>CAWGFW010000008.1:0-2856856 GCA_963822025.1 uncultured Acidobacteriaceae bacterium | reverse complement strand
AATCCTGTAACTGGCCGGCAGAATTCCACGAATATCCCGCCGATTGCAGCAACTGGCGCGCGGTCTTGATCGACTGCGCCGGATGTGGAAGAGTCTGGTTGATCCACAACTTATTTCCCGGCCCAACGTTTCCCCACAGAGCAGCGCCGCGCGAGCCGTAGACCAGACGCACGATCGATTGGCGATCGACCGCGGTATTGATTGCCTGCCGAAATTTCAGATCGCGGAACCATGCCTGTTTAGCGGCAACTTCGTCGAGTTTCTTGCCGCCAAGATCGTTCAGATTAAACAGCAGAAAGTTGTATTCCAGACCCGGCCCCATGTCCGCTAACTGCGATCCACTGCGCGACTTTTCGCGCGTCAGCAAGTTATAGTTTTCCGAACTGAGGCGGCTGACGATGTCAGTTTCTCCCGCCTCGAAGCGCATTACCTGCGCATCCTCGGTGCCCACAAACAGGAATACGAGTTCGTCGAGATAGGGCAGGCGCTGATTCTCGCGGTCCACCTTCCAGTAATAAGGATTGCGCTCTAAGACGACGCGCTCGCCCGGCACATACTGCTTGAGACGAAACGGACCCAGCCCAGCGATTTCGGCGGGTGGCACATGGAGCGACCAGGCCTGCGCGAAATGGCCTTCCCGGTAAGATTTTTCGAGCAAATGTTTCGGAAGGATTCCCAGTCCATCGAACAATCTTTCGGCGGCCGCATAGGGACGCGGCAACACGAAGCGCACCGCATATTGATCAAGTTTGGTAACTGCGATGGGCTTGCCGTCGATGATCAACAAATCCCGCTGCGGCGAGTCGACGGCCTCATCCATGTAAACGTTGAACGAAAAAATTACATCGTCGGCATCGAAAGGATGGCCGTCGGAGAAACGGATTCCCTTGCGCAGTTGGAGAGTAAAAGTGCGGCCGTCGGCAGATAGTTTCCACGACTTCGCGAGCGCCGGCTCCGTCAGTTGCGACGAGCGGTTGATCTCGATGAGATCGCCCATGAGCCGCCCGATCACCTCACGCGAAACGGCGTCGGTCGCCGTGACCGGATTCAGCGTCTTGGGCTCGGAGCGTTGACCGATGGTCAAGTGCCCGCCGTAGCGGCCGGTGACCTCGGCCATGCGCGCGAGTTCTTCGCCAGCTTTCGACGCTTCAGGAGCGGGCGCGGCGGCAAAACATGCGCCCGTGAACAGGCACACGTGTAGGGCTAGGCGGATCAACTTCATTAAAGACCCCTTACCCCACAGAACGGCTTTCTAGGTTAAGTAGATTTTAACCGCGAATGAAACACCTCAGCGAGTGAACTATAGAGTACGGAAGTAACTACCAGAGCGCAGGCGGGAGCGAGAAGCCAACCGTAGGAGACGAGAACGCTATATTGCTGCAAAGTGCTGAGCATATTTCCCCAACTAGGCACGGGCTCGTTAACTCCTAGGCCAAAGAAGGAGAGCGTAACTTCAGCGGCGATATAACGGGGAACAAGTAATGCGGCCTGGGTGAGGAGTAAGCCAGAGAGCTCGGGCAGAATATGACGCCGCAGGAGATAGTAGTCGGTGGCCCCGAAGCTGCGCGCCGCCAGAACGTAGTTTCGGTTACGCGAACTGAGCACCACTCCTCGCAATAACCGCGCCGGGCGCGCCCAGCCGATCAACCCGATCACGCCGGTCAATAAAAAGAACGTGCGCAGCGTGCTCAGATGTAGCGGAAGAAAGGCTCGCACCCCCAGCAGGAAATAGAGCCATGGGAGCGACAGAAAAAGCTCATTAATGCCCATCAGAACCTCATCGACCCAGCCTCCATAGTATCCGGCGATGACGCCGACGATGCTTCCGGCGAAAAGCGTGATAAAAGTCGCGACCATTCCGGCGGCCACGGAGATTTGTCCGCCAAAAAGCACGCGCGAGAATTCATCGCGGCCGTAGGCGTCGGTCCCAAAGAGAAAGATCTTCCCCGGTTCGTCGACTCCGAATAAATGCGCAGTCGACGAGTAGACGCCGAGTAACTTATAACTCGGTCCACTTACAAGGATATGTATTTTATATTCCTGGCCGTGATTCTCCTGATAACTCCCCTGCTGATCACCTTGCAGCACGGCCTCCGATGCATAAACAAACGGACGGAGGTGCAGCCCTGCGTTATCCCGGAAGTGCAAGTGGGTCGGCGGAGCATAGGACAATTCGCGATTCTGGGCAACGGGATCGTAGGGGGCGAAAAAGCCTGCCAGCAGCAGCGCCAGGTGCAAGCCGACGAGCAGGGCGATCAGGACGACGGCCTTAGCGCGCATCCACTCCCTCTTTGCGAATGCGCGGGTCAACGGCGAGGAGCATCAGGTCGGCAACGAGATTCCCGCCTACCATAAACAATGCCGAGAACATGATTCCGCCGATGACGAGATATAAGTCACGGGATAAGGTCGCTTCAAGAATCAGAGGCCCCAGGCCGGGCCAGCCGCAAACCACTTCAACGATCAGCGATCCACTGAGCAGGCCAGCGAGAGAAAAGCCAAGAAGCGAAATGGCGGGATTCGCAGCGACCGGCAGCACATGGCGAAAAAGCAACCGGCCCTGGCTCACGCCCAATCCACGGGCGGCTTGCACATAAGTTGCGCCCAACACCTCCAGCACGCTAGCGCGAACGTGCCTGACGATAATGGCCGTTTCACAAAGAACCAAGATGAGAACGGGTAACGCCAGATGTCGCGCGAGATCCCGCAATTTCGCCAGCGTGGAAAACGCGTCAGAGTCGGCAGACATCATTCCACCGACAGGCAGGATTCGCCAACGAACGACGAGCGCAAGTAGCGCGACGGCAATCACCAACTCCGGAACCGCAATGATGAATGAACTGGCAAGAGCAACCGCCTTGTCGACCAGGCCGCCGCGGCGATCAGCGGCCCATACTCCGAGCGGGACGGAGATCAGCCAAGTAAGCGCTAGCGCGGAGATAGTAAGAAGCAACGTATTTTTCGCGCGGCTCCATAACAACGGCGCAACTGGCGTGTTATAAGCGATGGAGTAGCCAAGATCCGCATGCAAGGCAGCTTTCACCCAGCGCGCATATCTCACCACGAGCGGTTGATCCAATCCATAACTGGTGCGCAGAGCCGAGATCGTTTCTGGCGAGATCTGCGGGTTGAGCCGCATCTCGTCGAAAAAACTTCCTGGCGCCATTTCGGTAAAAAGGAAGCAGAGCGCCGATACCGCGACCAACAAGAGAATTGCGCGCAACATCCGGCGAAAAATATAAGTCACGACGACGCTCCCGTTATTGTGGTGAGTTTGGCCGCCGCTGCTTCCGCCGAGGCTAGAAGTTTCCTAGTTGCGGGATGCGTGGGATTAGAAATTATCTGCTGCGCGTGGCCAGCTTCTACGATCCGCCCTTCGGCCATAACTCCGATCACGTCCGCCAACCGCGCCACCAGCGCCAGGTCGTGAGAGATCAGCAGATAAGTCAACTGGTGCGCGGTTTGCAGGTCGAGCAGCAAGTTGGCAATTTGCGCTTGCGTAGATACATCGAGACCGGTGAGCGCCTCATCCAGAACAAGTAGCTGTGGGCGCATGGTTAGCGCCCGCGCCAGCGCGAGGCGCTGCCTTTGCCCGCCACTAAAATCCAGGATCGAACGATGCATCCAGTCTGGAGAGAGTCCCACTTCGATCATCAGGGCGCGGGCGCGGGAGCGACGATCGCGAACGGTTTCCCGACGAATCAGCATAGGCTCCTCGATAATTTCGACTGCCGAGAAACGCGGGTTCATCGAAGTTACTGCGTCCTGAAAGACCATTTGGATCCTGCAACGAAATGGAAGCAATGCGCGGGCGGAAAGCTGCGCGATGTCCGCTCCCTGCATCAGGATTTGACCGGCGTCGGGCCTCTCGATGCGCGCCACGCATCGTGCGACGGTGGACTTTCCCGACCCTGACTCTCCAACGAGCGCCAACGTTTGCCCGGGCGCAATCTCCAAGTCAGCCGAGATCACAGCCGCAACCGGCGTGCGCTTTTGCCACAGGGCGCCGCGGATATAACTCTTACGAAGACCGATAACTCGCAACAAACTCTCCGGCGAGCCCCCCAGGGGCGAATAGGTCGGGGGATGAGTCGATAAGTTCGGCAAGTTACTCCCCATACTTGAAGCAACTCACTGGCCGCGTGGGCTCGGGCAAGAACGTCTGCGGATAGCGCAGTGAACAGATCTCCATCCGCTCAGAGCAACGCGGCTCGAAGCGGCAGCCCTGGG
Source organism: uncultured Acidobacteriaceae bacterium (assembly GCA_963822025.1). Classification (GTDB taxonomy): domain Bacteria; phylum Acidobacteriota; class Terriglobia; order Terriglobales; family Acidobacteriaceae; genus Acidiflorens. The sequence continues at coordinate 2,852,626 of CAWGFW010000008.1, read as the reverse complement.
GGACGCAGCCAGGGTTGGGAGACTCGCCTGCGATCGCGGGGAAACGCGCACTCACTCTGGCGCCGGTAATCAGCGAGGAGCCGGCGATCCTCAGCAGAGCCTGCGTATAAGGATGCAGCGGCCGGCCCAGGATTTCGACGCCGCTACCAACTTCCACGATCCGTCCGGCATACATCACCGCGATACGATCTGCAAATCCGGCAAAGAGCGCCGGAGCGTGGCTGATGATCAGTATCGCTGTGCCGTGTTGACGCCTGATCTGCGACAGCAACTCGACGATGTCGCTTTGCAAGGTCGCGTCGAGTTTGCTGGTAGGCTCATCGGCGATGAGGAGGGCGGGCCTGCATGCAACCGCTTGGGCAATGGCGATCCTCTGGCGCTGCCCGCCGCTGAGTTGATGGGGATACGCGAAATAGATTTCTTGCGGACGATCGAAGCCCACCTCACGCAGCAACTCGAGCACACGCTGGCGGCGTTGTCCAGTGCTAAGGGCCAGGTGCGCACGCAAAACCTCGCCAAGCAGCGCACCCGCCGTCATGACTGGATTGAGAGCGAGAGCCGGCTCTTGTGGAATCAGCGCGATTTCACGGCCTCGAATCGATCGCAGTTCCGCCTCGGATAAATTCAGCAGATCGCGATTACGGAACAGAATTTCGCCCCTGCATTTCGCCTGTGGCGGCAGCAATCGCGGCAACGCGCTGGCCAGCGTACTCTTGCCGCAACCCGATTCGCCCAATATCCCGACGATCTCATTCGTATGAATTTCAAGGTTAACGCGGTCCACGGCGCGAATGGGAATTCCTTCGTGGGCAGAGTACGCCACCGTAAGCTCGCGAATTTTTATTAGATGATCCGTTGGGGCCATCCCAGGGACGATTCCGCTAGTCCGATATTACCTGCAACCCTTCGCCTCGCAATTGATTACTAAGGAGCGGTGCGCGTTAAGCCGGCGAGGTCTTTGCAGTCTCATAACGAATACGCCGGGGCAGGCTTCCCCAGTTGGAGGCACGCCTTTACAAGCAGAGCCTTTCGCACTAGATTAGGTACCAATACCCCCGACCGTCCGAGTGGGTGAATGTCCCTACGTTCGTTTGATGAAGAGGAAACCGCGCCCTCGCTTTCTGTCCGTGCGTTGCGCGAGGTGTTGCTCTCCAGCGATCTGCTCGAAGCCCTTCCCGATGCCATCGTCGCTGTCGACAGCGAAGGAATGATCGTGCAGATCAATTCGCAAACACAAGCGCTATTCGGCTATACGCGGGACGAACTGATTGGCCAGAAAATAGAAGCCCTGGTACCGGAAAGCTATCGCCGCCGGCACCACGAACATCGCGAGCACTTCGCCGAAAAACCGAAAACACGCCGCATGGGCGCGGATTTGGAGCTTTATGGACGGCGGCGCAATGGCTCGGAATTTCCAGTAGAAATCAGCCTCAGCCCGGTCTCCACCGATAAGGGCATGTTTGTCTTGAGCGCGATCCGCGACATCAGCGACCGCAAGCGAATCGCCGAAGAGTTGCGCCGCGCCAACGAAGAACTGCATCGCCGAACGAGTGAGCAACTCGGGGAATACCGCACGCGCCTGGCGTCGATTATTGATTCTTCCGAGGACGCCATCATCGGCAAAGATCTGAATGGCATGATCACCAGTTGGAATAAAGGCGCCGAGCGCATCTACGGCTATACTCCGGAAGAGGTCGTGGGAAAGAACATATCGCTGCTCGCGCCGAGCGATCGCCCGGATGAGATCCCCGAGATTCTCCGAAAGATCGTGCGCGGAGAGAGCATCGACCACTATGAATCGGTGCGCGTGACCAAGGACGGTCGCCAGCTGAACGTCTCCATTTCAGTCTCCCCGCTGCGGAGTGCCAGTGGCGACATCGTAGGAGCGTCGGCGATTGCGCGCGACATCACCGCTCAAAAGAGAGCTGAGGGGCAAGTCCGTCAATCGCAAAAGATGGAAGCGATCGGGCGCCTGGCCGGAGGCGTGGCGCATGACTTCAACAATATCCTGGGCATCATCAGTGCCTGCGCCGAATTCCTTCGCGACCGGATCGATCCTGCCGCCGGACCCTTGCAGTACGTCGAGAACATCAGGAAGGCCACGGAACGCGGCTCGTCGTTGACTCGCCAACTCTTGACCTTCAGCCGCTCTTCGGCGATTCAACCTCGTATTCTCGACCTTAACGAACGCTTGAAAGACGTGAGCAAGCTGCTGCGCCCGCTGATGGGAGACGATGTCGAAATTCTGATTGTGTCCAAGTCACCCGCGGCGGTGGTCGAAGCCGATCCTGGCCAGCTCGATCAGATCGTAGTCAACCTTGCGGTCAATGCGCGCGATGCCATGCCTCGCGGCGGCAAGTTTATCCTCGAAACTCGAACCGAGAGATTCGATGAGACTTTTGCCGATCAGCATCAGCAGATGCCGCCGGGAAAATACATTTTGCTGGCAGTCAGCGATACCGGCAGCGGCATGGACGAAGCTACAGTCTCGCGCATCTTCGAACCCTTCTTCACTACCAAAGAGGCCGGCAAAGGAACCGGCCTTGGTCTGGCCACGGTCTACGGCATCGTCAAGCAAAGCTTAGGCCACATCATGGTTTACAGCGAGCCGGGACACGGAACGACCTTCAAGATTTATCTTCCCAGCGCGGATCACAAGATTGGCCTGGCCGCTAATCCCGAAGTTGAGGCGGTCAGCCCCAAACGGCACGGAACTACGATTATGCTGGTCGAAGACGACGAGATCATGCGCGGGTTGACGAAGCAACTCCTCGAAGAGCACGGCTACACGGTCATCGATACCGACGATGGCACGTCGGCGCTGGAATGGCTGGAGTCTCATCCCGACCCGGTCGATCTTTTATTGACCGACGTCGTGATGCGCCGCATCAGCGGCCCAGAATTGGTCGAACGTGTGAAAGGCACTCGTCCAAACCTGAAGGTTGTCTACATGTCAGGCTACACGGGCGAATTGATCGCCGAACGCGAGGTGTTGAGCCGCGGCATCACTCTGCTGGAAAAGCCCTTCAGCCGCACCGCCCTCTTGAATACCATCCATAAGACGCTGGGATAGACCAACTCTTTGGTCATATAACCAATGGATTGGTGATGGAGATCACACATCGCTGTGGGAAAGCACTCAGTTTCAGAGGCAGCGCGATGCCGGATGGAAAATATAATGTTCGTTACCGTACCAAACAATGCTATTATTTCGTTCCACTTAGACAACTTCTTTAATTTTGGGCCCGTGTTGGACGAATGGCGAGGCGCTTGCCAAAGTACGTGTGAGCGGAGGCAACATATGGCCACACAAGTAGTCAACCATGCCCAGAAACTTGCACCGGTAGATAAGACGTTTGGCGACCTTCCCCCAGCCGCGATCGAAGCCCTGGAGCAAGCGGCGCTCACCACCAGCTATCCCACCGGAGCAGTTTTGTTCGCCGAAGCGCAGTCGCCACGAGGCGTCTTCATCGTGCGTCGCGGGCGCGTAAAGCTTTCGGTCTGCGGCAGCGACGGCCGGACGCTGATTCTGCGGATTGTCGAAGTTGGCTGCCCGTTGGGTGTGGCCGCCGTAGTCTCCGGGCGATCTTACGAAGCGACAGCTGAAACGCAGGAGCCTTGCGAGATCAGCTTCCTCCGCCAAGCCGATTTGCTGCGCCTGATGCGCCAGCATGGCGAACTTGCCCTCTGGGTCACGCAGCACATCAGCCGCGATTATGCCTCGACCTGCCGCGAAATCCGCGACCTCATCCTCTCCGATTCGGCGAGCGAAAAGCTCGCCCGCCTGTTAGTCGGATGGCTGGATGAGAACATCGCCGCCAAGAACCCCAGCCAGATGAAGCTGGCCCTGACTCACGAAGAGATTGGACAGATGATCGGCTCCTCGCGCGAAACCGTAAGCCGCCTCTTCGCCGGATTCAAGAAGCAGCACCTGATTCAGCAGACCGGCTCAACCCTGGTGATCCCGAACCGCGTAGCGCTGGAGTCGCTAATCACCGCCTAAGAGACTGTGAAGTACGTCGAAGCCGCTAATAGGGGCCGGATATCCTCCACCGGCCCTATTTTTTTTGTCGAGCCCCGGTTTCTTCGGGGTATTAGAATCATAAGGTTGGCGTCTGTTAACTTTTTGGTAACTAGCCGACGGATCGAAAAAAAATGTACCTCGGTTCTTTAGAATCATGGTGTTAGCGAGAAATTCCCTGCAAATCTTTGGTTTCAAAGGAGTTATTTGTAAAATATTCACGAATAAGGAGTTAGATGGAGGCTGACGCACCTCGAGATTTTCGCGAGGGGTTGACACAGGACCCGCTGAATTTTGTGTTGTCCAAGCTGGCCGGAGCAGTGGGGCTGGGACGACTTCGAGGGCTTGATGATGATGGGCACACTTCTGCCTTGACACAGGTCGAGCTTGATTGTCGCCGATGGGTGGGGCGGGTGGATGTGATGGCGCTCACTAGGCGGTTGTGAGGAAAAAACATTTGACGACTGAGCATGGTGCGGCGTCGAGACGCCTGTTAACACCGGTTAACTTGCGGTTTGCCCATAACTCGGTTGTTTTATCGAATAACGCTAGTCTTTTATTCTTTGGGAAGGTCGATCATGACGACCTGCGAGTTTTCGCGTAAGCGGTCGAAGACGATTTGTTTGCCGTCGCTGGTAACGTCGAAGGTTCGCATGGCGGCACGGTTTTGCAGCGTGGTGAGGGGGCGCGACTTCATGGAAGCGAGATCGAGCAGCCAGAAATCCTGAGATGCGAGCAGTCCCTGCATGTAGATCAGACTCTTGCCATCAGGCAAGAAGCGCACGCGCTCGCCCAAGCGTCGCACGCTGATGTGGGGCAATTTGACGATGGTTCCGTCCGGGTGCAGGGCAAGGAGCGGAGCGAAGGTGCTCACGTTCGTGCCTGCATATACGATCAGGCTTCCATCCGGCGACCAGACTGGATCGAGTGCCGGCCCGCTGACCAAGCGAACTGGCGAGCCACCCTCCAACGGAATCTCGAAAAGCCCGGGGCCGGTGGCGTCGCTGCCGCCAGTGACGATCCATTTGCCGTCCGGCGACCAGCAACTCGTACCTTGGACGTTAATTCCTTCGGCGATCGGCTGCAGTTCGGCGCCGTCTGAAGAGAGGACATGCAGTTGGCGTTTCCCGTTCCGCCGCAGCACAATGGCCACGCGGCCTCCATCCGCGGAAACAGCGGGCGTTTCCAGCAGCGCACCATCGGCGCCCTTCCAGACCTCAGTGGCCTGCCCGTCCCGAAGGCGCCACAGTCCATCGCCCGCCCCGAGGGAAGACAAGTAAAACAGCGACGAGCCGCCAAATCGGGGCGCCAGGGCCCGGACGTTCGGCACGGTAAACGGTTTTACGTCGCGTTCTTCGGCGACGCGATCAAGAATCGGAACAGTCCAAAGTCCCGCGACGGGATTGCTGATGGTGGCCACCAACTTACGGCCGTCGGCGCTGGCTTGCACGGACGTATATTGCTCGAGGCCGACGCTCACGCGCCGTGAATCCTTCCGTTTCAGATCAAACGCCCACAGCCACGGTCCGGAACCGTCCCCGTCGTGCGCCACGTAGAAGAGTGTGTTGTTGCCGGAGGGCGTGGGATACGCGATGTCTGTATTACGTTGCGTGAGGCGCTCGGCGTGCCCGCTGTCAGGATCGATGCGCCATAAATCCATCTCCTTTGTCGCCGGTGTCCCATGAACGAAATAGATCCAACGGCCGTCAGGCGACCAAGTTGGAAAATGGTTGTGAAGTCCCGGCCGGTCGCCGAATATCCGCCGCGGATTGGCGCCAGTGCGGTCGGCCACGAACATAGGATCGCCATTAGTGAAGGTGTGATAGACAATTCGCTCCCCGTCTGGTGACCAAGCCAGGTTGGCGGTCTCTTCGCCAAGGAAATTACGTGGCGCACCCCCCGTCAGGGGCAAGAGCCGCAGCCGGAGCCCTACATCACCGCCGCCGACCCAAATCTCCGAACCGTCGCCGGAAAAACCGACGCTCCGCAAAGGCCCGGGCAAGGGGCCTGCCTTCCCCTGGGTCAGATTAATCAAGCGTCCGGTGCCGACCTGGCTGAGCCATACATCGAAGGGGCCGTCATGATCGGAGATAAAAGCAACGAACCTGCCGTCTGGAGAGATTGCGGCCTCAACACTGTCGAAGTCGGTCAGGCGCGTGAAATGTGCTTTTTCGAGCGGGTTGAGCGGCGCAGCCGCCGGCCGAGACATTTCCCAGGCCGCAGTTCCTACCAGGAATGCGGCGGCTATGACCCAGGGCAGCCACGCTCGCTTTGACTTTGACTTCGGCTGCGACACCGTCTTCGCGGCCGACGTTCCGGGCGATATTCCGCTCAGTGATTCAATGGCAAACGCCAGATCACTCGCCGACTGGAATCGTTGCGCGACATTCTTCTCCAGGCAGCGGACAAGAATCCGTTGCAGTTCCGGCGGACCTTGCCAGCCGGTACCGCTCAGTTCCGACGGCTCTTCGCGCAAGATAGCGGTCATCGTCTCTGCGGAAGTCTCGCGCTTGAAGGCGCGTTTGCCGGTGAGCATCTCGTACAACACTGCACCGAAACTGAAAATGTCCGATCGCGCGTCGCACGGTTCGCCCCGCACCTGCTCCGGCGACATGTAGCCAACGGTACCCATCACGATACCCGGCAAAGTTTCCGGACTGGTTAGCGTCGCTACAGTTTCGTGGCATTCCTCTGGCCTCAACAGCTTCGCCAGCCCGAAATCCAGCACTTTAATGCGTCCATCACGAGTGACAAATACGTTCTCTGGTTTCAGATCCCGGTGCACGATTCCCTTCTCGTGTGCCGCCGCGAGTCCATGCGCGATGCCGAGCGCGTATTCGATCGCGAGCCGCACCGGGAGCGGCCCCGACCTGAGCTTCTCTCGCAGCGTTTGTCCTTCAAGACATTCGCTAACCAGAAAGGGCGCACCATCGTGCGCACCGATGTCATGGATTCCCAGGATATTCGGATGGTTCAGCGCCGCAATCGTGCGCGCTTCCTGTTCGAAACGCCGCAGCCGGTCGGCGTCTTTCGCCAGCACCTCGGGCAGCACTTTGATTGCGACATCACGCCCGAGCCGCACGTCGCGTGCGCGGTAGACTTCGCCCATGCCGCCTGCGCCGAGCGGCGCAACAATTTCGTAGGGGCCGAGCCTGGTGCCAGAGGTTAGGCTCATTTCGCGCGCCATTATAGCCCACGCAGCACCTTCCACGCGGATGGCGGGACTGTGGATGGTCTGTCGGCCAAGCGCAAGCTAGAAATCAGTTGGTGAAACATCGCGATAGCACTCATTGACCCTGCGCGGGGGTTTTGAGTGTAATCGCCTGGTAACGACAGTTGACTTTCGGCAGTCATTCGAAAAGAATCCTAGTAGGCATAAACTCCTTAGGGAAAGACTTTCAGCTATGCCAAAGCCACGGACGCTCGCCCTACTGGTTGTCATCGCACACTGGATCGTAGCTGTCTGGCACCTGTTTCTTGCGGCAAACATTCTTCCAGCCCCAAACAACAACGTTAGCTGGCTGGCCATAATCTTGATATCGTCCGGGCATTTGTGCATATCAATTGCGTTATGGATGCTCAGCGACAAACTTGCCGGGACGGTATTATTGATTTTCTTCTTGTGTGCCTTGGGTGCCGATCTTTACGAGCACTTCCTACATTCAGCTCCAAACAACATTTTCATGGTGACCGCTGGTAACTGGACGGCCTGGTTTGACGCAAGTGTCGTTGGCCTTCTCGCGCTTGAGATCCTGGCATGTTCGCTTGGAATTCTGTTACTCGGCGGAAGGCCGGCTCCGAGGACAGCGATCTAGCTGGTGAAATATCCGATTACACTCAAAACCCCTCAATGAGCGCTAAGGCCTGATAACAACACTTGACTTCCGGTTAGCCTGTCCCAACATTCAGGCTCGCGAGATGAACGCCACGACGCCTCCCAAGACGTTTTGTAGTCCGTGCGCCAGCATCGCCGGACGCAGGCTCTTACGCCAGTAGGTGAGTAATCCAAGCAACGATCCATGCAGCATGATGATGAGCATGAGTTTCCAACCATAGTAGGCGTGACCCAGGCCAAAAAGTATGCCCTGGCTGATCAGGCCTGCCGCCCTGCTGCCGGTCCAGGCGCTAAATTGCTGCATCAGGTATCCGCGGAAGATCAGCTCTTCACAGAATCCACCAGTCGCTGCGACGATCAGGTACACCGCAAGTTCCAAAGCCGTCTTGGGCATGATGCGTTCAAGGCCGGTGTCGGAGTCGGCATGAAGCAGAAAGCTCAAACCTTGTTCAATTGCAATGATGACGACAACAAATCCAACAGCAAGTCCCAGATCCTTTAAGAACCTTCCGAGCGTGTCCCAGCGTCCGGAAACCAGGCTGCCGATTGTGAGCCCGCGTCGGTGGAGTGCCAGCCAAATCAGCAATACGAGGAGCCACTCCGCCACGAAAATTGTGAGATAGCCGGAGAGCGTGGAACTGAGACCCGGAATATGTGCGTTCGGAACTCCCTTCTGGTATCCGGCAGCCACCGACAATACCACTAAGGCTGCCAGCACGAGCGCGCTGTGCCACCAGGGCGCGAGAGTTTCCCTGGTGCTGCGCCCAGATGCCTCACGAGCATTGCAGACTGCATCCATTTTGCGGATTTTACTCTTTGAGCCGTGCGGTTGGCGATAAATCCCAATTACACTCACTGAAGGGGTTTTGAGCGCAAACTGTTAACTAAGAGCGAGGAATCTGAAATGGGCAGACAGGTGGCTGGCGTGCTTTACGGGCTGGCGATGGCAGCCGTCATAGTCAGCGTAGATTTCGTGTTCTTCAAAAACCGATTCTGGGAGCGGCTGACAATGAACATTGGCATTGTCTTGGTGTTTGCGGCTTTCTACTTGAGATTCCTCAGGCGCCCATGAACGGCGCAACCTGTCAGTTGACGTAACATCGCGTTATCACTTATTAACCCGCTCTAGCGCCACTTCCGCACGTTTCCAAACCTGCACTAGTGTCTGCATCTATTCGAGGACTCGGCACTCGTGTGCAAATCAGCCGGCACTCCTTGAACGTGCGTTCATAAAATTGCCGGAGACCATCAGGACTCAGGTGCGCGATCCGGAGCGACGTATCCTGCCACCCGCCCTTGCGCAAAGAGTGCGCAAGGATGAGGCAGCCGCCTGGGGAGTGTGAAAGCAGGGCCTTCGCTTCAAGGTCAGCGTACAGGAGAGTCCATTTCACGCGAGTCGGTGGGAGAACACCGTGGCGCTTCTCTGGTATTCCAGAATGAGTAGGGGTCCTTCGACTGCGCAGCTGCTTCGCATTCGCGAAGCAGCTACTCCGCTCAGGATGACACTTTGTTGTCCGATCCAAACAATCCTACGTCTTCACTACTGGTTCGTCGTGGTCCGGCTCGGCTGCTCCTTGCTCATCGTGGAATTCGGCGGGCTCGTCCGGTTGCTCGATCATGTGCGCGCGTTCTAATGCCCGGTAGTATTCCGGGCGCGAATGGCGATAATGGTCGGCGGGTACTTTGCCGTCTAGCCAGGCGGTGTCCATGGGATAGACGAGCGGATCGAAGACGACCATGTAGGAGTGCCAGATCAGAATCGCGAAGGTCGCGAGCAGCGCTTCGTAGTAATGGACGGCTGTGGCTGCGTCCGACACCCACTTGGGAAAATAATGCAGGGTGAAGTTGTTGAACCAGAGGAGGAGGCCGGAGACAGTCATCACCAGGGTTCCCCACATGAAGGCGAGGTATTCGACTTTTTCGGCATAGTTGAACTTGGCGAAGGTTGGCGCAACTTTGGTGAATCCGAGATTGTAGGCGAAGACGTGCACCAGATCGGTGGCGTCCCGGAATTGCGGCATCATCGCTTTCAGGAACAAGCGGTCGCGCTTGACGATGGCAAGATGAATGATGTGGTAGAGAGTCGAGGCGACGAGAATAACCGCTGCTCCGCGATGCACCGCGCCGCGGAATGCGAAGTGACTTTCCCAGATCAAGATGGGTCGCGTCCACCATGCGTCGGGATATTTGAGGGCGAAACCGGTGACGACCAAGGTTGGGAAGCTAAGGATCACTCCCCAGTGCGCGATGCGGAAGTTGCGATTCATGCGCGTGACTTTTGCCGAGCTCGTGTGCGGCGGGCGCTTGCGAATGATCTTCGCGATAAAGTCGATCAGGTTATGCAGGATCATGAAACCGAGGGTCATCGGGATCAGGACCCAGTAGGTCCAGCGGATCCACTGCACGATCGGACTTGCCGCGCCAGTGGAGGTTTGCACGTGCACAGGTCCAATCTTGAACTTGGCTTCGGCCACGCCCTGGTGACATTGGCCGCAGGTTTTGGCGAGGTTGGCAGCGTTGACGGTCGACCGCGGATCGCTCGACCGGAGAATGGAGTGAACTCCGTGACAGGAAGCACAGTTGGCTGCGGTTACTCTGCCTTCCTTGAGCGCGAGACCGTGATAGCTGTCGGCATAGGAAGGCAAGCGATCCGACGGCAAATCGTAGCGCAGCGCGAGGCGCGCATCGCCATGGCAACGGCCGCACGTCTCTTCCGAGACATTTCTGGCGTTTAAGGCGGAGTTGGGGTTCTTCGGGTCCATGATCAGGTGCTCACCATGGCAATCGATGCAAACGGGGGCATCGCGCACTCCCGTCTTGACCGCTTCCCCGTGAACGCTGCCATTGAATTGCCGGGCGATTTCGGTATGGCATTGGGCGCAGGTCTCCGGCACCTTCCAATGATTGACCCTCGATCGCGCATCGGTCGCAGGGTAGATGTCATGACTGCCATGGCAACTGGAACAGGTGGCCGCTTCCTTGCCAAGCGCGACGGCGCGGGCATGAACGCTCTGCTTGTAGGCTTCCACTGGATGCGCGACGGGAATCTTATGCCGCGACAGGAAGCCGGCATCGCTGTGACACTTGGCGCACGTATCGGCCATGTTCTTGCGGGCAACGGCCGAGTCAGGCTCGCTGGAAGCGGTTACGCTGTGGATGGAGCCATGACAGGATACGCATCGTGGCGCATCGGGATCCCCATTCTTCGCGGCCTGCCCGTGAATGCTGGATGCGAGCGCGTTGACCTCGTCGGCATGGCACTCCACGCATTTTCCGGGCATCAACTTGTCGGCGGTAGTGAGTTCGTGCACGCTGCCGTGGCACGAAGCGCATGCGGAATCGCCGAGCGCGGAGTGGGCGCTCATGGGGAAGGCTTTCGCCTCGTCCGCGTGACAGGTGGCACATTGCACTTGGGCCACTTTAGTGGGATGCGGGAATTCTTTGATGGAGGTGTGGCAGTCGGTGCAGCTGAGGATCGCGTGGGCGCTGGCGGCGTGCTTGGCCGGATCAATGGAGATGCTCTTGCCCTTATCGGACTTCATTCCGGCCTGGCCGTGACATGCCAGGCACTCCTGATCATTACTATTACTATTATTTTTATTTTTGTCCGCGCCTCTCCCCGGCGCGGCAAAAGCTAAGGTTGAAGTCACAATGACGACAACAGAGAAAATGGCGACGCGAATGGCATGCATTTTATAAGTCCTTATCTATCTGCACAAAAACAACTTACTGGTATGCGAATAAGACGGCATAAATAATCCACAACACGGTACTGAAACCTACTGCCAGCGCCGCCCAGGCGAAGGCTCGAATAGTACGGATCACGATCGGAGGGTACGAGACTTCCATGTGATCTTCGAGAGTTCCGTTGGCGACCAGCGCTTCGTACTCTCGGGGCTTGTCTCTTTTCAATTCTTCCAGCGGCATGCGTCCCGTGAAGACGGTGATGTCCATGGGAAATTTTTCGGGACGCAAGTGAGTATTAAAAAAATGAACAGTAAAAATGAAACCGGTGGCGAGCAGGGCCTCGTCGCTGTGAACAATGGTGGCCACGTTAAGGAACGAGCCGGGAATAAATCTTGTGAAGAATACTGGGAACCAAAGGGTGAGGCCGGTTGATCCGATGATTGCGATTCCCCAGAACACGGCAAAATAATCGAACTTTTCCCAATACGTCCAACGGCCATAGGCGGGGCGAGGACCCAATCCGATGAACCATTTGATGGTGCCGATGAACTCAGCCAGATCCCGACGATTGGGAACCATACTGCCGGGGCCAAGGATGAGCGAGCGCCAGGAAGTGTGTTCTTTTTTCTTAAGGCGGTAGAGAGCCACGAGGTGAGTAATGAATACTCCGAACATTACAACGGCAGCGGAGCGGTGAATATTGCCGGCGCTTTCGAAACCTCCGAGCAGATGAGAGACGATGGCCGCCCACCTGGTGTAGGAGAACTTCAGGGTTAACCCGGTCGTGGCCAAGCTGAGAAAGCTGCAAATCATGCAGATGTGGAGAAGCCGCTGCAGGCGGGTGAAGCGGACGAACTGGCGCTCCGGCACTTTTTCTTGACGCGCCTTCCGAGCGGACTGGGTTTCCACAACTTCAATTGGCATCGGAGTCCTCCTTATGCGGGGGCCTGCCCAGTTCAACGGCGGCTTGCTCTTCCGCGAGACGTAACTCCCGGCGCATCTGGAAGGCGCGGGGCAGCCAGAGCAGGGTGTGGATGCCACCCAGCAGAAATGTTCCCAGGAGCAGACCAGTCATGCCCCAGAAGGTATAGAACACGAAGGGATATTTTTTGGGATCGTGGTGCGTGGCGTGCGTGAGGTAACCGGCGAAGCGGCGCGTCGCGCCGGCATGACACTTCTGGCAGGTGGCAGCCACGTTGGCCCGGCTCAGATGCGAACGCGGATCGGTCACACGCAGTACATCGTGCGCTCCATGGCAGTCATAACACTTGGCGGCTTTCGTGTAGCCCAGGCGCGACACTTTTCCGTGATAGGTTTCAAAGTAGGATTCGGCAATTTTTTCGTGGCAGCGGCCGCATGTGCCCATCACGTTCAGGCGGAAGCTGGCCTCGTCGGTACGGTGAATGGAATGAGCGGTGTGGCAATCGTTGCAAACCGGAAGAGGCTTGCCGTATCCGCTCACTTTCTTGGAATGGATGCTGTTCTCGAACTGCTCCTCAATGCCGTGGTGGCACTGGCCGCAAGTGGTCGGCACGTTGTTGGCATTGACACTCGAGGCGGGATCGTTTCGGGGAAGGATATGGTGAGCGGTGTGGCAACTGGTGCAGGTCGCGGTCACCGTCAGCCCATTTTTTAATAATGTCCCGTGAATGCTCTCCGTGTAGTTGGTAATGATTTCGTGCTGCGTTCCGGTGTAACGCACAGCAGCTTTCTGGCCCTCGCGATGACAGCGCGCGCACAGGTTGGGAACGTTGACGGCGAAGGTTGCCGACTGCGGATCCTGTTTGTTGAGGATACCGTGAGTGCCATGGCATTCCTTGCAGGTCGGAGCATTCGGATCATTCTTGCCGGTGAGTTGTCCGTGGACGCTGGTCGCGTAGAGCTTGCCAATCTCGTCGTGGCAAGAGGTGCAATCAACTCCTTTGGTGATCGTCTCACAGGGGCGCACGCGGGAAGCGTTTACCTCTGAGTGGCACTGACTACAGGCAACTCCTTTTTTGCTGTGGACCGAATGGGAAACCTCGTCCACGTTGACGAACATGGATTTACCGTCGCGAGCACGGCGCAGTTTCTGGTCCGCGTGACAACGCATGCAATCGGCGTTGGCCATACCCATTTCATAGAACACGTTGCGGATCTTATGGGGTTGATGGCAGTCGGGGCATGAAGGCAGGACGTTGGCTTGTTTTTCCCAGAGCTCGCCGCGAATAATCTTGCGGTGGACGGATTCGATTTGCGAATGACACTTGGTACAGGTCGCGGCGATATTCTTACGATTGATTGAAGACGCTGGGTCGGTATGCGGGAGGATTGAGTGCGCTGTGTGGCAGGTGGCGCAGGTCGGAGCAACCGACAGACCTTTCTTCAGCAACGCTTCCCCGTGAATGCTTTCGGAATAGTTCTCGAGAATGTTGTCCTGGGCAATCTGGCGATTGCGCGAAACCGGTGTGCCTTCGGAATGGCACTGGCCGCAAACGAATGGCACTTTCAGCGGCGCCACTCCTGATCGCGAGTCCTTCACTGGGTAGATGGCGTGGTTCCCATGGCAATTCACGCAGCGAGGCGCCAGCGGATCGCCCCGCGCGACCGCCTTCCCGTGGAGTGATTTAGCGTAAAGGTTTTGTTCGTCCGTGTGGCAGGTGCCGCACTTCACCGGCGCCGGTTTGTCGTGGGGAAAGTCTTTTCCTTCGAGGTCGGCGTGGCAGCCTGTGCAGCCGAAGCTGGCATGTACAGAAGTTGCAAATTTCTTTCCGTCGACAAAAAGCGAAACCGGTTTGCCGGCGCGCGTCGTCGTCATGCCCTTGTCGCCGTGACATGCAAGACATTCCGCCCCGGGCGCGTCGGCGGCGCGGACTGGGCGTTCGGAGAGCCGGAAAACAAAAATTATCTCAGCAACATAGCGGCGACCATGCCTAGACGCCACTTGCTTCGCGTAATTTTTGTGTGAGTCATCACATACTCTCGAACGGATTTCAGCTACTTCATATTCAAGTCCGTCAGAACTTTTGGTTTTTCCTCCCCAACCGCCAGCAGGTTATGGCAGGCGCTGCAATCGTTGGTGATGGTCTGGCCGTCGGCGCTGGTGTGGCTGCCGTCATGGCAACGGAAACAGCCCGGTGAGTCGTTGTGACCAAGATTGTTGGGGTGTGCGCCCCAGGTCAGGCGCATGTCGGGAAAGACGTTGCGAAGATAGATGTTCGCGACTTCCTGTCCCGCCTGCTCCACCAGCGTGCGGCGCGTCTGATAAATCTGCGGATAATTGGTCCGATAGAATTTGTTGAGTTCTTCCTTGATGCTCTGCTGCGCAACGTCGCGGGCGGGGTAATTCACCTTCAAAACTTCAACCGCTTTTTTGCGGATGTAGGGCAGTTCGGGGCTGATGCGCCCATTTGACATCTGCTTGTCGACCGCGTTTTCCGGCAGATCGAAAGCGTGGGTCGGGCGGTTGTGGCAATCGACGCAATCCATCACGCGATGCTCACCTTTATCCAATTGATCTTTGGTGGGCTTGACGTCCGTCGAAATGAATTCGGTGGTCTTGCCGTTTTCGTCGGTGTAATAGACGGCGGGGATTATTTGCCGTTCGACGTCGGTCGAAATGTAGCGAATGCGCGCGTTGTTAGCGAGATGATGGCCGTGGATGCCGACGGAGCCATTCCAGTCTTGTCCGCCGACCTTCAGGAGCAGGACATCGGTCTGCGGAGTGTTTTTTTCGTCTTCTTTGTAGCTGGTCCTCACCAGGAATTTATCGCCGGTGAAACGCTGCGGCCAGTGGCACTGCTCGCAAGTCTCGCGCGCCGGGCGCAGGTACTTGACCGGCGAAGGGATAGGACGCGAATAAGTATGGAACGTGACCGCAACCACCTGGCGCAGGCCAGAGAGCTTGGAGCGCACGAACCATCCTGCTCCCGGCCCGATGTGGCACTCGACGCACGCTACGCGCGAGTGGGGAGAATTCTGATAGGCGGTGTATTCGGGATCCATCACGGTGTGGCAAGTCTTGCCGCAAAAATTCGTCGAATCCATGTACTCGACACCGCGGTAGGAGGCGGTGCCCACGATGAGGAGGTTGAGGATGGTGGCGACGGCGACATATTCCAAAGTGCGACGCACGACGGGAAGACGCAGATCGATGGCGGGGAAAACCGCGGGCAATGCTCCACTATCGCGCAAACTTCTTCGACGGAGCCAAATGCCGAGGGGAATGAGCAGCAGGCCGAGAATAAAGATGCCCGGCAGGATCAGATAAATCAGAAGGCCTATATAAGGATGCGGCGGCCCGGGCAGGAAAAAGTCATAGAACCAGAAGGCGATGACGGTGAGCGCCGTGCTCGTGGTGATCACTGCGCCCGTAAGCGTAATGGGATTTTGTCCCAGAAAATAGATTGGTTCCAACCATTCTCGGATGCGCTCTCGCCGATTCATTGGCAGCCTCTATTCTCCTGGTCTTCTCCGCGCACAGCCGCGCGGGCACACTTCGCATTTTGCCGCGGACTCTTCGCTGCAGCAGACACACTGCCGTTCTGATGGAGCTCGCCGGGACTACTTCTTCAGCGTGCGAATATAAGCCACCAGGCCCTTAACCTCTTCTGGCTTCAACTTATCGCCGTACTTGGGCATCTTGGGAGGCTTGCCGTCGGTGATGACTGCGTCGAGATCGGCATCCGATTTTTTCTGCACGTCAGCACCTGACAGATCGTGGCCGGCCGCCTTCGCTCCGTCAGCGCCATGGCACATCGCACATTTTGACTTGTAGAGTGCGGATGCGTCCTGGGCATGCGCCGAGAGGGGGAGGCTGAGAACAACAACGAGTGCTATTGCGAGAGTCAATAGGGGAAGGCCCATTCTCTTCATTTTTACGCTCCGTTCAGAGGTGGTTGTTGCATATCGCAACAACGATACATCAACTCGCAATATTGAGCTTTTTGGGAGGGGAGGTTCTGTGACCGCGATCACACATCCATGTAACATTCAGGATTGGAATCGACCACGCTGGCCGGTAACGTCCTGATAATTGTGGACCATAGCGTGGCAGCTCGCCGTTAAGTGTCCACTCCCTCAAAGTGCGCTTCGATCTCCTCTAAAGTTTTCCCTTTAGTTTCGGGCAGGAAGAAGGTCGCGGTGATGAAGTAGATTACGGTGCAGGCAGCAAAACCGAAAAACATGGTCGAATAGCCATATCTGCCGACGGTGGGTAGAAACGTGGCGGCAATGCCGGTTGAAACCGCCTGGTTAATTAACAAGGCGATGCTCATACCGTTGGAGCGAATGCGGGTCGGCATCAACTCGGAGAGCGCCAGCCAGACGCAGACTCCAGGCCCGATGGCGAAAAATGCCATGAAGACGAAAAGGCTGATTGCTACCACCCAGCCATTGTGGGGGCTCGGCACAGGCGTGATGAGGGCATCGTCAATTTTTAGCGGAGCATGGCGAGCGGTGTCGAGATCGGCAAATGGATTGGAGAAAAATGCCACAACTTTATTCGCGGGCACGCAACTTTCGCGGCTGATCTCAATCGGCGCGGCCGCCTTGTCATCGGAGCGTGCAACTTTGGTGGCGGCTCGAAAATCTCCGTAGGAATAAATGACAACCAGCGATGTCGCCCGATTGCTGATCGATTTGCCCGCATCTCTACTGGCCGCGAGGAGCGCATCGGCGGTCTTCGCGTCGTAGACCAACGTCACCTTCTGATCTGCCTCGATCATGGATTGGACCGCATCCCGCGAATCGACGCGCAGTTTTTCCGTCCGACGAAATAGCAGGCCGGTGCAAACGAGGGCGACGATGATCCCCGCGCTGCCGACCGATAGCAGAAACTTGCGTCCTTTGCGGTCGACCAGCATGACGCCTCCAATGGTCGTCAGGAAATTGACGATCGTGAATAGAACATAGCCCCAATGCGCTTGTACGTCAGAAAGGCCGCTTTGCAGCAGGATGTTGGTGTTGTAGCCAATAATCGAATTGACACCGGTGGCCTGATTGCAGGCGAGAATGACGCAGGCCAGAACAAATGGGATCACATATTTTCGACGCAGGAGCGATTCGCGAACCGCTGCGCCGCTGGTGTTCTTCGCCTTTTCCGCAGCGGCCGCTTGATCCATTTCTACAAGCTCGACCTTCGCCTGCTTGTCGGCGCGCGAGCGAAGAAGTGCAGTGTATGCGGCATCCCTTTCGCCGCGGCGAAAGAGCCAGCGCGGAGACTCCGACACCATAAAGCTGCCGATTACAAACAGAATGCCCGGCGGCAGCGATACCCAGAAGATGCTGCGCCATGCCGTGTTTTTGAAGGCAAAGAGGCGGGCGGGATCACCGAGCTTGGCTACTTCTTCGACGCGAAAACTGAAATACATTCCGACCACAGCCGCGGTCACGATGCCGAGGGTTAACAGCCATTGGAAGATGGCCGTCCCCTTGCCGCGCGTGGTTGCGGCGAGACACTCGGCGAGATAGAGAGGTACAACCACCCCAATCAGGCCGGCGCTGATGCCCTGCAAGAGTCGACCGAGCACCAGCGAGTCATAGCCTCGGGAGAGCGCAATGATAGGAATGCTGCAGACAAAGAGCAATCCGCTGACGATCATCAGAGGCTTGCGGCCGATCCAGTCGGCGAGCGCGCCGGCAAATAAAGTTGAGATGACGCTGCCGAGAAGAACCGCGGCGACGACGATCGAAAGTTGGCCAGCGTTTAATCCGGAGGTCGCCTCAAGGTAAGGCAGAGCACCGGCAATGATGCCGACATCGACACCGTAGAGTAAACCGCCGAGTCCCGCGACCAGCAGCAGAAAGCGGTTGTAGACGGCTTTATCGTGAGTCATCACGCTGGCAGTCGTTCTCCTTAAGCAGTGGAGGCTGGGCTGCGGTGAATCGTATCAGAGATGAGCGAAGATCAGGTCGCCAACTGCCGGCATGGCATTAACATTCTCGGCTCGTCATTCTCGGCTCGTCATTTTCAGCTCGCGGGAGAACGGAGAATATCGCGCGGCACTACGAAGAAGTCAGGGTAGGGGGTAAAAGTCCGGTTGCTCCACGCCGAGCAACTGATAGGCCTCTTCCATCGTACGAACCACCTGCAACTCTGGGCGGTGCTTTTCGCCGAGTATCTGAAACATGCGCGCCAGCCCGTAAATAAAAATTTGCGGAATCACAAGGACTCGCATGTATCCAGCCGGAAGCACGGCAGGAGAAGCCGCCACTTGCCTTATGGCGTCGCTGGAAACTTCAAATTCCGTGACTCGTGAAAAATCAAGAATGCCGCGAGAGGGCGGGTGCGACGCCATAAACTCGGTCGCTCGTTGGTACAACTCCAGCAGAATCGCCCCCGTCATGGGGCCTTCAAGGGTCCCACGCAGGATGTTATTCTTAGCGTCGAAATCCACCACAATATTCAATGGGAACCTCGCCGCAGTATTTTAGCAGCCTGATCTACCGCCTAAACGCCGGTCGAGGACGCGGCGGCTGAAATGACGTGCAGGCCGCACTCGGTTTTCGACGTGCCCGGCCAGCGCCCAGCTCGCGGATCTTCGCCGGGACGAATGGCGCGCGTGCAATGGGTGCAACCGATGCTGGGATAATTTTGATCGTGCAGCGAGTTATAAGGCACAGCGTGTTCGACGAGATAGCGCCAGACCTGCTTCGAACTCCAGTCGGCAATCGGATTCACCTTCACCAGGCCGAATTTCTCGTCCCACTCGATTTTGCTGGCTCCCTTGCGGAATGCGGTCTGGTCGCGGCGGATACTCGTGATCCACGCGCGCAGGGTGCTCAGTTTGCGGCGGAGCGGTTCGACTTTCCGCAGGTTGCAGCATTGGTCGGGATCGCGCGCCCAGAGCGCCGCGCCGTGAATGCGCTCTTGCTCTTCGGGCGAGTACAGTGAAAAAACCCGCTCGATTTTGATCTCATATTTTTGTTCGATGCGGTCGATCAGATTGTAGGTCTCCGGGAAGAGAAATTCGGTATCGACCGTGAACACGCGAAAATCCTTGCGCGTGCGCGATGCCATATCAATGAGCACCATACCTTCGGCTCCGAATGCAGAGGAGATGGCGACTTGATTGCCGAAGGTTTCAAACGCCCAGGACAAGACCCGCGGCGGGTTCCAACTCTCGGCGCTCAACTGCGCGTCTGCGACCTTAGCTTTTTCTTGCTTGTTGTGGTCTGGCACGGTCAAAGCTCCTTATTGGCCTGCAGAGTCGGCGGCGGCGATTGGGGCGTCTTGAAAAAACGGCGATGGAAACGAGCTTCCCTCGCGCAGTGAAAGCTGCGGCAAAAGCTGTTCGGCTACCTGCGATGCGCGCTTGGCGAGAGCAACGACTTCGCCGACAACCAGCAATGTGGGCGCCGCAAGTTGCGGCGTGTTATGGAGGCCGCGCACGGTCGTGCGATGCGTCTGTTGATATTTTGTGGAGGCGCGCGAGATCACGGCGCAGGGTGTATCGATCGGCAAGCCGGATGCGGTCAAGCGTTTTGCGATCTCCGCGTAATTTTGTCCGGGCATGTAGATCACGAGCGTCGCTCCGCTTGCGACCAGCTTGCTCCAATCGTGCGCTTCCTTTTCCGAATCACCTTTTCCCAAGGCATCTTTTCCCGAGGCAAGGTGCGCAGTAATGAACACGAGCGCCGAGGATGCCCGGCGATGCGTCAGCGGAATTTCGGCGGCCGCGGCCGCCGCGAGAGCGGAGGTCACTCCCGGAACAATCTCAAAAGCAATGGCATTGGCGCGCAGTGCTTCAATCTCCTCGCCGGCGCGTCCGAAGATGAGCGGATCGCCGCCTTTTAGCCGAACCACGCGCAATCCGAAAGCAGCTAGAGCGACCATCAGACTGTTGATTTGGTCCTGTCGGATTTTTTTCTTGCCGCACCGCTTGCCTACGTTGTAGATCTGAGCGGTCGGCGGAATCAGGTGGAGAATTTCGGGCGCGACCAGATCGTCGTGCAGAACCGCTTCGGCGGTGCGCAATAGTCGCAGCGCCTTCAGCGTCAATAACTCGGGATCTCCGGGCCCCGCGCCGACGAGATAAACTTTTCCCTTCATGCGCCCTTTCCTTTCGCCGCCAGCTCTGGCAGCTTGGCGAGCGCAGCTTCGAAGGCTTCCCTGCTGGCTAGCGAGTGCAGCAACTCTGATTTTGTCTCTTTATCGAGATCGCTGGCTAAGATGAGGCGGCGGGTTTCACCGAGTTGTTTGACCCATGCCGCGTAGCCTTCTCCGAACTGCCTTTCAAGTTGTTGACGAATCTTTTGCGCCAGCGACGGACTCTGACCCGCCGTTGAAATCGCGATCTGCAGATCGCCACGCCGCACTACTGCCGGGTAATAGAAATCGCAAAGGTCCGGCACGTCCACCACGTTGCAGAGAACGCCGCGTGCTTGCGCCTCGCGATAGATAAGCTGATTCAGGCTTGGAGAAGCCGTTGCGGCCACAGTGAGAAATTTGCCGTCGAGGTCATTCTTGGAAAAAGCGCGCAGCTCGAGGTCAATCTTGCCGGCTTTCGCCCATTCGCGGACTTGCTCGGTGGCCGCGATTGCGACCACCTGGATGCTGGCGCCGGTGTCGATGAGCCCGCCGATCTTGGGCTCGCCAACTTTGCCTGCGCCGACGACGAGGCACGGCTTTCCAGTGAGCTTGACGAACATGGGGAAGAGGTCAGTCACCGTCGCCTCCCACGGAATGCGCCAAGCCAATGCTCACAGGCGGCAAATCACGACTTACCGCGCTTACTGGTGCGCCGGCCAAAAACTCGCGTAGTTCCGTGTCGCTGTGCCGCGCAAAAAACTGGCGAAGATTTTCGTGTGGCTGGCGAGCGGCCAGATAATGCCCGAGCAAACGCTCGATCGCGTCGGGAACTTCCGTGGCCGGACAGCGATATCCGGTGAGCCGCGCCGTCGATTGATGCAGGCCGAGCGCTCCGCTGAGGCAGAAGTAATAGGCGTCGACGAGGCGGCCGTCGACCTTTATTTTTTTGCCATCGATGCCGATGTCGGCAATCCAGTGCTGTCCGCAACTGTTGGGGCATCCGGTGACGTGCAGCTTCAGTTGCTGATCGAAGCCGGGAAGACGTTCTTCCAGTTCTTCAACAAGCCAGCGGGAAAAACTTTTTGTCTCGGTGATTGCGAGCTTGCAAAATTCGGTGCCGCTGCAGGCAATGGTGCCACGATAGAAGGGCGATCCGCCGACGCGCAATCCGAGGGCGTCCAGTTCTTTGCCCAGGCTATCGGCATGCAGCCGCGGGACATTCACGATGAGCAGGTTCTGCATGTTGGTGGTGCGCAATTCGCCGGCGGCAAAACGATCGGCGAGGTCGGCGGCGGCCTGCATCTGATCGGCAGTAATTCTTCCGCGGAGGACAGCGGCTCCCACGTAGCAGAGGCCCGGCTGTTTTTGCGGATGAATCCCTACGTGGTCGCGATATACGTCTGCCGGCGGGCGATCGTCGACCGCCGGATCAAATTGAAATCCGACGCGCCGCTGCAGTTCGTCGAGAAAGCGTTCGGCGGTCCAGCCGTGGCGGAGAAAGAGAAATTTCAGCCGCGCCCGTTCGCGATGTTCGCGCAAGACTTCTGAGTCGCGAAACAGTTCGGCAATTCCCCTGATCGTGGGCGGCACTTGATTCCAGCGGACAAAGGCGTTTAATCGCGCCGCGAGATATGGTTCAGTGGAGAGTCCTCCCGCGACGCGTAGCGAGAAGCCTATTTCTCGCGTGCCGTGCAAAAAGCGAGTGGTCGCGGTCAAGCCCACGTCGTTGATCTCGGGATAGGGGCACCAGACGCGGCATCCGGCAATGGAGATTTTGAATTTGCGGGGAAGATTGTAGAACTCGCTGTTCCCCGACAACATGCGAGCGGCTTCGAGCGCGAGCGGTGAAGCGTCGCAAATCTCGTCCGCGTCAACGCCAGCGACCGGGCAGCCGGTGACGTTGCGGGTGACGTCGCCGCAGGCGCTCATGGTGTTTAAACCAACGCGCGCGAGCGCTTCGAGCACATCGGGAAGCTGCTCAATGGTGACCCAATGCAACTGAATATTTTGGCGGACGGTGATGTCGGCAATTCCGCGGGCGTAGAGGCGGGTGAGTTCGGCGATGGTGCGCAGTTGGCTGGAGCTGAGCAACCCGTTGGGGATTCGAATTCTCACCATGAAGCATTGCAGCGCACGGCCTTCTCCGCCTTGGCCGCCGGTGACGCCCGCTCCGTCACCCTGGGTGTAGACGCCCCACCAACGAAAGTAGGTGCCCAGCCACTCCGGCGGAATGGAGCCGAAGCCTTCGCGGGAGAAGCACCGAATTTCGTCGAGGCCTTCCCACGGATTCTTGGAGCGTTTCAGGCGCTCGACTTTTTGTGCCTTCGTTTCTGTCGCCGCGTTTGTCATGGTCTGCCCCACATTTCAAAATTGTGACCCGAAAAATAGCCCGAAAATAAAAACCCACCGCCAGAATCGATCTGGCGGTGGGTTATGAGAGCCGGTATTAAAAAATGATCTTTAGATCGGCAGCCTCCCCGCGCCAGGGCACACGCATGCACAACAACAACAACAAGCGCACATGCACAACGCGGAAAGATTCTGCCTTACCATAATTGGCATTCTAGGTGGGCAGGCTCGACATGGTCAACTGACTTCGGTACTCCAAGCTATCGATATTTTCGATGGTGCTAATCGGAATTGCCAATTCTGAGTGTTGCGGTCTGGGATTCTAATAACTGGGGAGTTACTCGTCAGTGTGTACTGACAAGCCAACACCCAACCCTTAAGACGAGCGCCTTTCGGAATCTTTCCGGCCCACATCCGTTCGGGTAGAACGAAAGGTGGAGGGCTCCATGAGAAGCGCCGCCGTGATCGTTGCCATTTTGTGGTCCTCGCTG
Source organism: uncultured Acidobacteriaceae bacterium (assembly GCA_963822025.1). Lineage (GTDB taxonomy): Bacteria > Acidobacteriota > Terriglobia > Terriglobales > Acidobacteriaceae > Acidiflorens. The sequence goes on along the minus strand of CAWGFW010000008.1, from coordinate 2,829,233 downwards.
GCACTCGCCAAAGATTACCAGTGGAAAGACGCTAAGGTCATCGACATCACCTCCGAGAAGCGCGGCGCAGTGGTTGTTCCCATCGCATCGCTGGTTGGAGGATCTTCCACAAAGACCTTCTATTGGATTCAAACTGCCGAAACCATTTACGTTCTTGGCCCGGTTATTGGCAAGCGCCAGTTGTTGAACGTGACGCTGCATGAACCGACCAAAATTGCCATTGATGGCAAGACCGCGCATATTGTGGACGATTACGGACAAGACAGAAAGATACCGATCGCCGAAAAGATTGCTCGCCCGAAATCCGAAGACTCACGATAGGCGATCAGCAACATCGCTTCAGCGATAACGCTCAGCCGGCACATCGCGCAGCCACTGTGCCGCCGTTTCTGCTGTGAGATCGCGCTGCGGCATCGCGAGCATTTCGTAACCAACCATAAATTTCTTAATAGTCGCCGAGCGCAGCAGCGGTGGGTAGAAGTGCGCGTGCAGGTGAAATTCAGGATAGTCTTTGCCATCGGTTGGCCGCTGATGAAAACCCATGGTGTAGGGGAACGACGTGCGAAATAAATTGTCGTAACGAATGGTGGTTTGCCGGAGTATGTCGGCCAGCGCGGTGCGCTCGTCATCATTTAGTTCGTCGAGAGCCGACACCGGTCTTCTGCTTATCAGCAGCGTCTCGAAGGGCCAGACTGCCCAGAAGGGCACGAGCACGACGAAATAATGGTTGGCGCATACCAGGCGCTCCTGCTTTTCCAGTTCGAGTTTAAGGTAATCGTGCAGCAAGGTTGCGCCGTGCGCTTGCCGGTAATCTCGAAACGCAGTCAGCTCTTTCGACAATTCATTGGGCAGAGTTTCGTCGGCCCAGATCTGTCCGTGGGGATGAGGATTGCTGCATCCCATGACAGCGCCGCGATTCTCGAAAATCTGCACGGAGTTGATATGCGGGTCGCTCGCCAGCGTGGAGAATTCTTGCGTCCACGCATCGACGACGTGCCGCAGTTCGGGCACGCTCATGCGGGCCATGGTGAGATCGTGCCGCGGAGAGAAGCAGACGACACGGCAGCGGCCGGCTTCGCTGCGAGCTACGAGCAGATCTCTCTCCTGAAATTCAGCATGCGGCGTATCCGGCTTCAGGGCCGCAAAGTCATTGTCGAAAACAAAGGTCTCGGTGTAGGCAGGATTTCTTACTCCTCCGGCGCGGGCGTTGCCTGGGCACAGATAGCAGGCGGGATCGTAGGCGAGCGTGGCTTCCGGAGGAAGTTCTTCGACTTGGCCCTGCCACGGCCTCTGGGTGCGTTGCGGCGAAACCAGCACCCATTCCCGCGTCAGCGGATTGAAACGGCGATGCGGATTGGATGCCAGGTCAGAGAAGTTCATCGGTCGAAGTAAATTGAATCATGGAATGAATAATCGGGTCATCTCGCCAGCGGGTGATCGGGCCATCGAAGTTCAAAAGCCTTTGACCCTAGATCTCCGGATGGCCCGATCACGCGATCGCACTATAACCATCGGGATGGGCGCGATGCCATTGCCATGCGCTTTCCACGATTATTTTTAATTCCGGAAATCTTGGTTGCCAGCCCAGCTCGCGGCGAATTTTCTTGGAGCTGGCGATTAATATTGCGGGATCGCCCTCGCGACGCGGCGATTCAATTACCGGAATTGGATGCCCGGTCACCTGGCGCGCCACTTCGACCACTTCGCGCACGCTGAATCCTTGTCCGTTGCCAAGGTTGTAGATGAGCGGTTGGAAGTTGTCAGACGCGTCTTTCTCCGACCCCCCCAGCGCGTCGAGCGCCAGCAGGTGCGCGTGCGATAGGTCGCTGACGTGGATGTAGTCGCGAACGCAGGTTCCATCGGGCGTGGGATAGTCGGTGCCAAAAATATTCACGTGGGGGGCACGGCTGAGAGCGACATTTAAAATTCGCGGAAGCAGATGCGTCTCGGGCTGATGGGCTTCGCCTCTATCCGGCCGCGACGCGCCAGCGGCATTGAAATAGCGCAGGCTGGCATAGCGCAGACCGTGAATGCGATGGAGCCACGCGAGCATGCGCTCGACGAGCAGCTTCGATTCGCCGTAAGCGTTCGTCGGATTTAAGAGGGCGTCCTCTTCAATCGGCGTGCGTTCCGGGTTGCCGTAGAGTGCCGCCGTCGACGAGAAGACGAAGCGCTTAACTCCGGCGGCGAGCATGGCTTCGAGAAGTGTCAGCGCGTTGGCGGTGTTGTTGCGGAAGAATGTTGCGGGAGCCTTCATCGACTCGCCCGCTTCGATCAGGGCAGCAAAATGCATGACGGCGTCGATTGAGCGCGACTTGAATAAGTCGTCGACGGCGGCGCGGTCGGCGAGATCGCCGACGATGAGCTCTGCTTTGTGAGGCACGGCCTGGCGATGGCCGCGGCTCAGGTTATCGAAAACAATTACCCGATGCCCCGCCTGCAATAGTTCGTCAGCTACCACGCTGCCGATGTAACCTGCTCCGCCGGTAACCAGAATCCTCATTAGTTGTTTGCCGGTCTTGGCTAGTTCTCCCGGACTACTTTCTCAGGCTATTCTGCCGACGCTGTCGGCGGCGGTGCAGATGTAAATCTCCGGTTGGCGCCCGGTCAAGCGCTCATAGCCTTGTTGAATGATTTGTTGGAATGCTTCCACTGATTCAGCCTTTATCAGCGTGATTGTGCAGCCGCCAAAACCGCCGCCGGTCATTCGCGTTCCGTAGACACCTTTTGCTTTTTCGGCCAGTTCCACCATGATATCGAGTTCCGCGCAGCTGACTGCGAAGTCGTCGCGCAGACTGCGATGCGATTCGAGCATAAGTTTACCGAAAGCTGGCAAGTCTCCACGATCGAGCGCCGCGGCTGCCTGCAGCACACGTGCGTCTTCTGAGATAACGTGACGGCAACGCCGGAACACTATGTCGGGCAACTCATGACCATATTTTTCCAGATCACCGGGCGTCACATCGCGCAAGGCGCGCACGTTGGGCAGATACTTCGATAGGGCGCGCACGCCTGCTTCACATTCGGCGCGGCGCTGGTTGTATTCACCTTTGGCGATGCTGTGTTTGACCATGGTGTTGCAGATAGCGAGCGACGTGCCTGCAGGCAGCGGCAGCAGCCGGTATTCGAGCGAGCGACAATCGAGCAGCAGAGCGTTGCCGCGCTGGCCGTGGCTAACGACGAACTGATCCATGATGCCGCAGCGCGCGCCGACAAACTCGTTTTCGGCCCGCTGGCAGAGCAGCGCCAGCTTGGTTCGGTCGATATTGGCACGGTCGATTGCAAGATCATCGATAGCGGAACCGGCTAGATCGAGCAGAGCATATCCAACCGCGACTTCCAGCGACGCCGACGAACTGAGTCCAGCCCCTTGGGGCACGTCGCCATCGATCAGCAGATTTGCACCGCTAAGCTTTTTTCCTGAGGGTACGAGCATGATCGCGACGCCGATTGCGTAGTCGCTCCAATGACCGACACTTGTGGAGGGCAAATGATCGAGATCGAATTCAATCTGCTCAGAATAATTTTCGGATCGAATCACCAGCTTGCGGTCGGAGCGCGGCGCGATGGCTACTTCTGTGGAGAATCCGATCGCCGCTGGCATGACGAATCCGTCGTTGTAATCGGTGTGTTCGCCGATCAGATTGACGCGCGCGGGAGCTTGATAGACGCGGGGAGTTGCGCCGAATCGCTGCACGAATTTCTGGCCGAGAATCGAGGTGCGAGTTTGGAGCTCCGAATTTGCGGGTTGCGGCAATTTAAAATAAGCCTCGATCTCTTAAGGAACGGCTTTCTAAAAACGGTGCAACCGTAAACGCCTTCGTGTTGTACAGCGCACGTGAAAGGTTGTCAAGAATGCCGGCTGCGGGGGTACACAAGAGAAAACGTCCCGAGAAATCCCGGGACGTTCTGTTGGTTCTCGGATCAGAATCTTCAACGTCAGTGCGAGACGGCGACAAACAGCGGCGAGTGCATCAACGACTGAAACTTCTGATCGTCAGTTTTGAAATGAACCTGCACGTTCGAGCTATCGGAATCGACGGTGGTGGCATCGAGCGCAGTCTTTTCGATCGGGCTGGCATTCATCTTCTTGTAAAGCATGCCGGCTTTGACGATCGTCGACAGAGTGGCTGCGGTCATCGAGTCGGCGGTGAGCACGCTGAGATCGAAATCCACGCCCGTTTGAAAGCTCATGGTGTAGCGGGAGGCGAGAATGCGCTTCTTAAGTGTGTCGTAGTCCGCCACTTTGGCGGCATCGCCGAGCGCGGAGAACATCATGGCTTGAGTGCCTTGCTGATCAAGGATGCTCCAGACCGGCGAACTATCGACGGCGGCCATCTCGTCGGCCATTACGGGATTGGAATCGAGCGAAGGGCGCTTGCCATCGCGAGTATCGATCGCGCTGCGCAACGAGGCGTCGGTGCCGAAGGCCAGGGTATTGTCGTCGAGGAAGGTCATCACCATCTCGCCCATCGGATAAATATTGGTGCTGCCGTATTTCGTGGGGGTGATGCCTTTGACCTTCATTTTCTTAAGAACGGCTTTGGCGGAGAACGAGCCTGCGCCGACATAGATGGTTTGAATGCCCTTTTTCTCGGTGCGGAAGGAGGCGACGTTGAGTTGGTCGAGGTCGCGATTCACGCTGATGCCGATCGCCTTCAGGTCGGTCTCGGCCTCCTTGATATTGTCGGGCAGGACCTGCTGTTTGAGCGCCATCGCGGTGGGCGAATCTTTGATGGCGCGGTAATCAACGCCGATGAGTTGCTGAATTTCGGAGGGCACCATGGAACGCGCCGACGATGCGATGGGCATGGCGAAGCCCGCCGTTGCACACAAAAGCACAATTGCACAACACAAATTCTTCATAGAAATCCTCAAACCAATCTCAGAATGGGTCTGCACCGTTAGATGCAAGCCTAAAACCTCACGTTGGCGATCTTTGACGGTGTCTTTAACTATTCTAATCGCATTGTAGTCTCGACGGGCGCGGCGGACCGTAACTAAAGTGCGTCCTGCGGCATGGACGTAGAACGCGCGAAGCGGGGCGGCTTGCGTGGAAAGTGGACGATCCGCGCCTGAATCAGACTTTCATCGCCACCGCGCGGTTTCGAGTTTCGTTCACGAAGGCCTCGGCGTTCGGCGAGTCTTTTGCGAGCGTATTGAGGTTGATTTCGACATTCGCTAATGCCCCCTCTAGGGCAGCTTTCGCAAGAGCGATTGCGGTGGTCAAGTCTGACTTCATGTTTGGATTGGTGATTGGCTTAAGATTGGCTGCGATCTTTGCCACCTCGACTGCTTTTTCAGCGACGCCTAGAGGCACGCTGGTTGCCTGTTTGAGGGCGGCGCTGATCGCTGCGCCGGCGTCGGAAGATTCTTTGGCTGACTTGTAAGCCTTCATGACCACGTTGTAGGACTCGGCGTCGGCGTCGATGGCCGACTTGAGTTCTTCGCGAAGCTGGCTGAGCCTGGAGATGGCTTCGCTGAGCTGATTTTCATATTGCGCATATGCTTTTTTGCCGCGCGACGTGGAGGCCACCATGTTTGCGAGTCCGGCGGCCATGGCACCGGCGGCGGCGGCGGCGCTGCCTCCTCCGGGAGTGGCGGTCGGAGCGGCCAGTTGTTCGATGAAGGGCTCGACTCCGGCGCGCAGGCCGGCACCCATCTTACCTATGGCCATCTTGCCGCTCATGACGGCGGCGAGACGATTTTCTAAAATCAGCGAGGAATCGAAATTTCCTACTTGCAAAAACCACTCCGCGGCCTGCTCTAACGCACGCTTCGGAATCAGTCCGACGATTTCGCTGGACAGCGGAGTCACGCCGTAGCGCTCCGCTTCGCGTTTCACGAATTCGAAGACGCGATGGATTGGAGTTTGCTCGAAATCGGTCAGGTTCATCGAGACCTGGGAGAGGCCGCGGACCAGGAAACCGGCGCCCTTTACGAAGCGCAGGCCGCCACTGGAAAAGCGTACGGCCTTGGCGATCTTCTTGGCGATGTCGACGTCGGGCGTATTCAGAAAGACGTTATAGGCGATGAGAGCCTTGCGCGCACCCACGACCGTCGCGCCTGCCGTCGGGTGCACGCAGCACTCGCCAAAATCGGGCTTACGCGCGGGATTAGTCGCGATCTCGGCGCGGATACCCTCAAACTGGCCGCGGCGAATGTTCTCCAGATTCTGGCGCTCGGGCGTGGTGGCGGCGGCTTCGTAAAGGTAGACGGGAATTTGAAAGCGCTTGGCGATCTCGGCTCCCACGTGGCGGGCCATGGCTACGCAGTCTTCGATGGTGACGCCTTCGATGGGGATGAAGGGGACGACATCGGCAGCGCCCATGCGTGGATGCGCGCCTTGATGTTTGGTGAGATCGAGCAATTCGGCGGCCTTGCCTACTCCGCGAATGGCAGCTTCTTGAATGGCCTCGCGCTCGCCAACCAGAGTGACGACGCTGCGGTTATGGTCGGAATCCATCTCGCGGTCGAGGAGGTAGACGCCGGGAATTTTCATGGCGTCGACGATGGCGTCAATTTTGGCGGGGTCGCGGCCTTCGGAAAAATTCGGGACGCATTCGACTAGAGTGCTCGGCATGGGGAGAAGGATAACGGGGGGTGGTTGGGTGAGGCAACTGCGGGGATTCTTGATGACCGCCTAAGTGCGTTTACCACGAAGGACACGAAGGTCCACGAAGGTTGTCTCCATTTATTTCCCGCCTATTTCCTTCGTGTAACTTATCCTTCGTGCTCTTCGTGGTTGCGCTCTTCTCGGGATTTGACAGGAGACTGCTGCAACAGGCAGACTGCAAAACCATACTCTGCGATATCGAAGCTATGCGGTGCGCTCCCAGACTCTCCGGCTGCGGTTTTACTTGACGATAGTCCCGCCTAAAAACGTCCGTCGGCCGTTTCCCTGTTATCGAGGATTTTGAGAAAATGGTTGTTTGTCTGGCGATCTATGTCGAAAGGATACGTCATGCCGCGTCGCTCCCTGCTTGCCTTGTTGCTCGTCGCTTCGTCGTTACCGACTCTCGCTCAGACTGCTTTGGCTCAGGCTGCTCCATCGCAAAAAGAGCGGCACTTCACTTTCCACTACGCGTTTACGGTCAAGAATGTCAGCCCGGGCGAGCGCGTGCGGGTGTGGATTCCACTGGCCCATTCCGACGCCTTTCAGGATGTGAAAGTGACTTCCAAGAGTGGCGACTTAGCGTTGAAACAAGTTCGCCAACCGGAATTCGAAAACGAGGTTCTGTACGCCGAAACTTCGAGGGCGGATAAGGAGGAGTACAAGTTCTCCGTCGATTACGACGTGGTACGGCGCGAGCACGTGGTGCTGGTGAATGGGAAACCGATCGCGGAGGCGCGAACTGCAACCGTGCCGCGAGTCGAACTTGCTCGCTTTCTGGAGCCCGATCGACTGGTGCCGGTGACGGGACTTCCGGCCCAACTCGCCGCGCAAGAAACCAAGGGCGCGACCACGCAACTTGAAAAGGCGAAGGACATTTACGAATACGTTTTTCGCACCATGAAATATGACAAGACGGGCACCGGATGGGGACACGGAGACACGCTTTGGGCCTGTGATTCGAAGCATGGCAATTGCACTGATTTTCATTCCGTGTTTATTTCGATGGCGCGGGCGGAGAAGATTCCGGCACGCTTTCAGATCGGCTTTCCTCTTCCGGCCGATAAACATTCCGCCGAGATTCCTGGCTATCACTGCTGGGCGGAGTTCTATCTTGATTCCCCCGGCTGGGTTCCAGTGGACATTTCGGAGGCGTGGAAGCATCCGGAAATGCACAATTATTTTTTCGGCGCACACGATGTGAATCGAGTGCAGTTCACGCAGGGACGAGATCTGAAGCTGGCACCGGCGCAGGATGGGCCACCGCTGAATTATTTTGTCTATCCGTATGTCGAGATTAGCGGCAAGGAATATCCGAATGTGTCGATCGCATTCTCGTTTGAAGATGTAGTCCCGGCGCCGAACCGGGTTAGCGTTCTGCGGTAACGACAATGTGACGGGCTCAAGCAGTCGCGCGGTGCTAGAATCTCGGAGGTTGCGGGTCCACAAACTTTCATTGGAGCGCAACATCGTGACTTCAACTCCAGGAGCCCCCATGCCGAAATATGTCATTGAGCGCGAGATTCCGAATGCCGGGAAGCTGAGCCAGCGGGATCTGCAAGCCATCTCGCAGAAGTCTTGTGGCGTTCTTCAGAACCTGGGACCGCATGTGCAGTGGGTGGAAAGTTTCGTCACCGACGACAAGATCTACTGTATCTACAACGCGCCGAACGAAGAGATGATCCGCGAACATGCCCGCCAGGGCGGCTTTCCGGCGAATCGCGTTTCAGCCGTCCGGTCAGTCATCGGCCCAACCACGGCAGAAGGTTAAGTCTGGCGACGCTTTCGCAATCAGCCAGGCCGAAATCCAGCCGATCGACGATCGGCGTTTTTGACTCGGGCGTGGGCGGGCTGACCGTGCTGCGCGCCTTGCTCGATCGCGTGCCTAACGCCAACTATCTCTACTTCGGCGATACTGCCCGACTTCCCTACGGATCGAAATCAGCGGCTACGGTCGCGCATTACGCGGTGGGGGCGGTGCGCTATCTGGAGGATCAGGGCGCGGATTTGCTGGTGATTGCCTGCAATACAGCCACGGCGCTGGCGTTTGATGAGATCAAAGCGGCGGCCAGCGTGGAGGTGATCGGCGTGGTCGAACCGGGAGCGGAAGCAGCGGCGGCAGCCAGCCGCAAGAAGAAAGTCGTCGTCATCGGCACAGAGGCAACGATCAGCAGCCATGCCTACCGGCGGGCGCTTGAAGCCAGGAAAATTGCGGTGCGGGAGAAGGCTTGTCCCCTGTTTGTGCCTCTGGTCGAAGAAGGTTGGGTGGAGCATACGGTGACGGAGCAAGTGGCGAATATTTATCTGTCGGAGGCGTTTGCTGGAGATGTCAGCGATGCCGACGTGCTGGTGCTGGGCTGCACGCATTATCCTCTGATCAAGCCGCTGCTGCGGCGTGTGGCCCCATCGCACGTTGCCATCGTGGATTCGGCCGAGTCGACGGCGCAGGAGGTGGCGCGGCAGTTGGAAAGCCACGGTCTGAGTGTGCCGCTGTCGTCTAAGCGGTCGCCTTCAGATAAAAAGATGAACGAATTGGCCGCAGTTTCCACGCACAAGTTCTTTGCCACCGATTCGGCGGAAAAATTCAGGAGGATGGGGACGCGGTTTTTGGGGCTTCCGGTAGAAGACGTTGTGCATGTGGATTTGAAGGAATAGGGGGGAAGACGGCCCGTCGCCCCGGGCAAGCACGAAACTCCGCAAACGAGCTAGTACAGGCGGAAAGTGACTTCCACGCTAATAGCCACGGAGACGGGCTTGCCGTCTTTCATCGCTGGATCAAAGCGCCAGTTTTTTACCGCTTCGAGGGCTTTTTCATCCAAACCTAGTCCGAGAGTGCGCCCCACCTTGACATCATGTGGTTTGCCGTCCGGACCGACGACCAACCAGAGTACACAGGTACCTTGAAACTTAGCTTTGCGAGCTTCTTCCGAATATTCCGGATCGGGAGCGTAAATCGCTTTCGGAGCAGAAACACCACCGCCCACTTTGAAGAGTCCGCCGCCGGTGCCACCGCCGCGACCGGGACCGAATCCAGGGCCTTCTCCTGAACCAACCCCGCCGCCGCTGCCGGAGCCGATGCCGCCGCCGGCTCCGGTTCCATTCGACGGAACCGAAGGCAGATGCGACATAGGATCGCCGAGGTCAGGCATGTTCGGCTGCTGTAACTTGATATCAGGCGGCACGACAATCGTCGGCGCGACAGGTAGTTTCGGATCGAGATTGCGCACCACCGCCATGGGCGGAGTAATCTGCTGCATCGACTGCTTGGGCAAACGGCCCTGCGAGGCCTGGAGTTTATCGCGATCGCCGCCACCACCGCCGCCACCACTTCGAGTACGCGAAGGTGGCAGAACGGGAAGGTCATCGGGCGCGATTAGCACAACGGTTTGCTTCGGCTTAGTCACGTCAACAATTCTGCGACCGAGATACGTAGCGAGGATAATGGCGAGCACGGCGAGAATATGGATGGCGGTGGAGCCAAAGGCGCCGGGCCGCTTGTAATCGTAGAATCCCCAGATATCGCGCACCGGCACGGGCTTTGACGTGAGGACGAGCGGCGGAAGTTTCTTGGGAAAAAAGAACTCGTCGATATTGCGGAACAGGGATTTCCAGACGGGCTCATCGAGAGTCTGATTGTGAAGAAGAAGGTGCAGCTCCGGCTCCGGGCTTAGCACTGGCGCCTCCGGATTCTGCGGTGTTTCAAATTCTGCCATATTTTCCCGAGCAGCAGTCCCAAATTCGCGATGCAGGTAGTCGTAGATTTAGATGCGTCTGCGTTCCTCAACGCTTGTGAAAAATATCAATTGTAAAGCGGGCGAAACCTGACGCAAAACAGACAGGCCTGTGCCGCTCAACGGCCGGTCCGTTTAAATGCCAGGAACCTCAATCTGCAGAAAATTGTACACGCTTTTCGCCGAATGCAGACAGTACTTTTTGCAAGCCGTTGCCACTGCGGCACCCCATCCGCGCGCCCGGCCGAGATGCCTATATAATGAAAAGATTCAATCAGTTGGGAGAACCCTGCGAGTGCCCATGGACTTGAAGTCCACCATCAACCTGCCTAAAACCGGCTTCCCGATGAAGGCAGGTCTGCCCCAGAACGAGCCAAAGATACTGGCGCGCTGGGAGGAACAGCGCATCTACGACCGCATCCGCGAGGTGCGCAAAGGGTCGCCCACCTATGTGCTACACGATGGACCTCCGTACGCCAACGGACCCATCCATCTCGGTACGGCAATGAATAAATGCCTGAAGGACTTTATCGTCAAATCGAAGAATATGGCCGGCTTCGATTCGCCGTATGTCCCGGGGTGGGACTGCCACGGGCTACCGATCGAGATCAAGGTCGACCAGATGCTGGGCGGCAAAAAGCTGCAGATGGCGGCGGTCGATGTGCGCGCGGAATGCCGGAAGTATGCGGAGAAATTCCTTGACCTGCAGCGTTCACAGTTTAAGCGCATCGGCGTTTTTGGACGGTTTGATAATCCGTATTCAACGATGACGCCGCAGTACGAAGCGGCGGTGCTCGGGATTCTTTATCGCTTTTTGGAGAACGACTTCGTCTACAAGGGATTGCGGTCGGTCTACTGGTGCGTCTTTGACGAGACAGCATTGGCTGAGGCGGAGGTTGAATATGAGAATCACACCAGCCCAACGGTGTGGGTGAAGTATCCGTTTGCCGGCGATGCGGCGAGGATTGATGAAGCGCTGGCTGATGCAGAGCGTCGCGGAAAGAAAGTCTCGACCATCATCTGGACGACGACTCCATGGACCTTGCCGGCGTCGATGGCGGTGGCGTTTCATCCCGATGAAGAATACGTAGCGCTGGAAAATGGCGACGATGTTTTTATTGTCGGCGCTCGGCTGGCGTCCGTGGTGCAGGAGAAAACGGAGTTGCAATCGGCGCGCGAGATTGCGCGTTTTCCCGGTCGCAAGATGGAGTATGCCGACTTCCGGCATCCGTTTCTCGATCGCAAGATCGTTGGCGTGCTCGCCGATTACGTCACCATGGATCAAGGCACGGGTGTGGTGCATACGGCTCCGGCGCACGGCGCCGAAGATTTCGTCACCGGCCAGAAATATAAGATCGACCCGACCTGCAATGTTGATAAAGCTGGGATCCTGCGCAACGGCTTACCGGAGTATGAAGGCAAGCGTATTTTTGACGCCAATGCTCCGATCGTCGAACTGTTGAAGGCGCGCGGTGTGCTGATGCACTCCGAAAAAATGGAGCATTCGTATCCCCATTGCTGGCGCTGTCACAACCCGGTGATTTTTCGTGCGACCGAGCAGTGGTTCATCGGGATGGAGACGCCGATGAAAGGGGAACACGCCGGCGAAACTATGCGCACGCGCACACTGGCGGAGATCGCCAAGGTGAAATGGGATCCGGCGTGGGGCGAAGAGCGCATTTCGAACATGATCGCCACGCGGCCTGACTGGTGCATCTCGCGGCAGAGAGTCTGGGGTGTGCCGATCGCGGTGTTTTTATGCGACAACTGCGGCAAACCTGTGAATGATGCGCATATCAATCGCAAGGTGGTGCAGTTCGTTGCCGAGCACGGCGCCGACGCCTGGTACACAGCGGAGGCGGACGCGATTCTTGCCCATTTTCAAAATGGCGGCCATAAGTGTGTGCACTGTGGCGGCACGAAATTCAAAAAAGAAACCGACATTCTCGACGTGTGGTTCGAGTCGGGATCGAGCCATGCCGCCGTCCTCGGCCACGAGCCGAATCTGCCCTGGCCCGCTGATCTTTATCTCGAAGGCGGCGACCAGCATCGCGGATGGTTTCATTCTTCCTTGCTCTGCGCTATCGGCTATGAGGGCAGCGCTCCGTATCGCATGGTCGCGACTAGCGGATGGACGCTTGATGAGCAGGGTCGGGCCATGTCGAAGTCGCTGGGCAACACGGTCGATCCGGTCGAGATCGCGGATACGCTCGGGGGCGAGATCGTGCGCATGTGGGTCGCGTCGGTTGACTTTCGCGAAGATGTCGCCTGCTCGCCGCAGATCATGCAGCGCGTCGCCGGCATCTATCGCGACATTCGCAATACCTTTCGCTACATTCTCGGAAATCTCGATGGCTTCGATCCTGTGCGAGAAGCGGTCGCGTTCGAGGAAATGCAGCCGATCGATCAATACATGCTGCGTCAGGCGGTCGAAGTTTCGGAGGATGTGCAGCGGTCGTATGAAGGGTTCGCGTTTCACAAGATCTATCACCGCGTCAATAATTTTTGCGGCGTGGAGCTGAGCGCTTTTTATTTCGACGTGTTGAAAGACCGGCTTTATACCTCGGCCCGCAAATCGGTGTCGCGGCGGGCGGCGCAAACCGCGATCTGGCGCATCGGCGAAGCTCTGGTGCGATTGCTGGCTCCGATCATGAGCTTTACCTGCGAAGAAGTCTGGCAGTATCTGCCGCCGGTTCCGGGCAGGCTGGAGAGCGTGCATCTGACAACCTTCCCAGAGGCAGCAGATTTGTTGGGGGACGGCACTGCCGCGGCGAGCGAGCCCAATCCGAAAGAGGCAGACGACTGGAAGACGATTCGGGGCGTGCGCGAGACCGTTTTGAAGGCGCTTGAAGAGGCGCGCAATCAGAAATTGATCGGCGGCAATCTTCAGGCGCAAGTTACTTTGACTGCGGTCGATCCGGTGTTCTCGGTACTGGAGCGTTTCAAGAATGACTTGCGCTACTTTTTTATCGTCTCGGCGGTTCAGCTGAAAAAGGGCGCGGGCAATGGCGATGCGCCGGTTTCCGTGCAGGTAAGTAAAGCTCCGGGGCTGAAGTGCGAGCGCTGCTGGAATTTTTCCACGCACGTTGGGGAAGATAAAGATTATCCGACGGTGTGTGAGCGCTGCAGCGCCGTACTGAAAGAAATCGGCGCGGAAATTAGCGGGGCGTAACCGCAGCGCCCGGCAAACACGATAAGCTATGGATTACATACGAAAACTCTTAGGATCATGCGCAAATATCATCTCTTAATCGCGCTGTCGGTCATCGCTCTCGATCGCATCACCAAGTGGACGGTTGCGCGGCGGCTTTCGCTGCACGACAGCATTCCGGTGATTCCGGGATTTTTTCGCATTATTCACGCCGAGAACCCGGGCGCCGCGTTTGGCATTTTTGCGGATTCGCCCTCGGAGTGGAAGGTCGGCATGCTGATCGGTTTTTCGATCATTGCGCTGTTGATTGTTTCGGCGCTGCTTTGGAAAAACAGCCATAGCTTGACCTCGACGGGAATCGGCCTGTCGCTGATTCTCGGCGGCGCAATCGGCAATTTGTGGGATCGCCTGGTCAGCCGCCACGTGGTGGATTTTCTTCTCTTCTATATTGGCCCGCACCAGTGGCCCGCCTTCAATGTCGCCGACAGCGCGATTGTGGTGGGAGCGGGGCTGCTGGTGTTTGAGATCGTGTTTGCCAAGACGCCCAGCCAGCAGTCGGCCTAGAACACCGATCGTACGTGCGCTTTCTTGCACGCCCGCCTCAAGTCTTCGTCTAACGTTGCAAGTGGCAGGCTGCCATCTAGAGCTAAGTCTAAATAGGCTGCGTCATAGGCAGTTAATCCGTATTCGCGTGAAAGCCGCTGAATTCTGTCGAAGATAATTCCGGCCGGAAATCGTTCGAGCACGATGGGAAGAGTCGCCAAATCGTCGAGGAAGATTTGAACCAACCCTTTAGAAATGCGCTTGCGTTTCTCTCCCATTAGCAAGGCGTTCAGAACTTCGTGCGGCCAAAAAGATGGAGCCATAGCGGTATCGCCCTGTTTGAACATTTCCGCAACACGTTGCGCCATGGCGGCATTTTCATCGGGGAAACACCAGGTAAGAACGACAGAAGCGTCGAGTACAAAGCGACTCACCGGCGCCCTTCATTGACCAGATCTTTGATCTTAATTCCGCGCAAGGAGAGCCGGTGGCGGCGGCCGAAATTCGACAGGCGGTCGACCGCCTCCGCAGGCGAGTCATTCTGAGCGGAGGCGCGTTCCTTGAGAAGTTCCCCCAGCAGGCGGGAGACGCTAGTGTCAAGGCGCGCAGCTTCGATTCGGGCCCACTGAGCGACATCTTCTTCAAGGGTTACAGTTACGTTGCGTAGGCGGCGATTAGAAGACACGAACCTAGTGTAACACGAAATTAGTGTCATTGAACAGATTTAAGAGTTGGGAGGGTGCCGTGCGCCCGGTCAACTGATAACTGACAGGCTGAGAGCTAACACCTGACATTACGGTGTCCCGTAAAGCTGCCGATACACATTCGCATTGCGCAAAATGGCCTGGACGTACTCGCGGGTTTCGGTGAAGGGGATCGATTCTACGAACTCCTGCGGATCGCGGTAATGGCCCTGGCCCAGCCAATCGCCTACGCGGTCGGTGCCGGCGTTATAGGCGGCGAGCGCGTATTCGAACTGGCCGTTGTATTTGTCGACCATCTCTTTGAAGTAGCGCGTGCCTAGTTCGAGGTTCACCGCTGGGGTGAAAAGTTGCGGGGCGCTGTATCCCTTGAGTTTGACTTGCTTGGCGACGGTCTTGCCAACCCTCGGTAGAAGCTGCATCAGCCCTACCGCATTCGCGTGCGAGAGCGCCATGGCGTTGAATTCGGATTCCTGCCTGATGAGGGAGGCTACGAGATAAGGATCGAGGCCGTTGAGGACGGAATATTTGCGCAAGTCGGCCCAATAGGCTTTCGGGAAAAGCGCCTCCCAGTAAGGCCGCGGCAGGTCGGGGAGATCGACCGCGAAATAGTTGGGCGTGGTGCGCTTCATGATTTCGATGCCGCGATCGTAGCGGCCGCCATCCTGATAGACGCGAGCCATCTCGGGTGGTGCCCAGGCTCCATCTTCCTGGCTGGCGGCGGCTTGCAGTTCGCGCACGGCGGCATCGGCCAAGCCTCCGTTTGAAAGCAGGCGCGCGCGTTCTACACGCAGATTGTCGTCGGGAGGATCGGCAGCGGTAATTTTTCCAGCAGTTGGCAGCGACCCCACGCGGTCGAGGAGCGTGTAGTGGGGCGGATCCTCCTTCGGCGAGCTTTCCTCATCTGAGGCTTCTTTCTCCGAACTTTCTTTCGCGACGCTTTCTTTTTTTGCTTCGGAAGCCGCGCCTGACAAGGCCTTTAATCGCTGCCGACCGAACTCGGCGTAATAGTAGTTGCGGAAGCGGTCGGAAAGCTTCTGATAAAAGGCGCGCGCCATAGCGGGATTGCCGTCTTCTTCAGCGATACGCGCGCGCCAATATAAGGCATTCGGAACTTCATTGGAATCAGAATAGAGCGCGATTTGATCTTCGAATCCTTTTCGAGCCTCGTCGGTGCGGCCCTGGCGGAAAGCGAGCCACGCGGCTTTCCAGTGCGCATAGGAAGCGTGTGTGCCTTTGGGGAAACGCTCCTGCAATTCGCGAAAATAATCGATGGCGTGGTCGTAGTCGCGCTTCAACAGATACATGTTGCCGGCGGAGAGCAGCGCCTGTTCCAGCCACGGACTTGTCGGACCATACAGCCGCAATTCAGTGAGCCGGCGCTGCACAGCGTCTTGATCGCTGGCGGACCGCTCGGTTTCGCTGAGCAGGTAGAGGCGCTCGGCTTCGGCGTCTCCCTGCTGCACGCCCATGGCGATCAGAATATGGTGGGCTTCTTTGCTGTCGTTGCCGCCGCTTTTTTCAAGCGATGCCGCGAGGGCTAACTGCACTTCGCGACGGTCCGCGGGACTGACCTCCTGGACGAGATCGCGATAGTCGTGCGCCGCCTCGTCGTAATGCTTGGCTTTGAGGAGAAGATCGGCGCGGGTGCGACGCTCGGCTAGCGAACCGGAGATTCCGAGCTTGCGCAATTCTGCTCCCGCGATGTCGGCCTCGAAACTGTTGGGGAGGTTGAAATAAAGATTGCGGAAGGCCGCGGCAGCTTTCTGATTGTCGCCGGCGGTTTCGTAGGCGCGGCCGATGGCGAGTTCCAGATCGCTGCGCAGGGGAACTCGATCTTTTTCGAGCAATGAGGCCGCCTCTTGCGCTCGTCCCTCTTCGAGCAGCGCGCTCGCGTAGACAAGATGGGCATCGCGAATCAGCAACGAGTCGGGAAAGTTCTTACTGAAATCGGCCAGCGTGGCCAGCGCCTCGGCGTTGTGCGCCGTTTTCAGGTAGGCGTCGCCGAGGTAGTAAGCGACGTAGTCTCCCAGTTCGCTGGCTCCAGCTTTAGCGCGATTGAGCGGGTCGATGGCTTTGGCGTAATCGTGATCCAGCGTGTGGGCGTAGCCGATCACCAGCCAGGCCAGGGCTCCGGCATCTTCTTTGGGATGATGGCGCGCATAGGCTTCGACTCCGGCGTAGGCGATCGGAGTGCGATCCTGCAACAACTGCTGCGCCATGGGACGGAGACTAGCGGAGGCGACAAAGGCGCGGCGCACCCGGCGAACGCGCGGGGAGGCGGGCTTGCGCTTCTTGCGCGAAGTGGACGCGGCTGGCTTTTTCCTGGCGGAAGTGGACTTCGTCGCTGCGGCCCTGGCTGGCGCCTTTTTTTTCGCCGCGCTGTCGGCGGTTTTTGCCGCCGGCGCGCTTTCCGTTGTCGGCGATGATTGCGGATAGGCGACTGCGAGACATGGCGCGACAGCGAGCGAGAGAAGAGAGAAAAATCCAGCGAAAACTGCAACTGCGATACGGCGCACTCAAACCCTACCTAGTGCCGAAAGTTGGCACCCATGATGGAGAGATCGTCTTCTGCGAGACTTCTTATTATTTCATGCTGAAAGTAATTGGCGGAAGCGGCTGCGGTGTTCCCGTAACGCTTCTGGTACGTTCCCCGACTCTTCTCGATGGCCTCTTTTAGGCGATCGTATAGATCTTTCTTCTTCCGGCCTTCCGCCACCTTGGCCTGATTGTAAAGCTTGATCTCGTCGACGAGGAGGCGGGCAAAACGCTGGGCTTTGCGGTGAACTTCCTGATCCTCGGGCGAGATGGCGGAAGCTCGCGGAATCTCAGGGGCCGCGCTGGAATCGGCAGTATCGTTACCGGGGTGACTGATCGGCAGCGGCTCCGCCAGCGCCGGCTCCATTTCAACCACCGCCGACTGAGCACTGTGGGCCTCAGCGGCCATGGTTGGAACTTCTAAGGGCGCGCTGGCAGGCGCCGAGGCCTCAATCACGGACGATGAGGCTGCAGCAGCCTTGGCGTGCGACGCGAAAGCAGGTGTGTGCGAGGCGAACGGATCGTTGAACGGCGGGGCTGACGCCGCTGCGGTCCCGGCTGTGGACGCGCCGCGACCTTCCGCTGGGTGTGGGTCGGCGGGTACGGCAGTCGATTCTTTCTGCGCCTGCTTGCGTAGCGAATTGACCTCGAGCCAGGCGCTGGTCGAAAGCACCAGCAGTTCGAGGGAACCGGCGTCGAGCAGGCCCGAGGCATCGTCGCTTCCGCCGTCGGCGTACACCAGCGCGGCCACTTTGTCTTTCAACAGCAGGGGAAGAACGCGGACCACTCCACTGGCTGGCGATCCGAAAGTTTGCAGGAAGCGAGAATCGAAATCAGCAGCCGGCGCACTGGTGACCACGCGATCGCCGATAGCGCGGCTGACAGCGGCAGCGCCTTCATCAAGCCCGAAATCTTTCACCGCGTCGCTGTTGGCAAAACCACGGGCCTGCCATCCGGTGGCGTGGCTGCCTTTCACGACGAAAAGAGCAACGCGAGCCGCGTAGCGGGCGCTGGTATCGAGCAAGGCGCGCAGGATATCCCGCTGCGACGTACCCATTTGGATTTCGGCGACGGCGCGGGCCAAGTCGGCGGGAGTGGATGTGGCGGAGGCAGCGGCCCCCTCGTTGGAAGATGTCTCGACGGGCGCAGCGGCGATCTCTTCCATGACGCGGCGGACGATCTCGCTGCGAAGCTGGGCGACGTGGCTCTCCAAAACCTGGCCAACGACGCGTTCTACGATTGGTTCAATCCAGCCGCGCTCTTTCATTCGTTAACCCGCATTCGTACTTCGACCTTTTCTACTTCGGGCACTCCTGCACCGTAGCAGAGTTCTTGGTAGAGCTTTGGGGGGTTGAAGGGCGTAGCCCTTCTAACCATTAATTATAGGGCCGCTGGCGGGTCGTCTCGGGGCACTTTGGTACCTGCCCTGCCGGGTTACCTAAAGCAGGGATAGACGACACCCGGGGAAACCGGCCAGCGAAAATTACGGCCACCAAGTACAATAGCACTGGGGCTGCAGCCACGCTTTCGGAAAAATCTGCATCAAGTTACGAATGAGTACCATCCAACCCAACATAGCGCAACCGGTCAGCGAAGAAATGCAGCTGGTCCGGCGTGCCAAGCGCGGCGACGATCACGCGTTTGAAGAATTAGTACGGCGCTATGATCGCAATGTTTTCCGCATTGCGCAGCACATTACGCAGAATCGCGAGGACGCGGAAGATGTAGTGCAGGAGGCGTTCCTCAAGGCGTACAGCAATCTGGAAAAATTCCAGGAACAGTCAAAGTTTTATACCTGGCTGGTGCGGATTGCGGTCAACGAAGCGCTGATGAAGTTGCGCCGGAGAAAACCGGAACGCACGGTTTCCCTAGACGAAGATGTAAAAACGGAAGATGACTCGCTGCCGCGCGAGGTTGCGGATTGGAGCCCCAATCCGGAGCAGATGTACAACCAGGCGGAGTTGCGTGACATTCTGACGCGAACGATACAAGGATTGCCGCCGGGATTCCGGACGGTGTTCGTGCTCCGGGACGTGGAAGGCCTTTCGACCGAAGAGACGGCCGACGCTCTGGAGCTGAGCATTCCGGCGGTGAAGTCGCGATTGTTGCGGGCGCGCCTGCAGTTGCGCGAACGTCTCAACCGCTTTTTTCAGAAAAAAGGCAACGGCAACGGTAACGCGGATAGCGACGGGTCGAGTGGAGATGGCAACCAGTGAAGTGTTCTGAATTTCTTAACGAACTAACCAATTACCTCGACGGTGTGCTGGATGCCCGGACCAAGTCCGAACTCGACGACCACCTGGCATGGTGCCACAACTGCTATGTCGTCTGCGATACGACTCGTAAGACCATTGAGATCTATCGCGACTCGGAGCTGTACGAACTGCCCGACGATCTGCGGACGCGGCTACGATCGGCCATTATGACCAAGTGCACAGCGAGTAAGAAGTCTCCCCCTCCGGGCAGTTGATCCGTTTCTCTTTTTCTCTTTTTCTTTTTGAAATTGCAGAAGTGCTTGATTCTGTTGCTTCTTTCCCCGAACCTCGTCTGTAATCCTGCTCAATAATGGCCCGCGAACCTTTTGCGGGCTACGGGAATCTAAGTAGGCAGAGCTTATCCCGACCTTAGACGAAGGGGATGGGCCGGTTTTGTCGCTTTATTCTGTGGAGGCTGTTCATGTTAACCAAGTTGATGGATGCTATGTTTGGCTGCCGTCACGCGCGCTACAGTTTTCCCATTACGATTCGCGCCGGATCACGGCGCAACCCCAGCGCACAGCGCACGGGAACTTACGTTGCTTGCCTGGATTGCGGACGCGAGTTCCGCTACGACTGGCAGGAAATGAAGATTGTCGGATCCCAGGCGGTCGTATCGCACAGCAAGGAAGCGGCGCCTTCGCTGGTTACGAAGGAAGCCGCGTAGAGTAGGCAACGAGCGCTGGTCCCGCCCAGCGCCTTCGGGGAGTTTGTATCTGCATTTCTACCGGTGACGGTCGCGGCTGAAAACAAACATACGGCAATGATCCGTGGCAGACTTTGCTCTGCAAGTTTTCCTTCCCTCTTCCTCTCAAGTTCTTGCAACGGTGGTGGTGGCTTGCGTACGACCGCAATTTCTGTCCGTCCCTTAGCGCACGAAGATTAAGCTAACTCGCCCACCCGGACAAAGCGCATAATTATATTGGTGCCGATCGCTGAGCATGCTTCGGCCCTTGAGAAGCATCGTGTTCGCCGATCGGACGGGAGGGTTGTATGCCTCTATCCATTCTTCGCGATTTTCTGGATCTTAACCGCATTCCATACGTTGTGATCTCGCACTCGGTGGCGTACACGGCCCAGAGTATTGCCGCTCTCACCCACACACCCGGTAAGGAACTGGCGAAAACCGTGATGGTCATGGTCGATGGACGCCTGGCCATGGCGGTCGTGCCCGCTTCGTTCCGTGTGGATCTCTCCCGGCTTAAGAGATATCTCGAAGCCGATTCGGTGGAACTGGCAACGGAGTTTGAGTTCCGCGGTCGATTTCCTGACTGCGAAACCGGATCCATGCCGCCCTTTGGCAATCTTTACGGCATGGATGTTTTCGTGGACGAGACTCTGGCCGAGGACAGTCAAATCGCTTTCAACGCGGGTACGCACCGCGAACTGGTGCGTATGAGGTTTGCTGATTTCCGCAATCTGGTGAAGCCAGCGATCATCCCGCTGGCGGCGCGCAAAACTCACGCTCATGCAGCCTAGCTCTGCTTGAGCGATGCATTGGCCGGCGCGAGGTGGTCGCCGGTATCAGGCGCTCGCGAGCCCCCGTGAGTGCTCTTTGGGAAAATACTGCGCCTTCGCGTTTTTTTCATACAATCTTCACAAATCGCTGTGTTAGATTGCCCTTCAGACCAAAAAACAAATTGCACTCGCAAATCTTCGGAGGAAACTGAATTGGGCAAGGACATGGTCCCCAAGAAGATTTTTTTCACCAAAGGCGTGGGGAAACACCGGGAGCGCCTCACCTCTTTCGAACTTGCTTTGCGCGATGCGGGCATCGCGGCGCAAAACCTGGTTCGAGTGTCGTCCATCTTTCCGCCCAACTGCAAACTGATCCCACGGTCGCAGGGACTGACTTATCTTTCTCCCGGAGAAGTTGTGTTTTCGGTGGTTGCCGAAAACTCGACGCATGAACCGCACCGGCTGCTGGCTTCTTCGATTGGAGTCGCCATTCCGGCGGATCGCAACACCTACGGCTATCTGAGCGAGCACCACTCCTTCGGCGAGACTGAAGACGCCGCCGGTGACTACGCCGAAGAACTTGCCGCCGAAATGCTGGCCACCACGTTGAACGTCGAGTTCGATTCCGATCGGTCGTGGGATGAGAAAAAAGAGATCTACCGCATCTCGAATAAGATCGTGCGGACGGCCAATGTAACGCAGTCGGCGGTGGGAGATAAGCGCGGGCTGTGGACGACGGTGATTGCGTCGGCCGTGCTGATTTTCGACTGATCGCCGGCCAAACGCGCTTACCGGGCGCATTCCCTGGGTAAATTCGCAGCGGATTAGCATTTGCCGCGGGCCGCCTACTTCGCGGCCTTCACCACCTGCTTCACCACTTTCGACGTGCTGCCGAGGAGACTCGAGTCGTTACTGTACACCGCCGTGATGGAATCCTTGCCCACCGGCAGGGTCGAGGTCGCGAAGGTCGCCGTGCCAGCGCTCAGCGTCCCCGTTCCGAGCAACGTTGTACCCTGCATGAATGAGACGGTTTCTCCGTCAGCTGGCGCCCCGTCTTTCGAAGCGACAAGCGCGGTGAATGTCACTGTCTGACCAAAGGTGGACGGATTCGGCGAGGACGTCAGGGTGGTCGTGCTGGGAGTGAGAATGAAGCCATGCAACACCGAGTTCGCGTCCAGGTAAGCTCCCGTGACTTTTCCCGCCGTGTTGATGCCGCTGGCGAGAGTTCCCTCGAGCGCACCTGTGCCCGCGGCCGGAATACTGAAGGGGGTGATGGTTCCCGCGGCCGCGCGCACAAAACCGTGGTACACGACGCTCGAGTCCGCGTAGATTCCCGCGATAGTTCCGGCCGTGTTGATGCTGATGCCGCCCGTTCCCTCCGTCGGAGGGCCCTTGAAGAGCGCAACTAGCGAGGCCACCAGGACATTCGTGCCTGCTCCCGGAGCGTCGAAAGAAGTTATGGTGCCGCTGACGGTGCGCACAAAACCGTGCAACGCGCCACTGCTATCCGTGTAGCCGCCGGTAATCGTCTGCGCCGCGTTCATGCCGATGGGAGTGATTCCCTGTCCCCCGCCCGGAGCATCGAACGTAGTCATTGAGCCATTGACAGCGCGCAAGAAGCCATGGCTCACGCCGCTCCCGTCAACGAAGTATCCCTCGATCTCCCCCGCCGTATTGATATTCAGCGGGTAGGTTCCCTGGCTATAACCAGTCCCCGCCCCCGGAGCGTCGAACGTAGTTATCGTGCCGCTTTTAGTGCGCACGAAGCCATGATGCAGAAAGCTCGTGTCCCGATACATTCCGCTAACCGTCCCCGCTGTGTTGATGCTATCGGCAGCCGTTCCCAAGTGAAATTTCGCCAGGTCGCCGGCCACGTCGAAAGTGGTTATGGTGCCGTTTGAGGCACGCACAAAACCGTGGTATCCATTGTTCGAGTCTGAGTACATCCCGGCGATCGTGCCCGCCGTGTCGATGCTGAAGGGGTAGGTTCCCTGATTCTTGCCCGCGCCCGCGCCCGTAACATCAAATTCAGTGATCGTGCCATTGGCAGCGCGTACGAAGCCGTGATACACGGGGCCCGCGACAATATAGAACCCAGCGGTAGCGCCAGAGGTGTTGATGCTCATAGGGACTGTTCCCTGATACATCCCTGTACCGGCGCCGGGAGCGTCGAAGGTCTGAGCTGGAGCAAATGGGACTGCAACCACCGCCAGCCCAAGCATGATCGCCAAAACGAGCCCGTAAGCGCCCGGTGTCCGAATCCCGATCGTCAATCGCGCGGAATCAATCGAGCGCAAGATTACGGCGGATCTCGATGTAATTCTCATAAGTGAGTTTTCTCCTTGATGAATGGCCTCGAGGGCACGAGACCGTGCACAGGCGGCTAGCGCGGGAGGGAGGCGCAGCCAAAACCTTGAAATTGTGACGCTCCGGCAGGAGGCTGTCAAGGACAAATTTTTGCGGCATGCATCGCCTGCCTGCGGTGCGGCCGCGTCTCTACCGCGGTTTGAGAACGGTCTTTTTCCCAGCCGGCTTCTTGTTTAATCGTTCCAGCACCGCCGCCACAATCAACGGCAGGCCAACCGTAGCGTCCACGAAAACTTCGCCAAACTTTCCGCCTTCCGCCGGAGGCACGAACTTGCCCCACGACACCGCCTCGCTATAAGGACTGCCCGAAAGCCCGCCCCAGTAGACCGGTTCCGGGCAGATGCGCAGGCCGTAGTGGTAGCGTTTCAGCGGCAGGTCCTCGCCGCCCCGGCGGTGGCGCAATTCGATGAATGGACCAAACTGTTGCGACCAGTTGCGCGGAACGCCTCCCCCGATGGTAAAAATTCCGATGCGCTTCTGACTGAGCAGAGTTGCGGCAAAGTACTCGAGGTCTTCGAAGGGATCGAAGCGGAAGCGCAGCAGACCCTTTTTATCTCGTTCACGATTGGTCAGTGCGTAGTCGAGGCCAAGTTCGGAATCCGAAAACGCGGGAACAAATACCGGAACATGTTTTTCGTAGGCCGATTTCAAAATGCCGCGTTCTCTTTCGCGCTTGGCAAGATGCGCCCCGATGGCGCGGTTCAATTTATAGGAGCACATCACTTCGTCCGCGTCCCAGCCACCGAATACGGCGTGCATCACGCGCTCTACATCGTCGAGATTCTGTTCCGGTTCGAGCGTGTCATAGACGCGGTTGTATCCTGCCTCGTAAAGCTGCTCGTCGCTGAGTTCGGGATTATGGCGGAAATGAGCGCGCCCGGTCGCTTCAACAAGGCCATGCGCCATGAGCGCGCCCGTCGACACAATCGCATTCACGATGCCGCGATCGATCAACTCGGAGATCACCAGGCCTTGCTTGGCCACGGTCATCGCGCCAGCCAGCGTCATCACAACAAAACATTCTTGATCGCGCGCCATAGCTTCGAGCACATCGGCGGCTTCGCCGAGCTGGCGGCCGGTGAACGCCGTCCTCGACATGGCGCGCACCAGATCGTCGATGGATTGAATCTTGCCGAGATCGAGTGGCTCCAGCGGAATCAGGCGGTCGGCCACCGGATCGTGCAGCTTGCGGTCGATGCCCGCGCCTTCGTCGCCGGTATGATGACCGCTTTTCTGCTGATGCCCGTGATTGGCGACACTAGCGACACTCTTGCGCTTCAAGGCTGAACCTCCCCAACAAAAATGATTTTGACCGAATAAACAATTTACTAGAAGTGAGAGAACGCCGCAGCCAGGTTTCACATGGCCGTAACAATTCACGCTCGCAGAGCACGGTTTGATATCCTAAAGCGCGTATCGAAAACTAGTGTCCGCGGAACTTTTTGGAGAATGATTGTCTGATAAATTCACCGTCGCATTGATCCAGATGTCGTGCGGATCCGAACCCGCGGACAATTTGGCCAAGGCGCTTGATCGCATAGCGGAGGCGGCGCGCATGGGCGCTGACGTTGTTTGCCTGCCCGAGCTTTTTCAGACGCAATATTTCTGTCAGCGCGAAGATGCGGCGCTCTTCGATCTTGCCGAGCCGATCCCCGGCGCGACTTCTGAAAAACTTGCCGCCGCTGCTGCGAAAAATAAAGTTGTGCTGATCGCGTCGCTCTTTGAAAAACGCGCCCCCGGCCTCTATCACAACACGGCTGCGATCTTTGATGGGAAAAGCGGCGATGGGAAGAACGATTCGGCCGGCGCGCTCGTCGGCATTTATCGCAAGATGCATATTCCCGACGACCCGCTCTATTACGAAAAGTTTTATTTCACCCCCGGCGATCTCGGCTTCAAGGCGTTTGATACTTCGGCGGGAAAACTTGGCACGCTTGTCTGCTGGGACCAGTGGTATCCAGAGGGTGCGCGCCTCACGGCGTTGCAGGGAGCGAGTATTCTTTTTTATCCGACGGCCATCGGATGGCATCCAGCGGAGAAAGCTGAGTTCGGCAACGCGCAACATGATGCCTGGCGCACTATTCAGCGGGCGCACGCGATTGCGAACGGCGTCTATGTTGGCGTGGTGAATCGTGTCGGCTTTGAGACCGGCGACATTCGGGGCAATTCCGCGCCCGGCAAAGGTCTTGAATTTTGGGGAGGGTCATTTTTCTGCGACCCCTTTGGACGCGTGCTCGCCGAAGGATCGCACGACCGCGAAGAAATTTTGCTCGGCGAAGTCGACTTGCATCATCTCGAAGACGTTCGCCGCAACTGGCCGTTTCTGCGCGATCGCCGCATCGACAGCTACGCTCCCATCACCAGCCGCATGCTGGATGGAAAGTAGCGCGAACAAGAATGGCCAGACGATCCCCAGAGCGCGCCAAATCGACCCCCGCCGCACAAGGCTATCGCATGCCCGCCGAGTGGGAGCCGCATGAATCCACATGGCTCGCGTGGCCGCATTTGCGCAGTGACTGGCCGGGTAAGTTCGAGCCGATCCCGTGGGTCTACGCTGAGATCATTCGCAACCTGTCGCGCCATGGGCGCGTCGATCTGATCGTAAGCAACGTAAGCGCGGAGAGAAACGCCAAGGCCATCCTTGAGAAGGCCGACGCGCTCTCGGACGACATTGTCTTCCAGCGCTGGCGTACGGATCGCGTTTGGACCCGCGATTCGGGCTGTATATTTCTTGTGCCGCCGGACAAGTCTGAAACTGCCGCTCTGACGGCGCTGCACTTCCAGTTCAACGCCTGGGCGAAATACGACAACTATAAGTACGACGCAAAAATTGGCGCGCGCATGGCCAAATCCGCCGGCGCGCAGATTGTGCGTCCGACTTTCGGCTATCACCGGGAATTCCCCATCGTGCTCGAAGGCGGCTCAATCGACGTAAACGGCCGCGGCACCCTGATCACAACCGAAGAATGTCTCCTCTCGACCACGCAGCAGCGCAATTCGGCCATGAATCGCGCTGCCTACGAACAAATGTTTGCCGATTATTTTGGAATTCGGTCGGTCATCTGGCTCGGCGACGGCATCGAGGGAGACGACACCCACGGCCACGTCGATGATCTAACCCGATTCGTCGCACCCGACACGGTGATAACGATGGTTGAGCCGAACGAGCGAGGTGAGAATTATTCGGCCCTGCATCACAACCTTGGACGCCTCCGCGCCGCGCGCGATCAGGATGGTCAGCGACTTAATGTGATCGAGATTCCTCTGCCGCGCCCGGTAGTCTTCGAAGGCCGCCGCCTGCCCGCCAGCTACGCCAATTTTTACATCGCGAACGGAGCAGTGCTGGTCCCGGTATTCAACGATCCAAACGATCGCATCGCGCTCAACACTCTCGCGGAACTTTTCCCTACACGCGAAATCGTACCGATCTACTCCGGCGATCTGATCTGGGGATTTGGCGCGCTGCATTGCATGACGCAGCAACAACCGTCGGTCGGGATCTAGCAATCTGCGACTCGACCGCCTGCGGTCTTAGCGTCGTTTGTCATCCCTCGCGAAGCGGGGACCTGCAGTTTGCCGCGGAATTCAGATCCCTCGCTTCGCTCGGGATGACAAATTCCTTTACACTTTTATCCGTGAACGCCGAGATCATTGCGGTCGGGTCTGAGTTGCTTACTCCTCACCGCCAGGACACCAACTCCCTCTATCTCACCGAAAAGTTGAACGAATTGGGTGTTGAGGTGCGCTTCAAGTGCATTGTTGGCGACTACGCGGAAGGATTGACTGCGGCCGCGAGACTCGCCATGCGACGCTCGGACATCATTATTTTCTCCGGCGGTCTCGGCCCCACCGAAGATGATCTGACTCGCGAAGCTGTCGCCGATGCGCTGGGATTGAAGCTGCAACGCGATCCCGAGATCATCGCGAAGCTGGAAGAGCGCTTCGCCAAACGGGGCTACAAATTTTCCGCCAACAATGCCAAGCAGGCGGACATCATCTCCGGCGCCACGGTGCTGCCCAATCCTCTAGGCACCGCGCCCGGCCAGTGGATCGCCGGAAAGTATGACAGCCAGGAGCGCATCCTGATGCTGCTCCCCGGCCCGCCCTACGAACTCAAAGGGATGTTCGAGGCCGAATGCATTCCGCGATTGCGCGCACGCGTTCCGGCGCAGCATATCGCGATGCGGACTCTAAAGATGGCGATGATCCCGGAATCGCAAGTGGATGCGCGCGTCGCTCCCATCTACAAAACTTATAGCGATGTCGAAACTACGATTCTTGCTGGCGGAGGCGAGATTCAACTTCATCTTCGCTGCCGAAAAGATTCCGCGACGGAAGCTGAGGCGCGCGTTGAAGAACTCGCCGAAAAAATCGAAGACGAACTCGGCGACGCAATCTTTTCTCGCAAAGGCGAAACTATCGAGCAGATCGTCAGCTATCTGTTGCAAATGCGCGGCATGACGCTGGCGACCGCCGAATCCTGCACTGGCGGCATGTTGGCGGAACGCATTACATCTCTCAGCGGCAGCTCGCGATATTTTCTAGGCGGCGCCGTTGTGTACTCGAATGAGTTGAAAACGCAATTTGCGAATGTGCCGAAAGCTCTGATCGATCAGCGTGGAGCGGTCAGCCGCGAAGTCGCCGCGTCGATGGCGGAAGGCATTCGCAAGCGCTGCCTAGCGAGCTATGGTATCGGCATCACCGGCGTGGCCGGCCCTAGCGGCGGCACCGAGCAGAAGCCGGTCGGCCTCGTTTACATCGCGCTCGCGGGCGAAGAAGGCACGCAGGTTGTCGAGCGCAATTTTCCCGGAGATCGCAAACGCGTCCGCCAGTTCTCGACGCAGCAGGCGCTGGAGATGATCCGACGGGCGCTGTTGTAGCGCATTATCGCAACAGCCATGCGAATATTTATCGGCATCGATCTTGACCCTGAAGTACGTGCCCGCATCTCGCGCTTTCTCGAAGGCATCGAAGGCTTTGCGCCCGAGGCCCGCTGGGTGCGGCCCGAGTCATTGCACATCACACTGAAGTTCATCGGCGAACAAACGCAGGAGCAAGTCGAGGCCATCGCTGAACGTTTGCGGCGGATCGAGGCAGGAACGTTTGAGATTCGCATTGGTGGATATGGATACTTTCCTTCCGCCAAGGCTGCTCGCGTATTCTGGATCGGAATTGAGGCTGGAGCGCAACTTGCTGAACTGGCCGCCGACATTGACTCGGCGGTTTCGGAACTCGGCGTTCCGCGCGAAGATAGGCCTTATAGTCCGCATCTGACGCTGGCGCGCGGTGGCCCGAAGAGAAGATCGGGCTCGCCAAAACTGCGGAACGGCGATCGGCCCAATGCAATTTTCGCTACGCTCGACAAGCGGCTCGTTGCCATGGGCGCGCTTGATTTCGGCACAATGAACGCCCGCGAGTTTATTCTCTATCAGAGCGAACTTTCACCGGGAGGATCGAAGTACACGAAGCTGCGTCGCTTTCCGCTGCAGCAACTCTCGACATTAGATATATAAACATGACTCCCTATCTCATCGTCGCGCCCGTCAGCTACCTGTTGGGATCGATCCCATTCGGCTATCTGCTGGTGCGGGTTTTCAAGGGTGAGGATGTGCGCGCCGGCGGCAGTGGAAACATTGGCGCAACCAATGTCGCCCGCAAGTCGCCAACGCTGGGCGTTGCCACTCTTATTCTCGACGCCGCCAAAGGATTGGCTGCGGTTCTACTTGCGCGCGCGCTCTTCGGAGGACCGCATCAGCGGCTCATCATGACTACGGCCGCGTTCTTCGCCGTGCTCGGGCATCTCTTTCCCGTCTGGCTGAAATTTCGCGGCGGCAAAGGCGTGGCCACCAGCTTGGGTGCCTTTCTATTGCTCACGCCGAAATCCATTTTGTGCATGGTGATCTTGTTCGTGATCATCGCTGGCGCGTTGCGCTACGTCTCGCTGGCGTCGATCGTTGTGGCAGCGGCTTTCCCGCTGCTGGCGTGGGCTTTCCACGAATATGCCGACTCACGCCAGCTAATTTTTATCGCGCTGGTTTCGGCGTTCGTTATATGGAAGCATCGGCAAAATATCAGCCGCCTTGCTGAGGGTAGCGAAGCCAAATTAGGAGCAAAGACAGAAACAGATTCCAAGACAAAGTCCAACACAAAGTCCGCCGGCTCCTTGGGAGCGACCCGCCCATGAGCCGAATTGCGGTGATCGGCGCCGGGGCGTGGGGGACGGGACTGGCGATCGTCCTCGGGCGCAGAGGGCCAAACGGCTTTCGCCACGAAGTTCGCCTCTGGGCGAACGAACCGGAGGTCGTCGAGAGCATCGAAAATAATCGAATCAACGAACGCTTTCTGCCCGGCTTCGTTCTGCCGGAAACGATCGCCGCGACCAATGACCTGAATGCCGCGCTCGATGGCGCGGAGATGGTCGTCAGTGTGATGCCTTCGCAGCATTGCCGAGCGCTCTTTGAACGCATGGCGCCAGAGCTTCATCCGGAGACACTTTTTGTCAGCTGCACCAAGGGGCTCGAAGATGGCACGCTGCTGCGCATGAGCGAAGTGATTAGCGACGTGCTGCGCAGCCGGCATTTCACGCCACGCTTGGCAGCGCTTAGCGGGCCGTCATTTGCGAAAGAAGTGGCGCGGGGTGATCCGACGGCGGTAACGGTCGCGTCCGTCGACGGCGAGGTGGGTCGCGCCGTGCAGCATGCGTTCAGCGATTCGCGCTTTCGCGTCTATACCAACGACGACGTGATCGGCGTCGAACTAGGCGGCGCGTTGAAAAACATTATCGCTATCGCTGCCGGCGTCTGCGACGGCCTTGGCCTCGGTCACAATTCTGTCGCCGCCCTGATCACGCGCGGCCTCGCCGAAGTGGCGCGCCTGGTCGTGGCCTGCGGCGGGCGTCTCGATACCATGGCTGGACTAGCGGGCCTCGGCGATCTGGTTCTGACCTGCACCGGCGATCTTTCGCGCAATCGCAGCGTCGGCGTTGAGCTGGGCAGAGGCCGCAAGTTGCCCGACATTATCGCGGCCATGCATGGAGCGGTTGCGGAAGGAGTGCTGACGACGAAGGCCGCAGTGGGATTGGCGCGCAAGAAGAATGTCGAGATGCCGATCACAGAACAGATGTTCGCCATCCTCGAAAACGGCAAGCCGCCGCAACGGGCGATTGAAGAACTGATGACTCGCGCGGCCAGGAGCGAAGTGTAGCCGGTTCGCCTTTTTCAAGATGCAGCAATCCTGTCGCTATTGACTCGGCGACGATTCTTCCAGCAATTGCCTCAGGTACTGCTGCCAAACTGCCGCCCAGGTGTGGGTGCCGTGACCGTGCGTCTGCCCGGACGCGGGCAACAATACAAATTTGCCGCGCTTCACGTTTTTGATTTCGCGTTCTGCAACGCCTAACTCGGGAGGATTGACGAAGTCGTCGGCCGAGTTAACGAACATCACCGGAGCTTTGATGAGGCCGAGCTTCGATGACGGATCATAGTCGCGCGACGCGGCAACTGCGTAGAGAAAATCGTTGGCGTCCATGTCGGCTGTCATCCGCTTCAGTGTCTCGTCGAGATATTTATCGGTGGCGTCGCGGGTAGGCAAGTCCTCCTGCAAATGCAACGGGGCGGTGCCGGCTATCAGCAGAAAATCCGCCGCGACCTGCAACGCGGCGCGAGGCTCGATGGTGTACTCTCCGTTTTTCCAGTCGGGATCCTGGCGAATTCCGTCGATAACCATTTTTCGCCATATGCGGTTGCGCCCCGCAATTTGTACCGGCAAACACGCGAGTGGCATGAGCGTATCCACCTCGTCGGGATAATCCTCGCCCCACATAAAGGATTGCATGCAACCCATCGATGTTCCGAGAACGAGGCGCAGGTGGTCGACACCCAATCCCTTCATCACGAGCTCATGCTGCAGCGCGATCATGTCGGCATAGTCATATTGCGGAAAGCGCGCATGCATGCCGTCGCTCGGCTTGCTCGATTTTCCGTGGCCGACGTTGTCCGGAATAATAAGGTAGTACTTGTTGCTGTCGAGCAATTGCCCGGGTCCGAAGAGTACAGCGGCGAAAATCGGACGAAGGAAAGTCTTTCCCGATCCGCTGGTGGCGTGAAGGATGAGCACCGCGTTAGTTGTGTGTCCGCGCGCGTCTTTCGCGGGCGTGCCGAATGTGGTGTAGTGCATCTTCACGTCCGCTAGCGTTTCGCCCGATTGAAAGTGAAAATTGTGAATGATGAAGTCGCCTTCGTGAGGCGCGGGACCGCTGGGCGCGGCGGCCGTCCGCGCTCCGGCAGGGGCTGAAACAAGCATCCCCACCAAAGCGAAACAGATTCCCAAACGCATTATCATCGTTGTTTTGGTCATAGCTCCTCCTGAATCGCTGAACGGAATTTTCCCAAAAAGCGTAAAGTGTGTGATTTTCCGCGTTAATCGGCTCTCTGTAAAGTGGCCGAGCCCCGCTTCATGGCGACCAAGGCTAACAAAATTGCAGCAACTCCTTGAAAAAAGAATAGCTTTGGCTACGCGGACCGCGGCTATTACCGCGCTTAGAAGGGTGACAACGAGCCCCCGTCCTTCTGCACAATGTCAAATACCTTGCAATTTGCCGGGGCTCGCCGAGGCTGAAGTCCTTTGTTTCTGCCTCTCGCCGCTTCATTCCGACGATTTTCTTGTTGACAGTTGGATGGGGCCGGGACTAGTTGTTAACGGCATGCCAATTGCAGCATATGTGCAACGGTAAAGCCGGATGCAGACACCACAAACCATCCCGACCTCTGGCGAGCGACCTTCCAGTGAAAGATCACAGGCTGAGAGGGGAACGCGACCCCTCACCGTGGTTCCGTTGCTTTTGTGGATCATGGTTCTGTGGATCATGGTCATTCTCCAATCGCCGAATGCGGCGGCGCAAATGCAACGCGCTTCGATTACAAGCGACCCCTCGCCTGCGCTCGTTGTGGGGTTCGTCGGAGGCTTCGTACATAGCAACGACCTTCGCCATTCGGAAGTTCAGATCACCCAGCAGATTCAAGCGGCATATGGCGAGCGGGTGCGGGTTCTGATCTATGAGAATCGGCGCCGGGCGGAGGCCCGCAAGATGATACTCAGTTGGTTCAAGAAAGAAGGATCCCGCCGAGATATCGTCCAGGAAGCAGGTACGAGCCAAGAAACTGGAGGGCCCCGCATTATTTTATTCGGTCACAGCTGGGGCGCTTCAGCTGTCGTCTCACTGGCGCGCGGACTCGAGCGGGATGGCATTCCAGTTTCCTTAACCATCCAGGTTGACAGTGTCGCGAAAAACGGCGAGGACGATTCGCTGATTCCGGCGAACGTAATCGAGGCGGCTAACTTCTATCAAACGCGCGGCATTCTGCATGGACGCACCCGGATTAGAGCGGTCGATCCGTCGCGCACAAAGATCCTGGGAAATTTCCGTTTCACTTACGAAAAAGAACCGGCCGAGTGTCGCACCTATCCTTGGTACGACCGGCTCTTATTTAAGGGACACACTGCCATCGAATGCGATCCGCGAGTGTGGTCGCAGGTTGAGGAGTTGATCCGCACACGATTGCCAGCCGTTGCCCAGCCAGCGCAAAGCGGAATAGCGGCGCGATCTGGGAGTTAGCACCACGCGCACCTCAACTCGTTTTCAACCGGACCCTTCTTAGTCCGTGTCCGTACCGGCCCTCGACTACGATCACAATGTGGTGCCCGGAACCGGAATTGAACCGGTACGTCCTGTTAAGGACCCGGGATTTTAAGTCCCGTGCGTCTGCCAGTTTCGCCATCCGGGCAACTTATGCGATGGATGCATTTTATAGTACCTGCGGTCTGCCTCGCGAAGCGCTCCCGCATTTGCCGAACCATCACGCTCATGCGGAACCCCCGTGTCACGCAGAACATCTTTGGGTTGAGGAAACTCCGGGCCGGAGAGCATCCATCGGAAACGCTGTAAGTAGGCTTGAATTGTGGTTACTCCGGAACTAAAGTTCCTCACGTAACACCTTCGGCGCTCCTTACTATGTGCAACCCGGTTCATGGGATTAGAATCTCATCAACTAGGAGCGCGGTGTGCTTGTACCTAGCCTCCTCGCTCCGAAGTGCTCTCCCGCATTTCGAAGGAAAGTTTCAGGGAGGTACAGATCATGAACAGATTTGGTCTTCGCGGCTCTCTCATCGCATTCGCTGCTCTTCTCGGTCTTGCTCTCACACCTAATTTTGCGTTCGCCCAGCGCGGCGGTGGTGGTGGTCACGGCGGCGGTGGTGGTGGCGGGTTTCATGGAGGTGGTGGCTCGTACGGTGGGGGAGGCTTTCACGGCGGTGGTTCCTATGGAGGCGGGGGCGTTCATGGCGATGAGGGCGGATTCCGCGGCGGCGAAGGAGCGGTTCGCGGTGGGGGCTTTGAGGGTGGCAGCCGTGGCAGTTACTCGCGCGGCGGTGGGGCCGAAGGCGGCCGCAGCTTAGGTTCCGAAGGGAGTCGTTCTTCGAATATTCGCCCTGCTATCAATGACGGGCAATGGCATTCGTTCGGCAACGGCTCAAGCGCGGGGCGGACGACTTCCGCAACAGCAAGCGGGCGTGGTTCGAATGTCTCGGCGAACTCGAATCTCATGGCTCGTAACGCCGGAATTTCCGATGGCGCATGGCATTCGTTTGCCGGGTCGAGAAGTGAAGCTGGTTTCGTCGGAACCCACGGCGGAGCGTCGGAGTTTAACCGCGGCTTTGGTTTTGGCGGCTACGGCTGGCGCGGTGGCTGGGGCTGCTGCGGCTGGGGTTGGGGAGGATTAGGTTTTGGCTGGGGCTGGGGAGTTTGGGGCTTCGGCTTCGGATGGCCTTACTGGGGCTGGGGTGGTTTCTGGGGGCCGACGTGGGCCTTCGGCTGGGATCCTTATTGGTACAACCCTTACTGGTATGCGCCGCTGGCGTACAACTACGACTATCCGGATTACAGTTACGACTGGTCGAACGATCCGCCGCCGTATCGGCCGGATGCCCCACCGTCTACGCCGGGCGCGGGCGCCCAAGGTACCTCTGCCGATTGGCTAGCGCCATCATGGGACAGTTCGTTGGCGCCTGATGGCGGTATCTGAAACCACGGGTGTCTGGAACCGGTCGCGTACGAAATTGGCGTGCCCGAGATCTGGCGTTTCGGGGAGCGCCGAACATTCCGTACAACTTTTCACCAGCTTCCGGGTTCAATATCATGCAGGGGTGTTTAGGAGGAGATCTTGAAAGTTTCGCGCTGCTTTAGCAAGGCAATCGGTTCCGGAGTCGTTCCCCGATTGGTTATTCGAGCTGTTGTTTTTTCTTTGTTAATCGGTGGGGCCGCGCTGGCATTCGCTCAGAGTGGCAGAATGTCTCCCAATCAGGGCGAGCAGGATGGCGTCAGCGTTGGTGGAAATTGGCTCGAGTTCGACTCCAGCGATAAGATGACCGGCGCGAACAAAGTACGCTTCGAGCTTCAGTCCAACAACTATTTTCGCGAAGACAACGACTATAAGCCGCGAGTCAATCTCTTTTGCAGCAATGGCAAGTTCAAGTGGGCAGAGTTCAATCCGGGCATGCGATTGCTTCCACCGAACCGCCCCGGTTTTTGGGGACAGCCCCAACTCGAAGTCGAGGTTCGCGTTGACGACACCCACTATTTCAAGGGCTGGAACTGGATGCGCGGCCATTTTCTCTCCATGGATAAAGGCACGGTACGCGGCATGATGAGCGCTCAGGTTTTCAATATCGCGCTCCCCACGCGCAGCGGCCGCCAGATCGCCGAGTTTTCTCCCGCTGGCCTCGATTTTGGTCGAGTCAGGAAAGCCTGCGATCTGACTGCGAAGAAACCGAGCAAGGATTAAGCGCGGGAAAACCTTCCAAGCAAGTCTCGCATCACAGCACGAAAGTCTTTACAATTCTTTTCATCTTCGACCCACTCGGGCGGTTCGAATTTGAGGTGAAAGAAATTGAAGAAGATCTTTCGCTGCCTGTCTTGCCGTGGTGTTGGCGTTCTTCCAGTCTGTCTGATCGTTGCACTTTCTCCTTATCTGACGGCTCAAACGGGGGCGACAGGTGCGTTGGCGGGTAAGGTTACCGACCCTACTGGCACTCCTGTTTCCAATGTCAAAGTCACAGCAACCAGTTCCGACAGCGGCCAAACTTTGACCACGGTCACAGGCACCGATGGCACTTATAAACTTGACGGCCTCGCCGCCGGCAGCTTCCGCGTGAGATTCGAAGCCCCGGGTTTCAAACTGATCGAGATTCCTTTCGCAATGGTGAACGCTACCGAGACTGCGATCGTAGATACGAAACTGGAAATCGCGGAAATCGGCAACCATATTGCGGTCAACAGCCCCGCTCCGCCATCGCACGAAAATCTGCCGAATGCACCTTCTAGCAGCACCACCGCCCCTTCTCTCGGCGATTTGGGATTTCCTGCCGAGCAAACCCAGGGAAATGTCCGCGAACAAGCATTGCTCGATAAACGAACCCACATGCTGAAAATCCATCAGCGAATGGGACTGATTACCACCGGACCGTTGATTGCCACCGTGATCGCCTCTCTAGGCGCCGGAGGAAAAAATGAGGGCAGCGCATCGCGCGATTTGCATGTTGCCCTCGGCAGCTTGACGGGAGATTTATATGGCATCACCGCCTACTATGCGATCCGCGCCCCCCGAGTGCCCGGAACGGAGACTCGCGGCCCGATCCGCTTTCATAAAACCATGGCTTGGATTCACGGCCCCGGAATGATCCTGACACCTATCCTCGGAGCGATGGCCTTCGATCAAAAGAACAAGGGAGAAAAAGTTCATGGCATCGCCTCGGCGCATGGGCCGGTGGCGATCGTGACTGCGGGCGCGTTCGGTGCCGCTCTTCTCTCGGTGTCGGTTAAGTTTTAGCTGGCCTTTATGAAAAAGTTAATCGTGTTGGCCTTCGCGTTAGTTCTGGCGCCTGCGCTTTATGCAGCCGACAGCCGTTGGATTCTCGAGCAGTCAACGCTCACTTATCATGTCTCACATCCGCTGCATTCTACCGACGGCGTAAGTCACTCCGCCCGCGGCAAGGGCACTTGCCACGCCGGAGAATGCGATTTTCTGATCGCCGTGCCAGTCAAATCGTTTGACTCCGGAGACAGCAACCGCGACCTTCATATGCTCCAGGTAACGCGCGGCGCGGAGTTTCCTCTGGTGAGCGTGCGCACGCACCTACCCGAATCCGCTGCGGCCTCGTCGACCATTAACGCCGATTTGGAAATTCAATTTGCCGGCCAGACCGCCCAGTACAAGCAGGTTCCTTTCAAAATTGTGACGCAAGCGGGCGAGACTCGTATCAGCGGAACGATTCCTGCCACGCTCTCTGATTTCAAAATCGATCCTCCCACGCTGTTGACCATGCCCGTAAAGAACGATATTCCGGTGCGCGTGGAAATGACCTGGAAAGCGCAGTAATTAGGGCCTCGCATGCGCGGACTGCGCAAGTCGGACTCGGAAGAGGCGCAGCGAAGATGAAAAAGTCATTTGCGTATTGCCTGTTGCTTGGACTGTTTGCAGCAACGCGCCCTGCGAAGGCCCAGGAGCCAGTTTCCAAATTCGAATTCTATGGCGGCTACTACTACGCGCGCTTTAACGTAAACGCCGGCGCCTCCGGCGGCGCACCCTCCGAAACATTCAACGGCAACGGCGGAGGCGTCCAACTCGAGTACAACGCCAACCGCTGGCTCGGCCTGGTGGGAGATATGGCCGGCTACGGGGCGACCGCCACCACAAACGGCGCCTTGGTCGGAGGAGCGTTCACTTATCTTCTTGGTCCCAGAGTAAATTTCCGACGCGACAGGTTCACGCCCTTCGCCCAAGCGCTCTTCGGAGGCATTTGGACGACCGCCGGAATTGGCAACTCGGGTTCGGAAAATAGCTTTGCAATGACGGCCGGCGGCGGTGTCGATTTCAAAGTGTCGGGCCGCGTTTCTATTCGCCCGGTGCAGGCCGAATATTTCCTGACCAAGATTCCCGACAATCTCAACAATCGCCAAAACAATCTGCGAATCGGCGCCGGAATCGTAGTCCGTCTTGGCAAGTAGCAGTTCGTCTTAGCAAGGAGGTCAACAGGGCCAGCCCTGAAACCTGGTTTGCTTGCCTCACTCAAACAACGGATCGGTCGAAAACAAACTCTTGAAATACTCTTTCTTCCACTCTGGATTTAGACGGTCGAGTAGCAACCCCTCTGCCGCGCCAAATGGGTAGACGAAACTCCGTTTCATTTTTCCGATATCAGCTTGCCTGAGTTCCTCGAGCGTCTCTGCCCGGGCGCGCTTGGCGTATGCCGCAAACGGTTCGTAGTCAGGGAGCGCCGCATACTCGGCTGTAGGGCGATAACTGGCCGCGGCCTCGGCCGCTTTGATTTGCGTGTACCGCGCGATTCCCTCCTGCCAGAGTTGGAAGCTCAAATACTTGTGATCGTTTGGAGATAGCTGCGCAAAAACCTTCTTGCGTTGCACAACATATTCAGCAGATGCCTTTTTGAATTGCTCAGGATTAGTTTGCGCTAAGGAATTGAGCAGCAACTCTCGAAGCCGCGAGAACGCTTGCACCACCTCGGGCCGTTCGTACGGGAAAGGATAATTCAGCATCCACATTCCCGTCGCATCGCCGCCTGTCAGTCCCAGTCGAGTAACGCCTTCGTCGTACCCGGGTTGACCGTCCTGCAGCTGATGAAAATGCTCATGCATCACTGTGATCAACCATGGCGTGCTGGTCTTCGCGTCGGTATTTTGCGCCTGCCCAATCACAATCGTCGCTGGCGGCCCAAACGCCGGAAACGTCGCCAGCAGATGAATGTCGAACTGGCGAGGACGCGCGTAGACGCCATCGCCAACCTTGGCGAAATCTTTCGGCGGCGCCGGATCGTGAAAAAGGAATTCTGTTTTGTCGGTGACAAGAAGCAACGGAGCCGGCGTCTTGCTCCAATCAGCCCAGATTTGATCCTGAATCTGCGAGGCAAGCCGATAGAATTCGGCGATTCGGACCGCGTCCTCATGCGGTAACTGTTGCGCCGCTGCCGCGATCGTAAACAGAAGGGCTGATAGGATTCTACCCACACGCTTTAGACGAGCGAACCCTCGAATGATCATATGTCACCTGGCTCATGATCGCATTTTTCACACTTTCCCCCACTTAACCATCAGCTCCGTCGTCCTGCATCCCCTACCTGTTCGGCGAATCCAATGATGGTATCTTTGGAAACTGGAACTGCATTGACGCACGCGTCCGGACACTCATAATCATGAAGATCGGCATCACATGTTATCCAACCTACGGGGGCAGCGGAGTCGTCGCCACCGAACTTGGCCTTGAGCTTGCTCGCCGCGGCCACGATATCCATTTCATCTCTTATTCGCAGCCCATTCGCCTGACCGGGCCCGAACCCAACATTCATTATCACGAGGTCGAGGTCACGCGCTATCCGCTCTTTGAATATCCTCCCTACGATCTGGCGCTGGCGACGCGCATGGCCGAGGTTTCTCAGCTTTACGAACTCGATTTGCTGCATGTGCACTATGCAATCCCGCACTCGGTCAGCGCGATGCTGGCCAAACAAATGCTTGCAGCCACGCCGCCGCGGCGCAATTTGCCCTTCGTCACCACGCTGCACGGCACCGACATCACGCTCGTCGGCCTCGATCGTTCCTATCTTCCGATCACGCGTTTCTCCATCGAGCAGAGCGACGGTGTCACAGCCATTTCGCAATATCTACGTAACCGCACGATCAGCATTTTCGACATCAAGAATCACATCGAGGTCATTCCAAACTTCGTCAACTGCGACGATTACACCCGCAATCCGCAGTGGCGGGAAAGCCGCTTTGAATATGTCTCCAATGAAGAGCGGCTCCTGGTACACCTTTCCAACTTCCGCCCCGTGAAACGCGTGCTCGATGTGATTGAGATTTTTGACCGCGTGCGCAAGAAAATTCCTTCCAAACTATTGCTGATCGGCGACGGCCCCGATCGTTCGCAGGCGGAATGGCTGGCCGTGCAAAAAGGCATCCACGAGCACGTGCTTTTTCTTGGCAAGCAGGATCAGATTCGCGAAAAGCTTGCACTCTCAGACGTGATGTTGATGCCGAGCGAACTCGAATCGTTTGGATTGGCGGCCCTCGAAGGCATGGCTTGCGAAGTTGTCCCAATTGCAACTCGCACCGGCGGAGTGCCGGAAGTGATCGAACACGGCGTTAGCGGATTCCTGGCTGACGTTGGGGACGTCGAAACCATGGCCCGCTATGCGATCGATCTGCTCGGGGATGAAGCGGCTCTGCGCGCGATGGGAAAACGCGCCCGGGCCGCCGCCCAGGAAAAATATTGCTCCAGCAAGATCATTCCGCTTTACGAAGGCTTTTACCAAAAGGTGCTGGAGCAATCGTCGCAGGCATCATGAGTTCTTCCGCATCGGGAAGAATCGGCAGCCGCAGCCGGATCAGCGTGCCACCGCCTTCGCGGTTTTCGATCATCATCTTCGCCGCCTCGCCATAGAGCACCTTCAGGCGCTCCGCAACGTTGGCCATGCCGATGCCTCCCGCTCCGAAGCCATCGGGTTGCACCAGCAGTTGCGCCGCTCCCATGCCCACGCCGTCATCTTCCACTTCGATCACCAGTCGCGACTTGATCACACGGCTGCGCACAGTGATGCTGCCCCCTTCAACCTTCGGAGAAAGACCGTGCTTGATGCAGTTCTCAACCAGCGGCTGCAATAGCATGCTTGGCACCATTGCCTCGAGAGACGCCGGCTCAAGATCCTTGACCACTTTGAGCTTGTCCGGTCCAAAGCGCACAACTTCGATGTCGAGATAATTGTCGATGAACTCCACTTCTTCGCGCAGCGCGACAAACGAATCCGTACTGTGCAGCAGACGGCGAAGAATGGTCGCGAGCTTCAGAATCATCTCCCGCGCAGTATCAGGATCGAAGCGCACCAGCGATGAAATCGAATTCAGCGTATTGAAGAGAAAATGCGGATTGATCTGATTCTGCAACGCCGCCATGCGCGCCTGCAGCAACAGCCGCTCCTGCTCTTCGAGTTTGATCTGTATGCGGACGCTGTTGAAGATTTTCAGCTCCGTGCCCACCACCATCACGGCCGTCAAATAAATTGCACTCTCGACCAGATATCCGTTGAGATCACCCGCACTACCCGTCCACAACCCAGGACTCTCCAGACTAAAAATGGAACTCGGCCAGAAACGCCAGATTTCCGTCTGCAAGAAGCGCAGGCCGACAATGGTGACGAAAAAAGCAATCTGCCAATCGAACACGCGCGGCCGGGGCAGGTTGCGGCGAATAATGCGATAGAGTGTGAGATCGATGAAGGGCGAGAATGACCAGATATCTTCCTGCTCGGGAGCAACCTGGCGCAACTGCCCGGCAATAATTCCGGCAAAAACATTCAACGGCATCGTCGCCCACTCGCCGTAAAACAGCGCCGGCAACGATATCAAAGCACCCCCGAGGCCTCCCGATAAGCGGCCACCAATCACGCCGAGCAGCAGCGCAGTTTCGAGCGACAGATCGCCGGCAATAAAGGTTTTGACGCTGCAGCGAATCCAAACGCCCAGTCCGATCGGAATCGCCATCCACAATGCCAGATAAATTTTGTAGCGGGTGGCGCGCCGCTCGCGGAAGATCAGGCTCTTGAATTCTTTCGAACGCACCAGCGCGCTCGACAAGGCTGCGGCCACGCCCAGCTTGATCAGGAGATTGACGAGTATCAGCCGCGGTTCCAGCATCCAATGACTCTTCCCGAAGAGAGGCGCGTGACAAGCACGATCAGGCTTCGATTTTACCCGCAGCCTCGCGCAAAAGCTTCTCGAGATTAATGTTCGAGCCCGCCGGAATTCCGCCCTGCGCGAAATCGCGGCTGCCTCCGCCGCGCCCGTTGATGGAAGTCAACACTTGCTTGAGTAGTGCGCCCATATCGCTCGAACTATGCGCCGCGCCTGGAGTCTGCGC
This sequence comes from uncultured Acidobacteriaceae bacterium, assembly GCA_963822025.1. Lineage (GTDB taxonomy): Bacteria > Acidobacteriota > Terriglobia > Terriglobales > Acidobacteriaceae > Acidiflorens. The sequence goes on along the minus strand of CAWGFW010000008.1, from coordinate 2,787,895 downwards.
GAATACGAGACCCGGCGGATCGATCGCACTTGCCACCAGACCGACGGCTGGCGTGGCCGCTCGCGTCACCTTTTGCGCAAACAATTTGGCGAAATCAATGTCATGATCCGAAAACACTCGCACCACAATCCTGCGCCCGTTTTTCTCCGGCTCCGCATGAAGCGCAGCCGCCGCCATCTGTTCGGCGAGTGCGTCGAGTGCGTCGTCTTTCTGTTTGCGCAACAGCTTACTTTCTGCTGCACTCTTGCGAATCTGCTCCGGCACATCCCACAACTGCGTCGAGAAGAGCGCCGCCGCCTCGCTGAGCGTACTGTAATCGCGGCGCGCCATGCGCACCGCCCGCTGACCACAGACGAATTCCACGCGAGTTCCCTGCCGGACCTTTTCAGTTTTTCGCAAAAGAATCGAACCGATCTGCCCGCTCGCACTGACGTGAGTTCCGCCACACGCCGAGAGATCGAAATCCTCGACTTCGATAATGCGCAACTCGTCGCGTTCCGCCGGGGGCAATTTGCGCAAGCCCAGTTTCTCCGCATCCGCCCGCGAAACATAGCGAATTCGCACCGGCCGATTTTCAAACACAATCTCGTTGGCCCGCTTTTCGGCTCCAACAATCTGCTCCAAGGTCAGCGCAGGCGTCGCCAAATCGATCGAGCAATAGTCATCGGCCATGTGAAAAGAGACGGTGGGCAGCTGATAAAGCTCGACAAACGCCGCCGAAAGAACATGCTGCCCCGAATGTTGCTGCATGTGATCCTGCCGCCGTTCGCGATCAATGCTACCGGATACGAGAATGCCGACCGCCGGCAACTTTGCCGGCGCTTGCAGATAATGGAGAACTCTGCCGTCCGCCGCATCCGCAACTTCCGCTACCCGCAGGCGCTCGGCGCCCTCGAGTGTGAGCCATCCCGTATCATGCAGTTGCCCGCCGCTGGTTGGATAGAACGCGCTTTGGCGCAGGACGACGGCTGGGCGCGCATGCTCGGACGATGCTGGCAAAACAGCTTCAACGATCGAATCGAACTCGTGCGTTTCAGAACTATCGTAGTAAAGGCGTTTGGTCATGACGTAAACGGACTGCAAACAAAAAAGCCAGGCACCGGCGCTCCACTGCACACGAAAGAGCCCGTTACCGTTGCTTCCTTCCGGACCTGGCGGGGTTGGCGGGAAAACGTCGCGCGGAACCGATGCCTGACTCTACATCTTAGCAAGAGATCGCGGAAAACAGGAATGGCCGCACCAGCTTTTCGACTATCATCGATTCACGATGGAATCTGAGTGTGCCAAATATAAAGAGCTGAAAGATCGTGAAGACCGCGCTCACGCGACGTGGACGTCTTTTCTCTACCGCAATGAACACAAGCCGAGATTGTCAGACAAGGCCAAGCGGAAGCATCAGAAAGAAGAAATGGAAGCGTATCAGCAAGCTCACAAGGCACGCCTGGCGCACGCGAAGACATGCACAACCTGCAACAAAATGGCGCGAACTGAAAGCCTCTAGCGCACGACCAGCACTTCCCTTATCGAATCGCGCGCCAGAAAAAATTTGATGGACGCGAAGTCGCGGAAAAGATTCTCGATGTGACGATTATTAAACACGCGCTGCAAACGCGGAGACCGTTTCTCGGACGAAGGACACCCGGGCGGCGCGAATTTCACCTCCTGCATCTCCAGCATATCGGTCCCGGTCACATGATAGCGATAGCAGGTCGAATCCGGCCCCGCATCGCGGGTGTGAAAAAAGGCGAGCAGAAATCCGCCCGGCTTCATCACCGACCACAGCCGATCGATAGTCGGCTTCACCAGGCTCTCTTCCATGTAATCCGGCAGATTCCAAACCAGCACGACATCGAAGTGAGCCGCCGGATACACCAGGTTGTCATCCAAAAATTTCTTGCTGTCGATCACCGGGTTTCCCGCGCTGTCCTGAACGCGCAGCGCTGGATCGAGAGACGAGCACAATAAATCTTCGCTGTAATTCTTGTGTCCATTACCAGTGAAGAAGCGAATATTGCTGGCCGAGGTCGCGCCCATGTCGAGCACACACAGGCCCTCCTGCGAATTCAGCAGCCGCGAAACCTCTCCCATGCCACTCGAGCGGCGGGTAAGTTTTTGCGGGACTGCCGGGCTCGCGACCTGGTTCGAAGAACTCCGAAAAAATTTCATCACGTTGTCAGAAACAGATGACATCGATGCGCGCACCTGGAAGCGCGATCAGCTTTGCCATAAGCCCACTTAAACCTCATCACAAGCCGCGCACCATACCTCCCAAAGGCCTCCGCCGACAGCACGTAATGATGGGTTACGACGCAGCAGCCCGTCCCGCTTCTCTCTGCACATCGACTTTCCCTTTCAGAAAAGCACCCTCTTCAATCGCAATGCGTTGCGTGATCACGTCGCCCGTCATCACCGCCGACTTGCGCAAATCCACGCGCTCCGAGGCATTCACGTTCCCATCCAGTTTGCCCTGAACCACCACCGCCTTGGCGCTGATGTCGGCTTTAACATTTCCGTTCGGTCCAATCGTCAGGCTGTGGTGGCGCAACTCGATCTTCCCTTCAACATTGCCATCTACGTATAAGTCCTCGGAGCCTGACAACTCTCCTTTGATGACGACCGACTTGCCGATATGGGCAAACTCTGCGGTCTTCGGAGCATCCATGCTTTGGCCTCCATCCTCGCTCGCGCTCTGCTCGCCGCGAATGAACCGATTGTAAATCATCTGTGCTGTTGCGGCTCAGTCTTACAGCCGGAAATCATTTTCGATCAGACACTTACTGCGCCAACCTGATTCTCGCTACAAATTCAACGCCTCGTTTGCTAGGATCGTAGTGTAAGGCTGCTGTGAAGCCGATGAAGCGATATTCCACAGCCGTCAACTTGACCTCACGCAGCTTAATCTCGCGCGCCACTGAACTCGGCGCCTGCACTCTGCTGCTCGTCGCTGCCAGTTTTGCAGCGCAGCCACCATCCGCCTCTTCCCATCCCGATCCCGCGGAACTCATGCGCGAATCTGTCGACAACGAAATCAGCGCGGCTAAAGACGACACCGCTCATTTTCTGTTTCGCGGCATAAAAACTACGCCCAAGGGTTCAACCACCCGGCTCTATGTTGAGACAAACGAGGCAACCGCCGGTCTGGTGATCGGCTACAACGGCCAGTCGCTGAGCCCTGAACAACACCACGACGAGGAGGCGCGGGTTGAGCGCTTCATCAACGATCCTGAAGAAATGAAAAAGAAGCGCGAGCAGGAACGCCAGAACACCGAGCGCACCCTGCGTATTATGCGCGCCATGCCCGACGCTTTCGTTTTTGAATATGCGGGCGAAGAACCGGGCTCCGAAACCGCCGGGCGTCCCGGCGATCCGCTGATCAAGTTAACCTTCCGTCCGAATCCTGGCTACCAGCCGCCCTCGCACGTCGAAGAGGTGCTCCCCGGCATGCAGGGTTACGTGCTCCTCGACGTCACGCACCACCGCATCGCCCGCATCGACGGCACACTTTTCAAAGAAGTCGCTTTCGGCTGGGGAATTCTCGGCCATCTCGATCGCGGCGGCCGCTTCATCGTGCAGCAGCAGGAAGTGGGTGACAATCTGTGGGAAATTTCCAGCATGACTCTGAACTTCACCGGGAAAATCCTGTTCTTCAAGAATCTCAACATAAACTCGACGGAGACCTTCAGTCGCTTCAAGCGCGTATCCGCCGACCTCACCTTCGCGCAGGCATTTGAACTGCTAAAGAAAGAAGAAGCTAGCACGGCCACGGAAACCGCTGACAAAACCGCCGCCAGCAAAGTCGATCACGAGTAAGTAATGAACCCTGCGAACCGCCCTCCACGAAATTTCTCGCCTATGGCAGCGCGCTGTTGACGCCCACCTTCCAGTGAGGGATAATAACCGCCGTCAAAGTTCCGCCGGCTCGTTCGATCTGGCCACCCCCTCCCGACACAAGGCCCCGGCGCAACGGCGAGTGCCATCGCTTTTGATGTGTACCTCGTCGGACATTCCCCAGGATCGCGCTACCAAGATCGATAAGCAGTTTGCACGGAGGGAACCATGCGCTCACTAAAATCGAATAGCAAACTCACAGGTCGTCTGAATATTTCCGGCCTGGGGCAAAGATTCCACGGGACGAAACCTACCGCCGCGGCCCTCCGCATCCTTGTGACACTGCCGGTGCTTTGCGCCCTAATTCTGGTTGCCGCTCACCCAGCCCAGGCCCAGACTGAGAAGGCGCTGTACAACTTCTGTTCGCAGCCGAACTGCGTCGACGGCAGCGTTCCCCAATCTCGCCTCACCCCTGACGGCGCCGGCAACTTCTATGGCACCACGTGGGGTGGCGGGGCTTTTGGAAGTGGAACCGTATTTGAGATTTCGCCAAATGGCAGTGGAGGCTGGACGGAGACCGTGCTCTACAGTTTCTGCCCCGACGGTGGAATATGCACGGACGGAGCGGCCCCGTCTTATTCTTACGTGATATTCGACAGCGTGGGAAACCTCTATGGAACAACCTCCGGCGGCGGCACGCTTGGGTATGGCGTCGTGTTCGAACTTAGTCCAGTGGGAACAAACTGGACCGAAACCGTCCTCTTCAGTTTTGGTGCCGGGGGCAGCGGGACCGATCCGGTGAACGGTTTGATAATGGACGCGGCGGGCGATCTTTTCGGCGTAACCAACGCCTCCGGTGATGGAACCCAAACCGTCTTCGAACTGAGCCAATCCGGTGGCGTCTGGACGGAGCAGATCATCTACATATCCGGCGGCTACCCCGACAACCATGCCGGCTTGACTATGGATTCCGCCGGAAACATATTCAGCACCACGCTTTCCACGGTATTTGAGCTTGCTGCGAACGGCGTCGGTGGTTGGGATCCCTCCGTTATCCACACCTTTACTGGTTATCCTGACGACGGCAGCGCCGCCCAGAGCGCTCCCGTGATCGGCCCAGATGGAAACCTTTACGGTACAACAACAACAGGCGGCAAATACAATTATGGAGCGGTCTACCGGTTGGGTCCCGGAAAGAATGGAGAATGGACCGAGAAGATTGTCTACTCCTTTAACGACAAGGGCAAGCTCTCTGGCAGCGATCCCTTTGCCGGGCTTATCTTCGATGGAGCCGGCAATATGTATGGCACCACGCTGGCTGGCCAGGTGAACAATGGATCTGTTTTTGAGCTAACGCCGGTTGGCGCCAACACATACAAAGAAAAGATTCTCTCGGGTTTCGAAGGCGCAAGTCTGCCCTATGGCAGCTTATTCAGGGACAGCGCAGGCAATCTCTATGGCACGGCCCAGGATGGTGGCTATGGATGTAGTACCTGCGGCGGATTTGTCTTCGAAGTGAATACGTCGGCTGCCGTGACCACGACAACGCTCACCTCTTCGCCGAATCCGTCTACTGAAGGTGAGCCCGTGACCTTCACTGCGGTTGTCACCTCCAGCGCTGGCCCGCCGCCCGATGGAGAAACGGTCACGTTTAAATACCACACCGATTTCTTCCTGGGTACGGGGACGTTGAGTGGCGGCTCGGCCAGCATTACTACATCAGAACTTCCGAGCGGCAGCTCCGGCATCAAGGCCGTGTACGGTGGTGACTTCTACTTCATTGGTAGCACATCGAAGATCTTGAAGCAGGTAGTGGAGAAGTAAGTGATTGCCCTGGCCAAAAAAGGGAGGCCGAACACCGATTCAGCCTCCTAAGCCTTCCCTGCGCGAAATGTCTCCTCCCGCACCGTAAACTTTCGTACCAGATCCTCACGCACCTGATACCCCGTCCCAGCCGCGTCACTGATTGCAATCATCCCGTCGCTGCGGACCTCGACCGCAGGCTCGATGATGTCTTCTTTCCAATAACGCTTCGAAGCCGATACGTCCCCCGGCAGCCGGAAATTTTCCAGCGTCGATAACGCAATATTGTGGCTCCGTCCCACGCCCGATTCCAGCATCCCACCGCACCAAACCGGCACATTGTGCCGCAACGCGACATCATGAATTTTCTTCGCTTCCGTAAAACCGCCCACGCGGCCCACCTTAATATTAAGGATGCGTGCAGCGCCAATCTCCAGCGCAAAATCAGCATCCCGCGCATTCAGAATCGACTCATCCAAACAGATTGCCGTTTGAATAGACTTCTGCAGCCGCGCGTGCAAATAAATCTCGTCATTCCACAGCGGCTGCTCGATCATCAGCAACTTAAACGCGTCGAACTCGCGCAAGTGCTCAACCTGGTCAAGCGTGTAAGCGGAATTCGCATCGACGCTAAGCACAATATCCGCCCAACGTGATCGAATCTTCTCCAGCACATTCACATCCCAACCCGGCTTCACCTTAATTTTGATCCGCCGATATCCCGCCGCCAACTCCGTTTCGATCTTCTCCAGCAGTTGTTCCGGGGAATCCTGAATGCCGATCGAAACGCCGCATGCGATCTCGCGTCGCGTTCCTCCGAGCAACTTCCAGAGTGGAAGCTGCTTCTGCCGCGCCTCCGCGTCCCACACCGCGTTTTCGAGCGCGGCCTTCGCCATGCGGTGGCCGCGGACCCGCGCAAACCGCGCCTCGCAATCCCGGCCGGCATCCAACGCGCTCGCCGTCAGCAACGGCGCCAGATAATTCTTGATCGTGGGCCACGCCGTCTCAGTCCATTCCGGACTGTAATAAGGATCTTCCCCAGCGACGCACTCTCCCCACCCGCGCACTCCATCGGCCTCAACGCTCACCAGCAAAATGCGGCGGCCGTAAACGCGCCCAAAGCTCGTTTCAAAAAAATGCACGAGCGGCATATGAATTTCACGCAGAGTGATGGATTCGATTTTCATAGTGAATTTGCGATTTCTAACCGTGCTTAATATCGCCAGCCTTCGTCCCAGTCTCCCAACAAAAACCGTCCATCCCCGCGCTCGTCGCGCTCATAACCGAGCACGCTCAGGCCGCGGGCGAATGCCGCAAGAAAAAGCCCGCGATTTCTCTCCTGCACCGCCAACGCCCGCGCCCGGGTAGCCGTTGCAGCCTTCCACTCATAAATATCAGCCGGCACATCAATTCGCGCGCAGCACTCGAAAGGCGGTGGCGCTCCGTCCGCCAAGACCGCATCCACTCGCTTCGACCTCATCCACCATTCCGCCACCAGCCGGTCTGAGGGCAGTCCGCCCTGCAACGGCGAGGATGTAATCCCATACTGATTCACGCTATAACGACGCGTGATCGCACCCAGCTTTTCAATATTCAAATATGCGTTCTTGATCTCCAGTGGATCAAAGGTCCATTCCATCAGCTCAAAACCGTGTGCGAGCGCATCTTCTCGCTGATGGAGCTTTATGCGCCGGCCGAGTCCACCGTTACGATATTGTTCGCGGACCGCCAGCATCTGCGAATGCAGATACCCATGTCCATTCCGCATCCCCGGAATCGCCAGCGCGAAGCCGATCAACTCCTCGGTGCCGTCGCTCTCGCCATCATTCTTAACGAAGGCTCCAATCACCTGCCCGCCAATTTTATTGGCCACGACGAACAATCGCACCGGCACTAACTCCGCATCTGAAAACTCCCACACTTCTTTCTGCAGCGCGAAACAAGCCCGCATCTCCTCCAACGTTTCGCACTTGCGGATGACGATCTGTCCGGCCGCCACTTCTGTCACGCCGGTTCTTCCTGTTGCTTCGCCTCTTGCCATAGTGCTTCCAGCTCGTCCATTGACGCCTGCTGTGGCGATCGGCCGCCGTCACGAAGCCGTTCTTCCATCCATTGAAACCGCCGTTTGAATTTGCGGTTTGTCTTGCGCAATGCCGACTCCGGATCGAGCACCAAAAAGCGCGCGATATTCACCAGCACAAAAAACATATCTCCCACTTCATCTTCAAGTCGCTCGCGCAGTTCGGCAGAAATCTCCGGCTTGCCCGATCCCGCAATTCCCTTTCCCGCCGGCGTGCGGTTGCCCGAAACCAGCGGCACATGCTTCAACTCATCCTTCAGTTCCACCGTTTCTTCTTCGAGTTTCGCGAAGAGCCCTTCGATCTCCGGCCAGTCAAATCCCACGCGCGCCGCGCGGGAGCTGAGTTTATAGGCCTCCATTAACGCAGGCATCTTCGATGACACACCGGCTAGCACCGACTGCGCATCTTTAGCATTAGCATGTACGTCCTCATCCCCACCCAACCGTTTCTTTTTTTCCTCCGCCTTCAGCGCCTCCCAGTTGCGCAGCACCTCAGCAGAAGTATCCGCCTTCACGTCGCCAAACACATGCGGATGACGATCAACCAACTTAGTCGAGAGCCGGTCAAGCACATCATCCACCGAGAAGCGCCCTTCCTCGCTCGCCATCTGCGAATAGAAGAGCACCTGCAGCAGCAGGTCGCCCAATTCACCCGTCAGTTCCGGCCAATCGCGATTGTCGATCGCCTCGAGAACTTCGTAAGCTTCTTCCAGTGTGTAAGGTTTGATGGTGTCGAAAGTTTGTTCGCGGTCCCAAGGGCATCCGCCCGGCGCCCGCAATCGCGCCATGATTTGGACCGCTCGCTCAAATCGTTCGCCAGTGGTAGACATTCTCTTCAATGTAAATGAGCTTAATTCTGCGGGCAATGGCAGTGCCGCGGTGATCAGAATCCGATGACTTTAGCGTCGAGACCGCACCAGCAATTCCGTCTCATCCGAAATAATCGCATCCACGCCCCACTCTGCAAATTCCCGTATGCGCGCATCGCGATTCACCGTCCACACCATAACTTTGTTCCCGGCAGCATGAACCTGCTCGATCAATCCCGCTTCCGCCAACTTGAAATGAGGAATCACCCAGTCCGCCGGGGTTTCGCGCCAACCTCGAAGCTGATCTCGATTGTCACAAAGAAATCCCAACGGAATCGCCGAGTCGATATCACGAACCGCCGCAAGCACATCAGGAAGAAACGAAGAAACCACAAAGCCCTTTTGCGGCGTATGCGCGAGCAGTGCTGCAATCGCCTGCCGCTCCAGCCCGGCAACCTTCAACTCAATATCGAGAAATGCGCGTGTAGCGAATTGCTGCACCACATCTTCCAGCGCAGGCAACCCCAAACTCTCAGCCGCCGTCATCGCAATCGACATTCCACCTGACGTGGCATCGTGGCAGATCACAGCTCGCCCATCAGCAGAGAGCCGCACATCGAATTCGAACCCGTCGCACCCATGCTGCAAACAGAGTTCAAACGACGCCAGAGTATTTTCAGGAATGTGGCGAGAGGCGCGCGCACCGCGATGCCCCAAGAGAAGAGGTCCAGTCATTTACTCTTTTGCATTTCTCTGCGCACTCGGTGTCTCGGCGGTGAATCAGCGCCTCATCAGTCCAAATCGAAATCGCGAATCGGCCGCCCCGTATCCGGCGTTTCCTTGGCTTTCTTCACCGCTTCCTGGAATTTTTTCTCCAGCAACTCCGAAGCATGCTTTTGCGCTTCCATCGACTGCCGGAAGATGGAGTCGCGCCGGCTGTCCTGCTCTTTCATGGCCCGAGCCGCCTCTTCCATGTCGTTGAAGGTTTTCGGCTTGACCGGAGCAGTGTGCGCAATGATGCTGTGCGTCGCCGGATCGATCTTCAAGACCGCACCGCAGCATGGGCAGGTCACGTCAAAACTAGGCTCGTGAAATTTGGAGTCGCGCTTCGCCACACCGCGATCATACCGCAATCCGCCTTAACGCGGCGTGAGCTGAATGGGCAAAATGTGGAAGACGTAGAGCATCTCCCAAGCAAGCAGCACGATCGACACCAGCACCACCAGCACCGCTAAAATCTCGCCAAAGCTCAACCCAGCTTTTTCCTGTTCGAAGCGCCGCGCGCCCAGGCTCAAAATGTTGAGCGTAGCAAAGCCAAAAACCAGTCCCCAGAGGATGTTGTAAATTTCTTCGCGCGTCGAGCGCAGAAGGAACATCGCCGGCAACACCGCGACCGCCAGCGCGTGCAGTGCGCGCACTGGGACCTGCGCCCAGCCACGCACCTGCCCAATGGCAAGAAATACCGATGCGTAACTTTGGGACGCTGCTCTGAAGGGTCGAAGCGATCTCATGCAGGAACATTGATACTATCGTGTTTGCCTTCCCGAAGTCAGCCGGACCACCACAAGTGACGAGTCATTAGTTCATGCGGTTGCTTTTCTCCGGGCGGTCACGGAGGATAGTACGCGAGCAGCGCGAGATTATTCACCTAGACCATTCACAATGATCGTCAACTTCGCCGAGCGCGCGCACAACCACAACTGGGAACTCGACCCGGTCACCCGCTCCTTGCTCGACACCGATTTCTACAAACTGCTGATGCTGCAGTTCATCTGGAAGCATTATCCAAAAACCCAGGTGTCGTTCTCGCTTGTCAACCGCACGACCTCAGTGCGCCTCGCCGACATGTTTCCCCGCGAGGAACTGATTCACCAGATGGAGCACGTTCGCAAACTCCAGTTTCGCCGGTCCGAACTCGTCTGGCTTGCGGGCAACACTTTTTACGGACGCCGCGGAATTTTCGAACCCGCGTTTCTCGAATGGCTGGAACGCGATTTTCGCTTGTCGGATTATGAATTATCGGTAGCAGACGGACAGTTCCAACTCGCCTTCGATGGCCCGTGGACTGAAACAACAATGTGGGAGCTCTACGTCCTCTCCATTCTCGACGAGCTAAAAACTCGTGCCGGCCTAAAAAAGTTGAGTGAGTTTGGCCTTGACATTCTCTACGCTAGAGCAAAAACCAAGCTCTGGGGAAAGATCGAGCGTCTGCGGGGCGTTCCGGGATTAGCCGTGGCCGACTTCGGAACCCGCCGCCGACACAGTTTCCTGTGGCAGGAATATGTGGTGAATGCCATGGCGGAGAATCTCGGCGCCGCCTTCACCGGAACGTCGAATGCATTCCTGGCGCATAAACATGATCTCGAAGCCATCGGCACCAATGCCCACGAGATTCCGATGGTCGTCGCCGCACTCGCGCCAGATGATGCCGCGCTCAAAGCTTCTCAATACGAAGTCCTCGAGTTGTGGCAGCGCACCTACGACGGTGCTCTCCGCATTATGCTGCCCGATACTTTCGGCACCACGCAATTTCTGGAAAACGCTCCTGACTGGGTTGCTGATTGGACCGGCCAGCGCATCGACAGCAAAGATCCTTACATCGGCGGCGACGAATATATCGTTTGGCTGAAGGCACGCGGAAACAATCCGCGCGACAAGCTCATCATCGCTTCCGACTCGCTCAACGTCGACGAAATCCTCGGCCTGCACGCGTATTTTGGCGGAACTATCGCAAACGGCACGGCTGTCGGCGACTTCCGCAGTGCCGGCGATTTTCATGACGCGATGAAGTGGACCGCCGGCCGCCGCATTCGTTTCAGCGCCGGCTGGGGGACGTTACTCACCAACGATTTTCGCGGATGCGACCCTGCCGCCGGCGGCGATTTCGACCCAGTCAGTTTGATCTGCAAAGTTTCGACCGTCGATGGCAAGCCCGCCGTGAAGCTCTCGGACAATTACGCTAAGGCTCTCGGCACGCCCTCCGAGATCGAACGTTACCGCCGTGTCTTCGGCAGTAAGGGAATGAGTAACACGCCCGTGATCACGTGAGCAGTACGATGCCTACTCAGCCGCCAACATCCATTCCGGATTTTCTCTATGGCACCGCGTGGAAGGAAGAACGTACGCCAGCCCTGGTAGAACTCGCACTGCGCGCTGGATTCCGGGCCATCGACACGGCCAACCAGCGCCGCCATTATTTCGAAGAAGGAGTAGGACAGGGATTAGCCGCCGCGTATCGGGCCGGAGTGGTCACACGCGACGATCTCTTTCTGCAAACGAAATTCACCTATCAGCGCGGTCAGGATCACCGTCTGCCCTACGATTCCGCGGCGACGCTTTCCGTGCAGGTCGCACAATCGATGGCCAGTTCGCTGGCGCATCTCGGAACCGACCACGTCGATAGTTACGTGTTGCACGGGCCCGCCTCTAACTACGATTGGACCGATGCCGACGCTGAAGTATGGGAAGCAATGCGCCGCGAGCGTGATGCTGGACGCACTCGCCTGCTAGGCGTGAGCAATGTCTCTCTGGGCCATCTCGAGCAGTTGGCCGACAGCGGCGCCGAGATCCCCGCGTACGTACAAAACCGCTGCTACGCGCGCTTGGGGTGGGACCGGGACGTCCGCCAATTCTGCCGCGAGCACAACATCATCTATCAGGGTTTTTCGCTTCTGACGGCGAATCAGGAGGTTGTGCACCATCCTCTGATTGCAAATCTGACCGCAAGCGCTGGCGCGACTCCGGCGCAGATCGTCTTCTGTTTTGCGCGCTCTATCGGAATTCTGCCGTTAACTGGCACGTCTGACGCCGAACACATGAAACAAGATTTAGCCAGCCGCGGTTTCGCACTGCCGTCCAATGTCGTAGAGGCAATCGAGTCGCTCTCAGGATGAGCCCGGCCCCTATCCCCAGAAAGATTACTTGCTCTGCGCGACCGCCTCGCGCTCGCCCACCTGCTGTCGCCACATGGCGTAATACAAGCCCTTCTGGTCGAGCAGTTCCGAGTGCCGTCCAAATTCGACGATGTGTCCGCGCTCGAGCACGTAGATCCGATCGGCGTGCATCACCGTCGACAGACGATGCGCAATCAGAATCGTGATCGCCTCCTGATTGGTCGCAACATCGCGAATCGTCCGGCTGATTTCTTCTTCTGTCAGTGAGTCCAGCGACGAGGTTGCTTCGTCAAACACCAGCAACTGCGGATGCCGCAACAGTGCGCGTGCAATCGACAACCGTTGCTTCTCGCCTCCCGAAACTTTTACGCCACCTTCGCCAATCAGCGTATCCAATCCGCGATCGGCGCGCGAAAGCAAGCTATGCGCCGCCGCCTGCTGCAACACTGCCATGCATTCCGCATCGCTCGCCTCCGGATTCACGAATAGCAGGTTCTCGCGAATCGAGCCTGAGAATAACTGCGTATCCTGCGTAACAAACCCAATTTTTTCACGCAGCACATCGAGATCAACGCGATGCGACGGAATGCCGTTGTAAAGAATCTCGCCCGTCTTTGGCGCGTACAGACCAACCAGAAGTTTAACCAGCGTCGACTTCCCCGCCCCAGACGGCCCAACGAACGCAATCGTGTCGCCCCGAGCCGCGCTGAAGGCGATCTCGTCCAACGCCAGAGCGGTAGAACTGTGGTGTTGAAAACTGACACGATCAAACTGCAAAGTCATCAACTCATCGACAGGCTCCGGGTTGGCAGGCTTTGGGTCGCGCGGAGTATCGAGAATCTGCTGAAAATTTTGCAGCGAGACTTCCGTTTCCCTATAAATATTGATTACGTTACCCAACTCCTGCAGCGGCCCAAAAATAAAGAACGAATAGATCCACAAAGAAAAAAATTGCCCGATTGTAATTTCCTGGCGAAAGATCAGATAGAGCATTAAAAATAAAATGCTGGAGCGCAGCGCGTTGACCGCCGTTCCCTGCACAAAACTCAAGCTGCGCAGGTATTTCACCTTCTTCAGTTCGAGCTTCAGAATCTTGCCGGTGATTCCGTTGAGCCGCCCCACTTCCTGATTTGCCAGCCCCAGGCTCTTGACTAATTCGATATTGCGCAGCGACTCGGTCGTCGACCCTGCCAGCGCCGTCGTCTCGGCGACAATCGTTTTCTGCATCTTCTTGATCCGCTTGCTGAGCACGGAGCTGATCACCCCCAAAAGCGGCACGGTGAGCAAGAACGCCGGCGCGATCGACCAATGGACGCGGAAGGCATAGATCATTACGAAGACAATGCCGATGAGCGAAATGAACAGTACGTTGACGGCAGAAGTAATGAAGCGCTCGACATCGCTGCGAACTTTCTGCAATTTGCCCAGGGTTTCGCCGCTGCGCTGGTCTTCGAAAACCTGATAAGGCAAGTCGAGCGAATGTTGGATTCCGTCTGAATACATTTTCGCGCCCAGGCGCTGCACGATCACGTTCACGAAGTAGTCCTGAAAATTCTTGGCCACGCGGGAAATGAATGCCACACCCATCGCCGCCAACACCAACAATCCGGCGCCGCGAATAAACTGCGCCTGCGTGTACTGGTGATACTTGGTGGCGTAGCTGTCGATCACGTGGCGAAAAATCAGCGGATCGAGCAACGAAAATACCTGGTTGGTCGTGGCCAGCAAAAGAGCGGCCGCAAACAGCTTCCAGTAATTTTTAGAATATTGGTAAAGAAGATTCATGAATGTCAGCGCGCGAGCATGCGGGCAATGCGGTTTAGATGGCGCGCCAGAAACTTCGATTCATGCCGTGCCGGTGTTGGCGAGCGCTTCCACCGCTTCCCACGTCGTGCCGAAGGTTACGAAGAATTCCGTCACCTTGGTGATTTCCATAATCCTGCGCACGCGGGGCTTTACTCCGGTCAGCACCAGGCAGCGTCCTTTTTTCTGATGTGACACATACGCCGCCACCAGAGATCCCAATCCGACGGAGTCGATGTAGGGAACATCCGACAGGTCGAGAATCATCGTGTCCGCCTGCTCGTGATGCACCGCGCGGTCGAATTGTGGAGCCGTTTCCACCGTGATCGGACCGCGCAGCAACAGAATGCGCTGATCCTGCGCCACTCCTTCATAGCGCTCGACGGTTAGTTCTTGTAATGCCATGGCAAAAGATTGTAGGCCACTCGGCCGCCCCTGTCACCTTCATAAACGTCGCTGGACGCCCGTTTGTTCCTGCCTCGTAAAATCGTCGTTCGCTGTTCGCTGTTCGCAAACAACATGACGAAGCGCGAAGACGACTCGTCTCCAAACTCCGCCGCTACTGCGGCTTCTTGTCGTCCCCGTGATTCTCGTAAGTCGAATATTGATCGCCCGGGTGTTTCATCTTGACCGTGATTTGCATCTGCGGCTTGTTGATCTCGTAGTCTTCTCCGAAGGTCTGAAAATGCGGCGCCGTGACCTGCACGCGCAGCGGCCCATACGGGATCCCATCAACATTCGTCTTCCCATCCGCATCCGTTTTCAAATCCATCTCTCCCTGCGCCTGCTTGCCCTTGCGCTGCACCGGATGCAGCACCACCTGCGCGTTCCGCACGGGCTTGCCGTCCGCATCGCGCACAACTATAAACTGCAAGCTCGACATCGGACCCTCATCGTCCTGGCCCCACGCCAATTGTCTCAACGTTACCCCAGGCATGCCGAGCGCAAGCACGATAAGCGCAGCCGTGACATTTGAAAACATTTTTTTCATATTTATTTCACCCGGCCCATGCAAAGGGGTTCGACCACCATCACTGCGGCTTCTGCGCCGGCGCTTTGGTATCGTCCGCTTTCTTTGCGTCTCCATTGCCAGTCGTGTACTGTCCCTTGGGGCGCTTCAACTTCACCGTAATCTCCGTTTCCGGTTTATTGATGTCGTAATCTTCCCCATAAGTCTGGAAGCCCTGCGCCACCACCTGCACCCGCAGCTGGCCGTAGGGAATCCCATCAATATTCGTCTTCCCGTCGTTATCCGTCTTCAGCTCCAACCCGCCCAGCTCCTGTTTCCCATTTTTTTTCACCGGATGCAGCACGACCGCCGCGTTCCTCACCGGCTTCCCGTTGTAGTCTTTCACCACCACAAATCTCAAGTCCGACATCGGCCCTTCATAATCATCCTGAGCAACCGCATGGCCGACGATACCAAGCGCGACAACAACGAGCAGCGCGCTTATTGCTGCACTACTTATCGAAAAACTCTTATTCATAGCCGTCCATTCTAGCGTGTGACTTATTTACTTCATCCCCCGAACCACATACACCTGTGACAGTGTCTGCACGTAGGGATAGGCGTATGCGCCCCCGTCGCCCAACATATAGGAAGCACCTATGCTCACAGCACCCGCGGCCAAGCCCTCGCCGATGTTTCTCTCCAACTCCATCTTTCCCGTAACCGGGTTCACCCGATAAACGCTTCCCGTCTTACCGCTCTGCCGGGCCGGAATCGCCAGAAGCGAGGCACCATCCGGCGACCATCTTACGTTGTAGTTCGAGTCCAGACGTGGAATTACCTGCAGACCGTTTCTCTCGCCTGAATTGGATGATTCGATCTGCCATATACCCCATTTCCCATCCGGGCCCAGCACGGCTGTACTTCGACCGTCGGGCGACGGCTCGACTCCAACGACGTTCTCGGGAGTAATCGGCCTCGAATCGCCGTTGCTGACCGCAATCAAGTAATCGCGCGCCCCGTGTCCCGGCTCGACTCCACTCGCCAGCAATTCCTTGCCTCCGGCGAGCCATCGCACTTTGTGGTAAGTCACGTTGTCGTGCGTCAACTGCCGGGCCTCGCCGACTCCCGTGGGCACCAGGCTGATCGGCCCACCCTTCGCTGGTTGCGTAACCACCCACTTGCCATCGGGAGAAATCGCCAAGCCAACTCCTTCGCCAATTCGCACCGGCGGCGATCCATCGCTGTCGCGGACAAACACCGTGTAATTCGGTCCGCCCCCGTCCCCTGCCTCTTCGAACAAGACCTTCCGGCCGTCGCGGCTTAGATCACCGAGGATCGACCAGTCGAGCCACCCCAGTTCGCGCTCCTCTTTCCCGCCAGGTGGCACTCCACGAATGCCGATGCGGCGGCGATGAGCCACCATCAGGGTCATCTCGTTGCGCTGATCCTGCAACCACATTCCTCCTGGGACATTAGTGATGGTTCGGACTTTGCCTGACAACGTGACTGCGCGCGGGCTTGCAGCACTTCCGACGCCGGTGGACGTGAACCAGATTGCATCGCCCCTGGGAGACCATAGAATTCCCTCCAGCGAGGTCCACACCGGGGTTAGTATCCTCTGCCTATTGTTATTACTGCCGTCCGAGCCGATTATCGCGACCGCTCCCTCATCGTCGCCCACGGCGTTCTGATGATCCGCAAATGCGATCCACTTCCCGTCCGGCGATATCTTCGGATGGCTGATCCAATTCGCGCCGTCGATAAGCACCTTCCCAATCGGATATTCCAATCTCCAATGCTGATTTTCGGGGACGTAGCGAACCACCGCCATACTCTCGCCATCCGCCGCCCAGTCCGCGTCTTCGACGTTATCCAGGACTTCGCGTGGCGCTCCGCCGCTCATCGGAACTCGCGCCAGCGTGCCAATCTGTTCAAAACCAATGAGATTTACGGATTTAAGCCGCACTGCCAGCTCCCCGCTCTTCGAGATCGACAGCAGTTCCGCGTCCTTCACTCCCAGTTCGCGCGCGCCCGGATCATCCGTGCGGCCGATATACAACTCGCTTTCGCCCCCGTCCCACGAAGCGCTATAGACGATGCTGCCGTCCGGCGTAAAGCGCGCATTCCCGATCGATCCCGTACGAAATGTAATCGGCTGATACTCGGGCAAAGAAGTCGCGCCACTACCGCGCCCCCACCACCAGCCCACGCCAAGCATCACGACCGCCAGCACAACAGCGCCCGCCACCTCGCGCGCTGTGCTCCGCGATGTCGTTTCTTTTTCCCGCGCAGGCGTTTCCGCGGGTGTGTCTGCCGCTGGTGTCCCCGCAATGACCGGCTCGGCGATCCCCGACGATGCAATCGCCGACTGCGCCCCCGTCTTACCCATCACAGAACTATCTGTCAGCGCTTCCAGATTGAAGGCGAGATCTCCTGCCGACTGAAAGCGCTGCGCCGGATTCTTCTCGAGGCAATGCAACACCATCCGCTCCAGCGCGGGAGGAACGTTGCGCGCGGTTTCCGAAAGCTCAGCCGGCTCCTCTTTCAGAATCGCGCTCATCGTATCGGCCGGGCTCGCTCCGCGAAACGCCGGCTGCCCCGAAAGCATCTCGTACAGAATCGAACCAAAGGCAAAAATATCTGAGCGATGATCGGCAGGCTTGCCGCGTACCTGCTCCGGCGACATGTATCCGACCGTCCCCATAATCTGGCCGGGTTCAGTGTTGACTTGCACCGTCGCTGCATCCTCGCCGACATCGCCTTCCGGCCGCGTCAGCTTCGCTAGGCCAAAGTCGAGAATCTTCACGCGTTCGTCATTGGTGACAAACAAATTTTCTGGCTTCAGATCGCGATGGACGATTCCCTTTTCGTGAGCCGCGGCCAGCCCGCGCGCCACCTGCAACGCATAGTCAATCGCCTTACGACTGGAAACCAGCCCACTCCGTATGCGTTCGCGCAGCGTTTGCCCTTCCAGCAATTCCGAGACGATATAAGGCGCGCCGCGCTCTTCCCCAATATCGAAAATCGAAAGAATGTTGGGATGATTCAGCGCGGCCGCCGAGCGCGCTTCCTGCATGAACCGCTGCAGGCGGGCCGTATCTGCCGAGAATGTCGCTGGCAGAACCTTGATCGCCACAATGCGATCCAGCCGCGCGTCGCGAGCGCGGTAGACTTCGCCCATTCCTCCAGCACCCAGTAACGATTGGAGGTCGTAAGGACCGAGTTTGGTTCCTGAGGCGAGTGCCATCTGAGTTGTGGATTATATCGGACTGGCGGGAAGTCAGACAGAATTATGCTCAGTGGTTTACAGGCTGGCGGAATAAAAAGGCCTGCCAATATGACACCTCATGCTGGCAGGCCTGGAGCGCGGAAAAATCAAACAGCAACTTTGCGATTACGGCGCGCAACCTCCGGAATACGCGCAGTTCTCATCCGCCATCCAGATGCTATATCTGCCCTGGTTTCCGGCGGTACCGTAGAAGAAAGGATACGAAATGTCCTGACTTCCAGCTGCCGCATCCGCCTGCATGGTGATGATGGCGGTCGCGGCACCCGTATTGCCCGGATAGAACAGTGTGCCGGCGCCATCATAGGCAAAGCTGTAGTCAAAGAATTCGTACACGTAGTTGCCGAGAGGGTAGTAGTTATCGCCATTGCAGCAGGGGCGCTCGACGATATACTCGGCACTGCCGCCGATCACTCCCGGTCCGCTCTGGTAGGTCAGTCCAAATGTTCCCGCCCACTGTTGTGTGATGTCTTCGACAAACACAAATTGCTCGGCCTTTCCTTCTGCGCCATAAGAGATCACCCAGAAGTCATCGCCCGGGCTGACGAAAGCGTTGATTGACAAGATGGAATAGCTCGGATACCACTCAACCCATCCAAACGTTTCAATCGAGCCATCGCAACCACCGCCGTCCCAATAGTTCGCGCTGCCGCCTTGCACCACGTCCCCATTGGCTGCCCCGAAGAAGCCGTCGATGCCGTTCCAAGTCACGTCAAACCACGGGCCGTCTGCGCAGGGGATGTTCCCGAATGGATGATTTGAAACCGGCACGTTCCACACCGATTCAACCTCAGTGAAAGAGGTCTTTGCGTTCCACGCCTTGTTCTTGTTGGTCTGCGCGATCCCGCTCCAGTTGGTGGAATTGTAAGCAGTGGTTCCGTCAACGTTCGACGTTGGCGACCCGCCCCCTGCCATCGACATGCTGGAATACGGCTTCGCCGTAACGTCGGTAGGCTGACATGCTTGTGCCGCTACCGAGGTCGACTTGCCCTGTAGTTGGGAGCGCTCGCTGCAACCCTGCAACGCCAGCATTCCCTTTTCCCAATGTTCATAGGCCTTCGCGTCGACGTTTTTGTCGGGACGCTGCGGCAAACCATAGCTGAGCAGTTCGCGATTAGTTGCGGTCAAGGCATTAAAGCCCTTCGGCGGTCCCGCGACCACACTAACTCCCTTCACGCTCGTCTGTATTCTTGGTGCGGCGGCGAAAATGGCGCTTCGTTCTTCCCCGCTTAGTCGTTGGGCTGCCGCCAAAGTTGTAAAGCTCACTACCAACACGCTTACCGTCGCCACAGCGATTACTCGGTTGAACAATCGCCAATTCTGGTTCTGCATATAATTGTTCTCCTTCCCCTAGAGGGATGTTGAGCCAGCGAGAAATCCCGTTCAGAACGAGCGCCTCCCAAAGCCGCTGGTGCGGGTCGCGTCCGAGAGGGATATCCCCTGGGAAGTTTGTTCCCTGACTTCCAGTAGTTGAGTATTTTTGGGGAATACAGCGAGGCTGGGGAAATACGCTGCCCTGCGCTGACTCCGGCATAATAGCGCGTTTCCAATCTATGTCAAGTAAATAATCTGGTCCTCGGGAAAGACAGTGCGAAAAATAAAACTTTTCTCAAAAATAGATTGGAGTCGATTTGGTTCCTGAGTTTCAATTGTTAGAGCGATCTGTCTTGTAACAGTCGCAACCGCAAAACATCAGGACAAACGTTGACAGTTAGCTACATCGGTTAAGAAATTCAGGGAGTTAGATTTTTGAGTTTTAGAGTCAGCGTTACCATAGAGTTACAATCATCGATCGTCGCATCGCTCACAGGTCCGATGCGTTCACTGGACAACAATCGCCGCAGAACCACTGTACCCGACCGGTCGGCCGCTACGCTCCCACCATGTGCTGCAGCGCCGGACGGTTATGGATAATCAGCATCGATCCCTTCAGTTCCGCCAGTTCATTGCGCCGGAATTCGGACAGTAGACGTGTGATGGTTTCGCGGCTGGTACCGATGAGTTGTGAGATTTCTTCATGCGTCATGGCCAGGCGGACGCGCACGCTTCCCCGGTTGACACGGCCGGCGGCGGCCGTCTCCAGTAGAAATTTTGCGAAGCGCTCGGTTACCGAGTTGGACAGCCCGATGGTGCGCGCCACTCCATAGGAGTCAGAACAATCGCGCGCCAGATGCTGTATGGCATGGAAACTCGCATCGACGTGGTCGTCGAGAAAGCGCAGCATGTCATCCTGGCCGACAAAGTCCAGTTGGCATGGCTGCATGGTTTCCACCGTCAGTTCGTAGGGACCGCCAGTCACCACCGCGTGCAAGCCCAGAACTTCGCCCGCCTCCGCGATGCGAATGATCAAAGTCTTGCCGTCGCGCGAGGTGGTTGAGAGTTTGGCGCGCCCCTGGCACAGAATGAAAATTCCCCAGGCGCTTTGTCCCTCCACCAAGACCACCGCGTGCTCGGGAAAGAGAGCTGCATGTTTTATTTTGTTGAAGTCGGCAACGGAGTCGCGTGACAGGTCGCAGAAAAAACTGCTGGAACGCAAGTGACAACTAACACAACTTTCAACGCACTTCATGCCAGACGTGCCCATAGGTCGCTCCTTTATCCACTTGCTCCACGCAAAATACACGCCTGGGACGGGTTGGCGAGCAACGATAAAAAGCAGCGATGTTTTGAATCTGGTCCTGATCGCTCCGACCCGAAAAGTGATAGCAGATGCGTTGCACGCAAATCACCGTTCGGTTTTGTAAAGAAACCTATCGTTGCAGCATCCGGTCGCTCGCGGACGCCCAGAATTTAGCCTTAGAATGGGCAGCTCTGCCGAAAGTTGGGCAGGTTGGCAGCCCGTACTCGCGATGACATCCAGTTAGTCATAAGGTTCCAGTGACTATCGGACTTCAAGTTTGACTGCAACATTGATAGCAGTGATAGTCGCTGGCCGATAGTGGTAGCGATCTGACTTATCCAAAAAAGGAACGCAGTGAGGGCGCAGAAAATTTCCATCCTTCGCTTCACGGGACCGACCACCCCTCCGACCAACCCGGCGTTTCCTGTTGTGGACCAGCGAATCGCCTACTGGGCGAGTGGTTGGGCGTTGTGCAGGGCGTCTTCCAGGGGCTGGTTGGTGGGCATATTCTTTTCCAGCACGCGCCAGCCGTCGTCGTAGCTGCGGAAGGCTACGGTGGAGCGGTAGTGGACTCCGCTGTCGTAAAGGGCTGCGCCTACCTGATTGATGGCGACCCAGCGCCAGGTGAATTCGACGTCGGCGAAGTTACCGGCCTTGCTGATTCCGGCGATGCCGAGGAGTTCGCGGCGGGCTGCCTGAATGCCGATGGGACCGTTGTTGGGCAGCGCACTGGCAATCAGCGGGCGAATCGCGTCGACTCCCAGGGGCGTCAGGACTACGTCCCAGCAGGGCGGAGGGTCGACGGCGGCGGGGCATTTTTCTTCGGTGCCGAGAATCCATCCGCGGCGCTGGAGGACTAAGGATTCGGGGGAAGAGAAATCTTTGTTGGAGACGATGCCCTGGCGCAGCCAGAACATTTGCGGAGTTTTGAATTCGTCGGAGGCGGAGATCAGGTCGGCGGCGAGGCGACGGGTTAGGAAGTCGCGGGGGGAGCAGGCGATGGTGGCGCAGAGCAGCAGCGCTAATAGAAATTTTTCCGGTTTATGCAAACTGCAGATCCCTCGCTTCGCTCGGGATGACAAATCTTAAATGGGTTCTAACGTTGCGAGAGGATTTTAACTAATCGCGACTGCTTGCGGGGGAGAAAAGGGGAGCTGGTTAGTTGTCCGTCGAAATGGGTTGACCAGCGGCCGGGGACGGGCTTGTGGCAGGACGGGCACGCGCCTTCGGCAGTCAGTTTGTATTTCTTGATTAGATATCCGTAGCGCTGGATGAGCAATTCGCCGCAGTGAGCGCAATGCGTGTCTTCGAGGCCGTCGACCTGGCCGGGAAGATTGCCAGCGTAGATGTAGCGCAATCCGGCATTGCGGCCGATGGTGGCGGCGCGTCGCAGATCGGCGGAAGTGGTGTCGGCGGGCGAAGTCATTTTGTAATCCTGATGAAACGCAGTGACGTGCCACGGAATGTCGGGCGAGACGCTGGCTAAGAACGCGGTGAGCTGGCGGAGTTCGTCGTCGCTGTCGTTGAATCCGGGAATAAGGAGAGTAACGATCTCTAGCCAGATGCCCATGCGATGCAGAGTGCGGATGGTGTCGAGGATGGGCTGGAGGCGTCCGCCGAGCTGACGATAGTGGCGATCGTCGAAGCTCTTGAGATCGACTTTGTAGAGGTCGATCCAGGGATGAAGATAGTCGAGGACCTGCGGCGTGCCGTTGCCGTTGGAGACGAAGGCGGTGAGCAGTCCGGCCTTGCGCGCCTGGCGGAAAACGGCGACTGCCCACTCGCTGGTGATCAGCGGCTCGTTGTACGTGCTGACCATTAGTTTCGCGCCTTGGGCGAGCGCGTCTTTGACTAGCAGTTCGGGCGTGGCTTCTAGCGGCGGCGAGACGGCGTTCGGATCGCGCAGCGCCTGCGAGGTAACCCAATTCTGACAGTACGAGCAATGCAGATCGCAGCCCAGCATGCCGAAGCTGTAGGCTAGGGCTCCGGGATAGGCGTGGAAGAAGGGCTTCTTCTCTATGGGATCGCATTGCACTCCGGCAACGTAGCCCCAGGGAACGTAGAGTTGGCCGCCGTGATTGAAGCGGACTTTGCAGACTCCGGGCTGCCCGTCGGGAATGGGGCAGCAGTGGCCGCAGGAGTAGCAACGGATGCGATGGCTGTCGATCTTCTCCCAGAGCGCGGGATCGGCTTCGCGGACGCGCGCGTCGGAGGTCAGGATGTCGTGCAATGTGGGCACAACTCTATTTTACGGCTGTTTGATTGCGGATGGTCAGGTTTAGCAATAATGCGGGGCAAGGTCATGAACCACCAAGGACACGAAGGATCACGAAGGCTTGTCATTCCAAAAGCTTCGTTCGTTAGCTTTGCGGCCTTGCTGGTTACGGCTTGGCTCCGTTGTGTTGATGGATCCAAAGCTCGGCTTGCTGGCGAGCCGCCGAGATTTGCGCGCGCGTCATTTGCGAGGCTAGGCCTTCGAGACGAATCTTGCTGTTCTGGTCTCCGCCGGCGAAGGCGATGGCGGACCACATGTAGGCCTTGGACAGATCGGAAGGCACTCCGCGACCGGCCCAATAATAGGCGCCCAGTGTGGCTTCGGCGGCAACGTAGCCTTGATCGGCGGCGCGCTCGAACCACTGCAATGCCTGGGCGTCGTCGGGCGGATTGTCCGCGTGGCAGCGAATGCCCATCTGCCATTCGGCGTCGGCGTCACCTTGATTCGCGAGTCGCCGTAATTCAGCTAGCGGCATCGGTTGCGGATGTTGGCCCGCTGCGGCTGAGGCCGCTTGAACAACTTCGGCGGAGGTTCGCTGCGCCGCTTGCGGCGAGAGAAGCCAATGCTTGCCGACGATAGGTCCGACCACATAGCCTAGGACGGTTGCCACTACGACCGTTACCAAACCTAGCAAAGCGCGGTAAACCAAACGAGGAGGCGGGTTGGAAGTTTCGGCGCGAGGGTCTAGGGCGGGCTCGGCGAGGGACGTTTCTCGTGCCGGCAACCGGGGCACGGCTCGGACGGGGGCTCGATCTTTTTCCCCGGGGTTTTCGAGTTGCACCGCTTCGCGATCAATCGTCCGATGATGAGCGCTTGGAATCAACTCGACGAGACGCTCGAGCATTGCTTCGTGCGTTTTGGTGAACGCGCGGGGATGAGGAGAGAAAACCTCGAGCAGACCGACCACGCGAAAATCGGAGACCAAGGGAACCGCGATGAGGGAGCCGATGCCAAGTGCGCGACCAACTTCGGGATCGACGCGCGCATCGTTTGCGATATCCTCGCACGAGACTGGAAGCCCGCTGCGAACACATTCGCCGGAGAGACCCCGTTTTATTTCGACCGAAGAGCCGAGCGGAGGAGCCGGTTCGCCAAAGCGGGCTCGGCACAGCATTTCGTGATCTGTGAGAAATGCGAGGGCCGCGCCGCTTGCTCCTGTGAGATTGTGTGCGCGCTCGGTGATCAAGTGGAAAAGCATATCGATGTCGTCACCGAGGTTGCAGATTTCGCGACGAACAAACTCGATCGACAGCGCTTCGCCCGGCTCCGGTAATGAGATGACGGGGTGCGATTGCGTCCTGATTTCCGGTTCTGACTTATTGACGACAACTGGCGCTGGACGTTTTTCTTCTTCGTACGCACGCTCTTCGGCGCGAGATACGTGATGAGAGGCGACCAGCAAGTTAGCGAAGAGCCATTGTCTCAGTACTTGCCGCGAAGCGGCGTCCAGGGCACAAAAACGAATGCCACTGCGGCCAGTTTCATCGCTCCAGATGATCTGGCCATTGCCGTGAATGTAACTGTTGGTTTCGGGAAGATCGAGGCAAAGCGTAACCACCCGATCGACTTCGAGCCGCTCGCTGGTTTGAACAGCAAAGCCTTCTTCATTAAGGTCAAGCAATTCGCTCAGGTCGACAGCAACGCCGGCACCAGAACTATCGAAACTGACATAGACGGGAGTGCGGAGCTTTTGACGAACGCTGCGGCGCCGATCCCTATGAAGAGTGTCGCGGTTTAGAGCGTCGCCGTTTGGAGCATCGCCCCGATCAGACAGTATCGGCTCTCCTTGATCCGGCGATCGTAGAGCGCTCGGGTCCATAGTTATCTTGATATTAACTCAACGGAATGAGGGAACGCACTGCGAGATCAGGAGGGGAAGCCACTTCATAAAGTCCGCTCAGAGATTAGCCGCGAGAAACTGGCTTTCGGCTTGACCAGCAGGAACCAGAACCTCGGCCGTGGTCAGCACGCGATCGAGGGCATTGGCGAGGGTGGACGGAAATTCCGAAGTGAGCAGGTTGACATCGAGTTGCAGATCGCGCTGGCTGTAGACGCGATAGACGACGAGCGAGCCGCGCTGGCGGTTCGAAGTTGTCACCAAATCGAGCGTTAGCTTCCACAAAGGCTGGTTGGCGAGAGCGGCCAGGTGGGGGAATTTGCTCCAGTGAAAATGGCGGCTGTTATCCGCGGCCGATGCGTGATCGCCGGAAAGGGACTTGAGATGAAGTTCGAAGGCATCGAAATCGTTGCTGCGGAAGGCGGCGACGAGGATGGAGCGGACCTGATCAAGGTCGACGGCAACTTTGAGTTCGGCAACCGCGCGCCGGACCGACAGGTTATTGATTACGATTTGCCGCTGGTCGATAGTGCGCTGCGCTACACGTCGCAATTCGCCAAACTCGAGGTAGTTGAGATGCTGCACGCCAAGCCAGATGCCGGTTCCGACCACAGCCAGCACAAGTCCGAGAGTGCTGCCCGTGGGCCACAGCAGAAAAAGGCTGAGCATGGCAAAAATAGCGGAGACGGCGTAGAGAACGATGACCACCTGGCGATGCGAAAAACCCATTTGCAACAGCTTGTGATGGATGTGTTCGCTGTCGGCAGTGAAGATTGGACGTCCGCTGATCAAGCGGCGCAGGATGGAGAGCAGAGTTTCGAGGATCGGCAATCCAAACGAGACAACTGGAATGGCAACGGCCACGAACGTGGGAGCTTTTTGTGCTCCGGCGAGAGCTAATGCGCTGAGCAGGAATCCTATGAACAGGCTGCCCGAATCACCGAGGAAGATGGTCGCCGGATTGAAGTTGAAACGGAGAAATCCAAGGATGGCACCGGCGAGTATCACGCTCATCAGGGAACCCAGCCAAGAATGAACGACGAGAGAGACGACAAAAAATACCATCGTCGAAAACAATGCCGAGCCGGCCGCTAAACCATCCAACCCATCGATCAGGTTGAAGGCATTGGTAACGGCCACCACCCAGAGTACGGTGAGCGGCAATCCTACAAACCATGGAAGCGAATGGGGGAAAATCAGGGGCAGATCGAGAACGCGCATCCCGCCCAGAAACAGCATGACTGCCGCAATCGCCTGCACAGCAAACTTCAAATAAGGCCCGGCGCCGTGAATATCGTCATAGATGCCGAGACAGAAAATCAGGCAGGCTGGAAAGTAAATACGAAGAAGGGTATTGGGAGCGACGCCGACGGCGAGTCGGGGAAAAACTGTTGAGAGCGACAGCCAGACCGTTAGGCTGACCGAGAATGCCAGGAAAATTGCAACGCCCCCCAGTCGCGGCAGCGGACTCTGATGGATATGCCGCGCGTCGCGGGGAACGGAAACCCATCCTCGGCGTGTGGCCAAGTCTCGCACTTGGCGAGTAGCGACAAACGACAAGGCCAACGAAAACGCAAATAATCCAAAAAACAGGAACGTCAAAGTCGGTGTTCCCTTCCGGCCGAAATGCCCGGCATTTCACACGAGGTGCCCTGCGCCTGAGGGTTCGGCCAACATCTTTTGGACGGAATTACCCCTTAGTTGCGCTCGTGTGATGAATTGGTTGTTTGAAGAAATATACAACTCGCGGCAGTCGATGGGCAACTGTTCGGGAGGAATTCTTGATGACCTTTTAGAGTCAGGACGGCGAAAAGTGTGCGCGGTGCGACGCCATTGAACAGAGCGACATTGCGGCCGGCAAAGGTCTTGCCGGCTAGGCACATCTATTGCCGATGGCGGCGCCACGCATCATCGCGCGGAGGCGCTCGCGCTTGCTTCGCCATAGCGGATCCGCCAAGCCAGCGTACATAAAGCGAAAATCGTGGGCGGGATAGGCGACCTCGATCTCAGTTCGCCAGATCAATGAAGGCGAGTCTGCGCGGCAGTCGACCGACCCGGGACAGGGCGCGAAGCAGAAGCGATGATGTTGCTGGATCAGTTTCCACGCGGCAGGAGTGATCGAGTCCCACGAAAACGTCCAGGCAAATGCATCGGCGGGCTGGCCGGTCCAGGCGGCGATCTGGGCTGCACTATCGACGATTTCGTGATGCAGTTGGCTTTCGGAAAGGGTTGCCAGGTTGACGTGCGAGTAGGTGTGGTTGCCGATGGAGTGCCCGCGTCGGGCGAGATCCGCTATCTGCTGGGCCGACATAGAGCGCGTCTCCTCATCCGGCAAGTTGGGTGGAAGCGGACGTGTATCGATATGCGAATAGTAGAAGCGGCGTGCTTCCTGCGGAGTGCATTGCGCGAATTGGGCAACTACGAAGAACACGCCGCGCGCCCCGAAAGATTCGAGGATAGGCGCGCCGACCGTGTAATTGTTCAAACGGCCATCGTCAAAGGTAAAAAGCAGGGGTGGCTTGCTGTGGCTTAACGCACGCGGGTTGGCGCGATACTCCTCCCAAAGGCGGGCGAATGCAGAGAGGTCAACTAAAGTGAAATGACGCGCAGCCCACTCCAACTGCTGGCGGAATCGATGCGCATCTTGCTGCGGGGTTTCGTGCATTTCGACTACGAGCATGCGAGGAGATTGACCGCAGCGGACCAGCCAACGGCGCAAGGCGAGTGCTAATTCATCCATGCGTAGCGCGGCGGCGGTGCGGATCAAGGAAGAACGTGCGAAGGTCTTAGCGCTCAACCGCGGCCTCACAGGAGCATGTCGCCGTCTGCTGGCACGAAATACCACGTCTGGGATGGAAGTAATCCATGCTTATCTATACACCAAGCTATCGGCGCGGCAAATTTGCGCGCTTTGAAACCGTGAGCGGTTAGGGCCTGCTGACCGGCTGGGTCGAGGCACCGGAAAACCAGCATATCAATCTGCCCGCGATATTCGCGCGCTAAAGCGGCGGCGATTGCGAGATATGATTTCGAATCTGGTGCACCCCAGATGTCGAGGATGTGCAACGCGCGGGTCTGCTGTTTGTATCCGCGATTCTGTAATTGCACTGCGACCATGAATTTGTTTTCGCCAGCAACCAGGCGAAATGCGAAGAGGCGAGTGGTGGGAGTGGCGGACGAAAAGTAACGCCATTTCAGAAACGCGGCATCGCGGCAATTGGTGATTTTGTTGCTATGGTACTCGGCGCAAACGGTCGCGGCTTCTTCGGGAGTGTGCAGCGGAAAAAGCTGTCCTTCCGCAGTATCACTTGGAAACCCGCGCCGGGCGCGGAGAAACGGCGATGCGAGCGCCGATGCGAATTGGGAGAAGCGATCGCTGGCCGTCTTGCGATAGATGCTTTCGGCGAGCAACGGCCGCCAGCGCAGAACACCGATGACTTCATGGTCTGAATTTCCCAAGGAATATCCGCCCAGCTTCTGCCACATTGCAGCGACGGTTGCATTGGCGGAGCTGACGAATAGAGGGTAGCGGCGGGCGAGTTGCAGATACTTCAGGAAGATCGAAGCGCCGCCTCCGCGATAACGATCATCCACGTAAAACGAATTGGCCATCATCAGGGTGAAAGTCTTCTCGTCGAAGCAGAACTTTTGTGGAGCACAACACATGCAACCGGCCATCTCTCCAGCGGGTGTGCGGAGGAGCCATCCTAAGGGATCGGCGGGCTCGCGGGCGGGATTTTCCAACAGAATCCATACCAGGCGCTTGACGGCAGTTGAATGGGGCGTGTTTGAGCGCGATATGAGGGCAATGAATCGAGCGACTTCTTCGAGGTCAGAAGGGGTGATGTCGTGGAGCACGAGGCTTTTGCCTTTTTCCGGCATGGTATTTTCTTGCGCGCCCACAACTAGAGCTGCGCCCCGGAGAGGATGATCGATTGCCCGGAGACGAACGAGGCGGCCGGCGAGAAGAGATAGCGGACTGCGCCGACGATGTCTACTGTGTCACAGATTCTACCCATGGGTATCAGCGCTTTTTCGCGCTTGATCTGCAGATCGTCAGCTTGCAAGTTCATACCGGCAGGGACGAATGTCGGGCAGACGGCATTGATGGTGATTTTCTTGCGCGCGATTTCAGGAGCCAAAAGGCGGATCGTGTCTTCCAACGCCGACTTGGCGAGAGAGTACGCGCCGAGGCCGAGCGCCGGCTTGTGATGTCCGGCGATCGATCCGAGTGCCACCATTCGTCCACCCTCGGGGCCGACGAGATTGAATAATAAGCGCGCCAGGCGCACGACGTGGGAAGTTCCGAACGCTAACTGTTGCTCGATGAGTCGAAGGTCGCTTTGTAGCAGGCCGCCCTTGGGCATGCTGGGCCACGCGCAATGAACGATTCCGTAGAGCGGATGGCCGCCGAGGCGCTCGGTGATAAGTTGCTCGTATCCGGAAACGCCGAGGTCGGCCTGCAACTCCACGGTATGGAGCGGCATTTGGTTCAATGAATGGCGATGCACCAATGCCAGAACGGAAAATTCTTCCGCGAGAGCCGGTAGCAAAGCGGCGCCGATTCCTCCGGAGGCTCCAGTGAGAAGAATGATTTTTCTTTCGGAGGAAAAGAGCGCCTCTGTTTTTGCGTGGTTCGCTATTCGGGCTGAGGGTTGCGGCGCGGTGGGATGTTCCGGCTGGTCCGACTGCAGCGTGAATGCCATCGTGATCTCAGACGCGGGCGCAAGCGATGCATGATCGCTCACCGTAACGCGAACGCTGCCGGCGCGTGAGGCGGCGTTCCACGAGGTAAGCTCGCCACTGACGCGAACTCGTGACGGGAAATAGAGAGGCGAGAGAAAACGAGCGTTGACGGAGCCGAGAAGCACGTCGCGGCCGGGCAGGTGCATGCCGATGAAGGCGGAGGCCAGACCAACTTGAAAAGCGCCATGAACAATGCGTTGGGAATAGCGGCTGTGCTCAGCAAAGTTGGCGTCTACGTGCAGAGGATTGAAGTCTCCGGAGTTTTCGGCAAACTCAAGCACGTCCGATTCTGCGATCTCGCGCTCATACTCGGCGGTCAGTCCGACTCGAAGGTCGCTGGGCGCAATGATTTTAGGAATCATTTTAGGAATCAGTGTCATGGCGCTCCCTCGGGCGATGACTTCCGGAGATAGTCCAGAATCAGCTCGAAAGAGATCAGATCGGGGACGTCATCGGGCGAGATGCTAAGACTGAATTCTTCCTCGATAACGGAAATCAAAGTGATACCGGCCAACGAATCCCAGTTGGCGATGGAGGCCGCGCTAACCGCAGGAATTTCGCGACGGTCGAGCTCTGGAAAAACGGTTGCGAAACAATTGATCAGGCGGCTCTCGAGATCAACCATTGGCCAACTCCTCTTTCGTCAGTTCTATGGAGTGACCGGAAGCGGGACAGTTTTGCATAAATTGAGAGCGGGTGAGGCGAGAGCGCGGCTCGGGCGGGGTGCCGAGAACCATTTGTAGAAAATTCTGCAGGGGAGGGTTGCGCGCAGTTGGCAAGAAGTCAAACTCCAGTTCTTCGACATCCAGTCTTTCAAAAAGCCAGCGCAGGCACTCGTATTCGATCAGTCGCGAGAAAGCGCGGCAGCTCATGACCCAGGTGCGAATATAGAGCTTGCGTTTTAGTGAAGAACCGCCATTCGCGCTACTCGCTTGATTTGCATTCGAAAGGTCGCCCGCAATAACAGCTATTTTCCCGAGAGGGCCGTACTTGTCGCGATAGCTTGCGGTCACGAGGACTGTATCTGGCGCGCTCAGCCAATTTCTCCATTCTGCCTCTTCGAAGCGACGGCCATTCAGGTTGAACTGGTTGGTCTTGTTCACCAACTCAAGCGACCGGGAATCAAACGGCTGTTTCTGCGAGCTCAGCGTCAGCTTGCCCTCGAGGTGGCGGACGAAATCGCCAGCGTCCATCGAGGGAGACGACTCGCGCTCTTGCTGTAACTCCGCATTTGCGCGCAGGCTGGCGGCGCGGAGTCCATCTTCCTCAGAAATTTTGGCCTTGCCGAATAAGTCGCGCAGACGTTCGAGCAATTCATAAGCGGCTTGCGGATTGTCGCGCGGAAAAAGCAGGCACTCCGCTTCCGGATGCGCAGCTTTGATCTCGGCCAAATCCATCGCGGTGTCATCGACACAAACTACATCGGCGGCGGAGATATTCCAGGCGCTGAGAATGCGCTGCACCGATTCAGACTTGGCGCTCCAGTGCACCTCGAAGGGGAACACGTCGGAGGCGCGCAGAATGGGCTGTCGGACGGCAAAAGCCTGTTCGACTAGCGAGCGTTCGTTTTTGCTGGCGACGGCGATCAGCGTTCCCGACGAGGCGAGGGAATGCAGCAACTGCTGATACAACGCATGAATCTGGCTGTGATTATCCAAGTCCCAGGAGACGCCCTGCACGCCTACTTCGCCGAGAATACCACGCCACAGAGTGTTATCGAGATCGGTGATCAGACCCTTCTTGGGCGGACGATTCAAGACTAACTCGGCGAGCACTTGGGCCAGCGCTGAAGCATGCGCCAGCGTGTAAGGAAAGCCGGTGGAGAGATCGGAGTTGACATCGAGACGCCGCGAAGGGGAGAGCGCACCGAGTCGCTGAGGATTGACGATTCTCAGGCCTGGAACATGGGATAGTGCAGCGTTCAGTAAACCGACACGACTGCAAAGTTCGGCCGTGAATTCGCTGTCCCGCGACAGCGGAGTGAACGCAACTGGGGGTAAAGGCAGAGTGGGGAAAGAGACGACTATGGGAAAATTTCTAGCGGCGGCAGCGACGCTCTTATCGAGACGTTCGCAGCGTTGGCTCGCTTCGCGGAGAATATCCGGCAATTGAGATGGTTCCCAGCCACCAGCGCGGCGCAGACCGAGCCGGGGATCGAGATCGGCCCATTCGATCGCCACAACTGCGGCGGAAACATCGGCCACTCGCTCGATGTTGCCAATCAAGTCATCGTACAAACCGGTTTGAAGCAGCGGAGAACGGCCGGGGAACCCTTTGCACAACTCGGCGCGAACGAAAGTTTCCAGATGTAACGGAGTGAATCCACAGAGCAATGCGACCTGCAGCGGAGGAGCCTGGAGTGAGACGGACTGAACAATCTTTAGGGCTTCGGCCAGCTTCATCTTGGTTAATCTTGTTTCTCGTTAATCTTGTTTATCAAGCTGGAAGGCGTGCGGGGGATGATCCGCGGTTGCCGCGAAGAAAGTATATCCCACATCGCGAGCGCATTTTGGCGGAGAGCGAGTTAAAGCGACTCGGAAGCTGTCTCAGTTACCGGCTTGGCGGGCGACGCGACCAACAGCGTGACCGGCGTGTTCGTTGGTTGAGCAATGGCAGGTTCGGCGGTGACCGGTTGAGGGACGGCACGATCTTTCAATCGCAGGAACCACTCTTCGTAATATTTCCGCGACAGGTATGCCAAACCGACGGCGGCAGCGCTTCCGATCGCAAAGCGGAGCACGATCACACTAAAGTGTCCGGCGGAAGGCACCAGCGCCGGCCAAAATATTCCCGCGATCTTGTCGTAGAGATGAAAGATCATCAGGTGGATCAGGTAAAGACCATAGCTGATATAGCCAAAGAAGCGCAGCAACGAGCTGTTGACAAGCGCTTTCAGTGAGCCGGTTCCGACGACGAGGAAAAGAACGAGGAGTCCGGCAAAGAACGTATTGACCAGGGTCAGTTGAAGGCTCGCTCCGAGCAGGGTTTGACGCGAGAGAATGCCGAAGGGAGCGGCGGCGATCAGAAGGATCGGCGTTATCGTCAAAAGAAGCGCCGCGCCGATTGACGCCTGTTTCCGGCTGATCGAACTTCGCAACACAATCGCTAAGAGGCTGCCCTCGGCGAGTCCGTCCGCCGTAAACCAGGTGTACCATTCTCCTCCCTGGAAGTGACCAGAACGGAAGGCGAGCGCGCGGGCAACAGGAATGAGAATGCAGATGGCTAGCGAAAACAGGCCGAGAAAACGAGGTTTCAACTTGCGCACGACCGATGGCCACACGATGTAATAGTGCTCTTCCACGGCGAGGGACCAGAGCGGGTGATAGTCCATGGAGACGCCGAAAAGGTTAGTAACATTGGAGAGATAAACAAAGCTCAGGCCGAGAAACGCCACCGAGGCCTGGCGCAGAAGAACCAAGAGGAGCAACAGCGAATAGTAGGCAGGCAGAATGCGCAGTGCGCGGCGCGTGTAAAAGCGGCGGTAATAGTCGGGACGTTTCTGCGAGTCGATGAGGATTCCGGTGATGAGAAAACCAGAGAGAACGAAGAACAGGTTCACTCCGAGAGCTCCGGCCTGAGTGGCTTGCACAAAAATTCGGCGAGCTCCGGTAAAGGGGAAATTGCCGTATTCCGCTCTGAATCCGTGAAAGAACAAAACGCCGAGGACGGCGATTCCGCGCAGCACGTCGAGTTCGGGCATGAAGCGGCGGATCAGTGGCTCCGACGCTGGCACTTCCGTCTTCACGCGATTCGGCCTCCTGCCGCGGAATTCAGGTGGGTGATTTTTTGAGATTATAACGCCAACGCGATTCTGCCCCAGGGGTGGGCGCCCTGACAGAGCTGCGAGATGCGGACTCCCTCGATGGTCGGAGATCGAGACTGGGAAGGTGGGCGCTCGCGATTTCTCGAGGAAACGGTGCTTTCTGCGCGGATTTTACGCGGTGCCGTGTGTTAAACTCGACGCACGCGTAAATCCAGGAGTGTTGGTATGGTTGGTGGTCATCGCAGCTTCGTTGTGCGAAGCGTGTGCATGTTTCTGGCTGTTTTGTGCGTAGTCGTTCTTTGCAACCTGCTACTTCTGGCTCAGACTCCGGCCACGCAAGCGGTGCCGCAGGCAGCACCGGGCGACCAATCCTCGACAACGCAATCGTCTCATCTGCTGGCCAATTCCAACGTGAAGCTGGGTGTGGGCGACCTAATCGAGATCACCGTGTTTGGGGTGCCCGATCTCTCCACCAAGACGCGCGTCAGTGGATCGGGGGACGTATATCTCCCGTTGATTGACTATGTACACGTTGCCGACCTGACGACCGATGAGGCACAGGACTTGATTCAAAAACGGCTTGAGGATGGAGGTTTCGTCCGCGGCCCGCATGTTTCGATCTTCGTCGATGAGTCGGCTTCGCAAGCCATAACTCTGCTTGGCGAGGTTATGAAACCTGGGCCCTACCCGGCGATTGGCGAGCGCCGCCTCTACGATTTGATTTCGGCGGCGGGAGGATTGACCGACAAGGCGGGCCGAACGGTGACGATTGAGCATCGCGGCGATCCAAACCAGAAAGAGGAAGTCCAGTTAACGCAGAATCTCGCGGACGACACCAAGAACAACGTCGAGGTTTTCCCCGGAGACATGATCATTATTTCGCGCGCCGGGATCGTTTATGTGGTGGGAGATGTGGCGAAGCCCAGCGGGTTTCTGATCGAGGACACCAACCTCTCCGTTCTTAAAGCTCTGGCGCTGGCGGGCGGCAGCACGCGCACCGCAGCCTTAAAGAAAACCAGGATCCTGCGACAGACGCCGAACGGGGTTCAGGAAATTCCGATCGATCTTAAGAAGGTGCTCTATGCCAAAGCGCCGGATGTACCTCTGATAAAGGGCGATATCTTATTCGTTCCGGGAAGCGCGGCCAAGGCAGCAGCTTACGCGACGGGAAGCGCGGCATTGTCGATGTCGACGGCGTTGGCAGTTGTAGCCGTCCATCCCTAGGGTCTTTGCTTAACGCTCGTGCCGGGTGTTCTCGCGAAGCTCAGGGCTAGAGCGGCCTGCGGTGTTTTAATCTTCCAGAACAGTAATGTAGTCGCGAGCCGTTTTTTCTCGGGAGAAATTGTCGACGATATACTTTCGTCCGTTGCTTCCCATTCGTTCCCTCCTCTGCGGATCCGCTGCCAGTTCGGGGATCGCCTGCGCCAGCGCTTTGCTGTTCTCGGGTTCGACAAAAATGCCGGCGCCTGCTTGCTCGACAATCTGGCGGGCTTGCCCGTCGACGGCAATGATGACGGGCCGCTCACAGGCCATATATTCGAGCATTTTGGTCGGAATGACGGT
Source organism: uncultured Acidobacteriaceae bacterium (assembly GCA_963822025.1). Lineage (GTDB taxonomy): Bacteria > Acidobacteriota > Terriglobia > Terriglobales > Acidobacteriaceae > Acidiflorens. The sequence goes on along the minus strand of CAWGFW010000008.1, from coordinate 2,752,637 downwards.
TTTGAAAAGCTCGGCCTTTCTCAGCATCACCAGGCAGAGATCGGCGGCTGAAACATAGGCGGGAATTCTTTCGCGCGGCTGCTGCCCCAGAAACCGGACGTTGCTGAGCCGGCGTGCAGTGGCGAGTTCGACGATACGATCCTTCTCGGCCCCTTCGCCGATCAGCAAAAACGTCGCGCGGGGCATCGTCGTTTGCAGTTCTTCGGCCGCGTCCATCAACGTCTGCAGTCCGTGCGCATTGCCCATGGTGCCGATGTAGCAAATCAGGAAGCGATCTTCCAGATTTAGCTGCTTTCGTACCTCGACGGCTGCCGGATCGCGCCGGAAAAGATCGACCTCGACCCCATTTTCGACAGTGGAAATCTTTGCCGCGGGAATCTTCCAGTACCGGATCAAATGATCCTTGAAAGCTGGAGACACGACTACGATGCGGTCGGCGCGGCGGTAAAGGAATCCGGCAATTGCGCCCAGGGTGCGATGGAGCAAAGTTCCTTCGAGGCCGATGCCTACGGCGGCGAGCGATTCGGGCCAGAGGTCGCGGACTTCGAAGACGAAGGGGACACGCTTCCAGAAGGCAATCCACCATCCGGCGAGCGCGCACAGCAGTTGAGGAGATGTGGCGATTACGACATCTGGTTTTATTAAAGCGGATCCGCTTACGGCGGCCGAGACGCAGAATGAGGCGTAGTTGCGAATCCGCTCATGCGCTTTTCGGTTGGGAAGCGGCCATAGCCATGTGCGCACGACCCGCACTCCGTCGATGGTTTCTGTGAAGTGAAGGCTGCGCAGGCGGGCGCGCCACTCCTCGGGGACGACGCCGGTTGGATGGTTTGGGAATCCGGTTAGAACTGTGATTTCATGGCCCATTCGCGCCCAATGATGCGACAACTCGGCGGCGCGCGCTGCTGGCGCTCCCATCTCGGGCGGAAAATATTGTGAGACGTAGAGAATCTTCACGGAAGTGTGGACAGAAATCTTGGGCGAGTTAGCCGGCGAGGAAGTTCCCGCTCTTCGGGATGACGTTGCGCTCGCAATTTTTCTATAGCCGTCTCTCTAACCGTCGCGGCGCAACCCTCCGACCGAAATGGCTTGACCTGAGGAACGCGATTCTTCCAATGCGAACGTGGCAAGCATAGTAGTCACGATCTCCGCGAGAGCGAGCGGAGAATCCGCGCCGGAGCGCACGGCATCCACAAAAGCTTTCCATTCGCCGCGATGACCTTTGTCCTGGCCTAGAAGCGAGCGAAAGATCTGCTTGCGGCCCTGGCTGACGGTTTCCAGCCGGCGAAAATCTTCGAGGACTGCTACTGCGCCACCACCGAAGACTTCGATCCGTTCCTTGGAATACGATTTGTCGCCGTTGGCGAGATAGCTGATCGTGCCTTCGGATCCATCCGCGAAGCGCAGGGAACTGATTACATTATCGTTGCTATATTTGCCAGGGTTGGCGAGGCCGCGGGCTTCGACCTCGACCGGCGCCGCGCCTACGAGAAAGGTGAGGAAGTCGACGAAGTGGCAAACCTCGCCGATGATGCGGCCTCCGCCCTGTTCAGGATCATTGAGCCAATGATCGGCGGGGATGAATCCGGCATTCACGCGATAATGCAGCGCCAACGGCTCGTGAATTTCGCGAAGAAAAGCTTTGAGGCGGAGCGCGAGTGGAGCGAATCTGCGGTTGAAACCAACCATCAGAAGCGGGCTGGAAGAAGATTGCTCCTCATAAACACGCACGATGTCGCGTAGCTCATCCTCATTCAGGCATAACGGCTTTTCGCAGAAGACGTGTTTGCCGGCGTGGAGCGCCGCAACCACTTGCCGGGCATGAAGGTTATGACGAGTGGCAACCACGATGGTATTGATCGTGTGGTCGTTCATCAACGTGTCATCATCGGCGGCGCTATATCGAAATCCAAACTTCTTCGCGGTATGCTGCGAATGGGAGCCATTGGCGGCGCACACGCCGACCAAACTCACATCGCCCACTTGTTTTATTGCCGGTACCAGCGTACCGGTGGCGAACGCCCCCGCGCCGAGCAGTCCGATAGCGACTGATGCGTTGGCAGTGGCACGGGCCGTGGTCTTCTCGGCCTCTGCTATGACGCGAGTTGTCTCTGCGGCAGATGGTGGAAAGGTAATCAGGACTCCGAGAAATTTTTCACGGGATGCTCCAGCAATCAGTTCATAGGCCGAGTGCGCTTCGTCGATCGTAAATCGGTGTGTGATCAGCGCGCCGATGTCTACTTTGCGATCGGCGAGAAGCCGGAGAAAAGCTTCCATGTTGCGCGTTTCCGTCCAGCGCACATAGCCGATGGGATAATCGACGCCCTTCTGTTCGTAGGCGGCGTCATAGCGGCCTGGGCCGTAGGAGCGCGAAACGCGGAAGTCGAGTTCCTTCTCGTAAAAAGTCCGGCGCTCGAGAGACATGCCAACCGTGCCAACGGCAGTGATAACGGCGCGATCGCGAGCCACTTCGGCGGCTAGATTGACGGGATCGCTGCTCGGCGTTTGCGCCGTAATCAGGACGGCATCCGCGCCGCGCCCACCAGACAGTTGCATGCAGTCGTCAGAGAATGAAGTGGAAGAACTGCTCGCAGCGTCAGCCCCCAGTCGAAGCGCCAAGTCGACGCGTCCCTGGTCGATGTCCATTCCGACTACACGACAGCCCGCAGCTTTGAGAATCTGGACGGTTAACTGGCCGAGCAATCCGAGGCCAATTACCCCGACCACGTCGCCGAGTTGCACGGCGGCGGTTCGCACACCATGCAAGGCGACTGCTCCGACGGTCGCGGCAGCGGCGTGCTCGAAGCTGACTTCCGAGTCCGACGGAATACGCGCCAGCAGCAGGCGCGGAACGCAGGCGATTTCCGCATGAACAGCATGACCAGCGCCGGCGCAGGCTACGCGATCGCCGGACTGAATGTCGGTGACACCCTCTCCAACGGCAACCACGGTTCCGGCGCTGCTGTAGCCGGGGGCGCTCGGCTGATCCATGCGGCTGCGGACTGCGGCGACGGTCGATGCGATACCATCGCGGCGAATTTTATTCCAAACCTCGCGCACCAGATCGGGACGCATTCGCGCCTTTTGGAGAAGATTCTTGCGGGCAAAGTCAGATGAGGCGCGCTCGGTTCCAACCGAAAGTAGGGATGCGGCCGTGCGAACAAGCACGCAACCGGGAAGCAATTTCGGCGAGGGAACGTCGACCACTTCGATATCGCCGCCGCGGACTTGTTGGAGAACCTGTTTCATACGTGTCGCGAGATACATCGCACGCCGCGCGTTGCGAGGGCGTTAAAAGATACAATATTTGTAATTGTACGATGGTTAGCGGTTCGCGCTGTTGTTTTGCACCGCGGCCAGACTCACTTGATAAACCCTCGTAGCCTCTCGCGACAAGATCAGGTCGCCATCTCTCTGCTGAAGCTGAAGCTCGTCTCCAGTAAGAATTACGGTAACGAATCGAACCGGCAAAGGCGATTGCGTGCGGTAGAGGATAGAAATTGCAGGACATAATTCGCCGTAGGTGGGCGAGTCCCAGCCGAGCAGTTTTTCGTGGTCATCGCTGCATGCAGTTTCCGGCCCCAGGCTTTTCCCGGCTCGGATGATGGTAGAGCGCGCGGGAGAACTGGAAAAAATATTCCACCGAATGCGTGCGGTTTCAGCCGAGAAGACGGCGGAAAGCGGCGAAGTGGAAGTCAGTTCGAATGGCAGGTCTGGCAGCAGCCAATGCAAGAGCAATTCGTGCTCGTCCGCGCCGAGAAGATCATCCACGACGACCCACGCATCTTCGGTGACGCACTGAACCGTTCGCCGATGCTTCACTCCGATGCGACGGTAGCCGTCGTGCTCGCCTTCAAAACAATCTGGAGAACCGGCATTCGCCTTCGACGACGGCATGGAGAAAGACCTTCCCCCTGCCTGGGCCCAATCGAGCCAGAGAAACCGCCCTGCGCGGCGCATCTGGTCGCGGCCATCCACCGTGACCGTGTTGTGAACGGAGGTGCCCGCGAGGCCGTTATTCCACGGAGGCTCGCCGTTGTAGAGATATGTGCCAGGGTCGCGCGCAAGATTGATGCCATGCCACCACAGGTCGACGTGCAATTGATCCGCTTGAAAAGGGCGGCGCGTATAGTGAGCCGCTTTGATCAGGGCCCAGGAATTTCGAGTACCGATGCGATGATAGCCTGCTGCGGAAGGCGCATCGTAGGTCGTTTCAAGGTGGGAAGATTCCGGCTTCGTTTTCTTCGCGGACGCGCCGCAAAGCCATAGCGCAACCTCGTCCCACGGGCCTGGCTGTAGAGTAGCGGGACGATTCAGAACGCAACTTCCAAGACGCAGCAGAGGACGAAAATCACCGTAATTGCACGCGGCCAAGGGCAGAATGTTGCTGCCGTCGTTAGAGCCGTGATTGGGCGCGTGGCCGGACTCAGGGTCGACGAACTCACTGATCAAGTCGAAAGCTGCCGTGGTGCGCTCGCGAATTATGAGGTCGAGTTCGATCTTGTGAATTTGCGCGAGGCGAAGCGTCCACAGCAGTTGATGAAGAACCATGCGCTGATAGTTGAATGAATGCTGGTGGTAAGCGCCTTGAGGCGTGATCTGATCGAGAACCGCTTCGCGCAAAAGCATCGCGCCCTGTTTCTGCCAAGTCGCGGCATCTTTCAGTTCAGGGTAGAGAGTTCCGGCCGTCCACAGCCCGACGGCTTCGCTGAAGAGATGATTACTGCGCTGCGATCGCGCGTAGCCCAGAGTCTGCACGGTGCGCCAGGCGTGGGCGGCGATCATCGAAAGCAAGAGACCTGCACGTCGCGGCGTTGTCGCCGGCGAATTGAGAAAGGCGTAAAGCGCAAATGACCACGCCAGAATTCGCAACGAGGATTCCTGTCCGCATATCCAGAGTGGACCTGACATCGGCGGACTGCTGGCCACCCAGCTTTCGATCGCGCTCCAGAAAGCTTCGGCAAAGCGCTCATCACTGCTGATGGCATAAGCGCGAACCAGCGGGTAAACGAATAAAAATCTGGAGGGCTCCAAAATAAACTTGAGGTCGCCATATTCGTCATCGGCGAATCGCATCTGCGTCCAGGGACGATGGGGTGAGACGCTCTGGCCGGTGACGGGATTTTGAAACCATCGAGGAGGAAAACCGCAGGCGAAGGACAGCCGGCCAAAGAAAGGCAAGCTGCCAGCAATGATTTTGTTCGCTTCAGTGAGGACGGATTCTTCGCCGCCCGCACCGAGAACTTTCCGGAGGGACGGAGCGAGGCTGCGAGAATCGGGAAAAAAGAAAGGCCGGCCCGCTTGGCGACGAACGGTGAGAAAATCTTCCGCGGAAATCTGCGGAGCGATTTGTTTTAGGCCCCATGACTCCCAGCCGCTAACAGATTTCATGCGGCGCGACATCAGGCCGGTACCGCGCTGCGCTTCGTATCCCAGGCGCAGCGCACCGTCGCGGACTCCGAATGTCCGACCGATCTGCAACAGGGTACCGAACTTACCCATCGTACCTGCTCATCGTGGCACCAGACCGATCGCAGGTGTTAGCCATTTCATGTGGTCCATTTTTCAAACGGGCTTCTTGCAAGCGGCGCGTGGCGAGAGCCTTCAACCGTTCATGCATCACAAAATATTGGTTATCTTTTTCCCGATCCGCCTGCGGAACAGCCGAAACCTCATTTCGATCAAGCGCCTCCACGGTCGTGGCGAGTAGATCGAGGCCTTCGGCGATCATTCGATTGCGCAAGTCGGCCAGCGATTCGCACTCCGCGGCGGCTGTGAATTCGCGGCGCAGGAGAATGGGGCCAGTATCAACTCCGCGATCCATGAAATGAATCGTTATCCCTAGCGGTACGCTGCACAGCAGCGACCATTCCGGGCTACTCATGCCGCGAATTTCTGGAAGCAACGCAAGGTGCGAGTTCAAGACACCGAGTCGGGGAATCTTCAGCACTTCATCGCGAAGGATGTTGCCGCCGGTGAAGATGGCGAGGTCGGGAGACCATTGCCTGAGTTGCGCAACGGCGCGTTCAGAGTTTTGATCGCTGCAGGTCACAATCGGAAATCGGTACGCTCTGGCTACGTCCTGCAAGCTTCGCAATATCCCGTTGCCTTGCCGCAATGTTTTCTCGAGATAGGGATTGCGAATCTGCGCTTCCGTTGCAAGTTTCCTCGGCGCCAGTTTGGCGACGGCGTAGGTCAGAGAATCTCGAATTCCCCATTGTCCAACTTTGCGCAGTAGCGTTCTGCGGTCCCATGCTGGCAGGGTCAGCGCTCCGACAGGAACATATCCGAGTTGCGCCACGCGAGCAGTGACGGCGCAGCCGGTTTCGCTGTACGGACTTGAGCAGAGGATGACTACGCGCATTCTGATGGCTCAGGTTTTGCTTCGGATCTTTCATGCGAACTGGCCTGCGAGTTGGCGTTGGAGGTGACCTCAAAGTCGGCTTTGACCGTCCGCGCCAGACGTTGCTCAAGCAGGAGCGCGTCGGCCAGAAATTTACATCCCCAACTGATGAAGCGCATGGGCTGGTACGAGCCCCAAATGGGATAGGATCCGGCGACACCGCCTACGACTCCGCGACGACCATTGGCCGGCAGCGACTGCTTGAGCATTTCGTTCATTTTGAGGGCGGCGTTAGAAAACCGCAGATCGCCGGTCACTTCGCCTAGGCGCAGCCACACGCAGCTCATCTGGGCGTTGCCGGTGAGACAGGAAAAATGTTGGCCGCTCTTGAAATCTGGCTCGTAGGTGCCTGCCAGTCTTTTGTGGGTTTCAAACTTGCGCAGCAGAACCCAAGCGGATGTTGCGGCCGCCTGGATGGCATCTTCGCGCTGACGCAGAATACCGCACTCGAGCATCCCTTGAATCACGTAAGCAATGAAGTGCAGATACACGGGATGCCCGCGCAAGTTGATGCCATCAATCCATCCGCTGGGCTGGGCGTGTGCGAGCACCCAGTCGATATTTTTGTCGGCAGCCGCAGAGTGACGGCAGTCTTTCGATTCGGCAGCCAACTGCGCTAGTGACCATGAAACCATGCTGTAGTAAGTGTGGGCAGATCCCTGATAAGCAGCTTCGCCTGTCCAAGAACCGTTGGGTTGCTGGATTGCGGCCAACCAATCGCCGGCAGCGACCGCTGCCTCTAGAATTTTTGCGTTCCCGGTTTCAGTGTAGGCGCGCACTAATCCTTGCAAAATCTGGCCGGTATTAAACACCGAGGGCTGGGCACCATGGCCGAGAGGGCCGCTGGAACGGTGAAGTCCGCCAGGAAAGGCGCCAGACGGCATCTGCAAAGAAAGCAGCCATTCAGTGGCGCGTTCGGCGGCAACTCGCGCAGCTACTTCGCCCGTGTCACGGCCAAAATCGTAGAGCGTTGGGATGATGTAACCGGTCACCTCAGGATACGAATCAGAATATCCCGTGAGCAAGCTGTAGTAGGCCGCGATGCCACCATCGGAACGTCGCGCATGAAGAATCCAGTCGATCACGGAGCGCAGTGCATTCGCGGTAGAAACTCTTGCCGTGGCATACGAATAGAGGTGGCGGTGTTCGAATGTCGAGCGCGCTTTGCCAGCAGCAAGGTTGACGACGAGCGGAATGATGCGCTGCGGCGCTCGCAGCAGACCCGCGGTTTCGCTGAGCACGCGGCCGGGTTTGGTCGACATGAACTTTCGCCTGGAACTGGACTCGGCATTGGTCATTTGGTCCGCGCTATCACTTGCGCTTGCTGGAAGGCTGGGCTCAAGCGACCGTCAACTGCTGTACGCCGATTTGCCGTCGCGCGAACGACTGCGCGCCGCCGTCGATGAACAATTGCGTCCAGATTTCGAGCGTGAGCAATTGCCAGATCTGCATCGACCAGTCCTCGGCGCCGCGGCGCTGCTCGTCGACGTATCTGCGAACGACTTCCGGGCGAAACAGTCCACGCTTGCGGAGTTGCGTCTCCGAGAGCAAATCGTCCACCATTGGGCGCAAATCATGCGCGAGCCAGTAGTCGACGGGCGCTGCGAAGCCCGCTTTCGGATGCCGCAACACTTCCTCCGGCAGCATACTACGCATGGCTTCGCGGAAGATGTGCTTCGTCACGGGACGCCACCTCCCTTTCAGCTTCCATTCCGGTTTCACATTCCACGCAACAAACTCAGCCAGGCCGCGATCCAGGAATGGCACGCGCACTTCTACCGACGATGCCATGCTCATCTTGTCGTTGTAAGTGAGATTGAGAGTAGGCATAAAAATTTTAGTATCGAGATAAAGCATTTGATTGAGAAAGTCGGCATGGCGAACTTGATCGAACGCGGCTTGATGTCGGCCGCGAGGATTGCCGTTCGCCAGCCCCAGCGGTGGAGTGGCGTATAAATCTTCTCTTTGCTCCGCGTCAAAATAGGTACAGTTCCTGATGAATGCTTCGGCTGGAGTGAGGGACGCGCTGCGCGCCATCTTCTTCGCCAGGCGCACCGACCCTTTCATTCTTGTTCCGCGTAGCGATGGTAATCGTAAGAGGGCGCGCTCGCCGGCCGAACGAACAAAGCCTGGAACGCGTTGATATTTGTCCGCCCACGCTTGCGCCGCATGTTTGCGATATCCGGCAAAAATCTCGTCGCCGCCTACGCCCGATAGCATGACGGTCGCATTTTTTCGCGCTTCGCGGCACACAAGGTACGCCGTAATAATCGCGGGATCGGCCGTCGGCTCATCCATGTGCCAGGCCAGGCGTGGCAAAAGGCTGACCACATCGGGCTCGACCACGATCTCGTGGTGGTCACAGCCCAGCTTTCGTGCGAGGCGCTGCGGGACGCCGGGATCGTCGATCGTTGCCTCGCCTACGCGATATTTCTTGGGGAATGTAATCGTGTAGGTCCGTACCGGCTGCTTGCGCGCCATGGCGGCAACGATGCTTGAGGAATCCAACCCAGCGCTCAGGAAAGCTCCGATCGGGACATCGCTCACCATCTGTTGCTCGACCGATCCGCAGAAGCGCTCCCGAATCTCCTCCGCCAGATCAGCCTCGGTTCGTTCGAAGGTATGGTCCTTGGCCGGGAACGTGAGGTCCCAGTACTGTTTGATCTTAAAGCTGCCATCCTGCCAAAGCGCGTAGTGGCCGGCCGGAAGTTTGCGGATTCCCTCAAACATGGTCAGCGGATCAGGCACCCAGAGGAACGTCAGGTATTGATCGAGCGCTTCGAGATTCATGCTCGCTTCGATTCCCGGCACTTCGAGCAGCGCTTTGATCTCGGATGCGAAAGCTAGTTTTCCGCTCCGCTCCCAGTAATAAAACGGCTTGATTCCAAAATGATCGCGAGCCAGAAATAATTTCGGCGAAGCGCCACGCAAATCGCAGATGGCGAGTGCAAACATGCCATTCAGGCGATTGAGGCAGTCTTCGAGGCGATCAGGGCCATATTCTTCGTAGAGATGAACGATGGCTTCCGTGTCTGTGTGCGAACGAAAACTGTGCCCCTTCGCTTCTAGTTCGCGGCGCAGGTCGGCGAAGTTATAGATTTCGCCGTTGTAAGTGATCCACACCGTCCCATCTTCGTTCGACATCGGCATGTGGCCTTCGGCAGAGAGGTCAAGAATTGCGAGGCGGCGGCTGCCCAGTCCGATGTATCCGCCATCGGGGAAACGCCGCTCCCACAGCCCGGAGTCATCGGGACCGCGGTGCGTCTGCACGTTCGTCATTCGCGTGAGCGTTTCACGATCGCCACAGTTCGCGAGGCCACTGATGCCACACATGGATCAGTTCCTCCCCGACTTTAATTCTGATTTCAATTCGTAAATTTTCGCTTTGGAGTGAAACATTTGGACGGCTTGAAACGAACAGTAGATCAGTCCCGGCACTCCGTCGAGAAATCCAAGACGAAAAATGTAGCGGTAAAGAAAAAGCAGAACGGGAGAGCCGGGCAAGCGATAGAGATGACGCTTCAGCCACCTGCGGCGCTGCGCCTGAGTGCCGAACAAAGTTGCGCTCATCTCTTCAGGATCGCTTCGCTGCTGAAGTAGCACGCGCGCCTCCCAATTCGAATATTCGTTATGCTTCAGGATGTAGCGCGACAGAGACTCGACATTGTGATGAACCAGCGCATTGCGTAACGATGTCGTCGGTCCATCGACCACTACGTGTTCGTGTATCTCGATGTCAGCCATTGAAGCATCCTGGTCTTTGAGCCGGCATTCGAAGCGGCCGCGTGCTTTGCGGAAGAGCGAAAGTTTCCAGAAACTCGCGTCGCAGTGGCGCAACATTTTTCCGAGAAAAAGTAATTGCAGGCGGATGAAATATCCGTCGACATCGGGATTTTGTATCGCCCGTTTAATTTCTTTCACAAGATCCGGAGTCAGAACTTCATCCGCGTCCAGCAGAAGAATCCAGTCATAGGCCAGCGGCAACGTATCCATCGCCCATTGACGCTTCTTGGGCCAGCCTCCCGCATAATGAAACTGGATCACATTAGCCCCGTGAGCCTCCGCGATTGCGATGGTGTCGTCGCTGCTCTGCGAATCGATGACATAGACTTCGCCGACTCCCGCCAGCGCCTCAAGACAGCGCGGCAGATTGCGCGCTTCGTTACGGACCGGAACGATCACACTGATGGGCAGCACCGGTGTCGATGCGGTCGACCTCGACGCTTCAGTCTCTGATTTTGCTTCGATCAAATCCATTCTCGGCAGGTAGAGGTCTTTCTATATTAGCTGAACTGGGTGGGGATGAACGCTCGATTCGTTCGTATTGATTAACTGATCTGCAGCCGCCTTGCTGAAAGCAATGTCTTACTTCGGCCGCCAGACGGGCGCGGACGGTACACGTCACAGATTCTGTTCACACCAGATTTTGTTGACACCAGCGCGCCAGCACGAACAGCGACCAGGGGCGCGACCAGGAAGTTTTACCAGCCAGAAATCGGCTCCACACTTCGCGCACGGCGTGGGCGCTGATCGAGGTTTGCGCCCAATCGGCGTTTAACAACGCATCCTCGACGATCGGCTTCATCTCACTGCGGAGCCATCGTTCGAAGGGCAGAGTGAATCCGCGCTTGGGACGATTCACGATCTCGCGCGGCAACTCCACGCCCAGGCTGGCCAGCAGCAGGCTCTTCGGCGAGGCGCCTTGTAATTTCTTTGTCCCCGGAATGCGAAAGCAAGCCTCGACCAAGGCTCTGTCAAGAAAGGGTACACGCAATTCGAGGCCGTGCGCCATGCTCATAAAATCGGAATCCCGAAGCAGTGTGTTGCGCATATAGAAAGTCGATTCGAGATAAGACACGCGATTGACGGGATCGAGGAATGCACTTGCGGTGACCGACTCGTGCAGCACGCGATCGAGGGATTGTTGCGACGCCTCGACATTGTTTGCTGAAAATAAATCCTCGCGCTCCGCCGCACCGAAGAGAGTGCGCATCAGAAAATAAGGATGAACGAAATAGGGATGAGTCACACGGTCATCGGCTGTTGCCAATTCAGCCAACTTGCGACTGCGATCGCCCTTGCCCGCAAACAGCGACAGCGACGCGGCGAGCGGCCGTTGCGCGAATTTAGGCAATCGTCCAAATCTTTGGGAGAACATTTCCATCTTCGGAACACGACGGAAATTCGAGTAGCCGGCAAACATCTCGTCCGCGCCCAAACCCGTCAAAGCGACTTTCACTCCTGCAGCTCTCGTCTTCGCGGACACGAGATACGTATTGATACCGTCGATGGTTGGTTGGTCCATTGCACGCAGAGCGTCGGGCAGCGCCGCGAGCGTGTCTTGTTGAGAGATGGGAAGCTCGTGATGTTCGGTGCCGAAACGGCGGGCGATTTCGCGAGAATATTGCGCTTCGTTGAATTCCTCTTCCCCGAATACCAGCGAAAAAGTATTTGCGCGGACGCCATTGTGAGCGAGCACGGCGACCAACGCGCTGGAATCGATTCCTCCTGAAAGGAAAACTCCAACGGGGACATCGCTCACCAGGTGCGACAATACAGCCTCGCGCAGAACCGAAGGCAATTGAGCAGTGGCAGCGCCATTTTCCGATGGTGGATGCGATCCGTTCCGCGCAGCCGACTGCAGAGGGTTCCAATATTCGCGGCTGTTCACCACGCCGTTTTCTACAGTAAGCATGTGTCCCGGAGGAACCGACCTGATGTCTTCCACCATCGTCCAAGGCTCATAAACGGAGCCGAATGTCAGATAACTCAAAACGCCAGTGAGATCGATCTTTCGCGGTACGAGGCCGGTTTGCAAAAGCGACCGGACCTCTGATGCAAAAATAAAATTCTGCTTTGATTGGTGATAATACAGGGGCTTGATCCCCATTGGATCGCGCGCCAGCAGGAGGCGTTTTTTAGGCGCATCCCAGAGAGCAAAGGCAAACATGCCGCCCAGCCTTGTGAGACACGACTCGCCCCACACTCGATAGGCGGCCAGAATCACTTCGGTATCGGAATGACTTTTGAATTCGACGTCTTTGGCTTCGAGTTCCTTGCGCAACTGGCGGAAGTTGTAGATTTCTCCGTTGAAAACAATCCAGCTGCCGGTGATTGGATCCTGCATGGGCTGGTGGCCAAGCGGAGAGAGGTCGAGAATCGACAATCGCCGGTGCCCCAGGCCGATTTCGAGCGGCTCCGGTTGCGTTTCTCGCAGCACCACGGTCCCGGAATCATCAGGCCCACGGTGCGCGAGCGAAAACGTGGCTTGCTCCAGAACCCCGGAAGGGATGGCGTTTTTACGCGTTAGTATGCCAACAATGCCGCACATCTAAGACGCTTGGTCGCTTTCTTCTTTCTGTGCACCATCTTATCGCGAAGGCAAAGTCTATTCGATTTCGCACTGTATTATGAACAAATGTTTGATCGCGTGGTTGGAAGGTTGATTGAGTGCCGTTACGTCGCGATTCACGATCGATATTGGCGAAATAATCGGGGAGGAGCCAGACATTTGTGTTGAAGGTCGCGGAGGACCTGATTTACCCAATTTCCGCCCTTTGGAACGAGGAATCGAACCATGGTCAGCGAGTTCGAAGACTGTCTATCTTTGTGGGCTGGCAACTATGGAAGCGGATCATTCGCAAGCCCATTACTGTTTCGCTTTTCAATGGGAAGGCATTCAGGGCCTATCCCGACTGTCAGGTGTCTTCCGGAATTCTGTACACGCATATCCCGAACAGCAGATGCATCCTCTTCCTCAGAAAATTCATCTCGGGGGGGACGCTAATCGATGTCGGAGCCAATGTTGGTTCGGTCAGCCTTCTGCTGGCGGACAGAATAGAAGATGCGATTTTATTTGAACCGAATCCCGTGGCGGCGGCGCGAGCCCGGGACAACCTTGCTCGGAATGGCCTTGGTTTCAAGATTTACGAGTTTGCTCTCTCCGATAGCACCGGTGAGATCCGCTTTGAATGCCATGGAGGCGTTGATGTTGGAGGGCATGTCGTTGCCAACGCTCCGGGCAGTCAGAGCACCACAGCCGTAGTGCGGGGCACCACGTTCGACGAATTTCTGCGCCAGCAGGGTGATCCCACTTTTCCCGTTTCTCTGGTCAAAATCGACGTGGAGGGTCATGAAAACTCTGTGCTTCGCGGTATGCGGAAATTTCTTGCCGAGAAGAGGCCCCCGCTGGTGATGTTTGAGTATTTGCAGCGAACGAATCTTGCGGAGACGCTCGAATTTTTCGCTGGAATCGGATACCGAGTTTTCGAGCTTGGGAAAAATGGGCCGGTCGCCGTCACTGGTCGAGTCGAAGCCTTGCAAGACCTGTTTGCATGTCCGTTAGAACGCATCTCTGCGATGGGGATCTCCGAGCCACAACCTGGAACGGTTCGAGAAGCCTTTACGTAGAAAGCGGCAGATCGAACGATCTTCTAAATAAGTTGCGTGAATAGGCGAGGCCGGAGAAGCGGTCGCTTCAGAAGGCGGAACTCCGTTCCTCGACCAGCGGCGCTTCGCGAGCGGGACTCCCATCAAACGTCTGCTTATCGATCGGTTTCTGTCTGCGGCGACTTGCGAAAATCTGCCGCAACCGAAGAGCGGGCTGTTCGATAAGGTAGTAAGACAGACAGGCAAGTCCGAGGGCATAGAGCAGTTTGTAGGCAGGTTGCCGAGTCTGGGCGTAGAAGAATGGTTGTTGCCAAAGATAGAGGCTATAACTGATTCTCCCCAACCAAACCACTGGTGCAATGTTCAAGAAGCGATAGGGACGTTGTATGACGTGCAGCACGAGTCCGGCGATCGAACAATACAGAATCGGCCAGAGCACGAACAAGTCGAGTACGGTACGAGTTCGAGTATCGGGAATTAAGCTCGGGATGAGCATGACCGCGAGCAGCATGACCAAGGCCGCCCAGGAAGCTATTTTCGGAATACGAGGACTCAAAATCGCCAGCAAACAACCGATCGCAAGATTGTCGGCAACGGCGGGAAAAGTCCCATACCCGCCATTGACCACTTTGAAATAAAAGCAAGCTGCGCTATAGATCGGAGCCAGTGCCATGACTCCTACGAGGATGGCGACCCTGTGCCGGTACCACTTTTTCTGTACGCTTGGCCAAAGAAAATAAAATTGTTCCTCGACGCCAAGCGACCACAAGTGGTTGATTATCCAAGGACGAGCTGTATCAAAATTCACCAAGTACAACAGCATGGCGCCGATGTCGTACCAATGAAGCTCCCGCCCATGTTTCGCCAAGATAAAGATCATGAAAACCGCTGCCGCCGGCAGGATTCGATAAGCGCGCCGTATATAGAACTGGCGGAGATCGATGGTAGAAGTCTGAGAGTGCTCACTAAGCAGGATGGTCGTAATCAGGTAGCCCGAGATGACGAAGAATATTCGCACTCCAGTGAGAGCGTATGGGCCGAGGAACCCAGGAACCAATTTCAAGTGCGTAAGATGACCAATGCAGACCAGTGAGATGGAGATTGCGCGCAGGCCGTCGAGTGAGGGGATGCGTTTCATCAAAGCATCCTAGCATCTCCGCAGCGAAGGGCGGAAGGCGCGTCTCACGCACGAGTATTGGAAGAGGCGCCGCAATCCGAGGTGGACGAATTTCTACGGAGCTTGACCATAAATTTCAGCCAGGTGCCGCGCCTGATGCGACAGCGTCAGCTTTTCAAGTACTGTCCGGCGGGCTGCAGTCCCTATGCGCGCGCGTAATTCCGATGACCCGAGTAACAGGCAAAGGCCTTGCGTCAGTTCTGCGAGTTCATCGGGAGGAATGAGCCAGCCATTCTTGCCGTGCTCAATCACTTCATCGATTCCCTGCCCATAACACGCAATCACTGGTTTGCCACACGACATAGCCTCGAGGTAGACGCATCCCAGAGCCTCGTTCCGGCTGGGTAACACAAAGACGGAGCAGCGCCGCATGGCCTCGGCCACCTCGGCCCGGCTCTGACGGCCAACAAACTGAACCTGGCTCCCTATACCCAAGTCGCTCGCCAAGTCTTCAAATCGGGCGCGGTATGGACCTTCTCCGATGATTCGGCATCGAAGGGCCGGCCGAGAAGCTTGTAGATTCTTTAGCGCTCTCAGGACAAGGTCATGGCCCTTGCTCGGGAGTAAGGTTCCGACGACCAGAATTTCCTCCGTGGCTGGCTGTTCCACCGTAGGAGAAAAAAGGCTCGTGTTCACGCCGTTGTGGACAACTGCACTGCGCGTTCGATCCGGAGTTTCGGAGCTTAGAATCCCCTCTACTCTGCGGCTGATACAGATCACGGTGCGCGCCGAACGATAGACTTCCAGCGACACCTTGCGGCGCCAGGCCGCTGGAATTCCACCTAGATGGCAATTATTGAATACGTCTAATCCATGAACGGTCACCACAAACGGAATATTCAAATGCCTGGAAAGCAACGCTGCCGCGTGGCCGCACGGGAGGGCTGCGTGAGCGTGGATAACATCAATAGGCTTGTCGCCGTGCAGCCGCCGTATTCGTCTCAACAGACGAGCGAAGAGCAGTTTCCCTCCACTGGAGAGCCCGAAATTTCCAGGGAGTTGCGGGTATCGCACCCAATCGGCGGCGGCCCCTGGAATGGCTTGCTTTCGAGCATGATGAATCGGCGATACGGCAATCACGCCGCAGTCGACGCCCAACTGTCTGAGCTCTTCGATTGGCTCCGCGACGTAGCATCCGCTCACTTCATTTTGGTCCGATGGGAAAAATGGGGTGAGCGTCAAAACATGCAACGCCTTACTCGCGTTGGTGGGTGGAGTCATCAGTTTCGCTCCGCCACAGACCGGGCAGAAGACCGCAACAACTCCTGTGCCAGAGCCACCATCCTTTCCACGTGGTTGCTCCAACTGAAGTCGGACGCTCGTTGATGGCCACGGCTGGATAGTTGCTGCGCCAAGTCCGGCGAGTCATGAATTCGGAGGACGCACTCGGCCAGCGCTTCTGGAAAGAAGCGCGAAAAATATATTCCCGCGTCTCCGCAGATTTCGCGATGCACCGGTAGATCTGACGCCACCACGGGCAAGCCGCTCGACATCGACTCGATCAGCGGATGAGCAAAAGATTCAGCGTAAGCCGGCGTCACATAAATATGGCAGGCGCGATAAAGATGATGCAGCGAGCGATAAGGGATCGTTCCTAACTCGACCACACTCTCGCTGCTGCGCAGGGCATCCACCAACGACGAAGCAGCTTCGGCGCGATAGGTGCCGGGATTCGCGTCAGAACTCAAGCGGCAAGTGAGGAACAGCTTCACTTTCTTCTCATGCAAACGCTCACTCAGGATGGGCAGCGCTCGAAATAGAGTTTCGAAATTGCGATAGTAATTGTAGTGGCTCACAAATAGCAGGCGGAGAGCGTCTTTCGCCTGCTCCAGTTGAATCTGGACCGCCGCCGGCAAGGGCGCGGCGTCGCTCGTGAAAGCATCCGGGTCGAATCCATGATGAACCGATAATACTTTCTTACCGCTCCATAGGCTGAGGTCGCCGGCAAACGCCGCGCTCGGCGCTACGGTGAGGTCAGCGCGATGTATGGATCGCCGAGCGAGCCAGCCCTTGATTATTGTGTCCGCCCATATTGCGTAATCTCCCCGAGCACGCACGTCGCGCAAGAAATCGCTGGACGTGTACAGCGAATTGCGAGAGAGAAGAATCTGCGGGATGGGAGAATTCCAGAGCGCAAAGTTGCCGGCGGAAATCAATACTTCCGCGCCATACTGTCTGATCAGTTTGGGCAATGCCGTTTGCTCAGCAATGAACCGCCGCAGCACTCCTGGGCTTTCCGAGGTTTCGACAAACGAAATGTTAGGCACGCTTCCAAACTCCGTGCGCATTGCCGGGTTCAGCCATACCGTGGTTTCAGCGTCGACTCTGCGCGCGAGATGAGGAATTACATTGCGCAAATAGGTTAAGCCTCCGCCGGCGCTCGCGGCCAGACCATTGATAAACAAACGGATCATCGGTTGGGCACAACAGGTCCGAAACGAGCGGGCAAGGGAGAGGAAACTCTAGAAACAGCGCTCGGTGCTGGAACCGCGACGGCGTCGGCGACCATATCCGCGAGCACAAAAGCACAAACCCAAAAAAATAAAGAAAGATAGGAGCCTGCTGCAAACAGCCAATCTTCGAAGTTGGCATGGACGAGCCCCGACAGTACCACCATGGCCAATGGAATTGCATAGGGGCGAGGGTCGGCGGTTCGCTTCATCCAGGCGCAGACCTTCCACACATTCGATAGCGTCAAGGCAATGATCGCAGCAAACGGGAACACGCCCAACAGACCGACCCACTCGGCGATGGTCATGTAGCTACTGCCGTGCTCGCGCTCCGAATCGCCGGTTGAAGCCACTGTTCCGCCGCCGCCAAGAGTGCCAAAACCGATTCCTGGATCGTCGCCCGACGGACTGGTGCCATATCCCGTCCCAAAAAATGGATGCTCTTTGATCGAGGCGACCGTTAGATCCCACGGCGTCCGCCGCGAATTCAGAATACCTTCCTCCTTATGCCCCTTGTAGAGGAACGCATCCTTCAGTTCTCCCAGCTGCTGGTTTAAAGTACCTGGCATCAACATCCCGGCGAGTGCCACCAGGACAAGGACGAATGCAGCTATCTTGCCAAGCAATTTGTATTGCTGCAGGCAAATGCAGAAGACAAGGATGACGATGGTCGCCGAAACCATCCCGGCGCGCGCCAGGCTCAACCGTATCAGGTAAGCGCAGAGGAGCAATGCAATCAATCTGCGCGCCCTCACCGTCGGTCCATCGCTGTTCAGCCATCCCCACAGCAAGATTGGAAAACAGGCGATGCTCATCACCGCGCCCATGGAATTAGGATTTCCCCAAATACTCGCACCCAAGCCTAAATAACATACGGCCGTGCCGTAGACCATTATTTCAGCACCCCAAAGCAGGCTCTGAAAAAAACGACCTTCGCGACCGAGAACCGCCAAGCGAGCACCCGAGACGCAATAAAGAAAGAGAATGGACAGGCTCAAAGCCTTCAGCGAGGCAAACCGGACATAGAGAGAAACCGTGGCGGAGACAAACGCGGCGCAAACGCAAAAGAAAGCGAGCAGATGAATCGAGCGAAAGGGTCTGCGTGGAGTCTTTGTCCAGATAATGAAGCCCACCACGGCACCCGCCGCCAGCACGACCCAGCGGCCGCCGGTCCACGCGCCTTGGAGAGGGACGTGCAAACCAGCCCAAATGAAAGTGACAATCAGCAAAATGAAAAAACGCTGGTCGTATTTCCAGACGCTGGCGATGATGACCTCGATGAGCAAGATCGCGCCCAGGAACGACACATTGCCGAAGTATTGCAGATGCGAATAAAGCAGATACAGCACTGCGCTTATTGCGAGGACGATGGCAACCCACGATAACGGTTTCAGGTCGTTCATCGGCCCTCCGCTCCAGACCAAATCGCGGCCGCCGCCAGACCGTTGGCACAGGCTTCCGGGGAATAATTTCGAATTCGTTCTAAGCTTCTCACGCTCATTTGTTGCCGCAGTTCAGGCTGCCGCACCACAGAATCAATCGCCTCACTGAGTTTCTCCGAATCTTTCGGAGCCACGACAAAACCGTTCCACCCATTTTCGACCAGACTCGCCGAACATCCCGCGACATTGGTCACAATGATCGGAAGCCCGCAGGCCATCGCTTCGTTCACCACCAATCCCCACGGGTCGCTGTGCGTCGCGAGAACCAGAACATCCGCCAGGGCATAGAGACCAGCCAGATCTTCGCGCTGCGCGAATCCCGGAAAACAAACCATCCCCGGACTGATGCGTTTCGCCTTTCCCGCCAGCTCCGCCCGCGAGACGCCATCGCCCGCAAATACCAACCCCACCTCGGATCGCAGGGAACTATCTAGTTTGGCATAGGCATCGAGCAGATCAAAGACACCTTTTTCAGGCACGAGCCGGCCGACAAAAAGAATAAACCGCGAGGGCAATTTCAGCTTCTCGCGAAATTCGGCAGCATGAAGTTTGGCGAGTTCCGCCTGACTCGCGAAAAGATCATTGTCAACCGCGTTGGGCGCAATCGAGATGTTGCTTTCCGCCGATCCCAACGCGCTGAGATATTCAAAAGAGGCTTTGCCTGGGACCACAAACCCATCACAACGCCGCAAGAAATAAGCTTTGAGAAACTCCACCGAACGCAATTCGCGACGAGCGTCATAGCGATTGCTTTCTGACCACAGGACAAATCTAACTCCGCGGCGCCGCGCCCACAGGAGCGCGCTCCATGAGGCGGCATAGTTATAGCCGCCGCAGAGAATTACGTCGGGGTCAGCTTTATTCAGCGCCGCCGAGACTCCGCGATTGACCAGCAATTCGATTCCGCCGAATCGCAACCGCCACGATGGAAGAACCTGATACGAGAAACCAATTTCATCCTTATAAACGCGCCACTGCCGAAGCGTCGCGTTCGTCTCGGCCAAAAATATTACGTGCAGATCGATCCCCGGCTGGCCCGCCAGAGCGTTGAAAACCGGGATACGGTACGGTGCAATAATCTCCGTCAGGATCACCAGCCGGACGCTAGTTTTCGACATTTCACTCAGAAAAACGATTCTACCGCACGGCCGCCACGAAGTAGTTGCTGGCGAACTGATCGCCTCGATAAACCTTCGCCGCCAGCAGCCCGGCGATATTATTCAACGGCCAAATGGTCCACTGAAGCAGTCGTTGCAACCAGGGCAGAGGACCGGTGATCAACTGCAAGTAGGTGTTGATCACCAGAAAAATGCTCGGAACCGTCCCGGCCTCGCCCTGAACCTTAACGCTCTGAAAATCGCGCAGAATCCATTGCAGGCCTTGAGGTGTATACCTCCAATAATCGCCGGGCCACCCGTGTTGGGGGAAGATGGACGGAACGCTCAACAGAAGGGTTCCGCCGGGTTTGAGCACTCGTCGAATTTCGCTGATAACTGCGATCGGTTCGGGAATGTGCTCGAGCACCTGCGTAATCAGGACGACATCGATCGACGCATCGGAAAGCGGCATACAGCGGCCATCGCCGACAATATCAACCGAGGGCGCGGGTTCAACGTCGAGTACTAAGTGGTTGACCACGCGGCCGCCAAACAAACAAGCGTACGGTTTTCCCCTTCCGCCGACATCCAGGAGATTGTGCACTTGCGGCAGCTTGGCCGCGTATTCCGCGATCAATTCAGCGCGACGCCGGCAGTCGAGGTAAGCGGCTTCAAGAATCGAGGGATGGATCAGGTCAATCCCGCGTAGTTTCGGCTCGCTTTTCGAGCGGCGGGCACCATTGGAGTGAGCATCAAGCGTCATGCAAAACCGTCAACCTCGCTTTTCAGAAGATTCCTGCCAACGGCAGCCCAGCAGATCAAATAGACTGCGCAACCTAAGCCAACCAGGACCAAAGGCGGCAAATGCCTCGGAAGCGCGACCCACAATACTGCTCCCATGACCAGACTGGCGATCACAGCAAAGCCAAGGAGTGGAGTTTTCGCGGCCGCGCGCACCTCCGGTGGACAGCGCAGGAATGCGAAGAGCGCGACTCCGAACTCTCCCAGCACGAAGGCGACACAGGCGCCGGCGATCCCGAACAATGGCGGCAAGACGAGATAAAGGACAACGGCGGTGATCGCGCCGGTCAGCGTGGAAAGAAAATAGTCATGGTGACGGCCCATAGCATAAAGAATCGTCCCGGCAAAGAGCGCCGCGGCAGGAGCAGTGACGACGTAAAGCGAGACCCACTGGAAAGCACGCACCGCCTCATGAAACTGCGCGCCGAGCAGCCAGGGAACGACCACCGGAGCGGTCACGACAGCACCAACCGTGAGCGGTATGCTGAACAAGACCAATACCGAAGCGGCGATTCTGGTGGGCCGGAACAGTCCGTTGGCAGAATTTGCCCGTAGCGCCATGCGCGGCATCATTACGTTCTGCGCAACCTGGAGAAAGTTACGCAGCACATCGGCCAGCCGCGCGGCTGCGGCGTACAAACCCAGGGCATGCTCGCCCAGATACCACCGCACGGCGATCTGGCCGGTACGATGGTACAGAGTAGACATGAGCGAAGAGCCAGCATAGTGCAGACTCGGCATCAGAATCGCAGCCCAGCGCCGCGGCGAAATTGCAAATCGAAAGCGATAACCCTCCCGGCACAGAAATATCCACGCGATTACGCTGGTCAACAAAGAAGATGCCACGATACTGATGGGCACCCAGATCACATCCTTCGCAGATCTCACCATGGTGAAAATGCCGATGGCGTAGAGACTTTGCTGCATGATCACGACCAGGGATTGCACATGGAACAATTCCATCGAAGACAGCAGATAGTCGAGCGAGAGAGAAGTGGTTAAGGCAATGGCTACTCCGTAAAATTTGAGCAAGAAGCGAACGTCGGGCCTGACTTCGAAACTCGCGACGATCAAAACCGCCACTACCGCAATTCCACTCGCCAGAAGGCGAAGGATGAGAACATCGGAAACGGTCTGAAAAGCCTCCCGGCGCCGCGCTGCGACTTGCTGGGCGGCATAGGTGGTCAGGCCAGGATTCGCTAGCAACCCGGTAAAGCCGCAAATTGCGACCACATAACTCCATAGTCCGTAAACGTCGACACCCAAGCGGCGCACCAGATATGGGAAGGTGATGGCCGTGAGTACAGTACTAACGACGCGGGCAGTGGTTACGGAGAGCGCAAATCCTCCGTAACGCAACAGAGACTTAGAAATGCTCAATAACCCATCCTATGTCCCCAGCTTCACGACCACGTCTGGTCAAGATCGGCATGGCGCGAGATCGCTCTCCACTCGGTAGATTCTTCACACTTATTTCTTCTGCCGGACTTTCCCGGCCGTCTCCACAAAGATATTTTCCCAATCTCGCGAAATTTTATCCCAGTCGAATTGCAGGGCGTGGCGAACGGCTGCGGCTGACATTCTCAGACGCAAATCGTGATCGGTCAGCAGCAAGCCGAGTTTCTGGAAGAGTTCGCTCTCGGATTTTACCAAGTATCCGGTTTGATCATCGACAACATAGTCCGGCCGATAAAGGGCCATCGCGACGGCTGGCAGTCCGCAAGACGCGGCCTGTACCAACACTTGGGGATGACCTTCAAGAATACTGGGGAAAAGGAAAACATCGGCTTTGCGCATTTCCTCGGCCAAGTCAGCCTGCGAAAGATGGCCGATAAGGGTAACGTTGCGACATCCTAATTCCTTCACCAGAGCGCGACATTTCTCTTCCTCGACGCCCTTGCCCGCGAGGCGAAATTCAACCGAGGGCCAATTGGCCGCCTCGCGGATCACGACATCCACTCGCTTCCGCGCCTGAAACGATCCCGCATAGAGCACGGTGAGCTTCGCTCCTTTCGGACGACCTTGTTCCGGCGGGTGGAATAACTTTCGGTCGACCCCGTCGTAAATCGTTTCAGTCTCGACTCCGAAGCGCTCCTTGACCGTTTGCGAAACAAAGCGCGAATTCCCAACCACACAATCAGCTTCGCGAATCGATCGAGTCATGGTCGGCCCGACCGCGATTTCATCCAACGCCATCACGATATAAGTCACAAGACTAACGGGAAGCCCGAGAGATCGCCGTAACAACAGGAACAGGTTATCCAACGGACCTTCGCGTGGGAAAAAATAAATGTCGACTCGGGCGAGCAGAAAGCGCATGAGCCAGCGCGGAGTATTACCATGCCGGTGGTGGGGCACGATTTCCGTGTTTTCGCGGGCGAGAATGCGCGGATCAGGCGCTCCATCGCCGAGAAGGATCACCCTGAAGCGATCCGGAGAAAGACGGCTTACAACTTCTTTCACCGTGAGATTTTGCGCGTTCGTGTTCGCGTCATCGGCAAATGATGGAGTAAATATCGTAATCATGAAGTTCGGAAGTTGGGTCCAGATTCGCCCCCGATGGAACGCGCGACCCTGCAGCACGAATGATTCGAACTCTTAACGCTGACGGGTATATAGTGCAATGCCAACCTCTCCGTAGAACGGGTCGGTGATAATATCTGGTGAATTTCCAGCATAATCCCGAGCGAGTTGTTGAACTAACGAATCGTATCGGATATCTCCGGGTTTGCCCCACACCAGAATCGCATCTGGTTTCGCCTGGGAAATGTCGCCGAGAAGTGCTGGTATTTGCTGCGCGCCCGGCAGTTTATCGGTCGCGCCGATCAGCCTGCGATCACCGAAGTATGCTGCCTTATATCCCGCCTCCCAACCGACTCCGTGTTCCGGGTAAGGTCCGGAACCGAGAGTTACAACGGTTGAGCCTGGATGTGCGCTCAAGCGCTCGCCGGCCTGATAACACGAGACCTGAGAATCGCTAGTCAGCGTGCGAAACGGAGATGAGGAATAAACCAGGGTGGCGAAAATTCCAACCACGATCAAAGCGATAAGACCGCTTCGCCAAATGCGCAAGGGTTCGTCCATCTGGACGAGAAAACCCACAGCGACAGCCAGCAGAAGCGGGATAATCGGATAGAGATAGCGACCGTCGAAAACGAGCAGGCAGTAGGCGAGCAAGAGACTGATGGCTCCCAGCGTAATCACTGCCGCCAGCATAAATTCGACAGGATACTCGCGTCTTCGTGCGGCCAGGGACACCACCACAAAGGCGAACGCGGCCAAGCCGCCCGGGTTTACGACAATGAAAAGCTCTTTCAGCGCCTTCCGCAGGTTTTGAAACTCGTGCGCGACCAACTGAGGCGCAACAGCCCTTGCATTGATTCGATAACGCCATGGCCATGAGCCCGGCGGCATCGGATCGCCCACGTTGTACTCATCGATGAAGGGTCGCGTATCCTCGAGCACGGCATAGGTCTTGTGTGCATGCTCGTCATAGGCGTGCGTATTCCATTGCAGAAAGTTGACTTTGAATTGTGTACCAGTGGTGAACGCTCCATATTTATGGTGCAGCGTTGCGGCCCACGCGGTTGCCACGAGCAAGGGCAACATCCCCGCCAAAAGCAAGCGCAGCGCCGCTTGCTTGCGAGGCCGGCATAGCAGGATAGAAAAAAATGTGGTCAGGGCTAGCCAAGGCAGAGCAAATCCTTTGGCGAGGAAGGCGAGCGCGTGAATGGCTCCGAGCCAGACCCAGTATTTTTTTTTGTCTGTGCGCAGACATTGCAACAGGACGAGGAAATAAAGCAGCACCAGAGCGGTGAGCAAAAAATCGGGTGTGATCATTTCTACGGCGGTCGCAGTCAATCCGCGTGCCAATGAAAACCATAGAACCGCGACGCTGGCGAGTAAATCCGAATGCCAAAGGCTTTTCGTGAGAAAGTAGAGCAGCACGGCGCACAAAAGATAGCTGCCGATGCTCAACACTTTCCCAACGCTCACAAAGTTGCCACCGAAAAAAGATGCAGCGGCGATCAGCCAGGAGAGCAGCGGACTGCGGAAATCATTAATTGATGCATAGAATTGATGATTTCGTAAATGCCGGGCGATGCCAACGTAATCGATGCCATCGATATCTATCTGATGAAAACAGCGATCGCCAAACCAAACGAGCTGAAACCCGCAGCTGAGCGTGGCGGCGGAGAGAAGCCAACGGGAGGTATTCGGGCGTTGATTAGAATCGGCGTCGGTGCTCAACGCGCCACCAGCGCCCAGCTTAGAGGGGTTCCACGTTCTACATTGCAGGTCGCGCGTTTTCCAATAATTTCATTGAGGTGACGCGGGTGCAGACCGTCCGCAGGGCGAATGGAACGCACGTTCTGTTTCGTAAACAAGTCACCCTTTTTTATATCTTCGACTGCAAACAGCGAGCGCCGAAATTTGCGGCTGTTGGCCTCGCGGGGACCCGAGTCAAATTGCACCGAGCCGAGAGCCTTTTCCGCCGTACGCACCGCCTGCACCATTGCCTTGAATTCCGCGGGTTCCAGAGAGAATGCGCCATCCGGTCCACCATCCGCCCGACGCAGACACAGATGTTTCTCGATGATGCACGCTCCCAGCGCGACGGCGACCACCGGAGCCGCGATCCCCATGGTGTGATCGGAAAGTCCGACGGGGCAACCGAAACGCCGCGCCAACTCAGGAATCGTAAGCAGGTTCGCTTCCTCCGGTGGGGCCGGGTAAGCGCTCGTGCACTTTAACAGCGCAATTTCCGTCGCGCCAGCTCCGCGCGCGGTTTGCAGCGCTTCCAGGATTTCATCCTCGCTCGCCATGCCCGTAGATATGATCAGCGGCTTGCCGGTGCGAGCCATTTTTTGAATCAGTCCGATATCCACCAGCTCAAACGATGCTACCTTGTGCGCGGGAACGTTCATCTCTTCGAGAAAGTCGACGGCACTCTCGTCAAATGCGCTGGAAAACAACTGCATCTCGAGTTCGTCGGCGATCGCTTTAAGCTTCGGCTGCCACTCCCAGGGCGTGAACGCTTCCTGATAAAGGTCGTGCAGAAGACGGCCATCCCACAGCGTGCCACCCCCCACTCGAAAACATTCCTTATCGCTGCGTAGTGTAATCGTGTCGGCGGTGTAGGTTTGCAATTTTATGGCATCGGCGCCGGCGTCCTTGGCAGCGTGTAGAATGCGGACGGCTTGATCGAAGTCCTGATTATGATTGGCGGAAAGCTCAGCCACAATGTAACACGGTGCGCCCGTGCCGATCGTCCGTTTCTCGATGCAGAAACCGCCTCCCATCAGGAAATCACCCTTTCGTTCGGCTGCACGGCGACTTCTGCGGGCGCGAACGGTAAACGCCGCCCACTGCGAATGATCGACGGCGAGTTTTCGCCCTCGTTGAACAAGAGATCGAGCACGCTGGCCTGCGCCGCGAATGGAGGAAACAACTGACGATATGGCGGATGCTCGTAATGCTGAAAAACTACATTAACGCCGCGACCGGTCAAGATCGGGAGTTCATTCAGCAGATAGTCGGCAGACCCGAGTGGCGAAATATAGGTCGTCGCCCCCAGCAAACTGCAAACCTCCGCCAACAGTTGAGTGCGTTTGCCATTTGCCGCAAGCTCGGAAGATCGGACAATTGGTGTCGCGATC
This sequence comes from uncultured Acidobacteriaceae bacterium, assembly GCA_963822025.1. GTDB lineage: Bacteria > Acidobacteriota > Terriglobia > Terriglobales > Acidobacteriaceae > Acidiflorens. Next base: position 2,726,218 of record CAWGFW010000008.1, on the reverse strand, counting down.
CCGAGCGCTTCCATCAACCAGCGGAGCAGTCCAATGGTTAAATCGGCCAGGCGATGGCCCGGCGATGCTACGCGCAATAATTCATTCAATGCCGGGAAATAATTGTCGAAAAACGGAGCGCGCCGATAATTCAGCTCAATCGCGCGCAGGTGATCTCGCCAGAATTCCGGCTCCCGGATTTCAACGTCCATGATGCGTTGGCCGAGCCGCCCTCGAAATATAACTGGCACCGTGAGCCACTGCAGTCCGGCGGGGGTCTTGATCCGATTGCGCTGCTGCCACGACTGCTTCTCGAACTGCACAGTATCGAGCAGCACGAACTTATCCACCTGGTCGACCAAATCGAAATAGCCAAGCCAGGGCAGATAGGTTGGCTGGGCAATCGCAATCTTCACAAGCCGCCCCCGGACATCTCGCGCCCATGCAGCACAAAACGACCGGTGACTCGCTGAAATCCGAGAGACTCCCACAGCGCGACGGCCGCCGCTCGGCCTTCGATCACTTCGAGTTGAATCTTGGATGGATTGTGCGCCTGCAGTTCGCGAATCGCATCGCTGGCAGAAATTGAGGCAATGCCCCGCCTGCGAAACTCCGGAGCAATGTAGAGTTCGTAAATCACCCCTGTGGTTCGCGGAAGAAACCGGTGCTTCTCGATCCCGAACAGAATAAATCCGGCGCGCTTTTCTTCAACAATAATCCAGCGAAGAAAGAATAGCGGGTTCGCCATAATTGTTGAAAAGTAGTGCTCCTTCCAGTCGCGTTGCGGCACAAATGAAGAGTTCAGTTCAACAAAGTGCTGGACGGCCATGCAGAGAAACGCGTCCTGGTCGGAAGCCGTCATGGGAAGCATCCGAACTGATCCGACTTGCTGCACCGCTTCGACCACTCGCGCCGCTCCCCGGCCGTCGACCAGTGCCCTACCTATAGTCGTCATGCGCTGTCGCGCCACGCCCGATGCGACCAATTCCTTCACCGAAGTCACAAGTTTTGAGGACTCAAAGTGATCTGTCTGTCCCATATCAATCAGCACCCCTCGACGCGACAATGATTGGATTACGCGCGCTTGCGCAATATTTCTAGAATAGCTCAATACCACGCACCCCATGGAAAGAAGCTCCCAGAGGGTTCCACCCGCGACCACGATCGCCAAATCGGCATCTCTCATGAACGGGGCCATGTTTGGAGGATTGAAAATGACTCGAAGCTTGCTCGCCTCGAGCGTTCGCAAATCCTCTACTTTGTTGAAGCCCGCGCCCGCAATCACAGTAATTTCAAGATCTGGGCAGGCGGCCAGGGCGGACGCAATTTCCGGTGAGAGATTCTCCGGATCGCTTCCACCGAGAGTTATGAGAATGCGGTTGCCGATCTTGCGAATCGTGTCTTTTTCGATTTCCTGCCTGAATTCGCGGCGCAGCAAAATATAAGAAGGGCCCAGCAACAATCGCGCCGTGGCGCCCCGTTTGCGATATGGGTGCCCGTCGTCGTCAAGATCCGGATTCACGATCAGATCAGCGGGAAAAGATTCGCGGTCGGCGAAATCATCGATCAGGAGCACTCGAAAACCAGCGGCGCGAACTGTCGCCAGAAAATCGCTGCCGAAGCGGTCGCCGTCGATGACCACCCAATCGGCGCCGGTCCGCCGAGCCTGCCCTAACGTTTCCAAGGCGTCGGCGGGGCTGCCGGGTATGGCACGAATCCAGGTGAGAGCAACTCCCTCCGATGTTACCCGAGGAGCGAGCGCATCGGGCAACTCCGTCGCCGCCAGACTTGTCGCGCCGCCGGCGGCCTGCCAGGCTTGCGCCAGCGCCAGGCAGCGCATGACGTGGCCCGTTCCTATGGCGAGGCTGGCATCGGCCCGAATGAGAAGTGTTGCTGGTTTCATCGCTTCGCTTTGCAGTTTCGTATCACGGAAGTTACACCGACCCGCGCTTGAGCATCCCGCCTGCCTTTGCCGGTTGCTTGGGGCCGTGTCAACCTTCGCGCATAGCCTTCTGACGCACGTGCGAATTCAGAGCGGCAAGTTCGGGCTGGGCTTCCATAAGGTGGAGCACCTCGACCCAGCGGATGCTATCACGGTTCCCGAAGTGCTTATAAATCGCGCGAATCAGCTCCAAATCCTCCTCCGTGTCCAGCGTCCACCGGTACTGGCTGTGATCGATTCCCCCGGCGGTGGAGATTACTTTGAACGATCCGGGGGTTTCGTACAAATAAGGAGTAACGTGTATCCGCTGATAATTTTCTGTGGCGGAGCTCCACGCACGCGCCAGTGCGTCTGCTGTGAACGCCTCCACATCCAAGCCACGCGGGTAACTGCGAACCAATGCGTTGGACGCGTAGTCGGCCTTCTGGTCGAGACGGGAGCGAATTGTGGCATCAATCAGTTCCGGATCGATCAGGGGGCAGTCCGAGGTGATTCGTACGACTACGTCGGCCGCGAATTCTTGCGCTGCACGGTAATAACGATCGAGAACGTCCAGTTCGTCACCGCGGAAACAGGCTACCTTCAGAGCGTCGCACTCCCGGGCGATCGCATCGTCGGCAGGAAGAACGGAAGTGGCCACGACGACCTCGTCCACCAGCACCGCGCGCCGCACGCGATTTACGACCCTGGCAAGAACTGTTTCACCGCCGAGGTCCTTGAGCACTTTGCCCGGCAGACGCGTGCTGCCCATGCGCGCCTGGATTATGGCAACGACTCTCATGTCTCTTTCCGTCTGAACGTCGCAACTTGCATATGAGTCCTACCCTTTTCGGCGGAGAAGAAAAGCGGTGTCCACACTTTCGTTGTCGAGGTAGCGTAACCGATCCTCGCGGACTAGCTGGAGCCCTTGACATTGTTCGATGTATAGACGCGCGTAGTCGGTCTTCCACAGCAAGGACTGGTGCCCGCGGTACTCCAATGCAGTCATCTGAGGCGCATAGTATTCGAATCCCCAGATCCATTGCTTCGCACAGCGATTGATTTCTGCCATGGCCGACGGGAGATCCGCGGGTGCGATATGGATCAGTACGCCAGAGGTAAAAACCAGATCAAAAAACTGGTCTGCGTAGGGAATGGCCAAAGCCGAAGCCTCCGTAAATACCGCGCCCGCAACCCGCTGCTTTGCTCGCTCCAAGGCGTAGCTCTGAATCTCGATGCCGAACAGATTGTGGAATTCCATTTGCTGGAGAACCAGCAATTGATTACCCATATTGCATCCGACCTCAAGGATGCGCGCATCTCTGGGTACGTCTGCGAGAGAGCGCTGATTCAACGCGGTGCGGGTTACGCCATAGTTCCGGCGATACAATTCGTCCAGCTCCGACGGCGTGTAGGTATTGCGATCGGTGTACTCACGTCCGAAATCGCCGCGCCACGTGCGAATCTGCTCTGTTTCATTCGTCGTGTTCATGCGGCCGCCCAAACTCTCATCCCTTTCGGTAGTGATCGACCACTTTACCCACCGCGCGAATCACATCTTCGACATCTTGCGCCGTCATGGAGTGAAACATCGGCAAGCTGATCAGCCGCTCGTAGGCGTCTTCAGCCACTGGATAACTTTCTTGCGACGGAAAGCGCTTCCGATAGTAGGGATGTTGATGCACGGGAACGTAGTGAACATTCACACCCAGGTTTTCCGCGCGCAGCGCTCGAAAGATTTCTGCCCGTCCCGCAGTCAGCATTTCGAGGTTTAAGCGGACTGGATAGAGGTGCCAGGCCGGATTCGTGTCCGCTCGCACTGCGGGGATAACGATGGCCGGCGAGTCGCGAAATGCCGCTTTGTACTGCGCAGCAATTTCTCGCCGGCGCGCCAGGTTCACCGGCATTTTCTCCAGCTGCGAAAGCCCCAGCGCGCAGGCAATATCCGTCAGCCGATAGTTGAAGCCGAGCAGCACCATTTCGTAAAACCACTGGCCCGATTCCTGGCGCGCGCGTGCTTCACTGCTGATGCCGTGATTGCGAAACCTGCGCAGCGCCTCCGCCAGTCGCGCATCGTTCGTCGTAACCATGCCGCCTTCGCCAGTCGTCAAATGCTTCACCGGATGAAAGCTGAACACGGTCATGTCGGCAATGCCGCCGACGCGTCTCCCACGGAATTCCGCACCCAACGCGTGCGAGGCGTCTTCAATCAGCAGCGCTGCCTGTTGCTTTACCAGTTCGTCCAATTCATCAAGCTCGGCCGGATGGCCTGCATAATCGACCGCGATGATGGCCTTCGTTTTGGAAGAAAGCTTTTCGGAGACTTTCTGAGGATCGAGATTCAGCGTGTCGGGCGAGACGTTGGCGAAGATCGGAGTCGCGCTTTGATACAAAACGCAGTTCGCAGTCGCACAAAAAGTCATCGGAGTCGTGATGGCTTCATCGCCTGGCCCCAACCCGCAGGCAAACGCGGTACCGTGCAACGCGGCCGTCCCGGAACTGAAGCTGACTGCGTGGCGTGCGCCCACCCACGCCGCAAACCGCTCTTCGAACTCGCCAATCTTGGGACCGGTAGTCAGCCAGTCCGATTTCAGCACGTCGACGACTGCGGCGATATCTGACTCATCCAGACTTTGCCGCCCGTAGGGGAGCAGCTTCTCACGGACGGGCTTGCCCCCGTGAATGGCGAGCGTCTCCAGCTTTGTGGGCGAGGAAGACATGTTATGCCGATGCTTGAATTGGTTCGGCCGCTTCTGGCGCCACTAAATCTTCCAACTCTCGTCGCGTCAGCCAGCGATCGTTGGTGTCACTCGAATAACGAAAGCCCTCGGGCAAAGGAGATGCGTTGATCCAGTTCTCCGGCTTCCACCACGGATGCGAGGGCTGGATTACATACATATCTTCGGTCTGAAGGGTTTGTCGCGACTCGTCCTCGGATACCAGCACTTCGTGGAGCTTTTCACCCGGACGAATCCCGATCGTCTCCACCTTGCAGCCCGGAGCGATCGTTTCGGCGAGGTCGAGCAGACGCATGCTCGGAATCTTGGGCACAAAGATCTCGCCGCCGTGCATCAGATCGAAGCAGCGAATGACAAATTTCACGCCTTGCTCCAGGGTCAGCCAGAATCGCGTCATACGAGGATCGGTGATGGTGATCTTGCCGCGCCGCCGCTGTTCTACAAAAACCGGTATCACGCTGCCGCGGCTGCCCACAACGTTCCCATAACGCGCGCAACTGAAGCGCGTATTTTTCGCGCCGGCATAAGCATTGGCCTGCACAAACATTTTTTCGGCGCATAATTTAGTTGCGCCATAGAGATTAATCGGGTTAACCGCCTTATCCGTGCTGAGCGCAAGAATGCGGTGCACACCTTGATCAATCGCCGCATCGATCACATTGCGCCCGCCCATGATATTCGTTTGGATGGCTTCGAACGGGTTGTATTCACAGGCCGGCACCTGCTTCAATGCGGCCGCGTGCACGACCACGGTCACGCTTGCAAGCGCTCGTTTCAGCCTCTCGACATCGCGCACATCGCCGATGAAATAACGCAGGCTGGGGTGATCGAATCCCGACGTCCTCATCTCGTGCTGCTTCAACTCGTCGCGGCTGAAGATCACTAACCTCTGCGGCTGGTAGTCGCGCAGCATGATCTCCACAAACTTCTTCCCGAACGATCCGGTTCCGCCCGTCACCAATATTGATTCTTGCGCCCAATTCACCATTCTTATTCCTTAGAAATGCTCTCCGTTAAGTTCGCTCTCGCCGAATGCCGACTTTCGACCGGCCAGACCGAACTCGGCCCGCCGTGAAGGCTTTCGGCCGTTGTGAAGTCCAGAATAAGGCTTGTCTTTTCGGCTGAGTTCTTGTGCTCGATAGTATAGCCGAGGAAGTGGCGAGGAATACGCCGAGATCACGGACCGTTACGGGTTAGCGTCAATGGCATGGCGGCACGTTGTCTATTCTTCGGCAATACGCACCCAAATCAATATCCCGGGACCGTCAATTTTTGCGTACTTCTGGTTGCCTGAGATGTTAAAATCAGGCAAATTTCCTCATAACAGCCCGCTCTGAGTGCCCGGCTTGCTGTAAGGATATCCGGCTGGAGCGGAGAGCTGTGTGCCGGATGCGGCGGGTTGCCGCATCGAGCCTGTGGCGGTTTAAGGAGTAACGATGTCATTGGGACCCCTGGTTCCGCGGAATAACGATCCGCGAAATAACGACCCGCGCGGTGACGATCCGCAGAACAACGGATCGCGCGGACTAATGCCTGCCGAACCACCTGAATTCCTGAGGCCGATCGGTTCCGCTCTTTATAACGTATTGCCGGCGCAAGAGTCCACGCTGCGCGAATACATGCGCGTTCTGATCAAGCGCAAATGGATGGTTATCGCAGTGATCGTCGGCATCTTCATGGCCGTCGCCGTCGCCAGCCTGCGCAAGACTCCTGTCTATGAAGCCGTCGGCCGCATTGTGGTCAACAAGGCCGATTCCAATCTGATTACCTTCAAAGACTCGGGACCGGTGGTCGACTACTACGACCAGAGCGACCTTGATACCGAGGTCCGTATTCTGCAAAGCGATCTGATGGCGTTGCAGGTGATTCGGCAGTTGAATCTCGACAAGCGTCCTGAGTTCGGAGGCCGCTCCGACCAGAAGCAAGCCAACCTGGTAGCCGATCCGCTGCAAACCGATTCGACCCGCACCTCGGCTTTACTGAGTGCCTTTCGCGGAAATCTTCGGGTCACGCTGATTCCGAACACGCGGATCATGGAAATTCATTTCACCAGCACTGATCCGCAACTCGCCGCTAGCGCGGTGAATACCCTGGCTTCGACTTATGTCGAGCAGAATTTCAAGACCAAGTTCGAATCGACGATGCAGGCGTCGGACTGGCTGTCGAAGCAACTCGTCGACTTGCAGATGAAGGTGGAAACCTCCCAGGAGAAGCTGGTGCGCTACCAGAAAGAGCACGAGATTCTGGGAACTGATGAGAAGCAGAACATCATCACCGAGAAACTCGACGAGCTAAACAAAGAAATGACGGTGGCCGAATTTGACCGCATGCAGAAGGAAGCGGTCTACCGCCAGACACAATCCAACGATCCCGATCAGGTTGCATCGGCGATCGTTACCCAGACCGCAGCGGGCGGAGCGACTACCGGCCTTCTCGACAAATTGCGCGAACAGCAGGCTAACCTACGAATCCAAATTGCCGATCTCAGCACACAACTCGGCCCTTCGTATCCGAAGGTTGCGGAGCTCAACAGCCAACTGAAAGAGATTGACAAGCAATTGCAATCGGAAACCAACAAGGCCGTCGACCATCTCAAGGGACAGTACCTGGCGGCGTTGCAGCGCGAAAACATGCTGCGCGATTCGTTCGAGAAGCAAAAACAAGAGGCAAACAAGCTTAACGAGAGCGCGATCGAGTACAGCATCCTGAAGCGCGACCTCGACAGCAATCGCACTCTGTACGAGGGCTTACTGGAAAAACTGAAAGAAGCGGGCGTCACCGCGGGATTGCGCTCCAATAATTTTCGCATCATCGACGCGGCGCGCGTTCCTACCGCTCCGAGCGAACCGAACATTCCGCGCAATTTATCTTTTGCGCTAGTACTGGGCGTCATCTCCGGCGTTGGTCTGGCCTTTGTGCTCGAGAACATGGACAACACCGTCCGCACGCCGGAGCAGGCGACGGCGCTATCCGCTCTTCCCTCGCTTGGGATGATTCCTCTTGGCTCGAAGTCAGGGAGCCATGGGCCCAGTGGCAAACGGTTGGCCTTGACTGCCTCAAAAGAAGCGGTCGAGACGGTCACCCAGGTTCGTCCGCAGTCACAGATGGCGGAATCCTATCGTGCGCTGCGCACTTCCCTTCTGCTCTCGAATCTCGGTGCGCCTCCCAAAGTGATCATGGTGACCAGTGCGCGTCCGCAAGAAGGTAAGACCACGACCAGCATCAACACGGCGATCGTGCTCGCGCAAAAGGGAGTACGCGTCCTGCTGATCGACGCCGACTTGCGGCGACCGAGCGTTCACAAGACACTCGGTATGGGCCCGCGCAGCGGTCTCAGCAACGTTCTTACTGGAAGCGCCACAATTCAGCAGACGGTCACCACTTCTGCAATACTGCCGAATCTTTTCATCATGCCCGCGGGCACGCCGCCGCCGAACCCAGCCGAATTGCTGGCTTCGCTCAACATGAGGACATTGCTGGCCGAGCTTCGCGGGCAATACGACCATATCGTGATCGACACTCCTCCAACTCTTTCGGTTACCGATGCGGTCGTGCTCTCACCGAGCGCTGACGCTACAATCCTGGTGATTCGGTCGGGCCAGACCACTAAGCAGGCGCTCCGGCGCGCCCGCGATGTATTGATGCAGGTCAATGCTCACGTCGCCGGAGTGCTCCTCAATGCAGTCGATCTAACTTCGCCCGACTATTACTACTACTACGAATATCAGGGTAAGTACGGTCAGTATTATCAGGAAGAGGCTCCGGGCGCCGAAAAGGACGCGGAATCAAAGGCGGTTTGAGGCGCGGATAGTCGCGGTGTGGTTATTTGCAGCTTACGCTGCGAATATTGACGAGGTTCATGGAAAATAGTGCCGCCGGATCTTAGCTCCGGCGGGTAACGGGACGATGGCCATTCCACTCTCAAACCGACAACATTGGCAGTTTGGTGTGGGCGTGGTCCTTGTCGTCTGCCTCTACCTTATTCTGACCGGCACGGAATTCGCCGCCAGCGTCTTTGCCGGAAGCGAAGAACTGCCCGGGCTTCAGCGCGCGGTGCGGCTCACCCCGGGGAATGCGGACTATCGTCATCGGCTTGGCCGTTACTTTGCCTTTGTGGCCGGCGACCCGCAATCCGCCATCGACAGTCTGCGGTCGGCCGTCGCCTTGAATCCGCACGACGCCAGTTATTGGTTCGACCTGGCAAGCCAGTATCAGGTGACTGGAGACTTGGCCGGTCAGCGAACGGCACTCGACCAGGCGCTGCGAGCCGAGCCGACCGCACCCGATGTGGCATGGGAGGCTGCGAACTTCTTCCTCATCGATGGTGACATCGACCGCGCCCTGCGCGAATTCCACATCGTCATCGAGAACGACAACGATCTGGCGGACGCTGCGCTGCGCGCCAGTTGGCGGGTGCGTCCGGATGCGGACGCGATGCTGCAAGAGGTTGTGCCGGCACGCACCGATTCGCTCATTGCCTTTCTCTATTTGTTGATGGACAAGCGGGAAACCGAAGGAGCGATCAAAACCTGGAGCCGGATTGCCCAACTGCACGAGAGATTTTCCAACCAACATCTGTTCCAATACGTGAATTACCTGATCGGAGCGCGCCGTCCGGATGCCGCTATGTCCGCATGGGAACAGACCGCTGACGCTTTCGGGCTATCAGCCTATACGCCCACGGACGACAACATGGTGGTGAATGGCGACTTCAGCCTCGACATTTTGAACGGAGGCTTCGATTGGACCTACGTTAATCGAACCGGAGTCAAGCCTTTGCTCGATCCAAGCGACTTCCGCGAAGGCCATCGCTCTCTGTCTCTCACCTTCGAAGGCCCCGGGATCAACGATGCGGGGATTCAGCAGTTGATTCCCGTTCACGGTGCGACTACCTATGATTTCTCCGCCTATTACAAGTCGGCGGACTTCGAAGGCGCGGGCGGTCCACAGATCGTTTTGCGCGACGCCTACACCGGTGCGCCGCTGTTTGCCAGCGATCCGCTAAACGACGCGGACTTCTGGAAGGAAGTGCACTCTAAGGTGACAACCCCGAGCTCCACTACGCTGCTGGTGCTCGCAATTGAGCGCTTCCCCGCCGGTTCGCCTATCCGCGGCAAGTTGTGGCTTGACGATTTCGAACTCGCCCCGGAAGCTGCTTCAGAATCGTCTTCCGATAATTCTTCCGACAGTTCTACTAACGATTCTCGTAACAACGCGAGAGAAAATTCGAAGGCTAAACCTTGAGCTCCGCCTTGGCAACGCAGCCCGAACCCGCTCCTGCCGTCAAGGCATCGCAACCGCGACTCACGAGCACCACGCTGTTCGTCGGCGCGTGCGCGGTGTTACTGTTTGGGCCGCTCGCCTTTGGAGCAGTCGAACCCTGGTCGATTTTCGCCCTGGAGACGTGCGCGGTATTGCTGCTCGCGGTTTGGGCGTATCGGCAGTGGCTGAATCGCGAACTCACCGTCTTCAATCACCCGCTCTACCGCCCCATGGCGGCTTTCTTTGCGGTGGTCTTGTTGCAGTGGGTGGCGGGGACAACAGCCTACCGTCATGTGACCTACTCCCACCTGTTGCTCTACGCCGCTTATGGCATGTTGGCCTTTGTGGTGACGCAGACGCTGCGTCGATCTTCGCAGTTTGAGTTGATGGCACAGGTGTTCACGGTGTATGGGGCGGTGGTGGCTGCTTTTGCCGTGCTGCAGGGTCTGGCGCCCAATGGAAAACTATATTGGATATTCACCTTGCAGCAAGGCGGCTACATTTACGGACCCTACGTTAATCATAATCATTACGCTGGCCTGATGGAGATGCTGACGCCCTTCCCGCTGGTGCTGGCGGTAACACATTTCACCAGCGGCAATCGCAAAATCGCGGTGGCGGGGGTCGCCGCCCTGATGGCCGGAACGATTTTTCTTTCCGGTTCGCGCGGAGGCATGGTGGCTTTCGTCGCCCAGATCGTTGTGCTTGGCGTGCTCATGGTGCGCAGGCGCGAGGGCAGCTGGAAACAACCGCTCATGCTGGGCGTCTTTGTGGCGGTGGTGATCGTCTTTCTCGTCTGGATCGGCGGCAACGAACTGACGCGGCGTCTCATGAGCATCCACTCCGAAACGCGCGAAGAAATCAGCGGAGGAGTTCGGCTGAGCATTGATCGCGACTGCCTGCGCATGTTTATCAAACGGCCATTTCTCGGCTGGGGGCTCGGCGCCTTTCCTACCGTTTACCCGGAGTTCCGCAGTTTTTACACTACTTTCTTCGTCAACCAGGCACACAACGATTATCTGCAACTGCTGGTCGAGACCGGAGTGGTGGGATTCTCGATTGCGATCTGGTTTCTGGTAGTCGTATTCCGACGGGCGGCGAGCAAGCTTAACAATTGGACGGAAACTGCGAGTGGCGCACTGACCGTCGCGGCACTGCTGGGCTGTGTCGGAATCCTGGTGCACAGCCTGCTCGATTTCAATCTCCAGATTCCGGCCAACGCGGCGCTCTTTTATGTTCTCTGTGCGATCGCGGCCAACACTCCCCTGCAGGAATCGCAGCGGCGCCGAGTGCTGCGCCGCCATAGTTTGACGATCGAGCCAATCGCAGAAACTCCGGCCACGCAGTGAAAAACATTGCACTATCCCCCAATACGCTTTAAAGTTTGGCGCCAGCCCACCTCCGGTGTATACTTCGGCGCATCGTAGTTCCCTCGCTGCCCCGAGTGAGGGGTTCCCGAGTTCAATCAGGCATGTTAACTAGATATCGGTGTGGGATTCTGGGTGCCATGCTACGACTATAAATATCTTCCAGGAAGCACGCTAAAGGAGAAATCGTGATTCGAAAATTAAGTGTGTCTTTACTCACGCTCGCTGCGGTCCTCTCGACCGTGATCGTCGTTAGCCAGGCGCAGTCACAGACCCTGATGACCCGCCATGTGCGTGAAGCTGTTCGCAATGGGGAAGCCAAGCTGGTCGGCCATCTCCCCGCAACCCAAACCATGCGCTTCGACGTTGTTCTGGCCCTGCGCCATCAGCCAGAGCTGCAGGATTTCCTCCGCGACCTTTATGACCCTTCCAGCTCTTCGTACAAGCACTACGTAACCGTGCCTGAGTTTACGGAGCGGTTCGGTCCGAGCCAGGAAGACTATGACGCGCTGATTACGTTCGCGAAGAGCGCCGGCTTTACGCTAGTTGGCGGCTCCCGCGATTCGATGGATGTGCAGTTCAAAGCTCCGGTGGCGACGGTCGAGAAAGCCTTCCACGTCACTATAAATGTGTACCAGCATCCCACCGAAAACCGCACCTTCTTTGCTCCCGACCGCGAGCCCACGGTCAACCTGTCGTTCCCGCTCTGGCACGTCACGGGGTTGGACAATTATTCCATCCCGCGACCGGCCTTCGTGCACAAAGCCAAAAGCGAGGCCAAGGGCGTCCTACCCCCAGCCTCGATCGGCTCCTGCCCCGAAGAATCCTTCTGCGGTAGCGATATGCGGGCTGCTTACTACGGCGGATCGGCTCTCACCGGGACCGGCCAGAACATCGGTCTGCTGGAATACGCCGGATTCGACATCGCCGACGTCAACACTTACTACAAGAACGCCGGGCAGACGAGAGCATTCGCGGTCGTTGGCATTTCCACCGACGGCAGCAGCATTAACTGCACCGAGCCGAGCTGCGACGATACCGAACAGACGCTTGACATCACACAAGCCGGCGGTATGGCTCCGAACGTAACCACGATTTACATGTACGTGAGCGATAGCAGCGATACGGCGCTTTTGGGCGCCATGTCGACCGATACTCCGCTGCCGTTGAACTTGAGCGCGTCATGGCTCTGGGATCCGTCCGATCCCAGCACAGACGATCCGTATTTCGAGAAGATGGCGGCGCAGGGTCAGAGTTATTTCAATGCGTCCGGCGATGATCGCAAGTTTAACTCCAACTACCCAACCTGGCCGGCCGACTCGGCTTATGTCATGAGTGTGGGCGGCACGGACTTGACGACCAAGAGCGCAGGTGGCCCCTGGTCTTCCGAAACGGCCTGGTCTGACAGCGGCGGCGGGTTCTGGGCACCGGATGACATTTTGATTCCGGTCTGGCAGCAACTGCCCGGTGTAATTAACTCGCAAAACGAAGGGTCGACCACTTATCGGAATGCGCCCGACGTCTCGGCCAACGCAAACTTCACCTTCTACGTTTGCGCCGACCAAACCACTTGCACCGCTAACGAATACGGTGGAACCAGTTTCGCCTCGCCCATGTGGGCCGGCTACCTGGCTCTTGCCAACCAACAGGCAGCTAGCACCGGCGCTGCCGCACCCGGCTTCATCAATCCGGCCGTTTATGCGATCGGCGTCGGCTCAAACTATGACACCGATTTCCACGACATCACCAGCGGCAGCAACGGCTATCCAGCCGTCACCGGCTACGACTTGGTGACCGGTTGGGGCAGTCCGAACGGAAGCGCTTTAATCAACGCTCTCGTCGGAACAGGCGGCGGCGGACCGGCCGTCACCCTCTCGCCGACCTCGCTGAAGTGGGGCAAGATCGTCGTGGGCACTACGACCGCGGCGAAGAAAGTCACGCTTACCAACAGCGGGACAGGGATACTGAACATCTCCACCCTTGCCATCAGCGGCGACTTCGCGCTGGCGACCGTCAAGGCAACCAAGAAAATCACTCCATGCGCTAGCGGTCTCGCAGTCCCTGCTGGCGGCACTTGCATCATCAAAGTAACCTTCACTCCGACTCAAACCGGAGTGCTCACCGGGGACGTCACCTTCACGGACAATGCTGGCAACAGTCCGCAACAGGTGCCGCTGACCGGAACTGGCAAGTAACCCTTGTCATCGACAAACTGAACTAGCGGGCGGGACTTCGGTCCCGCCCATTTTTCTGGCTCTTCGTCTTTGCTGGGGTTTCATCCGTAAGACTTTTTCGAGCTATACTTCTCGGCCAAGTGCCGGTGCATCCGGAGTGAGGTTTCTATGCTCACCATCAACTGGACTACGGCGATGCAATACGCCGTGCTGGTTAAGATCGCCGAATCAGTCGCGCCAGCTGGCAGCTACGGGCAAAATGAAATCAGCGCAATCGGCAACGCCGGCTACACGTTTCTGCAGACGATCTACGGGGACGACCTCGCCACCGACATCGATCCTCACGTCGGAGACGTGGTGACCTTCGGCTTCCTGGCTGTCTCAGCCGCGCAAGAATTGGTCGCCGTCATTCGCGGCACCGACACAATTCTAGAATGGCTGCACGATGCCGAGTACTTGATGGTGCCCTGTCCCATCGCCGGCTCTCATGGCCTTAGCGAAGACGGTTTCACCGCCGTTTACCGTTCTCTGAGAATCGGACAAGCCAACGGAACCGCCACGGCAGTAGCTTCAATGAAGAGTTATCTCGATTCGGGAGCTGCAACCAGCGTCACGATCTGCGGACACAGCCTCGGTGGCGCGCTGGCAACGCTCCTGACCCTCGACGTCGGTCTGAACACGTCGTGCCACGCTCCCACCGCTTACACCTTTGCCAGCCCGCGCACCGGCGAACATCTTTTCGCAGGCGCATTCAACGCGTCCATCCCTACCCACTATCGAATTGTGAATCGCCAGGATCTGGTGCCGAAGCTGCCACCGATTCTTCCCTTGCCCTATGAACACGTGAATACGTATTTCGAGCTCGTCCCGCCGCCTGCGGCGATCAATCCGACCATTCCCTGTATGCACCACCTGACCACGTATTTGTGGCTCATGAGCCAGGAGGTGGCCGGTCAAACCGCTCCTGGTACGACATACCAGCTCGATTCCGACTGCGTGTCGACCGGTCCGGCTCACATCTGAGAACACTGTCAAGTGTGCGCCAAGCCATGTGTTTTCCTCTCACGACCGCCTGTTCGGCGTAGTGTGCGCCCTATCGGAATGGGGAGGTATCTAGTTCCTACTCAGATTACGAAGGTAATCTAGGCTTCTTTTGCAGTATTTTCCGTGATATAACGCCGTTAGCTGCTCGTCAGACCCCGGCTGGGAATCTTCGTTGTTTCCGGCCTGATTTGCTGCCTTTCCATTTGAGCGCAGAGCGACAGCTGAGGAGGAGTCGTGTCCGAAGCACGTACCGGGAAAAGGTTTCCGCTGCAATTGCCGATCAAGATTCATAAGGAAGATACCGCGGGTGAAGCCAGCAGCGGGATGACCGGCAATTTGAGTGCTGCCGGAGTTTACATTCGCGCTGACGCTGCGCTTGAGGTCGGCTCGCCCGTAGAGTTTGAGATCACTTTGCCGCCGGAAGTAACGGGCGGCAAGGAAGATGTCGTCATTCAATGCCGCGGCCGCGTGGTGCGGACCGATGAGCCCAATACAAGCGTCGAAGCCGGGGACAATCGGGGCGTCGCTTGCGTAATCGATTCGTACGAATTCGTTCGCAACGGTTAACCGGTAGCGATCAACTGGGAGCGATTCAATGCTGAAGCTTATTTTGGCCGACAATCAGGCGATATTTCGCGCCGGCATCGCCAAGGTGCTGGCCGTAGAAGATGAAATGCGCATCGTGGCCCAGGCGCAAACGGGCGAGCAGATGTTCATGGCGCTCGATAAATTCCGTGCCGCCGTCCTTATCATCGCTGGCGGATTCCACTCCGACTTCAACGCCGTTCTCACCGCCGCCAATAAAAATAAAACACGTGTGGTCGTGCTTGCCGATACTGGCGAGAGCGCACAGCGCTACATGGCAGCGGGCGCTCACGGCGTCGTCTATCGCAACGTGACCAGCCCGGCGCTGGTCGACTGCGTGCGGAAGATTGCCCGCGGCGAAAGCTGGGTGCAGGACATGGCCGTGCCGAGTGAGTTGACCGAAAACGATATGGTTGGCTTGCGCGTCCGCGACCGCCTGACGGCCAAGGAACTACGCATCGTGGCGCTCATCGTCCAGGGCTACAAAAACAAGGAAATCGCCACTCAGTTAGGGACGACCGAGCAGGTGATCAAAAACTATCTGCGTAATGTTTACGACAAGATCGGCGTATCCGACCGACTCGAACTGGCGCTCTTCACCATCCACCACCGCATTTTGAATGAAGCCGCGGCCGCGACCGCAGCAGCAGCCATCCCGCAACCGCCGCAAAGCGCTGGGATCAGCAACTAGATTTTGTTGGCAATACGAAAGGCCGCCTGCGGGCGGCCTTTTAATTTTCCCGCTATTTTCGCTCGTTTTCGTCGCTAAGCGATTTTCTCTCCCACGCTCTTGGCCTGCGTGAACAGATAAAGATAATCCGGGCCGCCCGACTTCGAATCGGTGCCCGACATATTAAATCCGCCGAAGGGATGCGCACCGACCATCGCTCCCGTGCATTTGCGATTGAGGTAGAGATTGCCGACGTGGAACTCGCGCACGGCACGATCAAGTTTATCGCGCGAACCAGAATAGACGGCGCCGGTTAATCCGAACTCGGTGTCGTTTGCAATCTCGAGTGCGTGGTCGAAGTTCCGTGCCCGGATCACTACCAGCACCGGCCCAAAAATCTCTTCCTGCTCAAGCGTTGATTTCGGCGCGATGTCGGCAATGATCGTGGGCTTAATAAAATAGCCCTCGCCAGCATTCGTGTCGCGCTCGCCGCCGGTGATCAGGCGTCCATCTTTCTTGCCGATCTCGATGTAACGCAGAATGTCGTTCATCGAACCCTCGTTGATGACAGCAGCCATGTTCGGATTCAGCGTCGGGTCGCCGATGGTCAGGCGTTCGACACGCGATTTGAGTTGCTCGATAAACTTGTCGTAAATGCGGTCGTCGATAATGGCGCGCGAACAAGCTGAGCACTTCTGGCCCTGGAAGCCGAAAGCGGATGCCGCGACGCCTTCAACCGCCGCGTCGATATCGGCGTCGGCATCGACGATGATTGCGTCTTTCCCGCCCATTTCAAGAACGGTGCGCTTAATCCAGAGCTGGCCGGGTTGCTGCTGCGCGGCAGACTGATTGATGTGCAAGCCGACTTCGCGCGAGCCCGTGAACGCGATGTAGCGAATCTTCGGATGCGAGACCAGCGCATCGCCAAAGCTCGCGCCGCCTCCTGGGCAGAAGTTGACCACGCCCTCAGGCATGCCGCACTCTTCAAGCAGTTCAACGAATTTGGCGGCAATCGTCGGCGAATCGCTCGACGGCTTGAGGACGACCGTATTGCCGCTGACAATCGAAGCGACAGTCATGCCCGCCATGATGGCGCAGGCAAAATTCCACGGCGGGATCACCGCTCCGACGCCCAGCGGAATGTAAGTAAGCGTGTCGCGCTCTCCCGGCAGTTGCACCGGCGGCTCAGCCTTTGCAAAGCGTAGCGCTTCACGCCCGTAGAATTCGCAAAAATCAATAGTCTCGGAAATATCAGCATCGGCCTCGGCCCAGTTCTTCGAAACCTCAAACACCAGCCAAGCCATGTATTCCAGCTTGCGCTCGCGCATCACATCGGCGACATGAAAGAGGAGTGACGCGCGCTCTTCGACCGAAGTATGGCTCCAGTGGCCAAAAGCCTTGCAGGCAGCCTGCACCGCCGGCTCGACGTGTTCTTTACCCGCTTTCTGATGGATGCCGACCACCTCAGACGGTTTGGCAGGATTGATCGAACGAATCTTGTCCGAGGTCTTCAGTCGCGTGCCGCCGATGATCAGGTCATACTCGCGTCCGAGCAGGCCGCGTACCTTTTCGATCGCCGAGCGCATCCTGCGCACATTCTCTTCTTTCGTGAAGTCGACAAAGGGCTCATTCTTGAACGCGCCCTGATGAAGGCGGAGTTGCAGGCGAGGTGGGGCTTCCATAGTTGCCATCGGAGAATCCTTTCCAGGATGAGAGATTAGCGCGGCTGTTCGCGACCCTTAATTTTACACCGGGCGGCATAGTCGCCGCGCACGAGTGTGGGTTATGGCCCAGTATTCTTTGACGGGCCCAAACCA
Organism: uncultured Acidobacteriaceae bacterium; assembly: GCA_963822025.1. Taxonomy (GTDB): domain Bacteria; phylum Acidobacteriota; class Terriglobia; order Terriglobales; family Acidobacteriaceae; genus Acidiflorens. Next base: position 2,708,661 of record CAWGFW010000008.1, on the reverse strand, counting down.
ATCCGCATCATAAGCAGGGCGCAATCGCCCGGGCCATGCGGACCGACGGCTACTGGAGTGGTTGACAAATGATGACCAAGGAAACGTTGACCCCATGATTGACTTCGGGATAGAGTTCAAAGTCAGGGTCCAGTTCCCCCACCCGTTTTACCTTCGATGGTTTGCATGCTCGCCGCTTTATTCCAACTCGCCGTCTCGAAGCGCGTGCCGTTGAAGCTCGCGGCGTTACTGCTGGCACTGGCAAGCGCAGCTTGGGCGGCAGCGCCGCAATTTTCTGCGCAACAGCGCGTAGGCCTCAGCGGCGGCGACCAGTGGGAGCCGGCGGTAGCCGCGGACGGTGCAGGCCGGATCTATATTCTTTATCCTCACTACGGAACAATTGCCGACTGCAAGGATTGCAGCGTGCCCACGATGTTGCTGGTGACAAGCGCCGACGCCGGAAAGAGTTGGCAGGCTCCGCATGTGATGCTGGAATCGGGCTCAGGCCAGTTCGATGCGCAGATCGCCGTCGATCCCGCCGACCGGCGCACCATCTATGCGGCCTGGCTGCAAAATAGCAAACGCGTGGTGATGCTGGCGAAGTCGGTCGACTCAGGCTCGACGTGGTCTTTTACAATTGCAGTCCGCGGCGAAGCAGAACTCGATAAGCCGGCATTAGCCGTGCGTGGCCAAAATGTTTACGTCGCTTTTAATCATGAAGAAGAAGTTTGGGTCGCGGCCTCGCAGGATGGAGGACGCAGTTTTACGCCGACCCGCGCTAATGCGGAAAGCCGTCCGGGGTGGTCATTGCTCGGAGCGGCAACCGTTGACCCTGCTGGCAACGCTTATCTGGCGTGGGCTTCCTACTCCAAGGCGGGAGGCGCGCGCGGCGCGGTGAATCTGTATGTTGCGAAGTCGGCGGATGCGGGCAAAACATGGAGCGCAAACCTGCTCGACGTTTCGTCCGCAGCGCCCGGCTGCAAAGCCGAAGACTGTGGCGAGGGCTTTTTAGGCGCGCAGGTCGCGCTCACCTCTGACGCCGATGGAACCCTGTATGCGCTGTGGAGCGCGGGCAGTACAGCTTTCGGCCCGCAGCAAATTTATTTTTCGTCATCGACCAACGCCGGCGGTAGTTGGTTGCCGCGGGTCAGCATTTCCTCCGCCGCACCGGGCGTCGAGCATGCCTTTCCGGCCATCGTAGCCGGAACCGGTGGCGACGTCCGAATAGCCTGGATGGATGTGCGCAACTCTTCTCACAACACGCGCTATTGGAACACCTACTATCGCAGTTCGAGCAACGGCGGCGCGACCTGGGGAGATGAGATCAAAGTGTCAGGCTACGTGCCCGGCTATCGCTATATCGGCAAGGAAGGCTTCCGCTTTCCCTTCGGCGACTATTTCGGCATGGCGATCGACAATCACGGAGACACCCAAATCGTGTGGGGCGAGGGATTGAATTATCAATCACCAGGATCGATTTGGCACGTCAGCGGGCGCTAAGAGCGGCCGACCACGTACATTCGCGGTGGCCAAGTCTATGCCACATCAATCCGTCAGCAATCCGCCCGTGAGATCGCTCAGTCGTTCGATGCGATGGTCGCGACAGTACTCCAACAATTCTTCTACCAACTTTTCTGTTGCCACCGGATCGAAGAAGCTAGCGGTTCCCACTTCAACGGCGCTCGCTCCCGCCAGCATGAATTCCACCACATCGACTGGGGTGGTGATTCCTCCCATACCGATGACGGGAATTTTCACCGCGTGAGCCGCGTCATAGACCATGCGCAGCGCAATCGGCTTGATGGCGGGCCCCGAGAGGCCCGCTGTGACGTTCGCAATTCTGGGGCGGCGCGTCTCCGCGTCAATCGCCATAGCAAGAAAAGTATTTACCAGGCAGATCGCGTCAGCGCCGGCTTCCTGCGCCACGTATGCCATTTGCGCGATCGACGTCACGTTGGGCGAGAGCTTCACGATGATCGGGCGAGCCGCCACTCGCTTCGCCGTTCGCACAACTTCATCAAGCAACATCGGATCGCTGCCAAACTGAATGCCGCCGTGTGCCGTATTGGGGCATGACACATTAATTTCATACGCTGCTATTCCCTCGCCCTGGTTGAGAATTTCGATCGTCTGCTCGTAATCGCCGCGGGTGTAGCCGAAAACATTGGCGAACACAACAATGTTTTTCTTCTCGCGCAAGGCAGGCAGTTTATCGGTGATAAAGGCGGGCGCTCCGATGTTCTGCAGACCAATTGCATTCAGCATCCCGGCCGCAGTCTCGTAAAGTCGTGGCGGCGGATTCCCTGTCATCGGATCCTTCGAGAGACCCTTAACCACCAATCCGCCCAGCCGGTCAAGATGCACGATGTCTTCAAATTCAATGCCGTATCCGAATGTGCCCGACGCGGCAATGATCGGGTTCTTCAGTTGGATGCCGGCGATGTTGACGCTCAAGTCTGGATTGCCGATCGGAGTCATTGAATGTCTCCATCAGGCGGTGTGAGGGGTTGCAAGGACTTTGGACGGGGCGCCAGGGTCGCGTCTGGTGCGACGGACTGATGCGTCGGCTGAAGCGCCTCGGTCAACACTCTACCGGTTGCTTGCGTGGGCGGATTAATCCCGAGAAGTGAAGCCAGCGTCACCGCGAGATCGACCGGCTCCGCATGATGGCGGTAGATTCCGGGCTGAAAGGCGAGGCCATAGAAAGCAAGCGGCACATGAGTATCGTACGAGAAAGGTGTCGCATGATCGGTACCCTTCGTGATTCCGACGTGAAAGGGAGTGGGGATTCCAATCACGTACCATCCTCCCTCGGGCGAATAACTGTGAGCGTAGCGGCGCCCGATTTCGGTGGGCGGAATTTCTCCCCGCGCCAGTTGCGACTTGGTGAAGTATCCGGCGAACCCGGCTTGTTTCATAGCCTCGCCGACGTTGTCCTCGGCGACGGATTCACTTTTCCCCAGAGTCCCGACAAAAGCTTCTGCGTTCAGCCACGCCAACGGGTAATCGAGATCGATGACGTAGTCGGCTTTCTTTTCATATTTTTTTGAGAGCTGGGCATTGATCTGCTCGCGCAGTGCCTTGGCGTCGAGGTTGGCAGCAGGCAGGCGAAGTGTTTTCGCGAATTCGGGCAGAGGGGCAACCCCGTGATCGGCCGAAAGCGCCATCCAGACATTAGCCATGCCGATTTGGTGACCGAGAAAGGTGAAAAAGTCAGCCAACTGCCGGTCGAGTTCGAGCGCCATGCTGCGCATCTGCGGTGAATCGGGGCCGACCTGATGTCCGAGAATGTCGTTGGCCGAGAGGCTTATGATGAGCAGGTCGGTTGCCGAGTTCGCACCCAGCTTTTCGTATACGACAAGTTCTTTAGCGAACTCCAACTGATATTCGTTGGCGAAAGGCGTCGAGCCAACGACCTCGTAGAAGCCTGCGGGCGAGCCATCTTTACCGTTGCGCGGTGCGGTTGATCCGAGAACGTTGCCCTCACTGTCTTTCCATTCGCGGTTCCAGAATTTTTCCGCGCGTCCTTGCGAAGGGTTGCTGCCGTTGAAATTGCGCACCCAGTCGGGAAGATCGGGACGGTAATAACTTGAGGTAATCCAACTGCCGGACTTCGGATCGATCCAGTAAGCGGCGTCGCCAGAAAAGCCGACTGGCAGGACGGCGGCGCGATCTTTAAGCGAGATGGCAAAGACGCGAGACTGGCCGCCCGTAGCCAGTTTTAGCTCGTCGCCCAGCGTGTCGCTCATGAGATTGTGCGGCGATGCGCCCGGTCCCGGTTGGTCAGTGCCCAGGCCGACAAGTTTCGTGGCATCGTCCTCGACGGAGGTCACGCGCTTCTTTTTCTGTGGATCCCACCATTCATTGGCGATAATGCCGTGTCCGCTGGTATAGGTCCCGGTAAAGAGAGTGGCATGGCCGGGAGCAGTGCGAGTGTTGGCGTAATCGTAATTGCACTCCGCAAAATAAGCGCCGTGATCGAGAAACAGGCGGAAGCCTCCTTCGCCAAACTGATCGCGATAGCGTTCGAGGTAATCACCGCGGAACTGGTCGATGACGATGACGACAACCAGCTTGGGCCGGGCGTTGTAAGCAGACGCGAACGCGGCCGATATCGACCAGAGCAACGACCCGAGCAAAATCAACACCACGCGCAGCGTGCGGGGGGGTCTCATCGCGATTTAGTTTACAGCAGAAAAGATATGCAACCGCAGAGAACGCCGGGGACGCGGAAAATAATGAACAAGAGCCTCTGTGTTCTTCGCGTCGTTCGCGGGTGAAGGCTTCGATCCTCTTCGTGCACGGAACCGCGCTTTTCAGCTAAAGTTAATGGACAATGCTCGATCTGAATTTTGTTCGTGACAACCTCGCGCTGGTGGAAGAAAAACTGCGCCAGCGCGGAATGAATCCGGCGGAGGTGTTGAAAGACTTCGCGATCATCGATGGCGAGCGCCGACAGGCCATCACCATTGCCGAGACTCTTCTGGCACGCCGCAATCGCGCGTCGGAGGAAATTGCGAAACAAAAAAAGAGCGGACAAGACGCTTCGGCGCTGATTCAAGAGACCAAAGACCTGCGCGAACAGATTGCCGAGTCCGAAAAAAAGGCGGCCGAACAGGAAGCTCGCCTGCGTGAAATTCTGACCGCGCTGCCGAATCTTCCGCATGCCAGCGTACCGGTGGGAAAAAGCAGCGAAGACAACATCGAAGCGCGGCGCCGGGGCACGCCGCCGCAATTCGATTTCAAACCAAAGCCGCACTGGGAACTCGGTGAGCAATTAGGAATCCTCGACCTGGAGCGCGCCGCCAAACTCTCTGGCGCGAGATTCGCAGTGTACTGGGCGCTGGGCGCGCGTTTGGAGCGGGCGCTCGCCAATTTCATGCTCGATCTGCACACGGGCGAGCATGGATACACCGAGGTGCTTCCGCCGTATCTGGTTAATTCAGAGTCGATGTATGGCACGGGGCAGCTTCCGAAATTTGCGGCCGATCTTTTTCGCGTGCCACACGGCGAGAAAGATCTTTGGCTGATTCCGACGGCCGAAGTACCGGTCACAAACCTGTACCGCGACGAGGTATTAGACTCCGCACGCTTGCCGATTTCGTTGACCGCGTATACTCCCTGTTTTCGCAGCGAGGCGGGATCGTACGGGAAGGATGTGCGCGGAATCATTCGCCAACATCAGTTTCAAAAAGTCGAACTCGTGAAATTCGCGCGCCCGGAAACTTCATACGACGAATTAGAAAAGCTCACCCATAACGCCGAGACCGTCCTGCAGAAACTTGGCCTGCACTATCGCGTAGTCACATTGTGCACGGCGGATATGGGCTTCTCTTCCGCCAAGACGTATGACATCGAAGTCTGGCTGCCGGGGCAGCAATTGTTCCGCGAGATTTCTTCGTGCTCGAATTTTGAAAGCTTTCAAGCGCGGCGGGCGAATATCCGCTATCGTCCCGAGGGCAAAAGCAAGACGGAATTCGTGCACACATTGAACGGGAGCGCCTTGGCGGTCGGACGCACCTGGGTAGCGATCGTCGAAAATTATCAGCAAGCCGACGGGAGCGTTCGCATCCCCGAGGCCTTGCAGCGCTATATGGGCACGGATTGCATTCCGGCACCTGCCTCGCGCTAGTCTGGAGATTTGCCATCATATGAATTCCCAAATACACTTGCAGCAACCTGAAGCCTCGATGGCGCTGGAAAGCGCCGTCTCCCCCATGGGCGCGATGTGGCGCACAATCCGCGGATACATTCTTTGGTCGTATGAGCGGGGCAGCCTGCACTATGACATTATGGTGACGCTGATTCTGCTCTTTATTTTCGTGTCGCCCTACTTCATCAATTTCAAGGACAAACCGGTAGAGCGCAATCCGCATCTTACCGGCGTGGTCGTGATTCCCGGCGACAAAGGCGGATTCGTCTATCAGATTCAGGCCTCGGCGGTGAATACATCTAAGGGCGAAGATGTCCGGCGACAGTTGGAAGAGATTATCGAACCGATCTCGGGAGCAGTGACAATCACCGATGTGGAGACGGTCAAGGACGCCAAGGGGCGCGCCGTGAGCTATAAGGTCTCGGTACAAAAAGAATAGTGGGTTCAAGGTTTCCGCAATGCGAGCCGTCCTCAAGGACTTCTTAATCGGATCGGTCGTGCTGGGATCGCTGCTGATGGCAACCGCCTGGCCGCAAACCGATTCCGCAGCGCTTGATCGCGTCCTGAAACAGATGGATGACGCCGCCCGAAACTTTCGCAGCACTCAGGCCAACGTGGTGTGGGACCAATACGACGCGGTGATTCGCGAGACCGATACGCAGACGGGAAAGATTTATTTCCGGCGTGCGGGCGGAGAAATACAGATGGCTGTCGAATTCGACAAGCCTGACCTGAAGTACGTCATTTACAGCGGCGGCAAGGTGCAGGTGTACCAGCCCAAGATCGATCAGGTCAATCTGTACGATCCGGGCAAGAATCGCAGCGATGTTGAAAGCTTTCTAGTGCTCGGCTTCGGCGGCGCCGGCCACGATCTGCCAAAGTCTTACGAGGTGAAATTCCTGGGCATCGAAAACGTCAATGGAGTGGCGGCGGAGAAGTTGGAACTGATTCCGAAGTCCGTCAGTTTGCGAAACAACATTGCGCGCATCCTATTGTGGATCGACCCAGCCAAGGGGATTTCGGTGCAGCAGCAGTTTTTCGAGCCGGGCGGCAATTACCGCCTGGCGAAATATTCCGATATAGAGATTAATAAAGATCTTCCTGAGAGCGCCTTTAAGCTGAAGACGACCAAGAAAACGCGCGTCATTTCGCCGCAGGGATGAGGAATGGACGGTAAATTAGCCACGGACGGAACCAACAGAAACAAGCTGAAAAAGGCAAGCGGCAGTTATATACTTCGAAAGTAGCCCGAAAGTTGAGTGCGCATGGCGAAAATGTTTACCATTCCCGTTCCTCCCGACCTCTCTCGTAAAAAGCGGGAGCGCACGGCTGACCCGCGCTACGTCGATGGTCAGAAAACGCTAGTGAAAGCGATGAATTACTTGGCGAAAGCCGATCCCATCGCCAATCGTGCAGCCATCCAGTTGCTGTCCGAACACGTTCGCACGCGCTTCCGCATGACCGACTCGCCCCTCAGTTGAGGATTTCTTTCCTGCCCGAAGGTTAGGATTGTTTTTCTTTCTTTTTGCTCCTTATCTCCCTTCGCGTTTTCCAAGTAACTAGGTATGAGCGCGGTTATTGGTGCGGGTGTTGTACGCCTGTAAGGAACTCGCCAGCACGATGATCGCGGGATAACACTCCAGCGTGTAGCGCGGCTCCGGATTTTCCAGCGTTCCGAGGAACGCGGAACGCAGCAGCACGAAACCGACGAGCAGTCCGGCCCAGCGAATTCCTGGCGCCCCGCGGTATTTCTGCAGGGCCAGAGCTAAGATTGCTATCCCCACATAAGCCAGGTTCAGCAAACCGAATCCAAGGGCCACGACCGAATGTTTCGCGTCGTCGTTGAATTCCCACCAGCGCGGGTCGGGAGGGAGAATTTCGGTTCGCGGCCGCAACCACATATCCGCGACGCGCAGCACGGGCAGCACCAGGTAGTAACGTAGGGGATGGGCGGCGATGCGCTCCGAAGCCAGATTAGCGAACTGCGCATCTGCCTCGGGCGTCATATCGTTGGACTCGTTGTAAGCAGCAATCGCAGAGAGCGTTGCGTTCTTTTGCGCTGGATCATCAAAAGCGCGCGAAGGCAACTTGCTCGCGTCGATCGGGTCGCCGGAAACATTCCAGTAAATTTCTTCTACCGATACGTAGTCGAGGATCCAGGTTTTGACCCAGCGGTTGAAGCCCCGGGCCACAAGTTCGTTGGCGTCGCTCGCGTAGCGCGGAGCCAACGGCTGAAAATGATGAAAGGTACGAAAATTACGAATCGTCCAGGGGACGAGTGGGGCCAGCACAAATAGCGTGACAACGATAGCGGAAAGTAGTGCGAACCGGGCATTACGATGACGGCGCGCCAAGGCATAGAACGCCAGATAGAGCAGGATCACCGCCAAGACAATGCCGCCATCGGGACGCAAGAGGATGCATGCGGCAATCGCTGCGCCAGTCGCAGCCCAGAGCGAGAGCGCGCCTTTTCCCACGTTCATCCGATTGAGTGCGGCTGCCGCGCCATCAAACGCAAGGGCGGTAAAAAAGATTTCTAAAGTTTCGGTCAGCTCAGCCGCGGCATAATTTGCCAGAAACGGACACAACGCGGCGAGTAGAAAGGCGACTTCCGCGGCGCGTTCGGAAACGGTGCGGCGAGCCAGATCGGCGACGACCAGGCAAGTGGCCATGTCGAACAACACCTGCGCCGCCAAAACCGCTTTGTAGTTGCCCGCGCCGAATAGCCAGAAGATCGCCGCCAGAAATGCCGGATAACCCGGCAGCCGCGCATCGGTCGGCATGATCAGTTGCCCGGGCGGTCCGCCTGGTGTCTGACCGTAAACGCCATGCTGCAGCCAGGTCATGGCGAGGTTGGTGTAGATACGCGAATCATCGGTGAGTTGGGGGAAGTAGACGAAGAAAAATAATCGCAGTGCCAGTCCAGCCAGTGCGGCTGCCAGAAAAAATCGGCGATGTTCTCGAAGCAGGTTCAGCACATTGGGAATATATCGCGACTGCGGGATTTTCTGTGCCTCCGGCGAAAAATGCGTGGTTCGTCGTTCGCGCTTCGCTTTTCGCTGAGATCGGCGACGCTACGAACTGGCCATAAGCGAACGACGAACAGCGACCGGTGCAGCCTGCGTTTGACCACTCGCCCCTCTCACCTTAGGATGAAGACACCACAACCGATGGCGAAACAGGTTTTCTACGATCCCATGCAGGCCCGCTGGAAGCGGATCCGCCGTATTTTCGACGCGGCCGCCCTGGCTTTTTCTTTCTTGGTGATCTTTTTCATTTACAGTGCGCTGCGCAGCGAGCCGCTTCCCGACCTTTCCTGGTTGTCGGAAAAGAAGCCTTACCACGCTCTCAAAGAAGACGAAAAGACGAAGGCCCGCGAGAAGCGCCGTCTGGCCACCGTCGCCCGTGCCGGTCACCGCCATCAATCTCACAAAGCCCCGTCGCAGCTGACGCTCAATTCCGAGCAAGGCGTTCGCGCCGCATTCTACGTCTCATGGGACTCGGCCAGCTTCTCTTCCTTGCGTGAGTATGCGCGCCAGATCGATTTGCTCTTTCCCACCTGGCTGCAGGTTCTCACTCCGGATGGCCGTTTGCAGGCGGTCGACCCGGAGACAAACGCCATGTACGACGTGATTCATGGCCAGACCGCGCATCACGTGGACGACAAGGTCATGCCGTTTCTCAAGAACGAAGGACTCGACATGGACGTGTTTCCGGTGGTGCAAAACTTTGATGGCACCGACTTCGTTCCCGGCATCAGTGACTTCTTAAACAATCCGGAGGCTCGCGCCCGGTTTCGACGCGAGGTCGCGCTTTTTCTTGCAACCGACCATTATCACGGCCTGATGATCGATTTTGAATCGTTCCCCAAAAAAGGCCAGCCCGGGTATGTCGCGCTGCTCAACGAACTGGCATCCGATCTGCACGCTAAAGGCATGAAGCTCTACGTCAGCGTGCAGGTACGCAACGAAGACTTTGATTACGCCGCCATTTCGTCTCCTGTTGATGGCGTCGTCATCATGAATTATGACGAGCACTTTCCCGGTGGAACTCCTGGCCCCGTCGCTTCGCAGGATTGGTTTCTCGACAATCTCGAATCCGCGGTCAAGGAAATTCCGAAAGAAAAGCTGATCTGCGCGATTGGCAATTACGGCTACGACTGGGTTGAGAAACCAAAATCAAAGAAGGGCAAACTCCCGCCAGGCGAGGCGGATAAAAGCGTCTCGGTGCAGGAAGCCTGGATCGGGTCGCGCGATGCCGAGGAAGACGTTGATTTCGACGGCGACGCACTGAACCCGCATTTTAGCTACCGCGACGACGATAATTTCCGCCATGATGTCTGGTTTCTCGATGCGGTCACCGCGCTGAACGAAATGCGCGCCGCCCAGACGCTCGGCATCCAGACCTTCGCTTTATGGAGACTTGGTGCCGAAGACCGATCGCTATGGCGTGTTTGGGATATGCCCGGTGAAGCAAACGCCTCAGATCGCTTAAAAGATGTGCCGCCCGGGCAGGACGTTGACATGGAAGGCGACGGCGAAATCCTCCACATCGAGGCGCGGCCGGCTGACGGCGAGCGCACCCTGACAATAGACAAGCAAACGGGGTTGATTGACGGGGAAGAATTCAAGAGTTTGCCTGAGCCCTATCGTGTGGCGCGCTATGGCGCCAGCAAGAACCATCTCTCACTGACCTTTGACGACGGACCCGATCCTGAGTGGACGCCGAAAATTCTCGATGTGCTGAAGCGCGAACAGGTGCCGGGAACGTTTTTTCTAATCGGAATCCAGGCGGAGAAATTTGGCGGGTTGACGAAACGGATTTTCCGCGAAGGCCACGAAATTGGAAATCATACTTTTACTCATCCCGATATCAGCTCGATTGGCTCGAGCTACATGCGAGTGGAGCTGAACCTGACCGAGCAATTGTTTGCCAGTCAACTGGGCATTCGCACCACGCTCTTTCGCCCACCCTACTCCGTCGACGCCGAGCCCGACACGGAAGATGAAGTCAAGCCGCTCGAACTCACGCAAAATCTCGGCTATATCACCATTGGCAACAAGCTCGACACTAAAGACTGGAACGACGATCCCCCGCTCACGCCGCAACAGATCGCCGCTCACGTTCTTGACCACCTGCCTCCCTGTCAACCGAACGATCAGCAGTGCGGCAACATCGTGCTCATGCACGATGGAGGCGGCAACCGCGAAAGAACCGTGCTCGCGCTCCCGCTGATTATCGACGGCGCGCGAGCTCGCGGATTTGATTTCGTTCCCGTCTTTCAGTTGATGGGGAAAACAAAGGCCGATGTCATGCCGCCTCTGCCGGCAAACCAGTTCTGGTCGGCACGCTTGAACTGGATCGGCTTCTGGCTCTTCAGTGCGACCATTATGGGTATCACGATCATTTTCTTTCTTGGGGACATTCTGATGACCGGCCGCCTGATTTTCGTCGGCGTTCTCGCCATCTACGACCGGCTCTGCTCGCACGTGCATGGGACGCCCGAGCAGATTGCCGCTTACCGGCCGCAGGTCGCCGTTCTTATACCAGCTTTTAATGAGGAGAAGGTCATTGAACGCACCATTCAGGGTGCGCTCGATTCCGACTATCCCAATTTGTGCGTGATTGTCATCGACGACGGATCCACGGATCGCACGCTCGAAATTGCTCGCCGCACCTTTGCCGCCGAAGAGGCGGCGGGCAAGGTGTTGATTCTCACTCGACCGAACGGCGGCAAGGCCGAGGCGCTCAACTTCGGACTGGAGCACATCGGCGATGCGGAGATTTTTGTCGGTATCGATGCTGACACCATCATCGCTCCCGATGCGATTGTGAGAATGGTGCCGCACTTTCTCGATCCGAAAGTTGCCGCCGTGGCCGGTAATGCCAAGGTTGGCAACCGCGTTAATCTGTGGACTCGGTGGCAGGCGCTCGAATACATCACCAGCCAAAATTTTGAACGCCGAGCGCTCAACACCATGGGTGCGGTGAGCGTCGTCCCTGGCGCAATTGGCGCCTGGCGCACCTCCGCGGTTCGCGAAGCCGGAAGCTATCACGTGGATACCGTCGCCGAGGACGCCGATCTCACCATGGCGCTATTGCGCAACGGCTACCGAGTCGAATACGAGGATCAGGCGCTCGCCTTCACCGAAGCTCCTACCAGCGCCAACGCGCTTATGCGCCAGCGCTTTCGCTGGTCGTTCGGAATCCTGCAAGCCGTTTTTAAACACAAGGGCGTGTTCGCGCGCAAGGGTGCTTTGGGATTCGTCGCCCTTCCCAACATCCTGATCTTCCAGATCCTGCTGCCGCTGGTCTCGCCCTTCATTGACGTGATGTTTGTGGTCGGCGTGGCCTGGTATTTCATCCAGAAATATTTCCATCCTGAATCGAACGACCCTGCCAGCTTCCAGAGGCTGCTGATTTTCTTTGGCGCGTTCCTGGTGATCGATTTTCTCGCCTCGTCGCTCGCCTTCGCATTGGAACGTCGCCAACCCGAAGCCCGCGAAGACGCCTGGCTGCTCAGCCAGGTATGGTTGCAGCGCTTCGCCTATCGCCAGGTATTTTCTCTGGTGCTGTTCCGCACCTTGAAGCGCGCCTTCCAGGGTAGGCCTTTCGCCTGGGACAAGCTTGATCGAACTGCCGCCGTGAAATATATTCCCGCCGAGCGCAAGGATGCGGTCAAAGTCTGAGTGTGACAACTCTCCGGGTTTTTCGCGGTACATTAGGCCGCCGTCAGTAAAATCGGCGCACCGGAAGTTATCACCAAAGTATGTTCAAAGTGCGCAGAGAGCGCATGATCCCCGGTGCGCACCGTCCAGCCGTCTTTGTCAGTAAACACTCGCCCCGAGCCAGCAGAGATAATCGGTTCAACAGTAATGACAAGCCCATCGTTCATGATCTGGCGGGCAGTTAGGTCTGGGTAGTTGGGCACATGCGGCGCTTCGTGAATGGTGCGGCCAATGCCATGTCCGCCTAATTCGCGGACGACTGTGAAGCCCGACTTGCGCACCTCGCGCTCCACAATCTTCCCAATCTCAAATACGCGGAAGCCGGCGCGAGCCACCAGCATGGCTCTGTGAAAGGCGCGCTCGGCGCAGGCTATTAATTTCTCAGCTTGCGGACTCACTCGGCCGACGGGCACGGTAATGGCAGCGTCGGCCATAAAGCCGTCCTTCTCCACGGTTACGTCAAGCTTCACCAAGTCGCCTTCTTTGAGTTCGCGCTCGCTGGGAATTCCGTGGACCGCTTCATCGTTCAGGCTGATGCAACTGGCACCGGGGAACTTGTAGACCATAGATGGCGCGGAGCGGGAGCCATTTTGTTCCATGACGCGCGCGCCAATCTCGTCGAGATAACGGGTGGTAACGCCAGGCCGCACCTCGGCCTTCATAGCGTCGAGCACCAGGCGAACGACCCGGCCCACCGCTTTTAGAGACGAAAGTTCCTGCTCATCCTGAATGCTCATGCGGGCCCCCTTCGCGGAGAATCATGAATAGAAGCTACCGCATCGACGGGCATTGGGGATAGCGGGAGCTTTCCAATAACCGCATGTTCGCAAAACGCTAGCACCCGTTATTTCAGCCCCAGCCCGCCATTGAAGTGCTGGATTACACCATAGCACTCGCAGGCGGCCTCTTCGAGAACCTTGCGATTCAAAACCCTTACCGTGCCACGCGTGTTTTCGATCAGTCCGGCGTTCTCAAGGACGGCGGCAGCCAAACTCACGCTGGGCCGGCCGGTGCCGAGCATCTGCGCGAGAAATTCGTGCGTCAAGGGAAGTAACTGGGAATCGGCGCGGTCCTGGCACATCAGGAGCCAGCGCGCCAAACGCTGATCGACCTCATGCAGGCGGTTGCAGGCGGCAATCTGAGCGACTTGCATCCCGTGGAGCAAGGCGAAGCGGCTAAGTTGCAAACGCAGGTTGGGTGCACGCTGCAGTATGTCTTAAAAAATTTCCGCCCGTATCCGCAATCCACTGCCCGCCATCTGAACAATGGCGCGGAAAACTACGCGGCGGAGGCCCATCGTGAGGGACATGCCGACCATCCCTTCCTTGCCCACGATGCCAACTTCGACGCTTCTGCCATCGGGGCTCAGAGCCACCAGCGAGGCCATCCCGCCGTTTAGAAAATAGGCAAAGTCGATCTTCTCGCCCGGCGCGTGAAGGATGTCATACTGCGGCAGGTCTACGGGCTCCAGAAAAGGCCGGAGTTGGCTGTATTCGTCATCAGGAAGCGACAACAGAATGAGATTGCCCACGGCCTTACCTGCAGCGTCGGAACGAGCTCCGCGATGGAGCGGAGCCGGCTTGATCGGCCTGAGCGGTCGCTTGTGAATTGTGGTTTTCTTTAAGTCCAACGTATTCATCTGTGATTCGATGCGATGGCGTACCTTGTTCAAGATCGCAGAAACTGTAGCGCCGCTGAAATTCTTTACCGATATTCAGAATGAAGGCAGGGGAGAACACGTGGCGAATACTATGTAATGTTATTTGGACACGCGGCGGAGATCATGAACCTTCTATCTCGGATTTCTTAGAGGAAAAGTTTTTCGCGCTGAGGAGATTATTCAGCTCTTCGACAAGGACGAGAAACTTCTGCGGGTCCTGTTCGGCCTCGATGAGCGAACACAATTCGCGAATCCGCTCGCTGTCTGCTTGGTTCATGATCAGCGGAAGTATTGCAGTCTCCATCATCCAGGTATGTTCGATGTCGAACGCTGCAAAAATAATAGTAATGTGCCGAAAACCGCTTCCGCCCAAAGATAGCCGCGGATGGCATTACCTGATGGAGGAGCGCGGAGCGCGTGGGGAATAGAGCAGGAGCAAAAGGAACCCACCCAGATAGAAGCCCCATACATTGGCAAGCGTAAAGCCAGCCATGCGTAAAACCAGACCGAAGATGCCCAGGAGTTCGCACAAAGCGTAGAGGAACAAGTAACCGGTTCGCCAGCGGGACACAGCTACTCGATCGTCAAATCTATCTCGCAGCAAGGCTTCCGATGGCAATACCAGCGTGCGCCGCACCACCAGACTAGCGCCGACCAGCATGATAGAAACCAGGGAGAGCGCGTGGAACAGGGTATTGGCGGGATCGTGCGCCGGCTTACGAGCGAACATTTCTGCGGCGAAGGCGTAGAGCGCGATACTCACCAGCATAGTGATTTGAATTTGTCGCACCAGGGATAATGCGGCGCCCATAGCCCTAGATTCTGCGCCTAAATGGATGCTCTGTCATGCTGTATCGTCTCCATCATTTCTTTTGGTCAATACCTTCACGACTTAATTGAGCTTAATGACCACCGTGACCGAAAGCTGGACGAGCTCTCAGGAAAACCTGGAAAGACAATGGATTTCTACCATAAGCAGAGTCCAAGACTGAGGGCTTAGAGTAAAGCGTGAAGTCCGCGCCTAGCGCCAACCGCCACAGATGGCGTTGGAAAAGATCATGCGCACCGCCGAAGGTGTAGGCTCCGATGCGAAACGCCGGAAGCGCCGGATCATTGGGAAATAATTCATCTTTGTCGGCCAGTTCCATTCGCGAGAAAGCATAATTGCGCAGCTTGAAGTTGGCTGTCGTCTCCAGCAGATAACCGTTCAGATTGTGGTTATCGAATTCATTGTGCGCGCGTCCCCAGACTGCGGAAGTTGCCCATACCAACGCCCCCTGCGCGAACGACCTCACATATTCGATGGCGGCAGTCTGCCGGCGCTGGCTGCCCGGTTCAAAAGCTTCGGGATGCTCCAAACGCCCGTAGCTGTATTCCGCCGTCCAGTTCTTCGAGGCGGCCAGGCTCAGCCGCGCCGACCAGGAATCGAGCGGAGCGAACTGGATGGTATAACGCTTCTCATCGGGCTCACGGCCGTTGAATACCGACCCTTCAACCTTGAAGCGGCTAATGATCAGCCCCGTGTTGATTACGCCGAAGCTGGTGTGGGTGGAGTCCTGCAAATGATGGGATAGGGGCGCCATGGGCAGCTCCGACGCCGATGCGCGGTGCATGAAAGCCACTGGTCCAAGCGCCGGCTCGCCAGCGGCGGCGCCATAAAATTCCCACCAAACTTTTTCTTTGAAAAGAGTCCCAATGGGATGGGTGTAATCGAAAGAAAGTTCGGCAAACACGTTGTGCGGATGCTGATGGTCGACCAGCGGCTGACCGTGATAAGTTTCGCCGGTTTGAAAGAGCTCGGGGAATCCCGGGTGCGGTGAGGTCAGCGACTCGGCTGAAAACATTTCGCGGAACAGCAAATTGCCAGACCCTAATCTGTGCTGCTCCATCAGCATCAGCCAATTGACCGATTCAGCTTTTCCCTCGCCGCGCGGTCCGCCCTGCTGGTTGTAATCCAGAAAAACCACGCCATGCGCCATCACCTGCCAAGTATCGACTGACTTCATCCACATAGGGATTGAGGTGGACGCAGGCTGCCATTCTGTCCCCGAGCCATTGTCGGGCGATGGCATCCAGTCGGGTCCAGTGCCCGATTTGTCCATCGGCGGCATGTTCATTCCATGCCTGTCCATCTTTTGTTGTTCCACCTGATCTATGTTTTGCTCGGTCGGATCGGGCGCAACGCGCTGCGCCGCAACCGACACTATCCAAGGATTGATCAGGAGAAAGTTGATTAAGACAAAGAAGGCAAAAGCCCGCACGTTTAACTCCCCAAGCGCGAGATCGCGCGTGAAAAATAAATTCACCGATGGTTGTTGCTAATGATTGCCGCCGCGCTAAGGAAGGAAGATCAGATTCGAAGCGGAATCGCGCCGGGCGGGTCGAAGAGAGCAATCGTTCGAAGATCGCGCCAGCTCGAAAGCAATATTGCTGACGCAGGTTCGATCTGCCGAAACACGCGGGTGAACTGCACAGGAGACCGCGAACAGTCGGAAGCATGCACTACCGCCGCAGCATGATCGGTAAGGCAACACTGATAACTCGCAGGCAAACGAGGCAATGACGAATGTACAGGGGGAACAGGAAGACCCGCGGGGCCGTGGGCATGGCAGGGTGGCACGCGGTCGCTGGGAGGGATTGACGAGACGGACGCATGATCGGCGTCCATCCAGACGCCCGTCGTAAGCATCGCCAGCATGACGACCGGGACGAGCGTCAGGCTCAAAATCTTGAACGCAAACTTCATAACCCTATAACTCGAAATCGACAGAACCAAATTTCAGCTGCCGTTATGAGCCGGTAAGCTTGACCCGTATTTCTTCTGGCAGACGCTCGCGGATCTCGGCGGGCAGCCGGTCATGCACATGGCGCGCTCCCAGCTTCGCCACATCGACCATCACGGTCGGCGCAGGAGTAGCGACAGCAACAATCAGCCAGATCAGCGCGGAGAGGGCAAAGCCTGCGAGCGCACCTACTTCGAGCCAGAAAGCGTGGCGCGGCCCAAAATAGCGGATCACGGCAAAGGCCAGCAGAAACACAGCAGCCGATGCCGAAGCCAGCACGATCAGGGAAATATCGATAATGCGGTTCAGTTTCTGGCGGCTGCGGCAGTGCGCGCATCCGGCAAAATGCAGATCGTAGTCCCCGCGCATTTCCGGAGCGAGGCCGGAAATATCGTAGCGCCATCCAGCAAGGATTTTGCCCACGATCGGTTCCACGCAATCATTCATAAGAGGCTAAATCCACATCGGAGGCTATAACCGGATGGATTCGAGAACTTCAGTCTGGGTTGCCAGCAACACACGGTTGTGCCACAGCCCCGGACGGCCACCAAGTGCCTGTTCGGCAGCGGCTCGCGCGATTTCGGGATGGTTATTTTGTTCAGACAGGTGCGCCAAGACAACGTACTCGGCTCCTCCATCATAATCGTTGGAGAAGAATTCCGCGAGCGCGTCGTTTGAAAGATGCCCCACGCGGCTCATGACGCGCTGCTTCACCGACCACGGATAGGGCCCGGAGCGCAGCATCTCCACATCATGATTCGACTCCATGACTAATACGCTGCAGCCGCGCAAATGGTTCCGCACGTTGACGGGCATATAGCCGAGATCGGTGGCGAAGCCAATCTTGACGCCTTCCGCGCGGAAGGTGAAGCCGACGGGATCGGCCGCGTCGTGCGGAATGGTGAAAGGCATGACCTCGATGTCGCCAACGCGAAAACCGCGCCCCGCGCAGAAATGCTCCGATTTTGGCAGCTCCGGAATCACGCCCTGTTCATCCCGCATCGCCCGGCTCCAGGCATGATGCGTGGGCGCGGTCAGATAGACGGGGACATTGAGCTTCGCCGCCAGCCGCTGCAAGCCGGCAACGTGGTCGGAGTGCTCATGCGTAATTAGAATTGCGGAAATTTCTTGAGTGCACTCACGATTACTATCGGCGTCACGATCGGCGAGCGCTCGCAACCGCTTGAAAGTTTCGCGGCCGGAGAGACCGGCGTCGACAAGAATGCGGGTTGTGCTCGTGCCGATCAGCGCGCAGTTCCCACGACTGCCGCTGGCGAGCACCGAGACCGACACTGCCATGCCGGTAGCTTACTCTGAGCGACTGTGGAAACGGGAGCATTTTTTCGGCACTCCGTACCTTCGATGGGACTGCTTTCGCGACGGACGAGTTTACCCCACGGAGGCGCAGCGGCCCAGCGAAGCGGTGCTCAGCTCACGCCCACGCCGTAAAAGTACGTATACGTGGCGTTGCCATTGGTCTGGAAGGGCAGCGCGGTCTTGAAACTGGCAAAGATCACCGCATTCCCTTGAAACGAAACGAACACGTCCTGCTGCGAGTTCCCAGTCGTAGTGCGAATCGTGAACATGCCGAAGCAGGGATCGGGCAGAGTATTCTGCGTGCCATCGTAGAGGTACGAAGTATCCGCCACCGCCGCCAGCGTGCCCGTCGCCAGTGTGTTGTTCTGGCTGTCAGTGATGGTCAGTACCCCGCTCGCCGAAATCGTGATCGTGGCATTGCCTTCCACCGGCGTGCCACTCTCGCCATTCTGTGTCATCTGCGCATTCGGCTTCTTATAGAAAACAGCCGTATAGGTGCCGGCGTTGCTCGAGTTGAAATTCTTGGACGACGCCTTGGGCAGGCCCAGGATGGTCCCATTCGCGGTGTCCACGGCGAAAAAGCCATTCTGCGTGCCGAAGGCGGTGCTGGTCTCTCCATTGCCCTCTGTGATCGTGAAAAAGTCTCCGGTGGGATCCTCCTGAACGCTGGTGGCGGCGAACGTTCCGCCGTCAAACAAATCCGCCGGCTGCTGCGTCTCGCCATAGGGCCAAAAGCCGTCATGCGTAACGTTGCCCTGCGCATCGATCGCGATAGTGCCAAAGCCCAGCCCGCCCGACGATGTGCGAAATTGAAGGTAATTGAAGTTTCGGCCGGCAAAGGTAGCGATCGAGGCCGGCGTGCTCTCGATGGCCGTGATCAGCGCCGGCGTATTGTGGCTGGGGCCGGATTTATTAGTCTCGACCATAAGGACCGAGCCTGGCACTTCATAGGCCGCCACCAGATTGCCGTTCGGGTCGGTGATGGCGTAGGTCCCGTTCGCATTCACCGTGTAGGGAACGATGCCGGTATCGCCGTTGGTGTAGTTCTTATATGAAATCGTTAGCGCCGTAGAATTGATGGTGATGGTGAGGAAATCTCCAACCGACGCCGTACCGTTATAATTTCGGATCGCGCTCTGCGCCGCCGGGTTCGAACTCCCGCTGCAACCAGCCAGCCCCAATAGCGAGCCCAGGACCAGACCAAGGACCATGCAATAAAACAGACCCAACAACGCCGGTGCCCGCCGCGTAGTTCTCATTCGCAATCCCTCCAGCATGGGTAATCGGAGGGAAGGCAGAAAAGAATCAGCGCCGCGGCAATCAGCCGCGATTACGACCGTCTCCTGGCTTGGTTACGAAGGTAAGTTTATGGAAGTAATAAACGACCACAGCTTCGCAGTTTGGAAGTGATTCCGTGGGATCAACTGCGGCTCTTTTCTCGACGCCCGAGCCAGGAGTTTATCGAGTCGCTCCGCATAGCGGGCTTTGCACCAGTTGACAGTCCCCGCTCACTTCTTTCCGAATAAATTGTCCACCACCCCGCGGCCCACCGCTGCTCCGTAGGCGCCTGCTATCCCCGGCACAAACGCCAGGAACGATTCGTAGATTTGCGCCCGCTCCGGCTTCTCTGAAAGAAGCAAGTAGGCCAGCCATTCAACGACGGGCACAAATATTCCGACGAGCAGCACCCAGCGCCAGGGCTGGCGCGGGCTCAGAAATCCGAGGAGCATGTTCGCCGCCAGCACTACAATCGCGGTCAGCAGCAAGTCGCCGACTTTAATGTCGAGCCATCCTGCCGCGACCCCCAACGCCACCGCCAAAAAATAATAAAAGCCGTCGGCGCGCGATTTTGTGCTGGGGAGCAGCCCGTTCAGGTGTAATGCCATGTTTTTTATATCGAGCGAACTGATTCCATATCCCTTAGCTGCGAGCTTCGAGCCGCGAGCTTGAATCCTCGGGCTGAAAGTTTGGAGCGATCCGGTTGCCCGTAGCTCGCAGCTCGTAGCATTTTCAGTACGTGTAAAAGCCGCGCCCGCTCTTGCGGCCAAGCCAGCCCGCATCCACCATTTTGATCAGCAGCGGACACGGGCCGATACTTTGGATCTCCCAGGCCATCCTGCAACACGCGCATGATGTCGAGGCATACATCGAGGCCGATAAAATCCGCGAGCGTCAACGGCCCCATGGGATGCGCCATCCCCAGCTTGAACACTTCGTCGACGGCCTGTGGAGCGGCGACGCCCTCCATCACCGCATACATCGCCTCGTTCAGCAGCGGCATCAACACACGATTTGAGACAAATCCCGGAGCGTCATTGACCTCGACCGGCGTCTTCTCCAGTCTCAGCGCCAGATCGCGCACGGACTCAAACGTGGCCTGCAACGTCGCTAGACCGCGGATCACCTCTACCAACTTCATCACTGGCACGGGATTAAAGAAATGCATGCCAATGACTTTGTCGGCGCGTCCGGTGAGCGCCGCAATTTTCGTGATAGAGATGGAAGAGGTGTTGGTCGCCAGGATCACGTCTGGCTTCATAATGAGGTCGAGGTCGCGAAAAATCTCTGCCTTAATGGCAAATTTTTCGGTTGCCGCTTCGATCACAAGGTGGCAATCGGCGAGCTTTGCCCGTTCCAACACTGGCGTAATTCGTCCCAGGGTCGCAGTCTTGTCGTCGGCTGTGATTTTGTTCTTTACCACTTCGCGGTCAAGATTTTTCGCAATCGTCTGCAGGCCGCGATCCAGAAAACGCTGCTCCACATCACAGAGCACAACCTCAAACCCGCCGCGCGCAAACACGTGGGCGATACCGTTGCCCATCGTGCCTGCTCCGATTACGCCTACTGAATTAATTGCCATGATGGCCTCACTAGAAATTTCGACAAGAGGAAACTGTGAAGTTTATCAGAGCAAACTTCAGCGTCGGATAGCGGAAGCACAGTTTGGTGCTCGGCAAAAGAAAAAAGGCGCAGCCGATGGGCTGCGCCTCCCTAACGATTTCACTATGCTCAGTCACGATCGG
The DNA here is from genome assembly GCA_963822025.1 of uncultured Acidobacteriaceae bacterium. Lineage (GTDB taxonomy): Bacteria > Acidobacteriota > Terriglobia > Terriglobales > Acidobacteriaceae > Acidiflorens. The sequence continues at coordinate 2,687,518 of CAWGFW010000008.1, read as the reverse complement.
GCACGATCGTTGTGTCCTTTGCCTGCTGAACGCCCAGTTTGACTCCCGCTCCAGGATACGGTTTATCGTCGCCCATGATTCCCTTCCACAGGATGCGATTGAATAAGTCAGAATCGACCATATCCGGGTGACTGAAGTTGAAGCCTTTGGTCGCTTGCGCCCACCACTTACCGTCGTGCAGCGATTTGATTGCCACCGTCTTCGGACGGGTTCCGGGGTTGTTACATTCCGGCACCAGATCCGGATTCACTGGCGGCTCACACAAAATGCCCGGAATAGGCGCTGTGTAGGGCTGCAGGTTGGGCTCCTTGATGAACACGTCAGACATAGGCAACGCGTTTGCGTCATTGAGACCCAGATGGTTGACTCCAAGAATGTCTTCGATGGTGCGCAGCACATTGGTGGAGTTATACATAGTGTGGACCACGGCGCCGCTCTTCGTGTACGGAGAAATAATGAACGCCGTGGAGCGGTGCGCATCGACGTGATCCGGCCCGTTCTGCGCGTCATCCTCGACCACGAAGATCGCCGTATCCTTCCAATACGGGGAGTTGGTTACGGCTTCGACCAAACGGCCAACTGCATAGTCGTTGCTCGCCATCTGCGCCAGCGGGTTTTCCAGATTGCCAGCGTTCGACGAGAAGTTACCGAAATGATCTTCCATAAAATCGACCATCTCGAAGTTGGGTAAGTCGCCCTTTTTCACATACTCGTTGAACTCGCGATTCCACTCTTCAAAGCGGTACTGATCGGGAGTGTTCAGATCCCAGCCGCGATAGTAAAGGTCTGTGTGATCGAGAAGAGATTTCTTGACCGGCACCGCCTGCACCACCTTTTGCGCGAAGGCATCGCGAACGATAGGAATGTAGAACGGAGCGCCCGCGTACGGATCGACGTAATAATTCTCGTCGGCATAAAGCCCGTAGTGGCGAACCGTTTTGCCGGCGCGCAGCACGCTGTCCCAGATGTAGCCGCCGATGGCGTCGGAATTGAGGTCATCCGCGCCTTCATCAGCGGTGATGTCCTTCGTTCCCGGCTCAATCGATGAACCACCAGTCGGGTCGAACAAGGTAGTAATGCGCACCGTGCTCGGGCTCGGCGTTCCCGTCGTCGTGTCGGGCAGCGCAATACCGATGTTGCGCGGATTGCCATTCCAGTCAAAAGGGATGTTGTAGTTTGCGTTGCCATAACCGACGAGCACATTCTTGGTCGTGGCATCGTTGGCATGGCCCTGCGTATCCCAATTCCAGCCGTCGCCGCTAACATCGCCGGCGTCGTAGTAATTGTCGAGCAACGCGAACTGGGTTGCGAGCAAGTGCTCGTTGGGCGAGATCGGCTGCGGGAACTGCACCCGGGTCGGATCGCCATTGCCCTGCGTCAGATCGCCGAGCACCTGATCGTAAGTCCGGTTTTCCTTTTGGATATAGATCACGTGTTTGATGTGGTCGTGGAGGAACGCCATCATCGGATCGTGCTTCGGATTGTTGAAACCGTTGTTGGCATCCACGATCTGCGATAAATAGCTGAGCGTGTCGGCGTCGGGAACGGGGATGGTCGACAGTCCCGCCTTCAGCAGCGCAAGAATATATTCGTTGCGCGAGGTGGGATCCGGCGGCGGACAGAGTAGCTGCGAATACTGCGGCGGAATGCCCATGCCCGGACAGTCGGACCGGTATTCGAGGTTCGGTCCGGCATTGGATTTCATGTTGACGACAAAGAGCCGTGTGCCGTCCGCGCTGACCGACACCGAACTGGGATACCAGCCGGTGGGGATGCGTCCGAGCACTGTTCCCGTAGCAACATTGATGACCGCGACCGCGTTTTCTCCACCCAGAGTGGCGTAGAGCGTGGTGCCGTCGGGGCTGAGCGCCAGTGAGTTCGGGCTGGAACCTTTGTACTTATAGCCCCGACGCGCAACCGAGATTCGTCCGGCAACTTTATCGTTCGTAGTATTGATCACTTCGATCTCGTCGAGATCTCCGTTAGCGACGAAGAGCCAATTCTGGTCGGCGGAAAGAATCATGCGATTTGGTTCGCCACCAACTTTAATCACGTTAATGGATCCCGACGCACTGACGTTCGAGCACTTGGCCGTCACGCTCGCTGCTGACATAGGTCTTCACCGGAGCGCCCTGGGCATTCGCTACGATCACCGGCCAGTAAGGCATTTCTCCGACGGCCGTCGACTGACCCGGCGCAAAGAAGACAGTTTCGTTGGTCACGAGACGCGTCGAAGTGCTGATCGTCGACAGCGAATCGTTCTGGTAGTTGGCCACGTAGATGGTTGAGCCATCCGGGCTAATCGCCAAGCCGGCGGCCAGCGCGCTGAAAGGCATGTACATATACTGGGCAATCGGGTTGTCGTTGATGGGCGTTGTGCTGAACAAGCCGCCTGTCGGATATTCCTGTACGGGAACATTGGCGGGCTGGTTGTGATTCAAGAGCACGAATGGAGCATTCGGAGTGTAGGTGCCATCCGCGCTGGCTCCAGTGGCGGCCGTCGAATAAACTTCGACGCGGTCGTCGATGCCTCCTGCAACATAGAAGGTGTAACCCGATGGATCCCAGATCAAGCCGTCGTAAGTGTTCGGGATGTTGATCATTTGTTTCTGCACCGGCTGGGTGCCGCGCACGTCATAGACGAAAACCCACTCCGCGTTCGGAGTCAGGGTGGTCGAAGGCAAGCCAGTCAGCGGCCAGAGCGCAGCCCACAAGATCGCAGTGCCATCGGGGCCCTGCGTGTAAAAGCCTGTGTTGTAGCCTGTAGTTAAGATCAGCAAAGCAGTGCCATCGGGACTGAGCGCGGTGGTCACTGCTCCATCGGCATCGGCAGAACCGTCAGGACGCAACCCGGTAGGCAGGCCCTGAAAGATGGAACCGGGCGCGGCGGTCGGACTGATGTAAAAACCGTCGGGTAGAAGATTGCCGCCAACCTGCTGGCCTCCCGCCAACGCGGGCGCCATCAGGCAAAGCGACAATGCCAGCAGAGCACAACAACAACCGCTGATATTTCTTCGCATATTCCCCCCTTTAGGTTTGGTTTTTGCTCGCCCTTAGCGGACGAGAAAAAATCGGAATTTCTTTGTGGTCTTCAAAACAGTTGACCTTTGAAAACGGCAGCAATTGTACACCCGGTGCTTCCACTTGCGGCGTTGCGAGAGCGATTTGCTCGAATCCGATTCTTGTGTCGCAGGGAACGACAACTGCGAGATGGAGGGGCCGCAAGAGCGGATGCTCAAAATCTATTCCATGGAGGAAGGATGGACAATCGTCAGGGCAGCGACGACTCTCTATGAGAGTTCGTCGCTGCAAAAAACAGTGAAGGCAAAAGCGGCGCTAATCGACAGCGCCGGCGCTCGAATCAGGTTCGTTTTGCGGCCCACTTCCGCGCATCACTACCCTGCGTTCGTCCAACACTTTAATCAGTTGGTCGACGATTTCCAACAATAGCCGCGGGTCGGACTCAGCGGCTGCCATGGCGCAAAGCTGTCGCCAGTCTTTTTCTTCACTCGTCATACCCTGAGAAAGGCAAGCGCATCGCCAAATCGTGGGGGCACGACTGTGGACGAAGAAGCAATGGAACTCCCTCATGTCAAAAGAGTTGGTGCCAGGCTTTAGGCATACCGCGGAAAGGACCGTACGAAAATATTTCACGATTCACGCGAATCGAACGAAGCGAGCTGCCTGCGAAACATGAGGTTTGATAGACTGGCAACCTTTTTCCGCACTACGGTATCTGCAGTATCGAACATAGACGCGGCTCAACAGACAATCGCACATGCCCCCCTCGACAGACGCTCGCATTGAAGAGCTGTGTGCGAGGATTCGACTGCTTTGTTCTAGTACTTTCTCAAGCGCTCTGACCCCGGAAATAGAAACGGAGCTGAGAACACTGGCCCGGCATCTCCGGCTCGCCATCAAAGACCACGTGCGCGCGGCAAGGAGTTCTCTCGCCGCGAAGAAGTCAGCCATGATCGAGCGCGATCTGGATAGCAAATAGATTTCGCACGAAGTCCTCAAGAGATTTCCTTTGCCGCGGCAACCATCCGAAGCCCCAATGACTGGATCACCCGATCGCCCGCTCTCTGCTACCATTTCCCCTTCATGAAGCACGTAGGCGAAAATGTGGTGCGCATCGAGGCCGAGGCATTGCGTGCTTTGGCTGACCGGCTCGCGGGACCAATGGGCGCCGATTTCGACCAGGCGGTGGAACTGATGTTCGGATGCAAAGGACGCGTGGTCGTGACCGGGATGGGGAAAAGCGGTCTGATCGCGCGCAAGGTCGCGGCGACGTTAAATTCGACGGGCTCACCCGCGCTCTACCTGCATCCAGTGGAAGCATTGCATGGCGATCTGGGAATGATCGTGCGCGGCGATGTTGTGTTGGCGCTCTCGGCCAGTGGCGAGACAGAAGAAATTTTGCAATTGCTGGCGACCATCAAGCGGCTGGGGGTTCCGCTGATCAGCATGACCTGCGACGAGTTCAAAACGGATGCAGCGGGCGAGGGCGCCCGCTCTACACGAGCTTCTACGCTCGCATCCGCGTCCGACGTTGCTTTGGACTGTTCGATTTCTCAGGAGGCCTGTTCGCTCGGACTCGCCCCCACCGCCTCCACCACGACCATGCTGGCTCTCGGCGATGCGCTCGCGGTCGCACTTTCCGAAAAACGCGGTTTCAAAGAGGAAGATTTCGCCAACCTGCATCCCGGAGGAAAGCTGGGTAAACGGCTGGCGAAGGTCGAATCGTTGATGCACTCTGGGGACGCGGTTCCGAGGGTCACGGCACAAACCAAGATGCAGGATGTGATCTACGAAATGTCGCGCAAGAAGCTGGGTATGACAACAGTCGTCGAGGGTGATCGTTTGCTCGGAGTCATTAGCGACGGCGACCTGCGGCGCTTGCTGGAGCAACGCGGCAAAGACGCACTTGACCTCACCGCCGGAGCTTGCATGACGCGCAATCCGAAGACGATCCAGGCTCAAGAGTTCGCGGCCAGCGCTCTCGCCCGCATGGAGGAGATGAAGATCACTTCGCTGGTGGTCGTGGACGGCGACGCGGATGGCAAAAACGATGGCGAACTGCGATTAATGGGAATCGTCCATCTACACGATTTATGGGGCACCGAAATGGTATAGCGTTTCGCGCGAACTTTTCGGCGATCGGCTAGTGGCAAAAGCGCTGCAGTTTGGGCGGTGGCGGCGTGGGAAATTCGTCAAACTCTCCATCCCAACCAGAACATCCCCGGGCGGTCACGGCGCGGATCACGACCTGCTCCATATCGCGGGCCTTCGCTCTCGCTGTAGAAATCTGCTCCACCGTAAGCGAAGCGTTGTTGTTAAGTTCGCCAAGGTCGGCGTTCGCCGCGGCGTAACCGGCATCAAGCGCGATGGAGTACCAGATGTAGGCGGTGAAAGGATCCTTCGCAATGCCGCGCCCGTCCTTCAGCGCTTTCGCATAGAAATATTGCGCCTGCGGCAAGCCCTGATCAGCGGCGATTTTATACAGTGCCGCAGCCTTGGCGTTATCAGCCTTCGGGTAATCCTTATCGGACATCACACGGGCAAGATAATAAGCGCCATAGGCGCTGTTCTGATCGGCGGCAATTTTGAGCCATTTTCGTGCCGCATCAAGATCGCGCGGCACTCCGTTGCCCAGGTAGTAGTGCCGCCCGGCGAGCCAACCCGCTAGCGGATCGCCCTGCTGCGCGGCTTTCCGATACAGCTCGACAGCCTGCGCCGGATCACTCGCCACCACAGTTCCAGTTTCGTAATAGTAACCCAGCGCGATCTCGGCCGGTCCAAAACCAAGCGCGGCGGACTGTCGAAAATAGTCGATGCCGAGAGTGTCGTTTTGCGAAGACCCTACCCCGGTTATGGCATCAACCGCACGATCGTAAAGAGCCTCGGGAGAAGAACTCTGCGCCCAGGCGAGTGTGCCCGCCAGCGCGAAAATTGACAGCTTGAAAATTGAGCTCAGAATGGTTCGACGCATGGGTAGATTTCTAACGGGTACTGGAACAAGTATAGGAAGAGAGCCTACCAATGTAGAGTTACGAAAGTTCAAGCATTTGGACAACGCTGGAAGCAAATGCTTTACGCATAGCGCTCGCGCATGAAGTCGCTAATCGCGGCATAGGCAGCCGTCAGCGTCTTTTCGTCAGGTAGAAAAACGATGCGAAAATGTTTCGTCCCCGGGCGCTGGCCAAATCCGGAGCCATGCACGAGGGTTACGTACTTCTGGCGAATCACCTCAGTGACAAAGACGTTGTCGCCTTCCGGGATGTCGATGCTGGGGTAAGCGTAGAAAGCTCCACGCGGCGCCACACAACTCACACGGGCAGTCTCCGCGCACCACTTCATAGTGAGATCGCGGCGGCTGCGCAGCTTGTGCTTCACTTCGACGAGGTGATCTTGCGGACCTTCGAGCGCTGCCTTAATCGCATATTGCTCAGGATGGTTGGCGCAGAGCCGCGCCCTCAACAATTTGTTTACGCCTTCAAGATATGGCTGGATAACGGAAGCCTCGCCGCTGGCAATGCCCCATCCGATGCGCCATCCGGGGGCAAGATAGTTCTTCGATAATCCGCCGAAAGTGATGATCGGCACATCGGGCGCGACTGCGGCCATGGCAACGTGCTGGTCGTCGTCCTGGTTTTCTGAATCGATGATTAACTTGTCGTAGATCTCATCGGCAAAAATAATCAGGTTGTGGCGGCGTGCGAGTTCGGCAATCTCCTCAAGCATCTTGCGCGTGCAGACTGAGCCGGTCGGATTGTTGGGATTAATCAATACAATTCCACGCGTACGGGGCGTGATTTTTTTCCTGATGTCGTCGAGATCGGGCTGCCAGCCGTCTTCTTCGTTCAGGTAATAAGTATTCAGCCCGATTTCAAGTTTCGCCAGAACGGCGGAATAGAGCGGATAGTCGGGACACGGAGTCAGCAGGTTGTCGCCGGGATTGAGGAGCGCGCTCAGGCAGATGTCGACCGTCTCGCTGACCCCCGACGTGACGAACACATCTTGAATACTGGAGATCCCCTTGCGGGACGCTTCGCCACGAATTGCATCGAGAGCCTGTGGAATGCCCGAAGAACTCGAATATCCATTTTTGCCGTCACGCATGGCGCGATAGACAGATTCAATCATGTGCGCGGGCGTCTGAAAATCAAAGTTAAGCGGGTCGCCGATATTGAGCGGCAGAATCTTGTGTCCCTGCCGCGCAACCTCGTCGGCGATGCATGCCAGATCGCGGATCGCGTAGCGAACATTTTCCAGACGAGCGGCGGGTGCAATTCCGCGAAGTTGAGTGGCGGGCATAAAGGAATTCTAACCGCAGAGAAGCTGAGGACGCAGAGAAAACGCGTCAAACGGTATGAGCCCGCAGAGCACGCCGAAGAATTGCGCGACGAATCCCAGTTTCCTGGCTGTTAAATCAGTGGCCACTAAGTCAGTAGCTGTTCAATGAGTGCCCTTGAAATCGAGGATAACGTCCTCATTGCTCAGTGCCGCGGCGGGGGCGAATTTCCACGTCATCACAGCTTTCACCCCGCTTTCGGCGAGCACCGGATTGCCGCCGACGACCGTGACTTGAGCGACGGTTCCATTCGCCAGAACTTTTACATTCAAACGGACAATCCCGCCGATGCCCAACGATTTGAGGATGATGGGATACTCGGGCTTCTGCGACTGAAGAATCTTGCGATGGGGATGATCCTCAGACTGCGCTCGCAGCGCGGGAACCGGACCGAACATCAACCAACACAGCAGCGGCGCACACAACCGCACCAAGAAAGATCGTATCTTGCGATTGTTCTTGTTGGTCGAGAAACCGCCGTCAAAATCATTGGCCAATCTATAACCGCCGACAGCGCTAACGGAACATTCAGCCCTGAACAGCTACGGTAAGTGCGGAGCAGTCGAGCGGCAAGATGACCGTTGGAGGCGCCCAAAAGGTCACTGCCGAGAGGCCGAGGGCGCCGATAGCAAACGTTATCAAAGCCTCGGCACACTCAGCTTCTCGGCGGTAGCTGGCCGTTTACTCAGCTCGGTCGATCTGCGCCTTTTGCAGCTTGTCGGAGTAATCCACATACACCGACTTCCACTCCGTATAGAAATCTATCGCGCCAATGCCGCCTTCGCGATGGCCGTTGCCGGTCGCCTTCGTGCCGCCGAAAGGCAAATGAACTTCGGCGCCGATTGTCGGAGCATTAATATAAGTGATTCCGGCCTCAAGATCGCGCACCGCCGAAAACGCCTTGTTCACGTCCTTGGTGTAAAGAGAGGACGACAGCCCATACTCGATCCCGTTGGCGATCGCGATTGCGTCTTCGAGATCGTCGCAGGGAATGATCGAAACCACCGGTCCGAAGATTTCTTCCTGCGCAATCCGCATCTTGGGATCGACGTCGATAAAGACCGTAGGCTCGAGAAACCAGCCGTGCTGGTATTCGCCTTTGTCGAGCCGGTTGCCGCCGGTTACCATCTTGGCGCCTTCCTCCTTGCCGATCTTTATGTACTGCAGGTCGGTCTTGAGCTGGTTTTCGTTCACCGCCGGGCCCATCTCGACCGTCTCGTCGAGACCATTGCCGATCTTGATCTTTTTCGCGCGCGCAACAAACTGATCGATGAACTTGCGGTAGACGCCCTTCTGCACGATGATGCGGCTGGTCGCGGTGCAACGCTGGCCGGTCGTGCCAAAAGCGCCCCAGAGGCCGCCCTCGATGGCCAGCTCAAGATTGGCGTCGTCGAGCACGATCATCGGATTTTTTCCCCCGAGTTCGAGCGAACAGTGCTTGAAGGTCTTGGCCGCGGTAGTGCCAATGATCTTTCCGACCGTCGAAGAGCCTGTGAATGAGATCGCGCGCACCGCTGTGTGTTCTAGCAGCGGTGTGCCCGCCTCGGGACCATAGCCCGTGACCACATTGATTACGCCCTTAGGAATGCCGGCATCGGTCAGCGCCCGCACCAGGTTGAAGGTCGAGAGCGGCGTATCCTGCGCGGGCTTGATCACGCAGGTATTGCCGCAGACGACCGCTGGCAGCAGCTTCCACGATGAGATGGCCATAGGGAAATTCCACGGCGTGATCATGCCGCAAACGCCGATCGGCTGGCGGACGGCCATGGCGAATTTGTTGGGCAACTCAGATGGCACGGTCGGCCCGAACAGGCGCCGGCCTTCGCCGGCATTGTAGTAAGCGGCGTCGATCGCTTCTTGCACGTCGCCGCGCGTCTCGGCGAGCACCTTGCCCATCTCGCGGGTCATGTCGCGGGCGTGGTCTTCTTTGCGATCGATCAAAATCTCCGCGGCCCGAAACACCATCTCGGCGCGGCGCGGAGCGGGCACCAGTCGCCATTTGGCAAACGCGCGCTTGGCCGCATCGACCGCCGCATCCACGTCTTCCTTATTCGAGCGCTGGAAGACGGCAACCACTTCGCGCGTATCGGCCGGATTGCGGTCCTCGAAGGTCTGTCCGCTGGCGGATTCCACCCACTCACCGTCAATAAAGTTCTTGAAAATCTTAGTCTTCGTGGTGCCGCCGTCGATCACGGGCTTGGTCAGAGTATCGGTCGCCATAGGAACCTCCTGGGATTTTGCTGAACGATTATTGCTGAACACTTCATGCTAACAACCGCGTACGGGAGGAGCAAGACGGCAAAGCTTGGTGGTCACGAAGCCGTCGCCCTAGCCATTTGCTGAAGAGGCATTGAGAAATGGGGAAATGCCCTTCTTAAGGTCGTCCCTTCCGCAAATTGCCATTAGTCACTTTCGTAACCATATCCCGCAATGACCGACGCTTAATACCCATCTCCACAGGGATATGATGGTCACAGCGCGTGAGATATCCCGACTCTAAAAATTTTGTAATGAGGTTGGCACCGGCTCGTGGCAACTAAGATCAAGCCGCAACTTTACGTTGCCTGGAAAACGGTAACGTACCGCAGCGTCATCATGGCGCTGCTTGGCGTAGTGCTGATTTTTTTCGCCGTCATGCACGAAGCATTTCCAAAATTTACCGATGCGTCAGTCAAAGCAGCCGGGCATTTTTCCACAGGCTTGCTGGAGAAAGTCGCGGGACTCGCTCCTCCGCTGAAAGGGCCGTCGGCCGCGGTTGCGCAGCAGGCGCACTTCACCGCGCTCGATGGCACGATTCGCGTAAGAAAAGGCAGCGGCAATAGCTGGATCAACGCCGACTATAACGTGCCGCTGGAAAAAGGCGACGTGGTTCAGACAGGCGCCGAAGGCATGGCGAAAATTGTTTTCAACGACGGCACCAACTACACCGTCAAACAAGATTCGTTGATCGTCATCGAAGAAAACTCTGCCAACGATCAGCAGCAGACCAACGTCTCGGTAGCGGTGACCACCGGCACGGTCGATCTCACGACGGCAACTTACGTTCAGGGTTCCAAGTCGCAGGTGATCGTGGCCGGAGCGAAAGCGTCACTGGCTCCCGATTCGTCGGCTATGGTGCACAATAATCCGAGAGAAGACAGTCACGAAATCTTAGTCAAGAAGGGCAGCGGCGAGATCGAGCGCAATGGAGAAGTGGTGCGCCTGTCGAACTGGGAAAAGGTAAGCTTCCAGAATGATTCGAAGACCATGGCGCGGGCGACGGAAATCGGCCCGCCGACGCCGATCACCCCCGGAAACATGATGCCTGTATTCATGAATGCCGAGGAGAAATCGAAAGAAGTCGAGTTTGCGTGGACGCCGATGGGCAACGCTGCGGGATACCGGCTGCGCATCTCGCACAACCCATATTTTTCATCGGTGTTGCTGGACCGCAAAGTGGCAGCGCCGAGTGTGGTGGTGACCGGACTCCCGGTCGGCGCATACTATTGGTCAATCCAATCTTACGATGCCAGTGGGAAGGAATCGGTGGAAAGCGAGAAGAATCGCTTTACCATCATTGTCAAGTCCAAGGAAAAAATAGAGTTAGCGCTAGATATTGATCCACTGGTGCAGCATGGGCATGTGATCGAAGTGACCGGCAAGACGGAGGCGGGAGCGCGCGTCATGGTAAACGGCAAAGAAGTGCCGCTGATCAGCGACGACGGCACGTTCCACTATTTCACACCCCCTTTGCCCAACGGTGAAAACCTGGTCACGATCACAGCGCAAAATTCCCAAGGTGGGGTGAACACGCACCAGGAAAAAGTGGTCATTCAGTAAGGGCGCGGGTTGTTCAAAGCCAGATTTTGTAAAGCTGTGCTGAGGAAATAGTTTGAGCATGTCAGGTGTTCTACTTACAACTAGTTTTCGTGTACGTCGAAGTAGAATGAAAGAAACATAGAGTACAAGATATCAAGGGGAGAACGACTCACGCGGAGACCGGCGAAGTCCCAGGTTCCAGGGGCGAGACGAATTCCCGGAAGAGAGAAGTTTTAACATGTCGAACAACGGGTTCAGTAACGGCTCATCGCGGTCCCACAATCTACGTTCGCTCTTCAGCATGTTTTCGAGCGACCTCGCCATCGATCTGGGGACGGCCAACACACTGGTGTATGCGCGCGGCAAAGGCATTGTCGTCAACGAGCCTTCGATCGTGGCCATCAACAAGAACACTGGCGAAGTGGAGGCGGTGGGCAAAGAGGCAAAAGAAATGCTGGGCCGCACCCCCGGCAACATCGTTGCCATCAAGCCGATGAAAGACGGCGTCATCGCCGACTTCAAGGTCACCGAAAAAATGCTCAACTACTTCATCCAGAAGGCGCACAACCGCAAGATGCTGGTGCATCCGCGGATCGTGATTGGCGTGCCCTCGGAAATCACGCAGGTGGAAAAACGGGCGGTCATGGATTCCGCCTACCGTGCCAAAGCCAGTGAAGTTCACCTCGTCGAGCAAGCCATGGTCGCGGCCATCGGTGCCGGCTTGCCCATCACCGAACCAAGCGGCAACATGGTCGTCGACATTGGCGGCGGCACCACCGACATCGCAGTCATATCTCTCAGCGGCATCGTTTACTCGCGTTCGGTGCGCATGGCCGGCAATCAGATGGATGAGGCCATCATGAATTACCTCAAGCGAAAATATAACCTGCTGGTCGGTGAGCGCACCGCTGAACAAATCAAGATGGAGATTGGCTCCGCCTATCCGCTCGACAAGCCGCTGACTATGGAGATCAAGGGCCGCAACCTGATCGAAGGCGTCCCCAAAACCATCACTGTCGACGACAGCGAAATTCGCGAGTCGCTGAGTGAGTGCGTCTCCACTATCATGAACGCGATTCGCGTCGCGCTCGAACGCACGCCGCCCGAGCTCTCCGCCGATATCAGTGACCGTGGCATCGTGCTGACTGGCGGCGGCGCGCTAATCAAGAATCTCGACAAGCGCATCCGCGAGGAAACGGGATTGCCCGTCTCGATCGCCGACGATCCGCTGTGCAGCGTGGTGCTCGGCACCGGCAAAATGCTCTCGGACTTCAAACTGCTCAGAAAGATTTCGATCGAGTAGGACTGCGAGCTAGAAGCCTGGCGCGGAGACCGTTTCTCCTGGATTGTCATCCCGAACGAAGTGAGGGATCTGCATTTGGGCACCAATCTCAGGTTGACGGGTTCACTGATAACTGAGAACTGAGAGCTGCTGTTATGGAATCCGTCCTCGGACGCTATCGCAATCTGATCGTTCTGGTCGGGGTGCTCTTCGCTCAGGTGCTGGGCTTGGCCGTGCAGGTCAAGCGCACCACTCCCAGCGAACCCACGCGCCTCATCCGCATCTGGGCGGTGGACGCCGTCACGCCTCTCGAAAGAGCGCTCATATGGGCGCAAATCTCTACCGGCAACCTCTGGCACAACTACTTCTATCTGCGCGGCGTGCGCGCCGAGAATCGCGCCCTGAAGGCGCAGATTGAACGCATGAGTCTCGAGCGGGTGCGGATCAGCCAGGACGCTGATCAAGCGCGGCGTCTGCAGGCGCTCCTTGGTTTTAAAGAGCAGTTCATCTCCCAGACTATGGCGGCGCAGGTCATCGGCGGAAGCGGCAGCGAATTGTCCCGTTCGGTCTTCATCGACAAAGGCAACCGCGACGGCATCAAGCCCGACATGGCCGTCATCACCGCAGATGGCATTGTGGGCAAGGTCCTGCACGTCTATCACGCAACTTCAGAAGTACTGCTGATCAACGACCAGAGCAGCGGAGTGGGCGCCATCCTCGACCAAACGCGCCTGCAAGGCATTCTGAATGGCACCCCCGCCGGCGAACTCGTCCTCGGACGAGTGATGAGCGATGAAACCGTGCCGCCAGGAGAAACAGTGCTGACCAGCGGCGGCGACGGCATTTTTCCCAAGGGCCTGCCGATCGGCAAGGTGACAAAAATAACGCCGGGCAGCGATTTGTTTCTCAACATTCACGTGCGCCCAGCCGCAGATCTCAGCCGGCTCGAAGAAGTGCTAGTGGTAACGAAGATTGACGAAAGGCAAGCTGAACCGCTGCAGGTAGGTGGCGCTCGCGCTATCGATATTCTGGCAGCGCGCCTGCCGAGCGTCCCCTCCAAACCGGAAAATACTGACAAGAACCCTTCTCCGGGCTCGGGCGGAGCTTCGGGGATTGTCGCCGCAAAGACTGCCGCGCCGACAGGCACTGCCTCCACTGCAATGCCGGTTACCGGCACATCAGCCACCGACACGCCGAAAACCGCCCATCCTGCGGTTCCAATCTCTGACGCCGAATCCAAGCCCAAGGCTACGCCGACCGAAGCCGGCAATGGCGCACCAGCCACGCGAAGTGCGCCGAACCCCAAATCGCCCGCCGTTGATTCTCCGGGCGTTACGTCCGCAAGTAAGGCAAGCGCGGCCACGCTTTCCCCGAGGCCGGCAAATCCCCCGGCTGATCCCAAACCGCAGCCCGACTCGCCGGATACCCCGCACTGACGTGGCCATTACTTACACATCGGGCGAGCAGGTTGAGGTCTATCGTTTCAGTATCCCTGCGACGGTGCTGATTCCGCTGGCCGCCGTTTTCCTCCAGGCATTCGTACCGCTTCGATTTCCTTTTTTCCTGATCTTTGATCTGCCGCTGCTGGTGACCATCGGTTTTGCTACGGCGCGCCGGAATCCGCTGGCAGGCCTGCTGACTGGAGGGTTGATCGGCATCATGCAAGACGCGCTGACCCACCAGCCGATTGGGCTCTACGGAATTTCGCTCACGGTAGTTGGGTTCGGGGCATCCTCGCTTGGAATCAAGCTCGATGTGGAAAATGCCGGCGCTCGCTTCCTGATTACGATCTTCTTTTACGCGGTACACGAGGTTGTCTACTTCATGATTGCCCGCGGCCTGGTCGGAATGCGGATGGCATGGAGTTGGCCGCACGAACTCCTGTCGGGCGTGGCCAATGCTGTGCTCGGCGTACTTGTCTTCATGTTGCTCGACCGTGTCAAGCAGCGAACGTAAACAAGTTCTCAGTTGTCAGTCGTCAGTTCTAAGTAAGAGTGACTGTTCCGCTAACCGGGGAACTGGGAATTCAGAACTCATCGGGTCGGCTTATATCGCCAAGATCGCATAGGCCATCGCCGCCGCTGCCAGCGTGCCCACCAAATTCACTCCCTGATTGCTGATCCAGCCGCGGCGTTGCAGTGTCGCGCCCAGCACGCTGTCGATGAGCATTCCCGCGAAGCCGGCGGCTACCGGAATCCAAATTTGCGCCGGAGAAATCATCCCACCAACCGAGCCAATCGTCACGATTACACAACCTGCGGCCAGACCGGCGAGGCTACCAGCCATCGTCACCCCGCCATCGGTTCCGGCCGGAACTTGCTTCCAGGTTGTGATCATCCGCGCGCGCGAACCGCGATATTGCCCAACTTCGCTGGCCACCGTATCAGTCGCGGCTTCCGCCAAAGCCGCTACCGTGGCAACCAGCCAAGCCCGATCACCGGTCGCGCTATAAACAACAGCACTCACCGCCGCCGCTGTCAGGTTGGCGAGGATTTGCCATGCTGTCCGGCCTCCCTTGCGCTCAGCGATCCCCAGCGCCAGTTTGCGCTGATATCCCAGCCGAGTCGTAGCCCAGGTCATCGCAAACAGAACAGCCAACGCGGCAAAAGCAGCGGGTCCAGCCCCCGCGAACAACAGAAAGCAGGCGAAGCCTCCAGCCACTGCCCCGGACCGACTGGCGCCGCGCAAAGCGCGAGCCAGCATGGCGAACGCCAAGGTCACAATGGCAGCAATGGCCAGCAGCTTCGGGGATGACGCCCAGCCGTGGGCCAAGAACGAGGTCTGCATAGAGAGTCAGCTAAGCGGTTGTCAGCTCACAGTAGAATCTCACGTCTGCGAAGAACTGATAGCCGACGACTGCTGGCTCATTCGCACGATCTGGCTTCGAAAACACTATATTCGGTGGCCGGTGCAAACCGACCCCGCCAGGTAGTGCTTGGCCTTTGGATTCGCCCGTAATCTGGCAGGCGCAACCGCGCCTTGTTTAAGCTACACTTCTGTACGCTTGGCGGAGTTTGGGCATCTCAGATTTTGCACCCGACTCTCGTTACGATACGGTTACGAAAAAATGACGAGGCATGCCTCGTCGCACTTGAGGTGAAATGAATGGCGGCCTCGGTCTGGTCTGGCTATCTAACCTTCGGATTAATCTCGATGCCGGTGCGCCTATTCTCGGGCGCGCGTTCGAGCGGCATATCGTTCAACCAGCTTCATCGCACCGATCATCAGCGCGTGAAACAACAACTCATTTGCCCGCTCGACAACCAGGTGCTGGAGCGCAGCGATATCGTCAAAGGATACGAATATCGCAAGGGCGAATACGTCATCGTCGATCCAGAAGAGATCAAAAAGATCGAGCCGAAGACGGCGAAAACCATGGAGATCCTCGAATTTGTGAAGTCGAGCGAGGTCGATCCCGTCTACTTCGAGTCGTCGTATTACATGGTCCCCGAAGAAGCTGGCCGCCGCCCTTATGCGCTGCTGACCAAAGCGCTCGAAGAGAGCGAATACGTCGCCATCGCCAAGCTCACCATGCATAACCGCGAGTACACGGTTTTTCTGCGCCCGCATAAAGGCGGAATGATGCTGCACACTATGTACTACGCCGAAGAAGTGCGCGAGGTCGAATCCTTCGGCGCTCCTGACGTGGAAATCAAAGAAGCCGAAATCAAGGTCGCTCATCAACTTATCGAGGCGCTCGCCGACGAGTGGGACCCGGAAAAATATCATGACACTTTTCAGGACAATCTGAAAAAACTGATCGAGACGAAACTTGAGGGCGGTGAAGTGCAGGCCGTCGAACAGCCAAAGAAGGTGGCTCCTGTAGTGGATCTCATGGCCGCGCTGAAAGAAAGTCTAGCCCAGACCAAGAAGCCGGCCGCATCGGAAAAAGTTACGCAAATGCCCTCTCATGGCCAGGCGAAGGCGAAACGCGGCCGCGGCTAAAATGCCAGGTTTCAGAATTTCAAGGTTTCAAGGTGAGAACCTGACTTGCTTTTAACGTTGAAAACCTTAAAACTCTGAAACCTCGAAACCTGCCCTGCCCTATCCGATTTCCCCTTCCGCCCCGGTTCCCGATACAATGTCGTTTCCGCGTAACACCAACTTTTTCTATGGAGTCTGAATGAAGCGGTTTCTCTGGCTAGGGTGCGTGCTGTTGGTTTATGTGATCTGCACCGGGTGCGGCGACACTTTCCGTCCGATTATCATTCCGAATCCTCCCGCATTTCCCAACCCGCAAGCGGCGCACACCGTGGTCTCGATCAACGACAATGCGCCTGTTTCCGGCGCGGATACAGTCTTCGGCACCGCCATGGTGATCGATGTCTCCGGCGATTCGGATGAAAGTATCGCGAACGTCGGCCTCGCTCCCGTTCACGCCGTGCAGCAAAGCGCCAGCGAGATCCTGGTCGTAAACCACTCCGTAACCGGCGCCCTGCGCGACTCTGTGACCAAGCTGAATTTCAGCAACACGTCCATCGTCAGTACCAGCACCATCAGCATGCCGCCAAATTCAGCGCCAAACTTCGTGGCGACAACCCAATCCAGCGTGGCCTATGTCTCGCTGCCGAACTATCTGAACCCGAACACGAATACCGTTATCCCGTCGATTGCCGTAGTCAGCACCAACACCAACAGCATCACCAATACAATTCCGCTGGGTGCTGGCGCCGCTCCTGTCGCGATTGTGGAGACGCCAGACACCAACAAGCTTTACGTGGCGAATTACGGTTTGGGCGCACCAATCAGCGGGTTCAACACCGTAGACGCATCGCCGAGAACGATCAACGGCGCGTTGTCGAATCCGCCCATCTGGTTGGCGGCGCGCTCCGACAGCCAGGCGGCATATGTACTCGAAAATAACGGGACACTCGCCTGGATTAATGCGTCAACGACGGCTGGTCCCGACACCCTCGCCGAGACGGCGATCAATGTGCCGGGCGCGAACGTAATGACGTACGACCCGAATTTGCTGCGGCTGTATATTCCCGGCGCTCAAGAAGTCGCGATCGTAGATATTTCGCAGTCTCCGCCAGCGTATCTTGCGGGAGGCCCGTTCCCAACCTGCCTAGGAACTCAAACATCATCCTGCATTCCCACCGTTCCACCTGCATCCCGCGGCGCTGGAGATCCATGTTTATCCACGACTGCCCAAGCGTTGACCATCGTTGCCGTGGCGGCCCTGCCGGATGGCAGCCGCGCCTATGTTGGGGCTTACTACACCGATTCGAACGACAACATTTGCCCGCAGGTGACCGTAATCAACGCGACCAACAATACGATCGAAACGCCGTCGATCCCGATTCCAGGATTCCCCGACGCGACCAACCCGGCCTCGCTCTATTATGTGCCAGACTGCACCAACACGCGTGACATGGTAGGTCCGCTCGGCAGCGGCTTCCGCTTCATGATGGGCGCCGGCGGCGACAGCACGCGCACCTATTTGTCGAGTTGCGACGGAGGCCTGGTCGACATCATCAACACTCAAACCGACGCATATCTGGTGAACATAACCGCGCCGATTGGCATCCGCCAGATCATTCCGCCAGCGCTGCAGAATCCGCCAATGAATCCGGTATTTCTGATCGCCGGACCCTGAGGGCAGCAGTCAGCAGTCAGCACCCAGTGAGCGAGCAACCGCCTTCGACTGAATTTGTGAGAATTGAACTGTTGTTCAGAAACGAACCTGGGACGGAATTACTGAGTGCTGAATGCTGAGTGCTAACTACTGCCCTATCCCGCGACCGCGGCCCGATCGGCCGCCCGGCGCCGGTGATAGCGTAACGCCACATTCATAAAGACGTTCCCGCTGGAAGTTTTGAAGCCCATCACCAGAGCTTCCGTGTCTTCACTGCCCTTGCTTCCCTGCTCAGAGGTATGTATTGCGGGCGGCCGAACGTGAAAGTGGAATCCCTGGTCGTTGAGCGTGGTGACGGCATTGCCGATGATCTGGTTGGCCAGCTCGCAGACCGCCTCGCGTATCAGCTCGTCATTCGTCTCCGTTACCGCGACGCCCGCCAGACGGCTGGCCAGTTGCGCCGCCGCCGGCTGGTCCACATCGAAAATTATTCGCCCTTCGATTTCGCCCGTGAGGCACACCTCGGCGGCAATTCCCTTCCGCCGGTACGCCTCTTGTTCCATGGTCAGGTTCTCGATGGAAATCGGCGATTCCAACCCCTGCGCCAGAACCGCGTCGGCCGAGTTGATGAAAGGCTGAATCAGATCCATCCGCATTGACTACGCTCCCGCACCGGCGCCCCGCGCCGTTGTTCCGTCGTCCCGCATGACGTACTTGATGACTTCGTAGAGCACTTCCGCCTTCACCGGCTTCTGCACGAAGTGGCGAGCACCGCGCTGCAAGGCAGCCACGATGTTTTCCTGGTAGCCCACCGATGACACCATGACGATGCGCGCGCTTGGATGATCGCGCACGATCTTTTCCGCCGCTTCAATTCCTTCCATCTGCGGCATGGTGATATCCATGAGAACGATATCGGGAGTCAGCCGTTCGTATTCGCTGATGGCCGAGACTCCATCGCCCGCTTCGCCGACCACCTGCCCGCCGAAGGTTTCCACCATCCGGGCCAGGTTCTTGCGGGCGAACACGGAGTCATCCACAATCAGATAACGTACCGGTTGTCCGTCTTCGCTCCGTGTTACGGGCGCAAACTTTTCCATGGCACTCCTCCCCAACTATCACTTAAACACGATCTACATACTTTCGATAGATGACTCTAGTTACTACCGGCACTGGCCGTCCGCTTGACGTCCCCACTGTCCCCCGGGTTCGGTCGCTCGGGCATGCACTGCTGCTGCAAAATATTGGGCAGATCCTGAAGGTCGAGAACGCGCATCGCAAAGCCACGCTCGATGGCCGCTTTAGGCATGCCATACACCACGCATGTCTCCTGGCTCTGCGCCACCGTAAACCCGCCCGCCGACCGGATCTCGCCCATCCCCAACGCCCCGTCTTCGCCCATGCCGGTCATCAGCACGGCCATGGCCTGCGAACCAAATTCGTGAGCCACGCTGTGGAAAAGCACATCGACGGATGGCCGATGCCCGTTCACCGGGGCTTCCTCGCTCAACAACGCAACGTTCCCGAGCGGTAGCTTTTTCACTTTCATGTGCCGGTTGCCGGGAGAGATAAGCGCGCGCCCCGCCACCAGCAAGTCGCCGGGTTGCGCTTCCTTCACGCGTATGGGGCAGCAATCGTCCAGCCGCTTGGCAAACAGTTCCGTGAACCCTTCGGGCATATGCTGCACCACCAAAATACTGCCCGAGAATTCCACTGGCAGTTTTGAAAACAAATATTGCAAAGCGTTCGGACCGCCAGTCGAAACGCCGATCGCGATAATGTGCGTAGGCGCCAGGGGCTGCAGCTTGTTCGGTTGCTCGCCGCGAGTTTCGCCTGGCAGAAACTGTTGCTGCACGCCCGCGCTCTGCGCCGCGGCATGGATTTTCTTGATCAGCTGCTGCGCAATTTCAGGCATGCGCCCGGCGACATCGCGGGGCTTGGCCACAAAATCGAACGCGCCCAGCGCCAAGGCTTTCAGCGTAATCGAGGCGCCTTCCGTGCTATGCGAACTCACGACGATCACGGGTAGGCGCCAGCGCCGCATGATTTCTTTCAAAGTATCGATTCCATTCAACCCCGGCATTTCGAGGTCAAGCGTGATCACGTCCGGCGACAGATCCCCAATCTTCTTCAGCCCGAAATGGCCGTCCATCGCCGTGCCCACTACTTCGATCGAAGCATCGGCCTCGAGGATCTTGGGAATCAGCTTGCGCATGAGCGCCGAATCATCGACCACGAGCACCCGCACCGGCTTCTTCACGACTGGCCCCCTGCCGTGCCGCGACCTTGCGCGGCGGCGGCCGCGATTACGCCGGTGTTGAGAGATGCAAGACTCGACAGCAGACCTGCCATTTTTGGCCCGTTTGCATCGGCGCGCCCACGCGTAAAACGCTCCATCAGCGCAACCATGTTGAGGATGAGCACCACCCGGCCATCGCCCAGAATCGAAGCCCCACTAACCAGGTCGGTCGTCACCGACTGATCGTCGAGCGCCTTGATGACCAGCTCGCCTTCGCCTTCAAGAGCGTCGACGACCAGTCCAAACTTGCGTTCCCCGCTCTTGATCACCAGCACGAAAGCTTTGCGCCTCGACCGCTCTGTCCCGTTTTGCGGCACCGGGCCGAGACGCAGAAGCGGCAACAGGTCGTCGCGCAATTGCAGCACATCGTAATGCTCCACCTGATGGATATTTTCTTCCATGGTGCGCGCGATCTCCGCAACCGCGTTCAGGGGCAGAGCATAGAGCCGTTGCTCTACCCGGAACATCAGCGCCCGAATAATGGCCAGCGTCAGCGGCAGCCGCATACGGAAGGTGGTGCCACGCCCGCGCGCTGTCTCGATCTGAATCGTTCCCTTCAGACGCCCGAGAACGCTCTGCACGACATCCAAACCTACGCCTCGACCCGAGAGTTCCGTGATTTCTTCGGCCGTGGAAAATCCTGGCTGGAGGATTAGTTCCAGGGTATCGCTTTCGTTGAGGCGAGCTGCCTGCTCGGCTTTAAGCAATCCCTTGGCTAGGGCGCGCTGCCGAACTTTCTCGGAGTCGATACCGCCGCCATCGTCCGAGACCTCGATCACCACCTGATTTCCCTGGTGATAGGCGCCCAGCCGCAAGGTTCCCTGCGGGCGTTTGCCGGCGCGAACTCGCTCCTCCGCGCTTTCAATACCGTGGCCGACAGCATTTCGAACCAGGTGAGTAAGCGGCTCGGCGATGGCATCGAGAATGCTCTTGTCAAGATCGGTCTGCCCGCCTCGGATCGCTAGTTCAACTTCTTTCCCGCACTGCAAGCCGACGTCGCGCACGATGCGCGGGAAGCGGCGAAAGAGTTGATCCACAGGAACCATGCGAATCTTCATCACCGAGTGCTGCAGTTCGTTCAACACCCGGCCCTGAAATGCCATGGCATCGGAAAACTTTCCTCGCAACGCGTCTTTCGGAAAGCGCTGCCCAAATTCCAGCAGCGCCTGCTGCAACATCGATTTCGCCAGAATCAGTTCACCGACCAGATTGAGAACGCTGTCGATTCGTTCCGCATCCACGCGCAACACATTGTCGGGTCCGCTCGAAGCAATGGGTGGCACAGGGCCTTCCGCGGCCAAGGGTGCGTCCCTGGCAGTCAGGTCCTCAGGGAGGCCGTCTTCGACGTCGGGGGCGATATTGGCCGCGGCTGACGATGCGGCTTTGCTCTGGTCCGCGGAATCAGCGCTGGTCGCCAAAACCGGCGAGGTACCGAATGACGGCGCCGCGACGCGCAGCGGTGTAACGCGCACGCTCGTCGCAATGGTTGGAATGCTGCACTTGGCGCGAATCTGCTCCGCCGGCTTGTCTGACACCAGAGCGGCTTCGACCTGCACGATGGGATCGTGGCTACCCTCGACTGGATAAAGAGCCAGCAACTCGCCTAGGCCAGCCAGCGCCAGCTGGATCATCTGCCGTCCGGCGATGGGCATGGCGCATTGCGGATCAATCTGCACGATGACGTGATGAACCCTCTTGCCCTCCGAGGTGGCCCGGGCAATCGCCATCTGCTCATATTCGGACCAGCGGCCGGCTTTGGGCGCCGTTCTCTTTTTCTTGCCCTTAATATTGCCCGCACCCGTCGCCGCCGGACGCGCCAGACGGGCGATGTCCGCTCGCAGCGACTGGATGGCAGGGAGTTTGCTTCCCTTCTGATATGACTCCAACAGGGCCGCAAAGACATCGGCGGCGCGCAAGGCGATTTCCGGAACCGACGCCGCGGCCACCGGATTCTCCAGCGTCAAGACGTCTTCGAACTCATGCGCCAGTTCGCTCAGTTCGCGGAAGCCGCAGGCGGCCGCGTCCCCTTTCAGCGTGTGCACCGTCCGGCGCAGGCTGCGCGCCGTTTCCGCGTCACCCGGAGTTTTCTCCAGTTGCATCGCCTCGTCGTTCAGCTTCTGGACGAGTTCCGACGCGGTCTCAAAAAAAAGCTGGCGGAGTTCGCTCATGCGATCTTCAGGAGGCAGGGTCACATCTTCACCTCGACCCTCTGGTAGGCAGTACCGCTGTTGCGATGCACCATCTGAAATTTATCAGTCAAACCGAGCAGGCTCTCCGCGTGCCCGACAAACATGTACCCCTGCGGATTGAGGCAGCGATAAAACTTCTCGACCAGCCGCTTCTGCTCCGCTTCGTCGAAATACATCATCACGTTGCGGCAGAAGATCATATCGTTGCGCTGCGGCAGGTATTCGGTTTTCAAATTGTGAAAGTCGAAGTGCACCAGTTCCTTGACCGCCTTCTTGATCGCGTAGCGGTCGCCCACCTTGTCGAAGTAGCGCAAGCGGTAGCCGTAGTCAACTCCGCCCATCTGGTGCTCGGTGTAAGAAGCCTCTTGCGCCGCCCGCAGAACCGAATAATTGATATCGCTGGCCAGGATCTCGACCCGCCACGGCGCCGGTATCAGCGGCTTCGGAACCGGCGATTCGAAAGGCACCGCGTTGCGCAGGTAGTAATAAGACAAGGCATCGGCGATGAGCATGGCCAGCGTGTAGGGTTCCTGGCCGGTGGAACAGCCTGCGCTCCAGATTCTTACGCTGAAATCGCGCCGCTCGGTTTTACGCCGCAGCAAATCGTCGAGCGCATCCTTCTGAAAGAGATCGAGCTGCGCTTTGTTGCGGAAAAAACTGGTCTCATTGACGGTCAGGTTTTCCACCAGCATCGAGAGTTCCTGCTTTCCGTCCTTACTAATGAGCAGGCGATAATAGCTGTAGAAGGAATCTAGACGGCACTCTTTCAGGCGGCGCAGCAAACGGTCCTGCAGGAAGGGGGTTCGCCGATCGTCGAAGTGCATGCCGCATTCCTGATAGACGAGCGCCTGCAGAAGTTTCAGTTCCGCTTCCGTCAGTGCGGGTGACTCGTGCGTGTTCATGTGGGTTCGGAAGTGCTTACTATTTTCCTGCCGAGGCGCCCTTCCCCGCCGTCGCTGCCTTGCCATTTCCGGCCGCAGCCGGTTTTTCTACATTCTCGCGAACTTCGCGCGCCGCCAGAACTTTGGCGATATCCAGAAGAATGATCAATCGCCCCTGGTATTTGCCGAGCCCGGTCACACAGTCCAATCCGCCTTCCTGCATCATGGCGGGCGCCGGTTCAAGGTCGCTCTCCGGAATTTTCAGAACCTCGGACGCCGAGTCCACGATCATCCCCGCCAGTCGCCCGCGGTTTTCCACCACCAGGATGCGGCTGCGCCGGTCGAGTTCGGTAGCGGGCTGGCCAAAGCGCTTGCGCAGATCGACCACCGAAACAATTTTGCCGCGCAGGTTGATCACCCCTTCCAGGTAATCGGGCGCGTCGGGCACAGAGGTAATCTCCGGCACGCGAACGATCTCGTGCAGCGACGTGATGGGCACGCCATACGTCTCGCGCCCCACGCGGAAGCCGACAATATGCGTTTCCCGGGTCATGATTCGAATCTCCTCAACGAGATCCTGCCGTAGCGCCGCGAGCGGAATTCCCGTGGCCCGTCATGCCATCGTTCATGCGTTCGTTCGACCGGTCGTTCGATCTTTGGTCCGAGCGCAACGCAAAGCGATCCATCGAGTCCAGCAGGCCGCGCGACATCTTGGACATCTGGTCGGAGGAAGCAGCCAACTCCGTCGAACCCGAAGTAGAGGCCTGCACCAGTTCGCGCATGCGTTCCATGGCCTGCACCACCGCCTGCGCTCCTGATGCCTGTTCTTCCACCGCGGAGTTGATCTCGTGCGTAATTTCATTCAAGCGCGTGGTGGCGCGCGCGATCTGCGCCGAACCGTGCGACTGCTCGTTGGTAGCGGCGCCGATTTCCTGCGCGAACTTGTAGACCTCGGTCACCACATTCGAGATCTTGCGCAGCGCGGCATTCAGTTCCTGCCCCAGATTCAGTCCTTCGTTCACGATGGTCGTGCTCTTCTCCATGTTGTCGACAGCCTTGCGCGCTTCCTTCTGGATGCTCTCGATCAACTCGGAAATCTCTTTCGTCGACTGCGCCGATTTTTCCGCCAGCTTGCGCACTTCGTCCGCCACCACCGCGAATCCCAGGCCGTGTTCGCCGGCCCGGGCCGCTTCAATGGCGGCATTCAACGCCAGCAGGTTGGTCTGCTCCGCCAGATCGTCAATGACCTCGACAATCTTGCCGATGTTGTCCGCCCGCGTGCCCAGAGCGTCAATGATCTCGCCGGAAGCGCTGATCGTTGTATTGATCCGATTCAATCCGTCCGTCGCCTTCTCCATGGTGCCAATGCCGCTGTGCACCTCTTCCCGCGAACGGTTTGAAATATCGAGCAGCACCTTGGCCGTGTCCGCCACGCGCTGGATCGAAGTCACCATCTGGTCAATCGAAGCCGACGTCTCGCTGACGCTCGAAGCCTGCGTCTGCGTGCTCTTCACCATGTTCTGCACGTTCACGCTCATCTCGTGCATGGTGCTCGTGACTTCATCAATCGCCGACGATGTCTGCAGGCTGTTGCGCGCGGACTCATCGGAGGAACTGGCGACCTGGCTGGAAGCGGTAGCCACCTGGGTAGCGGCATCGCGCACATTGCGCACCATGCCGCGCAGGCCTTCCACCATGCGCGTAAACGCATTGGCCAGTGTGTCGTTCGCCGACCGCGGACGCACTTCGACCGACAGATTGCCACCGGCGATGGCTTCGGAAACCGCTGCCATTTCCTTCAGGTACTTCACCATCGACTCGAAGGTGCGTGCCAGTTGCCCAATCTCGTCTTTGCCATGCACATCAATGTTGTGCTCCAGGTCGCCGGATTGCCCGATCTGGTCGGCCACGTGGATCAGGCGGCCCAGCGGCCCGGTGATTCCGGTCGCAGTCCTGTAAGCGATGACGATGCCTAAAGCCAGCGCCATTACCGTGCTGAGCACCGCTAGCAAAATCGTATAAGTGGTCGCCGACTGGTCATCGGCATGGCGCGTCTCAAGAAGTTGCCGATTCTCACGATCGACCTCGTCCAGCACATCGCTGGAACGCGCTACCCATGAATTCGGATCCTTTTGCAGGTAGAAAATCTGCAGTTCGGCCACGGTGGCATTGCCGCTGTCGACAGCGCGGCGCTTGTCGACCAATGGGTTAGCAAACTCGGTGCCCCAGGCCTGCTCCAACCCCTGGACTTTTTCCAGATTGCCGCGTTGTTGTGCGGAATTCGCCAGATCTTCGGCGTGGTGCAGGGCTTCACTCAGCTGGTGTTCCCCGTCCGTCATTTTTTCTACATCACGCGTGTCTCCGCTGAGCAGGTAATTCTGCAGATGGAGACGGTTCTGCATCATCTGGAAGCGCACCAACGATGTCGCCTCGGTCATTTCGATGGAGCGTTGTTCGGCCGACTTGGTCTCATGCTCGCGATGCACTCCATAGAGGTTGATGATCAGAAGCACCAGCACGGTCAGCAGAATGCCGCCGAAACTCAGGTACAGCTTTTTTCCAATGTTCATGTTCAAACCTTCCCCAGCCAGCGCTCCGGGCCCATCCCCGGCCTTTTACTGGTTCGGACTAAAATGGAAATCCACAATCCCCGTTGTTTCTTCCGGACCGGGCTCGAACCGCCATTTCTTGATGGCGTCGAGCGCCGCATTTGCCAATACCGGATGCCCACCCACCAGTCGTGCGCTCTTGACCGACCCATTGGGCGCGACCGTCACCTGAAGCTTCACTATGCCCGTGATGTTCATGCGCCGCGCCAGGTCCGGATACGCGGGCGCCACTTTGAACTTCGCTTTTCGACTAAGTTCTTCCTGCGCCGATGCCTGGGAAACGCCAGCCGCGAGGCATCCACTGATCACCAGCAAAAGCGTCGCGACAATACGAATCAGGGCTCGAAAAGACCTAGGGCCTCCCCTGTCTCTGTACATGTCCCTATATTCGTGTAAGGAAGGACCGCCGCCTATCAAAAGTTCCTACTCCGCATTACTTTCGTGACGTGAGTGGGCAGGTCTCCGTGCTGACGCCGTCAGTTGCTCGTTCTCGACCCCCTTCACAACTATGATCGACGGTTACGGTCCCTTTCCGCGTCGAGTGCTATTCCAAATTAACGCCGGTCCCGTGCTCCTGGCTTGCATCACTCTTCGCCTACCGAACCCTCATCTGGCGGAATCGAAAACCTTCATGTGTCACTTTAGTGACATTTCACAAGTTGGCACTGCCCTTGATATTCGCTTGACTCAATTTGAGAATGGAGCGTAGCTTTTATATGTAATTCAATTGTTTTCAACCGCTTAGATAAAGCGACGGTGCCTACTGACGAGCCCGGCTGGAAATTCGGCGTCGACGCCCGCGTCTCAATTTGAGGAGGCGTTCCAGAGGCTTTTACGCGAGCTTTCCCGCGCCGCCTTTGAAAGCGCCGACCCCACTCAACTGATCCGTTCTTTCTGCCTCTTGACTCGCGTTTTCTTTCAAGCCAGCGGAGCCTATTTTTGGAAACTGTCGGCAGATGGCGAACTGGTCGGTGCCGAGGCCGATGCCGACCACGCCCAGGGTTTTCGCGGCATCCGCAGGCGCGCCGGTGATGCGTCGATCGCGATGGACGCGGTGCAGAAGCGTCGCCCATTTTTCGTCAATCATCTCGACGCGGCGCGCTATCCCTGGATAAGCGAGAGCCATGCCCAGGCCGCGCTCGCCGCACCGCTGCTGGTTTCGGGCGAAGTGGTGGGAGCGATCACCTTCCTGAGGAGTGCGCCGGAAAAAGGATTTGATGAGGACGCGGTCGCGAAAGTCACGATCTTGGCAGCTCAGCTCGGCACCGCCCTCGAAGCGCTTCGCCTGAATCAGCTCTCCCGTGAAGAGCATCGCCGCGCCAGCATTCTGGTCGAGGTGGCCAATGCGCTGCATGGCCTGCCTGACACCGCCTCCGTGATGGAGAGTATCGCCGACCGGCTCCGCGTGCTGCTGCACTCCCCCGTAGTTCTTGTCTTCGTGCAGAAAGAAAAAATATTTCAGCTGCAAGCCGTTTCGACCGAGTCCCCGAGGCTCGCGCACGCCATCCGCACGCGATTCCAGCAAAACGACCTGCGCTCTCCGCTTGAGATCGCCACCCGCGCCGTGGCCGCCAGCGAGCGCATCACGGTGAGCATCGACGGCACCTCGCATTTTGGAGCAGATTCGCCTCCCGGAGTTTTGATCGCCGCGCCCTTTCGGACCTCGCGCTCGCACGGCGCAATTCTCGTCTACCCGCGCCTCGCGCAACCGTTTAGTCAGGAAGACAAGACTCTCGTTTCCGCTCTGGCTGGATTTGGCGCCGTCGCCATCGCCAACGCGGAACTCTACGGCATGGCGCGCGCACAAGCCCACGAACTGCACGAAATCCTCGAGATTTCTTTCGAGCTCGGCTCGGCGGTAAAGCTCGACGAGTTCATGCAAACCTCGGCCGTGCGCGCCGCCAGTTTCCTCGGCTTCGAGCGATGCTTTATCGGGCTTATCGAGGACGACACGTTTCATGTTCGCTGGGGAGTGGAAAAGGGTGCAGCGCGGCCCGTCGATATCCCGCTTCATGACGGCCCGGCTGCGCAGGCACTGAAAAAGAAGAATGTATTTGTCGCCGAGGACGCCGCTAAAACTCCGGGCGCGAACTTGGATTTTGTAGCCGCGTTCCAGATCCGTCAGCTTCTGGCTGTCCCTCTCCTCGGTTCAACCGGCGAGGTGCTCGGAATGTTTGGCGTTCTTGACCGCATCGGGCCTGGTCCAATTAACGATGAGGATGTAAGGAGAGCGCGAGCGCTGGCTGCGCAGGTTGCCATTGCACTGGAACTTACGCGCAACCTGCATCAGTCCGAAGAGCATCGCCGCCGCGCCGAAACCCTGGTCACGCTCGCCCTCGAACTCAACACCGTGCTGCATCTGCCGGAGTTCATGCGCAACTTTGCGCTGCGCGCGGCCAGCCTCCTCGGCAGCCGCTCCGTCGCCCTAAGCCTTTTCCAGACGCCGGACGCAGATACGATCTTGCTACGCGGCCGTTCCGAAACCACTACCGAACCTGACGAAGGAGTTCGCGGCGAGGTGGGGGGCGAGGTAAATGATCAGCAACTGCTCCGCCGCTTCCATAAGGCGATCCACGGGGCCCTGCCGAATTACCCAACCGAGGTTGCCTTCGGCCCGGCCAGCGACATGCTGGGCGCTGAACTCGCTTCTACCCTGGGCTGGACCGATTGCACGCTGGTTCGTTTGGCCGGTTCGTCTGCGGAACTCGTCGGCATGCTTTGTCTCGCCGATCGCGGCGCGCCGCCGACCCTTGAAGATCATCAACTGCTGCGCGCCATCGCCGGCCATGCCAGCATCGCTCTCGAGAATGCCTGCCTCTTCACCCGCATGCAGCAGGCCAACCGCCACTGGCTCGAAATCTTCGATGCCATCACCGACTTCATTGTCGTCCACGACGAGCAGCACAACATTCTCCGCGTCAATCGCTCGCTCGCCGATTTCGTCGGCATTGCCCCCGACCAGATCATCGGCATCAATATGCGCGCTCTCGATGACCTTGCCACCGGCGCCTCTCCGCACTCCTGCCCCTTCTGCCGCAGCGGCGACGGACTCGACGAATACGTGCACCCCGTGCTCGAACGCACCTACCTGATTTCCACCTCGCGCATTCACGCCGCCAGCAGCGCACAATGGCAGACTGTGCACGTGCTCAAAGACATCACTGACCGTCGCGAGGCCGAGCGCCGCTATCGCGAACTCTTCGACAATGTTCAGGAAGGGATTTACGTTTCCTCGCCCCAGGGCCGCTTCATCGAAGTCAACGACGCCATGGTTCGCATCCTCGGCTACAGCAGCCGCGAAGAAGTTCTTCAGCTCGACATTCCCACCCAGGTCTATTTCTCCGCCCAGCGGCGGCAGGAACTCGCCGACGAGCTCAAACGTACCGGCGAAATGCACAATCACGAGGAGGTGCTGCGCCGCAAAGATGGCTCGCCCGTCCATGTATTCATGAATTGTCATGCCCTGCGCGACGCTGCCGGAGATATCCTCCAGCACCGCGGCCTCATGCTCGATGTCACCGGCCTTCATGAATCGCAAACCGAATTGCAGAAAGAGCGCGATTTCTCCGGCAAAGTCCTGAGCCATACGCAGAGTCTGATTCTGGTTACTGACACCGAAGGCGT
Source organism: uncultured Acidobacteriaceae bacterium (assembly GCA_963822025.1). Taxonomy (GTDB): domain Bacteria; phylum Acidobacteriota; class Terriglobia; order Terriglobales; family Acidobacteriaceae; genus Acidiflorens. Next base: position 2,657,904 of record CAWGFW010000008.1, on the reverse strand, counting down.
CATCAGTTATGCCAATCGGCGCTGGGGTGGTTTAGGATTTCAGCAGAGCCAAATTCTCGGCAACGCCCTGCCCGATCTTTGCGCCGTGCCCCGGCGAGCCGCGCTCCGAGAAGCCCTGGCGGCCGTGGGGCGCGGCCAGCAAGTCGACAATTTCGATATGCCGCTGCTTCGCGGCGATGGCGTCAGCGGCCAGTTCTCCATCAATCTCAGCCCCATCAGCGCCGAAGACGGCCGCGTCAGCAGCATCGTAGTAGTCATGACCGACGTCACTGACTCCGCCATGTTGCGTTCGAAACTTCTGCACGCCGAGAAAATGGCGGCTGTCGGACAACTGGTCTCTGGCGTCGCTCACGAGGTCAACAATCCCCTCACCGCCATCCTCGGGTTCACCGATCTTTTGCTCGAGAATCCCGAACTCCCCGAAAGCGCGCGCCGCGATCTGCGCGTGATTCTGCAGGAAGCGCAGCGGACCAAGCAGATCGTGCAGAACCTGCTGAGCTTCGCCCGGCAGATGCCTCCGCAGCGCCAGTCGATTCAGCTCAACTCCATCCTGCAGCGCACCGTGCACCTGCGCTCCTACGATTTCATCAGTCACGGCATTCAGGTGATCGAGCGCCTTGACGATTCTCTGCCGCAAGTAGTCGGAGATTCTCACCAGTTGCAGCAGGTATTTCTCAACATTCTCAACAACGCTTACGACGCGGTCCGCGAAAGCGAATCCGCACGGCCGGCGCGCATTGAGATTGTTAGTACCCACTCGGGCTCATTCGTGGAAATTGCTTTCCGTGATAATGGCCCCGGCATCGCCGATCCCGAGAAAATCTTTGACCCCTTCTTCACCACCAAAGATATTGGAAAGGGAACTGGTTTGGGCCTGAGTATTTGCTACGGCATTGTCCGCGAGCATGGCGGAGAAATTCTTTGTCACAACAACCTGGACTCTGAAGGAGCGACATTTATTGTCCGCCTGCCCATCGCATCCGAGGCGGCATCCTTTGGAGCAGTTGCAGGAGTACATCCCAAATGACGCAAACCGAAGCTCAACTCGCCTGTGCCCGAGTTCTACTGATCGAGGATGAACCGGCGGTCATGGAATTTGTTCGCTCGGCCCTCGAACGCAACGGCTATTCGGTCTCGTGCACGGAATCCGGCGCCGAGGCCCTGCGCTTGCTCGAAGCCGGTGACTTTCACGGTGTCGTATCCGACATGCGCACCCCCGGCGGCGTCGATGGCGCCCAGGTCTATGCCTGGATCGCCGCCCATCGCCCGGCACTCGCTTCCCGCCTCGTTTTTATCACCGGCGATATCGCCAATGAGGAAACCGCTGCCACGCTGCGCCGCACCGGAGCCCCCTGCGTGGAAAAGCCTTTTCGCGTCCATGACTTCATCACCGTCGTGGAGAAAACCATGGGCAGGGCCGTTTCATGACACAGAATTTAACTCAGAATTTGCCGGCGCAGAACTTGACGAAGGACGACTTCCGCATACGCCTGTTGATCGTCGATGACGAGCAGACCATCCGACGCCTCTGCATGACCGTCGGAGAATCGCTCGGCTTCGTGTGTCTCGAAGCCGAAAGTGGCGACCTCGCGCTCGCCCTGCTCGAAGAACAACCCGTCCACATGGTGCTTACCGACATGGTCATGCCGCGCATGACCGGCATCGAATTCCTGGAGCAGGTCAAGCGCACCTACCCGCGCATCGAGGTCGCCGTCATGACCGGCCACGGTTCGGTTGAAACCGCGGTGCAAGCCATGAAACTCGGTGCCTACGACTACATTTCGAAGCCCTTCGCTCCTCTTGACGAACTGCGCCTTTTCCTGCGCCGCATGGCCGATAAGGTACGCCTCGTCGAAGAGAATCTCTACCTGCGTGAGCGCTCTGAAACCGAAACTTCCCTGCACGGCATCATCGGCAATTCCACTGGCATTCAAAATGTCCTGCGCCTCATTTCGCGCCTCAAAGACACGCACACGCCGGTGCTGATCTCCGGCGAAAGCGGAACCGGAAAAGAATTAGTAGCCCGCGCCCTTCATTTTCGCGGCAGCATGGCCAACCGCCCATTCGTCGCTGTCGACTGCGGTTCGCTCGTCCCCACGCTCATTGAAAGCGAATTGTTCGGATACGAAAAAGGAGCTTTCACCGGCGCACTTCGTTCCAAGCAAGGCCTGCTGCAGTCGGCCGATACCGGAACGATTTTTTTCGACGAGGTCGGCGAACTTCCGCTCGAAATGCAAGCCAAGCTGCTGCGCTTCCTGCAAGAGAAAGAAGTCCGCCCCGTTGGCAGCAATCAAAAAGTTAAAGTCGACGTGCGCATCATGGCCGCCACCAATCGCGATCTCGACGCCGAATACAGAAAAGGAACCTTCCGCAAGGATCTGTTCTTCCGCCTCAACGTAGTCGCCATCTCTCTGCCGCCGCTGCGCGAGCGCCGTTCTGACATCCCGATTCTCGCCGCGTTCTTCCTCGAACGCCTCGCCCCCGGACGCGGCGTCCAGCTTTCCAGCGGAGCCATGAAAGCCCTGCTCGCCTACGATTGGCCGGGCAACGTTCGCGAACTCGAAAATTGCCTGGAACGGGCCGTCGCCCTCGGCGATCAGCGCCTCATCGAAATCAACGATCTGCCTCCGTCCATCGCGCAATCGGATTCCGAAACCGAGGCGCTCGATGCGCCACATTTCCCGGGCGCTGAGCTGCGAACGACCGACCTCGAAGATATCGAGCGGGCCACCATCGAACGCGTCTTTTCGCAAGTGAAAGGAGACAAGGTTCGAGCCGGCAAAATGTTAGGTATCAGCCGCGCCACGCTTTATCGCAAGCTGAAGCGCTACAACATAGGCGTCCACGACGAGGCGCAGCCGCCATCCACGCTGCAGTGATTAGGCAAGGCTTTGCCTTCGTGGACCTGCCCTGAGCAAGTCGAAGGGTGCCCTTGATGGTAAACGCCTTTGCGGTTGTCCTTACTCCACTCCGGAGCCGAACTGAGACGGTTGTTTCATTCTGAGACTCGATTTTCCGGAATCGCACGCGCAAGCGCCACCTCCACCTGACTCAAATCCGTTAACTGCATTTCTTTCTTTCACTTGCTCAGAGGGGCATGACCTTCTCGTTTTTGGCGTACACCGTGCACAATGGAATACCGATAAAGCAGATTGGGGGTCTCCTCGCAGCTCTTCCAAACCAGGAAGACGAGGAGACTCGACTGCTCAACGTCCCCCGGGATCGAGGTTACAGTGCCCAACCAGGCAACAGCTCGCGCTCCAGAACAGGAGATCATCAATCGTTTGGCGAGATTCTTTCCCGACGCCACGCCTGTGCGTATCCCTATCAAACTCAGCCGCACCCTTGGCGAAAGCAATAACGGCAATGGCAATGGAAACGGACACGGCCGCAATGGCAACCACCAAAGCGACGCCGCCCCGCACCAAAGCGAGCAGGTCTTTTTCCAGAACACGGTGATCGAGTTCGGCACGCCTCGCGAAGTCCTGTTTGTGGTTAATCGCCCGCTCGAATTTGCCGACCGCGTCCTCGTTGAAAGTAATGACGGTTTTCTGCGCGCCGAAGCCTACGTCGTCGCGGTTCAATATCATGCGGAGCGGACCGCGGTCGCCGTGCGCTTCCTTAACCATGTCCCTAATTGGATTGTGAAATCATGACTGCATCTGCTCAGCCCTCCTTTGAAAACCAGGCAGCCACGCTCTCAGCGCTGCAACCCGCATACACCGCACTGGTTCGCGAATTCGTGGTTGACGTGCCCGCCAACCCCGTCCATGAGGGCGAGGATTTTTCGGCCACGCCCGAATCTGTCGAACCGGCCTTCGCCTGGCTGCAGCAGGTGGACGCTCAGATTCAAGTACATCAGTTGCGCCAATTCTTGCAGACGACACCGCTAGCCAATGAAGCCATGCTGCGCCATCTGCTACTGCATCACTTGCAGAAGCCGGCGAAGTCAACTAGCGACCGCGACAAAACGGATTTCCTGCTGGTGCAGTATTTTTCCCTGTGCGCACCCTCGGGCCTCGAAGACGCCGACCTCGACCTCGATTATGTCGCGCAGGTACTGGAACCTGTGCTCGGCCCGCAGGCTTCGCAATCGAAGAGTCCGGAGTGGTTGACAGCGCTCGAAACCATCCTGCAGTCAGCGGCGCGCAGCAAACGCCTCAGCGAACTGCTGCATAGCGGCACCATCGAGCAAGGCCGCAAGCTCAAGGCAGAAAATGCCGCCCGCTATTTCGAGCCCGCAGCCATGGTGGCCTTCGCGCGGTTCAGTTTCATGATTCGACGCATATTCTTCCGCCTCATGCACGACGATCTGAACGCCATCCAGGATGGCTTGCGTGAACTCGAACGCCGCAACGTCAAGACCGTCGACTGCCGCCGCGCCCAGTTCTCCGCCGAGGAGCCAACCGCTCGCCTGCGCATGATCTGCCAATCGTGGAAGGTGATGTTCCACGCCGAATACTCCTCCGGCCAGCCCTTGCGCATGCTGGTCGATTTGCGAGCAGCCGTCGACGATGCACTGCAGAACGGAGCCCGCAAGAATCCCGTGGCGAAAAGCGCCGCCACCGCCGCGGGAACGCCCGGCGGAAAGCAAAGATAACTTCCCACAGAGACTACCTCGTCCGACTTTGAAGGCAAAGAAACCGTCTCTGTCTACGACTCGCAATTGCGCCGGTAGAGCGCTCTAGAAAGTAGCGATGAGCAACCATCGGTCAACCGTTCTGATCCTGGCCAGCGACCCCGCCTTCGCGCGCGCGATCACCGCAAACTGGCCTCAAGATTCGGCTGTGCATTCCGACCGGTCATCGGATCGCCCCGAGTTCATCGTTCTCGACGGAGCGTTTTCCCGCGACCTCGCGAACAACCACTACGATCTGGCGATCGCCGACACCTCGTCCCACGCATCTTCTTGTACCGCGACCTCGAAGGAAAATGACAAGATCGAACAAACCAACAAAGACGCCGGGAAGAAAGAAAAGCTGGCTGAGTCGCGCCCGGATCAACAATTGGGAGCGTCGCTCGTTGCCGCCGGAAAGCCTGCCATCATCATCCATTCCGATCCCGGAAAAGATTTCTATACCCTTAACGCGGCCGTGATCGAGTTACGTCGCGAGCCAGCAATCTGGGCGGCCCTAGCCGGTCTCATCGCACGAGAAATTCTTCGCCGCCGCGACGCCGAAGCCCGCGCTCGCGAATCCGAGACCCTCTGCGCCACCGCCCAGGCGGAAGCCACTCTGGGACGTTACATGGTCGAGATGCGGACCAACGTCAACAATGCCCTAACCACCGTGCTCGGCAACGCCGAACTTCTCGTACTCGAGCCCGGATTACCCGCCACCGTGCTCGCACAATCCGACAGCATCCGCAACATGGCGCTGCGTCTCCACGAAATTTTCCAGCGTTTCTCCTCGCTCGAAAAAGAGCTCAAGGTTGCCGCTCGCGAATCAGGGAAGCAAGCCGCGCAAGTCGCCGGCCGCAGCTAAATTTTTCCGCAAGACTTTCGCGCAGCGCGCGCGCGAAAAGCAACAAAAACAAAAATGGGAACGGCAATCGCTCGTCCCCATCCGTATTCTTCCACTCATCGCCTACAAATCACCCGCATCACTTCGCCATCTTCAGCGACATGACATGCACTTCCATTTTGTCCGGGTAAACATGCGCGGTCAGGATGACGTGATGCCCTTCGTGTCCCTTGACCGCCTCTGGATTCTTGATCGTCCAGCTCTTCATGTCTTTATCGCTTACAAACGTCTTCCCGTCCGCGCTAATCTTTCCCTTCACGTCAACCGTTCCCTGCGGCGCATTCGCCTTCATGCCGTCATTCTTCATGGTGTCCTGGGCCGAGGCCACGCCAAAGCTTAGAAAGCTTAGAATGGCCGCCGCGAAACAAATTGCTATCAGTTTTTTCATGTCGATCTCTCTCCTGGCAATTGCTCATAACTTGCCGTCGGCAAGTATATGCTCGAATGTACGCTGCGCGACCAAGACTTTTAACCTAAAGCGCAGAAAGAACCAACCGTTTGCCGACCGCCGCGATTCCACGCCGCTTCTGACCACGCTGCTCCATTTATAATCATTCGTTTAACTCACCACGGTTAATTTCAGCAGGACGACTTTCAGCGAAACGAACTTCACTGATGCGAATTTATTTAAAGAAGGCGAAAACGTGCTCGATTTTTTAGGTGATCTCAAACGAACTCATATGTGCGGAGCGCTTCGGCTCTCCGACGCAGGTAAACCAGTTGTTCTCATGGGATGGGTCAACCGCCGCCGCGACCTCGGCCAGATTATCTTCGTCGACCTGCGCGACCGCTCCGGCGTAACCCAGGTCGTCTTTAATTTCGAACTCAATGCCGCCGTGCACGCTAAAGCCGAAGCGCTGCGAAACGAATTCGTCATCGCCGCGATCGGCAAGGTCAAGCGCCGCGATGCCGATACCATCAATCCCAACATCCCCACCGGCGAAGTCGAACTGGTGGTCGAAGAGTTGCGCATCCTCAATGTGTCGAAGCCGCTCCCCTTTCTGCCGTCAGACACAGTCCTGGCCAACGAAGAGATGCGCCTGAAGTATCGCTATATCGATTTGCGCCGCGACGCCATGCAGTTCAACATCGAACTCCGCCATAAAGTTGCGCTCGCCATCCGAGAGAACCTGGCCGCCCAAGGATTTTTCGAAATTGAAACCCCCTTCATGACGCGCTCCACGCCCGAAGGCGCAAGAGATTATCTGGTCCCTAGCCGCGTGCAGCCGGGATCGTTCTACGCGCTGCCGCAATCACCGCAACTCTTCAAGCAGATATTAATGATCTCCGGCTTTGACCGATATTTTCAGATCGTGCGCTGCTTCCGCGACGAAGATCTCCGCGCCGACCGTCAGCCCGAATTCACCCAAATCGATCTCGAGATGAGTTATCCGCAGCCAGAGCGTGTTTGGGAAGTGGTGGAAAGTTTTCTGACCGCAGCATTCAAAGCCGCCGGACACGACATCAAAATTCCATTCCCGCGCATGGACTTCGACGATGCCATTCGTCAATACGGCGTCGATAAGCCCGACCTGCGCCTGCCCGCCTTCACCGACGTCGGCGATTGTTTCACGCCAGCCGAGTTGGAATCGCTCGCGATCAACAAAGACCTGCCCGTAATCGCCATTCGCATTCCGCACGTCGGCGAACTCTCCCGCAAAGAGCGCGACGACATCAAGCCACTCTTCGTCTCCAAAGGAGGAGCCCGCGTTTTCGAAGACTTCAAGCGCATCGAAACGAAGTTCCCCGATACGGGCGCGAGAGTAAGAGAAAAATCTGGCGCGGCGGCCGACGATCTGCTGGTACTGGTCGTTGGGTCAAAGCAATCGGTGCGCGACGACCATCCTGCCAGCAAGCGCAAAGTCACGCCCGCCGAGCTTGCGATCTACGCCTCGGCCGGAATCCTGCGCGTGGCCCTGGCGCAGAAATATTCCGACCGCCACAAATTGTTCCAGAAAGGCGATTTCCGTTTCCTCTGGGTAACGAACTTTCCCATGTTCGAATACGACGAAGGCGAAAAGCGCTGGATGGCCGCCCATCATCCCTTCACCTCGCCCCACGAAGAAGACATGGACAAACTCGAAAGCGATCCCGCCATGGTGCGCGCGCTGGCCTACGACGTAGTCCTGAACGGCACAGAGTTAGGATCGGGCTCGATCCGTATTCATCGCCAGGATGTGCAGAGCAGAATTTTTCACGCCCTGGGCATGACTGAAGAAGAAGCCCGTTCCCGCTTCGGCTTCTTCCTGGAAGCGCTAGAATACGGCACTCCTCCCCACGGCGGAATCGCCCTGGGCCTCGATCGCATAGTAATGATCCTCGCCGGAGCCGAAAGCCTGCGCGAAGTAATTCCCTTCCCCAAAACCGCCGCCGCTAAAGACTTAATGATGGAGGCGCCCACGCCAGTGGCGGATGCGCAATTGCGCGAGTTGGGGATTGCGGTGGTGAAGAAGCCGTGAGCCGGTTGCCCACGTATCGCGCTCTCTGCGATGTGTGAGGAGCATCGCCCGGCATCCCTGAAACGCCGAGTCGGGTGGTCGGCAGCCCGGCCTGAAATTCTCAACAAGTGACATCGCCCTGATTGCAGCAATTGACTTCACAAATTGCCCGTCATCCGACTTGGGACTGCGGCCTTCTGCTTGATTCGCACTTCCGTGCTCAGGCTATGACGCGAGCGGTATCTTTCGGCTGCGCGGGCGCCGCGCTTACAGCCATATCGCTCTCCGCATTGGCGTTCGAGGCCGGCGCTGCTTCAGCCTTGTGACTTTCAGGAACGGCTACGTCTACCGCTACGGAGGCGGAGCCGGTCAGCGTCTTTGTCGGGTCGGTTGCGCAGGTCTCGGTTCCGGCTACGGAAACGGTGAATGTTTTGCTGCCTGACGAAATCGGAAACGCAGTGGAGAACGAGCCCTCCTGCGAAAACGAACCGATATCGACGGTGCCCGTGCTGCCCCCGCCGCTCACCTGCCATGTCATCTGGTCGTTATCAGGCTCGAACGCCGTCAGAGACACATCGTAGCTGCTCTGGCTTCCAGGACTGTATTTGGGGAGGCTCTTGGGCCCGCTCAGGTTCACGGCCACCATGCTCTGGTCCCTGTCCGCCAAAGATGCCATGCCGGCGCCAATGACTCCCGATTCGTTCGTCCCGAATTCGCTGAAGTTCAGAACAAACATCGGAAACGGAAATTCGTTCTGAAGGGCCGTGGGGCCCGAACCTGGATTCGAGTCGGTAGATAGGCTGGAGTTGCTAATGGGAATCCACGCGGGCAGTTTGTCGAGCACATTGTTGATGATCGACTCCACCTTTCCCTGGGCATAGCCCTCCGCGATCGCTGTTCCACCCGCCCCCAGAATTGGGATGAGCACGCTCAGGATATCGAGGAGCTCGCTCGAAACGGAACTCAACACCACGGCGGCCATATTCGATTCCGTTCCCGCTCGCTGCAATGGGCCCAACGTCTCCGTGACCGTTCCACTCACCGCGATACTGAGAAACGACGCGGAGACTTGGCCTAAGAGTTTGTTCTCGCTACCGGTTTGAACGATAACGGAATTCACCGTGAAATCGTCCTTCCCGGTTTTCGCGTTGATTGTGGGGAGCAGCATGTCAACGATCAGCTGAATCGTAGGCGTCGGAATCGACAGGGCGAACCAAAGGAATGGCACGTTCGCTGGCGGCGTAGGGTTGCGCAGTTGGAATGGCAGCACCGGCACCAGGCCGAAACAGCCGGCGGCAGCCGCGGGTGTCATCTGCGGAAAGGGAAAATCGCTCGTCGGCAAGATCAGGTCCGGCGGAGCAAAATCTTGTGGCACGATCCAGAAGCCGATGCGAAGGACGGGCTGGTTCGAGTGGGCCACGACGATGTTGGGCCCAACGATTATCCAGTAGCCAATCATATCTTTCACAATCTGAAGGCTGGCCAGCTTCTGCGCTACGGTCGCGAGCACTCCGCTCAGGCGGGCAGCTACCTTGGTTGGATCGATGTCTTTATCTGTCGGAAGCAGGATATCCACCCACGCCGAGGGCGGAACGAGGCGCGGCCCGACCGTGACAGTGACTGCGCGAGTCAGCGGCAGGCCCGCGTCGGATTTTACGCTTATGATGACGTCATGCGGATCTTGTCCGCCGGTGATTTGCATTGTGGTCTTGAACGTAACCTGGGCCGGCTGATTGCCTGAAGGCGGGATGTAGGCGAGTGTCGCATGGACTACCCCAGGCTGCCCGACAATCTCAACGATAACCGCCTCAATATTGACCGGCTCCGTAATACTCCCAGTCGAAACTGAACCCATGACGTTAAACGGTGCGTTACCGACAACTGCATTAGGAAGAGGTGACAAGATCGAGAGGACTGGCAATCTTTCTGGCATAAGCGTCTCCTTCTACTATAGAAATCGCAAATGGCTGACAAAAGACGACAGATGCGAAGAAAAAAATAACGGATCGCCAGCGGGAGAAGTGGATAGCGGGCCACTATGCAAGCAACTAGGAGTAGTGGCTAGGGATGCTTCCCTTGCTCAATTGGCGTAACATTGCGATTACACTCAGTGACCAGGATCGGCGGGTGCCGCAGTCACTCCTAACTTCATAATCCAACTCAGACTTTCGTCACAAAATGCCTGTATGGGCCGTCACAGACAACTAACTAATCCGCGCGCAATAGTGAACATCAGCTCGGCGCAGCCCGAAGTGTGCCGCCCTCAAGACGGCCAAAGCAGCCGTCGCGAATCCCCGGGACGCTCTTTGACAACCGAACCAAGCGATGGCGTCGCCAAGTTGTTTATTCTGGAGGATCTTAGCCCCAACTCGTTTAAACCCAGAGATTTGGCAGGAATTTCTCGTAACCCCATGATTCCAAAAAGATAGGGGGTTGGGGGGTTGGGGGTGGGGTACACCGGTTTCCGACCAAACGCAACTACCGCGTAGCCGCGAGTCGCTCTTCCACCAACTCCTCAACCCGATTCAGCACTTCGTCTTCGCTCATCTTCGTTGAGTCGACCAGCACCGCATCTTCCGCCGCGACCAGCGGAGAGGCCGCCCGCGTCCGATCCCGCCGGTCGCGCTCCCGAAGTTCCGCAGCCATCGTCTGGGCTGGAGCGCCCTTCACGCGCTGCTGATCGAGCCGCCGTTGCTCGCGAATCACTGGATCGGCATCAAGAAAAATTTTCAGATCTGCATCGGGAAAAACTTTGGTCCCAATGTCGCGCCCTTCCATCACCACACCGCCGCCGATGCCCATCTCGCGCTGCCGCGCCACCATCCACTCGCGCACTTTGGGATGCACCGAGACCCGCGACGCCGCTTCTGTGACATCGCGCTCGCGGATGCGTGCCGAAATATCTTTTCCGTTGAGCAGTACGCGATTGCCGCCGACGGTGGCCTCAAGCTTGATGCGCGAATCTTGCGCCATCTTCAGCAGCGCCTCTTCGTCATCGAATGACGCGTCCCACTCGATTGCTTTGAGCGCCAGCGCGCGATACATCGCTCCGCTTTCGAGGTTCACGTAGCCGAGTTTGCGCGCCAGCCGTGACGCGATGGTGCTCTTGCCCACTCCGGCGGGCCCGTCGATGGCAATGATAAGTTTTCTTGGGGATGAACCTGTCATCGTGGCGAATCAAGATTGTACACGGAGCGACGGAGTGACCGACAGCTACATCACGCGCTGTGGGCGCGGCTTCGGGACATACGCCTGCTTCGGTGGAGTTACCTGCAGCAGCGACTTTCCCCCGACATGAACAAAGCTCAATTCGCGCGCCGAAAGCAAAGCATGAATCGCTTCCTTCACTCGCGTACGCGGAACGAAGTGAGTGAGCAAGTTTTCGATTTCTCCTTCATCGACCGCCACCACGCAGTCGAGATATTTCGTGATCAGCGCTGAAAGCGCTTCCGGCACCGAAATTCCGACGCCCTCGCGCACTACATCTGGAGCCCAGCGCGACAATTCATCCCACACCGATCCTTCTTCCACCGTGTAATCGACGCGCGTGATGCGCAGCTTGGCCCAGAGTTCGCTGAGCGCTCGATCGAGGCCGGCATTCGAAACCGAACCGCCCAGCGTCTCGCCCAGTTTCGTTTTCGAAATCGGCCCAGACCGCCGGATGATTTCAAATGCATCACAAGCCAGCGGCGAATAAGGCGATCGTGGTCCCGACGCCGGAGGTTGCCTGGGATTGCGCTCCCCCACCAGCGAATAGAAATAAGGAAACACCGACGCGGAGAGCAAGAACGCATTGTTCTCGTCAATCAACGGAGCCTCATAGGCTGCCCTATCGCGGAGTGCCCGCACCATGAGTTCCGTCGCTTCCTTCGCGCGCGGATCGGCGTAAGCGTGCTGACGCATCGGCAACTTCTCATCGGCTCCTACCCAAGCCCCTATGAACGTGGGCAACAAAAGCGCCGGTCGCATCGGATACATCAAGCAGAATCCCACCGATTCGAGGAAAACCCGCGCATCGTCAAGCGTACGCATCGACTGTCCATCGAGACGCCACTTGTGGGTACGAGATGCATGAAGTTCCGCGTCGGTCATAAATTCGATTAGAACACAGGCACCGCTGATCCGCGCACGCCCTTGCGTAAGAGCCCGCGCCGCGAGCTTCGAGCTACGAGCGGCCGCAACACGCGTTTGCTCGTGGCCCGGAACCCGAGGCTCGAGGCTAAATCCTCTTAAACGCTTTCTGAATATCCTGCATGGAGTAGCGCAGCACCACTGGCCGCCCGTGCGGACAGGTCATCGGATGATCTGTCTTTGCCAACTCCGCGAGCAGCCATTCCATTTTGTTTTGCTCGAGTGGCATATTGACTTTGATGGCGGCGTGGCATGCGATCGATGCCGCGATGCGAGTCCGGACGGTTTCCAAGTTGATCGCCTGATCTTCGCGCAGAAACTGTTCGAAGATTTCGTTGAGCATGTGTTCGACCTGGGCCGCGTCCACGCCCGCTGGCGCGATTTTAACGGCGACGCTGCGCGCACCGAAAGGCTCCGCTTCAAAACCATTGTGCGCGAGTTCCTCGGCAATTTCGCTGAAGATAGCTTGCTGCGCGGGAGTGAGTTCAATGATCAGCGGCATCAGCAGACGCTGGCTCTCGACCCGCTGTGCGGAACGTTGTCGCAGAACGCGCTCAAAAAGCACCCGCTCGTGCGCAACATGTTGATCGATGATCCAAAGCCCATCTTCGTTGACCGCGAGAATGAATGAATTTCGAATCTGGCCTAATGGACGCAACGTTCGCAACGATTCGAGAGTTGGAGCGGTTTGTGGCTCCTGCGCGATCGGCGGCGCGCAACCGTGGTCGGGAATCGGCTGAGGATCGGCGGTCGCTTCCGGCGCTCGCGCCAACGAGACCGCCGCATTCTCCTCGACCGCAATTCCTCCTTCAAATTCAAGCCGCGCAGTTACCGTTGGAACGCTCGGCGCCTGCAGGGAAAAACCGCCGTCGGCGGCAGCCTCAGCCAAATCGTGCCATGGTGCGCGCTCCGCGCCATCGCTTGCACTCACGCCATCCGCGAACGGACGATTACCCAACCCAGGACTGCTCAGTCCTGGCGTAGCCGATGGCTGCGCGCCAATCTCGGTCAAGAATTGCGGCACCGGACGCGCCTTCATCAGCGCAGCTCGTACTGATTCGCGCACGAAATCGTGAACCACCGTCTGCTGCCGGAAACGCACTTCGGTCTTCGATGGGTGCACATTGACATCGACTTCGACGCCCGGCATCTCTATAAAAAGCAAGACCACGGGATACACCGTCGGCGGCAAAATGTTGCGATATGCTTCGATGATCGCGTGCTGAATGAGGCGGTCGCGAATCAGGCGCCCATTCACAAAAATGTAAATCGAATTGCGGTTGAGCTTTTGAATCTCCGGCTTCGAAACAAATCCATGCAGCCTCACTTCGCCGAAATCTTGGCCCGAATCATGTGGCGCGGGCGCCCCCGCCCGCGAAGCGTCCTCCCCGCTGTCAGCGGATACTTGCGCCGAAGCCTCCGCGATGCGCCGCCACGGCGGAGGCTGTGGCAGTCCGACGCGCTCCAGCGGTTGCACCGCCGCGAGCGGAATCAACTGGTCCAGCGTCTCGCACCCAAAAACCTGGTATACGCGCTCGCGATGACCAGCCACAGGCGGCGCAACCAGCAAGGCATTCGTCGCCGAGTGCAGTTCGAAATGCTTATCCGGATGCGCGAGAGCATAATGCGTGACCAGCGACGCAATATGCGACAACTCTGTCGATTCCGATCTTAGAAATTTCTTGCGCGCCGGAGTATTAAAAAAAAGATCGCGGATCGTGATCGAGGTTCCCAGAGGCAATCCCGCCTCTTCGACGCGAATCATCTTGCCGCCATTGATTTCGAGAACGGTTCCGGCCTCTTCTCCCTCGGAGCGAGTTTCGAGATGTATCCTGGCAACCGACGCAATCGATGGCAGAGCCTCGCCGCGGAATCCGAGGGTCGCGATACTCAACAGGTCGTCAGTCTCTTTGATTTTCGAGGTGGCGTGGCGCTCGAACGCCAGCATGGTATCGTCGCGCACCATGCCGCAACCGTTGTCAGTGATCTGGATCAGCTTCTTCCCGCCCGCCTCGACCTGAATGCGTATGCGCGTAGAACCCGCGTCCAGAGCGTTCTCCAGCAACTCTTTCACTACCGACGCAGGACGCTCGACCACTTCGCCGGCGGCGATCTGGTTGGCAACTCTCTCCGAGAGAACGTGGATTTTGCCCATGGGATGCAGTGGTCAGTGTGACAGAATCGAAGGCAGAGCGTAAAGGCGGATCGAACCCAGTAGCTGCGCATCCAAGAAACGCATATCGTATAGTTTCCCGGAGGAGGAGGCGCGCATGAAACACGCGATTTTGGGAGCGGGAGCGATCGGCGGTTTGGTCGGCGCCGCGCTGGCATCACTCGGCGAGGATGTGACAGTGGTGGTTCGACCCGAGAAGTTGGCAAACTATCCGGCGAAGATAACGTTAGAACGGCCTTCAGGCACCGACCCTATTGCCGCGCCGGTGAAAGCGGCGGCATCGCTGACCGAGCCGGTTGACGTGCTATGGATCGCTACCAAGACTTATCAGCTGGAAACTGCGCTGAAAGTGGTGCACGCGGTGCCGGGCTGCGTAATTCCATTACTGAATGGGGTCGACCACGTTGCCGTGCTTCGATCCCGCTTTGGCAAAGAGCGCGTGGTTCCGGGAACGATTGCGGTCGAAGCTGAGAGAACGGCTCCGGGACACTTCATCCAACGCTCGCCATTCGTTCGCCTCAACCTCGCCAGCAGCGGCGAGCCGCTCCTAGGCCCAATTGTTGAACAACTCACCCATCTCGGATTCACCTGTCAATTCATTCCGAACGAACAGACTCTGCTCTGGAGCAAGCTGTGCTTCCTTGGACCGCTCGCGCTGGTGACGTCCGCTTCGGGCAAGAACATTGGAGAAGTTCTGTCGGACGCTGCCTGGAAACAGAAACTGCGTTCTGTCGTTGACGAGGCGTGCTCCGTCGCGAATGCCAGTGGCGCCGAGATTGATCGGCAAAAGTTAGAGGCAGTGTTTCAGGCAGCGCCACCGGGGATGCGCAGCTCTATGCAGAAAGACGTTGTCGCAGGTCGCCAGCTCGAGTTAGACGCCATTGGCGGCCCGATTGTGCGCGCCGGAGAACGTTTCGGCATTGATGTTTCGACCACCAAGGAATTAATGGCTCAGATCCGCTCGAAGAGCATCGCTGCCTAGACCTCCATCGCCGTGCGGCTTTGGCTCCGTCCGCACCACGCGAACGATTTGCCTGCTACACTTTTTCTCCAATGAAAACCTTGAGATCGCTTTTGAGTCTGGCATTGCTTGCCGCTCTGCTGCCGGCGCGGGTGGTCTGTGCGCAGTCGACGAATGATTCGGCAACCCCTTCTTTAGTTATGCCTGAGGAAAAGCACTTGCGCAATGTTCGGCAGCTTACTTTTGGCGGGTCGAACGCCGAGGCGTATTTTTCGGCCGACGGCAAGCGGCTGATTTTTCAATCCACGCGCAACAATTTGCAGTGCGATCAGATCTTCATCATGAATGCCGACGGGACAGATCAAAAGATGGTTTCGACCGGCAAGGGGCGCACGACTTGTAGCTACATTTTTCCGCACAACGATAAAATCCTGTACTCTTCCACTCATCTAGCGGATGCCGCATGCCCGCCTCGCCCCGATTATTCCAAGGGCTACGTGTGGGCGGTGTATCCCGGATTTGATATTTTCACGGCAAAGCTCGATGGATCGGATTTGAAGCAGCTCACGACCACGCCAGGTTACGACGCGGAAGCCACCATTTCGGAGGACGGCAAAAAGATCGTTTTCACCTCGATGCGCAACGGCGATCTCGATATTTACTCGATGGATGCCAATGGCAAACATGTAAAGCAGCTTACGCATGAACTCGGATATGATGGCGGCCCGTTTTTTTCCAAAGACCGCAAGTGGGTCGTTTATCGCGCCTACCATCCGAAGACGGAGCAGGAGATTGCGGAATATAAGGAACTGCTGCAAAAGAATTTGATCCGTCCGACGACGCTTGAGATCTGGATCATGAAGGCCGATGGAAGCGGCAAGCGGCAGCTTACGCACTTGAATGCGGCGAGCTTTGCGCCGTCGTTTTTTCCTGATGGCAAACGAATTATTTTCGCAACAAACGTAGGTTCGACCGGCGGAATGGGAAACTTCGAGCTGTACTCAATTAACGTCGACGGAACAGGGCTGGAGCGGATCACCTACTACGACGGCTTTGACGGCTTCCCGATGTTTAGTCCGGACGGCAAACAGCTAGTCTGGATTTCCCATCGCAACGGAAAAGCGCCACGAGAGACGAACGTGTTTATCGCAGATTGGGTGGAGTAGGACAGGGCAGAGATTCATCGGCCAGAATGTCATGAACATGACGCGTTTTGGCTCTCGCGCAAAAGTTGGTCTTTTATCTCGACAGGAAGCCGTGAGCTCTCAAGAAGCTCGTGTAACAGACCGGCAGGGATTTCGCGGCTGAACTCGAGAGCCCGGCCCAGCGAGAGATGCGCGGTTCGTAGAAGCGCGGCGCGGATTTCTTTACGCGGACACCACTTCGCGTGCCGCGCCACCGCATGCACCAGGGCTGCGCTGGCATCAGCACGAAGCACGGAGTTGATAACGAGGGCTTCGGTGAGTCGTGAGTTATCGAGCGCGGCGTGCATGATGCGCTCCTGAGGGCTCCGAGATTTACTGCCCATGATCTTGCCGTCCATGATCTTGCCATTAACAATCTTGCCTTCGACGACTTCGCCATTCGCGTTTTCTACATATCGCAATAGCGCCGCTGCGACTCTGCCCGAGGCCCGGCGGGCAAGAGTTAGGCGCTCGCCGATGGTAACCGTTTCAAGCCGCGCGATCAGAATGTCGTCAACCGCGACTTTCACGTCAGCGGGAGCGCCGGGCGAAAGCGCAAGTTTCATCAGATCAAAAGTGTAGAACTGGCGTGCCAGCGGCACAGAGACATGGCGCGGCGTGTGCGGATGGCTGGCCAACGCGATCTTTACCTTGCGACTCTTGAGTATGCTGGCGTTCTTCGCGAGGTGCTCCAAGATTTGAGGGTGCAGGTCGGCGCGTTTAAGAAGCGACAGAGCCAAATCTTCGGTCAGCGCAGGATCAGCGGCGGTCCGAAGCATTTCTTCGGACGCGAGTGCCGTCGGCATGGCCGCTGGCGATAGCTTAATTTCGTCTTCGACAATTTCGGGTTCGACGATTCTTTGCCGGACGTCCTCGTCAGACATGATTGTGATCGATCCGCCTCGATCAGGGGATTGGCTTCGTCTCTAGTTTCGTCGTGCTCTCGCCAAAGCTCCTTGTACGGGATCAACTAGTTCCTGGCGCATGTCGATGCCCGGAAAGCTCTCCTGCAACGTATTGTAGAAAACCTCGCGCACACGAGACGACTGACGAAAGACGCTGCCCGTCATCGCGACCGGTAGCCCTGATGCCATATGCCCGTCGGCAACCTCACACGCCGCGAGACGCCGAATCACGATAGCTGTAAGTTCAGCTAACTTCACTCCCGCGTCGGTAAGCAACTCGCGGGCGACGGAGTCGCCCTCATCGGCGGCGCGAAGCACGATGGGAAACAGCCGGGGAAAATCCGGCGGTGGCGTTGAGTTCGCTCGCTGCACGAGCTCATCGAGCGTCGCAACTTTCCAAGCGTCGAGAATCATCGGGGTGAGCGCGGTATCCAAACCCTGATCGCGAGCATTGAGAGCTACGGAAATCGCACGTCGTCCGATCCAGTGGCCCGAGCCTTCATCAGAGACAGCAAACCCCCAGCCTCCCGCGCGCGCCGTTTGCCCGAAAGCATCGCGGCCAAAGACGATGGAGCCGGTGCCTGCGATCGTAACCACTCCTGGACCTGCGCCGAAGGCGGCTCCGAGCGCAATCTCATGGTCGCCGACAACTTCGATTCTCGTCGGAGCGTCCTCTGAAATCAATTCGCCGAGGATGCTCCGAATTTTTTCAGCAATCGCAGTCCGCGCGGCGCCCGTGACCCCGATGCAGATTGCGTTAATCCTGTCAGGAGAAATCTTGCTGGCGTCGCACACCTGACGAATAGCAGTGTGCAGCGCTTCCCTCGCCTTCTGCTCACCAACACGAATCACGCTGCAGCCGCCGGTCATCGACTTAGCGATCACGGTCGTTTCGTCAGCCAGAACGCAGCGGGTTTTGGTACCGCCGCCGTCGATTCCGAGATAATAGGCCATCGCGGTAGTTCTAACACAGGTTCCGGGCCGAGTTGGGGCCACAGAACATCCTTGTACAATGCTGCGAACTGGTTGCCAGTGGCAGAGACGCACCGGCCGCGTCGTTACACATAAGGAATTGCTTGGGATTGAATCGGATCGACCTGCTGATCATCGCGGTGTACCTGGCTGGCATCACGCTCTTCGGGCTGCGCTTTCGCAAGCGGCAGCGGACGATGCGCGATTACTTTCTCGCCGACCGCAACATTCCATGGTGGGCGATTTCGCTATCGATCGTAGCGGCCGAGACGAGCACGCTGACCATCATCAGTATTCCTGGCCTGGCCTACGATTCGAATCTTACTTTTCTGCAAGTGGTGATGGGTTACGTGATCGGGCGGGTCATTATCAGCTTTGTTCTGTTGCCGCAATATTTTCGCGGCGAGTTATATACGGCTTACCAGTTGATCGAACGACGGTTTGGTCCGGACCTGCGCACTGTGACGGCAGCGGTGTTTCTGCTAACGCGAGCGGCGGCCGAGGGAGTGCGCGTCTATGCGGTGTCGATTGTGGTGTCGATTGCGCTCGGCACGGGCGAAGTCACTTCGATCGCAATCATCACGCTGCTGACGTTGATCTACACGTTTGAGGGCGGATTGGCAGCTGTGATTTGGACCGACGTGGTGCAGACCTTTATCTACGTGGGCGGAACGTTGCTGGGGCTGGTTACGATTCTTCATCTCGTGCCGGGTGGATGGGAATCGGTCCAGTCGATTGCTGGCGGGCTACACAAGTTCCAGATGTTTGATCTTACGTTGTTCAATACGGCCGTCGCATCGCACTGGCCGCACTTGAATTTTGCGAAGCCTTACACGCTGTGGGCTGGAATTATCGGCGGTGCGTTTTTGACGACCGCGAGCCATGGCACGGACCAGCTCATCGTGCAGCGCTTGCTGGCGGCGCGAAATCAGCGGCAGTCAGTTCTGGCATTGCTTTCAAGCGGAGTCGCCGTTTTTTTTCAGTTTGCATTGTTTCTTTTTGTCGGCGTGATGCTGTTTGTTTATTATCGGGCTCCGTCGGCAGCATTTGGGCGGGCGGATCGGATATATCCCACGTTTATCGTGAGCCGAATGCCGCATGGCATCGCCGGATTGCTGATCGCTGCGATTCTGGCGGCGGCAATGTCGAATCTAAGCGCGGCATTGAATTCGCTGTCATCGAGTTCGATGATGGACTTTTATCTGCGGCTACGTCCGGCCGCAACTGAAGTTGCGCGGCTGCGGCTGGCGCGACTGGCGACCGTCGCGTGGGCACTCGTGCTATTCGGACTCGCAGTGGTCGCGCTGCATCGAGTCGGGCGCGTGGTGGAAGTCGGGCTGCAAATCGCGTCGGTTGCCTATGGCGCGTTGCTTGGAGTATTCCTGCTTGGAGTGTTGACCCGACGCGCCAATCAAGCTGGTGCAATCGTGGGCATGATTTGCGGATTCGCAATGGAATTGTATTTGTGGGGATGGTCGAAGGTGGCGTTTACCTGGTGGGTCGCGATCGGGACTTGCGTGACGTTTGCGGTGGGATACGTGGCGAGCGGCTTATCGAGATCTCAACAAAGAACTTGAGCGTAAGAGATCGCTGAGCACGCTGAGATCTGGAGCGAACCGTTGGTTTTTAGAGTTATTGGCTTCTTTGTGTCCTCCGCGATCTCGGAGGTGAGTATTGTGTTCTTTCGTCAGACCGTGAGCAGTGAGCAGGTATATGCAGGCAACCGATAATCCGCGCCCCGAACTGCTGCGCGATCTCGGACTTTCCCACGCCGGCGCGGTGGTGGTCGGCACAATCATCGGCAGCGGAATTTTTCTTGTCCCCTCCGAGATGATGCAGGCGGTGGGATCGGCGCGGCTTGTCTATCTCGCGTGGATGGTCGGTGGGCTGCTCTCTTTCTTCGGCGCGGTCACTTACGCCGAACTCGGCGCCATGAAGCCGCAAGCCGGCGGTGAGTATGTGTATGTGCGTGATGCCTACGGCCCGCTCGCGGGATTTCTCTATTCGTGGACCTGGTTTCTGATCGCCAAGCCGGCATCGATCGCGACGATAACAACCGGCTTGGTGCGGATTCTAGGAACCTTCCCCGTTTTTTCGTTTTTCTCGCACGCTTTCATTTTCCATCCCTTCACCATCAATTACGGGCAATTAGTGGCCATTGCAGCCACCGTGCTGATTTCCGGCCTCAACTACATCGGCGTCCGCCGTGCCGGTGAATTTCAATTTCTATTCACCTTACTCAAGGTCGCAATCATCCTCGGAATTGTCGCGACAGGCTTTTCCTACAGCGGAGGAACGTGGGCGAATTTCGCCACCGAGTTCGCCGGCGCAAAGGGCGGCGTCGCCGGATTTTTCGCGGCACTCGTTGCCGCTCTTTGGGCTTACGACGGCTGGAACGATCTCAACATGGTCGCGGGCGAAATAAGAAATCCGCAGCGCAACATTCCGCTCTCGCTGATATGGGGAGTCGCAACCGTGGGCGCGCTCTACATTCTGGTGAACGCCGCGGTGCAATATGTGTTGCCGGCCGCGGCAGTCGCCGCTTCCGAGCGGCCGGCCTCGGACGCGGTTGCATTGGTGCTGGGGCACGCGGGCGCCAGCCTCGTTTCGGCCGGCATGGCCGTCTCCATGCTCGTAACTTTAAACGGCACCATCATGAGCGGAGCGCGCGTGCCATTTGCTACCGCCCGCGATGGCTATTTTTTCAAAGCGCTAGCCGAGGTTCATCCGCGCTTCCATACACCGTCAGCGGCAATTATTGTGCAATGCGTTCTGGCAATTATTTTGCTGCTGCTCGGCGGCAGCTTCCGGCAATTCTTTTCGCTCGCGATTTTTGCGGAGTGGCTCTTCTACATGATCGCGGGCAGCACCGTCTTCGTTTTTCGCCGCCGCGAGCCGAACGCCGATCGGCCGTATCGGGTCTGGGGATACCCCGTCGTCCCCGCATTGTTCGTACTCGTTTCCGCCGTCCTTCTGTACTACACCTTCACCGACAACCTAAAAAGTTCAGTGGGCGGATGCGTAGCCATTCTCGCGGGCATTCCTCTCTTCTATTATTTCGCACGGCGCCGTACCGCGGAACATAAGTAAGGGGCCCAAAGTAATTGGCCTTCGGCCAGATGTTAGGCCGATTGGCTGAATACCAAAGGTTGTTACCAAAGGACAGGCGCAAGCGACACGTTTACCCCCTGCCTATTCTCCCCTAAGGTGAAGACTCCAACGCCAAGCGCTCTCCCCAGCCTGGGCCCCCTTTGGAGTCATTGAATGCCTACGTACGATCGTGGTTTTCAACTCGGCCTGTTGCCTGAAAAGAAGTGGAACTGGCGCACCTTTGCGGCCAGCTACGGAATTCTTGCGGGCATGATCCTGTTGCTGATTATCGTCGGCATCATGGCGACCGATACTCTGCTGCCGGCCGTGAACTATCACGTCACGGAGCTGATACCGCGGCCGTCGCTGAGGCCGGAGCGAATGCCCAAGCCGAAACCACTACCCCTGCATGCCAAGTTGCTGCCGCCGGAACCGGTGTTTCAGGCGCCAAAACTGATCGTGCCAAAAGAAGTCCGCGCTCCCAAGCCGCAGCCGCAGGAAATCGAACCGCCCAAGGTGGTGGTAAATAACTTTGCGCCTGCGGTGTTGAAGACGATGAATGGAGCGCGTCCGGTTCTGATTCACACCGGCGAGTTTGCGGGGAGTTCGGCTACGCCCACCGTGAATGCTCCGATCGAGAAAGTGCAAACCGGTGGGTTCGGTGATCCCAATGGATTGAAGCCGAGCGCCAATAGCAAGCCGAACGGAAAATTGATTGCTTCCACGAATGGCTCGTTCGACATGCCGGTGGGACCGGGGCAAGGCAACGGCTCAGGCGGCGCGAATGGCATTAAGGGAACGGTGGCGAGCGCCGACTTTGGCAATGGCGTGGCAACGGGCAGCCAGGGCAATGGACGCAGGAGCGGCCAAGGTGTACAGACCTCAGGCTTTGGCTCGCAGGAGATCGCTCAGAACACGCACGTGCAGCGCGTGGATACCGGTCCGGCGGCCACATCGGTCGAAATCACATTCAAGCCGAATCCGATCTACACGGACGAGGCAAGAAATTTGAAATTGGAAGGCGAAGTTCTGCTGGAAGTGCAGTTCGCGGCAAACGGACAACTGCATGTGAATCGAGTGGTGCGCGGTCTCGGCCATGGACTCGACGAAGCCGCAATCGCCGCCGCGAACAAGATGCGTTTCAAGCCAGCCTCTAAAAGCGGGCAGGCAGTGGATTCGACAGCAATTGTGCACGTGGTTTTTCAACTCGCGTACTGAAACTTTGGAGACAACGGTTATGCGGATGTTTATGAGCAAGACGATAAGCACGAATTGGATGATTTTGGCTCTGCTGGCAGTGTCGCTTACGGCAGTGGCCCAGCAGCCGGCGTCCACGCCGCAGAACCCACAGCCGGCTGCCGCCGCACCCGCAGCACCAACGAGCGACGCCCAGTCGCCAGCCCAGCCGGCGCAGGCGCAAGCTCCCTTGGCGCCGCCGACAACAATGGATCAGGTGGTCGACCGCGTTATCCTGCGAGAAAAGGAGCTGGTCAAGTTCCTGTCGCCGCGCAATCCCATCGTCGAGACCTATCTGCAAGATCTCGCCCAGGATCCGCAACTGGGGCCGATTCCGCATGACGACCACTACTTTCTGGGTCGCATGGATCTGAAAGATGCGATCGATCGCAGCGACTACCTTCAGGACAAGGGCAAGAAAGACAGCGACGAAGGCATGGAGAAGCATCTGCTTGGTGAGTTCACCAAGAAGTTTAAGTTCCAGTATCAGCCGCTCGGATTTTCGTGGATGATCTTCGCCGACCGCAACGACTTTGACCGGCAGCATTACGATTTCCACTACGCGCGCCGCGAGTTCCTCGGCGACGTGCGCTGCCTGGTGTTTGATCTGACACCCAAGAAAGATGCCGGCCGTGGACGCTTTCTTGGCCGCATCTGGGTTGAGGATCAGGACTTCAACATCGTTCGCCTGAACGGAACCTACTCACACCCAGCGCGCAACAGCTATTTCTTCCACATGGATAGCTGGCGCCTGAACTTAATTCCTGGTTATTGGGTGCCAGCGTACATTTATAGCGAAGAAGGCGATTTCACCGCGGGACATATCAACAAAATCGCGTTCAAGGCCCAGACCCGTATGTGGGGCTATAACTTGAAAAGCGGAACCGCGAATGACGAGCTTACGAACATCCGCGTCGACAGCGTAAAGGATGACACGCCGACCGCGCAGGATGCGACTCCGCTAGCCGCCGAGCGTGAATGGCAACAGCAGGCAGAAGATAACGTTGTTGAGCGGTTAGAGCGCGCCGGCTTGCTCGCACCGGAAGGCGATGTCGATAAGATTTTGCAAACCGTGGTCAACAATCTCGAGATCACCAACAACATCGAGTTGCCACGCCCAGTGAGGACGCGCGTGCTGACCACGTCCCCGCTCGAAACCTTCAGCGTAGGCAACACCATCGTCGTAAGCCGCGGCCTGATCGACGTGCTGCCGGACGAAGGCAGCCTGGCCATGGTGCTGTCGCACGAATTGGCGCACATTGTTCTCGGCCACAACCTGGGCAGCCAATATGCTTTCAACGACCGCATGCTTTTTTCGGACGAGGGCACGTATCAGAACCTCGGCTTCAAGCACATTCCTGAGGAAGAAGCAGCCGCCGACAAGAAAGCCATCGAGATGCTGAAGAACTCGCCCTACGCACAGAAACTCGACTCTGCTGGCCTCTTTCTCAAGGCTCTTCAGCAGCGCGCTCCGACATTAAGTGCTCTGTTGCAAGCCCACCTCGGCAATAACATCGCGGAGAACGGCACCGTCACTCGCATGGCGCAACTCGCAACCTCCGCTCCAGCGCTCGACTGGAACAAGCTCGACCAGATCGCTGCGTTGCCTCTCGGTGGACGCGTCAAGTTGAATCCATGGGATGACAAAGTGGAGATCGTGAAGGCGCAACCAGTCGCGATCACTTCGGCGCGCGACAAGATGCCCTTTGAGGTCACGCCGTTCTATCCAAGGCTCTCGCGCAACAGCAATGCGGCCGCGCCAACCTCGAACCCAGCAACAGCCACGACGACTACGACGACAGCAACTACGGCCGACGCCAGCACTACGCCAACCCACTGAGTCAGCTTTAAAGTTGAAAGAAGCGCAGGCCGGGACCGGAAGAAATTCCGGGCTCCCGGCTTGTGTCTTTGTAGGGATAGCGCCATTCCCGCTCCGCACCGCCAACCGCTCCAGACACGCTGAAACGCGCCACGGACGCCATTCCCAGCTCTTTCTCTTCTTCTACCCAAACTTTCCAACTTTTGCTATGATGATGCGCCCACGCCTACCGCCCCCGGGTATGGCTCGTAAATAATCAGCGGTTCAAATTCTGTGGATAGTTCTGCGTCGCCTGCTAGAGGCCGCATTCAAGAAAGGTCGTGCGTCTTGTCAAAGAAGTTTATTCTCGCAGTTTCTGTGGTTCTGCTTGCTGTGTCCAGCGCCGCGCTGGCACAGACTCTGACCGCGCTCAAGAATCAACCGCCTGACGGTATTATCTACACCTTCCAGTTGACCGACGGCACAGTAATGGCGCAAGGAGACAACTGTTCCGATTTCTGGAAGCTCACGCCCGACATCACCGGAAGCTACGTCAACGGAACCTGGACGCAACTTGCCAGTCTTCCGTCCGGATATGCGCCCTACGCCTCGGCGTCGGCGGTCTTGGCCGACGGACGCCTGCTCATGGAAGGCGGTGAGTACTCCGGCTGCGGCGCTGAATTTACGCTTACCAACCAAGGTGCCATCTACCAGCCCACAACCAACACTTGGACCACCGTTACGCCGCCAAAGGGCTGGAGCTATATCGGCGATTCGCCGTCAACGGTCCTGGCGAACGGCGACTATGTGATCGGCAACAAACTTACAAAACAAATGCGTGAACTCAACCCCACAACCATGAAGTGGACTTCAATCCCTTCGAAGGGCAAGAAGGATTTCGACGCCGAGGAGGGGTGGACTCTGTTGGCAGATGGCTCCATTCTGACGGCGGATGTGAAAGACGCTCCTAACTCGGAGATATACACGCCGTCGGCAAAAGAGTGGGTGACTGCCGGCAGCACCATCGTCGATCTGCATTCACCATCCCCATATGGCTGCATCAACTATGGTCCTGGCGGAAAACTCTGTTACTACCCGCCTGGAGAGATCGGTCCGGCGATCCTGCGTCCAGATGGCACTGTATTCGCCACAGGCTCCTACACGACAGGCGGCAAAGCTGGAAATACAGCCATCTATGACAGTCTTACAGGCACTTGGACGGTCGGCCCTGTCTTCCCGAATGGCGACAATGCCGGCGATTCTTTTGCTGTCCTGCTGACGAATGGTGACGTGTTGGTAGAAGGCGACTCAGGAACATCTTACCTGTACAACGGAACCACGTTTACTGCCGGGCCGGCTACACCCGGAAGTCTGATGATGTTGCCGAACGGGCAGGTATTAGTCGGGGGCGGCCGTACCGAGGTTTATACCTCGACGGGGACTTATCAGACTTCGTGGCAGCCCGCGATTTCCAGTTATCCGTCGACTGTAACTCCTGGATCGACTTACTCGATCTCCGGTACGCAGTTCAATGGATTGTCGCAAGCCGGCGCCTTTGGAGATGAGTTCCAATTCGCGACCAACTATCCGCTCGTACAGATCACGAATAACAGCACGAAACACGTCTTCTACGCCCGAACCCACAACCATAGCAGCATGGGCGTGGCCACGGGTTCGGAAACAGTTTCAACCAGCTTTGATGTGCCATCGTCAATCGAAACCGGCGCCAGCACGTTGGTGGTGATCGCGAATGGCATTCCTTCAGCTGCCGTTAGCATTACGGTGCAGTGACAAGTATAACTTGGGATAACCGACTGGTGACTGCCCTTGTAACTCCTGCCATCAGGAGATACAAGGGCATTTGTTTTGCGTACGGGCATGATCTCATGTCCTCGTTAGAAATGTTTTTGCAGATCGCCAAAACGATCCAGGACCAGCAGTTGTTGCGAAGGCGGTGCGGCCGTAAGTTCCTCATGCTCCAGAACCCACGTCTTGTCATGCGGTATGAAAACCGCATGCAGACCCGCGACCAGCGCCGGGTTGATGTCCGACTTCGGGCTATTGCCAACCATCCACGTGACGTTGGCAGACAGTGCGTACTTGGCGATCGCCGAGCGGTAAGTACTTTCGTCCTTCTCGGCTACGATCTCGATGGCGGAAAAATATTCTTTCAACCCTGAGCGCTCCACCTTTCCGGACTGTTCCGCCGGATTTCCTTTGGTCATCATGATCAGATTGTGCCGCTCGTTGAGATATTGCAGTGTCTCGGGCACACCCGGCAGGACCTCAATAGGATGGTCGGCGATCTGATGGGCGAAGCTGCGTATTCGTTCGTGCAATTCGGGGGTCACTGCCTCAACCGAAAGTTTCTCAAAAGTTTCCACCAGCGAATGCGCGAAGCTGTGCAGTCCATAACCATGCTTGACGATGGATTCCCGCTCCACATCATTCAATACCAACCGAACCGCCTCCGGCGAGTGTTCGCGATGGTCGAGGAACGAGATAAACTTTGCGATCGCCCGTTCGAAATAAATATTATTTTCCCAGAGCGTGTCATCGGCATCGATAAGCAACGTCTGGGTGCCGTCCTCTCCCCGCATATTTTTATGATAATCGGTCGGGAGAGGTTCATGGCTTTGATACACTTACTTCACATCATGAATGGACTTATTAAAAGCTTTTTGTCGGGGGTTTTTAGACATTTCTTGACAGATTGTTGCCCCATTTTCTTTTTTATAATCCTGCTGGCAGCGGTCGGCTCGGCCCAGCAAAGGAAATTTATGACCGGCTCGGCGGCGAAAGTTGGCGCCCCAGCGAATTTGAAAGTCGCTCCCGACCTCGGCCAACGATTAGCCAAGTTCCGCCGCGTCCAAATGCCCTTCCACACGACCGGCCTGACGGCGCGCGAGCAGCAACTCGTGCGGAAATTAGTCGAGGCGTGTGGTTACCTGGAAAGTATCTACTGGCGGCAAAGCGATCCCGAAGGCTTGACGCTTTACCAGTCTCTGATTTCGAGCCACAACAAGCGCGATGTCGACCTGCGACGTTATTTGTGGATCAACGCTTCGCGCTTCGATTTGCTCGACCAGGATAAGCCATTTGTTGGCACGGAGCCCATGCCGCCGGGGAGGGGGTACTATCCGGTAAATCTGACGCGCGATCAGGTCGAGCAATTCGTCAAGCTGCATCCCGATCAGAAAGCGGCAATCTACAACCAGTTCACGATCGTCCGTTGGCATGCGGGAAGACTGGAGGCTGTTCCTTACAACATCGCGTTTCGCGCTTTTCTGGAGCCGGCAGCCAAAGCTTTGCGCGCGGCGGCCGACCTTAGCGATGACGCGGACTTTGCGAAATTTCTTCGACTGCGGGCCGACGCGCTGCTCAGCGATGATTACCTCGCCAGCGACTTGGCGTGGCTCGACCTGAAGAACCCGAAATTCGACATTATTTTCGCGCCCTACGAAACCTATCTCGACGGACTGCTAGGCGTGAAAGGCTCATACGGCGCGGCGGTGATGGTGCGCAACGATCGCGAAAGCAAGAAACTAGAACTCTTCCAGCAATACGTGCCGCAAATCCAGGACGCGTTGCCCCTCGCCGCGGAAGATCGTCCGTCGAAGCATGGGTTAGAAACGCCGATGGAAGTCATGGACGCCCCATTTCGAGCGGGCGACCTGACTCACGGCTATCAAGCGGTGGCAGACAATTTGCCGAACGATCCGCGGGTCCACGAGCAGAAGGGCAGCAAGAAACTCTTCTTCAAGAATTTTATGGACGCACGCGTGAACTACATTATTTTGCCTGTCGCACGCAAGCTCATGGAACCAGACCAGGCGGCGAAGGTTTCCGGCGAAGGTTACCTCCAAAGCACAATCATGCACGAAATTTGCCACGGGCTGGGTCCAGCCTACGCGCGAACCGCAGCAGGCAAGGTCGACATTCGCGAGGCGATCGGTCCCGCCTTCAGCGGCCTGGAAGAGGCAAAAGCCGATGTAACCGGAATGTTCGCCCTAAAGTGGCTGATCGATCATGACGCTCTTCCGAAAGAAAAGCTGGAAGAATATTACGCATCCTACGTAGGCGGAATTTTCCGCACTGTTCGCTTCGGAACCGCCGAGGCACACGGTCAAGCGGAGATGATGGAGTTCAATTATCTGTCCGAACGCGGCGCGATCACCCGCAACGCTAGCGGCAAATACGCGATCAATTACGAGAAGATGCCTGACGCGCTAGCTGATCTCACGAAAGAACTACTGGAGATTGAAGCAACCGGCGACCGCTCGCGCGCCGAGAACTGGTTCAAGAAATACAGTACCATGCCAGAAGAATTGAAGACCTCATTGAAAGCGGCATCGGATGTTCCGGTGGATATTGATCCGACGTTTTCGTTTGCGGAAAAGATGAAGTGAGAGGAAAGAATTGTCATCCCGAGCGAAGCGAGGGATCTGCAATTGCCGCCGCTCATCCGCCGCAGCCTACCTACACCCACTCCACGCGCGGCGTCTGCGGAATGATCCCCGCCTTGTGCCCCATATCAAGCAACCGGCGCACCGCCTCCCGCCCGTCGTCGCCGTAATCCAGCGTGCGCTCGTTGACATACATACCAACGAACTTATCGGCAAGTTGGCTATCGAGATCGCGGGCAAATTGCATAGCGTAGCTGAGCGCTTCTTCGCGATGATCGATGGCGTACTGGATGCTCTCGTGCAGCGCGTGCGTGACACTGGCCATCGTTTCGCGACCGAGCGAGCGCCGGATGGCGTTTCCACCGAGCGGCAGTGGCAAGCCCGTAACTTTCTGCCACCAACGGCCAAGATCGACCACGCGATGCAATCCCGATTTGTCGTAAGTGAGTTGGCCCTCGTGGATGATCAGACCGGCTTCGTGTTTGCCTTCCAGAATCTGCGGGATAATTTGATCGAAGGGAACAACTTCGACCTGAATGCCTGGCGCGAATAATTCGAGAGCCAAATAGGCCGTGGTGAGTTTGCCGGGCACCGCGATCTTCTTTCGCTTGATCTCATCCTGCGTAAACGGCCGGGTAGAAACCAGCATGGGGCCATAACCATCGCCCACGCTGCCGCCGCACGACATCAGCGAATAGTTCTCCTGTATGTAGGGAAAGGCGTGGAAAGAAATCGCGGTTACGTCGTAGACGCCGTCCTGCGCCTGCCGATTCAGCGTTTCAATGTCGCAAAGGGTATGACTGAACTTCAGCCCCGGCACTCGAACCTTGCTCGTGGCCAGACCATAAAACATGAATGCGTCATCAGAGTCCGGGCTATGCGCCACGGTGATTTCGCGAACCGGAGAACTCACTGTACTCATAAAAATTCCACAATCCTATTCTTCTAACTTTCACTTCTAACAAATTCAGACTCGCGAGGAACAACGAAAGCCACCAGCTCTATCTCTTGTGCGACATTCGCCTCTGCCAGCGTGCCGCTATGCCGGCCGCCATCAGCACCTTGATCACTTCCGCAAAAACAAACCAGTAAAGTCCATATCTGATGGCCAGCGAAAGAGAGTGCGTAAGTACTGCCAGCCAAGCCAGTCCACTGGCAAAAAGCACTACTTCCGCCACCACGGCAGCCAGCGCCGCCCAAGCGAAGATCTGTGCACTTTTCTCCGATTTCTGCTCGTAAATCCATCCCGCGATAAACGCCACCACCGGATAGGCGATGAGAAATCCACCAGTCGGCCCGAGAATATAGCCAATACCGGCGCCCATGCTGAAGACTGGAAGTCCGCAAGCGCCCTCGATGAGATACAGCGCCAACGCGGCGAAACCGCGGCGCGAGCCAAGCAGCAAACCGACGGCGAGAACTCCGAAATTTTGCAGCGTCAGTGGAACCGGCGTAAAGGGCAGCGGCACGGTGACGCGCGCGCAGAGCGCAACGAACAGACTGGCGGCGACCACGATGGCCACCTGCTTCGCCCTTTCCCGCGCCGGATCGAGCGGGCGGGCAGCGGCGGACGCGTCAACGTTCGCCGCAGCGGACGGCTTCGGCTGGCCTAAGACCTGCGCCGTAACTTTAGACATAGAGTTCCTTTCTTCGCGGCGGGCATACGAGATCAAGGTGCAGGCGAAGAGTGGTCGAGCGCGTCAAGTTCCTCTTTGTGGGCCGCCGTGCGCTTCATCTGCCGCCGGACCCGCATATAGATCGTCAGCGCAACCAACACCACCACCGCCGTACTTACTCCCAGTATGAGAAACCACCAGAGCATCCGCACAACGACACTTAGGATAGCAGACGGAGGCCGGCAAACAATGTATCCGCGCTCACCGGACGGAAAGAATACCGGACACCTTTAGTTAGGTCTTCTTCGCGGACTTGGCTAGCGCCTTCCGGCGATTCTCGACATTCTTTGAGACACGCTCGAGCCGCTTGCGGGCCGTCTTTGAAGCCGTAGCTACTTTCTCGATGTTGGCAAAGGCGTCGGGGTTATTGGTTTTTTCACGAAATTCTTTAAGGAACGGATAAATCTTGGCGAAGATAAAAAACATTTCGCCGCTGCACCCGGGCTGCAGAAATAGCTCTTCGTTGAGCGCTCCATGAAGCACGAAAGCAGCCGCCATATCCCAATAGCCGCCTACCTGACGAAGCCACGCGTTCTCCTGGCTGGGAAACGAATTCACAACTTTGATGAACTCGTCGGCGTTCTGCGGCCAGAACTCCGCTGTGAGCCAGTGCCTCGCCTTGCGCATCTCCGCTTCGCGACGGAGGTCGTAGAGGTTCATGATTAGCCCGGCATCGTGCGCGGTCGCTTTTTTTGCCATATTCTCGCCTCGTTATTTATCTTCCAGATTTTCGTCCAGATCTTCGTGAAACGATCGTCATCCATCAAACTTTCGAAACACCCGCCGCTACCGCACCCTCGATCGCGCGCTCGTAGTCGCACTCTTTATTGGGACACGCGATCACTGGACCATCTTTGCGCATTCGTTCCACCAGGTATTCACTCCCGCAGTCCGGGCACTTTTCAGCGATAGGCTTTGCCGCGGACGTGAACTTGCACTTCGGATAATTCCCGCATCCGTAAAAAGTGTTGCCCTTACGCGCCCGCTTCTCGACGAGCTCGCCGTCTTTGCACTCGGGACACTTCACGCCAATAAAATTCTGCTTCACATATTTGCATTCGGGATATCCACTGCATGAAGTGAACTCGCCAAAGCGGCCATGCCGCAGGATCAAATTGCGTTTACACAGCGGACAGGTTTCATCTAGCGGAATATCAGGCACCTTCTTGCCCTGATCCAGCCGCCGCGTCGTTTTGCAGTCGGGATAGCCCGTACAAGCCATAAACTGGCCGAAACGCCCGCGCTTGAGCACCATGACGCGGCCGCAATTCTCGCAATATTCCTCCTGCGCCGTCTCCTGTAGATCAGCCGAATCAAGATCGGGCAGATTGATGGGGTTCTCTTTGGTGAACTTGCAGGTATCCGGATTTTCCTTGTCGTAGGTGCTGCAGGCATAGAACGAGCCATGCTTGCCCCACTTGATGACTAACGGCGCCCCGCAAAGTTCACATTTTTCATCCGTCGGTTTCTCCATACGCTTGATGTTTTCCATGTGCTTCTCGGCGTAGCGGAGGTCCTTGGCGAACTTCTTATAGAACTCTGTGAGCGCGTGATTGCCGGTCTGCTTCCCTTCTTCGATCTCGTCGAGTTCCTCTTCAAGCAGCGCCGTGTATTGAAAGTCAAAAATATCCTTGAAGTTTTCGACCAGCAGATCGGTGACCACCAGCCCAATTTCAGTCGGCACAAACTTGCCGCCAACTTTTTGCGCGTACATACGTTCCTGTATGGTGCTCAAAATCGTAGCGTACGTCGACGGCCGCCCAATGCCGCGCTCCTCCAACTCTTTCACCAGCGAAGCCTCGTTGAACCGCGGAGGCGGTTCGGTGAAATGCTGCTCCGGAAGCAACGACTTCAGGGTCAACTTCTGCCCCGCTTCGAGCGGCGGCAGCTTGTGCTTCAGTTCTTCATCTTCCGCGTCCTTGCTGTCCTTCGACTCTTCATAAACTTTGAGGAAGCCGTCGAACTTCGGCACCGAACCGGTCACGCGGAACTGGAAAATTTCGCTGCCTGACTTCGCATCGATGTCGACCGTCGTCTGATCGAAGACCGCCGGGTTCATCTGCGACGCCACAAAGCGCTGCCAGATCAGCTTGTAAACCTTGAATTCATCTTCCTGCAGATATTGCTTAATCTGGTCAGGATGCCGCGCCGCCGAAGTCGGGCGAATCGCCTCATGCGCCGCTTGTGCCTCTTTCTTCTCCTTATATGTATTCGCGGAATCGGGTAGATAAGCCGCGCCAAACTGCTCATTGATATATTCGCGCACCTCGGTGACCGCTTCAGGAGCGACGCGAGTCGAATCAGTGCGCATGTATGTGATGAGGCCAACCAGCCCCTCGTCGCCCAGTTCGACGCCTTCATAGAGACGTTGCGCGATCATCATGGTGCGCTTCACGCTGAAGCGCAGCTTGCGCGAAGAATCCTGTTGCAACTTGCTGGTCGTGAACGGAGGCGTGGCATTGCGCCGGCGTTCTTTCTTCTCGGCCGTTCGAACAACCCAATCAGCCTTTTCGAGCGCTAGCCGGATCTTCTCCGCATCCTCGCCATTCGTGACCTCAACTTTTTCGTCGCCCTTGCCGATAAAGCGAGCGTCGAATGCCGGAGGCTTGGCCGCGGCGAGATTCGCGTCGATCGTCCAGTATTCTTTTTTCTCGAAGGCTTTGATCTCGCGTTCGCGATCGACGATCAAACGCAGGGCGACGGTTTGCACGCGTCCCGCGGAAAGGCCGCGGCGAACTTTATCCCATAAAAGAGGAGAGACCTGATAGCCGACGAGGCGATCGAGCACGCGGCGCGTTTGCTGCGCGTCAACAAGGTTGCGATCAATGTCGCGAGGATGCTCGAATGCGGCCTTCACAGCCCGTTGCGTGATTTCATTGAAGGTCACGCGGCGGATGCGCGCATCGTCTCCAATATCGTCGATCTTTTTCTTCTTCCCCTTCTTTTTCTTGCCCGTCTCTTCGGTAAGTTCATCGGCAAGATGTGCGGCGATGGCCTCGCCCTCGCGGTCGGGGTCAGGCGCAAGATAGATGTGATCGGCCGAGAGCGCCAGCTTCTTCAGCTTCGCGAGCACTTTCTCTTTCCCGGGGATGACGACGTACTCCGTATCGAAATTATTTTCGACATCGACACCGAGGCTGCTCTTAGGCAGGTCTTTCACGTGGCCGAATGAAGCATCGACCGTGAATCCCTTGCCCAGATATTTCTGGATAGTTTTCGCCTTAGCCGGCGATTCGACAATGACTAGACCTTTGGACAATGTTTCCTCAGCTTGACAGTATTGGAATTGACCCTAGCACGAATTGGCGGATTGCAACAACCGTTCTCAGTTGTCAGTTGTCAGTTTTCAGTTAGCAGCCTTCACTTTCTGCATCAAGGATGACAACATCCGTTTTACTTCGACCGCTTGCGCAGAAAGCCGTTCGTATTCCGGATTCCGCAAATAGTCGAGGTCGTGAGCAAGCAGGAGCTGGTATTCAAGCTCGCTCGCCGAGCCCATAGCGATTTGGAGAAATCGCCCCATCTCTATATTGCCTTTTCTGCAGCACCCTTCCGCGATATTCGTGCCAATAGAAGCAGAAGACCTCCTCATCTGACTCGTAAGGCCATAGACTTCCTCCCGTGGAAACGTCTTGCTTGATGCGTAAATATCGAGAGTCAATCGATGGGACTTTCCCCACACTCTAAGGGTAAGAAAGCTTTGCACGAGCCCTCCGCTGTAACTGAAGACTGACAACTGATAACTGACGACCGGCCTCTAAAAGCTTTTCACAAAATTCTTCCCCGGCAACTGCTTCACTTTCCCGTTCAACTCCAGCTCAAACAGCGCCGCAAAGATTTCGGAGGGCGACATTTCGTTTTCCAGCAACTCCACTAATTCATCAATGTGCGTGGATTCATCGGCCTTCAGAAGCTTGAGGATATTTTTTTCGTGGGGCGAGCTCACCTCGTCCGGGAATAGAGATGCGGTTTCCTGCTCCGGCGATTCATTCTGCTGAGAGCTGAGCACATTCTGTACATCCGTCGGCAACTCTTCCCACACGTCCTCCCACGTTGCGACGAGCTTCGCTCCCTGCTTGATCAGCGTGTTCGGCCCCCAGGCATTTTTGTTGGTCACGTTACCGGGAACTGCGTAAACATCGCGGTTTTGTTCGAGCGCAAGACGCGAAGTTATGCGCGTACCGCTGTACTCCGCGGCTTCAACCACGAGCACGCCCGCCGACATCCCGCTGATGATCCGGTTACGAATGGGAAAATTCTGCGGCGTCGGCGGCGTTCCCACGGGGAACTCAGTAACCAGCGCGCCCCCTAGAGCCACGATCTGCTCCGTGAGCCGAGTGTTTTCCTTGGGGTACATCACATCGATTCCAGTGCCGAGCACGCCAACAGTTTTCCCTTTGGCCGCGACCGCACCACGATGCGACGCCGTATCGATGCCGCGCGCCAGTCCGCTGATGATGACCAACCCGCGAGCCGCCAAGTCGGTCGAGAGTCGCTCTGCCATGGCGCTGCCATAAGGCGTCGGATGCCGCGTTCCGACCATCGCGATGCCGGGCTGAGCCAGGATCTCGACACGTCCCTTCACAAATAGAATTACCGGAGGGTCGTAAATCTCCTTCAGCCGCGGCGGATATTCAGGGTCGCTGAGTGCAACGATTCTCGCGCCTGCCTCGCTTGCCTTCGCGCACTCGGTTTGCGCTAGTTCAAGTGACTTCCCGGTGGCCAATGATTGCGCCGAAA
Source organism: uncultured Acidobacteriaceae bacterium (assembly GCA_963822025.1). Classification (GTDB taxonomy): domain Bacteria; phylum Acidobacteriota; class Terriglobia; order Terriglobales; family Acidobacteriaceae; genus Acidiflorens. The sequence goes on along the minus strand of CAWGFW010000008.1, from coordinate 2,622,672 downwards.
CCGCGCGCATCCCCGTCGCTTCGAGTTCCGTCAGGCTGGCCCGGAAAACGCGCTCGGCCGTGCCAAACTGCTCGATCAGTTTCCTGATCCGCGTGGGGCCCAATGCCTCCGTCAACGCCAATGCAAGCCAATAGAGACCTTGGTGGGAGACTGGAGTGAGCGTGACAACAGCCACGTCGGAGGTTGCAGACTTATTCGGCATATTGCGCGACCCTAGACCGCAATCGAAAAGCCTGTCAAGGATGCCGCTCACATCCCGTTTGGTACAATTCGGTAAAGTGATGAGCCGGCTAAAGATCTCGGCCATTTCCTACCTGAATACGGCTCCTCTCATGTGGGATTTTGAGCACGAAGAGGCGAACGCCGATCAAGTTGCGAATTACGACATTTCCTACACTATCCCCTCAGCCTGCGCCGAGGCCCTGCGGGCGGGGACAGCCGACATCGGCATCATCCCGTCCGCGGCTTACGCCGCCGTATCGAATCTAGTCATCATCCCTGACGTAGCCATCGCCGCCCGCCGGGCCGTGCGTTCGATCCTGCTCGTCAGCAAGATCGCTGCCAAGACGTCCCTCGATGTCTCGTCGAAAAATCCTCCGTCGAAAGAAGAATGGTTGCAGCGCGTGCGCACCGTCGCTCTCGACACTTCTTCGATGACCTCGGTAGCACTGGCCAAGATTCTCTTTGCCAAGTGGCTGGGCGGTGCGCGCGACTATCGGCCGATGGCTCCGAATCTCGACACCATGCTCGACGCGTGCGATGCGGCGGTCCTGATCGGCGACCCGGCATTGCAAATCAACCGCACGCACTACCTCACCCTCGACTTGGCGGAAGAGTGGGTGGCGCGCACCCGAAAGTCCTTCGTCTTCGCCTTTTGGGCCATCCGCCAGCAAGCGCTCGAAGGGCGAAACGGCCCAGCCATCGCGCAGGTCTTCAAACAATCGCGCGATCACGGCCTGCTGCCGAGAAATCTCGAGGCCATCGCGCAGGAGTGGGCTCTGCAACTCGGTCTGAACATCGAAGTTATCCGCATCTATCTGACGCAAAACATCCATTATTATCTCGACCCTCCCTGCCTGGAGGGACTCGATTTGTATTACCGCCTAGCCGCCGAAATCGGAGCTCTTCCGCCCGCACCCGAACTTCGGTTTCTGTAAACTTTTGTCTCCACCAAAGCCGTAGGGTTTTAGATTGCAACTCGTCCGCCGCAAAGCTGATCTAATAAGGATCATGCACTGGTTTGCGATCATCCTGCTCGTGACGAAAAAGAGCGCTATGCGCTGGCTGATCCATCTCGGGGGTCCCGGTCTCATTTTGCTGGGCATCGCGGACAACTCGCTCATTCCCCTCCCCGGTAGCACCGACGTAGTCACTATCCTGCTGGCTGCCCACCATCGCGAACCGTGGTTCTACTACACCATCATGGCGATCGTTGGAGCCGTCCTGGGCGGCTATCTCACCTACCGCATGGCGCGCAAAGGCGGCAAGGAAACTCTTGAAAAGAGGTTCTCGCAGAGAAAAGTAAAGAAAGTCTATGCAATTTTTGAACGCTGGGGATTCGCCGCGGTCGCCATCCCAGCGATTCTTCCGCCGCCATTTCCGATCACCCCCATGCTGTTGGCCGCGGGTGCCCTGCAATATCCAACCAGGAAATTTCTGACTGCTCTGGCTGTGGGGCGCGGCGTTCGGTTCACCATTCTCGGTTATCTCGGCCACCACTACGGCCGAACCATTGTAAAATTATTTGCGCTGTATTATTGGCCCGTACTGATCGCACTGATCGCGTTCGCATTATTGGGCGGCCTCTACGGCCTGTTCGAGTACAAGCGCCGCCAGCCTTCGGGCGTTTTCGGAAAACTCGCCGGCGCCGCCTCTCTCCGGCTAAAATAGCCATTACTGCCTAAGGATGGAAAAAGTGCCCCTGACCAAACAGCAAGCGCTCGAGATGTTTCGCTCCGATGACCTGATCGGCATTGGCATGGAGGCGGACGCGGTTCGCCGCACGCTCCATCCCGAAGGCACCGTGACCTACATCATCGACCGCAACATTAATTACACCAACTTCTGCACCGAATATTGCACCTTCTGCGCGTTCTATCGTCCGTTGAAAGGCCCGGCCGCAAAAGAAGGCTACATCCTCGACTTCGATACCATCTACGAAAAAATCCGCGAGACCGTCGAACTCGGCGGCACTGGCGTGCTCATGCAAGGCGGCCTGCATCCCGATCTCAAAATCGACTGGCACGAAAAAATGCTAAGCGGCATTAAGCAGCGCTTTCCGAAAATTCATCTACACTGCTATTCCGCCTCCGAGATCCTCGCCATCGCCGAGTACAGCAACCTCAGCATCCGTGACACCATCGCGCGCCTGCGTGATTCTGGCCTCGATTCAATCCCCGGCGGAGGTGCAGAAATTCTCGACGACGAAGTCCGCTACAAAATTGCGCGCCTCAAATGCCTGACCGCCGATTGGCTCGAAGTCCACCGCACCGCGCACCAACTCGGCATGCGCACCACCGCGACGATGATGTTTGGCGTAGGCGAGTCGATCGAGCACCGCATCAATCACTTTCAGGTGCTCTACGATTTGCAACAGGAAACCGGCGGCTTCACCGCCTTCATCCCCTGGAGCTTTCAGCCGCAGCACACCGCCCTAGGCGGACGCAGATGGGATGAGGCTACCGCTGTCGAATATTTGAAAGTGCTGGCAATTTCGCGCCTCTACCTCTCGAATTTCCTGAACGTCCAATCCAGTTGGGTGACGCAAGGATTAAAAGTCTGCCAGATGGGCTTGCGCTTCGGCGGCAACGACGTTGGCTCGGTGATGCTCGAAGAAAACGTAGTCCGCGCAGCGGGCGTCACCAACTGCACAACCGAAGAAGAATTGCGCCGCATCATACGAGATGCGGGCTTCCGTCCAGCGCAGCGCGATACGCTGTACCGCCAATATTTTCTGAACTGATCGGCGAAGATCACCTAGGGACGGCTGCCCCCGACCGTCCACCGGAGCGAGGCTCCGGCGCTTCAAAGTGCCATGAAACGCTCACTGATCCTCGCGATAATCATTGGCGCTGCCCTGATGGCGAGCGCACAAGACACCGCAACGGCGGCGAAGACTCCTTCCATAGCAGGCACAGTGATAAAAGAGCCCGGCAGCCAGCCGCTCAAAAAAGTTCTGGTGCAAATCGTCGCGGAAGCACAAGGCGAGAGCTACACCGCATCAACCGATACCGATGGGCATTTCCGCGTCGATGACGTCACGCCGGGCCGCTATCGTATCTTCATCGAACGAACCGGATTCGTCGGCGTCAATAGCGAAGGCCGCCAGTCCGACGTCAATGTCGTCACGGTTCAAGCCGGACAGTCAGTGGAAGACCTGCTCCTCCGCATGTTGCCCACAGCCACAATCACCGGCCGCATCACCGACGAAGACGGCGACCCGATGCCGGGGGCGAGAATCATTGCACTCAAAAGAAAACCCGGCAGAATAACGCGTGAATCCGTTGCCAGCAACGCCACTAACGATCTCGGCGAGTACCGCCTCGCCGGCCTGTTTCCCGGCCAGTATTCAATCCTGGCCATGCCGCCTCCCGACTTCCGCGATTATGAGAAGCAGCCGGAAAAATCGGCCCAGGGCGATGCCGCACCCGACACTCGCTACCTCACCACGTATTATCCTGGCACCAACGACCCAGCGCAGGCCACGTCTGTAGCGGTCAACGCGGGCGATGAGATCCCCATCAATCTCACCCTGGTACCGCAGAGAACCTATCGCATCCGCGGCATCGTGACCGGCGTCCCCGTCGGCCAGAAGCCCAATGTCGAGTTGTTCTCGAAAGCCGGCGATTCGATGAGGGCTAACGCCAGCGAGATAGGACCCGACGGGCAATTCGAAATCCGCGGCGTCGCTCCCGGATCCTATGTGATGAAAATAGCGATGGAAACCGGAACCGAGGCACTCACCGCGCGTCAGGATCTTAACGTTGTTGCCTCGGACGTAGAAGGCATCAAACTGGCGCCACAACCTTCTTTCATGGTCTCGGGCCGTCTCCACGTCGAAGGTGCCGTGACCGGAGAGCTTTCGCAATTCGCGGTCAACCTGCGCCAGGCGGAATTGCCCGAGGATCCGGGTTTCTTCATGTCGCAGGATTTCTTCGGCGCCAACGCGGTGGTCGACCGCCAGGGCAACTTCCAGTGGAAAAATGTGAATCCGGGTAATTACATTGTTCGAGTGTTTGGGGGCGACGCGCAAAGAAATTTCTTTCTGAAGTCCGTAAAGCTCGGCGACCGAAATATCGAAACTGGATTCACAGCAAGCGGCCCGATCTCGCTCGATCTGGTGCTGAGTTCGCGGGGAGGCACAATTGAGGGCGCCGTCGTCGAGAAAGAGAAAAATGTCGACAACGATTATCCCGTGCCCAACGCCACCATCGTTGCGGTGCCCGAAGAAAAATACCGCAAACTCCCCGATCGCTTCGGCACGGGATCGAGCGACCAGCACGGACGTTTTGTTATTCGCGGCCTCGCTCCGGGAGCCTACACCCTCTTTGCCTGGCAGGACGTTGACGAGGATCTCTGGCGTGATGCCGACTTTCTAAGGTCGCAGGAACCGAATGGCACAACGGTGAAGGTCGAAGAAGGTTCCAGTCAGAAAGTTGAACTGAGGCTGAGCCTGCCGGAGGAGGATTGAGAATGGTCGCTGGTCGCCGGTCGCTGGTCGTTAGTCGTTAGCGGTTTGTCGCTCGCGGAGTTTGCCAACGACTAACGACTGCCGACTAACGACTGACAACCAATCAGGTACAATTCTTAAGCTGCAGTCTTCGCCGTGCTACATGTCCGTCTGACTTCATGCATCTGACGCTAACTTCCCCGCCGTCCCTAGCTTTAATGCTGGCCACCAAAGGCTTGGGCCCCTACCTCCGCCAGCATTTTCTGGACAAAACTTTTCAGGGCCTTTACCAGGTCAACGCCTTCGATCTAGCCTTGCTGATTCCCTATTTCATCGTGCTGGTGATTCTGGCGGCGTATGGCGGACACCGCTATTGGCTCGTCTATCTTTATTACAAGCACAAGAAGAAAAAAACTACCGATCCGTCCGCGCATTTCGAAAACCTGCCCCGCGTCACCGTCCAGTTGCCGATCTTCAATGAACAATACGTCGTTGACCGACTGCTCGACGCCGTCTGCCGCCTCGATTATCCGAAAGACAAGCTCGACATCCAGTTGCTCGACGACTCGACCGACGAAACGGTAGAAGTAGCGCGCGCTTTGGTCGATCGCTACGCCGCACTTGGGAATCCCGTCGTCTACCTGCATCGCACCAATCGCGAGGGCTTCAAGGCCGGCGCGCTGGAGGCCGGCCTCAAAACCGCCAAGGGCGAATTCGTCGCCATCTTCGACGCGGACTTTGTTCCGCCGCCCGACTTTCTGCTGAAATGCGTGCACCACTTTACCGATCCAAAAGTCGGCATGGTCCAAACTCGCTGGACGCACATTAACCGCCACTATTCGCTCCTCACCGAGGTCGAAGCCATTTTGCTCGACGGCCATTTTGTCCTCGAACATTCCGGACGTTCCCGCAGCGGTGTTTTCTTTAACTTCAACGGCACCGCCGGCATGTGGCGCCGCCGCGCCATCGACGAGGCTGGCGGCTGGGAGCACGACACACTCACCGAAGACACCGACCTTTCCTACCGCGCCCAGTTAAAAGGATGGAAGTTTGTTTACCTGCAAGACGTTGAATGCCCCGCCGAATTGCCCGTGGAAATGACCGCATTCAAGACGCAGCAGGCGCGCTGGGCGAAGGGATTGATCCAGGTCTCGAAAAAAATACTTCCTCAAGTGTTAAGGAGCGACGTTTCGCGCCACCAGAAAATCGAAGCCTGGTATCACCTCACGGCAAATTTCAGTTATCCGCTGATGATCATCCTCTCGGTCTTGCTGTTGCCCGCCATGATCATCCGTTTCTATCAGGGGTGGTTTCAGATGCTCTACATCGATCTACCCCTGTTCATGGCTTCGACCTTCTCCATTTCCAGCTTCTATCTCGTTTCGCAAAAAGAACTGTTCCCGAAGAGTTGGCCGCGCGCGCTGCTCTACCTGCCGCTCCTGATGGCGTTAGGTATCGGATTAACCGTTACCAACACAATCGCCGTGTTCGAAGCGGTAATTGGCAAACAGACCGCCTTCGCTCGCACTCCCAAATATCGCGTCGAATCGAAGAAGGACAAGGTCCTCGGAGCAAAGTACCGCAAACGTCTGGGATGGGTTCCGTGGATCGAACTCCTGATCGGAGCTTATTTCGCCCTGGCTATCTATTACGCCATCAGCAATGAGAACTACTTCACCGTCCCCTTCCTGTTGCTATTCGTGGTGGGATACTGGGTGACCGGGCTGATGTCGCTGCTGCAAGGGCGCTTCACGGGCCTCGCCGTAGGCTCGGAACGCCACACCAAGCCTTTCCCGGTTGGAGTGTAGGTCGCCGTGCGATCGGGTGATCTGGCCATCGGGTGATCGGAAATTCATCTAAAAATGATTGGCTGAGCGATTCGTTAGTCGGATCACCAAGGCGTTCACTGCGAAGCTGACTCTGAAGGGTATTTAAAGTGAAGTGTGATCCCAATCTCATTCTTCACCGGTTTTCCGTCGAGTTCAAACGGCTTGTACCGCCACTGTTTCACCGCCTCAACGGCGGACTGCGCAAACACCGGCGGACCATCGATCACCCTGACCGATCCGACCCTTCCATCCTCCATTACAGTAGCTACAAGAATTACGGTGCCGCCCTGGCGCAACACGCGCGCCTCTATGGGATAAGTCGGTGGAACCCTGCGCAGCAGTTTGCCCCCTGAAACTCCTTGCGATACCGGCGCGGTGAGATCGGGCAAGGAAGCCTTGGCGGAAAGAACTCCGTTGAGAGCGGCGTGATTCGGCTCACCAGCCGAAGCCAGCGGCGCGGACGGCGTGGTCTCATTTACCTGAGAGTCCGGAGGGTCAGAGCTTTGCGCGGCCGCCGCTTCGTGCATGATCACGACATTCGCCGCGACTTTGTCAGTAACTTTGCCAGAAGAGTCGGCGCGTGAGTTTGAGCGATCTGTTGCGGATTGACCGGTGGATGCAGTTCTCGCGGCGGACTTTTTCTCTCCGAGTGGCTCCACTTTTGCGGCGAACCTGACCGGCGCTCCCGCCGAGGGCTTACCGCCGGTCGGAAACAGCGGTTGGCCGCCGGGATCGGGCTTCCAGATCGGATCGCTGCCAAGAGAATTGGTCAGAGAAGGATCAGTATCGACAGAAGACTGACCAGGAAGCTGCGTGCCCGAAAGGGGTTCGCTCGCGGAGCTGAGAGTGCCACCACTCGTCCCGCCGGTCGAATCCGGCGTCGCTGCGTGTGCCTTGCCATCCGCCTCTGCCGGCCCCCTCCATCCCAACCAAATCACCAGGGCAAGCAACGAGATCGAGACCAGCGCGACGGCCGTCAAAACAAACGGCCGCGATCGCCTTCCGACCACCGCCAGGGCCACGTCACCCACGCGATCGGAGGCCGGCAGCAGACCTGAGGGTTGCGCCCTCTCAGTCGCGGACGGAATCTTCGGCGCGGCCGGCGATGCGCCGTGCGGCTGCGATGCACGAGCTCTCTCCGCTAGCGCCGCCAGTTGTACCAGCAGATCAATATGCTGATCGGTAAACGCCGCCGGTGTAGTCGAGAACACTTCGAGAATTCCGTTCACCCCGCGCCAGCCCTGAATCGGCAAAACCGCAATCGAGCGCAAGCCCAGGCTCCGGCAGACTTCCACGTCGACGAGCGGGTTATTTTCGGTATCGACGCAATGTTGAATTTTCCCGCTGCGCAAACACTCCCCTGAAATTCCAGTTTCCGCGTTCAGCCGCGCACCGAGAGCGGGAGCCGTGGTCCCACTGCGCGCGCGGCACACCATCGCGCCGTCCTTCCACATCGCCAGAGCAGCCCCAGAAGCACTCGTCAGCCGCAGTGCGACATCTGTGATACTCCCCAGTATGGGTTCCAGACGGCGATCCCCGCCTGCGATCAGGTCCTTGAGCGAGGACAGGTGTGCGTTCGGGTCAATATCAGAATTGCCGGCGCCAGCGGAACTCTCGGGCGAGGAGTCACGATCCGACGCGCTAACTCTTTTCTCAGAGAACGGCTTGGATTGAGGCGCAACCACAAAATCTCTCGATCGCTAATTAGTCGGTAAGTCGTAGGACAAAACTGGCAAAACGCAAGCGGCGCGCGCGATTGGGCCGAAGTATGAGCCAACTTGACGCGCCTGTCAAGGCAAGTCATTTGATCGGGTGATCTGGTGATCGAATCATCGGGTGATCGTCATTGGTCATTCATTTATGACGCCGCCGAACATTAACAATTACACGAAGTTCCGATCAGTCGATGGACGAATCGCCCGATCACCCGATGCTCTTTTAGCACCAAACTAACCAACAATTGGGTCGCGAGCGCGATGCTACCCTAAATGGGCTCTGGTTTCTCGCAGGCTCCTCCGCACGAGGTATTGCAGGGAACCGACTTTAAGAAAATTCTCAAGACGTTCGAAGCGTTGACGGATTTGGGGCCCGAACTTACGGCGGACCGCGACTTCCGCCAAACCGCTCGCACCATGCTGACCGCTGTAATGGAAGCGTCGGGTGCGCGTGAGGCCATTTTATTTTCATTCGACGAACGGCGTTCCCTGCTCTCCTCGGTCGATTCCCAGGGGTTCACCCTGATGCCCGACCCGTCGGTGATGCGGCTCCTGCCCCGCCATGTGCACACTCTGACCGCCGCCTCCGGACCCGTCGTGCTCAACAGTTCCACTCACGACGTCTTTCTAAGTTCGAACGGAAATGTGGCGCCCGAACTGTTCAAGTGCGTCTGCTCGCTGAAGGTCCGCGGCAGGCTCGCGGGGGTGATCGCCCTCGGACGCCGGGCCGCCGACGCCGTCTACGAAGAGGACGCGCTCGATGCGCTCAAAATGCTCAGCCACTACATTGCGCTGACCATTCAAAATCACACTCTAGGCCAGTCGCTGGCGCAACGGGTATCGGAAAACCTGCGTCTGGCGGCCTCGCTCCACGGATTCTACGACAACGCGCTCGAGGCTTTCACCACCGCCATCGATGTCAAACATGTCAACATTCATGGCCACTCGCTGCGCGTCGGACGCTATTCCCAAGCCATCGGCGAAGCCCTCGGGATGAACCCCAATGACGCTGCTTCCCTGCGATCGGCGGCCTATCTGCATGACATCGGCATGGTAGCCGTCGATCGGCGGCTACTCGAAAAGCCTTCCGAACTTGATCAGGCGGAATATCGCGAGATGCGCGACCACACCGTTGTCGGCCATCAGATCGTAAGCCAGGTGCAGTTTCCCTGGCCGCAGATTCCAGAAATCGTTCGCTGGCATCATGAGCGCGCCGACGGCTCGGGGTATCCGGACGGCTTGCGCGGCGATGAAATACCGCAGGCAGTGCGCATCGTCGCCCTCGCCGAAACTTTCGATGCCATGACCAGCGAACGCGCCTACCGCGAACGCCTTTCGGTTGGAGCAGCGCTGCAGGAACTGATTCGCCTTACGCCGCAGAAATACGACGCTCAGGCGCTCCACGCTCTGCTTATCCAGGTCCGCCGCGATGCCGTCGGAACCAATCGGCTGCCTATCCTTGAACCCACGCTGATGAATCTTTCCGCTGTAGACGTTGACGAATTGGCTTCCACCTTGCAACAAAGAGTCAAACAGAGCGAGCTTTTCCCGACGTGATCTCCTCGCTGCGGCGCAGATAAAAGTTCCGGCCCATCTCCCAGTCTCAGACGATACCCAGCTAAATTCCTCGGGGTATAAAATCGAACCTGGTCCACTCGTGCCTCGCCTCACTTTTTGTTCGCGAGGTAAACTTAAGCATCTGGCCCGTGTATCTATTTATGGAAAGTTTCATCTAACTTGAGTAGTGGGGAAATGTAAGCCGATTTGCCAGGAGAAAATGAATGGCCGTCAGTGACCAGACCGTCGCCACCACCGGAACACAGCTCGATCAGCTGTGCATCAACACAATTCGCACGCTTTCGATGGATGCGGTGCAGAAAGCGAACTCCGGCCATCCGGGCGCACCAATGGCGTTGGCGCCCGTCGCCTATTGTCTGTGGCAGCAGTTTCTGAACTACGATCCCGAAGATCCGATTTGGCCCAACCGCGACCGCTTCGTGCTCTCCAATGGCCACGCCTCCATGCTGCTCTATTCCCTGATTTATCTGGCGGGGGTCCGTGAAGTCAGTGCCGATGGCAAAATTCTTTCCACCCCTGCTCTGTCGATCGATGAGATCAAGAACTTCCGCCAACTAGGCAGCAAAACGCCCGGCCATCCCGAATACGGATTGACGACGGGCGTCGAAACCACCACCGGCCCGCTCGGTCAGGGAGTCGCTAATAGTGTCGGCATGGCCATTGCCGAGCGCTGGCTCGCAACGTATTTCAATCGTCCAGGCTTCGAACTCTTCAACTACAACATCTGGACATTCTGCGGCGACGGCGACATGATGGAAGGCATTTCCTCGGAAGCCGCCTCCATCGCCGGCCATCTCAAGCTCTCAAATCTCTGCTGGATTTACGACAGCAACCACATCACCATCGAAGGCAATACCGATCTTGCCTTCGACGAAAATGTGGCGACACGCTTTGAGGCATATGGCTGGGATGTGCAACACGTCGCCGACGCCAACGACCTGGCCGCGCTGTCGAGGGCCTACACCGAAGCCCTCGAAGTAAAAGACCGTCCCAAACTCATCATCGTCAACAGCCACATCGGCTACGGATCGCCTCACCGCCAGGACAGCAAAGAAGCGCACGGCGAAGCGCTCGGCGAAGAAGAAGTCAAACTGACCAAGCGTTTCTACGGCTGGCCGGAAGACGCCAAGTTTCTCGTTCCCGAAGGAGTGCCCGAAAACTTCCGCGATGTCATGGGCAAGCGCGGCAAGCAACTCAGCAGCCAGTGGAACGCACTCTATGCGAAATACAGTGCCCAGTATCCCGATCTGACCGCGCAATACGAACGCATGAAGCGTAGCCAACCTGCCGACGGATGGGACAAGGAACTGCCCACCTTCGCGCCCGATGCCAAGGGACTGGCCACCCGCGATTCCTCCGCCAAAGTTCTCAATGCCATCGCCAAGAATCATCCCTGGCTTATGGGCGGCTCCGCCGATCTGTATCCCTCAACCAAGACGCGGCTCACCTTCGATGGCGCCGGCGATTTCGAAGCCAATCATTACAATGCGCGCAACTTCCACTTCGGCATTCGCGAGCACGCCATGGGCGCCATCGTCAACGGCATGACGCTGTCGAAAATTCGCTCCTACGGCTCCACGTTCCTCATCTTCAGCGATTACATGAAGATGCCCATCCGCCTCTCGGCCGTCATGGAAGTTCCGTCGATCTGGATCTTTACTCACGACTCCATCGGCGTCGGCGAAGATGGACCGACCCACCAGCCCATCGAACAACTCATCACGCTGCGCTCCGTTCCCGGGCTCATGACCCTCCGTCCCGCCGATGCCAATGAAGTCATCGAGTCATGGAAAGTGATCATGAAGCAGACGAAGGAACCGGTGGCGCTGATCCTCACCCGACAAGCGCTGCCAACTTTCGATCGCGCAAAATACGCGTCCGCCGCGGGCGTAGCTCGCGGAGCATACATCCTCGCCGACGCCGAAGACGGCAAGCCGCAGGTCATCCTGATGGCCACCGGCAGCGAAGTCTACCTCTGTATCGACGCCTACGAAAAACTGAAAGCGGAAGGCATCCGCGCTCGGGTCGTCAGCATGCCGTCGTGGGACATCTTCGAGCGTCAGGATCAGAATTATCGCGACCAGGTTCTTCCGCCCGACATAACCGCACGCGTAGCCGTCGAAATGGCTTCGATTATGGGCTGGGCGCAATACACCGGACCAAAAGGCCACATCATAGGCATGCATACCTTCGGAGCATCCGCGCCGCTAAAAGATTTGCAAAAGAAATTCGGCTTCACCGTCGACGCCGTGATCCAAGCCGCGCGCAAACAACTCGTGAGATAACGGTTTATTAACGTCAGGCAATTATCCCGCTGCCTGCCTCAGCTTAGGAGATGTTTATGAATCCAGTCGGCACTCTTGAAACCGCAAAAGCCGCCAATCCCCTCACCCAGCTTCAGACGTTTGGCCAGTCCATCTGGCTCGATTACATTCGCCGGGACCTGATGGCAAGCGGTGAACTGCAGCGCCTGATCACCGAAGACGGCCTGCGCGGCATGACATCTAACCCCTCCATCTTCGAGAAGGCAATTGCCGGAGGGCAATATCAGGACTTCCTCGACTCCCTCGCGGGACGCAACGATCTCGATGCCAAAGGCCGCTATGAACTCCTCGCGATCCGCGACATTCAGGATGCAGCCGACCTCCTCCGCCCTGTCTACGTGAGCACGAAAAAACGCGATGGCTATGTCAGCCTCGAGGTTTCTCCCTACCTCGCCCATGACACGAGCGGCACGTTAGACGAAGCGCGCCGCCTGTGGAAGAGCGTGTCCCGCGAAAACGTGATGATCAAGGTTCCCGGCACCGCCGAAGGGATACCCGCCATCCGCCAGCTCATCAGCGAAGGTATCAACGTCAACGTCACCCTTCTTTTCGCGCAGCCCGTCTATGAAGAGGTTGCCGCTGCCTTCATCGATGGAGTTGATAAATTTGCTGCCTCCGGTGGCGATGTCAGCAAGATCGCAAGCGTAGCCAGCTTCTTCATCAGCCGCATCGATTCGCTGGTCGATTCCCTAGTCGAAGACAAACTCAAGAACGAAAAAGACGCGGCCCGCAAGGCCAAGCTGCAAGGCATTCTCGGCAAAGTCGCCATTGCCAATGGCAAGCTGACCTACGAAGCCTACCAGCGCATCTTCTCGTCTTCGCGCTGGAAAGCTCTCGCCGCGAAAGGCGCTCAGACGCAACGCGTGCTCTGGGCCAGCACCAGCACAAAGAACAAAAATTATCGCGACGTGCTCTACATCGAGGAACTAATCGGACCCGACACCGTCAACACCGTCCCGCCCGCGACGCTCGACGCCTTCCGCGACCACGGCAAACCGCGCCAGAGTCTGACCGAAAATATCGGAGCGGCGCGTCAGACAATGTCCGATCTCGCAGCAGTCGGCATTGTCATGAAAGAGGTAACCGACAAACTAACCGCCGACGGTGTAAAACTATTTGCCGACTCCTTCGACACTCTGCTAGCCGAAGTCGAAAAGAATACGAAGCGCTCGACCACGCCCAGAGTAAACGCGCAAAGCGCATCCCTGCCGGCCGATCTCGACGCCGCCGTAAAAAAAAACCTTAACGACTGGCGCGCCTCCGGCAAAGTAAGACGTTTTTGGCAGTACGACGCCTCGCTTTGGACGAACGACGACGAGGCGAAGTGGTTGGGCTGGCTCAACATCACCGACGAGCAACTCGCCAACATCGCCAAGTTGAAAGCGCTGGCCGACGAAGTCAAAGCTGCCGGATTCTCCGACATTCTCCTCCTCGGCATGGGCGGTTCGAGCCTTTGCCCCGAAGTGCTCTCGCTGACCTATCCGCAGACGCCCGGCTTCCCGCGCCTGCACATTCTCGATTCGACCGACCCGGCGCAAATCCGCAGCGTCGAGAAAAAGGTCAACCTAGCCAAAACGCTATTCATCGTTTCCAGCAAATCCGGCAGCACGCTCGAACCCAATATCTACAAGCAATATTTCTTTGAGCGGGTGCAGCAAACGATTGGCGTCGACAAAGCCGGCAGCCACTTTATAGCCATCACTGACCCTGGCTCGAAGATGCAACTGGTTGCCGAGCGCGACCACTTCCGCCACATCTTCTATGGAGTGCCCTCCATCGGCGGACGCTACTCCGCGCTATCTAACTTCGGCATGGTTCCCGCAGCGGCCATGGGCCTCGACATCGGCAAATTCCTCCAGCGCACGAAAGAAATGGTGGAAGCCTGCCAGCCCGCGACTCCGGTTGAGCAGAATCCCGGAGCGATGCTCGGCCTCATCCTCGGCACCGCCGCAAAACTCGGCCGCGACAAAATCACCCTCATCACGTCGCCCGGAATCTCCGACCTCGGCGCATGGCTCGAACAATTAATCGCCGAGTCCACCGGAAAGCTGGGCAAAGGCATCATCCCCGTCGATCGCGAAACGCTCGGCGCGCCCGAAGTTTACGGAAACGACCGCGTCTTCGCCTACCTTCATCTCGAAGGCGCCTCCGACGCCGCGCAGGATGCCAAGGTCGCCGCGATCGAAAAAGCGCGACAGCCTGTGGTGCGCATCGCCGTCGCCGACACCTACAGCCTCGGCCAGGAATTCTTCCGCTGGGAAATCGCTACCGCCGTCGCTGGCTCCATCATTGGCATCAATGCCTTCAATCAGCCCGACGTCGAAGCCAGCAAGATCGTCACCAAGCAACTCACCTCCGAATACGAAGCGAAGGGCGCGCTTCCCGCCGAAAAGCCCATCGTAGAAGAAGCTGGCTTCAAACTTTTCACCGACGAGCGCAACGCCGCCGATCTAGCTAATGACATAGCCAAGGCCGCTGGATCTTCCTCCGGCGGCGCGCTGAAGAATTACCTGCGCGCGCACTTGGCGCGTCTTGGCGCCGGAGACTATTTCGCCTTGCTCGCCTACGTCGAGATGAATGCCGAGCATGAATCTCTGCTGCAATCCTTGCGCCTAGCGGTGCGTGATCGCAAACACGTAGCCACCGTCCTCGGTTTCGGCCCGCGCTTCCTGCACTCCACTGGACAAGCCTATAAAGGCGGTCCCAACAGCGGCGTGTTCCTCCAGATCACCTGCGACGATGCTCAAGACTTGCCCGTGCCGGGGCAGAAATATACTTTCGGAATCGTGAAAGCAGCGCAGGCTCGCGGCGATTTCCAAGTCTTAGCCGACCGCAAGCGCCGTGCCTTGCGCGTGCATCTCGGCAGTGACATAAAAGCCGGACTAACAAAACTCTCTGAACTCGTAAAACAAATTCTGTAGTTTCACCAGCCGCCCAAACGTTTTCAAGGAGCATGAATGCAACTCGGAATGGTGGGTCTAGGGCGCATGGGCGCCAACATGACGCGCCGCCTGATGCACGGCGGCCACAAACTGGTCGTGTCCGATCTCAGCCCCGACGCCGTCAAGGGTCTGGCCGGAGAAGGCGCGACCGCTTCCTCTTCGCTCGACGATCTGGTCAACAAACTAACCGCTCCACGCGCCGCCTGGATCATGGTTCCCTCCGGCGATGCCACGGAAAAAACCGTGGAGGCGCTGCTCAAGACCATGCAGGCCGGTGACACCATCATCGATGGCGGCAACTCCTACTTCAAAGATGACGTCCGCCGCTCCAAAATCTGCGCCACCAAAGGCGTCCACTACATCGACGTTGGCACCAGCGGCGGCGTCTGGGGCATCGATCGCGGATACTGCATGATGATCGGCGGTCCGAAAGAGGTCGTCCAGCGCCTCGACCCAATCTTCAAAACTCTCGCCCCCGGACGCGGCGACATTCCGCGCACTGCGGGCCGCGAGAAAATGTCTGACCCAGACACCTCCGAAGAAGGTTACATCCACTGCGGTCCCTCCGGCTCCGGGCATTTCGTAAAAATGGTCCACAACGGCATCGAGTATGGAATGATGCAGGCCTACGCCGAGGGCTTCGACATTTTCAAGAACGCGACCAGCAAAGATCTTCCGGAAGACATTCGCTACAATCTCAACCTGCCCGATATTGCCGAAGTCTGGCGCCGCGGCAGCGTGGTAAGTTCGTGGTTGCTCGATCTGACCGCCATGGCGCTTGTCGAAAATCCCACGCTCTCCGAATACAGCGGTTTCGTACAGGATTCCGGCGAAGGCCGTTGGACGATCCAGGCGGCGCTCGAAGAAGCGGTTCCAGCTGAAGTGTTGACTGCCGCTCTCTACACGCGCTTCCGCTCGCGCCAGGATCACACTTTCGCAGAGAAGATGCTCTCCGCCATGCGCCAGAAGTTCGGTGGTCATATCGAGCTAAAGCCGCCGGCAAAAAAGTAACCATCGCGAGCTTCGAGCAGCAATCAGCGATCAGCGGTTAAACTGGTTCTGTTTGCTCGAAGCTAGTTGCCCGAAGCCCGTGGCTCGAAGCTCGTGGCGCATTATCATCCGAGGGAAAGAATGGCTCAAACAGAAGTTTTGCCCGCTAAACCGCGCGTCGGCCGCACCGCCGACCCCTGTGTCATGGTGATCTTCGGCTTCACCGGAGACCTGACGCGCCGCAAGCTCATTCCCGCTCTCTACAATCTCGCCAGCCAGCAATTGCTGTCGCGCGAGTTTGCCGTCATCGGCGTGGGCCGCAACGCTATGAGCAACGAGGACGCGCGCAAAAAAGTGACCGAAGACTTCAAGCAATTTGCCACCGGCACCGTCGACGCCGATCTCTGGGAATGGTTTGTCCGGCGAATCAGTTACGTCAGCGGAAATTTCGACGATCCCGCGACCTACGAAAAAATCAAAGACACACTGGCCAAAGTTGACCAGGAGCACAATTCGCATGGCAACTATTTCTTTTATCTGGCGACCGCGCCCAAATATTTCGGCGATGTAGTCGAACGGCTCGCCAACGTCGGCCTCATGAAAGAAGAGAACAGCCACTGGCGGCGCGTAATCATCGAAAAACCTTTTGGCCACGACCTCGATTCCGCCAAGGCTTTGAACCAGCAGCTTTTGAAAGTCGCGTCCGAATGCCAGATCTACCGCATCGATCACTACCTGGGAAAAGAAACGGTCCAGAATATCTTGGCGCTGCGCTTCGCCAACGGAATCTTTGAGCCCATCTGGAACCGCCGTTACATCGATCACGTGCAGATTTCGGTCGCCGAAACCGTGGGCGTCGAAAAACGCGGCGACTACTACGACACTGCGGGCGCACTGCGCGACATGGTGCCCAACCACATCATGCAGCTCATCACCCTCACCGCGATGGAGCCGCCCATCTCATTCGAAGCGAACGCGGTGCGCGATGAGCAGGCCAAAATTCTGCACGCCGTCCAGCCCTTCAGCAATGAAGATGTACTCAGCAAGACCGTCCGCGGCCAATATGGCGATGGCACGATGGATGGCGAGCGCGTCCCCGCCTACCGCTCCGAAGAAGGCGTGCCTCCCGATTCGCGCACCGAAACCTTTGTCGCCATGCGACTCTTGATCGACAACTGGCGCTGGGCGGGCGTTCCCTTCTATCTGCGCACCGGCAAACGGCTGCCCGGCCGCAACACCCATGTCGTGATCCAATTCCGGCGCGCGCCCTTCATGCTCTTCCGCGAGACCCCGGTCGAAAACATGATGCCCAACCAACTGGTACTGCACATTCAGCCGGAAGAAGGCATCTCGTTGCGCTTCGCCGCCAAGACTCCCGGCGCAGCCATGCAACTAGGCGAAGTAAATATGGACTTCGACTACGCCGACTATTTCGGGGAAACCCCCAGCACCGGCTATGAACGCCTTCTGCATGACTGCATGACCGGGGACGCCACACTCTTTCAGCGCGCCGATATGGTCGAAGCGGGTTGGAGCATCGTCAATCCCGTGCTCGACGTTTGGAAGGCGCTGCCACCGCGAGATTTTCCCAACTATCCCGCCGGAACCTGGGGCCCGAAAGAATCCGACGAATTGATGGAGCGCGACGGCCGCCGCTGGAGAAATTTCGAGAAGTAAAAAGATGTGCAGCTTGGCAATCGGTTATTTGTAATTTGTGTTTCGTCCTAAAGGTTGCGGGGATTAAATTACAAAATTACGAGATTGCCAAATTAGAAAAATTTCCATGCCGCCGACTCGATCCATTGAAGTCCTCGCCACCGCCGCCGATCTCTACCACTCCGCCGCCGAGGAATTCGTCCGCGTCGCTCGCACCGCCATCGGTGCCCAGGGGAGATTCACCGTCGCTCTTTCCGGCGGCTCGACGCCAAAAGCTCTCTATTCTCTGCTCGCCTCGAATTACGCCACCTTTGCCTGGAACCGCGTATTCCTCTTCTTCGGCGACGAACGTCACGTGCCGCCCACCGACCCCGAGAGCAATTACCGGATGGTGCAGGAATCATTGCTCTCTAAGATTACGATTCCCGCCGAGAATGTCTTTCGTGTCCCCGCTGAAAATCCTGATGCCACCGCCGCGGCCGCGGAATACGAAGCTCAACTTCGCAAATTCTTCGAACTCAAGCCCAACGAGTTTCCGCGCTTCGACCTCATCCTGCTTGGCATGGGCCCCGATGGTCACACCGCATCTCTCTTCCCCGACTCCGCCGCGCTCGAGGAAAAATCCCGCCTCGTCGTCGCCAATTGGGTCGAGAAATTCAAAACTCACCGCATCACTTTCACTTTTCCCGTACTCAATCGCGCCGCCGAAGTAATGTTTCTCGCCAGTGGCGCGGATAAAGCCGAAATGCTCCATCAGGTTCTCGAAGGCAAGAGTACCCCGCCGCTGCCCTCGCAAAGAGTGCAGCCCTCCGAGGGAACATTGTTGTGGATGCTCGATGAGCCCGCCGCTGCAAAACTAACCCGCTAAATTCCCTCTCCCTTTTCAATCGCAGCGAATGCCGAGGCAGTTACAGATCTGAAGGCGTCGCACGCACGTTGAGAGTCACGCTCACCACTGTCCCTTCACCCTCCGATTGTATTTTCAGAGCGCCCCCGAGCTGCCGCAGCCGCTCCCGCATGCCGCCAAACCCAACACCGCCGCGGCTCGATTCGGTCAGCTCCCGCTGTTTGTCCGGCGGTATGCCCTTCCCGCTGTCCCGAACCTGTACCGTAAGCTGACCATCTTCCTGCCGGATCAGTATCGCCGCGGTCGCACTCTCCGAATGACGATGGATGTTAGTCAAACACTCTTGCACCACTCGGAAGATGGCCAGTTCCGCATCGTTTGGCAACCGCGCAAAATCCTCCGGCACTTCCAGATCGACTTTGATCTTGCTGCGCTCTGAAAATCCATCCACGTACCAGCGCAGCGCCGAAACCAGCCCGGCCACTTCGAGCAACGGAGGATGCAACAAATGCGAAATGGTACGAATTTCCCGCGAAACCTGGTCGACCAGTTGCGCATTCTCCGAAACTGCTCTCGCCCCAAAAGAATCCAGCTTATGCGACTGCGCCTGAACCACGGCAATGTTCATGCCAATGGCGGCAAGAATCTGCCCCACGCTGTCGTGCAGTTCGCGCGCCAGACGCCTGCGTTCTTCATCCTGCAGGTGCAGCAAGCGCGCTGAAAGATCGCGCAAATTCTTGTTGGCCGTTTCGAGTTCCGCAGTGCGCTCCTGAACCCGCTTTTCAAGCTGGTCCCGCGTTCCACTCAACAATTGATTGGAGTGTCGCAGCGCGTTCTCCACCTTCCGCTGTTCCGCGACATCGTGAAAAACCATCACTACGCCGGATATTTTGCCGGTTTCGGCTCGGATGGGCGCCGCACTGTCGTCAATCGGCGTTTCCTTTCCATCGCGGCCAATCAATGCGGTGTGGTTCGCCAGGCCAACCACCACTCCCTCGCGCAACACCCGAGTCACCGGATTCGGCGCGGGCAACCGGGTCTGCTCGTTAATAATGTTGAACACTTTTTCCAATGGCTGGCCGACAGCCTCATCGGTTTTCCATCCCGTCATGGCTTCGGCTACGAAATTTAAGAACGTGATTTTAGCTTCGGTATCTGTCGTGATAACAGCGTCGCCGATGCTCGCAAGCGTGACACGAAAAGACTCGCGCTGCTCGGCCAGTTCTGCCGACTTGCGTTCCAATGCCTCCTTCGCGGCAATCAACTCGCTTTCTGCCCGCTCGCGGGCGAGAAGAACCGCCCGCGCATTTTGCAGCGCGACCGAACGCAGCAGCTTTTCTTCGTTTTCGCCCATCACCCGTTTCCCAGAATCTTCTCGGCGAGCCGTGTGCCTTCCACTCTCGCCCGAATCTTCGCAAACGCCGTTTCCCGCGTCGTCGACGTGTCGTCACTGAATGGCGAGAACCCGCAATCGTCGGTCGTCCCCAGTTGCTCTACTGGAATATATTCAGCCGCTTCGAGCACCCTGTCGCGTACTTCCTCGGGCGTATCTACCCGCGGATCAATCGGCGAAACGACGCCCACAAATGCGCGCTGGTCCGGCTTGAGATATTGGCGAATCGTTTTCAGCACCCGCCCACGATCCTTCTCCCCTGCCAACGCGATGCAGAAATTCCCCACCCGCAATTCAAACAAACTGGGCAACAACTGTTCGTAATCAACGTCCGCGCTATGCGTGGAATCCATATCGCCTCCCGGGCAGGTGTGCACGCCGATGCTTTGCCGCTCTGCCGCAGAGAACCGCGCCAGGGCCAGATTATTCAATCCGATGAAGCTGTTCAGCAACTCGCCTGTCGGATCGAGTTTCACCGCCAGTCGTCCTTCGGTGAAATCAATCTGAACTTTTTGCGCGCCCTTCTCGAAACATCGCCGAATCTCGGTTTCGTGCTCGCTCAGCAGGTCGTCGATGAACTCCTGCCGCGAGTAACCGGGAATGTCTTCTGCCGGATACATCAGGCTAAGCGCTGAGGGGGAAATGACCGCCTGCTTCAGCGGCACATGCGCATAGCGCTTCGCTAGCTCGATGTAACGATCGGCATAAACTCTATAGCGAAAAGGACCGGCCGTCAGTCTCGGCATGCGCCGCACGTGACCGGCGGAAAAAGGGATTTTGAAGCCTTCGGGCGCTGTATTGGCCAACCCATGCACCGCGTACGTCCAGAAGTTGTGATACTTGCGTTGTTCGCCATCCGTAATCACCGGCGAACCGGTCGCTTCAAATTGTTGGATTGTGTCCCGAATCGCATCCTCATAAAGAGGATCCAACTTTGGATCGGCAAAATCACCCGCTGCGGCAATTGCCTCAATCAATTCTAGGGGCCTGGGTATGCTCCCTATAGGTTCGGTCGGAATCTGCATCTGAGTTTTTCGAGATTGATTGGGGCTCTGTAAAGTATATATGTCGCGATCCATTGGCATCCGGCCGTCCACTCGTCGAAAGCCCTCGCGGCCGACCGGATTCGACCCCGCCTAACTCTTTCTGTCGCGCCGGGCCACCGCCGTCGAATGGCGCATTTTTCCAACCCGCGCAAAACGGCCTAGCTCTTGAAAACTCCCCTAAACGGCGCTCTCTAGATAGCCAGTCGAGTATGCTTAAATCCTGCATCAAACTTTAGAAAGAGATGTTCCAGAAAGCGACCGACCCTGAGCCCAGTTGCAAGTGGAATCCAGCCCGTGTTTGTGGGCGCATAGGTCCATAAATGGATCACCTCGGTAATGTGGAAACGAGGTACGGGAAGGAATAGAGTTACTTCATTCATGGCCTTTCAGTCCAAATCTACACCTCTGGTTCTTGCATTGATCGCTTTGGGCTGGAACGTCATTCTGTCTATCGCAGACCGCTCCGCCAACTTTCGCACCAGATCCGCCATTACCCGGAAGCATTAGCGGAATCGTCGCAGATCAAAGCGGGGCCGTCATCGCCGGAGCCCAGGTAAGGCTCACTCGGCCAGGCGGCGATCAATCTCTTAACCAGCAGGTTCTCTCGGACGGAGATGGGCAGTTTTCCTTCGCCGGCGTAGCTCCAGGGCCGTTTCAACTCACCATTACCTCAGCTGGCTTCGCTCCGAAAACATCCTCCGGCGTCCTCCAACCCGGCGAAATCGATATCATCCCAGAAGCCGCATTGGCCGTGGCTGCGAATACATCCGACATGGAGGTCACACTTACGCAGACCGAGGTGGCCGAAGAACAAATCAAGGCCGAAGAGAAGCAGCGCGTGCTCGGAGTCCTGCCTAACTTCTATGTCAGCTACGACCCAGCCGCCGTTCCCCTCACTGCAAAACAAAAATTCAATCTTGCCTGGAAGACCTTGGAAGACCCCTTCACCTTCGTAATTGTGGCAGGCAGCGCCGGGGTTGAGCAGGCGCAAAACCACTTCGCCGGATATGGCCAAGGCGCACAAGGTTACGCCAAACGTTTCGGCGCCAACTACGGCGACGCATCCACGGGCACGCTTATCGGCGCCGCCATCTTGCCATCGCTGCTGAAACAGGATCCGCGTTATTTCTACAAGGGAACCGGCAGCATGCCGTCGCGGTTTCTCTATGCGATTGCGAATTCTCTGATCTGCAAGGGCGATAACGGACGTTGGCAGGTAAATTACTCCAATATTCTGGGCAGCCTGGCAGCCGGAGGCATTTCCAATCTCTACTACCCGGAGCAGGATCGCAACGGAGCGGGACTAACCTTCGAAAATGCGGCCATCGGAATCGGGGCCAGTGCCATTGGCAATCTGTTTCAAGAATTTGTCATTCGGCGCTTGACCCCAAAGCTTCCGAGCAACCCCGCCGCCAAACCTTGATTCACGCACTACACCCAAACAACACGTCTTGACAATAGTCGTTATAACGTATATATTATATCGGGATGAAAGAATCCACTTCATCAGGGAAGGGCAAGCGCCGCATCGGCTGTCCTGAGGAAGATGCGTTCCTTGACTTGCTGCGCACTACCGACATGCTGTCGCGGGGGATGGTAGGAGTGCTTAAGCGCGAAGAGCTTTCTCCCACGCAGTACAACGTACTGCGGATTCTGCGCGGGGCGCCGGAGGGACTTCCCTGCGGGGAGATTGCGAATCGAATGATTACGCGAGATCCGGATGTAACTCGACTGCTCGATCGAATGGAAAAGCGTAGGCTGATCTCGCGCTGTCGCGAAACCAAGGACCGGAGAACGGTGATGGCGCGGATCACGCCGGAGGGGCTTAAGGTGCTGGGCCGGTTGGATGAGCCCGTGCTGGCGGGCCATCGGCGGCAGTTAGGGCATTTGGGACGGGAGCGGCTGGCGGCTTTGACCGAACTATTAGCGGTGGCGCGCAGCCAAGTGGCTTAGTTTTTTTTGGACTAATAGTTGTTGCAACGATTGTTGGTGTAACGCATCTAATGTAGCAGATCCGAATGGCGCGATCGAAATGTCGAACAAATAACTTCGAAAGGATAATGACTTATGAGCACACTCGCTACTCCACAAGCCGCGACCGTCGTTACCACCTGGAATATCGATCCGGTTCACTCCGTGGCCGAATTCAAGGTAAAGCACATGATGATTTCTAACGTGAAGGGGCAATTCACGAAAGTCCAAGGCGTGCTTAGCCTGGACGAAAACGATTTGACGAAATCGAGCATTGAGGCCTCGATCGATGCGGCATCGATCCACACACGCGAGGAGCAGCGCGATGCGCATCTGAAGAGCGCTGACTTTTTCGATGTGGAAAAGTTTCCGACGTTATCATTTAAGTCGACGCGCGTGAGCAGCGTCGGCGAAGGTGAACTGGATGTAACGGGCGATCTGACCATTCACGGTGTGACAAGGCGGGTGGTGTTCAAGGTTGAGGGACCAACTGAGGCCGGCAAGGATCCTTGGGGAAATACTCGCAGAGGGCTTTCGACCACTACGAAGATTAATCGCAAGGATTTTGGGCTGACTTGGAATTCGACGCTGGAGACAGGCGGAATTCTCGTGGGAGACGAAGTGACCATCACGCTGGATGTGCAGTTCGTGAAGGCGTAATACATTTTGCCGCGCCAGGCTTGTTCAGAGCTGCGCGCGCAGAAAAAGGAGGGAGTATGTCACTCCGACCAGTAAGAGAGATTATTCAACCGAAGCCGACCATGGAGGGCGCGGGGGTAAAGTTGCAACGCGCTTTTGGCTTCGGCAAGACTAAAGAGTTTGATCCGTTTCTTCTTTTGGACGATTTTCGCAATGAGCGTCCAGAGGATTATCTGAAGGGATTTCCCTGGCATCCGCATAGGGGGATCGAGACGATCACATATGTACTGGCGGGCTCGGTGGAGCACGGCGACAGCCTGGGCAACAAAGGTAAGATGACGGCTGGCGATGTTCAGTGGATGACGGCGGGAAGCGGAATTCTGCACCAGGAGATGCCGAAGGGCGATCCGCAAGGGCGCATGCACGGCTTTCAGCTGTGGGCGAACCTGCCGGCAGCGCTGAAGATGACCGATCCGCGCTATCAGGATATTCCGTCGAACGCGATTCCTGAGGTCACTGATGATGACGGCACGCGAGTGCGCGTGATCTGCGGCGAGTTCTGGGGCAAGCGGGGGCCGGTGGATGGCGTGGCGGCTGATCCGAGTTATCTGGATATTTCGGTGGCTCCGGGGCAGCGGAAGCGGCTGAAGGTGGAGACTACGCGAAATGCGTTTGCTTATGTGTTCGCGGGAGCGGGAACGTTTCGCGACGCGTCGGATCCTCGGGCGGTGTTGACGGAGAAGGTCGACAAACCGGATGCGCCGCCGGCATATGAGGCTGGCAATCATTCGCTGGTGCTGTTCGATCGCGGAGACGAGATCAGCGTGCAGGCGGGGGATGAGGGCATTCGGTTTTTGTTGGTGTCGGGCAAGCCGATTGAGGAGCCGGTGGCTTGGTACGGGCCGATTGTGATGAACACGCAGGAGCAGTTGCGGCAGGCAATGTCGGAACTGCAAACCGGCGCATTTATCAAGCATCAGTAAATTGTTTCTGAGAGGGACCAGTGCGGCGACATCGGCTGCGCTGGTCTTTTTTATTTTGGGGAGGCAGGTGGACTAAAATGCCTTCACTCTCAAACCTCTTCGGACCAAGCGGTCGATTGGAGCACGACTATGACGCACGACTTTGCGGATCAATCGGAGTGCTGGCCTGCGTTGGCGCTGGATTCCTGGAAAGATACTTACGCTACGCTGCATATGTGGGCGCAGATGGTGGGAAAGGTGCGGCTGCGTCTTACTCCGCTCATCAATCATTGGTGGAACGTTCCGTTGTACGTCACGGCTCGAGGGCTGACTACTTCGCGAATCCCTTATGGGCAGAGGGCATTCGAATTGTCGTTTGATTTTATACGGCATCAGTTAGTGCTGGAGACTAGTGATGGAATCGTGAAAATGCTGCCGTTGGCGCCCCGATCGGTGGCCGACTTCTATAGAGAATTCATGGAGATGCTGCGATCGGCAGGTATCGAGGTCAAAATCTGGCAGATGCCAGTGGAGATTCCGAATCCGATTGCTTTCGATCACGATCAGGTGCATCGCTCGTATGATCCGGCCGCGGTTGGGAAATTCTGGCGGATTCTGTTGTCAGTGAGCGCTGTCTTTACGCAGTTCAGATCTGGATTTATCGGGAAATCCAGCCCTGTACATTTTTTTTGGGGAAGTTTCGATTTGGCGGTGACGCGATTTTCGGGGATACGGGCACCGGAACGTCCCGGGGCGGATGCGGTGACCCGCGAGGCCTATTCGCACGAAGTGAGCAGCGTGGGCTTTTGGCCAGGGGGCAGTGGTGTCGATGCAGCTTTTTATTCTTACGCGGCTCCGGAGCCGCAGGGGTTTAAAGAGGCGGCCGTGCGGCCTGGCGCCGCTCACTACGATAAGTCGCTTGGCGAATTTGTTTTGATATATGAGGACGTGCGGGGTGCTCCATCGCCTACTGCGGCGCTGCTGGAGTTTTGCCAAAGCACATATGAGGCTGCGGCGAATCTTGGAAATTGGGATCGGAAGGCGCTGGAAAAGTAATTTCTTTTTTCTGCAATCGATTTCGATCTGATCAGCGCGCAGAATGATTAGACAGCGCAACGACCTCGTCCGTTATAACTTGAAAGCTGGTCAGCTTCGCTCTTCCGAATGAGGTGGTGATGGCGCAGTCGGTGGCGTCGCGGCCGGTGGCCATCAAGACGCGACCGATGCGGCGGGCGTTGTGGCGGGCGTCGAAGGTCCACCAGCGGTCGCCGAGATAGACTTCAAACCAAGCGCTGAAATCCATCGGGCTGGGGGCGACGATTACGCCGATATCGCCGAGGTATCCGGTGGCGTAGCGAGCGGGGATGTTGAGGGCGCGGCAAAAGGTTATAGCCAGATGCTGAAAATCTCGACAGACTCCGACGCGCTCGGTATAGACGCCTAGCGCGGTGCGGACTGGGTTGGAAAACTCGTATCCGAAAGTAACTTTGCTGTGCACCCACTCACAGACGGCCTTAACGCGGGCCCATCCTCGGGGAGCATTCCAAAATAATTCTGCGGCCGTGTTGGAGAGGAGATCGACCTCGCAATAGCGGCTGTTCATCAGGTAGGGCAGGACATTTACTGGGAGTTGATCGATGGGAACTTCGGCGGCGGCGAGGTCCTCGGGATCGAGTTCGCCGGAGTCTTCGATCAGCGTGGAATTCTGGAAGCGAATTTTTCCGTGGGGCGCGAGGAGGCGGCAACTGTGATTGCCAAAGGTATCCTCGAAATTCTCGACGTGGACCAGCGGGTCGGTATGGAGTTCGTCGAGCTCGCGCAGGTCTTTTTTTCGGGAGGGGTGAACGTTGAGCAGGGTGACGATCGGTACTTGGCCGATCGTCTCAAATTGAATGTCGTAGCCAAGGCGAATCAGCATAAGAGTGCAAAGTTTTCCGGCGGCGCAGATGAGATGCAGAAAATAGCACGACGACCGCTTGATCTTCCACGTTATTTCCTGGTTGCTCAGATCATAAATTTGATCTAGGCAAGCAGTGTATGATTCGGTAGGTTTAATTGCAGAGGGAAAAGTGACCTATTGTTTGGGAATCGCGACGCGGGAAGGGTTGGTACTGGCCTCGGATTCCAGGACCAATGCCGGTTTTGATCAGGTTAATGTCTGCCGCAAGATGTTTCGATTTGTGCAGCCGGGCGAGAGAGTATTTGTAATCTTGACCAGCGGCAGCCTGTCGATAAGCCAGTCGGTGATCACTTTGCTGGGGGATGATTTCGACTCCGGACGAGGGCTGGCGCAGGCTAATTCGCTGTATGACGCCGCCCGCATTGTGGGAGACTGCGTGCGGCGGGTGTCGGATATTGATCGCGCTTCGCTGGAGCGGGACTCGTTCAGCTTTAATGTGCATTTGTTGCTGGGCGGGCAGGTGCGGGGGCAGGAGCCGAATCTTTATTTGATTTATCCGCAGGGGAATCCTCTGGCGGCTACGGAGGATTCGTTGTATCTGCAACTGGGCGAATGCAAGTATGGGCGGCCGATTTTGGATCGCGGCATTCAGCCTACGACTTCGCTGGAAGTAGCGGCGAAGTATGCGCTGCTTTCGCTGGATGCGACGATGCGATCGAATGTGACGGTGGGACCGCCGTTTGATCTGTTGCTGTATAAGAAAGATAGTTTGCAAATTACGCGATACCGGCGGGTTTCGGCCGGGGACAGGGACCTCAACCTGATCCACTCGAGTTGGGAGCAATCGCTTCGGCGCGCTGTAGAGCAACTGCCTGACATCGAATTCGCGCCTACAGGCAACGAAATTCCCTCCGACAGCACCATAGAAGTCGCGCGAATTAGAGGCTAGGCGGATCGGCCGTTCGGGTTGGCCAGTCGCTACGGCTGGTCGACGGGTCGGTCGGTTGGCGCTGTTTCTTTGATTACGCGAATCGGTTTTTCCCATCACCACTACCACGCCGGGTGGACTATGCTGGCGGAGGTTACGCACAGCTCTATGATTATCGAAGCGGATACTTCCGATCGTGGCAGTGCGGAGATCGTACCACCGTACGAACTTAATGGCGCTTACGATGAGATGTTTTCCACGGTAGACCATCCGCGAAAACAATATCGCCCCCTCCACAACCTGCTTCAAAACCTTGGCCCGGATGAGCTGAGGCGCAGCAAACAAGAGGCTGATCAGTCGTTCTTTAACCAGGGAATCACTTTCACCGTTTATGGCAATGACAAGGGGACAGAGAGGATTTTTCCCCACGATCTGCTGCCGAGAATCATCACGGCGTCGGAGTGGGAGAAAATTGAGCGCGGGCTGAAGCAGCGAATCACGGCGCTGAATCTGTTTCTCAAAGATGTTTATCACGAGGGTAAAATCATTGCGGATGGAGTGGTGCCGGGGAGCATCATCTACACGTGCAAACATTATCGGCGCGAGATGCGCGGTATTAAGGTTCCGCGGGACGTTTACATCACGGTGGTGGGCACCGACCTGATACGGAATCCAGAGGGAAACTTTGTGGTGCTGGAGGATAATCTGCGCGTCCCCAGCGGCGTTTCTTACATGCTCACCAGTCGCAGAGTGATGAAGCAGATATTCCCTTCCCTGTTTCAAAAATGCCGGGTGCGACCAATTGAACAATACAGCCAAGCACTGCTGTCGACGTTGCGATCGCTTGCTCCCGAGGGGCGTCCGGAGCCGACGGTGGTTTTGCTCACGCCGGGGTCCTACAACTCTGCTTACTTTGAGCACACTTATCTGGCGCGGCAGATGGGGATTGAATTGGTTGAGGGGCGAGATTTAGTGGTGCACGACAACATCGTCTACATGCGCACGACGTTCGGCCTGCAACGCGTCGATGTTATCTATCGCAGGATCGACGATGATTATCTCGATCCGCTGGTTTTTGAGCATGGCTCCGCGCTGGGCGCTGTGGGACTGTTTAACGCTTATCGCGCAGGGAACGTGGCTTTCGCGAATGCGCTAGGCACGGGAGTTGCTGACGATAAGGCGATCTACGCTTATGTGCCGAAGATCGTTCGCTACTATCTCGATCAGGATCCGATTCTGGAAGGTGTCGAAACTCTACTGATGTCCGATCCCGGGCAACGCGATCATGTTTGCGAGAGGCTGGATCAGTACGTGGTGAAGGCGGTCGGCGAATCGGGCGGCTATGGAATGTTGATTGGCCCGCATAGCACCGACCAGGAGCGCTCGGAATTTCGAGAAAAAATTCTCGCGCAGCCACGAAATTATATTGCGCAACCGACAATCAATCTTTCGACTGCGCCATGTTTTGTGAACGGAAGCATCGAGCCTCGCCACGTCGATCTGCGGCCTTATGTTCTTTATGGCGACCGGATCACGATTGTGCCCGGAGGGCTTACGCGCGTGGCGTTGCGGAAGGGCTCGCTGGTTGTGAATTCGTCGCAGGGCGGCGGGTCGAAAGATACGTGGGTGTTGCAGAATTGAAGTCTAGCGGAATGAGCTCTCGGGAAAATCAGATTAGAAGAAGTGGAAGGCTGGCTTCATGCTTTCGCGCGTAGCTGACAGTCTTTACTGGATGAGCCGCTATTTTGAAAGGGCGGACAATGCCTCGCGCGTGCTGAAGGCTACGTATGGCCTGATTCTTAATCCAGCGAAATTTTCCACGGAAGAGCGCTGGTTTCGCGCCGTTTCTTCGCTGGCCCCCGGAGCGGCCGCGGGCAATGTTGACCCGCAGCGTGCTTTGTTTCTTTTGGTCGCCGACCCGGAAGGAGCTTTTTCGATTGTGAAGTGTATCGGCGGGGCTCGCGAAAATGCGCGGCAGGTGCGTGAGGCAATCAGTTCGGATATGTGGGAACACTTGAATCGGCTTTTCCATGACGTGAATGGATTTGAGCTTCAGCCCGATGATGATGCCGGTGCGATGCGTGTGGTGAGCCTGGTGCGCGAGGGTTCGTACCGTTTCAGTGGAATCACCGGCGCGACGATGAATCACGATGAGGCATGGCATTTTATTCAACTCGGCAAATATATTGAGCGAGCCTGCAATCTGTGCGTTCTGCTGGACGCTTATTTTGCGGTCGATAAACATGCGGACGATTTGGATTGGGTGGGTTTGCTAAGCAGTTGCGCTGCGTTCGAAGCGTATTGCAAGGCTTGCACAGCGGACCTGAAGCCAGATCGGATCGCGAATTTCCTTTTACTGAAGCCGGAGTTCCCTTATTCGGTGCGTTATTCGCTGGATCGAATGCACGAAGCTCTGACCTCAATCAGCAATCTTTCGTTGAGCCGCCGGACGGAGAAAGTCGAAAGGTTGATCGGACGTTTGCGATCGATGGTGGCTTATGTGCAGGTGGGCGAAATTATTGCGGGACTGCACCAATATCTCGCGGGCATCATCGAGCAATGTCGCGAACTTCACGCGGCGGTTCAGGAAGTCTATATCGAATATCCGATTGAAGTGGCTTTCGAAAACTGATGTTTTACGCCATTCGACATTTTACGAGGTATCGCTACAGTCACTTGATCTGGCAGAGCATGATGGAAGTTCGCATGCATCCCAGGAGCGAGGGTAATCAGCGCTGCTTTGTTTTTCAGCTCTCGGTAAATCCGCAGGCGCGAATTTTTAGCTATACCGATTCGTACGGCAATCAGGTCCATCATTTCGATCTGCCTTCGCGGCACGACCAGCTCACCATCATCTCGGATGCACTGGTAAATATTGACGCTCAGCCATCGGTTCCGGAGGTGATGGAGTACGGAGGATGGCAGGAACTGGAAGACCTCGTCGAGAAAAATGACTACTGGGACATGCTGATGCCGAGTCATTATGCGCGCTCGTCGCCGGAACTGGAAGACCTGGCAAGAGAGATCGGTGCGCACGAAAGGAATGGACGAAGTCCGCTGGCGTTTCTTCAGGATATTAATTCCGGTATTCATGGCAGTTTTAGTTATGTCAAGAAGAGCACGGCGGTGAATTCTCCAATTGAGCATGCGCTGAAATCACGGCAGGGCGTGTGTCAGGACTTTGCGCACATCATGATTGCTCTGGTGCGGAATGCGCGAATTCCCTGCCGCTACGTGAGCGGATATCTTTATCACGGAGGCGATACTGTGAATTCGGCGGGGGATGGGGCGACGCACGCGTGGGTCGAGGCTCTGCTGCCGGGGTTGGGTTGGATAGGTTTCGATCCGACAATTAATCGCGTGGCGGGCGCCCAGCACATCCGCACAGCGATCGGGCGTGATTATGCGGACGTTCCTCCCACCATGGGCGTGATGAAGGGAAAGGCTGAGACCCAGCTTCAGGTGCGTGTGCGAGTGACGCCGTCGCAAGCCGTGCTTCCTCCCGACGAGGAGTTTGCGGCCGACGAGGAGTGGTCGCAGTTTCTCGATGAAACTCAGCAAGCTGCATTTATGGAAGCCCAGCAGCAGCAGCAGCAGCAGCAGCAGCACAACAGCAGTGAAGCAACGCTGCCCCGCGCCTAAGAACCGCCTGTCCCGCATCCCACACTAATTTCCGAAAAAGACAGTCCCGCCGGTCGTTTCCCCAACTGATCGCAGCCAAGCGTCACTGAAAATTTGCATTTCTGCTACTCTGCTGGGGAACTTTTTTCCCGGGAGAAACCGAATCCATGCGAATCCAGACCACGATCAACATCAGATTTGCCTTGCTGCTGTGCTTTCTTTTGCCTCTATCCATTTCGGCCGCGGACAAGAATAAAAAGGCGGCAGCGTCAGACGCGAACAAGCCGTCGTATGAACAGCCGCAGCCGGCCAAAGAGAATATCGATTACACGATGTACCAGCGCATACGGGATGAAGGCATCACCCATTCGCACGTGATGGAGTACGCGTCAGCGTTGGCCGATGGCATCGGGCCGCGCCTGACCGGTTCGCCCAATCTCAAGAGGGCCAATGAATGGACACGCGATCAACTGACGGCGATGGGGTGCAGCAATGCGCATCTCGAGGATTGGGGCGAGTTTGGCATGGGCTGGCAGCAGCTGAATACCTGGGTGAGAATGACGTTGCCCGACACCGCTGTTTTTATCGCGCAGGCTGCGCCGTGGTCGCCTTCGACGAATGGCGCAGTCAGTGGGCAAGCGGTCTGGGTGGATATCAAGGAAGAAAAAGATTTCGATCAGTACAAGGGCAAGCTGGCGGGAAAAATCGTTCTGTTGGGAGAAATGCGAGAGGTGAATCCGGTAGATAAGCCGCTGTTCACTCGCATGGATGAGAAAGATCTGGCAAAAGTTGCGGATTTCCCGCTGGAAAAACCCAAGACTTTTGCTGAAAGGGTTCCAGATTATATAAAGCGCAGAAACCTGCGGGAGAAGACGGCTAAGTTTCTGGCTGAGGAACATGCTCTAGCGGTGATCCTTCCGAGCCGCGATGGGCGCGACAGCGGCGGTTCGGGCGGGACGATTTTCGATGATAACGGCTCATTTTTAACCAAGACCTCTTACTTGCGCGAGGACGCTGATCCGGTTCCGGTGGCTGTGACGGCCATCGAAAACTACGGACGCGTCTATCGCCTGCTCAAAGCTAATGTGCCGGTGAGCATTGAAATGAACATTGATGCCAAGTTTTTCGGTGATCATGAGCATGGTTTCGATACGATCGCCGAAATTCCGGGGACCGATCCTGCGCTGAAAGACGAGGTGGTGATGGTCGGCGGGCATCTCGATTCGTGGATCGCGGGGACGGGCGCTACCGACAATGGCGCGGGCACGGTGGTGGCGATGGAGGTGATGCGGATTCTCAACGCGCTGCAGGTGAAGCCGCGACGGACGATTCGCATCGGCCTGTGGACGGGAGAGGAGCAGGGACTTTTTGGATCCGCTGGCTACGTGAAACTGCATTTCGGCTACGTGCCGCTTTCGACGGCTCCTGAGGAATTGGAGAAGCCGGAGTGGATGCGCAAGGCGGGCGGCCCCATCGTGCTCAAGCCGGAACAGACGAAAATTTCCGGCTATTTTAATGTCGATAACGGAACCGGGAAAATTCTTGGGATTTATTTGCAGGAGAATGCTGCCGAGGCTCCTATTTTTGCGCAGTGGATGGAACCGCTGAAGGATCTTGGCGTCACGACGATCACTATGCGCAATACTGGCGGAACGGATCACGAATCGTTTGATGCGGTTGGAATTCCGGGTTTCCAGTTCATACAGGACCGGCTGGACTACGGCTCACGCACGCATCATTCGAACATGGACACCTACGAACGGCTGCAGGCGCCTGACCTGGCGCAAGCCGCGACAGTGGAGGCAATCTTCGTATACAACACGGCGATGCGCGATCAGATGCTGCCGCGCAAGCCGCTGCCGCATCCTGAACTCAATGAGCAGCGCTCGGCTCCGCTCAAAGTCATGCCCGGAGCGATCGAGCCCGCGGAAGATACGAAAGGTAAAGACGACAAAGATAAGGACAATAAGTAACGCAATCCATCGAACACAAACCGGCGGGGGAATCATGAAGCGAAGAATTGCGGCGCTTTGTTTGGTCGCGGCGATGGCTGGATGTTGCGTGGCGCAGACATCCACCACAACTTCTGCGTCCGCACCTATGTCAAAGACGGTGGCGTTGAAGTGCGGGAATCTTTTCGATGCTAGAGGAGAGTCGCTGCGAAAAAATGCCGTGATTGTCGTGGAGGATGGAAGGATAAAAGACGTTGGCGCGACGGCACCGGCCGGAGCGGACGTTATCGATCTGTCGCGCTCCACGTGCCTGCCCGGGCTTATGGATACGCACACACACATTTTGCTGCAGGGAGACATCACTGCCGCCGACTATGACGAGCAACTGCTGAAGCAGTCGCCGGAGTACCGAACGATTCTGGCGACGGTGAACGCGCGGCGGGCGCTGGAGTATGGGTTCACGTCGATCCGCGACCTGGAGACGGAAGGCGCGGGGTATGCCGATGCCGATGTCAAGAAGGCGATCAACAACGGGATTATTCCCGGGCCGCGCATGCAGGTGGCAACACGGGCGATGGATGTGACGGGAGCTTATCCGCTGCAGGGGTATGCTCCGAATGTGCAGGTGCCGCATGGGGTCCAGCTGGTTGACGGCGCCGACAATGCGCGACAGGCGGTGCGCGAACAGATCAGTCACGGCGCGGACTGGATCAAAGTTTATAGCGACCGATCGTACTGGGTGCGCGACGATGGTGTGCTCGACGATATTCCGACGTTCACCATGGACGAACTGCGAGCGATTGTCGATGAGGCGCATCGCGAACGGCACAAGGTGGCTTCGCACGCCATGGCGCTGAATGGGGTACACAACTCGGTCGAGGCGGGAGTGGATTCGATCGAGCATGGTAACTACATCACCGACGCAGATTTGAAAACCATGGCAGCACGCGGAATTTTTTATGTGCCGACAATTTACGTCGGTGAATACGTGGCCCAGGGACGCGCGGCCACGGGCGCGCCGGTATGGCTAAAGATGATCTCGATTCATGAAGACACGTTCCGGCGCGCGATGCAGGCGGGTGTGAAGATTGCTTTTGGAACGGACGCAGGCGGCTTCGATTGGAAGATCAATCCGGCAAAGGAATTTTCGTCGATGGTGAAGTTTGGCATGACGCCGGCGCAGGCCATTCGCGCGGCTACATCCAGCGCCGCGGAATTGCTGGGGACACAAAAAGAGCTGGGAACAATTGAGGCGGGAAAACTCGCGGATATCGTCGCAGTGCCCGGAGATCCCCTGGCGGATGTTTCTTTGATGGAAAAGGTCGAGTTCGTGATGAAGGGCGGAGTGGTTTACAAAAGACCTTGACCGAGTCATCAGAAGATGTGGCGCAGCTTGCTGCTGCCGCGCCACCAGAGAAGAACAACACGGGCCGGGGAAGCTCCCGCATCGCTTCTTCGCATCCGTGGTCTAGCGACCTATCCCAGAACCTTACAAGTCCAACATTAGGAGCGTCTGTTCAAAATTGCACAGTTTCAGACTAACCGTGCTGCGGCAACGTTCCCTGGGGCTTCCAACGTCCTCTCAGCGGTTTCCGCACTTCGCTACAGGCTGTCACTTTCAGCAGGCTGTCACTTTCGGCCTACACCTGAAACGTTTACAATTCTTGCGTAAAAACAGGCTTTCGGCAGTAGAATTGCGTTTGATGGGTACGCCTCCGTTAGCAAAGCGGACAATCCGCGGATTCGATCCGAACCTCTTTCTTGCCACCATCGGCGACGGGCGGAAGAACCTGAGTTTTGTCAGGAAGGAAGGGATCTTCGCTCAGGGAGATAGGGCGGACGCAGTCTTCTTTATCCAAAAAGGAAAAGTGAAGCTTACTGTCGTCTCCAAGACAGGGCGCGAAGCGACGATCGGCATGTTGACCGAGGGCAATTTTTTTGGCGAAGGTGCGCTGGCCGGGCAGACGCTTCGCATGGGATCGGCGACGGCTCTGACGGACTGCGAAATCCAGCGCATCGACAAGAAAGTTATGATGGACGCGCTGCACCGCGAACCGGCGTTTTCGGAGATGTTTGTCGCGTATTTGCTGGCGCGCAATGTGCGTTACGAAGAGGATCTGGTCGACCAGCTGTTTAACTCCAGCGAAAAGCGCTTGGCACGAATCCTGCTGCTTCTGGCTCATTTTGGCAAGGAGGGCGTGCCGGAGACGGTGATTCCGAAGATCAGCCAGGAGAGTCTGGCAGAGATGGTCGGAACCACACGCTCGCGGGTAAGCTTTTTTATGAATCGGTTTAGAAAGCTTGGGTTTGTCGATTACTCCGGCGGCCCGGAGGGCGGGTTGCAGGTTCACAGCTCGCTGCTCGGTGTGGTTCTGCACGACTAACTGTTCTGCGGCGGCACTCATTCCTTTGGCGGGCAAGCCCGTTCGCTAACGAGGACCGGAAAATGAAAACTTTGCTCTACGTCGGCTTGATCTTAATTGTGCTCGGCGGCGCTTCTCTAGTCGTGCCTATTCCCCACACTCAGACTGAGGGTATTAAGGTCGGCGGCGCAAACCTGGGCGTTCAAACCACCCATAGCGAGCGAGTTTCGCCGATTATCAGTGCAGTGTTGATCGCCGGCGGGATCGCGCTCAGCATCGGCGGGGCGCGTTCACGGGGCTAATCAAGCATTCGCTTTGGGCATCTTCATGCAATGCGTCGACCGCTCACCAGGTTGATGATTAGTACGACGACTGCTACCACTAGCAGCAAGTGAATCAGGCCGCCCGCGATGTGGAGGCTAAAGCCAAGCAGCCACAGAATCAGAAGCACTACGAAAATTGTCCAAAGCATATTGATCTCCTACTCGCATTTGAGGGTCGTGAAATGAGCGGTCCCCGAATATTCACTATCTTGTTGCCGGAGCGAGCGACTTGCCGCACTCCAGGCAGGAAGTCTTTGAGCGGGGTGTAATTAATCCGCAAAACGGACACATCCTCTGCGACGCGAAACCACGAACCGGCGGCGTCACGACCGCAAAGAACTTCGCGACGGATGCCTTGGTTGAGGCCATCCGTCTGCGAAAACGATCGCGCAAGTAGCGAAGAACGCGTTCCATCGGCGATTCACCTTAGTGGTGTTGCCCTATTTGCAGCTTAACGATGACATCTTCCGGCCATTTATTCTGTACAAGATTGCTCACCTACCGGCAAGCGACGAGCCTCGCCGGAAGTGAGCAATGTAGATCAGATATCCTCTTAGGCGCTGTGCGACCATAGCGCTCAAGAGATGAGCACTTCTTCTCTCTCTTTCAGGTGTCTGAACTAAGTCAGTTACCTGAAGCCTTCCCCCCTTAGCGCCGCAGATTTCAAAAGGAATAAAACATGAAAAAGATAATGTCGCTGTTGTTAATGAGTCTGATTGGCTTGGCCGGAACCTTCGCGTTCGCAGGCTCGGATCGTGAAGATACCGTCGAGCGCATGCAGAAATCCGTAGACGTTCTGCAGTCGATCATGTCAACGCCCGACAAAGGGATTCCCGAGGAAGTGTTGAGCGGCGCCAAGTGCATCGTGATTGTGCCCAACTTGATCAAAGGCGGCTTCATCTTCGGCGCCAAGCACGGCCGCGGAGTCGCGTCGTGCCGCACACCTGAGGGCTGGAGCGCTCCGGCATTCGTCTCAGTTGGCGGCGGAAGCTGGGGATTGCAGATCGGAGTGGAAGGTGTGGACCTGGTCATGCTGGTAATGAATGACCGTGGTTTGCAGCATCTGCTCTCGACCAAGTTTGAACTTACCGGTGAAGGATCGGTGGCAGCGGGGCCAGTAGGCCGTCACACTTCTGCCGGAACTGACATATTGCTGAACACTGAAGTTTTGACTTATTCACGCTCGAAAGGCGTGTTCGCGGGCTTGACGCTGGAAGGCGCCGTGATCGAGCAGGACAACGATTCGACTCGCGCCATTTATGGCCATCACATGAGGTTTCGCAATATTCTTTCGGGTCACGCTGCAACGCCGCGAAGCGGTGAAGCGTTTGTGACGGCTGTGAGCGACGCCGGTCATCAGGCTCACGTTGCCGAAGCAAGAGAAGACCATCAATAGGTTGAGCAGCATTTGCATCCTGAGCTGATATCCGCTGACCGAAACCGCTTACCGGTTTCGGTCATTTTTTGTCTCGCGAGCTTTGACAGAAACGACGCTGGCAATTAACTTTGGTCGGCGACAATATCAGGATGACACAGGGCATCGAGCTTCTGGCTTCTTATTGGACGATCTCCGTCGGCCTTCCGCATACCGACCGCGAATATAGCCCCTTCGATTTCAAGGACCGCGTAGAATCGGCTGCCCGCGCCGGTTTCAACGGCTTTGGCATTTGGCATGCCGACCTGGAGCATGTGCTCGAAAAATACTCCCTCCCGGAAATGAAACAAATCCTCGATGACAATGGCATCCGGCACGTGGAGTTGGAATTTTTGACGGACTGGTTTCTGGAGGGTGAGCGAAAACAATTATCGGATATCCGCAAACGAAATCTGTTCGCGGCTGCCGAGGCGCTGGGCGCGCGGCATATCAAGGTGGGCGATTTTTTTCAGGAGCAATGCTCGATGGCGCGGCTTATTGAGGCGTTCGCCATGCTCTGCGAAGAGGGTGCGCAGCACGGCACGAGAATCGGCTTCGAACTGATGCCCTTTGCCATGATTCGAACGCTTGAGGAGTCATTGGCCATGGTGCAAGGCGCGGCAAAAGCGAATGGCGGAATCGTGCTTGATTTGTGGCACATGGTGAAACTCGGCATTGCTTATGAAGAAGTGGGCCGCATGCCGATGCAGTACATTGTTGGAATCGAGTTGAATGACGGCACGTTTCAAGCACCATGGAGTCTGCACGAGGACACGATCAATCACCGGCGCCTTTGCGGTGAGGGAGAATTCGATGTGCGCGGCTTCGTCGAGGTTATGCGCAAGGCCGGCTACAAGGGGCCTTGGGGAATTGAGGTTCTGTCGGCGGAGTTGCGAACGCGCCCGCTTGAAGAGCTTACGGAGCGCGCCTTTCAAACGACGATGGCCCAGTTTTCGTAGAATGGCTTTGCAGTCGAGAAGCGTGTGAGCCCGAATCTCGTTCCGTCCAATCCGATGCTGTGGCCGTGGCCAGACTCGCTCGATGCGCTCACCGCTGCACCGGCCCACCATCAATTATTGCTGGAAGATGAGAGGGTTCGCGTTCTCCGTACCCGCATCGCGGCTGGAGAGATCGTGCCGCTGCACACTCATCGATGGGGCGGGGTCGCTTATGTCGAGAGCTTCAGTCATTTCATTCGAAGGGACGAAAAGGGCGCGGTTTTATTTGACAGCCGGCAGGCGGGGGCGGCGCCGGAAACTCCTTGCGCGCAGCGGACGCAACCACTTCCTCCGCACACGGTAGAGAACCTGGGACCGCTCGAGATCAGCATTCTCATGATCGAGCTCAAGGATTTGTCGCGGGGTTGAGGGGGTCTGCCGCCGCGTAACGCCAGCAAACCGAGCGTAGAAAAGGCCTTGCTGAATGGAACGGACGTTCGATAGAATCTCACGCGTTCTTCGGAGACATCACAGCGCCGCGCGCGGCTCATGAAATCGAACGAGTACCTGGATCGCAAGATCGAGACGGCTACGGCGAATGAGACCGCCCGTATGCAACAAGCGCTGCTGGCGCGGCAACTCGATTATTTATTCGAGCGCTCTGAGTTTTATCGGGAGAAATTTCGGGCTGCTGGAATTCGCCGCAAGGATTTTCGCAAGTTGCGCGACCTGGCGCGCTTTCCGTTTACGACAAAAGAAGAGTTGCGCGCCAGCCAAGCGGAGCATCCGCCTCTGGGACGCCACATTGCCGCCGATTGGCGGGACGTTATTCGCGTACACAGTTCGACGGGAACGACGGGCAAGCCGAGTTTCGTGGGCATTACGCGGCGTGACGCCAAGGTGTGGACGCGCTTGACGGCGCGATCGTTCTACACGCAAGGGTTGAGGAAGACGCATGTAGTCGTGCATGCGGCGGGGCTTACGCTGTTTGTCGCGGGATTGACTTCGAAGGATGCGATTGAATCGGTGGGGGCGGTCTTTGTTCCGCTGGGCACGGGCGCGTCGGAAAAAGCGCTGACGATAATTCCGCTGCTGGGCGTAAATGCGATGCATTGCACGCCGTCTTATGCTGCGTACTTTGCCGACTTCGTGCGGCAGGCGGGAGTGGATCCGCGAAGTTTGGGATTGAAAAAGCTGTTCTGCGGAGCCGAGCCGGGCGCGGGGATTCCTGCCATACGCGCCAAACTGGAGCAGGATTGGGGCGCGCGCGTCACCGAAGGACTCGGCAATGCGGATATGGCTCCGATTATTTTCAGCGAGTGCACAGAGCAATCGGGCATGCACTTCAATGGTCCGGACTGTGTGGTCGCGGAGATTATCGATCCCGAGAGCAGCGAGAGCCTTCCGCTCGAAGCGGGCATCGCCGGTGAATTGGTGTATACCAGCTTGCAGCGGGAGTGCGTGCCGCTGCTGCGTTTTCGCACGCGCGATCGTGTCGAGGTATTGGGCACTTCTTGTGCCTGCGGGCGCACCGGGTTCAAATTGCGTTGCGTGGGACGGACGGACGACATGCTGATTGTGCTGGGCGTGAATGTTTTTCCGGCGGCGATCAAGGATGTGATTTCGAGTTTCTCTCCGCAGACAACGGGAGAGATTCAAGTCGTGCTCGACAAGCCCGGACCGACGGTCGCGCCGCCAATAAGGATTGTCGCGGAGTGTTGCATGAGGCTTCGGATTTGAGTCAGCTCAAGACGGCGATCGAGCGCAAGATCAAGGCGACGCTGAGCGTTACGGCGTCCGTAGAAATGGTGCCTGCGGGTACTCTGCCGCGTTACGAGATGAAAGGGCAGTTAATAAACAGGACATACGAGGCCGCTCTTAGGGACGCGGTCCCGTCGACATCGCGATAGAGGGCCCAGTCTGGATGTGTTCGTCGTAATGCTCGTTTTTTCGTGTGTGGGGGCAAGACTGATTATGTTCGTCAATCGTATTCGCATACGGGTCGAGTTCGGAGATTGCGATCCCGCCAACATCGTTTTCTTTGCCAACTATTTCCGCTGGTTCGATCAATGTACGTCGGAACTGTTTCGTGCGGCGGGACTTCCGCTTGGCGAATTGTTCAAGGCGCATGGCGTGGTGGGCATTCCGCTGGTGGAGGCGCGGGCGCGATTTATCACTCCTTCCTCTTATGGCGACGAACTGGTGGCGGAATCTTCGGTCATCGAATGGAAGAGGAGCAGTTTTGTAATCAGCCACAAATTTTTGCGCGACGGAGTGCTGGCGATGGAGGGATCGGAGACGCATGTGTGGGCGGCGGCGCATCCGACGGAAGCTCATCGATTGAAGAGCGTGCCTCTGCCGCGTGAAGTGATTCGAAAACTTTCGGCGCCGAAGAAACGTAAAGAGAGCAAGGGTTGAGACATGGGCAATTGTAAGCACCCAGTTGTTGCGGCTGTTTTTGGCACTCTGATTTTCCACGCCTGCAACTTGTCGACGGCGCGAGAGGCGAAGTCGCAATCAGCCACAGCGGTGAGCATAACCGACGCGCAACTGGTCCAAGCTGATAACCAGCCGGCAAACTGGCTCACCTACGGCCGCACCTACAACGAACAGCGTTTCAGCCCGCTGAAGCAGATCGATGATCACAACGCTAAGCGCCTTGGATTAGTGTGGTCTTTCGATCTCGACACGCATCGCGGGCAGGAAGCCACGCCTATCGTGGTCGATGGAGTGATGTATTTTTCCACTGCGTGGAGCAAGGTGTTTGCGGTGAATGCTGCGACTGGCGCGCTGTTGTGGTCTTACGATCCAAAAGTTCCAAAGCAGTGGGGAGTAAATGCCTGCTGCGATGTGGTGAATCGCGGCGTCGCCATTTGGCAAAACAAAATCTATATCGGAACGCTCGACGGCCGGCTGATTGCGCTCGATGCCACTACCGGTAAACCGGTGTGGGAGCAACTCACGATCGATCGGCAATGGCGCTACACCATTACGGGCGCGCCGCGCATCGTGAAGGGCAAAGTAATTATCGGTAACGGGGGTGCGGAGTTTGGCGTGCGCGGTTATGTCTCCGCTTATGACGCGCAGACGGGCCAACTGGTGTGGCGATTTTATACTGTGCCGGGCGATCCGGCGAAAGCGTTCGAACAACCGATTCTCGCCAAGGCCGCCAAAACATGGACGGGCGAGTGGTGGAAAATCGGCGGCGGCGGCACGGTGTGGGATGCGATTGTTTACGATCCTGAGCTTGATCTCCTCTACATAGGCGTCGGCAATGGCGGTCCGTGGAATGAAAAGTATCGGAGCCCGAAGGGCGGCGCGAATCTTTTTACTTGCTCCATCGTCGCGCTCAAGCCTGATACTGGCGGATATGTTTGGCATTATCAGGAAAATGCTGCCGACGATTGGGATTACGATTCAGCGGAACAGATGATTCTTGTGGATATTCCGATCGACGGCAAACAACGGAAAGTGCTGCTGCACGCGCCGAAGAACGGTTTCTTCTATGTCATCGATCGTGAGACGGGTGCGCTGATTTCGGCGAAGCCTTTCACGTTTGTCAATTGGGCGAGCGGCATCGATATGAAGACCGGGCGGCCGATTGAAAACGCAGTGGCACGCTATCCGCAGGTCGACTCGCCTCCAATTGTCCCTGGCCCGTTGGGGGCGCACAGTTGGCAACCGATGTCTTATAGTCCGCTGACCGGGCTGACTTACATTCCGGTAAATGAGACTGGATTCAATTACAAGTCGGATAAGAATTTTGAATTCAAGAGCTCGGCGTTGAATTTTGGAATCGACATGGTGGCGGCGGGCATGCCGCAGGATCCAAAGATCAAGCAGGCGATTCTCGACAGCGTGAAAGGCAAGCTGGTTGCTTGGGATCCGGTGCAGCAGAAACAGGCGTGGGCAATCGAGCGCCCGGGACCGTGGAATGGCGGCACGCTTGCCACCGCGGGCAATCTGGTTTTCGAAGGCACGGCGGCGGGGCGCTTCGAAGCGTATCGCGCCGATACTGGGGGAAAAGTCTGGTCGTTTGACGCGCAAACCGGAGTGATGGCGGGCCCTGTAACCTACACGGTAAATGGCGAACAATACGTCGCGGTGCTCGCCGGTTGGGGCGGAGTCTTTCCGCTGGCGACGGGCGAGGTCTCGTTTAAATCGGGACGAGTGCGGAATGTCAGCCGAATGCTGGCGTTCAAACTTGGTGGGAAGGCGACTCTGCCGCCGCTGCCGCCGGTTGAAGAACCGGTTTTAAATCCTCCGCCATCAACCGCGAGCGCGGCGCAGATTCATCACGGGGAGGCCGTCTATCAACGCTTCTGCTCAGGATGTCACGGCGACGTTGCGGTGAGCGGAGGAGTGTTACCTGATCTTCGCTATTCGACTGCGCTGGCGAACGAGCGCTGGTTCAAAATTGTTCGCGACGGTGCTTATCAGTCGCTCGGCATGGTGGCGTTTGGCAAGGAAGTCTCGCAGCGGGACGCGGCTGACGTTCGCGACTATGTGATTTTTCGGGCGAATGAGACAGTGAGCCGGGCGAAGTCTAAACAACCCTAGTTTGCCCGCATCAAAGTCCGGCGTCGATCGCATCGTTGGCGGCAGTGAAAAAGTTGATGCTCACGGTCGCTAATTCTGAGGGGGGAAATTTTGCCTGGTAGCGCGGGTCGGCCTTCAGTCCGGCTTCTTTGGCGGCATCCAGAAAGATCGGTAATTCCACCAGATACTGATCGGAGAACCCATGAGTGCCGTCGTAAGCCACCGCCGGAGTCCTGGATAAGTTTGCGGCGGTCACCTCGGGAGGCAGGGTGTGCAGTTCCAGCGCCAGCAATCCGAATCGCCCTACATAAGGCGCCCAGCGCCGCAAGTGGCGGGTTAGATTTTCTTCCAGAACATCGCATGCAATCTCTTCGCCTAAGTGGGCGAATGCGCCGGTGGATTTTCCCATGCGCGTTGATCCTACGTAACTCGCCGGCGGAATGTAGGGGCGGTTGTGGTCAAGGAAGGAACGTACGTGGAGCAGATCGTGGACGTTGAGATTGAGTTCCTCGAGATCGCTGGCCAGTTGCGCTGGCCGATTGATGTCGCCAGCAATGACGTGATAGACGGGGATGCCGGCTTTGCGCAGCGTTTGTTTGGCGACGCGGCGCGCAACTTTGTTGAAATCGGCGCCGACGATGATGAGAGGATGCTGAGCGAGCACCTTGCCGCGCTCCGTCTTGTTCTTGACCGCGAAATACAGATGTTCGAGAAAGCTGCCATCGCCGCAGCCCATATCGCAGATGCCACGCGGCTGCAAATCTAGCGGTCGATTAAAGATTTCGACGATGATCTCGTCGACTTTCTTGAAATAAGTGCGGTGAGCGCCGCCGCTGCCCCACACGTTCATGCCGCGGTTGACCAGCAGTTCGACTCCGCTTTCGTCCATGCGAGGGATGTGGGAGTTGCCGAACAGAAGAGTGCTTATGTTATCGAAGAGCGGAAGATAAGAAACGGTGACGCCATAGGAAGTCGCGATCTGCGCAGCGTAGCGGCCGCACGCAGCCAGACTCACGAAAGTTTTGTCGCGCGAGGTTGATTCGAGAGCAACCCACCCCTGCGCGGCCAGCAGATCGAGGATGCAGTTCAGGCTGGCGCGATTGGCGGGGATGGCATCGATCTCCATCGGTCGCTCGAGCTGCGACAG
This sequence comes from uncultured Acidobacteriaceae bacterium, assembly GCA_963822025.1. GTDB lineage: Bacteria > Acidobacteriota > Terriglobia > Terriglobales > Acidobacteriaceae > Acidiflorens. The sequence continues at coordinate 2,578,986 of CAWGFW010000008.1, read as the reverse complement.
AATATTCGCGCGCGCCAGAGCAACCATGCTGGGCCCAATGATCATGCCGTCGAGGTGCTCGCGAATTTGATTTCGCACGCGGCTCACAACTGAATCCGCGTCAGGTTGCAGGCCCCACCGTTCTTTTGAGCGACGCACTAATTCTTGTAGCGACGGGAGCACGGGACGGTCGGATGCTCCAAAGAGAAAATCTTCGAGGAAAACAGCCTTGGCGACGAAGGAAAGCACTTCGCCGTAGAGAAGCGGGGCTGTGTTCAGAGCGATTCTGCCCTCGATGGTCATCGCGTAGTGCGGCGTGTTGCCGCTCTCGACTTGCTGTTTGAGCCAGCCGCAGGATGCCAGCAGGCGCAAGGCGACTCGCAGGTAGCCGCGGTTGGCGCGGGTTTCCTGCGCGATGCGGTTGAAGTCGACCCAATCATCAGCGGCGCCGAAGAGATCAAACACACGCCGGTCCCACAAGGCTTTCACGGTGGGGGCGACAACGATTCCCGCGAGATGGCCAAAGACAGTAGCGCGAACTTGCGTTTTTTCATCTTCGCCGATGTGTGAGGTCGTCATCGCTCCAATTCCTGTTATGCTCGGCCCTCGAAAAGATTCCTTCCTTCCACCAATGCGCGCATCTTGCGATCGGCCACGCTTCGTTGCAGCATCCAGAATCCGCAGTCGGGATGAACGTAGCGCAGACGCTCGGGACCCAAATTCTTCACGATCCGCTCGATGCGCGACGCGACCAGATCTGGCGTTTCCACTTCGTTATCCTTTATGTCGATCAAGCCGATGCCGAGCGCGATTTTCGGATCTAGCTCGGTGAAGACATCAATCTCGTCATAACCACGGCGCGCAAATTCAAGGACGAGATGATCGGCATGCAGCGCATTGAGGAACGGAATCAGATCTCGCCAGAAGCCCCGCAGGACGGGCTGTCCGCCGTAGTTGCCGAAGCAGATGTGCACGGCACGTTCGTTTAACATGCCATCGAGAACGTGATTGATCGCTTCCGCGGCCCAGGATGAATCTTGCGGGTAGCCGGCGATGCATGCTTCGTCGAGTTGCACGGTGTCGGCCTCGATCGATTCCACCTGACGGCGCAGCATGACGGCGAGATCCATGGCCAACTCGGGAGTGTCTTTGTAATAACAATTGGTCACCATGCGCGATAGCATGTGCGGACCGGTACAAGTAAACTTCAGCGGCACTTTCGTGAGCGGCGCTACGAACTCATAATCTCGCGGCAGATTAAGCCGGCCTTCACCGATTTTCCCAACCACCATGCCCGCCGTCAGCAAGCGCGCGGCCGAGGCGCGATCGGAGCGGAAGCGATCGAAATCCGAGAGAGCAAAATGGCTGCGAATCCCCTCCATTTGCGTGACGAAATAATCCACCATCCCATTCGTCTCCGGATGGCTGGGGTTGAAGCGCATGAGTTCGCCGTCGGTGACGAGGTCCAGGCCTGCGAGTTCCTGGGTCTTCAGCACAGCCATCACTGCATCGCGAAGCACCAGGCGCGATGTGTTGCCCACCAGCCACGATGGCACCGGATAACTGCCCACTACCGTAGTTTTAATCGTCGGATTCATGTCGACTCCTGCGTTCGCGTGCAGCCGCCGGATGGAGCGTCATGATACTCCGGCGCGGTGGCTGTTTCTAAAAGGCACTTCAAAGTAACCGAATCAGGGCACGTAAAAGTAACCAGCTATCTCGCAACATACCACTTGCAAGAACAATAATTTCCACTTGTAGTAAGTCGCGTAGTTGGATTACAGTGATGCCCGCTTCGTAGCTATCAGGTTCGGCGGAGGCCTTGAGGCCACTGAACCAATTGCTCTGAGGTTAGTTGTTTCGAGCTATTTTTTTTCGAACCAGCTTGCTTCGATGCTGCGCTCTCCGTGGAGGTCTTCTTGTATCGCAGTGATGTAGTCGGAAGTCTCTTGCGTCCCGCCTATCTGAAGGAAACCCGCGATCGTTTCGCCGCGGGACAACTCTCGGACGCTGAATTCAAGAAAGTCGAAGATCGCGCGGTCGACGAATGCATCGAATTGCAGACTCGTGCCGGTATCGAAGTGATTACTGACGGCGAAGTGCGCCGCTACGCATTTTATGGGCACCTGATTGATGCCGTCGAAGGCTTCGACAAATACGGCGGATGGGCAATTCCGTTCCGCAATGAAAAGGGCGAAGAGTTGGTTTTGCCACGGCCAGTAGTGGTTTCGAAACTGCGGCGCAAGCGGCCCCTTTGCGCCGAAGAATTCACTTACGTCCGCGCCCGCACCAAGCATCCTGCCAAGACGACAATGATCAGCGCGCAACAGGCTGCGGCTTATTACGACAGCAAGAAATCGGCTGGAGCTTACGCAACCGTCGATGCCTACCTTGCCGACTTAGTCCATATTCTGCGCGATGAAGTGGCCGAATTAATTCGTCTGGGATGCACTTACATTCAGATTGACTCGCCGCAATATACCGCGCTGCTCGATCCGGATCTGCGCGAGGGATATCGGCAGCGCGGCAACGATCCTGATCGACTGCTTGATTTGTCGATCGAGATGGACAACGCGGTGATCGGCGATCATCCGGGCATCATTTTCGGCTTGCACCTCTGCCGCGGAAATAATCAAAGCAAGTTCTATGCCTCGGGCGACTACGGACCGATCACCAAAGTATTCCGCAATACGAAGTTTCAGAGGTTTTTGCTGGAGTATGACGACGAGCGTTCGGGCGGTTTCGAACCGCTGCGCCAGGTGCCGGGCGACCGCACCGTTGTGCTCGGCCTGGTGAGTTCGAAGAAGCCTGACTTGGAAAGCAAGGATGAATTGAAGCGGCGGATCGAGGCGGCTTCCGAATTTATTTCGATGGAGCGACTAGCGCTCAGCCCGCAGTGCGGGTTTGCCTCAACAATCGAAGGAAATGCCCTCACGGTGAAGGATGAGGAGGCGAAACTGCGCCTGGTGGCCGAAACTGCAGAGGAAATGTGGGGTAAGTCGGTCCCCATTGCGCGTAGAGGTTGAAGAAGATCGAGTTTAGCAAGGTAACTAAAACTGATTATGGGATTCTTGCCAACACCGCTCGAACGTACGTTCGCTCGAACGGTGCTCGAACGAATCGGTCAAATGACAGGAGATCTATGAAATCACGTCGGGTGTCCGCCTGCTTGTGTGGTCTCTTCATCGCTTTGGCATTAGCCGAGTTCGCCGCGGCCCAAGCCACGATCAGCTATGCCCTGCTGAATGGAACGGTGACCGATGAATCAGGCCGAACCATCGCCCGGGCAGCTGTCACGTTGCGCTCACTCGACACTAACCAGACGTTCACTGCCGTGTCGAGCGAGGCCGGCTTCTACGCCTTGCCCAATCTGCCCCCCGGACGTTATGAGCTCACGGTGAGTTCCGCCGGCTTTGGTAAATACACGCGAACCGGTTTGGAATTGACAGTCGGGCAAGCCGCCAATATCAACGTGACTCTCAAGGTGGCTGCGGTGAAAGAAGAAGTGGTGGTGAGCACGGAGGCGCCGACGGTTGAGACGACGCGCTCGGAAGTAAGTCAGGTTATCGATACCAAACAGATCAATGATCTGCCGATCAGCGGACGGCTCTTCACTGATTTCGCTTTGCTGGCGCCGAGCGTCGCCACCAGCCGCACGGCTCTGGGCACGACCTTCACCGAGTTCGAGGTCACGCAAATCTCTTTCGGTGGGCAGCGTTCATTCAGCAATGAGATCACGGTCGATGGCGCCGATTTCGTCAACACGATTACCGGCGTGCAGAGAGCTACGCCGCCGCAAGATTCGGTGCAGGAATTCCGCGTTGTGAACAACAGCTTTGGAGCCGAATACGGGCGCGCGCTCGGCGGCATCGTCAACATAGTGACCCGCTCTGGCTCGAACGAAATTCACGGCTCGATCTACGACTATTTACAGAACAGCGCCACGGACGCTCGGTCGCTGCTGCAGCCGGCGCCATTGCCCCATGCGTTGCGCGAGAATCAGTTTGGCGGCACCCTCGGCGGTCCGGTGGTCAAGGATCGGACGTTCTACTTTCTGAATTATGAAGGGCATCGTCGCGGCGCGTCTCCGACGTATGCCCCCGATCTCTACAACAACATCGATGCCATCGACTTGGCCAAGAGCTACCTCGGTCTCTCGCCCGAGGGGTGCGACCAGAAGCCGGCGGATTGCACGGCCTCGCCGTTCTCGTATCTGCAAGGCGTTTTGAAGACGGTTGACAACGATTATGGGTTTGCGAAGATCGATCATCAGATCAACAACAATAATCGCTTCGCGTTGCGCTATGTCGTTGAAGATGCGCGCGACCTGGGCGAACTGATCGGCAACACGGAAGACGGCGGTGGAATCGGCACTCCGAGCGGAGCGCGCAATCTGTTCATTCGCGATCAGTCGCTCGTCGGCACATTGAATACGGTCGTCAAGTCGAATCTCGTCAACACGGTGCTCGGTCAGTATTCCAGACGCCATTACAATTTTCCCGGAGCCACAGGCGAACCCGACCTGAGCGTCGTCAACGACCTGGAGATGGGCCACAACTTTGGCACCTACGACGCGATCTATGAGAGCCGGGCGCAATACTCTGACTCAGTCTCATGGGTGAAAGGCAATCACGTCGCCAAGTTTGGCTTCGACGGAAATTATGTTTGGAGTTACAACAACTATCCGGGGTTCACGCCGGAGCGCGGGTTGTTTCCGAATCTCGATTGCATGTATCAGTTCGCGGATACGGTGGAAGGTGCTCTAACCGGGACGTATGGAACGGTTTCTCAGCCGTCGAATCCCTGCCCGCTTCAGACTCCGGCGGACGGCGTGTCATTCCTTTATTGGGGAGTTGCGGTTCCGCGGACCGGCTTCGTGAATGGCTACTCCCCAGCAGCGCCGACGGCGGGTGGATTCGGCAGCGGCTGGCCAAACGCTTTCCCGACCAACATGTACTCGAACTATGCTTACACTTTGAATCATGCGTACTGGGGATTCTTTGCGCAAGATCAATGGCGATTCACTCCTAAGCTGACCATCAACTACGGCTTGCGCTGGGACTTTGAAACTGGGCTGAGCAATACAATTAACTCGGACTATCGCGGCTTCCAGCCACGCGTCGGCTTTGCCTTCTCGCCGGACCCGAAGACGGTGATCCGTGGCGGCTTCGGAACATTCTTCGATCGCAACAATCTGACTTTCTTTTTCACGACAGGAAACCAGAAGGCAATCACCGGCTACTTCTGCAATCCGCCGACTGCTGACCCGAGTTGCGGCGCGGCGGGGCTGTCGGGCGTAGATGTGCCGATGATCCAGAAACAGGCAGCCAGCGGCGGATGGCAATTGTCCGCAGACCCTGGCTTCCCGGGTACGCCAGCGATTCCCTGCCCACCATTTCTGAACTGCGCTCCACTCCCGGGGAACACCATAAGCGTGGCAGCGCTACAGGCTTACCTCATCCTCAACGCGGGCGCCAATGGCCTTCCCGCTTACCCTAACGTGAGTCTGAGCGGGACATGTAATCTTACGCTCGCAGGGCCGGCGGGGGCCTGTGGCGTGGGCGCGGGAGGCATCCAGCGCAACGCTCGGCTGCCTTATGCTGAGCAAGCAAGCTTGCAGATCGATCACCAGTTCGGAAAGGGTTTGACAGTCGAAGCTGGATTTCTTTTCGTGGGAGCGCACAAGCTGGTGCGAGGAAATAACATCAACGTTCCCTGCCCTGCGGGCACGAGTAAGCCGAATAATCCTTACACGGCGCAAGGATTGCTGGACCCGAGCGGCAGTCTCACTCCGTGCCCGGGAACGCCGACTCTGGGGCCGTTTGGGTTGGGGCCATTCTTTGCTTATCTCAACAATCCGGCGAACCCTCTGCTTCCATACAATCCCAGCGGGCTGGAGTTTGGCGTTCCGAGTTCCGTGCTGCCGGCGCCCACGTTGAGCGGCGGCCTTCTCGATTACAACAACGATGTTGCCAACGCGGCATACAACGGCCTCACGCTGACCGCGATCGAGCGCGTGAAATATTTCCAGATGACGGCCAATTACACTTATTCGCACACTATCGACAACGGAAATTTCACAACTTTCATCAACCTGCCGCCCAACCAATTCGACTACGCTTCGGAGCGCGCCAACTCGAACCAGGATCTTCGGCACCATCTGGTCACCAATTTCACCGCAACCGCGCCCGATCATACTTTTCTGCGCGATTTCGCGTTGAGCAGCATTATCACTCTACAGTCCGGCCGGCCCTTCACCTTGTTCGCCGGACAAAACACCTTCGGCGACGTTGCGGGCCTTAGCACAGATCGCGTCGGTGGCGCACCCATCACCGGTACGTGCAATTCTGTCTCCGATTGTGCGACGACTATCGGCCGGAACACCTACATCGGCGCCCCGCTGTATTCGTGGGATCTGCGAGTAACGCGGGATTTCAAGTTCAACGAAGGCAAGAAGGTTCTGGACTTCAGTGTCGACGCCTTCAACCTGCTCAACCATCCGAACGTCGATGAAGTGAGTTACGTTTACGGCTCTCCGGCTTTCTGCGGGGCCACTCCGGCCATACCGAAGCACTACAAGGACGCGACCACGCTGGCGATTCAACAGGGGGCGGCATCGGTATCGTGCGGGCCGCAACAGGCGGCGGGGAACCCCGGAGTCTGGGTCGGCGACGGGCTGGTGCCGGTGACGATACCCAACTCGCCGCTGGCAAATTTCGGCCAGCCCAGAACGATGTTTAACCCGCGGCAATTGCAATTTTCGCTGAAGTTTTCGTTTTAAGAGGGGGCAGTCAGCCACGCTGGCCGCGTGCTCCTGGGCGGCTGGCGTGGCTTCTCGGTCAATGGCTGGGGTCTGAGATAGAGATTAGGATAGGATGGGGTTATCCATCAGGAATCAGGAGGAACCGAATCTATGAACGTGCGCTATTTCGCCTGCTGCATGACGCTGGTTGTGGCCAGTGCGACGTTCGCCTCTGCACAAGAAACGAAGGTCAAGCACGAAGCGGCGCCAGCTACTTCCCCCGCGTCTGGCAAGGAAATGTTCATGAGTTATTGCGCCTCCTGCCATGGCAAGGATGCCAAGGGCGATGGGCCAGCCGCAGCGGCGCTGAAAAATGCTCCCGCTGACTTGACTGGCCTTGCCCAGCGCAATGGCGGAAAGTATCCGTCGGGTAAAGTAACCACCATTCTGCGCGGCCAAGCGAATCTAGTGCCGCACGGCGATCAGGAAATGCCAGTGTGGGGCCCGGTGTTCTGGAAGCTGAGCGGAGGGCACGAAGAAGTCGTGCAGCAACGCATAGCCAATCTGAATCGGTATTTGGAATCGCTGCAGGTGAAGTAGCGCAACGAGTGGGTTACCGGGTAATCTGGCCATCGGGCCATCGAAAAGGCGCTTGTCTTTAGATGGCGCGACCAGCCGGTGGTTCGATCGCGCGATTATGGTGCTAGCCTTCCCACTTCCAATTCTCAAACCGGCGTCTTAGCTCCGCCTTCTGGAGTTTTCCGGTTGACGTGTGCGGCAACTCTTCAACGAAAATAAATGCATCCGGCAATTGCCACTTGGCGAACGTCGGCGATAGAAATTCGCGCAGCGCTTCTGGAGATGGCGTTGCGCCGTCTTGCGCCACGATCAAAGCCACGGGCCGCTCCTGCCACTTAGGGTGGGAGACGGCGATCACCGCGGCTTCGCGAATCGCCGGATGCGCCACCAGAGCGTTCTCCAGATCGACGGAGCTGATCCACTCGCCGCCGGACTTGATCAGGTCTTTGGTCCGGTCGACGATTTTCAAATAGCCTTCGGTGTTTACAGTGCCGACGTCGCTGGTGCGGAACCAGCCGTCATCCGTCCATTTGTCGTTTTCAGAGGGAAGGTTGTAGTAGCTGGCGGCGATCCAGGGGCCGTGCAACTGGACCTCGCCCATGGTCTCGCCGTCCCAGGGAACTTCGCCGTGCTCGTTGACAACTCTTCGCTCGACAAACGGGACGGGAATTCCGGCTTGCGCCCTCATTTCGTATTTCTTCTCCTCCGGCCAATCGTTCATGTGCGCTTTGAGTTGATTCGTGGTGGCTTGCGGGCTGCTCTCGGTCAAGCCCCAGCCTTGCGCCATGTTCCAACCGCGCTGGTGCAGCCTTTGAATGAGCGAGAGCGCAGGGGCCGCGCCGCCGATCAGAACCCGCATGGGCGGAACCTTCCATCGATGGGGATTGTGGTCGAGGCATTCGAGAATACTGTGCCAAACCGTGGGTACACCGGCGGCGACGGTGACGCGCTCCTTTTCACAAAGCTCCAGGAGGCTCTCGGCCTTGAGATGCGGGCCTGGGAGAACCTGTTTTGCGCCGACCAAAGTTGCGGCGTAGGGCAGGCCCCAGCCGTTGACGTGAAACATGGAAACGATCGGCAATACGGTGTCGGCGTTGCAGATGCCGAAATTGTCGACAGTGGTGAGAAGAAACGTGTGTAACATCACGGAGCGGTGCGTATAGACAACTCCTTTGGGAACTCCCGTGGTGCCCGATGTGTAACACATGCAGGCTGCTTCGTTTTCGTCGAGATCGGGATAATGGAAATTGCCGGAAGCGTTGCTCAGGAAGGTTTCGTAGCCTTCCAGTTCGGGCACCGCGGCCCAACCGGCCCAACTCACGACGAAAACGCGCTCGAAGTGAACCGACTCGCGAATTTTTTCATACAAGGGCAGCAGGATATCGTCGACGATTAGATACCGGTCTTGCGCATGGTTTGCGATGTAGGCGATCTCTGAGGGTGCCAGGCGCAGGTTCAGGGTGTGCAGCACGCCGCCGGAAATGGGAATGCCAAAGTAGGCTTCGAGATGGGCATGATGGTTCCACATCAAAGTTGCCACACGGTCGCCGCGCTTGAGGCCCGCGTTCTGCAAGGCTTCAGCCAAGGCGCGAGCACGGCGATAGAGATCGGCGTAGGTGTAGCTATGGAGCCCATGATCGGGGCGGCGCGAAACGATCTCGGCAGTGGGGAAGAACTTGCCTGCGCGCTCGAGGATGTGCGAGAGCGTCAGCGGACAATCCATCATGGTTCCTAACATGCGGCTCCTTCGAGGATCATGGTTGCTAATAAATAAGGATGATGTGTAAGATAAAGCCCGCTATAACGAACGTTCGCTCGGTTTATTGAAGCTAAATGCCCTTACCGTCGCCCACGCCTGATTCCGCCGCTGCCCCTGCCGATAACCGGTATGACCGCCAACTGGCGAAGATCCTAGAACATGCTACTGCGATTTTCTACGAAAAAGGATACGAGGGCGCTTCCATCCGCGACCTCTCGCGAGCCAGCGGAATGTCTTTGGCGGGACTTTACTACTATTTTGAATCCAAGGAAAAACTACTCTATGTCATTCAGCGGCAACTTTTTCTAGAAGTCGTGGCTCTGGTGCGCGAACGCCTGAAAGACGAGAGCGATCCTGAACAACGGGTGCGGGTTTTTATTCTTACGCATCTCGAATACTTTCTTGCCAATCCGAAATCGATGAAGGTGCTGTCGCACGAAGACGATGTGCTCAGGGACGAACTGGGCGCAGACATCGCGGACCTGAAGCGGCAGTATTACCGCTGCGGCGCCGATCTGGTCGATGCGCTGAAAGCCGCGAGGGGCCTGCGGTTCAACTCACGCGTGGCAGTGCTGTCGCTCTTCGGAATGATGAACTGGATTTATACCTGGTATAACCCGCACGTCGACGGCGACGCGAAGATCATGGCGCGCGAAATTGGCGATGTATTTCTGGGCGGGATTTATGCATCGTCGGCCGCCCGATCGGCTTAACCACTCATGGCCTGGAAGCGGCGCTAGCGCGAAGGTCGCGAAGATGAGACACGGCGCCGATCTGCTTCAGGAAACTATAGCTGTCGTGCACCGACCAGACTTCGACACACTTGCCACCAGAGAACAGATTGATCTGCATTCCGGCCGCCGAAACCAGCTTACCGGTGGCGGCGATTCCCAGGAACTCGCCGCGATGTGTACCGCAAAATGTGAACCGGTGCGCCACTTTTTCGCCTTCGGCAATGATGTCGTCATAGTCGATGCGCAGGTCGGGGAAGCCCTTTAACAGAGCGGTGTAGTGTTCTCTGAGCCCAGCGACACCCGGATGAATACGGCTGGAATATCCGTGGTGAATCACGGAAGCGCTGTAGACCGAGAGGTAGCCTTCGAGATCCTTGACCTTAAATCTAAGCCAGGCCCGCTGAAGTGCGTCAACATTTTCGCGTGCGGACATAGTTCTGATTCCTACAAGCTCGATTTACTTTCGCGCCGAATAGCGTCTTTTGCAGTATAGGCGATACGGCGCCGACGGAAACTAATCCGTTAGGCCATGCCCTAGTTGACGGCTGAAGTATTTTCGACCAGCAAGGCGATGCCTTGTCCGCCGCCGATGCAGGCAGAGGCGATACCGTAACGCAAGTTCGAACGCTTCAACTCGCGCGCGGCCGTAATCGCGAGCCGCACTCCTGTGGCGCCGAGCGGATGGCCGATGGCGATTGCGCCTCCGTTGACGTTCAGCTTGGCGCGGTCAATGCCAAGCTCGCGCTGGCAGGCTAGCACCTGCGCGCCGAAGGCCTCGTTGATTTCGAAGCGATCGATTTGCTGCAGGGTCAAACCGGCCGATTGCAGAAGAGCTTGAATTGCCGGCACGGGCGCGATGCCCATGATCTCCGGACGAACGCCGACAACGGCCCCGGCGACCACGCGCGCCAGCGGTTCTTTGCCGTGTTGCTTCACATATGCGCTCGAAGCCACGAGCGCAGCGGCCGCGCCATCTACGATGGCCGAACTGTTGCCGCCGGTCTGCACTCCGCCGAAGGCAGGCTTAAGCTTTGAGAGAACCTCCAGTGGCGACGGACGAATATGAGTGTCGGCAGCTAATTTGTCGACTCCGCGGGGCAGCTTGATTCCGCGCGATGAATAGCCGGCTAGCTCGAAAACTTCGGTCATCAAGGGCGCGATTTCGCCGCTGAGGAAGCATGCTTTTTGCGCTGCGAGGGCACGCGCGAAACTTTCGGCGGCAAATTCATCGACATCGGCGCGAGTGATGGCATATTGTTTTGCCAAATTCTCGGCGGTGCCGCCCATGGTTTCATCGGGACAGGGATCGAGGAGCGCCTCCCAGAGAAAATCCTTGAACTCGACTTCACCCATGCGGAATCCGCCGCGATGGGTGTAGGCTGCGATGGGGTTGCGCGACATTGATTCGGTCCCGACTACGAGCGCCAGGTCAGCTCTCTGCAGTTTGATACTGTCGGCGGCCTGAAGAATGGCCTCAACGCCGGTACCACAAACGCGCTGCACTAAATGCGCGGGCACCTCAAGCGGAACGCCGGAGTAGAGCGCGATGTGACGCGGCAGCACATAAGCATCGAAGGAGGCCTGCGCCATGTTGCCGGCGACTACGATATCGACATCGGCGGGAGGCACGCTGGTGCGCTCGAAGATGGCACGGGCGGCCTTGATTCCGAGATCGGTCGGAGAGACCAATCCGAGAGCGGTGTTGTAATCGACGAACGGAGTGCGCACTCCGTCGAGCAGAAAAACATTGTCGTATCGCGAAAGGAGGGCTTTACCGCGAGAGTTCATAGCGATGCTTTACTCTCCCCGGTGGCTTCGCGCCCAATGACCAAACGCGGCGGCAGGGTCGCTTGCAGCGGCGTTCCGGGCGATCCGCTCGTCGCCGTCAAAGTCATCGGTAAATTGTCGTCAGATGCTTCCCGCTTTGGCGACCGTGTGGCGGGGACACCGTAGCGTGCGCGGTGGCGGGTTCCCCATGCCGACATTAGTTTGAGAATCGGCTTCAAACTTTCACCGTGGCGGGTGAGCGAATACTCCACGCGCGGCGGCACTTCCGCAAACACTTTGCGATGGACAATGCCGTCTCGCTCTAGTTCGCGGAGATGCTGAGTCAGCATTTTCTTGGTTAGCCGCGGGATGAGCCTTTGCAATTCGCAGAAGCGGCGGGTTCGGCCTTCGAGATGGAAGAGCAGCGACGGCTTCCATTTTCCGCCAATGATCGAAGCCGTCAGCTTTACCGGACAAGCGGAATGATCCATCGCATGGCCTCCACCCAGATATCAGGTTACCGAAACGTGCCTACTAGCAAAAAAGTTACTTTTGCCTAGAATTAGCCCTCGGTCCCGAAAGGATACCCGATTCGGGGATTACTTGGAAGTGCGCGAGATCGGATTTTCGATCAGGGAAACGATATGAGCACGAGATACAAAGCCAGACCAGCACGAGGCCAGAGCGAGGCCAGAGATGAACGATAAGAAGCCCGTCGTAATTTACGGCGCCAACGGTTTTTCGGGCCGGCTGATCGCCGAATTTCTTCGCGAATACAATATGCCTTTCATTGCGGCCGGCCGCAGCCGCCAGCGACTGGAAGACGTTCTCAAGCATGTGCCCGGCATTGAAACCGCCAATTATGAAATTACCGAGACTCAAGGCTCGGTCGAAGAACTTACTCGGCTTTTTGAGGGTGCGAAAGTGGTCTGCAATACAGCCGGGCCTTTCATCTACAACGGCCCGAGAGTGATAGAGGCCGCGCTGAATGCGGGCTGCCACTATATCGATATCGGCGGCGAACAGGCGTGGATTCGCACGGTGGCGGAGAAATGGGGTGCCAAGTTTGCCGCGCGGGGATTGCTGGCGGCGCCTGCTACCGCATTTATGTCCTCGGTGAGCGACTCGGCAATTCGCATGTGCCTTGAGAGTAACCGCGGGATTGACACGCTGGAAGTGCTGACCATGTTCAAAGGCAATCCGACTTTCGGCTCGACGCAGACGATCTTCGCGGTCATTCAAACCGAGGCATTTTATCTGGAGCAGAATGCGTACAAGCCATGGCCGCGCGCCACGCGCTACGATGTAGTTGTGCCGGGCAGCATTCAAACGCAACTGGCGCTGGCGTGGGGCGGCTTTCCGCATCCCGTGTGGTATAAGGATCATCCGCAAGTAGCGAATGTGCGGTCGTTTGGCGGATTGCTCGACCGTCAGATTATGGAAGGCGTGGCGGCGACGGAGAAATTATTTGAGGAGCAGATTCGGCCGCTGCCTCCAGCCGAACAGGAAAAACGCCTGGGTGAAATGGCGAATGCGGTGACAGGCGCGACGCCGCCACGGGAAAATTCGCGCGAGCATCGAACGATTGATGTAATTGTCGGGCGAGGAAGCACCGACTTTGTGCACTGCGCAGTCTTCGGCACTTGCTGCTATCGCCAGACGGCGCTGATTCAGGCGTTTGCGGCGCACAATCTGGCGCACGGCGCGCCGCGCGTGGTTGGCTTCGCTTCAGCGGCGCAAGCTTTTGGCTATCGCGCAATCCTCGGGGTTTTGGAGACGCACGGTCTTTCCAAGGCGAAGATGTTGTCGTAGGCGATTTGTCGGGGTTATTCGTCGGGAAACGCTCGAGGACGCGCTGTGCTTTAGCGTCGAGCAGGAAAACGATGCGAGCGATCGATTATTTTGACAAGAGCGCGGATCTGCACGGTGACCGAATCGCGATCGTGGATGGCGACGCGCGCCATTCCTACGCGGAAACGCGATCCTTCAGCGAACGCATCGCGCGCGGAATGCTCGCGGGCGGCGTTGAGCGGGAACAACGCGCAGCCATCTACTCGCACAATCATGCGGCGGTGTTGTTCTGCATGCTCGGAATATTGCGGGCGGGAGCGGCGTGGGTGCCCATTAATTTTCGCAATGCCGCCGACGCTAATATTGAATTCCTGAACTATTCCGAGACGGCATGGCTTTTCTATCACAGCCGCTTTCGCGAACAGGTCGAAGAAATTCGCAGGAGAGCCCCTTCTCTAAAACACCTGATTTGCATCGACGGTCAGGATGGCGCGAATCCATCCCTCGCCGCCTTCATGGAAGCGGAAAGCGCGGGTGAAAACGATCACGTCGATTCCGCTTACGCTACTTCCGCCGCAGATGACACTCACGGCAATCTCGATCAGATGATGGGACTCGTTCCTACTGGCGGAACGACCGGCCCAGCACGCGGTGTGCGCGTAACCAATCTTGCCTGGGGCACGATGACTGAGATGGCCATCCACTACTGGCGAGGCGAAACTGCCGATCCGGTGTGCCTCTGCACTGCTCCGCTCTCGCATGCTGCAGGCGTCGTTGCCTTCACCATGTTTGCGCTGGGAGGGACGAATGTAGTCTTGCCCGGTTTCGATGCGGCAGAAGTGTTACGGGCGATTGAACAATATCGCGTGACGCATCTCTTCCTTCCTCCGACGGCTTTTTACGCGCTGTTGGCCCATCCCGACGTTGGCAAACACGACTACTCGAGCCTGCGAGTTTTTCTGCTGGCTGGTTCTCCCGTCTCGCCTGACAAACTCAAGCAAGGAGTTGAAGTTTTCGGGTCATGCATGTGCCAGTCGTATGGACAAACCGAGGCGCCGATGCTTCTCACGTTTCTCGACGCGATGACTGTTGCTGCGGCTGCTGCTGGCGATCATCCGGAGCGACTGCGCAGTTGCGGCAGGGCGACCGCGTCGGTCCGCGTGGCCATCATGGACGAGGCCGGGAACATCCTTCTTCCGCATCAGCGTGGAGAAATCGTGGCGCGCGGCACGCTCGTTGCTGCGGGCTATCACAACCTGCCGGAGGCGACGGCTGAAATCCGCGCTCATGGCTGGCATCACACCGGCGATATCGGATACATCGACGACGATGGATATGTTTATATCGTGGACCGCAAGAAGGACATGATTATCAGCGGCGGCTTCAACGTGTATTGCACGGAGGTTGAGGCCGGCATCATGGCGTTGCCGCAGGTGCAGGAGTGCGCCGTTATTGGCGTGCCGGATGACAAATGGGGCGAAGCGGTCAAGGCGATCGTCGTTTTGAACAAAATCGGATCGATCTCGCAGGGCGATGTGATCGCGTACTGCAAGATGAAGCTGGGCGGGGTGAAGTCGCCGAAGTCGGTCGAATTTGTGGCGGAAATTCCGAAGACTCCAGCGGGAAAGGTCGATCGCAAAGCGATACGGAGGCAGTATTGGGTTGCGGCGGATCGCGAAGTGCATTGACCTTTTCTGAGAGTTGCGCGGAGGCATGGTTATTCTTACGACGTTGAAGGTGCCGAAGACCGGTGGAATCCCGACCACAAAAGCGAGCGTGCTGCGCTGGCTGAAGAGCGAGGGAGATCGCGTGCGAGTGGGCGAGGCGGTCGTGGAACTGGAGACGGAGAAGGTGAGTTACGAACTCGAGTCTCCGGTGGCGGGGGTGCTGCTCAAAATTGTTTCCGGTGAGAGCGCGCGGGTTCCGGTGGGCGGGCCGTTATGTCATATCGGTGAGCCGGGCGATCTAGCCGGCGATTTGGCGGGTTCTGAATACACGCGCGCTGAGAAGGAGTGATTGCAATGCCTCAACAGAACGTTATCGGCAACGACCGCATGATCTGGATCTACACGCAGATGATGCGGATTCGCGAATTCGAAGAGCACGTCAAGCGCACCTTTCTCGAACATCCGGGAGCGATGCGCGGCCACACTCATCTTGCCGACGGCGCGGAAGCTTCGATTGTGGGAGCGCTCGCCACGCGTAACGCCACCGACTTTGCGATGCCCAGCTATCGTTGTCATGCACAGCCGCTCGTGCTCGGCAGCTCGCCCAAGAAAATGATGGCTGAACTCTATGGCCGGAAAGACGGGCTGTGCAAGGGTTTTGGCGGGTCCATGCATCTCGCCGATCCGGAACGCTATTTTCCCGGCACATCGGCGATCGTCGGCCAAAGCATTGCGCACGCAGCGGGCGCGGCGTTGACGGCGCAGGTGAAGAATACGGGACAGATCGTCTACTGCTTCTTCGGCGACGGATCGAGCAAGCAAGGGGCGTTTTTCGAAACGCTGAATCTGGCGGCAATCTGGAAGCTGCCGATCATATTCATTCTGGAGAACAACGAATATCAGGCGTATACACAGGTCAGCCTGGAAGACGCGAATGCGCAAGCGGGAGATCCGCTGTCGCGGAAGGCGGCAGCGTTCAGCATTCCGGGAGCGACGGTGGATGGCACGGATCCGCTGGCGGTCTATGACGAAGTCGCAAAGGCCGCGGAACGCGCGCGGGGCGGGCTCGGGCCCAGCCTTATTGAATCGAAGTTCTACCGGTTCAGTGCGCACGGCAATGCAATCACGGTGCCTCCCGTGCCTACGCAGTTTCCCGAGCACGAAGCGATTGGAGTGTACGGCAATAAGGCTGAGTTCAAGGCGGCGCAAGAGAGAGATCCGATTCCGCGCTTTCGGGCGAAGTTGCTTCGCGAGAACATTCTCACGGAGCCGGAGACTCAGCGGATTGCTGACAATGCGCGCGCAGAAATGGACGCGGCCGTCGAGTTTGCGCTGGCCAGTCCGCATCCCGCGCCCGAAGAAGCCTTGAAATATGTTTTTGCCTAGGAGTTTATATGTCCAAAGAAATGATGTATGGAGAAGCGATGGCTGTCGCCATCATGGAAGAAATGCAGCGCGATGCGGACGTAGTTTTCTACGGTCAGAATATGGCGATGACCGAACGCGATTCGATGCTGAAGATGTTTGGCAAGAACCGCGTTCGCCTCGCGCCCATTTCTGAGACGGCGGAAATTGGCGTGGGGGTTGGCGCAGCCATTACTGGATTGCGTCCGATCGTCGAACTTTGGATGAGCGAGTTCATGCTGGTGGCGATGGACCAGGTACTGAACGAGGCGCCCCGCCTGCGCTACATGTCAGGAGGACAAGTGAAAGTTCCTCTGGTGCTGAAGGCTGGCTATGGATTTGCGGCGGGCTGGGCTGGGCAGCATTCGAATTGCATTTACCACACGATGATGGGAATTCCGGGCCTGAAGGTGGCGCTTCCATCCACGCCCGCCGATGCGAAAGGGCTGATGGCCGCGGCGATTCGCGACGATAATCCGGTGGTGTATCTCCACCATTACATGCTGACGCTGGATGTTGGTGACGTGCCCGATGGGGAGTTCATCGTGCCTTTTGGAGTCGCCGACATCAAGCGCAGCGGCAGCGATGTGACGATTGTTGCAACGGGATGGATGGTAAAGAAATCTCTTGCCGCGGCTGAGCAACTGGCACATGAAGGGATCAGCGCCGAAGTGATCGATCCGCGCACGCTGGCGCCTCTCGATGTTGACACCATCATCAGGTCGGTTAAGAAAACAGGGAGGCTGGTGTTGGTCGATCAGGCTCCGCGCCAGTCGTCGGCCGCTGCGGTGATCGCCGCCGAAGTGGCGGAAAAGGGTTTTGAGTATTTGCACGCGCCGATAATCATGGTGACCGCTCTCGATGCGCCGGTGCCTTACAGCGAGCCGATGGAAAATTATCTGTTGCCGAATGAAGAAAAAATCGCGGACGCGGTGCGATCAGTGGTGCCCGAGCGCGCGCGTGCTCGCGCTTAGGGTTCAGTCTAGCTCTCAGAACGGATAATGCCGTGGCGCGGTCTGGATGGTGATCCAGCGCAGTTCGGTGAATTCGTTGACTGCGGCCTTGCCGCCAAAACGGCCGTAGCCACTGGCCTTTACCCCGCCGAAAGGCATTTGCGCTTCGTCGTGCACGGTCGGGCCATTCACGTGACACATTCCGGAGTCGATGCGCTTCGCTACTTCGACGGCGCGGGCGATATCGCGGCCGAAGACAGCGGCTGAGAGTCCGTATTCTGTGTCGTTGGCCAGGGTGATCGCTTCTTCTACTGTATTGAATCGCGTGATGGAAACGGATGGGCCGAAAGATTCTTCGCGAAACATTTGCATCGCGGGCGTGACGTGGTCGACGATGACGGCGGGCATGATGGTGCCTTGCGCTTCGCCGCTCAACAGAACTTTGGCGCCGCAAGACTCCGCATCTTTTACTAGAGCGCGCACACGATCGACCGTGGGCATGCCAACTACGGCGCCGAAAACAACTTCGCCTTTGCGGGGATCGCCGCAGGGCAGCGTCTTAACTTTGGCGACGAATTTCTGCGCGAACGCGTCGGCCACCTTTTCGTCGATGATGATGCGTTCGGTCGACATGCAGATCTGCCCCTGATTCATGAATGCGCCGAAGGCGGCGGCATCGACGGCGGCATCGAGGTCGGCGTCGTCGAGGATGATGAGCGGAGCCTTGCCGCCGAGCTCGAGAAGAATCGGCTTCAAATGTTTCGCCGCGCTAACGGCGAGAATTTTTCCTACGCGCGTCGAGCCGGTGAAGTTGATGCGGCGCACGGCGCGATGCGCGATGAGAGTTTCGACGATCGTGGAAGCGCTGGCGGCATCGTGAGTGAGAACGTTGACCACTCCATGACCGAGGCCAGCCTCGCGAAGCACGGTGCCGATCAGGCGATGGGTGGCGGGACAGATTTCCGATGCTTTCAGGACGACTGTGTTTCCGCAGGCGAGCGGCATGGCGATGGCGCGAATTCCAAGGATGACGGGAGCGTTCCAGGGCGCGATTCCGAGCACAACGCCTACGGGTTGGCGGATGGAAAAGGCGAGGCTGCCGGGAATTTCCGAGGGGATAACTTCGCCGGAAACTTGCGTGGTCATCGATGCGGCTTCGCGCAACATTTGGGCGGCGAGATAAACATTGAATCCGGCCCATCCTGCGGTTGCGCCGATCTCATTCATCATGACGGAAATAAAATCGGCGGTGCGGGCTTCGAGCAAATCGGCAGCGTGTAAGAGGCGCTTACGCCGTTCGTGCGGGCCGAGCGCGGCCCACGCGGGGTAGGCCTCGGCAGCGGCCTCCGCAGCGGCGATTGCATCGTCGGCGCCGGCGGCGGCGGCACGTGTGGCTACTTCGCCTGAGATCGGATTTTTCCGGACGAAGGTTGCCGTGCTGGCGGCGGGGGCATCACTGTCGCCGATGAGAAGCTGAACTTCACACATGGTCGTCGTCATAGACGCTTCCTCTTCTTCGTGGAATCTGGCTTTGGCTCTGTTTCTAGTTTGGGCTTGGTTGCGGCGGCATCCATCGCTTTGAAAACGTCGGCTGCGATGTGGAAGGCCGAGTTCGCGGCGGGAACGCCGCAATAGACGGCGGATTGCAGCAGGACTTCTTTGATCTCGTCGCGGGTGACGCCGTTGTTGAAGGCGGCCTTCACGTGCAGGCGGAATTCGTCCGCCCGGTTTAATGCGACCATCATCGCGAGCGTAAGCAGGCTGCGAGTATGGCGTGGAAGGCCGGGGCGCGTCCAAATTTCTCCCCAGGCATTGCGAGTGATGATTTCCTGGAACTCGCGGTTGAAATCGGTGGTTGCAGCCGCAGCTAGGTCTACGTACTCTGCACCGAGAACAGCCCGCCTAATTTTCATCCCTTGCTCGAAACGTTTGGCGTTATCCATTGGAGTTATAAACCTGAAGTCATAGTTTGCCCTGTCACTTCGATAGAAAATTGCTCACTGCGGCGGTGAATGCGGCCGGTTGCTCGACATTCGAAAGATGCGCTGCGTCGAGTTCGATTTCTGCGGCGCCATGGATTTGCGCGGTTAGGAAATGAGCCTCGGTGGCGGGCGTCACTGGATCTTTCGCGCCATAGATCACGAGCACCGGAGCTTTGATTCTTGCGACCGATTCGCGCTGATCCATATCGCGGATGGCAGCGCAACAGGCGGCATAGCCCTCGGGCGCCGATTTTTCCAGCATCTGCTGGGCGCAAGCGACTGTTTCCGCGGAGGATGCGCGGAACTCTGGCGTAAACCAGCGCTCGACTACGGCTGCGGCGACGGACTTCATGCCGTTTTCTTTCCGGGTGGTTGCGATGCGGGCGTTCCATAATTCTTTGGTGCCGATGCGAGCGGCAGTGTTGCAGAGCACGAGACGATGCAGACGGTTGGGCGCGTGGATTCCGAGCCACATGCCGATCATGCCGCCCATGGAGAGGCCGCAGAAATTTACTCGGTCGAGGTGAAGAGCATCGAGCAGGCTGATCACGTCGCAACCCAATTGCTCGATGGTGTAGTCGCCTGGAGTCACCGAGGAATGACCGTGACCACGAGTATCGTAACGGAGGATACGAAAATTTGGCTGAAGCGCTGACATCTGCGCATCCCACATGGAGAAATCGGTGCCTAGCGAATTGGAGAATAGCAGTACGGGCTGCTTGTCGCCCGTTAGCGCGTAATTCGTGCGTAGTTCGCCAGTTTCGATAAATGGCATGACTTGTACTTTCCTCGTTTGTCTCTTATGGTCGCTCGATCATCGCGAGCGAAGTCTGCATTCCAATACTTCGAGCAAATGCACAGGTCCTTCGCTTCGCTCAGGATGACAATCTAAATTTAGTGACAACCAAACTTACCGATCAACGCTGGCGACTGACAGCGATGACGCGATCCACTAACTCTTCGGCTACGCCCAAATAATTTTCTGGAGCGAACAGGCGATCCAGGTCCGCTGAGGTCAGATGCTCGGTTACGGCTTTATCTTGCGCCAGCACTTCGCGGAAATGTTTTCCCGATTCAACGGTTTTGCGACTCGTGGCTTCCACTAACGTATGCGCGGCCGACTTGCCTAGGTGGGCGGCCAAGGCCATGCTAACGGCTTCGGCAAAAATCAGACCATGCGTTGCTTCGAGATTGCGCCTCATGCGGGCGGCGTCGATTTCTAGATGGGGCACGATCGTCGCCATTTGATGAAGCGCTCCGGCAGTTAAGCGGAAGATTTCGGGAAGCGTCTCCCACTCGGCGTGCCAATTACCGAGGCCGCGTTCGTCCTCTTGCACCATGGCGCTCAGCATGGTGCTGACGAGGCCGGGGACACGAATGGCCGCCGATAACACTACGCCTGCACTTACTGGATTGCGCTTGTGCGGCATGGTGGAGGAGCCGCCGCGGCCCTTGCTCGCGGGTTCGAAGACTTCGGCAATTTCGGTTTGCATGTGCAGAGAAATGTCGCGCGCAATCTTGCCCAGGCTGCCTGTGCATAGGCCGAGCGTGGTCGCGGCTTCGGCCACGCGGTCACGCTCAGTATGCCAGGACATGGTCGGCAGTTTGAGATGAAGCTCGGACGCTAACGCTTCTGCAACTGCCAGTCCTTTATCTTTTAGAGCAGCTAGCGTTCCCACGGCGCCGCCGAATTGCAGGACCAGCACGCGAGCGCGAGTTTCGGCGAAGCGGTCGCGATGGCGATTCATGGCATCGAGCCACGCGGCAACCTTGACGCCAAACGTTGTTGGCAGAGCGTGCTGCATCAGCGTGCGGCCCGCGATCGGCGTGGAGCGGTGCTTGATCGCTAATTGCGCCAACCCTTCGCAAAGGCTAGCGAGATCGGCGTCGAGTATGTCGAAGGCCTCGCGCATCTGTAAAACAAGGCCGGTATCGTTTGCATCCTGGCTGGTTGCACCCCAGTGGACGAAGCGGGCTGCCTCCGCGTCATCTTTCGCAACCAAGGCGGTGAGTTGTTTAACCAACGCAATTGCGGGGTTGAGCGAGGCGGCGGTCGCAGTGGCTAGCGCGGCTGTGTCAATCAGGTTCGCCTTGCACTTCGAGCCGATAGCGGAGGAGGCGGCTGAAGGAATTATTCCGCACTTCGCTTCAGCTCGAGCCAGCGCGGCCTCGAAGTCGAGCATGAATTGGAGGCGCGCGGCGTCAGAGAAAACTTCGCCCATCGCCGCGGAACCGAAAAGTGGATCTAGCAAGGCCATGCCGTTTGGTTAGAACACGTGGTTAGAACACGTCGTCAGTCACTCGGTGGCTACAGTCCCAGGTCGAAGAATACCGTTTCTTCCGGCCCTTGCAAAACAACATTCCATTCCAATGTACCGGGAGCGATAGCGGTCTTTTTCGCGATCAAGGTTGCGCGGCGGTCCGAACCCACAAGGTTGAGAATTGGATCGGCGGCATTGCGTGGGTCATCGGGGAAGTACATGCGGGTGACCAGGCGTTTCAAGAGTCCGCGCATGAAAACCGAGATTGCGAGGTGGGGCGCCTGCTCCTTTCCGTTCGGGCCGGGCACGGGGCCGGGCTTAATGGTCACGAAGCGAAACACGCCATCGGCGCTTGCGGGAATGCGACCGTATCCTCTGAAACCCGCTTCCAGCGGCTTATCCTGGGTGTCCTCCGGGTGGTCATATTTGCCGTGCGCATTGGCTTGCCAAATTTCGAGGACCACATCGGGCACCGGAATCCCATCGCCGTCGAAAACTCGCCCTTGAATTGTGACGTGTTCGCCCGAGACACCTTCGCCGATGAGGTTGTCACGGTAGAGCCACTCGAGACCAATCTTGAAAAATGGGCCCACCGTCTGCGATGTAGTCGCCTGCAAACTCATTCGTCCTCCATCGGTGTGGCCTCGCGCCCGCGCAGGATGAGGTCGAAACGATAGCCCAGCGCGTGTTCCGGCATGGTAGTTTCCCAGTCGAAGGTGGAGATCAGTCGGTTTCGAGCTTTTTCGTCTGCGGTGCAGTTGAAGATGGGATCGAAAGGCATCAGCGGATCGCCGGGAAAATACATCTGTGTGACCAGGCGCGTGGAGAAAGCGGGGCCGAAGATGGAAAAATGAATGTGCGCTGCCCGCCAGGCATTGTAGTGATTGCGCCACGGATACTCACCCGGGCGGATGGTGACAAAGCGATAGCGGCCTTCGGCGTCGGTCACAGCTTGGCCTGATCCGGTGAAATTCGGATCGAGCGGCGCGTCATGTCGATCGACGTCGTGGCGGTAGCGGCCGGCGGCATTCGCCTGCCAGATTTCGATTACGGTGTGCGGGATGGGACGGCTGTTTTCGTCGAGCACGCGGCCGCTGACGATGATCCGTTCGCCGAGCGGTTCGCCAGCATGCGCACGCGTCAGGTCGCTGGCCGTGGGGGCAACGATTCCAGCATCAAACGACGGCCCGGTAACCTCGGACAAAGTGTAGGGAATTGCCACCAGCGGTTTCGTGGGAGCTCGCTTAATGGACGATACATATGGCGGATGAAGATGGTTCGGCTGGGTTCCGGGATAAGGTGCACGATAGGATGCAACCCGTTTCATTTTCTGGTCCTTAGTTCTGGTGCTTGACTTGACTGTCGCAGAGTCACCGTTCATGCGCTCTCGGCACGGTTTCCGAACTTCCAGACTCTATGCAATAGGAGAATCTGTGTCAAACAGTATGGATTTGGAAACCATCACAACCATGGATGGCCGCCAGCAGGTCGGGCGGCATTATTGCAGTTTGGCATATTCCACTTTGGCCTGCTTCAAGACGGGCACGTCGGCATCGGCGTCTTTCCACAAGCCGAAGAAGTGATCGTAGGCGGCGCGCGCTTTGCCGGAATCGTGCATTAGCGTATACGCCCGGCCAAGTTGAAGATGGGCGAGGGCGCCGAGTGGACAATTGACCGTAATGCCAGGATGAGTAAGAAATTTCTGGAACTCTCCTTCCGCCTTTTCGCCGTCCTGCAAGAGCAAGTAAGACTGGCCGCGAATATATGCAGGATAAAGATAGGCTCCGATTTCGGCCTGCGGAGAAGGATTGCCGAGTTCGTAGGGTATCGAGATCGCAAGCGCATCGATCGCGTTCGCAGGATTCTTGCGATTGATCTCGATGGCGGCTCGAATGGTGGGCAGCCAGTAGCGATTGACCACGGTGTCCTGCGGGAATTGCTCGGCTAGATCGTCTGCCATTTGTTCAGCCCGCGCCGAGTCTCCGGTTCGCGCCAGAGCCAGCGCGCCTAGGATCTGCATATCGCGATTCGGCGACTTTGCCAGCACTTCGTCGATCTGCTGCCGGGCGCGGGTCGTGTTGCCAAACTCGGCTTCGCGCAAGGCTGCATTCATCTGCCATTGGCCGACGGATTCCTGCTGATCGTTTTGCGCGGCGGACTGCATGGCTTGCTGCGTGAGTTCGCGCGCGCGGCCGAGATGGCCGGCATAGGCCTCGGTGTCAGACTGGGCGGAGAGCAGCATGTTTTCCCCTTGTGGCTTCCCTGCTGCCCAAGTTGACTGGCGTTGCATTTCGGCGGCGTCTTTTTGCAGGAAGGCGATTCCGTATAAATTCCAGTGGAGGAAAGGAGCGTCGAGGTTGCGGGCTTTCGCGCGCTGGTAGGCGGCTTTGGCTTCCTCCAAACGATTCAGCGCGGTGTAGTGGCTCATGAGATTGTTGTAGCCGGCCACGGTGTCTGGATTGAGTCTCAGGTCTTCGAGCAGTTCGGTTACGCCTTTGTCATATTGACCGAGAAAGCCATATATCTGGCCTAGATTGCCGCGCGGCGCATTGTCGCGGGGATAATCTTCGGCCCACAGTTGGTAGGTTTCGACCGCCTTGTCCAAATCGCCGATCACCAGGTGGTAGTAGTACGCCGAGAACCAGTAGCGTTCGCGATCGCTCACACGGTCGCGTAGCTCGAAGGCTTTTTGCAGGTTTTCATTAGCGAGCGCGGGCTCGCGCAGGTTGAAATACGTCGTACCCAGTGCGGCATAGGCGGCGGCAAAGTTCGGATCGAGCGCGATGGCGTGTTTGAAATACGGAACTGCCGCGTCGCCTCCTTTTTCCTGCTGCGCTTTTCTGCCCAGGGAAAGAAACTTGACGGCTTCTAGCGACGACGTTGTGTCTTCGCCAAGGGGAGTGTCGAACTTCTGAATGCTGGCCAGCGATTCGCCGAGGCGGGAGCGAAGCTTGGTGGTGGCCCCTCCCAGCGCTTTTAATACTTGTTCTTTGTTGGCGGCGGTGACTTGCTCCTGCGCCAGAGCGTCTCCAGTCTCGCAATTGATGGCGTCCACTCCGATTACGTATTGGCTGCCCAGGCTCGCAATCGATCCGGCAATGTAAGCCTTGGCGGCAGCGCGTTGGCAGACGTTGCGCGCGAGATCAGGAGTCAGCTTCGTGCCGGGAGGCTTGGCCATCAACCGCAAGGTGGCGCGAGTCTTGGCGTCCGAAAGAATATTTAGGAATGGCGATTGCGCCAACTGGACCGAGATTGCCTGCTTTAACGTGTCATCGAAAACGGAATCGCCGGTGCTGTTGCTGAAGTCGGCTAGCACCACAGTGTCTTGCTCGCTCAACTGGTGCAATCGGCGCTGGCGGACGCTGAAGCCCACCGCGGCCACTACCACAATTGCGAGCGTCGCGATGGCGGCGAACCACAGCTTTCGATTGGATAGCGCGCGGGCAACGCGAGCGCGCCTCCCCGCAGCGATGGCTTTCAAATCATCAAGAACTTCGGTCGCGCTCTGGTAGCGATCTTTGCGATCCTTCTGCAGCGCCTTGGCCATGATGTGGGCCAGTCCTTCTGGCAACGCAGGATCAAGGTTCGACATCGAGAGCGGATCACGATTCAGGATCGCGTCAAAAACTATCGCGGCCGTATGTCCATCAAACGCGCGATGGCCAGTGGCCATCTCATAGAAGACGGCGCCCAGGCTAAAAAGATCGGTGCGAACGTCAAGCTCTTCGCCACGAGCCTGCTCCGGCGACATGTAGGCAACCGTGCCGAGCGCCATGCCGGGGCTGGTCAATTGGTCTCGTGAGCCTCCATCTGAAAATCGCGGAGCGGTCGGACCAGTCGCTGCTGTTTGGCGCAGAGGCGATACCTTGGCGAGACCGAAGTCGAGGACTTTGACCTGGCCGCGCTGGGTTACGAAAATGTTGGCGGGCTTCACATCGCGATGAATGATGCCTTGAGCGTGAGCGGCTTCCAGGGCCTCGGTGATTTGTATCGCCAGAGGCAACAGGCGAGCGGTTGGGAGCGGGCCGGATTCGATGAGATGCTTCAGCGTCTGGCCGTCGAGATACTCCATGGCAATGAAGGCTCGCCCGGCCTCCTCGCCGATATCGTAGATGGTGCAAATGTTGCGATGGTTGAGAGAGCTGGCGGCGCGCGCCTCGCGCTGGAATCGAACGATGGCGGTGGGATCGGCGGCAAAATCTTCAGGGAGGAATTTCAACGCGACCAGGCGTCCCAGGCGCGTATCTCGCGCCTTGTAGACGACACCCATTCCACCGCCGCCCAACTTTTCGAGAATGTGATAGTGGGAGACGGTCTGCCCTAGAACCACGCCACCGCTGTCATCGCCCGATCGCCGACGTTGCCGAGCGACCATGCGGGCGGCCACTTCGAGAGCGGGGGCTTCGATGAAGCTGTCTGCTTCTTTGTCGTGTGCCAGGAGCGACTCCAATTCCTGGCGCAGGGCGGAATCGGGGCCGCATTCAGCTGTGAGAAAGGTGGCCCGCTCGGCCTCGGGATGCTCTAGCGCGGAGTGATAGAGCTGCTCCAGCCGGCGTGCGCGTTCGACCTCCCTCTCGTCCATCGTCCTTCGCTCCGCTTGGGCCTAGGCAGTTTCTTTCCTTGATTCGTCGTCCGCTTCGTCGTTGGCGGCGTCGCTCGTATCGTCGCTGGCTTCTTGCGTAGCGTCTCCGGCCGTTTCTCCTGAAAGGGCGCGCCGCAGCCAAGCTTTGGCGAATCTCCAATCGCGCTTAACCGTTTCGGGCGATATCTGCAGAGCCTCGGCCGCTTCTTTAACTTCGAGTCCGCCAAAAAAACGAAGCTCGACTACTTGACTCTGCCGTGGATAGAGGACGGCGAACTCGGTCAGCGCTTCGTCGAGCGCCATGATATCGCCATCTTTTTCTGGGGTAACGATGAGCGCTTCGTCGAAGGAAACCTGCACGGCTCCGGCGCCACGCTTCTGATAATTTCGCGAACGCGCAAAATCGGTCAGGATGCGCCGCATCATACGCGCGGAAATCGCGAAAAAGTGGGCGCGATCCTGCCACTCCACCGCGTTAACGTCGACCAGCCGAAGATAGACTTCATTCACCAGAGCGGTCGTTTGCAGGGTATGACCGGGTCTTTCCTTAGACATGCAACGGTGAGCCATGCGGTGGAGCTCCTGCTGCACGACCGGCGTCAACTGATCGAGCGCCTTGTCGTCTCCGGTGCCCCAGGCTTTGAGTAGTTGAGTGACTTCGAGTTTGGATGGACTGTCAGAAGGACCCGGCATAGCTTCGGCTCGTCTTTGTTGTCTATTGCTATTGCGTAGAGGCAAAAATGGCGTAGGGGAAAATTATCACATTGCCCCTAGCCGCGCCAGCCGTAACCCTTTCAATATCAGGTCAGTTTCTTTGTCCCCGCGGCGATGTAGTGTGGGACCCGGCAGATGGTCAAGCTCCACAAGAAACTTACGACGGAGGATAGATGAAAGGAACATTTTTATCGTCGCTAGGCGGTGCGGTTCAGAACGCACTAATGCTCATGGCGGGAATTGCCATGCTAACTATTTTCAATTCTAGGCATCGGCGGCGACAATTCATTTTGGCGTGCTCTGTGAGGACACTCTCCAGAACGCCGTTTCGCAGGAATCGAACGGGATGTGGACTGGGTACGCCAGCGCGGTTCTCGCGGGAGGGCGGTTCGCGGCCGACGCTGGTTGGTCAGAGACTCAACTTCTCGGCAAAAGTGAATGTGAACGGCTCCCCGCGAAAAGTGACAAGCGCACAGTCAGTCGGGCGAAATTGCTAAGACTGGCATAGCGCAAATGAATGAAGGAGACCGGCAAAACGGTCCCCTTTTTTTCTAGTGAAGCTTCTTCTTTAGCAAGCCTCTATGCTCCGGAAACGACGGTGAGCGTCACCGCTGTTCCCGTGTAATTGACTTCAAAGTGTTCGCTGGAGTTGATCGTCAATCCGGGTTGCTGGCGTGCTGGAAAACGGCGACTTTGCAGGAGCATTCAAGACTCTGCAACGGGCGCAGCCCTTTATGCAGGCAATCGCGATCAGCCAAAATGATCCCAAGAGGCAGGACCGGCTGGGCGGCCTTTACTACTACATGGGAGATGTGCTTGAAAAAAGTGGCGACTCGCGGGGCGCGCTGGAAAATTACCGCAAAGCCGCGATTCATGGGCCGCTCAATGCCGACCAGCGCGCCAGCGTATTCACACGCGTTCACGCGGGTGCCGACTACTATGGCATGGCAAGGACGTTCTCGGACACTGGGCGGAACGACGATGCTTTGCAAATGGCAGAGAAGGGGTTGGCGGTCGTAAAACAGCTCTCCGACGCCAATCCGGCCAATGCGACCCTGCGTGAGTATCTGGCGCAGGGCTATGGAATATCGGCCGAGATTTCGCAGAAAAAAGGAGATCTTGGGAACGCTCTGGAACTGGCGCACACGTCGCGCGAGATTTTCCGGGAGCTCAAGTCGGTGGATCCGAACAACCATCTAGCTGCCAGTAATTTTGTATTCGGCGAACTTCGCGTGGGCGAGATTCTTGTGTTGCAAGGTAAGGTCACTAAAGGCGCGCAGAATATTCGCGAAGCCCTCGCAAATTTCCCACCAAAGGAACAATCCAAGTCGCTATGGGAGGCGACGGCGCTGAGCCAATCGTATTCGGATCTCGGCATGACCTATGCGGTGCTCGCGGGTCGAGCTGTTTCCGTGCGCGAGAAAGAGAACTACTGGCGCCAAGCCAAGTCGTCGTATCAGGATGGCCTCAACGCCTGGAACGCTAGGCCCGGTCACTCTGATCTGACCCCAATGGGCTCGGACCCTGCCGTCAAGCTCAAAGGAGAGATCGCGAACTGCGACACGAATCTGGCGAAACTGGAAGCGGGGACGCAGGCCCGGCGACCATAGAGGCGTGCTCGCAGTCTATTACTTGCCTAGCAATTTCGCTCTCCGCTGCACGCCTTATTTTTCAGCCGGGAATCTTTCCGCTGTAGAGTGCCATGCCGACCACGGCATCAATTCCCAGCGCGTCGAGATCGTCGACTTCCTTCGGTTCGGTGATGCCGCCCGCAACGACCAGATGGCGAGTGGTAGCGCGGCGGATCGCATGAACCGCGTCCATCGGAATTCCGCCCATTAAACCCTCTGTGTCGATGTGGGTGTAGAGGAAGGTCTCGCAGAACGGTTCTAGCGCCTGAATCATGTCGAAGGCAGTGATCGTCGTCTCCGTGCGCCATCCGTCGATCGCTACGTGACCTCGGCGCGAATCGAGGGCGAACATCAACGCCGACGTGGGGATCGCATCAGACAATGCACCTGCGTAATCGCGATTGATTCGGCCTTCCGCTAATAACGCGGAGCCGATAATTATCTTGCGCGCTCCGAGGTTCAATAGTTCGTGCGCCGTGTCAATGTCGCGAATGCCGCCGCCTACCTGGCAATTCAGTCGAGCAACGATCTGTTTCACGATTGTGCGATTGTTGCCGGTACCGCGCGCCGCGTCGAGATCGATGAGTTGAACGATGGGATACTTCGAAAAGCGTTCGATCCAGTAGTCGAAGTTATCGAACTCTAACTTCTTTTTTTCCCCCTGCACCAACTGCACAATCTTCCCACCCATCAGATCGATCGATGGAATCAGCATGGCCACCTCACTGGCACATTCGCGGCTTGAAGTTGGCGCTTCAATTGTCCGATGTTTTCGAGGCCGAAATGAAAGATGGAAGCGGCTAAGGCAGCATCGGCGCAGCCGGCTCGGAACACGTCGATGAAATGTCGCGGCGAACCGGCGCCGCCAGAAGCAATCACAGGAATAGAAACAGCGTCGGCCACCAGCTTCGTCAATTCACAATCGAAACCAGCCTTCGTCCCGTCGCGATCCATCGAAGTGAGCATGATTTCTCCCGCACCACACGCAGTCGCCTCGCGCGCCCACTCCAGCGCGTCAAGGCCGGTGGCAGTGCGGCCGCCGGCAACGAATACCTCGTAGCCGTTCTTCCTCAAACCATTGTTCACTCGCCGCGCGTCGATCGCCACCACCACCGCTTGCGAGCCAAAACGTGCCGCGATTTTCCCGATCAATAATGGATCTTTCACCGCGGCCGAGTTGATGGCGATTTTGTCCGCGCCGGCGTCGAAAACAGCGGCGGCGTCAGACAGTTCACGAATACCTCCGCCGACGGTGAACGGAACAAACAAAGAGCGCGCCGTCCGCGAGACCACATCGAGCAATGTCCTGCGTTTGTCGCTCGTGGCCGTGATATCGAGCAAAACGATTTCGTCCGCGCCATCGCGCGCGTGAGCGGCGGCACATTCTGCCGGATCGCCAGCGTCACGCAGATTCGCGAACTGCACACCCTTCACAACCCGCCCACCATCCATGTCGAGACAGGCGATGATGCGCTTGGTCAGCATTTATCGAATCCCATCAGCAGGCCTCATGAATCGGCCTCGCAGAAGTTCTTAAGCATGAGCAGGCCCACGTTCCACGATTTTTCAGGATGGAACTGCACTCCGAAAATGTTTTCCTTTTCGACTACGGCAGAAAATGGCGTTCCATATTCGGTTGACGCGGCGGTTGCGGCAACCACTGGAGCTTGAAACGAATGGGTAAAGTAGACAAACGATTCCGTTGCGACGTTGCGCAATAGGCGCGAGCCGTCCTTCACGGTTAGCGAGTTCCATCCGACGTGAGGCGATTTCACCGACGACGGAAACGGCCGGCATCGTCCCTCGAAGATTCCGGCTCCCGCCAATTCAGGAGCCTCGTCGCTGCCTTCGAACAGCCACTGCATTCCCAGACAAATACCGAGGAGCGGTTTGCCGGCCCTGGCGGCACGCAGCACGCCTTCTCGCAATCCCATGTTGACGAGAGCGCCCAAAGCTGAAAAGTGTCCGACGCCGGGCAGAACAATCTTGTCGGCGGCGGCAACGATTTCAGGCTCCGAGGTCACGACAACATCTGCACCGATATAATCAAACGCCTTCTTCACCGACTTCAGATTGCCTGCGCCATAATCAACGATGGCAATCATAAGAGTCCCTTGGTGCTCGGCAGCATTCGTCCCAGGCGACGATCGCGCGAGCAGGCGACGCGCAGCGCGCGCGCAAAAGCTTTAAATAGCGCCTCGATTTTGTGATGGCTGGAACGCCCGTACATCACGCGAACATGGACGTTGGCGCGCGCTCCGCGTGCGAAGCCTTCAAAGAAATCGTTCACCAGCTCCACTTGTAGATCTCCGACGCGCACTGCGCGGACTTTGGTCTGAACCACCGCGACCGCGCGACCGCCAAAGTCGACCGCCGCGAGGCCGAGAGTCTCATCCATGGTCATCAGAAAATAGCCGGCTCGCAAAATGCCGCGCCGGTCGCCCAGTGCGCGGTCGAACGCCTCGCCCAGGCTGATGCCGACATCTTCGACGGTATGGTGCTGATCGACATCGAGATCGCCGAGAGCGGTAATTTTCAAATCGAATCCACCGTGACGCGAGAATAGTTCCAGCATGTGATCGAGAAATCGAATGCCCGTGGACACTTCGTACTTCCCGTGCCCTTCGATGGTGAGCGCGATCTGAATTTCAGTCTCTGCGGTCTTGCGATGCAGTCTGGCTTTCCTCACGCTCACGCCTGCACCTCATTTCGCACAGCCTTTGAAGAAGTTCGCAACCCAAGCTGCTCGGCCGCTTCACGCAAAGCCTCGATGAGAGTCTGTGTATGCTCGTCCGTCCCCACGGTCAGGCGAACGCAGCCTTCGCACCCTGGATCGGAGCTCCGGTCGCGCACCAGGATCCCGCGAGCGCGCAGCGTTTGAACAAATTCCGCATGAACCGGGCCAATGCGGACG
Source organism: uncultured Acidobacteriaceae bacterium (assembly GCA_963822025.1). GTDB lineage: Bacteria > Acidobacteriota > Terriglobia > Terriglobales > Acidobacteriaceae > Acidiflorens. The sequence continues at coordinate 2,547,527 of CAWGFW010000008.1, read as the reverse complement.
AGCACAAAGTTGGCGCGGCTCGGCCAGTAGTGCAGTCGAAGATTGCCCAATTCTCGTTGCAAGCGTTCGCGATTTCTCCGCACTTCGGCGACATAATGGCCGACATACTCTTGATCCTCGAGAACCGCTGGCAGAACGGCGAGCGCGGCGGCGTTGACGCTGTAGGGTGAGGCAACGCGGCGAACCATCGCCATCTGGCCCGGCTCTCCGGCAAGAATGCCAATTCGCAAACCGGCGAGGCCATAGGCTTTGGAAAAAGTTCGCGCAATGAAAAGATTCTCGGGCGGCGTAGTGCGGCATAATCGGTCAATCAGCGTTTCGCCGTGAAATTCAAAGTACGCCTCATCCACTAACACCGCGGCTCCCGGCGCGGCTTCCGCGATCTGCATCAAAACACTCTCCGCAACTGCGATGCCGGTAGGATTATTAGGGTTTGCGATGGCGATGAGCCGCGTGCGGGAACTGATTTTCGAGAGCAATTCGTCCACGGGAAAGGCAAAGTCCTCGGCGGCAAGCACCTCGATGACGCGCGCGCCTTCCGCTTGCGCGAAGACCGCATACATGGCAAACGTGGGCACGGCAATGAGGGCTTCGTCTCCTGGATCAAGGTAGGTCGAACAAAGCAGATGAATGGCCTCGTCGACACCGTTCGTCAGCAGGACTTGCGCCGGATAGAGTCCAAGAAAACCCGCGACATCTTTTTCCACTGGCTCGCGCTCAGGGTAACGCGCCAGGAACTCAGCATCGAGCGAGCGCAAACGGGACAGCACGCGGGGAGAACATCCGATCGTGCTCTCGTTGAAATCGAGCCGCAGGCCGGAGCGGCCCGCAAGTGGCGGGTGATACGCGCGGAGAATTTTTACGGCTGCGCGCGCCTCAAGCATGAGAGCACCTCACACGAAACGCTTCCGCGTGTCCCTTCAAGCCTTCGGCTGCAGCGAGAGTAATTCCAGGCGGACCGATACGGCGAATTCCCTCGGCTGAAACCTGCTGGCAGCCGATGATGCGGACAAAATCAAGAACACTGAGACCGCCGCGCACACTCGCCATCGCGGCGGTTGGCAACACGTGGTTCGGCCCTGACACGTAGTCGCCCGCAGCCTGAGGCGTGAACTCGTCGAGGAAAACTGCGCCTGCATGTTGCACCAGCGAAACCAGTTTCGCGGGAAGGGTGAGATGTTCGGGCGCGATGCGATTTGCCACTCCCATCGCCTGTTCCAGCGAATCGACCAGAAGAATCGCACCTCGGCGGGAAAGTGATTGGGCGGCAATCGGATTCGTCTGCGTACGCGTCTTTATTTCTTTCTGAACCCGTTTCGCTAAAGCGCTCGAGATTGTTATAAAGATGCACAACGCGTCGGGATCATGCTCTGCCTGTGCCACTAAATCGGATGCAATGCAAGCCGCATCGCCGTCCGCGCTGATGATGACAGCTTCGGTCGGGCCAGCGAGAAATTCGATGGCGCAATCGAAAGCCACGAGCTTCTTGGCAGCGGTCACATAACGATTACCGGGACCGACGATTTTATCGACGCGCGGAATTTCGTTTGTACCATACGCAAGCGCGGCGATCGCCTGCGCCCCACCGACTCGATAGAATTCACGCACGCCGAGAAAGGCCGCCGCGGCCAATGTCGCTTGCGCCGGCTTCGGCGAGGCCACTCGAATCTGGTGCACACCGGCAACCTGCGCGGGAATCACCGTCATGAGAACGGTCGAAGGCAAAGGATAACGGCCGCCCGGAACGTAGCATCCGACAGATTCGAGCGGGCGCACTAACTGGCCAACGCTGACGCTGGGCTCGATTTCGCGCCGCCACTCGGCGGGCAGTTGCCACTCCGCATAGCGACGAATATTTCCCGCCGCATGCCCAATCGCCCGCTGCAACTCTGGAGCTGTGCCCTGCCACGCCTGATGAAGTTCGTGTTCGGGCACAAGCAACGGCTCGCCCTCGCCTAATCCGTCCCAGCGCGCCGCGTAGCGGCGGACAGCACGATCACCGTTACGCCGAATGTCGGCTACAATGCGGCGTACGGCTGGCTCGACCTCCGCCAGATCGGTCGCACCCCGGTTGGCGAGCGCCGTCACCCGACCCGCCAACTCGACGCCCTCGAGAATGCTGATGGCATTGTGACGCGTCGCTTTATTTTGCGTGGCTTTCGGCCTCACATGACCACCTTGTTTAGCGGATATTCGACGATGCCTTGCGCATTGGCCTGCTTTAGTTTGGGAATCAGTGACCACGAAGCCTGCTCTTCAATCACCGTGTTCACGGCGACCCACTCGCCATCGGCGAGGGGCGCAACCGTCGGGTTCTGCAACGCTGGCAGAAGGCCGAGGACGGCGGCGAGGTCGGCTTTGCGCACGTTCAGCATCAGGCCTACACGGCCCAGCGCGGCGATCGCTCCACTCAGCATGACGGCCAGGTTTTCTATCTTTTGCCGGCGCGCGGCGTCGGCCCACGCAGCCTGGTTCGCGACCAATTGCGTATTCGATTCAAGCATGGTTTCAAGAATTCGCAAATGGTTGGCCCGCAGCGAACTGCCGGTCTCGGTCACCTCGACAATCGCATCCGCCAGTAACGGAGGCTTGATTTCTGTCGCGCCCCAGGAGAATTCGACGTGCACGTCAACGTTTCGCTGGGCGAAATAGTTTCGCGTGAAACTAACCATTTCCGTCGCGATGATTCGACCGCGGAGGTCTTCGAGTTTCTGAAAGCTCGAATCCTCCGGCACCGCCAACACCCATTTGACCTTGCCCATGCTTTGTTTGGAGTAGATGAGGTCGGTGACTTTGACAACGTCGAGGCCGCTTTCGAGCACCCAATCGAGACCGGTCAGTCCGGCGTCGAGTGCGCCGTGCTCAACGTAGCGCGCCATCTCTTGCGCGCGAATGAGCAGACATTCGATCTCGGGATCATCAGTGTGCGCGAAATAAGAGCGGGCGTTCGTGTACACGCGCAGCCCGGCGCGTGCAAAAAGATTCAAGGTCGCTTCCTGCAGACTTCCTTTGGGGATGCCCAAGCGCAATTTCATCGCGCTGTCCCCCTGATGGTGCCGTGAATTTTTTCTTGCTCGGTTCGCGTTGTTGCCGGTGCGCTTGCGAGAGGAAGATGTTCCGTAAAACACGAGCGCGTTCCATTGTGGCAGACTTTGCCATCGCCGAGCACCCGAACTCGAAAAAGCATCGTATCGCGGTCGCAATCGGTCCGCGCCTCAACCACCTTCAGGCGATTGCCGGACGTCTCTCCCTTGGTCCACAGTGTCTCGCGAGTACGGCTGTAGAAGGTCACAAATCCGGTGCGGAGCGTCATCTCCAGCGCCGCCTGATTCATGAAGCCCACCATCAGCAATTCCCCGTTGTCCGCGTCCTGAATGACCGCGGGCGCCAGGCCCTGCATCTTGTCGAAATCGATTTCCATTGCGTCCTCCGAATTCCTTTCGCAGACATTAGACTTCGCGCAAAAGTAAAAGCCCGCTGCGCGAGTAGTGCGCCAGCGGGCTTGGATTTCCTATGAGTGCTTGGTTATCCGATGTCCCCCGCCGACACGCGCGTCGCATGGTGGTGCTGGCGATGGGTCAGCGGCTTCATCATTACCATGCTAGAGCAGTCGAAATGTGCTTGTCAATCGGATTCCCAAATACCCACCCTTAACGGGACAATCCGCCATCTGGGATCGGCTTGAATCCACACGTCGCAGGAACCCGCCTGTGTACCCCGATCCATTCCCCTTGCTATTCTAGTAGCAGAAGAGCATATTCAGCGGCTAACGCCCGTTTCGGACTTACTACTCATGCAAATGGTGATTGATGTTTTCGCGCAGATTTTCGGCACCCTCTGGGCGCATAAGCTGCGTTCTTTTCTCACCATGTTCGGCATCGCGTGGGGCGTCGGATCCCTGCTTCTGTTGGTCGGGTTGGGCGAAGGCTTCAGAGCGGGCAACCAGCGCAACCTTTCCGAGTACGGCGAGAACATCATCATGATGTTTCCCGGTCGTGCGCCAGCCGTTCCCGGAAGCATGAACTCGGCGCGCCAGTACCGTCTCACCTATCAGGATTACCTTGACGTCCGTAAGGAATCACCGCACATCAAGACCGTTACTCCTGTGCTGGTCACCGACAACGTAAATGCGGTGAGCGAATTTGCCAGCGCCAGCGGGCAGTTGGATGGGGTCGAACCGCAGTATAGCCAAATCCGTTTTCTACCGCTGAAACAGGGCCGCTGGCTCAACGACCTTGACGAAATCCAGAAGCGCAATGTCGTTGTTCTCGGCGATGAAATGGCGCACCATCTCTTCCCCGGACGTCCCACCCTGGGTTCGTTCATTTTAATCAACGGCTATCGCCTCGAAGTAATTGGCACGCTCAAACGCGTCGGCCGCGGCGACGATAACATGACCAACACCCGCGCCTATATCCCGTTTCAGGTCATGCGCAGCGATTTCCCGCTCAAGGGTGAGGAGGCCTTCGACGCGATTTCCTACATCTACTATCAGCCCCGTGTCGCTGACGAACACGTGCTGGCGCAAGAGGAGGCGCGGCGCGTGATCGCCCGCAACCACCACTTCGATTATCACGATGAAGATGCTTTCGAAGGCTGGGACACAGTGCAGCAGGCGCAGATGATGGGTACCATCTTCGACGCCATGAACGAGTTCCTCGGCACCGTCGGCCTCATCACTCTGGCCCTTGGCGCCATCGGCGTAATCAACATCATGCTCATCGCGGTCACTGAGCGCACGCGCGAAATCGGATTGCGCAAAGCTCTGGGTGCCACTAAGCGCAGCATCCTACTGCAATTTTTCGCCGAAGGGGTTTTGCTCACCTTGGTCAGCGGACTTATCGGCATGGCCCTGGCCGGCGGCTTTATGGCGTTGCTTGGGAATTACAACGGCCCCGGCGGTTTTGACCCGCCGCGCCTTGTTCCCAAGACTGCCGTGCTCGCGATTGCCAGCCTTACCCTCGCCGGTGTCGCTGCCGGTCTTTATCCAGCTCGCAAGGCCGCGCGCCTGCAACCGGTGGAAGCCTTGAGGCAGGAATAATAATGTCATTTGATCTCCAGCCCATGCTGAAAGGCGCACTTCTCGAACTCAGGCCGCTTCGACCGGAGGATTTCGATGACCTTTACGCGGTGGCATCCGATCCGCTCATTTGGGAGCAGCATCCGAGCAGTGACCGTTATCAGGAAGAGGTTTTCAAGAATTTTTTTCGCGATGCGCTGGATTCTGGCGGTGCGCTAGTCGCCATTGACCCCAAAGACGGCAAGATTATCGGGTCGTCTCGATTTTACGGATACGATAAAGAGAAGAGCGAGATCGAAATCGGCTGGACATTCTTGGCGAGATCGCACTGGGGCGGCGTTTACAACCGCGAAATGAAAGAGTTGATGCTGCGACACGCCTTCCAATTCGTAAAAACGGTCGTCTTTCTCATTGGTCCGCGGAATTTGCGCTCGCAAAAGGCAGTCGAGAAAATCGGCGGAACTCGCGCAGGATTGAGGTGCGACGCAAGCGGCAGAGAGAGCTTGATGTACCAGATCACCGCCGCAACTTTCCTCGCAATCTTCGCGCCGCGCGGGGAAGCAACGCACGTCTCAAGTTGCAGCAGATCAAGTTGAAGTCTTGAAATCACAAGTTAGAAATTACCGACTACAGATGCTGCAAGACCTCCTCCAGGAATCCTACGACGCGATGCGCCATAACCGGCGCCGCACCGCGCTCACCATGCTGGGCATGGCTTGGGGCATCGCCACCGTGGTCATGCTTCTTTCCTACGGCGACGGATTTGGCAACGCCATCAAGAACATCATGGCGAACTTCGGCACCAAACTCATGATCGTCGTCCCCGGCCGTTCAACCATGCAGGCCGGCGGCCAAAAGGCTGGTATCCCTCTTCGCATCACCCTCGACGACGTCGATCTGCTCACCGCCAATATTCCGCAAATTACGCACATCACTCCCAATAGCAACAAGAACGCGACTGTGCAATATGACACGCGGTCTTACAACATGAATGTAAATGGGGAATATCCCAATTCTTTCGTGATCCGCGCCTTTACCATGATGCAGGGCCGCTTCTACAACCCTGAAGATCAGATCCAACGTGCGCGCGTCGCCGTCATCGGCTCCGACGCCAAAGACAAACTTTTCTCCGGACGCAGTGCCCTCGGGGAACACATACGCATCGATGGCGTCAGCTTTGAAGTCATCGGCGTTCTCGACCCTAAGATGCAAGCGGGCGACGACAATATCAATCGCGTCATCTACGTTCCCTTCACCACCATGAGCGACCTCAAGGATACGCATTACCTTGACTCGATCTGGTTCGACTATGAGACCAACGATTATGAGCGCATCGAACAGTCTGTGCGCTACACCATGGCGCAGCAGCACCGATTCAATCCCGCTGACCGCCGTGCTCTTTATGTCTTTAATCTGATGGAGCAGGTTAAGCACTTCGAGACCATCGCCCTCGGCCTTAAAGTTCTGCTCGGCTTCATCGGCACCCTTACACTGGGCATCGGCGGCGTCGGCCTGATGAATATCATGCTCGTCTCGGTCACGCAGCGCACCCGCGAGATCGGCATCGAGAAAGCGCTCGGCGCTCGCCGCCGCCACATCTTTCTTCAGTTTCTGGCCGAGGCTCTCACCATTACATTTCTCGGCGGACTATTCGGCATCATCCTCGCCTATATCGTCTCGCTCAGCGTGGGCCGGCTCACGCTCTACAGCGCCATGGCTAAGCACGCCGAAGCGGGCGATATACGCCTGGTGATTAATCCCATCACGCTGATCGTGGCCATCGTCATTCTGACGGCGGTTGGATTGATCAGCGGCATGGTCCCGGCCATCAGGGCTTCTCGCCTTGATCCCATCGAGGCACTGCGCTACGAATAGTGAAACGTTGCGAACGGAAAGTAGCTACTGATTGCTTTAAATGAAGTAAGAGCCGGGCGGAGAGGCCCGGCTCTTCACTTCTAAACTGCCGTTCTATTACTTCTTGTTGTCTTTTTTGTCGTCGCCCTTGTCGTCTTTCTTCTCGTCTTTTTTCGTCTTATCCTGGATCGAGAGCAATTCGACTTCGAAGATCAGCGTAGCATCGGGCCCAATCTCCGCGCCCGCGCCCCTGGGGCCGTAGGCTAGGTTCGCAGGAATGAAAAGTTGCCACTTCGATCCGACCGGCATGAGCTGCAGCGCTTCCGTCCACCCTTTGATCACCTGGCTCACGCCAAATGTCGCCGGTTGTCCACGCTTGTAAGAGCTGTCAAATTCCGTGCCATTGATGAGCGTGCCGCGATAGTTGCACACCACTGAATCGGTCGGCGTGGGCTTTGGCCCTGTGCCGGCCGTAAGAATCTTGTATTCTAACCCGTCGGGCAACGTAACCACGCCTTCTTTGGATTTGTTGGCGGCCAGAAATGCTTCGCCTTCCGACTTGTTCTTCTCGGCAGCTTCTTTCATTTTTTCCTGTTGCTGTTTTTGAACCTCGGTCTGAACTTCCTTGAGCACGGCCTGCGCTTCTTCCTCTGTCAACTGCGTCTTGCCGCCGGCGACTGCGTCCTTCAACCCTTTTGCTACAAGGTTCCAATCCACCTCGACCCCTTGCTTTTTTAAATTGCCGCCGAGGCCGTTCCCGATGTTCATGCCGAGCGCGTAGCTGAATTTTTGTTTGCGAGTTGTGAGCGGCGCAGGCGCCGCCTTCTTTGCCGTTCCCGTTTTCTTGGCCGGAGTCTTCGTCGTTGTTGTGGCTGCTGGAGCCGATGGAGTCGTTGCCGACGGAGTGCTTGCCGGAGTCTGCTGGCTATAGCCAGTTCCGGCGCACATCATCCCCACGGCCAATAGTAGTGCTGTAGTCAGAGATCTTTGCATTTGTCTATTGTCCCATTGCCTCGCGTTCTACGCCAGACCCGTCTGTGGACGACTCAATAACTTTCATCGCACACGGTTGCGTCCGCGCTCATTACTATCATTTTCCCGTCGGCGTATACAGCACCGGCACATTCTCCTTATTTACCATCTCATTCAGCGCCACCAGGTCCTTCGATATCAGTTCGTGATAGCGCGCCAGCAATGGTCGCGCCTCTTTTTCGAGTTCGTCGTAGACCTCATACTGCTGCTTCGTGGGCGCAACGTCGGCGGAATCCACGCTGAACAGTAGCGAGTGCAGCCGCTCATCGGTGAGCACCGGATAGTTCAGGTTCGACTCCGAGCTTTTCGCATTCACCTGGAGGAGATGCGACTCCACGTCGAGAGTTTTGCTGTCGAAGTCTTTCATGGCGGAAACGACAGGAGCGTAATGCGAATCGTCACCGAAACGACGGCTCAGTCCGCGCGTCTCGACGCGCACTTCACGAATCGTTCCCACCGCTTGATGAATCTCGGAGACGAGCGCCACGATCTTAAGTGCCAAGTCATTCTGCTTCGCCAAATCATCGCTCGATACTTTTACTCGCGGGTCGACTTTCAACTCGAGCGACGATGTATACGACTTCCCCTCCGCCGTCAGCCGGACCTGGTAGGCGCCCGCCGGCACCATCGGCCCGCGATTGCGGAATTCCGCCCCCGGCTCACCCGCGAGCGGAGTTGCGCCCTGCCAGCGCAAATCCCAAACAAATCGATTGACCCCCGCATCTGCCGGAATCTTCTCGTCCGGAGGCGTCAGATCAGGCCACTCCGGCGGCGTCTCGGCTTCCTTTTTTTCTTCGTTCGAATAGCGCCGCACAACTTTGCCGGACGCATCGAGAAATTCCAGCGCTACCACTCCCTTCGGTGCTGTCGGAAAGTAGTAATAAATAACCGCGCCATTCGGCGCGCTCTCACCCACCGGCTGCCGCCGTTCGAAGAAATCCGGCCAGCGCATGCGATAAGTCATTCGTGGCTTGTAAAGCACCACTCCGGCCGCCGGTTGCGCCGTCTCCGCCCGCAGCGGCGTTATGTCGTCGAGAATCCAGAAGGAGCGCCCATGCGTCGCCACCACCAGATCGTCATTCTTCACGATCAAGTCGTGAATCGGAGTGTTCGGCAAATTCAGTTGCAACGATTGCCAGTTGGCCCCACCATCGAACGAAACATAAATCCCGGTCTCCGTTCCCGCATACAAAAGATTCTTTTTGGCCGGATCCTCGCGCACCACATGCGTGTAAGCGCCATCCGGAATGCCATTCGTGATCTTCGTCCACGTCTTGCCGAAATCGGTCGTCTTGAAAAGGTAGGGCTTCAGATCATCGAGCTTGTGCGTGTCGACCGCTGCATACGCCGTTCCGGCATCGTGCGGCGAAGCGTCGATCAGGCTCACCAGGCTCCACTCTGGAATTCCCTTCGGCGTCACATTCGCCCAATTCTTTCCGCCGTCGCGCGTAAGGTGAATCAAGCCGTCATCGGTTCCCGCCCAAATGAGATCCTTCTGCACCGGCGACTCCGCGATAGTGAATACAGTGTCGTAATACTCAACCGAAGTATTGTCCTTGGTCAGCGGTCCGCCAGCCGAAACCTGCTTGCTCTTATCGTTGCGCGTGAGATCGGGACTGATTGTCGTCCAACTCTTTCCTTCATCAGTCGTCTTGAAGACGAGTTCCGCTGTGGTGTAGATCACATTCGGATCGTGCGGCGAAATTTCAATCGGCTGCGTCCATCCCAGGCGATATTTCAGATCTCCAACTCCGTGCCCCGAGGTGTCTTCCGGCCACACCGTAATGTCCTGTTCCTGATTGCTGCGACGGTCGAGACGAGTGATTACACCGCTGCCCGAGCCCGCATAAATAATGTTGGAATCGCGCGGATCGGGCGCCAGGTATCCGCTTTCGCCGCCGCCCGCATCGAACCAATGCTGCCGCCCGATATAGCCGTCGTCGGTCCGGCTGGCGATGCCAACCGTCGAATTGTCCTGCTGCGCGCCATAAACTTTGTAGAGAAAATCATTGTCGGCGGCGACGTGATAGAACTGCGCCGTCGGCTGATTGTATTGCGTCGACCAACTTTTTCCGCCGTCCACGGATATCGTCGCCCCGCCGTCGTTGCCGTTGATCATGCGATTCGGATTCTGCGGATCGAGCCAGAAGCCGTGATGATCGCCGTGCGGCGCTGGCAGAAGATTCAGCGACTTGCCGCCGTCGGTCGAACGGAACAAACCGGTATTCAGCATGTAAACCGTGTCGGCGCTTTTGGGATCGGCGAAAATATGGGTGAAGTACCAGGCGCGTTGCGTGAGCCGCTGATCGTCGTTGACGCGCGACCAAGTTTCTCCGCCATCATCGGAGCGATAGAGCCCGCTCTCTTTCGCCTCGATGAGCGCGTACACGCGATTCGAGTCAGCGCCCGAAATACTCACCCCAATGCGCCCCAGAATTCCGTCCGGCAGGCCCTTGCCTTCCAGGTGCTTCCAGGTATTTCCGCCGTCGATCGAGCGATACAATCCGCTGCCCGGACCGCCGCTTTCGAGTCCCCACGGCAAGCGCTGGATCTGATAAAGCGCGGCGAACACAACGTTGGAATTATGTGGATCAACCGCGAGATCGATGCCGCCCGATTTATCGTCCTTGTAAAGAATCTTGTCCCACGTCTTGCCGCCATCGGTTGTGCGATAGATGCCACGATCTGGATTCGGCCCATAAGCGTGGCCCAGCGCGGCAACCAGCACATGATCTGAGTTGCGCGGATCGATCCACACACGCGCAATGTGCTGCGTGTCCTTCAATCCGATATGCTGCCAGGTCCTGCCACCGTCGGTCGTCTTATACATTCCATCGCCGTACGAGATGTTTCCGCGCAGGCACGACTCGCCCGTTCCCACATAAATCACCGACGGATTCGATTCCGACACGGCAATCGCACCAATCGACGAGATCATGGTTTTGTCGGAAATCGGCTGCCAGTTCACGCCACCGTCAGTGGTGCGCCACACTCCGCCCGCGACGCTGCCGAAATAATACGTGAACGGACTGCCCGTAACTCCGGTCACCGCCAGGACACGCCCGCCCCGAAACGGCCCAATATCGCGCCACTTCAATCCTTTAAATTGTGCTTCGTTATAAGATTGACCCATCGCCGATAGTGCCAGCGTCAACGCGAGGACACACCACCCCACCAAACCGCGAACCTTCATAGACGCCCCCAATAAGGTTTTCTCTGAAAAGATGACCGACAATAATAACTCATCAGGGAAGCTAGCAACCTTTAGAATTGTCATCCCGAGTGATCCGAAAAAGAAATTCCAGCGCCTCCGGAAACCGCGCCGCCCACGCCACTTCGTTGTGGCCAGCGCCCTCGTCGATACGAACCTTCAATCGATCTTCGCCCAACCCACTGGCGTGCAGCATATATTCCAATTCGCGCACGCCGCCAATAATCTTTGCATCCTTCTCCTCATGTCCCACTTCCCGAGTGCCCATCGCAAGATAGATACGCTCGGGCCAACCGCGGAATCGGCGGTTCTCTTCCAGAATTTTCCTGTTCGCCACAAACAGAGAGGGGCTCTCGATCAACAATCGTCCGAACACGCCCGGCATCGCAAACTGCGTATATAACGCAATTAATCCGCCGAGAGACGAACCTCCCAATCCCGTGTTCTCTGGCCCCTTTCGCACCCTATAGCGCTCTTCAATCAGCGGCATCACTTCACCGCGCAGAAATTCGGGGTAGCTTCTTCCCTTGGGATTCAAGACCCTGGGATCTTTTGATCGGTACGGAATGTATTCCTGGACCCGATTCTTCGTGTTGTCGATGCCAACAATAATCAGCGGCGGAATTCTTCGCTCGCTGATCAACCGCGTTGCGGTTTCTCCCACCTGCCAATGCACCCCGGCAAAAGCGGTTGCCGCTTCGAACAGGTTCTGGCCATCATTCAAATAAAGAATCGGATAGTGAGCAGCGCCACAGCCGTCGTAATCGGGAGGCAGCCAAACCCGCACCAGTCGCGTGTTCCCAAAGACCTGGCTGCGAAGCTCATGCAAATAGAGTTGGCCGCCCGCAATCGGCAACGCCGCGACAGCTTCTTTCGTTTTCGTTTGTGCTCTTCGAGTTGGCGGTCGGGGCATGAAGTGATTGTCGGTACAGGCTACCGAGTGCTGGTCACCGGCTACGGCTTCTCCACCAGATGATGCCCGACAAAACTGTCGTTGCCGTAATTAACGCCAGCGAACTCAAACACAAAATACACCAGACTCCCAACACATGCCCTTCAATGTAGGTAAGGTACAAGGCAAACGCCAGGCCCGCGGCCGCCGCGCCGAAAAGCACCGCTGGAGTTTCGCCGCGTTCGCGATACACCGTTGCCAAACCCGCCAGCGCAGCATACCCCAGCATTCCTATTAGCGCGACCGGTATGCCAAGAATCGATGAGTATTCGCTCCGGTTCACGATGTCGCAATTGAAAGACTCTCCGATGTCGCAGTACGCCGTCTTCGAGGTCGCGTAGTGATGTTGCAGCGAAGTGGATGACACCACAATTCCGCACACTGCCAGTATCGCGACCGCGCTCATCAAACGCTGCGTCAACTCGCTCATGGCAGTGAGCATCCCGTGCGGTCGCTCAGCTCTTCGAGACTAAAAACACGCTCGACCCTCTCGCCGGTAGGTGGAAACTGCCACGTCGGGTAATGCTTGATGCCTTCATCCTTGCAAACCTGGGCAACGCCATGCAGGTCGCCTTGAATGCCGCATTCGATGTAGGGAGCGTATTCGAACGATGCGCCGAATTTTTCTTTCTGCTCCACGCAATGCGGACACCAATAGGCTCCGTACATCTTCACGCCGCGATCTTTAAGGCAGCGCGCGAAGCCATCGTGCTTGTGCTGCGTGCGGTTGCCCAGGTAGTAAGCTATTCCGAAAGCGGCGACGATAAGCGCGGCATAAAGTGCTCTTCGCCGCAATTTCTGGCCGGCGTCAGTTTCTACACCGAGTCTTTGTTTCTGTCGTTCTCTGCGCTCTTGCGACATGGAGTTTTTATATCACGATATCGTTGGCGGGAAGATGGCGCTCCTCAAACTATCACTCGTAGCGCCGATGGCAGTACATCAATTGTCTGGCACTCCACCGTCAGCACCTCACCATCCACCATCACGTCCACCGGTTGATCAAGTCGAAACTCGATGCGCCGAACGGCGTGCCGCTCGGCCAGTGGATGCCGCGTGTGCGTGCCATCATAAAGCGTCGCCAAGTTCCGGATCAGCCCTAATCTTCCAATCGGCCCCCATCGCACATATTCAATCAGTCCGTCGTCAGTGACCGCTTCGGGCGCAATCATCATAGTGCCGCCGGTAAATTTGCTGTTATTAAAAGTAAGAAACAAGCAGCGCCGCTCGTCAAACATGGGCTGGTCGTCGAACCGTACAGCAAACGCACGCCGATTAAGCCGCGCGAGACATAGAAAGATTGATAGCAAATATCCTAACTGTCCGAGCCCCTGAAAGCGCCGATGCCGCAACGTCGCTACGTCAGCGGCGAAACCAACGCTCAAAAGGTTGATGTAATAAATCTCCCCCTTCTTATGTGTCAACCGCAGAACGTCGCAAGGTTGCGAACGCCGCGCCAGTAGCGCCTGAATTGCATGTTCCAGACCGTGGTCGTTGGCATTCCGGTCGCTGAAATCCCTCAAAAAAGAATTGCCTGTGCCGAGCGGAAGAAATCCGAGAGTAGGAATTTGGACGTCAGCACTCGGAATTTCATCGGACTCGGCAGCAGTTGGCTGGAAGCCTGTTTTGCTCATCGGAAACAAGCCGTTGACTATTTCATAGGAGGTCCCATCGCCGCCGACGGCAAGGAATTTGCGATACCCACGCGCATATGCTTCGCGGGCGATCCGAGTGGCATCACCAGCCTGAGCAGTCTCCGCTGTTTCCACGACGATTCCCGCGCTCCGCAAGCGATCAATGGCCACGCCGACACGTTGGCCGCATCGTCCACCGCCGGCAGCCGGATTAACAATCGCGAGGAATGTTTCGTTCACAGTCAGATCTTAGGCGCGGGTCTTGTGAAAACTTCGAGCTAAATCTGCACGACGGAATCGCGTGCCGCCCCCGCTCCAATCTCCGCCGCTAATTCCCCCCGCTTTATCTTCAGCGAAGCGGTTCGTGGAAAATCTTTCTCCCAGATCGAATATCCACCCACGCGTTTGAAGTCCGCCAGTCGCCGGTTTCGCGTCACAATTTCCTCGCGCACCTTATCGTCTAGCTGCTGATTTTGTTCTAATCGAACAACCAAAACCAGCATCTCGTTCCCTAGTTCTTTCTGTGGCCACAAATAATTCGCCGCAAAGACGCAATATTCCTTCACCGGCAAACCGTCAAACACCGACTCAACATCCTCGGGATAAATGTTCTTTCCCCCGGCGGTGACGATCATATTTTTCTTGCGCCCGAAAAGCTGCAGGTGGTCTCGTCCGTTATGATCGAAGCGACCCAGATCGCCTGTCACCAGCCAGCCTTCGACGATCGTCTGTGCCGTCAGTTCGGGATCATCCAAGTAATGCGACATGACCGCGCGGCTGCGGACGGCCACCTCGCCAATGCCTTCGCCGTCAGGATTCAAAATCCGCACCTCGCTTCCGGGCAGCGGTTTGCCCACGGTATCGGCGCGAAACGGTTTCAGATCGTTGAGCGTCACCGCCGTGCAAGCCTCCGTAAGCCCGTACCCGCAGGTCACCGGAATTCCCAGATCATAAAAAAACTGCAACGTGGAAGGCTCCGTAAACGCTCCACCAACAATTAGCGCCTGTAGCTCTCCCCCAAAAGCCTTATGCACATCGGGCAGCAAAAGGCGGCTGATCGCCACGCGTGGACGGCTGCGCGTCAGCATTTTGTTCAATCCGATCAAACGATCCAGCAGCCAGCGCTTTCCTGGCTTCAGTTCGTCAAACTTGGCGCGCAGGCCGCGTTCCAGATTCTTCAGCACCATCGGCACCAGGCTCACATAGGTGATGCGGTAGCGCACAAACGCATCACGCACAAATTCCGGACGCAGAGTGCGCAGATGCACCACACACGCTCCGCACACGAACGGCCCGATAAATCCCACCATGAAATCGATCGCGTGATTCGTGGGCAAAATACTCAAGTAGCGTACGCCCGGCCAAAACGGATACCACGATGTGAGCGCGGCGCACTGCTCGAGATAACTGTCATGCGTGAGCACGCATCCCTTAGGGCGCCCGCCGGTGCCCGAGGAATAAACGATACAAGCGGTTTCTTCACGCTGACGGGCGACGAATTGCGGCTCGCCCTTGCGCTTAAATTCCTCCCAGCGATAAGCGCCGCGCAAAT
This sequence comes from uncultured Acidobacteriaceae bacterium, assembly GCA_963822025.1. Classification (GTDB taxonomy): domain Bacteria; phylum Acidobacteriota; class Terriglobia; order Terriglobales; family Acidobacteriaceae; genus Acidiflorens. The sequence goes on along the minus strand of CAWGFW010000008.1, from coordinate 2,532,275 downwards.
CGGCACCTGGCGGGGCTTCCGTCACCAGCACAATCTGTGCGGTAAGTTTCGCAAAGTCGGGCGCTTGTGTTATCGCTCGCCACAAGTAATATTCGACAACCAGAAAACGCGCCTTTGAATGCGCCAGCAGTTGCAGATGTTCGATTGCGGATAGTTTGTAATCGAGAGGAACCAGCACTCCGCCACAGAAGAAAATCGAGTACGCGGAAATCAGCCACTTCGACTGATTCGTCATGATGATCGCGGCTCGATCGCCCACCTTGAAATCGGCATCCTGAAGGGCGCGGCAAAGCGGTCGTGCGATTTCCTTGAAGTCAGAGTAAGTGAGCCGAACTTTCTCGCGGTCGCGATCCGCTTCAATCAGGCAGGTTTCATTGGGCCAACGATCGAGCGCATCTTTGAGCGCCGCACCCAGGCTGGCATATTGGTGAAGATCAAGCATTCAAATTGTCATCTCACAATCGTGTCTGAATCCGATTTGCCAGCGTTCGAAAATCCGATACGCCTTGCAGTTCGTAATCCGGCAACTCGATGCGAAAGTGTTGTTCCAGTCGCGTCAGCAAATCGAGCGCCTGCAGGCTGTCGATTCCCAGCGTCTTAAAAAAATCGTCATCGGGCGTGAGCTTCTCCCGGGGCACCTTAAAATGCGCAGCTGCTAAATTCAAGATTTCGTCGAGTGTGTGGTCGATGGTAGGCGCCGCCATAAAGATGCATCCTTTGAAGAATTGCGAATTTCGAATTGCAACAAACACCTAGGGTAAATACGGCTGCACCCCTTCATTCTCGACAAACTTGCGCAGCCCTTCTTCAACTGCTGGACGTGAATAAAGGTCACAGAATATGTCAATCTCGCGCTTTAATTCGTCATATGGAATCGGCTTCACAAACTCCTTAGCCGCCGCAGCCGTGCGCTTATCGAATTTTCCCACTTGACTTGCAGTGGCGCGCGCTACGCGCAACGCCTCACCTTCCGCCGCGATCTGGCTGACCAGTCCGATCTGTTGCGCCTTCATTACATTAAAGCTGCGCCCGGTCAGCAGTAAATCGCGTACGACTGCATTGCCCAAATCACGCTTCAGGCGCGGAATTCCGCCGAATCCCGGAATCAGGCCCAGCCGCAGCTCCGGAAAACAAAATCGTGCCATCCGATCCGCAATGATAATGTCACACACCAGCGCCAGTTCGAATCCGCCGCCGAAGGTCACGCCATGCACCGCCGCTATCGTAGTCAGCGGTGAAGCATCGAACGTGTTCATCACCGCGTGAATGCGTTCCAGGAATGACCGCACCCCACGCAATGCCACGTCCCGATCCATTTCTTGCGAACGCTGGAAGAGTTCCCTTAAATCAGCGCCCGCCGAAAATCCGGCCTTCAATGTCGAATGGATTATCAAAGCGTGCGCATCGTTCGCCAGCCCCGGCAAGGCCGCTACAAATCTCTCCAACTCCTCCAGTGTGAGCGATCCAATCTCATTGCAAGCCTCGCGATGCAGCGCCAACTCGATTGCTCCATTCACGATTTGCCATGAAAGCGTCTGCCCTTTGAATTCGTTCATACCGTCGTCGGTGTCGCCTGGTTTTTCGAGGCCTGGTACATCGCGTCGATTTCTCTGCGAAAATGCTCGGCAATCAAATCGCGCTTTAGCTTGCCGTTGGCCGTCAATAGCCCACTTTCAATGGTGAATGCGTCCTCCACCGGATGAAAAGCTCGCACCTGCCGGTAATGCGGAAGATCCCGATTCACAAGATCAAGCGCTGCCTGAATTTTTTCGCCGTTCGAATTGCCTGTAACCAGCGCGGCCAGATATCCTCGACCATTTCCTACGACCACAACCTGAATCGCGTCCGGTAGTTCGCGAAGAATTTTGTCTTCAATCGGCTCTGGCGCAACGTTGTGCCCTGATCCAAGAATGATCAAGTTCTTGATGCGACCGACGATCTTCCAATTTCCGTTCGCGTCCACTTCGCCCTGATCGCCGGTGTGAAACCAGCTATCGCGCAGCACCTTCGCCGACTCCTCTGGACGACCCCAATAACCGGGGAAAATATTTGGTCCCCGCACTATGATTTCGTCGTTTTCGCCAACCTTCATCTCCACGCCCGAAATCGCGGGCCCTACTCGTCCCGGTATTACCTTCCCACCAGGGTCATCCATAGTGCAAATCGCCGTTGTTTCCGTCAGCCCGTAGACCTGCAAAACCGGAATTCCCAGCATCATAAAAAATAGCTGCGTTTCCGTATTCAGTGGCGCCGAACCACAAATCAGCGCGCGCAAATTGCGGCCGATCATTTTCTTGCGGATGGTCGGAAATACGAGTCGATTCGCCAGCCCTAGCCAAACTGCGTCGCCGGCGCGGGCTTTGCCCTCTTGCCGCCGCACCCACGCGCCTTTTGCCTTGGTGTAGACCTTCAACGGGAATCCACCTGTCTTCCACAGTTGCTCGTCAATTGCTTTGCGCATGCGCTCGAGAAGCGCGGGCACATTCAAGAAATAATCTGGGGCCGTCAGACGCATGTCGCCAGCGATCTTCGCCAGATCTGTGTTCAACGTAAGCTTGCTTCCACGTAGCAGGCAGGTCAGCATCATGATCCACGAACCGGCAAAGCAAAGCGGCAAATAATGAAATACGGAATCCTGGCACGGCTGGGTTGCTTTTTTCGGAGCACCGCTCATCAACTGATCGAGCCGCCCAGAGGTGCATCCGAGCATGTATCCAACATTGCCCGCGTTCAGCATTACGCCCTTCGCCTCACCCGACGTGCCCGAGGTGTAGATAACGGCCACGACATTTTCTTCCTTGACCGCCAGCGAGGGGTTTTCGACCGGCCCGCGCGTTGGTGTAAAAACATTTTCAAAGCAGAAATGCGGAGGCGCCTCCGGCCACGCTTCTACAATCGAGTCGGCAAGCGATTGGTCGCCGCAAGCAATCACGGACGGCCAACAATCTTTCATCATCGCCACCAGTTCGGCAGGCGCCTGCCGAGCGTATAGCGGCACCGCCGTCAATCCCTCTGCCATGATGGCTAGATCCATCGCGGCCCACTGCATCGAGTTGTGCGCCAGCAGGGCGCAACGATCGCCGTTTTTCAGGCGTAATCGCCGCAGATAAGCACGAGCCACTTGCACATTAGAAAGCAACTGCCTTCCAGTAAGCGAAACCACCTGCCCGTCGCGCAATTCCTGCAGCGCGACAACATCGCCGCTTCGCTCCAGGTTCACAAAAATATCTTCGAGAAAAGGCATTAGGTTCTGTTTAGTAAGGATTGCTTAACCGAAAGCGAATTCACACGCCTACGCGTAGGCCGTCGCCAACTGCTTCAACCCCTCGTTCATTGGCGGCAGATAGTCCTCCCAACTCCACTCGCCGCGCCGCGTCGGAAACTCAGGATATCGCCGCTGCACTTCTTCTTCGAAATAGACGCCCATCCGCGCCATGAGTTTCAAATTCCGAACCACGGTCCGTGCGATTCCGTCGGCAATCCGTTCGTCCTCGCGATCCAGAATTTCGAGCGCCGCCAGCGTCCGCGCCTCGAGATCGGAATCATCCACATTCATCAGCAACTCGGGATGCCGCCGCTCATTCATCAGATTGCGTATACGCTCATCCATCGTGATCCCCGCCGACGCAACCAGCGCGGGCATCGAGGTCACGATCCCGTGATAACGCGATGAGACCATCATGCGGCACGCGCGCAGGATGCTGACCAGTTGATACATGTTGTAATCGTCCGAGGTCAGTACCGGAACCCCGCCGAGTTTTTCGGAGATACGCCGACAGGGGCGAGCATCCATGCGTTCGGTCGCCGCCATGATCACAAATAAACTTCTCTTCTCGCGAAACGCAGCCACCGCATTCGCGATCGAAGTCAAATAATATTCGTAGGCGCGATCTGCTTCTGGTCCCGCATTGTGAAAGTAGGGTCCGCGGTAGTGGCTTTCTTTATATGCGCCAGTCAGGCTGTGCAGCGCGGCTTTTGTCACCGACGCCTTCACCGGCCACTCAAAAGGATTGATCGGACAAACCACCAGCACCGGCGTCTTCCCATCCCAGCCCACATCGCGCAGCGCCTTCTGCCCGTACTCGGCGCCCAACGGCTCAAACGTCCATGCTGTGTCTGTTCCTAACTCCGTTGGAACTCCAAGTTCGCGCAGAATCTTTCGCGACTCGTCATTGCGCGTGATTACCAGGGAATTCTTGCAGTAGCGGCCGCACATCTTCGCGACCAGCGGATCCATGTGTCCGGCCTCGGCGCCGTAGCCCACCGACAATTTGTTCTCGGCCGCCGCGATGCCGAGCGATCCGATCATCATCGTGGCCAGCGCATTCGCGAATTTCGATTTGAACATCGAGCCTTCGCACGCGACCACGCCATGATGTTTCGGAACTTCGTTCGCCAGGAAAGGCGGGAAGATATCCGGCAGCCGCACCTGCGACGTGCCCTCGAAATATCCGCGCGACCGGTCAAAATTAAACGTCATCATGCTGAGGTCGACGTTCTCTGGACCAAGAATCCGTCGGATCTGCCGCAGCATCTCTTCGACACGCACATCGGAACCGGTATTGCGCGTGCCGTTATAACCGGCAAACAGCAATTTCAGTTTCTCGCCCGGCTGCCAAGGTTCGCGCTTGCCCATCATCCATTGTATTTTTTTGCCTTCGATAATGCCCGACACCCAGGCTTCCAGCACGAAGTCCATCATGCGGCGGATCCTCCCGCTTTCGTGCTCTCCGGCCACGCCTGGTAGGGATAGGCGAAATTATGCTCACGGCTGAATCGCAGCAGCGGAAAACTGTATTGCGAAAACGGTGCTGGCTTACGTCCCATTTCCGTCGTGACGCGCGTGTTATCGAATACTGTATTCCACGTCAAATATGGCAAAAACACCTTCATCAGGGCCGCGCCGTGCCCGACTGGCCCTTTGCGATTCGCGAGCACATCGATGGTTACGCTGAAAGGTTTTTCCAGGACCGGCAAAAACACCGGACCGCGCTTGTTCTGCTCCGTTGCCAGCGCGCGAGTTAACTCGCGAAACGTCTGCGAAGCATTGCCCGAAGAAAGGTGATAAGTGCCGTGGGCAGGGTTTGCCTTCATGTGCAATGTGGAAATCGCGTCAGCCACGAAGTCTACGTTGACGATATCAATTTTGTCCTGCGGACGAAACGGCAGCACTGGCAATCCCGCCAGAAATACGAACGACCGCACCATGTCGAACTGCATAGTTTGCGGATAGCGGCTGTCTCCGAGCACGATGCTGGGGCGAAAAATTGTCAGGGGCACATCCGGCAGCAACTCGCGCACCATGTGCTCGCAGAATTTTTTGGTGCGCGCATAGGGATCGTAATCCGAGCGCTCCCACTCAATCGAACGTTCTTCGAAAACAACTTCGTGGTTGCGCTTGCCGGCGACTGCTACCGTGCTTACATTCGAGAACCGCCGCAGGCCGTGGTAATACTGCGATTGCCGCGCCAGTTGCACCACTTCAAGCGTTCCACGCAGATTCACATTCAAACAGCTTTTTTCGGATTTGCGATTCAACGACGCCGCGCAGTGAACTACGGAATCGGTGGTGTGCACCAGTCGGTCGTAATCATCTGGCGCAAGGCCGAATCGTGGTGACGTAAGATCGCCGCGAAAAATTCGTATCTTTGCCTGGAGGTATTCGTAAAATTTAGGAAACGGCAAATGCAGCTGCAAAGCCTGCCAAAGTCGCAACTCCGCATCCCGCGGATCGCGACCGCGCACCAGCAAATTTAAAGTCGCGTCGTATTGTTCCAGCAGATTTGCGGCGACATGCGCGCCGATGTAGCCGGTCCCACCGGTCAGGAATATCGCCACGTTGCTCCGTTTGTTCCCGTCTTCATCGCATCGCCATCGGTGGTTATTGCTGAAGCTGTACCCGCCATCGTCGCAGCGCGCGGCGGCATCTGCAATAATCGCGGCGTTCGCGCCTCCAGCGGACGCCCTTCAATCAGTGGATAGGTCCACCGCCGCAATGCCGGAATGTGGATGTCGATCCAATACTCAAACCAATCGAGCCCGGCGGTGTCATAGCCGAAAATCTCCCGCTCCTCGGGCGAAAGCGCCTGCGACAACTTCTCCACGTTGTCGGCAACAAAATCATGCTCGTTGAGCAGGATAAACGGCTCGAACAATCCCACTAATTTTTCTACGCGCTCCAGGTTGCGCTCCGTTTTCGCCAGCGGTTTCGTCATCGCCGATGGCAGCGGAGACATCACCCGCTGAATCGACTTAATGATCATCTTCTGCGCCGGCGCCGACATGCGCTGATAACGCTCTTTCGAAACCGGAATCGCATCCATGCGCAACCGCAACCAATATTCAAGCCCCTCCTGCGCGCGATAGTGCTTTCGATGCCCTAGCGAAGTCAACTCAATCGAGCGCCCCATATCGCAAGGATTCGTGACCGAAGTCGCCAACTGATAAAGCGGATCATGACGCCGCTCCACCAGCGCCGCGCCAATCAGCGTCATGCCCGCGCACACCGCATCCACCGGAATAATGTCGAGGCGCTTACGCTCGTTAGAAGGCAATTGACGGAATGCAGTCCCCAGCAAATACGAGAGCGACGCCGAAGTATTGATTCCCTCATTCCATCCGCGAAACGGCTTCTCTACCGAAGTCTCGACGATCGCCGGACGCACGATCGCAATCGGAAGCCCAGCGCCGTGTTTCGCAATCAGGGACTCGGCCAGGCTCTTGGTGAAAGTGTAAGTATTCGGCCAGCCAAGTTCATTCGCGCGGCGCGTAGCTTCTTCCGTCAGATAGTTTTTCAACCAGCGTACGCGGTTCTTGCGAATCTGATTCTCCAGAGCCTGCCCGCTCAGGCCTTTCGCCGCATGCTCTTTCTCCAAAGCCTGCTTCGTTAATTCTTCCGCGACCTCCGGTCCTTCCGCGCGCAGCTTCGCAGCTTCGGCCAGTTCGTGCAGGCGGTGCCACTCTTTTTCTGCATCGAAATCCGTTACACCGGCGGGCGTGTAATTCACGCGCAATCCTTCACCCACACGCCCGTCGCGCTGGCCCGCCACATAGCAAGTCGACAAATGTAGCAATGCCGCGCGATCCGACGCGCGAATAAATTCAATCAGGTGATGGGTCGAGTCGACATTCACCGCCAGCGCGTCGCGCAGATCGGGATTAAAATCCGTCAGCCCCGAGCTGTTGATGATCAGATCGAGATCTTTTCGCAGCCGCTTGCCAGTTTCAGAATCGAGGCCCAAGCCCGGTTGCGAGACATCGCCCTCTACCACTTCGATTTTCTCCGCCAGCAGAGTGCCCAGCCGGTCGCCGTATTTTTCAAACAGGGGGTCGAAGACTGGGGAGCCTTCGATGATCTTCTCAAACCGCTTCTGTGCTGGATTCGACTTCTGGCGCCGGATCAACAAATAAAGTTTTCCAATTTCCGGCAGATCCATCAGCGTATTCGCCAGCCATACTTTGCCGATAAATCCGGTCACGCCGATCAGCATTACGCGTTTGCCGGCCAGCGCTTCGCGCACCGAAAACCGCGCTGGATAGCGCTTTTCGTCGAAATAAACTATCGGACGCACGCGCGGCGCTTCGACTCGCGCGGCCGGAACAATCGCCGATGCCAGAGCCTTCGGGCCGCGCAATCCCAGCGCCCGCACCCATCGCGCCGCGCTCTGCTGCCCATCCGGCCCATCCTCGCGAAGCCGCGCAAACAATCCACGCGGCCGGATCACGGGGTTCAGCAGGCGACCCGTCGCTACGCCATCGCGGAAATCGAGTCGATTGGCGATGATCCAGCCAACCCCCAAATGCCGCGCCAGCGGCCGCATGACGTGATCCAGACCCTGGCTCACCAGCACAATTTCCGCGCCTGTGGCCTGCAACGCCTTCAGCCGCCGCACTCCTTCTTCTTTAAGTAGCGGCTTCAGCTTGTATTCGAACTCTTCTTCGCCCAGCAGATCAAGGCGGTCGCGCGTTACGCCGCGCAGCACGGCATGCACAATCCGCGTGGCAGCCACGCGATTCGCCAGATATAAAAACGGCCGCAGCAGCGCCATCACAAGCACCAGGCTGCGCCGCACCGCGCGCGCGATATACGTTTGGCTGTTCCAGGTGAAAAAGGCAATCGGACGAACCGTGGTGAGCTCGAGCAGGCTTCCCTCGACGCGCCAGTAAACTGGCGATGAAGGCCGCGGGCGCGGAGCGGCCGAAGCAATCGCGAAAGCCGGGGAAACGACGCCCGGAGTCGCACTCATAGCGGAAGGCACGCCGGTAGTGACGCCGTCAGTTGACGCGCCCATCGGCCGTTCTTCGAGATTGCTCACAGGTTCCACGATAAACTTCGCCACTCGGGCTGCATAGCTGTTGCCACGCAACACTGAGGCATAGGCGGCTCTGGATGCGCAGCACCCAGATATCAGACCGGGCTATCTATTTTAACCTCTCTGGAGGGCAAAACGGCCCACTAACCGGTCCCCGGCGAATTAGCGTCAAATCTGCGTAAAATCAATCTCCCTGACCCCGCGCCAAGCGTCGAATCTCGTTCAAATACACCACATACACCGGGATCGGAATGTCCGGCGAGTCCCCGTCATTCAGAAAATGGGACAGCTGAATCTCCATGGGAATCGCGCCGATCACTTCACGGAATCTCGCCATCTTCAAATATTTCACTCGCCAAATCTCGAGCATCAGCGAACGAAATTCCTCGCTGATAAATCCCATCCTGCGGTCTCCGAGATAAATGGCGTCGAAATGCCGCTCTCCCAGCGCCTTGCGGACCGGGTCTTCGGGCGAAGAAAAGATATAGACCAGGTGAAAGACATCCGCCAGGTCGCCCCAAAGTACTTTTTCCTGAAACGCGCTGAAGCGAAATGAAGCCGCGCCACGCTGCTGCACCACTCGTGCGTGATCTGTTGCGCTCAACCCATGGCGTCGCAGTTCATCACGAAACCATTGCTGGCGCTCGACGGCAAGGTTATGCCGCAAGAATTCTATCGCGTAAGCATTTGGCAAATAAACTTTGGGATCGCCATCCAGTCGCGCCAGCCACGGGCCCCAATCCTTCTGTTGCAGCACGCCAAGTAGCTCTGTCAAATCGGCCACAGTCACGTCGGGGTGATACTTCGCCGCCTGCCAGAAATGCTCCGTCGAATCGTAAGTCGCACCGTAGAGCTCAATGCCTTCTTCAATCGGATACCAGTTCGACAAAACGCGCCCCGCAATCGACGGCGAAGCACTCCAGCAATTCAATGAGTGTTTCCATTTTTCCTGAACGGCCAGAAACGCCTCGCCATAGCCGGCAGGAACCCGCTCTTTTACCTGCGCGAGCGCTTGCCGCAATTCGTCGCTGGTGTGCGTAAGCAGAGTCTCCAGTGGTGCTTCATCTTCCATCGATATCACCCGGCTCTCGATTCCTCGGCGCAGCAAGTCGCCGGCCAACTGGCGCAGTTGCTTATCATCGAGGCCGCCACTGACATTCCAGCGGCGCGTTTGCGACTCCACATACGGGAAAAGATCGGCCAATGACTTGAACTCAATAAATCCGTGGACGGCAAATGTTACGGGCCGTCCATCTTTTATGATCACCGTGGAGGGCGTGACCAGCGCCCGCAGCGAGACCGCTTCGGCCGATAGCGGCAAGCTAACCGTCAGAATCGCGAGCAACACCAGCCCTGGCATGCGACGTATTTTTCTGGAACGCTGCTTCACAAATCCTCCAGCACTTGGCAGCGACGGAAACTGGAAATCAACCCGCCCGTTCCGCCCAGCAAACATCCCAATATTTCCCGAACTTTCGCCCATTTTCGCTCAATACGCCAATCACCTTGAAGCCAAACCGGCGATGCAGCGCGTCTGTCGCCGCATTCGGCAGTGCATACACGGCTACAAAACGATGGATATCTTCGCCCTTCAGCGCCGCGAACAACTCCGTATAGAGCCGCGAACCAATTCCCTTCCCCACAGCCTCGGGCGCACAATAGACCGTCGTCTCGACCGTTGTGTCATACGCCGCTTTCGGACGAAACCTGGTTGTCCCCGCGTATCCGATCACCGTGCCATTGTCTTCGGCGACTAACAGTCGATAGCGGCCGGTCACGCCGAATTGAGCGAGCCACGCCTCGCGCCGCTCGACCGTGTAAGGCTCAACGTCAAATGTTACTGGAGTATTCAGAACGTAGTAGTTATAAATCTCGGTCAACCGCGCAAGGTCTCCTCGTTCCGCAATCCGAATGCGAATCTCGTTCACGATCATCCTCGATTTCGGAATCCCGCGGTTACCGGATGACCCACCCCACGACCGCAGCCGCCGCAATCACAAAAGCCGAGTTTAGACGAAACCGCAGCAACACGATTAGGCTCAGGGCGAAAACGGCCATCGTTTTCCAGTCGACGATCGACGCTTTCCCCAACTGCCACGTCACCACCGCCATCAACGCGAGTGATCCCGCGACCACTCCGTCTAGCGCTGCCGCCGCCACTGCCGATCGGCGTAGCCGCGGAATCAGCGGCCCGCTCGCCGCGACCAGTATGAATCCCGGCAGAAAAACTCCGACCGTAGCCACGAATGCGCCCCGCCAGCCCGCCACGATGTATCCGATGAACGTCGCCGTTGTAAACACCGGACCGGGCGTAAACTGGCCGACTGCGACCGCATCAATCAACTGTTTATCGGTCATCCAGTGCAGGCGCTGGACAAATTCGGCCTGGAGAAATGCCAGCAAAACATATCCGCTGCCGAAGACCACCGAGCCAATTTTCAGGAAGGACAAAAACAGGCGTCCCAGCGCTACCGGAAAAGCCGCGCCCATCGCGCCCATCGCGATGCCGGCGCCGATAAGTTTCGAACGGCCGGCGATTTTCGGAAACGACAACAACAGCCGGTTCCTCAGTGCCAACGTCGAAACCGATATCAGGCCGGCCAATACGAGCACCAGCACCGGACTCAATCCCATCAAGCTCAGCACCGCCGCCAGCGCCGCAATCAGCGCCAAGAGCGGCGTTCGTACTCCCGTCCGTCCCAGTTTCCCTAACGCCTGAATCACAATCGCGACCACGGCCGGCTTGATCGCCGAGAGCACGCCTTCGACCTTCGGCAGCGAACCAAAGCGCACATAGGCCCAGGCAATCAGCGAGACCATCAGCGCCGCCGGAACGATAAAGCAACAGCCGGCTACGATCAGGCCGCGCCAGCCGCGCTTCAGTTGGCCCACAAAAATTGCGACCTCGGTTGAACTCGGGCCCGGAATCAAATTCGCGGTAGCCAGCCGATCCAGAAATTCGGCGTGCGTAATCCACCGGCGCCGGCGTACAAATTCCTCTTCCATCATCGCCAGATGCGCCGCCGGACCGCCAAAGGCAATCGTCCCCAGTTTCAAAAACACCAAGGCAATCTCACCCAAAGAAGCGTCGCGAATTTCGGTGGATTCACCCATTAGTAAGCACAGCAACGTCTCGGTGAGGCACAGGCGCCTCCGTCCGCGAAATCTCGCGCGAAGAGAAGATTAGAGGTTACCGCAAATCTGAAATCTGGGAGATTTCGATTTTGATTCTACGGAAGCATCGGAATCTGGTTCCACTCATTATGAGTCTGGCCGCTGCAACGAAGTCAGAGTTTATTCAGCCCGTCGAGGGCCGCCACTTTGTAAGCTTCGGCCAAGGTGGGATAGTTAAACACGGTATCGCGAAAATATTCGACGGTCGCGCCCATCGTCAGCACAGCTTGTCCGATGTGCACGATTTCTGCCGCCCGATCGCCGATAATGTGTACGCCCAGCAACTTCAGCGTGTCGGGATCAAAGAGGATCTTCAGCAGGCCCTGATCGTCGCCCAGCATCTGCCCCTTCGCCAATTCGGAGTAGCGCGCCAAGCCGCTTTCATACGGCGTCTTATTGCGCGTCAGCTCTTCCTCGGTGGCGCCGACCATGGAAATCTCCGGGATGGTGTAAATGCCATAGGGAATTAAATTCGGCAGCATACGGCTGGGCCTGCCGAACATGTGGCAACCAGCCAACCTCCCCTGCTCCATCGAAGTGCTCGCCAGCGCAGGAAACCCAATCACATCGCCCGCCGCGTAAATGTGCGGCACCGCGGTTTGAAAATTTTCATTGACCTTCAACTTTCCGCGCGCATCCGCCTCCAGGCCGGCGGCGTCGATTTTCAGCTTGTCGCTGTTCGCCTGCCGCCCGATGGTGTAGAGCAGCGCCTGTCCCCGAACTTTTTTCCCGCTCTCCAGGACCGCGAAAACCTTATCCCGCTCCTCGTCGAAGCCCACCGAAACCACTTTCTCGCCCAGCCGGAAAATTGTTCCCAGCTGCCGCAATTGGAAGCACAGGCTTTCAATAATTTCCCGATCCACAAAATCCAGCAGCGTAGGTCGCTGGTCGAGCAGCGTCACTTTCACCCCGAGTGCTGCGAACATCGAGGCATATTCCAATCCAATAATTCCTGCTCCCACCACAATCAGCTCGCGTGGTATTTCTTCCAGCCCATAGACCTGATCCGAGTCGAAGATGCGTCGGCCGTCCACCGGAATCCCCTCGATGTGCGAAGGCCGCGTGCCGCAGGCGATAAGAATCTTCTCGCCGCGAACCTGTTGCACTCCCTCGTCATTTACGATCTCAATCGTATGCGGATCGGCGAAGTGAGCCTCGCCTTCCAGAGTGATCACATAATTTCGCCGCAGCTGCGACTTGATCACATCCACTTCCCGGGTCATCACCGCCGTCGACCGCAGCACCAGATCCGACATCATGATCCGATCCTTCACCACGTAGCCTCGGCCGTAGAACGAGCGCTGCCGCAGGCCGCTCAGGTAGAGCACTGCCTCGCGCAGCACCTTACTCGGAATCGTTCCGCTATGAACGCACACTCCTCCTATGGTTAGCGGTCGGTCGATGATCGCAACCTTCTTGCGCATCTTGGCCGCGCAAATCGCCCCTTTTTGTCCCGCCGGGCCGCTTCCAATTACGACCAGATCGTATTCATGAGCCTGCATAAGCGTGTTGTCTACCGCTTCACGAAACTAGCATCTTTCAAGCTGTAGGCGAAAGTATCGATGGTATCGGAGGGAAAATTAAGATTCCGTTAATAAATAAAGTTGAAGTGTGGGAAACCACGAACGGTCACTTTACAGCGAACGCAACAATCGTCTGCCCAAGCACGCCGCGCGCTTTCTCCACTCTCGCCAGGAGCTTCCCTTCCAAGTCGTCGGGATCAGCCACCATCTCGCACGCCGCAATCTGCTCATCCGTCGCACCGTGAAAACACAACTCACACACGCCCAGCCCGCCCTCCGACCGCACCGGTGGACCAAACGTCCGGCAAGTCATCGGCCGCGCTTCATAAAGTTCGCACAATCCCGTCGACGGATCGAGCACCGGACAGGGCTCATCGTTGGCAAATTCCGCGAAGCGCTGTTCCGCCTTCGACCCCGGCTCGAATACTTCCGCATCGAGCACGCCGGTTTCCGTGTCGCCTGGAAATTCCGCCGACAATCGCTCGATCGAATCTTCTGCGCGCGAGCGAATCCGCTGCGCTCGAAGCGGGTCGCTCTTGTCAAGCGCGGCCAGCCCTTGCTGCAGCCGCAGTACATCCAGTTGATGAATGGCGAACACTCCGACACAACATTGCGTGCATCCCGGACGGCACACCAGCCACGCGCCGCTGCGTCGCGCTGCATCAGCGAGCGCCGTATCGACAATCTGAATCAGCGCTCCATCAGCCGCCGGTAATCGCCGCAACGACATGTCGCAAGCATACCGCAGGATCCAGGCTCACTCGTTGCTCGTTTGTCAATCTGCCCAGGAGCTTTGCCTCACCCGCCATAATTGTTTATGCTCACGCATCATGATGGGGCCTTCATCGGCGGACACAAGCAACCCGACAGGAAGATTGCTCGCCGTGAACGCGACAATCTGGTTGGGCTTGGTGGTCGCGCTCGCTGCGGCTCTCAGATTGTTCCGGCTAGGCGTACGGAGTTTCTGGCTCGATGAGGCAGTCAGCGCCATGTTGGCGCGCGTCGATCGTCACGTTTTTGCGAGCGCCGTCATTCACCGCCAGGCGAATATGGTGCTCTATTACCTGCTCCTCCGCGGTTGGACACGGCTGGGCAGCAGTGAGTTTGCTCTGCGCTCTTTTTCGGCGCTTGCCGGAGTCGCGACTATTCCGGCAATCTACCTTCTTGGCAAACAACTCTTCGGAGCGAGAGCCGGGCGCGTCGCCGCGCTCTTACTTTGCGTCCACACTTTTCACATCAGGTATTCGCAGGAAGCGCGCGCCTATAGCTTGCTGATGTTGCTCGCCGTGCTGTCGTCTTTATTCTTACTACGCAGTCTGGAAGATCCCTCGCGCCACAACTGGGCGGCATACATCGCGCTCAGCACTTTGATGGTGTATGCGCAAGCGTTCGGCGGATGGGTGCTGCTGGCGCAGTGGTCCTCTTCGTTCCTGCTCTTACTTCGCAAGCGGAGCGAAATTCGCACCCCAATTCCCGGCCAAATTTCCCGTCGCAGTTACGGGAAGAAATTTATCTTCAGCGCCGCCGCGATCTGTTTCCTGATCGCTCCGCTCGCCTATTGCCTGCTGTTCCTCTCCGACCGCTCGCAACTCGCGTGGCTTGCCAAACCTTCGACGCAGGATTTGTATAAGTTCTGTCTCGACCTCACGGGCAATGGCGGCCCGATGCTCCTGCTGGCCTACCTGGCTCTGTTTTTAGCGGCGCTTGCCGCCGCCATCTTTCATCCCACATCGCAGCCCGACTCTTCGGGCCTCTGGAAACATTACTTTCTGCTGCTTTGGCTGATTCTGCCGCCGGTGTTGCTTCTCCTTATTTCCCTGCGCTGGCCCGTATTTGAGCCACGCTTCCTGATTGTCTGCATTCCTCCACTGCTGCTCCTTGTCGCTAATGGTTTGAGTCAAGTCCGCTCGAAGATCCTCTTTTCCGCCGCTTTCCTGATTCTCCTCGCGCTCTCGGTCGCCGGCGTCGACTATTATTATCGCGGCCGCCTCGACAACCACTACAGCGACGACTGGCGAGATGCAACTGGTTACGTTTTGTCTAACGCGGAGCCAGGCGACGCGATCATCTTTACTTATAGCGAAGAGGAACTTGCGTTCGACGAGTATCAGGCACGGTTTCACGCCACCGCAGCTCCTATCCACAAATATCCCGATCAATCCGATGCGGAATTATTGACGCAACGCCCGTCGCGCCTCCGCTCTGATTCGATCGCCGGGATTATTGCCGGTTGCAGGCGTGTGTGGGTGATTTCCGCCTTTCAACCCGACCCCCTTAGCCGCCAAGTGGACGCGGCTCTCCGTCCTCACTTCTCAGCACACAAAAACTTTGCTTTTGGATTTGTTCGCGAGGATTTATTTGCCGATCCTACCTCTGGCTCGTCAGTTGCCCAACCAATGGGCGATTCCGTTAGCGGCCAGTTCGGCACCCTGAATTTCCCCGCGCCCGAATGGCCAGCCGCGTGCGATATTTGTGTGCGCTAGCGTACAGTGTTCACCCGATGGACTTATATCTCCCACGACGTACACTCACGTTGTCCTCGTCTCATCCGCCTCAGTTCAGCGGTGGATTTGGTCAACACCGGTCCGCGCATTCTCTGCTTGCCTACTAGCGGAGTGTAAATATTTCGGGGTTACGGACCTTCCAGTCTCAGCCTCGAGTTATCTGTAAAACTGGCGACCATGCTCAGCGCCTGGGAGACTACGTGTCCAAACAGATCTTGATCGTTGATGACAGCTCGGCGCTGCGCCGCATGGTGCGCCATTACGTCGAGGAAAAGACAGACTGGCAAGTTTGCGGCGAGGCCGAGAACGGCGAGGTCGCTGTTCGCCTGGTCAACGAACTCCACCCCGACCTGGTCCTGTTGGATTTAGCCATGCCGGTCATGAATGGCCTGGAGGCGGCGCGGCAGATTGCTAGCGTCTTTCCTCATCCCGTAATGCTGATGTTCACTATGCAATACTCGGGGCAATTATTGAAGGAGGCCGAAGCCGCCGGCATCAAAGAAGTTCTCTCAAAAACCGATGCCGGCATCAATCATCTGCTCGACTCGATGAAAACGCTCTTCGGTGAACCGCCGGCCGGCGTCGCCTGACAATCACGGAGCATCCCCAACGGCTAGGAGCGTTATTTGCGACGGCCTTTTTCAGGACTGCGCCATTACCCCGCCGCTAACCAATTCCGCCGCTCGACAAATGTCGGCGGCTCATAGGTCTGTCCCTTGGCCAGCCGATTCTCTTCGCGCCGCGTCGACCACAACAAGATAGGCCCAAGCGCCGCTGCCGTGAGCCGGGCGGCGACGGGAAATTCCTTTTCAACCTCGCGCCGCAGTTTGTGGATCCGCTCACTCACCTCGCGATTCACCTTCCGGAATTCCCGCTCCATCACCCACAGCGCCGCATTGTAGGCACTGCTCAGTTTCTTCACTTCTCGCGCAAAGCGCTCGCGCACACGCGGGTCAGGATAATTCTTATATCGGCGCCAGCCCAGCAGCATGGTCTGACACATACGATAAAGACTGGGGCCGTTATTCTCAAAATCGCGCCAGAACGCCCAATCCAGATATCGCTTCGAATCGTTTCGCGAAATCGCGCTGTGCTGGAAATTAAATTTGTACTGCCCATGCACGTCGGCAAAATCGACATCATCCAACAAGCGCCCCTGCTCCGCCATCTCCTTATAGAGTGGTGTGCCCGGAACCGGTGTGTACAGCATGAACTGATGAAAGTCAGTCTGGTAGGCGACCGCCGCTTCGATCTCCCCGACAATGTTTTCCGGCGTATGATGCTCAAGGCCAATGATGGTCGAGCCCTGCACTCTTATGCCATGTTGGCGCAGCTCGCACGTAAGTTGGGTGGCATCCTCGCCCTGTAGCTTGCTATAACTCGATCGCGGAGATTCAAGCCCCATCCACACCCACGAAACCCCCAGCTCCACCAGCTCCTGCATCGTGTATTTCCGAATTGCGTTGGCTGAAGCAAAGATGGATAACTCCCAGCTCTTCCCTGCTTTCTTCATCCGCTCCAGAAGCTGTAGCGCACGCGTGCGGTGCAAAAGAAAGTTTTCGTCCATCACAAAAAAAGAATGCACTTCGAGCTCCGCCTCGATCTTGCACATCACCTCAAATAGTTCGTCGCCGGTCTCGTAAAAATTGACAAACTTTCCCTTGCCGCCAAAAAAGGCTGACGTTGTGCAGAAGTTGCAACCCATGGGGCAGCCGACCGACGGAATAATCGTCGCGGCTGTTCCGCCCTTGCGTTGCGGCAGGCGGATGCCCATGATCCGCGTCTCCAGGCCCGAAACGATGTTGGGATGGCGAATCGGCGCGCTTTCATCTTCGCCGAGATAGCGCCGCATCCAGGAGATGCCTTCGCCGCGGACGATGTGATCGGCATCGATCATCTCTTCCACGCCGGGAATTGCGGCCACGTGTCCGCCCACCACAATCATCGAATCCGGCGACAATTCCCGTACCATGCGGCACATCTCGCGCACCTTGCCGACATTCACGATGATCGATGAGATGCCCACGATGTCGTACTTGTGCGCAGTCAGTTCGCGCGCAAAACTTTCGCGCGTAGGAAAATCCAGCACGCTGCACGGTGCCGAAATATTCTGCTGAATCATCATGATTCCCCAGGAGCGATGAAACATGCGCAGCGAAAAGCTGCCTTGCGCTCGCGTGACCTGGTTGTGGTAGAGCTCCATCGGATTGATCGCCCGGCTGCCAAATTCGTCGTCTTGCGCATACGGCCCAAATACCGAACTCAGCAGCACACGCGCAGAACTTCCCTTGGGATGCACTTCCGTAGAATTGTTTTTCATGGGTTTGTAGCTGAAGAATAGTACGCACGCGAGTAATGCGCCGTGATCGTGGTTACATTACAAAACTATTACGTGGGCAATGGGATTGCCCTACTCGCAACTCGCCGCGCTTTTATGAACTCTTTATGAATGTCTTATTCGAACTTTATAGCAAATCGACTCCAATAAGAGTGCAGCAGTTGGGGGCGTTTTGTGGGGAGAATCGCCATAAGGTTCCAGTCGCGGTGACGGTAGTAATCGCAGTGCTGTGCCTGGCGGCCATCGCTTTCAATGTGCGGTTCGCAGTGGCAATGCGCCACGAACGCAGGCAATCCGCGGAGACGCAATCCCGCAAACGTGTGAGCTCAACGACAAACAGCCACTTAACTGAGCGGCGCGAAAAAGCTTTGGACCTAAAGGGCTCTCTCGCGTGGCTCGACAACGATAGTCATACTCAATCGCACTAAGCGATCGGAGGAAGGTTTTCAGATGTCCATCCAGGAAGTATCAGCGGAACAATTAGCGCAACTTTTCCACCACTATCATCAGGCGCTTGCGCCTGACTTCGGCTGTACCACTAACTCCACGCCCGAGTCATGGGATCAGGTATCAACGCCTGAAAGGAGCCGCATGGTGGCCGCCGCCCGCCTCGCCATCCTCGAGGTGGCCTCGACGACCTCGGAAGCCGAAGACTCACGGCGCTATTTCGCCAAGCCAGGTGAAGCGGAGTGGGGCTGCTAGGGCTGTCTCCCCTGGATTAGATTTTCTTCAGCAAAAAGCAGCGACCTCTGTGGTGAAGACTTTTCTCAACCGCAGAGGTCCACCTTTACTTAGCCTGCACAACCACTGCATCCTCCAAGTGGATAGCCGTCGGCTGATTCCCGACCTCGATGGTCTGCCCGCGCTTAAGATACTGTGCCAATACCGCGGGCGCGGACCACTCGAGATCCCAGCCGTCTCCAATAGCGACGACCGTATACGATCCGGGAATCACCCCGCTCAAACTGAAACTTCCGTCAAGATCGCTCTCGTCCCGCCGAAAGCGGTCCCGATCTGCCTCCGCATTCTTTGGCACGAGAACGACCATCGCCCCTGAAACCGCCTTTCCATTGCGCTTGGCGAAACCTTCGACGGTCACCGATCCGCCGACCAGCGATAGTGCGATTGTGAGTGATGCGCCTGCCGGCACAGTCAACGAGTGTCCGGAAATTATCCCTGCCTCTGACGCGATGCGAACCACCGAATACCGTTGCGTTGAAGACACCGCCAAAATGTCATACGTGCCGGCAATGACATCCGAAAAATCGGCCTCCCCCTTCGCATCCACGATTCGGCCAGAGTCCGTTTTGCCCTTGCTATCGCGCAGCAGAATCTGGAGCTGCGCTGGGAGAGTGGCAGCGCCCTCGATCTGAACCGCCAGTTTAATCTGGCTCGTCGATCTTCCCGGAGAGACGTTCTAATTCGCCACCGCTCTCAATGTTGACTTCGGTGGGCTCTTTCCATTGGCCGTTCGAGCCGGGCATCCGAACTGAGTAACGACCTGGCGCGACCCCTGCCATCTCAATCTCGCCGGGCCCAATGCTTTGAATGTTGCCGATATTCTCGTGCTCGGTGCCATCGAAGATCTGTTTTTCCAACTGGGGGAGAATCATCCCGCGGTTGAGATCTTCAGACGCGCGGAAGATCAGATGCAGCGCCGGCACTGGATTCAGATGGATGTCCGCTTCCAGGCGATCCCCGCCGTGCACTGCAATCG
The DNA here is from genome assembly GCA_963822025.1 of uncultured Acidobacteriaceae bacterium. GTDB lineage: Bacteria > Acidobacteriota > Terriglobia > Terriglobales > Acidobacteriaceae > Acidiflorens. The sequence goes on along the minus strand of CAWGFW010000008.1, from coordinate 2,512,707 downwards.
GAGTAGCTCCGTCGACCTCGGTTGCGTCTCCGTAGAACGTAGTGGGATAAACAACATCGAGTGAAGAATCCACCTGAGCGGGCGAATTCGGCGCACCCTCGGCGCTCGAGGTTGGATGCACCGCATACCAGGGCGAAGCCTTTGCCGAAACGAAGTAAGTCCCCTCATCAAGCGGTGTCACTTCATAACGCCCTTGATCGTCAGTCATAGCATTGCGAAAAAGAGAGGTCCGGCCAATACCCTCGAAGTGTCGGCGACGATAGACCATGATCTGCGCATTGCGGACGGGCTCTCCAAACTCATCGAGCACGCGGCCGGTAAGCACCGCGTTCGGCGCCAGCCGCAGAATAAGGTTCTCACTATCGAGGTCCGCGCCGGTTACGATCGCAGTCGAGAACTGGTCATGCTGGTTATAGGCAGCGCTGATAAATCCGCGCTTCGCGCCGCCGAGCGAGAACTTACCCGCAGGCACATGAAACTCGAAGCGACCATCATCGTCGGTGATCACCGATTGCATCTTCCGTTGATTCTTGGCGTCAGCGATGGTGACGCGGCAACGTGCCAGCGCATCTCCAGCTCTCGCATTTACCGCTTTTCCCGCGATGCGGTAAGGGCCGGTAGGGATTAGCGTCCGCTCAGCATTACCCGCCTGCGCCATCGCCGCACAGCAGATCGCCGCCCAAACCGCTATTAATAAACCAACGCATCGGATTGGCAGTCGTATGTGCATTCGATTAGCCCGTCGAAGATTCCCGGTGGCAGCGTATTACGCGACGGCTAGCGCTCCGCGGCAATCATTGGCAGAGTCACGCGTTCCTTCTGACCACCAGCCAGGTGAACCAACAGCCCCTTCGCATCATAGGCCTGCATTGCTTCAGGATTCCGATATTCGAATTCCGTAGGCGCCCGGTCGAACGCCAGCAAACGATAAGTTCCCGGTGGCAGTCCCGGATGGTCGAAACTTCCGTCCGGCTGCACTCGTACTTCGGTGAAGTATCCGCTGCTATCCGCAAGCGGAATGCAATAGACATGAACGTGGCTCGGCCCTATACCGCCGCTCCCCTCCGCAGGCGAGGCAACGCCCTCGATTGTGCCGCTGATCTCCGCGGTATCGTCTCGCATCGTGATCTCGATCGGAGCTGTAGCGCCTCCCGCACCGACCACCAGTGGCTGATGCAGGAGATCGAGGTTGCCGGAACGGACCGACGCCGCGTAACCGCGCGATGAACTAACTCTCACCCAGTACCTTCCCGCCGAAGCTCCCTCGATGACCAAAGATTCATCACCTGGGCCAGTTGGATTCCGCAGCGAAACATTCCTACCCGTTCCAAAGTCGTCGGCCGTTTCCAGTGTCACATTTAAGTAGCCGCGCGGACCTTTCAGCGCCATGGTGTGACTTGCGCCGGAAAATGCCCTCAGCGGCATTTGATCAGCCGCGCTGAATTCCTCCTTCACGTTCACCGCAATCAATCCACTCGGCGCCAGCACCATCGTCGGACCATCTATCGGCCCTCCCTTGATGGTGATAGTTTGCAGTCCAGTCATGGTCGCTCCGTTAGGCCGGAAGACCGTGGCCTCGACCGTATAGGTTCCGTTCGGCAACATGCCTTCAATCGCATGATGAACTGGGTTATGGCCGAGAGAAAAACCCGGCCCCTTGTGCCCATGAGCATAGACCGTAACCTGGAGCCCATATTCCGGTTGATCGCTTTCCGGGACGATCACCGGCATTCTCACCCGGTAATATGCCTGCTTCACCAACGATAGATTGACCGTCTGCGTCTGCCCCGCAGCCAACTGAATACTAGTGGCTGATTCAAAGTCGGAGGCGCCCTGATAGTAGACCGGCGGATATCCAAAAAGCGGTCCGCGCCCATTCGATGCATCGCCGCCCGGGTCGGACCTAACCGGATCATAATTGAGCGGATCAGTATCGAGCAGTTCGCTGGTCAGCAACTTATAACTGCCAGCCTCAAGCTCGGCGAAGCGAAATTGACCGTCCGACATGGACCGGCTGGCGCCAGCTTGAACCCAGCGAGCGCGGCCGTCCTGCACCTGCCGCCGGAAAAGCTCCAGGGTAATGCTGTCCGGCGCCTCTGACGTAGGCAGAGTCACCGTCCCGGCAAGCACAGCCTCGGGCGTAAGCATCAGCGTCATATCTTTCGATCGTTCCAAAGATGTGTAGTTTTGAAGGTTGTTGGCCGGCTGGTTGGGATCGCTGAGAAAACCTGGCTTTCGCGCCATCAGCGAAAAGGGACCATTGGTGTCTCCGTTCGCCGGGTCGCCCTTCGCCAAGGCAAATTCAAAGCGCCCTTCGCTGTTAGTCATAGTGGCAAAACGATTATCGGGAGAAACAACCAGGACGCGGTCAATCGGCTCATGAGTAAGGCTGTTGATGACTACACCGTGGATGCTGCCACTATCATCGGACTGGGACGCAGACTGTGCCCAGCATAAGCCGGGCAGCGACGCGCGAACGAACAACCAAAAGCCGAACAAGAAAAAGATTGCCCAGGGAGGTATTCGCCGCGATAAGTAATGATGGTCGCAGTTCACCTGGTCTACTCCAAACGGCTACTCCAACCCTGATTTATTGTGGCCCAAAATCAGAGAGATGCAAAACGCAGGCCGCCGGGTGCCTGAGGCCAGATGGTTTTCAACATGGGGAAAAGTTCACGACGAAAATAAAAGGCCGCTCTTGGTGAGCGGCCCTACGTTTTTAAGCTAACAGCTAAAGGCTAATTGCTGGTGTTCAGTCACCCGCCACCGGCTCGCCAACGTCCACAGTCTTCTTGGCGCCGCCGTTTGCCGGAGCGATCGTCTGAATCAGCGCGGGAGCGAGAAGTGATCCGAGCGGAATGAATCCACCTTCATTCGAAGTCGCCGGCTTCTCTTTGAGCACTACTTCGCGATAGAGCTGAGCCATGCGCGCGTCGTAGGCCGCGTCGTTCTTGACCTTGTTGCTCTCGGCCTTGCTGTCGCGAGCGCGCTTTTTCTCTTCGCGGGCCGTCTTCGCAATGCCCAGCTTGTCGAGATCGTGCTGGACTTCGTGGGTAACGATCTCTTCGCGCAGATAGAGCGCATGCTCGGCGTCCTCCATCTTCACTTTCTTGCCGCCGGCAAAAATCTCGTGACGCCCGTGCTCTTCGTACCACTTGGTAAGGGTCGAAGTCATGTGCATCTTCTCAATGATGTTGCGCCATCCCACGCCGGTGTTATAGGCGCAGAAGCTGATCTCGCCTTCCTGCGTGGCGTATGGAATGATGCACTGCTCGGTGCGGCGGAAGTCATAGTTGAATAGATCCTGGAACCACATCCCCGCGATGAACAGGAAATTCCAACGATCCTGCCGCCGCTTCATCACATCTTCAATCGTGCGGTCGGGACCAACCTTGCCGTAGTTCTTTCCCGTGGCGTTAAAGTTCTTATCGAACTTCTTCAGCAGGTCAGTCATCTTGAAGTGCGTAGGCGACTGGAAGGAGTCGTAATTCTTCATCAGGCAAAGCGCCATGCCGAAGGCCGTCCAGAATTTGGAGCGGGCCGCGTCGTTGACCTTGGCAATATCTTTAGCCAGCTGATCGCCCTTGAGGAAAGCCGTAACCGGCACTGCTTCCTTGGTCTCCTTGTCGATCATCAGCGCCATGCCCGTGCCGCAATTGGGATGGCAGCCGCATGACAGCTGGCCCCAATCGTTGTTGCTATCCTGCGCATGCATCACGTCCGCCCAATCGCTGAACGTGCTCATAAACGAGATCGGATACCAGTCGCGCGCCGGCACTCCAAAGCCAGTTTGATTTTTTACGTCGTGCGCCAGGTGAGCCAGCGTGTAACGCTGCGCCTGCCGTCGCTCGTCGGTGATCGCCTCATCGCGCCCAGTAAACGACACTGGCTGAAAGCTCAAAAATCCAATCTTCTTCGGATTATCCAACGCAAACTGAATGATGCGCCCGACCTGCTCATTGTTAATGCCGTTGACGATCGTCACCACCGGCACAATCTCGCATCCCGCCCTGTGCAGGTTGTCGATCGCCTTCAACTTTACGTCGAACAAGTTGCCGACCATGCGGTGATCATTGGCCGCGTTTCCAATGCCATCAAATTGCAGATAGGCGTAGCGCATGCCCGCCTCAACCGCCTGCTGCGCAAACTCAAAACTCTTAGCGAACTCAATCCCGTTCGTAGCCGCCTGCACGCTGTTGTATCCCACCTTGCGCGCATACCGCACCGCGTCCAAAAAATACGGAGACAAAGTCGGCTCACCGCCCGAAAATTGCACAGACATCTGCCGCTTCGGCTTCACCGTGATCGCGTTGTCGAGCACCGTCTTAATCTCTTCCCAAGTCAGCTCGTGCACATAGCCAACCTGGTTCGCATCCATAAAGCACGGATCGCACATCATATTGCAGCGATTCGTCAGATCGACGGTAAGCACCGCGCCGCGCCCGTACTTCACCGTCGACGAGCCATGATGGTGCAGCTTTTCGTCGTTATGCGCGCGAATGTCGCGGCCAGGAAAGACGTCTTCGAGATGCTGCGAAAACTCCGTATCGATCGACATCAAATCTTCGAAGTGCCCATGCTTCGGGCAATCCTTCACCATCCAGATCTTGCCGTCGCGCTCGACGATCTGCGCCTTGATCTCGCCGACCTTTTCATTCATCAGCACGTCGACCGGCAGATGGCCATCGAGAATCTGCTGGCGAATCTCGGGCACGCACTTCGGGCAGAGCGAATCGGTCGAGCGCGGCCAGCCGAGCGGCGGCTTCGACTTCTCCCACGACTTGAGCAGCGGCTTGTCCGACCACTTCGGCACCGGTGCGTCATTCTGAGCAATCCGGTTCAGCCGCGAAAACACCGCCCACGCGCCCGTAGCGGCGATCGTCACCGCTTTCTCAACATATTTAATCGGCTTGTGCATTCTGCTCTCTCTTTCTTACTCTAGGAGTTAGAACTGTCCCCGCGGCCCCACATAACAAATCCGACGCAAAAACCTATCCACAAAGAAACCCAGCCCAACCCAGAAGTTTCGCCAAGTGGAGTGTCTCAGGTTGATGCTATTGAATCCGCACCGTTTACGCACGAACAAGCCAATGAACAGAAGAAAAACGGGGTTAAAAGGCAATCTAGGGCATTGTTCGGAGCTAAGTTATTGAAAAGGCAGGGAGGAATCCCGCGTCCCCTACACCCCACTGGTCTCGAGCAGCGGATCGGCCTCCGCCTCCAATTTCAGGTCTGACATATCCAGTTGAAGATTGCCCGGATTTGTTGCATACGCCAGACCGGTGTCCATGTCGAGCGTGCCATTGCGGATCAGTCTCTCGATGTCTCCGTCGAAAGTCTGCATGCCCTCCTGCTCGCCGACGCGCATCGCGTCCAGCAGGGTCTTGCCGTCGGTCTCGCCTTTTTCGACGTACTCGCGTGTGCGCAGCGTGGACTTCAATATCTCAATCACCGCAATGCGCCCAGCGCCATCCTTGCGAGGCACCAGCCGCTGCGAAATGATGTAGCGAAAGCTCTTCGCCAAACGGTTTCTCAGCGTATGCTGCTCCGCCATCGGAAAAGCGCCCACGATCCGTTCCACCGTCTTCGAGGCGTCGATAGTATGCAGCGTAGACAGCACCAGGTGGCCCGTCTCGGCCGCCTCCATCGCGATCTCGATCGTCTCCTTGTCGCGCATCTCGCCCACCAGAATCACCTTGGGAGCCTGCCGCAGCGCCGCCCGCAGCGCCAGCGCAAAGCTCGGCGTATCGCTGTGCAATTCACGCTGATGCACAATGCAGTTCTTGTGGGAGTGGAGAAACTCTATCGGATCCTCGATCGTCAGCACATGATAGGACTGCTCTTTATTGATCTTGTCGATGATGGCCGCCAGCGTAGACGACTTCCCCGAACCGGTCGGCCCCGTCACCAGCACGATGCCATTGCGCAGCTCGACAATCTTATTCAATTCGGCCGGCAAATGCAGCGACTCCAGGTCCGGAACCTTCGCCGGAATCACCCGCATCACCACCGCGCACGTCCCGCGCTGCATAAATACATTGACGCGAAACCGATTCGCCCCCGGCATACTGTAGGACACATCGCAGGAACCGCGCTCCTTCAAGTTTTCAATAGCATGCTGATTGTTGCCCATCAGATCGGAAGCAATGCGCCGCGTATCGTCCGTGGTCAGGGCGCGAGCCGCGCCAGCAGGCGTGAGCTTTCCGTTGATTTCGACCAGCGGCGGCTTGCCCGGAGTAAAAAACAGATCGCTGATCTTCTCCGAGGAGTTGAGCATTGCCGCCAGCAGCGCCGGAGTAGAAAATGGCGCAGCGGCAGGGGCCGCGGCAGCGCCCGCGGTGGTCGCTAGGGGAACAGGAGGAGCGAGATTCGGTGCACCATTGGTAGAAGAAGACATAGAGGAGGTACGTCCTTTAAAAGAAGAACTCCCAACTGGATAGAAATTCTGACTCGGATCAGAGGGTCGCTAACCTTGAAGCTACACGTCGAGTGCTGTCCCGTGAAGATTACCGAAGATCGGCCTCCCCGCCAGAGATTCACAATTCCACGTGTCATCCTGAGCGAAGCAGGGACTTCACGAAGTGAAGACCCTGCGGAGTCGAAGGACCCCTACACCCGCCAATTCACGAAAGCAGCGTCTGTGAACTTTCCGTTGCGCAGGGAGCCATCGCGATTCCGCGAGAGTTTGTATCGCGCCCTAACCCTTTCGCGGAACCCGCGCCTCGCCACCCTCGTAGCCGCGAACAAGGAAGTGGGGTTTGCAGCTTACGGTGGGGCCGCGCCGTGACGGCCACTAGGATTGTTGGAAATCAAAAAGGACGCTGGTGCCACACGTCCCGCGCTGTCACTTGTCTTTTCTTTCTGTGCGAGGTCCGCAACCGGCACTATGATTCCTGCTCCAGGTCACACGCTTCCGACAACTCCTCCAGAAAATCTGGCTTCAGGTATTTCACAAAATCCTTGACTTGCCCGAGCCGCTCTCTCAACGCGTCAAATGAGATGAACCGGCATATTTCTGCTAGCCGAGGATCCAATCGAGAGAATGTCGGTCGATTGACCTCGGCAAAGACTTTCTCCCGGCGTTCTTCAGGCGCGACGAGAAAGAGTGGGATATTCAAGTTCGGTTGCATTGCCACCAAGTCTGCCATCCTCAACAGACCCGAGTATATTGACGTCGTGCTCTCGATCTCGAACGCCGCGACGATCGAGTTCCGGTCAAGCCAAAGCACGTCGATCAGTTCGATGGTTCGGTTGGTAGCATCGTCGAACTGGAGGGGAAGGCTCGACTTCAGCGCAGGTAACTCTGCGAAGCGGTGCGCCCCGAACGAACGGCTGCGGTCGTTCCGCGCCACCCAGACGCTGAATCCCATGTCGGAGCCGAGTTTGAGTAGCAGCCACTGAATCTCAGTATGGGCCGCAGGTTCCTTAGTCACTTCCTGTTCTGGCTGGTCCGTTGCTTCAGATTCCGGAACTGTGACCAGCCCGATTTTCGCTTTCAGTGCTTTCGGGCGGTACTTCAGCTTGATCGGATCAATTGGGCGAACAACTGGCGATTCCGCAGCATGGAGAACCGCCTTGACTACGGCTTCGCCGTCGGCCGCTTTCCACTTCGTCGGCGAGCCCCGGAAATGGCCAGTCCATGACAGGGCGCCGCCAGCGGTTTGGAATACTGAAAGCTGATCCTTCATCTCCTTAACCGGAACTGCAGTTTCCGGAGTCAGTTTTGCTACGCTCTTAACCTTTACGCGACAGGGAAAGCTCTCGTCCTTCCAAATGGGAGCCGTGTCCCGGAACGGCTCTGAAGTTACCTCAAGTAGGCCAATCCATCTCGAAATGCCCGTCACATAGCATAGAAAATAATCCCCAAGCTTAACCTTCTGGAGGACGCCCCACCGCGAATCTCGAAAGCCGGACACTTTACCGCCTGCTTGGACAAACTCCTGCCATGTCGTTGGCGTAAAAAGATCAAGCCAATAGTTGCGTGGCGCCATCCATCCCCTCGCTTCAACTTTTTTCGTATGCTCTAAATGCGAAGCAAAAAGGGTCATGAGTTTCCCCATGACCCCCTCGGTCGGAATCATTATCTACCAGCCGCGACTCACGATGCATAGACCACTTTGGTGCTAGCTGCATCGCCCTACACTCTTCACACCAATTCACACCGCTTCATCCCGCCTCCATGGACGTTTCCTCGCTCCTGCGGCAAGATGCAATCACTTCCCCGCTGAGCTCATTAGCTCTCGGAGGCTTTATGAAACACGCGAATTGGTTAGTAGTCGTGACGTTAGTAGTGCTCTCGGGCATGGCGGCTGCGCAGATGCACAGCGATACGAAGATCGTTGCCCAGGTGCCGTTTGAGTTTGTGGTCGCCAACAAGGTCGTTCCTGCCGGCCAATACACTGTGCAGGCTGCCGCCATGAACGGCGACACTCTGATGATTCTGAACCCTGGCTCTAAGGTAGGTCTGTTCTCTACAGCGTCGCGGATAGAGGGCAAGGAAGGCGCTACTCACTGCACGCTGCTCTTCAACCATTACGGAGATCGCTACTTCCTTGCGGGAGTCGAGATCGAGGGCAGCACGATCGCTTACCGCGTAACCAAGAGCAAAGCTGAAGCCGAGTTAGAAGCCCAGAACGTATCAGCCACGAAAGAGATTGTGCTCGCGTACTTGAAATAGCGCGCCAAATCGCGGTCACACCTTACTCTAGTCGTCAGAATTCCAAAAATGCCCCGTCCAAGAACGGCTTGGACGGGTTTTTGCGCGCCCACTGCGCCAACGCCCCACTTCCCGCAATCTCACAAACGCGCTGTGAGCGCCATCACATACTTCCCTTCCATCATGGCCGACAATGGAACCGATCAGGGCAGCGAAAAGGTGTGTCCCACATCGATTCCCCGTCGAAGAGGGCCCTTACTCGCTGCCTGTCACCATTTTCGGAGCTAAAGTTGAGCGCGGAGCCAAGAAATCCCGTAACCCCTTATCCCGGAATACTTTTAAATAAGTCCTTTAGATTCAAAGACCGAAGCAAAACATTCCCCCTAACCTGATGATTCTTATAGACCAGGGGGGAGGGGGGTATCAGTACTAACCAGTAAACTTGACGCTAAACCGGCCCACTCGCCAGTTCGCCGCCCGCGAAGACGTAGGTTGTCGACTTGTCCAACTTGATATTGGAGTGTCTGGACGTAAGCGCAACCGCTCCATCGCGGGCACGCGTCGACTCTACATCCTTTATCCGCACCCGATGCGGCGCGGCGCTCGAAGACGTAGCCGAAGCTGGCTGCGTGGTAGTGGCTGGGCTGTCAGACCCATCGTCGGGTCCCTGAGGATGCTGCGCAGGAGGCGTGCCGGGATAAGAGCCCAGGCGATTCCGATTTCTCTGACCGCTGGGCAGGTCAGGCGACTGATATTCAACATCGGGAAGCGGCGTTGACGTTGTCGGGTAAGACCACGCCGTCAGATACACCTTGCTCGTGAACTTCACCACCTGCGGAGAGCCATGGCGCTTCCAGCGCGCGGAGTCCATTCGAATCGCCAGCCGCGACGGATCGGTATCAGACTTTGCCGACGATTCGGTTACTTCTCCCGACAAAATCGCGTTCTCGGGAACCACAACGCCATCGACCAGCGTAGCGACTTCCAGCTTAGCCTGAACCGCGGTTCCAACCGGAGTAACGCCCGCGACAATCTTCTTGCGCATGGTCGCGGGAAATTCAAGGCCGGCAGAGGAGTTCAGTACCGATTGAGCAAGCCCCATTTGACTGAAGCAAACAACAGAAAAACCGACAAAAACGACAACGGCCTTAGCAACAACCTTAAGGCTGACTTTAAGGCTCACGATAATAACAGGAGATTTTCTGACGATTGACCGAGCGAACGAATTGCTCTTCGTTTTGCTGAACATCTGCGTCCCCTTGGCGAGCGGACGGAACACCCCAGCATTTCAGACGTGTAAAGAGTGTCTGAGTGAGGACCAGGATTTGTACATTGTAACTCCGCCGGCAAGCGGGCAAGGCTCAGGCAGCTTCCGAAGCGCAGCCTTCCGCCGCAGAGGTCTTATCGAGCAAGGCGAGCATGCGCAGCGCGTTCGAAATGCGATCCAGTTCCCAGCGCTGGTCGGGAAGTTTAGGATCAAGTTCCTGCCACCGCTCCGCGAGATTCTTGCGAGCACACTGCACGCGATCTGGAACCTTGAGCCGATCGGGCTCGAGGATTGCCGCCTGATAAACGTCATGCCAAGAGGGATGCAATCGGACGGGCATAGCGTAATCCAATCTGAAAGGACGTTCCGGTACAGGACCCTACTGAGATATTCAAAATCGAGATACTTACTGAGACGAACACAATACTTCGCCTGACCCAAGGTTGGCAATACAGTGAACTACTTAGCATCGGCGGAGCGGTCAGACCACTCGACCGCTTCCCAGCAAATCGACGGCGTAGAGCGCGCCTTCCGGTGTCTCTTCGTGCTTGAAGTAGGCGAAGACATCGCGACCAGCGGAGAGATGCTCGCGGATGCGCGCGACCATCGCCTGGCGCTCTTCGGCCGTGTAGTTCGGCTTGCGATAACGGTAGTAGGCGTAATCGGCGGTGACTACATCGGGAGTATTGCGGTCTTCGGTTTCAGCCACACAGAGCGCAACGTTGCGCTCGCCGAGCGTCTTCCACGTGGCGTCGGTGAGCCATGACTCGTGCCGGAACTCAAAAGCTACCCGCACCGTTCGCGGCAGGCTTTTTATAAACTCGGAGAGCACGGCCTGATCGGCCTTGAAATTCGGCGGCAACTGAAAGAGCAGTGGGCCCAGCCGCGCGGCGCGTTCTAAGCCTTCCAACGTGCCGAGAAAACGCCGGAGGAATTCGTCTGAGTTCTTCAGGCGCTTGATGTGCGTGAGCACCTGATGCGCCTTGATCGTAAAGCGAAAATGTTCGGGAGTATCGGCGATCCAGTTCTGGACAGTCGTCTCTTTGACCAGTTGGCGGAAGGTGTAGTTGACTTCGACCGCGTTCAGTTTCGTCGCGTAGAAATTAAGGAATTTTTTCTGCGCCAGCTTTTCGGGATAGAAAGCAGGCTTCCAGGTAGGATAGGCCCATCCGGAAGTACCGACATAGAGATTCGCCATATCAGCCGCGATTATAAATTGCGGCGCTTGGCCGCCGGCTTTCCTTTCGTTGTGCTGGCTATCGTCTTCTTCTTTGTCGCTTTCTTTTTTGTGGCCCGTGTCTTTGTGGCCTGCGTCGGCCGAGGCGCCTCAGGCGCTGCGCCCTCGCTGACAGTTTTGCCGTCTGGTTCGCCTACTGTTTCTGACGCCGCGGCCAGGCCCGCTAACTGCGGCAGATTCTGCTTCAATTTCAGCACGGGATCGAACAAATCGCCCATTTTTTCAACTCGCGCCAACACATCTTTTGCCTCGAATACCAATCGCGCCGCATCTTTTTTCTTCAGCGCCTGCTCAACTTCTTGCCAGGTTATCGGCGTCGATACGGTCGGATGCTCGCGCGCTCGCAGGGAATATACCGAGATCGTTGTTTTGTGGCGATCGTTCTGGCTCCAATCGACGAAAACTTTATTCGTGCGCACCGCTTTCTTCATGTCGGAAACGACCAGGTCGGGATGCTCTTGTTCGAGCAGACGTGCGATGGCATTGGCAAATGGCTTGGTCTGCTCGTAGCTGGTTTTGCTGTGCAAGGGAATATACACCTGCATCCCTTTCGACCCGGAAGTCTTCGGAAAGCTCTGCAAGCCGAAGTGACTGAATATCTCGCGCACCCAAAGCCCGACCTGGGCGCACTGCACAATGTTCGCTGGGGGGCCGGGGTCGAGATCAAAGACGATCATCGTCGGCGTCGCGAGCTCGGCGGCTAATGAGAGCGATGGATGGAGTTCGATCGAAGCGAGGTTGGCGATCCACACCAGCGTCGGCAAATCATTGGCGAGAATGTAGTTGACGGTGCGGCTGTTACCCTCGCTCCAAACGGGCGCGGTCTTCACCCAATCGGGGCGAAACTTGGGCGCATTCTTTTCGAAGAAATATTCCTGATCCTCGCCCACGCCTCCGGGATAGCGCTTCATGGTGAGGGGCCGTCCGCTCAAATGCGGTAGCAGCACGGGCGCAATGCGGACGTAGTAATCGACGACCTCGCCTTTGGTGAAACCGGTGACAGGATAGAGGACCTTGTCAAGATTGGTGAGCTTGAGCTTGCGGCCCTGCACTTCGATTATCGTGGGAGCGGACATAGATTGACTGGTCGTTCGTTTTCGCTGGTTGATGGTTGTTATTCGTTAGTCGTGCGCGACCGAGCTCCGCGCGAACGATTAGCAACGACTCACCACCGACCGGTTTCGCGTTCTCTAGTATAGATTCCTTCGTGAACCTCCGTGTCCTCGCGCCTCACGCCTTCTCTTCGCCTGGCCTCAACTGGTCCGCAAGATTTTCCCTTTTGACGTTTATTCATATTTCTAGTATTATCGAACTATGACCGTAGCAAGCAAAACTCAAAAGACCAGCGACCAGGTAGCCCGCTACGCCGACATGTTTTCCGCCATGGGCACCGAGCCGCGTCTTCGCATCATGCAACTACTGCTCTCGGCTCACCCTGCGGGGCTGGTGGTCGGCGAGATTCAAGACGAGCTCGAAATCCCGGGATCGACTCTTTCTCACCACCTCGACAAGCTCAAGAATGAGGATCTGGTGCGCGTGGAGCGCAGCGGGACGTTTCTTCGCTACACCGCAAATACAGAAGCGCTCCGCGAAATTCTGCAGTTTCTTTATGCCGAGTGTTGCACGCGCAACCAGGCGCTTAAACCACGAGACCTGATTCAACTTTGTAAATAGGAGAAATCGCCATGCCCGATACCAATCTCAATGTCGAAGTCAATATAAAGGAGGTCGTAAGAGAGAAATACGGACAAGCGGCCCTGCGCGTGACTAATAAGAGCGGTAGCAGCAGTTGTTGCGGAGCCGCGCCCGCCTCGGCCAGCAGTTCCTGCTGCGATCCAATCACGTCGAATCTTTATGACGCGTCGCAGGCCAGGCAGATTCCCGAGGAGGCTATGCTCGCTTCTCTCGGATGTGGCAACCCAACGGCGCTGGCTCGACTAAATCCCGGCGAAACTGTGCTCGATCTCGGTTCGGGCGGAGGCATCGACGTCTTCGCTCTCCGCGCGACGAGTGGGACCCGGCGGTAAAGCTTACGGCCTCGACATGACGGACGAGATGCTGGCGCTCGCGAACGAAAATAAACGCAAGGCAGGCGCGGAAAATGTCGAATTTCTCCTAGGCGAGATCGAGAACATTCCCCTGCCCGACAACACGGTCGATGTGATCATTTCCAACTGCGTGATCAATCTCTCTGCCGACAAGGACCTGGTGCTGCGCGAAGCATTCCGCGTGCTCAAGCCAGGAGGACGCTTTGCCGTCTCCGATGTAGTCACGCGCGGCGAGATTGCGGCCGCGGTCCGCGAAAGTGTGCTGGCATGGGTGGGCTGCATCGCCGGAGCTCTAGAAGAAAATGAATATCGCGGCAAGCTCGCGACCGCCGGATTCGAACAGATCGAGATCGAGCCCACCCGAATCTATCGCGTCGAAGATGCGCGGGAGTTTTTGTCTTCATCAGGAATCGACGTTGATGCAATGGCCCCGCAGGTCGACGAAAAGTTTATGAGCGCTTTCGTGCGCGCGGTGAAACCGAAGCCAGCCGAGGAGGCCTGCTGTGGTACGACGTGCTGCAAGTGAAGCCCTGGGCACGGCCTTTTTGTTGATGGCGGTGGTGGGATCGGGAATTATGGGCGAGCGACTTGCGGGTGGCAACGTCGCCATCGCGCTCCTGGCGAATACGCTGGCCACTGGGGCCGCGCTCGTATTCTTGATCCTCGCGTTGGCTCCGATTTCAGGTGCGCATTTCAATCCGGCGGTAACGCTGGCGCTTGCTTTTGAAGACGGAATGCCCTGGCGGGAGGTGCCGGTGTATCTGGGAGCGCAAGCGGCAGGGGCTTTTGGCGGAGTCGGGGCAGCGCATTTGATGTTTGGTCTGCCATTGTTTTTTGCGTCACGACACGTACGAAGCGGCTCCGCTCAGTGTTTGAGTGAATTCATCGCTACTTTCGGATTGCTGTTTGTAATTCTCGCCTGCTCGCGCACACGTCCTTCCGCCGTTCCGTGGGCAGTGGGAACTTACATTGCAGCGGCATATTGGTTCACCGCCTCGACGTTGTTTGCCAATCCGGTTGTAACAATCGCTCGCACCGCGAGCGACACTTTTGCCGGGATACGGCCAAACGACGCGGTTGGATTTGCCGCTGCACAACTTGCCGGAGCGGCGTCCGCAACTCTATTAGCGCGTTGGCTGATGCCAGCGCAGCCAAACAACTGCCGCGTAGACGGATACGGAAAGATCAATTCTCGGGGCTGAGGTCGACTTGGATTCGAAAATGGAATCTCGCTACAGCGTTTTGTTCCTGTGCACAGGAAATTCAGCGCGATCCCTTATGGCGGAAGCAATTCTCAACTACAGGGGAAAGCCAAACTTCAGAGCTTATAGCGCTGGAAGTCATCCCTCGGGAACGGTTCGTCCGGAAGCGTTGAAGCAACTGGAGACGGCCCGCATCCCAACCACCGGCCTGCGCAGCAAGAGCTGGGATGAATTTGCGGAGCCTGGCGCTCCCACGATGCATTTTGTCTTTACGGTTTGCGACGATGCTGCGAAAGAAACCTGCCCGCTATGGCCGGGACAGCCCATGACCGCACATTGGGGCGTTCCCGATCCGGCCGAGGTTCAGGGAGAGTCCACCGTGATCGAACAGGCTTTTCGCAATGCGTTTTTTACTCTCGAGCGCCGCATTAGCCTTTTTCTTGCTCTTCCGGTGGCCGCGTTCGATCGTCTTGCGCTGAAAAAGGAAGTTGATCGCATCGGGCGACAGTGACCACTCCGCAGCTTGCGGCATTGCCACTAAAACAAGACTAAGGCATTCGCCAGTAGGGGCACGAACTAGCACAAACGAAGCCTGCGCTCTGCTCAACGTTTGACAACCTTCCATCGGAGCACGTAACTTCGATTTTTAGTGTTGCTTTGGAGGCTGGATGAAATCCCGCGTAATTTTTCTACAAACAGTTCTCATTTGTTTTGTGCTCTGTTCGCTTGCCTTAGGGCAAGATCTGGCGTCTTTCGAAAAACGCACGACCGTCAAGAAGCTTGCCAATGGCCTCACCGTCATCATCTGCGAGCGGCCAGAGGCGCCGGTTTTTTCTTTCTTTACGCACGTCGATGTGGGCTCGGTGCAGGATCCGATGGATAAGACCGGCCTCGCGCACATGTTCGAGCACATGGCCTTCAAGGGAACGGACACGATTGGCACGCGCGATTATCCCGACGAAAAAGTTGCACTCGCAAAAGTTGAGGTGGCCTATGCCGCCTACATTGCGGAGCGCGATAAACCTGTCTTTAATCCGACAGAGCGCGACGAGAAGAAGCTCAAGCAGCTGGAGCAAAGCTGGAAGGATGCGATTGCCGCGGCCGATAAGTACTCCGCTCCTTACAACAACGAGTTCGGCAAAATCGTCGAAAGCGAAGGCGGCGAGGGCATGAACGCCTTCACCGATTATGACGAGACCGCCTACCATTACTCTTTCCCTGTTAATCGGCTTGAGTTGTGGGCCTATCTCGAATCGGAGCGATTTTTGCATCCGGTGATGCGGCAGTTTTATAAAGAGCGCAATGTGGTGATCGAAGAGCGGCGCATGCGGGTCGATAGCAATCCCGTGGGGCGGTTGCTCGAGCAATTCACGGAAGAGGCGTTCGCGGCGCATCCTTATCATCGTCCGACCATCGGATGGATCTCTGACCTGAATTCTTTTTCTGCGACCGATGCGCAGAATTTTTTCGATAAATATTATGTGCCGTCGAACATGGTGGTGACGGTGGTGGGTGATGTGAAAGCCTCGGAGGCGATGCCAATTGTGGAGAAATATTTCTCGCGGATTCCGGCACGGCCTAAGCCCGATATGGCCACTACGGTTGAGCCGCCGCAGAATTCTGAGCGAACGGTAGTGCTGCATGAGCAATCGCAGCCGCTGTATCTCGAAGGCTATCATCGTCCCGATTACCGGAGCGCGGATGATCAGGTGTATGACGCGATCGCCGACTTGATGTCGAATGGACGCACATCGCGGCTGTATCGCGCACTGGTTCGCGACAAGCAGATCGCGTCTGATTCGGCGGGATTTACTGGGCTGCCCGGTACGAAATATCCGCAGCTCTTCGCGTTTTATGCGTTCCCGATTCCGGGGCACACGACGCAGGAAGTGGGCAATGCGATTCATGCGGAGATTGATCGGCTGAAGAAAGAAGATATTTCAGATGAAGAACTGAAGATGATCAAGACGCGAGCGAAGGCGAACCTGATCCGCTCGCTCGGATCGAATGAAGGATTGGCGTCGGACCTCGGTCTGTATCAGGCGCGCTATGACGATTGGCGGGAACTGTTCCGCTCGGTTGATCGCATTGAAAAGGTCACCAAGGCGGATATTCGGCGAGTCGCGAATAAGACGTTTACGCCAGATAACCGGACGGTAGGAATTATTGAGTTTGCGCCTCCAACGGGCGGCCCGCCAGGAGCGGGCGCTGGGCTGCAAGGAGGTGGACAGTGAAGCGCGTAATTTCTCCTTGCTTTGCACCCGCCGTCTTCGCAGGTGTCATCATATTGGCCGGTGTGCAACTTTGGGCGCAGGCGCAGGCGACTGCGCCGCAGCCTTGGCAGCAGATAGCGATTCCCAAGTTGCCGGCGTTTCATCCGGCGCAGCCGAAACGTTTCGTTTTGCCGAACGGGATGGTGATTTTCCTTCAGGAAGATCACGAATTGCCGACCATCGATGGAACGGCTCGCATTCGCGGCGGCGAACGCTCGGTCCCCGCCGATAAAACGGGCCTGACCGATATTTATGGCGAGGTATGGCGTACCGGCGGCACGAAGACGCAAACCGGCGATCAACTCGACGACTTTCTCGAACAGCGCGCCGCCAAGGTCGAGACGGGCGGAGGCGGCGATTCGACGACGGTGAGTTGGTCTTGCCTCAAGGAAGATTTCGACGATGTCTTTCGCGTGTTTGACGATGTGTTGCGGAATCCCGAATTTCGCGCCGAGAAAATTGAGATTGCGCAGAAGGGGCTATACGACGGCATCTCGCGGCGCAATGACGATCCCGGACAAATCGCTGGGCGCGAAGCGGCGAAGCTGGTATATGGAACGAACAATCCGTATGCGCGCGTCCCTGAGTATAAGACCGTCGCTGCGGTCACGCGACAGGATCTGGTCGAGTGGCACGGCAAGTATGTTCATCCCAATAACATCATTCTCGGCGTCGTTGGAGACTTCGACTCGGCGAAGATGGAGGCCAAGCTGCGCGAGGCTTTCGCGTCATGGCCGAAAGGTCCTGCGGCAAGTAGTCCTGAGGTCAAGCCCGATCCGGCGAAGCCGGGATTTTACGAGGTCGATAAGACCGACGTGAATCAAAGCCACATCCAGATGGTGGCGCTCGGCATCACGCGCAAGAATCCCGATTATTTTGCGACGTTGGTGTTCAACGAAGCCTTCGGCGGAGGATTTTCGTCGCGCATGTTTGGCGACATTCGCACCACCAAGGGTCTCGCATATGCGGTCGGCGGCGGAATCGGCGCGGGCTGGGATCATCAGGGAATGCTGCGGCTGATGGTGAGCACGAAGAGCGCGACCACGATTGAATCGATTCAGGCACTCGATGAAGAGATCGCCGGTCTGGCCAAGCGTCCGATTGACGATGAAGAGATCAAACGCGCCAAGGACTCGATTCTGAATTCGTTTGTCTTCCGCTTCGATTCGCCAGACAAAGTGTTGCAGGAAAAAATGGCGTATGAGTTTTACGGCTATCCGCTGGATTTTCTGGAGAACTTTCAGAAGGGGATCGAAGGAGTGACGAAGGAAGATGTCGCGCGCGTGGCGGCAAAATATCTCCACCGCGATCAAATGGCGGTGCTGGTGGTGGGAAACACGAAAGACTTTGACAAGCCTTTGTCATCACTTGGATCGGTGACCAAACTGGATATCACGATTCCCGCGCCGCCGCCGGGGCTAATGCCGGAGCAGGGGGAGCAGCGGTAAAGTTCAATAGGAATTCGGTTGTCGGTGGAAATGCGGATTTTTTTACGCCACTACCTGCGCGCCGCTTTAGCCCAAGTTTCGAATATGTACCAGTTCTGGTCGAGTTTCCTATACGCGTAGCCTTGATCGCCGTCTTGCTCTACCTGACCGGTATCATGTTGTTCTACACACGGAAGAAACGTCTGGTTTCGATCTCCGACGCTAATGCAGTGCACGAATCCTTTCGTCGTGCCGCGGGCGGCGAATTCCGCGGCAGTTACGAGGTAGACGTTCCCGAGTTTGTCTTTAACTAATCCGCTGAGGTGAACTTCGTGGAGCAGGTGGCGATATTCGTTCCACTTTTCCCGGGTGATTCCTCTCCTGGACTTTGTTCTCGCCCAACCCAAGTGGCTCTCCAGTTTCCCAAAATTGTCGGTGATGCTGATTCCATCCGCATCTTCGAGAGACATGCGAACCAGTGCGTCGAGTTCGGAGCGGTGACTCTGAAATTGACGGCTGAGCGTTGTGTCAGATGGAGGAGCGCATGACCATAGGAGAAATATGAGCACGAAAAAGAGCGCGACGACGGCGAGTAACAGGAGGGCTAACGTCTTTGAAGAAGCGATGGCGAATCTTGCCAGATCGCCGCGAACGCCGGTCTGCGCCGAACCCATATGCGCAGATGCGGGAGAAGGATACGCCCCAGCGAAAGGCTGCCTGAGTTCGAAAAGCGGCGACAGCGTTCTAACACAGTTGATCTCACTCAGGGAGAGCTGGGCCATGACGGATTCTTCGGCAACTTTCACATCAACTTTAACTTTAGCGATATCTTGTCTGGGTCCGCTGACGAGGCAAAGGCAGTTGCGCAAATGGTAGAAAACTGTTTTTAGCTGAGAAATTCGGAGGGGAATCAGCCATGAACGGTTTCTTGCGAAGGATGGACCGATGGAGAGTGGTGGAGTGGATTATCATCATTATTCTAGCCTTGCTCGTTCCACACACTCATGGGATTACAGAGTACGCAGCGCTTGTAATTGCCGCCGCTTTCCTCATCGTGTTTTATACTTGGTGGCGGCGGAAGGGGATCTTCGCTAAATGGCGATAGGTTGAAGATCCGAGTGAAAGCAAAGCGGTAGGCCGCGATCCGACCGCCGATTCGTTCACTGCCTTTTTACCGGCGCCGCGCCCCCACCACACCCCCCGTCCCTCCTCCCACTAGGCATTTGACAAGGTGCGATCCCAGCGCTACCATGGGAGAACAAAAGGCGAATATACCCCGCGCTCATGGCTACGCTCCCGCTCCTCCCCGATGCTGCGACTCAACCAGAGTCGCGTCCGAAATTAATTGGCATCGCTCGCCTGGCCGCTGCCGGGGAGTCGGTTCGTGAGGGGCATAACGTCGAGTACTTCACGCTTTCGACTCGATCGCTTCTTAGCCGCGTGGTGAGCGCGCGCAGTCTTCCCTTTACCTGGGCAATCAATCCTTATCGCGGATGCGAGTTTGCCTGCAAATATTGTTATGCGCGCTATACCCACGAGTTTATGGAGTTGCGCAATGGGGTCGACTTCGAAAGAAAGATTTTCATTAAGCAGCATACGGCGGAACTGCTGCGCTCGGAATTGAAAAAGGTGAAGCGCGGCGAGCCGATTGCGATTGGCACGGCTACCGATCCGTATCAACCGGCGGAACGGCGCTTCGAGGTCACGCGCGCCATCCTTGAAGAGCTGGCAAAACATTCTGGCCTGGAAATCGGAATCGTGACCAAGTCGAATCTGGTGACACGCGATGCGGAAATTCTGCGGCGCGTCGGCGAGCAGAACAAACTTTTTGTGAATGTGACGGTGACTACTGTAGATGTGGAACTGGCACGCAAATTGGAGCCGCGGGCGCCGCGTCCCGATCTGCGTTTGGAGGCGGTTCGGCAGTTGAATCTTGCGGGCGTGGATGCGGGAGTGATTTGCGCTCCGGTGCTGCCGGAGATCACGGATCGTCCGCGCGACCTGGAAGCGCTGGTGAAAGCCGCGAGCGAAGCGGGGGCGAAGTATATCTATGCCAATCCACTTTTTTTGAAGCCGTGTTCGGCGGCAGTTTTTATGCCGTTTCTGGCGGAACACTTCCCTGCTCTGGTTGATGGCTATAAGAAGCGCTATGAGAGCCGCGCATTTTTGCCGAAAAGCTACTCGGAGCGGTTGTCGCTGCAGATGTCGGCTCTGCGGCAGAAATACAGAATTGGCAATGAACACGCGCGGCGCAGTCGCAGCGCTCATATTGAGGCGGCGCAGATGGAATTGTTTTAGACTGTTTTCGCTGCTCTGAGTCCGCGACCCTCCGCGCGCTACCCTATAATGATCACTCCGCCATGGCCTCCACTCAACAAACCATCCCGCCCCCGCACCCAATAAAGGGCAGAGCTCGCCAGTTCTGGTATCGGGTAAGCGAAGGGCTGGCGGTGAACCAGCTCTGGTCGCAGCTGCAAAAGGACGCGCGCTCCAGCTACCGGCTGTATTCGGCGGGGCTGGAAAATATGCAGGAAGAGCCGTCTCGGCGCCGCCGATTCTGGCGGAAGGCGAAGGCGTTATTCTGGGCGATTTTGGAGAAGCTGACTCCGGCGCGGCGGGTACTGGTGCTGGCGGGGTTGATTTTTCTATTCTTTTCTTCCAGCGCATTTTCCTACAAAGATGAGGCCGGGCACGTCGAAATCTTTCAAATGGACTTCCACGTCGTCGGTGGATTGCTTCTGTTTGCCGTCCTGTTGCTGGAGCTGGCCGATCGCGTGGTCATGAAGCGCGACCTGGAGATCGCGAAGGATATTCAGGCGTGGCTGTTGCCGGGCGCGCCGCTACAGATTCCGGGATATCAGATTGCTTATGCGACACGTCCGGCGAACACGGTGGCGGGCGATTACTACGATGTGATCCTGCGGCCGGGGCGCACTCCGAGCGAGGGGCGCATTCTTTTTGTGGTGGCCGACGTGGCGGGGAAGAGTATTCCGGCAGCGATGCTGATGGCGACTTTTCAGGCCAGTTTGCGGACGCTGTCGACGAGCGGCATTGGGCTGGCGGAGTTGGTGGCAGGCGTGAATCAGTACTCATGTTCGAACAGCATGGGCGGAGTTCGCTTCACGACCGCTTTTTTCGCCGAGCTTGATCCAGTGACCGGCGACTTACCTTATGTCAACGCCGGACACAATGTTCCAATGCTGCGCAAGAAATCGGGCGCGATGGAACGGCTGGAAGAGGGCGGCATCCCGATCGGGATTTTCGGTGAATCGCCGTACCAGGTGGGCACGACTCGCCTGGAACCAGGTGACTGGCTGGTAATTTTCACGGACGGTGTCGTTGAAGCGGAGAATTCAAAGGGAGAAGAATATGGCGAGACAGAATTGATTCGGCTGGTGGACCGCCAGTCGGCGTCGGCGCCGGCAGAAATGTTGCGCAATCTGATGGCGGAGTTGGATACGTTCGTGGGAAATACGCCGCAGCACGATGACATTACCTGTTTGTTGCTGAAGCGGATGTAGGAGCCGCTGTTCGCTCTGAGCTTTCGGTTGTTAGTTGCCGTTCTTCAGATCGGCTACGGAAAGTAGCTGACCCGCTGCGTTTTGCGCCCGCTTCAAATCCGGCGAGATCTTGCCAGCTTCGGCGGTCGCCGACTCAGCATCGCTTCGACGGCCAGCTTGGCGCAGCGCCTGCGCTAGCAAGAGGAAGTTCACATCGCTCGGATCAATCTTTACGGCGTGATCCAAGTGGGCGACTGCTTCGTCAGATTTTTCTTCTCCCAGCGCCACTAACCCGGAACCAACCAGCGCCATTTCATTGTCCGGGCTCAGCCGCAGAGCGTTCTGGTAACTTTCGGCGGCGGGTTGGTATTGGCGTAACTGCAAATCGGCTTGGCCAAGTGCGCTCCAGGCCGCGGCTTGAAGAATGGGATCGCTAATGTTGGCGGACGCGCGCAGCACTGAATTGCAGTCTTCGATCGCTTCCCGGTCGTGGCCGACGCGCTCTTCGTATAAAGCCAGCGCAATGACTTGAGCGGGGGGATATTTATGCAGACCGTTAGCGGCGCGGAATTCTACTACTGCTTCGTCGGATCGTCCCTGCTTGGCGAGCGCGAGAGCCAGATTGTCGTGCGCCATGTAATTGCGGTCGGTGACGCTTAGGGTGTAGCGCCAGAGAGTTTCATCGTCGCGCCAGTAGCTCAGTTGGTGATAGGTGAGGCATCCTAGGGCGCAGACGACGACCGCGGCGGCGGCGAGCCACGCCCACCCGGTGCGACGATCTGTCGAGTGCGTGCGCAGCGCGTGAGTATCATGCGCCCAGTCATTCACCGTCCAAACCACGGCAATAAATAAGCCGATGAAGGGAATGTAGGCAAAGCGGTCAGCCATAGCTTGCTCACCGACCGTAACGATTCCAATCATGGGGACTAGCGTTCCCAGAAACCACAACCAGCCGACTAACAAATAACGGTGGTCGCGCCAGTGCCATATCAGCGCGGAAATCAGAAACAGCAGGGCCAGCGCCCCCATAACCTCGAAAGGCGGAAGCGAATTACCGGGATGCGGATACATGGGGGCGAGGCGAGAGGGCCAAAACATTTTTCCCAGATAACGCACATAGGAAACGAAGACGTTATCGAAGCGCGCCGCGATGGATACTTCCGCCGAGGTGCGCACGGCCGAGCCGGCACGTTGCGCAATCACGGTAATAACTGAATCGGCAGCGGCAAGAATGAAGAGAGGCCATTTCTCCCAAACCAGAAAGCCAAACGAACGTGGGATGGGCGGGGCGGATGCACCGGCGGAGACGGCCCGTTCCGCAGGTGTTTGCCCGAGAGTCGTATGTGACTCACCGAGGCGCTGCAGCGGCCAATAATCCCAGAGTAGTAACACGAACGGCAGAGTGACAATCTGCGGCTTTGCCATTAGTCCGACGGCAAAGAGAATCGCGACCCACGCGTAGGGAGATCGTTTGCCAGTGCGCGCATAGCGGTCATACGCCATCAGGGCGAGCAGAAAAAACAACATGCTGAGAACATTCTTGCGCTCGGCCACCCAAGCAACCGATTCGACGTTAATGGGATGGAGCGCGAATAATGCGCTTACCATCAGGCTCGGCCACGTAAGCCCGGTCGCCTGCCACAACAACAAAAAAAGCAGCACTGCATTGGCGGCGTGCAGCAATAGATTGATGTAGTGGTGGCCAACCGGATTGAGTCCAAAAATCTGGCAATCCGCGGCGTGCGAGAGCCATGTCATCGGATGCCAGTTTGCGACGTGAAAGGTTGTGAACGACCACTTCACGGTATTCCAAGTCAGGCCGCTCTGAACCTGAGGATTCTTCACAATATAGGCAGAATCATCGAATTCGATGAATCCGTTATGAACGATGGGATTGTAGAAAGCGAGCGTGGCTGCCACCAACAGCAGGGAGAGGACGACAACTCGCTTTTCGGCGGAGGCTGACATGTCGCAGAGCGGGCGAGGCGCGGTCTACGAAGCGTTTCGCCCCACGACAATTTTAGTTAGTTTGAATTGCCCGCGGTGGTGCCGAGAAGCTTCCTGCCAATCCGAAGTAACAACTTCTAAAGCTCGCGTTATCCGGGCAGCAGTTCGCGGTACATCTGGTGGAAGGCGTGGACGCCTTTTTCCTGCTTCACGCTGTAGCGGCCGCTGAGGTAGCTGCGGGAGTGCAGATTTTTCTGCACGATCTCGCAGATGCTGACGTCCTCCACTTGTATCTCGTCGCTGAACGCTAAGGCATTGGCTGCCGCTTCGCCACCGAGATCCTCCTCCGGCAAATACCACTCGAAGATGGCCAGCGTGCGCTCCGGCGCGAGCGGCAAGATGATGTTCAACGAGACGTTGTCGGGGTAGCAGTTGAGCATCCAGTTAGGGAAGATCCAGAAATAGTCGGCGGTTAGGTCCTTACCGGATTGCCGGCCAGATTCCGAGTAACGGCGCCGCGTAGCGTCTCCGGGCTGGGCGCAGCGGATGGGAGTCCACTGGCGAACATACTGGGGGTAAGGCTCGACTACATAGGCGCCATAGTTGATTTCGCGATTGAGCGCCGGGTGGACGCTCGGCACGTGATAGCCCTCGAGATAGTTGTCGATGTAGGTTTTCCAGTTGCAGTTCATCTCGTAGGTCCGGCGCTCGGAGAACTTCATGTTGCTGAAGTCGAACTTCTCGGCCTGAGCTGGCAGTTCGCCGAGTGACTCGCTGAGAGGTCGAGCCTCGGGATCGAGATTGACGAAGATAAGGTTGAACCATTCTTCGAGGCGTACGGGAGCGAGGCCAAATTCCTGGGGATCGAAATCCTCTACGCCGTCAAATTCGGGAGTGACCAGCAGAGCGCCGTCGAGGCGGTAGGTCCACCCGTGGTAGCCGCAACGGAAGAGCTTGCGATTGCCGCAACCGGTGGCGGGATTGCCGGCGCGATGGCGGCAGACATTATAAAAGCCGCGCAGGACGCCGTCGTCGCCGCGGACGATGAGGAGGGGCTCCCCGATGAGGTCGAAAGTAAAGTAGTCGCCGGGATTTGTGGCCTGGCGAACATGGCCGACAACCTGCCAGGTTGAGCCAAAGATGGTGGCTCTTTCCTGCTCAAAAGTTGCCGGACTGAAGTAGAGAGGCGCAGGCAGGGTTGAAGCGCGGGCAATGTCGCGATCGGTGTTGAGTTGCAGGTTGGGCATGGCTCTCCGGGCGAGGGGCCATTTTACCGCAGCAGAGGAACGCTTGCGTGACTCTCCGCAGTTACCAAGGGAACTTACAGTTCGCAGTTCCGCTCCTGCAATGTTGGTGCCTGGTTGAGAATAGGCGTATCTATGAGTTCGTCCGCTTCTGCCGCAGCCATGAAACGTGTGGAAGAACCTCGATTATCCAGTTCCTCCTGGCCGTTTCAGTCGCCGAGGAGCCGCACGCTGCTGTCTTGCCTGCTGCTGACCGTGGCCGTGCTTATTTCTTATAACCCGGTGACGAACAATGGGTTCCTCAGATATGACGACGACAGGTACATCACCGAAAACCTGCATGTGAGAGCGGGCGTCACCTGGTCAACTGTCAAATGGGCTTTTACCACCTATGAAGTGGCCAACTGGCATCCTCTGACGTGGCTGTCGCACGCCCTTGACTGCGAACTTTTCGGACTGAAACCGGCCGGACACCACTACATGACCGTCCTGCTGCACGCGCTCAACGCAATCCTTCTCTTTCTATTGCTCCAGAGCGCCACCGGATTTCGCTGGCGCAGTCTGATGGTGGCCGCTCTTTTTGCGCTGCATCCGATCAATGTCGAGTCGGTGGCCTGGGCTGCGGAGCGGAAAAATGTATTGAGCATGCTCTTTTTCCTGCTCGCCTTGTATGCCTATGGCTGGTATGCGCGCCATCCGGCACCTGGCCGATACGCAGCGGTGGCAGGGTGCTTTGCGCTGGCGCTGCTCAGCAAACCGCAGGTGATCACCTTTCCGTTTGTGCTTTTGCTGTGGGATTACTGGCCGCTCGGCCGATTGGGCGCTCCCGTCTCGCCTGTGGCGTCAGAGTGCCCGCGAAACTTTTTCGGATGGCGAAGCGCCTGGCTGGTGCTCGAAAAGTTGCCCCTGTTCTTGCTCTCCGCAGCAAGCGCCGCGATTACGATGAAGGCTCAGAAGGTGGGAGGAGCTGTCAAGAATCTTGCGGAGTACAGTTTGCTCTTGCGATTGGAAACCGCCGCTATTTCGTATGTGCGCTATATCGGCAAGGCATTCTGGCCGTCGAAACTGGTAGGGCTCTATCCCCACCCCGACAAGCTTTATCCCGCCTGGCAAGCGGGCGCGGCTGTGGTTTTCTTGATTCTCGTCACTGCTTGGGTGCTGCATCGTCGCGAACAGCAGTATCTTGTGGTCGGATGGTTCTGGTTTCTGGGCACCCTGGTGCCCATGATCGGACTGGTGCAGGTCGGACTGCAGGCAATGGCGGACCGCTACGCTTACCTTTCCTTCATAGGCCTGTTTGTGATGGCGATCTGGCTGGTGGGCGATTGGGCCGATGCTTGGAATGTGTCAGCCAAATGGCTTGCCCTTCCCATGGTTGCTTGTCTGCTGACGCTCGGCATATTCACCTACCGGCAGGTTGCCTACTGGCACGATACGCAGTCGTTCTGGCTGCACACCTTGGCGCTCACTCACGATAACTACGTTGCCGAGGCCAATCTGGGCGAATTTCTCTTTAACCAGGGAAGATCCGACGAAGCCGCTGGCCACTTTCGCGCCGCACTGGCTATTCGTCCAGCGGGACTGATCGCCAATCTGAATCTGGGCGCGTATGAGGACCGACGCGGCAATTTACCAGCCGCCATTGAGCGCTATCAGACGGTGATCGATCACGCCGGCGATGTAGGTATGCGTTCGACTGCCTATGGGAGTCTCGGCTTTGTTTATCGGCAAATGGGGCAGCCTATGAAAGCGAAGGGGTGTTTCGAAACCGCACTGCAATTGGCTCCGGAGCGCACCCGGGCAATGATCGGACTCGGCCTCGTCGCCCAGGACGCTGGCGACATGGCGCAGGCGGTTCGCTGGTACTCACGCGCCGTCGCGGTGCAGCCAGGCGACGTTGCGTATTTGCTGTGGGCGCAGGCTTTGCAGCATGAGGGCAATCCGGCCGAAGCCAATGCGATTTACGAGCGCCTGGCGCGCTCGTCGCCGAATCTCCCGGAAGCGCAGAAAGAAGCGGAGTCGCTACTTTCCAGCAAGCAGTGAATTGTGATGATGCAAGCGGCACCAATCCGCTGCAGAAAATGATAAAGAACGCTTCCGCAAGAAAGGCAGTTTCGAACCCGAACCAGGGAGTTACGGCTTCCCACGGGCAGTTTGCACGGGGTGCGGACTCGGACCGATGGCAAAATTTGTCAATCCGAGTCTCTGAAAGTGTCACACCCGGAAAATTGCCGGTAATCGCGAGGGTAACTTTCTTGCAAGCGACCACTGAAAATGCTGGGTTTGCATCCGTAAGGACATCTGACTTCCGTCACTTGGGCTTCTGGCCCTCAGAGTGCCATAGTACAGCCGAGTTGGTCATCCAACCAAAACCAGTCAAACGGAGACGAGGAAAATTTAAATGCGGAAACAAAAGGGCTTCTCACTAATCGAACTGCTGATCGTGGTGGCGATCATCCTGATCATCGCCGCGATTGCTATCCCGAACCTGCTGCGTGCACGTATTGCGGCCAATGAATCGTCCGCAGTCGCGTCGATTCGTACCATCAACACCGCGATGATTTCGTATAACTCCGCCTATCCGACGGTGGGCTTTGCCGCTAACCTGGCCGCTCTTACTGGCTCGGGCTCGAGCTGCACTCCGCCTACCTCCGCCACCGCTTGCTTGATCGACACCCAGTTGGCGTCGGGCACCAAGAGCGGCTATGTGTTCAGCGCTGCGGCCTCGGGCAGCGCTCCGGCCGGGTCCTACTATGCGGCCGGCTCACCGCTGACACCGAACCAGACGGGCGTACGCTCGTTCTGTTCGATCGCGGATGCGGTCGTTCGTTACAGCACGGCTGCTCTGAGCAGCTGCGCTGGAACCGAAACCCCGCTCCAGTAAGCTTGAACTTGGCAAAGTACCTGGGGGAGGGTACCAGCCTTAAAGAAGCAGAGGAGAAATCCTCTGCTTTTTTATTTTTCTCGAAACGCAAAGCCGCAGAGCGCCCGCTTTGTGGGAGGACTTCCAGATAGCCAGTTTTCTCGTCAGTCCCAGTCCCAGAGAGTCAAATCCGCTGAAATCGCCGGGGGGTAGTAACGCTCGTGGAAAATGGCGTCAAAAACCAGGTCGCCGGATAGCATCTGCCTTTCGTCACCTAAACCCCTGCGATATTTGGTCGATAGAACAAGCGAGCTAGGTGTTTTTCGCTCAAGGACATCTCAAGGGGAAAAGGAAAACTTTCAGATGCGGAGACACGAGGGCTTTTCACTCATCGAACTGCTGATTGTGGTGGCGATCATTCTGATCATCGCCGCCATTGCTATCCCGAACCTGCTGCGGGCACGTATCGCGGCTAACGAGTCGTCGGCCGTGGCTTCGATTCGTACCATCAACACCGCCATGGTTTCGTATAACTCGTCCTACCCAACCGTGGGCTTTGCTGCCAACCTGGCTGCTCTCACCAGCAACGGATGCTCCCCGCCAGACTCTAGCCAAGCTTGCTTGATCGACACCCTGTTGGCGTCGGGCACCAAGAGCGGCTATGTGTTCAGCGTTGCGGCCTCGGGCAGCGCTCCGGCCGGCTCCTACTATGCGGCCGGCTCACCGCTGACTCCGAACCAGACCGGGGTGCGCTCGTTCTGTTCAATCGCGGACGCGGTTGTGCGCTACAGCACCGCTGCTCTGACCAGCTGCGCCGGAACCGAAACTCCGCTTCAATAGGCCCCCTCAGGTGTGATCTCTGACGCCCATCAGCCTCAGAGGAGCGGAGGGAGAAATCCCTCCGCTTTTTACTTGTATCGCCGTTGCAATAACTTCTCATTTTTCTCGGTAAGCCATCCGCTATATGACATTCGAGCGACCGCAAGAAAACAGAGCGCACATCATCCTCGCCAGACTGCAGCAATTCGAGTGACACAAAATGTCAACTCCCATGGCAAGGGCCTCGCGAAAACGTGCGACGCTGGAAGTGTCTGATGAATTCTATTGCATTTTCAAGGAGATACATTTTCGTCATTCTGGAAAAGTACGGCACGAGAAATGCAAGAGTTGTGTGGGGATTGATCGGACGCTCCTCCGGGATCATCAACGGAGAGCGACCCGAAGGATGATTCGCCCAACCGGGAGACGCGATGCGCAGCAAGGGATTTTCGCTTATCGAACTGTTAATCGTTGTGGCTATCATCCTGATCATTGCGGCCGTTGCGGTCCCGAGTTTTCTGCGTTCGCGCATTGTCGCCGCAGAATCGGCAGCCGCAGCCTCCGTTCGAACCCTGAACACGGCACAGATTTCCTACAACTCGGCCTATCCAACCGTGGGTTACGCATCCACCTTGGCATCCCTGGGTGGAACGAGTTGCGCCCCGCCCAGTTCCTCCAGCGCCTGCCTGATTGACACCGTGCTCGCTGGCGGACAAAAAAGCGGCTATAACTTCACGGTCACAAATGTGGCGGGCACACCAAACGCCAGTTATAACGTCATCGCCACACCGATCTTGTGGGATTATTCGGGCATGCGGTATTTCTGCTCCTTTGAAGACGCCGTTGTGCGCGTTAGCATGACGGCCATCACCGTTTGCGATGGCACCGTTCCCCCGCAAAATTAGTCGACACGAGCCCCCGCGCATATGTCCTTGGTCGAGTCTCCGGAGAGGAGCGAGCCGGGATGCGCCTTACCTTGGTAACCTGCTTACGCCGCGCGATGCCGCTGGAGCGTTCACCCATTGCTTATAATCTCTTGATTAGAACGAATCAGACTGGAATCGAAGCACTAGAAACCGAATTTCACGATTCGATTTAACTCCACGCAAACTCCGTCTAAGGAGCAGGGCAGTTCGCGCATCGTCATGGCAGCGATTGAGATTCTCGATCTCGAAAAAAGCTATCTGGTTGGATTCTGGCGCAAGCGGCCGAAACTCGCGCTTCGTCCCCTGCGCCTGACGGTCAAAGAGGGCGAGGTCTTCGGCTTCCTCGGCCCCAATGGCGCCGGCAAAACTACCACTCTCAAACTTCTGATGGGATTAGTATTCCCCACGGCGGGCACGGCGCGGATTCTGGGGAAAGAGCTGGATGATCCAGCGGTGAAATCGCAGGTCGGATTTCTCCCCGAACAGCCATATTTTTACGACCATTTGACGGCGCGCGAACTGCTCAATTATTACGGGCAGCTCTCTGGAGTTCCGGCGAAAGGGCGCTCGGCGCGGGTGGAGCAGATGCTCGAGCGAGTGGGATTGAGCGGTTCGGCCAGCGTGCAATTGCGAAAATTCTCGAAGGGTATGTTGCAGCGCGTAGGTCTGGCGCAGGCGATTCTGCACGATCCGAAGCTGGTGTTTCTGGATGAACCGATGTCGGGTCTGGACCCGATGGGCCGGCGCGAGGTTCGGGATCTGATTCAACAATTGCGGTCGGAGGGCAAGACGGTTTTCTTTTCGACGCACATTCTTTCGGATGCCGAGGCGCTATGCGATCGCGTGGCGGTCATCCATCAGGGAAAGTTGCGCGGGGTGGGGGCGGTCGCGGACTTGACTTCCGGAACGCACGGCAAAATCGAGATCATTTTTTACGCATCCAAAGTGCCGGCGGCCTTGATCGCGCTCGGAGCCCTGGCCCGGATCAGCGGAGACATGGTCAACGCGGTGTTGCCGGAAGAACAGCAGGATATGGCGCTCGAACTTTTGCGTCGTGAACGCCTCAAGCTGATTTCGCTGGCGCTGGTGCGCAACTCGCTCGAGGAATACTACATTCAGAAGCTGCAACCCGTTAGCGTCGAGAAAAACGTCGAACAAGATAAAGACGAAGTCCGCATCAAGGAAGACCGGAAGGGGGTAGGGGTATGAACTCGCGCGTCGGTTATATCGCCTTCAACACTTTTCGCGAGGCGGTGCGCGACCGCGTTCTTTACAACCTGATTGCCTTCGCGCTGCTGCTTTCCGGCGCCGCGATTCTGGTAGGAGAGATCTCCATCGACATCGAGCGCGTGGTGGTGGTGAACCTGGGCCTGACGGCGGTATCGCTCTTTGGAGTGGTCATTGCCATCTTCATCGGAATTGGGCTGGTTTCGAAGGAAATCGAGAAGCGCACGCTGTACACCGTCCTGTCGCGGCCGGTGCGGCGCTGGGAGTTCGTGGTTGGGAAGTTCTTCGGACTGACCGGGACGCTGGTCGTTAACACGATGTGCATGGCGCTAGGCGTTTTTCTGGCGTTGCTTTACGTGGCGCATAAGTTCGAAACGATGGACGAGTGGGTGCTGGTGGCACTCTACTTCATCGTGCTGCAATTTCTGATTGTGTGCGCGCTAGCGTTATTTTTCTCGTCGTTTTCGACCCCGCTGATGTCGGCAGTATTCACCTTCGCGTTGTTCGTGATTGGAAGCTTGGCGGAAGATCTTCGCGGCTTCGCCCGCGTCACGCATGGATTGGGCGGTGGGCTGGCGACAGGCATCGCCTATCTGGTGCCAAACTTTTCCGCATTGAATGTGATCAGCCAGGTGGCGCACGGCGACCCGCTGCCGGCCCGGCTCATTCTGTATAACACCGCCTATGCGCTGCTGTATTCGGCGATGGCTATCTCGGGAGCGGTTCTGATCTTCCAGCGCCGGAACCTGAAATGAAGATGAGTGCAACGAGGCGCGTCAATCTGATAGCGCTGGCGGTGCTCTTCTTTTCGCTTGCGGGCGCCATGGCGACTCTTTATGCCATGGACCGCGCGCAGCGCGAACCGGTGGCGCAGGACGAACTCTATATCAGCTCTCCCAGAGTGCTGCGGCGGATGAGCCTGGGCTATACCGGCCTGCTGGCCGATATTTACTGGACGCGCGCGGTACAGTATTTTGGCGAGCAGCACCATGGCGGCTCCGGCGATTTTCGCCTGCTGGCCCCTCTGCTGGAAGTCACAACGCAGCTTGATCCGAAACTTTTGCCCGCTTACGAGTTTGGAGCCAATTTTTTGGCGCCGAAACCGCCTAGCGGCGCGGGGTTGCCGGGCGCGGCACTCTCGCTCATAAAATACGGAATTGAGCATAACCCCGAGCAGTGGCGCCTTTACTACAACCTGGGATTCCTGTATTTCACCGAGCTCAACGACTATGCCAAGGCGGCGGAGGCGTTCAAGCGTGGAGCGGCCTTGCCGGTGACCAACGAATACATGCCGATACTGGCGGCACGAATGGCGCAACATGCCGGCGAGTTCGACACAGCGCGCTTGCTATGGACCGCGACGTATCAGAACACCAAGGAACCGGGCATACGGCAGAACGCCGTCGAACATTTGCTTGCTCTGCAGGTTGATGAGGAAGTTACGCAACTGGAGCGGGTCGTCGAGCGCTATCGGCAACAGACCGGACGATTGCCCGAGAGCATGAACGATCTGGAGCGAGCAGGATTCATACATGGAACGCCTGCCGATCCGAAGGGAAATCCTTACCAA
Source organism: uncultured Acidobacteriaceae bacterium (assembly GCA_963822025.1). GTDB lineage: Bacteria > Acidobacteriota > Terriglobia > Terriglobales > Acidobacteriaceae > Acidiflorens. Next base: position 2,480,501 of record CAWGFW010000008.1, on the reverse strand, counting down.
CTGATGCCCGATGGGCGGATCGAAGTGCAGAATCCGAAGATCCTTTACTTCATCACCAAGGGCCTTCCCCCGGGAGCGTTGCCTCCGCAGCCTCCGCGGCAGAAGAGCGGCAGTTAGCCATTAGCACGTAGCATTTAGCCTTCGCGTCCGGATATTGCTTATCATGGTTTCCCTAAGTGCTAACTGCTCAATGCTAAGCTTCGACCTGATTCGCAATCTCTGGAATTTTCTTTGCGACTCTACGCCTTCGCGGCGGCGGCAGCGCTATGGCGACATGGAGTATGACTGGGAGCATCGCGTCAATACCACGAGCGGCACGGTAAGCTGGCGGGCGCGGCTGCGGGGGCTTTTCATTCTCCATATCAACCGACGGAGCCGGCTCTGTTTCGCGAGATGATGGCGAGCTTGCCCATTGCGGTCGAGGAATTCACGTTCGTCGATATTGGGTCGGGCAAAGGGCGGACGCTGCTGATGGCCTCGGAGTATCCCTTCAGAAAAATTGTGGGCGTGGAGTTGATTGCGGAATTACATTGCGCGGCGGAAGAAAATATTCGCGCTTACAAGTCGGCGACGCAGCGCTGCTCCCAGATTGAGGCGGTGTGCGGGGATGCTTGCGAGTTCTCTTTTCCTGCGGAGCCACTCGTGCTTTATCTATTCAATCCTTTGCCGGAGGCGGGTTTGAGATGTTTGGTCGACAACCTTGAAAAAAGCCTGGCGGAGAATCCACGAGCCGCATATCTGCTATATCACAATCCGCTGCTCGAGCACGTGATCGGCGAGCGGGCGGCGTTTCTGAAAGTCGGCGGGACGGAGCAGTATTCAGTTTATTGCACCAAAAAAATCACCTAGTCGGAACGTTCAACAGGCAAGTTTAGGGGCTCACCACCTGCTTCACCGTTCCCGAGCTGGGTTTGCGGAAGGGGTCGCCGGGATAGCTGGCTTTGATCGTATAGCTCCTCGCCTTGGAGAACGACGTGGTCAGGCTTGCCACTCCGTTGGCCGTTGTGGCTGTGCCGAGATTGGCCTTGCCGTTGGAGAAGAGTTACAGTCTCTCCGTTGGAGACGGGCGGATTCGAGGTAATCGTCGCGGTGAGCGTGACCGTCTGGTTGACGAGCGCTGGGTTGGGCGACGCAGTGAGCGAGGTCTTCGTGGTGTAGGAGGTTTTGTTTAGCAGCACGGCCACTGAGCCACTGTTGTAGTCGTTCTTGGTAGCTAACGCGTTTGTCACCAGCAGGTCTGGCCGACCGTCGCCGTTCACGTCCGCGATGGCGAGCGCCGAGCCCTCATAGCCGCCAGATCTGTAGACAACCGGCGACTGGAACGTGCCGTCGCCATTGCCCAGCATAACGTTGACTTGCCCGGATCCGTTGCAGACCCCATACAGGCTAAGGCTCTGGCACACTTCGACCACGACCAGATCGGGAATTCCGTCACCGTTCACGTCCGCAATCGCAAGCGAATCGATCCCCAGCCGATAACGGGATAGCCACCATCTTCCAGCCCGTCCGCGACGTAAGTGACAGCGGCCCGGAAAGTGCCGTCGCCGTTGCCCAGCAGCACGCCCACGATGCTGTGCTTTCGGGTTCCTGCTTCCCCGCCATCCGATACGACTAAATCCAGAATGCCGTCGCCGTTCAAATCTCCGAGGGCGACCGAATAGGCACCCTCGGCGCCCGAACCGTACAGCACCGCCGGCTGGAACGTGCCGTCGCCATTGCCCAGCAGCACTCCCGCGAAACCGTAGGCGCTTTGGTCCTGGGCGAAATTGGCCACGATCAGATCGGGAATTCCGTCGCCGTTAACATCCCCTATCGCAACCGAAGTTGCAACGTAACCCCCCGTGTTTTAACTGGCGGCAGACTTGAAGGTGCCATCGCCGTTGCCTAGCAGCACACTCACGGAACCGTTTATACCCGCTTGATCGTAGGTGTTCGTTACGGCCAAATCTGGGATTCCATCGCCATTCAGATCCCCGATTACGACCGAATAAGCGCCCTTGCCGCCCGAGTCGTAGGTCGCCGCCGGTTGGAACGTACCGTCTCCGTTGCCCAGTAGAACGCTCACCGCGCCGTGTTGTCCATCGCACCCGCCGTATTCGAGAGTCCCGCAATAGTTGGCTACGACCAGCTCAGGAATTCCGTCGCCGTTCAAATCGCCCACCGCCACCGAATAGGCAACGTATGCCCCGGTGCTGTAGGTTACGGCTGGCTGGAAGGTGCCGTCGCCGCTGCCCAGAAGCACGTCGACTTCTCCAGAAAGGTCGTCACAGGTGAGATAGTCCACCCCCTTGCAAGCGTTGGCCAGGACTAAGTCCAGTTTCCCGTCGCCAGTCAAATCTGCAGCTACCACCGAGTCGGCATGGGGCCCGCCCGAATCGTAGGCGACGGGCTGCGCAAAGAGTATCTGCGTCTTCCCAGCGGCGGGCACGGTCATGAGGCTAGCCAGTGCCAAGGCACAGAATAGAAGAACACCACAGAAGGGCCTCATTACACCTCCGACGAGATGGGGATTCCGGGGAGGAATAGAGCACGCCGAGACACGCAATGATGCCCTCAGCGAGGGGATTCGTCAAGTCGGTGTACTCGTCCACATGATTAGTGACACTTTTCAGGTCAGAAGATCATCGGGGCCCGAGCAGAGAAACAGCGGGCTGACTAGAGAATGTGCACCGTGGAAATGACGCGCCTAAGAAGCGCTGATTCCGAACAGATAAGTTCCAGTGGGCGTGATACTTGTCGGATTCAAGGCGCTTGGGAAAGCTGCAAAGAGCCGCACCTTTCCCACATTTCCACCGTGCCTGCGACTGCTGCTGCAAATGCTGCTTTTTTGATCGAGACAGAGTGTCACGCATCATTCTGAACGAGAACAGTCGGAAAAACCGCTTTCGCGCAGCGTTTTTTCGGCCCTCGAAACGACGGGGCACCGAACTTTCATTGGCATTTAATGCGCGTGCGATCTTGTCGCGGTAAGATTGAGCAGGGGAAAAACCAAAGTTGAATCGCCGCTTTGTTTGTTGGGTTTTGGTCAGGTTGCTGCCTTTCTTACTAGTGGCACTCGCACTTGCGTCGGCGCAGGCGCAGGATGTTCATCAACTCGCCCAGGCCGTCGACAACCACTACAACCATCTGCGCAGCCTGGAGTCGGACTTCACCGAGATCTATCGCGGCGACGGGCCGGAGCGGGTGGAGTCGGGGACTTTGTGGTTGAAAAAGCCGCGCAAGATGAGGTGGGAATATCGTTCTCCAAAAGAGAAGCTGTTTATCAGCGACGGCGAAGTTGTGTGGTTTTATATGCCGGAGGAGCGGCAGGTCAGAAAAACTACTCTTAAAAAGCTGGATGATCTGCGATCTCCGCTGGCGTTCTTGCTGGGCAAGACCAAGCTGGAGAAGGAATTGACGGGGCTTTCGAAGGTGGTCGAGGGGGCTCCTCTGGACGCGCACGATACGCTTTTGCGGGGTGTTCCTCAGGGTATGGCGGGACAGGTGAACGAAGTGCAGTTGGAGATCACGCCGTCGGACCAGATTGTGCGCATCGTATTAATGGAGGCAGACGGGGCGGAGACGGAGTTTCGCTTTGCCGGTTGGAAAGAAAATGTGGCGATGAGTGACAGCCGGTTTCAATTCACGCCTCCGGCGGGAGTTGAGACGGTCGAAGAATTGGCGCCCTAGCCGGCGGGTCGGTTACTTGCGTACCACACCGATGGACAAGTTGCATTAAGCGCTTTGGGCACAGAATGTTACACTGAGTTTAAGACACTCACTGCTCGAATCTCCGGTACTCGGAAGCAGACGATAGCATGGCAGAATTCCTGGTCAAAGTCGCCGACGAACAGGGCCATCTGCGGCAGCAGGTGGAGCACGGGTACTCGGAGGCCGAAGTCCACGACCGCTTCGTGCAGCAGGGCTACCTGGTGTATTGGGTCAAGCCGCGGACGCTGCTGAGCGCTCGCGGAGGGCAGTTTGGGCAGCGCAGCGGAAGGCTTCGGCAGTCGATATTCCTGATTTTCAACCAGCAGTTTCTGACCCTGATCAAGGCCGGGCTGCCGATCCTGACGGCGCTGGATCTTCTGATCAAGCGGCAACGCGACAAATCTCTGCTGCGGCTGCTCGAGAATGTCCGCGAGCGGGTAAAGGGCGGCGAGTTGCTGTCGGATGCGTTCGCGGCACAGCAGGTTTTTCCCAAGATGTATACGACCACGCTGCTGGCGGGCGAAAAGAGCGGCAACATGGAAGAAGTGCTCAGCCGCTACATCACCTATCAGCGGATGGTGCAGACCTTCCGCAAGAAGCTTCTGGTATCGCTGGTGTATCCGGCGCTGCTGGTTTCGATGGTGACGGTGATGCTGATTTTTCTGATCACCTTCGTGGTGCCAAAGTTTGCCGACCTGTTCAATAACCTGGGAGCGACATTGCCGGCGATCACGGTGTTCATGCTGACCATCGGCCTGAACGCGCAGAAGTATGGATGGATTGTAGCGCTGGTCTTGATCGTAGGCGGCATCCTGCTGTGGCGCTGGAAGCAAAGTGACAAGGGCGCGGAACGCATCGACCACTTTCTACTGGGGCTGCCGCTGATCGGCGAAATTCGGCTGAAGTATCAGGTAGCGAATTTTTCGCGCATTCTGGGAACGCTGCTGCAAGGGGGATTGCCCTTGGTGCCGGCGATGGAAACGGCGGCTGAATCGTTGAGCAGCCGACAGATGTTGAACGGAGTCAACGCCGCGGCGGAACGCGTGAAAGAAGGCCAGAGCCTGGCGCACGCGCTGGAGACGCAAAAGCTTTTCCCCGATCTGGCGGTAGAGATGCTGGAGGTTGGCGAATCGACCGGAGCGCTGCCGGCAATGCTGGCGTCAGTGGCTGAGTTCTATGAAGAAGACGTGCAGACCGCGCTCGGCGCGGCGATGGCGCTGATTGAGCCGTTGATTCTAATCATCATGGCGGTATTCGTGGGCGGCATATTGATTTCGCTGTATATGCCGATATTCACGCTGGGAGCGAACGTCCATTAGGGGCAGTTTTCAAAGTTTCCGGGCCTTCAATAAGCGGTAAACTGGTATGGCAATGGCGGATAAGAAGACAGCAGTGGTGAGCGGCGGAAATGGCGGGAAACTGGTGCCGGAAGCGGCGCCGGTGACCGATGAACTGGTGCATGCGCGGGATATCGCGCGGCGCTACCGCTGCGAGTTTATCGATTTGAGCGATTTCCAGCTGCACCATGATCTCTTCGAGAAGATTCCGGTGCACCTGATGTTCCGCTACAACTTCGTGCCGCTCGATGAGACGCCGGATGGGCGGCTGGCGATTGCGATCGCCGATCCCAGCCAGTTGATGATGATCGACGAGATCAGCCTGCTGCTCGGCAAGCGCATCCTGACCAAAGTTTCGACGCTGAAGCAGATCTCCGACATTCTCAAGAAGACTGAGCAGTCCAAGCGCGTGCTCGAAGACGCGAGCGAAGGGTTCACGCTCGACGTAATCCGCGAAGATGAAGCCGGCAACGACGAGACCATCTCCATCGACAAGTTGACGGCGACGGCGGGCGCGGACATGAGCCCGATCATCCGCCTGGTCGATACCACGATCTTCACCGCCCTTCAGCGGCGGGCGAGCGACATACATATCGAAACGCGGGACGACTCGGTCTACATCAAGTTTCGCATCGACGGAGTACTGACCAATGCGATGCCGCCGATTGGCAAAGAGCATCACTCGACCATCATTTCGCGCATTAAAGTCATGAGCGAGCTTGATATTTCCGAGCGCCGCGTGCCGCAGGATGGGCGCTTCCGCGTGAAATATAACGGGCGCGCCATCGACTTCCGCGTATCGATTATGCCGTCGATCCACGGCGAAGATGCGGTGCTTCGCGTGCTCGATAAAGAGTCGATGAGCGAGAAGTTCAAGAAGCTGACGCTCGAAGTGGTCGGCTTTGACGAAGACGACCTGCGACGCTTCCGGCGCTACATCAAAGAACCGTACGGCATGGTGCTGGTCACGGGGCCAACGGGCAGCGGCAAAACGACTACCCTTTATGCCGCTGTCAATGAGATTAAGACCGACGAAGACAAGATCATCACTATCGAAGATCCGGTCGAATATCAGCTGCGCGGCATCACACAGATTCCGGTCAACGAGAAAAAGGGACTGACCTTTGCGCGCGGGCTGCGATCGATTTTGCGCCACGACCCCGACAAGATCATGGTCGGCGAAATTCGCGACAATGAAACGGCACAGATTGCCATCCAGTCGGCGCTGACCGGCCACCTCGTGTTTACGACCGTCCACGCCAATAACGTGGTCGACGTGCTGGGGCGCTTTTTGAACATGGGCGTCGAGCCGTACAACTTTGTCTCGGCGCTGAACTGTATTCTGGCGCAGCGACTGGTCAGAGTGATCTGCGATTCCTGCCGTACGGCGGTGCATTATCCGGACGAGGCGCTTGAGGCCAGCGGCCTGGATCCGCAGGTGTGGTCGCAGGTGCCGTTATACGAGGGGCAGGGTTGCATCGAGTGCGCGGGCACGGGGTTCCGCGGCCGGACGGCGATTCATGAACTTCTGGATTTGACAGACCGCATCCGCGAGATGATTCTGGAGCGGAGGCCCACGTCGGAGATACGAAAAGCTGCCCGCGAAGACGGCATGCGCTTCCTGCGCGAATCGGCGCTCGACAAGGTGCGCGGGGGATTTACCACTCTGAAAGAGATCAACAAGGTCACCTTTATTGAGACCATGCGTTGAGGCAGGGTAACTGGTTACTCTCCGCATGACCGGCTTCCTGTCCCGGCATCCCCGGAGGTAACTACTCTCCTCATGACGGTTGGGAATATCATCGGATTGACGCCGGATTGCAGATAATGACTTCTACCTCCAAACACGTACGACGACCGACACTCGCCTGTGAAATCGCAGCCGACCGCGTGCTGGCGGGGCGCGCCTCGGATGCGGGGCGGATGGTCGAGATTGCATCGGCGCGGGAATTGGCTCCAGGCACGGTGGTGCCGGACTTGATGGAAGCGAATCTGCGCGACGGCAGCGCGGTTCGACAGGCAGTTGAAAGCGCGCTGGCCAGCGTCGGCAGCCGGTCGCGGGATGTGATTGCCATTCTGCCCGATACATCGGTGCGCGTGGTGCTGCTGGATTTTGAGACGCTGCCCTCGAAGCGCGATGAAGCCGAGGCGGTGGTGCGCTTCCGGTTGAAGAAGTCGTTGCCCTTTGATCCGGCCAATGCGCGCATTTCTTATCATGCGCAATCGACAGGCAAAGGAGTGCGTGCCGTGGCCGCTGTGGTCCTGAACACGGTTCTTGAGGAATATGAGTCGGCGTTTCGCGACGCTGGTTACAACCCGGGAATGGTAATGCCTTCGATGCTGGCGGCCCTCGGAGCGGCGGATGCGGAACGGCCGACGCTGGTCGTCAAGGTCGACGCGCGCACGATCAGCATTGCGATTCTCGATCAGGAGCAACTGCTGCTCTTCCGCACGCTCGAAAATATGCGCGGCGTAACCATTACCGGCGATCAACTGGCGGAAGAAGTTTATCCTTCGGTCGTATTTTTTCAAGACACTTACAACCTGAATATTGAGCGCATCTATGTGGCGGGGCAATCCGAAACCGGAGGCGCCGCATCAGCGCTGAAAAATCAGTCGGGGGCGACGGTTGAGGATCTGGTGGCAGCAACGCAGATCGCTTCGACGACAGGAACGGTTCCGCGGTGGCGCATGGCGGGAGTGGTGGGGGCGCTGATTTCGTAGGAGCGCTATTCGCTCTTCGCTATTCGCTAAAGGCCAAAGGACAAAAGCGAACAGCCAATAGCAAAAAGCGATTTTTATAACTAATGCGTTTAGACATCAATCTCGCGACCCGGCCTTATGAAGATGCGCGGCAGTTTTGGCTGCGCTGGGGCCTCGGCGTCGGCGCGCTTGCCGCCTTGACGCTGTTCCTTCTTTTCTGGACGGTGAGCGAGTGGCGACACGCGGGTCGCGATCGCCAGGAGATTGCGCGCTTGGACGGGCAGATTAGGGAACGCGACGACGAACGAGCGCAGGCGCAGGCCTTTCTTGACCAGGCCGCGAATCGCAGTACGCGCGATCAGTCCCAGTTCTTGAATGGACTGATTCAGCGCAAGGCGTTTTCGTGGACCCGCGTATTCGAGGACCTGGAGCAGGTCATGCCCTCGAACCTGCATGTCGTTTCTTTGCGGCCAGAATTGGACGAGCAGGGACAGGTCGAACTGAATATGAAGGTGGTCGGAGACACGCGCGAAGCGGCGGTGGAACTGGTTCATCGCATGGAAAGCTCAAAGCATTTTCAGGGAGCGCAATTGGTACAGGAAAATCAGGAAGCGCAAGCGGGCGTGGGCGCGACGGTACTCTCGATTTATGTTCCGGACGCGACTGAGAGGAGCGGCAAGTAATGCCTGACCTGGGGAATTCGCGGCGCAAGTTGAAGATTGCGATTGGGGCGATGCTGGCCGCCGATGTGATCGCGGCGGCTGTATTGTTTTCGCCGCTGGTCGGTTCAGCGGATTCGCGGCGGCTGCAAATCAACGAACTCAGGGCGGAACTGACGAAGAAGACGCGCGACGTGATGCCGCTGCGCCACATCGACCAAAAACTCGTGCTCGCAAAGGGTCAGATCAGCGGATTTTACAAAGACCGCTTCGCCGCAAAAGATTCCGACTTGACTCATGAACTGGGGAAGCTCGCGGCGGAGAATGGGATACACATCCAGCAGGCGAGATACAAGCAGGAGGATGCGGAAACCTCTGGCATAGTGCCGGTTGAAATCGAGGGAAGTTTTGCCGGCGACTACCTGCAACTGGTGCGCTTCATTAATACGCTGGAGCGATCGAAGATGTTTTTTGAAGTGGATAGCGTGGACCTGGCGGGCGAAGGTGCAGGGCCGGTGAAACTGGGTATCACGATCCACAGTTATTTGCGGTCAGGTGCGTAGTGAAACTCGGAACTGAAAATCGGAAACAGCTGATATGGCTGGCCGTGCTGGGCGCGATTGCGCTGGTGATGCTGGGGCGCGAGTTTTGGCCTTCGTCGCCTACGGCGGCGCCTGCGGCACCGACGAGTACTGCGGCCGCTAAACCGGTGATGCGGCGCACCGCTTCGGGAAAAATGGTGGCGGTGGTTGCGCCGCGGCTCGATCCGACGCTCGATCTGAACCTCCTGCGGCAGAGCGAGGAGATCAAGTACGCGGGGAACGGCAGAAATATTTTTGTTGCGGGGTCGGTGGCCCAGATCGAACCTCCCAAGAAGAACGGCACAACCGATAAGCAGGCGGCTATTAATACTCCTCCAACGATTCAACCGCCGCCTCCGATCAATCTTAAATTTTTCGGCTTTGCCAATCGGCCCGGCGAGATGAAGAAAGTTTTTCTGTCGCAGGGTGAAGATATTTTCATCGCGTCTGAGGGTGACATCGTCGACCGGCGCTATCGCGTCCTGCATATCTCGCCGAACGCGGTCGACGTGGAAGATGTGCTCAACAACAACCGGCAGAGCCTTCCTTTAACGCAGGGATGAGATAGATTTGTGATTAGCGATTTGTAATTTGTAATTTGCAATTTTGAGGGCGAGTGAGCGTCATGCGGCGTCGTAATTTGAGATTTCCCGGATTACAAATTACAAATCGCAAATCACAAATCCAGCAGCGCGGTTACATGATGATCACGCTGATGCTGATGCTCGCGCTGATCATGATTGCGTTGTCGGCCGTGTTGCCCGACATCAAGCAACAGATTGTCCGCGACCGCGAAGATGAGTTGAGACATAGGGGCACGGCTTACATGCGTGCCATTCAACACTTCTACAAAAAGTTTGGGCGCTATCCCACAAGGGTTGAAGAACTGGAGAGCACCAACAACCTGCGCTTCCTGCGCAAGCGCTATACCGACCCCGTGAATATCGACAAGACCACGGGCAAGGAAAAAGACTTCAAATTTCTGCATCAACAGGATATCAGCCTGAACAATGGGATGGTCCTCGGGCAAACGCCGGGAACGAACCTGCAAGGTGGGGCGTCGAGTTTACTCGGTGGCGCTTCGGGAGCGGGCGGATTCGGCGGCGCGATGGGGGCGTTAGGCGGAGCGCAGGGTGGCTTCGGAGCGCAACCAGGCGGCCTGCAACAGCCGGGCAATCAAACTTCCGCAGGCGGCTCGTCTGACAGCTCTTCTGGAAATTCGGACGCGAACTCAAGTGGATCGTCAAACGGGTCTTCGTCGCCCAATTCGATTTCAAGTTCTAACCTGAGCGGTCAAACATTCGGAGGCGGCCCGATTCTCGGCGTGGCCAGCATGAGCAAGGAGAAGGGCATTCACGTGTTCTACACCAAGAACCATTACAACGATTGGCTCTTTATTTACCTGCCTATGGCTGACCGCGGTGGCCTGTTGAATGGGCCGGTAAACCCAACCGGCGGCGTTACCTCTGGAATTCCAGGCGCGGTCACTCCGGGGACGCCGGGAATGCCCGGGGGAATGCCGGGACAAGGTGGATTTGGGCAGAGTGGATTTGGCCAAGGACTCAGTCAAGGACCAGGCGGGCAAAGTCCACAGTCACCAACTCCGCAGACGCCTTCCCAGCCGCAGCAGCAATAAACTGCCTCGCAACTATTCGCAGAAAGAAAAAGCCCCGCATCGAAGCGGGGCTTTCAAGAATCTCAAGCCAACGAAATCTTTAGAAAGACAGCCTTACACGTTAAACGACGAGCCGCAACCGCAGGTGCTCTTCACGTTCGGGTTCTCGAACTTGAAGCCCGCGCCTTCGAGGGTTTCAATGTAGTCAACATGCGCGCCGCCCAGATACATCAGCGAGGTCGCATCGACGTAAACCTTCAGGCCGTCAAAGTCAAAAACCTTGTCCATCATGCCCGCGCCGTTTTCGAAGGCCATGGAATATTGAAAGCCAGAGCAACCTCCGCCGACTACGGACAAGCGCAATCCCGTTGGCACCGGCGTCTGCGAGGCCATGATCTCTTTGACCTTGGCAATCGCGGCAGGGGTTAAGACTGGTGCCGCGGTTTTCGGCTGCACATTGGGTTGTCCATGTTGTACATCGGGTGTGGTGGTAGTCGCCATCGGTTGATCTCCTTGTATCACTCCATTATAACAAAGGTCACAACCCGCTCTGCAAGGCTTTTCGCAGGGGTTGCGTCCTTTTGTATCTAGCTGTTAGATGCGTGGGGTAGAGAAGAAGTCGCGACCCCCTTGCCAAGGGGTCTATAATCATTGCCAGCAAGGGGCCGTACCCGAGCGCGAGCGAAAACCACGTGGTTTCGCTGCGGCGACAGGTGACACTTCGGGATTGGCTCGATCTCAAGTCCGGGGTGGCGTATGTCTCCTATGTTCGGGCTGCTAATCGCGTGGGGTGTATTGACGGGGGTGCTCATCATCCTCTTGATCTATCGCAGTACCCTCACCATGCACGAAGATGATTCAATCTTTCTGCATGAAACCGAATCCCAAATGCATAAAGACCAGGTGGAAGTGCTGGCGAAGATGAACAAGATCACGCCCATCGTCAAGGTGCTCGGCGCCTTGTCGGGAGCCATGATCCTGGTCATTGCGGGTTTGTTTATTTATCAAGGGCTGAGCAACTCTACCACTCTGCAATAGCCAACCCGTTCGCGGATTTGCTGATTTTGCAGCTTGCAGAGAGCACGCCAGCGCGGCGACGAGGTGTCGCTATGTGTATTGGCCAACCGTTCTTCCTGCGATAAAATCCGCGTTCGGAACATGAGCACCGAACTTCCTATCGCAGAACGTCCCATCGCAATTGTCGGAGGCGGTCCAGCGGGCGCGCTGGCCGCGGCGTTGCTGGGCGCCGAAGGCAGGGATGTTCTGCTCTTCGATGAAAAGCTCGCCTGGGAAAAACCTTGCGGCGGAGGAGTTACGCACAGGGCTTTGCAGCGCTATCCGTTTTTGTCGGAAGCGGGAAGCGTAAGTAATCTAGTTGAGCACTGCGAATTAATCAGCCCGTCGGGTAAGCGCGTACGCTTCCATTTACAGCATCCCGTCGCAATCTTCTCACGCCTGGCGCTCAATGGATTATTGCTGGAGCGAGCCCAGCACGTAAACCTGCGCGTCGCGATAAGAAACGAGCGCGTCACCCGAATTGCGCGCACCGACGACAGCTGGCAACTCATCACGCCGCAGCACGAATACCGAGCTTCTTACCTGATTATGGCGGCGGGCGCTCGCAATCCTTTTCGCGCGCAGGTTCTCTCGCCGATTTCGCCGAACGACCTCATGGTGACCGCCGGCTATTTCGTACCTAGCGGGAGTTCTCCTGGTGATGGCTCCCTGATGCGGATTCAGTTTCTGCGAGGCATCACCGGCTACATCTGGGTGTTTCCGCGGGCCGATCATGTTTCCGCCGGAATCGCCGGGAAGATGGGTGCAATCTCAACCGGCGAATTGCGCCGCATCCTGGAAGAATGGTTGCGTGAGAATGGATTTCGTCTAGATGGCGCGCGCTTTTATTCGCACATCCTTCCGTCCTTTCGCGCGCAGACCTTTGAAACGCTCGCAGTCTGTGGCGAGGGCTGGGCGATGATCGGCGACAGCGCTGGCCTCGTTGATCCAATTACGGGAGAAGGTCTCTATTATGCTCTTCGATCGGCGGAGCTGTGCGCGGGCGCGTTGTTAGCTGGACGACCTGATGAATATCGGACCCAGCTCGCCGAAGAGTTACTTCCCGAGTTGCGACTGGCTGCTCGCGTGTCTGAGCGCTTCTACAATGGAAAGGTTTTCGGCGACAGCGTCCTCGAACGGATGGTGGCTTTGACCGAGCAAAGTGCCAGCTTCCGCGAATTAATGAGCGATCTTTTTGCGGGCATCCAAGCCTATGGCGATTTGCGCGCGCGCCTCTATCGAATCCTGCCCGCAGTGCTGAAGGAAGGTCTGGCGGGAACTCTGCACTGGCCATGGAACAAAATTGGCAGCTCGGAGTTTGGCGCTGATCCACTCGCCGAATAGGCGAATCGAACTTATGCGCGGCTCGCCCTTTCGAGACGCCCTTTGCGAGGTCATTAACCACAAAGGCCACAGGGACTCACGGAGGAAAAGCTGAGATCGAAACCTTCGTGATACTGTGTGGCCTTCGTGGGTCGAGCCTCTGTCCCTACTCGACTCAGGCCGCTTTCGCCTTCATTCCCTGGATATCGTCGAGCAGCACTTTCTCGTGGCCGTCGGGGTTGACTTTTTCATAGACCTTCACAATAGTGCCCTTCGGATCGACCACAAAAGTCGTCCGCTCCCAGAATTTCATTCCCTTCCATTCCGCTTGGCCGAGGCCGAGCGTCTTCATAAGCGTGGAATTGGTGTCGGAGAGCAACTCGATGGTAAAAGCAAATTTGTGAGAGAAGTTCTTGTGCGAGGTCACGTCGTCAGCACTGACACCAAGCACTTTGATTCCGGCCGCGTCGAAATCGGCCTTGCTCGCGGTGAACGCCTTGCCTTGGACGGTGCAGCCGGGCGTGTCGTCCTTCGGATAGAAGTAAACCACCAGCCATTGTCCCGCAAAATCGGAGAGTTTGACTGTCTTGCCGTCCTGATTGGGTAGAGAGAAGTTTGGAAACGGTTTGCCTGCAGCGAGCATAGGGAGAGTCCTTTCTAAGTTATCTCTTTAATTGTACGAAATCGGCGGCGAGTGCAAAAGCGAGGCTCCTGGAGGTCAGCTCTTAGCCCTTGGCCAGACCCTATCGCGATCGGGCCAAGAGTTAAGAGCCACAAACCAGAGCGCTTTTCATGCGGCCTGCATGGCTTTTCGGGCGCGTTCGCTCATTTCTTTGGGCGACACATCTTCCTTGTGAGTCGCGACGCCCCAGAGATGCCCGAACGGATCCTGGATGAATCCGGAGCGATCTCCATAGAACTGGTCTTGAATCGGCTTTAAAATTTTGGCCCCCTCGGCAGTGGCCTTTGCAACGACCGCATCGCAGTCGGGGAGGTAGACGTATAGGCTCACCGGGGAGCCGCCAATATTCTCGGCGCTGCGGTTGCCCATGGCGGGATTTTCGTCCGCCAGCATAATGCGCGAGTCGCCAATCTGCAGTTCGGCGTGGCCCACCTTGCCATCGGGACCGTCCATGCGCACGACTACCGTCGCGCCAAAAACCTTCTTATAGTATTCGATGGCCTTCGCGGCACCCTTGATAACCAGGTATGGAGTAACAGTGTTGTAGCCTTCGGGAATGTAGTTAACTTTTTTCATGATTTTCTCCTCAGATGTTCCTCTCGTGATTTGGCTGAAAAATGAGATTGAGGGTTAAAGGTTAGCGCGCAGTCGCTGCCCCAGTGGCAGCATCCATAGCTTAATGAGAACACAAGGCGATGGAGCACTCAAGTGGGAATTTTCTTGCCTCGGAGCCCATCAAGTCAGTCGTCAGCCGACTACTCCCGACGCTCGTCAGAGGAGCCTTTTCTCACCGTGCGTTTCCTCGACGTGGCGATCAAACGCTTGTTGCAATCTTTCTATGTATTCAGTCTTTTCAGGGCGGTGATGAGACGATGCCACCTGGAAGAGTCTCCCCGGACATAAGCTGCAACAACCTTCAATGGGAATGTCTTTCAGCCATTTGGTCACCCGCAAGATAGGTTTCTTCATCGCCCCGCTCTGCCGGGAAAAGTAAACCGCCAGGTGAACCGGGTCACGCGAACCATCTCAGCGCGACCCAGTTCTCACTAGGCCTCAGGCGGTAACTGTCGTGACGGGCAACGGTAGTTCTAGGCCGCCTTCTGCTGCTGCGCCCTAACTTTAGCCCACCGTGCCTTTTGAGCGGCGGCGATCTTCTTGCGCGCTGATGCCGACATGGTGCGCTTCGCAGGAGCGGAAGTGGCCGTCTTTCCTGCCGATGCCGACTGCGACTGTTTCCGTATGCTCGCCCATCGCGCTTTCTGCGCCTGAGCCATCTTTCGCCGCGAAGCGGCCGAGACGATTCGTGTCGGTTGGGTTCCTTTGTGGGATATTTCCGCGCCGTGCAAAGACTCGATCCCGGCAATTATTTGGCTTAACTTCTCAATTTCCATCTGCGCTCGATCGCGCTTTTCGCGAAGTTCCCGTAGCGCGTTCTGTAGATTCGACATTGTTACCCCCTCGGGTATTTTTGATGCGGCCTCATTGTATAGGAACGGCCGGTCTTGGAGGGGTGTAGCATGTTGTTGCTGGCTTATTGTTAGTCTTCATCAAGGTATTCCCCGGGTACGTCATCTTCGGGCACTTCGCGCGTGTGCACCTCCCTTTCGTCCTGTTCTCCGGCTTCCTCGACTCCCGAAATTACTCCAGCCTCGAAGGCGTTTCCCTCCTCGACTAACTCATCGACACTCTCTGAATCGACGCTTTCGAGGTTGGACAAGCCCTGCAAATCTCCCGATTCCTCGCCTGAGTGTGATGCATCACGCGGAGAGCTATAGGGCTGTTCCTCCTGTCTTCTCCTCCCGGTCTTTTTGTCAGGCGCGCTAGCGATCTTGCGGCTGGCCGCTTTCGTCACGACCTTCTTTTTCGCTGCGGCTCTTTTCGGAGCAACAACTCGCTTCGCCGATTTCTTAGGCGTTGTCCGTTTGTGCGTCAGCTTGCTTTGCACCCGCTTCGACTTCCTGCTGGCGCTTTTCTTGGATGTCGTCGACTTCTTCTTAGCTTTCTTCTTGGTAGCCATTGGCGCAGTCTAGCACCGACGCTACGCTTGCAGCAAAACCGAAGCCAGAGTTCGGACAGAGTTCGGTTAGACTGTTCTCCTTCGACTGCGTATCGATCAGCGCTGCTCCATTTCGCGAGCGGAGTGTGTAGCAGGCAACGAGCAACAAAGGTTTTGACTAGACTCACTTTGACTTCTCTGGAGGCTTCATTGGCCCGTTTTCCGAAAATTACCCATGCGCTCAAAAAGCGCGCTGCCCAAATCAAACTGCTCCTCATGGACGTGGACGGCACCATGACTGATGGCAGCGTTACCTTGCTTTCGCAAACCGATGGCACGGCGCTCGAAATCAAAACCTTTGACGCCCACGACGGCCAGGGCCTCACTTTAGCCCAAACCGCCGGCTTGCGTACCGGCTGCATTACCGGCCGCGAAAGCGCTGCGCTTCTACGCCGCGCTCAGGAAATGAAGATGGAATTCATCTATATGAAACAGCCGTTAAAGATGCCGGCCTATGAAGAAATCCTGCGGAAAGCGGGCGCCTCTGATTCCATGGTCGCTTATATTGGCGACGATCTTCCCGATCTTCCGCTCCTGCGCCGCGCCGGTCTGGCGATCGCGGTCGGTGATGCCGTACCCGAAGTAAAAGAAGCTGCGCACTACACGACAAGAGCGGTCGCCGGCCATGGCGCGGTTCGTGAATCCATTGAAGTCATTCTCAAATCAAAAGGCATCTGGGAAGAAATGATCGATAAAGCGCGAGCTTGAGGCATTCATCCTGTGAGATGGCGGCACGATAAGCCAGAGAAAACGCCAAGAAGCGACCAAAGGCATTTGTGCTCAGTCGGCGGGCCTTTTATGTTATCCACCGCGCCAGGGACGAGAAATCTTGGTGTCACAAAAAGGTGTCCGAAAAGGAAGGAGACTCCTTGAGATTCAGTAACGAATGCCGTCGCAACTTCCTGTTGGCCGGAGTCTTGATTTGTGGAGCAGCCACATCCTTGGCGCAAACCGAGGCAACGCCCGGTCCGAGCACTCCAGGCCAAGCCATCCCCGGAACCGGTGGCGTGAACTCATTTGCCGGCAGCGTGCCTGCAAGGCTGATTCCGGGCATTCTGTCGCTTTCGCTGCAGGATGCTATCGAGCGCGGACTGAAACAAAATCTCGGTCTGCTCCTTTCACACGCCGACATTGGCTCGGCGCGTGGAGAACGCTGGGAGGCATTAAGCGCTCTCCTGCCCCGCGTGACGGCATCGCCTTACGTGGCAGAATCGAAAATCAATATCGATGAGGCCGGTTTTTCCGGCCTGGCTATGCTCTTCCATCTCTCGCCATCCGTCGGCCCTTTTTCTTACTTTGACGCGCGCGCCAACGCGACACAAAAGTTGTTCGATTGGAAGTCGATCAACGCCGCGCGCTCGGCGAGCCAGAGTTTGAGATCCGCCGACTATACCTTCAAAGACGCTCGTGATCTGGTCGTGCTGGCGGTGGGCTACACCTATTTGCAGGCCATCGCCGACGAAGCTCGCATCGAGACCGCTGAAGCGCAGGTGCAGACGGCACAAGCGGTCTACGATCAAGCCACGGACCAGGTGAATGCCGGCACTTCGCCGGACATCGACGGCCTCCGCGCCAAGGTTGAATTCCAGACGCGCCAGCAACAGTTGATCCAGGCGAAGAACAACTTCGCCATCCAGAAGCTGACCGTGGCGCGCGTGATCGGCTTGGCTCCGGGCCAGGAATTCGAATTCGCGGACAAGTCGCCTTACCAGCCCTACGAAGACATCACCCTCGATGAGGCTCTGAAACGCGCTTACGCTTCGCGTTCCGACTATCAGGCGGCCATGGCCGAAGTACACGCGGCGGAGTTCTCCCGAAAGGCCGCGCTGGGCGGCTATCTCCCGTCGCTTTCGGTGGACGCGGATTACGGTTTGGGAGGGTCGCATGCTTCAACCGCAACCCCAGTCGCTGACGTGCGCGGGACGCTCACTATTCCGATTTTTCAAGGCGGCAGCGTTCACGGTGATGTGCTGCAGGCGGATGCGAAGCTGGCGCAGAGCCGTGAGCGTCTGGATAACTTGCGCGGTCAGATCGACTCCGACGTGCGCGCGGCCTTGCTGAATCTGCAGTCCTCGGCCGATCTGGTGAATGTGGCGCGCAGCAACATTGATTTGGCGGAACAAACGCTGACCCAGTCGCGCGATCGTTTCAGTGCCGGTGTCGCCGATACTGTGGAAGTGGTGCAGTCGCAAGAGGCTGTGGCGAGCGCTCACGAACAGTACATCTCCAGTCTCTACAGCTATAATTACGCGAAAATTTCCCTGGTTCGGGCTCTCGGTATCAGCGAACAAGGCGTCAAGGAATATTTCAGAGGAAAATGAGCATGGCAGAAGAAATCCCACTTCATTCAGCGCCTGAGATAGACAAAGAACCCCCCTCCGGTACGCCGCCGCCCTTGGCGGACCGAAACTACACGCCGCCGACGCGCCGGAGTCCCAAGCTCCGCAGAAACATCGTCATTCTGGTGATCGTCGCGGTCGTGATTATCGGCGGCGTGTTCTTATGGCGCTACCTGAACAGCTACGAATCGACCGACGACGCGCAGGCCGATGTTCACCTCTATCCCGTCAGCGCGCGCGTTTCCGGCTACGTGGTGAAAGTCAACGTCAACGACAACCAGTGGGTGGAAAAGGGCACGGTGCTGGTGGAGATCGATCCGAAAGACTATGAGGTTGCGGTCGCGCAGGCACAAGCGAATCTTGCCAATGCCGAAGAGACGGCGAAATCGCTGAACATCACGGTCCCGATTACTTCGGTGAATACTTCGAGCCAATTGAAGTTTGCCGCCTCGGGCATCGAAGACGCAAACGCCGGAGTCATCGCCGCCGAGAGGCAGTTAAACGCCGCTCAATCCCAGGTCGAGGCGGCGGAAGCGAACGATGTGAAAGCGCAGGACGATCTCCACCGCTATAAGTTGCTGGTCGATAAGCGGGAAGTATCGCAGCAAATCTATGATCAGGCGTTAGCTGCGGCTAAGTCGAGCACGGCGACGGTGGCGTCAGCCCACGCCAGTGAATCCGCCGCGCAGCAATTCGTCAAACAGGCCCGCAGTCGCCTGGCGCAGGCAGATGCTAACCACCAATCTGCGGAGACCGGGCCCCAGCAGGTGTCATCGACCCGGGCCCGCGTACAGGCTGCACTCGCGGATGTTGAGCAAAAGCGCGCGCTGCTCGAGCAGGCCCAACTGAATCTCGGATACACGAGGATCATTGCTCCGGTCAGCGGCGAGGTAAATAAGACGGTGGTCGTCGGGATGAATGTGCAAGACGGACAGCAACTACTCACCGTGGTACCGCTCGATGAAGTATGGGTCACTGCAAATTTTAAAGAGACTCAGCTGAAGCGCATGCAGGTTGGACAAAGAGCGGAGATCCATATTGATTCCAGCGGGCGCACGCTTAAGGGCCATGTGGATAGCATTGCAGGCGCAACCGGGCCGCTCTTCAGCTTGCTTCCGCCGGAGAATGCCACTGGAAACTACGTGAAAATTGTCCAGAGAATTCCCGTAAAGATCGTTCTCGAACCAGGCGAGAATCACGATCGCCGGCTTCGCCCGGGCATGAACGTGGTGCCCGACGTCTACCTGCAATGATTCTACCGGCAATGAAATCTGCTTTTTGAGTTCCGCTGAGATGAGCACGGCTACTCTAGCCCTCGACCAGGACGTTTGGCGGCCCAAGTACAATCCTTGGCTGATCGCCGTTGTTGTGGCTATGGCGGCCTTCATGGAGGTGCTCGACACCAGCATCGCCAACGTTGCCCTGCCGTATATGGCCGGGAATCTGGGCGCGAGCAACGACCAGAGTACATGGGTGCTGACTTCTTATCTCGTCTCGAACGCCATCGTTCTGCCAATCAGCGGCTGGCTCGCAGGCGCATTCGGACGCAAGCGGTTTTTCATGGCTTGCCTCGGGATTTTTACCGTAAGTTCTTTGTTGTGCGGTATTGCGCCAAGTCTCGGATTTCTTCTTCTCTTTCGGGTGTTGCAAGGTGTCGGCGGCGGCGGACTGCAGCCGATGGCTCAGGCCATTCTCGCGGACACCTTTCCCCCGCAGCAGCGCGGCTTGGCATTTGCGCTCTATGGCATTACCGCCATCATGGCGCCCACTATCGGGCCGACGCTCGGCGGATGGATCACTTTTAATTATTCTTGGCGTTGGATTTTTTTCATCAATCTGCCGGTCGGCGTGGCCACCTGGTTTTTGGTACGGCGCTTTGTCGAGGACCCTCCTTATTTAACTCGTCTGAAGGCCGCTGGTGTCAAGTTGGACTACATTGGCATTGCTCTGCTGACGCTCGGCGTCGGCGCATTGCAGATTCTGCTCGACAAAGGTCAAGAAGACGATTGGTTCGGGTCACGTTTCATCACGACTCTAATCGTCGTCGCGACCGTATGCCTGATCTCGCTGGTGATATGGGAGTGGTATCAAAAAGCGCCGATCATTGACGTGCACATGTTCAAGAGCTTCAACTTCGCCAGTTCGAGCCTGATGATGTTCACACTCGGCATCCTGTTGTTTAGCAGCCTGGTTCTGATGCCGCAATTTCTCCAAACGCTTTTGGGATACACCTCCCAACTCGCCGGGATTGCTCTTTCGGCGGGAGGCCTCGTCTTGCTGATTGAGATGCCCATCATGGGCCAGCTGACAACGAAGATCCAGGCACGCCGCCTGATCGCCTTTGGCTGGCTCGCGCTTTCGGTCGCGATGTTCTACTCCACCAAGCGGATCGACTTGCAGATGAGCTTTAGCGCCGCCACCTGGCTGCGCATCGCCCAGGTGATTGGTCTGGGATTCCTCTTCGTGCCGATTACGCTGGTGGCTTATATCGGCATTGCGCCGGAGAAGAACAACGCGGTGTCCGGCATCGTCAACTTCATGCGCAATATGGGAAGCAGCGTTGGAACGTCGCTAGTCACCACCTTGATTGCTCGACGATCGCAATTCCATCAGGCAAGGCTCGTGGAGACCGTGAGGGTCGATAATCCCAATTTTATGAATTCGGCGAACGGTCTGGCGCAGCGCCTGGCTACCTCGGGCGTGGGCAAGCACGAGGCGCAAATGACTGCCTATGCGCGCATTTACGAATCGCTGCAGGCGCAGGCCGCCAGCTTGGCATATGTCGATACCTTCATGGTTCTTTGCGTGGGCGCGGGAATCATGTTCTGTTTGTCCTTTGCTTTGAAGAAGAATGATCCAGGTGGCGGCGGGCCGCGCGTAGCGGAGTAAAAAATCCATCTGTTCTAATACAAGAGAGAATGAGTTAAGACGTCCATGATAAAAATAATCACTATCGAACGCGAATACGGTAGCGGCGGCGGCGAAATTGCTCAACGGCTTGCCAAGCAGTTGGGATGGAAGCTATGGGACCAGTTGCTGACGGAGGAGATCGCGCGGCTCGCTGACTGTCCCAAGGCTGTCGTCGAAGGTCGAGAAGAGAAAACCGATCCCCTGTATTACCGGCTCTTCAAATCGTTTCTGCGCGGAAGTTATGAGGGGAGCCTCAACGCGTACAAGCTCAAGCTGGTAGACAGCGAATGCATTTTGAAGTTCACGGAGCAGGTCGTTCAGCAGGCGGCGAAGACCGGAAACTCTGTCATCGTCGGAAGAGGATCGCAGCATTTTCTCAGGAACCGCCAGGACGCGTTGCGTGTGTTTCTATACGCTCCGAGACAAGACAAAGTTCGGCGCCTGCTGGCTCGCGGCAAGAGTGAGAACGAAGCCGAAGAGCTCGTTGATACCGTCGATCGCGAACGCGTCGATTTCATCCAGAAGTATTTCCACGTCGAGTGGCCGGACCGCGCCATTTATCACACGATGATCAACACTACGATCGGCGACGACGCAGTAGTTCACATGATTCTGAATGTGATGCAGACTCTCGACACAAGGGTCCCTGCCTGACCACTTATCGAATCGAGCCATCTCGATCGCCTGTGCCGTGGGTGGGCGTGGTGAAGGCGGGGTTAACCGAAGCCAATGGCTCGCCTTAGTCCTTTACCGCGCTCTGGCCGCGGCGGTATCGGCGGAAATAATCTGCTTCGCAGTGTTCCACCCCCTTAGCGCTACCTGAACTGCGCCGTTAGCGGACTTCGCAGTATATTCGATTTCAATCTCGCGGCTTTCTCCTGGTAACAGCGACACATAGTTATCGCTATAGTAAGCTGGGAGAACGCGTGACCCGTCTGCCGCGTTGACAAGGGTGAGTTTGTTCGCCAGCGACACCACAGCGCCCGTGTTTCGCAGTTTGATTCGCAAATGAACGTCGTCGCCAGAACGAGCGGATGTGGCCGCCAGTGAAAGCGCAACGACCGGGAGCCGGTTCAAGTGGCGATAGGCCGCGCTGTCCGCGCCCAGCCAGTAAAAATTCTCCGAAACTAATTCCCCCGATGAATTCCGTAACTCTAACTTCACCAGTACCATCGCATCCTGCTCCAGCAGCGAAGCGAGGTCCAGCTTGAATCCCTCTGTAACGCTATCGGCCGCGGCGTCTCTGGGCTCTTCGCGATGCAGCAACTGTTTATTATCCAACGAATAGACGCTTGCGCTGACCGACAACCCCGCGCGCGCCTCATTAGTCGTATTGACAACCGAAACGCTGTAGTCAGACAGATCGAGTTGGATATGAACCGGCTCGCAAGCCTTTTTCACTCCATAGAAAGAAGATTGCGTGTCGTAGTCCGAAGAGAGAATCTGCCAAACGTTACTCGGCCACGCGGGTTGCGTCATCCACAGCATCCGTCCGCTGTTTGGAGCCCACAAATGAGCATTCATGCCTTCAAAAATCGCGCGATGGTCTACATAGTCCAGCATCTGCGCCTTGCGCTCGAAGTCCTCGAGGCTCGCCGGAGCTCCGAACTCCGCCTGCATCTCGGCCATGAACGGCGCCATGTCGCCATTTCCGCTCTGGTGCCAGTCGTGATAAGCCCAGCTGTCGCTGATCGGCCACCGATCTTCTTTTGGGATCCATGCCCGGAAAGATTCCAGAGTCGAAAACGATGGCGTGCCCGTTTCCACCGAAAAGCCGTGATTCAAAGTTGTGTAATAGAGCGACGGCTCCATATACCTATAAGGTCCGCTATGTTGAAGATTGATCGCATTGGAACTGGGCGAATAGTAACGTGTCCCATCCAACGACCTGACTAACTCCGCCAGTCCCTCATTAATAACCGGTTGCGGCACACCTTCATTGCGCCCACACCACATGACAATCGATGGATGATTGCGAAAGCGCAAAATAGTGTCGCGGGCATTTTTCAGGAACAGAGCTGGATCTTCGGCCTCGACGTTATAGTCTTGCGTCGATTCCCAGAAGTCATTCCACACCATGAGTCCGTATTCATCGGCCAGATCGTAAAAAACTTTCTCCGTGTTCTGACCAACCCAGTTTCGGATGATATTCAAGTTGGCATCCCGATGCAGCCGGAAATAAGGCTCCAGACGATCGCGCGAGACACGCTTGCGCGAATCGTCCATCCCCCAGTTACCTCCTCGACAAGCAATGCGCACTCCATTCACTCTTATAACCAGATAGGGCGCGGTTTTTGTCTCGTTCGCGTTGTTGAGCATTTTCACTGCTGGAGACGATTCCCCTCCCGGCACAAGCGATGCCACCCACGACTTCCAATCGTCCTTCCATTCCGGGGGAAAGATCGAAGGATACGGGTCCGCCGCCGGAATTTCGCGAACACCTTCATGGCCTGTATTTACAACCTGTTCCCCCTTCAGCCGCGCGATGCTCGGCGAATACTCCAATCGCCGCAGATGGCCTGAGCTATCGAGCAAGCTCAATTCATACGTGATTTCGCGAACGCCAAATCGAACTTGTTTACTATCAGAGTCACCCTGCCCATTCGAAATGCTGAGGCGTAGCGTATACAGCTCAGCCTTGCCATAACCGTTCGGCCACCAGAGGCGTGGGTGCTGCACGACTAACTGCGGAAAGTCGGCAGCTGCCAACTTCACCGAACTTACACCCGGAGCTAACATAACTTCCTTACTTACTAAGGTGTCTCCAAAAGACGCTTTCAGAGTTCCTTTGGCCGGCGTGGTCGAGAGATTCTCCACCGGCACGTTGATCTCGACCTCTGCGCGGCTCGTATCGGGCAATGGCAAGGTAGTGATCACCTGCGGATCGCCGATCTTCAAAGCGCTGGTTGCTTTCAAGGTCACCGGCTGCCAAATGCCCGTATCGCGATCGCGAATCGCAGGAATCCAATCCCATCCTTCGGTCGCCACGAAAGTTGGCCCATCGAGGCACATGATTCCACCGTTTTCTCCAGGTCCTCCTTTAATCGATTGTTCCTGGGGAATGCCGGGGTGAGGAGGCGGGGAAACTCGCACTGCCAGGACGTTAGGCTGCTCCGACTTCAACAGATCGGTTACGTCGAACGTCCCCCGTATGAAAGCTCCCTTGATCGAACCGAGATCTCGTCCATTGAGCCACACCGCCGCCTCATAGTTGATGCCTTCAAAGGTGAGTGTCAGTCGCCGACCGCCGGCGGACTTCGGAGCGCGGAATTCCACGCGATACCAATAGTCCTGCTTGTTCAAGCTCTCTGGAATGGCGAGATTGTTTAATCCATAATCTGGGTCGGGATAGACCCCCCGGTCGATCATGGTCGTGAGCACCGTTCCAGGCACGGTTGCCGGCCACCAGTCGCGCGCGTGATAACCTGCGAGCGAGATCGCGGCGCCATCCTCCTTCACCTTCGGCGCTGGAATTAGATTCCAGTTTTCCGCGATGATCCATTCATCGTTGTGATCGCCGTTCGGCTGGAGAGCTTGCCGCGCTTTCGTCAAAGCAGCGGCGCTCGGTTTCGAAGGCTGAGCTTTACCGCGTGGCATCGTTGCCGGATCTTGTGGCGCACGGTATCCGGCCTGCCCCCGCGTCTCCACCGGCCAAGGCTTCGATCCCGCCTCGAATTCAATCAGAGAAAAATCTTCCGGCTTCTGAAACAGCTGCTTGATTTCATCCGCGCCCAATGCTCTGCGTAGCACGGTGAGCGATGCAATCGCCCCACCAAAATGCTGCCAAGTTACGTTGCTCACGGCCGGCAAAGGCGGAACATGCTGAAGTGGCGCAGCCTGAGACGAAGCCCGAGGAGCGACTGGTGCCATCTCAAGCACCGGGCTCACGCTTCCTAAATCGAGTGTGCCGACGGCAACCTGCGTCCCGTCACTAAAAAGTTGAAACCTCTCGCCGTCGAAAGTTGCCGCCAGAAAGTGCCATTTCTCTGGATCAAGCACGGCCGGTCCAGAAAGGCTATTGTCATTGCCCATCCACAAGATTGCGTGAACGCCATCCACTGCGAGATAGCGCGAAAACTCCTCGGTTGGATCTCCGAGGCCCGCGATCAGAGTCATAACCTTCGCGGCTTCGGCAGGTCGCACCCAGGCATAGAGCGTCCAGGGCGAATCCGCGTGCAACACCGAATCGTCCTTCACGAGCGGTTTCTTGAGCCCATCCCCATCGGAAAAAAACTCGGCGTTGAACGGACCATAATAAGGAGGATCGTTGGTAACCGGAGTCTGCGAATAACCGCAAATCGCAGTGGCAAACAAACAGAGCGAAACCATCCCAGCACGAATCCGGCGACGAAAACGGCGAGGCAATCTCTTCATGGACTCTCCGTGAAACAGGGAGGACGTCATCAGGACTGTATACCTTATCCCCGTTAGATTACTCGATCTCATCGTCGAACTGAATCTGACCCGGCCGTCGGCCACTTCCGGGGAATTTGTCCCCGCGGGCGGCGGATGAGAAACGCAACGTGCATCGCCACTCTAATAAGCTTGGCAGTGACAGTTTCACGTTGCATTATTCGCCTCTGGATGTTGTCAGATTCAACAACGCGTCGACCCAACCTCAAGTAACTGATTCCAAATGATCTTTCTTGTCGTTACCTCTAAACATTGCCATCGTGCGCGTTTCGTCTGTTGCGATCTGCATCAAAACGTTGTTCACAATCTCGTCTCGAAATCCGGCGTCGCAAAACGCTTTTTGTCCATTTCCTTCATTTCACAGCGGATAGACGCCAGTAGTGCGGCCGTCCACAAAGTACTTTGTCATGGCATGGCGATTGCCTTAAGAAAAGTGTGAGTGGCTCGCGAGACGGCCCTCCAACGAGGTGACTTATGACAGTCCTATTGGTTCTCTTCACATTCGTAGCCTTCTTACTAATCGACTATTTCCGCACCCGTAACACGATTGCCGCACCAATTACGATGACACTCGCAGCCGCGGCGGAACGTAACGCTCCGCCACGCCTTCAACCGGCCTTAGTGGGCGGTTTCGCGGTTCCAGAAAATGTTCGCTATCATCCCGGACACACCTGGGCATTGACGGAAAGCCCCAGCCTGGTGCGGGTAGGCATAGACGACTTCGCCAGCAAGCTGGTCGGCAAGATCGAGCATGTCACGCTGCCGCAACGCGGACAGTGGATTCGCCAAGGACAAAAGATGTTGACCATCTATCGCGACGGGTGCAACGTTGATATGGTTTCGCCCATCGAGGGCACAGTGGCTGACATTAACCCGGCGGTTGAGCGCGATCCAAAGCTGTCGCTCAACGATCCGTATGGCGAAGGCTGGCTCATAACCGTGCAGGCGCCCGATGCCAAGACCAGTTTCAAGAACCTGCTGGGCGGCGCGCTCGCCCGTTCCTGGATGGACGAAGCAGCCAGACGCCTGCGCGTCCGCATGCCAGTAGCGCTCGGAACCCTTGCCCAGGACGGTGGAGTGGCCGTCAACGACGTATCCACCCACATTCCCGACCAGGAGTGGCTGCCGCTGGCGAAAGAATTCTTCCTGTCCTAGAGTGACGCTCCCGAGAGCGAGCCACCTCGCAGGTCACCGTAACGAGGACCGTTGGAAACATCAGGCCGTCCGGATCCAAGGTTGAAAAACCAGGAAACCGGGCGGCCGGTGTTTTTGCGAGAGAGAAACAAAGAATGTGGGCTGGTCCAAATCCACGACTTCAGAAGATTTGCGCCGACGAAATCCTAGTCATTGGGGTTGCCGCAACCCGGCACGTCGTGCATAGCGAACCTTGCTTGAGGTCGATCCACTCCACAGCGTGCGACGGGGCCATGGCGCAGCTGTAATCCTCGCAGTGAGTCAAGCTCAGAGTGTGGCCAATTTCGTGAACCGACTCCTTGATCACGCGCTGGCGAAACAGTTCGCGGTCGGGAGGAAGCCCGTAAAACTCCTGGCGCAAGCGGTGCGCGGAGACGACGGCGCAAGGGCCTCCCATCTGTGCTTCGCCGAAAACAAACGTGAGAATCGGGATGTAAAGATCGACGGCAACAACTCCCAGCAGGCGCCATGAGTCCGCGGTAAGAAAGCTCTGCATGCGATGCAGGATTTCCGACGAGTGGTATTGCTGCCGCTCTCCGTGGAAGGCGAACTCGGGATCCAGCCGCGCCGGAAGCACCTGACAGGAAACGTGAAAAGTCTCTTCGACAGCGGGACGAAGCTCGTGCAACAGCCCGTCGTCCACATTCCCAATCGGTAATAGGTGGAGCAGCTTCATGGGACAGTTCCCAGTTCTTAGTTCCCAGTTCTTAGCCCTGAGAACTGAGAACTGGGAACTGAGAACTAATTCGATCGTGCCTCGATCGGTGTGCGCGACCAACCGTACTTCTTCAATTTGTGATAGAGCGTGACGCGGTCGATGTCGAGGATCTCAGCGGCGTGGCTCTGATTGCCTCCACATTCCTCCAGCACCCGCAGTATATGCGCGCGCTCCATGTCTTCTAGCTTCTTGCCCCCGCCGTTGGAGATGGTTGGTGACTTGAAAAGGAAATCCTCTTCGTGCAGCTCGGGCTCACGCCCGACGACCATGGCGCGCTCGACGGCGTTCTCCAATTCACGGACGTTGCCGATCCAGGGCTGCTGCTGCAACTGGCTCATCGCCGCCGATGATACCCGGGTAATCCGTTTATTCATCGCCAAAGAAAACTTGCGAACGAAATTGTCCACCAACAGGGGAATGTCCTCGCGGCGTTCGCGCAGCGGCGGCAGTTCGATGCGGAACACATTGAGCCGGTAGAAAAGGTCGGGACGGAACTTACCCTCTTCGATCAGCTTTTCGAGGTCTTTGTTGGTGGCGGCGACACAGCGGAAATCCACTTTGATATTTTGATTGCCGCCGACGCGAGTGATTTCGCGTTCCTGAAGCACGCGCAGTAAGTCGGTCTGCGTTTTTAAGCTGATGTCGCCAATCTCATCGAGGAAAACCGTTCCTCCTTCGGCAATTTCGAATTTGCCTTTTTTGCGATATTGCGCGCCAGTGAACGCGCCTTTTTCGTGGCCAAAAAGTTCGCTTTCGAGAAGCGTCTCGGTCAAGGCACCGCAGTGAATAGCAACCAGAGGATGAAATCTCCGCGGGCTGGCGTGATGAATGGCACGCGCCACCAGTTCCTTTCCCGTGCCGCTTTCTCCAGTGATCAGCACGGTAGCGTCGGTTGGGCCAACCGTCTCGATCGCGTTGAAGAGCTTGCGCATGGGACCGCTTTGGCCAACGATCTCTCCCGGACGCGCGATATCGGCTACGGTTTCGCGCAGCAGAACGTTTTCCTGAGTCGTGCGTTTATGCGCCAGTGCGTTCTTGATGAGATGCGCGATATCGTCGGGGTCGAGCGGCTTGGTCACATAGTCATAGGCGCCGTTTTTCAGTGCGGTTACCGCGGTTTCGACCGAGGCATAGCCGGTCATCATAATCACAACCAAGTCCGGATCAATTTCGTGCATGCGGCGCTGTAACTCGATCCCGTCGGTGCCGTGCATCTTGATATCGACGAGAGCGGCATCCCAGCGATGTTCCGCGAGACGAGTAAGTGCGTCGTTGGCATTCTCCGCCGTGCCGACCTCGTAGCCTTCCTCGCGAAACCATTTGTCCAGCGAATCGCGCACGCTTAGTTCGTCATCTACGACCAGCAGTCTTCCCTGTGTACTCACTTCGGTCACCTCGCCTTCGTCGCAAAGTCCCCCGGCACAACCTCCACCAGCGTTGCGTCAGGGACCTGACTGGGCAGAGTCAGAGTGAAAGTCGTGCCCCTTCCAAACTCGGTTTCGACATCGATGCGCCCGTTATGCCGCTCCATGATGCCGCGAGCGATCGCCAATCCCAGCCCGGTTCCGCGGCCATGCTCTTTCGTGGTCATAAAGGGTTCGAAGATATGCGGGAGCACGTCGGGAGCAATGCCCGTCCCATCGTCGCGTACCCGCACCTCGATTTCAGTTTTGCCGTCAGTGCCGGCAAGCTGATCTTCAAGCCAGAGAGTGCCCCCGTCGGGCATGGCATCGATCGCATTCATGATCAATGCGATGAAGACTTGCTCCATCTGCGCCGGATCACACGGCACCCTCGGCAGGTCGCTCGCCAGATTCAGTTGTAATTCGATACCGGCCAACTCCAGTTGATGCCGGACCAGGTGCACACAGCGGGCGATTACCGCGTTGAGGTCGGTTGACTGCACGTTCATGGGCGCGGTTCGCGAAAGCGACAGGAGACTGTGGATAAGATCGCCGCAACGCCGGCTTTCGGTGGCGATCAGTTCCAGGCATTGCATCGCCTCCTCGCGTTTTTCATGTTCGGTTTGGCCCGTCCCTACCCACTTCCGCAAGAGTTTGGCGTAAGTAAGAATCCCGGATAGCGGGTTATTGACTTCATGCGCCACCACCGCCGCCATCTTTCCGATCGATGCCATTCTTTCGACGTGCAGCACGTGATCGTGAGCGCGTTGCAGTTCCGTCGTCTTTTGTTCAACGCGATCTTCCAGAGTCCTTGCCCAGTCGACGATTTCTTCGTTGGCTACGCGCAACTGCAGGCTCATGTCGTTGAAGGAACGAGCCAGGTCACCGACTTCGTCCTGCGATCGCACCTCGATTTGGTAGCCGAGTTCGCCGTGGGAAAGACGTTCCGTGCCGTTCTTGAGAGCTTTGATCGGTTTGTCGACCACTCGCCAGACGAACAACCAACTCAGTGCCGCTACCACCATCAATGCACCCGCCGTGTAATACGACATGCGAGCGCTGCTGACTGCTAGTTGCGCGTCCGCTTTTGCCAGCGAAAGATTGGTGTCGAGCACGCCCAGAACCTGCTGATCCGCCGAATGCGCGTGGCAATTGGCATTGGCGCAGTTCGGTTGATTTTCGATGGGAGTGATAATTCCTAGTACCCGTTGACCGCCGCTGCGATAAATGCGAAAGCGGTCAGGACGATTGAGACGCGCCAAGGGCTGTGATTGAGTATGGCAGCCATAACAGGCCTCAGCCGACTTGTCGAGAATTTGGCTGACTTCCTTTTGATCGGTGGAGTAGCTGATCCGCCCCTCCTGGTCAAGAATGCGTACCTTCACCATGCCCGGCTCGTCGGCTATCGTTTGGATCGCACGATACAGTCCCCGGCGATCGTTGCGCAGCATATAGTCGATGGTGGCGCGCCTGATGACATCGCTGATCCGCTCGGCGTTGGCCAATTGCGCTGCTTCGAGGTCCTGGCGATGCAATCGGATATTCAAGTATCCGAATAGGGCGAAGATGGCGACCATGACCGCCAGCAGTGAGCCGATTAATTTTGCGCTAATACTGTGCGTCAACCGCTTCGATCGATCGGTTTGATGATCGCTGCGAGTTGGCTCAGTCTCCGGCATGGCCTAATACGGGCGTAGAAACCATGGGTGCGGTCGCGGCTTCGTCGCGAAGCCGTGGCTTCACTCCGTGTCCTTCCACTGGGAAGATTGGCAAATATCTGACGGCCACCGCGAACAGGGCGAAGCCCATTGCGATGATCATCAGCGTGATCGAGAATTCCGTCCACTTCGGTACGTAGTGATGCCCAACGTAAGTCTCAAAGCCTATGAGCGCGATATTAAGTCGGTTGGTGATGAATCCCAGCACGGTAAAGATCGACGCTAAATATAACCACTGGGGCGACAGCCTGGCTTTCTTGAAGCTCAGTATGGCGATGGGAAGCACAAAGGTCAGCACAAGTTCGAGCCATAGAAAGTACGCTTCATAGCTCGGTCTGAAGATCTGCCGCAGCAACCCGCGATGGAAATAGTCTTCGAACCGAAGCAGCAAATTGACCCAGAGAGCCACCAGCAAGGCGCCGCCCAGAGTCACCAGAACTGGGAGTTCAAGGTGACGACCGAACACTTTCGCACTCTGGGTCGATTCGAAGATGGTCATCGCCAAGCCCACCGCAACCGCCGATCCGAAGAAGAAGAACGGCAGCGCTGGCGAGTACCAGAATGGATGCAGCTTGCTCGGCATGATCAGGTAGAGGGATCCAAGGGAACTCTGGTGCAGGGTTGAAAGCAGGATGCCCAAAACGATAAGTACTGGATAGATCTTATTAATCCACTTGATGGGTGCCTTCCAATTGACTGCTTCGAATACGTTGGGAAGGAATTCGAAGAAGAGCACTGTGGTATAAGTCATCACGCACATGCCCACCTCGAACATCACCGAGTGTGGGTTCATGTAGATGAGCTGATGCCAGATATACCAGGGACGGCCAAGGTCGAAGAGCAGGCCGACGATGAAGAGCACGTAGCCCAGGAATGCGGTCAAGACCGCTGGTCGCACCACGCTATGCAAGCGCTCGACATTGAATAGATAGACAGCGCCGACCATGATGAAGCCGCCCGCCGCCAGCATGACGCCGCACAGGCAATCAAAGCCGATCCAGAGGCCCCAGGGGAACTGGTCCGTCATGTTTGAAACCGCGCCCAGGCCGCGAAAATAGCGAACGTAGGAGGAGTACAGGCCGAGGACCATGATCACAACGAATACAACTCTCCAAAAGGTAAGCTTGATTTTCATTTCCCACTCCCGTTCTGCTTCTCTTCTTCTGCTTCAGCAGCGGCTACTTCGTCGCGACGATGCGAAACCCAGTAAATCCCCCCCAGTACCAACGTCCACACCGGGACAAAGTCGGGAATTCGGTCCATGACTCGACCGGTATATTCCGGCATCGGAGTCTCGCCGATCTTGGCCGGCGCTGGATAACCGTAGTTCTCGGCTTTTTCGCTGGAAAGGATAAGGACTGACGTTCCGCCAACTTCGTTAAGACCGTAAATATAAGGGTAGTAGTTGGATGGATTCTGGCTGAGACGGTCTTTCGCTTCTTTGACAAGGTCGTCGCGCTCGCCGAACTTGGTGGCGCCAGTCGGACAGATCTCGGCGCATGCCGTCTGTTTGCCAGCAGCGATGCGGTCGGGGCACATAATACATTTGCGCACCCGCGGATTCAGCGACTGCCATTCGTACTTGGGCTGGCTAAACGCGCAGGCCACCATGCAATAGCGGCAGCCGATACACTTCCAGAACGTCATAGACGACAGGGCCGGCCGCTGTTTTATGAAAAGCGCCCACCGGACAGACCGAGGCGCATGCCGGCTTTTCACAATGCATGCAAAGACGGCGCATGAATTTGTCGTCCTTGGCCATAACAACCGTATATTTATGTTCGGATTGCACCGACTCCGCGGCGACTGTGTCGTCGTAGCGCAGTTTGTTCTGACCAGCGCAGGCAACTTCACACTGTTTGCATCCAATGCACATCGTCGCGTCATACAATAAGGCTTTACTCATCGGAATTGCTCCTCGCCGCTCTCAAGTCAAACTGTGGGGCACACTCCTCCATAGTCAACCTGTGCAGCCCGATGGAAATTGGTGGTTCCTCTCGCGCCGCGCTGGTATTGCGAAAAGTAACTACCAGTGAGACTTCCAGGGAAACGGAATGTAACAAAGCTCAGCAACGCCATCGGCTGACTGTTTAGAGTTTCAATGTTGGGTAGAACAACCGCAGTGACCGATGTCACCATAAATCGTGACACCAGTGCCCAGTTGGGAGACATCGAAAGCTCTTAGGAGTACGAACCGGCGAGGCAGGTCTGAGGGATAAAATCGACCGGTAGCAGCCCCGCATGGACTGGCGATTATTGCTACGAAATGGTGTCGGGACACCACGCGTACTTGGCCAAGCTTGCGTCCCGTAATTACTGTAGTAACATCCTACGCAACAGTAGTGCTGCAGACACTATCTTCGCTATTCAGCTGCGCCTGCTTATCTCGCCTAATTGCTTATCTGGCGTAACCGTCACGCACCGTAAGCACCGGGCACTCAGCCAGAGTTAGAATCTGGGCCGTTGTGCTGGTAAGATGTGTGGCCAACCCCGGCACACGGTGCGCCTTCCGTACACCGAGAACAATCAGATCCGCAGCCTGAGTTTTCGCAACTTCCAGGATTCGCGTCGACGGCCGTGCGAACTGGTGGCCGAACTCGAGCCGGCATTCTGCATGACACCGGGCTTCTGCCTCTGGTGGTACTAACTCCCGCAAACGGTTTAGCAGTGTCGACTTAACATCCTCCACGTCGGCGAAACCTGCTTCCGGTTGTTCCACTACGTGCAGCAATACCAGCCGCGCATCGTCTTCCTCGGCCAGGGAGACGGCATAAGCTAAAGCGGCGATGGAGTCCCGGCCGAAATCCGTCGCAAATAGAATCTGCTGAAACTGAATTTCGCCGTTCAGTTTGCGAGACGCATTCGGCCCAACGCTGAGTACTGGACAAGTAGCGCGCCGGTAAATCTCTTCAGCGACTGAGCCCATCAGCAGTTTGTCCACGCCCGCGCGTCCGTGAGTTCCGAGTACAAGCAAATCAATCTGATTTTTGTCGATGATTTGAGTAAGCGCATCTGCGACCTCGCCTTTCGGCGTTAGAATACGATGCGGCAGTTTTTGCAACTGCTGTTCCAGTTGCTCGATATAGAGTTCCGTCCGGATTGTGTCTTCTTCAGCGATGAGCGGCCAGGTTTCTGGCGCCATGATTACCATACGATCGGCATCTGGCAGTGTGTAAGCAGCCTGCAAGGTTGATCCATACCGCTGCGCCATGGCTATGGCATAGGGTAGAGCTGCATTCGCGCATTGTGAAAAATCAGTCGCAAATAAGATGTTATTGAGCTGAATTCCCTTGCTGACTTCGACCATATTCATAAGTCCTCGCAACAGCTGCTGCCGGAATGCGGGATTCCACAGCAACAAACTGCACCGCGGGCACTCGGGGCCACGGTTTGGACGGTGCCGCTCGCCGAATGCTTACCCGTACTCTACTATTTGACGTTGCAAGAGGAAGTGATCTGGAGCACAGCTGAATGTAATTCCGGGCTTGGCCGTTACTCGTTCGATTTGGGGGTTCGACAAACGGGCTGCGTCGACGAGCCTTCCGAAAACAGCGGTCCGGGCTGAGTGGCACTTCCCCGAACTGCTGAGATCAAATTGAACGTGTAGTCGGCATCGCAGGAAGAGGATGGCCTCTAGGCCGATTGGTGCGTCAACTACACTTGCCTGTGTGAAATGTGCCCTTGAGATGGCGGCGTGTGCAATCTAGACCATCCTTCGTCTTCCCGAAAAATAATTAATTAAGTTGCGTTCTCGTGTCGATTCGGCCACACCTCGTTCGACGTATCAGCAGAGAGCCAGTACGATGGCGAGCAACAGCGATCCAACCTGGCTCTCAACCATCGTTCAACCCAAAGGAGATCTCCCAATGCGATTCATGGTCATCGTCAAAACAACCCCAGAGTTAGAAAAAAAAGGCGCCCTCCCCGACCCACAGCTCCTGCTCGAGATGGGCAAGTACAACGAAGAGCTCATGAAGGCCGGCGTCCTGCTCGCCCTCGATGGCCTCCATCCCAGCTCCAAAGGCGCACGCGTCAAATTCTCCGGCAAGTCTCGTACCGTCATCGACGGCCCCTTCACCGAGGCCAAGGAACTCATCGCCGGCTTCTCGATCTTGCAAGTCAAGTCCCTCGAAGAGGCCATCGAGTGGGTCAAGCGTAGCCCCAACTGCGGCCCCGGCGACTACGAAGTCGAAATCCGCCAGGTCTTTGAGATGGAAGATTTCGCACCCGTCCTCTCGGAAGAGCAGATCCAGCACAAAGTAGCGAAACGGGCTGAGCTGCCAAATCAGACCGCCAACAAATAGCCGCACTTGCACCGCGGATCGAAAGCTGGTGTGATCGGCAGCAGTGTCCGCTACCGATCCACATCACGCCACACATCAAGCCCTGCACCGCACCATCGAAGCCGTCTGGCGCATCGAGTCCGCGCGGGTCATCGCCGGACTCACGCGCCTCACCCGCGATGTCGGCCTGGCCGAAGACCTCGCGCAAGAGGCACTCGTTGCCGCACTCGAACAGTGGCCGCAATCTGGCGTCCCCGATAATCCCGCGGCATGGCTCACCGCCACCGCCAAACGCCGCGCCATCGATCTCTTCCGCCGCAACGCCGTCGCCGAGCGCAAACACGGAGAGCTCGCCCGCGAACTCGAAGCCCTCGAACAAACCTCGCCCGACCTCGACTCCAGTCTCGGCAACACCATCAGCGACGACCTCCTCCGCCTCCTCTTCATCGCCTGCCATCCCGTCCTCCCTACCGAGTCCCGCGCAGCCCTGACCCTCCGTCTGCTCGGCGGCCTCACCACCGACGAGATCGCGCGCGCCTTCCTCACCCCCGAACCCACCATCGCCCAGCGCATCGTCCGCGCCAAACGCACCCTCGCCGACAAGCGCGTCCCCTTCGAGGTCCCCCGCGGCCCCGAGCTCGCCGCCCGCCTCTCCTCCGTCCTCGAAGTCATTTACCTCATCTTCAACGAGGGCTACTCCGCCACTGCCGGCGCCGACCTCATGCGCCCCACCCTCTGCGAAGACGCGCTCCGCCTCGGCCGCATCCTTGCCGAACTCACGCCCACCGAACCAGAAGTCCACGGCCTGGTCGCCCTCATGGAGATCCAGGCCTCCCGCACCCGCGCCCGCATCACCTCCACCGGCGAACCAGTCTTACTCTTCGATCAAAACCGCACCCAATGGGATCAACTCCTAATCCATCGCGGACTAACCGCAATCGAACGCGCTCATAAAATCAACACCACCCGCGGCCCCTATCTCCTCCAGGCCGAGATCGCCGCCTGCCACGCCCGCGCCCGCACGCCATCCGAAACGGATTGGTCCCGCATCGTCATCCTCTACACCGAGCTCGCCCAGCTCATTCCATCCCCCGTCATCGAGCTCAACCGCGCCGTAGCCGTCTCCATGGCCCACGGCCCCCATGCCGGCCTCACACTCGTAGACGCCCTCGCTTCCGAACCCTCTCTCGCGCGCTACCATCTTCTCCCCAGCGTCCGCGCCGACCTCCTCTACAAACTCGGCCGCCGCCCCGAAGCCCGCACCGAGTTCGAACGCGCCGCCGCCCTTACCCGCAACAGCCGCGAACGCGACTTACTCCTCACCCGCGCCGCATCCTGCGAGACTGACCCAACTAACCCTCAGGGAAAATGACGAATGGCTCATCCGGCAGAAATGCCGGCCCGATTTCCTGCAAATACGCAGACGATTTGTGCTGGCCCTCATCGGCGCGCCTCCTTTTCGCAGAAGCGACCTTCGACTCCTTGCGTTTGAGGCTAGAACCGCCTCGAAAGTGCGCTGCTACGGCGTAATCTCAAACACGGTGCCAGAACCATATGCGCCACCAGCAGTGGTCGTGCCGTAGAGATTGCCTTTTTTGTCCACGATCAGGCCAGCTGTGGGATAACG
The DNA here is from genome assembly GCA_963822025.1 of uncultured Acidobacteriaceae bacterium. Classification (GTDB taxonomy): domain Bacteria; phylum Acidobacteriota; class Terriglobia; order Terriglobales; family Acidobacteriaceae; genus Acidiflorens. Next base: position 2,444,194 of record CAWGFW010000008.1, on the reverse strand, counting down.
CCCGTCGTCCGAATCGGCGCCAAAACTGTGCAGTATCGTTTCGGTCCAAGGGGCGCCCTTCTTGACGGGGTGAGTAAGCTTGAACACTGTGCCGTTGCCGTTCGCGCCGCCTGTATAGGTGGTGCCATAGAGGTTGTTTTTATAACTGAGCAGGCCCGCCTCGGGCAGAAGGCCATCGCCGGCGTAGCCCCCAAAACTGAAGAGCAAAGTTTCCGTTCCCGTGGCGGCGCTCCACTCAAAAACCGCGCCGTCAGTAGACTCGTGAGGGCTGCCGTACGCGCCGCCATACTCTGTGGTGCCGTAAATGTTGCCTTCGCCGTCCATAATCACGCCCGCAGCTGGAGCGAACCCGTCGCTGGGCGGACTCATAAAGTTGTACAGGATGGTGAACTGATTCGCTTCGGTTGCGCTGAACGCAAAGATCGCGCCGCCGCCATCTGCCCCATCCGCGAAGGCGGTGCCGTACAGAACGGCATCTTTGTATATCACCCCAGAGTTGACGACACAGCCGCCGTCGTCCGGTTCGTACCCGAAGTCCTCCAGCACGGTCATAGTCCAGGCGCCGCCCTTCTTGGCTGGGGGAGTGAGCGCGAACCCCGTGCCGCACAGGTCCGGGCCGCCGTGGGCAGTCGTGCCGTAGAGGATGCCCGATTTCTCGATCAGGCCATTAGGCTCAAAGCCATCCAAATAGCTCGTGAAGCTGTAAATCGGGGTTTCGGCCCCCGTCGTAGTTGTCACTTCAAAGACAGTCCCGCAACCGTTGGGCGAATCGCAGGAAAGGTCGCCACCGATTGAGGTCGTGCCATAGAGCTTGGTGCCGCTCAGGACCAGGCTTCCGGGGCTTGGCTCGACGCCGTCGCCGGACTGGGTCCCAAACGCGTACAGCACGGACTCAGTCCAGTTGCCGCCGGCAGGAACAAGCTTGAACACCGTGCCACAACCATGGCCTGCATTGGGGCACGATAGATCGCCGCCAGAAACGGTCGTGCCGTAGAGATTGCCCGCCTTGTCCATGGTCAGGCCTGCATAGGGATTCGCGCCATCTCCAGATTGACCGCTGAAGCTGTAGAGCACAGTCTCAGTCTGGCAGCGCGCCAGTTGTGGCGCCGCCAGCAACAGTACCGAGACCACGATGAAGCCGATTGCAATGCAGGAACTCTTTCCGCAGAGGAGACGCATAGCCACTCCTTGAATAAGCCTATTGGCCACTTATTTCCAGGGGACCCGAGGGTGCAACACTGCCTTCGCCGGGCACATTCTGTAGGGGAGCGAGCAGGAGCAGAACAGCCAGCGAAATTTGGGAAAGTATTTTACCGCCGTACTTGGCGATGTCAAGCTTTATATTCACGGATGGTGTGCGCGGAAATTGTGGCGACGCCAATGAAAAGCCGCGAAGTTCTGGCAATTCACGTCAGCCTGCTCATTGGCCGATAGCGCTCATTGGCCAATAGACGGAATCTCAATGCCCCCCAAGCGAGTGCGATCCCAAAGTCATTGCCAATCAGAAAAACCGCGATCCGGCTTTTGCCTGCGGCTGAAATAAGGTGCTTGGGTTTCGCCATAGCTGGTGGGAGGGTAGCAGTTTTCTTTGCCCAACGGGCTTTCTACGCCAATGCCATTTTGCGACGGGAAACTACGGGAAACTGCTGACACTATCCTCTTCGGGTGGGCTATGATGCCGGGCACTCGCGTACCATTCAACGACTCCATCCCCGTAATTATTTGATCTATCTTTTCAAGTTCCTTCTGTATTCCGCTGCACTTTTGGCGAGGCATTGAATGCTGGCTTTAATCTGGCGGAGAGAGTGAGATTCTATCTATCTACAACGGCTATCCTTCTGTGCTTTAAGCACATGCCATCTAACTTAAGCTATTACAATATATTACGACATGTTTCAACTGATAGCCGCCTTTGCATGCGTTGCTGCTGGAAGCCTCTTCGTCACTCTTTTCGGTATCACTGGTATCACTGCCTGACAGGATTAAGTTCCTTGCTTGGCATCGCGGCATCGTCCTAGCATCGCATCTGTGCCCGATGTTTCAAGCGAAGGACCGAGCTCGATACAACACGCTGCCGAAAGTGCAACGAAGCACACGCCAAAACTCAGAAATCGAGGCTGCGTCGGAACTATGACCGAGACGTTCTGGCAGGCGTATGCGTTCGGTGTCACAAGCTCCCCGCGACAGCTACCAACAATGCTGCCAAAAGTGCCAAGATCGCCACGCGAGTCAAAAGCGAAACAACAGATGAAGGAACCGCGGATCACCAAACCGATTCTGCCATAATCTGTTCATGTGTGGGCGCTACCGACTTTCGCGACGTAAGCAGCTTGTCGAGGAGTATTTCGAAAGCGGGGGAGAAGAAGACTGGACTCCGCGCTTCAACATTGCACCGACCCAGGCTGTCCCTATCATCCGCCAGCATCCAAAGGAACCTATTCGAGAATTATCGCTTGTTCGCTGGGGGTTAATTCCGTCCTGGGCGAAGGATGCATCTGGCGCTGCCATGATGATCAACGCTAGATCAGAGACGGCTGCTATCAAACCTGCATTCCGTGATGCGTTGAAGTCGCGCAGATGCTTGGTTCCTGCGGATGGATTTTACGAGTGGCAGAGGACAGCCAAGACGAAACAGCCATTCTGCTTCGAGGTCAATGAGGGATCGTTGTTCGCGTTCGCCGGGCTGTGGGACAGGTGGAAAGACCTGAGCGGCAACTGGATCAAGACCTGTTTGATACTGACCACGACTCCGAACACCGTGACCTCACCCGTTCACGACCGCATGCCTGTCATCCTCGATCCCGACACATATGATCTCTGGCTCGATCCAGGTATGCAGGATGTCAGAGTCGTATCCGACATGCTGAAGCCGTTTGATGCTCGGCTCATGAGGTCTTATCCAGTGAGCACTCGGGTTAACCATGTCGCGAACGACGATGCACAGTGCTCAACGCCTGTGGAACTCACCGAGCCTCAGGGTGGTCTCTTCTTATAGCGCCGCAAATCACTCCAAGGTGAGCTTGGATTGGTGCTTCTTCTTGATCTTGTACATCTTCGTGTTTACGCTTCCCGAGAATACAGCCACGAGAAACTCCCCGTTCGGAGCGGCTTGTCTGACCGTCTGAACATCGTCCAATGAAAACTTAGCGCGAAGCGCTTGGCATTCATTGGTAGCGCCAAAACCGTTCCGCCATGTTTCGCTCAGTGGCTCAGTCAGATAAGCTTCCTTCACGATCCCGCCCGAAGAATCCGAGAGCAGAACTATGCGGGTGATCGATGTACAGCCTTCTGCGATAGTTTTACCCGCATAGCCGTGAGCCACGACCATCAGAGACTTCCGCTTGTCTTCTTCTGTTGGTTCGTAATGAGTGAACTGCTTCTTGGCCGATTGAGCTTGTATGCCTAGAACTGCTTCGGGCATGAATAGGCTGATCGTAGGCACTTGGTTTCCCTGCGCCGCCATGAGGCCCATATCCTGAATCAGCACCCAGTGGTCCTTTCCTTTTCCTTCTAACGCCAGTTTCACCTCCTCTCCTGAAAGCATACCTGCTGCCTGCGGTGGGTTCGTCGTCGTCACTGGAGATGCAGTTGCAACAACGTTTGGAGTTGGGGCAGGAGTTGGGGCAGGAGTTGGGGCAGGAGTTGGCGAGGGAGTTGGGGCAGTAGCAACAGACGGGGAGGAGGGAGGCAGAGTTTGGCCAGGAGCCAGTTCGAAGGAATCAGAAAACTTGCTTGGGCCGATTGGCGCACATGTGTCGAGTTTTGTTCCGTCGTCAAATTGGAGCAACAGCGTAGCGGCCTTCATCTGATCCTGAATCATGGCACGGGCCGCAGGCTGCATCTTGTCTAGGACAGCCTGCGATATCGGATAGGGCAACTTGAAGGCTTTCAGAGAAACTACTGTCGCTTGTTTGCCAGAGTAGGTGAGAACGGTGGTATACGTTCCTGGCTGGCAAAGCGGGATTCGCTGGACAATAACTTGCTTGCCTACGAGCACGTTGAAGTCCTGTATTGAGCTTTGCTCTTGCCCAAAGCAAGCTATGGCAATCATGACCACCATCACAAAGACTTTTTTCATCTCAACGCTCCTCAGGCTTTTGGGGAACGGCCTTTTTGTTCTTGCACCACGGACATAATCTAATGCAATCGCGCCGTCGAGGGTATTCGGCCTACGACGATACGTACGCTGGCTCCCGTCGGCGGGGTCTGCAAAGACGTGTCCGGCCCCGTGACACTCAAGCCAGCACTCGAAAACGCGGATACGAGCACATTGCCAGCGGTTAAGTTCGGAGGATTCTTCGGGTCGATCTTAACCACAATCCCCGAAAGCCGCTCGCCAGCAGAAGAGGTCGCTATTGTTGGCTTCCAACCAGAATCCGCGAGGACCTCTGAAATTTGCAGAGCCAGTTCAGACACCTCTGGGTCGTCTGGGGATTTCACTATATCGATAAGTCTTGGCGCAAAGGGCTTCAACGTTGCGATTAAGCCTAAACGATTCTCTTCGGCTATCACTCTCGCCAAGTTCTCCTGGGCCAACGGTTGCTGCTGTCGAGTCCTTGGATCGTGGAGACGTTTGAACTCGCGATTGAGTTCCTCAACCTGCGTCATCAGGTCAGGTGAAAATACATCTATCGCAATGTTCGCGTCTCTTAGAGCGATCATCCCGCGCCCCGTGATTCTCGGATCAGGGTCAAACATTCCTACAACTACCCGAGCAATCTTTCGGTCGATAATCCTCTGCACGCACGGAATCTTAGGCGGATTGCGAGTTGTGCAAGGCTCCAAGGTCGTATAAACAGTGGCTCCCGCCACAGATTCATCAGACAGCTTTTTATCGAGAACAACGAACTCGGCGTGATTACCGATCACCTCCCCACGATGCGCGACACTGAGCACCTGTCCGTCTTTGACTACTACCGCACCCACTAGGGGATGTGGCTTTCCGTCGGGCTCCGAGACACTCCTTCTGGCTTCTTCAATCGCAAGTATCTCAAACTTCCGATCCTCCGAGGCCGTGTCTCTCCTTTTGCTTCTCGCTTCAATCATGCGTAAGGTCACTGCATTGGATATAGCTTCCTGTGTCTCGTTGACGACGTTATCCAAGAATCGCTGCAGGTCTCTCAGTTTGACAGATTGATCGAGGTCTGCTTGTTGGGTATCCCGCTGCAGTGCATCCATCCTGATCTTTTCCTGGGTCATGATTCGGTCGGATTCTTCGGTGAGTAGTTTTCTCACTCCAGGCATGATCTCGGAGTCAATAACTGCCTGCGTGATGAGTAGATTCTCTATCTCATATCCCTTCTGCATAGCGTCAGCCCATGCGTGGGCCAAACCCGCTATGAACTCGCCGTCGGGTCGGAACATATTGAGGTGGCCGACTACTTTCTCGGCTTGTTCAAAGCGTGTCATATTGCGGGAAACAGTGGTGCGGTTGATCTCGTACTGTTTTTCCAACGCAGTTCGCTTGCCGCGAAAAAGAGTTGCCATATAGACAGCGCCGTCTCCAGTCAGCATGTTTCATTGTGGCACGGACACGTCAATCCCATTAACGCCGTTTCAAGAATATATTTCCTTTGCTGTCAACGTGGATTCCCCGCGCCGACTTCCGCGCTAGTTACGTCAAAGGGAACGCACCAGACAATTGGGATTAAGAGTGAGACTCCTCCCACCACTGCGCGACTACGCCGGGATCGAAACGGACGGCGCTGCCGATGAACCTGCACGGGATGACGTGCGCCTTCGCCTTACGGTAAACCGTGACCGGATGGAGATGAAGAATCCCGGCGATCTCACGAGCAGTGAGGGCCCGGTGATAGGAGCGGAGGATCTGGGAGATCATTGCTGGGTCTGATCCTGGCTTAATTGGAATTTCACGGATCAAATGTGGGGACTGCGGTCGTGCAATCGGACTAGGCTGGGTTGACATAGAGTCCTCATTAGAGAATTAGGTATTCTCGATGCGAGCTGGCGGCCCACTTGGTCAAGACCGTACGGGACCGGCGATGTTAACCAATCTGATTCATTACTGCAGCCCGTGTCCAATAACTTTTCGGATCGAGTTCATTCCTGCAGGTTATTAAAGACAGCGCTAGCCCGATTTGTCACAGCCAATTCCCGCCGACAAAGGCACCTCGCGGATAGACAACTTATTGAACAAGCGGAGCTTACAGAAGGAAAGTCATTCGCCAAGAACGCCTCAGATTCGTTGAGGCAGCGATAGGACTCGCTATCTTGCGCTGCTATTCAGGACAATCGCCGCACGTTGCCCGGAAATATGTGGGTACTCGCAGACGGTACAACCGACGACGGTATGTCCTTTATTGCACGGTGGATGGAGCCTTTCTCATGCCGACCTCGACAACAAGTACCAGGTTGAATCACTCTACCTTTCGCACTCATAACTCCCAGGAATGAATTCAATCCGAAAAGTTATTGGACAGCGTGATTCAGTGCGGTTAGGTTTGCGCTAAGAGCAGCCGCTTTAAGCCCCTGCGGGAGGTGCAATATGCCAAGTTGGTCCCGAATCTATCTCATCCGTCAAATCCAGCCTCTTCTTCGGTCGCAATGCGTCCGTCCAACCGCCATTATTCTTGCCCTGCTTTTTCTCGTGCCTATGGCCGCGATGGCACAGGGTTCGCCGTTCGACACCGGCTTTAACGCCATACAAGCCCTTTTCACTGGCACGATCGCGAAGGTTGCAAGTCTGGTCGCAATCGTGATCGGGGGCTACGGCTTCGCGCACGGCGAACCCGGCGCAAAAAAGGCGCTCGCCGGCGTTGCCGCCGGAACTGGGATCGCTGTCCTCGCGGTGAATGTCCTGAGTTGGCTCTGGGGCGTCTAGCGCTCTCCCCAGCCACCGTCAACTCGCGCTTGGAAGCGAGGGAGTTATGCCAGACAAACCACATCAGAAGCATCGTACAAATCGAGTATTCAAGAGCCTGCACAAGCCTCTCACCTACTTGGGCGTCGAACGGACGCTGTTCTACTTCGTATGCGTCGGCGCAGTGGGTGCCTTCAACCTCTTCAATTCCATCCTCGCCGGTATCGCCGTATTCATCGGAGGTTTTGCTTTCGGGCATTGGGTAACGAACAGCGATCCGGCCTTCCTTCGCATCCTCGCGAAATCCGAACGCTACAAGCTGCGCTACGACGCGGCCAAACAGCAAGTCCCACTTGTGGAGGTCGTTTGATGCTGCGCCTCGATAAAGTCATCAAGCCGTGGAAAGAGAGTGCGTCTCTCAACGACCACATCAACCTTTACGGCTTCTGGAACGAGACAGCCTTCCTTACCAAAAGTGGCGATCTAGGCATGGTTCTGAGTGTTCCCGGCGTGGACTACGAAAGTCTGGACCGCTCGGAGCAGGAGTATGCGGTGAAGCGGTTGGAAGCGGCGCTGAAAGCCTTTGGCCCAGGCTTCCACGTTTACCAATACCTCTTCAAATCGAACCGCCCCGATATACCCTTCGCAAAATATGACGATCCGATTGTGGAAGCAGCGATCGAACAACGGCGAAAGTTCTTTGAAGCCAAGCGCGACCATCTTTATCAGATCGACATCTTCTACTGCATTCTGCTCGAAGGCGCCAGGTCGAAGACTGGCGTCGGCGCGGCAATCGCTCGAATCTTGCGCGATCCCGCGGGCGCCGTTGGCGAACTAAAAGTGCAGTTCACCAACGACAGCATGAAGACGCTGTTGCGCACGCATATTGAACACGATCTTCGACGGCTCGACCAGAGCGTGCAGGCATTCGCTCGACAGCTCGTGGACTTCATGCAAATCGAGATCTTGAATCGGCAGGGGCAATTCACGTTCTTCCGCCGCTTGCTCAATTACGACGACTGGCGTGTTGAAGGGAGGCCGCAGTCCACGCAGTTTCTCGACTATCAGGTGGCCAACTCCGACATCGAAGCCGAACGCGATCATCTCCGGGCGGCGATCACATCGTCCGGGTGCTGACGATGAAAGAGGCCATCACCGAAACACGGCCCCTGGCGCTTGATGCGCTCCTGAAGATCCCGGCCAACTTCTATGTGGTCACAGAGTGGACGCCGCTGGCGACAGACAAAGCTCGCAAAGAAGTGAACAAGCGCCGACGCCACTTCAATATGTCGAAGACCGGATTTGTCTCGCAGATGGGCAACGACGCCACGAAGACGAACCCCCGTGATGTGCTGGTGGACGAATCCAAACAGGCCGACATTGAGAATCTTGGCGACTGCCTGCGCGCACTGGGTGACGGTCAATCGCTTGGCGACTTCTCCCTCACGATTGTGCTGTACGGCCGGTCAAAAGCCCAACTGGAGCAGCTCGGGGCCGAGTTCACAGGCCTCTTCACCAACGCGGACGGGAATCTTTTTGCGGAAACCTACAACCAGCTGAACGCCTACTTCTCCACTGTGCCCGGCAACTATGCCCTCAACCTCCGCAAGCTGTATCTACTGAACACGAATTACGCCGATTTGTCTTTTCTGTTTACGATCCTTCCCGGCGAGAAAACGAACGCGCATCTCGGCACGGAGTACCTAGCTGTGCTCGAAACCGACAACAGCACGCCATACTATCTCAACCTGCATACCGGCGATGTTGCCCACACCCTTATTCTCGGGATGAGCGGTAGTGGCAAGTCGTATCTGTGTGTGTTTCTGCTGCAGAACGCGCAGAAGTACAAGCCTCTGACGTTCATCTTCGATATCGGCGGCAGCTTCCACTCGCTTACCACGATATTCAAGGGCTCGTATCTCAATGTGGGTCAGGAAGCGCGGGACTTCACCATTAACCCCTTCTCGCTTCCTCAGACCAAAGAGAACCTGCAGTTTCTCTTCAGCTTCTTCCGAGTACTCATTGAGGGCAACGAGCAGCGTCACCGGCTGGACTTCAAGGAAGAGCGCCGCCTGTGGGATGCGATCGAACGGATTTACGTGCTGGAGCCCAACCAGCGCACGATCTCAAACTTCAGCAACATCATCGGCGAGTTAAAAGAACGCCTGCACCGCTGGACTCGCGGTGGACAGTACGGATTTCTGTTTGACAACGCTGAGGACACGCTTTCCTTCTCCCGTTTTCAGACGTTCAACTTCCACGGTTGGAATGACGCGCCCGAGGTTTTGGAACCACTGCTGTTTTATGTGTTGCACCGGGCATCGAATGAGATCACTGACCCCAAGAAGCTCGGCACACCCAAGTTCTTCCTGCTCGACGAGGCGTGGCTCTTCATCAAGAACGAGACCATTCGCAATTATGTGGTGCAGGCGCAGAAAACATGGCGCAAACACAAAGCGGCGATGATTCTGGCGACGCAATCCATCAAAGAGCTTGAGGAATCGGGGATGCTAACGATAGTGGCCGAGAGTTGCCCCACGAAGATCTTTCTCGCCAACCCGGATATGAACCGTGGCGTTTACCGCGAAGCATTTCATCTGAACGACACCGAACTGGACCTTATCGACGGCCTGGTTCCGCCGGGCCAAATGCTGATTCGCAAGGCGCAGACCTCCAAGAAAGTGCATTTGAACGTCGATTCCGTCTCGCACTGGATGGCGACCAACAATGCCCGCGACAACCTCAAGAAGCAGGAATATTTCGACCGGCACGGTTTTGCGGATGGCCTTCGCCATCTCGCGGAAGAGTGGCCATTCCAGCCGCGCGCGCTGGCCGTATCAACTTCGAACAACAACCGCTAAGGAGAGCTCTATGCGGCATCTGAAATTCGTCGTCAATTGTGCTTTGGTTTTTTCTTCCATCGGTTCTTTCGCCCAGGACTCTGCGCGCACTGTGCAGTATCACTCGCAGGACATCGTTCCCATCCGCGCCAAGGTGAAATATACGACCCTCATCGAACTACCCACTACCGAGAAAATCATGGAAGCCGCCACGGGCGACAAGGAGTTCTGGATCGTGGACGTGGTCGGCAACTTTTGCTTTGTACATCCGGCGAAACAGGGCATCAGCTCCAACTTGAATCTCATTACGGACAAGGGGAACATCTACAGTTTCACCCTCCAGGACATCTCTGCGACTCCCACCAGCCCCGACCTAAAGGTGATCGTCGAACCGGCTGATCGTTCCGCGATTGTGGCCGCCAGCGGCCCTCCGCAGTTCGTCCCCGCCGCCCAACTCGAACAATCGCGGCAGCAGCTTGCCGCCCTGCAATCGCACGTTGAGCAGGCCGTGGATGAGTACAAAAGCGCCTATCCAACTCACCTCAAGTTCGACTATGCCTACAAGGCGAACGAGGCCCCCTTCTACATCCAGTCGATCTATCACGACGACAAGTTCACCTACATCAAGACCAATGCGCCGGAAAAGTTCAGCGTGTATGAGATGAAGGACGACAAGCCCAACCTCGTTACCTACGACCTCAGGGAAGGGACGTACATCATTCCGAAGATCATGGACAGCGGATATGTGGAACTCGGTAAAAAGAAGATGGAATTCTCGCGCAAGGGATCACCGTCATGACCGAGAACGTCTTTACTCCGCACCAAGAGCTGCAGGCCGAACCGACGTTGCGGCGCAACCTGGAACTGCCGAAAGGTGTTTTGCAGAAGAACCTCAAGACCTTCGTTTATCTGGGAGCGGTATTGCTGGTGATTGTGGCGGCGATCTTCAGTTCGTCCGGCAAGAAGACCCCCGCGCAACAGGCCAGCGCGAAAGGCCAACCACCGCAACCAGCCTTGCAGGACAACACCGACAGCAACGTGCAGGAGTTGAAGAACCAGCTTCAGGCTGAACGTCAGAAAGAACAGCAGGCGACAATGGCCGCCGCTGCGATGGGAGATTCAGCGCTCGCGTCTGCGACTCCCCAGCAGCGGGCTGCAGCCGCGGCCTATGGACCGACCGGCGTTGCCGTGCCCTGTATTCCGGGCCAGCCCTGCCCGCAAGCGCAGCAGGGCAACATGCAGATCCAACTCACGCCTGTGCAACAGCAGACACAGTTGATCGCTGCGAAAGAACGCGAACGGGCTGACAACTCCCGTTTCGCTTCCAATCTTGTGTACTCGCGTTCTGCCGATCCGCCGCAACAACAACAGCAAGCCCAGATGATGCCCGCCCAATATGGCCCCAGCGAACGGCAGACAAACAGCAATCTCGTCACGCCGCCAGCCGAAGGAAAACAGGAGGACACACCCGGAGGCTATAAACGCCCACTAGAGGCCAATGTTGATTCAGCCGTCGGTCAGCCCTATCTCGTCTACGAGGGTTCGGTCCTTGACACGGTTCTCATGAATCGTCTGGATGGAGACGCCGTAGGGCCGGTCAAAGTCCTTGTCTCAAATCCGTTGTACTCGCACGATCATCAACACGTCATCATTCCCGAGGGAACGGTTGTTTTGGGCGAAGCAAAGAAGATTGGAGCGGCGGGTTTCGGCCAACAACGGCGGATGGCCGTGGTTTTTCACCGCCTGATTATGCCGGATGGTTATTCCGTCGATCTCGATCAATTCCAAGGTCTCGACCAGATCGGAGAGGAAGGACTGAAAGATAAGGTCAACAACCATTATCTCCAAATCTTCGGCACCTCAATCGCTTTGGGAGTGATTGCTGGAGCCAGCGAGATCAACGCAGGGTGGCGGCACCATCACCACGAGCGGTTCCCAGGCGTTCACCAACGGGGCGGCGGGCAGTGTTTCGCAGTCTGCCACCACGATCCTTGATCGTTTCATACAGATACCGCCCACCATCACAATTCGAGAGGGCCATCGCGTGAAAGTGTATTTCACGCAGGACTTGCTTCTTCCTGCGTACTCGAATCACACTATTCCGCAAACGTTTTAGGAGGCTTTCCAATGCGAATCGTTGCCCTCTCCCTGCTATTCCTGTCGACCTTCACCCTTGCCGGCTGCGAAAGCAAAGCCGAAAAAGTGAAGAGGTTGCAGGACCAATACAACGCTGAATACCCGGCCTATGCCAAGGAATGCGTCGATCCAGAGACCGCCGGGGCCGCAAGAATGCTGACAGGAGAGAAGCTGACCAAGGAACAAATGGCGGATCTCGAAGTCAAGAAAAAGGAACGCGACGCACGGTGCAAGCCGCAGACGGACCACCTTGCGGAGCTCCAGAAAGAGATTCTCGCTGCACAGCAGTAGAGCCGTACCGCTGTAAAGCACCACGAAACCAACGGCGACGAAGGGACGAGACAATGAAGAAACTAACCTTTACCGTGCTCGCCGTTTGGTTTGCGGCGGCGTTGCAACCGTTCGCGCATGCACAATTCGGTTCTGGCATCGTGTTCGACCCAACGCAGTCGGGCCATGCCATTGTGCAAATCGAACACGAAGAACAATCCATCTCCAACCAATTCCAGCAAATTGAGCAAGGCCAACAGATTTTCACCAATACCGTGAAGATCGCTACTACGGCGCTACAAGCCTACAACGTCGCAAAACAACAATACGAGCTCGCGCATCAGATGATTCTCGCTCCCCGGATGCTCTATGCGCGATTTCTGTCTCCCACTTCTGACTTGCTTATGCTGCAACAGATCTCGAACACCTATGGCAATTCGATGGGTTGGCTCAATTCTGCAAACACCGGCAAGGGCGTCACAGCCTCGTACCAGCAAGTGAGCGTTCCGAACACCAACAACATGATTCCCGGCTACGGCACCGCGAGTATGGCCGGGCAGTTGCAGATTGCCGCGCAGGGCGCCACCGTAGACATCACCGATTCCGTGATGACCAACAACCTCCAAGCGCTAGGGACAATCCGCGCAAATCAGTCGGCAAGACAAACGGACATTACAAATCTGGAGGCCGCAACCCAAACCCAAGACCCGTCGCAGCAAACCATCATGGCCGAACTGCAGCGCATCAACCAAGCCCTGCTGTTGCAGCTGCGCACTTTACAAGACGCAAACCAAATCAACGCCAATCTAGCCCTGCAGCAGATCGTTGCCCAAAAGCAGCAGCAGGACGCGATGAAAGCGGCATTCCGTGACTCGGCAGGATACGAAAACTATTACAACGCCAACATAACAACAACCAGCAGTGGGGCGGCTACTCTCCTCACGCAAGCGTACTGAGTAAGCGCAAGCAGAAGAACTGGAGGGCATGGAACATGGGTACGGGACTCTTCGAATTGATCGCGCAAGGGTGCCAGTCGCTTGCAGCCACAGCAGCTCCCTCCATTACCGCGATGGGGGTTCACATCGTCCTGGCATTGGCGACCATCATGATGGTTTGGTTCGGCGTGCAAGAAGCGTTGGCATCGGCGCACGGTGGGCCAGGGTTCAGCATGGGGAGGTTTCTAAACCTCTTCATGCTGCTCACATTCGCTTACGTGATGGTGAACTACTACGACAGTTCGATCCCCGGACTTGGCTTTTCCATCAAGGGTTTTATCGACGGCGGCACAACAAGTCTAGTGAACCTGATCGGCGCCGATGGCTCCACTTCGATGCTGAGCGAGATCCACGCGGCATCTTCCAAGACTGGGCCGTCAATATTGAACAGCATGATGAATCCCTACTATGCCATCGTGTACTTCGTGGTCCAATTCCTGTTGGCCATGCTAGCCGCGATTATCTCTGCCATCCTGGCCTACGGTGCGATTGCAGCAACGATCATCGGGTTACTCGGGCCGATCTTTATCCCATTTCTTGTCTTCGACAAGCTGGACTGGCTGTTCTGGGGCTGGCTGAAGGCGTATCTCGGATTCAGCTTTTACAAGGTCGTCGCCGCAGCCACGATGAATGTTCTGTCTCATGTTCTGACGAACTATTACATCCAACTCGGCCAGAGCGTGTCGGACCCTTCAATGATGGTCCAGACGTTGCCGCTTCTTGTCCTTCTCGTACTGGTCAACATCTACATCCTCTTCAAGATTCCGACTCCGCCAAAAGAGCTAATGAGCTGCGACAGCACAACGACCTGCCCTGATATCATCTTAATTGACACTCCGATTGACCGGCATCCCGACCTCGGTTCATCTGTCGTGGACGGAGGTACAGATCATCACTTACCTAGTCCTGTTGGCAAGGACTACCAAATCGTTGAGGAGGGGGACTTTAACCAGAAAGAAGACCACGGAACCCACCTCGCTGGGATTATCGCAAGCCAAGATAACCATTTCGGTTTAATAGGAATACACCCTGGGGCTCATCTCCACTCGTGGAATTGGAACACAGCTTCTGGGGATCACGCTCAGATCGCAAATAAAATGCTGCCATTGCAAGATAGACCTTCCATGCAAATATATGTCTTCGCCAACAGCTGGCAGTGGGCAAATAAAAAGGGTAACCCAGAAGACCGCTTCTTGAGTGACCCAATTGGTAAACGCATAATCAGTTCCAAGGCGCTATGGATAACGGCGGCCGGAGAGCAAGCGGGGGCACCCGGCAAGCCAATCTATCTGGAGCAGGATGACGGACCCATGAATCTGGGCGAACACGAGAACGTCATTGTGGTGACTGCGTACGAGGACAGCGGGGTACCGCACCCATACTTGAGGCGGGACTCCAACTACGACTCCAACCACTCCAAGCACGGACTGGTGCATATCGCCGGTCCTGGCGGTAACATACCAAGCACCATGTCTTTCGGTAAGTATGCTTCAGAGAGCGGTACTTCGGAAGCTACAGCATTTGTTGCTGGAGTCGCCTCAGCGATGGCCAGTCTATATCCATCTTACTACTCAAATTCTCCCGCAAAACTGAAATTCAGATTACAAATCACTTCGTCACCAGATTTAGCTGATGAGGACTTACCGAAGGTAAGGGCTGGGATGCTAAACGCGCAGATGGCGCTGTTGGATCCAACGAAGAATTGGATTGATGCGAGTCCCATTCGCAACTTGGTGTGGTGCAAGGATAGCATCAGCGTCTTGGACCCTTCCGATCAACGTCCTATGGAAGGAGGTAAGGGCATCGACGTCCAGGATATTTTTAGGTTGCATGAACGAGATGACGGGAAATGGTTTGTTTTCGAAGAAGTGAAAGAAAGCCCGGGTGAAGTCATTCGGATCGGGCCCGGGCTCATAAAGGACGATGAAAACCTCTTTACCGCTGACGGGAGCCTCAAGAAGCTGATGCAAGTACGCGATGTCCTTCTCGCGGGAGACGTGCATGAGGTGACTGAATGTCGTTAAGAGCTAGGGTTTGCCTGTTCGTCGTACTACTGCCTCATTTGCAGACCGCAAATAGCCAGTCGCGTCCAGTAGCCTGCGAGAGAGCATCGCATCCTGTAACCGAAATCGGGGAACTTTTTCAGCTGGGAACGTCCTTTTACTCGAATACAGGACTTGTCAGGATTTCAAACCCTGAAGCCAGTTATTTGCGCCCCCACATCGAACTGAAGAAGGATGCGCCTTGCCATTGGTTTCTCACCGTTAGAGATAAAGAGTTTAGGGCACTTCAGACGTTGACATCTTCCGACTTCGCGAAGTCACGTAGTAGATGGACCGCGAGGGTGGCTGGTACTACGGCCGTCCTCGATTTAGCAGGTTGTGGACCGGACGAGGGACCGCAGTTGGTGCTTCAAGAATACATTGCTATGCCCGACTCAGCTCAACATCCCTACTACTCTGCTCAAGATCCTGACCACCCGAGGTTTAAGGACCTGTATACGCAAAACCCGAATCTGCGGGTATTTGGCGACTTCGTAGGTTTCTTTATGAGTAGCTGGGATAGAGACTCATGGACATGCTCCGGAGTGATGGTTGCGTCAGACCTTTTCCTGACCAACTGGCATTGCGGAGCCCCCAGATCCGATTTTCCGATTCAAGGATATTGGAACGATCAGATCGTCCGAAATGCAATCATTGATCTCTCATGGGACGGCGACGATTTAAGTCGAGAGTATAACGGCGCGCGACTCTTGGCCGCCGATCCAGATCTGGATTTTGCCTTGATAGAAGTGACGCCTATCACTTGGTCCGGCAAAGCGAGACCTGTAGAAATTAGTCGGGAGCCCGTCAGGATCAACGATCCAATCATGATTATCCACCATCCCGCCGCCCGGACAAAACAAATCAGTCTTGATTGCACCGTCACAGATGCGAATATTAAAAGTTGGCGTGACCAGGTTGACGGAGTAGATTTTGGTCATCGTTGTGACACCGAGGCAGGAAGTTCCGGCGGACCAGTTCTGAATCGTGAGGGGCGACTAATTGGCCTTCACCATCGCGGCTTCGATGTTGATCCAAGAACTTGCGCTCAGGTGGATCGTACAAACAAGGCTGTCCGCATCGACAAGATTCTAGAGTTTCTGTCTACCCACGATCCAGATGTGCTCCAGAGACTTTCAATAAGGTGAGGAGCCTCGAAAAAAGCGACATTCCCAAGCCCATACGAATTGACCTGCACTCGAAAAAGTTCGGCGGTTAAAACTGGAGATTTAGCTTCGCGGCCACCCGACGAAGGAGGACCGAAGGTCATGGAAAATCGGTTGTTAGCGCCTCGCCTTAATTGCGGAGGCTCCAGTCCTAGCTACTTCGTTCAGTAAACCTGTTAGAACCTCCGTCTGGGGCTGGTTTTGGACTGCAAGTGATTAAAAAATTGTTGACTCATCAGGAAACTTTCTGGGGCCGGCCGGGTTCCAACCTCATAACCATTCGTCGCTTCACATGCAAATGGCAGGACGAAACACCTGGTGTCACCGAACTCTTAAACGGGGCTTGGAGCAGTGTTCCCCAGCGTCGAAATCCGTCACCTGCTTGCAGTCATTGCCTTGGCCGAAGAGTTGAACTTCAGACGGGCCGCGGACAGATTGCATATAACCCAGCCTGCGCTCAGTAAACAGATTACGGACCTCGAAGCCGAACACCGCTTTCATCTGTTCACTCGCGACAAGCGGCGGATTGTTGAAATCACTGATGCAGGGCGTGTCTTCGTTCAAGAGGCCCGCTCTGCGCTCTCGCATACGGAGCGCGCCGTGCATCTCGCTCGTGCTGCCCACGAGGGGGCCGATAGCATCTTGACGATTGGGCACTCACCCTATGCCAATCACGACTGGGTTTCCGCGATGCTTGCGATCCGGCTTCCTTTATATCCGAGGCTCGGAATTCGACTAAAAACCCAGTTTGCAATGGAGTCAGTCCATAGTGTCCTTGTAGGCGAAGTGAACCTTGCCCTGGTTACTGCGCCACCGCAGGATCCCCAGATCACAGCTGTGCCATTTGCTCCCGCTCCGCTCTACGCTGCACTTCCAGAGACTCACCCGGCTGCTCACAAAGAACGTTTGGTTCTCCAGGACCTGGCAAAGGACGAGTGGATTCTGTTTGCCAAACGGGTTCATCCACTCTTGCATGAGGCCATTATGGACACAGCACGACGTGAGTCCATCGCCCCCAAGCACGCTCACGATGTCTTTGCGCCACAGGAGGCAGTGGACCTAGTATCTGATCACATAGGCATCGCGATCCTTACGCAACCTATGGCGCGAGGGATCCATACTGACGGTGTTGTCGTAAAGCCGCTTTCGGATCCGTCGTTGTGCTTCAGCACATGCGTCATCTTGAGAGCCGATAACACCTCCCGGCTCGTAGAAGAATACGTTCGCATGTTCCTCCGCAGATATGCATCCCAGCGCCTGCCACCAAAGCAGGTGAAATTGTCACCGTCCGCCCAAGTCTTGAGCTGGAAAACGCCAAACCCGCCGTCGCGCCCTTAACAGCAGCGCCGCCCAGCGAGCCTCTCACAGCGGCGCAGCAGATGTGCAATCCGCGGGTTACAGTCAATGCGCCTAATGTGTAAGATAGTCCTGCCCATATAGGCAATGTGGCTCAAATGGATTTATGCCAGTTC
Organism: uncultured Acidobacteriaceae bacterium; assembly: GCA_963822025.1. Taxonomy (GTDB): domain Bacteria; phylum Acidobacteriota; class Terriglobia; order Terriglobales; family Acidobacteriaceae; genus Acidiflorens. Next base: position 2,426,453 of record CAWGFW010000008.1, on the reverse strand, counting down.
TCAGAGTTCTCTTTCGGATACTGCCTCACTGAAGACCTCGCAATTTGGCAGGGTTCAACCCTGACTGCAGCTCCCGTTCTTCCATCTCTCCTGCAAGAGGGGCAGGCAGGATTTGGTTACGACCTACTGCTACAGCGTCCGGGTGCTCCACTTTTCTTACAATTCAAGCTAGTCGAACAGATGGTGAAAAGAAGCGCCAAGGAAGCAAAACAAAATCATTTTGTGCCCCCTTTTTACCGCACGTATCTCCGCTCACAAAAGGTTTCTGATCAACATCAATCGCTGATCTCCTTGGATCAGGGAGGGAACGACGTGTTCTATGTGGCTCCGTGCTTTCATACAACGTTAGACCTGAACGATGCCTACTTTAATCATCAAGTATGGAACCGTAGCTTCCGAATCAGACCCTCCCAAATTGGCTCACTCCCGGACGACAAATACCACCACGTGACCTTTCAGCAGCCAACAGGGCAATGGCGATTCTACTCAGAAACTCCATCGAGAGAAGGTCGCGCCCAGGGATCAGAGGAGATAGCTACCGCGCTGCTTCAAAGAATTGACCAACGTGGCCGCCGCAATTTGCGTGACCAACTGCCAGAACTGGACAACACTCTTCTATCGATCGTTAGAGACAGAAATAGTCAGCGGAATGAAGTTGAGCGGATCGACGTTGAGAAACTCGCGGCCGAGGTGGACCCACTGCGACGAGTCGCCTACATCGCGCGTCAGTTCTTCGATTGCCAACTCCTGTTTGCTGTAACGAAATAGCGTGGCACATCGGGTATAGTTTGGCCGCAGCAACGTATTCAAAAAAGCCAGCCAAAGAGCACCGTGCTCGATTGGCGGCTCTTCTAACATGCCCAAGAGCGCTGCAAATTCACAAATCAAAGCGATCCTAGTCTGCGGAGTGCCGGGATCCGGCAAGACGACGTACTGCGCTTGGCTAAGTCTGGAAAAAGGGTTCGATCACTTGGATTTTGATCTGCTATTTCTGGGACGGGGTACACCGGCACACTTGGAGTTGTTCCAAGTGCTCAAGAAGAGTCATAAAGATTTTGTTCACAAGATTTTGAGGAAGAAGAAGCCTACCGTGATTGATTGGGGCTTTCCCCCAACAAGTCTCGATCTCGTCCGGTTCTTCAAGAAAAACGGAATCGAAATTTGGTGGTTTGACGGGGACCGAGAAGCCGCACTCCAAAGCTTCAACGCTCGCGGTACCGTGTCTACGGACGCCTTCAAGGTGCAGATGGGCAACATTGAACAGTCTTGGACCCAAATCAAAGAAGTCATTGGAAACCATCTGATTAACTCTGTCATGAAAGGGCCGAAACACTTGCCTCCGGAGACAATCTTTGAAGAGATGTTCGGTCGGGCAACTGAACAAGGCACACCAGTTCCATGACCGGCCGAGACCGCCAGGAGCACCCGTATCGCCCAAGCGTATGCCCAACTGGTGGTTTTCGAATCTCACTCATCGCAAAGACTGCCGCTACGAGGGCACGGCTTCGCGCAGAGGGGACTAAGCGAAAATCTCGTTCACCTTCTCACGAACATGCTGGCTGCGCGATGGCTTTAGGTAGCGCATCGTGCTTTCCATGTCGGAATGGCCGAGCCATTGTTGAACAGTGCGCAGATCGACACCAGCCCACAGACACCGGGTCGCGAACGTCGCTCGGAATTTGTGGAGCCAGAAGTTCTCTGGATCAAGCTCCGCGCGTTCGGCCACGGCTTTCAGGCTGTCGAGGAAATTGAGCTTTGGGTTGCATCCTGAGGTAGGGAATAACAGATTGCAGTTTTTGTTCGCCTTCACCTTCCACACTTTCAGATTCTTCACGAGCTTCGTAGGAATCGGAATCTCGCGTTCCTTGTACGCTTTAGGCGTCCATCCCCTGTCCGGCTTGTGGGTAACGCGAACGATTGATCCGGCGAGGTTGATATCCCGCCACTCGGTATACATCACTTCCTGCTCGCGCTCACCCGTCATCAGGAAGAATTCATACCAGAGCCGTTCTTCCGCGTCACAGACGGCAAACAGGTTATCGAGTTCTTCCTGTTCGTAAACCTCCGGTTCCTCTTCGGTGTAGCGCGGCCAGTCATTTTTTCCAGCGAGCCCACGAATTCCTTGCGCCTTCAGGAATGTCATCACGTTCGAAAATTTATTCCAGCAGCTCCGCTGCGCCTGCTCCTTGTCGTCCCGTAAGAATGCGGCGAACTTCAGCAGATCTTTTCGATCGAGATCTTCCAGGCAGAACTTCGGGCAGCTCTCTTGGAAATATTCGAGAGCCGTTGAATACGCGGAATGGGTCTTTGGTTTCTTCGTAAGCTTTATTTCAGCGAGGTAATCTGCAATGGTCGTTGGAAGGGATCTGCGACCATTCTGGGCACCGAGAGAAACTACGGTGACGCCGCTGTTGACAGCGTTGAGTTCTGCCTCTTTACGATGTCTCTTGGACGCGGCCTCAGCCACGTCCTTGCCTACCGACACCCGAACTCGCCGGGCGCCATTCCGCCACTCCAGGTAGTAGGCACCCTCGGGGTGCACTTCCTGTTTTCCATCGACGAAGACGTAATTTGGCCTGATCCGGCCATTGGCTGCGAGAATGACTGGGCAGTAGCGAAGGCCGCTTTTGGTCTTCACCCTTTTGGTGAGATTGACTTGCCGGTTCACGTGAGCTACCTCATTTAGGTATCACTCACGGTATCACAGCATGTCAAATATAACAAAACAAAAGAACTGGCGGAGAGAGTGGGATTCGAACCCACGTTACCCTTTCGAGTAAACACGCTTTCCAAGCGTGCGCCTTCAGCCACTCGGCCATCTCTCCGTCTTGCGACTGCCCACAATTCCTGTCGATATTGTACACACGCCAGCGGCGCGCCGGCGGCGCGCCAGCGACATTCACCAGTTCGAAAGTTCGAAATGGATGGCTCCCGATTAATTCTTAGCGGAGCTCGCAGTGCTTTAGGAAAGGCGAGATCAGTTCCTGTTCTTAGCTGTTCGTCTTGCTTTCTGTTCTAGCTCTCCTCGGCCTTGTGCAACTGCTGCGCGAGATAGTTTTCGTAGGTCATCTCTTTGATCGCGTGCAATTGCCCTTCCAGCCAATCAATATGGTGTTCTTCGTCGAGAAGGATCTTCTCCATTAACTCGCGCGATCCGTTGTCTCCGATGGCGACGCTCGCCTTGATACCTTCGTTCAGGCGCTTCACCGCGCTGTATTCAAGTTCGAGATCGTTTTCCAGTTGCGCTTTCACCGTCTGCCCGATATTGATCTTGAAATAGTCGGACATATTGGGCGTTCCATCGAGATAAAGGATGCGCTCCATCAAAATTTCGGCGTGCTGCATTTCTTCGATGGATTCTTTACGAATTTGCTTGGCCATCCGTTGATAGCCCCAGTTCTCGCACATCTCGGCATGAAGAAAATACTGGTTGATGGCCGTGAGCTCCGCTTTGAGCACTTCGTTCAGAATTGCAATAACTTTTGCGTCACCTTTCATATTTGCCCTCTCTCTTCTCGCTTTACGCCTTGCCGATCGACAATCTATTTATAAAAATCAGCACGATTGCTCTCTGGCCTTACAACGATTTCATCCGCAATTATGCGCGACAGGGAATTGTACTAAGAGCCGGTCTCATCCACCACTACCCGGATCGACACAAAAATGGATCCTGCCGGCGAAAATGCACGGCAACAGTCAATCCTGACGCTCTTGGCTGGAACCTATTTCAGACTCTTGATGTAATCGGCTACCGCTTTCGCATCATCAGGGGAAAGTCCGCTCACGGGTTTCTTGTGCGGAGGCTTCTTGCTGTCATCTCCAGTGGTGATGAGCGCCATGATCTGGTCACCGCTCAAGCTTGTTCCCTTGAGCGCGGGACCGACCTTGCCTTGGCCTTCCGCACCATGACACATGGCACACTTGGCTTTGTAAGTGGCCGCTCCGTCGGCGGCAAAAGAAAGTGCAGGCATGGCGAGACACAAACCAATCGCAGTTGCAGTCAGCATTTTATTTGACTTCATTTAGAGCACTCCTGTTTGGAATTTCCTCACTTGGGCCCAGCACGACGTGGTGAATGCTTATTCTGCACCAAGGGACAAATTGCCACAAGGTTGACAGTTAACCGTCAACCGACAGAGATGCTATTAAGGAGGATGAACTAGGAACGGGAACCGGACGCAGCGGCGGCAGCAGCGGCAGGAGTATCGGGCGTTACCGAGGCGTGGCCATTGGTTGGTTGGCCGGGCACAGCAGGCTTTGCCTGCGCCATGCCCTCGATGACGCGGTGATTCAAGCAGTAGAGCGCCAGTTCCAGACGATCGGCGACGCCGAGCTTGTCGTAAACTTTGCGGAGATAATTCTTGACTACCTGTTCGGTCGTACCCACGCGCAGAGCAATTTCTTTATTCTTCATGCCCTGGGTCACGCAGGAAACGATGAGCGACTCTTTCGGAGTGAGCGAAACTTTGGGACGCGACCCTGCCGGGCGCAAGCCTTGCATGCGATAAGCTTGCATCACCCAAGCCACGGCGCGGCTTTCGAGCCACGGTTCACCTTGGGCAACCTTGCGCAGGCATTCGACTAGCACCTCCGGTTCAATCTCGCGCGAAACGATGCCATGCGCTCCCCGGCGAAACAGGTCGAGCGTCATTTCCTGATCAGGTTCCTGGAGCACGACAACGATGTGGCAGCCGGAGCTTTGACGGAGAAGATCGGAAACAGCATCCACCGGATTCGGCGTCAGAGCCGCTTCGAAAATCACCACGTCAGCGGAAAATTTCTGGATGGCAGCGACCGTCTGATCCAGACTCTCGGCCTGGCCAACTACCCGTATGTCGTCCTCCAGCGCAAATATCTTGCGCAACCCGGCGCGGAAAATGGCCTGCGTATCCGCCACAATCACGCGGATCGTGCCTTTGCCATCGTCAGGCTGAAGGCCTTCGCCGGGCTCAACACCGACCGCTGTGGTCGAGGTGCTGACCGAAGTGTGGATCGAACCGCCGATCGAAGTGCTGCCCATCCGTCCTCTTTTCGCGCCCTACCCGTCGCCTACAGGGTCCAGCTACCTGCGCTCAAAACGGTATTCGTCGATGACTACGCCGACGCCACGCCGGCCACCATCGTCAAAACTACGCACCACCCGCCCCCGACAGTCCACCTGTACATCGGCTTCCGCGCCCACAACATCAGCAGGAAGTGAAATCGTGAAATCAACCGGCGAACCCACTGGCACATCCGCGTCCATCCGGAACAGCACTCCATTGGCCGATATGTTTTCCGTTTCGACCGTCTCTCCCGTCACCGCCTGACCTGGAACTCCGGCCTGTGCGACTGCCGTCTTCAGTGCCACCGGCAGTTTGATGGGAAAGCGCGGCGCTCCTTGCACGTCCGTATAACCTTTTCGATTCTTGCTGGGATCAGCAATGGTTCCTTTGGCGGCTTCAGACACGTTTCGGGTGACCTTCCTTCCGGTTTCTGCCGTGCACCACTCCCCTTGAGCATGTGCACATTTCAGGGCGAGATTACACCCCAGCACCAGCAATGCAAAGTTACGGAAGTCATGGAACAAAAGCGGCGAAGTGCCAGTGGTACAGGGACTTAGGGGCGTAGCGGGAGGACTGTGAGCACCGTCACAGCGGGCAGTAGCGCTAGACGCTTAGCCATTCAGCATTCAGCAGTCAGCACTCAGTCCCCACAGTGTCTTGTCGCGGTTCGTTGGAGATTCCTATGAAGAGCTTTCGCGACTTGATGGTTTGGGAAAAGGCACACGCACTCACGCTGGCCAGCTATCGTGGCACCGCTGAATTTCCGAAGCCAGAAATCTATGGTCTCACAAGCCAAATCCGCAGGTGTTCCGCCTCGATAGCTGCCAATATCGCGGAGGGATGTGGAAAACGTAGCAATGCCGAGTTCCAACGGTTCCTACATACCGCCGCTGGACCGGCAAGCGAACTCGAATACCATTTCCTGCTGGCCAAAGACCTTGGCTTTCTCAGCGACGAAGAATACAAGAAACTGGATGGTTCGACGATTGAGGTCGAGAGAAAATTGGCGGGTCTAATCAAGCAGGTGGAATCCGATCGACAAGGGAACTGAGTCGGATGCTAATTACTGAGTGCTGATTGCTGACTGCTGATTGCTCAAAATTTTGTCGCTTCCGTAAAATTGAATTCCCTCACCTTCATCGCCGGCACCACCATGTCGAACGATTCCTCCCCGCACCCGCGCGCCGGCACACTCATCGCCTCGACATTCGAGAGCATCGCGATCAGGCTTTGGTTAAACCGGAAATTTCGCAGGCCGCACTGCACCTTGCCGTTCTCGACCAGGAACGTCCCGTCCCGCGTCATCCCGGTCACAATCTTCTCGTAAGGATCGACCTCGCGTATGTACCACAACCGCGTCACCAGCACGCCGCGCTCGGTGGAGGCGATCATCTCATCTACGGTCTGCGGCTTTTCCGAAGTAGTTTCCGGCCCGGCGAAAACGATATTCATCGGCATCTCACCCACTTCATTCGGCAGAGGAAAGCCGTGGCCTGTAGCTTCGATCGGTCCCACCTTCCCCGCATACTCCGAATTTTTCATTTTCTGCGCCGTGGCCCGCGCATACACCACCCGCTTCACCACGCCTTCTTCCACCAGCGACACGCGCTGCCGACGCATCCCCTCGCCATCAAACGGAGAACCCGCCTGCAGCGGATGCGTGACGTCATCGCTGATATTGATGTTCCTGCCAAACAATTGCGTGCCAATGCGATCATTTAAAAACGACCGTTGATCGAGAATCGCCACCCCGCTGTAATCCCAGAACATAAAACCAACAATATCGAGCACGGCGGCCGGTTCAAGAATTACCGTGTACTTCCCCGGAGCAATCTCCCGCGGACTTGCAGAGTCAACAGCTTTTTGCGCCGCGGTCTCCGCCAGTCGCCGGGCATCGAGATTCCGCACATCGGGAGAATTCAACTTCTGCCAGCCCGAGGAATCGGCAGCCAGCATAGTGATAGAGATCTCCGCCAACGTCTGCCGATGCCAGCGAGCCAGCCCGCGCGAGTTGAAAATTCCCTCGCGCAAATCTGAAATCGAATAAATGCCCGCGGTCGTCAGCTTGTATTGGTCAGCAACACAAACCATGTGCCGCACCACCTCCGCCCGGTCGCCCGGAGTTATAGCCGCCGTCTCCTCAAAAAACCGCATGGCAAAAGAAGGTGTGGCGCGGGCGCCCGCGCCTTTTGCGGGAGGCGTCTTGCCAAAATCCGATTGCTCCGCAGTTGGCATCGGCAGCAAATCCGGGTCGGGCTCTTGTACACGCGCCAGACTCTCCGAAGCCGCTACCGCACGCCGCAGACTCTCATCGTCAAACTGATTCGCCGTAGACCGCGCCGTCCGCCCGCCAAAATTCGTGCGAATCGAAACCACGGAATTTTCTTCCTCCACATTCTGATGAATCGTGTTATTGGCGAACCGAGTCAGCGCAAAACGGGATCCGGTGAAAATAGCTTCGACCTCGTCGGCAGACGAAAAGCGGCGAATCCGGTCGAAAATGCCCGCGGCTTGTTCTTGCGATAGCATTCTTTTGCTGTTTCTCAGCGTCTCGGCGGTGAGCATCTTCTGAACTAGCTTCCCTTGTATGCCGAACCCACGCGAATATTCCGGAACCGTGCCGGGCTCGCCCCATGTCCCGTGCCCACCACCTGCTGCGGCTGCCCCTTTCCGCAATTCGGAGTTCCCCATATCGTCCACTCGTCGCGCGAGCAGATCGCATCCATCGAATTCCAAAACTCCGTGGTGATCCCGGAATACGAAGGATTCTTCAGCATCCGCACCCGCTTGCCATGCTTGATCTCCCACGCGATCTCGCAGCCAAACTGAAAGTTGTAACGCTTGTCGTCAATCGACCACGACTTGTTGGTCTCCATGTAGATGCCATCGTCGGTCGCGGCAATCAGCTGTTCCAAACTCAGCGGCGTCTCCCCTGGCAGAATGCTGACGTTGGTCATGCGAATCATGGGCAGACGGTTCCATCCCTCGGCGCGCAACGTCCCGCCCGATCGCGTGGCGCCAATCGTGTGCGCGGTTTCGCGCGAACTCAGATATCCCGTGAAACGCCCATTCGTAATAATCGGAGTCGACTGCGCCGCCACTCCCTCGTCATCATAAGCAAACGTCCCCAGCCCAGGCCCATGCTCCTCCCGAGCGTCGGCCACAACATTCACCAGGTCGCTGCCGTAACGCAAATTGCCCAGCTTCTCGAGAGTAAGAAATGAAGTGCCCGCAAAATTTGCTTCCATCCCCAGCACGCGATCCAGCTCAATCGGATGCCCAATCGATTCGTGAATCTGCAATCCCAGTTGCGAGCCATCCAGAATGATCGTCGCCGCGCCCTGCGGACATTGTTCCGCCTGATGCAGTGCAACCGCTTCTTCCCCCACGCGCCGCGCGTTTTCGAGCAACTTCATTTCTTCGATGAGTTCGTAGCCTCGGTTCTGCCATTGCCCGCCAAAAGAATTAGGATACGACCGCTTCTGAATCTCGGCCCCGGCAAATGCATATGCCGTATTCCCCGCGCCCGTCGAATATTTTGTCTGATGAATATCCGCGCCTTCGGAAGAAAGAAACCACGACTCCTCACGCTGGAAATTCATTCCAGTTTCGGAGAGAGTCACCCCGGCGACGGCGCGCATTTCCGCGTCAACCTTCAGGAGAAGATCGAGATTCTGCTCGACCGAAGTGGCAAAAGGATCGATCCTGTATGGCGTAGTCCACTCCGCTACCGCCGCGGGTTCCGGAGCCAGCCGAACACTCTCGCGCTTCACCCGCGCCGAAGCCTTCGCAATTTCGACGGCTCGCGCTGCTGCCGCTTCCACCGAAGCGCGCCCCAGATCGGCAGTCGCGGCAAAGCCCCACGCTCCGTCGGCGATCGCGCGCACGCCAATGCCGAGCGATTCCGACTCCGACGCATGACCGACGCGTCCATTCTTCGTAGTCAGCGAGCGATTGCGGATGGCAACGGCGCGCGCGTCGGCATAAGTTGCTCCGCGCCCGGTAGCGGCTTCCAGAGCCAGTTTGGCAGTGGCCTTCATTAGAGAATTTAACGTATCACGAGCGGAGGCCAACTATTAGTGGTAGTAGCCCGCCCAATCAGCGTAGACCAGGTGCGGCCGCCGCGAGCGGAGCTCGCTTGCGCGCAATGTCAATCAGGAAGCGGCCTGCCCGCAGATGATCCGCGCTCGCCACATCCTTAGGATCGTCCGCATCGCCATCGCCGCCGGAATCACTCCACATGCCGCTCATTTCCACTTTGCCCGATCGGGATGCCATCTTTGTGGGTTGCCGCCGCTGCTTATCCACATAAGCCTTGATCACCTGGGTTGCTAAACGCGCTGCGAGTTTGCCGTGCTCGCCGCCCTCAAACAGCACACACACAATGACGTCCGGATTCCGTCGCGGCGTGAATCCCACAAACCAACCATTCTGGGCGAAATCAGCATTGTTTTGATGCTTCGCGCGCAGGGCCAGAGACACAATCTGCGCCGACCCCGTCTTACCAGCGATGTCGACCCCCGGAATGTGCGCTGATGGAGCCGTGCCTTCGGGCAAGAGCACCCGGCTCATCGCATCGGTGATGGTGTTCCAGCCAGTTGGATCAACCGGGACTTCCTTCACCTCTGTGTAGTGCGTGGTCTCAACATACTCCGGCGGCAGGTTCGTCGGATTGATGACGTGCGGCACCACCATCCTTCCATCCATCGAGATCGCTGCAACCGCGCGCATCAACTGCACGGGTGTGACTGCCACTGCGCCCTGACCGATGCCCACCGAAATCGTTTCTCCAGCAAACCATTTCTGCTTGAAGTTGCGGATCTTCCATTCTTCGGAAGGCATCACGCCGCTCACTTCATTCGGCAGGTCAATCCCGGTCTTCTGGCCCAAGCCGAAGGCGGTCGCGTATTTTGCAATGCGATCGATGCCCAGCTTTTCCGCCAGTGTGTAAAAGAAAACGTCGCAGGACTGGTAGATCGCTTTCGGCAGATCAACCGGGCCGTGGCCGGTTTTCACCCAGCAGCCAAAGCGCCGCCCATAGAACACGGCTCCCCCGGTGCAGTTCACATGCAGGGTTTGGGCAATCCCCTCCTGCCATCCAGCGGTTGCCATGATGATCTTAAACGTCGAGCCGGGAGCGAGCTGCGCCTGAATTGCTTTATTCAGCAGCGGCTTGTCGGGATCGTCGACCAGCTTGTTCCACTCCTCCCGTGAAACCTTCACCGCGAAATCGTTGGGATCGAAAGTAGGCCGGCTCACCATCGCCAGAATTTCGCCGGTATGGGGATCCATGGCGACGATCGCACCATTCTTGCCCTCGATTGCCTGCTCGGCCGCAATCTGCAGATCGAGGTCCAACGTCAGCTTAAGCTGCTTGCCTGGTACCGCCGGGGTCTCATCAAGCCGCCCCACTTCCCTTCCGTGGCTATTCACCAGCGCCCGCCGCGAGCCATTCTTGCCCATCAAAATGTCGTTGTATTGCTTTTCCACTCCGCTCACTCCCACCACGTCACCCGGAGTGTAAAGTTCGAATTGCGGCTGGTTGAGCATGTCCTCCGTGACTTCGCCGACATAGCCGATCAAGTGCGCCATGAAACCATTACGCGGATAGAGCCGCCGATGAGCCATGATGGTTTCCAGTTCGGGCAGCTCATTTTTGTGCGCCTCGATGAAAGCCAGTTCATCGGGAGTGATGTCTTCTTTCAGAATGATCGGCTGATACTGCGGCATCGACGCGAAGCGCCGCACACGCTGCCGCACTTCGTCCGGATTCAAGTGCAGCCCTCTGGCGATCGCCTCCGCGTCGGCGTTCAGGTCGCGCGTAGAATCGCGCAACAACAACGCTGAAAATGAAGGATAGTTATCGACGATGACGCGGCCTTCGCGATCGAGAATCTTGCCGCGTGGCGCCAGAATCGGCACATTCCGAACCCGGTTCTTCTCCGCCAGCAAAGCGTACTCGTCGCTGTGCATCACCTGCAGCCGCCACAGCCCGTAGGCCAGCAACAGAAAAATAAATACCACTATGTATTGCACGGCGGTGAGCCGTAGGGCGGAAACTTTTTCTTCGCGGCCGAACATCAATCCTCAGTTTTCGCAGCCGGCACGGGAGACGCAAGCTGAATGAGAATCGGCAATTGCAATCAGCCCCGAAAGCCGCTGAGACAAATCAGTTGTGACGAGTTAACTGTATTGTAACCCGCAGCGGCTCCTCGCGTAATCGCCAGCGAAAACGAAAGTTTTCGGCCAAAAGCCTGAATATTCCGGTGAAATCCCGAACTGCACGGTCGTTCCGGTCCCGCGGGGCATGTACAACCGGCAATTGTATTTTGGGGTTCTCGAGACAACAATAATGGCAGGTTCTTACTCTAACTTACTTCCAGCCAAGGATTGGAATGCGGATTCGCAGTTTCATCATCGCCTACGCGCTCGTGCTTGCTATTCTGTTATTCGCGGATCGACGCCCCGGCACGACACAACAGGATCGTTTCTCCCATGTGGTCGACCTGACCGACGGGCAAAATACGACTGCTAAGCCGGTAGCATCACTCGACCCCTCCGACTCCAGAACCCGCATCATTGCTCCCGCTGCGATCATTCCCGGCACCTGGACGGCAGGTCAGATTCCGCCGGAGCGCCTCATCGCTCCGCTGGTGGTCATGGATTTGAAGTCCGCGTCCGAAACGAACTCGCAGATTTCTCTCGACGATATCGCCGCCTGGGAAGCGCTGCACGGCATCATTCCACCGGGAGCGGTAGTCGCCATCCGCAGCGCCCGCTCACAGCACAATCGGCCGGCTGACGATCGCTCCGCCGCACCGCTAACTCCACTTCCAATCGCGCACGATGCGGCTCTATTTCTCATCGAGGCTCGCGACACCATCGGGTTTGCGATTGAGACGCCCGTCAGCTTTTCCTCCGACCACGCTCTCGCCACGCAAATCGCCCTCCACGGAAATTACGTAGTCGAAGGAACCGCAAGCTTTACCTCGCTACCCGCAACCGGTTCGCTCATCATCGTTGCCCCCGCGAAAAATAAGAAACCCGGTGAAGCTCCCGTTCGCATCCTCGCCATGGTGAGATAGTCTCTGCTTGCCTTTTTCCTTGCACCGCACTTCCATCCAAAATCATCTACCTCTCCGGAGGGAAATTCGTGCCTGACCCGCGCTATCCCATCGGAAAGTTTTCCTACTCTGGCCCACTCACCGCCGAACAAAAGCAGCAATGCCTGACCAACATCGAGCAAACTCCCGCCCGCCTGCGTGCCGCGTTAAGCGGACTGTCTGATCAGCAACTGGATACTCCCTATCGCGACGGCGGCTGGACTCTGCGCCAGTTGGCTCATCACCTCCCCGATAGCCACATGAACTCCTATATTCGCTGCAAGCTCGCGCTCACCGAAGAGGACCCCACTATCAAGCCCTACATGGAAGATCTCTGGGCCGAATTGCCTGAAGCGAAGCAAGCTCCCGTCGAAATTTCGCTGGCGTTGCTCGATTCTCTACACCAACGCTGGATGCTGATGCTCCGCAAACTCACCGAGACAGATTGGCAGCGCACCTTCCGCCATCCTGACCTCGGTCCAATGTCACTGGAAAAGAATCTAGCCCTCTACTCGTGGCACGGACGCCACCACATAGCGCACGTTACGACCTTGCGCGAAAAGATGGGGTGGTAGAAAAGCGGCTTCGAGCTTCGAGCCACGAGCGGCAAATGACGAATTGACGATGGTTTTGGTTTCTCAAAAGTTCGTAGCTCGCAGCTTTCTACGTCATCCCCGCCTTCCACACCAGATAACTCGCCGCCTCGCGCATCACCGCGCCGAACCGGTCCCAAACGTGACGCGGACGCGACTCTGGCCTCGGCGCGACCTCCACTTGCACGCCTTCGTGCTCAAGCAACGCGCGTATACGGAATACATGATAGACATCGCTCACCGCAATGCAGCTGCGCATTCCGTTCACACGCATAATATTGGCCACTCGCGCCGCCGACTGCGCCGTATCCGAACCTTGCGTCTCCGCGATCAGCGCCTGCTCGGGAACGCCACGCCGCAGAAGATAGTCGCGCCCCACGCCACCCTCGCTAAACTCGGGATCCTGCGCCGCGCCGCCGGTCGTGATCACCACCGGCGCCATTCCCTTCTCAAACAATTCGAAACCATGATCAAGCCGTGCCCGATACACTGGCGAAGGCCGTCCGGAATATTCGGCAGCACCAAAAATAACAATCGCATCCGCTTTGTTCGCAGGTGATTCGCCAGCGGCGCGCACAATGCGCGACCCGGTAATGCCGAAAAATAAAAGCAGGGCTCCCAACACCGCCAGCGCCAAAAGCAGCCCCGGTCGCGCTCGGTACGATTTTTTGGGAGTAGATGGATTGTGATCTTCGGCCATAGATCAGGTCTTAAAATTTCAGAGTTTCACAGTCGCGTCCTTAGGGATTGGCGCACCGAAAGGCCTGTGGCTCGGCCTCCCTGAAACCTTGAAACTCTGCAACCCTCAAACCTGCCTTACGACAACGCCTCGACAATCTCTTTGGCGGGAATCGCGCCCTCGCGCAGAATCTGCCACGTGCCATCTTCTCTAAAGTGAACGATTGTCGATGACATGGTCCGCGGAGATTTTCCCCCGTCCACAATCAGCGAGATGCGATTCTCTAATTGGTCGCGCACCTGTTCGGCGGTCGTGCATTCGGCCGCGCCGCTCAGGTTGGCGGAGGTCGCAGTGATCGGAATCTTCGCCGCTCGCACCACCGCCAGCGGAATTTCCGATGCCGGCACGCGCAGCGCCACGTTCCCCGTATTCGCGGTTACCTTCAGCGGCAGATGCGACGCGGCCGGCACAATCATGGTCAGCGGCCCCGGCCAAAAACGCCGCGCCAGCAGATGAAAATCATCCGGCAAAGGGCGCGCAAATTCCTCCGCCTGGTCCACATTCTCGATCAGCAGCGACAGCGGCTTGTGCCGCAGACGCGACTTGATTTCATACACGCGCTCCACCGCGCGCAGGTTAAACGGATCGGCCGCCAGTCCGTAAAACGTATCCGTCGGCATGCCCAGCACCTGCCCCGCCTGAATCTGCTCGGCGGCATATTTGATCAGTGAAGCTTCGGGCGTATCGGCATGAATCTTCAGGATTTCCGCGCGCACTCTTCTCCCCTCCCGACGGACGGCCTATGCCTCATCGGCGTGTCTTCGCCGGTATCAACATTGTCGGTATAAACATTGTTCGTATAAACAATGAAATGTACCATACATCCTGATCTCGGAACCAACCGATGAAGCAGGAGGCGAAGACCGCGCGAACTCACAGTCAGGCGGATCGCCTGCGTCCCGTCACCGGCCGCCACAATCAGCGGCTGAAAGAATTGCGCATGGCCTTCCGCCGCGCCGCCCTCACTCCTCCAGGGGAATGCGCCATCGAAGGCGTCAAGTTGCTCGAAGAAGCCTTGCGCAGCGGCCTCGATCTCAACAGCATATTTTTCAGCGAAGCAGCCCGCCCTCTAGCCGAAAAACTTCTGCCCCAGATCAACGCCCACTCCGAAACTCTGATCCTGCCAAATGCGCTCTTCAACTCCATCGTGCCGAGCGATACCCCCCAGGGAGTGGCCGCCCTACTCAAGCTAAGAACTATCTCCACCGCCGAATTGCTCGAGCGGGCCACCGCCGGTCCGTTCGTAGTCGCCGCCGGCCTGCAAGATCCCGGAAACCTCGGCACAATCCTGCGCTCCGCCGAAGCTTTTGGCGCGGCCGGAGTTTTTCTCACCGAAGGAACGGTCAGCCCTTACAACTCAAAAGTCTTACGCGGCTCAGCCGGTTCAATCTTCCGCCTGCCAGTTCTGCAGATGTCTTCAGCCGAACTGATTCCGCTTCTCCGAGCGCGCGGCGTCCGCTTGATCGCGACCTCCTCTCACCACGGAACTCCGCTGCCCCAAACTTCATGGATGTTGCCGCTAGCCATCTTCATCGGCAACGAAGGCGGCGGACTTTCCCGCGAACTCACGCAACAAATGGACGAGACGTTGGCGATACCGCAAGCCGCCAAAGTTGAGTCGCTCAATGCCGGAGTCGCGGCCAGCATCGTACTGTACGAGGCCGCCAGGGCAAGTCGGAGGTGACAGGTCACTTTGCAGAGGTCAAAACTTTGATTGAGAATAGTATGTATGCTCTCTGGAGCCTTCACCTCTGTAGTCTGACCTCTCACCTCTGACTTTGTATGAATCTCTTCGCGCCCAGCCCGCCGGAAGATTCAAACTCGCCAGGCGCGCGCCCGCTCGCCGACCGCATGCGTCCGCGCACCCTCGATGAATTCGTCGGGCAGGAGCACCTGGTCGGCCCAGGCAAGCCCCTGCGCGTGCAGATCGAGCGCGACGACCCCACCTCCATGATTTTCTGGGGCCCTCCCGGCACCGGCAAAACCACGCTGGCCAAGATCATCGCCCGCATCACCAAGGCCGACTTCATCGAGTTTTCCGCCGTCTTGGCCGGCATCAAGGAGATCAAGCAGGTCATGAGCGATGCCGACCGCGCCCGCCAATACGGCACCCGCACCATCGTCTTCGTCGACGAAATCCATCGCTTCAACAAAGCCCAGCAGGATGCCTTCCTTCCCCACGTCGAGAAAGGCAGCATTCGCCTGATCGGCGCTACAACCGAAAATCCCTCCTTCGAAATCAACTCCGCTCTGCTCTCGCGCTGCCGCGTCTACGTGCTCAAACCGTTGACCGAAGATGAAATCGTCACGCTCTTGCAACGCGCACTCACAGATAACGATCGCGGCCTGGGCCAGATGCACGTCGAAGCCTCCGATGACGCGCTGCGCAAAATCGCCTCATACTCCAGTGGCGATGCCCGCAGCGCCTACAACGTGCTCGAAGTCGCCGCCTCGCTCGCCCAACAGGCCGAAGTGAGCACGCTCTCCGATGAAATCATCCAGCAGGCCCTGCAGAAGCGCGTTCTGCTCTATGACAAAGGGGGAGAAGAGCATTACAACATCATCTCCGCCCTGCACAAATCGGTGCGCAACAGCGATCCTGACGCCGCCCTCTACTGGCTGGCCCGCATGTTAGAAGCGGGAGAAGATCCGCTCTACATTGCGCGCCGCGTCGTCCGCATGGCGGTCGAAGACATCGGCCTCGCCGAACCGAACGCGCTCGCGCTCTGCATGGCCGCCCGCGACGCCGTCGATTTCATCGGCATGCCCGAAGGCAATCTCGCGCTCGCGCAAGCCGTCGTCTATCTGTCGATCGCGCCGAAATCAAACGCGCTCTACACCGCCTACAGCGCGGTTTTGCAGGACGTTGAGCAAACCGCCGCCGAGTCCGTCCCGCTGCACCTGCGCAACGCCCCAACCAGCCTGATGAAAGGCCTCGGCTACGGCAAAAACTATCAATACGCCCACGACACCGAAGCCAAGGTTGCCGACATGCAATGTCTCCCCGACAGCCTGCGCGACCGCGTCTACTATCGCCCCACCAATGAAGGAGTCGAAAAACGCATTCGCGAACGCCTCGAAGAAATCAAACGACTGAAGCAGCCGACATCAACTCAAAATCCAGCCTCAAAATCGGATGACAAGCCGCACAAAAAGAGAATCTGAAACCTGATTCTTGCAATCTCATAGAGCAGTTGCAATCGACCGGTAGGAGGATTGTGTTGTGTCCACCACCCCGCTCATGGATTTCGGCTTCCCCGGCCAGCCTCTACCCGTAACTTCCGAGCAAAAACTCGCCGAACTGGTTCGCCTGCAGAAATTCGCGCAGCGCATCACCTCTACTCTCGACATTGAAGAACTCGTGCCGCGAATCGTGGACGAGGTCGCAGCCTCGCTCGGCTGCGTCGAAATTAATCTCTATCTGCGCGATCGCGACCAATCTGAGTTCGTGCTAGCCGGCGTGCGTGGCTGCACCGTTCACGGCGCTGGCCATCGCATCCCAATGGGCGCCGGCATGGTAGGGCATGTGGCGGCCACGCGCAAAATGCACTACGCTCCCGACGTTGCGCGCGACCCTTACTACATGGCTTGCGAGCCGGATACGCGCTCCGAAGTCGCCATCCCGCTGCAACGCGAAGGCGATCTCGTCGGAGTCTTCACCGCTTCTCATTGCCAGATCAATGCTTTCTGTCCCGATCAACTACGCCTGTTGCAAGCGTTGTGCGATCATGTCGCCGTCGCGGTTCACAACGCTCGGCGCTTTGGCGATGAGCGCGCTCAACGCGAGCGCATGAGTCGCGAGGCCGAAGAGGCTCGTTCCATCCAGCAAGCCCTGCTGCCGCGCACCTCGCCCCTGATCCCGGGATTTCGCGTGTCCGGCCTCTCGGTTCCCGTGGGCTCCGTCGGCGGCGATTGGTATGACTTTATTCCCCTCGCCGATGGGCGCTGGGGGCTCGTTCTCGCCGATGTTTCCGGCAAAGGCATGGCAGCAGCCCTGCTCATGTCCGCCACCCGCGGCATGCTGCGCTCGCTTGCGCAAACTGGATCAGGACCCGCCGAGGTTCTCACACGGCTGAACAATATGATGATCGAGGATTTTCCCGACGGCCGTTTCGTCACCATGGTTTATGCCGAACTCGACCCGTCAACTCGCATTTTGCGCATCGCCAATGCCGGACATCTGGCTCCCTTGCTCGTCGAGCCCTCCGGCCATCGCTGGATCAATCACGAGCATGGCTTGCCCCTCGGAATTTCAGCCAGCAAATTTTCCGAGTCCGAAGTGGCGCTCGGCGAACATTCGCGTATCGCCTTTTATTCCGACGGCATCACCGAAGCGGAGATCGATTCTGGCGAAGAATACGGCGCGGAGCGTCTTCTCGCCCAGATGCAATCGCCCAGCGTAACGCCTGAGAGTTTACTCGCGGATGTAAGGGGATTTGCAAATGGATGTGGCCTGCGGGATGACGCCACAGTGATCTTAGTGGCCGCGCGTGAAATGGAAACGCAAATCCAGTCATAACGCCTGAGGAAAGCATTACCCGAACCTCGCCCGGTGCTCTTTTAAAATGCACCGGTCCATTACCACAAACATTCCCCCCTTGCGCGCTTTCTCCGCCGCGCGCTCGTTAATCACGCCCTCCTGCAGCCAGATCGCCGGAATCTTCAACTGAATCGCCTGCTCGACAATCTCATCGACATACTCCGGCCGCCGAAACACATCGATCAAGTCAATCTTTCGCGCCACATCCGGCGGAATTTCAAGCAACGACGGATACGCCTTCTCGCCGAGCGCCTCCGCAATCTGCGGATTCACCGGAATGATCTTGTACCCGACCGATTGCATGTAAGCAGAAACACCGTGGCTCGCCCGCATCGGACTCTCCGACAATCCCACCACCGCAATCGTCTTCGCCCGCGACAGCAACTCGTAAACAAGATCGGATTGCTGCAAGATAGTTTCTCTCCAATTCGATGGAGTCTAATCGAAAAACCCTGGGTACTGGGTGCTGGCTACTAGTCCTTCTTCTCCAGCTTCTGCTTAAACATGCGCGTCGCTGTCTTGCGAACCGTATCCGACACTTCTTTATTTTCCGATAGGTTCTTCAGGTCGCGAGTCAGCAGTTGCTTCATCAATCCGAGCGATGCATCGAGCGGCGTGCGCGGGTTATAGACCAGATTCCGCATGATGTTGTAATTCTTAGCGAACTTCCGTTTCATTGGGATCGCCCGCAGCACCGACTCCAAAACATTTTTCTGCAGCGCAATTTTTTCCACTTCGGCGTCTGTGATTTTTGGTGATTCGAGCACGGCCAATGCCACCAGCTTCGTCGAATCACGTATCAGAATCGTCCGGTCCTCTTTGTTGCCACGCATGGCCAGCGCGATCCGCCCCTTGATATCGAGCTTGGCAATCTTCTGCAGCGTGCTGTCGCGCTTTGCTTCGCCGAGAACGGGGCGCTTCTTGGCCTTCGCAGCTACAGCGGCGGCCGCTGCCTTCGCCGCTGCCGCCCTCATTGCGTCTGTGTTTGCGGTTGCCGGTGCAGGGCTGACTGGCGCGGAACTCGGCGCACCACCGTTCGGCGCACCTGGGTTTGGCGTAACCGCGCTCGCCGCAGCACCGACCTCGGCCGGTTCGACTGCTTCCGTCTCGTCGTACAGTTCGTCGTGTGTGATGCCGACGCCTTGAAATGGTTTGTCTTTTTCCGCCGCCAGCTCCTTCGCGTTTACCTCCAAATACTTTATGACCGCACTCTCGACTACCTCGTCCGGCGCGTCGGGTTCCGGAGCATCCGCCTCTTCCGCCGCCCCCGCGTCCCGCTCGGCAAGCTTCTTCCCAATCTCGGCCAGCTCATTCGGTCGCAGAATCGGATTCGACTGCAACGCCCGCAGCAGCCGCGTAGAGCTCATCACACGCTGGCTCGCCAATAAAATTTCTACCACCGACCGCGACCCGGCCGCGGCCAGCCCATCCAGCGACTCTTCATTTACCGATGGATTCTCCGCCAATGCCGGCAGCAAACAAGTCCTCAGATTCCCCAACGCAGCAAAATATCCCAGAACTTCAGCGCTGGTCGTGCGATCGGCAGCCGCGGCCACACTGGCTTTTTCATCCCAGCCAGCCAAGGTCAGCCGCGCCTGCTCACCAAATAATTTGTGATGCAAGGCCAGATAGACAAGAATCTCGATCATCTCCCCCGAGGTCACGGAGAGAGATCCGCGCGCCGCCGATTGCATCAGATTCACCGGCACTTGCGAATTGCGGATCAGATCAAGCATTCGCGGCATGGTGTTATCTCCCGGAATCGACGGTGACTTTTTTCTTTGCGACGCTTTTCGATTTGCTAATCTTCGATTTGCGCATCAACGTTTCCAACTCCGCGACCGCAATCTCAAGTTCGCGCGTATTGCGGTTCGCTCCGCGCCGCTGATATTCGTCGCTCAAAGCGCGATAGTACCAGAGCGTGCCTTCCTTTTTGCCGGAGAACCGCTCCCACATCGCCTCGCCGTCGTTCCGGTAATCCGCCAGGATTGTGCGCACGTTGTGCAGTTTGTCCGAAGCCGACACCAGCCTCGTCTCCGCATCAGCCTGCGTCACTTCCCGAAGATAGTCTTTCTTGCGCTCTATCCACTCCGCCTTCGGCTCGCCGAACGAATCCGTACACCCTTCCACGATATGCGCCACGCGCCGTCCAAACAGCTTGCGGACTTCGCGGAGCCTCGGCATCCCGCCGCAATCTTCAACCACATCATGCAGCAGCGCCGCAATCGCCATATCCTCATCGCCGCCCGCCTCCAGCACCAGCGACGCGACCGCCATGAGATGCGAAAGATAAGGCACGGCTGTTTGCTTCCGCGTCTGCCCCGCATGTTTCTCGGCCGCATAGCGAAATGCCCGCTGCAAGCGCGGTCCCAGCTTCGGCGGCTTCAGAGAGATATTTTTCTTAACTCCCATTTAACTCCCACAGGAAAACAATTAATGTCATCCTGAGCGCAGCCAGGCCAAGAGCGAAGCGAAGGGCATGGCGAAGTCGAAGGACCCCTACCCTACTTGCATGCAACGCCTACGCCTTCTTCTCCCCGCGCCGCATCCGCAAATACGCCTGCATCAGCGGCTGCAGATCCCCGTCAATCACGCGATCGACATCGCCAATCTCCAGCTTCGTCCGATGGTCCTTGATCATGCGATAGGGTTGCAGCACATACGACCGAATCTGCGATCCGAAATCGATATCCAGCTTCGAATCTTCTATCTTCTTCGTGACCTCGCGTTTCTTCTCCAACTCGTATTCATAGAGTTTCGAGCGCAACATGCTCATCGCCTTCTCTTTGTTCTTATGCTGCGAGCGTTCATTCTGGCAATTCGCGACCAGGCCCGTTGGAATATGCGTGATCCGCACCGCCGAATCGGTCGTATTGACGTGCTGTCCGCCCTTGCCGCTCGAACGATAAGTGTCGATGCGAATATCGTCGGGCTTGATGTTGACCTCTATGCTGTCGTCAATCTCGGGAGAAACATAGACGCTGGCAAACGAAGTATGCCGCCGCTTCGCCTGATCGAACGGCGAAATCCGCACCAGCCGATGTACGCCGATCTCGCTGGTCAAATATCCGAACGCATATTGCCCAATCACCGAAAATGTCGCCGACTTGATGCCCGCTTCTTCGCCGGGTTGATAGTCGTACATTTCTGTCTTGAAGCCCTGCCGCTCCGCCCAGCGCAGATACATGCGCAAGAGCATCTCGGCCCAGTCCTGCGATTCGGTTCCGCCCGCGCCCGGATGAATCGTTACGATGGCATTCAGCGCGTCGGTCTGGCCCGAAAGCAGCGTTTCGGTTTCGACGCGATCGACAAGTTCGCGCAGAGAGTCGAGGTCGCGCTGCAGGTCGCCCTCAACATTCTCGCCTTCGCCCGCAAGATCGAAATAAGTTGCGATATCGTCAGTGCGGCGCGCCAGATCGCCTTCGAGCGACAACAGGCTCTCCAGGCGCTTGCGCTCGCGCATCACTTGCTGAGATTTTTCCGGATTCGACCACAGATTCGGGTCCGACGCCTGCTTTTCTATTTCCGCAAACTGCTGGCGCAGTTTACCCGCGTCAAAGATACTCCCGCAGGTCGTGAACCTTGGTCTTCAGAGAAGTATATTGTTGTTCCAGCTCATCCAACATTTTTTATCACTCGGGTTGCTTTGCGGCGACGTTCGGGGCGCGTTCAGGAAATACAAACCGTGCCACCAACGCGCCCACTGAAATTATCGCACACAGAAATGCGAACCAATCGCCATGCCGCGTGTAAAACGTGGTTCCTGATCGCAACGCATAAGGCGCGGCCAGCGCGGTGCGCACCTTGCGCGGAGTCGCTGCCACAATTCTTCCATACGGATCAACCGACGCCGTCATCCCCGTGTTCGTCGCCGCCAGAAGCCAGCGGTCGTTTTCGATGGCCCGCATTTCCGTCTGCTGCAGATGCTGCTTCCACGCCCCGCTATCTCCGTACCATCCATCATTCGAAATATTCACCAGCACCTGCGCGCCCAGCAACGGCCCCTGTCGCACTTCATCGGGGAAGATCGATTCATAACAGATAAATATCGCGAGCCGCTGGCCGCCCGCATCCAGCGGCGCGTGCGAAATTCCGCGCTGAAACTCGCCCACTTCCTTGGTCAGCCCTCCCGCAAACGCAAATAAACTGGGAAACGGCAAATATTCTCCGAAGGGCACGAGATGCACTTTGTCGTAGCGCCCGACCCATTCGCCCCGAGGGCTAACCAGCGCAGCCGAGTTGAAAATCTGCGAATTTCCGCCGCCACTGTGCATTACCGGATTGATCCCAATCGATCCAGCCACCACCCACGTTCCCGACTGTTGCGCCAGCGCGCGCACCGCATCGCGAAACAGTGGATCGTTGGTGTAAAACGGCGAAGGCGACTCCGGCCACACGATCAAATCGAAATGCTGAACGTTCTTTTCACCACTGGATTTTTCTCCGAAGGGATGCAAGCTAACCTCCGTCAGCTCGCGCAGCGTGTTCTGAAAATATTCTCTCGTCCACGCCGCGCCTTCGAGGATCGGAATATTCGGTTGCACCAGCAGCGCGCTACGATCCGTCGGGAGCGGAGCCGGAGTCAACAACTGTCCTGCCTGCAAGATCACTGCCGCAACGAAAGCCGCCGTCAATAGCCGTTTGCGCTGTTCCTTCCCTACCAGAAAAGCAGACGCGAACACGCTGTTGACGAGCATGATTTCAAACGAGAGCCCGTATACGCCGACGACCGTAGCAATCCGCGTCAGCGAGAAATTTGCTGTTTGCGAATATCCCAGAAGCTCCCATGGAAACGCCGTGATGCGGGTGCGCGCCAGTTCGACCGCAACCCACAGAAATGGAGCGGCCGCAAGGGCGCGGCGGATCGAGGCCACCGGCGCACCACTCTTCGCCTCGCCGCGTATCGATCCCGCAACCAAAGCCAGCAGCAGCCCAAACAATCCGTGATACAGCCCGACATACATGCAAAACAAAAGCAGCGCCAGCGCGGCCGCCGGAATCGGCATTTCGCCATAGCGATGCATGGTGTCGAAGATCCAATAGCAGGTTCCGGCAAACCACAGAATCCCGCACGCGTAACCCAGGATGAATCCCTGCAGCGGTGTAGCCGGCAACAGCCGCGCTTTGTCATCAAGTTCCAATTGCAGAGTTTGGGGCTCAGGCGAGCGCGCCCGTAGAATCGCGACCAGCAACGGCGCCACCGCGATCCAGGACAACCAGTAGAGATTCGGCAGCGGAAAAATCGCGACCTGCAAGACTGCCGAAATCAGCGTCAGGCCCCAGGCGCTTCGATGGATTCTAAGCACGCCTCAGCATAGCAAAACGCAACCGAGCCGCGGCGATGAGTTGCGGGCGACGATTAATCGGATTGATTAATAATCTTTGCAACTCTCGCCGAGCTCGCAGCCCACAGCCCGCCGAGCTCGTAGCCCAACAAATCTCGCGCCCTTTTTCCGCCGATCAGATACCATACGGTGTCATGAGTCTCACTGTCATACTGATAAAAATTCTGGAATTTATGTTTGTCGCGGGATGGATCGGCTCCGCAATTGTGCTCGTGCTCACCGGCATCGAAGACGTCGGAACCCTCTTGGACCGGAAGGACGAGACCAGCCACTAGGGCACGCGCCGCATGTCATCGACCTCCAACGCACCAACTGGCAATAACCGGGTTCGCATTGTAGTTGCGACCTCGGTGATGCTCACTTTTATCTCTTATTGGCGAGCCGCCGCCGTCATTCTCAACGATCTTGGCTCATCCGCCTTCTACGCCGGAGGCATCGCCGAACAAGCCATCGGCAAGAGCGCCCCCTGGTTTGTTCTAGGCGTCATGCTCTTCGCCTTCGCCGTCCGCGCCGTCTACGTCGAAAGCTGCTCCATGTTCGTGCGCGGCGGCGTCTATCGCGTCGTCAAAGAGGCGCTCGGAGGCACACTCGCCAAGCTCAGCGTCTCGGCCCTGATGTTCGATTACATTCTGACCGGCCCAGTCTCCGGCGTTTCCGCCGGCCAATACATCGCCGGCCTGATCAATGACACCATCGCCATCGCCGACGCCCACGGCTGGATTCCGTCCGCTCTTCATCATCTCTTCAACGGCACGCCCCAAGTCGGCGTCAACGGGACCGCCGTCGTTTTCGCCATCGCCGTCACCCTCTACTTCTGGTGGGAGAACATCAAGGGCATCGAAGAATCCAGCGAAAAAGCGCTCTGGGTCATGCAGATCACGACCGTCATGGTGGTAATGCTGATCGGCTGGTCGTTATTCACGCTCTTGAAAGTCGGCGGCCACCTCCCGCCCTTCCCCACCCTCGCCAACATCCACTACAGCGACGAATCGCTCGGCTTCTGGAAGCACAGCAAGCTGCCGCACATGTTCGGCATCCTCGGGCTGATCATTGGATTTGGCCACTCCGTCCTGGCCATGAGCGGCGAAGAATCGCTCGCCCAGGTTTATCGCGAACTCGCGCACCCCAAGCTGAAAAATCTGAAGCGCACCGCCATCGTCATCGGCGTTTACAGTTTCGTCTTCACCGGACTCGTCTCGTTGCTCGCGGTCATGCTCATCCCCGACGATGTCCGCGTCAAGGTGTATAGCGACAATCTCATCGCCGGGCTCGCCATGAATATGGTCGGCCCGGAAGTTTTGCGCCTCGCCTTCCGCGCCTTCGTCGTCGTCGTCGGATTCCTCATCCTCTCCGGCGCCGTCAACACCGCCATCGTTGGCTCCAATGGCGTGCTCAATCGCGTCAGCGAAGACGGCGTGCTCGCCGATTGGTTCCGCCGACCGCACAAAAGGTACGGCACTACCTATCGCATCATCAACCTCATCGTCGGATTGCAACTCTTCACCATCATCGTCAGCTGGGGCAACATCTACACCCTAGGCGAGGCCTATGCCTTTGGCGTCGTCTGGAGCTTCGTCTTCAAGACTATCTCCATGCTCGTCCTGCGCTATCGCTATAAAGGCGAGCGCAACTGGAAGGTGCCGCCCAACCTTCATATCTTTGGCATCGAGATCCCCATTGGATTGGCTTCAGTTGGCATGGTTCTGCTCTCCACCGCCATCGTCAATCTCTTCACTAAATCGGTGGCCACAGTAAGCGGAATAATTTTCTCCGTCATTTTTTTCTCCATCTTCACCTTCTCCGAAAGAGTCAATCGCCGCAAGCACGCGCATAGCGCGGCCCAGATGAAGGAGCAGTTCCAACTACAGCAGGCGGAAAACGTGGAGCGCGAAACGGTTGGAATTCGCACGAATAACGTGCTCGTTCCCGTCCGCGACTACAACACGCTGAATCACCTCAAGTGGGCGCTCGATCGCATCGACACGCGCGCGCAGGATGTCGTCGTCATGAGCGCCCGCATCAGCCAGTTCGGCACCGCCGCCTACGGACTTTCCACCGAGCAGGTCTTCAGCGATTACGAGCAGACCCTCTTCACTCGCGCCGTCTCCGTCGCCGAAAGCTTCGGCAAAAAGATTTCGCTATTAGTAGTCCCTGCCCGCGACCCCTGGTCGGCCATCGCCCAGACCGCGCACAACCTGGAGTCCTCAGCCGTAATCTCTGGCGTCTCCAGCAAAATGACCACCGCCGAGCAGGCTTTCAATCTTGGCAGCGCGTGGGAAGCCATTCCCGAACCGAAGCGCCAGTTCTTGCTTCAGATCGTGCAGCCCAACGGCAACGTCGACACCTTCCGCATCGGTCCGCACACGCCCACCATGAAAAATGAGGACGTCGTTCTGCTCCATCGGCTATGGCTCAATATCACGCGCGAGCCGGGCCTCGAAAACCTCCACCATCACGACATTCTTGCCGAGGCTTTGACGCGCCTGGAAAACGACTATGCCGCTGCTGGCCATGAAGATATTGTCAGGGAATTGCGACGCAACGCCGACGCCGGCCCCTTGCCCGCCCGCCGCATCGCCGACCAGGTCCACACAGTAGAGTCTGAGGCAGCCGACCGAGCGGAGGGAGACGAGAGCCCTTCCACCTCCAAGCCGACAGAATCCAAATAGCATCCTGCCGACTGAAATTGAACACGTTCACTTTTCGCTTGACTCCCAGATTCAAGCTGTGGCAGTGTATTGAACGTGTTCAATTCTGATCGGAATAACGACCTCATTCCATCCTCACCGGACTCGCACTCTGTCGATTCACCGCAACTCGGCAAGGCCAGCCGCAGCGATGCCTCGCGCGAGCGAATCCTCGACACCGCCATCGAAATGTTCCGCCGCGAGGGTTTCGATGAGACCACCATGCGTCAAGTGGCAAGCGAGGTGGGAGTGGCTCTCGGCCTCGCCTATCACTACTTTCCCAGTAAAGAAGCGCTGGTCATGGCGTATTACGAGCGGGTTCAGCGCGAGCACCGTATCGTCGCGCGAGAAAAACTGACGCATACCCGCGCCCTGCGCGATCGTCTCGCCATGTTGCTGCATACCAAACTCGACATCCTCAAAGATGATCGGAAACTGCTGGGGGCTTTGTTCCGCTACACCGGAAACCCCGAGCATCCCCTCTCTTTCCTGGGAACAGCAACGGCCCCGCTGCGGGCCGATTGCATGAGTCTTTTTGCCGAAGCAGTGGAGTCAGAGCGGTTGCCAGAGGACTTGCGCGAACTGCTCCCACTCGGCATGTGGGCGCTGCATATGGGGGTCCTGCTGTATTTTCTGTACGACTCCTCGCCGAATCTGAGGCGAACCCGCAAACTCGTTGATCGCTCAGTGGAGATGACGGTTAGTTTCCTGAATTTAGCCAAGTTCCCGTTGCTGCGTCCTGCGCGCCGCGGCGTAATGCGGTTGCTGCTCGACGCGGAACTGATTCCGCGAACATGAGGTGATCGATATGAAACAAGAATCGTGGAAGTGGCTCTTTACTTGGGAAGGTCGCGTTCAACGCGGGCCATACTTCTTGGCGGGAGCAATCCTCACCGTTTTAAAGTACGCCATTGATTCCGCAGTGGCTGCCCATTTCGGAGAGACCTGGCGAATCTGGAACTACATCCTTCCCACGAGTGAAGTCTCGATCTTCCAGTTGGGCCATCGCCAGCCGGAGATGTATGCGACCTTGTGGGCGATCGCAATCCCTTTCTTTTGGGCTGGTATTGCGCTCACCTTGCGACGATTGCGCGATGTCGGCGACCGTCCCGGCTGGATATTTCTCTTCTTTGTCCCAATAGCCAACCTGCTGCTTTTCCTTTGGCTGACGCTCGTTCCAAGCACAACCTTGCCGGCCTCGAAGAATACCGTCGCGGGAGATGCGCACAAGCCGCGAAGACGTGGGGCAGAATTGTTGGGAGTCGTGGTTGCCGTAGCGCTCGGCGTCGCGCTCGCAGTCTGGGGTGCGCAGGTTCTGATGGTGTACGGCTGGGGTCTCTTCCTAGGCGTGCCGTTCTTAACCGGGTTTATTGCTTCATGGTTCCTGAACATGAAGACAACGCACCCGCCACTGGAAACGATTGTCGTTAGCGCACTGACGCCACTTCTGATCGGGCTAGCCCTGCTGAGTTTCGGCCGCGAAGGGCTGATGTGTTTGCTCATGGCGATTCCGCTCGCCCTTCCGTTCTCGATCGCCGGTGGACTGCTGGCTCGGTCGATTTCGCAGCGCCGCAACCTTCTAGCGGCCCCTCCGACATTCGCCGCCTGCGTCGCCATACTGCCGCTCATGATGTTCGCCGAGCACGCCGCCAAACTCGATCCGCCGGTGAATGCGGTCACCACCAGCATTATCATCGATGCGCCTCTTTCCGTAGTGTGGAAGAACGTGATCGCCTTCCCGCCGCTGGCACCTCCCGACGAGTGGTTGTTTCGCGCGGGCATTGCCTATCCGACGGCGGCGCAGATTGTAGGATCGGGCCCCGGTGCGATTCGTTACTGCCGCTTTTCGACCGGAGATTTCGTGGAGCCGATAACAGTCTGGGATGAAGACCGTATCTTGGCTTTCAACGTCACGGCTCAACCACAGGCCATGCGTGAGTTGAGTCCTTGGAAAATCACTCCTCCGCATATCGAGCGCAACTACATGCGCTCACGACACGGACAGTTTCGACTGGTTCCACTGAGCGAGAACCGCACGCTATTGGAGGGCACAACCTGGTACCAGAACTATTTCTGGCCACAGGCGTACTGGCGGGAATGGTCCGACGAAATCGTACATCGAATTCATCTACGCGTCCTGAAACATGTAAAGGAACTGGCAGAAACTGCTAGATAGTTCCGCCGAGGCCTGGCGCCTGGCATTCCGCACATTCCGCTCACCTGATCTTCGGCGAACTCATGTCAGCGGCCTTCTGATCATCCGCATGAATGACCCCATCCTCCTCGGCGTAAAACGACCGATGCTCGCTATCCATGTGGTTAGGCGTCATGGTGAAAATGAAACCATCCTCGTGCGTCCGAAAGCTCGCCTTGTAATCCCCGCGATCCGTACTATGCGCCATCCGCTTGGTGAACGATCCCGTCCCCGCCAGCGCCTCGAGCGAAGTAGCATACTTGTCATGGCGCTTCTTATATTCCCGCTGCGCCCGCAGCACAACCCGCATGTAGCCCAGCGCCTGCGCCTCTGAATCCGAGCGCGCCGGATCGCCCGGAAACTTCGGTTGATACGTCGATGTCGTTGGCGCTGACGCCTGCTCCGACGCTGGCGTCGGTGTCTGCGCCTGCGCCCCGGCCAATCCCGCTCCCAAGATACCCGCCGCCAGAATCCCCGCCCAATATCGCTGCATCTGCATTCCGCTCACCCAAACCCTCCTCCGAAGACACAGTAAGACAAAGTCAGCCAAACTTTGGGGGTTACCCCCGTAATTTGTATCGCATAGCAATCATTTCAATTCCGTGCTGCTTCAGGCAATCTTGAACAGGATGCAATCCTAACAGGGAAACAGGCAAACTGATGAAAGCTGCCGTCGCCAGAAAGCCGCTGATACGTGTCGCCGTAGTGGAGAGCGATCCACTGCGCTTTGTCGGATTCCGGGCCCTCTTTGATACCGAACCTGATCTCGAGCTGGTCTCCGCTTCGCTGGCCGATCTTAGCCAGTTGCCCAACATCGACCTCGTCCTCCTCGGCAATCGCGGCGGCCAGAACCTCTACGACATCATGGCCAGCATGAAGGCCGTGCGTCCCGATCTGCGCATCATCGTAACCGGCTCTGGCATGGACGATGAAAGCGTCCTCAAAGCCATCGCCGCCGGCGCCAAAGGCTACGTCGACGAAGCCGCCTCGCCCGCCGAATTTATTCAAGCTCTCCGCATCGTCAATCAAGGCTCCGTGTGGGCGCCGCGCCGCGTGCTCTCCACCTTCATCGAACGAGTAAGCGCTTCTCCCGGACGCATCTTCCCCGCCGGCCGCATCACCTTCACTGACCGCGAAAAAGAAGTACTTGAGATGCTGGTAGCCGGCCGCTCGAACAAAGAAATCGGTTCCGCTCTGGGCATAGAAGAGCGCACCGTAAAAGCTCACGTAGCCAAACTGATGCGCAAAGTAGGAGTGCAGAACCGCATCGCGCTGTCGGTCCATGCCATTACGCATTCGCTGGTCACGGCGAAGTAGGTTTTTGCAGCAACGCGAAATACGTTTCGCCTTTGCTTTTGGGTGGCGCAGCGCAGCGGTGACTCCTTCATCGTAAGCTCGGCTTTAGCCGCTGAGGTAGAATTCAACGCTTCTTCGACTTAGCCCTGCTTTGCTCCTTCGAACTTCCCGAGCTAACACGCCTGATTACAAAAGTTTGCCTGGGCACGTCTTAAACAATATAGTTGCTCTAAGGAGCGTATGGTGGCTGCATATCGCTCAACTATCTTAGCTTGCACTGCGCTGATTCTTACCAGTGGCTCTTCAGCCAAATCCGACTTCATTGATCTCGGCAAGTCTCGTGTCATCATCGTCAAGATCCACGCCGGCACCTTCGGCATGGGTTCCGATCAAGTTATCCATGCTGACGATGCCTGGAAGCCCTGCCCAGCCTGCGGTCCCCGCAATGAGGTGGAGCACCCTGTGCACCAAGTCACCATCAGCACGGATTTCTGGATAGGTCAGTTCGATGTCACTCAGAAGCAATGGCAGGAGGTGATGGGGAACAACCCATCCGGCAACCGGACAGCCGGTCCCGATGCTCCAGTTGAGCAGGTCAGTTGGAAAGATGTCCAGTCCTTCTTGACAAAAGCAACCGCCATGCAAACCCGTTGGACGCTTCGCTTACCGACAGAAGCGGAGTGGGAATACGCGGCCAGAGCCGGCAGCACTGCCGAGACCTATGGGCCCTTGGATGCGATTGCCTGGTATAAGGGCAACGCCGGCGGTACGACCCATCCCGTGGGACAAAAGACGCCGAATGACTTCGGTCTTTATGACATGCTGGGAAACGTCTGGCAGTGGTGCCAGGGCTGGTATGGTCCGTATCCCACGAGTCCTGTGACCGATCCGCAGGGAGCACTGACCGGCGACATGCATCCCACCCGCGGTGGTTGTTACTACTGCGACGCCGTCCATGAGCGTGCCGCCAGGAGAAACCGCGACCTTGAGGACCATTCCTCCCTCAGCATCGGCTTTCGGATTGTGGCGGTCCCGCGAAGAGCGATCGCTCCGTAATAGCGCCACTCATTGGCGCGGCAGCTTAATAGCAGGACACCAACAGCAAACGCCGGAGTGATTCAACTATCTTCCCGGTTACCAAAGTACAGTGACCGTCGTAATCTTGTCCCCTTTTGCGACCTGTCCCATACTCGCCTCACCTACCACAGAACCTGGGAGACGGGGCTGGAGACGGAGATTAGGGTCGCCGATTTCAGCCCCGCATTTTTTGCCCGCCAGCCGTAAATCTGAACCACGCACAATTATTTTCCTCATAGATAACCTGTCATGCTGAGCGCAGCTAATCCGCTCGCAACGCGAGAGGATTAGCGGAGTCGAAGCACCCCTATACCCTTTTCAATGCCCGCTCCATCATGCCGCAACGCAACCAGCCCACCCGACTCACCCTCGCCACTCCCGGCTATCCCGCACCTCACCCCCCGCATCGAATAGAATCATAGACAATAGATTCCATACTCCCAAGTGAGGCATGATGCGAAAGTCCCTCGTTCTGCTGTTGCTCGTTTGTTTCCTGACTCCGATCCTCTTCGCCGATGACGCCCCCACTCCCGACACCAAAGCCTCCGGCCGCGTCCAAGCCGCCGGCACAGTGCTCGATGAAATCCAGGGCGCTCCCGACCAGCGCATCCCTGAAGAAGTTCTCGGCTCGGCCGAATGCGTCGCCGTCGTTCCCTCCATGCTGAACGGAGGATTCGTAGTCGGCGGCCGCTACGGCAAAGGGGTTGCCAGTTGCCGCACTCCCAAGGGTTGGAGCGCGCCCGCCTTCTTCACCATCGGCGGCGGCAGCTTCGGCTTGCAGATCGGCGGCCAAGCTACCGATGTCGTCATGCTGATCATGAACAAGCACGGCATGGATGACCTGCTCTCCAGCAAATTCAAGCTGGGCGGAGATGCCAGCGCAGCCGCCGGCCCTGTCGGTCGCCACGCCTCCGCCGATACCGATTGGAAGATGCGCGCCGAGGTTCTCACCTACTCGCGCTCCCGCGGCCTGTTCGCCGGCCTCGAACTCTCCGGCGCCGTCATCAAGCAGGACAAAGACAGTACCCGCGATTTCTACGGCCGCATGGTCCCCTTCAAGACCTCGCTTAAGGGAGAAATCGATGCTCCCAAAGACGCCTACCCGTTCCTGAGCAGCCTGGCCAAATGGGCCCAGGAAGCCGCGAAGTAGTAAAGTTCTCAGTTCCCGGTTCTCAGTTCTCAGTAAGATCGCGAAAGATTTTTTATTGAGAACTGACAACTGAGAACCGAGAACTCTGCCATTGCGAGAACGCCTCGAGTACGCGCTAGTCTGGCCCTTCATCAAGGGCCTCGGTCTGCTGCCCCGGCCCGTGGCGCGCGCCATAGGAATCACGCTCGGCCTAGCCGTTTACGCGCTGCACGGCCGCCTGCGCCGAGTGGGCCTGCGCAACCTTGCTCTCGCCTTCCCCGACATGCCCGAGCCCGAACGCCGCTGCCTGCTGCGCGGCGAATTCATCTCCCTCGGTCGCCAGCTCGCCGAAGTCTGCCTCTTCCCCCGCTACACCCAAGAAAATGTCTTCCGCACCATCGTCTACGACGGATTCGAAAACTTCGACCGCGCCTTCGCCCGCGGCAAAGGCGTCCTTTTCCTTACCGGACACATCGGAGCCTGGGAACTCTCCGCGTTCGCCCATTCCCTGCAAGGCCATCCGCTATCGATCGTGATGCGCTCGCTCGACAATCCCTACATCGACCGGCTCATCCAGGGCTACCGCACCATGCACGGCAACCGCACCGTCGATAAAGATGATTTCGTGCGCGGCCTGCTCGGAGCCATGCGCGCCGGCGAAACCGTCGGCATTCTCATGGATACCAACATGACCCCGCCACAAGGCGTCTTCGTAGATTTCTTCGGCATCCCCGCCTGTACCGCCAGCGGCCTAGCCCGCATAGCCCTGCGCACCGACGCCGCGGTCGTGCCCGGCTTCACGGTGTGGGACACGAAACAGAAAAAATACATTCTCCGCTTCGAGCCCGCCATCGAACTAACACGCACCGCCGACAACGAGTCCGACATAGTCGCCAACACCGCCAAATTCACCAAAACAATCGAAGGAATAATCCGCCAATATCCCGACCAATGGCTTTGGGTCCACCGACGCTGGAAAACCCGTCCGCCGGGCCAACCGCCCCTGTATTAGCTAGCGTAGCCGTGGTTGTGTGGAGCGGACACTTGTCCGCTTCTCGGAAGTTGTACATGCGCGACAGGAAAGCGACAATAGACAGCCATGAAACAAACCCTGCGCGATCTAGCCGAAAAACTCGGCTGCCGTCTCGCGGGAGACGGCTCAATCACTGTGACGAGCGTCTCCAGCATGCAATCGGCAACCAGCGAAAGCCTAGTCTTCGTGGAAGACGCCAAGCAAGTAGACGCCGCGCTCGGCTCACGCGCGGCCGCCGTAATCGCGGGACAATTCGCAGCTGCCATCAACGCAGCGCAGAAGCCAATCGTAATCTCCGCCCAGCCGCGCCTAACCTTCGCGCGAGCCGCAAGGCTGCTGCGCGATCCAGATAGCGATCGCTTCATCCATCCTGAGGCCATCGTTCCCACATCCGCAAAGATCGGCAAGAACGTGGCCGCAGGCCCGCGCGCAATTCTCGGCGAACACGTCAAGATCGGAGACGAAACGACGATCGGCGCTGGTTCCGTAATCGGCGACAACGCAACCATCGGCACCCATTGCCGCATCGACGCCAACGTCACCATCTATCCCCGCACAACTCTAGGCAACCGCGTCATCGTTCAGGCGGGCGCAGTGCTAGGCAGCGAAGGCTTCGGCTACGTCCGAGATTCGGAGACCGGACGCTATGAGCAATTCCCCCAAATCGGCCGCCTGATAATCGAAGACGACGTAGAAATCGGAGCCAACTCCACCATCGATCGAGGCGCCCTCGACGAAACCCGCATCCGCCGCGGCACAAAAATCGACAACTTAGTGCACATCGGCCACAACGTCCAAATTGGCGAGAACGTAGTTATCGCAGCCCAAACCGGCCTCTCCGGCAGCGCCGTGGTCGAAGACAACGTCATCATCGGAGGCCAGGTAGGCATAGCCGACCACGTCCGCATCGAAGCCGGAGCTATCCTTGGAGCGCAAAGCGGCATCCCCACCAAGAAAGTAATTCGCGGCAAAGGCGTAGTTTTCTGGGGCACGCCCGCGCGCCCCATCAGGGAGTATCTTAAAGAATTGGCATTCCTATCGCGCTCAGCCAAAAAGGACCGCTGATCAAAATGAATTGTCATCCCGAGCGAAGCGAGGGATCTGCAGTTCGCCGCAAGATGCAGATCCCTCGCTTCGCTCGGGATGACAAAACATGTGAAAACTGAGAATTGCCTCACCATGCCAACAATCGTCATCGGCGGCCACTCTCGCAGCGTAGGCAAGACCAGCGTAGTCGCTGGCCTGATCGCCGCACTTCCCGCCTTCCACTGGACCGCCCTTAAAATCACGCAATACGGACACGGCGTCTGCTCCGCCAATGGCGAAGCCTGCGACTGCGCGACCTCCGATCATTCCTGGGCTGTCTCAGAAGAAAAGGATCGCAGCGGAGACTCCGATACCTCCCGCTTCCTCGTCGCCGGAGCCGATTACTCCTGGTGGGTCCGCACCGAGCAAGGCCACCTCGCCGAAGCCATGCCGCGCGTGCGCAAGATTCTCGAAGCCGCCCAAAACGTCATCATCGAATCCAACAGCATCCTGCGCTTCTTGAAACCCGATCTCTATCTAACTGTCCTAGATCCCCAAACCGCCGACTTCAAATCCTCCGCCCAAACTTTCCTGGATCGCGCCGACGCCGTCCTGTTGCACTCCGCCAACAATTCAACGAGCCCAGTCTGGGAGCGAGTCTCACTGAAACCTGTAATCAACCGCCCAACCTTCGCGATCCAGCCGCCAACCTACGTCACGCCAGAGATGGTAGAGTTCGTTCGCGCGCGACTGTCATCTCCCGCAAATTCTCATCCCAAACCAAGTCTGTCATCCTGAGCGAGCGAAGGACCTGCTGTCACACGCGCGACTACAAAGCGGGCCGTCTCCACCTACGTCCCCGCCTTAATCTCCACCGCCTTGTCATTCTCAAAATCTATCGTCACCGGCTTCCCGCCATTCGGATACTGCAAAGTCCGTGCCCCATAATCGCCCGACCCTTCCGGAATCCCCATCCCAATCGCAAAGCTAGCCTGCAGCTCGCTCATCCCCGCCTGCACCTGGTGCGCGTCGATCTTCTGCCAAACCTCCGCCGGCCAATGCTTATAAAGCTCGTGCGGGTCCTGGATAAAAAAAATATCATCCGAACGAATCTTGAAATCGCCACCCTGTTGCGCTCCAATCGGAACCGCATACCCCTTGCCATCCAGCGAAAAAACTGCCATTACCTGCTTCATCCCCGGCGCCTGCGGAGAAACATCCGTCACCACATCCTGAATCGCCAGCTTCTGCAAAGGCAACAACGTTCCCGCCTCATGCGCAAAGTCTGTCTTGCGCCGTTCGCGATCGTACGGATAATAAGTCATTTGATAACCGACCTTTACCCACACCGGCTGCTCAGTCAACTGATGGGCTGACCGCAAATCGTAAGGATGCAGCTTCTTCGGCGAAACGTAATAGTCGGCTTTGAGCAAGCCTTCCTGCTTAGGCTTCGCATCTTCCGTCATCGCCTCGTGCCGCTCATACACGACATAAGCCGCGCGCCCACCCGCCAGCACGATAGCCGCAACCATAAAGATCTGCAGCTTCTTCTGAAACTCCGTATCCAACGCCATGATTATTGAGTCCTAGAAATTCCGCCAGGTTTCGTTAGTGAGTTTTTTCCTTAGTGTAACTTCGTGTCCGTGGTGGTAAAGCTTTCGCACAAGCAATCAGATAAACTAACAACAAGCGTCACTCAGCCACCAACGAGGAATTATGCCCATAGCCCAGGACGACGTTCTAAACGCACTCAAGCAATGCTACGATCCCGAAATCCCCGTTAACATCGTCGACCTCGGACTCATTTATGACATCCGCTTTGACGAAGTACCCGAAGGCCAGCAGGACGTCACCGTTGACATGACCCTCACCGCCCAAGGCTGTCCCGAACACGTCAACATCAGCGCCCAAGTCAAGTCCCGCGTCGAGCAACTCCCCGGCGTCCGCAACGCCAGTGTCAACGTAATCTGGGAACCCGCCTGGACTCCCGAACGCCTAAGTCCCGACGCCCGCAAGCAGCTAGGAATCGACTAACGCTTTCCACCTGTCATGCTGAGCGAAGCGGCAACTTCACGAAGTGAAGTTGTTGCGCAGTCGAAGCACCCCTACCCCCTCTTCAGTGATAGCGCGCACAACTCAGTCGCAACCTCGGCACTCAATACTCTCCCAACTCTTCAAACGCCCGCGCCGCGCGCCGTTCCATCAACTCTTCAATCTTGCTCCCAATCTTCATCGCCAGATCCAGAAACCGCGTTCCCTGCCGCACATACGAAGGCAGCTCTTCGCGAATCCGCATAAACTGATCCGGATACTCCGACGCCAGCACCGCCAACCCCACGCTGCCCACCAGAATCGCCGCCGGACGTCTCCCCTTCAGCGCCAACATCGCCGCCGTTCCCGCCGATCCCGCAATCACCGCCCGCTTCCAATTCTCCATGTCATCTCCTAAGCCTTTTTCATTTCCTTCGTAGACCTTCTCCTTCGTGGACCTTAGTGCCCTTGGTGGTTAATGATTGCGCAAATTGCACCAAGCTAGCCCGTTTCCCTAGCAGGATTCTAAACCAACGCTTTCATGCTTTATACTGTGCCGCCAGGCCTCAATCTTTAACGACCGAGCCCCATCTATGATGCGATTTCGAATCCTTGCGTTCATCGTAACTGTTCTCTTCGTCGCCAATCTAACCGCCGCCCACACCAAGCCCCGAGCCCGCGATCTCGGTGTCCCCTTCGACGGCACTCCCGGCACTTATAACGCCATCACCGACGTTAAGGGAGTCGAAGTCGGCCACACCACGCTGATCTCCGGCAGCGGCAAACTCAAAGTAGGCGAAGGCCCCGTACGTACCGGCGTCACCGCCGTCCTTCCCCGTGGCAAAGACTCGCTCGATCCGGTCTTCGGCGCCTGGTTCACGCTCAACGGCAACGGCGAAATGACGGGCACAACCTGGCTCGAAGATTCCGGCATCCTCGACGGACCAGTGATGATTACCAACACCCATAGCGTCGGCGTGGTTCGCGATGCGGTCATTGCCTGGAAAGTGAAGCGCGGCCAACCAGACATGGAAGGCTACTGGTGGTCATTGCCCGTGGTTGCGGAAACCTGGGACGGCTATCTCAATGACATCAACGGATTCCACGTCAAGCCCGACAACGCCTTCCACGCCTTAGATTCTGCGCACGGCGGTCCCGTAGAAGAAGGCAACGTCGGCGGCGGAACGGGCATGATCTGCAACGAATTCAAAGGAGGAATCGGAACCTCCTCCCGTGTGCTCGATGCGAAAGCCGGCGGATACACCGTAGGCGTGCTCGTACAATGCAACTATGGTCGCCGCGATCAGCTCCGCATCGCCGGAGTCCCCGTAGGCAAGGAGATCCCCGAGCATCCCGCCTACGGCGAAGACACGGGCTCGATCATCATCGTAATCGCAACCGACGCGCCGCTGATTCCCACGCAATTAAAGCGCGTTGCCCGTCGAGCGTCTCTCGGCCTCGGCCGCGACGGCAGTTACTCCGGCGACGGATCGGGCGACATCTTCGTCGCCTTCTCCACCGCCAACCCGAGAGCCGCGTCTCCCGAAGGAGTGCGCGATCTGAAGATGTTGCCGAACGACAGCCTCGACCCCATATTCCTCGCCACTGTCCAAGCCACCGAAGAGGCCGTAGTCAACGCCATGGTCGCCGCCGAAACCATGACCGGCATCGACGACCATACCGTCATCGCCCTCCCCCACGACCGTCTGCGCGAAGTCCTGAAAAAATACAACCGCCTGGCAAAATGATGGTTGCGAAGTGACGGTCGCCCTCGTGTGTCCAGGCTCGCGTAAGGGGCCAATCCGAGCGCAACCCGATAACTATCGACGCGCACGGCAATCTACAGGTTCGGCCAAGTTACCTTCGTTCGCACCATTACGTTCGGTTTCGCGCACCGAAGGATACAATCCAGTTAGTGAAGGCCTACCGAATCGAGCGCATCAAGGGCGGCATGAAGTTCAACTGCACGCGCTGCACCCACAGCGTCAGCACGCTGGATTTCGACGCCAAATCGGGCAACCTCCGCACTCAGGCCGCTACCGCCATCAATGATCACGCCGCCAAATCGCACCACGAACCCATGGTAGTTTCTCCGTCCGACGGTCAGCAGCGCAGCTGGCGCTAAGCGACCTTGCACGAAGTCTCCCGTTCGAATCAAACTTGTTCTGAATCAATCTCGTTTTGAATCAATCTGCTTTTGAGTCAACCTCGTTTTGAAAGGGCGCGGCTTTAGCCGTGCCGCAAACATCGCAAAATATTGGCGGCTTCAGCCGCTGAGGGATTTCCAGCAATGCACGGCGCCCGACCGTGCATCGATCAGGGCTTTTTCGATACCATGGTTCCTTCAACTCCTAAGGCTCATCTCATGATCGAGCGCTTCGATTTCTCCGATCTCCGCGAGCTCTTTGCCAGAGCGAACGAAGAGAAGTCTGGCGACCAACTGGCCGGCATCGCCGCGCGCTCGGAACGCGAACGAGTAGCGGCAAAACGCAAACTCGCCGACCTCACGCTCTCCGAAATTGTCCGCCGCCCTCTGATCGACCCTGACCAAGACGACGTCACCCGCCTCATCCTCGACAACCACGACCAGCAAGCCTTCCGTTCCATTGCCAGCATGACAGTAGGCGAATTTCGCGAGTTCCTACTCGATGACGCCACCACGGAAGCACAGCTGCACCCGCTGCAAAAAGCCATCATCCCTGAAATCGCCGCTGCCGTGACCAAACTGATGAGCAACAAGGATCTGGTTCTCGCGGCCGCCAAGGTTCGCAACGTCACCCGCTGCCGCAATACCATGGGCGAGCGCGGAGTGCTCGGCATTCGCGCCCAACCCAATCATCCCGCCGACGATATCGGCGGAATTCTACTCGCCGCATTCGAAGGTTTACTCTACGGCTGCGGAGACGCCGTCATCGGTGTGAACCCGGCCGCCGATTCAGTGGAGACAGTTTGCGCGATCCTATCCGCCTTGAATCGCCTGGTCGACGCCTACGAAATTCCCACTCAAACCTGTTGCCTGGCGCATATTTCCACGCAACTCGCAGCCTTAAATCGCGGCGCCCCCATCGACCTTCTGTTTCAGTCGGTAGCCGGCACTGAAGCGGCCAATCGCAGCTTCGGAATAACTCTCGAAATGCTGCGCGAAGGCCGCGAACAGGTTCAAGAACATCATCGCCAACGCAACGTCCGCTGGGCAGGCCCTCAAGTCATGTACTTCGAAACCGGCCAGGGTAGCGCCCTCTCCGCCGAAGCGCACCACGGAGTCGACCAACTCACCCTCGAAGCGCGAGCCTACGGCGTAGCACGAGCCTTCGATCCTTTCCTGGTCAACACTGTCGTCGGTTTTATTGGTCCCGAATATTTGTACGACGAGCGCCAAATCATCCGTGCCGGACTTGAAGATCATTTCATGGGCAAGTTACTAGGCCTGCCGATGGGATGCGACGTTTGTTACACCAATCACGCCGCCGCCGACCAGAACTCAGCGGATAACTTGCTGTTACTGCTAAGTGCCGCGGGTTGTAACTACTTCATGGGAGTTCCCTGCTCCGACGACGTTATGCTCAATTACCAATCGACCAGTTATCACGACGCACTGGCCGCAAGACGCCTCTTCAATCTGCGTCCTGCACCGGAGTTTCTCGCCTGGCTGCAACACATGGGGATCTATCGTGGCACCGAA
The DNA here is from genome assembly GCA_963822025.1 of uncultured Acidobacteriaceae bacterium. Lineage (GTDB taxonomy): Bacteria > Acidobacteriota > Terriglobia > Terriglobales > Acidobacteriaceae > Acidiflorens. The sequence goes on along the minus strand of CAWGFW010000008.1, from coordinate 2,386,933 downwards.
CCCGCATCCCTCGATTCGTCCGCGAAACGCCAACTGATGCATGGTTTGGAGGCATCACTGGAGAGAACCGTCTGAATGGCCTCCGAAGACAACCAACTTGCGAGACGCCATTTGCCCGACTCCGGATTGTCCGAGATCATAAGCAAAGTGCGCGCCCAAACTCCGGCTCGCCTGTTAGCCGGTCGCAGTGGAGGCGCCTATCGAACCGTCACTCAACTCGAACTCCGTGAAGCATACGCCGCCGCCCGCGACGCCGTGCGCACGGAGTTCGATCTCGTCGCCACTCTCGGCAATGATTTCATACGACAATGGAATTTGCTTGAGGTTACTTCGCAGGCGTCGACCAAAGACGAGTATCTCTTGCGCCCCGACTTGGGCCGTCATCTGACTAAAGCATCTCGTGAACAAGTCAGCAGCGGTTGCAAGACTGGAAATGATCTGCAGATCGTGATTGGAGATGGTCTGTCGGTAACCGCCGTCAGTAGCCAGGTGCCGCACCTACTGCCGCTCCTACGCGAAGGAGCAAACCTCCGGAACTGGACCATAGGCCAAATATTCGCCGTGCGTCACTGTCGAGTAGGCATTCTCAACGAGATCGGCGAGTTACTCAAACCACAGGTGGTCATATTACTCATCGGCGAACGTCCAGGCTTGGCGACCGCGGAGAGTCTTTCCGCATACATGGCCTACCAACCGACAGCATCTCACACCGACGCTAATCGCAATCTCATCTCGAACATTCACGCGCGCGGAGTAAGCGCAGAGCAAGCCGCCGAACGGATTCTCAAACTGGCCGATTCTATGATAAAGACTAAGACAAGCGGTTATCAGCTTCGTGAAGAGTTCCCGACTGCGATTCGACCCGAGATAACTCGATAGTTCTTACTTCACCGCTTTATCCGTAATCTCCAAGCCACGGTCGATGATCGCAAACGCCTCGCGCAACTGCTGCTCATTGATGCATAGCGGCGGATTAGTGAAGAAAGTATTCCAGCGGACAAACGTATAGAGCCCGTTCTCACGGAAAAACTTGCCCAGCGCCACCATCTCCTCCGAAGTCCCGTTGAACGGCGCCATCGGCTCCCGCGTCGAGCGATTACGAATTAATTCAACAATGCCAAATAGTCCGATCGATCGCACCGCTCCCACCGATGGGTGTTTCGCCTGCAACTCTGCGCCGAGCTTCATCATGATCGCGCCCATCTTGCGGGAGTTCTCGATCAACTTATCTTCCTCATAGACGCAAATAGTAGCCAATGCCGCCGCACACCCCATGGGATGACTATTGTAAGTTAGCCCTCCATAGAACACTTTGTCGTCAAAATGTCGAGCGATATGTTGTCTCATACCAACCGCACCCAGCGGAAGGTAACTCGAAGTAAGTCCCTTGGCCATGCATAGTAAGTCGGGAACAACCTTCCAATGATCAACCGCAAACCATTCGCCGGTGCGTCCAAAACCAGACATAACTTCGTCGGCGATCATCAGAATTCCATACTTATCGCAGAGTTTGCGCACGCCTTCTAAATACCCAGCCGGCGGCACCAGCAGCCCATTCGTCCCGGTCACGGTTTCCAGAATAAACCCGGCAATAGTGTGCGCGCCTTCCAGTTGAATCGTTTCTTCGATCATGGCGAGAGAAGACTCAGCCGAATCCCAGCCGCGCTCGATGCCGTGATAAGGATCAAGCACATGGACCACGCCCGGAAGCCCCGGCTCAACCGGCCATCGCCGCGGATCACCGGTGAGGCTAATGGCTCCCGCCGTCGCGCCATGATAAGAACGATAACGCGCGATAATCTTATGTCTCCCGGTAAAGAAGCGCGCAATCTTGATCGCATTCTCGTTGGCCTCGGCGCCGCCATTCGTGAAGAAAAATGTGTCGATATCTCCCGGCGCGATCTCAGCCAATTTTGCTCCCAGCCGCGCTCGCGGTTCCGTAGCCATAAACGGATTGGCATACACCAGCACCGAGGCCTGCTCCGCGATCGCCCGAATGACGCGCTCATCGCCGTGTCCAATGTTTACCGACATCAACTGGCTGTTGAAATCGATGAAGCGCTTCCCTTCCGGCGTCCAGAAATAAATGCCCTTCGCGCGAGCCACCGGAATCGGATCGACCTTTGATTGTGCCGACCACTCAAACAGAGTGTGCTTCTTAGTGAGATCGACGATCTCCTGGCCGCTCATCGCGGAAACTTCAGTAGAAGTAGTCATATGATTTAACCTTATCCCAACTCGGCCTTGGCATGCGAAACTCAGCGCTAAGCGAACTGCCCGGCCAACACGCTTTTCTTCTCGGCAACGTGCGCCAGCGCCGATTCCAGCACGTCCATCCCTTCATCCATTTGCGCGTCGGTAATAACCAGCGGCACCAACAACCGAATTACGTTACTGTAGGATCCGGCCGTTATTGTTATTAGTCCATGCTCATAACAATGTTGCGACACCTGCGTTGTCTCTGCGTCTGCCGGCTCACGAGTCGTCTTGGACCGTACTAGTTCCAGTGCCTGCATTGCGCCCATCCCGCGAACATCGCCAACCAATTCCCACCGCGCTTGCCACTTCGCCGCGCGCTCGCGGAACCGTTCACCCAGCACATTGGCGCGCGCGCAAAGGTTTTCTTTATCTATTATTTCCAGAACGGCCAATGCCGCTTCGCAAGCAACGGGATTTCCCCCAAATGTTCCGCCTAACTGGCCCGCACCGGGAGCATCCATAATGTCGGCGCGTCCCGTAACTGCTCCCATGGGTAATCCGCCCGTCAGCGATTTCGCCATTGTAACTAGATCCGGCTCCAACCCCAGCCGTTCGCACGCAAACATCGCACCCGTGCGCGCGAACCCAGTCTGCACTTCATCCGCAATCAGCAGAATACCGTGTCTGCGACAGATCGCGCTTAACGTCGGATAGAACTCCGCGGGCGGAGTAACAAATCCACCTTCGCCCAGGATAGGCTCAACCATTACCGCCGCGACGGATTCAGCCGCGACCACCCGCTTGAACGTGTCTTCTATGTGGCGCGCACAATACACATCGCACGACGGATAACTCATCGAATAAGAACAACGAAAACAATAAGCGTAAGGAATACGATAAACCTCAGCCGGAAACGGCCCAAAGCCCGCTTTGTAAGGATGCGTCTTACTGGTCGCAGCCATCGCCATATAAGTCCGCCCATGAAACGCATCCTCAAAGCTGATGATCGCGGACCGTTTCGTGTAACAGCGCGCAATCTTGATCGCATTCTCGACCGCTTCAGCTCCCGTGTTTACAAGTATGGTCTTCTTTGGGCCGATGCCCGGAGCCAGCGCATTCAACTTTTCGCACACAGCTATGTAGCTTTCGTAAGGGAGCACATTGACACTAGTGTGCAAAAACCGATCAAGCTGTCGTCGGATAGCCTCGACCACAGCCGGCGCTCGATGTCCTGTATTAACGCAGCCGATGCCGCCGGCAAAATCGATCATCCGATTGCCGTCAACATCTTCGACCACAGCCCCTTCGGCCTTGGAAACGAAAACAGGCGTTGCGTGAAACACAGCCTTTACAACAGCGGAATCGCGCCGCTTCATCAGCGCTTGCGAGCGCGGCCCGGGAATCGACGTGCGCAATTGAATTGTGGACATAAAATCAGATCTCAGTCTCGGTTGTGCTCTCTACTCACAACTGGCCACTGGCTGCAAGCAACCCCTCTCAATACCAGCCGATCGGAGCTTCATTAAGGTTGATATATACCTGCTTTGTTTCGAGATACTCTTCAATACCCCAAGGGCCTAACTCGCGTCCAAAACCCGATTGCTTGTAACCGCCCCACGGAGCTTCAACATAAGTTGGTTGCATATGGTTAACCCATACGATACCGGCGCGCAACGCCTTCACCGCGCGCATCGCTTTGAAAATGTCGCGTGTCCAAACGGCGGCGGCCAGCCCGTAAGGCGTATCGTTCGCAATCTTCAGAGCGTCTTTCTCATCTTCAAATGGAATCACCGCTGCGACCGGACCAAATATCTCCTCGCGCGCGATGCGCGCATTGTTATCGACGTTATAGAAAATAGTTGGTTGCACATAGTAGCCCTTGGCTAACTTCTCCGGACGTCCACCACCCGAAGCTAACTTGGCCTCTTTCTTTCCGATTTCTAAATAGTCACAAACACGGTCATATTGCTCTTTAGAGACCAGCGACCCCATCTTTGTTTCGCGGTCAAGAGGCGGCCCGATTGCAATCTTTTTCGCCTTCTCGGCCATAGCTTCCACAAACTTGCTGTAAATCGATTTCTGCACGAGGATACGGCTACCGGCCGAGCACACTTCTCCTTGATTGATAAACACCCCAAATAGCGCCCCATCGATGGCGGCCTCGAAGTCAGCATCCGCGAAAAAAATGTTAGGCGACTTCCCGCCCAGTTCAAGCGTTACGCGCTTCACAGTATCGGCTGCCTCTTTGACGATGATCTTGCCCACGGCGGCCGATCCCGTAAACGCAATTTTGTTCACATCCGGATGCTTAACCAGCGGCGAACCGCAGCTTTCACCAAACCCTGTGATCACGTTGACCACGCCTTTCGGCAGACCGACTTCATCGAACCACTTCGCCAGTTCGAGTGCCGTGAGCGGCGTTTGCTCTGCCGGCTTCAGCACGCACGTGCAGCCTGCCGCTAGCGCGGGAGCCAGTTTCCACGCCGCCATCATCAATGGGTAATTCCAGGGAATAATCTGCCCGGCGACGCCCATCGGTTCCTTCAGCGAAAGGCTCATCGCATTGTCGGGAACCGGATTCACGTAGCCGACAACTTTCGTGGCCAGCCCGCCGTAGTATTCAAAACATGTGGCCACGTCATTGATGTCGTACTCTGCTTCGACGATCGGCTTACCTGAGTTACGGCATTCCAGTTCGGCGAGCGTGGCCAGGTTCTGGCGGACTTTCTCAGCCAATCGGAACAGAACCCGACCGCGCTCCTGCGCCGTCGTGGTCGCCCACGGACCTTCCTCAAATGCGGCCTTGGCGGCCGCAACCGCGAGGTTCACATCGTCCGCGTTCGCATCGGGCACCTGGGCGATGACCTCTTCGGTCGAGGGGTCGTACACGGGAAATGTTTTGGCCGACTTACTCGAGACCCACTCGCCATTGATCAACATCGAGTAGGTCTTTACGTCGGTTGTAACTCCACCGGGCATAGCTCCTCCACAGATCGTGTTATTCAACTAAGGCTGCCTGCGGGTCCTTCAGCCGCCCATATACAAAAAAGAAGAACGCGGCCAGCAGCAGAAAGAACAATGTAAAGCCAAACATCTTCGCTTCGTATTTCCACACCGAGGTAATCTGCTTGGCCGGAAAGAACGCCAGCGCGATTCCCAGAGCGGTAGTCACAAAGCCGCAGAACCCAGACACAATCAGCGTAACGCGGCCGTAGCGTCCGCCCGACAATTCCCCGCCGAAAGCAAACTTCAGTAGTGCCGCAAATACATACAGGAACGGGACCAATTGCAGAACTACCGCCAGCGACAGCATGGTTTGAAAAGTTTCCTGCACGCCGCCCGACGCGTAAAAGTTGATGACGATCAATATCAAGGAAACAAACCCCTGCACGATCAGCGCCGCGTGAGGAGTCCTATATTTTGGATGCACCTTGCCAAGCCACGCAGGCATGTAGGAATCGAGGCCGGCGACAAACGGAATGCGCGCCGAACCTCCCATCCAGGCCGATCCAATGCCTGCAATCGAAAGACTTAGCATCACAGCGAACGGAGTAATAATCCACCCCACACCAACCTTCGCCGCCATATGACTGACCGCCTGCACAATCCCCTGCAGCACACTGATATCATTTTTGCGCACCGCAATCAGCAGCGTGAGTGTCGCTCCTATATAAAGCAATCCAGAAATAACACCGCCCCATGCCACTGCGCCCGGCAGAGTTTTCTCCGGATCCCGAATTTCATCGCCCATCACCGAAGCCAGTTCGAGCCCGACCAGGCCAAAGCAAATCACGCCGAAAGAATTGAGCACAAACCTGGGATCAGCCGGCACATGAAAATCAGCGGTCGTCACGGTCGTGCCAAAGCGCAACCAGATCGACACCCCCAGACCGATCAGAACCGCTGCCGCAACAAATGTTCCGATAGCACCCGCATTGTTGAGCCACTTGCCCACGCCCAGGCCGACGATGTTTATCACCGTGAGCAGCACCAGTAACACCACTGATGTTGCCATGGCGAAATTCTTGTTATCCGCAAGTCCCGCATGACCTGGACCCATGGCGAACACAGTTACTCCGACGAAATACAGCATCACTGTCGGCACATAGAGCATGTTATTCGTCCAGTAACACCACCCGGAGAGAAATCCGTGAAAGTCACCGAAGACTGCCTTCGCCCACAAATACACGCCGCCTTCGCCGGGGTAGCGATGCGCAAGTTCGATCACTGCGACTCCCTGCGGCCAGAAAAACAAGAGCAGCGAGATCAACCACAACCATACCGTTACACCACCGTTCGCAGCGATGCTCGGGACGACGTTAAGATTGAATACCGCAACGACAAACAGCAACACCAGGTCGAAGCGTCCAAGGACGCGCTTCAGGTGCGGCTGTTTGTCTTCCGTTGTGGACATTATCTAGGCCGCGACAAATCGCGCATCGGATGATCGGTTTCGATGGCTCGATGACCCGATAGTAAGGTGACCCGATCCATTTAGTGCGCGACTACCGCTCCCAAGCGCTCTTGCTGCGCGGTGGCAAGCGATTCGGCGATGTCCCCAAAAGCCGCCAGATGCTGATCGATATCCGCCTCGGTATGCTGCACCGAAATCGTCCATTGCTCATCCCACCAATAGGGCTGGCACATCACGCCGCGGTTCACCATGCCGAACCAGTAATGCCGCCACAGGTCGACATCAATCGCCAGCCAGTCACGGTAGTTGCGAACTTCCTTCGGATACAACATCAGCACTCCATTCGCTCCCGCGCTTGCGATATAACCCTGTAAGCCGACCTTGGCTATAACTTTCCTATAACCGTCCACTAACTTGTTGCTTAACTTGTTAATGTGCGTGTAATTGGCACGCGTAAGCACTTCACGGAAAGTCGCCAACCCAGCGGCCATAGAGATCGGGTTAGTGTTATAAGTACCGCCGTGAAACACCTTGTGATCCGAAATCAACTGCATAACTCGCTTATGCGTTCCGAAAGCCGCTAAAGGAAATCCTCCGCCAATCGACTTAGCCAGGCAGATCATATCCGGCGTCACGCCAAAATACTCTGAAGCGCCACCCCAGCACAGCTTCGCGCCCGTCTTGACTTCGTCGAAAATCAACAGCGCCCCATTCTTATCGCAAAGCTCGCGCAGCCCTTCGAGAAATCCCTTCTGCGGCATGCAGAGCCCGACGTTCATCATGATCGGCTCAAGAATCACCGCCGCGATCTCATTCGGATTCTCTCGAAACCGCCGCTCCACTGTCTCCAGATCGTTGAACGTAGCCACTAGCACGTTAGCGATGCTAGCCTTGGGCACGCCCGCTCCGCCCGACACAGCTTTAGGATTCTTAATATCGCCGAAATCGTCAGCCGGAGGATGCGGCTTTACGCTGACCAGCGCCGCGTCATGCAGCCCATGATAGCCGCCTTCAAACTTGATGATCTTGTCGCGTCCCGTAGCCGCCCGCGCCAGGCGAATCGTATGCATCGTCGCTTCCGTCCCGCTATTGCCGAAGCGGCACATCTCCACCGGAAACCGCGTGCAGATCTCCTCCGCCAACTCCCACTCCATGTTGTGCGGCATGCCATAAGCGGTGCCCTTATGCAGGCGCCCTTCAACCGCCTTGATCACCGCCGGATGCGAGTGCCCTGCCATCAACGTGCCAAAACACAAATTGTGGTCGAGATATTCGTTGCCATCGAGATCGCGGAACTTGCTACCCGAAGCCTCCGAAACAAATATCGGATAAGGATCATAGGCGCGATAATTACTAGCCACGCCCAGCGGCAGACGCTTCAGGTTCTTCTTATGCGCTTCAGCAGACTTCGGAGTGCGGCGCTCGAACGTATCGAGCTCTTTTTGCAGTGCGGGGTACATCGTGATTCTCCAATAAGCTCAGGCCAGATAGGCCATTAGATTAGGCCCGGGCGATTTGAGCCGCCCGGAAGTCGATGTGTCTACTCCATTGTTTCGAACTAGAAATAAAACTTCAAGGCGAACTGCGCCAGACGGGGCGGTTTGACCTCGGTCACCTGGCCAAATTGGGTACCGTCTGTACTGTTGCCATCCGGGTTATAGAACTGCGTATGATTGAAGAGATTAAACAACTCTCCCCGGAATTCGAAGTGCGTCCGTTCATTAACCGGAATTAGTTTCACTACGGCAATGTCAGTTTCGCTGATTCCAGGTCCGCAGCAGATTGTGCGTGGGGCGTTACCGACATAACCGAATACATTGGCCTCACTGAAAATCGAGGTCTGGCTGGCAGGACTATTAAAATAATAGTTACCGTTGGTTTGTGGTCTTTGCCAGGTGAAAGGAGCCACCTGGTTAGGCTCTCCAGGGTATTCAAAGTCCGCACTGTTCATCAGTTCGTTGTCGGACGATGAAGTAATACGGATGGGAAATCCTGTCTGGTAAGTCGTAATCCCTGAAACTGCCCAACCGTCGAGCGCTTTTCCCGCAAAGCCGTCGTACTTTCTCGCTGGCACATCCCAGTAATAACTAACGACAAAACGGTGACGGGCGTCAAAGAGCGAGCGCGCGTAGTTATTGGCGCCAGGCAGTGGATCTAATATCCCTTCAAAGCTGGAGGCCTCATCTATCGACTTGCTGTAGGTGTAGGCTGCCGTAAATTGGAGTCCATGCGAAAACCGCTTTTCCAGTGAGGCTTGCAATGAGTTATAACCCGAGCCGGCAATGGTGTCCTGAGCAAAGATACCAGTAAAGACCGGAGCCCCGCTGATCGGACAGCCATTGCCTGTCAAGGGATCGCACTGGGGCGACGAGTATTGACGCAAACCAATCAGCGTTATTCCATTCGGCCCGATAGTCGTGCCCGCAGGAATAACAGAATGGTTCTGGGCATACGGCAAGTGCAATGGCACCGACAGCACCGTCCCCGCCGGAATTGTAAACTCACTATCCTCGCCAAACTGCGCGCAAGGCAGCGCGCCACTGGGGAGAGGCGGGAGAATCTGATCAAGATCGAGGCAAGTCTGCGGATTAGAGTAGTTGATATCATGCGTAGCCAGCAGTCGGTGCCCCTGCGATCCAACGTAGCCGATCTCCAGTTTCAGATCTCTCGCCAACTCGCGTTGGACGGTCAAGTTATACTGCGCGGAATATTGTGTCCGCATGTGCGGCTGGAAATCGCCAAACAGATCGATCGGCTCGAAAATCGCCCAGTCCTGAGACGCCCCGGGGTGAGGCGTTATAACTCCATTGAACGGATTCAGATAGGTAGTAGCACCGTCCTGACCAAGAAACGGCAGATTGAATTGCGTTTCGGAGACAGTAGTACTCCCGCCAAACGGCGGCTCAGCGCCGAATTGTGACAACACAAGCTGCTCGATTGGATTATAGAAGAGTCCCCAGCCCGCCCGAATGCTGGTTTTGCCGGAACTGCCCGGACTCCAGGCGATGCCGATGCGGGGAGCAAACGCATTGTAATAAGTTTGCGTCATGCCCGGAGGAACACCGGGGTCGCCCGGAACAACCAGTCCGATCGCATCCTCCGACGTGCAATCGGTGTTCGGGCCGCCGCAAGGATAAACCGTTGACGATTGTCCGGGACGGAAAGTTTCGACGTGTCGGAACTTATCCGCCAAGGGCGTGTTCAACTCCCACCGCAGACCATAATTCAAAGTGAGATTGGGCCTTATTTTCCAACTATCCTGCGCAAATAAGTACAATCCGGTATTGCGGACCGCTTCATTTTGCGCCGAGCCTTCTCCAAACGTGTCGGGTAGACCCAACAGGAAATTGGGGAACAGATTAGCCGACCCTGTGTCGTTCGGTCCTCCCCCGAAATAGCTGAATTCCCCGTTCACATCGTAATAATAAAACTGGTTGAACTGCTGCCGCCGAAAATCCACGCCAAACTTCAGCGTATGATTACCCGAAATCTTAGTTAAGCTATCTGCCCACTGGAAAGAATTGCCGGTCTGGGGAAGCTCTCCTTCCCAATCGTTGCCGAGAGAAAATCCGCCCGAAATAGAGACAAAGGGAAGCCCCTCGCGGTTAGCGTTAAGAAAAGGATGGATGCCATAGACGTTACTTGCAACGTCACCATAAAAACACGGTACGGGGCCGGTAACTGTAGTAAGCCAAGAGGGAGCCGGCGGGCAAGAGTTTTGCACCAGTTCGGTATTTGCCGGATGCTGAAATGTCTGCTGGCCCTCGCGATTGTAATTGAAGCGGAACTCGTTCACCATGCTGTTGCTGATCGTCCAGTTGTGAGTTATGTTCCACTGCTGAAAACGTTCTGCCACAATGTCTCCGAAGCCGGGGAGATCGGCGCCAGCTAGTTCGAAGCTGGCAAAAGGATTGTTCGTGCGATCGTCGTTGAAATAGTAATAGATACTCAAGTTCTGCTTGTCATTCAGGCGGTGATCAACTCTTGCCGTGACTTGGTCTCCGCGTATCGCCTCGGTGGGAACAGTACTGATCAAAAAACCGCCGTTCGGCGGTGTGGGAACCAACTGCAGCAGATCAACCGCCGTTGGGTCCATGCACGCAAGTGGAATCTGACCGCTCGGGAAAAGTGTCGTGTAAGGAGTCCCTGCGGGAATTCCTCCCGGATCACCCACAGCCAAGTCGCAACCGGGGCGGTTGTCAAGAAGTTGGGGGTTGTTCAGGTTACCCGCAAATGGCGACGATCCGAGATCAGTAAAATCCGCGTAGGGCTGGGTGGCGCTGGGCCGTTCCTGCGCCGAAGGTACAGTCACAGCTGGCGAAAGAATGCCTTGCCGTATGCGTCGCCCCTCGTAAGACGCAAAGAAGAATGTTCGGTCCTTCTTGATCGGGCCGCCAAAAGTGCCGCCAAACTGGTTTTGATTGAACTGTGGCTTGTCGCAAGAAAGGCCTTCCGCCGCCGTAAGACAATAATTATTGGCATTGAGCACTTTGTTGCGGAAAAATTCGTAGAGACTTCCGTGAAGATCGTTGGTCCCGGATTTGGTTACGACGTTTACGACCGAACCCGAGTTACGCCCATATTCCGCGTCGAAAGTGTTGGTGATGACGCGAAACTCCGCAATGCTGTCCGGTGAGGGTTGCACCGTCGGAAGATTAGCGAAGAGGTCGTTCGCATCGCCTCCATTGACGCTGAAATTATTGGACCGCCCTCGACCGCCATTCACCGAGACGGCGCCCGGAGTGTCACTCCCATAAATGATCGTATTACTCGATCCGATGGTCGACATCACTCCAGGCTGCAACTGCAGAAGCTGATAGGTATCCCGTGTATTTAGCGGCAGGTTCGAAACCTGCCGGGCGTCCATGACCGCGCCCAGTTGCGTGCTGGTGGTATCGACGAGCGGCGCTTCCGAGGTCACTTCGACCGTCTCCTTCGTTGCGCCGATCTGCAACACCGAGTTGATAGTCACGACTTGGTTGAGGTCAACATTCACGCCGCGCTGCAGGTTGGTCTTGAACCCAGTAAGATCGAACTCCATCCGATAACTGCCCACCGGGACTTGCGGGAATCCGTAATCGCCGTTCGCGTTGGTGGCCGTATCGATGCTCACCCCCGTCGCCTCATTGGTGAGCGTAACCTTCACCCCCGCCAGCACCGCTCCGCTGGAATCGGCCACCCGCCCCAGAATGCGTCCGCCCGTTCCTTGAGCAAGCATCATCGTCGAGCAGATCAGCAACAAGCTGAGGATCAAACTCAAAGAGATCAGCGAGCTGAACATCCGGAAAGCTTTTGATAATTCTTTCGACGATGGCATGGAAGGTATCCTCCAAATCCGGGGGCGATTTTGTCAGATCCAAATCAGCTTGCGCGCTAAACAAACCTTGCTATAATCGCGCAAGGTTAGAGACTTTGCCGCTTCCTGTCAAGCGGAAAAGCTTCCCCGCAACGCGACCAGCATCCACTTCGGAAATCGTGTCAGAAATATGTCGGACGAGGCGCAAGTTTATCTGAAAATCGGCGATGTGGCCCGCGTAGTGGGAATTTCTCCGTCTGCCATCCGCGGCTGGGAAGCTCTCGGCCTAACTCGCCCGCAGCGTACCGAGAGCCGCTATCGTCTCTACACCAACGACGACGTTCGCCTGTTGAAAAAAGCGCGCTACCTGCGTAAAGTTCGCGGACTGAACGCCGCCGCCATCGTGCAGATGCTGAAGCGCGAAGGCACCATCAAACCGGCTGTCCCGGGTGGCATCTCATCGATCGGCCCGCGCCTGCGCCGCTTGCGCACCCAACGTGGCGTCGGCCTCGCCGAAGTCGCAGCCGCGGCCGGAATTTCCGTCGGCTTTCTCAGCGCCCTCGAACGCTCGCAGATGAGCGCTTCCGTCGGCACGCTGCGCAGGTTAGCACGCTACTACCGCACCAACATCCTCGATTTTTTCGATGCCACCGAATTGAATACTCGATTGGTGCGTCCGCCCAAGCGGAAAGTCCTCGAGGCTGGACCCGGCGTGCGTATGGAATTACTCGCCTGGGGCAACAAAGTAATGGAGCCGCATCTTTTTCGCATCAAGCCCCACGCCGGAAGTGGCGAATCCTATGCCCACGAAGGCGAGGAATTCTTATTTGTGCTGCGCGGCGAATTACAGATCGCGCTTGACGGCGAAGAGTACCATCTGAAGCGCGGCGACAGTTTTTATTTCGAAAGCGCCACGCCTCATCGTTGGACGAATCCCGGCCGCGGCGAGACCTGGCTCCTATGGGTCAACACTCCGCCAACTTTCTGATGATGGCAAAGAATAAAGAATTGATGCGGGAGAATAACAATGTCGCGTAAATCAACATTCGCCCTGTCTTTCATCTTGCTGATCCTACTCTGCGTCTCTTGCTCGAAAAAAACTCCTACCCTTAACCTTCTAGTCTGGGAAGGTTACGCCGATCCTTCCTATATCCACGCCTTCGAAGAAGCCAACCACTGCAAAGTATCCGCCTCCTACATGGGATCGAGCGACGAGCTTGTCGCCAAACTCCGCGGCGGCAGCGCCGGCAACTACGACATAATCTCTCCCTCGAGCGATGTCGCCACCATGATCGCGACCTCCGGCCTCGCCGCTCCCCTCGATCTCGGCAAACTGCCCAGCTACGGCCAGCTTTCGCCGCAACTGGTGTCGCTGCCGCTGGTCCGCGTAAAAGGCGATGTCTACGGCGTGCCCTTCATGTGGGGCCCTGACCCGATGATCTACGACACCACCGCATTCCCTCAGCCTCCCGATAGCTGGACCGTGATGTGGGACCCTAAATTGAAAGGAAAAGTTTCTGTCTGGGACGATCTCTCCACCGTCTACATGGCGGCGCAGGTCCTCGGCTACGACAAACCTGATCCTGCTCATCTCTACAACCTGAGCGACGATGAGCTCGACGCCGTCAAGAAAAAACTTATCGCGTTAAAGCCGAATATCCGCAAGATCTGGTCGACCGGCGGCGAACTCACCAACCTCTTCCAGAATCACGAAATCGTAATCGCCATGGGTTGGCCGCTGATGACCAACCAGTTGCGCAAAAGCAATTTCCCAGTCGGTGAAACCATTCCCAAAGAAAACACCACTGGCTGGATCGACCACCTGATGATCACTGCCGGCAGCGAAAATAAAGACCTCGCCTACAAATTTCTAGAGTTCATGATTCAGGCGCAGACGCAGAAACAAGTCACCGACGTGACCGGATACACGCCGGCCAACCCGCACGCCGCGCGATTCATGACCGCCGAAGAGGTGAAGAATCTCCACCTCGACGACGTGGACAATTATCAGAAGCGCCTGTACTTCTGGCAGAATGTTCCGCGCCGCGCCAAATACAACGAGATCTGGAACGAAGTCAAAGCCACCCAGTGATTGATCGCGTGGAGCGGCGCCTTCGCCCGGGAAACGTTAGCGACGCCGAAACGATAGCAATGGCAACAAAGACAGAACCGAGCATCGCAAGCAACGGTCAGCCGGATTCCGTCTCCCTGCTTTCCGTCCGCTCCCTCGCCAAGCACTTCGGCAAGAACATCGTCCTCCGCGACATCTCGCTCGAAATCGCCGAAGGCGAATTCCTGACCATCCTCGGTGAGAGCGGCTCCGGAAAAACCACGCTGCTCAGAATTCTAGCCGGCTTCGAGCAACCCACTTCCGGAGAAGTCTGGATGCAAGGCGAGCGCCTCGACACCGAACCTCCTTATCGCCGACGCGTCAACACCGTCTTCCAGAACTACGCGCTTTTCCCCCACATGACCGTCGAACAAAACGTCGGCTACGGATTACAAGTCGCGAAACGTCCGGCCGAGGAAATCCAATCGCGCGTAGCCGAAGCGCTGGCGAAAGTAAAAATGTCGGCCTACGCCAAATCTAAGCCCTCAAAAATCAGCGGCGGTCAGCAGCAACGCATCGCCCTCGCGCGCGCTTTGGTCAATCGCCCGCGCCTGTTACTCCTTGACGAGCCACTCTCCGCCCTCGACGCCAACCTGCGCCGCCAGATGCAAGTCGAACTGAAAGCCCTCCAGCGCGAAGTAGGTATCACCTTCGTCTTCGTCACCCACGATCAGGAAGAAGCCATGGTAATGTCCGATCGCATCGCGCTGCTGCGCAGCGGAGAACTGGAGCAGGTCGCAAGCCCGCGTGAAATCTATAACTGCCCCGCAACTTCCTACACCGCACAATTCATCGGACACACAAATCTGTTGCACGCCGACGTTCGCCTAGGCACGGCAATGTGCGACCGCCTCGCTTGGCCTACCTCGTTGCCCGATGGATCTACTCTTTTCTCGCTCCGTCCCGAATGCATTCGGCTAGCGAAGATTGCGCCGCCGGCAGTCGCTTCTGCCAAGGCCCTTCCGACCATCCGTTTTCGCGCCAAACTTCGCGATCAGGCTTTCCACGGCGCGACCGAGTTGCTACACGTCGAGACCGACGGAGGACTTATCCTAACCATCCGCACTGCCAGCCGCGATCTCCCCAATCCCCAGGCTCCGCTGGAATTCGAATTTTCCGCGGCTGACGCTATTCCGGTCCGCAGGTCTGAGGAGCGCCTCTGATGTTCTCCCGCGCCTACCGCGCCGCCATCACCGTCCCGCCGCTGACTTGGGTAGCCGTGTTTCTTCTAATCCCCTATCTGCTGATGTTCTGCTACAGCTTCTGGTCTGTCTCGGAATCAGGAATCATCGTTCATTCCTGGAATCTGGATAACTATCACGAGTTACTAGCCAAGCCTGTCTACTGGGAAACCCTGCTTCGCTCCATGTGGATCGCCGCCCGAGTTACATTCTTCTCGATGTTACTAGGCTATCCCCTGGCCTATTTCCTATCCTTCCACGCCGGCGCCAGAAAAGATCTCTACTATCAACTGGTAATCATCCCGCTCTGGGTTAGTTACTTAGTGCGCGCCTATGCCTGGAAGACAATCCTTGGCACCGACGGAGTCATGAACACGCTGCTGCAATACGTACATCTGACGAGCCATCCGCTAGACTTCCTGCTCTACAGCCCGTTTGCCGTAGTCCTGACATTGACGCACATCTATACGCCCTTCACCTTTTTACCGATCTATGCTTCGTTGGAACATATCCCGCGCAACCTGGTCGAAGCGTCGCACGACTTAGGAGCTACGCCTCAGCAAACATTCTGGCGGGTGATTTTCCCGCTCTCCATTCCAGGAGTCTTAGCCGGAGCGACGTTCGCGTTTGTTTTAAGTCTTGGAGATTTCCTCGCTCCGCTCTTACTGGGAGGCCCGAGCGGTATCATGATTTCCAATATCGTAGTAAGTCTCTTCGGAGCGGCCTATAACTGGCCGCTGGGCGCCGCAATTTCGCTTTGCATGTTAGCGCTGGTGCTTGCCCTGATCTTTGTTTCTGAAAGATTAGAGAAGAAGTGGAGCTTCTCATGAGCGCACCTACTTCAAGCTCGTCGATAAAACTGCCGCGCTGGCTAACCTTTAACGCCCTGCTCGTCTTCGCCTTCCTCTATCTCCCCATCGCCATCCTCATCCTCTATTCCTTCAACGGACAAGGCGTAGGCGGCTTCCCCCCGCGCGACCTGACTCTGAACTGGTATCGCATTCTATTCAGCGACGCGCCCATCTGGGATTCCGTCCTAAACAGCCTGCTAGTAGCAGCATCTGCGATGCTGATCGCTCTACTCTTCGGAATCCCCGCAGCCCTGGCGCTGGATCGCGCCAACTTTCCCGGCAAAGCTCTCTTTCGCCGCCTGGTTTTACTTCCGCTAATTCTTCCCGGCATTATCACCGGGCTATCTCTATTAATGCTCTTCCGAGTAACTGACGTCAAACTAAGTCTGGTGACTATCATCTTAGGGCACGGAACCGCATTAATCTCCGTAGCTACCACGGAAGTCTTCGCGGGATTGCAAAAGCTCAATCGCGCCCAGGAAGAAGCCTCGCTCGACTTAGGAGCAACTTACTGGCAGACATTCTGGCGCATCACCGTCCCCAATCTAAAGCTGTCAATCATCGGGGCGGCTCTTTTGATCTTCACGCTTTCCATGGACGAGATTGCGGTGAGCTTCTTCCTGATCGGCCGCGACAACACGCTCCCGCTGGAAATCTGGGGACGACTGCGGCGCGGGATTACTCCGGAGATCAATGCCATTTCGACCATCATCTTTGTGTTCTCGCTGATCGCGATAGTCGTTTGGTATCGTCTGCGCACGCCGGCGGAAGTGATCCCAGAGGGCCAATCATGAGGTGCTCAACGTGATAGTCCGGATTATGAGTCGTCTGACCATCGCTGCCTCGGCCTTTTCTGGCGTTGGAGTTGACGTTGCAGCCGAAGAGTTCGGAAGCGACCAATCCTGACGGTAGAAGTCGGCCCAGCGAGCGAAGAAGCCCTTCGGGGCGCATTCTGCTTCGGAGCGTCGGGCAGCGAAGCAGGTTGTTTATCTGGCTGTTGCGCGTTGCAGAGACTGCGCCATGCGAATACGACGCAGATCAAGGAGGATAGCAAATAAGGACTGAGTCGCGAAAGGCAGCGCGAATTCTGGGTTGGGCGCATGAAGTGTGTGGCCAACCCAGTCTACAAGGCGCTGCTCGATCTTTGGTGACCGTCGCCTCAAGCAACCTGTGAATCCATCCGACATAGTAAAGTAGTAGTTAGGGCTTAATTTGCGGCCTGAGGAGTTGTCCATCTGAATACGAGTATTCGCAATATCGCCATCATCGCCCACGTGGATCACGGCAAGACCACGCTGGTTGACGCCATGCTTCGCCAGAGCGGCACCTTCCGCGACAACGAGACCGTCGCCGAACGCGTCATGGACTCGAACGATCTGGAGCGCGAGCGCGGCATCACCATTCTCGCCAAGAACACCGCCGTATTTTATGCCGGGACAAAAATCAATATTGTTGACACGCCTGGGCACTCCGATTTTGGAGGCGAGGTCGAACGCGCGCTCAAGATGGTCGATGGCGTCATGCTGCTGGTCGATGCCAGTGAAGGCCCGCTGCCGCAGACGCGCTATGTGCTCAGCAAAGCTCTCGAAGCGAACCTGAAACCGATTCTGGTCATTAATAAGATTGACCGTCCGGACGCTCGGCCACAGGAAGTTCTGAACGAGGTCTACGACCTCTTTATTGATCTCGACGCCAAGGAAGACCAGCTAGACTTTCCCGTCCTTTATACCAATGCCAAGGCGGGAACTGCGGCAGTGCATCAGGGAGCGCATGGCGAGGATCTGCGGCCCCTGTTTGAAGCGATCGTCGATACCATTCCTCCACCGCAAGGCGACAAGGATGGTCCTTTGCAGATTCTGGTCGCGAATCTGGATTACAGCGACTATCTCGGCCGCCTTGCCATAGCCCGGGTGTTTTCCGGCACTATGAAGACTGGCGAAGATGTCGCCATCGCCAAGCGCGACGGATCGTTTCACAAAACAAAAATTACCAAGCTCTTCAGTTTCTCTGGCCTCAAGCGCACCGACATTACCGAAACTTCGCTCGGCGACATCATTGCCGTCGCCGGCGTTGAAGGCATCACCATTGGCGAGACCATCACCAGCGCCGAGAATCCCGCGCCGTTGCCGCCGATCGTTATCGACGAGCCGACGATTGCGATGCTTTTCACCATCAACACTTCTCCGTTCTGTGGACGCGAGGGCACCTATGTTACTTCGCGCAACCTGCGCGAGCGCCTCGATAAAGAACTGCTCACCAATGTTTCGCTGCGCATGGAAGAAACGGGCAGCACCGACTCGTTCAAGGTTCTCGGCCGCGGCGAATTGCAGCTTTCGATTCTGATTGAGATGATGCGGCGCGAAGGTTATGAGCTGATGGTCGGCAAACCGGAGATCGTCACCAAGCACATCGACGGTAAGCTGATGGAGCCGGTCGAACACCTCACCGTCGACATTCCGGAAGAATTTGTCGGCGTGGTCATGGAGCACGTCGGTTCGCGCAAGGGCGAGGTCGCCAACATGCACAATCACGGCTATGGACGCGTGCGCGTCGAGTTCCGCGTGCCCAGCCGCGGCCTGATTGGCCTGCGCAGCACTCTGCTCACTGATACGCGCGGCACCATCGTTATGAATGCACTGTTTGATGGATACATCGAGTGGCAGGGAGAGATTCCGCATCGCCCGACGGGCGCGCTCATCGCCGACCGGCCCGGGCTTACGACTTCGCACGCTCTCTACAATCTGCAGGAGCGCGGCACACTGTTTGTCGGCCCCGGCATTGACGTTTATGAAGGCATGATTATCGGCGAGAATGCCAAGGATGCCGACCTCGACGTCAATATTGTGCGCGAGAAGAAGCTGACCAACATGCGCGCATCGACTTCCGACATAGCGATACGGCTGGTGCCTTATCGCAACCTCAATCTCGAACAGGCGATTGAATTTATTGCTGAAGATGAGTTCGTGGAGGTCACGCCAAAAGCGTTGCGGCTGCGCAAGAAAATTCTGCAATCGAACCGGCGCAAGAAGGGGTCGATGGTAACTGTCGAAGGCTGATCGTCACTGGCTGATCGTGGGACGTTGATGCACAAAGTCGCACCGCAACACGAACCGGCAGACACGAAGAGCTTCCGCATGTTTCTCATTCCTTGCAGTTGCGGCGCCAGCTTTGCCGTTCCTGAGGATTACGACCGGCGCGGAATGCACATTCGCAGCTTTATTCCCTGTCCCAAGTGCGGCAAGCGCCACGACCCGCGCAATCGGCTGTTGAAGCTGGATTATCAGAATGAGCGCTTCTGGAAGGTTGGCGGATGCTGAAAGCACGCGAATACCAAATAACAAAGGACTGGTGCGCCCGGAGAGATTCGAACTCCCGACCTACAGCTCCGGAGGCTGCCGCTCTATCCAGACTGAGCTACGGGCGCGTAGTGTAAGTGTACATCGCGGACGCGCAGAGCCTCAACGGGCGTAAGGGCCTTCGCTGTCCGCTAGAGAGACGCATACCTGATATCCCTCTTTTCCTCTACCGCCATGTCCCGGGAAGCCGCGACCTGGGTTGAAGAGTATCGCGGGTATGGGAGCCCCTTCGACTCCGCCAAGCCAGTCGCTTCGCGCATGGCTTGGCTTCGCTCAGGGTGACAGAGATCAGTGGCCGATCAGAACTACGGTTTCTGCAGCAACATCGCCGCGCAGAATTCCTAGACGCACCTTGCCGGTTTTATCAGACAATTCGGCGGCTAATTCCATCGGCGTTTTGACTACTTTGCCATCGACCGAGCGAATCAAATCGCCAGGCTTCAACGATGCCATCTGGGCCACGCCTCCGGTGATGACATCGACAATCTTGGCTCCGTCAAATTCCTGGGGAGCGACGACGACGCCGAGCGCTGGGATCGACATGCCGCGAGCCGTCATGGTGGGCGTTGCTGGCGGCTGATAGACGACGGTTGCGGGCTGCTTATTTCCGCCGCGGTGGGACCTCGACTCGGCGGCGGGCTTCGGCTGTTCGTTCAGATCACCGCCGAATCGGAAAGCGACTCCGGCAGCGATGCGATAGGCGGTTTGGCTGGGAACGTTTTCTGCATTCAAGTGATGGGTATAGATATAGTCGATGGGTCCCAACTGCACGCCGATGTGGCGATAGATCCAATAATCAACGCCACCACCGCCGCCAAACCCAACCGTCGTGTCAGACTGCGTGCCGCCGGCAGCGACTGGAAGCGTCATGCGGTCTTGCCCGACCAGAGCGTGCACGAATACCGTGACCTTGCTGGCGGGTATGCTGATGTCGTAGCGCGGCCCGACGAAGTATTGGAAATTAGTGCAATTCTCTCCGGTATCGCCGCAGTTGCTGAGGCTGTGGCCGGCGACGTTGAACTCCGCCCCCAGACCACGCAGCAGCGCGACCGAGCCGCCAAACTCATAGCCGTTGAAAGCCAGTTGTTGCGAAGCGAAGGAGGTCACCTGGTTCGAAGGAACATTAAAGTTGAGGTACGAATAGCCTCCGAATACAGTGACCGCCGGCACGTGCTGAGCGGCAGCAAGGCCTTGAATCAAGAGGACCGCCAAAGCGAAGTGGACAAGTTTTTTCATTTTCCTAAACACGCCTCCAGGGAATACACCAACCACGGCATCACTGACCGCACACAAAATTACTCTGGCCACCATTTCCGGGCACGCCAGCCTCGCCAGGACCGGCAGAAGCTTCCCGGTGGGGTATGTCTTGATCAACTCTGGGACAGGATTGCGGTGATTGGCGATTATAATTGCCCAACTGAAAAAAGGAAAACCCGAGCGCTTCCGGGTGGCGTCCGAGTTCGACTTGCCACTACGCAGGAGATGCGGCGGAGGTCCATATTAGTTGCCCTTCGCCGGTTAGAAACGCTGTTCTCGTTCAGAATGATGCGTGACACTCTGTCTCGATCAAAAAAGCAGCATTTGCAGCAGCAGTCGCAGGCACGGTGGAAATGTGGGAAAGGTGCGGCTCTTTGCAGCTTTCCCAAGCGCCTTGAATCCGACAAGTATCACGCCCACTGGAACTTATCTGTTCGGAATCAGCGCTTCTTAGGCGCGTCATTTCCACGGTGCACATTCTCTCGTCAGCCCGCTGTTTCTCTGCTCGGGCCCCGATGATCTTCTGACCTGAAAAGTGTCACTAATCATGTGGACGAGTACAAACGCTTGATATTCCGTGCACCTCGTAGCAGAATGGGGTCGCCGGTAGCTGTCTCGCTCCATCCCCCTAGCCATGCAATCGGAAAAACTTACGAGCCCAGAGGCGTCGTTCGCGACTCCTTCTGCGCTCCGACCCTAAACTTTCTAAAACCGGAAATGGAGATATTCGATGATTTTCACTAAGATTTCAATTGCGGCGTTGATGTTCGTGACCTTAACGGCGGCCAGTTCGTTCGGGGCGACCTGCACTAACGCCAGCATTAAGGGCGTCTATGGAGTGCTGGGCTCAGGGCTCAACGGTTCGGGCCAGCCGGCGGCCAGCGTCACCCAACTTACATCCGATGGAAACGGAAACCTGACAGGAACCACAACAAAAAGTATTGATGGAACGATCGTGACTTTCACGGCTACCGGCACGTATTCGATCGCGAAAAACTGTACCGGTACCGGCACTCTTACCAATCAGGATGACGAGTCCGAGAACAGCAACATCTATTTGAACAATGGAAACAAGGGAGCTTACCTGATCCAAACCGATCCAAATCACACGGTAACCAGTGTGGCTTATGAGCAGGGAACGGCCACTTGCACAGACCTCGGCGTCAAGCATACCTATTCCTTCCAGGCGACGGGTATCTACATCTCCGTCGGTCAGATTGCCGCTTCTGGTCAGTTCGTTCTGAACGGAAAAGGATCGCTCACGGGCACCGCCACGTTCAGCCTGGACGGATCGATCGCAACCCTTCCTGTGACCGGGACGTATCAGATCAACTCCAACTGCACCGGCACATTAGTCTTTACGCCGGAGGGGCAGTCGGCCGTGAATCTCGGTGTCGTCATCGTGAACGGCGGCAAGGAACTTATGTTTATTGAAACTGATGCGAACACCATCGTCAGCGGCACTCTGCAAGAATAGATAAGGTGACGGCCCGGAGCGCGGCTACGCGTTCCGGGTACGACCATTCTTCTTCCGACATTCCAGGCTGGTTTCGTCCGCGCAGCATCATAGAGAACTTCCGTAATGTCTCGTTTTTATCTAAAGTCATTCGCCGGGTTAACCGATGAAGGGTGTAGCGCGAGAATTAAGTCCCGATTTTCCGAAATGGGCAACTCGCCGTCGGGAGAAAATTTATGTCAACCAGCGCGGTTTCCGGCGTATCGATTTATCAGGAACTCCAGAGCTTTTACCAGAATCGTCAGAGCGACGTGAGCCAACTAGGAAGCGCTCTTCAAAGTGGAGATTTGAGCGGCGCGCAGACAGCCTTCGCGAATCTAGCGGCGCTCGGGCAAAGCGGACCGTTCGCCAATTCCGAGCCGTTTGCAAAATCCACCCGCGATCAAGCGTTCAATACGATTGGTCAGGATCTGCAGGCGGGCAACCTGGCAGGAGCACAAGCTGCCTTTGCTACGCTTACGGCCAAAGGAAATGTGCAGATCACTCCCCCCAGCACGGTAAATCTGGGCAACCAGCAGCTCACTCCGCCTAGCACGATAAACCTCGGCGGCACCACGGGGACGTCTTCGATCTATCAGCAACTGCAAGCCTACCGGCAGCAGCGGGCGGCCGATCTCACGCAGCTTGGGCAGGATCTGCAAGCCGGCAACTTAACCGCCGCTCAGACCGACTTCAATACCTTGACCGCGCTCGGCCAGAGCGGGCCCAATAAAAATGGGCAAACCTTTCAGCGCACCGATCGCGCTCAGGATTTCCAGGCCATTGGGCAGGCGCTGCAAAGCGGCAATCTGGCTGGCGCGCAATCGGCATTCGCAAGCCTCGCTGGTAGCTTCGGAGGACAGAATCCGCAAGCGCAAAATGCGATCTCGGCCTACAACTCGAATCCGGCAGAGATTGTCATTAATATTGGCGCACCGCCCGTGGCCACGGCGCCAACCGTCCCGCCAGCTACGGCGACCTCCCCCAGTTCTAATGCGCCAGAGATTGTTATCAACATTGGAGGCGCTTCTGGAACCGGCGCTTCAACTGGATCGACAACTCCTGAGCTGGTCATCAACCTTGACCAGGGCGCTTCTTCATCCGCGAATGCCGAAGATATTACGATTAATCTCGGCGGCAATTCGGGAGCGCAAGTCTCGATCGCACCGATTCAGGAACAAAATGGAAGCTCCGCCGAGGAAGTGACGATCAACCTGGGCGCCAATAGTCCGGGAGCGCAGTTGTCAATCAATTCAAGTCAGGGAACAAACAGCAGCGCGTCACAGCCGGTCAGCATCAACCTCAACCCGCAGACTAACTATGAGATTATTTTGAACCTGCTCAATGCCACGACCCAGAACGCAACCAACTCAGGCACGCTTCTGAGCGCTCAAGCATAGTCCCGGGAATATAGTCCCGAGAACGTAGACACAAGAAAAAGAGGGCGTTTCGGGGATGTCTCCATCCGAAACGCCTTCCGCGTTTTTGCCAGTCAGTCTTTGTCTTTGTCTTTGTCTCTGTGGTTGGCGGCGAGCCGCTTGGCTGCAGCCTTTTCGCGCGCAGCGTCAGATTGCCTGCCCAACTGAGCGTAAGCGTCGGCGAGAAATATGTGGGGCTCGGGAGCTTTTGGGTCGAGCGCGGCCGCCTTCTTCAGGTTCGGAACCGCGCCCGCAAAATCACTCGAGAGTTCGAGGAATCGGCCGAGAATCAGGTAGCTTCCGAAATCATTAGGGAAGAACTGCAGGACGGTCTGGCATTCTTTGATGGTCTCGGGAATGCGGTTGGTGTGGGCATAAGCCGTTTCCAGAAAAAGGTGGACCTCGGCGTAGCCCGGTATCTTGGCTACAGCGAACTCCAATTCCGGCACGGCGGCGGCGAAATCTCCCACGCCCATCAACGCTTTCGCCAGTTGTAGGCGCGTCGTAGGCGATTCCGGATCCAAGTCCTTCGCCTTGCGCAACACCGGCAACGCTTCCTGATACTGCTTCAGATCGAGATAGGATTCGCCGAGTTCTCCGTAAATGTTCGGCATTCCAGGTTCCTTGGCCACCAGTTGTTGCAGCAGAGGGACGGCCTCGGCGGGACGACCGCTTTGCCGCAGGGCATTCGCTTGATGATTCAAGTTGCTGATTTCGATTTTGTCTTTGGGATCGGCACCCTGTTCAGCGGCGACAGTTTTTGCAGCGTTGCTGCCTCCCGAGACATATCCAAGCGCGGCTAACTTTTCCTGTGCCATCGGATCGACGACCGCTTTCGGGGCTTCGCGGTTGTTGGTTGTTTCTCGCCGGATGCCGTCGAGTTTGGCCTTCAACGTATCTGCGACTGCCGTCGATGCCGAGGCCAGATTATGTTCGGCCTTCGAGTCCGCAGCTTCGTCATACAATTCCTGCCGCGGCGCCTGGATGTAAAGATATTTGCCCGTTCGCAGGGAGCGCAGCGCGCTCCATCCAAATGCGGTGCGCGGATAATCTGTTTCCGCATAGGCTGGACGGTCGCGCCACGCTTCGGCGGACACGTCGTTTTTATCTTCCGTTGCGGGAGCCGCCGCCATCGTTGACGTCATCAATCCCATCAGCGACTGGCCTTGCACTTCTTTCGGCACCGCGACTCCTGCCGCCTGTAGCAGCGTTGGCATTACGTCGACTAACTCGACCTTGTCGTCAACGCGCCTGGCGGTCTTCGTCGGAGTAGATTTCTCCGCTGCGTCGCCAAGTGGCAACTTGATCACGAGCGGCACCTGGATGGTCTCGTCATAGAGAAAAATTCCGTGCGTGTCTTCGCCGTGAGCCCCGAGCGATTCTCCGTGATCCGCCATCACCGCGATTACGGCGCCATCGTAGAGGCCGCGCGCTTTTAATTGGCGCAACAGTTTCCCAACCGCTGCATCTTCATAGGCAATCTCTCCGTCATAAGGCTGCAACGCGTAGCGGCTCTTGTAGGGTTCCGGAGGATCGTAAGGATCGTGGGCGTCATACAAATGCACCCAAATAAAAAATGGCGCTTTCGGATGTTGCGCGAGCCACGCCAAGGCGCGCGCGACCACCTCACCGCCGCGGCGTTCGATGGTTTCGAAGCGGCCCTTCTGCCGGATTGCTTCAGGCTCGAAGCCGGCATTATAAGTATCAAATCCACGATCAAAGCCCGGAGCATAGCTGGTGGCAGGATCGAGGACCACCGAGCCAACAAAGGCCGCCGTGTGATAGCCATGAGCATGGAGAATGTCGGGAGCATAGGGCAGGTCGTTGGCGAGGGGTACACGAAAATCGTTTACCTGATGGAACTGCGGATAAGTGCCCGTGAGAATCGTCGCGTGCGAAGTTGGCGTTAGAGGAGCCTGGGAGTAGGCGTGCGTGAAGACCGCCGATTGACTGGCGAGCGCGTCGAGATTCGGCGTGAGCCCACGCCTGGAGCCGAGAAAACCCATGCGATCGGCGCGCGTGGTGTCGAGCGTGATCAGCAGAATGTTTGGCGGATTAGTGTTGCGGGCGGTGCGATGAATTGGCCCAGATGTGTGTGGAGTAGCAGTATTCTGCGCTGCGGCTGCTGCAAAACCGCTCAACGTTGAGAGGCTCAACATCAGCGACAGGCGCAACGTCAGCGACAGGCGCAACATCCGCCCGGTCGATATCAGCCGGAGAACGCGCCCCAACCGACGAATCCGTAACATGGCAACGTGATTCATTCCTCTTCGGCTGGCTTCAGTTGCTCGGCTTTGGCGCGCTCTTTTTCAGCATCGGCGGTTCGCCCCATCTGATCGTAAACCTCGGCCAGTACAGCGTGGGGCTCGCCGGATTCGGGCCGCAGGGTTTCGGCCTTCTCCAATTTAGCGATAGCCTCATCAAAATTGCCCTCTTTCGCGAGAGATCGTCCCATAATTATGTAAGTTCCATAATGTTGGGGCAGAAACTGCAGCACCTTTTCGCCTTCGCTGATCGACTCCGGAATATGGCCGGACCGGGCGTAGGCGATCTCCAGGAAAATGTGCGCGTCGGCCATATTTGGAACACGAGTGGTGATCTTCTCAAACACCTGGGCTGCCCCCGCTATGTCTCCCAGCCGCATCAATGTTCTGCCGAGCCCCATTTCGGCCATGGTGAACTTGGGATCCAGTTCGATCGCCTTGCGCAGCATGGGGGCAGCTTTGTCGTATTGCTGGAGGTTCATGTAAGTGCCGCCCAGTTTGAAATAGAGCATGGGCATCGCGGGGTTTTCTGCAATCAGCTTTTGCAGGATGGGAATGCCCTCTTCGTAATGGCCGGCATCGAGAATTGCGTTGACGCGACGAACCGTGTTTGCCGTCCCAATCATATCTTTGGGGTCAGGCTCTTTCTCATTGGGCTTCGAAACGTGGCTGCCCGACGTCATGTATCCGAGCGATGCCAGCTTGGCCTGCAATGCTTGGTCGAGAGATGCAACCTTATCGTCCGACAGCTTGGGCGCTTCCCGCTTGCTGGTGGTTTTGTCGCGGAAAACTTGTACGCGGCCAGCGAGCGTATCGGCGACTGCCGAGGAAGACGATGCCAGATTGTGCTCCGCTTTCGGGTCGGTGGTCTGATCGTACAATTCGCGTCTGGGCGCTTGTACGTACAAATATTTTCCGGTGCGGAGAGATTGCAGCGCGCTCCATCCAAACGCTATATGGGGATAATCCGCCTGCGAGTAGGCAGGGCGATCGTGCCACGCGGCCGCTTCGCTGGCGGGGCCGGTTCCGGCCTTCGCCGCGATCAATCCCAACAGCGACTGCCCTTGCACCTCCGCCGGCACGGCAATGCCTGACGCCTGCAAGAGCGTCGGCATCACATCCACCAGTTCCACGCGATCGTCGATAAGGTTCATGGGCGGTTTATCTGCTCCGCTCTTTTCATTCTTAAGCGGCAGCTTGATCAACAGCGGCACGTTGATGGTTTCGTCGTAAAGAAAAAATCCGTGGTCATCTTCGCCGTGCGCCCCAAGCGATTCGCCATGGTCAGCCATAACCGCAATGATCGCGCCATCGTAGAGCCCGCGCGTTTTCAACTCCTGAAACAATTTGCCCAACGCCGAATCCATGTATGCAATCTCTCCGTCATACGGTTGGGAGGCGTAACGAGTCTTGTAAGGCTCGGGCGGATCATAGGGCTCGTGGGGATCGTAAAGATGAACCCACATAAAAAACGGCGCCTGGGGCTGAAGATTCAACCAGGTTAATGCGCGACCGACGACGTCCTCGGCGCGTCGTTCGACGGAGTGGTAGCGATCCCTTTGAGAGGGAAATCCGACCGAACTGAAGCCGGCATTGTAAACGTCAAAACCACGGTCAAAGCCGGGAGCGCCGCCTTTCGGGTCGAGCGCCAAGGAACCGATAAATGCCGCGGTGTGGTATCCGTGAGCATGCAGGATGTCGGGCGCGTAGGGGAGATCCTTCGCCAGAATATCTGGGAAATCGAGCACGTGATGGTATTGCGGATAAGTGCCGGTAAGAATAGTCGCGTGTGATGGCGAAGTCAGCGGAACCTGGGAATAGGCGCGAGAGAACACGGCAGACTGTCGCGCCAGCAAATCAAGATTAGGAGTGAGTCCGCGCGGTGAACCGAGAAACCCCATGCGGTCAGCGCGGGTCGTATCGAGCGTGATGAGGATAATATTCGGAGAAGACGAGGCCGCCGCCGCTTTAGGCGCGGCCGCTTGGCTGGCGGTTTGCTCTGTCGCCTGATTATTCGCAACCCGATTTTCACCGTAAACAGGAAGCGCGGCAGCGACGAAGCTGAGCGCGCACAATAACCAGCGACTTACAACCATGATTCCAACTCCATTTCAGGCTCCAATCCGGGGAGAGTGAGACTGGAAGAATTTCGCTTTCAACGATGCATACGGTCGCGATATTCGCAGTAACCACGCGCTCAAAAACGGCGCACAATGCGAAGCCAGAGCTGCTCGCAGCCTGCTCAATCGGGCAACCCAAAATTCGGAGGACGCAGGGGCGGACCATTCGCCGGTGGTTGGGCGCTTCCCGGTTGCTCCTGCACCGGAGCACTCACCGCACCCGACGGATTTCCCCCCAGGCGTTGCGCTTCACCACGCTCCTGATCGGCGTCTGCCTGCCGCCCTAACTTGGCATACACATCAGCGAGAAACATATGGGGCACGGGCGCTTCCGGGCGCACTGCGGCGGCCTTTTGCAGCCTGGGCACCGCTCCTTCTAAATCTCCGGACTGCGCAAGAAATCGGCCAAGCATAAGGTTGCTTCCGTAATGATCGGGCAAAAACGCCAGCACTTTTTCGCACTCTTTGATCTCGTCCGCCCCGCGATTGGCGCGCGCGTAAGTAATCTCGAGCAGAACATGGGCGTCGAGAAGCTTCGGCTGCTTGGCGATAAGGCCCTCGAAGGCCGTCGCCGCACCTTCAAAATCCTGCGTCTGCAATAACGCTTTCCCGAGGTTCATTTGCGCGTTGGTGAAATCGGGCTCGAGTTCGACGGCTTTGCGAAAGGCCGGCACCGCTTTCTGGAATTCGCGCGTCTGCATGTAGATTTCGCCGAGCTTGGCAAACACGGTGGGCATGGGATCGGTGACACTCAATTGCTCCAGCAGGCCAAGCGCTTCGGGCAAGTGTCCATCCTGAAGAGCGTAGTTGAGTTTACGCATCGTGTTGACGGTCTCGATCTTATCTTTAGGATCGGCGCCTTGTTCTGCCGGGCCTGACTTCGATGCGTTGGCGCCCGTCACTACGTATCCCAGCGCGGCCAATTGCCTTTGCCGCGCTGGATCCAGGTCGGCGGTTGGAGCTTGTCTCGTACCTGTCGTCTTCTGACGAAAAGCTTCGAGCTGACTGCCCAGCGTGTCCGCCACTGCCGCCGATGAAGAAGCCAGATTGTGCTCGGCCTTTGGGTCACCGGCTTCGTCATAGAGCTCTCGGCGCGGCGCCTGTACGTACAAATATTTGCCCGTTCGCCACGATTGCAGCGCGCTCCATCCATAGGCCAGATGCGCGTAATCGGCCTGCGCGTAGGCGGGACGGTCACGCCAAATCTGCGCCACATCGCCCGCTTCTTTTGTTCCTTCTTGCGCCGTCATCAATCCCAGCATCGATTGCCCTTGCACCTCCGCGGGCGCGGCAATACCGACCGTCTGCAACAGCGTGGGCAGCACATCGACCAGCTCCACACGATTCGCGATTCGTGTTCCTGCCGAAGCTTGCTTTGGCAGCTTGATCACCAGCGGCACCTGGATGGTTTCATCGTAGACAAAAATGCCGTGCATATCTTCGCCGTGCGCGCCGAGCGACTCGCCGTGATCGGCCATCACAGCCATGACCGCCCCGTCGTACAAGCCGCGTGCTTTCAATTGCCGCAGCAGTTTGCCGACTGCCGCATCCTCGTATGCGATGCCGCCGTCATAGAGCTCTTTGGCATAGCGAGTCTTATAAGGTTCCGGCGGATCGTAGGGATCGTGCGCATCAAAGAGATGCACCCAGAGAAAAAAAGGTGTTTTAGAGTGCCCGTCGAGCCAGGCAAGCGCATGGGCTACTACCTCGTCGCCACGCCGCTGAACGGAGTGATAACGATCCTTGGTATGAAGATCCTCGAGATGAAAGTTGGCGTCGTAGGTGTCAAACGCGCGGTCAAAACCGGGAGCGCCACCATTCGGATCGAGAGCCAGCGAGCCAAGAAATGCCGCGGTCTGATATCCGTGAGCCCGCAAAATCTCGGGCGCGTAGGGCAGATCTTTGGCCAGCACCAGAGGATAGTCGACGACCAGGTGATATTGCGGATAGGTGCCGGTGAGAATCGTGGCGTGGGACACGGAGGTCAGCGGCGCCTGCGCGTAGGCGCGCTCGAAGACTACCGACTGCCGCGCCAAAGCATCGAGGTTCGGCGTCAGGCCGCGCTTGGAACCGAGAAACCCCATGCGGTCGGCGCGAGTCGTATCGAGCGTGATCAGAATAATGTTGGGAGGCGCTGGCGTCGCGGCGATGCCGTGCTTCGCCGCAGGCGCGGGCGGGCGGCCAGCCGGCGTGTTCTGCGCCGGCGCCGCGAGCGACGCGAATGCGACCGCGACCAAACTTGCTGCACACGACCACCAATGAGTCCGAGTCATAAGTCAATCAATAATCGCATCGCTAATCACATCGTTTATTGCAGCGGCATCGTAACGGGCGACTCAGTTGGGCGCCGTGTTCGCCGGAGTAGGCGGATTCTCCGCCAGCCGCCGCCCTTCCGCGCGTTCCCGCTCTGCATCCGCCTGGCGCCCCATCTGTGTGTACACGTCGGCCAGAAACAGGTGCGGCGCGGGCATTCCCGGACGCAACTCAGCCGCCTTCTGCAAATTGGGCAGCGCCGCCTCCAAGTCTCCAGACTTCGCTAGAAACTGCCCCAGAGTCAAGTAACTTCCGAAATGGTCGGGCAACAGCTTCAGCACCTTTTGACATTCGCTGATCGTTTCGGGCACGCGATTAGTGCGGGCATAAACAATCTCCAGCATAACGTGTGCGTCCGCCATATAGGGCGCGCTGTCGGTCAGCTTCTCGAAGACACTCGTGGCTTCCTTTAAATCTCCGGTGCGCATCAAGGTTCTGCCCAGCGCCAATTCGGCCTGGGCAAACTTGGGGTCCATGGCGACGGCCTTGCGCAGCAGGGGCAGAGCTTTGTCGTAGTCTTTCTCATCCGCATAGATTCCACCCAGCCTGTAATAGGGCATCGGCATGTCAGGGTTGTCTGCGATCAGCTTCTCGAGGATCGGAATACTCTCCTGGAGATGACCATCATCGAGCAGGTCATTAAAGCGGCGGATCAGTTGGATGGTTTCAATCTTGTCCTTGGGATCGGCCTCGCTGGCGGCATCGGACGACTTGAATGCGTGGCTACCCGAAGTAACATATCCGAGCGAAGCCAGCTTCGCCTGAGCACCCACGTCGAGGGCTGCAACCTTGTCGTCCGACAGTTTGGGCGCTTCCCGTTTGCTGGCCGTCTTTTCGCGAAGCGTCTGCACCTGCCCTCCGAGCGTATCCGCCACGGCGGCCGACGATGACGCCAGATTATGCTCCGCGTTTGGGTCGGCAGTTTGGTCATACAACTCTCGGCGCGGCGCCTGTACGTACAGATACTTTCCCGTCCGCAGCGATTGCAACGCGCTCCACCCGAACGCTATATGAGGATAATCCGCCTGAGCGTAGGCCGGGCGGTCATGCCATGCTTCGACCGTGCCCGCCCCCTTCGCGCCTGAAATTAATCCCAGCAGCGATTGCCCTTGAACTTGCGCGGGCACCGCGATCCCCGCTGTCTGCACGAGCGTCGGCATCACATCGATCAGTTCGACGCGATCGTCGATCTGCTTCTTCGCGCTTCCCTGCGGCAGTTTGATCAGCAGCGGCACATGGATGGTTTCGTCGTAGAGAAAAAAACCGTGGTTGTTTTCGCCGTGCGCTCCGAGAGACTCTCCGTGATCGGCCATCACCGCAATCATTGCTCCGTCGTAGAGCCCGCGCGTCCTCAACTCCCGGAGCAACTTCCCCACCGCCGAGTCCATGTATGCAATCTCGCCGTCATACGGCTCTGCAGCGTAGCGGCTCTTATACGGTTCGGGCGGATCGTAAGGTTCGTGAGGATCGTAGAGGTGAACCCAGAGGAAAAACGGCGCCTTGGGGTTGCGGCTTAACCATGCAATGGCGCGCTCGACCACCTCACCACCGCGTCGCTCCACAGTGTGATAGCGATCGCCTTCGTTCTGAAATCCTATCGAGGTGAAGCCGGCATCGTAGACGTCAAATCCGCGCTCGAAGCCGGGAGCGCCGCCGTTTGGGTCAAGCGCGATCGAGCCGAGAAAGGCCGCGGTGCTGTATCCGTGACCATGCAGGAGATCGGGCGCATACGGCAAATCCTTCGCCAGCACGTCGGGGAAATCGAACACCTGATGAAACTGCGGATAGGTTCCGGTGAGGATGGTTGCGTGCGAAGGCGAAGTCAGCGGCGCTTGTGCATACGCGCGCGTAAATACACTAGACTGTTGCGCCAAAGCATCCAGATTCGGCGTCAGCCCACGCTTCGACCCCAGAAAACCCATGCGATCGGCCCGGGTGGTATCGAGCGTGATGAGAATGATATTGGGTGGCGGCGTTGCAGCCGCCAGCGCGCTGACCGCCAGGCACGCCGCGCACAACCAGTGTCGAATCAGGCCCACCCCGAACACCTTACTCCTCTGCGACCCGCGATTCGCGGCTAAGACCGAAAGGCCGGATCACTGCTGTGGGTTGGCTGCCGGCGGCGGAGTCGCAGGCGGCTTGACTTTCGGAGCTAACGCCGGCTTCTTCTTATCCTCGGCTTTCGGAAGAGTGGCCCCGCAATCGGTTGGATAAATAAAGAGCGTTGGATCCTGCGGACCCAGAACCACGTCCTTGAATCGGACAATCCTGTTTCCCTTGCTGTTCAGGTCCTCTATCTTAATAGGAAAGCCATGCCACTCTTCCGGCTCCCAGAACCTTAGCCTTGTGGGTTGGATGAGATCTTTTCCGGTGATGGTTACGTCCTCCACCTGGCACACTCGACCGTCCAGCGTCTCTTTCCCTACCGCAACTCGCACGCTGGTGTGGCCGGTTCTGGACGCGGTGAAGGGCCACGCGCGAAAATATGGATGTCCATCCTTCACGCATCCCAACCGGGTCTGGCTGTAGGACACCTGGGCGGCCAAGTCGGTGATGAAATACCCTTTCTCCAGCGGGCCTTCCGAGCGGATGAGATTTCCTGATCTATAAATGTAGCCCTCGCGTTGATCCCGCGGCTCCATACTCCCAACCATTACGCCCGAAAATTCGGTGAATTCATCCAAGGGAAACCCGGACTTGGCGGCCGGCGCCTCGGTTGACTGCGTCGGTGCGGCCGCTGCCGGCGGAGTTTGGTCGGCCGCAGCCTGGCCCGACGAAGTCTGCGCTGCCGAGTTCTGCCCTGGTGCCGTTTCTGCCCAGCATGCCATTGCCGTCAGGCAAGCAGCGAGCAGAAGCACACTTAACCATCGAACCATTTTCACTCTCCCCGAGCCAAAACCGATCTCAGCATACAAGAAAAAAGCCACGCTGAATACCAGCGTGGCCTATGAGAAACATCAGAATCAAGATTAGTTACTTCAGGGCCGAGCGCAGCGTGTTGCTGTGCGCCTTCTGCAGGCTGCCAGCGACCGTGCTGCCGGTGGACTTGGAGCGCGCGTCAGGAATCGTGGTGGTCAGGAAACCGTAGTTGATCAGGAATTCCTCGCCGCTGAATCCTTCAAAGCCGTCCCAATTCCACTTGCCAGGCTTATTCGGAACTTTCCCGACAGTATTGACAGCGGTCTTGGTGTTCACCAGCCACTGCGCGCCCGTGTAATAGCCGTAGTAGGCGTCATAAAGCTGATCGGCATAGAGATAGCCCTTGCCCTGGATGCCCTTTTGCAGACCGTTGCTCTCAAGAGCGGCCGCGGGAACCGTGATCGCTTCGCCTTCAATCGGTTGCCGTCGCGTTAGCGGAAGCGCAAACGTCAAGGACGTTGAAGCCGGCCATGTAGAAATTGTCGGCGCCGCCAGTGACGAACTCTTCGTAGTTGCAATACTCAACTCCGCCGGTGTAGTCAAGGAATCCAAAGGCGTAGGTGCCAGCAAAGGCAGAGCTGCAGCCAAGGACAATAAGAGTGATTACCAACAAGCTTTTCAGTTTCAAAGGATCCTCCTGGAAGTTTTGTTCACAATTGTGAAAGGTTGAACGTCCCCTAAATCAGCGCAGTCTCTACTGGGGATCGTAGTGCACTTGCGCTGACAGTCGGAAGCTTAGCGTATTCGGAAACTAAGTCAAGTCAATTGTGGGTTCGCTTGAAAAAAAAATTGCAGAAGATAAAAACTTTGCGCTCTTGCCGCAAAACATCGGTAAAACAAGCGTGTTGTGATCTTTGGCCGCGGCGTTGGCGATGTGAGACAGCTCGTTTCACGCGGCTTCTGGCGGGCTGCGCGGGAGGCGATCGATGGCAGGATTTTCGCCCGTGGATTTTGTCATCACTCGGCGGAAACAGCAAAAAAGCGCGGCCTAAATCCCGCGCTTCAGTGTGCAAAGAATTTCTTCTTCGCCAGTTTCCGGTGATCCGCTCAACTCCGAAGCACAATTCTAAAAGCTGACTCGCAGCCCGATCTCCAACTGCCGCGGAGCTCCGACCGCATAAGTTCCGGAACCGGGGAGAATACGATCCAGTCGCTGCGTACATAGATTGTTGGAGGGGCCGCAGTAGCCGCCGGAAGTCGCGTTGTTCAGCGAACTGCCGGGTGCGCCATCGAGCACGCCATTCAGTTGCCCCCCTGGGCCTCCGAAATTGGCCCAGTTAAACACATTGAACACCGAGAGATTCGGCTCTAGCGTGACTCGCTCGGTCACCTGGAACGGCCGGCTCAAGCGCAAATCCATCGTCTTCAACCAGGTTGCCTGCGCGGCGCGCCCCGGCAGCGGCTGTATCACCGGCGCGTAAGCTCCCAGTTCGTGCAGTTGCAGGGCGCTGAATATCTGATTGTTCACCAGCGTAGTGCCGGCCGGGGTCAACTGACCGGCATAGTTGGTGTCGTAAAATTTGATGGCTTTCGAAAGATTGGCATTGGAATATTTTCCGGTGCTGCCGATGACCGTGGCCGGCAAAAGGTCGCCCACCGTGCCGTCACCACTGACATCGCTGCGGAAGATTTCTCCCGGCACGCCGCCACCGTCCTGCTGGGGAATATATGCGCTCAGCGGCAACGGCGAGGCGACGTGCGCGATCATTGAGAGGCGGAAGCCATACGATAAATCTGCTGTCGGCGTAAACGTCAATTGATGCGTGCGGTCGAGGCCTGAGTCTCCCCAATGCCCGAGATGCGGCTTGTTGTAATCTTCAGCGGGGTTCAAGGTTGAATAATCTCCGCCGCTGCCGTTAGGCTCGGCAATGTTGGTGCGATAGCGCGAGAGCGAATAGGCAATCGAGACCTCCAGTCGCTTAACGTCACGCCATGGGTTGTCGCCGGTGGTCACGTGATACGCCAGATGGACGCCTGAGTAGCGTGAGCGGCCGCCAGGAAAGTACATGAGGTTCGATCCGACGGTAGGATTGATTCCGCCGAAAGCCGCCTGCTGTTTGCCCAACACCGAGCAGGGGAACGGTCCGCAGAACGCATTCGCGGAATCAAGGCCGTGGGTGGCGAAGTCGACGATGGTGGCGGTCGGGACGTAGTTCAAGTAGCAAGTCACCGCAGCCTGCGAACTGCCGCCGGTGGATGTCGCTATTGGGCAATTGGCGTTGGTCACAGGATTGGCTGCAAGCGTCGCATTGATGGCCGAGAGTTCCGCCGCAAAGTTATTCAGCAAGGGATTGAGGTTGTAGCCATCGGTGAGATAACGGGAATCGCCAACGTGATTGGTGTCAATGCCAATGGGAAATTCGGTTCCGATCTCGCGCACATAGTCGGCGGAGAACATGCCGCGATCACCCATCTGATGCTGAATTCCCCCCGCGATGTGGATGACGCGCGGCGTTCTAAACCCGGGAGCCAGCAAGCCGCCGAAATTTGACACGCTGTTGGCGAGCGAGTAGACGTTAGGACCACCGGTTACGGCTGACTGGGCCGATTGAAAATCATTCTGCAGATCTTGAATGGCTGTCGCCACCGCACCGATCGGCTGCCCGCAAATCTGCGTGGCAATATCCAGCGAGTCCACGGAACTGACTACCGATCCATTGGGGAAGAGCACTGATCCCGCCGGGCACAATTGCAGGCTGCGATTGTATTGGCCGTTCGACAAGCGGTTGATGCGATCCTGATAGGTGTTCTGCAGCAGAAAATTGTCATAGAACATTCCCGCGCTGGCGCGAATTACGGTGCGCCCATTGTGGCCGGGATCCCATGCGAATCCAACCTGCGGAGCGAGATTAAAATTCGGCTGCTTAATGGTCGCGCTCACCGGCTGGTGGTTTCCCGGCACCACCGGATTTGGAAGCAACGCGAATTGATCGAGAATGTAACCGGTCGTGCACGGCGGCGACGTAACAATGGTTGTGTTGATCGCCGAACATGGAATCGGACCCAGATCGCTGTCGGTGCGTCCGGTGTCGCGCACATAATTCAAACCAATGTTGAGGTTGAGATTTGGAATAACATTGTAGCTGTCGCCAACGTATCCCTCGAGGCGCGTATCGGCGTGCCCGCCCGTAGAATGATTAAAGGCCGAGCTCCCGCTGAAATTTCCCAGCCCGTTGAAAATCGTGATCGTGCCCACCGGATAATTCAGCGGATTGTCGGCCGCGCCGCGGGGGTCGCCAGGAATCAGCGGCGCCAGGCTGGGGTCGCTGTTGATGGCATTGACCTCGTCGATGCCATTTGAACTGGTGACCGACGGACCGAAATTGCCCGGCGCAAAATAATCTCCCTGCGTAATGCGATGAACCGCTCCGCCAAAACGTATCGTGTGATAGATGCCGCGAATCGTGCTGCTGTCGTAGCGTCCGAAAATGTCGCGCTGAATCGTCTGCCGCGGACCCGCCACCGTCGGCCCTAGTTGATAGGATCCGATCTGCATGTGAAAAGGCGCGCCTGGCACAACCATCGAATCGCTGAGCGCCTGATCGATCGAGTTCACCATCTTCTGATAGCCAAAGCGCGCGCTATTCGTATATTCGCCGCGATTCCAATCGACGCCGCCCACTGCCGCCGGAACATTCAACTGATTACGAAAATTGGACTGGCTATCGGGCGGACCAATCTGATTTGCGTTGTCGTAGCTGAGCCGCGCGAACCACTTCATATTTTCGTTGACGTTGTAATCGAGTCGCGCCGTCAGCATGTTCTCGCGAAAAAATGCTGAGCGCTCACCGATCTGATCGGCCGAACTCGTGCCGCACAATCCTGACAGGTAGATACCTGAACAGGGGAATCCAAGTAACATCGGCAGACTGCCGTCTTGTTTCGTGCGTTCGCCGCCAAGAAACAAAAACGCCTTGTCCTTGATCACCGCGCCGCCCGCGCCGAATCCGTATTGCTGCCGGCTGTAGCTATCACCCCCAGAAGGAAATCCCGCCAGCCCGAGGCTGCGGTCCTGCAGATTTCCAAACAGATTGCCGTGCCAATCCTCTGCACCCGAACGCGTCGTAATTCGCACGGCGCCGTTGGCGTTCAGCGATTGAAACACCTCGGGCGTGGCTCGCGACACGACCGCTTCACGCACCGCCTCCGACGGAAAGTTCTCCGTCGCCGTCCCTTTCGTCTCGTCCATCACTTCGACTTCATCGGCGGCGAAGAGCGTTGTGCGCCCTGTCTGGCTATCGATTGAGAGAGTTTGGAATCCGCTCTTCCCGGGATCTAGAGCTCGGCCATCCACCGCCTGCACACCCGGCTCCAGCGCCCCGGGCGCGAGATAGTTGCGGCCGTCGATCGGGAGAGTGTCCGGAACATCGCCGCTGAACGTGCTGCGCAAATGCATTGGGCCCGGATTAATCCACTCCAGCCGGAAGTCGGCCGTGACCGCCGTCGCCAATACCACGGTCACGTTGTGATCGACTGGCACACGATCGCGGGCTTGCGCCCGAACCACATAAGGGCCCGGAGGCAATGGTTCACTTACATAGGCGCCGTCTTTGCCGGCGACGACAAAGCCTTTGGCATCGGTGACTCGCGAGTTGTAGAAAACCTTCGCGCCTTCCAGCGGCTTGCCGTCATCGTCGCGCACCGTACCTTGAATGGTTCCGGTCGTCGGATTCTCAACGGTCTCTTCCTGCGCCCACAACGGGATCGTAAGCGCAGCAGCAAACACGAACAGCAAAATGCCTATGGGCAGGGAACGGCGAACGCGCAAGCCAAACCATTCGAACAAAGCGATTCTCCTGGGAACAGAACCTCAAATAGAACCTGGAAATGATTCCACGTCTGAGGGTTTTTATGTTTCGACTGAAATCGAATAGAACAGTTTACTAGATGCGCGCTCTTCGACGTGACGATGTACGAGTTTTTCGATGGACGAACCGGTTTCGGAGTTCGAGTGGGACTCGGATTTGGGTCGCCCCGGGATTCTCCCTATGACCTTTGACTTTAGATTGCGCATTGTCGCAGCGAGAATTGCAGGTTTTAGCCGGGTCCGCCCGATCCTCGAACTGCGTGCGGTCCAACTGCGAAGTGAACACCCACGAGACTTTGCCGGCAGACAATTCCTGCGGCGGGCATTATTAATATTGCGGGCATTATTAATATTAATGACCGAATTAATGACCGGGGGCCAACTTGAGAAGCCAGTAATTCAGGCTCGGTCGGCAGAGCGAGAGAGGTACGCATTTTGGAAGTTTCTCGATTCTCAGCCTTCCATTATTCATACCCAAACCGGAATCCTATTCGTAAACACATGAAACGTATGGCCGAATGATTTGGAGGACGAAATGCCTACTCATCTCAAACCTATCACTTCTGTCCCTCGTCCCGCACAGAAAGTGATTGGCGTAGGCGTTGATTCCCAGTTCAATCTTTCGGTTCTTTGGAGGAAGCAAATGCACTCCCGCAGCGTGAAGTTGGCTTTGGCTCTCCTTTTGTTGGTTTGCGTAGGCAGCGCTCTCCCAGCGTGGGCACAATCAACCTCAACCGGAACCGTCGCCGGCGTGGTAGCTGATCCGTCAGGCGCAGTGGTGTCTGGTGTCACCGTCACGCTGACGGATGTTTCAACCAACAACCAAAGAACCACGACGACCAATGCGAGTGGACGCTATACCTTCGTCGATGTCACGCCGGCCACCTACAGCATCACGGTCAGCAAACAGGGTTTTTCAACCTCGAAGGCCGAGCAGCAGGTCGTACAGGTCGGAACCACACTCACCATCAATCTGTCTCTGCAGGTAGGCGGGGGCAACACAGTGGTAGAGGTAACCGCGGCCGGCAATGATCTGCAGACCATGAATGCGACCGTGGGTAATACTCTCAACAGCGTCGCCATGGATTCCCTTCCAAGCATCGGACGCGACGTGAGCACCTTCGTCGAGCTGCAGCCGGGTGTAAGCCCGGAGGGCAGTGTTGCCGGAACCGTCAACGATCAGACTTATTTTTCGCTTGACGGCGGCAACAACACAAATGACATGGACGGCAACATGTCCACCTACACCGCCACCTACGCCGGCGACCCCACCGGCGGAATCGCAGCTCAAAATACTTTTTATCTAACTGGGAATCCGACCGGCGTGCTGCCGACGCCGCAGGACAGCGTCGAGGAGTTCAAAGTAAACACTGCCGGCCAGACTGCCGACTTCAATAGCTCGTCCGGTGCTGAAGTCAAAGTGGTCACCAAACGCGGCACTAATGCCTGGCACGGCACGGCCTACGACTATTATCTTGACAACAATTTCTCGTCAAATTCCTGGCAAAACAACTACGGGAATAATGGCGCCCCGGGGACAGCTATTCCGCTGCCCAGTTTCCATTACAACCGCTTCGGATTCGCGGTAGGCGGCCCGGCCATCCCCAAGGAACTGTTAGGTGGAAAGACATATGCTTTCTTCAATTTCGAAGGGTTCCGGTGGCCCGGTAATTCCGTAACTATTGCCCGAGATGTTCCTTCCCCCGCCCTGCGTAATGGGACCTTTACTGGAATATCGGGCGCAACCTACAATCTGCAGGCTTCTGACCCGCGGGGACTCGGTCTTAATTCCCTGGTCTCGCAGATCTGGAACACTTATGAACCAGCAGCCAACGCGGGTTGTGTAAACCCTCTCTGCGACGGTGTCAACGTCCTGGAGTTCAAGGCTAATCTCAACGAGGCGAAAAAAAATAACTTTGCAGTAACGCGACTGGATCACGATTTTGGCAAGAGCTGGCACTTGATGTCGAGCTGGCGTTATTTCAAGTTCGCGACCAACAGCACGGACGATCAGGTTGATATCGGTGGCTTTTTCTCGGGCGATAAGCTTGGCGTACCGGCATCTCAGTCCGGCGACCCGCAGCAAGCGTGGTTCTGGGTGGCGGGTCTAACAACCAACATTACTCCCAACACCACGAACGACTTCCACTACAGCTTCTTGCGCAACTGGTGGCAGTGGCAGCGGACCGGAGATACACCTCAGATTGCGGGGCTGGGTGGGGCGCTTGAGATATTTTCCGGTGACACTCCCAATGGCCAGACCGACGACCTCTCTCCGTACAATGTGAACACGCAGCAGACCCGGACCCGTTTCTGGGATGGGCACGATCAGCTGTTTCGTGACGACATATCCATGTTGAAAGGCAATCATCTGTTCCAGTTCGGCGGCCAGTACCAGCACAACTTCAACTGGCATTCACGCACTGACAATGGTGGCGGAATCAATTACCAACCTGTCTATCAACTTGGCACGGGATCGGGCTCGGGACTCAATAGCGATATTTCGTTTTGTTCAGCCACCTATCAGGGCGCACCTGATGTTCCGAACTGCGGCTCTCTCACCGCCGCTGCGCTCGGCATCGTGTCGATCGCACAGATTGCCTATACCCGTACTGGCCCGGATCTGACGCTGAACCCCCCACTCACCCCTGCATTCGACAAGGTTACGATCCCCTATTACAACGTGTACTTCAGTGACTCGTGGCACATGAAGAAATCAATCACCTTCACCTACGGTCTAGGCTGGGCCCTCGAAATGCCTCCGACCGAGGCCCAAGGTAAGCAGGTCGAACTCGTGGATTCCAGCGATCAGGACCTGGATACAGCTGCATATTTAGCCTCTCGCAAGCGTGCTGCCCTGTTGGGTCAGGTCTATAA
Source organism: uncultured Acidobacteriaceae bacterium (assembly GCA_963822025.1). GTDB lineage: Bacteria > Acidobacteriota > Terriglobia > Terriglobales > Acidobacteriaceae > Acidiflorens. The sequence goes on along the minus strand of CAWGFW010000008.1, from coordinate 2,346,056 downwards.
TCCCGAACTCGGCTTTGCCTTGGTGGGCAACACCGGTGGCGGACTGAAATATCCCTACAACCCTTACTATGGTCAATTTAGCCCTCGCGTCGCCATCGCTTGGAATCCGCACTTCGATGCCGCTTCCATAGCGGGCAAGGCCTTCGGCTCAGACAATTCGGTTCTTCGCGCGGGATATGGCCGTCAATACGGACGCTTGAACGGAGTCGACTTGGTCCTAGTGCCGCTGCTGGGTACTGGACTCATCCAGGCTGTACAGTGCATCGGCGCTAGTAACATCGCCGCTACTCCCTGCCTCGGCTCGGGCGGACCAACGCTGAGCAATGCGTTCCGAATTGGGGTTGATAGCGCCCCGGGGCCCGGCACGATCAACGCGCCGCTTCCCACGCCCAGCGCAACCCTGCCGCAACCGGACTTCCCCGGCTATAACGCCATTGCCGCCGGTGCTGGCGAAGCTCTGGATGCCAATTTCCGGCCTACCGCAGTGGATTCGTTTGACGTGACTCTCCAGCGTCAGATATCAAGAAAACTTACCTTGGAGGTTGGATACATCGGCCGCAGAATTACCCACGAGTATCAACCAATTGACCTCAACGGTGTGCCTTACATGATGACGATGGGCGGGCAGACCTTCGCCAATGCCTGGAAGAATGTCATGTTGGAATATTGTGGCGGTGGGAGCGTCTCCGGCCTCGCGGGTGGTAACTGCGCGGGCAACATGGGCGCAGTCACCTCGCAACCGTTCTTTGAGGCAGCAATGAGCCCTTCTTTCTGCACACCCCCAAACTGCACCACTGCTGTCGTGACCAACCAGGCTGCCAACATCGCTCAAAACAACGCCTGGAGCACCTGGAGCGCGCTTGATAACGGCGATTTCAACTTCCCCCGCAGCATGCAGAGCACTCCAATCAACTGTGTGACCGGCACCGAAATCGGCTGTTCTGGTCAATTTACCTCGGGCGTCTCTGAGAACACCAGCTTCGGCCACGGCAACTACAACGCCGGTTTCGCCTCGCTTAAGATGGCCGATTGGAAGGGCTTGACCTCCCAGACGAACTTCACCTGGTCTAAGGCGCTTGGAACCGGGGCTTTGGTGCAAGCCACTAGTGGTTACACTGAGGATGATTCATTCAACCAGAACGAGATGTACGGTCCACAGTTCTTCAACCGCAAATTCGTCTTCAATACCTTCATGGTCTATAGCCCGGCCTTCTACAAAGGGCAGTCAAGCCTCATCGGACGGGTCTTGGGCGGCTGGACCTTCTCGCCCATTTTCACCGCCGGCAGCGGCCAGCCCCTCCAAGTCTGGCCCGGACCTGCAAATAATTTCACAACTGGCGCCTTCGGAGAGGCGGACCCTTCCGACAACTATCTCAGTCTTGAAACTGCCGTACCGATCGGGCCGATCCCTAACCATAGCCATCCCCACTACAATGTTCCCTCGGGCGGTTTACCGGTCAACCTATTTTCAAACCCGGCGGCTGCGGTCGCGAACTACCGTAACCCCATTCTTGGTTTGGACAACAGAGATACTAACTTTGTTACCGGATTGCCCTACTGGAACCTCGATTTCAGCATCAAGAAGAACGTTAGGATTGCTGAGAACGTGGCTTTCGAGTTTCAGACCGTTTTCGTTGATGTTCTCAATCACAACCAGTGGCTTGATCCCAATCAGCCATGGGGACTGTTCTCCCCCAGCACCTTCGGCGCGCTGTTGGGCTCAGCGCAGGAGAATCTCGGTGGCGATCGAGCGATCCAGTTCGGCGCTCGCGTGCGCTTCTAAATCGATCTTGCTTCTAACCTCAACCCATCGAGGCGCCACTCAGTGGCGCCTCGATTTATTTTGGGGATGATTATTATTTCGGTGGGGCCCGAGTTAGAACGTGCCTTTATGCGTGTAATAGCCGGCGCGATAGTGGGATTGAAACGGCCCTCCGGCTGGCGGGTTGGTCAGGTCGACTTTTAGCTGGCGGAAATCTGACCTTGAATAGCGCTGCGATGGATAGTAGGCGAGCAGATATTGTGTGCGCAGTTCGTCGCTGATCTGGCGGAAGGCGTCGTCCAGTTGCGCCAGGCTGGTAGCGTAATAATATTTGCCTCCCGTGTCGGCGGAGATTTGAATCAGCGCGTGCTCGCCGCCGGTGTCGCGTCCGGCGCTCGCTTCGATGGGCACGATGATGATGCTGTAGATGATCGCCTCGGCCTCCTGGGCCGCGCGCAGCGCCTCTTTGTAGTCGACCTGGCTCATGGTGTCGCCGCCGTCCGTGATCACCACCATCACTTTTCTTCCCTGGCGGCGGCTCAGCGCGTGCGATCCTAGAAAGATCGCGTCGTAGAGCGCGGTGGCCGAGCCGTTGCGCACGCGCTCGATTCCGGCATCGATTCTTTTCAAGTCGGCGGTGAAAGGCACCACCTCGTTTACCTCTTCGCTGAATTTGTAGACGGCAAGTCCGTCCTGCGGCCGCACGATGGCATGGGCAAACTTCTTCGCCGAGGTGAGTTCGAGCGGCAGATCTTTTCTTGTGCTCAGGCTCGTGTCTACTCCGAGCACAATCGACAACGGCAGCGCCGATTCTTTGCTGAAGATCGCAATCTTCTGCTCTTTGCCATCCTCCTTCAGCAAGAAGTTTTCCTTCTGCAGATTCGCCACCGGAGCGCCACGCGCGTCGGTCACGGTTACGAACACGTTGACCAGCTTTACGTCGACCTTGAGGGTGTCGGGGTCGTCTGCCATCAGCGAGACGCTGGCGACAGCGAGGAAGGCGCTGGCGATAAAACAAGCTGCAAACCTCGAGCAACGGGCTACCCGCCACGACCTTAAACCGCGCGGCCGTAGATCGCAGCCCGATGCTCGAAGCAGACTAGAGATTCGCTTCATTCAGGAGTTACTCATTTTGATGCGGGCTGACCCCGGCGGTGCCTCCCGGCCGTCGAATTTCTTCGGGAAAGGGTTCTCCGTCGGCCCAGACCGCTCCGTCTTCAAAATATTCTTTCTTCCAGATGGGCACGGTTTTTTTCAGAGTGTCAATAATCCAGCGGCAGGCCTCGAATGCCACGCCCCGGTGGGCCGCAGCGACCACGATCAAAACGCTGGTTTCGCCAATCTCCAACCGCCCCAACCGGTGGACGATCGACGCCGCGCGAATCGCAAAGCGCTCCCTGGCCTGGGCGGCTAGAGATTCCATCTGCTGCAGCGCCATGGGCTCGTAGGCTTCATAATCAAGATAGAGCGTGCGGCGGCCACGCGTGTTGTCGCGCACCACGCCATCGAAGATCACCGCTGCGCCGTCCTCTGGACGCTTCAAGCGCTCGGCGACGGCGGCTGCGTCGATCCGCTCACGAACAAGCATCACTTCGCCGAGAACTTCTGCCGCCGGTCGTCTAGCTGGTTTTTCTGCCGGCTTTTCTGTCGGCTTTTCCGCCGGCTTTTCCGCCGATGACCCGCCGCTTACCGGCGGCAGCAAACCGACTTCATCGCCCTCACGCAGCCTATGCTCGACTCCGGCATATTCCTGATTTACCGCAACCGCCAGCGATGGCATCATCGCTTCAAACCGCGGAGCCCGTCGCGCATAATAGAGGAGCAGTTGTCTGACCTGAGCGCCGTCAGGCAAGTCGACGCTCTCCGCTGATCGACCGATCAGATCTTTCAATGCTCCAAAAAAAAGTACGCTGATCTTCATCTCGCTAATCGGAACCTATACCGGCCGCGGGCCACTCGGACTGGGTCACGTCCGCGTCACCAGTGTAGCGCGGCCATCCTGAAAGGGCTTGTCCTTCGGTGCGGATGCCCCCGCATCGCCTGACGATTGTTTCTGTTACCACCGTAATGGTGCATTAGGTCACCTTCCCGCTTAGTCTGGTGAGGAACATTTCCCTACGCGAGAGGAGGCTGTTATCGATACCGCCGCCCAAAACGATGCCAGCCGCAGTGCATCTGCGCGGTCGTTCCTCCACAGCCTGAATATTCTGGTCAAGTACACGCGGCTTTATGGCGTCAATCACAAGCGCACGGAAGGCCAGTTCGAGACAGCGTGGAATGAACTGCAACAGGCGGTGCCCAAAGGCCGCGACACCGGTTTTTTGCTCGGGGTGTCTGACAATAAACTTCTTCTCGATGGTATTCCGCTGGAAGCGGGGCAGGCCGAGCGGAGCTTCGCGCAGTTGCTGACCGCCGCGGGACTCTCGAGCATTTTATTTTCTAACAAAGTCACGCTCGACGACTTCACGCGCCTGGTGCGCGCTTTCGCGATGGGTGGTTCCCGGGCGCAGGACTTTGCCAAGCAGCTTAAGGAGATCTTCGGCGATAACAAGGACTCGTCGATCCGCATCAATGAGGTGAAGTTTGTCGCCGCCGATCCGGCCACCGGTGAGATTTCCATGGCAGCGCAACTGGCCGCCCAGGCGCTTGGTCCAGAAGCCAAGCAGTGGCTCAACGATCCGCAAAAACTTTTGCAGTTAATCGCCGCCGCTCAGGGTGCAAGTTCAGGTGGTTCTGGAGGAGAAGGCGGCGCACCGCTGGGCAGCGTTCCATCCATCCCGATTCCCGCCGGCCTCGCAACTGGTGGACCAACCGCAGCAGGCTCGTCCGGCGCAGTCTGGGCAGGTGGCGTCGTTCCGTTGCAGGAAGAAGAAGTCATCCAGACTATTCGCCTGCTGACACACTTCGGGCAGGCGATGCAGGAGCCGAACGCTTCTCCCGACAACCTCAAAGTTGAACTGGGCAAGGCGCCAGAAGGCACCAAAATCAATCTCGCGCAGTTGCTGGAAAGTCTGGCCGCGCAAGCTTCGCAGAATAAAACTGCCGAAAGCAACGACACGCCGCTGCTGATGAAGGCGGCCGAAAGCATGGCGATCAAGTTCGCTCTTGACCGCTATCAGCGCGGCGACGTTAAGGTCAACGCGGTTCACGACATGATGGAGCACATGAGCCGGCAGATGGACACACTCCGCCAGATCCTGCGCGTCCAGGAAGACAAAATGTCGAAGGCCGGCATACTGGTTGAGTCCCACGCCGACATTCTGGATCGCATGTTCTGGGCCGAGATTCCTGAGGCCGGCAAGAAAAGTGTTCTGCTCTCCGGCGAAGCTGCCTGCGTGCCGCCGCGCAATATACGCCAGTTCGTGGAAATCCTTTTTGATCGCGACGACAACGAGATCGCGGCCAAAATTCTTTCCAACTATTGCAGCGGCCTCAACGCCAAGGATCCCGATCCCCGGCGCAAGACGGCGATTGGCCTCGCCCAACTCGCAGACCTCTTTGCTGACGCGAGCGATGAAGTTATGCCCAACGCTCTGGCCATGATTGCCGAGAAGCTGGCCAAGGAAAGCGACACCGAGGTGCAGAGCTTGCTGAGCGCTGCCTTCGCTCGTTTTGGGCAGGAAGCTTGCACGCAGAAAAAATACAAGGCCGTCGCCGAATTGTGCTTGTCGCTCGAAAACATCGCTCGCGAACGTCCCGCGCTGGTGCAGGATCTCCGCTCTCGCGTAGGCATCGAAAACCGGCTGCCTGAGATGATCGAGGAAGCAATCAATGCAGATCATATTCCCGAGGACCTGGTCGACGTGCTGCAGCAGCTGCCGCGGCATTCCGTCGAACACCTCGCCGACCGCTTCTTCCGCGCCCATCGGCGCGTCGAATGCGATCGCATCGTCGAACTCGTCGGCGAACTCGGACAACCAGCCCTCGACGATCTGCGCGATATTCTCCGGACCGGCCAGGCCCGCCAGGCTGCCTCAAGCGTCGGCCTGATGAGCCGCCTCGCCGTGACCTCGCTACTCGAGTTGCTACCCTCGCGTATGGGCGAGTTCAACCGTTTTTATCAGGACGTGATCGTCCGCCAGATCGCCTATGGCGCCGCACCCGATCGCGGGCGTACGCTGCTCGAGTTACTCGAGCTGCTTGATTCGATGATTCTGCCCGAGGCCATCGATGAGATCGGCATGAGCCAGGATCACAGCGCCAGCGCCAGCCTGATCGCGCTGGCAACCGCCGGCGAAGCGCACAATCGTCCGCCCTTCGTGCAATTGAAAGCCATCGAATCGCTCGGACGTTTGCGCGATGCCGAAGCGGTTCCAGTGCTGCGCAGCATCGTGGAAGACAAGAAGCTCTTCGGTTACAGCCAGCACCGTGAATTGCGAATCGCCGCCATTCAAGCGCTATCGAAGATCGATCCGCGTTACGGCACGCAGGCCTTGGCCGAAAGCGGCCTCGAGGCTGGCGAACTTGCAATCGCTCCGCTCGATTCCGGCCCAGGGTGTCCGTGGGTACGACAGCGGCGCTATGAGCGCATTATCCTGCCGCGCACTCTCTCGGCCACTCTTTCCAGTTCCTGGGGAAAGTCGAATATCGTGATGCGCGAGATGAGTCTGGGAGGCGGCATGGGCACGCGCAATGACAATCTGCGCGTCGGCTCTGAAGCCCACGTCGAAATTTCTCTAGGTGTCAAAAAAATCCGCGGCGAAGTTCTCCTGCGCCGCGCCCGCGTCAATGAAATCGGCTTCGAATTCGTCAGCATGGATCTCGACAGCCGCTATCGCCTCCGCCGCGTGCTGGTCGAGGCCCTGCAAAAAGTTCCCGACAATCGCTCGTCGAATTGGGACGGGGAACGCAAGGTCTAGCGACAGCAGATGACAGGTCTCGGGAAACACACGTAGCCGGTTCAGGCACCGCCCGCCGCAAAAAGAAAAGGCCCCTATACGCAGGAGCCTTTCCAGGATCAACCAGTCGCAAATTCTTCTTACGCAACTTTCACGAAAATAATAACCAGCGTAAACAGCACCAGGGACTCGATGAACGCGAGTCCAAGAATCAGCGCGACCATAACGCCAGGACGCGCCGCCGGATTACGCCCCAGCGAATCGCAGGCGGCACCGGCAACTTTCCCCTGTCCAAGCGCAGCCAGTCCCGCCGCAAGTGCAATGGCAAACCCGGAGGTCAGCGCCACCCAATTGGTGCCCCCTGCCGCTCCAGCCGCGCCTTGCGCAAACGCCGGCACCGCCGTCACCGACGCCATCATCATCATGAACATCAACATCAGGAATTTCCGCATTGTGTTTCTCCTTGCTATGAATTGCCGCCAGTGGGTGGTTGACGCCGTGCTTTCAAGCCGACGCCCTCACGCTGAACGGCGGGTGTCCAACGAACAAGTATCAGGCACCAGGTCTCAGTTCGCAGGAAACCTTTCAGACTTTCCTGCGACCTGACACCTGAGACCTGCTCTAGTGTGCCTCCCCTGTCGCTTCGCCGAGGTACACCGCGGGAAGCAGCACAAAAATGTACGTCTGAACTAACGAAACGCCAATGTGGAGCCCTTCGAATAGGACTGGAACCCCGAGCGGTATGAGGGAAAAGAAAACCAGCGTGACCATCTCTCCGGCAAACATGTTCGCGAAAAGACGAACCGTCAGCGACATGATCCGAGCAAGGTGACTGAATATCTCAATCGGGAACATCAGAAAGGGCAAAGTCAAGCGCAGCCACCACGGCATTTCTTTGTCCTGGGGGCCGATGAAGATCTTGAGGTAACCAAAGGGTCCCTTGGCTCGCAACCCCTGATAGTTGTAATAAACAAAGGTCAGCAGGGCGCATCCAAGCGGCACAACTGCCACGGCCGTTGGAGATTCCAATCCCGGCACCAGGCCAATCAGATTGCAGCACAGAATGAACATGCCGAGCGTGACCAGATAGGGTACGTACTTCTGACCATGATGACCAATTACTTCATCGGCCATGTCGGAGATAAATCCGTTGATCGCCTCCATGGTGTGCTGCAACCTGCCGGGACGCTCCACCGAAAGCCGCACGCGCACGGCGATAAAAAATGTCGTCAGCAGCAGAGCGACTAGCAACTCCATCGCGAAGCTGTCGGGGATGGGATGAGCAGGATGCTTGGAACGAATATGCAGTGCGTGCAGCAACGCCAGAACGGCCGGCCCGAATAGATGATTTAAGAGTGCGGTAAAAACCAGTTGATCCATATTATGGTTATTAAGTTCAGACCTTCTCGCTAGATCTCTTGAACAGGTTACTCTCTCGCGACAATCGGCCCTATTCCCGGAAGGCCGTAAATCCTTGCCACACCGCTTCTGTCATTAACGCAGCAGCCGGGACACATAGGCCCCACAGGAAGCCGTAAAACGCCAGTGAAGAACCCTTGAATATAGCATAGGCTACGACTCCCACCAACACGTAACGCACCAAGAAGTGAAAGACGATTCGGCCACCTTTCTCCCGGCTGTTTTGATTGACAATACGATCGGCAAGTCCTTCCACGCCGCGCCTCAGCGAGCGGAAATTAACGTAGGAAACGGACGCACCAAGAACAAATCCTAGGGCTCCCATCCCGCGGTAAAACCAGAAAACCGGCCCGACCAGAAGAAGGCTAAACACCAATATATTCCGCAGCAGGCGAGGAATGATGCGCTCAAACGCTGTGATTTCACCTGGAGTTTCCACCGGCAAAGCATCGGCGGAGCGATCAAAATTCTCACGCTCATTCATTTTGCATTTTTCATTTTTCTTTATTCCTTGTCCCTGGATGCGCCAATCGCCATGCGGATCATCTGTCCAAACCCCACCACCGCGCCAAACAAAAGTCCGACCAGATAGAGCCACTTGGTGTGCAGCCAATAGTCGGCAAGCTTGCCGAGAAAAAAACCCAACAATACTGCCGCAGGGATAATGAATCCCATCTCGGAATAGCGAGCCAGCGAGACGAGGGGAGCTTTTTTCTTCTGCGGATCGGAAGGCTCAGGCATGCGAAGGAATTCTACCCTAGCTCTCGCCTCGAGAACTAAATTGGCGAGGCAAGGCGAACGTCTCGCCTGATGCCCAAGACTTAGCTCTACTTCTTTGTCATCGCCACATGAGTAGGTTGCCTGATCCCAAGCGACCAGTTGACGCTGCGAATCGCGGGCTCGGGATAAACTCCAATGAAGAGAGTGGCCAGCGCCGTGATCCCCACCGCGCAGCGCATCCCAAAGCTGACGGGCAGTCGTCCGGATTCCATCGGCGCACGCACCAGCATAGAGTTGGCAATCTTGAGGTAGTAATAAAGTCCAAAGAGCGAATAGACCACGCCGAGCGCCGCCAGCACGTAATGTTGGCTTTCGATCAGGCTGAGAAAGATATAGTACTTGCCGAGAAAGCCCGCGGCCGGCGGAATTCCAGCAAGCGAGAGCAGAAACAGCAGCATCAAAACGGCTTCGACCGGAGCGCGCTGATAGAGTCCGGCCATATCGTCGAGCTCATCGCCAATCACGTTGCGCTGCCGCAGCGAAGTAATCACCGCGAACGCTCCCAGATTCATGAATGTATAAACGAGCAGGTAAATCAGTATTCCTTTAAAGCCGTCGACAAAGCCGGGCGTGCCGAGCGGCGAAGTTCCCATCGCAACAAATGCCAACAGCATGTAACCAACGTGCGCAATCGACGAGTAAGCCAGCAACCGTTTGGTGTTCGACTGCGTGAGTGCAGCGAAGTTGGCTCCAGTCATGGTGGCGATCGAGACAAACACAATCACCGGCGTGTAGACCGAGCGCAGCGGATACAACCCGAAGAGTAATATCCGCAACAGCATCGCCCAGGCTGCCGCTTTCACGGCCACCGACATGAAGCCAGTGATGCTGGTGGGCGCGCCTTCGTAGGCGTCGGGTGCCCACTGATGAAATGGAATCGCGGCGATCTTGAACAGCAAGCCAACCATGGTCGTCAGCAGCGCGATGATCACTACCGGATTGTGCGTGTTCTGCGCTGAAACTGCGCGCCCGATGACGCCAAGATTCGTACTACCGGCAATTCCATAAAACAGCGATAGGCCGTAGGCAAAAATACCCGACGAAAATGCTCCGAGCAGCATATACTTCAACGCCGCCTCGTTCGAGCGCCGATCGCGGCGCAGGAAACCAACCAGCACGTAAGTTGAAATCGCCATCAACTCGAGCCCGATAAAGATCAGCACCACGTCGATTCCCGCGGCCATGCACATCATGCCCACCACCGAGAGCAGCAGCAAAGCGTAGTATTCGCCGTGGTGTTCATCCTCGAGGTCGAGATAGTGCACCGACATCAGGATCGAGATTGCTGCCCCCGCGAGAAACAGATACCAGAAATAAATGGCGAAGCGATCGACTAACAACGAGTTATAAAACCCGACTAATCCCCTGGGCGGCAGCAACGACTGAATTTGCCATACGCATAACGCAGCAAACAGCACTCCCACCAACGCTCCGGCGGCGTTAATCCATTTCCATGAGCGCGGCACCATTAAGTCGATCAGCAAAATGCCGAGCGCAAAAATGGCGAGTTCTACCATCGGCAACATCAACCGGTAATCGATGGGCGAGAGTCCACGCACTTAGTTACTCGCTTTCGATCTCACGGCATTAGAAATCGGTTTCGGGTAGGGCACGGCTTCAGCCGTGCCGTTAGCGGTATCGAAAACTGAGGGCTTCAACCCCTGAGGGGCAACCTGCGCGTTCGTGGGAGCATTCGGGTTGGAGTTGTTATGAATCGTCTGCACGATCTGATTGACCGGCTGTTCAAGAATTTGGAAAAACGGCTTGGGATAGAGTCCGATCCACAATGCCATGATGATCAGCGGCGCAAACGTAAGAATCTCTCGCGGCGTAAGATCGTGCAGCTTTTCGTTCTTAGGATTGGTCACCGTCCCAAAGAAAACGCGCTGATACAGCCACAGCAAGTAAGCCGCCGCCAGAACAACTCCCGGCACAGCCCAGGCCGCCCATCTCCAGTTGGCCGTGAATGCGCCCTGCAAAATCGTGAACTCCCCGACGAATCCGTTCAGCAGCGGCAGGCCCATCGACGAAAGAAACATGATCATGGTGATGGTCGCGTAGACGGGCATCACGGTCGAGATGCCGCCATACTCTGCGATTTCGCGCGTGTGCCGCCGCTCATACAAAATGCCGACGATCAAGAAGAGTGCGCCGGTCGAGATGCCGTGATTGATCTGCTGCAGCACCGAGCCAGTTAATCCCGCCGAGTTCAGCGCAAAAATTCCCAACGTGCAGAAACCTAAGTGGCTGACGGATGAGTAAGCCACCAGTTTTTTCATGTCTTTCTGCATGAGCGAAACCAGCGCGCCGTAGATGATGCCGACTAGCGATAGGCCAATCACCCAGTTCTGCACCTTCGGATGAGACACGACGCCAGGAAAGAAGGGCAGCGAAAAGCGCACGAAACCGTATGTCCCCATCTTGAGCAAAACGCCCGCCAGAATGACCGAGCCGGCCGTCGGCGCTTCCACGTGCGCATCCGGCAGCCAAGTGTGGAAGGGGAACATTGGAACCTTGATGGCAAATCCGATAAAGAAAGCAACAAAGAGCCAGATCGCGATGTTGAACGGAATCAGCGGAGCCGTCTTATAAAGCTCTGGAATGCTGAAAGTGAACACGCCGGTAAGTGTGTGGTGATGGAAGTAGAGGAACAGGATGCCGAGGAGCATCAGCACCGATCCGAGCAGCGTGTAGAGGAAGAATTTAATGGCCGCGTAGAGTTTGCGCGGACCGCCCCAGATGCCGATCAGCAGATACATCGGCACCAGCATCGCCTCCCAGAAAACGAAGAAGAGAAAAAAGTCCAGCGCCATGAAAACGCCGAGCATCCCCGTCTGTAACACCAGAAACCATACGTAATATTCTTTAACTCGAGTCTCAATAGCGGTCCACGAGGAAAGAATCGAGATCCAGCCAAGCAGCGTAGTCAGCATGATCAGCAGAAACGAAATGCCATCAATGCCCAGGTTGTAACCCGCGCCGATCGAGGGAATCCAGTTATTGGCTGTGCCTTCGAGAAATTTGAAGCCGGGCTCGAAGCGCTGTGCCCAGAACATCGGCACCAGAGGCAGCGAGATGAGAAATCCGCCGAGCGCAAAAATATTCGCAATCCATCGAACGGCGTCTTTATTCTCCTTAGGCACGAACAGGAGAAAGAGCGCGCCTACAAGCGGCGTGAAGAGAATGATCGATAATATGTGACTCTGCATAAGAAAATCTCAGCTTCGAGAAACGATCCGCGAGCTTCGATCAAACTATTTACGGCTTAGCGCAAGCCCGATTGCTCGCAGCCCGAAGCTCCTCAGCTCGCAGCTCACTTCCACACGTAATACATGCCAAATCCGAGCAATCCCGCGATCATAACTAGGGCGTACCACTGCACCAATCCCCACTCGAACAAGCGCGCGGGATAAGAAATCATTCGCGCAAGAATCGCCGGACCATTTACTCCCAAGCCGTCGATGATCCACTTATCCCACCAGGTCGACAGCGTAGCGACGGCGCGAGTTACCCAGCCAACATCGTTGACGACTCCGTCAATAACCTTGGCATCGAACCACGACGCCGCTTCGCCCGCGCCCATTGCTCCCAGGCGAATCTTGCCAATCTTGCGGCGCCCTGTAAAAATGTAGTCGTAGCCTTCGTCGACAAACCACTTGTTATAGAGAACGGTATAGAGTGGCGGAGCCTTCACGGCAATCGGTTCGGCGAAATTCTTGCCCGCGTTCATATACGATCGCCGCGCCATTCCCCATCCAACGCCGGCCGCGCCTAGCGATAAAAACATCAGGAAATACTCAGTCTTATCCGTGTGCTCGGATTCTTTTTCGCCCGCCGCTAACTGCCCAGACTTACCTTCTTCGACTAAGACGACAGCCTCGTGCGCAAACACTGGCTCCAGAAATTTCTCGAAGCGCGCCGATCCTCCCAGGCTGTGCGGCCAACTTAGCCATCCCGCGCCGATCGAGCAGATAGCTAGAATCACCAGCGGCACGGTCATCGACTTAGGCGACTCATGCACATGATGTTCAACCTCGTGACTCATTCGCGAAGGACTATAGAATGTGAGATACATCAGACGGAACATATAGAAAGCCGTCATCAGCGCCGTACCGTAACCGACAAACCAGAGAATGCGATACGCTCCACCCTCTGAAGCCCAGGTCTGCCACAGGATTTCGTCTTTGGAAAAGAAACCGGCGAAGGGAAAGATTCCAGCGATGGCGAGCGTCGCGATCAACATCGTCCAGTAAGTAACCGGGATACGCCTTTCGAGGTCGCCCATGTGACGCATGTCCTGCTCGCCGCTCATAGCGTGAATCACCGAGCCTGAACCAAGAAAGAGCAGCGCCTTGAAAAATGCATGGGTGAATACATGGAAAACACCCGCCGCAAAAGCGCCGACGCCGAGCGCCAGAAACATGTATCCCAACTGCGAGACCGTCGAGTAAGCCAGCACGCGCTTGATATCGTTCTGGACTAATCCGATCGACGCGGCAAACACGGCGGTGAGCGCGCCCACGATAGCTACCGTTTTCATCGCGGTCGGCGCAAGCACGAAAACGGCGTTCGAACGCGCCACCATATACACGCCCGCCGTCACCATGGTCGCAGCATGAATCAGCGCGGAAACCGGCGTCGGGCCTTCCATCGCATCGGGCAGCCAGACATAAAGAGGAACCTGTGCGGATTTGCCGCAGGCCCCAACGAAGAGCAGCAGCGCGGCGGCCGTCAAAACATGATCGCCAATCGCGAATTGCCCGCTCCGCGCCAGCGCGTTGATTTCGATAAAGCGGAACGATCCGAGATACCAGACCAGCGTGAGCGCGCCGAGTATGAATCCGGCATCGCCGATGCGATTCACAATGAATGCTTTATTAGCTGCAGTCGAAGCCGAGTTACGATGAAAGTAAAAACCTATTAGAAGATACGAGCACAAGCCGACGCCTTCCCATCCTACAAACAAGAGTATGTAGTTATTGGCAAGGATTAGTGTCAGCATCGAAAACATGAACAAGTTCATGTATCCGAAAAAACGGTAGTAACCGCCTTCGTGCGCCATGTATCCGGTGGAGTAAATATGAATCAGCATCCCCACGCCCGTGACGAAGAGCAGCCAGATGGAAGAGAGTGGATCGAGCAGGAACCCGGCATCGGCATTGAACGAAGCAAGATTGCCGTCGCGCTTGGTGAAATTTAGATGACCATCGCCGCTGCCCAGCCAGGTATAAACAACTTTCTCGAAAGGCCGCCCCGTGCCGTGCGCAAAATGCGTGTATTCGACAACCGTAAAGCAGGCAAAAACGAACGCCAGCACGATCACGCCGACACAGACGGCGCTGACCGTAGCCTTCTGCAGTCGCCGCCCGAAAAAAAACATGATCGCGGCCCCGAAGGCCGGGAAGAGCGGGAGCAGGTAAATGTGGTTTAGAAACATGTCGTTGTCGTTGTCGTTAGTCGTTAGTCGTTCGCTATTCGTCGTTCGCTGTTCGCATTTCGCATTTCGCGAACAGTGACTAGCGAACCGCGAATGGCTCTTCTACCATTTCAACAAATCAATCTCATCCACATTGATCGTTTCTTTATTGCGAAAGAAGGCAATCAAAATCCCGAGGCCCACCGCTGCTTCCGCGGCGGCGTCCACTACGATAAAGATTGCGAATACCTGCCCCTCAAGCCTTCCCCACATGCGCGAGAAGGCCACCAGGTTAAGGTTCACCGCGTTCAAAATCAGCTCAATCGACATCAACACAATCACGACGTTGCGGCGTGTAAGCACACCAATCACTCCCAGCACGAACAGTGCCGCCGCCACCACGAGATAATGAAATGTGGTTATAGGAACCATAAGAACCGCGACTCGTCGTTCGCCATTCGCCGATTCACGCCGCTCTAATCTTGCGAACGGCTATCAGCGGACGACGCCCGTTAAATCTTCTTCTTCGTCATAATCACCGCTCCCAGAATCGCCACCAGCAACAGCAGTGAAGCAATTTCGAAAGCGAACGTATATTGACCGATTCTGCCGGCTTCTCCGTAAAGCATACCCGCGACCTGCTGCGTATTCGATCCCTCGGGAATCGCTATCATGCGATCGGGAAATAGCGACCGGCCTTTCACAAATGCGGAGACGAACAGTGCCATCAGGGCGCACGATGCCGCCAATCCTACTGGCCAAATACGATTGAACCGCCGGTCTTTGGACGCGCGCTCGATGCTCACCAACATAATTACGAACAGAAACAGCACCATGATTCCGCCGGCATACACAATGATCTGCACGGCGGCGACAAACGGCGCATACAACATTAAATACAGGTGCGCCATTGCGATCAGCGTGACGATCAATGCCAGCGCGCAGTGTACTGGGTTCCGCCGTGTGATGACCAAAAAACCCCCGGCCACGGCCAATCCTGACAGCAGGTAAAAGAAAAACGGCGTGGCCACTGGCGCCATACCGGGATCGGTGGTGGTCGTCAATGCCATAGTCAAAGCCGCGTGCAAGCCGGGAATCATGAAACGATTACCCCCACGACGGCGGTCAGGATGAGCACCACAAGCGTAATCGGCAACAGTACCTTCCATCCCACCCGCATCAACTGGTCAAAGCGATAGCGCGGCCAGGTCGCACGGCACCATATGAACAGGTACATAAAGAGGGCGACTTTGAGCACAAACCAATATACGTAGTCGATGCCTTCGCGAAATCTGGCAGCCAGGCTCGTGTCCGACGACTGGCCGGCAATCGCGATCACCAGCAGGAAGAGCGCAATGACGCCGAGGAGAGCTGCGAAGGCCGCGAGCCCAATGCGTTGAACCCTGAAGTAAGGATGCGCCGGCATGCGCGTCGCTCCAACCACAGCAACCGCCGCAAGGGCGCCGAATGTGAGACCGGGGAACAAAGAAAAAATAAAGTCCCACGCTGGCGCGTGCAGCAGGTTCGGAAAGGGACGCAGCCATCCACCCAGCCACAATGTCACCGCAATCGAAGAGACGGCAATCATAGCCGCGTATTCGGCGAGCATGAAGAGCGACCAGCGCAGTCCGCTGTACTCGGTGTGATAGCCTGCGGTCAATTCCGATTCGGCTTCGGCCATATCAAACGGCGCGCGATTGGTCTCCGCGATCATGGCAATGACGAAATTGACGAAGGCGACGAATCCGAGCGGGAAAAATTTGAAAATGAACCAGATTCCTTGTTGCTGTTGCGATTCGACGATTCCGATCATGCTCAGCGTGCCGGTGCCTGTCTTCATGCTGGTCATGAGAACTGCCGAAACGACAGCCAGTCCCATGGCCACTTCGTAGGACACCATCTGCGCACTCGATCGCAGCGCTCCGATCAGCGGATAGTGCGAGTTCGAGGCCCATCCCGCGACTACGATGCCGAGCACGCCCAGCGACGACACTCCAAGCATAAAAAGGACGCCGATGTTCATGTCGCTCACCGCCTGCGACGGGCCAAAGGGAATCACGATATACACGGTGAAGGCCGCGAGTAGGCCGATCAGCGGCGCGACCCAGAAAACAAACTGGTCGGCTTCGGCCGGAATAATGTCCTCTTTGAGCATCAACTTGAGAGCATCCGCAATGGGCTGCAGCAATCCGTGAGGGCCGACGCGCATGGGGCCGAGTCGAATCTGGAAGTGGGCCAGCGCCTTGCGCTCGAACCAGTTCATGGCCACCACGGCCAACGAGACACCCGCAAAGATGATCAGCACATAAATCAGCGCCCAAAACTGATTCCCTGCCTCGCCAGGAGTCACCGTGCTCCCGAGATACGACATGATGAAGTTGGGCATCAGCGATCAACCTCGCCCAGCACAATGTCAATCGTCCCGATGACGGCGATCACGTCGGCGACGAGCAGGCCGCGCACCATCTCGTCGAGTGCCTGCAAATTGACAAACGACGGCGGGCGGACGCGCAAACGATAAGGCTGTGTCGAGCCGTCGCTCACGATGAAATATCCCAGCTCACCTTTTGGCGCTTCGATCGAGTGATAGATTTCGCCGACCGGCGGCTTGATCACCTTGGGCACTTTGGCCATGATCGGACCTTCCGGAATCGCGTTGACCGCTTGCTCGACGATGCGCAGCGACTGGCGCATTTCTTCCATGCGGACCAGGTACCGGTCGTAGGTGTCGCCGTTTTCGCCTGTCGGAATATCGAAATCAAATTTGGAATAGACCGCATAAGGCTGCGCTTTGCGCAGGTCCCACTTCACGCCGCTAGCACGGAGTACAGGCCCGGTGACGCCGAGGGCAATGCAATCCTCACCCGAGATCACGCCCACATTTTTTGTGCGCTCGAGCCAGATGCGATTGGTGGTAAGCAGTTCTTCATATTCGTCGATCTTGGGCGCCACAAAAGTCAGAAAATTCTTTACGTCCTTCTCGAAGCCAGCGTAAGTTTCATATTGGCAGCCGCCAATGCGAAAGGCATGCGTGGTGAGACGCGCACCGCAATATTTTTCGAAAATCTTGAGAATTTCTTCGCGATCGCGGAAGGTATAAAAGAGCGGCGTCATCGCGCCTATATCGAGCGCGTGCGTGCCCAGCCAAAGCTGGTGGCTGGCGATGCGATTCAACTCTGTAAGAATCACGCGAATATAATCCGCGCGCGGCGGAGCCTCCACATTCAGCAACTTCTCTACCGCTTCGCAATAACCCAGGCCATTTGAAACAGCAGCGACGTAATCCATGCGATCGACGTAGGGATTGAACATCGTGTAAGTGCGGTTTTCGGCAATTTTCTCCACGCCGCGGTGCAGGTATCCGATGATGCACTCGGTGCCTAGAACTTTTTCGCCATCCAGCTTCAGGATGACCCGCAAGACGCCATGCGTCGCGGGATGCTGCGGCCCCATGTTGATGATGAGTTCGTTCGAATCGAGATACGGCTTCTCGGGAGTCTCGAGGTGGAGATGAGACGGGATGGCATGCGGCAGCGCGTGACCTGAGACGTTATTCACGTTTTCGTTGGTGCCGTCTTTCGTCGGAGCGCTCATCATCATTGTCCGCTGTTATTGTCCGCTCTCGATTCCGAGATTGATCTGCACCCATTCTTTATCTTGCTGCAAGATGCCGTAATCTTTGCGCAGCGGATGGCCTTTCCAGCCCTCGGGCAGAAGAATGCGTTTCAGGTCGGGATGCCCGTCGAACTTGATGCCGAACATGTCATAGACCTCGCGCTCCAGCCAGTTGGCGGTGGGCCAGATTGAAACGCAGGATGCGACGGAATCGCCATCGGCAATTTGCGTCTTCACGCGCATGCGCTCGTTGCGCGGGAAAGAATAGAGAATCCACAGAACATCGAATTGCTTTTCGCGTTTCGGATAATGCACGGCGGTGACGTTGACGCAATAGTCAAACTGCTCTTCATCGCAGAGCAGACGCAGAATGTCCGGGATCATCGAATGATCGACGATAAGGTAATTTTGTCCGAGATAAGTCAGCGCTTCGAGGGCCGATCCATATTGGTTGCGATATTTTTCAACTAACGGAGAAGTCCATGGCACAGGCACAGGCCCTGTGGGCTTTGCCGGAGCCGCAGGCTTTGCTGCGGCAGCGACGGGCTTTGACGAAGCGGGGGTAACGGCGGCAACCACCGTTTCCGCCGTCGGATTCTTCTCGCCCTCTGGCGGCGGTGGTGGAGCGGGCGCATTGACGTCCTCAGCCATGCAGTGTCGAAACGCAACAAAATCTTGCTAAATGAAGCGCGCTAGTCCCTGGAAACTTTTACTTTTAACATCAGCGTGGACCAGCGTATGTGATTGGCGTCACAAAGCAGCCTTTACCCACGCTGGAGAGGCCTCAACGGTGCGCGGCTTGATACCCTTCGACCAAGTCGCGAATGCGCAAGGCGTCGGCTTTGCGATGACCGTGACTCGTAATCGGCTCGGTGCCACCCGTCGACTCAATCACAATATCCGACCAGAAAACTCCCGTGGAAATCTTGACCGAGGCCACCTGCGAGATCGAAATGCTTTCCTCGCTGCTGCCAAACAGACGCCGCTTCACGCGGCTGACGCGCAGTGAGTTGACGACAATGCGGGTCGGGAACCAAAAATTCCCGCGCGTCCACCGACTCGCACTGAAGACCTCTTCGCCTGCCGCCGGATTCAGATTGCCCGGATTCGGAGCGGGTGAACTTACACCCATTCGAGTGCGCCCTTCTTCCACACCCACAGATAGCCGACGATCAGAATGCCGAGAAAAACCAGCATCTCGATCAGCCCAAAAACGCCAAGCGCCTTGAACTTCACTGCCCACGGGAACAGGAAAACTGTCTCCACGTCAAAAATCACGAACAGAATGGCGATGATATAAAAGCGAACGGTGTAACGTCCGCGCGCATTGTCGAAGGGGTCGATGCCGCATTCATACGGCATCAGCTTGACGCGGTTTGGGCTCTGCGTGCGGATAATCCGGGCCAACAGCAGCGTGAGCGGAATCAGAATTCCGACGACCGCGACGAAGAGAAAAATAGGAACGTAATTTTGCGGCATCAGTCCTCGAGCACCAATAAGGGGAACTTGAAATACTAACGCCGAAGCAGCGCCGCTTCAAGGAGGAAGCTGCCGGTGGTCAAAGGTGAAGTGTCAGATGTCAGGCTTCCCTACGTTGCTGTCCCGCGATCTGGAAGCACGAACGTCTGCCTGGCAAGGTCGGAGTCGAGCGTCTCCTGGCGATAGAGAGTGGCCAGCACGCCGCCTTTCCCGACCAACAGATCGGCGTTGCGCTCGGCGAATTCCAGCCAGTTGGGCTCCCCGCCCCCGCCCGCTCGCGCAATGCGTTCGCGAATCAGCAGCAGATAGGCCCAGGTGATAGTTTCGTGATAGAGCTGCGCCTTGCCCTGCGCCGCCGCGAACCGCTGCAAGGCCTCCGAAAATCGTTGCAGCGCTTCGAGCACTGAATATCGGCACAAATATTCAAAGGCCAGCCGGACGTGATCGGCGTGGTGAAAAGTAGCGGCAGGAGTCGCGCCGTCCTCGAATTGTGCAATCAATTCATCGCCGGTCAAGTTGAACTGCGTCATCTTTTCTTGTCCGCTATTTTCCGGCCTGAGACAGTCTTGTCTCCCGAGCGCCGCTTAATTTCGGTGAGACGGTGGCTGGCGCTGGAGTCGAGATCAAGGCTGTAAAACTTCTTCAGGTCCTGAATGCGCTTGAGCGATTCAGAACTGAAAGGACTCTTGCCATCGAAAGCGTGGAGCACGATTCCTTCGAGCAGGTCGCCGAGCGACATATCGTGATATTCGGCCAGCGCCTTGAGAACCTTGAGTAGCCGCTTCTCCATACGCACACCGGTCTGCACGCGCTCTACAAGAAATTGCGATTCGTTGATCGTCATGGTATCAATGTACCACGGTACATAAATACCTGCAATCAGAACTTGGCTGCGGCCAGAAAGCCAAGTCGCGAACGAACCCTTGGCCTGCCGTGAGAAAATATCGGTGAGTTTGACGAGGTCTTTTGCCCGGGAGGTCGCAGCGCATGTGCCGCAACATCAAGACTCTTTTCAACTTCGATCCGCCGGTCACCGACGATGAAGTGCGGGCGGCTGCGCTCCAGTTCGTGAGGAAGATCACCGGTTTTAATAAACCGTCAAAGGCCAACGAAGCGGCATTCCAGGCGGCCATCGACGAGATCGCAGGCGTCTCCGCGCGTCTTCTGCACTCGCTCGACACGAACGCGCCGCCCAAGAATCGAGAAGAAGAGGCGGCCAGGGCGAAAGCTCGCGCCGCGGAGCGATTCGGCGCCTGAGCAGCGCAGCCTGTCGCTCTGCCTACTGCTTCGTTCTGCAATCCCATCAGGCGATGTCAGCAGTCTTCACTGCTCCCTGGGTAGCATGCGTCCGCTGCGCACATAGCGCTCATGCCAGCTCAGGCTCTCCATGAGCAGATGAGGAGTGTGTTTGCCGAAAGACAGCCGCTCCGCGCGCTCCTGATAATCGCGCAGCAGAGAACGATAATCCGGGTGCGCGCATTTTTCGATGATGACCTTCGCTCTTTGCCGTGGCGACAGACCCCTCAGATCGGCGAGTCCCTGTTCCGTCACCACCACGTCGACATCATGTTCCGTGTGGTCGACGTGCGAGACCATTGGCACGATCGTAGTAATAGCGCCTTTCTGCGCCGTGGATGGAGCCATAAAAATCGCCAGATACCCATTGCGCGCAAAATCGCCTGATCCTCCAATACCGTTCTGTATGCGGGATCCCATGACGTGAGTGGAATTCACATTGCCGTAGATGTCGGCCTCGATCATTCCATTCATGCCGATCACGCCCAGCCGGCGGATAATTTCGGGATGGTTCGAGATCTCCTGCGGGCGCAGAATAATTCGCTCGCGATAGTTCGCCATTTCAGAGTTGACCTTCTCCATCACTTCAGGGCTGAGCGAAAACGCGGTGGCCGAGGCGCAGGTGAGCTTGCCGCTGCGCAAGAGTTCGATCATGCCATCCTGAATAACCTCTGTGTATGAAGTCAGATTTTCAAACTGGGCTTCCAGTAGGCCGAACAGCACGGCATTGGCGATGTTCCCGACGCCCGATTGCAGCGGCAGAAGTGAGGGCGGTACGCGGCCTTTCTTTACCTCCCATCCCAGAAAATCCAAAATGTGGCCGGCGATCAGGCGCGAGGTAATGTCGGGCGCTTTGAAGGAGCTATTGCGATCGGGAGAATCGGTCAACACCACAGCGGCGACCTTCTCGACGGGAACGTGAAGATAAGGAGTGCCAATTCTTTGCCCGGTGTGAGTCAGAGGAATCGCCTGCCGGTTCGGCGCAGGTTGCATACCGTAATAAATGTCGTGCATGCCCTCCAGTTCCGCCGGCTGCCGTGAGTTCACTTCGACAATCACCTTCTCCGCCTGCTCGATCCAGGTGCGGTTGTTGCCTACCGACGAACTCGGCACCAGACGCCCATCTTCGAGGATCGCAGTAACCTCGATCAGCGCCCAGTCCATCTTGCCGAGGAAGCCGTTTTCGACATATTGCGCGACATGGCCGAGGTGGATATCCATGTACTCCATCTCGCCGGCGTTGATGCGCTTGCGCGTCTCCGGATCGGACTGATAAGGCAGGCGGAGTTGGATGCCTCCGGCCTTGGCCAGCGCACCATCCAACTCAGGGCCGGTCGAAGCGCCCGTAAAGATGCTGACCTGAGCCTTTTCACCGCGCAGGTTCGCGTCGGAGATACGTCGCGCCAAGGCCAACGGCACCGCCTTCGGATAACCCGCGCCGGTAAATCCACTCATGCCGATCCGAGTCCCGAATTTGATGAGAGCGGCCGCTTCCTCGGCGCTCATGATGCGCGATGCCAGGTTGGAATCTAAGACGCGAGAACTCAGAGAGGTAAGGGTGGCCATTACGTGCCTCACGGTCGCCAGAGTGGCGGAGGATGGCAATTGTGGCATCGGTGGGGAAGCCCGCATGTGACTCTGATCACTGGACATCGTGATGTATCACACGGTTAGGGGCGGTTTATCTGGGGAACGGTTGTTTTTCTTCGCTCTTTGTTCTCTTTAACTTTCGCCCACTTCGCTTTTTATTCGTCGCGAGAACGGCAGTTTCTGGCTGCATTTCAGCGAACGAAATCGGCAGCCGTGTATGTTGCATCGTGCGATATAATAGTTACACGTCAATGATTTCTGGCCGCATCGGAGACGCACTCGCCACGCTCGCGGTAGTTGGCGTCCTTACTATCTTTCTGTTTCCTGCCATGCAAGGGCCTTATTGTGCAGTTCACGGGCCGGTGTCGGCACTGCTGGCGGTGCGAGCTGCGGCGAAAGTGCGGACCGCGATTGTGCAAACCGCACGACTATCTCTTGGCGCCTTGACTTCCCTTCTTCTGGTTCTCTACGGTGTGGTCGTGGCAGAGCCTGACCGCTACGCACTGACGTTGCCGGAGCGTAATGCGATCCTCCGCTGCTGATTCTGCTCGTTCATCTCCGCTAAGAATCTCTCAACCTTGACGCTGTCGCGAGCAGGCTTGTGTCCCGCTAATCCTCTCGCAGCGCGTCGGAGGGTATCGAGAACGATCTTCGCTGCACAGCGATCCCAACGTTTCTTTCATTCCCTATTGAGGAGGGCTAAGACTTATGACACCAGAAAAGATTAAGAAGCTCGCTCTGCTGGCAATATTGGCAGGGGCGCTGTCACTGGCTGGCTGCGCCAAGAAGGCCGCCAAGGTGACTCCGCCGGCGCCGCCAGCGCCCGCCCCCAGCGCGCCCACGGCCACGCTCGCCGCCAACCCCAGCGTAATTCAGCCGGGACAATCGTCGACCCTGACATGGCAAACCAGTAATGCTTCTGAAATTACCATTGCCGGGCTGGGCACGCTTCCCGCGTCAGGTTCCCGTTCGGTCGCGCCTGGGACATCTACGACCTATACCCTGGTCGCCAAAGGCCCGGGAGGCACTAACGACGCCTCGGCTCGCATCACCGTTAACACTCCGGTCGCCAGTTCCACGCAACCATCGGATGAGGACTTGTTCGCTCGGAACGTCAAGGATATTTACTTCGACTTCAACAAAGCCAACCTCCGCTCCGATGACACGCCCATCGTTCAAAATGACGAGGCTTTCCTGGTCCAGCATCCCAGCATTAAAGTGCTCGTCGAAGGCCATTGCGATGACCGTGGGTCCGAGGAGTACAACATTGCTCTCGGCGCCAGCCGTGCCCAATCGGCAAAGGAAGCGCTGGTGCAGCAGGGAGTTTCCGCGGGACGCGTCAGGACCGTCAGCTACGGGAAGGAGAAGCCCTTCTGCACCGAGGACAACGAACAGTGCTGGCAACAAAACCGGGTTGATCACTTCGCATTTGACCGCTAACCATCTCTTCCGCGAGGGCGGCTCCATCGAGCCGCCTTCCAAATCCTCTGCGGTATTCTCTAAAGCAGCAGATTTTCGGACCATGATTGTCGACGAACGATCGCCAAGACAAGTTTGTCAAACTATGTTTGTCAAACTATGTTTGTAAAACCATGTTTGTAAAAAAGACTGTCAAACCATGACTGTCAAACCATGAACGAAAACGTCCCGACGCCGAACGCTAACGGTTGGAAAAGCAAACTGCTTCGCCATATCGCCGAACTCCGGCAACGAGAAGGGCAAGTCTTCCTCGTTCTGGCGTTGGTGATCGGCGCCCTAACGGGCATGGCGGTGGTCGCTTTCATCGTACTGACAGAGCGCCTGGGGATGCGCCTCTACCCCGTCGGCGGCGCGCCCTGGCGCCGCATTCTTTTTCCGGTCGTTGGATCGCTCGGCATCGGCTATCTGCTGTATCGCTATTTTCCCAACGCGCGCGGCAGCGGCGTGCCGCAAACAAAAGCCGCATTATTTGCCAGCGAAGGCCGCATTACCATGCGCACCGTATTCGGCAAATTTTTCTGTACCTCGGCAACGCTCGCCAGCGGCATCCCGCTCGGCCGCGAAGGCCCCTCGGTTCAAGTAGGCGCGGGCATCGGCTCCGTGCTGGGACGTTTTCTCGGACTGCCCACCGGGCAGGTAAAAAAACTCATCCCCGTGGGCGCGGCGGCCGCGATCGCTGCCGCATTCAATACTCCGCTCGCTGCCGTGCTCTTCGCGCTCGAAGAAATCACGGGTGATCTCTACGCACCCGTGATGGGCGCGGTCGTGCTCGCTTCGGCGACCTCCTGGATGGTGCTGCGCGTCTTTCTCGGCGATCATCCTCTCTTTAAAGTTCCGCAATATCAGCTGATCCATCCGGTGGAGTTCGCGGTGTACGCGGTGCTCGGCTTGGCGGGCGGAGTGGTTTCAGCAATCTTCACCAAACTCCTGCTCGCGATCCGTGCGCGCTTCCTCCGTTTCCCGCAGAGCACTGTCTGGTTCCAGCCGGCGGCGGGAGGCTTGCTGGTCGGCATCATGGGATGGTTCGTGCCGCAGGTTCTCGGCGTCGGTTATGGATTTGTCGGCGACGCGCTGAACGGAAAAATGGCGTTCCAGTTGATGTTGCTGCTGGTGGTTTTGAAACTGATCGCCGTCACTACCAGTTATGCCACGGGCAACGCCGGCGGCATTTTCGGCCCATCGTTGTTCATCGGCGCCATGCTGGGCGGAGTGGTTGGAACCGTAGCCCATCATCTGTTCCCCGCCTACACGGCAACCGCTGGAGCCTACGCGCTCGTAGGCATGGGTGCGGTGTTCGCGGGCGTAGTGCGCACTCCCATGACCTCCGTGCTGATGATCTTTGAGATGACGCAGGATTACGCGGTCATCGTTCCGCTGATGATTGCGAATCTGGTGAGCCTCTTCATCGCTTCGCAATTGCAGCATGAACCTATCTACGAAGGCTTGGCGATGCAGGATGGTATCCACCTTCCTTCCGCAGGAGGGCGTCAACGCTCGGGTGAGTACCAGGTCGTCCGAGTGATGCAAGTTGCAAGCCAGTTGCTGCCCGGTGATATCACGGTTCGGGAAGCATTGGAGAAGGTTCGCTCCAGCACAGTCCGAACCTGGCTGGTCACCGACCACCGCGGCGTGGTTGGCGTAATCAACTCGGCGCAACTGGAGAAGGCAGTGGCGGAGGACGGGGATAAAAAAGTCTGCGCGTTGGTGGATCCGCTGATTTTTCCGCACGTCCATGCCGACCAAGGGTTGGACATGGCCCTCGAGCGCATGGGAGCCAATCAAATTGAAATCCTGCCGGTCGTAAACCGCGGCAATGTCCACAAGCTGGAAGGCATGGTTACGCTGCGCGATGTGCTCGACGCCTACGGCGTGAATCGCGCATAAGCTGCGCGAAGCGATGGCCGAGCGAAGTTCGGCGGCGCGGCGAATCCAACTTGCATCGATCTTCATCTATCCACCATGAACGTTGAAAGTCTCTATGTGGAACCACCGTCTGATCAGCAATCGCATGATCAGCAATCGCTAAGAGAAGTTTTGCCTGACGAACCGCTTCGCGCCGCTGCCGAATCTCCAGACGCCGCCTTGCTCGACTCCTACTCGCGGGCAGTAATCACCGCAGTGGAGCGAGTGAGCCCGTCAGTAGTGAACGTCGAAGTGCATCACGCTGTAAAAGCAGATGGCCGCCGCGGCCGGTCGAGTGAACGTTCCAGCGAAGGCCCGCGCGAACCGCGCGAACGCCGCGGAGGCGGCTCCGGTTTCGTCTTCACCCCCGATGGCTTGATTCTTACCAACAGCCATGTCGTCCACCATGCCACGCGCATCGAGGTAACGCTGGCCGATGGCCGGCGCGCTCCCGCTCACACCATCGGCGATGATCCAGCGACCGATCTTGCCGTCATTCGCGTCGATGCGCCAGGATTGCAAGCCGTCGCCCTGGGCGATTCGCAGCACCTTCGTCCCGGCCAGATGGCGATTGCCATCGGCAATCCCTACGGCTTTCAATCGACGGTCACCGCGGGCGTGATCAGCGCGCTTGGCCGCTCGCTGCGCTCTTACTCGGGACGCCTGATCGAAGATGTGATTCAGACCGACGCCGCGTTAAACCCGGGAAATTCCGGAGGCCCGCTCGTCGATTCTCGCGGCCAGGTGGTCGGCGTCAACACCGCGACGATTCTGCCCGCTCAGGGAATCTGCTTCGCTATCGGAATCAACACGGCAAAATTCGTCGCCAGCCGTTTACTCCGCGATGGAAGAATTCGCCGCAGTTACATTGGCGTCTCGGCGCAGACCGTTCCCATTCATCGCCGCGTAGTGCGCTTTTATTCTCTAACCCGCGAAACTGGCGTCGTCATCGTTGGCATCGAAGCCGGTAGCCGCAACCCCGCGCGAGTCGCAGGCTTGCGGGAAGGCGACGTGATCGTGGCCCTCGACGATAAGCCCGTAGCCGGAGTCGATGATCTGCATCGCCTGTTGACCGATGCGCAAGTCGGCGCACGCTGTGTGTTGACGGTAATTCGCCACACGGAGAGGCTGGGCCTGCCCATTTTCCCCGAAGAAGCATCGTAGGATTCCAGAGGTTCCGGCTCCTTCGTGGACCTTCGTGTCCTTTGTGGTAGACCAATCTCTGTCGTCCGTCAACCCTCCTATCCCATTGCACGCACAGGATTTCGTGTGTTAGCTTCGACTCGGAGAGTTCTACTTGCGACATACGGTTCCGGCTGGGATGAAGATGGATCGCAAGGAAACTGACATCTACCTGCGACTCGATCCAGCGCGGCTTCCCCAGCATATCGCCATCATCATGGACGGAAACGGCCGTTGGGCGCGCCGCCGCCACATGCCGCGCGTGGCGGGGCATCGCGCCGGTGTCGCCGCGGTGCGATCGACCGTAGAAACTGCCGCGCGCATCGGAATCCCCGCACTGACGCTCTACGCTTTCTCCGAAGAAAACTGGAAGAAACGCCCGAAATCGGAAGTCGATTTTCTGATGCGTCTTTTGTGCCGCTATCTGAAGGCGGAGATCAAAACGCTTAACGAAAATAATATCCGCCTGAAATACATTGGGCGCCAGCACGAGTTACCTGAGTCGGTGCAGCGCGAAATGGCGGAAGCAAGTTGCGCCACCTCGAAGAACACCGGAATGCTCCTGACGCTGGCGCTGAACTACAGCGCGCGCAGCGAAATTGTCGATGCTTTTCGCTCCCTTGCCGAAGCTGCGTCGCGCAACGGCGGCCTCGATCACATGCAGGTCGACGAGCAGTTAATTAGTGACCACCTCTATACGCGAGGGCTTGCCCGATCCCGACTTAGTAATTCGCACCAGCGGTGAGATGCGGCTGAGTAACTTCCTGCTCTGGCAGTTAGCCTACGCAGAAATCTATGTAACTCAGACCCTGTGGCCCGATTTCCGCGGCGTGCAGTTACTCGAAGGCATCGAAGAATATCAGAAACGAGACCGCCGCTATGGTGGTCTGGGACCCGACGGCCACGCACCCCGTGCCCACGCCGAGGCGAAGCGCTGATGAATTCAAACCGATGATCAAGCGCGTCGCAACCGCCGTTGTTCTAATTCCCCTGGTCCTGTTGTTAGTGCTGAAAGCCCCGCTCTATGTGTTGGCTATAGTAGCCGGAGCCGTAGCACTACTCGCTATCGCCGAGTTCTTGAAGTTAGTAACCCGCTACGCGGTCCAGCCACTGAACTTGGTGACTTACATCTTCGTCGCGCTCTTCTTTGCATTTGTGATAGTAGCTACCAGCAATCGAACGCCTTTAGTCGAGACTACCGCCATTCTTTATGGACTCGCAATTGCCGCGGGCCTGGCGCCCTTTGTCTTTCTTACAGTGGCGATGCGCCGCAATGAACTGGCGAGCGGCTATCCCGCTGTTGCCGCTTCGACGTTCGCCTTCGGATATATCGCGATCCCTATGGCCCTGCTAGTCGCCATTCGTCTGCAGCCCGCCGGAGCGATCTGGGCTATCTACACGCTGCTCGCTGTCTGGGCCGGAGATATCTTCGCGTACTTCGTCGGCAAATCGCTGGGCCGTCATCTCATGTCGCCAGAGATCAGTCCCAAGAAAACTTGGGAGGGCGCTGTGGCTTCGATTGTGGCCAGCGTGATCATCGGCACGCTGTGGATGCAACACGCGCCCGCCATCAGCTCCGCCCTGTTGCGCGTTGGCTTAATCGACCGGCGCGACGGCATGTTCGGCCTGGAGCAACCGCAACTCTGGCCCATCATTCTCCTATCGGCCGGGGTTAACATCGCGGCCC
This sequence comes from uncultured Acidobacteriaceae bacterium, assembly GCA_963822025.1. GTDB lineage: Bacteria > Acidobacteriota > Terriglobia > Terriglobales > Acidobacteriaceae > Acidiflorens. Next base: position 2,317,611 of record CAWGFW010000008.1, on the reverse strand, counting down.
AGTTAGGCGATCTGGTCGAATCTCTGATCAAGCGCGGCGCTGGCGTGAAAGATTCCGGCACCATACTCCCAGGCCACGGAGGCATGCTCGATCGCATCGACGCCATGCTGTTCGCGGTGCCGGTAGTGTGGGCATGGGGAGCATGGCGGCTGATGCAATAGACACCCTCTCCACCATCAAAATCTGCACGGACTACATCTAATTCAACGATGACTACGAAAACCGACGGGATTGTCACCAAAGCAAACGAATCATCTCTCGAAGTGGGCCTGATCTGTGCCGATCGCGATGGCAATCGCATTCGCATCGACCGCATCGATCGTGAGGCGAGAAGACTCTCCTACCATTTTCTGAATGATGAACTACGCGTTCAGGAGGGAATTCAGGAGCGATCGTTCGAGGAATTTCTAGCGGAAGGCTGGTACGTGGCCGGCGAGGGAAAATCGCTGTAGCAGCAAATCAACTCTCGTTAGTGGGGTAAATAGCCCGCCTCCATCGGCAGTTTGCCATCTACTTTAACCACCGTCACCCGGTCGGTGATGGAATGCTCTTCGACGAAACCAATCGCGCCCGGCGTCGTCGCCACCGCATCGATCACTTCCGCGTCCGACCCTACGGTGCGAATCGAATTTTGTTGTGCGGCCAACATCGCTCTCACGTTTGCCTCGCTCATCTTGGTGAGATGTTCCAGCGTGCCAATCTCGCCCGACGAAGAACTGTGCAGCACCAGCACTACACTTCTGCCGTCTGGCCACTTCTTCACTTCGCCTTTGAAAATCTTGGCGAGGTGCATGGACGTGACATTCTGCGCGATGTTGTCTTTATTGACCACGACCGCCATATGGTGCGCAAAGGACGGCGTCACCCACAATGTCATGCACGCGCAGAGGCAAAGAATCCGCTGGTACTTCATAGGACTCTAGGTTACCGCGTCGATGCCAAACCCTTATGTCAAAAGATTGTCAACAGATGACCGGAGTAATCAGTTTCGTAACCACATCATTGCGCATTCAGAACCCCATGATGTTGTATCCACAATCGACATAAATGGTCTCGCCTGTAATGCCCGAGCTCGCATCCGAAGCGAGGAACACGCCCGTGCTGCCCACCTCGCCAACTTCTACATTGCGTTGCAGAGGGGCGCGCTCGGCGTGCGAGTGCAGCATATCCCCAAAACCGGAGATGCCGCGCGCGGCCAGAGTTTTGACCGGACCCGCGGAAATTGCGTTGACGCGAATCTTCTTCCGTCCGAGATCCTGCGCCAGATAGCGCACCGTGCATTCGAGCGCCGCCTTGGCTACGCCCATGACGTTGTAATGGGGCACAACTTTTTCCGCGCCATAATACGTCATCGTGATAACGCTGCCGCCGTCTTCCATGAGCGGAGCGGCCGCTCGGCAAACCGCAATCAGCGAATACACGCTCACATCGTGCGCCACACGAAAGCCTTCTCGCGTCGTATTCACAAAATCACCCTTCAGTTCGTCGGCGGGAGCGAAAGCCACGCTGTGCACCAGCACATTCAGCTTGCCGTAGCGAACTTTCAGCTTTTCGAAGAGGGCCGCGATTTCTTCATCCTTCGAAACATCGCACATGAATGCTTCGGCGCCGGGCAGCGAAAGAATCAGGTCTTTCGCCTCCATCTCCATGCGCTCGTTCTGATAGGTAATGGCGAGATTCGCGCCGGCCGCGTGCAGTCCTTGCGCAATCGCCCAGGCGATTGAACGCTTGTTTGCCACTCCGAAAACGACCGCTGTCCGGCCTTTCAAGTCATCAAACATGAAGACGCTCCCTGTACGAAGTCGGCTCAGACGAAATCATGAAATTCGATTTTTCAGCAGCCTGCGGATTTTATCAAGGCTGCTGCTTCTTAAGTTTCCGCCGGATGTCGGGCCAAAACTCTTTGACCACGAAAGTGATCGTGTCATAGCCCACCTGCGTGCCCCACACACTGGCCGTGTTTTTCAAAGTCCGGTCACTGGCAACATAGGGAACATTTTTGCCCGGTATCGGATGATAGCCGGGGTGGGGATGGTAACTGTAGGTGGAGATCGCCGAGGCAACGGCGCTTCCGAAGACTTCGGAGTAGTTGAATTGAGAGTGCCCGGAGTCGGTACGGGTTACGAAGGCACGGCTAACTGCATACTCGGTACGATGCCAGAAACTGCCTTTGCCCGACTGAAAGAATCGTGGATCCTGGTGGAGCATCGACGGAAAGATCGCGCCCACAAAAAAATTCTCGATAGTGCCATCGGCGGCGTAGGCGCCGTAGCGCTTGCCGTATGCCTCCCACCCTTGTCCGAATCCCGGCTCGCAATTCTCGGCTTGGCATATGCCGGAGAGCGCCGCGTACCAGACAATCTGAATCGGATCGAACGATCCCCTGGCGACAGCCTTGAATTTTTGTCCGGACGTCAGCGGCGGAACTTGTCCGGCATTTTCCAAGGTCAAGAAATTAGGCAAGGCAAAAAACAGCCGGTCTTTGGAGGTGCCCGCTTGGTCATTGGCCGAATTCTTGGCGTCTTTGCTTGCGGGCTGAGACTGATTTTGGTCCGTAGTCTGACCGGCGGAGGGCTTTGCCGGAGGCGAAGACTGGTCGGGCGTCTGGCTGGCGCTTGTCGACGGCGACGGACTGGATTGACTGGTCCCCGACTGCAAAACATCGGAGCTCACGGCATCCCAGAGCGAGGCATCGGAGATCGAGGCGTCCGAGCTTAAAACCGGGGCTGAATTTTGCGCCATGCAAAAGGGCGCAGTGATCAAGAAAGCAACTACAGCGATATGAGTGAGTTTCAAGTTTATTTTGACTCCAAATTCCCGGTGAATAGCGCCTATGGGCGTGTACGCACAATCTGGGCCCTGGATCGAGGCAATAGCCACATCGCGTGGGCCCGTCGTCTTAACCAATGGATACTTGGATGCTCCGCTCGTCTTCCCCCGCGCGCTCCAGCGAAATTTCCGCGTTTTTGTCGCGCCGCAAGCGAGCGAACTTCTCTCCCCACTCTATCAGCAGGATGCTGTTTGGCGCGAGCAAGTCGTCGAGCCCGAGCGTTTCCAGCTCGCGCTCCGTATCAATGCGATAAAGGTCTATATGGTAAAGCGTGGCGCGCGGGCCGCGATATTCATGGATCAATGTGAAGGTAGGACTGGTCACATCCTCGGCGCGGGCCGCGTCGAATCCCTCGGCAATTCCCTTGACCAGCGTCGTCTTCCCCGCTCCAAGGTCGCCACGCAATAGAACGATCAGCGGAGGCGTCAGCTTGGCGGCCAGCGTCCGCCCAAAAGCGATCGTCTCCTCGGCTGAATGAGTAATGGTCTCGATGCCCATGCCGGAGGCATCAGTATAGGGCAGGAAGCAGGTAGCAGGTCAGCTGCGGCCGGGCACTCAGAATCCTGGCGGCGTTTGCAGCTGTTCCGAAACAGGATCGAGGAAACTGCGGTCCAGGGCGGAATCTAACGCCATGCGAAGTTTACGATGATCGTCGTCGCCCAGGGCAATGAAGCGAAACGGCTGCAGGCAAGCGCTCTGAAACTTGCGCGTCGGCTGCAGCATTTCGGCCATTCCGTGTATGGCTCCAGCTCGGGTATGAAAGGCGATCTCGACGAAGTCTCCAATCGAAAGCTCATGCTGCAATTGGAGCAATCCGCCATTGACGGAAATGGACTGTATTTTTGCCCGCGCTCGCTGACCGCCTTCGGCCATTACCGCGGCCGCAACCGATCCGTTGAGATGTACACGAGGGGAACGCTGGTTGGCATTGTTCAGGGGGAAGTGAGTCATAGCCGAAGTGAAGTATGCCACGCCCATGGGGCCCGGGGCAGATTACGAAAGCGCCTGTACACGAGCGTATGCTTAACAATTGACGCTATTTGCCCCGACTTTGCGATAATAACGGCAGTAACTTTTCTGGTGGGCGCTCAAGAGAGTACCTTGGTGCAAGAGAGCGCTGATAAGACAAAGTTTGCGTGCTTTTTGTGGATTGAAGGCGGTCATAAATATGTGTACAGCGAAGGGCTCGAAATTTCGGTATGCACTGGCGGCGATTTGCTTGCTTGCAGTGATTGCGACAGGCTGCTCCCGCGATCCCAACGTCCGTAAGCAGAAATACCTGGAGAGCGGACAGCGCTATTTTGACAAGGGCCAGTACCGCGAGGCGGAAATACAGTTTGAGAATGCCATCCAGGTCGATTCTCATTTCGCTGACGCCCATTACAAGCTGGCTCAGGCGGCCATGAAACTCGAACAGTGGCCAACAGCCTATCAGGAGCTCACGACCACCATTCAACAGCAGCCCGACCGCTATGCGGCCCGCCTCGACCTCGCCAACCTGCTGATGCTCGGCCGCCAGTACAGTGAGGCGAAGCAGCATCTCGATGTGCTCGCGCAAAAAGAGCCGGACAATCCCGAGGTCTATATCGCGCGCTCCAATTACTACGCCGGCACCGGCGACATCTCGGCAGCGCTCGCCGACATGCGGACGGCGCTGCAAAAAGACCCCAACCGTTCCGATTCCTACCTGGACTTAGCCATGCTTCAGATGCGCGGCCAGCAGTGGGACGCCGCCGAAGCGAACTTCAAGAAAGCGACCGAGATCAATCCCAAGTCCACCAATGCCCTGCTTTCGCTGGGAAATTTTTATCAAAGCCGCGGGCGTTTTCCCGAGGCGGAGCAGCTTTTCCGGCGGGCCATTTCGAGCGCGCCCGACGATCCCAGCCCTCGCCTGTCTCTCGCCAGCCTCTTCATGGCCGAGAACAAGACGAGTGAAGCCGAGGAATTCCTGCGCCAATCGAAAAAGGATTTCCCCAACAACTCCATCGGCTACCGCATGCTCGGCGACTTCTATTACGCCAATAACCAGCTCGATAAAGCGACCGAGGAATACGCCAGTCTCTATCATGACCACGCGAAAGATCCGGTGGTTAAGAAGAATTACATACAGTTGCTGATCCTGAAGAATCGCCTCGACGATGCCCGCAAGCTCAACGACGAAGTCTTAAAGGCGAAGCCGGACGACGAAGACGCGCAGATTTACAAGGGCGAGATCGAGATTCGCAGCGGCAAGCCCAGCGATGCCGTCACTACCCTCCAGGCCGTGTTGAAGAATGATCCCGACAATGGCGTGGCTCATTACCAGCAGGGCCTTGCCTACGATGAACTGGGCAACACTAACCGTGCCGAACAAGAGTGGCGTGATGCCATTCGAACGCGCCCTGACATCGTCGAAGCCCACCGCGCCCTGGCCGGCGTCGCGATTCACCGCAACGACCCGTCCGGTCTCGCTCAAGAGGCTGACCAGATCATCGCCCTGCAGCCCAATGCTCCCGATGGCTATCTCTTGCGTGGAGTCGCCGAGATTGATCGCAAAGAGTACGCGGCAGCCGACGAGTATATTCACAAATCCATTGAAAGAGCTCCCGGCAATGCCGCCGCTTACGTGCAATTGGGCAATCTGCGCATGGCGCAAAGCCAGTACGCCGAAGCGCAAAAAGCCTTCCAGCAGGGCTTGGATCAGGATCCGAATTCCTCTGACGCCCTGGGCGGCGTACTCAACGTATATCTGATCCAGAAGCAATTAGATCGCGCCCTGACGGCGGCTCGATCGCAGGTTGCAAAATATCCAAAGAACGCCGCTTTCCACATCATGCTGGGACAGCTTCTGCTGGATCAGAAAAAGGATCTACCCGGCGCCGAAGCCGAGTTCAAGCAAGCCGCTGACCTGGATAAGAACAACAGTCAGGCCCTGATTCAGTTGGGCATTGTGCTCAACATGAGTGGCGACTCCGATCAGGCGCTGCAAGTTTTTATCGACGGGGCAAAGGCCCATCCGAAAGAAGTTTCCTTCTACATCCTGGCGGGCGGCATTTACGAAAAGAAACAGGATTGGGATCACGCCAAGCAGCAGTACCAGAAAGCGCTTGAAGTTCAGCCTGACAATCCGCTGGCCTCGAACAATCTCGCCTATGTCATATTGCAGCAGGGTGGCAATGTGGATGTCGCCTTCGCCATGGCGCAAACCGCGCGGCGGCAACTTCCCGACAATCCCGATTCCGCCGATACGCTGGGTTGGGCTTTCTACCACAAAGCGGTCTACGGATCCGCGATTACCCTCTTCAAAGAGGCGGTGAAAAAAGAGCCGGACAACGCGCTCTTCAACTACCACCTAGGGCTCGCCTACGCCAGGAGCGGGCAGGGAGCGCTGGCCCGCCAGCAACTCGACCGCGTGGTGAAGATCAAGCCCAATTACCCGGATGTCGACGAACTGCGACGAGCGATCGCGCAGGTCAAGGGCTAACGATTTCTTCGAACCACTGCGAGACAAAACACCTTCGTGGCCCGTGTGTCCTTGGTGGTCGGAGTGTCCTCCACGCAGGGCTCAAATGTCCGGCCTAATTCCGTCCCGCCCAAAGCGAACCAAGCCGGGTACGTCCGTAACCTGTTCTGTCAGTGCACAATGGAAAATTCGTACTCGGCTGCGTAATTCTTGCTCTACAGCATGACGGCCTTCCCCTTGATTTAGTCGTAAATATGCGTGCTTGCAATAGGCTCGTTTTGGTAATTGGCTTGCCATTCGAAAATGGGGCGGAAAAGGTTTCCTTATGGCAGAAGCAGCAAATCAGGCGGGACATGACTTTTGGCGCCCTCCAATGGCGGCATCCGAGGTCCTGGCACAGCCGGAACGAAGCGCTACCTGCCGCTGCGGCTCCGAATTTATCGTCAGTTCGCTCTATTGCCACGCTTGTGGCGCAAAGCGCCCTCATTTAAACGCCAGCCGCACTTTTGAAATTCCCGGCCGGGCCGAGCTTGCCTCGCTTGGCGAACGCCTCGGCCTCACTACTCCTGCCGTCAGCGCTTTTCTGGTTGGCATCTTCTGCATCGTAGGAGCGCTCGGTGTCAGCCTGTTTTTCAGCGCCCGCACCTTGCTCGACTGGCAAGCGATCCAACTGTGGCGCATCGAGTGGCTGCTGGCGGCCGTGGCCTCTTTCGTCGCGGGCTGCCTGCTGAAAAAATAGAGCCCCTAGATTTGCTTCCCACCTAGCCGGCCCATAATCTGCCAAATCCAAATCCAAGTTCAATTGCGGGATTGCGCATGCTCGGCTTCCGCCACGCTGCCGCTCGCCCGCCTCGGCTGCGTCATGCGGTAAAGATGATGCAGCGGCCCCACCCCTTTGCCCAGCGGATGTGCATTCGCGATCGCCGCCGAGACATAGACTTTCGCCAGTAAAACCGCCTCCGGCAACCCACGCCCATGCGCGAGGTGGCAGGCCAGCGCAGTCGCGAACGCACATCCCGTGCCGTGGGTAGAGTTCGAGCGCAGACGCTCCGCCTTAAAGGTCTCGGTTTCCACGCCATGTGCCGTGGTGAAGCTGAGCAAATCGATCGCTTTCTCCAAATGCCCGCCCGTAACGACCACATTCGCCGCGCCCAGCGAATGCAGTCGAGCGGCAGCGGCGCGCATCTCGCCGAGATTGGTGACCGCCATTCCCGCCAGCGCCCCGGCCTCGTCAAGATTAGGTGTCACCAACTCGGCCAGCGGAAGCAGGCGCTCGATCAATAGGCGCGTTCCCGCCGCATCCAATAAATCCGCTCCCGAACTCGATTTCAGAATCGGATCCAGCACCACGTGCGGCAGTCGCGTCTCGGCCAGAAAATCCGCCACCACCGCAACTATCCGCTCATCCCCCAGCATGCCGATGTGAACCGCTTCCACGGCCATATCCGAAGTCAGCCCACGCAAGCTTTCCGCGACGACTGCGGCATCGACCACCTCCACGCGCCGCACTCCTTGCGTCGACTGCACCGTCAACGCCGTGATGCACGAGACGCCGTAACATTCGTGCGCTGCAATCGTCTTGATGTCGGCAGTAACGCCGGCGCCTGAAGAAGGATCGAATCCGGCGATGGTCAGGACTACGGGAGGGCTCACAGCCATGCGCTCACTCTAAACCGAAAATTCGAGCGGCGGAACAGCACTTCCGGGCGTCTCCTGCTGGTGTGCTGCGAGTGCTTCTGTCGCTCATGGTTCTTCCGAAATCGTTCTCCTGAACCTCTGCAAGAAATGTACATTTTTCTTGCGTCAATAGCGCAAACTTTTGTCCTCAAAAAAATCGCGCGGCCGTATTTTTGCTTGACATATGGTGCCGATGCGCTAAAGTCGCGCCGTCAGTGTAGTCCAATTCGACTTCCCCTTTTGAGCCGCACTGAGCTTGGGGCCCTGCAAGCGGATCTTTCGAAACACCTTGAAGGAGGAAACTACCCAATGAAACTAAAAACTATTCTGCTTTTGAGTAGCCTGCTGCTCTTAGCAATCGGTACCGCCAATGCTGCGGCGCCAGTGAACGGTTCCTATTACATGGTCGACCTGACTCCGTCCGGTTACTGTGACGCGTTTGAATTCTTCACCTACGGTCCATCCAACACAGCCGCCGGAACGTTCAATGGCACCTCCGGCATTCACGATCTGAACACCTTCTGCGATCTCGGGTTAACCTTCGCATGGGGTGGATTTGAAGTGCCTTTTGAGAAGATAAACCCGCCGAACGATGTCAGCGAATCGAATGGCAACGCTTACGACGTAAGCGGAACCGATATCGAACAATATTACGAGTTCGGCTATACCAACGCCGTCACGTATGTTTTCGATGTCTCGGCCGGGACCAAACATCGCCCCAATGCCTTCGCGGTATATGAAGAGGACGGTGACGGCGCGGTCTACGTGTTCTTCGAAGGGCCGATCGAGATCGACGCCTATACGCCCGGTGCCGCAAAACAGTTCAAGGCCGCCGCAAGGCCGGCCGGCTTGCCCAGACTCGGCGACGCTGGGATCAAACAAACTACCCGAAAGCTGAACTAAACAACTTGCTTTGGACTGAGGGCCACGCAGACAATTCTGTGTGGCCCGTCTTTTTGCCCGGTGACTCAATAATGGAGAAGTTTCGACTCGCCACTCTGCTGTTGCCTCTGTTGCTCGCTTCGCCCACCCGGGCCCAGCCTCCAAAGGCGCAGAATCCGTTTGAGGCGGTCAAAGAATTTTCGGCTACCATGAACGGCGGTCTGATCGGTCCTCCCTCGGATGGCAAAATCTATCGCTCCGGCGATCTCATGCGAGTCGACCTTCCCACCGAATACATGGTCACCGATCTCTCCACGAACGCCACTTTCGCCGTTCTCTATTCCACAGGCTTCTGCCTCGAAGGCTCCGTGCAGCCGGGACGGACCTTCCCATTCTCCTTCGCCCGGAACGCCCATGTGGTCCAGTCCGAAAGAGGCGAGGAGCGGATCGACAATCATCCGACAACTATCGAGGAGGTAACCATTACTCCGGAAGGCCGCTTGGAGCTGAAACTAACCGTCTGGGAGGCCAAGGATCTGCAAGGCTTCCCCATCAAGATGCGGCGTGCCGCTAGCGGGGTCGTAGGATCGAAGGATCGGGAAGTGCTATATACCGACGTCCATCTGGGTCCGCCTGACCCATCTCTGTTCCTCAAACCGAAGGACTGCGGCGCAGCGCCCAAAGCACCAGGGTCACCCAGCCCAATCTCCCCGTCGCCGCCGTCCGCGCCGACTCCCAAGCCTCCGACTCCCCCAAACTAGCGCTGGGCGCTCTCTTTGGAACATAAGTAACCTGAACACCGTAGACATTCGCCATCGCGATCCTCATACCTTACTGATAACAATGTATTTAGAAGAATATTAACGTAAATGCAACATTCCATGGCGGTTGCAAGAATTCTTCTCCGCACCACGTTCGTATAGCTAACCATTGAGTTACTAGGCCGCTTCGACTAGTTTCAATGACATACGCGACAACGGCCATATGTATCATAGGGCTATGTTATTGATTAATTACCACTTAGTAATCACCTAGGGGGTTTTTCTCATTGACACTCTCTCCCCTAACCCGTAGCATCGAGCAATCGTTATGACGAAAGGAGCATACGACCAGAAAACGACTTTCCACGACGGAGGTAACTGAATGCGACGTTTAGCCGAAGGTCTGGCAGTGGTTTTAGCTGTTGCCAGTCTGGGGGCCGGAGCCGCATCTAGGCCAAGCAGCCTGGAAGCCGCCAAGGTCACACATCCGCCGGTCATGGCGACCAGCGGGCAGAAATCACGAACGATCAACTCGAAGTCGAAGTCCAAGGGCTACCAAGTCGGAACCGCTTCCTGGTATGGCGAGCAGTTTCAAGGCAAGCCGACCGCCAGCGGAGAGCCCTACGACATGCGCGATTTAACCGCCGCTCACCCCAGCCTGCCGCTGGGCACGTTCGTCAAGGTCACCAACCTGAAGAACGGTAAGGCAGTGGTGGTTCGAATCAATGACCGGGGTCCCGTGGTGGATGGCCGGATCATTGATCTGTCCTATAACGCCGCCTGTGCACTGGGCTTCGAAGCGCGCGGTTTGCAGAGGGTCCGCCTGGACCTCCAGCCCACGACCGATCGGCAGAATTCCCAGCCGGTTAACGTGGCGCTCCTGCAACCTGTAGCCAACTTCAATTAAACCCGATACACTCGGCAACGATGACTGACCCGCGCCAGCGTCTCATCGTTGCCCTGGATGTATCTACGGCCGGGGCCGCCCGGAAGATCGTGGCGGCCGTCGGTGACTCCGCCCATGCCTACAAAGTCGGCATGCAGCTCTACACCGCCGAAGGTCCATCGATCGTCCGCGAGTTGGTCAGCTCCGGGCGCCGCGTTTTTCTCGACCTGAAATATCACGATATTCCGAACACCGTCGGCGCAGCCGTCCGCGAGGCCGCTCATTTAGGGGTAAGCATGCTCACCGTGCACGCTTCCGGCGGCGGAAAAATGCTGCGCGCCGCAGTCGAAGCCGCCCGCACCAATTCAAACGGGAAGCCCGAGCCGCTGGTGCTAGCTGTTACTGTCCTGACTAGCCTCGACGATACAGAGCTTGGCAAGATCGGCCTGCGCAGTGGAGTGCTCGAACAAGTTCTCCGGCTGACCGCCCTCGCTCTCTCGAACGGATGCAAAGGCATCGTTGCCTCGGCCCTCGAAGCCGCCGCGCTCCGCGAAGAATTCGGGCATGAGTTTACGATCGTCACTCCCGGAGTCCGTCCTGCCGGCAGCGGTCCCCACGACCAGGCCCGCGTTGTGACTCCGGCCGAAGCCATCGCCGCCGGCGCCTCTCACATAGTAGTCGGCCGCCCCATCACCGAAGCCTCCGATCCCGCCGCCGAAGCGCGCGCCATCCTAGGGCAAGTGAGCTAGAACACTGCCCAGCCATTACGCCTCCGTCCCCAGCTTTTTCTTCTCTCTGGGTACTGACTTGCTCCTGGCATTTACGCAGTGCCGCTTCATTACATTGCTCTAATCAAAGCGGTCTTTGCGTATTTGTATGAATCACCCCCTCGAGCATTTGGCCGATCAAAATCTGCGTCCCACCTTACGAGAGCGTCCGGGTCAAGCTTCACTCGTCCAGACCATGCTAATGAAGGCCGTCCGTTGTCACCGCGCCGGACAACTAACCCAAGCCGCGAAAATCTATCGTCAGGTTCTCGCCATCGATCGCGAACAGCCCGACTGCCTGCATCTGCTGGGGATGATCGCTTATCAGGCCGGAGGCAACGACCTGGCCGTCACCTTGATTCGCAAGGCAATTGCAGTCCGACTCGTCAACAATGACGAACAGGCATCCCACTATTCCAACCTCGGCATTGTCCTCCAATCCCAGGGCAATATCGACGAAGCTGCCGCATGTTTTGAGAAGGCTCTAAGTCTGAATCCCGATCTGGCTGAAGTTCACATCAACCTGGGCAACATTCTCCAGGATAAAGGCGAGTTAAACGACGCCATGTCCTGCTACGAGCGCGCCCTCGCCCTCAAACCCAAATTAGCCGAAGCCCACTACGGCAGAGGCAACATCCTGCAGGCCATGGACGGAAATGATGGAAACAAGCAAAGGCTGGACGAAGCCGTCGCGTGTTACGAGCGAGCGCTGGCGCTCAAACCTGGATACGCGCAAGCCCACTACAACCGGGGCTGCGCCCTGGCCGGGCTGGGCCAAGTAGAGAACGCGCTCGCGCAATACCGAATCGCTCTCGAACTTCAACCGGATTATCCCTTGGCCAGTTTCCGAAAATCTTTGGCCCATTTGCTGCGAGCGGATGTTGCCCATGGCCGGCATGACGGGTGGCAAAACGGATGGCGAAACTACGAATGGCGCTGGCAATGTCCGCTTAAAGATCACGGCACGCCCATGCGCTCCTATACGCATCCACTCTGGACCGGCGAAAAACTCACCTCCGGTCGCCTGCTGATCTGGGCCGAGCAGGGCGTAGGCGACGAAATCATGTTCGCCGGAATCCTTCCCGACGTGCTGCGCGCTGGCACCCGTTGCGTGCTCGATTGCGATCCGCGACTGCAACCGCTCTTCGCGCGCTCCTTCCCGGATGTCGAAGTAGTCGCGAAGCAGTCCCTCCCGCAGAATGAGACTGCGGAGAATAACCTGGAGCATGAACTGCAATCAGACATCACCGCACACATCCCGATCGGCAGCCTGCCGGGTTTATTCCGCACAACGACTGCTTCTTTCAGCGCCGCCAAGTCGCCTTACCTTGTCGCCGACTCCGAAGCGAGTGAACAATTCCGCGCCCGCTACCGCGACAACGATTCGAAACAAAAAAAATCACAACAGAAACGCGTCATCGGCCTGGCCTGGCATACCACTAACCGCAAGACCGGCCGTTACCGCTCCATCGAACTGGCGCAATTCGTGCCCCTCTTCGCGCCACCGAACATCCGCTGGATCAGCCTGCAATACGGCGATCACGACGCGCTTCAAAAAGAAGCAGACGAAGCCAACGCGCCCCTTCTCGTCGATCGCTCGGTCGATCAGCTAGCCAACCTCGACATTTTTGCGTCCCAGATTGCCGCTCTCGACCTCGTCATCACCATCGACAACTCCACCGCCCACCTGGCCGGAGCACTCGGCCTTCCCACCTGGCTCCTCCTGCCCTTCGCAGCCGACTGGCGTTGGCTCGAGAAGCGCGAAGACAGCCCCTGGTATCCCACCCTCCGCCTATTCCGCCAGACCGAGCGCGGCGACTGGCGCTCCGTGATCGAAAAAGTCCAGGCTGAGGTCAGGACCCAGTACTCGTTACTCAGTACCTAGTAAAAGCAAAAGGCGCGACAAGTTGTCGCGCCTCCACCAGGGATATATCAGTTGCCGCTCTTTACCGGGTGCCGGGTACTGGCAACTGGCTACTGCCTCTCAAAGCTTTTCAAAAAACTCGCAGCCCGAGCACGAAATATAAATTCCTCCCGGCACTCCGCGCTCCCGATCTTTCATCCGCTTCACAATGCGGGTCTCTTTGCCGCACTTGGGGCATGCGGTCGATTTCGTAGTATCCATGACCTTCTTACGGTCGGCTGTCTTTGCAATTTTCGCCATTCAAACTTCTCCTGACAGGAATGTGCCGCCCGCCCGCAGGCTGCGGTTCTACCTGGTTATTTGGGAGTATCTTGTTGGATGATCGTCGTCCGCAATCGTCCCGGACGGTTCAACACGCGCCGAAGCGGCACGCTCTACTCGCCAATAGAATCTTACACGAAGTTCTCTGTTCTCAGTTCGCCAGCAAGGTTGCGCAGGCTACGAAGAAATCCAGCTCCGCGAGAGGATATTGCTTCTATTGAAAACTGATAACGGGCGACTGACAGCTACAACGGAGGCGCGCGCCGGGGGCCGCGTTCCCGTTCCAGTCTCGCCGCGACCGCCAGCACCGCTTCTTCTTCCCATGGACGCCCAACCATCTGCACTCCGATCGGCAATCCTTGCTCGGAGTAACCCATCGGAACGACAACAGCGGGAAAGCCCAGGAGATTCCACCACTCGCAATAGCTCCAGGCGTCGAGATACTTCACCGTCTTCCCTTCCACCTGCCACTCCCGTTCTCCATGGCGAAATGCCGGAATGGCCGCGGTAGGACAAATGAGCACGGGATATTTCCTCATCTGCACCAGAATCTTCTCGCGCACCGCATCGCGCCCCAGCCAGGCAGCGAGCAGCGATTCGGCCGTATGCGCGTCCGCGTCATGACTCCAGCCCATAAACTCCCGCAGAATCAGACTCACCTCCAACTCGCGCCCTCGCAACATCGGCTCAAGAATCATCCCGCCGGCCACGCCAAAAAATTCCCACCAGCGCTGCCGCGCTTCCTCGAGACCCTCCGGACGAAATGGCTCGACGCGGAATCCGCAGCCGGAGAGGAGCGAAGCCGCATCCCTCACCGCCGCCCGCGTTTCGCGAGTCACAGGAGTTCGCGAATCGTCCTCAAAGAAACCGATGTTGATCGTCGGCAGAGCCGTAACCTCAATCTCGCGCACCTCGACCGGCGCGGCGCAAGGATCCCCATCGTCCCACCCCGCCATCACCGCAAACAGCGTGCGTAAATCCTCAACCGTCCGAGCCATCGGCCCCACCACTCCAATCAAAGCAAACGGCCCACCCGCCTTCGGATAATGCCCGGTCGAAGGAATGCGTCCCGGAGTTGGCTTCAATCCGCAAATTCGACAAAAGTGCGCCGGTACTCGGATCGATCCGCCACCGTCGCTGCCCACGCCGCCCGCCGAAAGCCCCGCTGCAATCGCCGCGGCCTCGCCGCCGCTCGATCCGCCCGCCGTCCGCGTCAAGTCCCAAGGATTGTTGGTTCGCCCATAGATCAGATTGTCCGTTTCCCAAGCCATCAGCATTTCGGGAGTGTTAGTAACGCCAAGAATCACCGCTCCCGCAGCGCGTAAACGCGCCACCAACGGAGCATCCGCCGCAGCGACGTATCCGGCGCGCAAACGCGAGCCAGCCTCACACCGGTGCCCCACAACATCAATCGCCGATTTGATCGAAAGCGGCACGCCATGCAGCGGCCCAACTTCCTCTCCACGCACAATCGCCCCTTCAGCCGAGCGTGCCTGCGCCAGCACAATCTCCGGCTGATAATCGACAAACGCGTTGAGCTTCGGATTCAGCTGCTCAATCCGCTCCAGGTGAGTGCGCGCCACCTCAACCGGCGAAATCTCTTTGCGCCGAATCGCCGCCGCAATTTCCTGCGCGGAGAGAAGAGGACCTGAAGTCATGGACTGTGGAATTGCTGAACGAAATTCAGGATATCAGCGACAAGGAACTTTCCCTCGCAGGAGCGCAGTGTGGTCGATCGCCTCGTTACAACGGCTGGCAACGCGACGCAAAGAAGCCGCCGACGCATGAGAGGGCTTTAATGTTGCTAGGACCTATACCAAACCCCGTAACTCAGTCTGTCCACCGCGCTCTCATTTTGTGGTCATGACCGTCCGCAGCACAAGCCCGCTCGAATCATGGCGAACCGCCTGTGTCACGCCCCGCGCAGCCACGCTAGAATCCGCCTGGGGCGTTGTTGCCACTCCATCGTTCACTTGCGAGCAATCCATTCGCAGCGTGCCGTTATCGTTGAACACCAGCCCGTAGAAAAGTAGCGTGCTGCCCGGAGCGAGGGCCTCCGTATTCAGCATCTGAGTGTTGCTGTCGACGTAAACCTCGACTTGGCTCGGGTTATTCAGGAGTGTGGTCTGTCCCTGCTGCACGGCTAACGTCGGAAACAGGTCATAGGACGCAAGCGAGACTGTGTAATCGGTAAAGTTGCCAGCCTGTTGTGAAGATACGACGGTCGCATTGATGGTCTGCGGGACTAATGTAATGGTATTCGCGGGAGTGTAAACTCCCCCGACGAGTGACAAGGTCGGCGAAGTAATGCCAACGTTCTGCCCCGCCACCATATTAGTGGCGGTGAAGCTGGGAGCGAATGGCAAGCTCTGCAGGTTCGTAAGCTGGCCCGAAATGTTGAACGTGGCATTATTAAAGTCGAAATCGGGTGTGTCGAAGTACGCGGTTCCATTGGGTATGGGCACAAGAGTGCCCAGTTCGGTACGCCCATACTGCATAAGAACTGGGATTTCGGTGTCAACAAACATTAGAGGACCGGTGATCTCATTGATCGCCGACGGATCTTCCACTGCAATCCGAGTCGCCAGCAGAGACCCGTCGGATTGGATCGCACCGTCTAGATTTAAAAACATTCCCGGGGAAAGAGCGGACGCGCCGCCGATGCCCTCGAACACGGTTTGGGTGTTGGAACTCGCAGTGAGGGTCCTTGTCCCAAATGGTCCGCCCGCAATCGTGAGGGTCAAACTCGACCCGTTCATTTCCACCGAAGCAACTTCGGCGTCGAGCCCGCTGAGCTTGCCGTTTCCAGAGTTCGTAGGAGAAGCGGACAAGGCAAACGGGGTCAGGTTGAAGGTCGGTGCCATCGAGAACCCAGTGAATGGAGGATCGCTATAGCAGCCAGGAAAAGGCGCCGAAGCAGAGACCTGCATGTCGAGCAGCAGAGCCATGTTGTTACCCGTAATTGTGATGGGCGCCGGTAGGTTGATCGCCGGACCTTGATTGATGATGGAATAGTTGGCGATATAGAGCCCGTTCGTCGTCGGGTCTTGCGCAATACATATATATACCGCCTGCCCGAGTGTGGCCGTGGCGGAAGGGTAGATATCCTGAGGAACAGTGGCGGTCGTCAACGGCTCGATCCCTCCGTCCAAGTGCATAAACTCGGAGGGTTGCTGCGAAGACGACAACGTCACTGTTTTGCCCGACTGGCTGGTCAGCGTCAATGTCTGAAATCCTACGCCAAACCGCGTAACTTGGTCGTTCCCCGTGCTCGCGAGCAATACCGTTACTGAGGTATTTCCGCTGAACTTTGGTGGAGTGGTTGCGCTGTTACCACCGCAGCCGGTGGTTATTCCGACGCTGAACAGGAGTGTAAGAGTAACCAGGCAAAAAGGAGACGACGGAGAGAACGGGGAAACCCAGGCTGCTTTCATGGAATCCTCCAACCAACTCGTTGATCGCTCGTTAATCTAAGCGAGCGGCTTATCTCGTCGCCCTATCTGTCGAAAAGACCTAATTACACTGCAAATTATAATCCGCTGTCTCGTCAGTTGGCGATAAATCCCGATTTCACTCTTGACTGCACTCGCGCCTCCCCAACGTCTCACGCCTTCTCCTCATTTTCCAGTAAAGTAAGAAGTTACCAATACTCCACCGCCGAACATGCCGAACAACGAGGAACAGTTTTAGCGTGAAAATACGGTTAGCAGTAGGTCTCTTCCTCCTTACGAACTTCATCTGGGCCGGAACCCACAGCCATCCTGCCAAGCCGGCAGATTCGCTCGATCCTGGCTACGTTTTCGCGCTTGCCGCAGCCAACCATTTTCTCCACGACTGGCAAACCGGAGACGTAGAAGATGGCATGGTCCTGCTCAGCGACAACCTGCGGCACTCGCAGGATGCCGATCACGTCGAAGAGTTTTTCTCTAACACAACGAACGGAGGCGCAACTAACCGCGCCTTCGAAATCACGCGCGGTAAAGGCCATGCCGGCCGCTACACTTTCCCAGTAGTGTTAGTGACGCCGCGTGGATCGTCATCGACCCGCGTCACCCGCAAATTTTCCGAAATAGTCCTCGTCGACACTGGCAATAACGACTGGGTGGTCGATAAACTTCCGTAGAACAATTTTGCACCACAAATTTTTCAGGAGTTCGCACTTATGAAGCACATCCATAAAGTCGCCGTCCTCGGCGCCGGCACCATGGGCGCCCGCATCGCCGCACACTTCGCCAACGCAGGCGTGCCTTCCCTGCTGCTCGATATCGTTCCCCCAGACGCGGACGGCCCGGCGCGCAATAAAATCGCCGCCGCCGGACTCGACGGAGCCCGCAAATCCAAGCCCGCCGCCTTTTTCGAACCGTCGCTAGCCCGCCTGGTAACCGTGGGCAATTTCGACGACGACCTGAAAAAGCTGGCCGACGTCGACTGGGTCATCGAAGCCATCGTCGAGAATCTCGACATCAAACGGTCGTTGCTGAAGAAGGTGGAAGCCATCCGCAAGCCGGGCACCATCGTCACCACCAACACCAGCGGATTGCCCGTGGCAAAAATCGCGGAAGGATTTTCCGATGATTTCCGCCGCTCCTGGTTCGGCACACACTTTTTTAATCCGCCGCGCTATATGCGGCTGCTCGAACTGATTCCCACTCCAGACGCAGACCCCGCACTGATCCAGGCCGTCACCCGCTTCTGCGACGCGCAACTCGGCAAGGGCGTCGTGCGCGCCAAAGATACTCCCAACTTCATCGGCAATCGCATCGGAACATTTTCGGTTCTCAATGTGATGCGCCTGATGCAGGAGATGGATCTCTCCATCGAAGAGGTCGACGCGCTAACCGGCCAAGCCGTAGGCTGGCCGCGCTCCGCCACGTTTCGAACCATCGACCTCGTCGGCCTCGACGTGCTCAACCACGTCGTCACGAACATGTTGCAGAACGTCCGCGACGAGCGCAGTGAATTGCAGATCCCCGCATTCTTTCGCCAGATGGTAGAGCGCAAGTTGCTCGGCGATAAAACCAAGGGCGGCTTCTACAAGAAAGCCAAAAGTGCAGGTAAAGAAGACGAGCGCCTCGCCATCGACTGGAAGACGCTCGAATATCATCCGCGCCAGAAGCCAAAATTCGCCGCCCTCGATATGGCAAAAAATATCGACGACGCCGGAGCGCGCCTCCGCATGTTGCTCGGCCTCGATGGCGCGCCGCAAAAACCCGACAAAGCCACCGCGTTTATCTGGACTGCGCTCGCCGACCTCTGGACCTACTCCGCCAACCGCATTCCCGAGATTTCCGATTCCGTAGTCGAGATCGATCAAGCCATGCGCCTTGGTTTCGCGTGGGAGCTCGGTCCCTTCGAACTCTGGGACGCTGCCGGCGTTGAGCCAACCGTTGCGCGCATGAAAAAAGAAGGCCGCCCCGTAGCGGCCAATGTAGAAAAGCTGCTCGCCTCAGGGAATAAATCCTGGTATGCCGACGATCCAAAGACACCGTCGGGCCGCAAATATTTCGACCTGGCAACTGGCAACTGGCAACCGGTAGCTGTTCCCGAAGGAGTGTGGTCGGTCGAAGTCGCGAAAAAAACAAAATCCAACAGCGTAGTCAAGAAAAATACCGGCGCATCCCTCATCGACTTGGGCGATGGCGTCGGCTGCATCGAGTTCCACTCCAAGATGAACGCGCTCGGCGCCGATATCATTTCCTTGATCCTGCAAACGCTGAAGCCTGGCGGCCCGGGCGACAATTTCGACGCCTTCGTCATCACCAACGACGCCCAGAATTTTTCCGTAGGCGCCAACCTGATGCTCCTGCTGATGTCCGTTCAAGAAGAAGAGTGGGATGATGTCGACCTGGCCATCCGTCAGTTCCAGGGCATGACGCAAGCCATAAAATTTTCGCCAAAGCCGGTGGTAAGCGCGCCCTTTGGCATGGCGCTCGGCGGAGGTTGCGAAATCTCGCTGCACGCCGCCGCCCGCCAGCCCCACGCCGAGCTCTACATGGGATTGGTCGAAGTAGGGGTCGGCCTGCTTCCCGGAGGCGGCGGCTGCAAGGAAATGCTGCTGCGCGCCGTCGACAGCGCAGCCTCAATCCGTCCCGATGGCCGAGGCGAGTCGGTCGAATTGATGGAAGCGATGAAGAAAGCTTTCGAAATCATCGCCACCGGTAAAGTTTCGACCTCGGCCGAGGAAGCCCGCGGCATGGGATTCCTCTCGACCTCCGACCGCATCACCATGAACCGCGAGCGCGTGCTCTCTGACGCCAAAGCCCGCGCCCTCGAACTGGCGCGCGCCGGCTACGAGCCTCCCATTATGCGCACCAACATTCCAGCCCCCGGCGAAAATATCTTCGCTGCACTAAAAATGGGCGTCTACCTGATGCGTCAGGGCGGGTTCATCAGCGATCACGAGCAGAAGCTGGGCACAAAAATCGCCGAAGTTCTCTGCGGAGGAAACGTCACTCCCGGCACACCCGTAAGTGAACAGTATTTGCTCGACCTGGAGCGCGAAGCCTTCAAGTCCCTGTGCGGCGAAAAGAAAACGCAGGAGAGAATTCAGTTCACGCTAAAGACTGGTAAAACGCTGAGGAATTAGGATATTAATCAATTTGTTAGTCACGTTGTACGTATTGACATCACATGATTTACCACGTATGATGCTTGTTATGAGGTGATGTCAATGGCGTATATAGAACCAGCCACGGTTTGGTCCCCGAAAGCTTCGATTCGTTCAGTCGAGGTCCTCTACAACTCCGCGCTGGGTGGGCCCGGGGGCTGGTCGGTCGCCCGAGTGAACTGGGAGGACGAGCCGAGGATCGGGATTCGCTGGAATGGTGGCGACGGCCCCGGCGTCGGTAATCCCCAATCTCGCGGCAACGCGACTTGGTTCATCCTTCCGGAAAGGTTGCAAGATGCAATCCTAAGAGAGATTGACGATTTGGCAATGAACGGTCCCGGAGGCCTAATCGAGGGATACGAGGCCATGGCAAAAGATGCAGACCGCGAGCGCGAAGCAGAGGAGTGGTCGGAGGGGCTGATTGACGATGCATCCGCGCAGGGGTGAGGTGTGGTGGGTTTCGTTCGATTCTGCAGTCGGAGGAGAGATTCAAAAGACCCGCCCCGCTCTCGTCCTCAGCAATAACGCCGCAAATGCCGCATTAAATCGGGTGATAGTTGTCCCGCTCACCAGTCGAACCGAGAAACTCTATCCCGGCGAAGCGATGGTCATGTTCAACGGTGAGCGGAGCAAGGCAAAGGCCGACCAAATTGCGACCGCCTCCAAACAAAGACTTCACGATAAACTCGGAAGCCTTTCCTTCGCCGATATGGCAGCGGTCGAGAAGGCCGTCCTTCTTCAGTTAGGCATTCGCCGCTGAGTAGTCCGTACTTACTTCGACAGCGCCCGATCCACCGAGAACGCGCCCGCCCCGCGCAACAGTAACGCCGCGGCGATAGCAATCGCCAGCAGATGATATTCGAATCCCTCGCCTTTCTGCGTGCCATACCAGTTCATAAAGAATCCGTTCGGCAAGTGAACCATGAAGATCGCCACGATCATCTCGACGCCAATGCCGAGTGCGGCGATGCGCGTCAGCAGTCCAACAATCAACCCCAGTCCGCCAAAGAATTCCGTGCAGATAACCAGCAGCGCCACCGGAGCCGGCAGTCCAATGTGCTCAAAGAATCCCATGGTGCCGTGAAAACCAAACCCCCCAAACCACCCCAGCATCTTTTGCGCACCGTGCGCAAAGAACACCACCCCCAGCACCAGCCGCAGAGTAGTCACAGCCACATCGTTTTGCGTACTCATCACGCGTTTGAACATCGTTTCCTCCTCGTCGAAGGGCGACTAAACTGGCGTCTCCCACATTAGTCGTTACAACAATTTTATCCTTCGATTCCTGCTGTCCCCTTCCCGATTCACTTTTTCCGGCCGCAATCGCGCACACTTCGACTGGCCCTCGCCAGCGCAAACCTAAAGACGCTTGCCACAACCGGGGTATAATTTCTCCACTAGACTTCGTGAAGGATGGTGCAAACGAAAATGTCCGCAAACAATGGCGGTTCGTCCCAGGGCACGAATGGCAACGGTAATAGCGTAGATGCGGTTCTGAAACCGCGAGCCGAATGGCTGGCCAAGCGCAAAGCCGAAAACAAAGACGGCAACTTCTCCCAGATGCACTACGCGCGCCAGGGCATCGTTACCGAAGAGATGCAATACATCGCGCTCCGCGAAAAGGTTACGCCAGAACTGGTGCGCGACGAAGTCGCCCGCGGACGCATGATCATCCCCGCCAACATCAACCATCCCGAACTCGAGCCCATGGCCATCGGCGTCGAATCGCTTTGCAAAATCAACGCCAACATTGGCAACTCCGCCGTCACCTCCAACGTCGACGAAGAACTCAAGAAGCTCCACACCGCCGTCCACTATGGAGCCGACACCGTCATGGATCTCTCCACCGGCGGCGACATCCCCACCATTCGCGAAGCCATCATCCGCCACTCGCCCGTTCCCATCGGCACTGTTCCGATCTATGAAGCCATCTCGCGCGTCAAGCGCGTAGAGGATCTCAACAAAAACGTAATGCTCGAAGTGATCGAAGAGCAGGCACAACAAGGCGTCGACTATATGACCATCCACGCCGGCGTGCTCATTCAATATGTGCCCATGGTCTCAAAGCGCATCACCGGCATCGTCAGCCGAGGCGGCGCCATCCTGGCCCAATGGATGACCCATCACCACAAACAGAATTTTCTCTACGATTGCTTCGAAGACATCTGCAAGATTTTCGCCAAATACGACGTAAGCTTCTCGCTAGGAGACGGCCTGCGTCCCGGCTGCCTCGCAGACGCCAGCGACGAAGCCCAATTCGCCGAACTAAAAACTCTAGGCGACCTGACGCGCATAGCCTGGAAGCACGACGTGCAGGTAATGATCGAAGGTCCCGGCCATATTCCCATGCACAAAATAAAAGAGCAGGTAGAAAAAGAAAATGAGTGGTGCGACGAGGCTCCGTTCTACACCCTCGGCCCGCTGGTCACCGACATCGCTCCCGGCTACGACCACATCACCTCCGCCATCGGAGCAGCCATGATCGGCTGGTACGGCGCCTCGATGCTCTGCTATGTCACGCCCAAAGAACATCTAGGCCTGCCCAACGAAAAAGATGTAAAAGACGGAATCATCGCCTACAAAATCGCCGCCCACGCCGCCGACGTAGCCCGCCAGCGTCCCGGAGTTCGCGACCGCGACGACGCCCTAAGTTATGCCCGCTATAAATTCGATTGGGAAAAACAGTTCGAGTTATCGCTCGACCCCGAGACGGCGCGCTCAATGCATGACGAAACCCTCCCCGAAGAGGGATACAAAACCGCAGCCTTCTGTTCCATGTGCGGCCCCAAGTTCTGCTCGATGAATTACTCCAACAAAGTGGACGAGTATAACAAGCAGGTGCACGGGCTGGAGAAGAAAGATTACTCGGAGTTGGTGGAGAAGTTGGTTACGATCAAGTAAGTGCTCACGAGGGACGGCCGCCCTCGGCCGGCGCAGCCCGCACTCGTTAAAGGCCGCGCACTCCGGACGCCCGCGCGATGCCCAGGAAATCGGCCACTTTAATGATCTTCGTGTCACCGTGAGTGCCGAGCCGTAGCAGATGGTGGTCGCGAGTGACTAGGTATTCCGATCTTCCCTCAACCGCGCATTCGAGAATGCGATTGTCGGTCGGGTCTTCTTGGATAACATTTAAATTCCGCGTAGGGACCACTTTTTCCGTAAAATCGGCCACTCGCTCACGAAACAGGGACAGCGCATCCGGCGACCACAGGAACTTGATTTTCAGGACGCGCGACACCTCGTCAACGATCGCATCGGAAATTGTGAGATGGATGCTGCCGCTGCGGGCCAAGTTCAGAAAGTCGCCGGGCGGACCACCGAAGTGAAGGGCTGAGATGTAGATATTCGAATCCGCAGTGACGCGCAGCACTAGCGGCTCATCGAGTTTCTTGTTTCGGTAACGAGACGGTCCACATCCTCTTCGCCGATACGTGCTTCTTTCGCCTTCTCGCGTCCATAACGCTTGAGGCTCTCCCATTGCTCGTCTTTAACGTAGCGATCTACCGCTTCGGCGAGCACATCATTGACCGTGCGCTCCTGCGCCTCGGCAACCTTCTCAATCTCGATCCGAAGGCGCTCAGGAAGACTTAGACTCTTAACTCTGCGCGGTGCCATTCCTTTATTCTCTCACTTTTCACTGTCGCGTCGCATCCCAATTAACCATGTCGAACGTCCCTCCATACACGACGAAACCCTCGCCCGAAGCGGGCTACAAAACCGCAGCTTTCTTCCACGATTGGCCCAAAGGTTCTCAAGAGGTAGGACGCGATCCCTTAGTCCAATCTTCAACTTTCAGCCCCTTAATCCGCCCAAACGCCCGATCATTGGTTACCAGGATTGCGCCCAACGCAAGCGCGTGCGCGCCAATCATGGCATCAAGGTTCCCCATGCGCTGGCCCTCGCGTTCCAGCGCGGCTCGGAGCTGTCCGTATTGTTGGGCCGCGTCTGAATCCCAGGGCAGGATCGCCACGCGCAAAAAGAAATCTTCAATCATGTTGTGCAGGCGAGTAGCATGAGGCAGTCGCGCCGCGCCAAATCGCAATTCGCCTTCCGTGACGGCGGAAATGGCAAGTTGCGCCATCGGAACTCTCACCAACCGGCGATCAACGGCCGTACTGTTCCCCTTGATAACGAAGCTCGCCACGTTGGTATCCAGAAGGTAGCGAATCTCCATCAGAACAACTCGCGTTTCTGTGGCACTTTATCCTGGCGATCGGCCATAAACTCATCGGGAATATTGACTTCTCGCCGCAGTTTGAAGAAGCTGTCCCAGGATTCGGGACGCCGCGAGAGAATCACGTCTCCGGTAGTTTGATCTTGCCGTATAAAGACCTCGCGGCCTTCAAAACGAAACTCGGCAGGCAAGCGGACCGCCTGGCTGCGGCCATTGAGAAAGAGCTTTGCGGTACGCGGCATAAGAGGCTCCTAACTTTGATATATATCATGATATATTACACGAAGTCAAGAATCGAATCTACACGGTTTTTCCCGCGTTCCGTTATCTTCGTCGGGCACGAACGCAGTCTCTATGCGTTTTTCGCGAGCTCCCATTACGAACGAGAGTAACGATCAGGCATGTGACCAGCCAAATTGACGATAGAATGTGGCCCAGTCAAAGGAGATTCGGGCCCCGATGGCGCAGTACGACGAACTGCTTAAGGAATTTGAGATCAACGAACGCTCCTCAAAAAGAGCGCTGGCTTTGATGGAGCAGGTGGCGCAACGTCTTCACGAAGCCATGACTCGCTACAACTGGGTTGGCTTTTATCTGATGGACACTTCCACTCACGACGCGCTGGTCCTTGGGCCTTATGTCGGCAGCTTTATGCCCACCTTGCGTATCCCGCTCGATAAGGGATTGTGCGGCGCCGCGGCGACTTCCGGAAAGACCGTAGTCGTTAATAATGTGAAGGCCGATTCGCGGTACCTCGGGTCGGACCTGGTGAAAGCCAATATCGTCGTGCCGATCTTCACCAAGAAACGGGTGACGGCGGAATTGTGTATTGAGAGCTATTTTGCGGACACGTTCACCCTGCCTGAGCAGAGATTTATAGAGTCCTGCGCCGTGCTAGTCGGCGGCGCGCTGGAGAAAAACGGCGCAGGCTCAGCATAAGAAAAGCACCAATCTCTTGCTGGCTCATCCTCTGAAATCTGCCGCCCCGTTCCACACCAACTGCACTGCAATCGCCAGGATCAGGAACCCAAAGATCCGGTTGATGGCGCCGACGGCGGTCGGACCAAGACGTTTTACGAACGGACCTCCGAGACGAAGGCATAGATAGACGGTCAGGCCAAGCGCAACGATTCCGATCAACATCCCCATGTAGGAAAGAAAGTGATCGACGTGTGCGGCGAGGCCCATGACTACGCCGATCGAGCCCGGCCCAGAGAGCATGGGCATCGCCATGGGCGTTAGCGAAATGTCCTCTTTGGTCAGGGCCTCGCTGCTTTCCGCAACTGTCATGCGGCTGGAGCCGGTGACCATGCCCCACGCCGTATTCGCGACGATCAGGCCGCCAGCGATCTTCAGGACGGGCAGAGAGATTCCGAAGAAGTTGAGAACAAAGCGGCCGAAGAGCATGAAGACCACGAGGATGGCAATTACGTAGAGGGCGGTTTTCAATGCCGTGCTATGGCGCTCTTCGGGCGAATAGTCGGCGGTAAGGGTGAAAAAAAGCGGGATCCCACCGAGCGGGTTGACGATCGGAAACAAAGCAAGAAAAGTTGCGGTCGCTGCCGAAGGCAGATCGTGCAGGACGTGTTGGAGAGCGATCTGCGGGCTTATCAATTTCTATCTCCGTATCAGCGCCTGCCGCTTGCGTAGTTGGGGATACGAGTATACCTCGCGCGCACTGGCCCTCACGCGGTTGCAATGGGATCAAATACGGATTAACTACGGCCTAAGAATCGACCTGTTAACTGCCCGTAAATGCCCTTGCGCCTGACTATTTTGCAGGTTTTGGAGACGTTGCGCTGTTTAAATAGACTGTGGCCTCGGCAGCTACTTCGCTTGTCGCGTGTCTCATAGACGACTTCCTGGCGTGGAGCGGCTTCGGTTTCGGGGCGGGTCGATAGCGATCGTCCAGATAAGTGACGGTGTCGGGCGCAATCTGAGACGCGCGCCGGCTTGCGGTGTGATAACGATCGGTGGAGTGAAGGTCAGGACTGGGCTTGCCGGTCGTCACCACTTTCTCGGACGCGGGGATCGATGCCTTTGCGGGGGTGGACGCTGCCGCACGTTGCGCTGGCGCGGAGCTGACCGACGCTTTGGCGGACGCGCGCACGCCGAAAGCTAGAAATAGAGACAACAGCACTACGGCCGCGAGGGTTAAAGCCGCAGGCACGATCGATTTCCACTCGATGGGGCGATCAAGAGCTTGTTGTTCCCACGTGGGCAGGATTTCGGACGGCCCGGGAAAGGGCATGGCTATCGAGGAGGTCTGGCGGACGAAATAGCTTAGCGGTTCGACTGGATTCTCGAGCTGGACTGCTGCCACCAGTTCGGGCTCTGCGGAGATGGCTTCTAGTTGTGCTGGGTCCGACGGCGCCGAAGGCGATGGCTCTTCGCTAGGAGACAGATTTGCGGCTTCTTCGCTGCAAAGCGCGGTGCCGGGGCCAGTGGTGCCAAGGCCAAGGCAAGGTTCATCATCGAGCGCATCTTTCGCCTGCGCCCGCAGCAAAATGGGCTGAGGCGGCGAGCAACGAGAATCCGCAGACGCTCCCATATCGGCGATACTCGGGGCAACTTTGATCTCGACAGGATTGTCGAGAGAGCAAGGCAGTTCTCCAACCGCGGGCGGCGTGAGCTTTGTCTTTTCCAACGGAGTCTTCACCAGACCGACCAATTCGAGCGCGGAGGAGCCTTGGCCCTCATAGGCCGCCAGGCTCGCGACCAATTGATCGCCGGAATCGGCGTCGACCCGCAATTCAAGGTCGGCAAAGTTATCGGGAATGGAATCGGGTGAAACAATCTCCACCGCGTAACCGCGGCCGAGCAGATGAAACGCCAATTCGCGTGCGGAAAAATCAGAATGAGTAATGATTCTGGCCAGAGTCATGACTCCCCTCCCCCCGGAAAATGAGCCGGGTATAAGATGCAGAATCGCTCGGCCGCGACTATCTATATTGTTGCAAGACTGCCGCGGCGCGGTTTAGCGCCGCCGCCAGAACCGAGATTTGCTGCTCGGTGCGGCGTAGATCATTGCGATCGATGGCCTCGTTGACGCCCGGAATCACTACCGCAGCGTAGCCGGTGTATTGGCCAGGGGCGTAGATGGCGTGACGGTACCAGGGGCGGTTCGGCAGCCCCTCTGGAATCAGGAGGGCGCGCTCGGTCTGCCGCAGCGCAGCGTTGAGGCGATCAGGCTGGGCAGGCAATTTTCGCTGCTTTTGCAGGATTTTGGCGCCCGCCTCCTGTAGGTGACGCGCCGCTTCCATGGCTGGGGCGAAATCTGGCCCCTTTTCGCCGAAGTGATCTTTGCTCTTATTCCTGGCGGCGTCGAGGTAGACCAGAATCTCTTTTCCGTAGGCTTCGTAGTCGTAGGGCAGAACGTCGACGTTGGACATGCGAAGCACTTCCATGCCGAACATGCGCGCCATCTCCTGCTCATAGACGAAGTCGGGGTCGCCGAACTTCTTGAACCAGGTAAAGTCGTCGAAGGTCGAGTGATAGACACCGTAATCGCCCGACGAACTCATGTCGGTCGAAGGCACGCCGAGATGCTGGAGGAAGACGGTGTAATCGGAGCCGCTGCCGAGATCGCCCACTGGCACATCACTTTGGGCGGCGTTCGGCGGCGAGCGGAAGGTTGTCTCTTGCGAGTGGCTGCCTTCGGGATTCGGCTGGCTCGCCTTCTTCCACGCGGCGTAGACTGTTCCTCCTTGCGGCGATGGAACAGCCTTCGAAATCTCGCGGATGAATTCCTTGAGCGAGGGTGTGCCGGAAGCGCCGAATTTTTTCCCGGCTACAGCCACGTCCATGTTGAAATAGGCGGCAGCATTGCCGAGATCCTGCGCGTGATCTTCGCCCCACTCGGTCGAACCGATCAGGCCTTCTTCTTC
The DNA here is from genome assembly GCA_963822025.1 of uncultured Acidobacteriaceae bacterium. GTDB lineage: Bacteria > Acidobacteriota > Terriglobia > Terriglobales > Acidobacteriaceae > Acidiflorens. The sequence continues at coordinate 2,289,513 of CAWGFW010000008.1, read as the reverse complement.
TGCATCCCAGCTTCCGAAGACGATGGTGCGCTTCGGCCCCCAGCCCGATTTGAGCAGAAAGCCCAACCCATGGACGGCTTCGAGCATCGACGCAGTGCCGCTGTTGGGATCGACCGCTCCGTAGACCCAGGCGTCGCGATGATTGCCGGCGACGACCCACTCATCGGGCGACGAAGTACCGCGGATTTTGCCGATCACATCCCAGATGGTGCGGTATTGATAATCCTGCTTGAGGTGCATCTTGACTTTAGACGGGCCCGGACCGACGTGATAGGTGAAGGGCAGCGCGCCCTGCCACTCGCGGGGCGAGGCCGGGCCGCCGAGGTGCTCAAGGATAGGCGCGGCGTCCGCGTAAGAGAGAGGAGTGACCGGAATTTTCGGCAACTGCTCGGAGTCAGCGGGAGAGATGCGCTTCGAGTCGGGCAGCGACGGAGTGGAGGCGATGCCGGGAGTAGTAGGGTCTCCGGGAAACTGGAACATGTAACCCACGGAGCCGCGTTGGACGCCGGTTGCCGGGCGCCACGGGCCTTTTGGATATGCGTCACCACGATAGTAACCGTCGTCTTTGGGGTCGGAGTAAATGATCACGGCGGCGGCACCGCGCTCTTGTGCCACGAATTCCTTTACGCCACGGAAATTCTCCCCGTAGCGGACGATGACGATCTTGCCGCGCACGTCGACATTCATCTGTTTGAGTTTGTCAAAGTCGGCGGGAGAGCCATAGTTGGCGTAGACAACCTCAGCCTCGGCATCGCCAGACGGCGACATGCCGTTGTAGGGAGTGACGACGCGGGGATCATCCTGAAAGGGATCGCCATCGACGTGCTCGCGTTGCGGGCCATGCATCTCGACGCCAGGAGGCGCGGTCATATCAACGCGAATCTCGGCCGGGTAATTCATCCACACTTTGTATTCGACGATCTCGGTATCAAGGCCGGCGTCGCGAAATTTCTGCGCAACGTATTCGGCGGTTGCTTTGTCCTCGGGCGAGCCGGCGATGTGCGGCGCCTGGGTCAGGATGCGCAGATGCTCTTCGGCAAGCTTCGCATCGGGCACGGCGAGAAACTTCTTTTCGATCTCAAGTTCACCGGCAACGTCGCGAAAGCCGCTGATGACCCAGCTTTCGGGCTGGTTATTTTTGTCGGCGTCTTTATTTTTATCTTTGTCGTTGGCGGCATCGACGGCCGGAAGGTTAGAGCCCATCAGCACGAAAAGCAGGAGGGACGCGGCGAGAAGTTTCATGAAGTTCCTTGAGATGATTTTCGAAACGACTGTGATTCAGATTCTTTGCAACCCTGCGGGCCTCGATACAAGATTCCGCCACAAGACAAAGATTGTACCGTGCCCAGGGAGGCGGCTGCGGACGCGTTACACTAAATAGCGATGACCATCTCTTCAACGGCTCGTTTTTCTGATCGGGTGGAGAATTACATCCGCTATCGTCCGGGATATCCGACTCAGGTTCTCGACCTGCTACGCGCGGAATGCGGACTGCAGCCAAGTCACATCGTCGCCGACGTTGCCTCTGGAACAGGCATGTTTACGAGGCTTCTTCTGGAGAACGGCAATTCAGTATTTGCTGTCGAGCCCAACGCGGAAATGCGCGAGAGTGGCGTGCATCAGCTCGAATCATACAAGCGGCTGGTGTCGGTAGCTGGAACGGCGGAGGAGACGACGCTGCGCTCGGCTTCTGTCGACTTCGTGACCGCCGCCCAGGCGGCGCACTGGTTCGATCTGCCTCGTGCGCGCGCGGAATTCGTGCGCATTTTGCGGCCGGGCGGTTGGTGCGTGCTGATCTGGAATGAACGGCTCACCTCATCGACAGCTTTTTTGCGCGAGTACGAACAGCTACTGCTGACCTACGGCACGGATTATGAAGAAGTGCGCCACGAAAAAACCACGGCCATGATTCATGAGTTTTTTGCGCCCTCCCCGTGCGAGGAACGTGTATTTAGTCTGCGGCAGCAATTTGACTACGACGGCGCCGCGGGACGGCTGTTATCTTCGTCGTACGCGCCGCTCGAGGGCCATCCGAAGTATGCTCCGATGATGCAGCAGTTGCAGCGAATTTTTCGCGCGCACGCCGTGAAGGGAATAGTTGAGTTTGAGTACAAAACGCGAGTGTATTACGCACATTTGTGATTCGTAATTGGTGATTTGCAATCGCCAGAGCGTGAGCTTTTCAAATTACCAATCACAAATCGCAGATTACAAATTACCGATTCCCATGTCTGATCCCAAGTCTTTCCACATGACTCCCGAGGAGTTCCGCCGCCAGGGCCACGCCGTCGTGGACTGGATCGCCGATTACTATTCGCGGATTGAAAGTTTTCCGGTTTTGTCGCGCGTGAAGCCGGGAGAGATTCGCGCTCAGCTGCCGGCTCAAGCCCCACAACAGGGCGAGGCTTTCGACGCGATTCTCGCCGACATCGATCGTGTCGTCCTTCCCGGAATCACACACTGGCAGTCGCCTAATTTTTACGCATACTTTCCTTCGAACGCCTCTGGGCCGGCCATTCTCGGCGATCTCGTTTCCGCCGGACTGGACGTGCAAGGCATGTTGTGGTCGACCAGTCCGGCCTGCACGGAAGTCGAGACACACGTGCTCGATTGGCTGGTTCCGATGCTCGGGCTGCCGGAGAAATTTCTTTCGACCAGCAGCGGCGGTGGAGTGATTCAGGACACGGCTTCCAGTGCCACGCTCTGCGCGGTGCTCGCCGCGCGCGAGCGTTCGACAAAGTTTGCCAGCAACCACAAGGGCTGCGATGGCCGCCTCGTCTCCTATTGCTCTACTCAAACCCACTCCTCCATCGAAAAAGCGGTGAAGGTCGCGGGGATGGGTTCGGATAACCTGCGGCACATCGAAGTGGATAAGAATTTTGCCATGCGTCCGAAAGCACTCTCGGAACAGGTCCAGCGCGACATGAACGCCGGGCTGACTCCCTGCTTCGTTTGCGCGACGGTGGGCACAACCTCATCGAACGCGATTGACCCGGTGCGCGAGATTGCGCGCATCTGCCGCGAGCACAATCTCTGGCTGCATGTTGACTCGGCGATGAGTGGCACAGCGGCGCTTTGCCCTGAGTTCCGATTTATCAACGATGGGGTTGAATTCGCGGACAGCTACACTTTCAACCCACATAAATGGATGTTCACGAATTTCGATTGCAACGTTTTTTATGTCTCCGAGCGGAAACACCTGACCGAAACGCTCTCGATTTTGCCCGAGTATTTGCGCAACCAGGCTACGGAATCGGGCGCTGTCATCGACTATCGCGACTGGCACATCCAGCTGGGACGCCGTTTTCGCTCGCTCAAACTCTGGTTTGTGATCCGCCATTATGGGATTGAAGGCCTGCAGCATCACATTCGCGAGCATGTGCGGCTGGCGCAGGAATTTGCTGGGTGGGTGCGCAACGATCAACGTTTCGAGATCGCTGCGCCGGCACTGCTCAACCTCGTCTGCTTCCGGTTGCGATCGGGAGAGCGTGTTAGTCAAGATTCGGCCAATCAACTTTTGATGGAGCGGTTGAATGCGAGCGGAGATCTTTTTCTCACGCACACCAAGCTCGATGGCACATTCACCCTTCGCCTCTGCGTTGGACAAACCAACACGCGGGCCCGGCACGTGGAGCGTGCATGGCAGCGCATTTTGGAAGAGGCCGAAAAACTGGGAAGTTCCTGAAAACGTCGCGCCGCTTCGATTCGCGGTACAGTGTAGTGGATGCCACGGGAGATTTCAGCGGGTGGGGTTGTGCTGCGGGAGATTTCTGGAGTGTGGCATGTCGCGCTGATTGAGCCACACAAGACCGAACCGCACATAGAAGAAACGGCGGCTGACGGCGCCAAAAAGGATGTCCCGCGGGCAAAGGCGCCGCGCCGGCGCAGCCGCGCTGTCCTCGCGCTTCCCAAAGGCCTGGTGGATCGAGGCGAAAAGGCGCAGGCGGCTGCGGTGCGCGAGGTGCGGGAGGAAACCGGGATTGTCGCCGAGCCGGTCACGAAGCTCGCCGACAATAAGTACGTTTATGTACGCACATGGGGCGATGGCGAGCGCGTTTTCAAGATTGTGAGTTTCTATCTGATGCGCTATGTGTCGGGAGAAATTGATAATCTCGCTCAGGAGATGCGAATCGAAGTGAAGCGAGCCCTGTGGGTTCCGCTGAGCGAAGCGGGCAAGCAGATCGCCTACGGCAATGAGCGGAAAGTGCTGCGCGAGGCGCAGGAATATGTAAAAGCGAAGGGATCCCTTCTTAGCAACCCTACTACATCATCTTCGCTGGGCAGCATCTAGCAAGCCCTTTTCTTCCGGTGTTAATTCACGGGTTGCTGCTTTCTTCAGATCGCCGAGCTCTAGCGGACCAACCGACACCCTCACTAAGCGCAAGACTCGAACCTGCAGCGCCTCGAGCAAACGCCGGATTTGGCGGTTCTTGCCTTCATCCAACGTGATTTCCAGCCAGCTATTCTTATCGCCACGGCGCAGAATTCGTGCCGCCTTGGCGCGGAGATGTTTCCGGTCGTTTTCAAGAGCGTTGTTTTCGCCCGGAATCTCTCCATCAGGGCATCCTTTAATTATTTCCGCGAGCAGTTCGTCATTGGCTATGCAGTCGACCTGCACGTGATATTTCTTGTCGAGATGAGTTGAGGGGTCGTTGATTCTTGCCGCCCACTCAGAATCGTTCGTCAAGAGCAGCAGGCCTTCGCTGGCCTTATCCAGGCGCCCGACGGGACCAACCCACGGCATGCCTGCATCCAGCAGATCGTAAACTGTCTTGCGGCCTTTTTCGTCAGACGCGGTGGTCACGATGCCGCGAGGTTTATTCATGACCAGATAGATTGGTGGCGTCTCGCCGAGCGGCAATCCGTCGACCTCAATCCGTTCGCCTGCGCGGCCATCTTGCATTCGCACCGCAGTTTCCGGATCTCTAGCAACATGTCCGTTGAGAGTAACCCGCCCGCTGCGGATCAAAATGGCCGCCTGCGAACGCGAGCAGTAGCCTGACTTTGAAAGCGCTCTCGCCAAGCCGATGCGTTTTTGCCGGATCACAATTCCTATGCTAAATGGCGAATTGTATCGAGAGCATGGCAGCCTCGCCCGGTTTGCGATGTGCGCGCGGTTTTATCGCTACCCACGGCTCTCTCTCCCGCATATAATGTGGCGACTTCGCAGGCTTCATACCGCTGCATTGGAGGCCCACTTGCTCTTGTCGCTGGACACACGTGAAGTTGGACGCGTCACCGTCGTCCATTGCAAGGGACGAATTGTCGGCGGCCGCGAAAGCGAATCTCTGCGCGCGCACCTGGCCTGGTTGTTGCACACACGCCGCTCTTTCGTGCTGCACCTGGGCGAGGTGGGATTCATTGACAGCAGCGGGCTCGGCACCATGGTCCGCGCCCTCACCAGCGCCCGTCAGGCCCGCGGAGAATTGAAGCTTTGCAATGTGCCGGATTTTGTGCGCAGAGTTTTAGAGATGTCGCGTCTGACGGCCGTGTTCGACGTACACGAATCGGAAGAGAAAGCAGTCGCCGCGTTTTACGGCCCCGGGGCTCGCGCCGAAGCGCCGGTGCCAAAAGGCCGCAGCGTCCTGTGCCTCGACTCTAACGCGGACGTGCTCGCCTACGTGCGCGAGCTCTTGCATCGCGCTGGATACGACGTCCAGAGCAGCATGCGGGTAAGCGATGCCCTGTTGCTGATGCGCATTACGCATTTCGATCTGCTGTTGGTGGGACCTGAAATGACCGCGTCTCCAGCAAAGCCGCCAGCCTTTCAAAGCGCGTGCACTCGACTGCCCGTGATCGAACTGGGCAGCGAGTTTTCCACCAGCGATGCGGGCGAAGCAGGCGCTCGGCTGCTGGAGACGATCGAGGCCCGACTCACCTCGAAGGTCGTATGACAGGAATTCGTCGTTAGCGCTAAAACTCGCTTCGCCATTCAAATTTCCAGGCCGGTCTTCCCAGGCCGACCCACATCGTTAGCTTTTCGGTGACTTTCCGTGGCAACGTATCCGGGAGCTGTCCGGCTGAGGCTTTTGAGCAAACCGGCGTCCTCGGCTTTCCCTTGTTTGAAGATGGATTATCATAGTGGTTCCCCCCGGAAAGGACAAAGTTTAGCTGATGGTGACGCGAGAGAACCTACCCGCACACGACCTGGGCTCCTTGCGCATCCATGATGGACAGCGCAAGGGCGGCAAAGCGGGGAAAATTCTCGCCATTTTCTTTGGGCTACTGATCATTCTCGGCGGGGTTGGCGCCAGCGTCTACGCGTTATTAGACTCGAAGCCGATGGTGGAAGTAGTCATCGCCCGGAAAGCCGTAGGACCCGGAAGCCGCGAAGCATTACTCAATGCCACCGGATATGTCACTCCACGCCAGCGAGCCACGATTGCTGCCAAAATCACAGGACGCGTGACCGGAGTTTTCTTCGACGAAGGCACCCACGTACGCCAAGGGCAGTTGCTGGCCACGCTTGACGATGCCGACGCCCAGCGGGCTCTGGGCTCGGCCAAGGCGGATCGCAACTCCGCCCAAGCTGCGATCGCCGACTACGAAGTGCAACAGAAGAACGCTCGCATTTTGCTATACCGCACCGAGGAACTACAAAAAGCGGGCGTCGAGCCACAAGAACAGCTCGATAATGCGCGAACCTCGGTCGAAAGTCTCCAGGCAAAAATCGATTTGGCGAAAGCGCAGGCCGCGGCGGCCGAGGCCCGCACCCAGGAAGCGCAGCAGGCGGTCGACAACTGCACGATTCGCGCGCCTTTCGATGGAATCGTAGTGTCGAAGGACGCGCAGGTCGGCGAGATGGTTTCTCCGATCTCCGCGGGCGGCGGCTTCACGCGCACCGGCATCGCCACCATTGTGGATATGAATTCCAATGAGATCGAGGTCGATGTGAATGAGGCTTACATCACGCGAGTGAAGCCGGGCCAGCAGGTCACTGCGATTCTCGACGCTTATCCTGACTGGGAGATTCCGAGCCGCGTGCGCACGATTATTCCGAGCGCGGATCGCCAAAAAGCTACGGTCAAAGTGCGCATCTCGTTCCTGAAGCTCGATCCGCGCATCTTGCCGGACATGGGAATCAAAGTGACTTTCCTTGGAGACGCACCAACGAGCAAAGAGGTCGCCGCCACCCCCGCGATTCTAGTACCTCAGACTGCGGTGCGCGACGACGATGGTAAGAAAGTCGTTTTTCTGGTTAAGGACGATAAAGCTGAGCGGCGCGCGGTTACACTCGGCGGGAATCGCGGTACTGACACGGAAATAATGGCGGGTTTAGCGGTTGGCGACGCGGTCGTCGTCAATGGGCCGGCAAATCTGCATGACGGCGAGGCTGTGCGGATTAAGAAATAGCTGCCGTAAATAATCAGTAAGAATAATTGAGGGAGCAGCGATATGGTGCAAGTCGATGGCACGGGAAAAACCAGCAGCCAGATTCAGGTGCGCGGGCTGGACAAGACGTACCGCCGAGGAGGCGAAGAAATCCACGTTCTCCAAGGTTTGAACCTCGACGTCGAAAAGGGCGATTTCGTAGCGTTCATGGGACCAAGCGGCTCTGGCAAAACCACGCTGCTGAATCTGCTTGGCGGCCTCGATGTCCCCACGCGCGGAAGCATCACCGTGGCGGGCGACGAAATCACGCACATGTCGGCCAGCAAGCTGACCACATGGCGGGCGCGGCACGTCGGTTTCATCTTTCAGATGTATAACCTCATCCCCGTGCTGACGGCCTTTCAGAACGTAGAGCTGCCGCTGCTCTTAACGAGCCTCTCCAAAGCGGAACGCCGCAAGCATGTGGAAACGGCACTCGGCATTGTTGGATTAGCGGACCGGATGAATCACTATCCTCGCCAGCTCTCCGGCGGCCAGGAGCAGCGCGTTGCGATCGCGCGCGCCATCGTTGCCGATCCGACTTTCTTGCTCTGCGACGAACCGACGGGTGATCTCGACCGCAGGAGCGCCGACGAAATCATGGATCTGATTCACCGTCTGGTGAAGGAATACAGCAAGACTGTGCTCATGGTGACGCACGACCCGCTAGTCGCAGAGCGGGCCGATCTTACCTTGCACCTTGAGAAGGGCGTGCTGGTCGAGGCGGGCGGGTCGCGCGAAGTTCCTGCGGGAGGCGCCGCATGAAATTCCGTGGGTTGATTTTCGCCAATCTCTTTCGCAAGAAGCTTCGACTTATCCTCACCGTCGGCTCATTCGCGGTTGCGCTCTTTCTTTTTGCCTTCCTCGCCGTGGTGCGTGGAGCGTTCAGTCGAGGCGCGGATATTGCGGGCGCGGATCGCCTGGTTACGATCAATCGCGTATCTATCATTAACCCGCTGCCGCTTGCCTATCGCGACAAGATTCTGCGCATTCCGGGAGTGAAGGCAGTCACGCATAATAATTGGTTTGGCGGCGTCTATCAGGAAGAAAAAAACTTTTTCCCGCAGTTCGTGATCGATGTCGCAAATCAGCGCCAGGTCATGTCTGAGTTAGTTGTGCCCGACGACCAGTGGCAGAACTTTGTGAAGGACCGCCAGGGCGCAATCGCCGGCGCCAAGACCGCCCAGCGCTTTGGCTGGAAAGTCGGCGACCGCATCCCCATCAAGAACGCAGGCTATGGCAACACTGGCACGTGGGAATTTAATCTGGATGGCATCTATCACAGTGAGCACGCGGGTGGCGACGAGAGCCAGTTCTGGTTCCAGTGGGATTATTTTGAAGAGCGAGTACCGGAGACCTTCAAGGGAAATGTCGGTTGGTATGTCGTAAAACTCGACAAGCCTGACGACGCCGTTACCGTGGCGAAGGCGATCGACGACATGGCGGCCAACTCTTCCTTCGAGACGAAGACAGAGACGGAATCCGAATTCGCCGCCAGTTGGGTCAAGCAATTCGGAAACATCCAATTTCTCATCATGACCATCGGCAGCGTGGTCTTCTTCACGCTGCTTCTGGTGACCGGTAACACCATGGCCATTTCCGTGCGCGAGCGGGCGGGTGAACTTGCCGTTCTCAAGGCAATCGGTTTCAGCGATCGTTCCGTACTTTTCTTCGTGCTCGCCGAATCTCTCATCATTGCGGTGGTTGGCGGTCTTCTCGGCCTCGGGCTTGCGCTACTGGCAGTCCCGGCTCTGGGCGCGGCTTTGAATGGACTCCTTCCCACCCTCATCTTGTCCCCTGAAATACTGTCGCTGGGTCTTGCTACCGCTTTAGTAGTTGGAATCGTCAGCGGACTGCTGCCCGGAATCGGCGCGATGCGCATGCGCGTGGTCAATGCGCTACGGAGGGTTTGAGATGGCCATCCCCATCGTCTACAACATTCGCAGCGTGAAGGCTCGCTGGACGTCTTCCATCGTTGCCGTTCTCGGAATTGCCGGAACCGTGGGCGTCTTCGTGGCGATGTTATCTCTGGCACGGGGCTTCAGGGCCACCTTGGTCTCTTCCGGTTCCCCTGACAACGCCATCGTCATGCGCGCCGGCGCAACCTCGGAGATGATGAGCGGAATCAAACTCGAAGACATCAAAATTCTGCAGGATGCTCCCGGCGTTGCCCGCGCCTCTGATACACCGCTCGTGACCTCGGAAGTCGTGGTGGTCGCGCCTTTTCCGCTGAAGTCAACTGGCACCGACGCCAATGTTCAAGTTCGCGGCGTCTCCGCCAACGTTTTGACCATTCGCAAGAACGTCAAGATCGCTCAGGGCCGAATGTTTCAGCCGGGCCTGGCAGAGCTGATTGTCGGAAGGAACGCGAGCAGTAGCTACTCGGGATTAACGCTCGGAAACACGGTGAATTTTGGAGGTGGTCACTGGCAGGTGGTTGGCATTTTCGACGCCGGTGGCAGTTCCTTCGATTCCGAAGTCTGGTGTGATGCGCGCGTACTCGATGACGTCTACAAGCGGCCCACTAACATTTTCCAGTCCGCCACCGTGCATCTGACTTCGCCCGACAGTTATCAGCAGTTCAAAGATGCGGTTACTTCAGACCGCCGCCTCAACTTCGACGTGAGCCGCGAAATCGACTATTACGCGAAACAATCCACCAGCATGACTCGCCTGATTACCGTTCTCGGCGGACTGGTGGCCTTCGTTATGGCGATTGGCGCAGTTTTTGGCGCGCTTAATACCATGTACTCGGCTGTCTCCGAACGCGGCCGCGAAATCGCCACCATGCGCGCTCTGGGCTTTGGTGGCGGCGCCGTCGTCTTTTCATTCCTGATCGAGGCGCTGATGATTTCCTTGATCGGAGGCATCATCGGTTGCCTTGCCGTCCTTCCCTTGAACGGCCTTACCACCGGTGCAATGAACTGGCAGACTTTCTCGCATCTGGCATTCGCTTTCCGCATCGCGCCGGTGCTGTTGCTGGGTGGGATCATCTTCGCGCTGCTGATGGGGCTGCTCGGAGGCTTGCCTCCGGCAATGCGTGCTGCTTGGCGGCCAGTGGCCGTCGCCCTGCGAGAACTGTAGTCTAGACCAACCGAATCGTTCAGTTCCACGAAGAGGAGAAGCGGTACGCGTCCGGCCAGCGTCTTGCCCACGCTGCCTGCGAGCTTGCAGCAACTGCTCAACTGAAGCAACTCCGGAGGATTTTTTTGCCATGAAGAAGAATGCCTTCAGAGCGGTGGTCGAGGTCGGCTTCATTATGTTCTTGTTTTATTCCAATCTCTTGATGGGAGAATTCGAGCGGTCGGGCATGGGACGGAAGAAAGGGATACTTTGGGCAATGCTAGATGTCTTTACCACCGCCAATTTTGCAATTGCGGCCATAGCCGCGCTCACCGGTTACATTCTTTTTGAATTTCTTCGAAAGAGGTTCTAGGCGAACGCATCCGGCTGGACACGAAGGCCAAAGAGGCTAGGGCACTGTGCCAGCGATGATAGCCCTGCCGAGTGCAGCCCAGTATTTGCAGGATTTAGGCGCGCGGGCGACGGCCCACTACTTTCTTGCGTAGACCACTCCCGGAGCATGGTAGGGAGGATCGGAGACTAGGCGGATGTAGGAGACCAGCCCTTCGATCTCGCTCTTGTCGAGAGTGTAGCCGTAGGGGGGCATCAATGCAGACTTGTTAAGTGCGGGTCCGCCATGGCTGATGATGGCGGTAAGGTCGTCGTCGCTCATTTTGTTGAGTGTGGTGCCCTCCGTAAACGGATGCGGCTTAACCTCGAGATTGTCATAATTTGAAACCCGCTCTGGTGTCGACTCGGGGTCGTGGCAGCTGGCGCAATATTTATTGTTGATCTGAAATCCAAGCTGCTCTTGATATCCCAATGCAATCTCTTCAATCTTCAGTTCGACTGACTTTTGCGCTTTGGTGGAGGTGCGCGCGGTCAATTGGTATCGTCCTGCCACGCTACCTAGAGCAACATTCGTAGTGACCTGTCCGCTGGGATCGGTCAGGGCGCTCGGCGGATCAAAGGTGACGCCAGCCGGCCCCGTGAACTGAACGAGCGCTCCGGCGACGGCGGTGCCTTGTTCGTCGTTGACCTGCACGATTACGGGCTGAGACAGTAGCGTGCCGATCGCTCCTGTCTGTTTGCCTCCGCTCGATTCGACCAACGCAGCACCAAAAGCGGTGGGCTTAAAAGCCGCTGCTGGCGCCAGTTTGCGCGAACACGCCGCTGTCGCGAAAGCGAGACTGAGTACGAGAAGCGTCCAATGTCGCGACATTATTTTTTCGCCCCCTGACTGCTGCTGCCTTTTTGCGTCATCAGGAATGCGGTCAGAGCCCGAGCATCTTCATCATTCATGTTGCGGCTCGGCTCGATCGTGCCCGGTTGCAGGGATTGAGGATTCTTCAGCCAGTGGTAAATCCACGCGGCATTTAGACGCGAACCTACTTGTGTGAGGGTGGGTCCGATGTAGCCTTTATCAACTTTGGTGTCGATGATGTGGCACGACTGACAGGCATACTTGGAATAGAAAAGCTGTCTCCCCTGCTCTACCTGCGCAGCCGGATAGCCGTTAGAGGCTAGAGAGTCGCGGTCGAATGCTGGGGTCTGATACACGGTCATCATGTAGTCGGTGAGTTCGGTGATTTCGGAATCGGAGAGATTAAACCTCGGCATGCGGCGAATCAGCGCGGGACGCAACGTGCCGGGATTCTTCAAGAATGCTTGCAGCCAGGGGCGTTGCACGGCCGTGCCTTCCCAACTCAGGTCGGGAGCCATATCGCCGCCGCGACCGTTGATGGCATGGCAACTGAAACAAGCCAAATCCGACATGAGTTGGCCTGCCTTGCCGGCGGGCTGATAACTCGAGGGCGCCTTTGCCGGGACGATCAATGCCAGCGGTAGATCGTGTGCGCTGCCGGTAAACGTAAGCAGAGCCGTAGTCAATGCATCGATTTGCGCGGGTGCCAGCGTGTACTGCGGCATTTTCAATCCCGCTCCAAAGGCGCGCGGCTGGCGGATCTTGGTGGCAATGTAATCCGGCGTGCTACGCTTCATCCCCGGCAGGAAAACGATCTCCGTGAGTGGCTTACTGCCCACGCGTGCTAATTCGGGGGCGAAGTTATCCGGCTTCTTGATGCCGCTGATCTCGTGACAAGACGCGCAACCAAAGGTGGTGACAAGAACCTTGCCGTGCGCAACTTGCTCTGGAGTCGCGGCATCTAGCCGTACGTTTCCTAATAGATCTGAATCGCTCTTGTTTCCGAGATACGCGGTGAGCAAAGAAACTTGCAGTTCCGTGAAGCGGTAGTGTGGCATCGCTGTTTCCGGATTGTAGATACGCGGATTGCGCAGCCACACGCGCAACCATTCCGGCTTTGCCTTATTGCCGATCCGGGTCAGTTCGGGACCCACGTCACCGCCCACCACGTTTCCGGCGGCGTTTTGCACGGCGTGGCAGGAGGCGCAGAATGATTCACCGTACAGGCTGGCTCCGGCGGTTGGGTCAGGCTGCGGAGCTTTGGTTACTGCGTCCGCGTCTCCAGCCACCGCAGTGCTGTTCGCGATCAGAAACGCGGAGATATCGCGCGCGTCGGCATCGGTCAGCTTGAAATCCGGCATGGTCGTGGTCACGGCGTACGCGTAGGGATTTTTTAACCATGCGTAAATCCACTCGCGCGTGGTCTTGTCGGCGATGTGCGAAAGCGAGGGCGGATCATCGGTCGGTTTCACCGTATTGCCGTCTGACAATTTGATGGTGTGGCAGTGCACGCAGCCATAACGCCCAAGAAGATTGCGGCCGAGGTTTAGTTGCGGTGTGCCGGTAAGTGGGGCGCGATGACATTGGCCGCAAGAGGATTCGAGATAGCGTGCAGGAAGAATCGGCTCTTCCCATGCGCGAGTTGCGTCGTGCGCTTCCGCCAACTCTGTCGCGGGGCCTTGCCCGCGATGGCAGATTACGCAACCCCAGTCCTTGACGTTGTGGGCTACAGGGGGATGGGCGCGAAAAGGTTCGGGGACCGAAGCTTCACCCAGGAGGCTCTTTTCGCTGATGGCCACGTGGCACGTGGTGCAGCGATCGACGACTGCGAGTTCGGGCAGCCAGATCTGTTGAATTCCTCCTGCGAAATGATGCTGCAAGGTAAGACTATCCGCACGCGTGGAAATAAATTTGCGGTACTGCCGCTGGTAATGGCGCCACTCATTGAAGAAGTCTTTGGTCGGCGCGATGGCAAGCGCAATGAGCAAGAGCAGGCTTGCCCATCCGAAACGATGAACGGGTGAAGCGAGGACATTCCGGCGCAGCCATTCGCGCATCGGTTGAGGAATCAAGAATGCCTCCAGGGCCACACCCAGACCCAGCCCGGGCCACGGAAGAGTGCGCCCACCGTGGTCAGAATCACGGCCTCCATCAGGAACCAGGTCATGATCCAGAAGGAGAGTGGCTTGGCGCTCAGCCAACTTTGAAATCGGCCAACCGGACGCCCCGCCCACGATGCGGCCAATGCCATGAGAGCTGCGATGGTGAGGACGGGAATGGTGGCATCCCAGGCACCGACGCGCAACAACAACACGGTCAAGGCGACCGTGATGATGGCGAGACTAATCAGCCGCTGCGACTTATTCCGGTCCCACAACGTTTGATCTTTTATGTTGACGTTGAAGAAAGGAACTACGATGAGCGCGAGCACGATCAGCGTCGGAAGAATTACGCCCGCGACAAACGGCGGGAAGTAGTGCAGCAATTCTTGCAGTCCGGTGAAATACCAGGGCGCTTTGGCGGGATTGGCGGTGTGAAGCGGGTCAGCTAATTGCTCCAGTGGCGCATTCCACACGAGAGCGAGGCAAACCAGAACCACCGCCAGAATCTCAATGGCGATCATCTCCCTGAAGAGCAGTTCGCCGTAGGAGATGGTCTTTTCCCCGGGAATCCGCGCCGGCAACCGTGTTCCATGCTCTGAGGGAGAGTTGTTCATCATTATTATGATTATGGTTGTTCGGATTTCTCCGATTCCTCGGAATCGGGCGAATACATTCCGCCATCCTGGTGCAGACGCCACATGTGAATGCCGATCAGGGCAATAACCGATAAGGGCAAAATTACCGCGTGCAAAACATAGAACCGCAGTAGCGCGTTCGCATTCACCGTATTGCCTCCGAGCAAGACGAAGCGAAGCTTTTCTCCGAGGACTGGCACCGACGCCATGATGCTGGACCCGACCGTCACTCCCCAGTAGGAGGTTTGATCCCAGGGCAGCAAATAGCCGGTGTAGCTGAGTAGAAGAGTCAGCAGAAGGAGCGTCGAACCGACTACCCAGTTCAATTCGCGGGGCGGACGAAAAGCTCCGCGATAGAATACTTTGGCCATGTGAATGAATACGAGGAGCACCATGGCCTGCGCCGACCAGCGGTGCAGATTCCTTAGGAAGAAGCCGGAGGAGACTACGAACTGGAGATTCTTCATGTCCGCATAGGCTTGCGGAATGGACGGGTGATAGTAGAGCATCAGCAGCAAGCCGGTGCTCAATTGAATCATGAATGTGCCGAGCGTCAGCGCACCCAAATACCAGGTGTAGCGGAATCCTAGTTGCGGTTCGCGCACACGGTCGCGGGACATGTGCTTGAGTTCGGCGCCCCAGCGGGCGAGCGCGGTAAGGGGATTTCGAATCGCGCCGTCTGCGTCCTTGTGCTCAACTTTTTCCATGTTCACGCGCGCACGTATTCTTTCTCGGGAGGCACCTTCGTCGCCCGGTCCACTAGCAATTCTCCATCGTCGTTCAACCACATCTTCAGCCAGGGCAGCGGCTTTGGAGCGGGGCCTTCGATAACCGCTCCATCGCGATCGAACTTGCTGCCATGGCAAGGGCAGGTGATGCGGTTGATTTCGGGCTGCCATGTCGTGAGGCACCCGAGGTGAGTGCAGACAGCGCTGAGCGAGAAGAAGCCTTCCTGCGAACGAATAATGTAGATACTCGAATTCACATCAAGGGTGACCGAGCGCGGCGCATAGCGCTCGGGCTTGCCGACGTTGACGATGGGCGAAGGTTCGTAAAGGACATTCGGCTCCAGATACTGATAGGCAAAGGCGACCGTGCCCGCCGCGGCGATGCTCAGAGAGCCCAGGCCAAGCTTCAAAAAGAACTGGCGCCGATTGACCATGTCATCGACTTTTGTTGTCTGTGAGTCGTCTGGCATACGTGTCTCTTAACCGACTTCAACTACAGTCCTCGGAATTCGCACATTACTTGCTGAGTGTGAAATCGGCTTTGCCCTCGCCCGACACGGTTACCGGTTTGGACTGGTTCTTAGCGCCTTCATTCCATGCGGTCACGGTGTAACTGCCATCGGGAATATTTTCGATCTTGTATGCGCCCGACTTATCGGTGATGGCAAAGTATGGTGTGGGAGACACGATGACATACGCGGCCATCTCCGGATGCACATTGCAGAGCAGCGGCACGACGCCAGGATTGTCAAACTTGAAAGAACGCTTCTCGCCCTTCGGCCAGGTGCCGAGGTTGTGGCCGAGCTTTTTGTTGCCGCTAATGGCACTCCAGAAAACATTGTGGGCGACGCTGTCGCTATTCAGGAAGCCGACCGTGGCTCCCTGCTGTACCACGACGACGTGCGGCACGAACATGAGACCCTTCTGATCGATAACCGTGCTCGTTGTCGGCGCCGGGAAAGTTTTGCCAGCGATCACATCGACGTAGACTACCGATTCGCTCTTCACACCCGAGACTTTCCCAGTGATCGTACCCGCGCTGGCGGTCAAACTCATGGCTGCGACTGCTACGACTGCCATTACCATCATTAGACTTCGTTTCATTATGTTCTCCTTGTAAATCATTGCTTCAATCATTGCTTCCGATTTCAATCTTGCTGATCGCGACGCTGGCGCTGGTGCCGTGAAATCGGTGTCAGAAAAGGAACTTCGCGTCCAGGTAAACGGTATTGTTAGAGCTCGCGTTACGGCCGGCGCCATCGTAATTGTCGGAACCGCCGTTGAAGCGCGTGTATCCCGTGTATTGGGCGGCGAGTTGCAAATTCTGCCACGGCCAATAGGAGAGGTTTGCCATATATCCGGCGCTTCTCGGATCGCCATTCAAGTTGCCCGTTATCGCACCCGAGGGGTAGAGCACGACGTTGGGCGTACCCGAGGTATCAAACCAACCGAATGTGCCCGACAGACGAGTGCCGAAGTGGTATTCGATGTTGGGCATAAAAGTATTTAGATGGTGCCCTCCCGGTGAGGCCAGCGGACCTGTAGGGGCCGGAACGGCGGCGCTGGATGCCAAGTTGGAATTCTCATGGATAAACGTGCCGCGCAGCGTCAGCACATCTTTCCTGAATAATGTCTGATCGATCTGCGTGTCGAAGGCCCAATCGGTGTAGCTGTCATAGAGATCGCCTATACCATTATTGATCGTATTGTTCGTGCTCTTCACGTGCATTCCATAGGTGCCGATCTCAAACTGCGTCGGCCCTCTCGATTGCTGCCAGGCGAGGCGCCAGTAGGGTGCAACTCCCACAATATTGAAAGTCGCACCAACTCCCGGATTCGGCTCAGAACCACCTACGTGTTGCGAGCGATAAAGATCGACGTTTAGATACAGATGGCTGTTCCACATGGCATAGCCGCCGAATCCGGCAACGTCCTGTGCCAATCGACCATTAATAATGGGAGTGGCGTCGGGAGTCGGCGCGACGTTGCTGGCGATCCACGGATAACCCCACGCGGGCGTATCGTTCCAGAGATCCTCGACGGTTGGATTGTTGTTGAGGTCGAGGCCGTAAACCAGCTCCCTGCCACCCCACTGCGTCTTATTCGCGAAGCGGATATCGGTGTTATCGCTGGTGAAATGGTCGGATTGGGTTTCATACGTCACTTGAAGAAAGCTGCCGACGTGGCTGGTCCATGCTCCGGAAAGAAATAGGGACATATCTTGAGGAACTTGAAGATTGCCATTCTGAGTCGTGGGCACGGGCGAGTTGGTGTTGGTAAATGACGCCTCAAACATTACAGAAAGGGGAAGCGAGGCGAGAAGATCAAGCGCGGCACGCGATTTGCCTCCTTCCGCCTTCACAGTTTTGGTGTCATCGCCTCGATCCACGTAACCCATCAGCTTGAACCTTCGTCCGGCAGGATTGAGTTCGGGAGGCGCGTAGTGGCAGCCGCTGCAGGCCAAGCCCGTCTGCCGCGCATAACTCGGAACGGCCAACGCGGCGGGCGGACTTAATAGCGCAGAAAACAAAATCAAGGCAGGCGATACCGCGGTCAAACTCACCGCCACTTTTTTTATCTGGGAGATCATTACAGGTGCATCCATCCGGTCGCCTCCTTGGCGATATAAGTTGGGAATCATTTCCCAGCTGTCAGGTGTGTACGGTGGAGGACATTATGGTAGGGTGCGTCTTAGGAGGCTGCGGCGTCTGTCACGGCAATGTGTGATCACCATCACACATGGGGGAACTCGTAGATTCAGGCGAGATTCTAGCTTTTTCTTTCCGATCAGCTAATGTTCCGGAGGTAGGCAGCCAACCGCGCTGGTCTTTAAAGCCAGTGCATTCCTAAACTGTGCTCACTTATCACGCCAACATCCGCAGCAACACCACTTCCGAAGTGGCGGGATGTGCCAACAAAACCGTGATCCCATTCGAAAGCAATTCGCCGCCGACAATTTGCAAAGTACGACCACCGTTCGCGAAGGTTACCTCGTAAGTCCCGCTGGCCTGGAGTCCGCGGAGTCGAAGTTGCACGCTCTCCTGGGAACTGTCGGCCTTGAACGCCAGGACCACCGACTCCTTTGCTGACGGCGACAAGAACTGGATCGCCTGATACTGGCCCTCTCCGCTACCCGCCGGGAGCAGATGGTAACAGTCATTCTGTAGAAGATGGCGATAGCGCTTGTACCATTCCAAGTTTCGCCGCGCCGCGGCCAGCACCGGCTCTGGAAACAGCGAGACACGTTCCTTCAGCAGTCCGAGAATGGTGCCAAAACCAAACAAGCTGAGCATGCGGCTGCGGAAAACCGTATCGAGCAACGCGGGCTCGCTCGCACTCTCGACGAGCGCTTTATCCTCCGAAACAATCCAGGCGCCATTGTCGCAACTCGGGTAAAGATAGTTCGCCATCAGAGCATTCTGGCGCACGTGCTCAGAGGGGTAGCTAGAATCGCTCAACCAATTTGCGCGGATGGTTCGCGCCAAACCATAATCGAGGCGGCTGCCATAGCCGCATTGTTCCAGCACCAGATCAGGAAAGGTGCGATGCAAGTGGTCGAAGATCTCATATTGGCCGACGAGCGCGGCATAACTCCCATCTCCCCGCTGATGACCATGATCGGCCCGGTCGCACCCGGCGGGAAGCTTAGGGATTCCCGAGTTGTCCCACTTCAGCCAATTGAGATCAAATTCACGAACGATATGGGTCAGCTTGTCTTTGAGGAAATCGATGTACTCGCGGCACCCCAGGCAAACCTGCGTACACGAATTCTCCCAGCCCTCCGGCTGAAGTGTCAGGTCTTTGCCCTCTAGCTGCGCAGTCCACAGTTTGGGAAACGTCGTCCCGATCAGGCGGCTGTCAACTATGTTCGGCCCCACCCATAGTCCGAACTTCATGCCTGCGTCATGCACTTTTCGCGAAATGGCGGCGAGGCCCATCGGAAACTTCTGGCGGTCATCGGTGTAGTTGCCCAGGCCGCAACCCCAGTCGCCAGTGCCCTTCTTCGAAGATCCGGAATACCACGACGCATCGTGGACGAATATATCCACACCGAGTTTCGCGGCAAAATCTACCTCGTGGAGTAGTGCATCCTGAACACCTTCGGCGTCCGTCGCCCAAAAGTCATAGACTACCCACGGCCAATTCTGCAGAAACGGAGGGAAGACATGCCGTTGCATGTAATGACGCGCAGTGAGGAAGGCTTGCTCGCGATCTCCGTGAGCGAGGCCGAGGAAGACGCGCGGAGCGGAGAGCTTTTCGCCGGCTGCCATATCGTGCGTCAGGTCGGTGAGATCCACGCTGATCCAAGTGCCCGCTGCGTTCTTCTCAATGCGGTAGCGCCAGCCGCGCTCCCACTCGATTCCGACCAGAAGAAATTCATCTTTGCCTTCCGCCTCCAGCAGCAACAATCCACAATATTCGGGCGCGTTCCAGCGCCCGCCAGAAAAAGCAATTTCTCCGCTAACCGGCTTCGTCTCGATCCCGTATACGTCACGTCGTATGGCATGCACGCGCAGCGGACCGATGTCATCTCGCAAAGCGAACCGGAAAGGACCGAACGCAGTCACCGCGTTGGCGGGACTCTTGCCGCTATTCTGAAACTCGGTTTGAAACTCGACGATGGGCGCATCACTGAAGGCTTGCAGCGCGGTCGTACATCTGATTGCGCTGGCATCGCTTTGGGAAACGAACTCAAAACGGTTTCCGCTGGCTGCGGATTGCCGATCGCTGTGTTGAACTTTCCACTCGCCGATCGATTGTCCCGCCTCCATCAGGACCGGAGCCAATGGCGACCGCGCACGGACCCATTCAAAGTTCGTCTCCGGATTGCGCAGCGAGTGAATGGCAGCGACGCTCCCGTGCTGGACTTCCAATTCGAGAGAGAAGTTGTCAGAGGCAAACTTCGCGGACTCGCCAGTGGCTCCCCATGATGTCTTAGTCGCGAGCACCGAGAGCAGCAAGCCCCCTGCCGCGCAGTGAAGAAACTCACGCCGGTCAATATAAGTTTGTTTCGGGATCGTCATGGATACTCCCACAATGTCAACACGATTGTTGACATTGTAACAAAACGTGAGACCCGTTCGCGCACGAGTCGACGCTGGTGAGGCTGCGAGCGCAATCGTTATGAAAACGAAAGATTAGAGCGAAATGAGGCGCTGCCTCTTATGCCCGGCAGGCGAAGACGATAGAGACCACCGCCGCGCGGCGCATCGCCATCGAATCCCGGAGGGCGCAGTTCGGGACCAGAGACGATCGCTGCCGAGGTTACGTACATGTCGGTAAGATCGGGGCCGCCAAAGGTTACGGCTGACGTTTGTTTAATCGGCAAAAAAACTTCGCGGTCTAACCGGCCATCCGGCGCGAAACGTTTTACGCGGCCACCAAACCAGATTGCGGTCCAGACATATCCGTCGCGGTCGATGGTCATGCCATCGGGCAATCCTTCCTCGCGCGGAATCTCGGCAAATATCCGCTGATTGCTTAAATTTCCCGTTTTGCGGTCGTAGTCAAAATAGTAAATTTTGCGCGGCAGGGAGTCCGTGAAATACATTCCATCGAGAGCAGGCGTAAAACCCATCCCGTTGGGGATGCCCAGACCATCGGCCATAACGGTGACGCTGCCGTCGGGATCGAAACGGAGAAGTTTGCCGTTTCCTCCCATCGCTCCCGCGAATACTCTTCCCTCCGGATCGGCGATCACGTCATTGAAACGGTCGTTGCCTGGGCAACGGCCACTGGCCACCTCACGCAGAACGCCGTCACGCGCAAGAGTCGCAATCCGGCCATCCTGAAATAAAAGCAGCGAGCCATCGCGCTGCAGAGTGAAACCACCTGTGATCCGCGTCTGCGCGGCGACGGAGCATTTCTTAGATGCGGGATGATAGGCGTGAACCGTTCCCTTTGTGATGTCGAGAAAGAACAGCGTATTTGCTTCCGGATGCCAAAGCGGATTCTCGCCGACCTCGCAAGCAAGTGGGGCAACCAACTCAACGGCAATATCAGGCGCGCTCATAGGATGATCCAGTATTTTATTTTTGACTCGCGCATCTCATGCTTTGACGCATTACGAAACCACGGTATCACTGAATCTCATTCGACAATAAAGCTCTGGCAATTTTCAGAATATCGGATCGAGATCCGCGAAAGGCCCAGAGTTGCGAGCGATCTTCAACGTGATGCAACCCGGTGCTCCCACCGATCGCGGGCACGTGATATTCCATTTCGCTGAACATTCCCCAGCGGCTGTTCACGCTGCAAGCTTGCGTAGAATATCCGCGATCTTCCGGTTCGGTCCACGGCACGTCAGCGTACTCGCCGGACGGATTGACAAAAAAATTTCGAATGATGAGCGCATGCTTGTCGCCCGCAGAATATATGTAGCCGATGCGGCCGGTGGTGACCGCCGAGCGTAATCCGATTTTATGTTCGCCCGGCGCCCGCATCTTGAAGCGCACCAGGCGCTCGCTCACCGCCAGTTCTTCTGGAGGAGTGTCAGTCAAGCCAAAGTAAATTCTGGGATCAGCCTTGGAATAAGTCGGTATGTACAGCTCGCCCTGGTGCGGCATCTGCGTAAGACTCCACAGACCGACCAGGGGAGCATCGCCGGGATTTGTATCCAGGATTCGCAACGACGTCAGCAGGGTATGACCGGCATATTCAACCGCTCCGGTTCGAAGCGCTGTGTCGTAGCGCAAGGGATTGGGTGCAGCGTCCACCGACTTTGTGATCTCCAGCTCAACTCGCTTCTTGGATCGAAATGCATCGACTTTCAAGCGATTGGTCAGCTTCACTCCATGAGCGGTCTTAATCAGTTCATAGTTGCCCGGATCGAGACTTCGCGGCTGCCAATAGCCGCCGATCTCTATATTGGGAAACTTCGGGAAAAAGAAATCGACCTCCGGGGCGAGCCATGTTCGATCGCCACCGGAATTTTGCCAGTCATCGCTCGCATAATAGGCTCGAGCGGACTCCACGCTCTTGAGCACCGAATTCGTCCACAAGAAATTCTCTTCGCTACCGGGCGCGTATACTCCCAGAATTCTGCCTCCATAGGGCAAGAGCAACAGTCGCGTTCCATCATTCGTCTGATAAATCTCGGTAGACTTGCCGACTGCCTTCAAGGTTGCGACGAGTTCTTGCAGCATTTCTAAATCACCTATATGCCGGGAATGTAACCTTTGCCGAAGGTATTCGTGTTTTCTTTTCTGAAATCGGCGGCAAGAGACATCAGCGCCGTGGTGCCGCCGTCGACAACAAAAGTCTGCCCAACAATGAACGAAGCGTCGTCGGAACACAAAAACGCCGCCAACTTCGCAACATCGCGCGGCTCGCCGCAACGCGCAACTGGAATCGCTTTATAACCCGCTTCCGACGCGACCTGCTCGGTAAAGCCGGGGATGCACTTGAAATAGTTCTCCACCGTAATCCATCCCGGCGCGATAGCATTGACGCGGATGCCTCTGTACCCCAACTCCACCGCCAGCGATCGCGTGTAGGCGAGGATTGCTCCCTTGGTCGCGGCATAGACGGAATGTTCGGGCACACCTTGCAAGCCATGCACCGAGGACATATTGCAGATCACGCCAGTGCCCGCTTGCAGCATGCCTTCCACCACTCTCTGCGTAAGAAAGTACTGGCCGCGAAAATTGATGTTGAACAATTTATCGAACTGTTCGGGAGTGACTTTGAGAAAGGGACGGTTCATGGTGACACCGGCGTTATTGACCAGGCAATCGATGCCGCCAAGAAATTCGCCGGCTTGATCGGCGAGAGCTGTGACCTGCTTCAAATCGTCGAAATCCGCTTGAAATGCCGCGCACCTGCGCCCCAGCGACTTTAGCTCTTCGACAGCGGCCTTCACTCCAGCATCGCTTTCGACGTAATGGAATACAACATCGGCGCCCTGACGGCCAAATTCGAGACCGATCTCATGTCCGATGCCAGTGTCGGATCCCGTGACCAGCGCTTTTCTTCCTTGTAGTTTCAGTTCTTGAGGCATAAACACTCAACCAACGTTTGAATTTAGGGTCGCGCTGGAAACAATTTGCGTGCGACGCACCTCTGTTTCCGCTCCATCACGATAACACTTGAAACTCCGCCAGCCGATTATGTAGGGCAGCGCACACTCTACGTCCCGCACCGGAATATTGTCAACAATAATGTTGACTATGTTCAACGCATCCGCGATAATTCGTGGTCGCGCCAGCCATTTCCTGCCATGAAAATCACCGCCGTCGAAACCATCTACCTGCCCCGCGGAGTTACGGTTCACGTTGGATCGATCAATTATCTCTGGGTGCGTATTCACACCGACGAGGGGCTCATCGGCCTGGGTGAAAGCTATCCCAATGCCGAGGCGGAAGCCGCTGTCGTGCATTCGAGGCTGGCTGCGGTATTGCTTGGGCGGGATCCCAGCGCCATCGACCGTCTGTGGGCGGACATGTTTCTAGCCGTCTCTTACAGCGGTTGGGCGGGTGCCGAAATGCGCGCGCTGAGCGCCGTCGACATCGCGCTCTGGGATTTGATGGGTAAGGCCAGCGGTCTGCCGATCTACAAGCTTCTGGGTGGCGCATCTCGTCCCTCCATCCGCGTATACAACACCTGCTATGACCGCGTGGATTTCAATTCCAACCCGGTCCAACTGGCTCGCGAACTTCTCGCTGATAATGTTCGTGCCATGAAAATCTGGCCGTTCGATTCCATTGCCAGAGAGACCAATGGCAATCACATCTCCGCGGAACAACTGGAGAACGCCATCAAACCCTTGCGCCTTATCAGGGAGGAGTTCGGAAACTCCATCGACGTCGCCATCGAATTTCACGGCTTCTGGAATCTGCCATGCGCGATCAAAATTGCGCGCGCTTTGGAGAAGTATCAGCCGATGTGGCTGGAAGAGATGCTGCCGCAGGACAACCTGGCGGCCTACGCGGAACTGGCCCGCACGACCGATCTGCCGCTTTGCGTAAGCGAGCGGCTTATGACCCGCTGGGGGTTTCGCGAACTGCTGGAAAATCGCGCCGCACAGATCATCATGCCCGACATCGCCTGGTGCGGAGGACTTTCCGAGGGCAAGAAGATAGCGACCATGGCAGAGACTTACTATCTGCCGATCGCACCGCACAATTGCGGCGGGCCTATTCTTCACTTTGCAACGGCGCATTTCGCCGCCAACATTACCAACCTCTACATCATGGAGAGCGTAAGGCGGCATTACAGTGAAGAGTATGAAGGATTGGTAACGCGGTCGCTTGTGCCCGAGACTACCGGCCAATTGCCTCTTCCGCCGGGGCCGGGGTTAGGCGTCGAGTTAAGCTCTGCCGTCCTTAAACACAAGGACGCAGTGGTAAGGCGATCTGAGCTTTGACCTAAGCGGCGGTCTCGCGTTCATCCGTCAGCATCGCGAGCAGCGTCCCTACGGGCACCTTCAGCCCATTCTCCACTTGGATGGTTCCAAGGTAGCCCTTGCCCATCGACTCGACCTCCATCTCGATCTTGTCGGTCTCGACAATGAACAGGGGATCGCCCTTCTCGACCCAGTCGCCCGGCGCCTTGAGCCAACTTGATACCGAACCTTCCTCCATGGTGAGGCCCAGTTGCGGCATGACAATCTTGTACGCCATGGTTACGCTTTTCTCCTTGAGGATTTCATCATCTTGTGAACCTCGCCGACAATGCGGTCAACCGAGGGAATCATCTGATTTTCAAGCACCGGACTGAATGGATTCGGAACCGGCAACGAATTAATTCGCCGCGGCGGAACCTCTAACTTGTCGAAACAATCCTCCGCCGCAATCGCGAGAAGCTCGGCTGCAAAACTACAGGAGGACGGGGATTCATCGATAACCACCAGCCTCCTTGTTTTCTTGATCGAGTCCGTAATTCTTTGCCGGTCGAGAGGAACAATCGTTCGCGGGTCGATTACTTCCGCCGAAACGCCCTCCTCTTCGAGCATCGCCGCGGCCTTGGTTGCTAAGTCGACCATGCGGGACATCGCGACAATCGTTAAATCCGTGCCTTCGCGCACGATGCGAGCTTCTCCAAATGGAATGAGATACTCCTCCTCCGGCACAACACACTTTGCGTTATAGAGTGACTTATGCTCAATCAACGCAACCGGGCCGGGATCTCTGAGCGCGGTCTTGAACAAACCTTTCAGATCATAAGGATTTGAGGGCAGAACCACTTTCAGTCCCGGAGTGTTAGCAAACCAGTTATAGAAAGTATGGGAATGATGCGCCCCTGCGTTACGCACAGCTCCCATCGCTCCGCGAATCACGACCGGGGCTTTGATCTTGCCATTCGACATGTAAGAAATATTTGCAGCCTGCTGCACGATTTGAGTGATGGCTTCGAGAGCGAAGTCGAGGAAAACTTCGTCGACTACCGTGCGCGTCCCCGCCATGGCCGCGCCGATCGCCGCGCCTGTGGCTCCGAGTTCGCATATGCCCGTGTCACGCAGTCGATCGTCTCCAAACTCTTTCCACAGCCCGCGCGTCTGACGGAAGTTGCCGCCCCGCGGGCCGATGCCCTGCCCGATGTAAACAATGCTTGCGTCCCGGCGCATTTCTTCGCGCAGCGCTTCGACTCCCGCATCTCCGTAATTAATCACACGGCCCTGCTCTGACATACTTTCTCCTTCAACTAAAACACGTGATCGTTGACCGAGTCCGCCGCCGGTTCCGGACTCTTCTCGGCGAAATCGACGGCATCATCGATAAGCTGCTCCACCTCCTGATCGGCCGCCTGCAGCTGCCTTTCGTCGGCTGCACCTGAATCGAGCAGAAGTTTGCGGGCAATCTTCACGGGATCTTTCTGCTTCCACTGTTGCACTTCATCGCGAGTTCGATAATCGGTGCCGGGATCGCCCTCGTGATGGCCGACATAGCGATAAGTCTTGCACTCGATCAGGGTAGGACCGCCATCCTCGCGAGCACGGCGGATGGCTTCCGATGCAATCTCGTGAACTGCGACTACATCCTGCCCATCAACTGCAACTCCGGGCAATCCATAAGCGGCCGCGCGACTGGCCACGCTCGTGTTCTTAGTGGCGCGCAGAAAAGCCATTTCTGTCGCGTATAAGTTGTTCTCGCACACATACACAACCGGCAGGTTCCACACCGCGCCCATGTTAACCGCCTCATGAAACGAGCCGCTGTTGACTGCCCCGTCGCCAAAAAAACAAACCACCACCTGATGGTTCTTCCGCATCTTGGCGCTGAGCGCCGCTCCCGTAGCCAGCGGAATGGGAGCTCCCACGATTCCGTTCGTGCCCATAAATCCATATTCCGGCGCATACATGTGCATGCTGCCACCGCGCCCGCCGGAGCTTCCGGTCGCTTTGCCCCATAGTTCAGCAAGCACGATTCTCGAGGGCACGCCTTTCGCCAAAGCGTGACCATGGCCGCGATGGGTGCTGAAAACCAAGTCCCGCGCTTCGAGGTTCGAACATACTCCGACCGCGACCGCTTCTTCGCCAACATATAAGTGCACGAACCCGGGAAGCCTGCCGTTGCGATATAACTCCTGAACCTTGACTTCAAATAGTCTTAGTTCCAGCAGCTTCTTGTAGTAAGTCAGCAATAACTCCGGCGATATCCGTTCTGTCACTACTCGTTCTGACATCCTCAAGCCTCCCAATACTTATTGCGCCAGCGGCAGCTTCTGGGGCCTTTGTTCTAACTGTGAGCGATAGACAGCCGTGAACAGCTCAACCACACGACGCCCCGCTTCCCCATCCACCATAGGATCGCGATTCTCAACTACAGCACCAAGAAAATCCGCGAGTTGTATCTCGTGGTAGTGGGTCATCACATTCCACGGGCGCGAACGATCCTCGCTATTCCAGATGCTGAGGTTTTTTTCTTCTCCGGGAACCGTCCAAAGATCGTTGAAAGGCGGATCCATCTTCTCAGTAACTCCAGAGATAAACGGCGAACCGCTATCAATTTCGGCGCCCACGGAGGCTCCGGAAGAACCATGGATGTGAATCTTCCCATATAGGCCGGGACGTTGCGAGTTACTCAGTACGATCGAGGCCATCCCTCCGTTTTGAAAGCGAACGGAGGCAACCACCGTATCGTCCACTTCGATGCCGGGGTGGTTATAGTTATCCCAGTAGGCATGTAACTCGACAGCTGGACCCATAAACCAGCTCAGCAGATCGAGATAGTGGGGTGCTTGACTTACAACAACCCCGCCTCCTTCGCCTTTCCAGGTACCACGCCAGGGATCGGAGAGGTAGTAAGCAGGTTCGCGCCATCCCAACATGACTACAATCGCCAGTACCGGCTTGCCAAGTTTGCCGGCGTTGATGGCATCCTTCATCCTCTGCACCGGCTCATACCAGCGCCGTTGGCTGATGACTCCAAGTTTGATTCCGGCAGCGCGTGCCGCCGCTATGGCGCCATCACACGAATTGAGATCGATGGCCAGCGGCTTTTCCGAAATCACGTGAACGCCGGCCGCAGCCGCAATCTCGACGGCGGCCGGATGTTGCGTATGTTGGGTGCAAATCGACAGCACATCGACCCTTTCGCGCTTCAACATCTCAGCCAGATCGGTGTAGTCGTTGACGTGAAGTTTCTTCGCGAAAGCTTGAGCTCGCTCGGGCGCAACGTCGCACACTGCGACCAATTCTGAATTAGGGAGTGCCTGATACGCGAGAGCATGCGTGCCGGCAACTTTGCCGCATCCGACGATCGCAGTTTTTAGTCGATTTGAACTTGCAATCTGCATTTTCGGTCGAGTTTCCACTCCAAGCGCACTTACCAATTCGTAATTACGATAGCGACGTTCCGTTCGATTCGCCGGGGCGGTGCCGTAACTCCACGAGAAAGCCTAGTAACTCCTGTGTATCCAGCAATGCCCAGCGGGTGCCGCGGCGGAGGCCTGTTCCAGACTGCAGCACAGTTACTCCCGACTTGGCCAACTCCTGTAGAACGGGGTCAATGTCACTTACTTCAAAGAGCACGTGGTGAATTCCGCCACCGGTCTTATCCAGGAAATCCTGGTAACCGCTGTGGCCTTCGACCGGCTCGATCAGTTCAACCTCGACATCTCCCAACTGAACAAACGCCTGCTTCACGCGAATCTGCTGCGGCACGCCGCGGTAGTGATACTCGGATTCAGCCCGATCTGGCCACTCGACAAAACGAAATGGGCCCATACCGAATAATGAAGTCAGCAGCTGAGTTGTGCGATCGCGATCGGCGACAACAATTCCGATCTGTACCAGTCGCTGCAACTGAACTCCGCCCGGAAGAGACGTCGGCAAATTCATGCTTCGTTCCTCACCCATTCTCTAGAAGTCATCGCGCCAGATAACCTCCGTCAACTGGAAGAATCACGCCCGTCACCATGGAGGAAGCCTGCGACGCAAGAAACAAGGCTGGCCCGGCAATTTCATCAGGTTCTCCCACGCGGCCGAGGGGAATATTCGAGACCCAGGTTTGCATCAACTTGTTCGGATCGAATTGCGGCTCAGCCATAACCTCCTTGAGCCCGGGAGTCATGAACTGGCAGGGAGCGATCGCATTGACACGAATTCCGCGGTCGGCCCATTCCAGCGCCAGTTGCTTGGTCAGGGCGTTGACCCCGCCCTTGCTCGCGCAATAAGCATTTGCGCCACGGCCAACGCCAACCACCCCAGCGATCGACGAGAAGTTAATGATCACGCCCTTACCCCTCGCCAGCATGACGCGCGCTGCCGCCTGGCAACACAAAAAAGTGCCGCGAAGATTGATATCCAGAACTCGATCCCAGGTTTCGATGGGAGTACTTTCCGCCGGATCGTGTTGCGGGATGCCGGCACAATTCACCAGGATGTCGA
The DNA here is from genome assembly GCA_963822025.1 of uncultured Acidobacteriaceae bacterium. Classification (GTDB taxonomy): domain Bacteria; phylum Acidobacteriota; class Terriglobia; order Terriglobales; family Acidobacteriaceae; genus Acidiflorens. The sequence goes on along the minus strand of CAWGFW010000008.1, from coordinate 2,260,582 downwards.
TGCCGCCGAACTCGCGCACGGTTTCATCCACCATGTCGACGACGTTGCCGGGCACGCCCACATTGGCCTGCAACGCGATGGCGCGTCTCCCAGCCTTGCGCACGCTTTCGGCGGTGCGCCGTGGATTCTCTATATTGAGATCGCTCGCGGCAATGTCGCAGCCATATTCGGCGAAGGCAAGCGATATCTGCTCGCCGAAGCCGACTCCAGCGCCAGTGATCAGCGCTACGCTCCCACTCAGATCAAAAAGTTTGCGAAAATTATTTCGTTCCATAGGCATCGATTTCAAATTTCGGAAAGCTTCAGCTTCCGGCTTTCTCTTTTTTCAACGGTTCGCTATTTGGTGACTTTAAATTCGCCGGCCCGCTTTCGAACAGCACCATCTGCGACGTTCCCGCCGTTTCGAGCTTGACGGGTATTCCATCCTGCATCAGGCGAATCCCTGACATTTCGACTGTTTCATTTTGATTTTCGAATGTGACCTTGTAAAAAGCGGACGCATCAAGGCCCCGCGGCACAAAATGAAAGACCGGGTCTTCAAAACTCGAGGTGCGAAATAAAGTTGCTACTGCCCGTTTCTTGTCGGAACTGGCATATTCGAGAACGACCCAGGGCGACTGATTCAAGAACGGAGTCAGCGGGGTGTGATGGTAAACCACGCTGTCGCGGAGGATTGGCCTCAATTCGCGTTTGTAGAGTTCGACTCCGGCTCGGATCTTATCGCGCAGAACGGGATTTAATTCCGCGAGCGACGGGGCGATTCCGCGAAAAATCGGCAATGACATCTGGACCTGTCGCAATTGGGAGTCGATGTCGCCATCGCCGGCCAGATCGGGCACTTCCGTGCCGAAGGTGCGCAACAGAATGTCCGGCGGCAACACCCACGTCATGCCGTTCAAAATCTTCACGCCTCGCGGCTCACGCATCCAGTCGGAGAGTTCTGTATTATCGAAGCGCCGCAGGATGCCCCAATCAAGCCGCCCGCCTCCTCCAGCGCAATTCTGAAAGATAACTCCTGGAAATTGCTGTCGCAGGCGGTCGAACATGGCATAAAGATTTTCCACGTGACGCCACGAGGAATTCTCAACGAAGCCATCGCGCAATCGATTGCCGTCTTCTTCGGTCGACATGTTGTAGTCGATCCGAAAGACATCGAGATCGTACTTGCGAATGATGCGGGCAATCTCTGATTCCATCCATTTCGCAACCACAGGATTGCCCACATCCAAATGGCGTCCATTGGCGATGGGCTGACCGTCTCGGGTGAGGATCCAGTCAGGGTGTTCCTGGCGCAATTTGGAAGCGGCACCAGCGCCTTCAATCTCAACCCATAAACCGAAGCGCATTCCTTTCTGCCGCGCATATTCGCGTATGGGCTGAATGTCGTTTGGCAGCCACGCACCGGCGTACCAGTCACCGACGTTGTCATACCATCGGTTCGGCTCCGGACCAAACCAGCCTGCGTCAATCACAAATGTTTCGGCGCCGATGTCGGCGGCCATATCGATCTCACGCTTGATTCCAGCTTCGGTCTCGTGATCCACGATATAGCCGCGATGGTTTGCTTCTACATCGAAGACGTGATCCGACGGCGGGCGAGGTAGAACATCGCGCCGCACATGATCGAGGAGCGCCTGCGTTACGTGATCGAGATCCGCTTTCATGCACAGAATGTGGGTCTCCGGCGTTTTGATCGTCTCGCCAGCCGCAATGACGCGCAGGGCCGGATCGACTGCGCTTGGGCCCATGTCGAAGAACAACCGCGCCTCGTTCACCGGCCGGTCGATTGAGTTGTTGCGGTCTACCGGCGATTTTTCTACCCGGCCAGTAACTCGGATTTTCCAGTTCGCGCTCCACCCCAGCGAAGCCGCGAACCACTCTCCAGTTGCGTTGTTGCGGGCAAAGAATGTGGGATGCCCCCATCCGGATTTCCCCCGGTCGCCAGTGATCATCTTCGTTTCGTTGATGACGGGGTCAAAGCGCCACGCTCCCTCGTATCCCCATTTTTCGTATTGAGCGTAGCCGACGTCATAAACATCTTCGGAATCAGCCGGAAGTTTTTCCGCAAAATTTGGCGTATGCCAGAGTTGGCCCGCCCACGGCGATACATTGGATACAGCCGTCGGCCGTTGGCCGGTGTTGGTGATCTCGAGCCAGCGCACCATGACAGGTCCGCCGCTTAGCAGTGTCTGCACCTTGACTCGAATCGGCCGAACGTTGCTTTCGAGTTCCACCGTCACCAGCAATCCGTCCGGATTGCTGACTGTCGATTGGCTGGCTCCAATCCATTTCCACGATCCGGAAAGCTCCTGCCCTTCGATCTCGAGCCTGAAGGCGTCGATCGGCAGAGTGTCCATCTGCTCTCGCTCCGCATCGACTTGAATATCGGCCACGATCTGGCCGCTCGAATCCCAGTAACGGCTTACCCAACGGCCCTTGCGCAGTTCTTCATCGCATACGGTGAGGCCGGAATTGAAACGGACGCCCGGAAATAGTCCGGTGCGGATCAATGCCGAACGCGGGCCCTGTTCTGTCGCCACGGCCGCAAATAAAAATGACTGCAGAAGCAATAAAAAGAAAAGGGCCGCAAAGGCGTTGGGAATGTTAATCCGTCTGCGATAACTCGCGCGGACTCTCCCGCCAAAACGCTCCATCGCGGCCCTTGCCCCCTCTAATTTGCAATCTTCCATTGCACGTGCCCTTCGCCACGAAGCCTCGTCACCCTATCTTGCTCTTCCAAATGCAAAAGGTGCCTGTGCAGCGGATACATCGACAGCAGCAAGGCCAGACGCGCTGGATCGATTCCGATTTGCAGGAATGGAAACATCGTTTCGAGCGGTGTGTTGGACGCGCCCGTGTCCAACAGAACGGTGTTGTCGCCGACAAATAAATATTGCAACGAATCGCGATCAGCGGTTGACGAGCCGATCTGATCCACGTGTCGGAAGATTTTCATAATCCCGTTCGGCTAGATCGGTAACACCAACTCAGGCGCCATGAAAAGAGTCAGGAAGCCTGCCACGAGGCGGTTAAAACCGGGAGAAGATGAGCGTTGCAACAATGCGCCATACTTCCGCGCGGTCGAATTTCCTCTCGCACCATACTAAATTCGAAAGCCTATCGTCAACACTTTTGTTGACATTATCCAGAAACGGCGGAATATACTTTGACCTCCCCGGCCCGGCAACGGTCAGTGTTAGCAGAAAACATCTCAGCCTTAGCCTCGTCCCGCATAGCTGAGAATAGCGATCGCTACGACAAGAAAGCCTTCTCCAACGACCATCGTCCTGATTGGGCGTGTGCCGGTGCGCGCCCATTCACCCGTTGCCAAACCGAAAACCGTGCTCGCTACTACAATTGCCGCGAGAAACAGCGGCCAGCCAATTGCCGGCCCGAGTTCACCCAACTTCACCGTCGAGACGCTGTAGAGAATGATGCTGCCATACCACAGAAATCCCATGCTGGCTCCTACCAGCCAGTAATACCAGGTGCCGGGAAGGCGAAGAGCGCTCACGTTGTCACGCTTGCGCATGAGAATGTAGCAGTAGATTGCTCCCGGCAGGAATCCGGCGTAGAGACAGGGCAGCCATACGGCGTTCGACATCATGGCGAGACTCGCGCCATGCTGCTGCGCGGCGCGCTGAATGCTTCCCCCATATGCCAGCCCCAGATTCAGCATCGAGCCCAGAATGCCCGAAATGAACGCCCATAAATATCCCAGCCAAAAACCGTGCCGCTCACTCGCGCTCGCCTGCTGCAGCGCAGCTTCTCGATGTTTTCCCGCCAGCCCGCACAGGCCTACGCCGACGATAATCGCCAGCACCCCCAGAAAAATCAGCCCGCCTTGCCGCGTCATGATTTGATCGGGATGTTGCGCGATCAGCGGAGTCAACGCACCGACCGCTGCCGATGTCCCGAGACATACAGCGAAGGTGATGGCCACGCCCAAGCGAGTGAGCGCAAGGCCGAAAAATACCAGGGACACACCCCAACTGGCTCCGAATAGCACCATTCTCGCTAAGGTTCCGGCAGAAACTTCAGCGTAGGTCGACCAGAGTCCGGGCACCGTGACCACCGCGATCACGGTGGGAACGACGGCCACGCCCAGGATCGAGAAAGCAAACCAGGAATGCTCCCATTGCCACTTTTTGTTCAGTTTCATGGGAAGCGCATACGCGGCGTTCATGATCGCGGCGCATAAAACCAACAGGAGTGCCTGGACGATGTGGGAAGTCATGAGAAGAAGCCGAGCCATTGAAGCACTCGGATTCCCCCAATGTCAACAACATTGACGACATTAATGCAGGCGCGGCGGAATCAGGAATTACGGGACGGACGTGGCCAGCGGATCTTCCAGGTCGTCCGTCCAGTGGCCGGGGACAAATCCCGCGAAGGCGGAAGTTTGATCGAAAATCCGGGAGTACAAACCACCGAAGTATCGCTCCACTTCGCCCTCGATCTTATCGAGCGGCGTCTTCAGCACCATGCGCACGTATTGCTCGTGATTCTCCCACCGGTTCTCGAGCGGGAGGCGCGAGGAATAGGCGCGCGCAATGATGAAAATGTACGGGTTCATCAGTAGAGTGAGGGTCCGGTACAGCAGCGGTTGGTTCGCCGCCTTCCAGATCGTGCGGTGTAATTCCATATCGGCGTCAAAGAACTGTTCTTCGTTGTTCTTGGCCGCCGCGGCTTTCAGTTTTTTCAAACTGCGATTGAGAAGTTCCTGCGGGTTAATCGAGGAATTCTCCCTCATGTAGCGCACGCACAATCCCTCGAGTTTGGCGCGCATCCGAAAAATCACGCCGATCTCCGCCAACGAAATGTCGCGGATAAAGGTCCCCCGCCTCGAAGTCGTGACCACGAGGCCGTCGCGTTCCAGGCGCAGAAGGGCTTCGCGCACGGGACCGCGGCTCACCTCCAGTTCGCTGGCTAGATCCTCTTCGATGATGCGCTGGCGGGGCCGCAGTTTGCCAGCGTGAATGGCCTTGCGCAAGTGAGCTTCTACCCGCTTACTGGCGGACATGCCGCGCTCCGGTTTACCTGAATGATTCTTAGAATTTCGCATCGGCGTGGGCTATATATAAGCTGGATTTGGCGAAAAGACAAGGATTTCCGATAATGCGCTGGTAGACAAATCACCTGCGCCGCGCAAAAGGGTCGGCTTTCCTCAGCCCACCAGATACCAAAGCTCCCCGCCACTGTAGCACGTTGTCGACAATATGGGTAACAGTATAGTTGGCAGAAAATGGCTGACGATGCGTCCTCAAATTTGCGATTGAACCCGCGTTCTTACTGTTATTCTTAACGCATACCAACATTTGTAGACATTAGTGTTGACAATATTTCCCTTGACACTCGGCGAAACATAGGTTAACTTCCGCGTCGGTCCATGAGAGCTTACAGAGCCACGTCGATCCACCCCTGCAGCAGCGTGCAGCTGCCAGAAACTCCATGCACCACCGCTCCTCAGATCTTCCCCGATCGCGAGCGCCGTCGTCTAAGGAGGCTCCAAGATGAACTCCGCCACATACCGTTTTCTAACTCTCATCGTAGTTCTTTCCCTGGCAAGTGTTGGCCTATTGCACGCGCAAACAGCAGTCACCGGAGGCATCGAGGGCAACGTAACTGACGCCTCCGGCGCCTCCATCTCCGGCGCAACCGTCGAAGCGACGAACGTCGCAGACTCCGTCACCCAAAAAACCGTCACGAATAACAACGGAGCCTATAGATTCCCCAGTCTGATCCCGGGAGCCTATACGGTCACGATCAAGAAGGATGGCTTTGCCCTATTCACGCGAGAGGCCACTCGCATCGATGCCGGCGTCGGTGTTCGTATCGATGCCAAGTTGCCGGTCGGCACCGCATCGACCAAGGTGGAGGTTTCCGGCGAAGCGCCTCTTCTCCAGACGGATAGCGCCGAGGTGAATGAAGAAATACATTCGACCGAGATTAACGCGCTTCCTACATTCGGCAACAACATCACTCGATTGTCGCTGCTGGCTCCTGGAGTTTCTATGCCGAGCGGCCAACTGGATCTTCACCCTGAGAATGCTGGAGAGGATTTCAATCTCAACATCAATGGAGCTGCTCCGAATGCTAACGGACACCTCCTGGATGGAGTCGAGAACACGGAGGCGATCCAAGGGCTATCGCTCATCGTGACTCCGAACGACGCCGTCCAGGAAGTGAAACTCGCAACCAGCGATTACGATGCCGAATACGGCAAGGTAGCCGGCGGACTTTGGCAGATCACGACGAAGTCGGGCACAAATACATTTCACGGATCACTTTTCGAGAACTACCGCACCTCTGGTTTCAACGCACCCGACCACTTCAGCGAGCCCAATGGTATTCCCGGCAATCGCTGGAATCAGTTTGGCGGCAGCGCTGGCGGCCGAGTGATTAGAGATAAACTGTTTTTCTTCGGAGACTACCAGGGGATGCGGAATAACCTGTTCACCTCCGGCAATGAGACGGTGCCGATCGACGCATTTAGGACTGGAGATTTCAGTTCTGTCGCCGCGATCGACCCGATCTATGATCCGGCGACCGGAAACCCGGATGGAACGGGAAGAACTCAGTTTGACGGTTGCCCGGGCACTCCCGAATTGAACGTGATTTGTCCCACCCGCCTCAGTCAGGCGGCACAAAATCTGCTGGCGCTGTTGCCTCATCCGAGCCCGGGTTCTACCGGATATAGCAACAACTACCAGATCTCTCGGCCCGCCACCTTCTACCAGAATCAGTTCGACACCCGCGCTGATTTCTTTGCCACTTCAAAAACCGTTGTATTTGGGAAATTCAGTTATTTTCAAGCGTCCTTCAATACTCCCACTGCCTATGGCGTTGCGGGCGGCGGGCCGCCGCTCGGAGGTCCCGGAGTCGCAAACGCTGGGCTCTCGGCTGATCACGACAAGAGCTTGATGGTCGATTATCAACACACCTTTTCTCCATCATTGCTGACCGATGTCCGGTTTGCTCTTTCGCGAATCATAATTTCGGAATTGCAGCCGGATTACAACACTAACGCGGCGACGGCCGCGGGCATTCCAAACGTTAACCTGGGTACGGTCTACACCTCAGGCCTGCCGGAGATAAATGTTACCGACCCATTAAACTCCTTCGATATGGGTGATTTTGGGTTGCCATTCTTTGAGCGCGAGGCAAACTTCGAGTTCTACGATAACTGGACGAAGACCGTCGGCCACCATGCCTTTAAGTGGGGTGCCGATATCGGAAAGTTTTTCGGCATTCGCACCGACGTCAGCGGACGCGGAACCTTCAATGTTAGCCAATCCCTCACTCAAGTCAACGACACCGCCAGCAATGGGCCGTGCAGCAACCCAGCGGCTGGCACCTTTTGCGGATCAGGCTTGGCGGCACTCGAACTCGGTCTGATTGGTGGACAACCCTCCGGCTTTAACAGAGACATAACTCTGGTTCAGCCTCAGGAAAAACTTTGGAAGATGGCATTCTATGGCCAGGACACCTGGCAGGTTACCCCGAGGCTGACCTTGACGTTAGGTCTGCGCTGGGATTACATGAGTCCGATCTTCACGCAAAACGGCCAGAGTGACGGAAATATCGATATCGCCACCGACACATTATTGTTGACCAACCTCGCCGGCAAATATGCCGGAGTAACAACTCCGAAAACCGAATTTTCACCGCGTCTAGGTGTGGCGTATCGCTTACCCCACGAAACTGTGCTCCGCGGCGGATACGGCCGAAGCTACTTTATGAATGCGGATGGAGCCGGATTTGGAACCCAGGGATGTTGCTGGCCCATCAAGCAAAGCCAGACTGATGTCCAGGCCAATCCCTATGCCCCACTCGGGTACACGTTCGATCAGGGTCCGGGTGCTCCTCCGGCTCTTCCGGCGTTCCCGGCAAATGGCCAGATTTCATTTCAGGGCGCCCCGGGCGGTAGTGAATACTTCGTTGGGGTCGGAACCTACCCGCATAGTTACAACGACACTTACAACGTAACCCTTGAGCATGCCTTCCCCTATCAGATCACCGCGTCGGTTGCATATGTGGGTAACATCGGGCGCCATCAGTGGGATAACTATGACGTTAACTTGCCACCTCCCGGACCGGGCCCCTACACCTCCCGCGAGCCCTTCTTCGCCAACTATGGTTGGGCCGTACCGGAATACCAACGGAACAACGCGGTTTACAATGAACCGGAAATGAGAAGTAACTACAATTCTCTGCAACTTCATGCGGAAAAGCGTTTCCATCAGGGATTGTATCTACTGAGTAACTTCACCTGGGCTAAGTCGCTTGACGTTGGAACCTTCGGTCCAGGGGATGGCAACGGAAATCAATTCTGTTACTCCTGCAATTACGGACCATCAGGCACCGTAAGACCCTGGACATGGGTAAGCGCGGTTAACTGGGAACTCCCATTCGGCCATGGCAGGATTTTTGCCAATAGTTTGGGCCGCGGTGGGGACGCGGTGGTTGGGGGCTGGGCGCTCAGTGGAATTTTAAATTTCGAGAGCGGACTGCCTTTCACTCCGTATTACGTAAATTCCCCGATCGTGCTTAATTCGCCTATTTATGATCGACCGAACCAAATTGGCGATCCGCATGTGGCCAATCCCAACCGCAACGAGTGGTACAACCCGGCGGCCTATGCCGACCCTGCGCAGTACACCTTCGGGGATGCCGGACGCAACAGCCTGATGGGCCCGGGCTTTGGCGAGGTGGATCTATCGTTGACCAAGTCCTTTGCCATCACGGAGAGGACCCGCCTTGACCTAAAGTGGGATGCATTCAACTCTCTCAATCGTGTGAATCTGGCGCAACCCACCGGCGACGGTGCCGCATTCGTTGATGTCGGAAACGCGGGCGTAATCAACAGTATTGTTGACTTCAGGCGGCGTATGCAGATCGGAGCCCACCTCACCTTCTAGCTTCTCCCTTCACCACAACGAGACTTGCCTCGGCCGCCGTGCCGGGGCAAGTCTCATTGACATAAGTTCATCTTGGCCCTTGGCAAAAGGACTTGCTTCGCGATTCCCCAAGGGCGCACCTCACGCGAACCAATTAACAGCATCGAGGCTCGTCACATGAGACTCTTCCTATCTGTCACCTGCCTGATCTGCTCGCTTGCTTCCTTTGCGACCGCCGAAGTCTCCATCACGAAATCGCCCACCGGCTGGGAATTAACCAACGGACACATTCGCGTCGAATTGACTCGCGCCGCCGATGGCGTACTCCTGAGGTCACTGCGCCGGGAAAGCGGTGCTGAGTGGGCTGTGAACGAAACGCCGCTGGTCGCTTCTCCCGACAAATCCGGCAAGCCTTACCGGTTTGTGGAAGACGCCATTTCCGACCTGAGCAAAGGTGGCAAGCAGCTCACACTAACTTTTCAGTGCGACACCGGCGGACGCCTTTCTCTTCAGCTGAGGATCTACCCGACCGGAGCCGTAATTCAGACGGCGATGCAAATCGAGAATCGTGGCAACCACGACTTGACATCTCGATACTCACATCGATCCGCTGTTTCTTACCCTGAAGACTCCTCCAAGCGGCCTCAAATCCTATTCCTCAATGAAGGGCCAGCACGGATTCCATGCAACTGAAAGCGACAAGCATTCGCAAACACACGAGTTCCCCGACTGGCTTGTTCTCGAAAATGAGTCGGCCGGAGAATCAATGCTAGTAGGCGGCGAACCAGGCCTGGGTGTACTCGGTTGGAAAGCAGATGTCGCATCCTCAACTACCAGCACCATAGTCCGCGCTGGCACGACTTTCATAAAAGACAAAAAGTCCACTCCTCCCGCCGTCTTCGATCTCGCGCCCGGAGCGACCGTCGAAACGCCGATAAGCTTTTTTGCGCTGGCTAAGGGAGACAGCGACAACGCCGGCAATGAGACTTTCCGCTATCTGAAGCAATACGTTTTTCAGGCGCCATTGCCGGACTCTCCCCTCGTTACATATTGCATATGGCTGAGCGAAAAAAACAGCGAAGAACAGCTTCTCAAAGAACTCAGCCTCGCGAAGCAAGTTGGCTTCAACGTCTTCTACCACGATGCGACCTGGTACGAAGGAGCATCCGTCATTCCCGGCATGAACGATTGGACCCTCGGCCTGGGCAGCTATCGCGAAGACAAAGAGAAATTTCCCCACGGCCTCAAGACTCTTTCCGACGCCGTCCACGCCATGGGTTTGAAATTCGGCCTCTGGGTCGATCCCGGCAACGTTGACGCAGCCCGAGTTGAATCTGGTGAGATTCCATCCGAGTGGCTGGCGATGATCGATGGCAAAACGATTGGCACCACGCATCCCTCTCTCACCCCCACCAAGCAGCTCTGCCTCGGAGATCCCAAAGTCGTTGCCTGGATCGAGCAGCAGTTAGGCGACATCATCGAAAAATGGCACCTGGACTGGATCAAATGGGATCCGTCGTCCACCGTGAGCTACGAATGTAATCGCACCGACCATGGCCACGGAAAAACCGATGGCGCCTATGCGGCATATCGCGGACGGATGGAGATCATGCGCTATCTCCTCGAGCGCTTCCCAAATCTTTCCGGATTCGAATGCGATCCCTCCCTGCAATTCGCGCGCACCAACCCCGGCCCGCAAAGTCTGCTCCCCGGCGGCTACATCAACGAATTCATCACCGGCCCCATGCTCAGCCCCAACGTGTGGGGATCGCTCGCAACCGCGGGCCACGGCGACGCCGGCGGAGAGTACCTCACAGCTCGCTGGTATAGCGCCTCCGCGCTTGATTACTACTTCCGCAAGCACTTTACGCATGGCGTAACTTTCGGCAACATCAATGGCATGTCATCGCAGTTTTTATCGGCCGCCCCGCCGGGCTTCGTCGAAGCTTTCGAGCGCAATCTTCTGTTCTTTAAGCAGTATCGTCATCTCCTGCTCGAAGATGTCTATCATCCAAAAGTTGCAGCCGCTGGATGGAGTTCCATCCAATACGTCAAAGAAGATTCAAGCGAGTCGGTCGTCTACATTTTTCGCGATAAGTCCCAGGTTGCGGACACTACGATTCACTTGCGCGGTTTGGATGCCAACGCAAAATATCGCGTCACCAGCCTCAATGATCGTCCGGAGCGCGATAGAGTAATGACTGGAGAATCCTTGATGAATGGCATCTCCGAAAATCTGCCCAACCAATGGCTGGCCAAGGGCGACGGAGCAATCCAAGAGTACGCCGACCAGCAAACCTACGGCTCCGATATTTTGCTGCTTCGTCGTTTGCCTTAATTTGTAAGAGAAGCCCCGTAAATGAAGAGTCGTGTCACGTTCGTGCCGCGCGGTAGAATGTCTCGTATCAATCACCGGATTCTGACGCGGCCCACCATGACGAAGATCGAGACGGAACCGGCAGCGTGATCGGCCTCCCGATAGCCAATCGCAACTCTCCCGCAAAGCCAAGCCTGGCGCGCCAACTCGGCCTGTTCGACGCCACCATGTTGGTCATGGGCGGCATCGTAGGTTCGGGCATTTTCATGAATCCCTACGTGGTGGCCCAGCAGGTGCACACTCCGGCCCTGATTCTAGGAGCCTGGATTTTCGGCGGCGTCATCGGGCTAGGCGGCGCATTCGTATGGGCTGAACTGGCCGCAACGCTGCCCGAAGTCGGAGGCCAATACGCTTATCTCCGCGAAGCCTATCATCCGGCGGTCGCGTTTTTATACGGATGGGTCTTGTTGCTCGTCATCCAAACCGGTGGCATGGCCGCTGTCTCCATCACCTTCGCCCGCTATTTTCTCGAACTCACCGGCTTGCACACCCCCGACTGGATCGTCGCCACCACCGCCCTCGCCACCCTGACGCTCATCAACTGTCTCGGCGTGAAAACCGGCGGACGCACGCAGAGCGCGCTTATGGTGATGAAAATTCTAGCCATCGCGGCGCTTGTAATCGCCGGAGCCGCATTCGCCGGCAGGCACGTAACCATCACCACTGCGGCGGAGCGGCACTCGTCGCTCACTTCCTTCGGCGCAGCCATGGTGCCCGTGCTCTTCTCTTACGGCGGATGGCAGACCGCAAACTTTCTGGCCGCCGAAGTAAAAGAGCCGAGAAAGAATCTGCCCCGAGGATTATTGCTCGGAGTGCTGGGCGTGGTCGTGCTCTACATTTCGGTGAATTGGGTGTGCCTGCGCGCTCTCGGTCCGCAGACGCTGGCGGTGACCGGTACTCCTGCCACCGCCGTAATGCGTCTGGCCCTCGGCCAGCGCGGAGCAACGTTCATCGCGGCCGCCGTCGCTATCTCAACGCTCGGCTTTTTAAGCCAGTCGATTTTGACCGCACCTCGCGTCTACTTCGCCATGGCTGACGACGGTCTGTTCTTCCGAGCAGTAGCCTGGCTCGATCCCCGCACCCGCGTCCCGGTAGTTGCCATTGTCCTTCAAAGTGTGTGGACGATCGTGATCGCTCTCTCCGGCCGCTACGAGCAGATTCTGAATTACGTCATAGCCATGGACTTTCTGTTTTTCGGTCTGACCGCAACCACCATCTTCGTCTTCCGCCGCCGCGCGGCGCGAGGTGAGATGAAAAGTGGCGCGGGCTATCGAATGCCTGGTCATCCGGTCACCACGACAGTTTTCGTCGCGATATGCTGGTGGGTGGTCGGAAATACAATCTACCGTTATCCGCGCAATAGCCTCGTTGGCTACGCGCTGCTGCTGGCGGGCATTCCTGTCTACTGGTTCTGGAGCCGGCGAGCGCAGGCGCGACCGGCTGATGTCAGTCGAGATGTGTAGGCGGGATAGCTGAATCAACTGAGTCAAGTATGAATACTTTGCAGACAGAAGCAGTTTCGCACTACTTGGCGTGGGCCAAGCTGCACTCGAACGCGCGCTTCAACCTGGCGGCCAGCGGAGTGCTGGATTATCCGCTGTCCGAACTCCCGGTCCGCATCGAAGCTCTCGAAATCGGCGGCACAGGCCCTTACGGCTACAAGCCGCTCATGGCACGCTTAGCCGCGAAGACAGGAGTGCCAGAAGATTGCCTCGTTTACACGTTCGGCACCTCGATGGCAAACTTCATCGCACTGACAGCGCTCCTACACCGCGGCGACGAAGTGTTGGTCGAGAAGCCCACCTACGACCCGCTGCTCACCGTCCTCGAATACATCGGAGTAAATATCCGCCGCTTCGAACGCCGCGCGGAGAAGGGATTCCGCCTGGGCCTCGGAGAACTCGAACGCAACCTGACTTCTCAAACCCGTCTCGTGGTTCTCTGCAATCTTCACAATCCAAGCGGCGCCTTGACCGACGAGAGTACGATGCAGCAGGTTGGCGAGATGGCAGCGCGTGTGGGCGCGCGCGTCCTGGTAGACGAAGTTTATCTCGAGACGCTCTTCGACCAGCCATGGCGCTCCGCGTTTCACCTCGGATCGAATTTTGTCGTCACCGGCAGCCTCACCAAAGCTTACGGCCTGAGCGGCATCCGCTGCGGATGGATTCTGGCGCAACCGGAACTCGTCAAGCGCATGTGGCAGATCGTCGACTTCACCTACGGCAGTCCCGTCCATCCAGCCGAACTTCTCGGAGTAATAGCGCTCGATAATCTCGAACAAGTTCGCGATCGCGCCCGCGATTTGCTGAACACAAATCGTGGCCTCGTCAACGAATTCCTCGCGGTGCATCCGACCCTCGACTGCGAGCCCAGCCGCTTCGGCACGACTGTCTTTCCCCGGCTCCGCGCCGGCCGTGCTGATAAATTTGTCACCCTGCTGCGCGAGCAGTTTGAAACCAGCGTAGTGCCGGGAGAATTTTTCGAGCAGCCGCAGCACTTCCGCATAGGCTTCTGCGGAGAAACGGAGACGGTTCGCGGCGGATTAGAAAGGCTGGGCGCCGCGCTCAACGCTTTCGACAAGCAATCAAGCTAGCGAGTCGATCTTCCCGAAAACATGTTTATGGTCTGAAACAATCAGACAATAACAATCACTTGATAACAACGATCGGATCCCACACAATTGGATCGACGCGATTCTCACCGTTATGTCTGACGACGAAGCGAATCTTGTCGCCAGCCGCCACGTGCAAACCCGTAATTTCATAGGGGGTCGGCGAATTGTAGTTGGGAACAACCTCAGCCCATCCTGTTGAAGGCCACACTTGCCGCGAATTTTGCAGAATTCTGACGAAGCACGAAACCCGATTTTCGGCGCTTGGATCTTTGCGAATGACGCCAGCCGTACTCACAACTCCCGCCGTCGGCACAACGAATGTCCGCGACAAGTCGTAGTTCGCCGAGGGCTGCATCCAGATTCTTCCAATCCGGCCCAACCCCGATCCTCTCCAGCGCCCCTCATAGCCTCCTTTGTCCCAAACCAGTTCTCGATAAGAACCGTCTCCGGCCGCCTCTTCATAGATCCACGGATGCATCGATTGCGTCGGAGAAAAATCTCCGAGAGCCTCGTAGGTTTGAGGATCGCCCGCTACCTTCTTCGCGGCCGCAGCCGGACTCCGATTGCCGTCTCCATCCACCGCCACAACCTCAAAGCTCGCTTCAATATCGTTGCGAGCAGAGTCGGAGTGATCGAAGAAAAAAGTGCCCTTTGCGGCCCGGCCAATAGGCTTCCCGTTCTTCCGAATTTCGTAGTAAGAAATCCAATTGTCATCATGGCTGGGCGACCACGTAAGTTCAATTCCCTCGACACCAAGATTTGTTCCCAATCGCTTGGTCACGTCCGCAGGCGCAGTCGGAGGAACATGGTCGGTTCCAGAGCCGGGATAGTGAGGCAAGTTCAAAAATATCAATTCTCCCGCGACAATTTTTTCGAGACTGATTCCCTTTGCCATGAGCTGAGAACCAGTCTGCTGAAAATGTAGCCCTGAAACACTTGCCCGCACGTCATAAATCTCCTTCGGCAACAGTCCGCGCGGATAAATAACCACCGGCTTGGCGGAAACTTCGAGCTGAATGGGTGCGCTCAATCTCGCGTACTTGAATCCAGACCCATCCGGATGCGTTCGGCTCATGTCGATCTCGGCCGTGGCCATTACCTTGCCATCGTCAGCTCGCACTAGCGACAACGTGTGCGTACCACGATTATTTCCCGGATCGAATTGTCCCAACTGGGTGACCGTCATCGGCGTATCCAATTCGAATTCCATCCCAAAGAAACTGCCGGCCACGCGCCGCTCGGCGCCAACTTGCACAATTTTTGTGACCAGCGATTCCTCGGCTGCGCCCGACTGATACTTAACCTCATACTTAATATTGAGCGGCCCGAATTCTTGCCCCGGCACGCCATAGAAGCGGAACGCTCCATCCACAGGATCTTCGTAAATCCCCGTCCCAACAGTGCCAGCAGATGTAGTCTCCACCACGTTCATCTCTCCCGCGCCGCCACGGTATTGATCGGCAGAATCTACGGAATGCTTCGCGGGCCGGCTAACCACGAAATAACTAGCCCCGTGTTTAGCGTGCTTAGCGAGAATCACACCCCTCGAGCTATCTCGATTCATTCTCTGGAAATACCAGACGGCGTCATCGTTCTCCACCTTCGGCCGAAACACATGACTCCAACGTCCGGCCACGTCTTGCGCCACCAGATAGTGATAGATTTCCCAATCTTTGCGGATCGATTCCACATCCGGCCCATCGCCAGGATCGCGATACCACGTCGGATCCATCGCCAAGTGTGTCCGATCGGTCGCGGGTTCGTAATACGTATGATCGAAATCAACGACATTATGAAGTTTGTCGGGAGGAACGAGCAGCGAAGTATAGTACGAGCTGTAAGGGCCGACGCCGCCATCCGTGTATTCGCCGGACTCGGCCAGGCGCGCGATATCGTAGCTGATCCAGCGCCCTCCTCCGTCGCAGGCATCGATTCCGCTTTGCGGATGATCGCGCTTGAAGCGTTCAAGCAGGGTGCGAAAGTTTTGATCGGCTGCGAGGGCGTCGGTGTCGTTGGCGCTTGCCGCGGGCGCGATGTCATAACGCCACTGAAAGTCGCCCCAGCCGCTGACTCCATCATTCAACAATTGCCGTTGCCATTCGGCGGTGCCGGCGATCGACTGCTCGAGAACTTGCTGGCCAGGAATCATCCAGTCCGGATGCTGCTGCGCGACCTTGGACTCCGCCGTGGCTAGAAATGTCGGATACCACAGGACCCATTTCATTCCATACTTGCGCAAGTAATCGTTTGTTCGTCGCCAATCCGGCCCCGTCCACGTCCCCCACTTGTCGTACCAGCCGGCATCATCCCACAGAATGTCGGTGCCGGTTTCGCGCAGAAGGTCGATATAGCGGAGATCGAGCGCCAGCCGCCTTCCCCAGTTATCGGCGCTCGGTGTGCCCCCTTCGCCCACCCATGGATCCGGCCAATCGACCGCCCAGCGCGTCTTGGCGAAATATTCTGGATTGGTGAATTCCCACAAATAGGCATATTGCCAATCGAGTATTTGATTTCCAAGTTCATCGACTCCGCCGGAAAATGGCGCCGTGAAAATTTTGGGAGTTTCGATGCTTGCGCCGGGAGCTAAATCCTTTTCGAATCCAGCTAGCCCAAGGCTCATTTCCAGCGGCGAACTTTGTTGAGCTTCGATCTGAAAACGCCAGTGGCCAAGATAATCCCAGCCCACTGCCAGCCCCTCATTAGTGTTTGTGCTGCTGTCGAGAAGGAAGACAAGCGGCAGATAACTGCTATAGTTCCCCGGCTGAATACCGCCATTGGAATCGAGGATGCGCTGATAACCGGCGTTCATCGACTCGCTCTTGAGCAACTGGCTGCCGTTGTAATTTCCTCCGCCAGTCAAGTAATTGAATTGCAAATTCTGCGCCACAGGACGCTGCACTCGCAATGACAGAAATTCAACATGCTCCAGGCGCACCGAACTCCCGGAGGCGTTCTCCAGTGTCATCCATTCGCGAATGACCGGAGTTCCTGGGTAAACGACATAGTGCTTTGTTACCCGTAGGCCTGCTGATTCCAGGTTGATGTCGAGTTGCACTTCCCCTTGAGCACCCAGGACAGAATGGTCGGCGCCCAGCTTCCACTGCCAGTTCGGCGCGCTAACATCATAGCCATTCGCAGAGAATCGGATCTCGGCGGAGGAGTTTTTTCCATCCAGATATTCCCGGCCAGAAAGCTTATTGCGCAGCGACAGCGCTAAGAATCTTCCGCCCTCGAAGCTAACCCGTTTTTCGACAAGCGCCGTGCCCATGATCCAATGGCTGCCTTCGCGCCGCACATAGCCATCTTTGCTCTGAATGCTGTTGCTTTGAAGATTGTCCTGCGCGTTCAGTCGAGATGCGGCTGCGCAGAGGATCAGCAGTAGGATAACGACGGCGCGGCGCAATGAATTGCGGCTCACCTTTGGGCGGGCGATCAAAGTAAAGGCTCCATGCTCACCGGCCTCGCGGCCACGAAGCAAGCGGCCATCTTGTGGCCTTCTCGATTTCCAGCAAGCGGTTGTATTTCGCCAGACGCTCCGACTGCCGAATCGATCCGTTCTTGAATTGATCGGCTCGCCATCCGACCGCCAAATCCGCCGCCCAGTTGTCTTCTGTCTCGCCGCTTCGAACGCTAAGCGTGACTGACCACCGCGCAGATCGCGCTTGCTGGTACGCCTCAAGCGCTTCTGTCAGCGTTCCAATCTGATTCACCTTCAATAGCAACGCGTCACAGGCATTCGCTTCGATCGCACGTCGTATGCGGTCGGGATTCGTACACAAGAGATCGTCGCCGAGGGTAAGCGCCCTGCCAGCGATCGCTCGATGCAGGTGCGGCCAGTTCTCCCAGTCATTTTCCGCGAGTCCGTCTTCGACGCTGATGATCGGATAGCGCACGAGCCACTGCGCAATCGTTTCGATCATGGCCGCGCTGTCTAAAATCTCCCCATCTTTGTGGTAGCGATGATCCTGGTAAAAATGCGATGCGGCCACATCGACCCCGAGAAAAATGTCCTTGCCGGGACGATAGCCCGCCAGTTCGATCGCTTCCACCGCCAAGCCGAGCATCTCTTCGGCGGAATGACAAGGAGGCGCGAGGCCGCCTTCGTCCGCGGTGAGAAGGCGCATCCCATATCTCCGCAAAATAAGATCCGCCGCCGCCTGATAAACATCGAACGCCGACACCAGAACCTCGTCGATGGTGCGCGCGGACATCGGTATGATCAGCACATCCTGGACCGACACTTGCTGCCCCGCATGCTTTCCGCCGCTGAAAAGATTGATGGTTAGGCGAGGCAGCATGCTTGCGGAAACAGCCATCATGTCGGCGAAGTGCTGATAGAGAGGCACGCCGCGCTCCATTGCGCTCGCCCGGGCAAAGGCCACGGACACTGCAAGGATTGCATTCGCGCCGAGGTTCGACTTGGTCGCGGTTCCGTCGAGCGCAATCATCGTTCGGTCTAGGGCTTCCTGGTCGGCAAAGACGCCGCCGGCCACCGCATCCTGAAGTGCGCCGCCTACATTGGCCGCCGCGCGGCGACAGCCCAAACCTCGATAGCGCTTCGGATCTCCATCGCGTAGTTCATGCGCTTCGGCGCTTCCAGTCGATGCTCCGGAAGGTACGGACGCAGACGCGGAGATCCCGCCTTCTAATACGCAGGTTGCCAGCACGGTGGGTCGCCCGCGGCTGTCGAGAATTTCGCGCCCGGAGAGTCGTTCAATTTTCGGCATAGGTTTCGATCTTGCGAATAAAGTCAGCAATCAAATCAGGGACGCTGTGCGGCGGTTCCCTCATCAGTGAGAGGACCACGTTGTGCTGACGCGCTCGTTCCCACGGCGTCAGATATTCGAGAGGAGACTTGCCCGCCACTCGCGCCAGCAAGCATGCAAGCGTATGGCGCACGACTCGCGGTTCGACGACTTTTGCCCAATCGATCTGCATCACCTCGTCGTAATACGCCTGCCAGAACAATTCGGCCGCGCTGGCCAGACGATCCCGCACTCGCGGCAGGTGATGAGCCTTGCTGAGAAAATGGGTCAAAGCAAATCCCACGTCAAACGCTGGATCTCCGAAGTGAACGACTTCATAATCGAGAAGAATTAGTTTGCCCTGGTAAATCAAAGTGTTCTTGGGGCTGAAATCGCCGTGCACCAAACTGTCTTTGTGCTGCAGCGTTTCGCGCGCCAGCGCATTCAGAAACTCGGCAGCCGCCGTAATATTTTGCGCGGTGTACAAGTAATACGGTTCCAACCGTAGGCTCTCGAAGTAAGTCGTATCTGCAAACTCGCTGACAACTTCTCCGCGGCAGGTTGACGACCGCCGATGAATTGTGCCGAGTAGCAATCCAAATTGCTCAAAATGGTCGGAAAGAATCTTTCCTGCAAGGAGCAGCGATTTCCAATTTTCGTGTCCTGCTGGAATTGCCTCCATGCCCAGCAGGTGGTTTTCCATGTCTTCGAAGACGAAGGCTGGAGTCGCTCCCGAGGGCGCCGAGCGATTAAGCCAGCGTAGCGCTCTCGCTTCTACCGCGATTCTTTCGGGGCTGCTGAACCAATCTACGTTGACACGCAATTTCGACAGTGCCTGCTTCAGGACCCAGCCGTGTCCATCGGCCCACGCCAGTTTCACCGTTCGATTCGAAACTCCGCCCGCCAGCTTTTCCAACGAAATTGTCTCGCCCAACTTTACGAATCCACGCACGCCAAGGTAATAGCGCAGCGCGTCAAAGTTCTCGATGTCCAATTCCAATTCCATCGATTGACTAGTCCTGATCTGAAATTATGGTCATCGCTTGCCGCTCTCCGCGCCCGCGAGCAATACGACTCGGGCGAAGAGGCCGGTTGTGTCGCCGGAATTCGTCTTGTTCTTCCCATACCCAACCGCAAATGTGACGGTGTCGTTAGCTTTCATTTCGATTTGACCTGAATACGCCGCCGTAGGGCTCGCCCCTTGCACCTTGCGGAATGCCGGGTCTCCTCCGTAACCGTCGATGTCGGCGTCAAAGAGGGACGTGCCATTGTGCAGCACATGCACATCCGTCGTAGACCATACGTGGACGCCTTCGAATTGAGCGCTTATCTTGTAGGTGCCTGCCACGCGCGCCACGAAGCGAACCAGACTGTATTGGCCACTGTTACTCGCTTCCATCGCGACCTCGCCGCCGCGCACGACCCAGCCATTCGGTGAAGGCCAAGCTTGCGACTGCTTCGTGGTGTTATAAGCGACGTAGGGGTAATAACCGGGGCCCGGGCCTTTGCTGGCATCAGGATGCCAGAAACCAATGGGGCTGCCGCCATCACTATACTTGTCTAGTCGAAACTGGTCAGGTGCCAGGGAGTTTGTTTCTGAATAACCGTACTGCCACACCTTGTCGGGATTCTCCTGAAGAGAGAAATCAGCGGACAAGTCGAAATTGGTCTGGGCCTGTGCTACCAGCCCAAGGAACATGACGGCAGCAACGATTCGCCCCATACTGAGCCTCCTTTTAGAATTCCAGATCGGCAATTTTTATGTTAACAATAGTGTTGACATAAGCCCGTGCGTCCCCTAGCCTACCACAGCCGGGGGCACGATTCACCACAACAAAAATTCGACGCGAGTCGCGTGATCTCTGATTAAATTGTTGATCTTAATCCCGTGCGCTTAATCCCGTGCGATTGAGGCTTTTAAATCGAGGCTTTTAAAATGAGCGGAAGACTTGCGGGGAAAATTGCGCTGGCTACGGCTGCGGGACAGGGCATTGGACGTGCCACCGCGGTCGCATTTGCCGACGAAGGCGCTACGGTCTGGGCCACCGACATCAACGAGCAACTGCTCTCGACCCTCAGTAAAGAGCGGCCTAACATCCGCACCCGCCGGCTCGATGTCCGCGACCCTGGCGACATTGCAAATTGCGCCGCCGAGGTTGGCACTCTCGATGTGTTGTTCAATTGCGCCGGCTACGTTCATCACGGAAATATCCTCGATTGCTCGGAAAAAGACTGGGATTTCTCTTTCGATCTCAACGTCAAATCCATGTATCGCACTTGCCGCGCCTTTTTGCCGGCCATGCTCAAAGCGGGGAAAGGCAGCATCATTAATATGTCCTCGGCTGCATCCAGCATCAGAGCGGCGCCAAATCGATTCGTTTATGGGAGCACGAAGGCGGCCGTGATCGGGCTGACGAAAGCGATTGCTGTCGATTTCATTCGCAGTGGCGTTCGCTGCAATGCGATTTGTCCGGGCACCGTGCAGTCGCCCTCGCTGGAAGAACGAATTGCTGCGCAAGGCAATGTGGAGAAGGCTCGCTCTGAATTTGTGGCGCGCCAGCCCATGGGGCGAATTGGGCGTCCCGAGGAAATTGCTGCCCTCGCTGTCTACCTGGCTTCGGATGAGTCCGGTTACACTACTGGCCAGACCCACATCATTGACGGGGGCTTTACTCTTTAAGCGACGAAAACGTCTTGGAGAAAAAATGAAATTGCTGCGCTACGGTTTGCCAGGCCTGGAGAAGCCAGGCCTCTTGGCTGACGATGGACAGATTTGCGATCTGTCACGATTGGTTCCCGATCTCGCGGGTGATTCCTTGCTTCCTGATTCGATTGAAAAACTGCGACGCACCAACGTCTCTCACTTGCCCAAAGTAACCGGACGGCCGCGCCTCGGCCCTTGCGCCAGTGGCGTCGGCAAGTTCGTCTGCATCGGCTTGAACTATTCCGATCACGCAAAAGAAGCTGGAATGCCCATCCCGGCCGAGCCCGTTATCTTCATGAAGGCAACCTCGTGCATCTGCGGCCCCGACGATGATGTCGTCATTCCACGCGGATCGACGAAGATGGATTGGGAGGTCGAACTCGGCGTCGTCATCGGCCAGCCCGGCAAGTACATCGAAGAAGCGAATGCGCTTTCGCACGTTGCCGGCTACTGCGTGGTTAACGATGTTTCCGAACGTGCTTTCCAAATTGACGGTACCGGCCAGTGGGTGAAGGGCAAGAGCGCCGACACTTTCGGCCCGATTGGCCCGTGGCTCGTAACTCCCGATGAGGTTCCCGATCCTCAGAATCTCGCCATGTGGCTCGAAGTCGATGATCACCGTTATCAAAACGGATCGACGAAGACCATGATTTTCGGAGTGGCATCCCTGATCAGCTACGTGAGCCGGTTTATGAGTTTGCAAACCGGCGACATTATTTCGACAGGCACGCCTCCCGGAGTCGGCTTTGGACTAAAACCGCCCGTTTACTTGCGCGCCGGCAATCGCATGAAATTAAGCATTCACGGCCTCGGACAACAAAACCAGAAAGTTGTAGCCGAGTAGCCGAGTTTATAAATCTAGTGAACTCTCTTATAAATAATGATTGCGGCCGTTCGCTTCTCCGCAAGTTCCACGTGCAATCCGCGGCGCATCAATTCGCTTCCTGAAACCGTGGTCGGCGTTTTCGAATCAAGATCGGTGACCTCATACATCGCTGCCGCATCAAGCCCGCGCAAGCGAAGATCTCTGGCCGTTTCTTCGGCGTCATCCCGCCGAAAAACCTGCACCATTCCGTCGCCGTCTTCAGGACGATTGAATTGCCACGCCGCCCACTCGAAGGCGGCGCTGCGCTCCTGGCGCGGGTCCGTACTGCAATCGGAATTGGCGCTGCAAGGCAATAAAGGATAGTAGTCGCCATAGTAATAAGGCCGCACGAGTTTGAGCTGCGCAACCATGTTCCGCATCCATTCAAAGGGAAAATCAGGCGGGATAAACTTGCCGACCTGGTCGGGATAGCCAGCGCCGTTAAAAAGAGCGAACCCCAAACCCGGAGCGAAGCCGCTCCGGAAGTGATAGGTATCCCGCGGTCGAATCTGGAGAATCGTGCCAAAATGTGGCCGCCAATAGGCGAGGCCTTCGGTGCTAACCTGCGCCCCAATCGGATCCGCATCCGGTGACACGGGATAATCTGCACGACTGAGGTCGACGGCGCGTGAAATTGTCTCCAGGTCTCCCCGCTGAACGATGTCAAGAATAAGCTGTGGATGCTTGCGCCGCAGCCCGTCCCAAAACGCCAGCAGCCCTTCCACGTAGCGTATCTGGGTGATCCCCTGGCGATCGCTCGCGTCATTCTTGACCCAGAAAGGAGCGAGAGCAAAATTGCAATCCTGGCGGAAAATATCGATGCCCTGCTGGTCGATGAGTTCCGACATGGAATCGATCATGTACTGGCGCGCGGCGGGATTGCCGAAATCAAACAAACGAAATTTCACCAGCGGCCGCGCGGTATTTCCTTCAAAGTGGGTAGTGACTTCTCCGATAAACCAGTCGGGATGCTGAATCGTCAGCGGCGTTCCGACGACCGCCCGTTCTGGTTCAAACCACAGCAGGAACTTCATTCCCCTGGCGTGCGCAGCATCGCTGATTGGTCGCAAACCTCCATCGGGATGAGGTACTTGATTGACCCGCCAATTTCCCGCGTGCAGGAACCAATCTTCTTTTCCGAATATCTGAAATTCATCCACGGGACGGTCCGCTCCGTACCAACCTGCGTCCATCCAGAAGTTCTCAAAGCCAATCTTCTCCTTGCTGATCTGATCGATCAGCCGCAGGCTGGTAGAGGTCTTCATTCCACCCCATCCCGTGAAAGAAACGGGCAGAACGACTGGCTTCCCGTCATACTGCGGCGTGTGATATTTCAGGATGTGGCGCCGCAAGACATTGTGCGCGTCGGTATCGTCCCCTTCCCAAGGCAGCAGGAGAATTTCGGGAGTGCGAATCTCCTCACCCGGATGCAGCGAGAGATGGGTTCCCTCCATGCCCGCAGTGATCGCAATCGCGGCCTCGGTCGGTCGCGAGAAGTTGATCGCCCATTTGCCCGGCCATCCCACCGCCCCAATCAGCCCGCCGCCGCTCGTCTGAATATCGAAGAACGGTATTGTCTCCACCGTCTTCCCACCGCTTTCATTGGAAATCTGAAAAGAGTCGAGCTGATTCAGCGGCTTTTTCACCAGCGCATACGTATCCATGCCGCCGCAACCCTTGGAGTAGAGAATTGTCGGAATGCCGCTTCCCGCAACCGCAAACGACAAATCCAGCGGCTCGACGTATTCGAGGATGGGCGAATCGAGCTTGCCGTCATTCCTGAAGTATGCCGTCCATTCGACGACTGCAGAGTTCGCAAACTCCGTTGCTTCTACACGAAACTGCAAGCCGGATTTTGGGTCGGTCCAACTCACGACGTGTTCGGTGCGAGCACTGTCGAGTTGGCGGGTCTCCGTTTTCTTCAGCCAGCCTTGCAACAGCGCGCCAGATCCCTGCCTGTCGTAGACGAACGAGAAGGGCAGTTTTGCATCCTCGCCGACCAGATGTTCCTTGAGCCACTGCTTGCTTTGGCGGAGTTCACTTGATTGGTCCAGCGCCGCCTTCCGACCAACTGCAGTGGCGCAGTTCCCCAAGAGAAAAAAAAAGAAGACTATCCAGCCCAGATACCGCGAGAAATATTTCAAGTGATTTACTCCGAGAGGGAAGATTATTCATGGTGGTTTACTTAATGTCAACACTGTTGTTAACATTCTGTTCCGTCATTCGTCATTCGCGGTTCACCGTGATCGTTGTTTGCAATCAGCGCACTCGAAATCACATTCGAGAGGCCAAAACAGCGTAAAGTCAGTCGGAAGGGACTTCCAACACCATGCCCGATTCCACATCAAACGAGAAGCGCACCTATCGCTCAGCCGCGTGGTTCGCGAAGACAGACAAAGACGGCTTCGTGCACCGCAGCTGGATGCGCAACCAGGGACTGCCCGACCACGTGTTCGACGGACGGCCGGTCATCGGCATTTGCAACACCTGGTCGGAGCTCACACCCTGCAACGCCCACTTTCGCGAGATTGCCGAACACGTCAAACGCGGCGTCTGGGAGGCTGGCGGTTTCCCTCTCGAATTTCCAGTGATGTCGATGGGCGAAACCAACATGCGACCCACCGCCATGCTGTTTCGAAATCTGGTGAGCATGGACGTCGAAGAGTCGATCCGTGCCAACCCAATCGACGGCGTGGTTCTGTTATGTGGCTGCGACAAGACGACCCCATCGCTGGTCATGGGAGCCGCAAGTTGCAACGTCCCCGCGTTGGTCGTTTCCGGCGGGCCCATGCTCAACGGCAAGTACCGCGGCAAGGACATCGGCTCGGGAACCGGCGTGTGGCGCTTCAACGAAGAACTCAAAGCCGGCACTTTGAGCCCGCAAGACTTCATGGAAGCCGAAGCCTGCATGTCGCGCTCCGCCGGCCACTGCATGACCATGGGCACAGCTTCGACTATGGCGTGCATGGTCGAGGCTCTCGGCCTCGCGCTCCCTCAAAATGCCGCCATTCCCGCCGTCGATTCTCGCCGCTATGTTCTCGCCCACACAGCCGGCCGCCGCATCGTCGAAATGGTGCGCGATGATCTCCGGATCGCCCAGATTCTAACCCTCCAGGCATTCGAAAATGCGATTGTCGTCAACGGCGCCGTGGGCGGCTCGACCAATGCGGTCATTCATCTTCTCGCAATCGCCGGCCGCGTGGGACTGCAAGTTACGCTCGACGACTGGGATCGCCTCGGACGGAATGTTCCCACGCTCGTCGATCTCATGCCCTCCGGCCGCTACCTGATGGAGGATTTTTATTATGCCGGCGGACTACCAGCAGTAATTCGCGCGCTCGATCAACGCAACTTGATTCATCGCGATGCTCTGACCGTCAACGGCAAAACCATCTGGCAGAATTGCCAGACTGCTCTCAACTGGAACGCCGAAGTGATTCGCCCGCTGGAAAACCCCCTCGTCGAGCATGGTGGAATCGCCGTCCTACGCGGCAATTTGGCCCCAGATGGCGCGGTGCTCAAGCCCTCCGCCGCTTCTCCGCATCTGATGCAACATCGCGGACGCGCCGTAGTGTTCGAGAATATCGAGCACTACAAGGAACGCATCGACGCTCCCGATCTCGAGGTGGACGAAGACTGCATTTTAGTTTTGAAAAATTGCGGCCCCAAGGGGTATCCCGGAATGGCTGAAGTCGGCAATATGAGTTTGCCAGCGAAACTAATCAAGCGCGGCATCACCGACATGGTGCGCATCTCCGATGCGCGCATGAGCGGAACCGCCTACGGAACCGTTGTCCTCCACGTTTGTCCCGAAGCGGCAGTCGGCGGAAATCTCGCCGCGGCGCGCGATGGCGACCTCATCGCATTAAACGTCGATGCCCGTACGATACACCTCGAAGTATCGCAGGATGAGCTGCATCGCCGCCTGAAGTCATGGCAACCTCCGGTCCACGCGATGAAAGGCGGCTATCAGCAACTCTATGTAGAGCGGGTGATGCAAGCCAACACCGGCGCCGATCTTGATTTCCTGACCGGCTGCCGCGGCGACGAAATCCCGCGCGAATCGCACTAACGGGATCGAAATAAATGGTTCACTGACCGCACTCCTGCGTCTGACGCGGTCGATTGACAGGAAGCGTTCTGCCCGACTGAACGACGTGAAATCACATGACTTCCGTTCCACCCCTTGCCACTCCAGCAACAAGTGAAATAAAACTTACACCACGAAGGCCTCCCGAATCATTCTGTGAAATTTCCACCGCCGCATGCGTACCATTTCCAGCGCGGCTCAAAAGCAGGAATGCGGACTGACGATCCTAAACAGAGAAATCTCGAAGTCCGAAGGACACAAAAAGGACACAACAATTCTTGAACCATTCGTACTGGAACACGGAGAAGTCCAGTGATTATGCCTGTATGTTATTGATTATAAAGATGGTGAGCGCGGAAGGAATCGAACCTTCAACCTACTGATTAAGAGTGATATCACCCGATGTGGCTGTGCGTTAGACAATTGCAGCCGTCACAACAACTTAACGATCAAAAGACCCGCATGGACGGTTTTCAAAAAGCGTTGAAAAAGTTGGTGAAATCGAAGGGCGTCCAACTCCAAAGGACACAAACAAAAAGGACCCAGCGCAGCATTCGCATGCTCGTCCCTCTTTTGGAGAGTGGGATTTGCTTAGGCTTTCCTGGACGAAGGTCTCTGCCGCAGGTCCGTACTTCAGAACTCGCCGCCTCAATGTTCGCCGAATCGTTGAGGGATCTGCTGGCAGCTAATCTACTCTTGGGTTATGATCCCAACCGGACACCGCTAACCGGCACTGATTTCAACGGACTTTAGCTTCCTCGCCTATCCCCAAAATCCGCATAAGTTTCTCAGTTTTGGACCCAAATTGGACTCAGATTTCAGGGCTTGCCAGGAGAGTTGCCTCTGTCCCATTGCTGCGGGCACGCCCACCCGCACCATGGGACGCATTTCATCTGTGCTGGTCCGAAAAAGCGCCGGCGGGCTGAGGACGGCGCGCCGCGCTGTAAGTCGATTTGCACTCGCCGTTTGCTTTGCCTCGAGTCGGAAAGAATGCATTATCCAGAACGAAGGTCAGCCAGGAATCGGGCCGTCAAGGAAGAACTCGGGAAACTCCCAGATGATCGTTAATCCTAATTTTCAGGCATAATGCGTATTCATCAAAGTAAGAAAAATCATAGCACCGGGTCGCTTGGGGTTTCATGGGCGGAAAACAATCTCCAATCCTGAACAACAACACGTTGAAATTGGGTTTCTTCTCTCCGAATTGCTCGGGTGGTATGTCGGTCACAAAAATTCCCGAGCGCTGGGTCAATTCGTGGGAGAACAACATTCGGCTGGCGCAGCTTGCCGACGAAGCCGGTATTGAATTTCTCCTGCCCATCGCGCGTTGGATCGGTTATGGCGGTGAAACTGACTTTCACGGGAGCGTACTGGAGACTCTTACTTGGGCGACTGGGCTGCTTGCGAACACAAAGCGGATCAATGTTTTCGCTACCGTGCACACAGCGTTCATTCATCCCGTCGTTGCCGCCAAGCAACTCGCCACCGCCGACCAACTGGGGCAAGGCCGGCTTGGTCTCAACATCGTCGCCGGGTGGAACAAGCCGGAATACGATGCCTTCGGCATTGATTTACCGGAGAAGCATAGCGACCGCTACGCCCTTGCCCAAGAGTGGTTCGACGTGGTCAAAACCATTTGGAACCACAACGGCCCGTCCGATTGGAACGGCAAGTTCTACCACCTGAAAGGCGTGTATGGATTCCCCCGTCCCTATGACGGCATTCCTCCCATCATGAACGCAGCCGGATCAGGCGAAGGCCGCGAATTTGCCGCGCGCAATGCCGACTTTCTATTCGCAATCTCGGTTGATCTCGAGAAGTCGAAGACCGAAGTTGATGCGATCAAGGAGAACTCTGCCAAGCTGGGGCGAAATACGGGCGTCTTCACCTTGTGTCACGTGGTTTGCCGCCCGACCAAGAGAGAGGCCGAGGAGTATTACCGTTACTATGCCCATGACAATGCCGACTGGGGAGCGGTCGACAACCTGATGCGCCTTCAGGGCATGCATGCGCAATCGTTCCCGGCGGAGGCGCTACAAATGCTGCGTGATCGTTTCGCGGCTGGACACGGCACATATCCGCTCGTTGGCGATCCCGACACTATCGTGAAAGAAATGGAAAAGATCACAGCCTCCGGTTTTGCCGGCACGACGCTTAGTTTTGTCGATTACGTAAAAGAGTTTCCTTATTTTCGCGATGAAGTTATTCCACGCCTGGAACGAAAAAGTCTGCGCGAGAAATTTAAAGGCCAAACAGTCGCGGACTGAAAGACCGCGGTTTGAAAAAGGAAACATGGCGCCAGCATCCAGTCCCACCCCGGAGAAGCCGCTTTCCAACGCGATCAAAGATCGCAGAGCTACCCCTGGTTTCTTAGCCGATCCGGTCTCGGAAAATGACCTCAAGCAAATTCTAGAGGCGGGCCTCTCCGCTCCCAGCGCCTACAACCTTCAACCCTGGCGATTCGTAGTGGTTCGCGACCCCGAACAGCGCGCACGATTGCGACTCGCAGCCATGAACCAGCCCAAGGTGAAGGAAGCTCCGGTGGTCGTCGTAGCTTGCGCTGATCTCGAAGGCTGGCGCAGCGGCGATGTCGACGAAATGATTCGCCTCGCCCAACAACACGGCTACGGCGATGAAGCTCGCTACGCCAGCATGCGCAAGAATATCGCTGCTTTCTTCGCGTCTACTCCTGGTGCGGCGGGCGGATTGGCGCCCGATTTCGCGGTATGGGCCAACCGCCAGACCATGATCGCCTTCACCACCATGATGTGGATGGCCGAAGTTCTCGGCTATGACACGGCGCCCATGGAAGGCTTCTACGAAGATCAGATCAGAGCAACTCTTGGCATTCCCGCCCACGTTCGCGTCGTCGCACTCCTTGCCATCGGCCATCGGCGAGGTGACGACAAGCGCTTTGCCGGCCGCTTCGCTATGCGACGAACCGTATTCGCCGACAAATGGGGAGAGCCGATTTCCTGAGATTGCCTGATTTCGCTCTTGCTGTACAACACACAAAGTGATCAACATTTCAACACTTGACAATGTGAACACTTGGGAGCACAATCGCGTGTCCTAATCACTTCAACGTTAGTTTTTCCACGAATGAATCGCTCCGAAATCAACCGCGTAAGCGTGGCGGATCAAGTGGCTACCCTCCTGCGCCAGCGTATCCTCGACGGAGAGCTTCGCCCAGGCACCCAGCTCCAGGAAGTGCCCCTGGCGTCTTCTTTGGGTGTTTCGCGCAACACCATGCGGGAGGCAATCCGCGTGCTGTCGCTCGAGGGCCTCTTGCGGCGCAGCCTCCATCGGGGCGCGTCGGTTTCGCAACTCTCTTTGCGCGACGTGCATGAAATGTATCAATTGCGCCGGATGATCGAGTTGCCCGCTGTGCTTGCCGCGCGCGACTCAGACCCGGATTTGTTGCAAGAACTCCGCGGCGCAGTCGAGCAGTACGAACTCGCGGTACGCGACCGCAGCTGGTCCCGCGCTGTTAGTCACGACCTGCATTTTCACAGCCTGCTGGTGCGCTTCCACGGCAACAAGCGCCTGAATCTGTTTTACAAAAACATCCTTGGTGAACTGCGCGTCGGCATGGTCTTGGTGGACCGCAGCCATGACAATCCCGGTGCGCTGATTCCGGTCCACCGAAAGATGTATCAATTGCTCATCAGTGGAAAGCTCAAGCAGTGCGCCGCTTTACTGGGACAGCATCTCGACGATTCCGAATCCAGACTGACCCAGGTGATGCACGCCGATGCGGCGCGAGCGGTAAGGGCAGCTCAGTAGTTGGTCGAGTAACAACAGATTTATGAGGGGAGAATCGAATGGACGATCAATACGTTGTCGAATCCGATACCGGAATGCTCGGCTCTGTTCAGTCCCCGCTGTTCCATCACCGTCGTTTGCGAGCGATCGTCTGCCTTCTGCTGTTCCTGGCCGTGTCCAGTTGGTTGGGAGCCCAGGCCATTAACGGTACTCTGCAGGGACGAGTTTCTGACACAACTGGCGCGGTCATTCCAAGTGCGACGGTTACCGCTCTCAACACGGCCACGGGCTTGACCCGTTCGGTCGCGGCGAATGCAGTGGGCGATTATCAGATTGGCGGACTTCCCGCCGGCGATTACACCGTCGAGGCTGACAAGCAGGGCTTCCAGAAATTGGCGAAGAAGATTCACCTCGACCTCGGCGCCTCTGGAAATGTGGATTTCGCACTCGCCATCGGCAGGGTTCAAAGCCAGGTCGAAGTGCAAGACGTTGGGGAAGTCGCCGAGCCTACCCGAAGCATGGTGAGCGAGGTTGTTGATCAGCAGAAAATTGAGAACCTTCCAGTCAACGGGAGGGAGTTCATCGATTTCGCCTTGCTCGCGCCCGGCGTCACCATCGGAAACACGACCTCCGGCAGCACCGATGTCATTGTCGAACCGGTCACCAAGCTTTCCTTCGCCGGCCAGAATATTCACTATAATTTCATCGCCGTCGATGGCGCCGACGATATTTCCACTGCCTCCGGCATCCAGCGCGGCACCCCACCCCAGGAGTCGGTACAGGAGTTTCGCGTTATCAACACCGACTACACAGTGGAATTCGGGCGGGCGACGGCGGGCATCGTCAACATCATCACCAAGAGTGGCACCAACGCCCTGCACGGCTCTGTCTACGACTACCTGCGTAATAACGCAATGGACGCCACCAGCATTCTCGCGGTGCCCGGCTTCAATGTATTGCGGCAAAATCAGTTTGGCGCTGCCCTCGGCGGACCCGTCATAAAAGACAAGACATTCTTTTTTGCCAATTACGAAGGCCAGCGGCGCACCGAATCGCCCACTTACAATTCCGTGGTGCTGAACAACCTCAACACACCCGATGGAATTAATTTCGTAAAGGTTAACGTCTTCCAGCTGCCGCCCGAAAACCTTTTTGTGCTGCGCGATTCCAATACGGACAATGGCCTTGCCAGACTCGATCAAAACTTCGGGCGCAGCAATCTTTTTGTCCGGTATTTCATCAATGACGATCGTTTGACCAACCAGTCGCCTCTGAACAACGGATTCGATCTACCCTCTGCCTTCAAGAACAACAACATTCGTGACCAGTCGGTGGCGGGAGGCTTAACCTCGGTGTTCTCCTCAAAGTGGGTGACCGACCTGCGCATGCAATACGCGCACCGCAACTTCGATTTTCCGGTCGTCTCTACCCAGCCCCACCTCGAAGTCGCCAACACGTTTGCCGTCGGAGTGAACCGCGGCAACCCCGACATTTATACCGAATCGCGGTTCGAGTTGGTCGATAACATCACGTATAACGTAGGGAACCATACTCTAGGTTTCGGGGGTAACTTCGATCGCGTCGCGACTTACGAATCCTTCCCGCTGTTTTATCCGTTCGAGGCAGACTTCGCCAACCTCCCTGCCTTTCTCGGCCAGGACGGTGGGGCATGCGCTCCCGGAGGAGTGGGTTGCCCTGATCCCTTCGTGATCTTTTTCGAACGCTTCAGTACCACCACGAACCCGCTTTTTACTGAGACATCTCTGGCGGGAGGGACTGCCGTTTATCAAGGCGGCGCAATTTCCCAGGCTATTCGTGACCAAGCCTCAGATACTCTCGACCACAGCTATACCGGCTTCTATGTTCAGGATAAGTGGCGTGCTACTCAGAACCTCACATTGAATGGCGGAGTGCGCTGGGAATTTGAGACGTGGCCTTCAGGAGTGTTAAATACGCAGTGGAAGAATGTCGATCCGCGAGTCGGCCTCGCGTACAACATTGGAACGGCGCACAGTTTCATGTTCCGGGCTGGTTTCGGCCTCTTTCACGGAATCATTCCATCGCCGTTGCTCATGTGCCAGGCGCCCTCTTGCGGCGGGCAAGCCGCCTACCCTGGACGTCCCTTTGAAAACAGTTTGAATGCGAAGACTGGCCTCTTCAGCTTTGCCAGTTCTCCCTTCATTATGAACTACGGTCTGAATGCTCTCCTCACGCAAGCCACTTACCCCAACGGGACTCCATTTGCGGGCTGCCCGTCTGGTTTCTTGGATTCTTGCGGATTCTTGCAGGACGCGACCATCGTACGTTTCGATCAGGGTAGCCAAAATCCGTACGGTATCCAGACCAGCGCGTCTCTTGAGTTCCAGCCGCTCAAAGACGCGGTCTTAAGCATCACCGGAGTTCATCTGCGCGGTGTACATCTCGGCAGCTTTTACAATGTGAATCAACCGGATCCCAGCGGCACGGTACAGGTTTACACCACCAGGGGGCAAACCGTCTGTAAGAACGTCTATTTCGATTTCGCGTCGCCTTTAAATCCGGGTGGACCGATTACGCCCCCTAACTGCTCAGCTTATCCGTCGCAAATGATTATTCCGAACGTGCCCCACATCAACGGGGTTCCTGGCTTCCGTGATCCCCAATACAGCGTTTTCTTCGAAGCGCGTTCGGGTTGGGATTCCGTTTACGACGGCCTGCTCATCAACATGAACAAGCGGATGACAAACAGTTTTTCGTTTGACATCAGCTACACCTGGTCGCACTCCATCGATGACGGCCCCAATCCCAGCTTTGTCCTGATACCGCAGGACAGCAATAACGGTAGTTTCGCGCAGGAACGCGCCAGTTCCGCTGATGATGTCCGGAATCGTTTTGTCGGTAATGCGATCTTCGCCAGCCCCAAGACCTGGAACGTAGTCGCGCGCGATTTCACTTTCAGCACAATCATCACCCTGCAGTCTCCGCAGTACTTCACCAAATATGCCGGCTTTGATGCCAATGGCGATGTCTTCGGGAACAATGACCGAGTCGGCGGCGAACCGCGCAACACATATAGAGGAGATACCCTGCAGACCGTCGATGTTCGCCTGGAGCGCACCTTCCCAGTTCATGAAAGGATGCATCTCCAGTTGATGGCAGAAGCTTTTAACTTGCTGAACACCGTCAACGTTCGTTACTACAACACAACTTATGGAGCGGCAGACTTCTGCGGACCGGACCCTGGTGCGCCAGGTTGTTCGGGAGCGCCGGCATTCTATCGGGAAAATTCGCCCAATCCCTCATACGGAACGCCCAGCGCCATATTCAACCCGCGTCAGATACAGTTCGCCGCGCGTCTGACTTGGTAATGTGAGTCCAGCGTAAACCGATTCAGGACATAAATGCCGACGATTTCGAAGACGATAAAGGAGACTGCCAGCTTCGCGCCAGAAGATTTAGCGCCCGCCTTTGCGAGGATGAGCGCCCGCCGTCTCTACATCTTCGGTGGCATCGCTCTGATCGCTACCGGACTTCTCTTCGGCGACATCTTTGCGGTCTTCATCCTCCACCAGAACGCGGCCCAGCAGGGCGATGCACTCATGGCCGCCGGCCGCGCCGTCGCTGCCGGAAATCCCGCTGCAGTGAATGAACTTTTCCGCCATCTCGGCAACGTCCTGGAGGATCGCGGCACCAAGGTTGACGCGCACGTTCACATGATTGGCGCCGGTTATCTGGCGCTGCTCCTGGCGCTCGTTCAGCCCTACATCGCGCTCTCACGACAAACGAAAAAATCACTGGCTGCTCTCTTCCTCACGGGCGGAGCGTTATTACCGCTGGGTATTTTGCTGATTCATTACATCGGATTGACCGGGAGCCCATTTTCCGAAATCGGCTGGGCAAGCGTGCTGGCTGATTCCGCCGGAGCTGTCCTGATTTTTGTATTCATCATGCAAGGGTGGGGTTTTTGGAAATACGTCCGCAGCCGCCAAATGAGCGAGCTCGAAATTCCCGACGAAGACAGCATGCCGCGTCGCGCGCTGCTGACTGGCGGAACGCTGCTCATCCTACTGGGTTTTCTGCATGGTGCGTATTATGCGGCCACACTCCTATACGAGCATGAACGAATGGAGACCGAGATCCTGCAACGGTTGCTGAACTCTGCCACGTCAGGAAGCATCGACGCAGTTAGCGCCGCGGTCAACAATTTCGGAAATTTAGCCGGCGAGCGAGCCGTGAACATTGCGGCCCACTCGCACATCATTGAATTTGGTTTGCTGGCGATGCTGCTTTCATTCGTGCAGCCGTTTGTGTTTCTCGCGGAAAAATGGAGACGACGCTGGGTGGAAGTGTTGCTTGTCGGTTCGGTTATTTTACCGGTCTTTGTTCTCCTGGAGTTGAAACTAGGCCTGATCGCAGGAGGTATTGCCGACATTGGCGGCTTGATGGTTCTCATAAGTCTGGTGGGAATGCTGGTCGGCATCTTGCGTTATTCTGGCGCCCTGGATTTTGCGGGGGATAATTGTGGATCCGACGTTGGATCGAACGACAGTGCGAACCACCATCAAGCGGATGTGTCACTAGGTGCGCGATGACAGGATCCAGGAAGGTTCTGCTTTTCGGCGGTCTGGCGTTGGCCGTCATCGGCATGCTCTATGGCCTGCAATACGCGCTTTTTACTGAGCACCAGACACTCGATCAGATGGGCGGATCTCTCGCCCAGTCTTTTACCACAGCGGCCAGCCGGAACGTGTCGCAGTCTCAAGCCGCGCTCGATGAGTATCGTGAGACCAAGTACGATTATGTTCGCCAAGTCGACGCTCACTCCCACGGTGTTGGCCTCGCTATGCTCATGATCCTGCTCGGAGTGATTTTCGAACGCGTGAATTTCAGCGAAGGAATTCGGCGTCTGGTTGCGCTTTCTCTGCTGGCGGGCGGCGCGTTATTCCCGGTGGCAGTCATTCTTCAGACGTATCATCATAATGCAGTAGTGTTGAAGGGGTTGGCTGCGGCCGGTTCCGGGCTGGTCATCGCTGCGCTTGCGGCTACAGCTTGGGGATTTGCTCGGCCGCGCGCTGCTGCTCAGGAAGGTCGTTTAAATTAAGTATTGTAGCTAGGGACAACGAAACACAATGTATCCGCGATCATTTCATTATCATCGAGCCCGGTCATTGCAGGAAGCGGTCACCATGCTCGGCCAACTGGGCGGGAACGCAAAATTCCTTGCCGGAGGACAGAGCCTGATTCCGTTGCTCAAGCTTCGCTTCGCCAACCCCGAACATCTGGTGGACTTGAACTTTGTTCCTGGGACCTCCTTTATTAAAGAGGAGGCGGGAGAGCTTCGTTTCGGAGCGATGACTCGCCACGCCGAGATCGAGCACTCCGCGCTTGCGAGAAAGATCCCGGTCTTGCACGATTGCGCTGCTGGAATTGCCGACGTCCAAGTCCGCAACCGCGGCACCATCGGCGGATCGCTCGCGGAAGCCGATCCCAGCGGTGATTGGGCGAGCGCCTTGAGCACGCTCGACACCGCCGTTCACTGTCTGGGACGGAGCGGCACCCGCATCATCCAGTTGAGCGACTTCATCAAAGACGCCTACACCACAGCGCTGGCGCACGACGAACTTGTAACCGAAGTTGAGGTGAAGATTCCACCAAAGGGTAGCGGCGGAGCTTATATCGCATTCAAGAGAAGCGCCCCCGTCTATCCGAGCGCGAGTGTGGCCGTTCAACTCACCGTGGCGGGCGACGTCTGTCGGGATGCCGCCATTGCTCTCGGCTGCGTCGGCCTGACCCCAATCCGCGCGACAAATGCGGAGACGGCGCTTCGCGGTCAGATCCTGAACGACAAGACTATTTCTGCCGCCGCCGAAGCGGCTCGCGCTGCCGCCGATCCTCAGCCTGACATGCGAGGATCCGCCGAATACAAGCGCCAACTGGTGGTTGCGCTCGTGAAGCGCGCCACTCAGATCGCCGCGCGCCGCGCTCGCGGAGAACAAGTGGAAGGTGCTCACCTTTATGCATGAAACTTCTATGCCTGAAACGGCAGCCGTGGAAAAGATTGCAGTCAACATTCGCGTAAATGGCAAGGCCTACGCGCGGCAGGTTGAACCGCGTATCTTGCTGGTGGAATTCTTGCGCGAGACCTGCGATCTCACCGGCACGCACGTTGGCTGCGATACTACTTACTGCGGCGCTTGCACCGTGCTGATGAATGGGCTGGCGATAAAGTCGTGCACGATGTTTGCGGTGCAGGCCGATGGAGCGGAGATAACGACAGTCGAAGGACTTGAGAAGGATGGCAAACTCGACCCCGTTCAAAAGGCTTTTGGCGATTCATACGGTTTGCAGTGCGGCTACTGCACGCCCGGTCTGATGCTGTCTGCTCATCAGTTGCTCGCGGATAATCCTGAGCCGAGCGAAAAGGAAATTCGCAAGGCCATTGCCGGAAATACCTGCCGCTGCACCGGCTATATGAATATCTTTAAGGCCATCCAACTTGCGGGCCAGAATATGAAAGGGATTTGACATGGCCATCAAGTTTTCTGGTGTATTCGAGGTCAAGAAACAGCCCGAAGAGGTTTACGACTTTCTTACCGACCCAAACCGATTTGCGTCGCTGCTTCCCGATTTCCAAGCCTTGACTGTACAAGACGCGACGCATTTCACGCTCAAAGTAAATGTAGGTATCTCGTATATCAAGGGCAGCGCAGACGTGAAGATGGAACTGGCCGAGGCAGAGCGCCCGCGCCACGCGCAATATAAAGGACAGGGCGCGGTCGGAGGAGGAAGTGTGACGCTGGTCGCGGGCTT
This sequence comes from uncultured Acidobacteriaceae bacterium, assembly GCA_963822025.1. GTDB lineage: Bacteria > Acidobacteriota > Terriglobia > Terriglobales > Acidobacteriaceae > Acidiflorens. The sequence goes on along the minus strand of CAWGFW010000008.1, from coordinate 2,223,733 downwards.
TGACCTGGCGCCGGTCGTCGACGCCACCGGAGCGGTGCTCGCCACCAAAGTTAACTGGCAGGGCGAAGCGCAGATTTTCGGACGCCTCGCGTCCGTTGCTGGCGGCATGCTTGAGCCAATCGCCAAGAAACAGATTCAGAAATTGATCGATGGACTGCAGGCAGCGTTGACCTGATTGCGAGAGGGCGCATGCCTGCCCGCATTCGCAAATTAAAGATAGGGGAGCATCAATAAGGTGGCGCAAGTGAAAGAGGAAGAGAAAAAGAACGACGGACGCTGGGTAGGCGCCTCCCTGCCTCGAAAAGAGGAAGACCGGCTGCTGCGCGGACGCGGCAAATTTGCGGATGATATCAAGTTGCGCGAGATGGGGTATCTCCGCTTCGTGCGCTCGCCCTATGCGCATGCCCGCATCGTCAGTGTCGATACCTCGGCTGCGGAAGCATTGCCTGGTGTGATCTGCACAATAACAGGTAAAGAAATAGCCGCTCAAACTCATCCCTTTATTGAGATTGCGCCCGATCATATCCAGAAAGTTCGCGACTATCCCATGGCTGTCGAAAAAGTTCGCTACCAGGGGGAGCCAGTTGCCGCTGTAGTTGCCGAATCCGCCAGCCTCGCCGACGATGCTGCCGAGCTTGTCCGGGTTGAATACGAACCGCTCGAGCCCGTGGTCGATGCGGAGGAAGCATTGTTGGATAAGAGCATCCTTCACGAAGAAGCGGGGACAAACCGCGTCTGGTCGGGCACGTGGGAATTCGGCGACGTGGAAAAAGCGTTTCGCGATGCGGCCTATGTTGTGAATATCGACCACATGCACTTCCATCGTTTCTCTTCGACGCCGCTTGAGAATAACGTCGTGATCGGACAATGGGAACCGAAAGAAGATCGCATCCATTACTGGTGCAATAATTCGTTCCCTTCGTTTGCCATCCAGTTTCTCGCGGCGCACCTAGCCGTTCATTTTGATCGCATCCGCGTGCAGACTGCCGATATCGGAGGCAGCTTTGGTATCAAGATCACCAGTTATCCGCAGATGTCGGTGTGTGCCCTGGCTTCGAAAAAAGCCGGAGGGCGCCCGGTGAAATGGGTGGAAACCCGCTCCGAGCACATGGTTTCGAGTGCGCACGGCAATGAGCGCACCTTCCGCGATACGCGCGTCGCTCTCGACAAGAACGGAGTCATCACCGCGATCGCCTCGCGGCATATTGACGACTGCGGCGCTTATCCGCGCTATGAACCTCTCGGCTGCGTAATTTACTCGCAAGTGTTTTGCGGCACGTATCGTTTCAAAAACGCCCGCATCGAGTTTACCCAGACTGTCACTAATAAGTGCCCGGTTGGTCCGAATCGCGGTTACTCGCGCATGCAGCACCTATGGTTCCTGGAGCGCATCGTGGACACCTGCGCTCACGAAATCGGAATTCCCGCGGACGAAATGCGCCTGCGCAATTACATTCGTCCGGAAGAATTTCCTTACACCACTCCGAATGGCTGCGTTTACGACTCAGGCAACTATCCTAAAATGCTTGAAGTTGCCAAGAAACTGATTGGATGGGACGACTGGAAGAAAAAACAAGCCGAAGCGCGCCAGCAAGGGCGCTGGATCGGCATCGGCATCGGCACCACGCTCGATTCCGGAACCAACAATTTCGGCCAATCGCAGATCGTAAATCCGCTATGCACCGTTCTCCGGCAATTCGCAAGGTGCGAACTGCAAGCTCGATGTTTATGGCGAGGTTGTGGTCGCGGTCGGCTCGTGTCCGCAAGGCCAGGGACATGAAACAGTTTCCGCGCAAGTTGTCGCTGACGTACTTAACATTTCACCGGATTTAATTACCGTTCGCACTGGCTTCGATACCGAGCGCAATGTGCATACGGGTTTCTCTGGGACCTACGCGAGTCAATTCGCCGTCTCCGGCTTATCGGCGGTGCACGGCGCGGCGCAAAAGCTCAAAACCGAGATGAAACGCCTGGCCGCATTCATGCTGCAGACGACGCAAGATGACCTGGAATTTGGAGTTGGCGAACAAGGACCAGAGATCAAAGCCAGAACTACCGGCAAATCGATCAACTACTGGAGCCTGGCGAACATTGTCAACGTAAATAGCGCGGTGCTCTCCGAGGAATTGCAGGATGTCACCCTCAACTGCCGCTACGTCTGGCGCGCTCCTTTCAAAGTTCCTGACAAGGAAAAGAAGTATGGCAACCTCACACTGACCTACTCATCGCAGTTGCACCTCGCCGTCGTCGAGGTTGACCGCGATACCTTCATTCCCAGGATTCTCGACTACGTGGCGGTGGACGATTGTGGTGTCGCCATCAATCCTCCGATTGTCGAGGGGCAGGTCTATGGCGCAACTGCTCATGGTATTGGCGCCGCGCTGATGGAAACGTGCGCTTACGACGCAGTCGGCAACATGTTGACCAGCACGTTTAGCGACTACACGCCGATCACTGCCATGAATATTCCCAAGATCAAATACGGATATATTTCGACTCCTTCGCCCCATACCTACAGCGGCGCAAAGGGAATGGGCGAAGGCGGCGCAGCTCCGATCCATACCATTTCCGCGGCTTTGCAGGATGCTCTTTTTGCGGAGGGAATTTTCATTGACGACTCGTTCAACAATGGGGACAGCATTTTCCGCTCACTCCAGCAGCGCGAGGGAGGTCAACTTTCCGATTTGGTAAAGATAGAGAAGCGCTGAAGGCCGCTGGGATGTGGTTCTAGAGAAGAATGAAGCAAAGAATTATGAAGAAAGTTTGCATCATCGGTTGTGGCGCAATCGGCGGCCTGTATGCCGCCCACTTGGCGCGTGCCGCCGAGGTTTGGGCTTTCGTGCGCCGCGAAGATCACGCTCGCGCGCTCAATCGCGAAGGCTTGCGAGTTACGGGCACGCACGATTTTTCTGTCACGATCAAAGCCACGACGAAACCGATTGAACTACCGGATTTTGATTTTGGCATTGTCGCGACGAAGGCAACTCAGGTCGCGGAGTCGCTCAGGCCCGTGGGCAGACACTTCGATAAAGGCGCGGTCCTCTCGGCTCAAAATGGATTGGGCAACGAAGAGATTATCGCGACCCTCACGCGCGGCTACGTGATCCGAGCCACTACTTTCATGAGCGGCACCCGTCACAGCGATACTCATGTTCAATATGAACTTGACACTCCCACCTGGATGGGTCCGTTCGAGCCCACCGGTACGCCATTCTCTATCGTCAACGAATTTGCGGAACTCATCGTTGCCAGCGGTCTCAAAGCCGAGGCGCTTGAGGACGCCCGTCCCGCACAGTGGTCCAAGGTGATTTTTAATGCATCGGTGAATAGCGTTTCAGCACTAACCGGCTTGCCCCACTCGCCGCATTTTTCCGAGGAAGATAAGTTCTCCGACCTCGGCCATCTGTTGCACGCGCTGATTGATGAGGGCAAGAGAGTAGCTGAGGCGGTCGGCATCCGGCTGCACGATGATCCGTGGGAAATGAATCGAATCGGCGCCCAGACCAACCATCCGCCCTCCATGCTTTACGACGTCCGTCACAGGTCTACGACCGAAATCGATTTTCTCTCCGGCGCTATTGCGCGCGAAGCGGAGCGCGTCGGTATACCCGCGCCGCTGCATACCGCTGTATATCGACTTATCAAGGGTAAAGAAGCGGCCTGGAACTTTCAGGATGAAAATAAACCTGTAACTGTGCATTGAGATGGCATTTGTGTGGCCCTATGGCTTGGCCAGCAGACAAAAATAAACTTGATCGAGTCCGCGCACTGATGAAGGCCCACGACCTTTCGGCGCTGGTCTGCCGCGCACCCGACAATGTTCTCTATCTCACCAATTATTGGTGCATGAAGGGGTATGACGCCGTTGTTTTTCCGCGCGATGGCGAGCCCACGCTGATCGCCCTCGAGCCGCAACAAGCCGACGCCGAGCGGAACTCATGGACGAAAGATATTCTTTACTTCAAAGGCTACGATGAGCGCGATCCGCGCCCACCACAATTTCGCGCATGGGATCGCGCCTATGATGTCCTTAAGCGACGCGGCCTCACCGACAAGGTCGCCATCGAACTCAACATGGGCACGCAGTCGGCCGACCGCATGGTGGGCGAACCCACCACTTTCATGCAGTCCTATTTCGAATCGTTCAAGAAATTCTGCGGACAAGTCGTCGATGCAACGCCGCTCCTCAATGAAGCTCGCTCCCTTAAGACCGATCAGGAAATCGAACGCATGCGTTTGGCCAACGAGCTTGCAGCGCTCGCCATGGATTACACGCGAGAACACCTGCGTCCCGGCATGAAAGAGAGCGAAGTCGGTGCCATGTATGAGGGATTTGTGCACGGGGTCGGCGTAGGCTACAAGAGCAAGATCGAAATGGCGCGAGCCTTCACGCTGGTCTGGTCGGGCAAAGGAATTGCTACCTTCACCGCCACCGGCGACCGCCCGATCCAGAAAGACGAACCAACACTTCTTGAAATCTGGGTCTGCGCCGACGGCTATTGGACCGACCTCACCAAGAACGCCTGTCCTGGCGACTTGAAGCCCGAATATAACAAGCTGCTTGATCTTCTACTTGCAGTTTTCAACGAGGGCGTTTCTTTCGCGCGCGATGGCGCGAGTTTTCCCGAACTCGACAAACTGATTCGATCGCGCATCGCCGAAGGAGGATACCCCGGACAACCCTCCCATCCAATTTGCCACGGTGTCGGTGCTCGCGCTCACGAGTGGCCTTATGCGCACCAAGCTGGTACCGGCACGATAAAAAAAGGAATGGTGCTGGCGATCGAGCCCGGTATTTACTGGCCCGGCGGCGGAGGTCTGCGGCTGGAAGACAATTTTTTGATCACTGAAGCCGGCAACGAAAAACTATGTACCGACCCAGATGACTTTCGTCTGGCAAAACAGTTATTAAAATCTGAGAACTGAGAGCTGAGAACTAGATAGTGTCCAGCGTAACCGCAAAATCAAAGCGCCCCTTCGATCGCAAGCTGCTCGATCCGAAACTGATCGAACGCATTATTGCTGAAGTTCGCGAAGATGAAATTGTCGCCATGTCGACCGACGTGATCAACATCCCCAGCCCCACCGGTGAAGAACTGACGATGGCGCAGTACATGCAATCTGCTCTGCAGAAACTCAATCTCGACATCTCTTGGCAGGAGGTTGAAGAGGCGCGTGCCAACGTAGTCGGACGCTGGAAAGGCTCGGGCGGCGGCAGGAATCTCATGTTCAACGGCCACATGGATACCTCCAACACTGGCCGCGAAGAATTTCTCACCGGTATCGGTTACAAACCGAACGCGGTCATTAAAGACGGATTCATTTACGGACTCGGTATTTACAACATGAAGGGCGCGCTCGTCTGTTACACCCACGCCGTGAAGGCGCTGCAACGCGCTGGGGTGCGGCTCAAAGGCGATGTCATCATCGCCGCTGTCGCGGGCGAAATCGAAAAAGCGCAGTGGGGCGAGTTCAAAGGGAGAGAGTACCGCGGCTACGGATACGGCACGCATTACCTTGTCAATCATGGAGTGCTGCCCGACATGTGCATTCTGGGCGAGCCGACCGACATGCGCGTTGTTCTCGAACATTTTGGCTCGCTGTGGGTGCGTATTTCCTGCACGGGAATTTATGTTCACACCGCCTTCTGTGAAGGCCGCGAAGAAATGAATTCTATCCGCCGCATGATGGAACTTATGCCCCCCATTATGAATTGGATTGAACGATGGAAAAAAAAAGCAGGCTATGGCGGCAAGAAAGCCATCGTGAATCTTGGCGGCATCCGCGGCGGTCATGCCTGGCGAGCCAGTCGCACACCCGAAAAAGCCGATTTATTTCTGGACGTGCGCGTCCCGCCGACCATCCCCATGGCAGAAGCGCGTCGTGATATTCAGAGCCTCTTTCACTTACTCGAAAAGGCCCACCCCGATTGGGGTCTGGAATTCGAAACCTACGTCTCGGTTCCGGGAGCGCGCATCAGCGAAGAGCACGAGATGATTCGGGCCATCGATCGTAATCACAATCGTATAACCGGGAAAACTCCGGAGCGGGAAGTCGTCACCTGGTGCTCCGATGCCAGCGTGCTCAGCCGCTACGGAGTTGAAACCGTAAATTATGGCCCGTCGAGCGGTCCGCGCGACAAAGAGGGAGAGAAAGTTCGCATTCAAACACTGATTGATATCACGAAGATCTATGCGCTCACCGCCGCCGAGTTGTGCGGCGTAAGCGCGTAAAAGCATTTGTATCAGGGTCGCGACAGCAACTCCAAAAGTTTTGGAAACTATATTTCCCTTGGGGCAGGGCGTTAGAGGTCATTTTGCCGAGTCAAAAAGAAATCGATCGTAGATATAAAAACATCCGCTCCCGGATGCAGGCCGCCGGATTGGACGCGCTCATCGTCTGCGGCAACCAGTACGCCGGATTTGAGGGCGCAGTTTTCTACACCTCCGGATTCGAGATCGTTCATCGTTACGTCTATGTTGTCATCCCTCTCGAAGGCGAACCCACGCTCGTCTTTCCGCGCGAAGCTCGCTGGATCGGCGACAAGAAAAAGCCCTGGGTCCAAGATCAAGTGTGGCCCGACGTTCCCGGCCATTGGCTGCGTGATCGTGCGGTCGAGCGCAAATGGAAGCGCATCGGCACTTTTGGGATGAATTTCGTTATGGCTGTGCGCGATTATCGCGAGCTTGTGCAAGGTTCGTTCGAACTTGTGCCCTTTGACCAGGAGTTTGACCAAGCGCGCGCGGTGAAGAGCGAAGAGGAACTGGTCGAAGTCCGCGACGCCATGGATATCATCGTCGATGGTTTCTGGGCGCTGGTTGCCGGCTACAAGCCAGGCAAGACGGAAGCTGAAATCATGGCTCCGGCGGTCGAGCGTTTCTTCGCTCGCGGCGCCGGCCCGCGCATGATGAACATTCTGCTCTCAGGCGAACACGGCGAAGCGAATGCTTATTTCAAAGTTCCGGGCAATCGCAAAGTTGCGGGCGACGATCTTCTTCTTTATTCGCTCGAAGTCACGGGAGTCGGCGGCTACTGGGTTGAGTTCTCCCGCGCTCTGATTCAAGGTAAGCCGAGCGCGACCACGCAGAAAATGGCGGATGCTTATCCGCACGCGATGGAATCAGCGCGCAAACTAATGCGTCACGGCGAACTCGCCTCCACCGTGCATCGCACCGTGGCTGAGATTTTCGCGAAACATGGCTTTGCGCTTGGCCATCTCTCCGGCCATAGCATTGGCATGACCATGCTCGAATATCCTGCAATCGGAGCGACGAGTGATGTTCCGCTCGAAGAGAACATGATTTTTTCGCTGCATCCGCAGGTCGTCGATCAGGATGGCAAGGTCTGCCTCTATACCCAGGATACTTATCGCGTCGGCAAGACTGAAGGCGAATGCCTTGCCAATATACCGTGGAAATTCTTTGACGGCAGCGAGACTCGCGAAAGCGTGAAGCGGGGTTAGAAGCGAGAAGTTAGAGGCGAGAGGTTAGGCCTGAGGGGTTAGAGTTTGCTTAAAGTCTGCATCATCGGTTGCGGCGCTGTCGGCAGCATCTTTGCCGCCCACCTCGCTCAAAGGGGTGAGGCCGAGGTCTGGGCCTACGACGTCTGGAAAGATCATATCGAAGTCATCCGTAGGAGTGGTCTCCGTATTTCCGGAGCCGCCGATTTTACGGCGAGACTGAATGCCACCAGCGATCCCCATGAGCTTCCACGCTGCGACTATGGCATTGTCGCCACCAAAGCCATCCACACCCGCGGGGCGATCGCGCAGGCAGCACATGCCTTCGATGAAAATAGCGCTGTTTGCTCCGTGCAAAATGGCGTGGGCAATGAAGAGATCATCGCGGAACATGTGACGCACGTGATTCGCGGTACGACATTTCCTGCCGGACATCCCATCGCTCCCGGCCACGTCGGCTTCGACATTAAAGGCGATACCTGGATCGGCCCGTTTGAGCCGACGAATACACCGATGTCCAAAGTCGAGGAACTGGCGGCCCTGATCTCGCGTTCTGGCATGAAGGTGATTGCCTTGAAAGACGCGCGTGGCGCGCAGTGGACCAAACTGATCTTCAATGCCGCCACCAATCCTGTCGGTGCTCTGACGCTGCTGCATCATGGCGCCGCCACTCGCTTCGCGCCAACCGGTCAATTGTTCAACGATCTGATCGCCGAGGGCGAAGCCGTTGCGCAGGCTCTCGGCATCGAACTGCACGGCAACCCGCGCTCCCTGGTGCAAAAAGGAGCGAACGCTCCCGGCAAACATCGCGCCTCCATGTTGCAGGATGTGCTCGCCAAGCGGCAGACCGAAGTTGATTTCATGAACGGCGCCATCGTGAAGTGGGGTGAAAAAACAGGCGTGCCCACTCCATTAAACAAAGCAGTCTGGGAATTGATCAAAGGCCTGGAGCATTCATGGAGCGATCCGGACTAAAGAAAGTCACGGTGTCAGGTGTTAGGTGCCAGGAAAATCCGTCGTCGTCACGCAACAGTCTTTGCTTTTCCTCAGACCTAACACCCGAAACCTGAGACCTAATCTATGACTATTCCATTCAACATCGGCGTTCTTCAGCTCAGCATGGAACCGGTCCACGAAACTGTGGCCATGGCCAAGGCCTGCGAAAATGCAGGCTTCGATACCTTCTGGATCGCCGAAGCCTATCCTTGGTGGCGCAAGCATTCTTTCGAGGCACGCTCCTCGACTGCCATTCTTGCTGTGATTGCGAGCCACACCCGGCGCATCCAGCTTGGTTGGGGAATTATTTCTCCTTATACCCGTCACCCTGTCCAAATCGCGATGGAAGCGCGGGTCATGCAGGACCTCGCCGGCGACCGCTTCCTTCTCGGCCTCGGCGCGTCAAAGATCTTCATGAAAGAAATTGGCGAGGGCGAAGGCGAAAAAGTTGGGCCTGCAACCGTAATGCGAGAAAGCATCGAGGTGATCCGCGGCGTTTTAAAAGGCGACAAGTTCGAATATCAGGGGAAGGTTTTCGCCGCCAGCGTTCCATCTCTCAAGTCTGACGCGCATACCTCACGCAAAATTCCACCTGTGTACGTTGCGGGAACCGGCCCCGCGATGCAGAAACTGGGCGGCTCGCTCGGCGATGGCTTACTCACGGCATCAATCACCACGCCGGCATTCGTGCGCTACTCGAAGAAAAATATGGAAGAGGGCGCGGCCAAAGCGGGCAAAGATGCCTCCAACTTGATTCTCGGTTGCGTAATTGTGGGCAGCATCGGGCAAGATTCACAAAAAGGGAAAGAAGGCGCGCGCGAACAGGCTGCCATGTATCTGGCCAACAAGGTCCAGAACATCAAAGGCTCCGCCGATGTGTTGCTCGAATCCGCCGGCATTACCTTCGAAGAATTGCAACCCGTGGCGGACGCGATGGAAAAAGCCGGCCGCAAAGCCGCTGCCGAGGCTGTCAGCGACGAACTTCTGCGCAAGGTCTGTCCCATCGCCGGCACGCCCGAGGAATGTATTCAGAGAATCGAGGAATACCGGGACGCTGGCTGCACCCACATCATGCTGGAAATCTGGGGGGACGATCGCACCGGTCAGGCGAAATTATTTGGCGATGCGGTATTGCCCCATTTTAAAAAGTACAATTAAAAGTTGCGGATGGTTGTCATCGTAACCAACTTCCAATTCTTTCGTTAAAATTTGAGCTGCCCTCACCAGTGAGTAACCTGCAATGAAACTTGTGACCTTCGAAAACGCGGCGCGGCAATCCAGAGTCGGCGCGCTTCTCGGCGAAGATCGGGTTGTCGACCTGCACACAGCCTGCGCGCTTCACCTGCGCGACGTTGGGAAAGAAGCCATTTTCTACCGCATGGCCGACGCCCTCGTTCCACCCGAGATGCGGGCATTGTTCCGCGGCGGGGACACCAGCCTGGATGCCGCGCGAAAAGCTCTCGACTACGTTGCGAGCCTCGGTACGGACGTAACCGGTCCTCGTGGCGAAACTGTGGTTTATGCTCGCAGCGACGTTCAACTCAAAGCGCCCATCATCCCGAAAAAGTTTTTTCACACCGCCGGCAATTTTCGCGAACATCACGAAGAGGCGACGAAAGCTGGCTTCTCACATCCCGTCATGCCCTGGATTGTTTTTCTTCAGAACACTGACGCCATCATCGGGCCAGACGAGCCGGTAATTTATCCTGAGCATCTCACGCAGGAACTCGACTACGAACTCGAACTGGCGGTCGTCCTCAAGAAGGCGGGCAAGCACTTCAATCCGGATGAAGCCCCGAGCTACATCGGCGGCTACGTCATTTTCAACGACATCACCGCACGCGACATTCAACGGCGCGAAATGAAGTCGGGCGTGTTCAGCTTTTGTAAGGGAATCGACACCTTCTGTCCGCTGGGCCCCTGGATCGTGACTGCCGATGAAATTCCCGACGCCCACAACCTGGCGATGGAACTGCGCGTGAACGGCGAGTCGCGGCAGCGCTCGCATTCCAGCAAAATGTCGGTCAAGATTCCGGAAATTCTCTCGCACTACTCACCGATGGGATATAGCGCGGGCGATGTTGTCTCGACGGGAACGGTGTCGGGTGTGGCGGCGTTTTCGGGAGATCCGAAGGCTTGGTATCTGAAGCCGGGCGACGTTATGGAATGCGAGATCGAAAAGATCGGCGTGCTGCGGAATCCGGTGATCTCGTGGGAAAAAGCATACGGCCAGAAACCAGCGACGCTCGCGACGCAAGAGACGCTGAAGTAGATTCGCCACGGAGGGGGCATGAGCACAAGTTCGAAAATCTGGGTCAGCAAGCTCAATGAGCGTCCGGAAGTGCGCGCCTCGTTTTCGAAAACACCGATCCGTTTTTACGATACTACGCTGCGCGACGGTGAACAGACCGTCGGGGTCGTGCTCTCGCCGCGGCAGAAGCTGGAGATCGCATACAAACTGGATGAGCTGGGAGTGAGTCGCATTGAAGCCGGGTTCCCTCGCGTTTCGGTGGAAGACGCCGAAGCCATCCAACTCATGCAGAAGGCGGGCATAAAAGCCGAGCTCTGGGGATTTTCGCGCGCCGTCAAAGGTGACATCGACGAACTGGTGCGCCTGAACCTTCGTTATACCGTAATTGAAGCGCCAACCAGCGAGATCAAACTGAAAGCCTACGGCATTTCCCGGGAAGAGGTGCTGCGGAAAATTCGTGATGCTGTTTCGGCGGCGCACCACGCCGGCATCACCGTTGCATTTTTCGCCGTCGATGGAACGCGGACCGACTTGGAATTCCTGAAAACCGTTTACATGTCCGCGCTTGATGCTGGAGCAGAGGAATTAGTCGTCGTGGACACGATCGGCGCCTGCGGACCCGAGGCCGCGGAATATTTGACGCGACAAGTATGCCAGTGGGCCGGAAAAGATGTGCCCGTGCATTTCCACGGACACAACGATTTCGGTATGGCGACGGCCTGCGCAGTAGCGGCTGTCCGCGGGGGTGCAACCTGGATTCAAGGCACCATCAACGGCATGGGCGAGCGTGCCGGGAATGCAGATATCGCCGAGATCGCGCTCGCATTGCGCTGTCTCTACGACGTTCCAGTCGTGCTGAATCTCGAAAAAGTGCGCGAGGTTTCTGAATTGGTGCAGCGCTCCGCCGGTTACACGCTCGAGGCCTGGAAGCCGCTGGTCGGCCAAAATTTATTCATGCGCGAGAGCGGCGCCGTAGCCACTCAGTTTCATCTTCCCGAGGCAATCGAGCCCTACGCGGCGGAACTTGTGCACGCAGAGCGCGGGATCGTTCTCGGCAAGAAAAGCGGCCTCGACAGCATCGACCTGAAATGCAAGGAACTGGGCATTACGATCACGGCCGAGCAGCGCGGCCCGATCCTGGCCGCGGTCAAGCAGGCGGCAGTCAAGCAAGCTGCGGCGGGCCACGGCGGCCTGGTGGGTAATGAGCAGTTCCGGCGGATTCTCGCGGCCATGCGCCTGGGCTGATATCGGGAACTAGATGACAGCAACTTCGAGTTCGGTCCGAAGCTCGCGCTATTCCAGTTGGCCATAAATCGCGGAGGCATGGTCAGAAAACGTTGCCTCATATTTGGGATATTGGCGAAATCAGGCTTTCTTGAACTGGGGACGCCGCCGTACTCTCCAGTACACGAGCGACATCGCCAGAAGAAAAGGCAAGAACGCAGGGAGGGCATACTGCAAGCCATCGACAAAAAATGTACTCGCCGTGATGCCCGTAAGCGCGGCGATGCCGATCCAATTGGAATATGGTGACCAGGCTAATTTGATGGGCAAGCGGGAGCGGACGTCGTGACTAAGCGACTTTCGAAACTGAATGTGGCTGAGCAGAATGACAACCCATACAAAAAACATCCCGGCAACCGCTACCCCGTAGAGCATCAGAAAGGCGCGTGACGGCGCATAAATAGCAAGCAATATCGCCGCGATCATGCCGGCCGTCGAAAGACCCAGCGCGCGATGAGGGACTCCCTTGCTGCTCAGTCGGGAGAGCCACGCAGGCGCGTAACCGCTTCGCGAAAGCGAGAACAACATCCGGGTGGTCAGGTAAAGATCGGCGTTGCAACTGGAAAGCGCCGCGGTGATTACCACCAGATTCATGATGCTCGCGGCGTATGGGATTCCAACCCCAGCAAAGGCACTGACGAATGGACTACCGTTAATTCCGGTTTGGCTTCCCACCCGGTTCCAGGGAGTCATGGCCAGCATCGCGGAAATCGCGAGAACGTAGAAAAAAATTAACCTGTAGACAATGGTGCGCATTGCGCGTGGAATCGAGCGTTCGGGATCGCGCGCCTCGCCGGCTGTCACGGCGATAACTTCCACGCCCATATAACTGGTCATTACGAGCGTAAGCGCCAACCAGACGCCCTTCAGTCCAAACGGCAGGAATCCGCCATTCGCAACTAGATTCGAGAGTCCGAGCGCCGGCCTTGGGCCGACTCCCAAGATCAGCATCGCGCCAATGGCGATAAAAGCGACGATGGCAGAGACTTTGATCAAAGCGAACCAATATTCAAATTCCCCAAACCGTCCGACCTGCAGAGCATTGATCGCAACCAGCGTGATCGAGGCGCCGGAAACCCAAACCCACTGCGGCACATGTGGAAACCAGAATCCGCAGTAAATTGCCACTGCGGTCACCTCCGCCCCGATTGCGATAATCTGCACAAGGCCATAGGTCGCACGCACCGCGAACCCCGACCATGCACTGAGATAGGTCTCAGCGTATACGCCAAAAGCACCCGCGACCGGATGAATCACTGCCATCTCTGCCAGCGAATAAGCAACGATCATCGCGATGACCGCCCCAAGAAGGTACGACAAAATCACGCCCGGTCCAGCCAGCCGGATCGTTATGCTGCTGCCCAGGAATAGACCAACGCCGATCGCTCCCCCGAGGGCGAGCATGGTGAGTTGGCGTTGGGTGAGCCGGCGTTGCAGGTTGTCGGGAGCCGGCGAGGGTCTACTGGGCGGCGCACTTGCAGGTGAGTTCTCGAGAAGATGTGCTGGCTGCGGCGCCTCAGGCATAGCGTCTCATGGGCAGGATTACGTCGCGGAAGCGATGGATCTCTTCTACCGTGTTGTAATGCACGAGAGACACCCGGACCGCCCCGGTGTCCGGGTCTAGACCCAGCCTCCGCATGAGTCGTGGTGCATACATGTGCCCATCGCGAACTCCGATGCCGGCATCCGCCAGTGTCTCCGTGACGCGCGCCGGGTGCCTTTTCTGCAGGTTGAAACAGAAAGTGGGGACGCGTTCGCGCAATCGCTCTTCATCGCGGATGCCATAGATTGTCGCGTCGGCCTCTTTCAAGACGCGCAACAATTCCGACGAGAGCGATGCTTCGTAGGCCCGCACCGCGTTCATGGCCAACACGAGGTTGCTCCGCCTGGAATTTTTGGAGTCACGATTCGAGTTTCCGCCGAGACTAGCCCCGAGCCTTTCTAAATACTTTACGGCTGCATCCAGGCCGGCAACGTTTTCATAAATGAACGTACCGGCTTCAATCTTTCCGGGTGGTTCGTCAGGGATGAAATCTTCACGGAAGGTAGGCAGGCTTTTCAACAGCTCCCGCCGGCCCCACAGAAATCCCATGTGCGGCGAGAATATCTTGTAACCCGAACAGACGAGATAATCGCAGTCGAAGGCCTGCACATCGATGGTTCCGTGCGGGCCGTAGTGGACACAATCGAGAAAGATTTCCGCGCCCGCGTGATGGGCAATCTTGGCCGCTTCCGCTACATCCACGATCGAACCAAGCGCGTTGGATGTAACGGTGCACGCCACCAGCCGGGTTCGTGAAGACAGAAGTCGCGGCAAATCTTCTACGTGCAAATTTCCGTCTTCCCGCATCTTCCACCAGCAGAACTTGGCATTGGGGAGGGCCAGCCAGGTAGCGATGTTCGCCTCGTGGTCCATGTCGGTAACAATGATCTCGTTGCGTTCAGTGAGCGTTTGACCAATCGCCAGACTCATCAGTCTGATGAACGACGTTGCGTTCATTCCAAACGCAATCTCACTGGGATGGCGCGCATTAACGAGCACAGCAACACTCTCGCGAGCGCGCGCGATCACGGCATCGACTTCCTGGCTCTTGGCGTATCGCCCACCGCGCTGGACATTATTCTCGAGCAGGTGCTTGTTGACTGCATCGAAGACGGCCTGCGGCACCTGCGCTCCGGCTGCGTTATCGAAAAATATGAAATTCTCACCGCGGTTCAGAGAGGGAAACGCGCCGCGAGCGGTCTCGACGGGGAATTGCCTGGCGCTATCGCCAGTTTCTGGCAAGAGAATAGATTTGTTCATTCATCCTCCACCGCTCACTCCGTGCAGGCATTCATGAGCGGCCAGAGGCAGTCAGAATATCACACACATACCAGTTGTATACGATTTGCTGCAAAAGGAACGGGGGAATGGAGCGGCCGCTGTTCTTTGAGACATATTGTATTCGTTGACATCGCAGCGACACTCAGGAACAATTAGTTGTTTTGTGGGTGGAGGAATTCTTGCCAAAGGCCGCCACGCGGGGCAAACGACATCGTATCCCGTCGCATACCCTTTCTTCTTTATCGCAGCCGCATCTGATCAGCACGGTGCCCGCAACCCTGAGCGAGAGGGTATATTCGGCGTTCAAGCGCGACATCATTCATGGCATTTTCCAGCCGGGCGAGGCCCTGAGCGAGAAAGATCTTGCGCGCCGCTACAAAGCAAGCCGCACACCCGTGCGTGAGGCCGCGGTCCGGCTTCAAAATGACAGGCTGCTGCGCATTGTTCCGAACCGCGGATATTTCGTAGCTCAAATCACACTGCAAGTTCTGAATGACATTTACGAATTCCGCAGCGCGGTGGAATGCGCCGCGGCTGAACTGGCCGCCGCAAAAGGCGCCAGCGGCGAGGCCCTGAAGGAGTTGACCGATCTCGCCAAGGCATCCTGCAGCCCGGATAACCGCGGCAGTTGGGCGCGCTTTATTGAGGCCGATACCGCCTTTCACGTTGGCATTGCGCTGTTAGCGCGCAATCAAATGCTAGTGACGGCCGTCAGCGAAGCCCGAAGTCAAATGGAACGAATTATGTTGGCCGCCATCGACATTCACTATTTTGGCGAAGTGCCCAGCCGCGAGCATCTTGCGATCCTCAATGCGATCCGCGAACGGGATCCTGGGCGCGCGCGCCAACTTATGCGCGACCACATTATGCAATCGAAAGACAAGGTCATGGGAGTGGCCTCTGTTCTGCCCGTGCGCTCGACAACTCGATAGCCTGCAGATCTGATCCGCATTTCTTAAGATATTTAGCACAGATTCATAAAAGAAGATCCATGCTAACTTGCCGGCTCGGTAACTCATGAACGATGGCGTCCAGGATGTTTTCCGGCAACTCAGCCGACATTTCAAAGGAACTCTGCTTCGGCCGGGCGAAGCCGGGTACGGCAAGTTTGCGCCTGTCTGGAATGGGATTTTCAATCGCAGGCCAGCCTTGGTTGCCCGCTGCTTTGACGTGAATGATGTCCAAATGTGTGTGCGGATTGCGGCAGCTTCGGAGGTGGTCACGGCGATTCGTTGCGGGGGCCATAGCCTGGCAGGCTTCGGCACGTGCGATGACGGACTAGTCATCGACCTGTCTCCCCTTCGCGAAGTTCATGTAGACGCTCATTCCCGGAGAGCGCGGTTCGGAGGAGGATGTCTGTTGGGTACAGTGGACGCTGCGACGCAAGCGGCGGGTCTCGCCTTTCCGGCCGGAGTTGTGTCGCACACAGGGGCCGGTGGACTTGTTTTGGGAGGAGGCACGGGATGGCTAAGTCGACTGCATGGCTTATCCTGCGACAACGTCGAAGCTTTCACGCTAGTTGCGGTCGACGGATCACTGCACCAGGCGAATGCCAAAGAAAATTCGGATCTCTTCTGGGCGCTTCGAGGTGGTGGCGGCAATTTTGGAATTGTGACGCAATTTGAAGTCCGGCTCCATCCCGTAAATCATGTCTCACTGGGGAGCGGGCTTTGCGTTGGCGAGAACATTGTCGGCCTGCTCCAGCGGTGGCGCGAATTTATGCCGGACGCTCCCGACAATCTGCGTTGGGGCTTTTCGCTGCGAATTGCTGGCGATGGGCCCGGTGTTCCGCAGGAGGTTCGGGGCGCGCCGGTTGCAAGTGCTTCGGTGCTTTGGGTTGGGGATCATGCCAAAGGACGTCATTATATCGATCATGCACTAACCGCCGTGGAACACGAAGCGGTAAACGTCGAGGAGATGTCGTTCCTCCGTTTGCAGACGATGGCCGATTCCGATTTCCCGCACGGGCGCCGCTACTATACGAAGTCCGGCTACTTTCAAGTGTTGGGTGACGATGTGATTCATCTTCTTATCGACGCCCTGGCAACGATCCCATCTCGCTCCAGCGAAATCGAACTGACCTACATTGGCGGCGCTGCGGGACGCGTGCCCCCTGAGGAAACGGCTTTCGGCAATCGTGAAGCGCCCTTTGTTGTGAACATTCTAAGCAACTGGGCCGAACCAGCCGACGATGCCGCGAACATCGCCTGGACGCGGAATCTGTTCGCGCGTTTGCGCCCGGCAATGGTTCCTGGCGTCTACGTAAACTTCATGAGCGGCGACGAAGAAGAGCGTGTCCCCGAGGCTTACCGTGGTCGATGGGAGCGCTTACGGAGTATCAAAACCGAGTTCGACCCTCGAAATCTTTTTCGTCTGAACCAGAATATTCCTCCTCATCGTGCCCCTTCTCGCAACTAGTTGGCCGCCACTCGCAAGTTACTCTACGTCACATGCAACGCGACACTCTAGACAAAACAATCCTGCAATTTCACATGCGGTTCCTGTGACATACCTTCTGAATACCATTGACATACTTCTAGCTTACGCGATAGCATTCGCCGATTAACGGCTCGGGAGGTTAAGGTGAGGAACTTTCACGTGATTCGATTCATAACGTCGAGTATTGTTGTTCTCGCTCTTTGCGGTTCGTTTGCCGCCGCCCAGCTTTTCCCGGGTCGCATCACTGGAACGGTGCGGGATACTCAGGGTGCTGCGGTGCCCGGCGCAACCATCAAACTTTCAAACCCCGCCACCGGCCAGGAACGCACGCTCGCCAGCGATCAAAACGGCGAATTCAATTTCCCGGAGTTGCCGCTTGGCACTTTCCGGTTGACCGTAAGCAAAGAGGGCTTTCGCACCACGATCATCAGCGACATCGTGACCTCCCAGGGGCAAGTAAACAATGTCAACCCCGTGCTGGCGGTTGGAACCGTTAATTCGGAAGTTGAAGTGACCTCGGCGCCGGCGCTCATTCAGACAGAGACAAACGAGGTTGGCGGTCAATTGAGCGAGGTGCAAGTCGAGGCTCTTCCCATCGGCAATAGTGACTACACGAGGCTTGCTCTTGTCTTGCCGGGAGTCACACAAAATAGCAACTTCGCATTCGCGCAATACACCATCAACGGCTCACGCTCGCGCTCGAACGGCTTCAATATCGACGGCGTTTCCGACACCGACCCTTCGACCTACCTTCCCTCCATCAATGAAGGCGGAAATTCGGCGACAGCGGCGACGCGCCTTCCTTTGGACGCGATTCAGGAGGTTACCGTCAGCGCCAACGCCGGTGCCGATAGCGGGCAAAATTCCGGCAGCGTAATGAATGTCATCATTCGCAGCGGCACGAATCAGATTCACGGCTCCGCGTACGAATTGCATCGCGATGCTGCTCTTGATGCGTCAAACTATTTCGAAAATCTATTTGGATTGCCGAAGGCGCCATTCGTTTGGAATGAGTTCGGCGGAACGATCGGGGGCCCAATCTCCTTTCCTCACGTGTACGATGGCCGGAACCGCACGTTCTTCTTTGCCGGCTATGACGGAAGCCGTCTCAGGCTGGGCACCACACTCAACGGAGTTGCGCCTACTTCAGCACAGATCGCGACCGCCACTGCTTTGGTAGAGGGTCAGGGAATCACGCCGAATCAGCTCGGGCTCAATATTCTGGGACTTTATTCCAACCTGGGTCTATCCGGTCCCTTCGCTATCGACAATCGCGGCCTTCAATCACCGAACAGCGGGGTCTTGAAAATCGATCACAGCATCTCGACATCCGATTCGCTTTCAGCCCGATACGTTCGTGGAAATGGCGAAGACGAGTTTCCGGGTGGTGGACCAGGCCCGGGCGGCGGATCTCAGCTAGGCCCCTGGTTTGGCGTGACCCCCACGGTCGCTGACAACTTCGCGATTAGCGAGGTTCACATCTTCAACCCGGGTTTGATCCATACCCTCCGGCTGGGCTGGAACCGTTTCAGCCAATTCCAAAAAGGCCGCGACGCCGATGTGAACCCGGCCACGATCGGCTTTAACACTGGGGTGACGCCGACCAGTTATGGCATTCCGGAGGTCGACACATATGGTTTCGCGAACCTAGGGTTGCAGTATGGCGCGGGTGGCCGCGTCGCGACCAGTTATCAAATCGCTGATGAAGTCAATTGGACCCGTGGCGCGCATGCCTGGAAGTTCGGGTTTAACTTCCTTCACAATTATTCCGACTACACGCTGGCCGGTAGCCGTGGGATCTTTACATTCAGCGGCCAAGAGCTTGGAGATTCGCTGGGTCAGAGCGGCGGGATGGCGTCTCTGGTGGACTTGATTGC
This sequence comes from uncultured Acidobacteriaceae bacterium, assembly GCA_963822025.1. GTDB lineage: Bacteria > Acidobacteriota > Terriglobia > Terriglobales > Acidobacteriaceae > Acidiflorens. Next base: position 2,204,603 of record CAWGFW010000008.1, on the reverse strand, counting down.
TGGTTATCTCACGCCCGGGAGTGGCCTCACACAAATCACGCGGGTCGGCAGTCCCCGCGCCAATATCGACCAGAACGTCATCAGCGGCTTCGGTGTTGACACGTTCAAGATTAATCCTCGCCTTACGTTGATTGCGGGGATGCGCTACGACTTCTTTACCCCGGTGAACGAATCGCGCGGGCGTTTCTCCGCATTTGACCCCAATCTGGGACTCGTCCCAGCCTCGCAATTGCCGGGGGGACACATTTATGACTCTCCCAAGGGCAACTTTGGCCCTCGCGTGTCACTTGCCTGGGCGCCTCAGTCCCAACTTATCTCGGGACGCCAGACAGTTGTCCGCGCCGGATTCGGAATTTATTACGATACGATCCCACTCAATAACTTCGAAGAAGGCCTCGCGCAGAATCCCATCGGGCCGACGGCTGGTTACACGATCGTGCCGATCCCTCCTCCTCCCCCTCCCCCTCCCGCTCCCCAGGTCACTTACCTCCCCTTCGGGGTGGGCGTGGCAACCTTCGGCACGGGCGCGCCCCAGCCGCCATTCAATATTGCAAGCATTCAGCACAATTTGAAGACGCCGAACACGCAAGAATGGAATTTGAATATCCAGCAGGAGCTCAGCGATAAGGTCGTTTTTCAGATTGCGTATGTTGGGAACCATAGTATTCACCAACTTCAATTGCTGGATATTAACCAGCCGCCTCTGGGCGCCGGCTATGGACCCGGATGTGTGAATGCACAAGGGCAACCAAGCGGAGCATGCGAGCAAGCAGCCCGCCCGTTTAACACAAAATTCCCCACCTTATCGCAGATCAATACGATTTCGACGCCTGGTTTTGCGACTTACCACTCTTTGCAGGTTTCGCTGAAATCGAATAACTTTCATGGCTTGACCAGTCAGGTCGCTTTCACCTGGTCTCACAATCTTGACACTGCGTCCGAAGTGGAAGATTTCTTCGGCACCAGCGGTTATGTGCCGCAAGACTCGACGAATCTGAAGGGCAGTTACGGCAATTCAGAATTCGATCAGCGCCGCGCACTCATCATCACGTACGTGTATGCCATCCCCTCCCCCAAAACTGGCAACGCATTGGCCTACGCAGCAAAGGATTGGCAAGTCTCCGGGACCACAACTTTTCGTGACGGCTTTGCCGCACCTCTGTTGACGTTTGGTGACGAAAGCGGCGTGGGCAATTTCCATGAACGCTACAATTGCGTCGCGCCAATTCACTATCAGCTGAGCAACTTTTCGCTGCCCTACGCATCGCCCAGTTCGTTTTCGGATCCCGCGCCCGGAACATGGGGTAATTGCCCGCGTGATCCGCTGGTCGCGCCAGGGCTAAACGCGTGGGACATATCGCTACAAAGAACGTTCAGGCTGGGCGAGCGATTCGGGTTCCAATTCCGGACCAGCTTCTTCAACGCATTCAATCACCCGAACTTTGCCGAGCCCTCCCCCGGCCCAGCCAATGCCACGTTCATTACCGCTACCGCCGATGATGGCAGCTTCGATTCGCACTTTGGTGTCGGCGGGCCGCGCAACATTCAGTTCATGGGCAAGTTCACGTGGTAGCTATTCGATTGTTTCGCGAGGCCATGGTGGCAAGGCGCCGGGCCGAGGTTTGCGGATCAGACATTCTCAATCCCTGACGCTCGGCCCGTGCGAAGCAGATGAAAGGAACGTTGCCAGCATAAGTGCCGGCAACGAGGAGCACATGATGAGTTATGGCAGGAAGTTCGCCAGCCTGTTTTCTCTGGCAATCGCGCTAGTTGCGCCCCTGTGTCTGTCGGCGAGTGCGGCGACAACTCCTCCGGGCGCAATTGTTATATCCGTCGATGCGACGCAGGTCTCGCAGCGGATCCTGCACGCGAAACTCGTGTTTCCGGTCCATCCCGGGCCGCTCACGCTCTACTATCCGAAGTGGATGCCGGCAGACCACTCGCCGGACGGCCCTGTTTGGAACTTGGTGGGCCTCAAGTTTTTTTCCGGCACGCAGGAGATTCCATGGCAACAGGATGACGTGGATATGTATGCCTTCAATCTCAATGTGCCCGCCGCAACAACTTCGGTCGACGCTTCACTGGATTTTCTGATTTCGGCTCCCGGACCGACAATTGATTTCAGTGCCTCCGGAGCTGCCAATCTTTTCATACTGATGTGGAACCAGGTTCTTCTTTATCCAAAAGGCTGGCCGGCGGCTGATCTCATCTTTCACCCGACTCTAACGCTGCCTGGGCAATGGAAATTCAGCACGTCCCTACCCATCAGCAGCCAATCCGGCAGCACGATCTCATTCTCGCCTGTCCCACTCGATCTGCTCGTCGATTCGCCCGTGCAGTCGGGTGAGTTCATGCGGACTTTCCCCCTCAATGCCAGCGGCAGCCCTCCCCAGGAATTGGATGTACTCTCTGATGATGCATGGGCCCTCGATGTTCCATCCGGATTGATAGACCGCTACAAACAACTGGTAGCGGAAGCAGGCGCTCTTTATAAGTCCCATCATTTTCGCGATTACCATTTTCTGCTGACTCTAAGTGACAACGTCATGGGACTCGGTCAGGAGCATCACGAAAGCAGCGACGATCGCGTAAAACAGCACACTCTGGTTGATCCGAATGCGCGCCTCCTGATGGCGGGACTTTTTCCCCATGAGTTCTCACACTCCTGGAATGGGCAATACCGCCGGCCAGCAGGTTTGGCGACGCCAGATTTTCAGCAGCCGATGAAGGGCGAACTTTTGTGGGTTTACGAGGGTCTCACCGAATATTTGGGCACCGTGCTCACCGCTCGCAGCGGACTCATGACGGCAGCTCAGTCGCACGATCGTATCGCGCTGGTCGCTTCGACATTGGAGCACCGGGCTGGCCGCCGCTGGCGTTCACTGCAGAACACGGCGAATGCTGCGCAGATCTTGTATTTTAGTGTTCCGGAGTGGTCGTCGTATCGCCGTGGAGTCGATTTCTATCCCGAATCGGTGCTGATCTGGCTCGAGGTGGACACAACCCTTCGCGAGCTTACCGGCGATCGAAAATCGATGGACGATTTTTGCCACGTCTTTTACGCCGGACATGAGGGTCAACCTGTCATCGAAACCTATACCTTTGATGATCTCGTATCCACCCTGAATGGCATCGCTCCCCATGACTGGGCATCATTTTTCCGCTCGCGCCTGGATTCTACCGCCGCCAATGCCCCGCTAGGCGGGATCTCCGGCGGCGGCTGGCGGCTCGTGTACAACGATGATCCGAACGAAATTCAATCGGCTGAGGATGACGTCTCGGGAGGCGTCGACTTCACATCTTCGATTGGACTCCGCGTAAATCGCGATGGTGCAATAGTTGACGCCATCCCCGGCATGCCCGCATTTGAGAGCGGACTTAGTCCATATTCGAAAATCATCGGCATCAACGGGCTGGCGTTTTCAGTGGAAGAAATGAAGCGGGCGATCCGGGATTCCAAATCGAATTCCACTGCGATCGATCTTCAAATCGAGAAAGCAGGAAAGTTAGAGCACCACAAAATTGAGTATCACGGCGGCAATCAGTTTCCCCACCTGGAGCGGGTACGAGACACTCCCGATTATCTGGACGAGATCCTCAAATCTCTGACAGGCGTGGCTGTAAATTAGCGGTAGGGACTGGAGCTGCGGTTTTCAAAGCTTGGTGTCTCCGGGTGAAGTATGGTTTATGTGGTAGTAGAGCTAGCTGTTGGCCACGGGAGTTTCCTGATTCAGAATAGCGACCCAGCGGGCGCCTCGCTTGATCCAGGTTGTGCTCTCGATCACTGACCCTCCGGGGAACGTTTTGCCGGCTTCTTCGCCCAGGCGCAGAGCCTCATAGTAGAGGATTACGGTTGTTGAGTTTGGCATAAAGCCGCGAAAACGGCGGAGTTCATAGCGCGAGATCGTTCGTTCATTCATTGTTGCTAAATACTCTGGTTGAGGCACGACTCCCGATTGGAAGATCATGATGGCATCCGCAGGCACGAGTTGTCGGAATCCATCAGCGTCTCGCTCCTGTGCAGTCTTCCATACGCGCTTTTCAAGGCGGATGATCTTATTCACGACGGCGCGTTCCGAGTCCGTTTTGTTTTTTCGCGTTGGCTTAGACGGGAGGCGTTTCATTCGTATCCCCTGTGCTGTAATCAGCCATTAAGAGCTTGTGTCCCATATTAGTCGCGTTTGACGTGGAAACTCTGAGGTGGGCTGAATAGCTGCAGTTTTGCCTTTGCTTCTTATTCCTGTTCACAAGGGGCCTTGAGTGATGCGGTGGAAGCGGCGCTGCAAGCGCACATCCGCTCCTGGCACGAACACGGGTCGCCATGGGACCGCTGGGTCGAGGAATACGAAAGGGCGAGGACTGCATTTGCGCGCTTCATCGGCGCTGCTCCCGAGGAAGTCGCAGTCATCACAAGCGCGTCCGCCGGGATCAATTCCATCGCCAGCGCTCTCAATTTTGGCAAACGCCGAAAAGTCGTCATGGGTGAATTCGAGTTTCCTACGATGGGGCAAATCTGGCTCGCCCAGGAGCGTCGGGGCGCTGAAATCAAATTCCTCTCGGCCCAGAACGGCAAAATATGCCCGGACTGTTACGCGCGCGCGATTGATGACCAGACACTCATCGTGCCACTTACCCACGTCTGCTTCATGAATGGCTTTCGATCGGAGGTAGCCCCCATCGTTAAGCAGGCCCATGAGCGTGGCGCTCTGGTCATGCTCGACGACTATCAGGATTGTGGAACCCGGCCGATTGATGTCAAAGCGCTTGATGTGGATTTCTACGTGAGTGGGGCGCTCAAATATCTTCTTTGCCCGTCCGGGAGCTCGAAGCGACAGTCTTCTCGCGCAATCAGAATCAGAAACGCTCGGGCGGTTTGTCGGCCAAATCGAGTCGGAATCTGGTGGCGGAGCTGTGCCTATGTGGTGCCAGGCGAAGGCCTGGGGTTACCCTGCCCCCCGCCGGTTGCGAATCCCTTTCCAGTGCTCCAAACGGGATGCCGACTGACAATTCTTAGCCCACTGAAAAAAGCTGGATGCGCTAAGGACGCAAAAAGGACGCAACAATTCTTGAAGCATCCGTAGCTGATTGAACATGAAGGTGTTGCACTACGTGAACTAATGGCTAACTGACTCTTGCGTCAGTTGGTCTGGATCCAAGGAAACCATTGAGAACAAAGGTCAGTACTGGAAACAGAAATGCACGACGCACCCGCGTGGTGCTCGTGATTATTCCGCATGCTATTGATTGAAAAGATGGTGAGCGCGGTAGGAATCGAACCTACAACCTACTGATTAAGAGTCAGTTGCTCTGCCAATTGAGCTACGCGCCCTCTGCGAACCGCGGAGTGGAAACAAATTTCGATTATATCATCCGGGTTGCGGTGACCTTTCTATGCCGCGCAGCGCTGGCGATTTAGAGCGCGATCATTTTCGCATGGCGCGTTGATTTTTCGATCTACGCTGAAATCTAAGAATTGTTGCTTGAGACTGCTGTTAGCGCTGCTATCCCGAGCTGTTCTTTCGGCAGTCGTCATCGACAACGCAAATGTGCAGTTTCCGAGTCGGTCGAATTTCGATCTCACGCTCAATCTGATCGCGCGGCCATTCGCGCAATGTCAAGATCACGCCGAGGCGGCTTCGCGGCTTGCCTCCGGCGCAGCCGATTGCGCCGCCGTAGCCGGTTTGCGAAAGGGCAGCACTTCTGCCTGTTCCGGCAGTCGCCGCTCAATTCTTCCAATAACCGGCCGGTCGTGCGCGCCCGCTGCGGCGAGGGATACGAATCTGTTCTCGCTCAATAAACGATCGATCAAGCGGAGCTGCCACGGACGCAGCACTTGTTGCGGCAGGGAGACAAAATTTCGGAACGTCCAAAGCAGACAGGCGCGTTGCACAAAATTCGGCTGTATATAGCGGCGGCCGATAGGCGTGTCCAGTTCCAAAACGCCATCGGTAAGTTTTTCAATCCACATGTCCTACCCACCTGGAAAACGGGCACTCAATACCACACGTTTCAAAGTGGGACATTATTGCACCGCGAACGGGGCATTGGGAAGCAATCTTTTTATCTTTGAGTACAAATATTTGGTTTAACTGTTTCAAGTTGAGAAAAGCGGACACCAGGCCCAGCCTCGCCTGAAACCCATCCGCCTCTTTTCAGATTTCAGGCAGCAGCGCGATACGGTCGAGAGTGGCGGCGATGCCCACGCTCTTACCCTCGCCCTCGGATTTCTCCACGCGAACCACCGAAGCCTGGCACAGCGTCCAGCCGCCCGGGCCCAGTCCCAACTCCGGCGGGAGCATGATGACCAACTCCAGCTTCGATCCTGGCTTCATCGATGACTCCGAGTAAAGAAAGATCCCCAGGGAACTCAGATCGCGGGTCAAGCCTTCGTGCTCGCGACCGTCGCAACGAACTTTGACCGGGACGCGGATGGGCACGCGCTCGCGCGAACGCCTTTCGTCGATTGTTGGCGAGGCCGGCGAAGTTTTCTCCGTCATGTGTGTGAAAGTGTAACCCAATTCGTGGAGAACGTGGGGAACGGCAGAATCGGCAGGGGCTTGCGGGCAAAGAAAAATGCTCCTCCCGCAAACTTCGCGAGAGGAGCCGGGGAAGAAACTTTTTCTGACCGGCGCGCTAGAACGAGAAGCGCGCGGACACCTGAATATCGCGAGGACCGCCGCCGCCCAAAAACGGGTTCTGCGCACCCACGTCCGGCGTAACCGTGAGCGGGAAGAAATTCTGGCCTTGGCCGGTATTCGCATTGATTCCGTTTTGGGTCCAAAGCACATTGAAGCTGGGCAGAACCGGATTCGCGAAATTGGGATGGTTGAAGAGATTAAAGAAATCGGCCCGCAGTTGCATGCTGACGCGCTCGGTCAACTTCGTATCCTTGTTTAGAGAAAAATCAAAGTTGCGATAGTGCGGCCCGTAGAATCCGTTGCGCGCCGAAGTACCGAAGTGATAGTTCGGTGTAATGGGATCGCATCCCATATCGGATGCGTTCCAGTTGCACGATGCCGCAAACGCGCTCAAGTGGAGATAGTTCGCAGGGCCGCTGCTGCCTGCGAAAGGATTCCCCACCAAGTCCGGCCGTTCATAACTTTCGCCCGTGTTATTGAAATTGTCGTAGTCGAGCACGCTGAAGGGCATTCCGGTGACCAGCGAAACCACGCCGCTGATGCTCCATCCACCACTCACCAGGTGCAGCGAGTGTGCCTCGGGAATTCTGTAATCCCACAGCCAACTGAATCGCTGCCGCACATCGAATCCAGAATTGCTGCGATCGCCCCGTGGGTTGAAGCTATTTTGCGGCTGCGCCTGGAAGGGTGTGTAGTCCTGTCCGTCGCTGGCTGTGTCAATGGAGTGGCTAAAGGTGTAGTTCGCAGTTGAAGTGAAGCCATGAAGATCGCGCACATTCAGCCGCATTTGAAGCGAGTTGTAATTCGAAATCGCCGACGATTGAAAATCGAGGACATAACCGTACGGCAATCCAAGCGCGGTGAGCGGCCGAACACCCGTCGCCGGAGCTCCCTGATTGAGATCGATAAAGCGAAACAGTTTGCGGCCAGACGATCCCACGTAGGCAATCGAGAGCGCAGTCTTCGAATTCACCTGCTGCTCAATATTCAGATTGTAGTTCTGCACGTAAGGCGTGCGCAGACCCTGATCAACCGTAAAGACGTTGACCGGCCCGAATCCGCCGAAAATCGGCCCGGTGCACAGACTGCTGTTGGGCACCGGAATAGCACCAAAACCGCCGCACACCTCGGGCTGCAAGACATTGCTTGCGGCTGAACCATAACTAATCGGGCTAGGCCCCACGTCGTTAAACAGCGGGCCGGCGTTCGAGGAAACATACGGGATCTGGCCCGCGAAAAAATCCTGCGAAAACGCGTCATACGCGAACCCGTAACCAAGGCGGAAAACGGTTTTCCCCGTTCCGAACACGTCATATGCGGCGCCGAACCGCGGGGAGAAATTGTGGAAGTCCTTCGGATAGAGGCTGCTCGGAGCCCCGCTCGTCCCAACTTCCACCAGATCGTACGATGAGTTCAGGATGCTGAACAGATCGTTCTTCTCGCCGATGACCCCGTAGTAGTCCCAACGCAATCCATAATTCAAAGTAAGGCGGTGCGATACGCGGAAGTTGTCCTGGAGATAGAAAGCAAAACTGTTCTGGTACGTGTGACGATGCGAGGTGCCAGCGGTCTGGCTGCCGCCGCCCGTGATGTTGCCCGCGAGAAAGTCGCCCAGCGAATTGAAATCGAGTGTGCCTCGATGGTTCAAATCAAAATACTGGTTGACCGTGGTGCGGCGAAACTCGTAGCCAAACTTCCAATTGTGCGAGCCTCGGTTGTAGGCAAAATTGCTCAGATAGTGCACGTTGCTGTCGACCCGTCCACGCGGATCCGACTTGCTTGAGCCCAGACCCGCAAAACCACCAACATTTATTACCGGCAAACCATTGTCGACGCTGGTAAAATCCGCATTCGTAGTATTCAAGCCTAAGCTGGCCGGGTTGAGGCTGCTGTCCTGCGCTGAAAATGATTCCGCAAAGCGATTCCACCCGCCACGAATTTCCGACAATAGCCGCGGCGTAATTACATGCGTGTAAGAGAGAGAAACAACCTGCACCCGCGTCGGGACAACCGTATTGAATCCCGGGAGCACGTCTCCTCCGACAATCGCCAGCGGAGCGCTTTGGCTGCTGTCACCGAAATAGTAGCGGCCCGTGAGTAAGTCGTTTTGGCCTATATGCTGGTCGATTTTGCTGATGAGGCTGTCGAGCCGATTGGTGGACGGGGCATTTACTTCCTCAGTATAAGTGAGGCCTTGGGAATCATTCCCGACTGCCGGCAGAGTCCCCCATGGATTGGTGTTTAGAATATTCTGGATGATGGGGTTGATACCACCTATCGGAGTGTCAAGGGCAATCAGTGCCTGAGACGGAATCGTCGCCGGCGAAGGAAACCCGACAATCTCACGCTGTCCCTCGTACGAAAATAGGAAGAAAGTCTTGTCTTTGATAATTGGACCGCCCAGCGATCCGCCAAACTGATTATTATGAAATGCGTTTTGCGGCCCTCCCGCAACTCCGGATGCGCATAGCGTCTGCGCGCAATTGAAATAGTTCCGCGCATCCAGCGCATTGTTGCGAAAGTATTCAAACACCGATCCATGCAGGCTATTAGTTCCCGACTTCGTCACGATGTTGACGATCGAGCCCGAGTTCCTTCCGTACTCGGCTTCGGTGTTATTCAGAATCGCCATTTCCTGAATCGCATCCACCGGCAGCAGCGTGGCAGGAATTCCGAAGACTCCACCTTCGTTGATGGCGTTGTCATTGCGGAATCCATCATTCATATCCGTGCCGTCGAGCAGAAAGTTGTTCGACCGCCCGCGATTGCCGTTCACCGAAAAAACTCCGAATGATCCAGGAGAATCGTTAACCGAACTGGGATCGGCATTCGCTCCCGGAACCGCCGTCAACATCTTCATGAAATCACGCCCATTGACCGGCAGATCCTTGAAATCCTCCGCCTGCAACGTGCCCCCAAGAGTGTTGCTGCTGGTTTCGACCAAAGGCACGTCGGCCTGCACCTGTACGATTTCGTCGACTCGTCCCGGCGTCATTGTAAGATCCGCGCGCTGCGGACCCTCAACCGCCACCACAATGTTGGTCGCCATCTCGGTGCGAAAACCTTCCTTAGCCGCGGTGATCGAGTAATTGCCCAGCTGCAACTCGCTAAAACTGTATTTGCCGTCCGTGTCGCTTATGCTCTCGCGAACCAGTCCCGTCTCCGTATTGGTGGCCGTAACTTTGGCCCCGGCCACCGATGCGCCAGTAGAGTCGGTGATCGTTCCCAGAATTCCACCGCGGAAGCTCTGCCCCACCGCAACCCCGGCCAGCAGGAATGTCACCAGCAACATCTTTCGCAGATTCATCGCTTCTTCTCCTTGGCGCGAGCCGTCGCCGAGGGCGCGGCCAACTCTCGCTCTTCGGCAGCAAAATAGAGTTTCTGTAAGATCGCGGAATTATAAACGAGTGCGCGCCAAAGATCAGCGTTCAAGTTCACACAAGGCAGTGATGGAAGGGATTCGGCGGAAAGAATCTGATTCGCGCAAAACGCTAAAAGCTGAAAGCCACGCCGCCCCGCGCCGAGCGCGCTGACTGCACCAGATAAAGAGTCCGGCCATCGCGGCCCATGACCGGCACATAGCCCTGCGCGAGAAGATTGCGCAGGTCCATGAGAATCTCCAGGTGACCGGCAAAAAACCTGGCGGGAATCGGTTGCCGCAGGCAGACGTTCAAATAAGGATAGGATTGCCCCGGCGATGTATCGAAAAGATCGACCGGCGTCAAAACGCGACCGCCGGTATAGCGATAAGAAGCCGTCCAATGCGTCTTCGACTTAGGAATCGATCCGCTGAACTTAGCCGACACAGCCTGCCGCCGCTCCGCGCGAATCCACTCGCGTGCGTCTTCCAATTGAACATCGGGGCGCGACAGGTCGAGCACGCTTCCATAGGAATACTCCAAGGTCGCAGCCAGATCGGAGTAGAACTTCCGCTGCAATACCGCGCGCATGCCGTTGGTGGCGAAGTCATTTCCCTGATAGCTGAAGGTGCCGGAGTAAATATCCGGCAGCACGTCCCCCAATTCGGCGCTGCTTTCAGCAGCCGACATTTCACCCACTCCGGTCAGCACCGGGTCGACCAGGTGATCCGAATATACTGCCACTTGCATGCTGGTGTTGCCGACGCGTTGCGAGAGCGATATTTCCTGATGATGGGCCTTCTCGACCGCCGGAGTAAAGCTCGTGATGCTCATGCGCGGCGCAGTCTCGCTCAGGTCCGCTGAAGTCGACTCAATGCCATCGTCCAAGTGATTCTCAATACCCGTGTTCGGAACTGAACTGGCATATTCATATTCGAGGACAGTGTCAGGCGTGAGGTGCAGATCGGCCGACCCGAAGGGCTTGAACGCACGCACCCGCCCCATGAACTGTATGGTCTGGAATTCACTGCCCAGCTTCATCTCCAACCGGTCGCCGAGCACGACCCGATCGGAACTGGTGACCGACAGCGCTTGCAGCGACTCATCCGGCATGTCGTTGGAGTCGGGCGAATTGAGCCGCAGGGCCGTAATCGCCACCGAAGGCTCAAAGACGCCGTCAAAGCGGTTGGTATAAGTGGTGCGCAAAACCGCCGAGGGAATGCTCTGGCCATCCGCGTCATAGCCAAGATTGCCATTGAGTCGCAGCGTGCCCGTGGATAAGAGTTGCCGCTCCACTGCGAAACCAGCCGTCATATCGGAGGGACTGCCAAATCCTTGACTGGGCGACCCGCCGAGAAGCGTGACAGCACCCTTCAAACCGTGGGGCGCGTCCCCGCGCTGCTCGACAACCGTCGTGCCATCCGGAAGCACGCGCAGGATGGGACGGTTGGCGACAGAGCGCAGCGTCCACTTCCAATCGTCGTCGTCCACCGGACCACGCAGCGGAACCAACTGAATGGCCTCGAAGAGCGTAGTCAAAGTGACGTTGACCATCAACCTCGCGCCAGGGCGCACGCCGATTTTTTCGCGTAAGGTGGGCAGGAAAGATGGCGCGCTTACTTTGACGCTGTAGGTGCCGGGAAGCAGGCTCGATACCGAGTAGAAGCCGCGGTCGTCGGTAAAAACTTTGAAGGTAAGGGCTTTCAGCGTCTGGGCGGCCGAACCGAGGATTTCCACTGCCGCGCCCATTTGCGGCGCGCCGCTACCGTCCCGCACGTATCCGGAGATCGCACCGGGGATTGCGCCGAAGGCAGCTCCAGACAAGGCGGGCACAACCGCGACTACCGCTATAACAGCGACGATGACGCGGAACCCAAGTCTTTGAAACATTCTCGCCCACCACCTCTGCGAACCAGGCAGCCGTTACTCGACAGCGAAAGTCGCCGTCGGATCCACTGTCTGCTTGGATAGCTTGTCGTTCACCTTAATCTCGATCTTGTACAAGCCCGGCTGCAGGTTCGCGGCAGAAAGTGTCTTCTCCAGCGTAACCTGGTCTCCCACATTCCCCATTGTGTCAGTCGATTCGACGGTGTGAATAACTGCCTTGTTGCTGGCGTCGGTGACATTGTACTCGATTGTGGCCGAAGGTTTATGGGTCTTTTCGTCCACGCTGAGATTGTAAACCTGCATCCAGAAATTCAGCTTCTGATTGCGCTTGAACGAGATCGGCTTGCCGTCGGAAGAAGCCACGCGCGGCCGCACTTTTGTAGTCCCGATCACGAAGTTGCCGGTGCCGACGTTCTTGGTTGCGACCGGCTCCATCTGGTCCGCGATAATCAGGGTCGAGCTGCTCAACTTGTCTTCACTGAAGTCCGGGATTACGATCGCGCGCTCCCAACTCCCAGTGCGGTCGCCGTTCACATCCTTCACCACGATGTCCAGTCGATACCGATTCTGGCTCATGCGTAGCGGCAACGCCTTCCAGTACACCGAAGAATTTTCAGCGGTCTTCGGAAGCAATTCAACCGGCACGTCGACCTGTACCGTGTCTTCAAAGGTCTGCACGATCTTGCCGGTAAGCGTCGTCACGCGCCCGAAGATGTTGACCGTTCCTCGCTCGATTCCTTCTTTATTCTGGAAAGTGATGTCGCGATTCTTGATCTGAATCGTGACTGGAACCAATACCGTGTCACCCGTGACCCTCACAAAGTCGGCCCGCACGTCGAAGGGCATCAGGTTGACGCTGATCTTGTGGCTCACCACTTCTTCCAGATCTTTGAACTTAACTGCCGGAGCGGCCTGCAATTTGGCGAACTGCTCCAGGCGATCGAATTGCTTCGACTGCAGATCCTGGGTGAAGGGCCCAGCGCCCAACTGCTCGAGGCCGCTGCCAGTGAAACGATCTGACTTCTTCGCCATGCCCATCTGTTCATACTGCGTCAGGCCGGCATTTGGTGTGTACTTCAATGCGTCTTTCTCCGAACGATCGAGCGTCATGTGATAGTCGCCGCACATACACGTGTCGACGAACTCGATCATCACTTCCTGCCCAATGCCTTCGATGTAGCGGTAGCGCCAGGTTTCAAAGGGATAAGTGGACGTTTCCCCTCCGCCTTCTTCCATGGGCCGCTCATACGTACCGCCAGAGGGATGGGCATCAATCTCGTCCGGCGGTCCGAAGACGATGTACATGCGGCCGCGATCCGTCTTCCAACCAGGAATGCCGGCGGCAAAATGCTCGTTGGCGTAGGCGATGCGACGGTAGTGCTCTTCCTTGAACTCGTTTTCTTCAGTGTCAGGCGTCGGATCGCGTCGCTGCCAGAACGCCTCGATAAACTGGTCGCGCTCTTCGTCGTTCGAGAGCTGCATGAAGGCCGACTTTTCCTGATCGGTAATGATCCAGCGCACGTCCTCATCGAGCCACTTGCGATAGGTCTTGCTCAACTCGATCTTGAGCGCCTTGGCGTTGGCCTTTCTCTGTTTATCGGGGATCGGACGCTTGAGCGGATCGACCTGGCTGCCTTGGCCAGCCGCGCCATTATTGTCAGCGTCTTTCGAGTCCTTGTCCTGAGCTTGAGAGCCCTGAGCTTGAGACACGGCGGCAAAACCGAGCGACATTGCACCTGCCAACACCACTGCCGAGCAACGATTCAAGAAACCTGCAGAGAACATAGGAAGGCCAACCTCATGCGAAACACCAGTTGCCTAATTCTATGTTCATTGGATACAACAAGGCAAGGAGAAGTGGCCTGGCACAAAAAGATTTCTTGCGCCTAAGTCGGCCGGTAAATCCCTTAAGAATCCGCGTCTTGCGTCGAGGTAGCTCGACCAGTGGCCGACCTCCGACGGTGCCCGTGAGATCGAGAAGCTCAACAGCATCTCCGAACCGGCTAACGGCAGGGCACGATATAATAAAATTGCGCAGCGGGTCTCCCAGCGTAAGCCGACCGAAGCCAACTGGGATATGCCTGTTTCGCGGGATCTTGGGAACTTTCCTCCTCGCCAGAGCGTAACTATTGATGCGCAATCGTCGGTGCGCAATCATCGATGCGCAATCATGGTGTGTTCTCGCCGTTCTTTAACGATCGCGAGGAGAATTAAGGAGATAAGTCCCGCCATTTAGAGCTGCCGAGAAAAGAATTAAATCATCATCATGAAGACCTGGAAGAAAGTCTTGATAGGCGTAGGCGCAGCCCTGGTGCTGATCGTCATTGTCTCCGTCACGGTTTACCAGAGCCGGAAGAATCTGGTGACGGTCCAGACGGGAAAGGTTCAAAAGCAGAATTTAGCTTCGGTGGTGAGCGCTTCGGGCGAAATCAAGCCCAAGACTTACGTCAACATCGGAGCTAACGCTTTCGGCAAAATCATCAGGCTGCACGTCAAGGAAGGCGATCGCGTGAAGAAGGGGCAGTTGCTGGCCCAGCTAGAGAACGTGCAGTCCTCCGCCGACGTCAACGCAACGCGCGCTTCGGTCCAGGCTGCCGAGACCGACGCCGTCGCTGCCGCTGCCGCCCTCAACACCTCGCTCGCGGACTTGAACCGCGCAAAATCCGACGCCGTCCATGCCAAGCTTGACTGGGATCGCGCTCAGGGTCTTTTTAACGCCGCTCTGATCGCCAAGCAGGATTTCGACATCAAGAAAGCTGCCTGGGAAACCGCCGAGGCAGGATTGGCGCAAGCGGAAGCCAAGGTCGCGGAAGCTCGCGCGCAAAAAGATTCGGCAGACAAACATATCTCGCAGAATGAGGCCAACCTCACGCGAGTCACGGACGTGCTGCAGAAGACCACTTACGAAGCGCCTTTTGATGGCGTAATCACCAACCTGCCCGTCCGCGAAGGTGAGACGGTAGTCATCGGAATTCAAAATTCACCGGGCAGCACTCTGATGACGCTGGCCGATATGTCTGTGATCACCGCGGAGGTCAAGGTCGACGAGACCGATATCGTCAACGTCCGTCTGGGCCAGCCCGCGGACGTGACCATCGACGCCATCCCGCACAAAGTCTTTCATGGCGTCGTCAGCGAAATTGGCGACAACGCCATCGTGCGTTCGACCGGCGTGGCCACGTCGCAGGCTACTTCGACGAGCGAAGAAGCAAAAGATTTCAAGGTCGTCGTTACGCTTAGCGATCCGCCGCCCGACTTGCGCCCCGGCCTCTCTTCAACGGCCAAAATTACGACCGCCGTCCGCAGCAGCGTCTTGAGCATTCCGATTCAGGCGCTGACCGTGCGCACGCGAGCCGACCTCACGCCCACGGACGCGAAAGGCAGCAATAACGTGCAGGCCGCGACCAGCGCGCCCGTCGACGCCGCCAAGCAGAAGGAAGAAGTACAAGGCGTGTTCCTAATCCGCAATAAGAAAGCGGAATTCGTTCCCGTCGATACCGGCATCAGCGGCACCACGGATATAGAGGTCCTCAAAGGCTTGCAGGATGGTGACGAGGTAATCACCGGTAGCTATAAAGTTTTGCGTACGCTAAAGCCCGGGACCAGCGTCAAAATAGATAACTCGGTCCCGAAAAAAGAAGATGAGAGCAGTTAGAGGAAGGTGACGCGTGACAGGTGACAGGTGGCAGCTCTCAGAGAGTTGTGAAATCTGTTACCTCTGAGCTGTACCCTGTTTTCGGTCATCTAACCTCTGACTAACTAGAACGTCCAAGATAGAACGGCTATAGGAGCGTGCGTGCCCGAGCCCGAAGCGCATAAGGAGAGTAAGATGGCGACTGCTGAAGTATTCCCAATCGATAAACCTGCGAATTGGGCTGGGCCCAACTCCTACATGATCTCCACCGAAGATCTGTGGAAGACCTACGACATGGGCTCCGAGCAGGTGCACGCGCTGCGCGGCATCAACCTCCAAATCCAGCGCAACGAATACGTCGCCATCATGGGCCCGTCCGGCTCCGGCAAGTCGACGTTGATGAACCTGATCGGCTGCCTCGACTCGCCCTCCAAAGGCCAGTACTGGCTCAATGGCCAACTGGTCAGCGAACTCGACGACGACGAACTCGCCCGCATCCGCAACAAGGAAATCGGCTTCGTCTTCCAGACCTTCAACCTGCTGGCTCGCGCCACGTCGCTGCACAACGTCGAGCTCCCCCTGATCTATGCCGGAGTTCCCTCCGATGAGCGCGCCGAACGAGCCAAGGCTGCACTCACTTCAGTCGGCATGGAATCCCGCATGAACCACAAGCCCAACGAACTCTCCGGCGGACAACGCCAGCGCGTCGCCATCGCCCGCGCCCTGGTCAATAAGCCGGCCATCATTCTCGCCGACGAGCCGACCGGCAATCTCGATTCACAAACTGGCAACGAGATTATGGCCCTCTTCGACCGCCTCCATTCCGAAGGCAATACCATCGTCCTCGTCACCCACGAGCACGACATCGCCGAATACGCGCACCGCATCATCTACATCAAGGACGGAGTCGTTGCCAAGGATGAAGTAAAAGAGGGACGCTAGCCTCCGGTAGGTGGTCGTCAGTTGCTAGTCGTCGGTCGGCACCGGGCACAGTAGCCCCTACTCGCGGCCGAGTACCACCTCAACTACCTTCCCGGCGGGCGCTGTGAGATGCCCCGTTAAATTACCCTTCTGTGCGTGTATCTCAACCATCTGGCCGTTACCCGCGTGCCCCGGCAGAACGAAATTACCTTTCGCGTTGGTCACAGCCACAGCCGGATAATCGCCAACCGAAACTTTTGCGCCCGCGACCACCGCAAGATCTTCATCCACCACAATTCCGCGAACCATCGCCGAGGTCTCGGCAACCAGCTGAATCGTGGCCGTAGGGTTGTAATCGTCACCCAGAACGATCGTCGACTCGCCCTTCATAAACTCATCTTTCGCGATCGCGGACAGTCTTAGTTTGCCGTCGGCCGGCCGCGCTTGCTGCGGAACATCGAGTTCCCATCCACCTGCGACCATCTTCAATTCCCCGCCGTTCGAGGATTTCACCTGGGCAATATCCTCAACCGTCTGGTCGGGCCGCAGTAGAACAACTTGAACGTGATAAACGCCGCGCGATTGTAAAAACGACGAAGCCGCGAACGGTGTCAAGCCCAGCATGATGATTCCCACCGCCGCGAAGCCGCCCACCACGGGCCTTTTTGCGCGAAACGCAAACGCGAAAACAGATGCCGCAATGACGAATGCAACCGCAGCGACCTTGCCCGGATGTCCGATGTGGCCGGCTATCTTCACAAATTGAGCCTGTAATTGAGCTAGAGCCTGCTCGTCCATGAATTAGAGTAGAAATCGCCTGAGCGAGGTGTTGCAAGTTACGGAAAGGTTGGAAGAATCACCCGGTAGTCACTTGTAATTCGGAGGGAGCCTACGTGGTCGGACGAGTCCGACGAAATCAGTCTCAAGCTCAGTCTCAAGCAATGATCAGAAACCACCGACGATCTACTGGGATTACTACTGCTGCGTGCTGACGCTGCTCGCCTTCTGCACCGCTTCCGATGGAGCGATTCCCGTCGCTCCCGCCACAAAGAAATTGTGGTCGTAAAGATTGCGATACATTCGCCCCGCGATCTCGGCAGCTTTCGGCCCGAACGTAGGACGTCCGCCCTGCAAAAAGACTACGGTCACGATGCGTCCAACTTCCGTATTGGCATAAGAGGCGAACCATCCAAAGCGCGTGCCGGCGTGCGAACACGTCCCCGTCTTGCCTAGAATCGATTCTTCATTAAAGTTCAAGCGCACGCTACGCGCCGTGCCGTAAGCGACCGCTCCCGCCATGCCATCGGAGAGTTCAGGAATCAACGGCTCGATATCGAGATGCCGCTTAACCCGCGGCTGAAAATTCGCCACCGCCTCGGGGTTGGTCGGATGTTGCAGGTAATAAAGTGTCCCGCCGTTCGAAATCGCCGTGACCAGCGCGCCCAGCTGCAGAGGAGTCATCGAGATCCCCTCGCCGAACGAGCACATCTTGCTCACTCCGCCAAGTTTCGCCGGAATTTCTTCCTCTGGATATGTCCCCAGTTGCTCGCCCGGAATATGATAGCCCGCGAGTTCGCCCAGCCCGAACTGGTGAGCGTAGTACTGCACCTTCTCAAAACCAAGCTTGCGTCCGACCGCTTCGAAATATGCGTTGTTCGAATGCGCCAGCGCCTCTGTAAGATTCATGCGGCTGCGGCCGCCCAGCGAAACTTCCGTTTGCTCGTCGATTACGCCTTCGCTCAAAGCAGCAAGAGCGACAGAGAGTTTTATCGTCGAGCAAGGCTGCGCGCCACTCGAAAGCGCGAGTCGCTGGTTAACCATCGCCAGAACGCGTCCGCTGGTCGGTTCGATCGCAACGACTGTGCCATTCATATTGCCCAGCGCGTCAATCGCAGCCTGGCGAACCACCGGATCTTCGCCCGCCGTCACATCACCGTCAGTGATCTCGGATGCGAAGGAACTGGTGTGGAAGCGCTCATAATAATGATGGCGCCGGGTGGCGGTGCCTGCATAGTGCGAACTGGTCGCAGCGGCCGCGGCGTAATGCGAGCGTGCAGAACGACTCCGCGCCAGCGTCCGCATGCGTCGCTTCGCATGCTGATTTTCCGTGAGGTTGTGAGTTTTCTTATGCGGCGTGACCGTGCTGGGGTTAACGCTGGCCGCGATGCTCGTCGCTTCCAGCAGCATTGCCAATCCTAGAAGAATTGCGAGACGAAGAAAACAGGCGCTGTACTTCACTTCACCATCCCCGGTCGTGCCGGCCAATCCACTGCCTACTGTACCGATCGGCATTTGTTGGCCTAGTGATTAAGATGCAAGAGTCTCGCCAAATCCCACGGGTAAGGCGTCATCCCATGCAACTGTCCGATAGTAGGCGATTTATACGGTTCGGCGCAATGCCAAAGTGCAAGCGTGTCCAGCGCGCAATTCGGAGCGTAACTGGTTACACAGAAACAAGTTAGTCTGATTTCATAAGAAGGGCAGGCACTTTGGTAATAGAGTCCGCCTGTTACCTTGCAAGGTACCGCATGGTGCAACATTTTGCGCATGACAGCCCACGGTGGCCCACACTTGCGAAGACAGTCATCCAAAGACAGTCATCGCCGCCAAACACTCCGCCGTGAGAGAAATCCCTGCGCGCTTTTCTAAAATTTTCCGCCGGCGTATCGTACCCGGTGAGCCCCGGTTCGCATCACAAACAGTTGTCCGGTAGGAGGAGTTATGGAAAGGCTTCCCTTCACGCTTTCTTTCCTCGCTCTGCTTCTGGCTGCGTCTCTCGCATTGTCCTGCGGAGCGAATCAAAGCCAAAGTAAACTTCAATCCCTTGCGGTGAATCCCTCGAACGCCAACGCACAGTCCTATCCGAACGGAGAGGTACCGTTCATCGCGACTGGATACTACAGCAATCCCACCCACACGCTCACTCCGCAATCGGCCAATTGGGTAGCCTGCCAAAAAGGTTTACCTACGACGGATGTAGCGGTTACAACCGCTGGCGTCGCAAAGTGTGTGGACGGAGCGGTGGGCGCCTACGCAATCAATGCGTGGGACATTCCGACCGGCACAGGTGTTTATAACTGCACCGCGATTACCGCGTGCGGAGGCGGGTGCACGGTCGAGGCCGCGGCACAACTCACCTGCCCATAGGAGTCTGCGGTAGAATCCATCACGGTCGCAGACACAACTGCGCACGCTAGGAGGTCCGCATCTTGCGAACGTCGCTCGTGATGGTTTTCGTTGCCATTGGTTTAGTTGTTCCTCTTTTCGCCCGGTCCGCTGCGCGAACTCTCGCCGCCCGCCGCGCCGAACTCAATCGCCTGCTGGCCGATGAGTGGGAGTACACGCTCCGCACGCAGCCCGAACTAGCCACTCAAATCGGAGACGACCGTTACAACGATCGCCTCAGCGATTTCTCCGACAAGGCCATCGCCGACGATCTCGAACACACGCGCCAGGCTCTCGCGCGCTTCGAAGCCATCGACATCACCGGCTTCCCCGAGCAGGAGCGCCTCAACCAAGCGCTGATGCTGCGCAGCCTTCACGAGACGCTCGACAGCGCGCAGTTCAAAGACTGGGAGATGCCCGCAACGCAATTTGGCGGAATTCACCTCGGCTACGCATCGCTCCCCTACGATTCGCCCTTCCGCAACGTGAAAGATTACCAGGACTACATTTCCCGCCTGCATCAGATTCCGCGCGTGCTCGATCAAGCCGTGGGACACATGCGCGAGGGCCTGCGCGACCACCTCGTGCCGCCCAAGTTTCTGCTCGAGAAAGTCTCAGATCAAGCCCAGGGTATCGCCGACGACTCGCTCGACAAGAGTCCATTCACCGAACCGCTGCGCAAATTTCCCGCCTCCATCCCGGAAGAAGCCCGCAAGCGCCTCCGCGACGAAATCGAAAGCGCCGTCAAGAACGAAGTCGCCCCCGCCTACGCGAAGTTCGCCAAATTCGTGCGCGAAGATTACGCCCCCCACGGCCGCCTCGACCCCGGCGTCTGGGCCTTGCCCGATGGAGAAGCGCGCTATCGCTTCGCCGTCCGCCACCAGACCACCACCGATTTCACCCCCGACCGCATTCACGAGCTCGGCGTGAAGAGTGTCGCGGAAATCGAAACCCAGATGCTCTCTATCGCCAGGGCTCAGGGATTCGCCGATCTGAAATCGTTCAACGATCACATCCAGCACGACCCCAACCTGCACGCGAAATCCGGCCAGCAGTTATTCGATCTCTATTCGCACTATCGCGACCAGATGTATGGCAAGCTGCCCCAACTCTTCGGCCGCCTGCCGAAAAATAAACTCGAAGTAGTAAAGATGGAAGATTTCCGCGCCGCCTCCGCCCCTCCCGCCGACTATTCCATCGGCGCCGGAGACGGCTCGCGCCCCGGCCGCATCAATGTTAACGAGTATGCCCCCGAGAAACGGCTTCTGCTCAACGTCGAAGCCATTGCCTACCACGAAGGCGTCCCCGGCCATCACCTGCAATTTTCGATTGCGCAGGAGCTCACCGGCCTGCCGCCCTTCCGCAAATTCAATCTCGATCTCAACGCCTACACCGAAGGCTGGGCCTTCTACTCCGAGCGCCTCGGAAAAGAAGTCGGCTTTTATCAGGATCCCTACAGCGAATACGGCCGCCTGCAGAACGAAATATGGCGCGCCGTCCGCTGGGTAGTCGATACCGGAGTCCACTCCCAGCACTGGACCCGCCAGCAGATGGTCGACTATTTCCACGCCCACACCGCCATGGACGACGAAAACATCAACACCGAAGTCGATCGCTACATAGCCTGGCCCGCGCAGGCGCTCTCCTACAAAATGGGACAGATGAAAATCCTGGAACTGCGCGAGCGCGCCCAAAAACAGTTAGGCCAGAAATTCGACATCCGCGCCTTCCACGACGCGATCCTAGATCAGGGCCCGCTGCCGCTCGATTTGTTGGAAGCAAAGATCAATGAGTGGATCGCCGCCAGCAAGTAGCGCCACGAAGCGAGGGAAGAACTTGTATGTACATTTATGTAATTGCAGCAAACTGATAACCGTGAGCACCGTGAGCGAAGTCGGGATGACGAAGCAGTAAATGGAGCGCCGCCTCAGAATCCTGTCAAGCCCCGTTTTGCGCCATTTTTCTCGCAACCTAATGAATCGGCAACGAAAATAAAGTAGAAAATCGTGTCGGTGTGGGTGGGTCAGAATTGATATAATAGAATTAGAAGATCAAGGGTGGCGCATACTTCCGCCACCCTTTTTCCATTTGGAGAGACTGTTGAAAATGGCGAGGCTTCTTAGATCTCCTCCTGCAAGTCCTTACTTTGCAATATTCTGCCCTTTAACGCACGCTAAATCAGAGATTTAGCGCCAATTTCTCGCTAAACGCAAGAATACACTTGGCAAAATGACAATGAGACCGCTTCGTGTCAAATTCAAACAGAATCCCGCTTGATTTAATCGAGAAAGAACAACTCGCTGTAATATCGTAAACTCTTGCCGCTGTGCCGGTACTCCTAGCAGCCCCATGAACACTCCTCCAGCTCCGACCGCTCTGACCAAGCGAGAGATGCTCTCCCCCTACAAGGAAGGGCTACCTACCGTTTTTCATCGCATAGCCAAACGCGGAACGGATTGGGAACTGCCTCGGCGATTCCGTAATTATCGAGCGAGCAGCCAACACGAAATGAGCATGGCCGGGGCCGCGACGAAGTGCTTTTTGTCGGCAGAAGGCATATCCGAAGCCTACATTGCCAAGTTCGGACACAAGAATGGCGAGATCGAAACCTACACTGAACTATTTAATAACCAATTCGGTAAAGCACTGGGATTCGATATGGCCCATAGCGGTGTTGCGCGACTTGACGGTGTGCTTCATTTTCTCAGTCGCTCATTCCGCGACGAAGGAGAAACATTGGTCCATGGAAGTTTGATGGTTGAACAGTTGGGGCTTGCGAAAGAAGAAGAGATGATGCACCTAAAAACAATCCATCAGCAGCAGGGAATATACGATATCGATTTTGTCGAAGACGTGATACGAGCGTTTTGCGGCGATGACTGCGAATCCGTCTTCCAAAAGTTTGCGACAATGCTGATTTTTGACGCTCTGATAGGTTCGATGGACCGACACCCGCGAAACTGGGGTGTAATTCGGTCCAGTAAAGAACCAGCCCAGTTCCGTTTTTCTCCGATCTACGACTCTGCGCGGGCTCTACTTTGGGACTTCCCAGATTCGAAAATTGGGGGTATTCTAAATAACGAAGCAGAGCTCCGACGATACGTGAACAAGTCATCCCCGCGCATTGGCCTCCCCGGCTCGAAGCACCGATGTAACCATTTCGAGCTTATTTCGCACGTCGCCGAAAAACACAACCAATTGATAATAAACGGTTTAAATAAAATACCATCCTGCGCTTTGGGTTTGGCATCTGAACTGCTCCATAAATGGCCCTTTAGTGACGTGTTCATAGGTGCAAGGAAAAAGGCAATATTTAACGTAATTTCCACAAGATTCTTGACTCTAATGTCGATAGGGAAAGAAAGGAGGCTGGCATGTTGAAGAATTGGATGAATCGCGGGCGCTTGGATTTTAAGAGTCCTCCGCCGACCCTTGTCGTTTATCACCAAAACGAAGCAGTAGCAGAACTGAAGAGGAAGGGCGTCGGGTATGAGTTTCGGTACCTGCCACCATTCTTTGCACAAGGCTTGTCTCCCCTTCCGGGGATTGACGTAAATCGGTCGTTCTTCCCGGAACTGCCTGCCTTTTTCAAGGAGCGGATTCCCGATACTCGGCGACCGGAAATCAAGCAAGCAATCGCTGAACACGGAATTGACCCAGCCGACGAATTGAGGATGCTTGCGTTTCTGGGGGCACGGTCCATCACAGACTCTTTTGAACTGAAGATGTGCACAGCAGCCTAAAAATTAGAAAAAGCGAGGCGATGTAGAGAGAACTTACCGCTTCGCTTCTTCGTCCGCGCTTTTTCCGATACGGGATTAGAAACGCGCCGTTTCGCCGTCCTCACCGGTCAGTTTCGGCATAGGTCAATCGTTTGCCGACTATCTGCCGAACGGGCTAGATCAAAACGATCAGAGTCGTTTAAGGGTCTATTTTGTCAAGTATTACTATTCCCTCGCTAAACCAATGATCTTAAAAGACCAGGGGTAAAAAAATCTCGAAGCCTAGGCCCATAACGACGCCGCGCAAAGTCCCGCCCCAACTTAACTCTTTATTTCACAATATTTTACGTATAAACCATTTAAACTCAAAGATTTAGCGACAATTTCTCGCTAAACCGATGATTCTAAAGATCGACACTTAAAAAAAATCTGGCTTATCAGCCCTCACATCACCTCGCTGCGTTTCCGCAGAAACGCCGGAACATCAAGATCCTCCGCCTGATAGCTGGGAGCAGCCGTCCGCATCGCTTCCAGTGAAATGACCTCGGCCTGAGCCCCTCCGCCCGGAGTTTCCTGAAACGAGTCCTGAAATGCCCCCGGCGCCGGATCCCGCTGGTAGCTAGCCTCAGGCACGAACACCGGCTCGGGCTCGGCCGCCCTTACCGGCTCATCGAAAGGATCATCATCGCGCGCAAGCTGGCGCGAACCATGCCGCGATGCCTCTCGCGAAATAATGACTGGATCGTAAGTTTCGTGATGCCGCGTACGCCGCATATCCGATTCCTTAAACCCGGTCGCAATCACCGTGATCTTGACCGCGTCTTTCATCTTCTCGTCGAGAACCGCGCCGAAAATAATATTGGCATCTTCATGAGCCGCTCCCTGAATAATGGTGCAAGCCTGCTGCACCTCGGCCAGCTTCAGCGAATTCGATCCGGTGATGTTAATGAGAATGCCGCGCGCTCCATCGATCGCACCCGCCTCAAGCAAGGGAGACGCAATAGCCCGCTGCGCCGCTTCCACCGTGCGCCCCTCGCCCGAAGCCGTCGCCGTGCCCATCACCGCATAACCCATGCCCGCCATGATCGCCTTAACGTCGGCGAAGTCGCGATTGATGATGCCAGGAATGGTAATAATGTCAGAAATGCCCTGCACGCCCTGACGAAGAATATCGTCGGCGATACGAAACGATTCGAAGAAGCCGGCGTTCTCAGCCACAGCCAATAATTTTTCGTTGGGAATGACGATGGTCGTATCCACCGACTCCATGAGCTCTGCGATGCCGCGCTCCGCCTGCTGCATGCGGCGTTTGCCTTCAAACGCAAAAGGCTTGGTCACTACGGCGACGGTGAGCGCTCCCATTTCGCTGGCCAGCGACGCAATGATCGGAGCGGCGCCGGTACCGGTTCCACCACCCAGTCCCGCCGTAACAAAAATCATGTCCGCGCCCTCGAGCACTTCAATGATTTTGTCGGAATCCTCAAGCGCCGCTTTGCGCCCAATCTCGGGATTCGCGCCCGCGCCGAGCCCGTTGGTCAGCTTCACTCCCAGCTGAATCTTGGTCGCGGCGCGCGACATCCGCAGCGCCTGCAGGTCGGTATTGGCCACGATGAATTCGATGTGCTCCATACCCGAGTCAATCATTCGATTGACCGCGTTGTTGCCACCGCCACCAACCCCAATCACCTTGATGCGAGCGTCGTTGCGCGCCTCTTCGTGGAAGCAAATGCGGAGTCCGTTGTCATCAGTCATAACTCACCTCAATTCACTTGTCGCTCTAAGTCCCCAAATTAACTTGTCATCCTGAGCGAAGCGAAGGACCTGCTTTTCGCAGCGCTCGCAAAACCTCCACCACAGGCGACGCCCTCACGCGCCCTTCCGCGCAAACATCGCCTTCATGCGCGAACCAAAACTCGGCTCCTGCAAACCGCGAGCCAGCCGCGCACGATGACCGTAATACGCCATGCCCAGCACGGTCGCGAACTCTGGCTCGGCCAGAAATGACGGCATCTTCGGCATCGGCACTGGCCAAGCCAGGCGCGCCGCCTTGCGCAGCACCGATTCCGCCACATCGAGAATCCCGGGCAATCGCGAAGCTCCTCCACTCAGCACAAACCCCGCGATGCAGTGCTCGAGAACGCCGGCGTGGCGCAGGTTTTCACGCAACAACTCAAAAAGCTCGCGGGCGCGCGGCTCCAAAATTTCGCCTGCCATCCGCTGCGGCATCATGCGCGACGGACGATCGCCCACCGACGGCACTTCGACTTCGTTGCCTTCGGGAATCAGCGTCGGCACCGCATTGCCAAAATTCTTCTTCAGCGTTTCCGCCGCCGCCAGCCCCGTGCACATACCGACCGAAAGATCGCTGGTGAAGTGGTCGCCGCCAATGGGAATGACCGCAGTGTGCGCGACCGCGCCCTGCTGAAAGACAATCAGATCGCACGATCCCGCCCCCAGATCGACGAGGCAAACTCCAAGTTCTCGTTCGTCCGAGCGCAACACGGCATCGGCGCATGCCAGCGGCTCGAAGATCGTATCGTCAACGTGAACGCCCGCACGATTCACAGCGGTCACAATGTTCTGGGTCGCGCTCGATGAAGCTGTGACAATGTGCACCCGCACCTCAAGCCGCGTGGCCATCATCCCTGTCGGATCCTGCACTCCCGGCTGATCGTCGAGAATGAACTCCTGTGGCAGCAGATGCAAAATTTCACGATCCGCCGGCAACGGCACGGTGCGCGCCTTATCCACAGCCTGGCGAATTTCTTCGCGCGCAATCTCACGCGACCGCGCCCCAAAAGTTATGCCGCCATGGCTGTTCATCCCGCGAATGTGCGCACCGGCAATTCCCACCAACGCATGCTCAATCGGAATGCCGGCCACATCTTCGGCGTGCTCCACCGCTTTCTGAATGCTGATCACAGCCTTGTCGAGTTCGGTGATCACCCCCTTGCGCAGGCCGCGCGACTCGCTGATACCGTGGCCGCGGTAACGCAATCCGGTGTCGCTCAACTCCGCCACCAGCACAGATGTCTTAGCGCTGCCCACATCAATCGCCGTAACAAAATTTGGATCGTGATTCGGCATAATTATGATCGCTAGTTCTGCGGGGTCTCCTTAGGAATTGCGGCACTCGGTTTCTTTGCTGCGACAGCGGGCGGCGGCGTGTTTCCACTCGGCTTGGGCGCTTGATTCACCGGAGCGGGCTTCGTCCCCGCAGGCTTAATTGCTGGCGCTTTCGTCGGACTTACTTTTACGGCTATTAGCTTCGCGGGGGCGGCTTTCGCCGGAGCGCGATGCACAGCGGACTTCGTCTTAGGCTTAGCGTCCTTCTTCGCTGCCGTCGCTGGCGCACCGGGATGCGTCACATATTTCTCGTAATTCACGAGCGCCGCGGTCTTCACGCCGGCGGCCATCGCCGCTTTCGCTGCCGCTGGGCTCAACATGGGCTGACGCGCCATCCCATTGAGATCGGGATTAACGATGATCTGGCCGTCATAGCGCAAGTCCACTGATTCAAGCTTGTCGAACTGTTGCCGCCACTGTTGCACGTGCGTGACGTAGGTCCTATAGCGTTGCAGATAATTTCCCGAACCCAAATGCACCAGCACTTCGCCATTCGCATCCGCGGCCAGCACTTTCACGTCCTCCGGATCGCTGAGATCCACCTCGCTCAGTTCCTGTGAATAATGGGCGCCGCTCGAATCCAGCTCGCGAACCAGCGCGTTGTAATTCTTCATGCGCGCCGCGCGGGTAGAAAGCGGTTCGCCAGCGTTCATCCCTGCAATTACGGGGAACGAATACTTGTGTTTCCCACCGGGAGCAAGCTCCATCAGAGTACCTCCGGCGTCGATCAAGGAAATGTGCGAGCCGATGCGGGCGAAGGCCACGGGCGTGCGTTCGTGAATCTCAATGCGCAGCCGATTCGGCACAAAGCGCATTACGCTCGCCGATTCCACCCACGGAATCTGTTCCAATTGCTGCTTGCGCAGGGCGAGCGGCACGAAGAAAATGTTGCGGCCAATATCTCCGCCCATCACTTCCATAATCTGCGCGTGGGCCACATGCTCGGCGCCCGCAACCTCGATCTGATCGCTTGAATCGATGCGAAAACGCCAGGAGTGCTTGCCGTAGCGGTAGAGAGAAAGACCAGCAACGCCGAGTATTGTCAGCGCCGCCAGCGCCGCGCCGACCCACAGTAGCCGATGGGCAGTTTTTTTAGGGAGTGATCCGCGCCGGACGGAGACGCGCTTTTGCCCGCGCAGAAATGGGGATTCCTGTTCCGTTTCCAGATCGACAAGCCGTGCGTCGTCGAAAGGCTCACGCTCGGGAGCCTCGTGCTGCGAAACGTCGCGCGGAAGAGGATACAACTCTTCCTGGACCGCACTGGAACTTGATTTCCGCGCCACTCTTTCGAGTCAGTTGTCGACAGAAAACCGCTGAGCAAAAATACTATAACTGGTTTTCACGAATTGAGACAGTGCGAAGTTGGTTCAAATGTGAATCTGGAAAACAAATTTTCCTGCGCTTGTCTGCGACAAACTTAGAAGGAGTCGCTGACTTCAATCTCCGGTGAATCATCGGAGACGTTCCGACCGGCGAACGATGACTCTCGCTCTCGTCTTCGGGCAAAACACTGTCATGCGCCCATCGCCTGCGTCGATCAACCGAAATTGCGACTCGGCGCGCGATCGAACTTGCTCAATCGCCGCCCGCTGCATCTCGGCCTGCGAGCGGATGACTTCAGCCTGGGCACGAATTTGGTCGCGCGCGAATTCGGCCTGTTCGCGAGCCTGCTCACGCAACAAGTTGCTCTGGAGGCGCACCTCGGCCAATCGACTGGCGGATTCCGATTGAGCCTCCGCCACAAACTGCGACCTGCCCGTTCCGCCGATTGCCGCCGCCAGCGTTCGTTCGGCGCGCGTGGTCACCCCGCACATCGCAAAATCAGCGCGCTCGACAGCTTGATGCAGCGCCACAAAATTCCCGTGCCGGTATTCGCTATTCAACCCCAGCGCCAAAACTCCCAGCGCGACCCAATAAGCGACCTTATTCGTATTCATGCGGTGCTCCTCGCTTTATATGGATTGGACGAACGGTACGAAAAAAGGTCAACCAGACAGAACATTTATCCACAGCGAAGACGCTATGCGCGCAAAGCACGCATTACACCAGCGCGTCTCGATTCGCGATAGTCTCCAGCTTCTGCAAAATCATCGGTCCCAATTGCGAAACGCTGCCCGCCCCCAGCGTTAGCACCATGTCACCCGGCTGCGCCAGCGCGGCAACCGAAGCAACTGCGTCCGCAGTGGAACGGGCATAGGTGACGCTACGCTTCCCCGCCCCGGCAATGCGGTTAGCTAAGGCATCGGCCGTAATACCTTCGATCGGCTTCTCGCTCGCTGGATAAATGTCGAGCAGGCAAAGCGTATCGGCATCGGCGAACGCGGTGGCGAACTGATCCATCAGGTCCCGCGTACGCGTAAAGCGGTGCGGCTGAAAAATCACATGCACACGGCTAAAGCCACACTGCCGGGCCGCGGCCAGTGTCGCTCGGATTTCCGTAGGATGATGGCCGTAGTCGTCAATTACGCTTACGCCCGCCACCTTGCCCTTCAACTGAAACCGCCGATCCACACCGCGAAAGCCGTCAAGCGCATGGCGAATGTGTTCTACCGAAATATCGAGCGCAGTGCCGACCGCAATCGCCGCCGTCGCATTGAGCACATTGTGCGCGCCTGGCACGTGTAGCGTGAACTCTCCGAGGTCCTTATCCTTATAGGCGACCCGAAAGCGGACCAACGGACTGTGTTCTCCAGGAGTCGGCGAAGGCTTTTCTTGTCGCCCTGCGCTGATCAGAAAATCCGAGCCCTGGCTGACACCATACGTAGTTACGCGTCGGTGGACACGAGGCAGCAGGCGCCGCAGCGCCGCGTCATCGTTGCAGCCGACGACGGTGCCATAAAACGGAACGCGCTCCATGAATTCGAGAAATGTCCGCCGCACGTCGCGCATGTCGCGATAGCAATCCATGTGCTCGCGATCGATATTTGTAACCACGGAGAGAATCGGTGAAAGCTTGAGGAATGACCGGTCGCTTTCGTCCGCCTCAGCGACCAGGTATTGCGACTTGCCAAGGCGTGCATTCGAGCCCATCGCATCGACGCGCCCTCCGACGACGACCGTTGGATCGAGTCCTCCCGCCGCCAGCACCGCCGCAACCATCGAAGTCGTCGTCGTCTTCCCATGCATGCCGGCAATGGCGATGCCATATTTCAGCCGCATCAACTCGGCCAGCATCTCGGCGCGCTGAATCACCGGAACATGAAAGCGGCGAGCCTCAGCCACTTCAGGGTTATCCACCGAGATAGCAGAACTAGTGACCACCACGTCCGCGCCAGTAATATTTGCGGCTGCATGTCCCTCAAAGATCGATGCTCCTAGAGTGGCCAAGCGCTCGGTCACCGCCGAATTTCTCAGGTCGGAGCCTGATATCTGGTAGCCGAGGTTCAGCAGCACCTCGGCAATCCCACTCATGCCGATGCCGCCAATGCCTACGAAATGTATGCGCTGAATCTTGCCGAACATGAAAAAAGCTCGTGACTGAACGCTGATGATAGTCTATCTAACCGCGGAGGACGCTGAGTTCGCAAAGAAGAAATTAGTCACGGGGAAAAACGGAATCTACAATTTTCTCTGCGCTCAGCGTTCTCCGCGATCAAAGGTTTTGGTCATGGCTGGCAAGCTCCCTGACCATTGCCACAATCTCCTCGACAGCATTCGGATGCGCCAAAGATTTCGCCGCGGTCGACATGCTCCGCAACCGGCCGCCATCGCCGATCAACGTGGCGATCGTCTCGACCAGATACGCCGCACCCAGATTGCTCTCTTCGACCACCACCGCTGCTCCTGCGCGTTCCAACGCCCGAGCGTTGACGTTCTGATGATCATCGGCGGCCGCCGGGAATGGCACAAAAATCGCCGGCTTGCCAGCCGCCGCTATTTCAGCCACGGTGCTTGCGCCCGAGCGGCAAACCAGCAGGTCAGATCGCCCAAACGTGCCCGGCATATCGTCGATGAATTTGTGAACCTCGCCCGAAATTCCGGATTGCTGATACGCCGCGAGCACGCGATCGTAGTCGCGCTGACCAGTCTGATGAATGATGTGGATGCCGGGAACCTTTGCGCGCAAACCAGGAAGAGATTCGATCATCGCCTGATTGATAGCGCGGGCGCCCTGACTTCCACCGAATACCAGCAAAGTAGGCATGCCACCAGCTTTCGCGGGGATGTCAAAAAATGCCGCGCGCACCGGAACACCCGTTACCTTGCAGTGCGGAAAATAGCGGCAGGTTTCTTCAAAGTGCACGGCCGCGGCCGTAACCCAGCGCGCGATCATTCTATTTGCAAATCCGGGCACAACGTTGGGTTCAAAAGCCAACGTCGGAAGACGGCGGCGAATTGCAGCCACCATCGCCGGCCCGGAGGCGTAGCCTCCCACCCCAATCACCACTTCCGGATCGAATTCGGAAAGCATCCGCGAAGAAGCCGCGATTGCACGCGGCAAATCAAACATCGTCTTCGCCCGTGTCATAAGGCTGACATTTTTCAGTGCGCCAACCTGAATCAGTTCCAGCGGAAAACCAGCTTGCGGCACCAGTCGCGTCTCAATGCCGCGAGCCGTCCCGATAAAAAGCACCTCAGCGTCAAATTGTTTCTTGAGTTCCTGAGCGATGGCCAGCGCCGGAATCACATGGCCGCCGGTACCTCCGCCCGCGATGATGATGCGCATGAAATCGCTACGCCTTGTTCAGCGAGTCTCCTGAACCTGACCCGCCAGTTCGCGCAAAGACTCATCGTACGGAGCGCGCGCAATGCCACGTTCCGTAATAATGGCCGTCACATACTTTGCGGGCGTCACGTCAAACGCCGGATTTTCGATCCCGACTCCGTCCGGCGTCATCTGCCTTCCGCCGATGTGCGTTACCTCTCTTGCGCTGCGCTGCTCGATCGGAATCTTGCTGCCCTCGGGCGTATCGAGATCAACCGTTGAAATCGGCGCGGCTACGTAAAACGGAATGCCGTGCTCTTTGGCAAGAACGGCCACGGTGTAAGTGCCAACTTTGTTGGCCACGTCTCCGTTGGCAGCGATGCGGTCGGCGCCCACGACGATCGCTCCGATCTTCCCTTGCTGCATCATGACTCCAGCCATGTTGTCGGAGATGACAGTCGTCGGAATACCGTCTTTCATCAACTCCCATGCAGTGAGGCGCGAGCCTTGCAGAAAGGGACGAGTCTCGTCGGCGTATACGTGAATCTTCTTCCCTGCTTCAACGGCGGCGCGAATGACGCCAAGTGCGGTGCCGTAACCGGCGGTGGCGAGCGCTCCGGCATTGCAGTGAGTGAGCACTCCCCCGCTCGACGGCATGAGCGTAGCGCCGTGGCGGCCCATGGCTTGGTTGGCGGCGATGTCTTCGGCGTGCATGCGCTGTGCCTCTTCGATCAACGCTTGCTTGATCTGCGCGATGGGGCGGCTGCGAAGCGTTTCAAATTTCTCCTGCATGCGGCGGATCGCCCAAAAGAGATTGACGGCGGTGGGGCGCGTCTGGCGGATGGTTTCGCAGATCTGATCTAGCTCTTTCTTGAGAACGGCGGCGTTCTCAGCTTTAGAATTTTTCACGCCAAGCGCGACGCCCATGGCGGCGGCGACGCCGATGGCGGGTGCTCCGCGGACGATCATGTTGCGAATCGCGTCAGCGACCTGCTGATGCGTCGTGCAGGTTACGTAAATTTCTTCGGTGGGCAGCTTCGTCTGATCGATGAAGACTACGCCGCGGGAGGTCCATTCGAGAGTTTGAATCATGAATTAGTTTTGGTCGGCAGTCGTTGGTCGTTCGCCGCGCGTCCTTCGCTGTTCGCTAAATGCTAAGCGCTCACTGCTAAATGCTCTTTCCGCACGTCAATCGCCGTAAAAATCGAAATAAAGTTTGCCGGCGCGGCGGCTTTCTCTACATTGGGACGCCCATGGGCATCCTGGCGCTCCACCAGGCACATCACGCCCAATATTTCAAATCCGAAAGATCGAGCCGCTTCGATGGCTTGCACGGTGGACGAGCCGGTGGTGCATACGTCATCGACAATCACCACCCGCGCGCCTTTTTCGCGGAAACCCTCGATGCGCTGCCCGGTGCCATGCTGCTTCTCAGCCTTGCGAACCAGGAAACCATGCATCTTGCCGCTGGTAACGGCGACCGCTACAACGATGGGATCGGCGCCCATGGTCAATCCGCCGATGGCATCGGCTTCCCAGCCCTGCTCGCGGATCTGATCGAGGAAGACTTCGCCGACCAACTGCGCACCGCGAGCGTCGAGCGTGGTGGTGCGGCAGTCAATGTAATAGTCGCTCCTGCCGCCGGACGACAACTGAAAGTCGCCCAGCCGAAATGATTTCTGCGCGAGCATCTCCAGGAGCTCTTGTCGTGCAGTAGACATAACTTTCTACGATAGCAGAAAAACAATTTCTCGCTTCCCAGTTGCCAGGATCAATTGCGAATGTTCCCGATGCCCGCCTTGGCCGACAACTGACGACTGACGAGCTTATTGGTTAAGTCTTTCCAGATGCCTAAATCCATCGGTCGCGGCGAACATGGCGACGGTGATTGTTCCGTTATATGCCATGTGGATTAGGACGCCCGACGCCACAGAATTTGTTTTGGCTCTCACCAGCGTAAGCACGACGCCGACTAGAAAAATCACCAGCACCGGGCCCCACGAAAACATCAGCTGCATTCCGTGCAACGCTGCAAAACCGAGCGCGGTCAGAAAAACGGCAACCGGTAAGCCGAGACTGCGCGCGAGCACCGGATAAAGGAAGGCGCGAAAAAAAAGTTCCTCCATCAGCGGCGCGAGCGTAACGCTAAGAATACTGAGCGCCCAAGCTTCAGCGGGGGTTTGAAAAAAACTGTCAATCGGCAGCTCTTTCGGAATCGGCAAAAAGTGGGCGAGGATTTGCAATGCCACGGAAAGCACGACACCGCCCAACAAGCACGCTGTGATCACGCTGCGCGGCGGCCAGTTCCAATGAATAGCGGTGAGAAAGTCTGGTCGGTGGCGCTCGCGCGTCACCAGAACATACATATAGCCGAGGATGAGCAGGTAAGCGAGAGACTGCCCGGCCACGACGACCAGGGGGATGCGAGCAATTTCGCCCAGGCTCCGGTGCGGGTGGATCCAAACGCGAGCAAAGAGCAGAGCGATAAATACCCCGACGAAGAGAGCTACGATCGTGAGACAGGTGAGCCGTA
This sequence comes from uncultured Acidobacteriaceae bacterium, assembly GCA_963822025.1. Lineage (GTDB taxonomy): Bacteria > Acidobacteriota > Terriglobia > Terriglobales > Acidobacteriaceae > Acidiflorens. The sequence goes on along the minus strand of CAWGFW010000008.1, from coordinate 2,170,973 downwards.
GGACGTCCCAGCCATTCCACGCGGGATCCGGCGCGGGCTGCGCTATTTCGACAGTTTGGCCGATAGCAGGTGGGCTGTTCGCGACTTGACCGTCAGAAAGATCTTCCCCGATTAAAGCAATACCAGCATCTTGCGGATCAGCAGTCTCTATCGATCCACGTTCAGCTTCGACCGGCAAAGACGCTCTTTGCTCCTCAAGCCGTTCGTCAAGCGAATCTTGCGCCTTCGAACCGAGAGCCGGCATCGGATTTTCGGAGTGTCCGTCGGATGATAAACTCACGCGTGCTCTCCGCTGCCAGCCGGCGCGAGTTCGCTGCTGGTTGAGCCATTTCCTTCTGACCCGGCTGTCTGGGACCCGTCATTCTTCGAACCATTCTTGAGCGGACCATCCTTTAGCGAATCATTCTTCGCCGCGCCGTTCTTTGCTGAACCATTCTTGGTTGCACCATCGAAACACGCGGTCAACGCCTGCCCGGTATAAGATTTTTTTACGCGCGCAACTTGTTCGGGCGTACCCTGCGCCACGATGCGTCCGCCTTCTTCTCCGCCTTCGGGGCCGAGATCGACAATCCAGTCGGCGTTCCGAATGACGTTTAGATTATGCTCGATGATGATGACCGTGTTGCCGAGATCGGTGAGCCGGTGCAGCACATCGAGTAACTTGCGCACATCGTCGAAGTGCAATCCGGTAGTCGGCTCGTCCAACAGATAAAGAGTTTTGCCGGTCTGGCGCTTGCTCAGTTCGCGGGCGAGTTTGATGCGCTGCGCTTCGCCTCCGGAAAGAGTGACGGCAGATTGACCGAGGTGAATGTATCCCAAGCCGACGTTGACCAGGGTTTGCAGTTTCTGCCGTACCTGCGGAATGTTCTCGAGAATCGGGAGCACATCCGATACCGGCATCTCGAGCAGATCGGCGATGGAGTAGCCGTTGTAGCGCACGGCCAGCGTCTCGTGGTTATAGCGGCGTCCGCCGCAAACCTCGCACTGCACGTAAACGTCGGGCAGGAAGTTCATTTCAATGCGCCGTTGCCCTTCGCCCTGGCAGGCCTCGCAGCGTCCGCCGGAAACATTGAAAGAAAAACGTCCGGGCTTGTATCCGCGCTCGCGCGATTCAGGCAGCATGGCATAAAGATCGCGAACCGCCGAAAAGATTCCCGTGTAAGTCGCGGGATTGGAGCGCGGAGTGCGGCCGATCGGAGATTGATCGATGCGAATGACCTTGTCGACCAACTCCGCTCCCGTGATGGCTTTGTGAGCGCCCGCTTCTTCGCGCGAACGATAGAGTTGCTTGGCAAGCGCGCGATAAAGAATGTCGTTGACCAGCGTTGATTTGCCCGATCCGGAAACGCCGGTCACCACTGTCATCACGCCGAGGGGAAAGATTACGTCGAGATTCTTAAGATTATTTTCGCGCGCGCCGAGGATGGCGATCGCTTTCCCATTGGGACTACGGCGCTCTGGAAGCATGGCGATCCGCTGGCGTCCGGCGATGTAGGCGCCGGTAAGTGAATCGGGCGAGTCCATGATTTCGGCGGGCGTTCCGCTGGCGACTAACGCGCCGCCGTGACGGCCAGCGCCGGGGCCGAGATCGATGACGTAGTCGGCGCGGCGTATGGTTTCTTCATCGTGCTCAACCACGAGCACGGTATTGCCCAAGTCGCGCAGATTCTCCAGCGCAGCCAGCAGGCGCCCGTTATCGCGGTGATGCAGGCCGATTGACGGCTCATCCAGCACGTAGAGAACGCCACGCAACTTCGACCCGATCTGCGTAGCGAGCCGAATGCGCTGGCCTTCCCCACCGGAAAGCGTAGCGGCCGAGCGGCCAAGCGAAAGGTAGCCGAGTCCGACGTTGTGCAGGAATTCCAGGCGCTCGGTAATTTCGTGCAAGATGCGGCCGGCGATGGTCAATTCCCTGCCCGTCAGTTTGATCTTGCGCGCTGCGTCGAGCGCGCGCGCAATTGGCAGACTGGTAAAGTCGGCGATCGACATACCATTTACCTTTACGGCGAGGCTCTCGGGACGCAGCCGCCTGCCGTGGCACACCGAACACTCCGTCGCCGACATGAAGTCGAGCAGATAATCGCGATAGGTATCTGAGGTTGAGGCTTCAAGATTTTGCCGGAGATAGCCGAGAATTCCGAGAAATCCTGTTTTGCCCCCGCGCTGTGGCTCGCCATTCAGCAGAAGGTTCTGAATCTTGTCAGGAAATTTCTCGAAGGGCGTCGACAGGTCGAAACCGTAGGCCTGGACAACCAACTGGATGCTGCGAACCAGATTCTGCGATGACGAACCTGGGCCTAATCCGCCATCGAGCAGCGGTTTTGACCAATCGACAATCACCTTCGCGGGATCGAGATCGTAGCGGCTGCCGAGGCCGTGACACTCCGGACAAGCACCGTAAGAACTGTTGAACGAAAACGAGCGCGGCTCGAGTTGCGGAACGCTGATCCCGCAATCGGGACAGGCGAGTCGCGAGGAGTAAAGCGTTTCATCGCCATTGACCACCGCAACCAGAACCAAGCCTCCGCCGAGCTTCATGGCCAAGCCAACCGACTGTTCGAGGCGGTGTTCGATTCCCGGCTTTACCAGCAGACGATCGACCACGACTTCGATGGTGTGGTTCTTGCGCTTGTCGAGCGCGAGATCATCTTCGAGATTCACCAGTTCGCCATCCACACGGGCACGTGGAAAGCCGTGCTGGATCAGCTTCTCCATCTCTTTTTTGAATTCGCCTTTTCGCCCACGAACGATGGGCGCCATGATCATGACGCGGTCGTCGGGCGTGAGCGACATCACGCGCTGCACGATCTGCTCGGCCGACTGGCGCGTAATCGGCTTGCCGCAACTCGGGCAATGCGGGATGCCAATGGACGAGTAGAGCAGGCGCAGGTAATCGTAGATCTCGGTAATTGTGCCGACGGTTGACCGCGGACTGCGGCTAGTGGTCTTCTGCTCGATAGAAATTGATGGGCTGAGTCCGTCGATCGAATCGACGTTGGGGCGCTCCATCTGATCGAGAAACTGCCGTGCATAGGCAGACAACGTTTCGACGTAGCGGCGCTGGCCTTCGGCATAAATCGTGTCGAAAGCAAGCGAGGATTTCCCGGAGCCACTGAGGCCCGTAATGACCGTCAAAGTATTGCGAGGGATCTCGACGTTAATATTCTTCAGGTTGTGCTGGCGCGCGCCGCGCACCGAAATCCTGGTGATGGCCATTTACCTAGTACTTTATGGACTTCCGTAACGTGGACGGGTCCTAAGAAATGTTGGAGAGTGGAGATACGCAGTCCGATTCCCGTATCTTATTTGTTAACACTAGCGGGGGTCAAATGCAGCTAAAGTAAATCACTTGCAGCCGGGCTTTTGCCGGTAAGGGCCATTATTGTGAACGCGATTTTTGTAGCTTTCCTGCTGGGTAGCACTGCAGTCTTAACCGTTTCTTTAGGCGTTCTTGGCGCATATTGCGCGGTTTGCGGGGTTTTGGCCGCCGTCAATCCCTCCCGCCCGTCCTCTGGGCTGTCAGGATTGATTCCTAATCGCGGTCACGCCAGCGGCGACTAAGCCGCTCATCTTCCATCAAGCTCGTAGTAATCCCGCTCGAGGTTCGACCGTTTACTCAAAATGCTTGCTTATTGCTGAGGCGGCTGCTGAGGAGCCGTAATCGGACCGCCCGGCGGCTGTTGGCGGCGCAGCATTTCGAGAATCTGCTCAGGAGTCTTCGGGCCCGCGTTCGGCTGATTTGGATCGGATGATTGTGACGGGTCCTGCGCGGCATTTGGAGTCGCGCTGGTCGAATCCGGCTGCGCGGCCTGATCGTCGGAATCATCCGCCGCATCCTGATCATCATCTTTGCTATCGTCTTCAGCCGCTGGTTGGGGGCTGCCGGGCTGCCCTGGAAGAGCAACTTGAGACCGGTTGAAGATCGGGTTGGGAGGCATAGGCCTCGCGCTCGGGGCGACAGGCGGCCAGACGGGCCGAGTCGGCTCCGGAGTACTCTCATAGGCCGCGGCGGCGGTCTGCGTTTCTCCGGTTGATGACGACTTTGGGGTGAGAATTATGCTCGAAACAGCCCTCGGATCCGAACTTGAACCGAGCATCACATAATCGAAGGAGGAACCGTTAAGCAATCCCACCAGGACATCTCGCGGGGCACCCGGTCCTAGGCTCGTGACCACCCGCTCATTCGCGGCGGCGCCCTGAGGAATTTCAATCGCAGCCCCCGTCAATTGGCGTACGTCGCGCAGGATCTCGCCGAGAGTCGAATTCTCGGCTGAGATGGTGAGCAAGCCACCCTGAAAGCTAACCTTCGCTGGCGCCGCCGGAATTTGATCCATCGGCAACTGACTCAGCGGACCACCCGGCAGCGGCGGCAGAACCAGCGGCTTTGGGACCTTATGCGATTTGTGATGCGGATGGACTGGCGCAGCAGGGGTTGCTGCCTCCTGGCACACTAATACCGGAGTAAAAAGCGCTGGCGCGGCCAGCAACAGCCCCAGTGCGATCCATCTATGTGTGCCTGCCATCAGAAAGTGTCCCCGGCACCAGCGGTGAACAGAGTTCACCCGCCAATGCCCGCGATCAATTTTACCACCCCTTATAGAACGCCCGAGCATCGTTTTTCTTGCGCGTCCGTGACGAAAGACTCATCCTATGCACAGCCAGGCAAGCGTTAATATTATCCTCGGCTTGGAGAGCGCGTAAAATGCCAGCGGAGGTTCTCCTCTTGCTCACAACATCGAAAATGACGACTCGGAATCGACGGTGTTCCTTATGCGTGAGCTTGGGCTTGCAGGCGCTGGTTTTGCTACAGCTAGCGGTGTCATCCCCCGCACAAACCTGCCAAAGCGCGGCCGACATGGATGCCGCGACGCGAACCGCGATCGAAACCACCGCAAAACGATATTTTGAAATGGCGGCGCATGGCGATGCCGCGAGCCTCAAGCAGAACGCGATTCCGAGCCTGGCTAGCAGCTTTGCCGGCGTGGAAGCTGCCGTCAAGGACAATCAGGCGGCCCTGACCGGCGCGCAAGCCACAATTCGACCGCCTTTCCTGCTCAGCGCCGATGGTGCGCAACCCCTTCCGCACGCTGAATTTTTGTGCGGAGTGTTTGGCCGGGAGGGTCAGACCAAAGACAGCGCCGTATTCGTCCTGAATAATCTGCCACCGGGCAAATACGCGATCGCCGTCCTCGATGTCAACGGGGGCCCATCCGCCATCATGCTGACCCTGGTGCTTCAGCAGATCGGCGCGGACTGGAAGCTGGGAGGTTTCTACGCAAAATCTTCGCAGACAACTGGACACGACGCGGCATGGTTCGTGCAGCACGCCCGCGAGTTCAAAGCGAAATCGCAGATTCACAATGCGTCGCTGTATTACCTTGAGGCGATCGCTCTCTCCACGCCCGTAGATTTTATGAGCACCCTGGCCACAGACAAACTCTACGATGAAGCCAAATCAGCCCAAACCGCCGACTTGCCCGCGAACGGAAACGCTGTGGATCTAAGCGCCGGCGGGAAGACCTACCACATGACCGAAGTCTTTCCTCTGGCCGTCGGCAACGATCTTGACGTTGTCGTAAAGTATCAATCTCCTGACATATCGGATACCGCCCGCGCATTCCAGGAGAACACCACCCTGATCAAGGCGCTGGTAGCGAAGTTTCCCGAATTTCGCGGGGCCTTCGGTGGAGTCGTAGCGCGAGCCGTCGACCCTTCCGGGCACGACTACGGCACCCTCCTGGCTATGAAAGACATCAAGTAGCCTCGCCCGTTTCTCGCGCAAACCCCAGTACCTCCGTAATTTGAAGAGGAATTGCGTCGCCCCTACAGTGAGAGGATGCAGATTCTCTTGGGTTTGCGCAGCCGCTATCATTGCCGCCGGGCGTTCTTGCCGGGAATGGTAGTTCTCGGCGTCTTGCTTTCCTCGGGTTCGATGTTCGGACAGGCCTCGCCATCATCCGCCAGCCACGCGATGCATACCGACGATCGGCTTCCTATTACTACAAGTTCGCCCGAAGCCGAGCGCTTATTCGAAGAAGGATTGCACCTGAGGTACGACTATCACACCGACGGAGCTCTCGCGAAATGGCGCGAAGCAACGATGAAAGACCCCAATTTCGCCCAGGCTTGGATCTACATCGTGTGGTTCGGACTGAACCCGGCGGAAGTCAGGATGGCGGCGGAGAAAGCGCAGCTCGCGTCCAAAAATGTCACGCCCGGCGAAAAGCTTCTCGTGAAGTGGGTGCTCCAGACAAACGATGCGCATTTCCTCGGTGCCATCGCAGCGATGAACGATCTGCTGGCGATGTATCCCCGCGATGCGCATCTGAGCTACGAGGCCGGGTTGTGGCTGCAATCGCAGGGCGATTACGAAGGAGCGGCCAAGTTCACCAAACGCGCGCTCGAAATCGACCCAAATTTTGCCGGCGCTTTGAATACGCTGGCCTACGACCTCGCCTTCATGCACCAATATGACGCGGCCATCCCATACCTGAAGCGCTACGCCGAAGAGGAGCCGACCGACCCCAACCCTCGCGATTCCCTCGCCGAAATTCTTCAGCAGGCGGGACGACTCGACGAATCGCTCGCTGAATATCGCGAAGCTCTGAAACTCGACCCGAGGTTCTTTCATTCGCAGAGCAGCCTCGGCGACATTTATGCCCTGCTCGGAAATCAGGATCGCGCCCGTCAGGAATATGCCAAGGCGCTTCCGATGGCGCAGGCTCCGACTGACAAGCTCGACTGCGAGATTCAATTCGCCATCAGCTACGCTCGCGAAGGAAATGTAAAGCAAGCTCGCGCAGAATTAGAGTCGGTGCTGGCGCAGGCGACCAAGTTGAAACTGAACGCCTACCAAAGCTCCATCCATCAATATCTTGCTCTCCTGGCAGAGTCCCGCACCGCGGCCTTTGAACATCTTGACCAATCCGAAGCAGCGTTAAAGACGCCTGCGCACATGTCGGGAAAGACCCGCACCCGGCAACTGGCGCGCACCCTGGAGATGCGAGCGCGATTGGCGGCGGAAGCTGGAAACCTGGCAATTGCCCAGGCCGCCGTCGACCGCCTGCAGAAAATGGTCCGGGCCAGCCGCAGTAATGTGGTCGAGCGTGCATACCACGGAGCCAATGGTGCTCTCCTGGCCGCGCAAGCAAAAGCGGACGCCGCCATCGAAGAACTGAAGGAGGATCCCGATAATGCCTCCTCCATGGCGAAGCTGGTGGAGTTGGAGGTGTCGGGGAATTCTCGGGATGCGGCCGAAACCCGAGCGCGCTTGAAAGCTGATTATGGCACCACGCTTGAGGACTGGCTCGTCGTCCGCGAGTTCAGGCAATGATTGCAGCAACGATAATGACGATGACGGGATTGCCGAACCAGGCGCTTCGGAAGCTGCATATAGCTGTGCTGCCTTTAGTCTTTCTTGTCGTCTCCGCCCAGATCGCTGCCGCCCGCGACGTAGCCGTCGTGACCGTCAAGAACAGCCACGTCCAGGCGATGAAAGCGATCGACCTGACGAAGATTATAAAGACCACGCACAAAGGGATCGACACACAGGATCTGACAATAGTTATCACCAACCCATCGTCGCCCGAGATGCGCATTATCGCCGAGAAACTGCTATCGCTGACCGCTGAGGATTTCCGCAAATTGATCGACGCCACCAACAAGACCAAGCCTACTTTCCTCGTGGTTTCGAGCGATGACGAGGTCCTGAAGACGGTCCAATCGAATCCCTCTGCGATCGGTCTGGTGAATGTCTACTCCATCAACAGCAACGTCGATGTGCTGAAGATCGACGGCAAGCTTCCCCTCGAGCCCGGATATATTCTCCACGGCCAGTAGAGTCGCAATCACCGACATCGTTCGTCAGCAGCCCTCTGTCGCCGGTTACTTCAAAGTAGCCTGCGGCGGCAGGCCACCTTCAGTTGCCTTACACCTCTGCCGGGACTACTATTTTTCAGGGTCATTTCGCCGCAACCAACTTCTTACTCGATCTCGTCCCAAGGAGGCTATATGGGAATCGCAATTTCCCCGATCCAAATTGATTCACGCGTCAGCGACTTCATCGCGAAGCCGCGCAAAATGCTGATCGACGGCAAGTGGGTGAATGCCGCGTCGGGCAAGACTTTCGCCACCTACAACCCAGCCACTGGAGAAATTCTGGCACAAATCGCCGAAGGCGATCGCGCCGATATTGATGCCGCGGTGCAGGCCGCGCGGCGCGCTTTCGACAAGGGGCCGTGGACCCGCATGACCGGCTCCGAGCGTGGACGGCTGATATGGAAACTCGCCGACCTGCTGGAAGAACATCTCGAAGAATTCGCGACGTTGGAAACGCTCGACAATGGCAAGCCGCTCACCGTGGCCCGCGGCGCCGACGTTCCGCTGGCAGTCGATATGTTCCGCTACATGGCGGGATGGGCGACGAAACTCGAAGGCACAACCATTCCGCTCTCCGTCGGCTACACGCCCGGCGCAAATTATCACGCCTACACGCTGCGCGAGCCGGTCGGCGTAGTCGGACAGATTATTCCGTGGAATTTTCCGCTGCTCATGGCAGCGTGGAAATTGGCTCCGGCGCTGGCTTGCGGATGCACCGTGGTGTTGAAGCCAGCCGAGCAGACTCCCCTCTCCGCGCTGCGCCTGGGTGAATTAATTACCGAAGCCGGATTCCCCGATGGTGTGGTCAACATCGTCCCCGGATATGGCGAGACGGCGGGCGCAGCTCTGGCAGCGCACGACCTGGTCGATAAAGTCGCCTTCACCGGATCGACGGAAGTGGGCAAGCTGATTGTTCACGCCGCCACCGGCAATCTGAAGAAAGTTTCACTCGAACTTGGCGGCAAATCGCCAAACGTCGTTTTCAAAGACGCCGATATCGACGCGGCCATCGCCGATTCGGCGAGCGCGATCTTCTTCAACCAGGGACAATGCTGCTGCGCCGGCTCGCGTTTGTTCGTCGAGCGTGCCGTGTTCGATCAGGTAGTCGAAGGCGTAGCGGCGAAGGCCAAGAAGATCAAAGTTGGATCGGGCATGGAGCCCAGCACGTCAATGGGTCCGCTAGTTTCCGAAGAGCAGTTGCAGCGCGTGTGCAACTACCTCGAAATCGGCATGTCCGAGGGCGCAAAGGCGGTGACCGGCGGAAAGAAGCTCGGCAATAAAGGATATTTTGTCGAGCCGACCGTGCTGGTAAATACCAAAGACGACATGCGTGTCGTGCAGGAAGAAATCTTCGGACCGGTTGTGGCGGCCACGCCGTTCGACGATCCAGAGGAACTCACGCCACGCGCCAATGACACCGTCTACGGCCTCGCGGCGGGAATCTGGACCAAGGACATTTCCAAGGCGCACCGCCTGGCGGCTGCTCTTCGAGCGGGAACGGTCTGGATAAACTGCTACAACATCTTCGACGCAGCGCTTCCCTTCGGCGGCTACAAACAATCCGGCTGGGGACGCGAAATGGGCAAAGATGTTCTAAGTCTTTACACGCAGACGAAAGCAGTGTGCACGCGCATTTAATAGATGGTAGGAGGAATAAAAAGGGCGGCCCACGCAGGCCGCCTTTTTTGTTTCGCAAGCACTTATCGAGGACAGTTGAAGACCTTTACTGCTCTGGCTGCGCCGTACCGTTCTTGATCGCGTCGTCCAGCAGCTGATTCATCTGCCGGTGAGCCTGCTTCGAGAGCTCACCCTGCTGACGCCCCAGTTCACCTTGTTGTTCGCCGAGTTTTCCTTGCTTTTCTCCCAGCGCGCTCATCTGCTCGCCGAGCTTCGATTGCTGCTCGCCGGCTTGCGATTGGACACTCCCGATCTTGCTCTGCAATTCCCCAATTTCCGACTGGATATGCCCCACCTGCTCTATCGTGGCGCCGGAACTCATTTGTTTCAACTCGGCTTGCAGCTTCTCGAGCTGTTGCGTCATGTCCGGCACTTTCACCTGGACCTGCTCCATCTTTTTGCCGAGTTCTTCCTGTTGTTTTCCCAGCGCTTCCTGCTGCTTGCCGAGTGCCTCCTGCTTCTTTCCAAGCTCGTCTTGAGGAGCCCAGAACGCCCTTGCGCGATCGATCGTGCTCTGGTCGCGCACGATGTAAGACTTTTCGTCGCGCCGGAACCAGATGAAATCTCCCGGAATTTTCTTTCTGAGTTCGTTGACATGTTCTGCATCTTCCCCGGTGCCTGACATGGTCACGGAACTGCTCTTGCCCGACACAATTACGAAGCTCTGCTCGTCGTCGTTGCCGTAAGAATAGAAATTATGGTGCGGCGAGCTCAGGTTCGACGAGGTCAGGTTCGACGAGCTGTCGCTCTGCGCTCTATAGGTCGGCGTTTTCTGTGTCGCCCGCACCACTTCCGCGGCGGCTGCCAGTGACGCCATGGTCTGACTCTGCTCCAATTCCGCACCTATCAAACCGGGAGTGGGACTATCCTCGCTGCGACTCGAAGGATGCGCCGAAGCAGTGACATAGACGATCGGCACCGCGAGCGCGACGACCATAACGGCAATTGATTTCCTGAGATTCATGGCAACGCTTCCTTTCCAACTGAGAATTCTTTCGACTCTTTCTTCGGCTTGACGCTCCGCGCGACCTGCGCTCGCCATCGAAACACCCTGCCACCAAACCCGCCTCGGAGCGGTTTGCGGCGTTGCGAAAAATCCGAGCAACGTCGTGGCGTAGGCTTTAAGATCCGCGCCGCTCGCCAATGCAACTTCGTCGCTCGCTTGTTCCATGAGATCGGCAAGATGCCGATTCAACCACCAGGGAAGCAGACTGAACCAGAAAATCGTGCAATGCAAAAGCGAAAGGCGCTGGGTGAGAGTATCGCGCCGCGCAACATGCGAAGACTCGTGCGCGATGACGGCATCAAGCTTCGCGTCGTCCCAATCACGCCAGTTGGCGGGAAGCAGAATGATCGGCCGGAGCACGCCCATCGTGACCGGCACAGAAATAAATTCGGACTCGGCAATCTGAGAACTGACGGAACGTTCGACACCTGGCGCGCGAGACGCAATCCTACTAGTGATGCGTGGATCAAGAATTATTTGTGATGCGCGTCGCAACCGGCTACCAAACACCACCCCCACAACCAGGCGCGCGAGAAGCAAGCAAGCTATGGCTAAGTAAAGTTCGGCCGCGACAACATTCCATTGGATCGTGCGCCAGTCGAATCCCCTGAAAGTTGCGGGGCTGACCGAAGTCGAAGTCGCCGCGTTGCGTGGTGTTGAATTAACGCCAACCGCGGGCCCAGCAATCGATGGCACGAGTTTGCCTTTCTCCACGGCAGACTGTCCCGCTCCATATCGATCCTGAAGAAACGCCGGCGCCGAAACCGGCAACGTCGGCAACATCCGCTGGAGCAAAGGCATTGCCAGAGCCGCGCACAACACAGCAGTCCACGTAAAGAGGCGCGCCGAAGTGGCTTTCACCCGAAACGCGGTGAGTGCCAGCCCGGCGACTCCACTCAAGGCGAGAGAACGCACAGCCGCAGTAGCGAGCGGATCGAGAAGACCCGTTAACACCGGGCCGGCTGCGACAAATGTCATAGCTTATCCTCTTTTTTTTCGGTTCCCTTTTCGGCGATCTTGCGCGCCAGCCGTTCCAGTTGCTTCCGGTTGAGCACCGCGTTGTCCACCATGCCGAGGACAAGCAACTCGGCCGATCCTCCACAAAACCGGTCGATGATGCCCTTCACGGCGCGGACGGCAACATTCTGCCGGGCTTCCCGTGCCTTATAAATAAATGTGCGGCCCTGAATCGCGTGCGTCAGATATCCCTTCTCCTCGAGACGGCGAAGAACCGTCCGTATGGTTGAGTCTTTCATCGGGCGGGATGACGCGAGCGTCTCGCGGCACTCCTCGGAGGTAGACGGCCCGTGGCTCCAAACGTAATCCATGACGAGCTGCTCGACCTCCCCAAGATTCTTCACACGACTTTTCGATGTGTTAGTCATTGTAGCGTTACAATATGTAACATTAGGATTAACGATTTGTCAAGCCAGAATTCCTTGACAAGCTAATCGCATCGTCTGCTAAGTGAGTAAAGATGCAGGCGCCGGGATTCTGGAGCGCTTTGGTACACCACGGGTATAATCTCCCCATGCCGCGAGCAGCTTTATTTGCGCTGCTGGTCGCCTCCACTCTCAGCTGCCCTATCTACGCCCAGAGAGTGGCCGCGAGTTTTCATGGCGGTGGTTTCGGGGGTAGATCGTCAGTTCGCTCAGGTTTCATTGGCCATCGCGCCTTCTCCCACGGATTCTTTTCAGGCCGTTCCCATATCCACCAGGATGGCCTCGGTTCCGCGTTTTTTCCATACGACGAGCCATTCGACTACGCGCAAACCGATGGCGAAGCGATGACCAAGGAGACCGCGCCCGTACCACTAATTCTGCGAAGGGATGAAAGGCTGCCGGGAGAACAGGCGCCTCCCGCCTCAAAGCCGCTGATCATCGAGATTCCGGCTGCCGCAAATTCGACCGTCCCTAAGATGCCACCGCCGACCATCTTCATTTTAGAAAACGGAGAGCGCGTGGAAACTCGGCGCTTTTTGCTTACGGCAAACGTTTTGTCTTTCAGCCTTGATCGTCAACAACGCATCGTTCCGTTTGACATGCTCAACATCAACGCGACCATCAGCGCCAACCGCGATCGCGGAATTGATTTGCGGATTCCCGCCGACCCTAACGAGATTTCTCTCAGTTTCTAAAACGACGAGAGAGTGGCACCATACCGGCGACATGGACACTCCTGGCCTATTTTGCATAACAGCGGGATTGGCGAGCATCTAAATCACATGCACAGCGCGAACGTTACCTTCGCTGCCACAGCGAGACCTCGCCACTGGCCTCCGCCACTCCAAATCGATTTGTAAGGAGAAGCAATGAAGAAACGCAAGCTTGGAAATAACAATTTGGAAGTATCAGCCTTGGGCCTCGGCTGTATGGGGCTGAGCTACGGCTACGGCCCCGCCGTGGACAAGCAGGAGGGAATCTCCCTTATTCGGGCGTCGGTCGAGCGGGGCGTTACATTCTTCGACACCGCCGAAGCGTATGGACCATTCAAAAATGAAGAACTCGTAGGCGAAGCCCTGGCTCCGTGTCGTGACGAGGTGGTAATCGCGACCAAATTCGGCTTCAAAATCGACCCTAAGACAGGAGCTTTGGATGGAGTGGACAGCCGGCCAGAGCACATCAAAGAAGTCGCCGAAGCGTCGCTCAAGCGCCTCAAAACCAACGTCATCGATTTGTTGTACCAGCATCGCGTGGATCCGAACGTCCCCATTGAAGACGTGGCCGGAACGGTGAAGGACCTGATCCGGCAGGGCAAGGTGAAGCACTTCGGTCTCTCTGAAGCAGGGGTGCAAACGATCCGCCGCGCGCACGCGGTGCAGCCGGTCACGGCCCTCCAGAGCGAGTACTCGTTGTGGTGGAGAGAGCCAGAGGAGGAGATTTTGCCAACGCTCGAGGAACTCGGGATCGGATTCGTTCCCTTCAGCCCTCTGGGCAAGGGCTTCCTCACCGGAAAGATCACTGAAGACACGCAGTTCGATAAGGCTGATTTCCGCAACGTTGTTCCTCGTTTTACGCCGGAGAACCGTAAAACGAATCAGGCGTTGGTTGATCTGATTGGCAAGTTTGCGCTGCAGAAAAACGCGACAGCTGCTCAGATCGCGCTTGCATGGCTGCTGGCGCAAAAACCGTGGATCGTCCCGATCCCGGGGACGACAAAGCTACATCGTCTCGAAGAGAACATCGGGGCCGCTGCCATTGAACTCACGTCCGACGATCTTCGCCAAATCGACAACGCGGCGACGAAGATCCCGGTGCAAGGCGAAAGGTATCCGGAAAAACTGCAGAAATTGATCAATCGATAGAAACGTGAAGTTCGACTGAGGAAGTTCAGTAATGGAGATCAAACGAGTTGGCATCCAAGCCTGTGCCCTAAGTGGCGATCGGAGTGCGAGAGCAATGGGGTTGGAGGCGCGGGTGAGAATCGAACTCACGATAGAGGTTTTGCAGACCTCGGCCTTACCACTTGGCTACCGCGCCGCATCGCTCGCTGCAACGACCAGGCTAAAACTATCACACTAAAACGAAAAGCCCTCGCCGGGGCAGGGCTTCAAAGAGACTGGAGCGGGAGACGGGATTTGAACCCGCGACTTCGACCTTGGCAAGGTCGCACTCTACCACTGAGTTACTCCCGCTCGTCGCTTCATTCTACAGCACTTGCATATTTGCTGACAATTCACCGCGTCCTTACTGGCTGCAAGCGGCCTGAAGCACCCATTCCCCATGGCCAACCCTTTGCAGCAAAGTGGAATCGTATCTGGGCGCCCGCAAGCAGAAGTAATGTCGCACTGAAATATCATCGGCAAAAGGGACGATCACGCCGACAAATTGAGAGGATAATGAGAATGAACGGATTTAAGATTTTTGCATTCGCTATTGTTGCCGGAATCTGCTTCATCATCGCGGTTCCCACTATGCATGCCCAGGTAGGTGTCGAAGTCGGAGTTGCGCCGGTTTGCCCCTACGGCTACTACGACGTTCCGCCCTATGATTGCGCTCCCTACGGCTACTACGGGCCGGAGTGGTTTATAAACGGCGTCTTCATTGGCGCCGGCCCATGGTTTCATGGCCCTGCGGACTTCCATGGCCACGTGGATAACCATTTCCATCCTGATCATGGCTATCACGGTCCTCGGCCGAACCGCGGCGACAAACCCGAAGCGGGAAAGCGTCCCGGCGAGGTTGCGCACTTTAAGGGGAATGAAATGCGCGATGGGCATGGCCACGTGGTCGGCGGCAAACACTAGGAAGTTTACAAACAAAAGACAAGCAAGAATGAACAGGGCAGGCGGCCTCATTGCACGATTATCTAAAGAGGATGCCTGCCCTGTTTCTCAATAGTGTCGCTGCGCCATCGCGGGCCCCTAATCTTCCCGGGACCGTCTAATTCATCGATACTTTTCCCGAGCGACCAGAACGACCAATCCGGCGGTCACCAGCAGAAAAGAGATTGCGGCGAGGCTCCGGGTCAGCTTCTTGTTGTGCGATTGTCGTTGCACCAGCGGCAGATTCACCAGCGCACTAGCGATCGACGCAAACACCGTCGCCACACCCGCCACGTCCGCAGATAACTTGCCATGAATCGCCATGGTTGCGGCCGCCGCCGTAGTGCTCGCGCTGCTGACAGTCCCGCCCAGCAGACTCAAGACAAGAAAACCAAATTTCCCCAGAAAACGTGCGCCAATCGTGCCCACGATCTCCATCAGCACAAAGAGCGCCCCAAAATTAAGCACATGCCGCAAGGAGACAGGCGAGTCGAGCCGAAGAGTGCTGACTGGTTTGGCGCCGCGCCCGCGTTCCTTCCAGGCAAAGAGTAATGCTCCCGTCGTCATCGCCAGTAGAGGCCATACTGCGATTGACACGGCCGCCGGAGCGAAGATCGCCAAAATTACCAGGTTACGCACGAACATCGCGACCGAGGTGAGAAGCACGAGCGCGACGATGGTATTGCTCGTCTCCGTTGCAGTGCTCAATGTACGCGACAACTCGGCGACCGTAGCCGTGCTGTTTACCAAGCCGCCGAGAACCGCCGTGTAATACAAACCGCGGTTGCTGAATATTCGCAACAGCACGTAATTGGCAAATCCAAGGCCAGCTACAACAATCACAATGAGCCACGATTGGCGGGGATTCAAGAGATGCCAACTGTCGATAAATCGGTTGGGCAGGAGCGGATAGATCACAAACCCGATCAACCCAAGCAGCACTGCGCCTCTGATCTCCGAGAGCTTCAAATCTCCAGCGAACCGCTGCAACTCCGTCTTCCACGCCAGCAACATGGTCATGAGAATCGCGGACGCGATCGGAGTAAACAGGTGGCCCTGGCCGGCCAGCCCGCCTAAAACAAATGTAACGATTAACGCGACGGAAGTGGTCATCTCCAGCGAACGATCCACCAGGAGGCTCCGGGCATTCAGAAATGCCACCAGAATGATCACGCCGGCCAGGCAAATCGCCGCGATTTGCAGGGAAATGAGAATCGAGAGACAGCCCAGCAGAGCGGCGATCGAAAATGTCCGAACGCCAACATCCTTTTGCGACCACTCCCGCTCCAGACCAACCAGCAGGCCAATGCCGAGCGCGATCGCGACTTTGACGGCAACCTCGAACGGCGGGAAGATCATTCTGAAAATGTGCCCCCAGCGGCCAGGAATTCGGAGCAAGAACTGCGGGATTTAGTACTGCTTTCCCGCCGGCGTCTGCCCGATAGCAGCGGTGATTTGGTTGCGAACGTCCCAGAGATCTTTGTAGAGCCAGCTCTCCATGCGCTGTTGCAAAACTTCCACCGGCGTTCCCATCGTGCCGACCACTCGCCCCCCGATGATGCGTTCGGCGAGCTTCAGATGGTGGAAGCGGAACAATTGCATGCACTCGTCAAAATCCATCAGGCGCTCGGCAACATCGTGCAGGCCGAAAAATTCTTGGTGGCGCCGATAGAGCTCTCCCGCAGTCAAACCGGCGCGATCCAGTTGCTCATAAAAGGCGTGGCCAAGGCGCGGTCCCATGTGCAGCAACGACAGAAAGCCCGGAGAATCGAGCCCACTGCCGTGACCCAGGCCGGCGCGAATCAGGTGATAGTCGTACGGAGTAATGGTCTCCAGAATATGCAGCAGCCCAATCGGGGGCTCGAGCAATGAGATGGAGCGCCGGATCAGGCGTGTGGCGTTGCCATAATCAGCATGCACAAGTGCTTCGAGCGCCCGCCCCAGCTCAAACTCCGCTCCCTTCATCAACAATTCGGAGCTCTGGTGCACGACGAGGAAGGTCATCTCGTCTTGGTGCAGGAGTTCTTCAGCCGGCTTCTGCAGCGCGAGTAGTTCGTCGGTGCGCAAGTAGCGCTCGTAGTCGGTTGCTCCCTTGCCCTCGAGAATCGGTTTTGTGAATTCGTCGCGATGTGCCATTCGAAATACCAGAAAATCTATACGCTATCGGATCGTAAGTCTTCGGCCGGATGATGCGGCGACCATTGCGGATCTTCCTCCGCACCCACGATCTGGCCATCGCGCATGTGCACGATGCGATCGCCATACTCGGCAGCTTCAGGATTATGCGTAATCATGAGCACAGTCTGTCCCAAATCTTTATTCGACTGGCGCAACATATTAAGAACGATACTCGAGCTTTTCGAATCCAAATTTCCCGTGGGTTCGTCGGCCAGCACGATAGCAGGGCGATTGATCAGAGCCCGGGCCAACGCGACTCGCTGCTGTTCGCCGCCAGAAAGCTCGCTCGGCCGATGCTCCAGGCGCCCGGCAATGCCTAGCATCTCGGTAATTTTCTTCAGGAACGCCGGATCCGGCTTGCCCAGACCTGCAATGTCAACCGCGATCTCTATATTCGAAAGCGCGCTGAGCGTTGGCAAAAGATTGAATTTCTGGAAGACAAACCCGATCTTGCTCTTGCGCAACCGTGTGCGCTCGCCGTCAGACAGCGTTGCGAAATCCACGCCGTCGATGGTGACGCTTCCCGAATCCGCCTGCGTCAGGCCGCCGAGCAAATAAAAAAGTGTCGACTTGCCGCTTCCCGAAGGGCCGACAACCGTGACGAACTCGCCTTTTTGTACGCTGAAAGACACACCGCGCAGAGCAGGAACGTCAACCTTGCCCACCCGATAGGTTTTGCGCAGTTCTCTCGCTTCAATGAACACTGCCATCCATTGAAAACGATATCACACGGAGAAGCGTGGTTGACGAAGGTGACAACCCGTTTGCTCTCCCGTCGGCGGGCTACTTACGCGACATTCATATGTTCGACACCGGCGTGCGCGGCCTTTGCCGTAGGCGCGCCCGGTTCGACCTGACGTTTGGGGCCGCGCTTGCGCACCAACAGCAGGCGAATCCGTTCCAGCAGTTCGGCGGGCTCGTACAATCCTTTGGGCAGGAAAACATCGGCCAGCGTTTCACGCTCGTAGATTTTCGTGCGACCGGAGATGAGCACCGTCGGCGTCTGCGGCGAAACCCGTTTGACTTCTTCGATCAGCCGCGAACCATCCACGCCGGGCATCAGCAGATCGGTGAGCACCAGGTCAACTCCGCCGCGGCGGAAAGCCTCCAGCGCTACTTCGCCGTCCTTGCATGCCACCACGCGATAGCCGCGGGTTTCCAGGAGAATTTTTCGGATGGAAAGCGCCTGTTCGTTATCATCCACACAGAGAATTGTTTTTTTTGGCTTCATTGATCTGACCGGGAGACTCGTCGAACGAACTTTCTGATCTCGTCCTAATTTTCTTAAGTGAGTGCGAAGTGAATGCTAAACACAATTGGAGTCGCGGTAAAGTAGCGCGCTAGCCAATGGCACTCTGGTGCGAGGCAAGGTCGTGCCATCCCACTGGAAGCCGCGACAGTACAGGCGTTTCGCACCACTAGATCGCGAGCGTCACTTCACCGCGGAGAACTTCTACACAATTTCCACCGACACGCACATTGACCACCTGGTTATCTTGCCGCTCAAGACGCTTGCTCGCGCGAACAAAAATGCGACTCGGACGGTGCACTTCGAGCCCTTGCTCGATCAGCACCTGTTCATCGCTTGCGGCGATACCGTGCGCGACCATCCACGCAGCACAGCACCCTGCGGCCGAACCGGTCGCAGGATCATCTCCGTTGTAAAAAATCATCCGGGCGTGCAGCGTGGCCTTCGGATCGACGGTCTCGCGGCACACAAAGTAAAAGAATTTTCCGCCGCTGCGCGCCAGATATTCGACCGTGCCGTCCAGGTCCAGGCGGAGCTTCTGCAAAGTGTTCAGCGACCGCAGCGGAGCAATGGTAAAAGGAAACCCTGTGGAAACAGTCTGAATCGGTACCGAACTGTCGAAGTCGGCCGCGCTGAGACCTGTTAGCCGCGCAACCGCCTCGACGTTGTGAATCGTGCCGAACTCGGGATCCTTTTGCGTCATTTCTCCAAAGACAGGCTCGGACGCACGTTCGGTGAAGCGCACCGGCACCGTGCCCACGTTCAGATCGAGTCGAACTTCCGCTGCGCCGCCTTCGCCTCGCAGAACGAAAGCCGTGCCCAGCGTGGGATGTCCGGCGAACGGCAGTTCTTCCTGCACCGTAAAAATGCGGACGCGCACACCGCGATTCTTCTCCGCAGCCGCGTCTCCGGGAAGAATAAAAGTGGTTTCAGAAAGATTCATCTCGCGCGCCAGCGCCTGCATCTGCTCCGTGCTGAGGCCGCGGCCGTCGAGAAAAACCGCCAAAGAATTGCCGGTGAGTGCGAGATCGGTGAACACATCGACCTGCGTCATGTGAAGTTTTCGATTCGAAGTAGGCATACCGTGTATTAGAAGACGTTCTCGCGAGCTAAGATTCGCAGATTACGAATCTCACACCTAGGAATTTTCCTAGATCAAGGCACAATCGTCGACCACTGCGATACCATAAATCATGGAACAAGATTGAAGCGGCGCGCTTGACCAGCGGCTCATCACTGGATATTCTATTCTCTACTAAACTTATAGGGTTTAACTGAGTTCAGCTTTCGTCCAATCACGAACTTTCGAGGACCGACATGTCATTACGCATCAACTCCGAAGCTCCCAATTTCACCGCTGAAACCACACAGGGCACAATCAATTTTCACGAGTGGATCGGCAACGGCTGGGCCATCCTGTTTTCGCACCCCAAAGATTTCACCCCCGTGTGCACCACCGAACTGGGCTACATGGCTGGCCTGCAGCCGGAGTTTGCCCAGCGCAACACCAAGATCATCGGCCTGAGCGTCGATCCCGTCACCAGCCACGGCAGGTGGGCCACCGACATCGAAGAGACGCAGGGTCACAAAGTGACCTATCCCATGATTGGAGATCCCGAGCTGAAAATCGCGAAGCTCTACGACATGCTGCCCGAATCGTCTGGCACCACCAGCGAAGGCCGCACCGCTGTCGACAACGCCACGGTGCGCACCGTCTTCCTGATTGGCCCCGACAAGAAAATCAAGCTGATGCTGATCTACCCCATGAGCAGCGGACGCAATTTCGACGAGGTATTGCGCGCTCTCGATTCCATTCAACTCTCCGCCAAACACAACGTCGCCACGCCGGTGAACTGGAAGCCGGGCCAGGACGTGATCATTCCCACCTCTGTTTCAGAAGACCAAGCCAAGCAGAAATATCCCGCTGGCTGGAAAACTCTGAAGCCCTATCTGCGAGTGGTGGCGCAGCCCAAGTAGTTCGTGTTAGTTTGCGAACGAACTTAGCCGCGAATTCGCGCAAAGAAATTAGTGTGCGAAAAACTCGGCCCCCGGAATTTCACGGAAGCGAATGCGGTCCGGTGATCGTCCCGGTCTTCAAAACCGGCGGGCGGCATCCACGATGTCGCCGGTGTGTTCGACTCACACACGCTTCCGCCAAAACAAAGGACTTAGGTACTCTCACCTGCCGTCCACCTGCCCTTGACGGCTAGTCCTGCTACTTTCGAGGCAGCATTAGCCATTTCATCGGTGACCATATCGCCGTAAACATTCATCGTTGTTCTGATGTCGGCGTGCCTCATCAGCTTCTGTTGCACGGCTATCGGCGTTCCCACCGCATCTAGCCATGAGCGGTAAGTGTGCCTCATGCTGTGCGTGCTGACGTGCTCAACCTTCGCGGCGGATGCGGCTTTCTTATAGGCATCGTTGACGCTATCGGCTGACCAGGGCAACCGGCCAAACTGTGACGGGGATGCAAAAATCCAATCCTCTTGCGCGGAGAATCGAGTTGTTGGCTTCCACGTCTTGAGGACTTCGATCATGGTTTGGGTGATCGTGATGGCCTTGTGCGAGGTTTCGGTTTTTACTTCATCCACTCGCTGACGAACGATGCCACGCTGAACGCTGAGCTTCCCGTTGAGCCAATCCACATCGCCCCACTTCAGCGCGAGTGCTTCGCTGATCCGAAGTCCGAAGCACACACATACCAGATAGATTGCGTAAAATGGCTTGCCCAGGTGATGGACGAATTGTTGAAACTCATCCACCATCAGACCGCGCGGCTTGCTGGTTCGCTTGGATGCGCCCTTGATGGTGACTAACTCCATCGGGTTCCGCTGTGTCGGCACATCTCCCCTCCACATCGCGAAGTCCCACAGAATGCGAAGCAATCGGCGAACTGCCGCTCTGCTCCGTGGCGTCAGCCTAAAAGATTCGAGCCAAAGTTCTGTCGGTCTCGCCTGCACATCTGAGAGCGCACACTGTCCAAACTTCGGGACGATGTGATTCCTCAGCCATGCGTCATGCGTTCTGCGGGTGCTGTAGGGGATCGGCATTTTCTCGATTCGGTATTGCTCAACTAGCTTGTTCACGTTCGGTGCTGCGCTGACGGGGTTGACCTGCTTTTGGTTTTCGACTGCATCGCGCAATGGTTTTGCAGCACGCCATGCACTCGCCTTCGTGGGATGTTGGCTTGTTGTCCCAATTCTTTCGAGCGCCGTTTGCCATCATCCCAGTAAAAAAAGTTCCACGTCTTGATGCGTTTGTCGAGTACGACACTTCCACTTCTATTACGTTGTCTCGCTGAATCCTCCCATTCGTGAGAGCAACAGACGGCAAGTGCATCGTAGCATCCAGATCGGAACGCAGAAAGCGCCAGGTATTCCGAAGCTCTGCAAGCCGGTCTCGACGCGAATGGCCAGGTGATCGCCTGTATTCCCAGCTCTACATTCCCGAAGGCGCAACCGGCAATGTCAAGCTGGTAGCCGCCGAGCTCGCCGGATTGCCGCACGAGGCGGGAATGGTTCCCGGCAATGTCATTCAAAATACCGCCATACCCTACGCATTCCCCAACGTGCGCACGGTGGCGCACCGGCTGGCCGAAACTCCGCTGGTCCCTCGTGGATTCGCGCCCCTGGCCGCATGCAGAACACTTTCTGCAACGAATCATTCATCGACGAACTGGCCAACGCGGTCAACGCCGATCCGCTCGAATTCCGTCTGCGCTATCTCAACGATCCGCGCGGAGTCGAACTGCTGAAACGGCTGGCGAACTTAGCCAAGTGGGAGAGTCGCAAGCCTGCGAAGCATGATATCGGCGACATCGCCAACGGCTGCGGCCTGACCTACGTCAAGTATGAGCTGGCTCGCACTTATGTCGCGGCGGTCGCGGATGTAGAGGTAAATCGTAAGAGCGGCGAAATCCACGTCAAGCATTTTTCCGTCGTTCAAGATTGCGGTCAGATCATCAATCCCGACGGCGTTAAGAATCAGGTCGAAGGCAACGTACTGCAGACCGTCAGCCGCGTCCTAAAGGAAGAGGTCACCTTCGACCGCTCGCGGGTCACGAGCCCCGATTGGGAAAGTTATCCGATCTTGACCTTCCCCGAGATGCGTGACGTAGACATCGAGTTGATCGACCGGCCGACTGAAAAGGCTTGGGGCTCAGGCGAGCCGTCCGCCGCCGTCGTGCCCTCGGCCATTGCGAACGCGGTTTTCGATGCGGTCGGAGTACGGCTGCGCTCGGTGCCCTTCACGCCAGCCAAAGTGCGCGCCGCCATGCAAAGCGCGTAAGCCGCCAGAAAAAAAGGCAGTGGGACGCGTTTGTCGCGCGCCTCACTGCTGGGAAGAGTGTTGCTATGCTGCCTTACTACGCTGGGAAAAAATCCAGCGCAATTCTACCGCCCATGTCCACCATGTCCGCCGCCACCATGTGATCCACCGCCTCCGTGCGATGCACCGCCGCCACGGGGAGCTCCTCCGCTGTGGCTGCTCGGAGCCGAACGCCCGCCTCCATAGCTAGGCGCTGATCGTCCCCCACCATAACTGGGAGCCGAGCGTCCATAACCAGGAGCAGAACGCCCGTACGCGCCGCCATAGGATCGCTGCGTGACGATCGGCTGCCTCATATTCAACGGCGGCCGCGACGATCCGCCGTAGCTGCGACTCGATGATCCGTAACCGCGGCTCTCCGAACTATAGCCTCGGCTCTCAGATCCTGTGCTGCGTCCAGATCCATACGAACCGCGGTTCTCCGCGCCGCCTACCGACCCGGTCGACCTTGACTCAGCCGATCGACCAGCCTCGGACGAAGCCGATCGCGAGGTCATCGGCGAAAATTTCTGCCATCCGCCGCCTTCACGACCGCCCGCTGTCGCGCCCGACCTCGCCGCACTGGAATTCGCACTCGCGCGCTCCGATCCGCTGTTGCTCCTTCCATTAAAGCCGCTGTTACCAGATCGTGCCGTTTCGCCGCTATTAAACGCCCTTCCACTCGACACTCCGCCTGTACCGCGAGCTGAGAAGAAGTGCTGATTCTGCGAAACATTCCGGGTCGTCGATACAGCTGCCGCCCGTCCGCTCGCTGAGAAGCTTTCGCGGCTCGGACTCACCGGCAACCGGCCCGTCGAGAAACTCGCCCTCTGGAATTGCGCATGCGTCATTGCGTGCGGACTCATATGGCCCGTGCCAAACTCGCCGCCTGAAACCGTCGTCCCGCCGTGGAAGTTCGCATCATGCATCGCCAGGTTCACGTTTGAAAACCGCGTCCCGCCGTGCAGCGCAGCAAATCCGCCACGGTTATATTCGCCAAATCCGCGAACGCCGAAGCCGCCACCATATCGTCCATACCACGGGTGAAAATGATCACATGGTCCGAGAGGAAGCCAGCCAATCGATCCCCAGCCGCCGAAACCAAAGCCGAAGCCCACTCCAAATCCGAAGCCGCCACCGAATCCAAAGAATGAAACATAAGCCGGCGCCCAGATCGGCCGATAGAAAGGATACCCGTAAGCCGGTCCCGGCCACCAACCCCACCCGCCATCGACATACATCCAGCGGCCGTAGTGATACGGAGCCCAGCCCCAGTCGTCGTACGAAACCCATGTCCATCCCCAATAAGGTTCATAGACCCAGCGCCCATAACGATAAGGCGCCCAGCCGGGGTCAACATTTGGCCGCCACACTGGACCATAATCCGGAACCTCAGACCATGTGCCATGCCCATCGAGGTTTTCGGTTCCAACGTAGTAGTCGTTCGTGTGCTTGCGCGCTTCTGAGTTGCGGATCATGTTGTCGCGATCCGTGTTCCACTGGTCCCAGTCATCCCGCGCCGGCGCTTCGCCAATCTTGTACTGCTCGTCCGCGCCAGTGCCCTGAATCGTAATGAACTGCCCTTGCCCCACGCGCGTGCCGCCCTGAGGAGTCGTAACTTCAATTTCGCCCTTGCGAACCAGCACCTCGGTGTGATCGTCGGCCGTCACCAGAATTCGGAAGCTCGATTCGCGTCGCTCGGTGCGAATCGCCACATTAGGCGTATCGATTTCCGCGTCGGCATCGCTTCCGCGATAGACGGTATAGTTCGCCATGCCGTGCCCAAGTTGAATCTGAATTTGCGCGCGTGTGAGCTGCGTAATATTGGCCTGGGTATGCTCGGCGAGGCGAAGCGTATTGGCGTAGTCGAGTTCAAGCTCGGTGCGCGCCTTGTCGCCCGTAGAAACCCGGTCGCCCGTCAACACCGGCTGATTCAACACCGCCGCCGACCAATCCTTCGAATCTCCACGCTGCGTCGAAACATCGCCATGAATCAGACTGATGCGCGCGACACCGTTATTCTCCGCCGGAGCCGGTGTGTTGTAGGTAGGAGCGCTGCCGCCCGAATCGTTGGCATTCGGATCATGCGGCCCACGATAGATTTGACCCTGATCGTTCGGCCCTTGATCCATCGAACGCTCCGCCGGTTGCAGCGGCTCATCCTGCTCCGTCGAATCCTGATCCTGAGAATCCTGATCCTGACTCATCGAACCTTGCGAGTTCGTACCTTGATTGTTAGAAGATTGCCCATTCGGAGCCGGCATCTGGATGCTCGGCGAGGGCTTCGACTGATCGGGCGTCTGCTCATCCGGATATTGCGCGCCATTCTGAGCAAAGCTCGCGCCCGGAATCGCCATCATCAATCCTAAAAGTGCCGCTATAAACCTGAGTTTCACAAAACCTCCACACCGTTTCGCACACGAAGATCTGAAAAGCTATGGCTGCATGAGTGCATGTGGAATACCAATGTTAAGCATGGACCGGATGTTTTTATAACCGACCGCATTTTCAGTTGGTTAGGAAAGTGGACTGACTCAAGTGCGAGCCTCGTGTTCACTTCTCCGGTGGCCCGGATCCACCACGGTGGTGGTTTTCGGCCATTGTGCCCGATCACCCGATGACCTGATGATTCACTCCGTTTCGTTGTCGTCGATCCCAATCTTCGACAATCGATAGCGCAGCGCATTTCGTGATAATCCGAGCAGGCGCGCCGCCTGCGATTTATTGCCACCGGCGCGCTTTAATGCCTCGCGAATCATCTCATCTTCCCACTGATCCAACGTCATGCCGTCGGGCAGAAATCGATCGGCCCCGCTCCCCGCTCGAGTTCGCGGCGAATCAAGCTGGATGTCGCTCGCCTCCAATTGACCGCCCTGAGCGAGCGCACAAGCGCGCTCAATGACGTTCTGCAACTCGCGCACATTACCCGGCCAATAATGGCTAACGAGAAGTTGCATCGCCGCCGGCGAAATGCCGGTTATCTTTTCCTCGCGGCCGGAATCCTTGGCAAAGCGCGCCAGAAATAAATTGGCCAGTCCCGGAATGTCTTCTTTATGCTCGCGCAGCGGCGGAATATCGATCGGAACAACATTCAGCCGATAGTAAAGGTCTTCGCGAAACGTCCCATCTTCGAGCGCCGCCCGCAGATCGCGATTCGTAGCCGCGAGCAGCCGAACATCCACCTTAATCGTGCGCGTTCCGCCCAACCGCTCAAACTCCCGCTCCTGCAATACGCGAAGAAGTTTGACCTGAGTAGCCGCAGGCACATCTCCAATCTCATCCAGAAAGAGCGTGCCTTTGTCGGCGAGTTCAAACTTGCCCGGCTTGCTGTTGGCCGCTCCAGTGAATGCTCCTTTTTCATAGCCGAAAAGCTCGCTCTCTAACAAATTCTCCGGGATCGCCGTGCTATTGATCTTGATAAAAGGTCCCGACGCGCGCCGCGACTTTTCGTGAATGGCACGCGCAATCAAGTCTTTCCCCACCCCACTCTCTCCGCCCAGCAGAACCGTCGAATTGGTAGGAGCAACCCGCTCCACGGTAGCCAGCACCTCCTGCATCTTGCGGCTGACCGCGACAATATTCGGATGGCTATACTTCTGCCCCAGCGCTTCGCGCAGCGAACGATTCTCCTCGCGCAGCCGCGAGTTATCCAGCTCCTTGTGCACCACCATCCGCATTTCAGCCAGCGAAAACGGCTTTAGTACGTAGTCGCTGGCCCCCGCCTTCATCGCCTCCACCGCGGTCTCAACCGACCCAAACGCAGTCATCACCACAATCGGCAATGCAGGATATTGCTGTTTGGCCGCCTGCAAAAACTCCAGCCCGTTCATCCCCGGAAGTTTGAGGTCGGTGAGCACAAGGTGCACCGGCTCCGACGCCAGCAGCTTCAATCCTGTTTCGGCATCGCCCGCCGAAAGCGTCTTAAAGCCGTCGTCGCCCAGATTCAGCTCGAGCAGCCGCCGCATTTTCGCTTCATCTTCGATAATGAGAATCGTAGGCATTGGTTGAGTTACTTCCCGCAGGGACATGTGCCCAAACTCACGTAGGGGCAGAGCCTGCCCTGAGCTCGTCGAAGGGTGCCCTCACCTGCCCCGCCGAGCGCACCTCGGCCTCCGTCGCAAGCTCGCCCGACCCCTCTCGCGGAAAGAACAGCGTAAATACCGCCCCACCCTCTGGGCCATTCTCCACATGAATCGACCCACCATGCCCATCGACAATCTTCGAGACAATAGAAAGCCCCAGCCCGACGCCAGTCTTCTTAGTAGTCACAAACGGATTAAAAATTTCCTCCCGCAACTTCTCCGGCACGCCAGGACCCGTGTCCGCCAAACGCAGTTCTACTCCGTCGCGGCCATCCTTCGCCGCAATCTGCACGTCAACCCGCAACGTTCCACCATGATCTTCCATGGCTTCGTAAGCGTTCTGCACCAGATTCAGAAATGCCTGCTCGCACAAACTCTCATCCAGCGGAACCAGCGGTAATCCGCTCGCATAGCGCGTTTCAACACGGACAGCCGGCCCCACCTTCCCCGCAAAACGTCCCGCCACAATTTGCAGCACCCGATCGAGCAGCGCCATCAGATCCGCTGGCTGAAGCTGCGCATGGAGCGGCCTCGCGAAATCCAGAAATTCCGTGACCAGCGCACTGAGGCGATTAACCTCTGTAGAAATATACCCAGCCAACTCGCGTGCCAGTTCGTCCGACGCCTGCAGTTTTTGCGTCAGCATTTCCGCCGACCCCTTGATCACTCCGAGCGGATTGCGAATCTCATGGGCCAGTCCGGCCGAAAGCTGCCCCAACGCGGCCAGTCGCTCCGAGCGCCGTGCCTCGGCCTGAGCCTGCTCCAGACGGCGATTCGTCTCCGCAAGCCGCTCCGCCAAGTCGCGATACAACTGTGTCTGATGCAGGCTCTGCTGCGCAAAGCGATTGACCACCATCGCCGCGAGAAAGAAAAACAGAATGCGCAGCGCAAGTAGGCCAAAGGCCTCGGGCGTCAATTCGTACTCCTGCATCGCGGGATAGAGGTAGGAGCAGTAAGCTGCCGACGCGACGAAGGTCCAGACCAGCGTCATCCACGTACCGCAGTAAAGTGCCGCTGTCACCACCGGCAGATAATAAATTGGATAGTAACTGCTGTTGATGCCGATCTCACCCGTGTGATCGATAAGCAGCGTTGCCAGCAGAATCTTCAGCAGGATTACGTAGAAAATTCCGCGCTTCGGAAACCGCGAAATCAGCCGTGTCTCCAGCAGTTGCACAATCCCTATGGCGAGAAGAATTAACTGTTTGTGCCATTCGAGTAGCGGAGGAAGCACCGCGAGTATGGCAAGAAAGATCAGCCAGATCGTTAGCCAGATCGCGTCGAGCCGGTTAAATCGTCCTGACTCGGGATCGACGATGGAGGGTGCGAGTCTCACGTCCTTCCATCCAACCGCAAAACCCCTCCGCCGTCAATCAGACGATCGCGTGTGAATCGCGGAGGGCGGCATGCCCCACCTGTCTCGCTGAGCAAAGGTCGCCGGCCACCGCTCCTGAATACAACGATCGCGTATAACCGTTTCCAATCGCCAACATAAATAGTTTCGATTTCCGTCCGCCCGCCGCAGCGACTATTGTTATGATGCGGCTACTGGATCGGGCTCACGAACATCTCCGAGAACGGAACATCAATGACCAAGGTCGAAGCGATTATTCAGGTATCCAGGCTGGATGCCGTGAAAGACGCGCTCCACGAAGTGGGCGTCGAAGGCATGACTGTTTTTGAAGCCCGAGGTCACGGCCGCCAAAAAGGACACACAGAGTTTTATCGAGGACGCGAGTATACGGTCGACTTGATCCCCAAGGTGAAACTCGAAATCGTAGTGGCCGACGAAGTGGTCGAGAAAGTCGTGCAGGCCATCACCACGGCCGCCCGCACCGGCAAGATCGGCGACGGAAAAATTTTTCTTTCGCGAATTGATGAAGCAATTCGCATTCGCAACGACGAACGCGGCGAGGGCGCGTTATAAGCGCAAAATGACAGTGAACAAATCGACATCCCCCGCATAGCAGGATATGAGCAGCACTAAAGGTAATTTTTCAGGAAATCAAAAGTATTTGTTCGACGCCATACCGGAGGATCAACGGCGCTTTTCCTGAGACCTGAGACCTGTCATCTACGACTGGCAACTGAGGAGGGTGTCAGAGAATGACGACCGGCGCCACCGTTCATAGTGAGTTGCGGGATCTCTACGCGCGAGAATCGGCGGCCATCGAACTGGAATTCTCTGCCACCGGCGATGGGCGGACGGTGCTCGCGAGGCGCACCGCGCTCGTTGATTCGATCATCCTTCGGCTCTGGAACGAAATCGTCGTCGGATCGAGCACGGGCCCAACCTCCGCCGATGCCGACACTCCGAAAAATTTCGCGCTCGTCGCCACCGGAGGATTCGGACGCGGCTGGCTCTTTCCCTACTCCGACATCGACCTGCTCTTTCTCTGTGCCACAAGCGACTCCGAGACTGCCCTTAAAGATCCCATCCGTCGCTTCTCGCAGGAGTTGTGGGATCTGCGCCTCAAAGTCAGTCCGGCCACGCGAAACCTCGCGGAGTGCGAACGCCTCGATCCCGACAACGTTGAGTTCACCGTCTCGCTACTTGACTGCCGCTATCTGGCGGGCGATCGCGAGGTTTTCTCCCGCCTCCGCGAAAAAGTTGTTCCCCGCCTCATAGGCCGCGAGAGCCACACCCTGATTCAGAATCTTGCCGAAATGACGCGCGCGCGTCACCACAAATTTGCCAATACCGTCTTTCATCTCGAGCCGAACGTAAAAGATGGTCCCGGCGGATTGCGCGATTACAACGTCGCCAACTGGCTCGCCCTCATTTCCGCCATGGAGAAGCTAAAGCTCTGGCCCAACACGCAAGCCCTACTCCCAGTTTCATCGCGCCGCGTCTTCGACGACGCCCTTGAATTCCAAATGTCCGTGCGTTGTTTTCTGCACTATCGCCATGGCCGGCACGACAACACGCTTACCTGGGAGGCGCAGGACGAAGCCGCCACCAGAAAAATCGGGGCGAACGATTCTGAAATCTCGAACGCCGCCGACTGGATGCGCGTCTATTTCGGACACGTTCGAAGCGTGCATCGCGTCTGCGCGCAATTGCTCGAAGAAATTCCCGCAGCCTGGTCGTCCTTGCATCGTCAGTTCCAGGGCTGGCGAACGAAGATTGCGAGCGATGACTTCTCCGTCGTCGACGGACTGATTTTTCTCAAGCAGCAGCCGCAGCAATCAGCCGGACTGCGCGATCCGGAAATGCTCCTGCGCCTCTTTCATTTCATGGCTGAACACGGTCTCACGCTGAGCACGACCACCGAATACAAAGTCGAGCAGGCGCTGCCCGCACTAGCGTCAACGCCTCCCCGCGGCGCCGAATTATGGCTCTACCTGCAGGAAACGCTGCTGCAACCGCACGCCGCCGACGCCTTGCGCGCCATGAACTCGCTTCGTCTCCTCGCGCTCCTGCTGCCGGAGTTGAAAGGAATCGAGGCGCTCGTCGTACGCGATTTTTACCATCGCTACACGGTCGATGAACATTCCTTCCTAGCCATCGAAAACCTGCACCGCCTCAAAGAATCGCCATCGGAGTGGGATCGGCGTTTCGCTTTTTTGCTGAGCGAAGTTGAGCAGCCTGAACTCCTCTATCTTGCGCTGTTGATGCATGATTCCGGCAAAGCAGTGCCCGGCGAGAATCACATTGACCTCAGCGTCCGACTCACCGACAGCTGCGCCGATCGGCTGGATCTTGATCCGGCAGATCGCGAAACCTTATGCTTTTTGGTGGCGAATCATCTAGAAATGTCAGCCACCATGCGCCGCGATGTTTTCGATCCCGCGAATGTGAAATCGTTCGCCGAAAAAGTAGGCGCGCCCGAGCGCCTGAAAATGCTCTGCCTGTTGACCTACGCCGACGTCAAAGCTGTGAACCCGGACGCCATGACGCCGTGGAAGGCGGATAACCTATGGCAGCTCTATATCGCGTGCGCGAACTATTTGAACCGCAGCGCCGATCAGCGCGTACACACCGATGTCCATGACGGCGACACTAACGACAGCTCGAACCTCGCGCCCTCCAACCTGGCGCATCTGCGGTCGCTGGCGGCAGTGGCGGGCAAAAAGCTCAATATTTTCCTCGAAGGTTTGCCGCAACGCTATCTGCGCATTCACGGCGCAACCGACGTCATTGCGCACGCCGAAATGGCCGCCCGGCTGGGGCAGGACGGCGTGCAGTTCGGTCTGAAGCAGGTGCGCCATTGGTATGAGCTAACGTTGGTTACCACCGACCGGCCGTTTCTCTTCGCCTCGGTTTCCGGAGCGCTCGCGGCCTGGGGCATGAACATCGTGAAAGCAAACGCATTTTCAAATGCCGCCGGCATCGTCGTCGACACTTTCTATTTCACCGATCGTTTCCGTACCTTGGAGATGAATCTGCAGGAATGGGGGCGCCTGAAAAAAAGTATTGCCGACGTGCTGAAAGGTCAGGCCGACGTGGCCCGCATGTTGCGTGAGCGCTTGAAATCCGAGACAGCCGACAGCAAAAAAGTAAAAGTAAAGGTTGCAACGCAGATCGAATTCGACGATAGCTGCTCGGCAAACAGCACGCTGGTGCAGATTCTCAGCCAGGACCGCCCAGGATTGCTCTACCGAATGTGTTCGCTGATCTCGAAACACGACTGCAACATCGAAATCGCGCTTATCGAAACCGAAGGCCAGATGGCCATCGACGTCCTCTATCTAAGCTCTCGCGGAACCAAGTTGACTCCCACCCAACAGGCCGCACTAGGAAAAGCATTGCGCGAAGAGCTCGAGGCAAAATAAGATCAAAACTCTACGCCATTGCTTCACCGTTGCCTCTTGGTGATGATGCTTCAATGCAATTCGGACTCGATCTTCCCGAATCATGGCTCTCAACTATCGGATTTGCCTTAGCGTGGCTGGCGTTAATGCTGGCGTACAGTCCGTTAGCGGACAAGATCGCCACACGATTAGTAGCGAAGCCGCCAACACTTGACGCGTTTCGGCCACTTCAACAATCCACGACAAAACTCATTCTCGGAATCATAGTGGCCTGGATTCTGGGTGGGTTTCTTGAGGAACTCGTCTTCCGGGGAATCATCCTTCAATCGATCGAATCACTACTGTCGACTCGCGTAACCCCGCCGATGGCAACCGTTATCGCCGTGGGCGCCGCCGCTGTAGGAGCAGGGCTCATTCACTTCTATCAAGGTCTGCGCGCCATGATCATCGTGACTCAGCTCTCCATCCTCTTCGGCTTGCTATTTGTGGTAAGCGGACACAACTTGTGGACCGTCATACTGTGTCATGGGTTGTACGACACCATAGCGTTCGTCAGTTTCGCCAATAGAAAATCAAAATATTCGAGGAGCAACGGCGAATCCTAATTGCCGCTCTTGCTGTCCGCCACTTCCCGGTCCGCATAATACCCGTTCCGCGTCTGCACCGTCAGATCCTTCTTCTTCACCGTCAGCACAACATGGTGATAACCAGATGCGGAACTGTCTTTATCAGGCGTGTAGCCCATGCTGTATTGCGTTCGGAGTTCTTCGACGATACTGTCGTAAATTTCACCCACTGTTTGTTTCTTTGAAACCTCAAAGAAGCGTCCGCCCGTTTCCTTAGAGATCCGCTCCAGAATCTTCTTGCCATCGGTGTGCGGCTCCTCCGAACGACGTTGCCCTCCGCCCGGACCGCGCCCCCCGCCTCCGCCTCCCGGCCAACCACCTCCCCCGCCAGGCCATCCACCGCCGCCACCGCCCGGCCAACCGCCCCCACCGCCCCGTCCCATTCCGCGCCCCTGCCCGTTTTCGTGGCGTGGCTCTGCAAAATAAATGCAATAAATAACTGTGTCGGCACGCTGCGCCGATTCAATCGCGCTCTCCAGATAAGTCTTGCTGCCGCGATCAACGCCGTCCGACAAAATCACATACGCCTTTCGGCCCGGCTGCTTCTTCATCAGTTCGTTCGACGCCAGAAACACCGCGTCATAAAGCTGCGTCCCGCCCCGATGCGAATCTGAGCCCGAGCCCGACGGAGAATTCGATGGATCATTCGGATCGTTCGAGCGATCGCGATCCGACGATGTCTTCAGCAAATCGAGCGCCGCTTGCAGCTTCTCCCGCGATGAAGTCAAATCCTGCAACAGCTCCACTTGACGGTCGAAATGAATAATGAAGGCCTTGTCCTTGGGCTGCACCAGCATCTGCTCAAGAAAACTGCGGCTAGCATTGCGCTCCGCTTCCAGCACCGTCTCCTGGCTGCGGCTGGTGTCGACTAGCAATCCGAGTGTCAGCGGAAGATTCGTGTCCTGAGAAAAATACTTGATCGCCTGCGGTCGCCCATCTTCCCGCAGCGTGAAATCATCCTTGGTAAGGTCGCGCACAATCTTGCCATGCTTGTCGCGAACCGTAACCGGCAGAGTCACCACCTTGACGTTGACCGCGATCGTGGTAGCCGGGGCAGCCGCGTCCTGAGCGTGGATCGCACGCCCGATCGGTAAAACGATCAGCGCGACCATTACTGCACAGACAGCGAGGACCAAGACAGCCGGCCGCGACAAAGAAAAAAGTTTAAAGAGCATATTCTTTTAAGAGAATTCCCGGACGCCTCAACGCTAGACACACGTTAACATGAGCCGAATACTAAACTGGATGCGCCGCCACGAATCTGTGGTTGCCAGCCGCGCCGTTAAAGCTCTGTCAATGCCGGGTAAAACTTCGTAAAGGCGCAAATCCGACACGCCTGACGATGCTAAAGTTATTTAATGCCATGTGTTCGACGGAGAATGGCGGGGCGACACCTTTCACCGGCGTCTTCCATCGCGACGTGCCTGTCCACGGCGCTGCTGACGGTTTCAATTCTAGCGCCAGCTGCCTACGCTTCCGCGCAAGACAAAGCTGTGTCCGCTGCCGCAGATGTGCAAGTCTCCAAGGCTGTCGGCGTAATCAAAACCGTCCAAGCGGATTCGATAACGGTTTCAGCTGAGACTGGCGGCGATGTTACCGCAAAGTTGACCAACACCACAAAAATCCTGCGCGTGCCTCCGGGAGAAAAAGATCTCAAAAACGCGACGCCCCTCCAGCCGCAAGATTTGCAGCCAGGCGATCGCGTGCTGGTTCGCGGCCAGGCTTCCGCCGACGATGCCCGCACGATTACGGCGCTGGCCGTCATCGTCATGAAGCAGGCAGATGTAGCCGCCCAACAGCAGCAGGAACGCGACGATTGGCAGAAGCGCGGCGTCGGTGGCCTGGTCACCAAAGTCGACGCGGCGACCGGCACGATTGACATTTCAACCGGCGGAGTAGGAACGACAAAGACTGTCACCGTCCACGTCGCCAAAGATACAATCCTGCGCCGCTACGCGCCTGACTCGGTGAAGTTCGATGATGCGAAGCCAGCGCCCGCCAGTCAATTCATGGCACAACTAAAAGTCGGTGACCAGTTGCGCGCCCGCGGAACGCGCAGCGCCGATGGCAGCGACCTGACCGCCGAAGAAATTGTCAGCGGCTCCTTCCGAAATATCGCAGGCACTATCAAGGCGATCGACGCAGCAAATAATTCGATGACCGTCCAGGATGCAATCAGCAAAAGCGTCGTGGTAGTCAGAGTGTCGCCAGATTCACAAATGAAAAAATTGCCGCCAGAAATGGCGCAACGCATCGCCATGCGATTGAAAGCGGGAGGCCCGGGCGCCGGAGGTGGAGATCAATCGGGCGGCAGCGGCCAAGCCGCAGACGCGGAGCGCGCGCGACCTCGCACAACGCCCGCTGGGACCACGTCGGAAACACGTGCGTCGCACGGATTTGGAGCCGGACAAGGCGGAAAGGGTCCACCCGATTTGCAGCGCATGCTGAGCCGCTTGCCTAACAGCAAGCTGGCCGACCTGCAAAAAGGCGATGCGGTAATGATCGTTTCGACCGAGAGCGGAAACTCCGGCGCAGTTACGGCGATCACATTGCTTGCGGGAGTTGATGCTATCCTGACCGCCTCGCCGAATCGAAGCGCATCCTCGCTACTTTCTCCGTGGTCGCTAGGTGCTCCCGGTGGAGAAGGTGACACCTCACAATAACAAACAAATTTTAAGGAAAGTGCTTTGCAACGACCCGCTCAGCCGGGTCGCAACAAGCCGGATCAACACTGGGTGTTAACCCCCGAGGGGATGGGAAGCCGTAGAAAGAAAAGGTGAACGTTGAAGCTATCGTTCTTCATTCTGGCAATTTTGATTTTGGCAATCGCAATCGG
Source organism: uncultured Acidobacteriaceae bacterium (assembly GCA_963822025.1). Classification (GTDB taxonomy): domain Bacteria; phylum Acidobacteriota; class Terriglobia; order Terriglobales; family Acidobacteriaceae; genus Acidiflorens. Next base: position 2,136,114 of record CAWGFW010000008.1, on the reverse strand, counting down.
TTCGGCACCCGCGCAGTCGCAGCCCGCAACCGGAACTCTGCGCGGACAGGTAACCGATCCCTCTGGCGCGGTGGTGGCCAATGCGGCGGTTGGAGTGCTCATGTCCGGCGGCCAAACTCACACGGCCAGCAGCAGCAAAACCGGTGCCTACGAAATTAGCAATCTTCCGTCCGGCAAATACACCGTCACCGTCAACGCCCAGGGCTTCGCCGTTTTTATCCAGAACGATGTCGCCGTAACCGCTGGCCAAACCTCGCAATTCAATATCGCGCTCGACATCAGCGTTAAACAGGAAAACGTCAACGTCGAGGCCCAAGGCCCGACCCTCAACGTCAATCCCGCTAACAACGCCAGCGCCATCGTGCTTCGTGGCAAGGATCTCGAGGCCCTGCCCGACGATCCCGATGAATTGCTGGCTGACCTCCAGGCGCTTGCTGGCCCCTCCGCCGGCCCTAACGGCGGTCAACTCTACATTGACGGATTTACGGCCGGCGAGCTTCCGCCAAAATCATCAATCCGCGAGATTCGTATCAATCAGAATCCCTTCTCCGCCGAATACGACAAACTTGGCTACGGACGAATCGAAGTCTTCACCAAGCCTGGCACCGACAAATATCACGGCCAATTCTCAGTTGAAGGCAATAGCTCCGGCTTGAATACGCGCAACCCGTTCCTCGCCGCCGATGAAACTCAGCCCTACGACTCCGTCATTTACATGGGCAACGTCGGCGGCCCGCTCGGTAAGAAAGCCTCCTTCTTCTTCAACGTGCAGCGCCGCAACATCGACGAAGTCGCCGTCGTTGACGCGCCCGTGCTCGGCTTAAGCGAAAGCGTTCCCAACCCGCGCACCCGCACCAACGTTGGTCCGCGCTTCGACTATCAGGTCACTCCCAACAACACGCTCACCGCGCGCTACCAGTATTACCGTGACGATCAACAGAATGCCGGCGTCGGCGGCCTGACGCTGCCCGAGGCTGGCTATGACACCACTTCCACCGAACACACGGTGCAGATCAGCGATACTCAAGTCTTCGGAACCCACGTCATCAACGAAACTCGCTTTCAATATCTGCGCGACAATAGCGGGCAAAATCCGATAAGCTCAGCCGTCGGCATCAGCGTAGGCGGAGCCTTCACCGGCGGAGGTTCCAGTCAGGGGACCCAGACCGACTATCAGGATCATTACGAATTGCAGAATTACACTTCAATCGCCCGCGGAAATAATTTTCTGAAGTTCGGCCTGCGCCTGCGTGATATTCACGAAGTCAATACCTCCAACGCCGGATTCAACGGCACCTACAGCTTCGCCTCATATCAGGACTACACCGCGTCTACTCCTATGCCGAGTCAGCTTTCGATTAACTCGAGTCCCAGTGGAGTGTCGCCCACCGTTTCGCTCAATGTGATCGATGCCGGCCTATACATACAGGATGACTGGAAGGTTCGTCCCAATCTGACCTTGAGCGGCGGTCTGCGCTTCGAGACCCAGAACCAAATTCACGACCATGCTGACTGGGCGCCGCGCCTCGGTTTTGCCTGGGGCATCGGAGGCGGCGGCAAGACCCCGCCGAAAACCGTTCTCCGTGGCGGCTTCGGTATTTTCTACGACCGCTTCACCAATACCTATGTGCTGAATGTCGATCGCTTTAACGGCGTAACCGAGCAACAGTATGTCGTGGACTCTACGCCCACCTCCTCAGTGCCCTACATAGTTCCTCCGCCGGTGCCCGGATCGTCGGCGCCGACCGCCATCTACCAGATCAGCCCCACTCTGCATTCTCCGTACATCTTGCAAAGCGCTTTCAGCATGGAGCGGCAGGTCACAAAGATCGCCAACGCAACGCTCACCTATCTGAATTCCCGCGGCGTGCATCAGCTCCTGTCTATCGTCCCCAATGCTCCGGAAGTGAACTATCCCTATCCAATCGGGACGCCCCCGAGTACCTATGATTATCAATACTCGTCCGATGGAGTTTTCTGGCAGAACCAACTGATCGCCAACTTCAACATTCGCGCCGGCGCGAAGCTCTCCCTCTTCGGCTACTACTCTCTGAACTTCGCCAATAGCGACGTCTCCGGCGCCGCCAATTTTCCTTCCGATCAGCACGATCTCAGCCTCGACTACGGGCGAGCCACTTTCGGCATCCGCGACAAGGTCTTCATGGGAGGCTCAATTTCCCTGCCCCGCGGATTCCGTGTCAGCCCATTCATGATTTTCAATTCCGGCACTCCCTACAATGTCACCATCGGCAATAATTCCCTGAGCCAAGACTCTCTTTTCAACGTTCGCCCCGCATTTGCCACCGATGTCAGCGGCGCATGCCTTTCGCCCACGCAGACGTGTCACTATACCGTTCCGGGCACACCCTACACTCCCGTCCCCGTCAACTACTTGACCGGACCCGCTCAATTCACGCTCAACCTTCGTCTCTCAAAAACCTTCGGTTTCGGTCCCGAAGTTGGTGGAAAAAGCACAGGTCAATCCGGCGGTGGTGGGGGTGGCGGAGGTGGCGGAGGTGGGCGCGGCGGTGGTGGAGGTGGTGGTGGAAGCGTTGGCTTTGGTCCGCGCGGCGGTTTCGGCGGCGGTCCCGGAACCAATCGACGTTACAGCCTGACCTTTACCGTCAATGCTCGCAACGTTCTCAACAAGGTGAACGCCGCAACCCCCATCGGTGTCTACACCTCATCAAATTTCGCCCAGTCCGTCGCTCTGGCCGGAGGCCCATTCTCCAGCGCAGCCGCCAACAGAAAAATAGAACTGCAAGCATCCTTCAGCTTTTAAGGACAAGCTTCTAAGTGGAATAATCGGCATTAATCCGGACATACTCCGCCGTCAGGTCGGTCGTGAGGAATCGCACCTCGTCCCGTCCCCGCCCCAATTGGACTCGAATATCGCAGACCGGCTGTGCCAGCGCACGATGCGCCCGCCCTTCATCAAAAGCGAGCCCCATCCCATTGCGACAAACCTTCTGCGTGGCAATAAAAATCTGCACGCCTGAAGGATCGACAGCCACTCCGCATCGCCCCACCGCCGCCAGAATGCGCCCCCAATTCGGATCAGCTCCCGCCCATGCCGTCTTGACGAGCATGGAGTGAGCAATCGTCCGCGCCACCAGCAGCGCCTCTTCCCGGTTGCGCGCCTGCTCGACGAACAAACGAATCACATGCTGCACTCCCTCGCCATCGCTGACGATCTGCTCAGCCAGCGACTGACACACCGCAGCGAGAGCGGCAGAAAACTTTTTTGGCGCGCCAGTGTCTTTCAGCCCGACGCCACTCGCCCCGCTGGCCAGCAGCAGCACCGTGTCATTCGTCGACGTATCTCCATCGATCGACATGCAGTTCAATGAACTGTCGCAAGCGGCGCGCAGCAAGGGTTGTAGCTCGCGTGAACTCCCCTTGACATCGGTAAACAAGTAGACCAGCATCGTTGCCAGCTGCGGATGAATCATGCCCGCGCCCTTGGCGACGCCTAATAACGTGACTTCTTTCAAACCAATCCGAAAGCGCGCCGAAGCAATCTTCCGTCGCGTATCGGTGGTCATGATGGCGTCAGCAAAAGCAAGCACGCCACGTTTGTGAGCCGATCGCGTCGCAATAAGCTCAGGCAACGCCGTACAGATCTTCTCCGCCGGCAACTGAACTCCGATGATCCCTGTCGATGAAGGAAAGATTTCGGCGGCGGAAACGCCCAACAACTTTCCTGCTTCGCGACAAACTTGTTCGCAGGTTTGAATGCCGCGGCGACCCGTGGCGCAGTTGGCGTTTCCAGAATTTACTACGATCGCGCGAACAACTCCGCCCGTCGAAACAAGCGTCCGGCGGCCAATTTCAACGGGAGCGGCAACCACGCGGTTCTGCGTGAATAACGCGGCCGCTGCAGCCCCGTCAACAGCCTCGATCAGAGCCAAGTCCGGCCGGCCGCTAACCTTGATGCCGGCTGCAACCGCCGAAAAGGAGAATCCCCCGGGCAGACGAACTTTCTCCGGGGAGCGGCGCAGCGAGATCATGCCTGTATCTTCATGCTTGTATCTTCAGCCAGTTTTTCGGCGGCGGCAGAATCGCGAAAGCGGGCGCCTGGCCGCGGATCATCGCAACTTCATCGCAGCGGTACAGCCGTGGGCATTTGTAACAATCCTTGTGAATCTTATCGGGAAGATCCTGATGATTGGCGAGTGTGAAACCCATGCGCCCAAAGAATTCTGGAATCCGCGTGAACAGGCAGACGCAACTGACTTTATGTTTCTCCGCTTGCGCCAGCAAAGCCTTGACCAGTCGCCGTCCACCGCCTCCGCTTTGGCTCGCAGGATCGACCGTGATCGAACGAATCTCGGCCAGGTGTACGCCATAAAGATGAAGCGCGCCGCATCCAATGATGTGCCCATCCTGCTCGAGCACAATAAAGTCGCGCACGTTTTCGCAGATCTCGGCGAGCGAGCGCGGCAGCAGAGTGCCATCGCCGGAGTAGGCTGCAACGAGCGCGTGAATCTGCTCGGCGTCGGGAAGGACTGCCTCACGCGTGCGCATGGGCTTCTTTCTCGCGCCGGGTCGTGGCGGGCTTCGTTTTCGTCGGGCTAGCTTCCTCATGTTTGCGCAATGCCGCGTCCAGGGCCTTGATCAACTGGTCGATGTGCTTCTTCTGAATGATATAAGGCGGCAGAAATCGCAACACAGTTTCGTGGGTGCGATTGATGATGATTCCTTCCTTCAATAATTGGCTGGCGACAGCCTTGGCCAGATCAGGCGAATCCAATTCGAGAGCCTGCATCAGGCCGACGCCGCGAACATCCAGAACCGATTTGTGCTTCTGGTCAAGCACTGCGAGCGCCGCTTGAAAATAAGCGCCCATCGCGCCCACATGCTTGAGCAGTTTCTTTTCCTCTCGCAGAAACGCGATAGCAGCCGCGCAAGCCAGCGGACCTCCGCCAAAGGTTGTGCCATGCAGCCCCGGATGCATGCACGCAGCAACCCGCTCCGTGGTGAGAATCGCTCCCAGCGGCAAACCACCCGCCAGCGGCTTCGCGACCGTAACAATATCCGGCAACACGCCATAGTGCTGGTAGCCAAAGTGGCGCCCAGTGCGGCCAAGCCCGCATTGAATCTCGTCGAGCACGAGCAGCGCCCCAGTCTGTTTGGTAAGCCGCGAGGCCAGTCCAAGAAATTCGGCACTGACTGGACAAACTCCACCTTCGCCTTGAATCGTCTCGACGCAGACCGCGCACACACGCGAATCAAATTTGCGCTGCAGATCGTCGAAATCGTTGAACTTGACGAAAGTCACGCCCGGCACAAGCGGAGTAAACGGAGCGCGATATTTCAGTTGGCCCGTAGTAGCGAGCGCGCCGAACGTGCGTCCGTGAAAAGAATTGTCCATGGCCAGAATTTGCGTCTTTGGATTAGACGCGTCGCCCTGAGCGCCCCCGTTCGCGTGGTTCATCTGCGCAAAGGCGCGCGCCAGTTTCAATGCCCCTTCCCACGCCTCCGTTCCGCTATTGCAAAAGAAAGCGCGATCGAGCCCCGAGATCTCCGTCAGCAGCCGCGCCAGTTCCGCCTGATACTCATGGAAGAAAAGATTCGAAACATGAATCAGCCGGCCTGCCTGCCGCTTGATGGCGGCTTGTATAGCAGGGTGATTATGGCCGAGCGCATTCACCCCGATCCCACTCAGAAAATCGAGATAGCGCTTACCCTCGGAATCCCAGAGATACACCCCACGCCCGCGCACAAAAAGAATCGGCTGGCGCTCATACGTCGGAAGCAGCAGCTTCGCTTCCATGCGCGAAACAGTTGCCAGGCTCATGCTCTCAACACCTCTGTGCCGCATTCGAGTTTGGCGAAATAAAACAGCGGCAGCATTTCGACTTGCGACGCCGGCAGTATGCGCACCCGCCCTACTCCCGATTTGAGTGCCTGCGTACAGGCTTCAAGCTTTGGCATCATCCCCCCGCTAACCACCGATTCATCGATCAACCCGGCAGCTTGCTTGGTATCCAGCCGCGCCATCACCGATCCATCGGCCTGTTTCACTCCGTCAACATCGGTCAGAAAAATCAGCGCGTCGGCCTCGCAGGCAATGGCGCAAGCCGCCGCCATCTGGTCGGCATTCACGTTGTAGTATTGGCCGTCACCACCGAGCGCCAGAGACGAGAGCACCGGGATGCCGCCTTCGGCCCAGATCGCTTTCAGCCAGCGCGGTTCAGAAAAACAAATTTCGCCCACATATCCCAGGTCGTATTCCGCGTCTTGCTTTTTGCGCGCGCGAAAAACACCGCCGTCTCCACCACAAAGCCCAATCGCCGGTTGGCCGGCAGCTGCGATGGCGGCAACCAGACTCTTGTTCACGATCCCGGCGAGTACCATCAACGCGACATCCCTCGTCTCGGCGTCGGTAATGCGCAGGCCGTGAACGAAGTCGCTTTTTTTCCCGAGGAGTTCGAGCGTCCGCGTCAACGCGCTGCCGCCGCCGTGGACAACGGCCACCTGGTGCCCATCCTGTGAGAGCAGCACCACGGCTTTCGCGCATTTTTGCAGTGTCGTTTTATCCTCGAGCGCCTTACCGCCAATTTTGACCACAATCTTCATTGCAAACCTTCAGCTTCATCCCAGCCATACATGAGATTCATATTCTGCACTGCCTGACCCGCGGCACCCTTTAGCAGATTGTCGAGACAGGAAACCAAAATCAGCCGCCGGCCATCGTCCGCGAGCGAGAAGCCGATGTCGCAATAATTGGTGTGCACGGAAAATTGAATCTCCGGCAAAGTCGCTGCGGGGTAAACTCGCACCCATCGTTTTCCTGCGTAGAAGTCCTGGAAACAGTTTTGAATTTCGTTCGCCGTCGCGTTGCGTTTCAAATACACGTAAATCGTGGAAAGAATCCCCCGAGGAATCGGCAAAAGATGCGGAGTAAAAATCAGCTGCGTCGAATCGAGCGCCAGTTGCTCGAGAATCTCGCCTGTGTGACGGTGTCCAAAAACCGAATAAGCGGAGAAATTATCGGCTACCGATACGAAGTGTGTTCGCGCAGTAGGCTCTTTGCCGGCGCCGGATACGCCTGACTTCGAATCGGAGATGATGCCGCGATACAAATCGACCAGGTTAGCGAATAACACAGGCGCAAGCGCCAAAATGACCGAAGTCGCATAACAACCGGGATTCGCCACCAGCGTGGATGACTTGATCTGACCTGCATTCAGTTCAGGCAAACCGTATACGGCACGCTCGGTCACTTCAGTCGCAGTCTTCGCGTCAGCATCTTTGAAGTGGTAGATCGCCCGATGCTCCTCCTGCTTCAGTCGCCATGCGCCACTAAGATCGATGACGCACAAGCCGCGAGAAATCGCCTCGGGAACCAGTTCACGAGAGACAGTATGCGGCGTGGCTAGAAACAAGAGTTCCACGCCATGCCGCTTAAGCGTCGACCATGAAAAGGGCTCGACGTGCGAATGGCCGTTACCGGAAACATGCGGCCCTGCGACGGAAGGCTTCGCGGATTTCTTCACCGCCTCAACGCTCTCGTCTGTCTCCGCCGTGCGCCGCAAAAGCAAGGGTGCTGGTGTTCGTGGATGGCGGCTTAGAATGCGCGCCAGTTCGAGGCCGGAATAACCGGTCGCGCCTAGAACTGCGGTTTTAAGCTTGGCCGCCATTAAATCGCAAACGTGCGGGGATCAATCCCTTTCCCTATCTTCGGTCTCAATTTCCGTATTGAGGCATATTTATCCATTATTATGCATAATTATTCATCTATAGTAAATGGTCTGGCGGAACTGTCAAGTCGAAAGCTCGGCGGACAACAATCGCGGAGAAATTGTTGGTGCACTTGGGCGCCGAGTTCCCGGGTCAGCGCTTCGTCGAACAGCTCACGATTGGAACGGACGGCCGAGGAAGGCCGTCCCTGGACGAGTATTACAAGGTGATCTTTTACATCTGCAGGCGCAGATCGCTGGAGGTTCCTCCAGCGGCGGGAACGTAGCAGTTCAGCGTGTAATCCATTACCATGCGATCAGCATTAAAGCGCCAGCCAAGGGTGCGGATGGTACGCTTCATGCGCTTGATCCAGCCACGAGGCAGGCCGTCGCGATCGCGCTGATAGTAGAGAGGAATCACTTCTTCGCGCAGCACGCGCATAAGATCTTCGCCATCGCGAGCGTCGTGAACATTCATGTCGGAGTGAGTTCTACCGTTTCCAATGGCGAAACCGTTCATGCCATCGTAGGCTTCGGCCCACCAGCCATCCAAAACGGAAAGGTTTAATCCACCATTGAGAACGACTTTCTGCCCGCTGGTTCCCGAAGCTTCAAGCGGGCGCCGCGGATTGTTAAGCCAGACGTCAACACCCTGCGTCAAATGGCGGCCCACGTTGATGTCGTAATCTTCGACGAAGATGAATTTGTCGGAGAACTGCGGGTCACGCATCAGCTGCGCGATCTGTTGCAGGACGCGCTTGCCCGGTTCATCCAGAGGATGCGCCTTGCCGGCAAATACAAACTGCACCGGGCGTTTCGGATCATTGATGAGAGTGGCCAGTTTTTCGATATCGGCCAGAATCAGATTGGCGCGCTTATAGGTGGCGAAGCGGCGTGCAAAACCAATAGTCAGTGCGTCAGGAGTGAGAGCGCGCTCCAGTTGCTGCAGCACGGCACGTGGTTCGTCGCGGCGCGCAGCTTGCTTGACGGCGCGGCGGCGCACAAATTCGATCATGCGCGATTTCAGGTTGAAATGCGTTTCCCAGAGCTCGCCGTCGTCAACGTTTTCAATGCCGTCCCAGGTTTTGGAATCGCTGCCGTGCAGATGCCATCCCGTGCCGAGATGACGATCGTAGAGGCGAAACATCTGCGGCGCCAGCCAGGTTGGAACGTGCACGCCGTTGGTGATGTGTCCTATAGGAACCGCGTCTTCGTTCTTGCCGGGAGTTAGCCCCGTCCACATGGCGCGCGAGACTTCACCATGCAGCGAAGAAACTGCGTTGGCGCGGCGTGAAAGCCGGAGACCAAGCACAGTCATGCAGAAACGCTCGTCGCTGTCGGGATTTTCGCGTCCCAGGCCCATAAATCTTTCTTTCGACAGACCGAGCGCCTCACGCAGCGGTCCAAGGTGCTCCTCGATTAGGTCCGCGTCGAAGCGATCATGCCCGGCAGGCACCGGCGTATGCGTCGTAAACACGACTTCACGGGCTACGCGCGGCACAGCCTTATCAAAGCTGATGCCTTCATCGTCCATCCGTTGGCGGATCGCTTCAAGAACGGCGAATCCACTATGGCCTTCATTCAGGTGGAGCACCCCAGGCAGAATGCCCATCGCCCTTAAAGCGCGCAAGCCGCCGATCCCGAGAAGCGCCTCTTGATGCACGCGCACCCGGCCGTCGCCGCCGTATAAACGTGAGGTCATCTCGCGATCTTCGGGAGTATTACCTTCGACATCCGAATCGAGCAGCAGCAAATCGCAGCGCCCGACTTTCGCGCGCCAAACCTTGGCATAGATCGGACCATGGCGAGTGTCGACCTGCACCTCGACCGGGCGGCCGTTCTTCCCAATCGCCGTTTCCATGGCCAGTTGATTGACATCGGTCTCGAGATACTCCTCACGCTGCCAGCCATCGCGATCGAGGCGCTGGCGAAAATACCCCTGGCCATAAAACAGACCCACGCCAACGAGCGGGATGCCAAGATCGGAGGCGCTCTTGATATGATCGCCTGCCAAGACACCGAGGCCACCGGAATAGATGGGGAGTGATTCGTGCACTCCGAATTCAGCGGAGAAATAGGCTACCGGGCGAGCCCGCAACACACCGGCGCGGCGCGCACCCCAAGTGTGCTCCGCTTCCTCATACTCGCGCAGCCGGCGATAAGCATAGTTGATACGGCTATGCAGGGCGAGTTCGTTGGCGCGCTCTTCGAGTTTTTCCAGAGGATATTCGTTCAACAGCGCGACCGGACTGTGATTGAGCTGGCGCCAGCGCAGCGGATCGATATCGCGGAACAAGCTGGAAGCATCATGATCCCAGCTCCACCACATATTGCGGGCCAAGGCCCAGAGCCGTTCCTGGACGGGCGCGATAAAACGGTCGAGGGTACGAGCCTCGCTGACCACGTGCGCCACTCGGCTCGCGGCCTCAGTGAGCTGTCGAATTTCATTTTCCGGGAAGGCCCGCGCCTCTATGGTCTGAACCACTAGAACCCCTTGCAGCACACCGCGGTCAATCAGCGGAACTCCCAGGAATGAACTGTAGGCATCCTCGCCCGCCTCGACGAAGTATTTGAATCGCGGATGATTCCTTGCCTGCTCAACCGCCACGGGCCGAACCTGCTCAGCAACCAACCCAGCCAGCCCTTCATTGACAGCCATGCGCAGTTTGCCCACACACTCTGGGCGCAGTCCGAGGGTTGCAGCCAGGACGAGATTGGCGCGGTCGGGCTCCAACAGGTAGGCCGAGCAAACATCGGTGCCAAAACGCCGCGCGATCAATGCGACGACGTTCATCAGCGTCTCGGCCGGCTTGCCCGGCTCCGCCACCAGGTTCCCGATTTCCTCCCCCGTCAACACATAGCTGGCGTCGAGAGAGCAGGCAGCGTGGTCTTGGTCCTGAACCAGCTCATCCGATCGATCCAAATCTTTTCTCCATTTCAGGTATCAGTCGTCAAATCTCCGTATTCATTGGCTGGCTGCGCGTGAGCTTACAACCTGCAACTGCGAAAGCGAGCCAAAACTGTTTGGGTCCCACCCCGTTTAGCCATTCTATCGACTAAGAAACGGAATCACCTAAACGGGTAACGGATGATTGGTTACCACGGTGTACACCGATAGCCACTTTGTGCTTCACATTGCGGACGATTCCGCGCCTACGTCTAATAGAACTCTAATATCCGATTCGCGCCGAGTCCAATTCGAATTGTTAATTGGGCGCATCGGAGCGCGTGGGCGGAGGCTCCCGGCAAAAAAATACGCGCTACGCCCACTCGCCTGGAGGACGAGTGGAACGCAGCGCTACAACGAACATCGACTGTCCGTCACCCTTGCGAAGGATGCAACACACGGAAGGTGCTGCCCCCATTCGACCACACCAGCACCAGCGCATCCTGTCCATTCGGGACACTGGACAACGCCTGCGCTACGTCCGACGCGGACCTCACCGCATGGCGATCGACCTCCATGATGACGTTGCCCTGCTGCAAACCAGCGTTGTCAGCCGGACTGCCTGGAACAACATCCTCGACCACAGCGCCGTGAACCGATTTTTGAAACTGCGGATCTTGCGACTGCAGCTCGTTTCGAACATCCGGGGTCAAGTCACCGAGTTTCAAACCCCAGCGTCCCTTGTGTTCGCCACTCGCGATCTCTGTGCCCTTGTCGCCGCCGAAGGCTTCCACCGTCACAGCGACGCTCATCGGCTTACTATCACGCATGACCTCCAGATGGATCGTCTCCCCGGGCCGCTTTTGTTCAACCAACATTTGCAGTTGTCCGGAATCGGTCACCGGTTTGCCGTCGAGTTCAGTGATCACGTCCCCGGTTCGCAGGCCAGCTTTCGCTCCCGGCGCGTCCGGCTGAACGTCAGAAACCAAAGCTCCCTCAGCTTTCTGCAGATTGAAGAACTTCGCGTTGTCGGGAGTGACGTTGGTAATCGAAACTCCGATGAACGCGTGCGTCACTTTGCCATCGCGAATCAGCGTCTCCACCGTCGGTTCGACAATCTGCGTCGGAATCGCGAAGCCCATCCCCGAGAACGATCCCGAGCCGGAAATTAGGAAGGTGTTGATGCCAATGAGCTCGCCACGCGCGTTCACCAATGCTCCGCCGGAATTACCGGGATTGATGGCAGCGTCGGTCTGAATGAATTCTCCTGGCTTGCGCCGATCACTCGCGTCAGGATTCGGCCGGTTGAGCGCGCTGATAATGCCGCGCGTTACCGTGAACTGAAAGCCGTACGGATTGCCGAAAGCGAGCACCGTCTGTCCGGGGTGCAAGTTTGCAGAGTTGCCCCAGGGCACGCTCGGAAAATCACTTCCCTTGATCTTGATGACCGCGAGATCAGTCAGCGGATCGGCGCCGACCAGTTTTGCGGGATAGACTTCGCGGTTGCTCATGGTGACGCGAATATCGACTGCTCCATCAATCACGTGATTGTTGGTGACGATGTATCCGTCAGGCGAGATGATCACGCCGCTGCCCAGACCACGCTCGATACGGTTCTGCGGCTGTTGCTGAAAGTTGAAGTGACGGCCAAACTGATTACCCTGCCCGCCAAACGGGCCATCAGGTCCAAAGAATTGCTGCATGTCAGGCATGCCTTCCATGCTGCTCTGCTGTTCTTTACTCTTCGACACAACTGTAACGTTCACCACGGCTGGCGTAACTCGCGCCGCCAGCGTTTCCATGGCATGGTCGAGCGTCAGCAACGCGGCCACACTGTTGTCATCCAGCGCCGCTGCTGCTGGAGCTGGCGCCGCTGCCGCGGTCGCCGACTTTGTAAGGTTCAACGTCGCTAAAGTCCCAACCACTGCAACCGCCAACGCGCCCGCTAACAGACGCCGGGTCATTGCCGATTTACAACTTATTAGCCACTTCTTCATTTTCGTTTCTCCTTAATGGAACTAATTGATGGATCTAATCCTTTACAACTAATTATCTAGTTGTTGATTGCAAAAAAATTTTGCTACGTTTTGTTCGCTACCGGCACTCGCGCCAATCGCGACACAGCCGGGCTGCGCATCGTCACCTGCCAAACCTGCACGCTCAAGACGGTAGCATCGGCAATCCTGAATTGCGAAGTTTCAATAAAAAACAGCGTTCGGAATCGTGGCGCATTTCCCTCAGCCGCAGCCGCACTGAAATTTACCGCCACGAATGTTTCGCGGCTCGTCGCATCGTCCAAATTCATCCGCGTGGCAATTGCCTGGGGCTCGAAGCGCGAACTTTCGGCTGCGTCCTTTGCCTGGAGATTCGGATGAACAACTTTAGGAGTCGTTGGTCGCCCGTGCGCCATCGACGCCCCGCTCTCTGCACGCAACGAGGCGGGAATTACAGACGCCATAGGCAAACGCGGCCCCGCAACCGGGTTTACAGGACTGACCTTGCTGGATAGCAGGGCAGGGCTGCTCATGCCCCGGTCAATGGCGACGAACTGCGGCGCGTGCGGCAACACGGCAAGGCAGCCCACGAAAAAAACTGCGACCATGCCCAGCGCCGGCTTCCAAATGCGCGTAGCTGCTGGCCTCTGCTGATCGAGAATGCGAGCCAGACGCAGCGATGCCTCGCGCGCGCGATGCACAGCCGATTGAACCATCGACAACTGGCCACTCGGCTGGCGATGCGCCAGGCCTTTCTCCAGCAGCGAGACCAGGCAATTCGCATATCCATGCGGGTTCGACGTTTCGGCGAGCACAGCGTCGTCGCAAGCCATTTCACGCTCCACCGAGAGTCGGCTCTCGATCCACCAAACAGCGGGGTGAAAAAAGAACAGAGCGCGCACCACTTTCTGAATGAGATTGGTCCAGTCATCGCCGCGCCGCAGATGGGCGAATTCGTGCAGGAGAATGACGTTAAGATCTTCGACAGCCATTTCGCGCAGCGTCCAGGCCGGCAGAACAATAGTCCTCTTCCAGAAACCGATCGCGGCCGGTACCCGCGCACTGGAAGAACTGGCAACCGTCGCCCCCGCCGCGCTAATTGCTTCTAGAGTTTTTCGCAAGGCCGGATCGAGATCCGCAGCGTAGATCGGCGTGCAACTCCGGCGTAGCCGTCCGAGACGCCAAAGTCCCGACGCTAGACGCGCCGTCGCAAAGCACGCTCCCAAGGCCCAGATCAGAAAAACGAAAAGCGCCCACTGGGCGGGGAGGTTGATCGCGGGATGCATGCTTCCCCATGCTCCCGACGCCGTCCCCGCCCCAAATATCGCATGAGTACTACTAATGCCGCCGAGAAAAGGCAACGCCGCAATTGCGAGTAAAGCCAGAAACCAGACTGCAAATCGTGTGCCTGAATTCTGTCCGCGCAAGACCCGCAGCAATCCCCACGCAAAAAATGCGATCAGCAATCCTTCGGGAAGCACATTAAGAATGTGCTCCACCGAAAACTGCGCCGCTGTCTGCAGAGGAATCCAGTTCATTTCGCGTCGCTCCGATTCGGGGCCTTCTGACCCGGATCCCTTTGAGTCAACATCTCCCGCAAACGCCCGATCTCCTCAACCTCAAGACCTTGGTCTTCGAGCAGATTCAGGACGAGTTGTTCTTCAGAATTCTTAAAAAAACGGCTGACGAGGTGCCGAATTTCCGAGCGCGTAGCTTCCTGCTGTCCGACCACCGGCGTATACACGTGTGCCCGCCCGTCCTTAAGATGCTTCAAATAACCTTTTCTTTCCAGAACGCGGATGGTGGTCAGAACCGAGTTATAAGCGATGGCAGGCTTTTCCGTAATAGAATCAAGGACTTGCTGGACCGTGCCCGAGCCTCTGCCCCAGAGGACATTCATGATGCGCAACTCAGCTTCGGTCAAAGTTCCTGATTGTCTCGGTGGCACTGCCGGCCCTCCTTTTCTCTTTTTCTCTTCTTCTCTTTCTCTTAGACGCGGCAACCGGAGAAAAGTAACTAATCTTTTAGTTGCAAAGGGAAACCCGCGAGTTGCCCGCACTGAGCACCAATGGCAAGCCTAGTCGCCGACCAATTCGATCTCCGCAGAATCTAGGTGGTCGAGCGGACGACTGCTGATGCGCGCCAACCACAAACTCAACAGCGAAGCGCCTGCCAGGAGCCCGACACAGCCCGGCCATCCCTTCCACCGCCAGAACAGAGCGGTCAAAGTCGCGCCCACGCTTCCTCCCAGATAGTAAAAGGCCACGTAGAGCCCGGCGGCTGACGACCGCGCGCGCCCCGCGATCGCACCCGTCTGCACGGTGGCGGCGGCCTGACCGACGAAGACACCTGAAGAAAATATAGCGAGGCCGATGACAATGACCGGCAAAGCTCTCACCAAGGTGAAAAGCAATCCCGCAATCATCATGGCGCAATAGAGAAGCGTGGTGCGCCGAAAGCCAAAACGATCGAGGAACCGACCCGACAGCGGCGTAATGATGGCTCCGAGCAGATAGACAAAGAAAATGCTGCCCAGTTGTGCCGAATCCAAGTCAAACGGTGCAGCGGCAAGATAAAAGTTCGCATACGTAAAGCACCCGACCAGGGCGAAGAGCGCGGTCGCTCCCATGCCGAAGTTGGCCAGCAATCGCGCATTGCGCAGATGTTGCCTGGCATGATCGACAACCTGCCGCCGGTGTTCCGCGCGCACAAAATTTTTCGCTAGCGGCAGCCACGCGCGAACCAAGATGGCGCCCATCAGATTTAGAGCACCAATCACTAAGAAGGTGGCGCGCCAATTCCAACGTGTGGCGATGACACCGGAGAGGAAGCGTCCGAGAAATCCGCCAATTACGGTTCCGGTCACATATGCAGACATGGCGCGCCCAACGCCGCGTCCGGCCCATTCCTCATTGATGTAAGCGAGCATGACCGCAATGACGCCGGGCACAAACAGCCCCTGAGCAAAACGCCAGAATATAAGCTCGCCCAGGTTCGTAGAAGTCGCAGCCAAGGCGGTAGGAATAGTCAGCAAAAACAGCGACGGCACAATGACCTTCTTGCGCCCACGGCGCTCCGCAATCATGCCGATGATGGGAGCCATCAGAGCGGTGGCCAGAATGGTCGCACTAACCGTGAGACTGACCTGGAACTCGGAGGCATGGAAAATCTGGCGCAAGAGCGGCAATAATGGTTGCGTGCTGTAGACGCTAAGGAACGTGCACATGCCCGCCAGCATGGTCGCCACCGTCGCCTTGTCAAGTTTTCCCAAAGAAACTGAAATCCGCCCTGATTTGCTGATAATATGCCAATCGCTGTCGATGCAGCGCCCCCGATCTGACGGCGCTGCCGTTTGTGCGTACCGTCACAAGCCCGTGTGACGGAGATCGCGGGTCGGTTTTCGCGGATGTGCTATATGTAGCGCGCATCACGGCCCCACCTCCACGACGAGGAGTTTTCTATGCCCGAGCAACAGTTATCCAGAGATGCAAAGATGGCCATGATTTCCCAGTTTCTGGGATTCATGCTTGATGCCTATGACATGGCGCTGGTTCTGATCATGGCGCCAATCCTGGTCAAGGTTTTCATTTCGCCCAAAGGCAGCGCTGCCTGGCAATATATCGTGATCGTTTTCACCTATTCGATCACCATGGCCGCGAGGCCAATTGGCTCGGCTATCTTCGGGCGCTATGCCGACAAACTGGGCCGCCAGTTCCTCCTCGTTTTCACCATCGGCGGCGTGGGCGTGATGTCGCTCCTCGGCGGCTTTTTGCCGACATATGCTCAGATCGGAGTTTGGTCCTACGTCGCCTTCTGTTCTCTCCGCTTATTGATGGGCATTTTCTTCGGCGGCGAATATGCAGTAGGCCATACTTTCGCGATTGAATACGCTCCACAGAAGAGGCGCGGAGCAATTGGCGGATTCATTCAGTCCGGATTTCCTCTCGGTTATGTCCTCGGCTCGCTGGTGTTTGCTCTCGTTTCCTATCTCACCACCAAAGAAACCATGCTCGCCTATGGCTGGCGAATCGTTTTCATGACTGGTGTGATTCCCGTATTCCTGGCGCTATATATCCGCAGCAGTCTGCACGAGTCGCCGGAATTCGAAAAGGCCAAAACTCGCGGGAAGATTGAAAAATCTCCGTTTTTGAGTCTTTTCAAGCCGCCTCAACTTTGGGATTTTCTGCAAGTCTTCTTCTTTATGACGGGCTTGTTCCTAACCGATTACTCCGTCTACGGATTCCTTCCCAACATCCTGACGCTCAAAGGCCGCGGCTTCGACACTACGACCTATAGCTTGATTTACGGCTTCGCCCTGTTCATGGCATTCCTCGGTTACAACTTCTACGGTTGGCTGTCAGATCGAACCGGGAGGAAGATATTGACGCAGTGGTATTGCGCGTTTCTGGTGGTGTTTGGAATTCCTGTCTTCTACGTTCTCTATCACGCCGCCATTGCTCGCAATTTGTGGATGGCCGTCCTCGGCACCGTAATGGCCGCCATGCTCAAGCTCGCTTGGGGAGTGGTTCCAGCATATCTCTGCGAGCGCTTTCCGACTCGACGCCGCGCGGCCGGAGTCGGCTTTGGATATTCTTCTGGTGCGTTGCTGGGCGCCTGGTTCAGCGCTTACGTCTGGTGGGCGCACAAGATTCCATTTATTGCCGCCATCGAGAAGCAGGATCTGTGGTTGTCGCCATCGGTTGTTCTCACGGTTGGCGCAATCATGACCTTCGTGAGTCTGCTCTATTCTCCGGAGACGAAGGATCTGCAGCTTGACGAAGTGGGAGAAAAAGAACGAGCCTCCGACGCAGCCAAAGAGGCCAAAGCGATTAGGGAGAGAACGGCACTGGCGAGCTAGACTGGAACCGACCCGGACGAAACGTTAACCACCAAGCGCACAAAGGATCGCGAAGGAGACTCCTCACACTGATCTCCTTGGTGATTCTTCGTGCCCTTGGTGGTTACGATTTCTTATCCGCGATCAAAGAACTCAATTAAGGATTCGTGGCTGCTGGCGGCTGCGTCGCGGGCGATTCGGCCGTGGTCGTGGGCGTCGCCTGGGTGGCTCGCGAAATAATCTGCTGCGAAGTCGGAAGCGTGGAAGCATCCCATCCTCCGCCGAGTGCCTCGACCAATTGCACGCTGTCGACAATCTGCGTGATTCGCAAATCTACAGCCGTCTGTTGATTGCTGAAGAGCGCGGTCTGCGCGGTGATGACATTGAGATACGGATCGATACCGAGGCGGTAGCGATCCGTGGCCAAGGTCAGGGCGCGTTGCGCGGACTGAATCGCAACATCCTGCTGCTGAATTTCCTCGGAGAGGACGCGCAGTCCGGCGAGATTGTCCTCGACTTGCTGAAACGCAGTGAGCACCGTGTTGCGATAGTTGGCGACCGTCCCATCATATTGCGCGCGATATTGTTCGACAGTGGCGCGCCGTAAACCGCCGTCGTAGATCAACTCGGAAATAGACGGCCCGACGGACCAAAAGCGGCTCGGCCAGGTGAACCATTTCGAGGCGCTCGTCGATTCCAATCCCGCGGAGGCGCTAAGCGTCAGCGTAGGATAATAGGCGGCATGTTGGACGCCGATCAATGCATTGGCCTGCGCCATCAGGCGCTCGTTCGCGGCGACATCGGGCCGGCGCTCCAAAAGCTGCGACGGAACCCCAATCGGAATAGCCGGTGGAGGAGTTTTCAAGGCCTCGACGGCGACCGAAAAAGAAGAGGCCGGCTTCCCAACCAGAAGCGCAATCGCGTGCTCGTACTGCGCCCGCAGAATGCCCAGATTCGTATCGAGTGCTTCGGTCGCTTCGAGCTGAGTCTCCGCTTGCGCAACGGATTCGTCGGAGTCGATGCCGGTTTCGTAAAGCGCCTTGGTCAGATTCAAGGACTCCGCATAAGCCTTCACCGTGGCATCGAGGAGTTCTTTGAGGGCATCCTGTCCGCGTAGTTGGAAATAGTCGACCGCGAGTTCTGCTTGCGCAGTTAGCCGCGTGTTCTCCAGGTCGGCCGCACTGGCCTGCGCGCTCGCGACATTTGCGCGAACCTGGTTGCGCACGCGGCCAAACAAGTCGGGTGTCCAGGAAGCGTCGAAAGGTAGGGAGTACTCGGTAAAAGTCGTCGGAGTACTTGTGCCGGCCGCTAGAGCGGGTTGGCGCTGGCGAGTGATGCTTGCGCCCACGCTAAGCGTAGGGAAGTACTGCGCGCGAGCCTCGCGCACGATGGCGCGCGCCGCCATAAAGTTGGCAAATGCCGCTGCGACGTTCTGATTGTTTATGCTGACCTGCTCTTCGAGCGCGTTCAATTGCGGATCGCCAAAAATCTCCCACCACTTGCCGTGCAGGGCGCTGTCCTGCGGCAGTGCGAGCTTCCAACCGTCCATCTTCTTGAGGTCGTCGGCCGTGACCTCTTTGAACGTCCCCGGCGTATCGACCGACGGGCGATGATAATGCGGACCGACGACACAGCTCGAGAAAAAAAGCGTGCCACAGAGAAGCATGGCCGCTGCCCGTATTTTGTTTGACGCCTTCATCGCTGGGTGAAACTCCTTGTTATGCTACGACAATTCTGCGCTTCTGATTCAGTTCGCGCCGCACCTTTCGCGCCGCATCTGGAGATCATCATCCAAAGGATTCGATTTCTCTCGGTCCCTGCAACTTTCCGTGCGCGCGAAGCCATTTCACGCGCAGCCGGTCCAGTGAAAGATAAACCACCGGGGTGGTATACAGCGTAAGTATCTGGCTTAAAATCAAGCCGCCGATAATCGTAATGCCCAGAGGATTGCGAAGTTCCGATCCCGTTCCTCGACCAAGAGCGAGCGGCAACGCACCGAAGAGTGCAGCCATGGTGGTCATCAGAATCGGACGGAAGCGCAAAATGCAAGCCTGAAAGATGGCGTCCCGCGGGCTCTTGCCGTCGTTGCGCTCGGCTGCCAGCGCAAAATCGATCATCATAATTGCATTTTTCTTGACGATACCGATCAACAGAATAATGCCAATCATTGCAATAATGCTGAGATCTTTGTGAAAAATCATCAGCGCCAGAACAGCTCCCACTCCGGCCGACGGAAGCGTGGAGAGAATCGTGATGGGGTGAATGTAGCTTTCGTAAAGGATGCCCAACACGATGTAGACAGCCATTAGAGCTGTGATGATGAGAAAAGGTTGTGTCGCCAGCGATGACTGAAAGGCTTGCAATGTGCCCGAGAACATGCCGCTAATGCTATCGGGCATCCCGATTTTCTGTTCCATGTTAATGATCGCCGCGGAAGCCTGGCTCAGTGCGACTCCCGGTGCGAGATTGAATGAAATGGTGACAGAGGGATACTGTCCCTGGTGATTCACGGCTAAGGGAGCCGTGGCTGCCTCGTAATGCGCAATGGCGCTCAGCGGAATGACCTTTCCCTGCGCCGCTCGTATATATACGTCTTTCAAATCCGTTGGCGACTGCCAGAACTCCGGCGCGACCTCGAGCACCACGTGATACTGATTGATGGCCGTGTACATGGTTGACACTTGCGACTGTCCAAAGGCTTCATAGAGTGAATTGTCGATCATCTGCGGCGTAATACCCATGCGCGACGCCGTGGCCCGGTCATACACCAACTGGGCCTGAAGACCGCTATTCTGCTGATCGGTATTGACGTCGGTAAGGATCGGGATTTTTCGCATCTGCTTCAAGAGAACAGGCCCCCAACCCACCAGATCCTGAATGTTGTCGCTCTGAATTGTGTACTGATATTGCGCGAGGCTGCCGCGTCCGCCGATACGCAAGTCTTGGGAGGGCTGCATAAACGTGTTGGCGCTGGCGGCCATCAGCTTGGGGCGCAACCGGTCGAGCAATTGGCTCGAGCTAACATCTCGCTGATCGCGCGGCTTCAGTCCCATGAAGATGAAGCCTCCGTTGGTTGGACCGCTGCCGCCGGTAAAAGCCATTACGTGGTCGACTGCGGGGTCTTTTTTAACAATGTCTACGATGTGCTGCGTCGCTTTCTGCATCGCCTGGAAGGAGGTGTCCTGCGAACCCTGAATGCCACCGTACGCGACGCCATTATCCTGCTGCGGGAAAAATCCTTTCGGCACGATGATAAAAAGATAGATATTGGTCGCGATGGTAATGCCGAGAACCACCAGCGTCAGCCGCGAGTGTTCGAGCACCCAGCCCAGACTTCGCTCATAAGCCCCGAGCACCGAATTGAAGGCGCGCTCGCTGGCGCGATACGCTTTGCCGTGATCTTCATCTCGAATATGCCTCAGCAGGCGCGAACACATCATCGGCGTAGTGGTAAGAGAAATCGCCAGCGATACCAGGATAGCAACCGATAGAGTCACGGCGAATTCACGGAACAAGCGCCCGACGATGCCGCCCATCATCAGAATCGGAATGAACACGGCGACGAGCGAGATGCTGATCGACAGCACGGTAAAGCCAATCTCGCGAGCGCCCTTGAGCGCAGCCTGCATCGGCGCCATGCCCATTTCGAGATAGCGCGTGATGTTTTCAATCACCACAATCGCATCGTCAACGACAAAGCCCGTCGAAATTGTGAGCGCCATCAGCGAGAGATTGTCGATGCTGTAATGACAGAGGTACATCACGCCAAACGTCCCGATCAGCGAAACCGGAACAGCGACGCTCGGGATCAACGTCGCACGAATGTTGCGCAGAAAGAGAAATACGACCAGTATGACCAGCGCAATCGAGATGATCAGGGTGCGCTCGACGTCGCGAACGGAGGCGCGAATGGTGGTGGTGCGGTCGAGGACAACTTCGGTGTTAATGGCGGCAGGAATCGACGCCTTGAGTGAGGGAAGCGCGTCGCGCACGTGATCGACGGTGTCGATAATGTTCGCGCCCGGCTGACGGTAAATGATAATGAGGACGGACGGTTTTCCGTTGACGAATCCGGCGGCGCGAATGTTCTCCGTGGAGTCAGTGACGTTCGCTACGTCGGACAACCTAACCGCCGCGCCATTGTGATAGCCCACAATCAGCGGCATGTAGTCGGCCGCCTTCAAGAGTTGGTCGTTGGTAGTGACGTCCGCGCTTGTCGTGTCGTCCACCATCTGGCCTTTGGGGCTGTTGGCGTTCTGATTGCTCAGCATCGACGCAACGTCTTGCAATCCCAGACCGTAGCTGTTGAGCTGCGTGGGATTTACGTCGACCCGCACTCCGGGCAGCGAACTTCCGCCCACCGAAACCTGACCAACACCCTGAACCTGCGAAAGCCGCTGCTGCATGATCGTCGAAGCCGCGTCATAAAGCGTGCCTTTGTCGTATACATTTGACGTCAATCCCAGAATCATTATCGGGGAGTCAGACGGATTCCACTTACGATACGTCGGATTACCCGGAAGATTAGCAGGCAAGTAACTGCGCGCCGCGTTGATCGCCGCCTGCACATCGCGGGCGGCGCCATCGATATTGCGGTTGAGCTCGAATTGCAGCGTGACGCTCGTCGACCCAAGAAAACTGGAGGACGTCATCTCCGTGATGCCGGCGATTCGTCCGAACTGGCGTTCAAGCGGAGTCGCAATCGACGACGCCATGATCTCAGGACTCGCCCCAGGCAAACTCGCTGAAACTGAAATGGTCGGAAAGTCGATCTGCGGAAGCGGCGAGACCGGCAACTCCCGAAACGCCACTGCGCCCGCCAATGCAATCGCCGCGGTCAGGAGTGTAGTGGCGACGGGGCGCCGAATAAATGGAGAGGAAAGACTCATTCGTAATTCATCCGTATTAATCCGCTGGGACCGCCTCTGGTCCGGTGTCCGGCGCATGGCGCGAAGAATAACGATGCGCCAGTCGGTCAAAGAAAATGTAAATCACGGGTGTTGTATAGAGTGTAAGCACCTGACTCAAGAGCAAGCCGCCGACCATCGAGATGCCCAAGGGTCGCCGCAGTTCTGAACCGATGCCGGTGCCGAGCGCGAGCGGCAACCCGCCCAGCAGCGCAGCCATTGTGGTCATCATGATGGGACGGAAACGCAACAAGCACGCTTCATAAATGGCGTCTTCCGGCCTCTTGCCCTCTTTGCGCTCCGCCTCCAACGCAAAATCGATCATCATAATTCCGTTCTTCTTGACGATTCCAATAAGAAGGATTATGCCAATCAGCGCCACCACACTGAGTTCCTGCCCGCAAATTAACAGGGCGAGAATCGCACCCACCCCAGCCGATGGCAGCGTCGACAGAATCGTGATCGGGTGTATGTAGCTTTCATAGAGAACGCCGAGCACGATGTAAACCGTGATCAGCGCCGCCAAAATCAAGAGCGGCTCATTCGACAGCGAAGCTTGAAACGAAGCCGCAGTTCCCTGAAACGCGCTTTGCACGCTGAGCGGCATACCGATTTCCTGCTGAGCTTTGTCGATCGCCTTCGTCGCTTCTCCCAGCGACGCGCCCGGCGCCAGGTTAAATGAGATCGTTACCACAGGAAATTGGCCCTGATGATTGACCGAGAGCGGACTGCTCTTCATCTCAAATCGGGTAATAGCACTGAGCGGAATGGCGGCGCCATTCACCGAAGTTACCGCGCTGGGGTTGGCTGAGCCCGAACTGGCAGCAGTATTCGGCGCGGCGGACGGACTCGGCGCTGCCGTCGAAGCGGAATTCCCGGAAGCCGTTGTTGCGGTAACCGTGCCTGTACCAGAACTCGTAGTAAGCGCGGTCGGCGCTAATGCCGAGCGGACGTAAATATCATCCAATTTCGAGGGGTTTTTCTGATACTCGGGTTGCGTCTCCAGCACGATGTGGTATTGGTTCAACTGCGTGTAAAGAGTCGAAACCTGCCGCTGCCCATAGGCATCGTAGAGTAGCTGATCGATCGCTTGCGGCGTGATGCCCATGCGCGAAGCGGTCACCCGGTCGATGGTAAGCGAAGCAGCGAGACCTGAAGTTTGCTGATCGGTAGCGAGATCGCGCAGCACTGGAATGGTTTGTAGTTTGGCCATCAGCTTGGCCGTCCAAAGATTCAACTCGCGCTGATCCGGGTCTTCGAGAGTGTACTGATATTGCGTGCGACTCACACGATCTTCAACCGTGAGATCTTGCACCGGTTGCATGTAGAGCGTGATGCCATCGACCTTTTCAAGCTTCGTCTGCAAGCGCCGAATCACATCCGAGGCATTGATCTTGCGGTCTTCGAGCGGCTTCAGATTGATTTGAA
The DNA here is from genome assembly GCA_963822025.1 of uncultured Acidobacteriaceae bacterium. Classification (GTDB taxonomy): domain Bacteria; phylum Acidobacteriota; class Terriglobia; order Terriglobales; family Acidobacteriaceae; genus Acidiflorens. The sequence goes on along the minus strand of CAWGFW010000008.1, from coordinate 2,112,376 downwards.
TGCGACCGCTGTTCATCGTCGTATTCGTCCCATCAATCCCGATAAAGGACGAAAGACTTTCTACTGCCGGATCCTGCAAAATCAAATGGGTAAGTTGCTGCTGTTTCTCCGCCATGGCGGGAAAAGAAATGGACTCAGTGGCTTCCGAAATACCCTGAATAATGCCCGTGTCTTGCACCGGGAAAAAGCCCTTGGGCACGATGATATAAAGAACAACCGTAAGCACCAGAGTGGCGGCGGCAACCAGCAGCGTCGCGGTTTGGCGTTGCAACACCCACTTCAACGTCCTGCCATAGAAGGCAATGATGCGCTCGAACGCGTTCTCCGAAATCTCGTAGAAACGGGTCTGTCTCTGTCCATGCGTGCTTTTCAAAAGTCGCGAGCACATCATGGGGGTAAGAGTCAGAGAAACCACCGCCGAGACGAGGATGGTCACGCTCAACGTAATGGCAAATTCGCGAAACAGCCGCCCGACGATATCGCCCATGAAGAGGAGCGGAATCAACACGGCGATCAATGAGATGGTCAGCGATACGATGGTGAAACCGATTTGCTCTGATCCCTTGAGCGCCGCTTCCAGCGGCGGATCACCCTCTTCGATGAAGCGGATGATGTTCTCGATCATTACGATGGCATCGTCCACCACAAAGCCCGTCGAGATCGTGAGAGCCATCAGCGTGAGATTGTTCAAGCTGAAGCCGGCGAGATACATCACGCCGAACGTGCCGACAATCGAGAGGGGGACGGCAACGCTCGGGATGATCGTGGCGTAAACGTTGCGCAGGAAAAGAAAAATGACCATGACGACCAGGCCGACGGTGAGGATGAGTTCGAACTCAACGTCTTCGACCGATGCGCGAATGGTGGTGGTCCGGTCTGTCAGTTCATCGATCTGAATGGCGGCGGGGAGATTGCTCTTCAATACCGGAAGCAGTTTCTTGATGCGATCGACCACCTGAATAATGTTGGCCCCAGGCTGGCGCTGGATGTTGACGATGACGGCAGGAGTTTCGTTCATCCAGGCTGCCTGGCGAACATTTTCGACGTCGTTGTCGACGCTCGCCACATCCGACAGTTTGACTGGCGAGCCGTTGTGGTAAGCGATCACGACTCTCTCAAAATCCGCGGCGGTCAGCAGTTGGTCGTTCGATTGGATCTGGTAGTCCTGTTGCGGGCCGTCGAAGTTTCCGATTGCCTGATCGAGGCTGGTCTGCTGCAATGCCGTGCGGACATCTTCGAGGTTGATGCCGTAAGACGAGAGGGCCGTCGGATTGACGCGCACGCGAACGGCAGGCTTCTGGCCGCCGCTGATGCTGACCAACCCCACGCCGGGAAGCTGCGATATCTTTTGCGAGAAGCGCGTGTCGGCCAGATCCTCGACCTGCGACAGCGGCATGGTTTTGGAAGAAAGCGCCAGCGTCAGAATTGGCGTATCCGCCGGATTCGTTTTGCTGTAGATCGGCGGGACGGGCAAATCGGAAGGCAGATAGGTTTGCGCCGCGTTGATGGCGGCTTGCACTTCCTGCTCAGCGACGTCGATGTTCAGTTCGAGCGCAAATTGCAGAACAATAATCGAGCTCCCGTCGGAACTCGTGGAGGTCATCTGATTGAGGCCGGGGACCTGCCCGAACTGGCGCTCGAGCGGAGCGGTCACGGCCGACGCCATCACATCGGGACTGGCTCCGGGATAAAACGTGACCACCTGAATGGTGGGGTAATCGACTTCAGGCAGGGCGGATACTGGGCAATTGCTTGTAGGCAACGAAGCCCGCCAGCAAGATCGCCGCCATCAGAAGTGACGTCGCTACCGGCCGTAAAATGAACGGACGAGACGGACTCACTTCGACCGGCCTCCCTGGTTGCCTCCGGAGGCGCTTCCACCGCGCGTTCCCGACGGAGCCGATTGATTGCCTGAGCTCGTCGGTTGCCGCTGGACCTCTCCGGACGAACCGTTGCCGCCTGCGGGCGGACGAATCATGACTTTGGCTCCGTCCAGCAGTCGGTCGAATCCGTTAACCGCAACTACCTCCTGCGGTTCAACCCCTTCTACCGCGGTCACGGTCCCATCCGTAGCTCCGGGAGTAATCGACCGTAGCGAGGCAGTCTGCCCATTCTTGATCACGTAAACAAACGCGCCTTGGGCATTGCGCTGGATCGCCGGACTGGGGATCAAAGTCACATTGCGTTGCGTGTCCACGAGGAGCTTGATATTCACGAATTGGCTCGGGAAAAGAGCCCCATCCTTGTTATCGAAGACTGCCTTAAGTTTTAAAGTTCCAGTGGTTGGATCGATGACGTTATCGAGAGTGAGCAGCGTGCCGGAAGCCAGCTTCGTTCTTTCATCGCGGTCGTAAGCCTCCACCGTCAACTTCTTCCCCTTGCGCAGCTGTTGTTGAATCTGGGAAAGCTGATCTTCGGCGATGCTGAAAATAACCGTGATTGGCTCCAACTGCGTGATCACCACTAGCGCGGTGGTGCTATTCGCCTGCACGATATTTCCCGGATCGACCAGCCGCAGGCCGACCCGTCCGGCAATCGGTGCCGTAATGTGCGTGTACACGAGATTGACCTTGGCGTTCGCCAGTTGTCCCTCGTCATTTTTTACCGTGCCTTGATCCTGAAAGACGACCTGCTCTTGATCTTCATATTGCTGCTTAGCAATGGCGTTGCGATCTAAGGCTTGCTTGTATCGATCCAAATCGATTTTGGCTTCGTTCAGCACCGCCTGATCGTGCGCCAGTTGTCCCTCCACCTGCGTCAAGGCCGCCTGATACGGACGTGGATCGATCTCGATCAGTGGATCGCCCTTCTGCACCATTTGCCCTTCGTGGTAGTACACCTGCGTAATTTCGCCTTGCACCCGGCTCGTCACCGTCACCGTATAGACGGGCGTGACCGTACCCAGCGCGTTCAAGTTGATTCCTATGTCACCTCGGTGGGCTGCCGCTGTCGACACCAGGACAGGTCGAGAGGCCATGTCCATCATGCCCTTTGCCGTGGAATCCGTCCCGCGATGGGTCCACCACGCTATGCCGCCCAGTAGAACCACGGCGACCAGCAGCCAAATCCACCAGCGCCTTTTGGGGGTAGTCGAATCTCCGTTCGGGTCACGCTCAAACTCAGGCTCAACTATGTCAGGCGCTTGTTCCGCCGGTCGCCGCTCTATAACTCGTTGTTCCGTCAATCGCACTCCTCATCGGTAAGGCAGAGTTCTCTGGTGTTTTTGAAGTTTAAGCTGCGACCGCAAGGCGGTGCTGGGACAAACTTTCCGGGGAAAGACGTAGCAGTGCGCACACCCCTATCCCGGACCTTTCTGCTGCATCTTATCACTTATATGCCAACACAGATTTGACGTGCGGGAGAGCAAAATCGGGTCAACTTTTTTGTGAAGAATTGTCAACACCTCCATCTTCTTCCAAATGGCGGACGCGTATAATTCAGCCCGTGACTGTCGTCGATGACAACAAATCTATCGTCCAGACCGGCCCCCACAGCCCACGAACTGTTCCAAGGTCATTCGTTTGGCGATCGTTCCTCTCGCGCGCGTTGCTGTCCCTGGTCATCCTCTTATTGATCGCGTACGTCGCAGATTATTGCGTCTTTCGCTATCGCGTCTCCGCTGATCGCCAGCCCTTTGGCAGCATAACCGTCGAACATTACGACGCGGTTGCTCACAAGGATGGCAAAGCCGAACTCATTTTCGATCCGCCTGTGCAACAAACTTGCGTCCACGCAGTGTTCCCGCACCGCGGCAATCCCCCCTGCTGGTATCTCAGCCGCCATGCCGAACAACGAACCGATATTTAATCCAAATATCTAATGACCGCAGCCATCCGAGCGACCGAACCCAAGGATCTCGCGGCCCTCGCGCAATTTCTAATCCGCATCTACAGTTTCGATCCGTCAGACCACCACGCTGACATTGATTTGCTGGAGTGGAAGTATCTGCGCTCGCAGCCCGAAGGCGAAGGCAATCGCAGCTACCTGCTCGAAAAAAATGGCCAGGTCATTGCCCACTGCGGAATTTGCCCGGTCACCTTTCATCTACCGAATGCGACCACCGTCAACAGCGTGACTATGATGGACTGGGCGGCCGACCCCTCGGTTCCGGGCGCAGGCATAAGGCTATTCCGCCATTTGATGGCGATGACTCCCGCCTCGTTCGTCATCGGCGGCGCGCCCTCTACCCGACTGATTGTTCCTCGGTTGGGCTTCCAACTAGTGGAAGCCGCACCGACATACAGCGCGTGGCTGCGGCCCTGGCGTGAGTTTCGGACGCGTCCCCTGACCGGAAAATCGACCTTACGATTGCTCCACGGACTTGCACATCCCGGGCGGTCCCACCGATGGAAAGCCGCAGAGTGGAACTTCGTTCCAACAAGTCAATTCGATGATTCGGTCGTTCCATTATTAGCCAGATCCAAACGCACCTGGACGTTCTGCCAGCGAACGCTCTCCGGCCTGAATCATCTGCTGCAATGTCCCCACCCCAAGATGCAAGGATTCTTGTTGAAGCGCAGCGCTGATCTCGTCGGTTATTTCGTCATCGGAAGAGCGGATTGGGAAGCCCGTCTCCTCGATCTGGTAGTGGATTCGGAAGACGCGCAAGACTGGAGTCTCGCCTGTGCCCTGGTCACGGAGGCGGCTAAACTCAACCCGGAAGTTGGTCGAATTCGAGCGCTTGCTGCCCTGCCGATTCTGCGCCAAGCCTTGCAATCGAACGGCTACTGGTATCAATACCAGGAACCGATCATGCTGCATGATCCATCCCATCTGCTCGACAGCGCCTTCCCAGTAAGTTTTCAATTTTTGGACGGCGACTCCGGCTATTGACGCATTAGTGACGCAAGCAGCGCTGCGCTAGAATTCCACTGACTTCGAAAGGCATCGTGAGATTCGTCAGTCCCGCGTTGAAGCACGTGATCTTCCCCGCGCTCTCCAAGAGTGGCTACCTACGCTATACGGCCGGCGCCGGGCCAGCGATAGTGACCTATCACGGCGTATTTCCGTCAGGATACAAAGTCAGAAATACGGCGCTGGATGGCAATCTCGTGCACGCCTATGCGTTGCGGGACCAGCTTCAGCTTTTGAAACGGAACTACCACGTGATCTCGCCTGAGGAATTCCTGCGTTGGTCTGAACTGCACTGGAGTAACGGAAAAGAGCCCGAAGAAGAGAAACCTGCAGGAAATCGTCCCAAAGAAAAGCCGTTGCTTCCCGCGCGTTCCATCCTGTTGACCTGTGACGACGCGCTTCTCAACACGCTCACAGAAATGGTTCCCATCCTCCGTGACTTTGGCGTGTCGTGCCTCTTCTTCGCCACCGCCGCATCGGCTGAACCCGCGCCCTCCATGCTTTGGTACGAGGAACTCTACCTGATGTTATTAGACGCAGCCGACACAATCGCGCTGAACCTTCCCGAAGCAGGCATTTATTGCAGTCCTATCTCGATAGCTCTGAAGCAAAGACACGCGTATTGGTGGAACCTGGTAGAACACCTATCGCAACTCAGTGCACAATTGAGGCGTGAATTTCTAAATCGCATCCGCCAGCAGCTTCGCCTTGCGGAAAACTGGCGACTGCAATTCATCGAAGACTCGACTTTGGCCGCCAGATTTCTTACTCTTGATCGATCCGGCTTGCAACAGTTGGCCGCGGCCGGAATGGACATAGGCGCCCACACTCTCTCTCACCCGATTCTCGCCCGCGCCCCAGACGACGTGGCTCGCCAGGAGATTTCTGAATGCAAGATTGTCCTCGAAAAAGCTCTGGGACAATCGATATGGGCTTTCGGCTACCCCTTCGGAACCGCAGCAACCGTCACTCGACGAGATCAGCACTTCGCCGAGCGTGCCGGTTTCCATTGCGCCTTCATGAATACAGGAGGCGGATTCGGCGCCACGAATTACCGCTTCGCCATGCCGCGCGTTCACGTCACCGCCGAAATGAACTTGTCTGAATTTGAGGCAAACATCTCCGGCTTCTACCGCTCACTGCGCCAGCGCCTGACGAACAAGCCGGATGATCTCAATCTGGAATAAGCAGGTTCATTTGATTACTTCTTAACTACTTCAAGTAGTAAGACGCCGTTAACCGGCAGTTGTAAGTCGATCAACCCATTCGACAGCCGCGTACTTCCGATCCCAGTCTCTTCCGCAACACGATTCAGATCGGCAACCTGCGCCTGCGTCGGATACTGAGGACTGCCCATCTTCTGATAGGCGGCCAGCGTGTTTCCATGCTCGGAGTCGGCGCGGCTCAGGCGAACCCGGCTGTTTGGCGGCACGCCATGAATCTCAAATTCAATCTGGCGCGTCGACCCCGTCTTGTCTGGATCAACCAGATTCCAGGCAGCGATAGCCAGTGAACCATCGCGCTCGCGAGTAACTAGAATGTTGCCGGGATCCGCTCCCCCTACGATCCGTTCCGCTCCCAACTTATGCAGCAAGGCAAAGGCCGCGTAACTAGGTTTCTTGATGCCGCCTAGGGCAACTAACCCGAAGCTGCCGTCAAAAGGCTCGCGTTTCGGCCCGTTCTCTTCAAACACGTCGCTGAACGTCCAGAATGACATCATGTCCACTAGCCCATCGCATTGCCGTATGTCATCGGCCAGCGCAGCGCCCACATAAGTGGTGTCCCTGGCATGAAGCATTCCGAACGACGCAACGTTCCACTCCGTCCACATCAATGGCAAGCCAGGACGCGGCGAAACCTGAATCTGATCATGCACCTTTTTAATGGCAAGACAAACTCTTTGATCCATTGGAATATCTTCATTCGTTCCGAAAAGATCTTGCACTGTGTCGTCAGCATAACCGTGGCTGGAAATGAAGTCGGTCGGAACGTTTTCCGCCGCAGCGTGCTGAATAAACGCATCCACCCAATGCGCCGATGACGTTGCGGGTCCGCCGACGCGGATGCGCGGACTTACTGATTTCAGGGCCCTCGCGGTGTGGTCGTATAACTCGAAATAAGTTGCCTGCTTCGGCTCGCCCGACCAGAAATCGATGTTAGGCTCGTTCCACACTTCAAAATACCACTTACTTACTTCGTCAAGTCCGTAACGATCGACGAGATGCTGCGCCAAGGCGCGTATAAGGTCGTCCCACTTCTTATAATCCTTAGGAGGTGAAACAATCTGTTTATACCAAAAGGGATGCACATCCTGTCGCAGCGCCAATTTTTTTGGCATAAAGCTGATCTCGACAAACGGCCGCACGCCGTTCTGCAGCAAGCCATCGTAGATCTGATCGACGTAAGCGAAGTTATAAATAGGATGGCCCTGCGCATCCTCATCGTAGACACCATCTTCGTCATGCAGGATGTTATGAAAGCGGACATAACTAAACTCAGTGACTTTTTTTACTTCGCGTAGATCATTACGATAACTTTCGCGCAAAGTCAAAATCGCTCGGCCCGATCCAAACGTCTGTTCCCAGAAGTGAGGGAACGGCCGTCCTGGCGCGCGCGCATCGATAACTACTTTTTCTGGCACGGCCTGTGCGGAAGATAAGCCGGATAAGAACGACGACGCCAAAAGAAAACCAAGAACGAATCGCACATGTTTCATAGCGGCTTCTTTACGGTAAGATTTCCAGCTCGGCATCCGACCCGCTGACGGAATCAGGACTGATCCAAACCGTGACCTTGGCAGGCTCGACGACATGTTGGTTTCGGTCGCTCCATATCGCAAAGGCATCTGGAGCTAAGTGAAATATAACTTGCTTCGTCTCTCCCGCGCTTAACGCGACTCGCTGAAACCCTTTCAGCGCGCGCACCGGCTGCGCAGTGCTCGTGCCCCGTAGCCGTATATACAGTTGCACCAATTCTTTACCAGCCCGCAAACCGCTATTGGATACTGCAGCCTCGACAATAAGTGCGTCTGTTGCTCCAGGTCGGCCCTCTAAATTCCCATTTAGATCCTTGGCCCTAAGCTGCATCTTATTGATCTTAGTCGGCCCATAACTGAAGGTGGTATATGAAAGCCCATAGCCAAAGGGGAACTGCGGACTGTTTTGCTCATCAATATAGCGCGATACATATTTCGACTCTACATCGGTTGGCGGACGCGTAAGGTCGATCTTACCGGGAGGCCTTCCCGTACTTAGAGCGTTGTAATAAAGAGGTTCCTGCCCGACGCTGCGCGGCCAACTTACAACCAACTTACCACTGGGATTGGATTCACCGAACAGCGTGTGGACCAGTGCCGGGCCTGCTTCCGTTCCGGGAAACCAGGCGGCCAGCACGACCGGCACATGCTCAAATGCCCAAGGCACCGTAAGCGGGCGCCCACTAAAAAGAATAAGTACGACCGGCTGGCTGGTATTGACGATAGCTTCGAGCAATTCCTGCTGCCGTCCCGGCAGGCCAAGATACGCTCGCGACGCCGCTTCCCCGCTCATCGCGGGAGACTCGCCAAGCGTCAGTATAACCAAGTCAGCGCGTTTGGCAGTGGCAACCGCTGTCGCAATCTCTTCGTCGCTAGTTTTGAGAATTCCGCCGCCCTTGGCCCGCAACACGTTGCTCTCACCCAGTCGTCGCGCCAACTCTGCGGGTAAAGACAAGACGCCGGCCTTCGGAGCACTAGACGTTCCCTCTGGATCGGAAGCGTTGTCACCCAGCGGCCCGATGACCGCCACCGTCTTCACGTCCTTTGAGAGCGGAAGAAGCGGTTTGCCCGCGATCGGTGCATTCTTCAGCAAAACGAAAGAACGCTCGGCGATGGTTTGCGCCAACTGGACGCTCTCCGGCAAAAAAAACGCGCGTTGAGCTCGGCTGTCATCAACATAAGGATGCTCGAACAATCCGAGCGCCAACTTTACGCGCAAAACCCGGCGAACGCTTTCGTCAACATTGGCAATCGGCACTGCGCCTGAATGAACGAGTTGAGCCAGTTGATCGTGATATAGGCTGCTCGCCATATCCATATCGACACCCGCCAGCAAGGCCTTGCGCGCCGCAGAAGCATCGTCGATCGCAACCCCGTGAGCCACCAGCTCGCCGATCGAAGACCAGTCGCTCACGACCATCCCTTTGAAGCCCCACTCCTTCCGCAAAATTTCCGTTAGAGTAAACGGATTCGCCGAAGCTGGCACGCCGTTGAGCGAGTTAAATGCGCTCATCACGGTCGCCGCTCCGGCATCGATCGCCGCGTGAAATGGGGGCAGATAAAATTCACGGAGAGTGTGCTCGGAGATTTCGGTCGAGTTGTAATCTCGCCCTGCCTCCGCGGCACCGTATCCCACATAATGCTTGACACACGCCGCCATCGTATCGGGCGCGTCCAACCGCGCACCTTGATATCCGCGCACATACGCTGCGGCCATCGCTGCGCCGAGATAGGGATCTTCTCCGGCGCCTTCCGCAATGCGCCCCCAGCGCGCATCGCGCGCGATGTCGACCATCGGTGAAAATGTCCAGCGAATGCCAATGGCCGAAGCCTCCGACGCCGCCACTCGAGATGCCTTCTCGACCAGATCGGGATCCCAAGTCGAAGCCATTCCTAAAGGAATCGGGAACTCCGTCCTGAATCCATGAATAACGTCGAGCCCGAAAAGCAGCGGAATATGCAATCGCGATTTCTCAACCGCAATCCGCTGATACTCATTGATCAGTGGAGTCTTAATTACATTCAGCAGGGCGCCAATCCGCCCCAGCGCGATCATTTCTTTGTAGTCGCTGCGCCCCGTCCCCGGCCCCGTCGGCTGCCCTGCGGAATACTGCACCAATTGCCCGATCTTTTCGTCTAACGTCATGCTCCGGAGAATGGATTCAACCCGCGCATCAAGTTTCGGATCCGCTACGCCGATTTCGCTCGCGCTATGCGCTTTTTCAAAATCTGGCGGATGTTCTTGAGCCGATAATTCGAAATAGCCAAGGCATAGCACCGCTAAAAGCAGCACCCACGATCGCCGCTTCCACCATTTCGGAAGAACGCCACGAACAGCAGCCACCCGCCCCTCAAACCCCATCCTTGCAATACCTCGAACAGATTCGATTCTGTCCTCAACTAAATCGCATTAGTTCAACGACGACGGTTTGTATCAGACTACGTTCTTGTCGCCCCTGTCAATAGTTCAGAACAAACCGTAGGAAAAAGTATAGAAACAGTCGACCGTGAGGTGCATCAAGATCTCTGCTTGCTCCCGTGATTTCATTGTGCGAGACTGCGCCGGTGTCATTAAAGAAATCAAAGCCGAATGAAAACCCTGCCCACGCCGCCCGCCGGCCCATGAGCCTCAAGAAACTCGCTGAGCACCTCGATCTCTCTCCCGCCACCGTCTCTCTCGTCATCAACCGCTCCAGCGTCGCCGACTCTATTCCGCAAGAAACCAAGGACCGCATCTTCGCGGCTGCCCGCAAATTCAAATACCGCGCCAATTTCTTCGCCCGCTCCCTGCGCACGCAGCGCAGCTTCACCATTGGGGTCATCGTCCCCGAAGTCAGCGACGGGTACTCCGCCTCGGTCATGAGCGGAGTCGAGGACTACCTCCTGCAGGAGGGCTATTTCTACTTCGTCGCCAGTCATCGCCACCGTGCCGATCTCATCGATGAATATCCGCGCATGTTCCTCGAACGCTCCGTGGACGGACTCATCGCCGTTGACACTCCCTGGCACCTCAACCTCTCTGTGCCGGTGGTCACCGTCTCCGGCCACAACGAAGTCGAGGGCGTTACCAACATCGTTCTCAACCACCAGCGGGCCGCGGAGCTAGCATTGAAGCACCTATTTCACCTTGGTCACCGCCGCATCGCCTTCATGAAGGGCCAGGAGTTCAGCTCCGATACTGAAGTTCGCTGGTCGAATATCGAACGTGTCGCTCAGCAGCTTGGCTTGAAGATCAATCCTCATCTGGTAACGCAGCTCGAGGGCGATTCGCCATCCCCACAACTTGGATACATGGCCGCGAAGATTTTGTTGGCATCACGGACCATGTTCTCGGCTCTTTTCGCCTTTAACGATATCTCTGCCATGGGAGCGATTCGCGCTCTGCGCGAAGCCGGCAAGCAGGTTCCAGAAGATGTATCCGTCATCGGATTCGACGACATTCAAAGTGCCGCCTTCCAGAATCCCGGATTAACCACCGTGCGCCAACCCTTGCGCGAGATGGGGCGGGCCGCCGCCGAAATTCTGCTCAAGCGCATCAACCGTCCCGGCTCCGAGCTTCGCGATCAACACATTGTGGAACCCGAACTAGTGATACGAGAGACCACCTATCCGGCGGCGACTGGAACCCTGGTGACTGCGAAGTGGCGGCCTTAACCCACCTATCGCTTCTCATAGCAATCTCCACATTCTCATAGACCCAAGCGGAGTTTCATAGAACCGAACCCTGAAGTAGTGCTACCAGGAATCCGCAACATTGCCTAAATTCAACTCTGCCATCAGCATACGGTAGATTTCTACTAAATCGCTTTTTTAGAGATTTAGTACGAGGTTGGTACACGGTTTGCAGATGCGTCATGATGGTTTGGCGAGAACCAAATTCAAGGGCGTCGAGTTGGCAATCCGCCGCCAAGGCATTTAGGAAGACAGTGAGCAATTTTGCACAGACCGTCCAACGTCTGGACGACTACGGTGTTGGATTGCATAACTCAGTTTTTCGTAAGACGGGGCAGTCATTTAATGCATCAACTGAGATTCACAAAATGCACTTTTTGATTTGAGGAGAACTCCATGAGGCGTTCCACTTTGGCAGTCCGCGTCGCACTGCTGATCGTCAGCATCGTTGCATCGAGCGCATTGGTTCAGGCGCAGTATCGAACTTCCATTCAAGGTGTAGTGACCGATCCCACGGGTGCGGTTGTCTCCGGTGCGACTCTCACGCTGATCAATCCCGCGACCGGCGAAAAGCAGGTCAGAACGAGCGATGCTGCCGGAGTGTTCAACTTCAACGCGCTGGCCGCCGCCGCAACCTTCCAGTTGGATGTTGAAAAAAACGGCTTCCAGAAGAAATTCCTCGACCATATCGACCTGAAGCCCGATCAGGCCAACGCTCTCAACGTGGTGCTCGAGATCGGCGCCGCATCGACCACCGTAAACGTTGACGCCTCGTCCTTACCCGCGCTCGATACCGAAAGCGCTTCGCTCAACGGCGTCGTCACCGATAACCAGATCCAGCACATGCCATCCTTCGGCCGCGACGTCACCAAACTTACGGCACTGGCCCCCGGCATGTTCAACGATGGTTCACAAGCCGGTGGTGGCGGGCAATACACTCTTCCCGGCACGCAGAGTCAACCGGCGTCTTCTGGTGGAGCCACTGGAATCTTCGCGACCGAAAATCTTGTTCAGGGTTATTCCAACGGCAACCAGGCTCAGAACACCGGCGTTTCGATTGACGGCATCAGCACTACCAGCGCCGTCTGGGGAGGCGCAACGGTTATCACTCCCTCCGAAGATTCAGTCAGCGACGTGAAGGTCGTCACCAACAGTTATGACGCTGAGGATGGCCGCTTCACCGGCGCTCAGGTTCAGATCACATCCAAGTCCGGTACCAACGACTTCCACGGCAGCCTCTTCTTCACCACTCACCAGCCGAACCTGAACGCCTATCAGCCATATTTTGGCGTGGGCACTCAATCACTACGGGATAACAGCAAGTTCAACCAGTTTGGCGGTAGCGTCGGCGGCCCCATTTGGAAGAATAAGATTTTCGCCTTCTTCAATTATGAAACCGTGCGCGAGCCCAATGCGAGGTCTGTCGGCAGCGGATGGTACGATACTCCGCAGTTTGATGCCCTGGCGTCCGCCGGGGGCCCCATTGCAGCACAGTATCTCAACTTTCCCGGGAATGGTGTGGTCAATCTCGGCCTCGTTCCGAACACTAGCTGCGGGACCGCCGGCCTGCTGGAAGGTGTTAACTGTGCAACCGTGGTGGGCGGTCTCAATCTCGGCACGCCGTTAACCACGGGGGTGGGGACGCAGGATCTGGGCTGGACGGAGCCTGGCAATCCGGGCTGCGGCGGCGCTGGCACAGGCTGCGGAACGCCAGGTAGCCCTCTGGGTACAACGCCCGATATTGCGGACTACATCACGTTGAATCCGACCACCTTCAATGCGGCGCAGTACAACGGGCGCCTTGATGCAGATGTCACAGGAAGAGACCGCATTGGATTTGCCATCTACTGGGTTCCACTGACGCAAAATAAACTCAACGGCAATCGTGCCTACGACATCTTTCATCACAACCAGGTCAACGATGCGTTTTCCGTCATCTGGAACCACACCTTCTCGCCGACCTTGCTCAACGAACTTCGCGCCAATGCGGCGGGATGGCGATATAACGAAGTCCAGTCCAATCCCCAGTCGCCGGTTGGATTCCCCGTGGACAACATCGGCCAAATCGGCAGCATCACGCCTGAACAATTCGGACCAAGTGTTGGCAACATCCTCAATCAGTGGACTTACAGCTACAAAGACGTGGCTACCAAAATTTTCGGACGCCATACCATAAAGTTTGGCGGTGAGGCTACTCGTCTGTTTTACCTGCAAGAGCAGACTTATAACGGCGTTCCTCACTATGGCTTCTACAATATGTGGGACTTCCTGAATGATGCGCCGGACAGCGAGGGCGGAGGGTTCGATCCCAATACTGGCGTGCCCACTACGTTACGCCAGGACGACCGCGAAAACCTCCTAGGTTTCTTTGGCCAGGATGATATTAAGCTGCGACCGAACCTCACGATCAATCTTGGATTGCGTTGGTCTTATTTTGGTCCGCTCTATTCCAAGCAGAACAACATCTACCGGGCCACACCGGGTGCCGGGTCGGACTATTTGACAGGCCTGACAGTCAGCAGGGGAGACTCCTGGAATGCGCAGAAAGATAACTTCGGCCCCGAAATCGGATTTGCCTGGAGCCCGAGTAAATTCAACAGCCAGCTCGTGTTCCGCGGCGGTTACGGTCTGAACTATAACCAGGAAGAAATCGCGATCTCGGCCAACATCTTCCAAAATCCGGGGCTGGTGGTATTTCCGAACATTAGCTCGCCGTCCCCATCCGCGATCAATCCTGCGATCGTCTACGCACTTTCTAGCAGTCCGACCGACCTTTACGGTTATCCGGCGAACCCGAACACGCAGTCCCCTCTTGGTCCGAATGGGCTGCCGGCGGCGGGCTCGGTCGGTGTCGAAATCTTCCCCAACACCCTTCCCACGATGCGGACACATCATTACTCCTTCGACATGCAATACGATCTCGGTCACCAATACGTAATGTCACTGGGATATCAGGGAAGCTTATCGCGAGACATCTACTTCCACGAGAACCCGATCGCGGTGCCTGCACTGCAAGGTGCCACACTGAATCCGCAGATCAACGGAAACGACTACTGGGGGGTAAATGGCCGCGGCAATTACAACGGCATGCTCGCAGAGTTGAAGCATCAGTTCTCGCACCAGTTCATGGCCGATGCTCAATACACATGGTCGAGGAGCATGGACACCAGCTCCGCGCCCTACTCGGAGCAGCCCTATCCGTACAATCCCACCCTCAGCTACGGACGCTCCGACTATAACGTCACCAATGCGTTCAAAGTGTTTGGCATGTGGCAGCCGACTTTTTTCCACGGCAACACGTGGGTCGATAAGGTCGCTGGCGGGTGGTCGCTTAGTGGTATCTTCAACTGGCACTCCGGATTTCCATGGAGTCCTGTTGTAAGCGTCCAGAACGGGTTCCTCTATACCGGGAACTGTTGCTATAACACCTTGTTCCCCGCCGCCTATTTGGGTGGTGCCGGCCAGAGCACAAGCACTCAAGCCTACGAACAGACGGCAGCGGGTCCCAGCCAGAACTTCCCCAACGGTGGCGCGGCCTATTTCTCGACGCCGACTTATACTGCCTACAATTGCGCCGCCCCGGCCACGTGCGGCGGAACCTCGCTGCCTCAGCCTCCGGGTGTTTACCGTAACTCGCTCACTCTTCCTGGGTACAAGGACGTGGACTTGACGATTTCGAAGGGCTTTGGCCTCCCGAAAATGCCCGTATTAGGAGAAAACGCCAGATTTGAGCTGCGAATAGATGCGTTCAACGTCTTCAACAATTTGAATTTGAACCCAGGCAGCATCTCGAACAACATTGCTAGCTCGAACTTCGGCACACTCAGCAGTGCTCTAGCCGCCCGTGTTTTGTCGCTGGGGGCTCGCTTCAGCTTCTAACGACGGCAGCTTCCAGCGCTTCCCTAAGACGCACTCGAATTCCGGGTGCGTCTTTTCTTATTTGCGTTTCTTGCCGCGTCCGCGGCGTATCGTTTCCTCCGCGCCGGCTGGCTAGCGCAAAATTCACAGGCGACGTCATTTTGCTGAAGTTGAGCTCTTCGGCTTTTTGGCAGGCGACGTTTTTCGCGGGGTAGGGGCGGGAGTATTCGTCGGAGGCGGCGAAATCGGCGCGACCGCTTCGGGGGGCGCCTCGCTTAATACTTTCTGAAAAAATCCGGCGGGCACGACGGCGGTGAGAATGGCTCGATCGCCGGACTGCTGCACTTTGAGGCTGTCGAAGAAAGTCTTTACATCCGGATCCGTGCCGTGCACGCCGACGCTGCCTTCGGCGGCGTGAAAGAGGCTGAGAAAAGTGGCTGCCTTCTCGGTGATGGCTTGCGCGTCGGCAGCACTATCGGTAAAGGCTACCGCCCGCAGGTGCAGGGCGCGAAGATAGCGCGCGGAAATCACCGCCACGGCAGGCTTTGGAAACAAGAAACTCCAGCTGCCCAGGCCGTCCAGCGATCCCATCTCGGGCGTCACGCGCAGCACCGCAAACGACAGGCTCGCCAGGGGAACTTCACGATAAAATTTTCGCAGCAACCACGGGCCGCCAAACGGCGACGCCAATTTCCTCGACCGGTCGAGAATGCCGCGAATCACGTCGGGATTAGGATGGTTCGAAACCGCGACGCTGTCGTAGGAAAGAAGCACGACGCGCACGGTGCGCCCTTCGAGCGGAATGTTGTAGATCTCAAAGCCGCGGTAATCGTCGACGGAAGAAGACAGCTTCTTGAGATACGCAGTCAGCCGGGCCGAGTCGAACTTGCCGACGAAGACCTCGGAGAAACGCGGTTCCGACGTTGTACCGGAGCCCACCTTTCCCCAACTCTGCGGATAGTGTATGGCGAAGGCGGCTTGCTCCAAGTCGCGTTCCCACTGGAAGCCCGTCTGATCGACAAACTGTTGATATTCCGGCTCATGCGAAACCGGCGGTAGATGACCGGTGGCGTTGAATGTCCGAATCCATTGAAGATTGACGTAGAAGAAACCATCCGCTCCCGGAAGCAACCGCGCCGCTTCCGGCGGAGCGTGCTTGCGCAGCGTGATAATCAGAGCGACAGCCGCCACAACCAACAACAGAACAACAAAGATGGGGAGGCGGCGGCGAATGCGCATCGAATTTCGGGGGACGTTCGGCTCACCAGCTGTGATCGCACGGTGAGCGAAATCGAAATAATGATAGCACCCGTCGGCCCGGCGGGCTCTCTGTGGTTTCCCCCGCGAGCATTGCAACCCGCTTCCGGTTGCACGTCAATTGCCCTTGTGATAACTTAAATAATTGTCCCGGACATCAGGAAGGGATCAGGGAAGTATTGTGTCCGAAAGGACTCGCTTCCACCTGCTGGCGTAGCTCAGTCGGTAGAGCATCTGATTTGTAATCAGAGGGTCGGGGGTTCGATTCCCTTCGCCAGCTCCAGATAAACAAGATTCCGGAAACAGCGAGGTTTGGGCGGTAACGCGCGCTGGCGGCGCAGTTTGAAAGCACTCCTTCAGTTTATTTTCCGGCGAGTGTAGGTGTCAGGCGGGAGTTCTCGCATTCAGTTTCCCGAGCTGAGAGTTTGCTCTACTGTGTCGGAGTTGTAGTTTGCGCACAGCGGTGTTTTCGGATTTGCACAGGTGGGTGAGTGGTTAAAGCCAACAGACTGTAAATCTGTCCCTCTCAGGAGGTACGGAGGTTCGAATCCTCCCCTGTGCACCAGAGTCAAGCGGTTGATGGCGAAGCAGTGACGATCAAGAAGAAGTTCGTACTGGCGTTGGTGGCATACGCGGTGCTCGGAATTTTAGCCTGCACCACGCTGTCGGACGAGCCGATTGAAATCTTGAATGCAAGCATCAGGCTGCGAACCGGGACGCTGATCATCCTCGGGTTGTTTGCTTTTCGGGCGGCGCTGTACTACTGGCGAACGCGGATCGAGGAAGAGCGGACCGAGTCTAAAGCGATCGAAGATTGAATTTCGGCATACGATTTTTGATCGGTACGATTTTGAGCGGTAAGAGCGAGCCGATGTAGCTCAGTTGGTAGAGCACTCCCTTGGTAAGGGAGAGGTCATCAGTTCAATCCTGATCATCGGCTCCATGAGATTGAGGGTTTGCTGACAGCCGAGAGCTGACAGCTGCTTTTGAGGGCGGGAGTAACTCAGTGGTAGAGTCACAGCCTTCCAAGCTGTTGGTCGCGGGTTCGATCCCCGTCTCCCGCTCCAGAGTTGAGGCGTTCTGCAGGCGTGAGCGAAGCGGGAGCCTGCAGCCGAAATCCCGAGCGGTTTGCGCGAGGGATCTGTTGGTAGAGGTTTCGATGGCCGTGAAGTTCGAGCAAGGCATTCTCAAGGTCGAGAAAGAACGTGAGTTCGCCGACCTGAAGTCCGCGATAGAAAAAGCGTTCTCGGCGGACCGAGTGACAAAGTATTTTAAGGAACTCGATAGCCGCAAGATTCGAATCCGCAACGTGGACGCAGTTTTCGCGGCGGATGCAATCGACCGGGCGGTGGGCGACAAGGTTGGAACGGCGCGGGCTTTGCATGCAGCGCTACCGGTTTCCGATCAGGCCCAAGTGCGGGAGTTTTATCTTTCGAAAGTGGAAGAGGTAGACCGCGAGGTGCGGGCAAAGTTTCAGAAGCTGTATCAGTACTACTGAGTGGATCTCAGGACGACGATTGATTTGCGAAACAGCCGGCGGCAGGCCGGCGCTACAAAGGAAAACAGGAAATGGCGAAAGAAAAATTTGAGCGGAATAAGCCGCACTGCAACGTGGGGACGATTGGTCACATCGACCACGGCAAGACCACGTTGACGGCGGCGATCACGAAAGTTTTACAGAAGCACAACCCGAAGATTGTTTTCCGGTCGTTTGATTCGATCGATAACGCTCCGGAAGAGAAGGCGCGCGGCATCACGATTGCCACCGCGCACGTCGAGTATGAGACGCCGAACCGGCACTACGCGCACGTCGATTGCCCGGGGCACGCCGATTACATCAAGAACATGATCACGGGCGCGGCGCAGATGGATGGCGCGATTCTCGTGGTCGCGGCGACCGACGGTCCGATGCCGCAGACGCGCGAGCATGTGCTTTTGGCGCGGCAAGTGGGCGTGCCTTACATCGTTGTTGCGCTCAACAAATGCGATGCGGTGGACGATCCCGAGCTGCTCGATCTGGTCGAACTCGAAGTGCGCGAATTGCTGAAGAGCTATCAGTTTCCGGGCGACGATGTGCCGGTGATCCGGCTGTCGGCTCTGGGAGCGCTGAACGGCGAAGAGAAGTGGGAAAAGCAAATCGACGCGCTGATGGAGGCGGTCGACAAGAGCGTGCCGCAGCCGGCGCGCGAACTGGATAAGCCGTTCCTGATGCCGATCGAAGACATTTTTTCGATTCAGGGACGCGGAACTGTGGTCACGGGACGCATCGAGCGCGGCAAGGTGAAGGTCGGCGAAGAAGCGGAGATTGTCGGCTTCCGCGAGACGCGCAAGACGGTCGTGACCGGCGTCGAAATGTTCAAGAAGCAGCTGGACGAAGGCATGGCGGGCGACAATGCGGGTCTCTTGCTGCGCGGCATTGCGAAAGAAGATGTCGAGCGCGGCATGGTGCTGGCGAAGCCAGGATCGATCACTCCGCACACCAAGTTCAAGGCGGAAGTTTACATTCTGACGAAAGAAGAAGGCGGACGGCATACGCCATTCTTCAAGGGCTATCGTCCGCAGTTTTATTTGCGCACGACGGATGTGACCGGAATCGCGGAGTTGCCGGCAGGCACGGAGATGGTGATGCCGGGCGACAACGTGAGCCTGGTCATCGAACTGATCACGCCGGTAGCGATGGAGAAGGGCTTGCGCTTTGCAATTCGCGAAGGTGGGCACACCGTCGGCGCGGGCACGATCGCGGAGATTGTGAAGTAGTTGACGAAATGATGTGGTGGAGGGGTCTTGCCCCGCCTTCACATAATGCGCGACAGAAAATGTCATACACAAAAGCCAAAGCTAAGCGCTAAAGGCGAAGAACTGGTTGAGGGAGTGAGCAATGCCCCGAGAGATTATTACGTTGCAGTGTGGTGATTGCAAAGAGCGGAACTATTCAAAGACCAAGAACCGCAAAACGACACCGGACCGTCTCGAACTGAAAAAGTTCTGCAGCCGATGCCGCAAGCACACATCGCATAAAGAAGTGAAGTGACGCCGGTTATCGGGCGTAAGCGAAGCGGGAGCCCGATAGCGTCATCCTGAGCGAAGGCGAAGGATCTGCCGGTTGCCAGTAGTTCGGTTTTGCTGAGAGCTGGCAACCGGGAACTGGGAACAGTTTTAGGGGCGTAAGCTCAACGGTTAAACTGTCGGTCTCCAAAACCGAACTTGGGGGTTCGAATCCCTCCGCCCCTGCCAGAATTGAGGGTAAAGCCGAGGGCGAAGTTGAGGCCCGAGCAGTAGTCGAGGAAAGCGGGAAGGTATGGCGACAGCGGTAGAACAAAACGCGATCACCACCACGTTGCGGTCCTGGCCGGAACGCATTAAGTCTTTCTATAGCGACGTGCGCACGGAAATGAAGAAGGTCACATCTCCGTCGCTCAAGGAAGTCCAGGCGACGACGACAGTGGTCATCATTACCGTGTTTCTGTTTGCATTGTATTTCTGGGCCGTAGATCTCATCATTCAGAACAGCCTGGAGCGGATGCTGCATTATTTCTCGCGTCATTAGATAGCGAGCGAAAGAAGCGATTGAATGCCGGATACGGATAAGGAAAAGACAGAGAGCGCGATAGTGGATGCGGCGCAAGCGCCTGTTACGCCTACGGAGGCGACACCGGGGGGCGAAGCGCCGCGCAATCCGAATATGAAGTGGTACATCATCCACGCCTACTCGGGCTTCGAGCGCAAGGTGCGCGAGTCGCTCGAATCGCGCGTGCAGGCTTTCGGATTGCAGGACAAAATCGGCAAGGTGCTGATTCCAACCGAGTCAGTCACCGAAGTCCGCGGCGGCAAAAAGTATACTTCAGAACGCATGTTCTATCCCGGCTACGTGCTGGTAGAGATGGACATGGACGACCACGTCTGGCACGTAGTGAAGTCGACGCCGCGAGTCACGGGATTCGTAGGCACCGGGCAGCAACCGACTCCGCTGTCGGAAGAGGAAGTCAACCACATCGTTTATAAGGTCGCTGACAGCCGCGAGAAGCCGAAGCTCAAGGTCAAATTCGAGAAGGGCGAGCAGGTGCGCATCGGCGAAGGCCCATTCGCAACTTTCACCGGTGTGGTTGACGATGTGAACGAAGATCGCGAGACATTGAAAGTGATGGTAACGATTTTCGGGCGTTCGACTCCAGTGGAATTGGAATTTGGGCAAGTGGAGAAAGTGGCGTAATCGCCTATTGAGTTGCAAGGAGCCGGGCCGAAAATCCTAGACTCGGCGTTGCAGTTAATTAGGTACTGGAAAGGCATCATGGCAAAGAAAGCTACAGGATCAGTAAAGTTGCAGATTGCGGCGGGCAAGGCCACGCCGGCGCCTCCGGTAGGTCCCGCGCTCGGCCAGGCGCAAGTCAATATCATGGAGTTTTGCAAGCAGTTTAACGCTCGCACCTCGCAAAAAGAACTCGAAGGCTTGATTGTGCCCGTCGTGATCACGGTGTACAGCGATCGCACATTCACCTTCATCACCAAGACGCCGCCGGCATCGGTGTTGCTGAAGCGCGCCGCCGGCATCGCCAAGGGTTCAGGCGCCCCTAATAAGGATAAGGTAGGCAAAGTGACCCTGAAGCAGGTCGAGGATATCGCGAAACAGAAGATGCCCGATCTGAACGCCGCATCCGTAGATGCCGCCGTCAGGAGCGTGCGCGGCACGGCTCGGTCGATGGGCATCGAAGTAGTCGGGTAATTTTGTGAAACAGTTAGGAGCCAGTAGCAGATGTCGAAAACACCACGGCTCATCAATCTAACGATGCGGCGGTGGGAGACGAGGAAAAAATGAAGAAGTCAGGTAAGAATATCGAGAAGTCGCGCAAGGCAGTTGAGGCGCGGCCTTACTTACTGCAGGAAGCGGTTCCACTTGTGCAGAAAGTGAAATACGCGAAGTTCGATGAAACCGTCGAGGTGACGCTGCGGCTAGGCGTCGATCCGAAGCATGCAGACCAGATGGTACGCGGCACGGTGGTGCTTCCGCACGGCCTTGGCAAGTCGAAAAAAGTTCTGGTGATTGCGAGCGGCGAAAAAGTTCGCGAGGCCGAAGCGGCGGGCGCGGATTTTGTCGGCGGCGAAGACATGGTCGAAAAAATCACGAAAGAAAACTGGACCGACTTCGACGCGCTCATTGCGACGCCCGACATGATGAAGTCTGTCGGCCGTCTGGGCAAGGTTCTTGGGCCGAAAGGTTTGATGCCGAATCCGAAGACAGGTACCGTCACCATGGATGTCGCAAAAGCCGTCCAGGAAGTGAAAGCCGGCAAGGTCGAATTCCGCACCGATAAAACGGCGCTCGTGCATGTGCCGGTCGGAAAGATTTCTTTCACTCCGGACAAGTTGATCGAAAACGCGACCACGCTGATATCGAGCGTGATCAAGGCCAAGCCGTCGGTTGCTAAGGGCAAGTACATCAAGGCCTGCTATCTGAGTTCGAGCATGGGGCCTGGGATTTCGCTGGACACAACTCCAATCGAAGTTGCGGCCAAGGCTTAGTCAGAACAAGATTGCCTGACGGACGAGTCCCGTCTCAACAGAAGATATTTTGAAAGGGATTGAACATGGCGGTTACCAGAGCAAAGAAAGTTTCGCAGGTTGAAAAACTCGGTGGCGAACTGAAGAATGCTTCGAGCATGATCGTGGCCACGTATTCCAAGCTGACGGTGACGCAGGATTTCGAATTGCGCAAGGCGTTGCGCCCGACCGGTGCGAAGTATCGCGTGGTGAAAAATACTTTGGCTGAGCGCGCCGGCAAGGGCACCAAGGTCGAGCAAGCGCTCACGAATCTTCAGGGCGTCACTTCGATCGCTTACACCGAAGGTGATCCCGTAGCGCTGGCGAAGGCACTCGCAAAGTACGTAAAAGATAATCCGGAATTCAGCTTTAAGGCTGGCGTGGTTGAAGGCCGCATGATCTCAGTCAAAGAGATCGAATCGCTCGCGACCATGCCTTCGAAAGAAGAGCTGTATTCGAAGCTGCTCTTCCTGTTGAACGCTCCGTCACAGCGTTTGGTCACAGCGATGAATGCGGTGGGACGAAATCTGGCGGTAGTCGTCGGCCAGGGCGTGGAGCAGAAAAAATTTAAGGAAGCGTAGCTTCCATTGGGTAATTTTGAAATTGTTTAATTTGAACCTGCGTGAGATTTCCAAATTACAAATTACCCGATTATGTAATTACAAAGTTTTCTGGGCAGCAGTGCTGCTCGAAAAAAGATTGAGTTATCGCGAGGCAAGGGGTGGCGCGGTTTGAAATTCGGGCGTTGTCTGGCGCTCGAAAGGATGACCTGGTCGCACTGGAAACCTGGCCCAGCGATAGCGAAATCGCAAGCGGTAACACAAAATCTTAAATAAAAGCGGAGAGATTCACATGGCGGATCTACAGCAGTTGGAAGAGTCGATCGTTAACCTGTCGCTGCTCGAAGCGGCGGACTTGGTCAAGAAACTGGAAACGCGTCTCGGCGTTTCGGCGGCGGCAGCGGCCCCGGTGACGGTTGCCGGCGGCGGAGCAGGTGCGGGGGCGGCGGCTCCAGCGGAAGAGAAGACCGAATTCACCGTCGTCCTCAAAGAAGTTGGAGCCAATAAGATCAATGTAATCAAGGCCGTACGAGAGGTCACCAGCCTTGGCCTGAAAGAGGCGAAAGACCTGGTCGATGGCGCTCCCAAGAGCATTAAAGAGGGCGTATCGAAGGATGAAGCCGAGACCATTAAGAAGAAATTCACTGAGGCTGGTGCTGTCGTCGAGGTTAAATAGCGCTTTTCGCTGTTCGTCCGTCGCTTTTCGCATGCGTTAATTCGGTCTAGAACCGGAACGCGAAAGCGAACAGCGAACAACGGACAGCGAGTTCTTTTAGGCGGGGAGGCTTTCGGATCCCCCTTAGCAATTATTTGACCGAACAGTAGCTGAATCCTTTAAGCGGTGTTAATATCTAATAAATAACCCGCTTATCCTGGCTTCACTGCGAGGCGACGGCGACCCGCATCCTCCAAATAGACCCAGGAAGCGTAACGGAAAAGGGTCGCTGGAAAAAAGTATGGCAGCCGGTCCCGCGGGCGGCGGGACGGAACAGGCCGTTTGAACTGGCGCGGAATTTAACAAGTTATCTAAGAGTCAGCGTCACACGTGGCGCCCGCGGACGAACTTGTCCTTGCGGGGGCCGCTCTCTGTTTTCCGCGTGCACCGCTCGTTTTCGTCAACCGTAGCAATATTTTGGCGCCGTTTTTGGCGCCGTCATTCCGCTTGACACCGCAGCCCCAGGCTGCCTGAAAGCAGGAGCTCCTTAGAATGCCAAAGCACAACATTCACCGCAAGCGTTTCGATTTTGCCAAGATTCCAGCGACCATCCAGATTCCGAACCTGATCGAAGTTCAGAAGCGCTCCTATGACCGCTTCCTGCAGATGGATAAATTGCCGAGCGAGCGCGAAGACGGCGGCTTGCAGGCCGTGTTTCAGTCGGTGTTTCCGATTACCGATTTCCGCAACGTCTCACAACTCGAGTTTGTCGACTTCGCCATCGGCAACTGGGAGTGCAAGTGCGGCCACCTGAAAGGTCTCCATCACCTGCGCACCACTTGTAAGAATTGTGGATCGACGGTGATCACCGACCCGTTCCATCCCGGCGAAGTTCTCTGTCACAAGTGCGGCACGTATAACGCGAACACGCCTGACTTTTGTAATAAGTGCGGCGACCCGGTCGGATTGCAATTGAAATACGACGTGGCGGAGTGCGAAGAGCGCGGCATGACCTACTCCGCTCCGTTGAAAGTCACGATGCGCCTGACGATCTGGGACAAGGATGAAGCGGGCAATCGCTCCATCCGCGACATCAAGGAGCAGGAAGTTTTCTTCGGTGACGTTCCGCTGATGACGCAGAACGGCACCTTCATCATCAACGGCACTGAGCGTGTCATCGTCAGCCAGTTGCACCGTTCGCCTGGTGTGTTCTTTGAGACAGCCGCGAACCGCACTTACTTCCTGGGAAAGATTATTCCCTATCGCGGATCGTGGGTGGAATTCGAATACGATCAGAAGAACGTTCTCTACGTGCGCATCGATCGCAAGCGCAAATTTCTGGGCACAATTTTCCTGCGCGCCCTCGGCCTGCGCTCCGGCGAAGATATTCTCAAGACTTTCTACACGACGGACCGTCTCGTCGTCCGCGACAAGAAGCTGTTTTGGACGCTTGATCCCGCCAGCGAGAAGCCGACGAACCTTCTCGGCATGAAGCTGGCGCACAGTATCAAGTCGAAGTCTGGCGATGAAGTGGCCCACTCTGGCCGCAAGATCACGGCTGCAACTTTAAAAGAAATTCAGAAGGCGAAGATTAGCGAGATCGAAATCGATATGACCGATCTCGAAGGCGCGTGGGCGGCGAGCGATATCGTTGACACCACGACGGGCGAAGTGCTGCTCGAAGCGAACACTGAGATCACCGCCGACAAGGTTTCGAAGATCCTGGAATCTGGCGTCGTCGAACTGAGCGTGTTCTTCCCCGAGCGCGACGACGTGGGCACGGTCATCAGCCAGACTCTGCGCCGCGATTCGATCACCAGCCCGTCGGAAGCGTTGATTGAAATTTATCGAAAACTGCGTCCCGGCGATCCGCCAACGCTCGACACCGCGACCGCATTGTTCCAGGGCATGTTCTTCGATCCGCGCAAGTACGACTTCTCGCGCGTGGGCCGGCTGAAGTTCAACATCAAACTGTTTGAGAATCAGGAAGCGACCAGCCTGGAGCAGCGGACGCTTGATCCGAACGACTTTTACGCCACGATCAAGTACTTGCTCAAGCTGCGCAAGAACATCGGCGCGGTCGACGACATCGACCACCTCGGCAATCGCCGCGTGCGAGCGGTTGGCGAGTTGCTCGAAAACCAGTTCCGCATCGGCCTCGTCCGTATGGAACGGGCGATTAAAGAGAAAATGTCCGTCTACCAGGAAATGTCGACGGCCATGCCGCACGACCTGGTCAACGCCAAGCCAGTAATGGCCGCAATCCGCGAATTCTTCGGATCGTCGCAGTTGTCGCAATTCATGGATCAGACGAATCCGCTCTCGGAAATCACCCACAAGCGCCGCCTATCGGCCCTTGGGCCGGGCGGCTTGTCGCGTGAGCGCGCAGGATTCGAAGTGCGCGACGTTCACCCGACGCACTACGGACGCATCTGTCCGATTGAAACGCCGGAAGGTCCAAATATCGGACTGATCTCGTCGCTGAGCTGCTTTGCGCGTATCAACGACTACGGCTTCATCGAGTCGCCCTATCGCAAGGTGAAGAACTCGCGCGTGGTCGATTACGTAATCGTCGTTAATGCCGGTGACAGCAGCCACAAAGTGGGCGACTACGTCGAGAAGAGCGAGATGGACAAGACCAACGCCGATCTCAAAGAGCGGCGCAAGAAGCCGGTCGAGGTTGAGCCCTTCTCCTTCTATCTCTCCGCGTGGGAAGAAGATCGCCACACCATCGCGCAGGCGAATATCGAGCTTGACGACAAGGGCCGTATCGCCGGCGAACTCGTGAACGCTCGCAAGGCTGGCAACTTCGTTCTGGTAAACCGCGACGAAGTCGACTACGTCGACGTCAGCCCGAAGCAGCTCGTGTCGGTCGCTGCATCGCTGGTGCCGTTCCTCGAACACGACGACGCGAACCGCGCGCTGATGGGCGCGAACATGCAACGCCAGTCCGTTCCACTATTGCGTGCCCAGGCTCCGATTGTGGGCACTGGCATGGAAGGCGTTACGGCGCGTGACTCAGGCGCGGTGATCCTGGCGAAGCGCAACGGAATCATCGATTCCGTCGACTCTGAACGCATCATTGTGCGCGTCGAGGGCGAGCATCATCCGATGCAGCTTTCGCGTGAAGTGGGCAGCGACATTTATCAGCTCACGAAATTCAAGCGTTCGAACCAGAACACCTGTATCAACCAGAAGCCGATCGTGAAGAAAGGTCAGCGCGTTGTCAAAGGCCAGGTAATCGCCGATGGCCCGTGCACAGACTTCGGCGAGTTGGCTCTCGGACGCAATGTTCTCGTCGCCTTCATGCCGTGGCGCGGCTACAACTTCGAGGATGCAATTCTCGTTTCCGAAAAAATGGTGAAGGAGGATTACTACACCTCCGTCCACATCGAGGAGTTCGAACTCGAAGCCCGCGACACGAAGCTCGGTCCCGAAGAAGTGACGCGCGACATTCCGAATGTCAGCGAATCTACGCTTCGCAATCTGGACGAGGCGGGCGTGATCCGCATTGGCGCCGGCATCAAGCAGGGTGACATCATCGTCGGCAAAGTTACGCCGAAGGGTGAGACCCAGCTGACGCCGGAAGAAAAACTGCTGCGCGCGATCTTCGGCGAAAAGGCCGGTGACGTGCGCGACGCTTCACTGTACTGTCCGCCAGGAATCGAAGGCATCGTAGTCGATGTGAAGATATTCTCGCGCAAAGGCCAGGAGAAAGACGAACGCGCCAAAGCAATCGAAGGAAATCAAATCGCCAAGCTCGAAAAGAACTTGTCCGATGAAATCCGAATTCTGACCGACGAACGCCTGAAGCGTCTCGAAGGCCTGCTCGGCGGCAAGGAAGTGCAAGCCGACCTGCATGACGAACGCACCAACAAGCGCTTGCTGACTAAGGACACGATTCTCGACCGCGACACGATCGAGCGCATCTCTACCCGCAACCTGAAGCGTATCAAGTATGCCGACAAGGATCCGCGCGTGAACGAGCAGATCGACGAGATCGAGGAGATGACCTCGCGCCAGATCGACGTGCTCAAAAAGATCGTCAACGAAAAGAAAGATAAGCTGACCAAGGGCGATGAACTGCCACCGGGCGTGATCAAGCTCGTCAAGGTTTACATCGCCATGAAGCGCAAGCTGAGCGTCGGCGACAAGATGGCCGGCCGTCACGGCAACAAGGGCGTGATCGCGCGCATTCTGCCTGAGGAAGACATGCCGTATCTCGAGGATGGAACGCCGGTTGAAATCGTCCTGAACCCGCTTGGCGTTCCCAGCCGTATGAATGTGGGCCAGATTCTCGAAACCCACCTCGGATGGGCGGGCTTTGAACTGGGCAAGAAGATCTCGGAACTGCTGAAACATAACACTCGCAACGACGCCATTCGCCGCGATCTGAAAGCGTTGTTCAAAGACACTGTGCTGGCCGACACCATCGCTGACATGAGTGAAGAGGAACTCGAAGCTTTGGCGCCGACGCTGAAGAAGGGCGTGTTCATGGGCTCTGCCGTATTCGACGGCGCCCGTGAGACGGAGATCAAGGCATTGCTAAGCAGCGCGGGCCTGCCCACGTCGGGCAAGACCAGTTTGCGCGATGGCATGACGGGCGAGATTTTCGAACAGCCGGTCACGGTCGGCTACATCTACATGTTGAAGCTGTCGCACCTGGTGGACGACAAGATTCACGCGCGTTCCATCGGTCCGTATTCGCTGATCACCCAGCAACCGCTGGGCGGCAAGGCGCAGTTCGGCGGCCAGCGCTTTGGAGAAATGGAAGTCTGGGCTCTCGAAGCGTACGGCGCGGCGTTCATCCTGCAAGAGTTGCTCACCGCGAAGTCGGACGACGTCTACGGGCGCACCAAAATCTACGAGGCTATCGTCAAAGGCGAGGCCGCGATGGAGCCGGGTGTTCCCGAATCGTTCAACGTACTGATTCGCGAATTGCAGGCGCTTTGCCTCGATGTCGAATTGATTAAGGCCACCGAGAAAAAACCGATGGCCATTGCAGCGGATTAGGTCAGTACCCAGTTGCCAGTACCCAGTTACCAATCAGAGCGCCTGGGTATTGACGGAGTGATTGCAGATGCGGTTGAGGGCAGACTTCAACGGATTATTCAGTCAGGTGCTGTGCTTATCGCACGAGGATACTGCGGTTGATGAGGATGGCAACGTGGTGGTGCTCGTTGAAGGAATGGAAGTGACCGCTTTTGACGAAGATATGGAAAACGGTCAACGCGATGACCTGATCGCGTCTGGCACGGTTGAGAGGTCGCCAGATTGGCTTCGGTGTCGCGGTTCTCGCTGGATTCTAAGAATCGACGAGGACGGAGTCAGACACGAATCTGACCTGCAAAACGCAAAGAGTTAAGGCTTAACGAGTTTTAGAAGAACGTTTCGCGAGTCGCGGCTCTCAGCCTTCGCGAAACATTGAACTGAGCGTACTGGTTACTGGTTACTAGGTACCGGGTACTGCTCCTGAGAGTAGGAAAGCGGAGGAACATGTTTCGAGCGAGCCCGTTTGATATGGCAAATCCCGTGGCTGATTTCGATGCTATTCGCATCAGCCTCGCATCCCCGGAAAAAATCCGGAGCTGGTCGCATGGAGAAGTGACCAAGCCGGAAACCATTAACTACCGCACGTTTAAGCCGGAGCGCGATGGATTGTTCTGCGCCCGCATCTTCGGCCCGGTCACCGACTGGGAATGCCTCTGCGGCAAATACAAGCGCATGAAGCATCGCGGAGTGATCTGCGACAAGTGCGGCGTCGAAGTCACTCTCTCCAAGGTGCGCCGCGAGCGCCTCGGCCACATCGAGCTCGCATCGCCCTGTTCGCACGTTTGGTTCTTCAAGGGACTGCCCAGCCGCATCGGCCATCTCCTCGATATTTCCCTGCGGGATCTCGAAGCGATCCTCTATTTCGAAGCATACGTAGTCGTCGATCCGGGCGACTCGCCGGTAAAAGAGCGCGAAGTAATCAAGGACGAGGTCAAGTACCGCGAACTCGATCAGCAATACCGCCCCGCCGGCTTCAAAGCCATGATGGGCGCGGAAGCGATCAAGGAACTTCTCAAGCGCATCGAAGTCGATTCTCTCTCCGGCGAACTGCGCGAGAAGATGAAGAATGAAACCTCGCTGCAAAAGCGCCTGAAATATGCCAAGCGCTTGAAAGTAGTCGAGGCTTTCCGCAAGAGCGGCAACAAGCCGCAGTGGATGATTCTCGACGTACTGCCGGTGATTCCACCGGAGTTGCGTCCGCTCGTTCCACTCGATGGCGGCCGTTTCGCTACCTCCGACTTGAACGACCTGTACCGTCGCGTCATCAACCGCAACAACCGGTTGAAGAAGCTGATGGACCTGCACGCTCCCGAAGTGATCGTGCGCAACGAAAAGCGCATGTTGCAGGAAGCGGTTGATGCCCTGTTCGACAACGGCCGCCGCGGTCGCGTTCTGCGTGGCGCCAACAACCGTCCGCTCAAGTCGCTCTCCGACACGCTGAAGGGCAAACAGGGACGCTTCCGCCAGAACCTGCTCGGCAAGCGCGTCGACTACTCGGGACGTTCTGTCATCGTGGTCGGCCCCGAGCTCAAGCTGCATCAGTGCGGGTTGCCGAAGAAGATGGCGCTCGAACTCTTCAAGCCGTTCATCTATCACCGCCTGGAACAAACCGGAAACTGCACCACCATCAAGCAGGCCAAAGAAATGGTGGAGCAGCAGGAGCCGATCGTTTGGGACATTCTGGAAGAGGTCATCAAAGATCATCCAGTGATGCTGAACCGCGCGCCTACGCTCCATCGCCTGGGCATTCAGGCGTTTGAGCCGGTGCTGGTCGAAGGCAAGGCGATCAAGATCCATCCCCTTGTTTGCACAGCGTTCAACGCGGACTTCGACGGCGATCAGATGGCGGTGCACATTCCGCTGTCGCCCGAGGCTCAGGTGGAAGCAAGCGTTTTGATGTTGTCTTCGCACAACATCCTGTCGCCCGCGTCTGGACAGCCCATCACCGTGCCCACGCAGGACATGGTGCTCGGTCTGTACTACCTGACCAAAGCGAAGCCCGGCGCGAAGGGTGAAGGGCGGTCGTTCGCCAACATCGACGAAGTCGTAATCGCGCTCGAAATGGGCGAAGTGGAAACACTGACTCCGATTCGCCTGCGCTATACCGGTGAGGTCATCGACCTGACGCAGGCCTATGACGATCAGGACGTGAACCACACCGAGCCGATCCACATCGTGCGCGAGTACCTGAACACGACGGTGGGCCGCGCGATTCTGAACGACCATCTGCCCAAAGCAGTGCCCGGAGTAAACCTGGCGATGCCGTACATCAACGGACTGCTCAAGAAAAAGGGCGTCGGCCAGTTAGTTAATTATTGCTACCTGCGCTTTGGCCTCGAAGTCACGGTCAAGATGCTCGACGAGATCAAGTCGCTCGGCTTCAAATACGCCACGCGCGCCGGTCTCTCCATCGGCATCGACGACATGGTCATCCCCGATAACAAGAAGACACTGGTGAAAGACGCCGACAAGCTGGTCATCGCGGTTCAGCAGCAATACCTGGATGGAGCGATCACTAACGGCGAACGTTATAACAAGGTCATCGAGATCTGGTCTGCCATTACTGAAAAAGTTGCCGATGAAATGTTTGGCCAGATGCAGCGGCGCGATAAAGAAGGCCAGCTCAATCCGATTTACGTTATGGCCGACTCCGGCGCTCGCGGATCGAAACAGCAGATTCGTCAGCTCTCCGGCATGCGCGGACTGATGGCGAAACCAACCGGTGAAATTATCGAGACGCCCATCACGGCGAACTTCCGTGAAGGTCTAACCGTTCTCGAATACTTCATCTCGACGCACGGCGCCCGCAAGGGATTGGCCGATACCGCGTTGAAAACCGCTGACTCGGGCTATCTGACGCGCCGTCTGGTCGACGTTGCACAGGATGTCATCATCAGCGAATACGACTGCGGCACGGTCGACGGAATCTTCGTCTCCGGTATCGTCGAAGCTGGCGAAATCATCGAACCGCTGCGCGACCGCATCGTCGGCCGTGTGTCGCTCGAGAAAATCAAAGACTACGAAGGCCAGGTCGTGGTCGACATCAACCAGGAGATCACCGAAGATTTGGCGGGCGCAATTCAGGCTGCCGGTATCGAGCGCGTCAAGATTCGCTCGGTGCTCACCTGCGAATCGAAACGCGGCGTTTGCGTAATGTGCTACGGACGCAATCTAGCTTCCGGCCGTCTCGTCGAACTAGGCGAGGCCACCGGCGTGATCGCTGCTCAATCCATCGGCGAACCTGGAACGCAGCTCACCATGCGTACCTTCCACATCGGAGGCACGGCATCGCGAGTTTCGGAACAGTCGCGTCTCGATGCCAAGAGCAACGGCACCGTGCGCTTCATCAACCTGCAAACTGTGAAATCGAAAACCGGCGATCTGGTCGTCATGAATCGCCAGGGCTCAATCGCAGTCGTCGACGAAAAGGGCCGCGAACGCGAGCGCTATGCAGTGGTTTATGGCGCCAAGGTCAAGGTCACCGATGGTGGTCCGGTGGCGCTCGGCGAAGCACTCGTCGAGTGGGATCCTTACACCTTCGCCATCCTCACCGAAATCGGCGGCACGGCGCAGTTCAAGGATCTGCAGGAAGGCATCACGCTGCACGAAGAAGTCGACGAAGTCACCGGACTGTCGCGACACGTCGTGGCGGACTCGCCGGACGAGAAGCGCCAGCCTGCGATTGTCATCAAAGGCAAAGCTAGCAAGCGCTACCTGATGCCGTCGCGTGCTCACCTCATGGTGCAGGACGGAGACACGGTTTACCCGGGCGATGTGCTGGCCAAGATCCCGCGAGAAACAACCAAGACCAAGGACATCACGGGCGGCCTGCCGCGCGTGGTCGAATTGTTCGAGGCTCGCAAGCCCCGCGAAACTGCCGTCATCAGCGAAATCGATGGCGTGGTGCGCTTCGGCGAAGTAGCCAAAGGACAGCGCAAACTCTATGTGGCAGCTGATAACGGGACGGAGAAAGAATATTCCGTTCCGCGCGGCGTTCACATCAACGTACAGGAGGGCGAGCGTGTGAAAGCTGGCGAACCCTTGATGGACGGCCCGCTTAACCCGCACGACATTCTGGCCGTGCTGGGCGAAAAAGAGCTGCAGTCTTACCTGGTGAATGAAATCCAGGAAGTCTACCGCTTACAGGGCGTGAACATTTCGGATAAACACATCGAAGTGATCGTGCGCCAGATGATGCGCTGGGTAAAGGTCGAAGACGTAGGCGACACCCAGTTCCTCCTCGAACAGCAAGTGGATAAGTTCCGCTTCCATGAGGAGAATGAGCGTGCGATTGCGAACGGCGGCAAACCGGCCACCGGACGCCCGCTACTGCTCGGTATCACCAAGGCGTCGCTCTCGACCGATTCGTTCATCTCAGCAGCCTCCTTCCAGGAGACAACGCGCGTGCTGACCGAAGCATCGATTCAGGGTGCGGTCGATCATCTGCGCGGTCTGAAAGAAAACGTGATCGTAGGCCGCTTGATTCCCGCCGGCACCGGCATGGAGTATTACCGCAACGTGCGTCTCTCTCCAGAAATGGAA
Source organism: uncultured Acidobacteriaceae bacterium (assembly GCA_963822025.1). Taxonomy (GTDB): domain Bacteria; phylum Acidobacteriota; class Terriglobia; order Terriglobales; family Acidobacteriaceae; genus Acidiflorens. The sequence goes on along the minus strand of CAWGFW010000008.1, from coordinate 2,079,636 downwards.
GAGGCCGCCAGCAAGGTGCAAGAGGAAGTCTCGCAAGCCTACGAAGACGCCGAGCGCGCGCTCGAACTCATGCGCCACGAGGGCGAAACCGAAGAACTCGCTGCGGAGTAAGAAACCGGATGCGTTCAAACCAGGGGCGACGCGAGTCGCCCCTAACTTTTGCCCGAGCTTCGGACGATCTACTTGGGAATGAGCCCCGCAACCCTGCCCGCAGCTTGCCAGAAAGTGTCCGATCTGAGCATATCTTGACAACCGCCGACAGTCGCAACAACACTAAATTCGCTATAAAATGACGCTTAATTTGACAATGGTTTCTAGACGCCAATGTCTTTAGCACTGGAGCCACAGCGCTTGACCGGGCACCCTCAGGATCCTGACTCCAACCCGGAGCCGCTTCCTGGTGCATTAATATTGGCGCCGGCGCTGGGCCGCTTCTGGCGCCTCTTTCGCCTCTCGATCTGGCGCGCCTTCGAGCACGACGCCTTCGGAACCGCCAAAGCCTCGGCCTACTCCTCCATCTTCACTTTCTTCCCCGCCCTGCTCGTACTCGGTTCGGTTCTCGCCACCCTCAGCCGCGGCCAAGTCTACTTGCGCGAAATTTCTTACGCCCTTGGTACCATCTTGCCTGCTGGCAGCGCGGCCGCACTTTCTTTCTTGCGCGGCAGCACGGACCGCCCCGTGGGCCTTCTTTTCACAACCTCCTTGTTAACCGTCTGGAGCGCTTCCGGCGTCATCATTTCCTGGATGGATGGCTTTCGCCGCGCCTACCAGCTTCCCAAAACCTGGGGCTTACTCAAGGAGCGCGTCATCGCAATCTCGCTGGTCATAATGGCCGGTATCCCGCTCACCTTTGCCACCATCCTCGTCGCCTTCGGCAGCCGCATCGAAACCCGCGTCCTCTTTCACATCGGCCACGAGTTCGGCCCTATAATCCTCTTGCTCTGGGGCTTAATTCGCTGGATCATCGCGATCATGACCAGCATCGCCGTCATCCAGCTCATCTATCACAACGCCGTGCCCCGCACCCAGCCCTGGCACAGCGTTTTACCAGGCGCCGTTCTTTCGACCGCCATGTGGCTGATATCCTCCGCGCTATTTGGCTGGTATCTGCAACACTACGTCGACTACAGCATCATCTACGGTTCGCTTGGCGTCGGCATCGCGCTTCTCGTCTGGATGTATCTCATCTCCCTCGTCGTTTTGATCGGCGCCGAATTCAACGCCATGCTCTTCCCGCGCAGCCTGACAAAAATTCCACCTCCGCCAACTGCCACGACCACCTGATAACTCAAATCGCGGCCTGTGAGATCAAATCGTCTCGTAAAATATAAGCATCATCATTTTCTGGAAAGAGGAAGCACCTGAAACAACGCAAGCCCGATGTCGTTGAAGCAGACCTCTCGACCGCCGTTCCGCTGCTGATCGACGCAGCCCCGCCCGCGCGCCGCGCAAAAATCGTTTGCACCATCGGCCCCGCCTGCGACTCCGACGAGATGATTCGTGCGCTTATGCTCACCGGTATGGACGTCGCACGCCTCAATTTCTCCCACGGAACCCACGCCGAACACGCCCGCCGGATCGAACGTCTGCGGCGCGCCGCCCACGATCTCAAGCGCACGGTCTGCATCCTCCAGGACCTTCAAGGCCCGAAGATTCGCACCGGCTGCCTCAAAGACGGCAAACGCATCGAGCTCAATTCCGGCGCCATCCTTACCATAACTCCGCGCAAAATTGCCGGCACTGCCTCTCTCATCTCCACTGACTTTGCCGGCTTGGCGCATGAAGTCGAGCCCGGCGCCCGCATCCTTCTATCTGACGGACGCGTTGAGCTAAGAGTGCGCACTATTCATGGCCAAGACGTTGAGTGCGAAGTCCTCAACGGCGGCACGCTCGGCGAGCATCAGGGAATCAATCTCCCCGGCACCGCCGTCGCCATTCCCGTCCTCACTGAGAAAGACAAACTCGATCTCCAGTTCGGCCTCAAGCAGGGCGTCGACGTAGTCGCGCTTTCCTTCGTCCGCTCCGCCGATGATATTCGTACGGCCAAGACGCTGATGCGCCAGTTCGGAAAATCCGTCCCCATCATCTCCAAACTCGAAAAGCCGCAGGCCATCGAGCGCCTCGAAGAGATTCTTGAAATCACGAACGGCATCATGGTTGCCCGCGGCGATCTCGGCGTCGAACTGCCCCCCGAGCGCGTTCCCATTATTCAAAAGCTCGTCATCCAACGCGCCGGAGTATGGCGCCGTCCCGTCATCACCGCGACTCAGATGCTGGAGTCGATGACCGACAGCCCGCGCCCCACGCGCGCCGAAGCAAGCGATGTAGCCAACGCGATTTTCGATGGCAGCGACGCGGTTATGCTCTCCGGGGAAACCGCGAGCGGCCGCTACCCGCGGGAGACTGTGGCTATGATGGTTCGGATTATCCTCGAGGCCGAGGCCGCTATTGCAAAACTTCCGGCCGCCCCACGCCGCCGTCGCGATAACGACGAGCATCAATATTCCGTCGCCGAGACTATCTGCGAGTCGATTGCGCACGCCGCCGAGGATTTGCCCATGCGCGCCATCGCCGTTTTCACAGAAAGCGGCAACACCGCGCGCATGCTTTCAAAACATCGTCCGAAAGTGTGCATCTACGCTTTCAGCCGCAGGCTCGAAGTCTGCAACCGCATGAATGCTTTGTGGGGCGTGCATCCCGTGCACAAGTCCGAGTGGGAGTCATCCGAAGCCATGCTCCGAACCGCCGAAGAAGAATTGTTGCCGAAAGGTCTTCTAGGCCCCGGAGACGTGCTCGGCCTGGTTGCCGGCACCAAGCTGACCTCAGGCGCTACAAATTTCATGCGGCTACATACGGTGGGAGAAAGCGATCGCGCACACTCGATGCGGCAAAAGAAGAAATAACGGTCTGGAGTGGAAACCACATTCACATTTTCCGATGATTCGCAGGATCCCGCGGTGCGAGGTTGGATTCACACTCCACATGCGCCAAACGGCGACGCTCTGATCTTGACGCATGGCGCGGGATCGGATTGCGCCGCTCCTCTGCTGGTGGCTCTCGGCGAAACTTTTACGGGACACGGCTATGTTGTTCTGCGCTGCGATTTGCCTTTTCGCCAGGAGCGTCGCACCGGCCCGCCGTTTCCTGGCAAAGCCGTGCGTGACCGCGCCGGTCTCAGCAACGCAGTGGCAGCTATCAGAAAAAACGTGGCCGGTAGAATTTTTCTAGGCGGCCACTCCTACGGCGGACGCCAATCCACCATGCTCTGCGCCGAGGAACCCGACCTGGTCTCCGGGCTACTGCTACTTTCCTACCCTCTACACCCGCCGCGCAAGCCCGAGCAACTCCGAACTCAGCACCTACCCAATCTGCGCACGACAAGCCTGTTCGTGCAAGGAACGCGAGACCCATTTGGCAGCATAGAAGAAATAAATAAAGCGCTCGAGCTAATCCCCGCCAAAACCAAGGTAATGAGAGTGGAAGGCGCAGGCCACGACCTAGGTTTCAAAGGCAAATCGCGGGCGGAGGAGGCACTTCCGGCAAGAATCTTTGCCCACTTTGATGAGATGTTTTGACGGCGCGGGTCACGACGGAGCAAGAACAGCTCTTCTCAGCGAATCTCTGCGTCTCTGCGGTGAGACGTTCTTAATTCACCCACCCCGACTTCGATCCGCCATTCGTCTTGTCGTTATCGTCGGGCGGCACATAATTTCCATGCTCGTCGAAGGTGACTTTGCGGTCGTGGTCCCGCATGTAGACTTCGAATTTTCTCGCTGCGCGCCGCCGCTTCCAGCGATAGTAAGAATTCCGCACGCCGAAATAACGCTCGGACGCCACATAACTCACTCCGCGAGAAGGCAGGAACTTCACGAAAAGAAAACCGAATAGCAATCCGCCAAGATGAGCGAAGACCGCAACCCCTTGCGACGGCTCAAAAACCGCGATGATCGCAACCACCACCCAAATCCCGACGAGATACTTCGCCTTGATCCTGAAGGGCAGGGGAAACAGATACATTTCCTGGTCGGCATAAAGAATCCCAAATGCCATCAGCAGCCCAAAAATTCCGCCCGACGCGCCCAATGTCTCGACCGCCGGACTCGCACCGAGGAAGTGGGTATAGGCGATGGCAATCGTTACCAGCGCCGCGCCCACCACGCAAAACGTATAGCACTCAATAAATCGACGCGACCCCCAGTCGCGCTCGAGATATGCGCCAATAAACCAAAGCGTGAGCATGTTGAAAAATACGTGGCCAAAACCGGCGTGCAGAAAGGAATACGTAACCAACTGCCACACCGCGCCGTGCATCACCGCCGCTGGAATCAGCGCCAGCCACTCCCGCATAACCCCGACGACCATCGGGGAGAAGACACCCATCACAGCTTGAAACAGGTAGATTCCTGTGCATGCCAGGATGATGCGCCTCACCCACCCGGCAAATGGAGGGAAGCTGAACGAAATGGATTGTCCGCGACTCAATTTGTCCTTTTATCTCTCGGGTTCTGGCACCACCGGCAAGCTCCGATGTCCGGCCGCGTCCACGGCGCGCACACCGAATATCACATTATCCTTCGAAACCTTCAGAGTTGCACGCGTACCGCTACTCACCATTTGGGCGTACTCCCAATCGGCCCCGCTAGTCGAGCGCCAAACTACCTCGTATGCGGTCGCGCCCGCCGCTGGCTCCCACGTCAGCGTCGTGTCGTTCTCGAGATTCTTAGTCAATAATTTCACCATCGCCGGCGGCGCTGGAGCCGATGCCAGCGAGGCCAAAACCGCCGCATTCAGCCGCGCCACGTGCTCCACGTAGTCGAAGTCAACAAATTTCGGCAGGTCTCCATATTCGATGCCGTTCTCAGTTCGAATGTTCTGATGCTGATGATGGAAGTTCTCGCGAAATTCGGTAAAGCGCACAGCGGCGAAGCCCGACTGGTTGAAAGAATAATGATCGCCTCCACGCAAAAAGCGGTCCAGACGGAAGATCAGCATCGGCTTCACCCCAGCGTCGTACGAGCGGCCGACATCGACGACGTAGCGTGCCAGTTCGCGCGAAGGCGAATCGCTTTCTCCGCCTAGCATTCGAATGCGCTTGATTTCGGCCTCGTTCGCTGCTGCCGGCAGCCCTTCGGAAAATACTCGCACCACCTCAGCATCCTGGCCGGCAGTCAGGTCGCCACCAACGATATCGTTGTTCAACACGGCTTCCAACTTCCATCCTTGCTCCTTCGCCATTTGAGCAAAGTGCTTGCTGCCGTTCAGGCCCTGTTCTTCTCCGGCGACGGTCAGAAAAATAATGGTCGCAGGAAATTTCATCTTCGTCCAAGCCTGGCTCAAGACACGAGCGCATTCCAGGCTTACCGCCGTCCCGCTGCCGTCGTCGTTCGCTCCCGGGGCGGGGTCAGTCACATCGGCGTTGTCGCTGTTGCGCGAATCGTAATGGCCGGTAACCAGCACCATGCGGTTTGCCTGCGCCGGATCGCTTCCGCGCAGCACCGCGTAAACATTGGTAATCTCAGTCGGTTTCGGGATGCGGTCGCCAGGCTGCTCGGTGAAAGCGTCGGTTTTCACCTCCAGGCAGCCGCCGCACTCTTTCGAATAGCGCTCAAACTCGGCTTTGATCCACTCCCGCGCTGCTCCGATTCCCTTGCCAGCCTTGATCGATTCCGCATCCTGCGCCGAAAGGGTAGACCGGTTCTGGAAGCTGACCAGCTTCTCAATCGTCCGGCGGATATGTTCCGCCGAGACTTGGCGAATTGCCTCGGCAATGTGCGGATCAGAATGCTTGTCGGATGCCAGGCGCGGCGGATCCATTTCCTGAGCTGTGCTCAGAGGCGCGCAGAACGTAAGTGTCAAGGCAATCAGCGCAGCTGCCCCAAAACTTGTGCAACAGCCGCCGATGGCCGCCGACTCGGCAATTTTTGATTTTTCTCGGTTAGCCACTTGACCTTTTCCTCTCGAAGAAACTAAATATAACAGTGGGACCCTGAACGTGGAGGAAAACATGGTGTACTGCCCTGAATGTGAGACGGATCTCGACATCGATGAAGATGAGGTCGATGAAGGCGCGGTCGTCTCCTGCCCGGAGTGCGGCGCGGACTTCGAGGTAATTACGGTGAATCCCGTTGAACTGAAAAAGGTCGGCGAAGACGAGGTCGAGGAAGACGAAGACGACGACGAAGCCGCCGAAGAAGAAGATGAGGACGAGGATTCCTGAAGAATTCTGTGCATTCCTGCAAGCTCCAGATTAATCTCGTGCGGCCTTTCGTCCTGGCTCTGGCAGGCCTCTGTTTGGCGGCTCTGTCAGCCTCTGGAGGCGCCTGGGCCAGCAGTTCCGAAAAGCCGCAGCCCTACGCTCTTATCTATGGGACGGTTTGGGACCCCGATGGCCACCCGCTCTATGGCGTCAAGGTGAAGATTCGACGATCGACCGACAAGCCTGGGAAAGCCCGCTGGGAGCTCTATTCCAACCATACAGGCGAATTCGCCCAGCGCGTGCCGGTCGGCAATGCTGATTACGTCGTTTGGGCCGACCTTAAGGGCTATAAGCTCGCTTCCGGCAAAACCTTGAAGCCCGGCGCCGAGGTAAACGTTCATATCGACAGCGATGAGCGTGCTGACATCGGTCTTCATTTAGACTGGTAAGGCCCGCCGTAATGGCTCAGAATCGGCGGCATGGAATCCCGGCCCTCATGAAGAAAACGATCATCAAGAAAGCGGTCATTAAGCAAGCGATCTTTGAATTTGAAGTTGTGGCTTGGCTACTGGCCCTCTTGGCGCTGGTAACGCTATCGGCGCCGGTCTTCCAAGAATCGATTCTAGCCGCGCCCGCTCAGCTGTTTGGACGTGACTCCAAACCGGAAGATAAGACTCGCCTGCTCACCGGCAAGGTGCTCGACGCCGGCGACAGTCCTCTGCCCGATGCAGTGGTTTACCTGACCAACACCCACACCCGAGCGGTGAAGACCTACATCGTGGGCGCGGATGGAACCTACCGCTTTCCTGCCCTCCAACCCAGCATCGACTACGAGGTTTACGCCCAGTACAACAACCATAAGAGCCATACCAAGACGGTCAGCCAGTTTGACGATCGCCAACAGGTCTACATCAGCTTGAAAATCAATACTAAGGCAGAGAGCAAGTAAACCCACTCCATTAACTGCTCGTGGACACTCCTGTCGCAGTCCGGGCGTAACTTGTCGGTCAGCGACCCTTCCGCTAAATTCTAGGCTGCTTCCTGCACGAATCGATCTGCAGGAAACGTGGCCCGCGAAAACACTCATGCTCAACTATGCTGCCCTTATTTTGCTGATCGCCGGGACCGCCATCTATGCGGTCGTCGTCTATAACGGACTGGTGCGCCTGCAGAATGAAACCAGGCGAGCCTGGGCCAACATCGACGTTTTGCTCAAACAGCGGCATGACGAGGTTCCGAACCTGGTGGCTTGCGTCAAGGGGTACATGGATCACGAGAGGCAGACACTCGAGGCGGTTACGCAGGCTCGCACGGCTTCGATGAACGCGGCGAGCATTCCGCAGAAGGCACAGGCAGATTTGTTGATGACGGGGGCTCTGCGGTCGTTCTTTGCGGTGGCTGAGGGGTATCCACAGCTCAAGGCAAATGAAAATTTTCTCGCGCTGCAGAACCGAATCTCCGAACTGGAAGAGCGGATCGCCGATCGCCGTGAGTTTTTCAATGACGACGTTAATACCTACAACACGCGCATCGCGCAGCTACCGGAAGTCTTCATGGCGCAGATAATGAAACTCCGGCCGCAGGAAATGTTTCTTGTGAATGAGCGGGAGCGGCAACCGTCGGACGTGAAAGCCTTACTGGCTCGCGGACAGGGCACCGCATAGCTCAGCCGCTCTCTCTTTAGCTGTCTTTTCAGCCAAGCCCTCTGGATGTTGAAACCCCGTCGAAGAGAATAACCGGCTCCGTCGTCGGGTCTTCAGGCATCCAAAACCAAGCCAATGCAATCCAAAGCTCTGATTTGCGGGAGGGCAATTCCTGTCGACACCCATAGAAGACTACGCAATGATCGGCGACTGCTACACCGCTGCCCTGGTTTCAAAGCAGGGTTCGATCGACTGGCTTTGCCTTCCTTACTTTGATTCGGGCGCCTGTTTCGCCGCGCTGCTAGGAACGCCGGACAACGGGTGTTGGTCAATTTCACCGTCAGACTCGGTTCGATCGATTCGCCGCTGCTACCGCGACGGAAGTCTGGTTTTGGAGACTGAGTTCGAGACCGGGAGCGGATCCGTAAAGCTTATCGATTGTATGGTCACTCACGAAGAACGGCCTGAACTGCTTCGTATTGTGGAAGGCACGCGAGGCCAGGTTCGCATGAAGCTTGACCTGACCATTCGCTTCGATTACGGATCGGTGGTGCCGTGGGTTCATAAAATCGAAAACGGAATTCTTGCCATCGCTGGGCCGGACATGATTGTGCTGCGAACGGATGTGCCGCTTCACAGCGAAAACATGAGGACGCAGGCGGAGTTCACGGTCGCCGAAGGGCAAAGGGTCTTATTCAATCTGACATGGAATCCCTCGAATCGGCCCACCCCCGAACCGATTAACATTGATGCAGCGTTTGATAAGACTGAGAAATGGTGGCAGGAATGGTCGAGTCATTGTTCTTACACCGGTCCTTGGCGAGAGGCGGTGCTGCGCTCGCTGATTACGCTGAAAGGCCTGACGTTTCTGCCGACAGGTGGGATTGTAGCGGCGCCAACAACTTCTCTGCCTGAGCAGCCAGGCGGCGTGCGCAACTGGGACTACCGGTTTTGCTGGGTACGGGATGCGACATTTACACTGCAAGCCTTGCTCAACGCCGGATATTTAGAGGAAGCGCGCGAGTGGCGTGAATGGCTGATGCGCGCGGTCGCGGGTAGCCCGGCCGAAATGAATATCGTTTATGGTCTGCGCGGCGAGCGCCGGCTCACGGAATTGGAACTGCCGTGGCTGGAAGGGTATGAGAAATCTGCGCCGGTGCGAACCGGAAATGCGGCCTACAAGCAATACCAGTTGGATATTTTTGGAGAAGTTGCGAATGCGCTGTTTCAGGGGCGGCAGGCGGGCCTTGGTCCGCCGCAGCACCGCCGCGGTGAGATGGCGGTGGCGATGATGGATTTCCTGGAAACGGGATGGGAGCAGCCCGACGAGGGGATATGGGAGGTGCGCGGTCCGCGGCGGCATTTTGTTCACTCGAAGATGATGGCGTGGGTCGCTGTCGACAGAGTGATCAAGTCGGTAGAGTTGGGCCGATTCGATGGAGATTTAGCGAAATGGAAGAAGCTTCGCGATGCCATTCATGAGCAGGTTTGCAGGCAGGGTTTTGATGCGGACATGAATTCTTTTGTGCAGTATTACGGAAGCAAACACATGGACGCCTCCATCCTCATGATGCCGCTCGTGGGATTTCTGCCAGCCAACGATGGGCGGGTGATCGGCACCGTGAAAGCGATCGAAACGCATCTCGTGGAGAATGGCTTTGTCGGACGGTACACTCAAGATCCCGCCGTCGACGGCCTGCCTCGGGGCGAAGGAACATTTCTTCCCTGCTCGTTCTGGCTGGCGGACAATTACGAGTTGCAGGGACGCCATGAAGATGCAGTGCGGTTGTTTGAGCGCCTGCTGGACGTTCGCAATGATGTCGGCCTGCTGTCGGAAGAATACGATCCAACAATGAAGCGTCTGTTAGGCAATTTCCCGCAAGCATTCTCTCACGTAGGCTTGGTCAACACCGCGTTCAAGCTCACAGGGCGATCAAACCCAGGAAGCCACGGCAACGGATCGCGAGTCGGCGATCCGCACTGACGGTTCGGTAGTGACGCAGTTTGCGAGATCATTAACCACAGAGGTCACGAAGGCTCACGAAGGAAATACGTAGCCAACGCCTTCGTGATGCTTGGCGTCCTTTGTAGTTCAACGTTCGAAGGCTGCGGTCTGAAACTGCACGACTACTGACAGTTCGCATCGCTCGTAACAGTCTTAGACAATCGAACGCACAACTCCGCCATCGACCCTGAGGGCCGCGCCGTTGGTTGCCGAGGCGAGCGGGCTGCAAAGGAACACAACCAGCGGCGCTACTTCATCGGGACGCGCGAAGCGGCGGAGCAAAGAGCTGGGGCGAATGTTGCGAAAGAATTCCTTCTCAAATTCCGCCTTGGTTTGCTTGGAACCAGCCGACAACGACTCGATAAACTTTTCCACTCCTTCGGAGGCGGTTGGACCGGGGAGAACGGAGTTGACGGTGACGCCGGTGCCGACGGTGGTCTCGGCCAAACCGCGAGAGATCGCGAGTTCCGCGGTTTTTGTCATGCCGTAGTGAATCATTTCCGCGGGAATCTGCACGGCGGACTCGCTGGAGATGAAGATAATGCGTCCCCAGTTGCGTGCCTTCATGCCGGGAAGATATTGTCGGCTTAAGCGGATGCCGCTCATGACATTGACTTCAAAAAACCGAAACCAATCTTCGTCTGGAATCTGCTCAAAGGGCTTGGGCTGAAAAATGGAGAGGTTGTTGACGAGAATATCGACGTTGGCGAGACGCTGAATGGCGCCGTTGACTCCGTCACTGCTTCCGAGATCGGCGGCAAGACCTTCGACCTTGGCGCGTGGATGAGAGGCAAGAATCGACTTGATCGCTTGATCGACGCGAGCTTCGGTCCGTCCGTTAACGATGACGCTTGCGCCTTCGCGAGCCAGAGCTTCTGCGATCGCATATCCGATACCTGCGGTTGATCCGGTGACGAGTGCGCGCTTACCGTCCAATTCTAAATTCATGAAGGGTTGGATGAGAACGGGTTCGATCGGGACTCAATTCGGCGAGGATGGACCGGACGTTCGTACAATTCCTGTCTGAATACGGTTTGCGGCGAAGATTAAAATTAGCGATGAAAGATTATTCATGAGAATGCGCAGAATGTATGTCTTCGCTCCGCTGTTGCTGACTGCGTGTTGGCTAGCCTCTGGTTGCGATGTGGCACTGTGGGCGGAGACGACGAGCGGCATTTTTGAGAATCACGCCGATGTGGGCAACGTTCTCCATCCTGGAGCCTTGGACTACGACCCCGTACATGGAACTTACGCCGTTAGCGGCAGCGGTGTGAACATGTGGTCCACGGCCGACGCTTTCCACTTTGTATGGAAACAAATTACGGGCAACGTCGCGCTGGCGTGCGACATTTCGTTCGTGGGGAATGGGGGAAACGAACATCGCAAGGCAGTGCTGATCGTGCGACAAAATCTGGATGCGGATTCGGTTTACGCGGATGTGGCGCTCCATGGCAATGGCCTGACGGCGTTGCAATATCGCGACGACAAAGGCGCCGCAACCCACGAGGTGCAGTCGAACGTTTCGCGGCCCAGGCGATTGCGCATCGAGAAGCGGGGTAATTTCATTTATCTCTTTCTCGGAGATGGCGAACAAACGATGCGCTACTCCGGCGCCTCGATACGGATTCCGCTGCGCGGCACTTACTATGTGGGAATTGGCGTCTGCTCGCATGATAAAGACGTAGTCGAGAAGGCGGTGTTTGCGAATGTCCGCCTCGCGGAGGATTTGGCGCCGGTCGCGAAAACTACTCTTTATAGCACGCTTGAACGAGTCGCTATCGATTCAACTGACAGAAGTGTAGTGTTTGTCGCGCCGGAACGTTTTGAAGCGCCGAACTGGTTGCGCGACGGAACGGCATTTCTCTTTAATCGCGGCGGGCACCTTTATCGATTGCCGGTTGCCGGAGGCGAGCCGACGCTGATCGATACTGGATTTGCCATCCGGTGCAACAACGATCACGGCGTTTCGCCCGATCAGACTCTGTTGGCTATCAGCGATCAGTCGCAGGAGGACAATCGTTCCAGCGTCTACATCGTTCCAATCAAGGGAGGAGTGCCGCGCCGCATCACCGTGAAATCGCCGTCGTATTGGCATGGCTGGTCGCCCGATGGCAAGACGCTGGCGTTCGTCGGCGAGCGCAATGACGATTTCGATATCTATACGATTCCGGTCACGGGCGGCGACGAAACGCGGCTGACGACGGCCAAGGGACTAGATGATGGGCCGGAGTATTCCCCAGACGGAAAATATATTTACTTCAATTCGGAGCGCACAGGGCATATGCAAATCTGGCGCATGCACGCCGATGGCAGCGAGCAGGAACAGGTCCTCGATGATGCATGGAATGATTGGTTCCCACACATCTCGCCCGACGGCAAGTGGATCGTCTTCCTTTCATACGATGCCGATGTGAAGGGCCATCCGGAGAATAAAGACGTAATGTTGCGCATGATGCCTTTGATCGAGGAAAAAGCGCTTGAAGGAAAGTTGATGAACGTTAAGGTCGTCATCAGCGTTGTGGCAAAGCTGTTTGGAGGGCAGGGTACCATCAACGTGCCTTCGTGGTCACCCAATAGCAAGGAATTTGCCTTCGTCAGTTACGCGCTGGTGCCGGACGAGAGTTCGGAAAAGGTTCCGGACAAGACTTCTGACAAGAAATGATTGCGGCGGTTTGCAAAAAGCTCCGACCCGCAGCTATCCTGCACGCATGATAAATCGTCGCAGCTTCTTACAATTATCAGTTGTCGCCGGCAGCGGACTCGCCGCGACGCGATTGCTTGCACTGGGACAACGCAGCCCTGGTTTGCAAAACCTGGGAGTGCAGTTATATACGGTACGGCAGGAGGCGGAACGCGACCTTCCGGCAACGCTTGAGGCTATTCGCAAGATTGGCTACACAGAGGTAGAGACTTATTGGGATATTTATAACCATCCGGCGGCGGAGTTGCGACGGATGATTCACGACCACGGGCTGAAGGTTCCGAGCGGGCATTTTAATTATGACGGGCTGGATTCGAAGATCGAGTACGCGAAGGCGCTAGGCGTGGAGTTTGTGATTTGCCCGATGTTGCCGGAGGGCATGCGGACATCGTTGGACGGTTATAAGCGAGCCGCCGATCAATTCAACGCGTGGGGCGAAAAAATTCGACAAGCAGGAATGCAATTGGGATTTCACAATCACAATTATGAGTTCCGACGCATCGGAGAGACGACCGGATTTGAAACTTTGATGAAGCACTCGGATGCGAAACTTGTCTGCCTGGAGATGGACTGCTACTGGATCACGCAGGCGGGTAGGGATCCTTTGCAGATGTTTCGAGAGTATGGAGAGCGCATCAAGTTACTTCACCTGAAGGATCGTAAGGCCGGATTTGCGACTTCGCAGGAGTTGAATGAGGCGGCGGGACATTTTACCGAGGTGGGAGCGGGGACGATTCACTGGCGTGAAGTTCTTGCGGCGGCGGAGAAGAACGGCGTGAAGCACATGTTTGTCGAGCGCGATTCGGGCGATCTGCCGGCGATGGAGAGTTTGCGGGTAAGTTTTGAGAATTTGCGGAAGATGGGATAGATGGCGGCGGATGAGTCGTACCCTCGCGAGGCGAAAGATGTGCAGCCGACCGCACCTGCAGATCCCTCGCTCCGCTCGGGATGACAAATCCTATTCGTGATAGATACTACTGGCGGCGAATTCTAACGTTAGTTGCTGTCGCCGCCGGCGCGCTTCCACGAGATCAGGTCGCCGATGGTGGTGCTGTTGGACGACGATGAGGAAGACGGATGTTTGTAGGACTCGACTTCCTGACGTGATGCTTCTTCGCCGACCGCGCGGATGCTCAGGCCAACTTTCTTTTCTTCCTGATTCATCTTGATGATCTTGAACTCGTACTCGTTGCCGGGCTCGAGATGCATCGGCTGTCCATTGCCGTCGACGGCTTCGGAGTTGTGGCAGAGGCCTTCGATGCCCTGAGCGATCTCGACAAAGGCTCCGAAGTTGGCCACGCGCAGAATCTTGCCGTGGACGATGTCGCCGATGCGATGCTGCGCGAAGAAGGAATCCCAAACATCGGGCTGCATCTGCTTGACGCCGAGCGAGAGGCGACGCTTGTCAGGCTCGATCGCGAGGATGACCGCTTTCACTTTGTCGCCCTTCTTCAACACCTCGGACGGATGCTTGACGCGGGTCGTCCAGCTTAGATTGCTAACGTGAACGAGGCCGTCGATGCCGTCTTCGATTTCGATGAAGGCGCCGAACTCTGTGAGGTTGCGGACGCGGCCCTCGACGGTCGCTCCGACGGGATATTTATCGTGCAGCGTATCCCATGGGTTGGAGGCGAGCTGGCGCATGCCGAGCGAGATGCGGCGCTCGGTTGGATTGACGCTGAGGACGACGCAATCGACCTCGTCGCCTACGTTGACGAGCTTCGAAGGATGCTTCATACGCTTCGACCACGTCATTTCGCTGACATGGACGAGGCCTTCGATGCCCTGCTCGAGTTCAACGAACGCTCCGTAATCGGTGACGCTGATGACGCGGCCGTGAACGTGCGCGCCGACCGGATAGCGATGCTCGGCGTCGAGCCACGGGTCGGGCGTGAGCTGCTTGAATCCCAGCGAAACGCGCTGCTTGTCTTTGTCGTACTTCAGCACTTTGACTTGAATCTGGTCGCCGACGTTGACGAGGTCGCGCGGGTGCGTGAGGCGTCCCCAGGACATGTCGGTGATGTGGAGCAGGCCGTCGATGCCGCCCATGTCGACGAAGGCGCCGTATTCGGTGAGGTTCTTGACGATCCCAGTGAGAACGCTGCCTTCTTCGAGGTGCTCGAGAGTCTTTCCGCGCTTTTCATTCTGCTCTTCTTCGAGCAGCTGCTTGCGCGAGACGACGATATTGCCGCGCTTCTTGTTGAGCTTGATGATGGCGACTTCCATCGTCTGACCCTTCATGCCATCCAGATTGCGGATGGGACGAAGGTCGACTTGGGAGCCGGGCAGAAAGGCGCGCGCTCCTTGAATGTCGATCGTGAGGCCGCCCTTGATGCGCTCGACGACGATGCCTTTGATCGGCTTCTTCTCGTTGTAGGCGCGCTCGATTTCGTCCCACGAGCGGAGACGCTGCGCTTTCAGGTGCGAGAGATTGACGTAGCCCTCTTCGGTTTCACCCTTCTCGCGCATGACGTCGATCTCGTCGCCGGGCTGGAACTTGGGCTTACCCTCGTGATCGAGAACTTCAGTGAGGGGCACCATGCCTTCGGACTTAGCGCCGTAATCGACGACGACGTGGGTCGCGGTCAGCTTGACGACGCGGCCTTTGATGACGTGGTCTTCGCCAACGGCTTCTTCGGTTTCAGTCTCGAAGCTTTGCAGAGCGGCGGCGAAATCATCGCTGGCGGCTGCGGCCGTTTCGGGGTTGGGAGCCTCAGAATTTTCGTGTTGCGGATTCATTTCGGAAGCTTCTGCAATGGCGGAGGTTGGGTCCGCAGATGATGGTTGTGCATGCTCGGGCGCGTCTAAAACGGCCGGGCCGCCGGTGTGGGTATCATGTGTAGATGTCATGGTTTCAACGCTGGATTCAAGATTGCGGGCGGTGCTGTCGTCGAACAAGCTCATAGGCTCTGCGTCGCGCGCGTTCGTGCGCAACTCATGCGGGACGTGGTGTAGCGGACTGCTGGCGTGGTCATTAGGTTGCGTTGAGGCCGACCTGGCGGACGACCCTAGGACAATTCCAGCTGGTTCGAAACCGCGTCCAATAGGGACTCTTTGACTATAGCAATCGCTTTGGAAGAGTGTCAAACACGAAAAGAGCGAATTGGGCGTCATTGAAAGAATTCATAGGGTCGTTACATTGTGTGCGGCTTGGAGGCGAAGTTACCTGGTGGTTACCAGTAACAACGATTGCTGACGATTTTTTCTTTGCCGATCCGTCGGTCAGAAAAGGGGGCTATTGGCCTGAGGTTGGCAGCTTCTGCTACTCTCCACGCATGGACCACCTCTGGACTCCGTGGCGCTACGCGTATGTCACCGGCGCCGACCTGATTTCGGGCTGCATATTCTGCGACTTGCCAAAACAGAGCGACAAGCAGGCGCACATTGTTCATCGCGGCGAGCATTGCTTTGTAATTCTCAATACTTATCCTTATACGAACGGGCATGTGATGGTCGTGCCCTATGCGCATCTTGACGAATTGGTGAAGCTGCCCGTCGAGGCGGCGCACGAGATGATGGCGTTGACGCAAAAGATGGAGGCGGTGCTGCGAAAGCTTTATGTGCCTGATGGAATTAATCTTGGAATGAATATTGGAAAGTCTGCGGGGGCGGGCGTGGCGGGACACATCCACATGCATGTTCTGCCGCGCTGGGTCGCGGACGCCAATTTTCTTAGCGTGGTGGGCGAGACGCGGGTGCTGCCGGAGACGCTGGATGTTACTTGGGAGCGGATGCGGAATGCGTTTGTAGCGGGAGGGTTCTAATTGTAGACTTGATGGCTGCGAAGATCGGGAGAAGGTCATGCACCTGCCGCCACATCCCGTTTGGTTCTGGCTGATATCGGCAGCACCGTTCCTTGCATGGCTAACACTGTGGATTGCGGCGCAGAATCCCAAAGTGTCGTTAAAGCCTTTAGCACCATGGCTTGGGGCGGGCTACATTCTGTTCGTCGTCCCGTACTTACTTTTTGGCCTTGTCCCCGTGGGTAACTATCGGGCGCTGCGCCTCGTGTCCGGGTTAGCCTTTTGGACTTGTTGGCGAATGTTCTTTTGGATTCGGGGCCGGAGCGCGTTTGAAACGCTGCGCTCACCAGACGCCAAGTGGTACTCAGCATGGAAATGCACAAAGTTCTCGTTTCCGGCTCCTGACATGCGCATTCTTGTGCGGGACATCGATGCGGTATCGCCCTGGTATGTTGAGAAGCTTGGGCTGCGCAAGTTTGCCGAGACACAGCCCATAGATCCCGGGGCAAAACTCTTCAGGTTTAAGGCGGATGGGCGCCCGGTCGTACTGACTACGCGGAGCGGCATCGAAACCACGCGGCATCCGACACTCTTCACCAGAAAAATCGGGAAAGTCAGAGAAGTGCTGTCGGCGCGTGGCGTCGACGTAGGAGCAATGGAGCAGGACCGGCAAGGCTTTCATTGTTTTCAAATTCACGATCCCGAAGGGAATGCGATTGAGGTAGTCGAGGAGCGCTGAGGAGAACGCCTCCGGTGATCTCTGCCGCAATTGCAAATTAGAAATCACCAATCAAAAATCACTCTCACTTCATCTCCCGCCCGAAGAACTCGTCCGTAGCGCCGTAGGCTTTGATCCAACTCTTCCACATCAGGAAGCCGTGAATCTCGTCGGGGAAGACTAGCTCTTCTACGTGGACTTTTTGTTCGCGGAGGCGCTGCAATAGATCGACGGTTTGCGAGAAGGGGACGTTGCGATCGTCGTCTCCCTGGATGAGCAGCACGGGCGATTTCCAGGTTGCGATGGCTGCGTTCGGCGACGATTGAAACGCTAGTTTGAGGAAGGCGTCGTGATCGGGGGCATCGGCGGGGATTTCCGCTCTCAGGTCGGACCAGTCGTGGACGCCGTGGAGATCGACGCCGGCAGCGAAAATATCGGAGTCGTGAGCTAGACCCATCGCGGTCAGGTAGCCTCCGTAGGAACCGCCCCAGAGGCCGATTCTTTTGGCATCGACGTTCGGCAGGCTCTGCAAGTATTTTCCTCCGGCGACAATGTCTTTATATTCGGCGCCGCCACGCGGGCCTCCATCTTTCACTTCGCGGAAGTGACGGCCATACATGATGCCGGTGCGGTAGTTGACGGAGAGGACGACGTAGCCTCGGCTGGCTAGATATTGATTCATCGCATAGGCGTTGTGGTAGTAGTCCATGTAATGGAAGCCGAGCATCATCTGGCGGATCGAGCCTCCGTGAATGAAGATCAGCGCGGGACGCTTGCCGGCTTGCTTCGGCTCGAATAGCTGGCCGTGAATCTCCCATCCGTCGGCGGCTTTGAAGATTACTTGTTTCGGCGTGACTAACTGCGCGGAGGGAAAATCGGCGGGCAGCGCGGCTTTTGCGATCATCTCGCGGCCCTGCGAAGTTACGACGTAGGGCATCGCCGGGCTTGTGGCTGTCGAACCCAGGCAGACTACTTTGCCGGCTACTTCCAGCGGAGTCCATTCCATGGTCGCACCACTGGTTACTGCTTCGGGCTTTCCGCCTTCAACGCTGACTCGCCAGAGATGACGGCGGTCGATGTCTAACGGATCTTTGTCGGGATCGTATTGGTTCGAAGAATAGATGACGGAGGTCTTGTCGACACTGAGCGCAACATCTTCGGTCTCGAATTTTCCCGGAGTCAACAGACTGGCTTGGCCGCCGGTTGTCGCAACGGAGTAGAGATGATTCCAGCCGTCTTGCTCGGAAGAAAAGATAATGCGATTCTTGCCTGCGAATTTGAATGAGCCGTCTTCGGTCAGAGAGGGTAGTGAATCATCGAGGTCGCGTCCGCTCTTCCAAATCTGGTGACCGGAATCGCTGGCGACGTTGTATACAAAGATTGACCAGGGCAGCGGCAAGAGCGGGATGATGGGCTGCTTCATCTCTTTGCCGATGAGGCGTACGAAGGCGATTTGGCTGCCATCGGGCGACCAGCGCGGGAACAGATCACGGTCGGCGCTGGGCAAGAGGTAGTGCAGCGTGTTGCGGCCAAATTCATAGATGACTACGAAGCTGTGATCGCCACGATCGCTGACGAAGGCAATTGTTTTTCCGTCGGGCGACCACTGCGGCTGCTGGTTGTTGCCGCGCGCGAAGAAGAGCGGCTTGGCTTTGGAGTTGTCTTTTTCTTTATCTTTGTCCTGATCTTTATCACGACTCTGTGCGGGCACCGGCTTGGGATAAATCGGCGCGATCCAGATTTGCTTCTTTGCCGACCAGACGGCGAACTCGCCGCTCGGCGAGATTTGAATGTCTTCGCATCCTTCTTCATCGCAGCCCATGTCTCCGAGCAGGCGCGGCTGGCCGCTGTCGACATCGGCGGCCCAGACTTGCTGCGTGCGCTTTTCGACATTGCTGGTGGGGTCGGCGGTTTCTCCGGCGCCGTTGACCTCGGTGCCGCGGGCGTAGACGACGGTCTTGCCGTCGGGCGTGAGCTTTAAAGCGGCGATAGGCATGCCAACATCGCCCTCGTAGTGCGTGACTTGGCGCGCCTCAAAGTTGGGAGCGTCGGCGACCCACACGTTGCGCGCGCCCTTATAAGCGAAGACCCAGGCGATGCGTCCAGTATGTTCGGCGGCGACGAGGTTGGTGGGAAAGGGCGAGCTCAGCACTTGTTCGAGTGTGAAGGCTTGCGGCGCCGTCTGGGCGGACGATGGTTTCGGCGAGGCGGCGACGAGCAACACGGCGACGCAGAATGAGGTCAGCAAGGTTCGAATTCCCATGCGCCGCAGAGTACGTGAAATGGAGCGTAATTGACAACTGGAGAAAACAACTACAAGCGGTTCACGCAGCACGGCGACGTGAGCTTCTCTGCATCCATGCCCAGGCGCTTGAAATAATGTCGTCCAGGTTGCGCTTGGCGGTCCATCCCAACACTCTTTGAGCCTTCGCGGGATCGGCTATCAGCACGGGCGGATCACCGGCGCGGCGCGGTTGCATGCTGCGCCGAATCGGGCGTCCAGCGGCAGTTTCCGCCGCTTCGATAATTTCGAGGACGGAGTGCCCGCGGCCGCTTCCCAGATTTAGGGCCAGCGAATCCGCAGCGTTTTCTGCGGCGCTCTCCAGGTATTGCAGTGCTCGCAGGTGGGCGTCGGCTAGATCGTCTACGTGAATGTAGTCGCGAATGCAGGTGCCATCGGCGGTGCCGTAGTCTGAGCCGAAGATTTGGAGGTCGCGTCCGCTCGCGGTCGCGGCCAAGGCTAGCGGGATCAGGTGAGTTTCGGGGCGGTGGAGTTCGCCGATCTCGCCGCTTGTGTCGGCTCCGGCGGCGTTGAAGTAGCGCAGGCTCATGGAGCGCAATCCATAGGCTCGGCCGTAGGCTTCGAGTGCGTTCTCGAAAAAAAGTTTCGACGCGCCATAGGGATTGACTGGCTCCCGCGGCGTTTCCTCGGTGATTGGAATCTGCCTGGGCACGCCGTAGACGGCGCAACTGGAGGAAAAGACGATGCGGCGGATGCCGGCGTCCAGCGCGGAGTTTAGCAGGGTGAGGGCGCTGGCTACATTGTTGCCGAAATATTTGCGCGGGTCCACGACGGACTCGCCAACGTAGGCGTGGGCGGCGAAGTGCATCACGGCGTCTACGCGCGCGAGCACGGGGCGGAGCGTGCCATTGTCGGCGATATCGCCTTCGATCAACTCGAAGCCCTGCGCTAAGCGGCGCGAGCCGGTGGAGAGATTGTCGTAGAGGATGACCTCGTATCCGGCGCGGCGCAGGGTGCGGGCGGTGTGACTGCCGATATAGCCCGCTCCGCCAACGACCAGGATCGCGATGAAGACCTCGGTGATGCTGCGATCATGTTCGCGCGGCGAGCGGCGGGGCAGAGGTGATGGTCGTCACTCTTTATTTGTGACGGATCGTTTAAGACTGCTGTCGATTGGGGATGATGCGTTTTTGTTTAGTTACTAGTTGATTAATATACCGTGGCGGGCCTCGAATTTTTTTTTATACCCCGGTCCTTTAGAATCATTGTTTTAGGAAAAAATTCTCCCTAGATCTTTGGAACTAAAGGAGTTATAGGTAAAATACTGCGGAATAAGGACTTAGGGGGAGATAGCTTCGAACGGCTCAGAGTCTGCAACGCTCCAAAATGGGTGTCGGAGCTTTATCCCATACATCTCTTAATCAGATTGATCCTCTATATCTCAATTATATCAATTTCGACCACCCTACCCCGACACGGTTTGCGGTTTTATTTTCGTCTTGTATTGATGGAGTTGGCGGGAAAACGGTGGCGATGGGGGCTTGACAGGTTTTTCGCGAGAGGGCGCGGCGGCGGCGAGTCGGGGGCTAGTGTAGAATTTGGAAGTCGAGCCCCACGCTGCCGTCATCATCTTTTTTGTCAGGGCAGCGATTAGATCGGGACGTAGCGCAGCCTGGTAGCGCACTTGCTTGGGGTGCAAGGGGTCGCGAGTTCAAATCTCGCCGTCCCGACCAACTTCCTTCCACTCCAAGAGATCCTTCGTTTCGCTCAGGATTTCGCCAGCAAGCCTCCGACGATAGAAATCCGGCGCAGCATCGATTTGGATTCCTTCTTCTACCATGCTTCCGCTAAATCTTACCCGCCAATCTCAGTGACTTTTTTCAACACCCACGCCTGTTTTCGTCAACAATGCTTTATGCGCCTGTATCGGATTTAATTATTTGCGTCGGGTCGTCAAGTCTCTGTGGGACGCTCACAGAAGCCAGATGGATCTTGTGGCAGGGACAGGGTTCGTTCGCGCTTTTCGAGAGCAGCAAAAATCTCTTCCATCATCATTGCGAGCTTTTCGGGGTCGGTTTCCACGGAAGCTGCCAGGACGAGTTCTTCCCAAGTTTTTTCGAGTCTCTTCTTCGGACCATCGTCGAGCATCGTGACCTCCCTTACCGGCGGACGCGGAGGGGTGTTGTTCCCTGACCGCGTAGCGGATCGTGTAGCAGTTTTACGGCCCGCAAGCACAGAAGTGTTCTCAACGTAGAAAAGCGCGCGGCGGAATCGGCAGTTGGAGAGGCATGGCCTGGATGACTGCGAGGTTTTACGTGCTTAAACAAGTTCACATCTCCGACGGGTCGGGCGGCTTCGGAGCATTCGCCACCACCTTCAACTCTAATCCTTTGAGCGTACCCAGCGAGTAGGCCGCAGATTCGCGCTCTTGAACGCCGGTATTGAGATTCAGCAAGTCAAAAAAACGTCCGGTGACCATACGTTTGACGTCTCTGATTCTCTCTGCAAATTCGTCGAGTCGTATCTCTACCAGACCGGCCTCGGAAAGCACACTCCACACCTGCAGTTCGTCGGGTTCCTCATCGGATCGATTCACGGTTTAGGCCTCGTTCGATTCACCGGACCTGAGAGCTCAGCTCCGGGTCAGTTCGTCATCGGTCTTTTTCTTGGTCTTGTATTTTGGACCCGGCCGGCTTGAACCTGAGGTATGTGTATGCCAGATACTGATTCAGCTCCGCCCAGAAAGACTGGTCCCGTTCGCGAGGATCCATTCCGGCCCCGGCCATCGAGAGCAGCCGCTCCTCACACTCCTCTCGCTCCTGGTCAGTGACCTCACTCACTTTGCGCCACGCCTGAGGCTGGGGACAGCCCAAGATCCTATGCTCTGGTATCACTCGTCCATCCTCAAGAACGAAATCTCGCCAGACCAAACCCCAACGCACTTCTTTGAGAATCGCCGTTTCGGTTGAGTCCGCTGCGGTGGAAGATCGTAAAGAAATCATCTCGCCTTCCTCCGGAGGCCAGTTCGCCGCAGTAGATAGTCGCTTTGCCGTGGACTTCATCATTCGCGCACCGGCATGAATCAGGTTTAATTGCTTTCTTCTGGATTGGGTTTGCGGCCGACGATCCGAGATCCCTGGGCATCCGGTCTAGGCCAATCGCTGCGCGACAACACCCGGTCCACCGCCTGCTCTACCCGCAACATAAAGCTTGCGTCAGGATCCGACACCGCGGTTGACGTGGATAATGCCATAGCGAGGGTATTCGCGGTCGTGGCTGCCTCGACCCTTGGCACCAGGTGCGGCTGCTGTTTCAGATAGCCGATCCAGATCAGAGTGACGGCGTTGTATGCCGTGCTCTTCACCACGCTGATAATCGCGGCGTGACCGTTGCCATACCACATCACGAAACTAACCAGGATCAGCTCAACGCTGGCAAAGATTCCGAATCCGAGGGCTATGCCGAATACCTGCTGGCGCGAGCAATTTCTGAAAATGCGGCAAAGAATCATCAGCAGCAGGAAGAGCCCAAGCTGCATCAGGCGTACGCTGCGATCGAAGGCCAGTACCGTCGCTACGGCCCTGTCTCCACCCGCTTCGCTACTCGACCACGCACCTAGAATTGCCAGCAGGAAAAGCAGGCCGCACGACCATCGGAATATGGTGGTTCCCAAAATCTGAACACCTCCATACTCCCGGAAGAGACTGCGCAATATTTCATCCATCACCGCGATCGCAAAGATCACACTGAGGGCGTTTCCGACCCAGTACGCGTAGAAGTAGTTCTCGGGGAAATACCTGTACACGACAAACAAACATGCCGACTTGAGGGTCTGAAACAGGATGTAGGAAAAGAATCGGGGAAACACCTTGCTGACCTGGCGGCGGACCATGAAGATCAGAAGGGTGATCTGCAAAACCGGACCGGCGAGCCAGTTCACGTACATTAACCAGTTCATCGCATTGCGTACACGGGACGCTCGAAAGCATACCTATCCCTCGACCGCTCTGCAACATCTATTTAGCGCGGCGTGGCCGGTCTCGATCTTATGAGCTCACCCTCCTGGACTTACTTGACTTGCTTCGGGCATCGCCCGGGGCGGCACAAGGGCATCGGGTCGCTACCATCAGCAACTACCACAGCCTGTTCTGCTCGAATTGCAGAATTGCCAGGCGCCGAGGCGCTCGTCGAGATTGCGCTGTACAACCCAGCCAGTGCCACAACTGTCAGCAGGACTTCCATTACTTTGTTCATTGGGGGAGGTCTCCTTTGCGCATACTTCTACGCGTGGCGAAGTATATGCCCAGTCGATGATTTGTGAGCACGACGACCTGTGGATAACTGCGTTTTTGAGGATGCGTGCGCTGCGAACTGTTGGAGTTGGGGCGGCCGCGAAATGGTTTGACCGATTATTGGGGGGCAAATCTTACTGTGTGGGATTGGGCAAGTCAATGGAAGCCGGGGCGCCACCATCTCAGGAGAACAGTTGTTGAAAAATCGCGTTATCACTCAAAACCCGCCCGTCTGCGGGTTCTGAGTGAAATCGCCTCGTTTACACTCATCGACAAGAACAGGTAATTCTCAACCAGTGAAATCGCGTGTCGATTAAATCGTTGCTATTTGGCTCTGGTACTCTTCGGGTGATCGGCGCAAACATGGGATGTAAACTCCTGGTCGCGCTGCAACTCAAAGTTTCGCAGCATTTTATCAAAGGAATTGCCAGTGGGAGAGCCAGAGGGGTTGAATACCCAAGAGCATTCGGAGCAACCAAAACCCCGAAAATGCGGTTGCTCAATCCACACCAGCGTTCGGCTCATGGCCGCCCTTTGCGGGGGTTGGGCGCTGTTTGCGGTATTCACTTTTAGTGCCTCTTGCGAACTTATTAGAGAATCCTCCTGCTGCTCTGTCTGTGACTTTCAGCCTCTCTGTCTGTGACTTTGATCACATGAATTGCCACTCCTGGAAGTGAGAACGGAACAAGGAAGTATGCATTGTTGTTGAAACATCGCGTTAGCACTTATCGACCCTTGTTTTCGGATTTAGTCGCCTGACCTCGCTGAAACGCCAGTTTTTCGTATTTCCCTGCGCATCCAAGCGACCCGAGCTTATAAGAACCTCAATACTCTCAGAAATTACTTCGCACCCTTCATCGCCGCTTGGTCAATCTCTACCCATCGCATCAGCGGCCTTGGCGATGACCATGGCAACTTTCGTCCAACGATCGCCCACAGCGAAAAGAATAGCGTCCTCGATTCGTGATGTGTTCATAAGCTCATTCTGCTCCAGAAGTCAGTTGGCGAAATATCCCGTTATCACTCATCGAGGGCTAAGAAACAAAGATCGACACGATCCGGGCGTTTCGGTTGTTGCTTACAGCCGCAGAACCGTTCCATTCTTCGGTTTCAAAACACCGGCCCGGTGAATTCGGCACAACGCATTGACTCCCACGAGCCGTCCCGCACGAGCGTCAAGGAGTTACTGACTTACCACAATCGACGCGCCTTAACGTCACGCTGATGGTGAGTTTCGTCGGGACCTCCGTTTTCAGTGAATCCGCGGCAGGTGATACATCCCCGCGAGCGAAGGCGAGCCAAGGGTGGGTTATGCCGATGGGGACGCGAGCAGTTCAAATCTCGCCGTCCCTACAATTTTCAGTTCTGAGCTTGAAGGACTGCCCTTCGAGCAATGAAGGGCGTCCCCTGTTGGAGCGGGACGCCATTCCATATAAAACAGCTATCGCGGGGGCTTTTTCTCTTCTTTCGCAGGCGCTGGCTTGCTCTCTGCTTTCGGCGCGCTTTGATGTTCGGCTTTCGGCGCACTGGCAGCATGTGCGGGAGCAGGCCTGCTCTCGGGTTTCTCCGCTTTCGCACGTTCGGTGCCGCTCGGCTTAGACGCCTTGGGTTCCGATTTCGCCATACTTTCGCGAGGCGCCGCAGCATGGGGTGCCGCAGCATGAGCCGCCGCGGCCGGCCTGCTCTCCGCTGGTCGCGCACTGGCGTGCTCGGACTTTGCCGGCCTGGAAGCTTTCGGTTCCGATTTCGGTTCGGTCCTCGTTTCGGACTTTGCTTCGGACTTCGGTTCGGACTTCGATTCGGACTTCGGTTCCGTCCGGGCTACATTTTCGTGTGTGGTCTTGGGTTCCGGCGATCGCGCAGTGGCGTGCTCGGACTTTGCCGCTTTGGGCTCGGACTTGGGCTCCTTTTTCGCCATACTTTCATGGGTCGCAGCAGCAGGCTTGCTTTCCGGATGCGCTGCGCGCGCGTGCTCTGGGGCAGCCTCTTTCGACGGCTTAGCGCCGGGCCGAGCCGCGGTTCCATTTTTCGCATTGGCGCGATTCGCTGCCGTCTTTGTATAGCTGGGACCACCGGCTCGAGCCGCGACTACGCCGGTCTTGAAATCCGCCGGTTTTGCGGTTGCGGCTATGGGGGGCCTGCCGTGATTGACGGAAGCTCGCAGGCTACGGTCGCTAGAGGCGGCTCGTTGATGCTCGGTTTGCGCGGAGGTCATCGGGACGTGGCGTTCGCTTGCGAACTTCTCTTGTTCGGCAGTCGGCCGGGCGCTTAGTCCGCCGGTGCCGCCGTTATAGCTGACACGGTTGGTGGTCATGTGATTGACGACGGTCTTCGTGTAGATGTTGTGGATGATCGTGCGGTTCACGTTCATGACCGAGGTGTTGTAGTAGAAGTTGTTGCCTTGCCAGTATCCGCCGGCGAAGCCGGTGCCGATGTAGCCGAATCCGTAGTCGACACCGCCGTAGAATCCAACATTCGGCCCCCAGTAGCCGGCGTTCCAGACGAAGCCGCCGTCGTTCCAGCCCCAGTAGCCGGGAGTCCACAGATAGCCCACTTCGGGGGACTCAACCCAGGTCCCCGGAACCCAGTAGTAGTCGTCATAATCGGCGTCCCAAGCCCAATAGCCGGGCGTCCAGAGATAGCCTTCGCCGGGGCAGACCGGTTGGGTGTAGACCGGTAAAACCGGTGGCGCAATCGTGATCGATACGGCGACACCCTGGGCGAAGGAACGGCCAGGGATGGCCAGTACCACAAGTACCAGTAAGATCGAACCTAGCAAACGCAGAGCACGGACAGAAGTCATTCTTATCACCTCGTTATCACGTCGAATTGTCGGGCAGAATTGTCAGCCCAGAATGTGGCTTAGGATTTCAGCCGAATCCGGAGCAATCATGCTCGCGCCGGATTTAACGCTTCTGCCCATTCATCAACCATAAGTCGGGCTTATTTCCGATGTGGCGGAGGTGGTTTTGGTTGCCGAGCGGCTTTCTGATGGGCGGTGGCGCAAATTGAGAATTGGCCGACCCTGGCGCGGGTTCAATGCGTGCTATTGATTCCATAACAATGTCGGCTCCCACGCCCGAGTAAGCTCTGGTGGCGCCAACCAACCAAGGCCCGGATTCGAGCGGGAATCGGCGACGGCTGGGACACATCACGAAGCAAGGGAACTCTCTCGCGCCAACCATGACGAGCCTTATTTGGACTCCGCCTCGATGATCTCTAAGCGGCGCTGGTTCGATTCGGAATCCTCGGTCGTGATGCTGGAGGTCACGTGGTTCACCACGAGTGCCTTGGTTCCGGAGTTGCGACGCCAACCAGAGGCGCGAGAACGTCAATGATCCAGCCATAGCACTGCAAGCTTGATCTGCCGCAGGATGCAAACTCATTGTAAGGTTGATCTGTCCGAGGCGCTTCATTTTCAGCGGACAATCTTGATTTCCGTCCACAATGTGTGATCCGTCCTTGCCGCTAAAAGCGAGCACACAATCTGCGCGTGGCCGATTGACTCAGTCGCCTCTGTTCGCGACAACCTGCTCTGCGGGTTTGACCTGCTGCCTCAAGATTTCGTCCAGCAGAAACAAGTCGGTGAGCAGTGCGCGGAGATGCATGGAAGCGTTCAGATTATCAATCAACTGTGAGCTGATGACCGGTTGGGCCAGGACCAGATCGATAGCCGCAAGAGAGTCGCGGGAGTCGCGATCGAGAACCGCAAAAAACGCCGCGTATTTCGCGGCTGGCTCAAGACCTTCCTCTCGAACTGCCACCGCACAAAGTTCCGCCAGTCCGGTCAAAGCTTTGACTGCGCGTTGCAGGAACCCACGAACCTGCCCACCCGATTGGCTGCCTTCGTCAGTGCGGAGACCCTGCGCTGCATAGGCCAGCATAAACTCGTAGCATTCTTCTACGGCCGCACACCGTTTGCCAATTTCAGCCAGCATCGCTTAGCCCTCGCCCTCTTAATGGGTTGGACGTCGGTAGCGAAGACGATGGCGACGAAGGCGGAGTCGTTTCCACCACCCATCGCTTGGGATCATGCTCATTCAAATAAAAGTCGCGGCTCATCCAGCCGAAGATCATCGACTTCGTGATGGGGCGCTTCTCCGGCCGCAGTCCGAAGTAGACGTGGACCATGATCAACGCGATCAGGCCGACACCCGCCAAGCCGTGCAGCACATAGATCATGCCCCAAGTCATGTCGCTGAAGAGATATGGATTGCGGGGAAAAAAGACGGTGCGGACGCGAGACATCATGAACACGCCGGTGACGATCGCGGACAGGCCGGCGGCGATGATGGCGCCGTGGTAGAGCTTGTTCTCCAAAGGATATTTGGCGAATTTGTCCGGTGGTGGCTCGGATTTTCCGGCAGCCCGCATCATTCTTCGCCATGCATCTCGCAGATCGATGCGATCCGGCCAGATCGACCAGAAGTCTAGAAAGAACGAAGCGTGGATGATGTGGAAAATGATCGAAACCGTCAAAACCGCGCCCGCGATCCAATGGTAGGTTACCCAATTGAACTGGAGGCCAACTTTCGGCAGAAAGGCAGTAAACAGCAACGTGAACATGGCAGCGGCCATGATCCAGTGAAACATACGCGCTGTCAGCGAGTGTCTGGGCACGTGCTGGGGAATGCGCGCCGCTTCAGACGGCGAAATAGTGCCGGCAAATTCTTTTGGCTTGGCGAAGTATCGCAGGTAGGCGGCGTGAACAATAAAGAAAACGAACCCTGCGATTACCGCGACCCAAATCAGGAACCAGGCAATATGAATCGGGACCAGTTGTCCCCACGGACTCGTCGCCCATTCTAAGAAGCCCACGTTGCCTCCTCTGTCCCTGCTCCTGTGCCGGCTCCAGTTGCGACGATGGCGCGCTTCACCAGATTTCTCATCAGCGGGATCTTGTAGGCGTTGAACTGTAGCGGGACCGCTCCCTGCACGGCGAGTTTGCCCGCCATTTCACCGGTGGCGGCATTGCGCGGCTTGCCTCGGACCGCATCTTCAACTGCCTTCAAACGCAAGGGACGCGCGGCGGCCGCGTTCACCGAAATTCGAACGCGATCGATTGTCTGCGCTGAATTCGCGCCTGAGGTCACCATGGCCGAGGCAACGTTCATCAACGGAAAATCCCAAACGTTGCGGTCGCGAATTTTCTCAAAATAAAATTGCGCACCGGCCCACGTGGAGGGAATACGAATCGCGGTCAGCAAGTCGCCGGGTTGCAGGATGTGCAGCCTCGTGATGTCGATCTCAGGACCAATAAAGTAATCTTCCGCGTCGACGATGCGCTCGCCTTTGCGGGTGCGGATAACAAACTTCGCGTCGAGAGCAATCAGGGCTGGCGCGGAATCTGAAGGATTTACCGCCACGCAGCGGTCGGCGTGCAGAATCGCGTGCTCACGGTTGCGTCCCTCCGGCGTATCGGCATAACAGATATTTCCGCCGGCGCGATAACAGGGCCAACCGCTGCGGTAATACCAGCAGCGGGTGTCCTGCGAAACATTGCCGCCGATCGTTCCCTGGTTGCGGATTTGCGGGGATGCCACTAATTCCGCGGCCTGCGCCAGCAGATCATACTTCTGCTTAATGATGGGATGATTCACGACCTCGGTGAGCGTGGTCATGGCACCGATCTCGATCCCATCGCTGCCGTTACCGCCAAGAACGCGAACTCCGCGCAGTTCGCCGATTCCGCTCAAGTCGACCACAACTTTCGGCTTTTTAATTCGATCCTTCAGCCAGTCGAAGCTGTCGAGTCCTCCGGCGAGCACCCAGAACGTCCGGTCCATGCTGTTCGAGAAGGTTCTGCGCATCGGCGACGGAGGTCGGCTGCAACAATTCAAAAGAGGCCATTACGTCTCGTACGACAGCCATAAATCTCCTTCAAATATGCGCCATGAGCGGATGCTGCATCGGCCGCCCGGCTTCGAGCGAAGTCAGAATCGTGTCGGCGTTCACCGGGGCGCGCTGAAAAATCTCGTCCCCCAATGCATCTGACAGAGCGTTCAAGATCGAAGCGCATCCGCCCCCCACCGGAGGTTCGCCGACACCGCGAGCACCGACCGGCGTCTCCGGGTCCGGAATATCCAGCGCAGTCCACTGCATGTCGACCGGTACATCGAGAATCGTCGGCGGTTTGCTTTGGTAGAAGCGCTTGGAGAGCATCTGGCCGTAGTGCGGATCGAATACCCATTTCTGACCAATCGCATGGCCGATGCCGAGCGTCGAACGTCCGAGCATCTGACCGCCGAGCGCTCGCGGATGAATCACGGTGCCTACATCGCCCGACGCGAGGAAGTCGACAATGTGGTACTTGCCGGTTTCGACATCGACCTCAACCTCGGCGAAACTCGCGACATAGGAATACGTTGAACCGTCGCGCGGGTAGTTGTCTTTGGCGGCCACGACTAATCCTTGTCCAGCCAATGACGCGACCGAGGCCTTCGTCAATTTGTGGACATCGGCTGGCGCCTGGTGGCCATCGTAGATGCCGCCTAATTCAATCGCGTGTTTCGCGGCCTGCGCCAAAGTCAAGCCGGCGCCACCGCCTTTGCGGAAAACGCGTTCGTTCGCTACCACGTACTGCTCCGGCTTGCCGCCGAGTTTCTTCGCGGCAATTTCCTGAAGCCGCTGCTTAGCGGCCATTGCCGTGGCATACGCCGCCCGCGTCATGGCGTGCGTCGTCTGACTTCCGCCGGAGACGCAGGTAAACGGCAGATCTCTCGACGTGTTGCCCCAGACCACATTGCACTTTTCCCACGGCACGCCGAGGACTTCCGCTCCCGCGCGATGCACATCCATCACCGACTCGGTTCCGAGGTTGCCGATTCCAGACTGGAAAGTAATCCTGCCATCGGGCTTGATGACGAGAAGCCCGTCGAATCCAATTGTCCCGCCCACATAACAGCTCAGCGAAACACCCACGCCGCGCACTTTCGTCCCTATCCTCTTCGGAGTACGCGCGACCCGCTCGTTCCATTTGAACTGCTCGGCGCCCTGGTCGAGTGCTTCTTTCAGGAATGCGCTGGTGGCATATTGACGTTTCCCCTGCACTACCGGTCCCAGTTGCGCCTTGCCCTCAGGGCAGTTGATGCGGCGTATCGCTACCTGGTCGATTCCAAGTTTGCGCGCGGCTTTTGCGATGATGGGCTCGATGATCACGATTCCCTGCAGCCCGCCCGGAGAACTCTGCGCGCTGCGCGGCGGCGTATTGGTTAGCACTGTCAACCCGCGCCAGCGCATGGCCTGCGGCTGGTAAAGCAGCGAGACGATGCGTCCCGAGGAAGGAGCATCGCCGACTGCGTCGTAGGGCCCGTTGTCGCAAATGACGAACATGTCGAGGGCTGTGATTCGTCCTTCTTTTGAGAAGCCGACTTTCATGCGGCCTTGAAAGCTGGGACGGGCGCGTCCGATGAAGGTCTCCTCTTCGCGGCTGATGCGCATCATCACCGGAGCGTTCGTTTTTTTCGCCAGCAGCGCGGGAATGATCATGGTCACACCACCGGTGATCTTGCTGCCGAATCCGCCGCCGGTGTATTCGCTGATGAAAACAATATTGTCGGGACTGATGTTCAACCAGCGCGCGATCGCAGGCAGTGTTTGCGCGGTGCTTTGCGTGCCGGTGTAAATGTAAACTTTGCCGTTTTGCCAGTAGGCCATTGCGCTGCGGGTTTCGAGCGTCTGATGACTGGTGTCAGGAGTGACGAAGGTCTCGTCGAGAACTAGCGCCGCATTCTTGAAGCCTGAATCGAGGTCGCCATAGGTCCATTGGTCGGGGCTCTTGCCCATGGGAAGGCGGCCGTGCTTTTCTTCCTCGAAGTCAGCATTGGTCCATTTGAGTTCCGTGACGGCAGGCGTGCCCGGACCTTGTGGCGAAGCGGGCCGGGTCCAGACGTTGCCATCGGTTCGCGGGTTGGGACCACCCGGCCGCAAAGTTTCGAGCGGATCGATCGCGAAGGGGAGCGGTTCAAAATCAATTTGAATTTTCTCGATGGCTTCCGCGGCGGTCAGTTCGTCAACTGCGGCCACGGCAAGCACCGGTTCGCCTTGATAAACCGGCTCCATGGTGAGACCGCGCTCGCCCCATTTGCTGGCCTTGATTACCGTGCCGTTGTCAGTAAGCGTATCGGCGGGCGCCGGAAGATCGTTGGCTGTGAGAATGGCTTTGACGCCGGGCATGGCGAGCGCCGCTTTCGCGTCGATGCGCTTTACACGCGCATGCGGCATCGGACTGAGCAGCAGTTTGCAGAACAACATGCCTTCCGCGCGAAAATCTTCAGCGTACTTTGCGTTGCCCGTGACTTTGGCATAGAGGTCGGGAGTCTCGTAGTTTTTGCCAATCAGCTTGTATCCGGGGCCGTAGACGCGCTCAGCGGGCTTGTTCGGGTCTACAGAGTTCTTCTTGCCGACGAGTTGATTGCCGTTAGCCAAGCGACGACCTCCGCATATTCTCCGCCCCGCGCATCAACGCTGTCAGAATCTTGTCGTAATCCTGGCAGCGGCAAAGATTTCCTGAGACACCATGCGCCAGCTGCAAGCGCGTGGGATTGGGATTCGTTTTCAAAAATCCGACCGCGGCCATAATGAAGCCGGGCATGCAGAAGGCGCACTGAAATCCCTGCTCGTCGATGACACCCTGCTGCACTGGATGCAAGGTTCCATCGTCCGCTGCCAGACCTTCGATCGTCAGAACCTTCCGACCCCGCACGGTATGGGTGAGCACCGAACACGAATAGTGCGGAATGTCGTCGATAAGAACAGTGCACGATCCACATTCGGCGCGGTCGCAGCCCAGTTTGGTGCCGGTCAGCCCCAGCTTGTAACGCAGCGTCCATGCCAGCGTCTCCTGTTTCATGACATCGACGCGCCGTTGCTGACCGTTAACGTTGAGAGTGATGAGGCGCTCGCCTACGCCGGCAGCCGGTTGCTGGCCATGCAATAAAGACGACGCGCGAAAAAGATAGCCGGCGGACGAAACGGCCACGCCGCTGCTGATGACGCCTTTAATGAAGTTGCGCCTGGAGACAGATTTCAGAACATCTTCTTCCGGCACATACGGAATCGCCTTGGGACCCGCTTTCTCTGTCATGCTCGGTCACCTTGCTCGGGGCAGCCGCTCGGGTCTTGCCTATAGATCGATGGATTGATGTGAGGCCGCATACTTCAAGGAGTTCGATTATCAGAAAGAACACCCGGATTCGGAAATTCTTGAGGCAGGTTAGTATAAGCACCCGCTCATCGGCCAGGATTTCTGAAAGGCGACGGTTATCAAGGTGATTGTCGGCTTCGCAAATGATGGCATCGCGGGTGTGCCGGGGGTATTGAGGGTGACGGTGGAGAGTCAGGACGAAAAGGTGTTCAAGAGCGGGTGTCTGGACGCCGGTTACCCGTTACCAGGCAAGATTCGGCAGGCGCAGTTTGTGCTTCCAAACGTCGCCGATTGGAAAGGATTGAAACTTAGAGCTGAGATTGAGGCAAAGGGAATGCGCTATCCCGTGCGCTGGGCTTGTCATCGGAAGCTGAACGATGGCGGCTCGCTCAGACTGCGTCCCAACCTCCGTCAGCGGGTCCAGGCCGCGCTTGCTGTAATCGGAGAGACGCACGGATTCCATTCTGAATCCGGCTAATCCTGCTACCGTCTGCGCCTATGATATTCGCCGCCACTAAGTCCGCCGAGGTCAACCACAACGGCGACGATCAGAATCAGTAAATTAATGCCAGCTATAGGTTGTCGTGTATTCGCCATCCACGCATATGCCAGCGTGGTCAGTGGCAAGAACAAGAATCCGAGCAAGGGTAATATCAGACCGTGGTACGCTCGTTGCAAATAATTCGAGAACAGGAACAACAATGCGAGTGCGATTCGAGGAAAGGCGAGAAAGACAATTAGCAGGAGGCAACCCACAAAATTCTCCTCGCGCATCGTACACTTTTCCTGCACGCGACACAACGAGGTTGCGGGCAGGAGCTTTCTCCCGCGAAAGTTTGTAGCGTCCGCACGTTGGGAGGTTATGGCAGATCGCAGGCGGAGTGCTGTTATTTGGCGAGCGGGCCGGGATGTATGCCCTCGCCAAGGACGAAGCTTGATCCCACGCTGCCCACAACCGCCGATGCTCGCGGCAAGCCGAGTCTCTCGCGAATGCGATACACGGCTTCGATGCCAGTGCAGTGTGCGCCCATCAGATTCGCCACTTTGAAGTCTTTCATTTTGTCCGCAGTCCAGTCCACTTGCTCATCCGTCGCCGGGAAAAGGTGCAGTCCGCCGATGACTGCCTCTACTGGCTCGTTGGGAAATTCCTCGCGGGCAAATGTGAGTATGTTGATAATTCCCGCGTGTCCACAGCCCGTGACCACGACCAATCCTTCCGGAGTATTGAGCACCAGTGATTGATCTTCGGGGATCGTGTCCTCGACCAAGCCTGCCGGGGTCTGCACTTTCCCGCTGACGCTCCAGTTGCGTTCCGGATATTTGCGTGGCACTGGCCCTGTCAGCCACGCGCCGGGAAAGATTTCCGCCGACTCCTCGTGTTCGATGAACTTTCCGCCAGTTGCTTCGTATTCCTTCTTTACCGCTATCATGCGGTTATCCTCACCTTCGGGTGCAGGTCTGCTGTAGAAAATGCCGCGTGCGACATGCACCACGGAGAGTGCCGAGGGATTCTTTTTCATCATCTCCTTGCGGAGGGTCATCAACCCACTGACGTGATCCCAGTGGTTGTGCGTAAGGATCACTTCTCTAACATCGGACAAATCGATCTTCAAGTCGCTTGCGTTTTGTAGAACCGTATCGGGATGAGCTCCAGTATCCAGCAGCACGCGATGACCATCGGCTTCGATCAGTGCCGAAAATCCCCACTCGCCCAGCCCCGCCGTACTGCCCACCAGCATCGTCGATAGGAGGGTCACCTTGAGCGCGTGAATCTGGACAGGCGGGCTCTGAACGCTCGCGACGGAACTGGTGCCTCGAGCCTCGGAAGCGGGGAGCACAAAGATGACAATCGAAAGCGTGAGCAGGATTGCAGAAATATATGTCCAGCGAAGGTGCGTGTGCATGGGCCGTCCCTCTGAAAAAGACGTTGGTGAAGGCAATGGTATCGCAAACTACTCACCGCGTGTGGCGGTACCCGATAGCCAAGCGCCTCCATATGTGGGAAGCTTTGCTCATGGCAAAAAGCAAATTGACCGCACGTGAGAAGTCCCGCCAAGAACGCGAACGCGCCAAATCTTCTGAAGACCGCTCCCGGCTAATGAAGAAAGCGGCCCAACTCCAGCAAAAGGCCCAGCACGAGGATATTCGTCAAGCGGCTGCGGAGATCGCCAAACAAGTGGGCGAGCGTAAATAGGACGGGCTTAGAGCTTCGCTTCGATTCCCCACGCATCCAGCAAATCTTGGGGAATGTACTTGCTGTCTTTATGCTTTTTCGCCCACTCCTTCAAGGGAATCGAACTCCGATATTGGTGCTCTTTTAGATTCAACTGCCCCACCATCTCCTCAAACGAAGTCGGGGTGCTGGGGATGTCTCCGCAACCTTTGCCCCAATTCGGGTTACCCTTATTTCGCAACGTGTGCACCTCGTAAATTATTATCGTGGCAGCCTTTTCTCGGAGGATGCCCCTGGGTTAAGCGCAGACAGACTGGCACAGTCCATAGGCGCGAGAGCAGAGCAGCACTCGCAACGCGGTCAGCAGAGTCGTGACATTTCCTTTTTGAATGCAGGCATCCGCGTATCGTAGGCGTCTGCACGGCACGCGGCAGAAGGCCGACATCATGATGATCGGAACATCTGGAGTCATTTGCCGCAGTGCAGGCACTATTATTTCGCAACCGGGTGTTTCAGGGTGACAGTCCGTGACCACTGCATCGATTGTGTATAGGCGAAACAAGGTCAACGCTTCCTCCGCGTCAGGAGCTACTTGCACCTCGTATCCACAAGCTCGAAGTTTGTGAGCAACCGTGTGCGACCCGCAGGTGCCATCGTCTATAAAGAGGATCGTCGGCATTGGTGGACTTGTATTTTCGCACGATCTGGGAAAACTATGTGGTGACGAAGATCACCTCACCTCACCTCACCTCACCTCAGCTCACATCACATCACAGCATAGCGTTGCACGGCGGATAGCGAGCACAAAACGAAAGCGCCCCAGACTCGACTGAGTCACGGGACGCCCGTCGAACAGCCCTCCCGAAGTCTGCTCACACGCACCCTACGTTCCGATCCGCGCCGGGGGAATGGCTCCTGCGTGGCACGGGGGCTAGCCTCAGAATCTGCTTCAAAAAAGAAGCGGTGCGACTCTTGTGAATACAGGCAAAAGGTCGTTCGACGCATCGTTTGCCTTTCTGTTCCACCCCGCTTCAGATCTGCAAACCTTCAACCACTGGACTTGCGGCGAAACGCTGCAGTGAAAAATCCTGCAGTAGCGGATCGATCTTCGAGCCCGCGACCAGTTGCGCCATGATCTCGCCGACCGCTGGTGCGAGCATAAATCCATGTCCGCTGAAACCTGTTGCCAGGTAAAAGCCATCGAGCCCGTCAACCGCGCCGAGAATCGGCCGGCGATCGGGCGTCGAGTCGTAATATCCTGTGATGACCCGGCGAACCTGTATCCCTTCCATTAGTGGTAGCAATGTAGCGCCGGCAGTCAGCGCCCGTTCGGTAAAGATGAGGTCGTCACTTTCTGGAGTTTCGCCGAGCCAGCCAATATAGAAGACGCCATTCCGCAGCTGTTTTCCGGCGAAGCTGCGTTCGAGCGCAACCACGAGAGGGTGCATCAGCGATTCATCGCAAGGCTCGGTATATGCCAACCGTCGGCGTTCCATGGTGATCGGCAAGCGCACTCCAGCGCAAGAAGCAAGTGACGGACTCTCGGTGCCCGCCGCTATTACCACGCGCTCAACGACCCAGGACTCGATCGAGGTATCAACTCTCCAGGCGCCACCATCACGTGCGAGATTTACGACTTCACTTAAAGCGAGTTTGAAACCTTTGGCGCGCGCGCGCCGCAGCAGGTTGTGAGTGAAGCCGTCGCAATCCTCGAGAAATCCGTCCTCTCCGCAAAAAGTTCCTCCGACTACGCCATCGCAGACGAGAGCAGGCACAATCTCAGCAATCTCAGAAGGTGTCACCACCCGAGACGAGATGCCTAGTCGATTTTGTAATGCCACGTTGCGCTGGAACCGGGAAAATAGTGCGTCGCTTTCCGCCAGGAACAAATAACCCGACCTCTCAAGAAAAAACGGATACTCAGGTTCTAATATTTCGTTCGCTCGCTCGAAAAAACGCATCGAGCGTCGCGCCAGCTTGCACTCCGCTTCCCGTTCGAATTGCTGGCGAATCCCACCCGGACAAATACCCGTCGCTCCACTGGCAATGTGCTTGCCTTCGAACACAACGCCGCGCGTCATGCCTGATTGCGCGAGATGGAAGGCAACCGAGCAACCGATCACTCCGCCACCGATAATAGCTACATCCGCGATCGGCATATCACTCCGGGGGCAGGTTGCCAAAAATTCGCGCTTGCGGGTCGAGGTTTTTGGCGATCAATCGTGCCCAAAATCGCCAGAACAGAATGCACGCCGCCGACATGACCACCACCCAGCTGGTTGTGGACTTCAAATACCACGGAGCCGCTGACGCGATGTCACCCTCAATTTGCACAATCAGGAGTGCCCCGAGCAGCAGCAGTGCAGCAATCGCGATTGAAATCTGGGTGCGACGCGACTTCAGGAATATTATCTGCTTGTGCAGTTCCGGATTAACCCGCGGAAACATCAATAGCGCACCTGCCATCAGAAGAAAATTTACGAGCATCGAAACCACCAGCAGATCGACGCCCAGAAAAAAATCTCGGGCGAGATTACACCCCACGACACACAGACAGGCCGCGATCGCGGTCACCGTCAAAGAGTGATGCGGTGTTTGAAACCCTGTGTTGATGCGTGAGAATGCCTTCGGCAGAATACCGTCGGCGCTGAACGCATACAAGGTGCGGGAATTTGCCATCATGACCGCGGGCAACACTTTCAGAATCGCAACTGCCACCGACACCAAAATCGTCAGGCTGAGCCATCTTGGTAACAAGGGCGCCATTAAACCGGGAGCGGAGATGTCATGCACCAGTGACGCGCGGTAGACGTACTCTGCCGGAATTGCGTGATATAGGCTCCACGTAAAGGCGATGTAATAGGCGGTCACGCCTCCAATCGAAATCATGATGGCGCGAGCCAGATCAGCCACCCGCCGCGCTTCTCCTGCAGCCTGGGCCACGGCATCAAAACCGATGAACGAAGAGAATAGTATGACCGCGGTTCCGAGAAAAACCGTGGGCGTGAGTGACGGCAGGGCAGCAAACGACCGAGGTAGAGTGCCCGCCGATTGCAGCTTTAGAAGAGCGGCTGGCGACGAGTTCATAATGCCGGCAGCAGTCATGATCAGGGGCGCGAGGATTGTCGCGGCCGTCATCAGAACCACGCTTCTCTCATAAAGACGAATTCCGAGCAGGTTAACCAGCCATGCCAGCAATATCGAGAGCAGCGAAATTCCCAACCTTGGCAGCACCAGGTCGAGGCTCGATGCGGCGCGGGCAAATCCCGCCACGGCCAACGCGTCTCGCAGCACAGGAACCAGAAAGTAGGCGACGACGCCCATCGCCATGCAGAGTCCGAACCATTGTGAGAAGCTGGCGATGAAACCGGCAAAAGGGCTCAATGCGCGACTCACGGTAACGTAGCTTCCGCCCGCACGTGGCATTGCCGAAACGAGTGTTGCGTAACAAAGCGCGGCCAGCACCGCAGGCACCGCCGCAACCACATAAGCCAGTGGAACCCACTGACCAATCCCCGGCTGCGAACGTTGCACCATGAATGGCAGGATGTTTACTCCCACTCCGACCATGGCGGCGATAGCCGTAGCCACAAGTCCAAGCAGGCTGATCTCTCGTCGTAGATGGGGTAGGCTTTCGCCCGCAGACCTTTTGTCGCAAGCTGTCACTGGGGGCCCGGACATCATTCAGAATATCGGCTGCAGTGAATCACGTTACCGCTCGGAAAGTAGATCTTCAACGTTGTGGAGGACAGCTCCACCGCGCACGATTCTACGGTCGTCGAAGCCGCGTCAATAACGGGGATTTTTCCGGCACCACCTTGGAATGTGAGTTCGTGATGGAACGTAAGGCGACCATTCTCAAATGTGTAGCGGCCCGCCTCTGCGCTTCCCCAGCGTTGATCAGTACCCGGCTGCGGAACAAAGTACAGAGTGGACCAACGGCCCGAGGTCATAAGAAGAATGCCGGTCAGTGCGAGAGTCTCTCCGGCTCGGACATAGGAGTCCACATGCCAAGCCCCTTCGATGACCATTGAGTTTGCGGGCTTCGGCATTCTGTCGACCAGGGGAATCTTATACTACCCTGCGCAAGATGGCCGATCTCGTAAAAAGACCCACTGCAGGGAGTCACGAGAGTCAGCAAGAAATCAACGCTGCAACGCAAAAAAGTTCAGGACGCACAGCATGGACGGCCGCGGATTATGTCAAAGGTGGTGCCGATCTCGAACTTGAGTACGCTGTGCTCGCAAAGCTCTGCGCTGAAATGCTCGATGCCAGTTGCGTCGGTTTGTACCTTCCGGGAAAACGACTTTTATCCCTGATGATGACCTACCTGCGAGGAAAATTGCAGCGCATGGCAGCATCACGTTCCCTCGGTGTCGTGTAGTATCGCGGCGCGGGCATGAACGAGGGTTGAATGCGTGACCTGAACTCGCTAGACGACGCTTTCTTGCCCCACGATCTGCTCTTGCTTCGTGGTCGTATTCTTCAGCAGCGGGAACTTGAATGAAATCTTTGTTCCGCCTCGATTTGACTCAATATCCATTTGGCCGCCAAAGTGGCGCACTCGCTCACGCATTCCTCTAATCCCAACGCCTGAGCCCTGCGACTGAATATCTACCATCTTTTCTGCCGATATACCCTTACCCTCATCCTCGACTTCGAGAGAAACGCTGTCCTGATCGCGTGCTATACGAATCACGGCGCTCTTGCTCCCGCTATGGCGATGAATATTGGTCAGGCATTCTTGCACCAGACGAAACATCACCAATTCCATTTCGCGAGAAAGTCTTTCGAAGTCCGCTGGCACCTCAAGCACGATCTCTAAGCCACTGCGTTCGGCGAGACCTTGTATGTACCAGCGTAGCGCCTCCGCCAGTCCCGTTTCGTCCAACAGTGGTGGATGCAGCAGATAAGACATCGTCCGTATCTCCTGACTCAGCTGTTGAACCAACTGCTCACTCTCCCGCACATGTTCCATAAATTCGGCGGACCCTTGCGGTGCGTGTCGCGCCGCTTGCGCGAGACTCATGCTCAGCGCGGTCAGAATCTGCCCTGCGCTGTCGTGCAGTTCGCGCGCGATATGCCGACGCTCCTCGTCCTGCGCCTGCAACAAACGACTCGACAAGTCTCGTAGCTCCTCAGCCTGCTGCACAACCTCTCTCGTTCGTACCCGCACTTCTGCATCCAGCGTTTGTGCCAGCGTGCGATAGTTCTCCTCCGCCAGCACCCGTTCCGTTATGTCTAAGGTGATACCGTCGAAACGCCTCGGCTGTCTGGCTGCATCATAAAATGTCCGGCCCATTGCCCGAACCCATTTGTGGCGGCCATCGGGCGAAACCGTACGATATTCAATATCGTAAGGAGTGTCGCGGGCGTTGCTTTCGGCGATGGCTTGACGAGTGCGCTCGCGATCTTCGGGATGCAAACGCTGGTAAAATGTATCGATCGTCACCTCCGCGTCTGGCGGCAGCCAAAAATGCTCCTTCACCCGGTTGTCCCAGATCAACTTGTCGAAGGGCAAATCGCAGAACCAAAATCCAACTTGCGCCGCTTCGGCCACCATGTCGAAACGCTCCCGATGCTGCCGCAACATTTCCTCAGCTTGCTTGCGCCTCGTGATGTCCTGAACGGTACCGAGCATGCGTAAGGGCAAGCCATCGCCACCACGATCAACTTGCCCCGTGAACTCTACCCAAATGCAAGTGCGATCCGTGCGGTAAACCCGGCCTTGAAAAAAGAAACGATTGCCGGTTTCGAGCGCGTGAGAAAAGGCCTGTTCGAAAGCCTGCAAATCGTCAGGGTGACAGAACTTCGCACGGAACTCGGCAGCGGAAATTGGGCCATCCTCGGGAGATCGCCCGAACACTTCATATAGTCGTTCGTTCTCCCACGCGACCCGGTCTCGCTCAGCGTACCAATGCCAAATGCCAAGCTCTGCCGCTTCAGTAGCCAGCCTCAGCCTTTGCTCGGACGCCGCGATTGTTTCGCGGGCCACGACCTGGCTTGAAATGTCGCGAAAGTAGCAGACGACACCGAATGCACCTTCCGGCAGAGGAATCCGATCAATACGCCACTCATAGTATTCAATGGCTCCGCGATCGAGTCGCTTTTGAGTCCACTCGGGAACAAAGTAAGGCTCGCCGGTTTCGAGCGTATGACGGAATCGCTTGACGATTTCATCCGCATATCCCTTCGGCCATAGGATATGGATGACCTCGTCAAAATCCCTGCCGATCACGTTCGGCACGTTTTCAAATACCGCAAGAGCCGTTGGGTTTACCTCCCGTATCCGGAAGTCGCCATCCACCAGGTAAACGCCCAGCGGAGCCTGGTTGAGCAGGGCCGCAAACTGCTGGCTGCGGCGGCGCAAATCCTCTTCCGCCTGCTTGCGGACACTCGCCATTTCTAAATGCGTCTGCACCCGCGCCAACAACTCGCGGGCACTAAATGGCTTAATCAGATAATCATCGGCCCCATGTTCCATGCCTTCCACGCGCGATTCTTCGCCCGCCCGCGCGGAAAGCACAATGATCGGAATGGTGCGCGTTTGCGGATCGGATCGCAATTCGTGCAGCAGACCGAAGCCGTCCAGATTGGGCATCATCACATCGGTGAGAACCAGGTTCGGGGTCCGCTTCCGTGCCGAAGCTAAAGCTGCTTCCCCGTCCGCAACCGCCTCTACGTCGTACCGCTCCGCCAGCAACCTCGCCAGGTACTGGCGCATATCGGCGTTGTCATCGGCAACCAGAATGAGCGGACGCTTTTCGAATGCAACCTTGGTGTTCGCAAGTGGGGGACACGGGATGGGAATCAATTCGTCGGCAGAAAGGATCTCGTCGGCGGCATCGCTTTCTTCGGCGTCCGGAAGCCAGCGCAGAGCTTCCTCGACAAACGGCGCAGCCCCGACAGCGGTCGACGTCAAGGTCCGTGTGCCTCCAACCCTGTCCGACGGCAAGTGTGCGCTGCCGAGCGGGACGCTCACAATAAAAGTGCTGCCCTCTCCCTCAACGCTCTCCACGCGGACGGATCCGCCATGAAGCTTGACCAATTCCTGCACCAGCGCCAAACCGATGCCGCTTCCTTCGTGGGTTCTACTCCGCGTGTTTTCGATGCGATGGAAGCGCTCAAATAGACGTGGTAATTCCCGCGTCGGGATTCCGACCCCCGTATCCCGCACGCGCAATTCAACGTCACTCCCTTCTATGGCAAGTGAGACAACGATTTTGCCTTCGAACGTAAACTTAAAAGCATTGGAGATCAGGTTAAGAACGATCTTCTCCCACATGCCGCGGTCTATAAATACCGGTTCGTCGAGTTCGGCACAGTCGAGTTCCAGCCGCAGGCCCGCCTTCTCCGTGGCCGAGCGGAAGACGCTGGCCAGCTCAACCGTAAAGGCGGGGAGATCTGTGGGCTGAAAAATAGCTTGCATCCGGCCGGCTTCAATACGCGAAAAATCCAGCAGAGTGTTGACTAGTCGCAGCAAGCGAGAACCGTTGCGATTCACCAGTTCGAGCTGACTTTTTGCGGCGGGTGAAAGGTCGGTGTGGCTGCGCGAGAGCAATTCCTCCACCGGCCCCAGCATCAGGGTCAGCGGAGTGCGAAACTCGTGGCTGACGTTGCTGAAGAATGCCGTCTTGGCGCGATCAATTTCCGCCAGAGCCTCGGCGCGCTTTCGCTCCTCATAATGCGAGCGTGCATCCGCGATGCTGGTCACGATCTGACGTGTGACCAGGCTAAAAAAGGTTCGATATTTTTCGTCCAAGTTTTTCTTGGGACTGACCGCGCAAAGCAACACACCGGGCGACCCATCTTCCCTCGCCGCCGGAATCGGCATGAGCAGCGCCTCTGATGGCGGCACATCCCATGCACCCACTGGA
The DNA here is from genome assembly GCA_963822025.1 of uncultured Acidobacteriaceae bacterium. GTDB lineage: Bacteria > Acidobacteriota > Terriglobia > Terriglobales > Acidobacteriaceae > Acidiflorens. The sequence continues at coordinate 2,036,901 of CAWGFW010000008.1, read as the reverse complement.
AGCTCGCACCCAATTGTTCTCAGATTTACTTCGACCACTTGCTCCGATCGTATGGCCTCGTCCATTTTCTCTGAAAACTGCGCACCGGCTTCACAAAGCAGAGATCGAAGCGGATGAACCGCGGGAATGCCGGAACTCGACAGAATCTGAAATCGCCCATTCGCCTGGGCGCACAATGCCGAAAATGGAACGTCGTATGAGTTTTCCGCCAGCGTTTCCGCGGCGATTCGATAAGCGTCTTCTTCGCTCTTGGCGTCGGCAGCGCGCGCCGCCAGATCGCGCAAGGTTCGAAGTCGTCGTTCCCCAATAATGTTATCCGTAGTTTCTATAACCGCGGTAAATATGCCGCCCACCGCACCCGCTTCGACGCGAACCGGACTAAACGAAAAAGAGAAGTAACATTCTTCCGCATAGTCGTATCGATGCAGCACCAGCAGTAAGTCGTTCGACCATGTCGCCTCACCGGTTTGCACCACGCTGTCCAGCATCGGGCCGATCGTGTCCCAGATCTCAGCCCAACAATCGCTGCACCGTTGACCGAGAGCCCACGGATGTTTCGAGCCCAGAATGGCTCGGTACGCGTCGTTGTAGAGAACTACCCGTTCCGGTCCCCAATACAACACGATGGGAAATCTCGACGCCAGGCAAATACTCACTGACGTCTTCAGGCTCTGCGGCCAACTGTCGATCGCTCCGAGGGGCGTCTGCGACCAGTCGTGCTCCCCGATCAAGCGGCTCAGTTCGCCGCCTCCGGCCAGCCAATCCTGATCCGACAAGGCCGGCGTGACGCGTTCGCGATCAACCACGTCCGCACCATCTCCGCTCCCCAGCAGACCGGTAATCGTCGGAAGCAACTCTTGTGATAAATCGCTCTTGGCAACATACCCAGACGCTCCGACTTCCCGCGCCTGGCGGCGTGCTAAGGCAGGGTCGTTCTGGCTGATGATAACCACCTTGGATTTTGGCTGCTCTCTGCGAATAACGCGGGTTGCCTCCAGTCCATCCATGCGAGGCATCGAAATATCCATAAGCACGACGTCCGGTTGAAGGGTCTTCGCCTTTTCCACTGCCTCCAACCCATCCCCTGCTTCCCCGCAAATCGCCCACTCGGGGCGAGAGGCAAGCAGGGAGCGAATTCCGCGTCTGACGATCTCATGATCGTCCACAATGAGTATGTGGCCCGGCATCATCTCTCTCTTAGAGCACTCGGTTCTTGGCACACCACGGCTCAGTCACTTCTATTCGCAATTTTTTCATTAAGGCCGCCGAGACTAAGTTTAGGCTCGCTACCTTGCCATGCCCGCAGGATAGCTGTGATCATGAAGGATAGCGAGATTAGGAATGGCAGGCATATACAGTGTTCGCTGTAGAGGCGCTCCATCTCAATCTGAAGGCGACGACTGCCAGAGCACGATAATTTAAAATTTGCGTCCGCCTCGCCCGCAGCGCAGTCCCCGGCTTTGAGTCCAACCCACGCAGCTTCACCGGCAACTAAGACTTGGCCCAGGTCAACCACCACTTCGAAAAATTCATAGATCTTAGCCAGGGAGGAAACATGCCGAACAAAGGACTGAAGCAACTTTACATTGATGAACTGAAAGATATATACAACGCCGAAACTCAACTGGTGAAAGCCCTGCCCAAAATGGCGAAGGCCTCCACTTCCGATGAACTGCGGAATGGTTTCGAAGAGCATCTCGAACAGACGAAGGGTCACGTTCAAAGACTCGAGCAAATTTTCGAATCGCTCGCCGAGAGCCCCAAAGGCAAGAAGTGTGCCGGCATGGAAGGTCTCGTCAAAGAGGGTGGAGAAGTCATGCAGGAAGACTTCGAAGGCGCTCTGATGGACGCGGCGCTCATCGGTGCGGCGCAGCGCGTCGAGCACTATGAAATAGCTGCCTACGGCACGGCATCCGAGTTCGCCAGGATTCTTGGCGAATCCGAGCATGTCTCGCTGTTGCAGGAGACTCTCAATGAGGAAAAGGAAACCGATCAGAAATTAACCCAACTTGCCAAGCAGATCAATTCTGAGGCTAATGAGGCGGCAGAGCAGGATGACTCCAAATCCGGACGGAAAACCTCCAGGCGAGCGGCCTAAACCATAATCCTTGTCAATCCGTACCAAGCTGATTGAGAAAAATAACTTCAACGGGAGTGCGGCTCGCATTTGAGAATCACAATTTCCTTATGCCAGCCGCACTCCCAATATTCAGCCTGACTTACGCTGATTTTTCGCTCCCTCTACAAGAAGCCGTGTATAGCCGTCCTGCACTTGCCTTCGTATAACTGAACTCATAAATAATTACTACGACGAATGAAGGAGAATCGGCTATGACATTCGGAAAACGAAATACCGCGAAGCAGTGGGCCAGATTTGCGATGAAGTTTGGCCTTGTCCTGAGCGATCCAAAATTGTGGTCCACTCTTAACGATCAACTTAAGGATCGCGCCGGCGATGTTAGCGACGCGGTCGGGGATAAATATGATGTGGTCAGAGAGAAATACGAAGACGCAACCGATCGCTTCTCCAATGCGGGTTCAGCGCTGCGCGGTGAAAGCCAGTGGGTCGCGCCGACCCTGTGCTTTCTCGGTGGCATCGGCGTAGGAGTTGGCCTGGGAATCCTCTTCGCACCCTTATCCGGCGAAGAAGTGCGCGGCGCCATCCGCGACAAGGCCGCCGACGTTAGGAACGATGTCAAGAACAAAGTAAGCAAAATGAAGAATCGCTACCGCACATCCGACGCCCCATTCACTGGCACTGACGGCGACTGACAAGGTTCCCCAAATCTGGCTTTTCTGCAATCAGCGTCTGAGGCCCGCTGCCAAAAACAAAAAGCCCGCTCTCTAAAAAGGGAGCGGACTCTTAGAAACGATCTTACCGACCCGAACGGCGCGTTCCGCCTAGTCTTTCAGCGGAACCATCGTCTGATCCCCACGGCAGAAGGTCGCAACTTTCAACAGCCGTCCAGGCGCCTGCGGCATCGTCATCACCGGCCCATAGCAATAAACCGCGTGTCCATTGGCGGCGAAATACCACCGCCCTCCCTTGGGCTTCGCCGGTTGTTGGCTGGGGGCAGACGAGAGATGGGCGGGCGGTGCCAACTTCGGAACGGGAAGAGACAAAACTAAGGCTAGGGCCAGGGCCTTCATGATTGGGTCTCGCTTCGATCCCGGCCCTCCACAGGGCCGCGTCCACAGAACCGTTTCTCTTTAAACTATTTTTCAAACAAACTATTTTTCAAACTATTTTTCGAGCTCGTTCTAGAAAGCTAAGTCTTGCCGTACGCTAAATCACTCGCGTCGACCGCCGCACATCCTCTAAATCCGATGCCGGCTTCCCTGGAGCTGTCTTCAAAGAACGCGCCGCCTTGCCGGGCCGTTTCGCATCCTTGTCGGCGCCCTTAGCGTCCGAACCATTTGCCCCGGCTGCGGGATTCCCCTGCTCAACACTCTTATTCTGCGCCGGCGCCGCTAGCTTGTTTTGACCCTGAGATCGGTCGTTTACAGCCATCTTCCCCTTCAGCGCAGCCAGTTGCGTGCTGTCTTTCAGCATCTCGCGGATTAATCCGCGTTGCGATTCAATCGTCTGTCCCTGCTCGAAAACCAGCATGGTAAGGATCCCGTAGGACACAATGAAGAGGATCACCAGCAACGGCAGCACGCCAGTCGGTCGCGAACTCGCCTTTGAAGTGGCATATTCAGTGCTGTAGATGACAGTCATGTTGGCCCCCGCAAGCCCGCGAAGCGACCGGGCTTCCCCATCCATGAGTGCACCCCTCAAACCATATGAATGGGAGGATGTAACTAGCTGTAAGAATTTGACTTAGCCGACAAGACAAGAACTAACGCCGGCGCGAGGGTGCAACCCTCTGCACTTTTTGGTAAGGAACCCAGCCTGCCGCAGTCGAACGGGCTAGCCACCGTGGCCCGCAAACCCGCGTCTAGTCGGCCGTTAGGACGACATACGTCCGCCCCGAATAAAGTCGATAGGCCGCGCCGTCGTTTTCCAGCTTCAAAGGCACCGGGCGTTTCAACTGTTCGTCCTTCTGGCTCGCGACCGAAACCAGATCCGTGGCCGCCACGTTCATCACCGTGAATTTGCCATCCTTAAACCCAAACCCGTATTCGCCCGGATCCAGCGTCGCCCCGTTCAAACTGAGCTTGGTTTCCGTGATGAGAAAACCCTGGTATTTCTCCGCCACCGCCGTTGAATATCCCGAGGTATCCACCAAGCCTGCCATCACTACCTTGCCGTCGGAGTTCTTCAAGCCAACCGTGTTGCGCAGTTGCACCGCCGCACTCTGACCGGCAAAGAAAAAAGAATTTGGAGCAAGTTTCTTCACCTGATCGACAGTAAGAACCTGCGCCCCGACCTGCCCAACCAGCAGCAGGACCAGTCCCAACATCTTGCGGTTGAACTTGAAGTAGTAGTCCATCCCCGGTCCTTTAATTCAGGATTTCAATTCTCGTCACGCGGAAGCGCCAATTATTGCATGACTAATACTCTTCCACCGATCCCCGTTACACTTTAGCGCCAAGTCTGCACGCGAATTTCGTTTGACCGCAATATTCGGATAGCCCACGCACCCCCAACTGCCCTATGTTATCCGCATGGCGACCAATGCGATACTTGCAGAAGCAAACAAGATGACCCGAATTCCACCAGCCAGCTCCGCGCAAACAGAGGCGAGCAAGCCTCAGCAAACTCTCGACCAGATCGACGCGCGGCGCTGGCAGGCTGTCCTCGACCGCAACCGCTCCCTCGACGGCGCCTTTGTCTTCGCCGTCTCCAGCACCGGAGTCTTCTGCCGTCCCTCATGTCCCGCAAAACGCCCGCGCCGCGAAAACGTACAATTCTTCACTCATCCGCTTCAGGCCGAGCAGTCCGGCTACCGCGCTTGCTTGCGCTGCCGTCCCAAAGCCGTCGACGGAAGCCCGCAATCTGCGCTCATTCGTGCCATCTGCCGCTACATCGAGCAGCATGTCACCGACCAGCAACTCGAGAACTCGCTGACTCTCCGCCGCCTGGCCAAGGAATTCCGCCTCAGCCCCTTCCATCTTCAACGCACTTTCAAGTCTGGCCTCGGAGTTTCGCCCAAGGCTTACATTGATGCCATCCGCCTCCGCAACGTGAAACAAAACTTGCAGGCCGGCCACAACGTTACCACCGCCCTCTACGCCGCTGGATACGGCTCCAGCAGCCGCCTCTACGAGCGCACCGCCGCCCAGCTAGGCATGACGCCGGAAAAATATCGCCGCGGCGCCATCGCCGCCGTCATTCGTTACACCTTCACCGACTCGCCGCTCGGGCGGATGCTCATCGCGGCCACCGACAAAGGCATCTGCTCCATTCAATTCGCTGACAGCTTGGCTGATGACCGATCTTCTGCCGTTGGCGATGATGAGCAACTTCAGCAAGGCTTGGTTCGCGAATTCCCCTTTGCCACCCGTCGCCGCGACGACCAAGCCCTGCATTCCTGGAAAGAAACTCTAGCCCGCGTCATCCGCGGCCAGGAACCGAATTCCTCTCTCCCTTTGGACATAAGAGCGACCGCCTTCCAGCGCCGAGTCTGGGAAGCTCTGCAAGAAATCCCTCGCGGAGAAACCCGCTCCTACAGTGCCGTGGCCAGGAAAATAGGAATGCCCAAAGCTACTCGAGCCGTGGCCCGAGCCTGCGCTACCAACCCCGTAGCCGTCGCCATCCCCTGCCATCGTGTCGTCCGACAAGACGGCAACCCAGGAGGCTATCGTTGGGGCATGGAGCGCAAAGATCAGTTACTAGCCCTGGAACGCCAACAGCCTTGACTCGACCCGCAGCTGAGCCTAAGATTTTCTGAATAGGGGGGAAAGGAGCATTCCCCATGCTTACCCATCCTTCGTCCCAGATTCGCGCGACCTCTCGCCCATCCTCCCGATCCCGATGGCTGACAATCAAAGCCTTTTTCACCGCCGCCATGAGTCTTTTAAGCGTTCTTGTGTTCGGCCTCGGAGCTATGCAGAGGGATGCTCTCTGGCTGTGGTTAGGCTTTATCGGTTGTTTGATTTCCGGGGTCTTCATTCAACTGTTTATCAACCGGATAAAGGACGACGTCGCGTCAGGCCGGCGATAACCCCGCCGCAGTTACACTAGCCAGAGATTTTCAATTAAACGCAACCCAAAGATTGTATGAAAATAAAGCTCAACTGCGCCATAACAATCGCTCTATGCTCTTTGCTGATCGCAAGCATCGCCCGATCTCAGGAGTCAGCAAAGGCAGACAATAATTCCAGCGTCACCATCGTCACTGCCGGCGATATTTCCATCAGCAAAGAGAACGACGGCAAGACCGCCGTAGTCATCAACTTCGTTCCCGGGAAAACAAAATCCAGCGACACGCGAATTACTATTTCAGGCCCGTACTCCCTGGACGTAAACGGAGGTGTGCAGGAAGTGCAAGGCTCTCAGGGTCTCGAACTCCACGTGCTTAGCCACGAAGCATTGCGCTTCGCCGCACCGGAAATCAGCGCCTGGGAGCAAACCCACAAATATTCCGAATACACAGCCTGCAGCAAGATTCCAAAATTCTCCGGCTGCGGCAATCCAATCTGTGATCAATTCGGCCATCCCGGCGATCAGTGCCGCTACAACAGCATCTCCGGGTGCGCCTGCACATCTCCCACCGGCGGCCCGTGCGCAGACTCGGCGGTTCCACCGCAAGACAAGAAATCAAACCAAAATCTTCCTTAGTGTACCTTTGTGGCCTTGGTGGTCAATGCTCTCCAAACTGATCACCGAGACTGAGTGCACTGACCGAGAACCATGAGGGGGTCTTGGTTTTCCTAAGACCTGTCACCTATCACCTATCAGCTGTCACCTGTTACCCGCCCTGCCCTGTCCTACTCCGCCTGCTTCGTAATATTCAGTAACACGCCGACGCACATTAGAGTCACAAACAGCGAAGATCCGCCGTAAGAAACGAACGGCAGCGGAATCCCCTTGGTAGGCATCAAGCCCAGCACCACGCTGATGTTGATGAAAGCCTGCAACACGATCATGCTGGTGATTCCAACTGCCAAAAAGCGTCCAAAATTATCCTGCGTCCGCAGCGCCGCCCGCGTTCCGCGCCACAGAAAAATTGCGAAAAGAACAACTACGGTGAGCGCGCCTACCAATCCCAACTCTTCGGCAGTCACCGCAAAAATAAAATCCGTATGGGGCTCCGGGAGATAAAACAATTTCTGCTTGCCTTCCATCAGCCCCAGCCCTGTAACGCCGCCCGTTGCCACCGCAATCAAAGACTGAATAATATGAAAACCAAACCCCTTCGGATCGGCATAAGGATTCAAAAAAGCCAGTATCCGATCTCTCCGATAAGAAACGTGAAAGATCAGGAAATACAGCGGCACAATCGCTGCTGCCAAAGCATATCCGAAGTAGCGCAATCGAATCCCCGCCACAAAAAACACACAAGCGGTAATCCCCGCACAAGCAATCGCTGTCCCCAGGTCAGGCTGAAAGACAATCAGTCCCAGAAAAACCGCGGTAGGCACAACCGCCGGAATCAATGTGTTGCGCCAGTCATCCATAGCGGTGGTTTTATTTTCCAGAAACCACGCTAGAAATAAAATGAGCGCCGGCTTGGCCAACTCCGAAGGCTGCAACGAAACCGGCCCCAGATGAAACCAGCGATGCGTGCCGTGCGCGCGATCCAGAAAAAACACGGAGATCAGCAGCAGCGTGGTAAATCCAAGCACCGAAAAAACCAGCGCCGGATTTTGCAGGTGTTTGTAGTCAACCTTCATGGCCACGGCCATGACGATCAGTCCCGCAACCGCCCATACCAGTTGCTTCAATAAGAATTCATACGCCGAACCGAATCGCTCCTTGGCCATCACCGCCGAGGCGCTGAAAATCATGACCAGCCCGATAAAAACCAGAATCGTGGTCACGGTGAACATCCAGCGATCGACGCTAACTCTCTTGGCCATGGAGAATCCATTTCACCACGGAGTTACATCCTCCCGCACACCTTTCCGCTTTGAATTGTCGGGAGTTTGATAACTGAATTGGTTCAGCGATTCACATCTAACTGCATTGTCATCCGAGCGAACCGGGGGAGCGAGGGATCTGCAGTTCCCGCAAGATGCAAATTGCGCGCGGTCGATCAAATTCTGAGAGCGAAGTCGAATCCCTACGTCGATCGCGCCATCGCCAGCGAATGCACAATCTCTTTAAATACCCGCCCGCGATGCTCATAACTCTGGAATTGATCAAAGCTCGCGCACGCCGGAGCCAGCAAAATCACATCCCCCGCCACCGCCGCCCCACTCGCCCGCCGCACCGCATTCTCCAACGTCTCCGCATGATCGATCTCAGCCGCATCCTTGGTCTGCGACTCAATTTTCGCCGCGGCCGCCCCAATCGTATACACGCGCTTCACCCGTTCGCGCAACAACGGATGCAGAACGGTGTAGTCGCTGCCTTTATCCTTTCCGCCAAGAATCAAATGAATGCCCCCCGAAAAAGATTCCAGCGCCTTGATCGTCGCATCCACATTCGTCGCCTTCGAGTCGTTGTAATAATCCACTCCCGCGAACCGGGCCACAAATTCCAGCCGATGCTCCACCGCCTTGAAACCCCGCACCGCCGGCCGAATCTGCTCCGGCGTGCATCCCGCGAGCATGCCAATTACGATTCCCGCCAGCACATTTTCCAGATTGTGCGCGCCCTTCAGCCCCACTTCTCCGACCGGCATGATCTCGCGTTCCCCATGCTCGTCCCGAAAATAAATGTGCGCGCCGCGCGCAAACGCCCCCCGCTCGATCTCTTTTTTTCGGCTGAACCAATACAACTGCGCCCGCGTGCGCCCCGCCAATCCCGCCGTGGTTGGCTCATCTGCGTTGAGCACCGAAAAATCCTCCGCCCGCTGGTTCTCAAAAATGCGCGCCTTCGCATTAACATAGTTCTCAAATGTTTTGTGCCGGTCGAGATGATCGGGAGTGATATTAAGGATGACCGCGATCCGCGGACGAAATTCAACAATCGTTTCGAGCTGAAAACTGGATACTTCGAGCACCGCCCACGTCGCCGGTCCAGCCTGATCGACCAGACTGATCGCCGGTGTTCCAATATTCCCGCCGACCAGCGTAGGAAACTTTCCCGCCGCAATAATCTCTCCCGCCAGCGAAGTAGTAGTCGTCTTGCCGTTGGCCCCCGTGATGGCGACGACCGGCCCCGCAAGAAATTGCGCCGCCAGTTCGATCTCGCCGATCAGCGGCTCTCCCAGATTGCGCGCCTGCACGAGTTGCGGCGCGTCAATGGGAACCCCTGGACTCACCACAATAAGATCCTGCCCGCGAAACGTCCGCTCACCATGCCCGCCCGTCTCAACCGTAATCCCATGTTCAAGCAAAAGCAAAATTTCATCACGCAACTCTGCCTCCGGCTTCGAATCCGAAACCGTAACCCGAGCCCCGCGCGACTTAAGAAATAGCGCAGAAGCCACGCCCGACTTCCCCAAGCCGACAACCAGCACGCGTTTATTGTTAAGTTCCATCAAAATTCATTTCATCACGGAGGCACGGAGACACGGAGGAAATAATTGCGTTCAAGAGACTTGAGCTATCAATCCCAACTGTTCCAAAAGGTCTAGGTGATACAAGATTGACTTGCGAATATCGGTGTTCGGATCCTTGAAGGTTGCTTTATAGCCTCGCCGAGTGCAGTCGCGGACTAACTCCTCTAGCGAATGAACCGAACCGCTCGGCTCGAGGCACATGTAAATGATCATCATTTGACCTTCTTGAATTTTCGGCCGAGCCGGGCGTGTCAGCGCGAACTTTGGATTCGATTCGATGTATGGCCTTGATTGGGAAATGGTCATATCGACAATGCATCCAGATTTGTTGGTTTCTCCGTGTCTCCGTGCCTCCGTGGTGGATTTCCGCTCACCGCAGCTTCAAAGTCGTCAGCGCAAACAGAGCAAACACCAGCGACGCAATCCAAAACCGCACAATCACCTTCGACTCCGACCAGCCCAGCAGCTCAAAATGATGATGAATCGGCGCCATCTTGAAGATGCGTTTCTTGCGCAGCTTGTACGATCCCACCTGCAAAATCACCGAGAGCGCCTCGATCACAAAAATCCCGCCGATAAACGGCAGCAACAATTCCTGCTTAATCATCACCGCGACCGTGCCGATCGCGCCGCCCAGCGCCAGCGAGCCCACATCGCCCATAAAAACTTCCGCCGGGTGGGCGTTGTACCACAAAAATCCAATCGACGACCCGACCATCGCTCCACAAAAAATAGTCAGCTCGCCAATCTGCGGCATGCGTTGCAATTCAAGATAGGTAGCAAACGTCGCGTGTCCGCTGAGGTAAGTCAGGACCGCCAGCGCTCCCGCCGCAATCACCGTGCAGCCAATCGCGAGCCCGTCGAGTCCGTCCGTGAGATTCACCGCGTTGCTCGATCCCACAATCACCAGCACAACAAAAGCCACGAACGGCAGGAAAGCGAGCGGCCAAAGTTGCGGATGCGCCGCCCATCGCTCAATCACCAGGTCGGGATGAAATTGCTTGAGAAACGGCACCAGCAGCCGGGTTGAGTACATTCCGCGATATTGCAACGCAATCAGCGCAACCGCAATCAGCACACTCGCCAGAACCTGATAACCGATTTTGGCGCGTGCCGTGAGCCCGAGATTGCGTCGATGAACCACCTTAACGTAGTCGTCGGCAAATCCAATGGCCGCAAATGCCACGGTCGAAAAAACCGCGATCCATACAAACGGATTGCTCAAATCCGCCCACAGCAGCGTCGGCACCAGAATCGCGATCGCAATGAGCAGCCCGCCCATCGTCGGAGTTCCCGCTTTTTTCTGATGCGCCTGCGGTCCCTCTTCGCGTATGTACTGTCCAATCTGAAAATCGCGCAGCCGCCGAATCACAATCGGCCCCACGATCAAACCCGTGAAAAGCGCAGTAAGGCTGGCAAAAGCAGTGCGAAAAGTGAGATAGCGAAAAATACGAAAGGGCGGAAAATAATGGAAGAGCTTCAGATAGAGTAGCCAGTAGAGCAATCCGCCTCCGAAAAATCAGCTGTCAGCTCGCTGCCGTCAGCTCTCAGTTAATAGATTCCCGCACTCAGGCGTTAGAAATTCCACTTTTTTTTCGCCATGCCTCCAGCGCCTTCTCCAACTTCACGCCCCGCGACCCTTTCAATAACACGACATCACCCTCGCGCGTCTCGCGCGCCAACCACCCGCCCGCTTCTTCCGGCGTCTCTACGAACTCACTTTCTAGACCGCCATCGCGTGCCACCTCCACCATCGCCTTCGCCAGTCCGCGCACCCCAAGCAGGAAGTCAACCTTACTTCCAGCCACATATCGCCCGCACTCGCGATGCAGCTCCTCGCCCGTCGCGCCTAGCTCCAGCATTTCGCCGGCAGCCACAATCCGCCTCCGCGCCGGCATCGCCACCAAAGTATCGACCGCCGCCATCAACGCCTTTGGACTTGAATTGTAGCAATCGTAGAGCACCGCAATGTTACCCACTTGTACGACCTGCCCACGCTTGTCCGCCGCCTGCAGCGAGGGCAACGCCGCCGCAATCTCCGACGGTGTAATCCCATGCTCCAGCGCGATCGCCGCCGCCGCCAGCACGTTATAGACGTTGTGCCCTCCCAGCAGCGGACTCTGCACCGTCTGCCGCACTCCTTCGCTGACCAGATCGAAGCGCATTCCGTCCGCCCCCAGCATCTCAATTTTTTCCGCACGTACATCCGCGGGAACACACCCCTTGCCGCTCATCCCAAACAGCACAACCTTCCCCTTAAAGTCGCGCCCGAACTGGCAAACATATTCGTCATCTGCATTCAACACGGCTGTGCCGCCGTGCGGCAGGGCTTCAATCAGTTCATACTTCGCGCGCGCAATTCCCGCGATCGATTCGAAACTCTCCAAATGCACCGGCGCAACATTAGTGATCACTGCCTGATTCGGCTGTGCGATTCGTGCCAGCGCCGCGATCTCGCCCGCGTGCGACATCCCCATCTCTACGACCGCCAGATCGTATTCCGGCTCCAGCGTCAGCAACCCCAGCGGCAATCCAAAATGATTGTTGAAATTCCCCTTGGTGCGATGCACGCGATACTTGATCGCCAGCAAATGCGCCATCGCTTCTTTGGTCGTTGTCTTGCCCATCGACCCCGTCACGCCGATGGCCGTCTTTCCCCAGATCTTCCGCACCGCCGTAGCCAGCGTTTGCAGCGCGATCAGCGTGTCATTAACGGCTAACAAACCCGCGGATTTCGCATATCGCGCCAACTCATCTTTCTGCACCACCGCCGCAATCGCTCCTCGGCCCAGCGCCTGCTCCACAAAGTCGTGCCCATCCAACCGTTCGCCCTTCACGGCAAAAAACACTTCGCCCGCCTGCACCGTCCGCGAATCGATCGAATATCCCTGAGCCGTCGCCTCACCATCGTACTGCCCTGTGGCCTGCAAAAATTCGGCGACGCGTGAGAGCAAAAGCTTCATGCGCCAGTCCCTGCCTTCGCTGCGTTCATGCAGTCGTAGCCCAGCGCCGTAAGGTTGTCGCGGGCTACTTCGACATCGTCAAACGGAATTTCTCCCTCACTCGTGACCTGCACCTTCTCATGCCCCTTGCCCGCCAGCAAGACGATGTCGCCTGGCGCAGCCTGGCGCAATGCGAACGCAACGGCCTTGCCCCGATCCGGCTCCAAAGAATATTTCGTGCCCGATCTCTGCAGTCCGACCAATGCGTCATTCATGATCGCGATCGGATCTTCCGAGCGCGGATTATCGGAGGTCAGCACCACGAAATCGCTCCCCGCCCCCGCCGCCTCGCCCATCAGCGGACGCTTGGCGCGATCGCGATCACCGCCGCACCCAAACAGCGTGATGACCTTGCCCCTGAGTCCTGCGCGATCCACAAATTCGCGAGCCAGCGTCGTAAGATTGCGCAGCGCGTCGTCCGTGTGGGCGTAATCCACCACTACTGTGAACGGCTGCCCGCAATCCACGCGTTCAAAGCGCCCGGGAACGCGAGCGAGATCGAAAATTCCCTTTGCAATCGCCTCCGCTGAACACCCCCGCGCATACCCCGCAGCCGAAGCGGCAAGCGCGTTATAAACATTCACCCTGCCGATCAGCGGAGACCACATCGCAATCGTCTCCGACGGCATCACCATTTGAAATCGCGTTCCGCGCGGCGTGATATCAACTGATTCCGCATGAAAGTCGCCGGCCGACAGCCCGTATGAGAGCACCTCAGCACTCTTCTGCTTGCAAATCTTCAATAGCTGCCGCCCGTACTCGTCATCAATATTGAGAACAGCAGCGCGCGGCGGTTCCGTCCCGCAGCCTTCAAACAGAATTTGTTTGGCGCTAAAGTAATTTTCCATCGTCGCGTGATAATCGAGATGGTCGCGCGTCAGATTCGTGAACACGGCCACATCAAAAGGAATTCCAAAAACCCGCTGTTGCTCGAGTGCATGCGATGACACTTCCATCACCGCGTCGGTGACTCCGACGCCCAGCCCCTCCGCCAAGAGCCGGTTCAACTCCAGCGCCTCCGGGGTCGTATGGGGAGCCGGAAGAATTTTTCCCGCGACGTGATATTCAATCGTCCCGACCAGCGCGGTCCTCCGTCCCGCCGCGCGCAATATCGATTCCACCAGAAACGCCGTGGTGCTCTTCCCATTCGTGCCGGTAATTCCAACGCTTGCAATTCGCTCCGCCGGACGCTTGTAAAAATTCGCGCTCAGTCGAGCAAGGGCGCGCCGTCCGTGCACAACTTGCGCCCACGCGACCGCAGGGCGAGGCACTTCGGTTGCGGAGTCGGTGACGATCGCGACCGCTCCGGCGGCGATGGCTTGATCGATAAAACGATTCCCGTCGCTCGTCTCCCCTTTCGTCGCGACAAAAACCGACCCCGGCCGCACCCGCCGTGAATCGTATTCCACACCGGCAACGCCCGGGTTCCCGCTCTGCGAGAGCACCTCGGCGCCATCCAGCAATTGTTGGAAAGTCATTGCAGTGATTATAAATAGCGAGGTGAGGTTCCCTCTGTTAGCAAATGTGCGGTTTCCTTCGTGAGCCTTCGTGCCCTCTGTGGTTCAAGCGTTTTCTCAACTCCACGAAAACGCAGAGTTCACAGGAAACTTATCTTCCGAAGCGCACCACTACCCGCGATCCCGCTGCTGCATGCGAACCCGGAGCAGGCGTTTGTTCACGAGCCACACCGCTGCCGATGGCATCCAGGTCGAACCCCGCGTCCTCCGCGGCTTCCAAGGCGCTACGCAGGTTTTTCCCGAGGAACGACGGGACCTCGATTCCTCCTTCTTCCACGTCGAGGACCACCGTCCCGCTGGCCGGCAATTTCGGCGGAGATGAATTCTCAGACGGTGACGTTAGGGATGTAGACGCCGCATTCGCCGCTACGGACTTTCCGGGTTGATCGGCAAGTTTTGTAGTCAACGCCGCCGGAACAACCTGTCCGCTGATCGGCCCCGCTTTGATCGCCGTCGGAGCAGCCGGCGCTTCATTCGCCTCAGCAATATCGAGACTCGCGCCCAGATGATCGGGCGTGCCCTCTTCGAGGCTCGCCTCCGGCACGTCGCGCCGCGCCAGCAATACCTGTCGGTTTGCCGGAAGCTGCACATCGTGCGGCACGTGCAGATATTCGAGTGTCTGCTGCGCGATGCGGTGGAAGACGGGAGCGGAAACCTGACCTCCCTGATGCAGACCAACAGCCGAATCGAGAACCACGACGATGGCGATCTGCGGGTCATTGATCGGCGCGAATCCGGCAAATGAGGCGTAGTACTTGGTGTGCGAATACTTGCCGATGGCTGGATCAAACTTCTGCGCCGTACCGGTTTTGCCGGCCGAGGTATAGCCCTCGAGCAGCGCTTTCGGGCCCGTGCCATGCAAGACGACGCCTTGCAGCATCTGCTTCATCTCGGCGGCAGTGAGTGGTGATATTACGCGCGTGCCTTCCACTGGCTGAAAGGCGATCGTTTGCGGGTTATTCTGAAACGCCTTCTGCGCCGCAATCGTCCCCGCAACGATGCGCGGCGGAACGCGCACTCCGTCATTGGCGATGGTCGAGATCAGCGCCGCGAGTTGCACGGCTGAGACGCCCACCTCCTGCCCCATGGAAATGGATGCAAACGATATCTTCGACCAGCGATCGACCGGTTTGGCGAGTCCGCGAGTTTCACCGGGAAGCTCGATGCCGGTGGTCTGGCCAAATCCAAAGGCGCGAATGTATTTGTAGAAGCGTTCATTTCCGAGACGCATGGCCACTTTGATCGCGCCCACGTCGCTCGATTCGGCGATGATGTCGGAAACGGACAGCAATCCGTGCGGCCTGCTGTCGTGAATACGCGTGCCGTTGATCACGATCGAACCCATCTGGCAATCAAAGAGCTCGTCGGGCCGCGTGACCTTCTCCTCCAATCCGGCGGAAACGGTAACCACCTTGAAGGTCGACCCCGGCTCATAGACATCGCTGATGGCGTGATTCTTCAGGGTCTCGGGGCGGATTTCTTTGCGGTTGTTAGGATTGAATGTCGGGCGATTGGTCAGCGCCAGGATTTCACCGGTGTGCGGATTTTCGACGATCACTGTACCGGCGATGGCTTTGGTCTCTTCCATCGCGCGCTGTAGTTCGCGCTCCGCAATGTACTGGATGTTCTGATCAATCGTGAGCACGACGCTGCTGCCCGCTTCAGGTTCTTTCTCCACGCTGGCAAACCAGTGCTTGCGCGCGTCGACGGAAATCATCAGCTTCCCAGGCTTGCCCTGCAGTTGCGAATTAAACTCACGCTCCAGCCCGCTCAATCCCTGATCGTCCGTGCCTACATAGCCCAGCACTTGCGCCGCCAGTTCGCGCTTGGGATAAAACCGTTTCGCTTCTTTCTGAAAATGTATACCTTGCAGATTCAACGCCCGTATGCGGTCAATCACCTCCGCATCCGCCTTGCGCGCTACCCAGCAAAACGTCTTGTGGGCGCGGCAATCGGCCAGCACCACTCGCGGATCATCCTGCGTGATGCGCGAAATCAAACTCACCGTATTCGCGAGGTCGGGAGTTTCCGAGGGCACGATAAACGCCGAATCCACCTGGATCGACATCGCCAGTTCGCGCCCCGCGCGATCGTAGATGATCCCGCGTTTCGCCGAGAGATCGAAGCTGCGCTGCTGCTGATGTTGCGCCCGCCGCTCAAAATCGCCGTAGCAGAAGATTTGCAGGTAGATCAGCCGCAGGCAGATCGCCAGCAGCCACAGGCACAGCAATCCAGATAATGCATAAATCCGAAATCGTGCGTCGTTCGAAGATGGACTCGCCGCCACTCCCAGTCCTCAGAAACTTTCGGCGGCCCCGAAGAGCCGCCGTAGAAATAATGAACTAATGTGGCGCGGGCGCCCCCGCCCGCGAATTTCGACTGCGATAAAACTACCGCACCGACACAACCGAAACCGGCGTCACACTCGCCATCACCGGAGCCGTCATATCGCCGACCGAATCCATGCGCATCACTTGTCCGGGTTGCGGCGATTGGAGCCCGAGCTTCCGCGCCATCACGTCGATGCGCTCCGGATCGCGCAATGACGCTTCTTCCAGGCGCAGCGCCCGATTCATCTCCGCCAGGCCATCGCGCTGCACTCGCAGCGTCTCGATCTTGTATCCATATTCAATGGCGCGGAAATGTTGCAGTGCGTATCCCATCACCAAAACGAACAGCAGGCACAGCGCAATTCCGAACTGCTTCATCTCGCGTTCGCGACGCGGATCCTCCACCTTCACCAGCCGCGAGTTGTCGATCGTTTTGCGGAAGTAAATCTCCGGAGTCCCCAGCCAGCACGCCTTATTCCGGCGTAGATCCACAGTTTGCATCGCGACGGCGCTCATATTTATGCCACTCCCAAAAATTTCGAATCGTAGTCCGCGTTTTCTTGAACCGAGACAAACCACGAATCCATGAGCTCGGGTTCCAGTTGTGTCGGTTCGGCTTGCGAAAGCTCGACCGCGGAAGCCGTCCGCCGTTCCGCGCGTTCGACCGTCGCCATCAAGCCTTCAATCAGATTGCCGGCAAATGTCATTTTCAATCTTCCAGTTTTCTTCGCCGGACCCGGCCTTAGTTTTATTCTTCTTAGCCGCTCCGGCGAAACTCCACCACAGAGTTGCGGTCGCCCATAATCGAACAACCGCCCTACCAAATTCTTACCCCGGCACGCCTTACTATCACCGCACCGGGATGCCCGGCAGTTTCTCCGGGGCAAACTCAAACTTATGCAAACTCAAAATCTTGCCGGCGAGACGCCGGCGCTACATTCTCTCTGCCGCTCGCATCTTCGCGCTGCGCGACCGCGGATTGCGCTCAATCTCGTCCTCAGATGCCGTCAGCGGCTTTTTAGTGAGCAATCGAAAGTACTCGTCCTTCGCGCCTGCCCGCATCGCATCTTTCACAATTCTGTCTTCCAGCGAATGAAAGCTGATTACCACCAGCCTTCCTCCCGGCTTCAACACCCGCGGAGCCGCTTCCATCAACGCTTTCAGATCGTCCAATTCACGGTTTACGAATATTCGGAGAGCCTGAAAGGTTCTGGTCGCCGGATGAATCCTGTCGTGCTTATGGTGACCCAGTTTCATTGACCGGGCCGCGGCCGCTACCACCTCGACAAGTTGCGTCGTCGTGCGTATCGGCCGCGACCGGACAATGGCTCTGGCGATTCTCCGCGACCTCCTTTCCTCACCGAATTCGTAAATCACATCGGCCAGCTCGCGCTCGTCGATGTGGTTTACCACTTTTTCGGCGGTCTCGCCCGACATCGGATTCATCCTCATGTCGAGCGGTCCTTCCGCCTGAAAACTAAATCCCCGCGCCGCATCCCCGAGTTGCAAACTGCTCACTCCGAGGTCCGCCATCAGACCGTCCAACGATGCCGGAGCAACGCGCTCACCAGCCTCCGCAAACGATCCGTGCATCAGCGTCACTCGCGGCATCTCGTCAGTCGAGATCACCGCCAGCTTCTGCCGCGCCACTTCCAGCGCCGCCGCATCCTTATCGAAGCCAATCAAATGTCCCGCGGCGCCGAGGCGTTTTGCGATTTCCAAACTGTGCCCGCCCAGCCCCACCGTGGCATCCAGATAAGTTCCACCCGGCTTTACGGCCAGAAAATCGATCGCTTCTTTTAAAAGAACCGGAACGTGTCCAACCACCCCACGCCCACCCCGCTCGGGGATGTCTGCTCCAGAATCCGTTTCCACTAGATGCCCAATTCGTCAAGCGTCTTCGTGTCGTCATCCGTGAAAGCCTGCTCTTCAATCTCCTTGCGGAACGCTTCCAGGTTCCTCACTTCCAGGTAAGTCAGATTGCCGAGCACTGCCACTTCCCCGCGTAACTGCGCCGACTCGCGCAGAATCTGCGGAACCAGCAGGCGCCCCTGCCCGTCCATCTCCACCACCTGCCCGTAATAGTTCGTGCGATTCAAAAACTTTTTCTTCGTCGGGTTGTAAGTGGATAAAGCCGCCAGCTTCTGCTCGATCCGCTCCCACTCCTCGAAGGGATACACTTGAGCAACAACTCCATCGAGGCTCGTGATGTAGAATTTCTGCGCGTATTTCTCTTCCATCACGCGCTTGAATTCCGCCGGGACCTTTAACCGTCCCTTTTCGTCGACGCGCGCTGGATGATTTCCGCGAAACATAGGCTAGGCTCGCCGCTTTTGAAACTGACGGGCTCCGTTTATTCCTGGCTGCTACCACAGCCAACATCACGAGGGAGGTAAAAGCGGTCGCAAAAACGGTGGATTCGGGTTCGTTGGGCCTCGTTTTGTCGGTGTCAGCTTCAGAACTCACTGGCGCCTCGAAACTTAGGTCTGTTTCCCACGACCTCTAATGTTTGTTCCACTTTCAACCACTTTTGTCCACATCCTACGCCTAAATCGTTTGTTGTCAATAAGAAAGTTTCAAGTTGAGACCTTCGTTAGAGACTCAAGTTGCAAAACGCAAAATCTAGGGGTTAACCAGCTAGATGACTACTAGGGCTAGCGTTAACGCAAAAGATGCCTTCGCCATCCATTCGCTAACATTTTTCTTGCATTTTTCACAAGTGCGGAGGCTGCCGTCATCATTCTCGAATTGCAGCATCGGCTTAGGCGGTTAAAGACACCGGTGGCGGAGTATTCTGGTGCATCCAGCCAAGGGGGTCACTTATGACCGGCCAGCAAAGCGATGCGATTAAGGAATACGAAAACGAAATGAACAAGCGGGGCCGCAACGGCGTGCTTGATTGGAAGGAAAGCAATAGCGCTGAAAGCCGCGGCGTTCTTTTTGCGGATGTCGATGGCGGCGTTACACTGATGATCTATTCCGATGGGTTAATAAACATACCCGCAGTCCGCTCATGGAACGAGAAGAAGTATTACCACGTAACCGCAGCGGTCTGCGCAAAGGAGCTATGGGCGAAACAGAAGGCATCGGATGACGGTGACCGCAATAAGGCGAAGCAGTACGTTACCGGGCATCTTGATCCGATAGTTGGCTTTGACTTAAAGTGTCGCGACGTAGAATGTACCTGCCAGAACCCAGAAGGACGGCGAGCACGATCGCGGGGCGGATTTAACAGATCAAAACGCGATGTCCGCGAGGAAGAATTCCGCAATTCCAGCGGCTGCCCTTAGCCGCTAGGAGTATGAAAAACTTGAAAACAAGGCTAGCGCTTGCACTGTGTGCAACTGGATTGATTAGCTGTACGTCCACTCCACCAGTTGTAGTTAAATCAGCGCCGCCAACATCTGAAGCAACTGAGAAGCCGACAAAGCCTGCACATCCATGTGTGACTGACGCAGAGACGCAGCGGCTTGTGGTACAGGTCACCGGGGGCCTCTTTCCAGCTCAGGCTGCCAATTTAAACTACTGCTTCTCGATTGGATACCGAGGCATCAACTGCGGGCAAGACTGGGAAATCCACGATGCGATAGGACCGATTAGCAATCGCGATCGAGACAAGTGCGACAAAGCAATGCAAATCCACGATGGAATGATGGCGGCAATGGCTGAACGGAAGAAGCAAGAAGACGAAAAGTACGACAGGGAACACGGACTGCAACCTGCAAAGTAATAGAACGCGCCGGTAAGAAGGAGGCTGATGAGAATAGCAAAAGTTTTTGCCCTTGTGCTTTTGTGCTGTCCGGTTTTAGTGGCTGCACAAACAAAGGAGTTCCCTGACACGTCCGGAAACGCCTTTCTGCGGCTTTGCTCTGCGATAGATAAAGAAAAACTCACCGACGAAGAAATAGCACATGTGACAAGTTGCGTAGGCTACGTCGCAGGTTTCGTGGACGGTGTGAGCGTCTATCCCATTTACGCAGAGGCGAAGGCCAAACAGAAAGTGCCCAAACTAATTTGCCGTCCGGACGGTGTTGAACACGGCCAGCTTATCAGCGTTGTGCTGAAGTACATTCGCAACCACCCAGAAGATGCTCACCTTCCCACACAGTTGCTTATCATGGGCGCTATAGGAGAAGCGTTTCCGTGCTCGAACAAATAAGCATCACAAGTTTGCTGGCGGCCTACGGAGCAATTCTTTCCAGCGTCGGGTTGGGTTGGAATCTTTACCGGGATCTGCATGACCGAGCACGGTTAAAGGTTATTGCACATCCCCGCAGAATTGCGCAAAGTGCGCTTGGCGACAAAGTGTATGCCGTTGCACCTCGCTTGCCGGTAGTTGCCAGCGAACAACTTTTCGTTCTTATGGATGTGACAAATGTGGGACGTCGTCCTGTTAGGTGGGATGGCTGGGGCGGAAAGTATTACAAGCCGGTTAACGGGAAGTCCTCTTTCTTAGTGGTTCCGAAACACCTGCCAAAAATGCTGTATGAAGGTGAGTCACACTGCGAGTTCGCCAGTGATATGGTCGCAGGAATAGAAAATGTAAAGCAAATGTTTGTTTGGGATGCCGCAGGGAAAAACTGGTACTTGTCACGCCGCAATCTTAAGAAACTGAAAGAAGAGATTGCGGCAAGTGGGGCTGCTCAGATAGCAGCCGCCACACCACCGTAACTTGCCGGGTGCCCCATCCTTAACGTCGCGTTCTGTGCGACGTTAGGGTGGGGATTTTGATCTCGACCGTGCCAACCGGAGTCACCGCGATCCCCGTCTCTTCTCGCGGTTACACTGACAAGCGCCGCGCAGCCCGCCTACAACCTCATTTCCGCAGAACGTCAACTCAAGCTATTCTAAAGAACCTGCGAGGAGATTTCGTACCATGGCAAAACTCGTCTACGGATTGAACCAGTCCCTGGATGGCTACGTCGACTATCTGAAATTTAGATTCCACGAACTATTGCACTCGTTTAAGGTCCATGATCCAATCCGTTTCCCACGTTTTACCACCGTCGGTTGATTCTGCCTGCTCCCAGTGACCTGAGGTGCGTGTGATCCCGGACCACAAGAGCCGTGTGCGGACTGGTTTCCCGCCTTCGGTGTCGTCGTTCGCATAGAACGTTCCTACGCCATTGTGGAAGCTGCCTCTCACCGGCGGATCCATCGGCCCCAGTGGCGTCCTGCTGTCCAGCCACCAGATCGACCACTGCCCCGTCTTGGCGTCGAACGATCGGGTAGCTACGCCGCGGTAAGTGCCGCCCGGAACCTCGAACACCGTGTCGTCGACATTAGCGTACCCACCCATCAGCGGCTGGCAGAATAATGTCCCCTCGAATTCCATCCACTCGTGACTGTTGACCAGCCGATGCTTCAGCTTTCGATGATGGATTTTCCAGCGTCCGAATAAAAAATCGAAGTCATGCAGTCCGGCCGGCTCGCGATCTGCACGACTCATCTCTTGTCCCACCCCCGGAGAGGACTGCGCCACAGACTGCGCCACAATGAGCCCCGGCGACGCCAGCCCTATCCCCAGGCACAAGATCACAGCAATGCGCTGACATATTTCCATGTATGACTCCTCTTCGCACCGAAATGCTGCCGGCCCCAGTTTAGCGCATGGCTGAAGCAATCAGCCGTTCTCACCAACTTCAAACCCACGTCTTGCAGGAGCCGGGTCAATGAGTGATAACGGGATGTTTCGCCAAACGTCGCAATCGGCGATGACACGGAACCAGCATCTATTTGGGCGATGTGATCGCTTCTAGGTCGGGCCATCCGTAGGAGACTTCAGATAGAGTCATACCCCCAATTTGGATGTCCTTCGCTGTCACAACCTGCGCGCTCGATTTCGCATAGAAGTCTTTCGAAGGATTCTTCTCGAGTACCCAAACGATCATGCTTTTAAAACCTCTGCTCAACAGCGATCCTGCAAGCTCTTTGAGAAGAGCTGTTCCGATCCCTTGTCGCTGCGCCGACTGTAACAGGTAGATCGCATACAACTCAGCATCGTATGTCAGGACTGGCTCACGAATCGCCCCTCCGCTGATAAAACCCACAATCTTTCCGTCCAGATCGGCGATGTAGGTCCGTATGTCCCTAGTCAGCCATTCTCGCCATAGGAGCACACGCTCTGCTTCGTTTAGGGTGGCGAGGTACTCCTCGGAAACGATGCCGGCGTATGTGGTCCGCCAGCTTTCCACGTGCACGTGCGAAATTGCGACTGCGTCTTGCTCGATTGCCGCCCGAATCAAGATCATGAAGCCTACATTACATCTTGCTGACACGATTTCAGCAACCGGCGATATGACCAGGTCATGAGGCTAACCCAAGCAAACTGGTGTCAACAGGCGTTAGCACAAGCGTGCGCTTTTGTTTTCCGCAGAACGTCAACTCAAGCTATTCTGAAGAGCCCAGAAGGAGCTTCTGTACCATGGCAAAACTCATCTATGGATTGAACCAGTCCCTGGATGGCTACGTCGACCATCTGAAATTTAGGCCAAGCCCGGCGCTCTTTCGTCATTTCATAGAGCTAGTGCGCGACCTGACGGGCAGTGTCTATGGTCGCCGCATGTACGAGATCATGCGTTATTGGGACGAAGACTCCCCGGACTGGTCCGCGGAGGAACACGAGTACGCGGCGGTGTGGCGGAGCCAGCCAAAGTGGGTTGTGTCGCGCTCCTTGCAGTCGGTCGGCCCCAACGCCACACTCGCCAAGGTTGACGAGGAAATAAGATGACAATGACATCGCGACAGTGATACGCGGGCTGAAGGCTAAGCTCGCCGGCGAGATCGAAGTTGCCGGACCCGACCTGGCAGGAAGCCTAACCAACCTCGGTCTGATTGATGAGTATCGACTCTACCTCCACCCCATCGTACTCGGTCGCGGCAAGCCATTCTTCACCGGCCCGCGGCCGCCGCTCCGTCTAGTGGCCAGCGATCGAATTGGCGAAAACGTGATCAGGTTGACGTATGTTCCCGCTTAGCCTCTCAACCACCCAGGACATGACTGTCCCCTTGACGATGCAGCAACTGTTGTTGACAGATAGCACCAGTCGCGCTGATTGGAGATAGCGAATTGTTCTTGAGCTACTTCGCCGCCTCCACAAACACAGCCGTACCATAAGCCAGAACTTCCGTGACGCCCTGCATCACTTCGGTAGCGTCATAGCGCGCGCCGACAACGGCGTTGCCTCCGATTTCGGCCGCGTGCACCAGCATCAGGTCGAACGCTTCGGCGCGAGTCCGCTCGCAGAGATTCGTCAGCAACGTAATATTTCCGCCGACGATCGTCTGCAGCCCCGCTCCAATCGTCCCAAAGATCGATCGCGAACGCACCGTAATCCCACGCACCACGCCCAGCGTCCGCACCACGCGAAATCCATCGAGCTCAAACTGCGTGGTCACCATGTTATGCGCCACCATCCGTCCCGTGGTTACAGATGTCGTATAGTTGCCCATCGCTCCTCCGAAGAGACTCGCCGCTATGACTCCGAACTACTCCTCATTCTAATTCAGCATCAATCACAAATTCTTCAGTGCCGGCATCCCAGTTCACGCGCAGCACATTCGGCTTGCAGCATACTTGGCAGTCCTCGACATATCGCTGCCGACCACCGGCCGATTCATCCACGGCAGTCTCATTCCACTCGCCGCATCCGGCGCAGACGTAGCCGCTCAGCATACAACTATTCTAGAAGCAACGCCGCGGGTCCCATCATGCAGCATCTTCGCTTTATAATGGTTCCTCTTTCCTGGAGGCCTCATGTTCTCGCGCCGTCGCTTCCTGCAATCCGGCTCCATCGCTGCTGGCATCGGAGTAGCCCTGCCCGCGCTCGCCCACTCCGTCGCAACTGAGAATGACAAGCCGCCCGCCATCGCCGCGCTCCAGTCACGCCGCGCCGAAGCCAAGCCCATCACTGTCGAAGAGCGCGCCCAGCGCCAGGATCGCGCCCGTCAACTGATGCGCGACAACAACCTCTCCGCTATCTTTCTCGGCCAAGGCACGTCGCTCGCCTATTTCACCGGCATCCACTGGCAAGGCGGAGAGCGCCTCTTCGCCATGATCCTTCCCGCCAAAGGCGACGCGTTCTACGTCTCTCCCGCCTTCGAAGAAGGCCGCGCCCGCGAGCAAATCGCGCAAGCGCCCGAAGGCACGAAGCCAGATGTCCGCATCTGGCAGGAAGACGAAAGTCCCTACCAGCGGGTAGCGCAAGGCCTCACCGACCGCGGACTCTCCACCGGCACCATCGGCGTAGAAGAAACAGTGAAGTTCGTCTTCAGCGACAACATTCGAAAAGCCGCGTCCGGCGCCACCTTCACCAGCGCCACGCCCGTCACTGCCGGATGCCGCATGATCAAGAGCCGCCACGAAATCGAACTCATGCGCCTCGCCGCCAAAGTAACGCTAGCCGCTTACGAGGCCACCTATCGCTCGCTGAAAGTTGGAATGACGCAGCACGACGTCGCCAACTTAGTAGAGACCGCTCACAGCCAACTAGGATTCGAGGGTGGCGCCGAGGTCCAAGTCGGCGAATACTCCGCCTTCCCTCACGGCTCCGTCACGCCGCAAGTCATCAAAGAAGGCACGATCGTGATGATGGACGGTGGCTGCTCCGCCGAAGGCTATCAATCCGACATCACCCGCACCTACGTGCTCGGCAAGGCCAGCGACAAAATGAAACAGGTATTCGATATTGTCCATCGAGCCCAGAGCGCCGCACTGGCCGCCGCGAGGCCCGGAGTGGAAGCGGGCTCCGTAGACGCCGCCGCCCGCAAAGTAATCACCGACGCAGGCTACGGCCCCAACTACAAATATTTCACCCATCGCTTAGGCCATGGCATGGGCATGGATGGCCACGAGTGGCCCTATCTAGTCCGCGGCAACCCAACGCTGCTTCAGGCGGAAATGACATTTAGTGACGAACCAGGAATTTACATCCGAGGAGAGTTCGGTATCCGCCTCGAAGACGACATGCACATTACGGAAAAGGGAGCAGAACTCTTCACGCCGCAAAGCCCGTCACTGGAGGACCCCTTCGGTAAAGCTTAAGGAGTCCGGTGGGTCGTGCAGGTCATCGAAGGGGAGATTGCCAGACTACTCGATTACAAAATTGCAAAATGCACTCTCACTCCACGACGAATGCCCTAACCCGCCGCAACAGCGAAGCTGGCGCTTCCGCATCCATCACCACTAACCCATCCTGATACTGCCGCGAATAAATGTGGCCGCCCGCCTGCAACTGCGCCAGCAGCTTGCCCTCTTTTTGCGGAATGCGCAGCCGAACGCGCCGCGGGCGATCTCCCTCCAGCAACGCATCGACGCGATCAAGCAGAGCACTCAATCCAATTCCCTTCGCGGCCGAGACATGAATCACCTGCACCTTGTCGTCGGCCTCGCTGTCGCGCAGGGACTCGCGCTGCTTCGGAAGCAGTAAGTCGATCTTATTCATCACCCGCAGCCGTGGTTTCTTATCCGCATCGAGTTCCTTGAGCACGCTCTCCACCTGTGCATCCTGCTCGGCAGATACCGGACTGCTCGCATCCGAAACCTGCATGATCAGCGTTGCCCGCTGCACTTCTTCCAGCGTGGCGCGGAACGCCGACACCAGCGTGTGCGGGAGCTGCCGGATGAAACCGACTGTGTCGGAAAACAAAACTTTTCGTTTCGATGTTAGTTCGACGCCGCGAATCGTGGGATCAAGCGTGGCAAACATACGCGATGACGCTACTACGTTCGCTTTGGTTAGGGAATTGAACAGCGTCGACTTCCCCGCGTTGGTGTATCCCACGAGCGCCACTAGAGCCACCGGGACCGATTCCCGCCGCTGCCGCTGCTGGGCGCGAATGCGGCGCACATTTTCGATCTGCTGCTTAACATGGCGCACGCGCCGGAAGATCTTTCTTCGGTCAGTTTCCAGTTGAGTTTCACCCGGTCCGCGAGTGCCGATGCCGCCGCCCAGCTGCGACATCTCAACACCGCGGCCCGCGAGCCGTGGCAACATATATTCCAACTGCGCCAGTTCTACCTGTAATTGCCCTTCACGGGTGCGAGCGTGACGCGCAAAAATATCGAGGATGAGTTGCGTTCGATCAATCACGTGGGTTTGCACCACGCGCTCAATGTTGCGCTGTTGTGAAGGCGAGAGATCGTGATCGAACAGGATCACATCGGCGGAAACTGACGCTGCCGCCCCGGCAATTTCCTCCAGCTTGCCCTTGCCGATCAGCGTAGCCGGATCAGGCCGGTCCTTACGCTGCGTAAACTCGCCGACAATCTCGGCGCCCGCGCTGGCAGCCAGCGCCCGCAATTCGTCAAGCGATTCTTCCGAGCTGAAGTCCGGAGAATCCGTAGGTAACAATGCAGGCGATGAAGATGAAGATGACGCCGAAGATGAGGAAGCAACACTCGCGGCGTGATCGCGAGCCGCTTGCGCGCCCGCCGTGATGGTTGAACCCTTCTTACTCTTACCTGCGCCCGCGCGACCCCGTGTGCGGAACTCCACCCCCACCAGGAACGCTCGTTCCTGCTGTTCCGATGGATTCACCACCGCCTTAGCTTCGTTCCGCGAACCACCACGGCTGCTTAATCTGAAATCATCTCCGCGCAAGCAAACTCATTTCATCCTTCAGTGCCGGAAGCGGTACTCGCGATCGCGGCGTTGTCAGAAGGCGTCCCCGTACCTCCGACAGGCTTCGGATCTGTAACATGACTGTGGCCTGCGCGCGAGATGACGACCGTGGAAATCGCATGTTTGAAAATCAGCTGCTCCTGGTTGCTGGTTTCAAGTACCACCGAATACTTATCAAACGATCGGATACGGCCCGTCAGCTTCACTCCGCTGACCAAGTAGATCGTGATGTTGTGCCGTTCCTTCCGTGCCGTGTTGAGGAAAGAATCCTGAATGTTCTGTTGTGCCGGCTTAGCTTCCATTGCCGATCTCCTTTTTTTTGGGTTCGATGCTGCGCCATTTGAGCTTTGGGGAGGGCAATTGGCTGCAGCTCTTTTCCTATGGCCTCCTACAATACGGCCTAATCCCCCGCTTTTCAACTTCTCCCAGCAAATATTCTTAGGAGGTTCCCGAGCGGCCCGACACGCCAAAAAATCCATTTTGGCCTGACGATTCGCCCTCCCACAAAATCGACGTTTTCATTCCCTTGTCAGCCATCTACAATCGGTGATTCCAGAGTAAAGGCCCAGAACGACGCTTTACGCTAAGGAGCACCGACCTTGATCGATATCAACTTCCCTACCGACCCTCACACTAACCTTCTAATGCTGTTTCGTTGGTTGCACTTTATAGGCGGTTTTACCTGGCTCGGCCTGCTCTATTTTTTCAATCTGGTTAATGTCCCATTCATGAAAGAGCTTGATCCCGCCACCAAGGGGAAAGTCGTACCCGGCCTGATGTCCCGCGCGCTCTGGTGGTTTCGCTGGGCATCGGTTCTTACTGTCATCATGGGCTTGGCGTTCTGGGGCCGAACTGTTTCCATTGACGCGAGAAACGGCGACGCCTCCTCCGGCGTACCAATGGCCAGCTTCTTTCTGATCTGGACCGTCGTCTGGGCACTCATGTACGCCTGCATAATTCCGGGTAAAGGCGCGCTCGACAAAGGGCCAGTACTCGCCGCGATTTATACCATCATCGTCGTCGCCGCTTCGTGGCTGTTTTTGCGCCTTAACAATCATGGCTGGGAGAGCAACGCTCTTCTAGCCATCGGCATCGGCGGCGGCATGGGTTGGGTCATGATGCTCAATGTCTGGGGAGTAACCTGGCGCGCGCAAAAAAAGATCATCAAGTGGACTGTCGACAACGCCGCCAACGGCACGCCCATGCCCGACAAAGCAAAGTATCTGGCGCGTCAGGCCTTTCTAACCTCGCGAGCGAACTTCGTGATGTCGTTTCCGCTTCTGTTCTTGATGGGAGCAGCAAGCCACTATCCTATGTTCGGAAAATAGCTCTGCTACATAAAACTGGAAGGTAGTCTGTAAGATCGATCCTCGAGCTCTGTCTTGTTATGTGTTCCCGGGACCAAGTGGTCTTCCCGCGACAAAGAATAAGACGCACTACCCATATCTGCTCCGCCAGGTTGCCTTTGTTCTAGACGCAGCCCGCCAGAGTTAGTTAGCCTTGGCTCACGATGTCGACAGTCTGCATGGGAGAAAACTTCATGACTCGCTGTTTTGCTTTGCTTTGCCTCGCCGCCATGTTAGTGGCCCGCTCATCGGCGAAAGATGCCACAAAAGATGCAGGGAATACGGCTCCCAACAATTCCACCGCACCCGTATATGTGGCGGACGGCCGCCTTGTGTTCCCCGCTAACTATCGCGAATGGATCTACCTGACCAGTGGTCTCGACATGGACTATAACCCCGATCTCGCGGCCATGCCGGGGCACTCCATGTTCGACAACGTCTTCGTCAATCCCGAAGCCTACAAAGTTTTTGTCGCCACCGGCAGCTGGCCCAACAAGACGATGATCGTACTCGAGGGCCGCATGGCCGGCAACAAAGGCTCGATCAACAAGGCCGGACACTTCCAGACCACCGACATCATGACGCGTTCCGCCCACATAAAAGACGCGCGCTTCCCCGGCGGCTGGGCCTTCTTTCCGCTCGATGAAGCGAAGCCCAGCAAGCAGATTCCGAAAGAAGCGGTGTGTTACTCCTGTCACGAGCAGCACGGTGCGGTGGATACCACTTTTGTCCAGTTCTATCCCACGCTTCTCGAGATTGCAAAAAGGAAAGGTACTTTAGCTCCAGGCTATCTGAAAGAAGAAGCCGCGACGGCAGAAGAAGGCGCCGCGAAGAATTGAATTGTCTATGCGATCGAGAACATAGCAGGCCACCACTGCACCGCCGTAATCTCGACCTCAGCCGCCAACGCTGCCACAATCGAGTTCACTATGTCCGAATACGTGGACTCAATTCTGGACTGGTCCGGCGCCCGCGAAGACTGGCGCCCCATCTCCCGCTGGTCTGTCCTCGCGTGGCTGGTTTTTTATATTCTCTTCCTGATCTATGCATTCCGCATGCATGGCGGCTACCTCTTCATTGACTCCGCCAACCTGGTGGTTCATGAAGGCGGCCACTTGCTTTTTCGGTGGTTCGGCCCAACTCTCTGCCTCTGGGGAGGAACCATTCTTCAGTGGCTCGTCCCGTTGCTCCTCGCCGCCTATTTTTTCCACGAGCGCCAACCCGCAGCCTTCATCTTCTGCACCTTCTTCTTCTTTGAAAATTGGCTCTACACCGCAACTTACATGGGCGACGCCCGTGCTATGGTCTTGCCGCTCGTCACCACCGGCGACCCCGAATACGTCGAACACGATTGGAACACGATTTTCACGAGCCTGGGCATTCTGCCCTACGACACGAGAATCGCCGCGATTGTGTCCTTCCTGGGATGGTGCGGAATGCTGGCCTCCGTCGGCTGGCTTGCTCTCCGCGCGAAGACGCCAGGACTCAAGAACTAAGACGCAGGCGTGACCGCCGACGCCTTAGCCGCCAGCGTCCAAGGTTTGCCGTCGAAATGCGCGGGTAATGTCAATCCAAACAGTTTCAGGATCGTAGGTGCCACATCGACTATCGCTGGCTTTTCCTCTATAAACTTGTGACTCGAAAATAGCACGCCCGGAACCAGCCGCGGATCGATGCAATGATCGCCGCTCCAAGCCTTGATATTGTCTTCAAAAATCTGCGACGTAACTTTACCCATCACCGAATCCCACGAAGCCCTATAGCCCGCGCCGTAGCCAACGATCAGGTCCGGAGAATTCTCCGTATAAGGCCCGCGATAAACATTATCCGCAATAAACACGCCCGTAATCCCAATCGCGCCCGAAGCCGGATCCACCAGTCCGTTCAATCCCTTCTGCAACTCAGCCTTCAAAGCCTCCGCCTCTGACGGATCGACAATCCCCTGCTTCTCCCGCCCCTTGATATTCAAATAAAGTCCGTTCAGGCCCATGGTGTAAGCCCGCGTGCGCGACCAATCCACATCCTCGAACCAGTCGCCACTCTCCGTCTTACCTTCCTTGAGCGCGAGATATCCCTTTTGATGCAGCCAGGCATTCACATTCATGCAGCGCGCAAACGACTTGAACCCATGATCGGAAATGACCATCAGCAGCGTGTCGTCATCAATCTTTTCCATCACCCGCCCGATCAACCGATCCATGCGCTCATAAAGGTCCTGTATCACCTGCGGATGCTCGCTATGCGGCACATCGCGCGCCGCTGGATGATCTTCTTCCAGATAGCGCCAGAACATGTGTTGAATGCGGTCGGTCGTGTCAAAGACGCAAGTGCACAGCCCTTGCTTGGTTTTGTCGAGTGCGTCAAAGAGCATGCGCTCACGATCTTCATGATTGCCGTAAGCCTGCGCCAGAAAAGCATCGTCATCGAGCACATGCTCATTCAATGCCCACGTGTCTTCGGCCAGCCCAAGCGTAGCGTACGGCCCAAAAAGCTTCGCCAGATAAATGGAATAAGTAACCGGGTGCGAGATTGGCAGATCAGGATGCCCCGGATCGATATTCACCGGCGTAACATAAACTTCAACCTCCGGCGAAAGTTCCTTGAGATAAAAGCGGCAGATGCCGTGCGCCGTAAAGCCCATACCAGCCTTAAATTCGGCGGTAATCCACTCGGAATATTCCCCCACCTTCAACGTAAATTTTTCTGATCCCACCGTGAAACGCGCCTGCTTTGATCCCACTTCCGGCTTGAGTTCGAATTCCATCCGCACTTCGCCGGCGTTCTCCTTCACGGGATTATCCGGCCCCGGAACATAGGATCGGCAAACGCCGTTCTTACGCTCGATGGGCACACGCACTCCGCCCTCGCGAAATTTGTCGTTCGAAGCGCGAGTCGTACAGAAGCAAAACGTGCCCTGGCTGCCCTTCAGGTCGGGCACGCACATTCCGGAAAGCAGCACTCCCTGAAATTTCTCCGGTGGAAAGGTGACCGGAACGCGAATCACCGAACTAAAAATTCCGGCATCGCCCAGCCAATGCCAGAACGGCGTGCCCTTGCGCATCGCTTTGATTTCGGTTTTGCCGAACGGGATGGAATACTTACCAATTTTGATGTGACGCTTCGGACCCTTGATTTCTGCGGACGAAAGATATGGCAGATAACTATTCCTATCACATGCTAGAAAGTCGTAGATGTTGTGCTTCCCCGGATTCACTCCAGTCATAAATGTCGACCAAGCCACCGGAGAAATCGCCGGAAATGTGGTGCGCAGCTTGCTGAATGTTCCTTTGTCGCGCAACTTCGCCAGATTCGGCAGCCGTCCTTCTTTCATAAAACGATCGGCAAGCTCCGGATCCATGCCATCAAATCCCAAAATCACCGCTCGCTCAAACGTGGCTTTTCCATATGCATTGCGCCGCCGCAGGAAACGAAACAACTGCCGAAATGGCCAAGTCATCAACGCATAAAACGAATAAAGGAACGCAACGAAGATCGCCCAGAATGACGACAGCACAGCAAATCCCGCGCCCGGCCCAGCATACGCATGAGCAAGTGCTGGCAGAAAAATCAAAGTGATCAGCAAGACGCGTGTGGCACGGGCTCCCCCGCGCGTGAAAAGCCGGCGCTCTCGATGAAGTAGCCTTTTCATATCTGAATCCCCAAAAGTTCCTTGAATACAAATCCCGCCAGCATCGACAAGATAAAGAACATCCAAATCCAGTTCATCCCATAACCCGCGACCGCAATGTCTCGATCCGGATAATTGATCGAGATCGATTCAATCGGACTATCCGCGGGTATCGCCGGCTCCGCCGATGAGAAGATCCGCTCCCAAAATTTCCCGCGCAAACGCACCGTTGAGATTCGCGGCAGATCGCCGCCAATGCACACTGCCTTTTCCACGCCCCGTCCGCCAGTGCTGATCTTCAACGCATACTTTCCGTCTTTCGCGCCAGCCAACCGCCAGACAACCTCGTTCGCCGCCACGACGTGGACCGGAGGCGCAGTCATCGTGATCTCAGGCGGCAGCTCCAGCGCAGCGTCGTTCAGCGCCTCGCCAGTCGTCATGTGCACCGTCAGCAGGAATGGCGCGTTCACAGCAATCGGAGTTTGCCCCAGATAGCGGTCGACCTGCACCATCAGCAACGTGATCGGAACAATGACGTAGAGCAGCGGCTTGAACGCGAGTTTCAGATAACGCCCGGTGCCCCGCAGAATCTTTCCATACGATCCCATCACCACTGGAATCTGATCGCGATAAAGCCGCACGGCCAGCAGGTGAGCTTTCAGCTGATCCTTGGCAACGCCAATCGCTTTCTGATCGGACGTGTATCCAAACAAGACCACCATCAGCAAGCCGACCACCAGCGACAGCACCATCACAATCGCCAGCGGACCGCTCAGCCAGGAGAAAGCCGCAAGCGCAGCCGCATAGCCAGCCGTCGGGATGGAAAGAGCGGTCAAGCTACTCGATGTACCCTAATCCGCGCAGGCGTTTTTGTATCTCTTCTTTGGAGGTGCTGCTCTCGTCGGGAATAATTTTCTTGGTTTCCTTTTCCAGCATGTGGATGACGAACTCGTCAATCGATTCGTATCCCGCTGCATCCGAACACTGCTTCACCTTATCAAGCAGTTCGCCCTCGATCTTCACTTTGTGTGAACCAAACATAATTTCTCCTATTGCCTGCCTAAACACGCTGTCATCCCGAACCATCCGCCCAATGCATGGGTCCTTCACTTCGCTCAGGATGACAACCTAAGAAAAAGTGTGGCGAACGCAGCGCCCTACCGCGACTGAAACACCGACTGCCCCATCATATCCTTGGTTTTTGCGATGCCAAATTCCGACAAAATTGTGGGTGCAATATCCGTCAACGCCGGAGCCTGCGCATCGATCTTGCGATTGCTCAACAGCACTCCGGGTACCTTGGTGAAGTCCATGCAATGGTCTCCACTCCATGCGTTCGTATTGTCCTCGAGCACCTCCGGCGGGAACGCTCCCAGAATAGTCTTCCATCCCGCGCGATACCCCCGGTTGTAACCGACCAGCGCATCCGGCCCGGTGCGCGCATAGGGTCCCTGATAGGCCTCGCTCGCAAAATCAATTCGCGTAATCACCTGCGACCCATCCTTCGGATCGCGCACATCCAAAAGCTTCTGCCGGATTTCGCTGAGCAGCGCATCGGCCTGCGCCCCAGACTCGACAATGCCCTCGCGCTCGCGTCCGCGAAGGTTGAGATAGAGTCCATTCAACCCCAGCCCGTAAGCCCGCGTCCGGCTCCAATCCACGTCAGAGAAGGGCTCGTTCGGATCGCCGCTCGCACCCTCTTTCCGCGTGATGTACCCATTATTGAGTAACCAAGTATTCAGGTTGAACGAATGCCGATAAGGAGCAAATCCATGATCGGACAGCACGAGCAGCGTCGTATTATTGTCGACTTTCGGCAGCACTTCTCCGAGCACCTGATCGATCTGCTCATAAAATTCCTCCAGCGCCCCCCCATACTTCGCAGCCAGCGCGGCGTCATACGCGGGACTTTGCGGATCGGTCAGGCGCCACATCATGTGCCCGTTCAAATCGAGGCTGGAAAAATAAAAGAAAAACAGACCCTCATGAAATTTTGGGAACTCCACGTCAAACGCCCGTCGGTGTTCGGCGAGCACGGTGTGGGCCTGCTCCAGATACTCTTTGTCGTCGAGCACGCCGGCGGTGAGCGCCTTTGTGTCTTCGGCAATCCCTTGGGTGTGGAATTCGCCAATCTGTTGCGCTAATTCCTTCGAATAACTGGTCGGTGTGGAGATGGGCAGCGCCGGATTCTCGGGATCAATATTGATGGGCGAAACGTAAAGTTGAAAACGCGGATGCGTCTGCTTGAGATAAAAACGGCAGATTCCCTTCACATTTCCAATCACCGGCATCAGCTGAAATTCCACCGGAATCCATCCACTCCACTCGCCTTCTTTCAAGATAAACTGCTGGTCCTGCAAGCCGATGCGCGCCACCGCTTCCAGCGGATCCACATCGACAGTGAAGGGCTCGGTCGCCGGAGGCGAGTTCTTGCGAAAGCTATTATCGGGCCCGATCAGATTGGTCACGACCCGATTGTTCTTCACGTCGACCTGCACGATTTCTCCACCCTCGATGGCGCCGACCGCCGCGGTCGGATCATCGGTGTAGAAAGTGAACGTGCCATAAGTCCCGCGCAGATCGGGCGTGCCCATCCCAGAAAGCGTCTTACCCTTGGCCGTGATCGGAGGAAAATTGGCGGGAATGCGATAAACGTAATTCGGCACGTTCTGTTCGTCGAGTATCTCCCAGAAGGCCTTGCCGTGCCGCAACTGCTCGGCCGATCCACTGCCCAGCGGGATGACCCAACTGCCAACATGAAAGCTATGCTTAGGTCCTTCGACCTTGGAAGTGGAAAAATAAAGCTGAAAAGTTTTCGGATCGCGATGAATGAAATCAAAGATTCCGTGCCCACCCGCATTCATTCCGGTGATGAGGTTCGACCACGCCACCGGACTTTGCGGCGGAATGCTGGTCGTCAAACGACGGAACGATCCCTCTCCGGCCAGCCGGGCA
The DNA here is from genome assembly GCA_963822025.1 of uncultured Acidobacteriaceae bacterium. Lineage (GTDB taxonomy): Bacteria > Acidobacteriota > Terriglobia > Terriglobales > Acidobacteriaceae > Acidiflorens. The sequence goes on along the minus strand of CAWGFW010000008.1, from coordinate 2,001,944 downwards.
AAGTTCGGCATCTTGCCCTCGGCCATAAACTTCGTGAGCAGGTCGGGATCGAGCCCATCGACGCCGAGAATAATCAGCTTCTTCGACCGAACCGCGCCACCGTGAGCGCGCTGGCAAGAGAGCAGAAAGCTCGGGCCCGAGACGCACAGAGCCAGCAGGCATACGAGACGAACGTATTTTTTGATGAGTGCGGTCACTGCCAGTAATCTGCAAAAATCTGATCCAGCTTCACGGTGGGCCATCGCGCCGTAGAGGCCAGCGATGGGTGGTGATTTTACGACATCACCACGAGAGTGGGGGTCCCGAGGAGCAGGTAGATAGATTGTACAAGCTGCTACCCGCACGTCAAGGCTGACGGCTTGATCTCTTTACTCTTTGGTTTTTTGATCAATATCGCGCCCAGCCTTTACACTTACCCTCATGATTACAGGAACGATTCGTGGAATGATAAGGAAAGTCTTGGCTGGCCTTGGCCTGTTCTTGCTTTCTATTTCTTTCGCCTCAGCCGCCGCGAAGCCCAACCTGGTGCTGGTCACCCTAGACTCCGTCCGCGCCGACCGCATGGGCTTCCTCGGCGCGAAAGGCGCTCTAACCCCCAGCCTTGATCGCCTCGCGGGAGAGAGCATCGTCTTCGATCATGCGTACGCCCAAGCGCCCGCCCCAGTCGTTTCGCATGCCACCATTCTCTCCGGAGCCTATCCCCAGAGCACAGGCATAAGCGAGATCGGTGGCGCGCTCCCCGCCTCTCTCTCCTACCTTCCGGACTTATTGAAGGCGCAGTCTTATCGTACCGCTGCCTTCGTCAGCTCGATTGATCTTGACCCGCAGAATGGTCTCGCCCAGGGTTTCGACCGGGGCTTTCAGACTTACGACGCCGGCTTTCGGCCGGCAATTCCCGGTGATGCGCGTCCTCCGGTCTCCGGGCGTCGCGGATCCGAAACCGTCGCCCGCGCCATAGCCTGGCTCGACCGCAACGCGCAGGCGCCTTTTTTCCTTTGGGTTCACATTAGCGATGCGAACGCGCCCAGCGCCTCCTACAATGCCGCCGTCACCAGCAGCGATGCCGCCGTGGGCAAGCTGATCGGTGCCCTGCAGCAGCACAAGATCTATGGAAATACGGCAATTGTTGTAGTCGCCAGCCAGGGCCAGAGCCTTGGAGCTCACGGCGAGGAGACCCATGGCATATTCCTCTATGACGAAACGATTCACGTTCCCCTACTCATAAAGCTTCCTCAGGTCGAGCCTGCCGCCAAACCCGCAAACTCCCGCGTGACCGCCAAAGTGAGGCTCGTTGACGTCGCTCCGACTCTACTGGAAATCGCCGCCGCCCCCGTGCCTTCGCAAATGCAGGGGCAGTCTTTGTTGCGCATCGCCAGAGCCGGTGGCGGCAGCGATCAGCCCGTCTATTCCCGCGCCGATCTGCCCCAGCGTGCATTCGGCTGGAGCCCGCTCGAATCCTGGCGCGCCAGCAAGTACCTCTACATCCGCGCTCCCAAGCCCGAACTCTACGACCTGACCGCAGACCCAGGCGCCACTCACAACTTAGCGCAGACTTCGAAAGCGACGCTCGACACCATGTCGGCGCAACTCGACAACTTTGCCCGCCATTTCAGCGGTGACGCCAGCAAAGCGACCGCCGAATTGAGTTCTTCCGAGATGCAGAAACTGGCATCACTGGGATATATAGGAATGCAAAAGTCGTCTACTGCTGCCGCGACCGTTGCCGGAACCGATCCAAAAGACAAAATTGCGACGGCCAACAAAGTAATCGAAGCCGCCTCGCCACGCGATCAGTCAAAGGCAGATCGAGCCATAGCCGCGCTCAATCCCGTAGTAGCCTCCGACCCCAACCTCTACCTAGCGCAATATACCCTGGGAACAGACCTGGCGCGCAAAGGCGAATACGCCGAAGCGGCTAAGCATCTGCATACCGCCATCGAACTCCAGCCCGACTCTGCATGGGCGCATTACGAGATAGGCGCCACGCTGCTAAAAACAGGCGAGTACAAAACGGCGATTGTGCACCTGGAGATCGCCACCGGACGCCTGCCCGCCTTCGCGCCCGCCCATCAGGCCCTGGCCGAAGCCTACGACCACGCCGGCCGCCCCGACGACGCCAAGCGCGAGCGCGCTAAGGCTGCTAAAAATTGACGGAGGATTCGTCGTCGGCCACAAAAAAGGGGACGGCATAAAGCCGTCCCCGTTGACTTTGCTGTGTTTAACCTGTCAGCGCCTAGAACTCGAGACGCAAGCCAAGCTGCATCTGTCGTGCACCGTTCTGCTGAGCCGTGATAACGCCGAAAGCCGCTCCGTTCCCGAGATCCAGATTGCCTGCCGCAGCCGGCGATTGCAGGATCACATGATTGAACAAGTTGAAGACATCGGCGGTTGCAACGATCTTGAAGCGTTCCGTGACTGCCACGTTCTTGCCGAGCGAAAAGTCGAAATTCCAGTACGGGAACGTCCTCAACGGGTCCGCGTCATTCCGCTCGACTCCACTAAAGAGGGGATGTGACAAGCTGCCGAGAACCGCCGCCGGATTGGAGAACGCATTGACTACGCCGAATCCACCTGGTCCAGCAACTCCATTGTGCGGCGAGTAGCTGGGGAACGCACCCGACGGAGTAGCGCAGGTTTCATTAAAGAACGATCCCCAGTCACCATCCGCAAGGACGCAAACTGGCGCTCCTGTGTAGAAGGTAAAGATACCAGCCGTGTGCCATCCACCGACGATTCGGTCGGCGACGCCATTGTTGAGATAGGCCTTTCCTTTACCGAAAGGCAACTCATAGTAACCGAACGCGTGGAAGGTCTGGCGGTGATCAAACGTCTCCGAAGCTTTGTCGATGTTGATGTTGTACGGGCTATTGCTCGAAACCAGATATTGCTGGTTCGTTCCACCGTTGCCGATCGCATGTCCCCAGGTGTAATCCATCTGGAACTGCGCGCCATGAGTCATTGCTTGTCGGAAGGTCACGAAGCCCGCGTTATAGTTGGAGTATCCCTTGTCCGTAATCCCTGAGAACTCCTCGGTCTGAATATTATCGAGAGGAGCCGGCGTCAGGAAGTTCAGGGCGAATTCATTGGTTGATTCTATATCTCCATTAATCATGCTCCCGCCTGCTGAAGCGCCTAAGACCGCCGAACAACTGGTCGGGCTGGGCGTAGTACTCGGCGTGCATACCGCCAGTCCCGACGGCCCCATCTGGTTCTCAAAAAACGGTTGTGGCGTTACGTTTGCAGCAAGCACGCCGGCGCGAAGCTGCTGGGCCACCGCGTCAAAAGCCTGAGCATAGGTTTGGCCACTGGCCGCGTCCTTTTCTTTATAGTACGGCACGCCTAGCGACTGTCCCTGCGGCAGGTTTCGGCCAAAATGGCCGATATAGCCAACCTCAAGGAACAAGTTATGTTCCAGAGCGCGCTGGATCGTAAAGTCGACCTGGTGCGTATGGGCCGGAACCGAGAAAGGATCGAGCGGAGCCGCAACGATCAGACCGAAAGGCGACGGAGGCGTCCACGGAATCGGTAGTCCTACAGGAGCCGGCACTGGAACGCTTGCTCCATCTGTGCCGATGCGGAAGGCCGTGGTGGGATCGGAGCTGGATCCTCCGCAAACCGCCACACCGCCGCTGGCGCCAACGAATGTCGGGGCCGTGCATTCATCCACGTCCGCGATCCCACCTGCTAGAAGAGGAGTCAGCGCTTCACTTACAGCGCTGGTCCGATCAAATACTAACGCATAACCGCCGCGAAGTACAGTCTGGTGAGTGCCGAAAAGTCGATTGCCACCCGGTATATCCCACGCCAACGCGATACGCGGACCGATGTCATGCCAGTTCGTTACTCGCATTATGTTATGAAACGGGGTTGCCAGAGATCCCACCGGAGTAAACGACCAGCTTGGGTTGTAATATCCTCCCGAGCCCAGAATATTGCGGCGGTTTTCCAGGTAATTTTGAAAGTCGACGGGTGCGCCACTGTCCGTATAGGTCAATACCGTCTCTTTCCCGGCTTGCTCGCTAGGAACCAACTGCACTCCCCAGTTCACCCCGGCTGTAACCGTCAGATTGGAACGCACCTTCCAAACATCCTGGAAGTAGGCGGTGAATGACGGAATAGTCACGTGATCAAAGAGGCCGGTGCCCAGCGTATTGGGCTGGAGCAACCCATTATTGGTTACCACTTGCGCCGAATGGTCCACCATACCGAGAATAGAAGAAAAGGCGCTGTCCCATGTCGTAGCGGCCCCGTTTGCTACTTGGAGGCAGTTCGTGCTTGGTCCGGTTGGACTGCACGCTGGCGGTTCATAGTTTGCGCCGACGGACGCATAACCATCGAGACTGTCCAGTCCGGCAACTCCGAGATAGTAGGAAGGGGCGCTGGTAAGTCCACCCAGAATGTCGTCTGTGCGGAAATGGTAGTCGTGCCAAATGTAACCGCCTCCGCCCATCTGGAAGGTGTGGCTATGATGCACATACGTAAAGTCTTGCGCGATGTACCAGTCGTGGCCATCCCAAACGCGGGCACGCGCCTGCTGAGTGTTGATGTTGATCGGATCGGAAATAATCTTTGACAAGCTGGTCGAGTTTCCCAATCCTTCGCCGGCAAATTCGAGTGCCGCGTCAGTTCCAGGCACTAGGGGCGCAGGAGCCTGCCGCGTCCAACCCCACCAATTTTTGAGAAACGAACCGTGAGTTACCGAAAGGAAGTTCGGGCTGATCTGGCCCGAGAGCTGGAAAGTATAGAAGTTAGAAAAGTATGGGTCGCCCGCAACGGATGTGGGGTTCCCCAACAGACTGATCTGCTCGGTGCCAGTGCGCGAAGTACTGGCGTACTGCCACGTTCCCAAGCAACGACCACTTATTGTTGAGAGTGTAGTTCAACTTCATCTTGCCAACCTCGGTGCTGATCGGGGTCGAGTAATCGTGTGTAAAACCAATGCTGTTGAGCCCATCACCCAAAGTATTATTGTTCCCCGCCGGGTACAGCGCCAACTGGGCCATCACAACCGGGCTAACACCGATGGAACGAGGATCGCAAGCAGCCGTCCCGCAACGGCCCGCAATTGGAAGCCAACGCTCCATTGGCAGGATTTAGATTGTACTGAATGTTATTGCCACCGAGGCAGTTGCCGTTGGGATCAAACCCCTTCGCACAATCGGTGAACGTCAGAATTCCCGCACTGTAGGGAAGGGGTCGGAACCAGTCTGCTGATAATTGCGCTGTCATGGAATCGCCGCCCTTCGTAGAACGCATAAAAGAACGCCTTATCCTTGATTATTGGACCACCCAGTGCGGCGCCAAAACGATTATCCACTGAGACTGGCTTCGCGATGCCGTCAAGGTTGTTGGTCCAACCGTTGGCATTCAATCCGTTGTCATCGTGATACTCGTAGGCCTTGCCATGGAACGCGTTGGTTCCCGTATTAGTGACGATAGAAATCTGGCCGCCCGAGGATTTGCTGAAGGTGGAATTCGAGTTGTTGGTGGTTACGCGGAATTCGTCGACCGAGTCCTGAGGCACCGGCACGACCGGCGAAATGGCTCCCGACTCACGGTCCGGCGAGTTGTAGTTATTCGACCCTTCCAGGTCGCTGGTGGCATCTCCACCATCGATATTGAATGTTACCTGTTCGCTGCGTGCGCCAGACATCTGTCCGCCCGCTATGTCGCCATCTTCGCCCGCATCTGAACCGTTCGCCATCGGCACATCCGGTTCGACTCCAGGCTGCAGAAATACCAACTGCGCTGCGCTGCGACCGAGGACGGGCATGCGATTCAGTTCGGTTCCGCTTAGAACTTCTCCGACGCTAGCGTCCTGCGTCTGCAGTTGCGTAGTCGACGAGGCCGTGACTTCTACCACTTCCGACGATGCGCCGATCTCGAGCTTCACGTCAGCCGTGGCCGTCTTTGTGACTTCCACCACGAGTTTGGTGGTCACGCTCGTACGGAAACCCTTCGCCTCAGCCTTTAATGCGTATTCGCCGGGAGGAATCGGTCGAGAAAAAATACCGGCCTGCGGCATCGGTCATCGCAGTTCGCGACACGTCAGTAGCGGTCTCCGTCAGGGTGACCTTGGCTCCCTTAACTACGGCGCCAGTTTGGTCTAGAATGGTCCCGCTAACTGCGCCGGAAAGAGCGGTCTGCGCATGCATCGCGGACGGAACGATCATCAATAGGCTGAACAACGCTAAGACAGCAACGAGAGCTCTGAGATTTCGCACGCCCTGTTTCATAATCTTTTTCTCCTGAAGGCTTATAGAACAACCGTGATTCCAGTGAAGCTGATTCACTACCTGCCTCGGCACACACTCTCCCGACACGAGGCCGTAGGGAACACAAACAGATTGCAAGTTAGCCCCCACAACGAAACATTTGTCTGGCTTATATTTTTCAACAATTTGCGAAGACGACCCGAAACGCTAGCTACCGAAATCCATAGGAACCCGGAGCTCAAGCTATGTTTTTTAATAGAACTGGCGATATTGCTCCCTTGCTTCAGAGGAAATCCTTTCTTCCCCGAAGCGGCTACCCACAAAGACAGGTAGAAGGTTAGTCTAGGAGTGTCTTTGCATTCGAGCCCGCAAGAGGCGGACGCCGATACAAAGTGCCGTTCAAGCTCCGCCGGCTTATGACGTTGCCTTCCGATAAGAACGATGAGTTCCGCAAGGGTCTCGACCTCTTCAACCGCGCCCATTTCTTTGACGCTCATGAAGTGCTCGAAGACGTGTGGCGCTCCCTGCCTCAGAACGGGCCTCGCGGCCTTCCTCTATCCCAACATCTCCGCCGGCACGTCCAGGCTGTGGTTCAACTGGCAGTCGCCTTTCATCATGAGTCCACGCGCAACTATATCGGCGCGCACTCGGTGCTCGAGCGTGCTTTGCGTAATCTGGACGGCGCCGACAACTCATTTCCCGATCTTAATCTTGATCAGCTACGTTCTGACGCGGCCGACTGGCTTCGGCATTTGTCGGGCGTTGGCCCGCGGCCCAGGATTCTGCAAATTACAACCCGCGATCTCATGCGATGACGGTTTCGGTGTTAAGTGACACAGAGTTTAAGATCGCAGCCTGCTAAAATCGCATCCGTGTGAAAGCCAGTCCCACAACATCGATTGTTGCAGTGCCCGAATCGGTTCCGCTTCTCGACTTGAGACGGCAGTATGAGGGCATCCGCGAAGAAGTGCTCGCTGCTATCGCACGTGTGTGCGATTCGCAACACTTCATCCTAGGTCCGGAAGTTGAGGCGCTCGAGAGTGAAATCGCCGCGCTCACCGGAGCGGCCCACGCCGTCGGCTGCGCGTCTGGAACCGAAGCGCTCTGGCTGGCGCTTGTTGCTGCAGGCGTGAAGCCTGGCGATTCGGTTATCACCACTGCATTCAGCTTTTTCGCCTCGGCCAGCGCGATTGTGCGGGCAGGCGCTACGCCGATCTTCGTCGATGTCGATCCTGGCACATTGAATCTCGACGCTGGGCTCGTTGGCCGACGTCTCCGCGAACGAGCGGCCTCCTCCTCGCAAGCCGAGAATATTCGCGCCGTTCTTCCCGTGCATCTTTACGGGCAATGCGCCGACATGGACCGGTTCGGCCGCATAGCCGAAGAATTCGAAGTCGCGATTGTCGAGGACGCTGCCCAAGCGATCGGTGCGGAGTGGAATGGCCGCGGCGCAGGAGCGCTCGGCACAACCGCGGGTTTCAGCTTCTATCCCACCAAGAACCTCAGCGCCTACGGAGATGCAGGCATCGTCACCACGACTTGTCCGCGGATGGCCGAGCACATGCGGCGACTGCGCAACCATGGCAGTCCGCGGCGCTACTACCATAACGAGTTTGGCTGGAATGGCCGGATGGACGCCATTCAGGCAGCGGTGCTACGCGTGAAGTTGACTCACATCGCCGATTGGAATGAAATGCGGCGCCAACATGCCGCGACCTATGATCGGCTGTTTGCCGCTTCTGGACTCACATCGGCCAAGAGCCGAGCTCAGGCGTCCGATCCAAGCGCGGCGCCGGTGCGTTTGGTGGCGCGGAGCCCGCAGGCGAAGCATGTGTTTCATCAATATGTGATTCGCGCGCAACGGCGTGACGAGCTGCGGCAATTTCTCACGGAAAGAAGAATTGGATCTGAAATCTACTATCCGCTGCCGCTGCACCTGCAGCCCGTTTTTTCTTATCTAGGATTGAAGGCAGGAGATATGCCGGTCTCGGAGCAAGCCGCGCGCGAAGTGCTGGCTCTGCCGATGTTCCCGGAGCTCGCCGCGGCTGAGATCCATCGTGTAGTCGAGAGCATCGCAGAGTTTTATTCTTGAAAGGCGCCCCGGCGCCACTCTCAGTTCGGCTTAGAATGCCGTGAAAAATCAGCGCTAGTCGGCGCGTACATGAAACTTGACGACGCCAACGTATTCGACCGGCTTGCCGTCGACCACGATGGGCTTGAACTTCCAATATTGTAAGGCTTCATTGGCCGCCGCTGCGCATACGGGGTTGCCCGTTTCCTCCCAGATACAACCGATGTCGCCGTGCACATCTACCAGGACTTTGAAAGAGACGAAACCTTCAAAGTGAAATCCAGCCACGCGCGCCGGCATCACTGGCTTGACCTGCTTGGTCGCCCGTTTCTCCAGCTGTTCAGGTGTAAACCAGACGATTCCGGATTTACCGCGCAAGATTTCAGGGTGGTCACCGCAATTGCTACCCAACTGGGCGCCAGCGACGTTCGCGCAGAACAAGACAGCGCAGAGCGGAACCATCAGCGTCAGCGTCTTCAACGCGCAACCTTTCCCGGCTAAGAAGGGATCTGATAAGTCTCCTCTAAGTTGTATCGGTTCGAGCATAGCGGGTGAAGATAACTAAAGTACGGAGCGCTATCGCTTCCGCCGTGCCGTGCGCTTCGCCGTCGAGTGCACGGGCTCTTCTCCCGGCGCAAGCACGCGACGCACAATCGGAGTATTGAGCTTGTATTTGCGCTCAGTCACCTTGCCATCGTCGCCCCGCACGCGAACCGTGAAAACCGGCAGCGTGCCCTCTTTGTCGAAACTCTCCTGGGAGACGGTCACGGGAAGCATTCCCTCCATCCGCTCGCGATAGGCCGTTTCATAACGATGGCGTCTCACATTCCAGGTGAAGACGCGAATCTGGTTGAAGTCGAAGGGCAGGCCATCTTTCGGCTCGGTCAGGACGGTCAGATATTGCGGTACTTGCTTGTCGCCATCTTTAACCTGATCGAGCGCGAAGAAGGCGACGATGCGCTGGCCCTCGGCGTATTGCGCAACCTCGAGCGGCACGTCGAGATCGATCATGCGTCCGAGCACCCAGCCGACGCGGCTGTGCGAGTCGCGTACCAGCCACCAGTCTTCGATCAGCGGAACCGGCTTCCTCTCGTCTTTATTATTGCCAGAACTGTTGCCAGATGGCTTTGCCGAATGTGGAGGCGCGACCGCCGATCCCGGCTTTTCGGCTGTGCTTCGCTTCAGCAACGCCAATTTTTCTCCGGACGAAATCTGATAGAGATGTTCCGCTGTCGCGTCCGGGTTCGACGTGCAGATTGGTATCGTTGCGCGTCGTGCCTTGCGCCTGCACAGGATCGTTCTGATTGTCCGCCGTCAGCTTTTGAATCTGATCGTAAACTTCCTGGCCGACGAGGTAGCGCTGTTCGACCCATCCCATCGCGCCGGTTGCATGTGCGCACTTTGACGAAGCGGCGGTCGTGATCGAGCACTTCGACGCGCTCGCCATTCTTCACCACTCCAGCTTTTTCGTAGACCGCCGCAACGCGGTCGCGGAGGACGGCTTGCACTCCGGAAACGTAGGCAACATCGAGCACGCGGCTACCGCCGCGATTGCAGGCTGGGAGCAGCATGAGGCCAGAGATTATGGCTAACGATGCTACCGCCAACAGCCAGTAACGATAGAGGAAGGGTTTCACGGGCTCGCCAACCAATATAGCGCGAGCGTGTTTTCGGGGACACTGATTGTTCTCCGACTGGGAGAGAGGTCAACTCGTTGGAATCGGTTTAGCGAGACGGTGATCCGGAGACCGTGTTCGGGTTTCGTAAACGTTCTGCGGAGCTTCCGATTCCCACAGCTTTCGGGGATAACGTGGGCCCGTAGTTCAATCCCTCCCCTGGAGAATTTCAATGTCTAGGATATTAGTTACTCCCCTGTTGTTGGTGGCCGCGACTGTATTTTTCGCGTCGCCTGTATCCTTCGCACAAAACTCCGCTCACGGACACTGGGTCTATGACCCCAAGAACATTGCAACCCCGGGCTTCGTATATGACATACCGCCCGCTGGATTTGATCCAGTCACGGCTTCGGACAATGAACTAAAGCAGTGGGGATTCCCACCGCGACCTAGCGAAGTCGATACCAAGGCCTACGCGCGTTGGAAGAGGGTAGCTAGCTTGAAGCGCATCACGCCCCAATTGACATTTACAAACATCTATCACGGCCCCGCGAGAAACGTCCAATCTGGGCAGGCGGTTAACAACGCTACCGCTGCGACGAGCGAAAACTGAAGCGGCTATGTCGTTTACGGCGAGAGCGGACTCTTCACCCCAAATGACAGCTTCGTCTTTTCCGAGTGGATCGTGCCCGCCGTTGCACCGCCCGTCGGGTACACTTGTAGTTCGGCGACTTTTGCCTCCTCGCAATGGGTGGGCTTCGATGGGTACGGAAGCAATGACGTCTCTGCAAGCTGGCTCGGAAACCAACTGCGGCAATTCCGACTATTCTTGGTACGAATGGTATCCCAACGCCGAGACTGAGGTAAGCGTCCCGGCTAGCCCCGGGGATGTGATGGACGTAGAGGTCGAGTACACGACCGCGTCGCCGCACGGAACCGCGTTTATCTCGAATCTGACCTTAAACGCTGGCACCGCATTTTCATTCAATCCCCCGTCAGGCACGACTTACGTCGGCAATTCTGCGGAGTGGATACTTGAGCGTCCAACCGTTAACGGGGCACTCGCGGATTTGCCGAACTACGTTATCGATTTGTTCGATAGCCCGCAGGCTTACAACGGTACCCATTATCTACCGGGCGGGCCGGTCCCTCCCGACGGCGCGATTTACTCGGTAACCATGACTTGTCCGCCATGGACTCCGGCCTCCGCGTGTGCGTCGACGACCGATATCTCCGTCGTTGAGCCACCCACCAGCGACAACCTTATCTTCAGCTACGTCTTCTGACGAGGACTAACCCGTTCATGATCTTGCGCGGCCACCGATGCGAGTCTGTGGCCGCCGTTTTCTTTGCGGGGAAAATGAAGCGATGCCGTGTTCGACATTCCTATTTCCCGGATCCGTCCTCCTAGTCAGTTACGTTCAGAGTAGTAGTGGGGCTGGTAATGGCTCCAACCGATGCCGTGATGCCTGTCGTACCGGCAGCCACCAGGGTGGCAGTGCCGTCGGTAATGGTAGCCACGCTTGTATTGGTGGAGGTCCAGAGTGCAATATCAGTAACATCGACTGGGCCAGTGCACGTCGTCGCCGACGCGGTGATTGAATAGGTTCCGTCGTTTAAGGGTACCGTCTGGGTCCCCACCTGAGACAGGGTGATTGACTCTATGCAGCCGACACTAACTGTAAGCGCCGCTGAGCCGGTTATAGTGCCATTCTGCACAGATGTTGCCGTGATCGAAGTCTGACCTATGCTAACTGCGGTCGCCAGCCCTGAAGCGCTGACCGTGGCAAAGCCCGGCTCGGAACTGGTCCAGCTAACCGGGGGATTGCCGGTACTGCCGTCGCTGTAAGTGCCAGTGGCCGTGAATTGTTGGGTATTGTCGGTACTACCGGTCTCAATGGTTTGGGACGACGGCGAGACCGAGATCGTACTCAGAGTTGGGCTCACGAAGAACCCGCGGCAACTGACACCGGTCGCCAGTGCAACCAATCCCGTAAAAACAAGCGTCAACGCCACTTTGCGGCCACTCAACATAAGGAACTCGCCTCGAATAGCGTAATTTTAGCAGAATGCAAGGACTTCGCTCGACCACCAATAGTGCATGGCTTGGGTCATTACTCTCGAATACAGGAACGGAGCGAGCGGGCAAACTTGCGCGGGACGTGTGTGAGGGCGCGTAAAACTTTGTCAATTGTAGCGGGCAATTCATTTTCGCGGCGTTCGGCAAAATACAGAGGTCCTTCGCTTTGCTCAGGATGACACCATCGAGTCGATACCGGCCGCGAATTGTCACAAATTCGATGTTCGGCGCTCACTGATTCGCTGCGTTGTTGTCGCGCACAATTTAAATACTGTCATCTTGAGCGGAGCGAAAGACCTATGCATTGGGGCGAGCGGCACTACTGCGTTTATATTTTGACCAACCGCTCGCAGACGCTCTACGTTGGCGTTACCAATAATCTTCACCGGCGGGTCTGGGAACACAAATCTGGCACGGGCTCGGATTTTTGCGGGCGCTACAGAATTGATCGGTTGGTTTACTACGAGAGCTTTGATGATGTGCGAAAGGCAATTGACCGCGAGAAGCGGATCAAAGGCTGGCTTCGCATTAGGAAGATTCAGTTGATTGTCGGGGTTAATCCTGCGTGGAAGGATTTGAGCGAGGGGTGGTATGACCGGCATCTTTATCAGCCGGACGAGTGCGCGGCTACTGGCTGAGAAGCGCGGTGCCGATTTGCATTCTGGCAGCTGCGAAATGCATAGGTCCTTCGCTTCGCTCAGGATGACAAACTAATTTTTGAGATTTATTGCGAATTATTTGGGGCGTTTTTTGCCGGCGTTGGCGATTCGCGTGTCGATTGGCTTTCTTCCCGCGAAGCCTTCGCTGGTGCTGTGCCAATGCTGGATGGCGGTTTCGCCGAGCTTCCAGCATAAGAGCAGCACTTCGCCTTCTACTTTGCAGGGGAAATCGAGCAAGCCTATGTCCAGATCTTTTACCTGAGCGCCGGTGGCATCGATTTCGGCGAGAGCATCTTTGATGCGGCGAATCGCTTTCTCGCGCTCCGCCTTGCGGCGGGCCAGATGGACCACATTCAGCATGGTGCCGCCGTTGAGAAAAACGCGGTGCGCGGTCTCCTGCAATTCGGCGTCTACATCTTCGATCAGTTTCTTGCCGTTAATCGCCTGCTTGAGCAGCGACTCTAAAATCGGCAGTAACATCTGCGCTTCGTCGAGGGTAAAAGTGCGGTTGGACATTTGTCTCTATTCTACCGGAAGCAGACCGGAAAATAGGTGTTGAGCTGGGAACCGTGGGCCTCAGACTTCCGGCCATCTCCTAAATCTTGGCTCGCGCCGCTAAACTCTGGGCCTGGAGAGACTTTCGAATCTTTAACCGCGAGATTCGCTTTGATAGGAGTCGACCGGAACGAGCGCTGGTTCGGATGTAGCCGAAGCACTCGGATGGATAACCACACTCGGGGCGCGGGTATGGCGAGCCTCCGCGGCCAACTGCTGAAAGCCCAGGGCCATCACGGCGACTAAAACAAACATGCTCCGAATGCGATCAACGCTGGCGGGAGCATCACCCATGAAACCTGCAATCATCAACAACGCGACCGAGACCGAGACCGCGATGCCGGCCTTCGATCGCGAGGCCACGGAGCGCGCGAGAATCAGAGCCATGAACAAGGCGATAGCGTGCGCGTCATATTGCATGATGCGCGGATTCAGCAGAATTGTTCCCACCATTAAAACCGGAATCCAGATCTCGGCCGAGATGCGGCGCTCGCGATAGAGACCGCTGCAGGAGTAGAGCGTGGCGAAAAGAATGGAGCCGTAGATCAGGAACGCCAACGTCGAAGGCGCGGAGTAGGGCAGGCCATGCTGGTAGAGGAAGCGGCCGAGAATTCCGGCGGGGCTTAGTCCGAAGTCGCCATTGAATTGAAATTGCAGGCTGACGCTCTGCATGTATTCGCGAAACTGTACCGGCCAGAGCCAGTACTGAGAGGCGAAGAGGCCGACGCCCACGGCGCCCGTGCTCGTAGCCTTGAGCCATTGCCGCTCGGCCGCGAGCGGCGGGACCGCCAGCAGCGTGAGGAATGGAAGCTTGAAGCAGGCGGCGAAGAGCACGGCAAGATAGAACCAGCGCCAGACGCCGCGCCTCCAGCCGATGACGGCTGCGGTGAAAATTAATCCATAGAAGATGTAGGCGATGTTGCCGCTGAGAATCACGTCGTCCGGCATCAGGCCCGGGAAAAATACTACCAGCGGAACGGCATATTGCATCACGCTGCGATCGCGCGGCCGGAAGAACTGGGTTGCGGCCCACACGATCCCAATAAAAGCCGCACCATAAAGTATCCAATAGAGCGCGGCCGCCATCCATGCAGGTAGAACGTTGACGACGCGCAAGGCGAGGAGCGTCAGCGGCGGATATACGTAGGTGAAGGCGTGGTGTCCGGTGGCTTCCGCGGCACTTTGCCTCTCCAGGCCCACGGCATAGGGGTCCTGTCCGGCACGCACGGCTTGCATCGCCCGATAATAAATATCGACGTCCCAGCCGCGACCCGGAGTAAGCCACGCGGAGGGCTCGGTTTTCGTCGCGCTGAGCGTTAGTCCGGCGAGCGAGATCAACGCAGCTACCCAGACGAAGCGGAGAATGATTCCGCGCTGAGCTAGAGTACAAATCGACAAGAAAGTATTTTCCCTTTCAACTCTGAACTTTTGGGCCCGACGCTTACTTTGTGATCTTGTTCCGCGCAATATTTTTCCCGGCGAACCTTGCTTTCACCTCGAATCTGTGTTGCAAGTAAGATGGGAACAGATGCTAAGCGACGATCTGCTCTTCATTCTCCGCTGGGATCTCGATTTGGGCTTCATTCTCACGCAGCGCCGCGGGGTGAAAGCTTCCGCGCAGGGATGGCGACGGCGATGAGCTGTAGGGGTGGCGATGCTGCCAGGTCAGGATCTGGTTGGCGGCGTAATTCCACATGGAGCTAACGGCGGCGCCGGCCAATCCTGCGAGATACCAGGGCATGTGCAAGCGGAGCAGCGAATGAGCGCTGCTTACGTTTGCCAGCACGCCAAATGAGCAAGCGATCCAGAACGTAGCCAGCGCTGCCCACATCCGACTGCCGCGCAAACGCTGGTCGTAATAAGTGATGAGATTGTTGAGAAAGAAATTCACGGTCATCGCGACCAATGTCGCCAGCACCTGTGAGGCATCGAAACCAAGGCGTTCTACCCGGAAAAGAAATGCGAGACAGGAGAGATGCACCGCCAGCCCTGACGCGCCAACCAGGGCGAACGCGGCAAAGCGAGGCGGCACGATTCCACCGAGAAGTTTGTTGACAATCAAGAAGAGGCATTCGACGGCCGCATTAGCATCCAGCTTACTCTCGCCCCAAGTGCGATTGCGGAAGCGGTACCCAACCTCGCCGAGCCGCACGGGGCGATCGCTTGAAGCAAGCATATCCACGAGAATCTTGAAGCCACCGTCCTGCAATCGCTCGACAACCCGGTGAAAGTAAGATCGGCTAACCACAAAAAAACCGCTCATCGGATCGCTGACATGGCAACGGCAAACGAAAGAGCTTAGCTTTTTGCCCAAACTGCTCAGCCTGATCCGTACGGGCGCGAAGTCTCCCATGCAACCGCCTTCGCTATTGCGTGTGGCTACGACCACGTCAAGGTTCTGGGAGCGCAGGCGATCAATCATCTCCGGTAGAATGCTCTCATCATGCTGAAGGTCGGCGTCCATAACCCCGATCGTCAGGGCCGGGGTCGCCAACATGCCTTCGATGCAGGCCGATGCGAGACCCCGTCGGCCAATGCGGTGCAGCAATCGAATGCGGCGATCGCGCGCCGCATACTCGCGAATCAAGTCGGAAGTGCCGTCGGGGGAATCGTCGTCAACAAAGATTAATTCCCATTCAAATCCGCGCAGCACTCTTTGCAGGCGCGCGATCAGTTTCGGCACGTTCCCCCGCTCGTTGTATGTGGGGACAACGATCGCGAGATCGATCAGGTGGACGTTATCCCTCTCACGAGTCTCGACTCTTAAAGCTACTTGGGGTATCTGTTCGGCGGAGTCAAGCATTGTTTCGTTAGATGTAAAGTCCGCGAAAATCGTGACGAAAAAACGCTGTTTTTGGAGCCCGTGCGCAGAAGTATTTGATGCTTATTCTATCGCGGCAACCGCAGTGCTATCAATCGCGGGCACGAGGCTAGGCGCCCACTGGATCTTCGCGACGGCGTGGTCGAGGGACCAGATTCCCATGGCAAAAATAGTCAGTAAAACCACCAGTTCGACTGGAACCCACGCCGGCCCGGCAACGGTGATGACATTCGGGATCAGCAAGCATCCGCCCGCAACCAACATTAGTCTCATCGGAGAATAATTGTGCGCACCGTTGGAATTGAAAAGTTGCCGATTGCCGGAGCGCACCCATGCCAACTTCAGCGTTCGCCAGCCGATCAGCAGCATCGGAATCGTAATAGCGGCGAGATCATATTTTTGAATGCGCGGGTTTAGCAGCACGGTGCCGACCAGAGCAATGGGAACCCATGTCTCGCGAGGAAGATTCCACCTGCGAACGCGACTGGAAAGAAACAGCAGGACGGTCACGAGCCAGCAGGCTGAAACCAGGTAGAGAATTGTGGTCGCGCGAGCCGAGGGTATTCCCCGTTGCCACAAAGCGCGCCCGAGAATGCTGGCCGGGCCATATCCGAAATCATGCAACCAATCAAAAACGAGTCGCAGGCTCAATAATTGCTCGCGAAACATCGCCGGCCAAAATCGCATCTGCGCGACAAAAAGTAGAACGCCTCCAGCCGCTGTGATGAGCGAAGCAACCCATTGCCGCCTGTCGTTTTCTATTAGAACTGGAAAGGCCAGCAACGCGAGGAACGGCGCCTTAAAAACCGACGCGATCAACACCGCGACGTAATACCACGACCAGTTGTCGCGCTTCCAGCCGACGGTGGCAGCGGCAAGGATCGCGCCATATAGCAGGTATGCGATATTGCCGCTCAAAATGACATCATCGGTGACTAACCCGGGGAAAAAAACGATGGCCGGCAGCAAAAGAGCCAACCAGCGGCGCTCCCCATGATCGGCCATTTGGAACCCCGCCCACAACTCCAGCATGGCTCCGGTCGCAATCGCGGCGCAATACAGCAGCGCAATAAGCCAGCCTGGAAACATTGCTAAGACACGCAGCAGAGAAAGGGTCAATGGCGAGTAGACATAGACGAAGGGCGGTGGCTCGGCCGGGTTGGCCGCTAAGCGCTCATGAAACGCCCGCAGCGCCACAAGATTTTGGGCGTAGGGATCGAAATGGCGGTGAACAGCTTGACTGGTTTTCCAATATCCCTGGGCATCCCATCCGACCGGTCCGAACGAAGCCATCACAATGATCGTGCTAATCGCTCCAATCCAAAACAAAGCGATTAATCGCCCACGGGTCAACCTCTGCACATATTCGATCGGAGAAGGGAGGATTGCTGACGTAGTCAGTTTAGACAAACATTCCCCTTAATACCCATAGGAGCCTCAAATATTCGTGGTATTGGCGTGCGTACGCTAGCATACCAAGGCACGCAGCACGATACAATAACATCCTGCGAACGTCTCGTAGCCTTTCGGATGGCCCCGCATCTACCTCTGGGTCGTCTCACTTTGGCTTCATGCTATTTTCGAAGAACGAATTTTCCACCATGGACAGCCCACCCGTTCCATCCATCCCTCGAAACGTATATGCCTTCGGCCTCACTTCCTTCCTCAACGACACGGCCAGCGAAATGGCGTATTGGGTGCTTCCGGCGTTTCTCGGCACGCTTGGCGCCGGACCCGCCCAGCTAGGAATTATCGAGGGCATCGCTGAAAGTACCGCGTCTTTCGCGAAGCTGTTTTCTGGATACTTGGCCGACCGCGCTTCCCAACGCAAACCAATCGTAGTCGGCGGATATTTTGTCGCTAACGCAGTGAAGCCGCTGCTGGCGCTGGTTTCGTCGTGGTGGCAGATTCTGGGCATTCGTTTTTCCGATCGCTTTGCCAAAGGCGTGCGCGGAACCGCCCGCGACGTGATGGTCGCCGAATCCGTCGATAAGGCCCACCTGGGCTCCGCCTACGGCCTGATTCAGGCGATGGATTCAGCCGGAGCCATCGCCGGCCCGCTCCTCGCCCTCGCGCTGATGGGCCGTTTCGGCATGCGCGGCGTATTCGCCTGGGCCGCCATTCCGGGAGCTTTGTGCGTCATCGTCGTGTGGTCCGGCATCCACGAGATGCGCCGCGATGGTAAGCTGGCGAGCGAAGATAGGGCGGTTCTCCCCGTCCCATCCGACCGCGACTCCCTAACCACCTCGAGAGCCACGTGGCTGCCGAAACTGCCCCTCGGTTTCTATTACGCGCTAAGCGTGGTCACTCTATTTTCTCTAGGAAATTCCAGCGATATGTTTCTCGTGCTGCGCGCGGGCAGCATCGGCATTCCGGCATCGCGCGCGCCGCTTTTGGGTTTGGTCTTTAACATCACGTTCACCCTTGTGTCGTGGCCGGCGGGCAAATTCAGCGATCGCTTCTCGCGTTCGGCTATCGCCGCCGCGGGATATTTCGTTTTCGCAATTGTCTATTTCGTCTTTGGGCTCGCCCCGTCTCATCGGGCGATCTGGCTGGCCATGGCTTTTTATGGACTCTTCTACGCTCTAACAAACCCCGTGCTCAAGGCACTGGTCGTCGAGAGTGTCGTAAGTGATGTACGCGGACGCGCGCTGGGAATTTATTTCTTCGTGACCAGTGTTACCACGCTGCTGGCCAGCGTCATCACCGGCTCATTGTGGAAGGCGTATGGCGCGGCCCTCCCCTTTTATCTTTCGGCAGGCATCGCCGCGGTCTCAGCCTGCGCGCTGCTCGCGCATCGTTCGCCGTCACGGCCCTGATATGCGCTAACCTTTCGCTTAAACTCGCGTCTCATCGGCATGCACGGGATCAAGTTGGCATCGCTCATGTTTGCCTGCATTACGATAATTTCGCCGCACGCGGTTTGGCCGGAGACTGCTCAGCTCCAGACCGCCGACGCTGTTCTCGAAAGATACAAAGTTGCCATGGGTGGTGCGGACGCTGTTGCGAAGGTCCAATCGGAAACCATCCACGGAGAAATCGAAAGCACGGGCACGCCCGGCAAAGCAACCTTCGTTTATCGCGCCAAGCCCTTCAAGACCCTGATTGAAGTCACGCGTGCCAACGGCAGTGAGGTCTTGTCAGGATTTGACGGCAGCGTTTCCTGGACGGTTGATCCGAAAGGAGCGAGCATCGATAAAGACACTGCTCTCGAAGCCGTGCGCCGCGATGCCGACCTGCAATATCCGCTCCATCAGCCGAGGTATTTCAGAAAGCTGGAGTTCGCCGGTGTCACCGACTTTGAAGGCCATCGCTGCTACTGGCTGCACGGCACCACCAACTGGGGCAAGGATAATAATCAGTTTTACGATGTCGAAACCGGTCTGCTCGTCGGCTACCGTTTTCAGGTGGACACGAAGTCCTTGGCGGTCGCCATCACCCTGTTTGAGGACTACAAGAACTTCGGCGGCCCGTTGGTCGCAACGAAAATAATTTCGCGTTCCGGCGATCAGTCGCAGACCTTTACCTACAAGTCGGTGAGCTACGAGCCGCTCGCGGATTCTGTCTTCGCATTGCCGCCCGCCGTAAAGGCGCTGCTTAGGTGAATGGGAATAATCCCACATTTCTTAAGTACGCGATCTCTGGGCGGAAGAAGATTCGGTCCGCCGCAACCACCAATACGCGACCACCAGAAACGCAACGCCCGCAATACTGTCGAGTCCAACATCCCGCACGGTCCCGGTGCGCGAGGGAATAAAACTCTGATGCCACTCATCTAACGCGGCAACCGACAGGGTTCCGAGCCAGGAGAGCAGCGTCGCCCGTAATAACAAACCAGGGACTCGACCGAACGTCGCACGCCAGCCGCGCAGCAGCAGCAGGCTCAGCATCCCATAACCGACGACGTGCCCGGTCTTTCGCAGATAATGATGGAAAATGAGGAACGAGTGGAGGTTGACGCTACCGAAGAGGTGCGTCCAAAGCATGTACAACATACTGCCGGTGTTCTCGGACGAGAAAAAATCCGTCGACTCAAAGGCGATGAGGCAGACCCATACGGCGGCGGGCCACCACGCGCGCACAAGGTTAGGGCGAGACGCAGTCGTCAAATTTGTCTCTTCCCTCATTCGGCCGCGTAGTTTGGAGCTTCGCGCGTGATCATGACATCGTGCACGTGGCTTTCGCGCAGGCCGGCCGCGCTGATGCGGACGAAACGCGCCTTCTGCTGTAGATCGGGGATCGTCTGGCATCCGCAATAACCCATGCCTGACTTGAGCCCGCCGACCATCTGGTGCACGATCATCGAGACCGATCCACGATAGGGCACGCGGCCTTCGATTCCTTCGGGCACCAGTTTGCCGAGGCGGTTGGATTCTTCGCCGACCGCCGGCATGGCAATTGACGCGTCTCCATCGGAATTCTGGAAGTAGCGTTCGCTCGATCCCGCCGCCATCGCGCCGAGTGAACCCATGCCGCGATAGGCCTTGAAGGTGCGGCCCTGATAGAGGATCAATTCGCCAGGGCTTTCATCGGTACCGGCAAACATCGATCCAATCATCACCGCGGAAGCGCCCGCCGCCAGAGCTTTGCTTATGTCGCCCGAGTACTTGATGCCGCCATCGGCGATTACCGGAACTCCAGAATCACGCGTGGCTCGCGTCGCCTCCGCGATAGCCGTAATCTGCGGCACGCCAACTCCGGTGACAATGCGCGTGGTGCAGATCGAGCCCGGGCCAATGCCGACTTTGATTCCGTCGACTCCGGCGCGAATCAAATCGCACGCGCCCTCGAAGGTTGCTACGTTGCCGACGATCAGATCGACCTCAGGCAACTTTGCTTTTACTTTTTTGACCGCTTCAAGAACGAGTGTGGAATGCCCGTGGGCACTATCAATGGCGAGCACGTCGACTTTCGCTTTCGCTAATTCCTGCGCGCGCTCGAGAAAATCGCCGGTCGCGCCGATTGCCGCGCTGACGCGCAGACGGCCTTGATTGTCTTTCGCGGCGCCGGGGTATTTCAGTTTCTTCTGAATGTCCTTGACCGTGATCAGACCCTTCAGGTTGTACTTGTCGTCGACGACCAGAAGCTTTTCGACGCGATGCTCGTGCAGAATTTCTTCCGCCTGCTCCAGTGTCGTTCCCACCGGGACCGTGATCAGATTCTTTTGCGTCATCACCTTGCTGATCGGAATATCGAAGCGCGTTTCGAAGCGCAGATCGCGATTGGTGAGAATGCCGACCAAGCGTCCATCTTTTTGCGTGATGGGCACGCCCGAAATTTTGTACTTCTGCATGACGTCGAGCGCATCGGAGACCTTGGCGTCAGGCGACATGGTGACCGGATCGACGATCATGCCGCTCTCCGACCGCTTAACCTTGTCGACTTCATTGGCCTGCTGATCGATGGTCAGATTGCGATGAACGATTCCGATCCCACCCTGCTGCGCCAACGCAATCGCCATGTGCGATTCGGTGACGGTATCCATGGCGGCGCTGATGATCGGAATATTCAGCTGAATGTTGCGTGAAAGTTGCGTCTGCGTGTTGGTATTGGCAGGCACAACTTCGGAGCGAGCCGGCAGAAGTAGGACGTTGTCGAATGTTAGGGCTTCGGGGACGGGAAAATGAATCATAGAATTTGGATGAAACTTCTATTGTAGGGAGGGTGCAGACATGAAGCAAATCGGTCGACAGCGACCCGTCCCTCTCTTGACCACAACTGGGCTTCTCACTAGGATTGGCTCTCAGAAACGCCAAGTGGAGTGATCATGAGGATCGGCGTTTATGTTTTTGGCATAGCGTCTGTCGCGGCCGGCATCTTCGACCTCATCTGGGGTGAGTTTGAATCCGCCCATCAACCTATCCAATCACTCGGCGTCCATATTCCTGGAGTTAAGATCCTCGCCTATATCGCCGCCGTCTGGCTGATTGCGGCGGGCGCGGCAGTCAAGTGGCACCGAACGCGTCGCTTTGGCGCCATGGCGCTGGCCCTCATCTACGCCATCTTTGGCGCCTTCTCGTTGCCCCGCTTCTATACGGCGCCTCACCCCCCTGGCTATCGAGTCTCCACCTTTGTCGGTGTATTGGACGAAATCGCCCAGCAACTCATCCTGGCCGTGGCGGCAATAGTCGTCTACGCTCTGTCCCCGCATATTTCGTTATCACACGGTTCGTCATCGCGAAGTTCGATATCGCCACGAGCGGCTCTTATCGCTCGCTGGACTTTCGGACTCTGCTCCATCGATTTCGGACTGGCGCACCTCACCATTGTTCGGCACGTGGCGCCCATGGTCCCGAAATGGATGCCATTCGGAGGAACGTTTTGGGCCGTGTTCACCGGCATCGCTTTCGTGCTCGCCGGCCTGGCAATCGTGTCCGGAATCCTTGACGTTCTTGGCGCCCGGCTTCTAGCCTTGATGCTGTTGATCTTTAGCGCACTACTATTAGGGCCTCTGATTTTCGCTTACCCTCACAACCACATCGCCTGGGGAGCAAACGCATACAACTTGGCGGCGGTTGGTGCTGCTTGGATTTTCGCGGAGTGGCTGGCGAGTCAGAGGCATTCCAATCAGAATCAGCTAAGCTCGAAGCCAGTGGATCCGTCGCCAGCATAAACCCTATCCTCGTCGATCGGTAGCAGCTACCTCGTCGCTGAGTGGACTTTCAGTGTCGAATATCGTCATCGAGCCCTACGATGTTTCGGCTGCTATTTCATCACAAAAAAGAAAGGGTATCCAGTCGGACGCCCTTATGGTTTACTGAAAATATTCTTTCGCTAAATGTGAGACAAGCGGCACTTACTCTTTCTTGTCGCTGCCCTCAGTCTTGCCCTCGGCCTCGTTCGCAGCCATGTTCTTTTCCGCTTGGGCTTCGGCGTCGGCGTGCTCCATCGCTTTGCGATTTTCTTCGGCGCGCTTGGCGCGGATTTCGGCTCGCTTCTGGCGCTTTTCGTCGATTACCTGCTCGCTGCCCAGGAGTTCGATGAAGGCTTTTTCGGCGCCGTCTCCCTTGCGCCATGCGGTGCGGACGATGCGCGTATAGCCGCCGTTGCGGTCGCCGAAGCGCGGAGCCACGGTGTCGAAAAGCTTGGTCACGGCTTCGTTGGTCATCAGATAAGACGCAGCCTGACGGCGCGCGGCGAGATCTCCCTTTTTTCCGAGGGTGATCATCTTTTCGACCGACGGGCGCACCGCTTTCGCCTTGATTACCGTCGTCTCAATGCGCTCTTCCATGATGATCGACGTGACCATGTTGCGCAGCATGGCGCGGCGATGGGAGGTGGTTCGTCCGAGTTTGTATCCTGCAACTTTGTGACGCATGTCTTAACCCCAGTTGTCAGTTGCCAGCGGCCAATTGCCCATGGCTTGTTGCTTGTTCTTTAGCGGCCAGAGACCCACTCATCGCAAAGAACGCGATGAATGGGGGACCTGAGCGTGTTTGTTCTACAGATCGTTATCGCCGTAGGCCGAGGCGGGCAGGACCAGGTTTGAGGTCGGTCCGGGCACGGCGTTTCCGTGCTCGTCGATCTTCATACCCAGGCTCAGGCCCATCGAAGAGAGAATCTCCTTGATTTCGTTCAGCGACTTGCGGCCAAAGTTTTTCGTCTTCAGCATCTCGGCTTCGGTTTTTTGCACCAATTCGCCGATCGACTGAATATTCGCGTTCTTCAGGCAGTTGTAGCTGCGCACGGAAAGTTCGAGTTCCTCGACCGAACGGTTGAGGTTCTCGTTCTTGATCTCCGGCCGGCGCTCTTCGCTCGAAGCGGCGGTCTCGATCTCTTCTTCGAAGTTGATAAAGATATTCATGTGATCTTTAATCAGCTTCGCCGAAAGGCCCAGAGCATCGCCCGGAGTGATCGAACCGTTGGTCCAGACTTCCACCGTCAGCTTGTCGTAGTCGGTGATCTGCCCGAGACGCGCCGCCTCTACTGTGTAATTGCACTTACGCACCGGCGTGTGCACGGAATCGATGGGAATGAATCCGATGCCGAGGTCGTCTTCGAAATTCTTATCGGCGGAGATGTAGCCGCGGCCGCGCTTGAGCCGCATCTCCATGTCGAGTTTGCCACCCTCGCTCACGGTTGCGATGTAGATGTCCTTGTCGAGAACTTCTACATCGCCATCGGCTTCGATCATGCCGCTGGTAACTACTCCCGGCTGATCGGCGCGCAGATAGATCGCCTTCGGACCATCGCCCGCAAGCTTGAACGGAACCTGCTTCATGTTGAGGATGATGTCGGTCGCGTCTTCGACCACGCCGGGGATCGACTGAAACTCGTGCAGCACGCCTTCGATCTTCACGGCAGTAACCGCCGCGCCCTCGATCGAACTGAGCATCACGCGGCGAAGCGCGTTGCCGATGGTGGTGCCGAATCCGCGCTCGAAGGGCTGAGCCCAGAACATCCCATATTTATCGGTGAGCGAACTGGTGTCGCTCGCCAAGCGTTTTGGTTTTTGAAAACCTCTCCAAAGCATATTGTGTTTCTCCTCTCGGCCATGTGGCTCCGCGGCGGCTCTCCGAAACGGCCCGGTCTCGGATCAGACGCTACCGTGGGCTGATCTGGCACGAAAAAGTGGCCTAAACCCGCTCTACGTTGTTCGCTGTTCGCAAACTCTTTGCAGCTCTTCGCCGATTTTAGCGAAAAGCGACCAGCTAACGACGTGTTAATTATTACTTGCTATACAACTCGACAATCAGCTGCTCGTTCACCGGCAACTGGATATCTTCGCGCCTCGGCAGCGCGATCACGCGGCCTTTGTAATTGTCGCGATCGATTTCCAGCCACACCGGAGCGGGCTGATGACTGGCGAAATCCTTCGCCGTTTCGAGAATCGGGATCTTGCGGCTGCTCTCGCGAATCTGAATCTCTTCGCCGACGCTGACCTCATAAGAAGGGATGTTGACCTTCTTGCCATTCACCTGCACGTGCCCGTGACGCACCAACTGGCGCGCCTGGCGGCGGGAGATGCCAAAGCCGAGGCGATAAACGACGTTGTCGAGACGGCGTTCCAGCGACTCAAGCAGCTTCGCGCCCGTCACACCCCTGGAGCGGACCGCGTTCTCGAAATAATTCCGGAACTGGCCTTCCTGGGTGAAATAGATGCGTTTGGCTTTCTGTTTTTCGCGCAACTGCAGACCGTAGCCTACGACCTTGGTCTTCTTATCTTTCCCATGCTGTCCGGGAGCGAAGTTGCGCTTTTCAATTGGGCATTTATCGCTGAAGCACTTCGTGCCTTTCAGGAAGAGCTTGATGCCTTCCCGGCGACATAGACGACACACTGCATCGGTATAACGGGCCAAGTTGTTCTCCTTTTAGATGACCGGTTTACAGGTTTGGCTTCACCCTTCGTCCCGGACGAAAATCAGTTCTCAGTTCTCAGTTCTCAGAAAACCCAGGATTCGACGGCCCTTATTGAGAACCGATAACTGGGAACTGAGAACTCGTCGCGTTCTTATACGCGGCGCCGTTTCGGCGGCCTGCACCCGTTGTGTGGAATCGGTGTCGTGTCCTTGATTGACCGAACCTCGATTCCGGCTGAGGCGAGAGCGCGCACTGCCGACTCGCGACCCGATCCCGGTCCGCTCACCCGCACATCGACCGTGCGCACTCCATGATCGCGCGCCATGCTGGCGGCGTTCGACGCGGCCTGCTGCGCAGCGAACGGAGTGCCTTTACGCGATCCGCGAAAGCCGAGCGACCCCGAACTCTTCCAGGCCAGCACATTGCCGGACATGTCGGTAATGGTGACGATGGTGTTATTGAAGGAAGCCTGCACGTGCACCAGTCCATGCGGAACGTGCTTGCGCTCTTTCTTCTTGAATGTCTTCTTCTTGCCTTTTTTCTCGGGCGCCGCGGCGCCGCCTGCTGCTACGGGTTTTGCCATTTTTAAAAGTTCTCAGTTCTCAGTTCTCAGCTCTCAGTAACACCGCTCTCAGCGTTAACTGAGAACTGATGACTGACGACTGACAACCGGTCTTAAGCTTTTGCCGTCTTCTTCTTCTGCGCGACCGTACCTTTGCGCGGACCCTTGCGGGTGCGGGCGTTGGTGTGCGTGCGCTGGCCGCGAACCGGCAGGTTACGGCGATGGCGGAATCCGCGATAGGATCCAATTTCGATGAGTCGCTTGATGTTCATCGAAACGTCCTTGCGCAAATCGCCTTCCACCGAACCTTCCGCCTCGATCACCTGGCGGATGCGGTTGACCTCGTCTTCGCCCAGGTCGGAAATCTTTTTCATCGGGTCAACCTTCGCCGCGTCCAAGATGCTCGCCGCGCGCGAGTTGCCGATGCCGTAGATGTAAGTGAGCGCGATATTCGCGTGCTTGTTGCGCGGAAGATCTACGCCTGCAATACGTGCCATAGTCCTTAATCCTTCCTGCTTCCCGCTGCTGCGGGCTTCGAGGTGCGAGCTCCGAGCAACTCGGTGTAGACTCCAAGCTCATAGCTCAAAGTCTGTAGCTTTCTTACCCTTGCCGCTGTTTGTGTTTCGAGTTTTCGCAAATCACCCGTACAACTCCCTTGCGGTGGATGACCTTGCACTTATCGCAAATTTTCTTTACCGATGCTCTTACTTTCATAAACAGTTCCCAGTTCCCAGTTGTCAGTTCTCAGTGACTACAACTGCAGATCCCTCGTTACGCTCGGGATGACAAATCAGAAATCATTTGTAGCGGTACACAATCCGGCCGCGATTCAGGTCATAAGGAGAAAGTTCGACCGCGACTTTATCTCCGGGCAATATGCGTATGAAATTCTTACGCATTTTGCCGGAAACGTGTGCCAGAACCTGGTGTTTATTTTCGAGCTCCACCTTGAACATGGCATTGGGCAGCGGTTCGACGACCGTTGCCATCACTTCAATCGCGTCTTCTTTACTCATTACCCTCCCGAATTCTTTGTTGCTACAGATCCTTCGCCGCGCTCAGGATTTCGGCAGCGGGCTCCCGCTTCGCTCACGCCCGCTAGACGCCTCAACTTCAATCGCGTCTTCTTTACTCATTACCCTCCCGAATTCTTTGTTGCTACAGATCCTTCGCCGCGCTCAGGATTTCGGCAGCGGGCTCCCGCTTCGCTCACGCCCGCTAGACGCCTCAACTTCAATCGCGTCTTCTTTACTCATTACCCTCCAAAAACAGTTCTCATTTGCGAGTTCTCAGTCAAAACAACCGGCTCTCACTGAGAACCGAGAACTACTGCGTCAAAATCATGGGCCCTTGCCGCGTTACGGCGACGCAATGCTCAAAGTGCGCGCTGTAACTGCCATCGACCGTCACCGCGGTCCACTTATCGCCTAGAACTCTGGCCTCGGGACCACCTGAGTTCACCATCGGCTCAATCGCCAGCACCATGCCTTCGGTTAACTCCGCGCCCTGACCCTTTTTGCCGAAGTTTGGAATCTGCGGCGCTTCGTGCAGCTTCGTCCCAATACCGTGTCCAACAAAATCCCGCACCACGCTGAACCCGTTCGCTTCCACATGCTTCTGAATCGCCGAGCCCACGTGTCCAACCGTGTTGCCGATCTTCACCTGCTCGATGCCTTTGTAGAGCGAAGCTTCGGTTACTTCGAGCAACTTCTTCAATTCCGGCTTAATCGGCTCGCCGACCGGAACGGTAATGGCCGCGTCGCCGTAATAACCGTCCGAAACCACCCCGCAATCGATCGAAACGATGTCACCCGTCTTCAACGTCCGCTTTTCAGACGGAATCCCGTGCACGATCTCTTCATTGATCGAGGTGCAGAGCACGCAGGGATAACCGTAATATCCCTTGAAAGCCGGCGCCGCACCCAGTTCCGCGATCAGCTTTTCCGCGGCCTTTTCCAAGTCCATCGTTGTAACCCCGGCCGCGACCATTGCTTTCAGATGGTTCAAAACCTGACGGACGATCTGGCCACTCCGCCTCATCTTTTCGATCTCTTCCGCTGACTTGCGGATGATCCTGTCTTCTGCAAAACTCATAATGAATTCTGGCCGCGCCGCATCCGCACTAGCATCCGCCGACGCAGTGGCTGTCGATCACTCCGAAAATCTGCGTTGTAACCTCTTCCACCGTACGATCCGCGTTGATCGCGATCAGACGCCGCTGTCCGCGGTAGTAATCCGCTACCGGCTTGGTCTGCCTCTCATAAGTAGCCAAGCGCTCGGCAATGACCTCTTCACGATCGTCTTCGCGAATCACCAGTTTGGATCCGTCCACATCACAGAGCGCGTCGACGAGAGGTTGCTGAGAGTGAATGTTATAGAGCCGTCCACAGGTGGGACACGATCGCCGCCCGGCAATCCGCAGCAGTAATTGATTATAGTCCACAAGCAACTGGATCACAATCAGCGGACACTTCTGCGCTTCTTCCGCCTTCTTATCAACCTTCTTATCAAAGTTGTCAAAGACCTCTTTTTCCAGGAAAGCATCGAGCCATCCTGCCTGGGCAGCTGTTCGCGGAAAGCCATCCAGCACAAATCCGTTATGACAATCAACTTCGCGCAACCGACTGGCCACGATGCCGTACATCAATTCGTCCGGCACCAGGTCGCCTCGCGTCATGATCGCCTTGGCTTCCTGGCCAAGCGCGGTGCCGCGCGCTACGTGATCCCGCAAGAGATCGCCCGTCGATATCTGCGGGACCCGGTAATGCTCGACGATCCGTCTCGACTGCGTGCCTTTCCCGGCTCCCGGAGGGCCGAGAAGAATCACGGGTCCAATATTTCGCGCGGCGTTATTGGCCGTCGACGTGGCCGGCTCATTGGCCATCGAAATGGCCCCTTTTACTCGTATTTCCTGCCGCGGAAATACTCCCCTGCTCCGCGCCTGCAAAACCTTGTCACCACATCCGGCGGCCGCGCAGCCGGCCGCTCTTCGGGGTGAATCCGTCGTAGTGCCGCATGATCAGCTGCGCCTCGATCTGCGTGACCGTATCCATGGCCACTCCGACGACGATCAGCAGCGAGGTGCCACCAAAATAAAAATTGACGCCCAAGCCGTTCGTTACCCAGGTCGGCAGGTTTTCAAAGACTCGGCCGACGAGCCAGAGGTGGTTGAGCTTGATGCCGGCAATCATCCACTCCGGAATCAGCGAAATCAGAATCAGGTAGATTGCGCCGACCAGGGTGATGCGCGTCAGCACATCGTTGATGAAATCCGATGTGCGCTTGCCGGGACGTATACCAGGGATGAACCCTCCCCACTTGCGCATGTTGTCCGCAACCTCGTTCGGATTGAACACGATCGAGATATAGAAGTAGGCAAAGAAAACAATCCCCAGGGCATAGAGCAAAGTGTACAGCGGCTCGCCCCAGCGCATCGCGTCCAGAATGGGACCGACAACCTTATTATTGTGGAAGGCTGCGCCGAGCATCTGCGGCAGAGCCAGAATTGACGACGCGAAAATTACCGGCATCACACCGCCGGCGTTGACGCGCAAGGGCAGATGCGTGGATTGCCCGCCCATCACTTTTCGTCCGACGACGCGCTTAGCATACTGCACCGGAATGCGGCGCTCGCTGCGTTCGACGTAGACGATGAACGCCACCACCGCGATCATCAGCACCAGCAGCATGATCATCGCGGGAGCGGTGAAGACTCCCCAGGCCGAGGTACTTGCCTTTTGATAAAGATCGGCGACACCGCGGGGCAGACCGACGACGATGCCGGCAAAGATCAGGAGCGACATGCCGTTGCCGATGCCGCGTTCGGTAATCTGTTCGCCCAGCCACATGATATATGCGCTACCCGTGGTCAACGTGAGCATAGTCATCAGGATGAAGCCAGGCCCGGGAGTGTTGACGAAATCGCCCGCTTTTTCGAGGCTGATGGCGATGCCGAACGACTGCACCGCGCTCAAAATCACGGTGAGATAACGCGTCCACTGCGTAATTTTCTTGCGCCCTAGCTCGCCTTCTTTTTGCAGCTTGGCCAGCGGCTCATAGACCACTGTCAGCAGCTGCAAGATAATCGACGCCGTGATGTACGGCATGATGCCGAGAGCGAATACGGTCAGCCGGCGCAGGTTGCCGCCGCTGAACAAATCGACAAAACCGAGGACTGAGCCGCGATTCTGTTCGAAGAACTGGGCCAGGCGGTCGCCATTGATCCCCGGCGTAGGAATGTGGCCGCCGATGCGATATATCGCCAGCATGGCAAGCGTGAATAACACGCGCTTGCGCAGGTCGGGAACCCGGAAGATGTTCGCCAGCTTGTTGAACACCGCCATTTCGGCCATTACTGCAAGACCTCGAACTTGCCGCCTGCCTTGGTGATTTTTTCCTGCGCCGACTTCGAAAACTTGTGCGCGTGGATGGTGATTGCCACTGTCAGTTCGCCCATGCCTAGAATCTTGACCGGCGCATTGCCATGCACGACGCCCGCCTTCTTGAGCACTTCGGGGGTAATTTCCGTTTCGCCGAGAGTGGCCAGGCGGCTGAGATTCACGACGTCATATTCCTCGCGGAAAATGTTGGTGAACCCGCGCTTCGGTATTCGCCGGTGCAGCGGCATCTGGCCGCCTTCAAAACCGCGGATCAGCCGCGCGCCGGTGCGCGACCACTGTCCTTTATGGCCGCGGGTCGAAGTCTTGCCCATGCCGGATCCCATGCCGCGCCCCACGCGCTTCTTCTTTTCCGTCGACTTCTTCGGTGCCCGTATTGTCGATAAATTCATATACTTGTCATCCTGAGCGAAGCGAAGGACCTGCTTCTTACCCTTCTACGATTGCGACTAAGTGTGGCACCTTCTTGACCATGCCGCGAATCGCCGCCGTGTCCGGACGCTCGATGACCTGGTTCAGGCGCGTGAAACCCAGCCCCTTGATTACTGCCCGATGTTTCACCGGAGTGCAGATTGTCGACCGCACCCACTTCAACTGAATCTTGCCGCTCGCCGGCGATTTCGATGTCTTGGTTGTCATTTCACTTCCTTGGTCGGGAGTCGCCAGTCGCCAGTCGTTACCGAACGACCCGCGACCAATGACCAACGACGAACTTATAACTCCTGCACTGCCTTGCCGCGGAGTTCCGCGACGTGTTCCCGGTTCTTCAACTTCTTGAGCGCGTCGAAGGTCGCCTTGATCACGTTATGCGGATTGGTCGTGCCAATCGATTTCGTCAGCACGTTCTGTACGCCCGCCGAGGTCATGACTGCGCGCACCGCTCCCCCCGCAATCACGCCCGTGCCTTCCGGTGCCGGCTTCAACAGCACTCTTCCCGAGCCAAAGCGTCCAATCACCGTGTGCGGCACCGTGGTCTGCGTCAGGTTGATGCGCATCAGGTTCTTCTTCGCCGATTCAATCCCTTTGCGAATTGCCTGCGGAACCTCTTTCGCTTTGCCCGACCCATATCCAACAACCGCAGCCGAAGGATCGCCGATAACGACCAGCGCCGCGAACGACATGTTCTTGCCGCCCTTAACCACCTTCGTCACCCGGTTAATCGAGACCACCTGGTCCTTTAACTGGAACGAACCCGCATCGAGCTTCTTAGTAACTCTTGGCATTCTGAAATCTCATTTCCTGTTTTGGTCGATGGCCGTTAGTCGTTCAGAAAATTGCGCGAACAACCAACGACAGCCGATTAGCGACTAAAACTGCAATCCTGCCTCGCGCGCCGCATCCGCTACAGCCTTGACCCGGCCGTGATAGATGTAGCCGCCACGATCAAACACGACCTTGGAGACACCTTTTTCCTTGGCCAGTTCAGCAATCTTCTTACCCACCATCTTCGCCGATGCCACATTGCCGCCGGTAACGCGTGCGCCCTTGCGGTCATCCGCTGTCGAAGCCGCCGCCAGCGTGACGCCCTTGAGGTCATCGATTAGTTGTACATAAATATGATTCAGCGAGCGGTACACATTCAGCCGCGGACGCTCCGGCGTCCCCATAACTTTCTTGCGGATACGATCATGCACTCGCTGGCGCGTTTTGTTTTTTGCCGCAATTCTTAACATGCTGAAACCTCGTCGTTCGCGATTCGCTGTTCGCAGTGCGTCGCACATTCTTAACGATCCGCTCTTGCGAAGAGCGAAGGACGAACAGCGAAAGACGTTATTTTGCTCCCGTCTTGCCAACCTTCTTCTTCAAGCGCTCGCCCGCATAACGCACACCCTTATTCTTATACGGGTCGGGCGGGCGCAGCGACCGCATTTCCGCCGCCACCTGGCCAACCTTCTGGCGATCGATTCCATTGAGCGTCAGTTTCGTCAGTTTCGCGTCGATCGCGCAATCCACACCCGAGGGCAGCGGATATTCGATGGGGTGCGAGTAACCGAGACTAAAGACCACAGTTCCTTTACCCTTCATCTCGGCGCGGTAGCCGATGCCGACGATCTCAAGATCGCGCGTCCAGCCCTTGGTCACGCCGTCGACGGCGTTATTGACCAGCGCGCGCGCCAGTCCGTGGACCGCCGAGTGGGCGTCGTCCGGGCGAATCGCGATCAGGTTGCCGTCCTTCTGCTCCATCGTGATGCCGGACGGAAGAGATGTATCCAGCTTGCCCTTCGGCCCCTGGACCATCACCGTGTTGCCTTCGATTTTTACCGTCACGCCCTTCGGGATCGGGATCGGTTTTTTTCCAATTCGTGACATAAGATCAGCTCTTAGCCTTTAGCGCTTGGCTTTCATCGCTGTCGCACTTCGCTTTAGCTAAAGGCCAAAGGCTAAGGGCTAACAGCTTGTTTTTCTACCAAACCTCGCACAACAATTCGCCGCCGAGACCCTGGCGGCGCGCCTGGCGCCCCGTCATGACACCCTTCGGCGTGGTCAGGATGTTGATGCCCATCCCGCCAAGGACGCGTGGAATCTCGGTGCGGCGCACGTAGACGCGGCAACCCGGGCGCGACACGCGCGCCAGGTCGGTGATCACCGCCTCGTTGTTGTTGCCATACTTCAGATACACGCGCAGGACCTTGTGGCCCTCTTCTTCCGCCGGCTTGAAGTTCGCGATATAGCCCTCTTCTTTCAGGATGCGGGCAATCTCCGTCTTCAGCTTGGAAGCTGGTATATCCACTTTCTGGTGCCGGGCGCGAATCGCGTTACGGATGCGCGCCAGCATGTCTGCGACCGGATCGGTCAACCTCATTGTTTGCTTCTCCTAAAGCCGCCCGTTCGCTCCGCGTTTGGCGGAGAACCTGTCAGCAGCTTAACTGCTTTCGTCGTTCGCTATTCGCTGTTCGCCCTTCGCTGTTCACACTTGGCCGAACCAGCGAAAAGCGAACGAGGAATAGCCAACAGCGGTTCTTCTACCACGACGACTTCGAAACTCCGGGTATTTCGCCCCGCAGCGCCAGCCCGCGGAAACACAGACGGCAAATGCCAAACTTCCGCAGATAGGCTCGCGGACGTCCGCAAATCTTGCAGCGGTTATGCTTGCGCGACGAAAACTTCGGCTTCCTCGCGTCCTTCACTCGCTTTGCTGTAGTGGCCACTTAGCTCTTAGCTCCTGGCTGCTAGCTTCTAGCAACCCATTTGTTGCGAATTTCCGTTCTTACCTCTGCAATCTAACCTCTTACCGCAGACCTAGGCTCTAAACGG
This sequence comes from uncultured Acidobacteriaceae bacterium, assembly GCA_963822025.1. Taxonomy (GTDB): domain Bacteria; phylum Acidobacteriota; class Terriglobia; order Terriglobales; family Acidobacteriaceae; genus Acidiflorens. The sequence continues at coordinate 1,968,413 of CAWGFW010000008.1, read as the reverse complement.
CATGCCCAGATGTTTCAGCAGCGACCGCGCCTGATCGTCCGAGCGCGCCGTCGTCACAATGGTTACGTTCATGCCTTTCAATTTGTCGACCTTCGCGTAATCGATCTCCGGAAAAATCAGCTGATCGTGCAAGCCCAGCGTGTAATTGCCGCGCCCATCAAACGACTTGGTCGAGACGCCGCGAAAGTCGCGTACTCGCGGCAGGACGATAGTCACCAGGCGATCAAAAAATTCGTACATGCGGTCGCCGCGCAGGGTCACCATGGCGCCGATCGGCATGCCTTCGCGGACCTTAAACGCCGCAATCGACTTCTTCGCCCGCGTGACCACTGGCTTCTGTCCCGTAATCTGTCCCAGTTCATTCACCGCCGGATCAATTAGTTTTGCGTTCTGCGTCGCTTCGCCGACGCCCATATTCACGACGATCTTATTCAGCCGCGGCACCGCCATCGGGTTCTTGAGTTCGAGTTCCTTCATCAGGGTAATCGAGACTTCTTTCTCAAATCGCGCCCGCAGGCGGGGCCGCTCTTTTGCGGCATGCCGCGGAGCCTCCGCACTCGGCTTCTCGGCCACTGCCTGCCCCTTGTCACCCTTCGGCGGCTTTGCCTTCTTTTGCTGCTCAGCTTTTTTCTGTTCGTCTACCATGTTCATTGCTGCCTTCTCTCACGGTTTCGGAGTGGTTACCGGTTCGTGAGGTGGTGGTTCAAAGATCCTTCGCTACGCTCAGGATGACGCCAGCGGCGTCACTTATCCAGCGTCGTCCCGCACTTCTTGCAAACTCGCACCCAGCGATCGCCGCGGAATTCGTGGCCGATGCGCACCGGACCGCACGTCCCGCACACCAGCGCGACATTCGACAGAGGAACCGCCCTTTCCTGCTCGGCGATGCCGCCCTGGATATTGCGCTGCGGGTTCGGGCGTACGTGTTTCTTTACCATCATCACGTGCTCGACCAGCACCTTGCCTTCGTCGGGAAGCACGCGCAACACGCGCCCTTCTTTTCCCGAGTCCCGCCCGGTCATCACCTTCACCGTATCGTTGCGGCGGATATCAACTCGCTTATGTGCGGTAGTTGTTGCTGTTCCCATTGTCAAAATCCTCAATCCTTATTCAAGCGGCACAGAACCCACAACCCACTTTTCCTGACACCTAACACCTGTCAACCGATTTACAGTACTTCCGGCGCCAGCGACACAATCTTCAAGAACTTCTTCTCGCGCAGTTCGCGCGCTACTGGACCGAACACGCGCGTCCCTACCGGCTCGCCCGTTTCGTTGATCAGCACTGCCGCATTCTGGTCGAAGCGGATATACGTTCCGTCGCGTCGCCGGTATTCCTTCCGGGTGCGGACAATCACCGCCTTCACCACTTTGCCCTTCTGCACCTGACCATCCGGCGAGGCTTCTTTCACGCTTGCCGTGATCACGTCGCCGAGGCGCGCGTGCAAACCAGTCGATCCGCCCAGCGGCATGATCATTTGCAGCTTGCGCGCGCCCGAATTATCGGCGACCTCGATCATCGATCTCATCATTAGGGCCATAATCGGTCTCCTTCTTTCCGCTGCTTACTTCGCGGAAACGCCCAAACCGGCGTCCACGTCCACTTCCGGCACCAGCGCCGTCTTGCGCACGATTTCCTTCAGCGTCCAGCGCTTCAGCTTCGACAGCGGGCGCGACTCTTCGATCTTCACGACATCGCCCGGATGCGTCTCGTTCTTCTCATCATGGGCGTAGAACTTCTTCCGGATCGAGATCACCCGCCCGTACATCGGATGCGCCTTCTTGCGGGTGACTTCGACGACGATCGTTTTCTGCATCTTGTTCGAGACGACGGTCCCGATCAACTCCTTGTGGTGCGGCTTCCGTGCTTCGGTTGGGCTCGTGGTTTCCGCCATTATCGTTTCTCCACTTTGCTAGTCTGGGCTTTGCCGGTGTGCGCCTTGCTCGTCTCCGTCTTGTGAGTTTCCGTTGTAACCGCGGCCAGTTCCTGCTCACGCAGCACGGTCTGCACGCGCGCGATATCCCGGCGCAGCCCGCGAATCTTCTTCAGGCTCTCCGTCTGTCCCATATTCATCTGGAACTTCAGCTTAAAAAGCTGGTCGGCCAGATCCCGCTCCTGGTGCTTGAGCTCGACATCGGTCAAGTTGCGTATCTTCTCTGCTTTCATAAATAAGTTCTCAGTTCTCAGTGAAAGCGTCTCGCTTCCAGATTGCCTCTGACCTCTGCAATCCCTACAGCACTTCTCTTTTCACGAACGTCGTCCGCAGCGGAAGCTTATGTGACGCCAGCCGCATCGCCTCTTTCGCATCGGTAATCGTCACGCCTTCCATCTCAAACAAAATCTTCCCCGGCTTCACCACCGCGACCCAGTGATCGGGAGCGCCCTTGCCTTTGCCCATACGGGTTTCGGCCGGCTTCTTGGTGACGGGCTTATCCGGGAACAAACGGATCCAGATCTTGCCGCCACGCTTGACAAAGCGCGTCATGGCGACGCGGCTCGCTTCGATCTGGCGGTCGGTGATCCATCCCGGCTCCAGCACCTTCAGCCCGTACTGGCCGAAAGCGAGCGTGCCGCCGCGCCAGGCCTTTCCCGTCATGCGCCCGCGCTGCTGCTTGCGGTACTTAACTTTCTTCGGCATCAACATAAATCAGCTCTTAGCCTTTAGCACTTCGCTTTTAGTGACTTCAAAACGCTCCGGTGGTGGTGACTTCCCGCGCTGGCGTTGCTTCCCGCTTTTTCGTCGGGAGAATCTCGCCTTTATAAACCCAGACCTTCACGCCAATTACGCCATAGGTCGTGCGCGCTTCGGTGAAACCGTAATCGATATCGGCGCGCAGCGTGTGCAGCGGCAACCGACCTTGCAGATACCACTCCGAACGCGCGATTTCGTTGCCGTTCAGCCGCCCGCTCACCCGGACTTTAATTCCTTTGCAGCCAAAGCGCAGCGCCGAATCGACCGACTTGCGCATTGCCCGCCGGAAGCCCACGCGCTTTTCCAGTTGCAGCGCAATCGACTCCGACACCAGTTGCGCATCGAGCTCCGGCTTGTGCACTTCCTGAATGTCGACATGCACTTCGCGCGTCGTCTTCTTCTGCAAGTCCTGCTTGAGCTTGTCGATCTCCGCGCCCTTGCGCCCGATGATGATTCCGGGACGCGCCGTCTTAATAATGATGCGCAGCTTGTTGCCCGGACGCTCAATCTCGACCGAACTCACGCCCGCCGACTTAAGCTTGTCCTTCAGCTCCGCTTTGAGCTTGTAGTCCTCGAGCAGCAGCTTGTCGTAATCCTTCTCGACAAACCAGCGCGACTTCCACGGCTTGGTGTAGCCGAGCCGGAATCCGTAAGGATGAACTTTTTGTCCCATCGTTGCTCCTAAAATCCTCGCTATTCGCTGTTCGCTGCTCGCTTTTCGCGAACGACGAACAGCGTACGACGCTCCTACTTCTTAGCCGTAGCCTTCTTGCCGACTGCCTTTTTCTTCGCCGGCGATTTAGCCTTAGCTTTCGGCTTCGTATGCGGACGAGGCGCCGGTTTCGCCGTTTTCTCGCCCGCCGTTGACGGCGTCCCGATCGGCGCGCCGTTCTTGTTTTTCTCCGCCAGCACAATCTCCAGATGCGCAATGCGCCGCACGTAGTGATAGGCGCGCCCCATCGGAGCGGGACGAATCCGCTTCATCCGCGGGCCATCGTTTGCCACTGCATGTTTCACGTACAGGTTGTCGAGTTCGACATCCAAGCCCTTTTCGGTGCTAAGGAAGTTGGCATTGTCGATGGCCGACTGCAACAGCTTTGCGACCGTCGCCGCCACGCGCTTCTTGGTAAAGGCGAGCGTGTTTCGCGCCTCTTCCACGCGCCGGCCTTTGATCAGATTCAGCACCAGCCGCGCCTTTTGCGGCGACACCCGCATGTATCTTGCTTCCGCTCGAAATTCCATAATCTATTTGCCTTTAGCTCGCAGCCCGAAGCTCATCGCCTGCAGCTCGAAGCCGTTCCTACGCCTTTGGCGCCGACGGCGCCGACGGAGTAATCGCTCCCGGGCCACCCGGCACGCCTGCCGGCTTCGCCGCCACTTCTGTCGCCGCCTTCATCGAGTGTCCCTTGAACTGCCGGGTAAAGCTGAATTCGCCCAGCTTGTGTCCCACCATGTTCTCGGTCACGTAGACGGGAATGAATTTCCGTCCGTTGTGTACGGCAATCGTGTGTCCGACCATCTCCGGAATAATCGTCGAGCGCCGCGACCACGTCCGCAGCACTTTCTTTTCGTTGCGCGCATTCATGCCTTCGACTTTCGTCGCCAGGTGCGCGTCCACGAACGGTCCCTTTTTTGTTGAACGTGCCATAAATGTTTTTCCTTAAAACTCCGAATCCTTGCTCTAACCCTTCTTGCGGCGGTTCACAATAAACGTATCCGTCCGCTTGTTGTTGCGCGTCTTGAAGCCGCGCGTCGGCTGTCCCCACGGCGTCACCGGATGACGTCCGCCCGAGGTCTTGCCTTCGCCGCCGCCATGCGGATGGTCGACGGGGTTCATCGACACGCCGCGATTATGCGGACGCTTTCCCACCCAGCGCGTGCGTCCTGCCTTGCCCCAAGTAACGTTCTCGTGGTCCGTGTTGCCAACCTGACCGATCGTCGCTAAGCAGTCGAGCGCCACTTTGCGGGTTTCGCCTGAAGGCAGCTTCACCAATCCATAGTCGCCTTCTTTGGCGATCAACTGCGCCGAACCACCCGCCGAGCGCACCATCTGCGCGCCCTTGCCGGGACGCAGTTCGATGTTGTGAATCGTCGTGCCCGGCGGAATGTTCCGCAACGGCAACGCGTTCCCCACCAGAATATCGGCCTCGGGGCCGCTCAAAATTTTTGCGCCAACCTTCAATCCATCCGGCTGAACAATGTAGCGCTTCTCGCCATCGGCGTAGCTCAAGAGTGCAATGCGCGCCGAGCGGCCGGGATCGTATTCGATGGTCAAGACGGTTGCCGGAATGCCATGCTTATCGCGCTTGAAATCAATCGTGCGCAGCTTGCGCTTGTTGCCGCCGCCGCGGAAGCGCATGGTCGTGTCGCCGGAATTGCGCCGGCCGCCGGAACGGATCTTGCCCTCGACCAGCGCCTTATGCGGCGTAGACGAAGTAATATCGTCGGTCGTAACCGAGGTGCGGTAGCGCAGCGTCTGGGTTGTCGGTCTGTAAGTTTTAATGGCCATAAATCTCTCAGCTCTTTACTTCAGTCGTTCGCCGTTCGTCGTTCGCTACAAGCCGTTCGGCACTTAACTTCCCAACCACTAACGACTGCATTACAAATTCTGCGCGTACTCCGGCATCTTCTCGCCGCTCTTCAACCGTACGTAGGCTTTCTTCCAATCCGGACGATAACCGGTAAATTTACCCCGGCGCCGTTCTTTCCCCGGATAATTCGCGGTGCGCACTGAAGCCACCTTTACTTTGAAGATCGACTGCACCGCTTCCTTGATCTCGGTCTTCGTTGCCTTCGGAGCCACCTGGAAGACCAGCGTGTTCTGGGTTTCTTTAATGCCGAGGCCTTTTTCGGTGATCACCGGCTTGCGGATAATCTGATACGCGGATTTCATCAGGCCACCTCCGCTTTCGACTTCGTCTTGCGTAGCCGCCGCGCCGGTTTCTTTTTCTCCGCCTCAGGTTCTGCTTCATGCGAACGCCGCGAGGCCGACTTCTTCAGCGAATCCTGCAGTTTCTCGAGCGCCGGCTGCGCAAACACCACGTGCGTGTAGCGCATGATGTGATAGGGATGCACTTCATTCGACCGCACCAACTCAAGCCCGTCGATGTTGCGCGAACTGAGTTCCAGGTTCTTGTTCTCTCCTGTCGAAATATCGACCAGCAGTGTGGTGCCTTCGATCTTCAGTTTGTCGAGCGCCTCGCGAAATAACTTTGTCTTCGGCTCTTTCACGTCGAATGCCTTGACGACGATCAGCTTGCCGTCGGCGAACTTCGAAGCCAACGCGGAACGAAGAGCGCCCAGCAGCTTCTTCTTCGGGAACGCGTAGTCGTAGGAGCGCGGCTGCGGTCCATGCACCGTGCCACCGTGGCGCCACAATGGCGAACGAATCGAGCCGATACGCGCCCGCCCGGTGCCCTTTTGCTTCCACAGCTTCTTACCTGATCCGGAAACGCGCCAGCGGTTCTTGGTGGCATGCGTGCCCGCGCGAGCGGCGGCGCGATAGTGCGTGATCGCCTCCCAGAGCAGGTCTTCGTTGACCGCGCCGAAAACCTCGTCGGCCAGTTCGAGCGACCCGGCTTTCGCTCCGCTCAGATTGTAGATATCAATAGTTGCCATATTCTTTCTCGTTATTCTGTGGAGCGGGCGCCCTCGCCCGCTGCCTTCGATCTGCTTAAACGAACTAGCCCTTCTTTGCCGCTCTCTTCGCCGCCTTCAACGGATCGACCGTCGCCGCTCCAGCAAATCCGCGGCGCTCTCGCGGCGGCTTCTTGGCCTTGTTGATCATGATGTAGCCGCCGTTCGCGCCCGGAACACTGCCCTCGACCACTAATAGATTCTCGTCTTTGTCGACGCCGAGAATCCGCAGGTTGCGAGTCGTAATTCGCGTGTTGCCCATGTGGCCCGACATCCGCATGCCTTTGAACACGCGCGACGGAAACGCCGATGAGCCAATCGAACCGGTAATCTGAAACATCGAACCGTGCGACTTCGGACCGCCGCCAAAGTGGTGCCGCTTGACGACGCCCTGAAAGCCGTGCCCTTTGCTGACTCCAATGACATCGACGAAGCGCTCGCCTTCAAAAATATCGACCAGGATACGGTCGCCGGGCTTGATCACGCCTTCGGTCGTCTCGCCCGGAGCGTCCACTTCAATCCCAACTTCGCGCACAAATTTCACGGGAGGCAGATTGTGCTTGGAAAAATGCCCGCGCATGGCTTTGGTCAGCTTCTTCTCTTTCACAAACTCGACCAGACCAATCTGCGCCGACTCGTAGCCGTCTTTCGTCTGCGTCTTATGCTGCGTAATCACGCACGGCCCGGCTTGCAGAACCGTCGCCGGCCGCACATCGCCCTTCGAATCGAAGAGCTGCGTCATGCCGACCTTTTTTCCGAGAATTCCCGTAACTCTTGCCATTTGCTTCTCCGTTCCCAGCTTGGCCCGCCTAATATTTATGGCGTCTATTGGCTGGGGCTGCTCGAGCTTTCAATCTGCCGTCTTCGCCGGCGGGTGATAGCTGATAGCTAACAGCTATTTGTGTTCTTTCCCGAACGCCTTAATCTCCACATCCACGCCCGCCGGCAAATCGAGCTTCATCAGCGCGTCGACCGTCTGCTGCGTCGGCTCGAGTATGTCAAGCAAGCGCTTATGGGTGCGGATCTCAAATGCTTCCCGCGATTTTTTATCCACGTGCGGCGAACGCAGCACGCAATACTTGTTCTTCATCGTGGGCAACGGAATCGGGCCGGCAATCTGCGCGCCGGTGCGTTTCGCCGTCTCGACGATCTCGCCCGTCGACTGATCGAGAATGCGATAGTCGTAGGCTTTCAATCGTATGCGAATTCTTTCTTTGCCTGTCACTGTGTCACTCTCTTTGCCCCTCCCGGCTTATTTTCATCCCGGGAAGAAAGATCTGGCGGCAAGCTGCAAGCCGCTTTTTTGCTTTTCACTTCTGTAATCTAGCCTCTTACCTCTGACCTTACTTCACAATCTCCGCGATCGTTCCCGCGCCGACGGTGTGCCCACCTTCGCGAATGGCGAAGCGCAAGCCCTTCTCCATTGCTACCGGCGTGATCAGTTCGATGACCAGGCTCACGTTGTCGCCCGGCATCACCATCTCCGTGCCTGCCGGCAACTCCGCGATTCCGGTCACATCCGTCGTGCGCAAATAAAACTGCGGACGATAGCCCTTGAAGAATGGCGTATGCCGTCCGCCTTCTTCTTTCGTCAGAATGTAAACTTCCGCCTTGAACTTGGTGTGCGGAGTGATCGATCCTGGCTTCGCCAGCACCATGCCGCGCTCGACATCTTCTTTCGCAATGCCGCGCAGCAAGAGACCCGCATTGTCGCCCGCCATGCCTTCGTCCAGCTGCTTCTTGAACATTTCGACGCCGGTCACGACCGTCTTGCGCGTCTCGCGGAAGCCGACAATCTCCGCTTCTTCGCCGACCTTCACCTTGCCGCGCTCGATGCGTCCCGTGACCACAGTTCCGCGTCCCTGAATCGAAAAAATGTCTTCGATCGGCATCAGGAACGGCTTATCCAGTTCGCGCGCCGGCTGCGGCACGCTCTTGTCGACCGCCTCCATCAGCGCGTCGATTTGCTTTTCCCACTTCTCTTCGCCGTTCAGCGCTCCCAGAGCCGACAGCCGGATCACCGGCACATCGTCGCCCGGAAACTGATAGCTCTTCAGCAATTCGCGCACTTCGAGTTCGACCAGATCGAGCAGCTCGGGATCGTCCACCGCATCACATTTGTTGAGCGCAACAACGATGTAAGGCACGCCCACTTGCCGCGCCAAAAGCACATGCTCGCGCGTCTGCGGCATCGGACCGTCGGTCGCCGCGACCACGAGAATCGCGCCATCCATCTGCGCCGCGCCCGTGATCATGTTCTTGATGTAATCGGCGTGGCCCGGACAATCGACGTGCGCGTAGTGCCGGTTCGGCGTCTCGTATTCGACGTGCGCCGTGGCAATCGTGATGCCGCGCGCCTTCTCTTCCGGAGCGTTATCGATCGAATCAAACGACCGGAAAACAATCTTCGGGTTGTGCTTCTGCAAAACTTTCGTGATCGCCGCCGTCAACGTAGTCTTGCCGTGGTCGATGTGACCAATCGTCCCCACGTTGCAGTGCGGCTTATTCCGCTCAAATTTTTCTTTCGCCATTTCCTGTTCGCTCCTCAGCTTACGTCGCGACTAAATCGTCTCCGTCACCACGCTCGTCGTAATAGGTACCGACGACTTCAAACTTGCTCACGATTTCCTCGCGTACCAGCAGCGCATGAAACCGTTCAACCTCAACTGCAAACCGCGCTCGAAACACTTCGAACTCGCGATGCGACCACCAAAAATCGCGAACTCGAAACCGCCGTTCCGCCGGGGACTCGCACCATACTTCCGTCCCCTTATAACCTTCGGCTCGGCGGAGAAGCTCACTCCAAATCCCCGCCTCGCCAAAAACTGCCTCAAAGTCTGCCTGCCGGCCATCCGTCGCCCAAAATCTGCGATCAGCGACGAACCGCAGCGCGTTCTGTCACCTAGGTGCCGTCTTGCCCTGCGTCTTGGCGATGATTTCTTCCGCCACGTGCCGTGGAGCTTCTTCGTAGCGCGCAAAATGCATCGAGTATTCGGCGCGCCCTTGCGTTGACGACCGCATGTGCGTCGCGTAGCCAAACATCTCCGCCAGAGGAACGATCGCCTTGATCACCTGCGAACCGGCGCGATGCTCCATGCCTTCGATCCGTCCGCGGCGCGAACTCAGGTCGCCCATGATCGTTCCGGCGTAATCTTCCGGCGTCACCACTTCGACCGCCATCACCGGCTCGAGAATCACCGGACTCGCCTTGCGCGCGGCTTCCTTGAACGCCATCGAGCCCGCGATCTTGAAGGCCATTTCGTTCGAATCGACATCGTGATAGCTGCCGTCGAAGAGCGTGGCTTTAATGTCGACCATCGGATAACCGGCGAGAACACCGCCTTCCATCGCTTCCTGCATGCCCTGGTCGATCGGCTTGATGAATTCCTTCGGCACCGTGCCGCCTACGATTTCATTGATGAATTCGTAGCCCTTGCCGGGCTCGTTCGGATCGAGATAAATCTTGGCGTGCCCGTACTGTCCGCGGCCGCCCGTCTGTCGAATGTACTTGCCTTCCGCCTCGGCGTGCTTGCGGATGGTCTCGCGATACGCTACCTGCGGCTTGCCGACATTCGCTTCAACTTTGTATTCGCGCATCATGCGGTCGACGATGATCTCAAGATGCAACTCGCCCATGCCGCTGATGATGGTCTGTCCGCTGTCCGGATCGGTGTGAACCTTAAAGGTGGGATCTTCCTGCGCCAGACGCGACAGGGCCATGCCCATCTTTTCCTGATCGGCCTTGGTCTTCGGTTCGACGGCAACCGAGATGACCGGCACCGCAAACACGATCGATTCGAGCGTGATGGGATGCTTCTCTTCGCAGATCGTGTCGCCCGTGCCAACGTTACGAAGCCCAACCACCGCGCAGATGTCGCCCGCCAAAATTTCCTGAATGTCTTCGCGCTTGTTGGCGTGCATCTTGAGCAGACGACCGATGCGCTCATGCTTCTGGGTGCGCGAGTTCATTACCGACTCGCCCGACTTCAACTGCCCCGAATACACGCGGATAAACGTCAACTGACCAACAAACGGGTCGGCCATGATCTTGAAAGCGAGCGCCGAGAAAGGTTCTTTGTCGTCGGCTTTGCGCGTGATCGTCTTGCCTGTATCGGGATCAAGGCCATGTGTCTCTTTCGTATCGAGTGGTGAAGGCAGGTAATCGACGACGGCATCGAGCAGCGGCTGCACACCTTTATTCTTAAAAGCCGTTCCGACAACCACTGGAAACAACTTCAGCCCAATCGTCGATTTGCGCAGCGAGGCTTTTAGTTCGTCCGCCGAAATCGCTTCGCCTTCGAGAAACTTGTGCAGAATGTCGTCATCGTTTTCGGCAACGGTTTCGACCAGTTGCGTATGGAACGCCTCGGCCTTTTTCTGGAGGTCCGCGGGAATGTCGCCGACCACGTACTCCGCGCCGATCGATTCGTCTTCCCAGATGATGGACTTCATCGCGACCAGATCGATCACGCCTTTAAACTTGTCTTCTTGCCCGATGGGAATCTGAATCGCTACGGGCTTGGCGTTGAGGCGCTTGCGGAGGGTATCGACGGCATGCTCGAAATCCGCACCCATCTTGTCAATCTTATTAATGAAGCAAATTCGCGGGACGCCGTATTTATCGGCCTGACGCCAGACTTTTTCGGACTGCGGCTGCACGCCGTGCACCGCGTCAAATACCGCGACGGCGCCGTCAAGCACGCGCAGCGAGCGCTCCACCTCGGCTGTGAAATCGACGTGGCCGGGCGTATCAATAATGTTGATGCGAATATCGCGCCAGGTGCAGGTCGTGGCGGCGGAGGTTATCGTGATGCCGCGCTCCTGCTCCTGCTCCATCCAGTCCATGGTCGCAGTGCCTTCGTGGACCTCGCCGATGCGGTGCGTCTTTCCCGTATAAAACAGGATGCGCTCCGTAGTCGTGGTCTTCCCGGCATCGATGTGGGCCATGATGCCGATGTTCCTGCAACGTTCTAATGGGACTGTTCTGGGCACGATCTTCTCTAATCTTTCTGGGGCTCTGAAATTAATCTGTCGTCGTTCGCTCTTCGCAAATCGACACCGTTCTTAGCGAACAGCGTTCTTACCATCTGTAATGCGCGAACGCCTTGTTTGCTTCCGCCATGCGATGCACGTCTTCTTTCTTCTTGATGGCGGCGCCTTTGCCGTTCGACGCGTCGAGCAATTCATTGGTCAACTTTTCAATCATTCCCTTTTCGCCGCGACCGCGGGCATAGCTTACGATCCAGCGGATGGCGAGCGATGTCCTGCGATCGGGAGCAACCTCGATCGGCACCTGGTAGTTGGCTCCGCCTACGCGCCGCGTCTTCACTTCGAGGAGTGGCTTCGCGTTCTCGACCGCCTTGGTGAAGAGCTTCAACGGTTCGTCGCCGCCTTTTTCCTTCAACTTCTCTAGCGACTTATAAAAAATGCCCTCGGCAGTCGATTTCTTTCCCTGCCACATCATTGAGTTGATGAACTTCGTCACTAGATCCGATCCATAGATGGGATCGGCATCAACCGTCCGCTTCGGGGTATGTCCTTTTCTAGGCATTTCTCAGTTCTCGCTTTTTTCGTTAACCAAATTTCGCAACGCGTCACTGGCAACTGGCCACTGACCGCTGGCAACTGTTCTTATGCTTTCTTCGCGCGCTTCGTACCGTACTTCGAGCGCCCCTGGTTCCGTCCCGCGACGCCGGTCGCATCGAGCGTTCCGCGCACTACGTGATAACGCACGCCCGGCAGATCCTTCACGCGGCCCCCGCGGATCAGAACAATCGAGTGCTCCTGCAGGTTGTGGCCAACGCCCGGAATATAGGTCGTCACTTCGATCCCATTGGTAAGGCGAACGCGCGCCACTTTGCGCAACGCCGAGTTCGGCTTCTTCGGTGTCTGGGTATACACGCGGGTACATACTCCGCGCTTCTGCGGACACGATTGCAGCGCCGGACTCGCCGTCTTATAGTTCGTCCGTTCGCGGCCGAATTTCACCAGCTGATTGAAAGTAGGCACTCTTTAAACTCCTCAAAGTCGTTGGCAGATACTCGTTGGTCGTTGGCAAAACCCGCTCGCGAACAACTTACGACCAGCGACTAATGACGCTCTGCCCCCAAAGACAGGACTACCCCGTCTTGGTTCTGGCACAGGCTTTCGCGCCCAGCCATACTCTCACCGCACAGCATGATTCAGTGCTGGTGAGAATTCGTTCAGTTTCCCGCTCAGACTAATCGCCGACGACGGTGACGCCACGCCATGCCCTACTCAAAATTCCGAGTCGGTTCGGAGGCGCTCCGTTTCGTCTGCTTCTCCTGCATAGCCTTGCGTGTTCCCCGGTCTCTTACGTCTGACTTAGGCGCCAAGGTTTTCGCAGGATATTTCAGCGAGGGCGTTCCCGGCTTTACTCCCACCAGGTACGTATTTCTACAAAACTCTTGAACTCGCGGAACTGTTTGATAATAACAAGTGGCTTGCACATCGTCAACCATTGTTGCAAGCATCATAAACACAGGTTTCAAGGTTTCGAGGGTTTCAAGGTTTCGAAAACCGAAGCCCCCGAGCGGCGGGTATCCTGATGATCGAAAGGCTGAGACCTCGAATTCGAGGGTTTAAAACCTTGAAACTTTGAAACCCTGAAACCTGCAACTCGCAAATTTTGCTACACTGACACTTTTCCACCCAAACACATTTTACGGCTCGCGCCTGGCAAACGGTCGCGAGGAGGATTCATGCATCGTTGCGGTCTCGGTTTACTATTTACATCAGCCATCATCTTGATGCTCGCGCTCACCGGCTGTTTAGGCAAGAACAGCAGTACACCGGGCGAGGGCGGCGTGGTATCGGTTACGCTGAGCCCAACCAGCACCTTCTCCATGGACGTGGGCGCCACTCAGGCCTTCAGCGCCACCGGCAAAGATTCCACTGGACGCACCGTTCCCGGCGTCAACATTCAATTTGTCGTAAACGTCCCGGCGGGCACCAGCACTCCCTCCCCGCTTGCCGTGGCAAGCAACGGGAATGGGTGCGCGGGGACATGGGATGCCAGCGTCGCCTTTTGCAGTCCTGGCAATCCCGGCGTCGCTCTGGTAACTGCGGTGATTAACGGAGTCAGCAGCGCGCCCACCACCGTCTACGTTCACGAGCATGTGGATAGCGTGCAGATCAGCAATGCCGCCGAAGGTATCGCGCCTCCCTACAACTGTTTTTCGCAGGGTCAAACCTGGCGCTTCGAAGCATTCGCCTACAGCAACGGAATCGACATCACCACCACTGTCGGACCCATCACTTGGTCGTCGAGTAATGCCGGCGTGGTCACGACCGCTCCCTACGTGCCGCAAAATCAGGCCACAGTTCTCAACCAGGTTCTCACGACTGCCAAGACTCCCGGCGTAACCCAGCTTTTCGCGAGCGTCTCCGGCACCAGCAGCAGCGCCTATCTTTACACCACCTGTCTAATTCAAGCAATCTACCTCCAGATCAACGGCCAGGCGGAGCAGGGAAATTCCATCACCGTGAACAATGGCAGCAGCGTCCCCGTCAACGCCATCGCGGTCGACAGCCTATGCGGAGTCGCCAATAATACCCCTCTCAGCACTCCACCCCTCACCTGGAGCACGACCAATCCCGAGGTTGCCGCTTTTACGACCACCACTAACAGCACCGGAAGCAACAGCGCCAGCGCAAAAAACAATCTCGGCGGAGCAACGCTCTTCGCATCCTGTAGTCCCCCGAGTTGCAATATAGGTGTATCCGGCTTCACCCCACCTGGGCTGAGCACAGCGGTCCCCAGCCTTCCCGTTTATGCCACTGACTACGACGCGACTCTGAATCCGAAATGCCGGCCGCCGAACCTGACAAAAGGCTTCGGCACCATCTCCGTGGACGTGACGTTGACTGCTATCGTGCCGACCTACACCGCTTATGTCGCGACCACCGACTGCAACAATCAGCCCGGTTGCACCAGCGCCCTGTTTTCCGTCAAGCCCGGCCTCATCCCGATCGGCACCACGATCTATACGCTGCCGCGCACGCCTAATTCCATGATGATCAATTACGCGTCGCGCATTTACTTCGGCACAGATCTGGGTCTGATGTACCTGGATATCGGCTCGTCGACCACAACCGCCACCCTGGTTTCGAACTCACCGACTCCCTGCTATGTCTCCCTTTGCGGAAAGGTGCTGAACATTTCGAACGACGGCAAACAGGTAATCATCTCCGATACCGTTTCCACTCCCAGCCAGGTCTACATCTATAATAGCGGCAGCACCAGCACCGGTCCCGTCGATCTTGTTTTGTCGAACACGGAAACCGCCACCGCCGCCTCGTTCTCGCCCGACCTATCGAAAGTCTTCATCGTCACCAACCTTGGCAACATGTACATTTACTCTCCGGTCGACGCTCTGACCAAAATTCCAATCGCGCCGACTGCAACCGACATCGAATTCTCGTCCGATGGCAGCTTTGCCTATGTCGCCGGAACCTCCCCCTCCAACAATGCCGATGCCGTGACGGCGTATTCGACCTGTTCACTCCCCGCCGAGGGAAGTGTGGAACTCGACTCGGTGGGCACGACCGGCACACCCATAAAACTCTTCCCGTCCCCCAACCTTCCTGAGCCCTTCGACCAGGGTAATTTCTTGTGGGAAACGCAGAACGTCCTCGCACTCGAGCCACCTTACATCGAGTTTCTGCAGGCGCAATTCAGGCAGCTTCCAATTCCGTACATGCCGCAGATGCAGTTCACCTGCAACCCTCCGAACTTCCTCGGCTTCACCGCCGGGCAAAGCTACAACCTCGGGCAGGGTAACTTCACTCCGTTCTTTGAGCGACTGGTCGGCGATGGCACCGAGCTCATCATGGTCGCCAGCCACATTCCCGCCGTGCTGATATTCAACGTAAACAACGGAACCACTTCTTCGATTCCGCTGGTCGGTAACAGCAACCCCCTCGCCGCCGATGCCACCACCGACGGCAGCCAGGTCTACGTTGCCGCCTGCGATCAATATGTACCCAATACAACTCCCCCTGTATGCGCCGCCGGCTCCGTACACGTCGTCAACACGATCACGCAAGGCGATTATCAGCAGGTGCCCTACGTCAACATCGACGACAACAACAATCCCAACATGTGTAACAGCCAGGGTGGCAGCGGACCACTCTGTCTACCCAACTTGGTAGTCATTAAGCCACAATGATTATTCGCAATAATTAATTTCGCAACGATCAATAATGATTGATGATGCTCGTGAGTTAGTGGAGTGGCTTGCGGAGGAAGTGGTACGGCGCCGACAAGGCTGGTTGATCTGCTTTAACTGACAGCGGAGAGCTGACAGCCGATCTTCTAAGTTAAGTTCCCACTTCTTTCCCCACGCTATCGAGCACGCCGTTAATAAACTGCACCGACTCTGGAGTAGAAAATTTGCGGGCAATCTCCAGTGCCTCGTTAATCACGACCGCCCGAGGCGTAGCCGGATACCCTAGAAATTCCGCCACCGCTCCGCGCAGCACATTGCGGTCGACGGTCGCCATCCGATCCATGCGCCAGTGCTCTGTGTGCTTCCCAATCAGCCCGTCGATCTCGACTAATCGATCACTGGCTACGCGAAACAGATCGTCAGCAAATCCGCGGACCTCTTCTTCAACGTTAGTCCTTTCCGCCCAGAACGTCTTTCGCACAAGCTCCGGCGTCTGCTTCCCCATGTCCGCCTGAAAGAGCATCTGCAGAACCAGTTCGCGGGATTTGCGGCGAGTACCCAAGAGTCGTCGTTCGCTGTTCGTCGTTCGCTATTCGCTATTAGTGTACAGGCGAGAAAGCACAATGAGAGCAATCAACGCTTCGCACGGCTGCGCCTGCCTTTGGTTTTGCTTTTGCGAACAGCGAGCGGCGAACGACGAACGACGGTTTCCTTCAGATTCGCCATCTCCACCGCTGCCAACGCCGCCTCCAGTCCCTTGTTGCCCATCTTCAGCCCAGCGCGATCGATCGCCTGCTCCAACGACTCGCAAGTCAGCACACCAAAAGCGTGAGGAACGCCAGTCTCCTGCGCCGACTGCCCTATGCCACGAGTGACTTCATTGACGATCACGTCGTAGTGCGCCGTATCCCCGCGCAACAGACAACCGATACAGACAATCGCATCGTATTTCTTAGTTTCCGCAAGCGCGCGAGCGGCAATAGGAATTTCAAACGCGCCCGGAACGCGCACCAGCGCGATATCTTTTTTCTTGGCGCCAGACCGGAGCAACCCATCGTATGCGCTCCGGAAAAGCCGCTCCGTGATGAAAGCATTGAAGCGCGACACAACGATGGCAAAGCGCTTGCCAACCGCGCTCAGTCCGCCTTCAATCGCGGAAACCGCTGGTTCGGAAGGATGCTCGATTTTTATTTTCTCTTTCGTTTTTCTCCCCACAACTCGGCATCTCGGCGGTGAATTCGTCTCACTTTCCCTTGAATTTCGCCGTCCGTTTTTCCAAAAACGCCGCGGTCCCTTCCTTCTTATCCTCAGTCGAGCAGCACACCCCAAACAAAGCGGCCTCCAGAAACAGTCCTTCCGCCAAAGTCATCTCCATCCCTTTATTGACCGCCTCCATAGCGTACTGCACCGCTAGCGGAGCGTTCGCAATGATCTTAGCCGCAATCGCCTCCGCCCGGGGAATCAGCTCGGCCGCCGAAGTCACTTCATTCACCAGCCCCATGCGATAGGCTTCTTGCGCGGAGATCATCTCCCCGGCCAGCACCATCTGCATCGCCAGCCCCTTACCCACCAGTCGCGGCAGCCGCTGCGTTCCGCCATATCCGGGAAGAACTCCGAGCTTCACCTCAGGCTGCCCCAGTTTGGCATTGTCGCTAGCCAGACGCAGAGTGCAAGCCAAAGCCAGTTCGCATCCGCCGCCAAGCGCAAATCCGTTAATGCAGGCAATCACCGGTTTGCCCAGATTCTCAATCAGGTTGAGCACGCTCTGCCCGCGCTGCGCAAATGCTTTGCCCGATACGGGATCCTGCTTGGCCAATTCGCCGATATCGGCTCCAGCAACAAACGCCTTTTCGCCCGCGCCAGTCAGAATGACAACGCGAATGATGGCATCATTCTTAATGTCATGAAATGCCCCGCGAAGGTCTTCGATGGTGGCCCCGTTGAGCGCATTGAGAACTTTGGGACGGTTGACGGTGACGTAGGCGATGGCACTTTTCTTTTCGAGGAGAATGTTTTCGTAGGTCATGAATTTCCTTGAGAACCCTCACGGGCAATTCTGGCGAGCTCACTTTTCGGGAGTCCGCAATGAACGCACTTTCTCGCGAAGAAGCTCTTGTTGTACCACCACGTATAGGCAAAGCCCTTGCCACACCGGGGACATTTCCAGAGTTGATATCTAATACCAACGACGGGAAACGCTAAAAACCAAGCCACGATCAGAGTCATGCCGATGCTGTACGGCAGCCGCAGATATTGCATCGACAGTATTACCAGTCCGCCCCACGGAAGGTATCCGAGAAAGACGGCCAACAGCTCATTGCGGCGGCGGATGTAATCATTCCAGCCAACACGATACCGCTCAAGGTCCGATTGGGTAATTTCCGTCATTTGCCCGGCGTTACATCCTCGCGCGTTCTGCACGCTAAGAAGCCTTTAAATACGCCATACAAGCAGCGTCGTCTGACCTGCTATAATTGTATAGCAAGAGGGATCCCATGCTAGCCATCCGCCTACCCGCAACCATCGAGAAACGCCTCGACCGCCTCGCCAAACGCACCGGACGCACCAAGACTTACTACGCCCGCGAAGCCATCCTCCACTATTTGGACGACCTTGAAGACGTCTATTTCGCGGAGAAGGCACTGGCAGAAATCCGCTCCGGACGCAGTAAGCCCATTCCTCTCGAAAAAGTAATGCGCCGCTATGGCCTGGAACGTTGAGATTTCGCCACGAGCCCAAAGACAACTCGACGAACTCGATAAAACTGTCGCCCGGCGTATCTCCAAGTTTCTCTACGAACGAATCGAAAAGCTCGACGACCCCCGCCAGATCGGCGAGCGCCTGCAAGGGACCCTGAGTGACTTCTGGCGATATCGAGTGGGCGACTACCGCATCATTTGTTCACTCGAACACGAACGCTTAGTCGTGCTCGTCCTCCGCATCGGCCACCGCCGCGAAGTATACAAGTAAAGCCAACTAACGCGCCCTACCTCTGCAATCTAACCTCTGCCCTCTGCAACCCTCAGAACTTCCCCGCCACCGGCTTTTCCGGATTCGCATAATCATAAAACCCGCGTCCCGACTTGCGCCCATACCACCCCGCCATCACCAGCCGTTTCAGCAGCGGAGGCGACGCAAACCGCCGCTCCTTAAACTCGTCATACATGACGTGCGTTATGTAATAAGTCGTATCGAGGCCGACAAAATCGAGCAAAGTAAACGGCCCCATCGGATATCCGCAGCCCAACTTCATAGCGTTGTCGATATCCTCGATTGATCCCACTCCCTCTTCATACGCCCGGATCGCATCGAGCAAATACGGCACCAGCAGCCGGTTTACAATGAATCCCGTCTTATCCGAAGTGCGCACCGGAACCTTCCCCAGTTTTTTCGCGAACTCATAAGCCGCGTCGTATACCTCAGGAGCGGTAGCGATCGTCTTCACCACCTCCACCAGCTTCATCAGCGGCACGGGATTAAAAAAGTGCAGCCCGATAAATCGCTCTGGCCGTTTCACCGCCGTCAACAACTCAGTCACCGAAATCGAAGAAGTATTCGAAGCAAAGATCGCGTCCTTTTTTACGATGCCATCGATCGACGCCCACATCTTCTTCTTCTCCTCGACATTCTCGATGATGGCCTCAATAACAATGTCGCAATCGGCCAAGTCAGCCTTGTTAGTCGTCCCCTTAAGCCGCGCGCGAATCTCGTCCTTCTGCTGCGGAGTGATCCCGCCCTTCTCCACCGGCCGCTCGGCAAATTTCCCCAGCGACTTCTCAATCCCGGCAAACCCCTTGTCGAGATACTTCTGCTCGACTTCAAGCACAGTGACTTCGAACCCGGCGGTGGCGCAGACCTGCGCGATGCCAGAACCCATCAGACCGCAACCAAGCACGCCAACTTTCTTAATATTCATAATTGCTTCCTTCACGCTGACTTAACTAAAAAAGTATGCCGCTCTTGTGGCAACCTGTGAGTTTAGCAGGGGACGGGGTTACACGGTTCTGTTAAGGTTGGAAGGTTTTCGTCAGATCTTCGCGTCTCGGCGGTAAGAAGAATTAAGCTACCGCAGCCGACGCGGCAAACTGCGGCGCCTGGCTCACGATCTTACCAGCGCCCTGCGCCACGGCCAGTTCGAGCGCGTGATCGGCGCGGTTGGCTACTTCCGTCACAATGTCCACCGGATCGAAATGCTGACGCATCACTGCCTGCGCCAGTCCGGCGCTGAATTCAACTGCTTTATCTTTGCCGGGGAAACGCACTTCGGTCAGCAAGCGCCGCAATTTCTCGACCGCCAGCAGCGCTTCTTTTTCGCCTGTGTCGCCAAGCACCAGCGCGACCGTGGTCGCTTCGTAGCGAAAAGCCAGATCGTTGGTGCGGATGTTCGCCGAGAAGAGTTGCCCGATCTGCTCCATCACCGCCGTCACCGACTGCTCGCCGTATTCTTTGATGAGCGCGCTGCGCCGTCCAAACTGCATGAGCAGCACTGTCACCGTCGTCCCCTGCTGCAGGCCGCGCCGGGTCTCTGCCTGCAAAAGATCGAGATACGATGCCCGCTTCAGCAAGCCCGATTTCTCGTCGGTTACCGAAAGATTTTTTACCAGCCGCCGCAAACCGGCGTTGTTGAGCGCGATCAAAACCTGGTCGCTCAGCGTCCGTATCACCAACACTTCGGCCGGTTGCCATACGCGTCCCGCGTTTTGCGTCAGGATCAGCACTCCGATCTGTTCTTTATTACTGTCATTGCCTTCGGTCAGCGGCAGCGCCAGTAACGATTCGATCTGCAACTCTTCGACCGAGTTGCGCACGCCCATCAACTCGGGTGAGTTTTTCGCGTCGCCGACCATCACCGTGCCCCGCGCCACCGCCAAATCCTGCACCGTTTCTATCAGGCTGACGAGCGCGCCGGAGCTCGCCGGAATCAGGCCGTCCATGTGATATTCCTGCATGCTCGAAGGCGGAAGGCCGGGCTTACGTAACGCGACGATGCAACGCGACGTCCGCCAATTTGATCCGATTTCGTTCGCCGTCGTTTTCAAAACTCCTTCAGCATTACCCTGGTGATAAAGCTTGCGCGTAATCTCGGCCACTCGCGCCAGACTGCTAACATCGGCCACGTCACTCGCCGCCGTCGCTGCGGCCGCAGCGGCCGGACCATCGGCGCTCGGCGCCGTCGGCGTAACTGCGGACGGAGCGCCCGCGGCCGCCTTAGCGTATTGCCGTTCGATCCCAGCCGACATGTACAACTTCTGCAGGTCCGGGTTGCGCTCTTCTTCCCGCGGGAATAGTTCCTGAATTCGCTGCAAACGCTCGATCGCCTTCGACCGCATGCCGTACTGCACCAGAATTTCCGCCTGCAGCATGAGATCCTGCAGCGCCGCCGGCCCTAGCGTCGGCTCCGGAGCCTTCACCGTCGTCTGTTCTTGCTTCACTGTTGCAGAAAAACGCGAGGCGATGACGTTGAAACGTTGATCGTCAATCTTGCCGCGCAGCGCCTCCAGCCGCTTCTGATGGCCGGGCTCGTAGGGATCAACTTCCGCCGCCCGGTCCAGACACTCTCCAGCTTTCTGGTAATCGTGCTTCGTGCAGTAGAGATCGAAAAGT
Organism: uncultured Acidobacteriaceae bacterium; assembly: GCA_963822025.1. Classification (GTDB taxonomy): domain Bacteria; phylum Acidobacteriota; class Terriglobia; order Terriglobales; family Acidobacteriaceae; genus Acidiflorens. The sequence continues at coordinate 1,947,290 of CAWGFW010000008.1, read as the reverse complement.
TTCAGCAACGCCTGCGCGTAATCGGTTTCGCGATTCGAGGCGTTAAACAGTTCCGCCAGAAACTCCAGCATGTCCGCCGACGGACGATGCGAGGCCAATAACTCCTGCATGGTCGCGATAAACGATCGCCGCTCTCCGCGCCTGCGCTGGAAAGCTTCCAGTTTCCGCGCCAACGCGACCGCCTCCGCATCCAGTTCCGAGTCGATCATCTTGCCGATCAGACTCACCACTTGGTGAATGCGCGCCGGATTCTGCTCGAATAACGCCCAGATCAGTGGCTCACTTTCCAGGCAGCGATCGGCCAGCAACAATGCCTGCGCGTACAGATCTCGGAGCTCGAGCGACGCATCGCCAGCATGCACCAGCGGTTCGAATATGAAAATCGCCGCCCCCGCCTCGCCACGTGTCAGCAGGCTCTTGCCATAGGCCAGCGCAATCTTGGCATCCGCCGGATTCTCCGTGTACGCGCGCTCGAACCACTGACTTGCGTTCGCGCCAGCCGCCTCCGTCAGTTCCGCCAATTGCAAAAATGACTGCGATGCCATTACGTGCTCGCCCAGTTGTGCTGAGACTTCGGCGATGCGCTGGTGGTTCGACTGCGACGGCTCCAAACTCACGATTCGCTGCAGAACCAGCAACGCCTCTTCTTTTCTTCCCTGCTTATTTAAATCTTCCAGCGCATTTTCATAGGTGCCAATCGCCAGTTTCTTATTCGATTGTTCGAGCAGTTGCCCGAAACGTACCTTCTGTTCCCACGTGGGATTGGTGTAACGCGCCAACTTCTTGTAAGTGAGGCTCGCCCTGGTCGCGTCGGCTGCCGTCACTTGTCGTTCAAACAACTCACCCATCAGGCGTACCGCTTGCGGTCCCTTATTTAAGGAGAGACACAAGTCCGCCGCCATCTGCCGCACATTGTCGTTGGATGGATCGCTTTCGAGGATCAGCAGGTATTCCGCCAGCGCGTCGGCCGTCTTGCCCTTTTGCAAGAGCTTCTCCGCCTTTTCCACGCGGCGGGCGATTTCGGCACGATTAGGATTTTCCGGCATTGGCGGTCTTTGGACCAGACAGACAGTTCCTTCGTTGATTCTAGGATTCGACCTCTACCCCAGCAACGCGCTTCCCCTGCTTCGCGATTACGAAAGTCACGCCGTCCGCTCAGCCAATCTGGATTTACAAAAATCCATCGTCTGGCTGCAGGCGATCCACAGCCTCCTCCGCGGATTACACTAGCTTTCTGCAGGTGGTTTGCTGACCCTACCGCGACTAGAGTTTCCCACCCGTTTCGCCGATCTCAGTCATGAGGCTTGGTGTGTCTCGTCGGAGCTCAGAGCGCATGATCACGAAGGCCAATTCCGGGCGCGTCCATTCATCCAACTGGCGCAGATTCGCGAACCTCGGTCCCGCCCGAAACGTGGCTCTTGCCTTCGCGGCGCTCGCGCTCGCGCAGGTAATTGGATTCCTCCTGCTCGGCACCGGCCGCGCTGGTTGCGGCACGGCCGAGTCTATCCTCGTGCTGGATAGTCTCCTGGCCCTCGCTTGCGCCTGGAGCGCTTTTCGCCGGGCTCAAGCCATTACCGCCCTGTTCTGGTTTTTATTCGTCGTCGTTTTGATGGTTTTGCTCGTTCCCACGGCCTTCCAGGCCTATGACACCTTGACCGCTCAGACTACCTTGTCCGCTTCCACCTGGCGCCTGCTCTACTGCCTCTACGGCGCCCCCATCCTGATGATGCTCTTCCTTCCCGAAACCTATCGCAGGGCTCACGTCAAGTCTGAAACCATTCTCGCGCTGGTTCAAATAGCGATCGTCGTGGCACTCGTCTACTCCACTTTTTTCTTTCTGCCGGCGCGAAACATGTTGCCCGCGGATGCGCTGCTGCACAACATCACCATCAGCGACGCACAAAGCCTGCTTCTTCTGATCGCCGTCGTGGTGCGCCTGCAATTCGCCCACGTTCCCAGCACTCGCCGCCTTTTGCTCCGTTTGGCGCTATTTCTCACGGTCTGTGCCGTCGCCACGTTCCTTGGTGACTGGATCGACCTGCACCACTATTTCACCGCCGCCGCCTGGTTCAATGTTGGCTGGGCCGTACCGCAGGCCGCCGCGGCGCTCATTGCCATTACCTGGGCTCCCGCCGCCGAGCCCGAAGCGGCGCCGCCAGCCACTAATTTCCTGGGCTTATTGGGCACCAACCTGGCTTTAGTGTCGATGCTTTGCGGCCTCAACTTGCTGATGGATCGTTGGCAACAGGCATACGGTAGCGTCCTCACCGATGTGGCCATCGCCGCCTCGCTGCTCGCCTTCACCCTGCGCTTGGCTCTCACCCAATTCCACCAGCAGCAGGAAATCGTCCAACGCCACGCCGCGCAGAAGCAGCTCACCACCTCGCATCAAAGAATTGGCCGCTTGCTCGAGGATGCCCGGCGGCAAACCACCGAGATCACACAAATCAGCGAACTGGGCAGCGTCCTGCACGCCTGCGCCACTCGCGAAGAGGTCTTTCGCTTGATCCCGGAACGTCTGCGCCGTCTCTTTCCCGGCTTCTCTGGGAGCGTCGCGCTACTCAGTTCGTCCGGGAACCGCCTCCAATCCTCGGCCGAATGGGGAATGCTTTTCCCCGCTGACCAGATCTTCGCGCCCGATCAATGTTGGGCGCTTCGCCGAGGACGCACTCATGCTCAGGCCGGCGGAGGAAAGAACGGCCGGTGCACTCACCTCAGGGGAGAAGGAGCCTCCGTGTGCATTCCTCTGATCGCCAATGGCGAAGCCATCGGGATTCTTGCCATTCAGGAAGACGATCGTCTCCAGCATGTTCCTTCTGATTCCGACGCCGATGTAGATTCCGATTCCTTTACTCGCCGCCGCCAGCTCGCCGCGACCGTCGTTGAGCATATCGCTCTAGCTATCGCGAATGTCAATCTTCAGGAAGCTCTCCGCTTGCAAGCCGTCCGCGATCCGCTCACCGGCCTTTACAACCGGCGCTACATGCAGGAATTTCTGGAGCGCGAACTTAATTCCGCCCGCCGCAAGCATCGTCCTCTCTCCGTGATCATGCTCGACCTTGACCACTTCAAACGCTACAACGACAATTTCGGTCACACCGCCGGCGATCAGGCTTTGGCCGCGGTCGGCGAGTTGCTGATGCGCATGGTGCGCGCCGAAGACATTGCCTGCCGTTACGGTGGCGAGGAATTCACCCTCATCCTGCCCGAGTGCCCCCTCAGCGAAGCCGCCTTGCGCGCCGAGGAAATCCGCAACTGCCTCAAGGAATGTCGTCTTCAGCCCGCCTCGCCTGATCGCCCGGCAACCGAGCTGACCTGTTCCATTGGACTGGCTGCCTTTGATGAGACCACCGACCGCGTCGATCTTGTGCTCAAATTCGCTGATGACGCTCTTTACCAGGCCAAGCGTGCCGGTCGCGACCGCGTGGTCGTCGCACGACCCGTCACCGCGCTACCCGAAATAAATTTCACTGATTCCCCATCCGCCGTAACCGCTTCCGTCAAAATGACGTAGGAGCAGGTTTCAAGGTTTTAAAGTTTCAAAGTTCAAAGTCGGACGGGAGAGAGTCATTGAAACCTTGAGCCTGGCAGTTCCGAAAGTTTGCGACCTCGAAACCTGCCTTTTCTGATATACGAGTACGAACCCGTGAAACGATTGAAACGCTGAAACCTTGAAACCTGGCATTTCATCGAGCAACCCCGAGTCCGGACTCCGCCGCCAACTCACCGCTGGCCAAATGACCATGGTCGCGGTTGGCGGATCGATCGGCACTGGACTGCTACTCGGCACCGCTGCTGCCATCGAACTCGCTGGCCCGTCCGTTATACTCAGTTTCGTCCTCGCCGCCTTCATCAGTTGGACCGTCGCTCTCGCCCTCGGCGAACTCGCCAGCACTCATCCCGCCGCCGGTTCCTTCGGAGTCTATGGCGATCTCTATCTCAATCACTGGGCCGGATTCATTTCCCGCGCCGGCTACTGGCTCGCCATCGCCGTCTCCATCGGAGCCGAGATGGTCGCCGCCACCACCTACATGCAGCTCTGGTTCCCGCAAGTTCCTTCGATCGTATGGGTACTCGCCTTCTCGGCGCTGCTTCTTGCGGTCAATTTTCTAAGCGTCCATAACTACGGACGCTTCGAATTCTGGTTTGCCATGATCAAGGCCGCAGTCATCGCCATCTTCATCGTGCTCGGCGCTACTCTCCTCCTCACCGGACGCGCCACTCCGCAATACACCGCCCACGGCGGATTCTTTCCGCTCGGCCCAGCAGCCCCGCTCCTCGCCATCACCTTCGCCATTTACACCTTTGGCGGTGTAGAGTTCGTCGCCGTGACCTCGGGTGAGTCCGCTTCCGCCGAAGCCGTCGCCCGCGCCGTGCGCCGGACGTTTCTCACCCTCGCTATCCTTTATCTGGGAGCCATCACCATCCTCGTCGGCGTCATGCCTTGGAATCGCGCCGGCGTCACCGAAAGTCCCTTCGTCACCGTCTTCCGCTCCGTCCGCATCCCCGGGGCTGCTCACTTCATGAATTTCGTAGTTCTCACCGCGGCGCTCTCCGGAGCGAACGCCGCCCTTTATATCTCCTCTCGCATGCTATTCTCGCTGGCCCGCACCGGATGGGCTCCCCGCGCGCTCGGCCGCCTCAGCAAAAAAGGCACTCCGACCCTGGCCTTGCTCGCCTCTTCTTATGGAATCGTCGTCGCCATCGTTCTCGAACGCTGGGCCCCAGCTCGCGCCTTCGAATACATCATTCGCGGCGCGTTCTTCGGCATGATGCTCTCCTGGATCGTCTCGCTTGCCGCCCACATCAACTTCCGACGCCGGTTACCTGCCGCCCAATCCGCGAAAATCCCCGCCCGCTCGCCGCTAGGAAAATGGGGTTCTATCATCGGCCTCACCGTCGTCCTCACATCCATCGCCAAAACCTGGTGGGATTCCCGCGTCAATCTGATCACTGGAGTAACTTTCCTGATCGTCCTTACCGTTCTCTATTTCCTCCTCCGCCAACGCAGAGAAGACATAACCTAGAGTGCCGCAAACGCTTCATCCTTCCAACTAATCTAACGCTCCCTCCCAAATCGGGAATCCACTGCACTTTCCGAGCACAAATTATTCACCCCAGTTTATGCCGCTATTCCCATTTCTTGATATTATGTGCTCGTTTCGGGAACCATCTGAACGGCGGGACGAGCCCCGGACTTCCCTACCTGTGCGACTCCCAGTCGCGACCAGTTCCCAGCCGCTCTGTTCCCCCGAGACAAGGAGCTACCCTCATGTCAACCACTCGAAAATTCACCGTCCTTGCAGGTAGTGAACGCCAGCCCGTCCGCGGCGCCCGTCTGATTCACGCTTCGCATCCGGACCAAACCATCGAAGTCTCCATACGCCTTCGTCACAAGTCCGAGACCAAGCACCGGGAGTTGAAAGCCGCCCTCGAACAACCTGGCTTCCAGCCTATGTCGCGCGCCGAATACGAAAATGCACACGGCGCCGATCCCGCGGACCTCAACCAGATCAGAAAGTTCGCCCAGGAATTCGGCCTCAAAGTCCACGAAACCGGCACCGAACTAGCGCGCCGCACCGTGCTTGTCTCCGGCACGGTCGCGCAATTTCAAAAGGCCTTCAACGTCGAGCTCAAGGAATACAGTCATCCCAAGGGAAACTATCGCGGCCGCGTCGGCGCCATCAGCGTTCCCTCCGACTACGCGGATATCATCACCGGCGTCTTTGGTCTTGACAACCGCCCCCAGGCGCAACCGCATTTCCGGCGTCTGCCTGAGACTCCGGGAATTAAGGCGCACGCCGCCACTACTTCCTACGATCCCAATCAAGTGGCGCAAATCTACGACTATCCTCCCGGAGACGGAACCGGTCAGTGCATCGGCATCATCGAGCTCGGCGGAGGCTTTCAACTCAACGACCTGACCAGCTATTTCGGCTCGCTCAATCTCGCCACGCCGCAGGTCCTCTCCGTCTTAGTCGATGGAGGCACGAACAGCCCCGGCGATCCCAACGGTCCCGACGGCGAAGTGATGCTCGATATCGAAGTCGCCGGAGCCATCGCCCCCGCGGCGAAGATCGTCGTCTACTTCGCGCCCAACACCGACCAGGGCTTTCTCGATGCCATCACCACCGCCGTACACGACAGCACGAATCAGCCTTCCGTCATTTCTATAAGCTGGGGAGGTCCCGAGTCATCCTGGACCACCCAATCTCTCACCAACTATGACGAAGCCTTCCAGTCGGCCGCAGCCATGGGAGTAACCGTCTGCGTAGCCTCCGGCGACAACGGCTCAACCGACGGAGTCAACGACGGCAACAACCACGTCGATTTCCCCGCCTCCAGTTCGTTCGCGCTCGCCTGCGGCGGCACCACGCTGCAAACGTCGAACGACCAAATCGTCAGCGAAACCGTCTGGGACGACTTGCCCAGCGGAGGAGCCACCGGCGGCGGAGTCAGCAACGTCTTTCCTCTTCCTACCTATCAGGATGGGTTCGACGTGCCCAAACCCACGGTGCAGGCCGGCGGACGAGGCGTTCCCGACGTCTCCGGCGATGCCGATCCCAACACCGGCTATAACATTCTGGTCGATGGCGAGAATGCCGTAATCGGCGGCACCAGCGCAGTCGCGCCCCTATGGGCTGGCTTGGTCGCGCGCATCAATCAGTCGAACGGCAAACCGATCGGCTACCTCAATCCGCAAATCTACGCGCAGGCTGTGGAAGCCGCCGGATTCCACGACATAACCCAAGGCAACAACGGCGCCTTCAACGCAGGCCCCGGTTGGGATGCCTGCACCGGCCTGGGCAGCCCCGACGGAGCCAAGCTCCTAGCCACCCTGACCGGAACATCCAGCTCCATCCACGCCGCGGCATCGGTAAGATCCCACCACCCCAAGGAGAAAGGTAAAGACAAAGAGTCAGCGGCCTAAAAAAAATTCAGAGCGGGTGCGCCACTTCTCGAAAAGCGCGAGAAGTGGCGCACCCAGTCAAAAGCCTTTCCCGCATTACAATATCCTTGATGTCTGACACTCTTCTCCGTTACCGCGCCGAGTTTCCCATCCTTGAGCGCACTAACTACATGATCTCCAATTCCCTTGGAGCCATGCCCCGGGCCGTCTACGGCGCGCTCCACGCCTACGCCGATATCTGGGCCACGCGCGGAGTCCGCGCCTGGGAAGAACGCTGGTGGATGCTCGCTCTCGAGGTCGGCAACGAACTCGGCGCCCTGATGAACGCGCCGAAAGATTCCGTCTCGCTTCACCAGAACGTCACCACTTGCCAGGCCGTTGTCGCCTCCTGTTTCGATTTCAGCGGAGCGCGCAACAAAGTCGTTTACAGCGACATGAACTTTCCCTCCGTCATGTATTTCTGGGAGGCGCAGCGCGCCTACGGAGCGCAGGTTCACATGGTCAAGACCGACGACGGAATCACCGTGCCCACCGAGCGTCTGCTCGACGCCATCGATGAGCGCACGCTGATCGTCCCCATCTCGCACGTGATTTTTCGCAGCGCTTATATCAACGATGCGAAAGCCATCATCGACAAAGCCCACAAAGTCGGAGCTCTCGTCGTCCTCGACACTTTCCAATCGCTCGGCACCGTCCCCGTGGACGTTCAGTCGCTCAATGCAGATTTCGCCTGCGGAGGCGTGCTCAAGTGGCTCTGCGGCGGACCCGGTGTCGCCTATCTCTACGTTCGTCCCGACCTCGGCAAGAAACTCGAGCCGAAACTTACCGGATGGTTCGCGCACGAAAATTCATTTGCCTTTGCCACCGGCCCGACACGTTATGCCGATCCTCCCTTCCGTTTCATGAACGGAACCACGCATATCCCGTCAATCGAAGCGGCGCGGCCCGGCATAAAAATTATTAGGGAAGTTGGCCTCGAAAAGATCCGCGAAAAATCCAAACACCAAACCGCTCGCCTGATCGCCTTCGCCGATCAACAAGGCTGGCGCATCAACACCCCGCGCAATTCCGATCAGCGCGGCGGCACAGTTTCAATTGACATGCCGGAGTCGCGGCAGGTGAGTCGCGAGTTGCTCGCCCGCGACATCCTCGTAGATTGGCGGCCCAAAGCTGGAGTGCGCTTCTCTCCGCACTTCTACAACACCGACGCCGAAGTCGACGCCGCGATGAAAGCCGTCGCAGAAATCTTGAAAACGCGTGCACTCACCGCGTGAGATTCTCGTCTTTGTTGTCATTCGAGCGAAGCGAAGAGAGCTTGCCGAAGAAACCCCTGCGTTTTGCCGCTCGCTAATATATAGACAGGCCCTTCCCTTCGCTCAGGATGACCAAGTGAGGTAACTGTTACTTACCTAGGTAAGCCGCTCCCGGCGCTTTCTCCGTGTCGCTCGCGAAATCTCTCCTTATCCTCATAACAGATCATTCGATCGCACTTCTTCGAGAGAAATACTGGAATCGCACTGTGAGCCGCTGCCTACTCGTCCTGCTTCCGATCAACCATTTAATTATTCTGTCGCTGATCGCGATCGTCGGAGGTTTGTACTTCTTTTTGAACGGATTCCATCTGCTCGCTCGCAAGCGCGTGTTGCTCAACACGCCCACTTCCAAGATTCGCAGCGCCGCTCTCGGACTGGTCGAAGTCAATGGCCAAGCGACTGGCCCTCACACCATGTCCGCGCCGATCACAGGCAAGCAGTGCTTTCTCTACCGCACGGTTGCCTGGCAATTGCGCGCTGGCAAGAAGCAGGAATGGGAGAAAGTCGCCGACGAGACTTTGCACCTGCCGTTCTTCGTTGATGACTCAACCGGGAAGTTGCTCATCGAGCCTCTCGGAGCCGACCTTGACCTACACCGCGACTTTCGTGAAGAATACGACGCTTCATTCTTCGTATCCAGCTGCCTAACGAACGGGGCATCCATTCCGCCCCGAGTCAGCGTCTTTCTGGTGCGGCACGGCATCATGCCGGGTCGCCGCCTCCGCATCGAAGAGCACGCCATCAAGCCACATGACGTCCTCTTCGTCGCCGGAACACTCGCCGAAAATCCGGGCATTCAGTTGCGCCCTTTCGCGCCACACAACGAACCGCTCGCCAACACCGCGAACAGCGGTTCGTCCACGAGCGACACAAGCAACCATCGACGCGATGACACCAATGGCGTTCCGGAGGCCGTTCCCACGCCACAGGTCATTAAGCTTTCTAGCGGCGACACTCCGTTATCGACGCAAGACATGAGCCAGCAGGCGAAGATCGCCGCTGCACTCTCTCGTGCCGGAATCACCAGGCCAGAAGCTTGGTCCGCTGCCGGAGTTCCGTACCGGTCTGTCGAAGTGGTTGCCGAACACGAAGGCCAAGAGGTTCACGACAAACCAAGTGACAGTGAAGTTCAATCCAACCCCGTCGACGTTGACCCCAACCCGCAAGTGGTGCTGATGAAAGGCGCGAATGATCCAACCTTCATCATCTCATTCCGCAGCCAGAAGGAATTCGTCAGCGCGCTCGGATGGAAGTCCGCTGCCATGGTTTGGGGAGGATCTGCTATCGCGTTGCTCGGCATTTACATTCTGATGGCACAAATGGAGTTGCTGTAGCCAGCACCCTTGTTATACCGAACGGAGCGAGGGATCTGCATTTTGCCGCCAACTTCGTGTTAGCGTTTTATCAGGGCTTAGCCTCCGCAAAACCGGTAGCTAACTGCTTAACGCCATGCGCGGGCGCCTAATTTAGAATGTCTTCTGTGACCGAACCCGTCCGGATCGGGATTCTCGGCGACTTCAATCCCGAGTTCCGTTCCCATCACGCGACCAACGACTCACTGCAGCACGCTGCGCAGAAGCTGCAACTGACGGTGGAATCGGCCTGGCTTCCGACGCCATCTCTGGTCGAACCAGGAGCTGACGCCGCGCTCGATTCCTTCGATGGGCTGTGGGCCTCAGCGGGCAGTCCTTACAAGAGTTTCGATGGCATGCTCAAAGGCATCGAATTTGCACGCGTGCACGACCGGCCATTCCTCGGCACCTGTGGAGGATTCCAATACGCGCTCATCGAGTGCGCGCGCAATGTACTCGGCATCCGCGACGCCACCACCGCCGAAGAAGATCCGAACGCCAAGAACATCGTCATCTATCCCGTCGCCTGCGCCGTTCCTAACCGCGATCCGAAGGCGCCCAAGCTCTCGGGGAAAGTGAAACAGATCCGCCTTCGTCCCGGCTCCTATCTCTCTTCTTTCTACGGCAAAGAATCGATCGAAGAAGAATTCTTCTGCAATTACGAGATGAATCCCGAATTCGAATGGATGGCGATGGAAGCGGGCTTTCCCGTCGTGGCCCGCGGGTCGAAAGAAGAATGCCGCGCCATCGAATCGCCGGCGCATTTGTTTTTCATCGCGACGTTGTTTCAACCCCAACTTTCATCGCGCGAAGGCCATCCCCATCCGCTGGTCATGGCATTCGTGCAGCACGTCGCCGACTTCCACCGCAAACGACTGGACGATTCCATACTGGCTTAGTTTCTCCCCCAAGCACCCCAGTTCCGCCCACGCAGTTTTCCTTGACCTGGCCCTCCCCGTTGCCGTAGCCTCGCCTGCTAAGCCCTGACATTCGCAGTGCGATTGCGTCCTAAGGAGGCTGCACATGGTTTCTCTCGCCGCTCTCTGGCTGCCGATTGTGCTCTCGGCGGTGATCGTCTTCGTCGCCAGCTCCATTATGCACATGCTGCTGCCCTATCATCGCAGCGACTACGGCCAACTTCCCGATGAAGACAAAACTCTTGCCGCGCTACGCAGCACTGGCGTCAAGCCCGGTCTCTATGTCTTTCCCTACTGCACCCACAAGGAGATGAGATCCCCCGCCCTGCTCGAAAAACAAAAGCAGGGACCGGTCGGATTCATGACTGTCATTCCCAGTGGTCCTCCGGCGATGGCAAAATTCCTGATTCAGTGGTTTGCCTTTTGCCTCGTGATCGGATTCTTCGTCGCCTATCTCACCGCCCACACGGTTGCGCCCGGCGCAAACTATCGGGTGGTCTTTCGCGTGGTTGGAACCGCAGCCTTTCTCGCCTACGGTCTAGGGAATCTAAGCAACGGCATTTGGAAAGGTCAGCCCTGGTCAGTGACCATCAAGGAAGTTATTGATGGACTTATTTACGGCTTGCTCACCGCTGGCACTTTCGGTTGGCTCTGGCCGCGCTAGAATTCAACACGAGCTGAATTTTATGCCTTCGATCGAGCCTTGGTTGCGTGGCACGGAGACGGATGTGCCCGCCGTCGGCCGGGCCGTTCTGCACGCGCTGCAACTAGCTGATGAAGATCTGCGCAAGTGGTGCGGGAACCTGTCAGATGCTGAAATAAATATGCAGCCAGCGGGAGGGGCTCCTGTGGCATATCACATTCGGCATCTCGCGCGCAGCATGGATCGTCTGCTGACTTATGCCGAAGGACGAAGCCTGGGCGAAGAACAGATGTCTCGGCTGCGGACGGAACTCGATCCGGGAGCAACGTGCGATGAACTGTTCGCGGAACTCACAAGCGCGCTGGCAGATGGCGTAACGCGCGTGCGGGCGCTGGCGAAGACGAATCTGGAAGAGACGCGAGTCGTGGGCAAGAAACGGCTGCCGACCACCGTGGGAGGATTGCTTGTCCACGTGGCGGACCACACGCAACGGCATGTGGGCCAGGCGATCACGACCGCGAAGATCGTGGCGGCAGACAGATAGCCTTCTACACGCCCATACCCAAACCCAAAAGGCTGAAGAGGAGAACCGCCAGCACAATTAGCGTGAAGACGACATACATGCGATCGCGTTCGATCGCGAATCCGACAACAGAAAAAGAAACTCGCGCGATCGGCGTCGCGATAAGAAGCAGCAATCCAAGTTGGATCAAGCCGCGTCCCCGGCCGTGCGTAACACTGTGGATGACGCCGGGAATGGTTCGGAAGTCAGTAGGCTCGCCGCGAAAGACGCGGTAATTCGCAGGCTCGTGCGCGTGCCGCGCCAAGTAAACGCAAGCTCCCCCGAAAACGACAGCCGCTGAAATGAGGACTCCAGCGCGAAGCAGGTTGCCGAGGATTAATTCCAGACGCCGGTCTCTCCACGGCTGCGGTTGAAAAGGGTCCGGCGGGCGTGCCGGCACGCGCAGCGGCGGCATTAAATTTTCCCCCATAGTCCCTTATAGAGCATTTGCAATCCAAGCACGAGAATCACCACGCTAAAGACAAGGCGCAGCGACTTGGTTTCCGCCTTGACCAGGATGCGCGTGCCGACGAGCGATCCGCCGAGCACGCCCAACATCACGGGCATAGCGAGGCCGGGATCAACGTACCCGCGACTAAGGTAAACACCCGCACTGGCCGCGGCGGTTACGCCGATCATGAAATTGCTAGTCGTCGTCGAAACCTTAAACGGGATCCGCATTGCTTGATCCATGGCCAGTACTTTCACCGCGCCCGAGCCAATGCCAAGCAATCCCGACAGCGCGCCCGCTCCAAACATCAGGCTGAAGCCCGTGGGGACGTGCTGCACGTTGTAGTCGCGCTTGCCTCCGAGGTCAGGAAAACTACCGTTCAAACGCAGCTTTGTCGCGAGCGGATCAGGCGGCAGGTTGCGCTGGTCCAAAGGCCGCGGCTTGCGGGAAAGATAGGCGGAATAGAGCAGTACGCCACCGAAGATCACAGCCAGGGCGCTGGTGGGAATGCGCGTGGCTAGAAAAGCTCCAAGCAGCGCGCCGAAAGTAGTCGCGATCTCCAAAAACATTCCGATACGAATGTTGGAGAATCCTTCTTTCACGTAGGCCGCGGCCGAGCCTGACGAGGTCGCGATCACGGAGACCAGCGAAGCTCCAATCGCATAGCGAATATCTACATGGAAGAAAATGGTGAGCAGCGGCACGAGCACGACTCCGCCGCCTAGCCCGGTGAGCGATCCGAGAAGTCCCGCAGCGAAGGAGACGATCGCAACCACGGCAGTGAACCCCAGGACGGTCATTGAACCCACCTAGGGTAACATTTATTTTCTGAATAAATTTCGGTCGCAATGGGCGAAGGAGTGTGGAGTTATCCGGGCGGCGGTTTGCTCGAAAGTTGCAGCAAACCGCAATTCAAAATCGCGCGCGGAGGTAGAGTATGCCGTACCGCTATTGGTTGATCCAAACGACACGGGATTTCTTTACCGCCGAATGGTGCTCCCTGAGTTCGCGGGCGGCGGCGCCTAGAGAGATGCTTTCCGGCTGCGGAAAATCGGATGCTGGCCGTTCTCCCGACGCCGAGCTATAGCTGGTCGAGGCGAGAATATTCTGCTCCTGCGACATCGGAGCATAAGCGGCGTGCTGCGGATGGCTAGAAAAATTGTAGGACTGAACTTGGCTGTTGAGGCTATTTCCCCCAAGGCTATTCTGCGCAACCGCAACCGTAGTTAAAGCCAGGCAGAGCACAAACAGGATTTTCTTCATTGCAAGTCTCCCATTGTGAAGCGGGGGATTGTCCGCCATCTAGCTAGCGGATATAAGCTTCTCTAGCCTTAATAACAGCAAGGCCGCTACCAAACCATAATCGCATAAATTGTTGAATGGTAATGGGTTAATGGCAACCCGCCAAGGTGAGCGAAAATGTTTGCACACTTGTGTAGGGCCGCGCGGAACTCGCTCGGCACCATGCCTAATAGGGAGCTTTACCTAACCTCAGTCCTGAACCTGCGAAGCATGGCTCCGTCACAGACCTGCAGCAAAGTGTAAAATTCTCTGCGCACACAAAGTGGCTAAAATTTACGCAAAGGTGATCGACATGAAACGGCGCAGGGGTATTCGAGTCTGTTTGATATTGTCAGCGGCGTTAGCGCTGGTAGCGGCGGCGACTCCGGTAGGTTACAAAGTTGTCAATACATGGAAGCTGGGCGGCGATGGCGGATGGGATTATCTCACCGCGGACAGCGAAGGGCATCGCTTGTTCATTTCCCGCGCCACGCACGTCATGGTGATTGATACCAAGTCAGGCAAGCAGATCGGCGACATTCCAGATACCGCGGGCGTCCATGGAATTGCCCTCGATCCGGCCGACGGACGCGGCTTCACCAGCAACGGCCGCGAAGATATGGTGAGTGTGTTTGACCTGAAATCGCTGGCGGTGGAGAAAAAAATCAAAGTGGGCAGCGGGCCTGACGCCATTCTCTATGATCCCTTCTCTAAACGGGTATTTACATTTAATGGCAAGGGACACGACACAACTGCCGTCGATGCCGCTAAGGGCGAGGTCGTCGGCAAGATCGACCTGGGAGGAAAGCCGGAATTTTCCGCGACCGACGACAAAGGCACCGTATTCGTAAACATCGAGGACACGTCGGAACTGGTAGCCTTCGACCCGAAAAATTTGGCCGTGAAGTCGCGCTGGAAGCTGGCCGATTGCGAAGAGCCGACCGGCCTCACCATCGACCGCAAAGACCGGCGCCTGTTCGTCGGTTGCAGTGGCAATAAGAAGATGGTGATCGTCGATGCCGACAACGGCAAAATCGTAGCCCGCCCTGACATTGGGCAGGGATGCGATGCCACCGGCTTCGATGCCGATCGCAGCACGGCATTTGCGTCAGCGGGAGACGGCACGATCACGGTGATTAAAGAAGATTCACCAGACAAGTTCACCGTGGCGCAGACGCTCGCTACCCAAAGGGGCGCGCGCACGATGGCGGTCGACGAGAAAACGCACGAGCTCTTCACCGTAACCGCCAACGTCTCCGGCACGCGCGAGAACAGAAAAATCGAGCCCGATTCTTTCGTCGTGATCGTAGCCGAACCGGAGCACTAAATTGCAGCGTCGGCTTTGTTCAGTCAAGCGATCGGCCTCATCAAGGACCCGCTTTTGTTGATGAACGGCTTTGAGGCGGCGCGGCTTCTAGCTGCGTCGCACAGCCTCGTTCAAGACCTGGGCTTTGGCCCCCGAGGTACGGCTAAACCACACTGATCTTCTCGCGCAAGTCCGCCGCAAAAAGATTCTTGGGAATCATGGCGTGCACGCCGCGCACAATGTCCACCACCTGTGTCACTCGAAAACTCACTGCAATACTGCACAACGCATAGGCATCGAGTTTACTCAACTCCGCGTGCGCGGCCAAAAAGTTGATGGCATTGCGTGCCGCCAAAGTCATGGCGACGTTGAGATCTTTATCGAGCCCGAGGAGAATCCAATGGGTCGCGGTCTCTGCCACCGGCCACGCGAAATTCTTCTGCTTGTGCAGCACCACTTGAATCCGCAATTCCTTCATGCGCGTTTCGAGGGCAGAGAGATTGATCTCGCCGTCACCCTGCACCGCATGAGAATCACCCGTGAAGATCAGCGCTCCCGGCTTCCATACCGGGATGAACATCGTCGAGCCTTCCACCATCTCGCTGAGATCGGTATTGCCGGCATGCGGGCCAGGTGGAACGGAACTCGTCACGCCGGGAGTCAGCGGAGGATAGAATCCGTCAGGAGGCGCGACGCCGAGTGTCCCCTGAAATGGCTTGAGCGGAACGTGAATTTTCGAGTTGAACTCCGCCGTCATCTTGGGCAGATCGAGCTTCAGATATTTCACCTGGCCCTCGGGGAAATCCTGCGCCAGTAAGCCTGTTCCGAGCGCCCCCGGATTATTGAACACCGCTCCCCAATCGAATGGAACAATGCGCTTGTAACGAACTGCGAGCACATCGCCCGGCTCGGCGCCATTGACATAAATGGGGCCGATGATGGAATGCGGCCCATGTCCCGGATTGCTCACGCGCAGCTTCGCCAGCGTCTCAACCGGAACTCCCGGCTGCATCTGATTCAAAAAGTGTGACCACGTATTCGTAAAGCTGACGATATCGCCAGAATCGATTTTGACGATAGGGTCGAGCGTGGTGTCGTAAACTCCGAGGCGCACGGTCTTGTCATTACTCTCGACCACGTGTACCCGGCCTTCATCCTCTTTCCTCGGCGCCCGCGCAGCGCCCGAGCTCGCGCCGCTGTCGAACGCATCGACGGCATGCGCGAGTTTCGTAAACCACGGTCCGATCCCCGCCAGCGCACCCAGAAAAGTGCTCGCGCCGAGAAGCCTGCGGCGCGAACGCCCGCGCGCCGTCAGATAGCCGTCGATCTGCTCCTGATTCATCTCGTCCATGTGCAAGAGCCGGTCGGCCGCTCGTTTCGTGAATGCCGCATCTTTGATATCTTCGCGCAACACACCAGTGCCGTTCTCCTCGCTACATCCAAAGAGGCTTCCGCAATGCTGATGTAGTCGTTGAGGATCATTTTCCGGTTCCTGGTGGCGACCGAAATTATCGGACATCGTTGGCTCCTTGATCGTGACGGCGCATTATAACGCGCCATAATCATTGACAACTGTGAGATTCCCTGCAGTTTGCACATCTCACGCGTCCGACCTGACACGGCCCGCCGGGCGCCCACTTTGGTAACCTTCCTGCACAACCTGTCCATCGATTCGCCATTTACAATAGTGGTAGACCAACGAATTGTGGGGTGTAAATAGTGGATAGCATAACCAGAACTCGGCAGCGCCAGAAGCTGATGGTGGAACTGCTGGAAAGAAAAATACGGCTGCGCGCGCAACAGCTTTACGACGAGCGTGGGCAGGTCGAAGGCCTGGAACTGGAAGACTGGGTGCAAGCCGAGTCCGAAATTTTGCAATCGAGTATTCTTGCGCCGCTCTGGAACAAGCGCCGGGAGCGGGAAATGGATTTGGTAGAAGTCTAGAACATCAGCGCACGTACCGCGCTTGTTTCATCCGCTCACCTGCGAGCCATTGAATCCAATACTCTTTTGTTGGCGGCCGGAAATCCGCAGCAAGGTTAACGCTGATGACAGGCTGAGCACCGGACCGGCGATGCTGAAAAGCGCTCTGCCCCACGCTGATCCAGCCGCTGGCGTCCCTCCAAAATAAGCATCCAGGAAGAAGGCCATAATGCACGCCGCTGCAGTCGGAATCAGCCACGATCTTGGAAAGCGTTTCAGGCTGGGAATCGCGGTCGGCAAAAGCCACAGAAAGATGTACCAGAGATTTCGATCCCGCAGTGAGACCGCAAAGTGCTGTCCTCCGCCGCGTTGCAGCGTCGAGCCGAACTGCAGTGGACTGACATAGTTTCCGGTGATCGTCCGGTGCAGGACAATCATTGCAGCCACACTCAAAGCCCAACTCGCCAAAACCCAAGCAGCATCTCGCGAAGATCGATAGCGGTTTTTTTCCCCTTTAGGGTGATCGCTCCGCGTCGCCAACCACCACGCAAATGTAATCACAATGCTGAACGGAATGAACGATTCTTTGGTTAGCGCTCCCAGTACCGCGATTGCGGGCAAGAGCCAGAGCTTTCGCTCAGACAAACTCCAGAGCAGAGCCAGCAGGAAGAATCCTTCGCCCGCATCGACTAATCCAGCCAATCGCAGATTGGGAACGGCGAAGTTGACCATGTAGAGCAAAGCTCCGACCAAGCCTGCGGCTGCGTTGCCCAGCATTCGCCAACCAATCGTTAGGATGAGAACTGCGGTCATGGCCACGAATATAGAGTCGGCAACAAGCAATCCAAACATCGCCGGATCCCAACTCGCGACGCGTCCTCGTGCAATCGCGTAGAAGGGCCTCGCGATCCATGGCACCAAGACGCGGAAACGGCGGAAGCGCATGTCTTCGGCATCGACGACGGTTGAGCCGGCTTCCAACTCCGCGTAAGTCTTAACATCCGACAAACCGGGCGTCTGGCGCGGGTCGTAGCGATTGAGGACGGGATAGCCAAGGCCGCAAGCGATCAGGAAGAAGACGCAGAATAGCGCGGCGAGTTGGGGCGCTGCGATTTCCCTAGAATTGTGCACACTCGTCATCGTCATTAGATATCAGCATTAAATATCAACGAAGGACATTGACGGTAGCGTGAGCGATTCGACAATGCAACGTAAATTCCGCAACGTCGACTTCTGCCGCTCGATACTTAGAGCACGCTCACGGCGTAAAACTTGGTTTCGCGGAACAAATCTGTTAGCGTCGGCGTGCGCAATTTTTTGCAGAAATCTTTTTGGGGGGTGAACGTGGGAGCTAAGAAACTTGGGCTGACTCTGTTTTTTTGTATGGTGCTGGTGTTCTCGATGCAGGCGCAATCGCCGTCGTCTTCGTCGCAGGACGAAGCGACCCGCAAACTTGCGCTCGATATTTTCAAACAGCTCATCGAAATCAACACTACCGATTCTGTCGGTAGCGTTACGGCCGCCGCGGAAGCCATGGCGCAGCGCTTTCGCGATGCCGGATTTCCCGACAGCGACGTTCACGTCCTCGGGCCGGGCACCGGTGACGGCGGCAAGGGCGACCGCAAGAAAAATGTTGTCGTGCGGCTTCATGGATCGGGCGCGCACAAGCCCGTCCTGCTCATCGGCCATCTCGATGTGGTCGAAGCGCGGCGCGAAGATTGGACAACCGATCCATTTCAGTTTATCGAAAAAGACGGCTATTACTATGGCCGCGGCACCAGCGACATGAAGGACGGAGACGCGATCATGTCGGCTACTCTCATCCGGATGAAAAAAGAAGGATACGTGCCCGACCGCGACATCATCCTCGCTATGACGGCCGACGAAGAGGGCGGCGCGTTTAACGGAGTTGATTGGCTGATTAAAAATCATCGCGAACTGGTCGACGCCGAATTCGTGCTCAACCACGATGGCGGAGGCGTGCTCGCCGATCATGGCAAACCGCTAATGATGGAAGTGAACGCTACCGAAAAACTGTATGGGGATTTCGTGCTGACCACGACGAATCCCGGCGGCCACAGCTCGCTTCCACGGCCTGACAATGCAATTTATGAACTGACTGACGCACTCACGCGCATCGAGCATTATCGGTTTCCTTTCGAGTTGAATAACATCACTCGCGCTTACTACGAGCGACAGGTGAAGATGTCAACTGGACAACGCGCGGCGGATTTGCAGGCTATGCTGAAGACTCCTCCCGATATGAACGCGGTGGCGCGGCTGTCGAAAGATCCGCTGGATAACTCGACCATGCATACGACCTGCGTGGCCACGCGCCTGAGCGGAGGCCATGCCAACAACGCGTTGCCGCAGATGGCGCAAGCCAACGTCAATTGCCGCATCGAGCCGGGACATTCGCTAGAAGAAATCCGGCTGACGCTGGAAAAAATTGTCGTTGATCCAAGAAATCCGAAGCCAACTATCAAAGTGCAATTTCGCGAGAACACGGGCGTGCTGATGGATCACGGCTCCGACCGGCATAGCTATGTGCCGCCGGCTCCGCGTAAAGATGTATTTGATCCGCTGGAGAAGGTCGTGGCGCAGATGTGGCCGGGAATTCCGGTCATTCCTGATATGAGCACGGGCGCATCGGATGGCGTCTATACCAATGCCGCCGGCATGCCGACTTATTGCATATCCGGCGAACTGTACGATCGCGACGATATTCGCGCCCACGGAAAAGATGAGCGCATCGGAGTTCAATCGTTTGCGCGGGCGGTGGATTTTTATTACGTGTTTCTGAAGGGAGTTACAACGGAGTAAGTTCGGGTTGCCCGGGAGTTAGTTCCGTTTTGTAGCTTGGACTATGTTTGTCAGGGGTCCAGCGACGATCAATGCGGGATCGTGAGCGCCTCATCAATCGCGACGGCGCGCGTGCGACCCGACAGAAATCGACGAGCATCCTACGGGTAATCTTCAAACACCTTGCCGTATCCGTCCAATCCGCCCAGGGTTGTACCGTAGAGGTTGCCTGCATTATCCAGAATCAAGCCGGCGGCCGGGTTGAGGCCGTCTGTTACATCGAAATTCCACAGAACCTTCTCTTTGTAGCCGCCTTTGCCAACCGGGGCCATCAACTTGGAGACAGT
The DNA here is from genome assembly GCA_963822025.1 of uncultured Acidobacteriaceae bacterium. GTDB lineage: Bacteria > Acidobacteriota > Terriglobia > Terriglobales > Acidobacteriaceae > Acidiflorens. The sequence goes on along the minus strand of CAWGFW010000008.1, from coordinate 1,927,483 downwards.
TCCGTAGCCGCCGTCCTCCTGCCCGTATTTACCGCGCATAACCGCTGGTCTGGCAACAACGCCCAACACAGACGTTGACGGTGCAGCAGAATCGATCCGCACGATCGGCAATCAATACTTCACACAATGGTTCGGTCCGCCGCAGTTCTTGCCGGGGCCAATGGGCCCGACGCCTGCCCCACGACCTGATATTTGGTTCTTGTTAATCGGATTTGCTGCAAATGATCAACCAAAGATAATTTCGATGGGTAGCACCCCACCATTCAATTTTGCCCCAAACCTCAGCACAACAGGGTTTGCGGCGAGCGGCGTGGTGCCACTGGCAGTGTATTTATTGAATCGACTCTACAAGCGCGGGATTTCGCTTGAAATTGCGAAGGATCTAGTAGCGTACTGCATACTTGAAACGGCCGCCAGGACGGAAAAGTCGGGGGTCCGATTAGGCTGGCAGTAGCTAGACGCAGAGCAGAAATAGTGATTCTTAGTGACGAAGAAACCTTGGAAATCGGAGGGCGAGCTGACCGCCACAGAGAAAGCCTCAGGAAGTCGTTTCTGAGCTTGGCTCAGTCTGCGGCTGCTCCTGTAGGTGCTGCGGTTGCGGCAGAGGATACACCCCAATCTCCGGCGAATCGCTAGGAAAGTAACCCACGGCGAGATTATTCATCTTTATCATCTCTCTGCCGTCGAGTGAGCCAACATTGCGCTGAAGCATAATAAATCCCTCTCTGGGGAAGTACTCCGCGGGTAAGAACTCATGTTGTCACCCGCGTCGGGAAGTTTATAGATAACCGAGGGTCGTGCCAAGTCTATCTTCGGTTACTATGCTCCCTGTTTCAGTTTACCACCCTAATAACACCAAATAGACGCGCTCCACCAGGAGTAGTGTCAACGATTTGTAAATCGTTTCGCGCGCTACATGACAGTTTATCGGCCACTACCCTGAAACAATTTTCATGACCGGTTTCGATACTTTTTCATGACTGCCCTTCACAGAAATCTTAATTCGAGCGGCTGTGCGATACATGGTAAGATATTCTTACCATGGTGACCAAGGTTTCTACCAAGGGTCAGGTCGTGCTTCCGGGGCCGATTCGCCGGCGCTTGGGGCTTCGCGCCGGGGATTCGCTGGACGCGCATATCGAGGCGGGACGCATCGTGCTGACTCCGCAGCAAAAGCGGGCGCTTGCGGGACGCATTGTGCGCGACCCTTTGACCCGGCTTCCGGTACTGAGTGCTGGCCGCGGAGCACCCACGCTTAGCAGCAAAGAGGTAGTGGAAATCCTGGCGGAGTTTCCGTAGCCTGCGCTACCTCAATCTGCGCTGGCGTGAATCTGCGCCAGAGTCCCCACCGGCTAAGGCCGCCAGAGTCCACATGACATACCTTTTCGACGTGAACGCTCTTGTGGCACTCGGTTTCGCCCATCATGAATTCCATGATCGGGTCGGCGTCTGGATGCGATCCCAACAATTTCCTCCATTGGCTACGTGTGCGATCACGGAACTGGGATTTATCCGGGTGCTGGTCCAAGCTCCAGCCTACGGGTTCACGGTCCACCAGGCGCGCACTCTTTTGCTTCGAATCAAGCAGGCCGCCAAGCCACATTTTTCGTTTGTTGCCGACGATCAGGATATCTCTCGTCTTCCAGCCTGGGTGAAGACCGCGAGGCAGACGACCGATGGGCACCTGGTCCAACTGGCCTCCAGCAACGGAGCTGTTCTGGCAACGTTGGACAGCAAGATTCCGGGAGCCTACTTCATCCCCGAGTGATCGCAGCCTCAGCGATTCGTGCCTTAGCGATCTAGGTGCGCCTTCTTGACATTCGCCAAGCATTCGCCTATGCTCCGGGCATGGCGATTACTCGGCGTCAACGCGAACTCTATGATTTCATTTCGCGCTTTGTGGCGGAGAAGCAGTACTCTCCTTCGTTTGAGGAGATCAAGGAAGCCATGGGGCTGAATTCTCTGGCCACGGTGCATAAGCACGTCACCAATCTGGAGAAAAAAGGGTTGCTGACGCGCGACTATAATCGCAGCCGCTCGATCGATCTGATCCCTCCTAAGGGGAAGTTGAAGCAGTCGATGGCGGTGAACACGGCGATAGTGCTGCCGCTGGTGGGGCGAATTGCGGCGGGGCGTCCGATTGAAGCAATGCAGCAGAACGAGACGATTTCGCTGGCGGATTTTGTGCGGTCGAAAGAAGTATTCGTGCTCGAAGTGCGCGGCGAGTCGATGCAGGATGAGGCGATTCTCGACGGCGACTATGTGCTGGTGGAAAAGACGAAGACGGCGCACAACGGAGATATTGTGGTGGCGTTGATCGAGTCGTCGGATGCGACGCTGAAGCGCTTCTTTCGCGAAGGGGACAACATTCGGTTGCAGCCTTCGAATGCGGCGATGGCTCCGATCATTGTGCCCGCGGCGAACGTGGAGATACAGGGGCGGGTGATTGGAGTGTTGCGGAAGTATTGAGGGCAGCTCTCAGTCCCCTGTTCTCTGTAAGGGCTCGGCCCACGGCTGCGCGCGGGCCCTCGCCAGCCGAGGTTCACTTAGATCTGATTGACTGAAAGCTGATTGCTGAAAGCTGTCTACGTGGTGACTTTCGCGGCCACGTGGCGATCGAGCGCTTTTTGCAGGTCGTCTTTAGAGCGGTAGCCTACTAGCTGTTCTACTACCTGTCCATTTTTGAAAATAAGCAGAGTAGGAATGCCGGTGACCTTGTAGCGCATGGGAGTGGCGCCGTTGCGGTCGACATCCATCTTGCCGACCTTGATTTTGCCCTCATATTCGTGTGCAAGCTCTTCGACGATGGGCGCTATGGCGCGGCAGGGACCACACCAGGCGGCCCAGAAATCGACCAGCACGGGCTTATCGGACTTCAATACATCAGAATCAAAATTAGCGTCGGTAACCTCGACGATGGCGTTGCTTGCCATTCATCCTCCAGAATTCTCGGTAGTTGCCTCTTCCGCGCGGCTGGCCTAATTGGCCTGCTCAAGGCGGAACGTCTATCGTAACACTGTTGATTGGATGCTTTGTGAGTAGTGGAAGTCGCAGGCTGCGCCCGATGTGCGATACCGCACCAACGGGGCCGTAGAATGAAGGTCTCAGAGTTTGGCGTTGACGAATGGCTCAGCCAGAATGACAGTCGACCTCGATAATCTCCGTGTAGTTCTCGTGGCCGCGCGAAACCCCCTGAACATTGGGGCGGCGGCGCGGGCGATGAGCAATTTTGGAGTGCGGCGGTTGCGCGTAGTGAATCCTTACGAAGTGGCGTTTCGCGAGGCGCGTTCGGCGGTGGGCGCGGCGGAATTGTTGGCGAAGGCGGAGCAGTTTGACAACGTGGCCGAGGCGGTCGCGGATTGCCGACTGGTGGTCGGCACGAGCGCAGTGGGGCCGCGAGAATTGCAGCATCCTTTAAAGAGGTTGGAGGATGGAGGGCGCGAGATTCGGCGCGGGCTGGCGGAGGGTCCGGTGGCGCTGTTGTTTGGCTCGGAGCGCTTTGGGTTGTCGAATGTCGAGATGAGTCACTGCCACTGGATGATGCGGATTCCGACACGCGAAGAGCATGGGTCGATGAATCTCGGGCAGGCGGTGGCTGTGTGCCTTTATGAGCTGATACGCGGACGCGAGATGGTCGGGGCCAGCTCTGTGGCTAAGAAGACTGCATCCGCAAAGATTTCCGCCGCGAAAGAGAAGAAGCTTCTCGCCACTTCGGCGGAGTTCGAGCGGTTGACGCAGGTTTTGTTGGAGGTTCTGCGCGCGAGCGGGTATGTGAAGCCGCGGATCGTGGCGGCGGAAGAAAAATTGCGGCGCCTGGTGCGGCGAATGGAACTGAACGACAATGACGCAGAAGTGCTGCTCGGAATGCTGCGGCAGGTGGCGTGGAAGCTGGGCATTCAACAAAAAGACGACAAATAAAATAAACTGTAACAATTTGTTTTGTATCGTCTCTATGAGCAGCAAACTTTACCGGCAGTACAACCCCTGTCCTTTAGCCTTCGGATCAAATGAATGACCGGCTAACGCCTTGCCTGCTTGGGAGTCGAACTATGCGGCGGGAGCGTCGGCATTTTTCTTCCTTTTCCCGCTTTGAGATCGCGATATGCGCACGCTGGTCGACACCTTCGCGCAAACTTTGCAGACGTTGTGGGCGCACAAGCTGCGGTCGTTTCTCACCATGTTTGGAATCGCCTGGGGCGTGGGCTCTCTGCTACTGCTGGCTGGGGTGGGCGAAGGCTTTCGCAACGGCAATCGCAAGCAACTGGAAACCTTCGGCAAGAACATCATCTTTTTTTGGGGCGGACGGGCGCCGGCGGTCGAAGGCAGTTTTAATTCGGCGAAGTGGTTCAACCTTACTTATGACGACTATGTCGCCATCAAGAATCAGTCGACGCTCGCCAGCAATATTTCGCCGGTGATTGCACGCGACGACATCCGTGCGGTCAGTGAATATACCAGCACCAATGGCCAGGTCTCGGGCGTGCCGCCGATCTATAACCAGGTGCGGACGATTCCTCTGGCGATCGGGCGCTGGATTAATGACGACGATAATGAGCAACGGCGCCGTGTCTGCATTCTGGGCAGTCAGATGACGCGCAATATATTTCCGGGGCGGCCGGCGGTTGGCAATACCATTCTGCTCAATGGCGTTCGATTTCAGGTGATCGGCGTGCTCTCGATGATCGGGCACGAGGAGCAGAACTTCACCAACATTCGAATTTTTATTCCGTTTAATACGATGCGCGAGCTGTTTCCGCTGACGGGAAATGATTCGCTCGATGGCAAGGCAATTTCGTTTATCAATTATCAGCCGCGCACGTTTGAGGAGAACGAAACCGCCAAGGCCGAGTTGCATAGCATCGTCGCACGCAATCACGGAGGGTTCGACCCGAAGAATCCTGATGTGTGGGAAGAGTGGGACACGATCAAGAATCAGAAGACGATGGGCAAGATCTTTACGGCGATGGATTGGTTTCTCGGCGGAGTCGGCCTGGTGACGCTCGCGCTCGGTGCGATCGGGATCGTGAATATCATGCTGGTAGCCGTAACGGAACGGACGCGCGAGATTGGATTGCGCAAAGCGGTTGGCGCCACGCATCGCAATATATTGTTCCAATTTTTTCTGGAAGGTGCGTTTTTGACGCTCTTGAGCGGGGCGGTCGGAGTGGGCGGCGCCATGCTGGTCGTCCACCTGCTTTCGGGAGTGCAATTGCCGCCGGGTTTCGACACCCCGCGCATCGTGCCTGTATCGGCGATTGGGGCGGTGCTTTCGCTGGCGATCGCGGGGATTGCGGCAGGCCTGTATCCGGCGCGGAAAGCGGCAATGCTCGAGCCAGTGGAAGCGTTGCGACAGGAGTAACACCCGCGATGTTACTCAGAGGAGTAAGTCATGACTAACGACCTGCTCAAAGAAGCGTATGGCGCCATGCAGCACAATCGCCGCCGCACGACGTTGACCATGCTCGGGATGGCTTGGGGAATTGCGACCGTGGTGATTCTTCTGGCGTTCGGCTCGGGATTCGAGCGCGCGATCAATTTAATTTTCAGTTCGTGGGGAACGGAAGTGATTGGAGCCTTTCCGGGGCGGACGTCGTTGCAGGCGGGCGGCGCGAAGGCGGGCGCGGAAGTACGGCTCAAACTCGCCGATGTCGACTATATTCGCAACGAAGTGCCGATGGCGAAAGGCGTCACTCCGATTTTCGACAAACAGGGTGTGACCATTCAGCACGACACGCGGACCTTCACCAATCTTTTTCTGACCGGCGTCTTCCCGGTTTACGAACGCATTCGCGGCTTCCAGGTTGCGACCGGCCGCGGCTTGAGCGAGCAAGATCAGGCGGAACACGCGCGCGTGGCTGTGATTGGCGACGAGGCGAAGCGCCGGCTATTCTCCGGAGAACAAGCTCTCGGCCAGAGCATACGCATCAACGGAGTGAGTTTTCAGGTAATCGGAATTTACCAGCACAAGGTGCAGGGCGGCGATAACAATGACAACACGCTGATCGCGATTCCGTTCAGCGCGATGGGCGATCTATACGATACGCAATATATCACCGGCATTTTCATGGACTACGAAGGGCAGGATCATCAACAACTCGCGCGCGTCGTGCGCAGCGTGCTCGCCGGACATCACAATTTTCGTCCCGACGATAAACGGGCTGTCTTCATCGCCGATTTGAAACAGGATTTTGACGAGTTCACGGTCGTGACCACCGCGCTCAAAATCTTGTTAGCGTTCATCGGCGCGTTGACCCTTGGCATTGGCGGCATCGGGTTGATGAATATCATGCTGGTTTCGGTGCAACAGCGGACGCGGGAGATCGGCGTGGAGAAGGCGCTGGGCGCGCAGAAGCACCACATCCTCTTTCAGTTTCTCGCTGAGGCCTTGGCGATTACGTTTGCCGGAGGCGCGGCGGGAATCGGCATCGCGTATTTAATTTCGTGGTGCGTGGGCGCGCTGCCGTTGATGAGCGCTTTCGGCGACAACCTGCAGGCTGGCGATATTCATCTGCAAATCAATGTCAGTAGTCTCGCAGTGGCGACAATTATTCTTAGTGTAGTGGGTGTGTTGAGCGGAATGGTGCCGGCGATCCGAGCGGCACAACTGGACCCGATCGAGAGTCTGCGCTACGAGTAGGTTTGGCGCGCTTGGCCTGTGTCGTATCCCGCAAGCGGGTTGAAAATGTAAACAAATACACAGGTCCTTCGCTTTGCTCAGGATGACAATGAATTTGATGACTAGGCCTGTCTCGGCCGCTTCATCGAATTGACGATCACGGTGCCGATTACGAGCAGAGTCAGTAGAGTAATGATTCCGAGCGAGATGACGCAGTAGATACACCAGACGCCGAGGACCATGGATTCAACGTCGGCGAGGTGGACCGCAAAAGCAAAGGCGCCCATCACGAAGGGCAGCATCCAGGCGTACGCTCTCAGAGCGGCGAGTACACCGAGCAGCAGATATCCGGCGATGCCAATCACGGCGACGGGAATCCCGTGGAGCATCGCGTAGGGACTGTGATTAACGATGCCGCAATCCCAGCGCTCATTGATGCTGCACGGCGAGGCGTCGGTGCGGTAATGCTCGCGCAAAGCTAGTGAAGATGCAATGACACCGAAGACAGCTAGAACAATTAAAAACCATCTCATGTAGGACTATTCTTAGCCTCATCCCGAGCGGAGCGAGGGATCTGCAGTTGGCTGCAAAATGCAGATCCCTCGCTTCGCTCGGGATGACAACCTTAATCGGGACGGCAATTCACCTAAATACCATCTACAATTTCGGCGATCAATCTTCTGCATCAATCATGATAGCGCTGCTCACCTGCCGGGATTGGCACAGTCAGCCGATTCTGTGGCGGTGGCAGCGGACACGTTGCATAGGCGGTGAAGGCGCACGGCGGATTAAAAAGCCGATTAAAATCCAGCCAGATTTCGCCGGGCTGATTGAGGCCATGGTCGGGAAAATCAGTATACAAGAAACGTCCCGCGCCATAGGTCGTAGTCTTGCTGGTGGCGTCGCGCATAATGAAGAAAAGATCGGTCGATTTCGGATCTTCAAGCACCGGCTCGAGGCGCAAGACTTTTCCATTCACGGTAAACTCCGCGACGCCGGGCGCCGGCATGTGGGTCGTGGTGCCGAGCACGGTGGGAATGTCGAGCACTTTCGGAGGATTGTAGGGAATCCAGCGGGCATGCACGCGATAGTTCGCATTCGGATCATACCAGCGCAATCCATGGAAACCCGTGCGGGTCGCGGCTTGCAGGTCCTTGACCCGCAGGGCGTAGCGGTCGTCGCGATGGATCACAATAATGGTGATGGTGCCAATCGTAAGCTTTGACGGCTTGTCCGCATCGTCGGCCAATAGAGCCTGTTCTTTTGCCGGTTGAGCATCGACGAGAAGCTCTTTCGGAAAACCCTCGGCGGGAGGCAGCAAGCGAAGCGTTCCTTTTTCCAATCGCACCAGGCCAACGTGCGCCGGAATCTTGCCGGCGATCTGCACCCGGCTGTCTTCGGCGGAACCGAAACTATTGTCTCCTTCTTGCAGCCAGCCGAGAGCGACCAGAGAAAGCCAACCTTCGGGAGCTTGCAAGCTGGCGGCCCTCTGCGCGCGCCACGCCAGCAAATCGCGCTGCCATGCAGCCTGCTCGTCCGCGGCTTTAGCATCCGCACCCGCGAATGCGCTCTGCGAGAACAACGCCATTAGCGCACAAGCGGCGATCGACGCGCAATTTCTTTTCATCATCGTTAAAAAGCCTCCGTTTTCGATCGACAAGCTTCTCAGTATCGATAGTATCGCTTCCCGGCCGGCTACCGCCAAATTGTCGTTTGAGGTTGCAAATCGCAACCGCAAAAACCTTGACCACAAAGGACACGAAGGATCACGAAGGCTTGGCCTGAGTATTTCCATCGTGTAGCTTCGCGGCCTCTGTGGTGAACGATCTGGCAAATTATGGGGCTGTTCAGTTGCTAACTTTCGGCGGCCGCATTATGTTTTTCAGTGAGAGAAATCAATGTTCATGCGGCCGTCGGTCTTATGGCTCACTTTGTTATTGACTATCCTGTACTCCGCGTTCGCCATGGCTCAAACCCAGCCAGTCGATGCGGAAGGCCATCAGTGGTGGCAGAATGCGGTGTTTTACGAAGTTTATCCCCGCAGTTTTGCGGACAGCAACAATGACGGCATCGGAGACCTCAACGGCATCAGCTCGAAAATGGGTTATCTGCGCGATCTGGGCGTCGACGCTATCTGGATCACTCCTTGCTATCCCTCGCCCCAGGTCGATTTCGGCTACGACATTTCCGACTACGAGAACATCGACCCGATGTACGGAACGCTTGCCGATTTCGATCATATGGTCGCCGACGGCAAGCAACATGGCGTCCGCATCATTATGGATTTCGTGCCCAACCACACCTCCGACCAGCACCCGTGGTTCTTGGATTCGAAATCTTCGCGCACCTCGGCCCATCGCGATTGGTACATCTGGCGCGACGGTAAAGCGCCCGGCCAGCCTCCCAACAATTGGATTTCAATTTTTGGCGGCTCGGCATGGGAGTTCGACCCCACTACCAGCCAATACTATTATCACTTTTTCTACCCGCAGCAGCCCGACCTGAACTGGCGCAATCCCGCGGTTGAAAATGCGATGCTCGATACCATGCATTGGTGGTACCGGCGCGGCGTCGCCGGATTTCGCCTCGACGCCGTCGATACTTTGTTTGAGGATCCCGCGCTGCATAACAACCCTGTGCTGCCGGGAAAGAACGCGCAGGGCGATCCCAACATGGAGAACAAGTACAACACGAATTTCCCCGAGGTTCACACTGAGTTGCAGAAGATGCGGAAAGTGGCGGATGAGTCAGGAGCGGTGCTCATTGGTGAAACCTGGACGTCCACCGCGGCGGAACTCGACCGCTATTACGGCCATAATGGCAACGAACTTCAGATGCCCATGGATTTCATGTTCATGATGGTCGACAAACTATCGCCGCGCGAATACCGGCGCCAGATTGCGGCGGTTGAGAGCGCCCACGGCTGGCCGGTTTTCGTCATTAACAATCATGACCGCGTCCGCTCTTACAACCGCTATGGCGACGGCAAGCACAATGACGAGATCGCGAAACTGATGGCCGCTTTTTATCTGACATTGCGTGGCACTCCAATCATGTATTACGGAGAAGAGATCGGAATGCAGAATAACGATCCCAAACACCGGGAAGATGTGAAGGATCCGATCGGGCGAACCGGATGGCCGAAAGAAAAAGGACGCGACGGCGAGCGTACGCCCATGCAATGGAACTCCGAGCCGAACGCGGGATTCAGCAAGGTTAAACCCTGGCTGCCGGTGCCGCCGAGCTACCGCACGCATAATGTCGAGACCGAATCGGAAGATCCCAATTCGATTCTCAACATTTATAAGAAAGTGCTCGCATTGCGCCACACGAGCGAGGCTCTTCTCGACGGTAGTTATACGGCGCTCAACGAAAACGATCCGCATGTGATGTCTTACCTCCGCAGCTACAAAGGCAAAGCGGTGCTGGTAGTGCTAAACATGTCGGCCACTACACAAAAACCAGCCTTCGATCTAGCGAAGCAGGGATTTGGCGGAGCCGCAATCAAGGCGCTGATCGCGTCGCCCGGAGCGTCGGTGCACAGCAATAGGGTGAGTCTCGAGCCCTTTGGACTGATGATTGCTGAGGTGAAACCGTAGCGCTGAATGGGCCAGATAGCGGAATTGTGAAGGTCCAAGCCAGGGCCTTTTGACTAACAAAACTTTACAGCCGAAAGGCTTCGCTTCCGCTACAATGTCAGGCCTGCCTCGTAACAGACAGCGAGCTTCAGGGAAAAAAATCCCAGCCGGGGAAATAAGAAAGCGAAAGGATCTGACATATGCTGGAGATTCAGAGCAAGCAGATGCAGCCTGACATCGTTGTGCTCCAATTGACGGGAAGAATGACGCTTGGCCGACAATGCAAGCAACTGGAATGGGCGGTGGACAACCTGGTGGGCGAGGGCCGGAAAAAGGTTATTTTTGATTTCAGCGGCGTCACCAACGTGGACAGTACAGGGATTGGGGTCATCGTCATGTCTGCCGGGCAGGTAAAGAAGGCGGGAGGCGAGTTGCGAGTGGCGGGCGCTACCGGGCAGGTGCAGCAGGTTCTGAAGATGACGAACATTCACCAGATCATCGCGCTGCATCCGAGTACGGCGGCTGCAGCGGCTAACTTCTGATATGCATCGAGAAATCGATGCGATTCCCTTTCGGATCGTAAGCGGAGTGGGCCCGCGTGCGCCGCGGCAAAAATAAAAGTAAATAACTGCCGCTACTTGAGCGTATCACTGCGGTAGAGTTGTCCTAATTGCGTTCTGTACGTAAATGCCATCCAGCGGCCATCTGGCGTAATCGCGGTGGGGGTGACCATCGGCCTCAGGCCCACCTGATCTTTCGGAGTCACCACTCGCCACAGTTCCCGCTTGCCTGATTCGACATCAACCTTATTAATGGTGAGGCCCGTCGGGATGATGGTCTGCGTGAATACGTGCTTCGAGTCTTCAGCCCAGGCAACGGGAAATTCTCCGGGCTGCATGCCCGGAATGGGCTTGGCCTTTCCGTCGATCGACAGAATCACCCACGCTCCATTGTGCGTAGTTGAAAGAGAACGTCCGTCCGGCGAGACGGTCGACCAGTCCGTCACGGCGGGCATCACCCGTTTCGGCGCCGAACCATTCACATCGGTGAAGTACAAACCCTCGGGCTGCCCGGCCTGACTGGCGTTCAACAGAATATGTTGGCCATCGGCGAACCATAGGGCCCAGCGCAACTGAAAACCGTCCCAGTGCAGCACGCGGGCTTGCCCCGGGCCCACCGGAACTAGCTGTAAGCGCCCTGTCGCATCGCTGGGCATCATGATCAGCGCCCATTTTCCGTCAGGAGAAATATCGGTGCCGAATCCGCCTCCTCCGATGCGCACCGCGGGCGAACCGTCTGTCTTGCGTACATAGACCGAATATTCGTTGCCTCCCTGCTCGGACAAATCGCTGAACAACATTTCACTTCCATCGCGCGATAATCTGGGGCCGTAACTGTAGGAGAGCCAACTCAGGTCGCGTTCGACGGTGTTTGGGCCGTGCTCGACCACGGCCATCGATCCGCGCGATTCCTCAGTCGAAACCAGGACGCGACCAGACTGCGCGATGTCGAGGATGCGCGTCGGCGCTGTGCCGCAATACAACAATCTCTCCTTCGCCGACAAACTGACGGCGTGGATGCAATATTGCTCGCCCGAGTAGGCGGAGGAAAACCAGACTTCCTTCCCAGATGGAGCCCATGCCAAGCCCTCCAGCGATTCCCATCCTGTCGATAAGACTTGGACATGCCCAGCGCGATCAACGAGGATCACATCGCCTCGATCGTCGGTATTTGGCGGATGCCGAAACAGCGCGACCTGCTTTCCATCTGGCGAGACTCTCACGTCGCTCATCCAGTTCTCGCCTTCGAGCAGCACCTTGCCCATGGGATATTGCAATCGCCAGCGGTTATTCACGCCATCAATGATGGCCATGTCGTTGCCATCGGGCGACCAGTCAGCATCGTAGACGTTTTCCAGCAGTTCGCGCGGCGCGCTGCCTCCCAACGGAGACACGGCGAGCGTGCCGCTCCACTGATAGTGCGAGAAATATTGCGGGCGCATCAGAACCGCCATCTGGCCCTGCCGCGAAATCGAGAGCACGATCGCCCCGCCCAATCCCGCCGGCGTAGATTCGGGATAGTCTTCGCGAATGTTGTAGGTGTCGGGCGCTCCACTGAACCTTGCGCTATAGAGGACAGTCTTTCCATCCGGCGCAAATCGGCCACGAATCACCTCGCCGCGGCGGAACGACACTCGTTCAAAGGTTGGCGGCAACGCCGGAGCAGGGCGCAGGAACCAGGTGACTGCAGCACCAATCGCAATTCCAACAATTGCGGCTGCCACGACGAAGACGAGCCAGCGCGGCCTTTCGGCTCCTACGGCAATCGCCGCATTCGCGGCCGTCTTCGAGGTCGTGCCCGTCAATGCTTCCAGCGCAAACGCCAGATCCTTCGCGGATTGAAAGCGCTGCTCGGGTTGCTTCTCGAGGCAACGCCGAACGATGCGCTCCAATCCGGGCGAGACAGGATGATCCATCTCGCTCAGCTCCGGCGGCTCTTCTTTGAGGATTGCCGTCATCGTCTCGGCCGCAGTATCGCGGCGGAAGGCGCGGTTGCCGGAGAGCATCTCGTACAGCACCGCGCCGAAGGCAAAAATATCTGTGCGAGAATCGATGGCCGCGCCACGTACCTGCTCGGGTGCCATGTATCCCGCTGTACCCATCACCATCCCGGCTTCGGTTGGCGAACTGGTCAGCGTCAGCCCGTCTGATTCCGCAGAATCGCGCTTAGCATCGCGCGCCGGCGCGAGCTTGGCCAAGCCAAAATCTAAAATCTTTACGCGGCCATCGCGCGTGATGAAAACATTCTCCGGCTTCAAATCGCGATGGATGATGCCCTTGTCGTGAGCCGCCGCCAGGCCTTGCGCGATCTGCGCGGCATAATCGGACGCTTTGCGCGGCGGCAGCGGGCCGTGGTCAAGATCGCTGCGCAGACTGCTGCCCTCCAACAGCTCAGAGACGATGAAGGGCGATCCGTCCTGCTCGCCGATATCGTGAATAGCAAGGATGTTGGGATGACTGAGCGCCGCAACCGCCCGCGCCTCTTGCTCAAAACGCCGCAGGCGATCGGCGTCGCGTGAAAAAGATTCGGGCAGTACCTTCAGCGCAACTTCGCGACCGAGCCGCGTATCACGCGCGCGATAGACTTCGCCCATACCCCCAGCGCCGAGCGGAGCAATGATTTCATACGGACCAAGTTTTGTGCCAAAGGCGAGTGACATCCGTGGGCGCAATTATAGTGGAAGGTCTCGCGCCGCAGTATGGCGCTCGTCTGAAAAGAACCACTCTCTGTACGCCAGCCGTCATTTTAGAAATTCTGGCGCGCTTTCGCGGGCAGCGCCCTAGCGGCTGAGTTTCGCGCAACTCTCTCTTCCGGCCATTCTGAAGTCTGGTCCAAAGCACAGGGAACAAATTGACAAGTTCCGTGTGAGGTTTGCGATGTAGTCACTGCGGGGCGCTCTTGACGTTGGCATGAGTCCTCGTCAGGAAGCCGTAGTTCCCCAGGAACTCATATCCGCTGAAGCCAATGAACAGCTCCCAATTCCAATGGCCCTTCTTGATCGGGCCGATCGAGGTAGCCAGGATCGGTGTACAATCACCTGCCAGCAGGTCAGAGAAGGTTCTGCACCAGTCGTTCCCGCCGGTGGTTTCACGCTTCCTCTGCTCCTGACTTCGCTAAGGAGATACCGTTATGCAGGTTTGCCGGATCGCACTCGCCGCTTGCCTCGGCCTTGTTTTGCTCATGCTTTCAGCCCCTGCCCAAGCGCAATATCGGCTCACAATTTTAGATTCGAATCAACTAGGTCTAGTCAATCCTGGGCACAACGGAGCCCAAGCCGTGCACGTCGATCCGCTGCTGGCCAACCCATGGGGACTGGCCCACAGCGCCACAGGGCCTTGGTACGTTCCCGACAACGACACGGGATGGACGACCGTCTACAATGCAACGGGAGGACAAATACGTCTCCGTATCTCGATTCCCACCGCCGGAAGCGAAAACGGCTCGGCGCAAGGTGGAAACGGTCCGGGCACACCGACGGGAATCGTTTCCAACGGATCATCGACGGATTTCCAGGTTCAGGGTATGCCAGCGACTTTCCTTTTCGATACGCTGGATGGCACCATCAGCGCATATGTGCCGGGCGTGAACGCCAACCAAGCGATCATCGTGGTCGACAACTCGGCCAACGGGGCGCTGTACCAGGGCTTGGCCATCACCAGTTATCCCTCGGGGAATTTCCTTTACGCAGCCGACAACGCCAACAATGTAGTCGATATGTACGACGGCAACTTCAACCTGGTGAAGTCGTTCGGTGATCCGAACATCCCATCAAACTTCTCAGTGTTTAACGTTCAGGACATTAATGGCATGGTTTACGTCTGCTACGCTGTACCGAACTACGGCTCCGGCGGTTACGTCGACCTCTTCACGGAGAACGGCGTTCTCGTGAAGACACTGATCCAAGGACTACCACTGAACCAAGCCTGGGGTGTCGCCCTGGCGCCCGGCAACTTTGGGCCGCTCAGCAATACTCTGCTGATTTCAAACAACTCCTACAACGGAACTATCAACGGGTTTGACCCCAATACCGGCAAGTTTGTAGGCACGATCAGGGATCAGAAAGGCAAGCAGGTCATCCTCAACAACCTCTGGGGAATCGCTTTCGGTGGCGGGAACTCATCCAGTGGAGCAACCAACGAGCTGTTCGTCACTGTGGGCAACGGCAACGGTTCGCTCAACGAATTGGCCGGCACCTTTTTATCAATCGAGCCGTAATCGACAACAACAGTGGACAGGAGGAGGTAACCTGGGCGGGGCCGCAGATGATGTGGGCCAAGTCTGACTCTCTTGGTTATGACGAGTTCGGCCATCAACCTATGCTGCTCGCATGGTTGACGAAATCGTGCGTTAGAGCTCATTGACCCGCATGGGGCCGTACCTTGGTGATATCGCTATTTTAATCCAAGGTCGCCATCGTACTGTTGGATGACCCCATAGCACTCGCAGGCGGAGTTTTCAAGTTTCTTGCGATTCACAATCTTCACTGCGCCACGGGTATATTCGATGAGCTTCTTCTTCTGCAAAGCGCCCGCCGCCTCGCTCACGCTGGGTCGATCTGTTCCTAACATCGTTGCGAGGAAATCATGAGTGATGGGCAGAGAGCCTGAATCCACTCTATCCTGAGTCAGTAGCAACCACCGCGCAAGGCGCTGCCCAATGTCGTGCAGCCGATTACACGCCGCTGTTTGTGCAAGCTGCATACCCCGAATTGCGACATAGCGGCTTAACATCAGTTGCAACTGTGGAGCGGATTGCAAGGTGTTCTGCAAAGCGCCGACCTCGACCCGAAACCCATCCCCCGTGATTTGCACCACCGTATGCAGTGGGCTCCTGCTCAGGCCAACCGCCGCCAGTGTGCCAGTAAAGCCCTCATTTCCAACTATGCCAGCTTCGGCCGTTCTTCCATCTTTCATTACGACTACTAGAGAAATCAAACCTCGATTCGGGAAATAGGCAAATTCTAACTTTCCACCCGCCTCATGAAGGACTAGATGGTTGGGCAAGCTGATGTATTCGAGATGGGGACGCAGTGAGCTGTAGTCGTTATCGGAAATCGACAGCAGTATGAGGCTGCTGACTGGTTTCCCTTGGGTATTCGTCCGCTCGCCAGACTGTAGGACTCGGGCGCGTTTACTTTCCATAAATCACCCTCTTGGGTAATCGTGTGTTCGCCTAATTGGGAAAAAAGACCCTGGCACATTCCCCCGAGACTTCACTCCGCGCTCACCCTCGAACGCGCAGCAAAGCTTCCCAATCAGGATCATCAGTTTCCGCAGGTCCGTTTCTTTACTAGCCTGATCTGCGATGGGTCTCCAATCCCGCTCCTCGAGGCGCCGTTGACAGGACTTTTTCTCACGCTTACCAAGTTAGCGCGGATTTGAAAGCCGAATCTGAGCAATAACGCACATTCAAGCCAGAGATGCGCAGCACCGTACGCGGCCAGGGTGTTAGAGCAATTCATCGGAGCGCCCCAAGGGGAAGTCCGAGCGTGCGCCGGAACGGAATCCAGGTACGTAGGATGCCCGACAGACCCATCAAAATCGGGGTGTGTAGACTCCGGTGTCTATTTCCTATGACAGCACGCTAATACTCGTTGGCGACAGAGGCAGCCATGAGCAGGAAGCTGGTTTGGATTGACCTCACGCGTTTTCAGGGGTTCGGTTGCTCCGAATGTGGATGGCGGTTCGAACCCTCCGGTGCTCCTGAAGGCAAATCTTTCGACGAAATGATGCGCAACTTCGAACTGCAGCGCGACAAAGAGTTTAAATCCCATGTTTGCTCCGATCACGCTGCCGACGAGAGATAAGTTTATGTAACCTGGCGTTAGCACCAATTAAAGCTTGACAGGCCATAGTGGGTGCCATCGCGATGTTGCGCCAGTTACAGGCTGCAGCATCGCATTTCGCCCCGAATCGAGTGCAGTGCTGGCATTGCTTTGGTTCGGCGTGGCGGGTGTCCTCGTCGTCGGCAAGACCGACCTAATGTATGTATTCTGGCCAGCGTCCGTGATGCTAGTTGCGGGCTGGTGCCGCACGATTCCCGGCATCATGATTACAGCGTCAGCAGTCGCTATTAACTGTTTGCTCTATATGGCAGTCGCATACTCGCTCCGAGTCGGGGTGCGGTTCATCGCACATCGTTGACGAGGGTCTCGCCCCAAGGGCAGAGTTTTGAGTGATATCGGGATTTATCGCCAATTTACTCTTTGTGAGCTTTCAACTTCGCTTGCCTGATTGACCGGGCTCCTATCGTTCCAGTCCAAGGCGCCGGAGCAGATCCTTGAACCGGGGATCGTTGCGCAGCGGGTCAAACATCGGATCCACTTTGATCTGCACGACGGCGTTCGAATGCTCCGCATACATTTGCTGGAGCAGTTCGAGGGCCCGCTCTTTCTGGTCTGTGCCCAAATATGCGATCAATAAGGTCACGGCTCGGTTCGCCGGCGATCCAGAAGTCTGTTCCAGTTTCGCCAGGGCCCGGCGTGCTTCGTCGGGATGACCGGCGCGGGCGTAAACG
This sequence comes from uncultured Acidobacteriaceae bacterium, assembly GCA_963822025.1. Lineage (GTDB taxonomy): Bacteria > Acidobacteriota > Terriglobia > Terriglobales > Acidobacteriaceae > Acidiflorens. The sequence goes on along the minus strand of CAWGFW010000008.1, from coordinate 1,910,212 downwards.
GCTGCCTTCCAACCCCACATCCAAGGACTTTCGCCGGCGGCCTCCCAGCGCTCGATCTCTGTGACTGCGTCGTCGTAGCGGCCCAGTTGCAGATAGGCAGGAATCATCAGGTGTTCCGCGTGATCATAAGTCGGATCCAGGTCGAGCACCGAGCGCCATTGCTTCAACGCGCTGTCATATTGGCGCGACTCATACAGGATTGATGCACGATCCGTCGCACCAATGAGCGATATCGGATCCAGTTGGCGCGCCTGCTCGCTCTCGGCAAACGCTTCCGGGAATCGGCCTTGCCATGAAAGGAACTCCGCATACCACTGGTGCGCGATGGCATATTGCGGATCGAGTTCAAGGGCGCGGCGAAATTCCTTCTCCGCTCCCGGCCAGTCGTAATCGTAATTTTCTTTGATCAGGGCAAGCGAAGCGTGCGCATCGGCGAGACTCTCGTCCAGTTCCAGCGCCCGCAAGGCCGCGGCTCTCGCCTTGGGCATGAGCTCATTTTGCGGGCCGATGTACCATGTGCTCATCAGGGCGAAGGTGTCCGCCAACCCTGCATAGGCGCGGGCGAAATTCGGATCCTTGTCGATCGCCTGCTGAAAGTACCCGGCTGCCTGTCGAAATCCGTCCCCCGTCCTCTTATTCCAGAAATAGCGGCCCTTCAGATACAGGTCATACGTTTCATAGGAGTTTGCTCCCCGCACAGGCGCAGCGGCATGCGCTGGCTCGATCGGCCTGCGCCCGCTCAGGCTGAATTCGATTTCGTTGGCGACTTCCCGAGCGACCTCCTCCTGGAGCTCGAGCAGGTCGCCCAAATCGCGATCATATTGCCGCGCCCACAGATGGCTTTGGTCTTTCACCTGGATCAGCTGAACCGTGATGCGCACTCGTTTTGCATCCCGCCGCACGCTGCCTTCGATCACATACTGGACCCCCAGATCCTTTCCGATCGCGGGGATTGATTCCTGCGAGTGCTTGTAGTGCATCACTGAAGTCCGGGCAATTACGCCGAGATGCGGGGGATCGAGGTTGCCGAGCTGGCCGATCATCTCTTCGGTCAGGCCGTCGCTGAAGTAATCTTCTGACGAATCGCCCGTGAAATTCTCAAACGGCAAAACCGCCAGCATGGAGCGTCCGGCGGATACCGGCCGCGGACGGAACCACTGGAAGTAAGCGGCGAACGAAAGGATGAGAGCCGCAAAGATACCAAGGAGAACGGGCAGTCGCTCGCGAAGCCGCTCTTGCCGCCGGGGTAAAGAGCCGATGGGGAAAGTGTCCGCCACCGGGGAAGCGGTTTTGGGGATCGGTTTCACTTCCGCGACAAAACAATAGCCTCGTCCCGGCGCCGTCACTATATAGCCCTGATCACGAGCCTGTCCCAACGCTTTACGCAGCACGAAAATGGTTTGGGTCAGGTTTGACTCTTCGACGAAGCTGTCGGCCCAGACTGCCTGCATTAACTCTTCTTTGGTGACCACCTGTCCGGCGTTGGTGATGAGCAAGAGAAGCACGTCAAAGGCCTTTGGAGTGAGCGGTACGGTGGCGCCGGCTCTTCTCAAGACGCGGCCCTGCGGGTCCAGGGTGAAATCCGCAAACTCGTACAAGTTATTGGTCAGGCTGGACATAGCTCCGTTCTGAGAGGTTTTGAGAACTTTTGAGAGCCGATTTTAGGACTTGCGATGGACATTCGAGGTAGCTTCTGCCGCGCGGGGATGGAAATGGCGGCCAGAGAGTTGGCCGGAATTTTAACACGATTTTCCGCGGCCGCCGCCCCCGAATTCACGGCACAGAGATTGCTTGGGACACCGGGCCATCTGATCGAGTAGTGGAGTGGCGATAAAGCAAACATGCCTTATTTGAGGAGATCGTAATGTCAGGCAAAAACGTGTCTTGGAGTGTTCTTCTAGTTCTAATTTTCTCGTGCTCGATTGCTGTCCCGGCATCCGCACAGCATTTCCAACAGCTTAAAGGCACCCTTGCATCTGTCAGCGCTGGTCGAAACGAAGTCTTCGGCTTCGATGTCCATGGTACGGTCTGGCGACTCAATGCGGCCAGAACAGGCTTCGCGAAGATTTCTGGGGTTTCGCTTGACCAAGTCGCCGTGGGCGGCGGCACAGTCTCGCAGCTTGACGAAGTCTGGGGAATCAGCGCCGTGGGCAACATTTATCGCTTCAACTACAGCACCAAAACTTTCGACCAAATCGCGGGCACTTTGTCACAGATCACAGTGGGCACCGGCAACTTCGACCAATGCCATCCTTATGAAGTCTGGGGCATCAGCCCTAACCAGAACGTCTTCAGGTACGACTATTGCTCCGGCCAGTTCAACCAAAGCCCTGGTAGCCTCCTGACTCAGATTTCAACATCCGCAGGCGACTTGTGGGGCCTGAACAGCAGTGGCCAGATCTTCCACTACAACTTTAGCTTCGAGGAGTTCATCCAGGTTCCGGGGATACTGACACAGATTGCGGTAGGCGTGAATGATGTGTGGGGGGTCGATAGCGCCACTAGCGTCTACCGCTACGATGTCTCCACCAACACCTTCGACCTGGAGGGGGGAAGTACCGATCTGGTTGCGGCCGGCGGGGATGGCGTTTGGGAAATTGTCGGCGAAGATGATGTCTTTCGCTTTGACCCTAGCACCGAACAGTTTGTCTCGGCTTCCGCGAACCTCAAAAGTGTTAGCGTCGGGTCGGGTGCAGGCATATTCGGAGTCAGTTCGTCCAATCAGGTCTTCGCGTTCGTAAGACCATAAGTGCGAGGGGGTCGCGAGATGGGTAGTGACGGATTGAAACTTTGTTCCTAACTTTGTTACTGCCCATCAGTCGCCGCGCGAGCAGGGCCTCGTGCGAGATGGATTCGGGAACGTTGTCGTTAGGCATCTTCGAGAGCCAGGTTGCACTCAGGGGAAAAAGCTATGACTCACCGCAAGAGGTTGTTTGCTGGGACCGCGATGTTCGCCCTTTTTTGTTCGCTCTCCTCGGGCCAGATCACTTGCGCATCCGGCACCGCATGTCAGGCTGGGTCCGTTCCCGTTTTCGCCAGCAGTGGCAGCAAGGCGACGGTTACGGACTCTCTCATTCAGCAATCGGGTTCAACGGTCACCGTCGGCGGAAATGTTTCGGCCAACATCTTTGAGATCGGCGGCAATTCATTTGATTTCGGCTCCGTAGCATACGCCAATGCCTTCCTCGGATTCGCCGGCAACTCCACGACCTCCCCTAGCGGCGGCGAGAACACTGCAGCCGGATACGAGGCTCTTTACGATTTGACGGACGGCTATTCAAACACAGCTGTAGGTTACGGCGCTCTCGGCTACACCACCAGCGGCCAGGCAAACACCGCAATCGGCGGCGGCGCACTCCAACTCAACACCGCGGGTTCCTTCAACACGGCGGTGGGATGGAGTGCGGGAGCCAGTAATGCCAACCTCTCCAATGCGACGGCTGTCGGTTATTTGTCCACCGTGAGCGAGAGCAACGCGCTCGTTCTAGGAGGCACGGGGACGAGCGCGGTCAGCGTTGGAATAGGCACGCAATCTCCCTACTTCGACTACGGACTTACCGTGACTACGGGGGGTCAAAACAACGCCATCAACGGTGGCGTCGTGGTCAACGCCACGGGCGGCAATCTCTACCTCGGCATGACGAACGGCACCCACAAATTCCGCGTCGATACCAATGGCGCTGTCTATGCCGATGGCGGCCTCAATGCGAGCGGCGCCGACTTCGCCGAGTCGGTTGCTGTGCGAGGCGAGCGTTCGAAGTACGAACCTGGAGATGTCCTCGAGATCGACCCAAGCGCTCGCCGTCACCTGGCTCTGTCTAGCCATCCTTATGCCACGCTGGTCGCTGGCATCTACTCGACAAAGCCCGGTTTGCTCGCCTCGCCGCACTCCATCGATGACGACTCGTCGCGCTCCTACGAAGTGCCCTTAGCCATGGTCGGAATCGTGCCTTGTAAAGTCACCTCGGAAAACGGTCCGATTGCTGCGGGCGACCTGCTCGTGACGTCCTCTTTACCCGGTTATGCGATGAAAGGCGTGGATCGAGGGCGCATGCTCGGGGCTGTCCTCGGCAAGGCGCTTGAGCCCTTGCCTCAGGGTCGGAACGAGGGCGTAATCGAAGTGCTAGTGACCCTCCAATGACATCTCGGTCAGCGATGATCCGGTCGGCTTCGGATCAACGTGATTGCATTTGTGCCCAGGCCGACGGATCCCGAAACGACGTATCCCGAAACAAAGAGGAGTAAGGGACATCCCCAACAAGGAATCTTAAAAGGAGAATCAGAATGAAACGAGTTTACAAAATCAACAAGACAGTTCTGGTGATGATGACTCTGGCGGCGGTCGCCATCGCTTTCAAAGCGCCTGCCGCCTGGGCACAAGGGATATCTCCCGTGGTCTGGAGCGCGTCCCCGGTTTCATTTGATAATGGTCAAGCACCGTCGGTGGCAATTTCCGGTGTATTCGCAGTAGAAGTGCATGAGGGTGCCTCAGGCACGCTCTGGTATAGCACCGGACAGATACAAGGCGGCACCGTGGCCTGGAGCCTCTCCAGCCAGTATGCCAACGGATATGCTCCCTCGGTCGCCATCAGTGGCAACACGGTCATTGAGGTGCACCAAGGCGGCAGCGGATTCGGTCCGCTCTGGAATGTATGCGCCCAAATAGCGGCCAGCGATGATGGGATCAGCTGGGGCGGTGCTGAACAGTATGACAATGGCCTGGCACCTTCGGTGGCAGCGGATGGACTGAGTGTTGTGGAGGTGCACCAGGGCGGCACCGGAGTCGGTCCGCTCTGGTATCACACCGGCCAGCTCCTGTCGAACGTTGTCGAGTGGTCTGCGAATCCAGCTCAATATGACACCGGAGCGGCGCCATCAGTGGCGGTTGCCGGATCGACGGTCATCGAAGTGCACCAGGTAGACACCGGTGCAGGACCTCTGTGGTACCACGCCGCCGAGATCCGTGCCAGTGGTTCGGTAGTGTGGGCCACTACGGGATTCGAGTATGGCACTGGCCTCGCTCCCTCGGTCTCGGCCTCCGGCCCGACCGTGATTGAGGTGCATCAACTGGGCAGCGGAGATGGTGTGCTGGAGAGCCAGACGGCTGCATTGCAGTCGAGTGGCACGGTTAAGTTCGTGAAAAAGGCGGTGAAATATAGCAGCGGTGAAGCGCCGCGGGTCTCAGTGGCCGGAGCGATGATCCTGGAGGTACACGACACAAATAGCGATGTGGGGCCAATTTTCTATCAAACTGCAGCGTACTAGCGGCAAGCTGCAGCGGAATCCCCAAAAACGAAACAAATTCTAGAACGGAGGCATAGCCGCCCCACGATGCCATGAAACAATCGAAGAAGTTGCGCGCGACGCATGCCAATCTAGCGGCGCTTCAGAGCTTCCAGTTCGTCCAGCGTGCGCGGCCAGTCCGAGCGCAACAGCCGGGACAGACTTCGGTCGGCAAGAACTTGTCCCCCGGTTTGGCAGCGGGCGCAATAATTAGTTTCATTGTCAGCGTAACGAATCCGCTGAATCTTTTCCCCGCACCGTGGGCATGGTTCCCCATAACGTCCGTGCACTGCCATCTCCTTGCGAAACGCAGTCACTTTTTCCGGAAAACCCGCCTTCGCTTCTGCATGCAGCCGGTCGATCCAAAGCCGGAGAGTATCGCGGGTCGCAGCAAACAGCCGCTCCCATTCGTCGAGCTTGAGCTTTCGCGTTAGCATGATGGGAGACAATTGGGCGGCGTGCAAAATCTCGTCCGAATACGCATTGCCGATACCGCTCAGTATGCGCGGGTCGGTGAGCGCCCGCTTCAGCGTGCGGTTCTCGGCCGTCAGCGCGTCGCGGAAGGAATCGAGATTGCTGCTGAAGACGTCGATTCCACCCGCATCGGCGGATTGCAAACTCTCCTCGCCACGAAAGGCATAGAGCGATGCGCGATGCTTGGTGCCGGCTTCGGTGAGCACGAGAGAGCCATTGGGAAAATCGAAAGCCGCCAGGCTCCGGCGTCCCGCGAGCTTTGCGCCTCGCTCGCGCCAGTGCAATCGCCCGGCTATCATCAAGTGCAACACCAACCACAGATCGCCTTCGACCCCAATGGCAATTCGCTTGCCGATTCGCCGCAACTCGCGGACCATGCGGCCTTCCACATCGGTAAGCGGCGGCTGCACGGTACGAAGCAGAAACGGGCTCGACAATCGTATGCTCTGGATTGGCTGGTTCAAAATCCGCGGTTCAAGGGCGCTAATGTAGGCAGCGATATCCGGCAGTTCCGGCATGTTCAATAGCTTGCAGGGGTGGGTGCTGCTTTTGCAAGTGAGCGATTGAAACTCTTATGCGGGGAAAATGCTGGAGGCGCGGGCCGGAATCGAACCGGCGTGTAAAGGTTTTGCAGACCTCTCCCTTACCACTTGGGTACCGCGCCAATCCCTTCACACTAGAGCCTCGGCCGCGAATTTGTCCATAAGCCCATGGCGTTCCATTCGGTTCATTAGGGCTGTAAATATCGGTTCGCTCAGATTCTTCTCAATGCCGTAGACGCCCCGGTCGCGACCATGCGCGGCAAGGAGTCGAAGGCGAATAACTAACGAACATACAACCTTTCCGATTTTCCCGCGCCCCAATCTGTGCTACAACACCAGACATGAGTTCGCCAGGGTCCAGCAACGGTCCAACACGGAATCATTCCGCTCGCGATGCCGTCGTTCGCCCTGCCCCGCCAAACGCAATTCCTGGCAATCTCGTCCCTGCAAATCCGAAAAAAGAAGCGTCCTCGGTCTGCCCCAACTGCTCGACCGAGTTGAGCGGATACGGCTGCAAGGTGGTCTGCAAGAAATGCGGCTTCTACCTGAGCTGCTCTGACTTTTACTGAAGGCCTGCGTCGCCTTGGAACTCTCCGAGCCTCTACAATAGATAAGACTTCAATCCTCATCTCAGGAGATTGGTATGCAACGGAAAGCCAGTGCAGTGTGGAAGGGCGGCCTTAAGGATGGAAAAGGAACGGTGTCGTCCGCCAGCGGGGTACTTGCGAATACGCCCTATTCCTTTACCACGCGGTTTGAAAATGCTCCGGGGACGAATCCGGAGGAGTTGATTGCGGCGGCGCACGCCGCTTGCTTTTCGATGGCGCTGTCGGCGCAACTGGGTGGCGCGAACCTGACTCCGGAGAGCATCAGCACCTCGGCCACGCTGACCATGGAGAAGCTCGAGGCGGGTTGGGCGATCACGGCGGTGCATCTCGAGGTCGTCGCGAAGGTGCCGGGGGCGACCTCGGAAAGCTTTAACACGGCCGCACAGAATGCCAAGGCGGGCTGCCCGGTGTCGAAGGTGCTGAACGCCAAGATCACCATGGACGCCAAGCTGGGATAGTGTACAAACGGAGAAAATGTTCCACGTGGAACGTTCGTCGGTATAACTGTGTACATATACTTTTATATGTATTGTGATTGCTGCCGCAGCTTGCAAAAGGCTTTGCCACGGAGAGCACAGAGGTTCACAGGGGAGAACCCTGGTTTTAAGCTTGAGTTTTTTGGGGGCTAGCTTTGGGAGCGGAGAAGCTGGCGGAGTTTTTGGTTGATTTTCACGGCTTCTTGCGAGGCTTGGTCGATTAGTTCCACCCAGCGGCTAATGTTGTCGGGCGGGCCGGATTGGGAGATCAGGTAGGTCGCTTGGACGATCGTCTCCAGCGAATTGCTGAGATCGTGAGCCAGGGTGCGAAGTTCTTTGGCCAGTTCGGCGGGGATCTTGTTGGGCGGATTTGCCATCTTTTGAGATTCTAAATGGGGTGCGGCGTTTAGTTAGTCATGGTGGAAATAGAAGAGGTTCCCGTCCAGATCCTTTACGGTGAATTGCCGTAATCCCCAAGGCTTTTTTTCCAGAGGATCTACGATGTTCGCGCCTAACGATTGCAGTTCCTGGTAGGACGCATCGATATCTTCCGCGAACACCCAGTGAATCACAGGTTCGAACGGGGGCTTGCGCTTCCGAAAAAATATCGTCACCTTGTCGCGTGAAACGGCCCCAATTTCCTTGCCTGGGTAAAGCCATTCGATCTCGAAGCCGAGTGCATCTCGGTAATGCTGTTGTGCGCGTTCGATGTCAGCAACCGGCAACTCCGGCACCGGCTGGCCAATTGAGGTCATTTTCTCTTTTGTGCCCATAGAGACTCCCTTTGCCTCTCTTTTATGCAACAAGACCGCCCACGCGTCAAATTGCGGCACTGCCAGACGAGGCGCGTGTTTGACAGGCGCGAGGCAGCCAGTAGAATATTGGTGCAGTCGCCTTGGTAAAAGGCCCTGCCGATTTTTTCTCTAATGCGGATATGGCGGAACTGGCAGACGCGCTAGGTTCAGGTCCTAGTGATCGCAAGGTCGTGGAGGTTCGAGTCCTCTTATCCGCACCAGAATCAGCTATCAGCTTTCAGTTTGTAAGCTCTCGGTTCAAGCTAAAATCAGGCGCCGGCGGATAGGCGGTGGGTGCTTCTGGTTTGGGCTATGCCATACTGGCGGATTTTGTAGAGCAGGGCTTTGTAGCTGATCTTTAATAAGGCTGCGGCTTGCTTGCGATTCCAGTTTGTCTCTTCCAGGGCGCGGGAGATGGCTTCGGCTTCGGCTTCATCTTTCGCGTTGCGCGATACTGATTTCAGTCCGCCGGAACCGTCGGCACTGACTACAGCGGCTCTGCCAGCGGTGTCGAAATGCATTCCGCTACCGCCATCGGGCCGGGGCTGCAATTCGGACGCGGCTAAGGTTTCATCTCCCAAGACCAGATAGCGCTTGATGAAGTTGCTCAGTTCGCGCAGATTGCCGGGCCAGCTATGGCGCAGGCATGCTTCCATCAGTGGCCCCGACAAAGGAAGAGGAGGACGGGCATAGGACTCGGACATGCGCGACATGAAATGCTTCAAGAGGATGGGAATTTCTTCCTTACGCTCGCGCAGCGGCGGCAGCGACATGGTGAAGGCGTTCAAACGGTAGTAGAGATCCTCGCGCAGGCGCTTGTTGGCGAGCGCTTCGGGAATATTAATGTTGGTCGCGGCGAGGATGCGCACGTCGACCTTAATCATGGTGCGGCTGCCCAGGCGCGAGAAGGTCTGGTCCTGGAGAACGTGCAGCAGTTTGGCCTGCAGGAGCGGCGGCATTTCGCCGATTTCATCGAGCAGGATGGTGCCTTTGTTGCACAGTTCGAATTTGCCGGGCTTGGGATGAGTGGCGCCGGTGAAGGCTCCGGCCTCGTAGCCGAAGAGTTCGCTCTCGAGCAGATCGGCGGGAACGGCCGCGCAATTAACTTTCAGGAAAGTGCGATGAGCGCGCGGAGAAAGTTTGTGAATCAGGCGCGCCAGCACTTCCTTGCCAGTGCCGCTCTCGCCTAACAGGAGAACGGGAATCTCAACGTTGGCGACGAGCGCCGCTTGCGAGCGAATCTTTTTCATCGCAGGGCTGGCCGCTACAAAGAACACATCGTCGCAAAGCTCTTCGATTTCGCCTGAGTAGCTCTCGCCTTTCGCTGTGCCGATACATTGTCCGATGACGGCATCGAGTTCGGCTTTCTGAAAGGGTTTGGTCAGATAGTCGATGGCGCCGAGACGCATGGCCTGGACGACCTTGCGCGTGTCGTTGACGCAGGAGAGCATGACAACTTTTAAGCCGGGCTTGAGCTGGCGCAGTTTCTCGAGAGTCTGCAAGCCGTCAATGCCGGGCATCAGGAGATCGAGCAACACCAGGTCGGGACTAAGCCCCTTCTGGACGTGATCGACGGCTTCTTCGCCAGTGCTGGCAGTTTGAACTTTATGCTCGTCCACTTCCAGCAGGGTACGGATGTAGCGCAGCATTCCTGGTTCGTCATCCACCAGCAAAATGTTGGCGGTTTCGCTCATTCAGTTCCTCGAGTCGAAGTGCTCACAACGGGTTTCTGGGGGATGATAAAAGAAAATTTGCAACCTGCGCCGGGTTCGCTCTCGACCCAGATTTTTCCGCTCATGCCCTGAAGAAGACGGCGGGCGATGGCGAGGCCTAGGCCCATACCTTCAGCGGATTCGCTTCCCGGCAGCCGGAAGAAATCGTCAAAAATTTCGAGGTGAAACTCGGGGCGAATTCCGGGGCCAGTATCAGCGACGCTGACTTTGACCGCGTTCGGCACGTTGATCGCTTGACGGCGGCGTTCGCCATTGACAGACGATGTGCTGGCGCCGCGACGCTCCCACATGTGGGGTTCGGCGTGCAGCCAGACGGTGCCACCCTGGGGCGTGTATTTCGAGGCGTTCTCGAGAAGATTCGAAATGACGCGCTGGATCTTGGGGCCATCGAAGGCAAAGGGCGTCAATTTGTCATTGGCAAGAAAATAGAGAGCGAGGCCGCGCTCTTGAAATCTACCCGACCAAAGGCGGCAAACTTCGGAGAGGCAGGCGTTCATATCGCCTTCAATAAACTGCATGCGCAGTTCGCCGGTTTCGAGCACGCTGAAGGTGAGGAAGTCCTGAATGAACTGTTGCAAGCGCTGACCGCTGGAAAACATATCAGCCATGACTTCACGCTGGCGATCATTGAGCGGACCGAGTTTCTGGCTGCGCAGCAATTCGATGTAACCGTTGAGAATCGCGAGCGGAGTTTTTAAATCGTGGGCGGCGGAAGCGAGCGCATTGGTGGTTTTGCGGAAGCGATCGCGCAATTGTTCGAGCTCGCGCGTTCCGTCATCCCCGGGACCAGAGACCAAAGCGGGGGCGGCGACGGCTGCCGGGGAACAATCATTCGGAGTTGTGCCAGCGAAAGCGGCGGCTGGGCTTTTCTCGCTTATCGAAGACATGGAAGTCCCAATCAAACAAGCTCAATGGGGAGGCGAGCTACTACCGTCAGAACGCGGGGATTTAAATGCATCATAGGGGAGGTAGTCCGGACTGTCAATTACAAACCATGGACCGTACGTTCCGAAGGGAAAACTTTTGCACTTTTTGCCCATGACTGCTGGTCATCGGCAACGCTAGAGATTCCTGCGTTTTCTGCGTGGTTCCGTTGATGAAGGCGTGGTTTGGAGATGGCCGGGGAGAAGCGGGCTATCTCCGAGGTTTGGCCCATGAGATGCGGCCCTTCACTTGCAATAACCCGTGTGGGAGCGGATAGAACCTTGCCTCGCAGATTATCCAAGAAGGAACAACGCAAATGGGCGCGGTTACAGCTGGCCATCCCGGTTTTTATCCGGGCGCGGGACGGAAATGGCAAGGACTCGCTGGAGTTTGCCACGGCTATTAATATAGGAGCAGGCGGTGCTCTGGTGGCAGTTCGGCGTTCTTTGCCTGAATCGGCGGTAGTTTCGCTGGAAATCCCGAGTGCGCCGCTGGGGTCGACGCATGGGTTGAAGACCTCGGCGCGAATCATGCAGGCTAAGGCAGTGTGGATAGCCCATACAGATGAGCATCATCTTCTGGGGCTGAAATTCGCTCGGCCGCTGAATACCGACGCAGAGGCGGTTCCGGGCAAGCGTTTGAGGAAAGTCGGGTCACCAGTGTGAAATGTTTTTCCTCTCTCTCACCCGTCTCATAATGGCACTTTAGTGCCATGCCGTTACTTAGCGCTTATGGGCTATGATCCCTCCAAGCCATTCATAAGTTGAGCGCTTAAGGTCAGACTAGCAAGGCGCCCAGCCTTCTTCCCCAGTTTGGTGCTTGGGATGCACTTTTAGTGCATGCGGATGAACACCCTCCGCAACGGGGCATTCACTCTTATGACCACACTTTCGGTAAGCTCTTTGCAGCAATCGTTGGGCGAGATTCCCCCTGATAACATCGTTTTCGGCCACACTGAGGTGATGCAGGCAGTGCGTTCGCGGCTGGGCAAAGTTGCCGCGGCTAACGTTCCTGTACTGATTACAGGCGAAAGTGGAACTGGCAAGGACATCATTGCCCGCCTGATCCATGGCCTCTCGCCGTGGAAGGTGGGGCCGTATGTAAAGGTGAACTGCCCTGCGATTCCTGGGACCCTGCTGGAGAGCGAACTGTTTGGTTACGAAAAGGGAGCCTTCACTGGGGCGGTTGGATCGAAGCCTGGGCGGGTGGAAATGGCCCATCGCGGGACGCTGTTTCTGGACGAAATCTCTGAGCTAGATCCGACTTTGCAATCGAAGCTTTTACAGCTCTTGCAGGATGGACAGTTCTGCCGCATCGGGGCCCAGGAAGACAAGAAGGTCGAGGTGAGGGTGGTGTGCGCGACCAATCGCCACCTGGAGACGGAAATTGAATCGGGGACGTTCCGGCAGGATCTTTACTATCGAATTAATGTGGTGAATATAAGGATGCCGGCGCTGCGCGAACGGCGTAGCGACATTCCGGATTTGTGCGCGTACTTTTTGGAATATTACAACCGGAAGTTCAACTGTCGGGCGCGGCCTTTGTCGGGCGAAGTGATGGCGGTGCTGCAGAAGTATCACTGGCCGGGAAACATTCGTGAACTGGAAAACCTGATCAAGCGCTACGTGATTCTGGGACACGAGGAAGTGATCACCAATGACCTGGTGGCACGGGAGCCGGACTTTTTCAATTCGGAGATTTCGCTGGATGGGCCGATATCGCTGAAAAAGCTGACGCGGCAGTGCGTGCGCGAACTGGAGCGCAAAGTGATTCTGAAGGTGCTGCAACAACATCACTGGAATCGGAAGCAGGCGGCGCGCACGCTGGCTATCAGCTATCGCGCGCTGTTGTATAAGATCCGCGATGCGGGGCTGCCCTCGAACCGCGCGCTACGCTTGCGGCAGGCGGAGAAGGACAGCGCCAACGGGAGTAAGAACACCAGCGACACTACGAGTGGGGCGGCGGCGGACTGAGCTTTTGCCGGGTTCGGAGCGGGGTCAGGAATTACAAAAGGTATAGGGGTCCTTCGACTCCGCAGAACGATCCGCTTCGCGAATCGTTCTGCTCCGCTCAGGATGACACCACATAGATTTAGCTGAGTTACTGCGTCAGTCTTTCTACGTCAGTCGTTCTTCCAAGTCTCGGAGCACGGCGCTCCATTCGTTCAATCCTTCTGCCTCGAGCCACAAGTCCTTGAGTTCGGAACTGGTGCGCACATTCTCTACGGCGCGGCGGGCGAGCTCGGACATTTCGGAGCTGGGGCTGCCTTCGATCTGGGCGATCCATTCGGTGATCTGAGTGGGCACGGCTTGCGGAGGATTGCCCTTCGCCGCGGCAACGATTTCGGCGACCACGATCACAACCGTGCTTTCGGGCGCATCCACATAATCGTGATCGGCGGCGCGGGCGAGGATCGGCGACAGGTCATCGATGTGGAACGATTTTAGTTGGGTTAGAAAAGTTTGCGCTTCTTCATTTTCGAAACTACCTGTGCCCCAACCTGGCATGACGCCTCCGACCGAATTATAAAATGCGCGGACCGTCGTTCACGCCCAATAAGTTCGATCCAGCGTTCGGTACTGAATCGCTTCGGCGATGTGCTTCGGTTCGAGCTGGGGAATGCTGTCGAGGTCAGCGAGGGTGCGGGCCACTTTCAGGATACGGTCATGGGCGCGGGCGCTTAGACCTTGCTGCGCCATGGCGCGTTCGAGGAGACGTTCGCAATCAGCGGAGAGCTCGCAGAATTTGCGAATGAGCTGCGTGGGCATCTGGGCATTGCAATAAACCTTTTCGCGGACAGCAGAAAAGCGCTGCAATTGGACGGCGCGGGCGCGGACTACGCGCTCGAGAATGCTGGCGGAAGTTTCCGCATCTTTCGTGCTGCGCAATTCTTTGTAGTTCACCGCGGGAACGTCGATGTGAATGTCGATGCGATCGAGCAGCGGGCCCGAGATCTTAGAAATGTAGCGCTGAATCATCGGCGGCGTGCAATGGCACTCGCGAGTGCGATCGTTGTGGAATCCGCAGGGACAGGGATTCATGGCGGCGGCGAGCATGAAGCGCGCGGGGAAGGTCAGTGACATGGCGGCGCGCGCGATGCAGACCGTGCCGTCTTCGAGCGGCTGGCGCATAACGTCGAGGACGTTGCGCGGGAATTCGGGAAATTCGTCGAGGAAGAGCACGCCGTTGTGGGCGAGGGAAACTTCGCCGGGGCGCGGGATCGCGCCTCCTCCGATGAGACCGGCGTCGGAGATGGTGTGATGCGGGGCGCGGAACGGGCGCAGCCCGACCAGGCCGGCATGGGCATCTAGGACGCCGGCTACGCTGTGAATCTTGGTGGTTTCTAGCGCTTCTTCAAAAGTGAAAGGCGGCAGGATAGTCGGCATGCGCTTGGCGAGCATGGTTTTTCCGGAGCCAGGAGGACCGATCATGAGAATGTTGTGGCCACCGGCGCAGGCGACTTCGAGGGCGCGCTTGGCGGTTTGCTGTCCGCGAACGTCTTTGAAATCGACGTGAAACTGCTGCGCCTGACAAAGCAGTTGGCCGGTGTCTACCTGCAAGCGCGAGACTCCGTTGCCGGAGTTGATGAGGTGAATGACTTCGGTTAGGGATTTGACTGGGTAGACTTCGACATCGCCGACCATTGCGGCTTCGCGGGCGTTGACTTCGGGGACGATCAGGCGCTTGACCTTGGTGCGGCGGGCTTCGATAGCGATCGGCAGGGCGCCGCGGACTCCGCGAACGCGGCCGTCGAGCGAAAGCTCGCCGACAAAAAGCGCATCGGGGACTTCCTTTTTATTGAGGCCGCCGTAGGCGCCGAGAATGCCGAGAGCCATGGGGAGATCGAAGCCGGAGCCTTCTTTGCGGATGTCGGCGGGCGCGAGATTGATGGTGATGTGGGTGGGAGGAATGTCGTAGCCGCAGTTTTTTAGAGCGGCGCGGACGCGGTCGCGGCTCTCGCGGACGGCGGCGTCGGGTAGGCCAACGGTGTGAAAGAAATCCTGGTCGGTCTTTACGCCGGAGACGTCGACTTCGACTTCGATGATGTTGGCGTCGATGCCGTAAACGGCGGCGCTCAAAGTTTTGTAGAGCATAGGGGACTCGTGGGCACACGAGGGGGCGAGCGCGGATGGGAGATCCTTGGGGAGATCATAGTTCGCGCCGGATTTGGGCGATGTGATGGCCATCACCGGGTTACCGTGATGGAACATAGAGCAACGTTCTCGCTCGGGCGGGGAATTCAATGCTACGCTAGGTCAATCTTTCAGAAAGCGTTGCAATGTTTCGGAAGATTGTTTCCTGCGGCAGTGGAGTCTCTTAAATGGTCGACGAAGATCCCACTTCAAAACGTCCCGATCCGGCTCCCAGCCGGCTGGAGCGCGAAGAGAGCCAACTGTGGCGATGGGCGCTTTGGCTGCTCGTTTTGTTTGCGGCCGCAGTAGCGGCATTGTCGTGGGAACAACTCAAAGACCTTCCTTACCGGTTGTGGGCAATTCCCTTGGGACTCTTCGTGCTCGCGGTGCTATTCGCCAGCTACGCGTTTGGGCGCAAGCGCGAGGTGAGTGAGCTGAAGCAGATTCTGAAGGGATTTCAGGGGCAGGCTGGAGTCACGCCTTCCGAAGAGCAACTGGATCAGCTGGGGCAGTTGATCATGCGCTCGCAGCGTAATTTCAAAGAACTGATCGATTCGCTCGACGATGTGGCGCTCGCCATCTCGCTCGATGGGACGCTGCGAACCGTCAATCGCCGGGTCGCGGAAATTTTCGGTGTGTCTTATTCCGAACTGGTGGGTCACAAGCTTGAGGAATTTCTCGGTGCGCCTCTGCGCACAGAGGCGTCGACAAACCTGGAGCGGTTTCTGGAAAAGCGAAACTGGTCGGGGGTGGTTGAGGTTCAACTCAAGAACGATTCGCGGCGGCATTATTACGACTGCGTGGTCAACGCCATCGTCAAAGGCGGCGACGTGACCGGAGCGAGTGTGCTGGCGCGCGACGTTACCGGACATCGCGAAAAGGAGCAGCGCTTCACGCAGCTGTTCGAGTCACTACAGGAGGGCGTTTACATCAGTAGTCCTGACGGCAAGCTGCTGGAGGTGAATCCGGCGCTGGTTTCGATTCTGGGATATTCGAGCAAGGAAGAATTGTTGGACCTGCCACCTGAGCAACTGGGAGTGGAAGCCGATGGCGAACCGGTGCTGGGGCGCAGCGGGAGCCAGAGCGGGCGCACGCGCACGCGCGAAATTCGTCTGCGGAAAAAAGACGGCGGGGTCGCGGTTTGCGTGGATACATCGACCGGTGTAATTGAAGGTGGAAAAGTGATTCGCTACCACGGCACGCTGGTGGATGTGACGGAGAAACGTGCGCTGGAGCACCAATTGCGGCGGCAGGAGGAGTTCCGGCGGCGACTGCTGGAAAGTTTCCCAGATCTGATATTGGTGCTCGATCTGAAGGGGCAATATACGTTTGTGAGCGCGCGCATCGGGCAGCTTCTTGGATATGGGCCGGAGCAACTGTTGGGAAAGAATGTCGAAGATGCGGAGATTACTTCGCCGGAATTGGCGGCGCTCTTCCGCACGGTCGCTAGTGGTGAGAGTAAGTTGACCTCGTGCGAATACGGCTCGCGGCATCGCGATGGCACGTGGCGAACGATGCTTGGCATGGCCAGCCCTCTGCTCGATGCGGAGGGGAAGCCGGCGGGCGTGATTATTTCGGTGCGCGATGTGACGACGGAGAAGAAGCTGGAGCAGCAGATTATTCAGAGCGAGCGCCTGGCGGCAATGGGGCAGATGATTGGCGGATTCGCGCATGAGCTGAATAATCCGCTGACCAGCATTCTGGGGATGGCGGAGTTGCTGCAAGAGGGCGGGATCAGCGAGGGGGCACGCAAACAGCTTGCGGTGCTGCATCAGCAGGCGCGGCGCGCGGCGGAGATTGTTCAGAACCTGCAATATTTCGCGCGGCCGCCGGCTCCGGGACGGAGCCCGGTCGATTTGAATGAACTGGTGCAGCGAACGGTGCAGATGCAGGCGTATCCGCTGCGCAAGAGCAATATCACGGTCGACTTTTTGCCGGAGACGACGATACCGGCGGTGGTGGCCGATCCGAATCAGTTGATGCAGGTGTTTTTGAATTTATTGCTGAATGCGGAGCAGGCGATTCGCGAGAGCCGCGAGAAGGGGACGATTCGGGTGCGGCTGGGGCGCGGCATTGCAGGAAACCTTGCAGGAGATATGGCTGCGATTCCGGACTCGGTGTGGATTGTGTTTCAGGATGATGGTCCGGGGATCGCGCCGGAAAATCTGGCGCACATTTTTGATCCGTTCTTTACGACGAAGCGGCCGGGGCGCGGGACGGGGCTGGGGCTTAGCATCTGCAAGACGGTGCTACGCGAGCATGGCGGGAATATTGAGGCGGCATCGGCGCCGGGCGGCGGGGCGATCTTTACTATTACGCTGCCGGTGGGGACGGGGGAGACAAAGGCGGGGTAAATGTTTTTGTCCTTAGTGGCTCACGCCACCGGCCGTGAAAGTGGTTGGCACGCGGATACTGATGCCGATAGCAAAGGCGTTTATCGCGCTCGTGTGGGTGATAGGAGCCGGGGGAGCGGGGGTGCATGGTGGCGGCGTCGCTCCGACTGAAGCGGTGGGACTGCACACCACCTGTCCAACATAGGATCCGGGATTTAGAACAACTTGGTGCGCGCGGTTATAAAGCGCGCTGATCATGAACGATCTCCAGGAAATCGTTGGTCCGGCGCCATATTCTGGAAGCGTGGTGTAGGGATTGAGACCGAGCCACGCGGTTGCATAAACAGCGCCCCTGCGATGGTCAATTGGTATTACAAAATCGGGTAGGACTCTCCAATTCGCCGCAACGAAAGGAACAACCTCAGGGTGGGTCTTGGTTTCAGAAATGATGATATCGCCCGGCGTTAGAGACGAGCCCGGTGGAACTGTTGTAACGGTTTGATTCGCGAAGCTCCGGTTGTGAACGAAAGAAATGAGTGCCCCAGCCGACATTTCAAAGATGGGATCCGCATAAAGCACAGTAATGGTGGCTATTGAAATCTTCGCCGTCGTTGCGGTGACCGATGCCAGCGGGATCGAAATCTGGTTGACGGCATTCACAGAAAAAACCACCTGTCGGCCAAGCAACCTTTTATATGCGACTGGCGAATTCTTGGGTTGGGTAGCCTTCGGATCATAGATAGCTCCAATGGGCATCGGAAGAGGGTTACCATTTTTGTCAAGCTTCGGCGTTGGTAGAGTGTCTTTTGCCAGGTAAATGTTCTGGTAATAGGTCAGGAAATCTTTCTGCACATTGGTCAGCGTGTTGGCCAACGCGGCGATGACCGACGTCAGGTTGTTCTCTTGAGACTGGAGGCTCTTGAGTTCCGCCGTTGCTTTTTTCTTGTCTTCATTATCCGTCAGCTTCTCAATATCGGCCTTAGTTTGTTTAACCAGAGTATCGAACGTCTTCTGATCGAAAAGGGGATTATCTGGAGCCGGAGCGGGTGGTGCGGCTGGTAGCCGTCCTTGAAGAGTTCCGATATCGCCCAGTACATTCATGAACGGAATAGCAGGCTTGCAGTTGGAGCCGCCAACAAACTCGCATAACATCCAATCGCGCCATTCGGGATACTCTGTCCAGGGGTCTGGCGTGTTGGGCGCAGAGGGCGGCGGGATATATTCTTCCTTCGCTTTCGACCCCGGCTTCGGGATCGGCGCCAATACTTGATTGATTTGCGCGTAGACAGCGGTGATGTGGTCGAAGAGGTGGTCGCTGCTGGTGTTACTGGGAACAGATGCTTGGACGGCGTTGAGCATATCCGTCAAGACGGCAAGTTCATGGTTCACGACATCGAGTTGCCTTTTCTCGGCTTCACTTTCAATCCTCGCTTCGTATAGCGGTGCAGCCGCAGCCGGCAAAGTTACACTTGACCAGAAAAACCCCTTGAGGTTGGGTATGGCAGCGGTCACCAGGGCGGCTCCCTGGTCGAGCGCGGTTACAGCCGTTGCACTGACTTCATCGAGCGTGAGAGTTTCAAAGGAGAGGGGGTCCTGTACTTGAACAATGACCTGCATGCCTTCCTTCATTTGGATGGTTGGCAACGTTATGGGATAGAGTCTGTCGATGACGACAATGCAGTCCTCGTGATTCACCTTCTCCGTCGAGCACAACTTGGGACCGGCCGCGTGAACATCGAGAGCAGTCAGCAAAACTAGGAGCTGGACATAAGGCGCAATGGAACGCTTCATATGACGAACCTCGCTGATAACGGATTGCAGGTCGGACATTCCGCCCAAGCTAAATTATGGAGACGCCGCAAGCTTGCCCAGTAAGAAATGGGGCAAGCTTCCTAACCAGCCCACCTTATAAAAACGAAAAAGGAGTCCTGTCTCCTTCGCTGCGAGGAAAACTTTTCATTGACTAGTAACTTCTGTCAGTCTTTTCGGAGAACAACGCTCAGGATTCCAAGCGAGTCGTCGGTGACCAGGAAGAAAGGCGACTGCTGGCGAAGCATCGCCACCCCGTATCGAGGTCTCTAGATCGTCCTACCGCTCCACCGCCATCGCCACCGCATTCCCTCCGCCCAGGCAGAGCGCGGCGATGCCTCGGTGCACGTCGCGGCGGATCATTTCGTAGATCAGGGTTACTAGGACGCGGGCTCCGCTGGCGCCTATGGGATGGCCTAGAGCTACGGCGCCTCCGTTGACGTTGACGCGGTTGATGTCTAGGCCGAGTTCGCGGATCACTCCTAGCGCCTGCACGGAGAAGGCTTCGTTCAGTTCGTAGAGGTCGACTTCGTCTTTCTTCCAGCCGGTCTTCTGCCAGATTTTTTGCACGGCGCCTACGGGAGCCATCATCACCCACTTCGGCTCGACTCCGCTGGTGGATTGGGCGACGATGCGGACCATGGCGTTTGCGCCCAGCTCTTTGGCGCGCGCGGCGCTGGTCACGACCAGGGCGGCGGCTCCGTCGTTGACTCCGGGAGCGTTGCCGGCGGTGACGGTGCCATCTTTTTTGAAGGCGGGCTTGAGGGCGCGCAGGGCTTCGATGGTGGTGTCTTCGCGCGGGCCTTCGTCTTTGTCGAAGATCACGGGCGGCTGGCCTTTCTTCTTGGCGGGAATTTCTACGGGAACGATCTGCGCCTTGAAGCGGCATTCTTTTTGCGCGGAGATGGCTTTGCGATGGGAGTTTACGGCGAATTCATCCTGCTCTTCGCGGGTGATGCCGTATTTTTCGGCGACGTTCTCGCCGGTGAGGCCCATGTGATAGTCGTTGTAAATATCCCAGAGGCCGTCGTGGACCATGGAGTCGACTAGCTGTCCGTTGCCGAGGCGATAACCTTTTCGCGCGTTGGGCAGAAGGTAGGGAGCGTTGGTCATCGACTCCATGCCACCGGCTACGACGATGTCACTGTTGCCGGTTTCGATCGCCTGCGCCGCTAACGCTACGGCCTTCAATCCGGAGCCGCAAACTTTGTTGATGGTCATGGCACCTACTGCGGGAGTGAGGCCTCCGAAGAGCGCGGCCTGGCGCGCGGGATTTTGACCGAGGCCGGCGGAGATGACGTTGCCCATGATGCACTCGTCGACTTGTTCGGGCTGGAGGTTGGCGCGCTTCACGGCTTCGCGCACGACGACGGCGCCGATTTGCGGAGCGGTCATATCGCTCAGGCTTCCTTGAAATTTTCCTATGGGAGTGCGGCAGGCTGCGATGATTACTGCGTTGTTTGAAGTGGACATGATTGCGCTCCTTTATTATTCACGCTGTAAATTGCCTCTCATTATAGATGCGAGATAGGAAAGAAAGTCATGAGTCGCTCGTCGGCGGGCGTTTGTTGTTGGCCGCCCGGAGATTTTGCTAACGACCAACGACAAACGACCGGCGACGAATGATGCAGCTTGAATTTTTTCGCGCGTGTGTCGTGCAGGTGACTTTGGTACAGCATTGCGTGTATTAGTTTCGATCATTTTTCTCTTGACTTCGTTCTGCGTTGACTCTATACATTCAACTAGTTGCAACAAAACATCGTTGCGAAATTCCATGAAGAATGGAAAAGGGAGAATAGATCCATGGCAACCAAAAAGAAAGCTGCAAAGAAAAAGAAACACTAGAAACTGTAACAGGCAACCGCAATAACCAAGGGGGACGCGATGAGCGTCCCCTAAGTTTTTTGCGGCGTCTGGTGATTTCGCGACTCACGCACACTAGTTGACGCGAGACTTTTTCTGCGAAGCCGCGATTCTTACGACCTTCTCCGTCGCGGGGCAGAGGTTGCGATAGGGACAAGAAGTGCAGTGATACTTGGGATTGGGCGGGAACTCTCCTCGCGCCATTGCGGCCGCAACTTCCTGAACGCGCAGCCTGGCTTCTTCCAACTCTGCATCGGTGCGCACAGTGGTAACGGTAGAATTGTCTTCGAGATTATGAAAGGTCAAGCGGTCGGCGCGCTTGCCCAACGTTTCTCTGGCGGCGATTGCGTAGAGGGAAAGCTGGAGGCTCTCGTCAGCGTCGTCTTGCGTCTTCGGCTTGCCGGTTTTGTAGTCAACGACAGCAACGGTGTCGGGACCAGTGCTGTCGATGCGATCGACGCGCCCGGCGAGCTTCGTTGTTCCCACCTGCAGATTAAAGTTGAGCTCGGTTTCGAGCACCTCGGGGAGCGGTTGGTTGCGAGCGTGTTCAAAAAACTGGCGCAACTGATCCATGCCCTGATGTAGATAAAGATCGTACTGATAGCGGTCGGCGATGCCGGAGGCAGCCAGCTCTGAACGGAATTGTTCGAGCAAATCGTCGTCACTGATGGTTCGACCGAGACGACGGGCATCGTAAAAAGTGCGCAACACACCGTGCATGGCCGCTCCATTGTGCAACGCCGCCGACACCTCGCGGGGCAGGTTCCACTCGCGCTCGAGTTTGAAGCGCAGCGGACACTTTTCGTAGACGTTGATCGCCGACGCGCTCAGGCCGGTGACGAAATTTGCCGAGGGGTCCATCAACAGCCAGGCGGCGACGGTCGATTGCTGCAGAGCGATTTTTTCTTCTTCTTCGGCGAACAAGGTATCCTGCACGGCGGCGGCGGAACGGGTTGACCAGAAATTCTTGTACGCCGGATGAATCATGAAGTCGCGCAGGAATTTCGTCGGCTTCGGATCTTTCTTGCTCTGGCCCTGGTTGGCATAAATCGCGAGCGTGTCGCGAGCGCGGGTCATGGCGACATAAAAAAGGCGGCGCTCTTCTTCTTCGTGCAACGTTTTGTCATCGGGCGCGCGGGCTTTGGAGGAACTGGCATCGGTGCGGCGCAGTTCCGGCGGAAAAGCGATGAGCGGCTCCTTATAAGCGATGGGAAACGAAGTCGATGAGCCGCGGATGATGGCGACGTGGCGGAACTCGAGCCCCTTGGCGGCATGGGCGGTCAGAAGCTGGATGGCATCGTCTTCGCTGCGCGCCAGCGCAATCCCGCCACCGGCTTGCACGTAGTAATCGAGATACTCGAGGAATTCGGATGGGCTGCCGGTTTCGGCGATGACTTTCTTCTGCCACGCTTCGACGAACGTTACGAGTGTATCGACCAGGCCTGAGCGTTCGAGATGGAAGTGGCTAATTGCGAGTTTGACGGCGTCGTGGGCGCGCACCCCGTCTTTTTTTATTTCGCCGTGTATTTTTGCAACCTTATCGAGCACGGCTGGACCGCCGGCTAGTTGCGACAGCGCCTTGCGTAAATCGAGTTCGCGACGGCCAGCACGCATCGCCGCACGCAATTCGACCGGATCGATGCTGAACTGGGGAAGCGCTGCCACGCGAAACATGCTGGTGGCGTCGCTTGGGGACACGGCCGCGGTGAGGCAGGCGATCACGTCGCGGACTTCGGGAGTATCGAGAACGTCGAGTCCTTCGATGGAAAACGGAATGCCGCGTTCGGTGAATTCGTGGACGAGTTCATTGCGATTGCTGTGCTGGCGATAGAGGACGGCGAAGTCGCTCCACTGGCAGCGCTCGTTCTTGCTATCGCTATTCTTGTTCTTGCGCATCTTTTGAATCCGGCGTGCGAGGTCGGCGGCTTCGACTTCTTTATCTCTCCAGGTGACAAGTTCAACCAGGGCTGCGGGCGCGGTCTCGCCATTTTGTTTCGCCTGCTCATCGCGAAGGGATTGGAGCGGCGTGCGCTGGTAAGAGATCGAATTTCCACTGGGCGCGAACCCTCTGGCAAATGCCTGCGGGTTGCAATTCACGATGCCAAACGCGCAATGGAGAATGGGTGAGAGGGAGCGGCGGTTTTTATCCAGAGCGATGAGCTGCATTGCGGGAAACTTTTTCGCGAAAAGCGCGAATGCTTCGCTGGAAGCGCCGCGAAACTGGTAGATGGCTTGGTCGGGATCGCCCACGGCAAAGACGTTGGCCTCGGGGCCGGCGAGCAGCGAAAGGATTTCGACTTGGGCAAAGTTCGCGTCCTGGAATTCATCGACCAGCAGGAACTTCGTGCGGCTGCGCTGGGCCTCGAGGAGCCCGGGATCGTTCTTCAGCAAGTGATAGGCGTTGGTGATCATGTGGCCGAAGGTGCCGAGGTTCTTTTGGCGCAACATGGTCTCGACGGTGTCGAAGACGCGAGCAATTTCCTGGCAGCGCTCGATGATCTCTTCTTTCTGCAGATCTCCCTGGTGTTTTGATTTGGCGACGCGAGGCAACGGGAACTCGCCGCGTTCGAGGCGCTCGACATAACGTGCGTAGTCGGCAGGGCCGACTAGTTCGTCATGGCACCGGCGCATGAATTCGAGCAGGCTGTTGAGGAATTGCCCGACATTGGCAGCGCGGACAAAATGCTTGAGCCGCAGGTCGCGGATACGACGGCGCAAGAAAACCCAGAGATCTTTATCGTCGAGTGCGCTAAAACCGACGCCGCGAAGCTGCAGTAATCCGTTGCACCAGGCGTGAAAGGTGCATGCCTGTAGGCCGTCGATATTGGAGCCATGTAGTTCGGCGCGAACGCGGGCCAGCATCTCGGCGGCGGAATTGTCGGTGTAGGTGAGGGCGACGATTTCGTCAGGGCGGGCGTGACCTTCGCGGATAAGGTTGGCCACACGCTGCACCAGCACGGTCGTCTTCCCCGTGCCAGCGCCAGCGATGACCAGCATGGGGCCGTGAACGTGTTCGATGGCCTGGCGCTGGCGCTCGTCGGGAACGATCTTCGTAGTCTTTGCGGACGCGACCTTCGTCGCAGGTAAGACAGTTACGGCCACAAGAAAGTCTCTAGCGCGAGAATATCAGAGGTGATTGTGGAAGGGTGGCCGGGTTGTTGCGGTTTCCAGTTTCTCGTTAAGGGTAGGGGTCCCTCGATTCCACCGCACCATCCGCTTCGCGGATGACGTGGCTCCGCTCAGGATGACAAAATATTTGTAATTGTTTGAACCTAAGATGCCTCTATCGCAGCGCGTCAATCGCAAGGGCAGTGGCGACGATGGCGGCGGTTTCGGCTCGGAGGATGGTGTTGCCTAGCGAAGCTGCGGTCCATCCCTCGCCTTGGAACCAGGTCAGTTCCGAGTCGGTCCATCCACCTTCGGGGCCGATGGCGAGGGCGATTTCGGCTGCTGGCGAACTTGATTGCAAGACTTCTGTCAGGCGCGTTTCGTCTGTGGACTGCGCTAGAGATTCGTCTAGCACAATGCGCGTCGAGTTTTCTGCGAGCAAAACGGCTTCTTCGGCGAGATCTTTTAATTTGACTGCGGCTGCGATCTCAGGCGGAGTCTCACGGCGAGATTGTTCTGAGGCTTGGCGAACGAGGCGTTGCCAACGGTCGTGGCGCTTCGCCGCAGCGGCGGCGAGGTGAGCGTCGGTGCGGCGGGCGATTACGGGGATGATGCGAGCAACGCCGATCTCGGTACATTTTTCGATGGCCCACTCCATGCGGTCGAACTTGAAAATGGCCAGGGCGAGGGTGATTTTGGGAGCGGCGGGATTTAAGCGTTGCTTGCGGTATGGCTTGGCATCAAGCGCGAATTCGACTCGGTCGTAGGAGACCGTCGTGATGGTGCCGCGGCGAACTTCATCTCCGGCGGCGATGTCGAACTCCTGGCCGACTTGGGCGCGGAGGACGCGCGCGAGATGAGCCGCATGGTCGCCTACGAGGGCGGCGGTGTCTCCGGTTATTTCGTCGGCGATCCAGCGGCGGCGCATCATAAATCAGCTGACAGGTTTTAGGTGGCACGTACAGGAGAAGCTTGCACCTGAAAAATTGGCTAACACTCTGGCTTGTCAGAACTCTTTTAGACAAATATGTCTTTCACTCGACCTAACTTTAGACAAACATATCTTTCACTCGGCCTAATAACGAGCGGTGCTGTGGTTTGTTTTCTATGGGCGAGAGCTCACTTAGTTCGGCTAATAGCTCGCGCTGACGTTTGTTTAGCTTTCCAGGCGTTTGGATTCGCACTTCTACGTAGAGGTCGCCTTTGCCGTGGCTATTGAGCATGGGCACGCCCTGGTTGCGGATGCGAAATGAAGTTCCCGATTGCGTGCCTTCGGGAATTTTCAGCTTGTGTTCTCCGTCTAGCGTTGGAACGATGATTTCAGTGCCCATGGCGGCTTGCGGGAACGAGATTGGAACGACGCAGTGAATGTCGTTGCCTTCACGTTCAAAGAAGGCGTGCTCCTTCACGTGCAAGACAACGTATAAATCGCCAGCTGGTCCGCCGAATGCGCCGGCTTCGCCTAGACCAGTGAAACGAATGCGCGTGCCGTCTTCGACACCAGCGGGAACTTTGGTTTCTACGGCGCGTTCGCGCAACAATCGGCCTTCACCTCTACACTTCTCGCAGGGATCGGTGATGACGCTGCCCGCGCCCTGGCAGGTAGGGCAAGTACGAGCGATGCTGAAGAAGCCCTGCTGATAGCGGACTTGGCCTCGTCCGGCACAGGTCTTGCAGTTGACGGCGGCTTTGCCGGGCGCCGCGCCGGTTCCTCGGCAGACGTCGCAGGTTTCGTGACGGCGAACGTTGACTTGCTTTTCAGTGCCGAAGACGGCTTCGTCGAATTCGAGATGGAGATCTTCGCGGAGATCAGCGCCGCGCTGAGCGCGGCTGCGGCGACGGCCACCGCCCTGGCCGAACATATCGCCAAAGCCAAAAATGTCGCCAAAGATGTCGCCGAAATCCTGGAAGATGGCGGGATCGAACCCGGCCGCGCCTCCGGAGCTGCCGCCGATGCCGGCGTGGCCGAAGCGGTCATACAAGCTGCGCTTTTCGCTATCGGCGAGGATGGCATAGGCTTCCGTGATCTCCTTGAATTTTTCTTCGGCATCGGGATTATTCGGATTGCGGTCGGGATGGTACGTCATCGCGAGCTTGCGATACGCGCTCTTGATCTCAACATCGGTGGCCGCGCGGGCGACGCCGAGTACCTCGTAAAAATCGCGTTTTGTATTAGCTGCCAGAAACTCCCCCAGTGTTTTCGTTGGTCAAATCAAATTAATTGGATCTGGATCGCGAGCCAACCATTTCGAGCAAATCATTCGGGATCAGGCGCCCGTATTGCGCGCTACCCGCACCATGGCGGGACGCAGCAGGCGATCTTTATATTTGTAGCCGCGTTGCAGTTCTTCGACGACCTGATGATCGGGCACGTCGGTCGTGTCGACCATTTCGACGGCTTCGTGGATTCGCGGATCGAAGGGCTGACCCACTGCCACAATCGGCTGCACTCCGGTTTTTTGTATAGCATCCTGCAACTGGCGATAGATGAGATCGATGCCGTTGCGAAAGTCGTTAGAATTGGAGTTGGCGTCGCCGGCGACTTTCAGGGCGCGCTCAAAACTGTCGAGGACAGGCAGAAAATTTTTGATGACATCGGCGGCGGCGTATTCGCGGAAGTCCTGCTGCTCGCGCACGGCGCGCTTGCGCGCATTATCGAACTCGGCCTGAAGGCGCGCCAAGCGGTCGAGCAGCGCGTCGCGCTCGACTTTGAGCTTTTCGGTTTCCGATGCCGCGCCAGCGTCGCTAGCGTTGATAGGGATCACATTGGGCGCTGGCCCTTCTCCAGCCTCGGCGGGCGGGAGCTCGCGATCCAAATCGAAATCTGTGTTGGTCTTTCCGTTTCCTTTAGCCATACGAATGCGTTACTCCGATTCATTCAAAAGTTTGTCGAACAGGCGCGCGATGTAGGAGACAGCCGACATCGTGTGCTGATAATCCAAGCGGGTCGGGCCGATTACGGCGAGCGAGCCCATGACTTCACCGCCGACGCGGGCCGGAGCGCCAATGAGGACGAAATTTTGCATGGACGGGAGCGCCTCGTCGAGACCGATCACGACACGGACCGCTTCCTGCCGGGTGTCGAGATAGGCGCCCAGCAACTTCACAACTTTTTCTTTCTCCTCGAGCGTCCGCAGCATGTCTTGCAGGCGTTGACGGCCTTCTTCGCCGGTCACGTGTCTGCCCACGAGGTTTGCTGCGCCTTCGACGAATACGGCCTGCGTGTCATCGCTCGACGCGAGTGCGCCTTGCTGATAGAGCTGTTGAATCGACTTCATCAGACGGTCATATTCGCTGCGCTCCTGTTCGAGACGACGGGCGAGTTCGGCGCGCATGTCGCCCATCGTCCATCCGCGAAAGTTTTCGTTGATGTAGTGCGCGGCCAGATCGAGGTCTGACTGCGGAATATCGAGGCGCAGCACGCGGTCGCGCACCACTCCCGAACGCGTGACCACGACCGCCAAGACTTTCTGGTCGCTCAGCCGAGAGAAGTAAACGTGATCCAGCGCATTGCGGGGTCCGGTGGTGGCCACGGTGACGCCGACGCTGTGCGAGATCAACGATAGGACGTGCGAGGTGCGCTCCATGAACTCCTGCACGTCGGTGACACCGGTTAATGTGTCCTGAATAATGCTCTGATTCTCGTGTGAAAGATGCGCCTCGCCACTCAGCTGTTCGACATAATAACGATAGGCCTCTGCGGTGGGCACGCGGCCGGCGGAAGCGTGTGGCTGCTCGAGAAATCCAGCGTCGGCGAGATCGGCCATCACGTTGCGGATGGTGGCCGCACTCAGGCCTTCGCGGCTAGCGCGCGCAAGTGTGCGCGAGCCGACTGGCTCTCCGCTGGCTATAAATGTTTCGACGATGGCGGTCAGGATTTCGCGTTCCCGTCCACCGGTTGGCCCTGCAGGCATAGCGACCCAAATCTGGGAGCAGACACGCTCCGTAAATACTTTAGATGCAGTGGCTTAGATTAGGATTCACCGCTGCTATTGGAATTCTAGGGAGCGTAGGCTGGGGTGTCAAGGAAGAGAAGCGATAGTTATTCTTCGGGAAGAAGTAGGGCTATAGCAGCTTCCGCTGTTTAGACCGGCGCCCCGCTCGCCGGGGCGCATTCCTAGCGGTACCGACTGCGGGTCTCCGCGATTACTTGGAACGATTTCGACTATAACTTCACTAAAATTCATCGTACACTCACTGGATGTTCGAGCGTGGTTACGATGAACGAAATATTTCGACTACTTCTAGCGTCTCGTAAAATCCGGCTTGGTCCACTTGAGCAGAGGCTTCTGTCCGCAATATGGCAGCAGCCGGATGGTATCACGATACGCGAACTCCAAGATCGCGCGGATATCGGGCGAGCCTATATCACTATTGTGACAACGCTGAATCGCCTGCGGAAGAAGGGACTGGTAGACCGGATCGCCGTCGAAGGAACGAAGGTGGTGACCTTCCGATACGTGGCTCGGTACACGATGGCGGAAGTAGAGCGAGATGTCGCAAGTAATGCCATCCGTCAGCTTTTGGGCCTGGACGTGGCGGGACCACTTTTGCTTTCACGGATGGTGGAAGAAATCAGCAAACACGACGCCGAGTTGCTTGATGAGCTAGGGCGTCTGGTGGATGAAAAACGCCGTAATAGTCCAAAGTAAGTTGGGGAATATGCCCAGGCTGAACTGTCATCATCATTATCAATATCAATCATTATCAAAATCCGAGCCGCATTGCGGGAAGCCAATAGCGGCAGAGTGGATTCGGAACGGAATGACAAATTGTTTTCTACTGTTGGCGAACAGCAGGAAGGGTGTATGATCAGTGCCGTTTTTAAAACCAACCTTAAACGGAAACTTGGAAAAGCTTTCATCAAGGCAGGTGCGCCGGGCCGATGGTCACTAAAGAGTTTCAACTCCTGGTCGAACACACACGCAGGAAACTGAGGAACCAGGAAGAAACCTGGGAGCGACTCTGATGTTTGCGCTGCATGGAATCGCGGTTTCGCTCGATTGTTTCGTGCTGCTTTACTGCCTCCTGTCGGTGTTGGTAGCGACAGTATGGCCCACCCTGAAGCCTTCGGATGTGGCGCAACAGAGCGTGGCCACGATACTGTTCGGGTTGCGGGTCATTCCGCTCGTAGCCTCGGTAATCATTACATTCGCTTTGGTAGTGCCGTCGTTTGAGTTGCTGCAACCGCTGCCGATCACCGAGGGCATGGGCGCGATACCGCTCGCGCTCGGCGTGTGCGCTCTTCTATTGATCGCCGATGGCTTCTTCCGCGCAATCGCAGCCCAAACCAGGACAACGCGGGTAGTAACGCGCTGGCTGGAAGGCGCGTGCCCATTGCAGGCCAATGCCAATTTTGCGGCCACTTTTCAGTCTCGACGGGAGAGTCCGCCGCTCATTCTGGTGGGGGTCCGCCGTCCGAGAGTATTAGTTTCAGAATCTACGGTTGACCTGCTAACTCCTGACGAACTCCGCATGGCGCTGCAACATGAGCTTGAGCACATGAAATCTCGCGATAACCTGAAGCGGCTGATCATGGCTTTTTGCCCCTTTCCCGGGATGGCCAGGTTGGAGGGCGCATGGTCACAAGCGGCGGAACTCGCCGCCGATGACGCGGCCGTCTCGAATCAGCGTGATGCCCTTGACCTGGCCGCGGCCTTGGTCAAGCTTTCTCGCCTGGTTCCGGTCAAAGCTGCTCCGGTCTGCAGCACAGGCTTCGTGGGCGGTTCCATCAGCCAGCGTGTCGAGCGTCTTCTTGTATGGGATGAAGCGAGCAAAGCGCGGCGCGTGCACATTCGCACTTGGTTCGTAATTCCATTTGCGATTGCCGGTTCTTTGTTCGTAAGCGTTGCCCACCGCCCGGTGCTGGCGCTCACTCATAAAGTCACCGAATGGCTTGTGCGGTAGGCCTGTCCGTATCAACGATATTTGTTGTTCTCACCATTGCTCGGGATCATCTGCCTAGCGAGCACAAAGCCTCCGCGATATATACTGCGCGTGCATGAGCGTTAAGCCTCACATTGCTGTTGTCGGCGCGGGCGCGTTTGGCGGATGGGCTGCGCTTTATCTGCTTCGCGGCGGGGCGAGAGTCACGTTGATCGACGCCTGGGGGCCGGGAAATTCGCGGGCATCTTCGAGCGGGGAGACTCGGATCATGCGGGGGGCTTACGGGCCGAATCAGCCTTATACGAAGCTCGCGACTCGCGCTCTTGACCTCTGGAAGCGGCAAGAAGACGAGTGGAAGCGGCAATTCTTTTTTCCTATCGGAGTGTTGTGGATGGTTGAGGGCGACGGGGCATTTGAGCGCGGGTCGTTGCCTTTGTTGAAAGACGCGGGAATTTCTTTCGAGGAACTTGGCGTCAAAGAACTGGCGCGCCGCTGGCCGCAGATCAGTTGTGAAAATGTTGAGTGGGGAATTTACGAGCCGCAGAACGGATACCTGCTCGCTCGCGCGTCGACGCAGGCGGTGGTCGATCGGTTTGTGGCTGAGGGTGGAGAGTATCGGCTGGCGACGGTCATAGCCCAGGATCTGGATGCGGGCGATTGGAAAGAGTTGCTGCTCGCGGACGCGTCCGGTCACCATCGTGCGGCGACTTCTGAATCTTCGAGCATCGCCACTAACCGCATTATCGCTGATCGCTATGTCTTTGCTTGCGGACCTTGGCTGGGGAAGATGTTTCCGCGGACGGTTGGTCCGTATTTCGTGTCGACGCGGCAGGAAGTTTTTTTCTTTGGCACGCCGGCGGGAGATCGACGGTATGACGAGGAGAACTTGCCGGTGTGGGCCGATCACGGCCACCGTTTTATGTATGGTATTCCGGGAAATCAGGGGCGGGGGTTCAAGCTTGCCGATGACACGCGCGGGGCGAAGTTCGACCCGACTTCAGGCGAGCGGGTGGTAAGCGAAGAGGGGCTGGCGGCGGCACGGCGCTATCTCGGCTATCGTTTTCCGGGAATGAAAGGTGCTCCGGTGATCGAGACGCGAGTTTGCCAGTACGAAAATACGGTTGACCACAATTTCATTGTCGATCGGCATCCGCGCAATGCGAATGTGTGGATCGTAGGCGGCGGATCGGGGCACGGCTTTAAGCATGGGCCCGCGGTGGGAGAGATGGTGGCCGAACTGGTGCTTGCCGACGGGGGTGCGGAACCGTTATATCGGCTGGCGCGATTTCGCCGTTAGCTTTTGTTCCGCAGATTCGTCCCGCCCGCTCACGAGAATCTTTACCACATGAGGACACGGGGGGCACGCGGAACTTCAGATCTGGATTCCTCAAATCTACTGAATCTGAATCACGCTCTCCGTGCTGGCCGCTTTGAGCTCGTCTACTCGCGTCACCACGTTGCGAGCGAAGGCGAAGAGCGATTTGGCGTGGGGCGAGTCTTCGCCTTTAAGTACGGCGGGAGAGCCGCCATCACCACCCTTGCGAATCTCCGGGTCGAGTTCCACGGCTCCAAGGTAAGCGATGCCAAATTGTTTTGCCGTTTTTTCGGCGCCACCGCGCGAGAAGATATCGATCTCGTGCTGGCAATGCGGGCACACGAAGTAACTCATGTTTTCGACCATGCCGACGATATCCACTTTCATCTGGCGGAACATCTCGATGGCTTTGCGTGCGTCCTGCAATGCAACGTCGGAAGGCGTCGAGACTACGATGGCACCGGTCAACGGGACGGTTTGGATCAGCGAAAGCGCAACGTCGCCGGTTCCGGGAGGAAGGTCGATGACGAGGTAGTCGAGTAGCCCCCACTGCACCGAGCCCAGAAATTGCTTCATGATCGAATGGAGCATGGGGCCGCGCCAGATGAGCGGCTTGTCGCCGGGATTGAGGAAGCCGACCGAAATCACTTTGAGGCCATGGGAATTGATGGGAGCGATTTGATTCTCGCTCATCACCTTCGGCTGCTCATTGGTGCCGAGCATAAGCGGGACGTTTGGACCGTAGACGTTGCCGTCGAGCAATCCGACCTTGAGGCCCATTTTGCTAAGGGCAATTGCCAGATTGACGGAGAGCGTGGTTTTGCCGACTCCACCCTTGCCAGAACCGACGGCGATGATGGCGTTGACGCCGGGTAGAGGTTGCGGAGTGGGCTGCTGCTGGCCGGGATGATGGGAATGAGCGCTCATAATTTGATTATACGAGGGAAGACAGCATTCAGCGATCACCAGTCCGCGCTCAACAGGTTCGTGGTTTTCCCGAATGCTGAATGCAGAGCGCGGAGTGCTCAATGCTCAGTAGTGTCCTTCTCCCAACGGCACCTTGCCGCGGAATTTCCAGTAGACGAAAACGAAGTAGGCGACGGCAAGGATGGCGCCTAACGTCCACCAGACTAACCCGACGCGCAATCCGTGGCTGCCAGCGGCGCTGTTGTAGATGGTGAGATCGTATTGGTGCTCGCGCGCAGACAGCACTACGGGATAGAGAGCAAATGCAGCGCCGACCAGCATGAAGGCGATATACAAGCAGGAGGCAATGAATGCGAGTTTTTCTTTTCCTTTGGGATTGGCCCACAACATAACGGCCAGGCAGGCAACGACGATGATTGGAATCAGTATCCCGATTGGGTGATTTCGGTAGTTCGCCATGATCGTGGGGCGGATGAAGTAAGTCGCAACCAGGGCGGTGAAGGTCAGAAAAAATTGCACAGGCCAGCACAACAAAGCGAAGCCGCGGGCGCGGCGGCCGAGGTCATCGTCGGTCTTGAGAGCTATGTAGTAAGAACCGTGCGCAGTCAGAGTAACCAGGGCCATTACTCCTATAAGTACGCTGTACCAATCGAGAATGCCAACGTCCGCGTTAAGTTTGAAGTTGGTCCATAGCGGCTCGAAGAAATAGCCGGTGGCGTCGAGCGGGACTCCACGAACGACGTTCCCTAAGGCCGCGCCGAAAAATACAGCGAGCAGGATACTGGAGACGCTGAAGACCACATCGAAGAAATCCTGCCAGATAGAATGTTCGATGTGAG
Source organism: uncultured Acidobacteriaceae bacterium (assembly GCA_963822025.1). Classification (GTDB taxonomy): domain Bacteria; phylum Acidobacteriota; class Terriglobia; order Terriglobales; family Acidobacteriaceae; genus Acidiflorens. Next base: position 1,877,165 of record CAWGFW010000008.1, on the reverse strand, counting down.
CGCGGAACTCGATGCCGATGGCACGCAGCATGAGCAGCCAAAGAACCATCATGAGCGGCAGATAGAATCCGCTGAAGCTCGCCGCATAAAGCTTGGGAAAGGCGAAGTAGAGGGTACCACCGGCGGCGAGCAACCAGACTTCGTTGCCATCCCAGACGGGGCCGATGGCGCGCAGAACGCGGCGGCGCTCGTCGTTTGTCTTGGCCGCAATTAGATAGATCGCGCCGGCGCCGATATCGAATCCGTCAAGCACGACATAAGTCGCGACCATAGCGGCGACAATCCAGAACCATAGAGTCGACATGTTAGCTCGCCTCTCTTGTTGCATCGGTCGGCAACTGAAGATTGGATAAGGATGCGGCTACTGGGCCGTGGTCAATTTCTCGCCAGAGTAAGAAGAGACCGAGAATTCCAAGCACCATGTACATTCCCATGAAGCCTAAGAGCGTAAACATGCCGTTACCGGCGGAGACGAGAGTGGAGTAGCCGTCTTGGGTGCGCATCAGCCCATAGACCAGCCACGGTTGGCGGCCGAGTTCGGCGGTCAGCCAACCGGCGGTGTTGGCGATGTAGGGGAAGGGTGCTGCCAGCATCAGGATCCAGAGCATCCATCGCGCATGATAAAGTTTGCCGCTCCATAGCAACAGGAGTGAAACGCCCATGATCGTGATGAAGAAAGTTCCGAGGCCAACCATGATGTGATAGCTGTAATAGAGCAAGGGAATATTGCCGGGCCAGTCTTGCTTAGGGAAAGCATCCAATCCGCGAACGTGGGCGCTCCATCGCCTATAAGTCAACATACTTAACATTCCGGGGACCTGGAGGGGGTTATCGATCTTACCTTGCTGGTCATTCGGCTGGCCTAGAATGACTAATGGGGCTTGTGTCTGGCCGTGAAACAATCCTTCCATTGCAGCCAGGGTCACGGGTTGCAGCTCGGTCACCATTTTGCCTTGGCGGTCGCCGGTGGGGAAAATCTGGAGCACGCTGAAGATGCAGCCGGCGATGACGCCGGTCTTAACAAAGATGCGAGCGTGCGCGGTCCACTTATTCGAGAGTAAGTAGAAGGCGCCGACTGATGTCATGATGAAGGCGCCGGTGATGGCGGCCCCACTCATGTTGTGGGCGTATTGCCACCCTGCCCAGGGATTAAGGACGAAGGTCCAGAAGCTGGCCAGTTGCAAGCTGCCATCGGAAGCCTTGTAATAACCAACGGGATATTGCATGAAGGCGTCGGTAGCGATGATGAAGTAACCGGATAACCACGAGCCCACGAAGACACCAACGGCGGACCACCAGTGGGCGCGCGGGCTTAGCTTCTTTTCTCCGAAGAGAAATAAACCTAGCAGCGACGATTCAAGGAAGAACGCAAACATGCCTTCCATGGCGAGGGTCTGGCCAATGACGCCGCCGGCGAAGCGCGAGAAGTGGGACCAGTTGGTGCCGAACTGGAATTCCATAGGAATGCCGGTGACGACGCCTAAGACGAAGTTGATGCCGAAAATCTTTGCCCAGAAGCGCGCCGACTCGTGGTAGACGGGATCGTTGCGCCGCAACGCGATAGTCTTGAGCACCACGATCAGCAGGGCGAGACCCATGGTCAGTTGGGGAAAAAGATAGTGGAAGGTTGCGGTGAAAGCAAAATGCAAGCGGTGAATTAATAGTGCGCTATCCATAAGTCGGGTTCAGTCTGTCGGCTATCAGTTATCAGTTGTTACTTAGCGGCCGCAGCTAAGAAGCTGAGCACCTTAACTACGGCGTCGTCTCACTGGGAACCTTTTTCTTGCGCGCTGACTCCGCGCGGCGCATCTCGCGGCGGCGGGCGGCGCCTTCGTAGCGGCGCTTTTCGTCTTCGGTCTCAGGGATGACTTGCGGCACCGGGACGCGATTCCCGACGGCGTCAACGGCGACGAAGGTCAGATAGGCGGAGCTGACATGACGGCTTTGTTCGGTGTGATAATTCTCTACCCAGACTTTTACGCCGACCTCCATCGAGGTGTGAAAGACGCGATTGACCGACGAACGCAGGATTACGAAATCGCCGACGCGAACGGGGACGAGAAAATCCATGTGATCGACCGAAGCGGTAACTACGTAGGCGCGGGAGTGGCGGTGAGCGGCCATGGCGCCGGCGAGATCGATCCAGTGCATGAGACGCCCGCCGAGGAGGGCGTTCAGCGGATTGGCGTCATTGGGCAGAACGATCTCGACCATCTCCGAGATCGATTCGCGTACGGGCCGCGGGCGCAACGCTTTGTCGTCGTTGTTCATAGAGTGTTGTTCATAGGGTGCACAACAGCGATCGGCGGCGAGATAGCAGTCGCGCGCGCTCGGTAGGATTGAAGATAGCTGGTCGCGAGGCGGAGCACGCGAGGATCGGGGTGTTGAATAATCCAGACTTCATTAACTAAGTCGAAAATCAGTTTGCCGTGTTCCATGGGAGCATGAGCGAGTTCACAGACGAAGGAAATCGCGACTTGCTGCTGACTGGAGTGCGCGACCGAGAAACGAATTGCATCCCAGTCGCGGTGTTGCGGGAGATGCGGGCAAGCGGCTGCGTAGCCTAGGTTGCAGAATTCCTGGATGTGGACGTTGGATGCGGGAAGTTCGTGACCAGATGCGGCGCAGTTGCCGGTCCATCCTGCTCCCAGGGGGAGACGCGACGGATGGGGCCAGGAGCGGTCGTTTAGAATTTCTCGCGGCACAAAAAATGGGCAAGCCAAATGAGTCTCTCGGAGAACAGTCATTGTAGCGCGGACGGGATAGGAATGCTGTGATGTGAATGTAGAATCGTAGGGCGACTCGCCTTTTGCTTTTCGCTGTTCGCTTTTCGCTTTTCGCTAAGACCTGAGACCTGATTTATGGATCGTATTGCTATGTTGATGGAGATTGTGGCGGCGAATCCTGCGGATTCGTTTGCGCGCTATGGGCTGGCTATGGAGTATTCGAAGGCTGGGCAGATTGAGCAGGCGCTGGCCGAATTTAAGACGCTGATTGAGAAGAATCCGGATTACACGCCCGCGTATTTTATGGCAGCGCAGGCGCTGGCTGCCGCCAGCCGGGTTGATGAGGCGAAGCGCTGGCTGGTGGATGGGATCTCGTCGGCACGGCGCACAGGGAATAATCATGCGCAGTCGGAGATGACGGCGATGCTGGAAGAACTCGGCAGCTAGGCAGAGATCTGCGGAGCTTCGCTCCGCTGGGCAGACGGGGGCCTCTGCCCCTACGTGATTCTTGCCGAGTGCTACACTCTTTTGTTTGCCGGAGGGACGCATGCGCCGCTTTGCTGTTGTTTTCTTTCTTCTTTTCTTTTCTCTTCTTTCTTTTTTCTCACTTTCCGCATTTTCTCAGGCTAAGCATCCTTTCACTTTTGAAGACATGATGAAGCTGAAGCGGGTGGGGGAGCCGGTGCCTTCTCCGGATGGGAAGTGGGTGCTGTTTGCCGCGGTTGATGTGGATCTGGCGGCTAATAAGAAGACTTCGCATATTTGGATCGTGCCGCTCGGCGGTGACGGGAAGACGCAAGGTCCCTCCACTGCGGGGGATGCTTCGCCTTCGGCGAATCATTCCGCTCCGGTCGGGATGACAACTTCGGGCGGGGCGGAGCGCGTGCTTATTGCGGATCAGGATGGGGATCGTCCGCGGTGGGCTCCGGATGGGAAGCGGTTTGCTTTTATTTCTAATAAGGAGGGTGGGTCGCAGGTTTGGATTGCGGAGTTTGATGGTGCGGCGGGCGCGGTTAGTGGCGTGCATAAGCTGACTTCGATTGCTACTGAGGCTGGCGGGGAGCTTTGGTCTCCGGATGGGAAGAATATTCTTTTTACTTCGGATGTTTATCCCGAGTGTGATGGGCCCGCTCAGGAAGAGGCTGATTGCAATGCAAGAAAACTGAAAGAGGCTGAACAATCCAAGGTAAGGGCACAAATATTCACTCACCTGCTCTACCGACATTGGAATTCGTACAAGGAAGGCAAGAGGAGCCATCTATTTGTTACACCTGCTCCTCCGCTGCTGCCGACAACTGGCCGAATTGAAATCATTTCAGGAGTCGTTGGGGGCCCTCCGCGCGACCTGACGCCCGGCGATTACGATTCGCCGGTGTTCTCGCTCGGCGGACAGGATAATTACGCCTTTTCGCCTGACGCGCGGGAGATTTGCTACACCTCGAACCACGACAAGGTCGAAGCTACCTCCACCAACAACGATCTATGGATCGTCCCGGTCAATCTTTCGTCGTACGCTACGCCTGCCGACGTGCTGGCCAAGACGAAGAACATTACTGCCGACAATCCTGCCAGCGATTCGACTCCGCTTTATTCTCCCGATGGCAAGTACATCGCGTATCGGGCGCAGCAGCGTCCGGGATATGAGAGCGACCGGTTTCGGCTGATGCTGTACGACCGGAAGACGGGGGAGAAGAAAAATCTGACGGAAGATTTTGATCGTTGGGTTGGAACCATCGCATGGGGGCCCGATTCGAACCACATCTACTTCTCGGCTGAGAACGGGGACAATTCGTTCATCTATGAAACCCAAGTCTACGTTAATGGCAGGAGATGGCCTCGGCAGGTTATTGGCGGTTTCAACGATGATTTAGCGGTACTCGGCGATGGGCACACACTAGTATTTACGAGGATGTCGCTCTCGATGCCGACGGAAATATATCGAGCATCTTCGGGAATGCCGCCCTGCACGGTTGACTATAAGGAAGGTAAGTTTCCAATCGCCCCATATGAAGCCCCGGATTGTCAGTTATCAAACGCCGAACCGCTGACCCGCCTCAACGAAAGGGCGCTTTCCCAGGTGGCTATGTCGCCGCTCGAATCCTTCTGGTTCTCTGGTGCGCACAAGGACAAAGTCGAAGGACTCCTCGTCAAGCCGCCTAACTTTGATGCTTCTAAGAAATATCCGGTTAAGTTTCTTATTCATGGCGGGCCGCAGGGGGCTTGGGGAGACGACTGGTCTTACCGGTGGAATCCGGAACTGTTTGCGGCTAATGGGTATGTGGTCATCATGATTAATTTTCATGGGTCGACTGGGTATGGGCAGAAGTTTATTGATGCGATCAATGGGGATTGGGGCGGGGCTCCGTTTGAAGATTTGATGAAGGGGCTGGATTACGCGGAGAAGACTTATCCGTTTATTGACAAGGAGCGGGAGTGCGCGCTGGGCGCCAGTTATGGCGGATACATGGCGAACTGGGTGCTTGGGCATACGGACCGATTTAAGTGCATCGTGTCGCATGATGGCATGTTTAATACGGTCTCGGCCTGGGGGACGACTGAGGAGCTTTGGTTTAATAATTGGGAGTTCAAGGGGACTCCTTATACGAATCCGGAGATGTATGAGAAGTGGTCTCCGCGGAATTCGGCTAAGAATTTTAAGACGCCTACGCTGGTGATTCATGGGCAGCTTGATTACCGGCTGGATGTGAGCGAAGGGCTTCAGCTTTTTGATACTTTGCAGGTGATGGGCGTGCCTTCGAAGATGCTTTACTTTCCGGATGAAGGGCATTGGGTACTGAAGCCACAGAATTCTCAGCTTTGGTATAAGACGGTGAATGACTGGGTGGATCAGTGGACTGGGAGCGGTCGTTAGTTAGTGGTCGTTCGTTAATGGTCGTTCGTCGTTCGCTTTTCGTCATTCGCTGCGCTTGCTTTATTCGTTCGCCTTCGAGTTGGCCCGAAATTTTTTTTTATACTCGATCTTTAGAATCATGGCTATAGCGCGAAATTCCTCCTAGATCTTTGGATTTAAATGACTTATATGCAAAATATTGCGGAATAAGGACTTAGTCGCTCAGTGGCTCAGTCGCAGGTTTAGGGGTTTCAGAGCCAGCTGAAGCGAGAATAAAAAAGGGTGCGGGGGGTGATCCGCACCCTTTTTTATTTATAAGTCAATTATATCAAATTGGATGGCCTGGCCCGACAAGTTATTGAACTTTATTGTCCCTCCGGATACATCGACTTAGCGGCAAAACTGTTGAAATGGGGGCTTGACAGAGTTCGTTGGAATCGAGAAATGAATGCGCCGCAAGCCGCTGCGCCACCCGAAGACCGAGTGCACGGATTCATCCAGGCGACCTGGAGAGCGAGGGAAGGTAGGGGTCCTTCGACTTCGCAAAGCCATCCGCTTCGCGCATGGCTCGGCTACGCTCAGGATGACAAGTTGGAGATTAGGCCTTTGTCGCGCCGGTAAACTGCGGCGCCACCCACGAGCGGAATCACTCTTTTTAATTGTAGCTGAGGAATAGTTGTGCTCCGGTTTGGGCGAAGCGACAGCTTCGTTTGTCTTCCATGATCCAGGCCGATGGGGCGACGATGACTGGGGGATCGGATGCGCTGGGAAGATTGGCCGACGGAACTTCTGAAGGAGGGGGCGTGGTTCCAGCAGTTGGGCTGCGTTTTTCCGAGGGCGGATGCTTCTGCGATGGAGGGTCGGCCGATGGGGCGGGCGGTTCATCGGGTGACGTGTCCGCTTTCGACTCCGAGGGAGAGTCACACGGAGTTCCGTTTCCAGCGAAGGTTGTCGCGACGGCGGATCCGCCTTGCCGGGGCTGGGAGCAATCTGCTTGATTCGCGGCGGGAACATCCAGCGGAATACTTTCGGGAACTTCATTGAGCATGGCCGGCAACGGTTGCGGCGCGAGTGTTTGCACGGCGAACGAACGATCGATGGGAGTGGCTCGCGCTGGGTCGGCGACGATTTGTGGTTGCGACAGAACAATTGGGGCGAGGCTCTCCAGTTGAAATTGTGATGATGCGTTGCCCGTGCTCACTACGATGAAGAGGTCGCACACGACGACGTTTCCGGTGGAGGGGAGGATGGAGGCGGCACCATCCTGCGCCGTGACTGCTTGCGCTTGCGATGCACCTAGCACGATGGATTGGCCGCCGGGGTTGGGGCTGGGGCGGGCTAGTGTGGTGGCGAAGGTTAGGTTGACTCCCATGACCGGATTGTCGGCGGAGGAGCCGTCGGTCACTCGCATGACTAGCGGCTGAAAGGGCTGATTTGCGGGGACGGCCTGCGACGATCCGCTGACGGTTTCGAGGGTCCAGAGAGAAGATGGCGTCGCGAACAAGGTGAAGGTCTGGCAGGGATTGTTGTTGGGAGCTACGCAGGCGCTTACCTGAATGTTGGTGGTCAGGTTCGTGAAGGTCGCGGTGATGGCGGCGAATCCTTGGGCGTTGGTGGTTGCGCTCGCGGCGGAGAGAGACGCTGTGCCGCGGGTGATCAGGAAGTTGATGGTGATGTTCGGTATGGGCGCGCCCAGGTTGAGGGCTTCGACGGTTAGGGGAACGGCCAGGGATGCGCCTTGCGCGATCCATCTTGTTGGCGCAATGGCGGCCAGGTCGAGAGTGGTGGAAGTGGCTACTACGGTTGCGAGTTGGGTTTGCGGCGGTGAATAGGCGGCGGGGGCGAGAGCGATGGTGATGGTGCTCTGTCCGGTCGCGGTCGGAGTTACGGAGGTGGAAGATTCTCCGGCTGCGTCGGTCAGCACGGAGCACGAGGTGGTGCCGCTGCAGGCGGAGAATTGCAGGCCGTTGGTGGCGCTCCAGGCGATGGTTGCGCCGTTAACTGGGGTGACTCCATCGGCGGCTACGGCGCGGACTCGGATAGGGCTGGCGGCGGCGGAGCCCACGGGTGTTGCGGGCTCGGCGCCTTGCAGAAGAAGCAAGAGGTCGGTGGCGGCGGCTCCGTAGGTGAGTGCGCCGATCATTTGGGAAAACGCGCCGTTGGCGGGGTCGGTTACCTGGATTGTGGCTGCTCCATCGAGCGGGGCGGCCGGTAGGGAGGTTTGAATCTGGCTGGCGGAGGCAGAGAGCGTGGTGGCGTTGTTGCCGGCGACGGTGACTTGCTGAGCGGGGCTGAATCCGATGCCTTTGAGAGTGGTGATGCCGCCGGCTAGGCTTAGGCGCGCGGGCGTTAGGGAATCGGAGTAAAGGAGGTTGGCCTGGTAGAAATAGTCGGGGCGGCCGTCGCCGCGCCAATCGGCGACGCCTATGCGGAAGGCCTCGGTCACGGTGAACTGCGCATCGAGGCGCGTGGTGGCGAAGTAGATTGAGTTGAAGGCCGAGGGCGTCGACGCGGGGGCGGGATCGCCGCTTTGGTCGCTCAATTCCCAGATTCCGATGACGGGCATGAGTTTGTTTTCGGTGGGCTGTCCGGCTTCGTTAAGCGAGACGACGGCGACGGAGGCAGTGCGGTTGGCCTGCGCGGTGAACTGGAAGTAGTCGGTGCTGCCGTAGCCGGAGATCCACGATCCCCAGGAGCCGCCTTGGGGAAGTAGCGCGGGATTTGTGTAGGTCGACCCGGTGCCGGGGTGGGTTGTGGCGATTTCGTCCTGCAACATGAGAATGTCACTCTCGGCATTTGACCCGCTGGATACTGTGACAATGATCGGAGCGAACTCGCCCGATGGCGTCACTTGATTGGGAGCATAGGATTCGACGCCTAGAGACCAGTTTGGATCCAAGCCCTCAACGCTCAACTGATATTCGGCGGTGGTTTGGCCGGTGGGAATCATCAGCTGACCTAGATCGAAAAAGCCTTCGACGGAGGTGTCGCTCGATCCCCAGACGTTATAGGGGATGCCGTTTCCGTCGACGTATCCATCGATAATGTTGCCGGCGTTGCCGCAGAAGGAGAATCCGGAGACGGAGGTGGCAACGTACTGGCGCGAGGGCTGGCCGGAGACCATCAAGCGGGCGACTACGTTGACGCCCTGCATGGGTTGCGCGGCATTTCCCGATGCGTTGGTGAAGTAGACGCTGCCGTACACTCGGCCGGTTGGTTGCGGATTTCTGCCGGGGTAAAGGCGCGCCAGGGAATCCATGTCGTCCATGGCGGGAGCATCGGGGTTGGGGTAGCAGACGGTGATGGGGACGCAGGCGATGGAGTCGGTAAAGTGCATTACGGGAAATCCAGCAAAGTCGGCGCTGCCGGGAGGTGGGATTGCGCGTCTGGACATTGACGTTGGCTTGCGACCAGCCGATTCCGATGGTGCGACCGAGGGTGCGGATAAGGCGGTATTGCACGTCGGGGAGCTGGGCGGTGGTGGCGGCGCAGATTCCGTTGATGACGACGAGGGAGTGGACGATGTTGCCGGTGGTGGAGAAGTTGTCAGGGCCACCGTAGACGGCGTTGGTGAAACAATCTTCGATGTCTCCGGCTCCATCGCCGAGGATGGCGTCGGTGACGGTGCCGTCGTAGTCGTAGACGATGCCGACGGGAGTGCTGGTGGCGGAGGGCGTGATGTCGGCGGGAGCGGTGACGACTCCGTAGCCGTTGGTTTGGATGTTGCTGCCGTTGACGTCTTCGGCGAGTTGGCCACCCGACGTGGCGGTGAGGGTGATGCCGGGGATGGTGGTCCAGACGGTGAAGGCGGCGGCGACGAAAGCGTTGGCCTGAGTATTGGAGAGAATCGGGCTTAAGTTGCCCTGGTCGGTGAAGTACAGGATGGAGCCACTTGCCCAAATGAGTGCTTGGCCTTCGACTCCGGCGTTGTAGCCGGAGCCGGCGACGAAGGCGGGGCCGCCGGCGTGGCTGAGCGTGGCGGCGGAGACGAGGAGAGTGATGACCGCTAGAATTCTCGCGCGCATGTTCACTCTCTTTCACTCCCGTTTCCATTTCTATTTCTGGCGGCGCGGATGGCGCGCTTCAATTGAAGGACAGTGACGCTGGCGGCGTCGGGGCGCGGTTGCTGGCGCGAAGGCGATTGGTTGAGTGAGTCGGCGGCTGCGGCATTTCTTGCGGCATGGGCGGAGACGTTCTTGCCGTTGGAATCGAGGGCGATCTGACCTAGCGAACCTCCGACGGGGCTGGTCAGGCCCAGTCGGCTTGGCGGATATAGGAAGATCAGAATGCGCTGGCCTGAGGTCATCGGGCGGTGCATGGACCAAGCGCCTGCCCACTCGTGGATGGTGAGAATTTGGCCGCGCTCGACTCCAGCGATAGGCTCGTCGACGCGAAAGATCAGCTCTATGGATGGAGTGGAGCCTGCAACGATGCTATCGGTCGCGGTGGTTTGGGCGGAAACAGCCTGGGTTGAAACGGCTTCAGGCGCGGCGGAGAGCACGGTGCCGGCGAAGATCATTCCGGCGCGACGGGAAAGCTGCTTCCAGCGGGGGCCGAGAACGCTGGCGGCAGTGGCTTGATCCGATGGCTGGGCCGATTGCTGGGCGGCCGCGCTCGACAGGAGAACGAGCACAACCGGCAGCCAGGGTCTAAACGCACGCATAGCGAATCTCTTTCTGGAGGGGACGGGACCGAGAGAGCGTCCCAGGAGTGGGATTAGATTAGCGCGTTGGGATGGAGGCGGATGTGAGGGCGATCACTGTGGATTTGTGATGAATCGGGAGTTCCGAGACGGAATCTCATGGTTTGACCATGGTCTCTGACCATAGTATCATGATGGAGGTGACGCGATGGAAGAGATTGCCATTTCGAAATTCAAAGCGACCTGCCTCTCGGTGCTCGAAAATGTCCGCAAGACAGGGAAAACCGTGCTGGTGACACGCTTCGGCGAGCCAGTGGCGGAGGTCGTCCCTGCTCATGCGTCGAGGAAGACGAAGCATTGGGTGGGGTCGCGCGCGGGAACCGGCCAAATCAACGGGGACATTGTTTCTCCTGCCAGCGATGAGGGCGATTGGGAAGCGCTGCGCTGATGAGGCTGCTTCTGGATACTCATATTTGGGTGTGGAGCGCGCTGGATCGGGAGCGACTTGCCGCACGTTTGACCGCCGCGCTGGAGAATCCGAGCAATGAGTTGTGGCTATCCCCGATATCGCTGTGGGAGGTTCTGACTTTGGGCGAGAAACGGAAGTTGGCTCTGCATCCCACCCCGCAGGAGTGGATTGCAGATACGCTGGACGCATTCCCCATGCGGGAAGCTCCGATCACTTACCAGGTCGCGCTGGAAACTGCGCGGGTACAACTTCCGCACCGTGACCCCGCCGATCGCTTTCTGGTTGCAACCGCACGTGTATTTGATCTGACGCTGGTGACCGCGGATGAACAACTGCTGAAGGCTCGACAGGTCTCGGTTTTGGCAAACCGCTGAAGGCGGACAACTGGATATGGGACGGCGACCACGGGAGAGGCTATCTGCGGCGGCGGTTGGCCTTTTTGGTGGCTTTGCGTTGCGCTTTCGCGGCTTTCTTCATGGCCTTCGCTTGTTTCTTGTTGGCCTTTTTCAGCATCTTTTGCTGGTGCTTGATCGCCTTGCGGGACTGGCGAGCATTTTCCTGAGGGCTGATGCGCTGCGCCTGGGCGGGGATTGCCGCAGCGATACTCAAAACGACCAGCAACATGAAGATTGCAATTCGTTTCATAACGTCTCCGAAGGGATGGTGCTTGCAGCGATATTACACCGAAGGTGAGATTGGGGCGCGGAGTCGGTGTTACTTCTGTAATCTTCGCGCGCGTCCATTAACCTCGCTGTCGGCCGCTAGCTCACTCACTCCGCATCCGCTGCTTCAAACCCTGCGGCCACCAGATCTGGAGCGTTGAAAACCCGCTGTCCCGCGATACCGCCAATCTCGGTTCTGTCGGTGGTTTCAAGACTTTTCCGGATCGCAGAGATTTGGGGGTCGGCAAGGTGCAGGGCCTTCATTGCTTCCATGAATCCGGAAGCCGTTAGAACCCTTGTTGAAAGCCACTCTCCCTCATTGTGCAAATGGCGTGCGCGTAGTCTGTATGTGCTATTGCTCTCGGCGAGCACGTAAACCACATACGGTCGATCCTCGTAATCCCCAAAACGGTTAATAATGACAGTCCCCCCATCGGGAAATATTGCCTGAATCCGGAGCTCGCCTCCCATCAGCTGAATATAGTTCCGCAGCGTGCTGAGGTACATATCAGCACGCTGTTCGATACGCGAAATCGAGCTCTGCGGCACGGCCAGCAAACCGGCCATGGCGCTCTGTGTTGCTTGTTTCGCACAGCGCAATTCTTCGAGTGCCATCCGCTGTAGCTCGTCACGCACCCGCACTCGGTTGTCCGCGACGTTTGCGGGGTCCATCTTTGCTTGGAGTTCCTTGTAGTTTCGTGCCATATGATCGGTCTCCTCCCAGAGTCGCCTTGCCAGGTCTACGTGTTTCGTCTATTCGTTCTCCAACGTTCTCAGATGCTCGTCGTAAATGCGATCGGCTCGTGGCACGTACTCCTCATACCAACGGCTGCGGCCGGTCTTTTCTCTACCGATCAGCAGAATAGCTGTGCGCCGGGGATCGAATGCGTAGAGGACGCGATACGGTCGTCCTTCATGCTGAATTCGCAGTTCGCGCATGTGGGAGTGCCGCGACATCTCGATACCCGATGAATGAGGCATTCTTAATGTCGGGCCAATCTCCTGCAATAAGCTAACCGTGAAATCGACGCTCTTTTGCTCGGCAGCGTTCAGACCTTCCCACCGACCGAATTCATCGGAGAACTCGACTTCCCACGACACCGACATAGTATGTCATGGACGACATTATGCCGTCAAGAGCATATCAAGATAGGGCGGGTCTCGAAGGTCGCGCTGCGCAAGCGTTAATGAATTGTCTTGGTTTTGCGCGACATGTAATCCATCAGCAAATATTGGCCGAGCGTGTAGGGTGTGGTGAAGTAGGCTTTGCCGCGGCACATCTGCGTCACTTTTTGGACGAACTGCACGAGGCCGTAATCTGATGCCAGCATGAAGGTGTTGATGAGCACGCCGGCGCGTTTGCACTTGGAAACTTCTTCCAGCGTCTGGCTGACTACCAGTGGATCGAGGCCGAAGGCGTTTTTGTAGATGCGGCCGTCTTCCAGTGTCAGGGCTGAGGGCTTGCCGTCGGTGATCATTACGATCTGCTTCATGTCTTTGCGCTGACGTTGGAGGATGCGTTGCGCCATGCGCAGGCCTTCGCGTGTGTTGGTGTAATACGGGCCGACTTTTACGCGTGCCAATTGCGAGAGCGGGACTTCTTCGGCGGAGTCGTGGAAGAGGACTAGCGAGAGAGAGTCTCCTGGATATTGCGTGCGAATCAATTGCGAGAGCGCCATTGCAACTTTCTTGGCGGGAGTGAAGCGGTCTTCGCCGTAGAGGATCATGGAGTGCGAGCAGTCGAGCATGAGGACGGTCGCGCAGGAGGACTGGTATTCGCACTGATGGACTTGCAGATCCCTGTATTCGAGGTTGAGGGGAAGGCCGAGGCCCTCGCGTTGAATCGCGCTTGAGAGCGTTGCTGTGATGTCGAGGTTTAAAGCGTCGCCGAATTCGTATTGTTTGGAGGCTCCGCTGGCTTCGATGCCGGTGGCCATGTCGCGTGTATCGTGGCGTCCGAAGCTCGATTTGCCTAGCGAGCCGAGGAGATCGCGGAGGGCTTTGAATCCGAGGAAATCGAGGCTCTTGTCGGTGATTTCGAATTTTGCCTGCTGCTGCGCGTCGCCTACCTGGCCGCCTATGCTTGATCTCTTCGAGGGGTCGTGTGGTTGATCGATTGAAATGTAGTCTTCCTGCTGCATGCGCTCGATCAGCTTCTCGATCAGCTCTTCAAGCTGGCCTTCCATCTGCATTTGCTGGAGACGGTCGCGCATTTCTTCATCGAACATTTCGCCGTCGAGAAGCGCCTGTTCGAGGGCGCGCTTTAATTCGTCTAACGTTTGTTCGCCTTCGGGGAGTTCGTACCAGAAATTGTCGTTGAATCCACTTTGCAGAAAATAGTCGGAGAGCGCGCTAAGCAGGTCTTCCATGCTCATTTCGCCGGCGGGATCGGGGACGTATTTGCTGTAGCGAATTCTCTTCATTCGGGCAGCTTTCAGTTATCAGCTTTCAGTAACACCTGCAACCTTATCTTTCGAAGACTGGTGCGTCGGTTTCGCACATCGGGTTCTTCCACGCTTTGGTCTCAGTGAGTCATCGCCCGTAACTTGGCCAGAGTCTCAGAAGGCTCCGGGCGAACTGTATAGTCAGCGTTCACATCCGCGGAGCGTATGATGCCTTGCTTATCGAGAACGTAACGCGCGGGCATCGGCAAGCGGTATTCCGGTTCGTCATTGAAGCGGTCCAAGGTGCTGCCGAACGATTTGTACAGATCGTGCAGGTAGTCGGGGAATGTAAAGACAAGTCCAAACTGCTCTGCCGTCTTCAGGTGAATATCCGAAAGTATGTCGAAGGTCAGGTTCAATTTCTTGTGCAGTGCGCGCGTGTACCGTTCTAACTCGGGGGTCAGCACGACGATCTGTGCTCCCAATGTTCTGACGTCGGCATGGATCTGCTGCAGAGCCTCCAGCTCCATATTGCAGTACGGTCACCAGTGACCTCGAAAGAAGCTGACGACCAGCGGTCCACCTACAAGAAGGTCGCTCGAGGCAACCTGCACATGATCTTGATTGAATAAGGTGAAGCTCGGGGCGCGGTCTCCGACCTTCAGCGCACGACCTTCGATGCCGGACGCCTTGAGCTCCGCCGTGGCGCGATGCATGGTTTCGATTGCCTCACGCGGCGCGTGATACGGCGGAGCGCCGGACTCAAACGCCTTTTTAAATTCGTCGAGTCGTTGTTGAAGAGTCGGCATTGTTTCACCTCAAAAACAGATGCGAGCTACGAACTTAATTGAATCCTCGTTTCCTGCCAAACTCCGACTCGTCCCGGTCGAATACAGGCTTCTCGGCGATTTTCACTGGCTTTTCTCCCGCGCTGAAGATGCGTTCTTCGTTGCGGCCGATTTTTTTGTGGGCGTGGAGGCCTTCCAGCACAAACTCTGCCGCTGACACTTGCACTTCGGCGGGCTCTTTTGGCCCGACGTTCAGTTTGCCAAGTTTTTCCATCAGACCTTGGATCTGACGCAAGCCTTCGAGAACTTCTTTGGCTCCGGCGTTATCGCTGAGTTGAATTTCTCCGCCGAGATCGAACCATTGCACCACCTGACTAAGATTGACGCCGTGGAGATAGGCGTCGAACGTCTTGGCGATGGCGGTGCGGATCAGCTCACGGCTGACGTGATCGGCGCCCTTCATTTCGCCTTCGTATTCGAGTTCGAGTTTGCCGGTGATCGCGGGCAGCGCGGCGTAGATGTCACTGATGCGGGGAACGACTAACTTCTCTTGATGCGTGAGGGCGCGGCGCTCGGCATTCGATATTACGTTTTCGATGGCCGAGATGGGCAGGCGCTGGCTTACTCCGGAGCGCTTGTCGATTTTCTTATCGTCGCGCGCGGCGAAGGCGATGCGCTCGATGACTTCCTGAATATATTTTGGAATGTGCAGGCGCGAGCCGTCACGATCGTTTTCGCCGCGGAGTTCCTCGTCGGTCTCGTGATGGAGGCGATCGATCCACGCTTCCTGCGCGGTGATGGCGATGCCTTCTTCGACGGTCGCGGGATAGTGGGTGCGAATTTCGGAGCCGATGCGATCTTTGAGCGGCGTAATGATTTTTCCGCGCGCGGTGTAGTCTTCGGGATTTGCGCTGAAGACGATGGCTACATCGAGCGGCAGGCGGATGGGATAGCCCTTAATCTGCACGTCGCCTTCCTGCATGATGTTGAAGAGGCCGACCTGAATTTTGCCGGCGAGATCGGGGAGTTCGTTGATGGCGAAAATTCCGCGGTTGGCGCGGGGGAGCAATCCGTAATGGACAGTGAACTCGCTCGAGAGTTCGTGGCCGCCGCGCGCGGCTTTGATGGGATCGATGTCGCCGATGAGGTCGGCGATGGTGACGTTGGGCGTGGCTAATTTTTCAACGTAGCGATGATCGGGCGTGAGCCAGGCGATGGGCGCGGCGTCACCTTCTTGTGCGATGAGTTCGCGGCAACGGCGGCAGATAGGAGCGTAGGGATTGTCGTGAATCTCACAGCCGGCGACGTAAGGCATCTGCGGATCGAGCAGGGTGGTGAGAGCGCGCAGGATGCGGCTTTTCGCCTGTCCGCGCAAGCCTAGAAGGATGAAGTTATGACGCGAGAGAATGGCGTTGATGATCTGCGGCACTACGGTGTCGTCGTAGCCGACGATGCCGGGAAAAATGGGGCCGCCTTCGCGGAGCCGCGCCATCAGGTTTTCGCGGAGCTCGTCTTTTACGCGGCGCGCGCGGAGACGCGGTTCAGTGAAAGGACTTCGACGCAACTCGCCGAGAGTCCGGGAAAAACTCATGGTGGGAACCCCCAAAATGAAGCTTATGCGGATTATACCGCTGCGGGGCGTTGTGGGTTTTCAGGCGCTCTCCGGCGTTATCGAGCCGCGGGTGAGTTTGGAGGACGCATTCCCCCAGCGGCTAAAGCCGGTATCATTTCGAGGCAGTTACGGCGCGGCTGAAGCCGTGCCCTTTCAAAGCAGATTCAAACTGACCCACTACGCGTTATCGCGAAAACTTGCGCAACCGTTCACCACGAAGACCACGAAGGTGCACGAAGGAGAGGCCAGAACGTTACACATGAAGGCCAAAGCGAGTCATCATTTCACGCCGGCCGAAGCTTGTTAGGCGCAAGGCACGACTGTCCAGATCCTGGAGCACCCATTTTCTTTTCAGCGCAATTTTTAGAAGAGCGGCGGCAAGCGCTCCGCCTAGATGAGGGCGACGTTCGCTCCAGTCGACGCAGGCGTAGGCGAAACGGCGGCGGAGCTTGCGGGCGGCTTCGACATCGATGCCCAGCGCTGCGAAGGCCTTGGTTCCGCTTGGAGTGAGATCGGAGGGGTGAGTGGTTTTTGCATCGTTCGGCGGAGACATCGGCGGAGACATCGACAGAGACAGATCGGGCCGAAGCCAGCCCAACGCCTGAAAGCGGTCGTGTAATGAGACGCCTAACGTGCCGGCGATGTGATCGTAACAAGTGCGCGCTGCGCGCAGAGGGCTTGGCGTGTTCGGGACGAATGGCGTGCGAGGCCGGCCGGCGAGGACGCTCAAGGTTTCCAGTGCCGCGGCAACATTGGCGCCTTCCAGACTGTAGTAGCGATGTTTGCCCTGGGCGAAGACTTTCACCAATCGCTGCGTCTTCAGGCGCTGGAGGTGCACGCTGGCGGTTGAGGCGGTGACGTTGGCGACCGCTGCCAGCTCGGTGCTGGTTCGCACACGGCCGTCGAGCAGGCAGTAGAGCATACGGGCGCGCGCCGGTTCTCCGATAGCGGCCGCCAGGCTGGAGACCGCGGCGTCGGTGTGGTGTGCGGCATGGGGATGTACATTCATAGTTTTATGATAAACGAAGTGTCAATGCTGGACAACGGTCAGAATCGATGT
Organism: uncultured Acidobacteriaceae bacterium; assembly: GCA_963822025.1. GTDB lineage: Bacteria > Acidobacteriota > Terriglobia > Terriglobales > Acidobacteriaceae > Acidiflorens. The sequence goes on along the minus strand of CAWGFW010000008.1, from coordinate 1,859,971 downwards.
TGGATAGAAAAAACTATGACAATCACCTGCTTCATTCGCTACCAGATCGATCCCTTCCAGCGAGACGAGTTCAAGAAATATGCGGAGAACTGGGGACGCATTATTCCTCGATGCGGCGGGCACCTTATTGGGTATTTCTTGCCCTACGAGGGCACGAACGATGTCGCCTGGGGTCTGATTGCGTTCGACAGTCTCGCTTCTTATGAGGCCTATCGGGCGCGCTTGCGGTCAGACCCGGAGGCACGGGAGAATTTCGCGATGGCGCAAAGCAAGCGGCTTATACTCCGCGAGGAAAGAAATTTCGTGGAGGTTGTCGACGGAACGTTTGGACTTCGCTCGACACTCGCGGGGAAAAAGTGAATCCTGATAACCGATGAAAAAGATTGGCATTGTCGGCGGGCTGGCTTGGCCCTCGACGGTGGATTACTACTCGGAGATCTGCCGACGCAGTGAACGTCGAGGTGAACAGTTGGCTGGGAGTCCGCGCGCCGTGCCTTCGATGCCGGAGATGTGCATTGAATCGTTGGACTTGAACAAAGCCTTTTCTTACATCGGCGATGATGACGACGAGGAATCATGGTCACGGTTCGACGAATATCATCGCGCCGCGTTGCAGCGACTAGAAAAAAGCGGCGCGGAGTTTGCGCTCATGGCGGCGAATACTCCGCATCATCGGTTCGCGGCAATCGTGCGCGGGATTGGGATTCCGGTCATTAGTATTATCGACGCGGTGGCGAAGGAGAGCGCTCGCATCGGGGCGCGGGAGGTGCTGATTCTGGGAACTGCCCTGACCATGAGATCGGCGCGATTTCGCGAGGGCTTTGCCCAGTGTGGAGTGGAAGCGTCGGGCCCTCGGGATGAGGCGGCGCGAGCTGCGACGGTTACTCTCATTAAAGAGTTGCAGGTGGGCAAAGCGGAGGGAGCGGCGGAACGACTGGGCAAGATCGCGAGAAAGGCATTCGAAGGTCTGTTCAAGGCGCAACCCGCGGTGTGCTTGGCTTGCACGGAGCTGCCACTGGCATTTCAAGAACAGAAGATGCTCGCCACATTTCGATACGACGGCGTTTTGTATATCAACACTACGGCAGTGCACATCAACGCGGCATTCGATCTGGCGGCCGGTGAATCGGGCTTGTGAGCAGGCAATTATCGCGGGGCAGTGCTTGAGTCGGGCTTAATTCCAGCGCGCTCTGGCGGCGCGGCGCAGTCCGGGAAGAATCGCTTCGAGATAGCCAACCACCGCCTCCAGACGCTTGGCTTCGGAGAGGGTCGAGAGCAGGCTCTGCTTGAAGTCGAGGTCGAGCGGAAGCGAGCCGGCTAACAAAAAAGAAAGATTGCTCGCGTGTTCGTCGGGGCCGCTGGGCTCGGTTCCGGCGAGTTTTGCGATTTCGGCGTGCAGGCGCACGGCCTGCGTCACCATGTCGGCCGGCGGCTTCTCCGGTTCGTCTTCAACCACTGAAATTTCGGCCTGCAAGAATGAACGATCTTCGTTGACCTCGATTACTTCGAAGCGCTCGACGCCTCGAGTGATGATGTCCATGCGGCCGTCGTCATATTTCTTGATGATGGACATGATTTCGGCGGTGCAGCCAATGTCGGCGACTCCGTCGGACGAGGCGCGCACTACGCCGAATGGCTTTTTCTGCTCCAGGCACTCGGCGATCATCTCTTTATAGCGTGGCTCGAAGATGTGCAGGGGCAGAGGGACGCCGGGGAGCAGGACCAGTTCGAGCGGGAAGATGGGCAAGAGAGTCACAATTGTCGGCGTCGCTTTTGGAAATTTGATGCGTGCACTGTTCCGCGGTCTCCCTCAGCGGCTAAAGCCGGTATTCAAACGGCTCTGTTATCGCAGCGGTGAACCGCTGCGCCACCCAAAAGCGAGTGCAAGGGCCGGTGAATCTGCTGCGCCACCCAAAAGCAAGTGCAAAGGCGGTGAATGCTGCGCCACCCAAAAGCAAGTGCAAAGGCGGTGAATCGCTGCGCCACCCAAAAGCCAGGAACCCATTCCGGCGACAATGAAATGCTTACGGTCGAATTTTAGCAGCCATTGACTAGGCTAGTCTCTACGCGATACAAGGGTCGCCATGGAAATGGATGGGAAAGTTGTGGTGGTTACGGGGGCTTCCATGGGAATTGGGGAAGCCGTTGCTAAAGTTTTTGCGGATGCGGGAGCCAGGGTGGTGTTGCTGTCGCGCGATGCTGGCCGCGCCGAGGCTGCCCGTCAGCGGATTGGTCACTCCGAGCGCACGCTGGCAATGGCTTGCGATATTCGTAATCGCGAAGAAATCGACCGGGCGCTGGCCCTGACGCTACACAACTTTGGTCGCGTCGATGTGTGGGTGAATAACGCGGGAGTGGGGATTCGCGATACGGTGGCTGACATGCAGGAGACGGCGTGCCGCGAATTGTTTGAGACAAATTTCTTTGGCGTGATTCATTGCATACAGGCGGTGGCTCCGGCGATGCGCAAGGCGGGAGGCGGAGGCATCATTAATATTTCCAGCGTTGCGGGACATATTCCGGTGCCGTTCATGGCGATCTATTCGGCGAGCAAGTTTGCGGTGAATGCTATTGGCAAGGGCGCGCGGATTGAGTTGAAGCGGGACGATATTAATGTACTGACGGTTTGTCCGGGATATGTGGCCACCGATTTTGGCGAGCACGTGGTGGCGAATCGGCAGGGGAACGTACGGCCTGCGTCGGTGCGCGGAATCACGGCCGAGCGCGTGGCTCGGGCTACTTATCGCGGGTATCGCGCGAAGAAGCGCGAGGTGATTGTGCCGTGGACGATGATCCCTGCGATTAAGCTGTACCAGGCATGGCCGGGGTTGGTCGAGTGGGTGATGGCGCGGGCGATTAAGAATACATAGGACCTTCGCTGCGCTCAGGATGAACAACGCACACGCAAGATGACAACTCGGATTTGTGAATAATGAAGGATAGTAAATTCAGCCAACCTTCTCGCAGCCCTTGCATCGAAAGAAATATAGGCAGAACTGCAGCCTTTTGCTCCCTCGTACGCCGCTCATGGCGGCTGAAGGGAGTAAAGGCTGCTGTTAGCTCCTCTCTCGTTGTTCCTTTTCGTTAGAATAGGAATATGAAACGCCCAGTTCGGTTCTCGCTTCTGTCGCCCTCCTCATTTTGGTTTTCTGTCGTCACACTGGCGAGTGCGCTTGTGTTGCTTACGGCGGCGGCTCGCGCGCAGGAGGGACCGCTCGATAAATCGGAGCCCAAGGGAATTACGGTCGCGGAGATTATCAAGCGCTTCTCGGTTAAGGAGAAGGAATTCAAAGAGGCGCGCGACCAGTACACCTATCGGCAGGACGTCAAGGTGATGACGCTCGATGGCGATACGCCGGATGGCGTTTACCAGCAGGTGTTCGATGTGACCTTCGACGACAAGGGGCGCCGGATTAAGAACGTAGTATTTGCGCCGCAGCCGACTTTGCAACGCATTCAGATGACCGAGGAAGATTTTGACGACATCGAAAATCGTCTGCCGTTTGTGCTGACGGCGGATGAGATCGGGGAGTACGACATTCTGTATGTCGGTCAGCAAAAGCAGGATGAACTAAACACGTATGTGTTCGATGTCGCGCCCAAGCAGATTGTGGGCAAGAAGCGATACTTTCAGGGGCGCATCTGGGTTGACGACCACGATTTTCAGATCGTGGAAACCTATGGCAAGACCGTGCCCGATATCAAGAAGAAGAAGGGACAGGAGAACTTGTTCCCGAAGTTCACCACCTGGCGCGAACAGATTGATGGGCAGTTCTGGTTCCCGACTTATACGCGCGCCGAGGACACGCTGCAGTTTTCGCTGGGCGGTGTGAAGATTCGCGAGATTATTAAGTACACGAACTACAAGCGCTTCGGATCGAAGTCGAGGATCACCTATGACGGGCAGGAAGTGCAGAAGGCGGATCCGAACCAGCAGCCAGCTGAGCCGCCTAAGCCGCAGTAGGGCGAGGTTTCAGAGTTTCAGGTTTCAAAGTTTCAGGTTTCAAAGTTTTCATGGATAACTGCGTTTCCGCCTCCCAAAGAAGCTCGCGGCTGGCCGCCGTGAAATCTCGAGACTTCTTTCTTTTGGCCAAGGGCTTGTTTGGTGTTGCTTTTCTCATGGCGCTGGTGATGCCGGTGCGTGCGCTCGGGCAAGAGAGCGCTTCTTTTAATTCTCACGAAGTGCATGCCGACGGGAGGATCACCTTCCGCTATCTCGATACCACCGCTGGAAAAATCCTGCTCCATCTCGAAGGGGCGGCTGAGCCGATGCCGATGGAGAAGGACAGCGCTGGCGTGTGGAACGTGGTTACGCCTGCGTTGGCACCGGAAATTTATGGGTATTCGTTTGACGTTGATGGGCAGGAGCAGGGCGATCCGCATAATTCTGAAATAAAGGCCAATCTACTTTCGGTTGGGAACCTGGTTACGGTGCCGGGCGCGTCTCCGCAGTTGTGGGAGGCGCGTGATGTGCCGCATGGCTTGGTACATCATCATTTCTATACGTCCAAGGTGGTGAGCGGGCTGGCTGATGGACAGAGCGAGTATTACGTTTATACGCCTCCCGGTTACGAGCCGAAAAAAGGAAAGCGGTATCCGGTGCTGTATTTGCTGCACGGCTGGAGCGATATGGCCAACGGCTGGACGGCGGTGGGGAAGGCGAACTTTATTTTCGACAATTTGATTGCCGAAGGAAAAGTGAAGCCGATGGTGGTGGTAATGCCGCTAGGGTATGGCGATATGAAGTTTGTGCTGCACGGGCATGGCGGTTGGGATGATAACGCTGCGGTCTCGCGGAATGTCGATCTTTTCAGCCAGGCGCTGCTTACGGAAGTATTGCCGCAGGTGGAGTCGGAGTATCACGTTTCGAAGAAAAGGGATGACCGGGCGATTGCTGGGCTGTCGATGGGAGGGTTGGAAAGTTTAACGATTGGGCTAACGCATCCGGAGTTGTTTGCGTGGGTTGGCGGATTCAGCTCGGCGCTTGGACACAAAGATGAGGAGCGGTTCGCTGGGGTGAACGGGAAGAGCGCGAGGCTTCGCCTGCTGTGGATTGCTTGCGGGACGGAGGAGCATCTGCTCGCGCCGAACCGCAAGTTTGTGGCGTGGCTGGAGACCCAGGATGTTGCGGTGACGGCGGTGGAGACTCCGGGGACGCATACTTGGATGGTTTGGCGGGATGACTTGGCGCGGTTTGCACCGCTATTGTTTTAGAAGTAGTAGCGCCGTGTCTCGCTGCAGCTGGCAGCGAAAAGCTGGTCCTTCGCTTCGCTCAGGATGACAAGTTTATCGCGGGAATTGAGTGATCCTTCTTTAGTAGAGCAAATACTTTAGTAGAACAAATACTTTCTCCACTTATCGTCGGAGTGGCCCATCAGGCGCATGATGTGGCGGCTGGTATGGAGGTTGAAGGAGCGGGGTTCGCGCGAAGGGCGCATGTTGGCTTCGTGGGGAAGCTGATTGCCCTTGCGGCGGTTGCAGGGATGGCAGCAGGCTACTAGATTCTCCCAGGTAGAGAGGCCTCCGCGGGAGCGGGGAATTACGTGGTCGAGCGTGAGTTCGCCGGAGGGAAGCGTGGTGCTGCAATACTGGCAGGTGTTGCGGTCGCGCAGCAAAATGTTCTTGCGCGATAAGGCGCGCGACTGGTGCGGGATACGGCGATATTCGAGCAGACGGATCACTGAGGGAACGCGCATGGCGACGCGAGCGGCGTGGAGGAAGTGTCCGTTTTCCTCTTCGGTCATGGCGACGCCCTTGAGGACGAGGACGATGGCGCGGCGGGCGGCGCAGACATTGATCGGCTCATAGGAGGCGTTCAGCACCAGCACAGGCTGATGCAGGGCGTGGCCGTCATTCTCCTGATGCATGCCGGAGGCGAGCATCGCCGCCGGAAGATGCGAGCGCATGCCGCCAGCGAAGTTGTGTATGCGCAACGACATAATTTCTATCCGTGAGCCGCGATGCCGACGCGGCTGTCACTTCCCTCGCCTGATCTTTCGTCGGGCCAACCGTCGGGCCGACCGTCGTCGGGCCTGCCTTCGGCTAGATTTTCCGGCAACTCGACGACATTCGAAAGCTTCAAGGTGCGCGCCACCGTTGCCACCCACACGCGCGCCGCTCCGGCGCGAAGAAGGACGCGGGCGCACTCCGATGCCGTGGTCCCGGTGGTATAGACATCATCCACCAATAAGATGTCGCGATTCAATATTCGCGTTGGATCGTTCACACTAAAGGCACCCCGCAGGTTCTCGCGCCGTTCGTGGCTGGTGAGACCAATCTGGCTTCCAGTATCGCGCTTACGCAGCAAAACGCCGGTACAAAGATCGAATCTTTTCGGACGCGCGATTTGCCGCAGCGCTGCGCGCGCGATCATCTCCGCCTGGTTGAAGCCGCGCTGACTTTTCTTGTTCTTATGTAGCGGGACGGGTACGACGGCGATCATGCCGACGGGCATCGTCTTCTCGAGGCTGGTGATGGCGCCGGCTAATACGCATCCCAGAACCTTGGCTGCGGGACGGACCTGATGGAATTTGAGCAGATGGATCAGGTCGCGCAGTTCGGCCTCATAGCTGCCATAGGCGACGGCGCGCTCAAAGGGAGGATCGACGCGCTGGCAGAGCAGGCAGCGCGGATCGACATCTTCGCCTTCTCGACGGGTAAGGGAAACGGGGGGCGAGGCTTGTCCGCAGACAGGGCAATATGATCCGTGCAACGGGTGCAGCGCAGTTATACAGGAATCGCAAACGGGAATGCGGGAAACTTGAAGGAGGGGCGAACTACAAATACGGCAATCGGCGGGGAAAAAGGTGAAGAATAAAGTCGCAGCAACGCGCTCGGCAAAGCCAGCTAACCGATGACCCGCCGAGGCCAAATGGTCCGCCGCTTGGCCCTGGGCAGCCCGTATTCGAAACCCAGTACTGCTACTGCTGAAGACAGCCTCCCGCGCCCGGCGCAGTATTCAAGCTTCGCCGGTCAATCCTTCGTCAGTATAGCCGCGGTGCACGTGGTGATGCAATGCATCCCACGGCAATTGGCTATGCAACGCGACGATCGGAGTTTGAATCGGCCGGCTCAGTCTGGGATGCTTTCGGACCGGGCTCAACTCGCTCGAGCGTTGGAACTGTACGCAACGCGTAAGTCCGGTGATAACACCGCTCACAACGAACGGCCTGCAATAACAGCAACGGAAGCACACGTCTTTCAAAGAATCCTCGCGGCCGAGAGCTGAAAGCTTCTTGTACGCCGCATCCACGGCAGCGGAATTCTTCGAAAAACCGGCTCCAAGAGGGCCCCACATCAGTAGCCACAGTAACCTCCTGGATCAGGACTATTGTAACCCTGTTTAAATCGGAAAGTTGCGAATATGAACTTCTGGCGGGGCGCCGTTTTGCGGTTGCGCGTACGGCGGAGCGCGAACCACGGAGGCCACGGAGGCACACAGGGGCCAGCACCAGGCTGGACGGTCTTGCACCTTACCCTGATCGGTGAATGATGGGTGGGCAGTGTCGCACTTTACTAAGTGAAGGCTCACACTTGTAAATCGGCTATCTGACATGGTAAGGTGCGCCGTCGCAGCTACTGATAATCTTTAATGAAATTTTGATGACTAAGAGGCCCCTATGAGCGCTCCCGCGGCCGATGCCCCTGGAACTATTCGCAAGCATCGCCCCTATGTTCCGGAAACCATGCAGATGAAGGAGTTAACCTTCCGGGCCATGTTTTTGGGGCTCATTCTTACGGTTGTGCTGGGCGCGGCCAACGCTTATTTGGGATTGCGGGCCGGCATCACCATTGCCGCGACATATCCGGCAGCGGTTATTTCGATGGCCGTGTTGCGGGCGTGGAAGGGGTCGCTGCTTGAAGAAAACATTGCTCGAACCGCCGGGTCAATCGGAGAAAGCGTCGCTGCAGGGGCGATCTTTACCCTACCGGCGTTTTTGCTGGCGGGAGTCTGGCCTAATTTTTGGTCCTTCGATTCTTACTGGAAATCGACCGCGTTGATCATGGTGGGCAGCATTCTGGGAGTGCTCTTTATCTCTTTAGTTCGACGGGTCATGGTGGAGGATCCCGAGCTTCCCTTCCCGGAATCGATCGCGGCGTCGGAGATTCACAAAGCGGGACAGCGCGGCGCGCAAGCCGCGAAATATCTTTTCTGGAACATAGGCGTTGGCGGACTGGTATACATCCTCGGTAGCTTCGGCCTTTTCGCACCGGGCAAGGATTTTTACTTTTCGGTGGGAAGCCTGGGACGCAGCCAAGTGCGGCTTGGTCTGTCGGGAAGCAAGAATATCGTGGCGGCAGGGGGAACCAGTACGTTCGCCGCGCCCAGCGTAAGCCCGGCTTATCTGGGCGTCGGTTACATCATCGGAATAAAATTGGCCGCGCTCCAGTTTGCAGGCGGGGTGCTGGCTTGGGGCCTGATGGTTCCGATGCTGATTTACTTTCTTGGGCCGCAGATCAGACACTACCTCCCGGCGGATACACCCGATAATTGGACGGCCATGGCGATTGCGGTATGGAAGTTTGTGGTGCGCCCAATCGCGGTGGGCGGGATGCTGGTGGGCGCGGCTTACACGCTGTTCAAGATGGGCAAAAGTCTGACGGCGGGTTTCGGCAAAGCGATCCACGATTTGCGGCAGACAGCGGACCAGCGGGCGCAGTTGTCGCGCACTGAGCAATACATGAGCTCGAAAGCTGTATTTGGCCTGATCGCAATCACGTTCGGGTTCATGTGCATACTCTATGTGCGTCTCACCGGTCTGTTCTGGCCGGCGATTATCGCGGCGGTGGTATTGCTTGTGGTCGGATTCTTCTTCGCCACAATTTCAGGAAGCCTTGTCGGCATGATCGGTTCTTCCAATAATCCGATTTCAGGCTTGACGCTTTCGACCCTACTGATTGCCGCACTGCTCATGGTTTCGCTGGGGGTCTCGGGAACATCTGGCGTGTTGGCCGTCTTGAGCGTGGCGGCGGTAGTTTGCGTTTCGTCAGCTGTCGCCGGTGAACTGCTGCAGGATTTCAAAGTTGGCTACATTCTGGGCGGCACACCACGCAAGATTCAGGTGGCCGAATTGATCGCTGTGGTGGTCGCGAGCCTGGTCATGTATTTTCCCGTCGCGCTGTTGAATAAATCTTTCGGTTTTGGCAGCCGTGAGCTCTCGGCGCCACAGGCCGGGCTGATGGCCACACTGGCGGTTGGAGTGGTGGGCGGCGATATGCCCTGGCCCCTGGTGGTTGTAGGCGTCTTCATGGGCATTGCCATGATTATGATGCAGGTGCGCAGCCCGATGCTGGTGGCGGTGGGAATGTACCTGCCCTTTGAAACCACATTTGCGATTTTCCTGGGCGGAGTATTCCGCGCTCTAGGGGATTGGCTGGCCAAGCGGCGCGGTTTCAATCCCGCGCAAATGGCGCGCTCGGAGAACGCTGGGGTGCTCACCGCTTCCGGGCTGATCGTCGGAGAATCTCTTTTGGGTTTGGTCTGGGCGGGGGTGGTGGCGATCTACAAGGCGCGCAATTGGGGGGAGCCGCCGCAAATTTTTCACCATCCCTTGTATGTTGTGGGACTCGTTGTGATGGCGGGACTGGCTGCGCTGATGATTCTAATTCCACTCTCAAGTGGAGGCGATCCCAATGAACCGGCGCCGCCTGTCGGCATGATGTAGGCAGAACGTGTGTTTGGAGTCGCGCGGGACGGCCGGCCTCGGCCGTTCGCGCCGAGCGTCGCGCAGATTCTCCTTCGTGATACTTTGTGTCCTTCGTGGTTTTCGCTTCTATGTCGATTGCCGAAAATATTGCCCAGGTGCGCCAGGGGATCGCGGCAGCGGCGCGGCGGGCGGGGCGCAATCCTGACGAGATTACGTTGATGGCGGTCAGCAAGACTTTTCCGGCGGAAAGCATCCGCGAGGCTTACGCTGCCGGGCTCAGAGTTTTCGGCGAGAACCGGGTGCAGGAGTTTGCGGGGAAGGCTGATGCCGTGCGCGATTTGACTGAGGTCGAATGGCATCTCATCGGGCATTTGCAAACGAATAAAGCGGCGAAGGCGGCGGAGTTGTTTGATGCGGTTGATTCGGTCGACTCGGTGCGGATGGCGGAGAAGCTGAATGCGTCGGCCGCGAGCTTAGCGAAAATATTGGAAGTGCTGATCGAGATCAACGTCGGCGGCGAGACGGCGAAGAGCGGAGTGGCGCCGGACTCTAGCGAACTGGAAGAAATTCTGCAGGGTACGCCGGGTTGGGGCAATTTGAAGATTCGCGGCTTGATGACAGTTCCGCCTTACGCGGAAGATGCAGAAGGCTCGCGATCCTTCTTTCGTCAGCTTCGTCAGATTCGCGATCGCATTGCGGCGCGCTCGCTGCCGCAGATTGGTATGGGTACTCTCTCTATCGGCATGTCGCACGATTTCGAGGTTGCTATCGAGGAGGGAGCGACTTGCGTGCGGGTGGGGACGGCGATTTTTGGGGAGCGAGTAAAAGCTTAACTATGAAGGACGCCAAGTTACACGAAGGAGAAGCCAGGTAGAGGTTTCCTCCGGATCTTTTTGTCTACCATGGCGAAGGTTTTCGATGATAGCGATCAAGGACTCCCTGGAGGGAGTAACTTTCGCGGTCAAGGTTCATCCTCGCGCGAAAAGAAACGCAATCAGTGGTGAGGTTGGCGATGCGCTGAAATTGTCGCTCACGGCCCCGCCTGTGGATGGCAAGGCTAATGATGCGTGTATTGAATTTTTCGCAAAGCTTTTGGAGGTTCCGCGTTCGTCCGTTAGTATTGCTGCCGGCCAGACAAGCCGGAATAAAGTGATACGGGTGGCGGGATTGTCGGCTCAGCAAGTGCGCGAGCGGATGGGCATCTAGCGAAGGGCGCGCGGCGGGGGCGCCCGCTCCACACTCTACACTAAACGAAATCAGGAGATACTTTGAGCTTTTCGCAACGCTTCGAGGAGATACGGACTGGGTTTGAGCGGCCGTTCTGGGTCGCTAACATCAGCGAGATCTTTGAGCGTCTTTCTTACTATGGGGCGTTTGCTTCGCTTGCTTTGTATCTGCAGGAGAAGCTGAATTTTTCTACTGAGCAAACCGGGACTCTGACGGGATTGTTCGGGGGGATGGTTTGGTTTCTTGCCATCTTCGGAGGAGCGGCGGCGGACCGACTGGGCTTTCGGCGCGCGCTTTCGATGGCTTATCTCATCCTGGCTGCGGCTTATTTTTTGATTGGATCGATTGGATCGGCATGGCTGGCTCCGGTGCGCAATGCGGTGCCGCTGGGATTATTTGTGGGGTGCATTCTTATTCTTCCGGCGCTTGGCATCTCTTTGGTGAAACCTTGCGTGGTGGGGACGACGGCGCGGGCGTCGAAAGAAAATGTGCGCTCGATCGGATATTCGATTTATTACACGATGGTCAATATTGGCGGCGCAATTGGTCCTTATTTCGCATCGTGGGCGCACCGCCACTTGGGCGTCGAGAACGTTTACCGGGTGGCGGCGCTGAGCGTCTTTGCGATGTTCTTTGTGGTGATTATTTTTTTTCGCGAGCCGCGCAAAGATGGAGATGCGCCTCCGCCTTCGATTGCGACCGTCGCGCGGAATTTTTGCGTTGTGGTCGGTAATTACCGGCTTGTGCTGCCAGTGTTGCTGTTCGCATTACTGCTGCGCGCAGGATTATTTATTTATCCCAGATATAACGTTCCCTGGTGGGTGTGGTGCGCGCTGCTTGTTCTCGTGCTGGCGGGGATCAGCCGCTTCATGTGGTTCCTGGTGCTGTTTACCGGATACTGGGTGGTGTTCTGGCAGCAGTACATCAGTTTGCCGGGATACATTCACGGCTATATTAATTCGAACGCCGACGTTGAGATCATCCTGGTGACGGACGGGCTGACGGTGATCTGCCTTACGCTTGCAATAAATTTTTTGACGCGGAGGATTCCGGCATTTCAGGCAGTGATTTTGGGGACGGTTATTACTTCGCTCTCATGGGTGATTCTGGCTTTGCGGCCGACCATCTGGGGGGCGGTGCTGTCGCTTTTTGTGCTGGCGCTGGGCGAAATTGTGCAGGCTCCGCGCTATTACGAATACATTTCACGGCTCGCGCCTCCGGGAGAGCAGGGCACTTACATGGGCTTCGCGTTTTTGCCGATTGGGATTGGATCGCTGATTGGCGGCTGGTTTGGCGGGACGCTGGTTCATCACTTTGGAGAAGTCACGCATCAGCCGGAGCGGATTTGGTGGGCGGTGACTGGGGTTGGGTTGGTTACGGCGGTGCTGTTGTGGATCTACGACAAAGTGGTGCGGACGGCCGGCGTCACTTCTACCGCTTGAGCTATGGGCAATCTCACGAGAACTCCACAGCAGGCGGCGGCTGAGATCCGGCGCGTGCTCAAGGACGGCGGTTCGTGCGAGCACGCGGCAGGCGTGCAGTGGTTCTTCAAGGAAGAAATCAAATCGCACGGCTGGTATACGGCAGCTTTACGAAAAGCTGCGCGAGAATTTCGAGGCGGTTTGGTGCGCCAACGCGGAATAGATTTTGTGGTGCAGGTTGCCGACAAACTTTTTACCGGGCGGAATCTTGAGGAGAAGGTTTTCGCTGTTTTTCTGCTGGAGAAACAGACGCAGAATTTTGGCGGTGATGAGTTCAAGCTTTTTGTTTCGTGGCTGGATCGGCTATCGAGTTGGGCTGATCATGACGCGCTGGTGCATGATGTGCTGGCGCCGATGGTTGTGGTCGAGCCTGCGCGTTGCCGCGAGGTTTTCTTGTGGGCTAAGTCGCCGAATCGATGGCGGCGGCGTGCAGCTTGCGTGGCGTTGATTCGGGGGACGCGGGAGCGGCGGTTCTTTCGGGAGATCGTCCGGCTTTCGAATCAGTTGCTCGATGACGAAGACGATATGGTGCAGAAGGGGCTGGGCTGGTTGTTACGCGAGACCGCCAAGGCTGATCCGCAGCGCGCGGTGCCGTATTTGATGAAGATACGAAAACGCTCGCCGCGCTTAGTGCTGCGGACGGCTTGCGAGACGCTGAGTCGAGCCGCGCGAAAGCGCGTTCTTGGCTGAATTGTTGTGGCTACCAGCAGCTGCCGAGCTGCGCTCGGCTGGGCGGACGAGGCGTCCGCCCTATGTAGGCGTCGGCGCACTCACAATCATGCGGCTAGGATTTTGTCGCGCAGGCCGCCGTATCTTAGTGTCTTTACAAACTCATTCTCGAAGAAGTCGTGGGGGAAGCCCATTTCAATGGAGCTGGCGCCATCCAGGGCGGCGACTTGCTCTGGCGTCAACTTCAGCTCAAAACTGGCGAGATTATCTTGCAACTGGGCCAAGCTTCGCGCGCCTACGATCGGAATGACCGGAATGTCGCGGTAGCGCAACCATGCCAGCGCAACCTGGGCGGGCGAGTGGCCTATCTGCTGGCTTACTTTCTTGAGCGCAGCCACCACGCGATCAGGACGTTCTCCGGTGCGCATGAAACCTTTGGCCGAATCGGTCGAGTATCTTCCGTCTTTGCTCGCGCCAGCGGCTTTCCCGGCGCCGGAATGGTACTTGCCGCTTAGGAGGCCTCCGGCTAGCGGCGACCACGCGACGAGTCCGAGGTTGAAGGCTTTCGCCATGGGGATGAGTTCGCGCTCGACGGTGCGCTCGATCAGCGAGTATTCGATTTGCAGTCCGATGAAGCGGGTCCAGCCTCGGAGCTGGGCTAGTGTGTTGGCTTTAGCGATCCACCAGGCGGGCGCATCGGAGATGCCGATGTAGAGAATTTTGCCCTGGCTAACGAGATCATCGAAGGCGCGCATGACTTCTTCGGCAGGTGTCATTTGATCCCAGTTATGCAACCAGTAGAGATCGATGTAATCGGTTTTCAGGCGGCGCAGAGAATCTTCGAGCGCCTGCACCATGCTCTTGCGGTGATTGCCGGCGGCATTCGGATCAGTGCCTGGCACGGCATTGGTGTACTTGGTGGCGAGGACGACCGAGTGGCGGTGATCGCGAATGAATTCGCCAACGAGAGTTTCGCTGGTGCCGTTGGTATAGATGTTGGCGGTATCGACGAAATTGCCTCCGGCCTCGCGGTAGGCGTCGTAAACTTTGCGCGACTCGTCTTTAGCCGAGCCCCAACCCCAGTCTTCTCCGAAGGTCATGGTGCCGAGGGAAACCTCGGAGACACGCAGGCCGCTATTACCCAACAAGCGATAGTTCATGGATTTCACCTCAGGAATTTTAGAATTGCAGTAGTGATATGGATTCGATGGCCGCCGGGCACGATACAAAAAGTTCGGTGGGGTGGAAATACGCAGGGCATGCGCTCGCCGACGGTTAAAGATTATTGGGGTCCTTCGACTGCGCCGGGCCATTCGCTTCGCTCGTGGCTCGGCTTCGCTCAGGATGACAACGAAATTCAATCAGTGGCCTTCCTCTTCTAGATATTTCTCGACTTCGAGGGCGGCCATGCAGCCGGAGCCGGCGGCGGTGATGGCTTGGCGGTAGCGGCGATCTTGCACGTCTCCGCAGGCGAAGACGCCTGGGACACGCGTTAAAACATTCTTCTGAGTTATCAGATAGCCGTCCGCATCTGTTTCCAATTGACCCTCGAAAATCTTGGCGTTTGGAATGTGGCCTATGCCCAGGAACATGGCGCTGGTGGGGAACTCCCAGCTTTCGCCGCTCTTTAGATTGCGCAGTCGCAGCGCGGTGACTTCTTTCTTGCTGACATCGAGAACGTCATCGACGACGGTGTCAGTGAGAAAGGCAATTTTCGGATTGGATTGCGCTCGGTCGAGCATGATTTTCGAAGCTCGAAACTGCTCGCGGCGATGAATAAGCGTCACCTTGCTGGCGAAGCGGGTTAGAAATGTCGCCTCCTCCATGGCCGAGTCGCCGCCGCCGATAACGGCAATTTCTTTGCCCGAAAAAAAGAAGCCGTCGCAGGTGGCGCAAGATGAAACACCGTGGCCAATGAGAGCGTGCTCGTTCGGAAGGCCGAGCCAGCGTGCCGATGCTCCGCTGGCGATGATGAGGGTGCGTGTTTGAATGGTGTCTTTGCCAACGATTAGTTCGATGGGATGCTTGCTCAGATCGGCCTTGATCACGTGGCCCATGCGATAGTCGGCGCCAAAGCGCTTGGCCTGCTTGCGCATGTTTTCGATCAGTTCGGGCCCCTGTATGCCTTCGGGGAAGCCGGGAAAATTTTCTACCAGCGTGGTCAGGCCTAATTGTCCGCCGGGCTCATGGCCCTCGATCACCAGCGGTTTGAGATTGGCGCGGGCGCTGTAGAGAGCGGCGGTATGGCCGGCGCATCCCGAGCCGATGATCACGACGTTGCGTATGTCCATAATTGTGAGAAACAGCGCTAGTAGATAGATTCAGGAAAACAAATTTCGCTTCATAGGCACGCCGCAGTCTCGCTAAGCGGCTAAAGCCTGCATTTGAAAGATCCCACTCAAGCCAAAGACAGGCTTGAGTGGGGCACCGATCTTCTGGCGTCGACCTACTTGTCCTTTTTTTCTTTTTCGGCAGCCGAGTTGGTCGAGTTTGCGGTCGAATTTCTTACTCCCAGCCTGACTAGTTCATCGGGAATCATTTTGCGGGCGCCGAGGGCTTCGCGATAGCGATCCATGATCGATGAAGCGGCGCGGAAAATCGGTTCGTATACGCTCTGATCGGTTGCTGGATTGCCTTCGTTTCCGGTGCAGCGCGCCAAGACTACCGATGATTTTCCGAAGCGCTCCAGTTTGACGCGTGCAACCGGAGTGCTGGTCGACAACATGGCCTTCGCGGATGCGACGGCGGAGGCGCTATCTTCGATCGCGATCTGCATGACGTCTTTCGGATCGCGCACCCGCAAGACCAGCGTTTCGAGCATATCTTTCGCGTCGACGCTGAACGAATATTGGACATTGCTGAATAAGGTTGCGCCGGGAAATTCGCGGCGAACTCTCACCCAGTCAGCCGCCGAAGCGGCGCCGGGCGGCAAGGGCTGCACGCCCGGGATCGGTGTGTTCGGGTCGAGCGTAGAGTGGCCACGCGCCACTTCATAGTCTTTGCCAAAGGCCGGCTTGGCGGGCACGGATGCCAGCGCCGATGACAATTGCTTCTGCTCGTCGGCTGACGGCGAGCAGACATTGATGACATTCACTTTTACCTGCGGCTGCGGATTTGCAGGCGGCTGCTGCGCGGCCGCGACCAGAGCCAGGGCTGCCGTTGCGATCAGAATTTTGTGAAGGAACACGGCGAAATTGTATCAGGCGATGAGAGGTCAGGGGGGAAGAGGTGAGATCAGAGATGAAACTCTGCGATGTCACTCCGCAATCTGACTTCTGACCTGTGCAAATTTTGTCTAAGGAGATTCTGATTGAGTGGCCGACGAAGGCTTGAACCACGGAGGACACGGGGGTCACAGAGGACCACAGGGTGCCTAATCAGAGTTTTCCCAATTCTTATCCTACGACTTCTTCGATGGCGCCATGCCGACGCAACAACTGCGGCAGGTTTTGCGAGAAGGCGGAGCGTGGCAACACCATGTCACAGCCCACCTCATGCGCCTTTTGCTTCAAATCGCCCTGCACGTGGGAGAGGAAGCCGATGATCGAGGTTCCCTTCTTCAGTTTACTCTTGAGTTTTGGGATGAGCGTCAAAGGCTTGGCGTTGGCGTTGTTCAAATCGAAGATGATCAGGGAAGGTTTTTCTTCGCCATTGCTCTTCATGCGATCGGCGAGTTCCTTTTCGTTTTTCACGAACTCGACCTTCACATTCATCTTTTGGCCGGTGGCCTGAATCTTGCTCAGGAAGAACAGGTCTTCGACGAACGCGAAAACGCGGGAAGCGGAATCCTCGCGGGGAGCGGGCAAAGGCTCGGGATCGACCACGGGATAGGACGAGGAAAAACCAGGTCGCCGTGATCCGCGGTTGCCGTTGCCGCCATCGCCATTTAAATTGGCGCGATAGCTGTGATCCATAGGAGCGGTGAAAATGCCCTGCTGCTCCTGGCGAGCGCGGCCCATGGGACCGCCCGCGCCACGTTTTGGCGGACGCCGTCCTCGGCGCCGTTTGTGTCTTCCTCCTCCTGCGGAGGAGTGTCCGGGTCCTGCATTCATAATTTTTCTCTTGTTAAACGTTGAAGTTGTCTTTGAAACTTGTTTCTGAACTAATCCCACGGCCTGGATCGCAGGCTTGATTGTTTTGTCTTGATCGCGAACCAGCATGCTAATCTGCGGAGCCGACACGCGTTGATTGCGCGTGACTCACTGCACATGCCTCACCAGATATTGGCTGACGGCTGGCCAAACCCCACATCGGCTGGATGCTGTTCGAGAACAATGCTCACACTGTCGACGTTACAACGGTGACGCCAAATCTTTTGATGCTTAACGATAACGATCGATGTTTAAACTGTGCGAATGTTTAAACTCTTGCGCCCGGAGTCGTGCTTGGCGCTCACGGCCAGCCTGGAAGCATGGCCATTTGGGAACATCATGATGTTACTCATGAAACGACTCCCTGCGCAAGGGGGGAAGTGCCTTAAGTTTTCCACATTAGGGCATTACTAAAGTTGGTCGGGAAGCGTACGGACCACGGGAGCGCAGCCAGACCGTTTGCCATTTTGGATAGTCACTCAATTTTGCGCTGGCGGGTGGAGGGGTCTTGAACCAACAAAGGCACGAAAGTTTTCTTTCCGGCGGTTGCTTCGTGAGTCTTTGTAGCCTCCGCGGTTGAGGGTTTTTCCTTGTCAAAGCGACCCTGAAGTTCCAACGCGACCTCGCCGATAGAAGAGTAGTGAAAGCCGCCCCCGCCAAAGGAAAAACCCAACCGCAGGCGCTCTCGTTGCCCGGACAGCGCTTCGTCGCCCGTCAACCAATTTTTGACCGCGAGCAGAACGTATTCGGCTACGAACTTCTATTCCGTAATGGCGTCGAAGATTTTTTTAACGCCGATCCCGAACTGGCAGCCCGCTCAACACTGGACAGCTCCCTGCTTTACGGAATCAACACACTTTGCGACAACCGCCGCGCCTTCGTGAACTGCACGCGCGAGGTCCTGTTCAAGGATCTGATTACGCTGTTGCCGCCGAGCCAGACGGTGGCTGAAATTCTTGAGACAGTGGAGCCTGAAGACCGTGTCGTCGCCGCCTGCAAGCGACTGAAAGCGGCCGGGTATCTGATCGCCCTCGATGACTTCGCGCCCAACGATCCGCGGATACCGCTGGTCGAGTACGCGGACATCATCAAAGTCGACATTCGCGCCACGCGGCCAGAGGAGCGGGCGGCGATGATGCGGCGCTTTGGTTCGCCAAAGTGCAAAATGCTGGCGGAAAAACTCGAAACGCCGCATGAGTTTTATCAGGCTCGCGACTTGGGCTTCGTCTATTTCCAGGGATATTTCTTCTGCCGCCCTGAACTGGTGATTGGCCGCGAAGTTCCCGCCAGCCAGATGCACTACATGCGGCTGCTCGAAATGGTCTCGCGCCGGGAAATCGATCTGCTCGAACTGGAGACCATGCTCAAGCAGGAAGCCTCGCTCTCCTACCGCTTGCTGCGCTATCTCAATTCTCCGCTGTTCGGATTTTCGCTAGAAATCAAGTCAATTCGCCATGCCATGGCCGTTCTCGGGGAACGCGAGATGCGGCGCTGGGTCCGGCTCGTGGTCACCGTGGGCGCAGCGGAACAAGCGTGCAGCGAACTAGTGTTGATGGGATTAGCGCGGGCCCGTTTTTGCGAACTGCTTTCCAACCGGCTGCAATCGAATTCGGACTTATTTTTTTTGGGGCTGCTCTCGATCATGGATGCCATCCTTGAGGTCAGCCATGAGGTACTGCTTGAGCAATTACCGGTGGATAAAGAAACCAAGGCTGTACTTCTTGGTCAGAAAAGCACCCTGCGCCCGCTCTATCAACTGATGCTGGCGCAGGAATCGGGCGAATGGGCACAATCGAGCAAACTCGCCAAGGAGTTGAAACTGTCCGACGAGGAAGTTTCTTCGACCTGGTTCCAGGCCTTGCAGTGGGCGCAGGCGGCAACTGCGGGAGTGTGAAAAACAAGGTCAGAGGGAAGAGATCAGATTGCAGAGATAAGGGCTACGCCGAAAGCTGATCTCTTATCTCCGCGATCACTCAGGGCGCTTCGATCAATTCCATTTTACCGTCGCGCGTGCGGTGCAGGACCATCAACTTGCCGTGCGGGTCGCGGAAAACGAAAACATCTTTGTCGCGGAAATGCGTTTCTTTGATTGCTTCTTCGAGCGTCATGGGACGCAGGGCGACCGAGTCTCGACTGTGCACCAGGTGCACTTCGGTGGTTCGCGCCACCGATGGGAATTTATGAACCAGAACGGAAACGGTGGTATTTTCCGCCAGCCCGATCGCCGCCTCGAGGTTCTCTTCCAGCGACTGACCATCAAATTTCTTTACCGCCTTGCGCTTCTTGCTGAGCCATTTTGTTTTGTGTTTGAGCGCCTGCTTTTGCAAATGGTCGAGTGCTTCGTTGACTGCCGACATCATGTCGGTGGTCTGGGCGAGGCCGACTATGGGGCCGTTCGGCGGATTGATCGTGATTTCAGCTTTGTGGCGGCGCTTTTCGACGGCCAGAATGACCTTGGTCTCAAAACGATCACCGAGAATTTTGCGGATTTTATTGAGGCCGGTTTCAACTTCCTTGCGAATGGTGGGGGTGATTACATATTTTCGCGCGGTATATTCCACGTTCATCAAAACACCTCAAAGTTTCAAGGTTTCAGAGTTTCAAGGTTTCAACGTTGGAGAGTTTTGATGCACCTTGAAACTCTGAAACCTTGGAGCCTGTTATTTTTTAACTCTTCTTTGATGCGTGCTCGGAATTTTCATATCTTCGCGGTATTTGGCAACGGTTCGGCGAGTGACTTGAATACCCTGCGATTGCAGAATGCGAGTAATCTGTTCGTCGGTTAGTGGACGGCTGGGGTCTTCTTCTTCGATCAGCTTTTTGACGCGGCGTTTCAAGATCAGGAGCGAGGTACCGCCGCCTTCGGGGCCCTGCACGCTTTCAGAAAAGAAATAGCGCAATTCGAAGACGCCCTGCTGCGTGTGGACATACTTGTTGGCGACGGCGCGGCTGACGGTTGAAGGATGAACGCCGATTTCCTCGGCCACTTCCTTGATCATCATCGGCTTCAACTGATCGATTCCGCGTTCGAGAAAATCCTGCTGGCGAGCCACGATGGAATAGCAGACTTTGGTGATCGTCTGCTTGCGTTGTTCGATGTTTTTGATCAGCTGAATCGCGGACTTGTAGCGATCCTTCACGTAGTTGCGCGTGTCGCGATCATTGCCGTCGCGCGTCAGCAGCCGCTTGTAGGCGGGGTTAAGGCGCAATTGCGGCAGGTCTTCATCGTTCATAATGACCAGCCACTCGTCGCCATGCTTCACGAAAGCGACGTTGGGCTCGATCAAACGGGCGGGAACCTTGTTGTAACGCAGGCCAGGGCGCGGATCGAGGGTGCGAACATAGTCAAGGCCGGCCAGTACGGCCTCGATGGGACGCCCGATGGCACGGCCAATTTCTTTGAATTGCTTCAGAGTTACGGCGCGCAAATGCTGATCGACGACCGCGATCGCATCTTTCACCACCTGCTCGGTTGTGGGCTCGATTGCTTGCATGGTCTGCTCAGCCGGCGAATGACCATTGCTGTGCAAGTGCAATTGCCCGAGATGGTAGCGCAATTGATAAAGCAGGCATTCGCGCAGATCACGGCAAGCAATGCCCGGCGGATCAAACTGGCGCACAACTTCCAACGCCTCATGCAGATCGGCGACGGTGAAACTCACTGCCGGAATGCGAGCGGGCGCAGTGGCCGCGCCGGCCAATGTCGATCCCAAGGCACCATTATTGTGATTGGTATTGTGATTGGTCGCCGGTGGCGCGGACATTTCGGCCGCCGCCGGGGGCTGACTACTCTCGGCCTTAAACTCCGGGGCGTCTTGCTGAACCGGCCCCGGGTAGGTGGCAGCCTCGGGTTCAAGAAAAGACTCGTTGCCTTCGTTGTCCACGGCTAATTGGTGGAAGCGGCCTTCGACGCGGGCCAGATCGTCGGGCGCATGGACGGACGCTTCTAGATCGGACAGACCATTGGAAATTTCATCCGAACTTTCATCCGAACTTTCGTTCGAACTTTCGTTCGAACTTTCGTTCGAACTTTCATCCGAAATATCGTTCGAAATTTCATCGGGAATATCGTCTGCGCTTTCAACCGCCGCGTGTTCAGGTTCAACCGCATTCATAGCGAGCCCGAGGGCCTCCGCATCGCCCACGATCTTGGCCGCAACTTCCACGTCGGCCTCGGGCGGCGCGACTGGCGCGATGCCCAGCAGTTCTTCGTCGCTTGCGATCAGGTACCCTTCATCGTTCAGGTTTCCGATGATCAGCTCGGCGGCCTGATGCACTGGCGGACGCACGGAAATCGCGCCCAGTTGCCATAGCAGGTGGTCGCTCAGGTTTCCTGGTTTGGAAAGGAAGTTCTCAAATGAGGGCTTTTCGATCTCTTCCATTTCGCCGGAGCTGCGGTAGCCAGGATCAAGATAGTCCTGGAAAAACGAGCCAAAATCGATCTCTTCGAACGGATCTTTTTTCTCGTCCGCGATGGTGGGCGGACCCTCTTCGGCCGTCGTTGCTTTGGCGGACAACCGATCGCGCTCTTCTTCCTGGCGCCCTACATCGTCGAGCAGAGGAACGGAATCTTCCAGTTCTTCGAGGACGGGGTTCTCGACCATCTCGGCGTTGATCATGTCCTTAAGCTCGAGCTTGTTGAGCGCGAGCACCGATACCATCTGGACGAGGCCCGGCGTCAGGATCTGCCGCTGCGACAACTTGACGTTTAGTTTGTGTTGAAGAAGAACCATCGCTCCCCAAGAACGCTGTCAGCTATCAGCTGTCAGTTACGCGATCGCACCTTTAGCAATCCGGCACGTCGGTGGAAAACTTAGCTTCTCATGCACCGAGGTCGATCGTCTGGACACGAAAGGTCAATGTGCCCACGCCGTGGTAACCAGTTCTCACACCAATGAAAAGCTTTCCCCCAAATAGACGCGACGTACCTCCGGGTCACTTCCCAACTCTTCTGGCGTACCGGAGCGGAAGATGCGGCCCTCATTAATGATGTAGGCTCGATCGGTCACTGACAGCGTCTCGCGGACATTATGGTCGGTGATCAGAATCCCTATGCCGCTGGCCCGCAGATCGGAAATGATCTTCTGCAGATCTAGCACAGCAATGGGGTCGATGCCCGAAAAGGGCTCGTCGAGCAAAATGAACGTCGGGTTGATGCAGAGCGAGCGCGCAATTTCGACTCTTCTGCGCTCGCCGCCCGACAAAGCGTACCCGCGATTCTGGCGAATGTGCTCCAGCCCGAGCTGGTCAATGAGCTTGTCGGCCCGTTCGCGACGCTCATGCCACGAGATCGGCTGGACTTCGAGGACGGCGAGAATGTTCTCTTCGACCGTCAGCTTCCTGAAAACCGAGGCCTCTTGAGGGAGATAGCTGATGCCGTACTGGCGCGCCCGCAAGTACATGGGAACGCTAGTGATATCGTCCTGGTCGTACAGCACTCTACCGGTGTCGGGAGGAACCAGACCGACGATGGCGTAAAACGTGGTGGTCTTGCCGGCGCCGTTCGGTCCTAAAAGCCCCACGACCTCGCCCTGCAGAACCTGAAGGCTGACTCCGTTGACTACGCGTCGGCCCCGATAGGACTTACCAATTTCGTCGGTGGCCAGCGTATGCATTTATCGTGCCACTTGCGTCTTCGTGACGGCCGGAGCTGTTTCTCGTCCTTCCACGAGCACCCTATCATCGTGTCTGTAGAAAGTCAACGAATCGCCCGTAATTTTGCCCCGTTCGGCATCAAAAATGCTAGGCGGTCCGCCGGTCAGGACGAATTTGTCGTCGGCGGCTGTATAGACTAACTTCTCTCCCGCCGCATGGCGCGCCGGTTGCGTGATTACAACGTTGTTTTCGGCGATGATTCGGTCGACTTGGCCGGGCATTCCCGGCCCTGGTCCGGATCCTGTCTTATTTTTTAACTGGCCCTGTGGCAAAAGAAATACCGTCATCTGCTGCGCTGTCATGGTTGTGTCGGCGGTTTTTGCGGTCACGCCACCGTCGAGAAAAACCTTTCGCTCCAAATCGGTATATGTGAGATGTGCCGACGTGATATGGACCGGAGTCACCTTGCCGGTTTTGTCGACTTGGACGAGCACGGTGGAAACGGGTTGAGGCGCACCGTCTTTTGCCGAAGCTTGCATCGAACTTTGAAGTGAACCCTGAGCCAGAAGAGAGCGATGATCGCGATCAAATTGCAGGGTGGGAGCCTCGACGATATTGGCGTTCTGCCACAGTCGCGCATCTCCGGTGTATAAAGCAATCGCCGACGAACGATGGGCGGTCATGCTGCGGCTGGTGACGTGAATGGGGTCGGAGGCGGCGAGCATAGCGCCGTCTGGCTGGGGCTTCAGGTCAGAGTAGGTGCTCTTAACGTTGCCGTCAGCGATAGCGTCGCCGGTCGCGCGGTTGATGCGAATGGTCTGGGCGGTCGTCGTCATGCCGCCGTCGACTGCGCGAGGCGATCCGGTCAGGACTACCATCTGATCAGCGGTCGTGTATTCTCCGCGCTGCGCCCAGGCTTTTTGCGTACCGTCGACATAGGCAAGCTGCCCGGTTTGCGTGATTGAACGAATGCCACCCTCGGGCAGAAAAACGACATCCAGCATCTGACTTGTTGAAACACGATCAGCCTGCGCGGCAGCGGTATTCTTGCTCCCCGGAGCCGATGCCCCCGTGGCCGCAGCCTTGGCCGGATCGATCAAGCTGCTGACAATCTTTGCGTCCGGCTCTCCATGCAACGTCGCCAGGCGATTTTGATCCGTGAATCTCGCGGTAAACTTGGCGGCGGTGACTACAGTCTTCTGGTTCGCGGTGGGCTGCGTGATCATGATCTGCGGGGGGCCGGTCGTCTCTGCAAGATCGAGCAAGCGGCCATTTTTCAGGACGAAGTCCATCACCGGGGCGGTCATCTCGACCTGTTGATCGCGCGCGCCAGGTTTCGCCGGCGGCGCTGCCGCAAGCTGAGCCGATTTCGGGCTTTCATTTTGAATCAAACGCACGCCGTCTTCGGCGTGGACGGTCTTCAGTAGTTGCGCTCCGGCGGAGTTTGCGACGAAGTGCAGCGTCACCTGTCCGGCGAAGGCTTCGGCCGGCTGTTTTACTTGCGTGGCCGCCGTCGTCGACGTCGGCACCGCGGGCGAGGCTGCGGGGAGGGTCGTAACGTCTCCGCTAACCAGATGCACATTACCGGTGAGGATGGCGGTGGTGAGCTGGTTGCGCGTGCCGGTCAAGAAAAGCTCGGCGCGATCGGAACGCTCATGCGTCTCCGACCCAGCAGTTTTCAAACTCGAATTGGATTTGCTCGCCGCGCGGCCGTGAATCTCGCTCCGCACATCGCCTTCGGCGAGAACGCGCTCGACCGTGTTGTCGGGGCGTAAGAAGAGCGTTGCCTGATCGGACCACGCCTCCTGCTGCTCGCGGGCCATGTGAACGGTAGTGAGAAGCACCTGGCGCGGATCTTTCGAAATTTCACCACGATCCGCGGTTAAATGCACCGGCTGCGGACGGTGGACGGACATCACGACCGTCGACAGCAAATCCATCGTGCCGGTCTTGGCCAGGTAGCGAATGCCGATCGCTGAACCTGTCGCCTGGGGAGTCTGAAACACTACTTTGCCAGTGGCCGAGGCGTCGCCGGTATTCTTATTGAAGATGAGGCCGTCGGTTTCAACGTGAAGCGGCTGTTTGATTTCTTTCGGAGGCGACTGGTCGCTTTGCCGCATACCCTCAGGATTGGCTTCCAGGTCAATCAGCACCTTCCCCTTGGCGCTCACATTGCCGGAGGTGGGATCGTATTCGAAGTCGTCTCCGCTGATGCGGTCGAAGCGGCTGGCGTCTTTGCCGTAAATGACGATCTGGACATTGTGCAGCTCCGCTTTTCCGCCCTCCTTGAATTGCACTGCCTTGGAGGCGCTGACCGTGAATTGGGTGCGGCCCTGTTCCGACTTCGAAATCGAAAAGCCGTCGGCAGTCTGGCGAATCTCGACGCCTAGTTTTTCGGGGATGGCGTGGACGGCTTTGCTGAGGCTCCAGCGCGCGTAGAAATACATGCCCGCGACCGTGGCAATCATCAAAATCGCGATCAGGGCGAACCAGCGGCGCAGCCGTAAAACGGAGGAGGCCATCAGAGGCAAGTGTAACGCGTAGACCTAGCCCACAATCTCTGCTAAAAGCAGAATTCCTTGCAAATTGTTTGTAATCGGGGACTGAAGGGGCCCATCCCGACGACACGATGAGTCGTTCGTCACGCGGAAAGAGGAAGTTGGCTCTGCTGCGGGCTGTGTCTTCCGTCAAGCGATTCTCTGCCCCGAGGATGAGCACTCTTGCTCAGACAAATCCTCCATGGGCTGTTAGGGTTGAAGTGCTTTCAGTCGAATCGCCGAGCAGCCCAAAGGTCGCTTGCCGCTTTGCAGGACCGAGGTACGGTGATGCGAACTGCACCAACCCGAGCGGTTTTCTTTATTCTGCTGGCTACCAGCGCGGCCTTTTGCCAGAAAACTCCTTCAGCCGAATCACTATTAGAGTTGCGGTTTGACGGCCTGAACTCACGCGATGCGCAGGCCACGGTTGCGCCAGCACAGGACACGGTGGCGGGTGCGCAGGAATCTCTTCCTGAAGCTCCGTCGTCGGTACAGCCTCCAGCGCAAACCGCCAGAACTGGCATCTTCGTCAATGGAAGAACGTCCCCTTTGATGGATGGCTCGCTCCCCGCGGGCTGGGCACGCGACACGGCATCGGAACACGGCACTGTCGGATTGCAACCTACTTTAGCCGGAACCGGCCATTATCAAGCGGCGTTCATACAAAAAGAGCCGGACAACTCTGTTGGCAGGAACGCATATCCGTCGTTACTTGGGCAGGACTTGCGCTATCTCCCTTCGACCAGCAGCAGCTTGATGGGCCGTGCGACGTACGCAGCATCGCGGATTTTGTTCACGCGTGACAACTCCGGAAAGGGGAAGCTGAATACCTCTTATTTCCTGGGGCTGCTGAGTTCCGTCGCCAGCGCCACGGCTCACCGTCCCTATTGGGCGCGCTCCTCGTCGGAGACGTTCAACAACTTTGGTTCGACAATTGGCGGAGACGCGGGGGCTAGCGTGCTCCACGAATTCGGGCCTGGCATCCGGCAAATGGTGAAGGGCCTGACGCCGAAGTTCGTGTCCAGAATCAAAGAGCGCATCATCCAGCAACAGACTTCGCCGGGCATCGTCCACATCCTGGCAAGATAGTGGTTGTCTTTAGTCTTGAGAGTTGGGTCTTGAGTTTTGCGCCTATTGGGCCTGCCGGTCCCCGTCGTCCCCGGTCACCTTATGACCGCAGCACCAGCGTGCCCGCCAGCAGATCGTGCAGTCCCTGTTTGCGATCGGTGAAGCCGACCATGATGTAGCCGATGCAGAAGATCATGGCGGAGAGCCATTTGGCGAAATGCCTGCCGGTGGCGCGCTCGAAAGAGATGCGGTTGCCGTTGAGGTCTGTAACCTTCATGCCGAAGATCATCTTACCGAGCGTCGCCTGGTAGGACGAGCTTTCCATGAAGGCCTCGTAGAGCCATGATCCAAAAACAAGAAAGACAAGGGTAAGGCCACCACCCAAAATAGCCAGCGGAATGTGGGGAACACGACCCATCATCGATCCGGCCAGACCCACGCCGCCGAAAATCATGCTGATCGGAGTGACGACAATTCTCAGGATGACAGCGTCGATGATGGCGGCAACTACTCGGATCCAGAATCCTCCGTAGCCGACGGCAGCGACGGGCGCAACCGTCGCATAGGGAGCGACGGGGATGGGATAGGCGGGCGTGAAATTGGGCGATGACACTGGCGCCGGCGATGGAAAAGTACCCGGCCCTGGTGTCGTCGGAGATCCACAGCGACTGCAGAACTGAGCGCCTGCGGAATTCTGCGCGCCGCACTTGTTGCAGAAGAAAGTTCCGTTCATGCCCGGCACTATAAAGATCGATTGGCTTCTTGTCAAAGACTGAAAAAGCCTCGCCGGCGAAGCAGGTCCGGGCACAGACTCGCTAGGGAGCAAGTCGATCACCGGGCGCGCAGCACATCGCGCAGGGTAAGCTCCAAGCCGCCGAACTCTGGATGGTCGTTCATGCCTAGGGAGTAGGCGATATCGAGGCGGTCACCGGCTAATAATTGCAGGCGATCGCAGGATTCTTTCAGTCCCCAGCCCATGGCTTTGAAGGCGATATTGTCACGCCAAGAGGGTGGCGGCGGTGATTGCGCGGCGTCGCTTTGACCTGCTACGACACCGTCTCGTTTGGGAATCGCTGCCGCGTCGGGGTGACAGCGCGGAGTAAAATCCTGCGCAGTTGCCGCGAGCGCAATCGAGCCGTTCATGGCCGCGGCCAGGCGCAGCCGCACATGCTTGTCTTTCACCGCTTGCGGAGGGGACATCAGGCGAACCGCTCGGGCGGCAAAAATCGGCTCCCGATTCTCCATGCCAAAGGGTTCTAACAAGAGCAGGGCATGATGAAGTTCGGGCGTGACTTCGCTTAGTGGCAACTCTCGATCAAACTCCAGCTGCGGCTCAAAGTCGGCGGGCGTGAGCCTTGCCCGCGCGTAGCTGTCAAGATGCTGGCGCAGTTTTTCGACGTTCGCGCTGGGCAGGGCAAAGCCTACGGCGTGGGCGTGTCCACCGTAGCGCGAAAATAGATCGTGGCAGGATTCGATGGCATGCAGGAGATGGAAGGCGGCGATTGATCGTCCGGAGCCGTGGGCTTCGTCGCCTTCCCGCGAGATGACGAGCGTTGGCCGGCCGTGGCGTTCGACTACGCGGGAAGCGGTGATGCCGATGACGCCGCGATGCCAGCCTTCGCCGTCGAGGACGACGCAGTAGGCCTCGCGGAGCGCCGGTTCTTCTTCCAGACGGCGTTCGATGCTGTCCATGATGCGGCGCTCTTCTTCCTGGCGCTCGGCGTTCAACTGATCGAGACGGCCGGCCATCTGCCGGGCGCGCTCTATATCTTTCTCGTTGAAGAGATCGACTACGTCGCGCGCGACATCCATGCGTCCGGCGGCGTTGAGGCGCGGGGCGATGCGGAAGGCGACTTCGGTCGCGGTAAGAGCGCGGCCATCGCCGAGTTTCGCCACTTCGAGCAACGCGCGTAGCCCGACATTCACGGGACGACGCAGGCCTTGCAATCCCAGTTTCGCAAAGACGCGATTCTCGCCGAGCAATGGAACGGCGTCGGCGATGGTGGCAATGGCTACCACTTTCATGAACGACATGAGCAGGCGCGACTGATCTTTGGCGTCAAGGCGACGCTCCATTAATCCTTGGGCCAGTTTGAAGGCCACGCCTGCGCCGCATAAATATTTGCAGGGATAATCGCATCCATTTTGATTGGGATTGATCACGACCAGCGCCTGCGGAACGCCGTCGGGGCCGGGGAGGTGATGGTCGGTGACGATCAGGTCGAGGCCGAGGCGGCGCGCGGTTTCGGCGGCGGGGAAGGCACGAATTCCGGTATCCACGCTGATGATTAGGCGCACGCCGTCAGCGGCGGCGCGCTCGATCACCTCGTCGCGCATGCCGTAGCCTTCGCGGATGCGATGGGGGACGTGAAAGTCAGCCGCTCCGCCGCAGAGTTCGATGGCCGTCTTGAGAATCACGATTGCGGTCGTGCCGTCGACGTTGTAGTCGCCGTAGATCAGGATTTTTTCTTTGCGCTCTACGGCGGCTTCGAGGCGATCGAGCGCCGATTTCATTCCGTTCATCAGCAGCGGGTCGTGGAGATCGCCGAGGGCAGGCGCAAGAAAACGCGCGGCGGCTTGCGGTTCGTCGATGCCACGGGTGATAAGCAGGTCGGCCAGGACGGGCAAAGCCGAAGCGGGAATTTTCAGTTTGGAATCCTGCAGGGCGGCAGCCAGCACGCGAGCTTGCGCAGAATTCGGCGTATTGGAGATCCATCGCATGAGCGGCCTAGTGGGAAGAAACAGATTAGCAGGCCCGACGCGCCGCCAGTAACGGGCAGAGGGAAGGAACTCGACGATACGAACCTGAGTCTACGAACTAGAGTGACTCATGGGCTACGCACCGACAGCCGATGACAACAAACACGGGAGAAATGCGATGACGCCTGCCCTGGCCATAGCCAAAGCGAATCCGCCAGTCGAACTACACTGGGATCCACAAGCCATACCACCCTTCCCCGCGGTGGCGTTGAAAGCGCTGAAGCTTATGTCGGGAACGGACACGTCACTGCCCGATCTGTGCAACCTGATCCGTTCCGATCCCGCGTTCTCGGTTGCCATTCTCCAGGTCGCCAATTCGCCGCTGGTAGCATTTTCGAAGAACGTCACCAGCGTTCTTCAAGCGTCCATGCTGCTCGGCTTCCTGCGACTGAGGCGGGTGGTGATTACGGTTGGCCTGAAAGCATATTTTGAAAACTCGTTCTCACTGCTTATACGGTCGTGCTGGCGTCATAGTGTCGCCTGCGCCATTATTGCCGAGAGCAGCGCTAAGTGGAGTTCGCTGGACAGCGACTTCGCGTACACGGCGGGAATTTTGCATGATATCGGCCGCGTCGCTCTGGCTACCTTTATGGCAGACGCCTACGCCAGGGTTATTCAGCGTGGAGCGGAACAGCCCGAGGAACTTCTGCCGGTGGAACAGGAGTTATGCGGAATCGATCACTGCCAGGCCGGGCGTTCGCTGGTGGCTGCGTGGAGCCTGCCCGATGGCTTTCTCGAAATCACGGCTTGCCATCACGAGCGCGAGGTGCGGCCGCCGGGCACAGCTTCACTCATTCCGCCGAGTTGTGAACTGGCGGATGCGCTGGGATTTTCCGTAATCCACTGCCGCTCTCCCCGCAGTTATGCTGACATTCTCGCCGACTTCCCAGAGCGGGCGCGAAACCACTTTCCCGCTGAGGCCGAAGCGCTGGCCCTGGAGATCACAAACGAGATTAAGGTGATTGAGTCGGTGTAGGGAAAGTTATTGCAACAGAGTGCTACCGCTCCTCGTCGCCGTCCGGCTCATCGATCATGAAGCCGCCGGCGTCATCGGCTAACTCGCGCAGGTGTTGATAATGCGCGTACCATTCGGTGCCCGCTTCATAAACGAAGACGCAACCTTGATACGCCCATCCCAGCTGCACGAAGCCAGTCTTGCCGATGTAGGTTTTGAGCCAGCGACTCTCTTCGAGATCTTCTTCGTTGCTAAACTCGCCATCGGCCAAACGCTGCGAAAGGCCGTCCAACTCTTCGCGCTCGAGCGCCCAGGAGTGCATGGTGAGGAAGGACGCACCGGTGGATTTAGCCAACTCCACGAAATCCTTCCAGCTATCGGGATTTTTTCCCGAGTCCCACAGCACGCTCGGAATCTCGTCGCATTCGACGTAGCCGAAGAAACGGCGCATGCCCAAGCCTTCAATGAAGGCCGTCATATCGTCTTTCATGCCCGTCAGGTCATCTGAGATAGGAGACATGGAGTCTCCACATTGTAAGGCTTAGCGGCGGTCAACCGCCACTGGCGCTCTAGCCCTGCGACTGACCAGGAAGTGTGGCAGAATTTGTTGGCGCGGTTGAGCCATCGGAAGGAATCAAGATCATGTTTGCGAAGAGTGTTCTGAGCCTCGTCATCACGGTTGGCATCTGCGTTCTGGTGTCGGTCATTTCTTCGCAGGCTGCCGCGCAGAGCAAACGGATCGTCATCGCCGCGAGTGCGGTGCTCGATGGCAAGGGCCACGTGCTGCACGACGCTCGGATCGTGATCGAGGGTTCGAAGATTGTGGCGGTGATTCCGATGGATTCGAAGGGTGATGGCAAAGCCGAGCCCGTGGATTACGACCTGCGCGGGCTGACGGTCTTGCCGGGCTGGATTGACGCGCATGTCCACATCACGTGGAGCTTCGGGGCGGACGGGAAAAATGCGGGCCAGGGAGGAACCACGCCGGAGGCCTCATATGCCGCTGCTGCGAATGCATGGGCGACGTTAATGGCAGGATTCACCACCATCCAAAGCGTGGGTTCGACGGCCGACGTCCCTTTGCGCGATGCCATTGCGAAAGGATTGATCCCCGGGCCGCGCATTCTGACAGCAGTGGAGCCTCTTTTCGGGCAGGGCGAAAAGACGGGGAGACCGGAGGAAATTCGGGCGTTCGTGCGAAAGCAAAAGGCAGCGGGCGCAGACCTGATCAAAATCTACGCGTCGGGAGGCATGACGCGGGGCCCGATGACGATGTCACAGGAGCAATTGAAGGCGGCCTGCGACGAAGCGAAGAAACAGGGACTGCGCACGCTGGTGCACGCTTATCGAGACGCGGTGCGAGCCGCCACTCTGGCCGGTTGCACGGAGATCGAGCATGGGGTGGGCGCGTCGGACGACGATCTGAAATTGATGGCCGAACACGGGACGTATCTTGATCCGCAAGCGGGGCTGTTGTTGGAAAATTATCTCCAGTATAAGGACAAATATCTCGCCGCTCCTTACTACACGGAAGAGGGCTTTGCGGCGATGAAGGGGCTTATCCCGGTGCACCAGGAATTTATTAAACGGGCGCTGCGGGTTCCGGGATTGAAAATCGTTTACGGCACAGATGCGGTAGCGGGCGCTCATGGGCGGAATGCGGAAGATTTTATTTATCGCGTGCGCGATTGCGGCGTCGATCCGAAGGCGGCGATGGTCTCGGCCAACTCGCTGGGAGCGGAAGCGCTTGGCATGGCAGATCAGATTGGCTCAATTGCGCCGGGCTTGCAGGCGGACATCATCGCGCTCGATGGCGATCCGCTGAAAGACATCACCGCCGTCCGGCGGGTTGTGTTTGTGATGAAGGGCGGCGTGGTTTACAAGAATGTCGCGCGTGACGAGATGGGCGCTCGGTAGTCACCATCAGCGGCTAAACAGTTTGCTGAAAGGCTCGATTCCGACGTACAGCCCCTAAAGGGGCGTCTAATTTTGAAGAACTTACGGTATCGCTGAAGCGATACCCTGATACGAAACTTGGGTTTTCAGCAAACTGTAAAGCCGCTGTGAAAAGGGAGACTTTTATCGCAGCGGTAAACCGCTGCGCCACCCAAAGGCAAGGGCAAAGGCGGTAACCCGCTGCGCCACCGAAAAGCAAGTGCAAAGGCGGTAGACGTTTGCGCTGCCCAAAACCAAGTGCAAAGGCGGTAAACGCTGCGCCACCGAAAAACTGGAGAAGTGTGGCCTTCCGGCAAACTGTCCAGCGTAGAGATTGGCGCTCAACAAGAACGAAATAGAGTGCCGGCGCGAGGGCGCCGTCCGCAATCACAAGCAGCGTTGTGTTAAACTTTCTGTTCACAAAAAAGCGTTTTCATCATGCTCTTTTCGAAAGAATACGTGGGCTATCTGTCCCGCGAAGTTTCCAAAAAACTGGTGGCGAGCGGTCTCATCGAGACCAAGGCGATGCCTGCTCTTAATGCGAAGGTGCATGCCGCATTGCTCGAGGAGTTGGCGCTCGAGGACCGCATCAACGACGAGGTGCGCGTCATTCTCGAAGCGTATTCCGAGGAGATGCAGAAGAGTGGCGCCAATTACCAGGAGATGTTCCGCAAGGTGAAGACGGAACTGGTGAAGAAGTATAAGGCGGTTCTTTAGCTCTGAATGTCTAGTATGAATGTCGCTACGAATCTCGGACTTATGAGGACGCCTCTGCCGTGCGATTAAGCCGCGACAAAGTCAACAAACTCGCCCACGTGGTCACCGATGCCGTGGCCGACCTGGATGAGGTCGAGTTCATCGAGGACCGCAACACCATCCGCCTCGAGGTCCGCAAGATTCTTGAAGAACTGCTTATGCAGGAAGCGCGCATCGATCAGGCCGCACGCCAGAAAATCGAAAGCCAGCGCCGCACCATCATCGAAGGCTCCGAGGAGTGGTCGATCCTCTACCGCAAGTATTACAACGACGAAGTGAAGAAGCTGGGAGTATAAGTACCCAGTACTCTGTGCCCAGTGCCCAGTTGTTTCGATTTTTTTCTGGGTACTGGTTGCTGAGTACTGGGCACTTTTATGGACCGCGTCGTTTTCGAATCTGTCGACAAGAAATTTTGCCATCGTCCGGCTCTGTTTAATTGGCTGGGGAAGGAGCGGGGCGGCGAAACCATTGCGTTGAAAAACGTTGCCTTCGCGGTGGCCGGCGCCGAGGTATTGGTACTGCTGGGGCCGAATGGCAGCGGAAAAACCACGACCCTCAAGTTGATCTCTACCATGCTTCTGCCCGATGGCGGATCGGTTCGCGTGGGCGGCTTCGATACGCAGCGAGATGCGGGCAAGGTGCGGCGGCAGGTTGGCATTGCTGTGGCCACGGAGCGTTCGTTTTTTCCTCGGCTCTCCGCTCGCGAGAATCTGGACTTTTTTGGCGCGCTCGATGAAGTTCCTCGCCGCGAGCGACGGCAGAGGATCGATGAGGTGCTCCACGACACGGGCCTTGACGAGCAAGCGGACACGCTGGTCATGAAATTTTCCAGCGGCATGTATCAGCGCCTTGGGATTGCGCGCGCGCTGGTCAAGCAGCCGAGCGTGCTTTTGCTCGACGAACCAACGCGCAGCCTGGATGCCGCCACCACCGCCCACTTCTGGGCTACGATTCGCGCGCTGGCCGCACAGCAGACCACCATTCTGCTCGCCACCCACAACTTCGCGGAAGCGGTTGCCGTCGCCGACCGGCTGCTGCTGCTGCATCGCGGAGAAATGTTGGCCAATCGCGCCGTGGGCGAGGGTGAAAGCGCCGAGGCGCTACGCTCGTTCTACTTCCAAATGACGGGCGAAATCGATGAGAGAGATTTGTGAGCACTCTCGATAAACTCTATGCGATTTTGCGGCGCGATCTGCTTACGGCGGTTCGGCATCGCAGCGGCTTTGTTGTGACCTTCGTGGGAGTTTTCACCGAGTTGGCGGCTTTTTATTTTCTTTCCCGCGCCATCGGGCCCGGCTTTCGGCCCGGCGGAGTCGAGTACTTCCCTTTTCTGCTGGTCGGGACCGGCGTCTACACTTTTTTTATCATGAGCGCGCAGGCCTTCCTTAGCGCGGTGCAGGAGGCGCAACAGACCGGGACATTGGAAGTGCTCATGACCACTTCCACGCCCCCAGCCGAACTCGTCATTCTCAGTTCGATTTCCGCCTTCGCCGGAAACCTGGTCAACCTGCTCATTTATCTTTTCGCTGGCGTCGCCGTTTTCCGGGCATCCATTCACGCTAATTTTTTTTCGTGCGCAGTGGTTTTGGTTTTTTCTCTGGCGATCGCGCTTGCCTTGGGAATCGCAGCGGCCACGCTCCAAGTCGCGTTTCAGAAGGGCGCGGCACTGCTTTGGCTGCTCAGTTCCGGAATCTGGTTTCTCAGCGGGACTATGTTTCCGGTCGAGAGTTTGCCGCGTCCACTCGAACTGCTGGCGCGTGCCGTTCCTCTCACCTACGCCATCAATGGGATGCGCGAGGCGCTGCTGCAGGGGCGCTCGGTGATGGCGATGGCTCCTACCTTGGCCGCGTTGGCCGGGTTTGCTGCGGTCATGCTGCCGCTCGCGCTGGCCGCCTTATCGTTCAGCCTGCGCCGCGCCAGGCAAAACGGAACTCTGTCATTTTATTGAGGGTGCAGATTCCTGTTGTTTGTTTTGCCACCTTGGGTTTTGCCACCAAGTCATCATTGGCACCGCCAAAACCCTGTAGTACACTGCCTTTAATCTTATCCAAAATGTGGGGAGGCCGGCTGCGCGGTCCAACTGGCTTGACCAACTATGAAGACCCCTCGCGAGATGTCTTCCTGATGCTCGAAGAAATCAAGAGTTCGGCGCGTTTGAATGGTAGCGCGGAACGCTCCGCCTTAGTCGCGGATGCTTTGCGCGGCGGCGGCTTGTTCGAGGGCGTGCGGCCGTCGGTGCGTCTGAAGGTTTACGGGGAGAGCATGCTGCCCGCCCTTTGGCCCGGCGATGTGGTCGAGGTTGCCAACTGCTCGATCGACGACCTCCTGCCTGGCGACATCGTGCTCGCAATGCGGGATGGCCGCCTCTTCCTGCATCGCTTCGTCGCCACACAACCGGGTGGCTTCGTGCTGCGCGGCGATTCCGTGCCCGGTCCCGATCCGGCGTTTCCTCCGGAAGCGCTACTCGGGCGCCTGGTGCGCGATGGGCACGAAAAACAAGATGTCGCAGGCCCCAGGCGGCGCCCCCGCTTTGGAGCAAGATGGTTGAGCGCAAAATGGTCGCGCGTAGCGGGATTGTTGCTCTGCTATTGCAGCGTGGGCCGCCGCCTCGCTCTAAGACTTCACATGCGCGGAAAAACAACGGGAAGTGATCTTCGAAAGTCCGAACCCGCCGGAGCGCTTGCTTCCCTCGAGTTGAATTCTGCGGGGCTTGATGTCACGGAAGCAGGAACCTGTTGATGGCTGCGCTGCAAAAATCGGCGTGCGTCGAGATCGGAGCGATTCCGATTGCTCTAACTACTACCGACGACGATTTTCTTGATCTGCTGAGCCGGCGTTATGACGGGTTTCTGAGTTCTTCGCGTCCCGAGTTTCAACTGGAGTTCGACCTTTCAGCGACGCATTCCGTTTCCGATGAAGATGTTCGGGTCTGCCGCGATGGTGATGGCTGGATGCTGAAGCGCGGAGACTTCCGGGCTGACTGGGATCCGCGCACCGGATGCGGTACGGTACGGCAGGATGCGAATCCTTATTCTCTCGATACGGTGCTGCGCATTCTGCACAGCCTGATTTTGGCGGAGCGCGGCGGGTTTCTATTGCACGCCGCCAGTGCGATTTGCGATGGCCAGGCGTTTTTATTTTCGGGCGTATCGGGTGCGGGCAAAACCACGATGACGCGCCTCGCGCCGCCAGACGTCACTTTGCTGACCGACGAAATTTCTTACCTGCGCCCAAACGCTGGCCGTTATGCGGCTTTCGGCACGCCTTTCGCCGGAGAACTGGCGAGATCCGGCGAAAACTGTAGCGCTCCCGTCTCCGCTCTTTTTTTTCTGGAGCAAGGTCCGGAGAATCGCATCGCTGAGATATCGTCGGCTGAGGCCGTGCGCCGGCTCATGCGTAATATTCTGTTCTTCGCCGAAGACCACCTGCTGGTGGAAAAGCTTTTTGCCTCTGCGTGTGATTTCGTCGCGAAGGTTCCCATTCGCCGCTTGACCTTCTATCCTGATGGCAGGGTATGGAGCGAGGTCCGCAATTTCGCATCTAACTTGCACGAGGTGCCGCAGCATGCCTGAAGATTGCACTTACATTGCGCGCAGTTCGGCAATCGCCGCACGCGCGCTGGCGGGCGAGATGATGGTGATGAATTCGGCTGACTCCACGTTCTTCACGCTGAACGAAGTCGCCACCGCAATTTTTCAGGCGGCCGACGGACGGACTCCGCTGCGGGAGATTGTACGTGACCGCATCTGCGAGCAGTACGATGTCGATCCCGCCGAGGCCCAGGCCGACGCCGAGCAGTTCGTCGCAGAACTCTCCAGCCACGGAATTCTGAAGGTTTCGAGTCAACCTCTGAGTTCGGAGCGGGCGCGATGAGTTTGATGACGGAAGTCGGCCAGAAAGCATTCAACCTGGGCGTGCCCATCGCCGTGCACATGGATGTTACTTACCGTTGCAATGAGCGCTGCGTGCATTGTTATCTCGATCACGACGATCACGGCGAGATGACGACCGAGGAGATCAAGGGTGTGCTGGATCAACTGGCCGAGGCCGGCGTATTCTTTCTGACCTTCAGCGGCGGCGAAGTTTTTATGCGCCGCGATTTCTTTGAGCTGGTCGAACACGCGCGGCGGCTCATGTTCAACGTGAAGATTAAGACCAATGCGGTCATGATTCACGAGGAAGAAGCGCGTAGGATTCGCGCTCTGGGCGTCGACACGATTCAGATCAGCGTTTACTCGCATCGCCCGGAAGTGCATGACGCCATCACCAAACTGCCGCACTCTTTCGAGCGCACGGTGCAGTCGATCCGCTTTCTGCGCGAGCAGGGACTGCGCGTGACCATTGCAAATGTGCTGATGACCGCTAACTATTCCGATCATGCCGGCGTGCAAGAATTGGCTGCCGAACTCGACGCGCAGTACACGCTCGATCCCACCATCACGCCCATGATGGATGGCGACACGTCGGTGCTGGCGCTGCGCATTCCAGGCGAGGAACTGAGGCAAGTTTTCACGAATCCGGCGCTGGTGGAGAATCAGGAAGAGTTCTGCGCTCCGCCGAAAGCGCCTTCCGAAGCGGACCTCGAGGGTTACTCGTGCAGCGCGGGGCACTCCTTCTGCTACATTTCGCCTTATGGCGACGTGTTTCCCTGCGTGCAGTTTCCCCTGCCGACGGGAAATCTTCGGCAACAAAAATTTTTGGATATCTGGAATTTTTCGCCGCAGATGCAGGAAGTTCGGTCGGTTCAGGCGAAGCATCTCACTGTCTGCTCGTCGTGCTCTCATGTCAGCAGTTGCTCGCGTTGCCCAGGCCTCGCTTATATGGAAGGAAGCATGCGCGGGCCGTCCACGGCGGATTGCGAGAAGTCGTTCTATCGAACGGGCGTGCCCACGGCGAATATGCTGCGACTGGGGCTGTCGAAGCCGCGCAGCACGACCGGCAATACGGCACACTTGATCCAGATCCGGCCGGTGGCTGTCCCCGCGTAATACGGACAACCAATTCAGGAAAGGTCGGATAGGAAGATTATTTGATGCGCCCGGCGGCGGCCTGGCCGCGTTTGAGATCCACAACACCTTCCGCGTTCGCGAGCTTATCCAGGATACGCTGCAAAGAACCACGGACCTCGTGGGTCGCTTCATTAAACTTCAGCGCTGCGCCGATGCCCATGTCCATGCGCACGACTTCGGTTTCAATGGTGACGTTGATCTGCTCATGCGAGAAGGCGAGTTTGAATTGCGAGCCGGGCAGCAGGATGCCGCTCGATTCAACATAGCAACCGCCGAGGCTCAAGTTGGTGATGATGCCAAGGGCCTGGGGCTGGCCGTTGCCGGAAATTTCGGTAGTAAGGCGGCCACGCACGCGCGGGTACAGACGGCGGTTCTTCGGAGTGGACTGGCTGCGCTTTTGCAGATACATGCGCTTGTCCGCCTCCGATAAGATTTTCTCCGCGTCCATGCCGTCCTCGGGATACACGGCGCGGCCCACGCTCAGCGACAGGATGTCTTCATTGCAAATGTCTTTTCCCGCTTGTTGGGCGAGGTCGCGCATCTGTTCGGCTTTGCGCGCGGCCGCTTCCACGGTGAGACCGGGAGCGATCACTACAAATTCATCGCCGCCCATGCGCGCCACGTAATCGTACTCGCGGCTGGTTTCCTTCAGCGTGTGGGCAAACAGCCGCAGGACGCGATTCCCTTCCAAATGTCCGAAGCGGTCGTTGATCTGCTTGAAGCCGTCGAGGTCCGCGACCATGACGGTCAGCGATGTGCTGTCGCGTTTGCAGCGCGCCATTTCCCGGTCGAGTTGCAGGAATAGCGAGCGCGCATTGGGCAGGCCGGTCAAATAGTCTGTGACCGCCGAACTTTCGGCCTGCTCGTACTTGACCGCGTTTTCGATGGCCAGCGCCATCTTCGAACTTACCGCCAGCAGAATGCGCAGGTGATCGGAGGTAAAAAAATCTTTCTCAGCGTGGTATAAGGCAACGACACCGACCACGCCCTGCAGGCCTTCGAGCGGCACGGCGAGGGCGGAGTTCAGGGTGCTGTATTTCGAAGCATCGTTCAGATAGCCGGGCTCGACCGAAGGATTGCCATTGAGAATCGGCTTAAGATTTTGCGCGACCCATCCTGAGAGCCCTTGCCCCATTGGAATGCGCAGCGAGGCAAACAGGCGGAAGTTATCGCCGTTGACGTATTCCGGAACCAGTTCATCGCCGTGGCGCACATAGATGGCAATCGCGTCGTAGGGCATGGCGCGCCGCAGCTTCACCGCAAACACCGAGAGCGTTTCGCCCAGGCTAAGCGAAGCGCCGAGGTCCTGGCTGAGTTCGAAAAGAGTCTGCGCCTCCTGGCGCGCGGCCGCGATCGAACTGAGAAAACTGCGCTCCGGCAGTTGCCGTTTGCCCTGCGCCTCGAAGCCGGCGGCCGGCTTGCTGGCGGGCTCGGTCTTCGCGTCGGGATCGAGGTCTTTCACTCCGGTGGAGAGTTTCTGCTTGCTCATGCTGTCGGTGCGTTGGTGGACGAGTTGCTCGAGGTCGACGTAGCGCCGTTCGAGCACCTTGACCACTTGCGGATCGAACGACTTGCCCGACTCATCCACCAGGCGAGACATCGCTTCATTGAGCGGGAGAGCGCGACGATATTGGCGGTCTGAAGCGAGCGCGTCGAGAAAATCAACTGCCGCCAGAATGCGCGCGCCGATCGGAATCTCGCTTCCCTTTAAACCGAGTGGATAGCCCGTGCCATCGAACTTTTCGTGATGGGCGCGGACGATGGGGACGACGGGATAAGGAAATTGCACGCGCTCCAGTATCTCCGCCCCCACCAGCGGATGAATTTTCATCTTCTCGAATTCTTCCGGCGTCAGGCGACCGGGCTTCGAGATGATGTGTTCGGGAATCGCCAGTTTGCCGATGTCATGCAGCAAGGCGGCGGCCTGCAGGGCTTCCATCCCTTCACGATCAACCTTCAGATCTTTGGCCACCTCGACCGCATAGACGCGCACTCGTTGCAAGTGGTCGTGCGTCGTCTGATCCTTGGCTTCGATGGCCAGCGCCAAGGCTTCAATGGTGCGCATGTGCAGGTCGGCCATTTCTTCGACGTGGCGCTTCTCGTCTTCCAATTTGCCGAGATAGAGCCGGTAGGACCGATAGATCAGGTAGGCCACCGGAAGGGTAAGCAACGAAGTCTGCCAGTCGGTGAAACCATGTAGCCAGCTGATCATTCCGGCTACACCCGCGCCGACGAGGTAATAGGGGAAGCTCCAGAAATAGCAGTCGGCCCAAATCTTGCGCAGCGAACGCCGTTCGGTCAATGAGATGGCGGCAGCCACCGGCAGGGTGTTGGCCACGAAATAAACGCAGGCCGCCAGAAACAGCAGGGTCGATGGATTACTGACGGTACGATGGACCACGGAATAGCGATATGCGGCGAAGGTCACCGCAATCGCCAGCGCGGTCGAACAAACATTAAACGCTATCTGCACCGGATTCGGGCGGTCGCGACCGAGGCACTGCACGACGACCGCGGCGCAGCCGAGCGCCATAGTCTCCGACAAGCTCAACTCCAGCACGCCCAGCAGCAGGAAGAGGAAGTTTACCGACATCGTTCCGGTGATACCCGGGAGATTCACCTTGAGCCGGGAGGCGGCCAGAGCTATCGCAAGGTAGCACAGAAATTTGACTGGATTTTCGCTTTTGCCCTGCCAGATGGAATAGCTGAGTACGATCGTCCCGCAAATCACCACCACGCTAATAAAAAGGCGTGGCGCCGCGCTCATCTCCCGGAAGGATTGCGGGCGGGTTTTCATCGGGACGAGCTCCTGCCCGGAAGCCGGGCCGTAATTCCCCTACGCCTAGAAACACGGCAACACCTCATTAGATAACAGGGGGTGTAGGGGCACGAAAGCATTCAGGGTCGTGGGGGAAACTTCGGTAACAGGGAAGAATGACCATCTGGCTATGGGCGGACTCTGATGTCAGCAACGGCGCCAAGCTCAAGCTACAGAAAACAAATCATTAGACAACGCTCTTGCAAACCAGGAACCGGTCGACCCGCGGCTCCGTATAAAGGGTTAGAAGGATCATGGAGGGCGGCTCAAGCGTTTGACCACGAAGGGCACTAAGGTCCGCGAAGAAAACACGACCGACAGATTGTTTCCGCGATTCTTCGCGTCCTCGTTGGTAAGGATTCCTTTCGGCCAGATTGTCGAAACAGGTGCCAAGGTTTGACTTGCCAGAACCTGCGGGCCTACGATGAATAACTCTCTCCCAGGAGTGTTCCCAGGCATGGTTGGCCAGACGATCTCGCACTACCGCGTGCTCTCACAACTGGGAGGCGGCGGGATGGGCGTAGTTTACGAAGCCGAGGACATCAACCTCGGGCGCCACGTCGCGCTGAAGTTCCTTCCTCCGGAGACGGAAAAAGATCCGGTTGCGCTCGACCGATTTCAACGTGAGGCGCGCGCCGCCTCCGCTCTCAACCACCCCAATATCTGCACCATCTACGAGGTCGGCGAGGATGGCGGACGGCACTTCATTGCCATGGAGTTGCTGGAAGGCGAGACGCTGAAGAAGTGCATTCACAGCCAACCGCTCGAACTCGATGCGTTGCTCGATCTCGGCACGCAGATTGCCGACGCTCTCGACGCCGCGCACGCCAAGGGCATCATCCATCGTGACATCAAACCGGCCAACATTTTTGTAACCAGCCGCAATCAGGCGAAGGTTCTCGATTTCGGGTTGGCCAAACGCACGGGGAAAGCTTCGGTTAACTCCGCGGTGACCATCGGTTCCGCGGTCACCGTGGATGAGCCCTTCCTGACGAGCCCTGGCTCGACCGTCGGCACGGTTGCTTACATGTCGCCGGAGCAGGCGCGGGGCAAGGATCTCGACGCTCGCAGTGATCTTTTCTCGTTCGGCGCGGTGCTCTATGAGATGGCGACCGGCGCGGTGCCCTTTCGCGGCGATACTTCGGCGGTTATTTTCGACGCGATTCTGAATCGCCCTGCGCCGCCACCGCTGCGCCTAAATCCCGACCTGCCGCCGCACTTCGAAGAAATCCTGAACAAACTGCTCGAAAAGGATCGCGACCTGCGCTATCAGAGCGCGGCCGATGTGCGCTCGGACCTGAAGCGCCTTAGACGCGATTCCACTTCGGGCACATTGCTGGCCGCGGATTCGCCCAGTTCGGGGGCTCGCTCTTCCGGCATTCACAAGATTCCGGCACCGCCCCGCAAGCTGCCGGGGTGGCTTGTTCCCGCTTTGATTGTCGCGATTGTCGCAGCCGGAATCGGCTTTGTTTTTCTTAAGCGCGGGCACGCGCTGACGGAAAAAGATTCGATCCTCATCGCCGATTTCGTAAACACTACTACCGACCCAGTCTTTGACGGCACGCTCAAGAAAGCACTGGCCGTCGATCTCGGACAGTCTCCGTATCTGAATGTCTTTCCCGACCAGAAGATCCGTCAGACGCTGCAGTTCATGGGCCGCGGACCGGACGACCGTATCACCGCCGATGTTGGCCGCGAGATCTGTCAGCGCGACGGCATCAAGGCCATGCTCAATGGCAGCATCGACAGCGTAGGAGGGCAATATGTCGTCACTCTGGAAGCGACGAACGTTGCGTCGGGCGATTCGCTGGGACGGCAACAGGTACAGGCGGATCGAAAAGAAGACGTGCTGAACGCGCTGCATAGCGCTGCCAGCAAGCTGCGCGGACAACTCGGCGAATCGCTCTCCATGGTGCAGAAGTACGACATGTCGCTCTCGCAAGCTACCACGTCGTCGCTTGACGCGCTGAAGGCACTGAGCCTCGGCGATGCCAAGCACAACATGGGCGAGGAACTGGCTGCGCTGCCCAACTATCAGCGCGCCGTCGAGATCGATCCCAATTTTGCGATGGCTTACGCCCGCCTGGGTACGGTCTATAGCAACCTGGGGCAAACAGAGCTTTCCGAACAAAACCGGCAGAAGGCATTCGAGCTACGCGACCGGGCCAGCGAGCGCGAGAAGCTCTATATCATGGCTCACTATTACAGTGACAATGGCCAGCTCGATAAAGGCATTACCGCTTACGAACTCTATGGCCAGACTTATCCGCGCGATTCGACGCCATTCAGCAATTTGGCGAGCATTTATAACCAGCTCGGGCAATTCGACAATGCGCTGGAGAAGGCAAAGCGCTCGGTGGAAGTTGACCCTGAATCGGTAACCGGCTACGAGAACCTGGCCTGGGCTTATGAGGGATTGAACCGAGTCGAGGAGGCGCGAGCCACTTTCAATGCGGCGCTCCAGCGCAACCTAGATCCGGCGGCCTTTCATTTGGGCTTGGCTGGTTGCGACTGGGCCCAAGGCAGAGATGCGGACATGGAGAAGGAGTTGCAACTTACCGTGGGAACTCCGGAGGGAGATCTGAGCGTTTTCGCCTTCCGAGCGGGGCTGGCTACCGCTCGCGGTCAGTTCCAGAAGGCGCGCGAACTGACGCGCCAGACTGCGGACATATTCGAGCGCCTGCACTTGCAGGGTCGCGCCAACCTGGAATCCAGTCTCGCCGGCTCCGAGGCGCTCGTGGGCTATCGCAGTGAGGCCATCGCCGAGGTCAACGAAGCGTTGCAATCCCCGCACACCTTTTACATATTGTGGAATTCGGGTATGGCCTTGGCCATTGCGCGCGAAGATCAGAAAGCCGCGGCATTGGCAGATGAGATACAGCGCACCCGGCCGAACGATACGATGGCGGTGAACGTGGCCGCTCCGATGATTCGGGCTATCGTCGCGCTGCGGCCAGCCAATCCAGCCAAAGCCGATCCGGCCAAAGCGATTGACTTAATCAACGGTGCGGCGCTCTACGCTCGCGGCAGTACCGGTATTTTCTTCACTCGAGGATTGGCCTACGAGATGCTTGGCCGTTATCCCGAGGCTGGGCAGGATTTCCAGAAAGTCATCGACCTCAAAGCGCGCAGCGGTCCTGACCCGGTATATGAGGTCGCACAATTGGAGTTGGGCCGTCTGTCGCAAAAAGAAGGCGATGCGCCGAAAGCTCGCATCGCTTATCAGAATTTTCTCGCCGATTGGAAGGACGCTGACCCTGACCTGCCGCTGCTCAAAGAGGTCAAGGCCGAATACGCGAAGATACAGTAAAAGACGAAGCTTGCGGCTTCCGTTGGTCTCGCCGTACTGTCCGCAGTTGCCGAGCTATGTTCGGCTTGGACGGGCGGGGGCGCCCGTCCCTACGCGACCTTAGAAGTGAAACCCGAGTTGAGCCGTGAGCGCTCGCGGCGTCACAAAGTGCGTCCCGCTGAAAGTTGAAAGAAAGTTATATAAAGCCACTTTGTTGGCTACATTGATCGCGGTGAACGTGAGGCTCCATTTGTAGTGATCGCCTTTAAACAGGTTGTCGTCGCCCGCCGAAACGTCGAATAAGTTGCGGGAGGCGATGCGTGGCGGGTTGTGATCGTCATTTTCGGTATTGATCGCCGGCACCTTGATTCGATTCGATCCAAATTGCGACGCCAGGCAGGTGGAGGGTAATGGAGTGGTGGGAGTTGCAGTAGCGCC
Organism: uncultured Acidobacteriaceae bacterium; assembly: GCA_963822025.1. Taxonomy (GTDB): domain Bacteria; phylum Acidobacteriota; class Terriglobia; order Terriglobales; family Acidobacteriaceae; genus Acidiflorens. Next base: position 1,815,696 of record CAWGFW010000008.1, on the reverse strand, counting down.
GGCGCAGGTAAATCCGGCCTCGTACTCCTGATCGGCGCTGAGGGGATTGCCGAAGGCATCTTGCAACAAGACCGCTGGCTGCCCGCCGACGGTGGTCGACTGCGGACAATCGTTCCCCGCATTCACTCCGAAACAAGGAGCGTTACCGGCCACCAGACCGCTGTCATAGCGCCAATTGAAGCCGAACCAAGGGCCGCGCTTCCAGGGTTGATATTGCAAGTGGGTTGTCTCGTTGAATTTTTCGTCGTGATCGATGCGGAAGGGAAGATCGGTAGTCGACACCGTTGCGCCCGCTCCACCAATCTGCGGATGGAAGAAGCGCGCCGCCACGCTCGAGAAGACCATCTGCGCGGAGAAGCCGTGCAGATTCGGAACTCTTATGCTTCCCGCATATCCGGGAATTTTTGCGTTGTGCCACTCGATCGGGAAAGTGATGGGAGTGTTGCCGAGCACGCTGAAATCGTAGCCGTTGTGCGTGTACTTTGTGATCCACTCACCGGAAAAAACCAGGTAGCGCGAGAATGCCTGCTCGAGGCCGAGGTGAAACTCGTTGCGGAAGCCGGGATTTAATGGATTCGCCTGAAAGGTGCCCGGCACCACAGGCGAACAAGCCAGCAGCGGACTCAAAACAGGATTACTGCATCCGATGCTGGAAAGAATCAGATTTTCATTGAAGGGAGATTCCAGCGTGCGCGCATACGACGCGCGCAGAACCGTGCCCGTCTTCTTGATGTTGTAAGAGATTCCGATACGGGGCTCGGCCTGACTTGCCTCGGTAAGGCCATTGTAGAGATCTCCGCGCATGCCAACATTCATCGACCAGTGCCCCACCGTGATCGCGTCCTGAATGTAGAGAGCGAGTTCCTTCACATCGGTGTGCCCTTTGAAGACGTATGGGGCGCCTCCGCGGGTTAAATCGTAGGGCGCGAGGATGGGATTGTAATTAGGATAGAACGTGGTGCCCGTTGAGTTCGCCGCAACATTTTGCTGATAGCCAAACGCGCCGCACTGCGACGGAGCGGTAAAACCAGGGACTGGAACGTTAGGCGTGGTGGCGGTTATGCACGGTGCGTTGTAGGCGGGGTCGACGATTCCGATGCTGTCGTTCTCGTTGAGGAATGTCTGTTCGTAGGTGACGCCCGCCTTGATGTTATTTATTCCCTTGGCGTACGAGAGATCGGATCGAATCCCGGTGTTGGTGAGCGTTCGATTCTGACCGACCGATTGTCTCTGCAAACTGGGAGGGCCGAGATCGGCGAACGGATCGCTGCTCGGGTAGTAGTTGTAATTATCGCGACGCACGAACGTGCCCAACGTAAATACCGCGTTGGTGCTGATGAGGCGCGTCCAGGAAGGCGCGATATTGAAGGTCCCAATCTTGGAGCGCTGGTCGGCCGGGCCGACGGTGACGCCAGGAGTGAATCCGGTCGAAGTACCGATGGGAACGACACCGTTGTAATTCTCGGCCGCCGGAAGAACTCCGTCCAGCCCGCTCCAGGCGGTCGCATTTTCGGCGTCCAGTGAATTTGGTGTTTGGAACCAGCTGCGGCTGTAGCCGAGATTGAGGTGGACCGAGTCGCCCTGCGAGAGCTGATAGTCGATGCGGTCGAACAGATTCTGTTCGTTGCCCTTGTCGTGAATCACCGCGAATTCCGGCGCGTCGAGAAAGCGGCCGCTATTCAGCCCGGCAACGGAAATAAAGTTTCCCCAGTTCTTGCCGCCATAGGCGAGATCGCCCGATAGATTGGTCGATCCAAACGAGCCGTAGGAAGTGGAGATGCTGCCGTGGGGCGTAGTCGAGCCCTGGCCGGAACGTGTGGCCGCCACGATCACCACACTGGTCTTGCCTCCATATTCGGCGGGCGGCGCGCCGGCGATCACTTCCATGGATTGAATGGCATCGACAGAAACCTGGTTGGAGAAGGTCTTGCTCGACTGGTCGGTCATGGGCTGGCCATCGATGGAAAATGAATTCTCCGCGTGGTCACCGTAGCCATGGATTTGGCCGTCGGAATCAGAAGCGACTCCTGGCGTCGCCAATCCGACCAGCGTACTCATCGAGGACGATCCGCTGCCCATCGGAAGTTTGTCGATCAACTGTTTGTCCACGTCGGCGTGGAAGGTCGGATCATTTTCCACCAGGTCGCCTGCAGCTTCGACCGAAACCGTAGTGGCTGACGCAACTACCTGTAGATTGACCTGGACAAACGCTGGCACGATCGAGCGCACCTCCACATCCTGCGCCGTCGTAGCGAAACCTTCGGCCGTTACCGTCATGTGGTAATTGTTAAACGGCACGTTCACGAAGTTGAAAGCTCCCTTGGCGTCGGTGGTGGTGTTTCGGTCAAAGCCGCTGACCGGGTTATGAATTTCGACTGTGGCATTCGGAACTACCGCGCCCGAGGGGTCGAGCACCGTGCCGTTAATCGTTCCCGCGCTTCCGCCCGACTGCCCCGCGGGGGCCGGCTCGGCGCGCAGAGTTCCGCCGCTTAGCATCACAGCCGCGGCCACAATAGCCGTAGCCAGCCTGTTCTTTTGAAACAAATGCATGATTCCTCCAACCAAAGGTTCTGAGGCGAGTTCAATCAAGATCGAAAGGTGTCGAGGTTGAAAGGTCGCGGCCGTTTCGGAGTATCTATGGGGTCAGGGCGCGGGATCAGAACGCGGGTGGGGGACGAATGAAATGTGTAGCGGCGGGCCGAAACGTCAGCGACACCGCCGCAACGAAAATCGCCAGCGGAGCCGCAAACAATACAGGCACCGACGCGGTCGTCGCAGTGCTGATTCCGGCGTGAGCGGTGGCGCAGATCGAGCAAGTGTGGCGCGCTGTTGACGAGTTTTCGTCGTTGTGCGAGTGGGTGGCCTGCGCCATCCCCATCACGCACATCAGCGCGATCGCGAGCACAGACACAGCTCTGGCCAATACGCCCCGATTGGAAGAAACCCGCAACATGCTATGCAACGATTCTATCCTTAGATGATCGCGCGCGGGAACTCGGCGCAGGAAAAATGAGCCTTCCGTAACCTTGGGAAGCTCGTCTGGATCCTGCCTGCCGGTCCCGGCGGAGGCGAGAACCAACAAAAGCACTGTTACCGGCGCGGGCGTTCCTCGACAATGAACACAATCGTTGTGTCAGCGGCGGCACTTCGTCATGGCCGCGCCACCTGCGTCTTAATTTGTTCTTTGCCAAGTTGCGCCTGCCCTTGCCAACGGGCGCTGCGAAGTCAGACTCAGGGAGAAGTATCTATGTCGGGACAAGTAATTTTGTACTTTGAAGATCAGGCGGATGCCCTGCGCTTTGCCTTAGCCGCGGGCTCTGTCATGGCGGGCGATGGAACCCGCGCCACCGACGATCTCGTCCAGGAAACGACGCGTGCGACGCGCATAAAGTTGGACGCCGCCAACAAAGGCGCCACGGGGAAAAATAGGCAGCCACCGAATCCCAATCCCAGCGGACGAGTAGCATAACCGCCCCGCACGGCCAGTTTCGCCGCGCCAAACGCTTAACTCAGAGCACAGTGGCGGATCGGCATTAGAATGTCTGCTATGCCCACTGCTGAACAGGCGTCCTCTTCGTCATCGTTGTTGCGTTCGTCTCCGTTGTTGCCTTCGTCTTCATTAGCGGCGCTCGACCTGGCGTGGGTGCGCGCGCAATTTCCGGCGCTCGCGCAAAGCGTCACTCAGCAGCCTGCGGTTTTCTTCGATGGCCCGGGCGGCACGCAGGTGTCGCAGCGTGTAATTGACGCCATCGCGGATTATCTTTCGCGGAATAATGCGAACACCGGCGGCGCGTATCTCACCAGCCGGAACACCGACCGCATGATTGCGGAGGCGCGTTCGGCGATGGGCGACTTTTTGAATTGCGATGCCGATGAGGTCGTCTTCGGGCCGAATATGACGACGCTGACTTACGGCATGAGCCGCGCCCTCGGACGCGATCTTGGCCCCGGCGACGAAATCGTGCTCACGCTGCTCGACCACGACGCAAACTTTTCTCCGTGGAAAGCGCTGGAAGAAAAAGGCGTGACCATCCGCACGGTGAGATTCAATGAAGAAGATTGCACGCTCGACATGCGCGACCTGGCGTCGAAGATCGGCGAACGCACAAAAATCGTGGCGGTTGGCTATGCGTCGAATGCGGTGGGAACAATTAATAATGTCGCCGAAGTGGTGCAACTGGCGCGGCAAGTGGAGGCGCTGAGCTATATCGATGCCGTCCACTACGCTCCCCATGGAGCGATTGATGTGCGCGCGCTTGATTGCGATTTTCTTGTTTGTTCGACTTACAAATTTTTCGGACCGCACATGGGCGTTCTCTATGGCAAGCACGAGCATTTGAAGAGATTGCAACCGTATAAAGTCAGGCCGAACACCGACAACATTCCGAACTGCTGGGAGTGGGGCACGCTGAACCATGAGTGCATCGCGGGGATCAAAGGGTGCGTGGATTATTGGGAAGAGGTTGGACGGCGGGCGAGGCCTGAGGTCACGACTCGACGCACTGCGATTTTGGCGGCGCATGAAGCGATTCATCAGCATGAACGCGAGATGACGGAGAGGATGATCGCCGGCTTGCTGGCGATTCCGGGATTGAAGCTCTACGGCATCAGCGATCCGCAGCGCTTCGACAATCGTTGCGCGACATTTGTTGTTCGCATCGAAGGCCACACGCCGCTGGAGTTGGCGACGAAGCTTGGCGAGCGCGGCTTCTTTGCCTGGGATGGAAATTACTATGCGCTGAACCTGACTGAGCAGTTAGATGTTGAGAGACTGGGAGGATTTCTGCGGATTGGGTTGGTGCACTACAACACTACGGAGGAAGTGGATAAGATGCTCAGGGCGTTGCGGGAGATTGTGAGTTGAAGGTAACAAGGCTTACGCGTTCAGTTCCTCGACCGACGCACCCCTGCCTATCAACGCCAGCTTTGCTATTCCAATAAACAGTCCGTGCTCGACAATGCCAGGAGTATCGCTCAACACCCGCGCCAGCGCCGCGGGATCCTCAATCTTTCCAAAGCTGCAATCGAGAATTTGATTGCCGTTGTCGGTGATGAAAGGGCTGCCGCCGGGCTTCATGCGCAACTTCGGCGTCGCGCCTAGCGATGCGATTTTCCTTTCGATCACGGTTCGCGCAAAGGCAATGATCTCGAGCGGTAGAGGAAATTTACCTAGCGTTGGAACAACTTTTCCCGAGTCGGCCACGACCACCATTTTCTTCGACGCGGTGGCGATGACTTTCTCGCGGGTTAGTGCGCCGCCTCCGCCTTTGATCAGGTTGAGCTTGGGATCGACCTCGTCGGCGCCGTCGATGGTGATATCGATCTCGGGATGCTCGTCGAGCGTGGTCAGCGGAATGCCTACGCTACGCGCCAGGTCGGCGGTTTGCAAGGAGGTCGGGATTCCAATCATCTTCAACCCCGCCTTCACGCGCTCGCCTAGAGCCACCACGGCGAAATAGGCGGTCGAGCCGGTGCCCAAGCCGACGATGTCGCCATCGTGAACCAGTTTTGCGGCCGCACGGCCTGCAACTTCTTTTTCTTTTTCATTCGCCATGCTTCACCTGGTCAAATTTATCCCGATCACGCACCTGCTCATTTCCCGTAAATTTCGATGTAGGCGAGATAGCCCGCCAAGACTAATCCGAAGAGGCCCAGAAGGTATGATACGAAATCGATGACGAAACCGGCGGGCTCAAAGCTATTGGATTCGAGCTGCAACTTGGTTTTGCGGTAGCGGCCGAGGCCGGCGAGAATCAGCAGCACTCCGCCAACCGTCGAGATGATGCCGAGCCAGGTGGTGAGGCCGGGTGTGACGGCGGAGCGTCCCTCGAACTTCAGGAATTCGCGTAGAGCGATGGAGAAGCGTCCGATGGCAAATCCGAAGATGATGGTGGCCACGCCGGTTCGCACCCATGCTAGAAAGGTGCGTTCATTGGCGAGATGATCGCGGGCGCGATTCGGATTGGAATTGTCAGGCATGCCTAAGCAATCAAATCGAGCAGCCCGTCATTATTCCACAGCCTTCTGAATGAGCGCGCTTATTCCCGCGATATTTTTCAGCAGATCGGTGGGAAAGCCGTGACGCTGTTGAAGATATTCTGGCGAATTATAGGAGAGCCATACTTGACCCTTCTCGTCCTGCCAGGCGAGCGCTTTCAGCGGAAGGTCGATGGCCAGCCGGGGCGTGGCGACCATCAGAGGCGTGCCGCCTTTCGGACTGCCGAAGATCAGCAACTGCGTGGGACGCATTTTGAGGCCGGCTTTTTCCGCTTCTCCGCTGTGGTCGACGAGCGCAAACACCATCATGCCCTTCTCTTTGAGGATCGCCTGCAAGCGCGCCAGCGTATCGGGCACAGAGTAGCGACTGGGCACGTCAATGATTCCGTTGTCCATAGGGCGCCTCCTATTTGTTCCAACCGCCTATGCGAGCGAATCGTATTCGAGCGAATGCCGCAGAGTACTTTCGTTTCACACTTTCCTTCGCATGAATCGACCACACGCGGCGGCTCATCCGTTATCCTATAGAAGATACTTATGGCAACTTCGACACGCAATGCCAGCGGGAGTGGGACTCCCGCGATTTCGACCTCTGCAACGGAAAATTATGAACGCGAACGCATCTTTAATCTCTTCCGCCAATATGGGTACCTGGAAGCCGAACTGAATCCGCTCGGCCTGCTGCCTCCGCAACTGCATCCCGACCTGGCGATCGATAACGAGTTTGCGCGGGAAGCGCGGCGCATTTATTGCGGCAGCGTGGGCGTGGAGTTCATGCATATCGCCGACCCTGAGCGCCGGCGCTGGATTCAGGAACGGATCGAGGCCGAGGCACCCGCCGTCGACCAGCAGCGAGCACTCGATCTGCTGGTGCGCGCCGACTTGTTTGAGCAGACGCTGCAGCAGCGCTACTTGGGCAACAAACGCTTTTCGCTCGAAGGCAGCACCTCGCTGCTACCCGCAGTGGATCAGGTTCTGGACGTAGCCGGAGAGCGCGGTGCGGTCGAACTGGTGATGGGCATGAGCCATCGCGGCCGCCTGAACATGGTGATTCATGTGGCGAATCGTCAGGCCGAAGAGGTGTTTGCGGAATTCGAAGATGTCGACCCGCGCAGCGTCCTGGGATCGGGTGACGTGAAGTATCACATGGGCGCGACCGGCGAATATGTCACGAAGAGTGGAAAGAAAATCCACATCCACCTGGCTTCAAATCCGAGTCACCTCGAAGCTGTCGACCCGGTGACCGTCGGACGCACCCGCGCCAAGCAAGACCGCGCCGGCGATGGCGGAGAAAATAAATATCTGCCGCTGCTGGTGCACGGCGATGCGGCGTTCGCGGGCCAGGGCATCACTGCCGAGGCAATTAATTTCGCCGACTTGAGCGGCTATACGGTGGGCGGAACGATCCACGTCATCGTCAATAATCTGATCGGCTTCACCACCAATGCTCGCGAAGAACATTCCTCGCGCTTCTCAGCGCAGTTGGCGCGGCGGCAGGCGATTCCAATTTTCCATGTCAATGGCGAAGATGTTGACGCGGTGATGCGGATTGCGCGCATCGCCACCGAGTACCGCTACAAATTCGGCACCGACGTGGTGGTCGACCTCATTGGCTACCGGCGCCATGGGCACAGTGAAGTGGACGACCCAACCGTGACGCAGCCGCTGATGTATAAGGCGATCAAAGAGCATCCGCCGCTTTATAAGATTTACGGGAAACACCTTGGCCTCGATGATGAGAACATCGCCGAACGCGCGCAGGAGGTAAAGAAAGAATACGAAGTTGCGCAAAAGGCGGCGACAAAATTCACGAAAAAACCGCTCCTGCGCGATCTGCCAAAATATTGGGATAACTATTTCGGCGGCCGCTACAAGGCGGAATACGAGCAGCCCACGGGCATCGCACGCGAGGAGTTAATCGAACTCACCGAGCGGCTTACGACGTATCCCGCCGGTTTTCACATCCATCCTAAAGTAAAGAAATTGCTTGAACAGCGGCAGGAGATGGGAACGGGAAAGAAGCCGGTCGACTACGGAATGGCCGAAGCGCTGGCCTTTGCCAGCCTGGTGAAGCAGGGCATTCCGGTACGTTTGAGTGGACAGGACTCGCGGCGGGCGACATTCAATCAGCGGCACTCGGTGCTCATCGATATTGAGGATGAATCGGAATATGTTCCACTGCGCCACATCGCGCCCGGGCAGGCGGCGTGCGACATCTATAACTCGCCGCTCTCGGAGGCGGGCGTGATGGGATTTGAATATGGCTACAGCCGCGATTATCCCGAAGCTCTGGTGCTGTGGGAGGCGCAATTTGGCGACTTTGCCAATGTTGCACAGGCTGTGATCGATCAGTTCGTCTGCGCTGGCGAAGATAAATGGAATCTGTTGTCAGGCCTGGTGCTTTTGCTGCCGCATGGCTACGAAGGCCAAGGGCCGGAACATTCGAGCGCGCGCATTGAACGATTCTTGCAATTGGCGGCGCGCGACAACATCCAGATCTGCCAGCCTTCGAACGCGGGCCAATATTTCCACTTGCTGCGGCGGCAGGCGCTGCGCAAGTGGCGAAAGCCGCTGGTTGTTTTCACACCGAAGAGCATGTTGCGGCATCCGGATGCGCTTTCTCCGCTGGAAGATCTGACGCACCAACAATTTCTGCCGGTGATTCCGGACGGCGAAGTGCAGGATGCAAAACGCATTCTGCTCTGCACCGGCAAGATTGGCCACGAACTGCGCACGGAGCGCCAGAAGCGCAAAGACAAAGATGGCGATGAGAGCAGCACCGCTATCGTTTTTCTCGAGCAGATGTATCCGTTCCCCGAGGCGGAACTCGCAGCCGAACTCGAACGTCATAGTTCGGCGCGAGATATCGTGTGGGTGCAGGAAGAGCCGGCCAACATGGGAGCGCTTTCTTATATGCTGCCGCGGTTAAGGCACATCGCGAATGACCGTCCCGTCCATTCGGTAAAGCGTTCCGGCGCCGCCAGCCCGGCGACCGGTTCGGCCAAGGCACACGAAGTCGAGCAAAAGACGCTGTTGACGCTGGCGTTTACGATGGTGGATTAAAGAGCTGTGGCGAAAGGGCAATAACGGCAGACGGGGCAAGCCCCGCCTCTAACGCGACAAACCGACCGGCCTATGGCCAGCGCTTGGCAGCGTCTTCCCAGCCTGCGACGCGCGCCGGAGCGGGAGCACCCTGAGCGGCAACCACCGGCGGAATCCGAACCGGTTGCGGCGGCGGCGCAGCAGCCAGACTGGGCTTGGGCGCTTCCATCTGCTGCTCTTTCTCGTCGGACAACAGCGGAGCGGCGACGCGCAAGGCTTCGACTTCTTTCTCCAGCCGGGTCAATTCCAACTCCTTCTGCCTTAAAACCTCATACACATTCTTCATGCTTGGGCACCTGTGTGTGGTAACAAACGATTAAGCGCAGAGTATGGCTTCGAATGGCAATTTGTCAAGGAAAACGGCACTTTTGAGTGCATGGATGGTTATAGGACCGGCTATCGAAAGACGACCACGGCGACCAGGATTCCGAGAATCAAGACAATGATCGCCAGCAAGTTGACGTGGTCGGCCAGCCACGATTCCTGCGCGGGCGCAGCGTTCGCCAGGAAGGCGGGTATGAATTCCTGCTGCGAGGCAGCGGCGGGCGCCAGGTCGGGCGCTGACTCCGCTCCGGTGGGCGCGGCTGCTGGTTGGGCACTCTCGCTCTTGTTTCGTTCCCGTTCGCGCTCGCGTTCCTTCTGCTCCAGCGCTTTCTTCCCGCTGTCCTTCTTCTCGCAATCGAGGCACAAGGCCCTACCTTCGGAGACGGGAAAACCGCAGGCAGCGCATTTTTGCACCCGCCGCATCGCCTCAGGAACCACCGCAGCAATGGCCGGAGGTTCCGACTCTGCCGGAGTTACGCTCGGCGGAGTTAGGCTCGGCATAGTGATGATCGGCGCAGCAACGACCGCTGGAGTTACGACGGCAGGGGCCGGAAGCGCCGACACGACCGGTTCCTCGGACGACGAGAGTACGGGCGATTCCACCGTGACTGGTGGCTCGACAAGCTGAGAATTCGCGGGATTGTCGGCATCACTGTGAAGGGGAACGATAGCTTGAGCGTCAGCCGGGAGCTCGGAAACATCCGAGATGCTGGAGGTCGCCGAATCCATTTCAGGAGGCGCCACTCTGGTTTCAGCGGGTGCCACGCCCGGCGCGGAATTCGCAACTCTCGATTCCAGTTCACGCGATTCCGGTTCGCGCCGCGGAAGGACTGCCGGCACAAACTTCTGCTGTTGCTCCGCCAGATCGAGGGCCGTCACAGTGAGCGCGGCCATGCGCTCCAAGGCAATCAGGTCGCGCTCTTCGAAAGCGTAAGGATGATCGGAAAACAATTCGAAGAGCCCGCGCACGTCACCGTTCTTCCGCAGCAAGGGCAACACCACGATGGAGGCAATGCCCAGCGCGCGGCAAGCGTCCAGATTCACGCGCGCGTCGGCCTCCGCATTGTCACAACGCAACAACTGCCGCCGTGCAATGCTTTCGCCCGTCAGCCCGGAACGCACCTGCAGCCGCGCCCCCACGGCCGGGGCCGAAGAACCGGCGCTGGCGCGGCAAACCATTTCATCGCCCTGCGGCAAAGCAAGCGCGGTCCCGGTAGCTCCCGTGATGTATTGCGCACGCTCGACCAGCAACTGCAGCGCCGAGTCTAGTTCCGTCTCTTCGAGCGCACGATTTGCGTTGGCGGGGTCGCGAGGGGACTGGTCGCCGGCGGGCGGACGGCTGAGGGATCGATCGTCGATGGAAGGTCCGATGGGAGGTTCACCCGCCGAGTCCGCCGGGCTAGCCAGCGTATCCTCGCCGCTCGTTGATTCCAGGCGATCTTCGGGTTGAGCGGATCCGTGCATGAACAAGGTGTGGCCAAAACCGCACTCTTCGCCGACCGAGAAGGCGAAGGGATTATTCCGAAGGGGCTGAATTGAGTCTCGCCTTGGAGACTCAGACTGTCAAGGGCCGGCAACAATAGAAAGTAGGGCCTCGACCTTATCAACAGGAGCGGCGATTGGATGGTTTCCGCTTATCGGGGAATCGATTCCAGGCGAGCATGGTAGCCCTTGCGAGCTCGAACCTGCAATCGTTTACCGTCTTTTTCGGCGATGACATTGATCGTGTGATAGTTCCCGTTCGGCTGGAAATCGGCGGGTTTATAGGCAATGAAATAGCGGCTACGGATCAAATCATGCAGCTTGTCGAAAGACGCGCTCAGTGTATGCATGTCCCCGGGAAACATCGCGTCGCCTCCGCTGCGCTCCGCCAAAACCTCTAATACTTTGTCGGCGTCGGTCTTATCGCCACGATCCTCTCTCGTGCTGACGGTGTAGATCGTCACCCCCGTCCTCTCGGCAACCTGGATGCTCTGCTTCAGGCTGCTGTGACTGGAATTATCTTCGCCGTCGCTCAGTATCACCAATACTCTAGCCACCTGTTCGTGCTCGGGATACGCAGCCAGCTTCCAACACGCGAACGAGATCGCGTCGAATAGCGCCGTTCCTCCTCCGTTCGTTAACTTCTCAATTCCCTTTCCCAGTTCAGCGGGCTCCGCACTGAAATCCTGGGTTACCGTAGGCTCACTGGCAAAGCCCGCGATGAACGCGAGATCGGAAGCGTTACTTAGCATTTTCTCGACGAACTTTGCCGCAGCGTGCTTTTCAAACGAAAACCGGTCGTGCACCGAACCACTTGTGTCCACGAGCAGAGCCAAGCGCAGGGGGAGTTTAGACTGCGGGGCAAATTGCATGATCTTTTCTGGAGGCTTGCCATCGTCGCGAATCTGGATGTCGGACTGCTGCAAACCGTTCACCATGTGGCCATGGCTGCTGACGGCGAAAAATAGAGTCACCTCATCTACGCTCTTACGAATCGTCCACGTGCTGTTATGAACTGGAAGACCCTGAGGCAGATCTGAAACTTCGCCATTGCCGGCGTCTGCCATGACCGGTTGCGCTTCGGCTAACTTGTCGCAGTCGTCGCAGCTTTCGTTCTCGGACTCATCGCCTAATCCGGTCAACTGAGCCTTCAACCTTTCACTGTTGGGAAAGGTGTGCATCTGCGGAGAAGCGGTTGGAGTTGTTGTTAGCTGCGGAGCAGCAGCATCCGCTGCCAGTACTGATTTGTTATGGGTTAGAGCAGCGAGATTTTGCCGTGCTACCGGTGCGAACGCATTCGTTGGGTCCTCGCTCAGAAAAAACCTGAGTTCTCGTTCCATGGCGTCGTAATCGTTGAGAGCCATGGCAGCTGATGCAGCCACGTAGTGCACGTTCGCAAATCCCTTATGCCCGAGCGCGTGCACCTGACGTGCAGTGTCAAGGGCCTGTCGATACTCGTGAGTTCCATTTTGCGCGTAAGCCAAGCCGGAAAGAATTTGAACGTCCTGGGGTTGCACGGAAACAGCTTTCTCGAGCGCGGATCGCGCCGTCCCGAAATCGTTCTGCGACAATGCCAACTGGCCGAGATGTGCGAACGATCCTGGAAACTTGTCGTCCAACTTCGCGGCCGCCTCGAACTCGCTCTTGGCGCGCGCGGCATCTTCCAGATCGAGATAGGCAAGTCCGAGACCAATATGGGCAGAGACGAACTTAGGATACTGTTCGATCGCCCTCCGAAAATCTTTCGCCGCCTCTTTCGAGTGTTGGGCCTTCATTAAAGTGGCGGCCCGGTTATATTCCTCCACCGCCTTGTTGGGAGCAGCCAGGTCGAGTGCCGATACGACACCGCTGTCGACGAGTTTCTGGTTCTGAGCCTTCTGCTCGTCCGTCTGTTTCGTGTTGCGATTGATCTGGTCGAGATACATTTGAGAGAAGTCAACCTGTTGAAACGCCGCATCCGGACCTCTACCCAGATAGGGCACCTGGGCGAGCACAGGAGTCCCGCCATATGCCAACAAGGCAATCACGGCAAGGAGGCGCGTAGTCGAATTTAACTTTAACGAAAAAGATTGGCGCACAGAGAGCGCTTTCTAAATGATCGATTGTATGCCATGGCCCGAAAATCACTCTAAAGGCAGCCGTTATTTCGCGACTTCCTGCCGCTGCGCGTAATATCCGGTCCGCGTGCGTGCGGTAAGTCCGGGTTTGTCAATCTTAATTTCGAGGTGGTGATACTCGTTCGGATGGTCCGCCGCGGCAGAAGCAAACGATAGAGTGTAGTAGACCTTTGCATCCGCAACGCAACCGACAATGGAGCCGGCAATGTCGTTACTCTTATTGAGAACCTGCCCGCCGCTCTGCGTTGCGATCACCTGCAGCCCAATATCCCCGCTTTCTACCTTATTCGCGGAAGGCACGCCCTTGAGGAAGTTCTCGTAATAAAACGTTTGGAAGCCAGCCGCATCATCCATTCCGAGCGGATCGATGCTGTAAAGCGTGACGCGAGCGACTCGCAAATTGGTGGACAATCTCACAATGGTGTGGAAGATCGTATCTTGGTTTTTCTCGCTCAGAGTTGAGTTCGGTCCGGAGAGCAGTGGCCATCCTGGGCTGAGCCAGATCAGCAGTTTTCTGCCCGGCTGCTTTGCCTCATAAGCCGTGAGCTTCTCGAGAGCGCTGAGGGAAGTCTGAATGCGCTCGACGGCGCCGTAGAATCCCGCCGACCTGCCAATTTCGCGGAGGCTGGAATCGTGGGACTTTAGAGAGTCGGCCAGGCTGTTTCCGTTGCGGGTCGTTGCGCCGAGAACCTGGGTGCCCTGGTCGGTTAAGAAGACGAGCGACATGGGTACGGGAAGCTGGCCATCGCCCCGCCGCAAAAATTTCTCCAGCTGTTGTCGCGCATTGCTAACCGGCCGGGTTGAACCGTTGACTTCATCGATAACGAAGATCACCTGCTGCGGCGACTCATCCGCTTTGCTGGCTTCATCGAACGCACGAAAAGAAAGAATGGGCTGAGGCTGTTTGTCGTCGAGGATGGTAAAGTCCGACTGCTGTAAGCCGGGGATAGGGTTCCCGGTCTTGTCGGTGACGACTACGTCGAGCTTAACGCGATGGTCGGCGCTAGTGCTCGCCGGAGATGCTGGAGGTTGCCCCCACGCCACCGAAACCTGACCTATTAAAACAATGAGGGCTAGAGCTAGAACTCCTACATTTGCCATAACTCGTTCTCCTGCGTCCTGGGGGGAGTTACTCTCGGGAAAGGCGATAACAAAGCGGAGGAATTGTACCGCTGTTCTATTGCGCTGGCGAGGGAAAATGCCGCTCGCTGTCATTAGCTGGGTTTATAAGTTGATTGCTGTTCGGCGCCAACTTACTGCGCCTTTTCTTCTTTGTGCCGCAGCCACTCGATAAACATCTGTTCCTTGGGCTTATCGTAGGCCATGAGGAGGTGGCGGATGCTGCGCCCGCTGACGAAGTGACAGACTTCTTCCGCCAGATTCTTAGCGTGGTCGCCGGCGCGCTCGAGAGATTGCGTCATGAAGATCACTTGCAGGCTGGCGTGGCGCGCGACGTTCTCGGGATTCTCGATGTGGCGAAGGAAGACGATATTTCGCAAGCGATCCATCTCCGCATCGGCGCGCAACACATCGATTGCTTTCTTGACATCCTTCTGGGAAAACGACTGGCCGACGTCGGACAGCATCTTTTCCAGGACGGTCGCCATGTGCGTCAAATCGCGAGCATCCTGCGAATCAAGCCGCCCGCCCGCCGCCTGCGCGCTGGTGGCAAAACTTAAAAGCAAGTCACCGATGCGTTCCAACCCAATCATCACTTTCATGCACGCCAGCAATTGCCGGGTCTCGTCCTCGGGAACGTGGCTGATGGTCGAGGTTACACCGGAGTCGACCTCCACATCGATGGCATCGAGATCCTTTTCACACTGGCGTATTGCGTTCAGGCGAGACATCGATCCTGTGGCAATTCCCTCAGCCGCGATGGCCGCGGCCTGACGCGCCAATTCGCAGGCTTCCACCGTTCGCTGCACCAGGCCCGAATACGAAGGCTCAGGCAAAGGCGTCTTAGCGCTGGCTGTACTCATCTGGAAACCGCCCACTTCTCGATACTTAAAGTGTGACACACAATCCATCAAAAGCATAATTCCCAAACCGCCAAGGCAGGTTACGAGCCGGTAAATTTCTTGTCATCGCGGGTGAGCCGGATAATCACTCTGCAAACATTCGACGAGTGCCTTCCCTGTCCAGCGAGGACCAGCTGCAACCGGCCTCTTGCCGGGCTTTCGCCTGGAGTCACGAAGACACCGGAGTTGCTATTCAACTCAATCGTCGGAGGTTCGTTACATATCTCCAGTCATTTACTCATTAGTAACCAGTAGAACCCTGTATACCGAAGCGTCAACAACACTGAAATGATGTGGCACTTTTGTTTTTGTTGCCATTCATTCAACAACTGGAGGAACGACGTGGAGGAGGCTGCGATCCGGCACGTGCTTTGCGTAGACGACGATATCGCGACTCTCGAGCTGCGCAAGATTCTGCTCGACGATGCTGGCTACTCCGTCGTCACAGCCTCTTCTGGCGCGGAGGCACTGGGAATGCTGGCCGACGGCCTGACGGTTGACCTTGTCCTCCTGGATTATGTGATGCCTGGGATGAACGGCGACGAGCTTGCCACAAAGCTGCGAAAACAGCACCCCAACTTGCCCCTCGTCGCTGTATCAGCCGTCGGACAACTCCCTCATACTTTGCTCGATGCCGTCGATAGCTACGTTCAAAAAGGGCAAGACCCGCAGGTTCTCTTGTCCGTGATGTCGACAATTCTTGCCCGCCCGCAAAGTTTACGCGACGATCACCGGTTGCCAGCGCAAAAAACCATTCTGTGTGTCGAGGATGATGAGTTGGAGCTCAAACTGCGGACGATGTTGTTTGAGGCATCGCACTTCGTCGTGCTTCCGGCCAGTTCAGCGAATCTGGCCTTGGAAATTTTTAAGTCGCGACCTGTGGATGCGGTGGTGATGGACTATTGGCTGTCTGGCAAGAGCGGCACAACCGTCGCCGAAGAGATGAAGCGTTTCCGTCCCCGGATTCCGATCGTGATGTTGTCCGGTTCTCCCGCATTGCCCGGCGAGAATATGGTCGTCGATGCGTGGCTTCGAAAAGGAGCCATTGATCCCGACCTCATTGTCGAGGAAGTCAAACGGCTCATTAGCCTGCGTGCCGATAGTCTTCGCACCAATGCTCAGCCCAGCGCTACTCCTGAATGCAAATGCGAATAGTGCGACGGTCGTTATGCCCGCGGCAGGCGCTCTTGTACGCTCTGGTTTGCTGCTTCCTATTCACCGGGACGCTTCCATCCCGCGCTTCCTCCGTTCCTGAAGACTCCGGCAATCCCCTGAAGGAACTTTCGCTTCAGCAGTTGGGAGATGTAGAGGTAACGACGGTTTCGAAAACGCCGGAGCAGGTTTGGAAAACTCCGGCCGCCATTTTTGTAATAACGCAGGACGATATCCAGCGCTCTGGAGTTACGAGCCTGCCCGACGCTCTGCGACTGGCGCCGGGAGTCGAAGTAGCTCAGATCGACAGCAGCAAATGGTCGGTTGGCATCCGGGGTTTTGGGAGCAGGCTCAACCGCGATGTTCTCGTGCTTATCGACGGCCGCACCGTTTACACGACCCTGCTCGCTGGCACGTACTGGGAAGTGCAAAATGTTGTCCTCGCGGACGTTGACCGGATTGAAATCATTCGCGGTCCGGGAGGAACAATCTGGGGACCGAACGCCGTGAATGGCGTCATCAATATCATCACGAAAAGCAGCAAAGACACACGCGGCGAACTGCTTAATGTAGGTGGAGGAAGTGTCGATGAAGGCTTCTTTAACGCGCGTTATGGCGGCGGCGATCATGCCGGCTTTAACTATCGCTTATACGCGATGGGCTTTGACCGCGGGCCTGAGTATCATCCGGACGGCCAGAACTTCGACCGCTGGCGGGCGGCACAAGGAGGCTTCCGTGCCGATTGGATCAAGAACAATCGCGATACGTTCACATTTCAGGGTGATATTTACGATGAGGGAGCAGGCGAGAGCGTCGTGACAACGAGTTATACGCCACCTTACTCGCAGGTCCTTGACGGTACGGCGCTTCTTTCTGGCGCTAACATTCTTACTAAGTGGAAACGAATTTTCGGTGAAGGCGAAGACCTCCAGTTAGAGGCCTATTACGATCGTACCAACCGCCGGGAGCCAAATTTCATCGACAACCGGGATACATGGGATCTCGATTTCCTGAATCGTTTCCGGCTACCTGCCCGGCAACAGATTTCCTGGGGTTTAGGAGCCAGAGTCAGCCGCGGCCGCAACCCAGAGGTTGTTTCCGGCCTGGTATTTCTGCCTACCTTACGAACGGATAAGCTGTTTACAGCTTTTCTGGAAGACGACATCGGTTTGGTTAGCGATCGTCTCAGCTTGTCGTTGGGTACAAAATTTCTACGCACGAATTTCACAGGACTTCAGTTGCAGCCAAGCGCTCGCCTGCTCTGGACGCCCACTGCCAAGCAATCGCTATGGGCCTCCTTTACACACGCGGTGCGCACGCCGTCGGACGCTGAGAGAAACTTTTATCTCTCCGGCTATATCGGCACGATGAACGGATTGCCTTACTTTGCACGATTCAACGCGAATCCTGACTTCAGATCCGAACAACTGAATGGGTACGAGTTGGGATATCGGCAGCTGCTGGTAAAGAAGGTCTATGTCGATATAGCTGCGTTTTACAATCATCATAGCGATCTTTTCAGTGAAGACATAACAGGCGCACCTTATCTCGAAACCAACCCTGCGCCGGCTCACTATCTTCTCCCCGCTGAATTCGGCAATGGCCTTCTAGGCACCACCAAAGGAATTGAAATTGCTCCGGAGTGGAAGCCGAGGAGTTACTGGCGATTAGGCGCATCTTACTCTTACTTACAAATGGATTTGAAAAAGTCGCCTAATTCGCTCGACGTTGGCACCGCGCCCGGCATCGAAGGTTCCAGTCCGCGACACGAAGCTACAGCCGACTCCGCCGTAGATTTTGCCAAGCATTTCAGTTTCGATCTTACTTATCGCTATGTCAGTAAACTGCCAGCCGAGGGTGTCCCCTCCTACTCGACCGCAGATAGTCGCTTCGCGTGGCAATTCGCTAAGCGGTTCGAACTCTCGGTTGTTGGGCAGAATCTCCTGCAGCCGCATCATGTCGAGTCTGGAGGTGATCCCGGGCCGCTGGTCGGCATTAAGAGGAGCGTTTACGGTCAAGTCACGTGGAAAAGGTGAATATCCCAATCACTAATTGCTCGTGCTTCGATCCCGCGCTCTTGCCGAGCGCCCCTGATGCCCGCCCGTGGCGCGGCGGTTCGATTCCGGCGCTTCTCATCTTCTATTATGCTCTTGTATTAACGCTGACCGTAATATCCTCTTCCGCCGAGGAACCTCACCCCACCGAGTCTCAAGTAAAAGCGGCCTATCTTTACAACTTCGGAAAGTTTGTAACGTGGCCGGCAACGCCCGCGCCGAGCGCGGATTCGCGTGAAATCTGCGTGCTAGGCAAAGATCCATTCGGGTCGGTTCTGGATTCAACCGTGGCCGGCGAGAGCATTGACGGGAAGAAAATTGAGGTAAGAAGACTGGCTAAGGCTCAAGATGCGGCCCATTGCAGTATTTTGTTCGTCAGCGAGTCGGAGGCCAGCCGGCTTGATGCGATCCTCCCCAGCTTGCGCCGTTTCGGCGCTCTTACGGTAAGCGACATTCCCCACTTCGCCGAGCATGGAGGAATGATTGAATTCGTGATGCAGCAAAACAAGATTCGCTTCGCAGTGAATCGGGCCGCAGCCCAGCAATCGCACCTGGTGCTCAGCTCAGAATTGCTCAAAGTGGCGATCCGAGTCATTGACAAGCCACAGGGTCAACCATGATCGGGCGACAGAAAGCGTCCATTTCGACGCAGTTGCTGATGATGAACATGCTGGCGAGCGCCGCTGCCTTGACGATCGCATGCGTGGCATTTTTTGCCTACGACCAGATTACTTTTCGTGAGGCTCTGATCCGCACTCTGTCCGCCCAAGCGCAGATCATCGGTTCGAACAGCGTCTCGGCGTTGCTGTTCAACGATCCGCAAGCTGCATCCAATACCCTTTCGGCTCTCAAGAGTTCGACCAATGTCGCTTCGGCGGGAATTCTGACGGCGGATCGCAAGCCCTTTGCGCAATACTCGCGCGAACACGGCGACGAGATGCTCAACATACCGCGACTGGCGGATGATCAGATCGAAGGCTCCTGGTTCCGGAGCACTCATGCCGTCCTCATGCGCAAGATTATTTCCGACGGGCAACTGGTCGGCTATGTTTATCTTCGCGCCGATCTCCGCGAGATCGATCAACGGTGGCGCCGCTACGCGCTGATTTCCCTTGCCGTGCTGTTCGTGAGCCTGATGTTTGCCTTAGTCGTTTCTTCGCGATTTCGCAAGTCGGTCGCCGGCCCCATCGTCACCCTGGCTGAAACCGCGCAAAAAGTGTCTCGCGATCAGGATTTCAGCGTGCGCGTCAATCCCGGCAGCAATCGCGACGAGTTAGCTGCCCTGATGAATTCCTTCAATGAAATGTTGCGCGAGATACAACTGCGGGACAGCGCCCTGCAGAAAGCTCACGATGAGCTGGAGCAACGTGTTTCGGAGCGTACACGCGAACTGGTTTCCGCCAATCAGGAACTCGATGCGTTTTCCTACTCGGTATCGCACGATTTGCGTGGCCCGCTCGACGCTCTTAACGGATTCAGCTATCTGGTCCTCAAGAATTATTCGGACCAACTCGATGCCAAGGGCAAAGAATCTCTCATCAGCATTCGCGCCGCTGCCCGCCGCATGTCCGAGCTCATTGAAGACCTGTTGAATCTATCTCGCGTCACCACAAGTTCCATGCATCGTCAGCAGATCGATCTGAGTGCGCTGGCGCGTACCATCCTCGATGAATTGCGCCGCCGCGAGCCTGATCGGCGGGTCGAGTTCGTCTCGCCGCCAATTACGCACGCTATTGCCGATTCGCGCCTCTTGCAGATTGTGCTGGACAATCTGTTGCGTAATGCCTGGAAATACACGTCGCATCACACTCGCGCACGCATTGAATTTGGACAGGAAACGAGGGACGGCCAGATCGTGTATTTCGTTAAAGACGACGGGAGCGGCTTCGATGCGCGGTCGGCAGATCGACTGTTCCAGCCGTTTCAGCGCCTGCATTCCGCCGCCGAATTCCCCGGCAACGGCATCGGCCTCGCCACCGTGCGCCGCATCATACAACGACACGGCGGCCGAGTCTGGGCGGAAGGAGCCGTCGAGCACGGCGCCACATTTTATTTCACTCTGGACGCAACTCGCACCGGCGCTCAGCCGGCCTGAGCTTCTCTATGCGGAATCAGCTTCAGACGCAGGCAAGGTAAACAAAAAGCTTGAGCCATGGTTGAGTTCGCTCTCGGCGCGGATGGTTCCGCCGTGCGCCAGCACAATGTGTTTTGCGATAGCCAGCCCCAGTCCAGTGCCGCCCGACTCTCGCGAGCGCGCCTTATCGACGCGGTAGAAGCGTTCAAAAAGTCGCGGCAGATGTTCGGAGGAAATGCCCGGCCCGAAATCCCGAACATAAAACTCGACTCCTCTCTCGGCACTACGCGCTCCGAGAATAACTTTTTTTCCGGACGCCGCGTACTTCAAAGCATTCTCAATCAGGTTGGAAAATATCTGGTGAATCGCTTCCCGATCCGCATTCACATTGCTGGCGCCTACCCCGTTCTCGATCACCAGTTCGACTCCATACGAGCGCGCGACTTCGCGAAAGCTTTCCAAAGCATCCTGCAGCAATTCTTCGGCACTCACCCGCTGCATGTCGAATCTGTGCTCTCCCGATTCGACGCGCGCCAGTGTGAGCAAATCCTCCGTAAGCCGAGACATGCGGGCCGCGTTTTTGCGGATGATCTCGAGAAAATCGCGCACGTGATTGTCGACGAGCGCGCCATCGAGCAGCGTCTCGGTGTAGCCCTGGATCGAAGTCAGCGGCGTCCGCAGTTCGTGAGAGACGTTGGCGATAAAATCGCGGCGGCTCTTCTCCATGCGCTCCGTCTCGGTGAGATCGCGTAATACAGCCACCGCGCCGCCACCGGGCATGGGCGCGGCGGTTACGTCGAAAATGCGGCCTGCGGCGATGGTGTTTGAGCGCGCCGAGGTGACCACCTGTTCGCGCGCCGCTTTGTGAATCGCGTCGAGAAAATCCGGATCGCGCACACTATCGATCAAGGGCGCATTCAGCCGCGGAGTCCGCAGCACCAGGCGATTCATACCGCGATTAGCCCACTGTACGCGTCCGTCTACGTCGACGGCAATCACAGCGTCCTGCATACTGTTAAGCAGCGTCTCCAGTTCGCGCTGGCTGGTTTGAACGCGGGCATAACTTTCTTCGACGCCGCGCGTCGTTTTATCGAGAGCCGCCGCCACCTGCCCTATCTCGTCCGTCGATGTGGATGCGATTCTGGCGGCCAGATCACCTGCCGCCACGCGCTCGGCAAAATTCACAATCCGTTCCAGCCGCCGGCCCAAGTATTGCGAAGCGGCAGCCGCAACGATGAGCGCGAAAACGAAAGCGGCCAGCGATCCCCAGAACAGAGCCACGGCCAGCGGACGATCCGTTATTTCCATCTCGGTCAGCGGATAGGCCAAGCGCACTGCTCCACCCGAAACCGGCGCGGCCACATAGAGAAAAGGAACGCCCAGTATTTGACTGCGGCGTTCATCCACGCCAACTTTGCCACTCAGCGCAGCGATAATCTCCGGCCGATGCGCGTGATTCTCCAGCACGCTCGGATCGGCCTCGGAATCAGCCAGCACCTTCCCTGTCGGATCCACCACGGTGGCACGTGCGCCCGCTGCCTGCCCCTCTTGCGCGGTGATATCGCCAAGGGAGTGCTGGCGGTCTGCCTCTACGCGATAGGCGAACATCAAGGTTTTCTGCTGCAGATTGCGCTCGATCTGCTCGCGCAGAGTGCGCTCCCACACGGCGTGCACGGTCCACTGCAATGCGACCGCGCTCGCACCGATCACCAGCAGAAAAACAAACATCAATTTGAAGAAGATGCGACTTCTCAACGCGCGACCTCAAAGCGGTAGCCCGCGCCCCGCACCGTCTTCAGGTAGCGCGGGTTCTCGGGATCGGGCTCGATCTTCTCGCGGATGCGTCGCACATAGACGTTGACCGAGCGCGGCGTCACATACGCCGTATCGCGCCACACCGAGTCAAGCAACTGGTCGCGAGTAAAGACTCGCCCCGCGTGGCGCATAAAATGATCGAGCAATCTGAATTCGGTGGCCGTGGTTGGAACCTGCTTGCCGCGGACGGTCAATGTCATTGCGCCAGGATCGATGTGCACTTCATCAATCTTTGTGGGCAGCGGCGGCAGTGGTCGCTCAAAACGGCGCAGGACCGCTTTCACTCGTGCCACAAGTTCGCGCGGGCTGAAAGGCTTGGGAATATAGTCGTCGGCGCCCAACTCCAGGCCCAGCACGCGATCCGCCTCGCCACTTTTCGCGGTCAGGAAAATAACCGGAATCGATGCCAGCGCAACCGACTGCCGGATTTGCCGGCAAAGTTCCAATCCGTCTTTTCCGGGCACCATGATGTCCAGCAAAAAGAGCGCTGGACGCTGCCGTTCGGCGTCGACCACTACCTGATTGCCGGTCGAGTAGAGTCGTACGTTAAAGCTCGCGCCTTCCAGATGATGGCGAACCAGGCGAGAAATATCCGGGTCGTCCTCGACCACATAAATCGTAGGTTTCACGCGACCATTGTAGCTGGGAATTGTGTAGATTTAATAAAAGCTGTGGTGGAGTGCTGGCTTAACCTGGTTATGGCGGCGCCTACATAGCGCCGGCCTTGCCGGCTGAACAGCCGCCGAGACGGCGAGGTTACAGTTATCGCCCCCAATTCACAGCTTCAAATTCTTCAGATAGTCGCGGAACTGGCCGCCCAGATCTTCGCGCTTCAGCGCGAACTCAACCGTCGCTTTCAGAAAACCCAGTTTGTCTCCGGTATCGTGGCGGCGGCCTTCGTAGACGTAGGCGTAAAGTTTTTCGCGCTGGAGCAGTCCGCGGAGTCCGTCTGTGAGTTGCAACTCGCCGCCCGCGCCGGGTTTGATGTTCGACAGCGTTTCAAAAATCGTCGGCGTCAGAATGTAGCGCCCGATCACGGCCAGATTCGAGGGGGCATCCTCGAGCTTGGGTTTTTCCACGAGATCAAGAACTTCGTAGAGTTTTCCACCGGAGCCCGCGACCTCTTTCGCTTTGATCACGCCATAGGATGAAATCGCCGGCCCATCGACGACCTGCGTGGCGATCACCGAGCAATGCTTCTCGTCGAATACGTTCATCAACTGTTTAAGCACCGGCACTTTTGCGTCGATCACGTCATCGGCAAGCAACGTGGCAAAGGGTTCATCGCCAATCAATTCACGCGCGGTGAGTACGGCGTGGCCGAGGCCGAGCGCCTCTTTCTGACGCACGTAGGCAACATAGATCATGTCGGAAATCTGGCGCACGATCTTGAGCAAGTCGTTCTTGCCCTTTTCCTCGAGCATCTTTTCGAGCTCGTAGCTGACGTCGAAATGATCTTCGATTGCACTTTTGCCGCGGCCAGTAATGATAATGATCTGGTCGCAACCGGCCGCCACCGCCTCTTCCACGCCATATTGAATGATGGGCTTGTCGACCAGCGGCAGCATCTCTTTCGGCTGCGCCTTGGTAGCCGGGAGAAAACGGGTGCCCAATCCGGCGGCGGGGAAAATCGCTTTGCGAACGGACCGGATCTTGCGGCGGTCGCCAGTGGTTCGTCGTTCTTGCGTCGGTGTCATCGCAGAATCATTGTAACTGCTCTGAGTTACACCTCGCGTACGGCTTCTTCCCGGGCCGCCAATTCTTCCAGCAGATCGCGCAGTGTCTGCAAGATGCCTTCGGCGCTGTCGATTTTTACCGAAAATTTCAGCGTGCCATCCGGACTAAACTGCGTGCCGCGCTGCGACGCGACGAAACGCGCTAACTTTTCCGCATCGATCGAAGCATTGTGACTGAACTTGATGCTCATAAATTCGCGCTTGCGTTCGATCGCGGTTGCGCCCACGCGCATCGCCTGCAGTTTGAGCGCGGCATAGTCGAGCAGATTTCGAACCGCGCGGGGTGTCTCGCCGTAGCGATCGATCAGCTCTGAGCGCACATCATGCAATTGCGACTCCGTCTCCACGCCGGCGACGCGCTTGTACATGCGCAGGCGCTGGTTTTCTTCCTTTATATAGTCAGAAGGGATACGAATGTTGAGACCGAGATTTAGCTGAATCTCGGTGACCTCGACGCCCGCCTCTCCCTTCATCTCGCGCACGGCTCGCTCCAGCATCTGCGTATAAAGTTCGAATCCCACCGCTTCGATGTGGCCGCTTTGTTCGCCGCCGAGCAGATTGCCCGCGCCTCGCAGTTCGAGATCAAGGGCGGCGATTTTGAAGCCAGCGCCCAGGTCGGAAAATTCTTTCAAACGCAGCGAGACGACGGCGTGCGATCGGCGTCAATTCAATTTCCGACGGCAGAAGGAGATATGCGTAGGCACGCCGGTTCGAGCGGCCAACACGCCCGCGAAGCTGATAAAGCTCCGACAAGCCGAGCCGCTCGGCGCGATTGATGAGGATCGTGTTGCACAGCGGAATGTCGAGGCCGTTTTCGATAATCGTAGTCGAGACCAGAATGTCGGCTTCGTGATGCATAAATTTCAGCATCACTTTTTCCAGTTCGCCTTCGCCCATCTGCCCGTGGCCCACGGCGACGCGCGCGTTCGGAACCATCGATTGAAGTTTGGCTGCAATCTCCCAGATGGTATCGATGCGATTGTGCACGAAATAGACCTGGCCGCCGCGGTCGAGTTCCTGCTCGATCGCTGACTGGATGAGCTTTTCGTCCCAGTTAGCGACGACGGTCTGAATCGCCATTCGGTCTTTGGGCGGCGTTTCGATCACGCTCATGTCGCGGAGGCCGACCAGCGACATATGCAGTGTGCGTGGAATCGGCGTGGCTGACATGGTGAGCACGTCGACCTGAGTGCGCATCTGCTTGATGCGCTCTTTGTGGCGAACGCCGAAGCGCTGCTCTTCGTCGACCACCAGCAAGCCGAGGTCGGCAAACTTGACGTCCTTCGAGAGGAGGCGATGGGTGCCGATCAGGATATCTACTTTGCCGGCTTCGACTCTTTGCAAGATTTCTTTGACTTGCTTCGGCGTGCGAAAGCGGCTGATCATTTCGACGGTCAGCGGGAAAGGCGCGAATCGTTGCTTGAACGTTTCGTAGTGCTGGAAGGCAAGAACAGTTGTCGGCGCGAGGACAGCGACCTGCTTGTTATCGCTCAGCGCCTTAAAAGCCGCGCGCATTGCGACTTCTGTCTTGCCATAGCCGACGTCGCCGCACAGCAGGCGATCCATGGGGAGTTGCGATTCCATGTCGCGCTTCACGTCGGCGATGGCCTGCGCCTGGTCGTCAGTTTCGTTGTATTCGAAAGAGTCTTCGAATTCCTTCATCCATTCCGTATCGGCAGGGAAGATGTGGCCGCGCGCCGACTGACGCTGCGCGTAGAGTTTGAGCAACTCGTCGGTCATATCCTTCATCGCCTTGCGCACGCGCGCTTTGGTTTTGCCCCACGCGGCGCTGCCGAGATGATTGAGGACGGGCTTCGCGCCCTCCGACGAGCGATATTTCTGCACCAGGTCGAGACGGGTTAGCGGAACATAGAGCCTCGCCGCATCGGCGTATTCGAGCAACATGAACTCCGCGGTGCCGTCGCCCTGGTTTATTTCTTTCAGGCCCTGATATTGGCCGATGCCGTGCTCGACGTGAACGACATAATCGCCGACCTGCAGGTCGCGGAAGTCGGAAAGAAACGCCGAGACTTTCGATTTCTGCCGTTGCGGCCGCGCCACGACCAGATCCGATTCGTCGAACAGATCGCGCGCACCAAAAATTGCGAGATGTGCCTCGGGCAGAACAAAACCGTCGGGCAGATAGGCCTTTAGCAGCGTGGTGGTGAGAACGTCGCCGGCGAAATAAGAAGTTTCGTCAGCGTAGCTTTCACCGCTGCGCGTGCGGCTGCCGAGACGATAGGAAGCGTTGTACTCGGTGAACATATCGGCGAGGCGCTCGACTTCTCCGGTGTTGGGGACAGCGAGAATCACCTGCGTGCCGCCGACTACCAATTTCTGCACCTGCTCGATCATGGCTGGAACGGCGCCGTGGAAGCGGGTTGCGGGCTGCGAAAGAAACGCCGCCTCTGGTCTTTTCTCGGCCTCTTCGTCCGTCTCGCGCGCCAGCGCCAGATATTCGAAATCGGCTCCAGCGAGCGCTGCGGTTTTCTGCTGCCAGTTTTCCGGAGTGAGATAAAGATCGGCCGGGCGAACCAGGTTTCCCACGCCGCTGCGCTCGTGCGCTTCTTCAATTCTCGCCCAGACTTTATCGAGTTCCAGTTTCAGCGCATCGGGTTCGTCAAGAATCACGCGGGCATCCGGAAGCAACTCGAAAATAGTGCGATCGGCGCCCGCTACCGGAGCGTAGAACTCCCACCCCGGAAAGACGCCAGCGCCCGAGTCGCGCATTGCCTGCTCGACGATCTCCGGCGACCCGGCAATACGTTTGCCTGACAAGCGCGCGTTGATCGAACCTAGCAATTCCTCTGTGACCGGGGTTTCCGTCAGCGGCAGAAGCAACGCTTCATCCACTGGGTTGGAAGAGCGCTGACTCGCGGGATCAAACTTGCGCATCGATTCAATTTCGTCGCCAAAAAACTCGACGCGTACCGGGCGATCCGCCTCGGGCGAATAGACATCGAGAATGCCGCCGCGAGCGGCGTACTGACCGGGCATATCAACGACGTTGGTCGCGCTGTAGCCGAGCGTGTTCAAGTGCTCCAGCAGTTTTTCCAGATCGAAAGTCTCGCCGCGGCGCAGAACTCGCGCCAGATCGGCGTAGTACTCGGGGGAGCGAAGAAGGATGGTGGTTGCGCTCACCGGTGAAACTACTATCGCGGCGCGGCCGGTCGCGATCTTCCACAGAGCAGTGGCGCGTTCCTCCTGAATCTCAGGATGCGGCGATAAGCTCTGGAAGGGCAGTACATCGCGCGCAGGCAAACTTACGACCGAATCAGGATCGGCCGCTCCGGTTAATTCGCAAAAAGCGCGCAGAACAGGAAGCATCTCTTCGGCTGCGCGGTTGTCGGCCACCACCAGTACAAATGGGCGCTCAACCGTGCGCCGCAACAAAACTATGATTAGGGCCTTGGCGGCCGCCGACAGTCCAGTGACACTCATGCGCCCCGCGCTCTCCCGCAGGTGGGAGGCGGCACGCGCAAAGGCGGGCAATTGTTCAACGTCCGCGAAAAGTTCGCGGACAAACGGCAAAAGCATTCCTGTTTATTCTAGCAGTCCCTATGCGCCGAGACGGATTGCCGTCCGCTCGTGGTAAGAGTAATCTGCGACCCGGTCTTTATTTAACGTTGGCCAGTGCCCGCTCATCGATCAGTAAACCGAGACCCGGCTCATCTCCGCAATAGCGGCCGCGTCAGACAGGTTGGGCCGCCCGCGCCGTTGATGCAGAGCTCTGAACCTGGAAATGTACGCACGTCGAAGCCCGCGTCGCGCATACGCTGATTTGTTTTGGCGTTTTCTTCAAGGGCAATCAGCCGCTTTTGCCCGAGCGCAAGCACGTTGCAGGCGAGCGTATCGCGTTCCGAGTAGTCAATCTCAATCAGCCGAAATTCATGTCCCTTCAGCAGCTCAACGGTCTCCACCGCGAGCCAAGGTAAATCAACGAGGATGGTTCGCTCATCGAGGATGCTCATCAATGACATCAGGTGCAGGCACGCGGATGGCCCCGGCCCGTAGGGCAGCGGCGCCGACCGCACCTCGACATTCTTAGTAGAAAGCAGAGCGCGCAACTGATCAATGCCCGCTTTGTTCGTCCGATAGCCTTCACCGACGAGCAAAGTTCGCGAATCGAGCCACACCATGTCGCCCGCTTCGGAGCAGCCGGGAAGCCGTATGTCTCCGCATACGGGAATCTCAAGTTGCCGGTAAAAGTCAGCGTGGGCGCGCGCCTCCGCTTCGCGACTCTTCTTTCCCGGATTCATCAGCACGACGCCAAAGTCCGTGGCCAGCGACGCGTCATGGGCGTAGACGGCATCAAGAGTAAGCGACTCCGCGGGCGGCAAACACACTACTTCGGCGCCCGCTTCGCCGAGCAGACGACAAAGAGTCTCGTGCTGCGCCTGCGCCAAGGCAAAATCTGAGGCGTGGAGAAATCCAAGCTCACGCCAGGCCGCCGTTTTCTCCGCGCTATTCCATCCAGCATTCTGCGGCGAACAAACCATTACCCGCAGCAATTCGCCTGTCATCGAATGACCGTTGAATTTTTCTGGATGCGGCAGCGACGGCACAAGAAATATTTCTGGCACGACGATTAGGCTCGCGCGAAAGTTCTTTCGCTTCTAGAAATCTAAGCAATGCTCGCCACAAACGCAACGTGATTACAGGCGAAGGCAAGAGCGAAACAGTCTTGGAGAGATATGAGTTGCGGCGAGTTAGGGGCAAGAACGACGACAAAGCAGTAACCATGGGCGACATGTTTGCACAAAAAACATATTTGCCTTGTTGTTTTCGACCGGCGGTAATCTACCTTATTGCTTGCCTAAACACCCTTCGCTGATGTAAATATCAGCTTTCCCGTCCCAACAAACGTGCTCGAAAATTCAGCTGGCTGCTCATAGAATCACGCACTTTAATACCGCCTTCCGCCGCGACGCGGAAGATCTCAGGAGCCCTATGAAAGCGACTCTGTGTCTGCTCTGTTTCGCCGTCTTATTCTTACTCATTCGTCAATCTGCATTCGCGCAAGGCGCCGCCACCGGCGATTTGCACGTCACGGTGAAAGATCCGAAGGGCAGCGCGGTGACCAACGCCACGATTGCGGTCAGCAATGTCGCAAAAGGTTTGGAGCGCACGGCCACCAGCGACGGCCAAGGCGGCTACAGCGTGCGGCAATTATCTCCTGGCACTTATACCGTCACCGTCAATGCACCTGGCTTCGCGAAAGTCGAAGCGACCGAAGTCGTCATCACGGTTGGTGGAATGGTCGAGTTGCCTGTCGCGCTTAGCGTCGCGGGCGGTAAAGAAGTTGTCGAAGTTAGCGCGCAGGCGGATCTGGTGGAGACTTCGCGCACCTCCTCTACCGACACGATCGGGGAACGGCGCATCGATAACCTGCCCATCAATGGCCGCAACTATATCAATTTCACGCTCACGGACTCGCAGGTCTCGCGCGATAACGCGCCCAACACCGGAGCGGCGCCCACCTCGGGCCTCAACATGAGCGGACAGCGCGCCCGGTCGAACTTGGTGAATGTCGACGGCGCGGACGCGACCGACAACTCCACGAACGGTGTGCGCTCGACCGTCTCGCAAGAAGATGTGCAGGAATTTCAAATCATCACCAACAGCTACGCGGCTGAATATGGACGCGCCGCCGGGGGGGTGGTCAACATCATTACTCGCTCCGGTTCAAACGATTTCCACGGCGATGTCTTCGGATACCTGCGGGATCGCGACTTCCAGGCGGTCAATCCATTTAGCACTACGTCGAATCCTGCTTATACGCGAGTGCAAGCGGGAACGGCCTTTGGCGGCCCGATCAAGAAAGATAAGACGTATTACTTCTTTTCTTATGAAGTGACGCGCCGGCATGAGACAGGGTTCTCGAGCATTGGACAGGACGGATTTGGGCTGGTAAACAATGTGGATATTTCTCCAGCATTTGGCCTGCCTTCTGGATCCATTCCACTCGTCTCCGGAACTCCCGAACAACAAACTTACTTCGCCAACCTTCCCGCTGCCCTGCAACAGATTGCGATCACGCTCGGTCCTGCCGCGGCGGACGCCTATGCGCAGGAAGCCGCAGGCTATGGCACGTGGGTCGGTGGGTCCTCCGGCATCGCAGTCAATGGAACCTATCCGGTGCCGGCATTTACTGCGCTGGCATCCTTCGGAGCGATTCCTACGCCGCCCACCGGCACGTTTACGCAGTTTCCGTCATCGTGTACGTTTGTGAGTCCCAACACACTGTGCAATGGCTTGCCTTCGAGCTTTCTTAGTCTGCAATCGCAGGAGGGCAACTTTCCGGTTTTCGAGGGTACCAGCCTTTATTCGCTGCGACTGGATCACAACCTCACCAACAGCAACCGCATGACACTTCGTGCTAATGTCAGTCCGAGCACGGTCACCGGCATTGAAGTCAATGGCCAGGACCAGCCCTTCGGGCAAAACTCTTATTCGCGCACATCGCAGCAAACCTACCGCGACGTGGCCGGCGTCTTTCAGGACACATGGACTATCGGCAATAACAAGGTGAATGAGTTCCTTTTTCAGTTCGGCCGCCGGGGTTTGGCGTACTTCTATAACAAATCGATCGCCGCCGGCGATGACCCGGGCATAAACATAATTGGAGAAGCCTATATCGGGCGCGAGCCCTATTCATTCATCCAGCGCGTTGAAAAACGCTACCAGTTTATCGACAATTTTTCCTGGACGCTTGGCTCGCACAACACCAAGTTTGGAGTTGACTTCAACTATCTCCCGCTCACCGCGACCTTCACGGTGAATTACGGGGGCGTGTATGACTTCAGCGATATTCCTGGATTATTTCCAGATGAATGTTCCCCGGTATGCCCGATGTTTCCAGATTTCTCGTCGGTACAGGCTTATGGTCTCGGCATCCCGTCGTATATTGTGCAAGGCGTGGGCAGCCCGAATGACTCATTCTCAAACAAGCCTTTGGGAGTCTTCTGGCAGGATTCATGGCGAGCGCGGCCAAACCTTACGCTGAATCTGGGGTTGCGCTATGACGTTGAGTTCCCGCCCACCTTCGCGCCCCCCGATGCGCTCGCTCAGGTTGGCTATAACTACCTGGGAGTGCAAAAGGGAATTCAGACCGACACCCACAACGTCCAGCCGCGCATCGGACTTGCCTTTGACCCGAAGGGTGATGGTAAAACAGTTATCCGCAGCTCCTACGGAATTTTCTTCGATCACCCGCTGCTTGGACTCTACTTCCTGGGCGATGCCTCTGACGGTTCGAAGACGGGGCAATTACTCTTTTTCGGTTCCAACCCCTGCGACGGCTCTAGCGCCGGCGCCAGTCCGCTCAACCTGAACGCCACGAATATGTTTCAGGGTATTCTCGGAGTGCCCAACTGCCTGCCTGCTGGGCTTGCCTCCGCGCTCGGCTACCAGAACAATTCCGCTGCCGGATCGGCTTGCCTCGCCGGGCCAAATCCGCAGCGCTTCGATCCTTGCTTTCCTAATTCTCCATTTCTCAACCAACAGTACATTACCGGGCCAGTTGCCTTTCCTCTGATCTCGCAGCCGTTCGGATATCCTCAGGGCAAGGGCTTCGTCTACGCCTATTCGCAGCAGGTAAACTTCAGCATCGAGCGCGATCTCGGCAACGGCTTCGCTCTGAATCTGGCTTACAACTTCAATGGCGGTCGCCACCTGAATCGTCCGATCAACGCGAATCCTGCGCGCGGAGATTTGCTGACTGCGAACTGGCAAGCCGCGGTAGCCGCGGGAGCGGCCACAACTTCCACCAACCCGCTGGACATTGCCAGTTGCGGCGTGAATCCGATCCCGGGAGCGCAACTTCCCTTCTTCGTTCCATCGCCGCTGGTCAGCTTCTTCCGGCCCTCGGGGCTCAATCCATCCTTAGCGGGAGGCGCATTCACTCCCTGTGTTCCGCTGGCGCTGGCCGACTTGCAGGCCACGGGTCTCAATACCAAATGCAACCCGCTCGCGACCGCGCTCGCCAATTGCGTCGTTTTTAGCGATATGGATGCGAACTACTCCAACGGCAGTTCCGTCTATCACGGCTTTTCCGCCAATCTCCGCAAACGGTTCAACAATCACTACGAATTTCTTGCCTCTTACACCTGGTCACATGCGATTGATGATTCCACTGACCTGCAGGCAACGCTCGTGCCACAAGACAGCTTCTACCCTGGCCTCGATCGCTCGTCGTCTACCTTCGATCAGCGCGATCGTTTCGTCTTCAGCGGCGTCTATCAGACGGGTAAGCTCACAGGCAGCGGCTTTGCCCCGAAGTTCTTCAGCGACTGGACGTTCTCGCCGCTCATCGAATTCGGCTCTGGCCGTCCCTTTAACATCATCACCGGAAGTGCCGACAACTTGCAGTTCTCGTCGGAGACGGGACGCCCGAATATCGTTCCGGCCGGAACGCCTACGAACGCCTGCGGTTATCCGACCATCGCCTCGAAATATTCGCCCTCAGGCTATCTGCAGGAAGTCTGCTTCGCCGACATTACTCCGACACAACTGCTGCAGCCGAATGCGTTGCTGCTGCTCGACGGAAATCTGGGCCGCAACGCGGGCGTCAGTCCGTGGAATGTCTTCAACGATTTGAGAATTTCGAAGCGTGTCTTCTTCGGCGAGCGCTACAACATGGATCTCATCGCCGATATGTTCAACATCGCCAACGTCTACAACTACGCGGCCGTCAGCCCGCTCTTCACCAACGCCGGGCAAGCTACCGCGGCTTATGATCCGCGCCAGTTTCAGTTCGCGCTTAAATTGAACTGGTAGAATCACATTCGGCGTGCAGCGCCGAAGGGGGCTGGTTGCGGAAATTCTCGAGGTTGCGGTCGATATGGGGAGGTTTGATTTTGAGTGGCAGGGCGCGGCGGCGCTGCCTTAACTTTGTTTTCCTGAGCGCGATGCTGGCGCTGTTCTTCTCTTCTTATGTGTACGCCGAAAGCGGCGCCGACACTTACAAGAAGAAATGTTCGGCTTGCCATGGCGCCAAAGGAGCGGGCGATACCTTACTCGGCAAGAACCTCAAACTTCGGCCGCTCAGTTCGTCCGAAGTACAAGACAAGTCGGATGCCGAGCTTGCTAACATCGTCAGCAAAGGTAGGGGCAAAATGCCACGCTTCGATGACAAACTTTCTAAAGATCAAATCCACAATCTGGTTGAGTACATTCGCTCGTGGAAACACTAGACTTGCTTTTTCTCTGTCGCTTACCCGCTAACTCCAAAAAGAAAAGCCGCAACTGAAATGCGGCTGTCCTCTGGCTTCAATCTCGTGCGACGAGCTGCTTGCCCAGTTACTAATTCTCGGCTTTGTCTTTCGCGATGCTCTTGCTGATGCGGTTCTGCTGCCGATTGATTCCCTTTTGTTCGGACTTGGTGAGATGGCCGTTGTTCTTCGCCATGTCAGCCTTTTCGCGATTTTGCACGTTGGTCTCGCGATTTTCCAGGTGGGCAGTTTGCTTCGAGTTCAAGGTTCCGTTCTTCACGCCATTGCCGATGCGCTGCTGCTGGTTTTCTTCGCGCGAGTTGACTTCATTAACCCGCGGATGACCAGGATCGACAACGCCCGGGCCCGCACCAGAAGTGGTTGAGGTTTGAGCAGAGGCGGAACCGGTTAGCATCAGTCCCCCAACTGCCAGAAGTAAGAGCGACTTAGTGAATGTGTTGGTCATGTAGGTAGAAACCCCCAGCAGAGAGATTAGTAGCGAAGGTCCGTAGATACGAGGTTACCGAAGGGATAGTCCAGAAGTTACCAGGCGGGGTAAGTCGGAATAGCAAAACAAAAGGCCGACCATGTTCCCATGCTCGGCCTTCTAGGTTATGCGGCAAACAAATCCCTAGCGAAGGGTTATTTGATCGTGTGCAGCAGAGTTCCGGCAGTGCTGTAGACGAGGATTTCATTTCCATTCTGGTTGGAGATGTAAACCCGTCCGCGGGCATTGTCGATCGCGATGCCAGTTGCGGTGAAAGGCAAAGTCGCGAAGGTCTTGAATTCGTACGAGGCGATGTTACCGACCACGATCTGATTGTTAAGAAGACCCATATAAATGTTGTCCTGGGAATCCATTGCCATGGCGAATGCCGCGTCATTGCTATCGGCGCCCGGTCCGGCTCCAGAGATGAAATAGTCG
This sequence comes from uncultured Acidobacteriaceae bacterium, assembly GCA_963822025.1. Taxonomy (GTDB): domain Bacteria; phylum Acidobacteriota; class Terriglobia; order Terriglobales; family Acidobacteriaceae; genus Acidiflorens. The sequence goes on along the minus strand of CAWGFW010000008.1, from coordinate 1,781,685 downwards.
GCGATCGGCTGGAACTCAAATCCATCCGGGCTGCCGAAGGCGATCCACGGTCCCTGAGTAGCCAGGCCGTAGACGAAGTTGAGTCCCGGCGGATTGTAGGTGCGGACATACTGTCCAGGCGTGCCGTAGTCATTGGTGTAGAGAGTGACGTTGATGAAGTCGTTCTCGACCCAGATGTCGCCGAGGCCATCGATGGCGATCGCTTCGGGGCCAAGAATATTGCTGGTGATCGTGTTGCCGGTGTTTTGCTCGAGGGAGGGCGAGTACTCCGTGACGCTGCCGCCAGCGCCGTAGTTGGTAACCCAGAGATTGCCATTCGGGTCGAAGGCAACTCCAGTGGGATTGCTGATGCCTTGTGTGATCGTATCAGTGGTGATCTGTTTGTAACCAGAAGTGAAGGCGATCACGTTGTTGTCGCCGGAATTGGCAACCCACAGGTCGCCTTTGGCGTCGACCGTGAGTCCGCGAGGGTTGTTCAAAGGGTTGGTGGCAGCAGAGCTGGCAATGGCGCCCATGCTTAAAGCGAGCGACAAAACTGCCAGACCGCGAGAGATTTGCGTGAGTAACGGATTCATGATGATGGTTTCTCCTCGGTTATTTTTTGGAATGAGGGAAGCGGCGATCGGAATGCCCTGTCCGGGCTCTGCCCGTTTGGCGTCCGTCGATGCTTCCCTTCCACTCAGAAAAGCGACGTTGGGAGGAGAATTCCCTCATGTGGTGGGAAAATTTTTTGAGGGGATGGCGCGTTGCCTTATCTCTTTTTGATCATGATGTGCGTGGCGTTCTCTCCAGGGACGGTCTGGAGAGAATTGAAGCCAAGTTTGGCGAGATTGATTCCGGCAAATAAATTTTCACCTTCGCCGAGGAGCACTGGCGACAGCGTCAAATGCATTTCGTCGATATCGCCGGCGAGCAGGTACTGACGAATTGTCGACACGCCTCCGCCGATTCGGATGTCTTTGCCGTCGGCTGCTTCTTTCGCTTGCTTTAAAGCGGACTTGATTCCGTCGGTGACGAAGTGAAACGTGGTGCCGCCTTCCATGGGGAGCGGAGACCGCGCATGATGCGTGAGCACAAACACTGGCGTATGGTAGGGAGGATTGTTTCCCCACCAGCCTTTCCACGGATCGCCTGACGTTGTTATTGTTGTTGCCCATGGGCCGCGAACCGGGCCGAACATGTTGCGGCCCAGGATCCAGGCTCCGACATTTTCAAAAGAACGCCCGACAAAATCGTTGTCGATGCCCGTGGTGCCCCCACTCTGACCCTGCATCTTCTTGAATATCTCGGTCTGCTGGAACCATTCGTGCAGTTCGAGTCCTCGGACGCCGAGAGGATTGTTCAAGTCTTGGCGGGGGCCGGCGCCGAATCCGTCGAGTGAGATTGAAAATGCCGCGACTTTGACTTTGCTCATTGTGGGTTTATCTCTCCCCATGAAATCCACTAAGAAAAAAGGGTAGCGCTCTTGAGCTACCCTAATATTATCGTGGTTCGCCAACCGCTCACTGCATCTTGGGGAGCTGGTAGCAACCTTCTTTGGGCTCGAGTCGAGATGGGAACCCATAAATATGGTAATATGGGAGGGTGAAGACAACGCTCGAAATTCCGGATTTTCTCTTTCGCCGCGCCAAGTCCGTCGCGGCCGAACGGGGCATCCCGCTTCGACAGTTGGTCACCGAAGCGGTGCAAGAGAAATTGAAAACGACCTCGCGGGAAAGACCGTGGATGAAGCATCTCGGGAAGCTCAAACACCTGCACAAAGAGAGAAAGCAAATCGAGAAGAGGGTGGAAGAGGCGTTCGAGCGGATCGACCGGGAAGTCTGGGAATGATTCTCGATACCACTGATTCGCAACACATCAATGATTCTCGATACTAATGCGCTGTCAGCTGCGGCTGACGACGATCCTCGGGTGATTGCTCAGCTCGCTCGCGCCGACGAGATGGCGATTCCGGTCATTGTGCTGGGTGAGTATCGCCACGGAATCGCGCAGTCGCGAAATCGCGCCGCCTACGAAAACTGGCTGGCGGGATTACTCCAGGACTGCGCGGTGCTCGACATCACCGAGTCCACCACCCATTGTTACGCCGAGATCACTCTGGAATTAAAGCGCAAAGGCAAGCCGATTCCGACCAACGACATTTGGATCGCAGCCCTCTGCAGGCAGCATTCGTTTCCGCTGCTGAGCCGCGATCGGCATTTTGATTGGGTGGCGGGGAATAAGAGGGTCGGGTGGTAGTGGCACCCACTCAAGCGAAGTGCAGGCTTGAATGGCCACCCGCCCGCCGAGCTAGATTTGTTCTGCGTTTGGGTTTAAATTCGAGGGCGGCTTTTCCTCGGCGTTCGCGCTCGTGAGACGCTTAAAAGTCTCGACCCGCTCAAGCATGCCGGAGACCGTATCTGCATCCAAAGCCGCCGAGAGGAGTTCCGGGGACGTGCTGTTTATGCTCTCAACTGTGTCGTTGGCAGAATCTATAAGCATGTCAATAAGATTGACTAAACCGTCTAGGCCATTATTGGTGGTGAGGACTAAGCGATCCCAACTGTAGAGATTCAGTATTGTGACCGCATCGTCTACGTACGGATAGATGGCCGGGCGGATCTTCATACGGGTCAGCTCATTTTCGTACCCCTGTTGGCTCCGGAAGAGCCGCTTAAGAAAGCGAGCGTAGCTTCTGTATTTGTCTGCAAACCCGCTAATCCCCTCAATCGAGTCGGGCGGCACGCCTGCCTCAGAGAGTTCCGCGTCTAGCTCCTCCGCATCGAGATAAGTACACCAAGAAGCGAACTTAAGACACTCCATTTCATCGAGTTTCTCGGAGACGATCCGTGCGTAACAGTCATCCAGGGTTGACGCAGGGCTAGGCGACCCCAGGACCAGTTCCACGTCACGCAACCGTGAGAGGAAAATCTCGGCATCGCCTTTGATGCGGTTCTTAGCGTTGTCGTCTATGGTCATTGGGCTGGGGCTTTAGTTGCTATTTGGGTAGCCGACTATTTCTGGTCCGTAGGGCCGACCAAGCCTCGTACTACTCTTCTCGTTTTCCGGAACTTGTTCGGCCTTACGTCGAATGGTCCGAACCCGCATGTTCCGGTGCCATTTCCCAGTGCGGACTTGACGAAGCTTGAGGCCTGATGGCGCGTAGCCTATACGCAGCGTACGGCTCTCTCGTCTGGTCGCCGAGTCTTCGGTCCCTTCGCCCACTGTGATTCGAATTCTTTTATCGATCGTGTGCCAAGCCTCCGGCGGAGGTGGTGTTACTCCGGCGACCTTTAGCCCCGAGCCGACGGAGAGGGTCTTAAGCCTCAGTGCGGCCAGACTCAACCGCAAGCGCTCGAGAGCACCCATCCCGCAGGCTACAACTAGCGCACCCACTCCGGCGACTACAGCGCTTACACATAGATCGATTAGCACTACCCTAAGCGGTGACATCCTTCACCTCGCCTGGCCCACAGGCTGACAACAAGTTACCTAAGAGAGGCCAAAATAACAACTGCACGCACGGGCACCGCAGGTGGAGGTAGGGCCGGCAGTTGCTCGCCCCAAACCACGATACCTGAGACCATCGCAACTGAGAACAGCCACCAGATAAACATTCAGTAGCCACTCAGCCGCGAATATGGTGAAGTAGCTCGAAACACGAACGCTCGCGACCGCAGACTTCCACCAATCCCCCATGTTGCTCTGTGAACCTTGATTGCAATCGCTGCTAATGCAACTAGCATCAGTACCGTGTGCCACCAGGGGGCAACGACGCTGCGTGTAGTTTCGACCGCCTTGGTCGCCGCGACCGATGACATCATCATGGTGGTTCGTCTCCTTGTGTTGATTCCACGAGTACGCCGGAACTAAGGTGCATCTATTTCATAATATTCAGACCAAGGGGCAGCGGGCGCGCTCTCCGCCAAAACGGCCATGATACTGAATAGGACCGTACCTTGGGGATCGAGGCCCTTCAGTAGCCTGGGACTCGTCAAAACCGCCCCTGTCGCCCCTATCGCCAAGATGCACAAATGCGTCCCCAAACGAGCTGCCTGCTGCATAATCGGGATGCTTAGTTCAAATTCTATCAGCCAGACGACAACAAGTGCTGATAGGGGCACGCCCACGTGTGCAGTAAGCGACTCCAGCAAGGATATTTCCTCCCCAACGCCGGGTATCATACGACCGGACAGGGTCGCGGGCAAGCGGAAAAGGCCACGCTCATTTCTGAACGTGGCCTTTATTTATGCCGGCAACTACCTACTCTCCCACACACTTTCGCGTGCAGTACCATCGGCCCAGCGGGGCTTAACTTCCGTGTTCGGGATGGGAACGGGTGGAACCCCCGCGGTAAGATCACCGACAAGTCGGAGCCGTCAGCTAGCAACCGTCAGTTGGCAGTAACGCGTACTGCGCTGACTTAGTTGGTCGATGCGCGGCAAACTTGGTGGTCCCAGCTAACTGCAGATCCCTCGCTTCGCTCGGGATGACAATCCTAAAGAAGGAAGGATCTGCAGGCTGAGAGTTGATTTCAAAGAGCGTGAGGACGAAGCCTCACAACTGAATAGATTGGGTACTGCTTAAATCACCTGGCATATCGTTTTTATTTCGTCGGCGCCAGTCGTCAGTACTGTGTCTTCAGCGGCGTCCGGTTTCTGACGCGGCTGAGGAGGCCATCGAGCTTTCGAACAAGTTCGAACTGAAAGCTGATGACGTCTTTTTCAGTGCTGACGGCTGTTTCTGCACCGAGTAAATTTTATGGTCAAGCCGAACGGGCGATTAGTACAGGTAGGCTACACGCATTACTGCGCTTCAACATCCTGCCTATCAACCAGGTAGTCTACCTGGGCCCTTCATTACCCTTAAGGGTTGGGAGATCTCATCTTGAGGAGTGCTTCCCGCTTATATGCATTCAGCGGTTATCACAACCGAACTTCGCTACCCAGCGATGCCATTGGCATGACAGCTGGATCACAAGAGGTTCGTCCATCCCGGTCCTCTCGTACTAAGGACAGGCCCTCGCAAATCTCCTGCGCCCACAACAGATAGGGACCGAACTGTCTCGCGACGTTCTGAACCCAGCTCACGTACCGCTTTAATAGGCGAACAGCCTAACCCTTGGAACCTTCTACAGCTCCAGGATGCGATGAGCCGACATCGAGGTGCCAAACCGGAGCGTCGATATGAACTCTTGGCTCCGATCAGCCTGTTATCCCCGGCGTACCTTTTATCCGTTGAGCGATGGCCATTCCATACAGAACCACCGGATCACTAAAGCCTACTTTCGTACCTGCTCGACTTGTAGGTCTCGCAGTCAACCACGCTTATACTTTTGCATTCGACGGCTGATTTCCAAACAGCCTGAGCGTAGCTTCGCGCGCCTCCGTTACAATTTAGGAGGCGACCGCCCCAGTCAAACTACCCGCCTTACTATGTCCATCTCCCGGATTACGGGAGTATGTTAGAACCACAGAACTCGCAGGGTGGTATCTCACCGGTGGCTCCTCCAAGTCCGAGAACCTGAAATCAAAGCCTCCCACCTATCCTGCGCAGCAAGTGCCATAGTTCATAGTAAAGGTATAGTAAAGGTGCACGGGGTCTTTCCGTCTAGTTGCGGGCAACCGGCATCTTCACCGGCACTACAAGTTCGCCGTGCCAGTTGGCAAGACAGTCGCACTTTCGTTACGCCATTCGTGCAGGTCGGAACTTACCCGACAAGGAATTTCGCTCAAGTTTGTTGCTGCTCCATATCTAGTTAATGATGCGGAGAGGAGTGGACATTTCTGCCACTCTCTGCATGTCGCCATGCAGTTCGGACTCTATCTTTTCCAACCCAGGTCAGAGTTGGAATCTGGCTTGTAGTCTCTGAGGATTTCAACGAGGATCTTTTCTCATTGACCTTTCCTGCTGATTATCTGCACCCGTCACGTTGTCACGCGGACCGCCGTTTACGGCACGACTAAAGTCGTGCCCTACCCAGGATTTCGCCTGGGAAAGCGTTTCGCGTAGTGCGGGATACTCAGACCTTCCAGCATATAGCCAGATTTTACTAAGGCTAGCGATTACTAACCTTAGGACCGTTATAGTTACGGCCGCCGTTCACTGGGGCTTCAGTTCAAAGCTTCGCCTTGCGGCTAACCTCTCCCTTTAACCTTCCAGCACCGGGCAGGCGTCAGCCCCTATACGTCGTTTTCGACTTAGCAGAGACCTGTGTTTTTGTTAAACAGTCGCAATGCGCATTTCTCTGCGGCCTCTTCGGACTTGCATCCTAGTGAGGCACCCCTTTTCCCGAAGTTACGGGGTTAATTTGCCGAGTTCCTTACCAACTGTTCTCACGAGCGCCTTAGAATATTCATCTCGTCTACCTGTGTCGGTTTGAGGTACGGATCCCATACATTCTCCTTAGAGGATTTTCTCGGCAGTGTGGAATCAGCAGCTTTCCCCCATACGGGGTACTGTTTTGCGTCTCAGTGATAACTTCCTCGCGGATTTTCCTACGAGAAACACCTTACACGCATCAACCGTCATAGCCATAGGACGGCCTGCTTATCCTTCTGCGTCTCCCCATCGTGATAACGACTGCACGGGAGGTCCGGAATATTAACCGGATGTCCATCAGTTACGCCTTTCGGCCTCACCTTAGGAACCGCCTGACCCTGAGCGGATTAACCTTTCTCAGGAAACCTTAGACTTTCGGCGCGGAGGGTTCTCACCTCCGTTATCGCTACTTATGCCGGCAGGGTCTCTTCTCAACAATCCACCAGTCGTCTCCGTCTGGCTTCAAATCGTTGGGAATGCTCTCCTACCACGTCCCGGCTTGCGCCGGGACATTCGCTGCTTCGGTAACAAGCTTAAGCCCCGTTAAATTGTCGGCACCGGACCGCTTGACCAGTGAGCTATTACGCTTTCTTTAAAGGATGGCTGCTTCTAAGCCAACCTCCTGGCTGTCTGGGCGTTCCGACTTCCTTTCCCACTTAGCTTGTATTTTGGGACCTTAGCAGGCGATCTGGACTGTTTTCCTCTCGACAACGAAGCTTAGCCCCCGCTGTCTGACTCCCGTACTGGTTGTTCAATGGCATTCGAAGTTTGATTGGATTCTGTAAGCTGGAAAGCCCCATAGTCCATTCAGATCTCTACCACCACGACAAATCATACGAGGCTAGCCCTAAAGCTATTTCGGAGAGAACGAGCAATCACGGAATTTGATTAGCCTTTCACCCCTACCCTCAGCTCATCGGAGCTTTTTTCAACAAACAGCCGTTCGGCCCTCCATTAGGTTTTACCCTAACTTCAGCCTGGCCAAGGGTAGATCATCCCGCTTCGCGTCTATTCCTGCCAACTCAATCGCCCTATTCGGACTCGCTTTCGCTACGGCTCGCTTTCGCTTAACCTTGCTGACAAGAATAACTAGCCGGCTCATTATGCAATAGGCACGCGGTCAGACTTTCGGCTTACGCCGCATAGTCCTCCCACCGTTTGTAGGCACACGGTTTCAGGTACTATTTCACTCCCCTCGAAGGGGTTCTTTTCACCTTTCCCTCACGGTACTGGTTCACTATCGGTCAGAAGAACGTATTTAGCCTTACGGGATGGTCCCCGTAGCTTCTCGCAGGGTTTCTCGTGCCCCGCGATACTCAGGTACCAGCTTCGAGTCCGGATGATTTTCGCCTACGTGGCTATCACACTCTATGGCCCCTCTTTCCAGAGGGCTTCGACTAACCACCGGATTGGTAACTCTACTGTTGCTGGCCCTACAACCCCTGTGTCACCCGAAGGTGAAGCAGGTTTAGGCTGATGCGATTTCGCTCGCCACTACTATCGCAATCGAGGTTTCTTTCTTTTCCTCCAGGTACTGAGATGGTTCACTTCCCTGGGTTCGCTCGCACCCGACTATGGATTCGTCAGGCCGTATGGGGGTTTTACCCCCATGGGTTTCCCCATTCAGAAATCCCCGGATCAAAGCCTGCTTGCGGCTCCCCGAGGCTTATCGCAGCTTGCCACGTCTTTCATCGCCGTCTTCTGCCAAGGCATCCACCATGCGCCCTTAGTAGCTTGACCACAAAATTTACTCAGCACACTGGTCGGCCTTCGGCCTCCTGCTTTTAGCACTTAGCTATTAGCCGTTAGCTTGGACCTTCCAACACACCGAACAAACTTTATAGCGCCACCCTGCTCCTCGCACGCTTAGACATGTTCACTGTAGCGCCAACTACAGATCCCTCGCTTCGCTCGGTTTCACGATCTGGGTAAGATCATTTAGTCGATTGAAGAAGTCTTACGTACACCAGCAGGTACTGCGGCACTCATAAAAATTTACTTCGCCTTGTAATTTGCCCAATCTATTCAGTTGTCAAAGTTCGTCCTCGGAAGAACGTCGTTGGTCATTGTCGTTGGTCGTTAGGCCAACCACTCTCGTCAATAACATCTTCCTGACCCGCCTGAGCGGGTATGGGAGTTCGCTGTCAGCTTTCGCATTCGACTCAAAGAAGACCAAATCGAATGCTTCCACTGGAGCACATCCAACCCAATGTTCGGCGTCAAAGCGACTTCCTTTGGACCGTGAACTGATTCACGGTTGTCACATTTGACGCCCAACACTAAGCTGGTTCCGCCTATTCGTCACTCAGATCGTAGTTCCGGTCGATTTGCGCCATCAGGTAAGCCTGATCATCAACCCCGTAAAGTTCGTGCATCTCGAAATGCTCATAGTTTGATACGGAAGGCATGGGTTTGCCCAACCTCCTGCCATTGACTCCGCGAGCTTCGTTATTCGGGTCTACGCTTTCGTTAGCCATTCTTACTCCATCGAGCCTGAATCGCCGTCATTAACCCCGCTTGGCCGGAACACGCGCCAGACGCCAAATGCTGCCAATCCGATCACTCCGCCAATCGCTGCTCCCACTGGACCCAAAGCTGATCCAACTCCAACTCCGCCACCTATAGCACCAACTGCAGTGAAGCCACTCGCGGCAGCTACACCATACCCGACGCCTGCTCCCGCAACGCCACTGGAAACCATCTTGCCGACTTCCTTTATTTTTGGCCGTCATGGAGATCTTGGTGGAGCTGACCGGGATCGAACCGGTGGCCTCCTGGTTGCAAACCAGGCGCTCTCCCAGCTGAGCTACAGCCCCTTGAAACCCAGCTATTAGCACTTAGCTTTTAGCAATTAGCTAAACCAAGCTACCGACTAAGTGCTAATTGCTAACGGCTGATCTTGGTGGGCCTGGGAAGAATTGAACTTCCGACCTCACCCTTATCAGGGGTGCGCTCTAGCCAACTGAGCTACAGGCCCGATCCTGTAATAATAACAAGTCCCGGAGCCCTCTACACCGGCACTTAGCATTTAGCAATTAGCAGCTAGCCAAACCGACTAATTGCTAATTGCTAAATGCCAAGCGCTGATTTTTTTTTCGAGGAAAAGGTTGAACGCGCGACCGGGCTAAGCCCAGTCTGACGGTTGTGGACGAATGTTCGAGCAAGAGAGGTCTGACCGTAAGCTCCCTCTGGTCTCTTCAGGTTAGTTTAGAGATTTCGAGGGGTACATAGCAACATTCTCCGTATTTTTAAGCTCCCGAAGGAGCCGCGGAAATGCTATGACGTTCTCTCTTAGAAAGGAGGTGATCCAGCCGCAGGTTCTCCTACGGCTACCTTGTTACGACTTCACCCCAATCATGAGCCATACCTTGGACGGCTGCTTCCCTTGCGGGTTGGCACACCGGCTTCTAGTGCAGCCCACTTTCGTGATGTGACGGGCGGTGTGTACAAGGCCCGGGAACGTATTCACCGCAGCGTTCTGATCTGCGATTACTAGCGATTCCAGCTTCATGGAGTCGAGTTGCAGACTCCAATCCGAACTGAGGCCGGCTTTTTCCGATTAGCTCCACCTTGCGGCTTTGCGACGGTTTGTACCGACCATTGTAGCACGTGTGTAGCCCTGGACATAAAGGCCATGAGGACTTGACGTCATCCCCACCTTCCTCCCCGTTATCCGGGGCGGTTTCACTAGAGTGCTCGGCATTACCCGGTGGCAACTAGGGATGAGGGTTGCGCTCGTTGCGGGACTTAACCCAACATCTCACGACACGAGCTGACGACAGCCATGCAGCACCTATACAGCAGCCCCTTGCGGGGAAAGGATATTTCTACCCCGGTCTCCTGCATTTCGAGCCCAGGTAAGGTTCTTCGCGTTGCGTCGAATTGAACCACATGCTCCACCGCTTGTGCGGGCCCCCGTCAATTCCTTTGAGTTTCAGCCTTGCGACCGTACTCCCCAGGCGGATTGCTTATCGCGTTAGCTGCGGCACAATCGGATTGGGTACCGATCACACCAAGCAATCATCGTTTAGGGCCGGGACTACCAGGGTATCTAATCCTGTTTGCTCCCCCGGCTTTCGCGCCTCAGCGTCAGTAGTGGTCCAGTGCGCCGCTTTCGCCACAGGTGTTCCTCCCGATATCTACGCATTTCACCGCTACACCGGGAATTCCACGCACCTCTCCCACCCTCCAGCATTGCAGTTTCGCCTGCAGGCTCTAGGTTAAGCCTAGAGGTTTCACAGGTGACTTACAACACCGCCTACGCGCCCTTTACGCCCAATAATTCCGAACAACGCTCGCACCCTCTGTATTACCGCGGCTGCTGGCACAGAGTTAGCCGGTGCTTCTTCCACTGGTACCGTCATAATCTTCCCAGTCGAAAGGAGTTTACGCCCCAAGGGGCTTCATCCTCCACGCGGCGTTGCTGCGTCAGGGTTTCCCCCATTGCGCAAAATTCCCCACTGCTGCCTCCCGTAGGAGTCTGGACCGTGTTTCAGTTCCAGTGTGTCCGTGCGCCCTCTCAGGCCGGATACCGATCTTCGCCTTGGTAGGCCATTACCCTACCAACTAGCTAATCAGCCGCGACCCCCTCCAAAAGCGGATTGCTCCTTTGATCTTGCGATATTATGCGGTATTAGCCTCGGTTTCCCGAGGTTATCCCCCACTCAAGGGCAGGTAGTCACGTGTTACTCACCCGGTCGCCACTATACTCATGGATTGCTCCACTTTCCCGTTCGACTTGCATGTGTTAGGCACGCCGCCAGCGTTGATTCTGAGCCAGGATCAAACTCTCATTTGAAACCTGAGTTGGTCTGGGTAGACCAACGGCCTCCGTCTGCTGTGACGAAGGTCCTATCTTGTGAGTACGTTCAGACTTGAGCCCGAACATTTGTTTCTCACGACTGGCACGTTCAACCTTTTGTCAAAGACCGATCCGCTTTCCGCCTGAGCGGTGCGCTTCCAGATCTGCCGCCATCCCTTAGAAGAGATTTTGGCGTCCTCGAAACTTGTGCTACTAAACTTGTTCTAGCTTGAACCTGACTTTGCCAGGATTCATCAAGCTACGCGTCCATGCGCTTCCTGTCAACCCTCTGAGATCACAGGATTTCCACCCGATTTCAACAGTGCGGGGAGTTTCATCCAGGGTGGAATAAAGCCAGACCGGAGAACTCTTTAGTCGAAAGAACTCTTTGCGGGAATTCTTTACAGCGCGTTCGGAGACGCTCTTCCGCTTGGGGATGCGCCACGAAATCGGGCGCACGCCGACGCGGAAGACAGTTCAAAAATTAAAGATCGCTTGGAGGCTCTGCTATGCGCGGAAACCCTTCAGGGAACCTTGTCCCCGAATGCGAACCCCGGAAAGGGGTCAATTAGGAGGCTTTCAGTATTGGATGCCAAAAGCAGCCGCGAAGATTCAGCGGACAACTCAGACACTTATTCACTTGTCCTCGACCTGATGTTTATACCAAACCCGATCAGATTGTGCAAGGGGAGAATAAAAAAAGTTAATGGGGGGTGGACGGCAATGTCCGCAGTTTGGCGAGGCTCGCCTATCCTCGCTTCGCTATCGGGATCAATCGCGCTCACGAAGACCCTCGTCCTAAAATAACCAGGACAACCAGCACGATGCCGGCGCTGCGCCGCGAGCCTATAATTTCAATAACCACGTGATTTCGGTCGTCCAACTCGGTCAGCTTGCTTATGCGGAAGGATTGCGGCTGCAGCGGGAGCTGGTCGAACTGCGCAAGGCGGGCGAGATCGGCGACGTGCTGCTGCTGCTTGAACATTCTCCGGTCATCACTCTTGGACGCAATGCGAAAGCCGCCAACGTGCTCGCTTCTCCCGATGCGCTGGCGGCACGCGGAGTTGAGGTCTTCGAGTGTGATCGCGGCGGCGACGTTACGTTTCACGGGCCGGGGCAGTTGGTGGGGTATCCCATATTTGACTTGCGTGGATATAGCTCTCAGCCCGCAGCTGTCGGCTCTGGGTCAGAGCTTCCACGTGCACAGCGCAAAACACTGGGCGCTGTCGATTACGTCCGGCGACTGGAAGAAGTGCTGATTCGCACCTGCGGCGATTTCGGTATTCCTACTCGACGCGTCGCGGGGCTGACGGGTGCTTGGACAGAGACTGAGGCCTCCGGCAAAATCGCAGCCATCGGCGTACACATTTCGCGCTCGGTCACTTCGCATGGGTTTGCCTTGAATGTGAATACGGATCTCAGTTACTTCAATCTCATCGTGCCGTGTGGCATTACGGCGAAACCGGTGACCTCGATGGAGAGAGAACTGGGGCGAGAAATTAATCTCGATGAAGTAGCGCAATCGGTGTCGCGAAACTTCGGCACAATCTTTGGCAGCCAGATGCTGTGGCTGGAGACGATTGCTGCTCTGCTTGGAAATAGAGTTGGGGTGCCGGTGAGGGCTCCAGACGCGTTGCGGCGGATGCGCGGTGAGGATGATTTATTTCTCGTCTAACCGCGGGTATTATTTCCGCCGCGCACTTTCGCGGGCGGGGACGCCCGCGCCCCACAAACACGCGAGTGGTAGCATATTCGCTTACTGATCATGGCGAACCATAAGAATAGTAAGAAAAAGACCGCTCCCGCTGCGAGGATCCTCCCAGGGAAAAATCACCAGCGAGCGGCCGAAATCGCCGCGCCTAACGGCGATCTCCGCACTTATACCATCCGCGATTACCGGCTGGAAAAGCCTCATTTCACGGCGCGGCAGGTTCGGGTGGGCGACGAAGTACATTACGAAGTCGAGAGCGGTGATCTCGCGGCACCCGCGCCTCCGATTCGCGACTCGAAATATTTGCGGCGCGAGCAATGCATCGAGATCTATCGCTGGATGCTGCTCAACCGCCGGATGGAGACGGCGCTCGAAAATCTCTACAAGCAAGGGAAGGTTGTAGGCGGAGTTTATTTCGGACTCGGGCAAGAGGGTTGCTCCTGCGCCTCGGCCTATGCGCTGGAAAAAGATGATTGGATGGGCCCGATGATTCGCAACCAGGGAGCGCTGCTGGTGCGCGGTTTCAGGCCCGCCGACATCATGATGCAATATATGGCGAAGTCCGGCTCGCCGACCGGCGGGCGCGATACCACTTCGCACTTTGGCGATCTCAAGAAGCGCAACGTGGTCGCGCCGATTTCGATGTTGGGCGATTTGATTCCGGTGCTCACCGGCGTGGCGCTGGGCGCTCGGCTGCAGGGGAAAAATGTTGCGGTGATGACTTGGATCGGCGACGGCGGGCAATCGACCGGCGTGACTTACGAAGGCCTGAATTTTGCGGCGGTGCAGAATCTCGGGCTGGTGCTGGTTGTCGAGAATAATCTGTGGGCCTATTCGACTCCGGCGAACATGCAGTTTCGCGTTGAGGATTTGGCCGAGCGCGCGATCGGTTATGGAATTCCAGGCGTGATTGTCGATGGCACCGACGCATGCCAGGTTTATGACGCCTGCCACGAAGCGTGCGAGCGGGCGCATCGCGGCGAAGGCCCGACGCTGATCGAAGCGAAGATGATGCGCATGAAGGGACACGCCATACACGACGCGGCGGAGTATGTTCCGAAGCCGATGTTTGAATATTGGAAGCGGCGCGATCCGATTACGCGCATGGAAGATTATCTGGTGAACAAGAAAAAATGGTTGACGGCGAAAGAAAACGAAGGCCTCATCGCCAGCGTGGAGCGGCAGTTGGAGGGTGAGCGCGAACTGGCGGTGAATTCGCCAATGCCCACGCCGGAGTCGGCCGCTGGCGGCGTTTATTGCGACGATGGATGCCACGAGATCAAGCCAAAGTACGCGATGCCGGCGCCGCGCGGAGCGAAATCAGCGGGGCTGAAGCGTTCGGATGCGGTCGTGCATCTGAAGTGACCGCGCAACTGCTCGGCAAACGGTCGACCTCTTCTGCTCCCGGCGAGCTGATAAAATCAAGTTTCGTCATGTCTGCCTCTTCTCAGCTGATCCAGATTGACCTCGGCTCGAAGGTCCGCGCTCCGAAGCCGTCTTGGCTTAAGGCTAAGGCGCCGGTTGGCGACAACTTTCATAACCTCAAGAAACTGGCGCGCGGCCTCGGATTGCATACGGTATGCGAATCTGCGCAATGTCCGAATATTGGCGAATGCTGGGACCATCACACAGCGACGTTCATGCTGCTGGGCGATATCTGCACGCGGCGCTGCGGATTTTGCGCGGTGCCGAAGGGACGCCCGCAGGCGATTGACTGGGACGAGCCGCGGCGCGTGGCCGAGGCGGTCGCGACGCTCGGGCTGCGGCATGCAGTCGTTACCAGCGTGAATCGCGACGATGACAATGTCGGCGGCGCCCGAATTTTTGCCGAGACCATTCAGCAGATTCGCGAGCTTGTGCCCGAGTGCCGGGTCGAGGTGCTGATCCCGGATTTTCAGGGTCTCGAAGAACCGCTGCGCATCGTGCTCGACGCCAAGCCGAACGTGCTCAATCACAATACCGAAACTGTGCCGCGACTCTATCGCGCCGTGCGTTCCGGCGCGCGCTATAAGCGAACGCTCGATCTGCTGGCGAACGCCAAGAAGTGGGATCCCACGACCGTCACCAAGAGTGGCGTGATGGTTGGCATCGGCGAGGAGACGGATGAACTGATCGAAGTCTTCCGCGACCTCGGCGAGCGCGGCGTCGATATTCTGACGATCGGCCAGTACTTGCGTCCGTCAAAAGATCATCTGCCGATGACGCGCTATTACACTCCAGGCGAGTTTGTATCGCTGAAAGCGGAAGCACTCAAGTTTGGATTCAAGCACGTGGAGTCGGGACCACTCGTGCGCTCGAGTTATCATGCGCACGAACAGGCGGAAGTGGCGGGCGGTCGTTAGTCGCTGGTCCGCTATTCGTCGTTCGCTATTCGCACCTGACGAATCGTTGTGATACGGCCGGAATGCGCATTTGCGAGTAGCGGACGACGAACAGCGAATAGCAGCCTTCCTCACCACACCCGGCAAGCATTCTGATTCACCATCGGCGCGGCCGCGGCGCAGTGGTACGCTTCGCGAAACTCCGGCATATTCGAAACGGTTCCATTCACACGGTTCTTTCCCGGTGAATGCGGATCGATAGTGACCAGCATGCGCGCCACGGCATCGGTACGATTCTGGCACCACACGTTGGCCCATCCCAAAAAGAAGCGCTGCTTCGCGGTCAGGCCGTCGATGGGCGCTGGCTCTTTGCCGGCAAGGCCGTTCAAGAGAGCCATGTAAGCAATGCGTAGGCCGCCATTGTCCGCGGTGTTTTCGCCCAGGGTTAGCTTGCCATTCAACTTCAGGTCGTCGACTGCGACAAAGCTTCCATACTGGTCTTTAATGCAGCTGGTGCGTTCTTCGAATTGCTTCTTGTCGGTCGCGGTCCACCAGTCGCGGAGATTGCCTTCGGCGTCGAACTGGCTGCCCTGGTCATCGAAGCCATGCGTGAGTTCGTGACCAATCACGGCGCCGATGCCGCCAAAGTTCAGCGCGTCGTCGGCACGATTGTCATAGAACGGCGGCTGCAGGATTCCAGCAGGAAAGGTGATGTTGTTCTGCGTCGGATCGTAGGTCGCGTTCACCGTCATCGGCGGATATGGCCAATCCCGCTTGTCGAGCGGCGTGCCAATTTTGTTCAATCGGTACTGCAGGTCGCCTTGATTGGCGCGCTGCGAGTTGCCGAGCGCGTCGCCGCGCACGATCTGAAGCGACGAATAGTCCCGCCATTTATCGGGGTAGCCGATGCGATTCGTGATCGCATGCAGCTTCACCAGCGCCTGGGCTTTCGTGTCCGCGCCCATCCATGACACGCTTTGGATATCTTCGCCGAGCGCTTTTTCTAGCGCGGCAACCATGGCCAGCGTGCGCTCCTTGCCTTCGGCGCCGAAGGTCTGCTGTACATAGAACTGGCCAATTGCTTCTCCAAGATCGTTGTTGGCGTAGCCGACGCAGCGCTTCCAGCGCGGGCGCAGCTCCTTGGTGCCCTGCAGCGTCTTACCGAAGAAAGCAAAATTCTCGTTGACGAAAGCGGCGGGAAGATAGGGCGCGCTCGCGTGCACGGCGTGCCAGCGCAGATAAGTCTTCCAATCGTCGAGCGAATGCGCGTCGATTACCGCCTGCATGTTTTTAATGAAATCCGGTTCAACCACGTTCAGCGAACTGAATCGGGGCGCGCCCACGCCCTCGAAATACTGGGTGAAGTTGAACTCGGGGCTCAGGGCGGCGAGTTCCTGGCTGCTCAGCTTGTGATAGATCTTCTGTGGATCACGGCGGCTGGTTTGATCGAGCGCGCCCTTGGCTAAGCCGGTCTCGATCTCCATCACAACCTTGGCTTCGGCCTCGGCTTTGTTCTGGTCATCGCCCAACAGCGCAAACATTTTGGCTACGTGCGCGACGTATTCTTTTCGCAGCTCCGCCGACTTCTCGTCGTTTTTGAAATAGTAGTCACGGTCGGGCATGCCCAGTCCGCCCTGATCGACCTGAGCAATAATCTGGCTTGCGTCTTTGAAGTCCGATCCGGAGTCGAAGCCGAACAATACGTCGTCGCCCTCGTTATGCAGACGCACGATCTCTCGCGGAAGCTCCTGTTTCGTATGGATCGCGGCGATGCTCTGGAAGTCGTGCTCCAGCGGCCGGGTACCGGCTTTTTCAATGGCGGCCTCATCCATGCAACTGGCATAGTAATCGCCGATCTTTTGTTCGCTGGAGTTGCGGCCCGGATGGTCGGCCGATGCCTTCTCCAAAATGTCGCGAACGATGTATTGGCCGCGCTCCGCCACTTCACTGAAACTGCCCCAGACGGAGCGGTCGGCGGGGAGCGGGTTCTGGTCCATCCACTTGCTGCAAGCGTAGGCGTAGAAATCGTTGCAGGGATCGATGCTCTTATCGAGCATGTCGGCGGAGAAGCGGACTTCGGCGGCAGGCTTAGCTTTTTCCTGGGCCAATAGCGCAGGCGCGAGCAGGAGTGCCACGGTCAAAACTCTGAAAGGAACTGTGAAATAGCGCATGAAATCCTCAAAGGGAAAATGTGGCAACGGAACACACTGAGACATGGTATTGGACTCAATCCGCAGAAAACCGTCAACGGAAAATCCGACTTTATCCCGCTTGGCGCTGCCGAGCTTCGCTCGGCTGGACGGACGGGGCGTCCGTCCCTACGT
Source organism: uncultured Acidobacteriaceae bacterium (assembly GCA_963822025.1). GTDB lineage: Bacteria > Acidobacteriota > Terriglobia > Terriglobales > Acidobacteriaceae > Acidiflorens. The sequence continues at coordinate 1,764,228 of CAWGFW010000008.1, read as the reverse complement.
GATCGTCGCGCCCTCAGAACACCTTTACGTGGAACGTCAAGTATTTCTTGGGATTTTCCCGGATCGCTTTCACCAGTTCGCGCGTCTCCACCAGCATCTGGTTGCTGTTGTTGTAGAGAGCTGGATCCTTGAATAACAATCCTGCCGTGCCTTCGCCTTTTTCCAGGCGACCAGACAGCGCGGCCAGATTGTTGATCGTGGTCTGCAATTTGTCGGCAAATTCCTGATCGTGCGACAGCTTGCCGAGTGTGCCCTTGCCCGCGTTGATGTCATCGGTCAACTGGCGAACATTGGCCATCGTCTTATTGGCGTTGTCAAACAGCTCGGAATCCTTGAGCAACTTGCCAGCCGTGCCCTTGCCCTGCTGCAATTCGTCCACGATCACGTTCAGCTTATCGATGGCGGCGATGGCTTTTTTATACGCTTCGTCGCTGGTAAACAGCGGGCCGAGCGAGCCCTTCCCCGTCTGAATGTCATCGACCAATCCTTTAAATTCCGTCACCGTGGCATTGAGTTGGTCATAAAGAGCTGGACTGTAAATGACTTTGCCGATTGAGCCCTGGCCGCTTTCGATGAAGGCGACGATGCGATCGACGCGCTTGAGCAGCGCGTCCATATTCTCGAGCGTGCCCTGGGTGGAGCGCACCACATCTTGAAGTTCGGGCTGGTCGCGCGCAGGCAACACGTCTCCATCCCGCGCTTCCGGACCTTTGGCTTGCGAGCTGTCCACATCGACGTAGGTTTCACCGAGCACCCCGGCGGTGGTCAGCAAAGTGACGGAATCTTTACGGAGGTTGAAGGAGTATTTGGTGTTGACCTTCATGGTGACTTCGACCGGCGTCATCGGCTTGCCACTGACGATGCGGACGGTCTTCACGTTGCCGATGTCGACGCCCGCTAAGCGCACGGGGGCGCCTTCGCGCAATCCGCCAGCGTTATCGAAGTAGGAGCGGATCGTGATCTTGCTGGTAAACCATCCGCCAGTCCCGCTCATTACGAAGATCAGGACCATGAGCGTGACGCTGGCGACGACGACAGTCAGCCCCACGCGGAGTTGCGACCATTTCAGCTGTTTTTGGCTAGGCAAGGTGGTCAGTAAACGACAGGACATCATAGCAAATGCGGGGGAATTTCAAGCTGCAAGATTTGACGAGGTGGAAAAAGGGAGCTGATTAGGGGCTTTACGAGGAGCAAGAAAGAAGGCTTCCACTGTCGCATTCTCATGCCGGTGGAAGCCTTTTTATTGATGCGGTTTTCGCTTGCAGCCGACGAGCGACGTCTTAACGGTGATCGTCGCGTCCGTCTCGCTTCGGTTCCGCTTTCGCTGGCTTGGCGTTATTCTTCGGAGCCGGCTTGTTGGCCGTGGCGTTGTCGCGCGATGCTGTCTGTTCGCGGTTCGGAGTGCTGCGATTCTCGGAGCGCTCCGCTGCACGGTCGTTAGAGCTGGAGTTAAAGTTGCCGCCCGCCGCGCTCGTTCTTACCACACGTGGCCCATTGAACTCGCCTGGCTTGCCCGTGGCCGCGATGGCAGGGCGCCCATGATTCTCGGATGCGAACAATGCGCGATTCTGACTGGCAGCGTGTTCGTGTTCCGTCTGCGCCGGCAGCGCTGCTCGGTGCGGTTCCCGCGAGTACGCTTCTTCTTGGGCTGTCGGACGCGCTTCAATTCCGCCCTGACCGTTGAAGCTGGTGTGCACGTTATTCACAACCACCGTGCGGCTATAAACGTTGGTCACATTAACCACATTGACGTTCATGACTGCGCGGTTATAGAAAAAGCCCTCGCCTCTCCACTCGCCGCCGACGAAGCCTACGCCGCCGTAACCGAAGCCGTAGTTAATTCCACCGTAAAAGCCGACGTGCGGCCCCCAGTACCCAGCGTGCCAGCCATATACGCCCCCGACAAAGCCCCAGTAACCAGGCGTCCAAAGCATGCCTATGGGGGCAACCACCCATGTGCCCGGCACCCAGTAGTAGCCGCCGTCATCGTTCCACGCCCAATAACCCGGGGTCCAGAGATATCCTGGGCCAGGGCAAAGGGGCTGCGCGTAAACCGGCAGCGCTGGAGGAGCGATGCGTACGGAGATGCCAATCGCGATCTGTGCCGACGACGGCGTCGACAGCGACAACACGGAAACCGTCAACATTAAAATACTTAATACAAATGCCGATACCAAACTACGAGCGGAGCGTTTCATTTTCGTTGCCTTCCTTTGGCCCTGTGCATTTTGGCCCATGCCGGGTAATCCGGCGACATTACGTTCCGGCTATTGAAACCCTGAACCTCGGCGCATGTTGCGCGCAGCAAGAAAGTTATTTCGAATGAGAAGGTTATCGCCCTCCAAATTCGCGCAGGGACAGACCCTGAAAGCGGAAGGGGTTTCAGGACTGAAAGCTGAGGGCTAACAGCTAACTCTCCAGAATGACGTGGGCGAGGGCTTGCTCCGAGGTATGCGTAATGGAGAGAGCGATATTTTTTGTGCCGATCCTGGCGGCGATGGCCGCTGCCTCGCCGTGAAATTGAATGGTCGGCCGCTGCCCTTTCGGGCGCACCACTTCGATATCGCGCCAGCGGACCCCGTGACTCCAACCTGTACCGAGAGCCTTCATGCCAGCTTCTTTGGCGGCGAAACGCGCGGCGTAGCTTTCGCAGCGATTCGCTCTGCGCTCGCAATACTTGATTTCGCCCTCGGTGAACACGCGATGAAGAAAGCGATCGCCAAAGCGCTCGATGCTCTCTCGAATCCGCGTAACTTCGGCGAGGTCGACCCCTGTGCCGATGATCATAAGAAACTATTGTTAATTGTGCATTTGTGAATTGGCAATTGGGCTCAAAAAAGATTGTCGCCGCGGTAGATCACCTTTCCATCGATTAGTCTGGCCTCGGGTAAAAGCTTGTGCGGTCGGGTCGGGCCTTCCGCGTCAATGTGCAGAACTTCATAGCCATGTGCGACCAGCCAGTCGGAGACGATCATGCGATGGCAGCGGAAATACACACGCTCGGCGCACATGTAGGCAGTGCGTGACGTGCCGGCAATTTCAACCAGTTCAGCAATGGCCTGCTCGAACTCCGGTGTGAGCGTGTAGTCGGCGTAGTTGCGGAAGCTGGCGTTGCGCAGCGCCGTATGCGGCGAATCCTTCCTGGTCGACTTGCGATATCCTCCCAACTCTTTCATCCAAATGTAGCGGATACCGTGCTCGGGCAACGAACGCTCGAGCGATTCGCGATTGAAGTGGGGCAAGCGCCGCGACATAGGAAAGGTGCGGATATCGATCAGCGTCTCAATTCCATGCGCCTTAAGCGCGGAGACGAGCTCATCCAGCGAGCGCGTGGAGTGGCCGATGGTGTAGAGGGTTGGCACAGTGACGGGTGTCGGGCTCTGCTCTTAGTTCTCCGTTAGAGATGCTAAGGCTGTGAGTAGGTTTGCCTCTTGCTCCGGGTAAACGGTTCGCAGATCGAGAAGAACGTGTCCATCCTCGACTCGCGCGATGATCGGCGGGACGGCGGCGCGAAGATTTGTGTTGAGTTCATCCGCGCTGAGATCGGCGTGAGTGAGTGCAATCAGGCACGTGGGCAAAGCGGCCGACGGAGCAGCGCCGCCGCCGATCACCGACTCGCCGTCAACGAGCTTAAGCCTGAGGCGGGCGGATTTTGTCGCAGCCGATTCAAGCTGAGAAATAATTTTTTCCGCGCGCCGCGCGATTTCATCTTTGGTCAGCCGCATCATGCGAAGCACTGGCACCGCGTCGTGGTCGCGCTTGACGTAGGCGAGCAGCGTGGCTTCGAGCGCGGCATAGGTGAGCTTGTCGACGCGCAGCGCGCGGAAGAGCGAGTTCGAGCGCATGCGTGCGACCAGATCGGCGCGGCCGCTGATCAATCCAGCTTGCGGACCGCCGAGAAGTTTATCGCCACTGTAAGTCACAATGTCGACGCCAGCGCGCAGGCTGTCGAGCACTCCCGGTTCGCCGTTAATTCCGACCGAACGCAAGTCAAAGAGCGCGCCGCTACCCAGATCTTCCACCAGAGGAATAGTGCGGCGGCGGGCGAGAGCGACCAGTTCGTTGACACTCGGCTGCTCCGTGAAGCCCGTGATCTCAAAATTGGATCGATGCACACGAAGCAAGATCCGCGTGCGGTCGTTAATGGCGCGTTCGTAATCCGAGATGCGAGTGCGATTGGTGGTGCCAACTTCGCGCAGGATTGCATTCGACTTCGACATTACGTCGGGGATGCGGAACGAGCCGCCGATTTCAACCAACTCTCCGCGCGAGACGACAACCTCGCCGTCCTCGGCCAGCGAGTTCAACGTGAGCAGAACGGCGGCGGCGTTGTTGTTGACCACGATTGTGGAAATCGCCGTCGAGATAGCCGCGGTCGCTCCGCCATCACTGTCAAAAAGCTTTTGAAACAAGCGATCTACGTGGACGTCGCGCTTACCACGCTCGCCGGTTGAAACATCAAATTCGAGATTCGAATATGTGCTCGCCGTGGCGCGAACGCGATCCAAGGCTGCCGCGGCAAGCGGCGCGCGTCCCAGATTCGTATGCAGGATTACACCGGTGGCATTGATGAGCGGTCGCAGCGAGTAACGTAACGATTGCCGGAGTTGGCGCTCTATGGCCGCAGACAGGCCGCTCAGCGCGAGGTCCAGCGATTTATCGTTCAACTGGCCGCTGCCGATTTCCTGGCGCAGGCGCGCGATCACGACCCGAATACTTTCCGCGACCGCGGAATGCCCCTCGCGTTCAATCAGCGCCTGCAGGTCGGACTGTCGAAGCAGTTCGTCCGTCGACGGCAATTTCTGGAAGAGCGGGGCATGGTTGATGGCGGACATTGCGGCGATTATGCCATACATCAGTTCTCGGTTCTCAGTTCCCAGAACAAACCATAGCGATTTAGAAAGCTAATGTCCGCAACATCCCTGTTTTACTGAGAACTGAGAACCGAAAACTGACAATTTCCCTACAGCGTGTGCAAATAGGCGAGCAAATCCTTAACCTGCTGGTCGGTCATGACCTGGCTAAATCCTTCCATCTTGGCGCGTCCGTATTTAACGATGTCGGTCACGCGATCGTCGTTGGCCGGGAGTCCGCTCAGCGGCAGGTATTGATGTTTGAAGATTCCTTTTAGCCCTGGGCCTTTCTTGCCATGCGAGGAGTAAGGCTCGTGGCAGCGATCGCAATAGTTGTCGTAGAGTTTGCGGCCTGCGGCCTGCTGTGGATTGAGGCCGAGTTCGGCATCGGATTTGCGGCGCTCAACGTCGCAGGCGGCTAGCGATAGAAGCGCAAGCATAACCAGAAAAACACGGAGGCTCGGAGAAATCTGCTGCCAGAAATTCATGAATGATTGCAACATGGCCTATCAGTACTCAAAGGTAGGATAATACGGAAGGCATGGGCGTTGTTGTCAAACGCGTTTACGAAGCCGCTTCTGCGTCAGACGGAGTGCGCGTACTAGTGGATCGACTATGGCCGCGCGGATTGACGAAAGAAGACGCGGCGGTCAAGGTCTGGCTCCGCGATCTGGCGCCTTCCGACGAGTTGCGAAAGTGGTTCCATGCGAACCCAGAGGGATGGAATCAGTTTCGCAAACGCTATCTCAAAGAGTTGAAGACTGAAGAAGCTTCAACGGCTCTCGAAAAGCTGTATCATCTCGCGGAAGGCAAGCGGCAAGTTACCCTGTTGTATGCGTCGCGAAATGTTGAGCGCAACAACGCGACCGTGCTGAAAGAATTGCTGGACGGGGTGCCTAAACCTCCGTCAAGCGTGGGTCGCAGCGCGGCGGGAAGCGGGCGGATTCGAAAAGCGCAGAAGCAGTAGCCGGCGGCCAGTGCTCAGTACCGGATGAAAGCAATTTCTCCTTTTATAATTCCCCAGTCATGTCCAGCTCTGCAGGCGAGAAAAATATCGAAAAGAAAATCGACGCTCTACGCGAGAAGATCCGCCACCACGAATACCGGTATTACGTGCTGGATGATCCGGAGATTTCTGACGCCGACTTCGACAAGCTGATGAACGAGCTTAAACGGCTCGAAGCGGAGCATCCGAATCTCATCACACCCGACTCGCCCACGCAGCGCGTAGGGGGTAAGCCGCGCGAGGGATTCGTGAAGGCGAAACATTCCTCGCCTATGCTTTCGCTCGACAACGCCTACTCCGAAGAAGAACTGCGCGACTGGGAACGGCGCGTGCGTGAACTCAGCGGGCGCACCGACCTCGAATACATGTGCGAATTGAAGCTCGACGGAATGTCGCTGGCGCTCGTCTACAGCGACGGTCATCTGGTGCGCGGCATCACGCGCGGCGATGGCAACATCGGCGAAGACGTCACTGCGAACGTGCGGACCGTGCGATCCGTTCCGTTGTCAATCTCTAAAGACAAATTGAAAAAGACCGGAATCCCAGTCGACTTCGAAGTGCGCGGCGAGATGCTGATGCCAATTGCCGCATTTCGGAAGCTGAATGAAGAGCGCGAGAAGCAAGGGCTGGCCGCGTTTGCCAATCCGCGCAACTTTACGGCGGGAACGGTGCGGCAACTTGAGCCGTCCATCACAGCGCAACGCCGCATGGATTTCTTCGCCTACTTTTTGCTGAAAGATGGCCAAACTTTTTTCGACCGGCAATCGAAAACCATGGATGCCCTGGAAGCGGCGGGATTCAAGGTGAACCCGAATCGCAGGCTGGCAAAGAATCTGGACGAAGTCTGGAAATTCATTCAGAGCTGGGAGGGCAAACGCGAATCGCTGCCCTATGAAATCGACGGCATCGTCATCAAGGTCGATCGCACCGCGTGGCAGCGGGAATTGGGATTTACCGGGAAGGCTCCGCGGTGGGCGATCGCCTACAAGTACGCGGCGCGCGGCGCAGTAACGCAGATTGAAAACATCGTGCCGCAAGTTGGCCGCACCGGCAAGCTCACGCCGGTCGCGTGGCTGAAGCCGGTTCCGATCGGCGGCACCACGGTTTCGCGCGCCACTCTGCACAACATGGATTTCATCGATGAACTGGGAGTAAAGATCGGCGACTGGGTTGAGGTCGAGCGCGGCGGCGACGTTATTCCAAAAGTTGTGAAAGTGCTCGAGGACAAAGAGCATCCTCGTGGCCATAAGCAGTTCGAGATGCCCGGGCACTGCCCCGTTTGCGGCGGCAACGTGGTGCGCACGCCGGGAGAGGCGGACCATCGCTGTGTGAATGCGAATTGTCCGGCGAAATTGCAGGGCACGATTCTGCATTTTGCCTCGCGCCATGTGATGAATATCGACGGCCTCGGCGAGGCGCTGGTGAATCAACTCAACGAACGCGGCTTGGTCAAGAATGTCGCTGATCTTTACAAACTGACGAAGGACGATCTGCTTAAGCTCGATCGCATGGGCGAGAAGTCGGCGGAGAACGTGCTCGCGGAAATCGACGCATCAAAACGACTGCCACTGGAACGCGTGATTTACGGGCTCGGCATACGGATGGTCGGCGAGCGCACGGCGCAGTTTCTGGCGGAGCACTTCGGCTCGCTCGACGCGATCATGAACGCGAGCGCAGAAGAACTTGAGGAAGTGAACGAAGTCGGTCCGCGGATCGCAGAGAGCATCGTTGAATTTTTCGCCGACGAGCACAATCGCAAATTGGTAAGCGATCTGCGCAAGGCCGCGCTGACCTTCACCGGACTGAAAAAAGAAAAAGGCACCAGGCTGGCTGGCAAGACTTTTGTGCTCACAGGAACGCTCGAACGCCATACTCGCGATGAGGCGAAAAAGATGATCGAAGACGCGGGCGGGCGCGTCTCGGGTTCGGTAAGCAAGAAGACGGATTACGTAGTCGCAGGCAGTGATGCTGGATCGAAGCTGGACAAGGCTCGGGAACTGGGAGTGAGCGTGATCGGGGAAGCGGAGTTGGAAGGACTTATTGGGTAGGGACCCCGTCGAGTCGCTACATCGCGCCAGTCCCGCCACCTGAGTCAGCTACGTCCGAGGGTTCCAACAGAAGGGCGAGTGCTGCCAGAAGCGCAACTCCAAGTCCGAACACGCTAATGTGTTTGAGTGCTATAGCCCACTCGGGTCGTAACATTCTAATCGGCCATAGGAAAATACCTGTTAACCAACCCACGACCAAAACACGTTCGCGTCCCGCAGACCGGCGAATGCACCAGAACCCGATCCAGCATATCCAACCGTAGAAGAAAACGTTCACCGCAACCAGCGGCCCGCCATGATAGAAAACATCCATTGGCACTAGCCATCTCGACTGGCTGTGACCTGGATGGAGCACCCCTCGGATCGCCATCGTGAATACGAAAGCAGTCAGACCAAGCGCCACCGCGCTCCTCGCGCGGGTCGTGAGTAGTCGTGTCGGATGCGACTGCGCCAAGGCGAAGATCCTCCTATTTCAGCCGCTAAGTATCCACCCCGAAAAGTGCTCGCTGAATTTGCGTTCTTTACTTCTTCGCGGTCGGCGGCAACAGGCCATTCAGACGTAGATACATGGAAGTTTCGGCGTAATGGTCGGCCCAACTTCCGGCGAGGATCAAGGCGCCTCTGGCACGGGAGATTCGCTGGCCATGGGCCTCCGTCATCTCACCCAGTTTAGAGTCATCCATTTTCGCGAGCGCATCGCCGCAGAAAGCGAACGAGGCTTTGAGCGCGGCAACCAACTTGTCCTTTCCGTCTGTTTCCTTGACCTCGTCCGCCTTGGGCGCGGGGACGGCGGCAGCCAGGCTGCAGAATGCATTGTTGGATTCGACCATGTGGGCGACGAGGTGCCCGAATGTCATCTGGTCGGCGCTGGGTTTATAACTAAATTTCTCAGCGGGCATGGCCTCGACGGCAGCAATAGTATTTTTCTGGCGGCCAGGGAACGTGTCTCTGAGGGCACTGCTTACCGGGTTCGCCACCGGCGCGGCTGCAACTGGTGCTGTTTGTGCGATTGCCGATGAAGCTAGCAACAGCAATGCTGGGATCATGTAAATCTGCTTCATGTCTTTCCTCCTGGGGGCGAGGAGAAGCATAGCGCGAGGGCGTGGGTCTGCGCTAGCCGGAGTTAGCGCTGAATGCTCGTGCCGGGTCGTCTTGACGCATCTTGACACATCCCTTGCCGACAGACATCAGGGTCAAAGGCCGCGGACAAGCCTGCCCTGAGCCCAGCCGAAGGGAGTGTCCGCGCCACACATGACGGTCTGCGCTATCCTAGTAACATGCACTCGCACGCCGGACACGGGCATTCGCATGGGACGGGGCGAGTGTTGCGCTTTTCGCTCGCCGTCACCTTGCTTTATGTCGGCCTGCTGGTCGTGGCCGGAATCCGGGCGCATTCGCTGGCGTTGCTTTCCGAGGCAGGACATAACCTCTCCGACTTTCTCGCGCTACTGTTGTCGCTGGTGGCTGTATTTCTCGAAGGCCGCCCACCCAGCGCCACCAAGACCTACGGTTATCGGCGCGCCGGAGTGCTGGCAGCGCTGGTCAATGCCCTGTCGCTGGTTGTCGTTTCGTTCTTTATTTTTTACGAGGCGTTTCAGCGCATTCAGCATCCCGAGCAGGTTCGCGCTGGAGTGATGATTGGCGTGGCGGCTGCGGGCGTGGTGATGAATGGCCTAATCGCGCTCCTGTTGTGGCGTTCCGGGCGCGATGTGAATGTGCGCAGCGCGCTACTGCACGAGGTGGGAGATACGCTTTCAACCGCGGCCGTGATTGTCGGCGGTTTTGTAATTCTCTGGACAGGGCAATACTGGGTGGATGCGGCGCTATCGTTTGGCATCGGCGCTCTGATTTTATGGTCGAGCATCGGCATCGTGCGCGAAACCATGAATATCCTGCTGGAGGGGACGCCGCGCGGGATGAGCCTGGAAGCAGTGGAATCGGCAATGCGCGCAATTGCCGGCGTGAGCGACGTGCACGACCTGCACCTATGGAGCATCGGCTCCGAGAATCATGCGCTGTCGGCACATGTAAAGATCGCGGATATGGCGACTTCGGAGAGCGACTCGATTCTGAAGGAGATTAACGAGAAGCTGGGGCGCGGATTCGGAATTCATCACACGACGATTCAACTCGAGCACGTGGTCTGCGAGACGGCACATAGCTGCGTAATTGCGGTGCGGGAGGAAGTGCACGAGCACGATCATGCGGGACAGGATCATTCCCGCCACGATCACGCCCGCTGAACAGTCTGTGGCCGTTAATCGTTAGTCGTTCGCGAACGCTTTGTTAACGACTAACAACCTTCCCCTGCTGCTCGTAAATTTCCTGCACCGTCTTGATGGTGTCCGCATCTTCGGGAAGTTTATCGGGACGCAGGCGGACGATGCGTGGAAAGCGCAGCGCGTAGCCGCTCTCGTGGCGCGGGGAGCGCATCATGTTGTTGAAGGCAACTTCCAAAACAATCTTCGGTTCCACTTCCAGCCTTAGTCCTTGCTCACTGATTTTGTGCTTGAGAAACCAGTGCGTCATTTCCGCTATCTCTACATCGGTGAGCCCTGAATAGGCCTTGCCGATATTGACCAGGCGCTCGCCATCCCATACCGCAAAGGTGTAATCGCTGAGGACTGCGATGCGCTTGCCATGGCCGTATTCGACGGCGGTCACGACGACATCGAGCGTGGCCAGCTCGCGCTTCATCTTGAGCCACGATTTGCCGCGGCGCCCGGGGGTATAGGTCGAATCGAGATCCTTGATCATCAGTCCTTCGTTACCCCGATCGCGCGCGGCGGTGAAAAGGGTTTCGAGATCTTGCGGGGAGTGGGCGGTTGCGACCGGTGCGCGGAGAACGGTTGCGACGGGAAGATCTGGCGCTGCAAAAGAAAAGTGAGCCTGCGAAGGTTTCACGCGCGCTGCCGAGCGCTCGGCGGGACAGACGGGGGCGTCTGTTCCCACGCGATTCATCAGGTCGTTCAAAACCGCTGCGCGTTCGCGGAGGGCGCGATCGAGCAGGAGTTCGCCATCGGCGTAAAGAACATCGAACACCAGATACGCGATTGGAACTTCGCGCATCAGTTGCTCACTAACTTTCTTGCGGCCAAGGCGTCGTTGCAGCGCGCTGAAAGGCAGAGCGCGACCGTTCCCCTCCGCGATCCACGCCACGATTTCGCCGTCGAGAATCGCGTCATGCGGCAGCCCGGCGAGAGCGGCGGGCAGTTCGGGAAACGACTCCGTAATTTCGTCGCGGGTCCGCGAAAAGATGCGCGCTTCCCCGGCGCTGATGTGAGCTTGAGCGCGTATTCCGTCGTACTTGTCTTCCAGCGACGCGTTCGGAAAATAGCACAGCGCCTCTTCCGCGGATTCGACAGGACTGGCCAGCATGAAGTCTATGGGATGAAAGAGACGGAGATGTGCGTCAGCCAATTTTCCTGCTGACGCGAGGTGCAGCGTCTCGCCAATATCGCCCAGCAACATGTTGGCGCGTTTGACCTGGTCGAGCGGAGTTTCGAAAGCGCGCGCGATGGCTTCTTCGACCAGACTTTCTTTCAGGCCGATGCGCAGGTCTCCACTGATAATTTTCACGATGTATTTCGCCTCAAGCGGCGTCGCTCGCTCGAGAAGTGTGCGCAGCAGCGCGCCTTTCGAGGCAGGCCCACGCGCACCGGCGATCGCGGAAAATGTTTGCTGGACGGCGCTGAGCGAAAGGCCAGAGTCGGGCTTGGCGGGAAGCGCCTCAGCAGCGACGGAGCCGGCATCACCCTGCTTGCGATAAATCTCGGTCAGCTCATGTTCAGCTTTTCCTGACAGCGCGCTGATGACTTGCCAAAGCAGCGCTCCGCCTACTTGCAGAATTGCTTCTTCATAGGCCGGGAAAGGACGGCCGGAGAGAAAAACGGCCGCAGTCTCCGCCTCGTTAATAGCCTTCGTCTGCAATAAGGATTTCAGATAGCACGCGACCAGCGCAGTTTTTTCCAGCTTTTTCGTGGTGGCGGCAATCGCATCACAGGTCTCGGCGAAGTGCAGCATCGACTATTGGATTCCCCAGGTAGGGAACGCGATTTGCGAGTATTAATCGCGGTGCCGGTCGCAGAATTTAATTCGTTAACCAATTGATAAATAAAGAGATAGTCGATCATACGGCAGACTCGGACAGTCCGTAATTCTCGTATCCTGTGATAAGCTAAAGGCTGGAGTCCTCCCTCCGCGCGGTATCATCCAATGGCTATGCAACGTTGGCGGCAAATTTTGCGTTTTTTGGCGGCAGTGCAACTGCTGCCCGCTCTCGAGAGCGGCGAGGAGACCCTCGTCGGCGGCCAGGCCGTACTCGAAGGCGTAATGATGCGTTCGCCACACGCCTGGGGTATCGCCGTGCGCAAGCCGTCTGGCGAAATTGTCACCCACAGCGAGCCGCTGGAGCGGCCTTCGGAGCAGCATAAATGGATGGGCTGGCCGGTGGTGCGCGGAGTGATGACGTTGGGGCACGCGATGACGCTGGGATTCCGCGCGCTGAAATTTTCCGCCAATGCGGCCCTCGAAGAATTATCCGACACCGATTCCGACGGTAGCGCTACTGAGAAAAAGGATCCGGGGAAGAAGTTTGAAATCACCGGCTGGATGGCTGGATTGAACATGGCCTTCTCCATCGCCTTTTTCATCTTCATGTACAAGTACCTGCCGCTGCTGGCGACGACGGAACTGAAAAAAGTGAACCCGGTATTTGGTCAACAGATCATGTTTAATCTGGTCGATGGAATAATCCGGATCGCGATGTTCCTGCTCTTCGTGTGGGGCGTTTCGTTGTGGAAAGATATTCGCCGCGTGTATGAGTATCACGGCGCCGAGCACAAGACGGTATTTGCGTTCGAGAATGGCGATCCGCTGGACACCGCCGCGGTACAGAAATATTCGACTTATCATCCGCGCTGCGGCACCAGTTTCCTGATGACGGTAATGATTATCTCGATGCTCGTTTACATGGCGATTCCGGTGCATACTTTCTGGACCCGGTTCGGCATCCGTATCGCGCTTCTGCCGGTGATCGCTGGCGTTTCCTACGAGATCATCCGCTTCGCCGCTAAGCACCGCGGCTCGTTGTTCGCACTCATGACCGCGCCAGGCCTGTGGCTGCAGCGAATCACCACGCAACCCCCGGATGATCGTGAAGTCGAATGCGCAATTGTGGCGCTCGATGAAGCCATGAAACTGGAAAAGCAGCGCGGCGGCGAACTGGTGATTGCCTAGCGGTGCCCACCGCGACCTCTTGTTTTCTTTCTCATTCCACCTAAAATCAGATTGGGGATTACCCTTGCGCCGTCTCCCGCCCGCAGGAAGACGAACATACCCGTCTTTACGAACGAAAAATTATGTTTGAACGCTTAGATCAAATCGAAATTCGCTACGAAGAGCTCACGCAAGCTCTGCTGTCGCCGGAGATCACCAACGATTCAGCGAAATACCAGAAGACTGCCAAGGCGCATAGTGAAGTCGCCGGGATTGTCGAGAAATATCGCGAATACAAAGATCTGAAGCGCGGCATCGCTGAGAGCAAGGCCGTTCTTGCCGACGAGAAAGATCCCGAGATGCGCGCCTACGCCGAGGAAGAACTGGCAAAGCTCGACGGCCGTATTGTCACCGTCGAGGAAGATCTCAAAGTCCTGCTGCTGCCGAAAGATCCAAACGACGAGAAAAACGTTGTCCTCGAAATTCGCGCGGGCACGGGTGGCGACGAGGCTACGCTCTTCGTGGCGGAGGTCTTCCGCATGTACAACCGCTATGCTGAGACGCAGAAGTGGAAGGTGGAAGTGCTATCTACGTCAGAGTCGGGCGTCGGCGGACTGAAAGAAGTCATTGCGCTGATCGAAGGCGAGCGCGTCTACTCACGACTGAAATATGAGAGCGGCGTTCATCGCGTGCAGCGTGTGCCTGCGACCGAGCAGCAAGGACGCGTGCACACGTCGGCAATCACCGTAGCGGTGTTGCCTGAAGCCGAAGAAGTCGACGTCAAGATCGAAGCCAAGGACCTGCGCATTGACACGTTTTGTTCTTCCGGACCGGGCGGGCAGTCGGTGAATACGACCTATTCCGCGGTGCGGATCACGCACATTCCGACCGGCACGGTCGTCAGTTGCCAGGACGAAAAATCGCAAATCAAGAACCGCGAAAAAGGCATGCGCGTGCTGCGTTCGCGGCTCTACGAAGTCGAGATGCAAAAGCAAGCGGATGCGCTAGCCAAAGAACGCAAGCAGATGGTCGGGTCCGGCGATCGCTCGGAGAAGATTCGCACCTATAATTTCCCGCAGAACCGTCTCACCGACCATCGCATCGGCTTCACGATTCACCAGCTCGAACAGGTGATGGACGGCAAACTCCAGCCGATTATCGACGCATTGACCACGCACTATCAGGCGGAGAAGCTGAAGTCGGAGACGGCAGCCGGGGTAGTGTAACAAATCGCAGAGGTACGAGGTCAGGTTGCAGAAGTGCCCGTTGAAATCAACCTCTGCAATCTGACCTCTCACCTCTGCATTTCTCGTGCCTCCGTGGTGAAATAGAGGCGTGCAACTTCGCCAGGCTCTCAACGCGGCGGTCGAGCATCTGACTTCCGCGAACGTTCCTTCTCCACGGATGAATGCGGAACTTCTCATCATGTTCACGCTCGACTGCGATCGCGCGTATCTTTACGCGCATCCCGAGCGCGAGCTTTCCCCCGACGAACTGCATCGTTATGAAGAAGCTATGGCCCGCCGGGCTACCGGCGTTCCAGCACAGTACATCACCGGGCACCAGGAATTCTGGGGACTGGATTTGATTGTGTCGTCGGCGGTCCTGATTCCCCGTCCGGAGACGGAGCACGTGGTGGAGGCGGTGCTGGAAATTGCCGCTACGGCTCGATTGCCGCGTGATCAAGAGCAAAGTCAAAATCAGAAGCAAGATCAACGGCTGCGGGCGGGGGCACCGGCTCCACGCAGGCCATCTCTTTCACACAACCTGCGCATTGTGGATGTGGGCACTGGCTCGGGAGCGATTGCATTGGCTCTGGCTAACGAGTTGCCGACAGCGAAAATTCACGCGACCGATATTTCTTACGCAGCCCTGGAAGTGGCTCGCGCCAATGCGGCGCGCCACGAGCTAGCCTCGCGAATCTCATTTCACCTCGCCGATTTGCTGGACGAGTTCGCCCCCGCTTCGTTTGACATCGTAGTTTCGAATCCACCCTACGTAGGCGAGTCGGAGGAAGATTCCGTGCAGCTCGAAGTGCGTAAATTTGAGCCTCGCGATGCCGTATTCGCAGGGCCGACCGGACTCGAGGTCATCGAGCGATTGATCCCGCAAGCGCAAGCGGCGCTCGCTCCGGGCGGATGGCTGGTCTTCGAGATCAGCGGAACCATTGCCGATCGCGTGCGTGAGTTGCTATCCGGCTGGAACGAGGTCGTGATCAGAAACGATCTGCAAGGAATCGCGCGAGTCGCGCTGGCGAAAAAGAAATTTTGAACGGATAAAGAATCCCAAACACTCTAGTTGCGCAATGAAACAACTAGAACGTGACCCTGACGCCAAGCTGCGCGGCGAATGGAATTCCGACCGTCGTGCCGGGGCCGAAGAAATCTCCCAAGGCTCCCTCCGGTATCTCGAGTTGCTTCAGGCTGGTGATGGGCGCCGTCTGCGTGCAGGCTGCATTCGTGCAAATACTGCTGACGATGGTCCGACCGTATTGATCGGGCACCGTCTGGGGCCCGGGCACCGGCAGCTGAACGACGTTGACCGCGTAATTCGCGCCGGGGTTATTGCGGTTGAAGATGTTGAAGAACTCGGCGAAGGGGTTAATCTCCCAGCGCTCGCCGATCTTAATGGGACGCGTGACGCGCAGGTCAGACTGAATGTAGGGCGTACCGCGGAATATGTCCAGACCTGTATACGTCGGTTGCGACGCGCCGTTGAATAGTATCCAGATGCGTCCGGTGTTGTCCGCGTTCGTGATGGTGATGGGACGCGCGCTCTCGACCTGATTGATGGTGCTCAGTTCTATTCCGCCAGGCAGGTGCACAGTTCCGGCGAGTACAAAGCGATCGCGAACGTCTTCGCCGGAAGGGCCGTAGTCGCCGGGTCCGAAGGCGTTGAGTTCACCGGCGTTCGCATATTGCGGTTCGTTCGCAGGTGCGATTGGTACCTGACAGACGCCATCGACATAGTCGAAGAGTTCGCCGAGCAGACAACCCCAGGTCTGCGCCTTGGAGAGTTGATAGTTCGCGACCAGGCTGAAGCGACGCGTGTTGGCCTGCATGTGCAGCATCAGGGCGTTGTAGCTGGAGCGGTTGTCAGACTCGAACACATTGACATTCGGCACAAACGCTTGCTGGTCCGCGGTGTCGGTGGACGGAATCAGCGGCGAGGCGATAGTGGGTACGCCATCATCAGTGGGGGCGCTGCTGTAGGGGAAGGCGCGGTATCCGTGATTGCCCTGCTCGTGCACGTAATCGGCGCTGACCAGCCAATGCTCGTTGAAAGCGTGCTGCACGCCGCCCGTAATGTGGATGGCGTAAGGCGTCTTATAGCCGGAGCCAATCAGATTGCCGGTCGCGCCTGCTCCGCCCGTCAGACAACCCGGCCCGTTAAGCGCATAATCGCCTGGTGTTCCACCGAAGGTGCAGGTTCCCGCGATCGCATTCGTGTTGTTGACGCCCTGAAATGCGGTAGCCCATCCATTCTGAGCGAGATCGTCGAAGTAGAGGCCGAAGCCGGCGCGGATCACCGTTTTCTCGCTGCTGCCGGGCGAGTACGCGATTCCGAGGCGCGGCGCAATCTGTTTGTGGAAATCGTGCGGCACGCTCGTCACAATGGGAATCTGCAGCGCCTGCAGGGTTTGATACGCGGCATTGTCGGCCTCGCTTCGTCCCGAGCCAATCATCAACCCCCAGGTATTCTGATAGCGCAGGCCGTAGTTGACCGTCAGGTGGTGCGATACGCGCCACGAGTCCTCGGCATAGAGCCCGAGCCGTTGTATGTTTTGCGAGAAGGCGCCGTCGCCCGCCGGAGTGTAGGTGCAAGACGAGCCATCCGGAGGAGTACCGCCGTCGGCGAGACATTGCTGACTAAAATAAAACTGGCTCGGGTTTTGTATGTAAACCTGCGGGTTGCTCACGTACTGTATGAGAGTCTCCGCCGTCGACGCAAACGCGCCGCTCAGCACCGGCTCGTGAATGAAGTCGATCCCAAACTTCAGCGCATGACTTCCCGCTACGTGGCTAAGATCGTAACGGAACTGGTATTTGTCCTGATTGCGCAGGTCGGGAAAAAGCGTGATGGGAGTGGCGAACTGGTTGTCGCCGAAAGTTTCGAATCCTGAAATGGTCAGCGCGGTTGAGCTAAAGGGAAACGCCAGTGCGAATCCCAGATCGGAATTGCGCGTCTGCGTAAGGTGTAACAGGCTCGCGCCCAGAACCAGATTGCCCAGCCAGGTCGGACTGAAGGCATAGGCGTTGCTGATTACGGTGTTCCAGTAATTGTTGTGCGTAGTTAATCCAGTGGAGGGCAGCGTAGCCTGCTCCACTAAGGCGTTGTGCGTAAGGTAGCTGTCTTGCGACGTGCGCAGAAACCATTGCGATTTCGACGACTCCGCCCAGTCAAACCGCACAGAGCCCAGGTAATCGCGGAAAGGGATCGGAACATTTGCCGGAACGGCGATGGAGGGGACGCCGGAAATTAGGCCGTCCGCCGCCAACTGCGCCAGCGCGTCAAATTGCGCGGTGCTCGCCGGGCTATAGGCGATGCTGGCGTTCTCATGCACATTTTCGAACGAAGTGAAAAACCATACTTTATTCTTCGCGATGGGCCCACCGAGCGTGCCGACATAATTTTGCCGCGAGAAGGGCTGCTTCGGATTGGGCGCCGGATTCTCAATCGGGAAGCGGGCATTCAGCGATGCGTCGCGCTCGTAGAAAGCTCCGTCACCGTGCCAATCGTTCGAGCCGTGCTTGGTCGTGATCACGACGGATCCGGCTGTAGTCCAGCCCGTATCGGCATCTTCGTTCGAGGTGCGCACGGCAAATTCCTGAATGCCATCGGGCGAGAAATTCTGCAGGAAGCCGCCGATCCAGTCGTCTGAGTTGTCGGCGCCATCGACGGAAAGCTCGTTGTTCAATCCCGAGCTTCCGCCTGTGGAAACAGCCGTGATGCGTGCCTTGGTGGGATCGGATGGCTCAACCGGCTCCGTTCCAGGCACGAGATAAGCGATGTTGGCAAAACTGCGCGCCGGCAGCGGAAGCGTCTCGAGATCCTGACTTCCGACCACTCCTCCGCGCACTGCGCTCGCCGTGTCAATCGATTCTTCCGTGATGGAGGAAGGGTTGCCCTGAACGTTGACTGTCTCACGCGTACGTTCCAGGGTGAGCGCTACAGCGATATCGCGCACCACGCTGACAGCAACGTCGACATCCGCCGTGGCTTGGGCAAAACCTTTGGCCGTAACCGTGACGCGATAGCGGCCAGGCAGCAAACCCTCTATGCGGAATTCTCCACGGTCATTCGCTGTTGCCTCGCGAACAATGGAGGAAGCGACGGATTCAACCACGATCCGAGCGCCCGCCACTCGCGCCGCGCTCGCATCTTGCACCTCGCCTCGAAGCGTGCCATTCGGATTCTGTGCGCGCAGGAGTGCAGAACTCAAAACGAAAAACACGACGAAAATCGAGAAAATGACGGCGCATTTTAGAGAATTGAATCTACGTGCTTTGTAACCCGAGAACCTGGCGAGCATGAACCATCCGACGAACGAAAGGGATTGCCGCTGTTGCAAAACCACCGCCAAAAATTCTGCGCGGCGAAGCAGACTAGTTATCGAGGGTAATCAGAAGCGTCGGCTACTACCAGCAATAGTGAGATCAAAACAGTGAGATCAAAGCGACCGTGCAAGAATACACGGCAGACGGAACAGTTAGCGGACTAGCCACTCCGTCACTTCATGCGTCAGCGCGAGGGCGGGGCCGTAGGTGACACAGACGCATGCCAAGGCGGCAACAGCGGCGGGAATTAAATACCATGAACGATTCCTGGGCTGAGCATTGCTGCCTTCATTCCAGGCAAGCAGACGAGCCACGCGGGCGCTGATCGATCCGGTCACGAAGCCAACTGTGCAGACCGGAACGGATTCGACGGGAATGAGGCGAGAGAGCTTAACCAGAGCGGAGGCAAGGTCAACGGCGTCGTCCAGATTCGAGACTGCGGCATCATCAGCGGCGAGCTCCGCCGCCTGCGACCATGAGCTTTCTAGCTTGGCCATGCCGGGGAAAGGACAACAACGGAAGATTAGCTTTTTTAAGTTATCGCGAGACTTCATGTGCGCAAACTCATGCTTGAGCGCTATGTGAAGTTCGTCGTCACTCAGAAGCGAGACCGTAGATTCTGAAACCAGCACGCGTGGTTTGGTGACACCCACTAGCGTGAGGGGCGGGGTTTCGCGCCTGGAGCGAAACGTCACTGCCTGGGCGGCGGGCTCAATCGCCTCCTGAACCGCGACATCCGCATTCAGGGGACGCGCGCCTTCCAGCCAGCGCGCCACTACGCGAGCAGTCTTGGCCTGCGCAGCAATAACGCGGAACCCGCCCCAGACAATCAACACGACAGCGCAAATCCCCAGCACGAACGGGATCACGCCCAAGCCCTCATTGATCGAACGGGGTTCGAGCAACTGAAACGACGGCACCACAAAGGCGAACGTCACCACCGCGGAGGCCGCGAGCGGCAGAACGCGCAACCCGAAGAGCAAAGCGGCCACACCTCGTTGCGTCACACGCAACAATTTCAGTCCGCGCCATGCGAGGGCCACGAGCGCCGACAGGAAACAGTACAGGAGAACGAAGAAAGTCAGCGAGACGGCTGCGCCGCGTAAGGCAAACATCAGCGTTGCTCCTTCGAGTCAGTGTTCGAGTCAGCGTTCTTTGCCCGACTCCGATTGTTGTGGCTGCGAAGTTCGCGTCGTTTGCGTTCAACCAGGAGTTGCAACTCGTCCAGCAGTTGCGCGTCATGGTTGCTGAGTGCTTCGACGAGATACGAAAGAGGCAGCGATGAAGCGTCGCCCGAGGCCAGCAACTGCCGTATGCTCTCGAGCGCCGTGTCTCGTTGCAATTCTTCGGACGTATAGCGCGGAGTATAGCGAAACGCCCTACCTTCGGGAATGCGATCGAGGAGGCCCTTCTTGTAAAGACGATCCACGGTGGTCATCACCGTCGTATAGGCCTGGTGGATCTTGCCATCGGCGAGCAACTCGCGAACGGTTGCGCTACCCTGCGACCAAAGCTCTTGCAGCACTTGCTGTTCGAAGGGTCCGAGATGGGGACGGGAACTTGATCCGAAGATGGAAAACACTTTTGTCATTCGAATTCGACCGCGCAGGCGCAGCTCGCCGGAAAAGAATACCACGGAGCACACCCCATTCTTTGAGTAGTCTCAGGAGCAATCGCCACGACAGAGCGCTAGCGAGCGGCGGCCGCCGGCAGAATCTCTTCGACGTCGATCTTGGTGGGATAATTCCCCGTATAGCAGGCCGAGCAATACGTGGTCTGCTCCCCATCCGCGCAAGCTTTCTTTAGGCCTTCAAGTGAAAGATAGGCAAGCGAGTCGGCAACGATAAAGGTGCGAATCTCATCGATCGTCTTGTTGGCAGCGATCAGCTCTTTTTTCGACGGGGTGTCCACGCCATAGAAACACGGGGAGATCGTCGGCGGGCAGGAAATTCGCATGTGAACTTCTTTCGCACCCGCGTTGCGAATCATGCGAACGATTTTCTTACTGGTGGTGCCGCGAACGATAGAGTCGTCGACTAGAATCACGCGTTTGCCTTCGAGCAGGCCGTGAACCGCATTCAGTTTCAGCTTCACGCCAAAGTCGCGAACCGATTGTTGCGGCTCGATGAAGGTGCGCCCGATGTAGTGATTGCGGATAAGGCCGAGGCGAAACGGAATGCCGCTCTCGGCGGCGTATCCGATGGCTGCAGTGTTGCCGGAGTCGGGAACCGGAACGACAACGTCGGCATCCACCGGAGCTTCGCGCGCGAGCTGTCGCCCCATGGCGTCGCGACTCTGATCGACGGAACGTCCAAAAACCAGGCTGTCAGGACGCGAAAAATAAACGTGCTCGAAAATGCAACTCGATTGCGTCGGCGACGGCGAATAAAAGCGCGAGCTGATGCCTTCGGGGCCAACGATGACAAGCTCGCCAGGCTTCACGTCGCGCAAGTAAGTGGCGCCCAGTAAATCGAAGGCGCAGGTTTCCGACGCAAAAACGATCGTATCTTTCTTGTCGCTCGTCAGTGCGGGAATGCGCCCCATAGCCAGCGGCCGAAAACCGCGCGGATCGCGGGCAGCGAAGATGCGGTCGCGGCTGATCATGACCAGCGAAAACGCGCCTTCCACGCGGCGTAGTCCGTCGGCAATCGCATCAGGAAGAGTCTGCTCGCGCGAGAGCGCAATCAGGTGAACCAAAACTTCGGTGTCGCTATTCGTCTGGAAAATCGATCCCTGGCCCTCCAGTCTGGCCCGAATCGACTGAGCATTGACCAGGTTGCCATTGTGCGCAATCGCGATCGTACCTTTGTTGGATTGCACCATGATGGGCTGCGCATTGAGCAACGCCGAATCGCCCGCGGTCGAATAGCGTGTGTGGCCTATGGCGAGAATCCCGCGCATGGAAGCCAGCACGTCGTGGCCGAAAATATCCGCGACCAACCCCATCGCCTTGTGCTGGCGCAGACGCTCGCCGTCCGAGGTAACAATGCCCGCCGATTCCTGTCCGCGATGCTGCAGGGCATGCAGTCCGAGATAGGCAAGCTTCTCCGCCTCAGGATGGGCGTGGATCGCCACCACGCCGCACTCGTCGCGAAATTTGTCGGAAATCAGCATTTAGGTGTTAGCCTTCAGCATCTAGCTAATTCAAAATCGCTCCTGGATCAGTTTGCCGCCCCGCCTGGCTCTGTCCGTAGCGCTTTTTCCAGTGAGCCCTCGTAAGCTTCTCGCAGTTCGCCTACGCTGGCCGAAATCACCGGCTCGCCATCCACTAAAATTTCAAGCCGGTCCGATCCCGTCTCACCCAGCACATCGGCGAAAACGCCATACTCCTCCACTACTTGTTTGATTCGCGGCAGATGACTCGGGTCACAGCTTATTACGACGCGGCTGGCGTCTTCCGCGAAGAGCGAAAACTCAAGCGCTGCCTGCCGCCTGGGTAAGCTGACGGTCAATCCGACTCCGGCCGGCAGCGCCGATTCCACCAGCGCGACGGCCAACCCACCGTCGGCGCAATCGTGCGCGGATTCAACCAACCCTGCCGCGATCATCGCCACCAAAGCGCGTTGCAGCGTGGCCTCTTTTTCCAGATCCAAATCTGGCGGATAGCCCCACACGGCTCCGAGAATTTCTTTTGCGTACTCGGAGGATCCAAATTCCAATTCAGCGTCAACCGCATCGCCCGTTTCATTGGCGCGCAGCAGAACAATTTTTTGGCCCGCCCGCGCGAAGTGCATCTTCGCCGCTTTGTGTACATCTTCCAGAAGGCCCACAACTCCGATCACTGGAGTCGGATAAATTCCTTCGCCGAGAGTTTCGTTATAGAAACTAACGTTGCCGCCGGTAATCGGCGTATCCAGTTCCTCGCAAGCTTTGGTGATGCCGTCGATCACCTGCGAAAATTGCCACATGATATGCGGCTTTTCGGGATTGCCGAAGTTAAGGCAGTTTGTCGCACCTATCGGAGTCGCTCCGGCGCAAGCCACTTTGCGCGCCGCTTCAGCAACGGCGTGCATCGCTCCGAGACGCGGATCGAGATAGCACCAGCGGCCGTTGCCATCGAGCGCCATGGCGAGGCCGCGCTTCGAGCCTTTGATGCGAATCACGCCAGCATCGCCCGCTCCGGGGGCTTCGACCGTATTGGTTTGCACCATGTGGTCATATTGCTGCCACACCCAACGCTTCGAACAAATATTAGGACTCGCGAGCAAACGCTTCAGGTGAGCCGTGAAGTCTGCGCCTTCAGCGAAGTGGATATGCTCCGGCTTCTCGCGATCGACGGGCGGCTCCCAGCGCGCCAGCGCACGTTTGTAAACCGGCGCGTCATCAGTCAGCGCGGCATTCGGAATTTCGGCGACGATTTGGCCGTGCTCGAGCACGCGCATCTTCGCATCGCGAGTGACCTGGCCGATTTCGACCGCATCCAGTCCCCACTTCTCGAAGACGCGAAAGACCTCCTCTTCGCGCCCCTTTTGCGCGACCAGCAACATGCGCTCCTGCGACTCGCTCAACATGATTTCGTAAGGAGTCATGCCGGTTTCGCGTTGTGGCACACGATCAAGTTCGATCTCCACTCCCGTGCCGCCCCGCGCCCCCATCTCGCAGGTCGAGCAGGTCAGCCCAGCCGCGCCCATATCTTGAATGCCTACAATTGCGCCGGTTTGCATGGCTTCAAGGCAGGCTTCGAGCAGCAACTTTTCGAGGAACGGATCACCGACTTGTACATTCGGCCGCTTCGCTTCGGAACCTTCGCTGAACTCCTCGCTCGCCATGGTGGCACCGTGGATGCCGTCGCGCCCCGTCTTCGAGCCGACATAAATTACCGGATTGCCCTCGCCCGATGCGCGCCCGTAAAAAATCTGGTCACGGCGCACGAGCCCAAGCGCGAAGGCATTCACCAGCGGATTGCCCGAGTAGCAAGGCTCGAACTTCACTTCGCCTCCGAGATTGGGCACTCCGAAGCAATTGCCGTAAGACGCGACGCCGGAAACAACGCCCTCCATCACCGAATGATTCTGATGAATCCCGGCCTGTGTGGCGCGACCGCCTTCGCCGGTATTGACGCCAGCCGAGATCGGCCCAAAGCGCAGCGAGTCCATCACCGCTACCGGTCGTGCGCCCATGGTGAAAATGTCGCGCAAAATTCCGCCAACGCCGGTAGCCGCTCCCTGAAACGGCTCGATAAACGAAGGATGATTGTGCGACTCGATTTTGAAGGCGCAGGCCCAACCATCGCCGATATCGACGATGCCGGCGTTTTCGCCCGGCCCCTGCACCACCAGTTTGCTGCGCGTGGGCAATCGCTTCAAGTGAATGCGCGATGATTTATAGGAACAGTGCTCGCTCCACATCACGCTGAAGATGCCGAGTTCAGTCCGCGTAGGTTCGCGGCCACCGAGCAACTCTTTGATTTTCTCGAATTCTTCCGGAGTGAGGCCGTGTTCCCGGATCATCTCCGGTGTAACGGCAATAGTGACGATTGCGGGAGTGGTCATCCGGGAATCTTCATTGTCGCATCTCCATCGATTTTTCGCATGGGCAATTCGTGCCAGGTTTGTGTCGAGCCGGCGCTCTCGTCCTTGCCGTTGACTTTGGGGTGGGATTGATTGTTTAGTCTTCAGTCCCCAGGATCAAGATCAAAATCAAAAGCAAAATCAACAGCAACGTCGACAGCAGCGGGCGAGGACGCCCGCTCCACACTACACACGCGCGCGTCTATACTGTCGCAAATGAAGTCTGTCATCGTCGGCACCGCCGGACATATCGATCACGGAAAAACGGCGCTGGTCAAAGCGCTTACCGGAATCGATGCCGACCGTCTCGCGGAAGAAAAGCGGCGCGGCATCACCATCGACATCGGTTTTGCTCACCTCGAACTCCCCGCTCCTGATGGCAACAAAATCCGCCTCGGCTTCGTCGACGTGCCCGGCCATGAGCGCTTCGTGCGCAACATGCTGGCCGGAGTGGGCGGAATCGACGTCGTGCTTCTGGTCATCGCCGCCGATGAAGGAATCAAGCCGCAGACTCGCGAACATTTCGACATCTGCCGCTTGCTTGGAATCCGCTGCGGTATCACGGTGCTCACAAAATCCGATGCCGTCGATACGGAGACGCTCGAAGTCGTGCGGCTCGAAGTCGAGGATTATGTCCGCGGATCGTTTCTCGATTCGGCAAAATCGCCGATGGTTGCCGTGAGCGCGTTGACGGGCGCCGGCCTCGACCAGTTGAAATCCGCGATGGCCCAGGCCGCGTCGGAGGTTGCTGCCAAAGATTCCGCTGCGTTGGCTCGCTTGCCCATCGATCGCGTATTTACGATAAAGGGCTTCGGCACAGTCGTTACTGGAACGCTTGTCGCGGGAACGATCCGCAAATCCGACGAAGAAGAACTCGAACTATTTCCCGCTCGAAAGCGGGTTCGGGTTCGCGGAGTGCAGGTTCACGGTGCCGCGGCGGAATCTGCCGTTGCCGGCCAGCGAACTGCGCTGAACCTTGCAGGCGTCTCGACCGAAGACCTGGCGCGCGGCATGACGCTTGCCACCGCGGACACATTTCGCGCAACGTCGCGCGTCGATGTTCGCCTCTCTCTTCTTCCCTCGGCGAAACCACTGAAAGACGGCGCCGGCCTGCACTTTCACGCCTACACGTCGGAAACCATGGCCGAAGTGCGTTTCTACGGAGCGAAAATTCTCAAGCCGGGCGACGATGCCTACGCCCAACTGCGATTCGCGGAAGCCATGCTCCTTCTCCCTAGAGACCATTTCATCGTGCGCCAGTTTTCGCCTGTAGTAACGATCGGCGGAGGCGTCGTGCTCGATGCGTCGCCCTTAACTCGCAAGTGGCGCGCTGAAGATGCAATCGCATTTCTTAAGATCATGCGCGATGGATCGACGGAACAAATGCTGGCGGCGCGTGTCGCCAGGCGAGGAGCCCTGGGCCTGCGCATCGACGAGGTTCCCGGAGAAATGAACATCCGGCGCGAGCACGTTACGCAACTGGCCGCGAAGGCCGGTGTGATGTCTTTCAGCCAAACGCTGATCTCTCCGGCGGCCTACGAGAAAGCCAAAGCAGACGTACTTCAGTCCCTGAAAGAATTTCAGAATGCTAATCCTCTTGTGGCCGGAATGAGCAAAGAAGAGCTGCGCGATCGCGCCAACCTTGGTCCCGAAGTGTTTTACAACGTGCTCGGAAAACTGGTGGAAGAAAAGAAGCTCGTAGTCGCGGGCGAGCTCGTGCACCTCTCTGGTCGCGGCGTGGTCATGAAAGATGAAGAGGCCGAATCAAAAAAGATCATCGAGCACGCGTTCGCTTCCGCAGGATTGAAAGTTCCGTCGCTGAAAGAAGTGTTAGCCGGGTTAAAGGTGGATAAAATCCGCGCCCAGAAAATTGTCACCCTGCTTTTGCGCGACAAAGTTCTGATCAAGATTTCAGAAGAGCTGGTATTTCACCAGAGCACGCTCCTCGATCTTCGCCGCAAAATCTCCGCACTCAAAACCACCGCGCCGAAAATCGATGTCGCCCGCTTCAAGGAGATGACCGGAGTCAGCCGCAAATATGCGATACCGTTGCTTGAATATCTCGATCGCGAGCACGTCACGCGGCGCGTGGGAGATGAGCGGATGATTCTCTGATTGCCGACTTCCGAACTGGCGTGCGCAGGTTCTATTAAGCTGATCCGACCGACACGCCTCTTCCAATTGCGCCTCTATAATAAACGCAGCAATTACGCACGCGCTCCCCATGCTCACCATCCGCGCCGCCACCATCGCCGACACCGCCCTGATCCGGCAATTGATCTGGGAGCTTGCCGACTTTGAGAAAGAGCCGAATAAAGTTCGGACCAGCGAGTCCGATATCGCGCGCGACGGCTTCGGTGTAAATCCTGAGTTCCGCGCCTTGATCGCCCAGTGGGATGGGCAACCTGCGGGCTTTGCCCTATTCTTTGGCTATTACTCCACATGGCGAGGCGCGGGATTTTATCTGGAGGATCTGTTTGTTCGCGACGAATTTCGCGGCCGCGGAATTGGCACAGCTCTCTTTGCGCGGGTCGCTAGCGCCGCGCAACAAGAGAATCGCAAGTTCATCAAGTGGGCGGTATTGAGCTGGAACCAACGCGCGATCGACATGTATACCGCGCTGGGCGGCGACTTCCTCGACGGGTGGCGAGACGTTTTCCTCTCCGGCGACAGCCTGCGAAAATTGGCCGAGAAAGATTCTTGAGGCAAGATTTCTGATAAAAGTACGCATCATCGGCGCGGGCCTGGCGGGATCGGAAGCAGCGTGGCAGTGTGCGCGCCGCGGCCTTGCTGTCGATTTATTCGAGATGCGTCCGGTGCGGACGACTCCTGCTCACCAGACGGACAATTTCGCAGAATTAGTCTGCTCCAATTCTCTGAAATCTGAAAGCGAGAACACCGCACCATGGCTGCTGAAAGAAGAAATGCGGCGAGCAGGTTCCCTCCTGCTTGGGATTGCGCGAGAGGCTGCGGTGCCCGCGGGCCACGCTCTGGCCGTGGATCGCGCGGAATTCTCCCGAAAAGTTACGGAGACAATTTCGCGCGAACCGTTGATTACGATTCGGCGCGAAGAAGTCACGCACATCGAGGATGGCCAGCTCACCATTATCGCAACGGGACCGCTCACGTCGGATGCGCTCTCTCAGGAGATTGTGCGATTGAGCTCTTCGCAAGAGGCCAGCGCCGATCTTTCGCAGGCGCGGACGCCCGCGCCACACGACAATCTGTATTTTTACGATTCGATCAGCCCTATCGTTGAAGCTGATTCCATCGATATGAGCAAGGTGTATCTGGCGGCGCGTTATGACAAAGGATCGGCGGACTACATTAATTGCCCGATGTCCAAAGATGAGTACGATCGATTTTACGACGCGCTTCTCGCCGCGCAATCAGTGGAGCAAAAAGATTGGGAAAAATTAAACTACTTCGAAAGCTGCCTGCCCATTGAAGAAATCGCACGTCGCGGGCGAGACACGCTGCGTTTCGGCCCGATGAAGCCGGTCGGCCTCAACGATCCGCGCACCGGAAAAATGCCTTACGCCGTCGTGCAATTACGCCAGGAAAATCTGCGCGCCGATTCTTACAATCTTGTCGGCTTTCAGAATCATCTGAAGTTCGGCGAGCAGGCACGCGTGCTGAGCTTAATCCCGGGCCTCGAAACCGCCCGTTTCCTGCGCTACGGGCAGATTCACCGCAACACTTATATCAATTCGCCCGCATTGCTGAAATCGACCTTGCAAATGAAGGCGTACCCCAATGTTTTCTTCGCCGGGCAAATCTGTGGAGTCGAAGGCTACGTCGAATCGATTGCAACTGGCCTGATGGCGGGAATGAATGTGGCCGCGCTCGCCACCGGCGGCGAACCGGCGCCTCCGCCGCGCGCGACCGCGTTTGGCTCGCTCGTCCACTACATCACGCGCGCCGAGAGCAAGAACTTTCAGCCCGCAAATATCACCTTCGACCTGCTTCCACCTCTTGACCGCAAGGTTCGTGATCGCAAAGAACGACACCGCCTTCAGTGTGAACTTGCCCTGCGCGAGTTTGAAAAATGGCTTGGGCAGAGCGTGCTTCAAACAGCATCTCTCGCACCGTAATCCGTCGCCCGTCAGTAGAGAATGCGCGTCCCTCAAGGCAGACTGACTGAGCAGACTGCCATCGCTAAGCAAATATTGTCTAACGTTGGAACCAATCCCTTCTCTTGCTCGTATGTCTAAACAGGCCCGCTCCGCTTTCATTTGGCGGCGAGCCGCGTCGAACCTTGAGATGTCACTTCGCGACCTCATCCAGGATGTCTTCCGAACCCTCTGGGCGCACCGTGTCCGCACGTTGCTAACGATGTTCGGCATCGCCTGGGGAGTGGTCTCGATCGTCTTGAT
This sequence comes from uncultured Acidobacteriaceae bacterium, assembly GCA_963822025.1. Classification (GTDB taxonomy): domain Bacteria; phylum Acidobacteriota; class Terriglobia; order Terriglobales; family Acidobacteriaceae; genus Acidiflorens. The sequence goes on along the minus strand of CAWGFW010000008.1, from coordinate 1,735,660 downwards.
GGTCGCCGCCGGCGAGGGCCTCCGCGTTGGCCAAGCCAAGCAGGCCGAGACTCTCGGCCGCGACCTAATGATCGTCTTCCACGGCCGCACGAGTTTGCAAGCTGGTGGAACCCGCGCTGGCCGGCTCGTGCATTGGGTCGATTCCGATATTCCTCATCTTCAAGAAGAGGCACCCGATTGCCAATACGCGATCCCCGAGCTCGAGCAGAACACGGTTCGTTCGCACACTGCTTTTAACGCGGCCGCGTTTACCGTCACCGGCTCGACCCCGGAATTCGCTGAGATTCGCAGCCTGGGCGTCAGCGAAGGCCGATTTTACGATCAGGATGACATCAACGAAGCGCGCCGCGTGGCCTTCCTCGGCTCCGATGCAAAGAAGCAGTTATTTGCTGGCCGTCCCGCGGTCGGGCAGTTTGTTTATCTTAACGACATCCCGTTCACTGTCGTTGGCGTGATGTCGTCGAAAAAACAAGACTCGAGTTACGACGGCTGGGACGTTAATAAAATTTTCATCCCGTTCCCCGCCATGCGGCGCGATTTCCCCGATAAGCCGCCGGGCACGCCCGAAACTTTCGATCAGTTGCTGGTGGTTCCTCGCTCCGTCGAACAACACGAAGCTTGCAAGGGAGAAGTGCGACGCGTCCTGGCCAGACTGCACAATTACGATCCTCGCGATAAAGAAGCCTGCCCCATTTGGGACACAATTCAGGAAGCGCAAGCCTTCCGCACCATGACCGACGGCATGAAATATTTTCTGGGGGCTGTCGGCATCGTGACGCTTTTTCTTGGCGGGCTCGGCGTCATGAACGTCATGCTGGTCGCGGTTCGCGAGCGCACGCGCGAGATTGGAGTCCGCAAAGCTATCGGCGCTCCCGCGAACAGCATCCTGCGGCAATTCTTTTTGGAAGCACTGATCGTCGCGCTCATCAGCGGCGGCACCGGCCTGATCATTGCCTTTGGCCTATGCGCGTTAGTTGACATGCTGCCCATGCCCGACTTCTTCGCCGGTTTGCTGCCGACCTGGCAGACGGGAACTTTGGCGCTCGCCGTTCTCGGAACCATCGCGATCTTATCCGCGCTGTATCCTGCCCGGCGCGCCGCCGCCATCGATCCCATCGAAGCCTTGCGCCACGAGGCCGGCGGCTAGCATGATTTATCAAATCCTCAACGAAGCCTGGACCGCGTTACGGCGCAATCCCACGCGCAGCGCGCTCACCATGCTCGGCATCGTCTGGGGAATCGCCACGGTCACGTTGCTCATCGCTTACGGCGGCAGCTTCCGCGAAATCCTCGTTAGTGGTTTCAACGCCTTCGGCAAAGGCGCGGTTATCTGCTGGCCCCAGCAGACCAGCGAACAGCCCGGCGGCCAACGCGCCGGAAAGAAAGTCGTACTCGAGCAAGCCGACCTCGACATGATCAAAGAGACGGCCAACTATGTGCGCCACGCCTGTCTCGAGACTGTTCGCCGCCCCGGCATCGCCTATGAAGACCGCATGGTCGGAACCGCACCTGTTCGCGGTGTTTGCCCGGAGTACGGTGATATGCGCAACGAACAACCCTCCGAAGGCCGCTGGATCAACTCGCTTGACGAACTCGAGCGGCGTCGCGTCGTTTTTTTGGGTGCGCGCGTGCGCGAACAATTATTCGGCGGACGCCCCGCCGTCGGCGAAACGGTGACTATTGGCGGAGTGCGTTTCACCGTGATCGGCACCATGGATCGCAAGATTCAACTCAGCAATTATTTTTCCAGCGACGACGAGTCCACATGGATTCCTTACTCCGCGGCCAATGACCTGTGGAATGCGAAATATGGCGATGTGCTGGTGTTCGAGCCCATCGCACCGCAGTTCGAAGCACGCGCAGAGGCCCAGGTGCTCGCCGCCATTGCCACGCGTCAGCAATTTTCGCCCAATGACAAGAAGGCTATTCAGATGTTTGGTCGCGAAGAATTCCGTCCTGTAATCAACGGCATCACCATCGGCCTGCAAGTGCTGCTGATCTTTATCGGAATCCTGACGCTCGGAATCGGCGGCGTCGGCGTGATGAACATAATGCTCGTTTCGGTCGATGAGCGCATCAAGGAAATCGGCTTGCGCCGCGCGCTCGGCGCTCGCAAGTGGCATATCAAAGCGCAGTTCCTTGCCGAGACGCTGCTCATCATGCTGCTCGGCGGCGCCATTGGAATCATGGTTTCTTATGTAGTCGCGGCGGCCGTGGGCACGCTTCCGCTGATGGGTCCCTTGTTCGAAGATACTTCTGGAAAGGCCGACATCCACCTCAAAATCTCATTCTTGATCATCATGATTTCGACTGCGGTGCTGCTCGTCGTCGGCGTGCTGAGCGCCCTGATTCCCGCGTCCCGCGCCGCCAACCTCGATCCCGTCGACGCGCTGCGCTATGAATAATGTTGGACGAACACCGGGCGTTCTCTTCTCCATTGACGCGGCAACTCCGTCCGCGATACCTTGGCGGCGTTAGTGCGAGGTGATTCCATTGCCTGTTTCGGCGGTTGATTGCGTACAGCCCGCTCTGCAGCACACGCGCGAACAACTCTTCACTCGTTTTCACTTCGGGCAATGGTCTCGGCTCGCTCTCGTTGGAATTCTGGCCATGGAGTTGCACGTTGGCGGATGCAACTTCGGAAACCTTGGCGGCAGCTGGCCTCACATCCCGCACAAAAGTCCGCGCGTGCTGCTGCCGACATCAAGTCTGCCCGCAGGTTGGCCTCCCTTCAATCCTTCTGAGATCTCCCAGCACATCGGCCCAATCATCGGAATCATCTTGCTCGGAATCGCCGCCGCCATGGTGGTGGGACTCATCTTCATTTACCTCAACAGCATCTTCCGTTTCGTTCTCTTTGATTCCGTTCTGCACCGGCACTGTTCGATTAGCCAAGCATGGAGAAAATGGCATCGTGCTGGCGTCCGATTCTTCCTCTGGCAGCTTGTCTTCCAATTTGTCGTCTGGCTGTTTCTGCTGTTTCTGATTGGTGTGCCTATGGCCGTGGCATTGGCTGCCGGATGGTTGACCAACCCGCGCGCGCACATTGGGCCGCTGGTTCTCACGGCGATTCTCTTTCTCAGCCTGTTCGCGATTTTCATATTGTTAAGCCTCGTGGTTCAAGTGCTGGCCAAAGATTTCCTGGTGCCGCTGATGGCTCTTGACGATCTCGATTTCGCCGACGGCTGGCACCGTTTGCTGGCAATGATGGGACGAGAAAAAGGACGCTTCACCGTCTACCTGCTGCTCAAACTGGTGCTCTCCATTGCCGCGACCATTATTTTCAGCATAATCGCAATCGTCCCCATCCTGTTTGTTGTCGTGCCCGGCGTAGTTGCCGTTCTGGCCGGCAAAGCCGCAGGGATGGGATTGAGCGTTGCCACGATCAGCCTGCTCATCATCCTGGGAACATCGCTCGCGCTGCTCTTGCTCTATTTGATCGCGCTGGTTTGCGTGCCCGGTACGGTCTTTTTTCCTGCGTATGCGCTGCACTTTCTTGCTTCGCGATATCCAACTCTCAATGCACTGCTCAATCCCGCCCCCACTCCAGCGCCAGTGTTGCCTCCCGTGCCCGAATCTCCGCCACCCTTTGAAGCACCGCCGCTGCCGCCATCGGCAGAACCGATCGGATAGCAAAATTACGCGGTCATCCTGAGCCCCGCGAACGGACCTATGACTGGAATTTTGCGAGTGGTGGGACCATGCCGAGATGAGGTCACGCGAGTACTACTGCTGCTCGGCGTTCGGCTTGCGCCCCCAACTGAAGCGCCGTCCAATGATGCACTTCACAATCAGATGATCGGATGAGTTCGTAACATCGACTCCGGCGCCGAAGTTGATCTCCCAATTCGGCGAAACGTTGAGGTCGATTACCGGAAAGATCTGCTGCGACTGTTGCGAAATAGGATCGAAGTCCGAAACCGGCCCGAGCGCCCCGTAATATTCAAAGCCGCCCGTAATCTTGCCGGTGAAGTCATAACTGACTTTCACATTCGGAGAAAATTCCCATCCCTTGCCCGTATTCAGCCCATGCAGCGACCGGTCAAACGCTGGATTGAAAGCGAAATACCAGCGCCCCAGTTGCTTGTCGATAATCGGGCGCAATTCGTAATCCCAACTGTCCTCGGCAAACTTCCGGCGCTGATAGCCAATCTCCTGCGAGATGCTAACGCCCACCGGCCAATGCCACGATTCAGGAGCGGTAAACCGCGGACGGATATGATCGCCCACCCAATCCCAGCCGTCGCCATTCTGAATGCTGGTAAAAACATAAAAACCTGTCTCGAACCAATCGGTCCATCCCTGCGTGATCTCGAGTGTCTCGTGCTCGGCATGATTCGTAGGCGCAACGCCGTTGGTGAGTTGCTTCGAGCCGTCGACAGTAAAGTTGGAATGAATCTCAACCATGGTGGAACCCTTCGGGACCAGTTCGGCCGAGTAGACCTGAATTTCGTAGTTATCCTGGGCGTGGGCTGGCAGAATCAAAGGGAAGCAACTGAGCGCGAGACAGAGTAATCCTCTCCAGAAATATTCCGTCACGATCCGCATGAGCTCTGATTTTAGTGCAATTAGTCCATCGCTACACGCAGAACCTTCACGGCGCACCACGACATGCAGTTCGCGTGGAACTCTCCTGCTCACCGAGGTGTCCAATCATTCAAGACACACGCGTGCCGATTCCCGTTGACGATCTTGTTATGACGAGAGGAAATCCAAATGGGATTCTCGGCAGGCGGTGGTCCGTTTTCTACAGGCCCCAAGATGAACGTCACTCCGCTGATTGACGTTCTCCTGGTGCTGCTTATTGTTTTCATGCTGGTGGTGATCGAACAGAAGCCAGTCGGCTTAAAGACAGAGATTCCGCAACAGCCAAACTCTAACGATAAGACGATTCCGCCGCCGCAGGCGACGATCGTGATTCGAGTGCATCATGCGAAGCGCGGAGGGAAGAATCTTGATGCAAAAGGTTCGCCGAGCGATCTCGCGCAAATGGAGCATCCGCAAGTGATGGTCAACAAAGAAGCGGTCGACTGGGATCATCTGCGCGACCGCCTGCGCGACATCTTTGCCATCCGCGTAGAGCGCATAGCCTACGTCGAAGCCGACGACGACATCGATTTCCAGGACGTGGCGGATGTGATTGCAATTGCCCGAATTGCCGGAGCTGATCGCGTGGGGCTGCTGACTGAAGATGGCAAGCATGGGACGTTAGCGGGGTAAGGCCTAGCTCGCAAGTCGGGGCCGCGGATCAATGTATGAATTACGCGGTCTAGAACGACTGATTGCGGCAACAATGACACCCTGCGTGCTACAAATGTCAACATGCGCATGAAGTTGAAGTACGCACTGCCCCTCGTTCAGATGGCGTTGGCGTTGGCACTATTGGTGTGGTCTCAGCTTTGGTCCAGAGCCATGATGCGCACACAGGATATGCCGGGACCATCCCCGGCTTTCACCCTTTTAGTTTCCCTTAATGCTCCGGTTGCGCTGCCGAGAACGTTCTGGTTCCGTTATCTTCCCGATCGGTGGGATGACGTAACGTTCATTGTGGCAATTGGCTTGCTCTGGTATTGGGTCGCATTGAATGTTCAGTCGTGGCGACAACAGCGAATGGCCTACACGTTCTCGCGGACACCTTTGCGCCTGACTTGCGATTTCGTGCTCATTAGCGTTGGTATATTTTGGGGGTTCACTTCATGGAGCGAAACCGTTAGCCGCTATTTGCCTATTGCTTGGTCAGGCTGGCTTTGGTTCGTTCTCCGCATGGGCCTTCAACTCACATGGTGTGTGATGTTGATTCTTTTCTTCGGCCGTGACTTCATTCATTGCATTCTGGCCAAGAAGGTCCTCAGCGCCAGCGTGTCAGAAGACTGAAACAGCGCAACGTCATATCAAGTGCTGATGAGTTGACGCATCCTACTCTCGCGCTCGATTCTTAATCCGGATCGGGGAGCCAATGAACCCAAACGCCTCGCGAATCTGATTCTCCAGAAACCGCTGATAAGAAAAATGCAGTTTCACCGGACGATCCGTGAAGAGCACAAACGTCGGCGGAGCCACTCCCGCCTGCGTCATGTATTTGATCTTCACCCGCTTGCTCACCGGGACCGACGCGCGATCGAAGTCAATCGTCCGCAGAAAGCGATTCATCTCGCCCGTCGTCACCCGCTTGCGCCGCTCGGCCGCGACCTTCTCGATCAGCGGAAGAATTTTTTCCGTTCCCTTGCCCGTGTGCGCGGAAAGAAATAGCACCGGAGCGTAGCTCAGAAATTTCAAACCATATCGCAGACGCTCCTCATAGAGAGCGCGATCCTGCGGCCGCTTGGCATCCTGTATGCGCGCCGTTCGAGACTGGCTGATGGCGCGCTTCTCGCCGCTCGCCACCAGATCCCATTTATTGACCAGGATAATCACCGAGCGCCCACTCTCGTGCGCATAGCCCGCGATGTTCGCGTCGAGTCCGCTGGCGCCTTCGGTCGCGTCGACCATGAAGAGCACGATGTCGGCGTCTTCGATATTCTTGCGCGCCATGACCACCGAAAGCTTCTCGGCCATCAACTTCGTCTTGCCTTTGCGACGAATGCCGGCTGTATCGATAAAGCGAATCTTGCGCCCTTTGTATTGGATGACCTCATCAATGGAATCGCGCGTGGTACCCGCCACGGGCGAGACGATAGAGCGATCTTTTCCCGTGAGCCGATTCAGCAACGTAGACTTGCCGACATTGGGATGCCCGATGATAGCCACCTTGATTTCATGCGGCTCCTCGTCGGTGGGCGAGCTTTCCCCCGTTTCATTCTCCCCGACCTCTGCGTGCTCTGGGGCTGCCTTTGCATTCGCCGGAAGTACTTTGAGAATGGCGTCCAGCAAATCGTCGATCCCGCGCCCATGTTCAGCCGATATCGGAAAGACATTTCTCATCCCCAGCGAATGAAATTCTCCGAGTAGCGCATCCTGCTTGTCCGAATCCATCTTGTTGACGGCAAGAAAGAGCGGCTTGCCAGTGCGCGCCAGCAGTCGAGCCAACTCGCGATCTGGCCCCGCAATCTCCGTGCGCGCGTCGGCGACCATGATGATCGCCGCCGCCTCTTCCAGGGCAACTTTCGCCTGCCGGAAAATTTCCGACGGAATGAAATCTTTGTCTTCGGGGACAATTCCGCCCGTATCCACCACGCGAAACTCATGTCCGAGCCATTCGACCTCGCCATACAGACGATCGCGCGTGATGCCCGGCTCGTCGCCAACGATGGCGCGGCGCGATCCGGTCAGATGATTGAAAAGCGTCGATTTGCCGACGTTGGGGCGCCCGACAATGGCGACGAGTGGAGATGATTTTTTTTTGCTCAAAGTCTGCTTGCGAAGAGTCGGAGATGAGTAACTAAGTCCATCCCGTTATTATAGAGACTCCGTGCCCCCCTCATCCCATTCCGCGTCTCGTCCCGAAACTGCGGCTGCCGGATTTTCGCTCTATCAGTTTTTCTCGCCGGGCGGCGTGCTCTCGAAAACTCATCCGGCTTACGAATTTCGCCGCGGCCAATTGCAGATGGCACAAGCCGTAGAAGAGGCGCTCGAGGAAAAGCGTCACCTCATCGTCGAGGCGGGCACGGGCACCGGCAAGACGCTTGCATATCTGTTACCAGTAATTCGTTCCGGCAAGCGCGTCATCATCTCGACCGGCACCAAGAATTTGCAAGAACAGCTTTTTCACAAAGACATTCCCTTCCTCGAGCAGGCGCTTTTCCCCGACGGCAAGAGCAGGCTCAACGTCTGCTACATGAAGGGCCGCAACAATTATTTGTGCCGCAAGAAGCTTTACGATCTCACCAGTAACCCCGTGCTTAGTGGACTGGAAGAGATCGATCACTTCTCCGAAATTTCGCGCTGGGAGAAACTCACGCAAATCGGCGACCGCGCCGAACTCGCCGTCGTGCCTGAGACCAGCATTCTCTGGCACAAACTGGATGCGCGCGCCGACGCCTGCACCGGCCAGAAGTGCAGCGAGTTTGAGCGCTGCTTCATCACCGAAATGCGGCGCCGCGCCGCGGAGAGCGATATCGTCATCGTCAACCATCATCTTTTCTTCGCCGACCTGACGATCAAGCAACAGTCCGACTACGCGCCCGACGCGGGCATTCTGCCGGAAGTCGGCGCGGTGATTTTTGACGAAGCGCACGAACTCGAAGACGTGGCCAGCAATTATTTTGGCGTCACGCTCAGCAATGCGCGCATCGATGAACTGGCGCGCGACGTTGAGCAGGCGCTCACGCGCAATCGCATGTATTCAGCCGGAATATCAGGAGCGCTGGGCAGCTTGCGAGATCACGCCGTGCTGTTTTTTTCACTGCTGCCCACAGGCAACGGCCGCTTTGCCTTCCAGAATCGCCGCGATTTCCTGGAAGAGAATGGCGAAGAATACGACGCATTGCGCACTTCCTTGCAGCGTCTAGACTCAGAATTGCAGCAGCTCCCGGAAAAACCGGAAGAAGTATTTGCCTTTTCGCGTCGCGCGGAAGAGATGAACTTTCAACTTCACTTCCTGATGGAGGAAGAGAATCCGAACACCGTCTTTTGGATTGAGCGGCGCGGCGGCCGCGGAGCGGGCGGGCGCGACCGCCATACTGTGTTTCTGCAAGCCACGCCGATTGATGTGGCGCCAATTCTGAAATTGTCATTATTCGACAAGCTCGATTGCGCCGTTTTGACCTCGGCTACATTAGCAGTCGGCGGAGGCTTCGACTATATGCGCCAGCGGCTGGGGCTAGAACATACGCGAGAGTTGTTGCTGCCTTCGCACTTCGATTACGAGAGCCAGGCGCTGCTCTACGTGCCTCCCGATCTTCCCGATCCGCGCACGCCCGAATTCGCTGCGCTCGCAGCGGAGCGCATTCGCCAACTGCTCGAGATCACGCGCGGCCGCGCCTTCGTGCTCTTCACCAGCTTTGTGCAGATGAAAGACGTTTATGAGCGGTTATGCTCGCAGCTTTCGTATCGCTTGTTTTTGCAAGGCGAGGCGCCGAAGAACGCGCTGCTCGAGGAGTTCCGCTTGACTCCGAATGCAGTGTTATTCGGCACATCTTCGTTCTGGCAAGGCGTTGATGTGCAGGGTGAACAGTTAAGCTGCGTGATCATTGATCGCCTGCCCTTCGCCGTGCCAAGCGATCCGGTGGTGGCAGCTCGCGTAAAAGCGATCGACGCGAACGGAGGAAGCGCTTTTTTCGACTATCAAGTGCCGAGCGCGGTCATCACTTTAAAGCAAGGGTTCGGAAGATTGATTCGATCGCTTCACGATCGCGGATTGCTGGCCTTGCTCGACAATCGGATTCTAAAGAAGCAGTACGGGCGCGTGTTTGTCGAGAGCCTGCCGCCCTACACGAGAACGACGGACTTGAGAAAAGTGAAAGAATTCTTTGGAGTGGATTCGTAAGTGCTGAAGTCTTATTGGGCGACGGGGCAGCGATCCGTCACCCGATAAGTATCAGCAAGCTATTCTGCTGCCGCTTCTTTCTCGACAACAACCTTCAAGTGCGTCGTCACATCCTTGTGCAGTTTGATGGGAACTATGAACTCGCCGACACTCTTGAGCGGCTCGTGCAATTGAATCTTCCGGCGATCGATGTGGAAGCTTTTCTTCTCTAACGCTTCGGCAATATCGCCCGCAGTGACCGATCCGAAGAGTTGATCGGTTTCGCTGGACTTGCGCGCGAACTTCACCTCCAGGCCATCAAACTGCTTGGCCAGCGCCTCGGCTTCCGTCTTTTCCTTGGCGGACCGGCGCACTGAAGCCGCCTTCATCTGCTCGATGACCGACTTGTTGGCTTCGGTGGCCTGAATCGCCAGCTTCTTGGGCAACAGAAAATTTCGCCCATATCCTTCGGCGACTTTCACCACCTCGCCGCGGTTGCCCAGTTTGGGCACATCTTCTTTCAGGATGACTTCCATGAATGACTCCCTAGTCGTTGTTATGAGTCGTTAGTCGATGGCAGAGACTGCGAACGACCAGCGACCAACGAGGATCTGGAATTTATTGTGCGCGTCCCGCGAACGGCAGCAGTGCGATATTCCGTGCCTGCTTGATGGCTCGCGACAGACGGCGTTGATGCGGAGTGCAGACACCCGTCAGGCGGCGTGGCGTAATCTTTCCGCTCTCCGCGACGAACTGCGCCAGCAGCCGCACATCTTTGTAATTGACCGCTTCGATCTTCTCGACGCAGAACTTGCAAACTTTCTTGCGCCGGAAAAACTTGCGCCCACCTTCGCGTGGTCCACCAGGACCTCCGCCTGGACGCGGACCGCGCGGTGGACCGCCGCGATCAGGGCGGTCACCACCACTACGCTCGGGACGGCTGTCGCCGTGCGCGGCTGCTGCTTTTGTTTCTTCTGCCATAGTGCTCCTGCTTTCTCAAGATTCCTTGCCGAAGAGCCAATTGCCTGCTCCCCACACAGCCCCAAAAGGGACGTTTTTTATTTCGATAAGTTGCGGTATCGCTGTAGTGATACCTCTACCACAAACTAATCCACAAGATCGAACCGGTTCCCGACATCGAACCAATTCGCGATACAAGAAACAGTCTAATTAAACCGGCGCCGAAGCCGGCGTTTCGGCGCTCGCTTCCGCCGTCGCGGGCGTTACTGGAGCCGGTGCGGCCGCCGCCGGTTGCGCACTCGCTTTCTTTTTCGAGTCGCGCAGCTTCTTGATCTTGTCGAGACGCTTCAGCTCTTCATCGGTGCGCACGGTGAGGAACTTGATCACTGGCTCCGTGACGCGCAGGCGGCGTTCAACTTCGTGCACTGCGGCACCGGTCGCTTCGATCAGCATCAGCACGAAGATCCCATCGTTGAACTTACCGACCCTGTACGCCAGACGGCGCTTGCCCCACACTTCGCTCTTGGCCGTGCCGCTGGCCGAGGTCACCGACGACTCCAGCGTAGAAATCAGCTTGGTTAATTCCTCGTCCACCATGTCGGGCCGTACGATAAACATCAATTCATAGCTACGATTCATTCGTTATCTCCAAATCCTTAATACAGTCACTCTTCCGGTTCGTTCTTCCGATTAAACCGGTTCATCGCCGCCGCCGGGCCTTCTTTCAAGGTCACCTCGACCGCTTGCACCGCCGTGTCGATCACTTCATCCACCGCTTTTTCCTGCGCCTTGCGAAACGGTGTCAACAAATATTTCGCGCCGTCCGCGACTTTGTGATCGGGCGCAACACCCAGCCGAATCCGCAAGAATTCGTCCGTACCCAGAGCGCCCAGGATCGACTCCATCCCGTTGTGCCCCGCCGAACTGCCTCGCTGCCGAATGCGAATCGTACCCAGCGGCAGGTCCAGTTCGTCGTAAATCACAATCAGGTCGCGCGTTACATCGACCTGATGTTCTTCTACCAATTCCACGACCGAAAGCCCACTCAGGTTCATGTAGGTTTCCGGTTTCGCCAGAACCGCCGGCTCACCCGCAATCGTCGCCCGCGCCGTCAGCGCCCGGCACTGCCGATTCCTGACTTCGATCCGGAGATTGCTGGCGATCCGATCAACCGTCAAAAATCCGAGATTGTGCGGCGTGAACTGGTACTCGATTCCAGGATTGCCCAAACCGACGATCAGTTTCACGCAATTTCGCTCTTCGCTGTTCGCCATTCGCCATTCCGCAAGCCGTGAGCATTCTCACGCGAAAAGCGAACTGCGAACGACGTGCTCCTGCCAAAAGCTATTTCTTTTCCTTCTTCTCGCTCTTCTCAGCCTTCTCGGGTTTGGTCTTGGCCTTCGCGTCGCCCTCGGCCTCGCCCTCACCCTCGACTTCCTGTTTGCCCTTCTTGATGACCTCAGGCTCCGCCGGCGTCGCGGTCGCATCCGCCGCCACTGCTTCCGGAGTCGCCACCACTTCTTCCTTCACCGTGGTGATGTGCGCGATCATCTGGTTCTCATCGGTCAGGAACTTCAGCTTCGGATCATGCGGCAGGTCCTTTACGCGCACCTCTACGCCGAACACCAGATGGCTGATATCGACTTCGATGTTCTTCGGAATGTCGGCCGGAAGGCACTCAATCTCGATCTCACGCAACAACTGCTCGAGAATGCCGCCCTCTGTCTTCACGCCCGCCGCTTCGCCCTTGAGGATAACTGGCACTGTGACTGTCAACTTCTTGTCCATCGCGATGCGTTGCAGGTCTACGTGGAGCAGCTTTCCCTTGATCGGCTCAAACTGCCAGTCCACGATCATCGCCTTCACGCGATCGCTGTCGAGTGCCAAATCAAAAATCGTGTTGTGCCCACTCTCCGACTTCAGTATGCGCAGAACCTGCCGCGGATCGACCGCGACCGAGGCCGCATCTATGCCCGCTCCGTAAACCACCGCGGGAATCTTTCCGCCGACGCGCACGCGCCGAGCGGCGTTCTTTGTCCCTGGTACGCGCTTCTCCGCTTCCAGAATGCTGATATCCGTTGCTGTCGCCATAATTCCGTTTCCGTCCTTGGTAAATTCGCTATTCGTCGTTCGTGCTTCACCGTTCGCAAACCCTTTCAATTCAGGGCGGAAAGCGAACAGCGAACGATGCTGCTAAATAAATAACCTGCTCACCGATGTTTCCTCATGAATCGACTGAATCGCCCGTCCAATCAATCCCGCAATCGAAAGCACTTTAATCTTCGCCACCTGCTTCGCCTCTTCGGTCAGCGGAATGGTGTTGGTCACCACTACTTCCTCAATCGGAGAGTTGACCAAATATTCGACTGCCGATCCCGAAAGCACCGGATGCGAGCAACACGCATAAACCGTGGTCGCGCCATTACTGATCAGCGCCTGCGCCACCTTCACCAGCGTGCCGCCCGTGTCGATCAGATCGTCAATGATCAGACAAGTGCGGCCCTTGACGTCGCCGATCACGTGCATCACTTCCGCGACATTCATTTCAACGCGGCGTTTATCGACAATCGCCAGCGCCGCGTCAACCTTCTTCGCAAAGAAGCGCGCCCGTTCCACACCACCCGCATCCGGCGAAACCACCGTCAAATTCGGCAAATTCAACTTCTTGAAGTGATCCACCAGCACCGGCGAAGCAAACAGATGATCTACCGGAATATTAAAAAATCCCTGCAACTGCGGCGCGTGCAAATCGACCACCAGCGCCCGGTCCGCGCCCGCCGTCGTCAAAAGGTCAGCTACCAGCTTCGACGAAATCGGCACCCGCGGCTTATCCTTCCGATCCTGGCGCGCATAGCCAAAGTAGGGAATCACCGCCGTGATCCGCCGCGCCGACGCGCGCTTCAGCGCGTCCATCATTAACAACAATTCCATCAAATGCATGTCCACCGGCTGGCAGGTGGGCTGCATCACGAAAACATCGGCCCCGCGCACGTTCTCCTGTATCTGCACGTACGCTTCGCCATCCTTGAAGCGCGTGACCAGAGCCTGGCCGCGCGTCAGGCCAAGAAAAGCGCAGACCTCTTCACACAGCGCCTCATTGGCGGTTCCGCAGAAGACCTTGAATCGGTCATCGACCCGCGCACGTTGCGGTTTACGTTCCGTTTTCTCGTCGACAATCGGCTTTTTTTCCGCTGGCTTTTCGACGATCGTCTTTTCGGCAATCGCTTTTTCAGCAGTCGTGGTTGCAACTGTGGCCATAGGTTCAGTTCTCAGTTCCCGGTCATTGTTCCCGGTCTTATATAGTCCTCAGCGTTGGGGCTCCAGCGTCTCGACTGAGAACTGAGAACTGGCAACTGAGAACTGGTTGATCTGGCTGGGCCGCTAGGATTCGAACCTAGACAAAGTGCTCCAAAGGCACTTGACCTACCATTAGTCGACGGCCCAACTTTCTGGCCCGTGCGGCCTCTGGTATTGATTGAGAGATCCTTCGCTTCGCTCAGGATTTCGGCAGCGGGCTCAAACGCCCGCTAAACGCCTCAACCTACCATTAGTCGACGGCCCAGTAAATCGCTCTGACTGGCGGATTGCGCTTTAATTGTCGTCTAACAATTGTCGTTTAACAACTGTCTTTTCTCTGCCAACAATCGAACTCAATCGAGAATCTTTTTCCAATACTTCTGGCGCGTCAACGTACTGGTCGCCACCGCCTTCAGCCCCCGCTTTCGCAGACGGCTCGCCGCTTTCACAGCCTCGGCTGGCGACCGGAACAGCCCATACAGGGTTGACCCTGACCCGGAGAGCGAAGCGTAGCGCGAACCGGCGCGCTCCAACTCACCTTTTATGTCACGCAATTCGGGATATTGAGGAAAGACGACTCTCTCGAAGTCGTTTTCAATCCCGGTACGGACAAGGTCGGAAAGCAATTTTCCGGCCCGGCTCCCACCTTTTGCGGAAGCACCGGTGTTGGGTGAACCACCAATGTTGCCTGAACCACTCAGCCACGCCGACAACGCGCAGCCAACCTCAAACAGTCTATCGGAGGGATGCGGTGGAGTCAATCGCGCTGCCGCAGAAATGCCAGCGCCCGACGATGCTCGCGTAGGGGCAGACGCCCCCGTCTGCCTAGCCGAGCAAAGCTCGGCCTCGCTCTTTGCGAGCGCATCCCAATCCGCAAACGCCCGAGGCGTAGAGACCCCCGCCTGAGGCGTAACAATCACTAAAGCCATCGCAGGCAAATCGGGCAGAGGATAGACTTCCTCGCCGCGCCCCACTCCCAGCACCGTTCCGCCAACCAGAAACAATGGCAAGTCCGACCCAATCTCCGCTGCAATCTTTAGTCGCGCCGGAGCCGCTAATTTCTTTCTTAGCCCCCGCTCGAGCGCGATCATCGTCGCCACAGCGTTCGAGGAGGCCGCGCCCAGCCCTCCCTGCACCGGCAGCCGTTTATCAATCTCAATGCGGACGCGTCCCAACGCGCCCGGCTCCTCCATCACCCGCTCCGCGATGCGGTAGCAAGTGTTCGACGAATCCAGCGGAACCCGCGCATCCGCACAGACAATTTCAATCCCACCGCCGCGCCCAGATTTTCGTTCGGCGCCTCGTTCAGAGCTTCGCTCGACGCTAACCCGGATCACGTCATGCAGCGCAATCGTCTGATACACCGTGCGCAGCTCGTGAAATCCATCCGCGCGAGCCGCGCCGATGTAGAGCCCCAGATTAATCTTCGCAAAAGAACGGACTGCGATGGTCGTCATGGAAGGGGAATTGTAAGCGATTTAGGTCCTGTCAGGGGGCCGCGGTGAATGTGTTCTCGCCCCGCCACACAAATCAAATTCGGATATTGCGAAGCACCCGCAAGCGCTGTTCTTCCGCCTCGCGCTCGCGACGGAGTTGCTCTCTTCTACTCGCGTCTTGTTCCCGGGCAGCCTGTTCCAGCAAGCTCTTTAACGTTCTCGAAGCCTCGGGCAACCACGCCTTGAAGTGGTCGATTACTGACTGAACTTCGTGCTCTTGCGCCATCACGACAGCGCGATTGCCGTTAAATACGAATGTCCCAGGAGGCTTTCCCATCACATGACCGTACCTACTCATCTGGTATAGCGCTTTCTTCCACTCATCGGTAACCGGCCGGTCCATGATCAACGTAAGTTGGCCGCGATCCCATTCGAAATTAACGAGTCGCGGGGGCACAAACGCCAGTGGCTCGTCAATCTCGCTCGATTTCATAACCGTTCCGTTAACCTGGCTCAGCCGCTGAAGGGAGACGGCCTCGTACTTATAGCGTTGCACTAGCCCCTTGACATCCGCAACGGAGGCAGGCCTCTCGTCAGGAGATTGCCTACGCATCAAATCGACAAGTGCATCTAGGAATGCGAAGTCCTGAGCAACGTCAGCAATTCTCCGATGTCCCGTGCCGAGCGGCACATCTCCCGTAAACATTTCGTGCAACATTAGGCCAAGAGCATAAACGTCAGCCCGACCGTCCACCTTTCTGCCACGGATCTTTTGCTCAGGCGCAGCGTACAGGAAGTTGGCAAGCCGCTCATCGGGTCTTGTTTCGACAGCGGTCAGCAAGTCCTCCTCTTCAAAATGTGCAATTCCGAAGTCCGCCACTACCAAGGTTTGACTTCCCTGGGAGTAGAGTATGTTCTCGGGTTTCAAATCTCGATGCCAAACGCTTTTCAGGTGTGCAGCCTCAACGCCGTCTAGAATCTGTGTAAAGATCGGCAATACATCACTTGGGTTGATACCCTTTGACATCACCTCGCGAAGAGTGCAGGAATACAACGGCATGACATAGAACGTCGCGCCGGTTTCGGTCACCCCACTGCCAAGCACCCGGATGATGTTTTCGTGGGTATTTTTCGAGCAGAAATCTATTTCGTTCTTGAATCGCTTTAGCCGCGCTGTGCTTGTTTTCGCGGGGTCGAGGATTTTGATTGCGAAGGCTGAGCCCTCAGAGTCGAGGACTTCATAGACCACTCCCGACCCGCCACCACCTTTCCGCTCCTTGACCGTGTACGTCTCGAAAGCGCTCTTAAGTAAAGCACCTTTCTTCAATGCCACAGAACACTCTCGTTTGTGTCTTGGATTTGTCCCTGCAGAATAGACATCTTCCCAAAACAATGCAAACAAACGGACTCCACTCCCGCCACTCTCCGCGCGAGAGTTTCCGGCAGGGGACAGCTGATAGCTGACAGCCTTTCTTGCTACACTTTCCCTGCATGCCCCCAACCACCTATCTCGAAGCCATCCGCCAGGGAATCTGGGAAGAAATGGAACGCGACCCGAGCGTCTTCTGCTTAGGTGAGGACATCGGCATCTATGGCGGCGCTTTCAAAGTCACCGACGGATTCATTGATCGCTTCGGTGCCGAGCGCGTTATCGACACTCCCATCGCTGAGTCGGCCATCGTTGGCGCAGCCTTTGGCGCGTCGCTCACCGGATTGCGTCCCGTCGCCGAATTCCAGTTTATGGACTTCATCGGCTGCGCCTTCAATCAGATCGTCAACATGGTCGGCTCGGCGCACTATCGCTGGGGAGCGCCGGCTCCCCTGGTGTTGCGCGGGCCGAGCGGCGGCAACGTACACGGCGGCCCATTTCATTCGCAGAATCCTGAGATGTGGTTTGTGCACGCGCCCGGATTAAAAGTTGTCTGCCCGGCAACGGCTTATGATGCCAAGGGATTGATTAAGTCGGCGATCCGCGACCAAAACCCAGTCATTTTTTTTGAGCACAAATATCTTTATCGAAGAATCAAAGACGAAGTTCCCGATGAACATTACGTTGTTCCAATCGGCAAGGCGCGAGTCGCGCGCGAAGGCCGTCATCTCAGCGTGATCACTTACGCCGCGATGCTCTATACCGCGCTCGAAGCAGCGGAGCTTTTGAGCAAGGAAGGAATCGAAATCGAAATTGTCGACCTGCGTACAGTCGCGCCGCTCGATCGCGAAGCGATCACCGCTACGGTAAAGAAGACTAACAAGGTCATCATCCTTCACGAGCACTCGCGCACTGGCGGACTCGCCGGAGAAATTTCCGCCATCATCAACGAAGAAGCGTTCGACGATCTCGATGGCCCGATCGTCAGGATCGCCGCGCCCGACACGCCGGTGCCGTTTTCTCCGCCACAGGAGGAATTTTTCCTCCCGAAAGTTTCTGATCTTGTCCGCGAAGCTCGCCGTCTGCGGGCTTACTAATCAACTGTCGTGCAATCCGCGAGATCATTAACCACGGAGGACACTAAGTAGCACGAAGGAAATGAGACCTTGGTGTTACTTAGTGCCCTTCGTGGTTGGAGCTTTCGTTAAGGCTTGGCGAATCCGAGTTCCGCCAGCATTTGCGACCCTGATATATACTTTGCTGCCAACGGCGCTTCCCGATTCCGATAGCTCGCGCCGCGTGTTACCCGCATCCTTCCCCGCTTCAGAAGGGAGCAGAAGCATGCCGACCAGTCGCAGTCTTTCCTCTCTCGCAGTGATTGCAGCGCTGACTTGTTCTATCTTTGTCTTCGCCAGACCGAAAGAGAAGGACAACAAGTCAGAAGTCAAATTCACCGCGCGCGCCGAGTTAGTGCTTATCCCAACGTTGGTGACCGACAAGTCCGGCAATCACATCACCGGACTGAAGAAGGAAGACTTCACCGTCCTCGAAAACGGCGCCGAGCAGAAGATTGCCACCTTCGAGGAAATCACCAGCGACGCGCGTCGTATGTCGCGCCCCGCTGATCTGAACGAGTTTACGAACTCCCTGGGAGGCGAAGGTTCGAACCGGCGGGTTACGCTCATCGTGCTCGACCTTATCAACACGCCCTTCGTGGCTCAGGCGCATGCTCGCCAGGATCTGTTCAAGTATTTGACCCAATCGCTGGACCAGCATGAGCCCACGGCCCTCTACACGCTCAACCGTAGGGGTATTCAGGTGATCCATGACTTCACCACCGATCCTCGCATTCTGGTAGCTGCGCTGCATCAGGTGAATGGCGATGCGTCCCAGATGGTCGATAGTCCGGAAGATTCGCAAGCCATGAGCGCGGGACTCACCACCCCCGATCCCGGTGCGGGCGTGCCCAAGGACGGCGGAGGTGGTTCAAAAGGCGACCAGGGTTCGAAAGGAAATAGCCAAACACAAAGCGAAGCCAACAGCCTCCAAAAAATGATGCAAGACTCGGAACTGAATTTTCGGTCATTCGAGCAGCGCCTAGCCATCACCTACACGTTGGAGGCAATGCAGCAGGTAGCGCAGGCGCTGGCAGGATTCCCCGGACGCAAGTCGCTGATTTGGGCGAGCGGCGGATTCCCTTTCAACGTAAGCGACAATAGCATGCATCTTGCGCCCGCCGGCCGGGACTCTCTGGCCGATGTGCTGCCCCTCTACGAACACACCTGGCAACTGCTGAACGATGCGGAAATTTCGCTCTATCCCGTCGACGTCAAAGGACTCCAAACCCTGTCCGTTGCGCCCGCCTCCATGCGCAACGGAGGCGGGAACCCGCGCAATCCGTCGAGAAACTACGGGAGCAGGGCGATGTCGAGAGAGGTGGACACGCAGTCGACCTTCCAGACCTTTGCCGCGATGACCGGCGGCCGCGCGTATTACAACTCCAACGATCTGGTAAAGGGATTTCGCGACGCCGTAAGCGATTCTTCCAGGTACTACATGCTTGGCTACTATATTGATCACTCGAACACCAAGGCTGGCTGGCGCAGGCTCGCGGTAAAAGTGAATCGCGATCACACGGAGGTGCGCGCCCGCAGCGGCTTTTTCGTCACCGACGCCACCGTCGATCCGGAGACCAGCCGCAACGGCGACATTTCATCGGCGTTGCAGTCTCCTCTGGATTTCACGTCCCTGACGCTGGTAGCGCGCTGGAATAAGATCGAGCCCGCCAAAGACCCCGGCAAGAAGCATGTGAACTACGAAATGCATCTGGCGCCCGATCCCAATCTGATCAACGACGCCGATAACAACCATCTTGTGATGGATTTCGTGGTGCTGGCGAAGACGCCCGATGGCAAAGCGGCCGATCACCCCATGGGCCAGAAAGTGGACGTTCATTTGAGCCCGGAGAAGTTGTCGGTGATTCGGCAGAAGGGCGTCGCCTATGGCGGTGCCCTGGATCTTGCGCCGGGAGAATATTCGGTCCGTTTCGTCGTCCGCGACAACCTCAGCGGACGCATCGGCTCGGTTGCGGCCCCCTTAAGGGTAGAATGACAATCGTGAGCGAGGATCGCAGTTCGGCCCGGGCTCAGCGGTCGAACAGGGTCTCAAGTCTCTAACTTAAGGATTGGGCATGCGCAACTTCATTCTGGGGATTGTCATCACCATCGTGGTTCTCGTGATCGGCAGTGTTGGCCTTGCCCTGCTTGGCTTTATGCCGACGCGCGCCAATATTCCACCGCCGCGGATGGAACGCCATCTCGCCATGAGCGCGCTGGATAATTCGGTGGAGCGCCATGCTCCCCGTATCAATAATCCTGTGCCACCGACCGACGACAACCTGATCGAGGGGTTGAAGATCTACACCATGAATTGCGCGCTCTGTCATGGCGGCATCGACCGCCAGCCCTCGACTCTGGGGAAATCGTTCTATCCGCCGCCGCCGAATCTCATTCTTCATCCCCCAGACGATGAAGAATGGCATGTCTTTTATGTGATTCGCACCGGTGTCCGCTATACCGGAATGCCTGCGTGGGATAAAGCGCTCACGGAGCCGGACATCTGGAAGGTGACCGCCTTCCTGGCGCGCATCGAAAAGCTGCCGCCGGCGGTACAGGAATATTGGAAGAAGTCCAGCGGAGTTATGCCTCCAACGGGCGAGCAGCCCGGGCATGACGAACACAAGTAGAGCTTAGGATCGCATCAGCGAATGGAGCACTTTTCGCAGCGAGTCTATCCGGGAGAGCTGAAGTTGATGGTGAACGTGGTCTGCGTTGAAGCAGCGTGACCGTTGATGGTATAAGGCTGGAATCGCCACTGCTTGACGGCGGCGATGGCCGCACGCCCCAGCACAAAATACCCGCGGACAATTTTCACATCCTCTACGGTGCCGTCGCGCCCGATTACTGCTTGAACGACGACGGCGCCATGAAGTTTCTGTGCTAACCCAGCTGCGGGATACAACGGGTCTACCGCGTGCACGAGCAAAGCCCGTGCCGCTTCTTCCGTCAATGCGATCGGTTCGCTGAATTGTTGAACTAATTGCTGACCTGCAGGTTGTGGCTGCGCCGCCGAGACCGGCATCATTTGCGCCGGAGTCACGGTCACGACCACGGGAGGAGCAATGGGCGGGGAATCTCTCATGCTTTGAGGAATGGCGGCTCTTTCCACTTTAATCGGCGCTGCTTCATGCTGTTCCAGAATCGGTGCGGGCAGCGGAAAGTCGGCGGCCTTGGGCAAAGGTGCGCGCGTTTCGGTCAAGGTGGACTCCGTTGCCACCACGCCGAGCTTAGGCGCTTGCGCATCGGGCGTCGCCGCATTGCGACTGAAGTACGCATCCTGTTGCGCATCGGCGCCAGCCGAGCTGACGGGAATAGCGCCAGTTTGATTGAGATAGAAGAGCGCCGCTATGGATTCCTTCAAGACACGAACTCTTCCCTCGGGCGTGTGTGAGAGATAGTCGATGGTGCCGCGTGATCTCCAGAGAAAAAAGCCCGCCACCAGGACAAGGGCAACAGCGCAGACTGCATTCAACTGCGGCGCGTGAACTCGGCGTCGAGGTGCTTCATCTTCGGAGTATGTCGTTTCGCCTTCATCCGTTGCGGCTTCGGACGCAGGCGTTTCCGCAAAACTGCTGGACTCGGTCTGGTGAGTCTGCTCCGTCGCGTCAGAGTCGCCGGAAACCGCGCTCAGGCTGGCGCCGCCGGCGCTGGCATCACGGGACGACTCAGCGGGATCTTCTGCGCTCGAGGGCTGCATCTGCTCGCAGGCCTTCAGCAGCACTGCGTCGGCTTCACTGGATGAAATAGGGCGATAGATCAGAAAATCGAGCTTGTGGTCGCGCATCTCTGCCGCCGTCGGCTCATGATCGACTATGACAACGGCCACTGTGGCTCGGTTTGGCACGGACTCGCGGGCGCGCTTCAGTAAAAAGCTGGCCTCCGGCTGGTCAGCCCAATCCGCGATCACGCATGAAAAAGGTCTGGTCTTGGCTTTGTCGATGGCGGTAAAGATGTCAGAACAGACTTCAGCGCGGATCCCCGTGCTTTCGCACGCCGTCGTCATGGCGGCATTCGTCTCCGGGCTTTTTGAGAACAGCAGGGCGCGGAAGGCCATTGCGGCAACAGATTATCGGGATTCCCGCTGCCGCAACAGGTAACGAGTGGGTAGTCTCGCTGTGGAATCCGGTCATTCTTTTGGGGAAACCGCGCGGGACTTCCCATCCGTAAGAGGTGACCTTCGTAACCACGATCCGAGCGGGCCGGGTTTAGCAAACCGTCAGATTTCGGTCCACTCTCCGGACAACTCGTGACGCAACTTCTCCCGGCGTTCCTTCATTTTCTTCTGGCGCTCTTCCCACTGCTGCTCGCGTTCCCGCTGCCGCTTCTCGGCTTCCTCGCGGTAGAGTTCCCCCCGCTGCTCTAGTTTCTCCACAATTGCTGGACTGATGCGAGCAATTTCCTCTTCGGCGCGGTTGATGGCCTGTTCTTTCTCGGCCGATATCTCGGGAATATTCAATGTGTCTTCGAGCAGGCTGCCGGAATCTCTCTTGTCAGGAAGGGTGAGAGTAAGATTTTGCTCTCGCTTGTCTCGCATGACGGTGACCGCCGCAGTGTTACCGGAAGTCGAGCGCAGAGCATGGGTAAAGTCGGACGTATCATGCACCGGTTGATTGTTGACCTTGACGACCACATCGCCCGCATGGAATCCGGCTTTTTCACCGCGACTGCCTTTTTCGACCGAACGCACCAGCACGCCCTTGCCGTCCTTGACGCCAAAAAAATCTCCTAACTGATTTGTAATATTTTCCACCATCAAGCCGCTGCGCGCCGAGGAGTGCACGACGACCACTGAGATAGGAAAATCAAAGTCGGGCATCGTGGGCATGTCGGGCATTTTGGGCATATCCGGCATCTTTGGCTGCCATGCCATCGACTTGCGCCGGTCCGCAAGCTGCACCTTGATGGTCATGGGCTGACCGTCGCGGCTGATGCCGAGAGTGATTACGCGGCCCGGAGGCGTTTCTTTAATCATGCGGCGCAGTTGGGCGGCGCTGTCGATCGCCGTGCCGTTAAGGGTCAAGATGACGTCATGCTCGTGCAGGCCGGCCTTTCCGGCGGGAGCGTCCTGGTCGACCATGATGATTTCGGCGCCATGTTCCTCTTTGAGCTTCAGTTCGCTGAGTCGTTCCGCGGTGACGTTGGCGATGTCGACGCCGAGGAACGACGAACCGCTTCCCTCTTCGGAGTTGAAATCCCAGCTCCAGTTTTCGCCGGTATTGTCGAAGTCAAGTTGCCTGGGCTGCGCACTCATAGCGGGCGAAGCGACCAGTGCAACAAGAAATATGACAAGCAGGAAGCGATGGATCATAAATCCTCCCGGTGAGAAGCAGTGGTTGGTCGTTCGTCGTTAGTCGTTAGTCGTTAGTCGTTGTCGATGGGAAAGGCAGCGACGAGCGGCGATTCGCGAACGACTAATGACTAGGGACCAACGACCGTTAATGACTGATGCGACGAAAATTTATATTTCCAGAATTCGCACGAACCTTCAAGACTGGGCCGCCACCATTAAGTTGACCTTCGGCAGTTACCGTTTTCGGTCCCCACGGTCCGCCTTCGCTGGACACGTGAATATCCGGAAAATCGCTGTGGATGCCGTGCCCATTGGCGACTTCGATCTCCGCCCGGATCGAGATTGGCAGATCGTTAGCCAGATAGACGGTAATATCGCCAGCGGAAGTTTCCAGAGTCGAGTTGCTGTGAACGCCCGAGGACGAGAGCAGCTTAACGATGATGCCACCGGCCGAGGTTTCCGCCTGCACCGACGTGGCTCCGTCCAATTGAATGCTACCGCCGCCAGTCTGGGCCTGTACACGACCCTTCGCGGAAGCCAACCGAATGCTGCCTGCGCCAGTTTCGATTTCTGCTGGACCATCGATCTCACCGAGATCTACACTTCCGCCACCGGTCGTAGCCTTCACGTGGCCGCTGCACTTATCCACGCGAATGCTGCCACCGCCGGTTTCGAGCACCGCGCCTTGCAGGCCAGAGAGCACGACCACGCTACCGCCGCCGCTTTCCGCCTTGATCTCGCCCTTGGCGGACGCGACCTTGATGTTTCCGCCGCCCGTTTCCAGATTCACATTGCCTTGCACACTGCCGATATCAATGCCGCCCCCACCAGTCTCGGCAACGACATCCCCGCCGATATCGTCGACGCGAATATTTCCGCCGCCGCTTTCGAGCTCGGTACGTCCAGCGATTCCCGTGGCATTTACATTTCCGCCGCCGGTCTCGATCTTTGCCCCCTGCAAATTGCGCGGAACATTGATGACGAAATCATCGGAGCACCTGCGATCGCGCCCGCCTGACTCGGCCACGATCCACGCCGTGTCTCCCTTGACCATGGCGGTGACCCGGTAAGACTCAAATTCACGGCGCGCCTGCTGTTCGGAAGAGGTATAGGCCTTACGATGAATGACGTATGTAATTGCCGACTGCGATCCACCCTGAACACGCACCGAACCTGAGGCCAGCTTCATGCGCAGGTTCTTTGCCGAACCGAGGTCTCCGGTCATTTCCTGGACCCAGTTGCTGCCTTCGCGGTATACACGAGTTTCCTGGCCGAGAGCCAGAGATGCCAGCGCGGTAAGCATTGCCGTTATGCTGGCGAGTTTGATTGCTTGCTTCAATGAGTGTCCTCCTCGTTACAACCTACACGCTGTCCGTCGTTCGCTGATCGCTGTTCGCTGTTCGCTGCTCGCAAAACATCACGGGCCAACGTGAACGGCGAAGGACGAATAGGGATCGACGCATCTCAATCCATCTCTGGCATTTGCGCCAACATGGCGCGCGCCTGCGTGCGAATTGAAACGTTCTGATCAGTCTGCGCCAGCCGGGCCAATACCGATCGGACGTTGCTGTCCGTTTTCATCGGCTCGACCAGTCGCAAGGCCTGCATACGAACGCCGGAGTTCGTGTCGCTGATCAGCGCTCGCAACACTCCATCCCGCACTTGCGGATCCTGTCGCACAAACCCACTCAGCCCATCCAGCGCCTTCAAACGCACGCCCGGATTGTTATCGTTCTGCAAGGCATACATCAGCGCTTCGCGCACGCGCGAATCGTCCGGCGCCTGCGTTAACAGGTCAACCGAATCCATGCGCACGCCCGAGTTGTAATTGTTGCGCGCCGCATACAACAGCAACTGCTGGATGCGCTGATCGTTCAGTGAGCCTTGTGCTTCCTGCGTTGAAACCGTGTCGTACTTGATACTGACCTGATTTGATCCGGGCTCCTGTGTTACGGACCGGATACCGGCAATCGCCGACGATTCGATGGGCTGGTTAGCGGAGGAATTGGTGCTGCCCGATCCAAGCGACCCGGTCACCACCTCATTACCACTGCGTGCCGAAATAAAGTTATAGGTCGCGCCAATGCCACCGCCAAATCCCACGATGAAGATCGCCGCCGCCAGCGCCGGCGACATACGAATCTGACGCAGCCACAAAGCCGGTTCAAGAATCAGCCGCCGCCACAACCCGCCGGGGCGAGTCGTTTCGAGCGCTTCCTGTAGGCGCATGCGCGACGACGCCAGCAGGTTCGGAGTCGGTTCCTCCACTGGCATTTGTGAAAGCGTCGCATGCAACTTGCGCGTCGCCTTTAATTCGATGGCGCACTCTGGACAGCGCGCGAGGTGCTGCTCGACTTCGTAGCGAGCATCATCCTCGAGCTCGTTGTAGACATAGAATAGAATGTTCTGTCTTACCCAATCACATTTCATGTTGCAATCCCTTCTCGGGAAGTAATCCAAATCTCGTCAATTCATAATTCATGAATCGGCAATTCATCGCATCTCCGCCAGCGCGGCGCGCAGTTTTTGCGTCGCGCGAAACAACGTATTCTTCGCAGTCTCTTCTGTCGTATTCAGCATCTCGCCCACCGTGCGCAACTTCAGACCGTGGTAATGTTTCAACTCGAAGACCATGCGCTCGCGCGGCGTCAGCGTCGAGAGCGCGGTGCCGATCTTTCGCCCCAACTCTCGCCGCATTAAATCGCGTTCCGGATTCGCTCCTGCGCGCACATCGGCAAACTGCTCCAGCCGGCTGTATTCTTCGCCCGACGCATCCACCGCGACCGGCGCATCCTCTTTGCGCACATTCCGTTTTCGCAGGTGATCGAGGCAGAGGTTAGTAACGATGCGGTAGATCCAGGTGTAGAAGGAACACTCGAAACGGAAACTGCCTAGATTTTTGTAGGCCTTGAGGAAGGCCTCCTGATAGACGTCCTGGGCATCGGACTCCGAACCGGTGAGGTGGAGCGCGAGCCGCAGGACCGATTGATCGTAATGACGCACCAAGACCTCAAAGGCCGCACGGTTTCCCTGCTGCGCCTCCCGGATCAGACTGGTGTCGTCAATGCGGTTGCCTTGCGCCGCCAAAGAGCCCCTCATATTCCCATACAACGTGGGGTTCTGGTTGCCGCTATGCTCCGTCCGCCTCGGACGGAAAATCTCGCCAACCGTAATTGCTACTGCGTAGGAATCGGCCGGCATTGTCTATCTCTGTCCCCTACAAGTGATCAAACCTCACGTACAGAGAAATAGACGGGGTAGCAGCCCGAACGTTAGCAGATTATCAGGAATTGGCCCTTGATTTGCTCAACAGTCGGAAACAGCGGCAAAGACAACCGGTTTGAGAATTTACGTCTCGGCATGTGCTCGCGGCGGGTCGGGCGGCATTTGCACCGGACGCTAGGGTGATGACCATCACATAACGCCACGCACGATCAAGCTATGGTGATAATGGAGTTGTCTATGCCTAGCGGACGCTTGACGCAAGCCGCATTGCGCGCGCTCGATTGGCTTGCCGCTAAAACGCTTCCGCCCGAGCAGACAGCCGCACACTTGCGCACTGGCCGGCGTGGCGAGGAGGAGGCGTATTTCTACCTTCGACGGCGCGGTTATACAATCATTGCCCGCAACTTCCGCTCGCCGCACCATCGCGGCGAAATCGATCTCGTCGGCTGGGACGGGGACATTCTGTGCGTCATCGAAGTGAAAACGCGCACCACCCGCGACGTCAAACCCGCCGAAGCGGCCGTGGATCAGGCGAAACGAAGGCATCTGGTGCTGGTGGCCCGCGACTTCATGCGCCAGATGCCGCCTTGCCCGTGGCGGTTTGATGTGCTCGCCATATACTATGAGCACGGACCCGACCAGCCCGAATTCGAGTTGTTTCAAAATGCGTTTCCTATATCGTACAATCGAAAATTCGGGAATCGTCGGTTCGGAAAATCGTAGCCTCAGGGGCTTTAGCTGAAAGGATTTAGTACGTGCCGGAATTAAGAAAAGACCCCATCGTGGGCCGATGGGTGATTATTTCCACGGATCGTGCGAAACGGCCTACGGACTTTGTCCGCGAGGGGGTGAAGATCAAGGGCGGATTCTGCCCCTTCTGTTACGGCAATGAAAGCAAGACGCCGCCGGAAATCCTGGCGTATCGGCCGACTACCAACAGCAATCCTCCGCAGAAAGACACTCCGGGCTGGACTATTCGCGTTGTTCCCAACAAATTCCCGGCGCTCGGCATCGAAGGCACTTTGAATAAGCAGGCCGAGGGCATGTTTGACAAGATGAATGGCATCGGAGCTCACGAAGTCGTTATCGAAACACCCGATCACACGGCCACTCTGGCATCGCTTCCAGCGAAAAGAATCGAAGATGTGCTGTGGGCCTTCCGCGACCGCATTCTCGACCTGAAGAAAGATCGCCGCTTCAAATACATTTTGCTTTTCAAGAACCACGGTGAAGCCGCCGGAGCCTCGCTGGAGCACGCGCATTCGCAGCTGATTGCACTGCCGATTTTGCCGATTTATGTAGTCGAGGAATTGCAGGGAGCCAAGCAGTATTACATCTATAAAGAGCGCTGCGTTTTTTGCGACATCATCCGGCAGGAAACCGACAACGGCATTCGAGTTGTGGGCGAGAATGAAGACTTCTTGACGGTTGCGCCGTATGCGCCGCGGTTTCCGTTTGAGACATGGATTCTTCCCAAGCGCCATGAGTCGGCGTTTGAAAATTCGTCGTCGCACATGTTTGAAAATCTGGCGAAAGCGCTCAAGTCGCTACTGATGAAAGCGGATCGCGTGCTCGACAATCCTCCGTACAACCTGGTGGTGCATTCCTCGCCGGTGCAGGATCCGACAAACGAGTATTACCACTGGCACATTGAGTTCATGCCCAAGTTGACGAAGACGGCGGGATTCGAGTGGGGGACGGGCTTCTACATCAATCCCACGCCGCCGGAAGAGGCGGCTAAGTTTTTGCGCGAGGCTAGTATTGAGGATTTGGCTCCGAGTACGGTGGGGGCGCGGTAGGGCTGCATCACAAGGCTGCTAAGGGAGCCGATTGCTGAGATGAGTGCAACAACAAGCGAGAGGTTTTTGTGCTACCGGGGCTTGCGCCGCAGCATCCACGACCCGAGAACAACAATCACCAGCATAGCCGCGGCCTCGTAATACCACGGTACTGAGAAATGCTCAGCGAGGGCGTTGACGACGATTACGGTTGGCACCAACAGCCAGATCTCCCGCTTCATCGGAGTGGCCTTTCGCCAAGCCGCTTGTGCTGACCTCAAACCTTCACGTGCGGTTCCCGTTGTTTCCCGCGCGAGGCTGAGGTTCTCTTTAAATTGCTCGAACAACAGTTTTCTCCTATGACGGAGCTCTGCGTCTGCACTCTTCAACGTCTCAACTTTACGCCGAATCGCGGACAGATTCCACGATTGGCTACGCCGGCACTATCCTTGGGTGCGGTCGAGAACCTCGGCGTGCCAGGCCATTTGGATCGCTTCTAACTTGGCTTCGTTCGACTTCGCGGGATCGTCTTTGAAGTCGGGGAGCGCGGTTACGTATTTGTGCAGGTCGGTGAAGCGAACGGCTAGAGGGTCGAGTTTCGGATAGGTTTCGGAGAGCAGAATTCCGATATCGTCGGCGTCGCTCCAGGTTAGTTCTTTTGGCATGCGTACCTCAGCGGCTAAAGCCGCAATCAAAGTTCACTCTCATCGCAGCGCTGAAGCGCTGCGCCACCCAAAAGCAAGTGCGGAGACGGGTCAACCGCTCCGCCGCCCAAAGGCGCCCCAGAAACATGAACGAGGCGCGTTCTTGAGCAGACTGTGAAGCCGTTTCTTTGTCGCTCGTTTGTGGCACGACTAAAGTCGTGCCCTTCCCGTGTTCTTCTTAGTGCTCTTCCGAAACGTAATTCCGGTTCCAGGCTGGGATTTCTACTACCAGCTTGCCCGGCTTCTTAATAACCGTCTGGCATCCGAGGCGCGAGTTTAACTGAAGATCGGCGGCCATGTCGAGTTTGTCGGCTTCGTCGTCTTCCATCTCGGAGATCAGGTCGGCGCCTTCTTTTACCCAGATGTGGCAGGTGGTGCAGGCGCAGTTGCCGCCGCAGGCGTGATCGAGATGGACGCCGAAATTCAAGGCGACATCGAGCAGCGACTCTTCTTTGCCATGATCTTTGTAGGGCAGCTTGCCGTGTTCGAAGATCACTGTTTTGCCTTCGGGCAGGAAGGTGACCTCAACGGTGTTCTCGTTTTTTTCGTTGGTTTCGGCGGGGGGAGCGTCGATTGTGGTGGCTCCGGCCGCGTGCGTTTTTTCGTCTGACATGTATTCAACCCCAGGTTTCAAAGTTTCAAGGTTCCAGGAATTCCAGTGCCGCGAGCAAAATACATAGGTCCTTCGCTTCGCTCAGGCTGACAATCCTTTTTTTTGCACCTTGAAGTCTCGCAATCTTAAAGTCTGTTTCATTCGAAATCTGTTTCATTCAAAATCTGCTTTCGCCACCGGATGGCCGGCTTGCGGGCCTTCTTCTAGATCGGCGTCGTCCATTGCTTTTCCCTTAAGCGCGGTCGAGACGGCGGTATTCATCATTAATTCCGCCAAGTGCGTGGTGGCCTGGTTTAGCGCGTCGATGGCTTCGCGGATGGCGCGATAGTCATCACTGTCGTTTACCTCGACCAGAGCTTTTTCCAGCGCCTCAACGTTGCGGCGTTCGTCGACTGAGAGTTCGCGCCAAGCTTCATTCCTTTTCCCTTTCGCAAGCGCCGTCAAAATCGTATCGGCTTCGCGGCGAGCTTCGATTACCTGGCGCTGGCGGAAATCTTCTTCGGCGTAATCATAGGATGCGAGCAGCATGGTTTCGACTTGCTCGTCGGTGAGGCCGTAGGTGGGCTTGACGTCGATTTCGGCCTCTTTGCCGCTGCGCTGCTCACGCGCGGAGACGCGCAGAATGCCATTGGCATCGATGAGAAATTTCACTTCGATGCGCGGCATGCCGGCGACCATCGGCGGAATGCCCTTAAGATCGAAGCGCGCGAGCGAACGGCAATCGCGGGCCAGTTCGCGTTCGCCTTGCAACACGTGAATCGCGACATTGGTCTGGCCATCGACTTGTGTCGTGTAATACTGCGTCGCCGACGCGGGCACGGTGGAGTTGCGCAGGATGATTTTGTCGGTCACTCCGCCCGCAACTTCGATTCCGAGCGACAGCGGAGTCACGTCGAGCAGCAGCATGTCTTGCGTGATCTCGGAGCCGCCGCCGAGAATGTTGGCCTGCACGGCTGCTCCTAGCGCTACAACTTCGTCGGGATTCAGATCGGTGTGCGGGACGCGTCCGAAGAGGTCCCGCACCAGGCGGCGAACTTTTGGGATGCGCGTCGATCCGCCGACCAGAACGACCTCGTCGATTTGTTCCGGCTTCAGGCCGGCGTCTTTGAGCGCCTGCTTGCAGGGGCCGACGGTGCGGTCGATGATGGGCTGGATCATCTGCTCGAACATCTCGCGCGAGATTTCGCGCTGATACTTTTTCCCGTCGGGCAATTCGAGATCGAGCTTTGCTGTGGGCTGCGACGAAAGAGCGATCTTCGCTTCGATGACGGCCTTGCGGATGCGGGCTAGGGCCTCGCTGTTTTGGCGTGCATCTTTCCGTAGATCGAGTCCTAGATCGCCGCGAATGTCGTCGACTGCGATGGCGATCAGCAGATTGTCAATGTCGTCCCCGCCGAGATGCGTGTCGCCGTTGGTCGCGCTTACCTCGAAAATTCCGTCGTGCAACTTGAGAATCGAAACATCGAAGGTGCCGCCGCCCAGGTCGTAGACTGCGACGATTCCGTTTTTCTTTTTGTCGAGGCCGTAGGCGAGCGAGGCTGCCGTCGGTTCGTTGACCAGACGCAAAACGTTCAGGCCGGCGATGCGGCCGGCATCTTTCGTGGCCTGGCGCTGCGCGTCGTTGAAGTATGCAGGAACGGTGATGACGGCCTGGGTTACGGAGGCTCCGAAGAAGCGCTCAGCGTTGCGCTTCAGTTGGCGTAGGATGAGCGCCGAAATTTCCGGCGGATTGTAGGTTCGGTCGCCAATCTTGATGCGGAGAACTTCACCCTGGTGAAGATCGTCGGCTACCTGGAATGGAAATAGTTTGAGCTCGTCCTGCACGTCTTCGAGGCCGCGGCCCATTAGACGTTTGATCGAATAGACGGTGCGCTCAGGGGTTTCGATCAGGTAGCGGCGGGCGGCGTTGCCAACAATGACCTGGTTGTTCTCGTCGAGAGCCACTACCGAGGGCACCAGATTCAACCCATCTTCTCCAGGGATGACGACGGGCGAATCCCCTTGCATATAAGCCACGAGCGAGTTCGTGGTGCCGAGATCGATGCCGACAATGTAGTCAGTTGCCATTGAGAGATTGCAGAGGTTAGAGGTCAGATTGCAGAAGTGAAAACCATGCGCGGTCTGGGTTTGGTTTTCACCTCTGCGATCCACCTCTCCCTTCTGAGCTAGCTTTCCATTGCCTCGTTCACGTCCCGTAACAGGTTCCGTATATAATTTCTGCGATTCAGCACATCCAGCATTTTGTCGAGCGCCTTTCGCCGAGTGGCTTCGTCTTCAGATTCGTCCCACTTGTTCCATTCGGTTTTCAGTTCGTTCACTAGCGCGTCGTGCTTTTCTTCGAGCGAAAGCTTGGCTTTGCCAATTTCCTCCAACAGAGCGGGATCGTCCTCGCCTATCTTCTTCTGCATCCGCAGCTCTTCCAGATGCATGTTGAGTTCGAATACTTCTTCGAGAAGGTCGGGCGGCACGACTTGTTTTTTTAATTCTCCGGTGGCGCGAGCCTTTTCCGTCGCCTGCTTCGATTGTTCTTCCAGTTCGAAGCCTTCGAGTCGCAACAGATACTCGGTGCGTTTGATGGGATCTTTCAGTGTGCGATACGCGTCGTTGAGCATCGAACTTTGTTCGAGGCTCCAGGCGCGCTCCCGGTCGTCGGCTTGCCCGAACACGTCAGGATGTAGCCTGCGACTCAGCGCGTAGAACTCTTTTTCGAGCACGGCCGTGTCGAGATTGAGCTTGGGCGGAAATCCGAAGAAAGTGAAGTAATCCACCGGCTTGGGCGGTTGTACTTTGCCGCATGCGCTGCAAAAATGTACCGCTCGCATGGTGCCGCACGACCAGCAACTGGGAGTCGCCTCCGCCGGCGACGCTACCGCTGATTGGCCGGGCATAATCAGCGACGATTTGGATTCCACATTTGCCATAACAAAATTTAGGGCGAGCGCGCGGCCCGCCCTCACTGAACCCTCTGAGTTAGAGCAGACTGCTTTGCGGGCGTCCGCGCCACATGTCCGCTACGAGAAAGAACTGCCGCAGCCGCAGGACTTGGTCGAGTTCGGATTGACGAACACGAAGCCCTGCTGCATCAGGGTTTCCTGGTAATCGAGAGTCAGCCCGTGCAGATAAATAAACGACTTCGGATCGACGAAAACCCGAACATCTCCGTACTGAAACACGCGGTCTCGTTCGCGCGGCTGCGTATCGAAGCGGATGTTATAGCTCAGGCCCGAGCATCCGCCGCCCTGCACGCCCAGGCGAAGG
The DNA here is from genome assembly GCA_963822025.1 of uncultured Acidobacteriaceae bacterium. Taxonomy (GTDB): domain Bacteria; phylum Acidobacteriota; class Terriglobia; order Terriglobales; family Acidobacteriaceae; genus Acidiflorens. The sequence continues at coordinate 1,703,209 of CAWGFW010000008.1, read as the reverse complement.
CCACCCTGCTCCGGCGAAATGTTCTCTTTCACCATGGCCGAGCGAATCTTCTTGAGCGCATTGTCGGTCACCTGGATGCCCTTGGCCGGAGCTTTGGGAGCAGGTGGCTGAGCTTTCAGCGCCTCGTCTTTGACTATTTGTTCCATGACCCTACGTTCACCTTACTTGTCATCGCTTGTCGTCCCGAGCGACGAAAGTCCTGCGGCAAAATGCAGATCCCTCGCTTCGCTCGGGATGACAACTCCGAAACAGGACGAAGCGGCTCTACTGCGCTGCCTGCACTTCGGCGGGGCGCACGGCTTCCTGCTTTTTCTTCCAGTCGCCGATGGCCGCACGGATTGCGTCTTCGGCGAGCACGGAGCAGTGAATCTTGACGGGCGGCAGCGCCAATTCCTTGACGATCTCGGTGTTCTTGATCGCGAGCGCCTCTTCGACAGTTTTGCCCTTGACCCACTCGGTGGCGAGGGACGAGGAGGCAATCGCCGAGCCGCAGCCGAAGGTCTTGAACTTTGCGTCTTCGATGACGTTGGTCTGCGGATTGACTTTGATCTGCAGCTTCATCACGTCGCCGCACTCGGGAGCGCCGACCAGGCCGGTGCCCACATCGGCATCCTTTTTGTCCATGGAGCCGACGTTGCGCGGATTGTTGTAGTGATCGATTACCTTATCGCTGTATGACATTTTGCAATCTCCTTGGAAATCTGGCTGCACCCCTGACCCCAGGGGCTAAAGCCCAACTTATTTGGCTCGAAATGGCACGGCTGAAGCCGCACCCTTTCAAAGCCACCCCATAAAACATTAGTGCGCTTCTGCTGCCCACTTCACACTCTTCAGGTCGACGCCCTCTTTCGCCATCTCGTAGAGTGGCGATAGTTCGCGCAGACGGGTTACGGTTTCGACCACGCGATCGGCAACATAATCGATTTCGGCCTCGGTGTTGAATCGTCCTATACCGAAGCGAATCGAGCTATGTGCCAGATCGTCGCCCGTGCCGAGGGCCTTCAATACATAAGATGGTTCAAGCGTCGCCGAGGTGCATGCCGATCCGCTGGAAACTGCGATATCGTTGATGCCCATCAAGAGCGATTCGCCCTCGACGTAAGCGAAGCTGATATTCAGGTTGCCGGGCAGCCGATGCTCCCACGATCCGTTGACGTAGACCTCGTCGAGCCGGCTCATGATGCTGTCCTTCAGACGGTTTCGCAAACCGGCCATCTTGCAGGATTCTTGCGGCATTTCTTCCTGCGCAATGGCGCACGCCTTGCCGAGGCCGGCGATGCCGGGAACATTCAGCGTACCCGACCGCATGCCGCGCTCGTGGCCGCCGCCATCGATCAGCGGCACCAACTGCACGCGCGGATTCTTGCGGCGCACGTAAAGCGCGCCCGCACCTTTCGGCCCGTAGAGCTTGTGCCCGGTGATGGACGCGACATCGATGTTCATCTTGTTGACGTTGACTGGAACTTTGCCGATTGCCTGCACCGCGTCGGTATGGAAAACCACGCCACGCTCGCGGCACAGCTTGCCGATTTCAGCGATTGGCTGCAGGACTCCGATTTCGTTGTTGGCCGCCATGATCGTCACAAGAATCGTCTTGTCGTCGATGGCGCGCTTGAGATCATCAAGATCAACCAAGCCGTCCTTCTGGACTGGCAGATAGGTCACGCGAAAGCCGTATTTCTCCAGGTGCTTGCAGGTGTCGAGCACGGCCTTGTGTTCGGTGACCGCAGTGATGATGTGGTTGCCCTTCTCGCGATACATCTCGGCGACACCTTTGATAGCGAGGTTGTCGCTCTCGGTAGCGCCTGAGGTAAAGATGATTTCTTTTGCGCTCGCGCCGATCAGCTTGGCGATTCTTTCGCGCGAGAGTTCGACGGCTTCTTCGGCCACCCATCCAAAAGGATGGTTCCGGCTGGCGGAGTTGCCAAACTTCTCCATGAAGTAAGGCAGCATCTCTTCGAGCACTCGCGGATCCATGGGTGTGGTCGCGTGGTTATCCATATAGATCGGCAGCTTAATCCCGTTGGGATTCGGGTGCTGACCGTTGTTCTGGCTGGTGGGGGTCGCCGTCTTCACATCCGTGCTCATGATCACTGTCTCCTCAAAGAGTGCTGTGCTGCGAAATTGTTACTAACTCCACCGGCTTCTTCGTCTCCGTCTTATCGACATGTTTATCGAGAGTGAGAACTTCCGGCTCTTCTTTCATCTGGGAAATTTTGATGTTCCTCAACACCTGCTCGATGCTTTCATTCACCTTGCGCAGCGGCTCGCGAATCGTGCAACGATCGCTCTGCCCGCATTCACCGCGCACGGTAACGCACGACGTAATGAACAATGGCCCGTCAATCGCCTTGATCACTTCGAAGGCAGAAATTGTTTTGGGATCACGCGTCAGCGTGTAGCCGCCGTTCATGCCATGCTGCGACCGAATCAATCCAACCTTCGCCAGCCTTTGCAAAATCTTGGCCAGCGCCTCTTGCGGGATGCCGTAGACCTCAGCAACATCCTTCGCGCTACACGCGCCCTGGTCAGCGTGCTCAGCCAGATGCTTCATGGCCATGAGGCCGTAGTCAGCTTTTTTCGTCAGTTTCAGCATACGGCAAATACCGACCAATATAGTCGCATTCAATTCCGACTGATTAGGTCGCATTTCAATTCTAACCCCGGCGGCAGAATCGCGCAAGGTTGGTCAGGGATTGGCAGAATTTAATGGTCGAATGGTAAGTTCCTGCAGGTAAATGACTTGGCGCGAACTTAACTTCGACCTTTTGCCTTGTGATCCAGACCTTTCAGCACCAGCCCGCAGATTTCGTCGGCGAAGCTCTCCTCGAGCTTAACGTGGCGAATCAGGAAGCGCATTAAAATTGGCCCGTAGAGCGAGTCGAGAATGAGATCGAAATTGCTGTCGGCTGGCAACTCGCCGCGATCAACGCCACGCTGCAAAGTTTGATAGGCCTGTTTGCGTCTCGGCCACAGGAAGCGGTCGCGATAGGCCTCAAGCAATTCCGGATCGGACTGCCCCCCGGCGAGCAACGCCGCCACGACCTTTCCGCGCTGTGAACGGAAGATGCGAATCAGTCCCCTCATCTGTAATCTCATGTCGGTATAAACGGAGCCGGTATTCGGGAACTGGAGTTCCTGCTCCGCGCTGACCGAGAAAGCATCGGCGACTAAAGCACCTTTGGTCGGCCACCAACGGTAGACAGTTGTTTTGCCAACGTTGGCGTCCGCGGCGATAGCCTCGATGCTAAGCTCAGGGAAGCCACCATCCTGCTTGAGCAGTTTGAGAGTGCTGCGCAGAATCGACTGCCGCGACTCTTCACTGCGCGGACGTCCGGGAGTGCGCTTCTCGGCCGTCCCATTGCTGGGGTGTCGTCCATTACTTCCGTTCCGCGTCCCGGCGGACCGAATGTGGTTTTGAGCCATGGCTGAAGTCTATTATAATTTAAATCCGATACGTACTGTTTTGAATCTTAATTTTATAAGTCGCGGGTGGGGCCTGCGGCTTCGACAGTGGCAGTATCGGCTTTCGCTTTCCGCGTTTCAGCAATAGCACGTTGCTAGTCTTATTTTTGCCATTTCTATGTGGATAGTCGCATTAGCGCTTCGCCGTCCTTATACGTTCGTGGTGATGGCACTTCTCATCATCATTCTGACGCCGGTCACCATACTGCGTACGCCGGTCGACATTTTCCCGGACATCAACATTCCCGTGGTCAGCGTGGTGTGGAGCTTCGACGGAATGTCGCCGAGCGAGATGGCGGACCGAATCGTGAGCAATTCCGAGCGCGGATTCACGGTTACGGTCAACGACATTGAGCATCAGGAATCGTTATCGGTGCCGGGAAAGGCCGTAATCAAAATTTTCTTCCGGCCGAACGTTAATCTTTCGATGGCGATGACGCAAGTGACGGCGATGTGCCAGACGGTGCTGCGCGGCTTGCCGCCGGGAACGACCCCACCGCTGGTCATCACCTATACCGCATCGACGACGCCGATCGTGCAACTTGGGTTAAGCAGCAAAACGCTTCCCGAACAACAGTTGTTCGATCTCGGGAACAATTTTCTACGCACGCAGTTAACCACTGTGCAGGGTGCGGCTACACCGTATCCGTATGGCGGGAAGCCCCGCCAAATTCAGGTCGACCTCGACCCGGTTAAATTGCAGACTTATGGGTTGGCGCCCGCCGATATTGTCAATGCGGTGGCGGCGCAGAATCTGATTCTTCCGGCAGGCACCACAAAGATCGGGCCCACTGAGTACAACGTGGAGATGAACGGCGATCCGCAAACCATCGCCGAACTGAACGATCTGCCGGTGAAGACCACCAACTCATCGACCCTATATCTGCGCGACGTGGCGCACGTACGAGATGGGTTCCTTCCTCAAACCAACATTGTGCGGCAGGATGGCACGCGCGGCGTGCTGATGTCGATGTACAAGTTGGGTGGCGCCTCCACGCTGACCGTGGTCAATGCCATCAAGGCATTGTTGCCAATCGCGCTAAAGACCCTGCCGCCCGACTTGAATATCAAAGCTCTTTTCGACCAGTCGGTTTTCGTGCGCGCGTCCATTAACGGAGTTTTGCGGGAAGGCCTTACTGCGGCCTGCCTCACCGCCATCATGATTCTGCTTTTCCTGGGCGACTGGCGGCCAACGATTATCATCGCCGTCTCGATTCCGTTATCCATCTTTGTTTCTGTGATTCTATTGAGCGCACTGGGCCAGACCATCAACATCATGACCCTGGGAGGACTCGCGCTCGCGGTTGGCATCCTGGTCGACGATGCCACTGTCGAGATCGAGAATATCGAGCGCAATCTAGCCATGGGCAAGGAGATGAAGCAGGCCATCCTTGACGGCGCACAGCAGGTGGCGGTGCCGGCCTTCGTTTCGACCCTGTGCATCTGCATTGTGTTTGTGCCCATGTTCTTTCTCACCGGCGTTGCGAAGTTTCTTTTCGTGCCGATGGCGGAGGCGGTGTGTTTCGCCATGCTCGCGTCGTATCTGCTTTCGCGAACGCTGATTCCGACCATGGTGATGTTTATCATGCGGGGACACGAGCATCGCGCGCTCGAACCGACGAACTTCCTGGCAAAATTACAGAGGGGATTTGAGCACTGGTTCGAACGAGTACGGGGCGGCTATCAGCAATTACTGGAAACAACCCTCGAACACCGCGGACTATTCGCGGTCGGATTTGCGGTCTTCTGCGTCTTGTCGCTGGGTCTGGTTTTCTTTCTAGGGCAGGACTTTTTCCCGCAAGTAGACGCGGGACTGATCCGGCTGCACTTTCGCGCCCGGCCCGGACTGCGCGTGGAAGAGACGGCGCGGCTTTGTGATGAGGTGGAACAGGTGCTTCGCAGCGAGATTCCGAAAGAAGAGCTGCAGACCGTGCTCGATAATATCGGGCTGCCCTACTCGAGCATCAATCTCTCGTATAGCAGTTCGGGCGTGATTGGGACGAACGATGCGGAAATTCTGATTGCGCTGAATCCGGAGCACCACCATCCCACGGCGCAGTACGTGCGCCGGCTGCGCCGTGAGCTCCCGGCGCGCTTTCCGGGCGTGGAGTTCTTTTTCCAGCCCGCCGATATCGTGTCGCAGATTTTGAATTTTGGTTTGCCCGCGCCCGTCGATATTCAGATTGTCGGCGCCAACGTGGCCACGAACTACGAAATTGGCCAGAGGATTGCGAACCGGTTGCGCCTGATTCCAGGGACCGCGGATGTGCACGTGCAGCAGATGATGAGCCTGCCTACCCTATATCTGGATATGGACCGCACCCGCATCAACCAGGTAGGACTGACCGCCAACAATGTCGCGCAAAGCGTGCTTATCAGTTTGAGCGGCAGTTTTCAAACCGCGCCCAATTTCTGGCTGAACCGAAGCAACGGCGTGACCTATCCGATCGCGATCCAGGCACCACAGTATCGAGAAACTTCCTTGCAGGATTTGATGGACACGTCAGTGACGAATGGGAGCGAGCCGCCGCAGGTCCTGGGCAACCTCGTCCAACTAAAGCCAGTCGCGCGTCCGGCGGTAGTCAATCATTACAATGTGCAGCCAGTTATCGATGTATATGCCAGCACGCAAGGGCGCGATTTAGGTGGCGTTGCTTCGGACATTATGAAGGCTCTCAAGCCATTTCAGGACCACCTGCCTCGCGGATCACAAATCGTGGTTCGCGGACAGGTAGTGACGATGAAGTCTTCATTCTTTGGGCTGGGGTTTGGCTTACTCGGTGCGATCGTGCTCGTCTATCTCTTGATCGTGGTCAACTTCCAATCGTGGCTTGATCCCTTCATTATCATCACCGCGTTGCCAGGAGCGCTGGCGGGCATCTGCTGGTTCCTGCTGATAACGCGCACCACGCTCAGTGTTCCTTCACTGACGGGCGCGGTCATGTGCATGGGAGTCGCGACCGCGAATTCGATTCTGCTGGTGTCATTTTCTCGCGATCGCATGAATGCGGGAGCGCCTGCATTGCAAGCGGCGCTCGAAGCCGGCTACACCCGCATGCGTCCCGTCATTATGACCGCGCTGGCCATGATCATCGGCATGATGCCGATGGCATTGGGCTTCGGCGAAGGCGGCGAGCAAAACGCTCCGTTAGGCCGGGCTGTGATTGGCGGCCTGCTCTTTGCGACTGTGGCGACGTTATTTTTTGTGCCCAGTGTATTTACCATCATTCATGGCCGCCGCGAAAAGCGGTTGGCAGAACAGAGTACCTAAGAAGTTGGAGATCGACGTTATGCCAGTGCAATTGTCACCCGGAACCACCGAGCGCGACGAGACGCGGCCCGCCTCCCCACCTCCAGCTCATACCGACCACTACCAGCCGGGGGCGGCGGGATCGGCCCCGGCTGGGAGGGCAAAGACTCTGGTGGGCGCCGTTCTGCTCGTCCTGATCACGGCGGGCGTAGTGACATTTCTCAATCGTAAGAGCGAGTCCGACGCGCTGGCCAAAGAAACGGACGCCGTCGCGATTCCGACGGTCGCCGTCGTGCAACCGCAATCCGAACCCGGCAACGACGAGCTTATACTTCCTGGCAATTTACAAGCCTTTATAGAGTCTCCCATTTTTGCGCGCACTAACGGATATCTCTTACGCTGGTACAAAGACATCGGCAGCAAAGTTGAGAAGGGCGAATTGCTGGCGGCAATCGATACGCCCGAAGTCGATCAGGAACTCTCCCAGGCCCGCGCCAGTCGCGAGCAGATCAAGGCAGCGTTAGGATTGGCAAAAATCTCCGCCGACCGCTGGGCCAATCTGCGGAAGACTGACTCGGTGTCGCAGCAGGAAGCCGACCAGCAAGCGAGCGGTTATCAGCAGGCGCTCGCCAACATGGCGGCCGCGGATGCGAATGTACGGCGCCTCGAAGAGCTCGAATCTTTCAAGAACGTGTATGCGCCATTCTCCGGTGTGCTCACGAAGCGTAACGTCGATCCCGGCGCGCTCATCAATTCTGGAGCGCAAGCCGCCGGTAAAGAGTTATTCGATATAGCGCGCGTCGATCCACTGCGCGTTTACGTCAGCGTTCCACAGGCGTATGCGCCGAACATAAAAGTGGGGATGAAAGCCAACGTCACGCTGCAAGAGTTTCCCGGCCAGAAGTTTGTGGGGACAGTGGTCCGCACCGCCGATGCCATTGATCCCGCGACGCGCACGCTGAATACCGAAGTCGATGTTCCTAACAAAGACGGCAAACTGCTTTCGGGTTCATTCGGCCAAGTGCATTTTGCGACCGGAACATCGGTTCCGAGAATTACGATTCCCGTGAATGCCATGCTGTTCCGCGCCCAGGGAGCGCAGGTTGCGGTCGTCGACAAGGATGGCAAAGTTCACCTGCGGTCGATCAACATTGGTCGCGACTTCGGCGTAACGCTTGAAATTCTCGGCGGTATCGACACCAGCGATCAGATCATCATTAATCCGTCCGACTCACTGGAGGATGGCCAGCAAGTCCACATCGCGAAGTCGGGGGGAGGAGATTCCCGCTCGTGACGCATTTACCTACGGCCATAAATGTCAAGTTGAAGAGTGTTTGGCTCGCGGCCGCACTTCTCATGGCCTGTAGCTTGGCCGGTACTCTGGGCTGTACTGTAGGTCCAAGATATAAACGTCCAAGCGCGCAGGTTCCTGACACTTGGAAGGGCGAAGGGCCTTGGCAGGCGGCCGCCCCTAAGGATGCAATTCCCAAGGGTGCGTGGTGGCAAATATTTCATGATCCGCAGCTCGACGGGTTGGAGCAGAATGTTCTCCAAGCAAACCAGTCACTGTCGGCTGCGCAGGATCGTCTGGCGCAGGCGCGGGCCCAGGCGCGGATCGCATCGTCGGCCTATTTCCCTGTGGTCAGCACCGATCCGAGCGGACAACGCCAGGAAATAGCCGCCAACCGTCCCTTTTCGAGTGGTGAATTGCCGCCCTTCACACAGAATAACTTTACCATTCCTTTTAACGTGAGCTACGAGCCTGATTTATTTGGGCGCGTGCGCCGCACTCTTGAAGCCGCCAATGCATCGCTGCAGGGGAGCGCGGCTGACCTGGAAAATGTTCGCCTGGTGTTGACTGCCGAGCTCGCCGCTGACTATTTCAATCTGCGCGAACTTGATCGGGAAGCGGGAGTGGTGAAGGAATCGGTTGAAATCCAGCAAAAAGGAATGGACCTGGTTAATCATCGCCATGAAGGCGGGGTTGCGAACGGGCTGGAGGTGGCGCAGCAGGCGGCGATTCTCGATTCGACCGCGACGCAGCTTCAACTCGTTTTGCAGCAACGCGCGCAGTATGAGCATGCCATCGCGGTGCTGACGGGCAAAGCCGCGTCGGTTTTCAGCCTGCCGGTCGAACCGTTAGAGGCGGTGCCACCCGCGATTCCCACTGGAGTTCCTTCGGAGATTCTGGAGCGCCGGCCTGACATTGCTACGGGTGAGCGCCAGATGGCTTTCGAGAATGCGCAGGTCGGCGTCGCGATGACTGCGTTCTATCCCCATATCACGTTGTCAGGCCAAGGAGGATGGCAAAGTCGCGATATTGGCAACCTGTTGAGCGGTCCGAGCGCATTGTGGGCGCTCGGGGGAGATGTGTTGCAGCCGATTTTCAACGGCGGTCGCAATCGCGCCAACCTGGCATCGACTCGCGCTGCGTATGACGAATCGGTCGCCAACTATCGCGAATCGGTGCTGGAGGCGTTTCAACAGGTTGAGGATGGGCTCTCGGGCCTGGCGTTTCTTGATCAAGCCGCAAAGACACAGCAGGCAGCGGTCGCCGATTCGCGACGCGCACTCCAGCTCGCCAACGACCGTTACGTTGGCGGAGTTACGACTTATCTCGATGTGATTACCGCGCAATCCACTCTGCTCAGCAACGAACGCCTAGCCACACAGTTACTGGGCCAGCGGATGACCACTTCTGTTTATCTGGTGAAGGCGCTCGGAGGCGCGTGGGACGCCTCCGAAATTCAGCATGAACAGGTAAGGCCTGCGCTGGTTCAGACCGTACAGCAGTAAATCCCTGGGCATTCCACCCCTTGGTGAAAGCAGACCTCACATCGCGACCGCCCGAGAGGGGCCGGTGCTGAAATCTATTGTCGGACTTGGCCCGCAGCCGCGCCCAGCGCCTGGTTCTGACCGCCCAGGCGCGATCGAATCTCTCGCTCCGCCATCAGCCAATCCTGACTCTCATTACCGCTCTCATGGCCAGAAGTCGCCCCGCGCTGCAGGTAAAGTTCGTAGGCGCGACGACGAATCTGGTCTTCCAGATTAGCGGGGGCTAAATTGGCAGGCTTACCATTCTTCGGAACTTCTTTGCCTATTTCGTGTGCAACCTGCACATCGACAAGCGGAACGGTGATTGTGGTCTTCTTGCTGCGAGTGGTAGTGTTTCCATTTGTTTTTCGAGGCATACATTACTCCTTACAGATACCTAAATTCAGGAACTCTCTCGGGTGGAAAATCAGCGACATACACATTTCCCCACTGGTCCCAAGACTTGCGACGATTGTGTATTTAAATATAACGCGAACGGCTGTGGAATTGTGCCGGAAGTCACCGGAAATTAATGAATCTGAACAATCGAAGACACCATTCAATCATGCTTCACTGGAAATTCAAGAAACACGGCCAAGTACTCAAGTAACTTGTCGAAAATTACTCTTGCCCGCAACATGGAGGAGAATCCGAAGGCTAAATCTATGTCATCAACCGGCAGTCAAGGAAGCGGAGTCGCTGTCGCCAAAGCGAGCCTCGGTGATTTGGAGAAAATGATCTCCGAATCGCCGAGCTCAGACCGAGTTAGCCTCAAGCTCGCCCAGATCTTGCGCGTGCGCCGCAACGAAGTGGCGTTGCTCCGATTGGACAAGGGCACTCTTCGGTTTATCTTTCCGCCCGAACTCCGTTCCGCCGGCGTGCTGCCGCTGACTGGATCGGCAGTGGCCGCCCGGACGGCAGCGACTCGCACATCTTTTATTTCGAATTCTTTCATGCGCGTAAAACATGTGAGCCTATTCGAATCGGTCAAACTTGGTGCCGCGGCACAGGAAGAAGATCGAAGCCAAGAACAGATGCCGATTCAGAAAATCATGTCGGTTCCGGTAGCGCCCGCGGGAGGAAACGTGATTGGAGTGGCGCAGGTTTCGCGTAAGGGCCTCGATACTTCGGTCGCCGGTGCGGACTTCACGAACGAAGACCTGAAACTATTGGAACAAGCTGCGGACATCCTCTCTCGTATGCCATTTATGCAGGAAGGCGCAGAGATTTAGAGAGAGGTAGCTCGTTTCTCCATCATAAGCAGCGCTTCAGACGACCTGACCTGCGCAAAATCCAGACGCCCAAGCCCACTGAAAATTGAAGCCTCCCAGTTGGCCGGTAACATCGACCACTTCCCCGATGAAAAAAAGACTGGGCACTTTCCGAGCTTCCATGGTCTGGGCCGAAAGTTCATTGGTATCCACGCCGCCAGCGGTGACTTCGGCTTTTCCGTAACCCTCGGCCTCTTTCGGGTTCACTTCCCAGTGATGCAATTGCCGCTCGGCCTCGGCGATGGCTCGATTTGAATTGCCAGTCAAAGGATAGACTTCAAGCCAGCGATCGGCGAAGCGACGCGGCAAAACTTCTCTCAGCAGTGTTTTCCAACTCGGCTGATCGCGATTGCCACGCACGTTTAACTCGGCGGTGAGATCGCGGTCGGGTGCAAGATCGAGATGGATTGGCTCTTTGCCATCCCAATAAGAAGAGATTTGAAGAATGGCGGGCCCGCTGATGCCACGATGGGTGAAAAGCATATTCTCGCGGAAAGCCGCCTGCGTACTGTGATTCTTATTGCGTGTCGCGCCGCGTGTAGAAGCAATCACGTCGATGGAGACTCCCGCTAAGTCGCACCACCGTTTGCGGTCGCTATCGATGAAGACGAGAGGAACCAGCGCGGGGCGCGGCGGCACGATCTCCAAGCCAAATTGCCGCGCGAGGTCGTAGCCAAAGGAAGTGGCGCCGATCTTCGCGATCGACAATCCTCCAGCGGCGACGACCAGGCGCGGCGCGGCGAAAATTGCGCCTCCCGTGAGCACGGTGAATTGCCCATCTTTCTGAACCTCTTTTATTTTCTCGTTGCAGTGGATCTCGACTCCAGCGTCGCGGCATTCCTGCTCCAGCATCGTCGTGATTTCACTGGCCGCGCGATTACAAAATAATTGACCGAGTTTTTTCTCGTGATAGGCGATGCCATGTTTTGCAACAAGCCGGATGAAGTCGGCCGCAGTATAACGGGCCAGCGCCGACTTAGCGAAGTGCGGATTCGCCGAAAGAAAGTTATCCGCGCCCGTGTGCAGGTTGGTGAAGTTGCAACGGCCTCCGCCGGAGATCAGAATCTTCTTTCCGATTCGATCGGCGCGTTCGAGTACCAGGACGCGCCGACGGCGCTTGCCCGCTTCGATGGCGCACATCAGTCCGGCAGCTCCGGCTCCGAGAATGATGACGTCATAGACCTGCTTGTCGCGGGGTTGATTCACGCAGAAATCAGCTTAGCAGGGGTGCTCGAGGTCGGCAGCAACGAAGGGTTCGGGTTGCTTCTAGCTGGGAAGGCGCGACAGCCTGCTATCATTTGCAACGTGGCGGCGCGCGGAAAATTTATCACTTTCGAAGGCCTCGATGGCAGCGGCAAGAGTACGCAACTGGAAAAGTTGGCGCGTTCCCTCCGTCATCACGGACACTTCGTTACAGTCACTCGCGAACCGGGTGGCACCGCTGCGGGCGAAAGGATTCGCGAAGTGCTGCTGCACTCCGCTACTTCGGGACTTTCTCCGTTTACAGAGATGGCGCTCATGTTCGCTTCCCGCGCACAGCACGTTCACGAAATTATTTTGCCCGCGCTGGCCGAGGGACGGATCGTGCTCTGCGATCGCTTCACAGATTCTACAGAAGCCTACCAGGGTGGAGGGCGCAAGCTAGGCACGAAGCCGGTGCTGCAGTTGCACGAGACTCTTTGCGGCAACCTGCAGCCGGATCTGACGATTCTGCTCGACAATGACGTAGCATTCAGCGTGGAGCGCGCCCGCCGCCGCAATCTTAAACGCAAAGCAGGGCGTTCAGAAAAAGAACGCGACGAGAACCGTTTCGAGCAGGAGAACCGCGCTTTTTTTGGACGAGTTCGCCATGCCTATCTGGCGATTGCCCATCGCGAGCCGCAGCGAGTGCACATCGTGGATGCCCGCGGAACGCCCGGCGAAACCCATGCGGTTATCATGGAGTTAATGCGAAAGAAGCTGAGATTGTAGTGCAACCCGCCATTCGTCCTTCGCGATTCGCGCGCTAAGAGCGAACAGCGAATAACCGCCAGCGTCCTCTATGCCCTTTACCGATTTTGCCGGCAATCCGGAGACCATCCATCGACTGCGCGAGATGCTGGCGCATAACCGTATGCCTCACGCGGTCATTCTTTCCGGCTCGCACGGCTCAGGCAAATACACGCTCGCTCTCATGCTCGCCCGCACCATGAATTGCCTGGAGCAGCCCATAACCGACGGCCTGCCCGACTTCTGCGGGCACTGTTCGAACTGCACCCGCATCGCGCAATCCGCAGACTTGGACTCCCGCTTTGCGGAAGCGGTTGAGGCTCGCGAAAATCTGCGCGACACGGATAAGAAAGAAACTCGCCTTTTTGTCCAGACTCATCCCGACGTGCTCATTATCCCGCCTGATCCGCCGCAATTGATGATAAAAGTGGATCAGGTTCGCCACGTCATTGACACTATCTACTACCGGCCCGGGGAAGCTCGCGAACGGGTGTATATCTTCACCAGTTCCGCCTTCATGAAAGAGGCGGCCAACTCGCTGCTTAAAGTTCTTGAAGAGCCACCGGAGTTTGCGACCATTTTCCTGCTCACCGAAAACGCCGGAGAATTGTTGCCCACAATTCGCTCGCGCTCGATGACTTTTAGCCTGGGCGCCCTTGCTTTCTCGGAGATCGAGAGTCGTCTCACCTCGCTTCGGCCGGATTGGAATGCGCGGCAGCGCGCACTGGTAGCACGTCTCAGTGAGGGCGCAATCGGACGCGCTTTAACTTTCGACATCGAAAGTTATGTTGCCTCGCGAAGCCACGCGCTCGTCCTGCTGAAATCAGCCATTGGCGGGGGCGATCACACCGACTTATTCAAAGCCACCGAAACTTACAGAGCCGGCGCCGAAGGGCGCGAGAAAATCGACAATCTGCTTCGCACGCTCTATTCGCTGCTCGAAGACCTGTTGTTCCTGCAATCGGGCGCGCCGCAACTGGTCCGTAATACGGACATTCTTGGCGAACTCAAGAAGATGGCGGAAGCGTCCGACTTCGACTGGGTGCAACGTGCGGCCAATGGCCTCGGTGAAGTCGAACGCGGGCTGCGCCGCAACCTGCTGCGTTCGCTCTCTCTCGATGCCTTTGCCACTGCAGTGGAACGGGTTTCCTAGGCAGGATTCGCCCGTTGCACACCGGTTGGCTACTTGCACAAAAGACACTGCACAAAATATTGTCATCCCCTGCCTGCTGTGATACCGTAAGCCTCAGTTCACACCTCTGGACCCACTAGTCTCAGGCTCAAGTGTTGTGGTAGATTCTGCCCGCGCGGCGCGCAGGTGGTGCGATTTGAAAGATGCACTAGATTCCATATCAGCTGACCCAACCGCGGAACAAGAAAGCTTCGCGAATCGCAAGCTTATCCGTCCGACGCTCAACCGTACTAGCGCGGACCATCCCCACAATAGCCACGGGCCCAACCATCAACCCGCCGAACGAAGAGAACGAGATAGAGACCGCGACCGCTCCTCCGCCCCCAGCAAAAAGACTCCGCCCACCGAGCAGACCAACGCCGAGAATTTTTATTATCAGAAGCAGATGCAGTCAAAAACCCCGATGGTCGTCGTGTTGCGCGACGGCGAGGAAGTCCGCGGGTATATCGAGTGGTATGACAAGAACTGCATCAAGCTAAACCGGAGCGGTGCCGCAAATCTAATGATCTACAAGCCCGCCATCAAGTACATGTTCAAAGAGGGCGAGAACGGGCGGAAGTAAAGCGTCAGCAGACTCTCCGCGCGTAGATCCTGCTCCTCACGTAAATCTGGAAACTCATTTTCCTGCCTTTTCAAGGTTGTCCAATCGCGCCCGCGCATCGCCGAAGTTGGGCGCGAGTTTCAGCGCGTTTCGATACGCCTCCGCCGAGGCGGCCCGTTGTCCTTCTTCCTCCAGAACTCGGCCTTCCCAGTAAACTGCCAGCGGCGAGGGCGCAACCTGCGCTGCCTGCTCAAAATCCTGCAAGGCGGCGTCTAGTTTGCCTTCTTCATGTTCGATTAGGCCCCGTCCGATTCGACTGTTCTGCTCATAGGGGTTCAGCGCAAGCGCTTTCGTGAACTCCGCTTTCGCATCATCATGCCGCCCCAGTTGATTGAATAGCACGCCCAGATTGTTGTGCGTTTGCGCGGCTTCGCGCTCGTTGCTTGCGTACTTCAGCGCCAGTTGGTATTCCTGCTCCGCCCGGCCGAGGTCATTCTGCCGATGGAACAGGGTTCCGAGGTTATAGTGAGCGGTCGGGAATGTAGGCACCAGATGGATGGCGCGCTCCAGGTGCGGGGCGGCCAGGTCCGGGCGGCGCATTTCGATCAGGGCCGATCCGAGATTGCCCTCGGCGATCGGATTCGGACCCGTTACTTGAATAGCGTGGGCAAACAGGCTGTAACTGTCACGCCAGTATGTAATCTGGCTATGCGCCGTTAGCGCGTAACCCGCGAGCACGGCCAATGCAATGGCCATCTGCGCTGCGCGCCCCAGCGAGATCCTCAGCGCAGCCTCAGAAAGCAGCCAGACGATAATTACAAACAATCCCCAAAGCGGAATATATGCGTAGCGGTCCGCCCACGCCTGGCGGCCGACCTGTACGACGCCGATCACCGGCGCCAGCGCGACCAGAAACCACAGCCAGCCCACCGGCAGATAACGGCGTGCGCGGTAATGCCAGCAAACGACGGTGATCGTGATGAGGATCACGGCTGTCGCCAGCACTTTCCAGAGTGCGAGCGAGCCTTCAGGATGGGGATAAAAAACGGCGAGGCGCGACGGCCATACTGCCTTATCTAAATAAACGAAATAGGAGTAAATAGCGTTCTTGACCCGCATCGCCAGAGGCAGAAGTTTGGTCGAGCCGAGTGCGCCTCCGGCACGCTGTGCGTAAACCGTAATTGCGGCGCTGGCCGCGGACAGTGCGAGTAGGGGAAGTTTTTCGAGTACGAGTGCGGAAAGCGGCGTCTGCGGAAAACGTTGCAGCGGCCAGAAATCGATCAGCGGCAGCAGGAAAGGGAGCGTAATCGCCATAGGCTTCGCCATCAGCGCAAACGCGAAGAGCAGCGCAACTAGCAGATAGCGGGTGACTCGCGGTTTCTTCACATACCAGCCATAGGCGGCGAAGGCTAAAAGCAAAAAGAAAGTGCAGAGAACACTCTTGCGCTCCGCGACCCAAGCCACAGACTCCACGTTCAGCGGATGGACGGCAAACAGCGCGGCCACAATGGCGCTGCGGCCGATGAATCCGGTCGCCCTCGCAAGCAGCAGAAACAGCAGCACCACGTTGACGGCGTGCCAGAAGATGCTCTGGGCGTGATGTCCCGCCGGGCGCAGCCCGAACAGCCGCACGTCGAGCATGTGCGAAAGCCACGTCAGCGGATGCCAATTGGCTTCCGCCGTCGAAGTGAAAGCCCACGCCACGCTTTGCTTAGTCAGGCCTTGTTGAACATGGAAATTCGAGGTTACATAGTCGGTATCGTCGTAGTTGACGAATCCGTTATGCAGCGCGGGATAGTAGAGCACCAGAGTGCCGACGAAGAGTAGAAGCGCGATGATAGGGACGGCCGTCCGACGCTGCACCATTATTTCCTTCACAGCTTCGGCAGCACGATCCCCTTCTGCGACTGGTATTTTCCCTTGCGATCCTTGTAACTGGTCTCGCAGACTTCGTCCGACTGGAAGAAGAGGATCTGGCACAGGCCCTCGTTGGCGTAGATCTTCGCCGGTAACGGAGTCGTGTTTGAGATCTCGAGCGTTACGAAGCCTTCCCACTCTGGCTCGAAAGGAGTCACGTTGACGATGATGCCGCAGCGCGCGTAGGTCGACTTGCCCACGCAAATGGTCAGCACGTCGCGCGGAATCTTGAAGTATTCGACCGACCGAGCCAGCGCAAACGAATTCGGCGGCACAATGGCGACATCGGCGTTGACGGTTACGAATGAGCGCTCGTCGAAATGTTTTGGATCGACGATGGTGCTGTTGACGTTCGTAAAAATCTTGAACTCATCAGCCACGCGCAAGTCGTATCCGTAGCTCGACACGCCATAGGAAATCACTCCTGCACTCACCTGCTTCTCCGAGTACGGATTAATCATGTCGTGCTCTTGCGCCATGCGCCGGATCCAGCGATCACTCTTGATGCTCATGAAACCCCTTTTGAATTTGTGATTGTTAATTTGTAATTGGCGACCTTGCATTGGGACTGAAAGTGGGAGGCAGGGCTTTCAATCACAAATTACAAATCATCGATTACAAATCTGTCTGGCTGGTGCTGTCATCTTACGAGACAACAGGCAGGGTTGACAATCCGCTCTATCCCCCTTAGCATCAATAACTTGAGGCATGCAAATCCTGGGAGAACGGGAGACGGCGCGTGATTAAGCTGGACATCATCAACGAAGTGGTCAACCGCACCGGGATCACCAAGACCAAGGCGGAGCTCGCCGTCGAGACGGTTTTTGAGAGCATGAAGAAAGCGCTCTCCACCGGCGATCGTATCGAGTTGCGCGGTTTTGGCGTGTTTAATGTGCGTCCGCGCAAGACGGGCATCGGACGGAACCCGCGAACGGGAGCCGAGGTTTCCATTCCTCCGGGCAAAGCCGTGCGCTTCAAACCTGGCAAAGAACTGCAGTCGATTGATTAATGCAATTGCAGAGGGCAGAGGTCAGGTTGCAGGGGCCACTGCAATGTGCTCTTCACCTTTGGAATCTAACCTCTGCCCTCTGACCTTCGCGACTCTTTACAGGTAATATCAAGGCAGGCCTCATGCCGCATGTCCGAACCGACCTACACTTCTCCGACCACACTTGAATGGCAGCAACAGCAGTCTCAGCCGAGTGTCTGGGTTCTCCCGCGACCACGGCAGCGCTGGTGGCTGTACGTGCTGTTTTTTGTGCTGACAATGTTCAGCACCTTGGTCGTCGGGGCTCGCATGCAGGTCAATTTCCTGCGCCATCTTCCGGTTTTTTCGTTGAATGACGATACGCTCTCGTTATTTCCTATCAGCTGGATCATCCAACATCCTGCAAACCTGCTGATGGGCTTGCCATTTTCGTTGACGCTGATGTTCATTCTTTTCGCACACGAGATGGGACACTACCTTTATGCTCGCCATTACCGCGTTTACGCGACGCCGCCATTCTTTGTGCCGTTCCCCAGCCTTATCGGCACGCTGGGAGCCTTCATACGAATCAAGAGTCCAATTCCTTCGCGCGCAGCTCTTTTCGACATTGGGATCGCCGGGCCCATTGCGGGATTCATCCCAGCCTGTATCGCGTTGCTATATGGACTTTCGCTTTCGCATCCGATTGCTCATCCTGCAGCTTCAGAAATTCAACTAGGCTTCCCGCTCGTGTTCTACGTCGCGACGCGTCTGTTGAATATAGGATCGCCCTCGGCACTCATGCTGCATCCGATCGCTGCGGCGGCGTGGGTAGGAATGTTTGCCACCGCGCTCAACCTGTTGCCAGGAGGTCAACTCGACGGCGGCCACATCGTATTTTCCATGTCGCCTCGACTGCATCGCTGGATCTCACTGCTCACGGTATTCGCTCTCTTGCCCTTCGGCAAATATCTTTGGACGGGCTGGTTTCTCTGGGCTGTACTGCTAGCATTGACGGGCAGACATCCGCGAGTACCGCGCTATCCCGCCGTAACCGGAAAGCGTCGCGCTCTCGCGCTCTGCGCTGCACTGATACTGGTACTAAGTTTCACCCCCGCACCTTTCACGCATAGCTCAGGACGGGATGTGTGGCCAGATATTCGAGATGGGAGTCGCGACACGTTGCGCGATATTCGCGGCGGGGTTCGCCATCTGTTACATCACAAATGATTTTTTGTGAGGGAACGGACCTCAGCATCTTGGCGATCCGCAAACGACCAGCGACTAGCAACGAACCGCGTTCCTACATCAGCCAAATTGCATCGACGTCCACGATCACCTGTGTTCGCGGAATTTTGTGCGCCGCAACTTCCACGAGCATTGCGCGCAATAAGGCGTTCATCTTCTCGCGGCTCGGCGATTTCAAAATAAAGTGATACCGATAATCGCGCTTCAGGCGCGTGATCGGAGCCGCTGCCGGACCCAGTACGCGAATGCCTTCATGCCGCGCTTTCTCAAACCAGCGCCCAAGTTCGCCTGACCACGTCAGCGCTTCGTCTAATTTCTCGGAACGGATGAGCACATTGGCAATCGCGGAGTACGGCGGATAGTGCATCCAGGCACGAAATTGCAGCTCTTTTTCGTAGAAGCCGGCGAAGTCATGGTGCGCTGCGAATTGCACCGCATAATGATCCTGAAAATAGGTTTGCAGAATAACCTTTCCCGGAGACTGCCCACGGCCGGCGCGGCCAGCCACTTGCGTCAGTAGCTGAAACGTTCTCTCTGCCGCGCGGAAGTCGGGCAAGCCGAGGGCCATGTCGGCTCCGACCACGCCGACCAGTGTCACGCCGTGGATGTCGTGGCCTTTCGCAATCATCTGCGTGCCAACCAACATGTCTAGCGCGCCTTCGTTGAGTGCGTTCAGAGCGTGTTCGAAGTCCTCGCGCCCGCGCACCGTGTCGCGATCGAGACGGCCGATGCGCGCCTGCGGAAACATGCCGTGCAGCAACTCTTCCAGCTTCTCCGATCCCGTCCCAACGAAATAAACGTACTCGCTGCCACAGTGCGCGCATCTGTCGGGGATGCGCTCGACGTGGCCACAGTAGTGGCATTCCATCTTTCGCTCGCGCTTGTGGTGGGTCATCGAAACGGCGCAGTTTTTACATTGCAGCGTCTTGCCGCAGGCGCGGCACAAGACCACGGGAGAATATCCGCGACGGTTGAGCAGCACCATGACCTGCTCCTTTTTTTCGAGGCGCTCGCGGATCTCTTCGGCTAGTTTGCGCGAGATCACTTGCTCCTGGCCTGTCTCCTGAAATTCCTGCCGCATATCGACGATCTCGACTTCCGGCAGCGGACGCTTCTCGACGCGGTCGGGCAATTCGATGAGGGCGTATTTATGTTTCTTCGCGTTGTAATAAGACTCGAGCGACGGCGTGGCCGAACCGAGGACGACTGCCGCTCCCGCCATCTTCGCTCGTATCACGGCAACATCGCGCGCATGATAGCGCGGCGTTTCTTCCTGCTTGTAAGACGAGTCTTGCTCCTCGTCGACAATAACGAGCGCCAACTCGCTAACCGGAGCAAACACCGCCGACCGCGTGCCTGCCACTACCCGCGCGTCGCCACGGCGGATGCGATGCCATTGCTCGGCGCGCTCTGCATTCGTCAGCCCGGAATGCAGGATGGCAACTTCATCGCCGAATACCTGATGCAGATCGGCCGCGACGGCCGGAGTCAGACCGATCTCGGGAACGAGAAGGATCGACGATCGCCCCTGCGCCAACACTTCGCGCATGCACGCCAGATAGACCGCCGTTTTTCCCGAACCAGTGATGCCATGCAGCAGGAGGCCGGCAAACTTGCGTGATGCTACGGCTTCGCCAATTCTTGCGAGCGCTTCTTTCTGCGCCGCGCTGAACTCGAATTCGAAAGGAGACTGCCGGGGCTTGAGCTTTGAGGCGGTAAAATTTTGCGGCTCATCTACCAATTCGATCAACCCACGACGAACCAGCGTGCTGAGTGTGGTGCGAGGAATATCCAATCCGCGCAATGCTTCGACGGGTATGCGGCCGCCCGATGCGGCAAGTTTCTCGATAAGTGTGCGCTGATTCTCGCTCAGCTTTCTATCAGAGCGCGCCGCTTTCCCGGAGTGACCCGCCTCCGGCGCGACCCGTATCGACTCCTCAGCGCCGAGCAGGACTGCGACCTTCACCAGTCGGGTCGCGTCCCGTGCCGCCGACACATCCTCGCGCGCAATCCATTTCTTCCGCACCATGCCGCTCAGCAACGCCTTCGACACGCGCGCAGAGCCGCGCAAACTCGCATCGCTTACGCTCTCGCGTTCCGCCAGAAAATCGAGTACGCCAAATTCGACCAGCTGCTCGTCGGGCGTCCGCTTTGACTGCGCCGGAGAGCCCGACATTCCCGCCAGATGCAGCGCCATCCGCCCTGGATCGGTGATGCGATAAACAATTGAGCGTTTAAACTCGGCGGAGAGTGGCAGCATGGTGCGAAACACCTCGCCGAGCGGCGCGAGATAGTAGTCGGCAATCCACTTCCCGAGTTTTAGGAGTTGCTCGTCGAGAACCGGCGTGAGATCGAGCGCTTCGATTACTTTCTTGGTTTTAACTTGCGGCGGACGATCATGCAGCTCGACCACAATGCCCGACAAACGTTGCTGCCGGAAGGGCACGAGCACCCGTCCGCCCACGACTGGCTCCATGCCCGGAGGAATGGAGTAAGTGAACACAATGTCGAGCGGCACGGCGAGAGCGACGTTGCAGAAGAGGGGCATTGGAAGGTAGTGCCGGCACCTTGCCAGCTAGAAAATGCTAACACTCGCGATCGGCATCACTCCAAGAGGTTGCTAGATGGAACTGACGGACCTGTAAGAGGCGAAATGACCTTCCTTACGCGCTTTCGCGATCCCCATGCGAAGGCGGCTGCGAAATCACCAGGAAATGAACTTCTTCTCCCGAGTCATTTCTCATCTGGTGCGAAGTCCCGGCAGGAATCCAAATACCTTCCCCGGCGCTTAAGACCAGGGTTCGACCGTCCACTTGCATGGTGGCTTTGCCCGCGAGCACGTAGAAGAATTGTTGTGCGTGACGATGGAAGTGGCGAACCTCGGCAGTGCCCGCCGGCATCCTCTCCTGAATCACGCTCAGCTGCGGATTCGTTACCAGGTGCCAGCCGTCGCAGTCCTTGCCCCAGATGTAATGCTCGGCGGTTGCTTTGCTGATCAGGTTGATGTCCATACGACTTGCTGAAGAATTCGTCGCTATTGGGTGCTCTTTGCTGGCGGCTTCATGCCGAGTTCCTTCATGACCATTTGCAAATCTTTCCATGCTTCGCCCTTCTGCCGAGGATCGCGCAGCAGAAATGCCGGATGGTATGTGACTGCCAGCTTGCACCCATTCCAATCGGGATCATTGCTGCGGACGCCTGTCGGCTTGAAGTCATAAAAACGTCCGCGCAATTGCATCATCGAGGAGCTCATCGCCAGCAGAGTTTTGGCGGCGGTGGCTCCGAGCGCCACGATTACTTTTGGTTTAACGACGGCGATCTGACGCATCAGAAACGGCGAGCATGTGTCGCACTCGTCGCGCTCGGGCGTGCGATTTCCGGGCGGACGGCACTTCACGATGTTCGCGATGTAGACCTGCTCGCGCTCAATGCCCATCGCTTTGATCATGTTGTTCAGCAGTTGCCCGGCGCGGCCTACGAAGGGCTCACCCTGCGCGTCTTCGTCCGCGCCAGGTCCTTCGCCGACAAACATCAGCTCGGCCTTTGGATTCCCTACGCCAAAGACAATCTGCTTTCGCCCTTGTTTGTGAAGTACGCAACGCTTGCAGTCGCCCAGGTCTTCGCGGATGATCTTCAGCGCCTTTGCCGGGTCGCCGACGCTCTGCTCGGGTTTCAACGCGATTACTTGGGAAACATTTTCTTCAACTTCGCGCGTAACCGCGAGCGCGGTGGCCTTACGTGGACTCATCTCTTCTCCTGGGTAAGGCGGGTATCGGTCAGAAGTATGCTCCGAAATGTTGATTGCTTCTTGGTCGGCGGAGATGCTCGGC
Organism: uncultured Acidobacteriaceae bacterium; assembly: GCA_963822025.1. GTDB lineage: Bacteria > Acidobacteriota > Terriglobia > Terriglobales > Acidobacteriaceae > Acidiflorens. Next base: position 1,680,725 of record CAWGFW010000008.1, on the reverse strand, counting down.
GCAACTTCGCGGCCGCGGTCCGATGAAGGACGCCGGTAAAAATCGTAGATCCCCATTTCGTTGTAGTAGCGGATGCGCGCGGCTAGCGCGCGACGCAGTTCAGGATCAAGGGTAGGGGGCATTGCGGATAAGGATAGCAACTTAGCGAACAGGCACGCCACTCCGCTTGGAAAGCTTCACGACCTGATCGAGCACGCGATGCGCAACTTCCCACTTCGAGGTTTCGAGAACCTCGATCACTTCGCTCGCAGAGATAATCGTGACGGCGTTGCGGTCGGAATCAAATCCAACGCCCTCGCGCGATACGTCATTAACAACGATTGCATCGAGTGACTTCGACACAAGCTTCTTGCGAGCATTGTCCAGTATGTTCTCGGTCTCGGCGGCAAAACCAACCACGATCTGCGTGGTTTTGTGGCGCGCCACCTCGGCCAGAATGTCGGTGGTTGGCTCAAGGTCTAGCGTCGTCTTGCCTTTGCGCTTTATCTTTTGCGCCGCCGCAGCCGTTGGCCGGAAGTCCGCTACCGCGGCTGTTTTGATCAGGACAGTGGCTTGGGGCAGCAATCTCAAAACTGCCGTCAGCATCTCGTCCGCTGTTTCAACTCGAATCAGTTCCGCCGCGCTCGGAGCCTGAATCGCCGTCGGGCCGCTTACCAGCAGCACATGCGCGCCGCGGCGCAGTGCCGCTTCCGCTATGGCATAGCCCATGCGCCCGCTCGAACGGTTCGTCAAATAGCGCACGGGATCGATCTTCTCCCTCGTCGGCCCCGCCGTCACCAGCACGGTTTCACTGGCGAGATCTTGCGATGCGCCGAGGGCTTCCATGACTGCAGCGACGATCGCTTCGTTCTCCGCCAGTCGGCCCGGGCCGGTCATGCCGCAGGCTAGATAGCCTTCGCCCGGTTCGACGATGCGGACGCCGCGCTTGCGCAGAATTTCGAGATTCGCCTGGGTCGCGGCGTGATTCCACATGTTGACGTTCATGGCTGGAGCCACTACGACGGGAGCAGTGGTTGCTAGGTAAAGGATGCTGAGAAAATCGTTGGCAATTCCTTGCGCGAAACGCCCCAGAACGTCGGCCGTGGCTGGAGCTACCAGGAGGGCATCGATGGCCTGCGCGATCGCAATGTGTTCGATGGCCGATTCGACATTCGCTGGCGCGTCTCCGGAAGCGGAGCCGAACATATCGGTGATTACTTTTTCGCCGGAGAGGGCGGCGAAGGTCAGAGGGCGAACAAACTCCTGCGCTGCCGCCGTCATTACTACTTGCACGCGAATGCCGCGGTCTTGTAAAAGGCGCACGATTTCCGCTGCCTTATACGCTGCAATGCCGCCGGACACGCCCAGTGCGATTTTCATAGGAGGAAGCAGGCGGACACGCATTCAGCAATCCGCGCCTGCCTACAGAATTGATGCGGCCGCCTGAAGCGAGATTCACACGCCTCCGCAGCGTGTGGACCGCAGCGGCCAAAGCCGATACCAGCCAGTCCGCGACCGCAGCGCTCTAGCGGTGCGCCACCCAAAACTACGCGTCTTCCGCGAAGACCTTGTTCAGGTTCTCGGTGGCGGCCACCACGGCTAATTTCGGAAGCTCCGGAATCAGCCATTTCACCTTGCCGGCTTTGATCTCGTCCTGCGCGATGCGGCAGGGCTTGCGCGACCCTGTATCGATGACCGGCGGCGCGCCGCCTTGCAGTTGCCGTGCCCGCCGCGCCGCTACCAGGATGTAACGATAGTTGCTGTCGAATCCTTCTACGAGCTTCATAATCTCTCCCCCGAACTGTACTTGACCTCTTGTCGTTTGCGGAACGAATCCAGGATCGGTTGCACCCGCTCGCGCATTTGTTCCAGCCGGCAACCTTGTGCGGTTGCCACTCGCGGCTTCTCTTCTTCGGCAGGTTCCGCCCCGCTCTTTCGCAACCGCTCCGCCAGCACTATGTCCTTGAGCTGGTTCGCGGATTGCTCAAGCAGGTCATTTACTAATATATAGTCGTATTTTGAGTAATTCTCAATCTCTCGTCGGGCCGTGTCCAACCGGCGACGGATTACTTCCTCCGAATCTTGCCCGCGGCTTCGCAGGCGGCGTTCCAGAGTCTCCCAGTCGGGCGGAAGGATAAAAATGCTCACTGCGCCTGGAATCTTCCGCTGGATCTGCTCCGCTCCTTGCACATCGATATCCAGGAGGAGATCGTTTCCGCGCTCTTTGGCCTCGCGTAAAAATCGTCGAGCCGTCCCGTAACAGTTTCCGAAGACATCGGCATATTCGAGAAACTCATCTGCGGCAATCATGACCTCAAATTCTTGTCGGGAAACGAAAAAATATTCTTTGCGGTTCTGCTCGGGTCCGCGCGGCGGTCGTGTAGTGTACGAGATCGAGAAATCCAAGTCACGAACCATCTTGAGTAGTTTGGCCACCAGCGTGGATTTTCCCGAACCCGAGGGAGCCGAAACAATATAGACGATACTCATTCGAGATTCTGTACCTGCTCCCGCGATTTTTCGATCTCCGACTTCATCAGCAGGCCCATCTCTGTGACCCTCAATGCTTCACCCGCGAGGCCTGAGGTCTTCGAAAGCATCGTATTGGCTTCGCGATTCATCTCCTGCAGCAAGAAGTCCATCTTCTTTCCGACCTCGCCGCCCTGGTCAAGCAAGCCTAGAAAATGCTTTACGTGCGCATTCAGCCGGACCAGTTCTTCCTGAATGTCGCTACGATCGACCAGGACCGCAACTTCTTGCAAGATGCGCTCTTTATCAACCTGCACGCCCAACAGTTCCGACATGCGCGCCTGCAAACGCTCCGAATAGCTGCGTAGAATAGTAGCGCGATGTGCGTCCACCCCGGCCGCGGCTTTCTCGAGACTTGCCATGCGCGCGCGCAACTCTGTGCTAATGCTGCGGCCTTCCTGTTCGCGCATTTCGTTCAATCGCGAGAGCGCTTCTTCCACGCGCTCCATTACCGCGGCTTCTAGTTCGTCTTCGGATTTCTCAGCGCCCGCATCCATTGCACCCGGCATTCTAAGAACTACATTCAGATCAGGCTCGCCTCCGACTCCGAATTCAGCGGCAGCTGACCGAAACGCCTGAAGGTAGCCAGCAATCAGTTGCCGGTTGAGCGCGATGCCGTTCGTGCCCGAACGGTCGAGATTCAGGATCACTTCCACGTGGCCGCGCGCCATTTTCTCCTTGAGCATCCGGCGCAGTTTCATTTCCAAGGCATCGGTATCGGATGGAAGGCGGAAGTGAATATCCAGAAAACGATGATTCACTGCTTTCAGCGATAGCGCAAACGCGAGCTGGGCGTTGACCTGACCTCTGATCTGCGCGAATCCCGTCATGGAGCGAAGTGGCATAAACTTTTCTTACGTGGACACTGCCTTCGGCGCGTCCGCTTCGGCGAATTGCAATTCATACAGCCGCCGATACGTGCCCAACTTTTGCATCAGTTCCTCATGCGCGCCAATATCGCTGATGGTTCCATTTTCAAGCACTACAATGCGATCGGCGCGCCGGACCGTGGAGAGCCGATGCGCGATTACAAACACAGTACGCCCAGTCATCAAATTTTGCAGTGCCGATTGCACCAGTGACTCCGACTCGCTGTCCAGCGCGGAAGTCGCTTCATCGAGAATCAGAATCGGAGCGTTTTTCAGAATCGCCCGCGCAATCGCGATGCGCTGCCGCTCTCCGCCCGAAAGCCGTACTCCGCGCTCGCCGATCATCGTGTTGTAGCCTTGGGGAAGCCCGCCAATAAACTCATGCGCCCGCGCCGCCCGCGCCGCTTCTTCCACTCGCTTATGCGAAACATGCGGCTGGCCGTACGCGATATTGTTTCGCACCGTATCGTTGAACAGAACCGTGTCCTGCGTCACAATTCCGATCTGCGAGCGCAGCGAATCGAGCGTCACATCGCGCACATCCTGATCGTCAATCAGAATCCGCCCACCGCTGGCGTCGAAAAATCGTGGGATGAGATGCACCAGCGTGCTCTTGCCCGCACCGCTCGATCCCACTACCGCCAAAACCTCGCCCGCCTTCACTTCCAGATTAATGTTATGCAAGACGACGGGAGAATCTTCAGCATTTTCATAAGAAAAGGAAACGCCCGCGAACTGGATCGCCCGCGCAAATCTCCCCATCCGTCTGGCGCCCGGTTTCTGTCGTACCTCATCTTCCATATCCATGAAACGGAAAATCTCCGACGAGGCCCCAACCGCCTGCTGAAAGTTGTTATTGAATTGCGCGAACTTGCGCACCGGATCGTACAGCTTAAAGACCGCCACGATAAAGGCCAGGAATGTTCCCGCCGTAAAAATGTGGTGGTTAATCTGATTCCGGCCCATCAGGAGCAAGAGAGCGATGGCCACTGATCCAAGAATATCCATCAGCGGAGAACTGATCGCAAACGCCGCCACCAGACGGAGATTCGCACGAAACAGCCGTCGCGCGGCAGCGCGGAAGCGTTCCATCTCCCAGTTCTCCATGCCAAATGCCTTGACGATTCTGTTGCCCGTAATCGTTTCGTGAAGGATGTTCTGGATTTCGGCGAGTTTGTCCTGCCCGCCGCGCGTCGTTGTGCGCACCTGCCGGCCGATCTTTTTCGACGAATATAAAATTACGGGCAGGAACAACAGCAGCACCCACGCCAGCTTTCCACCCAATAAAACCACGACCGCTGCAGTAAATAGGAAGGTAAAAAACTGCTGCAGGAATTCCGCCAGAACGCTCGACATCGCGAACTGTACTTTCTCAATATCGTTGACAATGGTCGAGAGCAGCGTGCCCGTGGTGTGTTTGGTGAAAAACGCCGCCGAGCTGCGCAGGATAGCGTTATACAGATCATCACGCAGATCCGTGATCATGCCAAATCCCGCATAGTTTACAAGGTAAGTTCCGGCGTAATCGAAGATTCCTTTCAATACGGTTGCGGCGACCAGCGCGAAGGCCACCATTGTCCAGGGATTTTGAAAATGTGAGGGAATCAGTTGCTGAAGATCAAGAAAACGTCCCGTGCCGGGAAGTCGGAATAATTGCATGCTTCTGTTCTGCGATGCGGGATTCAACACACGATCAAATATCGGGCCAATGAGAAGAACGCGCCCGGCATCAAGCAGTCCCACCAGCGCCATTAAAGTAACCGAAGCTAGAAGAGGCCACCAGTAAGGCAGGACGTAGTGCAGCAGCCGTGTAATGGGCCGAGGCGAACGGATCTTTCTCGGCTTTCCTTCGCTCTTCGCGCCCGCCACTGACGAGGTTGCCATGCTTGTACGGCTCAATTCTACATGCCTTGCCACAGCGAGGCGGGGAACCGCCACATAGCGCTGGCATCTTGCAGTTGTTCCGAGAGCCTGCCCCATGCCTGCCGGAAGGGCGTCTCGCCCTCGCTCGAGGGAGCGGCACTACTTCGGGCTGTCGCGATGCACAACTTTAACCTTATATCCCGCTTTCCGCAGCCGCTTGTTCACCTCCTCGGCAATCATTACTGAGCGATGCTGTCCGCCGGTGCACCCGAAGCTGATGGTCAGATAGCTCTTGCCTTCGCGAATGTAATGGGGCAACAGATACACCAGCAGAGCAGAAATGCGGTTGATGAACTCCCGCGTCTGTGGAAACGACCGTATGTATTTGGCCACGCGCGGATGCCGCCCGGTCAACGCTCGGAACTCCGGCACGAAGTGAGGATTGGGCAGAAAGCGAACATCGAAAACCAGATCCGCATCATCGGGCAAGCCATGTTTATAACCAAAACTCACGCACGAGACCAGTATTGTCTGCTGGCTCCCAGATTGTTGTTTGAAGCGGTCGGTCAAATGTGCGCGCAGTTCGTGGACATTGAATTTGGAAGTGTCTATGACGAGATCAGCCAGCGCACGAATCGCCTTTAGATGGCGGCGTTCGGCGCCGAGCGATGCGCGAACAGTCGTGCCTGTCCCCAAGGGATGCGGCCGGCGAGTTTCGCTAAAGCGCCGCAGCAATGCCGCGTCGCTCGCCTCCAGAAAAATTACCTTCGTCGGAATAGTATGCTTCACCGACTTCAGAATCGCCGGCAACTTCTCCAGTTGCGATCCCTCGCGCACATCCACGACCAACGCCGTGCGCGGAATCTCTCCTGACTGCAACGCCAGTTCGGCAAAACGCGGGATCAATTCCACCGGCAGATTATCGACACAGTAGTATCCGAGATCTTCGAATGCCTTCAGCGCGGAAGCCTTCCCCGACCCGCTCATGCCGGTGATGATGACCAATTCCGAAGCGGCGCGCGGCTCGATCTTGCGCCCGCGAACTTTTACTGCTGCGGGCTTTGCGGGGTGCGTTGCTTTCTTCGGTTTGCGGAGTGGCATGCCCGAAATCTTAGCATTTCAGACGGAATGGAGATGGCTAGCAGCGCGAGTTGTCACTATCGTGTCACGAAAAAGACGCGTTGACCTTTGCCAGCCACTACTGTGGTTTCGGCGCTGCGGCCGCTGAGGCCTGACCGGGTTGGGCTGAGGCTGTTTTGGATAAGCCACCTGCCTGGGTTTGCTTGTTTGGCGGTATCTCGGTTCCGACCGGATATACGAAGATCTGCACCGTGCCCCAGCTCGCATCTGAACTCGCAGTCGTCTGTTTGCCCATTCCCAGGGTCTTAAGCTGACTGTCATCAAATCCGAAATGCTCCACTAAATACTCACGCACAACCATGGCTCGGGCTTCGGTCAGCACGAAGTCTTTTTGAGTGTCGCCTTCCATGCCAGTGGACGCTACGACCACTGCGAATCCGAACTGGTTATCCGCCAGGAATTCGCCGCCAGCGTTTAGCGATTTCTGGTTCTTTAGCTTGGCCGAATCCTGCTTGTCAAAAAGCTGTTTGGCTGGGAACGTAAACTCCTTGACCGGAGCGCCTTGCGGCAGGTGATCGATTTCGTCCTTGGCTAGTTCCGCCGAATCTTCGTAGCCGCGGTTCTTGAAATACCCGCGCAGGAAGAAATTATGTTTTAAGGCCTCCATGTTTTCCTGGAAATCGGTGACCCCCGCCTGTGCCTGCAGCATCGTGTTATTCATGGTGGCTGTCGTTTGTTGGAGGTTGTTATAGAGCTGTTTGTCATTCACCAACGCGCCTACAGTTCCCTGACCGGCATTGATCTTCGCGCTGATTGAATCGAGATTCGCCGTCGCCCGAGTAGCGTTCTGGATGGCTTGCTGGCTGCTATCCAGAATGCCGCTTGTCTTTTGCAGCAGCTCTGACATTTCGAGTGGCGGTTCGCTGGCGATGGTATCGCCATCCCGCACGTTGGCTTTTCCCGCGGATCCAAATGAAATCGCGAGATACTGGTTCCCCAATAGCCCCTCGGTTTCAATGGTGGCTACGGAGTCCTGCTTAATAATTTCGTGGGTCGACTTGGCGAGATTCATAACCACCGTGACTTTTTCGCCTGGCTTGTGCGGCAACACAATGCTACTCACGGTTCCACTGTGAACTCCGCCGACCCGTACATCGGCTCCCGCGTCCAGGCCCACGACATTGTCAAATTGCGCCTTCAATTCATATGTCGAGCTGAAAAGGTACTGCTTGCTTCCGATAATGAAGATACCGACCACCAGAATTGCGAGTGTCGCAATGATGAAGAATCCCAATCGCGCTGCCCTCGACATGTGCCCTCCATACTTCCTGCCACGAACTTTCTGCTACGAATGCTTTAGGAATTCCTGAACGAATGCGATGTCACTTTTTTGAAGCTCTTCAAAGCTGCCCTCGACCACCACATCTCCCTCATTCAGCAGGGCCAGACGGTTGGCGATCGTCTTCGCGCTGTGCAGATCGTGAGTCACGACGATCGACGCCATGTGATGTTCCGCCTGAAGTTTGAGCACCAGGTCATCGATTTCTCCCGAACTGATCGGGTCGAGGCCAGCAGTGGGCTCATCGAGCAGCAGAATATCCGGCTCTAAAGCCAGAGCACGTGCCAGTCCTACTCGTTTCTGCATGCCGCCTGAGATATCCGAAGGCATCTTCTCAAGGTGACCTTCCATGCCCACTTCGGCCAGCAGTCGCTTCACGCGGTCGCCCCGCTCGGACTTGGACAACTCTCTTTTATGGTGCACGAGCGGAAACGCGACGTTTTCCTCAACCGTCAGCGAGTCGTAGAGCGCGGCATGCTGAAAGAGAAAACCCATCTTCATTCTGATTTCGCCGAGTTGGTCGAGATTGAGTCCGGCGATGTCTCGACCGTGGATTAGAATCGATCCTGAGTCAGGCTTCTCCAGGCCGATTATGAGCCTCAGCAGGACGCTTTTCCCGGTTCCGCTGCGCCCCAGCACCGCCAGAGTCTCGCCGCGGTTCACGGTCAGGCTGATACCGTTCAAGACTTTTTGACTTCCGAAGGACTTGTGCAAGCCCTCGACCGCGATAGCTGTCCCATTGCGGCCTTTCGCAGCTTCTTCCGGCTTAGGCGCGTTTTGAATCGGAACCTGATCGATTGTCTCCATAGTCGTTTTATGAACTGCTTGTCATTTAATCAATCGTCATGGGAAAAATATGAGAATGAGTTTCACCAGCACGACATCGGCCAGAATCACGAACAGCGAGGACAACACTACCGAACTAGTTGCGGCACGACCGACGCCGGCAGCGCCTCCCTGGGTGCGCATTCCCTGAAAACAAGCGACCAGACCGATGATCAGGCCGAACACAGCCGTCTTAAACGTGGGCGGGAGGAAATCGTTGAAATCGGCGCCATTGAAGCCGGCATTGATGAACTGGTGCAGCGAGAGCGGCTCAACCAAGGCCTGGGCCACCCAGCCCATCAGCACCCCGCAGGCGTCGCCGGCGAGGGTCAGGAGAGGCAGCGCGAGGATGCACGCTATTATGCGGGGCGCCGCCAGCAGCCGATAAGGGCTTACTGCGGACGCCTCGATGGCGTCGATCTGTTCGGTTACTTTCATCGACGCCAACTCCGCGCCGATGCCGGCACCTACACGGCCACTGACTACGAGACCTGTGATGATCGGACCGGTTTCGTGAATAACGGAAAACACGATCGCCGCCGGGAGCAGCGACTTTGCCCCAAAACGAGTCAAGCTGTACCGGGCTTCCATAGAGAGAACAACGCCTGTGGCGGCGCCGGCCAGAGCTACCAGCGGCAACGACATAGATCCGATTTCGTCGAGTTGTCGAAACAATTCTCGGAATTCAAACGGCGGTGTGACTGCAGCGTGCGCAACCCGCCAGAGAAATATGCCCAGATCGCCGAACCACTCGAGGAACCTGTTGATGAGGTCGAGAGAGGAACTCACCATTGGAAACACAGGTGAGTTGCGCGGCCCTGAAACGGGAGGCTCCGTGCTGACGACCGCGCTGAAATTCCTATCGATCATTGACTTGTAGAGCCATGACTTGTAGAGCCGGGGTTTGGCGAGCCAGGATTTGGTCCTGGATCGGGTGCTCCGTGCGCATCGTTAAGATGCATCCGGGAAAGGAATGAATGGGGTCCGCTATAGAAAAATTCAAGTGAAACGTTTGCGCCTATATACCCCAGCAAGCTGTAGTTACCCATGCGGAACGCATCCTTGTAATCGTAGCGCCCGGGATACCAGCCATAGACCGCCGTCATGGTACCGGCATACGGGGAAACCAGATCAGGGAAGGAAAAGACGCGATGGCCGTCGACGCCGCGGCGTGCGGTAAAGGTAGAAAGCACGGCATGCCTGAGACGCGGAAATACGCCTTTGCACTCACAGCGGTAATAAAGTGTGTCTTCGCGCAGGGCTTCCGAGAGCGCATAGCGCGTCGTCGTAGTCACGCCCGCGATGGCGAAGTCCGACCCGAAGCGCTTGCTGTAACCTTCCGCGCCTTGTCTCCACTCCGGCGGAGTGCTCTGCACCTGGTTAATGCCAGCCGCGAATGCGGCGCCCACGATGGGGTCAGGACCGATCGCGTCGAAGAGGTAGTTGTGGATCTTGGTTGTCTCCGGCGGGCGCAGGTACGTAAGCTCCGGTTGTGGAGTCGCCGTGGGCGCGGACAAGTCGAAAGTGCTGGCCGCGAAGACTCCCATATCGGTCGGGGCTTGCGCCTTTGCCAGCACGGATAGAACAGCCAGGGCCGCGATTCCCAATAACAAGATCACAGGTCTGTAGGTCTTCATATCGAGATTCTCGCCGGTCAATTTAAATTGCCCCGCATGCGCCCAGAAGTCACTGCTCCTCAGACGGTAAGAGGACAAACTGCATGGTCGCACTGGCACGCGATCTCAACTTCTTTGGATCCCGCTTCCTTACAGGCTTGGCTGCAGTATTTATCGTTAGCTTGCGCTGTGCACCGGCATGGCAGGTGCGCACATTTGTTCTGTCCAGTCGTCGTCATCATTGTTCTCCTTGTTCATTTCGCGTCTTCGGCGTCAGACCAAATCGGCGTCAAACTTATAGAGTCGATTGCCCAGTAATATCCGGCTTTGTTAAAAATCGATCCCCAGAACCCACCAGAATTGTTGTCGGGAGCCGCAGGGTGCGTATCTCCGGGTCTTTCCCGCTGATGGCGCGAACCGCTACGCCGTCACCATCACTAAAAGGGTCCGAGACTAGTTCAAAACTCTCGCCGTACATCTTTATGTGACGGGAGGATGTGAAACCGAGATCCTTTATCCTGGCACAGCGCTTGGAGCGTGACCGCTCCCGCATATCACCTTCGGCACCAATCGCCTGTGCGTCGAGTTTCTGAGGGACATTCATTTTCGGGATAATCACGGAACCTCCGTGTTGTTACGATCGGAAAGAACATCCAACGGGACGCCTTAGTTTCAATACATCACACTTCGACTTTTTTCCGATCTACCTGCGTTTCAACATCCATCCGATGACTGTTCCGGCGGTGACACCCACCGCAAATGACGTTGCAACGGTTAGCACCGGGTGTCGCTGGATGCGCTCGGTTGTGTCATTTAAGATTTCTTCGGCAGCGTCGCCGCCCTGCTTTGCGGCACGCCTCACCACTCTCACTCCATCGTCTATCGCATCAGCAATCGCACTGGTTGCGCATGAGGCCTGGCGAGCCGAGTCGCTAATATGTTCAGCTGTTCTTTCCGCTACGGTTTGTGACATTTGTGCCTTCCTGTGTATTGCGAGCCTAGTGGTGATACGTTTTTATTCTCCGACGGCTTTTTCAGCGTGGCCGATCAAGTTTTGAATTTTGCCTGCGTTCTTTTCCACATTCCCTGAGACTTCCAGGTTGGGGTCGTTTGTCACCTTTCCGACCTGTTCCTTGATCTTTCCCTTTACTTCGTGAATCTTGCCCTGAGCCTTGTCTTCTGTACTTGGTTTCATAATTTCCTCTCTTCTCTTGTCTCTCGTCGTTGTGGCCCCAAACTCTGTTATCAAGCGACTTCTTTCCTATCGACACTAGCGGGCCTCTGGACCAGTTCCTCAAATAGAGACCGGTAATGAATCATTGCCGCCCTCAGGTCTTCGGTTGTGGCCGCATCTTTCCCAACCCGCAGTGCAATCTCGTGCGCTGAGCGGTAGTTTTCGACTACCCGCGGATGGTCGACGGAAATGTCGGCGGCGCGCTGATCGAAATCGGAGACGGGATAGCCGCGAGCTTTCATTAAAGAGGACAACAGGTCATCGGCTTCCGCGACCGCGCCCTTCGGGGAATCGACAAAACGGGATTGCACGGAGTCCCATTGCTTCAGGAAACGCTCATGTTCCGCTGGAGTTAGATCGCGGAGGTTGAGCTTTTCGACCCGCTTCTCTCGATCCTCTAATTTCGTTTCTGCTTTTCGTCCTGTCCCATGCACTAACACAGCGCGATCGTATTCGGAGCCGAACTTCTTTCGCAGGCTGGCGGTTGTATTTCGGCGTTTTCGCATGTAAAGCCAGGCAACCACTGCGATAACTACGATCACCACGGCGGCGAGCATCAATATTTTAGGGTCCATCAGATTTAGATTCATCGAAACCTCTCCTACCAACTGTCTACAAGAACCGGCCTTGTCCCTTCAAAATTCTCCGGGAAGTCGGAACCTTGGTTAGCTTCAGTATCGACCTTACGGACATCGGAAGGCTGATCAGAATTGACCGCTTTACGAGAAGATGGCCGAACGTTCGACAGGAGACCCCAGCCCGCCAAGGACTGACCAATAAGACTTACTTTCTGGCAAAGTGAGCGATTCTACACAGCACTGAGGAAGGAAGTAAGCGATCCTATAGCCTGTCTCCGACAGCAGAAATAACTCATGCGGATTCGATTCGGTATTCGATCAGAAGGATATAGACATGAAAACAACTCAATTGTCCCTTATCGCCGTTGCGCTGCTCGCCGCCGGAATTTTGGCCGCATGCTCAACGAACGCCACCAGGTCTCCCGATGTCTCCGACAGCATTCGCAAAGCGCTCGATCAAGCAGGTTTCAAGAATGTCTCGGTCAGCGAGGATCGTGAAAAGGGGGTTGTAACCATCGGCGGCCAAGTCGCCAGCTCGAATGCCAAGTCAGACGCTGAATCTCTCGCCAAGTCTCTGGCCGGCGCCCAGGTTGTTGCCGATCAAATTGCCGTGATTCCGGTGGGCGGAGAAAAAGATGCCAGGGCCGTGAACTCCGATCTCGATAAGGGCATCGCGGAAAATCTGGATGCCGCCCTGATCCAAAGCAAGATGCACGATACCGTGTCCTATGCGGTGAAGAGCGGCGTCGTAACGCTGAGCGGAGAGGTCAACTCGGAAGACAAGCGGACGCGTGCCGGTCAGTTAGCGAGCGGAGTGCCGAACGTCCAACAAGTAGTGAATGACCTCCAGGTAAAAGATCAGAAAGCCAGTTCATCACCGTCGCTATAGGAAACAGGGCAACAACGCTGTCAACTGCCAAGCCGTACTCGACAAGGAGATGCTATGTCATTTGGACTTTACTCGATTGGATTTGCAATATTAATCGGTGGATTGATTTATGCCGCGCACCTGATGCACATGCCCGCGCACTGGATTGCGGTAGTAGCGATTGTTCTTGCAGGGGTTGGAATTCTTTCGGGTGTTAAAGCCACGCGTCAGAAGGATTCCGCGGAATAGCGGAAGCTAGTCGTGAAGAACGATATTGAGAAGCGCACTATGAACTTTCAGCCCGCTCTCGCCGTAGTCAACAAAGCCTAGCTTTCTAAACCGATTCATGAAAAAGCTGACTCGGGACCGGGTTGTCCCTATCATGTCGGCGAGAGTCTCCTGGCTGATTTTGGGGATTACCGTTTCGGGCACGCCTTCCTTGCCGAAATGAGCCAGCAAGAGCAGAATCCGAGCGAGTCTCTTTTCGCTGGAATTGAAGAGGTGGTCGACCAAATCCTCTTCATAGCGGATATTCCGCGCCAGCAAATAAGCCACGAACATGTCGGAAAATTGGTTTTCGCGATGCAGCGCCTCCATCATCGCCTTCTTGTCAATGCGCAGAAGTTCGCAATCCGTCATGGCGGTTGCAGACCCCATGCGCAAAGGTTGTCCAGCCAAACTGCCTTCTCCGAAAAAATCTCCCTCGCTCAACATACCCAGGGTCGCTTCCTTGCCAATCTTGGATACGACCGTGAGTCGGACCTTACCTTCCCGGATATAGAAGACCGCGTCGGCCGCAGCTCCCTGTGCGAAGATTCCCTCTTTCTTCGGAAAAGCGCAGATCTTCCTGCCCACGCCGATCGTGGCAAGGAAGCTCTCTGGGTCGAAATTGCGCCTTCTTTTCGGCAACATGGCAAGTGACGCCATCAAACACTTCTCCCGGGCGTACTGCTACACGCCTCAGAATTGTGACAGAATCGCAATTACCAAGATGTTCACTTTTGCTCACAATTGCAAAAACGGAAACGCTGGTTCGTTAGATTATTTGAAATTTGTGCACTATTGACCATTCTTGCTCGATCGCAGCGTTGTATTGTGTGGCGTGAAGACCCGAGAACTCACCCCGAAGCAGATACTTTCCGTCCCTTGTCAAACTTGTGGCGCAGCCATCGGAGAAGTCTGCGAATTACATACGGGTGCGCCGCGCACGGAGCCCCACCGGGATCGGAAACTCTCTGCCGCCGAGGCCCTGGAAAAGACAATTGGCCAGCAATGACTTGCGTGGCAGATAATCCTTTTAGGAGCCGATCTTATCAGGATGACTGTGCCGACGCGAGATTAACTCGCCGACGCTTCATTTGACCTAATTCTTTCCGAGGTCAAGATCCCGTGTACAGCTGAAACGGCGCCCAGAAGAATGGCTTGCGGAAGGAAGCGCCTGACCGAAGCAGAGTTAACTTGGCATTGCGCAAAGCTGTGTCGGGACTCTCTCCTTTTTTCAACTCGCCGTAAAGTTCGTCCATGAGCTGGGGAGTTGAAGTGTCGCTGACGTCCCAAAGGGCTCCAATGACATGGTGAGCGCCAGCGCGCACGAAAGCCCATGAGAGCCCGACCAGTCCTTCTCCAGAGTACGCACGTTCGCCCGCGCTACGGCAAGTCGAAATGGTGACGAGTTCAGCCCGTAGCGGGTAACGAATGATATCGCGCGCATAAAGCTTATAGGAGTCTTCGTCCGCACCCGCTCCGGCGGAATCTTTCGACGAAGCTCTGGACAAAACAATGGCAGAGTCGAGCGGACTGAGACGGCTGGCCGTGCCGTGCGCCACAAAATGAATGTAGGAGAAACGCTCCGGCTTGCTGGCCAGATACGAGGGCGGACTCGCCTGATCGCGCGCGAATACCTGTTGCTCGCCAGGCGGGAAGTGCTTTTCGATGCTCTCCATTTCGATCGCGGCTTTGGGCAACTGCGGAAAGTCTTCGTTGGGAGCGATGGCATCGCCGAAAAGGAGAAGATTGCCCGCACCTTTGCGGCGCGCGGCGTTAGAAGCTTGCAATATTCGGAGCGAACCAGCGCTCGAGAGTGTGACATCTTCAATCCAGTAGTGTTGCCTCGCTTCGTCTTTGACCACGTCTTGAGACCTGGAGACCAGCAGCGTCTCGAAATTCAGGCTGTTCAGGACGCCATCGGGGACGATAAAGACTTTCCCGTTCCCCGCATCCTTCGAAGAAGTGTTTTTTTGCAGAAGATCTTTTGCCGGCTCGACGAGGATGCGATAGAGCGCGGCCCCATCGTCGGTAGCGGTTGGCGTGGATTCGCGCTGCTCGATGAGGGCTTTTCGATAGCGCTCTACTCTGGTCTTGATTTCCGCCGCCGGAGGCAATGCAAACAGAGCAACCTTCTGCGGCGTGATTGCCCAGAGGTAAGACTGTTCTTCGCCTAGCCAGTAGAAGAGAATGGTGCCCCCAGCGTGGCGGGCGATTTGCGGAGCATCTAACGGAGGCGGTCCGACGGAAGCTCCTTTGGGCAGCAATCCCAATCCCTCACTCAGAGTGCGAGCGCGGCTGAAGTCGGCCCAGCGCAGGGCTTCGTCGGACTTTTTGCTTGCCACCAGGAAATGGACGTAGTCGTCGTAGATGCGGCGGGCATTGGTGAGGAAAGAAATCTGCGAGTCTTCATGCCGCACATCATCGCGTGCGCCTTCGAAGGTGGCGAGAGCAGTTTGATACTCATGATCGGCCGCGTCTCGGCGCAGTTTGTTTTCGTAGAGCCGGGCCAACGAGTGCTCCGCCTCCCACTTCAGAAAGACGGGACAGTCCTTGTCGGTCTCGACTTGGTGAAACGTCGTCTCGGCCTCACCGCGATCGCCGCGCCGAGCCGCAATCTGCCCCTGCACAAGCATCGGATAGAGTTCGTCGAGATGGTTCCCGTCCTGTCGCGCAATATCGAGAGCCTGCTGAGCATACTGGCTCGCGTCGGCCAAATCGCCGGTCTGCAGCGAGAGCCGCGCCATCACGCGCAAAGCGTTATAGATGTCTTCCTTCGCATTAATTTTCCGGGCCAGGCCCAAAGCCTGCTGAAACGATTGCGCGGCCAGATCAAAGCGGCGCTCGTCCATGTAGATGTAGCCGATGTTTGTGAGGAGGTTCTCCTGGTCCGAGACAACTCCCATTCGTGAGGCTAGCTCCTCCGCCTCCTTTGACAATCCCAAAGCCTTTTCGGAGTCGCCGAGCCTGTAGTAGGCCCAACCAAGGTTGCTCTGGGTGACGAGTTCGATTCTCCGGGCACCAATAGCTTTTGCGGCTTGATATCCAGCCTCTGATCTGTCGATTGACTCATCAAAACGTCCCTCTGCGAGCGACCGGTACCCCAAGCTGAGAAGGGCATAGGACATGAGTAACGCATCCCCACGGGCGCGCGCGAAGGCGAGGCTCTCACCAAAAAGTCGATCTGCGGCGAGCGACTGTTTCCGCTCGCCGGCCAGGACTCCACGCTCGCGGAGAACATACCCGCAACTCGTCGACGCGGACGCAGTGCAGAGCCTCGTTGCTTCGTTCAGCGAGTGCTCGGCTTCTGAGAAGTTGTGAGTTAGGGCATTGGCCTCGCCAATAATTGTTAATACGGGTATAGACACGTCCGGCTGGTCGGAAGGCAATGGCTCTGACTGGAGAAGTTTGAGAGCGTCTTCGTACAGCCCTTGATGGATTTCCGCTCTTGCTTCGAGGGTTCGGAATTTCCAAGCCCATTCCGGACTTGACCTAAACCGTTGGCGCTCTCGTTGGGCTTCGTCCCGCGCCTGCTTCAGATCGCCGTGGAGAAGAGCTTTATTGATTCGATCGAAAGTGGCCTGCGGGTTGTCGTTTCTGCATGACAACAGGCAGGCCACGAGCAGACAGAACACGCCGATTACTAACGGCCTGTGGGACCGTTGGTCCAAGTGGCTGGAGCGGTTCGCTCTACGCTGCTGACCAATGAGCATTCAACCTTGCCTTTTTGCGCGGGCGCGGAAGAATCCCAATGGTACTGCTGGCCATCTGAATCGGAAAGGCACCGGAGAAGTTCGATTGATAACACCTCTATTAAGTCGAGGGTCCCTGTGACCCGTTGGCATTGGCGGTAGGCCCGTTGGTGTTCCCGGTGGTTGGGCAGCCTAGACGCATTTTGAGCATATCCAGCGTGAAGTAATTGCTGCCGCTCGCCTCGGTCTGAGAATCATTGCTCCCGAGCAAGTGGGGGCTATGGCCGTTTTTGATGCCGACTTCGATTTCGCCCAAAGTCACCGTGCCAAAGTTTTCGATGAAGATGTGATTGCTGAAAGTTCTTACCCCAGGCAGCGGAATTGGCTTGATCTTCTTCACGACGGTAAAAGTCATCGTCGGATATCCACCCTCACCGTTAGGGATAACATCGACCGCTTCTTCTTTGGCGCGCTTCTTGAGGTCGTCGATGTAGGCGATCTGGGCGCCGTACTTTTTCTCTATGCTTTCGGGCAGATCGTCGTGGTCGACAAAGTCATCCAGTCGCCTCTTCACCCGATCGAGAAAATCGACATCCTGGAAATAGTGGCAATCGTTTGCCGGCTTTTGGCCAAAGATTCCCAGGTCGAGTTCCACTTCGACTGGGTATCCGCCCACCCGTAAGTTGTCGAAGCGTGTGCCGATGAAGCTCACCTGAGGAACGTTGCCGTTCGTCGCCGGATGATTCGTGGAAATCTGTGCCACCACGCGATCGGCCGTGATGATATCTTCCACGTTGTATCCTTCGATCGCCGCCGTCGAGAGCGTGGCCCAGCCGGAGTGGTCCTGGCCGAAGATGTCCACTTTTTGCTGGACGTGAGTGCCGGCAACGCGAGTGTGGCCGCGCCGGAACGAAATCAGACCTTCGATATTGGTCTCGCCGACCGATTGGGTAATGAGGCTTTCGCGGCGAGTCTGTTCCAGAACAACGCGCCCGTATTCCTGAATAGGCTGCTGGATGGGATGCTCAATTTCTCCGCGGAGTAGGTAGGCTTCGGCATGGTACATGTGGTACTGCCCCTGCGCTGCCCCGGACGTTATCGGCGACTTCGGATTTGCGGCCATAGGTTTCTCTCCACTCGTTTAAGTCACTTCTTTTCGTTCACTTCTTTTCGTTCACTTCGGATTTTGCAACTCGATCGGGTATCGGCCTAGATCTTCACTTCCACCGCCAGCGGTGAGACCGTGCACTTCCAGGGTACCGGCATTATGATCGCCCCCGGAAACGCCGGCAGGAACATAGAGCGACAGGGCATCCCCGGAAGCAGGGACCGTGCGCGACCATTGTAGTTTCCCCAGCGGACTATACAAGTCCAATTTGTAAGAAGAAAAGCGGGCGCCGGGGGGAAGGTTCAGGGTCAACCCGAATGCCTGACCTGCGTGTGCTGGGACTGAAATTGGCTCCACGCCTCTGACATTGAGGTTTACGACCGCCGATGCCAGCACTTGCGGACGGTTGGCTGCCTGCTGCAAGAGAACGTTTTCCCGATTCTGATAGGCAATCACGGCCAGCAACAAGGCAAGGACAGGCACGGCAAATGCTGGCCGCAGCCATCCAAACCATCCAGACCGTGCAGGCACTGTCACCCGCTCAACAGACGGCGTCTTACTCTCGAACTGGACCTTCCTGCCGTCTTCAGTCGGAATTTCGGTCCGCATTTCGGCCCGCAACGCCACCTTGCTCTGTTCCACGAACAAAGCACCCGCGTGCACGTCGGCGGCACAAGCCCGGCAGTCGAAATAATGCTCTTCAAATTCGTCACGAGCCTGGGGATCGAGTTCGTTCAGCAGATATCGTTCCGTCATTTTTTGACGAACCACCGCATCGTGGTCCATAGGTATCAATGCCCCCTCATTCAATCAATGGTGCGCCGGCGCGACCCGGCGTTGCACCGTTATCAGGCCGGAGTGATCTCCGGCGCATCGTTATTACTATTTTTTAAATACAACGCCTTGAACAATTGTTTCGCACGGTAGAGCAGCACTCGCAGATACTCGCGGTCTACGCCGAAGTCACGGCAAACTTCGTCTTTGTCTCGCTCTTCGAGAAAAACTTCGCGCAGCAGCCGCCGGTCGCGCTCGGGAAGTTGATCAAGAATCCCCCGGACCTTCTGCTGTATTTCCTGGGCAGTGAACATGGCCAGCGGATCGAGGACTGGGGAGGGAAGTTCCTTCGGTTCGTCGTCATTATTGTTATTGTTATTGTTATTGACAGAGCCGTGGCGCGCGGCGGTGCGATAGTGCTCCAGCAAGACGTTATTGCAAATCGAGTTAACAAACGAGCCCAGCCGCTCCGGATGAACGATCTTCCCTTCGCGCAGGGCCACATAAAATCGGGCAAACGTTTCTTGTCGCACATCTTCGATGGCTTCCCGTGAGCGAAGGCGGGAGCGCAATTTCACCTGGATCAGGGCGGTGAAATACACGCGGAAATGTTCCTGAGTGCGAAAATCTCCTGCCCGCAGCCACTCGACATAGGCTTCATTAAAGGAGTCGAATTGCAAGAGTTTGTCCCGAGTATTGGTAAGTGGCAGACAGTGTAGCACCCGCGATGGGGGACGATGGTCGTGTTCCGGGACGATGGTGAGCGACGGCGTCTGCGACAAAGACGGGTGTTTTAGGGCCGTGTGGTTGCTTCGGCGGTGTCCGGTCGGCGGGATGGAATGGGTGGCATGCACAGGGAAGCGTGAAACTTTTTCAATTCGGCAGACCAACCGATCTGCATTCTCTGATCTGCGTTCTATGGAGAAGACTTGTGAACTAAGCGCCGAAGCCGCTTCCCCGACGGCTCCGGCACTTTTGCTGGAACCCAAACTGGAGTTTCCAGATTAGGCTCCTAAACTGTGGCTCATCGCATCACCTAGCGCGATGTCTTCCACTTATTGGGATAGTGCGGAATAAACAAGAATCGTTTCAAACAAAATTTGGGGAGCGGATCCCTGGGAACTTCAGCTACGGCGGAAGAGGCGGCTCTGCGGCCACAGGCGACGCGCATTATTCGCATTCAAGAGCCAACCGGGAAAGCGTGCGCATTCACATTCGATCATGGCTGGATTAGGCTACCTGTCCGGCTACCTAAAGTGGCAGAAAACAGAGGTCCGAAAACTCAGTGCCACTGGGATTCTGAAGATCGGGGCGATTCCGACACCTTGATAGGTGGCGATTTAGCCAGTGCCCTGTAGGAAAACTAGACTTCTGGCGGAGAGGGAGGGATTCGAACCCTCGATACAGGTGTTAGCCCGTATAACGGTTTAGCAAACCGCCGCCTTCAGCCTCTCGGCCACCTCTCCGGCGTGCGGAATTTCAGTTTACCACGCGTCGCGGAGACGAGGTCTGCGCTTTGGCATGACTTTCGATATCTTCTCGCAATGAGTTTACCCGGAAATTTGCGCGGGCTGAGTGGGCTTTTGTGCAGTCCCGCGTCGAAGAAGTACGATTACGGGCGCGGAGCTTCGGTCCTTCGGCGCGGTGTTTAAGTTCCTTTGAGGTACTCCGAGTCGGATTCTTCCGCGGCTAGTTTGGAAAAGTCTCCTTGCAAATGCATCCTTGCGATCTGTTGCTCCTCTCTTTGCAGATGTCTGGGATCTCACGCTCGTAGCAGCAAGACTAAACTGCCGGTATATTCTGATTTCTAGGAACGAAGGATGCCGGCGGGCAACGTAGTGAAGCTGGCGAACGCCTGCTTCGCCGCCGCGACGGTTTGTTGCGCGTCGCGCTCGCAGTGCGCTGCGCTCAGGAATGCCGCTTCGAACTGCGACGGCGGGAGGTAGACTCCATTTTCGAGCATCGTACGGAAGAAACTCGCGAAAGCTTCGGTGTCTGATTCAGCGGCCGAAGTCCAGTCCCTGACCGGGCCTTTTGCGAAGAACCAGGTAAACATCGAGCCGATGCGATTGTGACACATGGTCACTCCGGCCTCTTTCGCGGCTGCCGCTACTCCGATAACTACATCAGCGGCGAGTTTATCGAGCTTCGCGTAAACATCTTTGTGGTCGCGCAAATAGCTCAACGTGGCGAAGCCGGCGGCCATCGCCAGCGGATTGCCGGAGAGTGTTCCGGCCTGGTAGACCGGGCCCAGCGGCGCGATCAGATCCATGATTTCGCTGGGGCCGCCGTAAGCGCCCACGGGCAAGCCTCCGCCAATGATTTTTCCCATTGTCGTTAGGTCGGGCTGAATGCCGTAGAGTTCCTGCGCTCCGCCGAAGGCCAGACGGAAGCCGGTCATGACCTCGTCGAAGATCAGCAGCGTCCGGTCGCGCGTGGTAATGGCGCGTAGAGCTTCGAGGTATCCGGGTGCGGGAGGCACGCATCCCATGTTGCCGACAACCGGTTCGACGATGACGCAGGCGATCTGGTGCTTGAATTTTGCGAAAGCTTGATCGACGGCATCGGTGTTGTTGTAAGGCAGGGCCAGGGTGAACTGGGTGAATTCTTCGGGAACGCCCGCTGAGCCGGGAATGCCTAGCGTAGCAATGCCGGACCCCGCTTTCACCAGCAGCGCGTCAGAATGTCCGTGATAGCAGCCTTCGAACTTCACAATGTATTTGCGCTTCGTATAGCCGCGCGCCAGGCGAATGGCCGACATGGTTGCTTCGGTTCCCGAACTGACGAAGCGAACTTTTTGCATGTGGGGAAAAGCGGAAATCACCAACTCGGCAAGATCGGCTTCGGCCGGAGTGGAGGCACCAAAGCTTGTGCCGTTGCGAGCCGCGGCTATAACTGCCTCAATGACCGCGGGGGCGGCGTGCCCCAGGATCAGAGGACCCCAGGAGCCTATGTAATCGACATATTCGTTGCCGTCGGCATCCCAGATATGCGAGCCCTGGCCGCGCACGACGTAGGGCGGTTCACAGCCCACGCTGCGGAAAGCTCGCACCGGAGAATTTACGCCGCCGGGAATCAATTTCTCAGCGCGTTCTTGGAGCTTGCGGGATTGTTCGGTCTTACGGGTCATGAATCCTCCAAGGCGCGCCTTGGCCAAAATACACTAATGAGACCTCAGTACTTCGAACAATATAACAGTGGCGCTCGGCAGGCTGGCAGCGCGACACATCACGTTTGCTTGTGACGCCCGACATAGTAATTATGAGAGTGAACACCTATTTGCCGAGGCGCCTTACCAAATGTGATAGTAACCGTCACGGCGGTCAAGGGCTACTTTGAGCCCGAATAACTTGCTCAGCCTTTCTGCTTGCAAGACTTCTTCTTTGCTTCCGTCGGCTACTATGCGGCCCTTCGCCATAAGCACCACGCGTTCAATCTCCGGCACGATGTCGGGGAGTTCGTGAGTAACGAGAATGATTCCGATGCCCGAGTGGGCCAGGGAGCGCATGGTTTCTCGCAGGCTGCGCTGCGCCAAAATATCTAAAGAATTGCACGGTTCATCGAATAACAGCGCGCGGGGCTTGTGGACCAGCGCGCGGGCAATGAGGACGCGCTTGGCCTCGCCTGACGACATCTCCTCGACCGCTCGATCGGCCAAGTGTGACACACCCAAGTCCGCCAATGCGGACTCGGCCATTTCCTTCTGCCTGGGATCGAAGGCGTGGTTCGGAAAAATGCGCGTGCTGCTGAAAAAACCCGAGAGCACCACGTCCAAGCCGCTGGCATCACCGGTGCACGAAGACATCAGGTCGTTCGATACGATGCCTAGCAATGAGCGCAGCTCAAAAACATTCCAGTTCTTCCGGCCGAGGATGGTCATGCTCGAACCTTCGCGAGCCATTGGATAGCACTCGCGCGTAATGGTTTTAATCAGAGTGGATTTGCCGCAGCCATTCGGCCCTAATACGGCAACATGCTCGTCGGGATCGATTCGAAGGGTGAAGTCGTCGAGAACGATCTTGCCTTCGTTAATCTTGCCTTCGTTAGAGGGGCCGTTCTCGCGAGTCACGTTTCCGCGCATCACGCGGATGTTTCGCAGATCGAGTAGGGGAGCCGGGCTGGGCAAGCGGTTTTTCCAGATGTCCAATGCTTCAAGATTAAGAGTATCGCAACTTGTGCGCTGGGGGAGCGCAGTGCGCGACCTTCGAATTCATCGGAGTTTCACGAGACTGCAATATTCCCGCAATCTCTAACCGCTAACCTAACAACAGTCACCCTTCTAACCGGGAGGGTTTATGGGGACGGCCTTGGGGGGCTCCGGGCTGTCCTTTTTATTTTGGGGATTGTTGCGCAGCGCTCTCAAGCGACAACAGCAGCTCCTTCGCTCAGCACGAAAAAATCTGGCCGTCAAAGTTAGAACGTGAAGCGCACGGAAAACTGCAAAACGCGTGGAAGGCCGTCGGGGCTGATTTCCTGCAAGGCTCCAAAGTTTCCTGGACCGGAATTTGGCACCAGGTAGCAGGTCTGGTTAAGCGTCACTCCGTCGCCACAGTTTGTGCCAATGGGATTGTATTGCAACTGATTGACTCCGTTTCCGTTCTGCACATAGTAATTGGCGTGATTGAACAGGTTGAACGCTTGCGCCTGAAATTCCAGTTCCTTGCCTTCTTTCACTTCAAAACTGCGCGCCAGACCGACGTTGATTCTCTCGAGCCAAGGGCCGTAGAAAGAATTCAAGCCGATTCCAGGCGTCGGGCCAGCGCCATTAATGCCGCCCGCGGTGTTGGCGGTATCCTGGTTAAACGCGGTGTCATTAAGGTTTCCGTTGGCACCGCCGCAATCACTAAATGACAGCGTCGAACTGGTGCACGCTGGACTCAACAATGCAGCATAGGGCCGGCCGGAGGAGAATTCCATGACAGTGCTCAGTCGCCAATCCGCAAGCACCGCTCGTCCGGTTCCCGAACTGGTTAACCTTTCGAGTTCCGGCCGGTAGACGCTGGCAAAGCTAATACGGTGCCGCTGATCGAGCAGGGAAGGAGCATGCGTATTGCTGAAGTCGAACTGATTATTGAAGTCCATGCCGTCGAGCATGATGCTCTTGGCGAAGGTGTAAGAAAATTGCAGGGAGAAGCCTTGTGACATGCGGTGCTGCGTCTGCACAAAGAATGAGTTGTAATGGTTTTGGCCAGGGCTGATGAGTTCATTAATTTCGCCGAGGTTAGGATTAATGAAGCCTTCGGTGAGGAGGCCGTTGTCCATGTTCGGCAAAGTGATTGTAGGTCCGCTGCAGGGCGCTGTGGTCGCACTGGGAGGACAGGTGATATAGGTGGTGGTTCCTTGCAGCGGAAACAGGTTCGGGTCATAGGCGCTGCCGGAGAGCAGATGAACGCCGTGATTCCACATGGCGCCAATGGTTAAAGTTGTGTTCTCGGAAATCTGCCGCTCAATCTGCAAACTCGCCTGCAAAATATAGGGCACGCGAAACTGCGGAGAGACCAGGGAGATGTCTTCCGAAGCCGAAAAGAGCGGAGAGTTTGCCGGAAGAATGTCTGGAAATGTTGGCGTCTGCTGGTTTGGCGCGCCAGAGGAGTACATGGTGCTTGCCGAGGTCTGCTGTGACGCAAGGCCGTTCGAGACCACTGCGTTGCGATAGTTCAGTCCGTTCATATTGGTGTAGAACTGGCCAAACCCGCCGCGCACCACCGTCTTCGATTCTGGCTGCCAGGCAAATCCGAAGCGTGGCGCGAGGCGCCGAAACTGGTTCGGATACTGACCGGTAAGGGGGAAGGCGGGATTTTCGGCAGGCTGCGGGTAGACCTGGAAATCCTCCCGCAAGCCGGCCTCAATCGTCAGCTTCGGCAAAACGCGGTAGGTGTCCTGCACATAGAATCCGTAGTAAGGCACAGAGAAAGAAAAAGTTGGATTCCCCGAAGTTTGGCTGAAGATGTTGTATTCGCCGAGGGCAAAATCCTCGAGATTTGAAAATTCATAACTGCCGAGAAACGAACCGAAGTCGATGGCTTCGTTCGGGTCGGCGCCGCCGTCGTTGTTATCCGCATCCCACGCGCGATTGAAATCAAAACCAAATTGCAAGGTGTGTTTACCAATCACGTAGTCGACGCGGTCGGCTAGAGAGTACTGTCTTTCGAAAACCCTCCCTACAGAGAACGGCGCGTTGCCGAGGATAAATGGTGCGGGGCTATCCAAAATCAAAGTGGGGACGTTCTGAGCCAAGCCGGTAGGCGTCGAGATCTGGTTGTCTTGCGAGGTGCTGGCATGAAATTCGTTCAGTAGACTGGATGAGAAGGTGTGCGTCCAGCCCAAGCTGGCCTGGAAGGTGTGCACGTAGGCGTTCGCCAGCGTTTGCATCCCATAATTTCCGACTGTGGGGTCGGTGATAACGCCTCCTGGGGAGTTGAAACGGTTCACATTGAGGCTTAGGAATAGCCCATCGCGGGCGCTGGCCTGATAATCCAGGCGGGGCGTGAGAACGAGGTCGTTGCGTTTCCTTGCCTTGCTCCCGAGATTGGAGTTCAGCGAGAACAAGGTGTTGGACACTTGCTGGAGATATAAGGGGTACAACGGATCGGTCGGGCCAGCCGAGACGTTGGCGTCAGTGTCGATGTTCGGTACAGGCAGCGGACCGTTCGGCGCGGGTAACACCGTTCCCGGCGCGACATTGAAATCTGCCAGCAAATTTGGCAGGTTCGCCGGCGATGGGGCCAGGACGGGATTGATGACGGAAATTGGATTATTCCGCAGTTGCTGCTCATAGTCCATGAAGAAAAACAGGCGATTGCGCACGATTGGCCCACCCACTCCTGCGCCGAATTGTTGCAAAGCATCGAGTGGCCGGGGAAAGCCGGCGGCTTTATCGAGGGCGTCGTTCGCGCCGGTCGCGGAATTCCGGTTGTAATAAAACGCGCTGCCGTGGAAAGCATTGCTTCCGGAGCGTGTCACCGCATTGACGAAGCCCGCTCCACCGCCATAGATAGCGGAGTAAGGGCTAATCGAAACTTGGAATTCTTCGATCGCATCCTCACCATAAAGGTACGGGATGCGGTAGCGGCCGATAATGTCGGCGAAATAGTTGCTGGTCGCATTCGATCCGTCCACCGTGAAGGCATTGGAGCCATTTCCGTTGGCGTAGCCCGAGTCTTCTCCACCCTGCTGGCCGGCGATGCTGACGAGGCCGGTGTCGCCATCGTAGCTGGTATTCGGCGTCAGCATCACCGCGTCGGTATACTTGCGTCCGTTGAGCGGCAACTCTTCAATCAGCGAGCGCTCGAGCACGGTGCTGGCCGAGGCTTCCTCCGGGCGCAACTGGGGAGTTGTGCCTAACACTTTGACGGTGTCGGCGCTCGCTCCCACCTGCAGTTTGACGTTCTTGCGATGTCGTGCTTCCTACCAGCACCCGCACCAGCACCTGAACGTCGCGAAAGCCCTTGAGAGTTGCTGTGATGGAGTAATTGCCCGGCATAACCACAGGGAACTGATAGAGTCCGGCATGATTGGTCTCGGAGGTTTGCTCCAGGCCGGTCGCAAGGCTACGTACAACGATGGACGCCCCGGGAATCACCGCTCCGCTTGGATCGGTGACCCGACCGCTGAGCGAACCCGTTAATACGACGTTCTGAGCGGTAAGTAATAAGCTGGCCGTCAGCAGCAGAACAACGGCACAGGCCATTCGGCGATTGACCGCCGACAAAGTTACTTCCCTCGTTCGAGCAGTGAATTCCCGCCTCATCTTCCCTCTTCCGAGATCGCGCCGGGTCCGACGTTGCAGCTGCGGAGATTGGCCGTCTGCGATTCCATGATCCAACAGATGATCTATCATTCGACAATCTATCAAGATAATCCTGGCTGCCACTTGGGTAAAGAGATGGCCAGGGTTGTTTACGGATTGTGGCTTTCCGACTATTAACGAGGAATGTTACAGGCGAGTTATGGAATTATGAAAAGTTGCACACACCTGGGGGATGGCTGCGAATTGTGGCGTTCGTCACAACTCACCTCGTTCGGAGAAAGGGTCACATATGCCCGAGTGCGCTTTAGCACGCAGCACCCCGGTCGTTACGGGAGATGCCGGATGCAGTTTTTTGAACCATGTGCAGCGCCCAGGCCATCCGCGGCGTGTTGTGGGCGATTCCGAAACGGCCTAGGGCGTCGAGCAAGATGATTCCGCCGTGGCCGTCGACGCGCTGTTTGAGATAGTTCATGGCTTCTTGAGCGATCCACTCGGGCAGGCTGCCGGATTCGACCCGATCGGCTGCCCACTTGGCAAGAACTAGTTTCATGATCGGTTCGCCCCATCCGGTGGTGGACGCGGCGGCGCTGAGATTGTCGGCATAACAGCCGCAACCGATAAGTGACGAGTCGCCGAGACGGCCAGGAGCTTTGTTGAGGGTGCCCCCGGTCGAGGTCGCAGCGGCGATATTGCCATTGCGGTCGAGCGCGACCGCCCCGACCGTGTCGTGAGAAAGGATGTCGTGCGAAATTTCCGGCGCGAACAGATCATTGCCGTGGGTTGAGTGCTGCGCTTGATATTCGCGCAGGCGCTCGACTTCTCGTGGAATCACAAGATCTTCGTTGCGGCAGAGAGCGATGCCATGCTCGGCGGCGAAGCGTTCGGCTCCTTCGGCAACAAAATAGACATGCGGGCTATCACTAAGAATTTTGCGGGCGGCGCGCACTGGATTACGTAGGCGCTCGACGCAACCGACGCCGCCGCCGCGCAGGGTTGCTCCGTCCATGATGAAGGCATCGAGTTGTACTCTGCCGTCGCGGTTCAGGAAACTGCCGCGTCCGGCGTCGAAGGTCTCGTCGTCTTCCATCACGACCACGGCTTCTTCAACCGCATCGAGAGCCGAGCCGCCACCTTCGAGGGCGCGCCATCCGGCGGCAGCGGCACTGCGCACGCCGTTCAGATGCGCTTCGACCATGTCATCAGGAATCGCCCAGGCACCGCCGTGTACGACCAAAACAGGGTTGGTTGGCAAATTCAGACTCCGCAGAAAAGTTGCGGAGTTAGTCTAGCATTCGTGCGGGCGGTGTTTGCTCGCGGCGCGGCCGGTTAACGACGGCCAGCAATACGCCTGCGATCCAGAAGCTGTACATGCCGAGGCGGAAAATGGTACTGCTGTCGAGTCCTCTCGCGGGATCAATGAAAAACGCCGCGACCAGGAAAAACGGCGCCACCAAGATCAGGACCGACGCTACGCGCTGAGCGCGGTGAAAAGGTTGACTGTTGGACAGCGCCATATTCGCCACCCCCGCCACCAGAAGAAAGAGATGGCGCGAACGGAAGATCAGCCGAGGAACGCTATCCAAATGAGGAACGCCGACGATATGCCGCATGTATTGGCCAGTCAGTGGGAAGATGAGGAGCGTCAGCAATCCCACCAGCCAATGTGCACGAGACCAGGTCACAGGGCACGCCTCCTCAATCAGATGATGAGGATATCAAGTGAAGAGTACTGAGGTCGAGATTGTGTCAGGCGGCTCGGCCGGCGAGTGGCGCATCCATCTCCCGAGTCCGCTGCCAGGTGTAAATGACGCGGTGGATCACGGTGATGGTGGAGAGAACGGCGATCACCCACAGCACGGGCGCCATGGCGTTAAACAGGGCGCCGATGATGAGCAGCACCAGACGTTCGGGGCGTTCCATGAAACCGACCTTGCAACTACCGATGAGCGACTCGGCGCGGGCACGGGCATAACTGACCATGATGGCGCTGATCATCGCCAGAGCAGCGAGTACTACGTAAAAAAAACGGTTGCCTCGGCCGTAGAAGACCAGCAATCCCAAAAAGAGCGACGCATCACTGTAGCGGTCGACGATGGAATCGAAGAAGCCTCCGAAGCGCGTGACCTGATTTGAGGCGCGAGCGACGCGGCCATCAACCAGGTCGAAGAAACCCGATCCGATGATGACCAAGCCGGCGTAGAAAAACATGCGGCGCTGGTTGTCGCCGTTGGCATATCCAAATAAAAACGCGGCGTAGGTATTGACGACCAATCCCATCAGAGTCAAGCCGTTGGGATTAATGCGCGCGAGCGCGAGCAGGTGGACGATGGCGTCGAGCAGAACTCCACAGGCGCGGCCGACGCCGCTAGTCCAAGTCATGATGCCCGCCTGGTGCGGCTGCCGGTCATTCTGTTTTACGCTCCGGTTCCGGCACGGAGTCCAGTTCCGCCTCCAGCTTGGCTTCAGCCAAATCGTGCATGGTGGAGAGCTTCAAGATTTCCATTTCGCGACTTCCGCCGGGGGTCACTACCGTTGCTGTGTCGCCAACTTTCTTATTCAGCAGCGCGCGCCCGATGGGCGAGGTGGTTGAAATCTTGCCCGCCGTCACATCGGACTCTTCGCTAGTAACTAACTGGTACTCCATCTCTTCATTTTTAGTGCCGTCGAAGATGGTCACGGTTGAGCCCAAGCCAACCTTATCCTTCGGGATGTTATTCATGTTGATCAGCGACAGGTCGGCAAGGCGCTTGCCCAATTGACGAACGCGCGCCTTGAGGTATTCCTGGCGCTGCTTGGCCATGTGATACTCGGCGTTCTCGCTGAGGTCGCCCATGGCGACGGCCTTCTTGAGCTCTCGGGGAATATCGTGAGCCAGCTCATATTCGAGCGTATTTAGCTCGTCCCGAAGCTTCTTCTTGATCTGCTCCGTCATCTCCGTCATGGCTTTGGGCATTATAACCCTCAGGGATGCGGAATGCGGAGAGGTGCCACTTATGTGGTAAGAATTTTAATTCCAAGCTGCTCAACCGAAACGACTTAAGCGGCGCCGCCCGGAGGCGCGAGCGTTGATGGCGGAGTAAGCACTGCCAGCCGCGCTTCTCGATTGCCTTACGAGCGGCCGTCGGCTAGACTATGGATAGTTCTCTTCCCTCGGGTGAGGGCCCCTCCATGAACGGCGACCGCGTTTTCCACATCGGCGATAAGGTCGTATACCCCAACCATGGCGTTGGGATTATCGAACAAATCAGCAGCCGAACGATGGGAACGTCGGTCGAGAAATTTTACCTCCTGAAAATCGCAGCCAGCAGCCTGAAGGTTATGGTGCCGTTCGCTAATGTCAATAGCGTAGGGATGCGTCCCGTGGTGCGCAACGGCGAAATAGAGAAGATCGTCGATTATCTCTCTTCCGGCGAATGTATTAACGCCGCCGACTGGAAAGACCGTTTCAAAGAGAATTCCGACCGCATGCGCACAGGGTCGCTAACGGACGTGGCCGCCGTTCTGAAGAGCTTGCTCATTTTGGGGCAAGGTAAGTCGCTTTCCTTCCGCGAAAAAAAGATGCTGGAGCGAGCCCGCTATTTGCTGGTCAGCGAGATCGCCATCTCGCGCAATTGCGACGAGCGACTCATTGAAGAGGCACTCACCAAGGCGCTGACCAAGTGCAATCTACGCTTCCCGGAAATCTCTGAACTGGCATCGTAATTCCTGCCATTTCGCCCTCTCGCGGTATAGCCGCCAGTAAGGATTTTCTATCCAGCGTGCGCTTCCATCCACGATTGAAGAATCAAAATAGCTGCCATCCGGTCTACCGCTTGCCCCCGCTTTTTAATGGAAAGATCTGTCGCCCGCAACAGGCGGTTGGCTTCGGTAGAGGTCCAACGCTCGTCCCAGAGATGGACGGTCACGCCGAAGTGCGCATGCAGATCGTCGGCGAAGCGGCGCATCTTTTCCGACTGCGTTCCTTCCGCTCCGCTCAAGCGAAGAGGCAGACCGACAACTATCTCTCGAACTTCATATTTCGCCAGCACCAGCCCGAGCGCCTCCAGATCACGGCGTTTATTCTGTCGCTGGATCGTATCCAATCCCTGAGCGGTGATGCCGAGCGGATCGGAAACCGCTACTCCGATTCTTTTCGATCCAACATCGAGGGCCAGGATGCGGCGGTGGCCGGGCGTGCCAGGTGCAGGCATCAGTCAATTGTAGATGGCGCAAAAAGAAAAACGTCCTGCTATTGCAATTCCCGGGGTGCAATTCCTCTTCCGGTAAGGCAGAATGATTGGCCGAGCCACTAAGGCTAGTCATTAAGGAATGCTGCGCGTGAACGACAACCAAAATATGGAAAGCGCCGTAACCCCAGCCGGACATCACTGGTCGCTGACGCTACTCGGCATCGGCTTGGTGGTTGTGTTCGCCTATTACGGGGAATCGGTGCTGGCGGTCTTGTTCTTTGCCATTTTGCTGAGCTTTATGCTCTCGCCGGTGGTGCAGGCGCTCGAGTATTTGCACATCCCCAGGGCAACGGCAGCGCTGATCAGCATGATCGGGCTCGTGGCGTTGGTTTATGGAGTCAGCGTGGCATCGTATAACCAGGCTATTATTTTCGCGGACAACGTTCCGAAGTATTCGCAGAAAATCCGATCCATCCTGCAACCGTTCCAGCGGGATGCCGAAAAACTGGAAAAGACGAGCGAGGCGGTCGCCGAGCCTCAACCCTCGAATGTTGTGTCGGTACGGCAGGTGCAGACCTGGCCCGAAGTGCTCACACATGGCGCTGGAACCTTGACCGACATCGTGTTGGCGGCGTCGTTCGTTCCTTTCCTCGCGTACTTCTTGCTGACCTGGCACAACCATGCGCGATCTGCCACGGTGATGCTGTTTCCGTTGCATCATCGGAACACGGCGTT
Organism: uncultured Acidobacteriaceae bacterium; assembly: GCA_963822025.1. Classification (GTDB taxonomy): domain Bacteria; phylum Acidobacteriota; class Terriglobia; order Terriglobales; family Acidobacteriaceae; genus Acidiflorens. The sequence continues at coordinate 1,649,453 of CAWGFW010000008.1, read as the reverse complement.
CGTAACCCTCGGTCTGATCGGGAAAATGTTGCAGAGTTTTATCGTTGGCAACCTGCTGATCGGACTCTTGATTTCAGCCGTAAGCGTTGGAATTTTTGGCTTGTTGCACGTTCCGTTTTTCTACTTCATCGGAGTCGTCAGCGGCTTTCTCAGCCTGGTTCCTTACCTGGGAGTCGTGCTGGCAATGATTCCGCCGATCCTGGTTGGCTTAGGGCAACTGGAGCCGAGCGACCTGGTGATTGTTGCAATTTGCGTGGTTGGAATGCATTTGCTGGCGCTGAATGTTCTCTATCCGAAGTTGCTCGGAAGCCGGCTGAGAATCAATCCCCTCGCGGTCACAATTGCGCTACTGTTCTGGGGAGCGGTTTGGGGCGCGGTCGGGCTGGTGCTCGCGATTCCGATCACCGGCGCGATTAAGATTGTGTTTGATCACGTCGAATCGATGAAGCCCTATGCGGATTGGCTGGGAGAGTGAAACAGTCTCACCGCAGAGACGCGGAGAGCGCCGAGAAAAACGTTCCTGGCCTGGAAGCTCGAACGTCCCTCGCTCCTTCGGACCTGTACTCCAGCCACTTTGTGGCAATCTAAAAAGCCCTTTACACTAAACTCTTGCGCGCTCTGCTCACACTTTTCCTGCTCGCCGTCCTCGCCATTGGCGGGTGGATCGCCTGGCAGCTCTACGCTCCTGTGACACCTCCGCCGAATACTTTTTTGCTGCTGCGTCCCGGTTATTCCTCCCGAAGGATCGCGATCGAATTGAAAAAAGCGGGCGTGATCCGCAACGAACGTGTCTTTTGGCTGTGGCACGCATGGCATCGCAAACGGTCGTTGAAGGCTGGCGAGTATCAGTTCGACCGGCAGGCCGATCTTCCGCAGGTTTATGATCGCATCGCGCGCGGCGATATCTACTTCCACACTGTCACGATTCCCGAAGGCTACACGATGTTCGATATTGCCAAGGCAATCGAGGACGCGGGGCTTGGCTCGGCGGCGGACTTTCTGCACATCGCTGAAACCCAGACCCAGCTGATTGCAGATTTGGCGCCGCACGCAACATCGCTCGAAGGCTATCTTTTCCCCAATACCTACGAGTTCACGCGCACGCAAAGCCTCGAGGAAATGGCGGCGGCCATGGTTCACCAGTTCCGCCAAGTGGCGCAACAGATCGGATTAAGTTCCGGTCATTCTGAATCGAATGCCGGTCCGAACACCGCTCAAGATTCTGCCCCGAATTCGTCCATCAACCCAGACCTGCCCAGCATCGTGACCATGGCGTCGATCGTCGAGAAAGAGACGGCTGTCCCCGAGGAGCGGCCGCTGGTAGCCGGGGTTTACTACAACCGGCTCGCACAAAGAATGGCGCTCGATGCCGACCCCAGCGTGATCTACGCGGAATTGCTGGCCGGAACCTACCAGGGTAGTCTTCATCACGCCGATCTGTCGGTGAACTCGCCCTACAACACCTATCGCTTCCCCGGATTGCCCCCCGGTCCCATCGGCAATCCTGGGCGCAGCTCGCTGGCCGCAGCTCTGCACCCCGAGAGCACCGACTTTCTTTATTTTGTTGCCGATGGAAATGGGCATCACCGCTTTGCCCACAGCCTGGAAGAGCACAATCGAAACGTCGCCGCCTATCGTCGCGCGCTTAATCACTCGCTCGATCGGCGCTAAGCGCTGAACCCTTCGCTGCCTTATACTAATCAGATACTAAGATTGCAACAGTCCGCCCAGGTAATCATAGGAATGCATCGTCCTCATCGACGCGTAGTTTTTCTCTTACTTCTTTCGGCGGCTACCTTCTCCCTAACCGGGTGTCTGTTCCGGACACGATCCCTCGACCGGCAACTATCGGACCGCCCGCTCAAGACAGCTACCCAGCAGCAGTTAATCGCCTATGTCAACGAGCAGGCCATAAAGATCCAGTCGATGCAGGCGACCGTAGACATAGACTCGTCGGCTGGAGACCCGAAAAGTGGGCGGATTACTGACTATAAGGAGATTCGAGGTTACGTATTGGCGCGAAAGCCGGCCATGCTGCGCATGAAAGGTCTGATGCCGGTGGTGCGGAATACCGCGTTCGATATGGTGAGCAACGGGCAGGAATTCAAAGTGTGGATCCCAACCAAGAACAAGTTCGTCGTGGGTTCGAACAATAACGACAACTATCAGCCCGACAAGCGGTTGGAAAACCTGCGGCCGCAGTACATCTACGACGCTCTGCTTCTTCCCGACATTTCAGGGGATGAGATCGCAGTACTGGAAAATGGCTATGAAACGGTTCTCGACGCGAAGAAGCATCGGGTGGAGCAACCGGATTACGAACTGGCGGTCATCCGTAAAGGGGCCGACGGTTGGTATTTATCGCGCCGCATAGAATTCAGCCGAACCGACCTGTTGCCGCACCGGCAAAGGATTTACGATCAGCAGGGCAATGTTGCCACCGACGCTCACTACCAGAACTACAAAGACTTCGATGGGATCACCTTCCCAAGCACGATTGCAATCGAAAGGCCGAGGGAGAATTACGACATCACCCTGAGCATGGTCAAACTTGAAATTAATAAACCGTTGACCGACGATCAATTCACGCTGGAGCAACCAGCTGGGGCGGAGGTAGTGCACCTTGATCAACCTAATTCCGGCGCAGCGAAAGCACCCGGTGTCCACGGCAAGTAGGGCAATGATCGAGTCGCTGGGAACATCATGATGAATCGAATGATCGTCGGGAATCTCGTGCACCGCCCGGTGCGCTCGCTTATCAGTGTGGTGGCTGTGGCCTTGGAGGTCACCCTCATCCTGCTGATCGTCGGCCTCTCGCTGGGAATGCTGCAAGATAGCCGCACGCGAACTGCTGGGATCGGAGCGGATGTGCTGGTGCGGCCCCCAGGGTCTTCGTTCATCGGAGCGTTTTCAGGCGCGCCCATGCCAGTCAAGGTGGGAGACGTGCTGGCCAAGTTGCCACATGTCAAAAGCGTCGCCCCTGTGATTACGCAGGTCGCTTCGACGGGCACTCTCGAGATCATTGCCGGCATCGATTTGCCCAGCTATGAAAGCATGTCGGCGGGCTTCCGCTATCTCGCGGGCGGTCCATTCCAGGGACCATATGACGTGTTAGTGGACGATCTATTTGCCCAATCCAATCACGCCAAAGTGGGCGACACAATTGAGATTCTAAACAACAAATTCCGCATATGTGGAATCGTGGAACGAGGCAAGGGCGCCCGCAAATTTATTCCGCTGGCCACCTTGCAAGAACTCATCGGCGCCAAGGACAAGGCGTCCATCTTTTATCTCAAACTCGACGACCCGGCGAATGCCGACGTGGTGGTCGACGAGATCAAACACGTGCCCGGCATGGAGCACTACGTAGCAACCTCGATGGCCTCCTACCTGGCGATGATGACGACCAGCAATTACCCGGGCCTTTCTACTTTCATTGATGTCGTGGTAGGTATTTCGGTAGTCATCGGATTCATCGTAATCTTTCAGGCGATGTATACCGCCGTGATGGAACGCACCCGCGAAATCGGCATTCTGAAGTCCATGGGAGCGTCGAAACTCTACATCGTGAACGTGATATTGCGAGAGACGACACTGCTGGCCATCGGCGGCATCGTACTCGGCATCGTCGTCAGCCTCGCGACTCGTGCTGCGCTCGCCCACAAATTCCCTCTGTTGCAGGTGGTAGTGGACGGTGGCTGGATCGTGCGCGCCACCTTTATCGCGATCATGGGAGCGATTGGCGGGGCGCTGTATCCGGCGTTCAAAGCCGCCCAAAAAGACCCGATTGACGCTCTCGCCTACGAATAGAGCGATCGCATCATTTAAATTCGCCTTTGATTCGCCTACCGTTTGCTCTGTTTTTTCTTTTCATAATTTGCTCGCAAATCGGCTGAGAATGCACGATACTGCCCGGTGAAACTGCCGTGCTATAATCGCGCGCCATTACGCACAGCACTGCGCTTTCGCAGCAGGTTGTCCTAATTCGCAGGCCCCGTGCGAGAATGCGTGCGGGTGACCACAAATACCTTAGGAGGAGATATGCGCTTCGATGATCCGACTCTGTACGGTCGGGACGATGAGACGGATGAATATAGCGACAGCGGCGCCTATGGCGAATCGCTGGAAGAGGATTTAGAGGAAGAGGAAGAAGAGGAAGAAGAACCGGTTGTCGTTGAAGAAGACGACGATGAAATTGGCGTTGCGGTGCGGGAACCGGTGACAGCACCGGCGCCTGTAACTCCATCGGGCGGTGGCGGGGGACAAGGCGGCCCTCCGAAGAAGAAGGCGCCTACGAAAAAAGCTCCGACTCCCGCCAAGAAGGCACCCGCCAAGAAAAAGGCGAAAAAGAAGCCGGCAAAGAAAGCCGCGAAGAAGCCTGCCGCGAAAAAGAAAGCGGCAAAGAAGAAGCCAGCCAGGAAAGCGGCCAAGAAAAAATCTGCCGGCAAAAAACGCCGCCGGTAGCATTATTCGCGACGGTGCGGTGAGGGCGGAAATCGGAAAGTCCGGTCCCGCCCCCTTCTTTACGTTTTGGGGCAACTTACTTTCCGTCGAGCACGATCGCTTCAGCCTCGATTTCCAGCAACATCTCCGGAGAAACCAAGGCCGAGACCGCCAACATGGTGCTCGCCGGACGAATGTCACGAAAAAATTCGCCGTGCGCTTTTCCCACTTTTTCCCAGTCCGAAATGTTGATCAGAAACACGCGCGTGCGCACCACATCTTTCAGCGACGCTCCGGCCTGCTTTAGGGCGCGTTCAATATTTTTGAGAATTTGAATGGCTTGGGCGTAAGCATCGCCGGTGATAATTTTGCCGTCCGCTCCGGTTGCGGTCGTACCCGCAACATGAACGTGCGCGCCTACGCGAACCGCACGAGAGTAACCGACAATTGGCTCCCATGGTGTCCCGCTTGCAATGTTGACTCTTTCCACGTGCGCCTCCATTGTGTGCTCCGTCGGGTAGATAGAATCAGGAAACTTTGTAGATAAGTCACTTAAATCATGTAATTAGATTCGCTAGATCATGTTTTTCGATTCGAGACAGTCGAGTTAGCAGTCGTCGCTGTCGGCTGCCAATTAATACCTGCAACACCGCGTCCAGCGCGAGCTTCTAACGTATGTAAGTGGCTCAATGGTCACTTGCATTCGATCGGCATTCGAGGTATCTAATCGGCACAGGCTTTTGTTCCGATAGTAACAAAGAGCGCGTGCGATAAGAGGAGCGATTCATGGAGATTCCGGAAAAACATCCCCTCGAGCAACTATTTATTGAGCTCGTGGGCCGTCATTATGCTCAGGAGATCGGGATTCGCGATCCGCAAGTCGTGAATTACGTCGCCCATCTCCTCTCGGAGTTTTGCGACGCGGAGCAGCTATCGAAAATCCGGAACGCATCGGGAAAACCGCTCAACGATGTGGGAGAGATGTTGATCGAGTCAGACCCGGTCTATGGACCAGCGCCTTCATTCGATCGTGAACGCCAAGTCCGCAAACATATTGGCGACTACACGCTTTTCTACGCTGGTATGTTTCCCGAGAGCATCAATCATTATCGCCTGCGCCGCCAGCGCGTTGAAAACTTCGTCGATTGGGTGAAGGCTGGAAAAGAGAGCTACTATATCGTCTCGAAATTCGAGCACTTCGAATATGCGAAAGTAGCTCCATTGTTCGCGCAACTCTCGCAAAGGTTTGAGCAATGCGTGTACGGACTGAACCTGGTTAAAAACGAACTGGAAGTAATGCAGCACCCCATCGTGCGCGGAAGCAACGACCTCGTTATGTAAGGATTGGATTACAGACGTGAAAAACCGGCTCGCAGAGTTGTCGGTTCTTACATCTGCAATCTGACCTCTGACTTCTGACCCCTACTCACAATCCTCCTGCCCTTAATTTCGAATCTCCCTTCCAGCACAATCCTGATCGCTTCGGTGTAGGCGATGTGCTCCTGCTCAAGAATGCGCGCTGCCAGCGTATTTTCGTCGTCGGCGTCGAGCACTGGCACAGTTTTCTGCACAACTATGGCGCCGTGATCGAGTTCTTCATCGACAAAGTGCACGGTGCATCCGGAGACCTTCACGCCATAAGCGAACGCTTGTTGCTGTGCTTCGAGGCCGGGGAAGGCTGGGAGCAGCGAGGGATGGATGTTGAGAATTTTCGCGGGAAACTGATGCACGAACCACGGCGAGAGCAGACGCATGTACCCGGCAAGACAGACAAGGTCAACCTGGTTTTGTTGAAGGGCGGCGACAACTTCGCGGTCGTGCTCTTCGCGCGGCTTGCCTTGCGATGGAATGAACGTCGCGTTGAGGCCGCGCTCGATGGCAGTCTCCAGCCCCGGAGCTTCGGAGCGGTTTGAAATTACGATGGCGATGCGGGCATCGGGTATTCGGCCGGCTGCGATGCTGTCGGCGATAGCTACAAAATTCGAGCCGCGACCGGACAGCAGAATGCCTAGATTCTTCATAAGACAATATTATTCACCACGGAGGTGCCGCGACCCAGAGAAAATCGGCAGGAGAGGAAGTAACTCTAGCTGAACATCACCTTGCGATCGCCCTTAACGATGCGGCCCACGCTGTAGAACTTCTCCCCCGCTCGCTCCAGCAGCGTCTGCGCCTTCTTGAATTTCTTCGCCGGAACCACGATCAACATGCCCAGGCCCATATTGAAAGTGCGGAGCATTTCTTCTTCAGTGACGTTGCCGAGTTTTTGCAGATGTTCAAAGATAGGTAGAACCGGCCAAGTGCCAAGCTCAATCACGGCGGAGGTGCCCTTGGGCAACACGCGGGGCAAGTTCTCCGTGATACCGCCGCCAGTAATATGCGCCAGCGCCGCGACGCACTCGCCCGCAATCATCTTCCGAATGATCGACCAATAGCTGCGATGAGTGCGCATGAGTTCATTGCCGACCTTGTTCTTGATCTCGCTGACGAACGTTTCCGGAGAATAGCCCGCGATTTCGAAGAGCAACTTGCGAGCTAGAGAATATCCGTTGGTGTGCAGGCCATTCGAAGGCAAGCCGAGAACGCAATCCCCTACTTGCACGTCTTTGCCGCTGATGATGCGTTCGCGCTCGACCACGCCAACAATGAATCCCGCAAGATCGTATTCGCCCTCGGAATAAAATCCCGGCATCTCAGCGGTTTCGCCGCCGATCAGAGCGCAGCCATTATGCTTGCAGGCTTCGGCGAGGCCACCCACAATTTTTTCCGCAACCTCAGGGTCTAATTTACCCGTGGCTAGATAGTCCATAAAAAACAACGGCGCAGCGCCTTGTACGGCGATGTCATTCACGCAGTGATTCACGAGATCGGCGCCGATGGTGTGGTGCACATTCATTTCGAACACGACTTTTAGTTTGGTGCCCACGCCATCCACGCTCGAAACCAAAACGGGATCGAGATATTTCTTATCGATCGAAAACAAACCGCCGAATCCGCCGATCTCGCTCAGTACTCCCTTGGTGAAAGTTTTGTGGGCCAGATACTTGATGCGCTGCTTAGTGCGGTTGCCCCGGTCAATACTGACGCCGGCATCGGCGTAGGTGATGGAACCGCTTTGCGCGTTCGGGGGGTGAGCCACTTTTAAATCCGTCATTTGTCCGCGTGGAGAGATTTGACGCGCCAGTGAGACTGGAGAATCGTTTCGGACGCAACAAATTCTAGCACGTCTCGAGTTGGACGTGACTTTTCCGCCGCGATCATCGAAGGCGCTATAATGCTCGGTTCAATTCTTCTTTTGGGGAGACAAGCATGAGAATTTTGGCAGTTCTTTTTTTTGCTGTGTTGACCATTCCATTTGCAGTAGCCCAACAGGAATCCCAGGCGACACCTTCAGAAAACTCAAAGCAGGCCGCAGCGAAAACTCCGAAGAAACAAGCGACGCCGTCGACGGCCATGACCCCCGAAAAGCCCGCGGAAAGCGGCCGACCGGAATCCGCGAAGCCCGAGAGCAACGAAGCCACCGATAAAGAAGAGCATTACGATGTGTCGGAAGTTCCTCCCGTTGTCACGCATCACCAGGCCACGGTGAATGGGAAGATGCTGAATTACACCGCGACAACAGGACGGCTTCCGATTAAGCGCGAAGACGGCAAGATAGAAGCCGAAATGTTTTTTGTCGCCTACACGCTCGATGGCCAGGACGCAGGCAGGCGCCCGCTGACGTTCGCGTTTAATGGCGGCCCCGGATCCGCGTCAGTGTGGCTGCACATGGGCGCTCTCGGGCCGAAGCGTGTAGTGCTGCAACAAAATGGTTTCATGCCCGCCGCGCCTTATCGCCTGGAAGATAACCCCGATACGTTGCTTGATCGCAGTGACATCGTCATGGTGGACGCGATATCCACTGGCTATTCGCGAGCAGCCACGGCGGAACTTACCAAGAAATTTCTGGGCCTGAAAGGTGATGTGCAAGCCTTCGGAGAGTTCATACGCCTTTATCTCTCTCGCTACGATCGCTGGACCTCGCCGCTTTTCTTGCTGGGAGAAAGCTACGGCACGACGCGCGCCGCCGGCCTGGCCGGGTATCTCGCCGATCACGGCATCGCATTCAACGGCGTAACTCTGCTCTCGATGGCGGTGGATTTCCAAACGCTCGAATGGAATAAATCGAACGACCTCCCTTACATTCTGCTTCTGCCGACTTTCAATATGATCGCCGGTTATCATCACAAGCTTTCGGCTGATCTTAGTCAAGATGCCGCGAAGACTCGCGAGGAAGTGGTGCGCTGGGCGTCCAATGACTATGCTCTCGCGCTCGGCAAAGGCGACACGCTGACGCCGGACGAGCACCGCAAGATTGTTGAGCAACTGGCACGCTATACTGGACTTCGTCCGGAAGTAATCGAAGCGCACAATCTGCGTATCGACGTTCCCACCTTCGATCGCGAACTCCTGCTCGATCAGAAGTTGATTGCGGGTCGCCTTGATGGCCGGTTCACCAGCCCCAATCCCGACGAAGACCGCGGCTTCTACGATCCGACCAGCGCCGCTATCTTGCCGCCATACACATCCGCATTCAACAACTACCTTCGAACCGAGCTGAACTACAAGTCCGACGCGCCTTATAGAGTTTTCGCTTACGACCAGCCGGGTTTCCGCACATGGGATTGGGGAAACGCAGAACAGGGCTTTCCGAGCACAGCGGGCGGGTTGCGATCGGCCATGATCAAGAATCCCTACATGAAAATTCTGGTGATGGAGGGCTACTACGATCTAGCCACGCCTTTCGCGGCGGCCAACTGGACGATGGATCATCTCGATCTTGAAGGAAAATACCGCCAGAATATTTCGTACGCTACCTACGGTGCCGGGCACATGGTGTATGTCGATCGAGCGGAACATGACAAGATGAAAAAAGATCTTGTGGACTTCATGGACAAGTGCCTGAAATAGTTTCGACCTGGGGCGATTCGATTCGTGGCGGTTCGTGTGCTCTAATGCTCAACGCATGCGTGCCGCCGTCATCTTCGGTTTGGGAACTTCGGCGAGAGACTTGGAGGCATTTAAGGCCGACTCGCCGGCGGAGTGGCTGGACGGACTTCCCACAACTGCGAGGGAGGCCGACGCCATCCTAATTTTTGGCGGGGATGGCACGATTCACCGGCATTTGCCAGCGCTGGTGCGGCTGCAACTCCCGGTTTTGATCGTACCCGTCGGAAGTGGAAACGATTTTGCCCGGGCGTTGAAATTGAAATCCGTGCAGGACTCGCTGCGCGCGTGGCGCGCTTTCGAAGCGGGGAAGATTCAAGCGCGAGCCATTGATCTTGGCGTGATCATTCCATCGGCAATGCCGGAGCGCACTCACTATTTCTGCTGCGTGGCTGGAATCGGGCTAGACTCAGCCGCGGCTCGGCGTGCCAATGAGATGCCGCGTTGGCTGCGAGGGCACGGCGGCTATGTTCTCGCACTCTTGCCACTGCTTGTCAAACTTCCGGCTTTTTCCATGGTGCTGGGACAGTCCAATGTCGCTGACCATATTGAATCCGAAAAACCCACTCTTCTCGCCGCCTTCGCCAATACGCAGTATTACGGCGACGGCATGCGCATTGCGCCGGAGGCGGATTTCACCGATGGCAAACTCGACATTTGCCGCATTGAAACATTGAATCCCCTCAAGCTGTTTTGCATGTTTCCAACGATATACTTCGGCCGCCATCTGGGATTACCGGAAGTGAAATACTCGCGAACTGAGCGAACGGTGGTGCAGACGGACACTCCGCAGGAGATTTACGCGGATGGCGAATTCGTTTGCGATACGCCTGTAGAAATTTCGGTTGCCGCAAAGGTGTTGCGCGTAATCTATTCCGATCTGAAACGAGGTGCTGAAACTCCCGGTTCGAAGCGATAACCTACCCAGGGATCGGTCACGAGGTAGCGCGGAGAATCTGGCGATGGTTCAATCTTCTTGCGGAGCTGTGCGACAAACACGCGCAGGTATTCGACCTGTTCCGTGCTTTCGCCGCCCCAGACCGCGCCCAACAGCGCGCGGTGCGTCACCACTTTGCCGGCGTGGCGGGCGAGATAAACGAGTAAATCAAATTCTTTCGGAGTTAGATGGATGGCACGGTCTTTGACAAAAACGCTGCGGGCTCCGGGATCGATTTTAAAGTCACCCGCTTCGATCGGCGCCAATTCCGACTCTTCCTTGCGCGTGCGGCGAAGGTTCGCGCGGACGCGCGCGAGGAGTTCTTCCATACCGAACGGTTTCGTCACATAGTCATCGGCACCCGCATCGAGGGCTTTGACTTTGGTACGTTCCTCTCCTCGCACCGAGAGCACAATAATCGGAATCTGGGTCTTTGCTCGCAAACGCCGGCACAACTCCAAGCCATCCATGTTTGGCATGGACAAATCGGTAATGACAAGATCGGGCGACCAGTCTTTCATGATTTCGAGAGCGGTCTCGCCGTCGTTGGCCACACGAATGTCATATCCGTGGCTGGAAAGCGAGGTTCGCAGCACGCGCGTGATCTGTGATTCGTCATCCACCACGAGAATGTGTTTATGATCCGACATGCGGCGTTAACCGGGTTCCTGCGTCACGATGTGAACATCCACTGCGGGAGCATCGCGCAGAAACTGGTGGATTGCTGAAAGGTAAAAGTACCTTTTCCAGCCGCGTGTCGCGGAACGTCCGAAAACAACCTGCGTGATGTGTTTTTCGTTCACGAACTCAGCTACCGCGTGGGCGACGCTCTTTCCCTTGAGCCGCACAATCGTTGCTCCTACATTTTCCGCAAAGCGCACATTCGCGGCTAGAGTCCGTTGATTAGCGTCGCTGGTATCTTGTCCCAGATCGGTATAGACCACGTAGAGTTCGGCATTCATGGCGTGAGCCATACGTGCGCCGCGCGCTACCAGATACTGCGCCGCGGGGTTGGAACTAACGCAGACCGCAATGCGTTCGCGGATGGAGACCGATACGCGACTTTTGTCTTCTTCGCCGCGATGCTGCTCCAGGCTTAAATCCACCTGTTGTGCCACCTGGCGCAGTGCCAGTTCGCGCAGAGCGATCAAGTTAGTCTCGCGGAAGAAATTGTCAAGCGCGCGCCCCACGCGCTCCTGAGGATAAACGTCGCCACGGCGCATGCGGTTGTGCAGCGCCTCGGGGGTCAAGTCGATCATTACCACTTCGTTGACTCTCTGCAGTACCCAGTCTGGAACGGTCTCCCTCACTTGGATTCCTGTGACACTCTGCACCGTCGGGGTCACACTCTCCAGGTGCTGGATGTTCATGGTGGAGAGAACGTCGATGCCTGCATCGAGCAATTCGAGCACGTCTTCATAACGCTTGCGATGTTTGCTGCCTTCGATATTCGTGTGCGCCAGTTCATCGACAAGGGCAACACAGGGCTTGCGGGCGAGGATAGCATCAACGTCCATTTCTTCGAAAAGCGCACCTTTGTACTCAATCGCTTTGCGCGGGACAGTTTCCAGGCTGGCCACGAGTTCGCCGACCGCCTTTCGTCCGTGTGTTTCGACGACTCCAATTACGACGTCTTCACCGCGGTTATGCCGACGGATCGCTTCGGTGAGCATCGTATGGGTCTTGCCGACACCTGGCGCGTATCCAAGAAAGAGCTTGAACCTGCCACCCTTCTTGCTCGGCGAACATTCCTCCAGCCACTGGTCGGGCGTCTTGGTCATCGCGATTATTGTCGTTGAGACATGCGACTTTGTCGATGTGTACAGAACAGGTTTAAAGTTTCAGTTCTCTGGAGTTGTCTTGAAAACCTTACAACCTCGAAACTCTGAACCCTGAAACCTGTTCTTGTCATACAATCGCCTCGTGAAACTCGGCGCCAGATCCGGAATCGGCTACTTGACCGGTGTCCTCTGCGTATCTTTGATCACGGGTGCCGGATACCGTTGGCTTCACCTCAACCCGACTACAATCGCGCTCTTGTTCTTGCTGGGCATCCTGGGGGTTTCGACTTATTGGGGTTTGCGGCAAGCCGTTTTTATGTCGGCCATTGCGACCTTTGCCTTTAACTATTTTTTTCTCCCTCCAATCGGTACCTTTACCATCGCCGACCCGCAGAACTGGATAGCGCTTTTCGCTTTTCTGGTTACTGCGGTGGCCGTCAGTGAGTTGTCGGCTCGAGCGCGGCGCGAGCAGCAATCCGCGATCGAGCGCCGCCGGGAATTAGAACGGCTCTATGCCTTTAGCCAGTTGCTCCTATCCAGCGAGAATCCTGCCGAACTTTTGAACATGGTTCCTGGCTACATTGTGGAGTCGTTCGATATACGGTCGGCAGCAATTTTGCTCACCAGTCGCAGCGACATTTATCGCTCTGGCGCTGCCATCGACGGATTGGAAACAGGCGATTTGCAGATGGTGTGCGTGCGTGGCGAACCACGAATCGATGCGGTCCACCAACTGGCCTTTATACCGCTGCGCATGGGCATGCGCGTTATCGGTTGCATGGGGACGGCTGGCGCAGCAGTGTCGCGACAAACGCTGGAAGCGATCAGCAGTCTAGTGGCAACTGCCATTGAGCGCGCGAGTTCCATGGAGAAACTCAGCCGCGCGGAGGCCGCCCGCGAAAGCGAGCAATTACGCTCCGTGCTGCTCGACTCAGTAACGCACGAGTTTCGTTCCCCGCTCACCGCCATCAAAGCATCGGTGACTTCACTTCTTGGCAGCTCGAATCATTCGCCGGAGGAAAAACAAGAGTTGCTGACCGTCATCAACGAGGAGAGCGACCGGCTGAACCGTTTGATCGGAGAGGCCGCGGAGATGGCGCAGCTCGATGCCAATAAAGTTGAATTTCGCTTTATATCCGCACCCATTGCTAATCCGGTCGCAGAGGCACTTGACGAACTAAAGCAGCTATTGGCCCGTCATCCAGTGGACGTCAGAATTCCGTCCGATATACCCGATGCGCGCATGGATCCGGCTCACATCAGGGAAGTCATGGTGCACCTGATCGAAAATGCCGCCAAATATTCGCCGAGCGGCGCTCCCATCCGTATTACGGCGGAGGCTAAAGATCAGATGATTACCACCAGCGTTGCCGACCGCGGGCCCGGCATCGACGATTTCGAACAGTCCCTCGTTTTCGAAAAATTCTACCGCGGACGCAATCAGCGGGTACAAGTCCACGGAACCGGCATGGGACTTGCGATCTGCAAAGCGATCGTCGAGGCCCATGGTGGACGACTCGGCGTCACCAGTCAGTTGGGGCACGGTTCGGTCTTTTACTTTACTCTGCCTATAGCTTAATGAAGCCAGATAAGCGTTCGCCGACCAGGGGCTTAAAATTGGACCTGATAAAGCCGCGCTATTGGCACTACTGGATCGGCGCGCTCCTGAGCATCGCCTGCGTTGCGCTTTTGCGATGCCTGCATCTTCCGCTCCGTTTCGATTGGAGCGCGCTTGGCATTGAGTATTGGCTGGTCCGATCGGTGCAGTCGGTCTTCGCGACGGTAATTCTGTGCCTGATTGGCCTTCGAGGGCAAGCAATTTTGCCCCCTCTTATCGAGCGCTATCGGCGCAAACCGCTTCGAATCCTTCTGCTGTTTGTCTACTCGGCTGTTCTCGGCAGCGTTTTCATCTGGACGATCGCCCTGGTTCTGGTAGTCGACACCATCGCCATAATCGAATTTCTCGAGCGGAAACCCCGCGAACCGCTTCCTGCTCTCGGCGCCGTGTTGCTGCCAGCCGTTTACCTCTTCGCTGGCGTCCTTCTCGTATTCGCTTACAACGACATCATTGCCTCGGTGCATTTCAGCTTTGCTTATGACCCCGCATTCGATGCGATGGACAAATGGATTCTCCGTGGATCATCTGTTGCCGATCTATCGCACTGGGCAGTGCAAACCTTTCCGCCTTCTTTCTTTCGCTTCATGGAAGTCACTTATTTTGGCCTGTTCCCCCAAATCGGAGCGGCCATGATCCTGATAGCTCTCTACGATGGTAAAAGTCGTAGTTTGCAATACATCGGTACCATTCTCATGGCGTATTACCTCACCCTAGCTTTGTTCTACTTCTGGCCCAGCCAGGGACCCTACTACTTGCGACCCACGGCTTTCTCGCACCATTCGGCTAACGTACAGGCCGACCTGATTCAAAAAATCCTGATAGCGCGTGCGCTGGCGCGCTGGAATCACGTTCCGCTCCATTTCATATCCGCCGACTATTTCATCGGTTTCCCTTCGATGCATATCGCTTTGCCCCTCATTGTGCTGTGGTTTATGCGCCGCTGGAGGCGAATAGTGATCGCCCTCTGCGTCTATGACAGCCTGCTGATCGTCTCTATTCTTCTGCTGGAGTGGCACTACGTCGTCGACACGATCGGAGGCGCCCTGGTAGCGGCGGTCGCCATCGCTATTACCGAAGGCTTCGGATGGCCAAAAGCTGTGGTGGGCCCGCCTGGATTCGAACCAGGAACCAACAGATTATGAGTCTGCTGCTCTAACCGTTGAGCTACGGGCCCCTAGCCCTTCCAAGGAACCCCAACTAGTGCGTGCTGGTCGGGGCAGGCGGCGCGGGAGCTGCGACGGGAGGCGCTGCCGGTGTCGCGCTGCTGTTCACCAGGTCTTTCAATTCCTTACTGGGCTTGAAGAACGGTATCTTTTTCGCCGGAACTTCCACGCGATCGCCAGTCTTTGGATTTCGGCCCACGCGCGGCTTGCGCTGGCGAGTGCGGAAGCTGCCAAATCCGCGAATTTCGATCTTGTCGCCCACTCGCAGCGAGCGCACCACGCTGTCAAAGATCGTATCCACAATGACTTCGCTGTCTTTGCGGGTGAGTTCCGCCAGCCGGGAAACTTCTTCGATCAGGTCAGCCTTCGTCATAAGCCTCTATGCTCCCTTTGCGGTGCCGCGGGGATTGCCGCCCCGATGCGTGTCTCGTCTGCCTATAACCTTCTCAAATTTAAGGGGTTCTGCGCAAGTGCAGTTCTCGGTTCTCAGAATCCTGTCCTGCGCGCCATCGTACTTCCTGGTGCTGATGACAGGGAATAAACTACTTCCACAGATAGTAAAACCCAACTTGTTGCTCCAACAGCTTCTCGCGCGTCGGCAAATAATCAGAGACATCTCCAAACAGCAGATCCAGTCCCGTGCGCTTATCTTTCGGCGGATAAACCAGGGTTGGTTCGCCGGATATATTTACCGCGTGAGCCGTGTCTTTCACCGCGCCTTCGAAATCCGTCAACTGATCCACAAGTTTAAGCGCGAGCGCCTGCTCGCCAGTCCAGACTTTTCCGTTCGCGATGGTTCGGATGTCTTCCTCTTTAACGCGCCTTCCGTTGGCAACCGCCTGAATGAACTGGGTATGCATGTTGTCGATCAAGCCCTGCATGTACTCACGTTCCGCTGGTGTCATCTCGCGTGTCGGGCTGCCCGTATCCTTGAATTCACCCGCCTTCATCGTGATCGGATTCAGTTTTGCCCAGCGCAGAAGCTCGCCGTAATTGACCCACTCGGCAATCACTCCGATCGAGCCCACCACGCTGCCTTTATCGGCATAAATTTTGTCGGTAGCCGAGGCCACGTAGTATGCTCCACTCGCGCCCACCGTCTCAATCGAAGCCACGATGTGCTTCTTCTTCTCGTCGCGAATCCGCTTGACCTCGCGGTAAATTTCCTCCGACGCGGCCACCCCGCCTCCCGGAGAATTGACATGAATGATGATGGCCTTAATCGAGTCATCATCGGCAAACTTCTTGAGCTGGGGCACGATCTGCTTTGGTGAGAAAATAACGCCATCGAGATCGACGACGGCAATCTTGGGGCCGAAGCCGGAGAACGATGATTCTTCATCGCTGCCGCCGAAGCTCATGTAGACCAGAGTAAATACGGCGGCCACGAACAGCACAAACACCCCGCCACCCACCAGAAACCATATCCAGATACGCGAACGCCCTTCAGCCATGATCAGACGAGTGTAGCACTTGAAGTCAGAGGTAAGAGGTCGGATCGCAGAGGATAGGGTCCAGAGGTTTTACTTCCCAATCTGGCCTCTTATCTCTGACCTCCGCCACTCGTTGGCGTACACTCTTCTCGTCCCATGCCCGATCCTGTCGAACTCGAGGTCTTTAAGAACCTCTATCACTCTATCGCCGAGGAGATGGGAGCGGCGCTGCGCCGCACGTCCTTTTCGCCGAATATAAAAGAGCGTCGCGACTACTCGTGCGCCGTCTTCGATTCGGCGGGTCAGGTCATCGCCATGGGCGATCACATGCCGGTGCATCTCGGATCAATGCCAATGTCTGTTGCCGCTGCGGTGGACCAGTGTGCGCTCGATTCCGGCGACGTCGTGATGCTCAACGATCCTTTTCGCGGCGGAACGCACCTCCCCGATATCACGCTGGTCATGCCGGTGCATCTGAGGGGTAGGGTGAAAGAAACCGACAGCAGCGGGCGTGGGCGCCCGCTCCACACTAATAAGAGACCTGACTTTTATGTCGCTTCGCGTGCTCATCACGCCGATGTTGGTGGAACCTACCCGGGCTCCATGGGGCCGTGCCGAGAAATCTATCAGGAAGGCTTGCGCATCCCTCCCGTCAAAGTCATGCGTAGCGGGAAAGTTGTGGCCGATGTCCTTGCAATCCTACTTAACAATGTTCGCACGCCGGAAGAGCGTGAAGGCGACCTCGGAGCGCAGATGGCTGCCTGCCAGACCGGGGCCCGGCGGCTACAAGAAATCTGCGATCGCTACGGAATTGCCCGCGCCAAGCAGGCCGCTGCCGCTCTCCTGGTCTATTCCGAGAAAATGATGCGCGCTTTTCTGCGTACGATTCCCCCGGGACGCTACCAAGCGGAGGATTTTCTCGACGATGATGGTGTCGATGCCAAGCCGGTGCGCATCGCCGTGACGATTGACGTGAAAGCACCTTCCGCAACCAGAAAAGCAGCAAGGCGCGCTAGCCCGCAGCGCCAAACCGTTGCGCACCAAGTCATCATCGACTTCACCGGCAGCGACCCGCAAGTGCAGGGTGCGATCAACGCAGTCGAAGCCATCACCTACTCCGCATGCTTCTACGTCTTTCGCTGCCTTCTGCGCGACGACGTCCCTGCGACCTCGGGCCTGATGCGTCCAATCCGGGTAATCGCTCCATCGGGAACTGTGGTCAATGCCAAGCCGCCAGCTGCCGTGGCTGGCGGCAATGTCGAAACGTCGCAACGAATTGTCGATGTGCTTTTGAAAGCGCTGTCGCAGGCAATTCCCGATCGCATCCCGGCCGCAGCGGCAGGCACCATGAACAACCTCACCATCGGCGGAATTGATCTTCGCTTGGGAAACCGACGCAGTTCGGAAGACCCACGAACCGGCGAACCCTTTGCTTATTACGAAACCATCGCCGGCGGAATGGGCGCGCGGCCGACCAAAGACGGAGTGTCGGGGGTTCATACTCATATGACGAATTCGCTCAACACTCCCGCCGAAGCGCTGGAATATGCCTACCCGATTCGCTTGCAGCAATATTCATTGCGCTCTCACAGTGGTGGATCGGGTCTGCACGCGGGTGGCGACGGAATCGTCCGCGAGATTGAAGTGTTGACCGACGCGCAAGTCACGGTGCTCGCTGATCGCCGATCCCGCGGGCCTTACGGCTTAGCGGGAGGAACTGACGGCGCTCCTGGTCGCACAATCATCATTCGCCACGACGGCTCTGAAGAAACCATCTCCGGCAAGACCAGCGTTCGACTGCGATCCGGAGAGAAAGTCCGCATCGAATCGCCGGGCGGTGGGGGCTGGGGACGATCAAATACCTGAACCGCAGAGCATGCAGAGATCCTGTAAATGGTTGTCGCCTGCTGTAAGGATTTCCTCCCCGCACACAGCGTGCTCTGCGGTACAGGTCCTTTTTCGCTAGAATTCAAATTGCACGGTTTTTCTGAGCCCGAGCACTCAAGGGATCACCAATGAGATTTTTGCGCGCTCTTATCTTCGCCATTTTTCTAGCGGCTGCGTTCTTCTACTTCACTACCTATCGCAACGGCCGACTCTACACTGCCGACTGGATCAGCCATCCGCAGCACGCCGAAATAACAGAAGCCGCGGGCAATGAATCGTTCGACGCCGAAGAGCAAAACAACATCAATGTCTACCGCAAGAACATCGGTTCCGTCGTCAACATCACTTCGCGCGTAATGACCTTCGATTTCTTCTATGGTTTGGTGCCGCAGGAAGGACAGGGCTCCGGCTTCGTCATCGACAAAGAAGGACACATTCTCACCAACTATCACGTGATTGCCGATGCGCGCGAAATTTGGGTTACTCTGCATGATCGCAAAAAATTTAAGGCCACCATCGTCGGCACCGACAAGTCACACGACTTGGCGATTGTCCAGATCAAAGCTCCCAACCTGCAGCCGATGACGCTCGGTGACTCGACGAATCTGCAGGTGGGCCAGAAAGTTTACGCTATCGGCAATCCCTTCGGGCTTAATGGCACGCTGACCCGAGGCATCGTCAGTTCGATCCGTCAAGTGCAGGAGCCCGATGGCCTTGTCATCGACGAAGCCATCCAAACCGACGCCGCCATCAACCCCGGCAACTCCGGCGGACCGCTGCTCAACTGGCATGGCGAAGTGATCGGCATCAACACAATGATCGCGTCGAGCGTTGGCCAGAGCGCCGGCATCGGCTTTGCCATTCCCATCAACACTGCCAAAGCCGTAGTCAACGATTTGGTCACGCTTGGACGCGTTCGCCGTCCCGCGCTCGGCGTGCGCACCATTCCCATCGATCCAGAGATTGCCGAAGAGCTGGGCCTGGCCGCCGACTACGGACTCCTCATCGTGCAAGCCGTTCCCGGAGGCTCCGCCGACCGCGCCGGATTGCGCGGCGGGACCGAGCGCGCCTATCTAGGCAACACTCCCATCATGATCGGAGGAGATTTAATCGTCGCTATCGGCGGAGAAAAGATAGAAAGCCAGCAGGCCTTAGCCCAGATCATGAACCGGCATCGCGCCGGCGACACGATAAAAGTAACTATTTACCGCGGCAAGAAAAAGCTGGAGGTGGCGGTAGAGTTGGGCGAGGCCAGGGACCAAGTCTAGTTGTTTGTGTGGAGCGGACACTCTTGTCCGCGTGCCTGCCCGCTAATATTCTCTTGCAATCCTTCTTGCTATATAGCATGATATGTAGCAAAGGATCGCTATGCCATCAATCCCTAAAGCAAAGGTCTTCTACAGCGGCAGGAGTCAGGCCGTCAGAATTCCAGCCGAATTTCGCTTCAAAACAAATGAGGTCTACATCCGTCGCGATCCTCAGAGCGGCGATCTAATTCTTTCCGAGTCTCCCGTCAAAACCTGGGCGGAAATTTTTAAAGCTCTTGATGAGGCTAAGTTTCCTGACGACTTTCTCGAAGATCGAGATCAGGGACCGCCGCAAAAGCGCGACGATTTATGACTCGGCTCTGGATGCTCGATACCAACACCGTGAGCTATATTGTCCGGGGAAAATCGCCTGCGGCAAGAGCTAAACTAGACCAACTTGAGGACGACGAAATCGGCTGCATTTCGGCAATTACGGAAGCCGAACTCCGCTACGGCACGTCCAAACAGGCCCCCGGGTCGGCGCGTCTCGCGGCATTAAACATCTTGTTCGATAAGCTTCAAATTCTGCCTTGGGGCAGCGACGAGGCCCTGGTCTACGGAAACCTTCGGGCCAAACTGGAACGGGCCGGAAAAGTCCTCGGCAATCTGGATATGCTGATCGCAGCCCATGCCGTCAGCGCCGACGCTACCTTGGTTACCCGAGATAAGGCGTTTGCTCAGGTCGAGGACCTGCGTCCTCCCGTAAACTGGGCGACTGATCTATAGATTAATACGCGCCCGACCTCACCAGACACTTCGTTCAGAAGTCGATTTCGATAGGAGCTCGAACGCGGAACTTTTCTCGCGCTATCATCTCCCCATGCCCGACGTCGAATGGATTCGCAAGCTCTGTCTCTCCTTCGCCGATGTAACCGAAGACATGCCTTGGGCCGACGATCTCTGCTTCAAAGTCCACGGCAAAATCTTTACAGGCATGGTGCTTTCGGACGGCCGCTTCCCGCGCCTCACCCTTAAATGCGCGCCGGATACATTCCACGAATTGCTGGAAGTCGAAGGCATCTCCCCCGCGCCCTACGTCGGACGCTACAAGTGGGTCATGCTCGCCAACCCGAATGTGTTGCCCGCAAATGAACTTGAATCCCTGATTCGCCAGTCGTATGACTTGGTAGCAGCGAAAGCGCCAAAGGAGAAAGCGGTGAAAAATAAAATCCGAAACAAGCGGGGCAAAACTAAGAAGCGAACGGTATGATTCGAGAGTTCGGATCTCACCTGTGCCCTGACCTCTCCGCGTCTCGCCGGTAAACCCGTTTGACTCTCCGCAACCCGCTAAGCTAGCCTCGTACTTCGCCCTATTCATGCGCATTCAACGGCTATCGCTGATCCTCTGCAGCCTGTGCTTTCTACGCGTCGCAAACGTAGCCGCTGCTCCGCTCCGACCAACTCATGCGCCGCATGCGATGGTCGTCAGCGTTCACGAACTCGCCTCACGCGCTGGAGCCGAGATGCTGCGTTCGGGAGGCAATGCCGTCGATGCCGCGGTCGCCACTGGCTTCGCGCTCGCCGTCGTCCATCCCCAAGCCGGAAACCTTGGCGGAGGCGGATTTCTGCTCCTGCGCAATGCCGACGGCAAGACTCACTTCATCGACTTTCGTGAAAAAGCGCCCGCCGCCGCCACCGAAAACATGTATCTCGACGCTCAAGGCAACGTCCTCCCCAAATCCAGCAAAGAGTCCAGCATCGTCGGATACAAAGCCGCAGGCGTTCCCGGAACAGTGGCCGGCTTCGTCTACGCCGAAAAACAATATGGCAAACTGTCGATAGAAAGAGTATTGGCTCCCGCCATCAAACTCGCTCGCGATGGTTTCCCTCTCGCCTACGAAGACACGCAAGACCTGAAACGAGATGAGCAGCTCGCGGAGTTTCCTGAATCCAAGCGAATTTTTCTGCGCGACGGAAACTACTATAAGCCAGGCGAAATATTCAAGCAGCCTGAACTCGCCCGCACCCTCGAACGCCTCGCCAAAGATCCCGACACCTTCTACCACGGAGCCATGGCGCGCGAACTGGCTGCGGCGATTCATAAAGGCGGAGGCCTTATCACCGCCGAAGACCTCGCCGCCTACGAAGTCAAAGAGCGCGAGCCGATCCGCGGTTCCTATCGCGGATACGACATCATCAGCGCGCCGCCGCCATCCTCCGGCGGGGTCGCGCTGGTCGAGATGCTAAATATTCTAGAGGGCTTCGATCTTTCGAAATCGGGCAATCGTTCTGGCGAGACGATTCATCTCGAAGCGGAAGCATTTCGCCGCGCCTTCTATGATCGCGCCGACTTCATGGGCGATCCCGACTTCGCCAAAGTTCCCGTGGCGCAACTCATCGACAAAAAGTACGCCGCCGCGTGGCGCGAGTCGATCGACGTGAACCATGCGACACCAAGCAACGAATTAAAGCGCCCGTCGTTCGGCGAACTGGAGCGCGTCGCGCAATCCCATCGCACGGCTATTCGCGAACCCGAAAACACCACGCATTATTCCGTAGTCGACGCCGATGGCAACGCCGTCGCGGTCACCACCACGCTCAACGACTCCTTCGGCTCCCGCGTCACCATCGCCGGCCTCGGCTTTTTGCTCAACGACGAGATGGACGACTTCACCGCAAAACAAGGCGTCCCCAACGGCTACGGACTCATCCAAGGTCCAGCAAACGCGATAGCTCCAGGCAAACGCCCGCTCTCGGCCATGACCCCAACCATCGTGCTCAAAGACGGAAAGCTCTTCCTGGTTCTCGGCTCGCCCGGCGGCCCGACAATCATTACTACCGTAGCTAACATACTCATCGGTGTTGTCGACTTCGCGCTCGACATTCAGGAAGCGGTCAATGCACCAAGGTTTCATCATCAGTGGCTCCCCGATCAGATTCTCGTTGAAGACCGCCTCTCTCCCGATACAATGAATATTCTCGGTTCCAAGGGACACAAACTGAGCGTTCGACATTTCTGGGGAGACGGCGAATGCATCATGATTGACCCCAAAACTGGCGAGCGCCTGGGCGCGAGCGACGGACGCAATAACGGGAAGGCGGTAGGTTACTGATGCAGCGGGCGGTATCGACATACATCTATGTAAAGGAACGGCTTCATCCGGGCTTGCTCGACGAGCTCGTCAAGGCGGGAGCCCAGTCGATCGAAATCTTTGCCGCACGCCAGCACTTTGACTACGCCAATCGCAAGCAGCACGTCCGCGAGATTGCCGAGTGGTTCCGTTCCACCGGCGTTCCCCTCAATTCCGTGCACGCGCCTTTGTACTCCGATTACGATTGGGGACGCACCGGGTCGCCGCCAGTCAACATAGCTTCTACCGACCGCGCCGGACGTATCGATGCCATGGACGAGATTAAGCGGGCGCTCGAGGTTGCCGAGCATATTCCGTTTCGCTTTCTCATCCAACACATCGGCAATCCCAACGATGCCTTCGACGATAAGAAATTCGAAGCGGCCATGACCTCGGTTGAGCATCTGCGCGCCTTTGCCAAGCCGCTTGGCGTGAGAGTGCTGGTCGAAAATATTCCCAACGAACTCTCCACGCCAGATCGGCTCGTCGAATTTATCAAGACCATGCATTTCGATGACATCGGCGTCTGCTTCGATTGCGGTCACGCGCACATGATGAGCGGCATTCCCGAGGGCTTCGCGATTTTGAAGAACCATATCTGCTCGACCCATGTGCACGACAATAAGAAAGATAAGGACTCGCACCTTTGGCCCGGCAACGGATCGATTGACTGGAAACAGACCATGGAATTGCTGCGCACCGCTCCCCAAACGCCGCCTCTGTTGCTCGAAATCGAAGGCGAAGAGAAAAAGAGTCCCGTTGACGAAGTCACGGCAACCTTCCAAAAGCTGGAAGACGAGTAAAGAAACTAGTTCAGAGGTTAGAGGTCGGATTGCAGAAATTAACCCTGAGTTTTTACCTCTGCAATCTGACCTCTAACCTCTGACTTTTCGGCGCGAGCAACCGAAGGCGAATCTCGATCTCTATGTCCTCACCCATCAGCACCATTGCGCAAATCGGCAAACATGAAGGCCAGTCCGTCACCATTCGCGGATGGCTCTACAATCTTCGCGAAAGCGGCAAGCTCCTGTTTCCGCAATTCCGCGACGGCTCCGGAATTATCCAGGGCGTTGTCCCGAAGAACGCCGTTCCGCCCGAAGTCTTCGACGCCATCAAAGGGCTCACGCAGGAGTCGAGCGTTATTGTCGAAGGCAAAGTGCGCGCCGATAAGCGCGCTCCCGGCGGATTCGAACTCGACGTTGCCAACATTCAAGTCGTCCAGCGCGTCCCCGAATCCGATCCTTATCCGATCACTCCGAAAGAGCACGGCGTAGACTTCTTGATGGATCATCGCCATCTTTGGCTGCGCTCGCAGCGCCAGGCGGCCATTCTGCGCGTTCGCGCCGAGATCATTCGCGCTGCGCGCGACTACTTCGACAGCAACGGATTCACTCTCACCGATCCGCCAATCATTACGCCGGCAGCCTGCGAAGGCACAACTACGCTTTTCCCTGTCGACTACTTCGAAGAGCAAGCTTACCTGACGCAATCGGGACAGCTCTACATCGAAGCGACTGCGATGGCGCTCGGCAAGGTCTATTCATTTGGTCCAACCTTTCGTGCGGAGAAGTCGAAGACTCGCCGTCACCTCACCGAGTTCTGGATGGTCGAGCCCGAAATCGCTTACGGCACGCTCGACGACCTGATGGAACTCGCCGAAGGCTTCCTGACGTTTATCGTCAAACGCTGCCTCGAACGCCGGCGCGTCGATCTGCAAACCATCGGACGCGATCTAGCCAAGCTTGAACTAATCGACACGCCGTTTCCGCGCATTACCTATGACGAGGCGGTGGCGAAGTTGCAGGAAGGTCACGCTCAGGACAAACTCGAAAACAAATTCGAGTGGGGTGGAGACCTAGGCTCGCCTGACGAGACTTATCTTTCGTCGCTCTACGATCGTCCGGTGATGGTGCATCGCTATCCGGCGAGCGTGAAAGCCTTCTACATGGAGCCTGATCGGCAGCGTCCTGAACTTGCGCTCTGCGTCGACGTGCTGGCGCCCGAAGGCTATGGAGAAATCATCGGCGGATCGCAGCGCATGGCCTCGCATGATTTGCTCTTGCAGCGCATTCACGAGCACAATCTGCCCGAAGAAGCTTTCAAGTGGTATCTTGATCTCCGCAAATACGGAAGCGTTCCACACTCTGGCTTCGGCATGGGTATTGAGCGCGCTGTAGCGTGGATCTGCGGCCTGGAGCACGTGCGCGAGACGATCCCCTTTCCGCGAATGTTGCATAGACTGTATCCATAAAGCTTTGCACCGCCGAGACGCGGAGCGAGCCAAGGAAAGTGAATAGGAAGCTTATGCCACTGCGAACCTCGACGTTCAGCAGTATCACTCCGCGGCAGATTCGCGTCATTGGCGTCCCGCTCGACCTTGGCCAATCGCGCCGCGGCGTCGACATGGGGCCTTCGGCCGTTCGCGTTGCTGGACTCGAAGCGCGTCTCGAAGCGATTGGCCATGTGGTCGAAGATGCGGGCAACATTACGGTCGCCATTCCCGAACAGAAAAAGGAAGGCGCGGCCAATTCCAAATACCTCAAGGAAATCACCGCGACTTGTACCAAAAGCGCGGAACTGGTGCTCAAGACGCTCGAAGCGGGCAAAGTTCCTCTGATTCTTGGCGGCGATCATTCGGTTGCTGCTGGCACGGTTTCTGGCGTCGCCGAGTTTTACCGGCGCAAGAATCAGAAAATTGGACTGCTTTGGATCGATGCTCACACTGATATGAACACGCCTGAATCTTCTCCGAGCGGCAATGTTCATGGCATGCCACTGGCTTCGATCATGGGGCTTCCTCCGTTTGAGCTGGGAAAGATTTTTGACTTTTCGCCAAAAGTGCAGCCGGAGAATTGCGTGCTGATCGGCATCCGCGACGTCGACAATTTTGAAAAAGAAAACATACGCAAATCCGGCGTCCAGGTTTTTACCATGCGCGATATTGATGAACGCGGGATGCGCAGCGTCATGGAAGAAGCGCTGAGCCTCGCTGGAAACGGCACCGTCGGCTACCACGTTTCGCTCGACATGGATTGGATCGACCCTGAAGATGCGCCTGGGGTGGGCACTCCGGTGTGGGGCGGCGCGACGTATCGGGAGGCACATCTCGCCATGGAAATCATCGCCGATCACGGACACATGCTGAGCTTCGAGATTGTGGAAGTGAATCCGGTGATTGATGAGCACAACCAGACTGCTGATTTAGCGGTTGAGCTGACGCTTTCGGCGTTTGGGAAAAAGATTCTTTAGCGTTCGCTCCGCAACGTGAGAGTCAAAGGCAGCGGACAGGAGTGTCCGCTCCACACGGACGGCTTTGTCGGCGGCCTCGGGAAACGCAGGGTCTTTCGACTGCGTGGCTGCTTCGCTTCGCGGAGCAGGCAGTTCGCTCAAGATGACAGTTTTTCGCGGTACGAAAATCTAGTTTCGCGTAAGAGCTGCATTCTCGGGGAGGAGAGGACAGCAGGTCCTTCGCTTCGCTCAGGGTGACAATTTCATAAATTAAATGTTAGCGAAACTGCCCTACTGCACGTCCGAAACTTTCCCGTTGATGAACGTCACTTTGATGTCCTTGTAGACGTAGATTTGCTTGGTGCCTAGGTTGACGATTTTATCGGGAGAGCCGATTGCGGCTTTCACCTGATCGATGGTTTGTCCTTTTTCTATCTGGACTGGATCGGGTGGGGGCGCTTGCTGCTGGGCTTGGCCTCCGCCACCTCCGCCCTGATTATTGCCTTGATCGTTTCCACCTTGCTGGCCGCCACCTTGGTTGTTGCCCTGGTCACCGGAGTTAGCGCTGTCGTCGATGGCTAGGAGGCCGGAGATGGTGTCCTCTACCTGCGAGGGGTTGGTGTTCGCCAGCGTGCCATGGGGAAACTGGAAGACTACGTCCGCCTTGTAGAAGGTTTTGGGATCGACGTTATTACAGGAATCGCAGTCGACGATCCCCATGATGACTTGGTCTTTCTCCAAATTGACGGCGAGCTTGGAGGGATAAACTTTTACGTCCTTCTGGAAAAACTGGGTGGTGGGCGCCTGTTGGCCAATTTTACTCATGAAGTGGCCGAAGACTTTTTGCCCGACTGGATTGGGGGAATGGACCGATCCGTTTTCGTACTTGGTGGCGAAGATGGTTTGGTCAGAGAATGGAACGCCGAGGATTCCACCCTTTTTTACAACCAGGACGGTGCCCTGTTCTACGACAGCCGCGCCGCTCGAGTCAGCGCCCATCTTGACCAGCGTGTATTGCGCTTTGAGCTGATCTTCGAGAGAAACGGTGGGAGCGGCGCCCTGCGCTTGGACGATGGACGGCGCAATCGCTACCACAACTAAAACCGCAACTAAGGTGCCCACGTGAATTATCTGCCGCATTGCAACCTTCCTCCTGTGAGGTGTGTTGTGCGAGAAGAGAGGCGGAAACTCCGTCTCTTTCAGGTGAAAAGAAATCAGGGCACCGGACGATTTTAAGAAAGTCAGTTTAAGAAAATCGGCGATGCCCTGGTACGCGATCGTTCTTTACTGCGGCTGCTTGGCTTCGGCCTCGGCGGCGTCGGCGTCTTTGGCCTGCTGTTGCAGGTCGTTGCTGACGCTGGTGTCGGGCTGTGGCGCTGGGACTTCACCCGGCTGAGTTTTGGTATCAGGAGCGGCCGGCAATCCGTTCTTGCCCTGCTTGTCGGCGAGTTCCTTTAAGCCGGCATCCATCTGGATGCGGAGTTGATTGTGCATCTCCTGCAAATCGTCGGCGGAAACCGAGACAGTAGCGCCGATCGCGCACTCATCCTTCTTGCTGCTTTTGACGGTGGCGTTGACCATGTTGTCGTCGTCCGGCGTGTCGGTGGTGCGGTTGATGACGTCGCCGGGCGTGAGCGTACATTCGGTGCCATCCGAGGTCGTGAGATCCTCGTCGCTGGAGACGACGAAGATGCGAATCTTCGGATCAAGCGCCGGTGGAACCTGATCGCCGCTCGCCGCTGGAGCATTCGAGCCCGCCGCTGCCGCAGCCTTCTCCTGCGCGATTTCATACTTCATCTCGTCGGACAGAGCCTGCTTTACGTCCGGACTCATTTGAGCCGCCGATGCGGGTGCGCCTCCACCCAACATGTAAGCGCCGTAAGCGACTTGCAGGTTGGCGGCAACGAGCGGATCGGTTGACCATAGCGAGGCGATCTCGTCAGACGAGGCGTCGATGGTCGGCGAGAGCAGTTGGCCCTGATCGCCTCCGCCATCCGCAGCTGCGGCTTGAGCGGCATAGGCGGCTTGCAGGTTGGCGGCGATCAGATAATCGGTGAGCCAGAACGCGGCACCGGCATAGACCGGATAGGGCGCGAAGTAAGGACCGTAGTAGCCATACCATGGCGACCCGCCCCAACCCCATCCGTAAGCGACTGGCGCAGCCCACGGATTGTAGGCCCAGCCGTAATATCCGGGACCATAATAGTAGGGTGGAGCGTAGCCGTAATAATTACGACCACCCCATCCGTAGCCGCGATAACCGTAGGCATAATAATGTCCGCCGCGGTAGTAGGTGCGCTGGTAGTAGGCGTGGCCACCGCGGTTGAAGTAGGCGCGCTGGCTGTATCCGCCGTAGCGGCCGTGGCTGACGATGGTGCGTCCGTTGTGCATGCTGGTCACGCTGCGACCGCCGTGCATGCCGTGGTTGATGGTCATTCCGCGAGCATGGATGGAGCGAACGGAACCGTCCTTGCGAACCGTAGCGGACCCACCTCCTTTGAGGGAAACATTGCGACTGCCAGCGGGCTGATGTCGGCCGGCTGCTCCGGCTGCTCCACGATTGCCGGCGCTGGCGTTGCCGCCGCGATTGGCGGTGGCGCCACCGCGATTGCCGGCGCTGCTGGCTCCGCGGTTGCCTGTGTTGCTTGAGCCGCGGTTACCGGCACTGCCGGTGCCGCCTCTATTCTGGGCGCTGCCTCCGGCTCTGCTGGCGCTCGACCCGCCCGGACCACGATTTTGGGAGGTGCCTCCCGCTCTACTGGCGCTGGCTCCGCCGGGACCGCGATTTTGGGCAGCGCCTCCGGCCTTACTGGCGCTGGCTCCGCCGGGACCACGATTCGGTGCGGCGGCGTGACTCCCTCCGGGAGCGGAATGCGCGGCTGGAGCTGAATGTTGCGCCGGCGCGGCATGTGCTGCTGGGGCGGAATGTGCTGCTGGAGCCGCGGCTTTTGGCGGTCCACCGTTGGCTGCCGCCGCGACGGCGGTTGCAGTGAGGAGAACCAGGAATACGGACCACTTGGGCAGGACGTTATTTTTTCCGATACTCGAATTCATAGACGACTCCTGTGAGATACGAAGCTCTGTCTTGATTTATCCCCCAGCAGGAAGCACGTAAGCAGCCAGCCGTAGTTACGGCATTCTGCGTTCACCATCCAGCCAGCATTAATCCCGCTGTAGTTATTTTCGACGGAGCTTCTGGGTCCGAGTGCCATGGGGGAAGGGCCGGGCACCGGCCTTCGAAACATCGCCAATTTCACACCCGTTTCATTGCGGTGTCAAGGTGTGACGGCAAAATTTACAGTTGCCGTATTCGGAAAATTGTCGAGGATCGCGGCGCGTCGTTATTCTTTCGGAGTTTTCGCGCGATCCTAGCGAGGGCGTAGAAGAATGACTTTGCTTTTTTGGAGGAGCACCCGATCCAGCCCAAGCGGAAGTGCTCGAGCCACGGCTTTCTGGTCACCGCCAAGGGTAACCACGGTAATTGGGGTTGGTTCTGTTGTTCGTCGATGAACCTAATGGCCCACATGTCCACGCAGCGGCACATTCGTTTTGGAGTTGTAGTTCTATCGGCCTTGACTTTGGTTTTTTCCGGCCTCGCGTCGGCCGAAGACAAAGGCGAAGGCGCGAGCGCGGCGACCTACCACAGTAGCGTCGCTGAAGTGCGGGTTACATTCTTCGCCACCGACGAAAACAATCATCCGCTGGAAAATGTTTCGATGGGGGACATAGCAATCGTCGACAGCGAACAGGTTATACGCAATTTTCGCAGTCTTGCGCGCTGCGATGGAACATCGCTTAACGTAGTTGCGCTCGTCGATATCAGCGAATCGGCGGCCTCGCACTTTCGAGTTGAGATGAACGAAGTACTGCGACTAGTGGCGCGGGAACAGTCGATCGCGAGCGATAGCATTGCGGTGCTGTCATTTGGAGGAACTCTCGCGGGAGCGGACCGCGACGGGCAAGGAGGAACGGAGAGAGGTTGGTCGAGTGATCTGCGGCCGGTCGTATTTTGTTCGGCTCGCTGCAGTGCGGACGAGATCGCGAGACTGCTGGCGAGAGGATTAAAGAGTAGTGGCACCACGCCGCTGTTTGACGCACTGATCTTCGCGTCTGACTTCATCGCGCAGCAGGGGCGCGCCGGCGCGCGGCCGGTCGTGATTTTATTCTCCGACGGAGACGATACCATCAGCTTGCATTCTCGAGGCGAAGCATTGCAAGCGGTGCGAGATGCGGGAGCGCTGGTTTACGCGGTGGACATTGGGGCCGCGAAGAGTCAGGGATTGGCGCCGGGGTCTTATTACACATCGGGTTACGCGTCGGGCAGCGCTTTCATGCGCCAAGTTTCGGAGGTTTCGGGGGGAAGGTATCTCTACATCCCTCAGGGGGCGTCGCAAGCGGATAGCGGCGCATCGGTGTTGAATGCTGTGCTCGACGATCTACGGGCGACTTACGTCGTAACCTACGATTTGCCGAGTCGCCATCCTGGATTTCATTCGCTACGCGTTTTGCCGACCCACAAACTCAACCTCAAATTTCATAGTCGCGATGGCTATGACTATGAACCGAACGAGCAATAATTCAGATCGTTGATCGGCGCGCACGGCCGAACCGATAGGAGAGTTATGAAAACTACGATGTTGCTGGTGCTTTTGGTGGCAAGCTTTTCAGTAGCTTTTGCGGCTCCGATTGGCGTCTATCAACATGGAACTGTGGTGCGCATGCGCATGGGCGATTGCGTGCTTATGCATGGAGGATTTATGACTGCCTTCGGTCCGCCGCAAGCCGCACCGGCGGAGGGACCGTGTCCCGAGTACACGCTGGTGACTGATAAGGTCGTATTTGTGATCGTGGGGAAATCGTCGAATCAATTGGTGCCGCTGGCGGAGATTATCGATTTTCGTTTTCAGAAAAAAGAACTGGCGGTGCGGGTGGATGATGCCCGCCGCGAATCGAAGTTTGCCATCAAAGAGATGACGCTGCGCTCAGAATGGGACCTCATGCAGAAACATATCGAGCAGGAACTGAATGAATCGCCGCGTCAGCCGGTAGATGCGTTGATGACGCTGCGCAGCCGGCAATAACCTCGTGCTGCTGGGCTGTGCGGGACAAAATCTCTAACCGCAAAGGACGCAGAGAACGCGGAGCTTGAGAATTAAAGCCCGTCAGTTCGACCAGTCCGGTCGGGAAAACTCTGCGTGCTCTGCGCTCTCTGCGGTTGAATTCCTAAAGCCGGAACCTCGCCTGCGATTGACGGGAAACGTGGTGAGCGCCAGACTGAAACGTTATGGCGAAGCTTCGAGTCGGCATTTTATTTGGCGGACGCAGCGGCGAGCATGAAGTTTCTTTGCTTTCCGCGGCGTCGGTGGTCAACGCAATTGATAAGACGAAATATGAAGTGGTTCCTATTGGCATCACTAAGGATGGGCGCTGGCTCACGGCCGAACACGCTGAGAGATTGCTGAAGGGCTCTACCGGCAATCAAGAGCAAGCGGACAGGAGTGTCCGCTCCACACAGGCGGCGGCGCTGCGGGCGGGAGATCCCGATGCTACTCCCGGAGCTGCGGTGCTCGCTTCCGGCGAGTCGGTGGTGGTTCCCCCGGAGCCCAGTCGGCGCGACACCGGGCTCGCACCCTTCCAGACCGATCTAAGAATCGATGCCAATCTGCGGCGTGCCTCCGACCGCGCTATTAATGTCGACGTAATCTTTCCTGTGCTGCATGGAACGTTTGGCGAAGACGGCACTATTCAAGGGCTGCTCGAGTTGGCGGACATTGCTTATGTGGGCGCGGGCGTGTTGGGTTCCGCGGCCGGCATGGACAAAGACATCATGAAGTCTTTGTTTCGCGCGGCGGGATTGCCGATCGTGAGGCATGTGACTGTGTTGCGCGGAGAATTTGAGCGCGAGCCTAAGAAAGTGCAGAAGCTGGTTGAGAGCAAGCTGAAGTATCCGGTATTTGTGAAGCCGGCCAATCTGGGGTCGTCGGTCGGAATTTCAAAGGCGCACGATCGCAAGGAGCTCGGTCCGGCGATTGCGGAGGCGGCGAAGTTCGATCGCAAGATCGTGATTGAGCAAGGCGTCGGTGGAAACAAGCACAAGGCGCGGGAGATTGAATGCGCCGTGCTCGGGAACGACGATCCGAAGGCGTCGATTGCGGGGGAAATCATTCCGTGGAAAGAGTTCTATGATTACGACGCGAAGTATCTGAGTGAAGGCTCGGAGGCGGCGATTCCGGCGAAGATTACGAAGGCGGAGATGAAAACGGTACAGCGGCTTGCGATTGCGGCGTTCAAGGCGGTCGACTGCACCGGATTGGCGCGCGTCGATTTTCTGA
The DNA here is from genome assembly GCA_963822025.1 of uncultured Acidobacteriaceae bacterium. Classification (GTDB taxonomy): domain Bacteria; phylum Acidobacteriota; class Terriglobia; order Terriglobales; family Acidobacteriaceae; genus Acidiflorens. Next base: position 1,617,267 of record CAWGFW010000008.1, on the reverse strand, counting down.
TGGACACGAAATCGCGCAAGATTTTTGTCAACGAGATTAATACCATGCCGGGATTCACGGCGATCAGCATGTATCCGAAGATGTGGGTCGCGTCGGGACTGTCATATTCCGCGTTGATTGACCGATTGATTCAGTTGGGAATTGAACGGCACGAGGATAAGAAGCGGAATCAGTACAGCCGGTGAACCTCACGGTTGACGCACTTCCGTTGCGGACCTTACGAGCCATTGTGAAATCTCTCGTTTCCGCTATACTTCAGCGACGCATCTAAACATTTTGAGAAGGCACACTCTCAACCCGCTGGAAGTTCCCAACTATACGGTCGAAGAGGCCGCGAGATATCTGCATGTCCATCCAAACACAGTGTATAACTGGGTGCTGGGAGCTCCAAGTGCCGCCCCCTTAACAAGCATTTTCAGCCGCAGCCCTATCCTTCTTTGCTTCAAGAATCTCGTGGAGTGCTTTGTGCTTGAAAGCTTGCGCAAAACACATGGCATTAGCCTGCAATCAATCCGGGTTTCTGTCGAAGAGTTGCGACTGGAAAGATCATCCAAGTATCCGTTGGCGGACTACCAACTGAGCACCCGGGACGGTAGAGTCATCTACCTGGACGACGATGGTAAGGAGCTAATCAGTCTGACGGAAAACCGTCAGATGGCATTTAGGGAGATTCTCTGTCCGTTCCTAAAAAGGGTGGAACGCAATGCACGTGGCATCGCACATAGGCTCTTTCCATTTACGAGAAAGCAGCATCTGCAATCGCCATCTGAAGCACCGCGCTACGTGATGATTGATCCGAATGTTGCGTTTGGTATGCCGGTGCTTGCCAATTCCAGAATTTCAACCGCGTTCCTGCTGAGCCGCAGTCGCGGTGGGGCCTCGATCTCCAAGCTAGCCCAAGACTATGGTCGACCCGAAGCAGAGATCAAAGAAGCGCTCACGCTTGAAGCCGCAGAAACGGCTTAAAGGGTTCACTCTCTATCTCTGCCATAATATAGATTACGATGATGTTGCTGAGGCGCTTCGCCGAGGTGGGGTCAGATTTAAGCGCCATCGAGACTATTTTCGTGGATCCGCAGATGACACTGAATTATTGCCTCTCGTAGGCAGACATCGATGGATTTTGGTTACGTTTGACCAGAGACAGCGAACTCGTTTGCTGGAAAAGCAACTCATCGTGCGATATAAGATTAGAGAGTTCGTTTTTACTTCAGGCAGTTTGGGCGATGTCGGCGGATTGCTCATCAAAGCGAAGCGCAAGATGCGAAACCTCTGTGCAAGGAGTGTAGGACCGTTTGTAGCTTCCATCTCTCAAACGGGAAATGTGGCCTTGCGAAAACTTTAGGATAATCTCTTCGTAAATCAGGGCAGGCGACCCGATCCGCCGATCGAGCAGGAGAAACTGTGGCGCAAAATCATTACACCAGCAAGACGAAACGACGGCCGAAGAACAGCAAGCGCAAGGATTCCTCCGCGGCAACCATGGCGGCGCTGCGCAAACGGGAAGCGGCGGAGAAAAAATAAGCAGTCGATCGTATCGCAGCTCCTAATCTGTTGACGATCTTTTTCCAATTTCTTGACAATTTCCTGACATTTGTTTTTCCCGCATGCTGTAGTACTTCGTGTCTTAGGTGACGCGCCGGTTCGTACTTGATTGAGGACCGATACGCGCCCCGCAGAGAAGGCTCTCGGAGGCGAAAAGGTCATGCGCACGATTTCCAACTCTCGATTCATTCCCCTACTCGCCGCGCTGATTCTCATCAGCGCGTCAATGGCGGGCGCGCAAGCAGGCCAGCTTGATCCAACCTTTGGAAGTGGCGGCATAGCCACCACCGATTTCGGCATTCAATACCAGCAGGACATCGCTGCCGTGGGCGGCGTTGCAATCCAGGGGAATGGCGAGATCGTAGTGGCTGGAGGTGTGCCGGCCAACAATGGCAAAGAGTTTCCGTCTTTTGCGGTGGCGCGCTACCTGACTAATGGCAGCCTCGACACCTCATTTGGTAACGGAGGCGTTAGCGTCATCCTGAGCCTCTTCGGCAACTTTACCTGCCTCGCAATTCAGCCCGATGGAAAGATCGTGGCCGGCGGAGGCGAAGATTTGGCTCGTTTCAACACCGACGGCAGTCTTGACTCTACATTTGGAACGGGAGGGATCGTCTCACTTGACGAGCCCGTTTCAATCGCTGCGCTTGCTCTCGATGCGAATGGGGACATCGCTGTCGCCGAAGGCAATCATCTACTGGTGTTTTCCCCCACGGGGCAAAGCGCCGGCAGCTTTACTTTGCCCGCATCGACAGCCAGTTCGATAGCGGTGCTCTCCGATGGCAAGTACCTGGTGGGCACTGCGAATCCAAGCTTCGTCTTCCGCTATACGAGCTCGGGAAACCTCGACACAACTTTCGCCATCAACGGGCAGTTGCCGACTCCCGGACCGGCTAACGGCTTGGCCCTGCCCAATAGTAAAGACCTTCTGGTTGCTGGATCCCTTCCAAGTACGCCGACGACGCCGGAGCCGAGCCTGGGATTTGCGCTCTCCAGCTATAAGGACGCCGGCATCGCCGATCCAAAATTTGCCAAAAACGGCGGGATCGTAACGCCGCTCTCTGGCTTGCCCTCTATCACTACCACTGGGCTCGGCGTGGAACCGACCACTGCCTCCATCGTTGTATCGGGGACGGCATCCGGTGGCTCGGAACAGGCATTTGGTCTTGCCCGCTATACCGCGCTTGGACAACTTGACAACGGCTTCGGCACGGGTGGCACAGTAATCACAAATTTTCCAAACAGCTTTGCCACCGCCTCGGGCCTCGCGATTCAGTCCGATGGGAAGATCGTGGTGGCGGGAACTGTGATCACGCCGGAAAACCATGGAGGCTCCGACACAGCGTTCGTGGTGGCCAGGTATCTGGCTCAATAAAGGGTGGCGACCGTCGTTCTGAGTGAATGCCCTGAGTGAATGCTTCGTTGACGATCGACATGTTCCTGGGTCGCTTTCGCATTTTCGACTTGCCGCTATACTAGGGGTTTGCCGAGCTGCGGCTGACCGGGAGCCCCATGACGAGTCTGAAAGAATTTCAATGCGAAATTTGCGGGATCGTGAGTCAGGAGCCGATCCACTGGTTTGTGATCGAGTGCGGAGATCAGAAGCTTGCGGTGATCAAGTGGGATTTGACTGCGGCTATGAGTCCTAGCGCGCGGCATTTCTGTGGCGAAGCGCATGCTCAGGTGTATATCAGTCGCTGGTTTGAATCCTTGTGCATGCCGCTGAAAAAACCGACTTTCAAAGCGTCTTAGTTTTCAGCCTCGTGATTGCGAGATCATTCACCACAAAGGGCACGAAGGTACGCGAAGGGAATGCCCGAGCCGGACCTTCGTGATACTTCGTGTTCTTGGTGGTTCAAGGTTTCGTTGGTATGTGGCAAAATTCCGCTTGACAGACCGCTCGGTCGGTAATAATATTTGTATCCAAGTTCGCTCTTCATTGAGCGAATCGGAATTTCATGCAGAGTGGCTGAGGGACGAGCCCTAGGACGCCACGGCAACCGGATAGAGATCATCTATCTCCATCGCAGGTGCCAACTCTCGCCCGGTAACGGGGACCATGAGATTCGGGTTAGCGCGATATATTTTGGTCGCACCCGAGCCTCTTTTCCCATTCGGAAAAGGGGTTTTGTCGTAACTGGGGTATTTTTTACCCGGCTCGTCCCGCAGTCACAGAAAGTCAGAGCACCATGGAGACGAGCACGTACCACCTCCGCTGCCGCGAATGCGGCAAGACCGTCGATAACCAGCCGCGCAGTTATTGCGAAGATTGTTTCTCGCCGCTTGAAGTCACCTACGATTACGATTCGCTTCGGTCGCGTGTTTCGCGCGACGTGATCTCCTCGCGTGCGCCCAACATGTGGCGCTATCGCGAGTTGCTGCCGCTGCCGGCGGAGTATCAGCCCTCCCTGCCTGTTGGTTTTACTCCGCTGGTCAGCGCGCCTCGCCTCGGCGACAAGATCGGATCGCGTCGCCTGCTGATTAAGAATGACGCCGTTTGCCTGCCCACCTTGAGTTTCAAAGACCGCGTAGTCGCCGTCGCTTTGGCCAATGCGCGTAGCTTTGGATTCGATACGGTAGCCTGCTCTTCGACCGGCAACCTGGCCAATTCAGTGGCCGCGCAAGCCGCCCGCCAGGGGTTCAAGGCGTGGATTTTTATTCCCTCGGATCTCGAGCCGGCGAAAATTCTGGGCACGCAGGTTTATGGCGCCGAGGTTGTGCGCATCAACGGCAACTACGATCACGTGAATCGTCTGTGCTCGCAGATCGCCGACGGCCATCTCTCCGGCGGTCCTCTAGGCGAGCGCCCCTGGGGATTCGTCAACGTCAATCTTCGTCCGTATTACGCCGAGGGCTCGAAAACAGTGGGCTATGAAATTGCCGAGCAACTGGGCTGGCAATTGCCCGACAACGTAGTGGTGCCGATGGCGGGCGGGTCTTTAATTACTAAGATCAAAAAAGCGTTTGACGAACTGATTCTGTTGAAGCTGGTCGATCCAAAGCCGGTGAAATTTTTCGGCGCGCAGGCGACCGGATGCTCGCCGATTTCAACCGCGATCAAGCAATATAGTAACGAGATCGAACCGCAGCGTCCGAAGACGATTGCGCGCTCGCTCGCGATTGGCAATCCAGCGGACGGCCCGTATGCGCTGAAGGCCATCACCAAGAGCGGCGGATGGGCCGAAGATATTTCCGATCCGGAAGTTGTCGAGTCAATTCAACTGCTGGCCGAGAGTGAAGGAATCTTCACCGAAACCGCCGGCGGCGTAACGGTAGGAGCGGCGCGCAAACTCATTCATCAGGACCGCATTCTGCCGGATGAAACGACCGTCCTCTGTATCACAGGCAACGGGCTAAAGACAACCGACGTGCTGGCGAATGCCTATGAGGCGGAGCCGGCAATCGCTCCGAAGCTCAGCGAATTTGAGGCCTATATCGCGGCGCGCGTGGCCGCGTTGCCGGTGGTGGCGGAGACGCAGTCGCTAGCGGTTGGGCGCTGAGGGCAGGTCGTTAGTCGATGGTCGTTCGGCATTAGCAAGTGCGCGCGTCGGTTTGACCCGTGTGGGTTTTACTAACGACTAACGACCATCGACCAACGACGGCACAATTCATTCGGGCATGTTTGCCCAGAGGTTATTTTTATGAGCATCACTGTTGAAATTCCTACTCCTTTGCGGCGACTGGCGGCTGGGACGCCGCGCGTGGTTTGCTCTCCGGCAAATCTTCGCGAGCTGTTCTCCGAACTCGACCGGCAATTCCCTAACCTGACTCCGCATCTGCGGGACGAAGCGGGAGAGACGCGGCGCTTTCTGAATATTTATGTGAATGAAGAAGACATCCGCTTCCTCGGCGGCGCTTCCTATTCGTTCCAGGATGGCGATGAGGTGCTGCTGGTGCCTTCGATCGCGGGCGGGGCTCGATAGGCATAGTTGCCCGACTGCTCGCCGGACCGGAAATTTTAAATCGTGCATCGCCTTGTAAACAACGGTCACAGCTTTAGCGACTTGGCGCGTTCCTCATAGCCTCTGGCTTCGGAGTGTTCGCCGAGTCTGCGACTTGTTGCCGCAAGCATTGAATACCGCAAAGCTGGTTCTGGGCCAGACGGTCCGGCCTGAAGGCACAGGATGAATTCACGCTTCGCTCGTTGGAATTCCCTGAGCTCGTAGAGGGTATATCCGTAATAGTAATGGAATGCTGGTTGCCACCCTTCGCTGACTCCCAGTGTATCGGCTCGGTCGAATTGTTCTTTTGCCAAGATGTACAGAGAGAGCTCGTGATAGCAACGACCGAGATGACAATGAACATCGCTCCGAACTTCCGCATCGAGTTGGAATTGCATCGCTTCTTCCAGGAGCGGTCGCGCTTCCGGATTCCTTTGAAGGTGCATCAGAGAAAATGCGCGCTGTATCTGGACTAGTTCGTATACATCTCGACCGTCAGGAGTCTCGAACCAGTCTGCGTACTCAATCAACATCGCGGATAGATTCCGCAACCCCTCCTCCTGTCTGTTCTCTTCCAGAAACGACATGACGCGGAATAGGTCGATCTCTGCGCAGGCCTGCACGTCTGCGGCGACTAATTGCTTGGCGTCCACCATGAGTGCTTCAGCCTCCCTGAATTTTCCCTGTTCTCGAAGGCGGCGCGCTTCCTCAAACTGATAGGCGACTTTTTTCCGAGGATCATCAGTATCGAGCATGCCTAAGTTAAGAATGATAATGCCTCGGGTGCGGATCGTTGGCGAAACATTCGGTATCGCACTCCCCGATCCCCGCCGGGTCGCATCTGGCGATGCTCCGATGAGCATTGACCCTAGATTTGTGAACCCCGAGCTACAATATCGATTCCCGTCATCTATGGTGTTTACGCAGTGACCCTCATGTCGAAGGGATGAATAGTATGAAGAACAGCAAGCTCCAGTACCTGCCGCTACTCCTTCTCATTCTCACTGCACTACTCCCGGCGCCATCTCTCGCACAAACCGCCCCGAGCCCCGCCAATCTTCCGCAGCGCGATGGCTCTCACGACTTTGACTTTCTCATTGGCGACTGGAAGGTTCACGTCCGCCGACTGCCGGACCGGCTCAACAACTCCAACGTCTGGGTTGAGTACGATGGGATTTCGAATCACAAGAAACTTCTCGACAGCAATGCGAACTTCGAGGAGTTCGATGTCTCGACCGCCGACAAGAAGCTTCGTATTAAGGCGCAGACGCTCCGCCTCTACAACCCCACATCGCATCAGTGGAGCATCTATCTCATCGACCTGGATAACGGGACTCTCGACTCGCCGCCCGTGGTCGGCCACTTTACCGGCAATCGTGGCGAGTTTTTTCACCAGGAGAGCTTACGAGGCCGAATCATTCTCGTGCGCTACGTCTGGCTCAACCTTTCTCCCAACTCAGCGCGCATGGAGCAGTCGTACTCGGCAGATGGTGGGAAGACCTGGGAAGTAAATTGGATTTGTGAGCTTTCGCGATAATTTAGGGGTGAGATTCGCAAATTGCGCTAACACATTCGATAGTTACCTGTGTAAAGATATGGCCCAGACGGCAAAACTCCTACGCCATGGCGTGATCCTTTACGTCATCTTCGCAATGGTGACGGCGTTTGCTCTAGCGAAAATCATCCCTCCGAAACCAGTGGCCCCGGTCGTCGCAAACGGAGTCCGATATTCGGCAGACCTGGACGGAATAGACCAGTACATTGTCGCAACGGATATTTCCACAGGCGAGCAATTGTGGAAAGTAATGGTGTTTCACACGCGCATCAAGTTCTGGCTTGAGGCAGACGTTCAGGGGGTTTTCATCACCGACCTGCGACTGATAGGCAACTCTCTGTTCGTTCGGGACGGAAAGGTGCGATGCTACTCGGTTGACGTGAATTCCCACCGGGTCCGCAAGCTATCTTGCGGCGCGATCTTTGCGCATCAGGAAAGTTCTACGCAGTAGAGTAGTGCGGGTGCGACCGCGGGTTAGACAACTATTGAAAAATCGCGGTTCCGCCAACTAATCGGTTTGGTCGTTCCCCGACGCTTTGTAAAGCCTTCTATTACCCCTTCCTGTATCTTCTCTTTAACTCCGTACAATATTTCGCCCCCTCCATCGTCTACATAGGTAGATGGATGCGGCGCTGAAGCGACAGTGGGGGATGGTGGATCAGGACCAGCGGATCTCTGAGGCGATCGAGCGGGATGAATCCCGGCTGCGCAATTTTATACGGCGGCGTGTGCCTGACCGCGAGGACGCGGAAGACGTCTTGCAGGATGTCTTCTACGAACTCGTCGAGGCCTATCGCCTGATGAAGCCGGTGGAGCAGGTCACCGCGTGGCTCTTCGGCGTGGCGCGCAATCGGATCACCGACCTCTTCCGCAAGAAAAAGAGGGAGGGGTTGCGGAGCGAGCCGGCTGCGATGGCGGAGGATCGGGAGGTGCTCCAGTTGGAAGAGTTGCTGCCGTCGCCCGATGCCGGGCCGGAGGCACTTTACGCGCGGGGCGTGCTGCTGGAGGAAATGGATGCTGCGCTTGACGAGTTGCCCGAGGAGCAGCGCGAGGTATTCATCGCCCACGAATTGAGGGGGGAAAGTTTTAAAGAGATTGCGGCGCGAACTGGGGTGAGCGTGAACACTCTGCTCTCGCGCAAGCATTATGCGGTTCTGCATTTGCGCGAGCGGTTGCAGGCGATTCACGACGAATTTTTGAAATGAGGTAGAGGATATGAGAGAAAATTGGGCGGGTCGGGTAGTGAGTAGGATAGTGAAGATGTTGATGTTTGGCTTAGTGTTTTTCTTCGTGTTTGTTCCGCTGTTTGGCTATGTGGTAATGCGGCTGTGGAACTGGCTCATGCCAGGTTTATTTGGCTGGCACATGATCGGGTTCTGGCAGGCGCTCGGGCTTTTGATTCTCTGTAAGATTCTCTTTGGAGGATTTCGCGGCGGATCGGGGCGGCGCATGCACTGGCGCGGGCGGATGAGGGAACGGTGGGAACGGATGACTCCCGAGGAGCGGGAGAAGTTTCGCGAATCGATGGGCGGGCGCCATTGTGGGCCATTTGGGCCGCCCGCTGCGGAGCCTAAGCCGTGAGGGGTGCGGTGTTGATCTCATGGCGCCCTTGGGCAGACGACAATAACCACCAAGGCCACGAAGGTACACGAAGGTTTTATAGCCCCGTGCTATAATTTTAACTAACCGGTTAATTATATGACAACTTCTCGCACTCGCCGAACCGATCGCTCGCGCCTCGCGGTGCAGCGCGTTCGCCGACGGCGCGCTCCCAGGCTGGGAACTCGGAGGCGTCCCGAGGAGAGCCGGGCTTCGATCTTGCGGGCGGCGGTGGCGGAATTTGCCGAGCACGGGATTGCCGGGGCGCGAACGGACGCGATTGCGCGTGCGGCCCACGTCAACAAGGCGCTCCTTTATTACTACTTCAAGGATAAGGATGCGTTGTATGAGGCGGTGCTCGATCACGTGTTTGGCGGGTTGCGGGCTCGGGTAATGCCAGTGCTCGAAAGCAATCTGGCTCCGCGGCGGAAGATGCTGGAGTATGTGGGGGCTTATTTCGACTACATCGCGGCGAATCCGCGGTTTCCGCGGGTAGTACAGGCAGAGTGGATGCGCGCGGGCGAGAGCAGCGCTCGTATGCAGCGCGTGGCGAAAGAATATTTTCGTCCTATTTTTCGGAAGCTGAGTGAGGTGTTGCGATCGGGAATTGTGGCGGGAGAGTTTCGCGCTGTGAACCCAATGGACTTTGCGCCCACGTTGGTGGGAATCATTATTTTTTATTTCAGCGCGGCTCCGCTCATGAAGACACTGATGAAGGTCGATCCTTTATCAGAGCAGCGGATTCGGGAGCGGCGGGTGTTTGTGCTGGAGTTTATTTCGGCGGCGCTTCTTTTATGATCACCGCCGAGACGCCGAGTGCACCGAAGAAAATGCTTAACCACATAGGGCACGGGGGTTCGCAGGGACCGCAGCGGAACTGGCAGAGCAACGATATTTATGGAGAGGGACGATGAGTGCTCGCAATAAATTCTTAATTATTTTGGCGGTCATTCTTGCGATTGCTTCGGCGTACTACTACTTTTCCACGCCTCGTGGCAAGGATCTGGTTCTGGTGGGGACGGTCGATGCCAACCAGATTGTGGTGAGTCCGCAGATTCAGGGGCGGATTCTTAAACTTTTCGTGGAGGAAGGATCACAGGTAAAGCAGGGGGATTTGATTGCGCTGCTCGATCCGTCGGAGTTGGAGGCGGAGGAGCGTGCGGCGGCGGCCATGATTTCGAGTATGCGGTCGCAGATGAGCGCGAATGAGTACACGCGGCAATCGACGAAGGGATCGACATCGAGCGACGTAGAAAATTCGCAGGCGAAACTGGCAGCGGCGCGAGCGCAACTTGCGCAGGCGGAAGCCACGCTGACGCGAGTGGAAAGCGATAGTCGGCGGACGATTGGATTGGCGCAGGCGGGGGTGGCATCGGATCAAGACCGGGTGCAGGCGGAAATGAATCTGAAGGCGCAGCAAGCCACGGTGCAGTCGCTGAAAGAGGAGGTAACGGCGGCGCAGGCGGATTTGAATTCGGCGCTTGCACGCACCAATCAGGCAGCCGCGGCGCAGAGTACGGTGGCGTCCACGCGGGCGCAGGTGGAGAATGCGACGGCCCAGATGAAAGAGGCTGAAGTGCGGCTCGGCTACACGAAAATTTATGCGCCGGTTACGGGGACGGTATTGGTGCGGGCGGCGCGCGAAGGCGAAGTGGTGAATGCGGGGCAGGCGATTGTGACGGTGGTGGATTTCAGCGACACGTGGGTGTTCGCGGCAATTCCGGAGACGGACGCCGATCATATCGGCATAGGGGATACGCTGCGGGTGCGGTTGCCGGGCGGCACGGTGGTTCCGGGAAAAGTTTTTTATAAGGCGGCGGAGGCGGATTTTGCCACGCAGCGAGATGTGGGGCGGCGGAAGCGGGATATACGAACGATTGCGTTGAAGGTGCGGCTGGAGAACCCTAAGGGCGCTTATGTGCCGGGAATGACGGCTGAGGTGCTGGTCTCTCCGCAGCAGTTGCAGGGAAGCTAGGGGCAAGGTTTCGAGGTTTCAGAGACACAAGCTATGGCTGAAGGCGTGGACAAAGCGAATGGAAACACTACGAACGGCTTGAGCGTGGCAGCTTCGGAACTGAGCCTGCGCGGTGACGTGGCGGCGAATGCTCCTAATGCGATTGAAGTGGAACATATCGTGAAACGATATGGCGAGTTCACGGCGGTCGATGATATTTCGTTCACCGTTAAAGAAGGAGAAATTTTTGGGCTGCTGGGGCCGAATGGGGCGGGGAAATCGACGTTGATTCGGATGATGACTACGCTCATCCCGATTTCTAGCGGAGCGGCCCGAGTCGCGGGGCATGATGTGGCGCGCGATCCAGATGCGGTGCGGCGAACGATTGGAGTGATTCCACAGGCGCTGACCAGCGACCTGGATTTGACAGTGGAAGAGAACCTGAACATTTACGCCAAGTTGTATGACGTGCCGGGCAAGCGGCGGAGAGAAGCAATCAACGAGTTACTCGAGACGGTGGATCTTACTAAGTGGCGGGGAGCGCAGACGAAGACGTTATCGGGCGGGATGCGACGCCGGCTGGAGATTGCGCGCGGGCTGGTGCATAGTCCGAAGATTTTTTTTCTCGACGAGCCCACTACTGGGCTCGATCCGGTGTCGCGCGTGGCGGTGTGGGAGATGCTGACGAACATCAAGGCGAGGCGCAAGCTGACCATTCTGATCACGACGCACTATATGGACGAAGCGGACCGGCTGTGTAATCGGATCGCGATTGTCGATCACGGAAAGCTGGTGGCGCTGGATACTCCGGAGGCCTTGAAGGCGAGCGTGCCGGGGACGAACGTGATTGAGGCGCAATTCGAAAACGCGCCAGCGGACTGGGAAGAGCGGCTCAAGGGATTGCCCGGAGTGACTTCGGTGCAGAACGAGAGCGCGGGAATGTTCCGGGTATTGACATCGAACGGATCAGGCACGACCACCGATCTGGTGGAGATGGCGGTGGTGGCGAAGGTGGGGATGAAAACTTTGACCGTGCAGAACACGACTTTGGACGACGTGTTCGTGCACTACACGGGGCGGCAGTTGCGCGATGAACTGGTAAAAGCGTACGGATACATGATGCCGCAGAGACCGGGGTTGCAGCCATGAACCGGATGATGGCGATTATCGAGCGCGAGATGCGCAAGTTTTTCCGGTCGCCGACGCTGATGATGGTGTCGATGGTGATGCCGCTGGTGCAGTTGATCGTGCTGGGGAATGCTTTTGGCGGGAAGATTCGCGACGCAAAGATGGGAATCGTCGACGAGGATCATGGGACGCAGGCGATCCGGATCAAAGAAGCGTTTGACGCGGTGCGGGCGAATATGCGGACATTTATTGCCATACCCTATGACAACGAAGTCGATGCGCGCAATGCGGTGCGCGACGGCAAGATTCAGGGAGCGGTAATTATTCCGGCGCAGTATTCGAAGATGGTGTACGAGAAAAATCATCCGCGAATTGCGCTGATCGTGGATAACAGCGACAACTTCATGAGCTCGACGCTGGAAGACGAGATGACGAGTTTGACCGATGCGCTGAATCAGCCGGACGTCTCGCCGCGGCTGTTGCAGCAAACGGCGCTGGAGGTGGTGGAACTCTATCCGTATATCGAGTACATGAAGTTCTTACTGCCGGGATCGATTTCACTGGCGATGTTTGTTTCGGTGATGATCGGCGGCGGGATGTTATATATCGACGATAAGGCGCGCGGTGTGCATGAAGGATATCTGGTTACTCCGATCACGAAGGCGGAACTGGTGCTCGGATTGAACGGAGCGGGAGCGATCAAGGCGGTCATGACCGGAGTGGTGATAACGGTAGTCGGATCGCTGATCGCGGGCGTGGGAACGATATTCAATCCGGCAACGATGTTGGGACTCTTAGTGATGATCGTGCTCACCTCGCTGGCATTCAATTCGATGATGTTTTTGTTGATGGCGAGAGTTGAAGATCCGCTGGTTCCGCGGGCGATGTTTGGAATATTGAATACGCTGTTGTTTTTTCCCAGCGGATCGATTTATCCGGTGGAGGCGTTTCCCGCATGGTTGCGGGCGATTGCGAAAGTGGATCCGTTTACGTATGCGGTGCATGGATTCAAGTCGCTGTTGCTGAAGGAAACAGGGCTGGGCGCGATTGTGCCGGACATGGTTTACCTAACGATTTTTGCAGTGGCGACGCTGGCGGCGGCGGTGCCTCTGTTTAAGCGAACGCTGTAGTGCGGATAACAGGTCGCAGGTCTTTGGTGTTAGGAACCCTCGTCTCAGTCGAGACCAAATCCCTTCAAAATTACTGCTTATCCGATTCGTGAAGAGCACGTGATTCGCTCGGATGGATGAAGGAAATGGTCTGGGGCGACGGTGTAGCCAGGCGAAAAATGAGGTTGGTGGCGAGGGAACGCGTTTTAGAACGCAGATAGCGATTGACATCGAGGCGGAGCCAGATGAAGCGCCCGATGCGGCTGAGGCGAACTTGTTCAGGAGTCAGGCGGGCGGTGTAGCTGAAGGCAATGCGGGCGATTTCGGCGAGATCACTGATAGGCCCGAATTCGACATCGTGAGGACGCGGCATTTGGCGCATGGCATCAAGCTGGCGAACGATACTTTTACGTCCCGCTACGCAGGGCTGGGTGCGACAATCGAGGATTTTTTCGACGGCATAGAGAGCGGCGTGGTCGACACGTTCTCCAAAAGCCAGATAGAGCGTGTTAGTCGATGCGACATAGTTGAAGGGCAGCATCTGAAAGGCTTCGAGGACGGGAAGCGGAATGTTGCCGAACGATTGCAGAGCGGAGAGGTCGAGAGAAGAGGCAACGGGACATCCCCATTGCAAAGCTAAAGCGGTAGTGACCTCCTGTTCGGTGGCAAAGCCCAGTTTTTCGATCCACTCGCCGATTTTTCCGTAGCGGGCGCGGCGTTGGGCCTCGAGGGCGGCGCTGACTTCGAGATAAGTAAGCTTGCCGCGAGCAACCATGAGCAGCCCGAGGGGAATGCGATTGGGAGGCTGCGCCGATGGGGCCATGATGCGCAGGCGCGAAAGTTGGCCGACGAGAGCGCTTTCCAGGCATTGCGGGCGGCAATAGAAATCACCTTGAAGGTACGTGCCGTTGGGGCGATGACGATCACGAAAGCGTTGCCAAAGCGATTGGGGACGAGCGCAAGTGGCGAGGGAGCATGGCGGCTGCGTGGTCAGGGGACGGCGGCGCTTGGTCAAGCGAGTGAACCAAGCGCGAAGTTTTGAGAAGTTGAGCATGGGGCGATTCCTTTAACAAACGGGCTATCCGTCATTCGTCGTTCGCGTTTCGCAAAAGCTAATCGTCCTCTCCATGTGGACGGTGAACAGCGATCGCGAACAGCGTTGCTCGAGGTTGTAGTTCAACCGGGAGAGACGACCGTGGGCGCGCGTTCGACTACCTCGGTAATACGCAATCCATATTTGCCGTCGACCACTACGACGTCGCCTTGGGCGATGAGGCGGCCGTCGAGCAAGAGATCAACGGGCGACTGGAGCGTATTTTCGAGCTCAATGACAACTCCGGCACAGAGCGCGAGCACGTCGCGGAGCAACATGCGGCGGGTGCCAAAGCGGAGCTTCACGTCGAGACCGACGTCCATGAGGCGGCCGTAGCTGGACGCGGACGGGGAGGTGGTCGATTTCGATTCGGAAGCGAGAGGTGGAGTGGTGGCGGAGACGGGCTGAGTGCGTGGCTGCAACGCGGCAGCGAGGGCGGGGCTGATCTGAATTTCGAGCGCGATGGAATTGCCCGCCTCATCGCGAGTGCGAAGGCAGACGATGGCGTCCGAAGACCAGGAAGGCGCGGCTGAGGCGGAGAGATGGAACTGAACTTCGCCGCCGACGGCAGAAGCCACCGCGGTAGAGGCAAGGCCTGCGATCTGCCGCAAGAGTTCTTCGAGAGCTTCTTTATTTTCGGGAGCGATGGTTGCAACGGCGGCAGCGTCTGCGGCAGGCTCGGGTTCTCCGAGAAATTTTTGGGCAAGACGGGTGCCGGAAGCGGCCTCCAGATGCAAGGTCATTTCACCACGGACCGCGCCTCCCACGACCACCATGTACCAGATATCTGACTCGGTGACAGGGAGGACTAGGGAAGAGCTTTCGAAACTATCGCCCTCCGCAGAGGGTTTGCCCGAGATTTGGGAGAGCACATTCTGGAGACAGCTTTTCCAGGCATCGCACCATTGCCGAAGCTCTGGGCGCAATTCGGGGCGAGCTTGAGCGGCAGTTTCAGGCGAAGAGTTCGATGAGGGCGTGGCAGGAACATCGGTCATACATCAGCTCCGGGAGCAACGGGAGTTTGGATCGCGAGGACGCGGGCGGCACGATGCGCATTGACACGTACAGGAGCGGCCGAAGCCAGCAAGACATCTTCTACCTGCAGCACACCTGGGGCGGTTGCGTCCGTGGGAAAAGTAAGCACGTGGCCGGGAGCGAGATCGCTGAGCTCCTGTAACGGTACCTGGAGCCCGGTCATGGAGAGCTCGACCGGGAACAGGCAATGCAATAGTTTTTTCTGAATCTGCAAGCGAGTTTCGATAGGGCTGCGGCGGCGCTGGTAGCTGAATTCGGCAGAGATTTTGCGGAGCAACGCGTTTGAAACCACCGCAGGAATGGCGAGGTTAAGGGTGCCACGGGTCTCCGACATCTTGATTTCGAAGCTAAGACTGAGATTTTTCTCCTCGGGAGGCATGAGTTGCTGGGTTTGCAGAAGGTGTTGACGCGCGCCGAAATTGAATTGGAGCCCAATTGCGCTCCAACTGGTCTGCAGTTCGCGAAACATGATGCGGACGACAGCTTCGAGAACCTGTTCTTCGATTTCGGTGGGGTCGCGAGTCATCTCGCTGCTCTTGCCTTCGCCGCCGAGCATGACGTCGATAATGGGGAAGGCGATAGCCAGGTCAAGTTGGAGTACGGCAGTAGCGCCTACGGGCGCGAGATCGCAGGATGCGAGATAGGTTTTTTCCGGGACAGTCTGCAGGAACTCGCGATAGGTGAGATGTTCGGCGGAAACCAGGCTGCAGTCGAAAACGATTCGCAGGTAGCCGCCGATGGCCGTCGTGAGATTGCGGGCAAAGGTTTCGTGGAGCTGGTTGATGGCCCGTAACTGCTCGGTTCCGATGCGTCCGGCTTGGCGGATGTCCCAGGGTTGAACGACCGGACCGGTGGCGCCGGCGGAAGCGCTGCCGGTTCGCGCCTTGCGCACCATGTCATCGATTTCCTGCTGGTTGAGAACTTTTTCCATGCTATCTCCAGATAAGAGACTTTTTGATTCCGAGAAATCTGCCGAGCTTGCGGCTCGCCGTCAGCTTCTACAAGAAGATTCTAGGGAGCAGCCGTGGCTTTAGCGCGAGCGGCCGGAGCGGATAGGAAGTTGAGCCGGGCCCGCAAGCGAGTCATGGCTAAAGAATGAATCTGCGAGACGCGTGATTCGCCAATCCCGAGCGCGACTCCTACTTCTTTCATGGTGAGTTCTTCATAGTAGTAAAGCGCGAGAACGCGTTGTTCCTTTTCCGGCAATTCGGAGATGGCGGCAGTCAGCAGGTGTTTCATCTCCGAGCGCAGGCATTGAAAGAAGGGAGTGTCCTCGGGCTTGGAAGGAATGTGATCGGTAAGATTTTCTTCTTTGCCGTCGCGCGGAGACTCGACGCGCAGGCTGCCCAGTTCGAGTCCATCGAGTTCCGCCAGCAGCGCTTGGAGTTCGGCGAGGTTGATCCCCATCTCTTGGGCGATTTCGTTTTCGTTGGGCGCGCGGCCAAGTTTGCCGGAAAGATCGCAGTAGACGGAATCAACCAGGCGGCCTTTTCGGCGCAGTTCGCGCGGGCTCCAATCGAGCTCGCGAAGACTGTCGAGAATGGCGCCGCGGATGCGGAACTTCGCATAAGAACTGAATTGCACGTGCTTGGACAAGTCGAATTTATTGAGCGCGTCGATGAGTCCTATGACCCCGGCATGGACCAGGTCTTCGAAGGGCACGTGGCGCGGCAGGCGCTCGTGGATGCGGCGGGCGATGTAGCGGACCTGGGGTAGCTGTTCCATAAGAATGCGCTCACGTTCGGCATCGTTCTGGACCCGTTGATAAGCTTCGGCGGGATGTTTGGTCATGGGGCTAGCCTTTCCTAGAAACTGGCTGTTAGTCGTCAGTCGTCGGTCGTTCGCCGCTAGTTATCGGTCGCTAATCGTCCGTTAGTCTCAGTTCGTCGTTCGCATCCCATGCGCCGAACGACCATCGACCAAGGACCATCGACCTACACGGAGGGTCGCAACGTATTCATCGCAGTTCTTCAGCGCACCGTCCCGAGCGACTGCACCGAAACCATGGGAGGAATTTCCAGAGGAGAGAGCACGATGACTTTGGGAAGAAAAGGTTCAAGCAAACGGCGCAGATGAAAACGCGCGGGAGTGGCACAGAGCAAAATGGGTGCGGTCTGCGCGACCTGATCGCCGGCCAACTGGCGCAGGCCATCGAGAATGCGGCGAACGAACGAGGGCTGAAGGCCCGTGGCGGTGGCGGGCGGCGCTTGCGGGGTGAAAGCGCGGCTCAGCTCGTCTTCGATGTTGTGATCGAGCGTTAGCACGCGCAGGCTGCCATCGTCGGAAAGTAGCGGGCGCACGAGGGCGCGGCCGAGCGCCTGGCGGGCGGCCTCAACCATCAGCACGGGATGCTTGCTCGAGGCGGAAATATCAAGCAGAGTTTCGAGGATGGTGGAGAGGTCGCGAATGGAAACCTGTTCGCGCAATAGCTGTTGCAAGACTTTTTGCACTTCACCCAAGCTGAGGATTTTCGGAACAAGTTCTTCGGCGAGTTTGGGATGGCTGTCGCTAAGCCGATCGAGCAGGCGCTTGGTCTCCTGGCGAGTCAGCAATTCGTAGGCGTGCTGGCGAATGACTTCCGCAAGGTGGGTAGAGAGGACGGATGTCTGGTCGACGACAGCATAGCCGGAGGTCAAGGCCTGAGATTCGAGTGCGCGTGCAATCCAGAGGGCGGCCACACCGAAGGCGGGCTCGCGGGTGGGAGTTCCGGCGAGCGCAGGCGGCGTGATCTCGGAGCTGATGGCGAGAACCTTGTCTTCCAGCATCTCCCAGCGGGCGATTTCAACGCCGCGCAGAGAGATCACGTATTCGCGAGCCTTGAGCCGAACGTTGTCGGTGATATGAATGGGTGGAACGATGAATCCAAGCTGCACGGCGAGAGCGCTGCGCAACGCTTTGACGCGGGCGAGAAGCTGTCCACCCTGCGCGATATCGACCAGATTGACCAGCGAGTAGCCCACTTCGAGGGAGAGCTCGTCGAGCTTGATGAGGTCTTCGATGGATTCGGGCTTGGCGGCTTTCTTGTCTTTGTCGGCGGCGGGGAGGGCTCCAGGATCAACGGGGACAGGTTCGATAACTTTTCCGTCTTTGTCTTTGAGCTGGGGCAAGCGAGCGGCGAGCAGGAAGGCGACAACCGCGATCGATAGGAAAGAAAATTTCGGCAGGCCGGGGATGCACGCCAGCGCAATCATAATGCCGCCCGCGATCTGCAAGGAACGGCGGCGCGAAAACAGTTGGGTACCGAGGTCGACGGAAAGAGTGGCATTCGAGGAGGCGCGAGTGACGACCATGCCGCCAGCCATCGAGACCAGCAGCGAGGGGATCATGGTGACCAGGCCGTCGCCAACGGTGAGCACGGTGTAGGTCTTGAGCGCCTCGCGAAAAGGAATGTCGAGTTGGAAGACTCCGATGAGGAAGCCGGCAAGAATGTTGATGCCGGTGATGAGGATGGTCGCAATCGAGTCGCGCTGGTTGAAGCGGGCGGCGCCGTCCATGGCGCCGTAGAATTCGGCTTCGCGCGCGGTTTGTTCGCGGCGGGCGCGGGCTTGATGTTCATCGATCAGGCCGGCATTGAGATCGGCATCGATCGCCATCTGCTTGCCGGGAAGAGCGTCGAGAGTGAAACGCGCGGTGACTTCAGCGGTGCGCACGGCGCCGTGGCTGACGACGATGTACTGGATGGCGATGAGGGCGATGAAGAGAACGAAGCCGACAACGTAATTGCCGCCGACTACAAATTGTCCAAAGGCTTCGATGACGTGGCCGGCGGCTCCGGCACCTTCGTTGCCGTGGAGAAGAATGCGGCGGCTGGAGGCAAGGTTCAGCGACAGGCGGAAGAGCGTGAGCAGAAGGAGCAGGCTGGGGAAGACGGAAAATTGCGCCGGGCGCAGGATCTGGAGAGCGGAGAGCAGGACGAGCACCGATGCCGCAAAACTGGTGGCGAGCAGCAGGTCGAGCACGAAGCCCGGCAAAGGCACCAGCATGACGAAGACCAGGCTGACGGCGGCAATGGGAACAATCCACTCGATGAACGGATTGCGGGGGGGAGCGGTAGCAGTCGTGGTTGGGGCTGGGGCAGCAGGCATTAGCGCCTTCCTCTCTCTGCGGAACCAGCTGCGGCGCCAGTTCGAGCGGACGCGTGGGCAGCGGCGAGGGCGTGGGCTTGGGCGCGATAGACGGCGGCCAGGATTTCAGCGATCACGGCATAGAGTTTCGCGGGAACGCTTTGTCCTACTTCGACGGTGCGGTAAAGAATGTGCGCGAGCGGCGGATTCTCGACCATGGGAATGTTCTCCCAACGCGCGATTTCCCGAATCTGGGCGGCGAACAGGTTGCGGCCCTTGGCGACGACGACGGGCGCGACCATATCGGTGCGGTATTCGAGGGCAATGGCATATTCGGTGGGGTTGGTGATGACGACGGCGGCGCGCTTGGTGTCCTCGAGCATGCGGCGGCGGCGCAACTGGCGCTGCAGCCGGCGAATGCGGCCCTTGATAACGGGATTGCCTTCGGTTTCCTTGTATTCGTCTTTCAATTCCTGGCGGCTCATTTTCAGTTCGCTCGAAAGGTGCTGGCGCTCGAACAGGTAGTCGAGGACGGACCAGATGAGCAGAACGAGCGCGGATTTCCAGGCGACTTCGAAGATGTGGGCAGCAGCAAAGCCGAGTGTGCCACGCGAGGATCGGGCGGAAAGAGACGCGAGCAAAGGCCAGTCGCGGCGCAGGTACCCAACCGCCAGATAGGTGACGGCGGTGGCTGGCAGCAGAGACTTCATGAGTCCGCGGAGCGCGGTGATGGAGAAGAGCTGGCCGAGTTTCGCCGCCGGACTCATGCGCGAGCCCTTTGGCAGCAGCGAGGTTGGAGCGAACACGAGGCCACCCTGCGCGAGAGCGGAGCCGAGGGCCACAATCCAACCCAAAGCGAGAGCGGCGCCGGTAGAGGCGAAAAGCCGGGCGTGAGTGAGGATAGGGGCGAGCGCATCCATGCGGAAGTTGCCGGAACGGGCGCTTTCTTTTATGGAAGTCTCCAGGCAGTCGTGAAAAAAGCCGCGCCAGGCCAGCGGAAAACTCGACATCATGGCAAAGAGCACGAAGGTGGCAGCCATACCCGAAGCAGCGCCGATGAGATCGCGGCTGCGCGCAACCTGTCCCTGTTCGCGAGCCTTCTCGCGCCGTCGCGGGGTTGCCTGCTCGGTCTGGTTGGATTCGGGCATGGGTCAGTTATCAGTTCCGAGTTCTCAGTTCTCGGTTCTCAGATCTCTGCCGCTCCGTGTTCGTGATCTCGACTCCCGGGGCCGCAGCTAGTGGCGGGCCTTATCCGACGGAGGACCAAGAACTGAGAACTACTTTCAGTGCGCGAGTTTTAGAATCCTTTCCGAGGCGTCTAAGGCGCGGGCGAAGCGGGCGTCAAAAAACCGCGGCCAGTAAGCGACCGCTCCGCAAAGCAGCGCCAGCCCGATCAGGTTCTTGAGCGAGATTCCGACAAAGAGCACGGGCAATTGCGGCGACGCCTTGCCGATGAAACCGAGTGCGACGTCGGCAAACAAGCTGGCGACGAGCACGGGCGCGGCAATCTGCAGGCCGGCGACAAACATGCCGGCGGCGAATTCGAGGAGCGCATGGACCGCTGGCCAGGTGAGGGACAGCTGGCCGGGAGGAAGATAGTCGAAGCTGCGGGCGAGTCCGCGCAGGAGCCAGTGTGGAACGCCAAGTTGAATAAAGAGCAGGAGCACGATCAGTTCGTAAAAAGTGGAAAGCGCGGCGGAATCGGCCTGGCCATTGTCGGGATTGACGATGCTGGCCAGCGAATATCCCATTTGAACGCCACAGACCTGCCCGGCGATCTGTCCCGCTTCGAAGATCAGTTGCAGGGTGAATCCGAGGAGGAAGCCGATGGCAAATTCCCCGAGCAGAAGGACGACGAGCGCAGCCGTAGTAAGCGCCGCCGGAGGCGCGGGCACAAGCGGCACGAGAAATAGAGTGAGAAGAAAGGCGAACCCGACCTTGATTCGGGGGGGGACCGCGGCGCTGCCGAGGAATGGCGCCACGACGAGCAAGCCGGTGACGCGCGCGCCGGCGATCATCCAGCTGACGATCGTGCGTTCGATCGACGGAGCAAACGGCATGGCTAGTGGCATCTGCAGCACAATCACCTCAACCATCAAGCTGCGCCCGCGCCGAAGGCCGTCATCGGACAAAGGGGTGGAAGTCGGACCAGAGGCCGATGGTGAAAAACATCAGCTTGCGCAGCATCCAGGGAAAAAAGAACAGGATGGCCGCGGCCATCGCCGCCAAGCGCGGCACGTGGGATAGGGTTTGATCCTGCAACGAGGTCAGCACTTGCGCCACGTTGACGAGCAAGCTGACGAAGACCGCGATCAGAAGCAGCGGCGCACCCATCAGCAACGCGATCTGGAGCGTGTGGCGAAACAGAGCGACCACCTGTTCGGTTCCCATAAGCGCCTTTCAGGAAAAACTCCGCATCAGCGAGCCGACCAGCAGGTTCCATCCATCGACCACGACGAACAGAAGAATCTTGAGCGGAGTGGAAATGATGACCGGGGGCAGCTGCATCATGCCGATCGAGGTGGTGACGGCGGCGGTCACCAGATCGATGACGAGAAAAGGAAAGAAAAGTGCGGCGCCGATGCGAAAGCCAGCTTCCAGTTCGCTGAGCAGATAGGCGGGCGCAACAATGCGCATGTCGAGGTCTTCGGGACGCGCAGGACGCGGCTCATGCGCGAGTTCGACGAAGAGCGCAAGATCCTTTTCGCGGGCAAACTTGAGCATGAAGCGGCGCATGGGCACGACGGCGCGATCGAGAGCGGTCATGGTGTTGATGCGCCCGGCATCGAGCGGAACGATGGCGTCGGTATAGATGGCCGCGCCGACTGGCTGCATAAGAAAAAAAGTGAGAATGAGCGAGAGTCCGATGAGCGTTTGATTGGTTGGAGTGGTCTGAGTGCCGAGCGCCTGGCGCAGAAAATGAAAAACGACGAGCAGGCGCACGAAAGGCGTCATCGAAAGCACGATGGCGGGAATCAGGGTCAGCAGCGTGAGCAGGAGAACGATGTTCCAGGAGGCGGAGCTGCCGGGCGCGGCCGCGCCGGGCAAGATCCCCGGCAAGGAGAGGCCGGGCGCAGCCTGCGAACGCGCCCAAAGCGGCGCGGCGCCGGCGAGCAATAATAAAAGGAGCCCGCAGAAACTGCGATAGGCTCCCATCAGTTGTTTTCTCCCCTCAATTTTTTCCCTTCAGTTCATTTGGGCCGGCGGATTCGTCGACCTTGGCGCCCTCGTCCGGCAATTGCGCCAGCAGGGTAACGGTCGAAGGACTGTAGCCAATGAGGAAGCGCTGGTATTCGACTTGGACAATGGAGACGAAGCGGCGATCGCCGAGGGAAGTGGTGTCGCACACCGTAAGCTTCTTACGCTGGCTCCGAATCCGGCCGATGAATGGTTTCCAAAGAGCGAGCAGGAGAGTTTTGAAGCGGCCTGCGGCGCGCGCAGTGAATCCCTGCCAGTCCGGCCGAAGTTGGATTTCGATCCTCGCCTCAGCTCTTTGCATTGGTAACGAATCCTCGTGCATCGAATTCATAGAAATCGGATTCATCGGCGCTCCTCTCCCGGTCTGAAGTCCATCTAGGCCAGCTCGGTCAGGCGGATGGCGAGCCGATTCTGCACCACCTCAAACTCGCTCCATGCAATCAGTTCGTCGTTAACCCGCAAGGGAACGTCCTGCCCGACGGTCCAGCCGGTCGCTATGATTCGTCCGCGCTCCAGATGAACGAGATCGGCGACGGTGAAGCCAGGCACACCAATTTCGATGGTGAGCAGACAAGGCAGCGGCTCGACGCGCCGCCACCTTTCTGCGAGAGGATCGGCAATGGCATCCCCCGAAGGCACGGGAGATGCAGTTGCGGGCTTCGGTTGGGCAGCCGTGGCCATAACTTTCCCGCAGTTACTGCGGTATTAGGACGGTGAGTCCGCCCGCTGCCCAGAAGTTGTCGCCGCCGCCATAAAGGCTGCAGAACTCCTGCCAGTAGTCGGCCGGCCCGTTTGCCGTTTGCTTCAGAATTGTGCCGTCCAGTTCGGCTACAGTAAGCATGCCGCCGGACACCGGGAATCGGACATAGTAGCAACCGAACCTGTCGGCGGGCTCAACCATCGGCATGCCCCGAGTGCCCGTGAAGGTAACGGAGATTTGCGGTTGGTCTAGCGGAAAATATGAAAACAGACTGAAATCCGACTCGCTGTAGGAGAATTTGTTGGGATCGCTGGAGCCATCCCCGCCATAAAGCGAAAAGTTCCATCCGATTCCGCTGCCTTCCGGCACCGGAGCCGCAAAAGTCACCCAGCCATCGGGCAGCGTGAGCGGAACCGCTTGCGCGGCCGCCAGGCAAGAGAAAAGCAGCAGTACAGGTAAGAGCAAAAGCAGTTTGCGCATAGTATCTCCTTTACATTTGGACCAGGAATTCGGTGAAGTAGACGTTTTCGACAGCGAGCTGAGGGACGCGCTCCTGCAAGGCTTTCAGGAGTTCATCTTTCAGCTGGCGTTTGCCTTCGAGCTTGAGCAGTTCCTCGGGCCGGGCGGTGGCGAGGACGGCGAGGATGGTGTCGCGCACGAGTGCAGTCGGTATTGCTTCCGGCCGGTTGCGCGGAAGCGGGTGAGCCAAACCGAGCGTGACTCCGATCCGGAGATAAGCGCGCTGATTCGAGCCGGTTAGATTAGCGCCGTCGAGATTAACCACGAAAGTCTCGAGGACGAGCGTGGCTTCGCCGGCTTCGGCGGCGCTGCTGCTTGGGATTTCCGGACGCAGCCACACGAAGCCGGCCACCGCGGCCAGACCGAGTACGAGCGCTGCAGCGCCTATCTTCCGATTGCCCATCACGGATCTACTCGATGCGCTTTTCGGCGCGTTCCTCGATTCGCTCTTGGACCCGAGACTTACGTCCGGCATGTACTCGATGTTTGCAAGCCGGGTGCCCGGGTTTCCCCTCCCGATAACCCAAAAGGACGATGCAGAACGATAGGTTTGGAATGAGGTGGTTGGAGCAATCTATCGAAGGCACCCTCGTCAGAAAGAGAAGATGCCGCCCCGCGAGAGCCTTTTCTGTGAGACCGCGCTCATGAAGAAGCTCAGATAAAGCCGAGGGCTTCGCCGTTGGCCATCGTCGAGCAAACGATGGCGGCGGATTTCGGCATGAAAGATAGTTCGCGCCGAGCTGCGCTCGGGAGACGGAATGAGTTCCGTCTCTACGCGAGCGGGCGGCGGCGGCGGCTGTGGACTTTACTGCTTCAGAGCAATGGTGTCCTGGGCGATGGTATCGAAGGTAGTCACAACCCGGGCGTTCGCTTCATAGCTACGTTGGGCGACGATGAGGTTGGCAAACTCGGTGGCAATGTCGACATTCGACTGTTCGAGCGCGCCGCCGGAGATGCTGCCGAGCCCTCCGCTGGTCGGTGCGCCGATCGTCG
Source organism: uncultured Acidobacteriaceae bacterium (assembly GCA_963822025.1). Classification (GTDB taxonomy): domain Bacteria; phylum Acidobacteriota; class Terriglobia; order Terriglobales; family Acidobacteriaceae; genus Acidiflorens. The sequence continues at coordinate 1,592,834 of CAWGFW010000008.1, read as the reverse complement.
GCTGGCCGGAAGCGAGCGTGGGGGCGAAATCGTTATCGCCGTTGCGGGACAGGCCTTGCTCATCCGGAAAACTGGCGAGCGCGATTTGTCCGAGGGTTGCGGTCGTTCCGTTGCTGAACGAACCGGTGATGGTGCCATCGGAACCGATGGCGAAGTTTTGCAGGGTGCCGCTGCTGGTGCCATCCTGTTGGATAGAGGCAGTGCTGTTCGGCGAGGCCAATTGCGTGAGGATGCCAGTTCCGGTGGTGTTGAATACGTGCCAGGTATAGTTCAGTTGATTGGCGCCGTCCGCGAAGACCTGTTGGGGATGCCCAGTGGGGGGAACGCCGATGACGGGGTTCGTGGTGGAGGCGGCGCCGCCGGTTGGAGTGATACTTTGCAAAGTTCCATTGCCGTTAAAAACGAGTGTGCCCGAGGCGAGAGAGACAGGAGCGGTGGCTCCGGATATATCGGCAGCTGGAACCGTGACGGTATACGTCCAAGTGTTGACCACGGCGGGAACGGCGGCGATGGCATTCGCTCCGTTCGCTCCGGCGCCGGTGTTCCAGGTCAGATTGGCGGAACCTGTCCCCAGACTGGTAGCCGCGAAGTCGCTGGCGGTACCGGTTGTCGCTGCAGTGAAATTGATTACCCCACCTCCAGCGTCTACAGCGGTGGCAGCGGGGTTGGCGGCGGTACCAGTTCCATAACCGCCCGGAGAAGCGGTTCCCGCCGCATCCGCATAGTTGCCATTAATGGCATTCACCAGATTGGCCGTGGTTTCCGCGACCGTCGCGCCAATGAAAACGTCATTGGTTCCGGCAGCAGGGGCAGCCGTCGTGAAGGTGTAGGTCTGGCCGCCAATGACGACGGTTTGGGTGGCGACCGGTTGCGCAGTCATGGTCAACGAGCCGGTCGCCGCTTGAGCGGGAACGGCGGCCGCGGCCGGGGAATCAGCATTGGTGTAGGTGTATGTAACCTGGTGGGCGGCGCCGAGCGAGTCATAGATGGTCGCCTGGGTGGAATAGGAGGAACCATCTGCCGCGGTCGCGTTCAGGTTCGACGTCAAGGTGACGTTCGAAGTAACGACTGCGGGGCTGCTGGTGCCGGCCCCGAGCGCCAGTGTGGTCAGGCCGCCGCTGGTGTTAACCACTCCATTGACTGCGGGATATCCGAGAACCTGTTGGCCATCGGTGGTTTCGAGCAGGTTGTCGGTGCCCACTTCAAAGTTACCGGCGCGCGTGTAGCTGTCGATCCCACCTTGCTGGACGACGAAGAAGCCGTTGCCGTTGATGGCAACATCGGTTTCGATACCCGTGGAAGTGACATTGCCTTGGGTAAAGTCGGTAGGTTCGGAACTTACCTGGACGCCCGCTCCCTGCTGGATCGGGTCGCCCGCACCGTCCGAGCCGAGATTTTGGTAAAACAGGTCGGCAAACTGAATCTGCTGATCTTTGTAACCGATGGTGTTGAGGTTAGCCAGATTGTTGGCGGCGGTAGAAAGGGCGGCGGAGGTGGCGTCCAATCCAGAAAGAGGTATCGAAAATTGAGGCATGTGGGCTCCTTAGTGCGAAATGGAATTGGTGGTTGAAGTGGAAGTTGGGCTGGCCGCGCCAGCGGCTGCGGCGCCGGCGGCCTGGCTAGAGGTCCCACCGACATCGTTAACCAGCTGTTGCATGAGCGACTGAATCTGGGTCAATTCGCCGAGCGAGTCGAACTGCGCCAACTCCACGGTGAACTGGTTCGGATCGACGGGATCGAGCGGACTCTGGTTTTCAAGTTGTACCGACAGCAACTGCAAGAATGTATTGGTCAGGTCCACGCCTGAAGTGCTTGATGAAGTTGAGGAGGCCGTGGAAGAGGCCGCCGCAGCCGACGAAGCTCTTGCCGAAGCCGCCGATCTCGGAGCCGTTGCACCGGCGGCGCCCACCATTTGCATGAGTGACATGGACACGAGTTATCCCTCCTAAGCGAGAATGCTGACGCGAACCTGCGCCGGCCCGGTCGACAGGCCAACGGCAGGAACATTGGCGGTTGCGAACTCTGTCGTTTCAGGTTCGGCCAAGGCTGAGCCCGACGACGAGGGCGCTGGAGCGCCGAACGTTTGCGGCTGTTGTTGCCGGGGCTGACCCTGCTGAAAGCCGGTTTCGGCCTGAACGGCGGAGCGCGCGTTATCGAAATTAACCCCGGTGAGATTGAGATGGCTGTTGTTGAGTCCGGACTCAAGACCTGGAACTTCGGAATTGAACCAGCGCGAGATGTCGCGATCACTGTGAACCGTGATGCCAATCTGACTTTGCTGGACGACGGTATGAATCTCAACCGCTCCGAAAGCGTCGGTGCGCAGGCCGACATGCATTTGAGCGGGAGTTTGCGCATCGGTGTGGACGTCACCAGGAAGAGCGGTGGGATCGGAGGCGGGAGCCGCGGGCGGCGCGGAGTCAAGCATTTGGTGAGTTTGAGGTAGCGCGGGCGCTGGACCGGAGTTCGCCGGAGCGGGCAGCGGAGCGGCGGGCAAAGGAGAGGTGGTGGTTGCGGTCGACGGATTGCTGCCAGGGAGCGCGGCCACAACAGGCTGGGAAACGGCGGTCGGTACCGGGTTCATGACCGACGGTCCGGTAGCCGGAGAGGTCGTGCTTGTTTCGATTGCGGCAATCGTTTTTTTATCTACGGCGGTAGGCTGGGATGCCGTAGCGGTACCGGTGGCAGTAGTAAATGATGGACCGGAAATTAACGGTTTTGCGTGTTCCTCGTTGGTGGTGGCGATCGGCGCGGAAGCGCCGGAATCTAGGTTGCGGTAAGAGGCGGTTAGATCCGAAGTAAGAGATGCATCGCCGTTACTAACATTATTGCTGGTTTCACTGGTCGAGTTATCGCCAGGGTTGTTATTCGAAGCGTTGTCGGCAGTGTAGCTGTCAAGGTTACGGACCGGAGGGGTTTCGAAATCAGGTGGCTTCGCATTCGGTTCCGCGATCGAAGCCAAGTTAGCAAGGGGCGCTGGGCTGCCATTTACAGCCCCGCGTGGGGCAAGAGGAGTCGCGGGCAAACTGGTGGAGGCGACGTTACTCGATGGTCTGAAGGCGAAGACCGGATCCGGGGCGGAGAAGACATTTGCTGAAACCGGACTCTTACCGGCGCTGATATTGGGGGCGCTCGTCCCAGTGTTACTGGCAAGGTAACGGGCCAGTGGAGTTTCGGGGGGCGTCATCTCCGCGAAGGGCGCCACCACCGGAGCGAAGTTGGGGGGAAGAGGCGCTGGGCCAGCGTTTACATTCTCGCGCACAGGGGTGGGAGAAGTTGCCGAGCTGTCAGCGGCGTTGTTGCCCGTTACTTTGTAGGCTTGAGCAGATGATAGCGAAACCGCGAGAGTTGTATCGACTACATTCGCAGTTGCAAACACCTGTTCAGTGGCGGGGGCCAGATCGGTTGAGAGTGGCGCTCGATCATTGGCGGGAACTGCTGCAACAGCGATGGCAGCATCCGATGTAAGGACGCGCGCGGCGTGGACGGCCTGAGTGTCCACTGGCGCGGTGTAATCCAGCGCGTAAGCACTAGCTTCGGAATCAATCGCAGAATCGTTGCTTTGGGAGGTAGTTAACAATGGAGCATAGTCGGGTGGACCAACTCCTAAGGTGCGGATGCTGTCGCTCAGGGACGTCGCGATCGAATTTGATATCGGAGCTGAAAATGTCAGCGGAACGGCCGTCGGAGCTGCGCTCGGGAATAGAGTTGGAATCGAGTTAGGGCGCGAAGACACAATTCGCGTTGAAGTATCGGTGGAGATGAATGGTGGCTCGGTTTGTGCAGGCGGAGCATCCGGCGCGGGCGGCGCCAACGTAGTGAATGACAGGGGCGGGGTTTCCTCGAGTTGGACCGCTTGCGATTGATCAACTGCGAAGTCGGTGACTTCGGTTAAAGGCAGCGTGGGAGTCGCGGTGACGAGTTGCCTGCCAATTGTGGTTGCAGATTCGGCAGGAACCTTGGAATTTGGGTTGGACAGCGGCGACGGCATTGGCAATGAACTCGGCCTGGTTATTGGGAATGAAGCTGGCCTGATTGTCGGCATTGGCGCTGCTATCGGCGCCGGTGCTGGCGAAGCGGGCACAGTTGCCATCTTGGGTGTCGGCAGAGCGGGTGCAAGGGCGAATTTGCCGGGTGAAGCGAAGACGGGTTGCGTCGATGAAGATGAAACGGAAGGCGTGGATGTAGAAAACTGTGCCGGCACGGTTAAGGCCGAGGGCTGAGTCGTGGCAGCTGGCAAGGAATGCGGTAACAATTCTTCAGCGTCGGCGTTGGTAGGAACGACAGACGCCGAAGAAGTGGGCGATGGTGCGCTAGCTTTGAGGGGTAGTGCGGAGGGTGCGAAAATTGGACGCGACAGTGGGATCGGCGATGACCCGGAAGATCCCAACTGCTGCAGATTCGATGGCGGTGGCGAATCCACCGGCAGAGGAAGACTGGATAGCCCAGGTGAGGAGAGGCGAGACTGGTTTGCATTTGGTTCGGGCATTGTCAGTGAGGGCGTTGGTGTTGAATCGGGGGCACTGGTTGACGAAACCGGTAACGGGGCCGGCAACGGAACGGCTAGTGAATAAGTCGATGCCGGGTAGGCGAGGGTAGCGATGGTTGATACAGGTGAGATTGCTGAAGATGTGAGCGGCACAGATGAATCGCTGAGTACTGGCTTGGCTCCCGACTTAGCAGGAGGCTCGGCACTTGACTTAGTGATCGACTTAACATTCGGCGGAACAGGTTTGGAGATTACCGCAAGAGATGGATTCAGAGTCTGATTCGACCCAACAAGTTGGGTGAACAAATTCGCACTGGCAGTGGTAACGGAACGGAAGTTGAATGTGGATTCTACATTGGCGGGCTTGACCTCAGCATTTGGCTGCGCCGCCATGACGGGTTGATCCTGGCGTGGCGGCGCAGAGTTGGCTATGGAGGAAGCGAGCGTGGCGCTAAAAGTCGGCGACGTGATCGGCGAGGAAGTGGAGCTAACCGCGGCAGGAACTGCGGTTGCCGCCCCCGGGATGAGAATTGCGTCTATCAACATCGAAGCACCGCGGTTTCATTTGCACACGATGCGCCAATGCGGGCGGTCCGATGACTGGCCGTGAGTAAGTGTCGACTCCCAGTAATTTCAGGGAGTTATATGAGTTGACTAAGGCAAGGGTAACGAGCAGTAAGAAGGTGAGCTAGTCACTGGGGCAAGGCTTGCCGGGTGGAGCCCGGCAAAATCGGGCGATTCTTTAGATTACGTTAGTCGGTAGGTGATTCAGCTGCGACGATGCCAGCGTTGTAGGAGATGAGCGGCATCGAGTTCCTGCTGCTGGCGGCGAGATTGTTCCTGCTGGTAGGTCTGGCGCTGGCGGACGCGCAAGCTTTCGAGAATTTCGCGGTCGCGGTAAGCCTGGTGGTATTCGGCGAGTGCCTTCTGACGGAGTAGTTCGAACTTGCGAACTTCGGACTGAAGTTCTTCGCGGAAAACCAAAAGATTCTTGCGCAACACCGAGATAAATTGGAGTTCGGCGGCGATGCGTCCGGCGGCGAGCGAGGCCGAGTCCGACTGATCGGAGTTGGCAAGGAAGCGGTCGATCTGAACGACCTCTTGCTGCGCGCGCGTAACTTGAAGGTTCGCTGCCTGCAGTTGGAGCGTGCGCTGGCGTTCGATGCTTTGGCGAAGTCGAAGTATGGGGGCGAGAGCGAAGCGAAAAGGCATGATTTCAGGTCGGCGTTTTATGTGGGAAGAGCGAGCAGGCGATCGATGGAATCTTTCATGACGGCAACTTCTTGCGAGGGCTGCATAAGAAACTCACGCAGTGCGGGCATAAGCATGATGGCGCGATCGAGATCGAGATCGCTGCCTTTCTGGTAGGCTCCGATGCGAATCAGTTCCTCGGAAGCTTTGTAGGTGGCGAAGAGCCGGCGGATGTGATTGGTTTTTGCCAGATGAGGGGCCGAGATTACGGCGGGCATGATGCGGCTGATGCTGTCGAGAATGGAAATGGGAGGATAGTGGCTCTGGGCGGCGAGACGGCGATCGAGCATGATGTGGCCGTCGAGTAGAGCGCGCGCCGCGTCCACCAGGGGATCGTTTTCGTCGTCACCTTCCATGAGCACGGTGTAGAAACCGGTGATGCTGCCGGAATCGTAGGAGCCGGCGCGCTCGATGAGGCGGGCTAGCAGGGTGAAGACCGAGGGCGTGTAGCCTTTGGCGGTTGGCGGCTCGCCGGCGGCGAGTCCGATTTCGCGTTGCGCCATGGCGAGACGGGTGAGCGAATCGACGACGAGCAATACATGCTTGCCGCGGGCGCAGAAATATTCGGCGATGGTGGTGGCGGCGAGCCCGGCGCGGATGCGGAGCAGAGGATCCTGGTCGGAAGTGGAAACGACGACGACGGAACGGCTGCGGCCAGCCTCGCCGAGCGAGTCAAGAAGTTCTCCCACTTCGCGTCCGCGCTCGCCGATCAGGCCGAGGACGGTGAGGTCGGCGCTGGTGTTGCGGGCCATCATGCCGATCAGCGTGCTTTTGCCGACGCCGCTACCGCCAAAGATGCCGACTCGCTGGCCGCGTCCGCAGGTAAGGAAAGCATCGATGGCGCGAATGCCGCAGCCGAGCGCCTTGCGAATCGGAGCGCGCGACAGGGCAAGAGGAGCGTCGTGATCGAGCGCAGAACGCTCGCGGCAAACGGGCGCGGGCCGGCTGTCGATGGGATCGCCGGCTCCGTCGAGCACGCGGCCGAGAAGCTGGTCGCTGAGGCGCAAGGAAGGACGGCGCCCCCAAGCCACGACCTGGTCGCCATAGCGGATGCCGGTCGGACGCCGCAGGGCCATGGAAAGAACGGTGTGGCCGCGGAAGCCGACTATCTCTCCCGGCCAGTGCTGGTCGCGGGAATCGATGATTTCGCAGGCTTCGCCGATGGTGCAGAAGGGCCCTTCGGATTCGACAAGTTGACCGACAACCTGCACGACTCGGCCACGCCAGCGCAGGGCCGACGAGTTTTCGAGATGCGAGAAATAAGCGGAGAGAATCGGCGGGGCTGCGGTGGGGGCGGGCATTCAGCGCGACTCCGGCGCTTGGTTTGATTTCGCAGCGTTTGAAGCTGCGGGTGGCGCGGCGCCCGGCCTTTCGGCGAGTAAATCGAGCAATCCGGTTTCAATTTCCTTGAGCTGCAATTCGAGACCGAGGTGCGTCGAACCGAGGGATGTTTCGATCCGGCACTCGCCGGGAGGAATGGCAGGATCTTCGTGAATGTCGGGCGCGGGAACATCTTCCATGCGGCAGGCAAAGTAGTGGCGCCAGTCATCGGCTTCCTTCGGGGAGACGTAAAGTTTGACGCTGGTAGCGGTATCGAGTTTTTCGAGCGTGATGCGAACGATGCCGGCGAGCACGTTCGCATCCAGTTGTGCTTCGCGATGCAGGATTTTGCGGGCGACTGCGAGCGCCAATTCGACCACTTCGCCTTCGACGCGGCGATAGTAATTCTGCCGTTCGACGCCGAACTCATGGAGAGCGTGGCTGATCTGGTCGCGATGCTTGACCAGAGCGGCATCGAGTTCGGCGCGAAACTGCTGTTGCGCACTTTGGCGTCCCTGCTCGAAAGTCTCAGCCTGCTGACGACGGCTCCGTTCCTCAGCGGCCTGGCCGGCGTTGGGAGAGCTGCCAGTGTCGCCTGGGGGGGCATCGGCTTCGGCGTAAGTGAACGCCGAAGCTTCCGGGACGGCTTGCCGCTGGGGAGCGCTAGACGACATACTCCTCCTGCGACTCGGCGCTCAGGACCAGTTTTCCCTCGGATTCAAGTTTGCGCGCGGCTTCCACAATTTCGCGCTGCGCCTGGTTCACGTCTTTGGTGCGCACCGCGCCTAGCACTTCCATGTCTTCTTTCAGCATGTCGACGGCGCGCGACGACATGGCCTTAAAGATCAGGTTCTTGAGTTCTTCGGTGGCGCCGCGAAGGGCGAGCGCGAGCATTTTTTTGTCGAGCTGTCCGAGCAGTTCGCGAATACCGGCTTCAGGCACTCCGAGCAGGTCTTCGAAGGTAAACATCAGGTTGCGGATGGCGAGCGCCATCTTGGGATCGTCTTTTTCGATGGTCTCCAGAATACCTTTGCTTTTCAGTGGATCGAGCTGGTTGAGCATGTCGGCAGCGCCTTTGAATCCGGCATAGGCGCGCCGGCTCTGTTCGCCGACCGACTCCAGTTGCTTGTTCAAGGCGATGGCAACTTTCTGGGCAACTTCGGGAGAAAACTGACGCAACTGCGCCAGGCGTTTAACGGTTTCGCCGCGCACGTCCTCGGGCAGTCGCAACAAAAGCGCGGAGGCATGACGGGCATGCAGATGGGCCATGATGAGGGCGATGGTTTGAGGGTGCTCGGCTTCGAGGAACTTGGCCAACTGCTGCGGGTCTGATTCCTGCAGGCTTTCCAGTTGCACCGCGTTATGTTCCATCGTTCTTTGCACCTGTTGCAACAGCCGCTGAGCGCCGGTTTCGCCAAAGGCTTTTACCAGCAGCTTCTCCGCGTATTCCGGCCCGCCTTCGGCGAGATAACCACGGGTAAGGGTGAGCTCGCGATATTCTTCGAGCACCGCAATGGCGGTGGCGGGTTTAAAACCTTCCAGTTCCGCAATGCGCCGCGTGAGGCGCTCGACGTCGGCCTCGGGCAGATTGCGATAAATGTGGCTGGCCGCCTCCTCGCCGAGCAATACCAGCAGGATGGCCGCTTTCTGTAAGCCGGTGGTGGAGATCGGTGTGGCCATCTTCAGTGTCTCTGTCTTTCTTTCACTCTTGCCTGTACTTCTTTGGGCGCAGCGCTACTTGGTCTTCGGTTCGTGCATCCAGCTCTGCACCAATTGGCTGGCGACGGCCGGCTCAGCTTTGATCTTGTCGGTCAACTCTTTTTTCAGTGCCGTAGCGCGGTTGGCTTCGTCGCTACCTGGAGGGAGCGCGGCGCTGGCAAGGCCGCCGGCTGCTCCCGCGGCGAGGGGCTTGGCAAAATGCCCGGGAATCTGTTTGAATGCCGCAATCGCCTGGTTCTTCACCGGGCGCAGCACCAGCGCGTAAACCAGCAAGAAGAGCAGCGTGATGCCGACGTAACGGAGCGCGCCCACCCAGGGCAAAAGCAGCAGACGCCATTTCTCGAACTTTCCCGGCGGGGCCGGCGTCTCGACAGACAGTGTCTGGAAGGAAAGGTTTTCGACTGCGAGCAGATCGCCGCGCTGATCGTCGATGCCGATGGCGGCCCGGGCAAGTTTTTCAATGGCCGTCATCTCTTCGGGAGTGCGTTTGCGGCGGACGGTCGATGGCTTGCCATTCTCCTGCTTGGTATCGATTGCGTCGTCAACCAGCACCGACGCCGTGATGCGGCGCACGCGTCCGGCCGGGTTCAGAGTGTGGCGGACATCCTTGCTGACCGCGAAGGTCGAGCTGTCGGATTTCGAGCTTTGGTTGTCGAGAGCCGAAAACACGCTGGGACTGATGGGGCCGGGATTGGCGGCGGTGCCCGGAGCAGGTGCGCCCGGCGCTGGGGGCACAGTTGGCGGCGACGCCGGAGCAATGGCGGCATTGCTTCCCGGCACATTGCTGGTTACGCCCGGCACACCCGCTGGATTGGCGCCTCCGGCAAGCTCTTCCGTGTGTTGCTGCGCGGTAGCGGCGGTCGCCTTCGGATCGTAGATTTCGGAGGTGTCCTCGCTGCTGCTGAGATCGTAATCGACGTGCACGCTGGCGCGAACGTGCTCGGCGCCCACGAAGGGTTCGATGGCATGAACGGCGGCGGCGGCCAGCTCGTCGTCGGAATCAAAGGAGGCGCGCCCGGAGGGACCACGCCGCGCCAGAAAAGACATGGCCGTGTCGGCATCGACGACAGTAACGTTTTCCGGGCGCAGGCCATCGACCGCGCTCGCGACCAGTTGCGGTATGGCCTGCTGGGCATCGCGCGAGAGTGTGCCGCCGCGCGTCTTGACGATGACTGCTGCTTTCGATTCGTGCTCTTGCTCGGTGAAGAGCGATTCGCGCGGCAGCACGAGATGCACGCGCACCGCTTGGACTTCGCTCAGGGTTTGCAGGGTACGTTCCAGTTCGCCTTCAAGGGCGCGCTGATAATTTACTTTTTCGCTGAAATCCGATCCTGCCCAATTCGGCGTATCGAACAATTCAAAGCCCAGGCGGGCGTTGCGGGGCAATCCTTGGGAGGCAGTTTCGAGGCGAGCGGCGTCGATCTTGTCGGAGGGAACGAGGACGCTCGCGCCATCCGGCGAAATTTCATAAGGAATATTTTTCGCCGCCAGGCGGCTCCCCATCGACTGTGCATCTTCGGGCTTGAGTCCGGAGTAGAGCACGACGTTTTTGTGATCGAGGAGAGTAACGAAGAGCCACAGCGTCAGCCCGACCACCGCCGCGCCGCCCGCGAGCAGAGCCTTCTGCTGCAGGCTCAGGCCGCGCAGGAAGTCCTTAATCTGATCGAGACCCTGGCTCAAATTTTCCCACTCCTAAAAGCAGTTCAACATTGTCATCCTGACCCTGAGCGGAGCCGAAGGGGAAGCACCCCTACTCGTCCGAAAATGTGCGCGGGAGTAGGGGTCCTTCGACTCGCTCAGGATGACACTTCGCACCGGTTCAGAACTGCATGTTCGAAATCTGCTGATACGCCTGCACGATCTTGTTGCGCACCTGCATCATCAGCTGAAAGGAGAGGTCGGCCTTTTCGACCGCAATCATGGCACTGTGCAAGTCGGCGCCCTGGCCGTTGAGGAGCTGGGCGACTTCGGTTGCCGCATCGCCCTGCGCGCCGTCCACTTCGTTGATCGACTGTTGCAGGGTCTCGAAGAATTTTCCGCCGCCGGAGGAGCCAGCGGGGGCAGCGCCCATATCGGCGGGCAGGATACGGATGGAAGGAATCGAATTATTCATGGCGGCGCCTCCTCAAATCTTTTCTTAATGTCGCGCTCGCTAGCGCAGCAGATCGAGCGATTGCGTAATCATGTTCTTCGTCGCCTGTACGGCCGACGCATTCAGCTCATAGGCCCGGACGGCGCCGAGCAGATCGGTCATCTCTTCGACGGGATCGACCTGTGGATAGGCAACGTAGCCTTGCGGATTAGCGTCGGGATGTCCCGGCTCGAAGCGCATGATCGGCGGCCGCTGATCGGCGACCACCGCGGCGACGCGCACCGCCGCGGCACTTTGCGGATGCAATCCAGCGAGCGCCAGAGCAAATCGAGGCGCCCGCTGCGATTGAAAGACAACTAGTTGACGGCGGTAGGGACCGCCCTGTGGAGTGCGCGTGGTCTGAGCATTGGCCATGTTGCTCGCGACCACCTCCGCGCGCTGCCGCTCGGCTCCGAGCGCCGAGCCACTGAGTTCAAACATGCCGAAAAGGTTCATGACGTAGTACCTCCATTAATCGCGCTCATTATGGTGTGAAATTCAGACTTCAGGAAGGCGACCGCTACGGTAAAGCGCAACTGATTTTGGGCGAGGAGCAGCGATTCACGCTCGACCGAAACATTGTTTCCGTCGGGACGCTCGAGCAGGCCGGGAATTTCGTGCGCGATGGGGGTAAAAGATACTTCTTCGCCGGCCATGGCCTGTTCGATTTCACCGGCAAATTCGCGCACGTCGCGGGTGCGGTATCCGGGAGTATCGATATTGGCCAGATTCGCGGAGATGACCTGATGACGGAAGGCGCTACGGTCGAGCACGCTCTCCAGGCCGCGCATCAGCGGAGTATCGATCATGGACATGATTGCTCCTTATTGTTATTACGGTTGGAATTAACCTCGCTTCGATAGTTGTTACGCGGCGGCAGGCCAAACTCGCGAACTTTGTTGCGCACCGTGCGCAGGCTGACGCCGAGCAGCTCGGCCGCATGCGCCCGGTTGCCGCCCGTCGATTCCAGGGTCATGGCAAAAAGCTGACGCTCCATTTCGCCGAGTGAGAGTCCGGCTTTCCATTCCGGCGAAGCGGAGGAATTCGGAACTGGAATTTTTCCCTGCTGGTCTTTTCCCTGAAAATTTTTGCCATGCTCGAGGGCCTCGACGCCAATCTCGCCGCCGGCCGACAACGCTCCCGACAACGCCACCGCCCGCCGCACGAAGTTTCCCAATTCGCGCACATTGCCCGGCCACGCTTGTTCTTCGAGACGGGCCAGCAGTTCGCGGGACAAGCCCGGCGCCATTCCGGGCGCGGCGTAGAGTCGGGCGAAATAATCGGCCAGTTCCGCAATATCGCCAGCGCGCTCGCGCAGCGGCGGCAGCGAAATCGGAATCACATTCAGGCGGTAAAAAAGATCGGCGCGGAAGCGGCCTTCCGCAATGGCGGCTTCGAGTGGGCGATTGGTGGTCGCAATCACGCGGATATCGACGCGCACCGTCTGATTCGATCCCAGGCGGTCGAACTCGCGCTCCTGCAGGGCGCGCAGCAGTTTCGGCTGCAGCGCGACCGGCATCTCTCCCACTTCATCAAGCAGCAGCGTGCCGCCCGTCGCCATCTCAAACTTGCCGGGCCGGGCGCCGACGGCGCCAGTAAAAGCGCCGCGCGCGTGGCCGAACAATTCGCTTTCGAGCAAGGTTTCCGGGAATGCGGTGCAATTGAGCGCGACAAACGGCCCTGCCTTGCGGCGGCTGAGGCGGTGAATAAGGCGGGCAATCAACTCTTTGCCGGTGCCGCTCTCGGCCTCGATGAGGATGTCGGCGTCGGTGGCAGCGGCCTGGCGCGCCCGCCCGAGCGCGTGTTCCCATGCCGGAGAATGGCCGATCAGCGCCTCGGTATCTTTATTCGCCTCTTTACTCGAATCCTCGGCGCGGCGCAACACCTGTTCGACGGCGAGTTCGAGTTTCTCGAAGCACACTGGCTTGACCAGGTAGTCGCAGGCGCCATTGCGCATGGCTTCGACCGCATCCGGCACACAACCGTAGGCAGTCAATAGAATGACCGCCGTACGCGCCGAAGTTTGCAATTCGCGAGTTTGCAACTCGCGCAGCAGTGCGAAACCGTCGTGTCCGGGCATGCGCACATCGGTGATCACGAGCGAATGTACGCCGGCGCGGAATTTTTCCAGCGCTTCGACGCCATTCACCGCGACATCGACCAACCAGCCGCGGCGCAGGAAGCGGGTTTCGAGCGCGGCGCGCATGCCGGCATCGTCGTCGGCGATTAAGAGCCGCTTCATGATCGAGCTCCGGATATTTCTGAGGGCAGGCGGACGCGGAAGGTCGCGCCATGCCCGGCCCGGCTTTCGACCGTGATCGCGCCGCCCTGCTCTTCGACAATGCGCCGGCAGACGGCGAGACCGAGTCCGGAACTGCCCGCCCGAGTGCTGAAGCCGGCGTCAAAAATACGCGGCAGATCGTCCGGCAGTATGCCGGGGCCAGTATCGCGCACCACAATTTCGACGCCGTCAGCAGGGTGTTCGCCAACCATATCCGGGCCGAGGCAGCACTGGCCGCGAATCGAAAGCCATCCGCCACCGGGCATGAAGCGAAAGGCGTTGAGCGCAAGATTAAGCAACACCTGCTCCAGCCGGTGCCGGTCGGCGGCAAGAGTGATGCCATGCAGTCCGTTGATGACCTGCATTTCGACACGCGCCTGTTTTGCGAGCGGCAGCAGAAAATCGTGGGCCCAGTCCAGCAGTTCGCCAGCATCGGTCACGGTCCCGGTGCTCGCGGGCGGCGACGGGTTGTGCAACTGGAGCACGTTGTTGACGGTGGCCGACAGCGTGCGTAGACCCGCCTGGACATGTTCGATCCAACGATGGCTTTCGCCCTCGAGATTAGCTTCGGCCAAGAGTCCGGCGAAAAGTTCGAGGCTGCCCAGCGGGTTGCGAATTTCGTGCGCCAGCAAGGCCGACATTTCGACCAGCGCCTGCTGCCGCCGCAGGTGTTCGCGATCGTGTTCGAGTTTCTTCGCCTCGCTGATATCGCGGAGGATAAAGACCGATGTGGCGTGTTCGGGGCTTTGCTCCAGCCAGGCGTGGCGGATGGCGATCCAAACGGAACCTTTTTCGATTTGCCTTTCATCCGTGGCACTTTCGTCGGCGAGCTGCAATTCAGGTTCGTCGCCCGTGTCACGCGCCCGCTCCAGCGCCGCTCGGAGCGCCGGCGGCAACCCATCCGCCGCTTGGAAGCTGCCGCCGACGAACCGCGCCGCCTCAGGATTGAGAATGGAAATGCGGGCGTCGGCACCCCCTTCAAGCACGAGCACACCGCAAGGCAAGCCTTCGAGAATGCGGCGCAGGCGCTCGCGGATGCGATGATTTTCGTCGAGGCTCGACGCCAGATCGCGATTGGTGACTTCAAGTTCCTGCCGCAGATGAGCCACTTGCCCCTGCAATTGCCCATACGTGCGCTCGAGCGAACCCGCCGCCTCGGTAAACGACGCGAAGGCGCGGGCCAGCGGATGTTCGGGATCTGCTGCGGGTATTGGGGCCGCATCTCGCGGCATTGGCACCGGATCCCGTGGCATTGGAAAAGAAGAGGACATGAAGATTTCATTGCAACGACGATGCCAACCCGGCATAAATTGCCTTAGATCGGCCTTATGCGGAGTTCGGATGAAGCTGACCTATCGCCGTTTGCAGTAACCTGGGGCGGTCGGCTGCGCAACCCGTGGCGCCGGACCTCCGCCAATCAGGGTTGTTACAATGAATCAAGCCGCATTCCCTTCCGAGTTGATGGGGTTTCGCCAGCGCACATGCAGATGCAGACGCAAAGGTTCGACGAGCATTTCGAGGTAGTCGTGGTGGGCGCCGGTCATGCCGGATGCGAAGCCGCCATGGCTGCCGCTCGCATGGGTTTGAAGACCGCGCTGTTTACGTTGAACGTCGACCTGATTGCGCAGATGTCGTGCAATCCGGCCGTCGGGGGAATTGCAAAGGGGCATCTGGTGCGCGAGGTGGACGCGCTCGGCGGCATCATGGGTGAGATTACGGATGCAGTCGGCATTCAGTTTCGCTTGCTCAATACCTCGCGCGGACCGGCGGTCTGGTCGCCGCGGGCGCAGTGCGACAAGCAGGCCTACCGCCTCAAGATGCGCGAGGTGCTGGAATCGCAGACGAATTTGAAGATCAAGCAGGCGGAAGTGGCGGATGTGGTGGTGGAGCAGCTCTCCGCCGTCAGCTCTCCGCTATCAGACGCGGCAGAAGTAACTGGCGACTGGCAATCGGCAACCGGCAACCGCATTCGCGGTATCCTCCTCCGCGACGGCCGCCGCGTCTCCGCGGAAGCGGTCATCATCACGACCGGAACTTTTCTCAATGGGCTGATTCATTGCGGGGAACAGCGGTATCCGGCGGGACGTTCGGGTGAGCCGGCGGCAGTTCTGCTCGGTGAAGCGCTCAAGAAGCTGGGGCTGCGCGGATGCCGGCTCAAGACTGGGACGCCTCCTCGCCTGGATGGGCGCACGATTGACTGGTCGCGCTTCGAGCGGCAGCCGGGGGACCTCGATCCGACTCCATTTAGCTTTCGCACACGCCGCGTCGCGCATCATGACTCGCAGGTGCCTTGCTACATCGCGTTTACTACCGAAGAGACACATCGCATTATTCGCGAGAATGTGCATCGCTCGCCGATGTATAGCGGGCAGATTCAGTCGACTGGGCCGCGCTATTGTCCGTCGATTGAAGATAAGATCGTCAAGTTTCCCGACAAGCTCACGCACCAGCTTTTCCTCGAACCCGAGGGGCTGAACACGCACGAAATTTACGTCAACGGCATGAGCACTTCGCTGCCGATCGATGTGCAACTGGCGATTCTTAAGTCGATTCCTGGGCTGGACGGGGCGGAAATGATGCGGCCGGGATATGCGATCGAGTACGACTCGATCGATCCGACGGAGCTTAAGCGGACACTGGAGACTAAAAAAATTGCCGGGCTCTTTCTTGCCGGCCAGATTAACGGAACCTCAGGGTACGAAGAAGCCGCTTGCCAGGGCATCATGGCTGGGATCAATGCGGCGCTTAAGGTGAAGAAGGAGGTGCCGCTCATACTCGATCGTACCGAAGGGTACACTGCAATTCTGATCGACGACCTGATTTCGAAGGGGACGAATGAGCCGTATCGCATGTTCACTTCGCGGGCCGAGTTCCGCTTGCATCTGAGGATCGATAACGCCGACCGGCGGTTGACTCCTCATGGACGGCGGGTGGGGTTGATTTCGGATGAGGCCTGGTCCGATTTTGAGGCGAAGCAGCAGCGTTTGGACGAAGTGAAGCAGGTGCTGGAGCGGACGAAGCTGACAACAGCCATGGCAGAGTTGATTTCCGCCGCTGCTGACGACAATAGTCGAGCTCCGCTCGACTCGGACCCTTCGGCTTCGCTCACGGCAGGCTCACGCGGGCGGCCGTCCCCACACGACCTCTCGTCTGCTATGGGACAGTCCTTAGCGCAATTGTTGAAGCGTCCGGAAATTACCATCGAGAAGGTGGCGCCAGTGCTGCGTGCCCTGATTCCTCGGTTCTTTGAGAGAGGTTCCTCGGCGACCTCCGCGGTTGGCCTTTCGTCGGAAGTCCACAACGAACTCAAGTCGGTCGAAACTGAAATCAAGTATGCGGGATATCTCGGCCAGCAGGAGCGCGCCATTGAGCGGCTGAAGAAGGCGGAGCAGCGCCGCATTCCCGATTGGTTCGATTATCAGGCGGTAAGCGGGTTATCGCGCGAGATGCAGGAGAAGCTTGGCAAGGTGGTTCCGCAGACGCTCGGACAGGCCTCGCGCATTCCCGGCGTGACGCCGGCGGCGGTTTCACTGATCAATGTCTATATAGAGATTCAAGGGCGGCGGCGCGAACAGGCTGCCGCGCTCTAACTTCTATCTGAGCCTGCGCGCTTGGACCAGAATGCGCATCGCGCTTCACATTGGGCGTAGGTTAGGGCCGATTTTAGGCGTGATGGTGAGGCCAATCCATGCGATCCACGCGGCTGTCGCCCACAGCAGCAAGCCGAAAGATATCCCCACCACCTTTTGGCGCAAGGCGGCGTCAGCCATGAAAAATCCAATAAGGCCGATGGCACATCCGACCAATGCGGTTCCATAGTAGACAGGAGCTTTAAATAGAGCCGCCAACGGAAAGAAATGCACGGCGACGATCAGGGCGATGCCGGAGAGAATGTAGTCGGGGTAATGGATTAAGTTCAGCACAACCACGGCGAGAAAAATCGCAGCCAGCTCGAAACCGAAAACCAGATAGAAGTGACGTGCGATCTCGCGGTTGAGCCCCAGCTGTTGCGCGGTCAGCGGAGCTAAATCGAAGGGAAGCTTGGACGCGCGCATGGCGAGAATCACGACCGATGTTGCGAGCACGATGCCAACGGCGACCAGTGAAAGCCGGAGCCATTTGGGAGACGGTCGTCCACGAAACAAGCCGAGAAGGAGCCAGACGATGCCGAAGCCGAACATTACGGCGGCGCCGGTTGACATTCCGATCAGTGTGCTTCGATCCATAGTTTTCTTAAGTTTTCTTAACGGACGACCGCTTTCTCCAGGGCGGCACGTAATTCGCCGTACGAGAGCGCTCCGGGATGATACATCTCGACTTGGCCGGCGCGATTCAGTACGACCAGAGTCGGGGTTGTGCTAGCCCCATAGGCGTCGAAGTTGTGTTTACTTAGAGGCACCGGCATATCTTGCAGGCTGGCGTAATAACGATCACGAACGGATTCTATGTAGGCACGCTCGGCGGCGGGCGTGGCGGCGGCTCCCTGCGCGGCGTAACCGTAGAGTTGCGTGGGCCCGATGACGACTAAGCCGTCGCGGGAGAATTCCTGGCGCAGACGGACGATGACCGGGACTTCCGCTTTGCAGTCGACGCACCAATGCGCCCAGAAGAATAAAAGCACGGGCGAGCCTTTCAGCGAAGCGAGCGTGGGCGGCTTCGGCCCAAGATATTGCGCCTCTTGCAGCGGCGGCGCTGGCTGGCCGACGAGAACGAGCAGGTTGAGATTCTTCTTGAGCCGCGCTTGAATCGAGGTATCGCCGTAGCGCGTTAAAGCTGAACGCAACAGGCTGACGGCCTTCGCGTGCTCGCCTTTCGCATCCAGGCTCTGCGCTAGAACTTCGTAGGCGGCGCCGAGGGCGAGGGGCAGGTGCGGTTCGGCGTCAAGTTTGCGTTTGGTTAATTGCTGTTCGCACAGAGTGCGCGTTTCGGTGGCGTAAGCGGTAGCCTTATCCCATTGGCTTGTCGCTGCCGCCCCGCGAGCCATCCACGACAAGGCTTCGAGATACTCGGGAGTAATGCCGTGCTGCGACTTATAGGAACTAAGTTCCGACTTTGCGGCGGAGAAAGAATTTTGACTTAGCTGAGCGCGCACGTCCCCGACCAAGTCACCTTGGGCGACGATTGGGAGGGGCATGAAAATTTCTACGAGAACAATTAGCAGGATCGCAGCGAAAGCGAACCCTGGCATCCGCAGTCGAGTTAACATTCCCTGATGATGAATGAGCCGCGAGGAAGTTGCAAATCGACAACTCAGGCCGCGACGTTAAAGCGGCTTTCAGAGTAGCGACTATCGGACTGGCCGAAGACCTTCATCATTTCGGGGAAGGTTGCAATCTCGAAATTCGCCAGAGAACGATTTTGCGCCAAGCCTTGCACGACCGCTGGCGAGGGGCAATACAGTTTAAGGCGAATGTCATTCTCTCGCGCCCAGCGCTCGAGGAAGGCGAGCATTCCTAAGCCGCCGCCGCTGATGGCCTTGACTTCCGATAAATCGAGCGCAATGGTGCGGGCGGGCGTCAGGGCCTGCACTATGTAGCGAAGCTTGAAGACTGCGTCGTCGCGGACGATCCTGCCTTTGCACTCGACTACGGCCAAATCGTTAAAGGTTTCGACGTTGATGTTCAGCATAAATCCTCCGCGCTCATGTAGGAGCAAGCACCGTGCCAAAGCATAAGGCTCCTTACTTTCAATTTGATGCGGGGTTGCAAGAAGGGTCTAATCGGTCAATTCCTTACGGTGAGCGAGCAATGTCTTCCTACTGGCCGGGCTGTATCGACTAGGTTAGGCCCGTAGGACGCATCCGGGAGTTACCCCGGTAACGACAAAATTTTCTAGCCATTTATCAGCGGATATGTACAATTTAGGTGCGTTTTGACTTTGCGGTTGTCAGCAGTACCCTGCTCTACAGCGTGACCTGCATTACAGCGTGACCTGCCTGAGCGCGATCTGCCAGCACTATCCTGCGAGTTCCGGCGCACACTTCAACCCAAAAGGAACACAGCAACATCATGGAAACAGGAACAGTAAAGTGGTTTAACGATGCCAAGGGCTATGGTTTTATCAGCCGCCAGAATGGTGAAGACGTATTCGTGCACTTCTCCGCCATCCAGGCAAACGGGTTTCGCAGCCTGCAGGAAGGTCAACAAGTTCAGTTCGATGTAGTCAAAGGCCCGAAGGGCTGGCAGGCGGAGAACGTCAAAGGCGTCTAAGCCACAACCAAAATTCGGAGAGAGAAGGCGGCCCGGGCAGGCCGCCTTTCTTTTTGCGGTCGCTCTCGATTTAGGCTGCCTGTTCGGCCTCGGCGATCGTTTCGTAGAAATGAAAGAAATGCTCGACCCGCGTTACTTCCAGAGCGTGATGGATGCGCTGATTTACGCCGACTAAGCCCAGGCTGCGTGCATTTTTTTGCCGGGTGACATAGGCCCCAACGAGCGCCCCGACTCCCGCGGAATCGGTGAGCGGCACCCCGGTGAAGTCGATGATCAGCGCGCGCGAGTTGTCGGCCCGCACCTTGGCTTGAAAGACAAATACATTCTGAAGCGTCAGCGGCCCAGAGAGGCGCAAAATGTGGATTCCCTCCCGGGAACCGGCGAATTCTTCTACGTGCAGGGGCTGGTCAGCCATGCGAGAAATGTTAAACGCCGGACGAGGCGGCGAATGTTAATAACAGGTTAATTGCGGGCGTCGTTTCGCTGGTTTGCTCACTCTCCGCCAACCGTCAAACCGTCGATGCGGATCGTTGGCGAAGCTACGCTGCCGCGAAATTCCAGGTCGCTGCCAATCTCGGAGATGTTATTAAACATCTCTTTCAGATTGCCCGCCACCGTGATCTCTTCTACGGGATAGGCCAGTTCGCCATTGACGATCCACATGCCGGAAGCTCCGCGGGAGTAGTCGCCAGTGACCAGGTTCGCGCCGTGACCGAGAAACTCGGTTACGTAGAGACCGTCTTTGATGTCCGCGATAATCTGCTTCGGCGTTTTCGTTCCAGGCTCAAGGAAGTAATTGCCCGGGCCGATGCCGGGAGTGCCAGCGAGCCCGCGGGAGGCGTTGGCCGTGGTTTCGAGGCCCAGCTTCTTCGCGGTGTAAGTATTCAGCAGATACGATTTGAGAATTCCGTTTTCGATAACGACGGTACGGCGCGTGGGGATGCCTTCGCCATCGAAGGGCGTCGTACCGAAGCCGCCGGACATCGTTCCATCGTCGATGACGGTGACGTGCGCTGCGGCAATTTTCTCGCCCAGCTTGCCCGCGAGAAATGACGCTCCTCGATAGACGGAGTCGCCGTTAACTCCCTCAAAAATATGTTCGAGCATCGAGCTTGAGACCATGGGATCGAGGACGACGGGCACATGCGCGGTCTTCACCTTGCGCGCGCCCAGGCGGCGGAGGGTGCGGCGCGCGGCTTCTTTCCCGACTTGCTCTGGCGGGTCGAGTTTGGCGAGGCTGCGCGCGACTGAATACCAGTAATCACGCTGCATGCCGCCGTTCTCGTCCTGCGCAATGGGCACGACTGCTACTGAGCAGTATGACCGACGATATTCGCCAACAAAGCCGTGCGAATTGGCCAGCACTTTTCTGCCCGTGGCAGCGTCGAACGATCCGCCGTCGGAGTTCTTGATGCGGGGATCGGAGTCGAGCGCGGCTTTTTCACCGCGACGCGCGTACTCGATGCGCTCGGGGCCGGGGAGCGAATAAACGTCTTCGTGATAAAGATGAAGGTCGCCGGAGAGTGAGCCGAGCAGAGCAGATTCGGGGATTCCCGCATACGGGTCTTCAGAGGTGATCCGCGCCAGTTCGAGGGCCGACTTCAACATGCGATCGATGCCGCTAGGAGAAAAATCGCTGGAGTAGGTGCTGGCCGCTCGTTGCCCGAAGAAGACGCGCACGCCGATGGCGCGCGAGCCTGATTCTTTCAGGGTTTCGACCTGGCCCAGGCGAACGACGGTCGAGAACTCGTCGCCTTCGCGAACCACGCACTCGGCGGCCGAAGCTCCGCCCCGCATCGCGCGCCGCACTACGTCGGAGGCGATCTCTTTCAGATCGGTGGTGGATTTCGTTTCGTTCGTTTCTAGTGTTGTCGTCATTTGGCTGTTGGCTGTTGGCCGTTAGCTGTTGGCTCTTAGCTCGAAGCCAGGAGCCAAGAGCGACTCACTGCATGAATCCGCCGGTCTCGCGCTTGGCAGTCCCGCCCACGGTCATGCGATCGATCTTAATGGTCGGAATACCGACTCCCACCGGAACGGCCTGTCCATCTTTGCCGCAGGTGCCGACGCCTTCGTCGAGTTTCAAATCGTTGCCGACCATGGAAACTCGCGTCAGTACATCGGGGCCGTTGCCGATCAGGGTTGCGCCTTTGATGGGAGCGGTGATCTGTCCGTCTTCGATCAAATAGGCTTCGGATGCGCCGAAAACAAATTTGCCATTGGTGATGTCGACCTGGCCCCCGCCGAAGTTTACTGCGTAGACGCCGTTCTTCACCGAGCGAATGATGTCGCCCGGATCGTCTTGTCCGGCCAGCATATAAGTGTTGGTCATGCGTGGCATGGGAATGTGTTCGTAGCTTTCACGGCGTCCGTTGCCGGTGTCGGCGAGGCCCATGAGCTTCGAAGAGAGCTTGTCGCTGAGATAACCCTTTAGAATTCCGTTTTCGATCAGCACGGTTTCCTGCGTCGGCTGGCCTTCGTCGTCGACGTTTAAAGACCCGCGGCGCCACGGCATGGTGCCGTTGTCGACCACCGTGCACTTTTCGCTGGCCACGCGTTTGCCAATGAGACCGGCAAATGCCGAGGTTTTTTTACGATTGAAATCGGCCTCCAACCCATGGCCCACGGCCTCGTGCAGCAGCACGCCCGGCCATCCCGGGCCGAGCACAACTTCCATGTCTCCGGCGGGAGCTTCGCGGGCGTCGAGTTGCAGGATCGCCTGGCGCGCGGCCTCTTTGGCAAAGAACTCGGGAGTCTTTTCGCCAAAAAAGAAGTCGAGCGCCACCCGTCCACCGCCGCCGGATGTGCCGCGTCCTGAAGTGGCGTCAGTTTTCGCGATGCAGGAAACATTCATGCGCGCCAGCGGCTGCGAGTCTTCCGCAAAGGTGCCGTCGGAGCCGACTACGAGGATGTTCCTCAGTTCGTCGCTGTAGTTGGCGCGTACCTCTTTAATACGCGGATCGTAGCCGCGTGCCGTCTTATCGGCGCGCATCAGCAACTCAACCTTCGCGGTGATATCCGCGTCGACCGATGGCAGGGTTACGGGATAAAGGCTGCGGGCCGGTTTCTGCTGGAATCCGGCAACCGTCGATTTGGCGGGCGCGCTGGCGATGAGCGCGGCGGTGCGGGCAGCATGAAGAATACGTTGGGGAGAAAGATCGTCGGTATAAGCGTAACCGGTGCGCTCGCCGGAGACGACGCGCACGCCACAGCCGGCGGAGATTCCCTGGGAGGCGGACTTGACCAGCGACTCATCGACCATCAGCGAGGTCGAAGTCAGGTATTCGAAATAAAGGTCGGCGTAATCGCCTCCCGCCGAAAGCGCGGCAGCGAGATACGTTTCAAGGTCGTGATTCGTAAGGCCGTAGTGCTCGAAGAAGAAACGTTGCTGATTGGCAGTCACCATATTTTGATGCCCCTGGCTGGGAAACGACTCGCTGCCCGCTGCCCCTAAAGGGGCTAATGTTTCGCTGGACTTTCAGTATCGCTAAAGCGATACCCTGATACGAACCGACGGGCACTGCGGACGGCTTATTGCAATTGTGCTTAATTCAATTATCCCATGAGCGGGAGATCGTCGCGCGGAGCGGCGCGATTACTGAAGTGAGACTTTCCCAAGGCGGGACGAATCCAACCATTTTCCACGTCCGGCGGTCACAGACGGCGAGTCTGGCGGGGCGAACAATTCGACGATGACTCCCGAATCGCTCGGTCAAGTGCTGGCAGATTTTCTCGATGGTGCACGGGCTGCGGTGGTAATCGAAGACGGTGCCATCGCGTTCAATCTGTCGGAGTCGAAGTATTCGATATCAGGCGAATACAACAAATGCCTGCTGCATCTCTGGTCGCACGAGCGGAATGTGGTGCGGCGCGTGCTTGATGCGGAGTTAAAGGCCACCACGCTGCGGTTGCAGGTGCAGCGCATGGGGCAGAATCGGCCGACGCGTCTCGACTTCTGTCGCGATCGCGATCAGCGCTCGCCGGCGGCGCGACGGGCAGCGCGCGCTGCCTATGAACCGCGCATGCGCCGTGCGCTGGAACGATATCTTCCCGAATGGACGGTGGTGCGGCTGACGACTAGTGTCGATCTCGAACATTCATTTGGACCGGCCTATCTGCGCGGCTGGCTGCGGCAGGGGCAGCGCGCGCTGGCCATTGTGGGAGTCAACGATGAGGAGACGCAATCGACGGTCGATGGCGCGCTCGCCTGCGGAATCCTCTGGTTGGAAGCGTGCCGGTTGGCACAGCGCGACCGGAGTGTGGTTGAAGGGCTCACTTTGCTGGCGCCGAAGGGCACGGTTGCTCTGACCCGGCAGCGCATGGCGCACCTGCATCCAACCGCCGCGAAGTGGCGCCTGTATGAATTCGACCAGCGCGAGGATGCGCTGGTGATGGCGGATCTCGGCGATCGCGGCAATCTGGCAACCAGGCTGGTGCATGCAATTGATGAAGGATTGACACGTGAGCGCTTTGCGCAATCGATTGCGCGCATCCGAGGCATTCTGCCAAATGCGGAAGTCGTGGTGCTGACACCCGCGCTGATTTCATTCCGGCGGCACGGCTTGGAATTCGCGCAGGGGCGGATTGCGCATGATCCGCGAAATTTTGAAAGCAGCGAGGAAATCGCTTTCGGGGTGGGGCCGGAAGAGCGGGTTCTGAGGGCGGAGAATGAAACGCAGTTTGCCGACCTGGTGCGGCTGGCGGCGGCGGTTCGTCGCCAGGATGGTCCGAAGAACCACGCGCTCTGGCGCATGCATCCGGAGAGCTGGCTGGAGTCGCTGGTGATGGCCGATATTACGTTGTTGGACGGGCGGCTGCGACCGCAGCCGCTTTATGCGCAGGTGCCCGCGTTCGCCGCGGCCGATCGCGCCATGATTGACATTCTGGCGACGACCCGCGAAGGGCGACTGGCGGTGATCGAACTGAAAGCCGATGAGGACTTACACCTGCCGCTGCAGGGCGTGGACTATTGGTCGCGGGTCGCATGGCACCAGAGCCGCGGGGAGTTTACGCAATTCGGCTATTTCCCGGGACGCGACATCTCGCCGCAGAAGCCGCTCCTGATGTTGGTTGCGCCCGCTCTGCATGTGCATCCGACGACCGATACGATTCTCCGTTATCTGTCGCCTGAGATCGATTGGGAGGTGCTGGGAATCGACGAGCACTGGCGGGAGGAGATCAGGGTCGTGTTTCGCAAGAAGCCGGTGCGCACGCCGGTTCGCGCGGCTTAGAGCTTGGCGCAGTTTGTAGTTCGCGCAGGCGCAGATGCTAGGATTGTTTGCGCGAAACTCAATCCACGTCGAGCAGCGATTCCGCGTTATTCTTCAATCGCAATCTGGACAAGACTGGGCGAGCCGAGCTGCTGCGGGAAGATTATGCGCGTGATTGCGGGCGAGTATCGGCGGCGGACTTTGCGATCGCTGCCGGGGTTGGAGATTCGTCCAACGTCGGATCGGCTGCGCGAGACTCTTTTCAATGTGTTGTCGGCGGGCGAACCGGAGGCGCTGGCGGGTTCGGTGTGGCTCGATTTATATGCTGGGACTGGGGCAGTCGGGATTGAGGCGGTGAGCCGCGGCGCGCGCATGGTGCACTTCGTCGAGTCGTCGAAAGCGGCGGTGGCGGTGATTGCGGCGAATTTGAAATCGTTAGAGATTTCGAGCGGATTTCAGATCCTTAAAACCGAGGCTGCAAAATCCTTGCGGCAATTGGAAGGGTCAGGATGCGTTGCTGATTACGTCTTTCTTGATCCGCCTTACTCAATGCGGGACGAGTATGAGAAGACGCTGGCGGCGCTGGCGCCAGCGAAATTGCTGGGCGAGCGTTGCATCGTGATTGCGGAGCATGAGAAGAGGTTTGATCCGGGCGAGGCGTTTGGGGAATTGCGACGTTATCGGAGGCTGGTGCAGGGGGATGCGGCGTTGAGCTTTTACCGGCGGCGAACTGCAGATCCCTCGCTACGCTCGGGATGACAATTCATAAAAGGTCGGGCGAATGGGCGACCCTGCGTTTACCCGCGTCGTTATAATCACTACGCATGGCTAACTTTCCACCGGTTGACGAACAGCTGGCCTATATCAAAAAAGGCGCGGCGGAGATCGTTAAAGAATCCGAGTTGCGCTCGAAGCTTGAGCGCTCGCTGGCTTCGGGCAAGCCTTTGCGGGTGAAGGCGGGGTTTGATCCTACCGCCCCCGATCTGCATTTGGGGCACACCGTCCTGCTGCGCAAGCTCAAACATTTTCAGGATCTCGGACACACGGTCATCTTTCTGATCGGGGATTTTACGGGGATGATTGGCGACCCTACGGGGCGATCGGCGACGCGGCCTCCGCTGACGCGGGAGCAGATTGCGGAGAACGCGGAGACTTACAAAGCGCAAGTCTTTCGGATTCTCAGCCCGGAAAAGACGGTGGTTGACTTTAACAGCCGCTGGTTCTCAAAATTTTCAGCGGAGGATTTTATACGCCTGACGGCGAAGTATACGGTGTCGCAGATGCTGGAGCGCGAGGACTTCCACAAGCGCTTTCACGATGAGAAGCCGATTGCGATGCATGAGTTGCTCTATCCGCTGGCGCAGGGATATGACTCGGTCGCGCTTGAGGCCGACGTGGAACTGGGCGGGACGGATCAGAAGTTCAACTTGCTGGTGGGGCGCGAGTTGCAGCGGGCGTATGGGCAGGAGTCGCAGGTGGTGCTTACTACGCCGATTCTCGAAGGGCTCGACGGCGTGAACAAGATGTCAAAGTCACTGGGGAATGCGATTGGGATTCACGAGCCGCCGCTGGAGATGTATGGCAAGGTGATGTCGATTTCCGATGAGATGATGTGGCGGTATTACGAGCTGTTGACGGATGTGCGGGTGGAACAGATCGCCGCGATGAAAGCGGATGCAGCAAGCGGGAAGGCGCATCCCATGGCGCTGAAGAAGGAGTTGGCACAGGGGATTGTGGCGGACTTTCATTCGGTGGAGGCGGCCGCCAAGGCGGCGGAGGACTGGGCGAGGCAGTTTCAGCAAGATCAGGTGCCGGAAGATCTTCCCGAAGTAAAGATTCTTATCTCAAAGGTAAGAATTGCTGATGTCGCGCCAGATTCAAATGAGGGTGGCAACGCTCAGGACGTCACATCCAATCTGTCTGACATTGAGGTTCTCCGTGCGGACAAGCTGATCAGAGAAGCTGGATTTGTTGTGTCTACGACCGAAGGTAGCCGCAGAGTCAAGGAAAAAGCTGTCCACATTAACGGTCATGTGATTGAGAGGCTTGCGATACGGGTTTGTCCTCAGGAACCGCTGGTTGTTCGGGTAGGCAAGAAAGTCAAGAGGGTCCTGCTCGCGAGCTCATGATCTCAACTCCCTTTTACGCGGTGTCATCCTGAGCGCAGCGGGACGATCCGCGAGGCGGATCGTTCTGCGTAGTCGAAGGACCCCTATCGCCGCTGCGACGTTGGACTGCGATCTTTTGTTTCTCGCGTGAGTTTCTGGCGGCGAATGTAGAGAGCGTTGCCACTGTAGGGGTCCTTCGACTTCGCAATTGCGTTCGCTTTGCGCACGCGATTGCTGCGCTCAGGATGACATCTTTAATTGAGCCGGATTTTTCATCCACGGGAACCAGTCATGTGCCAAGTCCAGCCAGTGCGGGTTGACGGATTCTATCAAAGCGATTTTTTTTGATCTATGCCAGCCCTTTAGTTGTTTCTCACGGGCGATGGCGCGGCCTACTTGGTCGAAGGACTCCCAGTACAAGAGACGCTCGACATCATATTTGTCGGTGAATCCTTCGATGCGATGAAATTTGTGCTCGAAAACGCGCTTGTGCAGGTTGCCTGTTATGCCGATGTAGAGAGTGCCCGAGATGCTGCCCATCATGTAGGTGCTGTACGTTCTGCGCTCGTACGGCATGGCGGCGGTAGGGGCCCTTCGACTACGATGTTCGTTGACTTCGTGAACGGACACCTTCGCTCAGGGTGACTGCGTTTTATCGTTGCCACAGTGATCTGGCTCACATCGCGATTGTTCGGTTGAGCCGGTGTGTCTGTCCCTACGTAATTCCTACTGATTCTGGCCTCCTCTTGTGCCACTCCGTTGCTTGTTCATATGCCTGTGCGGCTTGCAGCAGCACGATTCCTCGCCAGGGAGCAGCGGCTAGTTGCAGGCCTATGGGCAGGCCATCTTTTGTGAATCCGCAGGGGACGGAGATTGTCGGGATTCCCCAGACATTGAAGGGACGAGTGTTTCTCAGCATCGTCAGCTCTTGCGGACGCAGTTGGTCGGGATTCGCTTTCAGGTCGGCGATCTTCGGCGGCGGAATGGGAACGGTGGGGGTCAAGAGCACGTCCACGTCATTGAATATTGCCTGGATGTCGTGACGACTGGTTTGCAGGTCGCGGCTGGCGCGGAGGGCGTCTTGCGTGGAAATCTTGGCTCCGGATTGGATGCGCCTTAGCGTTTCGGGCTGGTAGAGTTCTGGCGTTTTTTCTACGAACGATTTGTGATACGCGTACGCTTCGGCGCTGGCAAGGGTGCGATCGGTCGGAACCTCGAGCTTGATGTCGCGAATCTCGGCATGGAGGACGGCGAAGATCTGGATTGCTTTTTCGATGGCTTCGGCGATCTCGGGGTGAAGCTCGTCGAAGAAAAATGCACGGGGGATGCCGACGCGCAGATTAGTTGGGAATTCGTCGAATGCCGAGATGAGACTCGGCACGGGATGATCGGCGCAGGGATTCGGCGAGTCGTAATCGGACAGCACCTGCGCCATCAGGGCCGCGTCATAGACAGAGGTTGTGATGGGGCCGACGTGATCGTAGGACGATGATAAGGGCACGACTCCGCGGGTGCTGACGCGGCCGTAGGTGGGCTTCAGTCCGACGACACCGCAGTAGGCGGCGGGCAGGCGGATGGAACCGGCAGTATCGGTGCCAACGGCGGCGAATCCCAGGCCGGCGGCTACGCTGACTGCGCCGCCTCCCGAGGAGCCGCCGGCAATACGCGTCAGATCCCAGGGGTTGTGGACCTCTCCGAAAAAACTGATCATGGAGCTGCCGCCGTAGGCAAACTCGTGGAGGTTTTGCTTGCCTAGAATGATGGCGCCTCCGCAGCGCAGGCGACGAACGACCTGGGCGTCCTCGGTTGGGATGTGATCTTTGAAGAGCGCGCTGGCGGCAGTGGTGCGGACTCCAGCAACATCAATTATGTCTTTGAGACCGATGGGAATGCCGTGAAGTGGGCCGAGATATTTTCCCCGAAAAATTTCGCGCTCGGCGAGACGTGCCTGTTCGAGCGCAGATTCGGCCGTGACCGTGATGAAGGCGTTGAGCAGCGGGTTGAGTTTTTCGATGCGCGCGAGGCAGTCGTGGGTCAGTTCGACGGGGGAGATGGAGCGATCGCGAATTTTCTGGCTCAGTTCCCGGATGCTCGAAAGCAAAACTGGCCTCGCTGGCGGATGCTGATTTCGGTTAGAGCTGACGGAATCCCAAGAAAAAAAATTTTATGTGATCTTTAGAATCATTTATTTAGGAGGAAATTCCTTCCAAATCTTTGATTTTAAATGTCTTATATGCAAAATATTACGGAATAAGGACTTAGACCGTGCCCTACGGCAAAATTACAGACGCAATCGGCGAAATCAGATCTCGTTGCGCCAATAGGAAAGGGTGCTGGAGTGATCCGCACCCTTTTTCCTATCTATATTTCTATTATATCAATTTCGTCGTACGGGCCCGACAGATTTCGCGGATTTATTTTCTTAATCAATTCATTCGGTTGTGAGGAAAAGCGTCGAAGTGGGGGCTTGACAGGTTTGGGCGAGGGCATGGTTCGCTCTCTGACGGGATGGGAGGGGTAGGGGCCCTTCGACTGCGCTGGTCGTTCACTTCGTGAACGGCCAGCTCCGCTCAGGGTGACAAGGGAGGGGTGAAGAACAACCTCCGCTCACGGGGACAATCGGATAGGTAATGGTGGGTTAGCCTTCTGGGAGCGCTCTTTGGGCGGCGCGTCTGGCGAAGTATTTCACCACAAGATAGACGACGGGCCCGGCGCCGAGAGCCCACGGCCCCCAGCGCAGCGCGATCGGATCGCTGTAACGCAGGACGACGTAGGTCATGGCTAGGGGGAGAGCGATCACGTAAATGAGGCCGAAATTGCCGCCGGGGATACGGAAGGCGCGCGGCAACTCGGGACGCTTCCGGCGCAATCCCCAGGCAGAGAGAACAGTTAACACGGTAGTCGCGGCGCGCAGCCATACGTAGATGCTGATTAATTCTCCGAGCGAGTGCAAGGCAAGCGAGGCATAGATGGCGGCGGAGATGAGGATTGCGATCCAGGGTGTGCCGTAACGCGGATGGCGGCGGGTGAGAAAGGGAGGGAGGTATCCGTCTTCGGCGAGGGTGAAGGGCATGCGGGTGCTGGTGAGGACGGTGCTGTTGAGAAGAGCGAGGTTGCAGAACATGGCGGCGATGGTCATCAGGCTGCCGAGCCAATGGCCTCCGATGAGGAGGGCGGCGGTGGAGAAGTATCCGTCGGT
This sequence comes from uncultured Acidobacteriaceae bacterium, assembly GCA_963822025.1. GTDB lineage: Bacteria > Acidobacteriota > Terriglobia > Terriglobales > Acidobacteriaceae > Acidiflorens. Next base: position 1,562,920 of record CAWGFW010000008.1, on the reverse strand, counting down.
CCATTGTTGCCAGTTATCTTTTGCGGCGAGGGCGGCGAAGGTGGGCAGGAAGTAGGTTGCGACGGAGAGCGGGACGACGAGGGCAAGCGCGCGCGGATAGGTGCGCTGCGGATTCTCTACTTCTTCGGCAACGCTGGAGCATTGCTCGTATCCGGAGTAGAGCCAGATGGCGAGGGCAAGGCCAACTCCGAAGACTTTGGAGAAGGGCTGGTTCGGCGGCACTAAGGGCACAAACGGATTGTGATGCCAATGTGCTAGGCCGAGCGCGATCATGGCAACCACGGGAATAAAAATCAGCAATTCAAAAACGGTGGCGGCTTTGCCGACCATTTGAATTCCGCGGACGTTGAGCCAGGTGATGAGGGCGATGACCGCGAAGGAGACGAGCCAGTGTTTCCAGCCGACGATTTGCGGGAAGTAGAAGGTGAGGTAATCGGTGAAGAGAACGGCGTAGGAGCCGCCGAGAAGGAATGAGGCGGACCAATTCCACCATCCGGCAAGGAAGCCCCAGAAATCTCCGAAGGCGGCGCGGGTCCAGCGATAGAAGCCGCCTTCGACAGGCATGGCGGTGGTGAGTTCGGCGGAGACGAGCGATACGGGGACGCACCAGACGAAGGGGATGAAGAGGAGATAGAGCAAGCTCATGCCCGGGCCGCTGGTGGTGACCATGGCTTCGAGTCCGAAAGGGCCACCGGTGGTGTAGGAGAACATTACGAAGACGAAATAGAAGAGGCTGGCTTTGCGGACGGTGGAAGAATGATCGGGCGATTGGGTCATTGGAACGTTGGGGGACCGTCGAGCGATTTCTAGTCATGATGGTCGCTCATTCTGCGAAACCAGTAACCACCAAGGCCACTAAGGTACACGAAGGAAGGCCGGTGCGGGGCTACTCTTCTACCGGCTGGGCGTTTAGTTCCTGGGCGGGTTCGCCAGCGGCCAGGCCTTGGGCGATGATGAGGCGGCGGGCCTCGACGCGGAGATCGGGGAGGGCTCGCGCGAACCAGATCGCACCGAGGACGCAGGCTATGCCTCCGGTGGCTACGGTGATAGGTGCGCCGAAGCGGTGAGCCAAGGCTCCTCCGAAAAAGGCTCCGAAGGGAGCCATGCCCATGAACATCATGGAATAGACCGACATGACGCGGCCGCGCAATTGATCGGGAACCATGGTCTGGATGAGGGTGTTCGAGCAAGCCATCTGCAACATCATCGAGTAGCCGGCGGGCAACAAGAGCGCGACTGACAGCCACAATGAGGTCGAGAAGGAAAAACAGAAGAGGCTGATTCCCAGTCCGGCGCAGCTCAGGGTGACCCAGCGACCGAGGCCTTTGACTCCGGTTTTTGCCGCGAGGGTTAAGGCGCCGAACAGAGCGCCTACTCCAGTCGCGCCCATGAGGATGCCGAGGCCGCGAGCGCCGCCGTGGAGGATTTTGTCGGCGAAGATCGGCATGAGGACGGTGTAGGGCATGCCGACGAGGCTGACCAATCCGATCAGTAAGAGGAGAGCGCGGATGATTTTCGTCTGGTTGACCCAGCGGAAACCTTCGATGATTTCTTCTACCGGAGAATGTTTGCTGATGCGCGCAGGGCTGTGCACATGCATCAGCATGAGGCCGACGATGACGGCAATGTAGCTGATGGAGTTAGCGGCGAAGCACCAGCCTTCGCCGATTTTCGCGACCAGGATTCCGGCGACCGCCGGGCCGATGACGCGGGCGCCGTTGAACATCGAGGAATTGAGCGCGATGGCGTTCATCAGATCTTCTTTGCCGACCATGTCGACGAGGAAGGACTGGCGGCCGGGGATGTCGAAGGCGTTGACGACCCCGAGCAATCCGGCGAGGAGAAAGATGTGCCAGACCTGGACGCGATGGGACAGGGTGAGCGCAGCGAGAACACCCGCGAGGATCATGGATGCGGTCTGGGTGGCGATGACGAGGCGCTGGCGATTGATACGGTCGGCGGTGATTCCGCCCAAAGGAGCAACCAGAAAAACAGGGAACTGACTGGCGAAGCCGACGCTGCCGAGCAGCAGCGCAGAATTCGTGAGGCGATAGACGAGCCACGCTTGGGCGACGGTCTGCATCCAAGTGCCGATGAGTGAGATGAGTTGTCCGCCGAAGAAGAGTTGAAAGTTGCGGTGACGCAGGGCGCGGAGAGCGATGACCCACCGCGACGGGGAGGCGGTTTTGACGTTTGTGGCTTCGACGGTTACGGAATTTTGCGGTGCGGTCACGCTGTTAGAACTTTTTCACATCTTTCGGATGACGGCAACCGGCGGGAAGTTGTAGGAAGGTAAAGATGTTGCGTCGGGGTCAGGCAAGCGATTGGTTTCGGACAAGATTTTCACAGTTTGCGACTTGGACGTGACCTATTTGGAACTTCCCCGCCGCTCCGATACGCGCTAGAGTTAGTGTCCACCTCCGAGAAGAGCTGGATGCGGAAGGGATGAACGGCTGGAGGATATGCGATGAGCACCGATCCCAATCGTCTGGAACACTTTGTTGAGCGGCGCGGCGCGCAGCGTTTCGAAGTGCACCTGCCGCTGGCAATTCAATTCGAAGGACGAACCGTGCCGGGATTTACTCAGGCTCTCAGTGGACGGGGAATCTTTTTCTATGCCGAGGGGTCGTATCCGGAGGGTGCGGTTGTGGAATTGACTTTTATGATGCCGTCCGAAATCACGCTGGCGGAGAGCATGCCGGTGCGGTGCCGCGGGCGAGTGTTGCGCAGTTCGGCTTCCTCGGGCGGTTATTCGGAGGATGCTCATGCTCAGGGCAATCAACGGAGTGGCATCGCAGTGCAATTCGATTCCTATGAGTATTTGCCGGCCAATGAATCTATCGGGCCATTTGTGCGAGTGTCGGCGCCCAGCGCCGGTGGAGTGACATCGGTTTTGCCCTGATAATTTGGCAGGGGCTCGCTTTTGGAACCGCATTCCCTCAGCGGAGCCGGAATGAAAAGTGGAGCTTCGTCGCCGGCGTGAAGCCATGTCCCTTCAAAAAAACTTGAGTTGCACCAACTACGAAAATTTGTCCACCTTTTCGGTCCCGTTTTGCCTTACAATCTCTTGAACCAGCAGTCTGGCGGGTATCTCCCGTGATTCGAATCCGCCAGCCAACCTGCCGCCTCGTCTGTCTCCTTCGATTACGAAGGTCACTTGGCCCCAACGCTGGAAGTTCGTAGCATGACAATGAACACTGAGAAGCGAGTCATGCCCGGCATCGCCGTCGCCCTCCTGACCGAGGATCGCGAACAATCCGTCGTCTTGCACAGCCGGGTCGAGAGCACCAATCTGGCGCGCACGGCCTTGAGCCATGTTGGATTTCCGGCCGGACCGGCCGATCCCGTGATGCGGCAGCTGCAGGATCAGCACGCCGAAGTCGTGCTGGTGGATATCGATGCGCAGAATCCGCAGCGTGCCATCCGTACCATCGAATTGATCCACGCCTCGACCCCCGATGTGACCATTTTCGCCGTGGGCGAGATGAATCAGCCCACAATTATTGTTTCCGCGATGCGGGCGGGCGCGCGTGAATTTTTGGATCACAACGCTACTCGGGAAGCTCTGGTCGAAGCTTTCACGCGCTTTTCGGCTACGTTGAGCCGGGCGCAGCGCAGTTCGAGCAAGGCGCGCGTCTTAACTTTTCTCAACGCCAAGGGCGGCGCTGGCACTACGACCACCGCGGTGAATACGGCCGTCGCTTTGCAGGAGGCGCACGGGCGCGTGGTGCTGGTTGATTTTGCTCCGATCGGCCATACGGCGCTGCAATTGAATTTGCGGCCGCAATTCACGCTGGTCGATGCCTTGCAGAATCTGCATCGTATGGACGGTTCGCTGCTCGACGGGCTGATGACGCCTTATCGCAATGGCCTGCATCTGCTGGCGGGGGCGCAACAACCGCATAATGCAGTTCCGACCGCATCGGAACTGGCTCGCTTATTTGACTTGCTGGTGGGGCAATATCATTTCGTGGTGATCGACGGCTCGGGGCGGATGGACGCGACGATGCAGATGATTTGCGATCTGTCGAATGCGGTGCTGATGGTGGCGCAGACCGACGTGGTTTCGCTGTGGAGCGCGGGACGCATTCAGTCGTTTCTGCAGGAAGGCGCGGGTCGCGATCGACTGCGGCTCGTGCTCAACCGCTATAAAAAGATTCCCGGCTTCACCGATGAAGACGTGGAGAAAGCCACCAACTGCAAGGTGCTGTGGAAGATTCCCAACAACTTCCAGGTGATCGGGCCGGCGATCGACAAGGGCAATCCGGTGGCGGCGCAGGGCAATCACGAAATCGGCCGCTCCTATCAAGGATTAGCCGCGGAACTCGCGGGTGCAACGACGTTGGGCGAAGGCGCTCTTTCGCTGCTCTATCAGCACGACAAAGGTGACGCCAAGAAACGAACTGCCAGCCCGCTGATGGTCTCGCCGGTGCGGGCGGGACAGTGAGATCAAATTCTTTCTTTTAATCCCACAATTGTGCGTTTCACTTCAGCGATCCGAGTCTTCGGCTCCGCAATCTCCAGCCTTTGTTAGAATCAGGGTTCATCGAACAACCTGGAGAATCGCAAATTCTGCATGACTAATCCTCCGAAGAAACGCGTGCTCAGCGGCATGCGCCCAACCGGCAAACTTCATCTGGGAAATTATGTGGGCGCGCTGGAAAACTGGGTGCGGATGCAAGAGCAGTATGAATGTTTTTTTGTCATCGTCGACTGGCACGCGCTGACGACGGATTACGCGGATCCTTCGCACCTGAAAGAAAATGTGATCGACGTGTTGCTGGATTGGCTGGCGGCCGGGCTCGATCCCGAGAAGTGCGTGATGTTTATTCAGTCGCATGTGCCGGCGCACGCGGAATTACATCTGCTGCTCTCGATGATCACTCCGCTGGGCTGGCTGGAGCGGGTGCCGACTTACAAAGAGCAGAAGGAAAATCTTAAAGAGAAAGACCTAAACACATACGGGTTTCTTGGTTATCCCCTGCTGCAAGCGGCGGATATTTTGATTTACAAGGCGGATGTGGTGCCGGTGGGCGAAGATCAGGTGGCGCATGTGGAGTTGACGCGCGAGATTGCGCGGCGGTTTAACGGATTCTATTCCGGCAAGCGCGAATATATTTTCCCCGAACCGGGAGCTCTATTGACACCCGCCGCAAAACTGCCCGGCACCGACGGGCGCAAGATGTCGAAGTCTTATGGCAATACGATCATGTTGACCGATCCCGAGCCGGTGGTACGGCAGAAGCTGAAGACTATGGTGACCGATCCGGCGCGGGTGCGGCGCAGCGATAAGGGCAATCCGGATGTGTGTCCGGTGGGCGATCTGCACAAAATATTTAGCAGCAAGGAAACGATGGCAAAAGTTTACGAAGGCTGCCGGTCGGCGGGAATCGGCTGCATCGAGTGCAAAAGCTGGGCTGCGGATGCGCTGGTGAAAATTCTCAACCCGATGCAGGAGCGGCGCAAAAAATACGAGGACAATCCGCGCCTCGCCTGGGATATTCTGGAGGCGGGCTCGGCTCGCGCCCGTGAAGTTACAGACGCCACGATGGGCGAAGTCCGCAAGGCGATGGGGCTGGACTATAACTTGGTAGACGATTCAAGAGGTCGGGCGAAGGATTCCACGAAGTGACGGATTTGTCTCAACCTACATCAGAACGGGCGCCAGCTGAGGCTTCTGGCGGAAGCGTCCGTGCTCATGAGCCAGGCGCTAAGCGATCTGGAAAAGACAACGCCAGCGATTTCCCGTTCGCCATCGCACTCGGCGAAATCTATGAGGGCCCGCTCGACCTGCTGCTCGATTTGATTCGCAAGCAGGACATTAATATCTACGACATTCCCATCGCGAAGATAACGGCGCAGTACCTCACTTATGTCGAGCGCATACGCGAACTCGACGTGAATGTTGCGTCCGAATTTATTTACATGGCGGCGGTGCTGATTCACATCAAGTCGAAGATGCTGTTGCCGCGCGATCCGCTCGCTCCGGCGGATGCGACGGAGGATCCGCGGAATGAATTGGTCAATCGACTGCTGGAGCATGAAAAATTTAAATCCGCGGCGCAGATGCTTTTGCAGAAGCAGCAGATTGAAGATGCGGTGCTGAGCAATCCGGCGATACGCGAGTTCATGGACGCCGAGGGCACAGAGCCTGAGCTCGCCGCCGATGTGATCGATCTGGTCAAGACATTTCAGCAAATATTAGATCGAGCACGCACGCGGCCGATTTTGGAAGTGGACGAGGAGACGGTAACCGTCGGCCAGATGATTCAATATCTGCGCCGCCGTCTTTCGCTCGAAGATCGCCCGATTCGATTGAAACAGATGCTGCGCAATGTTCCGTCGCGGCCGGCGCTGGTCTGCATGTTTCTGGCGCTGCTGGAAATGGTGAGATTACAGGCAATCCAGGTGCGGCAGGATCATGTCTTCGGCGAAGTGCTGGTGAGGAAGCATACGCACTTTGAAGAAGTGATGACGGAGCAGGCTGCGGTGCGCGATGATTGGAAATGAGGCGGTCGTTGGTCGTTCGTCGTTAGCAATCGCTGCCGCGAATTACAATCAATCGCGAACGACCCTTGACTAACGACCAGCGACTATTTATGAGTCTTAGACCCCAACTCGAAGCGATCATTTATGCGGCGGAAACTCCTATTTCGCTGGATCAGATTTATTCGCTGGTGAAGGAATCGCTGCTTGCGGAAACGCCGGGAGTTGATCCGGTGGATATCAAGTCGCGCATCCGCGTCACGCTTGAAGAACTCATCGCGGATTATTCCGGTGCGAATCACGGCATCGAGATTCGTCAGGTAGCCGGCGGGTATCGCATGTCGACTAAGCCCGAGCAGCATGACGTGGTGCGAGCGTTTGCCAAGAGTTTGAAACCGCCTTTCCGGCTGTCGCTTCCGGCACTCGAAACGCTCGCGGTCGTCGCCTATAAGCAGCCGGCAACGGTTCCCGAGATCAGCGAGATTCGGGGTGTCGATTCGGGCGGAGTCATCGCTACACTGCTTGACCGCAAGCTGATCACGACTGCTGGGAGAAAAGCGGTGATTGGCCGGCCGATTCTTTACAAGACCAGCAAAGAGTTTCTGCTGCGCTTTGGACTCAAGGATATTAACGAACTGCCCAGCATGGAGGAATTCGAGAAGCTGATGGCGGAGTCGTTCCAAAGCGATCTGCTGACGGGCGAGAGCGCGCCGCAAGAAGCGTCGTTGAATGCGTCGTCAGGGGATGATGATTCTTCCGAGGATGATAATTCGACAAACGGCGGCGAAACGATCGCCACCGACTCTACCGCCACCGAGTTCAGCACTGAAGAGCAAACCGAAACGCCAGCCAGCATCAAACCGGAGTAGCCATGCCAGCCGAACGCCTGCAAAAAATTATCGCTGCTGCCGGAATTGCATCGCGCCGCAAATCCGAAGAACTGATCGCTGCCGGGCAAGTGCAGGTCAATGGTCAGGTGGTCACTGAGCTCGGGACGAAGGCCGATCCCGAGCAAGACCACATACGGGTGAACGGCAAGCTGTTGCGGGGGCCGGAGCGTTACACCTACGTGGTTCTGAACAAGCCGAAGGGATATGTGACTACGGTGAGCGATGAGAAAAAGCGCCCCACCGTGATGGATCTGGTGCAGAAGGTGAAGGGGCGTGTCTACCCCGTGGGGCGGCTGGACTGGGCCAGCGAAGGCCTGATCCTGATGACCAACGACGGCGCGCTCGCGAATGGGTTGATGAAAGCGTCATCTAATGTGCCGAAAGTTTACGTCGTGAAAGTTGCCGGGCAGCCCGATGAAGCTAAGCTCGACAAGCTACGTCACGGAGTTTCAATTGCCGAAAAGGGCGGACGGCGAGTGCGCACCGCTCCGGCAAAAATTCGGCTGATTCGCGAGGGCGATAACCCGTGGCTGGAAGTGACCATTATTGAAGGGCGCAACCGGCAGGTAAGAAAAATGTTTGAAGAGGTGGGACACCACGTGGAGAAGATTCGCCGCGTGCAGTACGGGCCGCTGGCGCTCGATGTGCCGCCGGGAGACTGGCGCAACCTGACTCTGCTGGAAGTAGCGAAATTGAAAACGGCTGCGGCGGGAGGAAGGGTGGCGAGTCCGCCGAGCCCTGTGATTGCGCTACGAGCGCCAAAAGTGGTACCCATCAAGCCGAAGCGTATAGCGACATCCGCAAATCCACCACACGCCCGAAAATTTTCGAACACGTCGAATTTGCCGCGACGATATCCTGCGTCGAAACCGACGCGCCCATCAAGAAACGGACATTCTAAAAGCCCGCGCGCAAGCAGGCATAAGCACTAGCGTTTTGCTTCCGCGAGCATAGGCAGGCGGGCCGCGCCATAGAGACCGGCGTCGCTGCCCAAGAGAGCGCGAGTCACTATCGTCTTGTGGCCGGGGCCGGACTTCACGTGTGCCGACGCTCCTTCATGACTGGCGTTCGGATCGGGCGGCGCGGTGGCCGCGTAGACGAGCGAGCGCTTGCGCAACTCGGCGTACATCGCGGGTGCGAAAGCTTCCCAGGCGCTCGATGCGCCGCCACCAATGACGTAAATGGGAAGGTTGAGGGAATTCACCATCGCCGATAGCACGATGCCCAGGCAACGGCCGACATAGCGGAAAATGCCGCGCGCGTCTTCATCGCCCTGAATGGCGAGATTGTAGAGCGACTTTGCGCTGAACTCGGGATCGGAGCCGGCGAGCGCCAGCTTCGACTTGCTATTGCTGGCGATGGCTTCGCGCGCCAGACGAACCATTGCGGTCGCCGAAGCGTACTGTTCGAGGCATCCTAGATTCCCGCAGCCACACAGGTGGCCGTTGGGCTCGACGGTAGTGTGACCAAACTCGCCAGCCATGCCGTTTGCGCCACGCCAGATGTTGCCACCCATAACCAGTCCGCCGCCGACGCCAGTGCCGAGCGTCAACATAGCCACGTCGGCATAATCCTTGGCCGCGCCCAGCCACTTTTCGCCGAGCGCCGCGACGTTGGCGTCGTTTTCTAAAATCACGACCGTTTTTAATCGTTGCTCAATATTGGCGCGCGCGGGGTAGTCGACCCAGTCAGGAAGGTTGGGCGATTCGCGGACCAGGCCGGTTTGCATGTCGATAATGCCGGGCACACCGATGCCGATGCCGACGAGTGGAGCCGAGTCGCGGTATTTGTCGGAGAGATGCTGGATGGCATCACACATGTCGGCGAGGACCTGGTCACGTCCACGTTGGACTTTGGTGCCCAGCGTAACCTTCTCGATGAGGGTGCCTTGATCGTCCACGGCTGCGATGCGCAGGTTGGTGCCGCCGAGGTCCACTCCAATGGAAAATTTATTCATAGGCTTGATTCATTACGACTGGCTCGGAAGTCGGTTTGCGGAAGCATGATTCGGAAAAGCGCTGAGTCCCGGCCCTTTTCTTGTACAGCGGGAGGGGCAATCCGTCAATATTAAATCGTTCTATTAGGCCTATTTTTGACATTTGACACAGAAGTGGCTGCTGCGGCCGGCGAGCACGACGCGGCGGATTGCGGTCTGGCAAACCAGGCAGGGTTCGCCTTCGCGGCCATAGACGCGATGCTGCAACTGGAAGAATCCTTCTTCGCCGTCGGCGTCCACGTAGTCGGAGATGGACGATCCGCCGAGGGCGATGGCCTCACGCAACACTTCCTGCACGGCGCGATGCAGCTGGCTCAATTGCGTACGCGTGAGGGAAGCAGCCTTGCGACGCGGGCGGATGCCGGCTCGAAACAACGATTCATCGGCGTAGATGTTGCCTACGCCGCGCAACAATTTCTGATTGAGGAGAGCGCTTTTGATGGGAGTTTTGCGTCCGCGAAAAAGCGCGATGAACTGCTTCTCGGTTGCTTCGAGAGGTTCGATTCCACCGGGATCGAAGCCGTGAGTATCGTGCGAATGAAGATGAACGCTGAGTTTGCCGAACATTCGCGGATCGATAAAGCGCAGTTCGCGGCCCGATGCGAGTTTGGCGATCAGGTGGGTGTGTTTGGCGATCTCGGCCGCGGGTTCAGAAACTGTCATGCGACCAGTCATGCCTAGATGGACGATCCACTGGGCGGTGAGAGGCGCGTTTTGTTGCGCTTTTGCACGAACTGAGCGTTTGCCTTTCTTCGGCGGCGCTGCGCCGTCCAGATCAAATACGATGTGCTTGCCAGCGCGATGTATGCGCACGATTCGCTTGCCCTCAAGAGTCGCGGCAATCATGGCGGCCGGAGATTTGAGCGGCTGCTTCTTGGAACCGATCCAGACGGATTCGATAGCGTCTCCGGCGACGCGTTTGTTTAGGCCTTGAGCAATGGTTTCGACTTCGGGGAGTTCCGGCACGCCTTTCAGGATACAAGAACACGATCAGTTCTCAGTTCCCGGTTCTTAGCTCTCAGGGAAATCAATCTCAGATTATCTTCACTGAGAACCGGAAACTGTCGCTTGGGATTCCGGTTTGCTCGTCGACCGCTCGATTCGGTATGCTAAAGGGTACACACCAAGCACCGCCGATCTTCCCAGTTTTCCCAGTCTATCCGCGAGCGGCGCGACCAGTGTGTGCGACCCTGGGGCGGACTTGGTTAGAGTCCGCAAATATTCCAAGTGGAGTTTCGCGTTGAAATTGAACAGCAGTAGAACGAGCCGGGGCAGGACTGCGGTTATTGTCGGAGCCCAATGGGGCGACGAGGGTAAGGGCAAGATCGTTGATGTACTCACGCGAACTTTTTCGGTCGTGGCTCGCTATGCCGGAGGCCACAATGCGGGACACACCGTCATCATCAATGGGAAAAAATTCATTCTGCAACTTGTGCCCGGAGGAGTTCTGCGGCCGGAGTGCACGAGCGTCGTGGGCAACGGAGTCGTCATTGACCCGCTGGCATTTCTAAAAGAGGTTGCGTCGCTGCGCGCCGCGGGCGTGAAAGTTGATGGCAATCTTTTCGTCTCGAACCGAGCGCAGGTTATTCTGCCCTATCATCGCATGATGGAACTGGGGTCGGAAAACGCTCCGGGGCGGGTGAAAATCGGGACTACATCACGCGGGATCGGGCCGACTTATGAAGACAAAATGGGACGCCGCGGATTGCGCGTCGCCGACCTGCTAGACCGCGCGCTTTTGCGCACGCACATCGAGAATGCGTGTCGCGAGAAAAATATGATCGCGCATGCATTGTTTAATTCCGATCCGCTGGATCCGGATAAAATGTTCCGCGAATATGCCGACGCGGCCGAACAGCTTGCTCCTTTTGTTCGGGACACGGCGCTTCTGTTGAACCGCGTGCTTGCGGATGGGAAGTCGATTGTCTTTGAAGGCGCTCAGGGCACGATGCTGGATATCGATCACGGAACTTATCCGTTCGTTACCTCGTCCAGTGCGACCTCGGGCGGCGCGGCCACGGGAACCGGCGTGCCTCCGACTTCGATTGATACGGTGATTGGCATCACGAAAGCGTATTGCACTCGCGTCGGCAGCGGTCCGTTTCCGAGCGAACTGCTGGGAGCCGAAGGTGATGACCTGCGCAAGCGGGGCAGCGAATTTGGCGCCGTCACGGGACGTCCTCGCCGCACCGGTTGGCTCGATTTGCCTCTGCTCCGCTACGCTGGCATGATTAATGGGATCTCGTGGCTGGTGGTTACCAAGCTGGATGTCCTCGATCATTTGACGGAGATTCCCATTTGCGTGGGCTATAAAGTGGACGGCAACGAAACGGACGAGGTTCCGGCACAGGCGAGCGGATATGAAAAGATAGAATGCGTCTATCGCAAACTGCCGGGATGGGACAGCCCGACGCAGGATATTCGCACGATCGAAGCATTGCCCAAGGCGGCGCGCGACTATTTGAGCTTCATTGAAAAAGAAACGGGCGCACGGGTGGGAATGATCTCTACCGGCCCCGATCGTGAGCAGACGATTCTGGTTGACAGTTTCGTGAGTGAGTTGGGCTTGGCACGCAATTGAAAGTTTCAGGGCTCGGTTAAGAATCAGATGTGCCCCTGCGGGGGCTGGACTTCAGCGTAGAACGGAGCGACGGATGGTGGTGTTGGCCGTAACCTGGATGGCGAAAGTTGGACGCGAGGCCGAAGTGGTCGCGATCTTTGAAAAACTTACAGTCGAATCGCGCAAGGAACCGGGCTGCCTCATGTATCAGGTGCACAAGCACAAGACGGATCCGCGCCGGTTCTTCGTGTACGAACAATATAAGGACGATGCCGCTTTAGAGGCGCATCGGGCCTCTCCGCATTTCTTGCAGATGGCAAAGAAGGATCTGCCCAAACTCGGCGACCGCACCGAAGGGCATTTGTTTGAACCGATCGGATGAATCCTCGGCTCCCGGTTCTCGGCAAGAACAGACTCAGATCGGCCTCACCGAGAACTGGGAACGAGAACTGCTCCTACTGCGCCAATTCGTATCCCGCAAAGAAGAAGCTCAACTCGAAGCGCGCGGTTTCATCGGCGTCGGAACCGTGGATTGCGTTGTGCTCAATATTGCTGGCCCACTTCTTGCGGATGGTTCCCTCTTCGGCGCTGGCTGGATTCGTTGCGCCCATCAGCTTGCGCAGATCGGCGATGGCATTTTCTTTTTCCAGCGCAATGGCCACGATCGGTCCGCTGGACATGAATGTGGTCAGGGAGTGGTAGAACGGGCGGCTGGCATGGACAGCGTAGAACTGCTCCGCCTGATGCTGGGAAATTTCCAGCATCTTCATGGCCAGAATGTGAAAGCCATTCTTCTCGAACTGCTCGATGATGTCTCCGACGGCGTGCTTCTTTACCGCGTCGGGCTTGATGATGGTAAGAGTACGTTGCAGTGTTTTCATGAGTCCGTCGTCAGTCCTCTGTCGTTAGTCGTTAAAACTCTAAACTTGTCATGCTGAGCGGAGCGGAATGTTCGCGAAGCGGACATCCTGCGCGCGGTCGAAGGACCCCTACCTCAACAAACTCAATCACGCCCGGGCCCCAGTTCCCAGTGCCGCCGCCAGCGTTTCTCCGATATCAGCGGGCGATTTCGCAACTTTCAGGCCGGCTTTTTCCATAGCGGCAATTTTTTCGGCTGCTGTGCCCTTGCCACCGGAGATGATGGCGCCGGCATGGCCCATGCGGCGGCCGGGAGGCGCGGTTTGCCCGGCGATGAAGCCGACTACAGGCTTCTTCATCTGCGCCTTGACGAACTCGGCCGCGGTCTCTTCGGCGTTGCCGCCGATTTCGCCGATCATGATTACGGCTTCGGTTTGCGGATCACGATTAAACAGATCGAGCGCGTCGACAAAATTTGTGCCGATGATGGGATCGCCGCCGATGCCGATCGCCGTCGATTGGCCGATGCCGCGCTGCGTTAGCTGATGCACAGCTTCATAGGTCAACGTTCCCGAGCGCGAAACAATTCCGACGTTACCTTCTTTGTGAATCGATCCGGGCATAATGCCGATTTTGCATTTGCCGGGAGAGATGATGCCGGGGCAGTTCGGGCCGATGAGGCGAGAGCGGCGGTTCTGCAGAAATTCCCAGGCGCGCACCATGTCGAGTGTGGGAATGCCTTCAGTGATGCAGACGATGAGTTCGATTTCGGCGTCGGCGGCTTCCATGATTGCGTCGGCAGCGTACGGTGGCGGCACAAAAATCACGGTGGCATTCGCGCCGGTTTTGTCGGCTGCTTCCTGCACGGTGTTGAAGACGGGCCAACCTTCGTGGGTCGTTCCGCCTTTGCCGGGCGTGACTCCGCCCATCACTTGCGTGCCATAGGCTGCGCAAGCCTTGGCGTGGAAGGTGCCTTCGCGGCCGGTCAGGCCCTGCACAATCAATCGAGTTTTCTTATCGACCAGAATTGCCATAAATGTTTTCCCGCGAGAGACCGCTGTTCTCTATTCGTCGTTCGCTATTCGCGGCTCTTCATTCGCGTTTACGCGGCTCCCTTTGCTGCTGCCACTACTTTGTCCGCCGCATCTTTCATGGTCTCGGCGATGGTAAAATTCAGGCCCGATTCCATCAGAATTTTCTTGCCTTCCTGAACGTTAGTGCCTTCCAGTCGCAGCACCACCGGCAGTTGGATATTCGTTTTCCTAGCCGCCTCAACCACGCCCGCCGCCAACGTGTCGACGCGCAGAATGCCGCCAAAAATATTGATGAGCACGGCGCGCACGCTCTTGTCGCTGAGCAGAATTTCAAAGGCGTGCGCAACCTGCTCGGCGTTGGCACCGCCGCCTACGTCGAGAAAGTTAGCAGGCTGGCCACCGGCGTATTTAATGATGTCCATGGTGGCCATGGCCAGGCCGGCGCCATTCACCATGCAGCCCACGCTGCCCTCGAGCTTGATGTAGTTGAGATTGTATTTCGAGGCCTCGACCTCCAGCGGATCCTCTTCGCTGGTGTCGCGCAGTCGGCGTATGTCGCCATGACGGAAGAGGGCGTTGTCGTCAAAGGTTAATTTGGCATCGAGCGCGAACAAGCGCAAATCGGTGCAGGCGACGAAAGGATTGATTTCGACGAGCGATGCATCGGTCTCGAGAAACGCGCGGTAAAGGCCGGTCAGGAATTGCACGGCGGGGCCGATCTGCGAGGCATTCAACCCGAGCGCGAATGCGATTTTGCGCGCCTGAAACGGCTCCAATCCCATCCCCGGATCAATATATTGTTTCAGAATTTCGTCGGGCCGTTCAGCGGCGACCTGCTCAATATCCATACCGCCCGCAGCTGAGGCCATGAAGACGGGCCTGCCCTCGCCGCGATCGACCAGGATTCCGAGATACAGTTCTTTCTCGATCGGCAGTGTTTCTTCGATCAGCAGGCGATGGACGACGCGCCCTTCCGGCCCCGTCTGATGCGTGATCAGGGTCATGCCCAGCATCTTGGCGGCGATGTCACGCGCTTCATCCACTGACTTCGCGATTTTCACACCGCCGCCCTTGCCGCGTCCGCCGGCGTGGATTTGCGCCTTTACGACCACGCCCGTAGCGCCCGCGCCGAAAATCTCTTTGGCTGCGGCCTCGGCTTCCTGGCGCGTGGTTACCATCATGCCGCGCGGCACGGCGACGCCATACTTTTTCAGAATTTCTTTTCCCTGGTACTCGTGAATTTTCATAATGATTCCGAATCAGTTGTTCGTCGTTAGTCGTTCGTCGTTCGCGGCCACGCGCCGCCGTAATGGACGACTTAAGAGGACTCCGCTTGCGGCTCAGACCCCGTGCAGCAAACTCACGATTCTATAGAAGCGCGAAGGATTGGCGCAAACCAACTTCTTGGCGATGACGACATCGAGAATCGAAAATTTGAACCGTTGCGGCAAAGTTCATCGGGCTGTTGAAGGCCATCAGGCTATTCAGACTACCTTAATGGAGCGATCACCCGATGGCCCGATGCGCTATTTTCCGCCCACCGACTGGAGGCAGCGTCCGTAGAGTTCGAGCAACTGAGCGGCGTAATCTTCAGGTTTGGCGGCTGCGCCCGTGCCCTGAAAACCGACACCGGACCCGGTCGTCTTGCCATAGCTGGTGGTCATGGCGATAAATTTCATGAGGTCAAGCGCGATGTCTTCGTCGCGGCGGGAGCCCATAGAAAGAGAGGGCGTTTCCATGATCGAACTCCTGAATGAAAGGTGAAATCCGCCGGTATTACCGGCTCTCCCGCGATGATAGCAGAAGCGTCGAGGGTGGAAAGGTTGCGGAAAGAACGGATCTTAAATTCTGAAGTGTCACGCCCGTTTATTGCAGCCGCTCGTACTCCGCCTTCGCTTCTTTGAGGACGGGAACGTCGGGGTCGGCATCTTTCCAGAGCGCGAAGAAATCCTGATAGGCGGCTTTGGCCTTGGCTGTATCGCCCACAATCACTTCCGCCCTGCCCAACCCTAATTTGGCCAAGGGATGCTCGGGCGCATTTGGCGCTATGCCGCGATGATCAATGATCTTTTGGAATTCTGCAGCCGCATCCGATCCGCGGCGCGCCTGAAGGTAGGCCAGACCGCGAACATATACAGGGAAGAGGGATTGGGCTGCCCCCATTTCGTAGGGCGTTGCGGCCTTCAGTGCCTCTATTCCCTTCTGAGGCGACTTGCGATTCGATTCGATCAACGCCCGTACACATGGCATAGATACCGCGTGCAGCAGCGTGTCGTCGGGGAAGCGGCGGCTCAGATCGTCGGTTATGGCCTGAGCGCGGCTCGCATCGCCGGCCATGGCCAGGGCCACCGCCGCGGATACCATGTTGCTGCGGCCGTTTGCCAATGCAGAACTGGAGGCGGCCAGCTGTTTGGCTTTCGCAGTGTTGCCCACCTCGGCCTGCCACACCGCAGAAATCGATTCTGTGCCCGCCGTCGTTCCCTTGAAACCCAGACGGTCGGTGACCTGTACCGACCGCTGCATCAATTCGCCGGCCTTTTGCAATTGGCCGCGGGACACGGCGACGGCAGTCGCTTCATTCAGCAATAAATATTCGCTGGGTTTTCCTTGGGCCCATTTCATTTCGCGCTGCATTCCATCGGCGTCGCCGGTCACGAATGCCAGTTGATACAAAGTTTGATGGATGAACAGGTTGTCGGCCTTGGCGTCTATGGCCTGACGTAAAACAGACCGCGCTTCCTCGAACCGATTGAGCGCCAGGTATGGGCCGGCCGCGTGTTCGTAGCCAAAAGGGGAGTTGGGCTCGAGGCGCGTGAACTCGTTGGCCAGCGGGATAGCTTTCTCGTAGTTTCCATAGAAAAGGTTGTAAATCAGCGCAAGATTGGGATAGGGGTCAGAGTCATTCGGATAAGTCTTTATTGCCAGTTCCAGCGTTTCCTTGTCTTTTTCGATGTCTCCGTTCGCTGTATAAAAGTGATCGGTAATGTAAAAGCGCTCGCGCTCACTCACTCTTTCCCGCAGATCGAATGCCTTTTTGGCTTCCACAACCGAGCGATCCTCTTCGCCAAGGTTGTTGTAGATGGCCGCCAGCCGCGCATGAGCCATGGCGAAATTTGGATCGACCTCAATCGCGTGCTGGAACAAGGGAATCGACTCAGCCTCGCTTCCGCCGTTGCGCAGCTCGTCGGCTGCGGCGTAGGCCTTCAGCGCTTCGAGCGACGAAGTAGTTGCTTCGGTCACCGGCGTATCGAACTTCTGAATTGACGCCAGCGATTCGCCCAGCTTTCCGCGCAAGCTTGACGCCGCTTTTCCGACCGACGAAAGCACGGCCTCTTTGGTCGCCGCCGTCAGTTGCTCGCGAGCGAGGGAATCGCCGGTGGCACAGTTGGTGGCGTCGAGGGCGACGACATATTGGCTGCCGAGGGTTGCAATCGAGCCGCTCAGCATGGCCTTGATGTGCTCGCGTTCGCAAATTTCCCGGGCGACGCTGCCGGTGACGCGCTCGTCGGCCGAGCGTCCCATGAATTGCAGCGCCTGGCGGATGGTCCGATCGGGCACGATGTTGAGGTAGGGCGATTGCTCCAGTTGGACGGCGAGCGCCTGCTTCAGCGTTCCGTCAAAAACGGGATCGCCGGTGGTGTTCACGAAGTCGGCGAGCAGGATCGAGTCCTTTTCGGTCAGCTGTTGTGCTGGACGCGAGCGCCAGTAAAATCCGCCAGCGATCGCTGCGGCTGCGAGAAATGCGATCACCAGCCAGGCCCACGACGGGATGGCCGAACGGGGCGGGGCGGTTTCGTGTGGAGCTGGCACTCGCTTCGACGAGCTCAGGGCAGGCCCTGTGCGCTCTGCCGACACTGGAGATGAGACAGCGTGCGACGAGCCGCTTGAGTGTTGATTCAATTGTTGACTGGATGCCGACCCCGACTGCTGCGCAGAGCTCGGCGCCTCAGCGGCAGCTGGTTCTTGCGCGGCGATTTTCCTTCCCGACTCGGTATCCCGCTTCAGCCGTTGCAGTTCGGCGCGCATTTCGGAGGCGTGCTGATAACGCAGGTCGCGATCCTTCTCGAGGGCGCGGTTGATGATTCGCTCCAGCTCGGAGGGAATGTCGGGATTCAATCGAGTCGGAGAGGTGGGAGCGCGCTCCAGAATCGCGTTGAAAATTACTGCGGAAGTATCGCCTCGAAAAGGCAAATTGCCTGTTGCCATCTCGTAGAGCACGGCTCCGAAGGAGAACAAATCGCTGCGTGCATCGAGCTCTTTGCCCTTGGCCTGCTCCGGCGACATGTAAGAGACGGTGCCCAGCGCGGTTCCGGGGCTGGTGAGATGCTGCTCGTCCATTGTGGCGAGCGTGGCATCTTTTTCGCCGCGCAGTGGTTGGCCCGAAACCTTGGCTAAGCCAAAATCCAGTACCTTGGCGTGGCCGCGTTTGGTCACGAAGATATTCGCCGGCTTGATATCGCGATGCACAATGCCTTCGGCGTGCGCCGCATCGAGCGCGTCGGCGATCTCGATTCCGAGGGATAAGAGCTGGTCAGACTCGAGTGGACGACCGGCAATCAGATGCTTCAGCGTTATGCCGTCGAGGAATTCCATGGCGATGAAGGCTCGGCCTTCGTGCTCGCCGATGTCGTGAATAGTGCAGATGTTGGGATGGTTAAGAGCGGAGGCGGCCTGCGCCTCCCGCTCAAATCGGGCCAGGGCCTGGGGGTCTCGCGACACTTCTTCAGGAAGGAATTTCAAAGCGACAAAACGCCGCAGGCGCGTGTCTTCCGCCTTGTAAACGACGCCCATCCCGCCGCCGCCGAGTTTTTCGATGATGCGGTAGTGCGAGATGACTTGTCCGATCATTAGAGGTCGCGCCCAATCTTACGGACGGGCGGAGGGCAAGTCAATGAAAGGCAGGAGTTGGACCGGCGCTAAACAGTCGTCATTGGACAGCGGAGGCAGGCGTCCGCAAACTATTTCGCAAGCGCACAAAAACCACGCCCAGCGCGGCCAGCGCAACGAGCCACACGGCGCGCACAATGTTGACTGCCCACAGGGGCGCGACTCCAACGCGGCGCAGCAGATTGGGCAGAAAATTCCAGGTGGTGATATGAATGTAATCCCACTGATCCCAGCCCATGGCATCGGTATTTAGGCCCCAGGCTTCCATTTTGCCGAGAGCGAAGGCGACGATATTTTTGAAGCGCAGCGCGATGACGAACGTGGGATGCCCGAAGGTTTCCATCTGATAAATTTCCAGCGGCAGCCATAAGACTAGCGACGCCAGCTGAATGACGAAGCTGACCACAATCAGCGCCCAGCCAGCACGCCAGATCGTTTTGCCGATGATATCTCGATAGCGCAGCAGCAGCGGGACCGCGAGCAGCGTCGCGAGTTCGACCGAGGTGGAAACATAGCGGTCACCCCAGGCAAAGTCGCCGGCCCAAAACGCATAGCGCGCATAAAAACAGATGTAGGCGGCCAGCAGCAGAAGGGAGGCGACGCCATAGGCGCGGACTCCGGGAGTCAGTCGCTTCCAGAGCCACAGCAAAAGAAAAATTGCCAACACTATCAACGGATCAAAAAGAAAAATGGATTTCTCCGGCTGGAACAGCGCGCCTAGAACGCCGACGTGGAAGGGAGTGCTCCAGGGAAAGTTCGACGGAAGAGTCGGATCGCGCTGGCGGAATTCCTTGGCGAACAGCGTGACGTAGGTGTTGGTAAACGATTCGAAACGATAAAACTGATAGACGCGATCGATGGCAAGAAAGAATAAGTAAACCGGCGCAGCGACTTTGCAATAGTCGATCAGCCTCCGCCATAACAGCCGGAGGCGAGTGCCTTCCTGCGCTGGCTCAAACCAGAGCGCTAGCAAGAGAAACACTCCCGCGGCGATCAAATCCAGGCCAGTGGTGAGGCGCGTGAGCAGATTGAGGCCGAGCGCGACGGAGCCTATCAACAGCGCGCGGCGGCTGTTGGTGCGGAGCCACTCATATTGAAATGAAAATCCGGTGAGCGTGAGCAGGCCGATGTAGTTGTTCTCCATCATGTTCTGCGTGTAATGGAGGTGAGTGGTGCAGAGCATGAACGCGAGCACTCCGGCGACCGACTCTTTCACGCTGAAACCCAACTGAATGAGCAGCCGGAAAGCGATGAGCGCAGTAAGAACGTTCACCAAAATATTGGTGGAGCAGCTGACAACGATGCTGCGCACCTCCGGATCATCGCGGTAACCGGCGAAGAGGGGCCAGTTCTGAACCCACGTTCCGAGAGTGTCGGCGGGTAGCATGAGCAGCGATTGCCCAATGCCATACCAGCTATAAAGGCGCCCTCCGCGGCCGTGGAGGCCGAAGTCGGGATAATCGTCAGGCAGAACCTGCGGCTCTGAAGTCCAGAGCCAGTGCGTGGTTTGCAGGCGATGAGTGGTGTCGGAGGTTTCCAGTTCTCCGGTTTGAATGACGAACGCGATGAGGCCGGCGGCGAGGCAGAGGAGAAAGAGAGGGTCGCGGAGCCAGTGGTGGAGACGGGAAGGCATTCGATGAATGGTAAATGGGGAGGGATTATTTAAGAAAGGTGCGGAATGCAATTCGGCGTAGTCCAGCGAAATTGGTCTCAATGGGGGAGGCTTCCGGAAACTGTGCGAAAATGTTTTCAGAGTGCATGAAGGGATACTGGGACTCGTCTTAGACTTATGCGGCACTGTTGCCGTCCGGGATGAAGAATGTTCCCAAAGAACGAATGCCTCACCATCGGGAAAGAGCTGACAAGTTCTTTCGTACGATGAAGCTTATCCAAGACGAAAACGACTATGCGGAGGCCGTGCCTTTACTGGCGGTGCATTCGGCCATCTCGCTCGCCGACGCAATACTTGTCGGCCTGACCGGCGAAAGAGGAAGCGACAGAAACCATAAGGAAACGGTTGAGGCAATGCAGCAACTCTGTGCATCGGAGAAAAGAAATGGTGAAGGGCTGAAACACCTTGCGTGGCTTCTCGGGAACAAGACTGAACTAATATACGGAGACAAGAGACTAGACTCAGATACGCACATAAAGAGCGCCGGGCTCCATGCCGAAAGGTTTACTGCCTGGGCCTATTCAACGTTTCCAGAAATTGCGCGAACAGGAGCGGTGGAATGAAGATGCGCGATGCAATTGAGCTGGAGAAACTGAAAACTACGCCGAAAGGTGAGCAGCTGGAGCTCAGAGCGAGGAATGCGGTCGCTGAACTCCTTATTAAGAATCTTGTCGTGCCGCAGATTTTCTTTGAGGCTCCGTGGACCCGTAAAGCAGTTCCTGATTTGCTCGCGATAGACCGAGGCGGAGCTGGGGATGTTCACGTGGTTGAGATAAAGACAGGCATTCTCGCTGTGAAATCTGCCCTCTCCGAACTGATGCAGGTGCCTGCCAATTTTCGCTGGATTGCTGTATTAACGAAGCTCGGAGAGCGATCCTACCGGATATCTCACGACTCGCTGGACACCGGGCGAGGGCCGGGGCGAATTGGCATCATCCGGGTCACGAGCACCCCTGACGATAGGCTTTCGGCTGAAATCGAAGTAAGCGCAGAACGATTTCCGGGTCCACTTTACGAAAAAGCCGACAAATTCAAGGCCAGGCATAAGGCGGATATTGAGTTCCGGTAGTAAGTGGGTAGCGGGATGTTCTATCCCACCTCAACCAGCCCATAGCTCATCGCCCAGCGTGAGCGCATCTCGCGCAACGCGCGATCAATCTCATCCTTCGATATTTCGCTATTCGGCCCTGCGATCACAAACGCAGCTTCGCGTTTGGCCGCCTCCAGCAGTTCACGGTCGCGGATGATGTTGGCGACGCGGAAGTTTGGAATGCCTGCCTGCTTCGTGCCGAAGAATTCGCCGGGGCCGCGCAGTTCGAGATCGAGTTCGGCGATCTGGAAACCGTCATTCGAACGCACCATGGCGTCCAGGCGGCGCTCGCCTTCTTCCGAAACTTTGGCTCCGCGCATCAACACACAGTAGGATTTCGCCGCGCCGCGTCCGATGCGTCCGCGGAGTTGGTGAAGCTGGGCCAAGCCGAAGCGGTCGGCATGCTCGATGACCATGACGGTCGCGTTCGGGACATCGACTCCAACTTCGATCACCGTAGTCGCGACCAGAATTTCGATCTTGCCTTGCTGAAATTCGCGCATGACGTGCTCTTTCTCGTCGGCATCGAGACGACCGTGCAGCAAACCAACATGCAGATTAGGAAAGATTTTTTCGCGCAACTGGCGATGCATCTGCTGCGCCGCTTTTAGTTCGCGCTCTTCGTTCTCTTCAATTACGGGATAGACGACGTAGGCCTGATGGCCGGCGGCGATTTGCTTGCCGACGAAATCCCACACTTCGGGCGCGCGCTCGTCGGGGACGGCGCGAGTTACGACGGGCGTGCGTCCGGGAGGGAGTTCGTCGAGCACAGAGAGATCGAGATCGCCGTAGAGGGTGAGCGCGAGGGTGCGCGGGATGGGGGTCGCGGTCATGACTAGGACGTTGGGCTCGGGGTCAGCCTTGTTATCTACCTTCGCCGAGCTGCGCTCGGAAGCGGGCAGGAGTGCCCGCTCCACACTCACTCGTCCATCCTCCGATTTTTTCATCAGCTTCAGGCGTTGCATTACTCCGAAGCGATGTTGCTCGTCGACTACCACCAAGCCTAGATTTTCAAATTCGACACGATCCTGAATCAGGGCGTGCGTTCCGATGATGAGTTGCGCGTTGCCTTGCGCAATGTGGCGGCGAATGTCGCGTTTGCGATCCTGCTCGAGCGAGCCGGTCAGCAGCACGATGCGGTATCCGGCGCACTCGAGAATCTGGCGGGCGGAAAAATAATGCTGCTGCGCCAGAATCTCTGTCGGCGCCATCAATGCGACTTGGTAGCCGTTTTCAATGGCGATAATCGCGGCTTGGAAAGCTACGATCGTCTTGCCTGATCCAACGTCGCCCTGAAGGAGACGCCGCATAGGGCTCGGCGCCTGCATATCGGTGGCGATCTCTTTCAGTACACGCTTTTGCGCGGCCGTCGGATGAAACGGCAAGATCTTCTTAATTGAGCTGCGAACGCTGTCGGTGAGATGAAAGGCGATTCCGGTCTGTGCCTTCTGCTCGCGACGCTTGAGTTCGAGACCCAGCTCAATAAAAAATAATTCGTCGAAGATCAGGCGAATATGCGCAGCAGTGCGCGATGATTGCAGGTCGTTGAAGCTCTCGCCCGGGTCTGGCCAATGCACCTTCCACAATGCTTCGCGGGCGGAGACGAGGCTTAAATGCCCGCGCACCGCGGCTGGGATGGGATCTGGAAGATCGGGCCCTAAATTCTCCAGCGCGAATCGAATGATGCGGCGAAACCAACGTGGCGTAAGCTTGCCCTGTCCAGTCGATTCGTAGATGGGAACGATGCGGCCAATTTCGAGCGAGGCAGCGGCTTTTTTCTCCGCCTCTTTTTCGGCAGTTTCGGCGCCGCCTTCGTCATTGGTGTTGATATCGCCGAGAATTTCGAATTGCGGCTGCACGATCTGTAATCCGCCGTCGCGATCCTCTTCGACTTTGCCGTAGAGCGCGAGCATCTGGCCGGGCTGGAAGCGGTCCTGCAAGTATGCGGCGTTGAACCACAAACATTTCAGGCGGTTGCGTCCCTGACCGACGGTCAGTTGGAAGATGGGCATGCGCCGGGTGCGAAATAATCCGGAGTTGCGGACCTCGGCGATGACGGTGGCCATTTCCCCAGCGCGCAGTTCGGCGACGGAACGGGGATTGAGCCGGTCTTCGTAGCGAAAAGGCAGGTAGTGGAGCAGGTCGTCGACCGTCCGAAGGTCCTTCGCAGCCAGCACTTCGGCGAGGCGCGGGCCAATGCCTTTCACAAACTGCACTGGAGTGGACGGTTCCAGCATCTTAAGCGATGGTAGCAGGAGTGGACCGAGGCTTGACGAAGACCCCCACTAAAGGCAACGCGGCGAAGAATTTCCTCGATGCGCTCATGGCCGTGCTCTCCGGCAATGCGATCTATTATCTGCTGATGCCGCATCTGCCGGCGGTGGCGCGGCATAGGGTCTTTAAGGAGGATTGGGGGCTACTGGTCGATTTTGCCATCTGCACCGTGATCTTCGCTGCCGTGAAATTTTTGCAGCGGACCGAGGAATGACAGATCGGCGGACGGCTGAACGACTGTCGTACACTCAAAACGTAAACTCAATCGCAAGGTGCTGACGCGCATCCCATGCTGAAGCCACGCGAAACCATTGCCGGGTTAAGACCGTACCATTCGCCGATCCTGAGCCGCGAGGGGCTGAGCCTCGATCTAAATGAAAGCATGGCGGGATGCTCGCCGCGCGTGCTGGCGCGATTGCATTCGCTCTCGGCGAAGGAGGTTTCGCTCTATCCGCAGCGCGAGGCCGGTGAGCGGTTGGTCGCGAATTTTCTCGGCGTTGCTCCCGAGCAGGTGCTCGTCACTAACGGCATGGATGAGGCACTCTCGCTCGTCTTTACGGCGTATCTGGATGCAGGCGACGAACTGCTCTTCGCCGACCCGACATTCGTGATGTATCCCATGCTAGGTGCGGCGCTGGGCGCGGAGGTCGTGCGCGTGCGGTCGGGGGAAGATTTGACTCTACCAGTTGCCGATTTGCTGGCACGGATTTCGGCAAGGACCCGCGTTATTGCAATCGCGAATCCGAACAATCCGACTGGCCTGGCAGCGACGCGCGCAGATCTTTTGAAGATTGTGGAATCAGCGCCCGATGCGGCTGTGGTGATTGACGAAGCCTATTTCGAATTTTGCGGCGGGGGATTGACCTGCCGGACTCTGATTCCAGACCTGGCGCGCCATCCTAATCTATTTGTGGCGCGTACATTTTCGAAAGCCTACGGCCTCGCTGGCCTTCGCCTTGGCGTGCTGACTGGCGCGGCCGAGCAGATCGATTATCTGCGACGGCTGAGTCTGCCGTTCAACGTGAATTCCGTGGTGCTGGCTTGCCTCGAAGAGGCGCTCGCCGATCGCGCATTTGTGAGCGAGCATGTAGCGCAGATCAAACGCGGGCGCGAACAGTTGACGCGACTCTTCAACGACCTCGGGCGGCGTTTCTGGCCGAGCCAGACGAACTTCGTTCTGGTGCGCATCGGCGACTCTGCGAAGGCGTTCGCGGAGGCAATGAAGCGGCGGGGTGTGCTGGTTCGCGATTTCTCGGCCAGCCCGTGCTGCGAAGGCTGCGTCCGGATCACAATAGGAACGCCGAAGCAGATGGATGAAGTGCTGCCAGCCATTCGCGAATCATTCGAGGAATCGCTGCGCGGCTGATCGCTCGCAGTTGCGTCTCGCCGTTCGGCGCCAGGGAACCTTAGTGCCGACTACAACCTGATCCCGGAGTCGTGCAACATATGTTCACATGTGGACGATTCTGCTCTTGACCTGCTCCAACATCTTTATGACCTTCGCCTGGTATGGCCACCTTAAGTATCGCCACGCGCCGCTATTCAAGGTCATCGTCATCAGCTGGCTCATTGCTTTTGCGGAATACTGTTTCCAGGTGCCCGCCAACCGCATCGGATCGTACGAATTCAGCTTGGCGCAGCTCAAGACCATTCAGGAAGTAATTACCTTGACGGTGTTCTCCGTCTTTTCAGTTCTCTATTTTCATCAACCGCTGAAGTGGAACTACTATGCGGGCTTCGCGCTGATCGTTTGTGCCGTCGCGTTGATCTTTAGGAAGTGGTGAAGCCGGCAAAACACTCCCCCTCGCAGCGAACGCTGCGTGGGCTCGATTGGCTTAATTTCCTCCTCGCCGATGTGCAGACGGGAGTGGGGCCGTTCCTCGCGATTTACCTTGCTGGCTATAAGTGGAATGAAGAGCGCGTTGGGCTCGTTCTCACGGTCGGTGGGATCGCGG
This sequence comes from uncultured Acidobacteriaceae bacterium, assembly GCA_963822025.1. Taxonomy (GTDB): domain Bacteria; phylum Acidobacteriota; class Terriglobia; order Terriglobales; family Acidobacteriaceae; genus Acidiflorens. The sequence continues at coordinate 1,537,218 of CAWGFW010000008.1, read as the reverse complement.
GAATTCTTACGCAGACTCCGGCTGGCGCGCTCGTCGACTCGCTCCGATCGAAGCGAGGGCTGGTCGCTGCGGCCGTGGCCGCACTGGCTGCGGGGGCTCTGCTGATCGCTTTGCTTCCTTCGTTCTGGCCCGTCATGGCGGCGCAGGTCTTGATTGGCGGCACGTCCAGCGTCTTCCTCCCGGCCATCTGTGCCATGTCGCTCGGGATCGTGGGACGGGCCGCCTTCGACATACGGCAGGGGCGCAACCAGACATTCAACTCCGCAGGGAATGTGATTGCCGCCGTGTCCATGGGCCTGCTCGGCTACTTCGTTTCCAATCGCAGCATCTTTTTCTTTGTGGCGGCTTTCGCGGTCCCCACGATTCTGGTCCTGCTTCTGATCAGACCCGGCGAGATTGACTATGAACTCGCCCGCGGCGCAAACGACGGCGAGAAAGGTGGCAAAGCGGAAAGCGTCCGAGTGCTCTTTCGGGACCGCCCGCTGGTGATCTTCCTCGTGTGTGCAGTGATGTTCCATTTTGCAAATGCGGCGATGCTGCCTCTGCTCGGCGAGATGCTGGCCAAAGGCCGGGGGCGAAGCTCTATGCTCTTCATGTCAGCGTGCGTGGTAACGACGCAGTTCGTCATCACGCTGATCGCATCCTGGTCGGGGCGCGAGGCCGGAGCGTGGGGTCGAAAGCCGCTCCTGCTGATCGGGTTCGCCGTGCTTCCGGTTCGTGGCGTTCTTTACACCCTCACGTCCAATACGGCATTGCTCGTGGCCATTCAGGTCATGGACGGCATCGGGGCGGGGATTTTTGGAGTTGTGTCGGTGCTCGTAATCGCCGACCTGACGCGCGGTACCGGCCGATTCAATCTCACGCTGGGAGCCATCACCACCGCGGTCGGTATCGGCGCCGCTCTGAGCCAGGTCATCGCCGGTAGCATCGTGCACCGCGTGAGTTTTCGTGCCGGCTTCCTCTTCCTCGCGGGAGTGGCGTTGGCAGCGTTCGCTATTCTCTATTTTTTCATGCCGGAGACGCGCAACACACGGATGGCCAACGAGTGACAGGCACGGCGATCATCATCGCCACTCTAATCGGCTTCGCGGCGATGGCAGTGCGCCAGCGATGCGGTTTCCCGTATCATAGAGAGTTTTCTGCCAAAGGCCGATCGCCATGCTGATCTTCCGCAAGCCGCTTCCCAATGTCGAGCATCCCGAAATGCCAGCCGATGTGGTTATCGTCGGAGGCGGACCGGCGGGGATGGCCTGCGCGCTGCGGCTTTCGCAACTGATCGACGATCACAACGCGAGGCATCCTGCATCTCAGATCAGTAAGGAAAACATTTACGTGCTTGAAAAAGCGCGGGAAGCCGGACAGCACTGCCTTTCCGGCGCGCTCCTCGATCCGCGGTCGATGAAAGAATTGCTGCCGGGATTCGAGAGCGAAGCGCCGCTCGATGCCGTGGTACACAAGGAAGCCGTCCACTTTCTGACGCGCACAGACCATTACCAACTTCCATTCACGCCGCCGCCGTTGCAGGATCACGGCAACTACGTCATCTCCATCAACCGCTTTGTGAAATGGTTGGCGAGTAAAGTCGAGGAAGCGGGGATCACGATTTTCACGGGGTTCGCGGGATCGGAATTGCTCTTTGACCGCGGCCCAGACGGCGATCGGGTTGCCGGCGTACGAACCGACGATAAGGGCGTCGACAAGCAGAATCAGCCGAAATCGAATTTCGAACCCGGCTACGACGTGAAAGCAAAGGTAGTCGTGCTCGCCGAGGGCACGCGCGGGTCACTTACCAAGCAACTCATCCAAAAATTTGACTTGATGAAAGATCGCAATCCGCAGACTTATGGTGTCGGCGTCAAGGAGCTATGGGAGGTGCCATCCGGCCGCATGGAGGCGGGCGAGGTGATCTATACGATGGGCTATCCGCTGACCACGCAAGAATATGGCGGCGCGTGGATCTACGGCTCGAAAGACAATACTGTGTCGCTGGGCTTTGTCACCGGACTTGATTATCGCGATCCGCGTCTCGACCCGCAGCATGTGCTACAGACATTCAAGGAACATCCTTTTATTGCGCGCTTGCTGAGTGGAGGCAAGATGATTCGCTATGGCGCGAAATCGCTGCCCTATGGCGGGTGGTGGTCGCTGCCGCCGCTCGGCGGCGACGGCTGGATGATCGTCGGTGACTCGGCTGGCTTCCTGAATTCCGCCCGGCTGAAGGGAATTCATCTCGCGATCAAAAGCGGCATGTTGGCGGCGGAGACGGCTTTCGAAGCGCTAGTGAAATCAGACGCGTCGTCAGAAGTTCTCGGCAAATACCAACGGCGCGTCGAAACCAGTTGGATTTACGACGAGCTCTGGCCGGTGCGGAACTTCCACCAGGGATTCAAGAATGGCATGGTCGCCGGCATGTTCAACACCGTGCTGCAGGATATTTTCCCCGGCGGCCTGCGCAATCGTTTGCCTTCGCATTCTGGTTACGAGAACTTACAGCCGATTGCCAAGCTGCCACCCGACGGAGGGCCGGAAGCCCACATGCTTGGGCCGGCCAAAGGCGACGGCAAGCTGACCTTCGACAAACTCACAGACCTCTATCATTCCGGTACGAAGCATGAAGAGGATCAGCCGGCGCATTTACTTATCGACGACACCAACATCTGCAACGATCGTTGCGTGAAAGAGTTTGGCAGCCCCTGCCAGAATTTCTGCCCCGCGAACGTTTACGAGATGATCGAGGACCCTGCGGCTCCGAACAGCAAACGCATCAGCCTCAATCCCGCCAACTGCGTCCACTGCAAGACCTGCGACATAGAGGACCCCTACCAGATCATTACCTGGGTGCCACCCGAGGGGGGCGGCGGCCCAAATTACGATGGAATGTAGCGCAAAAGGCCCGCCGGTAAAGGCCGAAGCGAAATACTGGTCGGCCTTCCCAACCGGGTATATACTGCTCGCGTCACTTTTTGCACTAACCCGGATATAACCGGGCGCGGGGCGCATTTTTAATTTTCATACAGCTCCGCGAATAGAACGCTGGCGCCGGGCTCTTACTATTATTCTCCCGGACGACTGGCGTCGGGCGGGAATCGCTATAGCGGTACCTTCTCCGAGAGAGGTCTTACTCGTGGACGTCCTACTTATACGCCTTCTGTTTATTATAATTGTCGCGGTTATCTGCTCTCTGATTCGTCCCTTCAACCTGCCCTCGCACCTGGACGCCGCCGTCGGTCTCGCGATCGGCGCCGCGATCATCGTGTTTGAGTGGAGGCTGCGCGCGATGAGTCTCAAGCGCCTGATCGGCGCCGCCATCGGCAGCGTGCTCGGCATTATCGGCGCCTATCTTTTCGCTCTCGTCATTCGCAACAGTCTGCCTCCAAGCCCGGTGCAAAGCTTCCTCCAGATCATGGTCATGCTGGTGATGGCCTATGTGGGGCTGGCAGTTGGGTCGAATAAGGGCGACTTACTCAACCTGGCGGCGCTCGGCGGAATCTTCGGGGGCGAAAAGTCGGGTAAGAAGAGTTACAAGATATTGGATACGAGCGTCATCATCGATGGCCGCATCGCCGACATTGCCGAGACCGGTTTCCTCGACGGATTGATTGTGATTCCGCAGTTTGTGCTGCGCGAGTTACAACTCGTCGCCGACTCCGCCGACTCGCTCAAGCGCAATCGGGGGCGCCGCGGCCTCGACATATTGCAGCGGCTGCAAAAAACGGCGTCGGTTCAGATTCAAATCGTGGAAGATGATTTTCCCAGCGTTCGCGAAGTGGATATGAAGCTCATCGAATTAGCGAAACTTTATGAAGGCAAAATTCTCACCAATGACTTCAATCTCAATAAAGTTGCCCAGTTGCAGGGTGTGGCGGTGCTCAACATCAACGAACTGGCCAACTCGCTTAAGCCGATCGTTCTGCCCGGCGAAATCATGCGGGTCTTTATATTGAAGGAAGGCAAAGAATACAACCAGGGTGTTGCCTATCTCGATGATGGCACCATGGTGGTCGTCGATAACGCGCGCAAGATGATCAGCAAGACCATCGATATCTCGGTGACGTCAGTCCTGCAGACCACTGCCGGCAAGATGATATTTGGCAAGTGGGATGAGCGCGCGACGGGCCGTCACGATTCCAAAATAACGGTGCCGCCGGTGTCCACGGCTCCGACGACGACAACCAGCACGACGACAACCAGCGGGCCCGCCTCTGACCCGGCCAAGAAGACCATCTCGGCGGTCGGAGACCGCGCCGCCGACTAACTTCACATCTTTGTGGCGACTGGTCTCGCGCCGTCTTACCGCTGCGGCAGGAGAGCGAGGCTGGCTCGCGCCCCTGCCTGTTGCGAGAAAATATGCCCGGTCTTGTACTATACTGATCGCCCCTTATGAAGGTTTTTGTCATTGTTCCGGCCGCCGGACTGGGCACGCGCATGGCTCCGCCGTCGGCCGCGAAATCGAAAAAAAAAGCGCCCAGCAAGCAGTTTAAAGAAATCGACGGCGTGCCCATTCTTGTGCACACGCTGCGCAAGTTTGCCGCGGTCGCTGCGGTTTACGAAATCATTGTTGCCCTTCGCAAAGACGAGATTGCGGGTTTTCGCACGCAAATCGAAAAGGAGTATCCCGAGATTTTGAGCAAGCGCCTGCAGATGGTCGAAGGCGGCGAGCACCGCCAGGACTCCGTTGCCAGCGCGCTCACCCACACGGCAGCCGATGCGGACGACATTGTCCTGGTTCACGACGCGGTTCGGCCGTTTGTCACACCCGAGATTATCGACTATGTAATCGAGGCTGCGCACAAACACGGTGCCGCCATCGCGGGTTGGCCCGCCGTAGACACAGTAAAGCAGGTGGAGCGAACCTCGGACGGAGCGCTCATCAAAGCCACGATTCCTCGCGCCAGCATTGTGATGGCGCAGACTCCGCAAGGCTTTCGCTACAGCATCCTGAAAAAAGCTTTCGATGACGCAATCGCGGACGGTTTTCTCGGCACCGACGAAGCCTCGCTGATCGAACGCGCCGGACTGCCGGTGATGGTCGTGATGGGATCGGCGCGTAATATAAAAATCACCACGCCAGCCGACATGGAACTGGCGGAGTTCTATCTCGATATCGAAAATAAGGAAAAATCTTGAGTCCGGAAACGCGGAAGCCAGAAATGCGCATCGGCTACGGCTGGGATTCGCACGAATTCAAGTTCGGCATTCCGCTAAAAATCGGCGGCGTGGTGCTGGCGCACGACAAGGGACTCGGCGGCCACTCCGACGGAGACGTTCTGCTGCACGCGATCACCGACGCGCTGCTCGGCGCCATCGCGGGACCTGATATTGGATCGCTGTTTCCGCCGAGCGATCCGCAGTGGAAGAATGCCGACTCTGCCGTATTTCTGCGCGAGGCGTTGCAGCGCGTCAAGAGTGCAGGCTACGAGATTGTGAATTTGGATTCGACGTTGATCCTATCCGCTCCGAAGATCGGACCGCATGCGGATGCGATTCGCAAACGTGTCGCTGAGTTGTGCGGGATTGCTGGAGACTGTGTCGGCATCAAAGCAAAGACGCCGGAGGGGATGGGAACGGAGAACGCGGCGATTGCGAATGTGGCGGTTTTGTTGAAACGCGCGGATTGATACTCATGATGGCAATCATGAATGGTGTCGCTGCAACTCTGGCGCTAGCTCCGCGTGTTTGGCTCGCGCGGCTTCGATGAATGCATTGAAGATCGCGCGGGCTGACTTGGCCACCTCTGGCGCTTGGTCGACGGTTCGCTCCGGATGCCACTGCACCGCCAGCACAAAATGTTCGGGGGTGGTTCCTTCCAGAGCTTCGATGATGCCATCCTCGGTGGACCTAGCCACCACCCGCAACCCGTCCCCAGCGGCCTCGGCTGCCTGATGATGCGACGAATTCACGGCAAGCGCCTGGCTCGCGCCCACAATTTCCGCGAGCCGCGATTTCGGCTCGATCGTCACCGTGTGCGCTTTCGCGACGGTTCGCCCCGGACTGTGATTGATGGCCGATTCGATATGCTGCACCAGCGTGCCCGAGTGATAAACGTTCAACGATTGCAATCCGTAGCAGATGCCGAGGATGGGCTTGCGCTGCGCGTAGGCATCGTCGAGCAGCATCTCATCGACTGCATCGCGCTTGGCATCGGCGGACGCCGTTTTTTCGTGGCGCGCCGCGCCGTACTTTGCTGGATCGACATCCGCTCCGCTGCCGGGCAATAGAACGGCGTCACAGCGCTTGATGTGCTCCATTGCTTGCGCGGGCGATTGGTTCAGTTCGATGCGAATCGGCTCTCCGCCGGCCGCGCGCACGGCGGCTTCGTATTGCGGAAGCGAGCGCTGAGCATATTGCGGATCGGCGGAATGCGGCACGGGTATGGCGATCCGCGGCGCATGCGTTTTCAAGCCACCCGTGTTCAGGTCACTCGCGTTCGGCCTGCTCATGTTCAACTCGCCCGTTCGATTCCATCCAGCGCTTTCCGTTGCCGGTAGTTTCTGATTTCCATCGCCAGAGACAGCACGAGGACGATCACGCCCGCGGTGATGGCGAACGGAAACGCTATGTGCCGGTAAGCGAAGGTGAGGTTCGGCGCGACGTGCTTGACCTGCGAATAAACTACGGCCCCGAGTATGCTCAGAAGCAGAGCGATCGCGAACGACAACAGGGTAAAGAGGAATGTCATCGCGAAAATACGCGCCGGAATTCCAATCCACCCCAGGCTCGAATCCTTTTTCGCCATAGCTCTAACCTACACCATGCGAGCAACAAGATTTCAATGTTTCAGAGCAGCATCTCGCCGATACAACCTCTCATCGTCAGTTATAATCTACCTACAGAGTAGCCGTCCGTGGTGAGCCAGCCTAAGGGCCGCGGATCCCGCCTTCCGGGGGCACCGTCGTAGGAGTTGGCTCGAATAAACCTATTTGGAGCGAGATGGAATCCCCGGGAAATAATCTGTCAAAATTTCTAGAAGAACGCGATCCGGCGAACCCTGAATTCTGGCGAAAAGTTTGGTCAGAGCATCATCGTGCGGATTCGCCAGGCACATCTTCGCAGGAAGCGGGTTCTTTGAGCGATGGGCGCGCCAATGAATGCGCCGAAGTCTCTCTCTGGCACGATGTCTTCGTCGAGCAACAGTTGCCATGGGGAAGATTCGTGCAATCTGTTCTGTTGCACACAGCGGCAGTCGCGTTGCTGTGGACGATCTCAATCACGTGGATTCGACAGCAGAAGATTCTGGATCGTGCCGCTTTCGACCGGGCGTCGCTGGTGACGTATACGCCGGATGAATACCTGCCGCCGCTTGACACTGGCGCGTCGCAGCCGCAGAAGGCACAAAAGGGAAACCCAATCTACGCCAGGCAGGCGATTCTTTCGGTTCCTCCAGAAGCAGATAACCGGTCACAAACCATCGTCGCGCCGCCTGATCTCAAACTCGACCGCGACGTGCCTATGCCGAACATCATTGCCACCGGAGCCGTTGTACCTGCGGTCCCGCTGGACGCGACGCAAGCTCGGTTGAATCGAGTGGTGGCGCTTGAAGATCAAGTGGTGGCGCCGGCGCCGGAAGTAGAGTTTGCGCACGACCGCGTCGTGCAAGCGGCGATGAAGTCAGATGTGGTCGCGGCTCCGCCGGAGTTAGCGCAGCAGTCGATGAGAGGACAAGTCGGGCTGGTGAACATTGGTCCAAGCGACGTGATCGCACCGGCTCCGCAACTCACCTTGGCGGAACAACACTCGCGCGCACGCGGTGGGCATCTGGCTGGCGCGGTACAACCCGTCGCTCCTCCGCCGAGCGTGGCGTCAGCAGGTGGGGCCCGCGCGGGAGGACGGCTGATCGCATTGGGGATTCATCCGGTTGCGCCAAACGGGCCGGTTGCCGTTCCCGAAGGTAATCGCCGGGGAACATTCGCCGCGAACCCGCAAGGAAAACAGGGAGCTGCTGGCACGCCTGATCTGCCGGGATCGAATGCGGCAGCGAAGAGCGGCGGCTTCAAAACACGCAACGGCTTGTTGCCGTCTGGCCTCTATGTGGGAGCGGCGGGCGATCCCGACCACGCGCGCGAGATGGCCAGTCTTTCGTCCTCTGGAACAACACCGGGAACAAAATCTGGTTCCCGCTCTGCGGCCGCGGTTCCCGACGATAAGCTTACCGACGTTGATCGCCAGGTTTTTGGCGGCAAGCGCTTATATGAGATGCGGCTGAATATGCCGAATCTGAATTCCACCAGCGGCAGCTGGGTGATGAAGTTCGCCGAACTCGACGGTGGAAAGCACGAAGGCGAGCTGCTGACGCCGGTTCTGATGGAGAAGACAGATCCTGGTTATCCTCTCGAGCTGATGCGCACTAATGTGCATGGCATGGTCACGCTTTACGCGGTCATTCATTCTGATGGGAAAGTGGGCGACATTCGCGTGTTGAGCAGTCCCGACGAGCGTCTCGACGGTTATGCGGCCAGGGCTCTCGCGCGCTGGAAATTTGTGCCCGCGGAAAGAGCGGGGAAAGCGGTGGCGCTAGAAGCGGTAGTTGAGATTCCCTTCAGGGCGAAGACTAGCTTCTAAAATTTCCCAAGCCGTGAATTCTACTTGTGCGCCGACGCCGATTTTTCTCCGGGCAGAGCGGCGTAGACGGCGGGGTTGGCGCAAACTTCGTAGTAGTAACGATCATTCCAATACAGGATAGAGAGATCGCGCACGTCGACCTGGGCGATGCGATTCTTGCGTATTGCGATCTTGCGAAAGACTCCGTTCGCGATGGGAACAGTGCCAACGAAAAATTCACCCTGCTCGTCGACCCACGGACTGTTGAAGCCGGGCTCGGTCGGATCGGCCGCCCAGGGCGTGAGCGAAATTTCGTGCTGAAGCTTGTGAAAGGCCGCTTCGCTCAGGCAGATTCCTCCAACGTTATAGTTAAGCCGCATCTCTTCCGCAGCAGCATCCGCGGTTGCGCTTTCGCTGGTGTAGTGGCCGCTGCCTCCGATCTGCACCGAATACACCTGGAAGACTCCAGCATCGGGCGCGAGTCTCTTGCGCACGCGCTTGCTGCACGACGAGAGACGGTCGCTCTCGTTGATGGCGTCGGAAATCATGATGCGATGTTCGCCATCCATAAGGTAGAGCGGCGGCGAATCCTGGTAGGCGATGCCGAGCCCAACTTCCATCGGAGGCAGGCCCGATCGTTCCAGCAATTCGTTGTACTCGCGCAGCAGACTCACGATCTCCCAAGCCAGGACGCAGGTGCGACCTACGCCCAGCATGGCTTCGCCTTCGCGCTCGAGGAGAGCGACGATGATGGCATCGCCTTCGAGAAAGACCTTGGACGCTCCATATTTCGCCAGTAGTTTATTGACGGGATCATAAAAGTTGAGGCTGAAATACGAAGCGGCGTTCATGCCTTTTTCCATCAGCGAACGCGTCAGCCGTGATGAGTCGCGCACATCGGCCTTGAGAATGACATGGTGCGTGACCCGATCCTCGGCAGCTTTCTGCTCTTCGGGCGGCAGAAATTCGTAGAGCATGCCGTTGAGCGTTGAGAGCTCGCGCACCTTCTCGTCAGTGACGAGGTTGATGCTGTCAAAGCCCGTGCTCAGCGCTTCGAGGCCGCGCAGATCGCGGTGGTAGCAAAACAGGTCGTGGAGCAGGCGCGCCGCAAAACGATTGCGCTCCGTTCCGCGACAAGAGGCAACACGACCGACAGCCGCAAAGAGCCGGTCGGGATGGAGCCGGCTTTCGGCAATTATTTTTTCGACGCGCTCCGCTTCGTCGCGAGAGATCAGCGCATTCTTGATCTGTTGCGGATTGACCCGCGGAGCATACTCGGCCAGCAGCGGCACTGCCTCATAGGAGGCGACGACGTGCGCAAGAATGCCTTCGCGCTGCAGTGAACGGCTCCAGATATCGAGCCGGCCTTGGCGATTGCGATCATCCTGCGTCAGGTCTTCGCCATTGCCCGCACCCACGAGCGCGGCGGCGTTTTCGGGAACGTTCAACGCCTGTTCCAGATGCTCGTCGTCTATCGCTTCGCCGTAACCCAGTTCGCGCAGAAAATTCAGCGCAAACTGCCGCAGATTGGGAAAACGGTCGGCATCTTTGTCGAAATTGCCGAACATGTAATAGTGCTCGGCGCAGAGATAATCGTCGCGTCCGTCATCGCTAAGAATCAGCGGATTGAGAAACAGCCGATAGCAGTCGGCGGGCAATTCGCCGAGCAGAGAACGGCGCGTGCGCGCCAGCGTTTCTTTTTCGATTTCGCGAAGCAGGCGGAAGATTTCCTGACCGGCCCGCCGCAGAATGATTTTCTTGCGCACCTGGAACGAAGAGACCAGTTCCTGCGTCTGCATCATCTTTACTTGCCGCACGCCCTCGAGCGACTTCAACTTCATGCGGCATTGTTCGAGGATTCTGCCGAACTGCGCCTGCACTTCGGTGCGTATGAACTTGAGTACAGCGAGGCGGCCAAGCAGATCGATTGAGGGATTGCCCTTGGCCTTGGCGTGATTCAAAATCGCCAGGTGAATTGAGACCAGCAGTGTTTTCAGATCGGCCGGACCGGCTTGGCGCAGTTTGCCAACGCCCTGAGTGGCGGCAATAAATTTGTTCTGGCTGGCGGAGGGGACATCCATTTCGAAGAGCGCTTCCACCTCGCCAAAGCGGCAGATATAACGGGCGAGATGAAAGCTTAGGTCGGCGGTGATGCGCGCGCTGAGAAAAACATCGTAGCGAAGATTGTCGACGCCCAGTTGCAAATCGCTCAGCGCGAGCGTGATCCCGTGGTACTGAAGATCGGGCAGAGTGGGCGGTTCAGAACTTCGCAACCGAAAAATCGGGAGCTTGGGCATCGCCTCTCTTCTCGTAAGATTGCAGGAAAATGACTGAAAATACGGTACAAAGCAGGCTAGCACGCCCTCGGGACGGGTCGAAAGTTACGCTGGTGTAGCAAAGGAAAGTGCGTTGTTCCGTTGGTCGCTTGCCGCTCAAGTTTCGCGGCGCAGCGGGGCGGGCGGGGAGGCGGAGGTCAGTATCTAGAAAGGAGTGTCTATCGTCACACGGTCATGGTACATAGGTCATTGACCCGCAGTCCCCCTTCAGATATAAGGACGTGATTCTCATTTTTTGTGTTTGGAATCGGAGTCGGAACTGCCATGACTAAACATCTTTTGCTCGCCACCCTCTTCCTATCCGGCGTCGTTCGCCTGTCAGCACAGCCACAGGAGCCTCCGGCGGCACGCCCTGCGGGAGAAGTATCGGCGACCGATCAAGGGGCCAATCAGGAATCTCGTTTCGCCTATCTGCATGTATATCGTCAGCGCCGATATGTAGGGTCCGGGCTCTCTCCAACGATCACCGTGGACAGCATGAAAGTCGCGCGGGTCGGCAACGGACGCCGGTTTACCGCCAAGGTCGCGCCAGGAACCCACACTATAAACTCCGACGACAAATCGTCCATCATTACGATCGAAGCAGCAGCTGGCCAACACTATTTCATTCGAGTAGACGAAGAGGCTGGCGCGTGGAAGGGCCATGGCAGATTAACACTTTTAATGCCGGAACAAGGCAAGCCCGAATACCAACTCCAGAAGCCAGTCGAACCAGACCGTCGCCTGGCAAAAGAAATGCTGGTGGAAGAAGCGGACATTGCGGCAGATGCACTGAAGAAATGATCTTCCTCTGCAGCCGCAGCTCTGGAAGGCGGACGCACTGAGTGCGCAACCGGAACGGTTAACCAATCTCCGCGTTTAGAGGCTCTAATCTCGAACTTTTTTCACCCGCGACCGCGGGATCAGTTTTTCGAGCTTCAACCGGGACGATAATCGCGCACGTCATCTTTCGGAAGAAACAATCTCCTGATCCCGGTCTGATTGGCATCGGCGAGACGGCGGTTCAGAGTTTCCATATCGGCTCTAACCCAGCCCACGCTTGAGATTTCGATTTCGGAATCAGGCGCGATAAAGAACCACGTCGGGACATTGGTCAGGCCGTAGGCATTCGAGACTGCGTACTTCGCGGGATCGTCAAGGAGCGCGGGAAAAGTGATGCCATACTCTTTCAAAAAGGCGGCGGTGTTCGGCTTGTCGTCTTGAGAGATTCCCACAATCGCAATCTTCTCGCCATAGGCTTTGCGCAAGCGCTCGAAGAAAGGGAACGTATATTGGCAGACGGGACAGGAAATCTTGAAAAACACGGCGACCACGGGCCCGCGCGGGAGTGCGTCTTTCAAAGAAAAGGTGCTGCCATCGAGGCTGGGTAAGGAAAAATCAGGCGCTTTCGCTCCTGTCGCCAGTGCTGTCATGTCTTTCTGACCTCCGAATAAACGATCGAGCCATCTCATCGAGAATTGCCTCAACCAATTTAGATCATACCGCTCGCCTTCAAAATCTTGCGGGTTAACCCGGTGATGGGGAGTTGCTGAATGCTATCCACTTCGATCCATTCGCTCTTAGTGGTGAACCAATCATCAGGCAAGCCTAGCTGCCGCGATGACTGACTCCGCAGCACGTGCACTGTGTAGTTTGTGACCGTGATGGAATGGCGAAAGGTGCGCCACAGGGCGGCGGCTGACAAGGGACGCGGCCGCACGGATGATTGCGGCAGTTCCCACATGCCGGCCATGAGCGAGGCTTTTCGCGGGCGCTTCACCAAACGAACTTTGCCGTTGCCGCCGCCATTGCCATCTCCTTCTCGCCAATCCAGAGCGCACCAGATTTCTTTTTTTTGCTGGCGGAGGGCCGGCTTCGCGTGCCGCGCTTCTTCTCCTCGCGTCATGCACCATTGCCTTAGCGGGCAGACGAGGCAGCGGGGTTCATGCGGTAGGCATACTGTCGCCCCAAGTTCCATCATGGCCTGGTTGAAATCTCCGGGCCGTGAGGGAGCGAGAAACGCTTGCGCATGATCCCAGGTTTGCCGGCTCGTTAGAGTGCTGCCGATTAAACGCTGCAAAACACGCTCAACATTGCCGTCGACCACAGCCACGGGTTCGCGGAATGCAATGCTGGCGATGGCTGCGGCGGTATAGCGCCCAATACCAGGCAGGGCGAATAATGATTCGGAACGTCGCGGGAACGAGCCGCCATGTTGATCGACAATTTGTTGCGCGCAATGACGCAGCATGCGGGCACGCCGATAGTAGCCGAGGCCGCTCCAGGCCGCGAGCACGTCGGCCTCGGACGCAGCAGCAAGTGCCTCGATGTCAGGAAAGCGTTCGAGAAAGATTCTGTAGTGTTCGAGGACGGCGGCTACGCGCGTCTGCTGCAGCATAATTTCGCTGAGCCAAATGCGATAGGGATCACGAGTTTTACGCCACGGAAGATCGCGACGATGCGCGCCGTACCAGCGCAGCAGCGCGCGCCGGGACGCAACTGGAGTATTTTCGCTGGCCGCGGATGCCGTCGTCGTCCGGCGTCTTTCTGAGATGTACCCAGCCGCAGTCATTATTATTATTATTATTATCCTGATTGGCTGACGCTATGGGCGATGGCCACCCATCCGGCCTTTTGCTGTTGCCACACGGTCATCATGTGCTGCGGCGCGGAGGACAGCGGTTGGGATCCTGCGGGCCCATTCACAGTTCCGTGCAGAGTAATGGTGTAGGTCACGACGATCGTGGTTCCATTCAACTCGGTCTGCAGATCGCCGATCGCATAGTCCTTCAACTGCCAGGTGCGATACTGCTCCATCGCAGCCGAGCGGTCGAGCGTGCCCGATGGAGTTACGCTAGCGTAATTCGAAGCGAGTGAGCGGTCCACCTGGACCCAATTCGACGCTTGCACATCTTTCCAGAAAACGCGTTCCAGACCCTCACCGCCGGTAGCTTCGGAAAAAGAGCGGGCAGGGTGATCGCCATAAAACGTGCACGCCGAAACCAACATCCAATAAACCAGCAGCGCTATGAGCGTGAATCTTCGCGGCATGGCGAAATTGTACCGTGAGTGGGAAGAATTTAGGCCGTGGTTCGAAGTTGTGGGCGAGGATTCTTTTTCATGATTCATTGGCATTGACCCTGTGGGGAAACGACTCCATACTTAAGCTAACGTGGACCCTGCGGCCGACGCTTGATCAGCCTGCCTCTCCCGCAGGATAAGGGGGAATATGACCGAATTCGATCGTAAGGTGGAAGAGGCTTCCGCGCGCTTCAACCGCTCGGTAGCGAATATCGCCGAGACGCTGGAAAAAGAGACGGCGGACCTGGTGAACTATTTGAACGACGAGGTCGTACCCGCGGTGCGCGGCCATTCTTCGAAAGCGCTGCGAACCGCGGCAGGAAAGCTTTCGCAGTTCGCCGACTTTCTGGAAACACAACGTAAGCATTCTTGAACTTACTCGCCTCCAGATACGGGATAACGACTTCATGGCGGATTTCGCGGCGAGCACCCGCTGCAGCGCTTCCTTGTCTGGTTTTACTTTTACTTCTGGGCAGTATCCTGCTGACCGGTTGTGGGCACAAGGCTCAGCAGGCGCAGGTTCCGCCGCCTCCGACAATTCCGCAAGAACAACCCACTGCCCCTCCATCCGCGCAAACGCCTAACCGCAATATTGGCGAAGACGAGAGGATACAACTTCCCGCTGACGCGAGACCAATCTTCGAAGAAACTGGCGTGGCCAGTTGGTATGGCGCTCCTTATCACAACCGGCGTGGATCTAATGGCGAGATTTATAACATGCACGCTATGACGGCGGCTCATCTTACTCTGCCCTTGGGCTCGATCGTGCGAGTTACAAATTTAAAGACCGATCATTCGGCTCTGGTGCGGATCACCGATCGCGGACCGTTCGTGCCGGGGCGCATCGTCGACCTTTCGCTCGCCGCCGCGAAGGCGCTGGATGTTTACTTGCCGGGCACCGCGAAAGTTCGTCTGGAGGTTATGCAGGCACCCGCGCCACTCGATAGTGGCGGACGTTGGGCGGTTCAGATCGGCTCCTTCGCCGGCTCAAAGGCAGCCGCCGAATTAGCCAACCACCTCCAGAAGCGCTACCAGACGGCCAAAGTGCTGAAGTTTGTAAGTCCTGTCGGAGCCTGGTGGGTGCGGGTGCGAGTGCTGGATGACGACCGCGAGCGCGCCATCGCTCTGGCTCATGAGACGGAAACCTCGGAGGGGTCGGTATTTCTGGTGCGCCTCGACTGAAAACAGTTCTTTACAAAACCTTGTTACCTGGAGTGTTATTGTTCTTCCGGAGATATAGGCAGTTATCTCTGAGTTACTCGCCGAATGACCGTAACTCCAGGCGAGAGGAGACTAACTCATGGCGGATTGTTTATTCTGCCGCATCATTCAAGGCGAAGTACCGTCCAAGAAAGTTTACGAAGACGACCACACCTTTGCTTTTGAAGATTTGAATCCGCAAGGTCCGACACACGTGCTGATCGTTCCGAAAAAGCACATTGCGGGATTGAAAGAAGCCACGGCTGAAGACGCTGAGTTGGTTGGCCGCTGTCATCTGACTGCCGCCCGCATCGCGCGACAGAGGTCGATTGAAGACGGTTATCGCACAGTGTTGAATGTGGGGCCGCGCTCCGGGCAGTCGGTTTTCCATCTGCACGTGCATCTGATCGGGGGACGCTCGCTCTCCTGGCCGCCCGGCTAGACCTGCCTCTTCCCGGCCGCCTCTCTGCCTTACAATCGTTAGATGGCAAACCTTACACTGGTCTACGGCCTGCGCCTGCTGCCTGCCGATGAAGTCGCGGAAGTGAAAGCGGCTACGATCACGTTGAAAAATGGCCGGGAAGCGCACGTCACCATGCACGTCCTCGAAGGCAGCAAGGACGAAATCGAAAAGCAACTTAAGACGAGTCTCTCAGCGTTCTTCGACATCTATCCAGAGATATAACGGCACTGAGGCTATGAGACTGATCTCTCTGGAACTCGAGAGTAAATTGCGCGACCGGGGCCTCTGGCCGCAGAGTTGGATGGCCTGGGCGGCGCTCTACGCGTTGGCGCTTGACGTGGCTCTATTCGTCGTGCAGGCCCTGACCCGGCATGCTAGTCCGTCGATATCAGGCAGCCTTACGGGATGGATAATTTTTCTCAGCGCGCTCGCGATTGCGTTGCTCGCGATCGCAGCGTTTCGCTGGTTGCGCTCGCAGCTCTTGTGGCGACTGCGCAATCGTTTGATCGTGACCTATGTTTTCATCGGAGTCATTCCTGTTTTGCTGCTGGTAATGATTTCGCTGATCACGCTCTATCTGCTGGCCGGCCAATTCGCCAGCTTTGTCGTAACGTCTGACATCGCCACTCACCTGCGCAGCATGGAGGCGGCGAACCGGACCATCGCGCATCATCTGGCTGTACAGATCGCCAGCGGCGCCAAACTCGACGCGGAAACCCTTGCGCGCACAAAGCCGCATCGCTCCGAATGGTCGCGCCGTCAAGTCTGCGCATGGTACGGGAGTCAGCCGCAGCCTTATTGCTCGGCGCCTGAGAAAGGTTCCGCGTTTGCTTCCCCTTCATTTATCGTCGGCGACTTCGGTGACATCGTGCGCGATCGCGGCACACTCTACCTGCGGACAGCGACGGTGATCGCGCCGGAGCCGGCGTCTCCTTCGACTTCCTCTTCAACTTCAACTTCGACTTTGCGCGTGCTCTTGAGCGAACCGCTTGACAAGAATTTTGTGGAGATGATCGCCGGCGACCTTGGCCGCATCGCGGTCTACGGAGCGGCCAGCTCAGCGTCGAGTTCGGCCGCGGCGTCTGGCGAGGTTGAGTCCAAGCCATTCCTCGCCTTCGAAAATGGCGCTCCGCGCGAGCAAACTTTTTCCGCTGGAGTGATTCCGCCGGCGAGCGGCACCTTCGATCACGAAATCACTTTCCCCATTCCGCTTCAAGTAGTCGACTGGGCGACCGGCGAACGCCAGCGTGCGGGCGCGCTGGCGGAGGTCGAGACGCGGCCATCCGTCCTCTACGCGAGGCTTTTCGCGGCGCTGGGAGATTACGCCCGCGGCGTCGAATACATTCTGTTGTCGATTGCGATCGTATTCGCACTCATCGAACTGTTCGCACTTTTCGTTGGGACGAAGCTGACGCGCAGCATCACTTCGGCCGTCGCCCAACTTTACGAAGCAACCAAGCACATCAATCGCGCCGATTTCAGCCATCGCATCACGGTGCAGTCGAGCGACCAACTGGCAACTCTCGCGAACTCTTTCAACTCGATGACCACCTCCATCGAGAAGTTGGTGCAGGAGCAGAAGGAGAAGCAGCGACTGGAAGGCGAATTGGCAATTGCTCAGGAGGTGCAGGCGCAGCTCTATCCGAAGTTAATCACGCAACTTGACACGCTCGAAGTTCACGGATTCTGCCGCCCGGCGCGCACGGTGAGCGGAGACTACTACGATTTTCTCGCCCTCAATTCCGATCGCTTGATGCTGGCGGTTGGCGACATCAGCGGCAAAGGAATTTCGGCGGCGCTGCTCATGGCGACGATTTATTCAGCAGTGCGCGCCTATAGCATCGAAGACCTTCCGGTGCTTCGCGAACTCATGCCGCGCGAACCGGTTGCGGTGGGAGTGTCGACGGGCGGTTCGAGCCTGCTGCTCGATTCTGAATTGCAAGCGACTGAAGTGTCGCCGGCGAGGCTGCTCGCGCTCCTCAATCATCAACTTTACGAAGGCACTCCCGAGGCAAAATACGCGACTCTATTTCTGGCGATCTTTGACGGAGCGACACGAAGCCTCACCTACGCGAATGGCGGTCACCTGCCGCCGATCCTGATTGGCGAAGATGGCTCGTCGCACTTACTGACCTGCGGCGGAACTGTGGTCGGCTTGTTCGACAATTTGAGCTTTCCGGAAGCGACCGTACAACTTCGCCCCGGCGATCTGCTCGTCGCCTACACCGACGGAGTGACCGAACCGGAAAATGATTATGGCGAATACGGCGAGGGGCGATTGATCCAGCTAGTGCGCGAAAATCGCCATCTGCCGCTCGCGCGCATCACCGAAATAGTCACCGGTGCCGTGGCCGACTGGATCGGCGACAATGAACAGCCCGACGACGTGACGCTGGTGTTGGCGCGCGCGAGGTAAACAGCTGTCAGCATTCAGTACGCGTGCACGCCGATGTGACGCAACTCACCTCTGCCTGTGGCGCATATCACTGTAGGCTTTCGCTTTTAAGCGTTTAATCACGGCAAAGTAGACACTTATCGTGGTAAGGGAAGGTTTGATTCCATCATGACGGAACAGCCGGCAAGAATTGTCGATGCGAAGAGTGCGGAGATTCCGCAATCAAGCGACGGAGCAAACGCCGAAGCGAGTGACACGCGGAACTTTGAAAAAGAAGTGCATACCTGGAACCCGACGCTGCCCATGTGGCGGCGAAGCAACAAGGAGTAGGGGGTTCGACTGAGATCTGTGCGCCGCCCTACTGCCGTCCCGCCTCGATCTCATCGACAACATGATCCAGGTGATAGACCTTCCTGAGGCCTTCGAGAAGCGCGCGGCTGTCAACGGCTACTGCGCGATTCTTCGCCGCATCGTAGCCGTAGTCGCCGCCCAGCGAAAAAATATTCCCGTCAAAGATCAATCCAACCACATTGGCATCACGGTCGATCAAGGGACTGCCTGAGTTGCCACCGATGATGTCATTCGTCGTACAGAGATTCATAGGAGTTGACAGATTTATCGTCGATTTGGCCTTGAGCCAACTCTCGGGCAGTACGAACGGAGCCGCGCCGGTCGCTCGATGAAACAGTCCTTCAATCGTTGTATAGGGCTGGACGAATTTTCCCTCGGCATCTTCGAAGCCCTTCACGCTTCCATAACTGAGCCGCGCGGTAAATGTCGCGTCGGGATCGACGCTGGTGCCATAAACCGCGAAACGCGCCTTGGCAATCTTTTCCGCCGCCGCGCGCGTTGGCGCATCCACTCGCGCCTCATAATCCTTGCGCAAGGCGAGAAGATCGTCGTCGATGGCCGCTGCAAACCGGATCAGCGGATCGGTCGATGCCGCGATCGCACTCTGACCGCCGTTGTACAAACTCTCGCGCACGTTTGCATCGTCGAGATGCGTGCCCGCTATCAGCCTGTGCGCCAGTTGCGCGGGAGATTCCTTGCCCAGCATCTTGCGCACGAAGGGATCGTCGGCGCCCATGTCTCGTTGCAATTGCGTGAACATGAGTGTCAGGTTAAGTTCTTCCAGATCTTTGTAGACGGGAACGGGCGCCGACAGCGCCTGCTGCACGTGGACGAGCGACTGATCGGTGTATTCCGGCAACCGCTCTGTGTTGGGCTTGGCGCGCTCTTCGGCGGCGCGCACCAGTGTGATCGCGTAACGAAGCGGATCGGAAAAATAATTGAAGATACCATCCACATGGTGCGTAAACAGTTGCGCGCGCACGCGCTGAATCTGCGCAATGACGTCCCATGCCGATGCATCGGCGGCGAGCTCTGGATCTGCCGCAACCGCGGCGCGCAGGCGTTGTTCCTCCTGTTGCTTGCCGCCGAAGAATTGCGGGTCGAGCAGGGCCCCCTGCCTTCCAAACTCGGCCTTGAAGTCGTTTTCGACGAAGAACAGCGGCTCGTGGGCTTCCCGCGTTTGCTCTGGGCCGCGAGTTACGAATTCTTCCAGTTCCCCGCGATACTCGGCGGTCTCTGGAATGTCGGACGGAAACGCGGTGTCGCGGTCGAACTCCAATTGCGAAATCGTGAGTTCGCGGCTGGTGCCGCCCGGGTTGCCGGATACAAACACAAGATCGCCATCCTTGGAACCGTTTCGGCTCCAGCGCAGATAATCGTGGCTAATGACAGGCTTGTCGCCTTCATAGGCGCGCACGAGGCCTATGTCAAAGTCGAAGCGCGGAAAATTAAAATTGTCGGGATCGCCGCCGAACTGCGCAACCGTGAACTCCGGGGCAAACACCAGGCGCACGTCGGTGTAGCGTTTGTAGCGATAAAGATCGTAGATTCCGCCGTGATATAGAGACACCACGTCGCAGCGCACGCTCGCGTCTGAGCCGCAACTCTGCTGTAGTTCAGCCTGCTTGGCGTGGAGCGCCTTGTTCGCGTCATCTCCCGTCTTGCCGGCGAGCGCGCCCTGGACTTCGTTGGTCACGTCGCGAATCTCGACCAGCTGATCGAGCTCGAAGTCGGGGCATTTCCGCTCCTCGGCGACGGTTTTTGCGGCGAAACCAGTTTCGACAAAGTTTTGCTTCGGTGTCGAAATCTGCTCCACGCAATCGACCACGCAGTGGTGATTCGTCATCACCAGGCCCTGCACCGAGATGAACGATGCCGAGCAGCCGCCGGCGATCCGCAGCGAAGACAGGCGGACATGATCGAGCCACGATTGCGAAGGCGTGAAGCCGTATTTCGCCGCTACTGTCTTCGACGGGAAATTGTTGAAGGTCCACATTCCCTCGTCGGCGTGCAACGATGGGGTTAAGGTGAGGCAAGCGGCGATTAATCCCGTTACGAACCGGGTGCATCTCGACAAGCTATTCGAATCCATTCTCATCACTTTTCCTCTTGGAGTTTTGTTGTACGACCCTAGCGTAAGCTCATTCGCGCGGTGCCCCGGTCGACACCGATGATCCATCAGTCAAGGTGGCCACGAATCTCCCGCAGCCATCGATTGATACCCTTTTGCTCAACGGGATCCGGGCATCCCGATGCCCGCGTACTTGGCGAAGCGTTTTCGATGCGAACAGGCCGGACGGATATGTACTCCGTGCTATCACTCTCGAAAAGCAGCCGGTCTCCCCCCACGAACGCCCAAGAGTCGGCGGATTTCGACCGGTACGGTGATCCGGGCTTTGCTCGTTATTTTGACTCGCTTCCGCACGCCGATCTCCGATTTACTACTTTATTCCACTTTCCTTGAATTTGCGTATTGCAAGCGCTAGCCCACCAAAAAATGCGGGAAGGATTCCTCCCTCCCGCATGTTCCGCCATCACTTTCTAATAGCACACGTTCGAACTACACCAGCCCCTGATCCAGCATCGAGTTTGCGACCTTGAGAAATCCCCCGATGTTGGCGCCGTTCACCAAATTGCCCGGAGTGCCATACTTCTCGGCCGTTTCGAAGCAATTCTTATGGATGGCGATCATGATCTTGTGCAAACGATCGTCGACTTCTTCCCGCGTCCACGAAATGCGCGCGCTGTTCTGCGCCATTTCCAAGCCGGAGGTCGCCACGCCGCCGGCATTCGCCGCTTTGGCTGGTCCATAGAGCACTTTGGCGTCGAGGAACATCCTCGTCGCTTCGAGAGTGCTCGGCATGTTCGCTCCCTCGCTGACCAGTTTCACGCCATTCTTGATGAGATTCGCCGCATCTTTTGCGTTGATCTCGTTCTGTGTGGCGCTCGGGAAGGCGCAATCGGCTTTGATATTCCACAGCCAGTTGTGATCGAGCTTCTTGTCGGTGGCGTTGTAGACGGCGCTCTTGAATTCGTCGGTGTATTCCTGAATGCGGCCGCGACGATTATTCTTCAGCTCCATGACAAAGGCGAGCTTCTCGCGGTCGATGCCATCGGCGTCGTAGATAGCGCCGTCAGAGTCGGATAACGTAACCGGCTTCGCACCCAGATCGAGCAGCTTCTCAACTGTATATTGCGAGACGTTGCCGCTGCCCGAAACCAGACAAACCTTGCCTTCCAGCTTGTCCCGACGAGTCTTTAGCATCTCCTGCGCAAAATAGACGCAACCGTAGCCAGTCGCCTCGGGACGAATCAGCGAACCGCCCCACGACAATCCCTTGCCGGTGAGAACGCCGGTGAATTCATTCCGCAGCCGCTTGTATTGCCCGAACATATAGCCGATCTCGCGTCCGCCCACTCCGATGTCGCCGGCAGGAACGTCCGTGTCTGGCCCGATGTGCCGCTGCAATTCGGTCATAAAGCTCTGGCAGAAGCGCATCACTTCATTGTCGCTCTTCCCCTTCGGATCAAAATCACTTCCGCCTTTTCCGCCGCCCATGGGCAGCGTGGTGAGCGAATTCTTAAACACTTGTTCGAACGCCAGGAATTTCAAAATGCCGAGATTCACCGAAGGATGGAAACGCAGTCCGCCTTTATAAGGCCCGATGGCGCTGTTCATCTCGATGCGGAATCCGCGATTGACTTGCACTTTCCCGCGGTCGTCAAACCACGGCACGCGGAACATCAGAACGCGTTCCGGTTCCGTGATACGTTCCAGAATCCTGGCTTCTTGATACTCAGGGTGGCGCTCCAACACGGGCCTCAAGGATTCGAACACTTCCAGAACGGCCTGGTGGAATTCCGGTTCGGCTGGGTTTTTGGCTTTAACAAGGTTGAGAATTTGATCGATGTAATCCGCCGCTCCACTGCGCTTGGGCGGTTCCATGACATGACTCATAGGCTTGCCTCCGTATTTTATTTTAGTACTCCAGACGAGTTGTCAAACAACAAAGGACGCCGCAGAATTGCGGCTAGTAACCATTGGAGACCTCGAGCTGAAACTGCGCCGTGATTGCCATCACCTGCCCGGGTGATGATCTGGCGCAGACGCCCTTCAACATTTAACATTTTAGCGGTGGCCGCCGACGTTGATCACGGTCACGTTGCCCGTCACCTGCTGGCTAAATCTCATGCCTCCGACGACGACCAGACTATGCCCCATCACCAGCAGTCCGCGATGATCCATCGTGGGTTCGGACACGTCTTCGTTCACCGTCTCCCATCGCTGGCTGTAAACGTCATAGGCGAAAGTCAGCGCCGAAGGTTCCGCCGGCCGCCCGTTATAGCCAACACCGTTGTAGTCATATGGAGTGTCGCTGCCGCCGGAAAAATAAATTTTCCCGCCTCTTCGATCCGCCGCTCCCGCACCCGCCGCTATGCGAAAGCGCGCGCTCCCCGGATGCGCCACAATCTGCGACCACTCGATTTTCGTGATGTCGCCTTTCTTCGAACTCTGGAGCTTTCCCATCCAGCAGTCGCTCGACGCAACATACTTCGGATTCGCCCCACCTGTATTCTTGCGCGCGCCATCGACAAAAACAATCGTGTCGCCGACGATTGCGCCCGCATGACCGAACACCGGCATCCCAGGAAACGGCGTACCCTGCATCCACGTATCTTTGTCCGTGTCGTAAATCTGGACGTTGGGAACCGCGCCCAACTCCGCCGTCGAACGCCCACCAATCAGAAAGATGTAGCGGTCGCGATACACTCCGACCACCGCATCCGCCACCGGTACTGGGATATCCTTCCCGCGATAATAGCGATTCTCGCCGGGCACAAAAACGTTCAGGTCCGGCACAGTCGTCTCTCCGCCCTGCCCGTCAATGACGTAGCCCCCAAAAATAAAAACTTGCTCGTGCAGGGCCACGGCCGACGCGCCTAGCCGTCCGGCCACGCCAGGAACCGGCCGCAGCTCTTTCCACTTCCCCGTCTCCGGGTTCAACTCGTAGGCGCTGCCGGTCACCGCATCCCAGGTTTTCTTCGGCCCGATGCCCATGAATGAGAAAATCCGCGAATCGCCGAAATCGTGAGAAATAGCAACCGCGTTGTTCGACAGTGGCACCGGCAGTGGGCTGAACTTGGCCTCTTGAGCGGCCCGCAGCGGGGTGATGAAACCAATCAACGATAGCGCCGTGAAGGAAGCCAGACGGCAGATGTTCGCTAACCAACGCATCGCTGGAATCATAGCAGCGACGATTGCAGCTGAGAACATTGCAGGAAGAAGTGATTGATAGCTCAGTAAAAAAGGAACTCGTTCTACATTATTTGGTAGATACGCGTCGTCGCCATCCAGTTATTCATATCTAAGACCTTCTCGGCGCCCGTAACTCTTTGAAATCATGAAATCAGGTTTGGTGCCCCAGGTGCCACAATTTACATAAAGTGACAAGACAAAGATTGACAGCAGTGCAGGTCGAAGCTCAAAATGCGGCAACTCTGCAGCAGGCTATTGCCCTGCATCCTCGAAATATGTTTTCGGCTGGTGGATAGCAAAGCCAAGCCACACCAAAATCGGTACTCATCATGAATAGAAAGGCTCTTCCCCAATGCGATCCCGTTCAGGCAGATCAGTAGCGAATGTGCTGGCAGCAGCGGCGTCTCTGTGTGTGACCCTCTTGTTAGCAATGGTGTCAGCGACATTGTTCGCGACCGAAGCAACCGCGCAACAAGCGACCGCCAAAATCGTAGGCATCGTTACCGACCAGCAAGGGGCGGTCGTACCCGGCGTCAAGATCACCGTCACCAACACGGCGACCAACGTCTCGACCAGCACCACCTCGGACAAAGGCGGCTTCTATCAGGTCCTGAACCTGCCGATCGGCACCTATAAAGTGGTCGCCCGCCAGACCGGCTTCCGCGCGCTTGAAGTGGTAACCACTCCGCTAGAGATCAACCAGTCGTTTCGTGTCGACATGAAGCTTGAGGTAGGCGCCGCGAGCGAACAGGTCCTCGTCGAATCGCAGACTGCAGGCGTGGAGACGGTCAATCCGACACTAGGCGAGTCGGTGACCAGCCGTCCTATTGTCGACATGCCTTTGAACGGACGCAACGTGCTAAGCCTCGCGCTATTGCAACCCGGAGTCACCGAGGACAATCCGGATGACGGCAGCACCACACAAGGATTCAACATCGGCGGCGGGCGTACGGATTCCGTGACGTACTTGCTGGATGGCGGTCTGAACAACGAACTGTTGGGCAATGGCGTCGTCCTCAACCCCAATCCCGACTCGATCGCCGAGTTTCGCATCCTGACCAGCAACTACGGGGCGGAATATGGCCGCAACGGCGCGGGCATCATCAGCGTTGTAACCAAGTCGGGCTCGAACGCATTCCACGGCAGCGCCTTCGATTTCGTGCGCAACACTGACTTCGATGCGAATGCTTATTTCAATAAAGATCAAGATCCCGCATTGCCCAGAAATAATCTAAAACGCAATCAGTTTGGTGGAACGTTTGGTGGTCCGCTCGTCAAGAATCGGTTGTTCTTCTTCACCTCGTATCAGGGGCAGCGCCAGATAGAGACTCAGGTTTTGCAGGAACAACAGATCTTCACCACGCCCGAGCTGAATGGCGATTTTTCGCACGCGCTACCTTATAACGCCATACCGTTCGACAGTTTTGGTAACCCAGAGCCCTTGCTACAATGCATGAGTACATCCGGGTGCGTTGACCCCAATGTTGCCGCGTTTCTCGGGACAAACACGTATTTCCAGTCCAATCCGGCTCTCCAGGCCCAGGGAATTATCGACCCTACAAAGTTTGACCCTGCGGCACAAGCGTACATTGCGACTGGAGTGATTCCGTCGAATGCCAGCGGAGAGATTTTCCCCGCAGGCGGAAGCACCGACAACAACAATGAGGTCGACATCAAAATCGATTTCAACGTCGACTCGAAGGACAAGCTGACCGGAACCGTCGGCGGTATCAGGCGCAACATCGATGAGCCCTTCGGACGATCTGGCTACTCAGGCAACGTCCCCGGCTTTCCATCGACCTTTACCATCAACAACTACTTCCTCAATCTGGCTTACACGCGGACTTTCTCGCCCTCAATGCTCAACGAGCTGCGCGGGACGGCGCAGCGGCATAACACCTTGAGTGATAAACCGGTCTCCAGCCTGCCTGGTCTTTCCAACGGAGGATCGGGCGATCCTTCAGGCTTCGGGATATTGTCCGACCCTGGCGGTTCCAACGGTCCTCCTCTCATGTCTTTTGACAATGGCCTCTATTTCGGCCAAGATCAGTCCGGTCCGGCAACCGAGATTGGCAATACCTTTGGCGTCACGGATACCTTTACGTGGGTCAGGGGGAACAGCACCTGGAAGTTCGGCGCGGGATTTTCCGCCTATCAGCAAAATACGATCTACGCATTTTTCACCGACAGCAACTTCGCATACTACGGATATGCATCGGAAGGCGATGGCACAGGCAACAGCCTTGCCGACTTTCTAGTCGGGGCCCCAAATGACCTGTTTGAGGGTCCAAATGCGGTCAGCAACTTCCGAAGCAAGAACACCTATGTGTTCGGGCAGGACGAGTGGCGGGCAAGGCCCAACCTGACGTTGACGCTCGGCCTTCGTTATGAGTACAGCACTCCCAAGATTGACACTCAGGGAAGAACTTTTTCCATCATTCCCGGTGATCAATCAACAAGATTCCCTGATGCTCCGCTCGGTCTCGTTTTCCCGGGAGATCCGGGAGCCCCTCGTGGAGCCAATTTCCCCGACAAGGATAACTTCGCGCCGCGGTTCGGTTTCGCCTACAGCCCCGGGACGAACAGCAGGACCAGCATTCGCGGCGGCATTGGTCTCTTTTACGATGTCCTGAAAGGCGAAGACAATTTGCAATTCAACGGCGCGCCGCCGTTTTACAGCGAGCCCTACGTCACCTTTCCCTGTATTTCGACAGGGTCCGGTGGAGCTTGCCCGACGTCCGGGGGCAATACACCCTATACGTCGTCGGGCATGCCCTTCTACAGCGCGCCGTGGGCCAATTCCACTACGCCTTTGCCAGCCAACCCATTTCCGTCCCAGCCACCCAATCCCGCTACCGCGTTCAATACCACGGACAATTCCCCATTTCTCCCGTTTGGTGGCGGCGGCATCTACTTCGTGAACCCGCACCTCCACACGCCCTACACCTACCAGTACAACTTGAGCGTGCAGCATCAATTGGCGAATAATCTGATCGCGGAGGTTAGCTACGTTGGCAGCAGCTCCAAGGGCCTTACAACACTCGAAGATATAAACCCGTTCATATTGAGCACAGTGACCGGTTCTAACCCAACTCGAGTTCTGAATCAGAACCAGAACGCTACTCTAAGCGGTTACTGCGCCTCCAACGACGGAACCGCAAGCGATCCAAACGGTCTCGCCGCATGTCCTTTCTCAAGCGCGGACGAGTTCTCGAATCTCAGCTTCGCCAATTTCAATAGCTTCGAAGCGTCCTTGACGAAACAGAACAGTGTGAACCGCTTCTTGGGCAATACGTACTTCACCCTTGGCTTTACGTATGGCCACAGTCTCGATAACTCATCCGGATTCCGCAATCGCGATTCGCAGGTGCCGTTTTATTTTCCAAATCAATTCTACGGCTCGTCCGACTTCGATATTAAGGAACGCATCACCTTCAGCGGAGGCTGGGATTTGCCCTTCGACCGCGCTTTCGGGTCAGCACCAAAGCGCCTGGTAAAAGGATGGAGCCTCTATCCAATCTTGAGCTGGCGGACGGGTTTCCCGCTCAGCATCAGTTCAGGTCTGCCGGCAAGTCCGTCGGATCCGGGCCCTTCGGGTGCTGGCGACGGCTATCTGGCGCTCGCCGACTTCGCGCCCGGATTTAGCAAAATTACGATCCTGAATCCGAGAAAAAACGGCAATTTTTATTTCAACCCTGCGGCATTCGCGCCGATTAGCCCCAGTTATAATCCAAGCGACATGTACGGCACCACTGGACGAGACTTCTTCCGCGGCCCTGGTCGTACCAATCTTGATATGACTCTGTCCAAAATGACCGCGATTACCGAACGTGTGAGTGCCGAAATCCGGATGGATGCCTTCAACGTATTCAACCACGGCGAATTCGCGAATCCCGACACAAACCTTTTTGATCAGACTTTCGGCGAAATTACGACCACAACGTTTGGGTCGGGCATCGTGAATCCTCCGCTCCAAACCCAGCGCATCGTGCAGCTCGCCGGTCGGCTGACTTTCTAGGATTTTGCCGGCGGAGATAGGTCTTCTCCTGTCTCCGCCGGCGATCACCACACAGCTCAACTCGCCAACCCACTGTGATACGCTGATCCCCAGTGATCCTGCTGGCTCGTTTTTCCGCAATCATCCTCTCCGGCATCCTCCTGCTCGGAGCGCCCGCGTCCGCGCAGCTTTCCGCAGACAAGCCCGCCGCCGACAAGAATCCGCCCGACGTGTACCTCATCACCATCGACACCCTGCGGGCCGACCACGTCGGTTGCTACGGATACAAGCAGGTTGAAACGCCCGCCCTCGATGCGCTTGCTGCCGACGGCGTTCGCTTCTCTGAGGCTTTCACCCACAGCCCGATCACTAACACTTCGCACATCTCGATCATGACGGGGCTTTTGCCGAGCGTGCATGGCGTCACTGATTTTGGCGTCCCGCTTTCGCCGCAGCACGTCACCGCAGCCGAATTGCTGAAGAAGCGTGGCTACCAGACTGCCGCCTTCATCGGAGCGGTGATTCTCGACAGCAACGCGCTCGCCCCCGGCCTCGATCGCGGCTTCGATTTCTACGACAATTTTCCCAAAGCTGATGCCGCCGCTGCTGATGGCAAAACTACCGACGCCAAGAATCCCGACCTAAAAAATAAAGAGCGTTGGGATCGCGTCGAGCGCCGCGGGATGGAGGTCGTTCAGCACGCCGAAGCCTGGTTCGATCAGCATCGCACCGGACCTCACTTTGTGTGGGTGCACCTGTTCGATCCGCATGATCCTTATGAGCCGCCTCCGCCGTTCTCTGAAAAATATAAAGATCACCTCTACGACGGCGAGATCGCCTACGCCGATTCCGCTGTAGCGAACTGGATCGCTTACCTGAAAAAAGCTGGGGTTTACGACAACGCCATCATCATCGTCTCCGGCGATCATGGCGAAGGACTGGGCGAGCACGGAGAAGAAACTCACGGCCTCTTTCTCTACGACGCGACGCTGCACATTCCGCTGCTCTTGAAGACGCCGCACAGCGGTGCGGGCCCTGCGTATCGCGGCGTGGTGATCGACGCGCAAGTACGCACCACCGATATTCTGCCGACCATTCTTGCCGCCACCGGCATCGCGGCACCGCCAGAGCTGAATGGCGAGTCGTTGTTTCCTTTGCTCGACAAAAATTCGGGTGAAAAAAAGTCAGAGGAAAACCGCGAACTATTCGGAGAGACCGATTATCCGCTGCGGTGGGGATGGGCGCCGCTGCGCGCGCTGCGCACCGAAAACGCCAAGCTGATCGAAGCTCCGCGGCCCGAACTTTACGATTTGCAGGCCGATCCGAAAGAGACAAAAAATCTCTACGCCGCTGATGGCGTCAACCTGCAAAGATTGCAGGCAGAAATGGCGAAGTGGGAGGCGAAGCTTCCCACGCCAAACAATTTCGCGAAGTCAGAAAAGCTGCCTGATCCGAAAGACAAGATTGAAGTGCAGAACCTGCTCCACAATGCCATGCTCGCGAGCGATGACAATCGATCGAACGATGCGCGGCAGTTTCTGGAGAAAGCGGCGCAGCTCGATCCCACTTCGGCGAACGCGGTCATGCAACTCGGCGAGATTGAATTAGCCGCCGGAGATTACACAAAGGCCGCCGCGCACTTGAAGCGAGCATCAGAGTTGCGTCCCGACGATCCGAACGCTGCGTACGAAGCGGGCGAGGCGATGGAGAAGTCCGGTGATTTTGCGGGAGCGCGCGATGCCCTAGAAGCGAGCCTGAAGCTAGCGCCCGGCCAAATGCCGGCGCGGCTCTTGCTCGGCCACGTTTACCTGCAATTAAAAGACACGAAGAACGCTGCCGACCAGTTCGAAGCGGCGCTGCTGGTGGATTCAGACAACACTGACGGCCGCCTGGGATTGGCGGAGGCGCAAATCGATCAGTCCAATTTTGCCGGAGCGCTGCCCGACCTCGAAGCGCTCACCAAGTCGGACTCGCGAAATGCAGCCGCTCTCCGCCTGCTGGCGCGAGCCTATCACGGACTCGGCCGCGAGCAAGATGCCAAACGCGCGGAAGCGCAGGCCGCGTCGCTAGGCCAGAAATAACCACGAGAAGTAACTACTTTGTCGCCGGAGCGCCGCCCTCAGCCGTCTCCTGCGTCTGTCCCTCTTCCGCCTTGCGCCAGCCGGCAGTGCTATATTTTCTCATTGAGTCGGCCGCAGTTTCGGTCTTCCGTCCGAGATCCTTCTCGTAGACGACTCCATCCTGGTTCACGATGAAGGTCATCACGCCCGAGGATCGGTATTCAGCCGGATATGCTATGAAAGCGAAACCGCTTTTCTCTTCCCCGGTTAGAACGTGGAAGTAGTATCCGCGATAAGGCGTGGGCTCGCCGTTCTGGCTCTTGGCATACCCCGTCGCGACTGCATCTGCTACCAGCGGGCCAATCGGACTTTGCGGTTCGCCGTTGGCAGCCTTCCAATACAGGCCATCCTGCTTGCCTTCATCGCTGAAGATTTTCTTCGCGAACTCGCCGCCGTGCTGCCCGGCATAGTCTTTTTGCGCCGATACCAGTTCCTCGCAAATGCGGATCGCCGACAGTTCATTTCGCCCAATGCGTCGATACAAGATCTCTTTCTTGCCCGCTTCGGTATCGAAATACCACGTGTTGCCCTTGTGCATCAGCGGAATTGGCGACGGCCAATTATGCGCGCCAATATAGAGGACTGTGGTGCCATCCGGCTCCCTCACCAAGCGATGCATCTCCTGATACCGCTTGGCAAAATTAGCGCGGCTGTCGGCGTCCTCGGTTTCGTCGCCGGAAGAGACTAACGTCTTCCCGGACGGTCCGAGAATCGCGAGCATCGCCTTGTCGTCATTATTCTGCGCGGCGCTAGCAAGCGCCTGGGCCGCTTCTTGCGCCGAAGAAAATGTTTTCTGCCCGGCTTGCTGCGCTACCGCGCTGGCGGAAAACGACGCCGCAAGAATAATCGCTGCCGCCGCTAATTTAGGAAGATTGGCCCAATGAAATCCGTCAGAGTTCAATTTCGTTTGCTGCATATGGCTGATCTCCGTGTCACACTTTTCAAGCTGTAGGAAATGAGCGAACTCCCGATCGGTGGTCGTCGACCGAGAGTTCGCTAATAGGTTCGATTTGTCTGAGTTGGATCATTTCTAACTCAAGCTTAGTGGCGACCGCCGTGTCCACCACCGCCGCCGCGAGATCCGCCGCCACGAGGCGCGGCATGAGAGGCTCCGACACTGGCTCGTCCGCGGGATGCGTAGCTCCGCGACTCTCCGCCATGATCGTAGCCGCTGAAGGCTCCAGAGCGAACGCCACTCTGTCCTCGAGGTGCGGCGTATCCGCGAGCTGCCTGACGGTTGCCTTCGAACGGCCGCGCTCCCACTCCAGCTCGGAACGCTCCACCGCGTCCAGGTCCGCCGCGGTAGAAATTGTTGCGGTTGTAAAACGTCCGGCTATGGGAGAAATACCGGCCGCCGTTATACATGGCATAACCGCCATGCCAGTTGAACCCCCAGTGGCCCCAGCCCCAGCCGAAGCCGCCAAACCAGCCGATCCCGAAGCCGAGTCCAAAGGAAAGATACGGGCCGCCGAACCAGATTCCGGGGTAGGGATACCAGCCCGGCCAAGCCGCGATGGGATAGCCGTAAACCTCCCAGGGATTATAGGCAGGAACATAAACCACATTGGGATCCGCGGGCTCGATGTCGATATCCGAACCATCGTTCCTAACCACTTCCTGCTGCGTGGTTTTAAGTGCGCCAGCATCATGCGCTTTGCGGCGCATTACCTGCACTGCATCCATCACATCCTGCTGCTGGTTGTAGTAAGCGTCGCCGAGGGTCGAGGTCCACGAGAGGTTCTTATCCATGTTACCCAGCACCGACGGAAATGCTGTCAGCGCCTTTACGCTCGGGTCCCACGGTTGTTGATTGACGGCATCGCCCAAGGCCTGACCCTTCAAATCAGGATGCGCCTGCACCCAGCGGTCGGCCTCGACGACTTCGTCGGGAAATGTGGATGCCGCCAGAACCTGCGCCACCAGTGAATCCGGATAGAGCGCGATCGGAGCCACTAACCGTTGCAATTGCTCGGGCGTTTGTTGCGCATAGGCCGGAGCCTGAGCGCCCTGGGGCGGAGCTTGATTATCGGGCGGCGGTGCGGCTTGCGCATCCTGGTCCTGTGGCGAGTCCTGCGCCAACAGACTCGCTGGGCCGGCCGCCATCAGCAGCGCCAATGACAAAACGCAAGCTAAGGTTTGCTTGCCTAATCCGCGCCATGAAAATTCTGCGTCACTCCCTGCGTTATTCTCAAAAGTGTTCATCTCTTTGAAGCTCCTCTGCAGCTTCGTCACATGAGGCTTCTACCTAATCATTGAGATGCCATCCAAGCAACTTAGGCTGCAATTTCCGTTTTCGCTTTCCGTTTGCCGCACTTTGTCTGCTCTCTGCAGTACATGACCCAAAGGACGGCGCCGAATGCAAACCGAATCGGCAGACGACTGGTCGTCTGCCTACTTAAACACCGATTTGCACTGAAGGTTGCGCGAAAAGTGGCCGATGGCCAATGCAGGCGATTTAAACGGCCGCGGTATCGTCTCGCATCCAGAGTGCTTGTCCACAGGCAAACAAGTTGGAGGGATTGCATGGCGCCGTCGCTGACAAATTCTTGGCCGCTTGCCAGGCTGACGTAAGAGCGCTGGGAGAGACAAGGGAGAAACAATAATAATGAGCGAGCAACTGACCCGCGTCTTACTGATTGAAGACAATCCCGGGGATGCCGATCTGGTGCGCCTTCGTCTTGAGGAGGGCAATTCGGCGGTAGATGTGAATCACGCGGCAAAGTTGTCGGACGGCCTGGCGGCTCTCTCCAAAGATGCGCCGTCAGTCGTGTTATTGGATCTAAATCTCCCTGACAGTCACGGTGCCGAGACCTTCCGCAAAGTATTGGCGACCGCGCCGAATGTGCCCATCGTCATTCTTTCCGGCCAGGACGATGAGGGTTTGGCGATGAAGGCGTTGCATCAGGGCGTACAGGACTATCTGGTGAAAGGCGCAATCACCAGCAGCGCTCTTGATCGCGCTATGCGTTACGCCATCGAACGCCAGGCTCTGCTCCGTTCTCTCGACATGAGCCGCAAACAGCAATTGGAATTCAAGAATCAGTTTCTATCCCATGTTTCTCACGAACTGCGCACGCCGCTGACTTGCATTCATCAATATGCAAGCATCCTGGTCGATGGCCTGGCGGGCGAGATCAGCGCCGAGCAGCGCGACCATCTGCGAACCATCCTGCGAAGCGTGAATCAGCTCGGCGCCATGGTTCAGGATTTGCTCGAGGCCAGCCGAGCCGAGGCGGGGAAAATTCGCATCGAGCCACACTGCGTCTCGATTGGCGATCTCACGCGGCTCGCTGCTTCCATGATGCAGTCGATCGCTCAGGAAAAGCGCGTCAGGCTTGAGATTGGGCCGGACGCACCCATCCCGTTCGTAATCGGAGACCCCGATCGCATTCTCGAAGTGCTGATCAATCTCATCGACAATGCCATTAAATTCACGCCGTCAGAAGGAGCCGTGACGGTGCAAGCCTCACTATCGCCCACTGACCCGGACTTCGTTTATGTCTCGGTGGCCGATACTGGCTGCGGCGTCGACCCAGAAGCCAAAGCCTTGATCTTCGAACGCATGTATCAGGATCCGAATTCCATCGATTGCAGCCGCAAAGGCCTCGGTCTCGGATTATTTATTGCCAAGGAATTGGTCGCGCTCCACGGCGGCCGTATCTGGGTTGCAAGCGAACTCGGCCATGGCAGCACCTTTTCCTTCACCCTCCCGCTCTACTCCATGGCCAAGCTTCTTTTGCCAGTCATCACCAAAAATGGAGCGTTGCGCAACGCCATCGTGCTGGTGAAGGTCGGCCTGCGCACGCGTTCCAACACGCCTCGCGGACATTGGAAAGAAACCTGCCGCGCCTGCCTCGAAATCCTGCAGCGCTGCGTCTACCTCGACAAAGATCTCGTCTTGCCTCCGATGACCACGGCGGGTGCGGAGCAATGCTTCTTTGTCGTGGCTTCTACCGATCTAACGCGCGCAGAAGTGATGATGGCGCGCATTCGCGAGCAGTTAAGCAAAGTGCGTGAATTGAAAGCTACCGCCGAACTCAAGGTTTCCGCGGTTGCGATCGCGCTTCCCGCGACCGACACTCTCGACCAACGAATGGAGGCAGTCGCCAATCAGGTAACGGAGATGACGCGATTAGCGATGAGCGCCGGACAGTCTTAAGCCGGATAAAAACAATTCAAGTTCACGCAGCACCAGCAATTTTAAGAATCCACCAATTCAAGAAACGGAGATGTGCAATGCCAAACGCAAAAATCCTGATCGTAGACGATGACCCCGATCTCAGCCAGGCGCTAAAACTTCGCCTGCGCGCCAACCAATATGAAACCATCCACGCCGGCGATGGATACGCCGCCATCGCGCTCGCACACAAGGAGCGGCCGAATCTCATCGTACTCGACCTCGGCCTGCCCGCCGGTGACGGCTTTGTCGTGCTCGACCGCCTGCAGAAAGACGATAAGCTTTCCGCCATCCCGGTAATTGTGCTCACGGCACGCGATGCGCAAAGCAGTGAGCAGCGCGCCCTGAAGTTGGGTGCGACGGCGTTCTTTCAAAAGCCGGCCGATAACGCCGAGTTGCTGGAGGTGATTCGCGCGGCGCTACCGAAGGATATCGCGGTGCCCGCAGCGTTGCCGTCTTGAGAACGGCAGACGGATAACGTCGAAGTGACTGCAGCCGCGACCGCGCGTTCGCTATTCGACCGTGTGTTTCGCCACGTAGCCTTCGCGCGCGTACACCAGGTACTTCACTTCCTTGCCCTTTTGGTCGCGCACTTTCAAGGGACCGCCGTCCGGCGCCTGCAGCTCAACCTTCAACTTGCGATACGTGCCATCAAGCTTCGTGTTCGTTGGGTGATAACTGATGCTGTACTGATTGCGAATGTCGGCCGCAATGTCGTGAAAAATCTCAGGCAGTTCGCCCTGGAAGCGCGGGAAGTAGGCGCGCCCTCCAGTCATCGACGCAAACGTCTTCATCTGATTGTCGGCCTGCAGTTGCGTGATTTCCTGCAGCCCGCCCATCCGCCCCTGCAAGGCCCGCTGCGTCTCCATCATTTCGCGCCATTGCCATCCGATGCTCACGCCGTAGATAGTCACGTCCTTGGTCGCCTTCACCTTCTTCATGATCTGATCCAGATTCAGCTTGCTGAAGGTGTCGCGTCCGGTGGAAACCAGGATGATATATTTTTTGCCCTCGATGCGATCGCACCGGTCGATGGTGTCGAAGAGCGCGTCGAAAAGATTGCGCTCCGAAAATCCCGGAATACGCAGCATATTCAGCGCGCCCATGATGGCTCGCTTGTCCTGCGTGAAGTCGACCAGAATCTGCGGCTTCAAATCGTAGGAAACCACCGCGACCCAGTCATCCTTCTTTAATCCGCTGGCGAAAGTGTAGGAGGCATTGAGCGCGTCATACATATACCCCAGATTGGTCGAGGCGTATTCCACCAGCAGCACGGCCGTGATCGGAGCCTCCGTCTGATTGAAGCTCGCAATCTGCTGGGGCGCGCCGTCTTCCATGATCTTGAAATTCTCTTTCTTCAACCCCGGAATCGTCTGACCGTCTTTCGTGGTCACGAGCACATCCAGGTTCACGATCGGCACGTCGATTCGAATCGAGTAGTCGGGCATATTCTCGATCTTCTTCGGTCTCTCCGGCGCGGGAGGAGGCGGTTCTTCTGTTTTCTTGGGAATCACGTAAGGTCCAACATCGTTCTGCGGGCCCCCCGCTTCCGGTGGCGCCTCCTGCTGATTCGGATTAGTTTGGTTCGGATTCGCCGGAGCTTGCTGCGAGGTGTCTTGGGCGTGCGCCTGCGCGCCGAGCGTGGCCGCTATCCAGAAAAGGACCAACGCCAACCAGATTAAAGGCTTATGGAAGACCAATGGCAGTCGCTTCTGCCCGTGAAATGCGCTGAAAAACATGGGGAGATCCTCGAAAACTTCTGTGCTAGTATAGATGCAAGAACTTCGCTGTTGGGATATTTTGCGAGCCCTAAAAAAGCGCTGCCTCTCCTGGCAAAAACATTCTGAAAGTATGCGGAGTTGGTAACACGGTCATTTTGTGACCTCCGGGGTCTTCATGGGGAAAGCTGTACGCTCACTCGCCTGCCTGTTGTGTCTCTCGTTCTTGGTCTGGTTTAACGTACAAAAGTCGCTCGCGCAGAGCGTGCCTCTAAAGACATCGCCGAAAACAATAGCCTCCGCCGACGTGCCTGCGGCGGCTGGCCTTCCTGCGCTGATTTCCCCTGATATTATCCCGCTCAGTCAAATTCACGAAGGTATGAGGGGCACCGCGCTCACCGTGTTCCAGGGCGTCAAGCCGGAGTCGATGGACGTGGAAGTGCTCGGCGTGATGCACAACGTGAACGGCCCCAAGGGCGATATTATTTTAGTCCGTCTGCATGGCACCAAGCCCGAATACACCGGCGTAGTCGCGGGCATGAGCGGAAGTCCCGTTTATTTTGATGGCAAGCTGGCGGGCGCACTCGCCTTTCGCATCGGCGAGTTTTCGAAGGAACCAATCGCAGGCGTAACCCCGATCGAAGAGATGCTGGAGATCAGCGCTCTCGATCGCCGGCCGACTTCAGCGCCGCTGCGCGCGAACGTGAGTGACGACAACTCTGCGAACGGCGCCGCTGCGAATAAGGGCGCGGCGAGCCAGACTGCGAGTCCCAGTGAAGGTTCATCACTGACCGCTCTGAATTACAGCAACTATCTCCAGCCGATTGAAACCCCTCTCGTCTTCAACGGTTTCTCCGCCGACACTTTGCAGCGTTACGGCCAGCAATTCGCCGCTGCGGGCATTGTGCCCGTGATGGGCATTGGCTCGTCGAGCGATCGCAAGCAGCCGGAGCCCATAGTAGCCGGCTCCGCCGTCAGCGCCGTTCTCGTTCGCGGCGACATGGATATCGCTGCCACCTGCACCGTCACCTACGTCGATCCCGAGCGCCTGCTCGCCTGCGGACATCCGCTCTTGCAGTTTGGCGAAGTCGACCTCCCGATGACCAAGGCCACCGTGCTGGCCACGCTGCCGTCGCCAATGAATGCCTTCAAGATCGTCGACACTACCGAGACGATCGGCGCCTTCGTGCAGGATCGCCAGAACGGCATCATGGGCGTGCCCGGCCGCGAGTCGAAGATGATTCCGGTTACCGTCTCTATGCATAGCGGGACGGCGACCAAGGAATTCCACTACGAAATTCTCAACAACGCGCGCCTCAGCCCACTGGCCATGATGGCCACCGTCTTCAACGCGCTGCACGGCACCAACGAATATGGCGAGGACATCACCTACCGCATGAATGGCGTGCTGAGCGTCAAGGGATATCCCGACGTGACGCTGCGGAATATGTTTGCGCCGCAAGACAATGGGCAGCCCGCGGCCGCAATGGCCGCCGCCACCATCGGCGATCATTTCGGCCGCATTTACACCAATGCTTTCGACGTTCCCGACGTGCAAGGAGTGAAGCTCGATTTCGATCTCGTCCGCGAACGCCGCTCCGCTCACCTTGAAGCTTCGCGTACTGATGTGACCGAAGCCCGCCCCGGCGACCAGATCATGGTTGAGACAGTCATCCGTCCCTATCGCGGCGAGCGCCTGGTCCGCCAGATTCCGATTCGGATTCCAACCTCGACGTCAAAAGGAACTTTGCGCGTGCTGGTCAGCGACGGAGACACGCTCGACCGCCTGCACCACGGCACCCCCATGATGAACCGCGGTCTGAGCCTCGGTCCGACCATCGCCTTGCTGAATAAAGAACACGCCAACGATCGCGTTTATGTTTCGCTGATTCAGTCCGACCCGGAAGCCATGGTCGCCGACAAGGTGATGCCTACGCTGCCACTATCCGTGATGAACGTCATGGAAAACATGCGCGGCACCCAAGACATGGTCGTCCTCGGCGAATCATCAGTAAGCGAAGCGTCGACCGACCCCCTCGACTACGTAGTCTCCGGCGCGCAGATGCTGACGATTAACATCAAGTAGCTTGGATTTACTCACGAACTCATCTCCACGTTGTCATCCTGAGCGCAGCAATCGCGTTCGCGAAGCGAAGGCGGTTGCGGGGTCGAAGGATCCCTACAATTGCAAACATTGGTCGGTACCAGCGCCCGCAATCTCGTGAAGGGCGGGAGATTGCACTGCCAAATCGCAGCGGATATAGGGATCCTTCGACTTCGTAGAACGATCCGCTTCGCGAATCGTCCTGCTGCGCTCAGGATGACAATTTGAATTTTATGTTGGAAACTTGAATTGAGGTATCCATTTTGGCTCGCAAGAATTTAGTTAGTAAGACGCTCGCCGCATTATCAGCTCTCATTCTTCTCTCCACCGTCGCCCTCGCCGAGGGCACCCGCACCTGGGAACAATCGAAATTCGACGAACTGATCAAGGGCACTCCGAAAGGTGTCGCTCTGCGCAGCGAAGGCGGACTCGAACTCGCTCCCGCCTTCACGGCGCTTGCGACCACGCCCTCGACTTACATCTGGTCGATCGCGTCCGACTCCGCGGGCAACATCTATGCGGCCGCCGGAGCTCCCGCGCGCGTCTATCGCATTACGCCCGACGGTCAGATCGCTACCATCTTCGAGCCGCAGGAATTGCAGGTGCAATCGCTCGTGGTCGCGAAGAACGGAATCGTCTATGCCGCCACCGCGCCCGACGGAAAAGTTTATCGCCTGGAACCTCCAAAAACCGCGCCTCCAAAATCAGCTCCCGGAGCCAAGTCTGACGCGACAGCCTCGTGGAGCGCCACTCCTTATTTCGATCCTGGCTCGAAATACATCTGGGATATCGTCATCGACAAGTCGGGCGCGCTCTTTGTTGCCACCGGCGATCGCGGAGAGATCTTCAAGGTCACTGCCAACGGTCAGCACTCGCTTTTTTTCAAAAGCGATGAAGTTCACATACGCGTTCTCGCGCTCGATCCCAAAGGCAACCTCATCGCCGGCTCCGACGGCAGCGGCCTCGTCTATCGCATCGCGCCGAATGGCGAAGCGTTCGTCCTCTACAGCGCGCCGAAAAAAGAAATCACCGCGCTCGCCATCGACGGCGCTGGCAACATCTACGCGGCAGCGGCCGGAGAAAAGCGGATCGAGGGCGGCACGTCACAGACGGGGCAGATGGGCATCACGCTTTCAGCGCCGCCGCAAGCGGCATCTGTGGCCGGAGGCGGCAATCTCACGCTCACCGCCGCGCCTGCAACTTCCGTGACACCTTTCCCTGTTCCGGGAGCGGGCGCCAGCGGCGGCTCGGAAATTTATCGCATCGCGCCCGATGGCGCTCCCTCGCGCTTGTGGACTTCGCATGAAGATCTCGTCTACGCCCTCGCCTTTGATCAGCATGGACGCCTGCTGGCGGGCACCGGCAATCGCGGTCACATTTTTGCCATCAATGGCGTCGACGATTACACCGATCTGATCAAGGCCAGCGCCACACAAATCACTGCTTTCGCTCCCGCGCCCGCCGGTGGACTCTACGCTTCCAGCAGCAACCTGGGAAAGATTTTCGTTCTCGGTGCGGCGCCCGAAGCCGAAGGCACATACGAGAGCGATGTCTTCGACGCCCACATTTTTTCTTTGTGGGGGCGCGCCAGCATGCGCAGCACCGGCAACATCGAGCTTTATGCGCGCAGCGGCAACGTAGACAATCCCGACCGCAACTGGAGTCCGTGGACGCGAGTCAACTCCGCGCAAGACTCCTCCGCCGATTCAGAACTCAAAATTCCGCCGGCACGCTTCGTGCAGTGGAAGGCCGTCCTCCACGCCGGCAACGTCGCGCCCAAACTTGACGACGTCGTCCTCAACTATTTGCCCAAGAACGTCGCGCCCGAAATTGATGATGTTACCGTGTTACCTGGGTACCGCTATCCGCCAACTCCGCGCGGGACCGGCAATGATTTGTCTGCTCAAGGGCTGGGGCAATCACACTTCGATACTCCGACACCACCACCAGTGCGCGACCGCGACGCCATCGGCATCCGCTGGTCGGCCCACGACGACAACGACGACCAACTCGTCTATTCCATCTACTACCGCGGCGACGGCGAGTCACGCTGGCTGCTGCTGAAGTCGAATCTCACCGATCGCTACTATTCCTTCGACGCCAGCCTTTTGCCGGACGGCGGTTACACGGTGAAGGTCATCGCCTCCGATGCGCCATCGCATTCGCCGGGAGAGGCGCTCTATGCCGAGCGCGTCAGCCCGCGCTTCGAGGTTGACAGCACTGCTCCGGTGATCGAGAAGTTGGCGGCCGATATCGAAGGCAAGGACGGCAAAGAGATTCACGTGACCTTCCGCGCCCACGATTCTTTCTCGGCGATCAAGCGGGCGGAGTACTCGCTCGACGGCGGCGACTGGCAGTTCGTCGAGCCGGTCGGCCAGCTATCCGACTCGAAGACGGAAGAGTATGACTTTCGCGTCCCCGTGCCGCATACTGAGGCGGCGCCAGCGGTTATGGCGGGGAACACGGCTAACGACCACGTGGTGGTGGTACGCGCCTATGACCGCTTCGACAACCTGGCTACGGCTAAGGCATTGATTCGGGGGAAGTAGGGTGGGGCGAAAGGCGAAAATGTTCCGCGTGGAACATTTGTAGGGGCGCAGATGTAGGTACTTTTCGGTGCGTACATTTGCGATTCTGTACGTACCGAATCGCTGGAATCTTACGTTCTATGCCATCTGGCTGGCGAGACGCCGAACCTACTGCTTCGCAAATATGATGAATGCATTCTGCTCTGGATTCGGAGTCGTGGTCTCATCCATCATGAAAAAATCCTGGATCGCGCAGACGGGGCCGCTTTGTTTCGTGCAACCTGCAGTATCGACGATGTAGATCACGTAATTCTTGACCGACGGAGTAGTCAGCGCGATCGTACCTGTACCCGAGTCGGACAGCGTGTAGGAACCGTTCAGTGGTTGGGTCGGCCCCGGGGGGTACGGGGTTCCGAAGACGTTGTAGACTGCACCGCCCGGAGACGTGAGGAGCAGGTTGGCGGCGAGTGGGGTAGCTGTGGAATCGGCGCTGCTCGTGGTCGCTGCGGCATAGGTACCCGTCAACTCCGAGGCAGAAAAGCCGCCAACGGCCGAGCCCTGCGGATTCATCGTCCCGGTCATCACGGACGAACTGGATTGATCGAGCAGGAATCCGCGATTTGCGCCGCTGGCATAAAGAACGAACGGAAGCGGCGGCACAACCGGACTCGCGTCGGGATTGCCCAGCATGTTGAAGGTATAACGCCCATTGGTTCCACTGGCCGCGTAGGTGTACGCGAAGGACGCTGCCGACGCGGACGACGGTACGGTGAGAATGGTGCCGGCGTTATTCTGATCGAATTGACCACCCGTGAAGTTTCCGTTGCCGTCGGTCGAGCCCAACGTCAGTGAAACGTTGGTGTTACTGCCATTCACACCCGTCAGAGCGGAGACGGACGTGCTCTTGAAGGCACCGACATTGTAGGTCTGCGTCGAATCCTGGAGCACCATGGTTCCGGAAACCGCCGGGTTTGCGGTGAGGTCGGTGGAGATGGCAAAGAAGGTGAGTGGATTCCCCTTGCTGGCTGATCCGCCGGCGATGAAGAAATCGAAACCAAGGGTCGAGCCTGGGGTGGTCAACGTCATGTGCCATGATCCGTTGGCGTTCTGGCTCGAATAAGTGCCGGTAATGCTGCAGGGGGACGCGCCGCAAATGTTGGAGGTGGTGCCGTTGTCGTTTGTATCCATCTGGCCGGCGACGACCGAGCCGCTACCATTCATGGGCAGGACTCCGACATAGCCCACGCGCTTGCCGGTGGCGTCGACGCCCGTGAAACCGAAGGCGTAGGTTTGATCGCCGGAGAAGAGGTTGGGGTTGGATGATTTCTGCGCGATGCCGGAGCCGGTGCCATGGCTATCGGACTCGATCATCTCAATGTCGCCCGCACCATCGAGAACGACCTGAAACGTATTGGGGAAGGCTCCCGTCGTGAGGGTTAGAGTGCCCGCATTGTTGGAGTTGTTGGGATCGGCGGCGGTGGGAGTATAGGAACCCCCGGTGATCGAATGTTGCGCGGGGCCGGCCGAAGTGAGTTCGTCTTCGAAGCCGGAGGTTATGGCGCCATTCGCAGCGGTGAACGTTCCAACGACGGAGGTGGCATTGTTGCTGCCGTCATACCCGGAGAATCGAAACGCGTAGGTGCCATTTACACGGGATGTGACTAGCGGAGCCTTGGCAATGGTGCAGAGTGCGGGATTGGGCACGCAGCCATTCGGATCGAGAGTTGAAGCCGCCGATATTTGAACGCAACTGCCACTGCAGCTGTCGTTAGCCGTGTAGTACGCCAAACCGGACAGATTCGGATCCTGGTGAAAGTTCGCGCACGGTACATTGCCCGCCGTGCAAGTCCAGGTAAAGGTCTGCGGCGCGGCATCTGGGACGGCGACGGCGGTAAATTGTTGAGTCAGGCCGGTTCCTACGCTCAGGCTCGCCGGAGCTACATCGGTGGTGATATCGACAATATCGATGGTATCGGTGCCGGATGCTGAGGGATCCGCTTGCGACGTTGCAGTGATCGTCACTTGCGGTGGAGTTGGCACGGTGGCGGGTGCAACGTAGGCACCGGAGGACGCGTTAATGGTTCCACAGGGGTTCGGACTTCCAGTACAGGCGGTGCCGCTCAGGCTCCAGGTGACGACCTGGCTGGTTGAGCTGGGCGTGACCGTGGCGGTGAACGTGGTTGTCTGGGTAGGATAAACATTGGCTTGCTGGGTGACGGTCACCGTGACTTGCTGGGGGCCAATCCCGTTGCCGCCTTTGGCGCAACTGGTGGCGAGCGCCAGACTCAGGAGTGCAACCGCGAATAGAAAATTCTTTATCATGGCTAAGTCTTGAAATGGCCGCTTGAATAGTTGCGAACTCAGATGCATGGGTCCCTTCGGCAAGCTCAGGGCAGGCTCTTCGCTGCGCTCAGGATGACAACCCTAATCGAGGCGCGCCTGTCCCTCATTTTAATAGCAGACGCAAGGCCAATTTGTTAGTTAAATCAGCAAGTTAGAATGTACCTGAATTCACGGCACTTTGCCTGTGCTGCGAGGGGCCGGTATTGCGAGAGCGCGGTATGACTGTGCAAGGAATTGCACAGAAGTAGGTCTTACTTGTCAGGCTTGAGGCTTCAGATCTTGGAGCTGGCGCAGACAAGAAGCAGGTCCTTCGCTTCGCTCAGGATGACAAGTCTAATGAGTTGAGATGTTGGCGTTAGTGCTTTGACGAGACGTTTCTCACTCCCGACACCTGCGTGCTAGTGGCGGGTTCCTGCTTTTGGTTCTGCGCTAGCTTTGCGCTGTCTAGCAGCGGGCGCAGTTCGCTGGCGGTGATGCCTAGCGTGCCTCCGGAGAAGCCGTCGATGTAGGCGGAGTTGATGCCTACTACTTCGCCGCGCAGGTTGAGGACGGGGCCTCCGCTGCCGCCTCGGGCGGTGGGAGCGTCGTAGATGAGTTTGTCTCCGGTGACA
Organism: uncultured Acidobacteriaceae bacterium; assembly: GCA_963822025.1. Classification (GTDB taxonomy): domain Bacteria; phylum Acidobacteriota; class Terriglobia; order Terriglobales; family Acidobacteriaceae; genus Acidiflorens. The sequence goes on along the minus strand of CAWGFW010000008.1, from coordinate 1,494,020 downwards.
TCGCCAATGTGGCCGAAGGTGGCGGAGGGGCGGATCAGCGAAAGGGCGGCCAGTTCGGCGGCGGTGTCGCCATTATCGGGATGCGCCGCGAGGCGGTCGTAGACAACGGCCGGAGACTTCGCGACCATGCCGGTTACTCCCATGGGATAGGCGAGGACGCTGACTGATTCGCCCACGTGCGGCGGTGCCTGCGCCAAAGTCAATGGGCGCAACTTATCAGTGAAGTCGGTTTTCTCGAGGCGCAGGAGCGCCAGGTCGCCATGGCTGGCCACTACGGCGGGCTCGAGAATTACTGGTAGCGGCGACCCCGGAAAATAGGCGACTAGCTTCTCTAGCACGGGTTCGCCGCCCTGGCGCAGGGCCACGGCTACTTCGCGATCACCGTACCAGGGCTCGGCAACGTGGCGATTGGTGGCCAAAAGGCCGTGGGCGACTACGAATCCGGTGCCGGCGACGCGAGCGCGAAAATGTTGCCCGTGGCCGGAGATGTGATAAATGCCGAAAATGTAGGCGACGGATTCTCGCGCGTCGTCGACCACTCCGGCGGGAATCGATTGCTGGCTTTCGAGAGTGGCGACCTGGCTCGACAGTTGGTGGACTTGCTCCTGGAGGCCGGCGGTCTCGGGAGGAGCGTAGTAGTGGGCCATAATTCCGGCGCCGACTAGAGCCAGGACGCCCAGCAATCCCTGGACAAAGCGCTGCCAGGTCTCGACCAGTTCGCCTTCGCCGGTTCTTTCCCCGATATCAGAATTGAACATGATTTATCGAGACCAATTCGCTAGACCCAATCTGTCAGACCTATCTGTCAGACCCTGCTATGCCCGGTCAGAAGGGGGGTTTCCGGGGTGACGCTTATCTAGGAACTTATGTAGGAACCTATTTAGGAACTATGCTGACGTATTTGAAGCGGAGCGGGTAGGGTACAGAAGTCCGACGGAACGCGACCGAAGGTAACTGAAAGGCGGCGGCTAGTTGCCGGGGTTCAGTTACTCAGTGCCCTAAACGGCGGCTAAAACACCGGGGATTGGCGGCTGGTTCTTCTCTAGGGCTCGATTCCCAGGCGCTTGGCCATCTCTTCGTAGTGGAAGCCTTCGCCGGGAGTGTAGGGCTGGATCCATTCTCCATCGATGACGAACTGGGGGATGGAGCGTTTGCCGGTGCGCTTAACGACCTCGTCGGCGGCTCCGGGGGTGGCTTCGATGTTGATGTCGGTGTAGGGGAGTTGGTGGTCATCGAGGAAGCGCTTGGCCTCGCGGCAATCGGGGCACCAGGGGGCGGAGTAGACGATGATTTGCATGTAGTCAGATATCAGCTTGTGATCGACAGTTTATCAGGCGAGAGGAAATCCACCTCGAATTTGAGAGGGGCAACCGGCGAGAGCTTCCACCACTAAGGACACTAAGGATCACGAAGGAATGCTCCGGCGGAGCCCGCAAATTCGCGTGACAGTGATCGCTCTACTAGAATAGCGGCAGATGCGGGCAATTTTTCAGTGGCATGTCGGTGGGCGCGTCCTGGAGTTGGGGCGGCGCACGCTGATCATGGGGGTGGTCAATGTAACTCCCGATTCGTTTTCCGACGGGGGAAGGTACATTGATGCGGCGAAGGCGGTGGCGCACGGGGAGCGGTTATTCGACGAGGGGGCGACGATTATCGACGTGGGCGGGGAGTCGACGCGGCCGGGATCGGAGGTTGTTTTGGAAGAAGAGGAACGGCGGCGGGTGTTGCCGGTGATTCGGGATTTGAAGCAGCGGCGTCCGCAGGCGGTGATCAGTATCGACACTTATAAAGCTAGCGTGGCGCGGGCGGCGGTGGAAGTCGGCGCGGAGGTGGTGAACGACGTCAGCGGGTTTCGTTGGGACGCAAAGTCCGGGGACGCAAATTCCGGGGACACAAATTCCGGGGACGCGAAGTCAAAGATGGCGAAGACGATCGCGGAGCTCAAAGTGGGAGCGGTGCTGATGCATTCGCGAGGGCGTCCGGAAGAGTGGAAGGCGCTGCCGCCGATTGGGGATGCGGCGCTGATGGTGAAGCGCGATTTGCGGCAGTGGGCGGAGGCGGCGATGCTGGCGGGAATCAAAAGGCATCATCTGGTGCTGGATCCGGGATTTGGTTTTGGAAAGCGCTTTGAGGAAAATTATCCGCTGCTGGCGCATTTTGGGGAGTTGCAGCAGATGGGGTTCCCGCTGCTGGCGGGCGTTTCGCGGAAATCGTTTATTGGGCGGATGCTGGCAGGCGTTAATAAGGATGGCGGAAAGGATGCTGAGATTGCGGAGCGGCTGTATGGGACGCTGGCGGCGGAGACGGCTTTGATATTGAAAGGAGCCCATATTATTCGTACGCATGATGTGCGGGCGGCGGTGGAAGCGGCGCGGGTGACGGATGCGATTGTGGCGAGCGGGGGGTAAGCTTTTTATTTTTAGGCGCGCGTGGGGAACTTCTTGACGCCGGAGGACACAGAGGGGCACGGGAGAAACTTGCGCTGCGTCGATTTAGACTCGCGCGGCATCGGCTAATTGCGCGGGGACTCTTAGGGCGGGGAGGCGGATTTCGAAGGCGGCTCCGCCTTCAGGACGGTTGTAGCAGGTGATTTGGCCTTTGTGATCGAGGATGACTCCGTAGGTGGCGCTGAGACCGAGACCAGTGCCTTTGCCGACAGGTTTGGTGGTGTAGAAGGGATCGAAGACGCGCTCGGGATCGCGGAGGCCGGGACCAGAGTCGGCGAATTGGACGACCACTTCGTGAGTTTCGCGCCAGAGTGAAACTTGCAGACGGCCGCCGCCGACCTCTTGCAACGCGTCGACGGCGTTTTCCACAATTTGAAGAAATGCCTGCAGGAGCTGGTTGGGGTTGCCGAGGACGCGCGGGAGCGGCGTGTTGTCGTTGCTCTCCACGGTCAGGCTGATCCGTCTGTTTTCGAGTTTGAATCCTTCCATTTGAATAGCGCGCTGAAGAAGGGGCTTGAGGTCGAGAGGACTTTTTTCTCCGGGTGTCTGTTGGGAGAAGCTGAGCAGATCGTTGACGAGTTCGCGAGTGCGGCGAGCCTGCTGGCCGATCTTCTGGGCGGTGGCGAGTTGCTCGCGGGTGAGGTTGCTGCTGGCAGCCATGTGTTCGGAGCTGCTGAGAATGGCGGAAAGTGGAAATTCGAGTTCGCTGGCGGCGAGGGCAACCAGTTCTCCGAGCGAAGCGAGTTTGGCTTGCTGGATTACGCGGCCTTGCAGCCGCTGAAGATTGTCAAAGCTCTTGCGCGAATGTTTGAGCAGATGGAGAAGGCGCTGGTCCATCAGGTGCTGCTTAAGAAAAACGAGAAAGGCGAGGAGGCCGACGCCGCCCATGGCCACCATAAAGCGGACCTGACGCAGATACGGCTGATCATGGCTGAGGAAAAGCGCCCAATAGGCCATGAGGGGCAAAGAGAATAGAGCGAGCTTCGCCAGGAATGGAGCGACCGGACGACTGAGATATGTAGTGGAAGGGATTGCCTGCGTGTCGCGCAGACTTTGGCGTCCGGCGACCGTGACCCAGAGGAACCCGAGTACGGCGGCGAGGAATGGCAGGTCATAGATCTTGCCTGTCTGGTAGAGGCCGCGCACGACGGCAGCATTGGCGACTTCGAGCGAGAGTGTGTAGACAACTGCGGCCAGGAAAATGTTGCGATAGAGTTTCCGCCACGATCCGGAACTGGTGAAGAAGGCCGATGCGGAGGCGGCAATCAGAATGCCCTCGTCGACGCGATAGAGCAAGTCGCGGCGCATCATGTAGGCGGTTATATCCGGGACAATATATTCCTCAGGGAAAACGAGGAAGGCGTAGACCACGATCCACCACACCAGCAGAATGAGGACGTTCAAAGTGCTGGGCAACATCCCTTCGCGCTCATCGACCTGATGGGGACGTATGGCCACGGCGGCAATGATAGGGACGATGTGCAGGAACAGCACCATGGCGCCGGGCGCAGGCTCGGGCATCGGTTTGCGCAGCACGACTTCAAACCACGTCCAGCACGCCTGGTTGTAACACCACATGGCCATGCCGGCAGTCATCAATCCCCAGAACAGACGGGTGTGCCCATGGCTGTCGTAGGCGTTTCGACCGGATACGACGAAAGTTGCGATGATCACAAGCAGCGGGACAATATTTCCCATGGCCACACGGAATGCCGGATTGGGAAAGATCAGCGGAGCCAGAGCAAAGGCCAGTAGCAGGCCCGAGCCAGAGAGAAGCGCGGATTTGTGGAAACGCGACAAGGCCTTTTCATCATATGACGTTTGTCAGCAGAAGGTTAGATCACGATGTGGTTACCAGCGGTTACTTGGGTAACTTCTTGCACCGAATTAGACATGCCGTTTCTTATCGAGGCATTAGAAACAACCGTTTTGTGCACCACCCCTTCTGGCTCTCAGAGTTTAAGGTTTTCTTGTCGCGACGATCTAAACGAGGGCGCACTACTTCCCGGCGATAGGCGACAGAGTTGCGATATTGCTGGTTGACCCGATTGTCGTCGACCGGCTTGCTATGCCCCTTCGCGCGTTGTCGGTTTGTAAACGTGTTTTCCCTGTTTTCCCAGCGCTCAGCGCTGGGCTATGCGGGTGCGCCCGGCGGGGCCGAGTTGCCGGACATTTGGTTCGGTGATGTGTGTCACATCGCTGCTGGGCGGGATTATGCTAGATAATGGCAATCACAAGGGGAGTATCGTGTCGTCGCGACCTACACCGGGCCAGTTGAGTCCTGAACTATGGGAGGCGCTCGGGAAGATCAAAACGGTACGACATTTTCCGAAGGGCGCGCTACTGTTTCAGCAAGGCTTTCCGGTTGAGGGCGTTTACCTGGTGGAGAGTGGGGAGGTTCGCATCCTGCTGCCCACCGGTCATAGGCAAAACCAACTGCTGGGGGTTGCCGGTCCGGGAACGATCCTCGGGCTGAGCGGGAGCATGAGCGGAGAGAATTATCGGGTGACGGCGGAGGCGGGCGATCAAACCACTGCTGCCTTTATTCCGCGCCAGGATTTTGTTGAATTCTTACGCGCGCACGGCGATTTCTGCGTGCAGGTGGTGCGGCTCTTAAGCGAAGACTTGCACGGACTTTATCACAAATTCCGCAGTATCAGCGCCCACCCCGGGCGCCCGCGACAACGGGACTTGGATGAACAGCTGAATTAAAGCGGGAAAAGCGGGAAAATCAGAAAACCCCAGGTCGCAGAAAAAGCAAGAGCAGAGGGCAGGTGTGCCAAGGGATTCAGGTGCGCTTTTCCAGGCGGCTGCTTTTCCTGCAGCCGCGCCTTTCTTAGCACCTTTTTCCTGATTCTTAGTTTGTTTTGAAGTTGACTGTGATTTGGGTTTTGATTTCTACGGGTTCGCCATCGAGGTAGTAGGGCTTATATCGCCACTGGCGTACAGCCTCGAGCGCGGCCTGGGCGAGGACGGAATCGCCGCTAAGAACTTTGGGATTGACGACCATGCCCTCTTTGTTGACGGTGGCTTCGATCTGCACCGCGCCCTGGGCGTGAATGGCGAGCGCCGCTTGCGGGTATACCGGTTTTACGCGCTTGATGAGAAGTCCCTGAGAAACTCCTTGCGAAACTCTTATCGTCGTCACGGGGGCTTTGGGCAAAGCCGGCGCCGAGGAAGACATCAGGCCGGTCAAGTTGCTGTCGGTGCTGGCGGCTGTGGCCAGCTCACTGGGAAGCTGTGGCGCCGATTCGTCGGAAGCGGATGGCTTACGGGTTGCAGTTGATTTGACGAGTAGCGGCGCCGCCTCGATCTTCCTGGGTGCAGGCTCGGAATCGGCGGAGTTTGCGCCGGCGCTGGGGGTAATCCGAATCGGCGGAGAATTGGCGCTTCCAGGCGAAGGCTTTTCGCGCGGCGTTGAGGCCGTAATTTTGGGAGCTGAAGTTGGTGTGGTTGCACTGGCGCGCGCTGGCGTAGTAGTCGAAGGCAAAGTAGAAGGTGCGGGCGCAGCCGGAGTAGACATCGGGCGAAGCGCAGGCTGCCCGGAGTCTTGCGGAGCGCTTACCGGCGCGGCGGCGGGCGCCGGCTTGCTGAAGGTTTCGTATCCGACATAGCCGAGCGCAGCCAGCGCAAGCACGACCACGACGGCGATCATGATCTTCTTTTTGCCGCCGGACTCAGCAGAGTCTTCAGCACCCAGCGCGGCGAAGGATGGAGCGTCGGAGATGATGCCTGAGCTGAAGGCTGGGGTGGTGACGGCTTCGTCCGCGTCGGCATGGGTTGCGTGATGAGGGGTGGCTGGCGGTTCGGCGATCTTCGCTGTGGCGAGCTTGGATTGTGCGATTTTCGGCTGAACGATTTCGGATTGCGAAACTTTTGGTTCGGCTATTGTCGGGTGAGCCGGCTTGGATTCAACGATCCTGTTGGTTGTCGTGGCTGCGTTTGCTTCCTTCGCGGGAGCGGGCGCTGCCGCGGACCCGAGAGCTGTCGCGAAACGACGATTTGCATTTTGCGCCGAAACAACCGTCGATGTGGTCGCCGCTTCGACTGCGGGTTTGTCCGCAATCATCGTCGGGAGCGCCTCCGCCGAGGCGGGGACAATCTCTGATTTTTCTTCAGCAACCATCGCTGGCAAAGCCGCTTCAACTTCGGGCTCTTCTTGCCGCTGGACGGGCGGAGCGACCGGGGCTGCGGTTTGACTTGGCGGTTGGAATGAGTTGGTGGGCGCCGCTGTTCTTGCGGGAGTCGCGGGAGTTGACGCGCTGGTTACGTTAGCGGCCGCCGCATCGGAATTTTTTCGCAAGAGTCCGCGCGCCACGCGGAGCGTTCCCTTGGCCTGCTCGACATTGATGGGCTTGGTCAGCACGAGGTTGGCGCCGATACGATAGGCCTTGGCCACACCCATTTGCCCTTCGACCAAAGCGATGGCCAAAGAGCTTTGATTGGAGCCGGAATTTCGCGCGCTCTTAAAAAGCAAGGAAGCGTTCTGTTCGTTTTCACTATCTACGACGATGGCGTCGTAGCGTTGCGACATTAATTTTTTAACGGCAGCAAAGGGCTCGTGCACGGCGTCGATGGAGAAGTCGAGTTCGGTGAAAACCTGGCTTACGACGCCAGCCAGTTTTTCATCGGGGCAAAAAAGGAGAGCTTGGTAACCCATAATAAAGTCATCGTAGGTAATGCAGTGGGTACCAGCAAGTTACGGCAGTAATTGGGGAAGCACGGTTGATGATTGTTAACACAGTGGTTTGTCGATGGTCGTTGGTCGTTCGTCTTTCGTCGTTCGCGAAATCATCCACACGATGAATCCCGGCAAGCAACGACTAACGACCGACCACTAGTAACGCATTTCCTACTGCCGCTGAAAGTCTACGATCACGATGGTTTGAAAGGGCTGCGATTTTCCGTCTCGAATGTAGGGCCGGTAGCGCCATTGTTTTACGGCTTGCATGGCGGCGGGCGCGAGCGTGGCGTTTCCTTCCACCAGGCGGAGGCCGGCAACTTTTCCCGCCTCGTCGATTACGGCTTTAAGGACGACGGTGCCTTCGGCTCCGTCAGACCTTGCGGCGGCGGGATATTTTGGCGCCGCGCCAGTAACCAGACGTTTCTGCGCGCCCTGCGACGAGAGAATGATGGCTGTGTTTTCGCCCGGCAGAGGAGTGCTGGATGGAGACGAATTCGAAGTTGTCGTGGCCGCATCTTGCGCGGTGTCTTTCTTTGTATCGGGCGGTTTGCTCAGGGGCGGAACAGCGATGGCGGGTGATGGTACGGCGATCGCGGCAGACGATGCTCCGTCAGTTGATGGCGCGGTTGAGATGGAGGGCGGTGCGGACGCTGAACCGGTTGCGGAATCCGAGGGCGTAGATTGCGCAATAGTCGAGTCGGCTGTCACTGCTGGCGTGGACGCAGCGACTGGTGCTGTCGCCGAAACTGGCTGAGGCGAGGGCTTCGCGGAATTTGGCGAGTGGGCCGCAGGCGTCGCCACGCCCGCGAGCGCCAGCACTCGATCGATCTGTGGTTGGGCGAGGGCGCGGAAGCCGGGCTCATACATCCATGCGCCATAGAGGCCGCCACCGGCGATCGCAAGTGTCATCAACGCGACCAGTGGACCGCGCTTTTGCTGGCGGGCTCCGAGGGTGGCGAAAACCGGTGCGGCGTCCGACTTCGCTACCGCATCGTCATTGTGAGCCGGAGTGCGTTTTGAGGTGTCTTTTTTGGAATCAGAATTTTGCGACTCGGCATTTTGCGGGTCGGCTGTCTGCGATGACACTTTCTGGTCTTGCACTGATTGAGATTTCGCGCTCTCCGATTCTTCCAGTTCTGTTCTTTCCAGTTCGGCGAGAACGGGGTCGTCGGAGGGTGTCAGAGGTATCACGGGTTTCGAATGGACTGGAGCAAAGATCTCGTCTTCTCTCACAACGGCGGCGGAATGCATGCTGGCAGTGGGAGTATTTAACTCAGCGCTGGCTGCGGGATTTGAAACTAAGTTCGAAGCGGGGCCCGCAAATTCAGTTGCCGGTGAAGAACCCGCCGCCGCGGCTGCCGCCTGGGCAGAAGCATTAGTATTGGCACCGGCGGGAACATCTTTTCGCACGCGGCCAACGGCGGTGCGGATGGTGGTTCTCGCCTGATCTTTGGCGACCGGCTTAGTGAGAATCAGTTCTGCGCCCAGGCGAAATGCGGTGGGCAGGCCGGCGCGGCCATCGACGATAGCGATGGGCACGGGATTGTTGCCGTTTTTTCCGCGACGGCACACGTCAAAAATTAATTTTGCTGCGGGAAGATTTTCGCAGTCGACTAACACCAGATCAAATGTGTGGGAATTGAGCAGTTGCGCGGCGGAGACTCCGTCGAGAGGGCGCTCGCAGGTTACGGACATTTCTTCGAGAACGCCAGTGATGGCGCTGACCGCCTGGTCATCCGGCGACAACAGCAGAGCAAGAGGCATAACTCTCTCATGCTAGGAATCGCAGTCAGAAGCCGCAAGTTACCGGGGTAAGGGCGGGACGATCCCTATAGTTTCAGGGACGCCGTTTATCGTCGCCGATCGCGGACTCGGGTGGAGGATAGGCAATCGTGTCACGGAAAGTGGCCATATCGGCGGGGGCGAAATCGGGGAAGGGCAACTGATGCTGATCGCGCCAGTGCTGGACCTGCTGTTCGGCAGCGGCAGCTTTCTCTTTGTCGAGGCCGGAATCGCGCGAGAAATAGAGAGTCTGTGAGGGGAAGGCGATGCCAGTGCCGGAGTCCTCGACAATATCCATGATGCGCAGCAGGAGGTCTTCGCGGATGGCGATGAATTCGTTGGAGTCGCGCGTCAGCACATAGCTGGAAATTTCAATCCGCAGGGAGCTGGCATCGAAGCTCGCGAAGCGGATAGTCGCACTGCCGCTTTCAACTCTGGGGTGGGCGTATAGCATGCGGCGAATCTCGGCCAGAAGATAACGAAGCTGGTCAGCGGAGGTTTCACAGCGGATCGCGAGGACGGGGGCGAACTGAATCTTGTCGCGGCGGGTGAAATTCTCGATGCTCATGGTGGCGAGCGTGCCGTTGGGAATGGAGAGCTGAGTGCGCGCGTCGGTGCGAACGCGCGTCGAGCGCAAGCCGATATCTTCGACGGTTCCGGTGCGGTCGGCGAAGCGGCAATAGTCGCCGACGCGTATGACGTCATCGGCGAGCACGGAGATTCCGCCAAAAAGATTTTCCAGCGTCTTCTGCGCGGCAAAGGCGATGGCGAGGCCGCCAATGCCGAGGCCGGCGAGGACAGTGGTGAGGTTGAAGCCGACGATGGCGAGTATGGAAAGTAGGGCAGTGATGACGATGAGTGCCCTGAGCAGGCGGTCAGCCAAGACTACGAGCGTTCCGGTGCCAATGCGGCCAGAGCTGATGGCGTGAATGCGCAGGCGCTGCATGGTGAGGCTGGCGACGCGCAGCAGAAACCAGAAGACGCCGAGGCTGATGACGACGGCGATAGTCCGGTAGTAATAAACACGCGGCAGCAAGGGTAAGCCGAGGTAGGCAGCCATCACGCGATGAGCGAGCGCGCTAAATGAGACGAGCAGCGGCTTCGACATGCGGCTATAGGAATGAAGATCGGGGCGATTTCTGAACTTCAGCCAGAGTTGTCGCGGAATGGCAAGTAAGAGAACTATCGCGGAACCGATCGCGATGGCGATTGGAATCGCGAGGAGCAGCGCCAGCCATTGCCAGAGCGGCATGCCGAGAAACACATTTCGCACCAGGCTTTGCGGAAGCTTGTTCTCGACCTGGTGAGCTTCGACGTTGTCGTAAAGTTCAGGAACTTTGCTGAGCGTGTCGGCGGAAAAAAGCCAGATCTTGCCGGCGCTCGGATCGGTGACTCGAACCAGAACGACGGGTACGTCAGCGTCGCGAGTGGAAAAAACACCGACGGTTTGCTGATCGGCAGTACCGAATTCGGGGTCGCCATCGGGACGCGTGCTGATGCGGCGGATGCTGCCGACGAAGGTGCGATCCATCAAAACTTTTAGTTTGCCGGCCATGTCGGGACCCTGGGACAGGCGGCGGGCGGAGCTCATTTGCAGGTAATCGGCGGCGAGTTTTTCATTTCCGTCTTGCGTGACTTGCAGGAATCCGAGGACGGTGCCGGAGGGCGTGGTGCGGCCTAAGGGATCTGAGGATGAGGTGGCTGACGCGGCGGGGGCGGTCGGCTTCAGCAAGTTGTTCAACTGAGCGACCAGGGACTGGGCCGCGAGGGTGTGAACAGACAGCGAGATGACGAGAATCAGGAGGAATAGTTTTTTCATCGAGGTTCTAACAAATGCACGGCCGGGCGTTCCCGCAGAGTCGAGGCCTTCTTTCGGGGCAGGCTTGCGAGACGCCCGACGCTTCGGCGCGAGGCTCATCACGATCTTTTGGGACGATAGATGTCGGTGGCCTGGCCGTAGAAAACTTCCGCCGACTCCATCATCGTTTCTGACAAGGTTGGGTGCGGATGGATGGTCATACCGACGTCGGCTGCCAGCGCGCACATTTCTATGGCGAGGACGCCCTCGGCGATCAATTCTCCCGCTCCTGCGCCGACGATGCCTACTCCGAGTACGCGCTCTGTCTTTGGATCGATGAGCAGCTTGGTGAGGCCTTCGGGGCGGTCGATGGTGATGGCGCGGCCGGAGGCGGCCCAGGGAAATTTGGCGACGGTGATTTCGCGTCCTTGTTCTTTGGCTTGCGTTTCGGTGAGGCCGGCCCAGGCGATTTCGGGATCGGTGAAGACGACGGCGGGGATGGCGTTTGGCTCGAACGCGACTTTGTGGCCGGCGATGGCTTCGACGGCGGTGCGGCCCTCATGCATGGCTTTGTGGGCGAGCATCGGTTCTCCAGCGACGTCGCCGATGGCGTAGATCGTGGGGTCGTCGGTCTGGCGCTGGCCGTTGATTTCGATGAATCCCTTCTGATTGACTTTGACTTTTGTTTTGTCGAGGCCGGGGATTTCAGAATTTGGGCGGCGTCCGACGGACATCAGCACGCGATCGAAGACCTGCTCTTTTTCTTTTACGTTGGGACCTTCGAGAGTGACGCGTATGCCGGTCTTTTCGTCTTTGAGCGACTTGACGGTTGTGTTCAGAAGAATCGTGTCAAAGAGCTTTTCGAGGCGCTTGTGCAGGGGGAGGACGAGATCGCGGTCGGCTCCGGGGAGTAGGCCGGAGAGCATTTCGACGCAGGTCACTTTGGTGCCGAGCGTGGCGTAGACGGAGCCGAGTTCGAGGCCGATATAGCCGCCGCCGATGACTAACAGGGTTTTTGGAATATCGGGAAGGTCTAGGGCGCCGGTGGAATCCATGAGGCGCGGGCTGTCGAGTTTTAGGCTGGGCACGACGGTGGGGCGCGATCCGGTGGCGATGATGATGCGGTCGAAGGTTAGGTTCTCTTCTCCGCCCGCTTGGCTCTTCGTTACTTTCAGCGTGGTCGAATTGACGAATGCGGCTTTGCCTTGGATGAACTGAACTTTGCGCTGCTTCGAGAGCTGTCCCAGGCCGCCAGTGAGCTTCGTGACTACGCCGGATTTCCAATCGCGAAGCTTGTTGAGGTCGATTTTGGGCTGGGCGAATTCGATGCCCCAGTTCTTGGCCTGCTCGGCTTCTTCGAGAAGTTTGGCTACGTGCAGAAGAGACTTCGATGGGATGCAGCCGCGATACAGGCAGACGCCGCCGGGGTTCACTTCCGGATCGATCAGCGTAACTTTCATGCCCAAGTCGGCGGCGAGGAATGCGGCGGCGTATCCGCCGGGACCACCGCCGATTACTGCCACACGGAGATTTGAAGAGTTCGACATTTGGATATCTGTCCTCTTAGTCAATATGTCTTGTCATCCTGAGCGAAGCGAAGGACCTCTGTTTTTCGCCCGCGCCCGCGGAATTCATAGGTCCTTCGCTTCGCTCAGGATGACAGTATTTTTTATTTTCTTCTCTCCGCGGACTCTGCGTCTCGGCGGTGAAATGTTCTCTATCCCTGCACCGACAGCAAGAACGGCTGCTCAAACGCTTCCGCGATCCAGCGCAGGAAGCGGGCGGCGTCGGCTCCGTCGATCAACCGGTGATCGTACGAGAGGGAGAGCGGAAGAATCAAGCGCGGCTCGAATTTGTTGTTCACCCACTCCGGCTCCATGCGCGAACGCGAGAGGCCGAGAATCGCGACCTCGGGATGATTCACGATCGGAGAAAAGCCGGTGCCGCCGATTCCTCCCAGATTTGTGATGGTGAATGTGCCGCCTGTCATCTCGTCGGGCGTGAGCTTGCGCTCTTTGGCTTTTTTCGAAAGCTGCGTCAACTCGGCCGCCAGCTCGACGATATTTTTCTTGTCTACGTCGCGAATCACCGGCACAAGCAGGCCGCGATCGGTATCGACCGCGACTCCGATGTGGATGTATTGCTTGTAGACGATCTCTTCTTTCGCCATGTCGATGGAGGCGTTGAATTGGGGAAAGACTTTCAGGGCCGAGGCGCAGACTTTGAGCGCGATGGCGGTGACGGTCATTTTGCCGCCAGCTTCCTGGGCGCGGGGAGCGAACTTTGCGCGCAGCTGTTCGAGTTCGGTGATGTCGGCACGATCTTGCTGGGTGACGTGGGGGATGGTGTTCCAGGCCTGGCGAAGATGCTCAGCAGTCTTGCGGCGCACGCCGCGCATGGAGACGCGTTCTGTCTTGCCCCACTTGGCGAAGTCGGGGAGCTCGGGCTCGACGAAAGTTCCGCGTGGAGACTGCGCGGCGGCCATCGCCGCGAGTAGAGCATTTTTTGCGCAGAGCTTTACATCGTCTTCGCTGATGCGTCCCCCGGGACCGCTCCCCTGCACGCTGTAAATATCGATGCCGATTTCTCGCGCCAGACGGCGAACATGGGGCGCGGCGGGAGCGGGATCGCGATGCTCGGTGCCGGCAACCTTGCCGAGTTGCACGGGCATACTGAATTGGGGCGGCGGAGCCTGCGGCTGATCCGGCGGGAGCGCCTGCTGTTCTGTTTTTCCCTCGGCTCGCATCGCCAGTTGAAAGCCGAGACGCGCGGCTTGCTGTCCGGACATGTGTTCGACCGGTTCGTGCTTGCGCGGCGACTCGGGTGGGGCGACTGCTCCACCTTCGAGCGTAAAGATGACGTCGCCAACCTTGACCTTCTGCCCCTCTTTAACTTTAATCTCGCGCACCACGCCGCTGACGCTGGAGGGAACTTCGACGACGGCTTTGTCGGTTTCGAGTTCCATGACGGGCTGGCCCTCGGAGACAGTTGTGCCCGGCGCGATCAGCAGGCGCACGAGGTCGCCGGAGTCGATGTTCTCTCCAAGTTCGGGGAGTTTGAATTCCCCAGCGATGATGGCTTGAGGAGCGGGGGTGGCGCGGCGCTCTGGCTGCGCGGGCGGGGCGGGAACGGACTTGGCTTTGACTTCGGATTCTCGAGCGGCGGAACTTGAGCCGGATGCGGCAGCTTTCTCGGCTTTTGCTGGCTTTGCGCTGCTGCCGTTTTCGACGGTGAAGATGACTTGGCCGACTTTTAGTTTGTCGCCTTCTTTCACGCGGATTTCGCTGACGGTGCCGGTTACAGACGATGGCACTTCGACTACGGCTTTGTCGGTCTCGATTTCCATGACCGGCTCGCCTTCGGCGATGGGGGCGCCTGGCTTGATCATGAGGCGGACGAGATCGCCGCTTTCGATATTCTCGCCCAGCTCGGGCAGTTTAAATTCTGTCGGCATGCTTGCGTTGTCCCTTATGACTAGCTGGTGGCTGGGTTGCGTTTTTCGGGATCGATGCCTAGATCGCGAATGGCTTTCTCCAGAAGTTTCGCCTCGACTGCCAGGGCATGGAGCGTGGCGAGGACGATGTGTTTCGCGTCGACTTCGAAAAAGTCGCGGAGCGATGCGCGATTCTCGCTGCGACCGAAACCGTCGGTGCCGAGCGAAACCAGCTTGCCCGGAACCCACTGCGCGATGCTTTCGGGCAGAACCTTCATGTAATCGGATGCTGCGATGAAGGGGCCGGATGCGCCCTGAAGAGTCTGGGTGACGTACGGCACTTTTGCTTTCTCGGTGGGATGCAACATATTCCAACGGGCGCAGTCGTTGGCCTCGCGATAGAGTTGTTTGTAACTGGTGACGCTCCAGACGTCAGTGGCCACGCCATAATCCTTTTCCAGAATGGCTTGCGCCTTGAGGACTTCAAACATAATCGCGCCGCTGCCCAGTAATTGCGCGCGCAGCTTCGCGTCTTTTTTCTCGGAAGTGCGATAGCGATACAAGCCCTTGAGGATGCCCTCGCGAATGCCGGGCTGGCTGGGCATTTCGGGCATGGGCAGCGGCTCGTTGCCGACCGTCAGGTAATAGAAGATAGATTCGCCATCGACGTACATGCGCTTGATGCCGTCTTGAATGATGACGGCGATTTCATAGGCAAATGCCGGATCATAGGCGAGCAGGTTGGGCACTGGGAGGGCGAGCACGTGGCTGTGGCCATCCTGATGCTGCAAGCCTTCGCCGGCAAGGGTCGTGCGGCCGGCTGTGCCTCCGATGAGGAAGCCGCGGCAGCGCATATCGGCGGCGGCCCAGATCAGGTCGCCGATGCGCTGGAGGCCGAACATCGAGTAATAAATAAAGAAGGGAATGGTGTTGATGCCGTGATTGGCATAGGCTGTGCCGGCGGCGATGAAGGAGCACATCGATCCGGCTTCGGTGATGCCTTCTTCGAGAATCTGGCCATTTTTTGCCTCCTTATAATAAAGGAGCGTATCCATATCGACCGGCTCGTAGAGCTGGCCTACGTTCGAATAAATACCGACCTGGCGGAAGAGCGCTTCCATGCCGAAGGTGCGGGCTTCGTCGGGAACGACGGGGACAATGAGCTTTCCGACTTCCGGGTCGCGCAGCAACTTGGAGAGGATGCGGACGAAGACCATGGTGGTCGAGGCTTCGCGGCCTTCGGTGCCCTTGTGGAACTCTTCAAAGATCGCTTCTGACACGGGCTTCAGCGGGGCTGCGCGCAACTTGCGAACCGGCATGTAGCCGCCGAGTTGCTGGCGGCGCTCCTGCATGTATTTGATTTCGGCGCTGTCATCGGCGGGGCGATAGAAGGGCGCGTTGTGGAGCTCGCCGTCGGGAATGGGAATGCCGAAGCGCGAGCGGAAGATTTGCAGCTCGTCGTCGTTGAGCTTTTTCTGCTGATGCGTGATGTTCTTTCCTTCGCCAGCTTCGCCGAGTCCGTAGCCCTTGATGGTTTTGGCGAGGATGATGGTGGGCGAGCCGGTGTGCTCGACCGCGGCCTTGTAGGCGGCGTGGACTTTGATGGGATCGTGGCCGCCGAGGCGCATGCGGGCGAGTTGCTCGTCGGAGAGATGCTCAACCATCTTGAGCAGCCGCGGGTCGGTGCCGAAAAAATTCTGGCGGAAATATTCGCCGCTCTCGACGAAATACTTTTGATACTGGCCGTCGGTGATCTCGCCCATGCGGCGGACCAGCAGGCCATCGCGATCGGCCTGAATCAGGCGATCCCAATCGCCGCCCCAGATTACTTTGATGACGTTCCAGCCGGCGCCGCGGAAGATCGCTTCCAGTTCCTGGATGATCTTGCCGTTGCCACGCACGGGGCCGTCGAGGCGCTGGAGGTTGCAGTTGACGACGAAGATCAGGTTGTCGAGGCGCTCGCGCGAGGCCAGGGTGATGGAGCCGAGAGATTCGGGCTCATCCATTTCGCCATCGCCGAGGAAGGCCCAGACTTTGCCGCCGGTCGAAGTTTTGAGGCCGCGATTTTCGAGATACTTGATAAAGCGCGCGTGGTAGATCGCCTGGATCGGGCCGAGCCCCATGGAAACGGTGGGAAACTCCCAGAATTCGGGCATGAGCCAGGGATGCGGGTAGGAGGAGAGGCCACCGCCCGGTTTGAGTTCGCGCCGGAAGTTTTCTAGTTTTTCCTTGGGGATGCGGCCTTCGAGATAGGCGCGGGCGTATATTCCGGGGGCGGCGTGTCCCTGAAAATAAACGACGTCGCGATCGCCGGATTCGGTGGCGGCTTGAAAAAAATGATTGAAGGCGACTTCGTAGAGCGTGGCGGCGGAGGCAAAAGTGGAGATGTGACCGCCGATGCCCTCCTGAATCTTGTTGGCGCGGACGACCATGGCCAGGGCGTTCCAGCGCACCAGGCTCTTAATGCGGCGCTCCATCTCTTGGCTGCCGGGGAAGGGCGGCTGATGACGGGAGGGGATGGTGTTCTGGTAGGGGGTGGTCGCGGTGAAAGGCAGGTTGATTCCGGCTTCGCGGCGGGCGTGCAGGGCGAGCTGTTGCAGGAGCCGGCCGGCGCGCTCCGGGCCGCCTTTCGAGAGCACATAATCGAGCGAATCGAGCCACTCGCGGGTTTCGAGGACCTCAATGCCGTTCGTCGGCTGCGATTGACGTGCCTGCTGCGTTTGTTGCGCGATGTCCGTTTGCTGCGCGTTATCCGTATTTTCCAGCGTCTCAGCCACACTGCCCCCACGATTTAGAAAACGATTCCTTCATCATAAGCAATTGGGAAGAATTTTGCTGGAGGTCGGTCGGTTGTTGGTTGTCGCTGGTCGTTCGGAAGTGGCCGCAGCGTTCGCTAACGACTAACGACAACTAAAGCTATTCCAACGTCACCGCCTTCACCAGATTCCGCGGCCGATCCACATCCAACCCGCGCTTGGCCGCGACGTAGTAGGCGAATAACTGCAGGGGGACGATCTCCAGGATCGGCGACAGAAGCTCGGGGGCTTCGGGGATGAAGAGGGTGTGGTTGGCGATTTTTGGGATGGTTGTGTCACCTTCCGTCGCCAGCGCGATCAGGGTCGCTCCTTGTTTCTTGAAGCCTTCCATATTGCTGACGTTTTTTTCGTAGCGCGTCACGGAGCCTGCATCGTTTGGGTCGCAGGTAGCGATCATGACCAAGGGCAGGCGGAAGTCGATCAGCGCGTTAGGGCCGTGTTTGGCTTCTCCGGTGGGATAGCCTTCGGCGTGAATGTAGGAAACTTCTTTTAACTTGAGAGCGCCATCCATGGCGATGGGGTAGTGGATGGCGCGGCCGAGGAACATGAAATCGTCGACGCGGTAGTAAAGCTCGGCGAGTTTTTCGACATGGTCGGCGGCAGACAGAACCGCTTCTGTTTTTTGCGGCAGCGCGAGAAGTTCGGCGATGTAGCGCTTGGCCAGCTCTTCCGAGACGGTCTCTTTGATTTCGCCGAGATAGAGCGCAAAGAGGAACAGGCACGCCATCTGCGCGGTGAACGCTTTGGTCGAGGCGATGCTGATCTCCGGACCGGCATGGGTGTAGATGAAGCCGTCGGCCTCGCGGGCGATGGTCGAGCCTTCGACATTCGAAATGGCAATGGTGCGCGAGCCCTTCTGGCGCGCTTCGCGCTGCGATGCGGTGGTGTCGGCGGTCTCTCCCGACTGAGTAATAAAGATGCTAAGCTCGCCGCGGCCAATCATCGGATTGCGGTATTCGAATTCGCTGGCGTAGTCAACGTCGACGGGAATAGCGGCCAACTCCTGCATCATGTACTGGCCCGTCATCCCCGCATGACGGCTGGTGCCCGAGGCGACGATGTTGATACGGCGCAACGCGCGGAGTTCCTCGCGTGAGATGTGGATTTCGTCGAGGCGAACCAATCCGTCGGCTAGAGAAACGCGCGGCTCGATGGTGCGCCGCAAGGCGTCGGGCTGTTCAAAAATTTCTCGAATCAGGTGATGGGGAAATTTACGCGTCGAAGCCACTATTCTCCTTAATATGTTTCTATGAAGTACATTCCAAGCCGCCGATAAACGTCCGCAGCACTTCGCCTCTAGGATCGAGGACAATGAAATCCGCGTCGGCTCCGGCGGCGAGAATACCTTTGTTCGGAATCTTCGCCGCCCGCGCCGGGTTTCGGCTGGCGGCCCCAACTGCCAGCGCCAAATCCCACTCTGCGAAATGGGCCAGATTGCGCACGGCGCGGTCGAGGGTCAATACGCTTCCGGCGAGTTTGCCGTCCGTGGTGCACTTGCCATCGCAAACATCCACTTCAAGAGACCCCAGCCGGTAACGGCCATTGGGCATGCCCGTGGCAGAAATCGCATCCGTGATCAGCACAGTTTGCTCCGGGCCTTTCGTTCGAGCGAAGAGTTTCATTATCGCAGGGTCGATATGGACGTTATCAGCGATGATGTCGGCGCTGACACGATCGTCGGTTAGCACCGCGCCGAGAATTCCGGGATTGCGGTGATCGAGCGGACGCATGGCGTTGAAAGTGTGGGTGGCGTGCCGCGCGCCCGCGTCGATGGCGCATTCGGTGACGGCAAAATCGGCGTCGGAATGTCCCAGGCTGACGCAAACGCCGCGCCGGGCGGCTTCGGCAATCACCTCGATCGCCCCCTCAAGCTCGGGAGCAATGGTCATCATGCGAATCCGGCCGCGAGCCGCCTGCCACAGCTTCTCGAACAAGGCCAGTGTCGGAGCCAACAAGTCCTGTGGAGGATGGACACCGCGTCGGGCATGGCTGATGAACGGCCCTTCAAGATGGATGCCGAGGGGCAGGGCACGACGCTGGCCATCTTTATTATTATTATGATTGCGCTCGCGATTCTCAATCGCGTCGGCCAAGCGCTCAACCGCGCGCAACGTATTATCCATCGGGGCGGTAACGGTGGTGGGAAAATAACCGGTGACTCCGTGCCGCGCCAGCAGGTGTTCGATCGCCGGAAGCGCCTCGGCGGCTGCGTCCATCACATCGTATCCGGCGCTGCCGTGAATGTGGATATCGATGTAGCCTGGCGCGATCGTGTTCTTTCCGAAATCGACTACAGAAACGCCGGAGGGAACCGGAAGGCTGTGGCGGGCGGCCAATTCGACTATACGTCCGTCATGTACGAGCAACAGAGGATGCTCGATGGCGGCAGCGGGAGTCAAGAGCCGTTGAGCGGTGAAAGCCATCATAGAACGTTGGAATGGCAGCGAAGAAGACGTTGTTGACCAAGATTGTAGCAGCCGCAACAGAGGAAAAATTTGCGGTGCGGCGTCAATCATTTTAATTTGGCGTAAATCGGGAACGAAGCCGGTCAGAGAAGAGTGTAGTAAAATTGAAAAGATCAAACACCAGTCGGGGAGTGGCTCAGCCTGGTAGAGCACCTGGTTCGGGACCAGGGGGTCGGAGGTTCAAATCCTCTCTCCCCGACCAATATTTTCAAGCACATAAACTGCGTTTCTGGTTTTTCGTCTACAGCGGTGTAGACGATTTCGTAACGGTCGCTGCCTTTTCGATGCGCCCTTCGCACAAATCACACGATTTGCATGCTTGCCTGCAAGACTTTGGTCAAGCATTAGGCCGAGTCCCTCGGAACAAAATGCCTCACAATCTGGCCTCCGTGTGTGTGACATACACCACGGCAGACATTGCCGTTCTTATGGTGTGTCGAGTACTATCAGTCGCTTTCGCCCTCTGCATGTTAGCGGTGTCTTCGGGGCAACAAGTACATGCAGCTGGCCGTCATGCGGCGTCATTGCAACCTATTTTGGATGTCCTAGATAAGGCGAAACTTTCAGGGTCTCTGGAATTCTCAGGGAACTGCGATATGGGAAGCTTTCCAAACTTCCCGCCACTTCGCTCCCCTGCGACGAGAAGCGGAGATTCCCCTCTTCAGACATTGCGCGAAATGTTTGCCGATTACCCGGCCATGCAGGTAACGCGGGCCACAGACGGGACAATTCGAATGATTGAAACCGGCGTTCCGACGGACCTCCCGGACCTCAGGCTGCGCCACGCTTTATTCGAAAATGGATCATACGCATTGTATAACCCAAACGATGCCCTCCGTTTCATTTTGCGTGCACCGGAAATGACGGCCTTCATGAAGGATCATGACATCGGATGGCCGTACACTAGCGGAGCAGTGGGGCCTCCAGGGCAGCCGTGGCCGACTGAGTTGCCACACATCTCCGGATCTCTAGATAACATAGCGCTCTCTGAAGCGCTGGACCACGTTCTCAAGACCTTCCCCGGTATTTGGATTTATGAGAATTGCCCTCAGAACGACAAGAGAAAGCGGGTTGTCTATTTCCGGTTTTTCTACCTCCGAAACATTGGCTCCGGAGCGTTTGTAGATGAATAGGCTCTGGAGGACCCTGATAAGTAGGTCAACCCAATCCACGTCCGACCCTTTCAGCGCACGGCACTCGCTGCGGCCGTGATTGGCGAAATGCTCCACCCGAACGCCTCAGGAAGTATTAGGATGGAGCACCCGTGAACTTACTGATCCTACTTCTGATTAATCTGCTGCATTACTGCCGCGCGATGAGCTGAGGCGAGGCTCTTCTCCGGGGGAGCTCCATAGAGTTCGGGGTGAATGTAATAACCACGCTCACCTTCAGGCTTATCCACGGTGACCTGCAGCGGATGAGCCTTAGTGTAGGCGTCATGGCGCACTCCGGTAACCTGCCAGGAAACCTTCATCCCGGCTTGCCCTCCCGCAATGATGAACTGGCCACTGGAGATCTCTTGCGCGATATGAAGATTCGGCGCCGGCGCTCCTATGGCAGTGAGTTGATATCGGAAATCACCGTTTACTGCCTCGAACCAGTCGGGCAGCATCACAGTCGCGGACCCGTTGCTATCCAGGAGAGCGACACCGTCGTAAAGGTCCTTCGTCTCCGAGGATTCAATCGATGCGTGGTAGAGATACTTGTTAGCCGGATCCAGCGGGTGGTCAATCTTGAAGTCCTTTACAGCTCCAACGATAGCGCCGGTGACGCTAAGGTTGCCAAACTCATCCAACACCAGATACCCGGAGTTGCCCTGAGCGACAATCGGATAGCCTCCACCCTGCGCATAGACGAACACCGCATCTTTGGTGCCGCTATTTTCGACGAGCAGGGGAAAGCCGTTATCCGAGGCAGCCATGATTCCGATTCCCGTGCTCGAATCCCCGATAACGCCGATCGGCGTATTCCCTAATTCCTGGTGCGCTATCGAGCCAAACGTGTTCGTGCTGCCCGCTACGCCAATCGCGTTCGTGCCGGTAGCATATCCCTGGACGCCGAATCCTTCGGTGCCATGCGGATTGGTACCGTACACACCTTTTCCTCCGCTCGTGTTGTCGTTTTCGCCGTACACGCCGTAAGAGTAAACCGGGTCACCGCTGCCGAGAACGCCATAAACTCCGGCTGTTCCCGTCGTGGCATTGCCGTATACGCCGGTGCCAGAGGCCGTACTGCCGTTGACTCCTGTACCAGAATTGGCGTTGCCGCTGACCCCAGTGCCGGACGTTGCGATCCCGTACACGCCTGTACCGGAATTGGAATCACCAACAATTGCCTCACCGGCACCCACCGTGCCACTGAAGGCTGTGGCGCCACAGCAGCTCAGGTTCGCCACAAATCCTTCCGCCGTCACCGGTCCCGCGGCATTGATGCCGCCATTGAGGTTCTTGGTGTATGCGATATTGAGCGCGCCACTGATATTTACTCCGCTGCTGTTTTGGGAGACGCTCGAGTCGGCAATGACACTAGCGGAGGTGAACATGGGCAGGTAGCCAACCTGACCACCTGGAGTTTTCACTGCCTGGTTGGCTTGAGCTACTTCCTTTGTCACGCCATTACCTGCGGCAGCGAACGTCACACTTGAGCTGCCGGCGTCATTGCTGGCTGCCGAGCCGCCATTAGCTGCACTGCTCTCCGAGTTCGCTCGCACGAACGCCGAAGCGGGTAGTCCGCCGATGGTTTCAGCGTCAAGCGCTTTTAGCGCGTAAGGAACACTCAACAACAGGGTGCGCGGCTGTTCGGCCTGCCCGGTGACCTGAACAGCCAGCCAGCGCGCTTCGCCAGCCACGAAAACGTCGGCAGGCAGTCCCTGAGCCGACGCCGAGCCTAACATCGCCGAATAATGGCCGCTCTTATCGGCTTGCACATTTTGGGTTTCCATCCACAACGGAACACCGCCGGTCTGATCCTTATAGAGCAGGAATGTTATTCCCACAGCGCCCGTTAGAGGCCTGCCATTAGCGTCGGACAACGCACCGGTGAACTTCACCAGTGCGGGCACGACATCGGAACTTGACGCCTGCTGCGCATGGACAGGCAATGCACAGCACACCAGCACAAGAAAAACACTCAAACAGACCCTCTTCCACGGCATAGGAATCTCCTTTTTGAAGAAAAGTGGTCCCCGCGGCGGGGAAGGCTACCTGAGGTCCTACTCAATAAATCGGAAATCGGGATCGAAAGACGACAGGACGCGACGAACTTAATTTTGTCGATTCCGGATTTCGGAAAGGCGTAGGAGTCGCAAAGGGCAGAGCTTTTTACTCTAGCGCTTAGCCAAATCCCTTACGGCGGTATGTGGAGCGATCTGGCTTAGCGATTGGCGAAGGAGAAATTGAGCATTCGGAAGCTTGGCATTCCAATGATTCCAGAGGTCGGTTCGTTGGGCTTCAAGGTGGCTCGCTTCCTCAATACGACCAGCTTTTCGGAGAAGGTTGGCCAAGGCGGTCCAGGTGCGTGAAATGCAGGTTGCGTCCCGCAAGTCATTCTGCGGGTCGAGGTTCCATGCCATCAATTTGTCCAAAAGTTGTTGGTAGGATTCAATTGCTTTAATTGCCTGTCCAGTCTGGGCGTAATGGTCGGCTTGCGCCCTCAGAGCGTCGTAGGTGTCGCTCATAGGTTCGACTTTGTCTGCGGGATATCGGCCGGCTTGATGTAACAATTCGAACGCGCGGCCGATGCGTTGCTCGGCCTCTTGGTCTCGAGCCGTCCAGCGCAGAGCGTAGGATGAAGCAGCCGAAAGTTCAGCTTCATCCCGTTGCGTACTGACATTGCTTTTTGCCTCGCGAACGCGCGCCAGTGCATGATCGTAGACCGCGAGCGCGTCCTCCGGATTACTGTGGCGGAGGATATTGCCAATTTCAAGGCTTGCGGTTGCAACGTTATGGCGGCCGAGATAATCATTCGCATCCTTCTGCGCGAGGTCGTCAGCAATATCCAGGGCCTTGTGAAATTCGGCGAGCGCCTCTGGACTGCGCCCGAGGCTTGGTTCCGCATCCGCCCGTCCGAGAATCATGCCTTCCAAGTCGTAACTGTTTGCCAAGTTGATGCGAAGCGAGGCGTGTCCAGCCGAGGCTTCGGCCTCTCTTTTTTTGAGCTCGATGGACGCAATCGCAGTCTTGAGGGCGCCATCCAAATCGCCAGCCTGCCAACGTGCAAGCCCTAAAACCTCAAGGGCAGATCCGCGAAGGTCGTTCGCCCTGGGCCCCGGTACCGCGATCTCCAATGCCCGCTGGCAATACCGTATTGCGTCATCGAAATCCCTGCCGTCAATATACGTGCCAGCGACATTGACATAGAAATATCTCATGCTATAGAGATCCCTGAACTCGACCGGGCGAGTACTCATGAACCGCTCGATCAGCGAAACAGTCGTAGCGGCATATTTCAATTCTTCCGCTCGGTCCCCGCGGTTGCTGGCCAGGATCATGCGGTCGTGGGAGATCGTGGCAGCAATGAACAATGCTCGAGAATTTCTGGAGTTTTTCGAGAGGACAGGATCCACGAATCTCGATGCATTTTTCAGGCTCGCTTCGGCTTCGGTAAATTGGCCCAGATTCGGAGAAGTTGGATCCCCTTGTGCGTGCGCCACGCGCACGTAGGCGTAAGCGATCTCGAGCGCCAGATCGTTGTCGCCGTGAATGTCGCTGCCGAGCGAAGTCAGATATTCCAGCGAATCGGTAACCATCTGCATTCTGACCTTCGTCGAACCCGGCACACCTCTGATGTCTTGGTCGAGTGCGATGAACTTATTGGCCAACTGGCGCACCTGCTCAAATCGTTGTTCGGCAGCCCTCCGCTCGCGGTTTGCAATCAGCAATCCTGTTGTCAAGCTTCCAATCACAAGTGCGATGGCAACGCCGGCAAGTGTCATTATGGTGCGATTGCGGCGAAGAAATTTCGCAGTGCGGTAGGCGAAGGTATCGGGCCTGGTGCTGATTGCTTCGTGCTTGAGAAAACGGCGCAGATCCTCTGCAAATGCCGTCACCGACGAATATCGCTCCTGTGGATTCTTCTTCAGAGCTTTGCCGAGAATCGTGTCCAGGTCTCCTCTCAATTGGCGACGAAGCTTTTCAGGAGTAGTGGCGCGCTTTTCAGCCTTCGTGCCGGCCGGCAGCAAGATTTCCGATGCTCGCGGTGCTTCCACCTCGACAATCGCTTTAACCAGATGCGCAGGAGAGTGCACGTCTCCGCCCGCAGGATGCTGCCCGGTTAACAGGAGGTAAAGCAGAACTCCAAGCGCATAGATGTCGGTGGCTGTTGTCACGATTGCGCCCGTTACCTGCTCGGGTGCCGCGAATCGCGGAGTCAGCGCGCCGGCGCCTTCCATGGTCAGAACCGTCGCGGCCGAACTCGCATCTCCTTCTTGGGCAAGCATCTTGGCAATGCCAAAATCCAGCAATTTAACTTGACCATCCTTGCGTACCAGCACATTGGAGGGTTTAATGTCGCGATGAACAATCAGGTTGGCATGGGCCTCGGCCACGGCGCTCAAAACGTCGAGAAAAAGTTTGATTCGCGCCTCCACATCGAGCTTGTGTTCGTCGCAGTATTGGTCGATCGACAGTCCGTCAACGTGTTCGAGGATGAGATAAGGGACACCGCCAGCAGAGATGCCGGCATCGAGCAGTTCGGCGATGTGAGGGTGGGTAAGCCGGCCGAGAATGCTGCCTTCGCGTTTAAAACGCTCTTCTGTCGCACCACTGGTGAGCGCGATGCTGACGAACTTGACGGCGGCTTGGCGCTCGAATCTGCCATCACTGCGCTGCGCCAGCCACACAGTGCCCATTCCACCTTGACCGATTTTTGAGACCAGTGTGTAGGCGCCGACCTTCTGACCGACAAGGCGCGAGCCGCCCATGGGAAGCGGCGATCTCTCAAGAAAACCTTCTTGTTTTAGTTGCTGCTGCTCGTCCAATAGCGCCCGGACCATCGAAGCTAGCTTTACATCTTTTTGGCCGAGCGAAAACAGCCATGCAGCACGCTGCTCCGGGACTATTTCGAGAACTTCGTCGAGATACGGGCTTACCTCTTGCCATTGATCGGGAGTGAGGGTCGACATTGATTTCTCACAGCGGCAAATCAGCCCGCAAACTGCGATGCAGATAAATGCGCGCCTTTTCCCACTTTCGCTGGACAGTACGCTCGGAGAGGCCTTTCATATTGGCGATCTCACCAAAGGAAAACCCACAGAAAAATTTCAGATCGACAATCTGAGACAGCGAGCTATCGACACGCGCCAACTCGTCGAGAGCGTGGCTCATCCGCGTGAGTTCCTGATCGTCGCTGGTTACATCTCCAACGTCAGTGGTCAGAGAAGTAATCTCGAACGCCCCGCCCCGCTTGATTGCCAGTCGATTTCGCACATGATCGATGATGAGTCCCCGCATGACCCGTGCGGCATAAGCCATGAACCGGCCGCGATCGGGGAAGGATTGACCCTGTTGCCCAGCCATATCAAGGTAAGTCTCGTGAATAAGCGTCGTGGCACTGATGCTTATCTCACCCTGACGCGCAAGTTGGCACTTCGCAAGGCGATGGAGTTCCGCGTACAGCAGAGTAAAAAGTCTGCCGGCGGAAACTTCATCACCCTGCTCTGCCAAGTCAATGAGCGTAGAAATGCTAGGGTCGGCCGTCTGCATGGCATCCAGAACACGGCGCACAGCCTCTCGCATTTCTGCGCAATAGTCAAGACAAAACACTCCGGTCGTTGCGCGGTTCGAGAAACGATTACTGGCCCTGACGTTATGTAGTTATCGGGCGGAACGAGTTCGAATTCACTGACATAAAAACATCTGCGGAGCTTCAACAGGACGGGGCGATATTGAACCCGACCGCTCCGGGAAATTCGACATTGCCTCGCCCTCGCATAAAGCCCGCCCTCCGGCTACCGGACGCATGATCATAAGACGAAAACCCAGGCTTCGCAGAAAGAGCGAAACCTGGGCCTCGCCCTCAGCTCATTTCGCAGGCAGCGGCTGAGGTCGCCCGCTCACCGACTTGGTGGGATCTCCGTTCCCATCGGTGGCCGCCGCCTTGGTTCTCGCTTCTTTCCATTGCTTCATAGCCTGCGGAGCGGTGGCCCACAGCACACCCTTTTCTTCGGGTGCACCGTACAACTCAGGGTGCAGGTAGAATCCGCGTTCGACCTCCGGCTTCTCCACTTCGACAGGGATGCGGTGCGCATTGGCCCAGGCGTCTTGCCGAATGCCGGTCACCTGCCAGGAGACCTTCACATTGGGTTTGTCGGTCTTAATACTGAATTGACCGCCAGCTACCTCACCAGACACGATTGCCTGCGCAAACTGGCCGACGACGGTGAGCTGGTAGCGAAAATCGCGGTTCAGGGTTTCGAACCAATCCGGCAGAGTGACGACGGCATCGCCTTGCGCATCGGTGGTCACGTTGCCGTTGTAGATGTTCATCATGTCGGGCGATTCAACGAACGAGTGGTAGAGATACTTGTTGGCGGGATCGAGCGGGTCATCGATCTTGAACGAACCGCCAGCTTTGGAGAGATTGCCGTCGACGTCCACATTCCCGTTGAACCACCCCGCATAGCCACCGGAACTGCCGGCGATCAGTCCGTACCCGCTTCCAGTGTTCACTACATCCGCCGCGACGCCCCCGGTTCCGGCCTTGGTGTAAACGCCGTCGCCGGTGTTGCTCACGGCGTACACTCCTGTCGTGGGACCGTAGCCATACACTCCGTAGGAACTGCCTTCGCTGTACACGCCGTAGGTGCCGCCGCTGCCGTACACTCCGTAGGAAGTGCCGTTGCCCCACACTCCGGTAACGCCGGTACCGTAAACTCCATTGCCACTGCTACCGCTGGCGCTACCATACACGCCGCTGTTATAGGTGCCGGTGCCGAATGCAACTATCCCATCGCCGTTGCTGGCGGACGCATACATTCCATAGGTGACGCCAATTCCGGACGTTCCAGTGATGCCATTTCCGTACACTCCCGTACCGTTCGTGCTGATGCCGGCGATTCCAATTGAACCGCTGCTGGAGGTATCGTTTCCTGTGACCGCGTAAGCGCCGTTTGACGACGCCGCATTGATCGCTGCTGCGCTAACGAACCCGGTTGCGGTCAGGCTCCCGTTCACGGTCTGGTTGCCGGTGAAGGTATTGTTCGCCGCCAATAGCGGTACATTCGCCGTATTCAGGTTCAGAGTTACGTTGCCGCTGGTGCCGCCGCCCGTAAGATCGGTACCTGCGGTCACGCCAGTGATCGTCCCCGTGCCTGCGCTGCTGCATTTCCACTCGCTGCCACTCCACTGCAACACTTGATTGCTCGCGCAACCATTGGTCAGGCTGAGATTGAGCGTACCGCTCGTTCCCCCGCCCGTCAGCCCGCTGCCGCTTGCAGTCGTTACTCCAGTGATCGTCCCATCGCCGCCCGCGAACGCAATGTCCAGCTCCGCCGGATGGCTCGTCGTCGTGTTCTCCTTACTGTCAAACGTAGCGTTGAACGTGCTGTTGGCTACCAGCGCGAGGCCGTTGTTCGTCTCGCTCCCGCTCAGCCACGCCTGCACCGCGGCAGTGACATCGACCAGGATGTACTGGTTCTTCTCCGCCGTCGTGACACTGACGTTCGAAGCGATCGCCGTTCCGAGTGCCGGCGCATTGCTGGCGTCAATTTTGCCCTCCGACCAGGCGCCGTTGACATAATCGACATTGAAGCTGCCGGCGGTCGTCACGGAATTGACATACAGTTTTAGCGTCGCTTGGCTGACGCTGGCCGTGGAGGGGATCGAGGCCAGATTGAATTGAATGTAGGTGGTCTGGGAAGCGCCATCGACATCGAGCAGCGTCTTCGATCCGTAGTTGGTGGTGGGATCGGCGGTGTTGGTGTAGGAGTCGCCGAGGGGCGTGATCTGGGCGTGAGCCGACGTCCAAGCAAAGAAACTCAGGAACATCAAGAGCACCGGCAAGAACTGCAGTTTCTGGATATTCAGGACAAAGTGTGTGCGGTTCATACATCCTCCTGGGTCTCCCTACGCAACGGAGGGCCCCTATTGAGGAAATCGGAAATGGCGGGCAAAAGACGACAGGCGGAAAAAATTTGAGAGGCTTCCAACAACAGGTCTCGCGGTGGAAGGCAGCTCGGAATCTTGATCCGACAGAGGCGTGCAACCTCCGCGTCATGCGGTTGAAAAACCGCCGAGACATTCGGTGACTTGCCCACTCCGGAAAATGCTGACCTAAACTTCAGCTGATCTTAATCCCGATAAGAATCAAAAAAAAATCCTCCGCAAACACGCGGAGGATGGAGTCTTGCGTCGCGAAGCAAAGGTCGCGCGAGCTACTGCAAGTAAATGCTCCACGCTTGCTTCAGCGAATACACCGTGGTGTATTTTACTTTGCATGTGATAGCGCCTTCTTTATCTTTGCACGTCCACGTCGGGGTAGCGACCGAAGTTTCAACGGTCACGGTGGCAGGCCCCGTAACCGGATCCACGCAAGTGTGGCCGCCTGCGGTGATCACCGGATAGCTTAGGGCGGGTGGGATAGTATCGGGATAGTTGTAGTTGGGGACGCAGTTGCCGTTATTCGGTCCGGTATCGCCCAAGGTGCCGAAGTTAAAGTCCTGGTAAAAGACTACCAACCCTCCGTTGATTGCCGCGAACTGATTGGGGCCCCAGTCCTGTGTGCCCGTATCCGCAATCACGTTTTCTCCCTGCGTGACTTGAGCCCTCCAAAGGATCTCATCGCTGGTGTCGCCCGTGTAATCCTGGTAAAAATTGTTGATTTGACCGCAAGGGACGTAGAAGCCGTTTATGGCGTAAGCGTTCCACGTTTCCCCCTGGTCCCAGCTGTAGGGATTTTGGGTTCCATTGGTGGTTCCGTCACAGGCCGCCAGCGACCAGGTGAAATATGGGTTCCCAATCGCTACTCCGTCGAAACCAATGGCGGGATTACCTATGGTGGGGCAATCGCCGTTGCCGCCGCCACTGCCGAAGCAGGGCCACAGTTCGACCCCGTCGGTGTTGTTAGCCCAGTTCGGGTAGGGGCTACCGGCAAACGCCTGGGTAACAGGGTACAGGCCGGGAGCCGGATAGGAGGCGGGTTGAGCCTGCGATTGCGGAACGACCGCCGCATGCGGGCGTGCGAATGCCATCTGGCTGCATGCGCAGGAAGCAACGATCGCAAATAGAACTGTCACGTGAAACCAACTAGGCTTTAACATTTGTGAACCCTCCAAACAATTCAAATTGGAAATTCGGCTGATTTCGCCTTTCACCGGCGAGGTGGGGGGCTCGGGAATAATCCCGGATGACTTCGGTCCACTTCCGGGTCTCCCGCCCCTATTAAGGAAATCGCAAACGGCGGGTAAAAGACGACAGGAGGCTAAAGAAAATCACCGGTCACCGGTCCGGGAAAATTGGGGCGTGGTGGCAGCGCAAGACAGTAAGAGCGAATGGGTTGACTGTAGAAGATTTTGTAGCTGTCTGCCCGACAGCGTGACTTCTGGTTCAACAGCGGCTCGGGCCTAAGGAGACTTACGTGAGCCGAGGAAAGCAACGATGTTGCTCAGTTCGTTTGCGGAAAGATTGCCTCCGTACGCCGGCATGTTTGTTCCCCCGTTCACAATGCGAATCGTCATCTGGTCCGCCGAGAGACGATCTGCGATGGACGTAAGATCTGGGCCACGATGTCCGCCATATCCGGCAATGTCGTGACAATATTCGCAACCTTTGGAATGGAATAATTGTGCACCCTCGTAGATAGGACCGCCGCTCGCGTGGACAACATAGGAAGGCAACGCCTGGGCTGAGAAATCGGGAGACCAGGGAGATCTTTCCCCTTCAATCCATAGGGTGCCGATTATCATCCAGCATGTAATCACAAGTCCGATGGCCCACGGGCGACGCCACGCGCTGCGCTCGCCTTTGTTTGCGACCAGCGGCGGCAAAATCAGGAACAGAACGAAGAAGAGCGGTGCGAGAACGATCACATAATTTTCCAGTTTTGCCGGGATGAGAGCGAGAAGCGCGAAATACCACAACAAATACCAGTCCGGCCGTGGCTGCGCCTCGAGAATGGTTGGGTCCGGTGGTCTCGACAGATGAGGCGCGCCGACGGCCCATGCCAAGGCCACCAGGACTGCAACCATCGCGACGCCAAAGACTACGTCGCGCCAGACGGCGTTCGGCCAGAAAGGATGACCCTCGCGCTTGAGCATGTCTTCATACCATGCGCGATAAGTCTTGGGGTCGACGGGTTGCCCCTTTTTCGGAGGCTCGGAAATCCCATTACGAATCACGAGGTACAAGTGCGCGCCGATGAACCCGAAAATGAGCATGGGGATAAAAAAGACGTGGAAAGCAAAAAAGCGGCTGAGTGTGGAACCTCCTACGATGTTGCCGCCCAGAATGAAATGCGCGATGGTCTTGCCGACCAGAGGCACGCGCCCCGCTTGCTCAGCGGCGATGTAGACGGACCAGACGGCGACTTGATCCCAGCGCAGAAGTTGTCCGGTAAATCCCATTCCGACGATGAGCAAAAGCAATGCAGAGCCGCTGAGCCAGCTCATCTCACGAGGGTATTTGTAGGCGGCCATTAAATACGTCCGCGTCACGTGAAGACCAACCATCAGCACCATGGCAGAGGCGCCAAAATAGTGCAGGCCTCGCAAGAGATGTCCCCACTTGGCCTGAGTGCCGATGAATTGGAGGGTTTCGTATGCGTGCGCAGTGGAGGGAACATAAATTGTCGCGAGCGCGATGCCGGTGGCAACCTGCACGATGAATGCGACGAGTGTGGCACTGCCGAACACGTACCACCAGCCAGTGTTGGGCGGGACCAGATGGCCAGCCGTGGCCTTCCAGACTGCTGAAGCGCCGGTCCGGTCATCAAACCATCGCCAAAGTTTTGTGAGAGTGCACCGCGGCTCGGTCATCGTTTCTTGAGACTCATAAATGCTAAGTGATCGGTGCAGGGCTTGTTAGAATCTCAACCTGGCCGTTCCTAATGCGCACCGGGTATTTCGTTAAACCGCGCGGGGGCGGCCCCGCCGCCACATTGCCGTTCTTGTAGTAGACGCCGCCGTGGCAGGGGCACATAAAAAGGCTGGCATCTGCCTCCCATCTCACCGGGCATCCCAGATGACTGCAGTTCGCGGAGTAAGCCACAAACTCCTGCTCGCTCCGGCGGTAAAGCCATGCTGCTGTCTTGCTGGTTAGTCCGGCCCACGGAAGCGTCGACGTGTCGTCAAAGCTGACCTCGCGGATATCGCCAAGTTTAAAGTCGTCGACGGCGCCAACCGGACGCCAGAGTCTGGGCGGGGGGCGAAAGATGGGATCGACCAGGAATCCGATCACCGGAACTCCAACCAGAAGCGAGGCGAAGCCGATTAACCCGAGACTGAGTTTATTGAAGAAGCGGCGATCCAAACGGTTGTCGTCGGACCGTTCTTTTCCGGCAGGCGATAGCGGCGCTTTTGCCGGGATATTATCGGAGTTCATGTTCATGACGAAGGTCCACGATCCACGTGCCCAAACCCACCGCGAATAGAATTACGCCAAGCAGCGAGATCAGATAAGTCGTCACTATCCCCCACAGCAAGCACACAATCGCGAGCGCCAGTACGGCGGGACTGTAGGTTGGGCGGGGAATATTTTGCGGACGCGGCTCGCTCCACGAGTCGTCGATTCCGGCTGTCGACCCTGTTCGCATAGGGTTATTTTCCATGGGTCTCTCCAGTCCGCGGAATTGCCGCCGTAGACTGTATCGCGAGCGATAGCGCAAATTCATCCCGCTCCGGTGTTCGATACCAACGCATGAGCGTAGCCAACAAAACACTGAGATAGACCAGGCAAGCTGGCACCCACATGAGGAGTCCGCCCCATTGCTGATCGGCGCGAGGGGTAAGTCCCCAACGATCTCGAATCAGCGGAAGAATATTGAGCGTGTCTGGCGGCTGGAGGTACGCCGGATACAAGCCGAGTGGAGCGAAAGTGAGCAGAATCGCGAGGACGGTGTGCGCCACGCAAGCGCCGAAAACGTAAACTACCGCTCCGAGAGACGCCAGTCGCAGTTCTTCGATCGGACCCAGCACCGGCCACCAGAAGATGGTGGCAGTCACGAGGAACATCAAGTGCTCCACAATGTGGATCGGTTCATGGGCAAGAGCTGCGTTATACAGTGGCGGCCAATGCCATAGCCACATGGTTCCAACGCCGAGCGTCCATGCGAGAATTGGCCTGCTCAAAACACGCTCTGCCCGGCGCGCCAGGGAGATCCAGAGAATGCGTTGCGCGAGGTCACGGGGAACTCCCAGCAGCAACAGGGGCGGGACAATCAGGATCAGCAGGATGTGCTGCAACATATGTGCGCTGAAAAGATAGGAATCTCCGAGCGTGTCCAGTGGAGAAACGAGAGCCAGCAGCAACACTATGACTCCCGCCATGAAATACCATGCAGATTTCGGAAAGCGGAATCGCAGGGCCGCGAAATACGCCAGCAAAAGGGCCGCGCACCCTACGATGACGGAAGGTTCCCAATCCCAAGCGGTAACAAACACTTGCCAGCCGGTCATACGCTGCGCCTCTTATTCAGACTCCTAAGCCAAACTCCAAAGATAGACAACAGAAAAAATCACCACCCAGATCCAGTCAACGAAGTGCCAATAAGTCGCGATGGTCCTGACCGCCGACGATTGCCTGCCACGCGAGTCGGATAACGCCAAGCCAAAAAGAATTGCCAGCGCGATCAATCCGAGCAGGACGTGCAGTCCGTGGAAACCTGTCAGGGTAAAAAAGGCAGTGCCAAAAATATTTCGGCTTACGGTCACGTTCGCACGATACAACTGAATGTATTCGCGCCCCTGACCGACGAGAAAAATCACGCCCAGCAGGATTGTGGCCAGAAGCCAGTTGAGAAATGCGCGATTACGGCTCCGTCTGTAACACTTCTCCGCGTGCCAGGCCGTGAAGCTGCTGGCCAGCAGAAACACCGTGTACATCCCGCTTTTCGCCGGGTGCAGACTATTCGCCGCATCCGGACCGGCCTGCACGGCATTATGGAAGTACACATAGGCGATGATCAGAAACGCGAAGAATGCCGTCTCCGAGAGGAGGAAAAGCAGCATGGCGAACCGGTTGATATCGCCGGTGACGAATTGTTCAGCGCGATCAGCGTCCATATTTCCAATCCGGGTTTTCCGGGTGCGCCAGATCCCACAGCGGACGACGGCTGCGAACGGGCGGTATCCGCTTGAAATTATCCGGCGGCGGGGGCGAAGAGGTCGCCCACTCCAGAGTCCAGGCATTCCAGGGATTATCGCCGGCGATCTCACCATGCAAGAGGCTGGCGGCGATGTTCCAGAGAAAGACGGCAACCGCGAGCCCCATCACTGCCGCCCCAAGCGAAGAAATCAGATTTAACACACCCCAGCCGGGCAAGTCGGGGTAGGTAAAAGTGCGGCGCGTCATACCCATCAGTCCAAGAAAATGCTGGTCGAGGAAGGTCATGTTGAAGCCAATGAGCATGAGCCAGAAATGCCATTTACCTAACGTCTCTGAAAGCATGCGCCCGCTGATTTTGGGAAACCAATAATAAAGGCCGGCAAATACGGCGAACACGGTACCGCCGAAAAGCACGTAGTGGATATGTGCGACCAGATAATAGGTGTCCGTCACTTGCCAGTCGATGGGAAAGGCCGCAAAGGAAATCCCGGTGAGGCCGCCCATGGTGAACATCACGAGAAAGCCCACCGCGAACAACATCGAGGTTGTGAAACGAATCGATCCTCCCCACATGGTGGCAATCCAGTTGAATATTTTCACCCCGGTGGGCACAGCGATCAGCATGCTGCCGATGGCGAACATCAGGTCAACGGGATGGCCCAGCCCGACGGCGAACATGTGATGGGCCCAGACCAGAAAGCTGAGCACGGCAATCGCTACGGTGGAAGCCGCAACGAACTCGTAACCGTAAATCACCTTGCCTGAAAACACGGGAATCACTTCGGAAATCATTCCGAAGGCCGGCAACACGACGATGTAAACTTCGGGGTGCCCAAACGACCAAAAAAAGTGTTGCCAGAGAAGAGCGGAGCCGCCGGCAAGAGGCACGAAGAAGTGGCCGCTCATGAGACGGTCGATCAGTAACATGGCGAGAGAGGCGTTGAGCGCCGGCAGCGCCAGCAAGATCAAAACTTGCGTGACCAGGACCATCCATACGAACAGGGGTAACCTCCGGATGGTCAGTCCGGGAGCGCGAAACTTGGAGATGGTGACAATCAGATTGATGGCGGCAACGATCGAAGCAATTCCCACAACCAGAAGGCTGAGGGCGTAGTAGTCCACGCCCGTGGTTGACGAGTACGGCTTCTCGCTGAGCGGCGCGTAGCTGAACCATCCGACTGCCGGCGCTCCTCCCGCGATAAAGCTGAAGTAAAGGAGCAAACCGCCGAAAACCAGGAGCCACAGGCTCAGAGCATTCAGCCGGGGGAATGCGACATCTTTTGCGCCAATCATCAGCGGCACCAGATAGTTGGCCATCCCGGTGAGCACTGGCATGGCAACCAGAAAAATCATGGTGGTGCCGTGCATCGTGAAAATCTGGTTGAACGCGTCGGGAGAAAGAAAATGATTGTTGGGGCGGGCGAGTTGGATCCGCATCAGGAGCGCCTCAATACCTCCGGCGCCGAAGAAGATGAGGCTGAGCAGAAGGTACATAATCCCGATTCGTTTGTGATCGACAGTCGCCACCCAACTTAGCAAGCCGGATTGCTCTTCGTCATTGATGCCTCGCGCGACCGGAAGAGCCGAGGCCGCGGGGATGTAGGGCGTGTCGCTCATCGCAGCGTCTCCAAGTATGCCGTGAGCTCACGAACTTGATCGGAGGTCATTTGAAAATTCGGCATATGAATGCCGGGTTTCACGGCTTGGGGATCCGAAAGCCAGCGATCGAGATTCGATGGCGTATTTTCCAAGACTCCCGCCGCAAGGGTTTGGCGCGCGGCGATGTGGGTTAGATCGGGGCCGATGTTTGCACTCGCCGCTGTGCCGGAGATGGTATGGCAATTGGCGCAGGTTAATTGCTGAAAAAGACGCGCTCCTTGCGCGGCGTCACCGGCGAGAGGTTGCTCAGGTATATCGAGCTGATGCTCGCTCCAGCGCTCGAAATCAGATACCGATTGTGCGACGACGCGAATGCGCATCCAGGCGTGCTCGGCTCCGCAATATTCGGAACAAGTTCCCAGATAAGTTCCAGGAACATC
The DNA here is from genome assembly GCA_963822025.1 of uncultured Acidobacteriaceae bacterium. GTDB lineage: Bacteria > Acidobacteriota > Terriglobia > Terriglobales > Acidobacteriaceae > Acidiflorens. Next base: position 1,458,301 of record CAWGFW010000008.1, on the reverse strand, counting down.
GGCCTCAAGCCAGAAAAGATTGGGATGGCCGGGGATTGCATCCATCTTTCGCCCCAACTGCGGCACCCACCAGTCGTGGATCACGTCAGCCGATTCAAGCCGTACCAGCAAGAGTTTGCTGACAGGAATATGGATTTCGTTCGCGGCGACAACGTGAGAATTGAGGTAGCGAGCCTCCCACCACCACTGATGGCCAACGACGACCATGTCCGGCTGGCGATCTGGCGAACTGGTGGGATCTGAACCGTGCATCGCGTGCACGGTGACCGTGAAGATGTAGGCGAGCAAGAGCAATGGAGCGACGGTCCACGCGATTTCCAACCCCCTGCGGCCGAAGTTTTGCTGCGGTTCAATTGTTCCCGGACGCTGACGATACCGGAATGACGCGTAAAGGACCAGCACGCTGACGAGCAGAAGGATCGCCGCCATCACGATTCCCAAAACGAGAAACAAGTGCGCGATTGGCTGTGCCAGAGGCGAGGCCGGATTAAATGGAGAACCGTTCAGCATGGATGCATCCCGCGCTGCGATCTCAGCCCTAGTCCTGAATTTATTGTCTTTACATCCGCTGCCGCTTTTACACTCCCGGCGCTGCAATGGCCGCGTGCGCTAACGACTGACTCGCAGACTCAACTCCCGCAATAGATGCTTTGCCACATGATTGAGACGCAATGAAGAAACCGAAAACGAGCGCCTTTTGCAGCTTCCTTTCTCGCGTCTCGCGAGCAAAACTGGCAAAGCACGAACCACAGATCCCGATTGCCCGGCACACGCAAAACGGTGAAGACCAGCCGTCCCGAAATGGAGTCCTTGTGCGCGGAATCCGATTCTCGATTCCGAGCTGTATCTGGTCAATATTGCACACTCTGGAGCAGGCCTAAGTTTGCCCGCCAAGGGCAACTTCACCGGTGTCTTTGTCCTTATATAGAGATAGTTACGTCAATAGTTTGAAAGGGGTGAACTGGCATTGCAATCAGGAAGAGAGTGTAAGACGGAAATGAATTCACTGTAATTTCTGGCGAATGGCAACGTCGTAGTCGTGACTGTTCTTGATGGCGTGATCGAAGATGGTGAAGTTCGAGGTGAGGCCTGTGACCGAGAAGTCTTTAATGTAATTGCGGAGCGTGCCGCTGGTCAGCAGACCGCGCGTGATGTTGTCGAGCCAAAGGCTCTGACCCCATTTCGTGCAGTTTTTGAGTCGCTTTCATCATTTCTCTCCTAAAGGCGTTTCCCCTCCCTGCTCATCTTCGAACAGGTAGATATCCGGACTTTTTCTCGGCATTCACGGCAGTCACATTGCGAGTCAAATTGAAATGTGTCCAATATTGCTCAGAAACGCCTTTTTCCAGTGTTCTAGTATTGCTTTTGTGGGTCATCCGCGCGGTTGATCCGAAGCTAGAAGAAACGAAATGGCGACTGCGAACGCGGAGAAGTTGTTTGCCGGGCGAGTTGGTCCACGACGGTCTCGATCCGCGCTTATTGATTAACTTGGGCAAAAAGAACCGAGCTTCGGAATCGATGCATCGGCAGCGCATTTCCGTTATTGAGTTCGAATCTGAAGGAGGATAAGAAGATGTTGAAACGTATTCTGGTCGTCACAACCTTAATTCTGCTTGTAACTCTGACTGCTGTCGCCTCGGACCGCGAGGATGACGTGAATCGTACCCAGAAAGCTGCTCAGGTCTTCCACGAGATCATGAACACTCCGGATCAGGGTATTCCTTCGGATCTTCTGGAATCGGCGAAGTGTATCGCCATCATTCCAGGAGACAAGAAGTTTGCCTTTATCTTTGGCGGCAGCTACGGCAGGGGACTGGCAACCTGCCGCACCGAGCATGGCTGGAGCGCTCCGATGTTCGTGGCCATTGACAGCGGGAGCGTAGGGTATCAGATCGGAGGCTCTTCCACCGACATCGTGATGCTCTTTATGAACCAGCACGCGCTGCAAAGCCTGATGAGCGACAAATTCAAACTGGGGGGTGACGCCTCTGTTGCCGCCGGACCCGTGGGCCGAAGTGCCGCTGCCGGCACCGACCTTAAATTGAACGCGGAGATTCTGTCTTATTCACGTTCCAAAGGCGTGTTCGCCGGGGTTAGCCTGGATGGCGCCGTAATGCAAGCCGACAAAAGTGGTGACAAAGCCATGTATGGCGACGAGGTAACCCGTCATGAAATTCTCGACGGCAAAGTTGCCGTTCCGGCATCGGCGCACGCGCTGCTGCACGAACTCAGCGGATATGTCCATGAAGCCAAAGCGGAATAGAGAACTCCAGCAGAGCCTGGCATGACAAAGCGCTGTCCGGGTGTTTTCCGGACAGTTGCCCTCACAGTCGAAGGAGTTGGGGGCCTACTCATCGGAGCAGGAACCCAACTCTCTTCATGAAGCGTCAGTATCGAGGGCTATGAATAACGCTCACCGGCAGGGAGATACTCCTGGCCGGACAGGCTCCTCATTGTGATTGTGCCTAGACTCTGACGCACAGGCTGCTGCATTGGACCAACGATGCTTGGGCTTCGGCGACCGACAGGCCGTCAACTTCGACACTGGAATCGGAATTGAATTCGCCGACATCGCCATCCACGGCAATCGGAGTGCGCCCTGCAATTTACGTTTCTCTGGACCCTTAGAAGACTACGCTGGCCTGTTCTGGCGCAGGCCGATGCTGGCCAGCATCGGTGCCGGCGGATGGGCGAAGTCTTCGCGCACGCGTGAGTCGGCCCTACGTTGGTTTGCGTTTCAGCGGCTTGCCAATCGCAAGCAGGAAGATGGCACTCTTATCTCTCGCGTGGGGTGAAAAGAAGGTAATCACATCATCGTCGAAGAAGGTCAGCCCGGTCGCACCCAAGTGCTGGGCATACGCAGCCAGGTAGATCCTGCCCCCAATGGCACCCGCCTCGAGCTGGACGGCCCGGTAGCCGCGGTTCCCGTATTGCTCCAGAATGCGTTTTAAGTCGGCGAGAAAGAAGATGTCGACGCATGCGTCGGCCGGCAGTTCCTGCTCCAGCCCGAGGTGATGGGCCTCGGCGCGAAATTCCCCCTCCTTCAAAAGCTCCAGAGCGTTCTGGTCACGCCGGAAGAAGTAAGCGCCCGGCTTGAGCCCCTGCACCGAATGCACGATCAGGTAAAGATCGTTGAGCTGCTCGCCGGGAGGCTTAAGGAAGTCAGCCGGAAGACCTCGCGTGGCGTAGTGGAAAATAGTTGAAAGTTGTGCCAGCGGTAGGGATGCCGCCTTATCGAAGGTTCGGGTAGAGCCACGACGCAGGATTACCTGCTCAATTGTGTCCTTCGGTTGTTCTTCATCCGGCAGTCGCGGCAGATGAACTGTCTTGCCCGCCAGAGGGGCGCATTGGACGACCCGTGGCTTCCCGCGCCACTGAGTCACTTCCTCTACTGACGCAAGCGAAGACGCGTCGTGCATCTCAAGCATGGCCGGATATTCGATCTCGTGCTGCGAAAGTGGAATCGTTTCCAAGCCAAGCGCCGGAGCCGCTTTGGGTGCTGGCAGCGAATTCACCGACGCGCGGCCGATGGCTACGAGGCACAAGGAAACCTCACGCCGCGTGTCGAGATCAAGTAGGCGGTTCACCTCGGTGTCCACGAACCCGAGCACGATCTCGGCCGGTAGCCCCGAGGCCGCAGACACGGCCAGCATATTGGCCAGCAGAGTGCCGTTGTCCCAACCGAAATGGCGATAAGTGCGCGCCTGGTACTTCCAGGAGTTCCGCCAGTAGGTTCCGGTGCAGATGATCGTCGCCGGCGCACGAGCCACCGCGGGATCCATTGCCGCCGCCTGAGCCAGGTTTCTGCGAAAATCACCTTTTCGCAAAAGCCGCAGCGATACATCCGCAGGATTGAAGTGATACACGCCGGCATCCAGACCTGGAAGATCGCCAGTCACGACGTACAGCTCGATCTCGTAGAGCGCTCCGGTGCAAGCTGCGGCGCGAAAGTAGATTTCTCCGCCTGGATAGGCGCGCTGTTTGGTAATCCCCGCCGAGAAATAAAGGAGGCGCGCTAGATCTGGCAGGCCAGGAACCGAATCAGTCCGTGGCGAAGGCGCCGGTTCTGAGATTGCGGAGAGCGCGGTCACGCCTGTTTGCGGCACGTCCCGCGGCAGTGGAAGAGGCTCGACCTCTGGGTAGATTTTGAAAGGCTGCGGCCGATTCGCCCAATCCAAGAGGTGAGGATGCTCACCAATACTCCGGTAGGAGTGTTTCGTGCCGTCGTGATACTTCCAAGCTGCGTGGATTTCATGGTTGTTCATCGGCTGCTACGCCAGACTAGCACCTGTCAGGACCGCGCGCGACACGCGTGTTGACTGCGGATTGCGCCTGGATGACGGGCTAACCGGATGTTACCGACGAGGATTCCACGAAAGCCACGCGAATCTTAACTGCACCCGATCCCCATTGTGGGAATCGCTCGCAACGGCAAAAATAAGATTACAAAGTATCGTGTGGCGGCGCATTGGTGGCCAGACAACTCGGAACATAGTATAAAAACTAAGTTTCTGTTAGGTTGCGGCCTGGGATGCCAAATCGCTATTCCCCACCGACGAAACTCCAAGTGTTGGTAAGTTACGGGCTCGCGGTCGTGCTCGTATCGATCGCGCTGTTGGTATCGCTGGCGCTACAACATTCCTTGGGCAATCCGTTTTGGTTTTTCTTTTCTGCGGCGGTGATTCTTAGCACCTGGTTCGGCCGGGCCGGGGCTGGCTGGCTGGCGGTTGTCTGTAGCACGCTGGCGGTGATGTATTACTTCACGCCACCGCTTCATAGCTTTACAGTGTCGGCGACAGAAATGCCCCTCTTTCTCGCCTTCGTTGCCTGTGAAGTAGGGGTGACGCAACTGATCTCATGGCGGAAGCGAACCGAAGACACGCTGCGACGATCTCGCGACGAACTTGAGGAGAGGGTTGCGGAACGAACCGCTGAACTGAGGAACGCCAACGACGCACTTCTCCAGCAGATGGCGGAACAGAAGCGGACCGAAGAAGCTCTCCAAGTGACGCGGACGGAACTAGCTCGCGTGGCCCGAATCACGACCATCGGCGAATTGACGGCCTCGATCGCCCATGAGGTAAACCAGCCTCTAGCAGCAGTCGTAGCGAACGCAGACGCTTGCGTGGCCTGGCTTGCGCGCGAAAATCCGGATCTTGTCGAAGCGCGGGCGGCGGCCGAACGTGCCACGCAAGGCGCTACGCGCGCCTCGGAGGTCATTGCTCGAATTCGTTCGTTGATTACCAAGGCGACGCCCGAGAAATCGCGCCTTCAAATTAATCAAGTGATCGAACAGTCGACTCCTCTCGCCGAAGGACAAGCATCTAGAAACGACGTTGTGATCAAACTCGACCTAGCGCCAGAATTGCCGCGGGTGCTCGGCGATAGCATTCAGTTGCAACAAGTGATCGTGAATCTGCTGATGAACGGTATCGAAGCGATGAGCAGCGTCACCGACCGGCCGCGAACACTGACGGTCTGCTCCCAATCCCAAGAGAACGGACAAATCCGAGTTTCAGTCCAGGACTCGGGCATTGGGCTGAGTGCGGATGTGATGACCCACCTTTTCGAGCCTTTCTTCACAACTCGGCAAAAGGGCATGGGAATGGGGCTGTCAATCAGTCGTTCGATAATCGAAGCGCATGGCGGCAGATTGTGGGCAGAATCAAGTAGCTCGGGCGGAGCGAACTTTCAGTTCACTCTGCCGAGGGGGGATGGGCCTGCCGCATGAAGGAACAGGATCCGGTTGTGTTCGTCATTGATGACGACAGGATGATTCGCGAAGGATTGCAGAGTCTGATCAGGTCGGTGGGGCTGCGTGTGGAGACCTTCTCCTCCGCGCAGGATTTCCTCCTCGCCAAGCGACCGGACGCGCCGGCGTGCCTCGTGCTCGACGTGAGGATGCCGGGGTTAAGCGGCCTCGATCTTCAACTCAACCTGGCGGAGGCCGGGATCCACATCCCAATTATTTTCATTACCGGTCACGGCGATATTCCCATGTCGGTGCGGGCGATGAAAGAAGGCGCGCACGAGTTCCTGACCAAGCCCGTTCGTGGCCAGGATTTGCTCGATGCCATTCAGAAGGCGATTGCGAGCGATCGCGGGCTGCGCAAAGAACGTCAGGAATTAAACGAGATTCGCTCGCGATTCGATACGCTCACCCCGCGCGAAAAAGAAGTGCTCGATCTGGTCGTTGCCGGCCTGCTTAACAAGCAGATCGCGGATCAGCTCGGGATGAGCGAGCTCACCGTCAAAACGCATCGCGCCCACGTGATGGAGAAAACGAACGCCGAATCCCTCGCCCACCTCGTTCGTATGGCAGAGAGACTCAAGAATTCCACTCGAAAGTAAGGACCGATCTCCTCCTAAAGCAGGATATGGTTCGGGCAAAAGCAGGATAGCTTTCAGTCCACCCGGTTGGTAGTCTCATGCTCGCGGGCGATCAAACGAGCCGCAGATCGGGTGAGTTGAAGTGAACGAAACACTACCCAAGACCGGCATCATTGCCATTGTGGACGATGATGAACCGCTTCGTGAAGCGCTGGGAAGCGTGATGAAAGCAGCCGGTTTTTCTGCAAGAACATTTGCCTCCGCAGAGGAGTTTCTTGCTTGTGACGATTGCGATGAGACGGCATGTCTCATTCTGGATGTGCGCTTGCCGGGGATGAGTGGCATCGAGTTGCAAAGGCGATTGGCCGATGCGCGCAGCCGGCTGCCAATCATCTTCGTGACTGCGCATGGGGATGCATCATTGCGCGACTCGCTGATGCGCGCCGGAGCCAGCGCCGTTTTCTATAAACCGGTACGCAGCGACGCGTTACTCAAAGAAATTCATACGGCGCTGGTCAAGGCCAGCACCGATCAACAGCGATGAATGGAGCTAAGTATGGCCTCAACATATTTCGGGACCAGTGACGAGATTGCTGCGAACTTCTACGTTGCGGGACATGCAGCCGCGCGCCTTTCCGCGACCGACGGAATCGTGGGGAAAAGCGCGCCATTGAAATCGGTGCTGCAGCAGGTGGCGCTGGTTGCTCCGACGGACGCGACCGTTCTCATTCTCGGCGAGACGGGAACGGGGAAAGAGTTGATCGCGCGCGCCATTCACCAGCTTTCGAACCGTTCGTCGCGTCCATTTATACGGGTGAACTGCGCCGCGATTCCGCCGTCGCTGATTGCTTCCGAATTATTCGGACACGAAAAGGGTGCGTTCACGGGTGCGCTGCAACGCCGCTTGGGCCGCTTTGAAGCGGCGAATGGCGGTACGATTTTTCTGGACGAGATCGGTGAACTGCCGATGGAAACGCAGATTGCGCTGCTGCGCGTTATTCAAGAGCGAGAACTCGAACGTATCGGCAGCAGTCAATCCATACCGGTCGACGTTCGCATTATCGCCGCCACTAATCGCGATCTGGAAGCAGCGGTGACTGCGGGCGCGTTCCGCGAGGACATGTTTTACCGGCTGAATGTTTTCCCCATCCATGTCCCTGCGCTTCGTGAGCGACTGGAAGATATTCCGCTGCTGGTGGAACACCTGGTCGAGCGTTTCGCAAAGCGAGCCGGCAAGGAATTCCGCGCGATCAAGATGAATACGATGGAGTTGCTGCAAGCTTATGATTGGCCAGGCAACATTCGAGAGCTGCAAAATGTGATTGAACGATCGGTGATCTTGTCTGAGGGTGATGTGTTCTCGGTGGATGAGACATGGCTGCGGCGCGCACTGCGGCAGTCGCGGCCGGTAACTCCGCTGAGTGCATCGATGGCAGATCGCGAAAGAGAAATGATTGAAGCCGCGCTCGCGGAAAGCGAAGGACGAGTGGCAGGACCGTCAGGTGCGGCGGCGAAGCTGGGTATTCCGCGGCAGACGTTGGACTCAAAAATCGCGAATCTGCAAATCAGCAAGGAACGCTTCAAAGCTTCGCGCGGTTGAACGGTCTGGAGAAACTCCCGGCCTTCGCGGGGAGTTCTGATGGTTCGGCATTTCCGCAGCCTTCGGAATTTTCTTCACCTCTAACTCCTCTGAATTCAGCCGGCCTTAATGGACGCGCGATTGCAATCTCTACAGGCATCCGGCAGACAGCCGTATGTGAAATCCGTAGGAGGATACGATGCGAAGAAATTCGCTTCAAAGAGTTCCGATATTTTTGTCCCTCATGCTCAGCCTGCTGCCATTGCAGGCACAGGAGAAAACCTCAACCGCAACCACGCCCGTGAAAATGACAGTGACGGTGCGCGCACTGCAAGACAACAAGCGTTTGCCTGACATCAATCGCGAAGACGTGATCGTCAAACAAGGGAAAGAGCGTCTGCAAGTCACAGGGTGGACGCCGGTGGGCGGAGATAAGGCGCCGCTCGATTTATTTATTCTGATCGATGATGCGGCGAACCCTGGCGTGGGCTCGCAGTTCGGCGACTTGCGCTCGTTCATCAATTCCTTACCGGCGAGTGCGTCGGTGGGAGTTGGTTACATGCGAAATGGAACGGTGCAAGTTGCACAGAACCTTACCAACGATCACGATCGAGCGGCGAGAGCGATTCGGCTTCCTCTTGCTTCCGGCGGTGCATTTGGCAGCCCTTATCTGTCGGTGATCGACCTGATGAAACGTTGGCCTGAGAATTCGAATCGCCGCGAGATTGTGATGATCACGGACGGGATCGATCGATTTCGCAGCGAGCCGCGATATCGCGGTCTTCGCTCGATCAGCCCGGATGTTGATTCGGCCAGCTTTGTAGCTCAGCGTACGGGAACGATGATTCACACCATCTTCACGCGGGGTGTTGGCGGGCGCGGAAATAATTTCTGGGAAATTAGCAATGGCCAGAACAGTATGGCCAAACTGTCGGATGAAACCGGCGGCGAGTCGTTCTTTCTCGGCACGCACAACGCAGTGACTTTTCGGCCGTATCTCGAGAGCTTGCAGCGCAGCCTCGAGAATCGTTACCTGCTTGAATTCAACGCTGTGCCAGGCAATAAAGCTGGCTTGAAAAACGTGAAGCTGGCCACCGAAGTCGCAGGAGTTGAACTCGACTCGGCCGACAGCGTCTGGGTAAGAGCGCGGTAATCATTAACCAGCGGGTCTTTTCGGAGCGGAGCAATCCTCCCCGGAAAGACCTTTTTTCTTTTGTGCGCGGTTCGCTTCCCTTTGCTCGTCGGCCTTTCAATTCACGCTTAGAAGATTCCGCAATCTCTATTCCGCATTTTACTTTTCTGATGGTTCGGCATTTCTGAAACGCTCAGCATCTTTCGTCGATGCAAGTCCCGCAAATTCAGCAATTCGATGTGGCCGCGCAATTGCATTTTGTTATCGCGTGATGACTGACGGCAAGACGGTCGTCATCACGGGAGCGGGCACTCATGTGGAGATTTGGCAAATCGGCGGGCGGCGAGGAGAGAGCGAGTGAGGGTCGAGCACCAAGCCGCAAGCTGCGGCAAAACATCCTGATCTGGATCGAAGGCGTGTTGCTCCTGTCGGGGTTGACTCTGGCCGCGATCTATGGCGCAGCGCGGATTGAGAGCTATGTCGCGTCGCGTGACGCGCTCACGAAATTTGCGGCGATGGAGAACGTCCTCGGATTCGCGCGGCGGAAGCGTTGAACAAACGGCGCCGTCAGTCGACGAAGCAAGCGGGCCCGAGGCGATGGAGTTGCCCGAGGTTGATTTCAGTCTCTGGGGCGACCGACGAGTAAAGGCCTACAAACGGAGCGTTGGGAAATCGCTGAATACTCCGCTCGCAGTGCTTCGTATTCCGAAAATTCATCTTGAAGCGCCGCTCTTCGAGGGCACAGACGATCTCACGCTCAACCACGGCGTCGGGCGAATCGCGGGCACAGCGCGGCCTGGCGAAGAGGGAAACATTGGCATCGCAGGCCATCGCGACGGATTTTTTCGCGGACTTAAAGACGTGGTTGTTGGTGACGCTATCGAGCTAAAGAAGCTGAGGAGAACGGACACGTACATCGTCGATCAGATCCAGATCGTGAAGCCCAACCAGGTCGAGGTGCTTCAGCCGCGGTCTGTTCCTTCTCTCACGCTCGTTACGTGCTACCCGTTCTACTTTCTGGGCAGCGCACCGCAACGCTACATCGTCACGGCTTCTCTCTCACGGGAGATAAACGGCGAGGCTGAGAATCTGAACCTCAGCCCGCCATCAACAGCAAGCAATTCAACAAGGAGAAAAAACATGAACAACGTTAGCAAGAAAGCGAACATGCTGACCAAAGGCGTCAGCGTAATTGTTCTGGCAATGATGGCCCTTGGAACATCGTTGGCCCAGGATTCAACCGTCACAACCGTAGCGCATGGGCCGTCCTCGTTCGACACTCAGGTGAAGAATGCCGAAGTGGTCTACGTGGAAGGCAACGACCTGGTGCTCAAGCTGGAAAACGGCCGCGTCGAGCATCTGGTCGTGCCTGACAGCGACCGATTCACCATCGATGGGAACGAGGTTAGCTTGCACGAACTCGTGCCCGGAACCAAGCTGACTCAAACCATTACCACCACCACCACGCCGCGGTATATCAGCTCGGTCAGAACGATTGAGGGCAAGGTGTGGCACGTGAATGCGCCGAAGACGGTGATTCTGACTTTGCCGGACAACAGCAATCAGGTCTTCAATGTTCCAAATCATGCGAAGTTCACCATCAACGGCGAGCGGAAAACTGTCTTTGATCTGAAAAAGGGGATGAAGATCAAAGCGACGATTGCCACTGACGATCAGCATACAGTGATCGAGCAGAGCAAGTTTGCCTTCGGTCAGGCTCCGGCGGTGGCGACGCCGCGCGAAGTTGGCGTGCTACTTTTCCTGACGCCATTCCCGCCGCAGGTCACGCTCGCGAGCGCAGAGCAACCCGCGGAAACACTCCCGGAGACGGGCAGTTCGCTCCCGCTTATGGGACTGATGGGCACATTGGCAATCGCAATGGCGCTCGGACTGCGGGCTGTTCGACGGACCCGCACGATCTGATGTCTTGCTGATGGCCTGCCGAACGGCCCGTCCGGCGGCGATTGAGCGGGACGGGCCTTCTTTACTAAGGATGATCAAAGCGCCAGACAACAGCAAAGGAGATGTACTATGAAAACCATACTGATTACCGGCTGCTCCTCAGGCTACGGCCTTGAATCGGCTCGCTATTTCCTCTCGAGAGACTGGAACGTCATCGCAACCATGCGGACCCCCCGCGAAGACGCTTTGCCGCGCGCGCAGTCGCTGCGTATCCTCTCGTTGGATGTGACGGATGAAAAAAGCATTGCGGCGGCCATCAAAGCGGCCGGTCCGATTGATGTCCTCGTCAACAATGCCGGCATCGGCGTCGTCGGCGCTTTCGAAGCGACGCCTCTGTCGCACATTCGCAAGGTCTTCGAGACCAACACCTTCGGCGTGATGGCGATGACCCAGGCCGTGATCCCGCAGATGCGCGAGCGGCGATCCGGCGTGATTGTCAATGTCACGTCCAGTACAACCTTGGCACCCTTCCCGTTGGCGGCAGCCTATACCGCGAGCAAGCAGGCCATCTTGGGCTTCACCGGTTCGCTGGCTCACGAGCTTGGGCATTTCAACATTCATGCGAAGCTGGTCGAACCCGGATATGCTCCGACGACGCGGTTCACGCAGAATACCGAGGTTCGCGTCGAAGACCTCATTCCGAGGGCCTATGCCGACTTCGCCGCTCCAATTTTCGCGGAATTTGCGCGACCGGCTTTGACTACGAAGGAAAGCGATGTGGCCGAGGCCGTATGGCTGGCCGTGAACGACACTTCCGGGAAGCTCCGTTTCCCCGCCGGGGCGGATGCGGTAGCTCTGTCACGCGACGTGCAATAAATGTCATCTATGCCCGTTCGGCAGAATCTGGCGAACGGGCCTTCTTCTCCAAACTCGTACAAACCGAAGACTAGAGGACAAGGACATTCATATGGAACCCAATCCCATACTTTTTCGCGATCTCACATACATATTCGTGGCCGCCGTATTTGGAGGCCTGGTGGCATGGCGTCTCCATCTGCCATTGATTCTGGGTTTTGTTCTTGGCGGCATTGCGATCAGCCCATTTACTCCCGGACCTCATCTCTCGAATCTGCATACGTTCGAAGTGTTCGCTGAGGTCGGTGTCGTGCTGCTGATGTTTTCGATCGGCGTCGAGTTCTCGATTCCGGACCTGATGCGCGTGAAATGGGTTGCACTCGTCGGCGGTCCAATCGGAATTCTGATCATGCTCGGCGCCACACTCGGCGCGGGGAGACTCATAGGCTGGAGCGCAACCGAAAGCCTCGTTATCGGCGCCGCAGTTTCAGTGGCCAGCACCATGGTACTAGCGCGGCTCTTGAGCGATTCGGGAAGACTGGGCACAACCTACGGCCGCGTCATGATCGGCATCACCCTCGTAGAAGATCTGGCCGTCATTTGCATGACGGTCGTCGTTCCGGTATTAGGCGATTCCAAGCCGGGCGATTCCAAAGACGGCGGCTTGCTGATGGCCGTCTGGATTCTGGGCAAGGCTCTGCTCTTTTTGATTCCGTTGGTGTTCGTGGCGATCAGGGTAATCCCGCGACTGCTGCGGCAAGTCAAAAGGACTTGCAATTCAGAACTTATGTTGCTGGTTGCGATCGCGATTTGCCTGGGCACTGCGGCGCTGGCGCACGCCGTCGGATTCTCGGTGGCGCTCGGTGCTTTCCTGGCCGGAGTCTCCATCAGCAGCCTGCCCGATCTCCACGACGCGCACACCCAGTTACTTCCGCTTCGCGACGCGTTCGTCGCGCTCTTCTTCGTTTCGCTCGGGACTCTGATCGACCCAAGAGTGCTGGCCAACCATCTGCCGCTTCTCGGCTGGATGCTGTTGCTTATCGTCGCTGGAAAATTTCTGGTGTGGACGACTGTCGTGTGGCTCTTCCGCTATCCGCTCCGCACGGCGATTGCAGTGGCATCGGGGCTGACGCAGATTGGCGAACTATCGTTTGTGGTCGTCCAGGTGGCGCAATCTTCTGGATTAGTCAGACAGGAAGTTTTTAGCACGGTGATCGCCGCCTCCCTGATTTCCATACTGCTAAACGTTTTTGTGGTGCGCGGCGTGTTCGCTTGGCTGGGCCGAAGACTTGATCGGGAAAGTATTACTAGTTCGCAAGAGCCTGCGCTTGTGGCGGCAGCGCAGTGAAAAAACAGAGATTCATGCAGCGGCCATTGGATGCTGCGGAACCGTGAGGATATTCGAATGATACGGATGCTGGTCCATACCCCGATCGATTGGTTGATTGCGCTGCTCTCTCTCGTCGCTCTGCTTTTCATAATCGACCGGCTGGGTTTTCTGGCCTGGGTCGCGTGGGTCAACCTTCATCAAGGCAATCGTCACGAAGGCAAGCGCAAGGACAGAGATGCGAAAGGTTATTGGAGGGTACAGCGGTGAACAAGAAAAGAAGATCGGCGGCAAGGCTCGCGCTCAACTGTATTCTGGCTTTCGGAATTGCATTTTCCACGCTCGCGGCGCAGGAGGAATTGCATCCGACGGCGCAAGCTGACGACTCAGCGGTGCAACAACATGATCCTGATCTGCTTTCTTTCGACGACCTTGTCGTGCTCGCTTCATCGGCCAAGCCGGAAGGCGCGCTGGGTGCGCGGTTCAACGCGCTGCTGAACACTCCCTTTGTGAATAACCAAGCCGCGAACAGTCAGCCACACCGGCCGCGAGTTGAGGGCTTGGACGTCGTGCTCCGTGTGGGTGAATGGAACATTGAGAGAGGCTTGAACTTCAACTTGATTCGCTCGGCGCTGTCCGATCCAAGAGAGTTTCTTCGCGCGGCAACGGATGAGCGCACAGACCGACGCCAAAAAGAGACCATCGAGTCGCAACTGGCGACGTTACAAGACGTTGACGTTCTGATATTGAACGAAGTCGACTGGGGCATGAAGCGAACCGAGTACAGAGATGTGGCGCGCGAACTGGCAGCGGCTCTGCACATGAATTACGTCTATGGAGTGGAGTTTGTGGAGGTGGATCCTATGTTCGAACTGGGCACGGAACAGATCGATTTGCCGGATGCCGCGCAGGATCAACTTCTCCATGAAGATTTGCAGGTGGACCGGCAGCGCTATCGGGGTCTGCATGGAACGGCCATTCTAAGCCGCTATCCCATCAGCCACGCTCGCATCCTTCGTTTGCCGGTGTGCTACGACTGGTACGCAAAGGAATACAAAGCCATATCGCAACTGGAACGTGGGCGGCGTTGGTCTGCGCGCAAATTGTTCGGCGAACGAGTGGAGCGCGAACTGCGCCAAGGTGGGCGGATGGCGTTAATTGCAGATATTTCCGTGCCTGACCTGCCGACCGGACATGCAACCATTGTCGCGACCCACCTGGAGAATAAATGCCCGCCGGCTTGCCGGCGCCGGCAGATGCAAGCGCTACTGGCAGATGTGAAGTCGGATGCCAACCCGCTGGTGATCGCTGGCGATCTGAATACAACCAGCCGTGATAACACTCCGACGTCTGTGCGCAACGAAATCATGACGCGCGTGACGGATTACAAATTCTGGGCTGGCCAGGCCGTCTCTCACTTTTATCCGCTCGGAATTTTCCAATACACGCTAGTCCCGGTTCGTTACTTTCATGGACACAACGATCCCACCGCATTCCATCTGCCGATTTTGTGGGACAACCGTGAGCAGCCCTTCTTTAAAACGACGGAGAGATTCCGGTTTGCCGATGGCCGTGCCTTCGATTTTCGGGGCCAGCCAGATCGCACGCTTCCATCCAAGCGCCGCACTCTGGCGGACAGCAACCAGCGCGGCGGCAAAGGATTCGTTCCCACGTATTCGTTCCGCCGCAACTACGGCGGTGTCGTAGGCCAGTTCAAACTCGACTGGATCTTTGTCAAGCCGTTCATCGATGATCCACGCCGCGCCGAACAGAGCTACTGGTTTGCTCCACATTTCTCGACGACGATGCGCGAGCTAAACAACTCTGTGGAGGACAGCATCTCTGATCATCCGCCGATCACGGTAGACTTGCCGCTGGCAGAGCCAATGAAAGTCGCGCATGAGAAAACCCAGTGCCGATGACGTGGCAGCACTGGGTTCAGAGTCGTTTAGACTTCACATCCGTACATCGGCGATTATTTAGTCAAAGCCTAGATTTCCCGTCTCCCTATCTTTCGGACTCGGAACAATAAACATGACACCCCTGCCAACACTTTGATTAGCGCTTGCCCCCAGTTGCATGGCCGCGTCCATCCCGCTCTTCGTTCCCTTTGAAGTGGGCACTATCGACACGCTTTGACGGCTCGGCTTTCTCGCCACGGTTTGGCTTTGGGCCTCTATAGCCGTTCTGTGGGTCCATACGGTTGTCTACGTTTCCACGGAAGTTGTCCGCACCGTGAAACCATGGTCCAGCACCAGTGAAGGCACCCTCATTAAACCATTCTGGACCGTAGTAGCCGGAGGGGGCACAGTCATAAGGAGCGACGTCATAGTAACCGTAGGGGCATTCAGGGGCTACTCCGATGTTAACGCTGACCTGAGCCGCTGCTTTGGGGGCGGTCGCCGTGAGGCAGATTCCAGCCATAGCAGCTACCGCCAGAAACAATCCGCTCTTTACAACCAGCTTGCCGAACTTGTTCATAGAATATCTCCTTGACCTGAAACTATGGCATTTAGCGAACTATGAAACTGATCTTTATTGCTCAGTACCGAAGATTCTTATACCAAGTTGGTGGGATTCGGGCTTCCCGCGCGGTAAGCAACGAGCTTAGAGCCGCTCGGTTTTGAGATGAAACGAATGCGAGCGCGAGGACTAACAGTTCTTTTACTTGTCGAGGCAGATGCTCAAAATGGTAGACCTTCGTTCCACTGGAAAGGTCCTAACGATGCGGATGATTCAAGCGGTAATATCTCTGGAGGTGAAAATGCTCTTGTCGCGAAAATCCCTTCGCGAACTTTCGAGCTGGACGAATTCATTCGGACGACGGACAAATTGCCTGTTAAACGGCCGGGGCCGTAGTTCCGCCCGATGAAAGAGCTTCAGTTGTTTGTCCAGACATTACTACTACCTTTCAAATCAAAGAAGTGGCAGCGAGGCCGAGTCGATCAAACGCTCTCGCCATTCACGCTTTGCTCGCAATAACCGCCTGCGCACTTTGTAGTCCGGGCGAAATCGCCCTAATCAGCATCTTCCCCACCTGCCCGTTCGACCGAACAATCGCCAGACACAATCCATTAAATGCCTTCCGACGATTTGCCCTATAGTCCGCATGGCTCGCTGGATCTCCATTATCCGTTCCCACCAGCGCCCCCGGCCCGTCGATCTCCAACGCCACCTCATTATCCGCAGTAGGCACGATCCTTCCCATGTCGTCCACGATCTGCACGCTCATATGCGCCACATCGCGCCGATCCGCCACAATCGATTCCCGATCCGGCAGCAACCTGATGGCCGCCGCCGGCCCCGTCGTAAAAATCTCTGCCCCCGCCACAACCTTTCGATCTTTCGTCCCCACCGCCCTTAAGCTGCCCGCTTCATAAGGAACATCCCATGACAAATGCAAATCCCCCGTCGTCCGCAGCGCCTTTGCCCGCTCCGGCAAATTCCCCCATCTCTCCTCCATGCCCAGCCGCGGAAACTCAAATCCCTTCACTCCCAGCGACCGCCCATTTAGAAACAACTCCACCGTGTCGCAATTCGTAAAGCAACTTACTGGAATAACGTAGCCTTCCTTCCCCTGCCAATTCCAATGCGGAAACACATGCAGTACCGGCTTCTCCGTCCACTGGCTCTGATAAAAATAAAAGCCATCCTTCTTGAACCCGCAAGTATCAATCACCCCCGACGACGCCCCCTTCATCGGCCATCGCGCCTCGCCCAGGTAATCGATTCCCGTCCACATAAAATCACCCGCGACATAGTCATACGTGCTGACAAACTTCCACAGTTGCTCCACGTCGACGTTTCTTCCCCGCAAGAATTGAAAAAAACTCCGCGTCGCTGCCGCCTCCGATCCCGACAAGTCCGGATACTCCCCGCGAATCCCGCCCATCGCCTCGCTCTCCGTCCCAACAAACCGCCTCTGGGGAAATGCATGCCGGTCAATGCTGTAATACTTCTCTCTTCGATCCCGCCACCGATCCACATAGTTGTAGCCCACTACATCAAGCAGCGCGAGAAATTCAGGAGTCGCCGCCTCCGAAGCCGGCTCGGAATGAATATGATCGCAGCCCGCGGTTACCATCCGCGTCGGATCCTCCCCGTGAAATACCTTGAGCAACTTTTGCAGCGTCTCCGGGCCCTGCCGGCTGCCCTGATCGCCAATCTCATTCCCCGCACTCCAGATCACCACACAAGGATGGTTCCTATCGCGCCGGACAAAGTTTTGCACGTCGCGTTCGTACCATTCATCGAAATATTTCGCATAACCATTCGGTCCGATCTGCCCTTTCGGCACCTTCCATTCGTCGAAAGCCTCATTCATCACCAGAAATCCCATGCGGTCGCACAGATCGAGAAACTCCGCCGCGCAAGGATTGTGGCTCGTCCGGATCGCATTGCAGCCCATCTCCTTCAAAATTTCCAGCCGCCGCTCCCACACTCTCTCCGGCACCGCCGCTCCCACACAGCCGGCTTCGTGATGCAGACACACTCCGTTGAGCTTCAGGCGCTCACCGTTGAGCACAAATCCGCGATCCGCATCGAAGACCGCCTCACGAATCCCAATCGGAGTCTCGTATTCATCCACAACGCCCGTCCGCGTTCGCACCGTGCTGCGCACCGTGTACATATAAGGATCGGCAACCGACCACAGGCGCGGCGTGTTCACCTTAACTTGCTGAATGAATTCGTACTCCTCGCCAGCGCCCACATCGCGACCAGCCTCTCGCTCGACTGTATTCCCGTCATGATCGACAAGACTCGTGGCCAGAGTGCAGCGAGTAGCGCTCTCGCCTTTATTACTGACTCTTGTTCGAACGTGAAGCGTCGCCGCCTCCTTCGAAACCTGCTCTGAACTGACGAAGGTGCCCCAGTGTGCGACGTGCACCTTGTTCGTGGACAACAACCACGTGTGCCGATAAATGCCCGATCCCGAATACCACCTGCAGTTAGTCTGGTGTGAGTTGTCGACCTTCACCGCAATCAGATTCACACGGCCAAATTTCACGTGCGGCGTAACGTCATAAAAAAACGGAACATACCCATAAGGACGTTTGCCCAGATACTGCCCGTTAATCCACACCTCGCTGAGTTGATAAATCCCGTCGAACTCCACCGTGACTCTCTTATCGTTATAAGTGTCGGGCAACGGAAAACTTTTTCGATACCAGCCTATGCCGGTGGGGAGATATGCGCCGCAGTAACTCGACAGTTCCTTCTCGTCGAAAGGACCCTCGATGCTCCAATCATGAGGCAGGTCTAGCACTCTCCAGTCAGCATCAACAAAATCGGGCGCTTCCGCGCCGACTAAGTCACCTCTGCAGAATTTCCAACCAACATCAAAACTCTCGCGAAATCTTTGCCCCGCGTCCTCTGCCGGAGGTCCAGCAAGCGCCGAACTCGCGCTAGGAAACATCGAAGCCAACGCCGCCGTCCCCACCGCCTTCAGCAACTCGCGCCGGTTTAAAGAGTCGCTCGGAGCTTTCGGCGTCCTCATTCCCATTCCTTGATCCTTCGTCGGCCGTGACCGTCACAAACCATCTCAATACACCGGAACAACCAGCCACTGTTGCGTCTGGGCGCTGCCCGACGCTGGTTCCTGCACTACAAATCCGGCCAGCGACCCCGTGCCGCCGTTCGTGTCCGCCGCCATCCCGCTCACCCTATTAACTAGGCTGAAGTAGCCGTTTGCCACCGAAACCACCGTCCACTCCTGCTCATTCGACGTGTTCGCCAGCGACTGCACAATCGCCGTCCCGCTCGTCGTTGAGGCCCCCATGTCGTCCAGCGCATTTATCGTGTTTCCGGCGCCCGGATTAAGACTTGCAATCTGAAAATAGCCATCGTGGTTGCTACTCATCCGCCACTGCTGGCTCAGGCTCGGGCTTCCGCTATCCGTCTCCGCGTCCAACAACGCCCCTGGCACATTAGATCCTTGATAGACCGACAGAATCTCTCCGCTGCTGCGATTCACGAACTTATAACTCACGTTTGTATCCAGCTTGCCGCCGAGCGCGTCCATGGCCGGGAGCAATTCCGAGTAACTCGGGTCATTTACGTTAGTCGTCCCCGAGCTATCAGCATTGTTGAATAACTCGAGCCCATTCCATACAAAGATCGCGTTCGCCTGATTGTCCCCGTTGATAAATCCACCACTCACGCTCGGTATATTCACCCCAGCCGGATCCCAGTATTCGATGCCCAATCCCAGGTTGTTGGGCAAGCCCTCCTCCACGCCCTGCAGATCAAGCAAAAATTGTTGCTGTTCGGCAAAACTGGGTGGGGTATACCACGGATCGTTCGGCTGATAACCGTTCTCGTAATGTTCCCCCGTCTCGATGATGAAGATGGGTTTGGCTATATTGTTGGACGCGGCAACCAGCACATCCTGCTCTACCGGCTTACCTCCTGGATTGCTCTTAGCAGCCTGCGCATCGGTCAAAGGGCCGTGATAGATCGGATAGTAACTCTGACATATCGCGTCATAAGTGATTCCGTTCTGGTTCGCCAGAGTAAAAAACTGAGTTAGATTCCATGCTGGAGTGATATGAATGCAGGTCAGCGGAGCCGGCATCGCCGGACCGATCGACGTGTCCGATGCTGCGTCGGCAACGGCTTGCAGCGCCTGTATCTGCAACGAGGCGAATCCGCTAAAGTCCGCTCCAGTAGGGCTGCCGAGCGGACCAAGAAATCCGGTGTCGACCTCGTTGCCAACGGCCACTAAGTCAGGCGTTACTCCCGCCTGCCGATACATTTCGATTTCGGCTTTGACGTAGTTATAGATATCCGTTTGCAGTTGAGTCAGCGTGTGACTCGCCCATGCGGGCGGCACGCTCGACGAACCGCCACCGTCAAACAGCAGCGTAAGTTCCACGCTCAACCCAAGATTCTTCGCACGCTTGGCAAGGTCCAGGTCCTGCGCATCCGTCTCCGCATAACACGCGTTGCCACTACACCCGCTCTGCGAGGGACTCGAGTACGGCGGCGCCGAGGTTGGTCTCAACCGAATCATGTTGACGCCGTGGTTCTTCAGCATGGCCAGCACGTCCAGCGGCTGGCCATCATCCTTCCACCACGTTAGTCCAATCGAAGCGCGCGCCGCCTCCTGTTTTTCCAGGAGTGCATTGTCAATTCCACGGAAAAACGCCGGCCGCAGCAACCACTGCTGGCTCTGCGTAGGCGCGCCCGACAACGTGGTCTGGTCGAGCAGCGTGCCGGGCGATGTCGAGCCTTGATATAAGTCAATCAATAACCCAGTGCCGTTATTAACTATCGAGTAATAGCCCGCACTTACGGGGTTAAGCGTCCACTGTTGCGCAGTAGTGCCAGTACACGGATTCTGGACCACATAAGTAATACCTGAGTTAGTCGCGCTATCGAAACACAGGTTGTTGAGAATATTACTGATCTGCCACGATCCACTTGGCAGTCTGGTAAATGCCCACCTCTGGCTTGTGTCCGTGAAAGTCCTTGCCTGCTGAACGATGTGGTCGCCGACTGTCTGTGAATTATTATTAAGATCCGCCTGCAGTCCGCTAAGTTGATTTATCGCGTAATAAACGCCGCCATCGATCGGACTAACGTCAGTAGGCTCCGCCGGCTGCTGGCTCGGCCCAACCACGGTAACCTGCGCTGATGCCGTCCCTCCATTTCCCGCCTCCGTTGAGGTGACTGCGCTCGTGACATTATTCTGCGGCCCAGCGGTCGTGCCCGTCACATTGACCGCAAAAGTGCACGAAGCGGCAGCCGCCAGCGTAGCTCCCGACAGCCCAACGCTGTTTGAACCAGCAGCCGCCGTAATCGTGCCCCCTCCGCAGCTCCCAGTTAATCCATTAGGCGTCGATACCGCTAACCCCGATGGCAAAGTGTCGGTAAAACCAATACCGCTCAATGACGCGCCTGCGTTCGGATTCGACAAATTGAAGCTAAGTGAAATACTCCCATTGAGCGTCACGCTAGTCGCGCCAAAGCTTTTCGCAATGGTTGGCGCCGACTTCGCGGGAGGCGGGCTGCCGCCAGACGAGCCGCCACCACACGCCACACTGCAAAGAAGACTAACTATGGCACCCGCGAGCAGTAACTCGCACCATAACCATCCCCTCTCTGCTTTCCTATACTTACTTCCCTTGTTACTGCTCATTCTCCATACTCTCATTAGGAAAGGTCGGCCGCTGATTCATCTGGCGATAAAGTTGCCTAACCTGTTCCTGCGATTTCTTGATCTCATCAAACAAATGTAATTCCTTCGCCGCTTCGCTCGTCATCGACAACCGCTTGTAGGCCTGCGCCAGACGGTAATGCGCCGTAGCGTTCAGCGGATCTCCCTTCACCGCCAGCTCCAGATATTTCCTCGCCTCCTCGGGCTTCTCCATCATCATCAGCACTCGCCCCAGTCCAAGCTGTGCTTCCGTGTTTTCCCTATCCAACCTGAAAGCCTCCGCATAATGCCTATGCGCTTCGTCCAACTCGCCTTTCAGCATCGCAATCCGGCCGTACTCGCACCGCACCTTCGCGCTGTCGCCGTCGTTCGCCGCCGCCACCGCCAATTCCTTTTCCGCCTCGGCTTGTGTGTCGGCATCGTTCGGAGCCGCCTCCAGAATCGCCTCCGCCAATTCGTAATGCACTCCGGCCAATCTCGGTTCGATGCGCAAAGCATTTCGATAGTGCTCGATCGCCCCCTTAAGGTTGTCTCCATTCACGTCGCGCTCCGCGATCACCTGCTGCATACGCGCCGAGCCGGGAGCGAGCACCGCCAGCTTGTTCAGCGTGTCCTCGGCCAGTTCCTGATACAACCTCTGCGCCATATATAGAATTTCCACGCTGTCAGGATCCAGGTCCACCAGCTTCTGTACTACCGGCACCGCCCGTTCCGTTTCCCCTTGTTGTTGGTAAAGATTGGCCAGTTCGATGCCAACCTTCACTCGCAATTGCTTGTCCTGCAATTTTGCAAACGACTTTTCCAGCAGCGCGCCGGCGGAGACATCTCCCAATCTCTCCTGCGAAATTCCCAGCAGCGCTTGCGTCTTCGCCAACGAAGGATCAATCGCCAACGCCTTGCGAAAATCCTGCGAAGCCTTCTGATAATCGCGCTGAAAGAACGCAATCACTCCCAAGTTCGCATACGCTTCGGCATTCTTCGGATCGAGCGTGAGCACCGCTTCGAATTCCGTCACCGCCGAGCTCGCGTCGTTCGCCCGGAGATAATCCTCCGCTTTATGAAGGTGCTCGTGAATCGCCGCCGCTCGTGATGGCGGGCTTTGTGCAGCCATTGCTGCAATCGCGATCACAAGAGGAATGAACTCCAAAATCAGGAGCCTGAAATGACGATGCCAGTAGTTCGAAATGTTCGGTGAAGTGGAGAGAGTGTTTAGCTGTCCGTTTATCATGATCGGCTCTCACCATATCAAAGCTCCCGATTCGGAGGGGGCGGAAATTTCTGACGTTGTTGCTGCGCGCGAGAGCAGGAAATCGAATGCTTCGGCGAACTGCGGAAAACCCGAGGGCGCGAGAAGGGAAAGTCCTCCGGCGCCACGCCGGACGGGCAAGTCAAACTGTAACTGTGGGCTCAGAATCTGAAGTGAGCCCCCAGCTGAATGATGCGCAGGCTCGCGTTGTAGTTTGCGGCGTTGGTGATGGTGCCAGCGCTGCAATCCGCCAAATCGAGGCCCGCGTCGGGCGTATTGGCTGGGCACGCTGTAGTACTGGAGCCAACGTTTGCATCCGGGTTGTAGTAGTTAGTATGGTTGAACGCATTATTCGCGTCGGCCCTGATTTCGAGTCTTATAGCCTCGTGGATAGGAAACTCCTTTGCGATACTGATGTCGACTTGCGAGAAACCCGGCCCAATCAGGGTGTTGCGTCCGGTATTGCCAAAGGTCCCATATGCCGGGTTGGCGAATGCCACGGGATTGAACCACCGGTTGATTGAAGGATTCGACACTTTCGGGTTGCCCACAAGCTCGGGATACAGATAGTTGTTGGTGCCAGATTCACTTGTGGAGGGGGCTAGCCCCGGATCAATACCACCTGCGACAGAATTCTGGATCACCGGGGTGAAAGGCTCGCCCCCGTGCCACTGGAAAATACTGGAGATGCGCCAGCCGCCCGCGATCTGGTTCAGCGGTCCGTGGAGCGCAAACTGGCGTCCGCTGCCGAACGGCGGCTCGTAGACAATCTGGCCGACCAAGGTATTTGTTGCGTTGAAGTCGGACCGGCCGTAATTGGCGGCGGGACTATACGCGTTCTGGTAGATATCAATGGTCGATCCGTGACCACCTCCGGTGCCGGTATCGAGCGATTTTGACCAGGCGTAATTGAGTTGGGCGCTCAAGCCATAGGACAGCCTCTTTTGAAGGCGCAGTTGGAGCGCGTTGTAGTTCGACCATCCATCGTAAATTTGAGCATTAATATAGTTGAATACGGGGTTCGGGTTGCCGCAGTTGTAGCCGGTGCACCCTAGGGCGCTTACTGGAGCCTGGTCGGTGTCGGTTGAAAAAACCAGGTTCCGGCCGCGGGTATAGACATAGCTTGTGTCTAACAGGAGGCCGCGCGCGAACTCGTGCTGCACGCTGATGAGGAACTGCCCCACGTGGGTGGTTGGCATGTTCCGCGGGTAGTACTCCACGCCGCTAAAGTTGGAGATGGTCGACGAGAGAGATTGAAGGGTCGGAAAGACAACCGTGCCGGCAGGCGGTCCCACGGACAGTTGCCATGGAGAGCTCCCGAATACATAGCCCCCTTCACCGACGTTGTGGGGATTGAAGCCGAGGCCAAGCGCACCATCCGTGTAATTCTCGGCATCGCGTGGCGCATCAAAAATACCGTAGCTCGCACGGATGGACCATTTGTCGCGGGGTGACCAAGCGACGCCAACTCGGGGAGCAAATTCCTTACGATCGGCGTTTTGGATTGTCGTCATGTTGCCCGACAGAAACTTCGGGTCGCTCTGCCCGCCAAAGAGAATGGCCCCGGTGTAGGCGCCGCCATCAGCAGAGTTAGGCAAATAGGGATCGTAGGTGCCGAACAGGTTGTGCTTCACGCCCCAGCCCGACTGAATCCCCCAGCGTAGACCCAAGTTCAGCGTCAGACGCGGGGTTACTTTAAAGTCGTCGCTGCCGAACAACGCCCAACTCCACATGTGAGCGCTGGTCGGATCGTATTCGTAAACGTACCAGCCATAAACGTCACCAGCCAGGAAGTCGGCATACGGAATCCCAGTTACACTTCCGTCGAACTCGAAATTACCCGAGGTGATATCTCCCCAGTTTGTATAGTTCTGGTAAAACCGGTCGTACTCGCCGCCAATCTTGATTGTGTGCTTGCCGCGGATGAGGGTAACTACATCGGAGACGTTGTAAACTCCCTCGCCGAGAGTGGCATCGATATTACCGTTTTCGCTGCATCCAGCGCCCTCAGCGATGCATCCGACCCCCGCTCCCTGATCAATGGTAATTTTTGGAAAGACATTGGCGGGAGCGTTGGTGCCGTAGGCGGGCTCGAGACCAATCGTCGTGGGATCGTTCTTGCCGAAGGAAGGCGGCACGTACTTATCGAGCTCGCGGCTTGCACCAACGTGAAATTCGTTCAGCAGGGTCGGGCTAATCGTAAAAACGTCCGAGAGTTGAGCGGTGAGATCGTCGGTCTTCCCCACTTGATACGACGTTGCGTCATCGGGGTACAGAGGGTCTGCCGGGACATACGATGTCGTGGTGGGGAAATAATTGAAACTGAATGAGATCCTTTGTTTGGAGGAAAAATTGTAATCGGCCTTGCCGGTATACCACGTGTCCGTGTCAGGACTGCTGCCGCTGAATATAAAATTGTTGACCGTGGGGCAGGTTTGCGGAGTACTTGCCGATACGTTCACTGGACCCGGGCATCCCGAAACCCATCCGGTTGCGGTTGCCGCGGGGAAATAGGTCTGAAGCTTAGACGCCACGGCATCAATAGGCGCCAGCAGCATTCCAGTTGTTGGGTTAAAAGCCGGGCCCGTGGCACCTGTGATTCCGTAAAAATCTCCCGCTTCCATGGCTGCGGTCGGGTAAGAATAGGTTCCACCAGTCGGGCTCGACGAAGGGTTGCGCTGGTAATTGAAAAAGAAAAACAGCTTGTTTTTTAAGACCGGCCCACCGAGGCTGCCGCCATATGTATTCCAGTGCTCCACGGCTTTCGGCCCTGTCGCATTATAAAAACCTCTGGCGTTGAGGGCAGTGTTTTGAATGTATTCATAGGCGCTGCCGTGCCATTGGTTCGTTCCGCTCTTGGTGATCACGTTGATGGAGGTAAGTCCATTGCCGTACTGCGCGTTCGCGTTGCTGGAATTTACGCTGACCTCTTCAGTAGCGTCGATAGGCATATAAAAGTTGCTGCTGTTGTAGTCTCGCGGAGCGGTGGCGTACGACCCGTCAATCAGGAAGTTCACATTGTATGGCTGTGTACCGTTGACGCCGATCCCCTGGCCGCTGGCCGTGCCTGTTCCTCCGCCGTTATTCACGCCGGGAATAAGTTGGGTCATCTCCGCGCGCCAGTCGGTGCCCACAATGGGCGCCGCTTCAATCGCCTGTGTACTAAGGTCCAAGTGCTGCTCCGTGGTCTCGGTTTCTACTAGTGGCGTCTCCGCGGAGACGACCACCTGCTCAGTGGTGTTGCCCACTTGCAGCGTGGCATCCACCGCGATCGTCTGGATCTCCAGCGTCACACCCTGGCGCACGAAATTCTTGAATCCAGTCTTGGAAAACGTGATTGTGTAACCGCCGGTTGGCACCGACGGCGCATCGTAAATCCCATCCGAGTTCGTCGACGAGACGATGCTCACGCCCGTTCCCACATTGGTGATCGTCACTTTGGCGCCCCGCACCACCGCGCCCGTCGCGTCCGTTACCGTGCCCTTGATTTCTCCGGTATTCGCATTCTGTCCGAAAGCCAGGGTGGCCGCTAGGCCTGTGACCAACAGCACCAATAAATGCCGAAAGTGGCGCAACCTCACCAGTCTCATCGCGGAGCCTCCTAGGTTAACTCCCGCCCGGAACAGCGCTCGAATTCATCTTGGATTTACGGCGCAACCACGCTTCCCAGCTAAAGAGCCTCTAATACAAACACACTACCGACGAGGAATCCTATGCTGACCCGGGCATCCGCGAATCCGCCAAAAGTAGGACTGCCGAAAAAAAGTATTTGCCTTGACAACAGCTGTGGCGTTGTTGATCGGGTGTGTTTATTGCAGGTGCACGAGGCCGCGCTGCAGCGCTGTAATCACAGCCTCCGTGCGATCGCTCACGTTCAGCCGCAGCAGAATCGCGCTGACGTGGCACTTCACCGTCGCCTCCGTTATATGCAGGACCGACGCAATATCCTTGTTAGTCTTTCCGATTGCCAGCAGAGAAAGCACTTCCTGCTCTCTTGCGCTCAGTTCCGAATCCGGCATCCGCGATGCCAGCGCCCGCGCCACCGGCGGCGGCAGGAATCGTCCCCCTTGGTGCACTCTCTGCAACGCTTCCACCAAAGTCTGATACGGCATCCCTTTGATCAAATAGCCCTGCGCCCCCGCTTCCAGTGCCCTATGAATGTCCGCGTCTCCCTCATATGTCGTCAGAACAACAAACCGCGCGCGCGCGTGGGTCTCGCGAATCGTCCGGATCGCATCCACCCCGCTCCTTCCCGGAAGCCGTAGATCCATCAGCGTCACGTCCGGTTTATGCTTCAAAAACATCGCGACCGCTTCTTCCCCCGAACCCGCCTGCGCCACCACCATCATGTCGGAGCGCGCATTCACAATCGAAGCCACGCCGATGCGCATCAGCGGATGATCATCCACGATCATCACCTTCATCTTCTCGGCAATCTTTTCCGCCCCCACCGTACTCATATTCCCTGCACTCCACTTTCCGCCGCTGCTGCCCTGCGCGGAACCGATAACCGTAGTTCCGTTCCCAATCCCGGCCAACTGCTCAGCACGAGTATTCCACCAATTCGCTTGGCGCGCTCCTGTATGCCGATCAGCCCATAGTGTCCGCTTGGCTGCGACGATGCCATCGTAGTATCGAAACCACGCCCATCGTCTTTCACCTGCACCCGAAACTCCTTCTTCTCGAAACCAATATCGACATGCACTCGACTCGGCTGCCCGTGCCGCATCGCATTGTGCAGCGCCTCCCGCACCACCATCAGCAACTCGTGCGCCGTTGATTGATCAAGATCGAACGGTTTGCCCGAAACTCTATATTCCACCGGCACGCCGAACTCATGGCTCACTTGCTGTGTCATCTTGCCCAGTATCGGGCCAATCGCCGTCGCCGACCCATCCGCATGACGCAAGTCCCATACCGCTTCTCTCGCCTCGTTGATCGTAGTGCGCAACTGCGTGCGCACGCAGCTCAAGAGATCCTCTTTTGCCGCCGGCTCACTGTCATCAAGACTGGAATGTGCTTCCAGCAGCGCCGAAACTCCTGCGCACCCCTGAATCAACGTGTCATGCATCTCCCGCGCCAGCCGGTTCCGCTCATTCAACACCGCTTGAAAGCGCGAATGCACCTGCCGGATCCGAAACTTATGCCCACCCCATACGGCCGCCCCCAGCAACAGCAACGAGCAGCCCATGAACCAACCCGACCGGTAAAAATGCGGCTCCTGAACAATCTCCACCGACGTCTCCGCAATGTGTTGCGGATCGCTCATCTCAAACGCCTGCACCCGGAAGTTGTATCGCCCCGGTGGAAGGTTCGTGTAATACGCCGCGCGCCGCGACGACGCATCCGTCCAATTCTTATCGAATCCATCCAGCAGATAGCGAAACCTCACCCGCTCTTGCGAGCGTAGCTGGATCACGCTGTAGTGCATTTCAACTTTGGCATTCTCCGGGCTCAGCGAAATCTTCTTCAAATCCGGCACCTGGAGCCCGTCCGCCAGCACAAAATCAATCACCACCGGCGCCGGCGCCTTGGGCGGTGGCGGATTCAAAGACACGCGAACCGGCCCTTTGTTGCTCGCGAACCAAACTTCGCCTTGCGCCGTCACCACACCCGCCGGCTTCTCTGCTCCATACATCTGCGTCGTTTCCAATCCGTCGGAAATCCCGTACAACGTCAACGACAGCGGATGCGCCGGGTCTTCCGCAATCACGTCCAATTCCCGCCGGCTGATCACCGAGATGCCATTCGGCCCGCTGATCCAGAAATTCCCCGTCTTGTCTTCGACCAGTTCATAAATGCTATTGCTCGCCAGCCCCTGCGCCGTCGTAAAGTGAGTCAGCTTCGCAAAACGCCAGCGGTAAAGCCCGCCCGTTCGCGTGCCAAACCAAAGTCCGCCGTCCTCATCTTCGCGAATCGCCCAAATCTTTTCGTGCCGCAGCGCCTCCGTCACCGCGTCCCTCACAAAACTCCCACCATGCAAATGGCTGACACCGCGATCCGTCCCAATCCAAATATCGCCGTTGTGATCTTCCGCCAGCGTCCGCGTGCTGAAATAACACAATCCGTCCCGCTCTTGATAACTCGTAAATCTTCCCGCGTGCCACCGGCTCACTCCCTCATCCGTTGCAACCCATATGCTTCCATCCTTGCCTTGCAGAAACGCGCGCACAAAATTGTTGACTAGACCATCCTTCACCATATAGTGGGTCAACTTATTGTTACTCTGCCGGAACACGCCCCTGCCCTCCGTCCCAATCCAGAGATCCCCCTCATCGTCGCGAAAAACATTTCTCACGCGCACACCGCTGATTCCCGGCAAGTGCACCCGCGTCGCCTTATCATCCCGGAATCGAAAAAGATCGGCCGCAGCGATCCAAAGATCGCCGTTATGATCGCCATACACCGTCTCAGCGTCATAATCTCCCGCATCCGGCAACGTAACGGTCTGTATCGGGGTCTTGCTCAACCGCAGCATTCCCGCCTGCGTCCCCACCCATATGTTGCTTTCAATATCTTCGAATAAGTTCAATGCCGTGTTGCTCGGCAGACTCGCCGGCGCAGTCATCTGAGAAAATTCATGATTCCAATACTTGTAAACTCCATGCCCAATCGTCCCGATCCACAGTGTGCCGTTCGAAGTCTCCTTCAAGAAACGCACGGTCCCGCTAGTCTCCTTGACCTTGCTAAAGGAATTCGCGCCCGGCCCCATCTTATAAAGTCCGCCGATTGTGCCCACCCACATCGTTCCGTCTCGCGTCTGGGTGATCGACTTCACGCGATTCTGACTGCCTTCCTCCACCAGCCTATATTCCTGATAACTGCTCCCGCTGATGCACAGCAACTTCGATCCGCCCGCCCAGAGCCGTCCCTGGCCATCTTCATGCAGCGCGTGCACAGCAATCGCGGGCATCCCATTGCTGTTGTCGATGCGCACAATTCCATCTTCGCGAAATTGAAAAAGCCCGTTGTCGGTTCCGATCCATATTTGTCCTTTCGTGTCCTGATAGACAGTCCGCACGAAATCGTTAAGCAGACCATCCTTCCGGGAAAACGATCGAAACGCGCCGTCCTTATAGCGAATCAAACCGCCGCCTTCGGTCGCAATCCACAAAGCGTCGTCGCTCGAAACGCTCAGGCTGAAGACATTGTTGTCGGAAAATGCGGGAGTGTTGTCGCGGTCGAACAAAACCATGCGCGCGCCATCGAAACGGAGCAGCCCGCCCGTCGTTCCGATCCACAAATATCTGTCTTTGGTTTGCGCAAATGCCTGAACCGTCTCCTCCGGAAGACCGTCCTGCATCTGCCAAATACGGGAGGTATAGTTGATTGGCGGTTGCTCAAGAGCGTGGGCACTGACCGGTAATGCGCCACAACCCAAGGCCAGAACTAAAGCCGGAACCGAAGCTAAAATCGAGGCCGAAACAAAGATCCGAGCCCAATTCATGACACTTCCTAGCCCTTCGCGCTGTGCATTATATCTCCATATCATCCGCGCCGAATATCATGTGCCCCCAAAAAACGCCCTTGGCCTTTGGGCGGCGCAGCGTTTCAGCGCTGGGCCACCCAAAAGCAAGGACAAAATCGAGTTTTTCAGCAATCTGCTCAGGCACTGAGGTCGCGGTGCCCCTTACCGCGTAACCCTCACCTCATACCAAGTCGTAATCACCCGCCCCAGCGGCAACTCCCACCCATCTCCGTTCTTCTCCGCTCGTATCGCCTCACCCAGCGGCTGCCCCGACCCATCAAGCGCCTGTGCAGCGACCGCTTTCGCCCGCTCCAATCCTCGCAGCGTAATCCTTCCCACGACCGGCTCAATCAGCGTAGGCGACCCACCCCACTCCGACAGATTGCTGCGCCGGTCGTTCCATCGCATCCCTTGATTTTCTACACGCGACCCCAGGGTCAACAGCAATCGCGACGCCCGCGAAATCGGCGCCACTTCCATCGAATTCAAGACAATTGTGCAGAAGCGGTTCTCCACCTCGACCGAAAAATTCGTAACCACTTTCCCATTCGCCTTCACAAATCCAATCAGCGCCTGGGACCGCGGAGTATCCACCGTCACCATCCCCGTCATCGCCGAAGAGTTGTACCATGCCAGCTGATTCGTGTCCGTGACAATCGGATTCTCGACCGTGGCCACAAACTGCGCGGTCGGCGCGCCCTCCAGGGAAAGTATCCGCGACCCATGCTGCAACGGCACCGCCAACGGGAATCCCGGCGTGAAATAAGGACGATCCGTAGCCGGAATCAGCAGCGCACTGTCGAACACCTGCTCCCGCGTATAAGACCGCTCAACGGTAGATTTCGCTGAGCTGATGTCTGAACGCAAGAACATCAGCGCGCCCGCTGCCAGTTGCGGCATTTTCACCGGATCGAGAGAAATATCAAACGCGTCGCCAATATAAGGCTTCCAATCCGCCGCCGCCTTCGGCTCAAACGTATACCAGATGATGGCGTCCCAATCCTGGAAATCTCCATATGCCGCCAGAATCGGAATACCTTCGCTATCCCAGTCATTCGGAAACGGATTATTCACTTCGCTGACCGTATACGGTTTCCCCGCCACCGGCGTCCGCGACAACTCGACCACCGTCGAGTTAAACGGATCGTTCACCATTGGAGCTTTAATTTTATTTTCCCAATCGTGCTGCCAATAAGTGTGCCCGTCGTTGCTATCGAAAGACGCCGTCGCCAATAACAAAGGATATCCGCTGCTGGTGTGCCCGTGGTCCGCCGTCGTCATGATCAGCGATTTCACACCCAGGTCTTTTGCGAGATAGTCCCGCATCTCTTCCCAGTAGCCGCGCTGCGCCTGCAGAAAGAACCGCGACTCCGTATAAAATCGCTCCTTCGGCGCTCTCTCCATCTCTGCTCTGCCCGCGAGCAGCGGGATCGGCTCATCTTCTGACTGCGCCACACCCGCAATTTCTCTCAGCTTCTTTGTTTCTTCCGCGCTCAGGTTCTTCTTAAGCCACGCATTGTAGAGCTCGTCAAGCTCATGATCGTAGTAAGCAGTCGGCCCATGAAAACCCACCCAGAGGGCATTTTCATTATTGATTTCGACCATCGCTACCGCTGGATCATTGCGGTATTCGAGCTTAGTGTAAGGATTCGAATGAGCCAGCAGCTCCCGCGCATATTCCTTTTGCAGTTCGATGATGCGGCGATCGAATAAGCTGATGCCCTTGGCCCCTTCTCGAATCTTCTGATAATCCTCAACGCCATCGCCCGCCTTAAACGGCCGTCCCACCAGCAAATTGAAATTGATGTAGATTCCGCGCTTCTCCAACTCCGCAATAAAAAAGTCCTCGCGATCGAACGCCTCGGGATCCAGCGCACGCGTATCATCGCGCTTCCCATCGATCAGCCCACGCGGGGTCGGCAAATCGAGAAACTGCAAGCGCACGCAATTCACTCCAAAGCGCGCCAGCGTCGCCGCCCACAGCGGAGCATCCTCCTTCGAAGGAATCATCACCGACCCTCTACTCCAGTCGGTAATATTCACTCCCCAAAAACGAATCCGTTTTCCATCCCCCGTCACCAGATGCGCGCCCTGCGCCCGCACAAATCCATGCTTCCCGGCGGGCGCATCCAACAAAAACGACACATCCACCGGCGAGCGCGCGAGAAACCCCTTGCGATGATCGATGGTGAACGGTTGAAGATCCTGGTAGGTTTGCGCCGGCAGCGCCCATGCAGCAAGCAATAGTGCCAGCACAAAAGCAAAAATACGAAGAAGATTCCTCATGGACGAAAAGCTACACAATCTCCGCTGCTGCGGCCACAACCTCAATCTCCACCATCCGCTTGCCAAGAACGGGATGCGCCGCCGTCAGCCTCACCCTTCCGGCTTCCTCTTTCGCGCGCACCCATACCGCGCCCGTCCCGCCCACCAGGGCGAAGGGATTGTCCCCGATAATCTCCCCCGGCCCCTCAATCTCCAATCGGATCGCATCGTTCGCCAACGACCGTATCGCCCCAAACTCATCCGTCACGCGCAGCACCACGCGCGTCGTATCCGCGCCATCCGCCTCGAGCTCGACATCGTCGGGCAACACTGAAAATTGCTGGTCAATCCCTTTCCCCGAAAATCGCCTTACAATCGCCTGCTTCCCCTGAATGTATCCTTCAATCCGCAGGTCTCCCCATCCGTTGCGAAACGACTGCACGTGCAGCACAAACGGGGGATGCCGCAGATTCCCAAATTCGCTTCGGTCGGGATCGACCTCGGCCAGCAGCCTGTCATCGACGTAAAACTTCAAATGGTCGCAGTTCGAGCAAACCACCGCATTGCTGAATCCCACCGACTCATCGCCGCGCGCCCAACGAAAGGCCGGCTCCAGCACGACCTCTTCTTCCGGGTCGCACTGCGATTTATAAAATCCCGCCGCTGGCTTGGGCTCGCGAAAAATATCCGCTACTCCGTGATAACAAATCCGGTCGCCCGAACCAAAATTCGCATGGGTGTTGTAGTCAAACGCGCACCAGCCCAGGCCTCCGGCGTACTGCGCGTTCGACGCCAGCTGATTGTGCACCCGCGCATGACGCAGAGTATGCTCCGTCAGTCGCTCGGTGTTGTCCGTGCTCTTGGTGGGATACGTGTGCCCGATAAATTCCGTATTCAAATAGAGAGGGTGGTTGGGCGCCCGCAGCGGAAAACCAAAATCGTTGATCGTAAACACATCTTCCAGCAGTTCCGATTGAGCGAAGTTTCGTATTCCTCCCGTTTGCCGCGTGGGATCGAGTTGATGGGCCGCGGCATTGGTGCGCGTATAAAAATCATGATCGTCGCGCGATTCGTTGATGCGCACTCCCCACAGAACGATCGAAGGATGATTCCAATCGCGGCGAATCATGCGCCGCACATTATCGACCGAAATATCCTTCCACGCCGCATCCCCAATGTGCTGCCAGCCGGGAATTTCCTCCAGCACCAGCAGCCCCAGTGCGTCGCACGCATCCAGAAAATGCCGCGATTGCGGATAGTGCGACGTCCGCACCATATTGCATTTGAAATTGTTGCGAAGAATCTGCGCATCCCGGCGCTGCACCCGCACCGGCATCGCTTGCCCCACAAAAGGAAACGTCTGATGACGATCCAGCCCGCGCAGCTTGATCACCTTCCCGTTCAACTCGAAGCCATGATCCGTAAACTTGGCCTCGCGAAAACCAATGGTCCGCCAATCCTCATCCACCACTCGCGATCCATCCATCAGCCGGACCCGCACCGTATAAAGCTGCGGTCGCTCCAGATTCCAGAGCGTGATCGCTCCAAGTTTCTCCAGCACCACCGAGTGCGCCGTCGGCTCATTTGCCGCGTCAGCCGCTGAAACTCGCTGCCTTCCGGTAGCGACCACGCGCTCTCCATCGCGCAGCGCAACCTCCAGCGTCATCCCTTCGCCGAGCGCTTCGAGATGCTGCAAATAGCAATCCACTTCAAGCCGAGGACTTCCACTCATCACATCTCGCGGCTTGGCAAATATATTTTCGATAAAAGTAGGCGGCACAACCCGCAGCGCAACCTCGCGATAAATCCCGCCGAACGTCAGGTAATCAATTTCATTTCCAAAGGGAGGAATATCCGCGCGCTCCGTAGAATCAACCTCAACGGCGAGCACGTTGTCGCCCCCAAAATCCAGATGCGGAGTCAGCTCAAAAGAAAAAGGCGTGTAGCCTCCTTTATATTCCCCGAGTCGAATGCCGTTCAGCCAAACGGTTGACGCCGTCATCACTCCTTCAAAATCGACGAAAACCCGCTGCCCGCGCGCCTCCGCCGGCACCTTGAAATGGCGCCGATACACCGAAACAAATTCATAATCCTTGTCGTCGAAGCTGTGCCAAGGCAGGCGCTTGTTGGTGTGAGGAATCACCACGCTCTCGAATTTCGACTCGTCAAACTCTTTCAGCCGAGCCTCGGCCACCGCCTTCCGGCTGAACCGCCAGTTCCGGTTCATCGCCAACACCAGCCGTCCATTCGTGCCTGGCAACGCGACAGAGAGGTCGGCGAAAGCGCGCTCCGCCAGCATTCCGGCAATCAACCCGCCGGTATTCTTCATGAACTCTCGTCTGTGCATGATTGTCGATTGATCCCAGACTATTGCCAGTTCCAGCAGATTCGTGGATCGTCGCTCATTTCTTATATCGCTTCTCTTCTATTGCTTCCCGGCCGCATTTGTCTGCCACTAAACGAAAACGCCAATTTTAAGTCACGGCAGGTGGCCTCGTATCCCCCTTTAGTAGGAGTGCCTCAGTTTACGCAATCCTCGCCCGACTGCATGCGAATTATGCTAACGTCACGCATTCATGTTGAACGCGACTCGATATTTCTCGCACAAGGCGCACACAAATTAAGGCGTAGATAGTAAATAAACGATGAACCGCCGGACCTTCGTCCAAACCGTCGCCGGAACCCTGGCCAGCACATGCGCCCCGGCTCAGAGGGCTTTGCATCCCGAAGACCGGCAGCATGAAGACCAGAAAGCCCGCCACGGCGGCGCGTCCGCAGCTCCTTTCCAGTTGTCGGTGATGTTGTGGACCGTCTTTATCGATCTGCCTTTCGAGCAGCGCCTGGAAAAAGTGGCAGAAGCCGGCTATACAAATGTCGAACTGGTAGGGGAATACGACAACTGGACCGAAGCCGATTTCAACCGCGCCAACGCGAAGCGCAAAGAGCTCGGCATCCAGTTCGACTGCACCGCCGGCCTAAAACACGGCGTGAGCGTCCCCGCCGACCGCGAGAGGCTCCTTGAGGAACTCCGTCGAACTCTGCCAATCATGGAAAAAATCGATTGCCCCAACCTGATCCTGCTCTCCGGCAACACGGTCCCCGGAATGCCTCGCCAGGCCCAGCATCAGTGTTGCATCGAGACCCTCAAAGCCGCCGCCGATCTCGTCCAAGGCAAATCAATCCATGGGCAGCCCGTGCGCTTGCTCCTCGAAACCATCGATCCGGAAGAAAACCCGCAATACTTTCTGACCCAAATCGCCGAAGCCCTCAACGTCGTTCGAACCACCAATCGCCCGGAAGTGCGCCTGCTCTACGACCTTTACCATGAGCAGATCGCCGCCGGCAATCTCATTGAAAAACTGGAGAGGAGTATCCCCCACCTCGGCCTGGTCCACGTCGCCGACGTTCCCGGCCGTCACCAGCCTGGGACGGGCGAGATAAACTACGAAAATATTTTTCGCAAACTCGCAGAGCTCAACTACAGCGGAGTAGTGGCAATGGAATTTCATCCCACCGGCGATCCAGTCGCCCAGTTGCGCGCCGCCCGCAACATGGCTTTGCGAGCCAGTTGACACAGCAAGCATCGGTTTGGTGCGTCAAATGTGTTCCAGGCCGAGACAGACGAGAAAGCCGGCCATCTGCGCGAGGCCACGATGGAGAGGAAGGCGGCAATCAAAACCCGAGGCGATGATGTCCAGGCTGACCTCGGGGAACAACTGCGCTTCGGGATCACGCTTTCGCGCTTCCATCAATTGCTGCGTGACCTGGGCGGCTCCGCCGGGCACTGCCAACTGATTGAGGATGGCAGCGGCGGCCAGCGGATCGACGGGAGCGTGCCCTGGAGTTTTGATGAGTGTGGTGACAAACCATTGGACGATGATGCCGGGCCGATCCGGATGAGTCTTAAAGAGATCGGTGCCGTGGCTGCCGGTGTCGGGAACTTTGTTAGGATCGCTGGTCTCGTACCAGAGCCAGGGCGCTTCCTGCGCCGCGGGATAGTGGATCAGCTTCCTCATAGGACTGGAGGCTCTGGCGTGGAGCCAGAACATGGTTTCGACGGTAGGGGGATATTCGTCCGTGTCGGCAATGACGAAGAGTTGCGGCAACTGCGAAGCTTCGTGGAGAAATTCGACGCCCGGAGGAAAGGAATCACCCGACAACATGACGATGGATTTTATGCCGGCGGGATGCAGGCGGGCGGTTTCCAGCGCATTGATAACGCCGTAGCTTCCGGCGCCTGCCAAGCCAATGACATCGCGCTGGACGCCGGGCTGCGAGATCAAGAACTGGAAGAAGGTTTCCATGTCGGCCGACGTCTTCTCGATAGCATCTTTGCGTGTGCCGCCGCTTTCGCCGTGGCCGCGACCGTCGACTGCGAGCGTGTTGATTCCAGCGGCCGCGAGTTGGCGGGCCACGTCGTCCCACGAGGTACGTGAGCGGTCGTTCTGATGGAAGCACAAGACGCCTGGGCCGGGCTTGCCCGCGGAGAAGTAGCTGGCTTTCAGAATGGTGCCGTCGGAGGCTCTCAGATCGACCACACGCGCAGCAGCCGGAGACTGCGACGGTTGCGCCTGGTGCCGTCGCGTGTCTGGCGGTACCAGGTTGTTGGCGCGATAGTAGACGACAAGCTGGCCGTAGTGCTCCGCGCTGTGCTCGATGGCGGAGGTCCAGATGGCGGAGTTGCGGGCCAGCCGGTTCCCAAAGAATTTCGATGTTTTGTCCAGCCCGGCGTCGCCTTGCTGTTGAATCACTTGCGCTCCGTCCGCAACGGCATCCTGCACGAACTTCACCACGTCGGCTTTGGTTTTGAAAACGTCTCGCGACGGATTGTCGCCCTCGCCGAAGTCGGGCCCGAGGTTTGATCCGGAAATTCTGCGTATCAGCACAAAATCCAGTGCGGCGGCGTGGAGAAGATTCTGAGCGAAGGTGCGCTCGTCCTTCTGCAGCTTGAAGTCGTACTTGTCTTCGGGAAAATCCTGGGCCATGGCGACGAGTTTGTTCCCGATCTGGTTCCACATGTCCAAGGTCTCGTCTGTTCGGGAACGCGCAGGATGCGGAGTTTGATCC
This sequence comes from uncultured Acidobacteriaceae bacterium, assembly GCA_963822025.1. Classification (GTDB taxonomy): domain Bacteria; phylum Acidobacteriota; class Terriglobia; order Terriglobales; family Acidobacteriaceae; genus Acidiflorens. The sequence goes on along the minus strand of CAWGFW010000008.1, from coordinate 1,420,972 downwards.
TGTGTTTGGCCCTGACTTCCAAGGCAGGTGCCGGCTGGGGCAAGCAATATCACAGCAGCCAGCACAAGCCCGCACCGCTGCGAAGATCGTTTCATCATAGATTTCTCCTTAGGTTGTTCCCCCCGAGTACCGAGCGGGGGGGCACACTCCGGGGGAAACGCTACTTCACAGTGAACGGCGCCGACGCCGTCACATTCTCCCATTCGACGAGCAGTTTTCCTGTGGCGCCGCCGGCACCCGACAGCGTGATCTTGAGCGTTTCGACCAGAGATGACGGCTTGCCCATAGTGAGCGAAGCGCGGCCCAGTTCGGTGGCCGGATTATCAGTGGTGGCGCCCTCGCGAATGCCGTCCGGTGATACTCCCACGCCCCAGATGTGGCGGGCGCCGTCCATCAGGGTTTTGTTGACGATCAGCTTCCACTGGCCATCGTCGAGGTCGGCGTACAGGGCGTAGTCGCCCTTGGGAATGGCGAGGCCATTCAGGCTGAGGTCGGCGTCGGTGTGCAGAACAGTGGCGTAATCGGCGCCCAGACGCCATACCTTGCCATACGGCTCGAGCGCGCCGGCGCCGCCGAAAATGTGGCGACCCCTGACGGAGGGAGCGTGATAGTAGATCCAAATGTTCTTGCCGTTGACGGTGACGCTGGTTTCGGCGCCCGGACTCTTGGTGTTCTTAGTGGCCAGGTCTTCCTTCTTCACCTGGGCGACGGCCGGCATCATGCCGCTTAATAACAGGGCACTCAACAGGATTCGTTTCATTTCCGATGACGTTCCTTTCTTTGGGGAGAATGCAACGGGCGCCGAGGCCGCTATCCCAGGGTTTACGAGTGGAAACGACGCTTTTAGGTTGCCTTGCGCTGTATATCGAAATGTGATATATCAAATAACGATATGGAAGTCAAGGATCGACCGCTATCGTCCGCCGCGCTTCATATCCTTCTCGCGCTCGCCGAGTCTAATCTGCATGGATACGGGATCATGCAGTCGGTCAAGCGACAGTCCGGGGGGAATTACAAGTTGGGACCGGGAACGCTGTACGCCAATCTGGATCGCTTGCTGGGCAGCGGGTTGGTGGGAGAGAGCGAGCGGCGACTGAAAAGTGGCGATACCAGGCGGGAATACTGCCTGACGCCCAGCGGGGAGCAGGTGCTGCGTCTCGAAGTGCGGCGCCTGCGGCAAGTGGTTGACACCGCGCGGACGCGGTTGGGTAAGTTGGATGGGAGGGGCGCATGAGTACGCGACTCTGCTTGCTATGGGCTTACCGCTGTTTGCTGCTGCTGTATCCCCCGGCGTTCAGAAAACGTTTTGCGGTGGAGATGCTGGAGTTGGCAGAAGCAGCTGAACCTAGGGAATGGCCGCTGATCTTCGGCGACACGAGTTTGGCGATCGTGCGCTGCTGGCTCCAGTCGGCGGGAACCAGTTCGACGGTGGTGCCCGCCGGGCAGGATGCGTACCTGGCGCTGGGGGAATGCGGGCTTACGGCATCGAGACTATTGCAGGGTCTGGTCCTATCCACGGCGATTATTGTCAGTCTCTGCTACGCCGGTTCGCTCGGCTACTTGGATCTCCCAAAATGCCACTCGATCGCGGCTGAAAATGTGTCGCGATGATGGCCACTACAATTCGAGCTTGAGGCGCTAAAATTCCGACAATTGTTCCGGGCCATAAGTGGCTTCTGGGAAGTCGCACACGCCCGCTAACCGGCTCAAGTTCAAATCCTCTCTGATGCCCGTTTATGGACCGCAGGCATACAAATTCGGGAGAAGACCAAACTCAATGGGCTTGTGGAGTCGGCGCCTTCATCAATTCCACAAACATCTTGTTAAATTTTGCAAGATCCAAATCCAGCTGGATTTCGACCAGTTGCGCACCGAGCTTCGGGTTGTCCTTGTCCGTCCATGTCAGCGTGTTTCCGTAGGCCGCACCGTGATCGATGTCTACACTCATATAGCGAGTTTCTTTTCTGGTGATCAGCTTCGGGTCAATCCATGAGGCGGCCGCCAGTTCATCCCACATATAGGAACCGCCCTGGTCTGCCATAAAGTACTTCACTACGTATTGCGCTGCGGGGCTGTTGCTCTTCTTGATTTCAGCAATCATTTCGTCAGTGATTCTGGTTTTGACGGAGATGTCGACCGGCGTGCAAACGATCTTCTTCCAGGGCGCTTGTAACACGCTCCTGGCGGCCTCTGGATCGAACCAGAAATTAAACTCGTGGCGCGGGCTGCTGGTGAACTCGGGGTCGTCAGTCTGCGGGCTCAAGCTTCCGCCCATGAAGACCAAGCCTTCGGCTAATTCGGCAAAATGGGGATCGATCGCGTTGGCGAGGGCCAGGTTCGTCATGGGGCCACCCTCGTAGATCGTCACTTCATGCGGATACTTGTGCACCATCCGGATCAGGAAGTGAGCGGCATCCTCATCGGCCGGCCGAGTAGTGGGCTGACCTTCAGGCAGCGTCGGAATTACGTCATGCTCGTGCCACCAGCGATCATCCCAGGCGCCGGCGAAGGCAACTTTTCCATATCGTGCCTGCCACAAAATGGCTTCCTTGCGGCGATGTACCAGCGGAAACACAGCTCCGGGAACGACTGGAATATCGGTACGACCAATTAGCTCCAGCAGGCGCAGAGTATGCGCTACCTCTTCATCCCGCCATTGATTCCCGCTGACGACGGTTATCCCCAGCACTTCCACCTGGGGAGATTGAATCAAGGTCAGCAGCGTTTGCATATTGCTGCCGCCGGGCCCCGAACAGTCCTGATTGATGATGACTTTCCGTTGCTGCCCGTATCCCAGGCTATTCGCAATCAGCAAAAATGAAAGTAATAACTGAACCCTTAGTATCCTCATCACAAACCTCTTTTCGAGAAGATCGCCATGAATCTCGCAAGCCCGATCTGCACGCCAATCGTCAGCCAAGAGATAGCGAAAGGCGAAAGGTACCATTCTCGCTTCAATTCGGGGGTGATAGATGTTGCCGAAAATCATGTCGCCAATGACAGGACAATTGCAATGGATAGTATCGCCAGGACCGACCAGCGCGAAGCGTCAGAACTGCATTGCAAATCCGATGCGCCGGTAGACGGCGTTCTGTGCATGTGGCTTCGGCGTCTCCGGAGTTGGTGGTGCGCTTGGCTCCAGTCTACTCGATCAAGAAGCGAATCGGCCGCGGGGCTTGGGCGATGGGCGATCGCTGCAGCTCGTTGCAAGAGGTTCTGAGGAACATTTCGATGCGACGGTGACAGTCCGACAGGATCGACTCTTGCTGAGAACGTACCATCAAAGAATTCAAATGTTCTACGGCTCTTGCCGTGCGACCAGCGAAGAATCATCCACGCTTGACTCGCTCGCGATATCGCGCAGGATATAGGCGTTCACTATTACGCCACATTCTTCTTGGCATCGGTGGCAGTATCGCGCTCCGCAGGGCAGCTTAGCCCTTTTGCGATTTTCGCGAAGACCGTCAATGCTCTGACTCTCTTCTGACTTCATTCCCTGTTCGGTTGTTTGCATTCAGCTTTTCTTGCGCGTGCCCACGGCACATTCCTATGGAAACAAGCCTGACAGAGTCGCGACCGGACGCATGTGACTAATGTCACGGGAAAAAATTGCAAGAGTGCAACTCTTAAGAGATAGAAAGGGCGGGGTTAAGGACCGTTGCCAGGTCGGCGCACTTCGGAATCAACGCGATTGACTAAGGCATAAAGTCCCAAGCAAATCAAGAACATCGCGCCTGAAAAGATCGCGGCGGGCAGCGCGGCATGACGGTTTCCGCTCAGGAAGGACTCCAAAGCAGCACTCAATAGCCAGATTTGCACGATCAGAAGAACGGCGATCAGAGACATAGCTCCCGCGATGGCGGTGAGGCCACGATTCTGAGGCGGCAGGTCGTTTGAAGTTGGCATGGCGTTAACCTTTGACCTCGATAGCAACTAGTTGTTCGCCACGCGCTTCAAGAATAATGCGCGGTAGAGGGCGGGGTGGGGGGCCTTGCAGGACGGCGCCATCCTTGATCGAGAAGAAGCCGTTGTGGCACGGACATTCGAGCCTGTTTTCCGCCTGAGAATAATATACCGCGCAGGAAAGATGAGTGCATTTCTGACTGTAGCTTACGTATTCGTCCTCGGCGGTGCGGATCAAGATGCAGTGGTCATCTTTGGTTGGATAGCTGAAAAGCTTCACTCCCCCAACCGGAATCTCTCCACGTCGAGCCACTGGTTGTTGTGGGTAGACGGGAGCTTTGTAGAAAACGGAGCGAATCAGAATCCAAACGTTGCCCACGAACATCCCGAGGCTGGTGAGAACGAGAAATTTGGTGAGCTGCCGACGTGTGACATAGCGCTCGTCTGCCGTGCGCACCGAGAACTCTTCTTTCCAGAGCGGTTCGCCAGCCGTTCCACTGCTAGCGTCCCGTCGCAACCAATTCATTTTGCTCCTCCCACATGTAGTCCACGACATCGAGGGCGATAACTTCACGCTCCGCCGGGGCCATCATGTAAACCTTGGTCGTGATCTTCTGGCTGCCAAAATAGAAAACATTCGTGGGTTTCTCGCGGCGATGCGCGATCTCCTCGGGCCGAACGTAAGACAATGCCTGGCTCGGGCAGACGGTCGCGCACATGGGCCGCTTGCCGATGGAAGTGCGGTCGTAGCACATGTCGCACTTCATCATCTGCTGCTCAGGAATCATCATCTTCGGGATGCCGAAGGGGCAGGCCAGCACACAGTTGTTGCAGGCGATGCAGCGCGGTTTAAGGGAAGAATGGACGATTCCATCTTCGCCTTTTTTGATGGCATCCGCGGGGCAGACCTGAGCGCAGGTGGGCTCGTCACAATGCCAGCACACATACGCGGCGGAGCGGATGCTTTCCTTGCGTTCGATGAAATCGAAGTTGATCATGGACTTTCCGCGATGCGTGTCGCATTCCTCACACGCTTGCAGGCAGGAGCGGCAACCAATACAGCGCGAGGGATCGACATAGAATTCGTATCCGAACACTAGTCGCCTCCTTGCGTCGTGCCGTTCTTGTGTGCGGCTCGGTCATCGGGAGACGCATCAGGTCCGGTCGCTTTGGCAACGCGGCATGCAGAAACCTTGAATTCCGGGATTTTGCTGCGAGGATCGAGCGTCCGATGGGTGAGCCGGTTTGCACTGCGTGTGCCAGCCCAGTGATACGGAATAAAGACGGTATCGGGGCGAATGGTCTTCACTACCAGGGCGCGAATTGTCAGATCGTCGCGTCGCGTCGTTACGGTGATCCACTCGCCGTCTTTGATGCCATGCTGTTCCGCCAGACGCGGATGAATTTCTGCCCGAGGTTCAGGGCTCTGGTCTACTAATGCGCCTATGCGCCGTGTTTGAGTTCCCGAGAGATACTGGCTGACCACACGGCCGGTGGTTAGGAACAAAGGGTATTCTTCGTTGATCGGATCGCCGCTGGGGCGCCATTCCGTGAGGTTGAAGTGCGCTTTGCCATCGTGGGTATAAAACTTCTTATCGACGAATAGGCGCGGGGTGCCGGGGTGATCGAGCGATGGGCAAGGCCAGAAGATGCCCATCTGCTGATCCACCCTCTCGTAGGTGATGCCGTAGTAGTCCGCGACACCGCCACGGGAGGCGACTCGCAGTTCCGCGAAAATGTCGGCAGGGTTCTTGAAGGGAAAGAACTGCCCGCGACCGAGTCGATGGGCCAAGTCGATGATGATGTCGGAGTCTCGTCTGGCATCGCCCGGTGGGGCGATGCTGTTCTTCCAGTGAATGACGCGACCTTCGGCGCTGCAACCGAGCCCATCTTCCTCCTCTTGCAGGCTGCCCGCGAGTACCACGTCGGCGTGATGAGCTGTTTCGGAGAGAAAGAAATCAACAACGCCGAAGTATTCCAGTTTTGACAACGCTTCGCGGGTGAAGTTCGCGTCGGGAAGCGAAACCAGCGGATTGAAACACAGCGAGAGCAGTCCTTTGATTTCACCGCTGTGGATCGCGTTCATGATTTCTTGGGCGCTGTAGCCCGGCTGGGGCAGTTCTTCGGGCTTGATGCCCCAGACGCCGGCAATATACTCGCGGGCGGCGGGATCGGCGAGGGAACGCTGACCGGGAAGCTGGTCGCATTTCTGGCCATGCTCGCGTCCACCCTGGCCGTTTCCCTGGCCGGTAATCATTGTGGGACCAGCGCCGTCGCGGCCTATATTTCCAGTGGCGAGAGCGATGTTGATCACCGCCAGGCAATTCTCCACGCCTTTGGACTGATGCTCTATTCCGCGAGCGTGCATCATGATGACCCGCTTGGATCTGCCAATCCAACGCGCGGCTTTCTCGATCGATTCGGGTGGCACGCCGGTCATTTCACCAACTTTGCGAAGATCCCACGGCTTGACGGATTCAGCTACGGCCTCAAAGCCGTCGGTGTATTGGGAGATGAATTCGCGATCCTCCAGTCCATCACGCAGGATGACGTGCAGCATTCCCATCAAGAGTGCAAGATCGGTGCCGGGACGCAACGGAAGATAGAGATCAGCATTTCGTGTGATTGGAGTCATCCGAGGATCGGCGACGATCAGTTTTCCGCCGTTGTCCCGGCACCGCCAGATGTAGTCGGTCGTGATGGGAGCACACTCGCCGATGTTTGCGCCGATGACGAAAAGTACCTCAGCTTTCGGAATCTCGCTCCATGGAATCGTGCTTCGATCTATGCCGAACGCCAGCTTGTACGCCGTTCCGGCAGAGACCATACAGAGTCGACCGTTGTAGTCGATGTGGCGGGTACCAAGCGCCACGCGGGCGAATTTACCGAGCAGGTAGGATTTCTCGGTCGAAAGAGATGCACCGCCGTAGATGGCGATGGCGTCTTTGCCATATTTCTCTTGGATCTCGCGCATCCGGCTAACCGTGAAGTTCAAAGCCTCGTCCCAGGACGTGGGACGAAATCCTTTCTCACCGCGCATCAATGGTGCAAGCAGACGGTCTGGATGATTGCCCTGGAGATAACGCTTCACTCCTTTCGGGCAAAGCATGCCGCGGTTGAATGGGAACTCCTCCCAGGGCTCGAATCCGATCACCCGATTGTCTCGGACCTTTAATTGGATACCGCATTGCTGTCCGCAAAAACAGCAATGTGTTTTAACCAGCTTCTCTGGGGGATGAATCGATTCGTCGTTCCAACCGCCGGGTGGTTTGTAATTCAGATGTGGGCCGAATTGCTCTTTGAGGATCTCTTCGGAGACGGGGGCCTTAGCCATTCGCTTCCTCTTTCAATCTGAGTTGCGCGAGAGAAATTGACTTGCGCTTGCAGGCTGGACACAGTTCCTGCCAATTGCCCACCGGCCCCGACATGGAATAGTTGAATCCGACTTGCGGCAGCACTCGTTTCAGATCGTCAACATGCATTAGGGAAGCGTAGCGCTCGCCACAACGGGCGCAGATCGCAGCCTCGCCTACGTCGCCCGCGCGTTGGTAAAGCTTGACTCCCAGCTGCGCGGGACGCTGAAAAATGTGAAAGAACTTTCCAAACGGAAGATAGAGCAAGGCGGCGACGACCGTGATCGCATGCAAGATGGCAATGAAATCGTAGAAACTGCCGCCGAGCCACTCCTGTGAGACGGTAAGGGCCAAGCCGGTAATCGATATTGCGAAAAGCAGAATCAACGGCCAGAAATCCATGGCGAGTGTTTGAACCGCTCGTGCGCCTTCATCGCGCATCCTGCGCCACAGGGAAAGCGCGATTCCGCCCAGAACCAAGAAAGCTGCGATATCGAGGCCATGAAAAAGCAACAGGGCGGTGAACGTGTGCAGATGAAACTTGCCTGCGGGAAACCCGAACAGGTGGGTGACATATGTCATTTGATCGTTCGGGGCGCTGGTGAAATTGATCCATCCGAACACCAACGGGAAAGTGATCATCACTGCCAGCAAGCATCCCCAGAAGATCATCTGATGCATTGCCCAACGTAGCCGGGAGCGCTTTGCGATGAATGTTTGAGCCAGAAGATGAGTTCCAGCCAGCGCGGTGATGTGGCTGAGACTCCGAAGGACTCCTCGTTGCCTGAACAATTGCCATCCGCGCTGCCAGTACACGTAGGTGGGAGGCTTTCGTATCCAGACGGAGTAGTGATAAATGACGCCCCAGGTCGCGAAGATGATTGCGAAGGTGTAGATCACCAGGGCAGCGTCGAAGTTGTGCAGATTGCGAGAGCCCAGGACTATGGCGGCGATCAAAACGAGAGTCCAAAGCGTGGCCCAGGCCCCGGCGCGTACTTGGTCGGCGGTGCGGATCAGGGCGGGAGGAAGTTTCGCCGCCACGGCTTCTTCGCGGCTCAAGAAAAGCCGTGCATTCATCCACCAAAGAACACAGGCCACGGCAGACAGCAGGAGAAATCCCGGCCAGACCACTCCGAGCCGGTCACGAAATATGCCTAGAAGCAGGGGCGGAAAGAATCCTCCCATCCCGCCCATCGCGCCCACCAGTCCGGTGACCGTGGCTCGTTGGGTCGGGAAATAGCGGGGCACGAGTTGAAATACTGCGCCGTTACCGATGCCGAGCAAAGCAGCGCATCCGAGTGCTCCGACCGTGAACGGCAGCATCGATCGCACACCGAGCAACAGGCCGAACGCTGCCACAGCCGGCAGAATCCATGAAAGAACCCGTGAGCCACCGATCCGGTCAGATAGCCATCCACCGAGCGGCCGGCACAGAGTGGCGAGCACCACGAATCCGGCGGTTCGAAAACCGGCATCGGCGGGCCTGAGGCTAAATTGATCGCGCAACAGGGTCGGCAGGTAGATGGAGAAAGCGACAAATCCACCAAAGGTTAAGAAATAAAGAGCGGCGAGTGCCCACGCCAGAGGTTCGTGTGCGAGTACGCCGAGCATCTCGGAGAGACCCTTGGGGCGAGCAGCGTGGGGAGCGTTTCGAGCGAAGATGACGAACAGCACCGCCCAGACCAAAAGGATGACCGCCATTCCCCAGTAAACTGTGCGAAACCCATACGCGGCAGCTACCACCGGCCCGAGGAAGACCGCGGCAGACTGGCCAATATTCCCCAAGCCATACACACCGAGCGCGCTGCCCTGACTCTCCATGGAAAACCAGCGGGAGACGTACCCGACGCCAACGGCGAAGGAAGACCCCGCCATTCCCAGAAGGAACGCCACAATGAGCAGATTCCGATAGCTTGTAGCGGCCGGGACCAGGGCCACCGGCAGGGCGACAAAAAGCATGAGAACGGTGAAAACAACGCGGCCTCCAAAGCGGTCGGCCAGCATTCCTATCGGTATGCGCGCGAGCGCGCCTAGCAGAACTGGTACTGCTACTAGAAAGGCGGTTTGTGTGGCTGAGAGATGAAACTGCGAGCGAAAACGCGGTGCGAAGGCACTGATGAGGCCCCATGCGGCAAAGCAAACGGTGAAAGACAGCGTGCCGAGTAACAGATGCTTACTCTGCGCCGACTTCGGATTCTCCGCTTCGATGCTCGTCGGCAGGGCCATTTGCAAATTGTATTCCTCAGCCGCGGGCAACAGTATCTTCGCGGGGTTTGTGTGCGTCTCCGGTTTCAGATTAGGAAGGAGCCTATTTCACCAGACGCACCAGGCATTTGAAATGTACTTACGAATAAATGAAAGCGACTGCAAGCAGAACTCCGAATACCACTCCATGTTTCATCTCGGACCAGCCCAGGCTCCTGACATCGAGCGATTCCGGTTTCCGGAAGAACCACAGCGTTCCTCGAACGAGTGCCGGAACAAAAGCAACGATCACCAATGGAGGAAGCACGCCCCAGAACGATGCCGCGATCAGGGACGCAAAAAATACCGGCTGCGCAAGTAAGAAGAGCTTCGCTTGCGCAAATTTGTGAGAGAAAGTGGACGCGCGGGCGGAGTGGATCCGCAGTTGAACGAAATGAATCTGGTTGCCTGCGAAGATCCAGTTGGCGGCCCACAAAATGAAGGCGCGCTCGCTTAGCCGTCCCGTGCCGAGGTAGTACGCGGCGGGAGCGGTGCAGGTGAGGCCAATTGCGCCGACCAACTGAGCCGCCATTCTCGTTTTGCGACCCAGGCTTCTTAGAACTGATTGAAGCAACAACGCGAAGGCGGTCGCCCCTCCCAGAAGAAGCAATTGCAAGTTTTGGCCCTTCCACAGCAGACCGGTCAAACAAGCGCTCGCCAGAGCCACCAACAAAATTGATGCGATCAGCGCCGTCTGCCTTTCTCTTGCAGTATTGGCGGTCAGTGAACCGGTGCCAATGAGGCTTTCGACCGGTGTCCGCAGCCAAAACAAAGACAACGCGGCCACTGTGAACAGGAGCAAAGGCCAGATTCGATGCTCGGAAGAGTAGCCCGCGACAACGCCGGTGAACAGAGGAACAAGCAGCAGACCCCAAGCGCCATGTTCGCGAGGAACAATCAGAGCTCGCGCGCGGGCCTGCTGCGCTGTGCGGACAGCATCACTTGTCTCGTTCATTCCCTTCCTACCTTTAGAGCTCAGGTTAGTGCGCCTTTTCCATCGCAACTGCCCGCGGGAAAAGAATGTTGTTTTCCAGGTGAATGTGCTGGTGAAGATCGGCTTCAAAGTCCGCCAGCGCCTTGTACAGCGTCTGATAGCTGATACACGCGTCGCCCGGAGCCGTATAACCACCGCTAGCTTCGCGCATGGCACGCAGTGCGTTGCCAGCGGATTCGTGTTCGTGTTCCATCATAGACACGGGGTTTTGCACGCTGCCGAACGGTGGTGGCAGAACCGGTTCCTTCTGGATGACGGCCTCTTCCATCCTTACTATGTAGGGGAACAGAACCTGCTCTTCTTTCATCATGTGAGTGGTTAGCTCCTGGACCAAGCCCTGAAACTTGGCGCGAATCTGTGGCAGTTCGGAATGGTTCTTCCCGTGGACGGAGCAAACCTTGTCGAGGAGAGGAACGAGGCGAGCCATTTCCTCACGCGTGTATTTATGGTGTGTGTTCTTGATGTGGGCGATCAATTCCGCGAGAGGCTCAGTTTGCCAGTTTCGGTCTTTCCGCGCGACGTGTGCCGCTTGCTCGGCCATCTCCAACGAATCGATCACCTGATCCACCGAGACGTTCGATGCCCGGCAGGCTTCTTCCAGCGATTTGTTGCCTCCGCAGCAGTAGTCAATGCCTAGCTTTTCAAAGACTCTCGTAGCGGTAGTGTTCTCCAGCGCTAATTCACGGACAGTTTTTTCGGCGGTCATGCTCATTGCATCCTCCTCACGACCCAGCTCGATGCTGATGGCCGCGTTTGATGTTCTAAAGTTAACGGAGTTCGTGATCGTTGCCGATGACTTTTGTCACGGAGGACGGAGGGCAAACTTGGACGAGACGAGTCAGAATCCGAGGAATCAGGGAGAAGATGAACGCGCGTGGAGATCCAGCTTTATTCCGATGAATCGGTTTCGGCTTCCGATGCTTTCAGATTGGAGAGAAAAGATTGGAGTGACGAGAAAAAGGGTCGCCTTCGCGACCCCTTTTATGAAAGCGGCGAGCCTACGGCTTATAGACTCGGTAGTTTGTGGTGTAGTATTCCGCGAACGCTCCATCGTTCGCACGGAAGTAGGTTTGCACTGTATGGTTGCCCGGAGCCAGTCCCGAGAGAGGCTGAGAGGTTGAACTGTGCACATGTGAGCCGTCCAGGGGCGTCTCCGCCGTTTCGTATGCGCACCCACTCGTTTGAACGCCGTCCACGTAAAGGCAGATCGTAGTGGAATTAAAGGACGGTCCGCTGGAATTATAGTTGTCAACCCACATGTCGGCCTCGATCGTGCACGTTCCGGACGTGCCCGGACAGGCCACGGTAAGCTTAGTGTCAATCGGCGTATAGGTGGCGGCGGGAACGTTGGCATTGTAATTACCATTATTGATATACGTCCCTTGGAGGACGTGCTTGGTGGCGAGCGTCTCTTGCAAGTCCTGCGCGCCGGAATAAAGGCTGAACGATCCAACCGCCAGAGCCAGCAGCAAGGTTACTTTCGCGAGCTTGTTCATATAGGTTCTCCTTTTTCGTAGTTGAAGTTTGGGCGTTTTTGGACGCGGGTTACAGGACCGACTCGAACCTTGATTTCCATTTGCTGTCTTCCGGCCCCCACGATCCAAACTCGGCCTCTATCTGGTAACGCGAAGAAGTCTCGAAAAAGGGACCATTTTTCTTTGGCAAGTCGGCGCAGCGCTCGGTTCATCGCCTGTGGAGTGGCGCTAAAACGGAAGGCGAAAACGCTATTGGTTTGCTTTTCCACCGGGTATATACTTTCTGCGCTCGTACGGGTCGCGATTCCGTGGGCATTGGCAAATGTTCGCGATCTCGGGTCGCAATCCTCCCTCGCTTATTTTTTCTATATTCCTAAGTTGAAGTGTTCGCGACCGGAGCGCCCATCGACGTTCTGGCATTCCGCTGACCACATTTGAGGTTCTCGTGGATGCGCCACCCGATGTAGCCACCCTGCTGGGTGAACTCGATGTCGGCAACGACAAGGCGGTGACCGAGTTGGTTGTGTCTCTTTATTCGGAACTGCGGCGGCTGGCATCTTCTTATCTGCGGCGCGAGCGCAGCGATCACACCTTGCAAACCACCGCTCTCGTGCACGAGGCCTACCTTCGATTAGCCGACCAGAGAGAAGTTCGCTGGAAAAACCGCGAGCAGTTCATGGGTGTTGCCGCGCGCTTGATGCGCCGCATCCTGGTTGATTACAGCCGCGGTCATGACGCGCAAAAACGCGGCAAAGGCTTTGAGAAAGTTTTTCTCGAAGAAGCCGAGATCGTCTCCAAGGGGAAAGCCGCCGATGTCGTTCAATTGGACGACGCTCTCACCCGCCTCGCCGAATTCGATCCGCAGCAAGCGCAACTGGTCGAGCTCCGCTTTTTCGGCGGCCTGAGCGTTGAGGAAGCTGCCGGAGTCCTCCAGGTTTCTCCCACCACGGTGAAGCGCAATTGGAATCTCGCGAAGGCGTGGCTGGCGCGTGAACTGCGCAAAGGCGATTAGCGAGATGCCGGAAAAATGGGATCAGGTAAAAGAGATATTCAGCCAAGCCTTGGAGCGGCAGGGCGAGGAGCGCGGCATCTTCCTGCGCCAGGCCTGCGGCGGCGATGATTCGCTGCGCACCGAAATAGAATCGCTGCTCTCCAGTTTCGATGGCGCCTCAAATTTTCTCGAGGAATGTCCTGCCGCCGATCTGCTCTCCGCGCAGTCGCAGTTGCTGACGGAAAAGATGGCGGGAAAAAGAATTGGCTCCTATCGCATCCTCCGCGAGATTGGCCAGGGGGGAATGGCAGTCGTCTATCTTGGCGAACGCGACGACCAGAATTACCGTAAGCAAGTCGCAATCAAAATGGTTAAACCCGGAATCGATACCGAGCAGATTCTTCATCGCTTTCGCAACGAGCGCCAGACCCTAGCTACTCTGGATCATTCCAACATTGTGAAACTCCTCGACGGCGGCAGCAGCGAAGACGGCTCGCCGTATCTGGTGATGGAGTACGTCGAAGGTCCACCCATCGACCACTATTGCGACGAAAAAAAGCTTTCTATTGACGAACGCCTAGGGCTTTTTCGACAGGTTTGCTCCGCCGTGCAGTATGCGCACGAAAAGCGCGTCATCCATCGCGATCTCAAGCCTTCGAATATCCTCATCGCCAACGGAGGCGTTCCGCGGCTGCTGGATTTTGGCATCGCCAAATTGATCAATCCAGATTGCTTCCAGACTCCACTGGTCACGCGCACCGACTGGCGGCCGATGACGCCCGAGTATGCCAGCCCGGAGCAGATTCGCGGTCAGGCAGTGACGGCCGCGACCGATGTTTATTCGCTTGGCGTGTTGTTCTTCGAATTGCTTTCGGGCCACCGGCCCTTTCACTCCGTGGGCCAATCTCTTTTAGAAATGGAGCGCATCGTTTGCGAGACTGATCCGGAAAAGCCAAGCGTGGTTATTCATCGCACGGAACAAAAAACATCTCGCGACGGCGGCCCACCGACAGCAATTACTCCCGAGTCTGTGAGCCAGCAGCGTGGACTTCGGCCCGCCGAGCTGCAACGCCGCCTGCGCGGCGATCTCGACACCATCGCGATGAAAGCGCTGCGCAAGGAGCCCGAGCGCCGCTACGCATCGGTTGCCGAGTTCTCGGCAGACATCGAGCGCTATCTCACCGGCATGCCCGTCAAGGCGCGCAAGTCTACTCTCGCCTACCGCAGCGGAAGATTTCTGCAGCGACACAGGGAATCACTGGTCGCCGCATCGGTGATGCTGGCGCTCGTCGCGGCCGTAGCCATCTGGCAAGTGCGTCGCGTCTCGCGTCAAACCGCCGCCGTCTCGCCCGCCGGAAATGCTCAAGTGCAAGCGCGGCGCTCCGTGGCCATCCTCGGATTTAAGAATCTTTCCGATCGCCCGGACACAGCATGGGTCTCCACGGCGCTCTCCGAGATGTTGTCGGCGGAACTTGCGGCGGGTGAAAAATTGCGCACCGTTCCTGGAGAAAACGTGGCGCGCATGAAAATCGATCTCGGCCTTCACGACACCGAACATCTCGCTCCCGAAGCGCTTCGCCCGATTCGCAAGAATCTGGGCAGCGACTACGTCGTGGTCGGCTCCTATTTTGACTTGGGCAAAGATTCCGGAGGCCAAATCCGGCTCGACCTCCGGCTACAAGATACGGCAAAAGGAGAAACGCTTGCCACTGTTTCCGAAACCAGCAGCGAGTCGCAGTTGCTCGATCTGGTAAACCGTGTAGGAAGAAAGTTGCGCGACGATTTAGGAGTCGCCGATGTTTCGCAGGTTGAGGCGGTAGGCATACGCGCCTCTATTCCGTCTAATCAAGATGCCATGCGTCTTTACTCCGAAGGCTTGGCCAAGCTGCGCACTTTCGATGCGCAGGGCGCTCGCGATCTGCTCACGCGAGCGGTGAACTCCGATCCAACCTATCCTCTGGCGCACGCGGAACTGGCAAAGGCCTGGATGGCTCTCGGTTACAACGCGAAGGCGCTCGATGAGGCGAAGAAAGCGCTGGAGCTCTCGGGCAAACTTTCGCGTCAAGAGCACTCGTTAGTGGAGGCGGGGTATTACGAGGTGAATAAAGATTGGGACAAGGCGATTGACGCGTATCAAACGCTCGCGAAATCGTCTCCCGATAACATCGAATACGGCCTTGCTCTCGCCAACGCCCAGGTCGCGGGCAATCGCGCCCGCGAAGCGCTCAACACGATCGCGATGCTGCGCACACTCTCACCCGGAGCGAAGGATGATCCGCGCATCGATATGGCCGAAGCCTGGGCCGATTACTCTCTCTCGGACAATATAGGCGTAGTCGCGGCCGGCGATCTGGCGATCAAGAAAGCAATTCCGCTGGGAGCGAAGTTGCTGGTTGCACGGGCGAGAATTTTTCAATGCCGCGCTCTCGCCGCTCTCGGGAAACCACAAGACGCAACCGCTGCCTGTGAAGAGGGGCGCCAGATGTTCCACCAAGCAGCTGACCTCGCGGGCGAGTCGACAGCCCTGCACGAAATGGCGGAAGTTCCCATCAACCAGGGCGACTTGGAAAAGGCTAGAAGGTTATATGAACAAGCTCTTGGATTGGCGCGACAAACCGGCGACAAGAGAGCGGTCGCTCGCGAACTCGGAAACATCGGATTGATCTGCATCCAGCAAGGCGACCTGACAACCGGCAAACAAATGTACGCGCAGTCCCTCGACGTTTATCGCGAGATCGACGATAAACACGGCGTGGAAGTGATCACCGCCAACACTGGCGACATTCTTTACACGGAGGGAAAACTCGGCGCCGCCCTGGCGGAATATAAAGACGCTCTCGTATTGGCCCGCGAGGTAGGTCACAAGAGTTCGGAGGCAATTGATATCAAGAACATGGGAGATGTCCTCACCGAGCAGGGCGATCTGCAAGGCGCGATGCCCTTGTATCAGCAGGCTGCCGCTATCCAACATGAAATTGACGATAAGAGTTACTACGCTTCCACCCTGGTTTCGATCGGAAAACTGCGCCGCTACAAGGGAGACAGTGATGGAGCGAGAAAGTTCTATGAAGAGGCGCTGACCTTGCGGCGCCAATTGGGAGAAAAAGGCACGGTGGCAGAAACCCAGATGGCTCTGGCAGAACTGAATTGCGATTCGAACCACGCCCCGGAAGCAGAGACGCTTGCGCGCGCGGCCATCATGGAATTTCAAGCGGAACACGAATCGGACAACGAAATCCAGGCGGAATCGCTGCTCACACGGTCGCTTCTGCAGCAAGGAAAGCTCGACGACGCTCAACAAGCGATGGCCAGAGCGCTGACCCTGGCGAAGAAGAGCAGCGATGTGACTGTCCGCCTGCCGCTGGCGATTCAAAACGCCTATACGCAAGCGGCGAGCAAAAATCTATTCGCCGCCGAGCGCCTTGCTCAGAATGCGATGGTCGAAAGTACGAAGTTGGGCTTGGTTCGAATCGAGTTAGAGGCTGCTCTCGCTCTTGGCGAAATTCAACTGCAACGTAAGAATTTCGACCTCGGCCGCGAACGGCTCGTCGATACGGAAAGGATCGCACACTCGCAAGGTTTCGATCTCATCGCACGCAAGGCTATTTCTGCGCGGCAGGCATACGGCACGCACGCGGCGGCGAAGGGAGTGATCAATACCAACTGCCGCAGGCCAAGCAGATGTCCGCCCGCTGAAGGCTGAGACGGACGCCAATGGAATCGGGATCAACAGATTGACACGAGATGAATGCGCTGGAAACGGGTCGCAGTAGAGGACCCGACGGCGCGCAAAGAGGAGAGCAATCCCCGTATGCCATGGCCGCCGACGACGCAAAGGCCAAGGCGGCCTATCAGCAATTCTTTAATCTCTGGAAAATGCCGATCCCGACATCCCGGTCCTGAAAGAAGCCAACGCCGATTACGCGAAGTTGCAGTGGCCGTTCCGCGGAATTTTTCCGAGCAGAAGCTGACGATTGGGTTGGATCTGGGCGATCGATCGAGCTGAACATTCGAGTCACGACCTCGAGTTCCGCCGGAGCAGTCGTCGTAGTTCTCCCGAGGTGTCTTCATGGCGACTGTCGATTATCTTACGCGGAAATAGCAACGGGATATCGAATCTCCTTCTATACCCGGTTTGCGATGGTCGAAGAGGTTGAGTAGAATCGTGGGCGCTGCCCGTTTGGGACTCGGCCCAATTTTTCAGGAGGCCTTATGGGAACCACCGTGCGGGTCTTTCGATTTGCGTCCGGGGCGGGATTTCGATTTCGATATTTCGCTGCCTGCCTGTTTTCTGTCTGGTTAGTTTTCTGTTCGACCATTCTGGCGCAGACTAATCCTCCTCCATCTGATCCTCATGAGATGGTAACGCGCGAACCGCGCACTCTGACTAAGCCGGCGGAGCGTTCGGCAGCGCTTGATCTGCTGGATCGCGCTCGACAAAACTACAATTTGCGCGACATCTCCAGTCCCTACGCGCTAAAAGCGTCGTTCGAGACCAATGGCGCGGCGCAGATGGAAGGCGAATGGACGATGGAGGAGTTGTCGGATGGCGGGTCGCACTGGCGCTGGTCGGCGCAGTCGGGCGATTCGCAGCTGATTCGAATTGGCACTGACGGTCGCGTCTATGGGACAAATCCCGCAGAGCCAGTTCCGATGCGAGTGCAATTGGTGCGGTCGGCGCTGCATTGGCCGATCATGCGAAATGCGGGTGCGTCGGCGATTCGCGCTGCGAATGTGGAGCGTGATGGCAGGTCGATGACGTGCCTGCTGACGAGCGCTTCGATTCCGCCGAATCCCGCGCCGCGCTCGTGGGTAGAACGGGAGTATTGCGTCGACTCCGCTACCGGGCGGCTGCAAATGTGGTCGGAAGCTCCGGGAATTTATGCGGTTTACGATTACACCGGCGCGACGGCATTTCACGGGCACACGTTGCCGCGGGAAATTACCATCTTTGAAGACGGCCGTCCCGCGGTGCAGGCGCGTGTGGAGAGTGTGGAGGACGAGCCCGACCTCGATCCGAATCTATTTAAGCCGGCGGCGGAGATGGCAAGCGCGGACGAGTCGTTTACGCTGGCATCGCCCAACCGCTTTCCGATGCGCGTCGATCCTTCCGACGGGCCGACCTCGCCGTTCTTTCAGCCGGTGATCGTGCACGCGATTCTGGACGCGCAAGATGGGCACGTGCTGGATGCGGAAGCGCTGCAGACCTCCGATCGCGATTTGAGTCGCGCGGCGTTGGATGTGGTCGGCGGCGGGTCATTTCCAGCGTCGGGATTTCAGCAGGAAGTTTTCATCAACGTGCAGTTTCATATGCCCGCGGCGAGAATGGATGGGCCTCCGATTTTTCATTCTTCAGTGAGCTGGGTGATTTTGGATCACGGGCGGAGGATTGCTCCGGTTAGAAGGCCGCCGCCCCACCCGGGGAAATAGCGCAGCGTGATATACGTCACAATGAGCTGTGATGGAACTGGGTCGCGGCTGGGGCCGGGGCTGCTAGAATTGCGTTGTTATGGCCTTTCCTGCTAATCGACTGCGCCGTTTGCGGCGCACGGAAACGTTGCGTACGCTGGTCCGCGAGACGCGCCTGACTCCCGAATCCTTTGTATATCCACTCTTTGTTTGCCCGGGATCGGGTATTCGCAAAGAGGTCGGGTCGATGCCCGGAGTTTTTAATCTTTCGATCGATGAGGCGGTGAAGGAAGTGCGGGCGGCACGTGGGCTGGGAGTGCTGTCGGTGATTCTGTTTGGGCTACCAGAGAAAAAAGACGAAGTGGCCACCGGAGCCTGGGCACCGGATGGGATTGTGCAGAAGGCGGCGCGAGCGATCAAGAGCGAAATACGCGATGTGGTGGTGATGGGCGATGTTTGCTTGTGCGAGTACATGTCGCACGGGCATTGCGGAATTGTCAAGGCGGAAGCGCAATCGCTGGGCGCGGCTGCCGCGGCGCCACCGGCTGTCGCGGAGTACGAGATCGTGAACGACGCTAGCCTTGAACTGCTGGCGCGGACGTTGGTTTCGCTGGCGCGGGCAGGCGTGGACGTGATTGCGCCATCGGACATGATGGATGGAAGAGTGGGAGCGATCCGCACAGCGCTCGACGAGGCTGGGTTCGAGAATACGCCGATCCTCGCCTACGCCGCGAAATTTGCCTCGGGTTTCTACGGGCCGTTTCGCGAGGCGGCGGATTCAACTCCGAAGTTTGGGGATCGGCGCTCGTATCAGATGGATCCGGCGAATGTGCACGAGGCGATGCGGGAAATTGAGTTGGATATTGAAGAAGGCGCAGACATGATCATGGTGAAGCCGGCCATGCCATACCTGGACGTGATTGCAGCTGCGCGTGATCGTTTCGATCTGCCGTTGGCGGCTTATCAGGTTTCAGGCGAGTACGCGATGATCGAGGCAGCCGCTCGGAATCAGTGGATCGATCGCGAACGAGTCATGATGGAATCACTCATCTGCATTCGGCGAGCCGGAGCAAGCATGATACTGACGTACTATGCGATGGAAGCGGCGAGATTGCTGGCGTAATTATTGGAGCGGTTTTTCGGTCGCGCAGCGGCCGTTCTTGCCGGGTACAAACTCTCTCATCAATCGCAGCGATTTACTGCTAAAAGTCGCACTCTCTTACGCAGCGGCCGCGACCTTACTAGCGTTGTCGGATTTAGATCAGAAACGATTCAGCCTCTAAACACACTATATAGGGCGCGGGTTGAAAGTCTTTTCATAATATCTATGCAAAAGTGGTGTAAAATCCCCCCAACTCGGGAGGGTTGCGTGCCCCGTTATGCGGAGTTGTCGTCTACGGAATTGATCAGGGCGTGCGCTGGCTCGAAAGATGAGAGAGCGTGGACGGAGTTCATACGACGCTTTCAAGTAGTGATCGCGGCGGCAGTATTGCGGACAGCGCGGCGCTGGGGCGAACCGTCGGGCTCGCAGATCGACGACCTCGTGCAAGACACCTACCTGAAGCTCTGCGAAGATGACAGCCGATTGCTGCGAACATTCCACGCGCGGTACGACGATTCCATTTATGGATTCTTGAAGGTGGTGGCGGCCAACGTTGTCCACGATCATTACAAATCGGTGCTGGCCGCAAAGCGGGGAGCCAATCAAACCGAGGCGATAGTCGAACCTCTTCAAGTCGACCCGAGAACGATTGGCCCCGACAGTTTTAACCGGGTGAGCCAGCGGTTGCAGTTGGAACAGATCGATAAGGTACTGCGGCTGGTTACCACGGGTAAAGACCAGGAAAGAAAGATCACGATTTTCTGGCTCCGCCACCGCCAGGGGCTTACGGCCAGCGAAATCGCATCGATTCCGGGAATCGAGTTGACCACCGAGGGGGTGGAAAGCGTGCTGCTGCGTCTGTCGAGCATGATTCGGAGTCACTTTTTGGGAACAAATCCCCACCGAGAAGTGAAGGTTTTGAGTCGTCAAAATCGTTTTAGAAGGATGGGGAACTAAGTTTTGGAAAACAAGGCAAATCAGCACATAGGGGCTGAGGAACTGGGGAGGCTCCTCGAACAAGCCCGCATTCACGCGGATGGGAAGCGGAGTGCGGTTGCTCTGACTCCTCATCTGGCGGACTGCGAAAGCTGCCGCGAACAATTCGAGGAATTGTCATCGCTCGATCGCCAACTGAAAAATATGCGACCAGCTAAGGTTGAGCAGGGCGAGAGCGACTGCCCCGAGCCGGGCGTGTGGCGGGAGATTGCTGGTTCTCCAACGCCAGCTGCGCCGACGCTGGCCTACATCGAACACGCGAGCCGATGTGACCATTGTGGTCCGCTGTTGCGGGAAGCAGTGGCCGATCTTATCGGGTTGCACGGAGAGATTACCGAGGCGGAACGCAAGTATGTAGCGACCCTCGAAAGTTCGCGTGCGGAGTGGCAGCACAGACTGGCGCGGCGGATCAGTGGAACGCTCAGTTCGTCGCCAGGGCAGAAAGCGGCAACTGAGCGATCGTGGTGGCAAAGTTGGTTCAGGGTCCCGCGGCTGGCGATGGCTGGGATATCTCTTTTAGCGGTAGTAGCCGTGGGATCGTGGGTGGTTATGCAGCGGAGAACCCAGCCGGCCGCGGCTGATCTGTTAGCCCGGGCCTATACTCAAAAGCGAACGATGGAGTTGAGAATTGGGGGCGCCGGTTATGCGCCGCTGCGAATTTCGCGCGGGCCTGCAGCATCGTTTACCAGCCGGCCGGCAGCGCTTCTAAAAGCGGAAGCGCTGATTGCCAGCCAATTGGACTCGCATCCTTCGGATCCGGGGTGGCTGCAGTCGCAAGCGCAAGCGGACTTGCTGGAAGGCAAGTACGATGCGGCGGTTGAGGCCTTGCGTCACGCTTTGGAGTTGGAGCCGCATTCGCCCGCCATTCTGACGGATCTCGCCACCGCTTATTTCCAGCGCGCGCAACAGGAAGACCGGAAGGAAGATTTCGGCGCAGCTTATGAATACCTGAGCCAGGCGCTGCGGCGGAGTCCGGATGATAAGGTCGCGCTTTTTAATCGCGCCATTGTTGCGGAACATCAGTTTCTCTATCAGCAGGCGCTCGATGATTGGGAGCATTACCTGCGGCTCGATCCGGGCTCGCAGTGGGTGGAAGAGGCGCGCAATCGGGCGGACGCAGTGCGTGAAAAGTTGAAGGAGCACAGCAGCAAAGCGCTGCCGCTGCTTTCCCCGGCGGAAGTGGCTGCTTTAGCGACTAATGGCAATCTGGATTCCGCAGCTGCGCAGCGCTCCGACGTTGATCAACGCATCGAGGAATATTTGCACGAAGCGGTTCGCTCCTGGCTGCCCCAGGCATTCGGGTCAAAAAGCAGTGGCGATCCGGGCGCCGCGAAGGCGCTTTTTTTTTTGGCGGATCTGACCGCGCGGCAGCACGGGGATCTCTGGCTGACTGATCTTCTGCGCGGTTCTTCGGCGCCGAACTTTCCGCAAGCGGCAAATGCCCTTGCCCGCGCCGTCCAAGCGAACGACGCTGGCCACCACGACGTTTCCCACCAACAGGCTGCTCTTGCCGAACAATTATTTCGCGCTTCTGGAAATACGGCGGGCGCGTTGCGCGCGAAGTTCGAGCGGGCTTTCTCAGACCAGCTCTCACGCCACAGCGAAGAATGTCGGCAAGAAGCAACGGCCGCGCTCCAGGAATCGGCTAGACGTTCTTACGCGTGGGTGCAGATTCAGTTTGGATTAGAGGATGGTGTCTGCTCTGGCTTGATGGGCGATCTCGGCGCATACGAAAAAGAGGCACATCGCGCCCAGGATCGCGCAGAGCAGGCTGACTACGGCGCGCTTTATCTACGAGCGCTCGGGTTCGTTGTGGAATGTAAATTCAATACCGGCGACCGTGCGGACGGCTGGAAGCTACTGAACACAGCCCTGGAGCGTTTCTGGTCAGCGCAGTATCCGAGCAGGCGAGGATACAACCTCTACACGGAATCCGCTTATGACGCCGATTCGAGTGGCCGGCCAAATCTGCAGATGGCGAGCTTGCGCGAGGCTACGGCTCTCGTCGACCCCGATGTGAGCCCACTGCTTCGGGCCCAAGCCTACTCTTGGATGGCCAACGCTGCGACCGAAGCACATCTGCCCCAAGTTGCTGAGCATGAATATGCGGACGCTGCCCGGTTATTTGCGGCAGCGCCAAACACCGACGCCAGTCGCAACGCTGAGTTAGAAATGGAAGTGCGGGCTTCTCAGCTTGAGGCACATCAGGGACAATTCGATAAGGCCATCGCGCGCCTGACGGTCATCCAAGATCAGATTCGACCGCTTTCGAACAACTATCTGGTTCAGATGTTCTATTCCACTTTGGGCGAGCTCCAACTTGGACGGCATCGTGAAGTGGAAGCAGAGCAAGCGCTCAGGCCAGCGCTGGCGTTGGCCGAGCAGAGCCTTGCGACGCTCAAGTCCGAAGCGGACCGATCCAGTTGGAGCAAGAACGCCGCTCCGACGTATCTAGCGCTGGTTGAAGCCGAGTTGGGTCAAGGCCGGTCGGAGGAAGCGCTGGAAACGTATGAGTGGTATCTAGGAGCGCCACAGCGGATGGCGGCCGACTCGAGTGCGAATCGAACGTCGACCCCTGGGGCAATGCCGGACGCTTCCCAGTTGGCGTCGCGCCTTCCGCTTCTCGCAAAAGAGACGGTGCTGGCTTATGCAGTTTTGCCCGACGGGCTTGCCATCTGGGTTTATGACAATCGGGGCATCAAGGCGCACTGGATTGCGAAATCTACCGACGGACTGCACGAACTGGCGGGTAGATTTCACGATTTATCCTCAGATCCCAAATCCGATTTGAGCGCTTTGCGCCGCGATGGTCGCAGCCTTTATGAGTCGCTGATAACGCCTTTGGAACAGCAACTCGCACCCGGACGTACGCTGGTCATTGAGGCGGACGGATGGTTAGCCAGAGTGCCATTCGAGGCCCTGATCGACGCTAACGATCGCTACCTGATCGAACATGCTCCGATAGTTCATTCCAACGGGCAGCCTTCGCAGCCGAGTTTGCACAACGACACCCGAATTTCCGCCGACTTGCCGGCGCTCGTGGTGGGCAGTACGGCCTCATCTTCTGCGGACGAACTCATTCCCCTTCCAGGAGTGGCAGCGGAAGCGGATACTGTGGCCAGCGGTTTTCATTCCGTGCGTGTGCTCAAAGGCGACGAGGCCACGCTCAGCGCCGTCCAAAGCCAACTGCCTGGCGCAGCGGTGTTCCACTTCGCCGGACATTCGCTCGCCGCGCCTGCGGGCAGCGGGCTGATGTTGGAAGGCCCGGAGGGCAAAGCGAAAGCATCGCGGCTAATGGGTGCAGCCGCTGTGCAGCGCCTTCGCTTACAGTCCCTGCAACTGGCGGTGCTTTCAGCGTGTAGCACTGCTTCCGGTGATGACGGGTCAGGAGGATTCGAAAGTATTACGGATGCCTTCCTTCGTGCGGGCGTTCCCCATGTGGTGGCGAGCCGGTGGGCCGTAGAGGAAACTCGAGGATTCGCAGAGGACTTTTATCGCAACGTGCTGTCGGGCCAAACAGTTTCCGAGGCGGTTCGCATAGCCTCCAGGAATATGCTGGCAAATCCGCGCACATCTCATCCCTATTACTGGTCAGCATTTGCAGCGTACGGACGGCCCTAATCTCTAACCGAGGAGACTTTCTATGCAAACCAAACGCAAACGCCACTTCAGCCGCTCTCTGGTTGTACTGACCAGCGCTTTGCTGGCCATGTTCTTCCTCAGCGCTTGCCAACAAACTCAACAGCCCGCTCCGCCCGCAACGGAATCGAAAGCCGCCCCCGCCGAGAAAGTCTTTATTGAGTTTCGCGGGCCGTGGGCTTTTGTTCCCGATCCAAAAGATGCGAAAATGCTGCTGGCGATTGCACCCAAAGTCAAGGACCATCGCGATCTCTTTGTGCAGGCATCGAACGAATCGACATTGGCTGCGGGCGTTTATGAACTGTCGCTCCCCGCGCATAGCGGGACTGGCACCGCGACTCCCCACCCAGACATCGCCAAGGCCGATATTGACACTCAAAGCCTGCAGCGCGCGCTTGATAATAAGGGAGCGAGATATGTGATCCGCCTGCCCCAACCCGAAGAGTACGTGGTTGCGGGGCGTCACAGAATCCGGCTGGGCGCAACCTATCCACCCGACGCGTCGACGGAGAAAGACTACCCTACCGCTATCTCTCTCCGCTACGACGTTAGCAGTTGGAACGGGTTTTCCCTGGCGGGCACCCCCGATAGCGGCACGTTCAATCCATTGCTGCTTGAGGTAGAGACGCCAATGATTCGCTTTGTCATCATTCCGGCACAGTTCGACAATCCGAATGATAAGTGCAGCACCCACTCCCGCGAGTCTTTCCGTGCGCTGACTGTGCTGCTCGGGCTGAACTTGTATGTAGATATTCCGAATGACCCTGCTGATTGCCACAGCAAAGATCCGCAGAGCCGCCGTGCTGCCAACGCAGAGGGCGGCGGCAACTCGACGCGCCTGGAACGGTTGGTTGCACTCTTAACCGGGAACCTGGCGGACGTACAAGGCGCCAGCGCAATGAATATGGGCGACGGCATCACTGACTATCGACACGCTCCGATGTATTTCTTCGGCATGCCCTCAATCGATTGCATAATACCCATCCTGATGCTGCACCCCGTTCCCAGCGGATCGAATCCTTGAGTTGAGGAGGCGGAAATGAGCGATTCATTTCCGCCTCTTTAGCCCTGTAATAAATCCCGTGCGCCTCCGCGGAATGCGAACCGGGACTTCATGCACCGCGCCAACGACGATCGACGAACGGGCTAGAAGGTCTACAATAGCGGCGTGAACACGTCCGTCCCGCCGAAGCCGGCCGTCGACAAGCAGCATCCGGATAATCAGCATCACCATCGTCATGCCATCTATGCGGCCGAAGCGAGCGGATTGCTGATCATGGCGGTTGTGCTGCTCATTCTTACTGTTGTTCGCTATTGGCGCGAGATTCCGTGGAGCGCGCGCTGACTTTCCCGCGATGTCGCCAATCCCGCTAAAGATTCGCGATCCGCAGATGGTCGTTGTGCTTGGTCCGACCGCTAGCGGGAAGACCGCGCTGGCGCTGGCGATTGCCCGGCGCTTCGGTGGTGAAATCGTTAACTGCGATTCGATCGCGATGTATCGCGAATTTGAAATCGGCACGGCGAAGCCGACGGTGGCGGAGCGTGCGGAAATTCCGCATTATCTGCTCGATTGTGTGGACCCGCTGGCCGATGTGACGGCGGGAGAATATGCGCGGCAGGCGCGGCAGGTTCTGCGCGAGATCGCGTGCCATTCACGTTTGCCGATCGTCAGCGGAGGTACGGGCCTCTATCTTCGCGCTTTGCTGGACGGACTTTTCCCTGGGCCGCAGAGGTCTGAAGAGTTGCGTGCGAGGCTCCGCGCGCGCGTGAACGAACGGGGCGCCGCGTACCTGCACCGTATCCTGGAGCAGTTTGATGCTGTAGCCGCGAAGCGCATTCACGCCAACGATGTTCCAAAGATGATTCGAGGGATTGAAGTTTGCGTGGCGGCGCGCCAGCCGATGACTGAACTTTGGCAACGGGGGCGCGAACCGTTGCGGGGCTTTCGCATTCTGCGTCTGGGGCTGAATCCGGAACGCGAAAGTTTGTATGCGCGCATCAACCAACGGGCCGCGAAAATGTTTGAGGAGGGATTGATCGCGGAGACAGAGCGATTGCTGGCGCAATATGGCGAGCGAGCGCGCCCGCTGGCGTCATTGGGATATAAGCAGGCGATGCAGTTCTTGCGCGGCGAACTGGATCGGAAGTCGGCGCTCGGGGCGGCACAGCAGGCGCATCGCAATTATGCCAAACGCCAGATGACGTGGTTCCGGCGGGAGCCGAATGTGCGTTGGCTGCCCGGTTTCGGAGACGACGACGCGATTCAGGCGGAAGGTCTCGCAAAGGTGGAATCCGAAGTTTGAAGTTGCGGGCAGTTCTTCGCGACGTTGCCCATCCATTTTTGCTATTGTCAAAGGCATGCTTCGACATTTGCTGCTGATTGTGCTGGTGCTGGCAGCTCCGCTTTGCCCGGCTAAAGATAAGGATAAAGACCGCTTTCTGCCTCCCGGGCCCATCCATCTCGACAAGAGCGGCAAAAAGTGGGCGGACAAGACGCTGCGCCGGATGTCGACCGAAGAGAAAGTTGGACAGCTTTTTGGCATCAAGGTGCTGGCGCAGTTTCTGAATGATGCCGACCCGCGATGGATACAGCTTCGCGACGAGATTCGAAAGTATCACATCGGCGCGCTGGTTATGACTGTGCCGGTGGACGGCGCGGTGCTGCTCAGGAGCCAACCGTATGTTGCTGCCGAGTTGCTCAACCGGCTGCAGCGCTCATCGAAACTGCCGCTGATTGTCTCGGCCGATTTTGAGCGCGGCGTTTCCATGCGCGTGAATGGAACGACTGTTTTTCCGCACGCGATGGCTTTTGGAGCAACCGGAAAGGCGGAGAATGCCGAGGTCTTTGGGCGTATCACGGCGATCGAGGCGCGAGCGATTGGGGTGCATTGGAATTTCTTTCCGGTTGCGGATGTGAATTCCAACCCCGCGAATCCGATTATCAACACACGATCTTTTGGCGGAGATCCGACGCAGGTGGGCGACTTTGTGGCGGCGTATATTCGCGGCGCACACGAAGGTGGAATGCTGGCTACGGCGAAACATTTTCCGGGGCATGGCGATACCGCGACGGATTCTCATCTCGGATTTGCGGAGGTCACCGGCGACAGGGCACGGCTAGATGCCGTAGAGCTGCCGCCGTTTCGGCGCGCTATCGAGGCAGGCGTGGATGCGGTGATGGTGGCGCATGTCACGGTTCCGGCGCTCGAACCTGAGCCCAACCGGGTTGCGACGACTTCCAGGGCGATCGTGACTGGACTGCTGCGGGAAGATATGGGGTTCAAGGGGATCGTGGTGACGGATGCCCTTGACATGGGCGGACTGACGCGCCTTTACGCGCAGGATACAGGCCGGGCGGCGGTTGACTCATTCAAGGCTGGTAATGACGTATTGATCATTCCTCACGATCTCGACGCCAGTTATCGTGCCATGCTGCAGGCGGTGAAGAGCGGCGAGATCGGCCGGCCGCGGCTCGATGCATCGGTACGGAAGATTCTGGAGGCGAAGGCTGCTCTTGGTCTGAACAAGGCGCGACTGGTGGACCTTCGTCAACTTTCAAGTGAGGTTGCCAAGCCGGAGAATCTGGCGACGGGCCAGCGCATTGCCGACGAAGGCATCACGCTCGTCCGCGACAACGGGAAGGTAATACCGCTGCAGGCATTCTCCGCAACTCCGGGAACTTCACAGCCCACAATTCCGTATCAACCATTGACAGAGGCTGGCAACCGTCTGGTGGCGGTGATTTTTTCCGACGATCTGCGCACTGAATCCGGACGGATGCTCGAACGCCAGATTCTGGCGCGAGTGCCGGATGCTCGCGTACTGTATGTCGATGCGCGGTCGGCTGCCGGGATGAAGGCGCCGGTGGTGGAAGCGGTCGCCACAGCCGAGCATGTGATCGCGGCCGTGTATGTGGTACCGACCGCGGGCAAGGCGCTGCACGCCGCCGGAGGAGGGGTGAGGAATTCGGTTGCCATGGATGATGCCACGGCAGCTGTACTCAAAGAAATTCTGGATCGTGCCGCCGAGCGTACGGTCGTGCTTGCGATGGGCAATCCTTATGTGGTGAGGGATTTCCCCGCGATTGAAAATTATGTATGCGCATTCTCGAACGCAACGGTTTCGGAAACGGCGGCGGTAAAGGCCATTTTCGGTGAGATTGCTATTAGCGGTCATCTGCCAGTCACGATTCCGGATGTCGCATCGCGAGGCGAGGGGATGGAACGGCCGGCGCGGCAGAACGCGGCCCAGCCCAGTTCAGGAGGTTTGTCCGATGTCAGGCAAAACATTAGTAAGCAAAATATCCAGCACAGCTTACAGCCCTAAAATGCTGCATCGAGGTCTTCTCCCGAAACTAACGCTCGGAGCAATACTGTCCCTGCTTTGCGTTCTGCCCGCTTGCAGCATCAACGCGAATGACAAGGGCCAGAACGGGGAGAAAAATGTCGATATCAAATCGCCAATCGGCGATTTACATGTCAGCGAGCAAGCCGATATTCGCGATGCCGGACTGACACTTTATCCCGGCGCCAGGCCCGCTCCGAAGGATGACGGAGACGACAAGAAGAGCGCCAATGTAAATCTCTCGGTGGCTGGATTCTCGTTGAAAGTGGTGGCGGCGGAGTTCCTGTCCGATGATGCTCCCGACAAAATCATCGCGTTCTACAACAAAGATCTACAGAGATATGGCAAGCCCATCCAGTGCCATGGCGGCTGGAACGGAGGCCACATGAATTACGACGGCAAGGATGAAATGTCCAAGCCCGTCTCCTGTGAGACTGATCGCAGCGGAGACGCGGTTGAGTTGAAAGTAGGGACCGAGGGGAACCAACGCCTTGTTTCCGTTAAGTCCAACGGTCGGGGCTCCCGCTTCGCCCTGGTTTATGTCCGCATGCACACGGGGAAGGACGACACGATTTGAAGTTCATCGGGTGATTGACCCGATCGCTAGATCACCCGATCTCTTGCTCTCGTGGTTCGTTGTGCGCTAGCTTCAATAGCGTGGACCATGTTTGCCAGCAATGTGGGACGACGGTCGAGGATGGGCGGCCTTTTTGCCCGCAATGTCGCGCCCCGCAAATTCACGTTCAGGTGGAGGATGCCAACGCTGGAGTTGGCGAAGAACTGAGGACGGCGGATGAGTTTTCCGCCGAGACGGTTACGGATAGCAGCGGCGAATGCTCGCCAAGGCGGTCCTACGAATCTGGCAGCACGATGGACGGGCGCATCGCCGGCCGGGCCGCGCTGAAGGCGGGCGTACTGGGAATTTTCGTCGGCATGATCCCGTTGCTCGGCATCGTACTGACGGGTGCTCTGGCTGTCTATTTTTATCGCCGTGAAAGTAAATTGGTGCTTCCAGCCGGACAGGGCGCGCGCCTAGGAGCAGCCG
Organism: uncultured Acidobacteriaceae bacterium; assembly: GCA_963822025.1. Classification (GTDB taxonomy): domain Bacteria; phylum Acidobacteriota; class Terriglobia; order Terriglobales; family Acidobacteriaceae; genus Acidiflorens. Next base: position 1,391,477 of record CAWGFW010000008.1, on the reverse strand, counting down.
CGGCAATCGTTACCTTCGGTATTTCCGCTTTGCTACTCATGGTGCGGATTTTTGTTTTTCACGGTCGGCAGGAATATATTGACTCGCTGACGCAAATTGCGCACACGCTCGGAATCAATGCGGCGGATCCTGACTTTCAAACCGGCATCCACAATCTGTTTACTCCGGCAGGGATGGTGATGACCTTCTTCTTCTGGATGCTGATCACGGTTGTGCTTGGGTTGATCGGCGGCGCGCTAGCTGCAATGCTGCAAGGGCGCGGCAATACGCGCACGCAATGAATCGCGGCTAACGCGGGTACAAGCTCAACCTTGCTCTCATCTTCCCGCACGCGTATGATGCAGCGTTTATGAATTCACGTGCCCCAGGCCATCCCGTCGAGGTTGAGCAGAGAGCGCAGTTGATGTCAGCGTCAGAGGTGGAGCGCACTTTGATCCGGCTGGCGCACGAGATTCTCGAAAAAAATAACGGGGTCGAAGACCTAGTTCTGGTTGGCATACGGCGCCGCGGGGTTCCACTGGCGGAGCGGCTGGCGAAAATAATTCAGCGCATCGAAAAGAAGCCAGTGCCGCTGGGCACGCTCGACATTACGCTTTACCGTGACGATCTTTCCATGAACGGTGCGTCTGCCCGGGACTCGAAGCCGGTGGTGCAGAAAAGCGAGCTTGGCGTTCCGATAGAGGGCAAGTCGGTGGTGCTGGTGGATGACGTGCTTTATACGGGACGTACCACGCGTGCGGCCATGGACGCGCTGTTTCGTTCGGGCCGCCCCAAGCGGTTGCAGTTGTGCGTATTGATCGATCGCGGCCATCGCGAATTGCCGATCGAAGCGGCTTTCGTCGGACGCGCGGTGCAAACCACGGAAAATCAGATTATTGAGGTCAAACTTCGCGAGGTCGATGACGCAGAGAAAGTGTTGCTGATGGAAAAGGTGTAGTTCAATTTGTAATTGGGAAACTGCATACGCTCTGCTCGCTCTTGAATTACAAATTACAAATTGGAAGTTACAAATCAACTATGAATCCAGCGCGCGGTTCGCTGCTTGGTATCGAGCACCTGGAAGCAGCGGAGATCATGAAAATCTTGAAGTTTGCCCGGCGGATGAATCCGGACAAGCCGCGGCCGCTGCTCCGGGGCAAGCGGGTGCTGCTGCTTTTTTACGAGGGATCCACGCGCACGCGCAGTTCGTTTGAAATCGCGGCGAAATCGCTAGGCGCTCATACCGTGCTCATTCAGGCGACGGGGTCGAGTATCGAGAAGGGCGAATCGCTGCTGGATACGGGATACACGGTGCGCGCGGTGGGCGCCGATATCATTGTCATCCGGCATCCGAACGCGGGCGCGCCCTACGTGATGGCGCAGCACGTCGACGTGCCGGTGATTAATGCCGGAGATGGACTGCACGAGCATCCCTCGCAGGCGCTGCTTGACGCTTATACAATTTTGCGCAATAAGAAAAGTTTCAAAGGCTTGCAGGTCTCGATTGTAGGCGACATTTTTCATAGTCGCGTGGCGCGATCGGCGTGCCATCTGCTCAGCAAATTTGGAGTGAAGATCATTCTTTGCGGTCCTCCGGAACTGGCGCCGGAAATTGCAGCGACTATCGCGCCTGGCGTGCGCGTGACACGTCACATTGAGGATGCGTTGCGAGGAACCGATGTAATCATGCTGTTGCGGGTGCAGACCGAGCGGTTGGCCGGACTGAAGATCGATTTGGCGGAATACATCGCGCGCTATCAGATGAATCCGGCGCGATTGAAGATGGCGAAGAAAGACGCCATCGTGATGCATCCCGGGCCGATTATTCGTGGGCTCGAACTGACCAGCGAGGTTGCCGACGGCGCACAAGCGCGCATCCTCGAAGAGGTACGCAACGGCGTACCCACGCGCATGGCGATTCTGGCGCGGGCGATCGGAAGGATGCGATGACGATGGCTGGCTCGAGAAACAATCACGGTAGTCTGCTGATCAAAGGCGGGCACCTTATCGATCCCGCAGCTCGCACCGACGCGCCGATGGACGTGCTGCTAAAGAGTGGTCGCGTTGCCGAGATTTCCGCTCCCAATAAAATTAAAGGTGGTGCGGACGAGAAACTGGATGCGCGCGGACTCGTGGTCGCTCCGGGGTTCATCGACCTGCACGTGCATCTGCGCGAACCGGGGCAGGCGCACAAAGAAACGATCGCAACGGGTACGACTGCAGCCGCGGCGGGTGGCTTCACATCGGTTTGCACCATGCCGAACACGATTCCCGTTGTTGATTCGGTTGAATGGATCGAGTGGCTGCGTCAGCCTGAGCGCGGCGCGGTGGTGAATGTGTTTGCGATTGCGGCTGCGACGCGAGGAAGCAAGGGCGCCACGCTGAGTGATTTCCGCGCGCTGCAAGCTGCCGGAGCCATCGCGGTCACCGACGACGGCAAGCCGATTCTCAATGATGAAATTATGCGGGAAGCGCTGGTGCTGGGCGGAGAGCTGAATTTTCCGGTCGTACAACATGCCGAAGATACTCGCATGACGGAGAATTGTTCGATGCACGCGGGAGCACGGTCGTTTCGCCTGGGGCTGCGCGGCATGAGCGCAGCGGCAGAAGCGTCAATTGTGGAGCGCGACGTGCAGCTTGCGATGCACATTCCGAATGCGCGTTTGCACGTCGCACATCTTTCCACGGCGGACGCGCTGAAGAGTGTGCGCCGCGGCAAGCGAGGGAAAGCGCGGGTCACTTGTGAAGTTACGCCGCACCACTTCACGCTGACGGATGAGGACATGCGCGACTACGACAGCAATTACAAAATGAACCCGCCGCTGCGCTCTACGTCCGATCGAGAAGCCCTTCTGGTCGCGATTGCCGACGGTACGGTAGATGCGATTGCCACCGATCACGCTCCGCATGCTGCTCATGAAAAAGAAATGGAATTCGAGCGCGCAGCATTTGGCATCACTGGATTGGAAACCGCGCTGGCGCTGGCCATCACGCGGCTGTATCGCGAGAAGCGGATTCCGCTTTCGCGTATTGTCGAGCTCTTCACCGCCGGTCCGGCGAGGTGCTTTGATCTACGCGGGCGCGGTTCGCTGGTTCGCGGCTCGATTGCTGACGTTACGATTTTCGATCCGAAAAAGAAGTGGACTTTTGAGGCCGTCAAGTCGCATTCGAAGTCGAGGAACACGCCGTTCGATGGATGGCAGTTTACGGGGAAAGTGGTCGCGACGATTGTTGGTGGACGGATTGTGTACTCGGGGTGAGCGCTTCGAGGGCAGGTTCCGGTGCTACAATTCCCGGCGATGAAGCGCCTATTGTTTCTCCTTCTGCTGATTCCGTTCCTGGCTGCGCAGACTGCGACTGAGGTCGAGATCACTGCTGAGCCGTCGCATCATTTGGCCATCGACAACGAATATATTCGCGCCTTCAAGGTTGAGGTTGCTCCTGGGGCGGCGACGCTGATGCATCGCCATCGCCACGATTATGTGTACGTCACACTCGGCGATGCGCACCTCTCTAACGAGGTCGAGGGCAAGGCCCCGGTGGACGTGAAGCTTAGCGATGGCGACACGCACTTTACGCCAGGAAACTTCGCGCACATCGCCAGGAATGTCTCCGATCAGCCCTTCCGCAACGTGACGATTGAGTTGATGCAGGATGAAAAGTTGCGGCAGACGCCGTCGCATTGGCCGGAGGAAAGTGGCGAAAAAACCTTTGCCGGCGGACGCAGCAAGATTCTTTTTATCAAAGATGGAGTGCGCGTGTCAGAGGTTGATCTCGAACCTGGCGCGACTGTCCCTAGCCACCACCACGATCTTCCGCACCTGCTCGTCGCAGTCACCGATCTTGACCTGCGCAGCGATGTCGAGGGGCAGGGGCCGATGCCCGGAAAATTCAAGGCCGGCGATATCAAGTGGCTGCCGGGAGACTATACGCACACTATTACGAATACAGGAAAAAGCCCGGCGAGGCTGGTGACAATCGAATTCTAGTGGGTTGAGCTACGCGCTCTTGAGCAGGGGATTGCCTGGCGAGACCAGCCCGACACGGTGCAGTTTGGCGGTGAGGCGTTCCTGGTCGGCGGGAGCAGAAGCGGCGGCGAGGCGCTTGCGGAGCTTAGCTACTTTTTCTGCGCGAGTGCGGCGACGGCGAATTTCAGGGCGACGGCTGGGTGCGGACATAACGATTGCTCCTCTGGATTCAGAAATAGAATTTTTCGGATTGCAGGCTTGTGCCGAAGAGTCAATTATAGGGCTCGTCCGCCATACTGGCAAAGACATGTCATTACCACTACTACCGCTACTTCGGCTGATAGCCACTGCAAGTCACGACCGGCAGGCGTGGGTATTTTGGGAAACGGGAATCTTCGAAGGATAGTTCACACCTCCAGAAAACTGAACCGCGATCGGATTCGATGAGGCGAGCGTGTTGGCAGTTCCCGCACAGGCCTGGATTGGTGCGGGTCGGAATCTCGTTGGTGGGCGAGGGCATGTGAGGCCGGTTCCAAACATCACTTGGCGCAAAGAGCCTACAACCAACCCCTCAGGTACAGGCGTATCAAATTCCCGCGTACCAGGCATAGCCTCCTTCCGCATTCACGCCGCCCAGGCCCTTGCCGAACTTTTTCAGATTGTCGGTTAGCGTCAGGTGGGTAAGGAATTTCACGTTCTTGTAGCCGATCTGGCGGGGGAGCCGCAGGCGAAGCGGCCCGCCGTGGCCCACGGGAAGTACGTCACCATTCATGCCATAGGTCAGCAAAGTCTGCGGGTGCAACGCGTCGGCCATGTCGATGCTCTCCCATGTGTCGGGTTCAATCGAGAAATAGACGACGTATCTGGCCTGCGGAAGGACTTCCACGGTTTGCAGAATCTGGGAAAGAGGCACGCCGATCCACTCGGCGATATACGACCATCCCTCTTCACACTGCAGCATCGTGATCTGGCTGTGAGATGGGTAGCTCTTCAGCTGATCGACCGAAAACGAGGCGGGCCGGGCGACCATGCCGTCGACCGAGAGCCTCCAGTCAGCGAACCCTCCGGCCTGAAGGCGCTTGAACTCGTCAGTAAAAGGCTCGATTTCATTGGGAAACGGAGGCTTCGAAATCTGGCTCCGAGAAAACTCGCGCGCCAAGGAGTGCCGGGTCAGCAACCGCTGCGAAGCGTAGGTCAGCGTTTCGCCGAGGCCCCAGATTCCACCGTGATCGGGCGGGACGAGCCCATACTTTTGCGCCAGCCGCGCGGCCACGCCCAGGCCAGCTACACCGGCCGCAGCCGTGAGCCCGGTAGCGAGCAGTTTGCGGCGCGAAAATTTGCTGGGTGAAACTGCGCGGGGTGAACGCTCGCTCATGTGCGCTCCTTGTCCGCGGCAGCGAGAGGTGTTGCGACGCGGCCCGTGATCATCGCCCGCATACGGCCTGTGAATCCGGCAAGCCAAACCATCGCAACGTGCACCAGCAGGAAGAGCGCGAGGGATAGAGAAACGAAGAAGTGAAGTGTGCGCGCGGATTGCTGGCCGCCTAACAGATTGACGGTCGCCGGAAACGCGGAAACAAAGGCGGGGGACATCGCCAGGCCCGTCCAAATAACCATGGGAAACAGAACAAAAATCACGAACAGGTAGGCGAGACGCTGGAGCAGGTTATACGAGTACGCCTCTGCCTCACTCGGCGGCTCGAAGCGCAAATGGCTGATGATCGCTGTCGATAAAGCCCGCCACGACAGATCCGAGCGTCGCGGTAGCAAGCTCTTCCGGAAATGCCCGCCTAACCAACCGAAGATCAAATACAACAAACCGGTCAAAATCAGCACCCACGCAGCTTGAAAGTGGAGATACCTGCCCCAGCCATTCCCGTCCGGCAACAAGTATCCGTAGCCCGTCGGCACCAACTTCCTTGAAGCAGGGATCGGCAGCCTAAACAATGTCGGAGTCAGATCGTTACCGACTTCACCCCAATAGAAGCGCGGATGAGAGATGACAATTTCACCTCCGCTGATCAGCAGAGCAAGAAAGCAGAGAGCGGTGATCCAGTGCGTGACACGCACGATGGCAGAGTGCCGCGGAGCAACCGTGCTATCAGAAACGGTAGTCGGAACAGCCGCGGGAACCGCCGAGGCAGCGCTTGGGATGTAAGCGGAGTCGCTCACTCGGGAATGCTACCACGTGGCGTGCACATCCGACATCCGCGTTGGGGCGGGTTGCGGGCATGAGCGAGCGAGAGCCCGCTGCCGAAATACTGAGCGGCAAAGGAACCCTTACAGTCGTTGAAGATGCCTCGATGCAGGTTCGCTTATTTTCCAGCCTCATCCAGATCGACGAGACCGTAGCACATCTTGTCCCACAATTTGTTGTCGGAGCACATAGGTAAGCCATCGACTTCCCCGTCAACCCCGCCATCCGTCTGCCGGAGACGCGGCAGCCACTCTTGGTGGGAGACCACAAAGGCCCTGAACCTGTTCAGGAGTTCCAAGTATTCATCGATTGCATTCGAGCTGGGGAGAATGAATATCCTATCGACCCGGCTGTCCCTGATCGGAAAGGCATGCGGGTTCAGATGATGCCAAAATTTTGCGGCCCACACCTTCCAGTTACTCGTCTCGCGCCCGTTCTTATCAACTAGCGGTTGCACGAAGGGACGGTAGAGGACTTCTATGGCGTTTCGATCCGCAACCTCCGAAAGAATCGGCAGGGCGGAAGAGGCGATTCGTTCGTACTCTTCGCGGTTCTGATAGATGTCATGAGCAATATTCGGAGCCAGTTTGAGAGCAGCAGGGCGGCCCGCCACTCCGCCGTAGTCGCTGCCTATGAAACGCAACTGCTGCTCAATTTCGTCTCTCGTCGAACCTAGGCTGCCCGCGAACATCTTGTGGGCTCGTATGTCAAGGTCGGCCTTCACGACGACGCCATCCAAGCCGTGGTTGTAGACTTCGACCGCTCGACATGCTCGATCCAGAGTAACTGTTTGGCAGGTCGTTATGGCCTTGTTCTGCTTCGAACTGCTCGCGGCGCGTGGCGTGCTCGAAGCGTTCCGCACAGACTGCACGCGATTGACAAGTACTGGCGCTGAGCCGTACTTGCGAAGATATAGATCTCCAAATAGGCAGCATGCAACATCATTTCCGATGGCCCGAGACACCTCAGCTGGAACAATGTCCTTTTGCCGGCGATTGTAAGTTGGGATTGTAACCATGCTTGTGCTGGAAAGCGGAAGGCGGATAGTCGCGAATCCTTCGACTTGCAATAACTGCGTGCCTCTCTTCACCGTGACCCCGCCGCTTGCATGGCGTCTGTCAGGAAAGGTATCGCTGCCGTCGTGCTCAATAATCTGAAACGCCGGCTCGATATTGCGGAAGGACTTGAGATATGTGAAAAATTCGGTTGTAGTCACACTGTCCTCGGAGCGGGTAAACTTGGCAGCCGGACCTGTAAGCCGAATTCTGTCCGCCTTGCGGCGGGACGGTCATTCCTCTGGGCCACGCATTACTGCGGGGCTCAAGCGACCTACCCGGAGGTTGTGGCGCACCGAGCCGGCACGCATCTCCGGCGCACCCGAAGGCTCGCCGGAAATTCCCTCCCTATTTGGTCTTGCTCCGTGTGGGGTTTGCCCTGCCCGTTGCATTACTGCCGCGGCGGTGCGCTCTTACCGCACCTTTTCACCCTTACCTGAGCCTTGCGGCCCGGGCGGTATGTTTTCTGTGGCACTTTCCGTCGAACCGGCTTGAGCCGGCCCTCCCGGACGTTATCCGGCACACTGCTCTGCGGAGTTCGGACTTTCCTCCCGTCTCGCGACGAGCGACCGTCCGGTCCGGCTGCCAACCCATTTATTATAGTGCAGTCGATCGAGCGGACCACGGGTCCAACTTTTATTCCTTGGGAAACTATTCCTTGGGAGCCAAGACGAAAACATATAACAGTAAAGCTATGCCGATGAGCACCGGAATCAGCCCGGAGAGATATACCGGTCCTTCTTCCCGCTCCACAATCCCGCGTAGAAGCACCATGGTGCCGATACCGACGGCGGTCGTGATCAGGCCGGCCAGCTTGAGGCCCTCGATGCGCCGGCTTTGAGCATTTTTCTGCTTCTCACGCATCAGTTCCAGCGCGCTCTTAGCGCCCTCGGCTGAACTCTCCGCAATTTTTTTCAGCGCTTCGCTGGTGTAGTAGGCTTCACGCTCTTTGCGGCGAGCGTCGGCCCATGTGGTCACTGCCAGAAAGGAAAACAGGGCGATGCTTCCAACGATGGGCACGAACATGGCCGCGACCGGCACGATATCTTTATCTACGTCGAATAGCATTGGGAAACTCCTTGACCGTTTTCGAAAGTCGTCTGCATTCATACGGTATGACCGCAGGCTTTTGATTGCGGTTGCATTATTCTTGAGTACGCTGCCGAGGCGCAAAGGACGAAAATAGTGCAACCGGTCAGTGGCAAGATCGGTCCTACTAACAGGAGGCTCTGCGGGGTGAGCGCGAGCGATGATCAGGCCGCTGTGGAAAGAGTTCTGGCCGGTGACGTTTCCGCCTTTGAGGGGATCGTCCGCCGCTGGCAGGGGCCGCTGATCAACCTAGCCTATCGCTTCTGCCATGATCGTGGCCGGGCCGAGGATATGGCCCAAGAAGCCTTTCTACGCGCCTACCGCGCGCTCGGCCAATGGCGTAGGGATGCCGTATTTTCGACCTGGCTCTTTGCGCTGGCGACCAACCTCTATCGCTCGGAAATCCGCCGCATTCCCGCGCGAACTGTGTCGCTCGACGACATCGCCGAACCTCACGACGATCGAGCCACTGACGGAGGCCTCGAGGAAAGGGATCAGGATCGCGCGGTGCGACGCGCCGTTCTGGCTTTGCCCGCGAAGTATCGCGAGGCTTTGATCCTCTTTTATTTTCACGACATGGACGTGACCAGCGCTTCGCGAAGCCTCGGATTGCCCGAGGGCACGGTGAAAGCCCAACTGTCTCGCGGGCGGGAAATCCTGCGCGGCAAGCTTCCGCAACTGCTCGCTGTGCCGCGTCTGAAGGAGGCTTAATGCAACGGTTGACTGCTCACGAGGAGGATGAAATGAATCGCATTCTTTCCCGAGATGACGACATTCTCCCGTCTTCGGGCTTTGCCGCCTCCGTCATGGATGCGGTGCGGCGCGAAGCCGCAGCACCACCGCCGATTCCGTTTCCCTGGAAGCGCGCTCTGCCGGGCGTGGTCGTGGGAGGGCTGGTGCTGGTATGGATTTTGATCGCGTGGATCGCGGACCTGTCGCGGCTGATCGGCGCACCGTCCTCTGCGAAGCTTTCGATCTCCTCGCCGTCCGTGGCGCCCCTCTTATCCCATGGAAACATGGAATCAGCAGCAGGGTGGATCGGGCTCGGACTCCTGATCGCGTTTCTGTCGACGAAGCTGTCGATGCGGTTTGGATCTGGTGAGGTGTAATGCTGTTCGATTGAGCGCTGCAGCCATGGTCAGGCAGGAGAACTCTAGTCCCTTGCCTTCACATAACACCGACTTATTGTGATAGCAACAAGAGCCGTTGCCCCTAGCCTCCTCCTGCTAAACTCATTTCAAGAAAAGCGCGTGGCTCCACGGTCTCGCAGGTGCGGTTTCACGCGCCAGCCATCTGCCAATGCACATTGCCGAGGGCATCAAGATCGCGTTCCTGTCTTTATGGGCGAACAAGCTGCGCTCGGCGCTTACCTTGCTCGGCGTGGTGATCGGAGTCGCTGCGGTGATTGCCGTGGTCACCTTCGTGAACGGCATCAATGGCTATGTCGCGACGAAGATTTTCAATCTGGGAGCCGACGTTTTTATCGTATTCAAAAACTCACCCGCCATCACCAATGTCGACAAATATCTTGAGGCCGAGAAGCGGAAAGATCTCACCATGGAGGACTATGCCGCCGTCCTCGATGCCTGCAAACATTGCGAATGGGTCGGAGCGTCGATCAACAACCCCAATGGACACGTCAAGTATGGCGAGCAGTCCATCAGCGACACCAATGTGCGGGGGGTGACGCCTTCCATGGTTCCGATCCTCGACATCGATCTCACCGCCGGGCGCATGATTAACGATACCGATTTGCGAAATAATTCCGCCGTGGTCGTCGTGGGGCCGGACATCACGGAGAATCTCATGCCGGGCACCGATCCCATCGACAAGGAGATTCGCATCGATGGCTGGGTCTATCGCGTGGTTGGAGTCGGCAAGCGCAAAGGCAAGACACTCGGCCAGACTCTCGACAACTATGCGCTCATGCCGATCACGTCCTATCAGAAACAAAATGGCTCGCACGAAAGCATACGCATCTCAGGTAAAGCGTCGGCCAGCGGCGCGGGCTTTGATGAGGCTATGGATGAAGCGCGCGCCGTGTTGCGAGCGCGGCGGCACGTGCATCCTGGCGACGATGATAATTTCGACATTGAGACCAACGATAGCCTGCTGAGTATCTGGTCGAATTTCAGCGGCACATTTTTTTACGCGATGATAGGAATCGCCGCGATTTCTCTGGTCGTGGGTGGGATCGTGATCATGAATATCATGCTGGTTTCGGTGACGGAGCGGACGCGCGAGATCGGCATCCGCAAAGCGATGGGCGCCCGGCGTAGCGATATCCTACTGCAGTTTCTGATTGAGTCGGTGGCGCTCGCCCTGCTCGGCGGGGCAATCGGGGTTGTGTTTGGCATAGTTATCGCCAAGGGTGTCACGCTCGCTATCGGCATGCCCTCGACAATCAAGCTATGGGCGGTGATGGCGGGGGTATTAGTAGCAGCCAGTGTGGGAATTTTCTTCGGCGTCTATCCCGCGCGGCGCGCCGCGGTGCTCGATCCGATTGCGGCGTTGCGGTTTGAGACGTAACAAAGGTTTCAGCGTCTTGGCGATGAAAAGGTTTTGAACCAGTGCTAGTTAAAGGCGAACTCGGCGAAGGGCTGAACATGGCGGTCGATACGATACGCAGCAATAAGCTGCGCTCATCGCTGACCGTGCTGGGCATCGTCATCGGCGTGGCCGTGGTCATCGGGATTTCGTCAATTGTGCGCGGCCTCAACGATAACGTTAGCCAGGTTATCACTAGCCTCGGTTCCAATATTATTTTTGCATTTCATCTCGAGCCGTTCACTTTCGGGCGGCCGACGGAAGAGATGCGCACGCGCAAAGAACTGACTTTCGATGACGCCATGGCCATGCAGGACTTGCCGCATGTGAAAGCGGTCAGCGTGGGTGTGCGTTATTTCCGGCCGGAACTCGGGACCGGCACCTACTCTGTGAAATATAGAGACCGCAAGGCAAAGCAAACGATTCTGGAAGGAGATACCAGCTCTTACAAAGATGTGATCGACGTGGCGCTGGACGCGGGCAGGTGGTTCAGCAGCATCGATGAAGAACGGCGCGCCCCGGTCATTATTATTGGGCACGACACCGCGCAAGAACTTTTCCCTAGTGAATCGCCGCTCGGGAAAGAGTTGGACATCGAGGGGCAGTTGTTTACGGTGATCGGCGTGGCGAAACTTCGCAAGAGCGTATTCGGAGGCGGGAAGAATCCCGATGACAACATCGTTTTCTTTCCGCTGAGTACGTTTCGCAAACTGCATCCTGAGCTGAAACAATACTGGATCAGCGTTAAGGCTACGTCGCACGATGACATGCCCAAAGCAATCGACGAGATGCGCGAGTTGCTGCGCCGACGACGGAGGGTTCCGACGGAGAAACCGGATAATTTTGCAGTCTTCACGCAAGACTCGATTTCCGATGTGTGGAACCAGATCACGGGAATGATTTTCGTTTTCATGTTTGCGGTATCAAGCGTTGGATTGATCGTCGGCGGCGTTGGCGTGATGAATATCATGCTGGTGTCGGTCACCGAACGCACGCGCGAAATCGGCGTGCGCAAAGCCATGGGCGCCCGCAAGCGCGACATCCTCGTGCAGTTCACGCTGGAGGCGGTGATGCTCACCGCCGTCGGCGGAGTGATCGGGCTTTTGCTGGGAGCACTGATTACGACGATCGTTCCGGTTGCGTTTCCGTCGCTTCCTGCCACCATGTCGGTGGATTGGTCGATCTTCGCCTTCGCCGCCTCCGCCACGGTTGGATTGGTCTTCGGAATTTATCCGGCGTGGAAGGCAGCGAACCTCGATCCCATAGAGTCGCTGCGCTACGAGTAACATGTGCTGATGCCGCCACTGACCATCAGAGTGGTACTTGAATTCGTGGCTGGGATCGGAACCGCCGGCAGTTTGTTTTTCTATTTTCTTTCCGCGCTCGGCTTGGTAAGTTTCCTGCGCTATCGCCGAAAGCAAATCGAGCAGCCCGCGCCTCTCGACAGCACTCTGCCGCCCGTTTCGATTCTCAAGCCCTTGAAGGGCGTTGACCCCGAGATTTGGGAGAACTTTTGCAGTCACTGCGAGCAGGACTATTCCGAATTTCAGTTGATCTTCGGAGTGAGCGATTCGACCGATCCTGCCATCGAAGTGGTGCGAAAGCTGCAAACAAAATATCCTCATGTGCAAATTGAATTGATCGTTTGCGATCGCATCCTGGGTACGAATATCAAGATCAGCAATCTGGCGCAGATGGTCGGCATGACGCACCACGAAGTTCTCCTGGTTAATGACAGTGACATTCGCGTGCCTCCGGATTATCTGCGTAGAGTAGTTGCGCCGCTGGCGAATTCTTCCGTTGGGCTGGTCACCTGCCTCTATCGCGGCATCGCAAGCCCAACGCTTGGATCGCGGCTTGAGGCATTAGGCATCGCCACTGATTTTGTACCGGGCGTTTTGAGTGCGAGGTTTCTCGAGCAAGGGCTGCATTTTGGATTGGGCTCAACGCTGGCTTTTCGCCGTCGCGACCTCGAAGCCATCGGCGGATTCGAAGTGCTGGTCGATTATCTGGCTGACGATTATGAACTTGGAAGACGCATCGCCGCTACGGGGAAAAAAGTTGAACTGAGCGCCGCGACTGTCGCCACGCTTCTGCCCGCTTATACATTGCGTCGGTTTCTTGCCCATCAACTGCGCTGGTCGCGCACGATTCGGGACGCCCGTCGTTGGGGCCACGCAGGACTAATTTTTACGTTTGGACTTCCTTGGGCATTATTACTTGTGCTGGTGGCTCGCGGTGCGTTCTGGGTCTATGCATTATTCGCGTTGACATTCGCCGCGCGATTCGTCGTTGGCTATGTTGCCGCGGACGCTGTGCTCGACGATCGGCGTATGTTTGGCAACGAACTGATCGCCAATATTTTAGTACTGATGTTGCGAGACTTGATTGCGCCCGTCCTGTGGATAGCTAGCTTTATGGGCAATCGGATCCACTGGCGCGGCAGTGTCTTCGATCTGAAAGACGGGCGCTTGATTGTAGTTAAATAAACATGTTGCGTGATCCCGTGAAGCGACTGTGAAGTGACTACTGGGAAAGCCACGGCTGATTGGAAAAAATAGTCTTGCCTCCGCGCCGCGCAATTGAGAAGCTCTTCAATCCCTTGAGCGCCAACGGATCTTCCTGATCAGTCCAGAAGAAAACGCGCCCGGGACCATTCCACATATTCACAAATGATTCCTGCGTTTCCCAGACAGGCGGAGAATCGGGAAACTGCGCGCCATACCACATGTTCCCGCCGGGAACGTGCAGACTGCGCAGCCGCAGACCGGTGTAGAAATTGAGCGTCGACGCGTTCTCATAGAGCCCGGCGACGACGATCTGATCGCCCGGCTGATACAGCTTGCGGATCACCAGCGCCAGATCTTTCGACGAAATAATCGGAGAGAAAATGCCGAACGCGATGCGCACGCAGGCCAGCACAACCACCATCATCGCCACGAGTGCCGCGTTTCCCCCACCAGCGCGGCCGCGACGGCGCAGAATAAAATTGGCGAGCGTGCCTAGCAGAAACGCGAGCGAGAACCCGAACAATGGCACGCGGAATGCGCCCATCGCCTGCGGAGTTAAATCGAGAAAGTGCCCGAAGGAGAGCGCGTAGTCCTGCGGATTTTTTCGCAGCAGATCCGACAGATCTGTGCCCGGAGCAGGCGCTTTGGAAAACATGAGCAGCGCAAAACCTGCTGCCGCGATGATGACACCGACCGCCAATAATGTGGCGGATGAAATCCGCCCGCTGCGTCGATCGCGGCTGTCGGGGGCGGACGCTCTTTCTCGTTGCAGCCATCCGCCGACCAGCAAGGCCATCCCTGGAATCGCAGGGATGGTGTAATACTCCTGCCTGGTGGAGAGGCTGAAGAAGCCTACGATCACAATAATCCACAGAAACAATAAAAGGTACGCTCGCTGACGCCGCGACATTTGCGAACGAAATTCGCGCCATCGTCTCGGCACTTCCCGCAGCGACTGCGGAAGAAATACAGTCCAGGGAACCAGCCAAAGAACGAGCAAGGCCCAGAAGAGAAGGAGCGGCACGGTGTCGTAATCACGAGGCACGCGCTTGTTCAAGAAGCGCAGAAAATGTTCATTGACGAAGTAGAACCAGAGGAATCCGCGCACATGGCCCTGCGGCGGATTGCGCAACGCCGCCAGAATGTGCCAGGGGGCCGCGATCGACAGAAAGACCAGCGTGCTCGAAAACAAGCGCAGCTTCAGCAGATGCCGTAGATTTCCAGTGAGCAGCAGGTAAAGCAGAATCGCTCCGGCGGGAAAGACCAGGCCGATCAATCCCTTGGTGAGGACGTTCAGGGCGCACACAGCGGCGAGAGCCCAGCATGTCCAGCGTGTGGGTTGCGATCGTTCCAGCGATATCAGGAAAAACCAGAACGTCAGAGTCAGCCATAAACCAACCGCTACATCGGGAATAAGAAAGCGGGTAAAAAGAAACGGCCCAAGCGCTGTCGTCAAGACTAATCCAGAAGCGAATCCGCCTTCGTCGCCGAATGCCCAGCGGCCTAATCCGTAAGCCGAAAGGATCATCGCGAGCACGATCAGCATGAGCGGGAAGCGAGTGCTCCATTCGCTGATGCCAAATATTTTGTAGCTGGCTGCGACGCTCCAATACATCAACGGAGCTTTTTCCAGATAGCGCTCACCGTTGACATACAGCGTGACCCAGTCGTGACGCTGCAGCATCTCTTTTGCGGCCTCGGCGTGCACGGTGTCGGCATCGTCGAGCAAAGCAGGCCGAGACAATCCTGCCATGTAAATAACCGCCCATAATGCGATCAACAGCAGTATGGAAAATTTGGGGTGAAAAAGCTTCGAATCTATTGTTTTGAGATGGCTCATGCTCTCGGCTGTCGAGGGAGCGGGATTGGGCGCGGCGCTAGAATTCATCAAGTGATTTCTTACTAGTATAAAGGACAAAGAACACCCGCACTGCGGATGCTCTCACCCGGCAGCAACTTTGCGCGACAGGCGAGCGTCGGCTACTTCGCGATAAATTTCGAGAATTCTCGACACCGATGTCGTCCAGGAAAATTTCTTGGCTTGTTCATAGCCGCGTTGCTTCATTTGGAGGCGAAGTTCCGGGTCGAGAAGGACGCGTTGCAAACCGCGGCGGATCTCAAAGACATTTTCCGGATTCACGAGCAGCGCCGCGTTGCCAGCTACTTCCGGCAAGCTCGAAGTGTTCGACGTGACCACAGGAGTTCCATGGGCCATGGCCTCGAGCGGGGGCAATCCAAATCCTTCGTAGAGGGACGGGAACACAAAAATCTTGGCTACATCATAAAAAATGCGGAGCACTTCAATGGGAACGAATCCAAGAAAGCGCACATCATGCTGCACGCCGCTGCGCACCACGGTACGGCGGAGCCGGGGATGGCTGGAAAGATCGTCCCCGATGATGATGAGTTTTAAATCCGGAAACTGATCCAGCTTTTGCAGTTCGCTCTTTAATGCAGAGAATGCCTCGATGATACGCACCACATTCTTGTGAGGCCGAATCGCGCCGGCATAGAGGATAAAAGGATGGTTCACGAGGTAGCGCTGGGCAATCAGTTCGCGATCGGCTTCAGTGGCGTGGCCATGCAGAAAACGCTCGTCGATCGCGTTGTAGACCACTTCGACGCGCTCGTCTGGAATGGCCAACAGCTTTTCGATTTCATTTCTGGTGAATTGCGAAACTGCGATCACACGCGCGGCGCGGCGCAACACACGGCGCGTCAGATAAAAGTGAAGACTACGCCGCAAACTGGAGGCGTTGCGCGATCCATACATGTGCTCGAGCAGATCGTGCACGGTAAGGATATAAGGGCAGGTCAACCCGCGGGGAAGCCAGAATAGATGCGGAATATGCACGACATCGCACTCCAGGCGATGGACGATTGCCCGAAAATCAAGGTTGCCTTTGAGGGTGTTGTCGGCTCCGGCCAAAGCTATCGCGTGAAAGTTAGGCGGCAGGTTACCGCATTCCGTCACCTTGTCCGGCGATCCGATAAGGAAATATTTGCTTTCGCGGTCGAGGCGCGCGAGGGTGCGGACCACGTTGCGGATGTAGGTGCCAACTCCGAATTCCGTCATGCGACGGATGTCGATGGCTACTTTCACAGCCTGAATTTAATCACAGGGGCGCGAGGGAGCACAGGGAATTCGCGACGCACTATGGATTCTGGCGCGACCAGCAACTGCATAGGTCTTTCGCTTCGCTCAAGATGACAATCCATTATCGTTGGACCCGCAAAAGAATCAGGCCCGCACTTCAGCCTGCGCTTTGGCTCGCCGCTCGGCATACAGCGGAAACTCCTCGGCCAGCCCCAGAACCTGCTTGCGGATTTTAGCGAGCGCCGCGGTGTCGGCACGATGGTTGAGCGCTTCAGTGATCCAGTGGGCGATCTGTCGCATCTCCGATTCTTTCATTCCGCGGGTCGTGACGGCCGGAGTGCCAATGCGAACACCGCTCGGTTTCATCGGCGGATTGGTGTCGAATGGAATCGCGTTTTTGTTGACGGTGATGCCTGCCTCGCCTAGAGCTTTCTCCGCCTCGCTCCCGAGCATGCCTTTCGCGAACACGTCGACCAGCATAAGGTGCGTGTCGGTTCCACCCGAGATGATGCGATAGCCGTCGGCGGCCAGCGTCTCCGCCATCACCTTGGCGTTGGCGACCACCTGCCGCGCGTAGTCGCGGAAACTAGGCTGCGATGCTTCGAGGAAGCAGACGGCCTTGGCGGCCATGATGTGAACCAGCGGTCCTCCCTGCATTCCGGGGAAGACTGTCTTATCGATCGCAGTCGCAAATTCCTGCTTGCTCAGAATCATGCCGGAGCGCGGTCCCCGCAACGTTTTATGCGTGGTTGAAGTCACGATGTGCGCGTGGGGAACCGGCGATGGATGCGCTCCTCCCGCGACCAAGCCGGCGAAGTGCGCCATATCGACGAGGTAGAGCGCGCCGACTTTGTCGGCAATCTGCCGCATGCGGGCGAAGTCGATGATTCGCGGATAAGCACTGCCGCCGCCAATAATCAGCTTCGGATGCTCCTGGGTAGCAATCTTTTCGAGTTCGTCGTAATCGATAGTCTCGGTTTCCCGCGTCACTCCATAGGGAACGATCTTGTAAGTCTTGCCGGAGAAATTCAGATGATGCCCGTGCGTGAGGTGTCCGCCGTGCGCGAGATTCAAGCCGAGAATCGTGTCGCCGGGCTGCAACACGGCGGCGTAGGCGGCTTGATTGGCCTGCGATCCGGAGTGCGGCTGCACGTTGGCATTCTCGGCGCCAAAGAGTTTTTTGGCCCGCTCGCGCGCAAGATTTTCAACAACGTCGGTAAACTCGCATCCGCCGTAGTAGCGCTTGCCGGGATAGCCCTCCGCATATTTGTTGGTGAAAACCGAGCCGGCAGCTTCAAGCACGGCCTCGCTGACAAAGTTCTCGGAAGCGATCAATTCCAGGCCTTCATGCTGGCGGCGGACCTCGTTGTCGATGGCATTCGAAATCTCCGGGTCAACTTCGTAGAGCGGGCGGGACATTGCCGAATTTTTCATAGGTTGGGCACCGAAGTTTATTTTACTCGGGATACTGCGGTCCGCACCAACCAGTAAGGCCGCGATGTCATCCAAGGCAGCGGAAAGAAGTGTGCAAAATGAACTTCCTCAGATATAGCTATGTTCCGGCAGTTTTGCTGCTGGCCGCGCTAGTGGGTTGCACCCAACAACAACAGAGCCCGCAGGAACTGCGGGAAAAGACGGCGGAGGCGACGGCCGCAGCGAAAAGCGATGTCAAAGCTATGGCGGAAGGGATCCGCGAGGGGTGGAGCCGCAATAAGCCGCTCGATCTGAATACGGCGACACGAGATCAGTTGATGAGTCTGCCTGGCATGAGTGCGAGCGAGGCGGATCGTGTGATTGCGGGGCGTCCTTATAACGGGGCTGTCGACATAGAGACGCGCCACATCGTGTCCAAGGCTGAATACGACCGAATCGCTGACCAAGTGACGGCGCGTCGATAACCAAAATATACTGTCGAACCGGCGGACTTCTCCACTGACAGTTCCAGTTGAATACTATCCGCTACGGTGCATGCGAAACTCGGGCCGCTAAAGCCGCAACGGCGGCCTATTACCCGACCTGCTAAGCGTCCCTACAGCGTGGAATGGATACCTTACTAGTCCGTCCACCCCTACTATCCCAACTCGTGTGTCTCTCGCTCGTCGTGCAACTCCGGCGGAAGTGGCGGATCGCATGGCCCGGAGGTTCGCACACACCGGCAAGCAAATGCTTGCACGCAGATGACTGCTACGTCGATTACATTGACGGCGAGTATTTCCTATTCGACTTGCTCCATCCCGGAGTGCGCATTGCGCTTATTGTCCTTAATTAGTGCTGTCGTGTGAGGCCGGGATTTACTTGCGGGCTAAGGCTCGATGCTGGAAATTTTTCGGACTGGCGTTCTAATCGAACGCCGTCCGGAGAAAACTCACCAACTGCCAGCCATCCATGTATTTGTAGGGCGTTTCTCCCATGGTGTAATGGCCGCACGGGAGCACGACGACTTTGTGATCGAGTTGATGTTTTTGGAATTCCTCGACCACCTGCTCAGAAAATTCGGGCAGGAAGGTCATGTCGTATTTCGCATAGATAATGAGCGAGCGGCGCGGCCAGCGTGAGAATTTGTCGAAGTAGACCATCGGACTGACGGCGCGCCACACCTGCCGGAGATTTTCTAAATCGATGCTGGTTTCGAGGCCTTCGCGGATATGACGGGTTGACTGGCCGTGCCACACGACATCGGCAAAATAAGTCGAGGCGTGATTGAAGGCAGCGACCTGAATCCGCGGATCGTGCGCGGTGGCGATGAAGGCATAGCATGACCCGAGGCTGGTGCCGATGATGCCGAGCCGGTTGTAGCCCTGCGATTCCAGCCAATCGAGACAGCAGCGCACATCGATGACTCCTTGACGAACCGAATCGAGCGTACGACCGATGTTGGCGGAGACGGCATAGTCGGCGCGATCGATCTCAGCCGGGCGGCGAATGTCGTGATAGGGCATGCTCAGCCGAAGCACTGCAACGCCCATCCAATTCAGAACACGGCAGAGGCTGGAGTAAGAAATCGCGTCGGAATTCCAGTGCGGTAAGAGAATTACGGCGCGGCGTCCGCGGGCGGGAAACCAGCGTGCATTCACCAGATTGTTTTCCGGGAAGGGTGTGACCACGGGCGAGGCGAAGCGTAGGAAATCGGCGTGGGTGCCGCGAACTTTTTCTTCAAGGCGCGGATCGGCAACTTCGCGGGTGCTGAATACTTTTACTTCGCGGCGCTCGAGGCGGAAATCTGTCGGTTTCCGGTAGGAGTAAAATTCGTCGCTTTCGCGAATGATGCGATCGTTGAAACGCGAGAAATAGTCGAGCAGATCGCGTGGAGTCGGACCGCTGCCTTCTCCAGGAGGACCGCCATTGCGGCCGGGCCAAGTTTGAGTCCAATCGAGGCCCCAGTCCAGCGAACGCACGACTCGGTTGTTATCGACCGACGTGAGTCGAGTCTCCCAGTCGTACATCCATTCGGCGTAGCGCGAGGACATGCTGCTTCTAGAAATACAGTATGGCCGGGCAGTTTGGCGACCTCGGGCAGTTTAATGGCAGGATTCAGCACTGAGCAGTCAGCACTCGGCATTCAGTATTCAGAGGATTCGCGACTCAGAGATAGACGCGCGGCACTCTCTGTGACAGGCCGCAGAGAATTTCGTAGGGTACGCTCTCGCACAAGCGGGCAAGCTCGACAGCATCCACGCTATTGCCGCCGATGGCGCCGATTAAGATGACCTCATCTCCAACCGCTACACTACTGATATGGCTGACGTCGACAATGGTCAGGTCCATGGAGACGCGGCCCACAACCGGCGCATATTCACCGCCTACGATCACGCGGGCGCGATTCGACAGCAGGCGAGGGTAGCCGTCGGCATAGCCCACGGGCAGCACTGCGATGCGGCTGCGCGCCTTTGTGACGAAGGTTCCCATGTAGCCGACCGCTTCTCCTGCCGCGACTTCTTTCACCGTGAGGACTCGCGTCTTCCACGACAGCACGGGACGCAGCGGCAACGGAGTAACTGGGGCGGGCTCGCCACCACGCGTGAAAGCGAGCGAATATCCATAAAGGGAAATGCCCGGACGAACCATTGTCTTCCATGTATCCAGCCGCGCGGTCATGGCTGCTGAATTTCCCATGTGAATCAGCGCTGGATGGAAGCCGTAGCTCTGAAGAATTGCGAGCCCTGCTTCAAAGCGCTTTATCTGGCGATGAGCGTCTTCGGCGTCGAGCACCTCCGCCGACGCGAAGTGAGTGCTCACTCCTTCGAGAGTCAGGTGCTTGCAGGCCAATAACATCTCGCATAGGCGCGGCAGCGCTTCCAGCGAAGTGCCGAGGCGGTTCATGCCGGTATCGACCTTGAGATGAACGGGCAAAACACGTTGGCGCTGGCGAGCGGCTCGTTCGAGCGACTCGATGTGCCAGTGTTCCCAGATGGTGGGCGTGAGATTCTGGGCGACGATGCTGTCTTCTTCGCCCCTCCAGATTCCGGTCATGAGCAGGATGCGCGCATTGATGCCACTGCCGCGAAGCGCGAGGCCCTCGGCGGCATCCGTTACGCCCAGCCAGGACGCGCCCTCGGATTCAAGAGTGCGGGCGCACTCAATCGCACCGTGGCCGTAGCCATCGGCTTTGACGACGGCGCAAATCGTGACGCCTTTGCCGACGTGCTTTTGAATGGCGTGAAAATTTTCTCCCAGCGCTGCCAGAGAAACTTCTGCCCAGGTCCGTCCGTCGAGAATCAGCGAGCGGCGGTCGGGCACTCTCGACAAATCGGGGCGGGGAGCGTTCACTCAGCTGATTATAGTGACCGCGCGCGCCGCGATGTTTGTGCCGATGGTAACTTCCAGCGTCGAACATTTGGTTCGCAGTCGACTTAACCGCCGGATAAGAGGAAGTTGACCGTGATTTCTGTCTCGACTTCGATGGGCTCGCCGTTGAGCAGGTAAGGGCGGTAGCGCCATTGCCGAACTGCTTCGATCGCAGCGGCGGTGAGCATTGGGTGTCCCCGGACTACGACCAAATTTTCGATGGTGCCGTTTTTGCTGATGATCGCCCGCAATTCGACTGCGCCCTGAACACGGGCCTGGCGCGCGATGGGCGGATAGATCGGCTGCACTTTGTGCAAGAGGTTAGCTTCCGCGAGATGCGAAACCAGCAAAGGCCTGGAGGCGGCCGGCCGCGGCGGAATGACCACAGGAATGTCGCCGATACCGTGGTCAACACCCGCGCCTCCGCGACCCGATCGTATGTTGCCATTGTCAATGGACGAGAAATCTGGCGCGGCGGGAACGGAGCTGTCGTCAACAGTGCTGACGATTTGGGTCGGTATAGATGGCGGCGCAACGAACTCACTTGGTCGCGGGTTAACTGCGGCGGATGTGTGATGCCCTGGTGCGGGCTGCTCGGCCGCGACTGGTGTGAAAGATGCAGGCGCGGCGAGTTGCAGCCAGCGCACCTGCGGAGGCCCTCCCACCCAGAATAACGAGATGGCGAGCAGCAAGCTTAAGGCCAAGGCTTGCATGGTGAAGCTTGCGAGCGTGGTCCATCCACGGCGGCGGGCAGACTGGTTCCACGTGCTTTCAAGTGCGTTGAACATTTCAGTGTCCTCTGGAACAAGCCCGTTGCCAGTACAGACACCTGCGGATTGCGATTTGATCCCAACGGAAATAATAAAAAAAGACCGCGTCTGGGACGCGGTCTGAAACTTCATTCGAGATTCAGGGACTGAACCTTCGCCAGCGGTGTCGCTACCGTTTCGGCGGAGTAGTCGAAGTCGGCTTCGGGGTCGCTGGCTTCACCGGCTTCGGAGCCGGAGTTCCTGCAGCCGGGGCCGCTACGCCTGATTGAGCGTTATAGGCTTCCACGATGGGCCCGGTGATATCCATCGACGGTCCTGATACGATCACCGGGCCGCGCGGCCAGGGTTGCGAGGTATCGAGAAGCAGACCGTAGCCGTTGTCGGTAACGTATTTCTGAATCACGGGTGCCATCTTGCTGAGGATTTTGTTTCCGATCTCGCCCTGCTGATTCTGGAAATCTTCCTGCGCGTCCTGGGTGGAGCGATCGCAGCTCTTCTTCTTGGTTTCGATCTGCTTGACCAGCTTTTCACGCGATTCGTCGTTCAGCTTGTCCTGCTGGGTATTGAGCTGCTTGGTGAGGCTGTCGATTTCGTCGGCGCAGGCCTTCAATTCATTCTGCTTGGGTTCAAACTTCTTGCTGAGGGTTTCGAAATCGCGGCGTCCTTCGTTTGACAGAAAGATGGCCTGTTCGATGTTGATGGTCCCAACCTTGGTTCCAGTAACCTTGGAAGCCGCAGCGGCAGCAGCGGAGGGAGCGTTGGGGGCGGTCGCAGCAGCCGAGGGAGCGGCAGGAGGATCGGCTTGGGCCAGAGCGTAAAGGGAGAGGCCGGACACTATTACGACGGCCATGGTGACGCGCGCAAACATCTTAATCATTGGATCCTTTGACTCCTTCGAATTTTTCGAGAAATGCTGGAAGCTTCCAGCTCGCTGGGCTCAACGAAACTGACTGCAACCGAGCCTATCAGTCATCAGACTTGAAAACAAATCTGAAATATAGACCTGAACAGCGGAGCGAGCGCTCAAGGCGCCTACGACGCCCGGCCCTGTTCACGCCGAAACCGCCCAGCGTGATGATCAGGATATGGACGCTAAGAATTATACGGAGGCTAGAGGAAAAGCGTCAAACTGCTGCTCGGGCGAATCGCGTCTCGAAAAGCCTTTTTTAGCACCGAAAGAGCCACCGAGAAAAGCTCGATATGCACTCGATTGGTCAGCCCCTTAAGCGTCCGTAGAATCCAGCGCGCTCAGTGGTCGTGTAGAATAACCGTTTGTATATGGATTTATCCGCCATCCAACAAGCGCTACGCGAGCGCAAGATTGACGCGTGGCTTTTCTACGATCATCATCATCGCGACCCGATCTCCTACCGCGTACTGGGGTTGCCCGATGGCCTGATGGTGACGCGGCGCTGGTATTACCTGATTCCGGCTAAGGGCGAGCCCACTAAACTGGTGCACAAGATTGAAGCGGGGCACCTCGATAGCTTGCCGGGCACGAAGAAGCAGTATGCCGGATGGCAGGAACTGTTCGATGGTCTGAAGCAGATGCTGGCGGCGCATCGCGATGTGGCCATGCAGTACTCGCCCAATAACACTGTCTTCACGATTTCTATGGTGGACGCGGGAACCGCGGACATGATCCGGGGGCTCGGTAAAAACATAGTCAGCGCCGCGGACCTGATCGCGCAGTTTGAAGCGACTCTGACGGACGTGCAGATCAAATCGCACTTCGCCGCGCGTGATGTGATTGATGCGGTTACTGCCGAGGCGTTTAAAGAGATCGGCCGCCGCGTGCGCAATGGCGGCACGCACGAGCATGACATTCAGGAATTTTTCATGGAAGCATTCCAGCGCGAAAACATGGTGACCGACGACCCGCCGGTGGTGGCCGTGAACGCCAATAGCGCCAACCCGCATTACGGGCCGAGCGCCACTCATCCCGTGCCGATTCGGGAGGGCGACCTGGTTTTGCTGGATGTGTGGGCGAAGAAAAATACGCCGGGCGCGGTTTACTACGACATCACCTGGATGGGATTTGTGGGCAAGGCTCCCTCGGACCATCAGCGCGAGATTTTCAAAATCGTGCGCGAGGCGCGCGACCTTGGCGTGAAGACGGTGCAGGATGCGGTGGCGGCCCAACGGCCGATCGCCGGCTGGGAAGTAGACAAGGCGGTGCGGGGCCATATTAAACAGGCGAAATACGGAGACTACTTCATCCACCGCACCGGCCATTCCATCGGCACCGAAGTGCATTCGAACGGCGCTAATATGGATGATCTGGAAATTCACGACGAACGGCGCATTCTGCCTAACTCGTTATTCTCGATCGAGCCAGGGATTTACCTGCCCGAATTTGGCGTGCGTCTGGAAGTGAATGTCATGGTGCGTCCGGGAAGCGCCGAAGTCACTGGTAAAATCCAAAAAGAGATCGTGACCATCTGAATGGCCAAGCCAATTACCAACACGAAAGACAAATCAAAAAATCCCGCGGCACTAGCGACGAAAACCGAGCCGGAGTATCCGCTGACGACCATGGCGGTGGTTGCGCCAATCGTAGGCTGGCTGATTCCAGGCGGCGGGCACTTTCTGCTTAAGCGCTACGGACGCGGCGGTTTGCTATCGATCTCGGTAGTGGCAATGTTCCTGATTGGTTTGGGCATGCAGGGGCGGATTTATCAGCCCAACGGCGGCGACATCCTCGATATTCTAGGCTTCGTTGGCGACATCGGCTCCGGCGCACTCTACATTCTCGCTCGCATCATGGATTGGGGCAACGTGATGGCGGCGAATGCCGCGGCGGATTATGGCAAAACCTTTCTGATTGTCGCCGGCCTCTTGAACTTCATCGCCGCAGCGGACGCGCACCACATTGCATTGGGGAAGAAACCGTGACCATCACCTTGTCGCACTTCTCGGCTGCAGTGGTGTTCGCGCTTTTCGCGTCGGTCGTCTTCGGCATCACCCAGCGCAATTCGACGATCGATCAGGTGAAGTATGGCCTCTACTGCTTCGCGCTGTTTGTCGGCGGCGTGTTTGTCGCTGGATGGGTGATGGCGCTCATCCGGCGATAGTGCGACAGTTCTCAGCCAATTCTCGGCTCTAATTCCCCACGTCGTAGCTTCCGGAGCATAAAGACGGATCGTCGCGTTTCTACGACGTTCTTCGAGCGATTTGGGCTTACCAGACATCTCCGGGAGCCAGCGGAAGGTGAGCCGCTCCCGTGAGAATGTGGCGTTCAAAGGGCGAGAAGGCCCGCCGATATTGATCGGAGTTAATCAGCCGGTCGCGCTGATCGGGCGTCAGGCCGCGCATCTCGCGGATCGCCCGATTGACCGCCTGGCGACGATCAGGAGACAACTGCTTGAACTGCTGAAAGACCTGGCGCGCTCGCTGTTTCTGGTCTGGTGTCAGGTGCTCCCAGGTTTCCATGCGATTGAGAATGCGCTCCTGCTGCTGCGGCGGCAGATGAGAGAAAGTCTGCAATCTTTGCAGCAGACGGGCTTGCTGTTGCGGCGCAAGCCTTCGGAACTGCGGATCGCTCTCCAACGCACGGCGCTGCTGCGCAGGCGGCAAATCCTTGTAGCGGCGGAGCCAGTTTCCGGCGTGGCCCGGCTGATTCTGGGGCGGACGTTCATTAGGACGACCGTCATTAGGATGGCCGGCGTTCGAGCTTCCATTTGAAAAGCGGTGCCACTGCCCGTCCGCTGGCGGTGACTGCGGATGCTCGGACTGGGCAAACGCCGGCGTCAGCAGCACAAAGACTGCCAGACAGCGCGCAATTTTCCCCTGGCCCAACATCGTTGTTCCTGTCCGTCCCGGCCGATTTGCCAAACCAACTCTACTACCACTCCTCCAGTGCGGAGACGCGGCGGGGCGCGTCTCTGCGGCACGTCTTATGGATTCGCGGTTACGTCGTCCTGCACCTGCAGTTCGTCGAGCATATCGAAATCGGCGTACAAGTCATGATTGCTGTCCAGCGCCTGCAGATCGCCAACGGCAGTTCCGGGCTGCACCGGCAGACCTGGGGCTGGCGGCCTGGTCTGAATGGATCCCATCTCAACCAGATACGACTTGTTGTTGAGGCCAACCGTGAGCGCACCGGCAAAGAGCACGGCAGCGAGCGACATAGCCCACGCCGGGCGCCGCAGCCAATGAAACCATGTCGCCTGCGGACGCGCCATTTCCTCGCGCAAGCGCGCCTGCATGCGAGTATCAAAATACGGCGACGGCTCGGGCGCCTGCCACTCATCGAGCAGCGCCATGGTTTTCTGCAATTCGCCGAGTTCCGTAGCACAGTCGTTACAGGATGCGATGTGTTTCTTCACCTCCGGCGGTGTGGTAGCGTCCATGCCAGCGGCCAGGTCCGGCAACAGTTCGCGGATTTCTTTGCAATTCATACTGCGTTCCTCTACTTCCCCGAAACAAATTCTTTCAACTGTTCGCGCAATGTTTCGTAGGCGCGAAACAGCAACGACTTGGTGGCAGACTCACTCAGCTTAAGGACGCCCGCAATCTCGCGGTAATCCATCTGCTGATACTTATGCATAATGACGGCGACACGCTGCCGTTCGGGCAGCGCATTTACCTTGCTGCGGATCGCGGCCAACCGCTCCCGCTTCAGCATCTGCTCTTCGACCGTGAGCGACTCGTCGGCCAGATCGGGCGTCGCCCCTGTTTCCTGATCCGGCTCATCGAGGCGAACCGTATTCTCCGGCCGCTCATGCCGCGTGTCGCGCGCATGATTCACCGCCAGGTTGGTCGCGATGCGATAGAGCCAGGTCGTGAATTTGGCGCTGGGCTCATAACTGGTCCGCGACCGATACACGCGCAAAAACACTTCCTGCGCCAACTCTTCTGCCGTCGATGGATTGTGGCAGAAGCGATACATGAACCCAACCATCGGCCGGCGATATTTTTGCACGAGAATAGCGAAGGCAGATTCGTCGCCCATCTTGACCCGCAGCATCAGGTCAACATCAGAGCCTGGCTCGGCTACACTCATGGCGGAATTCGCTATGCCACTGGGCAGTGAGTTGGACGGTGCAGCTCCTGGAAAGTTCGGCAGCCCACGATTCAACAATCCACGATCAATGGCGACACTGCTCACACCGGTAAGAACCCCGTCCTGAGCAGAAAGTTGCGTCTCTTCCGGCTCGGACCCGCGCGCGGAAGTGCTTTCCCGTGAATCAGTTACGGGTCGAGCCTCGGGAGTATCGGAAGCAGCCATGAAAGGCGGATAAGAAGAGGCTATCGGGAGTGGCGAATGCGGTCAAGAGGCTTGGGGGGATGCCGAACGCCGGACACCGTTTGGCCCCGGCATTCAATCAGGCGGCGTCGCGTTTGGCAGCCTTTTTGTCCCGGATTCTTTGCGAGAGCAGTTCTTTGGCCTTCTCGAGTTCAGCCCTGCTTTGGCGGCTCAGGCCACGACCGGCTCGATTGATGAAGTAGTTGAGCATTCGCATGCCCGAAGCGGGCCCTTTTGGTGAGACCTTTTTGGAAGCCAAAGAGCGGGCGATCACTCCGGCACTTTTCGTAAAGAGCCCTGCAGGAGGATGGGTGGAATCGGTTGTAACTCCGGCCACCCACCGTTTCCTGCTGTTTTTCTGCGTGTCCTTCTTCACCTCGGGCATGAAGCGCCTCAGCCTTCAGGAGCGAATTGTGCTACTGCGACGACTTAGGCGCCATGGTTGCTCGGGCCTGGAGGACCTTCGGTTCGATGTTTTCGGCGTTTTTCAGGTGATCGCGTAGGATTGGCAATGTTTGCATTGCGAAGCTCTTGATCGACGCATCGCGTCCTGTGCTGCTTTCAGTTCGGAAAGCGGCCACATCGGCCTTGTGATCTTTGACCATGTCTCTCATGTAGGCCTTATCAAACTGGTCGCCCGATAGCAGCGAAAGTCGTTCTTTTGTCGCTTCATCTTTGGCATTGAGATGCTGCGGCAAATCGACGCCCAAGGAAGCGGCGACCCCTTTCAGGTTGGTATTCGCCTTGGTGTGATCGTCTACCATTCGCTGTCCGAATCGTTTCACATCCTCGCTAGACGCTTTCTGCACGGCCAGTCGGCCGAGTTCGACCTCCGCCATGCCTCCCTCGGCAGCCTCTTTGATGAATTTCTGGTCGGACGCGCTGAGTTTAGAGTGGGCTCCCATCGTACTTTCTTGATTTTGTTGTGCGGCCGCAACGGTCATTAAGACTGCGACCACCAGGCAAGTTAAAAATTGATAGCACACTTTCGTCATGAGAACTCCTTCTCCGAGTGTTTCCGTCTCCAAGATTAATGAGAGCGTTAGATTGCGACAATCAGGAGTTATCAGCATTTCTCAGACCTATAGTCTGTATGGCGCGCAGCTGATGCGAGTCGATTTAATCGATTCATGCTTGGGTTTCTGCCCGTGACCCCGCACAAAGTAATAAACTAAGGGGGGCTGGAGATCACTTTTGGAGGTCATTATGACTACGAAAAAAGTTTCGGCGAGTTTGGCGGGCGATGTTTCGTTCGGCGGCAAAGCCTCAGTTCATCGTCTCGGCTTCGGAGCCATGCGCCTTACAGGGAACGGAGTATGGGGACCGCCGAAGGATCGAAAAGGAGCGCTCGCGGTTCTGCGGCGCGCCGTTGAACTTGGCGTCAACTTCATCGACACGGCCGACTCCTACGGGCCGAACGTAAGTGAAGAGTTAATCGCCGAAGCGCTGTCTCCTTATGGGAAGGATCTCATTGTTGCCACCAAGGGCGGATGGCATCGTCCGGGGCCGGATCAATGGACCCATGATGCATCGCCAGCGCATCTTCGCCAGGCCTTGGAAGGCAGTCTCAAGCGGCTACGCCTCGATCGCATCGACCTTTACCAGCTGCACGTGCCCGACCCGGTGACGCCGTTCGAGTCATCGGTGGAGACTCTGGCCGATTTGCAGCGCCAAGGCAAGATTCGATTTGTCGGCCTCTCAAATGTCACGCAGGAGCACATCGAACGCGCCCGCAAGATTGTTCCTATCGTCTCCGTACAGAACCGCTACAGCTTCGCCGATCGCGAATGGGATTATGTGGTCGACTATTGCGAGCACAATGGAATTGCTTTCATCCCGTGGTTCCCACTGGGAGCCGGCAAAGTGGCGGGGGAGATTCTCGATCGCGTTGCGAAACGGGAACAGAGAACGCCGAAGCAAGTGGCGCTTGCCTGGCTGCTGCAACGTTCGCCGATCATGCTGCCGATTCCAGGAACGTCCTCGATCGAACATCTGGAGGAAAATGTCGCGGCGGCTTCTTTGCAATTAACCAAAGAAGAATTTGCGGAACTGTCTGGCGCTTATAGGATGGTGGCATAGCGGATAAGTGGCCTGCGGAAGGAACCACAGCAATGCCTGCCGTCCCAACCGCAAGAAGTTCGGACGTTCCGCAAAGGTTGACGGAAACGGCGGCAACTGTTTGAATAAAAACGTCGGGCGCTTAACTCAGCGGTAGAGTGCCATCCTCACACGGTGGAAGTCGTAGGTTCAAATCCTACAGCGCCCACCATTCCTTCGGTCATTACCGACCCCACATGCCGTTTCACATACCGCTGAACTCCGCAAGGTCAGCAGGTAGGTGAGCTCGATCAGCGTGCCCACACCCTTCACCTGCTTCAGCCGCGCCACCTGCGGATAACTTTCCTGCGCCAGCGTTTCGATCCCTTCGTTGCACTCGTGGATGCGGTCACTCAACGACTCGATCGCGGCCAGCAACGGCTCCAGTGCCGTCTGCGGTTTCGGGCTCAACCTTCGGCTTTCTCGGGATTCGTTATGCCTGAAAATGCAGTCAGCGCGCCTCTTGATAAGCTGGCGATTTCATTCCGAATCCCCGAAATCGCGAGCCTAAGTCCCGGTCATTGGTTGACCACGACCGAAACTTGCGACATACCCTCGATAGCGCTTGACGCTCGCGCTTGGATAAACTGCTCTTTGTTTACTCACTTCGCTTACTCACTTTTCTAAGGAGCGATCCATGTTCAGGTTGATTGTGCGGTTTCTTGCCATTCTGGGCGCGCTGGCGCTGATTGGGTTGGCCATCGTGGTGGTGGCGGTGATTGGGGTGAAGGGCAAAGTTCCTTCCAAAACAATTCTTGAAGCCAATTTTGAGCGTTCGTTTCTGGAGGACGCGCCAGATACTCCGACGGCGCAGCTGATGATGACTCACAAACAAACGCTGCGCGACGTGGTCGACGCGATTGATCGCGGGGCTGGCGACGATCGCGTGGTCGGCATGATTGCTAAAATCGGCGCCGCGTCGATGGGCATGGCGCAGACGCAGGAGCTGCGGGATGCCGTGCTGAGATTTCGCGCGCATAAAAAATTCGCGGTCGCTTACTCCGAAACTTTTGGCGAATTTGGCCCGGGGAATGGCGCTTACTATCTGGCGACGGCGTTCGATCATATTTATCTTCAGCCTTCGGGAGATGTTGGACTGACGGGGATCATCATGCAGTCTCCGTTTATCAAGGGGACGTTGTCGAAGCTGGGCATGACCTTTCATGGCGATCATCGCTATGAATACAAAGCTGCGCTCAATTTTTACACCGAGTCGAACTACACCGGTCCGCACAAGGAGGAGATGACGGCGATTATGAATTCGTGGTTCAACCAGATGAAAGATGGGATCTGCCAGGCGCGGCAGATTGCGCCGGAGAAGTTTCAGGCGTTGGTGGATGCGGGCCCTTATCTTGGTAAAGAAGCGGTCGCAGCAAAGCTGGTAGATGCGGTTGCCTATCGTGACGAGGTCTATGGCGATGTAAAGAGCAAAGCGGGCGAGGGTGCGGAACTGCTCTATCTGGATAGGTATTTGAGCCGCGCCGGTCGTCCGCACGACCACGGGAAGACGATCGCGCTGGTGTTTGGGGTCGGCGGCGTTACGCGGGGAAAGAGCGATTACGATCCCGTGCAGGGCAATCAGAATATGGGCTCGGATACCGTGGCGGGCGCGATTCGAGCGGCCGTGGAAGATAAGGATGTGAAGGCAATTTTATTTCGAGTCGATAGCCCAGGTGGCTCTTATGTGGCCTCGGACACGATTTGGCGGGAAGTGGTGCGGGCGCGGCAGGCGGGGAAGCCTGTGATTGTCTCGATGGGAAATCTGGCGGGATCGGGCGGATACTTTGTGGCGATGGCGGCCGACAAAATCGTGGCAGAGCCTGGAACGATCACCGCCTCGATCGGAGTGCTCGGCGGAAAGATGCTGACCAGCGGACTGTGGGACAAGGTCGGGCTTTCGTGGGATGAAGTGCACCAGGGCGAGAACGCAACCATGTTTACGGGCACGGAGGATTACACGCCCGCGGAGTGGGCGCGCTTCCAGGCATGGCTCGATCGTGTGTATCTGGACTTCACCAGCAAGGTTGCGGACGGCCGCAAGCTTTCGAAGGATAAGGTGCTGGAGATCGCTAAGGGGCGGATCTGGTCGGGGCAGGATGCTAAAAATCTTGGTCTGGTGGATGATCTCGGCGGTTACGATACGGCGCTGAAGCTGGCGAAGAGGGCGGCGGGAATTCCGGCGGATGAGGAGGTCAGAATTGTGGTGTATCCGCGGCCAAAAGGTTTTCTGGAGAGCGTGATGGACTGGCGGAGTCCGGACAATAGCGAGAAGGAAGCGGTGGCGCAGACGCTGGCGCACATTCTGGAGTTGGTGCAGCCGGTCGCGCGGCAGCTTGAGGCGGCGGGGATTAGAGCGCGTGATTCGGATCAGGATGATGTGCTGCGAATGAATCAGGTCAGCAGCGAACCGTAGTTCTTCGCGTGCGCTTGGCCGACGTCTACCACAGAGGGCGCACTTCGACTGCGCTCGGGGGAGTCTCCGGTTCACGAAAAGAGCAGCGCAACCGCAAATATTTCCGAGACTTCCGCTTATCACAATCATCCTAAATCGTGCCTTTGTCTCTTGACGGGATGGATTTTCCCTTTCGGCTGATGCCGAGGGAAAGACTGTATTGACTATTCCGTCCGCCAACCGGGAACCTTATCAGTTCGGCTTGTATTCCGAAAGGAGCGCTTATGAGCGACGATGCGAAGAAGGATGTAGTTTCACGGCGTGGATTCTTGGGAATGGGATCGGCGGCGCTGGCGGCTGCCGGGTTGATATCCGCGGCAAGTGCAGCGGCACAAGATCAAAAGCAATTTCCGGCGAAAGACAGTCGAAGTGCTAGCTCTCCTGGTCCGGGCAATCCGGCGCTGGATGCGCAGAATCCGGATTCTTTCTTCCCGCCGCCGTCGGATGCGGGGGCGGTGCAGACGTTTAAATATCCTTTTGGGTTGGCGCACAAACGCATGCAAGAGGGTGGATGGTCACGCGAGGTCACGGTGCGGGAGCTGGCGATTTCGAAGGACATCGCCGGCGTGGATATGCGATTGACAGCCGGCGGCATACGCGAACTGCATTGGCATTCGGCGGCGGAGTGGGCGTTGATGCTTTATGGCAACGCGCGGATCACGGCGATTGACATGGAAGGCAAGAGCTTCGTCACCGATATCACCGAAGGAGATCTCTGGTTCTTTCCCACAGGGATTCCGCATTCCATTCAAGGCCTGGGGCCTGACGGTTGCGAGTTTCTGCTGGTGTTTGACGATGGCGCATTCTCGGAATATGCGACCGTGCTACTGACGGATTGGATGGCGCACACTCCGCATGATGTGCTGGCGGCGAACTTTGGCGTGAGCGAGCAGGCGATGGAGAAGATGCCGAAGAAGGAGAAATTTATTTTCCAGGCGCCGGTGCCGCCGCCACTGGCCGAGGATAAGAGGGCCGCCGCTGGGTCCCTCGGCCCATCGTCCCAGGATTTTGCGTTTCGTACCACGCAGGAGGCGGTGGTGAAGCGCACGAAAAGTGGAGACGTGCGGATCATCGACTCCAGCAAGTTCAAAGCCTCGACGACGATTGCGGCGGCGGTTGTGACGGTGCATCCGGGGGGAATACGCGAGCTGCATTGGCATCCGAATGCCGACGAGTGGCAGTACTACATTAGCGGCAACGCAAGAATGACGGTGTTCGACACGGGCGCACGCGCCCGCACCGCGGATTTTCAAGCGGGAGACGTTGGCTATATCCAGAAAACGCTGCCGCACTACATCCAGAACACGGGCAGCACGGACCTGAAATTTCTGGAGATGTTTAAGAGCAGCTTTTATCAGGATTTGTCCTTGTCGGAATGGCTGACCCACGAACCGCCGGAGCTGGTATTGGCGCACCTTGGAATCGATAAGTCTACGCTCGACGCCATGCCTAAGGAGAACGTGGCGGTCATGCCGAAGTAAAAAAGGGCACCACCCCCCTAATTTGCGGCCAAGGGATAAAACAAAATGTTAAAATGTGACTATGGTACAATGACCATGAACATGAGATGGAAAACGGCATGAAAACTATGGCGGCGGGGTTGTTCAAGGCACGTTGTCTTGCGGTGATGGACGAGGTGCAGGCGAAGCGCGAGGCGATTGTGATCACGAAACGAGGCAAACCGGTGGTGAAGCTGGTTCCGGCAGACGCGGAGAAGGACGATATTTATGGCTTTCATAAAGGCAAGGGGAAGATCCTGGGCGATATTGTGGGACCGATACTCACTCCCGAGGAGTGGGGAGATCTCTATTGATCCTGCTAGACACGCACGTGGTCGTTTGGCTGGCGCTTGCGCCAGAGAGGATTTCGAAAATTGCCAGGGCGGCCATCGACGAGGCCCGGCAGAACGATGACGGCTTGGCTATTTGCGGAATTACTCTGTTGGAAATGGCGACGGCCAATCTAAATGGGAGAATCTCCCTCAGCATGAGTCTGGAGTCTTTCTTGAGAGACGTGGAAGAACGTTTCGTTGTGCTGCCGATCAGCGCTCGCGCCTGTGCGCGCACTCTGACATTGCCCGCGGGCTATCCGAAAGATCCGGCGGATCGGGTCATTGGGGCGACGGCGCTGGTGGAAGGGATGGGCTTGGTCACGGCGGACCGAGAGATTCGGCGGGCGAAAGTGGTCAGGACGATCTGGTGACGGTTGGCGTCAATTGACTGACCCTTTGCCTCTTACTGTGCAGGCTTCTCGGACACGTACAATCTTTCCACCCGCGAATCTCGCATCCAACCGAGAACTTGAACACACTCATGTGGCGGTAACGCGACTCGTTTGCTCTCCAGGTCTTCAAGTTTTGTATTCGTGTAAGGCTCACACTTAGCTCGAAGGTCGGCTAGTTGTCCCTGAGTGTAAGCGGGCTGAACCCTATGTCGCAGTGGCGCTCCGATCTGTAATGGGGCAACGATGGAAACCTTCGGTTGCGAACTGTCGGCAACGTTGAGAGTCTCCATAGCCTGTGGTTGGGGAATGCTTATCTTCAACAGAAAACTTCGCGCCAAATCCTGTTTCACGGCGTCGAAGCTCACCGTCTTCGATTCCGGTAGAAAATAGATTCGCCCTCCAAGCTCAAGAGCGAGTCTGCTGAGGTTCTTCCCTTGTCTTTTTTTTGTTACGGCGGAAGGCGCAAAGATGAACAAAGGAATGCCCTCCCTTTGCAGCCTCTCGGTTGCTGGATGGCGTTCCAACACGCTGAGGTTATCCTCTCCATCGCAGAACAAAAACATCACCTTCCTGTAACCGGGAACATCGGGCTTTCCAGCGAGATAGTCTGCGGTCGCCAGCACGGCATCGTACATTGCGGCTCCGCTACGGTCACCAGCCAGTTTGGCCGCGAGCTGCTGAGGGTCTTTTTGATCCCGGACATCGAGAAAGTACTCGTCCGAGAAATTAACGAGAGACCCAATATCGACCCCGGCCGTTATAACTTCCTTTAGAAGTTGACCCGCGACACCAATCTGTTGTGCGCTTCCCTTGGGCCACAGCGTATTTCTCCTTTCGCCATTTATCAGTGCATAAAGAAGGTGCTGTCCAGCAAGAGGAGTCAACGACGAGACAGTTACAGGCTGATGGTTGACCTCCACCTTCAGATCAGAATCTTTTAGCGGAAGGGCGGATTGGTCCCCTTCAACAATAACCGGCACCGAGATTGTTTGTTGCGCGCACACAACAACATTGAGGGAGCAACTGAGAATCACAAGCACTAGTCGTCTCATCGCAGTGAGAATAATATAGCGCACGCAATTACTGGGTAGCCATACGGCAATTCAGATGGGGACTGGAGCTGGCGACGCACTCATACTTCGACCGGCGATAAATCCTGATAACTCTTTGTTGAGGGGATCCGAGTGCTGGCGGCTGATTGCAGCGCTGTGGGACGCTAAGAAGAAACGGGGTTCGCGGTGAGTGCCGCCGACCCAGTGAGATCAAAATCCCCACCCTAACGTCGCACAGAACGCGACGTTAAGGATGGGGCACCCGGCGACAGAAGTGAATTGACGAAAAATCCCTACTTCACTTGTTGAGTGGGGAATCGTTGTTGAGGCCAGCGAGAGGATTGGAGCGAATCTCTATTCCACCGTTACCGACTTGGCCAGATTGCGCGGCTGATCTACATCGCAGCCTCGTCTGACGGCTATGTGGTAGGCGAGCAGTTGGAGCGGAACGATTTCCAGGATCGCCGAGAGCTCATCCGGCGCTTCGGGGACGAAGAGGACGTGATCGGCTTCTTCGGCTATCTCGGCGTCGCCTTCGGTGGCGAGAGCGATTACGATTCCGGAGCGGGCTTTTACTTCTTTCAGGTTCGACATCGTTTTTTCGTAGCGCGTCATCGACTGCGGGCTGGCTGTGTCTCGCGTGGCGATGATGACTACTGGGAGGTTTTCGTCGATCAACGCGTTGGGGCCGTGCTTCATTTCTCCGGCGGGATAGCCTTCGGCGTGGATGTAGGAAATTTCTTTTAGCTTCAGCGCGCCTTCCAGGGCGATCGGATAGTGGATGCCGCGTCCCAGGAAAAGAAAATCCTGGGCGCGAACGTAGGTCTTTGCGAGTTCTTCGCAGGCTCCGTCGTTGGTGAGAATCTGTTCGAGTTTGCCGGGAATGCGCATTAACTCCTGAACGGCGGCTTTGGATTGTTCGGGAGTTAAGGTGCCGCGCACTTGGGCTAGATACAGAGCGAATAGATAAAGAGCCGTCAGTTGACCAGTAAAGGCTTTTGTCGAGGCTACGCCGATTTCTGGGCCGGCGTGAGTGTACACCGTTCCTACGGCTTCGCGCGTGATCATCGAGCCTACTACGTTGCAGATGGCTAGCGTCTTCGAGCCTTTGGATTTGGCTTCGCGCTGAGCGGCGATGGTGTCGGCAGTCTCGCCAGATTGCGAGATCAGGAGCGTCATCGTCTCGGGACCGAGAATGGGATCGCGATAACGCCATTCGCTGGCGTAGTCGACTTCGACAGGAACGCGGGCAAGGGTCTCGATCATGAACTTGCCGGCGAGTCCGGCATGCCAACTGGTGCCGCAGGCGGCGATGTTGATTTTCTTCAGCGCCTTGAATTCGGCGTCGCTGACCTGCATCTCGTCGAGGAATATGGCGCCAGTGTCTTGCGAGACGCGGCCTAGCGTGGTGTCGCGGACGGTGCGCGGCTGCTCATAAATTTCCTTGAGCATGAAATGCTTGAAGCCGCCTTTTTCCGCCATGATAGGGTCCCAGGTGATGCGCTGGGCTTTGCGCTCGATGGGGTTGCCGTCGAAATCGGAGACGCGCACGCCGTCGGCGGTGATGACGGCTAGATCGCCATCGCCAAGGAAGAAAAGATCGCGAGTGTGATCGAGGAGCGCGGGCACGTCGGAGGCGACAAAGAATTCATCTTTGCCCAGGCCGATTACTACGGGCGGTCCGTTGCGCGCGGCCACGATTTTGTTGGGATCGTCGACCGCAATTACTACGAGCGCGAATACGCCCGTCAGTTCCTTGACGGCTTTGCGCACGGCGTCTTCGAGAGAGGGGCGATGGCCGTTGCCGGTTTGGAAGTAATGCTTCTCGATAAGGTGGGCGATAATTTCGGTGTCGGTTTCGGTCGAGAACTTGTGGCCTTCGGCAATCAGCTTCTTTTTGAGCGAGAGATAATTTTCGACAATGCCGTTGTGGACGACGACGATCTTTCCGGTGCAATCACGGTGGGGATGAGCGTTTTCTTCGGTGGGGCGGCCATGCGTGGCCCAGCGCGTGTGGCCAATGCCGTAGGTGCCATCGAGCGGCTTAAGGCGGATGACTTCTTCGAGATTGCGCAGCTTGCCTTCGGCGCGGCGAATTTCCAGGCCGGCGCCGTTGCCGGCAACGGCGATTCCGGCGGAATCGTAGCCCCGATACTCGAGTTTGCGCAGCCCCTCAATGATGACGGGCACGACTGGCTTCTTACCTACGTATCCAACGATGCCGCACATTGACGAATTGGCTCCTTGATGAATCGTTCGGCGGGGGTTGCCGGTAATTGCTTGGACGCTTTAAAGGAGCGTCTGGTTTTCGACGAAATTTCGGCATTGCTGAAGCAATACTCTGGTACGAACTATCTTTTTTTCGGCAATCTCGTCACTCTTCGAGGGAGAAGCGAAATTCTTCAATCACCGGATTGGTTAAAACTTCGCGAGCGATGCGCTCGACCTCGGCCTGCGCTTCGTCCTTTGAGATGCCGCCATTGAGAGTAAGTTCGAAATACTTACCCTGGCGCACGTCGTGCAAACTCTTGTAGCCGATTTTTTTGAGCGCGCCGTGGATCGTCTTACCCTGCGGATCGAGAACGCTCTTCTTTAGCGACACGTAAACGTAGGCTTTCATCAACCCATCGATTATACGTTAGGCGCGAATGAACCGGACTGCGGTTTTCGTTATAGAAGCCATGGCTTACGACTCGACTCTAGCGGGGCGGAGTTTCGCAGCCTGTTTGCTGATCTATTTGCCCAATCTATTTGCCTAATTTATTCGAAAGATGAGAGTTGTCGATCCAATTCGGCCAGCGCCTGCTGCAGCATCTGACGATGACGGGGGTTGGCGGCACTCTGTAGTTGCTGGGTCAACCGCTCGCGGGAAAGTCGCAAGCCGTCGCGTTTACGATTGCGTTCCTGCTGGCAGCGGGAAGCGGAGCCTGAGGTGTTTTACGCCGTTCGGCCATTTCTTCTTGCTGCTGCTCTACCGACTTACTCTCCCAACCGCGGGCCATGGAAGGATCTTATCTTAGAAAGTGAGCAAGGCCACGTGCCTCCGAAGCCATGCATGTTTGCCTTGGCGGCGTCAGGC
The DNA here is from genome assembly GCA_963822025.1 of uncultured Acidobacteriaceae bacterium. Lineage (GTDB taxonomy): Bacteria > Acidobacteriota > Terriglobia > Terriglobales > Acidobacteriaceae > Acidiflorens. The sequence goes on along the minus strand of CAWGFW010000008.1, from coordinate 1,353,329 downwards.
GCTTTTGGAGCGGGCTAGTCTGCCAGGTCTAGAGGGAAATCTGCCGAGTCGAAAGAGCGTTTCTGCCGCCCGTTCATACTGATTTACCAAGTGAGGGAGTGATCGGCTTTGCAGGTCGGGCAATAGAATTTCGGTCAGCAGGTAGAGGCCAGTCCGGATAGTTTGCAGTCGAAGCCGGAAAGCATTTTCGGTAACCTGAATACCGGATGCCGCGATCTTGGGGTCGGAACTCCGCTGCGCGGCCTGACCAATCTTGGCCAGTGCGGTGGCGGCCGTTCCCGCTTCCCGGACGTAAATGAGTGCTACCCACGCACGCTGCCGCTTAATCTCGCGAAACTTCTTCAGCGGTAAATTCTCGCGAAGGAATGCTTCTTCGGCCGAGTCGACCAGGTTTCTAAAGGCGTCAATGTCGAGAGAGCGAAAGGCGAGGAGGGCTTTTTCTAAATCGACCGGACGCGTACGGCTGCGGATAGTAATGTACGCCAGAATTCCCAGCGCGACGAACGCAACGGCGACAAGAGTCCAGGCCGTTATCAATGCTTGAGAAAGTGTTGCAGCTCCCTGTTCCAAATCTCTACCTCATCGTGGTGAACAGCCGTAGGGGTTGCAGGTTTACGTTCGGGGACCAGCAAATACGCGATCCAGACCAACACACAGACCAGGTAGGTGCCGGTGGTCAGCAAATTCAAGAGTTCCCGCGCTGCATCACTGGTAAATTCCGCACGAAGAGCAGAGGTGGCAAGATCGACGCTGGCCAGTATTCCAAGGCCAAGCGTGATCCCGAATGCGGGGCGACGCCAAGCCAGGCCCAGGAAGCGGGAGAGGAGCAACAGGGAGAGAAGCAAGCCGCATTGAACCATAGCCGCGCCCCGGTTGACCACGAATACACCGGCATGCCACTTGACGCTATGGTTTCCCGGCGCATAGACAGCGAGCACGGCGCCTATTCCAAGCAGCAACCCTGCTATGCATTGCAGCAGTCGCCTCGCTGCCACCTTCAGAAACTGCGATTCACGAAACAAATCTTTAGAGACCTCGTCAATCACCCCAAAACCCAGAGCGAGGCTGAGAAAAAGCGTGACAGAAAAAACATACGCATATTGTTCTTGAGTCACGCTGTGGACGAACCGCAACGAGAACAGAAGAATGAACTCGGCAATCTCGCAAAGTACAAAAGCAAAAAAGCAGGGAAATTCCAAGTACAAGCGGCGCTTGCCAATAATAGCCGCCACCGCCGCAAGAAGAAGATGCGGGGTGATCCACAGGAAAAACAACAACAGGTTATGCCAATGCGTCCCGAGCATTGCAGAGCACTATAAGCCCTGTCGATGCTCCTTTTCAACCAAGAACCCACAACGTTCTTAGCTGTTTTGGCTGCAACCCCCGGGGACGAGGGGAAGGGCCTCGGGCGATAGCAGGGCGCGAGGTCGTAAGCGACAAGGATTGCAGCCAAAGTTAGGAGGAGCCACCGAATGCGGTTCGTGCTCCTCCGCGAAGCGGTTCGCCGCCACAAGCTAACCGCCGACATTGCTACTCTTCGAAAGCCTGGGTTACTAGAAGGGCCACGGATTACCCACGGTAGTTCTCCTTTGCGAAAGAATTCGTACCGTGTTACATTGCCTGCGGCAGAGGGGTTTTCTACATTTAGTTCAATCCCGATGTCTTTTCGGAAATCGTAAATTCGATGAGATTGAAATCCGCGAGCGAGGACTTTGAAACTAATACGCTGGCAGCAGTCCCGGAGTTGCTAGGCAGACTTTCCTACGTGGGCAGATTGCACGATGGGGAAGGAACGTACGATCATTGGGGTTTGGCGAGGGTGTATGGCGAGGATGCGGCACAGAGCGCAATTCGCGCGTCACATCGGGTGCTTCTCTCGGAGGTCTTGAAGAAACCCTTAGCTGTGCTCCTTGAGGATGCGCTAGCTATATGCTCGAACGAGCATCTAGCGGAGAGGGAACTCGTGGAGTTCCTGGCTTCGCTGGCGCTTAATCCACCTAAGCCCGTCTCCCCAGCTGCCCTAGCGCATCTGAAGTCAGTGCTGAGCGCACTTTCTGCGTTAGTTGAAAGTCGGAATAATGCCAGTCTCCAAGACGCATCGCCACACCGACAACCTGACCAAGAACCTCGGCCTCCTGGGGGTATTTAAGAACCCGCACCGACACTGGAGACAGGGGGTGGGGTTGGAGAACAATAGAGTCACGCTTGATTGAGCACCAACAGCAGGTAAATCCGTCGCGCATTTCCACGAAGTAAATAGGACGCTCGAACTCCGAACGCCACATTCCTTCCTCTACCTTGCTCTTCTCTTCGTCGACTTGCACGAAACTGCGCGGAGGGAGAATGGGATACATGGTGAAATCGTCCGACCCAACATATCCATAGGTGTAGCGGTCGTCCGCAAACAAGGAAAGGTACGCCATGGGCACCGTGCCCCATTGCTCGATAATCCGTCGCAAGTCTGTGGTTTTCTGGAGCGAGAAGCTGGGATCAAGCCTCGTCGGTATGCGCACGTCTTTAACATTGCCCAAAGCTTCGGAGAGGTGAGACTTCTGCGGATGCCCAAAACCGATGTCCGCAGGAATGCCATCGAGTTCCAAGCCATAGAAAGACAGTAACTCCCTATATTCCCGTCGATAAATAGCCGCAAAGGAATAGAGCCGAAAAATGCTTGGGGTTATGCCTTTCGTTTCGATGTCGGACAAGCGGCTGGGCGGAATCGAGAATTCCTCATTCTCGAACCTCTGCGCGATCTGGTTGCTGGCGAGTTCCACATCCCTCATTCGATATCCGAGGGTTTCCCTCAGCACTCGGAGTTTCTGCCCACCATTAAGTTGCACGACGCCCTCGTTGGGACATTCTACCATCGGCTACATCGACCAGCATGGCGCAATAAAGCCAATTACCCACGGAAAGATTTTCGGATTTTGAAACAGGCAAGACCGCACAGCTACAGTGCAAAAGCTCTCCAATGGAGCTATACCAGATCCCATCCGTTGCGGCGCACGGGCCGGTTCGGCAAGCGCTGTTCGGGTTTCGTAACAACCATTCCTGTTCCGCTCAACAAAACCAAATGAATATACCATCACTAATCCGGATGAGGATCTTATCCCGGAATTTGAGTTAGGGCACTAACCCTGTCTCTCAGGCGAGGAAAATGGATCGGGATAAGTTGCGCCGTCTGCTCCGTAGTCTCCGACGAGCGCTGCTGATCGACCGGCGGTTAACTCATCAAGAATTTCATCAGCTACTCGAGCCGTCAGAAGCAATTATTGATCACGGGCGAATGATCCAGGCGCACCGGGAATCCTTCGCGCCCTATGTGATCGTCGAGATTCCAGAACTGGCAAGCCGCTTCAGAGAAACACAGCGAACTATCAAGGACGCGCTGGCGCTGCTAAGGGACATGGATCGTGCCGAGCCGCTTCCTCTGCGCGGATGTTGGAAGTTGCTCCTTGCAAAAACTCTACGCCGCGAAGAGGATGAAGCGGACACAGGGGCCGCTTAGATTTGGCAGGTTTTATTATTTTCGGAATCGAGCGCCATTCTTCTTACTTCGCTTATTACGAAATTTCCCGAGGAAGGAGTGCAAGCGTAAATTCGCAATAGGAGCTTACCGCTCAAACGCCTTTTACGAAATCCGAACGCTCGCGATGGGCCGCAGCTGTAGAAAGTTAGTTCGGGCATAATCGGTTCCCGAACCGCATTCAATAAAGAGTTTGTTCGATTGGCATTCTGAGCAAACTTGCATCTGACCGTTGAAGAGGCTAATAATAGTTTAGCCCGGAAGGCACACCGGGCAATCGTGTCGTAGAACCTGAGGGGGTTCCCCGTCTGGGGAGAACGAGATTGGTTCCCAAGTAAAGGAACCAACAACCTACGACGCAAATTACAGAGTCCCGTAGCTTGGCAAGCTGCGATGACCCCCAGTTCCTGCTCAGTTAGGCTGTCCGACTAACGCACTCGACAGGTGCAGGAGGTTCCGCATGTCCGCACGCCCGATTGCATTTGAGGGAGACGGTCCCCCCGAAAGCGAGCGCTATCGACTGCTGCTCGAGATTACGGAGGCGGTAGCCCGAGCCCAAACTCTACCCGAAGCAATCCAGGCAATCTCGGCGCCGGTCTTGGCGCTGACAAAGGGCGATTTGTTGAACCTGTCTCTCTACGATCAACGCCACGGTCGCATCACCACCCGATATTGGAAAAAGAATGCGGAAAGCGGAGAGTTCGCCCCGCTCGCTGTAGAGGAAGCCGCGGGCGGGTGGGTCTGGAAACATCAGGAGCCGCTTACGATTCCGGACACCGAACGTGAGGCAAGATTTCCCGGCTTTACGCCGCTGCTGCGCGATCACGGGATACGGTCGTACGTGGCTGTTCCTATGACCACGGCGTCAATACGCTTTGGGGCGCTGGGCTTGGGGAAAAGGAGTCCGGAAATTCCCAACAACGATGAAGTTAAACTGCTCTCGCGGATTGCGATGATGGGAGCAGTCGTTCTGGAGAAAGACCGAGCCAAGCGCTCGTTTGAGGAGCAGCAGAGTTTGGTTACCATCAGCCGCGAATTGAGTTCGATCCTGGAGTTGGACAAACTGTTGCCGGCTATTCTGCACAGCCTTCGCAGCATCGCACGCTACCAGTGGGCGGTTCTGTCGCTGCTCGACGAAGATGGAAAGAGCGTGCTGCCCTATGGAGATGGCCCTGAGTTGGAGCCCTTTGTGAACCACGGAACCTCGGTCCCACTCGACCAAGCAATCTCCGGCACCGCGATTCGGACCCGAGAGGTTGCATTCTATACAGCGGAAGATTTGCGCCAGATGGAAGCGCCGTTGGCGAGAACTATGCACGAACTTCAGATGAGGTCAGTTTGCAGCGTGCCCTTGATTGCGCGCAATCAGGTCTGGGGAGCATTGAATGTGGCTGACAAAGTAGAGAATGCCTTCGAGACGGCCGAGGTGGAATACCTGGAGCAAGTGGCCAATCAGGTCGCGATAGCGCTTCAGAATGCACACGCTTATGGCGAGATTGCAGAACTCAAGGATCGCTTGACGCAGGAAAAGCATTATCTCGAGCATGAAATCCGGAGCGCGAACCGAGCCGACGATATCGTCGGCGCCAGTCCGGCCTTAAAGCGTGTGATGGATTACGCTGCGATTGTCGCTGACACCGATTCCACGGTTCTGATCACCGGCGAAACCGGAACCGGCAAGGAACGCATCGCCCGGATCATACACAGCATGAGCCGGCGCAAAGAGCGCAGCTTTATCAAGGTTAACTGCGCCGCCATTCCTACGGGACTGCTGGAGAGTGAGTTGTTCGGCCACGAAAAGGGTGCGTTTACGGGGGCGGTGAGCCAGAAGATCGGGCGCTTGGAGTTAGCGGATAAGGGCACATTGCTGCTCGACGAGGTGGGGGAGATTCCGCTCGAGTTGCAGCCCAAGTTGCTGCGTGTTTTGCAGGATCAGGAGTTCGAGCGACTGGGGGGAACGAAGACGATCCGAGTGAATGTGCGCCTGATCGCCGCGACTAATCGCGATCTGGTTCAGGCCATCGAAGAGAAGGAATTCCGCGGCGACTTGTTTTACCGGCTGCACGTCTTTCCACTCCACCTGCCGGCGCTGCGCGAACGGCGCGAGGACATACCCGTCCTAGTGCGCCATTTCGTGGAGAAATGCGCGGTGCGACTGCACAAGCGAATCGATGTCATTCCCGATGATGTGATAGAAGCCATGATGAACTGGAAGTGGCCGGGAAATATTCGCGAGCTGGAGAATTTCATTGAGCGCTCGGTCATCTTAAGCGAAGGTAATCGGCTGACGCCGCCTCTTGGCGAACTGCGAGAGCAAGACACTCGCCAGATTTCCGAATCCGAAGTAACGCTGCGCGACAAAGAGCGCCGGCACATCATTGAGGTTCTGCGGCAGACGCGTGGCGTGCTTTCCGGGCCATCCGGCGCGGCGGCGCGGCTTGGCGTCAAGCGCACTACGCTGCAATACAAAATGCAGCGACTGGGAATCTCGCGGACCGATTATCTGAATTAGAAGGATTCTCGGCAACTTTGTGGGAACCTAGGTCAGCGTTAAATCAGCCCAGCTTGACCAGCATGCCGGTCCTTAGTCTGCCGAATGGTCGGCGAACCCGCCAGCGTTCCGGCAGTTGATTGTTTGCCCCTGAGTGTTCAATCCATCCTAAGTATTCCGGATCCAATCATTTGGCTACCGTCGAAGAGATGGCAGTAAGTGTGCAGTGGATTGCGTGTGGTGCATTCCTCGTCCCCCGGCGGAACCCTCCACCGTTTAGGCATTGAACGCTAGGAGCCTGCCATGGGTATACCCCGCCATTTCGCGATCTCGAATAGTTGTCTCAGTTGCACTCTGAGGCAGGCCTCTGACTTCTGCAACCTATCTCAACCGCTGATGAGCGAGTTTAATGCCATAGGGCATTTGACTCTGTATCCCAGCAATTCCACTTTGCTGATGGAAGGTCAACGCCCGCGCGGCGTGTACATTGCCTGCTCCGGACGGTCGAAGCTTTCGGTGGCGGCTCGCGATGGGAAGACGATCATCCTGAAAATCGCCGGGAATCGCCAGATACTGGGGCTGAGCGCCGTGGTCACGGGCGGGCCATCGCTGGTCACAGTAACCACCATCGAGATGTGCCAGATCAAATTCATCGAGCGCGACAGCTTTCTGCGACTGATTGAGGGCAACAGTAACGCCGCTCTGGCCTGCGCTAACCTGCTCGCGCGGGAGATCGCGACTTCGTTTGACGACGTGTATGACCTGCTGCTCGCCCGCAGTTCGACCGAGAAACTCGCGCGACTGTTGCTTTCGTGGGTCTCGGACGAGCCCCGCAACCGCGAGCTTCGCGTTCCTACGGAATTCACCCATCAAGAAATTGCACAGATGATCGGTTCGTCGCGAGAGACAGTAACGCGCTTGTTGGGCGAGATGAAACGGAAGGAGTTGATTCGGGTTGATGGCGCGACGCTGGTAATACCCAATCGAATCGCCTTGCAAGCCATCGCGGCCTGAAAGTTTCCCTCCCCGGGCGGACGAGGCATCTTATGCGTCCGCCCATTTTTTTGAGTCCTCAGTTGTCAGCTCTCAATTTTCAGAAAGAGCCATACCAAAGATAACTCCAAGCATCCCGCTGACCCCGCTAAGGGAAGGCGTTGTTTCACCGGGAACTGAGAACCGGGAACTGTCTCTAGAGGTTGAATAGTTCGCGCAGGCGGCGTGTCTGGGCGCGGCTCACCGGGATTTCAGTCTGCTTCTTGTCGTCCATGCGCAACTGGTAGGAGCTCTTGAACCAGGGCACGACTTCGCGGATGTGATTGATGTTGACCAGAAAGGAGCGGTGCGCGCGCCAGAACAAATTGGGATCAAGGTTCTCGAAAAGCTCTTCCAGCGTGCGGCAATTCGAGTGGCCCTCCATGCCCGCGTGGCCACTGGTGGCGACTGTGATTACGCCATCTTCGATGGTGGCATAGCAAATATCCTTGGCATCGGTCAGAAATAACCTACCGGCTGCCTTAATCAGAATCTTCGCCGCCTGCGATTTCTGCGACTCCAGCATCCGCACTAAAGTTTCCAGTTTCTCTTCTGGCCCGGCGCCGGCCTCAATCTTCGCGCGTACCCGTTCGATCGACTGCGCGACGCGCTTTTTGTCGAACGGCTTCAGAATGTAATCGACCGCGTTCACCTCGAAGGCCTTCACCGCGTATTGATCGAAGGCGGTCGCGAAAACGATTTTGGGCAGCGCAACCTTGCGGTCGAGCAATTTCTTGATTACACCGAAACCGTCGAGGCCCGGCATCTGCACGTCGAGAAACACCAGATCGGGATTGTGTTCGCGGATCAGATTGATCGCCTCCAGGCCGTTCTTCCCCTGAGCGATCACGTTGACCTCGTCGAGATTCTTGAGCAGGTAGGCAAGTTCGTCTCGCGCCAGTTGTTCGTCGTCCACGATGATGGCGGAGAGCGGCATGGGGTTCCGAGCGGAACTAACCAGGCTCGTATTAGCAGCGGCGATTGCCATATACCTCAGCAAGTATAGCTATCGTAGTGGCCCCACCGCTAGTCGTGATTGCATTACGCACAGTTCTCAATTGCCAGCGCCATGCCCATCCCGCCGCTGACACAAAGCGTCGCCATGCCGCGGCGCACTTTTCGTTTCAACATTTCGTGGAGCAGCGTTACGGTGATGCGCGTCCCGGTGCATCCTATGGGATGGCCGAGCGCGATTGCCCCTCCGTTGACGTTGAGCTTCTCGCGGTCAAAATGGAGGCTGCGGTCGCAGGCCAGCACTTGCGCGGCGAAGGCTTCGTTGAGTTCGATGAGGTCGAAGTCGGACAACTTGAGGCCATGCTTTTGCTCCAGCTTGTGAATGGCTGGGATGGGACCAATGCCCATCACGCGTGGATCGACTCCGGCCGAAGTTATGGCGAGAAGCCGGGCCAGCGGCTTGAGATTGTTTTGCTTGACGAACTTCTCGCTCGCTAGAACGACGGCAGCCGCGCCGTCAGTGATGCCGGAAGAATTGCCGGCGGTAATCGTGCCCGAGCTTGTGCCGGTTTTTGAAAACACGGGAGCGAGCTTCGCCATTTTTTCCAAGGTTGCATCGCGAAACAAATGCTCATCGCGCGTAAAGACAGTTGTACCCTTCTTGCCTTCGACGGTGACGGGAACGATTTCGGCATCGAAGCGCCCGCTGTCCTGCGCGACAGCGGCGCGCTGTTGCGAAGTGAGCGCGAACTGATCTTGTTCCTCGCGCGAAATTTTGTATTGCTCCGCTAGAATTTCGGCCGTCTCGCCCATGATCATCTTCGCCAGGGGGCAGAAGAAGCCGTCGCGATACATGGCGTCGACCAGTTCCTGATTGCCAAGACGATAGCCCCAGCGGGCGCCCTCGAGATAATAAGGAACCCGCGACATGGATTCGGCGCCGCCGGCGAGCACACAATCGAGATTGCCCGCAGCGATTTCCTGGAAGCCGAGCGCCATTGACTTGAGGCCCGAGGCGCAGGCTTTGTTGACGGTGTAAGCGGGAACCCACTGCGGCACGCCGCTGCGTATGGAAATCTGGCGGGCGGGGTTTGGACCCCCACCGGCCTGGCGCGCGTTGCCGAAGATGGTTTCTTCGATCTCCTCGGGAGGGATGGCGGCGCGCTCGATGGCAGCTTTGGCGGCGGCGACGCCAAGGTCCACGGCGGTCAGCGAGGCCAGTGAGCCTCCGAATTTGCCGATCGGCGTCCGCGCGGCGGACAGAATGTAAGCGTGATTCAAAGATCGCTCCCGAATATTTGAGTCTAGCAGTTGGGAATCGACGCAGAAAAAGTGGCTTGCGAGCCGTGATCGCCGTGGCATGCCAGAGCTCACAACCTGAAGCACGCGGCGCGATACACTAAACGACGTGAATATTCTTTATGGAATCAATACGGTGACCGAGGCGCTCAAGGCGCGCGGGCGCAATTTCGAATGGGTGGGCGTCGCTAAGGAGCGGAAGGATATTCGCCTGCGGCGGGTGATTGACGAGTGCCGCAAGATCGGCGTTCCGGTGCGTGTTTTGTCGCGCCAGGAACTTGACGAAATTGCCGGCAACGCAGCGCATCAGGGACTTGTAGCCGCAACGTCGGCGAAACAATATAGCGATCTCAACGACATCGTCGCATCGCGGCGCGGAGAACAGTCTCTGGTGGTCGTACTCGACGGCATCGAAGATCCGCACAATCTGGGAGCGATCTTGCGCACCGCGGACGCGGCGGGAGCCGATGGAGTGGTGATTCCTGAACGGCGGTCGGCCGCGGTGACAGCCGCCGTGGCGAAGGTTTCGGCGGGGGCGAGCGAGCACTTGCCTATAGCCAAGGTCACAAACATATCCCGCGCGCTCGAAGAGCTAAAAGAAAAGGAACTGTGGGTGGTGGGGCTGGACGAGCGCAGCGAACAGACTTATGACGCGATTGACTACAAGATGCACTGTGCCGTGGTGCTCGGCGCCGAGGGCAAGGGTCTGCACGATCTGGTGCGCCGGCACTGCGATTTTCTCGTGTCGATTCCGATGCTGGGGAAAGTGCCGTCGCTGAATGTATCGGTCGCGGCGGGCATCGTGCTCTATGAAGTCGTGCGGCAAAGACGGTTGGGCGCATCGAAGTAATCATGAGTCGGGAAATAATGAAGTTCTTCCGTATGCTTTGCTTCGTCTGCGCTATGGCTTCGGCGGCATGGTCGCTCGATCGGGAAGCGTTCACCATTGCGAAGTACGACTTGGCGATAACGCTGGAGCCCCAACAGCAAAGGCTGGGCGCGCGCGGCAAGATCACCTTGCGCAACGACTCCTCGCAACCGCAGAAAATCGCGGCGCTGCAAATCTCATCTTCGCTGAACTGGCGATCGATCCACGTGGACGGTAAGACCGTGCAATTTGTCTCGCAACCTTACCTGTCAGACATCGATCACACCGGCGCGCTTTCGGAAGCGATTGTCACTTTGCCGGCCGAGGTCAAGCCGAAAGATTCGGTGGAGATTGAAATCGGCTATGAGGGCGTCATCCCGCTGGATGCGACTAGGCTCACTCGCATCGGTGTGCCCGACGAAATCGCGAAACATTCCAGCTGGGACCAGATCACTCCCTCGTTCACAGCACTGCGCGGCGCAGGATATGTGGCGTGGTATCCGATTGCCACGGAGGCCGCGGATTTTTCCGAGGGGAATAGTTTGTTTGAGGTCGGCGATCGCTGGAAGGCGCGGGAGGCGGACGCCAGCATGAAGCTTTCGCTTAGCACTGATGCCGGGGCCGACGATGCAAAGATGGTGCTGCTGTGCGGCGGCGCTGGCGGCAATATCGACACTCGCGAGGGCGCCGCGTATTCCCACTCGGCAAGGTGTGAGTATGAGCGCTTTGGATCGATTACTCCAACAATTGCGATGGCCAGCTATGAAGTTCAATCCAAGCCGCCTCTGACTTTGTTCGGCTTGCCCGGTGACGAAGAGGGAGCGGCAAGATATTCCAGCGCGCTGGAGCCGGCGATGAAGTTTGTGAGCGGATGGTTCGGCGCGCCGAGCACGCCGATTGCGATCGCCGATCTCGCCGATCCGAATTCTCCGCCGTTCGAGAGTGGAACATTGTTGATGGCTTCGCTGGCGGTGGAGGATGCGAAACTCGCTGGGACTAACCTCGTGCATGAATTGGTCCATTCCGCTGTACCTTCGGCGAGGCCCTGGGTCTACGAGGGTCTGGCTCATTTTGCCGAGGCGGTTTATCGCGAACAGCAAGGTGGACGGCAAGCGGCGCTCGATTTTCTGGGCGTGCACAAGGATGCGTTTGTCGACGCGGAAAAAGAACGGGCAACTTCGTCGAGCAAAGATATTGCGGAGAAAAGCGCGGGAAAGAGCGTGGGCCAGCCGTTAGCTACAACTTTCGATGAAACCTTCTATCGCAGCAAGGCCGCGTATGTGTGGTGGATGCTGCGCGACATGGTCGGCGACGATGCACTCAAACAAGCGATTTCGAAGTATCGAACCGACGACGATAAAGACCCCAAATATGTCGAGCGTTTGATTGAGGTGGCGGCGAAGCGCGATCTGGAATGGTTCTTCGATGACTGGGTGTATCAGGATCGCGGATTGCCGGATTTGCGGGTGCAGTCGGCGCATCCGTGGAAGACGGAAAAGGACGCGCAGTTCATTACCGTTACTCTCGAAAACCGGGGCGATGCCGGGGCGGAGGTCCCGTTCACAATCTCGTTTGAGGGCGGAGCGATTACCAAGCGGATCGAAGTTCGCGCCAGGAGCACGGCGACCACGCGCGTCGAATTGCAGGGAACGCCCGGCGAGATCGTGGTTAATGACGGCAGTGTTCCGGAAGGCGATGCGACGAATAACGTGTTCACAGTTTCGGCATCGTCGGAGTAGAAAATAGCAGCGTTGGCCCGGTTTCTACGAATCTCTAGCTAAATCAAACTAGACGGAGCGATACATCGCCAGAAAGCTCTGCAAGAAAAAAGGCCGGCTCAAAACGCCGACCTTTTCATTACTTCCACTCTTCGCGGGCGAGACGCCCGCGCCACACACCCAAACTACTTCTTCGGCGCGATCGCGTCCTTCGCGGCCTTCGCCACGCGGAACTTCACCACCGTCTTCGCCTTGATCTGAATCGGTTCGCCGGTCTGCGGATTGCGTCCCATGCGTGCCTTGCGATGCGCCTTCACCAGGCGGCCGAGGCCGGGCACAACAAATACACCATTCTTCTTCGTCTCTTTAATTGCCGTGTCGGCCAGGTGCTCCAGAAAAGTCGCGGCCGTCTTGTTGTTGGAGCCGAGCTTCTCGGCCAGGTGGCGAGTGAGTTGCGTTTTAGTCATACCAGAAGCCATGAATTCCTCCTTCAGGAACTTACTTAATTTGCGTGTATCGAACGAATACTAACGCACCGCACTGTGGAAAAGTAGCATTTTATGCAGATTTTATGCGGTTCCCAGTAAGTTACCCCTCGAAAATGGCCGGAAAACGGCCCTCAGACAGCCAAAAAGCGCCCAAATGGCCCGTTTCGGGGCAGAATTGACGGTTGATTGCTGAATCGGATCCCTCACAAACGACTTCCCTGCATCACTCCCACCGCCGATCCCTCGGCCAAAAAGGCCGACTGGGGCTCGCCCGCCAGCACTCTGGCCATCTCTATTCCGTAAAACTCTTCCGCGTCACCGTCAAAAGCGCACCGCCGCACCTGCCAAACTTTCCATGCCGGATGCGTCACGCGATATTCCATGCACCCGCCGTCACGCTGCGTCGCATACCCCCAATAATGCTCGGTGATGAACTGCTCAACCGAGCCTTCCGCCGGCAGTTCGGAATTGCCGGTAGTTTCAACCTTGATCTGATCCCATCGTGTACCGCATCGCCACCGGTATGCCACGCTCAAACCATCGCCCACCGGAAGAATCTCATGCGCCATCGGCGCAGCCACATAATTTTCGTTGTAGAAAACGCGCGCAACGAACGCGATCGCGCGCCGCGGAACGGTTTCCTGTATGAACACCACTCCGCGTCGCACCTCGTTCCCCATTTGCCGCCGCACGTAAAATCGCAGATTCACTTCCTCGAAATTCGAGTGCATCGGAATCGCGAGCCATCCGAACATTCTCGTTTTAAGAAATCGAAAGCCGACGAGGCTGACAAACACTCTCCCATTCCACCAATCCAGTTCAGTTCCAGCGGGAACCAACGGAAGAAGCAGACGAGCGTCCACTTCATAATTCAACATCGCAAGATGCCGCCATTCCGCACGAAGAAAGATTTTGTCAGAACTCACCTGTCTAGGATGGTCAGGCAGATCGCCGGATGCAAGAGAAATGATAGGGAGGCGATTTGAAAAACTGAAAGCTGACAACCTGAGAGCTGAGAGCTGCTTCCTACGGATCGTAAACCGCGCTACCCATGCCCGCCTGCCGCGCCGCTTCCTGCATGTCGGCGAGCACCCTCTTCTGCTCATCGAGCTGCTGTTGCATTTGCGCAACCGTCTCCTGCTTCTTCGCCTGGTTTTCATTGTGCTGGATGCCGTTCGTGTAGAGACTCGCCGTGACGTAATGAATCGATTCGTTGAGCTTGTCGATCTGCGCCTGCTGCGCTGCAATCGCGCTTTTCTGCGCTAATATCCGCTTCTTGCAATCCTCGGCGGATACGCTCCCCGCGGACCGGCCGCCAGTCCCCGCCACCGGTTTCAGATTGCTCTCTGTCTCACTCGACGACGCATCGACGCGAGCCGGCAGATCTTCGTTCGTAATGACCTTCGCCTTCGGCTTGGATGATGCTGACCCAGACGCCGCCTTCGCCTGCTGTTTCTCGCGATTCTCTCTCGCCACATCTCCTAGCGACTGCCCATACGCTACCGACCCGATTAGCAGCACGCTCGAAAAAATCTTGACTCCCACTCGCCTCATAGCAACTCCTCAGCGAAACCGTCCACCATTCCAATCGCAAGCGGCACCCGCCGTGCGCTACGGATCGTACACCACCGTATGCATGCCCGCGTGCCGTGCCGCATCCTGCATCTGCTCTAGCCTGATCCGCTGCTCACTCAGTTGTTGCTGCATCAGCGCCACCTGCTGCAACTGCCGCGCCTGATAGTGATTAAACGGCTGCTCCGCCTGTACCTCGCCATTCGCCGTCCGAATCGACGCCTGCAGCTGATCGATTCGCGCCTGGAGATTCGCCATCTTATTTTTCTGCGCCAGGATCTGCCTCTTCCATTGCTCCGCCGCGCGTTGCTCCCCCGCCCGCTGTTGCGCAAAATGCCGCTCCGCAGCCCGGCTCTCAGCCGTCTTGCTGTTCGCGGGTGTAGGCGGCGCACTTGCGGCCACGTTCGTCGCGGGTGCCGCGTTCGGCGTCACATCACCGTCCGGATCCTTCGGCAGGTCCTTATTCGTAATTACCTTCGGCTTAGGCGCCGACGATGCATCCCCGGCATTCTGCTTCTCGCGATTCTCCCGCGCAATATCGCCAAGCGATTGGCCGAAGGCTACCGCGCTCATCAATACAGCGATGGGCACAACACTCAACAACATTCGCCGCGTCACAGAATGCCGCATATCCCTCCCCGCCCGCATTGGCAATGCTCTTTCAATGCTAGCTCGGTTCGCGACCATCTGTATCTACCCCAGGTAACTCGTGCCTAAAACCAAAGTGCCGCGCCATCATGGCCAACCGGCCATCTGCAAAACCTCCTCTGGGCCCATCCCACTCTCCCGCAAATGCCGCAAGCTCAGCGCATCATGCCGCTTCGCCAGCCGCACTCCCGCCGCATCCCGCACCAGTTCGCAATGAAAATAATCCGGAGTAGCCAGCCCCAGCGCCCGCATAAGCAAAAGTTGCCGCGCCGTCGACTTCAGTAAGTCCGCCCCCCGCACCACCTCCGTAATCCGCATCGCCGCATCGTCCACCACCACGGCAAGCTGGTAAGCCGGAACATCGTCCCGCCGCCACACCAGAAAATCTCCAAAATCGCGCCCCGCCACATAGCGTTGCGCGCTCAGATTCAAATCCGTAAACTCAATCGCCTCGCCATCCGGGACGCGAAATCGCCAATTCACTCCCGCCGGCTCTGGCAACTCAGCACTCCCGCGCTCACGACACGTCCCCGGATACACCGGCTCATCGTCAACATCGCCCTCATTCGGAGCGCTCGCCGACTGCGCCAAATCCTTCCGCGAACAAACACACGGATAAATAAATCCCTCCTCGCGCAGCCGCCGCCAACCCTCGAGATAGTGCGCCCGGCGCTCACTTTGCGCATACGGGGCGAACGCCCCGCCACAATCCTGCCCCTCGCTCCAGCGAATTCCCAGCCAGCGCAAATCTTCGACCATTGCCTGGGCAAACTCCCCCCGCGAGCGCTGCGGATCCAAATCCTCATTCCGCAGAATCAAAGTTCCCCGACGATCACGCGCCCTTTGCGCCGCGATCCAAAACGTCCGCGCATGGCCAACATGCAACAGTCCGGTCGGCGAAGGCGCCAGCCGCCCGCGATAAGCCGTCCGCGAATTCGGAGGACGACCATGCGCTCCCACGTCCATGCAGCAATTCTAGTGCGACGACCACTCCGCTGTGTGGCCCGCCCCACGCCGTGTCTCGCGCCGCACGCCGTTCCACCCCGCGCAGAATCCTAAGTCACGCCACATCAATGTTCCTGTAATTGGCCGTCGTCCTGCCCTACCACTTCCGACTGCGCCAGCCGCAGAGGAGGTGACACCATGACAACCGCTTGGAAATCCGAATCCGACAATAAGAAACCAACTAACAACACACCCGCGAACCGAACCACCAAAACAATCTCCGGGACAACGCTCTCGTCCTGGTCGCGCCAGCAGAAGTTCGCCATGATCGCAGGCTTCGCAATTCTCGCCGTCCTGCTCGCTGCCAGTGCGTGTTCAAAACAATCGTCAAAACCAGCGCTGGTCAGCGCATCCAGCCCCGCGGCAAGTTCGCCCGCGCCCACCGTCGCGGAACTCGCGCCAGTCCCAGTCGTTGTGCCGCCAGCATCCGCAAGAAAAGCCGCCCGGAAGCGGCCCGCCAACGTCACCTATACCGACGCGAGCTCGGGCATTTCATTCCTCTATCCGCGCAAAGCGCTGCTGATTTCAGGCGATAAAGGAAAGCCCGATCTCGCAAACGCCGGCGACACGCCGACAAACATTTCCGCGAATATAGCGATGAATTTCGCTCAACCTGGCGGTGTCACCATCGCGACCGTCGCGCTGCCCGACAAGTCTTATCCCGGCACCGACTTCGCCTCCGCCTTCTTCAACGTGAACGTCAATCGCGGCCTCTCCGAGCAGGAGTGCGAGCATTTCGCCTTCGTCGATACGCGCAACCCAGACGGCGAACCCGTTGACGCCGAGAAAGTGAAAGTCGGCGCAACGGAAATGGCGATGACGTTGAACTTCTCCGCCAACGCCATTAAGCAGGACGAGACGCAGTACTATCACAGCTACCAAAACGGAGCGTGCTACGAATATGTCCTGGGCCTGGGCACGGAAGGCTTTGCCACCGAAGGCGGCATCCGGCACGTCAATCGCGACGAGGTCTTCGCCAAGCTGGAGAAAATTCTGGCCACCGTAAAGGTCAATCCGGCAGTCGAAGAGCACGCCGCCGAACCACCCGCCAACGGTATGACCAGCGGCAAGGAATAATTGTCGAAGCAAGCGACAAACTCAAAGACTGAGGGCTGCGAGCAATATCTTTAAGATTGCTCGCAGCTCGTCGTTTCCAGGGGTCATTCAAAAGTGGCGTACAATTTTCCCCACCATAATTCTAAGGAGATCAGAATGACGCAGAAAGTGATCGAAGTGGTCGGAACATCAAAAGAAAGTTTTGCCAAAGCCGCCGAAGCTGCCGTAAAGGAAGCAGCGAAGACGGTGCGCGGCATCAAGTGGGCGCACGTCGACTCCTTCGATATGCAACTGGACGGGAAGAAGGTACTCCAATACCGCGCCACCACAAAGGTATATTTCGACGTAGAAAACTGAAAGCGATCTGCTGCTGTTCGATGACCCGAGCAGCAGGTGGCCCGATTACCTGATGCTTCAGGTTATGATCAAACTGTGGTGACCACCGGCGTCGCAAGAAACAAATTACAAGTTTTGTGTTCCGAGAAGCTGCGCCAACTGCCCTGGCTGATCCACGGCTTCTCGACGCGCCTCGGCGGAGCCTCGCGACCCTACGGCGGCCACACGCTGAATCTCGGCTTCACGAAAGAAGATTCCCGCGCAGCCGTAGACCGCAACCGGGAACTTTTTCTCAAGGAACTCGGCGCTTCGAGCGGACGCAAACCTTGGCCGCTGGTCTCGCTACGCCAGATTCACTCCGACCTGATCCATCGCGTCGATGCCAGCGAAGCGATGCGCCCACCTCTTGCTGGAGACGGCCTCATCACCGACACACCAGGAATCGTCATTGCCGTGCAAGCGGCCGATTGCCTGCCCATCATTCTCGTCGATCGCGAACGCCGTGCTGTCGGAGTATTCCACGCCGGGTGGCGCGGCACCGTTCAGCGCATCGTCGAGAAAGGCGTCGGTGAAATGCGCAAACACTTCAAAAGCGATCCGCGAAATTTTCTGGCGGCGATCGGCCCGGGCGTGCACTCCTGCTGCTACGAAGTAGGTGAAGAAGTGCGTACGAAATTTGAAGCGCAGTTTGCCTACGCCAGCAGTTTGTTTCGCGAGGTCAAGGAGTCGGATCCAGTGCGGGAAAAATATCCACTGCTCTTCCTCACCGCACGCGCTCCCGGCCACAGTGAATTACCTGTAAAGCTTTTTCTTGATCTCGTAGAAGCCAATCGCCGCCAATTGCTCGATGCGGGCCTGCCGCCGAAAAATGTCGATGCGACGGCGCCATGCACCGCATGCCATACAGACTTGCTATTCAGTTACAGAGCCGAGCAAGGCCTGACCGGAAGAATGATGGCCGCCGTTGGAATGAAGCCAAAATGAATGAGTCGGAGATTCGAAGAACCCCAATGAATCAATCGTTGTAACGACTATTGTTGATTAAACGGCCGTCCATCGAGAACCAGATTTTCGATGGCCCGATTACCCGATCACTTATGAACTACCACGTGGTTGCATTCACCATGGCTCAGGTCCGTCAGGGAGCGCTGGCTTTTCAGCGCGAGTTGAGCGCTCTCTTGCGCGAACAACCCGACATCAAAGTGTATTCCGCGAGCCCGTTCGATCTCGACGAACGCCGTCGCGCCAAAGACCGCTTCGGCGGAGACATCGTTTACTTTTTCAACGAAGCGGCCTACCAACAATGCGAGCGCCACGGCCTCGACTTGCAATTCCAAGCGGAAGTCTCCGAAGATGAACTGCCACGGAGGCGAACCGTGGTGGTAGGTGTGCCCGAAAGAAGTATCGGGTGATCTGGCGATCTGCTCCTCAGTCCTTCTTCTGTTGTTTCTTGCTCGAGCTGTCGCCCTTGGGCTTGTCGTCTTTCTTAGTGTCCTTTGTTTCTTTGGATTCTTTCGACCCTTTATCTTTCGCGCTGTCGCCCTCTGAAGCAGAAGACGAAGACCCCGCCGATCCCGCGCCCTTCTTCGCGTAGTCGGTCACATACCATCCCGAGCCCTTGAACTGCACCGCTGGAGCGGAGATCACCTGCTCGATAACCCCTCCGCACTGGGGGCACTTGCGCAGCTGTTTGTCGGAGAATTTCCGGATTTGCTCAAAGCGATGTCCGCAGTCCTTGCACAGGTATTCGTAGTTGGGCATGTGTGAGCTGATTCTAGAGGCGAAGATTCGTCGCCGTCAATTTCATGGAGAGTGTCGCGAAGCCCGAGAACGCCCTCGTCAGCGCTTCAGCAAATCCACCGGCTCACGTACATCGTGCACGCGAAAATATTTTGCGAGCGCCGGGTGCTTCGCCGCGACCGCTTCATACATGGCATAGGCCACGTTGCGATATGACGAATGCCCTGCCGGCGTGGTGCGCAGCTCGGAGATGTATACGGCCTCGGCGAAATCCATCTTGAAGAGCGCGCGCTTGCGAAAAGCCAGGGGGATCGCATACTGCGCACTCTGCGCCGCTTCGTCGCCGCCAGACGCGGCCAGCTTGTCAACCGCGCCAGCCGCGCGCTGCGTTGCGGACTCGTAATCGGAGAGCACTCCGGAGGCCTCAACTTCGGGCGGCGTGGCAAAGCCGTGAACGGTCGTGAAATCCTGCATGATCTGCACGCAGCGGCGATGCCGATGCATATCGCGGAAGCCGCCAATGTCCATGAGAATGTCGAAGCGGAATTGCTGCCCGGCAGAAAAGGCGCGCAGCAACTCGTCGTGCTTGCCTCGATGTCGCAGCCCGAGGTCGATGATCTCACGGCGTCGCGTGTCACCGGCCGCTGCGATCGTGTGCCGCAGCTGACGGTAAGAATAATGACAGTGTCCGTAGACGAGCGTAGTGGCGAGTTCAATTTCAAGCCCGTCGCCTTCGCGCAAAGCAGCACCTGTCAGATCATCTTCGACCAAGTCATCCTCGATCAAATCAACGAGCGGCGCGGGCTCAATGGCCGCGCCTCGCATGAGATCCTCGGCCGCTTGCTGCAACTCAAGCCTCGTCACGATTTCATAGCGATTGGGATCGGCATACTTCACCAGCGTAGGCGCGACTCGAACTTCGCGCAGCAATTCGTGTTCGGCTCGCTCCCCGAGCTCCGGCGACACAGCTCGGATCGCCGCCACCAGCGCCTGCAGCGATTCTTCATTCGCGTTGTAGGCCGGAGAAAGCGCCGCCTGTTTCAGCGACGCTCCCAGGTCGCGGACCTCTTGATGTGGCTGCGAGAGCAAGTGAGCAACCTGCGTTTCCAGGGTGCGGGCGTTGACGATCTCGCCTAGCGAAGTGTTGGTAGAAAGCGGCAGCAGGTAGCGCGAGATGTCGAAGGCGCGGGCACGCAACGTGCGCTCGTAAGCGTCCTGCTTCATCTCAGCCGGCCGTGGCGTGATGCTGGCAAGGTATTCGAAAGTTCGCTGGGAAATTTTCTCGTAGGCCGCGAACAACGACTCGATGGTCTCGCGATAGAGCGCCGTCACTCCCTCGTTACCCCGAAAGCTCGGCGTGTAGTAACCGCTTTTTCTGAAATCCTGATAGCGCGTGGACCGCTCCTGGCCATCCCAGCGCTGCTCGTCGGCGACTACGATAGCGGCGAGGATGGAGAGACGCTCGATGGCGAGTGCGATGTGAGCCAGGTCAGCGATGGAGCGATGCCCGTACTGAAAGTAAAAAGTATTGAGAAACTTTTCCGCCTTCTGTGAGGTAATTTCCTTTAGCGACTCCTTCATCGAGAGGGAAGATCGCGAATATTTGGCCATGGCGTAGGCCTGGATCTCGGGCTCGACCCCATACACAGCGAAGACTTCAACGGACGGTTTGGGGCCAGGGGCAGCCCGGGCGGTCGTTACGTCGGTGGAGAGGACTTCAGACATGGGAGTAGAGGAATCTTAATTGGCCGCGGCGGAGGGCGCAACCCGGGACAGAGAGGCGGCCAAAAGGCGAAAATGTTCCACGTGGAACATTTGTGCATATAAAACTGTACATATACTCATAAATATGTACGTACACTATGGCAGGAGCGTTGCGTCTTGCGGCCGGGCACGACCTAAGCCATGCTTGCAAAGCTTTCGATTTCGCGGCACGATGATGGCTTACCCTCGCCAGGTTCGATGAATAGCTCGCTTCCAATCCGCGGAGATAACGAGCACGCTACGGTCGAACTGTTTCAGGCCACGCTTCCCACGCATATCGAACAGGCTCGATATCTCTTCGTGGAATATGGCACTTCCCTCGGCTTCAGCCTCTGCTTCCAGAGCTTCGATGAGGAATTAAAGGGGCTTCCCGGCGCTTACTCGCCGCCTAACGGGCGGCTGCTGCTGGCGCGCTCCGGAGACCTTGCTGCCGGATGCATTGCATTGCGCAAACTCGAAACTCGGATCTGCGAGATGAAGCGCCTCTACGTGCGGCCGGAGGCGCGTGGGCTTGGGCTGGGCCGGATGCTGGTAGAGCGCGTGATTGCCGAAGCGCGGGCGATCGGCTACGAGCGCATGCGGCTGGATACGGTGGGCTCGGCGATGCGGGATGCGATCGCCCTTTATCGCAAAGTGGGGTTCCGGGAAATCCCGCGCTATACGAATATTCCCATCGAAGGCGCCCTGTGGATGGAGCTACTGCTGTAAGTGTTCGCCGACCGGTTTTCCCGCGGTAGGCTTGAGGGTCGCAGGTGAAGACGTTGGCGTTGCCTTGTTCGCCTCCGGGCCAGCGTTCGGAATTCCCGCCGGCGCCGAGGCTTGGCTCGCAGATGGGCTGGCAGAAGCTGGGGCTGAATCG
Organism: uncultured Acidobacteriaceae bacterium; assembly: GCA_963822025.1. GTDB lineage: Bacteria > Acidobacteriota > Terriglobia > Terriglobales > Acidobacteriaceae > Acidiflorens. The sequence continues at coordinate 1,331,973 of CAWGFW010000008.1, read as the reverse complement.
CGGCTGAGGATGACGATATCCACGCGGCGGTTCGTGCTGCGACCCTCCGCCGTGAGATTGCTGGCGAGTGGATGGTATTCACCGTAGCCAGCGGCGCTCAAGTGATCAGGACTGAAGCCTTCACGCACGATAAAGACTCGGACAATCTCCGTGGCGCGCGAAGTGGAAAGCTCCCAGTTGGAGGGAAACTGCGCCGTATGGATGGGAGCATTGTCAGTGTAGCCCTCGATCCGCAAGCGATAGTCGCGCTTGCCCAGCATCCTGGCGATGCGATCGAGCGCGGCTTCCGAAGTGGCCATCATCCGGGCCGAGCCACTCTCAAAAAAACCAATCTCGCGCAAACTAATAACCAACCCGTCAGGTTCGCGGCGCATCGCGATTTCCTTGCGAGCAATTTCCGGCGCGAGTTCGGATTCGAGTTCCGTCTGCAACTGCGCCAGATCGCCATTCTCGACGCTGGTGCTCGGCGACCCCTCTGGCTTCGAAGAGACCCGCCCCAGGCTCGCCGTCCGTTCCGTGTTCTCGATGGCTTGCGCGATGCTGAAGGGCATGGGCTTGGTGGAATCGATCGGCACTTCCGTGGTGGAAGCGGGAAACACTCCCATTTGCTGGAACGCGACTTGAATGGCCAAGGCGAGCATTCCCACCTTCCTCTTGTCGACTTGCGAGGAGGCGTAGAGCACGACGAAAAAGGCGAACAAGAGAGTGATGAAATCGGCATAAGAAACCAGCCAGCGATCGTGACTGACGTGATGGGCGTGGCGGCGGCGCTCCCGGCGGCGACTCATGCCTCGGATTCCTCGCGCACGGCCACGCTGGTGGAATCGTCGAGCTTGGCCTTGGTCACGAAGCCGAGCAGCTTCTCCTGCAGCATGCGCGGATTCATGCCCTCAAGAATCGAAACCACACCTTCGATGGTCATTTCACGGATGATCTGCTCCTCGCGGATGCGGATTTTTAATTTCCCGGCACAGGGCAGCAGGAGCAGGTTGGCGGCGCCCACGCCGTAGAGAGTCGCCACGAAAGCTACGGCGATTCCTTTTCCGACTTCATCGATTTTATCCAGATGCTGCATGACCTGGATCAAACCGAGCACCGCTCCGATGATCCCGATGGTGGGAGAGAAACCGCCGGCCGACTCGAAGAGCTGGGGAATTTTCTCTTCCTGTTCTTCTTTGTTATCCAGTTCAAGCTCCATGATATTGCGCAGTTCCTGTGGATCGGTGCCATCGACGGCCAGCATCAGCGCACGATATAGAAAAGGTTCGTCGATGTTGGCCAACTCGTTGTCGAGAGAAATGATGCCTTCGCGGCGCGCCTGATTGGCGTACTTGACCAGCCGGTCGATGGTGGATTGGGCGTTCTGTTCGGGCTCGACGAAAACCTGCGCCAGGCGCCGAAAAGCATCCATGGCGACGGGCAACGGATATTGAATAAGGATGGCGCCGAGGGTGCCGCCAAAAACGATCAGGGCGGCTGTCGGCTGCACCACCTGGCCCAGATTTCCACCTTCCAGCATCAAGCCGAAGAGAATGCCGCCGATGGCCAGTAAAAGTCCGCCGAGGGTTGCCTTATCCACCAGGATTCCTATTTTCCGCCGGACGGCTGGCTCGTATTCGCAACATCCAAAGGAAGGATCGAACGGTTTTCCCACCACAGCGCCATGCCCTGGAGAACCGAACGGCGGAACTGTACGACGCGGTCCAGCACGTCCTGGGCATTTTCGCGAACGACAATTTTTTCGCCGCTGAGAAGAGTGATCACGGTGTCGGGAGCCTGTTCGACGAACTTAATAAGGTCGGAATTAACCACCAGCGGGTGGTTATTGAGTCGGGTGAGTTGGATCATTGATGGCTCCTGGGAAATTCGACTGCTGGACCGAACATGGCCCACCACTTACAAAGCTTCATCAATAAAGATCGGCAGAAAGCGTGGCAACGGCGAGACCACGGGAAAAAGAGGGCGGATTACTTTGGGTCTACGTCGTTCGGAACTTGTGGAAATAAAGCCTGCGAGTGGCGCGCCGATATTCCCCAGTGAAGCGCAATTGGGTTCCGCAGGACAAACGGAACGAGCTCCGGGAAGGTTTCGGGGACGGATCCCAGAATCGGAACCAAAAGGGAGCAACTCAATGGCACTTACCATCCTAAACAACATTGCCGCAATCGCGGCGGAAAATCAGCTGAATATCACGAGCGGCAGTCTCAACTCAACCCTGGAGCAGTTGTCTTCAGGCTCACGCATTAACAGCGGCGCTGACGATCCTGCAGGTCTGGCCATCGCCAACGGGCTGGCAGCCAACGTCGCCGCGCTAACGCAATCGGCCAGCAACGCCACCGACGGCGTCGGCGAACTGCAAGTAGCAGACGGCGCTCTGTCGCAGGTCACCACGCTGCTCGACCGCGCTGTGACTCTGGCCACGGAATCGGCCACCGGCACCGTGTCTAACTCGCAGCGGACCGCGATCGACACCGAATATCAATCGATCAAGGCCGAAATCGACAGCATCGGTTCGACCACCAACTTCAACGGCGGGCAGGTCTTCACCGCCAACACTCTGAATGTATTCTTGAGCGATGGCAGCACCTCAGGCAGCAGCACGATCGGTGTGACTACGGGACTGTTGTCCTCGGCCGGCCTCAACTTAGGTGGAGCAGTGGCCGCCACTGGCACTTTGACTGAGGGTGCGGGCGCGGCCGCCGTGGCTGCCACCAATACACTCACCGGAGCTATTTTTACACCCGCCACGGCCGGTACGACTACTCTGACTACCACTGCGGATTTCGCTGCGGGCAACACAGTGACGGTGGGCACCAACGTCTACGACTTCGTGGCTACCGTGGGTGCCCTTACTGCCGCAAACGACGTTCTTTTAGTGGCGGGTAATGCCACCGCATCCCTGCAAAATCTGGCGGCTGCGGTCAATGCCCAGTCGGGTGGCGCCGGAGTTACCTACGCAGCGGGAACAACCGCCAATGCCGCCGTATCCGCGGGAACAGCTGCTGGAAATGCTACGGTAGCGACTCTCGTCTTCACGGCAAACGTCAATGGAACCGCCGACAACACTACCGCTACTGCAACTACCGGTGGCACCTCCTCCTTCCCGGGCGCGACCTTAAATTCCGGGACCCCAGGCGTCGCTGGGGCTACGGTAACAGTTGGTGGGCAAACCTACACCTTCGTGACTGCCCTCAGCGCCACTGCCACGGCGAATGAGGTGGTCCAGGGCGGCACCGAAGCTCTCGCGTTGTCGAATCTCGTACTTGCGGTCAACGGCGGGACCGGCGAGGGCACCAATTACAGCACCGGAACGGTGCAAAATGCCAATGTCCAGGCAGCCGCAACCACCGGCTTCGTGGGAACTAAGGACACTTTCACGGCCAACGTCGCGGGCACGAGCGGCAACTTCATCACCGCGGCGGCAGCAGGCACAACTACCGGCACTTGGACGGGCGCCAATTTCGCTGGGGGCACCAATGCCGGAACTCCTCCGATTGCCACCGCTGGCGATACGGTAACGGCGGGGGGGCAAACTTACACGTTTGTGAACGCGCTCAGCACGACTCCTGTCGCCAACCAGGTTCTGGTGGAGGCGACGGACGCCGCCAGCCTTAGCAACCTGGCGAACGCGGTCAACGGCGGGACCGGCCTGGGCGCCACCTACTCAACCGGTACGATCGCTAACAGCAACGTCTCGGCAGCAGTTGGAACAACCGCAGCTGGTCTGGACACGGTCACGTTCACGTCAGCGGTTAAGGGCTTGGCCGGCAACGCCATCGCCACCTCGTCAACGACCTTACAGACGGTCAATCCAAACACCTTCGGGGGCTTGGAATTGACTGGCGGCACAGCGGGATCGGTCAACGACCTGTTGACCCAAGCCGACGCGCAAAGTGCCTTGACGCTCATCAACAACGCGGTTGCCACCATTGCCGCTCTTCGCGGCAATATTGGATCGACCGTCAACCGCTTGCAAAGTGCATCGAGTGTCATCAATAACCAGACGCAGAACCTGACTTCGGCCGAAAACGATGTTACGGCGGCGGACATTCCGACGGTGGTCGCCAATCTTTCCAGTTACTCAATTCTGGAGCAAACCGGCATATCGGCAATTGCCCAGGCTAACCAACAGCAGCAACTCGTTCTAAAGCTGTTGCAGTAAAACGAGGTTTGGCACACGAGGAGGCGGACAACCAACCGCCTCCTTTGTGCTATCCGGGAGTAGTGGGCCATGAGTATCGGTCCGATTCAAAGCTTTCCGCCGGCAGAAAGTGCGCAGACAGAGAATCCAGGTCAGGATTCGAGCCGTGCCGAACCGCGTCCCCAACCGGGTGTAGCAGCAGAAGAAGCGGCTCAGCCTGTTTCAGGAACTCTGCCAAAACAAGAAGCGTCAACCGCAAAAATTGCGCCTGTCACCTACGAATTGCCCGAAGATGTAGTCGAAGTGCATCAGGATCCTGAGATTAGGGACCAGGAGATCGTTCAGTATCTCGACCAATCCAAGAACGTGATCCTGCAGGTCCCGAGCAGCCAGGAGCTTAGCGTGGAACACGGAATCGCTCAGGACTTTCAACAGGCGGCGAAACTGCGCTCCAGTGCGGAGGCGGCGCTAACTGCAAGCGAAGGAGAAAAAGGTCATGGGCATTAGCTTTAACGCCGCGAGTCTGTTAAGTGGAAATGGGATCGACGTCAATTCGGTGGTAGCGGAGATTCAAGCCGCACAGAGCGGACAAGTAACAGCGTGGCAGGGAGATCTCACCACGCTGCAAACGCAGGCGACCGCGATTGCCGGTATTAATACCGACCTATCCAATCTGGCGGCGGCTGTCAGTGGGCTTACTGGCGCAAATGGAGCGCTGACCGCAGTAACCGCCACCTCGTCCGAAACCGCGATCGTGAACGCCACAGCCCTGACTGGGGCCGCGACGGCCAACTATACCGTGGTGGTGAATGGCCTTGCCTCCACCGGAACTCTGTACACGGACTCAGTTGCGAGTGCGACCACGTCGATTTTGCCTAGCGGCCAGACCACCGGCGACCTGGCGTTTCAAATCGGAGGATCGGGCGGCACCACGGCAGACATTGCCATCACGGCGGGCAGCAATGACACCCTCACGACGCTGGCCGCCTCCATCAATTCGCAGAGCACTACTAACAGTTGGGGCGTGACCGCCAGTGTCGTAACCGACGCGAACGGCGCCCACTTGGCGATCTATAGCAATTCCACCGGCAGCGCGGGGGCTTTGTCCATTTCCAACAACACCACCAATTTGACCTTCGAGCCGCCGGTCGGTGGAACCAACGCCGAGATCACGGTCAATGGCATTCCTTATGCCAGCACTACCAACACGGTGACCGGGGCGATCCCGGACGTGACTCTTAACCTGGTGAGCGCCGACGAAGCTACGCCGGTGACGGTAACTGTGGGACCAGACACAACCGCTATCACCAACTCCATCAACAATTTTGTTACCGAATACAACACGGTGGTTGGCGACATCAACACCCAATACACTGTGAATCCTGCCACCAATGCGGAGGGGCCGCTCGCGCCCGACACCGACCTGCGCATCCTGCAATCCACCTTGGCGTCGGACATCAGCTACGCCACTACCGATGCTACCTCCACCAGCAGCGGTTTCAGCAATCTGGCAGCGCTCGGCATCACCGAGAACAACGATGGAACCTTGACCGTCGACAGCACGACGCTGAGTACCGCACTGACCACAAATCAGGCAGCGGTGCAGAATTTCTTCACTAATTCCAACTCGACCGGGTTTGCCGATAACTTCAACACCGCTCTTACCAATCTAACTGACCCGGCAGACGGCCTTCTGAACCAGGATCTGGCTTCGAACACGAGCCAGCAAAATGACCTCACCACCGAAATCACCAACTTTCAGACTCAGCTCGCAGCCCAAAAAGTGCAGTTGGATCAGCAGTTCGACGCCGTCAACTCGTCGCTCGAGGAGTATCCCTTCACGCTGTTGGAAGTCACCTCGGCGCTCGAGTCGCTCAACTCCGCCAGCACCGCCACGGGCGAGCTTCCGAGCACGAATACCACTCCAACCGCCGGCGAAAGCGTCAGCGGATCGGGGAACACCGACAACACGAGCACCAGTAGCAGCAGCTAATCGATTCTAAGAAGACAAGGACCCCTAACCATGAATATTCAGCAATCCTATCGCGAAGCCTCGGTTCGTGGCGCGAACCCGGTCGCGCTGGTCGTGCGGCTCTACGAACAGATGATCGAGGACATGCGGAAAGTGGCCCTCGCCATCGAAGCGAACGACATCCCGCACCGCACCGACCGCATCAAGCACGTAATTCTCGTGATCGCCCATTTGCAATCGACCCTCGACCATGACCGCGGTGGCAAGGTGGCCCAGGATCTCGAAAAGTTTTACAACGCGCTTCGCCAGAACGTGATGTACGTACAACTCCACCCTACGAAACGCGCCGCTACCCAGGTCATCACCGACTTGTTGGCAGTCCGTGAAGCCTGGATTAAGGTCGAGCTAGCTCAGCATCCATCCCCCGCAAGCGGTGATCAAGTCTTTCGTACCGGCGAGGCGAATTCCGAATTCGATTCCACCCGCGCCCGCGTCGACTGGAGCGGATAATGCTGCCGGACGCTCTCGAAACCTTGCGCGAAGTGAATCACAACCTGCGCTCCGCATTGCTCCGTCTCCGTCCGGAACGCAGGCACTGCTCGAGTATCAAGCCGCACGACTTCTCTGATCTCTTGAGTCATCTCTTGCGTGCTTCCGAGTGCCTGCGGCACTCGCTCGCCCATGACCAGGCCCGAGCGGCATTCGAAAACGAAGCGCTCGACTATCGCCGCAATCTCGAAGCGTTGAAGCGATTCCTCCCCGATCTGCACGTGCGACTGTTAGCCGAGAAGTCGCGCCTCGAAACCGCGCGCACCCACGTCGCCGCCGCGGCAGCGTGGGCGCAAGCGGGCAAGAGTTATTGAGCGCAGCGCGCCGCATTGCAATCCCGCTGACCATCTTCTCTTACCACCTGACTGTGGCATTATGAATGCCATGAGTGCGACAACATCAAAAGTTTTACAGGCGGTATTTTGGTTCGTGCTGGGTCACATCAGCTGCGCGATCATGCATCACATGCATCACCTCTCGAGGTAGACGTGCCGAGCCTATTGCAAATAGCTGAAGAGATTATCCTGCGAGAGCTTGGCCATAGCGGCGAGAGCGGCCTGTTCGTCGGTCTGCGCCTGCGAGAGATTTGTGGCGACGGCGGGAAGATTGGCGGCGGCGAGCGTGGTCTGTTGCTGGGTTAGTTGAAGCTGCTGGCTGGTGAGGCTGGTGGTCTGCGCGGTCGCCTGGTCCATGGCATTGCCATATAAAACGCGCTGCGACGCAAGATACGAGGAGGCCGCGCTCAGTGCATTCACCGCGGCAGGAATGCCGGTGTTATTTTGCACCGCCTGGATAAGGTTGTTGACCGCGAGAAACATGTCATTGCCGGCGGCGGAAAAAAGTTGCGATCCCGGTACATTGACGGCGATTTTGTATCCGCTGCCGATCGCGACTTCGTTGACATCAGTGTTGCCGACATAATTGACACCATCAGGGCTACTCGCAGAGGCGACGAACGGCGCAGTCGTGGTCGCTGTTCCCGCGAAAATGTAATTGCCTTCGTAAGCGGTGTTGCTCAGAGAGATCAGCTGGCTTTGAATGCCTTGCAGTTGCGTGGCAATCGCCGTCAAGTCAAACGTCGAAAGCGTGCCGCCTCCGGCCTCGACGCCCAGGCTGAGCGCCTGTTGCAGGGAGCTGGTGATGGAAGTCAGCGTCGAATCGGCGGTAGAGAACTGGCCCTGAACCGAACTCAAGCTTTGCAGATAGCCGCCGGTGAAAGTGGCCTGATCGTTATTTTCGACCAATAGCGCGGAAGCGGTGGGGTTGTCGGAGGGGACGTTGACACTTTTTCCGGTGGATATTTCGAGCTCCGACTGTTGCACTTCCAGTTCGGTCTGGTTGAGCGCCGCCAGCAGATCGGGCATGGGATTCGGATTGACGCGCATCGATGTTCACCTTTCGCTTATTCCTCCGCCGCGTCCAAGCCCAGGTTTACGGCATCGAGCAGCAGCAGGTTGATGGTAGAAACAACTTTGGCCGCCGACTGATATGCGGTCTGATACTGAATCAAGTTCGCCGCTTCTTCGTCAAGCGACACGCCAGACACGCTCCCGTTCTCGTCCTGCAGCTGCTGCAGAATTAAGTTGGAGGAGTCGGCATCGGCGGAGGCAGTCTCGGTGGCGCTTCCGACTTGAGAAACCAGGTTGGCGTAGGAATTGATCGGCGTCTGCCCGGTAGCCAGCGCGGTAGTGGCAACCGCGGCAAGATTGGCGAGGTTTCCATTGCTGCCAGCGGTGCCGTCGGAACTGGCGGCAATCAGCGACGGATCGGTCATGCTGACGGTTAAGGTGGCGGCTGCGCCAACTCCACTCGCCGGCGGTGGCGTAAAAATGTTGCCGCCCGCATTGCCGTTGAGATCGAAGCCCAGTGCGTTGGCGGCGTTAAGCCCGTTGGCCAGACCAGACGCCAGTTGATTGAGGCTGGTTGTAATACTGGGAATCTCCTGGTCGCGGATCTGGATCAAACCGGCGACGCTTCCACCGGTGAGAGTGCCGGTGATGTCCAGGGCCCCAGCGAAGATGTGCTGCACGCCATTGCTGCCGACTTGCGTGGTGAGCGTGAAACTCTGCGAGCCCGAGACCAGAGCTGTCCCGTTCGAGGTCGCCACCGTAATGCCCTGCCCGGTTGGAATGACTTGCACATCGACCAGCGCGGAAAGCTGCTGGATAAGGTTGTTCTGCGTATCGACCAGCGTATTGTCGCCGGAGCCTCCAGCGGAGCCCGCACTTGCGCCCTGAAGATCGCTGATCTGCTGATCGACGCTGGCGATCTGCGACGTCAGCGAATTGATCTGCGCCACCGAAGCGACAACGTTCTGGTCAATGTTGCTGCTCTGCGTCTGCAGGCTGCCGGCGGCCGTGTTGAAATCGGTGGCCAGAGTGCTGGCCGCGGTCAGCACACTCTGCCGCAATGTCTGGTCCGTGGGATCGGGCGAGAGCTGTTGCAGGGCATTAAAGAAGTTACTGATGTCCGCCCCAATGCCGGATGTCGAACTCGCAAACTGAGTCTGAAGCTGCTGCAGTTGTGTCAATGCGGTGTTGAGCGAGCTGTTCTGCTGCGTCGCGTTATTGATTTGGATTTGAAGGATCGGGTCGCGCAGGCTTTCGATTTTTTCGAGGACCACTCCCGTGCCCAGTTGCAATGATCCCTCGGTGATGGCCTGGCCCGCCGCGGTGTCGGTGACCTCGCGCGTGTAGCCGGGAGTGTTCGCGTTGGCCACGTTGTTGGAAGTGGTGGCCATCTCCTGCTGGCTGACGGAAAGGCCGCTCAAAGCAATCGACAGAGATCCGAATAAGCCCGACATAATTTACTTTCCCGCCCCGATTCGGATTTCTGGTTTGAGCAAGTTGAGAGGTGGGATGTAGGTCGCCGCGCAACTGTCAACCAGGCGCTGCAGAACAGCCAGGCTGCGCTCCAGGTGCCGCAGCAGCGACCAGTGCACGCGTGTGACATAACGGATCCGGGCGCCGAGCGCGTCCCACTCGGTTTGCAGATGCGCGGCACCGTTGGCTCCGAACGAATTGCCCGAGCCGGCAAGCGATTTCGCCGCCTTGAGCGCGGCCTCGCGGCGAAGCTTAGCTTCCAGTTCGCTCCATTGCCGGCACAGCTCAGCCTGATGCGCCGCGCCCCGCGCAATGGCTTGCGCATCATTGCGCACAAGCGCCGGCGTCGTCGACTCCAGACTCTCCGCCAGGCTGCGCACCAGCGCCATCCGCTGCTCGAGCAATTGGCTCAGCTCCGGCAACGAGATGGAAAGATCGTTCATGGCACGGGCGCGCTTCGACGATTAGAAACTTTCAGAATTGTATTTAATTTGCACCGGTGTTCGTTAAATTGCCTTGCGTCGAATGCTTTCTATTGGAGTTCGCGTCGCGATCAGGCCATATCGTCCAGCTTGTGCCTGGGCGCGTCGAGCTCCGTTGTAAGCTCGTCTTCCTGCCGTTCTGGCTCTTGCCGGCTTTCGTTCTGCCGATCTTCGACCAGATTTCCCCCCGCTGCCCTGGGCCTGCGCCGGTTCGCTGGTTCGCGATCGCCGTCGCGGCCCCGCTTGTCGAGTACCCGCAACAGCGCCGGATCGATCGCGTTGGTAATCAACGGATCCATCATTCACTCCAAGCCCGAGCCGGCCCCCGCAGACTACGAAGGCGCGCCAAAACCTGCGCAGGCACTTCCTGTGGCAGTCCGCGACTCGCCGCCTGCCTTTACCCGCCTAACTCGCTGACCATCGCCTCCGCGACCTGGCTCGGCGGAACCGAATAGTCGCCACTCTCAATCGAGGTCTGGAGCGCCTGCACCTTCGTCGCCCGTACTTCGGGCTGCGCCAGAACCTGCGCTTCGAGCGACTGCACCCGCGCCTGATCGAAAGAAAACCGGGTTTGGTCGACTGCCGAAGCAGCGCTGCCGCTCGATGGATTGCTTGCTACACCATTTTCTACCCCGTCCGCGGTGCTTGCACCCGCAGTGCCAGTTTGTCCGGACCGGCCAGGCTTCCCTGATTCCGGTGGCTCCGTGGCAAAAGTTGTGAAATCGACTCTCATAAATTTCTCCCGTCCCGTACTGCATGTACTATCGGCAGATTCTTAACCGAACTTAATGCGAGGGGACTGCGTCCGAAGACGAACCGCATCTCAATTCAAACATCGGCGGGCGCGGGAAAAACTTTAGCGCTGACGCCGAAACCTCCGTTCATTTCTCACCCGATACCTTTGGTGGCCCCAAGGGGGAGGGCTCCAAGTGGGAGAGGATCAGTCTGGCGATGCCAATCCCTCCACTCGCCGCGATCGACTGCGCCAGCGCCTGCGTTCCCAACGCGCGATAGTCGCTCGCCCCCGTGGTCTTCGCGTCCTCGTCCCCGCCAAAGGTCTTTTGCAAAGCGTCGAGCACCGGAGTGAGCAGCAGGGCTTCAAAGTCGCGGACCGCCTTGGCGTTCTTTGTGACTGCTTTCGCAGAAGGAAGACTGGCAGCCGGCAGCGGGATTGAAGTGGAAGCGGATTTAATGTTCATAGAAACTCTCCAGGTTACAGTACGCCGTTCGCCGTTCGCTCTTCGCAAAACCATCCCATCCCGAACGAAGCGCGACCGACAGAGCGCGAACGACGAGTAGCGAACGGCGAGCGACCAACGACCACCGACCAACGACCACCGACTGACCTCAGATCACTTCCAGATCGGCATCGAGCGCTCCCGCCACCTTGATCGCCTGCAGAATCGAGATCACGTCGCGCGCGGTGGCGCCCATCGCCTGCAGCCCGCTGACCAGTTGGTCGATGCTCGCGCCTTCGCCGATTTCCAGCCGCTTGGCCGGACTATCCTTTGCCTGCACGTCCGTCTGCCCCACCACTTGGGTGGTCCCCGCCGAACCGGGCGCTGGCTGTGACACCGTGTACTCGGTCGAGATCTGCACCGAGAAGCCGCCGTGGAGAACCGACACCGCTCCGAGGCGCACGTCTTTCCCCATCACGATCGTGCCCGTCCGTTCGTTGACTACGACCCGGGCGCGTCGATGTACGGGGACGGTCAGGTTCTCGATCCTGGCCAAAATATCGGTCAGGTTCGCCATGCCCGTCGCCGCCGGATCGAATTCCACGCGTCCGCCGTCGCGGGCGCTCGCGACCACGTGACCATACTCCCGGTTGATGGCATTCGAAATGTCGCCCGCGGTCGAAAAATCGGGCTCGTGCAAGAGCAGCGCCACCGGACTAAGCCGGTTGAAATCGAAAACGACGCTGCGTTCGACCCGCCCTCCCGCCGGTATGCGGCCGGTCGTCGGATGGTTCATCTGCTTGGTTGCGCCCGACCGCCCGGCGGCAAAGCCTCCGACCGTGAGCGGTCCCTGGGCCGCCGCATAGACCTGCCCGTCGGCGCCATAAAGCGGAGTGAGCAGCAGTTGCCCGCCCTCCAGACTCTTCGCATCGCCGACGGAAGACACAGTCACATCCACCTGTGTTCCCGGCCGCGCGAATGCGGGCAGGTTCGCGGTCACAAACACCGCCGCCACATTTTTCACTACTGCCGTCGCCGGGGGAATCTGCGCGCCCATGCGCTGCATGATGTTGGCCAGCGTCTGCGTGGTAAAAACCGTCTGCTGGCTGTCTCCGGTCTGCGTCAGCCCGACCACCATGCCATAGCCGATCAGCGGATTCTCCCGCACCCCTTCGACGCTCGTCAGATCTCCGATCTTGACCGCCACCGGATCGTTCAGCGCGCGCGCTCCAGCAAGCGCAAGGAACAGAAACGCGAATACGAACCCGGCGGCCATAGCGGCTTTCATAAAAATGACGCCCTCCTAGAAATCAAACAGGCGCATAAGGAAGCGCAACACTTTGTGTGGTTGCCGCACGCTGTCCGACATCACGCCCTTACCCTTGATCTCAAGTTCCAGATCGCCCACCGCATCCGAGGGAACCGTGTTATTCGGTCCAATGTCGCCGCGCCGCACCACCCCGCGCAAAATAATCGTCTGCTTCTCGTTGTTCATGTTGATGACGCGCCGCGCTTCGATCACCATGTTGCCGGTCGCGAGCACCGCGACCACGCGGCCCGCGAGATTCGTGGTCACGCTGGTCGCGGTCGTAGCCGCGCCTTTCCCCGCCAAAGCTTCCGACGAATGCAGCCCCAGCAGGCTCTGCGCCGCTCCCGTCCCGAGTACCGGCACTGAATCAATCCCGCCGCTGGTTGTAAGCGTGCGCGCGGTATTGACGGCGTTCGCGTTCGAAGAAGTCAGGCCCTGCGCGACCACAATCTCAATCGTGTCGCCGACAACCATCGCCTTGTAGTCGGCGCTAAGCGATGCCATGCGCCCCGAATCCACCCAAATGCTGCCCAGAGAAAGCATCGGAGCGGGGGCTTGCGCCATCTGCAAGCGGGCCAGATATTTGGCCAGGCTGTCTTTGTCCTTATCTTGCTCCCTATTTCTCTTCGACGCCTGCAGCCAACCATCCGTCGCCAAAACGAGGAGCAGGCAATAGAGTACGGTTTTCACTACCATCTCCTTAGTTACTCGAGTTACTCGGCCGCAGTCACTCATGCCCGCGCCGCTCAATTAACTTAGTAACTCCTGCCTCGGAGTGGCTTAGCCTGAACCATGCCCACTCCTCTATTTCAGTTAGCGCAGACTAACCTCCAGTGTCGCCGGGCCGGAGATTCGCGCCCGAAAAACGTTTCCGTCGGGGCCGCGCACGCGAACCGTTTCTCCTTCGCGGCCGCGATCGAGACAAGTTACGCTCGCCGTCATGCGCATGCCGTTGCCCGTGAATACCGCTATCGCCGGATCGCCCGGCCGCATGGTCGGCTGTGAGACAGGTGGCAAGGTTGATTTCGCAGCCAGCTTCGACCCGGATGGCGCGAACACACGCGGCCCCGCAACCACGCGGCAGGCCGCGTCTTCGCCGCCGCCCTCAACCCCGCCGTGGAAATCCATAATCTGACGAAGATCTGCTCTCCGCAGATGCGAGCGATCCAGATATGCCAGGAACGGCAGGCACTCGTCCGGGGCAGCGCACTGCAGACGGAACTGCAGGCGCTGCCGGCCTTCATCCCAGCATGTCGCAGCCACTTGCAACTTGCGGCCCGCGCGCGCCGGCGGAGCGGCCGGCAGATCGAGATCCTCGGCCGCCGGTAGTTGCGGTTGCGATAGACCACGGACGCCGAGTTCGCCAGCCACCGCCTGCCACACTTCCGCGCGCGTCACCGGCGTCGGGCTATCCGTCAGTTGGGCGCTCAACCCAGCCGGAAGCAAGCCAGCAATAAGAGCCATTCCCAAAATAACGTACGAGTTAGTAAGTCGTCCAATCATTGTACTTACTCTTTCTTTTCATTCCCCGGCTTTCACGCCGGCTGTCGCACCGTTTGTGGCGGCCGTGACTTGAGCGTCACTTATTCAGTCGAACTTACTTACCGAGGTTATTTACCAGCTGCAGCATTTCGTCGGCCGCCTGCACCACGCGCGAGCTGGCTTCATAAGAGCGTTGCGCGACGATCATGTTGATGAATTCGTCGACCACGCTGACGTTCGACTGCTCCTGGTAGCCCTGCTCGATCTGTCCCAACCCATCCGCCCCGCCGGGCGTGCCGATCGCCGGGTCGCCCGACGCCGTGGTCGCGAGATAAAGATTCTGGCCAACGCTGTTCAGCCCTCCCGGATTCGGAAACAACGCCAGTTGCACCGAGCCGACCTGCTGCGCCGCGGTTTGCCCGGTGAGCGTGACTGAAACCGTGCCATCGGACGCAATCGTGATCGAAGTGGCACCCGCCGGAATGGTGACGGTGGGTTGCAGCGGATTGCCGTCGGCGGTCACGATATTGCCCTGAGCGTCCTCATGAAAGGTGCCGCCGCGCGTGTATGCGGTCTGTCCGGTCGGCAGGAGTACCTGAAACAATCCCTGTCCCTCAATACCGAGATCGAGCGGATTGCCGGTCGCGGCCAGAGTGCCTTGGGTTTGAATGATCTCGGAGGCGGCCGAGCGCGTGCCGAGGCCGACCTGCAGGCCGTCGGCCACAGTCGTCTGCTGCGAGGCGGCGGCGCCCGGCATCACCAGATTCTGATAGATCAGATCTTCAAATTGCATGCGGCGGCTCTGGAAGCCGGCCGTGCTCGAGTTCGACAGGTTGTTGGCGATAGTATCCAGATTCGTCTGCTGCGCCTGCATGCCGGTGGCGGCGGTGTAGAGTGCTCGAAACATGATGGGCTCCTGAACTTTTTTTGCCGGAAACTTTTCTCGTCTAAACCTTGGCCAGATCGGTGCTCGCAATATGGTTGAATTCCGTGTCGAACAGCGACATGCAGCGCTGCAGCATTTCCGCCTCTCGCTGCACGCCGATCAGGGTCACGACCGAAGTGATGGGATTGACGTTCGACGATTCGAGCGCTCCCTGCTTGAGTTGCGATTGCTGCGT
Source organism: uncultured Acidobacteriaceae bacterium (assembly GCA_963822025.1). Classification (GTDB taxonomy): domain Bacteria; phylum Acidobacteriota; class Terriglobia; order Terriglobales; family Acidobacteriaceae; genus Acidiflorens. Next base: position 1,316,917 of record CAWGFW010000008.1, on the reverse strand, counting down.
CGGTTGCGCGCTGCCTTCAGGCGCGGCCAGTACGCTTCCGCCTTCGGGCGTAAGCGGAGTTCCGGGGGCGAAATCGACCAGTTGGATATTGCCTGCGACCGCTCCATTCACCGACAGCGTGCCATCGGGCGCGATCGAAACCACGCCCGCGGGAACACTGATCGCGCCCTTCTCTTTCAGCTTGAAGTTGCTGAGGACCAGATCGCCCGCCTGCGTCACCAGTTGACCCGCGCTTGATACCTGAAAGCTTCCATTGCGCGTGTAACGCGTGCCCCGCGCCGTCTGAATGGCAAAAAATCCGGAACCTTCGATGGCCACATCCAGCGGATTACCTGTCTTCTCCAGGTTGCCTGCGGTCAGATCGAGGTGCGTCCCTTCGAGCACGCCAAAATTGTTGGTCGCAAGATTGAGCACATTCGGAACCGTGGGCCGGGATGCAGCAACCAGCGACTGAAACGTAGTCTGCTCGCCGCGAAAGCCGGCGGTATTCAGGTTGGCAAGATTGTGACCCGACACCTCGAGCGCCTCGCTCTGCGATCGCAACCCCGCGCACGCTGCGTAAAATCCGCTATCCACGTTGGCTCCTGTTAATTCAGACAATGCAAGCCAGTAGCCACCGTGGAGATGGCAGCGTTTTAATCGACCCTACTGTTATGAGCTAGTTGAGAGCAGGAGGTGTCCCCATGAATATGGGAAGTGTCTTAGCGTAGGCGAAGGGGAAAATTCTGCCCGGCAAAAAAGACGGGAGGGCAGGGAAGGAAGGGGAGGAAAAGAAAAGACGGCAAAAAACAAAAGCAAGGTGACGGTGACAGAAAAAGCAAAAACGGGTCATAGGAAAAGCAAAACAATCGCAAAAGCCACCCTTGTTTTTCCTGGCTCTTGTCTTTCCTGTCACTTGCCACCTGGCTTTTTCTAGTGCTACCTTTTCCCGGCTCTGCTTTTCCCAGTTCCTGCCCTCCTGCCCTGTTTATCCTTGCAGTTGCAGACGCACCGTCACCCGCGCTTCTTCGTAGAGCAGAACACTTTCTACGGATTGCCCATCGGCGAGCGAATGCAAACTGTACTGCCCTCCGCTGATCACTGTCGGCACGCTCAACATGCAGCGCTCATCGGTGCCGGCGAGCTTGTTCTTGAAGTTGCCGGCGATCATGTTGCACATTTCACCGAGGGCATCGACTACCTGTCTTTGCGAGACCGTGGCATCGCCCAGCATTCCCTTTGCCATCTGCTCTGCGGTCACGGCGGCGCAACAAACGGTAACCACGCCGCAGAGCGCTCCGGCGAGGCCGACTATAGCGGTAAACCCGCCCTTCATAAGTTCGCTGGATGGCTCCACCAGTTTCACTTTGCAGCCCAGTACGATCTCGAAAACCTCTTGCGTTGCGGTTACGAGCGTCGGCAGCCAGTTCTCCTGGTGCGACGGTTTGGCGGCTGTCGCATGGCCGGTCATGGCTTCTTCGCCACTAAGCTGTAGAGGCCTGTTGATTGCGCCCAAGTCGGAGTGACTGGGAAGTTTTCCGGCGTGACAATCTGGCGCATATATTTGCCATCCCTTTATGACCCACTGAGCGTGGTTCATCTCAGCTTTGCAATTGCAGCCGCACCGTCACGGGCGCGCTCTCGAAAAGCATAACCGTTTCCACAGATTTTCCATCAGCCATCGAGCGCAGGTTATATTCTTCGCCGCTGATAACCGTAGGAACGCTCAACATGCAGCGTTCGTCGGTGCCAGCCAGCTTGTTCTTGAAGTTGCCGGCGATCATGTTGCAGACCTCCCCGAGCGCGTCGCTGACCTCGCTCTCTGAGGTGGCGGCATCGCCTAACATCTTGGTGGCAATCTGGCCCGCGGTCTTCGCGCTGCAGCACACAGTCAGAATTCCGCACAACGCCCCGGCCAGGCCGATCATAGCGGTGAATTCAGCATTGGGTGGATGCTCGGCTTGCGCTACCGGCTTCACCCGGCATCCCAACATGATTTCGAAGACTTCCTCGACCGCCAGTTCGAGTACAGGAAGCCAGTTCTCCTCGTGAGACCGGGCAGCGAACGAAGTATCTGTGCTCATGATTTCTTCACCAGCACGGGTAACACGTGCTCTTTCACCTGATCGGGAGTAAAGGGCTTGCGGATGTAGCCGCGCGCCCCGGCAGAGAGCGCCTGTACCACATGTGACTCACTGCCCTCGGTAGTGATCATTACGATCGGAACGCCCTTCGCGCTATCCAGCTTTGCCACCTCGCGAACAAATTCCAACCCGTCCATGACCGGCATGTTGATGTCGCACAAAATCAGGTCAACAGGGTTGTCGTGCAACGAGGCTAAGGCTTCAGCTCCGTTTCCAGCTTCCGTGACCTTTTCCAGTTCGATTCCCGCCTGACGCAGCGAGCGTTCTACTATTTTGCGCATCACCGAGGAGTCATCCACAATGAGAGCTCGTATCTTATCCATCGGTTCACTCCGCGGGTTGCGTGGTCGTGCCCCGCCACCTTCCGCCGTTTTCTGACTGACAGAAGGTACATCGGCAGTTCCACCCCAGCCTTTAGAAGGAGCGGTGGCACGTTCTGCACCCTCCCGCTCGGAACCGATCGGCAAGATTGAGGGTAGAAACTTCGAACCAGCCACTGCTTCATCTTCGCTAACCGCGAGCAAACAAAGTCGCGGCCGGACCTCGAAGTCTTCAATGCGCTGTCGAGAACCATGCTCTAAAATGGCGAAAGGTAAAATAGCTGGAGTCAACAGGCGTCACTACTCCCAGGGTGCCGGGGCCAGTGCCCACTTCACAGCGCACACAGGTCGGAATCGTCGGCGCAGGACCAGCCGGTCTTGCGCTCTCTCATCTTTTATATCTCCAGGGAATCGAGTCCGTCGTCGTGGAGAATCGCAGCCGGCAATATTCCGAGCAACGCGTCCGCGCCGGAGTGCTCGAGCAAGGAACGGTTGACCTGCTCACCGAAATGGGCCTCGGAGCGCGTCTCCGAGCCGAAGGCTTGGTCCACTACGGAATCGAGCTGCGCTTCCGAGGGCGCGGTCACCGCATCGATTTTCAGGATCTTACCGCCGGCAAAGGAATCACCATCTACGCGCAACACGAAGTTCTCAAGGACCTGAACAACGCGCGCGTCGCGGCCGGAGGCCAGGTTCTCTTTGAGGTAGAAAACGTCAGCGTGCATGACTTCGACCGCGACAGACCGACCATCCGATACGACAAAGATGGCGAAGCGCACGAATTATCCTGCGACTTCATTGCCGGCTGCGACGGCTTTCACGGCATCTGCCGGCCCAGCATTCCGCCCGGGGTGCTCACCCATTACGAGCGCGAATATCCTTTCGGTTGGCTTGGCATTCTCGCCGACGCGCCTCCGTCTTCCGATGAATTGATCTATACCTACCACGATCGCGGCTTCGCGCTGCTCAGCATGCGCTCGCCACACATCAGCCGCTTATACCTGCAATGCAGCCCCCATGAAAACATTGATCTCTGGAGCAACGAGAAGATCTGGCAGGAACTTCAGACCCGTCTCGCGTCGGATGGATGGAAACTCACCGAAGGGCAGATTCTGCAGAAAGGCGTCACCGGGATGCGAAGCTTCGTGGTCGAACCCATGCAATGCGGCCGGCTCTTTCTGGCGGGAGACTCCGCCCACATTGTGCCGCCGACGGGCGCTAAAGGATTGAATCTCGCGGTCGCCGATGTACGCATTCTCGCCCGCGCTCTCAAACATTTTTATGCCACGGGAAGTCGCGACCTGCTCGATAATTATTCCGAGGTCTGCCTGCGCCGGGTCTGGAAGGTGCAGCGCTTCTCCTGGTGGATGACTTCCATGCTGCATCGCTTCCCGGATGAAAATCCTTTCGATCAACGCCGCCAACTCGCCGAACTCGACTATGTGACCAGTTCGCGAGCGGCGGCTCAGGCGCTGGCAGAAAATTACGTTGGTCTTCCACTGGAATGAGCTTTTACCGTAAGCCCGCTGTTACTTCCACTTGCCCTGGCCCTCGACAATCGTAATGTATCGATCAATGGGAAGATCGGTGAAACGCTCGGTCACATTGCTCGGTTCGGGGCCACCTAATTTCGAGCAGATCAATCTTTGTTCTCTGGACGAGGCGGAGCACCAATCGCGGATCGTGCGATCATAGAAAGCTTCCGCCGCCGGTCTTCATCCTGCTTCGCTTAAGACGACCCACCTGGTAAGTAACTCGCGCGCCCGCTGCATCGCGATTCAACTTAGTGCCGACTAACGTCAAACCTACCCAGTGATTCAGCTTTCCCACATTGTTACGCAAAAGAAGCGGAACGCCGCCGTTCAAGGAAACGAGTATGTCGACGCCGCCATCATTATTAAAATCCCCGCCAGCCAGTCCGCGCGCCGAGAAATTCCGCGTAAAGAGCGGACCACTTTGCGCGCTGACATTCTCAAAGCCATTTCCCGCTCCGTGAAATGACAACGGGGGTTCCTGATACTCAACGTCTCTGTGATACACCTGAATCAGGTCGCAGGGATTTCCATTCGACAGAAATAAATCGAGATTCTCAATTTCTTCACGCCGCACCGTCTGTTCTTCTCGCCACATTGGGAGTCTTAGTCATCCGCTTGGCGCCTCCGCAGCCGCCGTAACCATCGTCGCGTCTTTATGTGCTCTTTATGAATTTTTTAGGCGGCCCTTATGCCTTTTCGGATGTGATGGTGATTCAGCCGACAAAAGCGGTTTATCCATTGACTCAACGCTGAAACCATCATTGAAAGAACCCGGCCCTCCACCGGACCGGAAAGGACGCAAACTTGAAAATTACAGCAGCTATCGTGCGCAAAACCACCGCCATTTTAACTTTCCCTTCGGCGCTTATCTTGAGTCTTGCGCTCGGCAGCACTTCTCGCTCTTACGCGCAAACTCCCGCGCTACCCGACGCGCCCGCAAAGGTAGCGGCGCTGCATGAACCTGCCGCCGTGCCCGGCACACCGGCAGCCGCATCGCCCGGCGCATCTCCCGATGTCTCCACCGCTCGCCCCGCCGCCACAGATCCCACGAGCACCGCCGATATCGCCAAAGAGCTGGCCGCCATGAAAGCGCGCATCGAATTCCTCGAGGCGGAATTGAAAAGCCGCGCGCCCGCCCCCGATACGCCATTAATGGCCGTAGCTCCCGCAAGAATGGTAGAGGTCTCACCCGTCCCACCAACAAGCGCCCTGGCAGCCCTGCCCGCGCAGGCCATGGCGGCGCAACCGTCAACCGATACCTCCGCCGCGCTTGCGAAACCCGAAAAAATCGCGCCCTTCTCGGACTGGGATTGGACCTGGCTCAACGGCAACCCGCGCAACAAAGATACCGCGTTCGACTCAAAATTCTTCACTCCCGAAATCCGCGCCGATGTCACCTACAGCTATAGCTTCAACAAACCAATCGACAACTCCATGGGCGGGTCGAGCGAACTCTTCCGCTCTAACGAAATCCAACTGGAGCAACTGGGCGTCGGCGGCGATTTCCATTACGACAATGTCCGTGCCCGCCTGATGACTCAGTTCGGAATGTATTCCACTGCGACCATCCGCAACGACCCCAGCTACGCCAAAGGCCAGTGGAATATCGACGACGCCGACCGTTACCTCGCCGAAGCCTACGGCGGCTATCACATCAACGCGCTAAACGGAATCAACATCGACGCCGGCATTTTCATGTCTTACATAGGCCTTTTCAGCTACTACAACTTCGACAACTGGGCCTACCAGCCGTCCTACGTCTCCTCGAATACGCCATGGTTTTTCCAGGGCGTTCGCATACAGATCTTCCCCACACCGCACCTGAAAATCGAACCCTGGATCATTAACGGATGGCAGTCCTACGGTTCATCCAATTCGCGCAAGGGGCTGGGCGGACAGATCAAGTGGACTCCGCGCCCCTGGATGAACATCATCTCCAACAATTACGGCCTGGGCCACGATGATCTGTACATACCAAATCGGGGCCGCATCCACACCGACGACAGCATCGAGATCAAATATTATGACCATGCCGAAAGGTTCCTCGACAAGATGGCCTTCTCGTTCACTGGCGATCTGGGCTGCGAATTCGGACCCAGCACCGCGACCTTAGCGGGCGTGGCCTGCCATGGCGACAAGAGGGACGCGCTCGCGGCGCCGAGCGCCAATTTCCCGCAAGGTGGAATCGATCCCAAGCAAAGCTTCGTCGGGTGGATGGTTTACAACCGCATGTGGTTCAAGAAGGATCTGCACGGACTGACTATCGGCGGCGGCATGATCAACAATCCCGGACGCTATCTTGTTCTACTGCCGCCCATCAACGGCGAGACCGCCTCTTCCGCAGCAATCAACGCACCGTATTTCACGGGCAATCCCGGCGATACTTTCAAGGCTTGGGATACGTCGCTCACCTACGATTACATGCCCAAGCAATGGCTTACCTTCCGCTGGGAATACGACTTCCGACACGCCAGTGTGCCCTATTGGTCGGGTAAAGGAGGAGTTACACCGCCAGGTTCCGGTGGAGTGCCCTACACCAATAACGGGTTTCCCCAGTTCTACGCTTGTATGAACGGAGGCAACACCGGCTTTGGAGATAACTCGGCGCTGTCAATGGCCGCGAACTTGGCCCTCGCGCAAACCGCTTGCACATCGCAAGGCAGCAGTCTATGGCAACCCGATCTGCGCCGGGCTGAAAATCTCATCGACATCGACGTTATGGTCAAGTTCTAGTTCTGGTGTTGACCGCGAGCTGCCCGGTGGGCAGCTCGCTCGCACTCACCTACCAGGGCGACTTGAAACCGAGGTGACAAATGCTTAGGTCTGGGGAAACCGTTCTCACCATTTTCTTAGCAGCGCTGTTGGCTGCCACTACAGGGCTTGCCGCTCCCACCCAACCCGAGAAATCAACCGGCGTAGTTGCTCCCACTTCAGCCGCCGAAAAAGCAGAGCAAGATAAGAAACTGGCCGAGGCCACCGACGCGGCGAAGAGACTACTGCTCCTCATGGACACCGATAAGAGCGGCAAGGTCTCCAGAGAAGAATGGATGAAATTCATGGCAGCGGAGTTCGATCGACTGGATACGAACCATGACGGACAGTTGGACGTGAAAGAACTTATCCAATCGCGCATGCGCTACCGTCCAGCCCCCGGCAAGTAAACGGAGCTTTGATTTTTGGGCGTTTCTGAAATTCTCCCAACCATGGCTCCTCTTTTGTCTTTATGACTTCCTTACGAACTCCTTACCCCGTTTTTACGGGCTCCCGAATGTAATAAAACGGTCACGCAAGCCGCCTCGCGGTTCGCATCGGCATGATTCCTTGCTAACGCCTTGCATACCCCTGAGCGGAGGAGATCCAGCATGCAAGATGTGATCTTTGTCGTAGCAACCATAGCTTTCTTCGCACTCTCGCTCGCTTACGTAAAGTTCTGCGATCGCATTCGCTGAGGCCAATTTGCCTGAGCCAAACCAACTGGGACAAATCAATATGAATGCTGAATCGATCATCATGCTGCTGATAAGTGCCGGGTTGATGGTCTACCTGCTCTATGCCTTGCTGAGACCGGAGAAATTCTGAAATGACAACCAATGGCTGGATCCAGATCTTCGTATTTTTAGCTCTGATTCTGGCGATTACCAAGCCGCTCGGCGTGTTCATGGCAAAAGTGTTCAACCGTGAGCGCACTTTTCTCGACCCCGTCCTGCGCCCGGTAGAGCGCTTGCTCTATCGCCTCACTGGCGTCGATGAAGAGCACGAGATGCGCTGGACAGAATACGCCTTCGCCATGCTGCTGTTCAGCGGCGCCACCATGCTGCTGCTTTATCTGATCGAGCGGGTGCAGCAATGGCTGCCGTTGAATCCGCAAAAGTTCGGGGCGGTCGCTCAGACGCTGGCTTTTAACACCGCCGCGTCCTTCACCACTAACACCAATTGGCAGAATTATTCCGGCGAATCCACCATGAGCTACTTCACGCAAATGGCTGGCCTCGCCTATCACAACTTCGCCTCGGCAGCCGTCGGCATCGCGCTCGCCATCGCATTCGTTCGGGGCATCTCGCGCAAAGAAAAAGACACCATCGGCAATTTCTGGGTCGATATGACCCGCTGCACGCTTTGGGTCCTGCTCCCCGCCTGCATCGTCTACGCTCTGCTCCTAGTCTCCCAAGGAGTAGTCCAGAATTTCCGCCCCTACGACACCGCCAAGCTAGTCGAATCGCAACAGGTCCAGAAGACCGGCACCGACGGCAAGCCCATGGTCGGCCAAGACGGCAAGCCGGTGATGGACACCGTCACCGATCAGACCATAGCGCAAGGCCCGGTTGCTTCTCAGGAAGCGATCAAGATGCTGGGCACAAACGGCGGCGGATTTTTCAACGCCAATAGCTCTCATCCTTTCGAGAATCCAACGCCACTTAGTAACTTACTGCAGATGCTGTCCATCTTCGCGATCCCGGCTGGCCTTACTTACACGCTGGGCCGAATGACCGGGTCGCCGCGTCACGGCTGGGCGGTCTGGGCGGCAATGGCGGTTTTGTTCTTATGCGGTGTTACGACGGCTTACTGGGCCGAGTCACGAGGCAACCCTCTGCTGCACGGAGTTGACTACCACGCAACGGCGCAACAACCCGGCGGCAACATGGAAGGCAAGGAAGTCCGCTTTGGCATCGCCAATTCCGCCCTCTTCGCCACTGTCACCACCGATGCGAGCTGCGGCGCCATCAACGGCCAACACGATTCCTTCACTCCGCTCGGCGGAATGGTGCCGCTTGTCAACATCATGCTCAGCGAGACCGTTTTTGGAGGAGTGGGCGCAGGCCTTTACGGCATCCTGATTTATGTGGTGTTGGCCGTGTTCATTGCCGGGCTTATGGTCGGGCGAACACCGGAATATCTGGGCAAGAAAATTGAAGCCTACGACGTGAAGATGGCGATGCTGGTCACGCTGGTTTTCCCGCTCATCATTCTTGTGCTCACCGGCATTTCATCGGTCGCGGGATTTGGTACATCGAGCATCAGCAATGCGGGGCCACACGGGCTGACCCAAATCCTTTACTTGTTTACGTCGTCGGCAGGGAATAATGGTTCCGCGTTCGGCGGCATAAACGGCAACACCCTTTGGTACAACACTGCGGGTGCGATAACGATGCTCGTCGGCCGTTTCTTCATGATCATCCCCATGCTGGCCATCGCCGGCAACCTGGCCAAGAAGAAAGCGGTCCCCGAGTCCGCCGGCACGTTCCCGGTCACCACTCCTCTGTTCTCTCTTCTGCTGGTGTCCGTGATCGTGATCGTCGGAGCGCTCACATTTTTCCCCGCCCTCAGTCTGGGGCCCGTACTCGAACACCTGCTGATGATGGCAGGAAAAACTTTCTAAGCAGAAATTTTTGACGCAAAGCGTCTGAAGAAAAACATGGCAGAGAAAAAAAGCAAGAGCTTGTGGGACGCAAAAATTATCCGGCGCGCGCTCGTCGATGCCCTCGTCAAACTCGACCCTCGCACCATGATGAAGAATCCCGTCATGTTCGTGGTCGAGGTCGGCAGCGTGGTCACCACCCTACTTCTGCTCCGCGAGAAACAGAGCTTCGCATTCAATCTCCAGATCACCCTCTGGCTCTGGTTCACCGTGCTCTTCGCCAACTTCGCCGAAGCCATGGCCGAAGGCCGCGGCAAAGCGCAAGCTGACACCCTGCGCAAAGCGCGCTCCGAAACCGTAGCCAATCGCCTGCTTCCGAATGGCAAGACGGAGACTGTCCCCAGCTCCAACCTGCGCTCCGGCGACATCGTGATGGTCGCCGCCAGCGAATTTGTTCCCGGCGATGGCGAAATCATCGAAGGTGTCGCCTCCGTCGACGAGTCCGCAATCACCGGCGAATCCGCTCCCGTCATCCGCGAAGCCGGAGGCGATCGCTCCGCCGTCACCGGTGGCACCCGCGTGCTCTCCGATTTCATCAAAGTCCGCATCACTTCCAACCCCGGCGAAACTTTCCTCGATCGCATGATCGCCCTGGTCGAAGGAGCCGAGCGCCAAAAGACTCCCAACGAAATCGCGCTCAACATTTTGCTCGCGGGCCTAACCATCATCTTTCTGCTCGCCGTCGTCACCCTCCAGCCCTTCGCCATCTACTCCGGATCGCCGCAAACAGTCTTCGTCCTGGTCTCCCTGCTAGTCTGTCTAATCCCGACCACCATCGGTGGCCTGCTCTCCGCCATCGGCATCGCGGGCATGGATCGTCTGGTCCAACACAACGTCCTAGCCATGTCCGGCCGAGCCGTCGAAGCTGCTGGAGACGTTAACACCTTGCTCCTGGACAAAACCGGCACCATCACCCTGGGCAATCGCCAGGCCGCCGAATTCATCGCCGCTCCCGGCATCACCGACGCCGAAATGGCCGACGCCGCCCAACTCTCCTCCCTCGCCGACGAAACTCCCGAAGGCCGCTCCATCGTCGTCCTCGCCAAAGAAAAATACAACCTGCGAGGCCGCGAACTCTCCGCCCACGAAGCCGTCTTCGTCCCCTTCACCGCGCAAACCCGCATGTCCGGAGTCAATCTCGATGGCCGCGAAATTCGCAAAGGCTCCGTCGACGCCATCGTCAAATATCTCCGCCAGTTCGATACTTCGCTCCCCCGCGAAATCCAGGCCAGCGTCGAGCAGATCGCGCGCTCCGGAGGAACGCCCTTAGTAGTCGCCGAAAATCAGCGTGCCCTCGGCGTCATCTACCTCAAAGACATCGTCAAAGGCGGCATGCGCGAGCGCTTCAATCAACTCCGCGCCATGGGCATCAAGACCGTCATGATTACCGGCGACAATCCCCTGACCGCCGCCGCCATTGCGCGCGAAGCCGGAGTCGACGATTTTCTGGCCGAAGCAACTCCCAAAGACAAAATGGATCTGATTCGCCGCGAGCAAGGCGAAGGCAAGCTAGTAGCCATGACCGGAGACGGCACCAACGACGCTCCGGCGCTGGCTCAAGCCGACGTAGGCGTGGCCATGAACACCGGCACGCAAGCCGCCAAAGAAGCGGGCAACATGGTCGACCTCGATTCGAATCCCACCAAGCTCATCGAAGTCGTAGCCATCGGCAAACAATTACTGATGACGCGCGGCGCCCTCACCACCTTCTCCATCGCCAACGACGTTGCCAAATATTTCGCCATCATCCCCGCCATGTTTGCCGGAACCTTCCCCGTCCTGAGCGCGCTTAACATCATGCACCTTCAAACGCCGCAATCGGCGGTGCTTTCAGCCGTCATCTTCAACGCGCTCATTATCGTCGCCCTCATTCCCCTGGCGCTGCGCGGAGTCGCCTACAAAGCCATGAGCGCCGAATCCCTGCTCCGCCGCAACCTCCTCGTCTACGGATTTGGCGGCCTGGTCGTCCCCTTCATCGGCATCAAGCTGATCGACATGTTCATCACCGGCGTCAAACTGATATAGGAAACATCATGAAGAAAAATCTCATCACCGCTGTCCTAATGACCATCGCAACCACCGTCCTCCTGGGGATTCTCTATCCACTGCTCATCACCGGACTAGCCCAGATATTCTTTCCTCAGCAGGCAAACGGCGAACTGATCAAAACAAAAGATGGAACCGTAGTCGGCTCGCGACTGATCGGCCAGCCCTTTTCCGGACCGGGCTACTTCCATTCCCGCCCTTCCGCAGCCGGCGCCGCCGGTTACGATGCCAGCGCATCCAGCGGTTCCAACCTCGGCCCCACTAACGCCCAGTTGATCGCTCGCGTCAACGGAGACGTCGCTAAACTGCAAGCCGAAAATCCCGGCACTCCCATCCCCGTCGATCTAGTAACCACCTCCGCCTCCGGCCTAGATCCCAACATCTCCCCAGCCGCCGCAGAATTCCAAATCCGCCGCGTAGCCTCCGAACGCAAAATCCCCGAGTTCGAAGTAGCGCAACTAGTCCAAGCGAACTCCGAGAATCGCCAATGGGGATTCCTGGGCGAGCCCCGAGTCAACGTCCTCGAACTAAATCTAGCGCTCGATGCCCGCTATGGCCGACTCCACTAGGTCCTGATTCTGCCAACGCGAGAAATTTGACTTTGAGCCGGTTGGCGGTGAACGACTCATGGATCACCGTGGCTAACGAGCCTTTTAGGTAGCCAGCGACTTGCACGTGGAACCAGGGGCGATTCTGCAATTGCACGGTAGAAGCACGTCCAGGGTATGTCCTAGGCATTGTGGAGCGTATAATTAGGACGTAGCCCCAATTCTGAAATTTGCGGGTATTGTCCTATAGGGACAGGACTTGCGAGCACAAGCCGTTGACAAGGGTGTTGCGGCTGGGCTATCCTGATATCTCTTTGGAAGTCCTGCGGCTGCCCGCCTGGAACACCTAGCGCGCGTTCTGCGTGGATATCACAGTTACGGCAATCAGGTTTTAGGGCAGTTATTTTAGGGCAATCAGCGGTCTTCGTCGTAATAACGTTCTTTTAATTCTGGGAGATTTCCAATGGCAACTTATTTCCCCAAAGAGGGAGATATTGCGCGTAAATGGTTTGTGGTGGATGCGAGCGGACAGGCGCTTGGCCGCCTCGCCTCGCGCGTCGCCCGCATTTTGATGGGCAAAGAGAATCCGAAGTATACGCCGTTTATCGATACTGGCGATCACGTCGTTATTATCAATGCCGAGAAGATCAAGATTACCGGCATGAAGGCTGATCAGAAGATGTATCACCGCTACACCGGGTATCCCGGCGGGCTGCGCTCGGAAGAAATGAAGAAGCGCCTGGTGCGGAAGCCGGAGCTGATCATTGAAGATGCGATTTCGCGCATGCTGCCGAAGAACAAACTGGGCAAGCAGATGTTTACCAAGCTGAAGGTTTACCGCGGCGATAAGCATCCACATGAGGCGCAGAAGCCGGAAGCTAAGGTGTTTGCGTGAGGAATCGCTTCGAGCCACGGGCTCCGAGCAAGCAATAGAATTTTAGATTTTTTGGAAAGGTTGATCAGGCCAGAAACTTCATTCTTCGCGCACATGGTTGCTCGAAGCTCGAAGCTCGCGGCTCGAAGCTAACAATGGCAGAAATTGTTCAATACTACGGAACTGGGCGGCGCAAGACGGCGATTGCGCGTGTTTTTCTTCGGCCGGGCAGCGGCGAGCTCAAGGTCAATGGCAAGTCGTTCGATGAATACTTTGTGACGCCGTCGCAGCGTATCGCGGCGAAGCGGGCGCTGGTCTCGACCGATACTGGAGCCACGTTCAACGTTTTGGCGAACGTGTGTGGCGGCGGAGTTGCAGGACAAGCCGATGCGGTGCGTCTCGGCATCACCCGCGCGCTGATGCTGTTCAATGCGGAGCTGCGCGGGAAACTCAAGGCCGAGGGCATGGTAACGCGTGATCCGAGAGCCAAAGAGCGCAAGAAGTATGGGCAGAAGGGCGCGAGGAAGCGCTTCCAGTTTAGTAAGCGGTAAAGGTTCAGGTTTTAGCTGATGGCTGACAGCTGTTTTAGGAGTTCAATTCATCCCCCCACCTCCCCTGAGATGGGGTGGAAGGGAATGGTAATCCGGATCTTTTCAGCATCCGGATGCAGACCAACTGAGGAGGTTGATTGGCGAACATCACGATGAAGGAGTTGCTCGAAGCGGGCGTTCACTTCGGGCACCAGACGAAGCGGTGGAACCCGAAGATGAAGGAATTCATCTTTGGCGAGCGCAATGGGATCTACATTATCGATCTGCAGAAGACCCTGAAGATGTTCAAAGAGGCGTCGAAGTTTGTGCAGGATCTGGCCGCCGACGGCCGCATCATCCTCTTCGTGGGCACCAAGCGCCAGGCGCAGGATGCCATTGCCGAAGAGGCGCAGCGCTGCTCGATGTTCTATGTGAACCAGCGCTGGCTGGGCGGACTGCTGACCAATTGGGTCACGGTGCAGAAATCCGTCAAACGGCTCAAAGAGCTCGATGAAATGGCCACGGATGGCCGTTACGACCTGCTGCCGAAAAAAGAAGTGATCAAGCTGGAGCGCGAACGCAAGCATTTGCAAGCCAATCTCGCCGGCATCAAAAACATGACGCGGCTGCCCGATGCGATTTTTGTCATCGATTCGAATAAGGAGCAGATTGCGGTGCGCGAATCGCGCAAGCTTGGCATCCCCGTCGTCGCTGTGGTCGACACGAACTGCGATCCGAGCGAAGTGGATTACGTGATTCCTGGCAATGACGACGCGCTGCGGGCGATCCGGCTGTTTACCTCGAAGATTTCCGAATCGATTGCCGAGGGCGTGCACGCGCGCGATGACAAGCAGATGGCCGATATTCAGGCGGCGGCCGAGCCAGAAGTCGCCGTTGAGGCCGCAGCTCCGGAATCGGAAGAACTGTTCGCTGCAGTTGCGGCGGACGGTGAAGCAGTTCCTGCTGCGGTCGACGGCACCGGAGAAGAGATACGCATGGAAGACGTGCTCGGCAAAGGCACGCGCAAGCGTCCTTCAGCCGCCACGGAAGATGTTGACGAACTGCAGGCTGAAACGCGGCGGTTCTAGTAAATTGCAGGCTTCAAGGTTTCAAGGTTGCAAAGTTTCAGGGTTGCAACCTTGATTGGTCCCCGAGATTGGCCCTCCGATTGATCCTGCTCGAAACTCTGAAAGCTCGATATTTTGAAATCTGGATTCTGAGGTACCTATGAGCACGACTATGGCAAATATTTCTGCTGCGCAAGTGAAAGAGCTCCGCGAAAAAACCGGAGCGCCGATGATGGATTGCAAGACCGCTTTGACCGAAGCTAAGGGCATCCTGGAGGATGCGATCGTGTTGCTGCGTAAAAAAGGCGTGTCGGTTGCGGCCAAGAAGGCGACGCGTGTGACCAGCGAAGGATCGGTGGGCTACTACATCCACGCCGGCGGCAAGATTGGCGTGCTGGTCGAGGTCAACTGCGAAAGCGATTTCGTGGCGCGCACCGAAGACTTCAAAGAGCTGGTGCACGACATCGCCATGCACATCGCGGCGAGCGATCCTAAGTTTGTCCGCAAAGAAGACGTCACGGCGGAAGACTACGCTCGCGAGAAGGACATTTATCTCGCGAAGGCTATCGCTAGCGGCAAGCCGGCAAACATCGCGGAAAAAATGGTCACTGGCATGATGGAAAAGTATTACGAAGAGGTTTGCCTGCTCGAGCAGCCCTTCATCAAGGACCAGACCATCAACATCTCGCAGCTGATTGCGGCCAAGATCGGCAAGCTCGGCGAGAACATTGCAGTGCGCCGGTTTGCCCGGTTTAAGGTGGGCGATGTCAACGCGACCGTGGCCTTCACCGGTACCAAGCCGGACGATGGTGACGAGGCGGCCGCTCCGGTTGCTAAGTAACCGGCGAATAATTCAGGGGCGCTGCGGCGCCCCTTTTGATTTATGCTCTCCCTGTAGCCGATTGTCATCCTGAGCGAAGCGAAGGACCTGCTTTTTCATGCCGGAGCCAATCTTCAAACGCATCCTGCTGAAAATCTCGGGCGAGGCCCTGGCGGCCACGCAGGGATTTGGCGTCGATACCACACGCATCCATGAAGTGGCGGCGGAACTGGCCGAAGTGCAGAATCTCGGCATTCAGATGGCAATCGTCGTCGGCGGCGGGAATTTTTTCCGCGGAGTTGCCGACCAGGCCAGAAACATGGATCGCGTCTCCGCCGACCACATGGGTATGCTGGCCACTGTGATCAACGCGCTGGCGCTGCAGGACGCTCTCGAAAAGCAGCACGTCTATACCCGAGTGCAGACCGCGATTGAGATGAATCAAGTGGCCGAGCCCTTCATCCGCCGCCGCGCCATTCGCCATCTTGAAAAAGGCCGCGTGGTTATCTTTGCCGGCGGCACCGGCAATCCTTATTTCTCGACCGACACGGCCGCGTCGTTGCGCGCCATGGAGATCAAGGCCGACGCCATCCTCAAAGCCACCAAGGTGGACGGGATCTACGACGCCGACCCGATGAAAGTGCCGGATGCCAAGAAGTTTGACACCCTCACCTACATGGACGTGCTGAAGCAGGGCCTCAAGGTGATGGATTCGACCGCGATTTCGTTGTGCAAAGACAACAATCTGCCCATCATCGTTTTCAATCTGAATCAGCACGGGAATATTCGGCGCGTAGTGCTGGGCGAGAAGATCGGCTCGTTGGTGAGTGCGTAGTTCAGGTCAGAGGTAAGAGGGCAGATTGCAGAGGTGACAACCAAACGGATATCGAAATGGTTTCCTTCTGCAATCTCACCTCTCACCTCTGACCTGCCTTGCTATAATCTACCGTTTTGATTCTCACGCATCCTAGGAGCCCCGAGCTATGGCTCATCCTGCCTTGAAAGAAGTCTTTGCCCAACTTAAGACCCGCATGGATAAGGCGGTCGAAGACTTTCGCCGCGAGATGGCGGCCACGCGCACCGGGCGCGCGAACATTCACATGCTCGATACGGTTTCGGTCGACTACTACGGAACGCAGATGCCGCTCAACCAGATTGCCCAAATTCACGCGCCTGAGCCGCAGATGATCACCGTGCAGCCCTTCGATACATCGCAACTGGGAGCGATCGAAAAAGCCATCCGCAGCGGCGACCTGGGTCTCAACCCGATGAATGATGGTAAGTTGGTGCGCGTGCCGGTGCCTGCGCTCACTGAAGAGCGGCGCAAGGATATGGTGAAGCATCTGCACCGGATTCTCGAAGAGCATCGCACGGCCATACGCAACGTCCGGCGCGACGGCAATGATGCCATCAAGAAGACAATGAAAGATAAAAAGATTGCCGAGGACGACGAGAAGCGCGCGCTGGATGAAATCCAGAAGCTCACCGACGATGAAATTAAGAAGATGGAAGAGATGAGCAAGGCGAAAGAAAAGGAAGTGTTGGAGTTTAAGTAGGGCGACTGTTAATCGTCGGTTGCCTGGGAAAATCCTCAGTGCTGGTAACCGTCTTCCCCTTATAATCCAAGCATGAAGCGCGTCGTCCACGCCGCCTGTCCGCACGACTGCCCTGACGCTTGCGGCGTTCTGATCACTATCGAAGATGGGCGCGCTACCAAGATTCAAGGCGACCCCGAGCATCCGGTTACGCGCGGATTTCTTTGCGCGAAAGTCGCCAAGTATCTCGACCGGGTTTATTCGCCGGATCGCGTGTTGTATCCGATGCGGCGGGTGAAACCGAAAGGTCCGCGTGGCGCGGGCGCACCCGTCCGCGAGGTTTTTGACCGCATCTCCTGGGATGAGGCGCTCGACGAAATTAGTCGGCGCTTTCAGCGCATCGCCCACGAATTCGGACCGGAGGCGATTCTTCCTTACTCTTACGGCGGCACGCTGGGGGCGCTCAACGGCGCGTCCATGGACCGCCGATTCTTTCACCGGCTTGGCGCTTCGCAACTCGAGCGCACGATCTGCTCCGATGCCGGCGAAGTGGGCCTGCAGTCGGTGATTGGCATCAAGATGGGCACCGAGCCCGAGCAGTTTGCCCATTCGCGCTACATCATTGCCTGGGCGTCGAACATTCACGGCAACAACGTTCATCTCTGGCCGTTCATTGAAGAGGCACGGCGCAAGGGCGCGAAACTGGTCGTCATCGATCCCTATCGCACCCGCACCGCGAAGCTGGCCGATTGGTATTTACCCATCAATCCTGGCACCGACGCTGCTCTCGCGTTGGGCTTGATACACGTCATCATCGGCGAAAACCTGTTCGATGCCGATTACGTTTCGCGTTACACCGTCGGCTTCGAAGAGCTGAAGGCTTGCGCCGCACTGTATCCGCCGGAAAAAGTGGCGCACTGGACGGGGATTTCGGCGGACGACATTCGCAAGCTTGCCCGCGAATATGCCACAGTGCGGCCCTCGGTGATTCGCGTCAACTATGGGATTCAGCGCTCGGATGGTGGTGGCATGTCGATGCGCGCGGTGACCATGCTCCCCTGTTTGATCGGATCGTGGAAAGAAGTCGGCGGCGGACTTCAGCTCTCGACCAGCGGCGCTTTTGGTTTTAATACCGATGCGCTCCGGATGCCCGAGCTGATGAACAAGGCTCTGGGCCGCCCGGCGCGCCTGGTCAACATGGTGCAGCTCGGCACCGCCCTGAATACGCTGACCGCGCCGCCCATCAAAGCGCTGTTTGTTTATAACTCGAATCCAGCCACCGTTTGCCCCAACCATAATGAAGTGGTGCGCGGATTAATGCGGGATGATCTCTTCACCGTCGTGCACGAGCAGTTTTTTACCGACACCACCGATTATGCCGACATCGTATTGCCGGCGACCACATTCTTTGAGCACAAAGATTTGCAAGGTGCCTACGGCCATTATTTCCTCCAGATTTCTCAGCAGGCGATTGTTCCGCTGGGTGAGTGTCGGCCAAATGTCGAAGTGTTTCGCGCGCTCGCCCAACGCATGGGGTTTGAGGATGACTGTTTCCGTGAGTCGGTGGATGCGATGATCGACCGGGCGCTCGATTCGGGCAATCCGCGGCTCCACGGGCTTACGCGCGAGCGACTCGAGGACCAGCATTTCGTCAGGCTGAATTTCGCAAACGAGACGGGCGCGTTTCTTCCGTTCGCTCACGGCAATTTTCCCACTCCCAGCGGCAAAGCTGAGTTTTACAGCGAGGTTTTAAAGTCTCGCGGGCTCAATCCCGTGGTGGCTTTTACCCCGCCCGGCGAGTCGCGAAACGGCGCCGGATCGAAGTCCGGCTTCCCCCTTGAGCTTCTGGCGCGCAAGTCCGACAACTATCTCAATTCGTCATTTGCCAATGTGCCATCGGTTCGCGAGATGGAGCCGGGAATCGCGGAGCTTGAAATACATCCTAAAGATGCTGCGGCGCGGGGCGTGCGCAACGGCGATCAGGTTCGCGCCTTTAACTCGCGCGGCGAGATTGTCCTGCAAGCCAGGGTTAACGGGTCGGTTCCTCCCGGAGTGGTCGCGGCCCGGCTCGATTGGGCGCGATTCGCTCCCGGCGGACGCAATATTAATGTGCTCACGTCAGAAAAACTTACGGACATGGGCAACGCGGCGACGTTCTATTCCGTCTGTGTTGAGGTAGAACCTTTTCCGGCGTGACCCCTGCAGAGATTTTTGTCTCTGCCTTGGACGGTTCTCAATCTCTACCGTATAATTACCGTTTTCCTAACTCTAGTTTTTCGAGGTAGTTGCAATTCATTGCCATCATCAGGTAATCCCTGCCCTGGCGCTTAAGCCCGGCCAGGACGCGGGTTCGCGGACAGAGTCGAAGTGCTCTCCATCTTCTTCCTCCCAAAGAGTTTGCGGGCGGAGCTTTGCCTGGAATCTCCTGCTTATTTTGACCACGCTTTTGCTGCTGGCGGCCATGGCGTTCGCGCAGTCGGATCTTATCGTCGGCATCATGGTTCACGGCAACCGGCGCATTCCGGCCGATACAGTCAAGGCGCGAATCTTCAGTAAGGTGGGCGACGTCTACGACCAGGCCGCCATCGAGCGCGACTTCAACGCCCTTTGGAACACCGGCTACTTCGAAGACATACGCTTCGAGCGCGAGCAGAGCGACAAAGGATGGATCCTCCACATTTATCTCAAGGAGCGCCCCACCATCCGCGAAATCAACTACACCGGGCTCAATGCAGTTTCGACCAGCGACGTGCTCGACCGCTTCAAGGAGCGCAAAGTCGGCCTTTCAGTGGAGAGCCAGTACGATCCCACGAAGATCAAGAAGGCCGAAGTCGCGCTGAAGGAATTGCTCGCCGAGCACGGGCATCAGTTTGCCACCGTGCGCAGCGAAATCCGGCCGATCCCTCCAGCCGCCGTCGCCGTCACCTTCGTCATCAAAGAAGGGCCGAAGGTTAAGGTGGGTCGCATCATCTTCCGCGGCAACCGGCACATCAACGATCGCACCCTGCGCGCGGCCATGAAAAACTTGAGGCCGATCGGAATTCCGCACTCCATCTTCCTCGAGAACCTCTTCGCCAAAACTTACGACGCAACCAAACTGGAAGAAGACACCGAGCGGGTGCGTGCCGAGTATCAGAATCGCGGCTATTTCAAAGTGCTGGTCGAGGATCCGAAGGCCGAAATTCACGATACTGGCCACCCAGGCTTCCACATTCCATGGATTCAGGGCGGAGTAGGTAAAGCCGTCGACATCACCATGCCGATTGAGGAAGGCGATCGCTATCGCCTCGGCAGTATTACCTTCAAGAACAACAGGGCCATCCGCAATACGATCGCGTTGCGCGGGCTTTTCCCCATGAAGGACGGCGACATTTTCAGCCGTGAGAAAGTTGCCAAGGGTCTGGAGAATTTGCGGAAGGCTTATGGCGAGGCCGGCTACATCAACTTTACTTCGGTGCCCGACACCAAGTTCGATGATGCGAAGAAAATCGTGAATCTGGAAATCGATGTCGACGAGGGCAAACAGTTCTACGTTCGCCGGATCGAATTCCAGGGCAACACCACAACCCGCGACAAAGTTATACGCCGCGAGATTGCGCTCGAAGAAGGCCAGATCTACAACTCGCACTATTGGGAACTCAGTCTGTTGCGCTTGAATCAGCTGGGTTATTTCGATCAGCTCAAACCAGACGATCCGAATACAACGGAACGGCACCTCGACGAAAAAAATGGCACCGTCGACCTCACCTTGAAGGTTCATGAAAAGGGGAAGAACAGCATAGGGCTCCAAGGTGGCGTCAGCGGACTGGCCGGCGCCTTCGTCGGCCTCAATTACAGCACCAACAATTTTCTAGGATTAGGCGAGACGCTCTCGGTGCAGGCGAGCCTGGGCAGCCGCCAGCGCGACCTGGTATTCGGCTTCACCGAGCCTTACATGTTCGACCGCCCCATTCAGGCGGGCTTCAACGTTTACACCCGCAAAACAAACTATGACCAAGCGCGGCAATATGCGATTTTGACAGGACAGAATCCGAATCTGCCTTCGGCGTATTTGCAGAATCTGCAGAATTATTCGCAGTCCAGTACCGGCGCCACGGGAAGCATCAGCTACCCACTGCGCGGCAAGCGTTCCTTCAAGCGCCTGGGCATCAGCTATTCCTTCGACCGCTCGTCTCTGATCGCGGTCAGCAGCGCTTCCAAACTCCTGTTTGAGAATCTGAATTTCCGCGGCATCAGCGGCCCCAACGCACTAAGCGGCATCATCACCAGCAAGGTCACCCCCAGCTTAACCATGAATACGCTTGACTCCAACTACGCGCCCCATCATGGCAAGAGCCTCTTCATCGGCGGAGAGTTTGCCGGTATCGGCGGCACCGTCCACACCATCCGCCCGATCATCCAGTACAAGCAATTTTTTCCCATGCAAAAACGCCGCAATGCTCTGGGCTACAATGTGCAGGCCTCGTTCATCACCGGCTATGACGGAGTCGTTGCCCCTCCCTTTGAGCGCGCTTACCTTGGTGGCGAAAACGATCTCCGCGGATTCGACATTCGCACGGTTTCTCCCATCGCCTATCTGCCCAGTGTGCAAAATGTCGCGCTGAAAAATCCGGATGGAAGCTATGTTCCGGCAAATCCGCGCTTCCCGGTGCAGACTAGTTCCACCGGAGCATGCGTGAGCAATTGCTACAATATTCCGATTCCATATCAGCAACTGGTCACGCCGGGTGGAGACTTCAGCATTCACGGCAACCTGGAATACCGCATCACCATTGCCGGCCCGGTGGCGATAGCGCCTTTTGTTGACATTGGCACTGATCCCGTTCTGCGTACTTCGCAACTGCAGATCAATCCCGTGCAGTATCAAAGCTTGGTCAGCACGCTGTTCGGCTGCCCCAGTTTAAGCACCGCCTATAGTTGCCAGGGCGGGCAGACCATCACCAATATTCCGCCAGATCTCAGGCCGGTGCCGGGAACGAACTGGGTTCCGCGCATGTCGACCGGACTCGAATTGCAGACGATGCTTCCGGTGGTGAACGCGCCCTTCCGTATTTATTACGCTTATAACCCGCTGCGACTCGATGGCAGCGCCACCCCGCCGATACAGATCACGCCCAGCATGTTCCCGTTCACGCTGTACCCCGGTGCCGCAACCTACACCTATAACTACACACGATCGACACTGGTCGCTCCGTTCAGGCTGCTGGAACCGAGGAAGACTTTCCGCTTTACGGTAGCGACAACGTTCTAGGAAAAGCAGGCGACAGGTCGCAGCTGACACAGGAAACGCAGGCGTTTAATTCTCAGCCGGGATCGCGGCTACCCCCGCGCTTTCGCTAAGGGCTAATTGCTGTATGCCGATTTTCCCTGACCGCTTACTCGATTTGCACTAAGCCGCTGGCAGCGGGTGCTGCCGGCTGTTGCGGCGCCCGCCAGGCATCGAGCACCGAAACTTGATGCACGCACGACACCGTGCAATGGGGAGCGCACGACTTCTCGGTTTGAAACTCGCGTCGTATGTCGGAGAGCGTATATTTCTCCAGCGGAATGCCCGGATAGCCGCGCTGCTGCGAACAATAGTGGACCAACCCATCCTCGCAAATGTAGAGGTACCGCGCGCCCGCGCGGCAGCGCCACTGATTTGGCCGGCCTAGAGCGATGTTGTCCTGGAAAGCATTCACCCGCGTGAAGCTGCGCTTCTCCAGATTCTTCATCTCGTGATAGACGCGCCGCTCTTCGTCGTTCAAAGGCTGCACCTGACCCGTGCCGTCGTGAATGATTCCGATGGTCGAACTGAAGCCCAGCTCCAGAGCGCGCTTGCCAATGGCGAGCGCATCTTGCGGATTGCTGACTCCGCTGCCCACCACCGAATTGATATTCACATGAAACTCGGCGTGCTCAGCCAGCAATTCCAATTTGCGGTCCAGCACCTTCAGGCTCTTCTTCGAAACCTCGTCGGGGTTCACGTTATCAATCGAAATCTGCAGCCACTCCAGCCCGGCGCGGTTCAGCCGTTGTATGCGGTCCGCAACCAACAGATAACCATTCGTGATCAACCCCGACACAATGCGCCGCTTCCGCATGTGATGAATGATGTCATCCAGTTGCGGATGCAGCAGCGGTTCGCCGCCGCTAATCGTAATGACCGATGTGCCCAGATCGCCAAGCAGATCAACACGCCGCAGCATCTGCTCGGTCGGCACCGGCTTCGAAAAATCGTCGAACTCGTTGCAGTAGGTGCAAGCCAGATTGCACCGGCGAATCGGGATGAGATGTGCCAGCAGAGGATGGTCCGTCGACACCACGGCCTTCAGGATTTGCCACAATCCGTGAACGTTTCGCTCCGCCGCCTTGAATCTGCGACTCCATGCCAGCGCTCCGTTTGCCGAGGTTGTCGTCGTGTTGGTCAAAATGTGTTTGTCAAAATATAACCGTGCTTCTATTTGACCACAGCATCCTGCTAGGTGGCCAATCTGGCCCAGCATTTGGAGGAAATGTGAGGTCGAACGGCGATTTCGCCCAGCCGTCGCCCCTTGGCCTGGCTTGCAAAGTGAAACAGATCGAGGTGCAACGATTAAGCTGCAACAGATTGCAATCACCGTCGGCATGGCCCAGCCGCCTTTCTGCGCTCGCCCGAATGATTGCTTGAACTTGGCCGGATTTCACCCGCCGCATGGATGGCCCTCGATTTGCTTCCGATTGGCTATAATGTCTATTCGTGTAATCGACATTTGACTTTTAATCGACCTTTAATGTTTGCCTCTGTCCCTGGAGCGATCCTTGGCCAATCCCGAAATCGATGTGCTCATCGTCGGCGGTGGATTCAGCGGGACTATGCTCGCCGTGCAACTATTGCGGCGCACCGCGTCTCTGTCAATTGCCGTGATGGATCGAGGCGGACTCCCTGGCCGGGGTCTGGCCTACAGCTCTCCGCACCGCTTTCATCTGCTCAATGTGCCTGCCGGGCAAATGGGCGCTTTCCCCGACGAGCCCGAAGATTTTCTCCGCTGGGCTAAAAGCAATCACGACGCCTCCATCAAATCGCGGAGTTTCCTGCCACGCGCCGTCTACGGACAGTATCTCAGCAGTGTGCTCGATCGCACGCTCGCCGAAAAAGGGCGTGACCGCTTTCACTGGATTCAGGATGAAGCGCTGTCCCTGCAACCCCGGAAAAATAAACTTGCCTTACAGCGCAAGAATCTCGCCAGCCCCGAACTACTAACTCGCGTCGTAGTCTTGGCGACCGGCAATTTTCCGCCCGGCGCTCCCAGAATCCCCGGTCTTGCCGCCAGTAATTCTCTCGGTAGTGGTCTTAGCAGCACTCTCCGCAGTTCTCTCTATGTTCAGTTTGCTTGGTCAGCCCACGCCCTGGAGAATTTGCCGCGCGACGGTAGCGTTCTGCTCCTCGGCTCCGGCCTCACCAGCATCGACATGATCATGGCGCTCAAGTCGAAGGCTTTCCGCGGAACCATTCACGTCCTCTCCCGCGAAGGCCTTATTCCCAGCCGTCACCAACCAATTCAACCCTGGCCGCTTTTCTGGAATGCTAATTCTCCGCGAACCGTCCGCGGCTTGCTGCGTCTGATTCGAGAACAGGTCGACGCCGCTGCGGAAAAAGGTATCGACTGGCGAAGCGTTGTCGACAGCTTGCGTCCCGTCACGCCGCAAATCTGGCAGTCGCTTCCGCTCAGCGAGCAAAAGCGATTTCTGCGCCATGTCCGGCCTTATTGGGATATTCACCGCCATCGCCTCGCCCCCGAAATCGCCGATATTTTTTCCGACATGGAGGCGGAAGGGCAGATCCGATTTCACACTGGCCGGATCACTCGCTACGCTGAGCACGGCAATCTGGCCGAGATCCTTTATCAGGAACGAGGCAGCAACACCGTTAAGCGCCTGCACGCCCATCGCGTCATTAATTGCACTGGCTCCGAAACCGACTGCCGCCGCATTGACGACTCGCTCATTACCAGCCTCCTCGTGCAGGGACTCACCGATCCCGACCCTCTGTTCCTCGGCCTCCACGTTGATGCGCACGGCGCGCTCATCGACTACCGAGGTAGGCCATCCCGCTCTCTCTTTACCATTGGACCGACCAGAAAAGGACAGCTGTGGGAAACGACCGCGGTTCCTGAAATTCGGCAGCAAGCCGAGCAACTCGCCGAACACCTGGTGAAGGCGCTGAATACCGACTCGCAAGATCAGGACTTGCTTGAACCTGCGGTATAGAAATTATTCATCGCCTCCGTCGACTTTTGCGTGTCCCGCGGCGGCCAGCGCGTCGATCGCCTGCTTCAGGTTGTTATGTTTGATGAGGACATAATCGGTACGGAAGGTCGAGATCGCGAAGATGGGGATCTGCGCTTCCGCCAGCGGCTGTAGAAAAGATGCGAGCACGCCCGTCATCGAAAACGGAAACGGGCCTTCGAGTTTGAGCGCGATCCATCCGCGCTCGACGCGAGTGGTGGCTTGAGATCGATCGGACGTTTGCCGGTCATTCGAGCAAACCTCTTCCGTGCAGACAATAGAAAGCTCGTCGCGTGTGCGTGCCACGCAGAAAAATTCGCTTCCGGAGGCCCACGCGGGAATCGGGCTGTCGGGGGTGAGTTGGCATACCGCCAGCGCCTCTCCCAGAACGCGATATTTCAAACGGTGCGACAATTCACCAAGAGGTTACTACATCGGATAGCGCGCGATCTGGGTTCGGTCATCGCCCGCGGAAGCGCCTCGACCGACGAAAGGTCGCGAGGGCCGCTCGAGCGTGACGCTCGATCGACGGACCTGAAACCCTTGCTGGGCACCGGAACTCGTCTGCATCAACCTTTTTGTAGTCACCGAATACGGTGACAAAAATCACAGATTTCCTTTGGCATCGAGATTAAGCTGATGAGCGTCGACCCTCCCTCGACGGCGTCAACTGCTGATTCACAACTCTCTTTTGGCACTTTGTTGACTGGAGTGCGTGGATGTTAACCAAGCAAACTGATCCGGACCGCCCCACCCCCAAGGGTTGCCGAACAGGCTTACTTAAATTCTGTGGAGGAAATCATGATGAAGCGTTTGGCAGTAATACTGGGACTATTGGCGCTGCTGTTACCGATGGCGGCTTGGGCGGACACGATTGAACTAACCAATCAGGGCGGTACGGTCACATTTGGAGCTTCGGGAATCACAAGCAAAGGATCGGAGCTCACGAGCTGGGGCAACATTGTTGCCGCTAAGGGACAATCCCTTGGTTCGGTCAGTTTTTCTACGGGCGGATTTAGCAGCGGCTCGCTGTGGACGGGTGGCACGCTTTCCGCTACGGGCTCGGCATTTGACGTAATGGGCGTCGGACCATGGGCAAAGAAATTAACCGGCCAATCAAACAACCCGGTCGCTCTTTTTGTGGGCAGCTTCACCGGGCCGATTGCGTGGACGCTAGACAGTCAAAACCACGCGAATTATGTGTTTACACTTTCGGGCACGATCGAGGGCACACTCTACACCGGCAGGATGGTGACGGGAACTACGTCGCAAACGATCTACGCCTATACCGACCAGGAGCCTTACGATCACAAAGGCACGATCCACATGGGGAGCACCAACTTGACCGTTCCTGAGCCCGGCACATTAGGGTTACTCGGCACGGGCTTGATCGGTGTCGCCGGAATGATGCGTCGCAGGCTCTTTGGAGCGTAAGACCAGGAGCTTAACGTCGCGAGCGTAGTTTGAAACAGTTTCCTCTCGCCGTGCAACCCTGGCTGCCCATTCTGGGGACCGGGGCGAAACCGTGGGCGCGGACAACTCCTATCCGCGCCCACGCGGGCATGCAGCATCTCTGTATGCACATCTAATCCAGACTTTCGTCAGCATCGATGCCGCCGTGCGATACTGAAATTGATGGCGCTGCCTGATTTCACTCCGCGTGTGGGGAACGATCCCAAGTCCGTCGTGATTCATTTGACGACGGGGACGGGCTTGGATATCGAGTGGAAGGATGGCCACCGCTCCGTCTACACGTTTGCATTTTTGCGCGATGCCTGTCCCTGCGCGCTCTGCGAGGACGAGCGCACCAAGGCCGGACGCAAGGCCGGCGAACCGCCGAAGCTCGCCCCAGGCGCGCTCCCAATGTTCAAGCCGGCGGTCAGGGCGCTATCCGCGGAAGCAGTGGGCAAGTACGCGCTGCGCTTTGCCTGGAATGATAACCACGATCTCGGAATCTATTCCTGGTTCTACCTCCGTGAAGTTTGCCCCTGTGCCGAATGTACAGCGGCGCGGAACTGAGCAGGCATGATTAGCGTGAAAGCGTAACAGTGAGACAGCGCCGTCGCAACCCGCGTACCGTCAGCTAAGAGCAGCCTCCGCCAGACTCCGTAGATCCGCAACCTCCAGATCCGCCCGCCCCTCCGCCGCCCGCACCGCCCCAATCCCCGGTCGCGCCGACCTCCGATTCACCCACACCGTCGAAATTCCCAGCGACCCCGCCGGCACCACATCGTGATACACACTCTGCGCCGCATGCAGCAACTGCTCCGAGCCAATCCCGATCCGCCCCAATGCCATCCGAAAATTATTCAGCGAAGGCTTATAGCTCCGCGCCTGCTCCGCCGTAATCACCTCCGCAAACTCCACCCCCAGATGCCGCCGCGTCGCCGCAAATAGATCGTCATCAATATTAGAAATCACCACCAGCTTATATCGCCGCTCGAGCGCACGCAGCCCCGCCACCGTATCCGGAAACGCCGGCCAGTCTCCCACCGATTCGTGCAACGACCGTATTTCACTCGCGCTAGCCTCAAAATTAAAGCGCGCCGCAAATCCCCGCACCACCGCTTCCAGCACCGCCCGATAACTCTGATAGACTCCGCTCTCCGCCCCCGCTTCCAGTTCCCCATACAGCTCAAGAATCGCCGCGTCCCCCACCTCGCGCCCATGATTCCGCAGCACCGCCCGCAGCCCAGGCAGAATCCCCGCCTCCCAATCAATCAAAGTCCCATAGCAGTCAAAGCTGATCGTAGTAAACCGCGTGAAGTCCATCAAAGAAGAGAATCAGGAAAAGAAGAAAACGCCAAGTGAAAAATTATTTCCAGCTGTCCTCCTGATCTTGGCGATGGGGAGAATGGCTGTCCCCTTATAAGTTGTCATCCCTGAGCGCAACAGAACGATTCTCACTCCGCGTGCGCCGCAACTTAAGCTCAAGCCCAGATCCCGGCAATTTAATATTCCGCGCACGGCTGAAGAGGCTGCGAAAAAATTCAAATTTCGTTGCAACGGCATCGCTTCAGCAACGCCGCCTGTCTTCGCAAGAAGATGCTCCCTTGCGGGGAGCCCGCCACCGACATCCGCCTTCTTCCGCAGCCTCTTCAACCGTGCTTCCGACCCAATCAAAGATGCACGCGCCAAGCCAAGGGTTTACTGGTTCAAGATATCCTTGCTATCTATCTATTTTGCCGTGGCCTTTCCCGCCTTTCCTGGCACCTGTCCTGTGCGACCTGTCCTACTTGCTTCCCGCCAGCGCCGCCCCCACCACCTCGCCCCCATCCCCCTCTTGCACAAACGCGATCACCCGCAAATTCGCCAACTCTTCCGTCCCCTTCAGTTTCACCGTCACATCCCCATCAAATTTTTTCCCCCGCTCCACCCGCCCCACCTTTGTAATACTCTCCGCCACCGCCACATGCTGTATATCCCGCCCTTTATTTTCCCCCGCCGACACATGCGACTCCGCATGATTCAGCGCCACCGCCACCATCACGTCCGCCTTCTTCGCCTTCAAATTCTCCGGAAGCCCATCCACTGCCACATGCAGCTTCAGCGTCCGCCCATCCAGCCCCACCCCCGAAATCTGCACCGGAACCTTCACATCCCCGCGCGCCTTCTCCACCGCTGCCAACACTGCCGGACCATTACTCCCATTCAACTGCGCCACTCCATCCACCACCATCTGCGGCGTATAAGCCTCCTTCGCGCCCAGCCGCTGCACATAATCCTTCTGCCGGTCGGTATAAAAACTCGACGAATAAACATCCTTCCATCCATCATGGTTCCAGTAATCAACATGCTCGCTCAACACGATCGCCTGCGCCCCCGCCACCGGCTGCAACCCATCCAGCTTCCCCAACAACGAATCCGCCGGAGGACAACTCGAGCACCCCTCCGAAGTAAACAACTCCACCAGCACCGGAGTCGCCCCACTCGGAGCCACATCCGCCGCCCAAGCAAAAGCCGCCGCAAAACAAACCAGCAAACCCACCAAACTAAGTCGCATGCCAGCTGATCTCATACTTCCCTCCCACACTCTATGTGATGCTGATAGCCCGCCCGCCGAAGCCCTACCAATGCCGCCCATTTTACCGCCGCCATAGCGATGACGTGGCGGCCTCGAAGGACCCCGTTTGCCTCATCCAAAAGACTTGTCATCCTGAGCGGAGCGAAGGACCTGCTTTCCACCGAGCCGCAAGAATTTCTATCCAAACAGTTAACTCAAGTGTGGAGCGACCACTCCCTTACGCCGCCCTTCGCCAAATCTAAAACAACCGATTGACCGCCGACCCACCCGGCGTGATAATCGGTGCCACTGTCGCAATCCCCACCCGGCAGCCTGGCCTCATTTCTGCTGACGAGGAACGCCATGAAACTTATCTGCGCCTGTCTACTGCTCTGCCCGGCCACCGCTCTGCTTCAAGCTCAATCAAATCCGCTAGCTCCGGCAGTCAATCACGACCCGACCACACCGCAGCAGGCCAAAATCCAATCCACCTACGCCCATCTCCCCCTAAGCTTCGAGCCCAACCAAGGACAAACCAGCGGCCAAGTAAAATTCCTCTCCCGCACCGGAGCCTACACCCTCTACCTAACCAACCATGAAGCCATCCTAGCCTTAACCGAGAAGAAACCCGGCGAAAGTAGTGGTCCAGCCCCGCAGGGGCGTTCCATATTAGCCCAGCCCTTCAGCGCTGGGAAAAGCGTGGCCTATCATCCAAGTCCCGTAGGGACGACCCAGTTCTCACAACGAAGCGGATCACCGCCATCAAATCACGGCACCCTTTTAACGAAGGAACTCTCCACCCCTACCCTCCACGTGAAACTCTCCCACGCCAACCCCGCTCCCAAAATCACCGGAGCCCACCAACTCCCCGGCACCACCAACTACTTCCTCGGCAACGACCCCAAAAAATGGACCACCAACATCCCCACCTACGCCCAGGTTAAATACGAATCCATCTATCCCGGAATCGACCTCATCTACTACGGCAACCAGCGCCAACTAGAATACGACTTCATAGTCGCTCCCCAAGCCAACCCCAACCAAATTTCCTTCACCATCACCGGAGCGAAAAAGATCATCCAAACCGCCCAAGGCAACCTGCTCCTGAAATTAAACGACAGCAACCAAAACGAAGAACTAAGCTGGCACAAGCCCACCGCCTATCAAAAGAAAAATGGAGTAAGACACGACATCCCCTCAACCTACCGCATCACCAACCACGACCAGATAAGCTTCCAACTAGCAAAGTACGACACAACCCAACCGCTCTACATCGATCCGCTGATCTACTCGACCTATCTGGGTGGGAGCGGGGGTGATAGTGGCAACGGCATTGCTATAGACACCGCGGGTAACACCTATATCATCGGTACTACCGACTCAACCGATTTCCCCGTCACACCCGGCGCATTCCAGACTGCCTGCGAGTGTGGAGATGGTGGAAATGCCTTCATCGTAAAGATTAACTCCACTGGTTCGGCTTTGATCTTCTCGACATATCTGGGCGGCGGCGGGGGCGACCTCGGCTCGGGCGTCGCCGTGGACAGCGCGGGCAACGCGTACGTAACCGGTATAACCCTGTCGACCAACTTTCCAACTACGCCCGGTGCATTCCAGACAACGTCTGGCGGCGGCGAACATGCCTTCGTGTCTGAGCTCAACGCCTCTGGCTCGGCTTTAGTTTACTCAACCTATTTGCGCGGAAGCGGCACAGACCAAGGGTTAGGCATCTCCGTGGATGGCGCCGGCGAAGCTTACGTCACCGGTACAACCTACTCCACCGATTTCCCTGTCACGCCCGGTGCTTTCCAGACGGCCTTGGGCGGCGGTGGCGGCGATCAGCCTGACGCCTTCGTGACTAAGTTCAACTCGACAGGATCGGGGTTGGTTTACTCCACCTATCTCGGTGGAAGCGGCACGGACTACGGCGCCGGCATCGTGCTAGACGGCCCGGGCAATGCCTACGTCACCGGCCTCACCAGCTCGACCAACTTTCCAGTTACGAGTGGCGCCTTCCAGACGACCTACGGCGGCAGTAGCGGCAACGGCATAGCCTTCGTGACCAAGTTCAACCCCACTGGGTCAACGTTGGGTTACTCCACTTATCTAGGCGGCACGGGGCCTGACTATGGCACGGGCATCGCACTTGACAGCACGGACGACGTCTACGTCGTCGGCACGACCAATTCAGCCAACTTTCCCATCACTCCCGGCGCTTTCCAGGCCACCTACGCGGGGGACGGTGATGCCTTCGTGACCGAGTTCAACCCCGTCGGGTCAGGTTTGGTTTACTCCACCTATCTGGGTGGCAGCAACTTTGACGATGGCTACGGCATTGCTTTGGACAGTGAAGGCAACGCTTACGTCACCGGCGTTACACGCTCGACCGACTTCCCTATTACGCCCGGAGCTTTCCAGAGGATCTGCGGCGGCGGAAAAGGACGGTGCAACAAATCTGGGGATGCGTTTGTGGCAAAGCTCACGGCCACGGGATCGGCCTTGTATTACTCCACATATCTGGGCGGCAGCCACGGAGTGAACAGTGGATTCGGCATCGCAGTGGGCAGCGTGAGCAAGGCTTACGTCACCGGCGTCACCACCGCCGCCGATTTTCCTATCACGTCCGGCGCCTTCCAAACGGTACTAAACGGTTCGGCAGATGCCTTCATCGCCCATATTCAGACGCTGGCGCTACCCACGACTACGCTCACGTCCTCACCGAATCCGTCCACATACGGACAGGCGGTAACCTTTACCGCAACGGTCACGTCCGCACCCGGTCCGCCGCCCGACGGAGAAACCATCTCATTCATGAAAGGCAAAATGATCCTGGGAACAGGAAGCCTAACCAGCGGCACAGCCACCTTCACCACCTCGACTCTGAAAGTAGGCACAACCTCAGTAATAGCCACCTACCCCGGAGACTCCAACTTCGCCCCCAGCAAATCCAAACCACTAAAACAGGTAGTCAATCCGGCCGCGAACTGACGACTGTGCCTTCATCGCACAAACCGTCAAGGCGGCGCACAACCAGAAAAATAATTTGTCATCCTGAGCGAAGCGAAGGACCTATGCATGTTGCATATAGCCCCAATACTCACTTCGTCGAAAAATGACGGCCCGGCTCTTACAGCGGTGGATTCAAGCTTAGTTCAGCCCAACTGAACAGAGTGCAAGAATCACGCCTAGATACAACTCCAGCTAGAATCTCTAGAGACCGACCATCGACCGCCCTCCATGCAAACCGCCCGCATCTCCGCCCTGCTAGAGCCCTTCCTGCGGTACCCGCTCTCCGAACAACAGCTAAATCAAATATCGATATACATCGATCTATTGCAACGCTGGAACGCCCGCATCAACCTGACCGCCATCCGCACCGAAGAAGAAATAGTAACCCGCCACTTCGGCGAATCCCTCTTCCTCGCCCGCCACGTCTTCTCACCAATCGATTGTCATCCTGAGCGGAGCCAAGTCATCCGCGAAGCGGATGCCTCGGCGCAGTCGAAGGACCCCTATTCCACCTCGGAGCTCACCACCGCTCAAGGTTCTACAGGCCACTGGCCACTGGCCACTTACCACCGGGTTCTAGACATAGGCTCCGGAGCCGGATTCCCCGCCCTACCCCTGAAAATCTGGGCCCCCGAAATCCACCTCACCTTAATCGAATCCAACCACAAAAAATCTGCCTTCCTAAAAGAAGTATCCCGAGCCCTTACATTCACCAACATCAATGTAATCGCCGAACGAGCCGAAACCCTAGCCGCCCGCGAAGACCACCTCCGAGCGCACGTAGTAACCCTGAGGGCAGTCGAACACTTCGAAACCATCCTCCCCCAAGCCATAGCCTTCCTAGCTGACCAAGGAACCCTAGCCCTCCTGGTAGGAGCCGACCAACTCGCTAAACTCCCCGCACACACCAATCTAAAATGGCAATCTCCAATTCCAATCCCAAACTCAGCAAGACGAGTATTAGTGCTGGGAAGAATATGTGTTAAGAATGCGTAAAATAAGCCTTAAATGTGGATATTCCCACCACTAATCAGTCGTCAACAACAACACAAGTGGTAAGACTAACAAACTATCTCATAATGAGACCAAGGCGATGGGCAGCGCATGTTGGCGAACAAAACACGAAAATGTTCCACGTGGAACATTCCGAATCCCAGATAGAATGTTCCACGTGGAACATTTCCCCCTACATCTCGCATATTGTTCCACGTGGAACATTCAACAGAGTGCACCATAATCTGGCATTGCTTTCACCGAACCCTTTCTAATATTCTTGGGCGCGACAAGAATAATTCATATGGGACGCGTTATTGCTGTTGCCAACCAGAAGGGTGGCGTCGGGAAGACTACGACTGCCATCAACCTAGCTGCCTCTTTAGCTGCCGCCGAAGTCAACACCCTGCTGGTCGACTGCGATCCTCAGTCGAACTCCACCAGTGGGCTAGGGCTGGTCAAGGACCCGGAGCGGATCAGCATCTACGATGTCATGATGGGGGCGGCGTCGGCCGAGGAGGCGCTTCAGCTTACCGAACTGGAGCAACTCTGGCTGATCCCCTCCCATAAGAACCTGATTGGGGCGAACCTGGAGCTGGTCGCGGCGGAGCGGAGGGAGTTCCGTCTGCGCGACGCGCTTGCTCCGTTGCTCGACCGCTTCCAGTTCATCGTCCTCGATTGTCCTCCGGCGCTCGACCTTCTTACATTGAACTCATTGGTGGCGGCGGATGGGGTGCTGATTCCGATGCAGGCGGAGTACTTTGCGCTTGAGGGGGTATCGGAGTTGCTCGACACTATCGAGAGGATACGGGCAGAGCTTAACCCTGGGCTGGTGGTGGAGGGCGTGGTGTTGACCATGTTCGATGAGCGGACGAACCTGGCGCAGCAGGTGGCGGAGGAGTTGAAGAAATATTTTGGGGAGAAATTGTGCTCGACTACGATCCCGCGGAACATACGGCTGGCGGAGGCTCCCAGTCATGGGCAGCCGGCGCTGTTGTATGACGTGCGGTCGCGAGGGGCGGAGAGTTATATACGGCTGGCTAAGGAGATATTGGATCGGCAGGCGGGAGCGGCTCAGGGGGCGGCTTAGATTGATGGTTATAAATATTTATGTGTATCGATATATGAGAAGGTGAGCAGGTGACAAGAGGACGCTTTTTTGCCGGATAGATTCTCGTGTTGCGGGGGAACAGCAGGTCCTTCGCTGCGCTCAGGATGACAAGTTCTAATGGGGAATTTACAAGGGAGTAATGATGACCATAGCGAATGCGGCGGACGTGAAGAGCTCCGAGAAGGTTCCGGAGAAGGTGGTGGAGAAGCGGCGGGCTTTGGGGCGGGGACTGGAATCACTGTTACCTGGGCCGCGCGCAGTGGCCGTTCCTCCCACCCTTCCGCAAAGTACGCGGAAGGATGGGGCACCCGGCGGAGACAGTTCTCAGTTCTCGGTTGTCAGTTCTCCGTCTTCGGTGTCTAGTTCTCAGGGAACTGCTGGAACTCCCGCAGGCGCGGTTGCCGGGATTGTGCCGCAGTTGCAGGCAGCGGCTGATGGAGAGGTGCGGATGCTGGGGGTGGATGAGATTGAAAAGAATCCGCACCAGACGCGGTGGAACTTTAACAAAGAAGCGTTGGAGGAACTGAGCCGGTCGATCAAGGTGCAGGGGGTGTTGCAGCCGGTGGTGGTGCGTCCAGGGGCGGATGGACGGTACATCCTGATTCTAGGGGAGCGGCGGCTTCGGGCCACGATGCTGGCGGAGTTGACTACGATTCCGGCAGTGGTGAAGCGGGTATCGGAGCAGCAGGCGGCGGAGATGACGCTGGTCGAGAACCTGCAACGACAGGACCTGAACTGCGTGGAGCAGGCGGAGGCGTTCGCGAGATTGAGCACGGAATTCAAAATGACGCAGGAGGAGATAGCGGCGCGGGCGGGGGTGTCGCGGGAGACGGTGACGAATTACATGCGGCTGACGATCCTGCCAGAAAGTGTGATTGGGGCGCTGCAGACGGGGAAGCTGACATACAGCCATGCGCGAGTGCTTTTGCAATTGCGGGACAACGCGGAGATCTGGAAGATTGCGAAGAAGGCGATTGAAGAGAAGCTGTCGGTGGCGAAGCTGGAGGAGTTGGTGCTGGGGAGTGGTTTGCCGAGGCCGGGCGCGGTGAACAGGGGTGGCGGGGCGCGGTGGGTGGATCCGAACGTGAAGGCGGCGCAGCGCTCGATCGAGGAAGTGCTGGGGATGCGAGTGCGGATTCGCGACCAAAAAGGCAGAGGAAAGATTGTGATTGAGTATGGGACGCTGGACGATTTTGACCGGGTGGTGGGAATGTTGAAGGGCAGGTGACGGGTCACAGCGGGTGAGTTTCTCGATTCAGCTTTTCGTTCTTCGGGGGGAATCCTTGTAGTAACAAGTGGGAGGAACCGTCCTATTTAGGACTGCACCTTTTGGAGGATGGGCTTTGTTTCTTGGTAAGAGTGGTTTGTTCTTTTTGATTTTTGCGGAATTCCACGGAGAGTGCTAGTAGAGTAGGGGTCCTTCGACTTCTCCGAGCCATTCGCTTCGCTTATGGCTCCGGCTGCGCTCAGGATGACATCGAGTTCATTGAATTGGAAGGTTCTGCGAACTCAATCAGGGCATGTTCGCGGCAAGTTGTTCCACTTGTTACTTCGGTGATTCCCTTTCTCGGGAAGCAGAACGGGCGCGGCGTTTTAAGCCGCGTCCGTGATTATTTTATTCCCGCGGAAGGCTACTTGTGCTGAAAGGCTCCGTGGGAGCGGATGGTTGGATGGATGATCGCGATCCGAGACTGGGCCGCCGCTGCTGCTGGAAGGGCCTGACCGCCGGATGAGCTTTGGGCCGCAAAAGTGCCCACTCCAAGCTGGGCTACGCCGTCATCGTTCGCTAGAGAGTCCACGTCGACAAAGACGACGGTGGAGGCGTCGATCACATAATACTGCAGCGTGAAGCCGCCTAGTTCGGTGCCGGGGTTGGTGGAAGAGATCGTGCCGCGGCCGTCCGGATTTGGATCCGGAACGTACTCCCCGCTCACCGACGAAGTGATTGGCGCCACGCCGAGGCCACTTTCGTCTAAGACTCCAGTCATGTTAGCAGGCCCAGTAAGGCTGGTGTCAGGAGCACCGGCATTGAACTGGGCAATGTCGTTGACGATGCCTCCGCCGTCGGGGACATTGTTCTGGCCTGAAAAGTTGAGTCCGTAACCTCCCGAGCCGGTGAATGCCGTAGCTGATTGTGAAAAGAAAG
This sequence comes from uncultured Acidobacteriaceae bacterium, assembly GCA_963822025.1. GTDB lineage: Bacteria > Acidobacteriota > Terriglobia > Terriglobales > Acidobacteriaceae > Acidiflorens. The sequence goes on along the minus strand of CAWGFW010000008.1, from coordinate 1,280,594 downwards.
CGCCTTGCAACAGTCCGGAATCATCGATTTCGAGCGCCTGGCCACCGCCGCTGGAGGGATAAACGACGAATACCAAATTAGCCTCCAAGCCATTGGTGAAGCCGGCCAAGGTTAGCTGGCAACGCCCCGCTGCGCAACTGGCAGCCGAGGTAGAAAAGGGCTTCAACAAACCAACTGTGCCGGCGTCGTTGTAATCTTCGAAGCCGTTGGTCAGGTCGCCATTGGCGTCGGTGGTCGTGTAACCGCCGACCGAGACTGGGTCCTGGGCGCTATCCATGCCGCCAAGCACGAACACCAGCTGGCCTGCTGTGAAAGAGGTCACTTGCGTGAATGCGTCGCCGACCAGGACATCGCCCGTCTCGTCGGTCTCGATGAATTTCAGATGTGTGGAATCAATGACCCAGACATCAAAGCCCAACGAGCCGAAGCTGGATGTTAGTGTCGCTGTCCCAGGCGCGCCTGATGCGCCCAGAGCCAACTGCCCGTTGAGAGTCAGGCCGGTAAGATTGTTAGACGTGCCATCATCGTTGAAATCCTCGGTGCCGCTGAGGCTGTTGCCGTTGAGCGTGAACGCTCCCGCGGTGCCAAGCGGGTTATCTGCCGGGTCAGCGCCGGCTAGGGAAAAAGCGTAGGAGCCTGTGAGACTGGTGACTGAAGTTTGCAGGTCGATGGTTCCGCTGCCGGTGCCCAGGGTGTCGAAACGGCTGATTAGCCCGTGACTGGATGTGGTCAGCACGAAATCGAAGTTAAAGCTCCCTACTGGAGTCACCAGCGTGGCGGTGCCTCGACCATCTGTGCCGACCTCGTAGGTACTGCTCGCACTGACGGCCTCGCCGGGATCCACACCGATATTAAGGGGGTCGTTGATATCAAGCGTGCCCCCGGTGATTCCGCCAGTGCCGTTGGCGGCAATGATTCCGGCGATGGCAAAAGGTACTCCGTCGTCGTTGGCGTTCACGTCCGTGCCCGATATCGCGATGACGTAAGTGCCGGTTAGATTGCCGTCGCCGAAGTTGCCCTGGTTGGGGGTGACGATGTTGTTGCTGGAACCGCAGGCGGTCATTAGAGAAATGCTGGCCATGGCGAGGGCGACGAGCAGGCCTCCGGCAGACTTGCTGCTGGCAAGGGGATTCATAAGACACTCCTGTCTTTTGATACGTTGGATGCGCTAACCCAGATTGTATGAAAAAGTTTCGGTGAAAAAAATTGACGGAATCGTTTCCCCTGGAGGACTTTTGGAGTGGGTTCACGGGTAAGGGCTCAGTTTACGGCGCGGCTGAACAGTTTGCAGAAAAACTCCGATCTCGACGTGCGGCCCCTAAAGGAGCGTCTAATTCCTTAGCACTTACGGTATCGCTAAAGCGATACCCTGATACGAAACGCGAAGATGCGAAATGCGAAACGCTAGTTTTTGGATGGGGTAGAAGTCCTTCGGCTTCGCGGGTCGATTCGCTTCGCGCATTGGCCTGCTGCGCTCAGGATGACAAACTTATGGGTACGCGGTTATTTGCAGCGGTGAGCTGCTGCGCCAGCCGAAAGCAAGGACAAAGTCGCATTTTCCCGTAAGTGATCGGTGGGGAATCCTAACTAGACTCCGGCGCTTACGGGCGCGGGCGGGGCGGGTTGCTTGCGTCTTTCGGCGGCTTTTTCGGAGGCCCACAGGGCTACGCGATAGGCGAGAAGGAGGCCGAGCAAGATTCCGTACTCGATGGGCTTGGTGTGGTCGGCCTTCACCAGCCAGAGATAGTGGATGACGCCGAGGATGGCGGTGACATAGATGAGGCGGTGGAGGCGTTGCCAGTTTTTGCCGCCTAAACGGCGGATCGACCAGGCGGTGGAGGTTAGAGCGAGTGGGATCAGGAGAACGAAGGCGGAGAATCCGACGGTGATGAAGGGACGCTTGGCGATGTCTTTCAGCATTTCGTGGAAGTCGAAAAATTTGTCGAGCCAGATGTAGGTGAGGAAATGGAGGGTTGCGTAAAAGAAGGCGAAGAGGCCGATCATGCGGCGGGTGCCGATCAGCCAATATTGGCGAGTGATGCGGCGGAGGGGGGTCACGGCGAGAGTGATGAGGATGAGGCGGAGGGTCCAATCGCCGGTGGCGTGGGTGATGACCTCGATGGGATTGGCGCCGAGGCCGTCGTGAAAGGCCTTCCAGGCGAGGAGCGCTAAGGGGATTAGGGCGGCCAGGAAGATGACGGTTTTGAGGATGCGGAGTCGGTTCATGGGAGTGCAAAGGATAAAGGTCGAATTGCAGAGGTGAAGGGTAGGATGCTCCGACGTTGTTTTGGCCCTGCCATCTGATCGCCTCTCCGATCGCTATTCTTTAGTCGTTAACTCTCAGTCGTTAATTCTTAGTCTTTAACTGTTTAGTCTTTAGTCTTTAATGTTTCAAAAGTTTTTCCGCAGGTCCATGCCGGAATAGAGACTCGCGACCTGATCGTAGCCGTTGAACATGAGTGTGGGGCGCTTGAAGAATTCTCCGAGACGGCGTTCTTTGGCCTGGCTCCAGCGCGGGTGATCGACGTGGGGATTGACGTTGGAGTAGAAGCCGTATTCGTGGGAGTTGGCTTGCTGCCAAGTGTTAAGAGGCTGGCTGCCGGTGAAGCGAATGCGCACGATTGACTTGGCGCTTTTGAAGCCGTACTTCCAGGGAACGACGATGCGGAGCGGGGCGCCGTCCTGGTTGGGGAGGAGCTCGCCATACATGCCGAAGCAGAGGAGGCAGAGGGGATGCATGGCTTCGTCCATGCGCAGGCCTTCGACGTAGGGCCACTGCAAGACATTGCTGCGCTGGCCGGGCATCTGCTTGGGATCGTAGATGGTGGTGAACTCGACGAACTTGGCCTTGGGGAGGGGGTCGGCGCGCTTGATCAGTTCGCTGAGGGAAAATCCTACCCAGGGGACGACGATGGACCAGCCTTCGACGCAGCGGTGGCGGTAGATGCGCTCCTCGGGGGCGGCGATTTTCATGATGGCGTCGACGTCGAGGACCTGCTTTTTCTTGACGTCGCCGTCGATGGTAACGGTCCAGGGACGAGTCTTGAAATTTTTGGCTAATCCGGCGGGCTCGTATTTGTCGGTGGAGAATTCGTAGAAATTGTTGTAGTTGGTGACATCCTTGTAGGGGGTGATCGCTTCGGTGGTGCTGAAGGGGCTCTTTTGGAGGCCGTCGATTTTGTCGTTGGCGTGGGCGATCAAGGAAGGATTCACGAGATGGTGGAGGTCGCGCGAGGCGATGGCGGCTAGGGCGGCGGCGCCGGCTCCGGCGAGAAATTTGCGGCGGGTCGAGAAGACCGACTGGGGAGTAATTTCGGAAGATGGAATCGCGCCGGGTTTAGCAATCAACATAGTTCACCGATCTTTCGCCTCATTCAGTACGCAGGGAGGGGCGCGGTGTGTGCGCCGGTGCGCTCCTTTTAATTAGTATCTCCTACTAGTATAGGACGCGCGAAGGAGCAAGAAGGTTACACGACCGGGGAAGGGCGAAGCGCGGAGTTGTTGGCGGGGAGGATGGAGGTTAGTTTGACGCGGACTTGGCAATCGATTTGAGGGCGGGCCTGGCGCGGAGAACTTCGCGAACTTTCTTGGCGAGATTTTGCAGGGTAAAGGGTTTTTGCAGGAAGGCGGTGCCGGGGCTGAGAACGCCTTGGGTGGCGATGGCATCTTCGGTGTAGCCGGAAAGATAGAGGATGCCGATTCCGGGACGGAGGGCGAGGAGTTGTTTGGCGAGGTCGCGTCCTCCGATGCCGGGCATCATCACGTCGGTGATCAGAATGTCGATCGGTTCGTTGCATTCGGCGGCGACGCGGAGGCCGGCTTCGCCATTTTCAGCCTCGATCACTTTGTAGCCGCGAGAGACCAGGGTGAGGTGGACGAGTTCGCGGACCGATTCTTCGTCTTCGACCAGGAGCACTGTCTCCGATCCGCCAGCTTCATTGGAGGGCGCCGCGACCGGGCTTATTTCTTCGGTGGCGTCTTCGACGCGCGGCAAATAAACGTAAAAGGTGGTGCCGGCGCGGATTTCGCTTTGCGCGAAGACGTATCCATTGCACTGCTTCACGATGCCGTACACGGTCGACAGGCCGAGCCCGGTGCCTTTGCCTTTTTCTTTGGTGGTGAAGAAGGGCTCGAAGATGCGTGTCTGCGTTTCCTTGTCCATGCCGTGCCCGGTATCTGAAACCGAGATCACGGCATAGCGCCCGGGCTGTATGAAACGGTGCTGGCTGAAATTTTTGCCGACGGTAACATCAGCGCTCTGCAACGTAAGCTTGCCGCCTTCGGGCATGGCATCTTTGGCATTGACGACCAGGTTCATGATGACCTGCTCGAGTTGGCTGGCGTCGGCGCGGGTGTGACCGGTTTGGGTGGAGAGCCTGGTCACCAACTCGATGTTCTCGCCGATCAAGGGGCGTAACAGCCGCTCCATGTCGCCGACGATCTTGTTGACGTTGACTACTTTCAGCTCCAGCAACTGCTTGCGACTGAAGGCCAGCAATTGCCGAGTCAAAGTCGCCGCCCGGTCGGCCGCCTGTTGAATGGAATGCACCTTATCATGTAGCGGGCCGTCCTTATCCAACTCTTCCAGCAACACCTCGGTGTATCCGTTAATCACCATCAGGAGATTGTTGAAGTCATGGGCGACTCCGCCAGCGAGCCTTCCCACCGCGTCCATTTTTTGCGCCTGGCGAAGCTGCTCTTCCAATTGCCGCCGGTCGGTGATGTCTTCGGCGATCAACTCCAGCACTTCTTCCGGTTCGTCGCTGATGGTGGCGGCGCAGCCGCTGATACGAACAATGATGATGCGCCCTTCTTTTCGCTTCCATTGCACTTCCACACCGTTCAGGCTTCCGGTGCGGCGATTATCGTCGGCCAGGCGGTCCAGTTCCTGGGGGCTGACGAAGACCTCGCGGCGCACGTCGAGCTGGAGAAGATCCTCGACCGACTCGTACCCCAGCATGGAGATGAGGGCGGGATTCACATCCAGAAATCTGCCGCTGAGGGTACACCGGCAAATGCCGAAGGCTGCGCTTAAGATCAGCGACCGCGAACGGGCTTCGGAGCGGCGCAGCGCTTCCTCATGGCGCTTGTGTTCGATGGCCGCGGCCAGCTGTTGCGAAACAAATTTGAGAATCTCGCGGTCGCGTTCGCCGAAGCGGGTATTCTCGCTGTAGCTCTGCAGCACGAGCACTCCAATGCAGTTGGCGCCGCTCTTCAGCGGAACGCCCAGCCAGTCGACGGACGAAGCTCCGATCAGCTCGACTTCACCGCGCCGCACCAGTTCGGAAAAAACCGGCGGCGTCGCCAGCAGGGGCTCGCCGGAGCGCAGCACATATTCCGTCAAGCCGCGGCCGAGAGGCTTGGGCACCGGCATGGGATCAACCTCATCGACGAAATAGGGAAAGCTCAGCAACTGCGACTGCGGATCGTAGAGCGCGATGTAGAAGTTTCGAGCATTCATCAACTGGCCGACGATGTTGTGAATGGCGGCAAAAAATTGCTGCAAATCCTCGGCCGACTGGCTGCGGGCGGCGATCGCGTAGAGAGCAGCGTTCAACTCCTCGGCGCGCTTTTGTTCGGTGATGTCGCGATAGGAAGCGTAGGCTCCGACCCGTTTGCCGTTCAGCATGACCGGCGAGGTGGAGAGCTGGACCTCGACGAGGGAACCATCTTTCCGCCGCCGCCGCGTCTCGACCGAAAGTTTGCTCTGCGTCTTGATGCATTCGGAAATCCACGCCGTCTCCGCATAGCGATCCGGCGGCACGATCAGCTCGTCGAGCGCTCTGCCTTTCGCTTCGGACGCGCTGAATCCGAAGACCCGGGTGAACTCTCCGTTGATGCGCAGGATCCGCCGTTCTTCGTCGATGATGCTGATCGCTTCCGGTGCGTTTTCGATGAGTTGTTCAAAATAAGCTTTTTCCAGAGTAAGGGATACTTCCGCAGTATTGCCGTTTGTGGGCCCGGATTCTAACGCTGGGAAGTCGTGAGCTGAGATGCGATCGGAGGCATGAGAAGAAGAGATAGAGGACGACGCGGTCGCAAACATGGCGGGCGCATCATGCTCGAGAACATCGCGCAGTGCCTTCACCGGCAGCTCGTCCGAACTTGCTGCCGGGGCGATTTTCTCCCCCATACAATCTTTCCCCTCGGCTGGTGGCTCTAGTGAGATGGTAAGTGGGGCTGGGGGTTCGCCGGTAGTTACGGCGGTAACGGAAATTTTCAAATTGGGAAACAAATCGGGAACAAGAACGCCTAAACGAGAATGACTGAGGAGATCGGCCTCAGGAAGCGTTCGACAGCAACACGCAAACCTGCCGCAACGTGAGTCTTTGCTCATCGGTCACGACCAGGAACTCTACGCCGCAGCGCAGTCCGTCGCTGTAGCGCACCACGCCGCGGACCTTCATTGAGTGCGGCGCGGCGGGGATGGGGAACTCGATGGACAGGACTTCGCCGGTATGGACCTGCCCGCTGAGCGTCGCTCCGAGCCCATCCTGCGCCAGTTCATGGGTTCGTCCCCACAACGTGATCGTAACTCCGTCGCGAAATACCGATACCTCGAGGCGCGCGTCAAAACGATACCTGGGGAAGCGGCGCGACGGCTTCCGGGCCTTGGCGGCGGCTCGTGCGTGATCGCTCAATCCATTTCTCCGTTCCGTTTCATCCAAGGCCGACTTGCGATTGTGCTTTACCGCAGCCCTATTTCTCAACGGCATCAAAGTGCATGTACCATCGACGAGAGCCGTCGAAACCGGGCTAAACGCTTCCGCACTGGCGGCAAATGCTCCATTTTCTGGCAACGGCTCAGTTTGAAAATTGCGTTTTCTTCAGCGGCTAAATAGTTTGCTGAAAAACTCCGATCCAGCGCGCAGCCGCTAAAGGGGCGTCACCGCAAGCTATAAAAAGGCGGTGCCTTTCAAAACCAGCAAAGCTGAGCCGCTACCCATTTTTCCACTTGCAAGTCTTTTTCCTCCAGCAAAACGGGTGTACTATGGCTGCCTCCCCTACGCAAGACGGGCCCCCACTCACATATCAAGGAGGATGCTTATGCTAGCCACCCAGACCCTTGCGCCTCGGGTATTTGACGCTGCACAAAGTGAAATACATCTCAGCAACAACTTGAGCAGGCTCCCAGGAACTATATCCGGCGCGCTTCTCATTATCATCATTATCATTTTGCTGCTCGTTATGACTGCTGCGGCCAGTGCTCAAGATCCGATGGCTTACGATTTCGTGGGCCGGGCGGAAAACTGGGGCACCATCGATTTGACGACCGGCGCATTCAGCCAGACGGGTAACACCGGCGAACTTATTTCGGGCGTAGGCGTTGGTCCTGCCGGCCTCTTGTATGGAGGCATTTACGGTGGCACTACGCTCTACCAGGTGAACCCAAGTAATGGCAGCGTCACGACTGTCGGGACCTCCGACTTCGACTACGTGGAATTCGGTTCCACCACCACCGGAGTCTACGGCTTTGATTCGAGTCTTAATCTCTATTCCGTAAACACAACCACCGGTGCCAGCACGCTAATCGGATCGACGGGCGTTACCGTGAGCGGTACCACCGGCGCTTCCACCGGTTCGGCGACGTTGTATTTTACAAACGGATCGCCAGCCCTCTTGTATTCCATCAACACCAGCACCGGAGTCGCAACCGAAATCGGCAACACGGGAGTAGATGAAATCGGCGCCTTGGTCTTCGAAAACGGCACGCTCTATGCCGGATCGAACACCCCCACCGTTGTCCTGTATACCTTGGACCCAGCCACGGCAGCAGCAACGTTTGTCGCCGACGCGCCTAACTCGGCTGATTTTTGGGGACTCGCCCCGTCGGTCTTTCCGGTCGTTGGCCTCTCGCCCTCGAGCTTGAAATTGGCTAGTACCGTGGTCGGCCAGTCGAGCGCATCCAGTACGGTTACCTTGACGAACTCCGGCAGCTTTAGTCTCAGCATCAGCTCGGTGAGCGTTAGCGGCGACTTCGAGGAGACCGACACCTGCGCCGGACAAACTATACTGCCGAGCAAGACTTGCACCGTCTCGGTTAGCTTTACGCCTTCGATCACGGGATCGATATCGGGGGCACTGACGATCGCTGACAATGCAGTGAACACTCCGCAGGTCTTGGCTCTCTCTGGAACTGGCCTGCCCGAGCTTTCGATTTCGCCGGCGAGCGAGAACTTTGGCACCGTCACCGTGGGCACAACCAGCGCGGCGAAGACCATGACGTTGACGAATAACACCAGCGGAACGCTCGATTACGCCTTCCTCGCCGGTGCGAATTATGCAGTCGCAGAAAGCGGGAAAAGCCCTTGCAACGGTACGTTGGCGAAAAAAGCGAAATGCACGGTTAGTGTCACTTTCACTCCGACTGCGAACGGAACGGCGGACGGGAGCCTGGCGGTTTCAAGCGCTTCATTCGCCACGCAGTTGGCGGATCTGTCCGGAGTGGGGTCGGGCGGGGCGACTGCTCCTTTGGCTTTCTCGCCGAGCACGTTTAAGGTCGCCAACACTCTGGTGGGAACGACTTCGTCTCCAGTGACTGTCACCGTGACGAACAGCAGCGCGTCGACGGTAAACATCACCAACTTCACGGCCAGCGCCGACTACAGCGTCACGGGGAGTGGATCAACTCCCTGCAGTGGCACTCTGGGGCCGGGCGACAGTTGCACGGTCGCGGTCACATTTAGCCCTTCCGTCGCGGCCAAGCTCGAAGGCGCCGTCGTTTTCATGGACAACGCATCGGTCAACACGCAACTCTACGACCTGTCTGGCACGGGGATTTTGCCGGTTAGTTTTTCTCCCGCGACCCTGACTTTTGCCTCGCAAACGCTAGGCAAAGCCAGCGCTGCTAAGACGCTGACAGTGGCTAACAACCAGGACAGCACGCTGACACTGAGCGGAATTGCCGCGAGCGGACAGTTCTCGGTTGTGCCGGGAGGAAAGAAGCCCTGCGGCGCTACGGTCAGCGCTCACGGCACCTGCACGCTCGATGTGACCTTCACTCCGGCGCAGTCGGGTACGATCCCGGGCGCCCTAACCATCACTCACAATGCGTCGGGAAGCCCGCGGAGTGTCAAACTCTCCGGAACCGGCCAATAATCGGGAAGGGGCTGGCGCGCCGACGCCCGCCCCTTTCGCAAGCGGCAAAATCGGATGTAAAGGCGCGTGACAGATCGCGCTGGGGCATCTAACATCGGAGATGCACTTGGAGTTGTCTGACCCTTATGCCGTATCGTTCCAATGCCGCTGAAGCGTGGTATCCGGAGGCGCAATCGAGTTCCGCGGAGTCCGATATTCCGCTTGATTTGCTTCCGCCGCCGTCGCTTACGCAGCCTTTATGGCGATCGCTGGTGGGAAATCTGCGCGATCGCTTCGCGCCGGAAAAGCTTCCGCCATTGAATTTAACTGCGCGACCGGTGGAGGTTGGTTTGTCGCTGGGCGAGCGGCTGCGCATGCCATGGTTTCGCACCGTCTTCACCAACATCGGCGACGTGTTATCGCCGGAAACCCTGCCGCCGCTGGAACTCGAATCGCGGCCGGTCGATGTGGGCGAACTTATCACCGATCAACTCAGCCATTTCTGGTGGGGATCGCTGTTGCGCAATCTGGCGGATCGTGTGGCGCCGGAGACGCAGCCGGCGCTGCAACTGACGGCCAAGCCAATTCAGGACATCATTCCGAAGTCATGGATTCTGCTGCCGCTGTGGTCTGAGGTCGTGGACACGCCTAAGGTGTTCTATCCCGACAAGCCGAAGACTGCTAATGCACGGCCGATCAATCTGCAACCGATGGCAATTCCAGAGGAAAAGCGCGAGGCTCTGGCTGAAGCGCTGGTTAAAGAGCCGACTGCCGCCGAATTGCTGCGGGATTTGCGGCGCTCGCGGATCCGGCAAAGAATCTGGATAGGGTTGGCTGCGGCGCAGGTGGTTTACATGGTGTTGATCGCGGTGGGATATCTGCCGTAAATAAGGTCAGAGGTCAGAGATTGGATTGCAGAGGTAAGACTAATCAGAGTCAGGGATGCTTGGTATTTAGTTCTGCAATCTGACCTCTGACTTGGCGTCCGCTCTCACTGTCTCAGGCCGATCCAGCCTTCGGCGATTACCATGGAGTTTCCAGGATTGCGCGCATCGTATTTCACCGAAGTAGGCACGCCGAGACGGCAGGAGTGCAGATTGATCCACTGCCGAAGATAAGTGACGTCTTGCGAAGCCTCGTAGGAAACACCGGCCACGTCGTACTGATAAATGAGCATGGTCGCAGGGCGGCCGATGGCGGTGACGATTTCCTGAACATCGATCACGGTGCCGTCGGTGATGCGGCCGACGGTATTGAGCCAGCCGCGACGTTGCCGCTCGACATCATCGGCATTGACAGGTTTGCGGCGCAGGAGCGCGTAAGCGGCCAGGGCCACGGCGATCGTGCCCAGCGCCAGGGTATAGAGGCGAAGCGAAATCATCGGTTAGTAAATCCTGAACTTTTCACTTCTTTCAGAATAAGCTCTAACCTCGCCCAGCGCCAAGGGCAGGGACATTTGGGGGGAAGACACGTTCCCCTAGCGGCTAAAAGCCGCCATTGAATTTGCCGCCGTTACGGCACGGCTGAAGCCGAGCCCTTTCAAAGCTAGTTCAAACAGATCACAGCAAGTTCAAAATTGACCGCTGCGGTTGATTTCCGATAATTGACAAGAAAGTGACAGTTTTTTGACAACTCCTTAGCGATGGCCGCGTAGATTTTGCGTGCCAGGTATTAGCGCTTCCGATTCGAATAACAATCGCATTCTCGAGGTCACGCCAGCGGCCAAGTTTACTTGGAGTAATCTGACCAACTCGCTGCCGGGAAGCATTGTCGCGCCGCAGCCGACGCGCGCGGTGCGCTTGAAAAACGGACACACCCTGATCAGCAATAATTTGATGACCAGGTCATTGAAGTTACCCCGAAAGGGGAGATCGGTTTTACCCAGGGACAGATCGCGGTCCCAGGGAACGGGTTCAACGAGCTCAACGCGCCATACGACGCCAAAGTCGTGGGCGGATATACGGGGCTAACGGCGCCGTAACGACGAGTTGAGTTCGTCGAACAGGGGCTGGCCCCACACACCCGGCCCCTGATTTTTTGAAACAGGGAATGGCTCACGTAGGGACGGCCACCTGCGGCCATCTCGGGGAACGAAGGTCCGCGGCGCTCTCGATTCTGCCATTTTCTTCTGGCTACCGCCGTTCATCGGCTTGTTCTCGATTGTGAACTGGCTGATGGGGTGGAGACGGAAACGAAAATTGCGATTCTGCAACAGCTAACCTAAGCGCTGCGTTTGGTCTGTCACCACGACCCGCACCAGTTAGCTTGGCGATTCTACCTAACCTAAAGCGCCTTCGGTGAAATGCTGTTTGCGCTTCTGCCACTCTGAGCTTTGAAACACGTGGGGGCCGACTTCGATCAGCCGCGGTAGCATCTCGAAGACTGACACCGGACTCCACTTCGCACCTTGGCGCGTGCGGAATCCGCGACGATTGATCTCATCGGCGATGCGCGCGTACGAGCCTTCCTGAACGATGAGTTCCATCAATTGGAACAGGATTTCCTGTTCTGTCTGATTCTCTTCCAATCGCTGGGTGTCGGGCGCAATCTGTAGCCCGAATGGCACTTCGGCCGGCAGCTTGTCCTCAACGGCTTCAACCTCCCGCTCCCACTCGATGGCCACTAGCTTCCAGCCTTTCTCGGTCTGATGTTTGAGATCCTCGACTGGCAGCGAACCCGAGATCACCTGACGCACTCGCTCCGTTTTCTTCATGTTCCGATACCTCGCCCGAGGAGTTTCGGGAGCAGCGGAGCATCCGAAGCTCCAAACCAAGCAAAGAGAAAGTGCCTTGCCTGCAATACTCCAGTTTCGCGGGGGATCCTGGGAGCCGTCCGCTGGTGGACTGGGGTGTCCGGAATCAGACAGGCTCTGGGAAACTTTTAAAATCATGCGATTTTACGCAGAAGCCGGGGTCGATGAGTGGCATCGGGATGTTACGCCAACAACGCGAAAGCGGCTACTTTTGTTGCCAAACAACGCCCTCAAGGTTCCAAGCAGCAGAAGAGAGGGGAGCGATCGCAGTAAACTCGTGACTGGCCAAGTCGAATGACACGATTTGTCTAGCGAAGAGGTCACGATGACGTTCTTGACCATGCTGCGAGCTAAGTTCCTTAATTTTTGCGGTGTACTCTGCAGGGCTATAGGTTGGCTGACCGGTCGCAAGGAGTACCTTGCCATCGGGTGAGAAGAACAAAGGATTGAACAGCTCGAAGCGCTCATCGGAGGCAATCTCTTCGGGACCGTTTCCGTCCAAATTGACGCGCACGATGGGCGACGGTTGCGAGCACCCAAATTGAGTCTGGTTTCTCGCGTCGCACAACGAAAAGGCAACTCCTTTTCCATCGGGAAGCCAAGTGGCGCAACTGTAGAATCTAGTTGATTGCGGGAAGTCCCAGAGCTTCTTCTCCCCAGTCCCGTCCGCATTAATAACCCAAATTGAATTGTGAGACCTTGGAGCATGGGAGAGGGAGTTGCGGAGATCCACTACGGTACGACAGAACGACAGTTGATTTCCGTCGGGGGACCAGCGTGGAGAGACTCCCTCCGTTAGGGTCGTGAGATTGTCACCGTTCTTGCCCATGACCTCGACCATTGGCTTCCTCCCGCCATAGGCGGCTATGGCTAGCTTCTCACCGTCAGGAGACCAGTCTGGTGGAGATTGGCCAGGATCGCATAAACCGCCCCGCACATGCGTAAGTTCCGTTCTACCAGAACCATCGGCTCCTATTACCTCGATCTGGCCCCTATCAAAATTCCACACCATCGTGCAGTAGGCGATCTTTGTACCATCAGGCGAGAATGCTGAGTACCCACCATGCACGAGCTGTCTCGGGGTTGAGCCAGGGGTGTCTATGATGAAGATTGTGCCGCCTCGCGCTCTTGCCCCTTTACTGTTGCCTCCTCCATACCCGTGTACCCCCACTGCGAGCTTCTGGACCTTCCAGTTCGTTGTCCCAGCTAAATCTTGGCAACGAGCCGATCGGCATGAAGCAGCCACGATGCATGACAGGGCGATGAGCAGTAATAGACGCGGAGTAGTCATTTTTTCCATTATCCCTCGCCCACCGCATTTTAAGGAAGATTTTGAGCCGTCATGAGTGGGGGCTAGTTATAAGCGCGTTAGCGTTCTACACCTTGAGAGGAAAAACGATTTGAGCGAGCGCCTCAACTGACGAAAACCAGGCGTTAGCGCCAGCGTGCGCTTTTGTTTCGCCTTTTTGACGGTCGATGAGTGATAACGCGATTTTTCGTCAATTACGAGCCTGGTTTCCGGAGTTGTCGACAAGCCGTCAGTCACTTGTTGAACAGATTGTTTCTGAGGGCGCCGTGGCATTCCTTCGAGGCATTTTCGCGTTACTGCCTACATCGTAGCCGCGTATAGCCTGTTCGGATAAAGAACCTCAACCACTTTCTTGATCACCGCCTCGCCGTTTTCTCCGTTGGTAAAGACCACCACGCCGATTCCTCGCGATGGAACGAACATCACGAATGTCTTGACTCCCCAATCGGAGCCGTCATGATCCAGGATTTTTTCTCCATTCACTGTCTCGACTTCCCATCCCAAACCCATTCCCGCGGTCACGAGGCAGTGTCCGGGCTCTCCCGCGGTGCTGCACACATTCTTCAAATCTTCTGGTTTCACGCGATCGCGCGTCAGAGTCGCCCGTTCTGCCGCGATTTCCCTGGTTAAGCCTTGGTCGTGCATCACGCTGACCACGAACTTCGCGTAGTCCTGGATAGTCGTGCGGAGCAAGTCGGCGCCATTCCAGGCTTGCGCGACATCGTTGACAGGTTTGTCGCGGTTCGGCCCGTGGGGAATCGCCAGGCGTCCGGCATACCAGCTTTTTGCCGTATAGGAAGTTTCGTTCATTCCGACGGGGCCGAATACCATCTCTTGCGCAAGTACATCAAAGGGTTTGCCGAGTTTCTTCTCGGTAAAACGGCCAACGTAGTTGAATCCCTCTCCCGAGTAGCCGGTCTGGGTCCCAGGGTCCCACTGGATCTTCAGGACTCCGCCGGTCTTACCCCGCCAGTTCGGAAATCCGGTCTGGTGAGACAAGCACAAGCGGGGCGTCAGCAATTTGCTTCGCGGATCGTCCTGAATATCGGGATCAAGCCAGAAGGGCGACATCGATTCGTCCAATGAAAGTTTTCCTGCTGAGGCAAGCCGCAAAACTGTTTCCGCCGTTACCGGCTTGGTCAGCGACGCCATGTTGTACAGCGTCTTTGCCGTGGCTGGCACGCCCGGACTCTGCTCGCCATAGACGGCGGTCCACGCCACTCTTCGATCTTCGATGTATGCCACAGCTACGCTTGGCACATCGTTCTCTTTTAACCATTCCGCCACATGGGCATCAATCTCGGCGCGCCCATCTTTTGTCGCCGCAACGCTTCGCGCAGTGGATTGCGCCTTTTCCTGTCCCGCAGGCGAGATCATGCTGACACATCCCACGACGGCAACAACCAATGCCTTCCTCGCTCCCCAGGTCTCCAGTCTCATCATTGTTCCCATCCCCACTCTTCGGGCCACCAGTAGACTACGTCTTGTCTTTGCCAATGTTCCGTGCGGCGATCCATTAAGCAGCCTTTTTTGCGACTCGGCATCCACCCACTGTTGTGCCCCGCACCAAAGAGACGGTTATCCGTAGAGCGTGGGGTCTCTGCGCTCGTTCATGCTGCTCCCGGCGCGACTGCGTCTCGTTTTGCTGGCAGAAGCGCTAACAGGACGACTCCGATCACAAGGAATAAGATCACATCGGCAAAGTTCCGGTGGACGCCGTGAATCCACGCTTCCACGGTTTGAATAGCCATCACCACGCCATGGGAGATGTGCAACCAAGCTGCTAGAGCAATCATCGAGCGATGCTCAGATGGTCTGCTGGCGGCGATGAGTAGAAAGACCCCGACCGGAATAAAAAAGCTCAGAAACATCGGATGGATCTCGCTCTTCCGCTGCAAAAGCCAGCTGGAATGCCACAGATCCGCATATAGAAAATAAATTTGGGCCAGATTGATCAGCCCCACGATCACCAGGACGATCTGGGTCAGGCGTTCTCTTTTCACATTGCCCTCCTTTTGAGCGAATTTTATTGCGAGAGCGGCAGCGGCTCACGCTACTCAAAACCTTCCCCCCGCAGAGTCAATGAGCCAATGGGGATTTATCGACAGCTCACTGTATCGAAACCGGGCAGCTTTGTTCCGACACCTGCGGCGGTCGCCGTCGATCGGTTGCGTAGGTGGAGGCGCATTGGATGACCCGATAATGATCTCCGTCGAAGCTCCACATTGCGAGACCCACACGGTGATTACCTGTTGCCGTCACTACATCAAAGTAGCGATGCTCATGAGAAGGCAAGATTGAGTAGCCCCATCCGAAATCTTCAAGTAGAACCTTGCCCGAGGTCTGGATGACCCAAATCGGACATCCGGCGGTTGCGCAATCAGGACGTTGACCTCGCAATATGACTGCGGTCTGCCCATCCGTGGTGATCTTCACCTTTGCGAGAAACAGGCTTTCTGGAGCATCGCAGCTTTGGATGTTTGACTGCTGACACCCTTTTCCATTTGCCAGGTCATTCAGGGCGGCTCGCACGAGTTTCAGCTCAGCCGGGGACAGTCCCGCTTGTTCAAGGGGTTCGCCCGAGCCCGACTTAATATCGTTGAAGCTCGGCCATCTCGCTCCGGGGTTTGCCTGCGCCGCCCCATATACGATCGCGAACCCTAGTATCGCCAGCACGATTGTTGTTTGTCTCATAAAGGCCTCGCGGCAATACTTAGAATCATAGTTGACGAACACAAGGCGATTACACTCATCGATCCTGCCGTTCGAGGTCGGCACGGTGACCGCCAACGGCATGGATCGTCGGGGTACTTTTTTGACTAATCCGGTAGCTAAGAAGAAATGACCACAGCTTCCGGCTGGCGGACGATCGGCTCCGTACTCCCTTCGGCTTCAATCCCTGACCAAGTCCACGCCTTCCAGATGATGACTGAGGTGCATACCGTTTCGATCGTCCCGAAGAAAATGTACGATGCAAACATATGCTCGTGCCAGGCACCGCTGGCCAAAGGGTAAACGAATTGCATTGAAATGACGGCTAAGGTCTCAATGGCACCCGCGATGATACTCGCCAGCCGGTTCGCCCTAAACGGAAGCAGTCGAGACGCCAGAATCATGGCGATGGGTATTTCCATCAAGACCGCTGAACTCAGCAGAGCCCACGGTGGGAGATGCGGGGCTGGATCTTGCGAGCCAACAATATCGAACAGGGCAAGCACGTCCGCATACAGGTAGTTGAGTAACGCGAAGAGCCACAATTGAGACAATCGCTCCTTTGTGTCATGCATGTCAGCCTCCTATGGAAGAGCAATGCAGGATCTAAGTTGCGCTCCTGCGCTCTGTACTGTGGATTTGAGCACTTTGGGAAATACGGGCGAGAACCTCAAAAGGATTCAAGGTACGAGGGAGTAACCGAAAATTTCTGTCATTGAGATACCTAGCAACACCAATCTGGTAACTGCATCTCTTGCGTCTTTTTTGGGGACTCATCCGTATTACGAGTATGGTGGGGGCGACCGCGCTATCGCTGGAGGGGCTTGTGGCAGTGGATGCGGATGTGGTCCGGCTTCGCCGAGGCGACCTGAACGCTCTCTCGGAACTGATTGCCCGGTACCAGAATCGGCTGTATCGGTACCTGCTGCGCATGGTGCGGCAGCCGGCCGAGGCGGAAGACCTGTTCCAGCAAACATGGTTGAGAGTGGTCGAGAAGATTCGTTCCTTTGATGCAAGCCGCAATTTCGACGCCTGGCTGTTCACGCTAGCGCGCAACCTCGCGATCGATCATCTGCGCCGGATGCGTCCGCAGAGCCTGGACGAGCCGCTCGGGGACAGCTGGAATAGCGAAAGCGCGGCGGACCGGATTCCCTGTAAAGACGACACGCCGCTCGATCACGCGCTCGCGGCCGAGCGCCGAACGGAGATCAGCGAAGCGATGGCGGGGCTGCCGATGATCTATCGCGAGGTCCTCACACTGCGGTTTGAGGATGAGATGAAGATTGAGGAAATCGCGCAGGTTACAGCGGTTCCGGTATCAACGGTGAAGTCGCGGCTGCGGCGTTCGCTGGAACAATTGCGTTACGCGCTCGAAGCGCGCTAATCGAGGAGCGGCATGGCAATGGCAATAAAAAAGAGCGAGCACGACAAGATTCGAAAACTGCTGGCGTTGGCCGCGGCCGACGCGCTGACGAGCGCGGAAGAAAAGCAGGTTGCGGAGCATGTGCGGTCTTGCATCGCCTGCTCGAACGAATTGGAGGCTTGGCGGCCGATTGCGAGCGAACTCCGCCGATTGCCGACGCCGCAGCCTTCTTCGTGGCTGGTGCAGGCGACGCTGGCGCGTGCGGAGGCGAAGCTCGCGGAACAGTCCGAGCACGAGTGGAACCGCCGCGTGTTGATTGTTGTCGTGGCTTTTGCCTGGGTGCTGACGATAGCGAGCTGGCCGGTTTTCCAGGTGGTGAGCGGAGGTTTCGGGAGCTTGCTCGAGCCGCAGTTCAGCCATACGCAGTTCAGCCATACTTGGATTAGTTTTGCCGCGTTCACCGCGCTGGGGTGGCTCGCGGGAGGGGTCGCCGCAGTGATGCTGGCAGTCCGGCAGCGCGGCGAAAGGAGGCTGGCATGAGCCGCTTCACAAAGGAATTGCGCGTAATTCCAAAGGCAGCGTGGATCGTTGCAGGGTTCGTCAATTTGTGCTGCACACTGCCAATGTTCATCTTTGTCGCACTAACGGATCGGGAAGTAGGCAAATGGCCACGCTGGGGACAAGCGCTGTGCTTGTGCGCGATGTTCCTGTTCATGGTGGCTCTGGTTGCGCTGATCGGATACATCTACGGCGACGCGAAGCGGCGGCAGATGCGGTACGTAATGTGGACGCTGCTGGCGATCTTCGTTCCTCATGGGATTGGGATGATCTTGTACTTCATTCTCCGCGACCCTCTGCCGAAGGCGTGCCCCGGCTGCGGGCATATCGAAAAGGCAAAATTCCCATTCTGTCCGCGCTGCCGCACTTTGCTGCAGTCGACGTGCCCGAAATGTGAAAAGCCGGTTGAGCCCACTTGGGTGAATTGCGCGTATTGCGGACAGCAACTGCCCGAGCCGGCGATGCGAGCTACACAAAATCCCTCTGTGGCGAGCTGACGCGGTGCGCCTTGGCGCGGTTTGCGGTCCGAGATTGAATGGTTTCGCTTCCTTCGTTTGTCGACGCGGGTGGATTGATACTAGACGAAAACGGCGTTAGCACAAGATTATTGCGCTCACCCCGCCAGGGACACCGATCCCATGTTCCGCCAGCATCGCTCGCTAGCTGAATACATAGAGACAGTACCGCAAACTAAGTCACCGTAAAGGTCGCGCTGCTTGCAGTTCCCCCTGCAGTTGTCACTGTTATCTTGCCGGTCTTTGCTGTGCTCGGGACCGTCACTGTAATTTCTGTGCTGGAAACGACCGTGAACGAGGCCGCTTTCCCACCGACCGTGACGCTGGTTGCCCCGGTCAGGCCAGATCCTGTGATCGTGACAACCGTCCCCACGGGACCGCTGGTGGGATTGATGCTCTTGATGGTCGGCAATACTTTGAAATTGCTGGTCGCGGTAAGCGTTCCGCTGGAAGTGACAACTGAAACCACGCCGGTGACCGCGGCCGCTGGGACAACGGCGGTCAGCTCTGTTTCCGAGACTACGTTGAATGTCGCTGGAGCTCCGCCAAACTCGACTTCGGTGGCGCCGGTGAAATCCTGACCGAGGAAGGTGACTTTGGCTCCCACCTTGCCCGATTGACTCTCGGTACGAACGAACGGTCCCAGCCCCGTGTTAAGACTGAAGAAGTCGCTGCCGCCGTCCGAGCTGCCGGAGGTGTTTCCGTAGAATGTGCCAGTGGTGTCCTGCGCGAGCACGGGTTGGGGCTGATAAAACGTACACGTGCCGCCCGAACAGAAACTGGAGATGACAGCGAGGTCGCCTGTGGAAGGATTGACCCTGTAGATGGCCCCGTAGTTCGCTGACCCTCCGGCAGAGGTGACCCCGTACAGATACGCGTCGCTGCCGACGATGAGACCGGAGACTGCGTTGCACACGTCGTTGGGCTGTCCACCGAAGGTTTGAACTAGCGTAAAGTCTCCGGACGAAGATACTTTAAACAGTTCCCCACAGGAAATAAATGGGACTCCGTTGGTCACGCCCCAGAAGTTGCCGTCGGCGCCTTGCACCAACTGTCCGACGGGAGATCCCTGACCGCTCGGAAATGTATAGAGAACGGTAATCTTGCCAGCCGCCGTAGACTTGTACACGGTGCCGCAGCAGCCAGAGTTGGGTCCGCCGTTATGGGTGGTCCCATAGAAGTTGCCATCGGTGCCCTGCACCGGAGGATTGGGGTTATAGCCGTTGACGAGATCGTGGAACGACGCCAACAGAGCATACTTGCCCGCGCTGGTAATTCTGAACAACACACCGTTGCCGTTGGCGCCGCCAGCAGAAGTGACGCCATAGAAATCACCATTTGTGGCTTCAAAGACGGGAAAAACCGGGTTGACTCCTTCCGCGGTGTCACTGGGAAAGCTGTAAAGAGTGGTCAGCTTTCCGGCGGGGGTAATCTTAAAAACTGTTCCAGAGATGCCGGTGCCACCGCCATTGGTCGTTCCGTAAAAATTTCCGTCGCTGCCCAGCGTGACTCCGCCTTCCGGAGCCGAGCCGGTAACCAGGCAGTTTCCTCCTTCGGCGCAGAAGCTGTAGAGCAGCGTGTAGTCTCCCGAAAGTGAAATGGTGTACACACTACCCTGGTTGAAGTCTCCGTTGGAGAAGATGGTGTCGTAAAAGTTTCCGTCCGGTCCTTGCGCCAGGAAGCTGCTAGGGGTGATCCCCGAGGTATTGTTGTCGGTGTTTGGATAGTTGTACAGCCCAACCGGCGTATACTGGGCGGCCGCGGCAGACACCAGCCAAAGCATTACTGCCGTTAGCATTGCGGCCTGCAGCCAGCAATTAGTAGATGAGATTGCAATCCTTTTCATCGGAACCTCCTTATTGGCTTTGAAAACTGGCTATCGCGCTAATTCATGGTAAAGGTGGAGGAACGGCTCGCGGTCCCTCCGGCTGTTGTCACGGCAATCTTGCCTGTCTTTGGGTCTGAGGGAACGGTGGCCGTGATCTGTGTACTCGCGGACCCAGTGGGGCATATTCTCCTCGAACAGCGATCAGTTGTCCTGACGGATTTCTAAAGAACTCTAAAGGAATGGAGTATGTTTGAGCGCGATGGGGAATCTAACCCGAGATGTCCGGTATTTGGCCGGTAGTAGAAAAGGCAGGATTACAGGCCCCCGTGGAGCCGAGCGAACGCGTGGGCAAGCATGAGCGACATGATGAGGATGCCCGCTCCGAGGACGAGCGCATGTTGGGTTTTGCGCAGATTAAAGCTGCCCACACGACAGACAAGCAGATAGCCGACGGCAAGGTTGAAGAGGCCCCATAGGACATTGACTGTCGCGGAGGACAAGCCTACCCCAGGCGGTGATGCAAAGGGGCTCTGGAAGGCGTGGCCCGAGATCCCGTTGCCGAGATGGGGCAGGGCGTTCGCGAGGAATGCACCCCCGAAAAAGTAGGCCACGTAGTGGTACCAGCGCATCGTAGCTCCCTTCTGACTGCCAACCCGATGGTAGCGCAGACGGGCTAAAAGCTAAAACACTGTGAATGAACAACATTACGGTTTGAGTGTAATTGGGATTTCTCGACAGATTTGTCTCTACACAAAACGGAAGGGGCGCTAGGCAGCGTCACGCAGCACTTCTGCAAGAAATTCCTCCAGATTGAAGGGGAACACGTTGAAGTTCTATACCGAGAAACTTGGGTTCCGCGTCATGACCGACCAGCCTTTTGGCAAGCAACGCTGGATTGAGCTGGGCATCCCTGGCGCCGAATCGCAGATCGTTCTATTTACTCCCGATGGGTTTGAGGACCGCATCGGCGGATTCCAGCCGATCACGTTCTGGACGGATGATGTGTTTGCGACCGTCCAGACGCTGAAGTCCAAGGGAGTGGAATTTGCGGCGGAGCCGAAGAAAGAATCGTGGGGAACGTCGTCGGTGTTCAAGGACGCGGACGGGAATCAGTTTGTGCTTTCGAGCAAGTGAGGGGCGAGGGCAATGGTGCTCGCGTAAGGCAGACGACGCCTGTCTGCCCAGCGGCGAGAGAACTTCGTGTGTTCATTCGCGTTCTGCAGACTAGTACTCTTCTGCACTGACCTGTGCCGTCACTTTCACTTGTGCTAATCCTCGACGATTGTGATGTAACGCGATAGCACTCAGAACTCAAGGAGGAGTTCTCTACGCGCGCCGCCGATAATAAATGTTGAACTCAAAGCCCGGATTCGGCGGAAAAATCTCGGCCACCTTGCGCAGGCGCTCCGCCATGGCCGCCGGCGCCAGCAGCGGATAGTCGCGCTCTCGCAGATCGTAGTAATCGACATCGAGGTAGAGGGACAGCAGGTAAATCGAAATCGCGTCGGCGAAGCTCGCCGTCAGATATTCGTTTTTATATTTCTCCGCATCCGGACCATGGGCCGTGGCGAATTTGCGCGCCTCCCACGCATCGAGCGAGGTTTCGCCGCGCACCTTTGCCTCCACATGCTGCCATGCCAGGTCGGCGAAACTCTGCGACACGCCGGCGCGTTCGACCAGCGCGTGCCCGACGTTGATATAAAACTCGAAGGCCACCGAAAATTTATCGTCCATGAGACGCGTCGAAATAAACACGCACTGCGCGTCACCGAGATTCAGATTGCGATGGCAGACGGCATTGTCGCTAAGCGCCACATCGTAACGGTCGGCAATCACCGTCTCATCGCCCTGCGTGACGGTGAGCGGAACAAAGTAATACGCTTTGCGGCTGAGCGCGGACGCGACCGACACCGGCACGGCAGCGATCATTCGTTCGAGATCGTTATCGGCAATCGTAATTTCGCCGGAGCGCGCGTAGCAGATGCCATTGGGAGCCTGTGAAACCGGGCTGTTTTGCACGACCTCCGCGGGGCTGCGGACAATCGCCGAAGCAGTTTGCGACATTTGAGTATTGTAGCGCACGCGACAAACCGCCGACCGTGCTATGAACTCGGATATTGCCCACAAACTTAACCATCTAGATTTGCAAGCACCGGGCCACCTTGACGAATCGCGACTCTGGGATTTTGATATACGATAAAGCTTTTCAGAAGTTTGGCGCGGAGCTTGATCCCGAAAGTGTGCGTGCGACCGCCGCGGCCTTCAGCGGCTTTACTGCCTTCGTATTTCCAGTCTTCTTTGTGAAGAAAAATGACATCCACTCGCCAAATGGCAACTAGCTTGTCAGCTTTCATCCGCTTGGTTTGGTCGACGGCGTAACGCCAAACTATGTACCAACCCGGGTGATCGTAGTGAGACTGTAAGGCCCATGGACGCGTAGATCCTTTGGATTCTAACGCCTGCTCCGGAGGTGGATTCAGTCTCCCTCGCAATGAAAGATCAGGGAAGCGTTGCTGTGCAATGTCGGGATGCTTGTGCTTTTTGTAGGGGCTTAAAGCGTGAAGCGCCTGGACGCCAAAGATTCCGACAATCCCGCTAAAGACGTTCGCCTGCTCCAAGTAAATGTCGCTGAGCTCCGTGGCCCTGTCCTCGACGTGCTCTATCGCTTCGCGGATGTGCGTAATTTTCAGTTCGGGAGGTAATGATACCGAACGATCGAAGCCGTCTGCCTGCGGAGCCATGTCGACAACAAGGTGTCATGGTTCCAGTGGCAACGCAAGACCACGTTGTAAATCTAGGCCGGCCTTGGAACCTATTCTGCTACCTGCGGTTGCGCCGCCTAGAAATGCAGCCAGGCCCGGAATAGCCTCGGCGGCAATGTCGAAAAATTGGTGATCAATTTCGATGCCAACGCTTTGGTAGCCAACCGCAACCGCAGCTGCAATTGTGGACCCTCCACCCATGAAAGGATCGAGGACAATCCCTTTCCCGAGCGGTAGACAAGCGCGGACAATCTGCCGCATAAATGCTTGCGGCTTCAGCGAAGGGTGTGGAGAAATCGCGCGCTCTTCCCGCCGAGTGGGGGCGGAGACGATCACGTCGGAAAACGGCTGCTCGCTCGAAACGCGTCGGAGGCCACCGGTCTTCCACCTGCGCAAATTATCCTGCACCCGCCCTTCGCAGGGCTTGCGAAACAATCCCCACGGCTCCCACGAAGACCGCGGCATGACCGAGACCTCCGCAAATTCCCGATGCGCGTTCTTCGGCCGGTCGCCCCCTCTCAATGTTTGGACCAGGCGAATAACCTCACCTCTCTTTTCAAATCCCGCCTCCATCAGCGGAAGGTAGACTAAGTGCGAGAGCAAGGGATTGGTCGCAATGAAGATATGTGCGCCGGGAACCACGACGCGAAATGCACGTCGCGCGAAGTCCGAAAAGAAATGCCGCAGCTTCGAAAGCTCGTCGTCCGTCAAAACCGTGAATCGTGGGAGCGGACTACGCACGCATCCGTCAAATGACGGCGGAATTCTCCACACACCGCCTTTCCCTCGGCGCAGTTTCTGCTTTTCCATTGCGCTATATTCTTTGAGGCCGTAGGGAGGATCTGTGACTATGGCGTGAATTGAGTTTGCCGGCTGCTGATCCATCCAGGAAAGACAGTCGGCTAAGTGCAGGGAATATCCAACACCGTTGAGACGGCAAGCGGCCTGCTGAAGGTCCCGGCTTGTGGAAGAACTCATCTATGCATTAACTATCACGAACGGCGGTGAATTTGTACACTCGTTTGGAGTAGCGCACTTTTGAAACCGTAAGGTTTCGCATTCGCTTCCGTTTGACCCTCTTTTGCCTCTCCTTTAAACTCAAAAGATTCAGCAGAATACATCGAGCCATCATGTCCGAAGCCATTCATCTCAAACTTCCCGACGGCAGCAGCAAAGAGGTCGCCAAGGGGACCACCGCCCTGGATGTTGCCAAATCGATCAGCCCGCGACTGGCTGACGCTGCGCTTGTGGCTAAGACCAACGGCGACCTGATCGACCTTACTCGGCCGCTCGACAAAGATACGGACCTGCGCATCATCACCGAAAGAGATCCGGAGGCGCTCGAAGTTTACCGTCATTCATCCGCCCATTTGCTGGCCGCGGCGGTGCTTGAACTTTTTCCCGAGACCAAACTTGGCCACGGGCCGGCGACCGAAAACGGATTCTTTTACGACTTTTATCGCGAGGCGCCTTTCACTCCTGAAGATCTGGAGAAGATCGAAAAGAAGATGCAGGAACTGGTGCAGCAGAACCTGCCTTACGCTCGCGAATTTTTGCCACGCGAAGAGGGGCTGAAGAGATTCAAGGGTGAAGGCGACTTTATGAAGTGCCACTTCATAGAGCAATTCACCAAGCCCGATGAAAAAATATCGATTTACAAGACGGGCAAGTTTCAGGATTTTTGCCGCGGCCCGCACATTCCTTCGACGGGAAGGATCAAGGCGTTTAAGGTGCTCAATGTGGCGGGGGCTTACTGGCTGGGAGACGAAAAGAATCAGCATCTGCAGCGCATTTACGGGACGTCATTTTTTTCGAAGAAAGATCTGGACGCTTATCTCAACAGCATCGAAGAGGCGAAAAAGCGCGACCATCGGGTGCTGGGGAAGCAACTCGACTTGTTTTCCATTCAGGAACTGGCGGGCCCGGGCCTGATCTTCTGGCATCCGAAGGGCGGGATCATCCGCAAAGAGATGGAAGACTGGATGCGGGATCAGTACGTCAAACGCGGCTATTCTCTCGTCTACACTCCGCACGTCATGCGCAAACAGTTGTGGCAGACCTCGGGCCACGAAGGCTACTACGCCCAGAATATGTTCGATGCCATGGAGCTGGACGATGCGGAGTATCGGCTGAAGCCGATGAACTGCCCGGGGCACATCCTTATATACAAGGATTCGCTGCGATCTTATCGGGATCTGCCGGTGCGGCTTGGCGAACTGGGCACCGTCTATCGCTATGAGCGCTCCGGCGTGATGCACGGGTTGCTGCGCGTCCGCGGATTCACTCAAGATGACGCCCACATTTTCTGCACTCCCGAGCAAATCGAAAAAGAAATTGCCGATTGCGTCGAGTTCGCGCGCGACGTTCTGGAGGATTTTGGCTTTGATAAATTTCAGACCGAGCTTTCGACCTGGGATCCCAAAGACCGCAAGAATTTCGTGGGCAGCGAGGAGCAGTGGAACCACGCCACCAATTCGCTGGAAAAAGTTCTCAAGGAATTGAACATCGAATACAAAGTCATTCCGGGCGAAGCCGCATTCTACGGGCCCAAGATTGACATCAAGCTTGTCGATGCCATCGGACGCCTGTGGCAACTTTCCACCGTGCAATTCGACTTCAACCTGCCGCAGCGTTTTGATCTCGAATACGTCGCCGAAGATGGGACCCGCAAACAACCGGTCATGGTCCACCGGGCGCTCTACGGATCGGTGGAACGCTTCTTCGGAGTGCTGATCGAACACTATGCGGGAGCATTTCCAGTGTGGCT
Organism: uncultured Acidobacteriaceae bacterium; assembly: GCA_963822025.1. GTDB lineage: Bacteria > Acidobacteriota > Terriglobia > Terriglobales > Acidobacteriaceae > Acidiflorens. The sequence continues at coordinate 1,254,950 of CAWGFW010000008.1, read as the reverse complement.
TTCGCCGGTGCAGGTGGCGATGATTCCGATCGCGGAGCGCCATTCGGAATACGCGGAAAAAGTCGCGCAGCAATTGCGGTTGGCGGGAGTGCGGGTGGAAGTGGATTCGCGCAATGAAAAGATGAATGCGAAAATTCGCGAGCACGCGATGCAGAAGATTCCGTTCCTTTTAGTGGTGGGCGACAAAGAATCTGAAGCCAATAAGGTGAACGTGCGGACGCGAGGCAAAGAAAAGACTGAAGACATGCCGACAGAAGACTTCGTAGAAAAAATCAAGAAACTAATAGCAGACAAAACCGCCACCCTGTAGCCCCCGCTACACTCACGATGCGTCACAACCACGTAGGGGGCTCACGGGATCTCCGGCAGAGTCGAAGGGCGAAATAGCATCGTTTGGCTGCGACCGAACCTGGCCTGAATGCGAGTTTCCACCCAAAAACTACTCGTTGACAAGCCGGGACAGTCGTCATAACATCCCGGCGGGTCAAACCTTGGCCCGCGATAAAAGCAGTTCCGCGGGAGGTAGACGTATGAAAACGACGCTGCTTGTGCTGTCCATCGCGCTGGTCTTGAGCGTGTCGACGCCGCGGTCGTGGGGAGACACGATTTACGACGTGGGTGGATTTTCGGTTGGAAGCAACACTATTTCCGGCATAGCCCAGGTGTTGGGAACACACGGTGGCAATGGCGGGCCGATCCTGACCTTCACCACGGGGGCGCTGCAAAGCGGGAACCTGATGAATGGAATGTTTGCGGCGGGCGGAGCGTTCGACCTGACCGACTACAACTGCGGTGGTTGCAGAGGCGGGAGGGACCTTTTCGTCGGCTCTTTTATAGGATCGACCTCGATCTCGACCAATCAGCAAGGAGTAGAGACCCTGTCGGGTGCTATTGGAGGCACCCTGATCACCGGCCGATATGTCACCGGAAACACGACCCAGTACTTGAACGGAGGGGCGATGACCGGATCCAGTTACTTGGCCACTAAGCAACCCTTGACGGCTCCTGAACCTTCCACCTTGTCGTTGCTGGTGACGGGGCTAGTCGCGATCGCCGGGCCGGTGCGGCGTAGATTCACGCGCCGAAATTAGAGCAATGATTGGTCGTTAGTTAGTCGCCCGGGTCAACTCCGCTCGAAACGTGGCCGCCTTCAGACTCTCCAGTAATCCCCGCGCCACTCCTGAATCGCCTTTTTGATCTCCACTCTGCCAAGCTTCTCATTCAGTGCGCGCGCCGCCAGGGCGGGGAGTTCAGCATCCGAAGCGAAGCGGAGGGCGATCAATTGCGCTTCTGACAGTTCGGCGATGCGGGGACGTAACGTGGCGTCGAGCACGGTCATCAGGCGCAATCGTTCTTCAAGACGGATGACGCGATCCTGGACCTTCAGCGGATAAAGCCTGATTTTAAAGATGGCCACCAGCGCCGCGATCATCACGATCGTCATCCACGCCGAATGCAGCCCGGGGCGGCGGTAGAGATGGACAAAACTGCCAACCAGTGAAATGACGAACACCGGGAGCACGAAAAAGTGGAAGAGCGGATCCCAACGAACATGATCGGAGAAATTCTGCGAAGACGATTGAGCCATAGCCAGCTCCTTTGTAATTCATCATCGCACGAATGGGGGCGAATCCTGGAAGGGCACGATTTCAATGGAACCGGTTAACCGACGAAAGCAGATTTCCGGTTAATTCACTTCGTCGAGCAGGCCGCGTATTTTGTGCGCCAGAGTATCCAGGAGAAATGGTTTTTGCAGGACAGCAGCCGAGTCAGAATCGGTACCCAGTGTGCTGTTCCATGTGCTGTGATCAGGATAGCCCGACATGAACAGGACCTTCATCTGAGGGCGCGAGGGCATGAGCCGGAGGGCTAATTCCCTTCCGCCAACATTCGGCATAACCACGTCGGTCAGCAGGAGATGAATGGCATCTTTATGCTTGTCGGATATCTGCAAGGCCTGGTGACCGTCCGCCGCGATCAGCACGGTGTAACCTTTATTCTGAAGAAATTCAGCTGCGAGTTCTCGAATGCCCTCCTGGTCTTCCACGAGGAGTATGGTTTCGAATCCACTCGCCGCGGAGCCGCGGTTTGCTTTTATCTTTGGGTTGGTTTCCGGGCCGGTTTCGGCAGCCGGATTTTGTTTTTGACCTTCGGGTAGATAAACATCGACGGTGGTTCCGCGCCCTAACTCGCTGCGCGTGGTGATCCAGCCGCCGGTTTGCTTCACTACTCCGTAGACGATGGCCAATCCCAGGCCGGTTCCGTCGCCCGGCTTCTTAGTGGTGAAAAAAGGTTCAAAAATCTTGGCCTGCACGTCTTTGCGCATTCCGGTTCCGGTGTCGTGCACGCTCAGCACAACATATTTGCCGGGTGGAATTCGAGCGTGGCTTCCGGCATAAATTGTGCGCAGCTCTACATTCTTGGTTTCAATCGTAAGTTGGCCACCCTGGGGCATGGCATCGCGCGCGTTGACGACCAGATTCAAGATCACTTGTTCGATTTGCCCGGGATCGGCCTTGATAGAGTTCGGCGAAGCTGCGGGCAGGATCTTCAACTCGATATTTGCGGGGATGAGGCGACCGAGCATTTGAGCCAGTTCGGCGACCACGCGATTGAGATCGATCACCTTGAGTTGAAGAACCTGACGACGGCCAAAAGCCAGCAACTGTTGGGTCAGCGCCGTTGCCCGCACGACGGCTCGTTCAATTTCAACTGCGTCCTTGACTGCCGGATCGTTTGCCGCGAGGCGGCCACGGAGGCGTTCGTTGTGCGCCTGGATCACCATCAAAAGATTATTGAAGTCGTGGGCGACGCCGCCGGCCAGTTGGCCAAGGGCTTCCAGTTTCTGCGAGTGGCGGAGTTGCTCCTCCAAGCGCTTGTGTTCGGTGATGTCATAGAGAACGCCTTGCATGAGGAGCCGGCGGTCGCCGGCGGCAGCTTGGAGCATGACTCCTTCATCGCGGAACCAGAGCACGCGACCATCGCGGGCGATCATGCGGTACTCGGCCTGGAACAACTCGTGCGTCTGCTGAAAGAGGGTTTCCGCCGCCATGGCGATGTCACGATCCTCGGGATGAATGTGGTTGAGCCAGTTCATGGGATCGGCGAGGAACTCCTGGGGCGCGAATCCGAGTATGGATTCGATTTGCGGGCTCACATAGTGCCAGGGGCCGTCGGCGCCGAGCTCCGCGACATAGGTGATGGCGGGGAGGCGTTCGACCAGGGTGCGATAACGATCTTCGGCGGCGCGAAGTTCGGTCTTGTCGCGATCGCGCTCGATGGTGAGCGCAACGAGATGGGTGGCATGGGCAATCAGCCGGAGATGTTCAGCGTCAGGCGTACGCGGCTCGCGATAATACATCGCGAACGTCCCGAGCAGGCTGCCATCCTGCGCGGCAATGGGATTGGACCAGCACGCGCGCAGTCCGTGGGCCAGCGCCAGATCGCGGTAAGCGGCCCATAACGGGTCGGTGGCAATATCGGAGACGACAACAGGCTGCTTGCGATAAAGAGCAGTGCCGCAGGAGCCGGTGCAAGGTCCAATTTTTAGTCCGTCGATAGCCTGAGAATATTCTCGCGGAAGGCTGGGAGCAGCCCCGTGCCGCAAAGTTGCGCCGTCGGCATCCAAGAGAAGAACCGAGCACAGCATTCCTTGATGATGCTGTTCGATGTCAGTGCACAAGGCGTCTAATATTTTCGACAGCGGACTATGGCCCATGATCATGGCCGCTATACGGTCATCGAGCAGCGATAGATTCTGCGGTGCTGGGGGCTGCTGAGTGTCGGCTGCTTTTTTTACACCTATGGACATGCCCTAATATCTTCTTAGCCGCTGGCATTACTACCAAGTTACGAGAGTAACTGGGTGCGAGGTTAGAGGTCAGAGGTGAGATTGCAGAGGTAAACCAACGCGCAAGCGTTTCGAAAGATTCTACCTCCGCAATCTAACCTCTCACCTTTAACCTGCCAACTGAATTGCTTTTGAGCAAAACTTCAAATTCTTGCGCATAACAATGATTGACACCGCTTCTCCCCTATACCATACTTTCCGCCGTCCAATGCTCGCGGAGGAATCCGCCAGCTCCCCCAAATCTCACGGAGGTTCCATGTCAAAGTCTCGCATGTTTCAGGTTTGCGCTCTCGTGGCCACGACTGCCTTGTTGGTTTGCGGGCGACAGGCGGTGGCACAAAGTCCACATCATTTCCAGATTCGCGCTATCTCGACCCCGAACGCCGATCGAGTTTATCCGCCAAAAGGTCCAACCGAAAAGAAACGCCTGGAACAACTGGCCGCGGGTTTTGGGGTTCTCCCGCCGCTCGACAGCAACGGCTATGACGAGTGGATATGCTTTCCCGGTTCCAGCAATCCGAATTCTCCCGACTGCTCAAGCATCGCCCCGGGGGGAATGGTCGTGGGTCAGGTTGCTTACACACAATCGCTTAGCGCCTGTGACGCCAGCGCTTCCGGCGCTCCTAATTGTGGTCAGATCTTCTGGTTTTACGAAGATGACACTAGCGACACCACCGACGATCTCGTCGTCTCCGTCGTCGTGAAGCAGGGATTGAATTACATTCTGGATACAGGGCCGTTTAACTTCGGCCCCAACCCATTCCCGGGTTCGGTCGTGGCCATTATTGACGACACCGCATTCGGCACCTTGGGTCAGACCGGTCCGGGCAACGGATTTTGCGTGGGAAGCACGGAGACCTGCGTCAATCCGGTGAAAGGCCCCGCCACTATGACTATCACTACCACCGTCGGCGTATCCACCATTAAGACCACGGTCGATATGTTCCTCGAATAACCGTCGCGCTATCCCACCCTTTGCATAGTTGCTGGCCTGCGAAGGGTGGGATTCAGCCAAGTCAGTTGCAATCGCGACTTTCCCGCTCAGCCTTCTCATCAAAGGTGGTGTCACGAAGAAGGGAAATTCCCGCCATTCTCGTTCTCTATTAAGTAAGCGTTCGTCGGCCCGCAATATATTCCCCACATCCAAAGCTTCCCCAAAGATAAAGAGAGGAGCTTCAGTATGCCTGATTTCAGCAAAGTAAAACTGGGCAAGCAGACAGCCCATCATGACAGCCGAGTTCCGATGCTGAGTAAATATACCGCCAGCCTTCCGGCGCCGCCGGCGGCTACTAACTATGACGCGAAGGTCAGCAACCTGGGCATGATGTTGAATGACAAGCTGGGGGATTGCACGTGTGCAGCCGTCGGCCATTGCATTCAACAATGGACTGCGGAGGCGCAAAAAGCCCAGGTCATTATTCCCGATGCCGACATTCTGAAACTCTATGAGATTGTCGGCCACTATGATCCCAACAATCCCAAGTCAGACCGCGGCGCGGTTGAACTCAACGTGCTCAACTACTGGCTGGCGAATCCGCTGGACAATAATCAACTGAGCGCATTCTGTTCGATCGAGCCGCAGAACCTTCAGGAGATAAAAGATGCGGTCTTCATCTTCGGCAACTGCTACATCGGGCTGCAAATGCCGCTATCGGCACAAAAGCAGGCGGTGTGGACGGTTCCGGCGGGAGGAGCCACGGGCCAAGGCGCGCCGGGGTCATGGGGAGGTCATGCTGTTCCCGTGGTTGCCTATGATGCGCGCGGACTCACCTGCATCACCTGGGGAGCGCTGATGCGCATGACATGGCAATTCTGGAATGCGTATTGCGATGAGGCGTATGGCCTGCTCAGCGTCGACTGGGTGAACGCGGGCAAAACTCCGGCGGGGTTTGACTGGCAGCAACTGCAGATCGATATGGGCGATCTGAAAGCCGCGTTCCCGAAAGGGGAGCCGCTGGCGGCGTGAGAAAGTTTAAACTGGAGGTGCTTGGTTGCCGATGCGAGCAGCGCAAGCACTTCCTTTTTTCGCGCATCTCGTTCTGTAAAGCTGCGACGTGCTCGTCTTAGAGAGGATGCCAGTATGTCTCCCACTTCCTTACTATCGAAGGTCAACCACATCGTGGTCGTAATGTTGGAGAACCGTTCGTTCGACCACATGCTGGGATTTCTCTATCAGTCGAGCAACAATGTTTCTCCGTTGGGCCAGCCCTTCGAAGGACTCACCGGCAAAGAAACGAATCTCGATGCTAACGGCAAGCCAGCCACGGTATTTCCGATCCAACCCACCGATCCGAACGCCTATCTTCGCCCCGGAGCCAATCCGGGGGAAGGTTATTTGAATACGAACTCGCAGCTCTTCAGCCAACAAGACGCTCCGGTGCCAGTTACTCCCGCATCTAACAACGGCTTTGTCACTAACTTTGCCTACACGCTGGGATGGGAGAGCAAAGAGCCAGGCCAGGTCGTCGCCGGCACGCAAGCTTCGCAGATCATGGGCATATACACGCCCGCAACTCTGCCGGTGCTATCGAAGTTAGCCAGCGGTTACGCGGTCTGCGATCAATGGTATGCCTCGGCGCCAACGGAAACTTTTCCTAACCGCGCCTTTGTTTCGATGGCGACTTCGCAAGGCTTTGTGCAGGACAAGTCGTGCAGCGTTTACACCGCTCCCAGCATTTTCACTGCGCTGGGGAAAAAATCGGCGAGCTGGGCGGTTTACGGCTACGACGCTCCTGCGCTGATGCGCGGCTCGGTCGCCGATATCACCAACGCCCCCGAATCCAATTTCGGCGAGTTCACGGATTTTCAGAATGCCGCGAAGGAGGGCACGCTGGCAAACTATGTTTTTCTCGAGCCGATGTGGGGCACGCAAGGAAACAGCCAGCATCCCAACTACGATGTCAGCAAAGGCGAACAATTTCTGCATGACGTTTATTATTCGCTGATGGGAACGCCTGTCTGGAACCAAACGTTGCTCATCATTACTTATGATGAACATGGCGGATGCTACGATCACGTTCCTCCGCCGGAGAACGCTGTGGCACCGGACAACTCCGCCGGTGAACTCAATTTTGATTTCAAGCGTTTCGGACTACGCGTCCCTACGGTGCTGGTGTCGCCGATGATTGCTGCCGGCACAGTCTTTCGCACAACCTCCGCGACGCCTTTCGATCACACTTCGATTTTGGCGACGGTGGAAGCGCGGTTTGGGGTGCCGAGCCTCACGAAGCGTGATGCTGCCGCTCCTAGCGTCGGCGCGGTGCTGACTTTGCAAGCGCTGCGCACCGACGATCCGCTCAGCGGAGTAAAAGTTCCGACGAGCGCAGTTGCGCCGCCGCTCTCCGCCAAGCCCGACAAATTCGAGGCCGCCATCGCGGCGCACGCCGCCGACCTACCGATTTACGATCCGACCGGTAACGGGCACCACCACGAGACACCGATCTTCGCCACCGGCGAGGCTGCAAAGGCTTATGCGCGTCAGCGCTATGAGCAATATGCGGAGCAGCGCGGCTTTATAAAAAAGAAGCCCCGGGTGGCATAACGGCTCGCTCGGTATAATTGCCACGCTCATGGACTGGCTCCCGTCCGCCTTCCGCTGGCTCTTCAACTCGGAGCAGGGCGCACCGAATCGCCTTATTCCCCGTTGGCTTTTTGTGCGCGCGCTGGGCTGCATTTATTTCTCTGCCTTCTACTCGCTGGTCTTTCAGATACGTGGACTGATTGGGCCGCAGGGAATTTTGCCGGCGGCAGATTATCTGCGGGCCGCCGGGCAGTCACTCGGAGGCATCCGCGGGGTGTGGTATGTGCCGAGTTTGCTCTGGCTTTCCAGCGGACCGCACATGCTGATGGCTCTCTGCTGGGTGGGGATGGGCGCGGCGCTTTTGCTGGTTCTGAATGTCTGGCCGCGCGCCACGCTGCTGATTTGTTTCGCCTGTTACCTGTCGTTCGTGAGCGCGGCGCAAGATTTCTCGGGATATCAGTCTGACGGGATGTTGCTCGAAGCTGGATTCATTGCGCTCTTCTTTGCTCCGCGGGGAATGCGCCCAGGCTTCGGCATGCACTCTCCGCCGCAGCGCGCATGCCTGTTTCTGCTGCAGTGGGAGTGGTTTCGCATCTACTTTGAATCGGGCGCGGCGAAAATCCTGGGCGGCGACCCGGAGTGGCGCAACTTCACTGCCATGGACGAGTACTACCAGAACGGCCCGCTGCCGACCTGGATCGGCTGGTACATGCAGCATCTGCCCCACTGGTTCCACGCTTCGACGGTATTCGCCACGCTGGCGCTGGAACTGGTCCTGGTCTGGATGCTGTTTCTGCCTCGGCGCTGGCGTATCGTCTGCTTTTTGATCGTCACGCCTTGGGAATTAGGCGTGATTCTCACCGCCAACTATACGTTTCTGAATTATCTTGTGTTGTCGCTCGGCGTTCTCTTATTGGACGATCGCGTTGTCAGACAATTTGTTGCGCAATTTCTCCCGCAAGGCTGGAAGAGATTTTTGCCTGAAGAAGCATCCGCCACGAACGACGCGGACAGCGCAGCGCAGAGTGAACCGAAGAATCCGCGACTGGGTTTCGGTCACCAACTACGAACGCTCAAGATTTCCGCCGCCGCTCTAATCCTAAGCTGGGTTTTCTACGCCACCACGGCGCAACTACTTTGGATGTTCTGGCCGCTCCCGTTGCCGACGGAGCCTGTCGCCGCTCTCGAACCCTTCCGCATCGCCAATCGCTATGGGCTCTTTGGCGTCATGACGCGAGGGCGCTATGAGATTGAATTTCAAGGCTCCGATGATGGAAAAAATTGGATAGCCTATCCCTTCCGCTACAAGCCGCAGGATTTGAATCAGGCACCCGGTATTTACGCGCCCTACCAGCCGCGCTTCGATTGGAACCTATGGTTCGCTTCGCTGGGCTCGTGGCGCGAATATCCAATTGTTCCCAACACGGAAGTGAGGCTGCTTTCAAATGATCAAGATGTGCTTGCTCTATTCAAGGGCAATCCGTTCCCGAAAAAGCCGCCGCGCCAGGTGCGAGCCGTGCTTTGGCAATACTGGTTCACGAGCATGTCAGAGAAAAAGAAGGAAGGGCTGTGGTGGCGCCGACAATATCTCGGGCTCTACGCGCCCACGTTGGAGCGCGCGGCCGATGGCACTATTCAAGGAGTAGAGTGGCCAACGGTGAGCCCACGGGAATGAGGCAGGTGACAGTTCTGGTCGTCACGTGCGAGGTGTCAGCGGAATCTTCAAGATTGGGAAATTATCTAGACGCGATCCCTGATAACTGGCACCTAACAACCTAACACGACGCGTTATGAAAGATCGAACATCATTAATAGTCGGAGCTGGGCCCAACGGCCTATCCGCCGCGATTACTCTCGCGCAAGCGGGTTTCGCGGTCGATGTGTTCGAAGCTGAGCCGCAGCCTGGCGGTGCAGCGCGCACACTTGCACTCACCCTTCCCGGCTATCGCCACGACTTCGGATCCGCGGTTCACCCGATGGCGATTGGTTCCCCATTCTTCCACTCTCTGTCGCTCGAAGATCACGGGCTGGAATGGATTCATTCGCCCGCCGCTCTCGCTCATCCCTTCGACGATGGCACAGCCATCGCGCTATTTCGCGATCTGAGCCGGGTTGAATCTGCGCTGGGGAAAGATGCCAAGGCTTGGCGCAACCTGATGCGGCCCTTCGCCGAGCACTGGACGGAATTGGCTCGCGGGGTACTGCGCCCGATTTCGTTGTTTCCGCGACATCCTTTGCTTCTTGCAAATTTCGGACGGCGAGCGTTGCTCTCTGCAAAAACGCTTGCGGGCAGCCTGTTTCGTGACGAGCGCACCAAGGCCCTCTTCGCTGGGCTCGCCGCTCACTCCGTCCTCAGCCTCGATGAACCTTCGAGCGCTGCCGCTGGAGTGTTGCTGGGCGCCGCGCTGCATTCCGTTGGATGGCCCATTCCGCGTGGAGGCGCGCAGTCGATCACGGACGCACTTTGCAGTTGTCTGGCGGATTTAGGTTCTACGGTAACCGTGTCGACTCGAATAGAGAGTCTCGCGGCCCTGCCTAGGTATGATCTGACGCTCTGTGACGTGACTCCGCGGCAGCTGCTTATGTTAGCGGGGGACGGCTTGTCATCGTCATACAAGAATCAACTGGCCAAATACAAATACGGCCCCGGCGTGTTCAAAGTCGACTACGCGCTGCGCGATCCAATTCCGTGGCAAGCGCGAGAATGCCGGCAAGCGGCCACGGTACACGTCGGGGGAAGCTTTGAGGAGATTGCCGCTTCGGAAAAAGCCATGCGCAGCGGCCATCATGCCGAGAAGCCCTTTGTGCTGCTGGTTCAACCAAGCCTCTTCGATCCCACTCGCGCACCCGCTGGGCGCCATACTGCTTGGGCATATTGTCACGTTCCGAATGGTTCGACATTCGATATGTTGACGCGACTGGAAGACCAGATCGAGCGGTTTGCTCCTGGATTCCGCGACTGCATCCTGGACCGCCACGTTCTTTCGCCTGCCGGATTAGAAAAAATGGACGGTAATCTGATTGGCGGGGACATCGTCGGAGGCGCGATGAATCTGCGCCAAATTCTTTTCCGCCCGACGCGCCGCCAGTATGCGACTTCTGCAGTTGATATCTATCTCTGCTCGTCATCAACCCCACCCGGAGGCGGAGTCCATGGAATGTGCGGCTATCACGCAGCGCGGCTGGCTATGGCTCGATTGAGGATGTGAATTCTTAACTGGCTACGGGGACGGGGAGAATTTTTTTCTGGATGGCTACGGTTACGAGTTGGGCTTTGTTATGAATGTCGAGTTTGCGCATGAGGTTGAACTTGTGGGCCTCGACGGTTTTGAGGCTGACGCCGAGAACGGCGGCAGCTTGTTTTACGGTGTTGCCCTCGGCCAGCAGCTTCATTACTTCGCGCTCGCGGCGGGTGAGGGAATTTCTACGCATGGGGACCGGAGTCGCGGTGCGGAGCGTTGCGTCGTTGCCGAGGCTTGACTGAATCTTGGTTTGGATTTGAGGGCTCAGGGAGCGGATGCCGCGATGGACTTCGCGGAGAGCTTCGAGCAATTGGGGCGCGGGAGTGTCTTTGAGGAGGTAGCCGCTGGCTCCGGAGCGAAGGGCTTGCTGAATGGATTCCTGATCTTCATGCATGGTCAGGTACACGATGCGCGTGGAGGCACAATGTTCGTCGACTAAGCGGCCGGCTTCGAAGGAGGACATGCCGGGCATGCTGATGTCGAGGAGGACGAGGTCGGGGCGATGCTCGATGACTAGTTTGAGGGCCTCGGCGGCATCGCGGGCTTCGCCTACTACGGCGAAGTCGGGGGCATCCTGGAGCAGGCGGCGGACACCGTAGCGCAGCATTTCGTGATCGTCGGCGATTACGCAGCGAACGCGCGCGGTGTCTTCTGCAGGCACGTGAAACGGACCTGGTTTGTTTGTCAACATGGACTAACTTACCTGCTGATTCTGACGAATCGCGCAATGAGACGGAGCCCGGACTCGGCGACCAAGAATACTACGTGCGGTTATTGTACCGGGAGATTTTCGTGGTGTCGGCGAAAATCTTTCACCGCCGAGACGCGGAGGGTACGGAGGTTTTTGGGGGAAGTTGCGCTCGCATCTCTTTCTGCACGGGAAGAGCTTTTATCACCAAGAGAAATAAGGTTGCGGTCCGAGAGCGTGGGGCTGTCCGCAAAAAGCAGGTCCTTCGCTTCGCTCAGGATGACAAATCTTAAGAATGGACAACTAGCCTAAAGCGCTACTCAAATTTTCTTTTCGTTTACAATGCGTGTTCAAAGATGCTGCGCTACTTCACTTCCGGGGAATCGCATGGCGAGGCGCTGGTGGCGTTTCTTTCGGGGCTGCCGGCTGGGCTCGAGGTGGATCAGGAATTTGTGGACCGCGAATTGTGGCGGCGGCAGCAGGGGTTTGGGCGCGGCGGGCGGATGAAGATCGAGACGGACCGCGCGCATTTTCTTTCGGGCGTGCATCATGGAAAAACGATTGGGTCGCCGATCGCGGTGATGCTGGAGAATCGCGACTGGCAGAATTGGAAAGAGGCGCTGCCGGTGGAGACGGGGGATCCGGCGAAACACAAGCGGGTGGCGTCGCCGCGGCCGGGGCATGCGGATCTGGCGGGAGCATTGAAATACGATTTTACGGAGGCGCGCTATGTGTTGGAGCGGGCTTCGGCGCGGGAGTCGGCGGCGCGGGTGGCGATTGGAGCGCTGGCGAAATTGTTGCTGCGCGAGTTGGGCATGGAAGTTTTGAGTCATGTGATTGCGGTGGGCGCGGTGTCGATTGCGGAGCGGGAGATTCCGTGGGGGCAGATTGAGCCGCTGGCGAAGAAGGATGAGGTGCTGCTGTCTTGCGCGGATGCGGAGGCGGAGCAGCGGATGAAGGGCGAAGTCGATAAAGTATTGCGGACGGGCGATTCGGTGGGCGGAGTTTTTGAGGTGGTGGCGCGGGGAGTGCCTCCGGGGCTGGGGAGTTATGTGCAGTGGGATGAGCGGCTGGACGCGCTGTTGGCGGCGGCGGTGATGTCGTTGCAGGCGGTGAAGGCGGTGGAGATTGGGAGCGGGATTTTGGCGGCGCATTCTCCGGGGTCGGCGGTGCATGATGAGATTGGGTATGAGAGCGACGCGGGGTTCGCGGGATTTACGCGGACGCGGAATAATGCCGGGGGGCTGGAGGGCGGAGTTTCGAATGGGCAGGAGATTCGAGTGCGCGGATATTTGAAACCGATTTCTACTTTGAGAACGTCCGCTGAAGTCGGTGGATTTTGAGACGCGGGAGCCGGTGAAGGCGGCGTATGAGCGGTCGGATGTGTGTGTGGTTCCGGCGGCGGGAGTGGCGGCGGAGGCGATGGTTGCGCTGACTTTGGCGAAGTGTGCGCTGGAGAAGTTTGGCGGGGATTCGATGAAGGAGACGAAGCGGAATTTTAGTGGGTATTTGGAGCAGTTGCGGGCATTTTGATTTTCGCGGCATTGTGGGTAGGGTAGGGGTCCTTCGACTCCACGGAACGATTCGCTTCGCGAACCGTTCTGTTCCGCTCAGGATGACAACGCTTTAGCTAAAAAGATGATTTATCCAATTGTGAAATTTGGCGATCCGGTGCTGGAGAAGCCTTCGGCTGAGGTCAGTGTGTTTGATGAGGAACTGAAGAAGCTGCTTGAGGATATGTTTGAGTCGATGTATGCGGCGCGCGGGGTGGGATTGGCGGCTCCGCAGATTGGGATTTCCAAGCGGATTGCGGTGGTGGATGTGACGTTTAAGGAAGATCCCGCGGCGAAGCTGGTGCTGATTAATCCGGTAATTGTTAAGAAGGAAGGGCGGCAGCGGAGTAGCGAGGGGTGTTTGAGTATTCCGGATTTTCGCGAGGATGTTACGCGGGCTAAGACGGTGACCGTGCGAGCGCAGGATGCAGATGGGAAATTCTTTGAGCACACGGGGGAAGATTTGCTGGCGCGCGCGTTCTTGCATGAGACGGATCACTTGAATGGGAAGCTTTATATTTCGCATATCAGCGCGCTGAAGCGGGATTTGATTAAGAGGAAGATTAAGAAGATGGTGAAGGCGGGGGAATGGTAGGGCGGGAAAATCAACAAGCAGGAAAAGCGAGGAACAGGAACGGCAAGAAACAGGAAAAGCAGGAAAATCCCCTGTCTTTTGCTTTTCCTGCTTTTTGCCCTTCCTGCTTCTTTCTTTTCCTTTTTCTCGCCTTTCCTGTTTTCTTATGATTCTGGTTTTTTGCGGGACTCCTTCTTTTGCGGTTCCTACTTTGGATGCGCTGGTTTTGGCTGGGCATTCTTTGCCGCTTGTTGTTACGCAGCCGGATCGAAGTCGTGGACGGGGGATGGAGGTTAGCTTTTCTCCGGTGAAGGATGCGGCTTTGCGGCTGGGGATTGAAGTGGTGCAGCCGGCGGCGATCAAAAACAATTTGGAGTTTCGGGCGCGGCTGGAGGGGATTGGCGCGGACGCGATTATTGTGGTGGGGTATGGAAGGATTATTCCGCAGTGGATGATTGAGTTGCCTCGGCTGGGAAACTTGAATCTGCATGGGTCGTTGTTGCCGAAGTATCGCGGGGCCGCTCCGATACAGTGGGCGATTGCGAATGGGGAAACGGTCACGGGCGTGACTACGATGCGGATTGATGCAGGGCTGGATACGGGCGACATTTTGATGCAGCGTGAGATCGAGATCGGGGCGGAGGATACGGCCGAGACGCTGGGGCCGCGGCTGGCGGCGGTGGGCGCGGCATTGATGGTGGAGACCTTGCGCGGGCTGGAGAGTGGCTCTATGCGGGCGGTGGCGCAGGATGATGCGCGGGCTACGCTAGCGCCCATTTTAAGGAAGGAGGATGGGCGGATGGATTTTTCGCGGTCGGCGCAGAATTTATTGGATCGGCTGCGCGGGTTTCAGCCCTGGCCAGGGGCGTTTACGAGTTTTAAGGGGAAAACTTTGAGCGTGCATCGGGCTCGGGTGGTGGATGCGCGAGTTGCGGCGGGCGAGGTTTTAGTTGAGGGTGGGCGGATGCTGGTTGGCTGCGGAGATGGCGCGTCGGCGCTCGAGTTGCTCGAGGTGCAGGTCGAGGGCAAGCGGCGGATGACGGCGCTGGAATTTATTAATGGGTACCGGCCGCGGTCGGGCGAGCGGGTGGGGTAGTGTTGCGCCCGGGAGATACGAGGCGCAACAGGAGCCGTCATCCGCTCGATCGAAGCGCGTCGGTAGCGCAGACGAAATACATAGGTCCTTCGCTTCGCTCAGGATGACAATCAGTTTTTTGATGCGCGCTTGCCGGAGGCGAAACTAGGTGCGGTCGGCCGGTGCGTGGTAGGCGTGGGACAATAGCGCGTGGCCGTTTCTGCTGCTCGCGCTGCTGCATTTGAAATTCTTCTACGGGTGGAGCGTGAGGACTCTTACGCTGCGGAGTTGCTGCATTCGGCGGCGCTCCGGAAACTTTCTGCGCGCGATCTTTCTGCAAGAGATCATGGACTGACAACTGAGCTGGTGATGGGAGTGCTGCGCTGGCGGGCGCTGCTTGACCGGCGGGTGGCGGCTTCGTCGTCGCTGAAGATTGAGCGGATGGATGGCGAAGTTTTGACGGCGCTGCGGCTGGGAGCTTATCAGCTGTTGTTTCTATCGCGAGTGCCGGCGCGAGCGGCGATTTTCGAGAGCGTGGAGTTGGTGAAAGCGGCGCGGAAGCGGTCGGCGGCTCCATTGGTGAATGCGGTGCTGCGGAAGGTGGGTGGGACGGGGGCTGTCGATTTTTTCGGGGAGATTCGGAGCGCGCCGAATGCGGAGGAGTTAGCGCTTGCTGCCGCACATCCTCCGTGGCTCGTGGAGCGGTGGGTTGCTCGGTTTGGGTTGGAGACGGCGCGTGGGATCTGCGCTTATAACCAGCGGGTGCCGGAGACAACAATTTACATTGATGATGGTCGATGTGAAGATTTGGCGGGCGTGGAGCTGGCTCCTGGGCGGTTGCTGACTTCGGTGCGGCGGGTGGTTTCGGGCGATGTAACTGCGACTCCGGCTTATCACGAGGGAAGGGTAGCGATTCAGGATGAGGGATCGCAGTTGGTGGCGCTGCTGGCGGAGCGGGCTGTTAAGAACGTTGATGGTGCAATTCTGGATTGTTGCGCGGCTCCGGGGAGCAAGACTTCGTTGATGGCGCGGCGGAATCCTGGGGCACGCGTGGTGGCTACGGAGCTGCATCCACATCGGGCGCGGCTGCTGCGGGCGCTTTGCCGGGCTCCTAATGTCTTTGTGGTGGCCGCGGATGCTCGGGCTTTGCCGTTTGAATCTCGCTTCTATCGCGTGTTGGCGGATGTGCCTTGTTCGGGGACGGGGACGCTGGGGCGGAATCCGGAGATTAAGTGGCGGTTGCGGGAGGAGGATTTGCAGGATTTGCAAGGGAGACAGATTGCTATTTTGAAGTCAGCGCTCGCGCAGTTGGCGGCGGGGGGGAGGTTGGTTTATTCGACTTGTTCGCTGGAGCGGGAGGAGAACGAGGCGGTGGTGGAGGCGGCGCTGGGCGCGGAGTTTGAGGTGATGGATTGTGGCGGGGAGTTGGAGTTGCTTCGCGCGGCGGGGGAGATTGCTGGCGGGGTGGAGATTGGAACGCTGGTGGATGGGGGTTACTTGAGGATTGTTCCTGGCGCGCATGGTTGCGATGGATTTTTTGCGGCGGTGATGGCGAGGTTGCGGTAGGGGTCCTTCGACTCCGCCACGCCATCCGCTTCGCGGATGACGTGGCTACGCTCAGGATGACAACGCTAAGTTGTGGTGCAAATCTTACGGGCCGATCAGCGGACTTCGAAGTTTATGGGGGTGCCGGCGGCTACTTTCTGGCCGGGGGCTGGGGATTGGGTGACTATCATGCTGGCGGCGCTTGGCTCGGATGGTGCGGGCACGGTAATCGGCGTCGTCGCGGGTTGCTGGTCGGGTTGGGGCGGTGGGGGTTGGACGGTTACTTTGCCTACTTTCATTCCGGCGTCTTGCAGGGCTAGGGTGGCGCTGCCTAGGGGTTGGCCGGTCAGGTTGGGCATGACGTAGGTTAGGGGGTCGGGGCCGTCGCTGATCAGGAGGTTGATTTTTGGGGCGGCTACTCCCGTTGCGTTGGGCGGAGGGCTTTGGGAGATTACGCGGTCGGCGGGCGCGTCGGGGAGATTGATGTGAGCTGTTGAACCAATCGTCAGGCTGCGGCGGCGGATGTTTATTTCGGCGATGCGTTCGCTGCCTCCGGTGACGTTGGGGATAGGGATGCGGAGCGGGCCTAGACTTTGGGCTACACGGACGGACCAGCCACGGCGGACTTTGGTGCCGGGGAGCGGCATCTGGGTCATGATTTTTCCTTCGGGGATGGTGGGGCTGTAGAACTGGCGCTCGATGATGACTTGCAGGCCGGAGGCGGCCCCGGTGCGCTCGGCTTCGAGCGGGGTGAGGCCGATGAGCGGGGGGATGGCGACTTCGCGGCCGTGGATGGCTAGCTGCATGGCGGTGAGGGCGGAGATCAGCGCCACCGTCATCAGGACTAAGGCGAGAAGGAGCATGCGGACGAACTGTCGCATTGGGTTGGATTATAGCGGCTGAATGAGGCGTGAGCTTTATGGCGGGACTGTGGAGTGCGAGATTTGTCCTCTGACGGTGAGGGATGGGTAGGGGTCCTTCGACTTCGCCGGTACAATCGCTCTGCTCTTGTCCCGGCTCCGCTCAGGATGACATGGCTCAATTCAGGACGAGGGATCTCAGTCGTTTGGAGAACCCACTCAAGCCAAAGGCGGGCTTGAGTGGGGCACCGTCAGAGTAGTTGTGTTTGCTAAGGTTGTGTGCTGACTGGTGGCGGCCCACCCTCCGCAAAGTGCGCGGAAGGATGGGGCACCCTCGGAGTAGTTGTGTCGACGGAGGCTTGGGCTTTTTGTTGGGCGGTCCAGTCGTGGATGCGGGTGCTTAGGACGTCCATGGGGAGTGCGCCTCCGTTGAGGATTTCGTCGTGGAAGGCGCGTATGTCGAATTTGTCGCCTAGCTGGTCTTTGGCGTACTGGCGGAGTTTCAGGATTTCGAGCTGGCCGATTTTGTAGCCCAGGGCTTGCGCGGGCCAGGCCATGTAGCGATCGGTTTCGCTTTGCACGGTGACTTCGTCGATGGCGGAGTGGGCGTGGAAATAATCGACGACCTGTTGACGCGTCCAGTGCTTGTAGTGGAAGCCGGTGTCGACGACCAGGCGGATGGCGCGCAACATGTCGTCTTGGAGATGGCCGTAGTAGCTGTAGGGATCCTGATAGAAGCCAACTTCTTTGCCTAGACGCTCGGAGTAGAGCGCCCAGCCTTCGATGTAGGCGGTGTAATTTTCGTGCTGGCGGAAGAGTGGGAGTTCGGGCAATTCCTGCGCGATGGAACCTTGCATGTGATGGCCGGGGACGCCTTCGTGATAGGCGGTGGTTTCGATATCGAGGGTGGTGCGCTTGGCGAAATCGCCGGTGTTGACCATGATGTGGCCGGGGCGCGAGCCGTCAGCCGTGCCATCCATGTATTCGGCGTCGGATGCGCCTTTCTCGCGGAATTCTTCGACGGGCAGGACTTCGAGCTTGGCTTTGGGCAGGCGTCCGAATAGCTGCGGCAGGCGCGCGTACATTTGATCTTCGTATTTGCGATAGAGATCGAGGATCTGTTCGCGCGAATGAGCGTGGAGTTTGGGATCGGCGTCGACGGCAGCTTTGAAACTCTTCATGTCTTTGTAGCCGAGTTGATTTACGACGGCGATCATGCGAGCTTCGATTTCTTTTACCTGGGCCAGACCTAGCTCATGAATTTCTTCGGGCGAGAGATTGGTGGTGGTGCTTTCTTTTACACGGAAGGCGTACCAGGCGTCACCGTCGGGGAGGGACCAGGCTCCGGGCTCGGAGCGGCCTTTGGGAGCGTATTCGTCGCGGACGAAGGCGGTGAATTTTACGTAGGCGGGGATGACGGAATCTTTGACGGCGGCTAGGCCTTCGGCGCGGAGGCGCTTGCGATCGGCTTCGGGGATGGCGTCGGGAAATTTATCGAAGGGATGGGTGAAGGGATTTTGCTCGGGAGTCTGGGAGGCGATGTCGTTGGATTGGGTGACGACTTTTTCGAGCAAAAGCTTTGGAGGAATGAGGCCGGCGGCCATGCCGCGGCGCATCTGGTCGATGGTCTGGTCGAAGATGCGCGGAATCTGTTTCAGGCGCGCGATGTAGTCTTCGTAATCTTTGACGCTATCGAAGGAGAGAATGCTGACGAGTTGGGGCGCGTCGATGTGGATTCCGCTGAACTGATTGACGGGCATTTCCCAGGGCTTGAAGCGGGCGCCTTCCAGGGTCATTTTGAGGTCGCGCACCATTAGGCGCTGATTGAGGACTTCCTGCTCGGGGAATCCGGTGGTGTCGACGGCTTCGAAGCGGGCGAGGAAGTTGCGGGCTTGGACCAGGCTGTCGTCGATGGCTGCTTGAGAGAAATCGTCGACTTTGTCGTTGTAGCGCTTGTCGCCGAGGATGGAGGCGTAGATGGGATTGGTGCGCATGGTGTATTCCCACTGCTCGTGCAGGAGGTCGTTGAGGGCTTTGCGGCGGGCTTCGAGATCGTTGGGCGCTGGGGGCGCTGGGGAGGCGAAGGCGGCGGGGATTAGCAGGGCTAGGATCAGGGCGCAGATTAGCGATCGCATTGGGGCTCCAGGGAAAAATTTAGTGATGTGATGGCGGACTGTAGACACAATTCTACTTGCTTAGACGAATACGTTGGGGGAGGGGTAGCGGTTCCGTGGATTTATTGCGGGGTTCGGTTGTGCTACCGCGGTAGCGGCCCACTTCTCGCAAAGAACGCGAGAAATGGGGCGCCCTCATGTTGGTTGTGCTCTGTGGGGTTAGAGGCTGGCTAGGGCGCCGGCGGTTTCTGCTCCGTCTATGGTGTAGATGGCGCCGGAGATGAATTGGGCGTCGTCGGAGGCGAGGAAAGCGAAGAGGGCGGCGACTTCTTCGGGCTGCGCGTGGCGGCGGAGAGGAATTTTTTGGTTGACCACATCGAGCATGGCGTCGGTGTATTCGGCGCGCTGCATGGGGGTGAGGACGTATCCGGGAGCTACGGCGTTGACTCTTATTTTGGGGGCGAGTTCGAGGGCCATCGACTTGGTGAGCTCGATCACTGCGGCTTTAGTGGCGTTGTAGTCGGCGTAGTAGGGATAGCCCGCGATGCCGTTCGTGGAGGCAGTTTGGAGGATGACTCCGCTGCCTCGCTCGATCATGTGGCGGGCGGCGGTTTGGGCTACGTAGAAGACGCCGGTCAGGTTGACCGCGATTACTTTGTGCCAGTCTTCGGCCGTGATGTCGAGGAAGTTGTGGCGGATGCTGATGCCGGCGTTGTTGATGAGGATGTCGACTCCGCCCATGGCGTGGATGGCTTCGGCAAAGGCGATCTTTACCAGGTCGAGATTTGTGACATCGGCGTTCAGGGCGGCAGTTAGGGTGGGGAGATCTTCTTTTATTTTTTTATTTGCTTCGGGGTCGCGGTCTAAAACGCAGACCTTCGAGCCCTCTTCTAGAAATCTTGCGGCGGTGGCTGCGCCTATGCCGCTGGCTCCGCCGGTGATCAGGATGCGTTTGGATTTCAGGCCGCGCAATTTTTCTCCGCTGGGTGATTAGGATACCTTCCGGGTGGGCGGTTGGCCACCGCAGGCTGTTTGGTTGCGCTGGCTAAGGGCGTTAACCACTAAGGGCACCAAGGTTCACTAAGGAGAACCTTTCTTCTTACGCGAATTCTTGATCACTTGCGGTCTTCCTGTAATTCGAATGTCAAATACATCATCTGGCCGATGTGGTGGTGGAGGTGGGTGGCGCAGATGAGGAGGATTTCCAGGCGGGTGCGGGCGTCGGTGCTTTTGGCGGCGTAGGGCTTTGACCAGTCTTCGGGGGATTGGGCTTCGATTGTGCGGATGACCATGAGGACGGCCTCATCGAATTTATTCAGAACTTCTTGTTTCGCTGGGCGAGTGGGGTTGGAGAATTCTTGCGGACGATTGCGGATGTAGCCGGTCTGGGCTATTTCGGCACCGATGTAGTAGTTGAGGTTGCCGGTTAGGTGGAGGATTAGGTGTCCGACGCTGTTGCCGAAGGGGAAGGGCTTCGCCCAGAATTCGTCGTCGGTCAAGGGAGCGGCTTGGTCGTGGAGGACGATGGATAGTTTTTGGTAACGCGTGGTTAGGGCGGCGGCTAGGGTGGAGGTTAGGTCGGGCATGATCTTGTCCTTTTATTTCGGCGGAGTGCGAGGGTGGGGTTAGGGTAGGGGTCCTTCGACTCCGCAGAACGATTCGCTTTGCGAATCGTTTGGCTGCGCTCAGGATGACATTGTGTCCGCATTATTTGTCTATGGGTAAGAGTTCGATGGTGCAGGCTGAGGGGGTGCAGGTTAGGTTGGCTTGGCGGATGATTTTTATGGAGGAGACGTTGGGGAATCTTATGGGGAAATCTTTTTCTCGGAGTTGAGAGGAGGCTTGGCGGAGGGATTCGTCTCCTTCGGCGAAGTCGGCTCGCTCGGGGCGGGGGAGCTGTCGAAGACCAAGTTGAAGCGGGCGGTCGCGGACTTGGTGGTGATTTGGGTTAGTTTTACGGTGCGGGCTTCGATTAATTCTTCTTTTGCTTTTTGGGAGTCTAGGGAGTGGTCGGCGGCATTGGCCGTGGTTGTGCTTCCCGCTGCGGCTATGGATAGCGCGTACATATTGCGTGCTTTTTCTGTTTGGCCTTGTTTTTCGTAGACCTGGGCCAGGCGGTTGGCTACGGTGGGGGATTGGCTTAGGAGCCAGGCGGAGTTTAGGAATTGCATCGCGGAGAGACTTTCGCCGCGCTGGAATTTTGCCCATCCTATGCGGGCCCAGGAGAGCGCGACGAGGCGCATCGACGAGAATGCGGAGGGGCCTAAGCGATCGAATTCGCCGGAATCGAATTGGCTCCCAATGTCGTAGAGGACTTGCTGGGCTTCGTTTTCGGTTTGGGTGGGATCGATGTCGTTGGTTAGTGCGGCGGCGTAGATGTCTTGCGTGGCATCGTTGCCGCTGGCTGTCGCGCTGCCGGTCAGGCTTTTCATTATTTCCTGGGCTTGCGATTTTTCGCCTAAGCGGGTGTAGACCTGCGCCAGGGCTAATTTGATTTCGGGATCGTCGGGTGGTAGCGCGTCGGCGGCCTCTAATTCGGTGCGGGCTTCGGCGTCTTTGTTTAGTTGCGCTAGGAAGAGCCCTAGATTTTTGTGGGTGGATTTGTCATAGGGAGTTGCTTCCAGTTGCTTGCGATAGGCGGCTATGGCTTCGGTGGTTTTGCCGGTTTGCTGGAGTTCAATGGCCAGGTCGAGGTTGGCGTGCTGGTGGTTGGGATCTTGGGCTAGCTGCTTTTGGAAAGCGGCTATGGCTTCGGTGTGATTGTTGGCGGCGGCGTAGGCCAGGCCGAGATCGTACCAGCCATCTTTTAGTGTGGAGTCTCTGTCTTTGTCTGTGGCTCGCTTCAGTAGATCGATCGCTGAGCGATAGTCTTTGGATTGGAGAGATTTCATTCCGGCTTTTTGCAGCTCGGCGGCGGTGCCTTCTAGTTTTGCGCTTTCTGCGGATTGTCCTTGTGGCGTAACGATCGTGCAGGTCAGGAGTTGGTCCTCGTCGCTGTGGGCGGCGTTGCGGAAGGATTCATAATCGGAGCGACGGGCGGCGGCCACTTCGTTGGTCTTGACTACTAGCTTGCGCTCGCCTTCGAGAATGTTTTTCGTCAGTGTGTAGATTGAAGAGTAGTCGCCGTAGTCGCGCGACATTTTTACGGCGGTGGGAGTGTGCACGGTGTAGTTGGCGGGGAACTGGAGGCGGACGCGGTAGTCGATTTCTCCTTCGGGGCCGATGTTCAGCGGCTCTTTATTTTTTGCGGAGGCTTTGACGGCGGGCATGCCTAGCGGCGGGATGGGACGGAAATTCACGCTGGCGCTGGGGACGACGAAATATTGATCCTGGTGAAGATGATATTTCAGGTGAAAGGGCTTGCTGGTGTCTTCAATGGGATCGAGTTGAACGTCGTCGACGTTGCCGGGCAGGCCCCATTGGGCAGTGAGGGCTTTGACGAAGTCTTTCCATTGCGCGCGAGCTACGCGGCGAAAGGCGGCGCGCATGGGCCAATCGCGGTCGCCCTGGGCAGTCATTTCCAGGGTCGCGTCCAGGGCGCCGAATGGGGTGAATTTTCCGTCTAGCGAAAAATGCATGAAGGATTTGATCGGTGAGTCGGCGGGCGTCCATTGGATGCCGGCTTCGTTGTCGTCGGATGCTAAGACGGCTTGCTTGTTGCGGAGCTGATAAAGGATGAGGCCGAAGGGAGTGACTTCGGGAGTGGTATCGAGAAAGACGAGGGCGGGTCCGGCGGAGAAGCGGACGGCGGTGATGACGTGATCGAACTGCGCGGGCGAGGGAATGTCTTCGTCGAGTTGGCGCGAGCTGTCGATGAGGACGGGATAACTCTTGATTCCTTCGGCGCGGAGCATGGCGGAAAATAAAGTGTGCTTGTCTTTGCAGTCTCCGTAACCGCTTTGGAGAACGTCGGTGGCCGAGTGGGGCTGATAGCGGCCGACGCCTAGAGAGATGCTGACGTAGCGGATGTTGCGCGCGACGTAATCGTAGAGGCGGCGGGCTTTTTCGGTGGGAGTGTCGGCGCCTTTGACGAGTTCGTCGGCTTTTTTCTGCACGGCGTCGTCGATGGTCATACGGTCACCCTGCAGCTTGGCGTACCAGTTGGCTATTTGTTTCCAGTCGGTGAAGGTGGTTAGTTGGACGTTGGGAGTGGTGTCGTCGGGCTCGTCGCTATCTTTGTCTTTCTCTTTATCTCTATCTCTATCGGGCTGGATGTTTTTTACGGTCCAGGTGTAGATGCGGCGGTCGGCGGTGTCGTGGATCTCGGGCTGGTGGGTGGGAGTCTTTAGTTTAATTTCGCGGGCTTTGGGAACGTCCACTTCGAGGCGGTCTTCTTTGACTACTATGCCTTTGGGGAAGGTGGCCTCGTACCAGAAATTTCCGGCGGCTAGCGGAGTGGTGACGCGGGTAACGGTGCGGTATTCGAGCGTGTCTCCGGGCTGGAGAGCGGCTACGGAGATGTGGCGCTGGCGGTAGTCGCTGTACATGGGAGCTTCTTTGAGGACGTTGGGCGCGAAGTCCTGGGCGGTGGATTCGGGAGTGGTGACGACCTGGCCGTCGGGCTTGCGGACGCGGACGTATTCGATTTCCAGTTTTTCGGTGGCGGAGGAGTAGCCGAAGACTAGCTGGCCGAATTCTTCGACTCCAGCCTGGCTTTGAATTTTGACTACGGCTTCGGTTTCAGTGACGTTGGTGCCATCGTTTTCGAAGCGGACGTGGTTGAGGATGCGTTCGAAGATGGCGGCTTCTTCGGAGTTGGAGTCGGGGGTGGTTTGGTCGTCCGGTCTTATTTTGTTGGGAGGTGCGGGCGGGGTTTGCGCGGCGGCTTGGGCCATGAGCACGGAGACTAGTAAGAGGGCTAGGGGAATGCGCGACATATAGGACATCTTGAGTTCTTTTACGCTGTGAGCGGCGTAAAATCAAACGAAGCGATGGGGAGTTGATTGTGTGGGTGGCGAGAGCATTTACCACCAAGGGCACTAAGGTTCACGAAGGAAAGACCGAGCGTAGATGAATTCCAAGCTTATTTTGCGGATTGCGTTGCTGGTTTGTGTTTGTGGAGTGGGTGCGGCGCAGACTCAGCTTGCTCCGCTGGCTATGGTTGAGGAGAGTTTGCCGGCGATGAATGTGGGGGAGGAGTTTCATACTCTTCTTCATGCTAAGGGGGGCATTCCGCCTTATGTTTGGAGCATAGCGGACGGGGAGTTGCCGGAGGGAGTTACGCTGACTCGAGACGGGTTGCTGAGCGGGCGGCCTGGTAAGGCGGGGACTTCCGCGCTGACTTTGAAGGTGGAGGATTCGGGGCATCCGGCGCACAGCATTAGTAAAGAGTTGCAGGCGGTGGTTACGGCGGCGCTGCTACTGGAATGGGATGAGGCGCCGAAGGTGCATGATAACCGGATTGATGGGTCGGTGAAAGTGTCGAATGGGTCGAAGGATGATTTCGATCTGACGGTGGTGATAGTGGCGGTGGGGGAAAATGGGCGGGCCACGGCGATTGGGTATGAACATTTTCCGCTGAAGGCGGGAGCGACGGATGTGAAGATTCCGTTTGGGAATACGCCTGGATATGGTGGGTATGTCGTTCACGCGGATGCTATTGCGGAGATCTCTGCGCGGAATGTGATATTGCGGCAGAGGCTGCAGACGGCGGGGGCTTTGCAGATTGTGCAGCGGCCCTGATTAAGGGCAGAGGACAGAGGTTACTCAGGTAGAGGTCCTTCGACTTCACGGGGACAATCGCTTTGCTCTTGTCCTGGCTTCGCTCAGGATGACAAATTTTTATGACGACTGTGGAACTGGGAAGTAGAGGGTACGCTGGTCACTTGCGGGGGCTATGTTATGCTTTTTATACTTTGGGCTTAGAGGTCTTACCTCTGCAATCTGACCTCTTACCTCTGCCCTTGTCTTATGGAGCTTTTTCTTAATCTCTGTTGGTTGTCGCTGCTGGTGCCTGCTTACTTGTTGTGGCGGGAACGGCTGGCTGCGGCCGCGGAGGGTCGAGGAAAAGGGCCGGCGGCGCGCACGCTGGTGTTTGTTTGTACACTGGGATGCGCCTTTGTTCTGTTGTTTCCGGTGATCTCGGCGTCTGACGATTTGCATGCGATGCGGGCGGAGATGGAAGAATCCTCGCCGGGCAAGCGCAGCGTTTCGCAGCCAGCCGGGGAAAAGGGTTCGGCTTCGCACAATGGCTGGCAGACACTGCCGGCGACGGTCACGGCGAGGGCCTCGCTTGGATTTATCCCAGAGAGCCGGCTGGAACTTTTTAGCTCAGTGGTTGCTGTAACTGCGGCGCCAAGGATTGTCCACGGCAGCCGCGGACCTCCAGTTTCTTCCCACCTGGTTTAACTCGATGTTTAACTCGATCGAATCTTGAGTGCGCGATTGCGATCTGTTGCATTCAAGAATTGATTGCGACAGCGATTTCATTTTTACGAAATCCTTACGGCGGAAACTACATACTCATAGGTTGTTTCTGGTGGCTGAAAACTTGTGGCGTGTGTAACAGGCTGACCGCAGGCGCTAAAGCGCAGGATATTGTTAGAGACTTAACGGCACGAGTAACCTCGCGCCCTTCCCAAAACCTTCGGTAAACCGAGGGGCTTTTGATGGAGTTAGTGGATGCGGAGAAAGATCCAGCGATATCAGTGGATGCTTGTGGTTGTGGCGTTGGGCGCTGCCACGGCCTTGTCCGCACAGCAGCCTGCGAGCCCGCAGCAGCCGGGGTCTGGTGTGCCTGCAGCCGCGGGCTTGACATGGGATCAGGTAAAGGGGCGGTTTGAGCAGAATAATCCAACGCTGCTGGCGGACAAGCTGAATATCGACGAGTCGAAGGCGCAGGAGATTACGGCTTATTTGCGGCCGAATCCTACGTTAGGGCTGCTTTCGGATCAGATCACTCCTTTTAATGTTGGGCCGGCGCATGGGGCGTTCGCGTATCTGCTGCCGTCGGCGACGTTTAGTTATTTGCATGAGCGGGAGCACAAGCGGGAGTTGCGGCTGGAGAGCGCGAAGAAGGCGACGGGGATTGCGGAGTCGAGTCATCTGGACATGGAAAGAACGATGCTGTTCACGTTGCGCAGTGCGTTTGTGTCGACGCTGCAGGCGAAGACGGTGCTAAAGCTGGCCACGGACGACCTGGAATATTACGACCACTTACTGGGGATCAGCCGCGATCGCTTCCAGGCGGGGGATATTGCGCAGATTGATTTGGACAGGCTGGAGTTGCAGCGGGTGCAGTATGAATCGGATGTGCAGACGGCGCTGGTGAATCTGCGGACGGCGAAGATTCAGATGCTGACTTTGCTGAACGATCGGACTCCGGTGGAACAGTTTGATGTGGATGGGGTGTTTGATTTCAGCGAGCAGTTATTGCCGCAGGATGATTTTCGCAAGATCGCTTTGGACACGCGACCGGATTTGAAGGCGGCGATGGAGGCGGTGGATAAGGCGCAGACGGATCACAAGCTGGCGATTGCGAATGGATCGACGGATCCGACTTTTAGTTTTGATATAGGGCGGAATCCTCCGATTGATTTGTATTTTGGCGTGGGGGTGAGCATTCCGCTGCGGATTTTCGATCGGAATCAGGGCGAGAAGCAGCGGACGAAGTTGGACATTGACCGGAATCAGAGGCTGCTGGATGCGGCGCGGGCGCAAGTTTACAGCGATGTAGATTCGGCGTATGCGACGGTGAGCAGCAACGTGACGCTGCTGCAGCCTTATAAGGCGAAATATCTGCAAATGGCGGTGCGGGTGCGCGACACGATTGCATTTTCTTATCAGCATGGGGGAGCTTCGCTGCTCGATTTTCTTAATGCGCAGAGCGAGTATCGGGCGACGGAACTCAACTACGTGAATCTGGTGGGAGCGTACTTGACGGCGGCGGCGCAGCTGAATATGGCGGTGGGCCGGGAGGTGATTCAGTGAGTAAGGAAAAGAAGACTTTATCGATTTCAAGAGCTGCCGGGGGGAAGAATCCGGCGAGCTCTTGCGGCGCGGCTGCCGTTTTACCTCCTCCTGGAGCCGCGCCGATTATTTCTGTGCGACGACAGGGGCGAGCTCTGCTCGGCGGGACCCTTCGACTTCGCTCAGGGCAGGCTCACGAGAGCGGCCGTCCCTACGTGATTTTGGCGGCTGCGGCGATGGCGCTGATGGTGGGTTTGCTGGCTGGGTGCAGTGAGGGTAGGGGGGATCCGAAGGCGGAGGCTCCGCCAGCGGCTACGGTGCAGGCTGATCTCGATGCTAACAATTTTAAGGTTGATCACCCGGAGCAGTTTCCGATAGTGGCGGCGGTGGAATATAAGGCGGCGCCTGCGCTGAATGTTACGGGGGTGGTGCAGCCGGATATTTCGCGGGCGGTGCCGGTGATTTCGCTGGCGGCCGGGCGGGTGGTGGAGATCAAGGCGCGGCTGGGCGATCAAGTGAAGAAGGGGCAGTTGCTGTTGCGAGTGCAGAGCAACGACGTTTCGGGAGCTTATCAGACGTATCGCAAGGCGGTGAATGATGAGCTGCTGGCGCGGATTCAATTGGAGCGGGCGCAGTTGCTTTACAGCAAGGGAGCGATCGCGAAGAGCGCGCTGGAGCAGGCGGAGGATATCGCAAAGAATGCGCAGGCAGATTTGGATGCGTCGATGGAGCAGTTGCGGCTGCTGGGGATTGATAAGGATCATCCGTCGGGGATTGTCGATATCGTGGCGCCGATCTCCGGCGTGATTACCGATCAGCAGGTTACGAATGCGTCGGGCGTGCAAGGGTTGGGTTCGCCGAATCCTTTTACGATTTCGGATCTTTCTTATGTGTGGATCATTTGCGATGTTTATGAAAACGATCTCGACGCGGTGCGGGTGGGCGAGTTTGCGGATATACGGCTGAGCGCTTATCCCAATCAGGTTTTAAAAGGGCGGATCGATAACATTTTGCCGGTGCTGGATCCGAATATTCGGACGGCTAAGGTGCGGCTGGAAGTGGCGAATCCGGGGATGATGCGGGTGGGAATGTTTGTGACGGCTACTTTTTATGGCAAGCAGCCGGAAGTGCGGGCAGCGATTCCAGCGACGGCGATTCTGCATTTGCACGATCGGGAGTGGGTGTATACGCCGCTCGGGTCGGGGCATTTCAAGCGGCTGGAGGTGGTTACGGGAAGGATGCTGCCGGGGAATTTGCAAGAGATTGTTTCGGGGCTTAAGCCCGGAGAGCAAGTTGTTTCGAATGCGCTGGTGCTGCAAAACACGGTGGAGCAATAGATGATTCGACGCGTCGTCGATTTTGCTCTTAATAACCGCCTGCTGATTCTGGCGTTTGCGCTGATACTTTTTTTCTCGGGCATTGTTGCGTTTCGTCATCTCCCGATTGAGGCGTATCCAGACGTGGCGGATAACTACGTCGAGATCATCACGCAATGGCCGGGGATTTCGGCGGAGCAGATTGAGCAGCAGGTTACGATTCCGCTGGAAATTGTCATGAACGGCATTCCGCATGTGGTGCATCTGCGGTCGTTCTCGCTGTTTGGACTTTCGGACTTGAAGCTGATTTTCGATGAGGACTCGGACAATGACTGGAACCGGGAGCGGGTGCTGGAGCGGCTAAGCCAGGTTACTTTGCCGCCGAACGTGGTGCCGCAAATGGGCACCGACTGGAGCCCGGTCGGGCAGATTTATTTCTTCACTCTGCGCAGCTCGAATCCGGCTTACGACGCGATGGAACTGAAGTCGCTGGAAGACTGGGTGGTGGAGAAAAATTTTAAATCGGTGCCGAACATCGTGGATGTATCGAGTTTCGGCGGGCCGACGCGGGAATATCAGGTTCGGCTTGATCCGAATAAGTTGATCGCTTATGGGCTGAGCCTGGCGCAGATCGAGCAGCAACTTACTAACAACAACGCGAATGCGGGCGGAAGTTTTATACAGGAAGGATTGCAGCAGATCAATGTGCGGTCGGTGGGCCTGGTCGATCGCTCGCAGGATATTGCGGAGACTGTGATCCTGACGAAGAACGGTACGCCGCTGCGGGTTAAGGATATTGCGGTGGTTTCGCAGGGGCCGAAGATACGGCTCGGGCAATTTGCGAAAGCTATTCATCGCGAAGACGGAAAGATCATCGACAACGACGATGTAGTGTCGGGCATCGTGCTGCTGCGGAAGGGCGCGACGGCGGAATTGGCGCTGCAAGGGATCCACGACAAAGTGGACGAACTGAACAATCATATTTTGCCGCCGGGAGTGAAGATTGTTCCGTTTATCGATCGCAGCGATCTGGTGCACTTCACGAGTCACACGGTGCTGCACAACCTGACGGAAGGAATGATCCTGGTGTCGATCATTCTTTTTCTATTTTTGGGGAATGTACGGGGCGCACTGATTGTGGCGGCGACGATTCCGTTTTCATTGCTGTTCGCGTCGATTTGCCTGGACTTGCGGAGCATTCCGGCGAATCTGCTGTCGCTGGGCGCGCTGGATTTTGGCATGGTGGTGGATGGCGCGGTGGTGATGGTGGAAAACATCGTGCGCCATTTGAGCCGCGAGGATGGGACGAAGACGCCGACGGAGCGGATCAGCGAGGCTTCACACGAAGTGCAGCGGCCAGTGTTCTATGCGATCGCCATCATTATTACGGCGTACCTGCCGATTTTTACGCTACAGCGCGTCGAGGGGCGGTTGTTTCATCCGATGGCGTGGACGGTGGCGTTTGCGCTGCTGGGGGCACTGCTGTTTTCGATTCTGATAGCGCCGGTGCTGGCGAGTTTTGCTTTTGCGAAGGGAGCGAAGGAATGGCACAACCCGGTGATGCACTTCCTGATCGAGCGCTATCGCGTGGCGGTGCGGTGGGCGATTCGGCATCGCGCGGTCACGGTTGGGGTGTGCGTGTTTATGGTGTGCCTGGGCGGATATCTGGTATTCAGCGGCGCGATTGGATCGGAATTTTTGCCGCATCTGGATGAAGGGGCGCTGTGGGTGCGGGGAACGCTCGCTCCGAGCACGGGGCCGGATGAAGGGATACGGGTTGCGAATCAGGCGCGAGTGGTGCTCTGTTCGTTTCCGGAGGTGCCGCAGTGCACGAGCCAGGTGGGGCGACCGGATGATGGGACGGATACTACGGGATTTTTTAATACGGAATTTTTTGTCGATTTGAAGCAGAAGGAAGATTGGCGACCGGTATTTCATCAGAACAAGGATGAATTGATTGCGGCGATGCAGCGGGAGTTGGACAAAATTCCGGGCGTGGTGTGGGGCTTTTCGCAGCCGATTGAAGACAACATGGAAGAGGCGGTGAGCGGCGTGAAAGGCGCGTTGGCGACGAAGGTTTATGGCGACGATTTGAGAGTCCTCGAGGATAAGAGCGATGAGATCGTCAACATCATGCGGAAGATCAAGGGCATTGAAGACCTGGGAGTGTTTCGCGTGCTGGGGCAGCCGAATCTTAATGTGACGGTTGATCGGGCGGCGGCGGCGCGTTATCAGATAAATGTTGCGGATGTGCAGGATGCGATTCAGACGGCGGTGGGCGGGAACGCGCTGACGCAGGTACTGAAGGGCGAAGCGCGCTACGATCTTACGCTGCGCTATCTTCCGAAGTATCGCGATACGCAGGAGGCGATTGAAAACATACGGCTGCTGGCGCCGAGCGGGGAGCGGGTTTCGCTGGCGCAGTTGAGCACGATCAAGGAGACAGACGGGGCTTCGGAGGTTTATCGCGAGGGGAACCGGCGCTATGTGGCGATTAAATATAGTGTGCGCGGGCGCGACCTTGGGAGCACGGTGGAAGAGGCGATCAAGAAAGTGAATGAACAGGTGAAGTTGCCGACTGGATACAGCCTGGATTGGGAGGGCGAATACGAGAGCCAGAAGCGAGCGAATCAACGGCTGATGATTGTGCTGCCGATTACTATTTTTATTATTTTCATCATTCTATACACGATGTTCGGTTCCTTTAAGTGGGCGACGCTGATTCTGGCGAATATTGCGATTGCGCCGATTGGCGGGCTGCTGGCGCTGCTGGCTACGGGGACGAATTTCAGCGTGTCGTCGGGCGTGGGTTTTCTGGCGCTGTTTGGGGTGTCGGTGCAGACGGGCGTGATCATGCTGGAATACATCAATCAGCTGCGGGCGCGGCGCTATACGATTGAAGATGCGGCGGTGGAGGGGGCGGTGTTGAGGCTTCGGCCGATCATGATGACAATGCTGGTGGCGACGTTAGGATTGCTGCCGGCGGCGTTGTCGCATGCGATTGGATCGGATTCGCAGCGGCCGTTCGCGATTGTGATTGTAGGAGGGCTGATTGCGGCGCTGATCATGAGCGTATTTTTGTTGCCGACGCTTTATGTGTGGATTGCGGGCGAGCGGGATGTGTTGCCGGCGGCGGAGGAAGGGTTTGAGGTGGGAGAGCACGTGGATTGAGGCATTGGGTGATCGGGCCATCGGGTGATCTGAGCTGGCGAGACGCGGAACTCGGTCGGCTTGATGGCGGCTCGTTCTAAAAAGGTGCAGCCCCTCAGCGGCCAAAGCCGAAATGAAATGCGATGCTTACGGCACGGCTGAAGCCGTGCCCTTTCAAAAGCAAGCGAAGTTGAGCCACTACGGTTGGCTCAGCTTTGTTGCTTTTTGGGGGCGGTTCGGCTAGATTTCATCTTTCCTCTGATTCGACGGACGGGCTGGCCGTGGCTTGCCTGCGGGAGTGGTGGCGATGAAGCGTGGTTATATTGGGATCGCGTTGGGCGCACTCGTGGCGGTGGGAGCGGCGCTTAGCCTTCCGAGTTGCGGGCATTCGCAGAAGCTGGTGAGCGTACAGGTGCAGCCGCAGACGTTTACTTTCTTGGAGCCATATTTCCCGCCGCCTACCGTCAACGGCACTGAGCAGTACACCGTGATCGGCACCTACATTCACCCGCCGGCGACTATGGACCTAACCAGTCAGGCGACCTGGAAGGTTGATGACGGAGTGGTGACCATGTCGACACCAGGCTTGTTCACTCCGGCGCAGGGCTCTTGCGGAGGCGGGGATATCTCAGCGAGCGTTCCCGAGGGCACGGGCGGCGCCGGGAACGTTATGTTTGCCTTCGCAACGGTGACAGTGGACAATCCGGCAAGCGACCTCTGCCCAGGAGGCGGTAAGGTGGCAACGTTAGCCGTCGGCGTGGTTGGGAACGGATCGGTGACCAGCCTGCCAGCCGCGATCAGTTGCTCGGCAGCCGGGGGAATATGCATTTCGACTTACGACGTGGGAGCATCGGTATTGCTGACGGCGAGTTCAGCTACGGTTACCTGGGCAAATTGTCCGGGCTCTTCCGGGAGCACTTGCGTGGTCACTATACCAACTGGCGGGACTGCGGTGAGTGCAACGTTCTGATCTCGCCATCAACCCTCATGCTTTAATCGTCCGACAATAGCTTGCCTAGGGTGGGCTTGTGGCGTTCGGGCTTGGTTTTCTTGGCGGGGACGAGGCGGGAGGGTCTGGGACTACCTACGCGCTCGCGGGCCATTTCGCGAACTACCTTGGCGGCGGAGAAGATCTTTTTCTTTGGCTTGCGCGGCATGGTGGCTCCGAAGATTTAATCGCTGCGGACAAAAGAGGTCCTTCGCTCCGCTCAGGATGACAAATTCTTATAATAAGTAAACAAAGCGAAATACTCGCGAGCATTCGCATCTTCGCACATTCGATCCGCAAAAGTGCAATAATCTTGGAATGGATGAGCGTGAATTTTTTGAGGAGCGGTCGGATAAGAAGCCGGCGAATTTGAGTTGTCCGCATTGCAATCAGTCGGCGGAGTATGAGATTCAGTGGCTGGTGCGGACGAAGAAAAAAAGCCTGCCGCCGCGCGCGGATGATCGGGATCGGGCGAAGTTTGCGAAAGCGCAATCGTATATGCTGCGGCGGGACGATGTAATGATGTGCAAGAACATGCGCTGCCGCAAACGCTTT
This sequence comes from uncultured Acidobacteriaceae bacterium, assembly GCA_963822025.1. Taxonomy (GTDB): domain Bacteria; phylum Acidobacteriota; class Terriglobia; order Terriglobales; family Acidobacteriaceae; genus Acidiflorens. Next base: position 1,222,012 of record CAWGFW010000008.1, on the reverse strand, counting down.
GAGATTACGGGCGTGCAGAGCGTGGCATTTCTGCAGGATGGGTTGCCGGCGGGTGGAAGGTAGTCGATAGTCGTTGGTCGTTGGGCGTTGGCTGATCGTTAGGAGACCCAGCGCGGATAGGCAGTCTGGCGTGGGTAGGGGCCCTTCGACTCCACAGAACGATCCGCTTCGCGAATCGTTCTACTGCGCTCAGGATGACACTGCGCGTTTGTGTCGGCAATTTTCTTCCATCGTCCTCCCGTAAAACCCGATTTTTCCTTGTCGACCGTGGCGATTGGTTATCCCTCGGTTCGTTTATACTTGCCAGTTTGATCTCGCGTTGATTGAAGGTTCTCGGGGAGTGGATCGTGAAGATATTGGTTTGCATGAAGCAGGTGCCGCAGAAGGATGCTCCGCTGAAGTTGAATGAGGCGGGGACTTGGATTCGCGAGGATGTTTCTTATGAGGTGAATGAGCCGGACGCGTTTGCGCTGGAGGAGGCGCTGCGGCAGAAAGAGAAACATACGGGCGAAGTTGTGGTGGTGACGGCGGGGCCGGCGCGGGCTTCGCAGGTGTTGCGGGAGGCGCTGGCTAAGGGGGCGGATCGCGCGATTCATTTGGAGGACGCAGCTTTTGTTGGGCTGGATGCTTACAACACGGCGCGGGCGATTGCGGCGGCGATTAAGGATGAGAAGTTCGATCTGATTTTTACGGGGCTGCAGTCGGATGATTATGGGTATGCGCAGACGGGCGTGATTCTGGCGGAGATTCTGGGATGGCCGCATGCGACGATCATTATGCAGATTGAGAAGAATGATGCGGGCATACGGGTGAAGCGCGAGTTGGAGGCGGGATTTTTTCAGTATGTGGATGTGCCGTTGCCGGCGGTGCTGACGATCCAGTCGGGGATTAATAAGTTGCGCTATGCGACTTTGATTGGGATCAAGCAGGCGAAGACTAAGCCGATGCGGAAGGTGACTTTGGCGGAAGTGCAATCGGCTGTGGGCGGGAATTTGCAGAAGATTGAGAAGTTGTACGTTCCGCAGAAGTCGAAGAACACGGAGTTTTTGGAGGGGCCTCCGGCGGAAGTGGCTAAGAAGCTGGTGGAGAAGTTGAAGAATGAGTTGCGGGTTATTTAGGTCGTCAGTTATCAGTTGTCAGTTTTCAGTCAAAGACTGGCTGGTTATCGATAACTGACAACTGAAGACTGGAAAGACATTTTATAAATGGGCCTGGGAACTAATCCGGCTACTTCCTCGGGGGTAAAGCCCTTGTCTTTATTGGCCTTTTGCGGCACGGCTGAAGCCGTGCCCTACCCAAAACCGGTTTATGGAATAACTCGATTCATGAATAGTTTCTGATAGGTGACGACTGGGAAGACTGAGAACTGATTTTATGGCTGAGAATATTTTGGTGATTGTGGAGCAGCGGGAGGGGAAGCTTAATCGCGTCTCCTGGGAGACGATTGCGGCGGGGCAGGCCATTGCTGCACTTACTGGTTGGACTTTGGAGGCGGCGGTGGTTGGGTCGGGTGTCGCTGGTATTGCCGGCGAGGTTGCGACCAAAAAAGTCGCCAAGGTTTATGACGTTGAGTCTCCTGCGATGGAGCCTTATACTCCGGATGCTTTTGTGCATGGGTTGCGGGAATTTTTGGGGAAGCATCCGGCTGCTTTGGTGTTGCTGCCGCATACATATCAGGTGCGGGATTTTGTGCCTAAGCTGGCGGCGGCTTTAGAGACTACGGCGATCAGCGATGTGATTGGAGTGAAGTATGAGGGCGGGAAGCTGATTTTTACCCGCCAGATGTTTCAGGGAAAGTTTGTGGCCGATGTGAGTTTTGCGGGGACGGGAATTTGTTTTGTCACGTTTCAGAATGGATCGTTTCGCGCGGACAAGGTGGAGGCGGGAGCGGCGGCGGCTCCGGTGGAGACGGTGATGGTGGAGATTCCGGCGGGGGTGGTGCGGAACAAGCCGCAGGAAGTTTTTAAGGAAGCGAAGCAGGCGGTCGATTTGACGCAGGCGGAGATTATTGTTTCGGTGGGGCGCGGAATTAAAGAGCAGAAAAATATTGAGCTGGCGAAGCAGTTGGCGGATGCGCTGGGCGGCGAGTTGGCGGCTTCGCGTCCGATCTGCGATAGCGGGTGGTTGCCGATGGATCGGCAGATTGGGTCGTCGGGGCAGACGGTGGCTCCGAAGCTGTATCTGGCGCTGGGGATATCGGGAGCGATCCAGCATATTGTGGGGATGAAGGGGTCGCGGAGCATCGTGGCGATTAATAAGGATGCGGAGGCTCCGATATTTGAGATTGCGGATTATGCGGTGGTGGGGAATTTGTTTGATATTGTGCCGGCGTTGATTGAGGAAGTGAAGAAGGCTAGAAGCTAGGTTTCAGAGTTTCAAGGTTTCAAAGATTGCGAGTGCGCATCCCCCTGTCTCCCAGTAAGGCCGAATCCCAGCGGCCGACAATCATCACCGATGCGCACGTGGCAAACAGCAGGTCCTTCGCTTCGCTCAGGATGACAACCTCTTAAACAGCTCACTTTTTATTAACTCACTCAGAGTGTGATTCCTCTCCCAGGCTGACCTCTTCGTCCTCTTATTCGCGCTATATCAGGTGACGGGCTTTCGGCCTGATAGTTGTTGAATTCTTAATAAGAGGAGAAGGAAAATGAAAACGTTCAATAAAATCTGTAGTTCTTTCGCGATCGGCATACTAGCGATTATTGCGAGCGTGGGCATTGCAAACGCCGGGGAAGTTACGGTCAGTTATCAGCCGTTCCCATCGGGAGCTGCCTTTGATACGAACATAATCAGCAGTTGCGACTCTGCGACTGCAAACTCATACGCGGGATATGAATTTCTGTTCTGGGATAACCAGGGCACGATCGTGTGGACGTTGTCCGTGAGTATATGCCCAGGGTCGGGCAACACGGTTGCGACCGCCTGGTACTTGCCAACCGGTGGCGACGGCGTTTGCCCACCGGCCGGCTGCTCTTTGACGACCTGGGCATTTTCCATCGACCACAATTTGGTCATAGGCCCGGAGGCGGGGTCGGGAACTCCGATCGCGTTGGTCACTCCCAACTCGCCGGTGGCATGGCCGGGTGCGCCGTCGACCTCGGTTCTAACCAACCAAACCGAAAGCGTGAGTGCGCAGTCGGCGCTGGCGTTTTCACCTTATGCGGCGGAACCGTTCCGGTGGTGGCAGCAGTTGCCGGCGTCGGTGGAAACGCCCATCGGCGTCGTCTATACCGCGGCACAAAATACTGTATCCGATACATTGGCGATTGCATTCTACGGGCCGGACCCTTGCCAGACCTTGCGCAACGAATTGGCGAGCTGCCTGGCCGGCGACGGTGAAGGTGGAAAGGTGAACTGTTCATTGTTCGGAAAGGAATTACAAGCGTGCGAGGTCGAGTATAGGGAAATACAATAATCACCCCTATTTAGACACTCGTAAGGAAAACCCGTCCAAGCTTCGCTTGGGCGGTTTTTTTGCTGTGCGCGGCGGCACGTGTGGAGAAGTGTTTCAATTTTCTGAGATTGCGGATTGTGCGGTGAGGAGGACTGCACAGAGTTGGTTGAGTAGGGGTCCTTCGACTCCGCGGGGCGATTCGCTTCGCGAATCTCCCTACTCCGCTCAGGATGAACAACTTTTTGTTATTCGCCGGTGGTGTAGCCACCTACTCTGGCTATCGTCAGGCGGAGATATTTGTAGGGGTTTACCGGGACGTTGTTGATTCTTACTTCGTAGTGGAGATGGGGGCCGGTGGAACGCCCGCTCGTTCCCACGTAACCGATGGTGTCGCCACGGTGGACGTATTGCCCGGCGGTGACGGCGAAGCTGGAGAGATGGCCGTAGCGGGTGGCGATGCCGTGGCCGTGGTCGAGCATGACGGCGCGCCCGTAGCCTCCGAGGAAGTCGGCGAAGGTGATGGTGCCGTCGGCGGGAGCGATCACGGGCGAGCCTACGTTGGCGGAGATGTCGACGCCGGAGTGGAAGGCGCCTTCTCCATTAAAGGGATCGATGCGCTCACCGAAAGAAGCGGTGACCTGGCCTTCGACGGGCCAGAGGTTGGGAGCGGAATTGGCGCGAACCCAATCGGCGGTGGTGGAATTCTTGGTGAGGCCGAGCGAGATGCCAACGCTGGCGGCGCCGGTCAGTGCGGTGTGCTTAAGAGCATAAAGCTGATCGAGCGATGAGCTGACCTGTTCTTCCTGAATCTGCTCGGTGGAAGCAGCGACCATTGCCGGATTGGACTTGAGTCCGTAGAGAGCGGAAACTTCGCTGGCGAGCGAGCCTAGAGAAGCCACTTGAATGTCTCGTTCTTTGGCGACCTGTTCCAGGCGCGTGTAGCGATCTTTGAGCTGAGCGTCTTCGGTACGAAGCTGGTTATAGTGTTCGACCTTGGCCAGCATGCGGGTATAAGAACTGGCAATTCCGGTGAGGCAGAGGATGGCGATTCCGGCGCCGGCCAGGAGAATATAAAGGTACTGAACGGGGATGGAGATCTTGCGAAGCTGACCGGCTTCGTCGCGGGCCACGAAAAATATGTAGAAACGTTTACGCAATGAACCTACTTCCGCAAAATGTGATTTGCTATCGGAAACCGGCGGGAGCGGAACAGTCTTGCTCGGGCTCGGAATCCTGATTCCACCAGCTGCTTTAAGATGCTGGCTGGCTTATATGGGTAACCACGGAACCAGGCAGCCAAAACCGAATTCGCTGCAACTGATACAGGTTGCAGTACTTGGTTCGGCAACTTATCTGTGAACGGCGAGTCCAAAGGTAGCAAACCTGATTCATCGTGTCAACCACCCTAGGCCCATTGGAACGGTTACCAAGGCAGGGTAATTGGCGGTGCCCGACCGGGCAAATTACTAGCGTAAGACAGTAACGGCATAGAGCCGTAGGAACTACAGTAATGACTGTATTCACCGGCTTCGAGCTACGGGCTACGAGCTTCGAGCAGGCTGGTTATTTTCAGCGAGTTGATATATTGAGGCGGTATGCCGATTGGCGAGAAGAAGCTGATTCAACAGATACGGCGGGCTGCGGGGGCGGGAACGGCGGTGGTGAAGGGGATTGGCGATGACTGCGCGGTGCTGCGCGTCCCCAGTGGTCACGAAGTTTTGGTTACTACGGATTTCTCGATTGAGAAGGTGCATTTCCGGCGGGAATGGCATTCTCCGGAGCTGGTGGGGTGGCGCTGCCTGACGCGCGGGCTTAGCGATATTGCGGCGATGGGAGGCGAACCGCTGGGGGCATTTTTATCGCTGGCGGTGGCTGACGATGTTCCGCAGAAATGGGTCGATGGATTTTTGAAGGGGTTGCTGGAGCTGGCTAAGGAATTTGGGATTTCGCTGGCGGGAGGTGACACGGCGCAGTCGGCTGGCGGGATACAGGCGGACATTGTGGTGGTGGGATCAGTGCCTCGGGGGAAGGCGGTGTTGCGATCGGGAGCTAAGGTGGGGGATGCGATTTATGTGACTGGGGAGTTGGGGGGAGCAGCGGCGGAGTTGGGGCGGCTTCGAAAGACGAAGGGTAGGGAAAATTTGCGGCGAGCGTTCGTTCGAGATTTCCGGCAGGATTCTGGTTATTGGCGTCCGCATGCTCGGGTGGCGGTGGGGCGATGGTTGCGAGAGCGCGGAGTGGCTTCGGCGATGATTGATTTGAGCGATGGGCTGTCGACTGACTTGGAACATATTTGCCAGGAGAGCGACGTGGGGGCGGAGATTGAGGCGGCGGCGATTCCGCGGGCTTGGGTTGGGAATCGGGCGGTCGCACTGGAGTTGGCTTTGCATGGCGGGGATGATTACGAGTTGCTTTTTACTTCGGCTGGCGTGGTCCCGGCGGAGATTGCGGGAGTGCGGGTGACTTGCATTGGGCGAGTTGGGCGATTTGCGGGGATGCGGATGGTGGTGCATGGGAAGCCGCGGCGGCTGAAGGCTGGAGGGTGGGAGCACTTTCGGGCGCGGTAGATTTATGTTGAGTCGATCAAGGTCAAGGGCTTTACCACAGAGGACACAGAGGAAGACGAAGGAAACCGAAATTCATTTTCGCGTTCTCGCTTCTTGCTGCTGATCTCTTGCGAGGCAGAACTCTTATCCCGCTGGTGACTTTCGTTACCTGCCTTGGGTGACGAAGCGGGATTAGATTAAGGGCATGAGAACCCCATCTTTATTTAGTGCTTCGCTCTTTGCTTCACTGTTGGCCCTGGCGTTGTGTTTTGTGGGTTTGCTTCCGGCATCTGCGCAGGCTCCGGCTGTATCGATGCCGGCGGCGGCGGAACGGGCTGTGTCGCACAAGATTGACAATGAATTTGTGCAGCAACAGTTTGGCGATCAGTTTACTTTGTTGCCCGAGATTGGAGTCGCATTCGGCGACCTCGATGGCGATGGGGTGGAAGATATCGTGATTGCGGCGCGGTGTAAGAATCCGATGCTTGATCAAGGCGAGCACAGTTTCACCGTGATCGATCCTTATAACGAGTTTTTTGGATATGGCGATCCGCGGATGACGACGACGTTCAGCGAGGGCGATCCGCGGCAGCGCGGGCTGGTGGTGCTGGTGATCGAGGGCGCGGGGGCGGGCGCTTGGCGCAATAAGACTCCGAAGGCGAAGTATGTGATTGTGAATTTGCCGTTCCGGACGGTTTCGGTGCGAAGGTTTAAGACGAAGAAGAGATCGGTGGAAGCGATTTACGTGGAAGAGGCGGGCGATATGGGGACGAGCTCGGCGCTGTTTTTTGACGGGAAGAAATTCCGGTACGTGCCTATGGGCGGAGATATGGAGTAGGGATTCCGCGTTGTGCGTGGCAGGTCGGGCGCAGACATCCATTTGGCGGATCAGAAGGTGCGGCGGAGGTAGGGATCCTTCGACTCCGCGGATCGATTCGCTTCGCGAGTCGCTCTGCTCTGCTCAGGATGACAACGCTTAGGGACTTCAGCTTTTGTTGTGACTTTCTTGCCTCGAGAAACCTAGAACATTCTTCTAAAAGCCCAGAATAAGAAGCCTGCCAGCATCATCGACATGGGAAGGGTTAGAACCCAGGCCATTGCCAGGTTGCGGACGGTGGACCATTGCAGGCCGGAGTGGTTGGCGGCCATGGTGCCGGCTATTCCGGAAGAGAGCACGTGGGTGGTGCTTACGGGGAGGCCGAACCAGTCGGCGGCTCCGATGGTGAACATGGCGGTGATTTCGGCGGCGGCGCCTTGTCCGTAGGTGAGATGTTCTTTGCCGATTTTTTCTCCTACCGTTACTACGATTCTCTTCCAACCGATCATGGTGCCGAGACCCAGGGCCATGGCTACGGCTACTTTTACCCATCCGGGGATGAAGCGGGTGGAGGCGTCGACGTGCTTTTTGTAGTTGTCGAGAACTTCCCAATCAGAGGCAGCGATGACGGGTTGTTGGCTTTTCTTCATGAGGCGCAAGGCTTCGCTGGCGACATACATATCGTTGCGGAAGTTGCGTACGCGATCGTTGGGAATTTTTGCGAGTTCGCCGAAGATAGCGATTTCATTGCCGATTCCCGTGACCAACTGGCGCAGGGCGAGCATGGTGTTGGGAGTGAATTGCCTGGTGCGAATGTAGTCGGTGACTTCTTCGCGTTCGTCGCCGATAACGGCGTCGGCGCTGACATACTTTGAGAGCGTGTTGGCGGCTTGCTGCGAGACGGCGATGAAGTCGTCCGATTGCTTATGGGTGATGGCGTGGTTGAGCGCGTAGGCGGTGGGCACGGTGCCGACGAGAATCAGCATGATGAGACCCATACCTTTTTGGCCGTCGTTGGAGCCGTGGGCGAAGCTGACGCCAGTGCAGGTGAGCAGGAGGAGTGCGCGAATCCAGAAGGGCGGCGGCTCGGTGCCTACGGGAGCTTCGTAGAGGGCGCGATTTTTGATGACGGCTTTCATCAGGTAGAGCAAAAGGAAGGCGCAGACGAAACCGACGATGGGAGAGAGGAGTAGCGATTTCCCGATGTTGGTGGCTTGGCCCCAATCGACGCCACTGGTGCCGGTTTTCGGGGACATGAGTTGGTTGGCGATGCCGACTCCGATGATGGAGCCGATGAGAGTGTGGGAACTGGAGGCGGGGAGACCGAACCACCAGGTGCCGAGATTCCAAATGATGGCGGCTACTAGTAATGCGAAAACCATGGCGAAGCCGGCTTTGCTGCCGACTTGCAGGATGAGTTCTACGGGGAGAAGAGAGATGATGCCGAAGGCGACGAGGCCGCTGGAGGTGAGAACGCCGAGGAAGTTCCAGAAGCCGGACCAGACGACGGCGATGTGCGGCTCGAGGGAGTGGGTATAAATGACGGTGGCGACGGCGTTGGCGGTGTCGTGGAATCCGTTGACGAACTCGAAGCCGAGGGCGACCAGCAGCGCGATGCCGAGGAGAACGTAGGGCATGACCGAACCGGTGTGAACGGTGGAGAGATCGCCAAGGAGATGATAGGCGGAGTAGATGACTCCGATGATCAGGACGATGCCGAAACCGATCATGCCGATTCTGCCGGGACGCTTGCTGAGCTTGTCGTGGATCGCGGGGCTGGGGGCCACGGTTAGTTCGGCGTAAGTTTCGGGGTTCGGCGCTGTGGCCATTTGCGAATCTCCTTTGGTCGCCAGATCTGGGTTGGCTGCGCTTGGGATGCTGGCGCTAAATGTGGCAGAAATATACGGGAGGATTGTTACGGGAGTGTGAACGGTAGGGCTTTCTCACCACGGAGGCACGGAGCCACGGAGGAAAGCTTGAACCACAAAGGGCACGAAGGATCACTAAGGATCGGCTTCGCAAGAGCGATGTTCTGGGCGCTTTTGTGGTTCAGGCTTTTTGTTCGCTGAAGAGGTCTAAAGCTGGTGCTTCTGCAGCTGGCCCTGGCGCCGCTTCTGGCGTGGGCTTATCGGCCGCTGGTTTTTCGTCTTGCATGAATTTCTTGGAGTTTAGTAGGGGGCGGCCCAGGGAGGCGTTGTAGCTGGTCCAGGGGCCTTCTTGTTCGGACTCGCGCTCGAAGTGGGCTCGCATGGCTTCCATCTTGGAATCGAGATCGTCGAGGTAGTGGAGCATGAGGGCTTCGGGGAACATTGGTAATTTCGGCGATCCGAAATCGTATTGGCCGTGATGGCTGATGATCAGGTGCTCTAGGAGAGTTTTTAGTTCGGCGGGGAAATTGGGGAGCTGGGCTAGTTTGGCCTGGAGCATTTCCAGTTCGATGATCATGTGGCCTAAGAGCTGGCCGCGGGTGGTGTAGGAGAAGGCGCGATTGTAGGTGAGCTCTTGAATCTTGCCGATATCGTGGAGGAAGGCTCCGGTGAGGAGGAGGTCGCGATTGACTTGAGGATAGTTGCGGCACATGAGATCGCAGGAGCGGAAGAGCGAGACTACGTGATCGAGCAGACCTCCGATGTAGGCGTGGTGGAGGGTTTTGGCGGCGGGGGCGTTGCGATAGCGCTCGGCGATTTCGGCGTCGGACATGAAGAGTTCGACTAATTGCTTGAGGTCGGGATTTTGGAAGGTGGCAACGAATTCGGTCAGGGTGCGCCAGAGTTCGCCAATGTCTTTGGTGGTCTTCGGAAGATAGTCTGTGTAGTCGATCTCGGCTTCTTCCATGCGGCGAAGTTTGTGGATGGTGAGCTGGAAGCGGTTTTTATATTTGTTGATCAGGCCTTTGACCTTTAGGAAGTCGTCCTGCTCGAAGATGTCCAGGAATTCTTCGACGTTGTCCCACATCTTGGCTTCGATTTGGCCGCTGCGATCGGCCAGGATGAGGGCGAGGTAGGGCTCGCCGTTCTTTTTCGCCTTGACCTGCTTGGAAGCAACGACGAAGCCAGCGGTGATGATTTTGTTTTCCTGGCGGGAGCAGTCGGAGATGAAGAAATCTTTCATGAGCCTCCGCGTTGGCGGGTTGTAGCAGCGCCTGAAGGCGCATTATTAGTCGGGCGTTTGTGACATGCCTGAAGGCATGCCCTGATACGAATCTCGCTGCACGATCCTACTGCGTTTGAAGATCACGCGAATTCGATATCGGCCTACGCAAGATTAGCTTAAAAGACGCCCAGCTTCTTACCTTTTTTCAGGTTCTTGGTTTTGGCTTCCTTCTCTGACGTTTCTATAGGCTTGGTTTGCTTGGAACTGGCGCCAGAGTCTATGTAGCCGGCTTTGATATCGATGAAGGCGTTTTCGCGCAAGGTCATAAGATAGGCGCGCAGCGCGGGCTGGAGTTTTTGCATGTAGAGGGCGTCCTGGATGCGAGGCTCGGCTTCTTTCAGGCTGGGGACGCCGGCCTGCTGATGCTCCGTCGCTTGCAGGATCACGTAGCCTTGCTTGGTGCGAATGACATCGGTGACGGCTCCGGGCTTGAGCGCGAAGACTTTGTCTTCGAGTTCTTTGGCCAGGGTGCCGCGCTTGAAATAGCTGAGGTCGCCGCCGTCTTTGGCGGAGGGTCCGTCGGAGAATTTTTTCGCCAAGTCGGCGAAGGGTACGCCTTTTTGAATCTGAGCGAGGACTTCGTTCGCTTTGGCCTGAGCAGCGGCGAGCGCGGCTTCGTTATCGGCGTCGGATGGCGGGTCGGGGTTGGCGCCGGGAGCGGCAGCGGGCTTGGAGGCCGGTTTGGGAGCGATGAGAATTTCGCTGAGGCGGACTTGTTCAGGCTGCTCCATCTCGGCCTTATGTTGCTCGTAGAATTTTCTCTCGTCCTCTTTGGACATCGCTAAGTGCTGGCCGACTTCCTGGCCGATGACGCGCTGGGTGATGATCTGGTTTCGCAGGTTTTGCTTGAAATCTTCGTAAGACGCTCCCTGGGCCTCGGCGGCTTTTTCGAGGTCTTCCATGGATTCGAGTTTCATTTCTTTGCGCATCTCGTCGAGGCGCTTGACGAGTTCGGTGTCTCCGGTGATGCCCAGATCTTTGCCCTTTTGCAGGAGGAGTTGCTGGTCGATGAGATCGCGGAGAACGTCTTTTTCGCGATCGTTGAAATCGCGGTCGGCGTTGGAGGGGTCTTGCTGGAGGACCTCCTGCTTGAGCTGATCGCGGCTGCGGATGTATTCGGTGCGGGTGATGATCTCGTTGTTGACGCGGGCGACGATCTCTTCGACGACAGTATCGGCGGGAGAAAAAGTGGGAACGAGGAACGCGCACGCGACAGCCGACAGCAGGGCAAATCTGGTCTTCGTTGTCTTCATTATTAGGGCTCGCTAAAACCTGGGGTAACCCCGGGGAATTGTTTCTCTATTTTACGCCGGGTGCGGGGTTGGGGCCAAGGGAGTGGGGAGGTTCCACCGCCAGGCGCAAAAAACAAGTCATTCCCTTCGGCTCCGCTCAGGGTCAGGATGACAAATTTTATGTTCCGCAAATGGTCGGTACCGACCCTTTGACCATATTTGTGGCGGATATGGTGCCGACACTAGGGGCGCTGGGATTTGCGGGAGCCCACGCAATGATTGGACCGGGAGATGGCGGGTCCTGGCAATTCCATAAGAGTGGTTGCGTGGTCAGGGTGTATTGCGCGGGCGGGGGTGCGGCGGACCAGAAGACTGGGAGTGGGTTGACGGTGGTGGGTGCGGCGGAAAATGTGCCGACCGCGATGAGTTGAACCTGCTGACCGTCTTGAACGACTTTCACGGCGATGGATTGAAGCTGGCGACTGCTGCTGCTGCCACTGCCGCAGGACAGAGCGAGGAGCGTTGCGGCCAGGAGGGTGACGAACGTTTTGAGTTTGCCCATGGCGATCTCCTTGGGTTGCTACGGGAAATTTTAGCATTACTGTTTTCATTGGATGCTCAGGGTGGGCTGCGGGGCAGCCCGAAGACCCTGTGGGCCGAGGTTGTTTTTCCGGGAGAACTCAGCGCCTGAAGGCACAATCGAGCTTGCTACCCACGGCTTGCGCCGTGGGTAGCATTCTTCCGCCGCTTCGCGGCTAAAACCTGCCGAATCTAATCCACGGCGAATGCGGAAATCAAGTTCTCGGGCAAACGCTGAAGCGCTGCGCAGGGCAAAAGCGAAAATCGCGACCAGAGAAGAATTGGGGCAGGTTGAAACGCAAGGTCCCTCCGCTCCGGTCGGGATGACAGATTTAGGTGGTGCTGCGGTCGGGATGACAGAGTTTTGCGGAGTGGGAAAGTTCAGGGAGAAGGCTGCCCCTCGACGGCTAGTTTCCGCGAGTCAGGGTTAGAGCGGTTACGTCGTTATGCTTGGGGGCCATGTGCATGAAGTCCTGCACGCATAGCAGGATGCTTTGGGAAAGAGCTTTGGCGGATGAGGGGGCGGATTGCAGGACGCTTTTGACTCCGTCCAGGCCGAATTCGGAGTGCTTGGATTCGGCTTCGACCACTCCGCGGGAGACTACGGCCAGGGAGCCGTTAGTGCCTAGGCCGACTATGCGGGCATCGGTGGGGGCTAAGGAAAATAGGCCTAGAGGCAGACCGGTGGCGGGGAGTTCGACGATGCTTTGATCATCGCGCAAGAGGGCGGGAGTATGGCCAGCATTGACGTAGCAGACGGTGCCGAGCTCTTCGTTGTAGCAGCCGGCGAAGGCGGGACAACTGCGGACGCCACCGGCGGCACGCATGATCTCGAGGTTGAGGCGGCGGGAGAGTTCAACCATAGCGTCGGATTCGTTGAGTTCGTCGGCAGCGAAGAGCTGCTCGCCGGCGGTGCGGAAGCAGGCTTGGGCGGCTTGGATTACGGGGGCGCAGGTTTCGCGCTTGCCGGCGACGTTGAGTAAGCCAAAGAGAAAGCGGTAGGGGCCGACGCGGCGGAAATCATGGAGATCGCCTCCGGCGCGAGAAAAATAGGCGACGGAGAGGTTGGCGCCCTGGAGCGCGGGGCTATCGGTTTGGACTATTTCGGGAAATTCTTCGGTAGTAGAACCGAAGCCGAGTTTGGACAGGAAACCCGACATGAGGGGGAGAAGTTAGCATAAATTTTGCGGCGAGGCAATGAGCGGAAGGTGGGGGGAGTTGGCGGGGCTTTTCACCACGGAGGCGCCCTTCGGCGTCGCTCAGGGCAGGCCGCGAAGCGAAAAAAGGCGCGGGCGGGCGGAACCCGCTGAATGCCGCAGGTAGGGGTCCTTCGACTCCGCAGAACGACCCGCTTTGCGAATCGTTCTGCTTCGCTCAGGATGACAAGATTTTAGTGATGGTCGATAAATTTTAATGATGGTTACTTTGTTAGTTGGCTTGACAGTGGAAATTGGATGGAGCAATATTCTGGCTGTATTAAACGCATTTAATAGGGCCAATTCCCCGGCCTGGAGTATACCAATGTTGCCTTCCTGTCTTTGCTTTTCTACTCGCTCCCGATTTGTTTCTGTTTCTTGCATGCTGATCGCGCTGGTGGTTTTCGCTCGGCTGGGGCTGCCGCAGACGGACTTTGTGCGGGTCAGTCAGGTGGGGTATGAGGCGGGGGAGAAAAGTTCTCGGGCTTACCTGATGACTAAGGCTCCGGTGAACGGGGAGCGGTTCAATGTGGTGAACTCGAAGGGCGTCAATGCTTATACGGGCGCGGTCGGGGCGCTGCTGGGGACTTGGGCGCATAGCAAGACGGTAACTTATGACGTGTATGCGCTGGACTTCGATGTTCCGGGCGGAGATCTATATACGATCTCGGTGTATGGGCCGGTGTTTGCGAGGTCGCCAGTCTTTGCGGTGGATTCGCGGGATCGACTGTATTCAGGATTGCTGTTGAACACATTATTTTTTTACGAGACGGAGCGGGATGGAGCGGATTTTATTGCCAATGCGCTGCGCACGGCGCCGGGGCATTTAAAGGATAGGAATGGGCGGGTGTATGAGACGCCTCCGATCGATGGCAACGACTTTAACGATAATGCGCCGCCTGAGGCTCCGCTGGCGCCGGCGCAGTTGCCGAATATAGACGCTTCGGGGGGATGGTGGGACGCGGGCGATTACATGAAGTATGCGGAGACGGTTAGTTATACGACGGCGATGATGGAAGTTGGGGTGCGGGATTTTCCGAATCAAATGGGAGCGGGGGCGGAGATGAATCCGGCGGCACCCCCGGGATCGATTTCTTATGCGGGGAATAGCGGGGCGGGAGCTCCGGCGTCTGCGGATTTTACGGGCGAGGCGCAGTTTGGAATCAACTGGCTGCTGAAGATGTGGGATGACAAGACGCGAACGCTTTACTACCAGGTGGATAACAGCCAGGAGTGGGATTATTACGGCTGGGGCGATCCGACGTTGGCGGCTTGCGGCGGGAGTTATCAGTCGCCTTACTGCTTGATCACGGAGTACGACATATGGACGCTGCCGCAGGCGGCGGATAGTTATTTGCAGCCGGGCGATCCTCGGGCTTGCGACCCTTATACGACATTTTATATATGCCGGCGGCCGGTGTATGTGGCGGGGGCGGCGGGCGGGGCGATCAGTCCAAATCTGGCGGGGCGGTTGGCGGCGGATTTTGCATTGTGCTATCAGCTCAATCGGGAGAGCGATATTTCACTGGCGAATCGGTGCCTTAAGAATGCGGAAGATATTTTTGCGCTGGCGGACACTACGTATGCCGATCCTGCGCCTACGGTGGGTTCGGGATCGTGTAGCAAGTGTTTGCTGACGATCGTGCCATTTGATGGGTATCCGGAGAATGTTTGGGACGATGACATGGAGTTGGGGGCGACGGAACTTTATTTTGCGCTAGAGTCGGCGCAGTCAGAGTCGAAATCGGAGGCGCGACTTCTGCCGTCGGGATTGGCGCACAATGATCCCCTGGATTACTTGCGACAGGCGGCGCAGTTTGCGCGGAATTACATTACTAATATCTACGATGCGGGTTACAGCGACACGCTGAACCTGTATGACGTTAGCGGGCTGGCGCATTTTGAACTTTATAGGGCGCTGAAGATGGCGGGGAATCCGAGTGGACTGGCGGTTTCGGAGGCTGGTATTCGCGGACAATTTTTGCGGCAGGTGGATGACGCGATTGCGCAGGCGGGGAGCGATCCGTTCGGTTTTGGGTATCAGTGGAGTTATGGGGATACGACTTCGCATGGGGCGGGGTTGTCGGTGATGGCTAGCGAGGCTTATTACATGACGCTAGCGAAGAAGTACGACACTTATTCGCAGCGCTGGCTGGCGAATATCTTGGGCGCGAACTCATGGGGGACATCTTTTATTGTGGGCGACGGGAGCACGTTTCCGAATTGTATACAGCATCAGGTGGCGAATTTGGCGGGCGCGCTGGATGGGACATCGGGAGGGACGCCGGTGTTGTGGGGCGCGGCTACGGAGGGTCCGGCGGGATATGCGACTTCGGGAGTGGTTGGCGGGATGATTTTGTGTCCGGCGGATGGGGTGGATACATTCCGGAAATTTAATGGGAACGCGGGAATGTTTGATCGGTCGCTGACGGCCGTGTACCGGGATAATGTGCAGTCTTATAGCACGACAGAGCCGGCGATTGATTTGACTTCGACGTCGTTTCTGATGTGGTCGTGGAGAATGGGGCGGCGTCCTGGGTTCTGAGAGTGGTTTCTCGCAATGGAGCGCCCCACAGCCCATATACGAATTGTGAAAAACGAGCGGCGCCGAGAGAGCGGCCTCTGTTTTGCTCTTTCTTCATCTCTTCCTTTTGACTACGAATGTTGTAAGCTACGGCGATGATTTCGATCACCAACTATGGATCAGTGCGCGAACTGCGGCTGAATCGTCCGCCGGTCAATGCGCTCGACTACGAAATGGTGACGGCGTTGCGGCAGGCAGTGGAGGCGGCTCCGCTAGACGGCTTGCGCGCTCTGGTTCTCTCGGGCGCGCCGGGCAGATTTTCCGCAGGTTTGGATGTGCCGTTGCTGCTGGGTTTGGACCGTGCGGCGATGGCTGCGTTTTGGCGCGAATTGTATGCGCTGCTGAAGGCGCTGGCTGATTCTCCGATTCCGATTGCTGCCGCCATCACGGGGCATGCGCCGGCCGGGGGCACGGTGCTGCCGCTGTTTTGCGATTGGCGGGTAGGTGCGGACGGAGACTTCAAGCTGGGGCTGAGCGAGGTGCAGGTGGGAATTATTTTGCCTCCAATGGTTCTGGCGGCTCTGCGACGGCAAGTCGGCCCACGGCAGGCGGAGCGGTTGGCAGTTACGGGAGCGCTGATCTCGCCACATGAGGCGTTGAAGGTCGGCTTGCTGGATGAAGTGGTTGCGGTCGATCGCGTTGTGGATCGCGCGGTGGAGTGGTGCCAGGCGCTGTTGGCCTTTCCTGCGGAAGCGATGGCGGTAACGCGGAGGAATGCGCGGGCTGATTTGATGGCTCTCTGCGACAATTTCGATGCGGAAATCGATGCCGTCACGGAAGGCTGGTGGAGTCCGCAGACGCAACAGTCGTTGCGGGCGATGGTGGATCGGCTAAAGAAGAAAGCCAGCTAATGGGCCGTCAAGAAGAGCTGCCTCTCTACTGTTCGTTTAAAGCAAATGAAAATTCAAATTCGATTGGCTGAGGCTGGCGATATTCCGGCGTTGCGGAAATTGATTGAAGCTTCGGTGCGGGGATTGCAGGCGGGGGATTATTCTGCGGTGCAATTGGAGAAGGCGCTGGAGACGGTTTATGGGGTGGACACGCAACTGATTTCCGATCGAACTTATTTTGCGGCGGAAGAAGTAGATGATCTGGGCGAGCCTTCGAGAGTGCCTTTGCTGGTTGGTTGCGGGGGGTGGAGCAAGCGGAAGACTTTGTATGGTGGCGATCAGTTTGCGTCGCGAGAGGATTCATTGCTTGATCCGGCGAAAGATGCGGCGAAGATACGGGCTTTTTTTGTTCATCCGGCGTGGGCGCGGCGTGGCATTGGCAGCATGATTCTTGAGGCTTGCGAAGCGGCGGCGCAGGATGCGGGGTTTCGGCGGCTGGAGATGGGAGCGACGCTGACGGGTGTTCCGTTTTATCGAACGAAGGGTTATGTGGAGTTGGAGGCGGTGGAAGCGCCGCTGGGCCAGGGTTTGACGCTGCCGATTGTGCGCATGGGAAAGAGGATTGGTTAGGGAGCGGTCAAGTGTGCGCCCTCAAAAGGCACATGCGCGTCTTCTTCGCGGTTGATAGGGGTCCTTCGACTTCGCCGGGCCATTCGCTTCGCTCACGGCTCGGCTGCGCTCAGGATGACACCTGCTGATAATTTACTAATCCCTCATCGCGCGGCAGGCCGCTGCTCCGCAAACTTCGGAGTGCGTATTAGCTGACGATGGCGTCGATGTAGTGGTTTAGAAGCACTTCTGCCTGGCCTTCATAATCCATAAACATGATGCCGTTGCCGAATTGAGGATGGCGGGTGACGATGCGTCCGCGGACAACGATGGGCTGGCCATCGAGCCAGAGCTTGGCTTGAACGCGGCCACCGACGGGGAGCGGCATCATCAACTGGACGTAACAGCCGCCGCGGCTGAGATCGGTGGTCTCGAGGCGCAGAGGGATGTCGCTGCCTTCCTGATGGAGTTCGACCTGGACCTGGACGGTGCGGCGGGGATAGCGGCGGCGATCGTGTTCGATTGCAGCGGGTGTGGATAGCGCATCCGGCAAATTCATCGGTCGTCTCCGGGGTCAGCGACGTTCGGGGGCTTGCATGATCCCTGTACTAATCATCGGCATTCGGGTTGGAAGCGTCTAGGTCATGGGTCACAGGGGCGCGGTTACGAACGGGCACACCGCGCGGGATGAGGATTTCCTGTTTGCGAATTGTTCCTTGAATGGCTCAGGGCTTTACGCCGAGCTCGGAGTAGAGTTCGGAGGGTTTATAGATCACTCCATCTTTTACTACTAGCGCGGTTTTTCTGATGTCGCTGATGTTCTTGGTGGGATCGCCGTCGACCAGGACCAGATCGGCGAGTTTGCCGGGGGCGATGGAGCCTAGATCTTTATCCATGCTCATGATGCGGGCGGCATTGAGGGTGGCATCTTGCAGGACTACGTTGGCGGGGATTCCGGCCTGGACATCGAGTTCGAGTTCGCGATGGAGAGCGAATCCGGCCATGTTGTCGGTGCCGTCTTCGATGGAGAGGCCGGAGCGATAGAGAAGGCCGGCGAATTCGATCATCTTGGCGAAAGATTTCTTGTAGGTGTCTTCCATGCCGGGAGGCGGAGTCATTCCGGCGGTAAGGAGGTTGCGACGGACTTGCGCGGGCAGGCGATTGGCGACGGGGAGAAAGCCGGGAGAGATCTGGCCGGGTCGCGCCATGTATTGGTCTTCGAAAACGGTGAGCGTCAAGTCGAGTTTGGTGTGGTGATCTTGTAAGAGCTTGATGAAGGATTGGACTTGGGGCGAAGTCAGGTCGAGCGAAGCGGCGAGTTCTCCGGGCTTGGTGAGGCGGGCGATGGTGTTGGTGTTTTTGACTTCGGGGAAGAAGTTGAGGACGAGGAAATTCATGTGCTGAATTTCGTCGTAGCCGTCTTCGACGCATTGTGAAGCGATCATGTTGGCGGGGATGTGTCCGCTGACGCGAAGGCCGTTTTTGTGGGCTTCGTCGATGATGATGGGGACGAGTTCGGGCTTGACCGAGCTGTAGATTTTTATTTGCACGTAGCCGAGTTTCTTGTAGTTGTCGACGGCGGCGCGGGCTTCGGCTTCGTTGGAGACGAGAACTTTGGTGGGGCCGTGAAAAGCGTCGGGACTGTCGATGATTCCGGCGAGAACGATGCGCGTGCCGATTTCTTTTCCGTCGATGATGCGCTGGCCGCGGGCGAGGAGCGAGTCGGTGTCGTTGGCGAGATCGCGGACGGTGGTGACTCCGGCAGCGAGGTTGAGGAGGCCGTCGTTATCGCCTACGTGGGCGTGCATATCCCAGAGGCCGGGGAGCAGGGTTTTGCCGGTGGCGTCGATGATCTCGGGCGGACTGAATCTTTCCCCAAATGTCGCCTTATCGAACTTGCCCCCTATCGGTTCTACGTTTGCGACCATCTGAATGGTGTTGCCTCTGACATAGACAGTTTGGTCGGGGATGATTTTGCCGGTTTCTGAGTCGAAGACGTTGGCGTGGGCAAACCAGATACCGTACGGCACATGATGGGCGAGTTTGGCGGCTAAATCGGCGGAGCGGGATTCTTTGATCTTGCTTTGGGCGGCTAGCAGAGCGGGGATGGAGTCTTCCCAGCCTTCGGGGACAATGGAGCCCCATTCGTCGACCGTGCCGAAGAACGTGTCGTTTGCTTTGTCGGATGCGTCAGCCCAGAAATAGGTAGGTGAGAAATCGAGTCCCGCGATGGCGTAGAGGCCGACGTGCTTTTTGTGTCCGCTCGCTTCAACATCTAGCTCCGTCATGCGCTGGACGCGCGCTTCGCCTTCGGGGAGCAGGGCGATTTTGCCTCCATTTTGCAGGGCGGCGCGGGCGAGGAGAGCGATCTCGGAGGGTGCGCCGTTGAGGGCTAGGTAGACGGCGGGAGCTGAGATTTTCTTTTCGCCTTGTTCGGCGGTGTTTTTCCAGCGGGCGGTGCCAGATTCGAGAGAATAATTTTCGTCGACGGGCGATTTCAGATAATCGTTGCCGGTGACTGTTTCGGAAACGGGGATGCCGTTTGCGCCGAGTTTGAGAACGCTGGTGGTTTTGGGGCCGCGGCCGCGATCGTTGAACTGAAAGAAAATGTGGAGGGTGCCATCGGAGGCGGTCCAGACGGCTTGCTGGCCGGCCAAAGTGCCCATCAGCAACATGGAGTAGTGGTCGGCAGTGGCGGGGATGTCGGCGGGCAGGGCGGGCGCGGCGGAGGGCGTTTGCGCGCTTAGAGCGGTCGAAAAAGAAAAGAGAAGCGGTAGAAGAAGGCTGGCGAGGCTGACTCGGGATGGAATCGTCATGGGGCCCTTTCGAATTGATTGTGCGAGAGGAACGCAAGGTCCCTCCACTACGCTTGGCTTCGCCTGCGCTTCGGTCGGGATGACAGGGATGGAATAGTTTTGCATAGGAACTTCCTCGGGCAAGGCGTGCGCTACAGTATAATCTTCGCCTTGAACAAAACCGCATGACTGAGACTACACGCGCTACACCTTACGAGCCGGAGCCGGTGAAAACCGGCATGGATATTGGCGACATACTCAAGATACTGCCGCATCGCTTTCCTTTTCTGCTAATCGACCGGGTGGTCGAACTGGAGCGGATGAAGAGTATTGTTGCGCTCAAGAATGTGACGATTACTGAGCCGTTTTTTCAGGGACACTTTCCGGAGAAGCCGATTATGCCGGGCGTGCTGATCGTGGAAGCGATCGCGCAGGCGGGCGGGTTGCTGCTGTTGACGGAGGTTCCGAATCGAGATGAGATGCTGATGGTGTTTACCGGGATTGAGAAGGCGCGCTTTCGGCGTCCGGTGGTGCCGGGAGACCAGCTGCGGATTGAAGTGGTGGTGAAGGCGTGGCGGATTACGGCGGCTCGGCTTGAGGGCAAGGCTTATGTGGACGGCAAAGTGGCGGCGGAGGCTACGGTGACTTGCCGGCTGGTGCCGCGGAATTTGAGCGCGGGGGAAGGCGCGGCGGATGCAGATGTTTAGGTTTTGTGGATCGCGAAATCTGCTCAATCGCGCGCACCAGCTTCGGCGATTCCGGATATTAGGGATGGGTAGGGGTCCTTCGACTGCGCCGAGCCGATCGCTTCGCTCTTGGCTCGGCTACGCTCAGGATGACACGGGAAAATTTATTTGACGACGTCTATCCATTCTACGGCGATCCATCCGTCTGCCATCGTTGATCCTAAGAGCAAGATTCATTCTTCATGCCAGGTCGGGCCTTATTGCGTGATTGGGGCTGGGGTGGGAATTGGGGAAGGGTGCCGTCTGGATTCGCATGTGGTGATTGAGGGTGCGACTCAGATTGGCGCGGGCAATCATTTTTTTCCGTTCACTTCGATTGGGCTGGCGCCGCAGGATATCAGTTATGCGGGCGAGGCTACGCGGCTGGAGATTGGCGATCATAATGTGATCCGCGAGTTTGTGACGATCAACCGCGCTACGGTTAAGGGCGGGGGATGCACGCGTGTGGGCAGCCACAATCTGATCATGGCGTATGTGCACGTCGCGCATGATTGTCAGATTGGGGATCACGTGACAATGGCGAATGCGGCTACGCTGGGCGGGCATGTGACGGTCGAGGATTGGGCGACCGTGGGAGCGCTATGTCCGGTGCATCACTTTGTGCGCATAGGGACGCACGCTTTTATTGGCGGAGGGACGACGATTACGCGGGATGTGTTGCCATTTTCTAAGACGTTGGCGGAGCGCGGAGCGCGGGCATATGGATTGAATGCGGTGGGGCTGGAGCGGCGGGGATTCTCCAAAGAGCGGATTCGGAAGATTCATCACGCTTATAAGGTGCTGCTGGCTTCTAAGCTGAATACTTCGCAGGCGCTGGAGAAGCTGCGCTCCGAGCCGGATCGTGGGGATGATGCGGACATGCTGATTCGATTTGTCGAGGCATCGGAGCGCGGCGTTATTAAGTGAGTGCTTGCGGAGCATTCGCTCCGCTGGGCAGACGAGGGCGCCTGCCCCTACGTGACTCTTGTCGTCCCCACGTGATTATTCTTATGGCGCGTCTTGGGCTGATCGCCGGCAATGGCAAGTTCCCTTTTCTGGTGCTGGACGCGGCTCGGGCTCAGGGATTTGAGGTTGTCGTGGCGGCGATTAAGGAAGAAACTTTTCCTGAGATCGAGTCTCGCGGCGCGGCTTCGGTGCACTGGCTTTCTCTGGGAGAGCTCTCGAAACTTATCGACACTTTTAAGGCTGCGGGCGTGACTCGCGCGGTGATGGCGGGGCAGGTCAGGCACAAGCAGATTTTTTCCTCGATCAAACCCGACTGGCGGCTGGCGAAGGTGCTGTTGTCGCTGGGCACGCGGAATACGGATTCGCTGCTGGGGGCGGTGGCGAAGGTGCTGGCGGATGAAGGGATCGTGCTGGAGAATTCTACGGCGCTGCTGGAGCCGCTGCTGGCGAAGGCGGGCGTGCTGACGAAGCGAGCTCCGAGTGAGAACGAGCGCAAGAATATTGAGTATGGACGGACGGTTGCGCAGCGACTGGCGGAGTACGATATTGGGCAGACGGTGGTGATCGCGGAGGCGGCGTGCGTGGCGGTGGAGGCGATGGAGGGGACGGACGCAACGATTGAGCGGGCGGGGGAGATTATGCGGTCGTTGCAGCCGGAAGGCGAAGCCTCGACGCTCAGCCGCGCGTTGACGGTGGTGAAGATTGCAAAGCCGAAGCAGGATATGCGATTTGACGTTCCGGTGGTTGGGGTGAAAACGATTGAGACGATGGCGCGCGCGGGAGCGAGTTGCCTGGCGGTGGATGCGGGACGGTGTTTGTTGTTGGATGGCGAAGACGTGGCGCGAAGCGCCGATACTGCACTAATTGCAATCGTCGCGGGTTAGCGGTCATGAATGAGCACGAGTATTGGGAATTCAAGCACAACGCTGTGCATCGGTTGATCGACTTGAACAATCAGCTGGAAACAACTTTCAAGATCGGCACTTATCAACGGTGGGACTACGACCAAGAGACGGGCGAATTTGTTTTTTCGGATGACGCTGTTCCCAAGGTAGTAGCAAGGTTTCAGGTGGTTGGCTCGTTCTCGACCGAAACCAAGACGTGGCTCTGGTCCTGGGCCAACGCATACATAATGGAGACTGCGTGCGACCAGATGCATCGTGTGCGCGAGTTTGGGCTCAGTCATGACGTAACTAAGTTAACCGATGCAAAGTGGGACGCCGATGAAGCTGATGGTTGGGAGATGACGGCGATATCCGCTAGCATAATCGGCGCGAAGGGGGCTTATCGTTGCCCGAGCAAAAATGGCTTTATGTTCGTAGTCTATACAGACATTCATTTTGCCGAAAATTGAGGATTAGGAGAAACGTCAATGTCTGAGGGAATTCGCATTGCCGACCAGCTTCGGCGGGCTTTTGAGGGCGAGGCTTGGCATGGGGATTCTTTGCTGGAAATTCTTAAGGGTGTGAGCGCGGAGCGGGCGGCGGCTCGTCCGATTCAGAATGGGCATACGATTTGGGAGCTGGTGCTGCACATTGCGGCTTGGGACGGCGCTGTGCTGCGGCGGATGGGTGGCGTGGCGGTGGCGCTGTCGGATGCGGAGAATTTTCCTCCGGTTATGGATACCAGCGTGTCGGCATGGAACAAGGCGTTGGCGGGAGTGCGGCGGGTGCATGAGGAGTTGATTGCGGCGGTCAGGGCTCTGGCGGACTCGCGGCTTTATGAGATGGTTCCGGGGAAAGAGGGCGTGCACTATACGTTTTATTACATGCTGCATGGCGTGGTGCAGCATGAGCTTTATCATGCGGGGCAGATTGCGCTGCTGAAGAAGATGTGAGGGCGCGCGAGTCTTCCACTTACACGAAGGCGGATCGTGCTGCGAGTGTGGTGGGAGATTCAAAATGGGTAGGGATCCTTCGACTCCGGGCCTGCTTCTCTACCGCGAAGTAGCTGCTCCGCTCATGATGACAATCCGTTTTC
Source organism: uncultured Acidobacteriaceae bacterium (assembly GCA_963822025.1). Lineage (GTDB taxonomy): Bacteria > Acidobacteriota > Terriglobia > Terriglobales > Acidobacteriaceae > Acidiflorens. The sequence continues at coordinate 1,198,606 of CAWGFW010000008.1, read as the reverse complement.
CAGTTGTGCACTTTCCCGGGTGCAGCGGAACTGCGACAATAGCGCGATGTTTCTTCGTGGCGGAGCACTCATCTGAATCAAGAATTTCCTATCAATGTTGCGGTGATTGGGGTAGGCGCCTTCGGGCGCAATCACGCTCGTGTTTATCGGGAACTGCAACAGGCTGGAAGTGTGCGGCTGGTGGGGGTGGTCGATCCGGACACTCCGCGGGCGGACGCGATTGCGAGCGAGTTTGGCTGCAAGGCGTTTGGATCAGTGGAGCAGATGCTGACCACGCACAGCGAGGTGCAGGCAGCATCGGTGGCGGTGCCGACGGTGCTGCATCTCGAGGTGGCGCGCACACTGATGGAAGCGGGAGTGGATGTGCTGATTGAAAAGCCGGTGGCGGCCACGCTGGCGGAGACTGACGAATTGATCGGCCTGGCGTCGTCGCACAAGCGCATCGCGCAGGTTGGGCATTTGGAGAGATTCAATCCGGCGGTGCGGGCTACGCTGCCGTTGATTAATCGTCCGATGTTTTTTGAAGTGCACCGGCTTAGCGTTTTCTCGCCGCGGGCGCTGGATGTGGATGTGGTGCTCGACTTGATGATTCACGATCTGGATGTGGTGCTGACGTTCGTGAAGTCGGAGGTGAAAGAGATTCGGGCGGTGGGGTTGCCGATTCTTTCGGGCAAGGTTGACATTGCGAATGTGCGTGTGGAGTTCGAGTCGGGGTGCGTGGCTAACTTTACGGCGAGCCGGGTTTCGACGGAGCGGGTGCGCAAGCTGAGATTCTTTCAGCCGGGACAGTATATTTCCATCGATTACGGGCGGCAGGATGTGCTGGTGTTTTCGGTGGGGGGCGGTGCAGACGGCTCCCACTCTAACGTCGCAAAGGACACGACGTTAGAATGGGGCGCCCGTGTGGACGACCGGCTTAGTTCCCAGCCTAGTGTGAATCCGCAGATCGCAGTGGCTAAGCCTGCGGTTACGGCGGAAGAGCCGCTGCTGGCGGAAATTAAGGCGTTCCTGCTGGCGGTGCGGGAGCGGTCGCACCCGGTGGTTTCGCTCGAAGATGGGCGGAAAGCGCTGGAACTGGGTCTCGCGATTCTGGCAGAGATTGGGCGGCACGCGGGACGGATTGGGGTGGGACAAAGCTAGCGCCGCAAGCTAGCGGAAAGCCGGGCATACTCGCCCGGCTGGAATAGCGCAGTCGCCATCTTCCGCTAACGCGTTCTGGATCGTTATTGTTGAGGCGGCGGAGCTTGCTGGTCGCCTGAGTTGGGCGCACCGCGGTGACGACCCCATTGGCCTCGCTTGGCCTGCATGGCATCCCACTTTTTTTGCTGATCGGCGTCGAGCAGGGCGCGAATCTGCGTGTTTGTGGTCTGATGAATCTCCATCATTTTGCTGCGGCGATCTTGTTGGGAAAGCGAGCTGTCCGAACGCAGGCTTTCCATCTGTGAAGATTCGGACTGGAGGATTTGCTGGACTTTGGTTTGCTGATCCGCGGTGAGGTTGAGTTTTTGGGTCAGTTCCTGAGTGCGCTGCGCCGGATCCATGGGTCCGTGGTGTCCGCCGCCGTTTTCCTGGGCGGACGGCTGATTGTTAGGCGGGGCATCTTGCGCGAACGCGGCGATGGAAATGACGCTGGCCGCGAGAAGAATGAGAAGAGAGTGCTTGAGCATGGAGATCTCCTTAATTGAGGGACGAATAGTTTCCGAGACGAAGTGTCTATATTAAGAATGGAATTATGGGTGGGAAGTTGCGGGAAAGACACGATTCCGACAAATCTTTGCAAAACTTTACTAAGCGCGGTTCAGGGGCGGGTAATGGCTCAGTTGAAAATTGCATTCCCTCAGCGGCTTCAAAGCCGCGAGGAGAGTGCGATGCTTGCGGCACGGCTGAAGCCGTGCCGTTTCAAAATGAGTGAAACTGAGCCACTACCGGTCTCCGGCTTTCTGCATTGACTCCTCAGTTAACGGTTAGGGTCGCCGATGTCGCGGTGACTCCGTTCATCGAAGCGCCGATTGACGTCGATCCTGTGCCGGTGGTCAACGCCAGGCCCGCGCCGTTGATGATGGCAACGGCTTGATCTGACGATGTCCAGGTCACTTGTTGAGTTAGGTCTTCAGTCGAGTTGTCGCTGAACGTTCCCGTCGCCGAGAACTGCTGACGAGTACCCAGGGTGACGCTCGGATTGGCGGGCGTGATCGCAATCGACGTGAGCGTGGCGTCGGTCACGTTTAAGGACGCCACTCCGACTTGTCCTCCGAAGGCGGCTATAACGGTTACGGTGCCGGGCGCTATGCCGTTCGCCCAGCCGTAGGAGCCTAGCGAGTTGCTCATGGTGGCGAACGCGGGATTTGAAGAGGTCCACAAAACCGAAGTCGTAATATTTTGCATCGTGCCATCGGTCAGGGTTCCGGTGGCGGTTAAGGCTATCGATGTATCCTCCGCGACATTGCCATTGTTGGGCGCGGTGATCGTGATTGCCGTGAAGCCTTCTACGGTTACGCTGGCGGTGCCGCTCACTCCACCGAGAGAGCAAGTGATGGTCACTGGATTAGAGGATGTCGATTCGCCGGTGACGATGTTTTCGTTGACGGTGGCGATGGTCGTATCCGAGGAGGTGCAGGTCACGTCGGAGGTGATGGGCTGAGTGGTGCCGTCGCTGAAGTTGCCGGTCGATTGCAACGCCAGGTTCGCATTCACAGCTAACGTTGCAGTCGCCGGAGTCACAGTGATGGTATTCAGCGTTGCGGTGCTTACAATCAACGAGGCGGTGCCGGTTACTCCTCCGAACACGGCGGAGATGGTTGCGGTGGCGCCGCCGGGCTGGACTGCGGTGGCAACGCCGATGCTGCCGGTTGTATTGCTGATGGTGGCTACTGGATTGTTGCTGGCCCAGATTACATCCTGCGAGATGTTTTGGGTGGTGATGTTAGTCCCGTCGCTGAAAGTGCCGATGGCGGTGAACGTTTGTGTCGTCAGCGGAGCGATTTGAACTTGTGTCGGCCCTACTGCAATGGATTGGATGGTCGCGGTGCTTACAGCGAGTGTAGCCATCCCGCTCACTGAGCCTAGCGTTGCCGTGATGCTGGAAGACAGACCGGCGCCTACGGCTTGAGCGCGGCCGTTGGCGGCTCCGATGGTTGCCGCGTTTTGATTGGATGAAGCCCACGTGACTTTGGTGGTGAGGTTGCGCTTGCTGCCGTCGTTGTATAAGCCATAGGCCGCGAACTGATAACTCGTGTTATTGGCGATGGTGACGGTGTTCTGGGGGCCGCTTGGAATCACGATGGAAGTAAGCGTGGCGTTGGCTACAGTCAGGCCCGTGTTTCCGCTGACCCCTCCCGATATTGCCGTGATGGTGATCGCGGTGTTGGTGAGCGCAAGCGCGGTTACTACGCCGCCGGGGGAAGTAATCGCTGCCTGTGCCGTATTCGAGGACGTCCATGTCGCGGTCGCGGTTAAATCCTGAGTGGAGTTATCGCTATAAGTGCCGGTGGCGGTAAAGGGCGTGATTGTACCGAGCGGGACGGTGTCGTTCGCGGGAGTCACGGCGATCGACTGTAGGAGTGCGGCGGTCACGGTAAGAGAGCCTGTTCCTGATACGGTGCCCAGGGTCGCGGTGATAGTAACTGGATTGGCGTTCGCTACCAGACCCTTGGCCAGACCTCCGGCGGCGATTGTGGCGACGGACGTATTCGACGAGGACCAAGTTGCAGTGGCGGTCAGATTTTGGGTGGTGTTGTTACTGTAATTGCCGATGGCGGTGAACTGCGCTGTTAGGCCAGCTGCGACGGACGGGGTCTGGGTGGAAACGGTGATCGAGGTTAGGGTGGGAGCCGGGGTTGAAGTGCCGCTGCTGCATGCAGCCAGCAGGCCAGCTAATACCAGTGCGAAGGGCAACACAACGTTTTTCATGAGGGAGGTCTCCACTTATAGCTAAATGTTTTTTAAATAACCTGATGAATGAAAAACTCTAAAACTGTCACCGTGTTCCGAGGGATTTCTTGCGCAGGTTAGCTGCGAAATAATCCCAAGTAGCACGTTCGCATGTTAAAGCCAGAGGAAGAGGAAAGAATAATAACAGGAATCAGTTGATTTTCAAGTCTGGGAGACGTGCGACCTACCTAGCCTAAGACTTCTAAGTCAGAGGAGCTTGAAAGAGGGTTTGGGGACAAGCGGCACACTCCGTCCGTCCGAAGCTGACGGCGCTTGCTTCGGCTCTGACGGTGAAGGGCGACAGGGATCCTTCGACTACGCGCTCAGGATGACACACGGGGAAATATGCACTGGCCGGTTGACCAGTTACGAAAGTATCTGACGTAACCTTGCTGTTACCCGGCCCATCCTCCACACTTGTGAAGATGCAGTTTTCGCGCACACATCTCGCGATTGCGGTGGGCTCGGCTGGCTTGCTTGTGCTGGTATTTCTGGGGTATCTATATTGGCTCAGCAATCAGCCGCCGGTATTGTCGCGCTCGGAAGAACGCGATCCGCTGACGCAAATGCCGATCAGTATCACGATGAATCCGTTTCGCGATCGCACCATTGAGCGGACAGCCAACAAGTTTATTGGCGAGATGCGCGACGGGAATTGCCGCAAGTTATTGGTGCAGTGGGAAAGGGATTATCGCAGGAAGCGCGCCGACTTTCTTTGCAGCTCCGAGGCGCAGCATCCGCTGATTTCGTGGAACCTGGTGGAATGGGAAGACGCTCCGCCACTGGTGATTCTGCACTATAAAGGTGAGCGCTATAGCACGCCGGCACAGGATGCGACTTACAAAGATCTTTTCTCAATCACCGAAGAAAAGAAGGATGACGGTTGGGTAGTTACTAAGTACGATTCGTTTTACTGAATCTTTAACTTCTTTGTGTCCCCAGCTTACAACCAGGGCCACCACACAATAGACCTAGCGCTGGCGGCTCCCTCATGGGCTAGAGCCCTTGTCTTTACTGCTTTTTTGTGGCACGCCTGAAGCCGTTCTCTACCCAAAACCGATTCATGGCATGGCTTCCAGCGTTACGGAGAATTCTTGGCCGCCGGGCTAATATGGACCGTATCGGTAACTACGGGCTGCGGCTTGGTTACAGGTGAAATTTGTGGCTTCTCCACAGGCTGCGTTTGACGTCTCGCAGGTTGGTGGACAGGGATATGGGTTGCAGTAGTGATTGAGTTGACCATCGATAAGAACCCCCTAATGTTAACGTCGACGGGTCAGGCGAGCGACTTCACTGCTGGCTTCAATATTTGTCGTAATTGGTAACGTGATTTAGTAACCAGTGGCGCCACCGGAGAGATGAATTGCGACGCTAACTGGAGGGGACCGGCGTTCTATCCGCCGATGTGGACCATGGTTCGCGAGGCGGGAACGAATCCTGGTTCGCCGATGTGATGACGCTCTTCTTTTTTCCCGACTACTTGCAGGATGAACTCAACTAGCTTTTCGTCGGGTGCGCCGCGGCGCATCAACTCGTGCAGGTCATGATCCCACACGGAAAATAAGCAGGTGCGCAGTTTGCCGTCGGAGGTGATGCGGATGCGGCTGCAATGGCCGCAGAAGGGATGCGACACAGGAGCGATGACTCCGATTTCGCCTACGCCGTCGGCGAAGCGGTAGCGGCGGGCGGTTTCGCTGCGCTGGTGCGGGATTTCTTCGAGCGGCAGATATGCGGACATGCGGGAAAGGATTTCGTCGAGCGGAACTACGATTGTGGGGGTCCAGACGCGATCTTCTTCGAGGGGCATGAATTCTATGAAGCGGACGACTACGTTTTCTTCGCGGGCGAATTTGCCGAAGTTCACGACTTGATCTTCATTGAAACCACGGAGAAGGACGCAGTTGATTTTCACTGGATCGAGGCCGGCTTGGCGCGCGGCGCGGACGCCGGCGAGCACGTTCTCGTATCCATTGGGCACGCGAGTGATGCGGGCAAATTTCTCGGGATCGACGGCGTCCATACTGACGGTGACGCGGTCCAAGCCAGCGTGTTTGAGGGGCTGGGCAATCTCAGCGAGCAGATGGCCGTTGGTGGTGAGCGCGATTTCGGGCTTCTTGCCGTGCTCGGTGCGGAGTTTGGCTAGGTCGCGCACAAAATCGACAATGCCTTTGCGGAGCAGCGGTTCGCCGCCGGTGAGGCGAATCTTCGTAATGCCCAGGCTGACGAGGATGCGGGCCATGCGGAGATAGTCGTCGAAAGGAAGCTCAGCATAGGCGGCACCGTTGGTGCCGGTGCGGCAGTAGACACATTTGTAGTTGCAGCGATCGGTGATGGAGACTCGCAGGTCGTGAATGGAGCGGCCGAATTTGTCGGTCAGTGGCATAGAGCGCAGCTATTAGCACAGATAGCACTTAGCCGTTCGCTTCTGCTTTTGCAGGGCAACGTGGTTGTTTTTGCCAAATACTAATTGCTGAACTTAGGAAACAAAGCAGGCAGGAAAAATCCCGGCGAGCGTTTCCTTTCCAACACGGGAGGCGCGGACGTTTCCATCTGCACCCTCGAATTGCGCTTGGCGCAATTCTCGTCTTCGCGGCCACACATGCTTAAGGCCTCGAAGATCGGAAACTCGATCATCATTATAGATGCCGACGGTAGACTGTGCGAAGCATCATTCCGCGAGCTAAAAGCGTTAACCACAGAAGGCACTCTTCAGCTGTGCTCAGCGCATGCTCCGGAACACGAGGGGAGAACCACGCGAACGCTGGTAAACTTGCCGCATGAAAGCACTGGTGATTACTCGCTTTGGCGGGCCGGAAGTTCTTGAGTTGCAGCAGGTCCCGGAGGCGCATGCGGGGCCGGAACAGGTTCTGGTTGAGGTGGAGGCGGGAGGGTTGAACTTTGCCGATCTGATGACTACTCAGGGCGGATATGCTGGCACTCCCAAGCCTCCGCTCACTGCGGGACGGGAATTTGCCGGGCGCGAAGTTAGCGGAGGCGGTGGTGGACGGCGGGTGATGGGATATACGCAGTGGGCGGCGTTTGCGGAGAAAACCGTGGCCAAGCGCGATTTGGTTTGGCCGGTTCCGGAGAATTGGACGAGCGAACAGGGCGCAGCTTTTCCAGTTAATTTTTTTACCGCGTATCTGGCTTATTGGAAAGCCGGCTTGCTCGGCCCTGTAAAGGAGACGAGCAACAAGGCGGGCGGGCGGGTGCTGATTCATGCGGTCGCGGGCGGGGTGGGCACGGCGGCGGTGCAGATTGGGAAGGTTCTCGGCATTGAGATGTATGGGACATCTTCTTCGGACGAGAAGCTGGCGAGAATGCGCGAACTGGGATTGCAACATGGGATTAATTACAAGCAGTGTGATTATGCCGAGGCGATTAAAGAGTTGACGCAGGGCGAAGGGGTGGACGCGGTTTTTGAAATGCTGGGCGGCCCGCACGTCGCAAAGAGCGTGAAGTGCGTGGGCGAGTTTGGGCGCGTGATTGTTTATGGTGCGGCTACGGGAGAGACTCCGACACTGGATACGCGCGTTCTGTATACGAAGGGTGCGAGCGTGCATGGATTGTGGTTGTCGTATTTGAGCGCGAATCGTGCGCTGATGGAAGCGGCGTGGAAGCAGCTTTCGGAGTGGATCGCGGCGGGGCTGCTGCATCCGGTGATTGGGAAAGTTTTTCAGCTGGAGCAGGCGCGCGACGCTTATACGCTGCTGAAAGAAGGAAAGAACTACGGCAAGATTGTGCTGAAGATTTTTAGCTATGCTAACGCCGACGTTCGGCGCCGAACTTGATCCGTCTCAAAACGATCTACACACAAGACATTTCCAATCTGTTTCTCATTCATCACCGATTTCTGCTAACGGCTCGGGGGTGTGTTCGTCCAATAGGTATGCTGGCTAAAGCGCTTAATGGGAAGAACTTCGCGTGAAAAGGCGCGGCCATGGCTGGTTCCGTTCGTTTTCGGACAGCGATGTGCGGATGGGAACAGATGCCCGGGCAGTTGTGCAAGGTTCGCGTACTCTGTTCAACAACTTACACTTTCTCTGATCTGGCAGCGAAAATGCCATACACGAGATGAGTGGTTCGCATAAAAAAGATGGGAACTTACTGGAAGCGAGGTTCGTATTTAATAGCGAACCGAGATGAGGTGGACGAAACCTGATTCGATCCGCCTGAAAAGAAATTGCAGGGTGATGGGACTGGCGCAGGCATGGTTTGGCGGCCCTGGATGCGCCGGGTTCCAGTAAAAAGAACGAGTCTGAGGCCCGCGTCTTTTTGCATCACCCTGCCATGCGCATTGTAGGACTTTGCAGGAAAAAGGCAAGCCCACAGTCGAGCGTCCGAACCATCACCAGCCGCCCCTAATGCCCGGCCAGAAACCGGGAGAAAGATAAAGGAGCATATGAAACTGACGAATCTGGCAAAGAGTGTTGTGCTCGGGCTGGCCGTGCTGCTCGCGACGAGTGCTTTCGCAAGTAACAGAGCAACGCTGCAGGTGGGGGAGTCACTCGAAGTTAACGGTCAGCAACTCAAACCGGGAGAGTATCAAGTGCGCTGGGATGGAACGGGATCGACGGTCGAGGTAAGTTTCCTGAAAAATAACAAGGAAGTGGCAAAGACCTCGGCGAAGGTTGTGGCGGTCGACAAAGCTTACGGATCGGATTCCGCGCTGATCGACCACAGCAGCGGCAAGGCGACGATTTCTGAGCTGCGCTTTGCGGGTAAGAAGTTTGCGCTGGAGATTGGGCCTACGGAGAAGGCGGAGATGAACGCGGGAAGTAAGTAAGTTAGTAACTCCTGGAAGGCGAGGGGAGCGCTGCGGCGCTCCCCTTTTTGCTTCTTTGCCTAAATCAGTTTTTCACGGTCATGGCATCGGAATCTACTGCTTTCTTCCCCGTGATGCCTTCCAGCCCTGCCAGAACCCCACGATAGTCGCTCTTGTCGCATTGCATAGCAAAGCCGCCCTTCTTATCGCCATCTGCCCAAGTCAAACCAACGAAATGCTTCTTGGATTTCGTAAGGGCCATCAGGGCGCCAATCCCAAGAGATATGACAGCCAAACCAATTGCCGCCCCAACTCGACGATGAACGTCTTGTCCGTAGCTAATTTCGGTTATCGATGAGGCTGCAATGGTTGTCACATCCGTTTTGTCTTTCACGAGACGAACTTGGTTGCCTTCGATATATAGTTTCACGCCGGTGCCAGCCTTGAGGTCCGGCAATGATCCGCCGTCATAGGTTACTTTGTAACTGTTATCACCGGCGAAAGCCAGAAGGGGGATTGCGATACAAAGAAGAACAGAAAGCAGACCTTTCATGTTATCTCCTCAAGTCGCGAGGAGATTACCACAGTCGTAGGAATTTGGCTGTGACGAAATGGAGCCAAGGGGGTTCCAGGAATCCATGCGGCGGCTCGGGGTGAGGGTAGAATAGGGATCCTTCGGCTCCGCCGAGCCATTCGCTTCGCTTATGGCACGGCTGCGCTCAGGATGACAACTCAAGAATTAAGCCTGTTATCGCCGATCTACTCAAAACCTTCTTAGTACTTGGGCATTTTAGGATCAATGCGATCGGCCCAGGCGGTGATGCCGCCGGTCAGGTTATAGACCTTAGCGAATCCGGCTCGGCGGAGGAAGTTTACGGCTTTAGCGCTGCGGCCGCCCATCTTACAATGAGCTACTATCTCGCGGCTGGAGTCGAGTTCACTTACTCGCTTGGGTAAGTCGCCTACGGGGATGAGATATCCATTCAAGTTACAGATCTGGTATTCGTGGGGCTCACGCACGTCGAGGATGAAAACGTCGTCTTTCGCATCTAGCTTCTTCTTTAAGTCTTCCACTGAGATCGATGGGATGTCGTTGCCGGCGGGCTCTTCCTGGCCGCGGATGCCGCAGAACTGGTCGTAATCGATTAGCGCAGTGATGGTGCGGTTGGTGCCGCAGACTGGGCAATCGGGATTTTTGCGCAGCTTCAGTTCGCGGAACTTCATGCCTAAGGCATCGACTAACAAGAGGCGTCCGACGAGGGGATCGCCCTGGCCTAGAATCAGCTTGATGGTTTCGGTCGCCTGAATTACTCCGACTAAGCCGGGGAGAATGCCTAACACTCCACCTTCGGCGCAGGAGGGAACTAAGCCGGGGGGAGGCGGTTCGGGATAGAGGCAACGATAGCAGGGGCCATCTTCGGTGGCGAAAACGCTGGCTTGGCCTTCGAAACGGAAGATCGATCCGTAGACATTGGGCTTTCCGGTGAGGACGCAGGCGTCGTTGACGAGGTAGCGCGTGGGGAAATTGTCGGTGCCGTCGGCGACGATGTCGAACTGACGAAATAGATCAAGGGCGTTGGCGCTGGTCAATTTTGTGTCGAAGGTGCGCAGGTTGAGGTAGGGGTTGATGGCCATCAGCTTGTCGGCGGCGGAGTCTAACTTTTTGCGGCCGACGTTGGCGGTGGAGTGGATGATCTGGCGCTGAAGGTTGGTGTAGTCGACTACATCGAAATCGACGATGCCGAGCGTGCCTACTCCGGCGGCGGTGAGGTAGAGGGCTAGGGGCGAGCCGAGGCCTCCGGCTCCTATGCAAAGGACTTTGGCGGCTTTGAGCTTCTGCTGACCTTCCATGCCCACCTCGGGCATAATGAGATGGCGGGAGTAGCGCAGGATTTCGTCGTTGCTGAGAACGGCGTCGGCGGGTTTGACTTCGGAAATTGTGGCCATAAGGTCGATTTAATTGCAAAGGTCAGAGGTCAGACTGAAGAGGTGAAGTCGCATACGATCTACGATCCGCCGGCGATGGACGGCACTATGGAAATGGTATCACCGTCTTTCAGCTCGGTTGCCTCTTTCTGGAGGTAGCGCATGTCTTCATCGTTGACGTAGACATTGACGAAGGTGCGGAGCTTGCCTTCGTCGGTGTAGAGGTGGCGCTTGAGGTCGGGATGCTGGGAGACGAGGCCAGCAAGGGCCTCACCCACGGTTTTCGCCGGAACGTCGATCGAAGCCTGTTTGCCCGAGTATTGGCGAAGAGGAGATGGAATCTGAATCTGCGGCATATAGATAAAGATGCTATGGTTCGGGGGGAAGATGCAAGCGGGAAATGCAGGGGCGGGCGGGTTCGCGCGCAAGGTGCGGGCGGCTTGCCGACAAGACAATGAGCGGAGATGAACATCCACGGCCGCGCGGCTTTGCGGCGATGGGCCTGTTTTTCGTGTTCGGCGCGACCATGGCCGCCTATGCCGCAGTTACCTTGCTTGAGCCTGGAACTGCGTTAGACCGGTTGTGGGCGCTGAACAAGACGGGGCATGCTCATCTTGCGCTGCTGGGCAAGACAGCCGCGCCCGGCTTTGCGGTGCTTTCGGCAACGTTAGCCGTGACGTCCGTCGGCTGGTTCCGGCGCCGCCGTTGGGGATGGATTCTCGGAATAACGATCATCGCGATCAACGCGGCGGGTGATCTGGTGAATCTGGTTATGGGAGAGCATTGGAAAGGTGCGGTGGGCGTGGCAATCGCTGGATTGCTGCTCGTCTATATGGCCGGGAATGAAGTGAGAAGTTACTTCGGCGCGTGAGAAAAGAAATAGAAGGGTGACTCCGCTTGTGTTCGTCCGCGTTTGATCTTCTCCCGTTGACATTGAGAAAAACATGCCTCCATGTGGACATCCAGTTACTACCCGATTCGCGTTTCCGGTAACACCTGGCAACTAAGGCGCAGGCGGGAATTTGCCGATTTGATGGCTAGGGAGAGCCGCGCATGTCTGAAGTGGGTAGTTTGGTGGAGTCGGAATCGACAAGGGGAAGTGTTGCTCATGCGGAGTGCCTTTGCGGCGAGCATTTGCGGGAGGCGCAACTTATTCAGGCGTCGCTCTTGCCGGTGAAGGGACTGTGCCATGAATCGTTGGAGATCGCCTTCCGTTGCATACCTTTCTTCGAGGTGGGCGGGGATTTCGCCGACTTTTTTAAGCTGCCGGATGGTTTTGTGGGCATCTATCTCGGGGACGTGGTGGGCAAGGGGCTGCCGGCGGCGATGTATGGGGCGCTGGTGATGGGGACGCTGCGCGGGATTCACAAATGCGGGACGGATACGGCGCGCGTGCTTGCGAGTTTGAATGAACGGCTGGTGCAGCGGCCGATCAGCGGTCGTTTTTGCTCGACTCTGTATGCGCTTTTTAATCCAATGACGCGAGAACTTATTTTTTCGAATGCGGGGATGCCGCTGCCGCTGCTGGTTTCGGAGACGAGTTGCCGGGCACTGGGCGATGGTGGATTGCCGTCGGGAATGTTTGCGGGCAGCACTTATGGACGGCACGTGGTGCAGCTCGATCCAGGAGACTGCGTTTTATTCGCTAGCGATGGTCTGCATGAGTTGCGCAACTGCGAGGGAGAAGAATTCTGCACGTCGGAAATAATGGAGGCATGGGCACAGTGCGGGCGCAGGTCGGCGACGGAGTCGGTGGAATTTGTTTTTGATCGGCAGGATGCGTTCTCGGATGGGACGGCTCCGCATGACGATATTACGGCTGTAGTGCTGAAGGTGCTCTAGTGCGGTTATCAGCAGGTGATCACGCCACCTCGAGTTTTTCGTCTGCTAATCGTTTGTCAGGTTCGTCGCTGCCGGTGAGCTCGAAGGAGTTGGTCAGAGCGGCTTTGCCCTTTTCTACGCTGGTGATCACGTAGGAACAGCCGAACCAGTGGGCTTCGGCCAGGTCGGTGGTGGACCATTGCGCGGGGTGATCGGGGTGGGAATGATAGAAGCCTACGATGTCTTCTCCGCGCTCGCGGCCTGCGCGCTGAATGCGGATGAGTTCTTTGGGATCGATGTGGTAGCGGTTGTGGGGCGAGTCGGCGCGGGTGTTGCCGCAGCGCGCGATGCGGGTCACGGTCTTTGAGCCGTTGTCGTTGAAGTGGCCGAGGAGGACTCCGCAACATTCGTGGGGATAGGTTTGCTCGCCATGCTGGCGGAGGGATTGATAGTCGGACTGGGAAATTTTCAGCACGCCTAAAGGTTAGAGGTCAGATTGCAGAAGTAAGAACCGTCCCCGGCGACAGCGTTGCCATTCCGATGCATTTTAACCTCTGCAATCTGACCTCCGAGCCCTGCAATCATTTTTCATTCCAAAATCTTTCGCTTAGATATTTCTCGCCGGAGTCGCAGAGGATGGTGACGACGGTGGCGCGCTGATTTTTCTTCAGGTGTTCGATGATTTGAAGACTGCCGACTATGGCGGCGGCGGCGGAGACTCCGACTAGCAAGCCTTGCCCGCGGGCCAGGCGGCGGGCCATGGCGTGCGCGGCTTCGGTGGAGATTTCGAGGTTCTCATCGGCGAGCGACGAATCGTAGATGCGCGGCACGATGGCCGAAGGCAGATGCTTGGCGCCTTCGATGCCATGAAATGCGGAATCGGGTTGCAGCGAGACGCAGCGGATGGTTGGATTCAACTCTTTCAAGCGGCGCGTGGTGCCGACGAAAGTTCCGGTGGTTCCGAGCATGGCAACGAAGTGAGTGATGCGGCCTTCGGTCTGCTGCCAAATTTCGTTGGCGGTGGTGTCGTAGTGAGCGCGCCAGTTGGCGTCGTTTGAATATTGATCGGCGTAAAAATAAAGATCAGGATGCTGGGCGGCGAGTTGGCGCGCGATTTTGAGGGCTCCGTCGGAGCCTTCGGCGGGATCGGTGTAGATGATATTTGCGCCGTATGCTTGTAGAATGCGCTTTCGCTCGAGCGAAACATTCTCGGGCACGCAGAGAGTGACGGGGAATCCGAGAGCGGCGCCGAGCATGGCATAGGCGATGCCGGTGTTGCCGCTGGTGGAATCGAGCAGGATTTTGCCGGGAGTGAGTTGGCCGGCACGGTGCGCTTCCGCGACGATGCGGGCGGCGGCGCGATCTTTGACGGAGCCGCCAGGGTTATACCACTCGGCCTTGCCCAAAAGATTTGTGTGGGGGAAGCCGGCGAGGAGCGCGTCGAACGGGAGCAGCGGCGTGTTGCCGATGGCCATTAGAACGGCCTCGCCGCGGGGCGCGCGGGTGGCGTCAGGTGGCAAGGGCGCGGAGCTGAAGGCGGTTGCGGTCATTGTTCGATACTTTGCGCGATACTCTGGGTGATACGCATCGTTTTTAGAACGAATGTCCCTGTGACTGACGTAATGTGCCGGCAATCCTAAAAAGGTATATCTATACTAACGTTGTTGGATCGCGTAACAGAATTCGACGATGCCGAATTCCAAGGTAATTGGATTCGCGGTCGACAGTTTTGGTTCCATCAAAACGGCGGAAGCGGCATCTAAAACGTGATGCAGTAAGTAATTGAGAAATTATTCGCGAGAATTGAGTTCATAAAATGGCAGCGAAAGTCGAAGAGAAAACCTACGAAGAGGCAGTCAACTGGCTGCGGGATCACGGCTTTGACCTGATCGAGGCTCCGGGCCCGCAAACCCGGGTGTTCCTGAAGAAGTACAACTGTTCGGCGGCGATCCAGAAGACGGACGACGGTGGCGTGAAAATTTTCGCGTATCCTGGATACATGATTGGCAGTGAGATTTCCAAGCTAGTCAATCGCGGCTATCAGCAGTTTCTTAAGACCACCAAAACCGAAGTGCCAGCTACGGCCGACCATCTGAAAGCACTGCAACAGTTTTCCGAAGAGCTAAAGGAAGCGCTCGGGTTGCCGAGCCTGTACAACGAATCGCTGGGCACGGTGAGCGAGTCGTATCAGTACGATCGGGTGAAAGACCGCGACCAGCCCGAGGTTGAGCGTCCGAAGCGGCCTTGGGAAACGGTGAAGGTGAAGGCTGCGGCGGCGGCGAAGAAGAGCCGGGCTTAGGAGCGGCGCTCAGCCGTCATCACTCAGCATTCGGTTCTCAGCCAACGAGGTGAGAGGGCAGATTGCAGAAGTGAGAACCTAAGGGCGATTTTCTTCTGACTTTCGCCATCTGACCTATGAGCTCCTAACTTTCTGCGTTACTTCTGCATTCTTCTTAGCGACGTGTCATGCTCCCTCCGTTTCCGACAGTAAATCCTCCGTTGTTTCTCTTCTCTTTTTGTCCAACATCCAAACTTTAAACGTCTTCGCCGCTACAATGCGAAACTTAGGAGGCGGAGGGGCTTATGCGGGATTTGGTTTTGCTGGCCGGCGTGATTGTTCTGTTGGCCGTTTCAAGTGGTGGAGAGGATGCGGGCAACGACGCGCGCGCGGCGATTCGGAAGGTGATGGAGGAGCAGCAGGCGGCTTGGAATCGGCACGATTTGGAAGGGTTTATGGCGGGATATTGGAATTCTCCGGAGCTGACGTTTTTTTCGGGAGCGCATGAATCGAAGGGCTGGCAGGCGGCGCTTGATCGCTACAAGAAAAATTATCAGGGCGCGGGGCATGAGATGGGGAAGCTCGAATTCGCCAACCTGCGCATCGAGATGCTGGGGCCAGAGGCAGCGTTTGTGCGGGGAGAATTTCATTTGACTATGCCCGACGGAAAGACACCGCACGGGCTGTTCACGCTGATTTTTCGCAAGTTTCCTGAGGGGTGGAAGATTGTGCACGATCACTCGGCGGGAGAGTAAAAGAAAGATTTCAGAGTTTCAAGGTTTCAAAGTAAAACTTGAGGCCGAGGTTACAGACTCCGATCTTGGCTTCTTATTTCCCTCTATCCATAGCCTCGTTCGCCAGGCGGTCGGCGGCTTTGTTTTGCTCGCGCATCGCGTGGCGGATTTCGAAGTGCTCCAGACGCCGCACGAGTTGCTGCGCTTCGTCGTACAGCTTGCGCAGATCGGGATTGCGGACCTTGTAGATCCCTTTCATCTGGCGAACCATGAGCTCGGAATCGCTGATCACTTTAAGCGCTTTGATGTGGTTTTCGGAGGCGTAGCGGAGGGCGGCCAGAAGGCCCTGATACTCGGCATAGTTGTTAGTGCGATGGCCGAGATATTCGCTGAGTTCGGCGACGGGATGGCCGGAGGCATCCTGGATGGCGACGCCGTAACCGGCGGGGCCGGGATTGCCGCGAGCTCCGCCATCGACGTGGGCGGTGTGGGTGGCGGGAGCGGATTTCGGCGCGGAGAAAAGGTTGCTGGAATGAGAAGAAGGCGAGGGCATGGGATGAGTTTACAACGTGGTTGACGATGAATTCTCGTGGCCCACTCTTTTCACAAAGTGCGCGAAGGAGGATGTGGCACTTCGCTTCTATCGAGGAACCGGCTGACTAATTCGCAACAGACGGGGGCTGCGCGGCATCTTAAGTGAGCGGACGATTAGCGGGGTGAAAAGCTTGGACGAAAAAACCAGCGAAAAAGTAAACACCGGGGCGGACCATGTGGCGGACAATGGGGCGGACCATGGCACGGCGAAAGATGCTGCGAATCTCGCCGCCAACAATGGCACGAACAAATCCACGAACAGCGGGATGAATGGCAAAAATGGCAACGATCAGTCGAAGTTCGACTGGGTGACGCTGCGATCGGCGTGCACTTTGGCTAAGGTTTTTGCGACGCTTCGGCGGCAAGTGGAGGAGGATGTTAAGACGCGCAACGCGCAGCGTCCTAATTATGCTCCGTATGAATTCACGGTGGCCGACGATATCGACGCGTTTACGGTTTTTCTGAAGGCGAAAGATCTGAGCCGGTCGGTGAGCTTCAAGCTAAGCGAGCATGGGATTGCGGTGCAGGACGACCAGGGGAGCTCCAAGTTTCAGGTGAGAGTGAACTTCAATGACGTGGGGGAGTGCAGATTGCTGGTGGATGAGCAGGACCGCGAATTTTGGCAGGTGCGACGAATGGCGCTGGAAGATTTGATGTTTCGGCAGGAATAGGCGGCCGCATCTAAATTCGGGCTGACAACCATCCCCGCTCAAGCTTGACTCAGGCGGGGATTTTTGCGGCCGCTTCGCAGGTGAAGCAATGCTTGATATGGATGCAAACTCGTTTAGCGGTGATCGCCGTGGCTGTGGCGCCAGGTCCAATATTCTTTCTGTTCTCCGGGAGGCAGATGACGGAAATCGCGATTGGGATCGCGGTGATATTCGCGGGCCCACTGATGGTAGTAGACGATTTCGTCGTGGTTCCAGACGTGGTAGTCGCTGTAGTAAGGATCATAGACCTGGTAGTAATGATGGGCGCAGGCCGTGCCGAATGCGGCAGCCGCTAAGGCGGCGGATAAACAAAGCGATCTGACAAAACGAGATGCGGTGTCCATCTGTCGAGTGTCCTCCTCTGATGTCGAAATATAGACGCCCAAAATAGATCGAGCGTGCGGCCCCAAAAATGGGGCGCACGGATAAGGAAACCCTGGAAAGGTAGGAAAGTTTCACGGAAAAATTCGAGAAACATTTCTCTGTGCGGCGAGCCCATGAGGGCGAGACTCGGACGGTGAGGGGTGGTACGGGTCCTTCGACTCCGCAGAATGATTGCTTCGCGAATCGTCCTGCTGCGCTCAGGATGACACCAAGGGGAAATGAGTTAGCCGCAGCGGTGAATGGCTGCGCCACCCAAAGGCAAAAACCAAATCCAGTTTTTCCGCGCCGGCGCGTGATTTGATCTGACGTTTTTATCTGCCAGTGGCGAGGCGGGTGGCGAGGCGCTGCGGCAGATTAGCAGCCAGGATTTTTTCCTGGGCAACGCGGAGGTTGTAGGGGACGCGATAAAAGCTGACGATCCAGGAGTTGGAGTCGAACATGGCGAAGGCGGCGCGCCAGTCGCCGTCGCGGGGCTGGCCGACGGAGCCGGGATTGATGAGATAGCGGCGATCTTTGCGGAGAGGCCAATCGGAAGACTCGGGCTGGCCGACGGTGCGATAGCCGGGGCGGTAGGCTTCGCTGACCTCGCCGCTGAGGACGAAGCCGCCTTGCAGATGAGTGTGTCCGAAGAAGGTGACGGGGACGGGATTGGTGATGAGGGGAGCGATGGCGTCGCGGGCGCTCACCATGTATTCGTCTTCGTCGAGCGAAGATCCGTGAACGAACTGGAGGCCGGGGAGTTCGTCGAGGTGAATGGGGCCTTGAGGAAGCGAGCGCAGCCATTCGAGATTTTTGGGCGTGAGTTGCTCACGCGTCCAGAGCGTGGCGAGGCCGGCGACGGGATTGAACTCCTCGAGATTCATCAGGCCACTGACGGCTTTGTCGTGGTTGCCGCGTACGAAGACGTGACCCAAGGATTGTGCTTTGGCAATCACTTCGTTGGGATTGCCGCCGTAGCCCACGGTGTCGCCGAGGTTGACGACGAGATCGTGCGCGGGCGCGGCGGCCAGACAGGAGTCTAGCGCTTCGAGGTTGCTGTGGATGTCGCTGAGAACAAGGATGCGCACAAAGGGAGGATTATAGCTTTTGCGGTCGGGCCACGCCATCTACTTAAGTTTCGGCCAGTTTACGTTCGGGCAAGAAGTAAGAGAGGGCCACGAACACAAAGATGGCAAAGGAAATGCGGACGTTGACAAAGGCGAGCGGCGCGGAGGCGGCGTAGAGCAGCATGGAGTAAAGATTCTTGGCCTGGATGCGGCGATGGTAGCGCACCATCTCCGGATTATCGAGATGATGCTGGATGATGGCGTTGCGCAACAGAGCGAAAGAAATGGAGCACAACGTCAATACAATTCCGTACAGCGCGACGGCGCGGGCATCGTGGGAGTTGTTGCCCATGAAGGCAGTAACAAAGGGGACGAGGGACATCCAGAAAAGAAGGGTGTTGTTGGACCAGAGCAGGCGAGCGTCGGCGCGACGGGCGGAGTGGAGCATGTGGTGATGATTCACCCACATGATGGCGACCACGAGAAAGCTTAGAAGATAGCTGAGAAATTGTGGCGCCAGGCTGCGCAACGAGACGAGCGTCGTGTCGCGCGGAACTTTGAGTTCGAGCACCATGATGGTGATGATTACGGCGATGACGCCGTCGCTGAAGGCTTCGAGGCGGTTGGTACCCATGCGGTTTCGGTTGTGCAGATTATGTGTATCAGATTTTCGGCGGATTCACGACGGGGCAGCGAGCCCAGTGGCTGGCGCCGACCTCAACCAGCGGGGGAAGGGCGACAGCGCATGAAGGGATGCGATAGGCACAGCGTGGCTCGAAGGGGCAACCGGCGGGCAGATGGGAGATCGAAGGGACGGTGCCTTCGATGGTTGCCAGGGGGTGATCGCGATCGGTGGCCAGGTTTGGAATGGCGCGCAACAAGCCTTGCGTATAAGGATGAGCGGGGGCGCGGAAGATGTCGGCTTTCGCCCCGAGCTCGACTAGATTGCCGGCGTACATTACTGCAACGCGATCGGCCACGTGGGAGACGACGGCCAGGTCGTGCGAGATGAAAAGCATCGCCAATCCAAATTTGTGGCGGAGGTCGTTGAGGAGATCGAGGATCTGCTGCTGGATGGTGACGTTGAGCGCGGTGGTGGGCTCGTCGGCGATGAGGAGTTGGGGACGGTTGACGATGGCCATGGCGATCATGACGCGCTGGCGCATGCCGCCGGAGAGTTGGTGAGGGTAGCTGCGGGCGCGCTGCTCGGGCTCGGGGATGGCGACTTCGCGCATGCCTTCTACGGCGCGCTGGCGGGCCTCGGCTTTGGAGACGCGGTGGTGAGCCCGGACGGCTTCGGCGATTTGGTCGCCGACACGCATGACCGGGTTGAGGGCGGTCATGGGCTCCTGAAAAATCATGGCGATGCGCGAGCCGCGAAGCTGGCGAAGTTGATCGGCGGGCAGAGTGGTCAGGTGCGTGGGGGCAGCATTGCCATTGCCATTCTGGAAAGTAATCTCGCCGGTGACGCGGGCGGCTGGGGGGAGGAGACCCATGACGGCTAGCGAGGTGACGGATTTTCCGGAGCCGGATTCGCCGACCAGGCCGAGAACTTCGCCGGGGGCGATGGAGAATGAGAGGTTGCGCACTGCGGACGCAGCGGGGGATGACTGAGCGGTGGCGGGTGTGGGCCCGCCACGAGACTGCGGAAATTGTATGCTCAGGTCGCGGACGTTGAGCAGCGGTCGCACGAAGGTTATGGTATCAGCGGCAGTGATACTGCGAGCGTGTATGGGGTGGTGGCTCGGTTGGCTAAACCCGGCAACCACAAAGGGCACGAAGGCACACGAAGGAGAAGCTTGATAACAGGAATCTCGCCCTGAAGCTAATGTGCGGGCGATTTACTTTTTCGGCCGGGACTCGGGCGGCACTAATCCGGCTACGCGGTAGTAGACAACGAGCTGGCCGTAGTGTTCGCCGGAGTGCTCGATCAGGCCCCACGCCATGTCTGACATGCGCACTTGCTGATTTTCGAAGGGATCGACCATGAGGTCGTTGAGTCCTTTATCGCCCTTTTGCTTGATGGCGGCGGCACCGTCGGCGAAGGCCTTCTTCACGAACTCGACCACGGCGGCTTTGGTTTTATATTGATCGCGTTTCGGATCTTCTTCCGCTGGTGGCTTCAGTCCCATGGCGGGATTGACGAAAAAATAGCTTGCATTCGCGGCATGCAACAGTTGCTCGGCGAAGCTGCGCTCGGCGGGTACGGGCTTGAAGTCGTATTTATCTTCGGGAAAATCTTCCGCCATAGCGATCAATTTGTGGCCGATGTAGTTCCAGTTATCGAGCAAGGCTTGCGACGGACTGACAGCGGGTTTGGGCGCCGCGGGTTTTTTCATGGTGTCTTGCGCGCCGGCGAGTGCGACAAAAACTAATGCGGTCAGAACTGCTCCAGCAATTTTCGTTTTCATTTTGTCAGCTCCCTCGATTGTCATTTTTGTTGTACGCGGCTCGCCCCGGTAAGGGCGTCTGATTGGAATACTTATGGTATCGCTAAAGCGATACCCTGATGCGAAACCCTGATAAGAATGCGAAGCGGCTGCTATCTAATCTCGCTACTCCAGGCCAGCCTTGGCTAGCATTTCTAGAAACTGCTTCTGGGTACGCATATCAATCGACTGCGACACCAGCTTTCCTTCGCGATCGTAGACAAAACTTTTTGGAATCCCCTCGACCACGAACATTTCGTTTACCTTACGTCCGGGATCGAGCAAGATGGGGAATGAAACCTTGTGCTCGCGGATAAAGGGCTCAACCTTCGCCGCCTCTTCATCGGAAATACCCAGTACCACCAAGCCTTTGGGCCCGAAACGCTGGTAAAGCGTCTCCAGATCGGGCATCTCTTTGCGGCACGGCGGACACCATGTACCCCAGAAATTCACCAGCACAACTTTGCCTCGCAGTTCGGAGAACGTCCAAGTCTTGCCGGCAAGATCTTTCAGCGCAAAGTCCGGATGCTCGCGCTTGCGATCATCCGCTTCCAGTTGCACCATGGCAGCGTGAAACTGACCGTCGTCATTGTCACTGTCAAGTGACGCATTGACGTGCTCGTAACGCACAAGTGTGGCCAGTTCGACGTAAGGATAGGCGGGCGTGGGCGTGGAGGAATCGTCGTTCGCTCCAGCGTCCTTCGCTCTTGCCCAAGGCACCGGATGCTGGCGCAAGGCCTCGGCTAGCGTCGTCGCCACTTCCTGAAGGGTGCCGTGTCCGAAGTCGCCTTCGGTTGAGAGTCCGGCCAGATTGACCGCCAAATGCAGCTTATTCCCGGTCGCGGGAAGCTTGCGAATCTTCAGGGCCAGATCTTTAGTAGTCCGCGTACGAACGTCATCGGGGAGGCTGCGTAGCCCATGGATCTGATCGGCAATCGGCTTCTCGTCGGCGCTATACACAATTTTGTTCTGCTGAGCTGAGGCGAGATACGGGTCATAGCTGACGACTGCGATGAACAATGCGGTCAGTGCAATGAAAGTTTGTGTTCCAGGGAGGAGCGGCTTCCACATCATGGCCCAACAAGCTTAACAACAGAATGCGTGCCGCACCAACTGCGGGACTAATTGGGAGAACGCTTTTCTGCTATCGTGCGAAGGCAATGAGACGAAATACGGGAGGACGCATGAGGTGGTTCGGGATTCTTGTGGCGGTGGTGGTTGGAGTTGCGCCGATGGGCTTTGCCCAAGATGACCAGATTGCCCGCGCCCAGGTGCTGGCTCTCGAAAAGGCCTGGAATCAGGCTTACAAGGCGGGAGACATCAAGGCGCTATCTTCGATCCTCGACAATTCGCTGGTGCTGGTTGAGGACGACGGCTCGCTCAAGACTAAGTCGGAGTTTCTGGCGAGCGTCAAAGCGTCCAATGCGAATGACGAGCAGGTTGCTCCGGAATCGTTGACCGTGCGTGTCTTCGGAAGCACGGCAATCGCGATTGGAGTGATCGCGGTGAAGGAAGCCAAAGGAGGCAAGATGCATCGTGAACGCTTCATCGACACGTGGATCTATAGGAACGGTTCATGGATATGCATCGCGACGGACGCGACGCCGATGACGCATGGAGGATAGTGAAGGGCGTTTGTTCCGGAGGATTGACTGCGGGGGCGCGCCACAATGGGATTCATGCGAAAACGGGAATCAGCTGCAAGCTAACGACTGTTACCCGCGCGAACCGCGGTGCTGGCCGAGTTTCGGATGCTAGAATTACTGAATGCCAAAGACACTCATTGAAACCGTAGTCAAGCAACTGCAGCAGGAGCGCGCGCGCCTGGAGAACGAACTGCACCGCGTGAGCGTTGCGCTCACCACTTTTGGGAACGTCTACCTGCACGGGAGCAAGGCCGCTCCGGTGGCAACTGGCAAGAAGCGAAAGATTTCAGTTGCCGGACGCCGTAGAATTGCGGCGGCGCAGCGGGCACGATGGGCGAAAGTCAAGGCCAGCAAGAAAAAATAGCCGCTGCGCTCAACCCGAACGGAGAGATGGCGCTGCGATTTACATCGCGATAGTTAGGGAGCTTCAATTCGGCAGGCTCCTTACCACCTCCGCGACAAATTCTGAAAACTGGCGGACGTCATCTTCGGTCGTATCGAACGAGCACATCCAGCGGACGATTGATTCCTGCTCGCTCCAGACATAAAAAAAGTAGCGTTTGAGTATTTCTGGAATGGCCGAGGGAGGAATCTGCGCGAAGACTCCGTTGGCGTCGACCGGATAGACGATCTTGAGGCGGGGAATTTTCTTCATTTCCTGTTCCAGCAGAAGCGCCATGCGGTTCGCGTGCTCCGCGTTGCGACGCCAGAGATCGTTGGTCAAGAGCGCTTCCATTTGCGCGGACATGAAGCGCATCTTGGAGGCCAGTTGCATTCCCTGCTTGCGCAGGAAGGAAAAATCCTCGGCCAGTTCTGGGCGAAAGAACACGACTGCCTCGACTCCCATAAGGCCGTTTTTGGTTCCGCCGAACGAAAGCACGTCGACACCGAGATCGCGCGTTGCCTGCCGTAGAGTGAGTTGCTGGGCTGCGACGGCGTTTGAAATCCTCGCTCCGTCCATATGCAGGAACATTTTTCTTTCGTGGGCGAAGTGCGCGAGGGCTTTGATTTCGGCCGGCTTATAAACCGTGCCCATTTCGGTCGATTGCGTAATCGAGATCACGTGCGGCTGCACGTGATGCTGGTCGCCAATGCCGTGGTAGGCTTGGGCCACGGTTTCGACGGTCAACTTGCCGTCAGGCGCGGGCAAAGGAATCAGTTTGCAGCCGGTGAACTTCTCTGGCGCGCCGCATTCATCGGTGTAAATATGAGAAAGCTCGGGACAGAGGACGGCGTGATAAGGCCGCGTCAGCGCCTGCAGACTGAGGACATTTGCGGCGGTGCCGTTGAAAACGAAGAAGACTTTTATATCGTGGCCAAAGTGCTCGTGGAATTTTCCGACGGCTGATTCGGTGTGGGGATCGCTGCCATAGCCCACGGTATGGCCCTGATTGGCGCGTCCGATGGCCTCGAGCACCTCGGGGTGGACCGCGGCGTTGTTGTCGCTGGCAAAACTTCGTGTGGGTTTCATAACAGGACAATCTACAAGACAATCTAGCAGAAGCGAAAACTCTTCGGTGCTTTCGGCGGGCACCGCGAATCTATATGTTTTAGTCTAATATTGTGCGACCGAGCGTCCCCGAACGACTATGTCTCTAACCTTATTCTTTGCAAGAATGCCATCTTCGATGCGGAGCTGGATTTTGGCCGGGATTGCGCCGCTGCTGGCGCTGGTTCTTTCAACGGCGGGCTGCGGCAACAGCAAAGAAGCGAAAGCTGAAGCGCCGCAAGCCATGCCAGTGAAAGTGCAAACGGCAAAGGCGGAGAAGATCGACGACACGAGCGAGTATGTGGCTACGCTGAAATCACGTGACTCGGCGGTGGTGATGCCGCAGGTAGAGGGCATTATTACGCAGATTTATGTGCATTCCGGTGAGCGCGTCGCCGATGGCGCTCCGATGATGCAGATTGATCCGGCGAAGCAGCAGGCTACGGTGAAGAGCCAGGAGGACGCGCGGGCGGCGCAGTTCGCGCAACTGAAATGGGCGCAGCAGAATTACGAACGCGTCAATGGACTGGCCAGCGCGGGGGTGGTGAGCAGGCAGGATCTGGACCAGGCGCGCGCCACGCTCGACGCGGCCCAGGCGCAACTGCATTCGCTCGATGCTCAGGTCAATGAACAGCAGGTGCAATTGCACTACTACCGCGTGGTTGCGCCGCGCGCTGGAATTGTGGGCGATGTTCCGGTGCGCGTGGGCGATCGGGTTCTGACCACCACCACATTGACCACTGTCGATCGGCCGGGCAGCCTTGAAGCTTATATTTATGTGCCGATCGAGAAATCGGCGCAATTGAAGTTGAATTTGCCGGTGCAGATTGTCGACGATGCGGGGAATTTGCTGGCGACCAGTCGCATCACGTTTCTGTCGCCGCAGGTGGACACGGCGACGCAGACCGTGCTCGCGAAGGCGACCATCGCGAATTCGAACGATCGTCTGCGCACTGCGCAAGTAATCCGCGCCCGCGTGGTGTGGGGAAGCGAGCAAAAGCCGGTGGTTCCGGTCGTGGCTGTATCGCGAATCGGCGGGCTTTATTTCGCTTTTGTCGCCGAGCCGGATCAGAAGGGCGGTTACGTGGTGCGGCAGAAACCGCTCCAGGTGGGCCAGATTGTCGGCAATGATTACGTAATTCTCGACGGCGTGAAGCCGGGAGACAAGGTAGTGATCTCGGGCACGCAGTTCCTGGTTGATGGCATACCGGTAGTTCCGCAAGAAAGCAGCAGCTAAGAGTCCAAAGGAACGTTCTCAAACCAGCTCAGACAAACGGATGGGTGTCCACGCTAATAACTGAGAACAGACAACTGAGAACTGAGAGCTTCTCTTAATGGTCGATTTTTTTATTCATCGCCCGGTATTCTCCACCGTATGCGCCCTGATGATTATTCTCGCGGGCGCGGTTTGTATCCCGACACTGCCGATTGCGCAATTCCCTGATCTGGCGCCGCCGCAAGTGGGAGTCACGGCGGTTTATACGGGAGCAAGTTCGCAGACGGTCGAGTCGGCGGTGACCACGCCGCTGGAGCAGCAGATCAATGGCGCCGAGGGCATGAAGTACATCACCTCGTCGAGCACCAATGACGGAGTGAGCACGGTTACCGCGACTTTCGACATCACACGCGATCCCGACCTGGCGACGGTTGATATCGAAAACCGGGTGAATACGGCTTCGGGAAGGCTGCCTGCCGCGGTCAAGCAAATTGGAATTACGGTCGCCAAGACCTCGCAGAATTTCGTTTTCGGCGGCGCAGTTTTTTCGCCGGACGGGCGTTACTCCACGCTGTTTATCAGTAACTATCTTGATGTTTACGTGCGCGACACATTGAAGCGAGTGCCGGGCGTGGCCGACGTCATTCTTTTCGGCGAGCGCAAATACTCGATGCGGCTGTGGCTTGATCCGGTGCGCATGGCGAGCCGCGCTCTGACTGCAGACGATGTGGTGAGCGCGCTGGGAGAACAGAACGTCGAAGTCGCTGCGGGTCAAGTCGGCTCGCAGCCGGCGATGCCGGGGCAGCAGTTTCAGATCAGCGTGCGCGCGGTTGGGCGCCTATCGGAGCCGGCGCAGTTTGACGACATCATTCTCAAGAGTAATGCGGACGGCACGCTGGTGCGCTTGAAAGACGTAGGCCACGCCGAGCTGGGCGCCGAAGACTACAGCAATGATCTGGATTACAACGGGCGCGAAGCCGTGGGCATCGCCGTCACGCAGCTCTCGACGGCCAATGCTCTCGACGTGCATCAGAGGTGCGTGGCGGAACTGGATCGGCTTTCGAAGCGCTTTCCGCCGGGAATGAAATATGAGATCGCGTTCGATACCACGGATGCCGTGGGCGAATCGATCCGCGACGTGGTCTCGACACTGGGGACGGCCATCACGCTGGTGATTCTGGTGATTTTTGTTTTTCTGGAAGATTGGCGCTCCACGATTATTCCGGCCGTCACGATTCCGGTATCGCTCATCGGAACGTTTGCATTCGTCAAGTTGCTTGGCTTCTCGATTAATACGCTGACGCTTTTTGGTATCACACTGGCCACGGGGTTGGTGGTCGATGACGCAATCGTGGTGATCGAAAATATCGAGAGGCATTTGCAGGAGGGCGAGTTGAATCCGGTGAAAGCCGCGTCGGACGCCATGAAGGAGGTTACGGGCGCGGTTATCGCGACTTCGTTGGTGCTGGTTGCTGTGTTCGTTCCGGTCGCATTTTTTCCCGGCACAACCGGAATTCTGTTTCGGCAGTTCGCGTTGACGATCGCTTTCTCGATTGCGATTTCGGCTTTTAACGCGTTGACGCTTACTCCGGCACTTTCGGCGCTGCTGCTGGGTCGCGAGCATGGGGAAAAGAATTGGTTCTTCAAGCGCGTGGATCGAGTGCTCGGCGCTGTTAACAACGGTTATGTTCGGGCGCTGCGCGTCTTTCTGCGTTTCGAGGTGGTCGCGCTCATCTTGTTTGCCGCCGGCCTCGGTCTGGCTTACTTTGTTTTTAAGCAAGTGCCGCAAGGTTTTGTGCCGACGGAAGATCAGGGATATCTGATCGTCGCCATCCAAGCGCCTCCGGGGGCTTCGCTCGACTACACGCGGAACATTGGGCGACAGGTCTCGGCGATCACCAAGAATATTCCTGAGGTGCGGGGCACTTTTTCTATCGCCGGCTTCAGCTTTGGAGGCGCGACGCCGAACGCGGGGCTAGTGTTTTTGCCGCTACAGCCCTATGGGAAACGCAAGGGCGAGGAGCACACAGCGAGCGCCGTTATTAATCGCCTGCGCGGCCCTTTGTTCGGAATTTCAGGCGCCATCGTGATTCCATTCGAACCGCCCGCCGTGCAGGGCCTGGGCCAGTTTGGAGGATTTCAATATGAACTGCTGGATCAGGCCAATCATACTTTGCAGGATCTGGATAAGACGACGCATGATTTGATACGCGCGAGCGGCGAGCGGAAAGAAAAGGATCTGGCGGGATTATTCAGTACCTACACCGCCAACGATCCGCAGTATCTCGTTACCATCGATCGCGAGAAGGCGAAGAACCTGCACGTCCCGCTCAGCCAGATCACCGACACGCTTAGTGTTTTTATGGGGTCGGCGTATATCAACGATTTCGATTTCAATAACCGCTCTTATCGTGTTTATGTTCAGGCGGATAAGCAATTCCGCTCGCATCCGCAGGACATTGGGCAGTATTACGTGCGCTCGGATCCGGGGGCGATGATTCCGCTGGAGAATCTGGTGAGTATTACGCAGACCTCCGCGCCCCAGGTCATCAATCATTACAATCTTTTCCGCTCGTCAGAAATCGACGGGTCGGCCGCGCCCGGCTTCAGCTCTGGGCAGGCGATTAACGCAATGCAACAGCTCTCGGCGAAGGTCTTGCCGCAGGGCTACACCTACGAATGGTCGGGAATTTCGCTGGAGGAGTTG
This sequence comes from uncultured Acidobacteriaceae bacterium, assembly GCA_963822025.1. Taxonomy (GTDB): domain Bacteria; phylum Acidobacteriota; class Terriglobia; order Terriglobales; family Acidobacteriaceae; genus Acidiflorens. Next base: position 1,170,931 of record CAWGFW010000008.1, on the reverse strand, counting down.
GCCTCGGGATCGACCACGCTGATCCTCTTCGGACTGGGAACGCTGGTCGTGTATTTGACGCTCTCGGCGCAGTATGAAAGTTTCGTGCTGCCGTTCATCATTCTGCTTGCCGTGCCGATGGCGTTGCTGGGTGCGCTTTCGGCGCAATGGCTGCGCGGCCAGCAGAATGACGTTTACTGCCAGGTGGGACTGGTGATGCTGGTGGGTCTGGCTTCGAAGAACGCGATTCTGATCGTGGAATTCGCCGAGCAGTTGCGGCAGCGGGGCATGACCATTCTGGAGGCGGCGGTTGAATCCGCGCGCATACGGTTGCGGCCGATTCTCATGACGTTGTTCGCGTTTATTCTTGGGGTGGTTCCGTTAGTTACGGCTAGCGGGGCGGGAGAAAATGGGCGCCACTCGGTGGGAACGACGGTTTTCGGCGGCATGATCATGAGCACGATTCTGAATTTGTTTTTTATTCCGGTGCTCTATTTATTGATTGAAGGATTTAGAGAGCGCCGACGCAAACCGAAAGCAGCATAGGCAAGTAAAGAGATGGAAGCGGTATTATTCTCCAATGCTGACTATGTTGCGCATCACCGCATTGGTGTTGATTTCTGCTTCGGTTGCCCACACTCAGCAATCATGGACATTCGTTGTCTCGGGCGACTCGCGCAATTGCGGAGATGTGGTCATGCCGGCAATTGCTGCAGGCGCGCATCGCGACCAGGCGGCCTTCTATTGGCATCTTGGCGATTTTCGTGCCATTTACGATTTCGATCAGGATTACAAACAGCTCGCGTCCTCTCCACCGACGATCAGCGATTATGAAAAAAATGCGTGGGACGACTTCATCCAGAGTCAACTGACGCCTTTCGGCGACACTCCTGTCTATCTGGCGATTGGTAATCATGAACTCTACGCGCCCAAAAGTCGCGGCGATTATCTGCTGCAATTTGCGGACTGGCTCGACACGCCGGAACTGCGGCAGCAGCGTTTGAAAGACAATCCGAAAGATCACCGCCTGCACACTTATTATCACTGGCAGCGTGGAGGAGTAGACTTCATTACGCTCGACAGCGCATCGCCAGATCAGTTTGATAACGAACAACTGGGATGGTTCGAGCGCGCCCTCGCTGCCGATGCGAGAGATTCCGCGATCGCCAGCGTGGTGGTCGGCATGCATGAAGCTCTGCCTGACAGTATCGCCCGCGGGCACAGCATGAGCGACACGCCGCAAGCGGAAGCGAGCGGACGGCGCGCCTATGGCGATCTGGTGAAACTTCAGCGAGCTTCAAAAAAAAATGTGTACATTCTGGCGAGCCACTCGCATTTTTTCATGGATGGCGTTTTCAATACTGCGTACTGGAGGGCGAACGGTGGCGTTCTGCCGGGGTGGATTATTGGAACGGCCGGCGCTGTGCGCTATCCTCTGCCGCCGAATGCCAATGAGGCCGAGGCGGCCAAGACTAATGTTTACGGATATTTGCTGGCGACGGTAAATCCCGATCACACGATCGATTTTCGCTTCCACGAATTAGAGGAAAAGGATATTCCGGCGAAGGTTGTAGGCCGCTTCTCCCAGGATTTCGTGCACCAGTGTTTTATCGGCAATCGTTCGAACTAGGCGGAAGGGTATAGGTTCATATCCCAAGCAAGAAAAAGCAACTTATCCACCCCTTCTTGCGTCTCAAGAGTGCAAAGAATTCAGGGCACTCTCCAAAACCTCGGGCGAGGTTAAGCACATGAAAAAATCACCATTTGTAACTTTGCCATTGTTTCTCGCACTAACGATTTTCTCGATGGTGGCATTTGCCAGTCCCGCCATCCAGGACAACCAGATGGCTGGCGCGATACCACAGAAAAGCTTTGATCGCATCGTCAAGGAAGTCCGTCACGAACTGGTGATGCTTCCGTATTATGGCGTGTTCGATAACCTCGCCTACAAAGTCGATCGGGATGGCACGGTGACTTTGATCGGCCAGGTCGCGCGACCAACGCTTAAGTCCGACGCGGAAAATGTGGTTAAGCGCATTGAAGGCGTGACGCGGGTGGTCAACCAGATCGAGGTTCTGCCGACATCGCCGATGGACGACGGAATTCGCCGCGCAACTTACCGCGCGATCTATAGTGACCCCGCACTGAGCTTGTACCAGGTGCGTGCCGTTCCGCCGATTCACATCATCGTGAAGAATGGACACGTCACGCTCGAAGGCTCCGTGGCTCGCGAGATGGACAAGACAATTGCCGGAATGCGTGCGAATAGTGTGTCGGGAGTATTCTCCGTGGATAACAACCTGATCGTGGAAGAACCGGAAAAGAAGAAGTAATTTCGGGGGCTTTGGATCACGCCGGGCGCCGAGCTCGGCTGGGCAGGTGAGGGCACCCTTCGACAAGCTCAGGGCAGGCTCTGCCCCTACGCGATTCTGGAGCAATCTACAATCGGATATGGCCCGAGCACAATCCCGAAAACAATCGAAGAGCGGGGATGCGGCGGAAATCGACCGCGCTGGGGAATTGCTGCGCGCGGGACGACTGGTTGCTTTCCCGACGGAGACGGTTTACGGACTGGGCGCTAACGCGCTTGACGAAGCTGCGGTGGCTCGTATCTATGCCGTCAAAGGCCGGCCTTCTACTAGTCCGCTTATCGTTCATGTAGCTTCGGTTGAAATGGCGCGGTCACTGGTGGCGAATTGGCGGGAAGCGGCTGAGCGCCTCGCACGGCAATTCTGGCCCGGGCCGCTGACGCTGGTGCTTGAAAAGCGATTGGCGGTTGCGGGAGTCGCAAGCGACACGATTCCTGACATCGTCACTGCAGGGCTGGACACTGTGGGTGTGCGAATGCCGGCGCATCCGGTCGCGCTCGCTCTGATTCGCGCGGCCGGAGTTCCGCTCGCCGCGCCCAGCGCCAATCGCTTTAGCGGACTTTCTCCAACCATGGCGGAACACGTTCGCGTGGACCTCGGCTCGGACGTGGATCTCATCATCGATGGAGGACCGTGCGAGGTTGGTATTGAGTCGACGGTGCTGTCGTTGGTCGGGCGGCGCGCGACGCTGCTGCGTCCCGGTGGAATTTCGCGAGCCCAGATGGAAGCGATTGTCGGCCCTATCGCGGCGGCGCAAGAAGTTCAAGCCGGAGCGCATCCATCTCCAGGAATGCATCCGCGGCATTACAGCCCGCGCACAAATTTATATTTGGTGACGAATGGAGATACGATCGACGGCTGGCTCGACCTGGGAAGAGGCACGGGAATTTATTTGCAGCATCGCCATCCGTTGAAACATCGCCAAGCTGGGATCACGATCCGCCAGATGCCGCAGGCAGCAGGCGATTACGCCGCTCAGCTTTACGATGTTCTGCACCGGGCGGATGAGGGAAATTACGACTGGATTGCGATTGATCTGCCGCCGAGCGAGCCGGAGTGGGAAGCGATCCATGATCGGTTGAAACGCGCCGCGACGAAATGAGCCGCGAAGCTACTTAAGACGCCTAGAGCAATCCATAGGCTACCAAGCTGTTGTTAGTGCCGACATAAACTTTGCCATTGGCGACCATTACGTTGGCGAAGTGGGGGACTGGAGGCAGCTTGGTGTTATAGAGCCGATCGAGACTGAGGGCATCAAACGCAGACAACGTGCCGCCGGTGATCTGCCACAGAACGCCCGCAGTGTTGCCATTGGCGGAGATGATTGGCGAGTGACCGGAGTCTACTTTCTTCGATAGCGCGAAGGGCGTCTGCGCCAGCTTCCCCTTGCTGAACGAGAGTGCGGCGATGGGCGCGCCGGTGGCCGAAGTATAAAGAGCGTTGTTCCAGTAGACGAGCGCTCCGCCCTCGGGAGCGAATCCGGCCAGCTCTTGCACAATCTGGGTGTCGGCCTTGGTGCAGGTGGCGCAAAAATGGCCAAGGTTGTTTTGGTTCAGAATGTAGATCGTGCCTTCCTTCCCGATCACAGCCAATAGGTTCTTGTTTTTTCCCTGCTGCGTTGGCAGGACCAGTACGGGCTCGCTCATATCGAGATCGTTGTCGTCGAGGTAGAGTTCGTTGTACGGAGTGAACCAATCGGCGAGTTGCAGGGTGTTGGCGGATTGCGAAAGCTTGAACACGGATTGTCCGAAATTGGTGCCGGCTGCGAAGGGGCCATCGGCGGTCGCTCCGTAAATGTTGCCAGAGCTGTCGGCGGAGAGGCCGCCGCCTCGCATCCACACTGCGGCGGCGGATTCGCCCGGCTCATCGTTAAAGGCGCCTGCCGGTTGCAGCGTCGCTTCGTCGTAGGAGACCACCCAACCTTCTTCGAGATCACCGCGGCATCCGTTCGATCCAAACGCGATATAGATGTAGCCATTCTCGAGCAGCAGGGCTGGACGATTGACCTGCATCTTGTCCGCGAAAACATAGTTCGTCCCACCGTAGTCGTAACTGGCGCTGATCACGATGGGGCTGCCTGTTTGTTCGAGGCCGGTGGTGACATCCAAGGCATGGAGGCGGTGAACGAACTTTGAATTTTCGTAGGTCTTGGCTACTACATAAATTGTGCCCGAGGTCGGGTCGATCACGGGCGTCGAAACGATTCCCACTTGGGTCCAGAAGGTTGTGCCGCCGCATCCTTGCAGCTTGATTGGAACCGTAGTCACACCGTTTCCGAGAAAACTGGTGTGCCACAACGGATTCGCGTTGCTACCGGTGGCGCTGTCTGCATCGAAGGCGTAAACGCTGTCATTCATGGTGGCGACATAAATCACGTTGTGGACGCCGGCTCCGGGAATGGTAACTCCGGGGAGGTAGAGCGCCTGGCCAATCACCTGTCCATCGACGGGCTGGTTGAAGAGCTGGCCGAATTGCTTGCTGTTCACATTTTGCGGAGTGAGGATGGTTTCGTTGGGATTGGCTCCGGAGCGGCCATTATCGTAGTGCCAGGTAGTGACTGGAGTTTGCGCCCAAGCGAGCGTCATGGCGGCAAGAACGAAAAGAAGACAAAAGGCAAACGCGCGAGTACGCATAACAGCCATAATTGCGACCCTCCCAGTTAAAAATAATTAGGATTGAAACGACTTGGTACCGATGGCAGCGCGTCAGACTGGCTTGGGGGACACAGCCTTCAGCGAAGCGTTACTGATGTCAAAGAAGGATAACTGCGAATTCGCTGTAGCGTCAAACTCATTAGTTCTATTTACTGAAAATGCAATGGGTTGCAACAATTCTGTAATTTGCTGCAGGTTGAAAACCGGGGATGAAAGCCGTCAGTGTCGGGTTCAGAGCGCGGCACCCGGCACGCGCACCCGGATCGTCTGCGGAACGGCGCGCAGTTTCGCCAGCATCTGCTGGTCGCAATCCTGATTGATGTCATAAATCGCATAGCCCAGAGAGCCGCGAGTATCGAGCACTTGCCGTTCGATGTTGATTCCGCGATCGGCGAGAATGTCGTTGATGGCGCGCAAAATTCCGGGGATGTTGTGGTGCATGTGGGTGAGGCGATGCGATCCAGGTTCGTAATCGAGATGACATTGCGGCAGGTTCACGCTGAGCTGGGAATTTCCAGTGTCGAAATAATCGATCATGCGAGCGGAAACGAACTGGCCTATATTTTGCTGCGCCTCCTCGGTGCTGCCGCCGACATGCGGAGTCAGAATCACGTTAGGAAGGCCGCGCAGCGGACTGGAGAATGCACCGCCAGATTCTGGTTCGACGGGAAAGACATCGACCGCGGCGCCAGCCAGTTTTCCACTCTTCAAGTGACGCGCCAAGGCCTCATGATCGACGACGAAGCCGCGGCTGAGATTGATGAGGCAGGCTCCGTCCTTCATCTGGTGAATTTCTTCTTCGCCAAATAAATCCTGATTCTGCGTCTTGCCGTCGACGTGCAAAGTGATAACGTCGGCGGTTTCGAGCAATTCGCGGAAGCCGACGGGGCGCGCATTTCCACGCGCCAGAACGTGCGCTATGTCGTGAAAGACGACGCGCATGCCCAAGGCTTCGGCCAAGTCTGAGACCTGCGATCCGATTTTTCCGTAGCCTACAATTCCGAGGGTCAGGCCGCGGACTTCGTGGGATCCGGCCGACGATTTATTCCAGACTCCGCCATGCAATTCGGTGCTCGCTTCAAAAGTGCGGCGCATGAGCAGGATGATCTCGCCCATCGCCAACTCTGCCACGGAGCGGCTGTTGGAGTGGGGATCATTGAACACGGCGATGCCGCGTTCGCTGGAAGCAGTGCGATCGATTTTATCGACGCCGATGCAGAAGGCACCTACAGAGACTAATTCGGGGGCTGCGTCGAGAACAGCGGAAGTGATGTGCGTCTTAGAACGGACGCCGAGGATCGAAGTACCGCGAACCTTCTCGATCAGTTCGCGCTCATCCAGCGCGCCCTTCAGCGACTCGACCTTAAAGCCTGCCTCTTGAAACTGAGAAGCGGCCACGCCGCTGATGTTTTCGAGCAACAAAACTTTCAAATTGCCTCCGGGTTGCGGTCGCGTTAATGAGAGTGATGAATGAGAATGATTGTGAAGGAGAATTATAATGGCGTGGTTTGAGTCTACGCTCGCCACTCTCTCCGCGGGGGCTCGTTAAAAGTGTTACAAATATAGCGTGCCGCGCAGACAACCAAGATCGTTCCGCATGAATCTTTCCTCCACGCCTCGTCATCTTTAAGACTTTGGAGGAAAAGAAAATGGCACATACTTTGGAGGAAGTGAAAATGGCGCATGAACTGCCCGCGTTGCCGTACGATTACACGGCACTCGAACCGACCATCGATGAAAAGACGATGCATCTGCATCACGACATGCATCACGCCGCTTATGTCAAGAACCTGAATGCGGCGCTGGACAAGCATCCTGAACTGCACAAGAAAACGGCGGAAGATTTAATTCGCGACCTCAATGCTGTGCCGGAAGATATACGCGGCGCGGTGCGCAACAACGGCGGCGGCCACGTCAACCACACCATGTTCTGGAACATCATGAAACCTAAAGGTGGGGGCAATCCGACGGGACCGATCGCCGAAGTGATCAAGAAAACTTTCGGAGACTTCAAGACTTTTCAAGAGAAATTCAACGCCGCCGGTGCCGGCCAGTTCGGCAGCGGATGGGTATGGCTGGCAGCCGATTCCAAGGGCGAAGTGAAGATCTTGTCCACTGCGAATCAGGATAATCCGATCTCTCAGGGACTTCACCCTATTTTTGGGAACGACGTTTGGGAGCATGCCTACTATCTCAAATACAACAACCGGCGTCCTGAGTATCTGCAAGCGTGGTGGAACGTAGTCAACTGGGACGAGATCAACAAGCGCTATCAGTCGCTAAAGAAGTAGGTGTAAGAAAACTCAGTAGGAGCGGCGCGGAGATACTCCGCGCCGTTTTTCTTTTTGTCCTTCCAGATGCTGATTATCGATTTAGTCTGCAGCAGACTGGCTGACAAGGGCGTACTTCTTGGCGAGGAAGGTCATTCTGGTTCGGATTTCTTCCTGATCGTCGCTGATGACCGCTCGCAGGAGCGCAACGAGTTCATCCACCTTGCCGCGATCTTGCTCACTAATGATGTCTGTGCAAAGCTGACGCACTAGAGAAGTGTTATACACGAACCCGCCCCCAATTGATTCTGGCCCAGAGTGTGATCGCAGGAAATACAGCAGATCGCGTATTGGCAGTAAGGCATTGACCCGAGGTTGGACTGTGCGTTATTGGGGCACGGACACTCTGCTGACATTAACTTAACTTTCAAAAAAGTCTCTAATCCGCGGCCAATACTTTCGCACGATTAAGTCAGTGCTCAAGTGGCCGCCGCGGCGCAATAGCTTGAGCTTGATGTTCGTGATCCGCGCGAATTGTTGCACTGATTGATAGGGGACAAACGGATCATCTTTTGCGTGAAACATGAGAAGCTTCGATGCTGTAATTTCGGGCGCGTGGTAAATGGGGCTATAGAATTTTCCGCCGCTTAGCTTTTTCCAATTCTTATCCGATAGCCGATAGCCGTTCCCGAAGGCCGCGCGAATATAGGCGGCGTAGCTTGGATTCGAAGTTTCTTTTTTTTGCTCGCTGCGGAGAATCGCCCAATCGACCACGGGACAATTGGCGATTGCTCTCTTGACGCGCGGATCAAGCGACGAAAGGATGGCGGCCGCTCCGCCAAAGCTTCCGCCGATGACGAACACTTCGTCAGCCTGTACGCGGAAGGGGCGGCCAAAGGCTAGCTCGCGAAATTCTTTATTCAGTCCGGCTATTACATCCAGAATGTCGAGGTGAGGTGATCGCATCAGAAACTCGCCGCCACTTTCCCAGGCTCCGCGATAGCGTGGATAAAAGACCCAGTAGCCTTTTTGGGAGAGGAATTCAGCCAAGGGCTGCTTGCGGGGAATCGAGGGCATGCCATCGCAGAGGATGATCGCGCGGTGAATTTTTGCGGAGCGAGCGGGCGGTAGAAACTCGGTGAGGATGTCGCGGTTGAATTTTGTTCTGAACATAGTGTTTTCACCACGACAGAGAGAATCCTAACTGCTTGCTGAAAAACTCCCATCTCAGCGCGCAGCCCCTTAAAAGGGGCATCTGATTCCGAAGAACTTACGGTATCGCTAACGCCATACGCTGATACGAAACACGAGTTTCCCGGCAAGCTGTTAGGGCTTGTCAAAGCCTTTCACTTCTTCTCTTCGTTCTTAGTTCTTACGGGATCACGGTATTCTCCGCGACTGCGTGCCTGCTTCGGCTAGAAAGATAGAGTCAAAATAACTATCCGGCAATAAGATACACGCTCTTTACCAAGCCGCTGGGATAGTGCTGCGTTGACATGTGGGTCAGCCGCACATCGTGGGGCAGGGCACCGAAGAGAGGGATTCCCTCTCCGATGAGAACGGGCACGCGAGTGATGATGAGGCGCTGCACCGCGCCAGCGCGGAGAAATTTTTGAATCGTGATTCCTCCATCGACATAAACATGGCGGACGCCGCTGGCGGCGAGTTTGGCGACGATTTCAGCGGGCGGTCCGGCCATCTGTTCGACGATGCCGCCGCGGGCTGACGATAAATCGATCGGCTTGCTGCTGAGAACCACGACGCGTTTCTGGCCGTAAGGCCATGTCGGATAGGCGAGAACAGTCTCGAAGGTTTTGCGGCCGATCACCAGCGCATCGACGGTGGCGATGAACTCGGTGTAGCCGTGAGGCTCGCCGCCATCGGGCGGCAGAAAATCGAGATCGCCATTCGTTCGCGCGATGAAGCCGTCGACGCTGGTTCCAATGAAGACCGAGACCATCATCTGATTCCTCCTTGATTCCTACGGCGCTTGACACCCGCTTCGCTTTCTCTCTAAACTCCTCTACCACCACGGCTTTTCGCCGCGCAGACGATCCTGATCCAGCTATCCGTTCCAGTGCCCAGGAGGCCCTATGCACACTTCCCAGCTCTCAAAGTTTGCTGCCACGCTCGTTTCGCTGCTGCTTCTCTCAGGTCTTGCCGCCGCTCAGTATAAGATCGGTTCGGGCAATACCGCTATTGCCGATCCGCCGGTGCCGCGGCCTAAGACTACACCGTGCAAAGTTCAACTGTTCAAGGGGTACAAGTTCGACAACTTTAATCCGCAGAGCTTCAGTTATGCGCCGCCAGCGGAGTGCCCCGGACCGTGGGCCGCCGTTATTTTCGAAGGCAATTTCTCGATCACCAAAGGGATTCAATACGATCGCACGGCGAATATCTGGATCGGCCCGACCAACATCTACTTTGGCACTACTGCTGAAGATCAGCCGAACGAAGGCCGCAGCTGGCACGTAGAGCGCGATCTCACGGACTACAGTTCGATCTTCACCGTCGACGAAGATGGTACGGTCGATCTCGGTAACCTGTACAACAAAACCTACACTGGACTTCTGTTTGGTTCCGCCGATGTTCTCTTCTATCCGCTGGCGCAAAATCAAGCGCCCCCTCGCACGGCGGATCAGGTAATAGGTTTCTCGGCGGGGCCGACGGGCGGGACGGTCGCCCTTTATAGCACTACGAGCCTGCTGGAGCAGACACTTACGCTTCCGACTAACATCACTGATCTTTACTTCGACGTTTTTGCACAGAGCCAGTCGGATGACGAATTCTGGTATACGTGTGTACCTAATGACGTTGCGGGAGAGCTCGACAGCTGCCCAGGGACGGCATTTCGCGAATCGGAGGTGACGATTGACGGCAACCCTGCAGGGGTTGCGCCGGTTTATCCCTGGATTTTCACCGGGGGCATCGATCCGTTATTGTGGATTCCGATACCCGGCGTGCAGACGATGAATTTCCGGCCTTATCGGGTTAACCTGACGCCCTTCGCGTCGGTGCTTGACGATGGGCAGCCGCATACCATCGCGCTCAGCGTATTCAATGCCGACAGCTATTTCTCAGCGACGGCATCGCTGCTGCTTTATCTCGATTCCGGATCGACGCAGGTTACGGGAGCGCTGACCAACAACACCCTGACTGCGCCCTCGCCGAACATTACGGAAAATATTCACATCGCGAAGAACGGCAATCTGGGCGGTACGGTCGGCACGAGTTCCGGACACAACTTTGAGATCTCGGGATACGTAAACACTTCGCTCGGCACCGTTACTACGACGCTGGCGCAGGATATTAATTTTTCAAATATTCAGAGTTTCAAGATCCTGCCGGCGTTCTATCAACAGGACATCAAGCAGAACACGACGATACGATCGGTGGTTACCACGGAGAACAACGGAGGAAAGTTCGTCGAGAGCGTGAACCGCAACTGGCCTTTCACGATGGATATCGCGGTCGCTTACAATCCCGACGGCTCGGGAGTGCAGACTACGACCAGCAATCAATACTTTGAGCTGGATTCTGAGGGGAAGCATAAAGGACAGGCGACTTCGTTCACGCTGCTGCAAAACCGCGTCGTTTCGACCGACGCGCTCGATTTCAATTCCAGCGGCCAAATTACCGGGAACCAAGACCAGTCGAGTTTGCAGAACTATTTCACGTCTGACTCCAGCGGATATTGCTATAGCCGCGATCTGACGGGCGCCAACAATGTGTTGACGAGCGTCACCAACGGCCGAGGGTGTAACTGATCAGGGCAGGTATCAAAGTTTCAGGGTTTCAGGGTTTCAGGGTTTCAAAGTTTCAGGGACCGCGCGGTTCCGGGGACCCATGCAATCTTGGGCGTTCTCGGCCGAGCGGTCCCTTGAACCTCTTAAGGATCTTGAAATGCTTCTAGGACGATCGGCTTCTGCGCCAGCCGAACCACAGGCCGCACACGATTCCGGCCAATACTGCGCCAGCCAGCTTTTTGCGGTCGGTGATGGGGACGAAACGCGTCGAGTGCTCGCTGACTTCGATTACTCCTAAAGGGACGACGCGCACTCCTCCGCCACCACCGCCGCCTTCGCCGCGAGCGCTGGTATCGCCGACTCCGCCGGTGCCGGCGCCGGCGCCGTAACCGTACATGACCTTTGCCACGGGGATGATCGTCTTTCCGTGGGCGGAGATTGCGTCGCCGTAGATTGTCTTGACGCTTGCCTGGCCAAGAATACCTTCCTTCAAAGATTGCAAAAGAGCTACGCTGCCCATGGGCGGACTCCTGAATAGAAACATTATCCTACTTCGCGCCCAGCGTTCTCTAGCCTGAGGGTCGGGTGATGGCGGAATTTCAGGCACAATCCCAGAAAAGCTTGAACCACGAGGGGCACGAAGGATCACGAAGGTTTCTAAGATGCGAGAACTTTGCCCAGCACAGGCTCGTATATAGAGGCGGAGGATATATGAGAAAGATTCTTGTGATGATCGCGGCATCAGCGATAACACTGATGATAACGACGGCGGCATGCGCTCAATCGGACGCACGTGCGGAGATCCTGGTGCTGGGAACGTACCACATGGCGAATCCGGGACACGATATCTACAACATGCAGGCTGACGACGTTTTATCGCCGAAGCGGCAGCAGGAAATCACGGAACTGATCGAAATGTTGAAGAAATTTCGTCCGACCAAGATTGCGATTGAAACCGACTTTGGGAGCAAGCGAGTGGAGCAGGAGTATTCCGATTATCTTGCGGGAAAGTACACGCTATCGCGTAACGAGACAAATCAAATCGGATACCGGCTGGCCAAGGAGCTTGGGCATCGTGCGGTTTATCCGGTCGACGAGGAAGGCGATTTCCCATGGCAACGGGTGGTGAATTACGCGAAGGCCAACGGGCGCAATGACAAGCTCGATGCGATCAGCGCGGGTTGGGGAACGATGGTGAAAGAGCAGGGCGAGTTCTTGCAGTCGCACACTGTTCTCGAAACTTTGGAGTACATGAATTCTGATGCGAGGGCGGCGAGAGATATGGCCTCGTATTTGGCTATCGTGCCCTTTGGTGATCCTGATGACTATGCGGGGCCTGATCTGCTGGCGGCCTGGTACCAGAGAAACATTCGCATCTACAACAATATCGTGAAGCTGATCGACTCTCCGAACGATAGGATTCTTGTGATCTATGGCGCGGGTCACCTGGCATGGTTGCGGCAGGACGTTGCCAATGACGCGACTGTAAAGTTGCGAAAGCTGGGCGATTCGACTGAAGCGCAATTCGGCCCAGGGCGACGATAAACTGCCGACGAACAGGGGCTCACAACTTGAGCCTGGGTTGTCAATTGTTCCTAAGCTGTGCACCAGTTGTGCAAATTCCGTCTGGCAAGCCAAAAAAACTTCGGCGATATTTTGCCATCAGCCGCTAATCCCCGCCCCTCATGCGCCAACCGCCGTTTGACTCGGGCCGGAAATCCGTCAGGCCAACCCGATCCAATCCGCGAGCCATAAATTCCACCGTTGCACCATTCTTATGGAATTGACCGGCTCTCGCTAGTACGCGTACAGTCACTCCACTTGCAAACACTTATCCGCCGAGCCTGACCGTGCCCGGACGAAACTCATAAACGAGAATGCCAGCGCTGAAAACAGCCCTCCCCCGAGGGAGCCAAGGAAGCTATGAACACTGAGAGTCGATGGACCGTCTACCGCACCCGTTTCCTGGTGCGCGCTCGTCAACTCACCGAACCACTTGCCTTCACCGACGCACTTGGCCGCGAACAATCGGGCCAGCCCGGCGATTATCTCGTCGAATTTTCCGACGGTATAAAACGCATCACCAATCAAGCCCTGTTCGAAGACATTTATGTACCGTTGGTGGAGGCGCATCTCACAGCGACGCGGCTTCCATCGTCAGGAAAGAGACTCCAGGGGGATGGAGTACCGGGCGTGCTCGCCCAGTCCGTCTCCCGCGCCTTGCCGGAGACTCGCCATCGCGCTACGGCTTGAGGAGAGAGTTTCTTCGCGGCGACGAACCGCCGGAGGCGGTTTTGAAACGTGAAGGCCGCAGAAGATTGGAACTTAGCTTTGTAGATACCCTTAACACTTTCGAGCTACCACATGTTGTGTTTATCTCTTGACAGGCACCATATACGGGAGTACGTTAAGCATCCCAGAGTAGTTTTTTAGCAGACCTCCAGAAGGAGGCACAGACCATAAACAGCAGGGGCGAGACTCAAAGTTGAGGGGCGGGCGTTAGTCCGCTGCCGAAATCCTGAGCGAAGCAAAAGGATCTTGCGTCTCCCCCGCCACGGGAAACCATCCCTCCGAAGTGGATGGAAAGCAGATGAAACAAGCGGTGACTTCCCCCGGTCTGGCACGCCAGGCAATCCCTCCGGGGGAATTCATGAAGAGATATTGAGTTGGCAGTAGAGACGGCTCGCCCCGTCTCGGTTCGCGTCCCTAGGAGCCCCGATGGAAGCATTAATGAATCTTGTTGCCGCGTCTTTCGCCCGTCACGGCATTGAATGTCCGGCCAGCGATTCCGAGGTGGGCATAAGCGCCGGCCTCGTCATCTGCCCCGGTGAGCAAGGTGCGGCAGTCGACCGGGCTGCGGTGAATTCCGTATTGGCCGCGCCGACGGCGCACGCGCCCAACCCCATCACGTTCCCAGAACACAATTACAGAAAACGCCTGCAGGGCGATCCGGCTCCGTAGAACCGGCTTCGCATCGGGATATCGCGTCAGGATCCCATTGCTCTTCGAAATCTATGGCCCGTGAGGGCGAGGCGTGGAAAAGCGACCAAAGCGGTTTCCACGCATTCGTTTTTATTTGAGAGCATTCGTTTGAGAACATTTACCTCAGAATGGTAGTTGCTGTAGATCGACTGCTCTTTGCCATCATCTAATTTAGGAGAAGGAAATGCCCGAAGTGCGAGACCAAATCAAAACCCAGCCCGTAGCTGCTGCTGATCGTAAGTCCAATGGTGGTTTAAGCTTTCGCCGTTTTTTCACCAAGGTCGGCGTCTCTCCGTATGACGAGATCGAGTGGGAGCTGCGCAACGCGCAGATCACTGACTCGCAGGGCGGGATGATCTTTGAGCAGAAGGATGTGGAGGTTCCGAAAGACTGGTCAATGACCGCGACCAATATTGTCGCGTCGAAATATCTTCATGGGCAAATTGGCACGGGCGAGCGCGAGACGGGCGTACGACAACTGGTGGCTCGCGTCGCGGAGACAATTCGCGACTGGGGCATGAAGGATGGATACTTCCGCAGCAGCGAAGATGCGGCTACTTTTCATGATGAGCTTGTGCACCTGCTGATTCGGCAGCACATGGCCTTCAATTCGCCGGTGTGGTTTAACGTGGGCTGCGAACGGGTCGAGCCGAAGTCGGATGCTACCAACTGGCACTGGAACTTTACCACGCAGCAAGTTGAATTCGGCGCCACCGGATACACGCGGCCCCAGTGTTCTGCTTGTTTTATTAATTCGGTGAAGGATTCGCTCGATTCGATCCTGACGCTGGCGAAGACGGAAGGCATGCTGTTTAAGTGGGGATCGGGGACGGGGACGAATCTCTCGCCTCTGCGCTCTTCGACTGAAGTTTTGAGCGGAGGCGGGACGGCGAGTGGTCCGCTGAGCTTCATGAAGGGCTTCGACGCGTTTGCCGGAGTTATTAAGTCGGGAGGCAAGACGCGGCGCGCGGCTAAGATGGTGATTCTGAATATTGACCATCCGGATATCGTCGACTTTATTGAGTGTAAGTCGAAAGAAGAAGCTAAAGCGCACGCGTTAGTGGCACAAGGTTATGACGGCTCCCATCCTGACTCGGATGCTTATAGCTCTATCTTCTTTCAAAACGCGAATAACTCGGTTCGGGTAACTGACGACTTTATGGTTGCGGTGACTCGGGACACGGATTTCTCTACACGCTCGATTGTGGATGGGCGAGTTGTTAAGACTTATAAAGCTAAAGAACTGATGACGAAAATCTCCGAGGCTACCTGGCATTGCGGAGATCCGGGGATGCAGTATGACACGACGGTTAATCGTTGGCATACTTCGAAGAACACGGCTCGAATCAACGCCAGCAATCCGTGCAGCGAGTACATGTTTCTGGATGATTCGGCTTGCAATCTGGCCAGCTTGAATCTGCTGAAGTTTGCGCCCAACGGGACTTTTGACGTGGAAGCTTACCGGCACGCGGTGGACATCACGATCACGGCGCAGGAAATTCTGGTGGATAACGCCGGCTATCCTACCGAGGTTATTGGCAAGAATTCGCATGACTATCGGCCGTTGGGGTTGGGCTATGCCAACCTGGGCGCTTTGCTGATGGCTGCGGGCCTGCCTTATGACAGCGATGCTGGACGGGATTATGCGGCTTGCGTAACTGCCATTATGTGCGGCGAGGCGTATCTGCAATCGTCGAAGATTGCTGAGCAGTGCCGGCCGCTGACTCCTATTACTGACACGGTCCAGACGCGGCTGGGAGTTACTAAGGCGGAAGATATGCCGGGAGCGGCTTGCCCAGGATGGTATATCAATCGGGAGCCGTTTTTGGATGTGATACGGATGCACCGGGCTAGCGTGAATAACATTAACAATAAGAATGTTCCGGCTCCGCTATTTGAAGCTAGTAAGCAGTGCTGGGATGAGGCGCTCTCTCATGGAGAGAAATTTGGCTACCGCAACTCGCAGGTGACGGTTCTCGCGCCTACGGGGACGATTGGCTTCATGATGGATTGCGACACTACCGGCATTGAGCCTGACCTGGCGCTGATTAAGTATAAGAAGCTGGTGGGCGGCGGAATGATTAAGATTGTGAATAACACCGTTCCGGGGGCGCTGTTTAAGCTGGGTTATACGCATGAACAGACGGACGCGATTGTTAGTTACATCGACGCTACTGGGACGATTGAAGGGGCTCCGCATGTAAAGGACGAACACTTAGCGGTGTTTGATTGCTCGTTCAAGCCGGCTAAGGGGACGCGGTCGATTCATTACATGGGGCATTTGAAGATGATGGCGGCGGCCCAGCCGTTTATTTCTGGAGCTATCTCGAAGACGGTCAACTTACCCAATGCGGCGACGGTTGACGACATCTCGGAGGCTTACATACAGGCGTGGAAGCTGGGCCTGAAGGCGGTCGCGGTTTATCGCGATGGATGCAAGCAGTCTCAGCCGCTCTCGGCAGCTGGTTCGAAGACGGCGAACTCCACTAAAGATGATGCGGCGCGCAACGCGGCGGCAGCGGCGTTGGCGCAGGATGAGAATCTCGATGCTCCTCCGCGGGCCGTGCGTCATAAGTTGAAAGAAGAGCGGATGTCGGTGACGCATAAGTTCAACATTGGCGGCCATGAAGGTTACATCATCGTGGGCTTGTATCCCGATGGCGAGCCGGGCGAGATTTTCATCAAGATGGCTAAGGAAGGTTCGACGGTTTCGGGGCTGATGGACAGCTTTGCCCTGGCGGTGTCGATTTCGCTGCAGCATGGCGTGCCGCTGAAACTTTTCTGCGAAAAGTTTGCGCACACGCGCTTCGAGCCGAGCGGATGGTCGAGCAATCCTGATATTGGCTTTGCCAAGTCGATCATGGATTACATTTTCCGCTGGCTGCAGATGCGCTTCCTGAGCGGACAGCAGCAGTTCCTGTTTGAGAACCTGAGGCCGAAACCGCAGGCAGCTCCAGAGGGGATCGATCTGAATGGCTCGATCGGCGGGCCGGCTGGGAGCGAGCAACGTCCGGGGCCAGGGACGGTGTCAGGCTCCATGCATGCGGCTGACGCGCTCGCCAATATGATCGATATGGGAGATGCTCCGAGTTGCCATGTGTGCGGGTCGATTATGGTGCGGAATGGGAGTTGCTATAAGTGCATGAGCTGCGGGAGCACCAGCGGGTGCTCGTAACATGGCACCTAAGTGGTCTGTTGCATAGCTAGTCGAGGCTGATAGAAATTATTTCGCCTGAGGGGGCCGCGGGATACTCGCGGTCCTTTTTTATTGATAGAAACGTCGTCTGGCCAACGCGGTCGCAGAGTTGCGAAAATGACTGACATTTCGACGCTCATGGGCGCTGTTAAGCCGAAGGAGCGGTCGGAATCAGTATATGATCCTTGCCGCCTTGTTTTCGCTGAACGCCCACGGTGAGCCTGTGATTGCAAAGCCTCTCGGCGGACGTTTCGGGTAGCAAAGGCGTCGGGTACACGCTGACTGCTCGCGGAATCGCGAGCGCTACAGAGCTGGTCAAAACGGTGGCCGAGTCGGGCACCAAAACCGCCTGAGCGTCGTGTGGAAAATTCATGCGTTGCGCGGCAGATGCCCTCAGCGGCTGAAAAGCCGTCATTGGAGCAGGGCTGTTTTCGCGGCGGTGAACCGCCGCGCTACGCAAAAGCAAACCAGGGGAAACGAATCCGGGGTTGCTGCATCTATAATCGGGACGGTCAGGGATGAATCGAAAATAAATTGAGATAGGAGACAGCGATGTCCAGCGTGATTCCTGAAAAATATGCCGATCTTTTTCACAAGAAAGCATTCGCCAATCTTGGCACGCTCATGCCCGACGGGCGGCCGCAGGTGACTCCGGTGTGGTGCGACTTCGACGGGCAGCATGTCATTTTTAATTCGGCGCGTGGTCGCCAGAAGGATCGTAATGTGCGGCGCGATCCTCATGTAGCGATGGCGATTGTTGATCCTGACAATCCTTATCGCTATCTGGAGATTCGGGGAACGGTGGTGGAGATCACGGAAGACGGAGCTGCCCAGCATATCGACAAGATGGCGAAGAAGTATCTGGGAGTCGATAAGTATCCTTATGCGAAGCCGGGCGAGGTGCGGGTGATGTATAAGATCAGGCCCGAGCACACGACGGTGATGGGATAATTTCAGAGGTGAGAGGTCAGATTGCAGAGGTTAACCCAGATTTGACCTCTGCAACCTGACCTCTCACTTTTGACCTCGTACTTTCTGCGGTGACCTTTCTGCTGCTCGCTAGTCCAACTCTTCAGGGAACTTCGCCAGGCGGTTCGGCGTATAGATAAAGTGCGGGTTCCTGTCGTTGGGTTGCGTGTCGGGGTATGCGTCGTGGAGGAGGGGTTATGGAAG
Organism: uncultured Acidobacteriaceae bacterium; assembly: GCA_963822025.1. GTDB lineage: Bacteria > Acidobacteriota > Terriglobia > Terriglobales > Acidobacteriaceae > Acidiflorens. The sequence goes on along the minus strand of CAWGFW010000008.1, from coordinate 1,152,562 downwards.
TTGTGAAAGAAACTGGGGTGGGCTCGGAATTGCTGCATGCGCAAGCCAATAATATTTCGGCACAGCAGGTGGTAAAGGCGGCGCATGAAGAGCTTCTTCAGTTGATGCGGCAGCGGGCCGAAATCATGAAGCGCATTGGCACGGTGAAGCAGACGATCGCCGGATTGGCCAATCTGTTTGGCGACCAGGTGCTGGATGATGACTTGCTCGAATTGATCGATCGCAAGCCGAACGGGCGTCAGCCTGGATTCACCAAGGCGTGCCGGAGGGTGTTGATGGAAGTGCGGCGTCCGCTGGGCGCGCGCGAGGTCTGCATGGAACTGGAACGAAACGCTCCGGCTATTCTGGCGCGGCACAAGGACCCGCTGGCTTCGGTGACGACGGTTTTGAATCGTCTGGTGGATTACGGCGAGGCGCGCAGTTTGAGCAACGATCGCGGGCGGCGGGTGTGGGAGTGGGTCAGCGAGGTTGAGGGGCCGGCGGGGGTGATGGCTTCTCGGAGGACGGCCTAAGGTCTCTCATCAGTTCGTTATCTCTAGTTCGTTATCTCTGGATTCGCCTGAGTCCGAGCGAAGGATGCTGTTGTGACCACTCAACTGCTCTCTTCTTCCCCTTCGCTAGTTCTTTGGGAGTAAGCTCTTTTTCCAAGGTTTCCTTTTGCTGCTTAGCGCCTGGCACGTCCGCTGTGGAGGCCAGGAGAATGAAGGCATAGGCGGAAATCTTATCTTGCTTTAGTCCCTCTCCCTTCCAATACATCTCTCCTAAACGCAGCTCTGCGGCAGCATGACCCGAAGTTGCGGCCTCCGTAAACCAATTCGCTGCCTTGGGGAGATCGCGCTCTACTCCCAGCCCATGATCGTACAACTCACCCATGCAATAGGCCCCTGGTGCAAACTTCAACTTGGCCGCAGCTTCGCATAGGCTGTGAACCTCGGCGTAGTGGGCAGTGGCGTCCGGATCATCAGAAAGCAGAATAGCTAGCTTCATCTGGAGGCGCGCGGAGCCGTTTGGAGCCGCCCTGCGGTACCAGTCGATAGCCTTAGCTGAACTCCGCGGCAGATCGTCCCCCTTCTGATACATGTCACCGATCTTTTCCAGTGCATCGGGCTCTAGGATTCCAGCTTCTTCTTTCATGTGTTTAACCGCGTCGATCGCGCTCTGGTTGTGAAGGTTCTGAGCCAGCAAGAACCACGCGTATGCTGTCAGTTCATTGCTGGTGACGCCGTCGCCGTTGTAATAGGCGGCGCCCAGATTGAACATTGCGTTTGAATTTTCTTGCTTAGCCGCTTTTTTGTACCAGCTGACCGCCTCCAGCTTATCTTGCTCTACACCACGACCGAGCCTGAACATTAATCCGAGGCTATTCTGCGCGGTTGAATTTCCTTGTTCGGCTGCTACCCGATACCACTTGACTGCCAGGTTATCGCTTTGCGGGACGCCGTTTCCGTCTTCATATGCCTTACCAAGTTTGATCTCGGCCGTCGCGTCGCCCGATTGTGCATCATTCTGGAGTCGAGCTATCTCTGCAGCTGACACCGGGGAAGAGGAGGGTAACTGTGTTTGTGCCACAGCTCTCTGCGTGAAATATGATAGGGCCAGAAAAAGGACAGGTGAGGTTAAGTCAGATCTGCGCATATCAGCCTTCTAAATAACCTGGTTTTCTATCACCTCCTCGGGCTCCCTGCAATGCTTTAATCTGAAACGCGCGAATGCTGGTGACAAAAGGCCTTTCGCACTGATTTGTCAGTACTTTCGTAACTCTCAATTGGGCGGTTGGTGGCGGTATTCTAGCGTTGATTCTCCCCCTGTATTTAGCCACTTTATCTTCAGGGTGTAGTGCGGCTTATCACCGCGAGGCGATAGTAATGGGGACGATGTTTGGGCGTTTTGAAATTCAGAGTGAACTTTCGAAGTCCGAGAACGCCGAGATTTATAAGGCGCTGGACACGGAAACCAATCAGGTCGTAGCGCTCAAGACGCAGAGCTTGGAGCCGCTCGGCGATCGCGCGGCCTCGTTTGTGGAGACGCTGATTGCCGAGGGCGAGAGCACGCGCGACCTCGTCGGCCAGAACATCGCGCTGCTCTACGGAGCGGGCGAGATCGATGGCCAATTCTGTGCCGCAATGGAATACATACAGGGCAACAGCATCGCGACCATGCTGGCGCGCAAGGAAGGTTTCTCTATCTGGGATCTGCTGGATATTACACGCCAGGTTTGCGCCGGGTTGGAGCAGGCTGCGGCGAAGAATGTGGCGCACTGCTCGCTTGAACCGGACAAGCTTCTGGTGCAGTGGGACGGGATGGTCAAAATTCTCGGCTACGGTATTTCCAACATGAGCCTGATCGAAGCGGAATCGGGCAAAGGGTTGGGGCGGCTGATGCATTACTGTTCTCCGGAACAGATTCGCGGTGAGGCAATCGATTTGAGATCGAACCTATTCACACTGGGAACGATTCTTTACGAGATGGTGGTGGGGCGCAAGGCTTTCGATGCGGCCGACCCAGGTACGCTGCTGACGCGGATTGAGAATGAAATGCCGGCGAGCCCGTCGGAAGTGAATGCGAAGATTCAGCCGGCGGTGAGTGCGCTGATTATGAAAGCGCTGGCGAAGGATCCGGCAGAGCGTTATCAGAGCGCGCGTGCCCTGCTCGAGGACCTCGAGACGTGCAAGGAAAACGGCAAGAAAGCGGGAGCAGAGCCGAAGAGGGCTGTGGCGGCTACGAAGATTGCGGTGGACCCGGCGGCGCGAGCGGCCGCGGCCAGCAAGTTTGTTTCGGCGAATGCAGGAGCTGCGGCACCTGCGGTTTCTCCTAAGCCGGTTGCTCAAGCTCCTGCTAAACCAGTTTCAGCCGGCCCTGCTTCTTCTCTGCCAGCTTCGACTAACTCAGCTTTAGCGCCAGCTTCTGCACGAGTAAGTACGGCGGCATCTCCAGCGGTACGACCTGCGGTTGGGACCAAGGCGGCTGCGGCGGCTGCGGGTGCAACCTCGGGAGGCGGCGCTTACGGCGTATCGCAGGTCAACGTCAGCGCGAAAGCGAGCGATGCGAATGCAAAGAATTCCGGTTCGGGGGCGCGACTGATTAGTGACTTTGAGGTGAGTTCGTCCGCGCCGGAGAGCGCGGCTAGCCCGGTGATGTCGGCTGGGGTGGTGGAACCGGAGCCGGTGCAACAGACGCCGCGCGTGGCTGGGGATCCGATGATGTCCGCGCCGGCAAGTCCGTCATCGAGCGTGAGCTTTTCTGACCTTGAGGAGTTGCCTCCGCTGAAGGAACCGGTGATTTCGACGTCGTTTGTCGTACCCGAGGCGCCGATGCCGACCGATCTGGTAATCCCCTCGAAGAAGAAAAAAGAAGAAAAGCCGAAGGTCGAGGTGCGCGAAGTTGCGCAAAAGGCAATTCAGGAAATCTCTACTATTCCGCCTCGGCTGATGATCTATTCGATTCTGGGCGCGGTGGGACTCATCTTAGTGGTAGTGATCGCGCTATTTTTCCACGTGCGATCGGAAGACGATGGATCGACGGCTGCGCCGCGGCCGACGAAGCTCGCAGAAGCAAAAACAGCGCAGCCCGTTGCTCAGGCTCCAGTGGCGCCGCAATCGGAGACGCCGATTGCACCGATCGCAGAACCGAAGCCGAGTTTGAATGTGCGGCCGGTCGAAAAGCGCGCCGCAAAGGTCACACGACGCGCTCCTGCTCCCGCGCCGGCGCCGGTCGTGACACCGGGACAGGCGATCATCGACTCAAATCCTCAGGGCGCGCAATTTCAGGTCGATGGAAAAAGCGATCCATCGTGGGTTACGCCGTTTAGCTTGATCAATCTGGCTCCGGGCAAACACATCATTGCGATCAGCAAGGCGGGTTATTCGTCTGACGTACGATCGGTGGACGTCGTCTCCGGCGGCAAATCGTCTCTAGTGCTGCATTTGTCGCCGATCAACGCGCTGATCGCAGTGAACAGCACGCCGCCGGGCGCAGAGGTCATCATCGACGGCAAGCCGACGGGGCGAGTGACGCCGGTACAATTCGCGGTCGAAAAAGGATCGCATACGATTTTCCTGCGCAAGCAGGGATATCTGGATGAGACGACGGTCGCCGATCTGGGGCCGGCGCAGAATTTCCAGTATTCGCCGACACTGAGAGCGCTGGGCAACACGGAAGACATGAAGACGCTGGGCAAGTTCAACAAGCTCTTTGGACGCAGCGGAGATGGCGCGGCCGGCATGGGCTCGATTGTGATCCGCACACAACCGAAGGGCGCGCAGGTAGCCATCAATCAGCGAGTGCTGGATAAAACATCGCCGGCGGGCGTGGTGGTGGAACCGGGAAACTATATTGTGGATGTGACGATGACGGGTTTCAAGCCGATCCACAAGGTGATCAGCCTCGATAAAGGCGGCAAGGCCGTGATCGACGAAATTCTGGAAAGACAATAAAAGGCTGCTTGAGAGCTGGGGCGTCCCGCCGCCATAACACTTGATGAGGCCCTGTAGTTAGGGCAATCACGAAGGTCAGCGGCTGCGGCGCCGATAGCAAAAACACTCCACCGCATGGTCATTGACCATCCCCGTAGCCTGCATAAAGGCATAACAGATCGTCGATCCCACGAAATTGAATCCCCGCTTCTTTAAGTCCTTGCTCAGCGCGTCCGATTCCCGCGTCCGCGCCGGAATCTTTCTGCCCAACCGCCGAGCATTCACCAGCGGCTTGCCGCCGACAAACTGCCAGACGTAGCGATCGAACGAGCCAAACTCCTTCTGGACTGCCAGAAACGCCTTGGCATTCCGGATCGCCGAAGCAATCTTTAACCGGTTCCTGACAATGCCCTCATCGCGCAGCAATTGCTCCGCTTTGCGCCCGTCATAGCGGGCAATCTTTTTCGCGTCAAACCCGTCAAAAGCCGCGCGATAATTCTCCCGCTTCCGCAAAATTGTGTCCCAGCTAAGCCCAGCCTGCGCTCCCTCCAGAATCAGAAACTCAAACAGCACAGGGTCGTCATGTTGCGGGACGCCCCACTCGAGGTCGTGATATAGGATCGAGAGTTCGTCGCTGGGCCAGGCGCAGCGAATCGGATTCGGTTTGTTTGTGGCTGTCATCGAAAACGAAGACCGGGTACCGCATTCATCGCGCACTTTGCGATGAGGGGGTGCCTGCGAGCACGCCATCAATCTTGCTCAACTCGTCTGTCGAAAATTTCAGATTCTTCAGCGCGCCCACATTGTCATCTACCTGCGACACCTTGCTCGTGCCGACCAGCGCGCTCGTGACACGCGGATCCCGAAGCACCCACGCGACCGCCATCTCCGCCAGCGTTTGACCGCGCTGCCGGGCAATTTCATTCAGCGCACGCACCTTGGTCAGCATCGCGTCGCCAATATCTTTCTTCTTTAGAAAGAAATCGCGTGCCGCCCGCGAGTCGGCCGGAATCCCCTGCAAATAGCGGTCCGACAGCAGCCCTTGCGCCAGCGGGCTGAAGACAATCGACCCCACGCCCTCTTTCTCCAGGACGTCAAACAACCCCTGCTCGGGATCGCGCACAAACATCGAATACTTCGGCTGATGAATCAGGCACGGCGTTCCGAGCGTGCGCAGAATCTCCACCGCGTCCGCCGTCTGCTCGGCATTGTAAGCCGAAACGCCCGCGTAGAGGGCCCTCCCAGACTGCACCGCCGTATCGAGCGCGCCCATCGACTCTTCGATCGGGGTATCGGGATCGGGACGGTGATGATAAAAAATGTCGACGTATTCGAGGCCCATGCGTTTGAGGCTCTGGTCGAGGCTGGCCAGCATATACTTGCGCGAGCCGAAATTCCCATAGGGCCCGGGCCACATATCCCAACCCGCTTTTGTCGAGATGATCAACTCATCGCGGTAGGGCAGAAAATCTTTTTTGAAAATTTGCCCAAACGTTTCTTCCGCCGATCCATACGGAGGCCCGTAATTATTGGCCAGATCAAAATGCGTGATGCCCAGATCGAATGCCCGACGCAGCATGGCGCGCGAGTTTTCGAAATTGTCGATGCCGCCAAAGTTGTGCCACAGCCCCAGCGACACGGCCGGGAGCTGAATGCCGCTACGTCCAGAGCGACGGTATTGCATGGAGTCGTAACGCTGGCTATCCGCGACGTACACGAGGCCCTCCCAGATAAACTCTAGATGAAATTAAAACGGAACTTTATCCTACAGGCTCAGTCGTATTTCTCGTAACGAATCGAAGTTCGATCCCAGCCCAGTTCCTTCAGCAATTCGCGATTCGCCTTCACCATCTTGTCGAGTCCGCAAATGTAGGCGTGCATATCGGTGCGCATGCCCACGATCTCGCCCAGATGCTGCTGCACATATCCGCGCAACCCTTTCCAATCTTCGCCCGCTCGGCTCAAGGTCGGCGAGAAATGAAAGTTGTCATGCTCGGCCGCCAGGCGTTCGAATTCCCCGCGATAATAAATGTCCCGCTCCGTGCGCGCGCCAAAGAGCAGCCACAACTGATGCCCCTGATGCCGCTCGCGATCCGCCAGCAGCCAATGCAGCATCGAGCGAAATGGCGCAATCCCGGTGCCGGTGGCGATAAAAACCGAGTCGCGCATGGGCGGATGCAAAATGAAATTGCCGAAAGGACCCTGAAACGTAATCTGCGCACCTTCGTCCAGGCTGCACAGATAATTCGACATGAATCCGTCTTCCACACGATTGAGGCAGAAGGCAAAATGTCCATTCTCGCCGGGAGGCGATGCGATGGAATAGGCGCGCGTCATCTCCTCGCCCTCGGGAGTGGTAGCCTTCACCGAGAGCCACTGCCCGGGAACGAAGCCAAAGTGGCTCACCCCGTTCACCTGGAGCTCAAGGTGCTTGGTAAACTCGGAGAGCGTCACCGACCGAACCACGCGCGCGTCAAAAGTTTGAAACTTAGCCATCGCTTATCTAGATGATATTGGCAAGGTGTCGGACGCTTCGATTCACGCTTCGATTTACGCAAGGCATCGCCAAGCGCGATCCGAGGCGCATAATCTGGAATCTGAGTTTAACCGATGCGCTTATGTCCCCGAGGCTTGCCGCAGTGACAACGCCTGAACCTTCAACTTTGCTTTCGCAATCGGGCACTCGGCCGCAGACACTGAGAGACGATGAATTCGAATTGCTATGCGCTGTGGCTGGAACAAATCTATCGGCAAGTCGGCGCGAGCGCGTTGCGAACTGTGACTTCTCAACTTTCGAGTGGGGAAAATTTAATGCCCTAGCCGAGCATCACGGCGTCTTTCCGCTAGCCGCACGCAAGCTGATCGAAATTGATGCCGCTGAAACCACTCCGCGACTCCCCGCGGAAATCGCACGCTCCCTGCAATCGGCCTACGAGACAAACCTCCGCCGCAATCTGTGGTTCGCTTCCGAGCTAGTCCGCATCCTGCAACACTACGACAGCAAGCAGCTACAGGCCATCCCCTACAAAGGTCCCGTTCTCGCGCAGATGGCGTACGGCGATCTGGCCCTACGCCGTTTTTCCGATCTCGACTTGCTGATTCGCCCCACCGATTTTGAGCGCGGGAAGCAAGCCCTCTCCGAGATTGGGTACCATCCCTCCAACGAGCTAACCGCGGCAGTCGAGCGCTTTTGGCTCCGCAAAGGCAACGAGCGCGTGTTTGACGGACCCGGCGGCAAGCACCTCCTGGAATTGCAGTGGGCCATTCTGCCGCATTTTTACGCCGTCGACTCTCAGGTTACCGATTTTCACCCAAACGACCTGCGGGTGGAGAATCTCATCCGGCGGGCCCGTCGCAGCGTGCTCTGCGAGAGCGAAGTGCCTTGCCTGTCTGCGGAAGACTCTCTGCTGGTGCTCTGCCTACACGCCGCGAAGCATCTCTGGATGCGTTTGATCTGGCTCACGGACATCGCGGAAACTTTGCGATCGCAATCCGCGGGTGATCCGATCGACCATTCGCTGGTGCTGTCGCGCGCCCACGCGCTGGGCATTGTTCGAATTCTCGCGGTAAGTTTCTGGTTGGTTAAGAATTTACTGCTTGATGAAATCCCCGCATGGGCTGAGGAAGCGATTTCGTCTGATCCTCGTGTCCCGGCTCTCGGCCGCGAATTCGCGGAACGTCTCGCTCGCAGCGCCGCATATGATTTTGAATCCACCGAATATTTCCGCCTCATCCTTAGACTCCGCGAGCGCCCCACCGACCGCGCCTGCTATCTGTGGAGATTGTTATGGACGCCGGGGGAGGGTGATTTAGCCGCGATCCACTTACCCGAATCCCTGTTTCCTCTCTATCGCCTTATCCGCGTGGGCCGCCTGCTGAAAAGGGGTTACTGACAGCTTGGTTCTAGTGCAGCTCCCCATCCCCGGGCGCCACGTCTGGGGTGTCCAACTTCCGCGCCACCGCCGAGTTTCCCTGCGCCGGGGCGGGCTGAAATTCCCCCGGATCTTTGCCTGCCAGGGCAACGCTCATGAACTGCATCCATATCGGCAACGCCGCGCGCGCTCCCGTCTCTTTCTCGCCGAGTGATTTTTTTTCGTCGTACCCGATCCACACTCCGGAGGTCAGGGTCGGAGAAAAGCCGACAAACCACGCGTCGGTGAAATCATTCGTCGTTCCCGTCTTGCCCGCCAGCGGATACGGCATCTTGGCGGCGGCGACCGCGGTCCCGTGCAATACCACCTCGCGCAGCATCGAGGTCATAATGCGAGCAGTGCGCGAACTGACCGCATCCTTGATGCCGGAGAAATCTTCTTCCAGAATGCGCCCCTCGTAATCCGTCACCTTGGTGATATAGCGGGGAGCAACGCGCACTCCGTCGTTCGGAAAAACACTGAAAGCGGATGTCTGCTCCAGCGGCGTGATCTCCGCCGACCCGAGCGCCACCGGCAGATACGCTGGAATATTCGCGGTAATGCCAAAGCGATGGGCATAGTCGATCACTGTCTTGATGCCAACGTGGTCGGCCAGCTTGAGCGCGGGAATATTTCGCGATTGCGCCAGCGCTCGTCGCAGCGTGATCGTCCCCTCAAATTTGTCATCGTAATTGTGCGGAGTGTAGGGACCGGAAGCCGTCTGGAAAGTTACGGGCGCGTCGACGATGGTATCGTCGGGGCTGCCGCCCTCGTCGATCACCGCCGTATAAACGTAAGGCTTGAATGACGATCCCACCTGCCGCAATGCCTGCGTCGCGCGATTGAACTTCGAAAGATTGAAGTCGCGTCCGCCCACCATCGCCTTGATCTCTCCGGTAGCGTTGTCGATGGCAACGAGCGCTCCCTCCGCGCCCGAATCCTGTTCCAGGCTGACGCGCGCTTTGCCTCCGGCATCGAGCGCGAGCACTTTGACGTAAACAATGTCGCCGACGTGAAGAATCTCGGAGAGCTTCAGCTTCAGCTTGGTCTTCGGTTGGATCCAAGCCAAATCGGCCGGCGAGAGAGCAGCCGTGCGCACACCGAAGCGGATTTCGGCGGCGCCCGGTGAAACCTGCGTGACCAGCGCGTGTACGTATCCGTTGACCTCCGACTCCTCATCCCAATCAGGATCGACATATCGGTCGAGCTTCTGCCCTTGCGCGATCACATTTAGCAGTTTGCCGCGCCAACCATGCCGCCGCTCGTAGGCCGCAAGGCCATCGAGCAGCGCCTGGCGCGCCGCCTTCTGCATATCCATGTCGAGCGATGTGTAAACCCGCAGGCCGCCTTCGAGCACCTGGTCACTGCCGTACTTCGCTTCCAGATATCGCCGAATTTCTTCCACATAGTGGGGAGCCAGCGAGTTCTGATCTTTTTGGAGGTTGAGCACGACCGGCTTGCTCTTGGCCTCGGCCGCCTGAGGCGCCGTGATCTTGCCATCCTCGAGCATGGCGTTGAGCACAAGATTGCGCCGCCTGAGGGCGCGCTCCGGATGTGTGATCGGCGAATAGTATTGCGGAGCCTTCGGCAATCCCGCCAGCAGCGCGGCTTCTTCCAGCGTCAGTTTCTTCGCCGGTTTGCTGAAGTAATATTCCGACGCCGCCTCATACCCATAAGCGCCGTGGCCGAGAAATATCTGGTTGGCGTAGAGAGTGAAAATCTGCGGCTTGGTGAAGCGGCGCTCGATTTGAATCGCCAGCAGGGCCTCCTGCACCTTGCGATAAAACGAGCGGTCGGGAGACAGAAACAAATTGCGCGCGAGTTGCATGGTGAGCGTCGACGCTCCCTGGACCTTGCCGCCCGATTCGATGTCACGATAGGCGGCGCCGATGATGCGCCAGACGTTGATGCCCGAATGCTTATAAAAGTCTTTGTCTTCGATCGAGATCAAAGCGTTGCGCAAAACTTCCGGATAATCGTCGTAGGTTGCAATCACCCGGCGCTGCAGCGCAAACGTCCCAATGACTCTGCCCTGTCCGTCATAGAGTTCAGTGACCGAACTTGGACGATAGCGTTCCAGTTCTTCAACCTGCGGCAGGTCGGTCGAGTAGACGAGGAGCAACCCCACCGTCGCGCCCACCACGGCAGAAAGCAGTACGAGAAATCCAAAGAGAACGCGGCCTACCAGCTTGCGTCCGGCAATTTCAATGGTTGGGAGATGTTGATAGATAACTTTCATTGGAGCACGCGTTGGGGAGAAGGTTTCAGAGTTTCAAAGTTTCAAGGTCTAGGTGTTTCAATGTTATCGCAAGCGCCGTGGACAAGGGTTCAAAGTTCCGAGCAAAAAAATCGCCCGCCGAAGCGAGCGATCGTAAGACTCTGAAAGTGTGTACCTTGAAACCTGATTCTTACCCCTTCGACTGCCGGTTCTTCAAAACTTCCAGCGCCTTGTTCAGCTGATCATCAGGGACATTCTTCGGCTTCTCATCCTTCTGCACAGCCGACTTATCCGGAGCCGCCTCATCGTCGTCCGGCAATCCGCCATCATCCTCGGTAGCGTCCGCCACCAGCACATTCGGAGTCACCGCGACATCCTGAATCGCCTTCCCGCTCGGCGAATAGTATTTTGCGATCGAAAGAATCAGTGCCGAGTTGTCCGGCATCTCGATCAGCTTTTGTACAGAGCCGTCGCCGAAAGTCTTGTCTCCCACCACGTCGCCGCGAGCATTCTCCAGAATCGCTGACGCCACGATCTCTGCCGGCCCTGCCGTGCCGCGATTGACGAGCACCGCAACCGGCAGCTTGGTGATGTCCTTCGACGGATCAGCGTTAAACGCCTCGCGCGGAAACTTCTGCCCCTGCAAATAAGTAATCGTCCCATGATCGAGAAACAGATTCGCCGTGGCTACGCCCTCGGCCTCTACGCCGCTGGCCGAGTTACGCAGATCGAGCACGAGTTTCTTTGCGCCTTGACGCTGCAGGTCGCGAATCTTGTCGGCAATCTCCTGAGTCTTGCCCTCGGGGAACGCGTCTACCTGAATGTAGCCGACGTTATCGGCCAGCATCTTTTCGCTAACCGGAGGGATCGTGACTATATCGCGCGTGATCACAATTTTTTGCGGCTCGGCGCGCCTCGGGCGCACCACCGCTACGGTCACCGTCGATCCCACGTCGCCCGTCAACAGGCTGTGAATCTCAGCCAGCGACATATCGTGCGTGCTCTTGTTTTCGATCGACTCGATGATGTCGGAGTTGTCGATGCCGGCCTTCTCCGCCGGCCCGCCCGGAATCACTGCGACCACGGCCGCATATCCGAAGCGCTTCGAGACGGCGGCGCCAATATCCGCCTTGCCGCCATTTTTCATCGTCTTGTAATGCTTATATTCCTCCGCCGACAGGTAGCTGGAATTCGCGTCCAGTGACTCGAGCAGCCCGTGCAGCGCGCCGTCAGTTACACCCGCGATATTCGGTTCTTCCACATATTCCAGGCGAATGCGTGACAGCACTTCGCTATACACCGACAACTGGCGATACGCGCCATCATTGGAAGACGCGCGCACATTGACAAATCCGCCCACCACCGTGAATAGCAGAATCGCCAGCGAACTCGTAATCACTGCAACCTTCAACTTCGTAGACATAATTTAATCTTCACTTCTTGATCGGATTTTGCGACAGACATCCCCAAGTTACCGTGACAACATTATAACTGTTGGATGCACCCAGCGACAGCAAGAGTTGAGGTGACCGTCGAGGGCCGATGCCTGCGTCTGACCCAACCCGTCTTCTCGGTTATCTGGCTATTAGAATGATGAGGTTAGCGCCAGTTCGCGACCTTAGAGCGCCCGCTTTTCCAGCAAGGCTACTATCTCATTATGTCCCTTTTCCCGGGCAACGTCCGACGGAGTTTTGCCCGTTTCATTCGCCAGGGTCGGATCTGCGCCGTGCTGGAGGAGCAACTCGACCATGGCGCGATCACCGTTCTGTGCCGCGGCGTGAATCGGGACCCATCCTCCCTGCTGGCGCGCATTCAGGGGTGCGCCGCGTGCGACGAGGAGCTGCGCCGCTTCCAGGTTGCGAGCGGAGGCGGCCGAATGCAGCGGCATAACTCGCGTCGGATTCGCGGCCACGGCATCGACCGCCGCTCCGTGCTGGAGCAAGAGGCGAGCGGCTTCGGGCTGGCCGAAGAAGCAGGCGAAATGCAGCGCGGTAAAACCGTCCTTCGAAGGCGAGTCGAGCGCGCGCGAGCCAGCGACAGAAGCATCGCGACTGTCCGCGTCTGTGATGCACGTCTTCAGGCGCTCAACATGCCCGAGGGCGGCGGCTTCGAAAATATCCAGCTTCTTCTTGCCGGCAATCAGTTCCGCCAGGTCGCGCTGCCCACGATAGAGGCATTGCATCAGGAGGCTCACGCCCGTGGCATCGCGCGCCTCGGAAGCACCGGGATCCAGTTCGAGGACGCGACGAAGACCATTTGGATCGCCTGATTTCAAGAGCTCGAAACAATTCTGTAAATCTTCCATAAGGCAAATCCTATTAGTTAGCACTGCTAACTAATTATAAAATTTCATTGTCCGCTGTCAAGACAATTGTTAGCACGGCTAAGCATTCCGATGCTAAGCTGGCCAGGCATGCCGCGCCATGATTCGAAGCCTGCGAAGCCGCCCGTCCCGGCCCGTTTCGAAGTCGCCGACCGCCTGCACTCGGCCGCCATTCATCTCCTGCGCCACGCTCGCCAGCAGGATGTTCTGGCTGGAGTCGGCCCAGCGCGCCTCTCGGCGCTTTCCGTCCTCGTCTTCGGAGGCCCGATGGCGCTCGGCCAATTGGCCGCCGCCGAGCAGGTGAAAGCTCCTACCATGAGCCGCATCGTCGATGGATTGAAGCGCTCCGGGCTGGCCAAGATTGAAACCGACGCCAGCGACGCACGGCGAATTCGCGTGACCGCGACCGCGAAAGGGGAGCGGCTGTTGCAGCAGGCGAGAACGCGGAGAGTTGAACGATTAGCGGAGATTCTCAGTGGCTTGCCGCATGGAGGTCTTGAGATGCTTCTCCGTGCGGCGGAATTGATAGAGCAAATTGTGAAAGAAGCCCCTCGCAAGAAATAAGAAGCAAGAAGCCGAACCGCACTCCCACGCTCTCTAGCAGGTTGCTGAAAAACTCAGCTTTCGGCGAGCGGCCCCTAAAGGGGCATCTGGCTCCGAACAACTTGCACCCTGATACGAAACGCGGATTTTTGCGGTAGTGGTGCGGTTGTGCAAATCAAACGGCACCACTACCAGTTATTCTGGCAAACTGCTAGGCCACGGGATTACTTAATTTGCCAATCCCTTCGATTGCGACTTCAATGACGTCGCCCGCAACCACCGGCCCGACGCCCTCGGGCGTTCCGGTGGCAATCAAGTCGCCTGGTTCGAGCGTCATGATCTGCGAAATGTAGCGGATAAGCGTGCCCAGCGAAAAAATGAAGTCGCGCGTGTTTCCCGATTGGCGCAGCTCACCATTGACGCGGGTTTCGACTTGCACGCCCTTCCACGGATTGACGCTGTCGCTGACCAGCGGCCCGACCGGGCAGAACGTATCGAAGCCCTTGCCGCGCACCCACTGACTGTCTTTTTTCTGCAGATCGCGGGCGGTGAAATCGTTGACGCAGGTGTAGCCAAGGATGTAGGGACGGACGTCTTCGTTTTCGGCGAGCCGGTGGCAGCGGCGGCCGATTACCGCTCCCAATTCGCCCTCGAAGTCGGTGCGCTCGGAAATTGCCGGCCGCAGAATCGTTCCGCCCGTGGCCAGCAAAGATGAGGGCGGCTTAAAAAACAACAGCGGCTCGGTGGGAACTTCGTTGCCAAGTTCGGCCGCATGTTCCTTATAGTTGCGTCCGACGCAAACAATCTTCGTGGGCTGCACCGGTGGCAGCAAGTTCGCTTGCGCCAGCGGAATGCGGTCCATTCGCCGGCTCGGGAGGCTCTCCACGTCGCCATCACTACCCTGCGGTGGCTGGAGCAGCAGGCGGGTGATCTCTTCTTCCTGACCACCCGCGACAGTTTCGACCAACCCATAGTGAGCAGATCCGTTGAGCGAAAATCGGCAATATTTCATCTGAGGTTATTCAAACACAATTAAGAGATCTTCGCTGCGGTCTTCGCCTCGGTCTTCGCTGCAAACGAGTGGCGGCGACTTATGGAACGGCCTCGCTGGTTTCTTCGGAGCGCGCGCTTTCATTCCCACGAGCATCGACCGCGGAAACCGAGTAGGTATAGGTCTTGCCCGATTCAACCGCGCTATCGCGATACGCCGACGATTTCACCAACTCGGAATTCACCTTCACCACCTTCTGGCCCTCGCCGCCGCTGCGATAAACGTTATATCCCGCGAGATCGGCATTCGTCACCGGCGCCCATATCACATCGATAAAGGGGTTCTGACCCTCACCCGAATACGCCGCCTGCAATCCCGTGGGCACCGAGGGCGGAAATACGTCATGAGCGACCACGCGCACGGGAGCGCTGTCGTCGCCCTCAACCTGCAGCTCGCTGTCCGCCCGCTTGATGACGGTGACAGCCGTAACGCGATAGAGGTAGATCTTTTCCCATCCGAAACTGGAATCGACGAAATGGAAGACTGCATGCTCGCTCAGCCCAACTTCGCCGGCAATCGCATCTTTGCTGGTGTTCTTCGCGCCGGTGTTCTCCTCGCGCCGATAAACACGATAACGAACTTGCAATCCGGGCGAGTGACCGCTCAATTCAGCAAAAAGTTTCTGCGCTTCGCCGCCGCTCGTCCATGTGAGTTCGACGCCGTCCCCGTTGAGTGAGGCAGACAGATTGCGCGGCGGGGGCAGGGTGACGACGGCGGGCACATGCACGCGGTTGGATAATCCAGCGCCTCGCGCGTTGCGGTTCAGCACCTCGACGGCATAAGTGAACTCCGCCGCCGGGTCGGGTCGCAGCATGTTTGCCGGCAACGTGTCGGTGTAGGTTTGCAGGACAGGCTTGTCGGAAGTGGACTTCGGCTCTTTGCGGTGCGGCGATGTCGCCTTTTTCGGGCTGGCTGGCGGCGCGAGCAACATGGCGGCGGGATTGCCACATTGCGTGATATCAATCTCCACGCTACGGCAGATGAGCGTCGGGCCGATGTAACGAACCGTTTGCCGGTCGGTGGTAAGCGTGGGCTCGTCCCAGGTGAGAGTAACGCGATCGCCTTTGCGGCTGGCCCGCAGATCGCCAGGCGGCTTGGGAAGTTCGAGCGACGGGGGCAGAGGCGGGCCAGTCTGGGCGCAACTGGAGAGCAGGATGCAGAACGCCGCGGCCGCGAAGATCTTTCCTGGATGCACTCTCATGCGGAAAGAAAAGAGTATCAGAGGCAGGAGTGGGACGGCGGAGGGCTGGATATGAACGGCAAATCCGACTGAGATCATGGATCTGCAGCTGCCGACAACTGCCAGGAATAAAACTTATGTTGCTTATAGAATGTAGCGCGACAAATCCTGGTCCTTCACGATCTCGCTCAGCATCTTCTGCACATAGGCCGAGTCGACGGCGAACGTCTGCCCCTTTTTTTCCGGGGCTTCGAAGCTGATCTCATCCAGCACGCGCTCCATGATGGTGTGCAGACGGCGGGCACCGATATTCTCCGTGCCTTCATTCACGCGAAAGGCGAAGCGCGCCACTTCTTCGAGGGCGTCGGGGGTGAACTCCAATTTGACGCCCTCGGTCTCAAGCAGCGCGATGTACTGCCGAGTCAGCGATGACTTCGGCTCGGTCAAAATGCGCACGAAGTCAGCCATGGTGAGCGACTGCAATTCCACGCGAATGGGAAAACGGCCCTGTAGTTCAGGGATGAGATCGCTCGGCTTCGAAACGTGAAACGCGCCCGCAGCCACGAACAAGATGTGGTCGGTGCGCACCATGCCGTAGCGCGTATTCACCGTCGTGCCTTCAACGATCGGCAGGATATCGCGCTGCACACCTTCGCGCGAAACGTCCGGCCCATGGCCGCTTTCACGGCCCGCGATCTTGTCGATTTCATCGAGAAAGATAATGCCGGTATTTTCGACGCGGTCGATGGCGGCGCGCGTGACCTGCTCCATGTCGATCAGGCGCTGCTCTTCTTCCTGAATCAGATACTCGAAGGCCTCGTTGACCTTCATCTTCCGCTTCTTCGTGCGCTGGCCGAAGATGTTGGGCAACATGTCCTTAATGTTGACGTCCATCTCTTCGACGCCCTGGTTCGAAATAATTTCAAAAGACGGAAAGTTCCGTTCGCGGGTTTCGATTTCGACGGTGCGATCGTCGAGCTTACCTTCGCGTAACTGCTGACGCAATTTCTCACGCGTGCGGTTGGATGAGTCAGTCAGAGTGGTGCTGGCGTCAATCACCACGCCGCCCGCCGAGGACCCAGAAGAAGCGGAATCCGAGGGGCGCGGCGAAATCGGCGGCAGCAGAATATCGAGCAACCGCTCTTCCGCGTTCAGTTCCGCTTTGTCGGCAACGTCTTCGAGCTTTTCTTCGCGAACCATTTCGATCGCGATTTCGACGAGGTCGCGAATCATCGACTCTACATCGCGTCCGACGTAGCCGACTTCCGTAAACTTCGAAGCCTCGACCTTTAGGAACGGCGAATTGGCCAGCTTGGCGAGCCGCCGTGCGATCTCGGTCTTACCCACACCGGTCGGCCCGATCATAATGATATTTTTTGGAATGACCTCTTCCGCCATTTCGGGCGTCAACTTTTGCCGGCGCATGCGGTTGCGCAACGCGATGGCGACGGCGCGCTTCGCGTCCTTTTGCCCGACAACATACTTGTCGAGCTCGGTGACGATCTCGCGCGGAGTCAGCTCATCGAGCGTGACTTGCTCTTCCTCAGCGGTTCCAGGTAGATAAATGGCCATAAAAAATCGTTCGCTACTCGTCTCTCGCTATTCGCGCCAATGCGGATGGTGTTGCAAACGACGAACAGCGAATGACGCGCAGCTAGAGTTCCTCAATCGTAATCCTCTCATTTGTATAGATGCACATCCGGCTGGCAATCTTCATTGCTTCTTCGGCAATCTGGCGCGACGAGAGCTGCGTATGATCGGCCAGAGCCTGAGCCGCAGCCTGCGCAAACGGACCGCCCGACCCAATCGCGGCAATGCCGGTGTCGGGCTCGATCACATCCCCCTGCCCGCTCAACAAAAACGTCGCTTCCTTGTCGGAAACCAGCAGCAAAGCTTCAAGATGCCGCAGATATTTGTCGGTCCGCCAGTCTTTCGCCAGCTCGACCGCCGAGCGGCCGATGTTGCCGTGATATTGCTCCAACTTGGCCTCGAACCGGCTGAACAAAGTGAACGCATCCGCGGTCGACCCGGCAAATCCTGCCAGAATCTTGTCCTGATAAAGCCGCCGAATCTTCTTAGCCCCATGCTTAATAACCGATTCGCCGAGCGTAACTTGGCCATCGCCGGCCATGACAACCGAGTTGTCGCGTCGCACGCATAGGACGGTGGTAGATCGAATTCGGCGCGGCGCGGGAGCTTCAGAGGCCGTTTTAGCGGCCGCGGCTACTAGTGTGTTCTTTCTCATGAGCGCAATTTTTTATTATACAGTCGTTCAAGAGGAAGGCACGGACAGTCTCGCCAGTCCGGCACGTGTGGGGCGGGCATTCCTGCCCGCCTTCAGCTCGCTTCAACCCAGAGCCACGCATATTCTTCCGGCCTCGTCGCAAGTCCCCTACGAACTGGATTCTGGCGAATATATTCGAGCTTTTCCGCAAAGCTCTCATGGGAACGTAGAACATGATCAAACGACTCATCTTGCCATAATGCTCCATGGGTTCCCGCGAGCAGATTGACCCTGCGAGCCGCCGGACCCTTTATGAGCTTAAGAATGTCTCTCAACGGAAACGGCCATCCATCTGCATTTCGCATCGGGGTCAACAAAAGATGCACATGCTCTGGCATGATCACGACAGCATGGAGGTGCATCGTCCGATTATTTCCTACGAGGCAATGCTCCAGCACCAGGAATCGGGCCGCAGCCGAGAGTGGTTCCTGAGTGCGTTTGCAAAACGTTACGAACAGGGGACGGTCAAACTTCTGATAGTGTGGCAGCTTGCGGCGGTACTCATAGGGGGTCGACTTGAGCCGAATCATGGACGTCATCATGGTTCATTCCGCGGGAGACTTCCGTGATACCGGCACATCAGTTTTGTGAGATATTGCAGGGCGGGCAGGAATGCCCGCCCCACACACCCATCCTGTAAAATCGCTCTAGCGCATCTGGAGCCATTCTCTTTTGTCGTTCCTCGATCAACTTAACCCGCAACAACGCGAAGCCGTTGAAACCACTGAAGGCCCGGTGCTCATCCTCGCCGGAGCCGGCAGCGGCAAGACTCGCGTCATCACCTTCCGCATCGCCTACCTGATCGAAAAAATCGGCGTCATGCCCGAATCGATTCTGGCCATGACCTTCACCAACAAGGCCGCCGCCGAAATGGCCGAGCGCGTAGAGAAGCTAGTTGGCGGCCTCACTATTGCGAAGCCCGTGATTTCTACGTTTCATTCTTTTTGCGTTCGCGTGTTACGGCGCGATATAGAAGCATTGCGGATTCCCTCGACGGTCCCCGGCCAGCCGCCGATCGGGCTGACGAAGAACTTCGTCATCTATGACGAAAGCGATCAGCAGCAGGTAGTCAAGGGCATTATGCGGCGTCTTGGACTCGACGACAAACAACTCACCCCGCGCAACATACTCTCGCGTATTTCCTGGGCCAAGAATCACATGCTCGATCCTCAGGAAATCTATCTGCAATCCGCCGATCCAAAGACCGAAAAAATCGCCCACATCTTCGAGGAGTACCGCAAAGAACTCCTCAAAGCCAACGCCATGGATTTCGACGATCTCCTTCTGGAAGCCATGCGGCTGCTCAAATCAGTCGCCGCCGTTCGCGACTACTACAATCGCCGGTTTCAATACATCCTCGTCGACGAATATCAGGACACGAACCGTCCGCAGTATGAACTGATGCGCCTGCTGGCCGGTGCCAGTCACAACGTCTGCGCGGTCGGCGATGAGGATCAGTCCATCTACTCGTGGCGCGGCGCCGACATTCGAAACATCCTCGAGTTTGAGCACGATTTCCCCGAAGCGAAAATCGTGCGCCTCGAAGAAAACTATCGCTCGACGCAAAACATTCTGGGTGCGGCGTCCGCCGTCGTCGCCAATAACATCCGACGCAAGGGGAAGAATCTCTGGACCTCTCGCCAAGGCGGAGCAAAGCTCGGCTACTACGAAGCTCCCGACGGGGAAAATGAGGCGCTATTCGCCGCCGACACGATCAACCGCTACGTGCGTCAGGCCGCCGAAAGCGGAGACACGGCGCGCGCCGCCGTCCTCTACCGCACCAACTCGCAGTCGCGATTATTTGAAGAAGCGATGCGCCGCTACCAGTTGAAATATCACGTGGTAGGCGGATTCTCCTTCTACGAGCGTGCTGAAATCAAAGACCTGATCTCGTATCTCAAAGTCGTCCTCAATCCCGACGATTCCGTCTCACTCTTGAGGGTGATCAACACCCCCGCCCGCGGTATTGGCAAGACTACGATTGAAACGATAGAGCAGCTCGCCCTGGAAACTGGATTGTCCCTCTGGGGCGCAGTCGGCGAAGCAATCACGCGCCAGTTGTTGCCGGCACGAGCGCTAGTTGCGCTAAAGAGCTTCCGCGATCTGATCGAAGACGCCCAAGCCATGTTAGCCGGCACCTATGCCGAGCAACTGGAACAATCCGCCAAAGAAGCTAACGGCAACGTCCGGCAGCCCATCGAGCAGACATCCACGCAAGAGTCGCCCAACGTCTACGACACCGACTTCGACCCAACCAACTTCAGCTTCGATTTCGGGGCCAGCGAAGATATTTCGTCGGGCAGCGACGATGACTCAGCGGGTAATGAACAAGATACTGTCGGCGACATCCCGCGAGATGCCGCCGCGACAACCGCAGTTGGAGGTTTCCGCGCGCCCGGAGCCGCAGCCAACACCGCCGAGCTTCTTAAATTCCTCATCGACCGCACCGGCTACATCAAGCAACTCGAAGAAGAAGACACTCCCGAAGCTTTCTCGCGCATCGAAAACCTCCGTGAGCTAGTTAACGCCGCCATGGATTCCCGCGATCGCGGCGAAACTCTCGACCAATTCCTCGACCACGCGGCCCTCGTCAGCGACGCCGACCAATACGACGAACACGCGCAGATCACGCTGATGACGCTGCACGCCGCCAAGGGGCTGGAGTTTCCGCTGGTCGTTCTGGCAGGAATGGAAGAAGGCCTGTTTCCGCACTCTCGCACCATGCTCGAGCC
Source organism: uncultured Acidobacteriaceae bacterium (assembly GCA_963822025.1). Classification (GTDB taxonomy): domain Bacteria; phylum Acidobacteriota; class Terriglobia; order Terriglobales; family Acidobacteriaceae; genus Acidiflorens. The sequence goes on along the minus strand of CAWGFW010000008.1, from coordinate 1,131,908 downwards.
CGATGCGATTGAAGAAGAACGGCGGCTTTGCTATGTCGGCATGACGCGCGCCATGGACACGCTGATTTTGTCGCGCGCCGTCTATCGCCGGCGCTACGGCACCGACATGCCCGAAGCCAGCGTGCCTTCGCGATTTTTGGAGGAAGTTCCGCCGCAGCTGGTGGAGGAGTTGGGCGGATCGCGGGCGCGACGGTCTTCCGCTTCGGTTGCGGCTTCTACATTTTCTTCTTCTTCCGGCTTTTCGCGGGCCGGGGCACCCGCTCCACACGAGGCGCATTACTCGTACGAGGACGAAGATCAAAGCGCCGCGTGGAACCCCGCTCACGTGAAGCCGACTCCAAAGACGCCGACTCCGCTGCGGCAATACAACTCCATCGACAACATCGCCGAATTCTTTACCTCCCGCGGCAAGAAATTCAAAGTTCCGAAAATGTTGCCCGACGAGCCCACTGGCAAGCGTGGCTTTCGTCCCGGCCAAAAGGTGAGGCACCCGAAATACGGCGAAGGGACTGTTTACCAACGCGAAGGAGATGGGGAAGACGCCAAGATTACGGTACAATTTCCTCGCTTCGGTTTAAAAAAGCTGGTGGAGAGATACGCGCAGTTGGAGAAGGCTTAGAGTTTGAAAGTGGAAATTGCAGATCCCTCGCTCCGCTCGGGATGACAAGCCAGAGATTAGGTCGGGCAACAGAGTTCGAATCAACATGAAAAATGGACAAACAATAAAATTTAAGAGAGTAGAGAAAACGCACTGATGGCAGACACAACGAAACTAACCAAAGAAGAGCGCAAGAAAAGCAAACGAGCCTCCCGCAAAAAAGACAAAGCGGAAAAGCCCAAGAAGCCCCGTGACTACGCCCGCGGATCGAAAAAGCGCAAGGTGAAAAAGCTGGCGCGCGGCCAGGCAAAACGCTAGGCTGATCCCTAGTCTGATCGGAAGTCTGATCCGACGAACTCCGGGCATGGGCCGAAAACCCATGCCCGACTAACTCTCTGAGGAGAGAGCGAACCCTTGTCACCACCGCCTACCCAGCCCGCCGCACAGCCCACCGACGAAGTCATCCGCACCTCCACCAGCCAAGCATTTTGTTGCAAGTCGATCGACAAGCTGATCTCGGACTCGGAGAATCCCGAGAACCGTCTCAGCAAAACGCTAGGCCCATGGTCGCTAACCGCGCTAGGCATCGGAGCTATCATCGGCTCCGGCATCTTCGTCCTCACCGGCACGGCCGCCGCCGGAGAATATTTTCAGGCTCCGTCCATCCTCCACGCGCAAGCCCTCGACTTGATCGTCAATTTCCTCCGCAGCGGCAGCACCGCCGGAGCCCTAATGCACGGCCGCCCACCCGCCGGCCCATCGATCGCGATCTCATTTTTTCTGGTAGCAGTAGCCTGCAGCTTCGCCGGCCTCTGCTACGCCGAACTAGCCTCAATGATTCCCATAGCCGGCAGCGCCTACACCTACTCCTATGCAACGCTCGGCGAAATCTTCGCGTGGATCATCGGCTGGGACCTAATCCTGGAATACGTAGTCAGCAACGTGGCCGTAGCCGTAGGCTTCGCCGGATACTCAAAAGCGCAATTCGCCGCCTTCGGCATCAACCTGCCCGACAAATGGGCAAGCCCCGTCTGGGCCTCCGGCCAATGGACCGGCGCCTACTTCAATCTCCCCGGCTTCCTGATCGTATTCATTCTCACGCTGCTCTTAGTCCGCGGCGTCAAAGAATCCGCCGAGACCAACAACATCATGGTCGCCGTCAAAATCGGCGCCATCGTCACTTTTCTAGTAGTCGGCGGAATGCTAGTCAAGCCCGCCAACTGGACGCCCTTCGCCCCCTCTGGCTTCGCCGGCATCATTACCGGAGGCGCCATCGTCTTCTTCACCTACATCGGCTTCGATTCCGTCTCCACCGCCGCCGAAGAATCTCGCAACCCGCAAAAAGATTTGCCCTTCGGCATCATCATGTCGCTGATCGTCTGCACTTTGCTCTACGTCGGCGTCGCCCTGGTGCTGCTCGGCATGATGAAGTACACGACTTTCGTCTCTGGAGAAGCCGCCGATGCTCCCGTAGCCTACGCCATGAAATATCTGGGCGTGCATCCGTTCTTCCGCTCGGTAATCGTAATCGGCGCGCTCACGGGAATGATCTCGTCGTTACTCGTCTTTCAATACGGCCAAGCCCGCATCTGGTACGCCATGTCGCGCGACGGCCTGTTGCCAAAATTATTCTCCGCCGTCCATCCGAAATATAAAACGCCCTATTGGTCCACATGGATCGCCTGCTTCGCCGTAGGCATCCCCGCCGGCCTGGTCGATATCGGAGACGCCGCCGACCTGGCCAACATCGGCACCCTCTTCGCGTTCGTGCTAGTCTCCCTGGGAGTAATTCTCCTCCGCCGCAATCAACCCAACCGCAAGCGTGCCTTCCGAGTCCCCTTCGTCCCCTGGTTCCCGCTAATCTCCATCGTCCTCTGCGGAGGGCTAATGCTAGGCCTAACCCTAATCACCTGGCTCCGCTTCGTAATCTGGCTAGCACTGGGATTGATGATCTACATCTTCTACAGCCGCCACCACAGCGAGTTCAAAAAGAGCGGCTGATCGGAATCATCGGGCCGTCGGGTGATCGAAGCTCTGCCTTTTACCTCAGATCGCCAGATCGCGCGATGACCCGATCGTTTTGATCGTGCGATTGTTCTAGAATCACCTCATGCCCTCGGATGTTTCCAGCTTCATCCGCACCCTCCCGAAGGCCGAGCTCCATCTCCATTTAGAAGGCTCCATCGAACCGTCGACGCTGCTAGAACTCCGCCAGCGCCACAACATGCCTGGCGCAACACCTGCTGAAGTCGAGCAACTCTACAGCTACAAAGACTTCGCCGGATTCCTCTCCGCCTTCAAAGACGTTACCGGACACCTGCGCACTCCCGATGACTACGAACTCATCACCTACCGCCTGATGGAGCGCCTCAAAGCGCAGAACATCCTTCACGCCGAGGTCATCGTCTCCGTCGGCGTCTGCCTCTGGCGCAAGCAGGATTTCCCCGCCATCTTCGAAGGCCTCGAGCGCGGCCGCCAGCGCGGCGAAAAAGATTTCGGCATCTCCGTCCTCTGGATCTTCGACGCCATCCGCCAATTCGGAGCCGAAAAAGCCCAGCCCGTCCTCGACCTCGCCATACAGTTTCGCGATCGCAACGTGATCGCCTTCGGCATAGGAGGCGACGAGCGCGCCGGCCCTCCCGAGTGGTTCGCCGCCGTCTACGCGCGCGCCGCCGAGCACGGCCTCCATCTCACCGCCCATGCCGGAGAAAGCGCCGGCCCCGATTCCATCTGGGGAGCGCTCAACCTCAAAGCCGAACGCATCGGCCACGGCCTAACCGCCGCCCAAGATCCCGAACTAATCGAAGAATTATCCGAACGCCAAATCCCCATAGAAATCTGCCTGACCAGCAATCTGCGCACCGGCGTCTGCCCCGACTTGAGTCAACATCCCGTCCGGCGCTACTTCGATCAGGGCCTGATGCTAACCCTGAACAGCGACGATCCCGCCATGTTTCACACCACGCTGGTCAACGAATACGCCCTGGCCCAACTAACCTTCGCCTTCACCGACGAACACCTCCGCGAACTCGCCCGCAATTCGTTCGAAGCCTCGTTCCTGCCAGCGGAAAAAAAAGTCGAGTGTCTGAATCTGTTGGACGCAGTACCGCTCGCGTAGGGGCGGGTGCCCTCACCTGCCCAGCCGAGCGCCAGCTCGGCTCCGCTGTGGCCAGGCACTCCCAATCGATTTGCGCCATTATCACCGGACGGTGATATACATAGTGATAAAGACCAACCCGCTGTTCGCTATTCGTCGTTCGCCATCGTCGCGGTTGGTGTTCTAAGCGAAGAGCGAACGACGAATAGCGAGCGACGGGACCCCATCACATCCCCCCGTGCCGCCAATCACACCTCGCCTCCCACCCTCGCCTATAATCTCCCCATGAAACTAGAAGAAAAAATTGCCGAACTAAAAAAGCGCGACCAGATGGCGCAAGAAGGCGGAGGCGCCAAACGCCGCGAACGCCAGCACAAAGAAGGCAAAATGTCCGCCCGCGAGCGGGTCGAATTTCTGCTCGACGAAGACACCTTCGAAGAGACCGACAAGCTCGTCACCCACCGCTGCCACGACTTCGGCATGGCACAGCAAAAATATTTCGGCGACGGTTTCATCACCGGCTACGGCCGCGTCGAAGGACGCCTAGTCTACGTCTTCGCGCAAGACTTCACCGTCTTCGGAGGCTCGCTCTCCGAAGCCAACGCGCAAAAAATTGTCAAAATAATGGACCTCGCCGCCAAGATGGGTGCGCCCGTCATCGGCCTCAACGACTCCGGCGGAGCGCGCATTCAAGAAGGAGTGATGTCCCTAGCCGGCTACGCCGACATCTTCCTGCGCAACACCCTCTACAGTGGAGTCGTTCCGCAGATTTCCGCCATCATGGGCCCCTGCGCTGGCGGAGCCGTCTACTCGCCCGCAATCACCGATTTCATCCTGATGGTCGATCAAACGAGTTACATGTTCATCACCGGCCCCGACGTGATTAAAACCGTCACCCACGAAGAGGTCACCAAAGATCAGCTCGGCGGAGCCCACACCCACAACGAAACCTCCGGCGTGGCCCACTTCATGTGCCGCGACGACGCCGAATGTCTCTCCATGGTCCGCGAGCTGCTGAGTTTCATCCCCTCCAACAATCTCGAGGACCCGCCGCGCAAGCCCTGTAACGACCCGATCGATCGCCTCGACGAAAAGCTGGACACGCTAATCCCCGATCAATCCAACATGCCCTACGATATGAAAGACGTGATCCACACGGTAGTCGATGACGGATATTTTTTCGAAATCCACGAGCACTACGCCAAAAACATCGTAGTAGGATTCGCCCGCCTAAACGGCAAGCCCGTAGGCATAGTAGCCAACCAGCCCGCGATGCTGGCCGGCACGCTAGACATCAACGCCAGCGTAAAAGGAGCCCGCTTCGTCCGCTTCTGCGACTGCTTCAACATCCCTCTGGTCACCTTCGAAGATGTCCCCGGCTTTCTTCCCGGCACGCAGCAAGAATATGGAGGCATAATCCGCCACGGCGCCAAGCTCCTCTACGCCTTCGCCGAAGCGACGGTCCCGAAAGTGACCGTGATCACCCGCAAAGCCTACGGAGGAGCCTATTGCGTCATGGCCTCCAAGCACATCCGCACCGACGTAAACTACGCCTGGCCGAGCGCCGAAATCGCCGTGATGGGCCCCGAAGGCGCAGTAGACATCGTCTACAAACGCGAACTAGATCAAGCCGAGAACCGCGAAGAAGTCCGCCAACAAAAAATAGAAGAATTCCGCGACCGCCTGGCGAACCCTTACGTAGCTGCCGACCGAGGGTTCGTGGACGCAGTAATCCAACCCAGAGAAACGCGCAAGAAGCTGATTCAGGCGCTAGAGATGCTGGAGACGAAGCGAGATAAGAACCCGCCTAAGAAGCATGGGAATATTCCGCTGTAGGTCGACGTGGCGCGGGACATTAGATTTAGAACTTTTGGAGTTCATGAAATACTTCTCTACGACCATCACGGGCGGGCTGCCATCCACATAAAGCTGGGCAACGACCTTCTGCTGAAGGAGCTCTTGATGATTCTGAAAGATGTCCCTGTCAACATAGTAGTCAATAATCAGCGACGGGACTCGGAGGGTCATTTGGATACAGAGCATTTGCTTGGTGTTCTCTCGTGTGACACCGAAACAGGCTGCCCTCGGCAGTGGAACGCACCTAAAATGGCGCGTCACCCCAGTCGGCAGCAATCCCGTGGGGAACAACACATCCAAGTGGTAATTATTTACTACTGCTGTACTGACATTTTTCAAATACACGACCAACCTGTAGTTGTGGCGCTCCCGGTCGCACAGCCTTTTCTCGTATGTGATCGACACCTCTACGGGCGGCGGAATCCCCTGCGGGTGCAACCGCCCACGTGGGCAGCACCGCCTGCAGGTGTCCTCGGAATCTCTTCGTTGGACTTCCCCGAAATCGACTGAGACATTCAAGAGAAGCTTGTGCCTGCGGAGCCCTACCTTCCGATGTCTTTGTGAATGTAGGCCAAGAAGCGGGAACTGGCGGCTCGTGAACCTGAGTGATGAATTTCTGCAATCGCAATTTCCACTTTGACCCAAACCGAAGCCCGAACGTGGGTTGGCCTCAGCTTCGAGCGATGAAATCTGTCCCCTAGGATGCATAATCGCAATCGATTCCCGCACTTCCGTCTATTGATCGCAAGTGTTGTTCTGACACTCCACTCCAGGGTCGCCTGATTCTCCGCAATAATACGGGTTGCAGAGGGTTTCGTAAGTTGCCTGATGAGATCGCATGCATCCTTACCCAGCTTTATTTCATCGTCAGCCACTTGGCCACAAGAAATCGAATATGATTGGGCGGGGCGTCATTTTGGACTGTGTTCTACAACGCATCAGCGCAAGCATACAAGCACCGAATCAGCTGCGTTGCACAGTACCTCTTTGGCGGACAGTTTCTACAGCAACTCCAAGGAGACATGTCACTCAACTCCCATATCGAATGGACCGACGCAACATGGAATCCGGTCCGCGGCTGCACCAAAATTAGCCCCGGATGCAAGCATTGCTACGCTGAAACTTTTGCCGAGCGATTTCGTGGAGTAAAAGGCCATCCGTACGAACAAGGGTTTGACCTGCGACTCGTGCCGGAGAAGCTGACGGAGCCTTTTGCCTGGCGGTCGCCCAAACTAGTCTTTGTTAATTCGATGAGCGATTTGTTTCAACCGGGAGTTCCCGACGAATACACCGAAGCTGTCTCGCGAGTGATGGCGGCCGCCGATTGGCACACCTATCAAGTCCTGACGAAGCGATCGCAAAGGCTCCGGGAATTGCTCCAAAGCAAGCTCCACTTCGCCGCCGAAAAAGAAAACATCTGGTGGGGCGTCAGCGTCGAAGATCGAAAGTACGGTTTACCCCGGGTGGATGATCTTCGCCAGGCTCCCGCGAAGTTTCGTTTCTTGTCGATTGAGCCATTGCTAGAAGACTTAGGCGAAATCGATCTGTCCGGCATCACATGGGTCATTGTCGGCGGCGAGAGCGGCCCCGGAGCGCGTCCGATGAAGCGCGAATGGGTCGTCTCCATTCGAAAGCAGTGCCAGGCGCAGCGCGTACCTTTCTTCTTTAAGCAGTGGGGCGGAGTAAGAAAATCCAAGAATGGGCGCCTGCTCGACGGTCGCACTTATGACGAATACCCCGCGCGCGTCCAAAAGCCGATCCCTGAGAGGGCGCACTGCCTCGCATCGGCCGAAGAGTTCGGGAAAGAATTCCAAGCCTCGCCGCTTGCAGTGCTGGGATAGCGCCCGCCCGAGTCGCTGTGGATGCCGACTCATCACGTGACCGCGGGTCCTCCCGGTTGAACCGCGAGCCGTCAATGCCAATTAGGAGTCGATCTGCGGTGAAGTGAGCGAGGCATGCCGTCCCGTCCCGCCAACCGCGCACGAGCGGCTTGGGGGCCAGGACGGCATGCCATCTCTTTTCGCCGGGCTGTGACTCCCCGATTTCGCTGAGTTAGTTGACCGTGAAGCTTTTCGTACTGGTGGCGCTGCCACCTTTGGTTGTCACCTTGATCTTGCCGGTGACAGCTCCGGTGGGTACGGCCGCAGTGATCTGCGAGTCGGAGTTCACGGTGAATGTCGCGGCCACGTTGTCGAAAGTCACCTTGGTGGCTTGCGTCAGGCCCGTGCCGGTAATCGTCACGTCGGTTCCCACCGGTCCACTTGGCGGCGCGAAGCTCTTGACCGTCGGCGTGACGCTATAGCTGGACAGGGTCGATAAAACGGTGGACCCGGTGGTCACCGTCACATCGCCAGTGAGCGCGCCGGAAGGAACCGTGGCCAGAATGAAGGTGCTGCCTGTGAGTGTTGTTGTTGTGGCTTCTGTGCCGCCGAATTTCACCACCGACGAACTGCTGAAACCCTGGCCCAGAATGCCGACCTGCGCACCTTCTGCGCCGGACGTCACATTCACGAGAGAGATGAAGGGGCTGTAGCCATTGTTCAGGCTGTAGAACGAGCCAACGCCGGTTCCGCCCTGCTCGGTCGTGCTGTAGAACGCGCCGTTGGTGGAGAGCAAGAGTGGGGCCTCAGGCTGGCCGCAGTTCGAGCAAACAAGCGGGTAGAGATAAAGGTTCTTGTACACACCCTTGGTGGTGATGTCGAAGAGGCCGGCTTGCGCGCAGCCGCCGCCCGCGCAATCCGTTGCGGCGCCAAACAACAGGCCATTCGGCCCCTGCGTCAAGGGCAACGAAGGATACGCGCCGTCCGTCTGATTCGGGAAGCTGTAAAGCACCTTCTCTTTGCCGCCCGCCGTGACCTGGAAAATGGTTCCTTCCTGCGCACTGCCGCCCTCTTCGGTGGTTCCATAGAAATCGCCATTGGAGCCCTGAATCAGATTGGTGTACGGGCCCGCGCCATCCGGCTCGCCCTTGAACGCGTATACCAGCGACTCCTTACCCACGAGCGTGATTTTGAATACTCCGCCATAGCTGATGATCCAGCCGTTTCCGAGGCCCCATAGATCGCCATCAGTGCCTTCGATCAAGCCCAAGGGCAACACCGTGTCGTTCGGCGGACCCAGGAAGCTGTACAGCAGGCTGTACGCTCCCGCGAGTGTGAGCTTGTACACCGTTCCGTAATTGTTTGCCCCGCAAAAACTTGTGGTTCCGTAAAAATCTCCGTTACTGGCTTGGATCGGAGGCGCGAGGGGCTCACATCCGTCGCTGGTCGATCCTTGGGCTGCGAAGTTGTGCAATACGGTTAAGACACCGGCGGACGTCACTTTGAAAAGCGTGCCGTAATCGTTGGCGCCCCCATTGTGACAGGTGCCGTAGAAATTGCCATCGGTGCCCAGAGTCAGGCCGCTGCATGTCGATCCGTCCGATTGTCCCATCGAATGCAGGCTCGTGAGCGCTCCCTCGGAGCTGATGTTGTAAATCACGCCCAGGTTCGCGGTACCTCCGGATTGGGTAATTCCGTAGAAATTTCCGTCTTGTCCCTGCGCCATCACGCCCGCAGGAAGATTTGGGTTCGTCCCGCTGCTGAACTGGTAAATCGTGCTGACCGTTTGCGCCGGCGCAGCGATAGCTATCGCCAGAAGGAATATACCCGCGAGAAGATTTGCTTTGAGAGCTGTAGTCATTATTTTCTCCTGAACTTAAGTCGAATCCCTGCGGCTGTGGTTATGTAAGAACCCGTTCGCATTAATAAGGAAGCTCGTTGGTGGTTTTGTTCTTCGGGTGGCCTGCTCGCCAATGGGCTGAGGCGACCGCGAGTGTGCGGCGACTATGCCCTGAATTGAGGTTGGGGTAAAGCGACGGCTCGGCTATATCGAAGCGACGAGATATTGGGTTTGCCTGCAATGGGTTACAAAAAGCTATTGTCTGGAGCGGAGTACCCTGAAAGTGCCAGTCCAACTACGCTTTCCGGGGTGGTAGACTTTGGAACTGTCCTTCCCCGTGTGAGCATCAACGCCTATGACTGTGTCCAGCGAGCCCCAGACCGTTGTGCGCTTCGGTGTGTTTGAGGCGGACTTGCGCGCGGGGGATCTGCGGAAGAAAGGAACCAGAGTAAAGATTCAGGACCTTCCCTTCCGCGCGCTCGGAGTCCTGCTCAGCCGGCCGAATGAAGTTGTGACGCGCGAAGAATTCCGGCATGCACTTTGGCCGCAGGATGTTTTTGTCGATTTTGACCGTGCCATCAGCAGCGCCATCAAGCGACTGCGCGATACGCTGGGCGACCCCGCGGAGAATCCCGTCTTTATAGAAACCATCGAGCGCCGCGGGTACCGGTGGATCGCTCCGACTTCTATCGCTCCGACCTCTGAAGTTGCGACCTCGAGCACAGTCATGCTGCCTGCCTCCGATGCGCGTGAGCCGGTGTTAGAGCCGGCGGTAAGTTCGGTGCCCGTTCCCGATGGTCTGAGTGCGCCGCCGGCGTTCTCGTTTCCGCCGCGAAAGTTAGAATTTGCCGCAGTGGTTCTGGCGCTATTGTTTGTGGCGGGGACCATGATGTTCCGGTTTCACGGAATAAAGGCCGCGGGCAATTCGCCGCACTCCTCTGCGAAGGCTGGGGTGCATCCGGCAAATCAGGAAGCCAAGGAACTTTATCTGCAGGGCCGCTACTACTGGAACAAGCGCACGCCCGACGATCTGCGTAAAGCGGTGGATTACTTTACCCAGGCGATCGTGCATGATCCCGGATATGCGGACGCGTACGTGGGCCTGGCCGATTGCTATAACTTGCTGCGCGAATATACGGCGATGCCGGCCAGTGAGGCATTTCCGCGCGCACGTGCGGCAGCGTCGAAAGCCGTGGAACTCGATCCGAAATCGTCGCAGGCACGGGCGTCACTGGCTTTCGCGGCATTCTGGGGATTCTGGGACGCGGAGACATCGGACCGCGAATTCCGCCGCGCCATTGAACTCGACCCAAACAATGCTGTCGCGCACCATTGGTACGCCACGACGCTGCAGGAACTCGGCCGCTTCTCGCAGGCACTGGTGGAAGTCGACCGGGCACAGGCGTTGGACCCCGGTTCCCGCTCCATATTGGCCGACAAAGCGGTGATTCTGGATGAGCTCGGACAACACAAGGAGAGCGCCGACCTGCTGCAGCAAATTGAAAGGGCCGACCCCAGCTTTGTTTCGCCGCACCGGTATCTGAAGCGGCTCGATTTGCAAAACGGGGACTATCGCGGATATCTGGCGGAGCAGCGACAGGAGGCGGTGCTGACCGATGACGCATCGGCATTGCAGATTGCCGACGCCTCGGAAAAAGGATTCGCCGCGGGTGGGGCGCAGAGCATGTTCGACGCGCAGCGCCGCGAAGAGCAAAAGCTTTTCGATGAAGGAAAGCTGGATGCTTATGCCTTGGCGGAAATCTCAGCGCAAGTCGGGGACAAAGCCGATGGGCTGAAGTACCTGAAACTCGCTTACGATCAGCACTCGCAGGAGATGCCCGGAATGGGGTTTGATCCGGCGTTCAAGAGCCTTCGCGGCGATGCAGCATTCCGCCAACTGCAAGCAGCCATGAAACTGCCGTATGCGGAAGCGGGGCTCCGGTAAATTGTCAGATCGGAGCCCGGCGCGCATCGAGCGGCCGATTTCGATTTCCGCTCGCGTGCCCGCGGCCCCTTCCGAACCTGATCCTGGCGGAGTGATCGCTTTTCCCGTTCGTATAGGCTAACCCCGGCAACCGTTTGACCCCGTTCCCCCACTCCCCTACAATCCCAATGCTCCACCATCCACATTCTTTTTCGGAGTCCCGTTCATGCGCCTTCTGCTGAAAAAAATCAGAGCGCTCGGCTGCGCCTACCCAGCACTCTTGCTGCTAACCATCTTCGCGGTCTCAGCCCAAGCTCAAACCGCCCCGCCTCCGCACAACGTCCTGATCAAGAACGCGACTGTGATGACGGTTACTCACGGCAACATTCAAAACGGGTCGATCTATATCAAGGACGGCAAAATCGCCGCCGTAGGCGCCACCGTGAACGGGCCCGCCGACGCTCTCGTCATCGATGCTGGAGGCAAATACCTCACTCCCGGCATCGTCGACTGCCACTCGCACATTGCCCTCGACGACGACGTCAACGAAGCGACCAGCCCCGTCACGCCGCAAATGATGATGAAGGATGCCTTCGATTATCAGGACAAGGCCATCTACCGCGCCCTCGCCGGCGGCGTCACCACCTCGCTTCTGCTCCACGGTTCGGCCAACATGATCGGCGGCCAGGCCATCGTCATCAAGCACAAGTTCGGAGCCGGGCGCGATGAAATGCTCTTCCCCAACGCGCCCCGCTCCATCAAATTCGCCAGCGGAGAAAATCCCAAGCGCGTCTACGGCAGCCGCGATCAGCTCCCCTCGACTCGGATGGGCAATTTCGAGGTGCAACGACAGGCTCTGGTCGACGCGCAGGAATACATCCGCGAGTGGGAGGCCTACAACGACAAAGTCAAGCGTGGCGACAAAGACGCCACGCCGCCGAAGCGCGACCTAAAACTCGACGCGCTCGCCGACGTTCTGCGCGGCAAACTCATGGTGCAGATCCATTGCTACCGCGCCGACGAAATGCTCACCGAGATCGCCATGGCCAAGGAATTCGGCTACAACCTCCGAGCGTTTCATCACGCGGTGGAAGCCTACAAAGTTGCCGATCAACTGGCCGCCAACAACGTAGGCATCGCCACATGGGCCGACTGGTGGGGCTTTAAGCAGGAGGCTTGGGACGCGATCCCGTGGAACGCCGTTATCTCCATGCGCAAAGGAGTGCGTGTCGCCATCAAGAGCGACTCCGAAGATTATACGCGCCGCCTCAACCAGGAAGCCGCCAAGATCATGCGCTACGGCGGAGCCACCGAAGAAGAAGCGCTTAAGATGATCACGCTGAATGCTGCCTGGATCGTAGGCGTCGACGATCGCGTTGGCTCGATCGATGTGGGCAAAGATGCTGACCTAGTGATTTGGGACGGCTATCCACTCTCGAGCGTAGGCGTCCCCGAAAAAGTTCTAATCGATGGCGACATCTACTTCGACCGCACCCAACCCGGCCTAGGCGCCACGCATTACAAGGAGGGAGAATGAAAAACCGGCTCTCAGTTCTCGGTTCTCAGTTCTCAGTTAGGCCTAGATTTCTCGCTATGCTTGGACTGACCGTCCTTCTTGTCATCGGCTGCGCTGGCGCACAGGATAAGCCCATAGCCCTAAAGGGCGGCAAGCTCCTAACCATCACCCACGGAGTAATCGACAATGGCGTCGTCGTAATGCAAGGCGGAAAAATCACCGCCGTAGGCGCTGCCAGTTCAGTCAACATCCCCGCCGGAGCCCAAATGATCGACGCCACCGGCATGACCATCTACCCCGGCCTGATCGACTCCGAGACTCACCTTGGCCTCACCGAAATCGAAGCCGAAGCCACGACTAACGATCTGGTCGAGCCGAGCGATGAGATCATGCCGCACATGCACACCGCCGAAGCCTTCCACGCAGAGACGGCTCTCATCCCCGTGGCGCGCGTCAACGGAATCACCAATGCCATCGTTGCTCCTGAAAGCAGCGACACGCTGCCCGGCCAGGATTCTTTCATTCAACTCGCCGGAGCCAACGCCACCGAGATGCTCCTCATCCGCGACAACGCCATGCCGCTCAATTTTACGGGCGATCAGCGCCGCAATAAGGGAGGATTCGACAAACGCAAATTCCCCTCGACGCGCATGGGTCTAGCCGCGCAACTCCGCCAAGCTTTCATCGACGCCCAGGAATATCAGACCAAGTGGGCCGACTACGAACGCAAAAAATCCGAAGCAGCAAAGAGTTCTCCTGACAAAGAAAAGAAACCCGGCGACAAAACCGCGCAAGCGAGTAAAGGAAAAAAGTCCGAGCCCATCCCTCCCAAGCGTGATCTGAAACTCGAAGCCCTGGTTCCATATCTAGAAGGCAAAAAAACAATCGTCCTGGCGGCCGAAAGTTCCAGCGACTTGCAAACCGCCGTCAGCCTGGCCAACGAATTCAAATTGAAATTCGTCCTCAACCGCATCGCCCACTCGCAGACCGTCCTCGACTACGTCGCCAGCCTCAAGGTGCCGGTCATCGTCGGTCCCATCTACGAAGCTCCGAAAGAAGACGAGCGCTACGACGCGGTCTATAGCCTTCCAGCGCAGCTCTACAAACGCGGAGTCAAAATTATCTTCGCTTCCTACAACGCCCACAACGTCCGCAACCTTCCCGACCAGGCCGGATTCGCCACCGCCTTCGGCCTCCCCTACGACGAAGCCCTAAAAGCCATCACGCTAAACCCCGCCGAAATCTGGGGAGTCTCCGACCAGCTCGGGTCGCTCGACGTAGGCAAAACCGCCAATGTAGTAGTAGCCAACGGCGATCCGCTGGATGTGAAGACCGATGTCAAGCAGGTCTACATCCAAGGCCGGGCGATCCCAATGACCAACCGTCAAACGCGCCTAAGGGATGAATATTCGAAATAAAGTTCTCAGTTCCCGGTTCTCAGTTCTCAGTGGTGCGACGCACTCGATTTTCTGAGAACCGAGAACCGGGAACTGAGAACCAGTTTGACCCCGCTTGCGCCGCCAGTTAGGATTTCGTAGTGATCTCCACACGACCTCCTTTGCATACTTTCCCAATCCCTTTTAGACTACTGGTTTCGACTTCATACAATGCAATGAGCAACACGCAGTCGTAAATTTCAGCAGTCGCAATCAGCAAACGCCGGCCCGCACTCCGGACCCGCGATTCCAAAGGTTCAAAAACGAGGAGAAACAATGGCAGCCGTTGATGAAAAAGTGAAACAGATTATCGTTGAGCAATTGGGTGTGGATGAGGGCGAAGTTACGCCCAGCGCTTCGTTCGTTGATGACCTGGGCGCCGATTCGCTCGACACGGTCGAGCTTGTGATGGCCTTCGAAGAGGCCTTCGATATCGAAATCCCCGACGAAGATGCGGAGAAGATTCGCACCGTGTCGGACGCCGTCGACTACATCGGCAAGCACGCGAAAGCGGGCAAGTAACTTTGGCGAGTAATTCGACAAGACGGGTCGTCATCACCGGCATCGGCCTGATCTGTTCCGTCGGCAATACCACCGACGCGGTGTGGCAGGCGCTGCTCGCGGGCAAGAGCGGCGTCGATCGCATCACCGCATTCGACGCTTCCGCCTTTGCCTGCCAGATCGCCGCTGAGGTCCGCAACTTCGACCCCTTCCAATTTATCGAGAAAAAAGAAGTGAAGAAGATGGGCCGCTTTATTCACTTCGCCATCGCCGCGGCAGATGAAGCGATGAAGATGTCGCAGCTCAAAGTGACGCCGGAAAATGCCGAGGCGGTCGGCGTGCACATCGGCTCCGGCATCGGCGGATTCGACGTTATCGAGCGCGAACATACGGCACTGATGGAAGGCGGCCCGCGGAAGATCTCACCGTTCTTCATTCCGGCTGCCATCGTCAACCTCGCCGCTGGACACGTCTCCATGCGCTTCGGCGCCAAGGGTCCCAACGAAGCGACCGCCACCGCTTGCACCACCAGTGCTCATTCCATCGGTGATTCCTTCCGCATCATTCAGCACGGCGATGCCGACGTGATGATCGCCGGAGGCTCCGAGGCGGCGATCACTCCCATGGGCGTAGGAGGATTCGCCGCCATGCGCGCGCTCTCCACGCGCAACGACGATCCCGCTCGCGCCAGCCGTCCCTGGGATAAGGATCGCGACGGCTTCGTCATGGGCGAAGGCGCAGGCATTCTGGTGCTCGAAGAGCTCGAACATGCACGGCGGCGTGGCGCTCCCATACTCGCCGAGCTGATTGGGTATGGCATGTCCGCCGACGCCTACCACATGACACAACCCGCTCCCGAACACGAAGGCGGCTTCCGCGTAATGCGCAACGCGCTGCGCGACGCGAAACTCGAGCCGAGCGTAGTGGGCTACGTAAACGCCCACGGCACTTCGACTCCGCTAGGCGATACGCTGGAAGCGCACGCCATCAGAAATTTATTTGGGAAAAAGATTCCGGTAAGCTCGACGAAATCGATGACCGGCCATCTGCTAGGCGGAGCGGGCGGCTTAGAGGCAGGAGTGACAGTGTTAGCGCTGCGCGATCAAATCCTGCCGCCGACGATCAACCTGGAAAATCAGGACCCCGAAACCGACGGCATGGACTTTGTTCCCAACCAGGCGCGCAAAACCGAATTCGAATATGCCATGTCAAACTCGTTCGGCTTCGGCGGCACCAATGGTGCGTTATTATTCCGCAAGTGGAAGGAATAGGCACCCACAATTGCCGAGGCTAGATTGCAGAGGTGAAAACCTTCGCTTCTAACTTCTGCAATCTGACCTGTTACCTCTTCAATCTTTTTTCATCGCGTCGATCATGGCGTAGAGCTGATTCGGGTCGGTTACCTCAACATACGGTTTGCCCGCATGCTTATTGCTGACGATCCAGATCGTCGGCGTATGATCGATATGCAAACTCACTCCCACATCTTTATCCGCTCGTACCATCGCCGCCAGCTTGCCATCCGGGTCGACGACAAATGGCAGGCCAATCTTGTGCTCCTCCGCAAACTTCTCGGCAAACGCTCTTAAGTTCTGCGGATTGATTTCCAACTGATGCGCGAACACGTCCAGCCGAAATTCGTTACCCAGCTCTTTCGAATGCGTGTCGAGGTAGCGCGCCAGCACCGCCGCTTCGAAGGACCAGTTATGCATGGGTAGCGGAAAATCATGCTGCACCAGCGGAATCTTATAAGTCTTCGAAGCTTGCACCAGCAGCGGCGCCACTCGCCCGCACTGCGGACACTGCAGATCTTCGAAGACCACGAGCGCCAACTGCGCTCCCTTGGGAGGGCGGAGAGCCTCCGGAGCATCCTCCGCAAGAACCGGCACGCAGAGCGGAAGGAGCAATACAACAGTGAGTAACAGCAGCAGCAGAGAAACAAAACGCGGCAGTCGTTGAATCTTCATAGTTTAATTTGGATGCAGCATTGACTAAAGGTTATTCTATCGTAGCGACTTCACCCCGATCACGTAGGGACGGCTGCCCGCTGAGATATACGCGCCTCACCCCCGACGGTTGTATTTGTTTCTTTCCCGCTTTTCTATCGCGAATCTGGAATAATCAGGCTCCGAAGGCCCTATGAACAAATTGCGCGTTCTACTGCTACTCAGCCTTTTCCCATGCGCCTTGTCTGTGATTGTTTCCGGGCAGACTGCTGCATCGTCCTCGCCCGCGACCGGCTCCTCGACGGCGTCACAATCGAAAGCGAACGAGACCGCACCCAGCGCCATAGTCGAATATGCTCCTCCGCCCGCCGAGTACGCGCGCGCCAAGGCCTATTCGAACGCCAAATACCGCCACATCTTCACCGGTGCCTTTTACGGATTCCTCGTCTTGCTTGTTATTCTGCGGTGGCGGGTAGCGACCGCGTTTCGCGATCTCGCCGAGCGCACCTCAACGCGTTGGTTCGTACAGTTCATCATCTTCGCTCCTCTCACCCTGCTGGCGATTGCGGTGCTGAGTGTGCCAACAGACATTTGGGATGAATCCCTGCAACGCGCCTATGGCCTCTCGGTGCAAACCTGGGCAGCCTGGACCCGCGACTGGATCCTGAGCCAGGCCATCATGCTGCTTGTAGGGACGCTCCTGGTCGGTGTTCTTTATTTCGTGATCCGCCGCAGCCCGCGCCGCTGGTGGTTTTATTTCTGGCTCGCCTCCATTCCCATCCTGCTCGGGCTCTTCTTTCTACAGCCGATCGTCGTCGATCCGATGTTTTATAAATTCACACCGCTGGCGACCGTGCAGCCCGACCTGCTGGCGCAGATGCAACGCGTAGTCCATCGCGGTGGAATGGAAATTCCGGCCAACCGCATGTTCGTCATGAATGCCAGTTCGAAGACCACCGGCCTCAACGCCTACGTCACCGGCTTTGGCGCGTCCAAGCGCGTGGTCGTATGGGACAACACGATCAAGAAGGCCACAGTCCCGGAGACCCTATTCGTGTTCGGCCACGAAATGGGGCATTACGTTTTGCATCACATTCCAAAGGAAATTTGTATCGACGCCGCGATTCTGCTCTTCCTTTTGTACGTCGGCTATCGCCTGGCGATCTGGATGCTCGCGAAATGGGGCGCGCAGTGGGGCATTCGCGATGTTCAGGATTGGGCGTCGCTGCCCGCGTTACTCTTCGTGATTACGTTGCTGGCATTTTTGGCGACCCCTCTGTTCAACGGAGTGAGCCGCCACTTCGAGCACGAGGCCGATCGCTACGGGCTCGAAGTGATCCACGGAATCGTGCCCAACCCTAATCAGGTCGCCGTTCAATATTTTCAGAAAAGTGGCCAGAGAAATTTAGCCGATCCCGACCCCAGCAAATTTATTGAGATCTGGTTCTTTGATCATCCGACCCGGCCGCAGCGTGTGCATTTTGTCGCGACCTACGATCCCTGGTCGAAGGGCGAAACGCCGAAGTATGTGAAGTAGACGGTTGCGATTACTTTCCAATGCAGAAGGTGCTGAAAATAAGGTTAAGTATGTCGTCGCTGGTAGTCGCGCCAGTAATTTCGTCGAGCGGCCGCAGCGCTGCGTAGAGATCGAGCAACAACATCTCGTGGGGGACGCGTAGCGCGACGGCCGTCAGCGCCGCCTCCAGCGCCGTGAGCGCATCACTCACCAGCTTCTGATGGCGAACGCTGGTAAGAAAGCCGGATTCCACCTGCCGGCTCGAGTCTCCACCAATATACGCGAGGATCGCCGCCCGCAACTCAGCCATGCCGTCCCCTGTAAGCGCCGACGCAGAGATATGCGCCGGCGATCCGCTCTGCCGCGAATCATCGACGCGGGAACGGCCGTCGCTGCCGCTTACCAGGTCGCTCTTATTTTCCACCACAATCGCAGCTCTTCCTTTAACCTGACTTAATAACTCGCTATCTTCACCGGTTATCGCCTCAGTCGCGTCGATAACTACCAGAACTAAGTCGGCGTCGGCCAGCGCCTCCATCGACTTCTTGATTCCGATGCTTTCCGCTTCGTCCAGCGCGCGCCTGATGCCGGCGGTATCCACCAGTTCCACCGGAATTCCACCGATGGCCACGGTCTCGCTGACTAAGTCGCGGGTAGTGCCGGGTTGTGCCGTCACGATGGCGCGCTCCCGCTGCACGAGCCGATTAAACAAACTCGACTTACCCACATTTGGACGCCCGACTATCGCCAGCGTCAGTCCCTGGTGGACGATTTTTCCGTAAGTGAAGCTAGCCTGCAGTTGCAGCAACGGCGTTTTGACGTGGGCGATGCATTCAACAATGGTAGCGTCGGCCGCCACCGAGACATCGTCTTCGGCAAAATCAATGCCCGCCTCGAGCAGCGCAATCAGGTCGATTAACTTCTGCTTGATGGGCTTGAGGCGATTGGAGAGCGCACCCTGCAGTTGCTGCGCCGCCACCTTCGCCTGAAAGAGCGTTTGGGAGTCGATCAGGTCGCGGACCGCCTCCGCCTGCGTCAGGTCCAGGCGTCCGTTGAGAAAGGCGCGCATGGTAAATTCGCCCGGCTCCGCCAGTCGCGCCCCAGCCGCCAGCGACAGCTCGACAATGTGGCGCAGCACGACGGGCGAGCCGTGCGCCGAGATCTCGACAATGTCATCGGTTGTGTAAGAATGAGGCGCGGCAAAATAGGTGACAACCACTTCATCGATGCGCGATAGGGATTCCGGCGGGGCGCCAGGTTCGACAAGATCGTAGCGCACCGCCCTTCCCGCCTCCAAAGGCTGCACCGGTTGCAGCATCCGCCCGGCAATCGCTCGCGCCTCCGGCCCGGCCAGCCGGACCACGCCAATGCCGCCGCGACCGGGCGGCGTGGCAATGGCGACGATGGTGTCATCAAGATTCATCGTAGTTAGTGAATGCACCTAGACGAGGCAGTTAGACGACAAAAGTCAGTCAACAATAAAAAGCGTGGCTCCCATTTTGCTAGACGAGCGATGCGAAGATTCGCCGTCCGCCACCTGATAACTCTGGCCCGGAGTCAGGGTGAACTTCGTGCCGTCAGAAAGCGTGGTTTCAAGCTCGCCCTCAAGGCAAAGAACGACATGCCCTTTGGAGCACCAATGATCGGCCGAGTAGCCTGCCGAGTATTCAACCATCCGCACCCGAATCTCGCCGACGTTCTGAGTACGCCAGAGGGCCACGCCGGGCTCACCTGCATGCTCGGAACGAGCAACCTTCGCCCAATCGTGGTGGATAGAGAAAACCCAGTCATTTTCATGGATCGAGTATAGCGAGAAGCTTCAGGCACCCCAAGACGCGTTTGCTGGGGTGGTGTACGGCGACGGCAAAAGTGCTACACCCCATTTTCCACCAAAAAACTGCCCTGGACCGGCGCGGGGCGCGCGAGCGAGCGGGGAACCAGCGAGTGGGGACCAACGAAGGATTGTCCCATTTACGCTGTTAAGCGCATAATGCTTGGTTCTACGCAACGCCAGGTTCCCTGCCGCAATGAGTGCGAAGAAAAAACAGCAAATTCCTTCCCCGAAAAAAGTCGAACTTGAATTGTCGAATACCGAAATCGTAGTCATCGCAGCTTTTCGAGTTGGGGCAGCCGTGCAGCATGTCGATACGGAAGACATCGCCGTCAAAGCGAACGAGATCGGTCCGGGACGATTTACATGGAAGAAATACCCGGATCAAATAAACATCGACACTGTCAGCAAACGTCTTTGGGACGGGCGGGCGCGCGGGTACCTCGTTGGATCCGAGCGAGATGGCTGGTTGCTTACCGAGAAGGGCTCAGCAATTGCGCGTAAGTATAGGCGCTCCTTAAAAGTGGGGAGAGCAATTCGGCTGTCGCTGAACGAACGCAAGTGGCGACGAATGGAGAAGGCTCGTTTGCTAGCCACCGAGGCACATCTGAAATTCAAATCTGGAGAGATGTCATCTATCACGTCGCGCGAAGCCGAAGGTTTTTTCAGGATCGACGCTTACGTAAGCAAATCGGCTCGGGAAAACAAGATTCTTCGGGTGCTGAACGTGTTCAGCGATGACCACGAAATCGGGCCGACAGTAAGGCACGTCGCAAGCGTAGTTAGGGGGAAAGATGTCATCAAAGAACATCTTCGTTAAGAGCCATGTTGGCCGGGATTTGCTGCAAAATGCTGGTCTTTTCAAGACTGACAAACTCGTAATCTGGGAATACGTGGCAAACGGGCTGCAGTACGTAGATCCGGGAACGAGTCCGACCGTTTACGTGCGGCTTGACAGTAAGGGTAGAACAATCCGCATAAGTGACAACGGTCGCGGCATGACGCTTGAGGGGTTGCAAAATTTTTTCGTCATGCACGGAGAGAATCTCGACCGAAAGTCAGGAGCACCAGGACGTGGTCGTTTTGGGACGGGAAAATCTGCTGCGTTCGGGATTGGTGATCTACTCAGGGTAACCTCCGTGCGAGGTTCTCGACGATCAATTGTCGAATTGACTCGGTCTGATTTAAACAGAGTTTCTTCAGGAGACCCGATCCCTGTACGTATCTTGGCAAGCGAAGCACCTTGCTCAGAAGCCAATGGGACCATAGTCGAGATCGAGCAGATTCATCTCCGGTCGCTGGATCAGCCAGGATGTATCCGCTACATAGAGAGACATCTCGCGAAATGGCCGAAGAACTGTACAGTCTTCGTTAATAGCCATGAGTGCGAGTATTCGGAGCCTCCAATCAGGGAGCAGCGTCGATTTCGACCGACTGGCACAGCGCGCGAACTACTTGGTGATGTAGAACTCGTTGTAAAAATCGCCAAAGCCCCCGTAGATGAAGATCTTCGTGGAGTCGCGATCTTTTCGAACGGCGTATGGCATGAGTCAACACTTGCGGGGGCGGAAGGAAAGGAGATGTCAAATTACATCATTGGGGAGATTGATGTTCCTCGGCTCGACGACGACAACTCGCCTATTTCTCCCTTCGATCTGAGCCGCTCGATGAGACTCAATCCGAGTAATGAACTCGTCGGAACTATTTATGCTTTCATTGGTCAGTCTGTGGAGCAAGTGCGCCGACAGATGGTCGACAGCGAGCGCCAGCGACGGCAGGGTGAAGAAGCAAGGCGACTTGCTGATCAAGCGGCCGATATTGCCCGTTTCTTGAATGAGGATTTTGACTCATTTCGAGACAAAATAAGCAAGATTAGAGTTAAGTCTGCTGGACTGGTCGACAGAGTGGATGTACCGGCACCAGGTGACTCGATGGACGGTCTTGTCGATGGCGATGAGGTGCCGAGCATACTTACCGGTCCCGTGGGAGGAATTGGAGCGGATGGTGATGGAGGGACAGATGGCGATGAACCGCGAGACTTGAAGCCCGAATTGAAAGCAGAAGAGGGCGGCAAAATGACTGGTAGAAGCGTGCCTCAATCACAACGACCCGCTGGCAAAAGAGGCGGATTTCGTGTTGAGTTCAAAGCGATGGGCACTGAGGAGGACCGTGCCATCTATCGAGGTGAAGAACGGGTCATCTACATCAATTTAGACCATCCTCAAGTCTCGGCAGCAAAAGGTGTTGGCAGTATCGAGGACACCACATTCCTCCGATTGACATATGAAGTTGCATTTACGGAATACGCAATCGCAATCAGCTCTGAGTTGGGTAAGCGTGGCGAGTACTCCGATTGGAGCGACCCGATTTACGAAGTTCGCGAAACTGTGAATCGTCTAGCTCGAAAAGGTGCTCGGCTGTATATGATCTGAGAAGGAAGCATGTGTCCAACTTCCCTTATCCAGGCTATCCAATAGCCCCTTTGTCCTTACGGCCGATTCTGAGCGTCGGGCTTCCAGCCTCTTTTGCTCGTCTTGCAAATAGTTTTCCTCTTTTGGCAGATCTCGACGAACGAGTTTGGTCATACGTGGATGGGAGCATCGCGGAACACCTTGGCAAACTTATCGTTCTTAGAGCGGGACAAATGCGCTCCGAGCCCTTCTGGCGATTGACGCATTTCCCAAGTCTGACGCAAAGGCTCCAACTTAACGATCTTAAGATCGAAAGGTCGACTTACGAATCCTTCAACAGCCTAATTCTGAAAGAGATCCCCGACGGATTAGCAGCACTATCGCACTTTAGCCTCGACCGACTTGCTTCACAAGTCGGTGTCAAACCATTGGTTGATCTCTTGGCGGCCATCCATTTTTATATCGACCAATCTCCAATAATTGGGCCCGAAAGTGAACGGCTCAATAGGAACGATATCGAAGTCATGATCCGAAAGCCTGCGGCCTGGCGCTCGTATTCTGACAAGCATTTCCCGCTCCTTCCAAGAGGGGTTCGTTATGAAGATCTTGGCCTTTCGGCGCGAGCTGACAATTGCATTCGCGAGTTGATTAGAAACGAGGTGATTTCCGATGTCTGGGAACTCTCTCAGCTGACGGTGCGTCAGCTTATGAAGCAGAATAATTTTGGGCTCAAGTCCTTGGCAACGCTGCTTGACGGTATCAGTACATTGGTACTCGAACCCATTTCCCATGAGAAAGAGGTGGCAAGCCAATCATTAGCAACGGAGAAGATAACTGTACGGACAGGCGCAACACAGCTTAGACCACTTACCAAAGAGCAGCTTCGTCAGCTCCTCGATGAACCAACCAGCTATGAGTTGTTCTGGGACAATCATTTGCCAAGGATTCCGTTAGCCACCGAATTGTCGGCTTTGGATCTTCGTACCCGAACCTACAATTGCATTTTCAAGTTGATACGCGGCGGCGTGATCTCTAGGCCGAGTGATATAGCGGAATTCACCATCGGACAGGTGATGGCTATAGGGAATTTTGGAACCACATCGTTAGTCGATCTACTCCGGTCGCTTGACCGTATCGCCCACTATTCCGTCTCTAACTCAGATAGTGACGTGAAGCCTAGTGCGAAGATACTGGAGCCCTTGTCGTCAACTCTTACTTACGCTGCCGACAGACTCAGCGCATCAAGGACTGCGAGGTGCATTCGCGCTAACGACCCTCGTATGCACAAGCTCACAAGAGAGCTGTTGTATTTAGCCAACAACTCAAGCAACGAATCCGCACTTAATTCCACTGCGATGTTATCGGAGATTGCCCGTCGACTGGTAGTGCGGGTCCGTGACCCCGTCTCATCTCCTGAAGCGGTTAGTCTCATTAACAAGATTCGCCTTAAGCTCTTTGAACTGATTCGGATGAGCTTAGAAGAGGAGTTGCAATCGTCGGCAGCCCAATACGTCGCAGGCCGTAATTTCGATTTGATGCAGCATCTCATGGGCTGGAACGGGGGCGCTCCAACGACTCTTGAGTCGGTGGGGCAGGTGTATGGACTCACGCGGGAAAGAGTACGGCAAATACAAGCGAAATTCTTGAAGAAATGGCAGCATACAAGAACATTCCTTCCCAGGTTAGAGAGAGTTCTCCGCTTCTTGGCGAATCGTGTACCCGTGTTGGCTGATGATGTTGAACGGGAGCTTTGCAAACTGGGTTTGACAGCCCGTCAGTTTCGGGTGGAATCAATCATTGCGACCGCGAAATGGACGGGAATGCCGACACCGCTAATAGTCGACCAGTCGACTGGTGCGCGTCTCCTTTTGACCCGATCAGACGATTCAGGATGGGCCCGGCTGATCGATGTGCGTGCAAGACGTACCGTATCTAAGTATGGCGTTGCTAATTTTGTGGAGATTAAGGCGGAACTAGCAGAGGTAGCGGGTTCCTTCGCCGATCCTAAGATAGTCGCAGGAATCATTTCTGCGATGCCACACTACGAAGCTCTGGGACAAGGGTGGTTTTGGTTAAGAGAAGGATCTCGAAACCACATGCTGACGATTGTTCGGAAGGTATTCGCAGTCGCCCCCCGAATTCACATAAGCGAAATGCGCGCAGCGATCGCCAATGACCCGAGAGGAATGGGTTTTGCCCCCCCTAAGGAGGTTGTAGCGCGATTTTGTAAAAGTGCAGTGGATTGCGAGGTGGACGATGATTTTCTTATCATACGGAAACCTCATACTCCAGAGAGCGTCCTTAGCGATAACGAGCTTACATTGTTCAATATATTTTGCACCCACGGACCCCTCCTCAGGCGGGAGGACATCGAGAGGTTGTGTATCGAGCGAGGTATGAACCGAATCACTCTGGGTTTATATCTTACCCGGCTTGCAATTGTGGCTCGGTTCAGCCCAAGCATATATGGCCTGCGAGGGGCGATTTTCTCCCCAACCGACCTGGAGCGGCTCCATGTTCGTCGACAGGGTCGTTACTCTGACCATGGTTGGACTGAGAATGCGCAGCCCTGGGCTGCCGTCGAACTATCACCTTCAGTTATCACTAATGGTGTCGTGCAGCTTCCTACCAGTTTTCGGCAACAAATGAGAGGACGTTACGTACTGAGAACTGAAGACGGATTAACAGTCGGGCAGTTAGTGGTGTCGGATCAAGCAACCTGGGGTCTCGGTCCGCTGTTTCGTCGTCGCGGGGGCGAGCCTGGGGATATACTCCTGCTAACTTTCGACCTCCGACAGCGAGAGGTTACGGCAAGACTTGGCGATTTGACCGTATTGCCAGAACCCGGAAGCTTGGCAGAGGAGGTTGAGGGCCAGTAGTGTCGATTTGTCCTCGACGGCCCGAGGACCGGCTGCCCTGGTCGTCATTCGTCGCTTTTCATTTAAATTCGTAAGCTATGAATTGTTCTGAGCACGTGTTCGTAAGTTTTGCGTTTCACGGTTTGACCACGAACCAGTTTTTCTATCGTGTGTTGGCTCATTTTCGTCAATTCCATCGTTTTTCGCACGCCGATTGCGCGAATTTCATCTGCTACTGAAATGTCTGCAATTACCATCTTCGCTCTTCCGAACTCGGTAGCCTTGAACTCAAGTACGCTTACGTCGCCGCCTTCCTCCCACTTTCGATCCGTTTCCTTCCCCACATAGCGAAACTCTCCGGCGATGATGTGCGCGCGCTGTAGCAGCCCGTGCGTTCCTGCCACACAGGACGAACCATCGGGCGCAAGGCTCTTTGCTTCTGGATGCTCCTGGTACTCGATCAAAAGGCGGGCGAATTGTGAAGGAAAAACAACGTTGTACGGGCGTTTCGTTTCTTTCGTGCAGTCCACCATTTTGTACTTCTTACCGCTATGGATGTTTACGCATTCCATGCCAAACCAGCGTTCTTGCTTGGATGAAAACTGGGTCACGAGCAAGACTTTTTCATCTGCACGTCTGTGGAACGCGTAGCCAAATGTTGGATCAACCATGGGCAGCAGGAGAAAGTTATACGGACGTGCGGTCTCCCATTCGCCAAGCATTTCCAAAACGTTGCACGTGGTAACAGTAAGGCGCATCATCTGCGGAATATCGAGCCACGATGGCGCGGTGCGTTTCAGTTTCAGAGCCCCTCGTAAAATGTAGTCCCACATTTCGTAAATCCATTGGGGAACATGTTCGTTCCAGTCTTTTGGTGAGTCCCTGGGCGGATACAGAAAACCAATCCCATGCGCTTTCGGGTCAATGATCTTAATTCCCTTGTTGCCCAGCTTTTCGTACAGCGCATATCGCTTGGCGGCGATGCTGTAACCGTGCAGCTGCCGCTGTGGTTTCTTCGGGTTTGAGTCGATATAGTTAGCATCCACAAGATTAAGAATTGAGCCTTTTACGATCTTGGGATTGTAGGGATTCAGAGCAGCAAATTGTTCAACAATGGCCCGTACCTCCGACCACGACAGAATCCTGACATCTTGACTGCCGGGAATGCGGACTGAACCACCTCGTTTCGAGGCTACGATTGCCAGCGAATCGGTGTCGCAGAATAAATAGGTGCCGCGCTTCTTCTGCACGCACGCTTCGGTCATGGCCAGAAGCAAACGCCCGCCAGCAGTAATGAGCGCCGCTAACGGCGGAAAAAACCATGCTCCCGCTTTTTCGACTACTTCTGAAAAATCAGGAAATTGCTTCTCACCCGAAAAAACATTGACCTGCACGTTTTTGTTTTTGGTTTCTGGATTCAGCTCAACGAAAAAACCATAAATGGAATTGGCGAAAATCTTGAGCCAGTAATAAAGACCTTCGTCCGATTTGTTCAGTTTGCGCTGCTCAATCACTTTAACGAACAGATCGTCGTGGTATGGATCGACTTCGACCATGCCCCGGAGGTTTACACTCCGCATTCCAGCTTGTTGTCCATGCGGTACCATGCGAATCGCGCGTATGACGCGTGGCACTTTCCCTGTTCGGATCACCGATGCAATTAGGTCCGGACCGGCAAACCATAGCGGCTCCTGAGATGAGAGATAGTTGTTGCCAATATTCTGCGTGACCTCGTTGTAAACCGTACGTACGGGTAGGATGTCGTCATCTGGCTTTACGAGCGCGAAGAACCGGCAGTGCTTCCACGTCGAAGGCTTAAAACATCGGCCGAGATTGATGCTCTTAAGGAGCTTGCGCACATTTTCCGTATCGTCTTCGAAACTGACACTCTCAGCGGTTATGACATCGAAGAGGCCTAAGAGAGCACAGCAACTTGGATATTCGCTGGTGAAGTCGACGGGAACGACGGGCACTTCCGCGCAACGTATTCGAGTTTCGGAACGACCGCCGTAATAGCTCTGCATCGCAATTCCGAGAATTTCAGCCGGAACCGCGAATTTTTCCGCTAGCCGCATGATTCCCATTTGATCCAGGTAAGATTTGGCCACGGAGGCGGGAGAGTATGCGTTGTACGGTTTAAGCCCGATGGGGTGCTTATCGAAATTCTGTTTCAGACTGTTTAGAGCATCTACAGTGCACCGGCCATCCTGCCGGGCATAGTCAATTTCCTTGAAAGTCACCTTACCAGTCGGATCATGCTCTAATTTCTGGTGAACGGTCCCGAGTTCCTCGCAAAGGCTCTTGAGTGAAAATGATCGATTAAATAATGCCCATGCGAGAGTGCGCAAATCGACGAAATGCGCTGCGCCTTCGTCTACCCATTCGTCGGGTTTCCATGGTCTTGCAAGTTTGATGAATGCTTTCTTGCTGTCTATCGGTTGAATTGTGATGCGAGGACGATTACGATTCTCCGCTCCATTCGCGTACTGCGACATCGTAAGTGACCACTCGTCCTTCTTGCCTCTGTTCCAGTCCATTGCCAGCCGGGTCAAGTCGAATGGGAGATTGAACCCCACGACCAGTGCACCTTTGTACTTGATCGCTGGCCAGAAAACTCTTTTCATGAACTCAGGTCGGGAATAAAGGGGGAATCGCGGCGGGAAGGAGGTGATATCAGAAGCCTTAGTGCGCACGTACTTCTCCAGCACTCCGCGCTCTTCTATCCGCAGATCATCACCGTGGAAAATCCCCTCTTCGGTAACGACGTAATTGTCGTCGACCAATGTGCAGAGGCGATATACGCCAAAGGTGAGGGTTTGATCCGCTGTAACTCTCGTCTCGGTATCGAACACGAGCGCGTGCGATGACCACTTAACGGGATCTGTTCCGAGGTCAAATCTCTTGTGCTTTTCTGCCTGATTATTCGGAATTGCAAGAGAGCGAAGAAAAATATCATGCTTTTGGCTTGGCAGAATTCTCCTTGCGTGCAGAAAAATGTTTCTGTAAACAGTCCTGACAGTCGGGGTGGTTAGTCTGGAAGTAGTTCGAATCGGAATAGATTCCCACCATACCTGCTGGGTAATGGAGGATTCTCCCACACAACGTTCGCAGGTAAGAATTCTCCAGTCGCTCGACAAAAATGTGCTTCACTCTGCCGTCTTTTCGCATGCTTTCGCACTCTTATGAGATCGCAATAGGGTCATCAAGAAACCAGAGACAAACATAGATGGCCAGCCTTGCGCGTCTCAGCCTCTCAACAGTGTCGCTCGTGTACCGCATATCGAGTCCGGCCTGCCGGATTGCGGTAGTGAGTCTAACGTGATGTTCTCTACACAATGGGACCGTGATCCACGCCAGATGATTGCGTCCTCCTATATGGTGCAATTCGACATTCTGTGTGCTACCGCATTTTGCGCAGCGGAGAATTGGGCGGCCTTGCATAGTTGCAATCGCACTCACGCCGCACTTCCTGAGAGCGCTCGATAGAGGGAATGAGGAAGCAACTCTTTTTGGGCGAGACTCTTGATGGTGGGTCCCGCCGTTATTAGTTCAACCCCTCCGATCTTCTTCCCATGCCAAGAAGCGAGGGCAGAGAGATCACCACGCAGATATCGGTTAACTGCGACGTTGAATCTCGCCGCTTCACTGGCCTGCTTTGATCCTCGAACTCGTATTTCGACGGGACCGTGTTGACCGGGAATTTGGACGTGGCGAACGAGGCGGTCGCTTTTAGTTGCGCGAAGTCGTCCGCCCGGACGATCTTGTAGCAGCGCCGTCCCGACATACTTTTTGATTGTTCGTATGGTGACACCATTGTCGCGGGCGGCCTGAGAGGGTGAAGAGCCGCGACGCATATCTGCCAAAGCATGTAACGAACGATCGCGGGCCGCGAGGCTACGCGCGGAAAGCTTGGTTATACGTTCCGTTTGCGAGATAGGCTTGCGACGTGGCATTCGGCTTCTCTGGTTTTCAATCTATCAATTTCATCCAAAGTGGCCCGGACACAAAAACCTGCTTTCGCGTCCGCCGACTGGGAATAGAATGCCGACGTGGGCAAGAATCAACACCGCTGGAGGGAGTCCCTGGATGGCAAGGTTTGCAACGTTTTAGATGATGCCGCGGAACAGCTGAAATGGGCATGGGGCTTGGATATGAAGTATCCAAAGTACTATCCAGTGGACACTGATATGTCACTCTATGAGATCAAAGGATGGATTGAGGAGTGCCAAAAGGAAGGACAAGCTGCGGTCGAACCTAAAGTTAAACATGGAAGTCTGAGGCTAATTCTCAGGCGGCAGCCTCCCAAGTGTTTGTCGGAATTGGTCCGTGAGAGTGCCATCAGAGCTGCTTACGAAAATCAGAACATTGGCACCTACAATGATGCATTGCGAATCGCAGCTTCCGGAGACAGATCAGCTGGCTTCACATTTCGAAAGATTTTAAACGCTGTAAGGATTGCGTATTCGACCGAGCGCCATGGTCCAGATGCGGCTCCGAAACCGAGGGTCCATCTCTTACACAGGGGCTTACTAGAAATCTCGCAGTCGCTAAATCTGGGGGACTTGACGCACGAAGGCATTGCGGAATTCTTCGATGACCTTTGCCCATGTGGCATAGTGCACAAACCGGATGCGATCCGGAAACTCAGAATGCGGACACGGCCACGCAGGCCCAAACATTAGCGTCGCCACTCCAAGAGCAACTTCTTAAGCTGGTCCCCCAAGCTAACTGTCCCCTAAGATATTGATATATAATGACATAGAAACGGCGGGCCTGCCGATTGTTAGAGCAACCGACAAGCCCTGACCACCATGGGAGGGTTGCTCCAATGGCAGCTGCGAAAACCGTATACCAACCCCTGCGATTCCACAATTCCCCGGTGCCTCGAAACGGCGTCTTTGTTCTTTCCGGCTACGGCATCCGTGTCCAGGTGAACGCTGGTCATTTGGCCCTGCACGATGGAATCGCGGACGAGCGCCGGACCATCCGCTTACCGCGCGTGGGTCATGGGCTCCACAGGCTGGTGATGATTGGAAGCGACGGTTTCATTACGCTTGAGGCTTTGCGTTGGCTTGCAGATCAGGATGTCGCATTCGTGATGCTTGAGCGGAATGGGAAAGTGATCTGCGTGACTGGACCTGTGCGCTCCTCGGACGCACGATTGAGACGTGCCCAAGCACTAGCAGGTCAATCAATGGTGGGCATTCAGATCGCGCGGGAACTTATCGACAAGAAGCTAGCCGGTCAAGAGAAGGTTGCACGATACAAACTGCTTGCGGAAGACAACGCTGATATGATCTGCCGGTATCGAGAAGAATTGCCCAGTGCTGACACGCTGGAAAGAATCCGTTTGATTGAATCGCGAGCGGCTGCGGTCTACTGGTCGCTATGGCGTAACCTGCCGGTCGCTTTTCCCAAGAAAGACGAATCGCGAATACCTACTCACTGGCGCTCGTTCGGCGCTCGGATGTCGCCGTTAACGGGTTCTCCGAGAGTCGCGGTGAATCCGCAAAACGCGATGCTTAATTATTTGTATTCCGTCTTAGCATCTGAATCACGGCTCGCTGCAGCTACCCTCGGCCTCGATCCGGGGCTTGGGTTCCTTCACCTCGATATTGCATCGCGGGATAGTCTAGCGTGCGATCTCATGGAAGCAGTGCGACCGCAGGTTGATGCTTATTTGTTGGACTGGATTACGCGTGATCCACTGAAGCGCGAGTGGTTCTCAGAGCGTCCCGACGGGAATTGTCGCCTCATAGCGTCACTTGCTGCGCACCTATCGGAGACAGCTCCTCTATGGGGTCGCGCGGTCGCGCCAGTGGCGGAATGGCTAGCGCAAACACTGTGGACCTCCGCACGAGGGAAATCTGTCGGAAATCAGGTTTTTCCGACGCGGCTCACTCAGAGCCGGAAAAGGCTCGCTCAAGGCGGTACGGCACAATCCGTCAGCACGCGACTACCTCACAGAGAGAATATTTGTCGGGAATGCGGAAAAACGATTCAGCGCGGGAACACCCGTTGTGGAAATTGCAGAATTGAGACCGCTACCGGACGTATGCCGGAGGTTGCTAGAGTCGGACGCCTCACGGCACACGGCTCTCAAGCACAAGCAAAGCGGAGCAATACTCAACGCCGCAATGCCATATTGCGGCATTCCTGGAAGGCATCAAGCCAACCGGCCTGGCTCACTGAACAGCTTTATTCTCAGAAAATCCGCCCGCTCCTCTCACAAGTGTCGGGCACCGCTATTGCGAGAGCGCTTGGGGTGACATGTGCATACGGAAGCCGCATTCGCGGAGGAAGAAGGCCACATCCGAGGCATTGGCAGGCGCTTGCTCGGTTAGCCGGGATCTTCCACAACAGACAACTCGAAGCGGGCGCTGAAACCACAAGAGTCTCGGCCTCGGAGGCGCAGAACGACTCTTAGAGACTATTTGGAATTGTTGGTGAAAGAAGGTGCGGGGTTCGCGGCAGGAGCCACAGCTTTTCCCGCAGGAGATGCGGGGTTTGCGGCTGAAGACGCGGGCCTTGCCCGAACAGGGGAATCGGCATGTCGCAGTTCTAGGCACAAGATCACAGCGAGCATGACCACAATTAGCGCCAGTACAATAGCAAAGTACAACCTGCCGCTTTTCCATGCCGCGAAATGCCGGTATCCCGCATACAACAACGCCACAAGCGAAAGAAAAAGAGCAGTCGCACTCACCATCAGAGCTGGGGAGAGTCTCTTGAGTTCCTCTGGTATTTGATTCCCGACGAAGAGAGCTAACGCGGTAACGAGTATACCGATGGCGATAGATATCACCGCCGCGAACTGATCAACACGACTGTCCAGATCCTTGAGTCGCGTGTCGAATTCCTGAACCTTCTGTTGTGTCTCAGTAGCTAGAGCGCTCCTCAGCCGATTGGGTCCATAGTCCTCGAACAGAACACGGTCTCGTTTATACGGGTTGTACTTCTGGTTCAGTGGTTGAGTCTTTGGATCAGTCGTGGTGACGAAGTCAATTACGGCAATTCCTTCACCGCGCATTAGCCTCACAGGCTTGTTAGATAGGTTGTAGAGCGGACATG
The DNA here is from genome assembly GCA_963822025.1 of uncultured Acidobacteriaceae bacterium. Classification (GTDB taxonomy): domain Bacteria; phylum Acidobacteriota; class Terriglobia; order Terriglobales; family Acidobacteriaceae; genus Acidiflorens. The sequence continues at coordinate 1,099,686 of CAWGFW010000008.1, read as the reverse complement.
AGAGATATCCCTTGAAGCCAGGGTAAACTTGGGCGGCACCTACCCATAAAAGTCCTTCGTAAGCCCATGTGACCCGAACATTCCAACGGGCAATCAAATAGTCAGGTAAGTTCAATCGCTCCAATGTCTGAATGATAACGACCTCGAATGGCCTGATTACGAGCTCATTCTTGCCTGGTTCCTCAAGTAGCTGATGCGTTTCACCAGCCATCGAATAAAGGTCGCCGACTGAGAGCTCGTAGGCAGCCGGTTTAAGCTTGTCTGGCCTAAAGGGATGGATAAGCCTGTAATTCGTGGCGAGGTATTCGATCCGGTCGCTTAAGAGAACCCCAGATTCAAAGTTCGGAAGACATGGAACCGAGGGAAGCTGCCTTAGCAGCTCCACTTCTGCGTCGCGTCGCGGCTCTCGGGTGACTGGCGAGAGTATGCCGGACGTTAGCGCAGCCGTCAAACACCGCTTTGCCTTGTTCCAGATATTATCCTCGGGCAACTTCTAATCCTTTCGTGGTTGCAGGATGAGAACCAATTTCGTGAATACCTGGACCCGTGCCCCGATACGCGACCGGAACGTTCAATCGCTGTTCCAACTTTGTAATCAGGCAGTAGAGCCTGCGCAAGGTCTTAGAGAAGGTTCATAGTCCTTCAAACGGTCGTTGATGATAAAGCCTTCGCGATACGCAGGCCCAACTCCTAAATAGCAAATGTTGGTGTTGAGCCGTGTGCCCATGTCTTGCACAAAATCTCGCGAGATTTCAGACAATTCGTCGATTCCAGCACAGTCACGATCTCGGTAGTCAAAGTAGTCAAGGCCGTTGACTGCGATTCTAGTTGGGCGATTAACAGTTGTTGCTAGAGCTGCTAGTTCCCAATCGAAGCGTCCGACTCGCCGCACCTGTCTGCTTACTGTAGTCATCTCCTGAACGGGGTACGGATAGCCACTCTCTCGCTGTAGAATTTCCCAGTTTATCTCGTTCCTCAGCGGCCCAGCCTGCTGCCCCGCAACTCGAATCGGGAATGTACGAAATACCAAAACGATTTCTGTGACCAAGAGTGGACTCAATCCGACCTCACTGAGAAACGCCGCTGCCGTTGTGTCTCGTGATGTCGCTTTCGGGTAGCTTTCGGAATGATAGAGAGATAAACCAAAACCCTGTGTTCCCTCCAAGAGGACTTTCTTGCCACGATCCAGGCCAGCATTAGTTTCTTCACTGACATCGGTGATCAGTTCCGCGAGCCATGGAACCTTGCTTGCATATTGGCCCGCCAGCCTAACGTCCGTCCCTCGCAGAGCGCGTCTAGCGACAGCGGAGCCAACACCACAAAGCGTAGAACTGAGCCGATCTCGAAGCTGAAGCTGTGATTCTTGTTCTCGATCAATCCGCTCAATGATCATCGCATTCCGGTCTACGCCCACTCTTTTCGGATCGAGCCGCAGTGAATCGAGTTCATACTTCAAAACCTCAAGATCGATTAGCGCTCCGGCGGGAATTAGCAACCGTGTTTGTGGCCTGATGTATCCAGTCGGCAGTTGTCGCAGAAGCACAGTATTGCCATCATCGCCAACGAATGTGTGGCCAGAATTCGGTCCGCCGCACCGAATGCAGATGTCAATTTCCTCTTTTCGTGTGACGAACGCGGAAATCTTGCCCTTTCCTTCCCCACCGAACTGTCCGCCTACTACTACCCAGAGACTCACCTTGGACCTCCTGATCGGATTTTCTCCAACACAACATCGACCTTTGAATAAAGGTTCTGCAACGAACCCTCGTTGTCGAGCACGGCAAACGCCTTGTCGCGCAGAGAATCAATCTGTTGTTCGACGGGATGCGAATCAGCCCGTCGAAAGACTTCCAGATCGGGATAGCGGGATTGTAGGCGGTGCCAGCGCAATTCAGGAGGGCTACTGACGTACAGCAGATAGAAGTGGGGACCAAAGGCAGTGTTGAGGCTGTTGTAGTCTACCAAGTGACGCAACCCATCGACGGCGCAATCGCATTGCGTTGGGAGCTGAGAAATTAAGCGAGCGTTCAGTTCTGCTTGCATGCCCCCTACCATCACTTCCCATCCAACTATCTGGAGGTGGGCCTTGCTGTCCGGATCCTTTGCACGCCAATCGGAAAGCACTTCACTGTATCGCACGTAATAAAATCGGTAGGCCGAATTGAGGTGCTTCCCAACCGAGGTTTTGCCCGCCCCGATACGGCCAGTGATCCCGATGACCAGTGGCCTAGCCTGCCGATGTTGAGAGTTCTGGTCGGGCATTGACCGGCAATTCTAAACCATCAACGTCACTCGTCGGAATTTCGTCCAAACCGGTCGCGGCCAGAATATCACCCAACTTGCCGTAGTTGATTCGCAGGGATCTTGGCACGATCAGGTAATCCTCGGCGGCATTGCCGAGCGCGATATAATCGTCCGCCAGATAGAAGAGCCCGACGAGCGCCGATGTGATGGCGTCCACCTCATCATGCGTAACTTTGCCATGCAAGTAAGGTCCATTGATGCCTGCCCGCGAGAGGCCCCATTTCAGCTCTTCAAGGCTCGATCCCTTGCGAGGAATCCCGAGCAGATCTTGTGCGGCACCCGGATAACTCTCAATCACCTTTAATCCGGCGGCGCGGAATCTTTGGGTCAATCGCATGCCGCGAGTCGTTAGGCCCTTCATAGTCGGAAGCAAGCACCAGAAAACGGAAATGCCCATCCGCTTCAATGCCAGTTCGCATTTGCGGTAAATGGGCTTGCCGCATGGCGTGTCTGGGTCTTTCCAGCCCTCGGGCAATGAAAGTGGAGAATCTATAGATACAAGATCCGGGCCAGCATTTACAGTCTCGTAAAAGAGCTCGTCATCCGTGCTCAAACTCTTGGTTACCGTCTCCACGCCTTCCATTAACGCCCAGCCGGTCGCTCGCTTTTCGCTGCCTGTGAGGTCAATCCCGACCACGCGAGGGTCTGCATTCATGTCTGCGCACTTTTCCACAAGACGCCCCACGAGGCCGCTGGGATTGCTTGCCGGAGCCGTTCGCTTGCCATGCCTTTTCGCCTTCGGGAGCGCCGAGACACCTGCAAAAACCGTCTTCACTGAATCTTTCAGGAATTCGGCTGTTTGCATCGACAATCTGTCATAGGCAACTTCCATGATCGCCTTGAGGTGCACAACGTCTTCCGTGTTGTATTGGATCAGCGATTGCAGAGCGTGATTGTCGCCCCGTAGATACTTGGCCCAAAGCACCGTGGCATCGTACCCGGTCAAATCCTCGACATCGGAGGGACGACGAAGCCCGAGTTCCGCTTCGATCGACTTGAGGCCCCCCTTCATGCCCAACTTCCGCATAGCCCATCGCAGGTCGATGTGAATCGGCGGCAGAGCCAGGTTCGGAAACATCAGCTTTAAGAACCGGAGATCAAACCCGGATCCGTTAAATGTGACGACCAGGGAATACTTCTGCAGGTGTTTCGGCAAGTCCTGCAAGTTCTCTCCGTCGACGAAAAGTTGATATTTCCGTCCGTCGTATAACCCAACCATCGTAATTGTGTCGAAGACGGTTGAAAGTCCGGTGGTTTCGATGTCGAGGTAGACGCAATCCTGAGCAAATTCCGGAAAGAGCCTCCAGGCTTCCCCAAGCGCAGAAAGGCGCTCGAAGAAGGCTGCATCCTTTTGCTTTACAGCTTCCCTAGAACGCGGGATGTAATCGTCTAGCTTTCTTTGGAGACGAGTCGAAACATGGCCGAAGCGCTTCTCGAATCGATCCGCATCGTCCCAACTTTGAATACCACCGGCCCAAAGCTCGCGCTCCGTCAGTTTGCCAACGCCGGGAATGTGGATAAAGGTTTGCTCAAGCATTTGGGCCACCACGTCAACCTGAGTTATGTTCCAAAAATGTCAACTCTAGTTTACGTCAATTTTAGTTGACATTCTAGAAGAGTTTTTACTAATGTCGAGACTCGATTTCTTCCATGAAAAAGCACTCGCCACGCGATATAGCATTCATGAAGGTGTTTGCCGAAAAACTGCGTAAGGCGCGAGACAATGCAAAGAAGGTCGACGGCGTCTCCTATGAGGAGTTCGCCCATAGGCTCGGTGTCACACGAGCAGGAATTCACAAATATTTCAATGAAGAGAATGTGCCCAGTCTTGATATTTTGGAGCGTGCCAAGAGTTTGGGCGTAGAAGTGAAGTATGGCGAGCTAGATGTTGGGTTGATAAGAGCTCGCGCCAGGAGAGACGATGCCTCCGCAGAAGCGCAGATGCTGCTACCGTTGGCGATAGAAAGCCTGGCCGATCAAAATGTCACAATTGAGGTTGGTTCGCGGAAGCCAAACGCAATCGAACTCAACGTTACAATCAAGTTTGAACCAAAGCGCGCTCGGTCATAGACACGAGAAGCATCCATCGTAAAACCCAGCTCGTCACGTCGCTTTTCCCTCGCTCGCTCGCGCGCCCCGCGCCGGTCCAGGGCAGTTTTTTGGTGGAAAATGGGGTGTAGCACTTTTGCCGTCGCCGTACACCACCCCAAGACGCGTTTGCTGCATCTGGCGTGCCTCATTTATACTTGCAGTTCGCCTTAAGCCATCTGATTCATTCAGGAGCAAGGGATTTTCGATGCCGAAACGTACATTTCAACCCAACAAGCGCAAGCGCTCTAAAAAGCACGGGTTCCGTACCCGGATGAAGACCAAGAACGGAGCCGCCGTGCTGTCGCGCCGCCGCGCCAAAGGGCGCAAGCGTGTTTCTGTGGCCCCGGGTTTCCGCGATTAATTTCTCCCGACGGACAGCAAAGGCCGTCATTATCATTAATAACCGTAATAGCCATTGTAATAACTGTCGTAATAACTATCGTGCAGGATTGTGAGCTGGTGACGGCCGACGCTCCCAAGCGGAGTGTAGAGCAGCCCGCGACGATCGTGGGAGCAAGCTTTTCGCGTTCGGGGCGGCTGCTGAAACATTCCGATTTCGATCGCGTATACAAGCAGGGGCGGCGGCATTTTTCATCCCATCTGACCGTCTTTTACCTGCGCCGAACGGAGGGCGCGGCGGCGGAAGTTTCGCCTGGCACGGTGTCGCCCGAGAATGGGACGCGCATCGGACTTACGGTTGGGCGCGCTCTTGGCGGGGCGGTCGATCGCAACCGTATCAAGCGGCGCCTCCGCGAAGCAGTTCGGCAGCGCCGCACTCTGCTGGCGGACTTGGGAGCCGCCGATTTGGTTATCAATCCAAAGAAGTCGGTGCTGACCCTGGATTTTTCGGTGGTGTTGCAGGAAGTGGGCCAAGCGTTCGAAGCGATCGCGAAAAAACTGGCGAAATCTGCTGGGAACAAAGAAATTAAGAGTAGGGAAATTAAGAAATGAAGTCTCTCGCGCTCCGATCATTGCAGCTTTACAAGCGCCGGATTTCTCCGGCCCTGCCGCCCTCATGCCGCTATGTCCCGACATGTTCGGAATACGCCATGGAAGCGGTCGAACGTTACGGCACATGGCGCGGCGGGGTAATGGCAGCCTGGCGGCTGTTGCGCTGCCATCCGTTGGCCAAAGGCGGACTCGATCCTGTGGTGAAATCGGGCGCGACTGAAGAGAGTGTAAAGCAGATTGATGAGTTGAAGTTTCGTATCAGTGCATCGCTTTAGCGGTGCCATAGATTTTTGAATTCAGATGCCCCATTTGGGGGCGAGTCGCGCAGGAACGATTTGGCCGAATTTAATAATCCTCAACAAGAACCCGGCATGGAGCGAAAACTTTTAATCGTTTTCGCGCTGACCTTCCTCGTCATCATGCTCTTCCAGCCGCTCTTGAAAAAGTATGGGCCGCAGCCTCCCGTGAAACAGGAGACCAAGCAACCCGCGCAGAATCAGGCGCCAGTTGCGGCTGCGCCCCTTGCCGCGCCGGTTCCGGCGCCCGTGGCAGTTGCCACAAAATCTTCCTCAACTCGGATGGAAGCTACTTCCGAATCCGACACAGTCATTGAAAACGACGTTTACCGGATCGTCTTCACTAATCGCGGGGCTCGCGTCAAATCCTGGGTGTTGAAGAAATACACTGACGACAAAGGCGGCCAGTTGGAACTGGTGAACGCTGCCGCGTCCGAGAAATACGGCTATCCGCTGACGTTGTGGACTTATGATGAGACGCTGCGCAACAAAATAAATTCAGCCCTTTACGTGATTCCGGCTGCCTCAAAAGAGGCGGCGACTCCGAGCGAGACAAAGAATGAAATTAAATTTGTTTACGACGATGGCGACGTCTCAGTCCAAAAAACCTTCACCTTCGATCGCACCAGCTACGTAATCGGCACGCAGATCGCGGTCTATCAGAAAGGTGCTTTAGTAACTGCCTTTCCCATGTGGCCCGCCGGTTTCGGCGCCGATATGACGGGCGCGCAGTACGCGACTGGCCAGATCGTGTATCAGAACAACGACAAGGTCGAGCGCCTCGCGATCAAAAAAATCAGCGGAAACGGCTCCATCCCCGGCCCCTTTCAGTGGGCTGGAGTCTCGGATCAATATTTCGCCGCCGTCTTCGTGCCTCAGGATCCGCAGAACGCGACGATGGTCACGTTGCGCAATTCCATCGAAATTCCTCACAGCGCGTCCGACAAGCAGATGGATAAAGTCGACGTGCTCGGCGCTGCGGTCGGCAACCTCCGCGGCCCGACAATGGCCCGCCTGTATGTCGGCCCCAAAGCCCTCGCCGATCTCGAAGCCGTCTCTGTTCCGGGCATTACCGGCGCCGAGCCCGATCTCCGCGCCATCATCGACTTTGGCTGGCTCGGCATCATCGCCCGTCCGCTTTTTCTCTGGCTCAAGTGGATGTACCTGCACATCGTGGCCAACTGGGGCTGGGCCATCCTTCTGCAAACGCTCGTCATCAATCTCGCGCTGCTTCCCCTTCGTCTTTCGCAGATGAAGTCGATGCTCAAAATGCAGCGCGTCGCGCCGCAGATCAAATCGATCCAGGAGAAATACAAAAAATACAGTCTGCGCGATCCGAAGAAAGCAGCGATGAACGAAGAAATTTCGGCGCTCTACAAAAAGGAAGGGGTAAATCCGGCGGGCGGCTGCCTTCCGCTTCTCATCCAGACGCCCTTCCTCTTCGCCTATTACCGCATGCTCAATGTGGCCATGGATCTACGCCACGCGCCCTGGCTCTGGATTCACGACCTCTCTGCCCCCGATCCCATCTACATCCTGCCGATCACCATCGTGGTTACGATGTTCTTCATGCAGCGGATGACGCCACAGGCGGGCATGGATCCGACGCAACAGAAAATGATGAATTTCATGATGCCGGCCATGTTGGGATATATCAGTTTTACCCTTCCGGCTGGCCTGAGCTTGTATTGGGCGATGGGCCAGGTGATCGGCATCGCGCAACAAGCCGCCCTGAATCGCACGTCCCTGGGCAAAGAAATGCGGGAGATGATGGCCAAGCGTGCCCGAAAGAAAGATAAATAGCTGCTGGCTGCTAGTAGTCAGCAGCCCAGGTTCTACTTATGCCAATTACCGACAAGATCGCCGCCGCAAAACAAATAGGAGAATTCTTGCAAGCCGTCATTTCCCACGGCGGCTTCAAGCTCAAATACCGTATCACCGTCGATCCTCCCATCGCCGAAAATCGGGAGTGGGAGCATCCCGAAATTCTGGTCGAGTTCGCTGGGCCAGACTCATCTCTATTACTTGAGCGCGGGGGCGAGCTGCTGCGCGCCTTCGAACTTCTCGCCTCCGAAGTCTTGCATCTCCAGGGCAATGAGCACGAGAAGATCTGGTTCGATTGCAAGAATTTCCGGGCAATTCGCATCGTAGAGTTGCAAACTGCCGCGCGCGTAGCGGCCGAGCAGGTGCGCCGCACCAGCGAGCCCTACCGCTTCGGTCCCATGTCGTCGCGGGAGCGCCGCATCGTTCATCTCGCATTGCGGGAAGAGAAGGACCTGCGCACCGAAAGCGATGGCGAAGGCGGCAGGCGCTCGGTTGTTGTCTATCCCGGAACTTACAAATCGACAGCTCCGCCGCGTCGAGAGCGGAGAACCGGATGAAGAAAAGGTTGGATTGCAGAGGTTGGAGGTCCGGGTAAAACCGTAACGCACTTTAGATCTTCACCTCTGGCATCTGACCTCTGACCTGATTTTCGCAATTGCACCCATTGTGCGGCAGTTAGTTTCTCGACACTTGACAGCGCGCCAAAATCGCGATTCTATAATGCGCTCGCGATGATTTTTTTTCTTGCAACGCACCGACGGGGCGATTTTTTTATGCTACTATCCCGTTCGTCTCCTATTAAATTTCAACCACAACTCGTACTGCAAAACAGAAACTGCTCTGCAGGAAAACTTAGACTCATAATTCAAGACTGGTAAATTTTCAAAGACTGGTTCCCGGACGATCTTTGCTCCGGCACTGTCCGTAATTCTGTAAAGCGATTCTGATAAAAAATGTCATCCCTCACTACTTCCGCCATCATTCCGAATCCTTGGGTGCGCATCCTCGACGCCCTGGAGAAAAAAATCAATCGCCATTCCTACGACACCTGGTTAAAACCCACGCGTTATAGTCACGCCAGCAATGGAGTCCTCTTCGTCCGCATTCCCACCGCCGAGTTCCGCCACGTCGGCGATAAATACGCCGACCTCATTCAGGAAGCGGTCGACAATCTCGGCCTCGGATACCAGGACGTAAAATTCGTAACCGCCGAGGATGATCCCTCGAACACGCCGATCCGGCACAACGGTGGCCTGTCCGCTCAAGGCTACAGCAGCGGATCCAGCACCGGCCAGGCTTCGAGCAGCCAGCAGGCAGCCTCCGGTCTCCATCCCGCGCAGGCGCGCTTCGATTGGGATAGCGCCGCGCAATTGAATCCGCGCTACACCTTCGACGCCTTCGTCATCGGCAGCGGCAACCAGTTCGCTCACGCCGCCTGCCAGGCTGTCGCCGAGCGCCCGTCCAAAGCGTACAACCCGCTCTTTCTCTACGGAGGGACGGGCATGGGCAAGACGCATCTCATGCAGGCCATCGGCCATGAGATCAAGCGCCGGACGCCGCAAACCGCCATTTGCTATCTGTCGAGCGAAAAATTTACCAACGAAATGATCAACTCGTTGCGCTACGAGAAGATGATCAGTTTTCGCGATAAATTTCGCAACGTCGACGTGCTTCTCATCGACGACATCCAGTTCCTCGCCCAAAAAGAGCGCACCCAGGAAGAATTCTTCCACACCTTCAACGCCCTTCACGAATCGCTGAAGCAGATCGTGATCGCGAGCGACCGTCCTCCAAAAGAGTTGGCCGAATTCGAAGACCGCCTCCGCAGCCGCTTCGAATGGGGACTGATCGCCGACATTCAGCCGCCCGACCTCGAAACCAAAGTCGCCATCCTGCAAAAGAAAGCCGAGCAGGAGCGCGTTACGCTGCCGACTGACGTTGCCCTATTCATCGCATCGAACATTCGCTCCAACGTCCGCGAACTCGAAGGCGCCCTGATCCGCCTGGTCGCGCATTCGTCTCTCATCGGCGCCGATATCACGCTCCCGTATACCCAGCAGGTGCTGAAAAATTTCATCGACTCGCAGGCGCGCAAAGTCACCATCGAATCCATTCAGAAAGCGGTAGCCGAGCAATTTGGCCTGCGGCTGGTCGAGATCAAGGCGAAAAATAATTCGCGCTCCATCGTCTATCCCCGGCAGATCGCGATGTACCTGGCCAAGCATTTAACCGAAGCGTCGCTGCCTGAAATCGGGCGCCAGTTTGGCGGCAAGCATCACACCACCGTCCTCCATTCGGTCGATAAGATCGAAGAGGTTCGCAAGAACGACAAGGATTTAAACAGGTTGCTTAATAAATTGACCGAGCAGTTAGGCGCGTAGACCGCGGGTTCCACCGTCTTTTCCACTCATCAGGCCGTTCTTCCAGCCTCCGGTCTGTGAGTCGTTTGTGGAAGTTGTGCGAGACCAGATCGAAGCTTGAGCGAGGTCCAACTGATACATCGTCCTCCTCTGAAGTAAGATCCGATTCTCCACACGAGGGGTCACGCCCATGCAACTGAACCGCAGGCACCTGGCCCGGTTTTCCACTTCTCCGACCCGCCTACGGTTACTACTGGTTTAATTGCTTTTGTATTTGATATAAGAAGAGAACAGAAGTAGAGTCGGGAGACCCAATATGCCGGTGGAAGTCGCCCCTGCCGTTGCCACGACATCAACGACCATGGAAATTACGGTCAGCAAATTTGAATTGCTTCGCGAACTGACGGCCACCCAAGGCGTCGTCGAGCGCAAGACCACCATCCCCATTCTCTCGAATTATTTATTCGAGGCCTCGGGCGACAAATTATCGCTCACCGCGACCGACCTTGATCTCAGCCTGCGCACGTCTTGTAACGCGAAGGTGAAAAAAGAAGGCTCCTGCACCATCCCGGCGCGCAAACTGCACGACTATGTGAAACTTTTGCCCGACGCCGATATCACTATCCGCCTGCTGGAGAATCACTGGGTCAGCATCCGCTGCGGCCGGTCGAATACCAAAATGGTGGGCATGGCGAAATCCAATTTTCCCGGCTTGCCCGTCTTTCCCGCCGCTGGGGCCATTAAGATTCCCGCCGCCGTTCTGCGCTCCATGATTGCCAAGACCGGATTCGCCATTGCCAGCGAAGAGTCCCGCTACACGCTCAATGGCGCGCTCATGGTCCTCAAGCCCGAATCCATCACCATGGTAGCCACCGACGGCCATCGCCTTGCGCACGTCGAACGCGCGGGCGAAAAATTCGAAGGCGTTTCCGGCGAAATGAAGACGCTGATCCCGAAGAAGGCGATGGACGAACTCAAGTCCCTTCTCGACTCTCATAGCGAAAGCGAGATAGAAACCATCGACTTCGCCAAAGACGAATCGACACTCTTCTTCCGCGTGGGCCAGCGCCTGCTGACCTCTCGCCAACTCACTGGCCAATTCCCGAACTACGAAGCCGTGCTGCCGAAAGACATTTCCAAATCGATCGCGCTGCACGGCGAAGAGCTCGGAGCCGCGATCGCCCGCGTAGCCCAGTTCGCCGACGAGCGCTCAAGAGCCGTCCGCCTGCGCCTGGAAAAGGGTGAGCTCAAAATTTCTGCATCCTCCACCGAAACCGGAGAATCCGAAGACTCCATCGAAGTAGCCTACGATGGCGATCCGATTGCCATAGGCTTCAATGCCCAGTACCTGATGGACTTCATCAAAGCCACGGGTTCCACGGACGTGAAACTGGAACTAAAGGATGCCCAGTCCGCCGGGCAACTCCGGCCCGCCGAATCCGAAGACTACAAGTACCGGTATATCGTGATGCCGATGCGGATCTGAGTTGGGATTTCAGCCTACTGTCCCCACAGATCGATGCCTTCGGGCGGATCTATCCACGGGGCAACGCTCTCCTCGCTGATCTGCCATGCCCCGAGCGGCCCGTTATAGGTAAAGACCCAACGCGATAGAACGTCCCGGCCCAGAAGGCAGCGAATGAGCGGGTGCGGTAACTCGCAGGAAGCGACTTCTATGACCTCAATCGTCGCTAAGTTGCCTCGGGGAAACTGAATAGATGCCACGTACGCGCCCACCTGTTCGGTGAAACCCCCGAGCCTTAGTAATTTTGTTTCGTTGATTTTTGAAAGACCCACCTTGGCGATCGCCTCGGGACTTACGACCGTTCGCTGGGCTCCCGTGTCTATGAGCGCTGGCATGCTCGAGAACTTTAGCCCAAGCTCCGACGGCCCTCGACTTTGCGAGGCACCGCGATTCGGGAGATGCAAAATTGGCGGACCGATTTTTATCTCAAGTCGTGGCCCAAACAGCTTGAGATCGCGCGGATCACGGGTTGGTGATCGATAAACGGCCACGGCCTAAAAAACAAAAAAGACTGGCTCGTGCTCAAGAATTTGCTTTACAAGGAAATCCGCACCTACACCAAAAGAATTGGCCCCGTCCCGGTATGCCGCCTCGAACGCAGCATAGAAACCTAGGACTCTGTCACCCTTAACCACTACATAATCGCCAGAGTGCTGTCTAAGCCATTCGCGCTTGTGAAGTTCGTAATACTCGAGTTCACCAGCAAGACGGGTTTGATCCTCAGTAGGCATCTGGTCGGTCGAGAGCGCTCACAAAGTTTTGGATGACATTCCTTAGTAAGTGATGTTTAATATTTTGATTCTTAAGAAGCACGCTTCTTAAAAAGCATAATCCTCCGATTGCTGCGAATCGTCAAGAGCTTTTTGTGAAAAGAACCGAGGAAGACCAACAGTTCGGGACGGAGTTTGCCAAACGGTTGCAGACTCTTTACGATCAGGCAATCAAAAAGGGTGTGACCGAGAAGGCTTTCGCAAAGCGGCTCGGGGTAGACCGCGGTGGGCTGCAGCGATACCTCAAGCTCCACGCAGCTCCAAGCCTGAGAACCGCAGTCTTGGCCTTTCGAGAATTCGGGATATGTATTCCCTACGCTGGCGTTGACACACTACCGCTGGTGTCTAAGAAGGGCCGAAGACGCCGAGGTATTTCCGAACTGCAGATGGATCTGCCGCTGACCATCGAAGCACCGCAGGGTGAAATAGACGTCGTAATCAAGAAGAAGAGCGCTCAAAGATATCGGCTCCAAGTTCATGTGAGAAGAGCTGGATGATATTCTTCTTCCAGGAGACCCCACTCTGTGAAACCCCTCGCGCTAGCCCTGCTGCTGGCGTTAGCACCAATCAACCTCGAAGCCCAAGTGGTCCTGCCCCCAGCGCTCTCCTGGCCCTCTAACCTGCCTGTATACGACCACATCGTCATCGTGGTCGAAGAAAATAAAAATTATGAGCAAATCATCGGCAATAAAAATGCTCCCTACATCAACGACGTACTGAGAAAAGAGGGGGCCAACCTTACGCAGATGTATGCCGAGGAACATCACAGCGAAGGCAACTACTTCTGGCTCTTCTCGGGCAACAACCAAAAGGTCGGCTATCTCGACGACGTTCCTCAGGCGGCGATCAAGACTGCCAACCTGGGAGCAGAACTGATTCGAACCGGGCACTCCTTTAAAGGATATTCCGAAGGTCTCCCCGAGGTCGGATCCACGGTGGCAAGACAAGGTCTCTACGCTCGCAAGCATTGTCCCTGGGTGAGCTTCGCCAACCTTCCCAACGGCCACACTGTCGCGGACTCGTCCAATCTCCGCTTCCCCGAGGATTTCCCCTCCAATTTCGACGACCTCCCCACGGTCGCCTTCGTCATTCCCAATCTCGTCGACGACATGCACGACGGCAAGCCAGCCTCTTCAATACCCGCGGGAGACAAGTGGCTGCGCCGCAATCTCGATGCCTACTATCAATGGGCCAAGCAGCACAACAGCCTTCTGATCCTGACCTTCGATGAAAGTGACGAATACACCTTCACTGGAGGCGTAACCAATCCCGCCGACCCAAACCCCAACAAGAGGAATCGCATCGCGACCGTCCTCGCCGGCGCCCACATCAAGCCGGGCGATTACCCCGAAGACAAAGGCGTCACTCATGTGAATCTCCTCCGCACCCTCGAGGCCATGTATAAGTTGAATAAATCCGGCTCTCAACAGTGGAACGCCCTGAAAGCGAACATAGCCGACGACTTCCTGATCAAAGATGTTTTTGAAGTTACGCCCTGACTCGGCCAGCACGCCCAAGAAAACAACTTCGTGATCTCTTGTGCGCTTGGTGGGTCAAGATTTTTCCTGCAGTCACTCGAAATCCCGTGATCGTCGCAGCTTGATCGGCGTAGCTTGACCAAAGCCGCGCCAGCATGTACATTGGCGGCCATTCACGTAGTCGGAGGGAACGCAATGCTATCCGGTTTTAAGCAATTCATCCTGCGCGGAAACGTTGTCGATATGGCAGTGGGCGTAGTTATCGGGGCGGCCTTCGGAGGAGTAGTCACTGCTCTGACCAAGGACCTTCTGACCCCATTCATCGCGGCCATCGTCGGCAAGCCGGATTTTTCGTACTTGGGCTTTTCCATCCATGGCACCAAGTTTCCTGTCGGAGATCTCATCAATGCTTGCGTATCGTTTGTCCTGATCGCGGCGGCTGTTTATTTCTTCGTAGTGACGCCGCTGAACACCCTGGTAGCCCGCATGCGCAGAAATGCTGTTCCGCCAGATCCCACGACCAAGAAATGCCCGGAATGCCTGAGTGAAATTCCGATAGACGCCCGCCGTTGCAGCCACTGCGCCGAGCCAGTGCTGGGCAAAGCCGCCTGACGATAAGATCAGAGGTTCGATTGCGGAGGTCAACCTAGGTTTGTTTCCACCTCTGTAATCTGACCTCTCGCCTCTGACCTCGCAATGTTCTCGTTCAGAATGATGCGTGACACTCTCAAGTAGAGTGTTTCGATGCAAGCCAAGTGGGGTAAGCCGGCCCGATCGGCGCGCTTAGCGACGATGGGGGTGGAACTGAGTCGGACGGCACAGGTCCGCCTGCGCTGGATGGATTTCTATCGCAAGAACAAGAACGTGGCCCTGACCTGCCGACATTTCGGGATCTCCCGCCAGACCTTCTACCGCTGGCTTAAGCGCTATGAGCCCCTGGATTTGACGACGCTGGAAGAGCGCAGTCATTGTCCACGGCGACGACGCCAGCCGACTTGGTCTTTTCCCTTAGCAGAAAAGGTTTTGCTTTTGCGGTTGCAGTTTCCGCGTTGGGGCAAAGATAAGCTGGCGGTTCTGCTGCGCCGCCAGAAGGTTTCGATTTCAGTTTCCATGGTGGGCCGCATTCTCACTCGGCTTCAGCAGCAGGGCCGACTGGTGGAACCGCCGCGCAGCGGAGTTCCCGGATCGCGTCGCGCTCTGCGGCCTCGTCCCTATGCTGTGCGAAAACCCAAGCAGTACGCGGCTTCGGAGCCAGGCGACCTGGTCGAAGTCGATAGCTTGGACGTCCGTCCCATCCCCGGTGTGGTCTTCAAACAGTTCACCGCGCGCGATGTGGTTTCCCGATGGGACGTGATTCAAGCTCATCCCCGTGCCACCGCCCAGACCGCCGCGCAGTTTCTCGACACCTTGCAGCACCGCATGCCCTTTCCCATTCGCGCCGTCCAGGTCGATGGCGGCTCGGAGTTTGCCGCCGAGTTCGAACAGGCCTGCCAGCAGCGCGGCCTCCATCTATTCGTCTTGCCGCCACGTTCTCCCAAACTTAATGGCGCCGTTGAACGCGCCAACCGCACCCACACCGAGGAGTTCTATCAGGTCACCGCCTGCTCGCTGGAAATGAAAAAACTCAATCGCGAACTGCGCCATTGGGAAAAAATCTACAACACCGTCCGCCCCCACCAGGCTCTCGGTTACTTAACCCCTCTTCAGTTCCTCCGCCAAACCTCATCCCAGCGAAAGGAATGAAAGTGTCACCCATCTACTGGACGAGTACACGCAGTGGTCAAATCCCGCGCATTCCTGTAAAATCAGACTTCGGAAACGAATCAGCAAGGCCTCGGCATCGGCCTGGAAGGAATCAAGGAGTTATGGCACGAGTCTGTGATATCTGCGGCAAGGGGCCGCAGTTCGGCAACACCATCAGCCACGCCCACAACGTCAGCAAGCGCCGCTGGAACGTCAATCTCCGCCCCGTTCACGCCAAAGTAGGAGCGGCGACCAAGCACATCCGCGTGTGCACGTCCTGCCTGAGAAGCGGCAAAGTAGTCAAAGCCTAGCAGTTTGTGTGGCGCGGACACTCCTGTTCGCCAAAAAAGCTGGCGGCAGACAAAAACCCACAGCAAATCCTCGGGGTTGAAGACCCTACTTCACATCCACCAGCTGCACATCAAAAATCAATGTAGCATTCGGCGGAATCAACGAAGAATATCCCTTCTCCCCGTAAGCCAGATCAGGGGGAATCCGCAGCTGCCGCTTCCCGCCCACCTTCATCCCGGCAATGCCCTCGTCCCATCCTTTGATCACCCGTCCGCCGCCGAGCAGAAAATCAAGCGTCCGTCCGGTTCCGACTGAGCTGTCAAACTTCTTTCCGTTGGTCAGCCAGCCAGTGTAATCGACCTTGACGTTCTTCCCTGCCTCGGCAACCGCGCCGGTTCCGACCTTGATATCCCAATATTCCAACCCGCTAGCCGTCTTCGTAGGCTCGCCCGTAACCTTAGTAGGCCCCGTAGGCACAGCCGGAGCCTTCTTAGCCGGAGCCGTCTGCGCGCCAACCCAGCCAACAATCGCCAGCACCGCAATCGCGAAAATACCCACAAAAGTTTTCATAAATTCCCCTTTTCCAAAATTGCCGAGACCGAAACGCTAACGCCAACGAGAATCTCGTAGTGAGAGACGACCTCGTTTGTCCAGGGCGAGCGAAGTTCGGCAGCCGTTTTCAACGCCGCCCCTCACGCCACCGCGATCGCATCAATTTCCACCAGCACATCTTTCGGAAGCCGCGCCACCTCGACCGTCGACCGTGACGGCGGAGCCTCTTTAAAATACCGCCCATAAACTTCGTTCATAGCCGCGAAATCCCCGATGTTTTTGAGGAACACGGTGCAGCGCACCACCTTGCCCAGCGAACTTCCCGAAGCAGCCAAAATCGCCGCCAGGTTCCGCAGCACGCGATCGGTCTGCGCGCCAATATCCCCGGCCACCACCTGCTGCGTCGCGGGGTCAATGGCGACTTGGCCCGAAGTAAAAATCATCCCCGCCGCCCGAATAGCTTGCGAGTAAGGCCCAATTGCTTGCGGAGCGTCCAGAGTAGCAATCACCTCACGCATTAATTCCTCCCTTAAAACAGCGAACTCTGCCGTCGATTCGGCACAATTCCAAAATGCTCATAAGCCAACTGCGTAGCCACTCTACCTCGCGGAGTCCGATTCAGAAACCCAATCTGAATCAAGAACGGCTCATAAATTTCCTCAATCGCATCCGGCTCCTCCGCCAGCGCCGCCCCCAAAGTATTCAGCCCCACCGGACCACCCTGATATTTCTCAATAATCGTAAGAAGCAGCTTGCGATCAACTTCATCAAATCCGTACCGATCCACTTCCAGCATGGCAAGCGCCGACTGCGCCGTAGGCAGATCGATCGCCCCCGCCGCCCGCACCTGCGCATAGTCGCGCACGCGTCGCAGCAGCCGATTGGCAATGCGAGGCGTACCACGCGAGCGGCTGGCAATTTCCGCCGCTCCCGCGCGATCAATCGCCACGCCCAAAATCTCCGCCGACCGCTCGACAATCACCCGCAAATCGTCATGAGTATAAAACTCCAGCCGCAGCAGCAATCCAAAACGCGACCGCAGCGGGGCCGACAGCAGCCCCGCCCGCGTAGTTGCTCCGATAAAAGTAAAAGGCTTTACATCCATCGTGTGCGTCCGCGCCGACGGCCCTTGCCCAATCATGATGTCGAGCTTGTAATCCTCGAGCGCCGAGTAAAGGATCTCTTCGAGCGCCGGCTGCAACCGATGCACTTCATCGATAAACAAAACTTGCCGGTCGCGCAAGTTCGTGAGGATCGCCGTCAGGTCGCCCTTGATCTGCAGCGTAGGCCCCGAAGTCTGCTGAAAAGCCGCGCCCAGCTCATTGGCGATAATATTCGCTAGCGTAGTCTTCCCCAGCCCCGGAGGCCCATACAGCAATACATGATCGAGCGCTTCTCCGCGAGACCGAGCCGCTTGGATCGCCACATCCAGATTCTCTTTAACCTTGTTCTGGCCAATAAATTCTGCCAGCCGCTGCGGTCGCAGCTTCAGCTCAAAAGAGGAATCATCCTCGACCGGGGCAGCCGAAACCACCCGATCTTTTGGATTCAAATTAGGATTGTTCTTAACGGCAGACACTGCAAGGGATGTTAGCAGTTCTGAGTTCCAGGTTCTAGCTACTGTGTGGAGCGGACACTCTTGCCGGCGGCTCTTAGTGCCGCACGCGCAGGTTCCACGCTGCCGCCTTAGCGTCGCCGAGTGCGACGTTGAGGGTAGGGACACTATCGTTTGGGGGTTTTTCTACTCCCCAATCACTCCCAACCGCACCCCCTTCAACTTCCGCTCGTCAAACCAGGCCACCTTCTGCCCAAACCAGGTCTTGCTCCCCGACAACTTATACTTTTTGCTGGCCGCCGAAAACTCGCTGGTCGCCAGTAAATACGCCACCGGAGTCTCGCCATACTTAGCCAACCACTCCGACAGCCAACGCGCATTCGTGGGAGCCACTAATATCACCGGCTCCCCCGGAAAATACGCCATCCTCCCAAAATCCTTCTCCGTCTCAATCAGCGGATCCGCCCATCCATAAGCCTTGCGGAACAACGACACCGAAGCTTCCAGATTATTCACCGCGACCACCACATTCTCCACGCCCGTCACCGGCATCCCATGCACGCTGTCGGATATGTGCACCCGCCACGCCCTCGGCGTTTGATCCTCGATCACAAACGGCAGCACCGATCCTCGCGTCCCCGACCCCACTCCGGCCGTCGTCCACTCAATCGACATTCCATCGGGACGCTTCCTGCTCCCGGGTTCCGGAGCCGTCACCGGAATTCCCGCCTTCTTCAGCCTATCCACTTCCTGTGCGAGGGCATTCGTGCCCACCGCCCATGCGCAAGTAATCGCATCCTCCGACATGTATTTGGCCCACTCCGATCCCGCTGTTACCCCCGGCTTGATCGGCGCAATCAATTCGATGTAAGTCCCATCATCAAACCCGACATACGCCATCTGCGTAATGCCATTCCCGTGCGGGCCTCCTAGATCTGGAGTAAGCTCCACATCGGTAAACATCTGCCGCAGTGTGTCCAGATTCGATCCGCACACCGACACGTGGTCCAACTCCAAAACCACGCTCTTTTTGTCCTGAGTCATAGCCGGATAGATCATCACCACCAAGAGAAGAAAAACACCAGAGAACGAAACCCCGCAGCCGATCGGGGAAGTCGGCCTAACCATTGCGTCCCTCCTGGGCACCGAAGAAGAAGAAAAAAGAATAGTACGCCAGAACCGGCGATCAGGGAACGATTTCCTTGCGTGGGAAAAATTGGCGGGGTCCCCCGCCTTAGCGACTACAACCAAACTGAGGACACACCCAAAACCGAGGGTCGCGATTCTCTTAGCGCAGCGCCGTTACTCTTCCTCGTCCTTAACCTCACCCCGCTCCGCCTTAGCCTTCTCAATAATCTTGTCCTGCTGCGCCTGCGGCACCGTGTCGTAATGATGCATCTCCATCGAAAAACTCCCGCGCCCCTGCGTCATCGATGTCAAATCCGCGCCATACGTCAGCATCTCCGCCATCGGCACCTCCGCCTTCACAATCGTATTTCCCGCCTTGTTATCCATCCCCTGAATCCGCCCGCGCCGGCTATTCAGGTCGCCCATGATCGTTCCCGCAAACTCATCCGGAATCGTAATCTCCACATTCATGATCGGCTCCAGCAGTGTCGGCTTCGCCTGCTCCATTGCCTTCCGAAACGCAATCCGCCCCGCCATCTGAAACGATAGATCGTTCGAATCCACATCGTGATACGACCCGTCATAAAGGATCACGCGAAAATTCACCACCGGATACCCCGCCAGAAATCCCCGCGCCGCCGCGTCCTTAATCCCTTTCTCCACCGCCGGAATAAAATTCCGCGGAATCGCCCCGCCAAAAATATCGTTCACAAACTCAAACTCCGCCCCGCGCGGCAACGGCTCCATCTTGATCTTGCAATCCCCATACTGCCCGTGCCCGCCCGTCTGCTTCTTGTGCCGCCCCTGCACATCCGCCTTCCCCCGTATCGTCTCGCGATACGGCACCTTCGGCGCCTTCAGCACCACCTCCGCGTGATACCGCTTCCGCATCTTCGACACCACCACTTCAATGTGCTGCTGCCCCGTCCCTGCAATCAAAAATTCCTTGGTCTGTGGATCGCGAAAAAATCGCAGCATCGCATCTTCTTCCATCAGCTTGTGCAGCCCCACCCCCAGCTTGTCTTCATCCGCCCGGCTCTTCGGCTCAATCGCGAAAGTGATTGCCGGCTCCGGCAGCTTCACCGCCGGATAACGTATTGGCGACGCCTTATCACCAAGGGTGTCGCCCGTAAGCGTCTCCCGCAGCTTAGCCACCGCGCCAATATCTCCCGCGTGAATCTCATTAATCGGCACCGCCGTCTTCCCTTGGATCAAAGAAATATGCGCAAACTTCTCCAGCGTATTCCGGTTGTAATTCTGCAAAGAAGCGTCGTTCTTCAGCACGCCCGAAAAAACTTTGAAATAAGAAATCCTTCCCGCAAACGCGTCCGACACCGTCTTAAACACATACACCGAAGCCGGCTCGTTATCCGTCCCCTTGCGCTCCGATTGTTCTTTCCCATCCGCCGTCCATCCCGTAATCGCATGATGCTCCGTAGCCGCCGGCGTGTAATCGACGATGAAATCCATCAACTCATCCACGCCAATATTTCCCAGCCCCGAAGTAAACAGCACCGGAAAAAGTTTGTCCTCGCGAATCGCCTCGTGCAGCGCCGGAACCAGATGCTCCTCCGGAATCGTTCCCGTCTCAAAAAATTCCTCCATCAACTCATCTTTGCCTTCGGCCACCAACTCCACCAGCGTCTCGTGCGCCGCCTTAGCCGCATCCGCCACGCTAGCCGGAATCGGCCCTTCTTTCCCTTTGCCATTCCCGCCCATCTCATACGTGTAAGCCTTCATCCGCACCAGATCCACAATCCCGCTCAGGCTCTTCTCACTCCCAATCGGCAATTGCAGCGGAGTCACCGCCCTCCCAAAAGCATTCGTCAGCGACTCCAGCACCCGCGAAGCATCTGCCCGCTCGCGATCCATCCGGCTCACCACAATCATCCGCGGAAGATTAATCTCCTCGCAGTATCCCCAAACCCGCTGCGTCACCACCTCCACGCCCGCCACGCCATCGACGACGACCAGCGCCGCGTCCACCACCGGCAGTACCATCTTCGCCTCGTGCACAAACATATTGAAGCCCGGAGTATCCAGCAGATTGATCTTCACCCGAGCCTCCGGCTTCCCCCACTCCACAAACGCGAGGCCTGTCGAGATCGACATCTTCCGGGCAATCTCTTCCTCGTCATAATCCGTCGGAGCCGACCCATCATCGACCCGTCCCAACCGAGGCGCGCCCCCCGACGTATAAAGCATGGCGGACACCAACGTAGTCTTCCCCGCATGACCATGCCCAATCAAGGCGAGGTTGCGGAGATTGCTTCCTTCATAAACTTTCACGGATTTGTTCTCCTTCCGCAGGCTTCCAGGAAGGTTGATAGTCCCACAATCACGATAAAAAAGATGAGAGATGAGAACCGGCCACAGCCGAGCCCAACCTTGCCTGCGAAACTCCCGATGCTACCACAGCGGGTGCCCACCGGTCAGCCAGTCACCGGAATGGGTAGTGGTGCCATTTCGCGTCCACGGGCGAATGCCCGTGCACATCAAACGGCACCACTACTCCGGAATGAAAGGCTTTTGGCTCTCGCATGACGATGAAAGCACCCACGCCTCTCATTGTTGGTAAACGGCGGGCTCGCCACGCTTTGCTTATTTCCTGGAGAATCTCATCCCGGCGGCACGCCAACCGGTGGAATCGCAGGCTTGGACAGCCCTAGACAAGAACGGGACAACGGCGTTTGGCAGTGGCCCGGTTGAGCAGTGGTTCTAGACAATATCAAGGCGATTTCACGTATTGAGAATTGGTCGGTCTGAGCCAATGAGTGAAATCGAGATTTATCGCCACCTGATAGATTGCTTCGGTTGGCTGCCAGTGTTTCATGTTGCGATAGCAACATAAATATGTTGTAATAGCAACATGGAGGTGCGAGCCATGAACGAGACCCTGGGCGCGATCTTCCAAAGACGAGCGGTTAAGATCTTTGAACCAGTAGAAATTTCCGAGGGGCTGCGTGAGCAAATTCTGAATGCAGCCCGCCACGCTCCCTCGAGCTTTAACAGCCAGCCTTACAAGTTCTATTGGGTACGGTCCGCGGCAAAAAAGGTCGCGGTGGCGAAACTGTGCCTCGGGCAGACGCCCGCGGAAACCGCCTCAGCATTGGTCGTTGCCGTCGCCGACCTCGAGTCGCTGTCTACCACGACGCAAGCTCAGTTGGAGTGGATGCACAGGAGCAACTTCACCGAAGAAAAAATTCGCGACTACGAGCGGAAAGCAAAGATCGGCCGGATCCTGTTCATGCCTGGGCCATTCGGAACGTTTGCTACGATCAAGCGCGCCCTTTTTCGGCTGCTGAATCTAGTGAAGGTGATCGGGATGCCGCCGCTGTCTCGGCAGGACTTGTTCAAATGGGCGACGAAGAGTACATCGTTGGCTTGCCAGAATCTGATGATTGCCGCCGAAGCGCTGGGAATGAACACTTGCCCAATGGAAGGCTTTGATGGCCGCAGGCTCTCTCAATATCTGGGGTTGTCCCGACGGCACCACGAAATTGTGATGGTGATTGCGATCGGGAAGAAATCGTGTGCTCGCAGTGAGCCACCGCAGTGGCGAAGACCTCTTGATACAACGGTGACCATCCTATGAACATCCTCCCTAGGAAAGAGATCCCCGATGACATTCTGAAAAACTCGGTACTCGCCCATATCGCAGCGGCGTATTTCTCGGTGGGAAAGAGACTGGAGAAAAAAACCCACTGCTCGGCAACACGCGGCTTTATCCTGTCGACATTGCGTGGGGAAACGGCGCTGAATTCGAATCAGATCGCCATGCTGCTGGGTCTCGACCGGACCGTGGTGCACCGGGCGATCAAGTTACTGGCCAACGAAGGACTTGTGTCGGAGCACCGGGCGAAACCGGGTAGAACAATTTTAGTCAAGCTGACGGCCAAAGGAAGGAAGTACCGAGAACGGCTAGTCAAAGCTCGGGTAACCGCCGATGAGAGTGTCCGGCGGAAAATGAGCTCGGAGGAGTGCGGAACGCTTCTTCGCCTTTTGAAGCTCGTTGCGGAGTGTGAGTTCTGAGGACGGTTCGCCTTAGCCGATATTCACAAGACCGGCAAGCAAGCTAACGTAACCAAGGCGATTACAATCACTGACGTTGCCGCCACTGCACAGTATCACGCTTTCTCTTTAACAACTCGGCAGCCGTACGGCGTCCCTGTTCGCGTCCGGCGCGGGCCGCAGGTTCGCGAACCGAGGGGTCGAGCAGATTCCCGCCCACCGACGCAAACGCAGCTTGTGACGCTTCGTTGGGATGGATGACATCGACGTGCGCCCCGCCGCGACTCAACTGGTCGACCGCGATGTCGAGCGATTGGACGCAAAGCGGCGGTACACGAGATGGCAATGTCAGGATAAGCACATGATCGCACCCCACCGCTAGATCTGCGTTGTCGATGGAATAGACGCCGCCATCCATATAGCGGGGGCCGCGCAGTGCGACCGGCGGCCAGATTCCCGGCACGGCACCGCTGGCTGCCACAGCGTCGACGAGGTCGACTCCACTCGTGCGATCGAATGCGCGCCGCTCGCCGGTTTCCACATCAACCGCTACGATCAGCAGCCGACGCTCGGGCCAAGTATGCGACGGTAGGGCCGCGGCGATCATGTTCCGTCGCGCCTCCTGCAAATCCAGTGGCGTTTGTAGCGCGAGCGCACCGAAGCGCTTGAGGACGGCGGTGGCGTCGCCGGGGCCTTCCTTAACGCGCATAAAATCGGTGCGCCACCTCGTAAGGTCGAGCGACGGCGCAGACTCCTTGGTTTGCAGATGCGGATCGACCTGCCGCTGGAACAGATCGTCCAGCGTTGAATCGCCTGCGATTAGGACACCAACCCGCGCTCCGGCTGACGTGCCTACGATAACGTCGGCGTCGCGTCCGTCGAGGCCGGCATCAGCCATGCCGGTGATGACCCCGAGTTCCCATGCGGTCGCGGCGTGCCCGCCTGCGCCGAGTACCAACGCACGCTTCCCCATATCTTTCTCCTTCAGCTAGCTGCTCTATTAGCTGTTCTAGCGAAGCCTCTATCGCCGGATCCATATGGCCGGATAATAAGAACCGGATACCCCGACATTATGCTAAATAGTGCTAGCCAAGGGATTGCGACCCGCAGTTTGCTGTGATGGAATCGTTGTTGGAAGTGTCAATTGTCGCAAGCAGGCCAAACACCATGCCTAAAGAGAAGGCGCCAACCGCCACTCCGTCCGTCCTCCTGATCACCGGCGCCAGCCGCGGCATCGGTGCCGCCACTGCTCAACTGGGCGCCGCTCGCGGATTCCATGTCTGTGTCAACTATTTCCGCCACCAGGCCGCCGCCGAAAAGATTGTAGCCGCCATCCGCCAGCAAGGGGGCACGGCCATCTCTCTCCGGGCCGACGTTAGCAAAGAAGATGAAGTAGTTCGCCTCTTCAATGACGCCACCACACAGCTAGGCCCGATCACCGCGCTCGTCAACAACGTCGGCATTGTCGAACGCCAAACGCGTCTCGAGGGCATCGACGCCGCCCGCCTTCAGCGCGTTTTCGCGACCAACGTCTTCAGCGCTTTTCTCTGCTGCCGCGAAGCGGTCCGCCGCATGTCCACGCGCTACGGAGGCTTGGGCGGCGCCATCGTCAACGTTTCCTCAGCAGCCTCTCGCATCGGCTCGGCCAATGAATATATCGACTACGCCGCCTCGAAAGGTGCGATGGACACGCTGACTCTGGGCCTAGCCAAGGAAGTAGCGGAAGAAAATATCCGGGTGAACGCCGTCCGCCCCGGCCACATCTACACTGAACTCCACGCCCAGGGAGGCGAGCCCAACCGTGTTGATCGTGTCAAAGCAGGAGTCCCCATGAAGCGAGGCGGTCAACCCGAAGAAGTAGCCGAAGCCATTCTATGGCTACTCTCGAAAGAAGCCAGCTACATAACCGGCGCCATCCTGGACGTAACCGGCGGGAGGTAAGAGGAAAAGCAAGAGTCAGAAAAAACAAAAAGCAGGAAAAGAAAAGTCAGGAAAAGCGAAAGTCTCAGGAAAAGCAAAAACCAAAGCCTAACAATTGTCGTCGCCTTTTCTGCTCTTTGCTCTTCCTGCGATGCCTTTCCTGTCTCTTGCTTTTCCTATGCTTTTAGATACCAGGGCACATTAATAATATTAATCCGCTCATCCCCGCCCAGCAGCAACAGCGCCGTCAGCATCTGCCCCCTCTGATTGTGCAGAAAATAGTGATACCAGTGCCGCTCCACCATCGACGCTATCACCACCGCCACCGTCCGCGTCGGATTCTCCTTCTCCACCTTCAACACATAATCCACTATCGGATGCACCACCAGCCGATACGGCGACGCCAGCGTCACCAGCTTCGGCACCCGCTCCCCCGCCGGCGGCTTTTCCGACCACGGCGCCTTATCGTCGTCCGCATCGCACGTCACATGCACCGCCCGCACATCCGGAGACAGCGCCAGCGCAAACTGCAGCGCCTTCTCCGTCGCCGCATTCCACCGATCCACCGGCACCAGCACTATCGGAGGCTCCAGATTTTCCACGCTCAACTCGAACCCACCCTTCAGCGCCACCTCCTCATTCGTCATCTCATAATGGCGCTTAATTCTCCCCATAAAAATCAGCAGCGCCGGCAGCAGCAGCACCACCACCCACGCGCCGGCCGCGAACTTCGCCGCCAGAATCACCATCACCGTCAGCCCCGTGGCCAGCGCTCCAAATCCATTCACCACCATCGCCCCGCAAAATCCCTTGGTCTTCTTCCAATGTCCCACCATCCCCGCCTGCGATAGCGTGAACGCCATAAACGCTCCCACCGCAAACAACGGAATCAACCGGTCCGTCACGCCGCCAAATAAAACCAGCAGCAACGCCGCCAATATCGCCAGCCCCCATATCCCCTGCGAAAACACCAGCCGCCGTCCCCGCGTCGTCAGCGAGTGTGGCAAATAATCGTCCCGCGCAATCATCCGGCAGAGCCGCGGAAAATCCGCGAACGAGGTATTCGCTGACAAACACAGCACCAGGAGCACGGAGAACATCGTCACATCGTAAAAAATCCCTTTCCCTGTCACCGCCGCCGTCAGCAACGACAACACGCTCTGATATCCGGGAGCCCCCGGATCCGTCGCCGCAATATCGTAGTACTTCACCAGCACCGCGATTCCGCCCAGCAACAAAATCAGAATTGCGATAATCGCCGTCAGCGTAGTCCGCGCCCCTTCCACCACCGGCTTGCGAAACGCCTGCACCCCGTTGCTCACCGCCTCTACGCCCGTCAACGCGGTGCATCCCGAGGCAAACGCCTTCACCAGAATCCACGCTCCCACCAACTGCACCGTCGGCGTTGGTCCTGTTTGTGGTTGCGCCAGAGTAACTACTGCCGCCGGATGCCCTCCCGAAGCAATCACTTTATAAAGGCCAACCAGAATCACGATCGCCAGCGTTCCCACGAAAAAATATGTTGGAGCCTCGAACGCGGATCCCGCCTCTTTTACGCCGCGAAGATTGACCACCGTCAATATAACCAGCACTGCCAGGCACAATGCCAAAGTGTGCGGCTGCAAGGAAGGAAAGGCCGAAACCAGGGCTCCGATTCCCGCCGAAATTCCCACCGCAACATTGAGCAGATAATCGATCATCAAAGCCGCGCCCGCCACCAGCCCCGCGCCTTCTCCCAGGTTTTCTTTCGCAACCGTGTATGACCCGCCGCCATTCGGATACGCCGCAATCGTCTGCCGGTAACTGAAATAAACAATGATCAGCAAAACAATGATCGCGAACGTCAGCGGCACGATGTATCGCACTCCGATCAATCCCAATGGCAGCAAGATTGTGAGCGCGGCTTCGGGCCCGTAGGCGGCCGAACTCAATGCATCGAGCCCAAACGTCGGGATGCCCTGCATGGGAGAGATTCGCTCGCCCTCATCCTCCGAAGAAGCCAGTGGCCGTCCAAACAACACATTGATGAATCCCATATCGCCCCATTTCAAAAAGCCAGTCCAGCGACAATACCAAAAAATTTGCTGTCCTGAGAGTAGTGGTACTTCTCGCCCGCTCACAAATCAGATCGCATGCGCGAAAATACATGCTCTACCGTATGTGTCCATCGCCGCCCCTAGTCTTATATGGAGATGGCAAACATTATCGAGAGATTAGTGTCAGGAGATTAGTTGTCAACCAACTGAGATCAGTCAATCAAACGCGGCGATTCTTTGTCGCCGCCGGCCAGCCAAAATAAGCAACACCCTGCCACTTCGTCCGGACGGCCGCTAGTTCCCAGAAAGTATCAAGCATTCAACTCGAAGGAGGATTCATTCAATGAGGATTGCTTTGCAAAATGTCGCGAGAGCTGCGCTCGTCGCAGCTTTCCTGCTATCCGGCTGCGCTTTTGCCACAGCGCAAGACTCGCAGACTCAACCCGACAACACTCGCGTGAACCAGCGCGATCGCAGTCCCGACGAAGCCACTGCCGACCAGCAAAAAGCCAATCGCTCCGATCGTGACATTACTCAACAAATTCGCCGTTCCATCGCGAAAGATAAATCGATTTCCACCTATGGCCACAACGTAAAAGTCATTACCCAGAACGGAATGGTCACGCTAAAAGGTCCCGTCCGTTCCGAAGACGAAAAGCAATCGATTGAATCAAAAGCTGCCGAAATAGCCGGCGGCAACGACAAAATCAACGACCAGATGGAAATCAAACCACAACAATAGCCACGCAACGAAACTCGAAACTTAAAATTAAAGGAGAACTCACCATGGCGGGAAAAAATACAGCAGTGTTCGGACTCTACTCCAACTACTCCAGCGTCGAATCAGCCGTCGACGCCCTCCAGGCAGCCGGATTTCGCAACACCGACATCTCGGTCCTCTTCCCTGAAAATGTAGGCACAAAGGATTTCGCCGTGCGCAAAGGCACCAAAGCTCCCGAAGGCACTGCCACCGGCGCCACCACCGGAGCCGTAGTAGGCGGCGGCCTCGGCTGGCTGGCCGGCATCGGAGCCCTGGCCATTCCCGGCCTCGGTCCCTTCATCGCCGCCGGTCCCATCATGGCCGCTCTCGCCGGAGTCGGCGTAGGCGGCGCTATCGGCGGCATTGCCGGGGCTCTCATCGGCATGGGCATCCCGGAATACGAAGCCAAGCGCTACGAAGGCCGCGTCAAAGAAGGCGGCATCCTTCTTAGCGTTCACTCAGACAGCTCCGACTGGACCAAGCGCGCCAAACTAATCCTCGAACAAACCGGTGCTCAGGATATAGCCAGCACGGGCGAATCCAAAGCCGACTTCTCCAATACAGACCGCCCCATGCCCAAAGCCAGCTGAGCGAGTCATAAGAAAATAGGACCGGGTACCCCACCCTCTTCGCGTACTTTGCGGAGGGTGGGCGTAGCCGCCATAACGCTCGCCGCCGCCCCATCTACCCGTCACTCCCTCACTTCTCAACCACCTGCCTCACCGCTGCCGACTTACTCCCGGCAAACGTCGCGTCTCCGCCATACACCGCTGTGATCGAGTGCGTCCCCACCTTCAGCGCCGAAGTCGTAAAGCTAGCCGACCCCCCACTCAATGTCCCTGTTCCCAACACCGTCTTCCCGCTCATGAACGAGACGCTCTCTCCATTTGGAGGCGCACCCTCACTCGAACTCACCTCCGCCGTAAGAGTCACCGCCTCTCCGTAAGTCGACGGATTCGCCGAAGACGTGATCGTCGCGGTAGTCGCGGCCAGCACAACTTGAGTAAGTGGCGGCGAACTACTGCTGCCAAAGTCTGTGCTGCCTCCATAAGTGGCACTGATGCCGTTCGAACCCGTCGGCAACTTGATCGTTGTTAGGCTACTCGTGCCGGCGCCGCTTAGCCGCTTCGTACCGAGCACCGTCCCGCTATCCCGAAAAGTCACACTCCCCGTAGGCGTGCCAGCCGACGACGAAACCGTCGCCGTCAGAACCACTTTCTTGTCAGATACCGAAGGATTTGCGGAAGAACTCAACTTCGTCGTCGTGGGTGCAGGCAACACAACCTGATTCAATGCAGTCGTGCTGTACCCGAAGTCACCCGAGCCCTGATACCCGGCAGCAATCGAAAGCGAGCCCGGCGGCAATCCTGATACCGGCAGCGACGCGCTCCCATTCACCAGCGTAGCCGTGCCGAGTACCGTCGGCCCCTGGAGGAAAATTACCGACCCCGTCGGCGTTCCTGATTCCGAGCTTACCGCTGCCGTAACCGTAATGCCCTGCCCGTAGGTCGATGGATTCGGCGACGTGCTGATCGAAATGTTAGTCGGCACCATTGATCCGATGTTGCTCAGCAACACGCCCGCTGAACTCCCGCCCGTGCTGTAGCCCTCAAAGTTCGCGACCAACACGTCCGGCCAGCCATCTCCATTTACATCCGCCACCGCCGTCGAAAAGGTGCCCCAATATCCGCCCGCGCCGAAAGTCAATGCAGGCTGAAACGTACCGTCGCCATTACCCAGCAACACACCCACGCTTCCCGCCCCAGGATCCGAACAGCCGCTGGGAGAACAGAAATTGGATACCACCAGATCGAGCTTGCCGTCTCCGTTCACGTCCGCCACTGCCACCGCGGTCGGATTATTCGCTCCCGACTCGTACCACACCGTTTCTTGGAAAGAACCAGTAAAGCCGCCCTTGCCCAGTAACACTCCCACCATTCCCTGCGAACAGCCATATGAGCAGTTGCCGCTCACCACCAAATCCGGAATACCGTCCCCGTTCACATCCGCCACCGTCACATAGCTAGCCGTGCCCGTACCGCCCAAAAATATGTGCCCGAATCGATGATGCGGCGGAATGAACCTTCCGGTGCCGGTGCCCAGCAACACGTTTACCTCCAAGCCGTCTGCGACAATTGCATCGAGCGGCCCATTTCCAACTACGTCCGCCAACGTTACCCAGCTGCCGCCGCCACCGAAAGCACTCGGCGGTCTGAAGGTTCCGTCGCCTCTGCCCAGCAACACGCTCACCTTGCCGCATCCTTCGTCGTCCACCACTATGTCCGGTATGCCGTCCCCATTCAAATCTCCAACCGTTGCGTTCACCGGATAGGCGCCCTGTTCACCACACTCGTGCCCAATGCCACGATTCACACTGTAGGTCACCGCCGGCTGAAAGGTTCCGTCTCCATTGCCCAGCAACACTCCAATGTTATTCGACAGGCTATTCGTCACCACCAGATCAGGTTTGCCGTCTCCGTTCAAATCCGCGATCGCAACCGAAAATGTTTGCTCACCGCCCGTGTCGTAACTCACCGCCGGTTGAAAAGTTCCATCTCCATTCCCCAGCAGCACCGCAACCGATCCATCCTCGCCATTGCCGCCACTGCCGTTCGCCACTACGAGGTCGGGCTTGCCATCGCCATTCACATCCGCGACCGCCAGCGAATAACCGCCACCCGCGCCCGAAGCGTACGTCACCGCTGGTTGAAAAAGAGGATTTCCCGAACCTGTGGGAACGTGTCGAGATTTTTCTGCGTGTGCCTTCGCATCGCCCTGCGACGCATCGGCCGATTTGGAAACAACATTAGACTGGGAAAATACAAAACTGGAAATCAAACAGCAGATCAAGCAGAAGAAGCAGGCGCGCTTCATAGGATCTCCATCAAATCTGGGAATGTACAGGAACTGGCCCGACTCGGCCACCGGTGGGGGGAACGTCGCAGCAGTCGAGAACGAAGGAATTCTCCTCTCATTCAGCACTGCGGTCAATACCCCCGAAGAAGTTCCAGAGTTGTCATCCGGCGCGCGGTCCGAGCGATAAGTGGAGTGAGTGACTGGGCGAAAACAAAGAGCCTGCCCTCGGGAGGCTTCGCGACAGGTGTGAGGATTTGCTCTCTCAAAGCCGATTTATGAAGATAGGTTCCCGAGATAGATTGCCAGCGCGGGGCCCAGCTGGCGCTCGGCTTGCGGTGGGGCAACTGGCCCCACGTGAGCACTGGCTACGCTTGTTTATTTAATGGCTTCGGCGGCTATTCTTTCGGTTACGAAGGCTTCGATCACGTCGCCAGTTTTGATGTCGCCGTAGTTTTGGATGGAGATGCCGCACTCCATGCCGCTGGTGACTTGGCTGGCGTCGTCTTTGAAGCGGCGCAACGAGGCTACTTTGCCTTTGAAGACGACTACGTCGTCGCGCAGCAGGCGGACTTCGGAGTCGCGCTTGATGAGGCCGTCGCTTACGCGGCAACCGGCGATGGTTCCGACTTTGGGGATGCGGAAGGTTTCGAGAACTTCGGCGCGTCCCTGATAAATTTCTTTGATGGTCGGTTCGAGCAGGCCGGTCATGGCGCGCTTGATCTCGTCTTGCAGCTCGTAAATGATCGAGTGCAGGCGGATGTCGACTTTTTCCTGGTCGGCCAGTTCTTGCGCCTTGCGCTCGGGACGCACGTTGAAGCCAATGATGATGGCGTTCGAGGCGGAGGCGAGAAGCACGTCGGTTTCGGTGATGGCTCCAATGCCGGAGCGGAGAAGTTTGAGACGGACTTTTTCGTTCGACAGGCGGCCTAGTAGATCGCCGAGCACTTCGACAGAGCCCTGCACGTCGGCTTTCAGAATGACGTTCAGCTCTTTCATGCCCGCGGTTTTTAATTGTTCGGCCAGGCCTTCTAGCGAGACTCGGGAACTCTTGGCTAGCGTGGCTTCGCGAGCTTTTTGTTCGCGGTATTCGGAAATGTCGCGGGCTTTTTCGCGGTCGGTGACGACTACGAACTGATCGCCGGCTTGGGGCAGGCCTTCCAGTCCGATGATTTCTACTGGCGTCGAAGGCGGCGCTTCTTTGAGCGCCTTGCCGCGATCGTCGAACATGGCGCGAACTTTTCCGTAGACGTTGCCGACTACGAAGTTGTCTCCGGCGCGGAGGGTGCCATTCTGGACCAGGATCGTGCCGACGGGGCCGCGGCCGCGATCTAGTTTGGCTTCGAGCACGAGGCCGCTGGCGGCGCGTCCGGGAGTGGCTTTCAATTCCTGCAGGTCGGCGGTTAGGAGAATCATTTCCATCAGCAGATTGAGATTGGTTTTCTGCTTGGCGGAGACATCGACGAACACGGTTTTGCCTCCCCACTCTTCGGGGACGAGACCGCGATCGGCTAGCTGCTTTTTGACGCGCTCGGGAAGCGCTCCCGGCTTATCGATTTTGTTGACGGCGACGATGATGGGAACTTCGGCGGCGTGGGCGTGATCGATGGCTTCGACGGTCTGCGGCATGACGCCGTCATCGGCGGCGGTGACGAGGACGACGATGTCGGTGGCTTTCGCTCCGCGGGAACGCATGCGGGTGAAGGCTTCGTGGCCGGGCGTATCGAGGAAGACGATCTCGCGTCCGTAGGCGGGAGACGCGGTGTCGGTGATGCGAACTTTGTAGGCGCCGATGTGCTGGGTGATGCCTCCGGCTTCGCCGCCGGCGACGTTGGTGGAGCGGATGGAATCGAGGAGCGTGGTTTTGCCGTGATCGACGTGGCCCATGATGGTGACGACGGGCGGACGCGGAATGGCTTCGGCTCCTTCTTCGCTGCTCTCGGTGGCTTCGGTGGTGTCTTTGGCAGCTTGCTCTTCGAAGGTGATGACTTCGGTATCGGCTCCGAAGAAGCGCGCCATTTCGCTGGCGAGTTCGGCGTCGAGGGTTTGGTTGATGGTGGCGAAGACACCGCGGACTACGAGGCGCGCGATCAAATCTTTGGCGCGAATGCCGAGTTTCTCGGCGAGATCTTTCACCGAGATGCCTTCGGTGATGGTGATGTTGCGCGTGATGGGCGCGGGCTCATTACTGACAATCATGCGCGGCGGAGGAGTGTAGCCCTTCATCGGGCCTTCCTTCACACCTCGCGGAACGTAGCGCTGGCCGGGACGGCGCGATGGACCGCCGGGACGAGCTCCGGGACGCGATGGGCCAGGAGGCGGAAGCGCGCCACCGGGGCCTACTCCGAGGGGACGCGAACCTGCGGGCGCGACGCGCGTGGGATGCATGGGGCGGCGTTCGCCGGGACGAAGCGGCGGACGCGGTGCGCCGGGTGCGCCGCCGGGAACTGGCGGACGGGCGGTACGCTGAAAAATTGGCTGGCCGGGCACGGGGCGTCCGGGCGCGGGACGTGAGGTTGCTCCGGGCGTGGCGGCACTGGGCGGCGGCAGTATCGGGGCTTTGTAGACGGGACGCGGGCCGGTCTGGGGCATGATCATGCGCGGCGGCGGCGGCGCGGCCGGCCTCGGCGGTGCGGCTGGCATCTGTGTAACGTTGCTGGGCGATGTGCTCGCGACGTTACTCGTCAAGCCGACGCCACTTGTAACTCCGCTTGGGGCCGCTGGCACAGCAGTGGTGGACGCGGACGGAGGAGTGGCTCGCGGCGGAACGGCAATCGGCGGCGCGGCGCTGGACGTAAGCCCGGATGGTGCGGCGGGCGTGGCGGGCGGAGGAGTCTTCGGCGGAATTACTACTACCGACGGCGGGCGATAGGTGGCGGCCACAGAAGCTGGAGTGACCAGTCTTGGCGTTGATGGCGATTGCGGGGGTGCGGGCGTGGCGGCTTCTGCCGGCGGCTTTGGCGGAACCACTTTCGGTGCCGAAGGTGCAGCGGGCGGCGCTGAACCTGTGGGCGATTCGACCTTGGTCTCGAATGCTGGCGGCTTGGCTACAGGGCGCGGGGCGGGTGGTTCGACGGCGGCCTTGCGCTGCTGGATGGCGCGGAGGACGTCTCCAGGTTGCGAGATGTGCGAGAGATCGATCTTGGTCTTGATCTCGTCTTCGCTGGTGCCGCTGCCGTGACCGGAGCGCGAGGAAGAGCGGGCTGAACCGGCAGAGGCATCGGAGCGGCCACGAAGATGTTTGCGCACCAGGTCGGCTTCGAAATCTTCCAGAGAACTAGAGTGCGTTTTTTTCTCCGTTACGCCCACCGTGGTGAGGACGTCAAGAATTTCCCTGCTCTTGACTTCCAACTCACGGGCCAGATCATTGATTCGAATCTTACTCATCCGCTCTCGTTTCCTCTTCTTATTGCCAATCTCGCGTGCCTAGGTTCGCATGTCTAACCCTCGTGGATCGTGCTTCCGACACCCTTAACAATTTTACTCGACTATCTCGCTCAACGATCTTACTCAGCTCGGAGTTCCGGATGGCGAGCCTCGCGGGTTCGGTTCGGATCGAAGTCCGAAATCGCCGCGCTCAGGGCTTTAGCTCTGCTTGTCTTCCGGAACTTCTTCTGTGGCGCTTTCCTCGGCCGCAGATGTTTCTGGCGACTCCTCCGAAGAAAGTTCGGCGTTATCTTCGCTTGCGGCCTCGCCGCCTGCCTCTGTGTCGCCGGATAATGTATCGGCTTCGAAGGTGCCTTCTTCGATCGAAGCTTCGTCAACGGGAATTTCTACCGCGCTTGCTTCGGCTGGATTCTCGGGCAGGGCTTCGTTCTCCGGGAGCGCTTCCTCGGCAATTCCCGCGAACGACGCGGCTTCCGCTGCGCCTTCCTCGGCGGCTACGGCTTCTCCGCCATCGAGAGTGGCAAAGTAATTATTGACCGCGATGCTGATTTTTTCCACCGTTTTAGGGCCGATGCCTTCGATGGCTTCGAGTTGCTCGGGGGTCATGTCGGCGAGCGATTCGACAGTGTTGACGCCGGCGGCTTTCAGTTTTTCGACGAGGCCTTCGCCGAGTCCAGTGACGATTTCGAGCGGAGTGACGGTTTGCGTGACCAGCGCCGACATCTGTTGTTCGACTTCCTGGCGCTTTTCTTCTTCGCTCTTGATGTCGATCTTCCAGCCGAGGAGTTTAGCCGCCAGGCGGACGTTCTGCCCCTTCTTGCCGATGGCGAGCGAGAGTTGCGTGTCGTCGACGACGACTTCGAGATGCTTGTCGGCGGCGTCGACTACGGTTACGCGGCTGACCTTCGCGGGCTGGAGAGCTTTCTCGGCAAAGGAAACGGGATCCTCGTGATACTCGATGATGTCGATTTTTTCTCCGCGCAATTCGCGGATGATCGACTGCACACGCATGCCCTTCATGCCTACGCAGGCGCCGACAGCGTCGACGTCTTTGTCTTTCGACATGACAGCGATCTTGGTGCGCTCTCCAGCTTCGCGGGCGATGGCGCGGATGACGACGGTGCCGTCGTAAATTTCCGGCACTTCGGTTTGGAACAGATGCTGGACTAATTCGGGCGCGGAGCGCGAGGCGATTACACCGGGGCCCTTGGTTGCTTTTTCTACGCGCACGATGACGACGCGAATGCGCTCGCCTACGGCGAAGGATTCGAGGCGCGATTGCTCTTTGCGGCCCATGCGAGCTTCGGCTTTGCCGATATCGAGAATGACGTTCGGGGCCCTCGAGGCGTTTGACAGTCGCGTTGACGATTTCGTTTACGTGGCCGATGTATTCGTTGTAGACGGTGTCGCGCTCGGCTTCGCGCACTTTTTGAAAAATGACTTGCTTGGCAAGTTGCGCGGCGATGCGGCCGAGGATGCCTTCGGTCGCTTTGGGGATGAGCAGTTCTCCGCCGGCTTCGGCGCTCGGATCGAGCTTACGAGCCTGATCGACGGTGACTTGAAGATTGGGATCTTCGACCTGCTCCGGATTTTCGACGATCGACTTCACCGCGTAAGCGTTGATCTTGCCGCTGTCTTTATCGAGGACGGCGCGCAGGTTTTCCTGCGTCTTGTAGTACTTGCGCGTGGCGACGACGATGGCGTCCTCTACGGCGCTGACTACAATCTGGGGATCGATTCCCTTTTCGCGGCTGACGCCTTCGATGATGTTGTAGAGCTCACTTGCCATAAAAAGTCCAGGTGACTGGCCTTAGGCGACAGGTGTCAGGAAAGGCTGAAACCAGGGAAAGTAAAATCCTTGGAAACCTTACACCTAATTCTGCCTATGACCTCGCCTCTTAAATTTCTGGTACTAAATTCGCCTTCTCTATGTTCTTCAGTTCGATTTCTACTTTTTGGGACTCGCCTTCTTTGGGGCGCATCTTCTTTTTGCGCGCCGCGCTTAGGTCGAGCAGCAGCTTGGCGTTTTCAAAACTTTCGAGCTTGCCTTCAAAGTGCCGGTTGTTGTTCACCGGCTCGCGCGTCGTCAGCTTTACGCGCTGTCCGCGGAAGCGCTCGAAATCCGCGGCCTTGGTCAGCTTGCGATCGAGGCCCGGAGACGAAACCTCCAACACGTACGATCCGCCCGGCAACACATCTTCAACGTCGACGATGGTGCCGAACTCGCGGCTGAACTGCGAGCAATCTTCGTGCGTGACTCCATCGGGACGGCCGGGCGTTGGCGCCGCTCCGGGACGGTCGATAAAGACGCGCAACATGCGATGCTTGCCCGCGCCGGCGACCTCGACATCGACTACTTCCAGCCCACTCGAGCTTGCTACGCGCTCGGCGATCTGCCGGATCTTATCGAAATCAAAAGCCATGTTTTCAGCAATTTGCAGCTCGCCGTGATGCGGAGTCGGCTCCAACGAAAAAGTGGGCTTGCGCCCACTGGTGTGCTCCGACAATCCTCGCACTACGACACAACAGTACGTTTATGACTATACGCTCCCGCCAGGGAAAAGACAAACGGGTGTACTCGTCCAGTAGATGGGTGACACTTTCATTCCTTTCGCTGGGATGAGGTTTGGCGGAGGAACTGAAGAGGGGTTAAGTAACCGAGAGCCTGGTGGGGGCGGACGGTGTTGTAGATTTTTTCCCAATGGCGCAGTTCGCGATTGAGTTTTTTCATTTCCAGCGAGCAGGCGGTGACCTGATAGAACTCCTCGGTGTGGGTGCGGTTGGCGCGTTCAACGGCGCCATTAAGTTTGGGAGAACGTGGCGGCAAGACGAATAGATGGAGGCCGCGCCGCTGGCAGGCCTGTTCGAACTCGGCGGCAAACTCCGAGCCGCCATCGACCTGGACGGCGCGAATGGGAAAGGGCATGCGGTGCTGCAAGGTGTCGAGAAACTGCGCGGCGGTCTGGGCGGTGGCACGGGGATGAGCTTGAATCACGTCCCATCGGGAAACCACATCGCGCGCGGTGAACTGTTTGAAGACCACACCGGGGATGGGACGGACGTCCAAGCTATCGACTTCGACCAGGTCGCCTGGCTTCGAAGCCGCGTACTGCTTGGGTTTTCGCACAGCATAGGGACGAGGCCGCAGAGCGCGACGCGATCCGGGAACTCCGCTGCGCGGCGGTTCCACCAGTCGGCCCTGCTGCTGAAGCCGAGTGAGAATGCGGCCCACCATGGAAACTGAAATCGAAACCTTCTGGCGGCGCAGCAGAACCGCCAGCTTATCTTTGCCCCAACGCGGAAACTGCAACCGCAAAAGCAAAACCTTTTCTGCTAAGGGAAAAGACCAAGTCGGCTGGCGTCGTCGCCGTGGACAATGACTGCGCTCTTCCAGCGTCGTCAAATCCAGGGGCTCATAGCGCTTAAGCCAGCGGTAGAAGGTCTGGCGGGAGATCCCGAAATGTCGGCAGGTCAGGGCCACGTTCTTGTTCTTGCGATAGAAATCCATCCAGCGCAGGCGGACCTGTGCCGTCCGACTCAGTTCCACCCCCATCGTCGCTAAGCGCGCTGATCGGGCCGGCTTACCCCACTTGGCTTGCATCGAAACACTCTACTTGAGAGTGTCACGCATCATTCTGAACGAGAACAACGGGGTGGAATGGCAGCTCGGCGAATCGTTTTTCACCACGGAGGCACGGAGTCACGGAGAAATCGACTGCGGAGTAAAAACCTGAATGCGATATGCTTCGTGATCTTTCTCTGTCCGCTCAGGGCGCAGCAGTTCCCTGCGCGGAGAGGCGCTGCTTTAATTGGGCGGCGAATTGTTTGGTTTGCTCGTCAGAGAATTGCAGTTGGCCGTCGAGAACCAGGTTTAGTTGATCGGCACCGGCATCCTGGAATCCCGCGTTTTTTAAGACGGTCGGTTGCTGCGCTACTGGCGGGAGCGCGCTCTTGATGTCTGCGGACTTTTGCAACACGGCGAGGAGCGAGGCGGCGATTTGGTCGCGCAGGGCGATTCCGAGATCGCCGGAGCGGAGCGCGTCGCGGATCATGCCGTCAGCTTCGACGCGGGTGATTTCGGAGGCAAGGTTTAATTGCGCTGCGTCAAGCGATGGAGTGAGTTTGACTTCGAAGGTGGCGTTGCCGGCGGCGACTTCGGTGGGGTTCTGCAAGCCGACGTTTCCGCGAGTCGTAGCGGGACAGACCCAGCGCTCGAAGTGCAGATCGGCTACAACAAGACTCGAAGCGGGCGCGAGCGGGTTGAGCGAGGCTTGTTGGATCTCGATGCGCTCGCCGCAGCGGGGCGCGCGGTTGAGCGCGGCGCGCAGAATGGCGGTGATATTTTGCTGCACGTCGGAGAGATCGGCGACAAACTTGAGGCCGAAAATATGGCGACTGTTTTCGGCGGGGGCAGTTGCGGCGGAAGTTCCGGGAAGATTTGCAGGGGACCGCTGGAGAACAGCTCCCGATGTGGAGATCGCGATATCCTCGCCATCGACGCTGATCGAGTTGGTGATAGCAGGAAGACTGAAGGTGACATCTTCGCCGGCTGCGTCAAAGAGGATGCTCATTTCTCTGCCCAGGGCGAGTTGTTCGCTTTGAAAACTGGCGAGCGCTTTATCGAGCGCGGCGATGGCGTTGGTGAGCGGTTCGCTGTCGGGCTTGGCATTGGGGAGGAGTTGATCGAGCGCTTTGACTTGCCGGTCGAGATCGAAATCGGCTTTGGCGAGCTTGCGGGCGAACTCTTGGAGGCCGGACTTTTGCGCGGGAGAAAAAGAGGAGAGAAAATTCTGGTTGCTGGCGCGCGTTTTTTCTATGGCTTGATCGAGAGTGGAGGCGCGCTCGGAGAGCGGGATGCCGGGTTGAAGAGACTTGCGAAAGGCCTGGATCTGATCACTGGCGGCCTCGGCATATTGCGAGATTTTGGCAAAGGCGGCGCGCTGATCGGTGGTGGCTTGCATGGCCATGGAGCGGCGAAAATTCTTGAGCGTGTCTTCGGTGTTCAGTGTTTCGATCGCGGGGCAATCGTAGACGCAGACGACGGGCTGGTTAACGTGCGCTCCGCCGCCGCGCTGGGCCAGGACTGGACCGGCGATCAGAAGGACGGCAGTGAGAAGAAAGGCGTCGATTGAGGAAATCGGATTCAGCAGGCGATGTGCGCGGCGATCGACGAGATCGGCGTTTATGTTGCGACTAGGATTTGTTCGGCGGAACATAACCAAGGCTCTTTGGACATTATAAGGGTGATGAGAATCGTGCGGGACGAATGAGGTTCTCCTTAAATGGCTGTGGGGAACGGTTGTCGGCGGTGCTGGCCAGTGCCGAGCTTCGCTCGGCTGGACGGTCGAGGGCGGCCGTCCCTACGTGATTGTGGCGGATGGGTGATTACGGCGTGCGGGGCGCGTCTTTCGGTGGGCCGCTATTACTCAGGTACTCACTTACTGGGCAGAAAAAATGCGACAATAGGAAACAGTGGTGGCGACTCCATAATTTACGTAACTTTACGATTAGGTCGCGCAATAACCTCGCGAGAAAGTTATTGGGAGAACTTCGCCAAGGGAAATTTGTCGAATGCTTCTTAGCACGTTACGCAACCACGGAGTCTGCGCGTGTCTCTAAGCTTGTAGTTCTGCCTGATGCCAGTTACCCAAATTCCGTCCCGGGATCCACAGTCTCGCGAAGCGTTGTCCGGTAGTTCATCGGCGGGAAATTCTTCGTCCGGCGATGGCTCGACTGTGGCCGAGCAGCGCGATCTGTTTGAGGCGCAACATTGGGAGTCGGCTTACCGCGGCTTTAATCCTGACGATGTTCCGCATTTGCTCATTCAGTTGCAGGACGATCTTTCGCGGGCGCGCAAGCGCGAGGCGCTTTGGCTGTCCGTCATTCTGCACTTGTTCGTAATTATTCTGTTGTGGAATTTGCCGAAGTTGATGGACCTATTGCCGCATCGGCGGGTCGATCTGGCGATTACGGCGAACGACAAGTCGAAAGACGCGACGTTTCTCGAGTTGCCTCCGGACGCGCAGAAGCTGACGCGGCGCCCCGACGCGAAGGTGATTTCGGATAAGGACCGTATCGCGACGAGCAAAGCGCCGCAGATCAATCGCGAAGATTTGAAGAAGTTGTTGCAAAGCCGGCATCCGGGGCAGCCGGGTGCGAACCTGCCGCAGCCGCCGACGCAAGGCCAGCCTCCGCAGAATCAGGTGGCGCAGAACCAACCGGCGCCAAGTCCGCAAATGCCGCCACAGCAGAGTTCGGGTTTCACGCCGCCGCAGAACGATCAGACAGCGCGGCTGCAAACGCCTCCACAGAATCGGCCGATGCCGAATTTTAATACTCCACTGACGGCGGGCTCGGCGATCGAGCAGGCGGAGCGGGCGGCGGCGGAAAACCGGGGACGTATAGGTGGAGGCGTTGCTGGAGACTATGGGCTGAGCCAGGGTCGCAGCGGCGCCAAGGCAATGGATCAGGCGGAAATTCTCACTGACACGATGGGCGTGGATTTCGGGCCTTATCTGACGCAGATTACGCAAAGGGTGCGCCAGAACTGGTATACCCTGATGCCGCCATCGGTGTATCCCCCGATTTTGAAGCAGGGCAAGGTGGCGATTGAATTCGTCATCCTGAAGGACGGGACGGTTAGTGCCATGGCGAGGGACGTATCGTCCAACGACGTGGGGCTCGACCGAGCCGCGTGGGGCAGCATCACAATGTCCGCTCCATTCCCACCGCTGCCCAAAGAATTTCCCGGCAAACTTCTCGGGCTACGTTTCTACTACTTTTATAACCTCGAACCTGGCGCCGATCTGAAGTAAAGGGAAGAAGAGCGCGAATAACTGACATTACACTCCCGACATTCGAGATCGTAAACTTCTTCGAGAAGACAGTTGGAATGGGACGTGCCCGATACCCAGCGTTGATGCGTCGTGGCGTCGATTACTCCATCCAGTTTGGTAATCATTTACCTAGAATCTGGGCGATTTCGGGGTGGGCCGTTAATTGAAAAGCGGCATTCATAACCGAGTGCGCGGGTGGCGCCTGCGGCCGGATTGCGCGTGGGAACAGAGCGGGGATTGCTGCTCTGAGCTCGCAAATATCTCGAAGACACGGCGGCAGCGGCGGCTCGGAGGAATTCTCGGCGTCCCATCGCGTTTGCAGCCCGGTCTTTGGTGAGATCGCCCGGGGAATTCATAGCCGCGCTGCCGCGCGCGTCACTTTGCTTTTTGTTCGGCGATCCATTTGTTGGTGCGCGCTTCCAGGAGGTCTAGCGGGAGGGTTCCTCCGTCTAGCATCTCGTCGTGGAAGGTGCGGATGTCGAACTTCGGGCCTAATTCTTTCTTGGCGCGCTCGCGGAGCTCGCGGAACTTGAGCTGGCCAATCTTGTAACTCAGGGCTTGGGCAGGCCAGGAGATGTAGCGATCGGTTTCGGCCTGGATGGTGGGCTCATCGACTGCTCCTGACTTGCGCATAAAGTCCACGACTTGATCGCGGGACCATCCTTTGGAGTGGATGCCGGTGTCGACGACGAGACGGACGGCGCGGAAAAGTTCGGAGGAGAGACGGCCGTAGTCGGAAACGGGATCCTGGTAGAAGCCAACTTCTTTGCCGAGTCCTTCGGCGTAGAGCGCCCAGCCTTCGATGTAGGCGTTGAAGCCCAGGCCATGGAGGCGGAATTTGGGCAATCCCGTGAGTTGCTGCTGGACGGAGAGCTGCATGTGATGGCCGGGGACACCTTCGTGGTAGGCGACGGCTTCATCGTCAACGAGCGACCGATGCGCGAAGTCGGAAGTGGCGACGACTACTCGGCCAGGCCGCTTGCCGTCAGGCGTGCCGGTGACATAGTGCGTCGCGGCGGCGGATTGGAAGGCGGGAATAGCTTCGACGGTTACGGGCGACTTCGGGAGGAGCGTGAAGAGTTCGGGGAGCTTTGGCTCCATCTGACCGATGTAGTGGCGGAAATCGTCAAGGATTTGCTCGGCCGAGGTCGGAATGTATTTGGGATTAGTTTTGAGCGAGGCGCGGAAAGAGGCCAGGTCGGGGAAGCCTTCTTTTTTGGCGATCAACAGCATCTCGGCTTGAATGCGATCCATTTCGCGGAGGCCGAGTTGATGAATCTCGTCGGGCGTCATGTGGGTGGTGGTGCGGGCGTAGATATCGTTTTCGTAGCGGCGCTGGCCGTCGGGCAGAGAAGTGATAGAGAGAGTGGTGCGGCCTTCGGGAGCGTAAACGGTGCGGAGAAAATCAGCGAAGGTCTTGTACGCGGGAATGACGTTGGTATTAATAGTGTCGGTAATCTGTTGAGTGAGGCGCTGCTGATCCTGGGCTGAGATGTCGGCAGGATATTTTTTTGTGGGCTGGAGGAAAGGGTCGGCGTCGATGATGCCCTGGCATTGTACGGGAAGTTTCTCGGCGAGAAAGCGGACGGGCATGAGTTTGTCTTTCATGCCGGCGCGGAGGACTTCGGTGACCTGGCTGAGAACGCGCGGAACCTGGTGGAGGCGGGCGATGTAGTCTTCGTAGTGCTTGACCGAGTCGAGCGGAACGGAGAGCGGCAGATCGGCTAAACCGGTATGAATTCCGCCTTGCTGGTTGATTGGCATTTCATATTCTTTGAGATCGTAGTCGGTGATGCGCTGCTGGAGGACGCGAACGAGCAAGTCATGCGAGAGCTGATCCTGATCGGAGAAGCCGGTGGTGGAGATGGCTTTGAGGCGCGCCAGGAACGATTCATCTGCTTTGTGGCGCTGGGCGATGGCTTCTAGGGAGTAGTCGGCTAGCTTGTCGTTGTAGCGATAGTCACCGAAGGCGGTGGCACGCTCGGGAAAATTTCGGAGATCGGTTTCGTATTGCTCGTCGAAGAGGGCGTTCTGGGCGGCGACGCGATCGGCTACGGGTTTGGCGGATTGGGCGAAGAAGGAGCTGACTGCGACTAGGAGAAAAATAATCTGGTAGCGCATAGATATTGCAGAGTACCAGAAGTTAAGGTGGGGGGAAATCGGCTGTTGGCGAGGGAGGAATGAGGCAGAGTGAAGGGGATCTGGCATCGAGGTGACGCCGGCAACAGCAGGTCCTTCGCTTCGCTCAGGATGACAAACTTTTTGTTATGACAATCTAATCGTAATCGCTATCTTCCAGTAGACTGGCTATCCAAGATTGACTTTTGAAGAATTGAAGATTCAGCGAGGGGTTACTTTGCATAAACGCGGGCTGTCTTTTCATCGTCGTATCGTTGCATTCTTTTTTGTTTTTCTGTTGGCCGGGTCGGCTATAGGGCAGGTTCCGGCGGAACTTTTCAATGGGCTGAAATGGCGGCTGATTG
The DNA here is from genome assembly GCA_963822025.1 of uncultured Acidobacteriaceae bacterium. Classification (GTDB taxonomy): domain Bacteria; phylum Acidobacteriota; class Terriglobia; order Terriglobales; family Acidobacteriaceae; genus Acidiflorens. The sequence continues at coordinate 1,056,532 of CAWGFW010000008.1, read as the reverse complement.
GGCCGTTTCGCGGGGGAAGAGCGGCTGCTGTCGCGGGCGTGGCGGGCGACTCTACTACTTTTTATTTTGGCGGGGTCAATGGGGGCGTCTGGAAGACTACGGATGCGGGGACGGTTTGGACTCCGATCTTTGATGGGGAGCCGGTGGGATCGATCGGGGCGATTGCGGTTGCGCCTTCTGACGCTAAGACGATTTATGTTGGGACGGGTGAGTCGGATATTCGTTCGAATCTGTCTTCGGGCATCGGCGTTTATAAATCCACTGACGGTGGGACGACGTGGACGTATATTGGATTAGAGGACACGCGGCAGATTAGCCGGATTGTGGTGGATCCGCGGGATTCGAATGTTGTTTATGTTGGGGCCTTGGGGCACGCTTATGGGCCGAATGAAGAGCGCGGAGTTTATAAGTCGGTGGATGGTGGAGCGCATTGGGATAAGGTGCTCGACGCGGGAAGCGAGATTGGTATTTCGGATTTGGCGATTTGCGCGGGGAATCCGCAGATGTTGTTTGCGGGAACGTGGCATACGCATCGTCCGCCGTGGAGCACTTACGCTCCGATAGATGGGCCGGGGGGCGGGCTGTTTCGATCTGTGGATGCGGGGAAGAGTTGGGTCCAACTTAATTCAACCCAGCTTAATTCGACCCAGCTTAAGGGGAATGGATTGCCGGACGGCGATTGGGGACGAATTGGAGTGGATGTCGCTCCGGACGGGAAGCGCGTGTATGCGCTGATTGAGGCGAAGAAGGCTGGGCTGTATCGGTCGGACGATGGCGGCGACAGTTGGATTTTAGAGAACGCGGACTCGCGGCTTACCAGTCGCGCGTGGTATTTCAACGGGATCACGATTGATCCTAAAAATGCTGATGTTTTCTATGTGCCGAATGTCGCGCTCTACCGGTCGGAGGATGGTGGGAAGACGATATCGATTGTGCGCGGCGCGCCGGGTGGGGATGACTATCATCAGATTTGGGTTGATCCGAAGAATTCTTCGAGCATGGTGCTGGGGACGGATCAGGGGACTAGCGTCAGTCTCGATCGCGGGCAGACCTGGAGCACCTGGTACAACCAGCCTACAGCGCAGCTTTATCACGTGATCACGGATAATCAGTTTCCTTATGTTGTTTATGGGGCGCAGCAGGATAGTGGGAGCGCCGCGGTGCCGAGCCGCACGGATCATGGGCAGATCACGGCTCGGGATTGGTTTCCGGCGGGTGGGAGTGAGAGCGGGTATATGGTGCCTGATCCGCGGGACCCGAACATTATTTATTTGAGTGAGACTTACGGGGGCGTTTCGCGATTTAACAAGAAGACTGGATTCAGCCAAAATGTCAGCCCGTGGCCGATGCCGACGTTTGGCACGGAAATTAATCTGCACAAATATAGAGATCCGTGGACGCCGGTGCTGGTGCTATCGCCGGCTGACAAGACGACGATGTATCTGGGGACGCAGTATGTGATGAAGACGGTGGATGGCGGGCTGCATTGGCTTACGATCAGTCCGGATCTTACGGGCGCAACATCAGCTGGGGCGGCGTCGTCGCAAGAAAAGATTGAAGGACCGCCGACGGTGGAGAATGCTAAGGAACGCGGGTATGGCGTGGTGTTTACGATTGCACCTTCGAAGCTCAATCGAAATTTAATTTGGGCGGGGAGCGATACGGGACTGATTCATATTACGCGCGATGGCGGGAAAAGCTGGAAGGATGTTACTCCGCGTGGGCTGACATCGTGGAGCAAGATTTCGTTGATTGAGGCTTCGCATTTTGATCCGGCAGTCGCTTATGCGGCGATCGACCGCAGCCGGCTGGATGATCAGGCTCCTTATCTTTATCGGACGCGGGATTATGGCGCGACCTGGCAGGCGATTACGGAGGGAATTTCAGGGCACGCTTTTTTGCGCGCGATTCGCGAGGATACGGAGAAGAAGGGACTGCTTTTTGCCGGGACGGAGCTGGGAGTTTATGTGTCGTTTGATGATGGCGATCACTGGCAATCGCTGCAGCTGAATCTGCCGATGAGTTCGATGCGCGACCTTACGATTCACGGGGACGATTTGGCAGTGGCTACGCATGGGCGGTCGTTTTGGATTTTGGACAACATTGCGCCGCTGCGGCAGGAGGCGGACGCTCGGAAGACAAATGGAGTTTGGTTTTATCGTCCGGCGAAAGCGGTTCGCATTGACAACGATTTTTTCTCGGGGACGCCGCTGCCTCCGGAGGAGCCTACGGCGGAGAATCCTCCGAGTGGAGCGATGGTCGATTATTTTCTGAAGGCGGCGGCTGACAAGGTGACGCTGGAAATTTTTGATGGGCAACAGAAGCTTGTGAGCAAGTATTCGTCAGATGTGAAATCGGATGCGAAGCATTCGCGGCCGGCGCTGCCGATCGCCGAGCGCTGGCTTCCGAAGCCGGAGGTGTTGGAGAAAACGCCGGGGATGCATCGCTTTGTTTGGAATCTGTCGTGGGGGAATGCGGATGCAAATGCAGACGAAGATTATGAGAACCGCAATCCTAGCGGGCCAAAGGTGGTGCCGGGGAGTTATCAGGTGCGGTTGACGGTGGATGGGCGGGTGCAGAATCAGACACTGAAGGTGGTTATGGATCCGCGGTGTACGGCGACTCCAGCGACATTACAGCGACAATTGGAGCTGGGGCTGAAGATGTTCGCGGAAGCGCGGGCGGCGCGCCGGGCGCTGGGCGAGATTAGTTCGGTGCGGAAAGAGCTGACGGGCGTTCAGCAGAAAATAGGTGGAGAGAACGCGGTGCTCTCATCGGCCGTGGCGGAGGCACTCGCGGAAATTTCAAAGATTGTTAGTAACAAGGGAAGTGTTCCCTGGGAGCCGGACGGGTTGCAGGATGCGTTCACCGGGCTGGCTTCGGCGCTGCGCGCGGTGGAGAGTGGAGATCGGGAGGTGCCTGCGCAGGCGATCGACGTTTACAGGGAGTCGAGCGAGCACGCGAAAGTGGGAATCGCGGCTTGGGAGAAATTTAAGCAGACTAGACTGCGCGAGCTTAATCAGAAATTGCAGGAGAGCGATATTCCTCCGGTGACGGTGTCGGAGATTTCGCAGGACGTTCAAGCGGAATAGTTGGACGGGTGCAAAACATAAAGAGGAGGAAACGACTTGCGCACGAGGCTCTCGGTTGTGCTGCTGATGATTTTGGTCGCGGCTACGGCGCTGGCTCAAACGCCTGCGGGGGCACCTAAGGTTAGGACGGTGACTGCGTTCATACAGTTGGATCGCAGCCGTTATCGGGAGCAGATTGCTGAAACGCTGGTGAAGTTGCGGGAAGCGAAGGCTGCGTTTGAGCAGGCTGGCTATGACGTGCAGACGATTCGTATCACGACGCAGCCCTTTCCGGAATATGTGCGCGGGCTTTCGAAGGAACAGGCGCTGGCTTTCTTTCGCGATTATGACGCGTTGGCTCGCAAGGAAAATTTTGTGGCGTCGATTGGGCCGGCGATGCAGGCGGCGGGCGACGACAGTGATTTGGCTGAATTGCTGGCCGAAATCTTGAGCACTGCGGCCGCGCTGAACGGCAGCATTATCGTGGCGGGTGAAGATGGAATTCGGTGGGAGGCGGTGCGAGCTGCCGCTCGGGTGATGAAATATCTTGAGGAGCACACGGAGCACAGCCGGGGGAATTTTAATTTTGCGGCGACGGCGATGCTGCCGGCGCACGCGCCATTTTTCCCGGGATCGCATCACGACGATGGAGGGGGAGAATTTGCGGTAGGACTGCAATCGGCGAATGTGGTTGCGGCGGCGTTTGCTTCGGCTTCCGACGCTAGAGCTGCGGGGAAGGCGCTGGAAAGTGCGCTGGGGGCTCATGCGCGCAAAGTCGAGGAAATCGCGCGGCAGATAGAAAGCAAGACGGGATGGAAGTATATGGGGCTGGATCTTTCTCCAGCTCCGATGAAAGACGTTTCGATTGGCGCGGCGATCGAGAATCTGACTCATGCGCGTTTCGGCTCGAGTGGAACGATGAATGCGGTCGCGACAATCACGGGCGTTCTGCGCGGTCTGCCGGTGCAACACGCGGGTTACTCCGGGTTGATGTTGCCGATTCTGGAGGACAGCGTTTTGGCGCAGAGGTGGAGCGAGGGCAGGCTGAATGTGGATGACATGCTGGCGTATTCGGCGATTTGCGGTACGGGGCTGGACACGATTCCATTGCCTGGCGATGTTACGCAGGAGCAACTGGAAAAGATGATTGGCGACATGGCCACGATGGCGGTGAGACTGCACAAACCGCTTTCGGCGAGGCTGCTGCCGGTGGCTGGGAAGAAAGCGGGCGATCGCACGGAATTTGATAATCCTTTCTTGGGGAACGCGACGCTGCAGCCTTTGCCGTAATCGGATTCGGGTCGACTTGCGCACCGCGAATGGCAACTGCGTCCAATCCAAACAGATAGAAATATTCTTCTGCCAGCGGTGAACCGCTGCGCCACCCGGAAAAGCAGAAAGGCCATCTTGCGAAAGATTTCGTTTTGACATTTCAGGTGCCTTATAGCTATATATGCTTATGCGACATATCGCTGCGCGTAAGCTGGACCGTGAACTGAAAAAGGGCAGCGCGGAGTTGCTCATCCTTTCGATGGTGGAAGATCGACCGCGCCACGGTTATGAAATCGGCAAACTGATCGAGACGCGGTCGGCCGGCATTCTTCGCTTTAATGTGGCGTCGCTTTATCCACTGCTGTATCGGCTCGAAGATCGGGGGTGGATCGCGGGGCGGTGGGTGGAAAAGGCGGGGCAGCGGCGGCGGCGGTATTACCGGCTTACGGCGGAAGGCAAGAAAGTTTTGCAATCGCAGCGCGGGACGTGGGTCGCGTTTGCGGCGGCGATCAGCCGCATCGCAGGGGTGGAACATGCTTGAGTGGAAGGAAGAAGTTCGCCAGCGGCTGGCTACATTGAAGCTTGATCCGATGCGAGAGAATGAACTGGCCGACGAAATCGCACAGCACTTGCAGGATCGTTATAACGAACTGGTGGCGGGCGGCGCGGAGCCGGGGCAAGCGCAGCGCACGGCGCTCGAGGAGTGGAGCGCGCGTGAATTGACGGAGGCGCTACGGAGACGCGAGTCGGAGTATCGCGAGCCGATTGCGGCGGGGGCAACGTCGCACAACCATCTACTCGCAGATCTGTGCCAGGACATTCTCTACGGCATTCGGCTGCTGCGGTTGAATCCTGGCTTTGCGACGATTGCCATTCTTTCCCTGACGCTGGGCATCGGGGCAAATACTACGATCTTTCAGTTGCTCGATTCCATACGCCTGACGGCGCTTCCGCTTCAGCATCCCGAGCAGTTAGCGGAGGTTCGCATTATTCAGCCGCATGGGCGGACGGGAGATTTTACGGCACCGCACGCCAACCTGACGAATCCGCAGTGGGAGCAGATTCGCGCGCAGCAGCAAGGGTTCTCGGGCATGTTTGCGTGGAGCGAGGATCGTTTCAATATTGCGCCTAGTGGAGAGACGCATAACGTCGACGGCCTTTACGTGAGTGGAGGTTTTTTCCCCGTGCTCGGAGTGCAACCTGAGTTGGGGCGATTGTTCACCGCGGAAGACGATCAGCATGGATGCGGTTCGCCTGGAGTGGTACTAAGCAATGCATTCTGGCAGCGCGAGTATGGCGGCGAGGCATCGGCGATCGGGCGGAAGATGACGATCGAGCATCATCCGTTTGAAATCATCGGGGTCACCCCGGCGAGTTTTTATGGACTCGAGGTGGGCAAGCAATTTGATTTGGCGGTGCCGATTTGTGCCGATCCCTTGATTCGCGGCGAGTATGCGCGGCTGGATGTGCCGCATGAGTGGTGGCTTTCTGTGATGGGGCGGCTGAAGCCGGGTTGGACGATTGAGCGCGCGACGGCGCAACTGGCAGCGGCGTCTCCGGGAATATTCGAAGCGACGCGCATCACGGCGTTTGGCTCGGAGGAGGAGAAACACTATCTCACCTATCATCTCGGCGTGCTTCCGGCGGGGACCGGCGTTTCGGATATGCGCAGGGATTACGAGACGCCGCTGGACTTGCTACTGGCGATTGCGGGATTTGTGTTGCTGATTGCGTGCGCGAATCTTGCGAGCCTGATGCTGGCGCGTGCCAGTTCGAGGGCGCGCGAAATCGCCATACGGCTGGCGCTGGGAGCTTCGCGCGGACGGTTGATCCGGCAATTGATGGCTGAGAGTTTTCTGGTGGCGGCGACTGGGGCTGGTCTTGGGCTTTTGCTTTCGCGGGTGCTGGGTGGGTTTCTGGTTTCGTTGATCAGCACCGAGCGTAACCGCGCGTTTCTGGATCTCGCGCCCGATTGGCGCGTGCTCGGCTTCACCTTGGGACTCGCTGTGCTGACCTGCTTTTTATTCGGACTGGCTCCGGCTTTGCGGGCGACACGCACTGGGCCGTCGGAAGCGCTGAAAGCGGGAGTGCGCGGGAACACGGCGGGGCGGGAACGATTTGGCTTGCGGCGGGCGCTGGTGACGGTGCAGGTTGCGCTCTCGCTGGTGCTCATGGTGGGGGCGTTGCTGTTTTCACGCACGTTGGGAAAGTTGCTGAGCGTCGATCCGGGGTTTCGCCCGAACGGCATCCTGATAACGGATTTGGACCTTACACAATTGAAGCTCGCCACTGACCGGCGTCAACCGTACAAACGCGAACTGCTCGAGCAGGTGCGCGCGATTCCGGGCGTGGAGGCGGCTGCGGCAACGGGAATTGTTCCTCTTAGCGGCAATACGTCCAACAGCGATATTTGGATGGACGGGCAGGATTCGAGGCAAAAGAAAACGGTAGATAGGAGCTGGATCAGTCCGGATTACTTCAAGACGATGGAGACGCCGCTTGTGGCTGGCCGCGATTTCGGTGAGCGCGACACAGCCAGTTCTCCCAAGGTAGCGATCGTTAATGAATCGTTTGCGCGCGTTATGACCAAGGGAGCCAATCCCATTGGCATGAGCTTCCACTCGCCAGTGGGGCCGAATCGTCCGGAATTCACCGTTCAAGTCGTCGGCTTGGTGAAGGACATGAAGTATCACGATCTTCGGGATGAAAACATTCCCATCGCCTACATTCCGGTGGCGCAGGCGGAAAATCCCGATGAATTCGACACTTTCATGATCCGCTCGCGCGCGCCGGTGGGGGACACGATCGCGGCGGTGAAGCGGCGGCTGGCCGAGGCTAATCCGGAGATTGGGCTGACGTTTCACGTTTACGAATCGGACATCCGCGACGGTCTTTTGCGGGAGCGGCTGATGGCTACGCTTTCCGGCTTCTTTGGGCTGCTGGCGACGGTGCTGGCAGTGATCGGATTGTATGGGGTGATGTCGTACATGGTGCAGCAGCGCACGAATGAGGTGGGCATTCGCATGGCGCTGGGAGCGGGACGCTTGAGCATATTGGGGATGATTTTGTTTGAGGCTGTTGTCTTGTTGGCTACTGGCATTGGCGTTGGACTTGCGCTCTCGGTGGCGCTCGGAAAAACGGCGAGCTCTTTGCTGTACGGAGTGAAGCCGGCTGACCCAATAACGCTTGGGCTGGCGGCGGGGTTGCTGGGGTTGGTGGCTGCGGCAGCCAGTTTTGTTCCGGCACGGCGGGCGTCGAAGTTTGATCCTATGGCGGCGCTGCGCTACGAGTAGCAGCGCTGTGTCAAATCAGTTCATAACAAATCTGTGTCGAGAGACGCGATGAATTGGATTCCGGGGACGATTTTTCCTACTAGTCGTTTGTCGTTGGTTAGGAAAAGGTCGGTGCCGGCTTGGGCGGCGGAGGCCAGGTGGATGGCGTCGGCGGGCGTGATGCCAGGGGTTCCGCGAATGCGGGCGTAGCGATCGGCGGTTTCTAGCGTGAATGGGATTGCTTCGGTTACGACGTTGCGCAACAAGCGGCGGGATTCGTCGGCTAGCTGGGGAGCGCCTTTGCGGTAGGCTCCGGCTAGAACCTCTCCGAAGGTAAAGGCTCCGGTGATGAGTAGGTCGTGGCGCTGTTGCATGCGAGAGTGGATGGCGTCTACCCTGGGCGCGTATTGCGGGTGGTCTTCGAGCCAATAGATGAAGAGCATCGTGTCCCAATAGACGCGGCTCAATCTTGCTCCTCTTTCGTCTGTTTCTCTTCCTCCGAATAGAAGTTGTTGCGTTCGGCGCGCAGGTAGGATTCACCGCCGCCTAAATCGGAGAACACGTCTTTCAAGGCGCCGCGCAGGCGGGTCCAGGAATCTTCGGCGGGCGGGGTTGAGTTGTCGGAGTTCTTGAATTCGTAGGTGTAGACGACGGTTGTGCTTTGGCCGGACTTGGGGCCCGTGGTTTCGATTAGCCTCAGGTCGTTTTTTTCCAGGAACTCGTTGGTCTTTAGGGCGCTGCAGACGGCGGGGGCACGGCCGGTGAGTTTGAGGTCGCGAACTATGTCGCCTACTCGGATCGAGAAACGATTGAGTCTTTGTCGGCGGGCGAGGAGGACGTATTTTTCTTCGCCGTAGAGGCGGATTTTGTCGGCGTTGGTCATTGGGGTTGGACGCTCCTATGGCTGTCCCGATCAATGTCGCGCAGTCGGCAAGGAGCACTTACCACAGAGGGTACGGAGGTATACAGAGGAAATCGAGGTAGCATACTTTAGATAGCATAGCATAGCACCATTGATTTATCACTATCCTGCGTCTACTTCGCAACTGTCCACTTATGAACATCATCGTCCGGTTCAGGATAAGACCGAGTCTTCGATTGGTTCGTGCCCTCTTACAAACCGTCTACTTTTCTTATAGTTATATCCTTTAGCTACATGGCCTCCCATTTGCCCATTCGAGATTGAAATGGATATCGCTCGGCCTGAATTTAGGACTCAGAAGAGACGCCGCCAGGCAGTTATTGTCGCGGTCATTGTTATTGGTGTGGCTGCTGTTTCGGTGGGGGTTTCGCGGCTTAAGCCGGCGGCACCTACGGTGGAACGGGGCACGGTTTGGACGGATACGGTGAAGCGCGGCTCGATGCTGCGGCAGGTGCGCGGGTTGGGATCGCTGGTGCCGACTCAGGAGTCGGTGCGGCAAATTCCGGCGGAGACTGAGGCGACGGTGGTGCGGATTCATATGCTGCCGGGAGTTCAGGTGAAGGCGGATACGATTTTGCTGGAGATGAGCAATCCGCAGACGGAGCAGGCGGCAGTCGATGCGCAGCTGCAATTGAAGGCGGCGGAGGCGGAATACCAGAGTCAGCGAGTGAAGCTGGAAAGCGATTTGATGAACCAGAAGGCGGGAGCGGCGACGGTTCATGATGATGACGCGCAGGCGCAGCGGCAGGCGCAGACGGACAAAGCGCTTTACGAGTTGGGTGTTATTTCGGGGTTGGCTTACAAGACTTCGAAAGACAAAGCGGATGAGTTGACTACGCGGAACGATTTGGAGAATCAGGTTTTGGCAGCTAATCAGCGGGCGATTGAATCGCAGATGGCGGAGCAGCAAGCGAAGGTCGATGAGATGCGGACGCTCTACCAGCTGAAACAAAAACAATTGGACGCGTTGAGAGTGCGAGCGGGGATCGATGGGGTGCTGGTCGATTTGCCGTTGCAGGTGGGGCAACACGTTTTGCCAGGGACGATGCTGGCGAAGGTGGTGGAACCCGATCATCTGATGGCGACGCTGAAGGTGGCGGAGACGCAGGCCCGGGATGTGCAGATTGGCGAGCCGGCATCGGTGGATACGCATAACGGGGTGATCGCGGGAACCGTGATGAGGGTTGATCCGGCTGTGCAAAACGGAACGGTGACGGTGGACGTCAAACTGACGGGGGAGTTGCCGAAGGGCGCTCGGCCTGATTTGAGCGTGGATGGAACGATCGATCTGGAGCGGCTGGACAATGTGCTTTATGTGGGGCGGCCAGCCTTTGGGCAGGAAAACAGCACGATCAGCTTGTTCAAGCTCAGTCCGGACGGACAGGGAGCTTTGCGCGTGCCGGTGAAGGTGGGACGAGCTTCGGTGAATTCGATTCAGGTGATTGAGGGGCTGAACGAGGGGGACACGGTAATTTTGTCGGACATGTCGCGGTGGGATAACACGGATCGGATTCGGCTGGAGTAGGGCGTGGCTATTAGCGCAGTTTGCGAAATCATGAACCACAGAGGTCACGAAGGTTCACGAAGGGAAAACGTAAGCCAGCGCTTTCGTGATGCTTGGCTTGGTTGAATGGGGCAGAGCCCGGTCGCCACACAAACACGCAAAGAAAAACTAAAAGAGCGAGGGAGCAACGATGATTGAAACAGCAGCGAGCGAAGCCACGAAGATTGAAGCGGGACAGCCACTGATTCAGATTTCGGATCTGACCAAGGTTTTTTACACCGATGAGATCGAGACGCATGCGCTCTCGGGGATTCATCTGTCGATTGCTAAGGGCGAGTATGTCGCGATGTCGGGGCCATCGGGCTGCGGCAAATCGACGCTGCTGTCGATCATTGGGTTGCTGGATACGCCGACGGCGGGACGGTATTCGCTGAACGGGAAGACAGTGGAGAATCTGGATTTCGCGGAGCGGTCGCGCATTCGCAACCAGGAGATTGGGTTCATCTTTCAAAGTTTCAATTTGATTGGCGATCTCACGGTTTATGAAAACGTCGAGCTGCCGCTGACTTATCGACAGAGGATGCCGGCGGCGGATCGCAAGGCGAGAGTGATGGAGGCGCTGGAGCGGGTGGGGATGGCGCATAGGGTGCGGCATTATCCATCGCAATTGTCGGGCGGTCAGCAGCAGCGGGTGGCGGTGGCGCGGGCGCTCGGCGGGAAGCCTTCGATTCTGCTGGCGGATGAGCCTACGGGAAATTTGGATTCGCGCAATGGCGAGGCGGTGATGGAACTCTTGCAGGAACTGCATCGCGAAGGGGCGACGATCTGCATGGTGACGCATGATCCGCGGTTTGCGAAGCATGCGCAGCGCGAAGTGCATTTGTTCGACGGGAAGGTTGTGGCGGAAGAAGAGTTGAAGAAGCTGTTGGCGGAGACGAGCGCATGAGTGGGCTGCTGCAGGATTTTCGATATGCGTTGCGGCAGATGACGCGGAGCCCGGGGTTTACTTTCGTCGCGGTGATTACGCTGGCGCTGGGGATTGGGGCGAACACGGCGATCTTCAGCGTGGTTAACTCGGTCCTGATTAAGCCGCTACCCTATCCCGATCCGCAACGACTGGTGCAGATATTTGAAACGCTGCCGGGTTCCAACCGCAATTCCGTCTCCGGAGGCGCGTTCAAGGATTGGCGCGAACAGAGCTCTAAGTTCGCGCACCTGGCCGTCTACGAAGAGACGCGTTTGAATCTCACCGGCGATGGAACGCCGGAGCGCCTCTCGGGTTTGATGGTTTCCTCCGAATTCCTCTCGGTCCTGGGCGTTACTCCGGCGGTCGGACGCGACTTCGCTGCCGGCGAAGATGCCATTGGCGGTAACAACCGCGTGATCCTACTGACGAACCAATTGTGGCAGGGCCACTTTGGCGGCGACCCGGGGGTTCTCGGCCGCACGGTGTCGCTTGACCAGATTCCCTACACGATTATCGGTGTGCTTCCTCCCAACGCTCTTCTGCAGGACGAGCCCACGTTTCTGGTGCCCGATGTGATTGACGCAGCGGGTACCAATTGGGACCGCTCCGGTCATTGGAGGCAGGTGATCGGGCGTCTGTTGCCCGGCGTCACGGTATCGCAGACGCAGGCGGAACTGCGCGGAATCAAGCAGCGTCTTACCGCGGAATATCCGTCATTCAAGAAAGACTGGAGTGTCGCCGTGGTTCCCATGCAGGAGGTTTACACGGGAGACACTCGTCCAATCCTACTTATGCTGCTCGGGACGGTGGCTCTGGTGTTGCTGATCGCCTGCGCCAATGTGTCGAACCTGATGCTGGCCCGGGGAAACGCCCGATCCCGAGAAATGGCCATCCGCACCGCTCTCGGCGCTCGTTCCCGGCGGCTTGTTCGCCAGATGCTGGTCGAGAGTTTCCTCCTAGCGGCTGTGGGATGCGCGGTGGGTCTGATGTTCGCTGTGTTTGGAATCCGACTGCTGACCAGCATCGCCGTAGGTCAGCTTCCCCATGTTCTGCGGCCCGGGATGGACATCAACGTTCTTCTGTTTTCGATCGCTGTGGCGGGCGGCTGCGGACTTCTGGTCGGAATCCTGCCTGCGTGGCGCAGCAGCAAGACAAATTTGAATTGCACGCTAAAGGAATCGGAACGGGGATCCGCGTCGGGCGCAAAGAGAAGGTCGCAGTCGTTCCTCGTGGCATCGGAATTTGCCTTCACGCTGATGCTGCTGGTTGGGGCAGGCTTGCTTTTGCGCAGTTTCGTTGTGCTGCTCGAGACAAGCCCAGGATTCAACCCAAAACAAACGTTGGCGCTCGATCTGTCGTTCCCCGCGGTCAAGTACCCTACGGCCGAGGACCGGTTTCGCTTCATCGAGAACCTCAACGCCAGGGTAGCCGCTCTTCCCGGCGTGGAATCCGAAGGCGCGACTTCTGCCCTGCCTCTTGGCGATGGCGGGGAGACCGAATTCGCAAGCCGGGCCGACAAGCCTCCACGCACAGACTATCTCGTGTCCTGCAACTTTGTGAGCGGCGACTATCTTGGCGCGATGGGAATGCCGCTTCTTCGGGGCCGCGCGATTAATGAATCGGACAACCATAATAAGGGATCACGAGTGCTTGTGGTCGACGAAACGGTTGCCCGCGACCTCTATCCCAATGTTGACCCTATCGGCCAGCACCTGCATCTTCTAGGCGACTCATGGGAGATCGTGGGGATCGTCGCTCCCGTCAGGCAATTCTGGCTAGACCGTAGACCGCTTCCGACCGTCTACGGTCCGCAATCATACTCTCCCACGTCAGCGAGCGTCATTATTCGAACTGCGCAACCGTCGTTGGCTCTCGTCGAGGCGGTCAGAAAAACGGTGCTCGACGTAGATCCCGATCAGCCCATCGCCAACGTCCGAACGCTGGAAGATGCCATCCACCAGTCGTTGGCACTGAGACGCACGACGCTTGCCCTATTGAGCTTGTTCGCCGCCGTGGCGATCTGCCTGGCGTGCATCGGCATCTACGGCGTCGTGTCGTACGCGATCGGACAGCGAGCTCGCGAACTGAGTATTCGCGCCGCTCTGGGAGCGCAGCGGGGGGACATCATGCGGCTGGTTTTAGCAGGCGGGATGAAACCATCGATTATCGGCATGGTGGCCGGCTTGGCCGCTGCGCTCGGCTTGGTGCGCTTTCTTGAAAGCCAGCTCTTTGAGGTTAAGGCGCACGACCCGACGGTTTTTCTCGCGTCGGTGGGATTGCTCTTGCTGGTGGCCTTCTTGTCCGTTTACGTGCCCGCCCGCAGAGCGGCGAATGTCGATCCCATGGTGGCGCTGCGGTACGAGTGAGAGAGGATTTATGAGCGGACTATTTCAAGATCTTCGCTATGCTCTGCGGCAGATGCGGAAGAGCCCGGGATTTACGTTTGTCGCGGTGATTACGCTGGCGCTGGGGATTGGGGCGAATACGGCGGTGTTCAGCGTGATGGATGCGGTGCTGTCGCGGATGTTGCCGGTGCGCGATCCGGAGCGACTTTACTATTTGCAGATTGCGAGCGGCGGCCAGCCGCGGGGAGCGCGCAATACGGGGAATGGGGACACTTCGTTTTCGCAGCCGGTATTTGAAGCGCTTCGCCAGCGCACTGATGTGCTGGACGATGTCGTCGGATATGTTCCGCTGGCTATCGGCAAGGTTGCGGTGCGCTATGGGGAGGCGCCGGAAGCGGCGCAAGGCGATGAAGTCAGCGGAAATTTCTTTTCCGGTTTGACGACAGGAATATCGCGAGGGCGCGGATTTTCACTGGCGGACGAGAAAGATCATTCGCAAATTGTCGTGATCAGCCACGACTATTGGACGCGGCGTTTTGCAGGAAACGCGGCGGTTCTCGGGACAACTCTCTTCATCAAGAATGTGCCTTTCACGATCGTCGGCATTGGCGCGCCCGGGTTTCGCGGGCTGGAGCCGGCAACCTCCACCGATTTTTGGATTCCTCTGCAAAGCAGTGCGGAGTTGAATGCCTGGGGGAATGCGGCGGGGGATGACAGCCTTTATGCGCCGAAATGCTGGTGCATGCCGCTGATGGTGCGCCTCAAACGGGGCGTTACGCCGGCGCAAGCGCAGAACGCGTTGGAATCGACGTTTGGCGAAGCGGCGAAGGTCGGAGTGGGCACGATCGATCCGAAGGAGTGGAAGCCGCTACTGAATTTTGATCCGGCGAGGGGAATTCAGGGCTTTAACCAGCAATACAAGCAGCCGGTCCGAATCTTGATGGGACTGGTACTGCTGGTTTTGCTGATCGCGTGCTCGAATGTGGCGTTGCTGATCACGGCGCGGAATGAGGCCAGGCAGCGGGAGTTTAGCCTGCGCATGGCGGTGGGGGCAGAGCGAGGACATCTTTTTCGCCAACTGTTGACGGAGAGTTCGCTGCTGGTGATGGCGGGAGCGGGGCTCGGCTGGGCGTTCGCAATTCTCGCGACGGATGCGCTCGCGGCTTGGTCGGGAATTGAGACTGGGCTCGCGCCCAATGGCAACGTGTTGCTTTTCACGCTGGGGATTTCGGCGATCAGCGCGCTGGCTTTCGGCATAGCGCCGCTATGGATTGCGCTGCGGGCGCCGGTTTCGGGCGTGCTGCGGGCCACCGCAACCAACATGACTCAAGACAGACGCCGCGCTTTTGGCGGAAGAGTGCTTATGTCGGCGCAGATCGCGATCTGCATGTTGCTGCTCGTGGCTGCCGTGCTTTTGTTGCGCACGCTTCGAAACTATGAGACGCAAGACCTGGGCATGCGCGCCGACGGGTTGCTGGTTTTTGGAATTACTCCGCAGAGCGCACACACTCCCTCGGAGACGCTCACGTTCTATCGCGCGCTGCTGGAACGGATTCGCGCGGTGCCGGGAGTGGAGTCGGCCACGCTCATGGAGAATCGCATCGGTTCGGGATGGAGCAGCAACAATGACGATGATGCTTTGGACGGCGTATCGCTCAAGGGAAGGTTTAGTTCAACGCTGGTACGAAGCAACGATGTTGGGCCTGGTTTTTTTCACGCGCTTGGAGTTCCTATCCTGGAAGGGCGCGATATTAGTGACGCGGACACGCCTTCATCTTTGCCGGTTGTCGTGGTGAATGAAACGTTCGTCAAGAAATTCCTGCCGAATACGAATCCACTGGGGCATAAGTTTCGCGATAACAGAACCATCGTTGGAGTTGCGAAGGACAGCAAGTATCGAGCTGTCGATGAGAAGCCAGTGCCGATGGCTTATTTCCCGACGTTCCAGACGCTGGACCGCGGGGACACAATGCACATTGAGGTGAGAGTGAAGGGTGAAGCGCTGAGTCTGCTGCCGACGATGCGCCATGTGGTGCACGAACTCGACCCGAATGTTCCGCTGGAGAAACCGATGACACAGGTTGCTCAGTTTGAGCAGTCTTATTCGCAGCCGAAAATGTTTGCGCGGCTGGGAGGGTTCTTCGGCGGCCTGGCAGCGCTGCTGGTGGCGACAGGACTTTACGGCACGCTCTCTTACCGGACGAACCGGCGCACGGCGGAGATCGGAACACGCATGGCGTTAGGCGCGCAACGCCGGCAAATGCTATGGCTGGTGATGCGGGAGAGTTTGTTTATCAGCTGCATTGGGACGGCGGTGGGTCTGCCGCTGGCGATTTTATGTGTGCGTTTTCTGGGGTCGATGCTCTATGGGTTATCTCCCTTCGATCCGCTGAGTTTTGTGCTGGCAACGTGCTGCGTCGCACTGGTCACGAGTGCGGCGGCGTTTTTGCCGGCGTGGCGAGCGGCGAATGTTGATCCCATGGTAGCGCTGCGGTACGAGTGAGGAAGGATGTATGAGCGGACTATTTCAAGATCTTCGCTACGCGCTGCGCCAGATGCGCAAGAGCCCAGGGTTCACTTTGGTTGCGGTGATTACGCTGGCGCTGGGGATTGGGGCTACTACGGCGGTGTTCAGCGTGGTGGATCAGGTATTGCTGCATCCGCTGCCTTATCCGGATTCGGATCGCATCGTGAAGATGGCGGAGACTTTCAAGGGTATCGCGGGGGACGATGCTTCGCCGGCGAACTATTTGGATTGGGCGGCGCAGAACTCGGTGTTTGCGGAGATGGCGGCTTCGCGGGGATGGCCGGCAAACTTATCGGAGGGGGATCGTCCGGAGCGGGTCAAAGGGACGATGGTTACGCCGAGCTTTTTTGCGTTGTTTGGGATCAATCCGATTCTGGGGCGCGGGTTGGAGGAGAGCGATGCGCGCGCGGGCAACGATCATGTGGTGGTGCTGGGATATGGGATGTGGCAGCGCTATTTTGGCGGGGATCGCGGAATTGTTGGGCGGAGTGTGCGGCTGAATGGAGAGCCCTACAGCGTGGTGGGCGTGATGCCGCAGAATTTTTCTCCGGACGATTATGGGGAGTTGTGGGTGACTTCACAGTGGGGAGTGCCGAGCCATCCGCTGGCGATGGATAAGGATCCGCGGCAGTTTAGGGATCGAAGTTATCTCGACGTGTGGGCGCGGCTGAACCCGGGAGTGACGGTGCAGCAGGCGCGCGCGGAGCTGGACACGATCGGACGGCGGCTGGAGAAGCAGTATCCGAACGAGGACGACAATGTCGGTGTGAGTTTTTTGCCGTTGCATGAGTATGTGGTGGGCGATATTCGTCCGGTGCTTCTGGTGCTGCTGGCGGCGGTGGTGGTTGTGCTGCTGATTGGGTGCGCGAATGTGGCGAATCTCTTGCTGGCGCGGGCGGCGGTGCGCGGGCGGGAGATTTCGATACGCACGACGATGGGAGCGAGCCGACAGCGATTGTTGAGGCAGTTGCTGACGGAGAGCGTGGTGCTCGCGCTGCTTGGCGGAGGCTTGGGGCTGCTGCTGGCGGTAGTGGCTGTGCTTTCGCTGTTGGCGCTGAGCCCGCCGGATATTCGCCAGTTCAAGGAGATTGGAATTAACCGGGAGGTGCTGGCGTTCAGCTTTCTCGCTTCGATTGTTTGCGGAGTTGTTTTTGGGCTGATGCCGGCGTTGCAGGCCTCGCGCTCGAATCCCAGCGAATTTTTGAAAGAGGGCGAGCGCGGGAGCACGGCGAACCGTGGGCGAACGCGTTCGGTGTTGGTGGTTGCTGAAGTTGGAATGTCGCTGGTGCTGCTGGTTGGGGCGGGGCTGCTGGTGAAGAGTTTCGCGCGGCTGATGGATGTTAATCCCGGCTTTGATGCGGACCATCTGCTGACTTTTAATGTTGGGCTTCCGGCGTCGACCGATGCGGCGCGGCAATTCGCGTTTTATAGGGACGTGATGCAGCGGCTGCAGGCGCTGCCGGGAGTGCGGTCGGTGGGCGCGGTGAGCCGGTTGCCGCTGGCTGGCGGGAATAGCGGGCGCAGCTTTAAAGTTCCGGGAATTGACAAAGATTATTCGGCGGATATCCGGGTGAGCACGCCTGATTATTTTCGGACGATGGGAATGTCGTTGATGAAGGGGCGGAACTTCAGTGAGAGCGACCTGGGCAGTGCGGTGAATGTGGCGATCGTGAACGAGGCTCTGGCGCGGGAGGTTTTTCCGGGGCAGGATCCGATTGGGAGACAGCTTACAGATTTTGGGCCGGACAGCTTGACGCTGCAGATTATTGGAGTCGTCGGAAATGTGCGGCACGTGGGGCTGGATACGGCTCCGCACTCGGAGATTTATCAGTTGCTGGGGCAGGCGCGATGGCCGTCGGTGTATGTGGCGATGCGGAGTGCGACGTTGGATGCTACGAGCTTGACTTCGCTGGCGCAGAGCGCGGTTTGGAGCGTGAATAAGGATGTGCCGCTGGCGAATGTACGTACGATGCAGGAGCTGATTGCGAACTCGGTGCAGCGGCGGAGATTCAGCATGCTGCTGCTGGCAATTTTTGCGGGGGTGGCGATGGTGCTGGCGGCGATTGGGCTTTATGGGGTGATGTCGTATTCAGTGGCGCAACGGACGAAAGAGATTGGCATTCGCATGGCGCTCGGGGCGCGGCGGCCGGACGTGGTGGCGCTGGTGGTGAAGCAGGGGATGGCGCTTGTGCTTGCGGGGATTGTGGCGGGGACGGTGCTTTCGCTTGCGATGACGCGGCTGATGGCGGGGATGCTGTTTGGGATTTCGGCGACCGATCCGCTGACGTTCGTGGGCGTGGCGATGTTGCTGGGAGTGGTGGCGTTTTTTGCCAATTACCTGCCGGCGCGGCGCGGGGCGTCGGTCGATCCGATGGTGGCGTTGCGGTATGAGTGAGGAGCGGGCGTGAGGATTAAAACATGAACGGATTGCTTCAGGATTTCAAGTACGCGGTGCGGCAGTTGCGAAAGTCGCCGGCGTTTGCGGCGGTCGCGATTGTCACGCTGGCGCTGGGGATCGGCGCGAACACGGCGATTTTCAGTTTGCTGGATCAGGCGTTGTTGCGGACCCTTCCGGTGAAAGATGTGGATCGCCTGGTGATTCTGAATTATTCAGGGAGCAACACGGGGCGGCTGCAATCGCGGGCGGATGGGCATTTTTATTTTTCGTATCCGATGTATCGCGATCTGCGCGACCGCAATTCTGTTTTCAGCGGGCTGATCGGAACGGATTTTACACAGGTGGGAGTGCAGTGGCATAACCAGCCGGATCTGGTGGGAGCGGAGTTGGTTTCGGGAAATTATTTCGATGTGCTGGGGCTGCGGCCGGCGCTGGGAAGGCTGTTCGTGGCGGCGGACGATGTGGTGGCGGATGCGAATCCGGTGGCGGTGTTGAGTTTCAGTTATTGGCAGCGGAGATTTGGCAGCGATCCGGGAATTTTGAATCAGAGCGTGCTGGTGAATGGGCATCCTTTTACGGTGGTGGGAGTGGCTCCGCCGGGCTTTCACAGCGTAGTGATGGGCGACACGCCGGATGTGTTTGTGCCGATGACGATGAAGGCGGAGGTGATTCCTGGGACGAAGGATCTGGAGGACCGGCGGTCGAGTTGGCTGAACATTGTGGGGAAGTTGAAGCCGGGAGTGAGTCGCCAGCAGGCGGAGGCGGGGGTGGGTCCGCTGTGGTCGGCGATTCGCAGCGATGAGTTGAAGGAGATCAAGGGCGGGTCGGAGAATTTTCGCGACCGGTTTGTGAACAAATCGCATTTGTTTGTGCTTGATGGGGCGCGGGGATTTTCGCCGCTCCGCAGCGACGTGCAGATGCCGCTGCTGATTGTGATGGGGATGGTTGGATTGGTGGCGCTGATGGCTTGCGCCAATGTGGGCAGTCTGTTGCTGGTACGCGGGGCGGGGCGGATTCGTGAGATGTCGGTTCGCTACGCGCTGGGCGCGAAACAGAAGCGGGTAATTCAGCAATTGCTTGTGGAGGGATTGCTGCTGGGACTTGCGGGAGGATTGTTTGGGATGCTGCTGGCGCCGCGCGTTTCCGCGGTGCTGATCACGATGATCTGGGGCGGTGGGACGGGGGATCTGCCGTTTTCCGCGAAACCTGACTTGCGGATCATGCTCTTTAATTGCGGGCTGGCCTTGCTGGCGAGCTTGCTTTTCAGTCTGGCTCCGGCGTTGCAGTTCTGGCGGCCCGATCTAGCCCCTGCACTGAAGCAGCAAGGAATGACGGCGCGGAGCAGTCCGCTGCGCTTTCGGCGGATTTCGGTGGCGGTGCAGATTGGGTTGAGTCTGATGCTGCTGGTGGGCGCGGGGCTGTTTGTACGTACACTGCACAATCTACGATCGCTCAACGCGGGATTTGCGACCGATCATCTGCTGACATTTGGAGTTGACCCGAGGATGGCTGGGTATGCGCCCGAGCGCACGTTTGCGCTCTATCAAAGGGTGTTTGAAACCTTGCGAGGCTTGCCGGGAGTGCGCGCGGTAGCGGCGACGAATGATCCCGAGCTGGCGAACGACAACGAGACCGGCAACGTGACCATTTCAGGGTATGCGGACAAGCCAGATGAGAACATGCAGGTTGAGCAGCCAAACGTAAGCGTGGATTATTTCTCGACGATGCAGATGCCGTTGCTGGCGGGACGCGTGTTTACGGATCAGGATGCGGCGGGATCGCAGAAAGTGGCGATCGTGAACGAGAGTTTTGCGCGGCACTATTTTGGGGATCCGCAGCAGGCTCTGGGACATTTCGTTGCGAACGGCGGTGGCAAAGGAGTGAAACCGGACATTGCCATCGTCGGCGTTGTGAAGGATGCGAAGCATGTCAGCCTGCGGGAGCCGGTGACGCGCACGGTGTTCTTCCCTTACCTGCAATCGCTGGAGCCGCATGCGATGACATTTTATGTGCGGACGTGGCAGCAGCCGGAGGGCGCGGAGAGCACGATTCGGCGCGCCATGCAGGCGCTGGACGCGAATCTCGTGCTCGATACTTTTCGAACGATGGATGAGCAGATCGATAACAATTTGACTGCTGAGCGGGTGATCGCCTTGCTGGCTTCAGGTTTTGGAGTGCTTGCTGCGCTGATGGCAGCGGTGGGCTTGTATGGAGTGCTGGCATATTCGACGACGCAGAGAACCAGCGAGATAGGGATTCGCATGGCGCTCGGAGCGACGCGCGGGTCGGTTGTGAGGATGGTGATGTTTGAAGTGCTGTGGCTGGCGGGACTCAGTATTGCGATTGCGCTGCCGGTGTCGTTGCTGCTCATGAGCGCGGTGCGGAGTCAGCTGTATGGGATTTCTAGCAGCGATCCGCTGACGCTTGGACTGACGATTGTGGTGGTAACGCTGGTTGCGATCGCGTCGGCGATGCTGCCGGCGCGGCGAGCGTCGCGGGTAGAGCCGATGAAAGCTCTGCGCTACGAGTAGGAGATTTCCTATGAATGGATTTGGACAGGATTTGCGCTATGCGGTGCGGCAATTTGCGAAGGCGCCTGGGCTCGCGGCGATTGTCGTCATCACGATTGCATTGGGGGTGGGAGCGAACACGGCTCTGTTCTCGGTGGTGAATGGCGTGTTGCTTAATCCTTTGCCCTATCCGCATCCCGAGCAACTGGTAACGCTGCACGAGAGCAAGCCGAATTTTGAGCATGGGTCGATCTCTTTCCCGAATTTTCGCGACTGGCGGAAGGACAATCACAGTTTCTCGGCGATGGCAGTTTCTCGCAGCTACGCTTTCAGTCTTACGGGAGCGGGAGACGCGATACAGGTGAACGGCGAGTTTGTGGCGGCGGATTTATTCTCGCTGCTAGGCGTGAAGCCGTTGTTGGGCCGGACGTTCGCGCCGGGAGAGGACGAGATTGGGGCGACGCCAATCGCGATGATCAGCGAAGGATTGTGGCGGCGGAAGTTTGGGTCCGCGGCTGACATTGTTGGCAAGAGCGTGACTTTGGATGGCAGGGGTTACACGATTGTTGGCGTGGTCCCGGCCAGCTTTCACTTTGCGATGTTGGGCTCCACTGGGCAGCAAGACATGTATGTGCCGGTAGGGCAGTGGAAAAACAATTTGCTCAATACGCGCAGCGCGGGGCTGGGCTTTCACGGCATCGGGCGGCTGAAGCCGGGAGTGACGATCGAACAGGCGGCGGCCGACATGAAAGCGATTACAAACAATCTCGCGGCTGCTTATCCGGACGCCAATAAAGGGATCGGCGCGAGCCTTATTCCGCTGAAGCAGTGGGTGGTCGGAGGAGTGCGGCCGTTGCTGCTGGTACTGCTGGCGAGTGTTGGCTTTGTGCTGTTGATTGCTTGCGTCAACGTGGCAAATCTTTTGCTGGCGCGCTCGACTGGACGGACGCGCGAATTTGCGATTCGGGCAGCGGTGGGAGCGAGCCAGGGGCGCGTGTTGCGGCAATTGTTAACGGAGAGTGTTTTGCTGGCGCTAGTCGGCGGCGCGCTTGGATTGCTGCTGGCGGCTTGGGGTACGCGAGCGGCGTTGGGTGTTCTTCCGACTACGTTGCCGCGCGCAGAAGAGATTGGCCTCGATGCTCGCGTGTTGCTCTTCACTCTGGCGATTTCACTTTTCGCTGGAGTGTTGTTTGGCCTGGCGCCTGCGCTGAAGATGTCGCCCGGGAACCTGCAAGACAGTCTCAAGGAAAGCGGGCGGGGTTTGAGCGGAACGCGGCATCGGGTGCAGGGCGTGTTCGTCGTGGTTGAAATGGCGATGGCGTTGGTGCTGTTGGCGGGTGCTGGTCTGATGGTGCGGAGTTTGACTCGACTTTGGAATGTCGATCCTGGATTCAATCCTCGAAATGTGATGACGGTGGGCGTGTCGCTGCCGCCTTCGATGATGAACGCGTCTCCAGAGGCGATTCGCGCAGCTTTTCGCGAGGTCGATAACAGAGTGGCTTCGATCCCAGGCGTTCAAGCGGTTTCACAAACGTGGGGCGCGCTGCCATTGGGATATGACGATGAGCTAACGTTCTGGTTCGAAGGCCAACCCAAGCCATCCACACAGAACGAGATGGGCTGGGGCATCGACTACATCGTGGAACCGGGGTATTTGAAGGCGATGGAGATTCCGCTGGAGCGAGGGCGTTTTTTCGGCGAGCAGGATAACGAGCATTCGCCGCGCGTCATTGTGGTAGACGATGTTTTCGCGCGGAAGTTCTTTCCGAACGCGGACCCGATCGGCAAGCGAATTCTTTCGGACAACTTTGCTGGGCCGGCGGAGATTGTTGGAGTGGTTGGGCATGTGAAGCAGTGGGGGCTCGATACGGATGACATCGAGAAATTAAGAGCGCAATTCTACATTCCGTGCATGCAGATGTCGGATGGGTTCATCGCGATGGCGCCTTCGGGGTCGGCGATGATTGTGCGGTCGAGCAATGCGGGGAGCGGGTTATTGGATTCGATTCGCCATGCAAGCCAACAAATCAGCAACGAGATCGTCATCTTTGGTCCGCAATCGATGGACGATGTTATCTCCAGTTCGCTGGCCAGACGCCGCTTCTCGATGATTCTGCTGGTTGTGTTTGCCATGCTGGCGCTACTGCTGGCGAGCGTTGGAATTTACGGAGTTATCTCTTATGTCGTTGGGCAGCGAACGCATGAGATTGGAATTCGGATGGCGCTGGGCGCGAATCCGCTGGACATTTTGCGTCTCGTGCTCAGCGGCGCGGGGAGGCTTGCTGGCATCGGCGTCGCGGTTGGGTTGGTGTCTGCGTTAGGGCTGACCAGGCTGATGGCCGATCTGCTTTATGGGGTAAAGCCGAACGACCCGCTCACGTTCGCGGCGGTCCCGGCGATCTTGATTTCGGTCGCTTTGGTGGCGAGTTATTTGCCGGCGCGCAGGGCGACGAAGGTTGATCCGGTGGTGGCGCTGCGCTACGAGTGAGGAACATTCTATGGGGACAATTTTTCAGGACCTGCGCTATACATTGCGGCAACTCTTCAAGAGTCCGGGTTTTACCGCTACGGCTATCTTTACTCTCGCTCTGGGCATTGGCGCGAATGTTGCCGTGTTCAGCGTGATCAATGCCAGCCTGCTCAACCCTAGCGGCGTGCCGCATCCTGATCGCGTGGTTGCCCTTCGAGTTAAGTATTCGATCGGAGACCTCGGCAATATCAATATGTCGCCTCCTGATTTTGCTGACGCCGTCGCGGGGAAAAATATTTTCACCTCCGCGGCGGTGATGAAAAACAATGCCTTTAATTACAGTGTGAGTGGGTCCACACCGGAACGGCTTAGCGGGGCGTCGGTTTCGTGGCAATGGTTCGATGTCTTCTGGGCTCGCCCGGAGTTGGGTCGCGTGTTTCGTCCGGAGGAGGACCAGCCTGGGGCGAATCACGAGGTTGTTCTGTCTTATGCAGCGTGGAAGCGGCGTTTCGGCGGAGATCCAAGTGTCGTTGGCCGTACGCTTCTGTTAAATCAGGAGTCTTATCAAGTCATAGGAGTGATGGGGCCGGGCTTTAATTGGCCGAATCAAGCGGAACTCTGGGTGCCACTGGCTTTGCCCGCTGCCAGCTATTCCGATAATCAGCTTCGGCATAATGAATATCTTTTTTGCGTGGCGCGGCTGCATCCGGGAGTTACGAATGCGCAGGCGAATGCGTATCTGGGGCTACGAACGTCGCAACAGATTGCGGCCGAAGGGTTGACTAGCTATAGCCAGGCTGCGGGGTGGGGCATGTTCTCGATGCCGCTGATCGACTTTGTAGCCGGCGATTTGCGCAAGCCTCTGTTTCTGCTGCTAGCGGCGGTGATGGCGGTTTTGTTGATCGCTTGCGCCAACATTACGGGATTGCAACTCGCGCGAGCTTCGGGAAAGCAGCGCGAGGTGTCGATTCAGATTGCGCTCGGGGCGAGCCGCTCGCGGTTGATTCGCAGCGCGTTGCTGGAGAGCTTGGTGCTCGCTTGCGCCGGAGTGGGCTTCGGCTTTTTGATCGCCCAGACGACGATTCCGCTATTGCTGCTTCTAGCTCCCACCAGCTTGTCGCGCAATCTCGCGATCCATATTGGTTGGCCGATTCTTGGTTTTGTAGTGGTTGTGGGCGCTGCATGCGTGTTCTTCTGCGGCGTTGCTCCGGCGTGGCAGATGACGCACTCGCGCTGGTTCCAAACATTGCAGGAGGGTGGGCGTTCGGAGACGTTGAGCCGGGGGCGACAACGTTTACGTTCGGCGTTGGTGGTTACCGAAATTGCTGTCGCCATGCTGCTACTTGTCGGAGCGGGACTGCTAGTGCGCAGCTTACAGCAAGTCCAGCAACTTGAAACCGGGTTCAATCCGCGGGGACTGATGTCGGCGACGGTGTCGCTGCCACCCACGGTCTACAAGACCGATGAGCAGAAGGCCGCCTTCTTCGCGGCTGCGGAAGAGCAGCTCAAGAATTTGCCGGGCGTGAAGAGCGCGGCTTTTGCCGATGCCCTGCCTTTCGACAACAACGGCGGGTCGGCTTCCTTCAACATTAAAGGTCGATCGGTAGCGCCCGATGAGCCGGGTCCGCACGGAAATGATCGCTTTATTTCACCCGACTATTTTGCAACTCTGGGCATTCCATTGGTGCGGGGGCGGGTCTTCTCGCATCAAGACCGGCAAACGACGGAGCTCGTCGCCATTGTCGACGAAACTCTGGCGCGACGTTATTGGCCTAACGAGGATGCTGTGGGGCAATACATCAGTTTCGGCTTCCGCGGCAAGAGCCCGTGGATGCAGATCGTTGGCTTGGTGAAACATGCGAAAACGTCGTCTCTGGAGGCGGATAACACTGAGGGGTATTACTACTTGCCGATAGCTCAGTCACCGCCAAGAATGGCTTCGATTGTGGTGCGCAGCAGCGGAGCCGACCCCGAGAGTTTAGCGAGTTCGATGCAGAGCGCGGTGAGCGCGGTTGACGCGAGCTTGCCTCTGTATGACCTAAAAACTATGGACCAGCGCGTTGACGAATCGTTGACGGGCCGACGCTTCCTGGTGCTTTTGCTGTCGGCATTTGCGGGACTGGCGTTGCTGTTGGCGGCCGTCGGGCTTTATGGCGTGATCAGTTATTCGGTTCGGATGCGGACGCGAGAGCTGGGTATTCGCATGGCTCTCGGCGCGCAACGCACCGATGTCATGGGACTGATCCTTCGAAAAGGCATGCAGCTTGCAATGATAGGTCTGGTTTTTGGACTCGCCGGTACGCTCGTAGCCGGCAGAGTCTTGTCGAGCCTGCTCTATCAGACGAGCTTGCTAAATCCGCTTACGTTGGTGGCGACGATATTTTTATTAATGGCCACGGTTCTATTGGCGTGTTACGTTCCGGCGCGGAGGGCGGCGGCGCTGGAGCCGATGCGTACTTTGCGCGAGGAGTAACTCGACTCATTGGATTGCTTCTGGGGGGAGTTAGGGACGACTTATGATTCAACTAAAGAACATCGATCGCAGTTATAAGACGGGGGCGGGGCAGACTTGGGTTCTGCGGCGGGTCAATCTCGAAATTCAGCCGGGAGAATTTATCACGGTGATGGGGCCGTCGGGAGCGGGGAAATCTTCGCTGCTCAATGTGCTGGCGTTTCTTGACGACCAGTGGACGGGCGAGTATTGGTTTCGCGAACAGGCGGCGCACATGATGAAGAGGAAAGAGCGGGCGGAGCTGGCGAAGAAGAATATTGGGATGGTGTTTCAGAGTTATCACCTGCTCGACGATCTCACGGTAATGGAGAACATCGATTTGCCGCTGTCTTATAAAGATATTCCTCGGAACGAGCGGCAGAGCCTGGTGGCGGATACACTCGATCGCTTTCGGATTGTTGCGAAGAAAGATCTTTATCCCAGCCAGCTTTCGGGCGGGCAACAGCAGTTGGTGGGAGTGGCGCGGGCGGTGATTCATAAGCCGGCGCTGTTGCTGGCGGACGAGCCGACGGGAAATCTGCATTCCGATCAAGCCAGGGAGATCATGGAACTCTTCCGGGAATTGAATCAGCAGGGGACGACGATTGTGCAGGTAACGCACTCGGAGGCGAATGCCGCGTATGGGACGCGCATGATTCAGATGCGGGACGGATGGCTGGTGGGGGATACGGCGAATCCGAATTTAGGTGCGGCCAATGTAGGTGCAGCGAGTTCGTCTGCGACGACGGAGCCTCGCGATGTGGCGGTGAATCGATGAGGATGTTTTTTGGGGCGTGGAGATGTGGCTGTACATTAATTACCGCTGTATTTGTGCTTACTTCGGGCGTGGCTCAGACGCAGATTACCACTCCGGCGTCGCTGGAAATGCCGAAGTCGCACAATCCGCTGCGGCCTTATATAGGGGAAAATGCGGCGCAGCCGTCGCTGACAAATTCTCCGCGGCTGGATCGTTTGGTTCGGGATGGGAAGCTGTATTTGTCGCTGAAGGATGCGATTGCGCTGGCGCTGGAGAACAATCTCGATCTGGCGATTGCGCGCTACAACTTGCCGATTGCGGATACGGATGTGCTGCGCACACAAGCCGGCGGAAGTTTTCGCGGTGTAAATACGGGCGTGGTACAAGGGACTCCGGGCGGAGGAGTTGGCGGCTTTGGGACGGGAGCGCCGGGCGCGGGCGCCGGAGGCACGACTGGCGGGGCGGGTGGAGCGGGCGCGGGCGCGTCCGGATTGGTGCAATCGACGTTGGGCGTGGGAACCCCAGTGTCGTCGTATGATCCGGCGCTCAGCGTGAACACGGGCATCGAGCATTTGACGTTGCCGCAATCGAGTAACGTGCTCTACGACGTCCCGTCGCTGCAGCTTAATACAGCGCAGGTGAATGCCCTATACACGCAGGCGTTTTCCAGCGGGACGTTCGATCTCTTTTGAATTCAATAACAATCGGCAGACTGTGAACACCCCATTGATCTACCTGTCGCCAGCGTTGAATTCTTATTACCGGTTCACCTTTCAACAGCAGTTGCTTGCGGGATTTGGCTTTGGGCCGAATTTGCGCTATCTGCGAATTGCAAAGAACAACAAGAAAATTTCCGACATTGCATTTAAAGATCAGGTGATGGCGACGGTCACACAGATCGAAAATATTTATTGGGACCTGGTGAGCGCCTATGAGCAGGCTCGGGTGAATGAGGAGTCTTTGACATTTGCCAATCAGACATTGGACAACGCCAAGAAGCAATTGCAATTAGAGGCCATTCCAGAGATGGATGTAATGAAGGCGGAGGCGGAGGTTTCGAAACGCGATCAGGATTTGACGGTGGCACGCACGAATCTGGAGCTGCAGGAATCGCTGATGAAGAATGCGTTGACCAAGAGTCTTGATGACCCAACACTCGAAGAGATGCCGGTGGTGCCGACGGATCAGATGCAGGCCGCAAATACTCCGGCTGACACGAGCGCGCCGATACTTGATTTGATTGAGGAAGGATTGCGGAATCGTCCGGAGCTGTTGGAGACGGACGTGGATCTGGCGAACCGGCAAATCAGCCGGCAGGCGGCGCGGAATGCGCTGTTGCCTTCACTCGCGCTGGTTGGTTTTTATGGTGGGAGTGGGTTGGCGGGGTTGACGAACCCTCCCGGCAACACCGCGGTTTCTCCCGGTACTCCGACTGACTTGATAGGCGGCTGGCAGAACGCGTTTAACAATTCGTCGCCGGATTATTATGTGGGACTAAATTTGAATATTCCATTTCGCAATCGTGTGGCTAAGGCGGATCAGTATCGTTCGGAGTTGGAGTATCGGCAGGCGGGGTTGCGCAAGGAGCAGTTGCGAAAGCAGATTCGGATTGAGGTGCGGAACGCGCAGTATGCGCTGGAGCAATCGCGGGCGCGGGTGGACTCGGCGCGCAAGGCGCGGGATTTGGGGCAGCGCACGTTTGAGATCACCAAGAAAGAGCAGGATTTGGGATCGGGATCGAGTTATCAGACTATGACTGCGCAGCGCGATCTTTCTTTATCGGAGTTGGACCTGGTTAATGCCATGACGGTTTATGAGAAGGCGCGGGTTGAACTTGATCGCGCTACGGGCGCGACTTTGGAACATAATGGAGTGCTGATTCAGGATGCGGTCACGGGGACGGTGACTGCTTCGACTCCATAAGTCATGCCGACTTCGGCCAAGCCGCAAGATAGCCGTGCGTTTAAACCAGCGGACGAGCTTTCTCATCCGCAACAGAATCGTGCGCCGCGCATTCTGGCGGCTGACGATCAACCGCACATTCTCGAAGCGATTCAATTGCTGCTGCATCCGCAGGGTTATAGGGTGGAGAGCGCTAAGTCTCCGGCAGAGGTGAGAGAGGCTTTAGCGTCGGAGTCTGTCGGCAATTCTTATGATGCGCTGCTGATCGATCTCAATTACGCGCGTGACACCACTTCTGGGCAGGAGGGGTTGGATCTGCTTTCAGAAATTGTGGCGCTCGATAGTAATTTGCCAGTGATTGTCATGACCGCGTGGGGGAATGTTGAACTGGCGGTGGAGGCGATGCGGCGCGGGGCGCGGGATTTCGTGCAGAAGCCGTGGGAGAACGAGCGGCTGCTGGCGATTTTGCGGACGCAAGTGGAATTGCATCGCGCGCTGCAGCGGGCGGAGCGACTGGCGGCGGAGAATCGGTTGTTGCAGGCGCAGGGGCGGCCGGAGTTTATTGCGGCGGCGGCTTCGATGCAGCCGGTGCTGGAGGCGATGGCTCGGGTTGGGCCTTCGGACGCGAATGTACTGATTACGGGGGAACATGGGAGTGGGAAGGAAGTGGTTGCGCAGACGCTGCATGCGCTTTCTTTGCGCGCTTCGCGGCCGCTGGTGGCGGTGAATACGGGGGCGCTGGCGGAGGGACTTTTTGAGAGCGAGCTGTTTGGACATGTGAAGGGAGCGTTTACGGACGCGCGGACGGATCGCATTGGGCGCTTTGAGCTGGCCGATGGTGGGACGATTTTTCTGGATGAGATTGGGAATGTTCCGATACGGCAACAGGCGAAGCTGCTGCGCGTTCTGGAATCGGGTGAGATTGAGCGGCTGGGGTCGTCGCGCTCGCGGAAGATTGATGTGCGCGTGATTTCGGCCACCAATACCGATTTGCAGGCGGCTTGTTCGTCGGGGCAGTTTCGGGAGGATTTGTTGTTTCGGTTGAACACGGTGGAGATTCGGGTGCCGGCTTTGCGGGAGCGACGCGAGGATATTCCGACGCTGGCTATACATTTTTTGCGGCGTTATGCGACGCGTTATCGGCGGGAGATTGATGGATTTGATGCGGCGGCTTTGCAAATGATGGCACAGTATGCTTGGCCGGGAAATGTTCGCGAACTTGAGCACACGCTGGAGCGGGCAGTGTTGATGTGTCGTGGGCGCGAGATACAGCCGGCGGATCTGGGGCTGAATTTGCAGCGGCCGCAGGGGCAAAATCTTGAGGAGTTGAGTTTAGAGGCGGTGGAAGCGCTTTTGATTCGCAAGGCGCTGCAACGCTTTCAGGGAAATATAAGCCAGGCGGCGGAGGCGTTGGGGCTGAGCCGGGGTGCGCTTTATCGGCGCATGGAAAAGTATGGGCTTTAGCCCGCAGAGCGGCGGCGGGAGAAAAATGCCGAAGGGTCGCAAGCGGGTTCGTCTGCTGTATGAAAATCGCATCAGCCTTTATGCGTTTCTGGTGGCGTTGCCGGGGATTCTGGTCGGCGGCATTCTGATATGGCAGCAGGCGTGGTCGACGCAATCGAAGCTGGCATTGTCGTTTGCCGTATTGGTGGTGTGGTGGATCTTGGCGCTGGTATTGCACGAGCAGACGGTGAAGCCTCTGCAGACGCTGGCGAATGTGGTGGGAGCGCTGCGGGAAGAGGATTATTCGTTTCGGGCGCGAGGAGCGGTGGCCGAGGACGCGCTGGGGGAGTTGTCGCTCGAAGTAAATGCGCTGGCCGATCTGCTGGCGGATCAGCGGATACGGGCGATTGAGGCGACGGCGCTGCTGCGGCGAGTGGTGGAGGAGATTGACGCTCCGCTGTTTGCGTTTGATCCGGATCGCGTGCTGCGGCTGGTGAATCCGGCGGGGGAGAGGCTTATGCAACAGGCGGCGATTCGACTGCTTGGGCGCACGGCCGATGAAATTGGATTGGCCGATTGCCTGAGTGCGGCGAATGAATCTCTGGTGGCGTTGCCGGCGAATAGTGGGGGCGCGCGATGGCTGGTGCGGCAGAGCAAGTTTCGGGAGAAAGGCGCGCCGCACACTTTGATTGTGCTGTCGGATGTGAGCCGGGCGCTGCGCGAGGAAGAGCGAAGCGCGTGGCAACGATTGATTCGAGTGCTGGGGCACGAACTCAATAATTCGCTGGCGCCGATCAAGTCGATTGCCGGAAGTTTGGGCGGGCGGCTTGGCGAGAGCGGGCTCAACGCGGAGCATCGGCAAGATTTTGAGCGCGGGCTCGCGATTATTGAAGCGCGCACTACTTCGCTGAACCGGTTTCTTCAGGCCTATCGGCAGCTGGCGCAGATGCCGCCTCCGGTCATTAAGAGGGTCGCGCTGCCTCCGCTTATAGAGCGCGTTGCGTTTCTCGAGACTCGGCTGGCGGTGGAGATTTTTCCGGGGCCAGATGTGATGGTGATGGTGGATGCCGATCAGATCGAGCAGATGCTCATTAATTTAGTGCGGAATGCGGTTGAGGCGGCGCTGGAACCGGCGGGTGGCAACGGCCTTTCGGGGAGTCTTGCCGATGAGGTTCGGAAGCCGCGCGTGACGTTGCAGTGGGCGGTCGAAGATCAGAACGTTGTGTTAACGATTGACGACAACGGGCCGGGGCTGTTGAATCCGAGCAATGCGTTCGTGCCGTTCTATACGACTAAGCCGGCGGGGAGTGGGATAGGGCTGGCGCTGTCGCGGCAGATTGCGGAGGCGCACGGAGGATCGATTGTGTTGTCCAATCCGAATGGAAGAAGAGGTTGCCAGCTGCAGGTGACGTTGCCTCGCGCGGCGTAGATCGTCGCGCACGCTGAGAACACAAAGATTCGCGTTGCAGACCATGATGTTCCTGCTTTGGCGTGGATCCAAAAAACGGAAACCGGTTGGGATATTTCGAGGTCGATGGAGATTGAGCCCTGGAAGCGTCTTCGCCTGGCTTTATGCGAAGGTCGGCGGAATATCTAACCAGGCGGACGGTCAGGGGCAGGCGCAACTTGGGCATCGCATTCTGGGCGAGGCTCGCAACCGAAGTCAGACAGAAGGCAAGGAGGGAAAAAGCGATGAGCCGAGTCACGCCCGCCATGATAAGCCGGTTGGGAGAATTCTGAAACGCTGACGGTGTTGATAATTCGCTTTTCTTTCATTGTTAGGGTTCGGCCGGCCGGCCGCGCGCCCGAGATTAGGACAGCTGCGGGGAGCACTTGACATCTTTCCTGCTGCCGCCGCAAAATAGCGCCAATTCGGGGTAATAGGCGGGTTCCCTTTCAAAGTTTTTGCTTCGATGAGTTTATGACGCCAAGTCAGCCCTCGCAGTCTCCTCAGAATAAAGTCAGTCCCGATCAGTGCAAGCATCCGCGGGTGCAGGTCGTTTCTCGCGACGAAGAAGCGGAATATGTGGAATGCCAAGAGTGTGGCGACGTTTTTGAATCGAGCGAATTGAAGGATATGGCGATCGAGGAAAAGAAAGATCCGGAAGAAGATTAATCGAGCTAGTGTAAATGAGCCCCACTTGCGGCACTTACCTGATTTTAATTATCAGATTGCCGGATTCATCCACCCAAAACTTTTTGTTCGGCGGGATCACTGTGGTGGCGCTGTATTCGGTGATCACGGCGGGTCCACGCATGGATCGGCCGAAGATCAGATCGCCGCGTTCGAAGACTGGCGTCGTCAACTTTTTATTTTGAAAGAAGACGGGCGCTCGTTCTATTGGAATTACGCGGGCGGCGGGCGTTACACGCGACGATGGATTTTGCGTGATTGGATGGGGCACTGGCTTTGAGTGCGGCTGGGGATGCGGCGTGCGCAGACGAGCGCGGAGACGCAGTGTGACGAGTTCGATCTCGCGATCCGCGTGGTGATAGCCGTAACGGCGCTGATGTTCGGCGTGGAAGCGGACGATGAGGCCTTCCTGGTTGCCATCCTTGCTTCTATCCTTGTTACTACGCTTGGCATTCGCGAGTTTGGCCGGCACGTTGAGTTCGTAGCCCTGGCCGCGATAGCGGAGATCGAAGCTCCTTTCGAGCTGAATAGCGCCGCGCCATCGTTCGGCGCGAAATTCTTTTTGTGCCGTGGCTTCCAGCTTGTGAAATTCTCGATCAAGTTTCGCTAGCGGCGATGAGGGATTGGCTAGTTGCCAGAGCACGGTGCGCGAGTAATCTTTGACCACGTCGCTGACGAGGATTCCGAATGCGGAGAGGGCGCCGGGAAGGGCGGGGATCAATACTGTCGGAATCGCGAGGGCTTCGGCCAGTTCGCAGGCGTGCAGGCCTCCGGCGCCGCCGAAAGCGACGAGCGTAAATTCGCGGGGATCATAGCCGCGTTCGATGGAGACTACGCGCAGCGTGCGCTCCATGTTCGCGTTTACGACGCGAATCACGCCGGCGGAAAATTGCTCGAGGGTCAGCTGCGTGGCATCTTTGTTCTGCGCTTGTTTCTTCAGCCATTCGGAGGTGATGCGACGGGCTCGTTCGAGGTCGAGGGTGAACGCGCCGCCTAGAAAATGGTTGGGGCGAAGGCGGCCGAGCAAGAGGTTCGCGTCTGTGACAGTTGGATCGAGGCCGCGACCATAACAGATAGGGCCGGGATCCGCTCCGGCGGATTCTGGGCCGACGCGCAGCGAGCCGCCGTCATCGAAGCGCGCTAGCGATCCGCCACCGGCGCCGACTGTGTGAATCTCGAGCATGGGAACTCCGACGGGAAGGCCGGCGACTTCGGATTGGCTGCCAGCGCGAACTTCATCTTGCACGGCGGCGACGTCGGTGGAGGTTCCTCCCATGTCGAAGGAGAGAATCTTGTGGAAGCCGCTGCGGGCGGCCATGGCGGCTGCGCCTACTAGTCCTCCGGCGGGGCCGGAAAGCACGGTGCGCACCGGTTCTCGCGTTGCCGACCCGAGTGCAGTGATGCCTCCGCTGGATTGCATGACGAAGATTCGGGGCTGGTTTTGCTTTTGGATTGCGCTGGCGGCTGATGCGGGCATGACGCGGTCCGCCAGATTCTGCATGTAGTTTTGCATGAGCGGCTGCAGATAGGCGTTGACTACGACGGTGCTGGTGCGCTCGTATTCGCGAAACTCGGGCAGAATCTGGTGGGACACGGAGAGCGGTTTGTTGAGCTTCGCTACGGCGGTTGCCACGGCGGACTCATTTTGCGGATTGGCAAAAGAGAACAGGAGGCAGATGGCGATGGCTTGTGGATTGGCGTTCTCTACGGCCTCGCAGAGCCGCGCCAATTCTGCCTCTGACGGTTGTTCCAAGATATGACCTCCCGCGGCGGTTCTCTCCTTTATGCCGAAGCGCATTTCGCGAGCGACGAGGGGCGCGATGCGATCGAAGAAAAAATCGTAGAGTCGAGGGCGCGCCTGGCGGCCGATTTCGATGACGTCTTCGAATCCGGCGGTGGTGACGAGAGCGACGCGAGCTCCTTTTCTTTGCAGGAGGGCGTTGGTGCCGACCGTAGTGCCGTGGAGAAGAGTGAGCGGGGCGCCGAAGGTCTTTTTTGCTCCACTATTCTTTTTTCTAGTTTTTGTAATTCCGCAAATTTTTTGCAGAGCTTCGGCGATGGCGCGGGAGGGATCGTCGGGGGTGGAGAAGACCTTCAGAGTTTTCAGAGCGCCGGTGTCTTGCCAGACGCAATCGGTGAACGTGCCTCCAGTATCGACGGCGACACGGATTTCGGAATTCGAAGAGCGAGGCATGAACATGGAAGATTATCACTTGGGGATAGTTCTCAGTTCTCAGTAAAACCCTTGCGAACTGTACTGAGAACTGGGAACTGAGAACTGAAAACTGTTTGGCCTGTGCCTGAAACATTACCGGCGTTGTGCGACCGTTGCCGTATTCTGAAGGGGTGAACGGGCGGACGTGGAAGGCGTGGCTGGTTCCTGGCGGCTTGCTACTGGCGCTGGCGGCGGTGCTCGTCAATAGTTCGCTGTTCGCGCAGGTTGCGCCTTCGCTGTCGTTTTACTATGTTGGGGTGTTCGCGGCGGGATTGCTTCTCGCATGGCGATTTAACTCCAGCCGCGTGTTTTTTTCTTTGCTGGTTTTGCTCCTGTCGCATCGCGCGGTTGATTTTTTTTCGTCGGGCCAGCCTGGACACACGGGGCCCGGACGAATGGCGGTCGCGCTGGCGGTAGTGTTGGTGCCGTTAAATTTCATCGTGTTTGCGCAAATGCGCGAGCGCGGGTTGACGATTGCCGGCATCGGGCCGCGGTTTGGATTGCTCGTTCTTGAATCGGTAATCTTCGCGGTGCTGTGCCGGCCGGAGAACAGCCAGGGCAATTCGCCGCGTGCCGGCGGGGCTGTTGTGCCCGCTTGGCTGTTTGTGAGCTTTGCGTCGGCTGTCGCAATGTTTGTCTGGCGGTTTGTGCAGGCGCGGAAGCCAATTGAGCCTGGATTTGTGTGGTCTTCGGGCGCCGTTTTTCTGTGGCTGGATTTTGCACCGGTGGGCAAAATGTCAGACGCTTATGTCGCTACCGCTGCTTTAATCCTGGCCGCTTCGTTGATCGAAACTTCTTACGTGCTTGCGTATCACGATGAACTGACGGGGATTCGCGGGCGGCGCGCATTTAATGAGTCGCTGCTCACGCTCGATCAGCAATATGCCATCGCTATCTTGGACATCGATCATTTCAAAAAGTTCAACGACACTTACGGACACGATGTTGGGGACCAAGTGTTGTGCATGGTGGCGAAACGGCTATTGGGCGTGGGCGGCGATGGGCAAGCGTTTCGCTGCGGCGGCGAAGAGTTTGCTATTGTTTTTCGGAGCACGTCGGCTAAGGAGGCATTCGAGCATCTCGATACGCTGCGCGAGACAATTGAAAAATCTAGGTTTCATGTGCGGGGGGCGGATCGTCGAGCGGAGAGGATTGCTGAAAAGAGCGACGCGGGAAGTGGCGACCGGCGCGGGGTTAAGCGGGATCGGAGGAAGTCTGTTAAAAAGAAAAGCGCGGCCGCTGGTTTGCACTCGCCGCAGCAACGTTCGGCCAATCATCCTTTAACTAACCCTCTATTATCCGACCATCTGTCGGTCACGGTTAGCATTGGTGTGGGCGAACCGAGTACGCGGTATCGGCAGCCGGAGCAGGTGATTCAAGCGGCGGATCAGGCACTTTATCGCGCAAAGAATAAAGGTCGGAACAGGGTGGAACTGGCTTCTACGGCTCCGTTGCGGATTGCCGAGGGCAAGCGCAAGGCGTCGCGGGTGTGACCTCGCTTGCGAAAAAGCTATCGCACGCGAAGAGCCTGCCGGTTTCGCCCGCCGGGCAGGTGAGGGCGCCTGCCCCTACGCGATTGCGGCGGCGTGTCGCATTCTTACCAATCCACTAGATGAATTAGAAAAAGGAATACGGTTGCGCTTAACGGCAACAGAAGGCCGGCGCGCAGGCTGCGGGTGGAGTGCGAGACTACGCCGACTAGCCAGGGAAGGAGGGCGGGACCGATGGAGGCTAGAGAAAACATGACTGCGCCGATGCTGCGGGCGGCTACTCCGAAGCGTTGGGAGAGGCGGGCGACGGTGATGGGATAGAGGGTGGCGTAACTGAGGCCGGTGATCAGCGCTCCGACGATCACGCCCGCGAGCGACGGAGACCAGAGCATCAGCGCAATGCCCGCGGCTGAAGTGCCAAAGCCGGTGCGCAGCACCTGGCGCTCGGAAACGTGACGCAGGAAAGCGGTGCCCAGAGCGCGGCCCAGGGTTAGCGCCGACCAGAAAAATGCGGGCATCATCGACGCTATTGCCTGGCCGCGCGGTCCGAGGCGCGAAACGTAGGAGCCGATCCATCCCCCGACTGCTGTTTCGGCTCCGGGATAAAGAAAAAAGACGGCGGCGAAAAGCCAGACGGCCGGACTCTTGGCTAACTCTCGCCATGAAGACGAGGTCGACTTGTCGGAGGCAGTTTCTGCGGGCGGGAAAGGCAGATTGCGCATGGATACGGCTAGGACGACGAGGAAGAGCGCGGTTGCTCCGAGAAAGAACGGGAGCAATTTGTGGGACACGGTCCAGGCGACCATGAGCGAGCAGAAGACGGCTCCTACGCCCCAGAAAAAATTGAGCAGGCTCACGGCGCCGGCTTTCGCGCCGCTCGCGCCCAAGTTGGCGCTGGCGAATGCGCTCGCGTCGGCGCCGATTTCGGCGATCAGCAGATTGTCACTGGGGACGATCAATCCGATTCCGAAGCCGAAGGTTGCCACAGAGGCTAGGCCTAGCCATAGCGATCCCAGATAAAGCGTACTTACACCGGCGGCCATCATGAGCAGGCCGAGGAGAAAGGCGGGGCGAAATCCCCAGCGCGAGAGGAGGACTCCCGAGAGTTGAACGCCGACCAGCGACGCGAGGAACTGAACGAGAAAAAGATTGCCGGCTTGCGTGTCGTTCATCGACCAGCGGGCGATGAGAATGGGGAGCATGGGACCGAGCAGCGTGGTGAGAATGCCGGTGGGGAAAAAAGCGATCTGGCCGGCGAGGATCAGCTTCCGGTTGGCGGAGGAGTGGGGAAGTTCGGCTTGAGAGATCGGCATGCGAAGAAGATGTTTCCGCCTTTGTCCCCAACTAAAGGGTCATGCCCTTTCAGCATATCGCAAGCGACGATCCGGCGATTGCTGATAGCGCATCTGCCGATGATTGCCCGAGAGCGGTAGAAGACCGGCCAATCGATTCACAGAATATTCAACAAACTGTCACCAATTATTAACAAAGGGCGGACTAGGCTGAGGGTTCACCAAAAAGGCGAGTTGTAAGGCGGCATGTCTGTGGTCATGGTTTGCTGTGTTAATTGGAACTTTTTATTTCTCAGGAGAGAACAATGAAACGAATAATGGCAGCAATGCTGTCGATCGCGCTGGCGGGGAGCGTGATGGCCACACAGGCCCAGCAAGAGACAACCCCGGCGACGAAGAAGACGGCCCACAGGAAAGCGGTTGAAAAGGGACCGACGGTTTCCGAGCAGCTCAGGGAGATGAAGGCGGCAATCGACGCACAACAGGCGGAGATCAAGCAGTTGAGCGATCTGGTGCAGAGCCGCGATCAGAAGATCGAGCGACTGGAGCAGCGGCTGGATCAGAACCAGGCAGTGGCGGTGCAGGCGCAGACGAAGGCGGACACCGCGGTCGCGCAAACGACCGACCAACAGCAAACAGTGAGCGCGCTCAAGAGCGATGTTACGGACTTGAAAACGACGGCGACGAGCAACGCCATGACTCTGCAAGAGACGCAGAAGAGCATAAAGGATGCGATGGAGAGCCCGATGGCGATCCATTTCAAGGGAGTTACGCTCACGCCGGGCGGCTTCCTGGCGGCAGAATCTGTGTATCGCAATCGCGCGCTGGGAGAGGACATTAATACTTCGTTCAACAGCGTCTCGATGCCTGGTAGCGGAATGAACGCGATTTCTGAATTCTATGGATCAGGTCGTCAGTCGCGAATCTCGCTGTTGGCTGAGGGCAAGATCAGTGACGCCAAGCTATCTGGCTATTATGAGGCTGACTTCCTATCGTCTGGTGTGACGTCAAATAACAACCAGAGCAACAGCTACACGATGCGGCAACGGCAGGTTTGGGGAAAGGCTGATCTGGACAATGGTTTAAGCTTTACCGGCGGCCAAATGTGGAGCCTGGTAACGGAGACCAAGCATGGCGTGGACAACAGGACGGAAGCTACTCCGCTAACCATAGACCCGGCATATACCGTGGGCTTCAGTTGGGCGCGGCAGTATGGTTTCCGCGTGGCTAAGAACTTCAACAATCATTTCTGGCTGGCAGCATCGTTGGAGAATCCGCAGACTATTTTTGGTGGGACTCAGGTTG
This sequence comes from uncultured Acidobacteriaceae bacterium, assembly GCA_963822025.1. Taxonomy (GTDB): domain Bacteria; phylum Acidobacteriota; class Terriglobia; order Terriglobales; family Acidobacteriaceae; genus Acidiflorens. The sequence goes on along the minus strand of CAWGFW010000008.1, from coordinate 1,018,245 downwards.
CGAGCAACTTCGCCTTCGGTAGCACCGGCGTTACCGGCGGATTGTACGACAACCAGTCTAGCTATTCGTTTAACTCGATGCCGGACGTGATCGTAAAGGCAGCGTTCGAGCCCGGTTTCGGTCACTATGAAGTTTTCGGGATCTTGAGCCGCTTCCGGGACCGCGTGTATCCGTGCGTGGAGGGCTACGAGCTGACATCGCTTGAGAGTCTGTGCGGCACTACCGGCCCCACCGCAATCGGAGCTTATAACGACTCGAAGAATGGCGGCGGCGTGGGTGGGAATGCACGCGTCACTATTGCCCATCATCTGGACTTCGGTCTACACGGGATTTATGGAAACGGCGTAGGGCGCTATGGAGCGTCGGGCCTGCCGGATGCAACGGTGAACCCGGATGGCACGTTGGCTCCGCTGCGCAGTTATCAGGGCTTACTTACCCTCGAATATCACACACCGAAGCTGGATATTTACCTGAACGGCGGCGAGGAATATGTACGAAAGCGCTGGGCGCTTGATCCCGTTAACAGCAAACCAGTGGGCTATGGAGCGCCGGGCTTTACCGATTCAAATTGCTACTCTGAAAGCGTGCCGGGCAGCGGCGGTTATGCTTTCGGAGCGCTGACTTGTAGCGGGCAGACGCAAAGCACGATCGAAGGAACGTTTGGTTTCTGGTTCCGCCCATATCATGGTCCCAAGGGAAGGATTCAAATCGGTCCGCAGTATTCCTACCTGGTGCGGAATGCGTGGACAGGGTTGCAGTCTTCAACCACAGGGACTTACGTTTCGCCGCACGGAATCGACAACATGTTCATGACGTCATTCCGTTACTACTTACCGTAGATTTGGCGGGACCCTCGCCCCCTAGAGATTACCCCCTTGACAATGGGGGCGAGGGATTGTTTTTAGGAACTGCAACACCTATAGCGGTTTCCGGGAAAATCGAACTGCGAAGGGCATTAAGCACAACAAAGGCTTTGGCTTGGTGTCCTTTCGTGACCTCGGTGGTTAATGATTTCGCAAACGACACACTGCCTCACGTTTACAACCTGCCACGGCCTCTAGGCGTCCAAGTAAATGAGAGACGAATGACTGGCGTGATGTTGCTTTCCCTCCTTGCTATGTATAATCTGTTGGCATTCAATACGAAATGGTGATGCCGAAACACTCTCGCGCCCGCGTTAGATTGTGGTCGTGGTGCCGGGTCGCACTGATCGTTCTTGCCATTTGCTCGCTTACGGCGAGTCTCGCCACGCGCTTCACGGTACAAGGTCCGGAGATTGAAAAGGCAACCGCTGCAAAGGCGCAATCTTCTGAAGCCAAGCGCCAGCATCTTCTCGGCAATGCAATTCAGTGGACGGCGCCAGCTCCCACTTTCACGTTGTTTCAACCGCCGCGGTCTTCCGTTTTGGCGGTTTCGGTAGTTGCACCGTCTGCGAATCTTATCTCCGAAAGCTGGCTTTATAACCGGCCTCCTCCTGCCTGCTGAAATATTTCCCTTCATAGCTGATTACGGACTTAAGTTTTTTTGTCGCTGGATGAAACGTCGTTCGCTGTTCGCATGGAGCTTAGCGTTCGCGAAAAGCGAAAGCGCGAATGATACGTAGTATGTCGTCAGACAGACTTGGGCCGATTACTTTTGGGCGAAGGGCAGTTGGATTGAGGTCGAAAGACGCGTCAAATGCCACGATTGGGTCCGCTAGACGGGGCGGGGGTCGCGCAGGACGGCATCCCGTCCCGGTTTTTGCCGCACGGGGTGGTGTCGAAACAGCATCCAAGGAGGCGATTTTTGCATCACGCATACGGGCAGAGTTCTTGCAGTCCTCGGGGTCGTCCGTAGAGTGGGTTGGGCCGAGTTGCACGGTGGGGTTCCCGGTCATTTCGCGAAAGGAAATGGGCATGGCTATTAAGTCATCGCTGACCGAAGATGATCTCGATGCGCTGCGAAAGTTTGACACGTGCATGATCTCGAATGCGATCGAGACGTTTGACGCGAGGTTGCGGAACACAGGATTTGCCGATGGCAGCCTTCATTGCATCTTCAAGGATGTCGATGCTCCACCCATGGTCGGGTACGCAGCCACGGCCCGTCTTCGCTGCGGTCAACCGCCGATGGTGGGCGGGACGTTTCGTGACCGGACGGAGTTCTGGAACAGCATCCTGGAGATTCCGGCGCCTCGCATTTTGGTGCTGGAGGATATGGACGATCCGCCGGGGCGCGGGGCGTTCGTAGGCGACATGCATGCAGCAATCCTCAAAGCGCTGAAGTGTATTGGGTATGTCACCAATGGGGCGGTGCGCGAGTTGCCGGCGGTGCACGGCATGGGAGTTCAATTGTTTGCCGGAAGCGTGGCGGTCTCTCATGCCTATGCGCACATCTTCGATGTAGGGGTAGCGGTAAAGGTGGGAGGCATGGAAGTCCGTCCTGGAGATTTGTTGCACGGCGACCGACATGGAGTGCTGACGGTGCCGCTGGAGTTTGCGAGAAGGATTCCGGATGCCGCACTTCGGTTGAAGCAGATGGAGAAGACAGTGATCGATTTCTGCCGGTCGAGCGATTTTTCCGTGGCCAGGCTGCGCGAGCTTATGAAGACGACGCGGCGATGATTAAGATGCGACTTGGATCCATCAGACGGGGCAGCGTTGGATTGCCAGAGACAGACGGCGAGGAGAACTCGATGGATGTTATTAGCAGTCGATCGGGTGTGAGACGGATGCGAGCGGCGAGAGTTTCAAAGCAGGTTTTACTAGCCAGCGTCGCGGCCCTGGTCGTCGAATTCGTCGCTTGCTCGGGCAGCGGGAACGACCGCGCTCAGGTGAATGCGCCGTCGGTTACGGTGGGCGTAACCAAAGTGGTGCGGAAATCGCTGGGCCGCCAAATCACTTTGTCGTCGGAGCTGGTGCCCTTCCAAGAGATCGATGTTTATGCGAAGGAGTCCGGCTTTGTCAGCAAGCTGATGGTGGACTATGGAACGCGAGTGAAGGCTGGCCAGGTCATGGCGATTCTGGAGATTCCGGAGTTGCAGGCGCAGCTGCAGGAGGATCAGGCGGAAATCAAGAATGCGATGAATCAAGTAAGCCGGGCGCAGCACGAATTGGAGCGAAATCAAGCGCAGTACAACGCGCTGCACCTGGAATATACGCGCTTGAACGGAGTCTTTCAGAGTCAACCGGGAATTGTGGCGCAGCAAGAGGTGGATGACGCGCAGGGGAAGGATCTAGCGGCATCGTCACAGGTAGATGCGGCGCAGGCGGGACTGGAGGCGACGCAGAGCCAACTTGCGGCCGCCAAGGCAAAAATGGCTCACGATCAGAGTTTGTTTGACTATTCGAAGATAACCGCTCCGTTTTCGGGAACGGTGACCGAGCGCTATGCGAACCTCGGAACATTGGTGCAAGCGGGCACGGGGTCGAGCACGCAGGCGATGCCCATCGTGCGGTTGTCGCAAGATGATCTATTCCGGCTGGTGATTCCGGTGCCGGAGTCTTACGTTCAATACATTAAAGTGGGCGATCCGGTAGACGTGCGCGTGCCTTCGCTCAGCCGAACTTTCCCGGGAAAGGTGGCGCGCTTTTCGGTCGATGTGCGCGAAGACACTCGCACCATGCATACGGAGGTGGATGTCCCGAATCCGCAGCGAGTGCTGCTGCCGGGACTTTACGCGGACGCGGTACTTTCGCTCGACCGGAAAGTCGATGTGGAGACGGTGCCGGTCCAGGCGCTGAATCACGAAGGTGAAAAGACCACGGTCCTCGTGGTGGGCTCCAATGACGAGTTGCAGGACCGCACTGTGGAACTTGGGTTGGAGACGGCGAGCGACGCGGAGATTACTTCAGGATTAAGCGAAGGCGAGCAGGTAGTAGTGAGCGATCGGAGTGGACTGAAGGCGGGCGAAAAGGTTCATCCACAGACTGTGGCCGTGATGGACTACCACGAGCATAACGCGCAGTAGACAGTAACAGAACGTGGATGGGTGACCAGGTTGTGAATGCAGCAGAGAAAATTTTATGCCGGGTTTTTCAATACGTAATCCGTACTTCATCATAGTGATCTGCCTGACGCTGGTCGTCATCGGCGTCACCAGTCTGTCGCGGATGCCCGTCGATTTGTTTCCCCCGATCAATTTGCCCGAGGTGGTGGTGGCGACGTTTTACTCGGGCATGCCACCGGAGGATATTGAAACCGATATCACCGACCCTCTGGAGCGATTTTTTACTCTGGCCGCTGGCGTTGACCACATGGAATCGCGTTCGATGCTGGGCGTCAGCATCATACGCGTGTATTTTCAGCCGGGGACGAGCGCCGACGCCGACGTGACTGAGTTGTCGAACCTGGCGCTCGCCGACTTGAAACGCTTGCCACCGGGGACTTTGCCTCCAGTGGTGCTCAAATTTGATGCATCGAGCTTGCCGGTGGCGTTGGTGACGGTTAAGGGCGAAGGGCTCAACGAGACGCAACTTCACGATTACGCGCAATTTCAGATACGCAACCAGATCGCGGGCGTCCCGGGCGCGGAAATTCCTGGAGTATTTGGCGGAACCTATCGGCAGATCATGGTCTATGTCGATCCTTACAAACTTTCGTCGCGGCAGTTGAGTCTGATGGACGTGGTGGATGCGGTTAATGATGCGAACCTGATCTTGCCTGCGGGCGACGTAAAGATGGGGCCTTACGATTATTTCGTTTACTCCAACAGCTTGGTTGACAACATGGATCAACTGGGCAAGGTTCCGCTCAAGGTTAAAGGAAATTCCTGGGTCACGGTCGATGACGTAGGCAAAGCTGAGGACGCTCACGGAATTCAGACCAACGTGGTGCGCATTGATGGACAGAAATCTGTTTACATTCCCATCATGAAGCAGGGAGGGGATACCAATACTATCGCGGTTGTGGATGGTCTCCGCCAGATGATTAAGCATCTTTACGATATTCCTGCGCAGATGAAGACGAGCATTGTCTTCGATCAATCGGTGTATGTGAAGGAGGCGATCAACACCGTATTGCATGAAGGCTTTCTGGGGCTGATTCTCACGAGCCTGATGATCCTGATTTTCCTGGGAAGCTTTCGCGCTACGTCGGCTGTGCTGCTTTCGATTCCTTTATCGGCGCTGGCGGCTTTTGTAGTGCTGGCGCTGATGGGAGGGACGATCAACACCATGATTCTCGGTGGGATGGCGCTGGCCTTCTCGCGCGTGATCGACAACTCGGTGATTTCGCTGGAGAACATTTACCGTCATTTGGAAATGGGAGCTGCGCCGATGATCGCCGCGGAGGTGGGCGGATCGGAAGTGGCCCTGGCTGTATTGGCGGCCACGCTGGTGGATGTGGTCGACTTTTTCCCTGTCGTTTTTCTGTATGGCGTGGCCAAGTTTCTTTTCTCGGCGCTGGCGTTGGCTTTTTGTTTGTCGTTGCTGGCATCGTTCGTGGTCGCGATGACGGTGATTCCGCTGTTCTGCTCGCGCTTTCTGAAGGCCGTAATTCATGTTCAGCATCCTGCCAGAGAAAATGAGTATGAGGTTGAGCCGACGATCGCGGAACATCAATCGTGGATGGAGCGTTTTAATGCGCGGTTCAACCGGATGTTCAATAAGATCCTCGATTTTTATGAATACTGGGTCAGGCGGGCTCTGCTGCGCCCCGGTTTGACAGTGTTGGCGTTGAGCGCCGTCTTTCTGGTCAGCCTGGGGATTTATCCGCTGCTCGGGCTCGCGTTTTTTCCTAAGACCGATGCGGGACAGTTCACCATTAACCTCAAGGTTCCTACGGGCACCCGCATTGAGATGACGGATCAGTATGTGGCTAAGGTCGAAGATTTGATTCGACATATCGTGGAGCCGAAAGATCTGAAGCGCATTGTGTCTAACATTGGAGTCGTCCCAGACTTTTCTTCGCTCTATACGACTAACTCCGGCCCTTACACGGCGACTGTCCAGGTGGCGTTGAATGAGCCGCATGAGCTTAGCAGCTTTGCGTACATGGACAAGGTGCGGAAGGCGATGGCTAGCCAGTTTCCAGATATACGAACCTTCTTCAGCAGCGGCTCGATGGTGGACGCGATTCTTAATATGGGCATGCCCGCGCCGATCGATGTGCAGGTCAGCAGCCCCGATCTGCACGAAATTTATGGCATCGCGGAGAATCTGGCCACCCGCATTCGCGAGGTGCCCGGTGTGGGGCAAATCTACATTCCGCAGGATATGAACTATCCGGCGCTGCGGCTCGATGTAGACCGCGTGCACGCGGGTGAGTTAGGACTAACGCAGAAGGACGTTGTCGATAACGTGATTACCGCGCTCAATTCCAATTACATGATTGCGCCCAACTATTGGGTCGATCGCAAGAGCGGAAACGACTATTACCTGACGGTGCAATTCTTCGAGCATGGTGAGGGAGCGATCCATAACATGACGGACCTGGGGCAGATTCCGCTGCGCGATCCTTCGAACGGAGGGGAAATGAGCTGTGGGCCAACTGGGCCGCCACAGCCAGGTACGGGCCACTCTGCATGGTCCTGCGGTGGACAAGGCAGCCGGCCAACTACGGTTCTCAATAACGTCGTGAACGTAAAACAGGTCATGACGCCGACGGAAGTGGACCACTACCAGATTCAGCGGGCGATCGATGTCTACGTAACACCGAAGGCGGAAGATCTCGGACGTGTAACTAGCGCGGTGCGCGACATTCTAGCCAAAGAGAAGATTCCAAGTAACGTTCGCGTGAATCTGCGCGGGATGGTGCAAGGCATGGAAGCGTCATTCAGGAGTTTTGCGCTAGGCTTTCTGATTTCGTTCTTACTGCTCTTTCTGATTCTTACGGCGCAATTCAAATCGTTCGTCGATCCTTTCCTGATCATGCTGGCCATACCGATGGGATTCGTCGGCGTGCTGATTATTCTGCCACTCACGGGCAGTACATTGAATGTAATGTCGCTGATGGGGGTGCTGATGCTGGTCGGCATAGCTGACTCGAACAGCATCTTGATCGTTGACTTTGCTCACAATCTGGAGCGGCAGGGACTGGCGGCAGAGGACGCCGTTATAACTGCCTGCCGGGTGCGCCTGCGGCCGATCCTCATGACGTCGCTGGCAACGATCATTGGCATGATTCCGATGGCGATGAAGCTGGGCACCGGTGCCGAGCAGTATGCGCCCATGGCGAAGGCTATCATCGGCGGGCTTACTTCGTCGGTTCTGCTGACGATCTTTATCGTGCCGGCGGCGTATTTGCTGGTGTATGGCAAACGTGGCGCGAAGGCCGAGGAGAAGCCGGCACTGGAGCCCGCAGAATGAAGCAAAAGATTCCGCTTGCTGCATTCGCTCTGAGGTGGACATTGGGCTTGATGAGAACTAGAGGCACCCGATGACAAGGGCGAAAGCTTTCCTACTCTGCACACAGCTCTCATTATTATTGTGGGCGATTGTGCCTCGGCTTGGATTGGCGCAAGCGCAAGACAGATCGGGACCGGCCGCGAACTTACCGTCCGCCCCGCAGCCGCAAATAACGCGAAACGCGACGCGCATCGCGGGTCCTTCGCGGGGGCAGGTGGCGCTGATTGCGGGCTTCCCGCACCGGGCAGAATCGCAGACGACTTCCTCCGCTGGTCCTCAGACGCAGCAGACGGGCCAAGCGCGAAGTAGCGGTATGCGTTTGACCCGCGCACAGGCAGAACAGCTGGCGATCAAGAACAATCCACGGATTAGCGTAGGGGGCCTGCTTGCGCTCGCACAGCATCAGGTTTATCGCGAGACGAGAGCGGCTGAGCTTCCTAATCTTAATGGCGCAGTAACGGCAGTCGATGCCAATGAGGGCAGCCGCGTTGGCGCGGGAGAGCTCAATGCGCCGCGGTTGCTCGAACACGCGGGCGCTGGCCTAACCATGAGTCAGCTCATCACCGACTTCGGGCGCACATTCAACCTGGTGGCCTCCTCAAAACTCACGCAGAAAGCGCAAGATGCGAATGCGCTGGCGACCACGGAAGATATAGTTCTGGCAACGGATCAGGCCTTTTACAATGCGCTGCAGGCAGAGGCTTTGCTTAAGGTGGCGCAACAAACCGTAGCCACGCGCGGCTCGGTAGAGCATCAGATCGACGAACTGGCCAAGAACAAACTGAAATCCACGCTGGATCTGTCCTTTGCGCAGGTCAATTTGTCGCAAGCCAAGCTGCTGCAACTCGATGCGCAGAACAATGTCGACTCGACTGTCGCCGCCCTGACCGCAGTCCTTGGCTTCGACCAGGATATTCACTACGACTTGAGCGATGAGGAAACGCAAACGCCGCTGCCGCCGCCGGATGTAGATGTGCTCATCAATACCGCGCTGCAGGAGCGTCCCGATTTGCAGGCATTCACCTACGATCAACAGGCAGCGGAAAAATTCCATCGCGCCCAGCGCGATCAACTCTTTCCTACCATCAGCGCCTTGGGCGTGGCGGGAGTGACCCCGGTTCGTCCAGACTGCACGAGCAGCGGCTGCTTTCCCAACTACTTCATTTCCAGCTGGTACGGCGCTATCGGGGTCAATATGAGCATCCCGATCTTTAACGGTTTTCTGTTTACGGCGCAGGCTTCGGAAGCCAATTACCGGGCAAAGGCGGCTGCGGAAAATACGAGAGATCTGCGCGACCGGGTAGTGCGCGATGTGCGTACGGCTTGGCTGGCAACGAATACGGCATTTCAGCGCGTCAATGTGGCCGCGGAACTCACCAAGCAGGCCGATTTGGCATTGAGCCTGGCGCAGGAGCGTTACAAGCTGGGCTTAAGCTCTATCGTCGAACTCAGTCAGGCGCAGTTGCAACAAACCGATGCCGCCATTGGCTATGTCGGCGCTCAATACCAGTATCGGATGTCGCTCTCAACCTTGAACTTTGAGATTGGGGCGAAGCCGTAATCGCGGCTGGGATTGCTGGCTGGTAACGATGGTTCCACTAGCGATTATTCAACATGATTCCATTTGTCTTGTATCTTACGGCCGGTGTTATTACTGGATTCCACATTTATACCTTGTTGACGTTGGCGGTGGTGGGCGCGCCGTTTGACCCGCTCGAATTTGTTTCGCTAGCGGGATCGTTGGGCCTGGTTATTGCTGCCTACTGCAGTCTTGTCAAACCGAGAGTCGCAGCGAAGCTTGCTCTGCTCGCGTGTCTGGCAATATGGTGTTTTTATGGGCCAGCGATTGCGCACGCAGTAGGCCGGCTTGCCATGCACTGATGGTGAGCTCTGAGTCTTAAGTTAAATGATATTGCCATATCTGGCCATCGCCTTATTGCTGCTGGTTACTGTCTATTCTGCTGTCGTTAGTTTTCGGCAGCCAGGATTGAGCGAGACGTTTAAGTGGATCTTTCCTACCGGCGTACGACGACCGGCGCGAATAGGAGTTGGCATTGGTACCTTCGCGTTGTTAACAGGTCTGACGCTCTGGCTTTCGATGGGCGCGCGGCATGCGAGTCGTCATCCATCGCGCTTTCTTATCCCGGAAGGATTTGTGGGATGGCTTCGCGTTGAGTTCGAGGTTGGCGATGCTCCGCCTTTGCGTATCGAAGGCAGCGACTATCTCATAAAATTTCCGCCCTCTGGGTTACTAAGAACTTCTTCGCCCGAAGAATTTGGATGGGCGAAAGATCATTATTTCTACTATTCCGATAGAGGCACGCGGCCATTGCCGGATAGCGGGCCCGCCGGAGATCGCATGATTTGGGGGAATATCAACGGCGAAGGCTCTGGCGTGCAGGGAAAGAAAAAGTATGAGGAATTCTTCGTCGGAACCGAGCAGCAATTCAAGCAGCAGATGAGGGGAGAGGAGGCTGGAGATAGCACACCTAGAACGCCGTCAAAATAGTAAAACAAGGCCTGAGACAGCCGCCCACTTACTGCCAGTTACTCGATCTCGAGTTACTCCATGTCGAAGGCCAGCCACTGAAATCCACTATCACGCTCGATCTGGAGCACCACGGGATCGTGCGGTCTAATGCGATCCAGCGCAGAGCGAAGTGAAGTCAGGGAATCGACCGAGGTCTGGTTCACGCTGTGAATGACATCTCCGGTCTGGAGTCCTGTAGAGGAACTCAAGAAATCTGCCACGCGGGCGACCACGACAACGCCCGAGGGGCTGCGGAGGGGTCCCAATGTCGAACGCAGTTCGTCGTTTAAATCGAGTGCGAGTATTCCAAGGCGGGCAACGAGATTCTCGCGCGCGTTAGCTAAACTCGGCAGAGCATCCATCGGGTCTTTCATCTCGAGGGCTGCAATGAAAAGTGTTTTGCGTTCCTTGCCGCGAAGAACTTCGAGCTTCAACGACTCATCAAGGCGATGCAGATAGAGAGCGGCAGTGAAGGCGGGAAGCGTGCCGATAGCCCGACCGTCGGCCCGTAGCACGATATCTCCGATCTTGAGGCCGCCTGCATCGGCGGGACCGCCGGGTGTTACGTCATCGATCACGACTCCCCAATTTTGCGAGAGGCCCAAGCCTTTGGCCAAAGTGTCGGTTATGGTTTGAGCTCCCGCCTTGACCTCAATGCGATGCACGTGGCCATACTTGCGGAGGCTGTCGTAGACGAAACGCACGATGCGCGCCGGAATTGCGAAGCCCAGTCCCTCGCTGCCACCCGCTTCGGAGAGAATAAACGTGTTGATGCCTACGACGTAGCCGTCGCTGTCGACTAACGGGCCGCCGCTATTGCCCGGGTTGATCGGCGCATCGGTTTGAATGTAAACCATGGGACGATTGGGGTCGGCCTGCCTGGCAACTGAACTAACCACGCCCATGGTCACAGAATTCTCGAGACCTTCCGGGCTTCCGATGGCAAATACTAACTCGCCTTGATGCACTGGCCGATGACTGCCCAACGAAAGCGTCGGTAAATCAGTCTGGTCAATCTTAAGGAGGGCAAGATCAGTTTCTTTATGGAGACCAACCAGTCGCGCCTCGACGACACGTTGTTTGCCGATCGGAGCGAGGTGGTCGGGAGAATCGACGGACGGCAGGGGAAGTGCTACGTGGATGATCTGGGCTCCCTCGACCACGTGAGCATTGGTCATGATGTAACCGTTAGGGTCGACGATCACTCCGGAGCCGATCGCGTGCTCGCGAGTGATGAGCGCTGTTTGACCATGATTGTTCTCTTCCAACGCGCCGTAACCCGTGACTAGAATCTGAACTACGGCGGGGGAAATTCTAGCGGTGAGTTGCTCGATCGCGGAATTGAGTTGCTGCAGTACGGCTGGCGGTTCCGCGGGATGGGTGCCGAGGGCTTTGGCTTTATCACTATCGGGATTGGCTGCTTCGGTATTTGCGACGGCGGGCGCTGGCGCCGTCTGTTGAGCAAAGGTGGGCGCTGCGAGGCAGAGCGATGAGAAGCATACGACGAGACTGAAGAGCGAGATGGGGCATTTTCTTTTCGACTTTCTTTTCGACCCGCAATTGGGGGAGAGCATAGGGAAACGCTCCTGGACGGTACGGCTCTATCGGATGGAATTCGGATTTATGATCACGCCGCCGTGAAATAAAAGCGAACTCGTCCCATTAGATTCGAAATGTCTTCACCGGGTTGAAATTACTGCGAAGGCGAATCGTCGATAGCGGGGTCACGGCGATCGCCGAAAGGGCGGGTGGCTAGCATCTCTCCCACGCTTAGAAACTCGTATCCCTGATTACGATATCGCCGAATCAAATTGTCCGTCGCGACCACTGTCTGGCCGCGGTCCGCACCCATTGCACGATCGCCGCCATCATGGAGGAGGATCACATCGCCGCCACGGATCTGACGCGCGACCTTTTTCTCAATCAATTCTGCGGGGGGAGCATTCCAGTCATAGCCTGTCACATTCCACATCACGGGCTGCAGTCCTAGCTCCCGCGCGATTCGGAGGGTCGACGGGCGTCTTCCTCCGTACGGTGGACGAAAAAAATTCGAATGCTCGCCGATTGTGTCCTGTAAAGATTGGCGGCAATCGATGAGTTGAGTGCGCGTCTCCGCTTCTGATTTGAAGATCAGATTCGGATGCGTAAAAGTGTGGTTGCCGATGATATGTCCGGCTTGCGCCACGGCGCGTGCAATGTCAGGCCGTTGGCGTACGTATCGACCCATCATGAAGAATGTCGCCCGCACGCCGTGCTTGGCCAACACCTCGAGCAATTTGAGAGTGTGCGGATCGTTCGGTCCGTCATCGTAGGTCAGCGCAATTTGCCTACTCCCGCGCGCTCCGGCAACGAACGTACGCCCATACCACTGTCCGGTAGGCGCCATGGACTGATATCCGGCTGCGGAAGCTGCTGCCACGGTTGCCAGTCCGATGAGGGCGGGAAGCATGATCAGATTGTAAAGGAGGTCAGAGGTTAGATTGCAGAGGTAAAGCCAAAGCCACAGTGCTTCGGGTTTGATCTCTGCAATCTGACCTTCTCTGACCTAGGCCGTCTGAGCTGTCCGCAATCCACAATTGCGTCCGGGCGAGAAGCAATATATTCTGCTTTCCAGTTCCCACGACATTCGATAGTTAAGAACCCATGGCGAAGCTTTTCGAACTCCCCCGTTACATCGCGGTCGAAGGCCCGATACGAGTTGGAAAGAGCACGCTGGCACGGGTTCTCGGAGAGCGCCTCGCCGCCCAGCGGGTGGTGGAACCGGAGGATAATCCATTTTTAAAGGCGTTTTACGATGGCGAAGCGGGCGCGGCGTTCCAGACGCAATTTGCATTCCTGATTCGCCGTTTCGAGCAATTGCACGCCCTTGATCTCGGCGCGCGCTCGAATAAGACGGTTGTCTCCGACTACATTTTTGAAAAAGACAAGCTCTTCGCCTGCCTGAACCTGAATGATCAGGAGCTCGATACCTACAATCGCTACTTCAATTATTTCCGCGAACAGCTGCCAACGCCCGACCTCGTCATCTATCTACAGGCCACGCCGGAAGTGCTGAAGAAGCGCCTCAAGAAAAAGAATGCAGCCGGCGAGAAGGCCATCAGCGAGGATTATCTGATGGAGGTGGTGAAGGCCTACGAGCATTTTTTCTTTCACTACACGCAGTCCGATCTGTTGATCGTCAACACTTCCGAGATCGACTTTGTTGACCGCAACGAAGACCTGCAAGAGCTCTTGAAGAAAGTCTCGGCTCCAATCAAAGGTACGCAATATTTCCTGCCGCTCGGCAGTCAGGATGCTGCGGGTGCTGGCGGAGTTTGACTTCGCAGTTGCGTTTGACTTCGTAGACGGGGCCCGGTAAATTTGCTGGGCTGCGGTTTTGCTCTTTCTCAAAATTAGGTTCGCGCATGATCGTAGGCCGGCGACACGCCGGCGCTATGGGAAGCGGGTGCAAATCCCGCGCTGCCGCGCAACTGTAAGCGAGGAAACCGCAACCGGTCACTGGGGTCGAAACGATCCTGGGAAGGCTGGTTGTAGCAACCGGATGCTGGGGCCAACAGCTCATTGAAATTGAGCTAGGCTCGCATCCTGACTCGCAAGCCAGGAGACCGGCGTGAACCGTCCACACAACCCTTTCGCGTGATAAAGGAGACGTGCCATGCGCTTTTCCCGGATATTTGCCAGCATCTTTTTCCCTCTGTTCATTTTTCTGTCTATCGCTTCCGCCGAGATCACCATCAAAGTTGTCGACCCGCAAGGTGCTGTCGTCGCGGGCGCGCAGGTGCTGTTGCTCGAGCCTGGAAAACCCGCGCCCACAGCCGTCCAGAGCACGTCCGCAGAAGGCGTTGCGATTTTTCGCGAGCGGCCAGGCTCGTATCGCGTTCAAGTGCTGGCTCCCGGGTTCGCGGCAGAATCCGTCGATATTTCATCCCGGACAGAAACCACTACCATCAAGCTCCGCCTGGCGACGGCGGCAGAAACTGTGGTTGTAACCGCAACTCGCACGCCGGTTCCGAGCCAGGCGGCTGGCGCCGACGTTGACACTCTGAGCAGTGGACAGTTGGAAGTGATGCAACCGGTTGCCGCTGACGACGCAGTGCGCTTCTTGCCGGGCGCGGTGGTGAATACGGCTGGTCAGCGTGGCGGGATCTCGTCTCTATTCGTTCGCGGTGGGGAATCGACCTACAACAAGGTGATTGTCGATGGGGTAGCGATTGATAATCCCGGCGAAACTTTTGACTTTGGCACGCTCCCGCTAACTCAGGCGGATCGCGTGGAATTTGTGCGCGGCGCGCAGAGCACTTTGTATGGCTCCGATGCCATGACCAGCGTGGTGCAGGTGTGGACGCGCACCGGAAGCACCGCTATCCCGGAACTCCGTTTTGGCGCTGATGGAGGAAACTTCGGGACAGCCAACGGCTACGCGTCTGTAGCGGGCGCTCGCGGACATTTTGACTATAACTTCTTTGGCGACCAGTTCAACACGCACGGGCAGGGCGTAAACGATGACTACTCGGATTCGCTACAAGGGGCAAATATCGGCGCGGCGATAACGGACCAAGTTTCGCTGCGGGTGCGCGTCCGCCATTCCAATAGTTATACCGGCGTCCCGGGGGAGTGGAGTTTCAATGGCTACGACCCGCTGGTGGATGTGAACGGTGTGATGGAACCCCTTCGGCCTGATCCGAGCGAATGGTCGCACTCGAATAATATTCTCGGAAGTGTGGAGCTCGCGGTCAGTGAGCCTTCCGGCTGGCAGCATCGCTTGACTGGCTTCGACTATCTCTACCGCTACACAGACGTGAACCTCAGCACCAACCCCGATAACTACGATGACTTTCCTGCTGACGAATACGATCACATCAACCGCGTAGGATTTGAATACCAGGGCGACTACTCCGAGCGAACCTGGACGCATTCCACCTTCGGATACCGCGTCGAGAACGAAAACGGTACGATCGGAGATTTACTCTATCCACCCTCTACTTCCGGCCAGCGCTTGGAACAGGATGCGTATCTACAACAGCAGTTGACGTTGGGTCGGCTTTCGGTAATTGCGGGAGGACGTTTCGTTCACAATAGCCTTTACGGGAACACAGGCGTGCCGAGGGTTGTGCTGACCCTAGTGGCGTTGCGGGGCGGAGAATTGCTCTCTGGGACGCGGTTGCGTTTCTCTTATGCCACGGGATTCATGGAGCCCGCTCTCTATCAGGCTTTTGCCGCTCCTCCATACTATGTAGCCAATCCCGGTCTCTTGCCCGAGCGCACGCGGGCGTTTGAGGCCGGTTTCGAGCAGAAATTCTTTTCAGGCCGCTGGGCTCTGGACGCCACGTACTTTAATAACCTCTTCCACAATCAAATTGAGGCCGCATCAAATCAAGCCGGACTCTTTCAGTTTTTCAATGTACAACGATCTCTTGCCCAGGGCGCCGAAGTCGAGTTGCAAGGCAGAATCTGGAAAAGATTATCATTGAACACTGCCTATACTTACCTCTCGACCGAATACTTGCAGGCTCCTCTCTGCACGCCTGCCAATTTTTGCGACCCCGTATATGACACCGGAAATCCTCTACTCCGCCGCCCGAAGCATTCAGCAACCATGCTGCTTACTTATCCAGGGACGCGTTGGGGCGCGAATCTTGGAGGAAGCTTCGTTGGCCGTCGCCCGGACTCCGATTTTGATGGCTTCGGCATCAACCACGCCGCTGGCTACGCTCGCGTCGATCTAGGTGGCTGGTACGCCATCACATCGCGCATCACGGCCTACGTCAATGTCGCCAACGCGCTCAACGATCACTACAACGAAGTCGTGGGCTATCCCGCGCTGACGGCAAACTTTCGCGCGGGCATGAGGTTTCGGATGGGAGGAGAGTGAGACTTTACCGGCGGCTGCCGGCGGTCTCTTTCGACTCGCCGTCTGACTGAAGATCGCACTGCATATTATCACCGGCAACTGGTCGGCGCTCAGGAGCGATCATGGCTCCGCCGTTGTAACGGTGGCGTACTTCGTGGAGCTTCTCCACTTCTTTCTCGCCGAGCGGCTGTTCGTTGCCGAGGAGGTGAGTGACGAGCGCGATCTTGGCGAAGTGCTCCACGGTTTCCATCTTCATGTAAGCGCTCTCAAGCGACGAGCCAAACGTCACTACGCCATGGTTCGCCATCAGGATGGCATCATGCGCCGGGATGAGTGGCGCCAGAGCATCGGTCAGTTCCGGCGTGCCCGGAGTGCCATAGCGAGCCAGCGGAATCGATCCCAGGCCAACCACGACTTCGCATACCAGCGGACGATTCAAATCGTAGCCCGACGCGGCAAATCCCGTAGCAGTCGGGGGATGCGCGTGCACGATTCCGTTCACATCGGGACGTAGGCGATAAATCAGCAGGTGCATGCCGATCTCGCTTGACACCCTGCGCTTGCCGGCGAGACGTTTCCCGTCCATGTCGACAATAACCATGTCAGAGGTGTTCATCCTGCCTTTGCTGATACAGGTGGGAGTCACCAGCAGGCGTGTCTCATCGAGACGGACAGATAGGTTTCCGTCGGTGGCAGCAACGTAGCCATTTTCGTGCAGCAATCGACCGTACTGCACAATTGCAATGCGGTGCCGGCGGTCGCTAGCCATTGCAAGTCATGGTACAGCACCCCTCCGAAATCTTACAACCACTAATAAGAGCAAATCTGATACCAAAAGGCGATGGAAAAACTCGGGTCCTGCGCCGGCCGCCGAGATGCAAAACCGCCGGAGACGGCGGGCCAGCAGTAACGTTGATCCCAAAAGCTTTATGCAAACCCTATAATCTCCACGATGCTCGTCTCAGATTTTTGCTATGAGCTTCCGCCGGAAAGGATAGCTCAGGAGCCGCTTGCCGACCGTGCCGGATCGCGCCTGTTGCACCTTATCAGGCCAAATCAGAAGCGGGTCCTGGGACAGGCGCAGGCATCGTCGACTCCCAATGGGACGCATCGTGCCTGGAGAGATCGAAAGTTTCGCGATTTCCCGAAATTGCTGCGGGCGGACGACCTCCTGGTCTTGAACAATACGCGCGTCTTCCCGGCGCGGCTTTACGGTCGCCGGAGCGGCCAGCGCGCCCAGTCCTTGAGCCCGCATAATCCGGCAGTGCGAGATTTTCTCCGTGGGCAGGTCGAGGTCTTATTGACGCGGCAGGTTACGGAGGATCCCAATGAGTGGGAATGCCTGGTGCGGCCAGGGAAGAAGATCGGAGTCGGTGAAAGACTCTACTTCAGCCGTGTCGGCGATGACTCGCCGAGCGACGCGCCGGAAGATGATCGACCGGATGCCGGACGGCATCGCATCGGTCCGGCCGCCGGACTGGAAGCCGAGGTCACGAGTCGCTGTGCTTTCGGCGAGCGTCGCATTCGGTTCGCGCCAGTCGCAGATTTCTTTGCCCGCATCGAGCATATCGGGCATATGCCGCTTCCGCCCTATATCGATCGCGGTGACGTCGCAACCGATAGGGAGCGCTACCAAACTGTCTACGCGCAAACGGCCGAGAGCATGGCGCGATCGGTGGCCGCCCCGACGGCGGGGTTGCATTTCACTCCTGAGATCCTAGCCGAGATTCGCGAGCGCGGAATCGAAATCGCCGAGATCACACTACATGTGGGACTGGGCACTTTTCAGCCGGTGCGGGTTGAAAAGGTGGAAGATCACAAATTACATCGGGAGTGGTATGAGATTTCGGCCGAAGCCGCGCGAGCTATCAGCCGTGCGAAGGCCGAGAATCGGCGGGTAGTTGCGGTGGGCACAACCACCGTGCGGACTTTAGAGTTTGCCGCAGGGCTAGCCGCGCAACACGCCGGCAAGAATTGCGTAGAAGCCGGTCGCGGCGAAGCCGACATTTTTATCTATCCCGGCTATCGTTTTCGCATCGTCGACGCTTTGCTCACGAACTTTCACCTGCCGCAATCAACCCTGCTCATGCTGGTTTGCGCGCTGGGTGGTAAGGAGTTGGTAATGGAGGTGTACCGGCACGCGGTCGAGGAGGGCTACCGGTTCTACTCCTACGGAGATTGCATGTTCATTGAATAGCGAAGGGTCTCCAGCGCCCGCATCTTACTGAGAGGTAACACCCACCAATTTCCGGTACTCCGGCGTTTCCATGAGCGGTGCGAGCTTGGCATTCGTTTTGACGAATTCGTCCAGTTCGGCCATTGTCGCTCCGGCTTCCCGTGCGCGTTTCAAATCGCGAAGCGCTGCTTTCTTGTCTCCCATCGCAGCATGGCATTCTGCTAGCGATAGGGGAGGCCATTTCGAATCGGGGCGCGCAACTGCTCCCAGTTCGAAGTAAAGCTCGGCAGTATGACTTTGCCCCTGGTCCAGAAGTTGCTGGGCCGTCTCCATGGAAATAACAAAAACATTCGCGGCGGCGCGCTCTAAAGCACGCCGCGAGTCAGGGTACCGTTCTTTGATCGCGCGTTCCCTCAACTCGCGGATTCGGTTCGAGGCATCCTGGAATAGAGAAGCCTGGTCGCCGCCGCCATCTCGTATTGCCGTCGTGACCCTGAAGATGTCCGACTCCAGGCTGCGTTGTTCTTCGATTTCAGCTTTCTCCTGTTTTGCGCCGTTTCGAACCGCGGGGCTGTCGGCGAGAACGCTGAGTCGTTTCTCCAGCTCGGAAGTGTCTGTGAGACCGTTAAACGTGGCAGCGACGCCGCGGTATTCGCCCACTGCGAAATATAAATCGCCTGTAGCTTCGCGCTGACGGAGCCGGTCGGTAGCTCGCGCGAATTCTGCCGTGATGATGTTCTTATCCCGATCTCGCAGGTTGTCTTTCATTTCCCAGAGCGCCGACCATGCGAGAGCTTCCTGCCACACTGTCGCGGGGGCCCAGGCATGCTTGCCATCAAAGCGCTGGTAGAAGTGCCGCGCGCCCAGAGACTCCAATCGCGTATCCAGTTCCGCCAACTCGGCATAGTTAAAGTCCTCCACCCCAGCCATAGTGAATATGGCAAACGGCGGCTTGTGGGACGGCGGCGAGGCTGCTCCAAATCCCGCCGAGTTAAGAAAAACGCCATGTGCACAGTTGCAAAGCTGGGCGAGGTGCACTGAAACGCGAGCTCCCCCGGAAAACCCCGCAAAATATACGCGTTGGTCGTCGATGGAAAGGAGATTGTGCGTGGCGGTCCACATCTCCTGGGCCGCGTCCCGCTCTATTTCCCAAGAGCCGTTCCGCGAGTTGTTTGATCCGGCCAGCAGGTAGCCATAGCTTTCGGCCGCCTCTTTCATCAACTCGAGAGGCCTGCTTCCAATCGCGTCAGGATCGAACACATAGATTATCGGCCAGCGACGCTCGGGAGCGTAATTCGTGGGCACGTAAAGCGCATAGCTCTGATCGGGTTTTCCGATCGAGCGCACCGAAGGCACAATTTGTCCCTTCTGCAGGATGAATGCGGGAGATGCCGCTGCCGGGGCCTTTTCTTGAGCTCGCGCCTGAACTGCGCCTACGACGCACACATAGGCGCACAATAGCGGCAGGACTGACGCGAACCGCGTCGGGATCGGCACTACGGACTCCTTTTTGCGAGCGCGCTTATAACTCGCAGTTAGCGGCGTACTATTGCATGTAAACTGATCATATCCCAATGAATCGAAGCCTAGTTCTGGCGCTGTTCGCCTGCGCGTTGTCAGCATACGCACAGCAGAAGTCCCAGCCCGCCGCCTCAGCTGCGAAGGCCGTACCGGACTTACAACTTTATCGCAACAAAGCTTTTGGCTTCCGTTACGAGATTCCGTTCGGGTGGGTCGAGCGCACCAAACAGATGCAACAGGGAAATACGGATTCCAAGGGTGAAGTTCTGCTTGCCGTCTTCGAGCGCCCTCCCGAAGCGACAGGAAACACCATAAACTCTGCCGTCGTCATTGCCTCCGAGAGCGCAGCTTCTTATCCCGGACTGAAGAAAGCCGAAGAATACCTCGGGCCGCTCACGGAACTCACGACGTCAAAAGGATTCCAAGCGGAAGGCGATCCCTCGGTAATCGAGATCGACACGCGGCAACTTGTCCGAGCCGACTTCAGCAAGCAGCTCGGCACCAAGAGAATTGATGACCAGGCAAGCCAAGAGACGCTCACGATGCACCAGGCGACGCTCATCCTGTTCTCGCATGGCCAGATCGTCTCTTTCACGTTCATTGCGGGCAGCGAAGACGAACTCGATAACCTTATTGGCAGCCTCCATTTCAGCGCCGCGAAGTCGCCAACTCACTGAATTTCTCCAATCGACACACATCGGTTGATCAGTCTCAGGCGACAAGAAACTACGACCCTAAGAGCAAGAAAAAACGCCGTTTACGGTCTCGGTTCCGAGCTCAAAAGAGGTGCCTTTTATGTTAAAATAGCTACAGCTCCGGTGATAGCTAAATAGCAGAAAATTCAATAAGTTGAGCTCACCCCGGGCAGTTCCGGAATCGTCCCTCCAGGCAGGCGTTCGATCCGGCTTTTTCATGGAGAAGAATGGCCACGAAAGAATTGCAATCTGAACTCGTAGATAAGAGCGACGCGAAGAGTGTCGACGCGAAAAAGAACGGCAAGCCGAATGGCGACTACACGGCCGATTCGATCAAAGTCCTCGGCGGCATGGAAGCCGTGCGCAAGCGTCCCGCTATGTACATCGGCTCGACCGGAGAACTCGGCCTCCATCACCTGGTATATGAGGTCGTCGATAACTCAGTCGACGAAGCACTCGCTGGCCACGCCGACAAAATCGAAGTGACGATCCACCTAGATAACTCCATCACGGTTGTCGACAATGGTCGCGGAATTCCAGTCGATAACATGGATATCGACGGCGAAAAAATTCCCGCCGCACAGGTGGTCATGACTACGCTCCACGCGGGCGGCAAATTCGACAGCAACTCCTACAAAGTCTCCGGAGGCCTCCACGGCGTAGGCGTAAGTTGCGTCAACGCGCTCAGCGAAGAACTCGATCTCGAAATCTGGCGCGACGGTTTCACCTGGGAGCAGACTTACTCCAAAGGCGAACCGACAAGTAAGCTGCGTAAGACAGGCGCCGCCAAAGTAAAGACTGGCACCAAAGTTCACTTCGTGCCTGACAAAACTATTTTCACTACCACCGTTGAATACAACTTCGACACGCTCTCCCAGCGCCTGCGCGAATTGGCATTTCTGAATAAGGGCCTGGTGATCACGCTCACCGATGAGCGCCAGACCGACTCCAAGAGCGGCGAAGCCAAACACACAGAGTTCAAATATAACGGCGGCATCGCCGAATTCATTAAGCACCTGAACCGCGGCAAGCAGACGCTCCATGACAAACCCATCTACATGGAAGCCGACAAGGACGACGTACACATCGAGATCGCCCTTCAATATAACGACGCCTACTCCGAATCCGTTTTTAGTTTCGCCAACAACATCAACACCGTGGATGGAGGCACGCATCTCTCCGGCTTTCGCACCTCGCTCACCCGCACCATCAATTACGCCGGCCAGCAGATGGGCTTGTTCAAAGACGTAAAAGAAAATCTCACCGGAGACGACGTCCGTGAAGGCCTCGTAGCCGTGATCAGCGTCAAACTGCCGCAGCCTCAGTTTGAAGGCCAGACCAAAGGGAAATTAAATTCCGACATCGCCGGGATTGTGCAAGCCGTAGTTAATGAACGCCTCGGTGGATTCTTCGAGCAGAACACCGCCGTCGCCAAAAAGATCATCAACAAAGCGATCGACGCCGCCCGCGCCCGCGAAGCCGCTCGCAAGGCCCGCGATCTCACTCGCCGCAAAGGCGCACTCGATGGCGGAGGCCTGCCCGGCAAACTCGCCGACTGTTCCGAGCGCGATCCCAACCGCTGCGAGCTTTTCCTGGTCGAAGGAGAATCCGCAGGCGGCACTGCCAAACAAGGCCGGGACCGCCGCTTCCAGGCCATCCTCCCGCTCAAGGGAAAAATTCTGAACGTAGAAAAAGCGCGCTATGACAAGATGCTGGCCCACGAAGAAATTCGCGCCATGATCACGGCGCTCGGCACCGGCATCTCGAAAGAAGATTTCGATCCCACGAAAGTCCGCTACGGCAAAATCATTCTGATGACCGACGCCGACGTGGACGGCTCGCACATCCGCACCTTACTTCTGACTTTCTTCTTTCGCCACATGCAGGAGCTGATCAAGCGCAGTAACATCTACATCGCGCAGCCTCCACTCTTCGGCATCAAGAAAGGTAAGTCGCACCAGTACATTAAAAACGAACACGACTTCGTAAAAGTAATGGTGAAGCGTGCCTCCGAAGGCCTGATCATCCGCTACGGAGAAGGCGCCGCCAAGCTCGAAGGCGTGGCCCTGACGAAGTTCATCACCGTGCTTAACGAGTATCTCGGATTCCTCGACCGGCTGAATAAGCGCATACGTGAAGAGAAGATCACCACCCTGCTCCCGAAGCTCGACCTGGCCAAGCGTGTCGATTTTGAAGGCGACAAGAATACTCCGCCTAAGAAGATCGAGAAACTTGAAAAAGAACTGAAGCGCCTGCAAAAAGAGCTGAAGCTGAAGAGTGTCGAGACCCGTTTCGACGAAGAACATAATCTCTGGGCCGTAATCTTCGTCAACGCGCAGGGCGCCGAACACGTCATCAACTGGGAACTGGCCTCCACTCCCGAGTGCCGCCAGCTTATTGCCAAGTTCAAGCAGATCGAGCAATATCTCGAACCGCCCTTCGTAATCGAGAGCGTGCCCCGGCCCGCTAAGTCGGCCGGCGCCACGGGTACAGGTAAAGAGAAAGACGAAGAAGAGGAAGAAGCGGGCGAGAGCAATAACGACAACGAAGAAGCAGAGGAAAACCTGAGCGCCGCCGAAAAAGAAGAAGCCGAGCAGGCCCGGAAAAAATCCGGCAAGCCCGCGCCCAGAGGGAGAGCCAAAGAGCCGGAGATTGTAGAGAAAAACACGGCTCGCGAACTCTTCGACTACGTTCTGAACGAAGGCCGCAAAGAGTACACCGTCCAGCGCTACAAAGGCCTCGGAGAAATGACCGCCGAGCAGCTCTGGGAAACCACCATGGACCCCGAGCGCCGCACGCTGCTGCAAGTCCGCCTCGAAGACATAGCCGAGTGCGAAACCATCTTCACCACACTAATGGGTGAAGACGTAGAAGCCCGCAGAAAGTTTATTGAGGACAACGCGCTGGATGTGAAAAACTTGGACATCTAGATTGTGTGGGGCGGGCCGCCCCGCCCTACGGCTCTCCAAGCGCGTCAGGTGGGCGAGGTGCCGCGTCCCATGCCCCAGTTGTTAGGACGCCTTTCGCATGCGCGAAAGCAAGAACGAGGGCTTCTTTCAGTGCCTTCGCCGAATCGAGGATCCCAGTCTCAGCAAGGTCTTCGATTTTCTCCTCTTCCGCATTGAAACCCACCGAGTCAGGGTCGCCGTCCGCAACCTCGCTAAGGAGCTTGGCTTTGTTGTGGACGCTGCTGTTCTGGATCAATTGCCGCAGCGGCAGTTCCAGTGCATGCGATACAGCAGCGATGCCGCGCTGCTCGGACTCGTTCGTAGCCACCAACTTCTCAACTAGTCGTTTGGCCCGGTAGAAGCAAATTCCCCCGCCGATTACGTAGCCATTCTCTATCGCGGATTGGCACGAGAAAAGCGCGCTTTCCAGCCTGTAGCGGCTGTCCGCCCGATCGATACCCGTGTGTCCACCAGATCTGACGACCCCAATCGCCCCACCCAGCCTTGCCAGCCTCTCTCGCAGTTTCGCAATATCATATGGGTTGAGCGTGGTTTCGATTTGCCGACGAAGGCCCTGAACCCGAGATGCGATCTCGCCTGGATTACCCGCCCCTCCTATGATCGTCGTCTCCCCGCGCGTAACAATTATTTTTTTCGCGCGCCCCAGGTCAGTCAGTATTGCGTCCTCAAGCGGCCGCATGCGCTCTTGTAAGAACGCTCTTCCACCGGTGAGGATCGCCATATCCTGAAGGATGGCGCCACGACGGTCTCCCTGACCCGGTGCCTTCACCGCCGCGCAGGAAAGTGTGCCTTTTTCCTTATTTAGAATAAGGGTGGCGAGGGCCTCTTGGACTAAGTCGCCAGCTATAACCAGTATCGGCCTCCCTGCCCTCGCGATCTGTTCCAGAATTGGCAGCAGCGCCGCCATCGATCGTACTTGTCCTTCATAAAGAAGGAGGTAGCAGTCCTCCAGGATGCACTCCTGGCGCTCGGTGTCAGTGATAAACGACTGTGAAATAAAACCTTGATCAAACTGCATCCCCTCTTGAATTTCTGACTCGACCTCGGCGCCGTCCCCGTCCAAAACCTCGACGACTCCGTCTTTGCCAACCCGCTTCAGAGCCTCAACAATCACAGCCGCCGCAGACTCGTCGGAGCCAGCAGCCGTCTTTGCTATCGCCCGAAGTTGCTTTTCGTCCACGCTCCTCGCCTCCGTGACGACATATGTGACCGCCACATCAATGGCCTTTTGCATCCCCGCCACAAGGAACTTTGCCACGCAGCCGCTGCGGAGGGCCTGCCTGCCTTCTTCAATCATGGCGCACGACAGGAAAAGACCGGTCTTAGTCGCATCGCCGACGGACCTGAAGATTTCCCCGGCCAACCGTCTCATTTGCTCAACGCCTTGTTCTTCGAGCGGATCCTCCGCCTTGATGCCCAAAACAATCCTGGAGCCTCGGCGGAGCGATGACTGGCTTCCGTGGGGTGGCAGGGCCACTGAGACTAAACCGCCCTGCGGACCGAAGGCCGGTGCGATCGAATGTCGAACCAGTTGTGTCCCCCCGACCACCAAGTCGAGCGAGTCGGCAGCCGGAACTAAGTGTCCAGTCTTCCTTCGCGCGTTCAGGTCGAACGTATCGTAGGGCCATGGAAGCCCCTCATCTGAGCCCGGAGACGCGAGAACCGTTCGGATTGTATTTCTCAAGTCTTCAAATAGCTTCTGCTCCCACCCCGCCTCACGTGGCGTATAGCGCACGTAGCGCCGGTGACGGTAGTCAAACGGGACATCCTCCGGCCTCTCAGTGACTAGAATTGTAGGCACGCCAAGCGTATGACACATCCCTAGCTCGTAATTAACATTCGGATTTTGGTCGGTAACTATGGCCACGGCTAATCTGGAGGTCCAGATCAGCTCCCAGATATCGCTTATTACAGCTCGCGTTCCGTATATTTCATCCGCCTTGACCGCCGCGAGACCGTTTTCCAGAGCAGCGGGTTTAATGATTTTGTCGAAATACCCGAGGAACGGAGTTCGTAATGGCAGCAAGACGAAACAGCGCTGGTTGTCAACGTTCGGACGATAGACCACGCGTCATCCCTCCTAACCGATCGTACTGATAGTAGCGCGTTGAGTCCGGAACCACGCCGCCCATACTCTTCACGTTACTCGCAACCTTCTCACGCGAGTAGCGCCTTTATTTTTTCATCACAATCAGCCAGTGTCCGTCATCACATACACCCCGCCTTCCCCGGTGCGACAATGATTCCTGATTGGCCAGCGCCGGAGTGCGCCTGTCCTACAGTTGGCTCTTTGACAACCTGAAACGCGGGGCGACGGCAGGCTCAAATCGGGGTCAATTCGGGAAGAAAAGTCGAGCGAGCCCACTAAGTCCTTATTCCTGAATACTTTGATTTAATCCCTTTAGATTCAAAGACCGACCCTAGATTTTCTCCGTAACCCGAAGATTCCTATAGATCGAGGGGGAGGGGGGTATCAGTACCAACTAGTAATCAAAGTTTCAGAACGGGAATCGAGTCTGCGACACTATTTCGCGTCATACTTCACCTCCGGATATGCACGGTCAAACAAAACCCAGAGCGCTCCGATGACGACGAACACGAGACAGCTTCCCTCCGGCCCAACCGAGCCGCCCGTCAGCCAATCGGGGCCGTGAAAGCTGGAGTTGAGGAGATGGCCGGGCAAGAGCGCTCCGCTGTCGGGAACGGAGTAGAGATAGCTCTCGCCCCAATCCCACGCCATGTGAAAGCCGACGGCCCACCACAGATCGCCGGTGCGCCGCAGTGTGAGGCACAGGAAGAAACCGATCAATCCCGCCGCCACCAAGCCGGTTTTCGATTCGCCAGGATTTGCGCCGTGGAGGTAGCCGAATCCGACTGACAAAAAGGCTGCGGCTGGCCAGAAACTCATCACACGCGTTAGCGCCCATTGCGAGTAGCCGCGGACTAGGAATTCTTCAAAAAATCCTGTGAGCAGAAAAAGTGCAGCGTAATACGCGGCAAATTTGAAGATGCGTGGGCCGTGCAAAGAAAGAGATCCGAATTGGAACGCGCCAGTTACGCGCAACAGCAGTATCAACACGCTCAATGATGCGATTCCCCACAATATCCCTACCCAGAAATTGCGTCGAAAGGCGCGTTGCGCGGGCAGTCCGAAGTTGCCGAATGGCTTGCCTTCGATGCGTGCCATGACGAAGCCCGGTAAAATCGCAGCTACCATCATGCTGCCTTCGATCGTCAAGCGCCGCCAAAGCAAGCTCAGATCGGACCGGAAAGATGACACGAGCCAGCCTTCCACCTGGAAGACAAACCACGCCATCGTCAGGTAAATCAGCCAGCACGCACCCTGATAAATGCTTGGTCGACCGATGAAACCGTCGCGCCAAAGCGGCTCGCGTTCGCGACCGCTTGGTAAAGGGGACGAAGACGCAGGCGAAACGCACGGCGGAAGAGATGTTTTTTTATTCGACTCTATCTCATCCGGCTTTGCCTCATCGGGCAATGGAGATTCGGGTTCCGGGGAAGAATGGGACAGCGGGTCGTTATCCATCTTTAGTTAACTTCCATCTTTAGTTAACCAGCATCGTCTCAGACATGTTAAAACACTCAGTCTGCCCGTAACGGAAATGTTGCGACGGTTTCTTCATCCCGAGGCTTTTCGCGGCCCGCAATTTGTCGCGGCCGCAATGCTTCTCGTCTATCTGCTACAGTGCGTTTGGCTGGTGCACGTGCAAACGATGCGCGCTTTGCTCCCCGATTCCGACCATGCTCTGCGAATCTATCAGGGAATCGAGCAGTGGAAGAACGGAGTCATTGCCGGAACTCCGGAGGAGTTGCGGTCGGAAGCCGCGACGGGCTTGGCCTCCGCGGGACGCTCCGGTCATCTTCGCGTCAGTGACGGTTTTGATCAGGATCGCTCCCCACTTTATTACCTCATTGCGGCTGCGCCGTCGCTGATGCGTCCGGATGCATGGCTGCCGCAATCACTTTTGCCAATAATGGCTGCGATCCCATATCTCTTTTTCGGGGTCATGCTCGGAGCCTCGCTCTGGTATGTCGCCCGTCGACTTTACGGCAATGCTGGGGGATACATAGCGCTCGCGCTCTACTGCTTTTCGCCCGCCATGATCGTGAACGTCGGAGGAGCGCAGAGTGTGGGAGAAATGGGTGCGGTATGGGGTGCTTTCGGAACCATCTTCACGGCGATCGCGGTAGCGCATACGCTCTACGCGCCGCGCGAAGTTGTGCTCTGGAACTGGCGGCGCATTCTGCTTCTGGGACTGTCTCTGGCGCTGGCGATCGGCAACCAGTTTTCGCTGGCTCTGCTGGCGCTGGTGATCTTACCCGTTATGCTTTGGGTTGCGCCCGTGAGACCGCGCGCGGTGATCACGATCTGGGCGACAGCCATCGCGGTTGCTGCCGTGCTGCTATTTGCCGCTTACTTCTTTGAACCTGCGTTGTTCTGGCAAGGATTGTTGCACGCGCGCTGGATCAGCGTGGAACCCGCGGCTTTTGGAATGTCTGTTTCCTACAGCAGCACATTGCGAACGATATTAGCCGGCAGTCCGCCGCTGATGATCATTTTGCCAGTAGCCTTGATTGCATACTTTGCGTGGAAACGGGCGCATTACTTCGGCAACTGCGCGCCGCTGCTGATGGCTGCGTTATTTCTGGTCCTGGGTTTAGGAGCACCCAGCTTTCCGGGGCAAGGCTTTCATTTGACCATGCTTATATTTCTCTTCGTCTTCATAAGTGGAGTGTTCGCCGATCTACTGGAAACTCGACAGAACTCGTTCGTGACGGCTGCCCTGTTAGGGTTGCTAAGCGCGTCTGCTATCTGGAACCTGCTGCTGTTATCGCGCGCGTGACTAGTTCGGGAGACGAGCAAGTCCGGTTTCCTGAGGATAAAATTGAAGCAAGGATGAACGATCTATTATGAGTTCCACCACACCAATTTCAACACCAAAGACTATTTACGTTACCCGCACAGGCCTGCCACTGAGTTTCAAACTCGAATGGCCTTTCCGACATGCCACGTCCGGCGCCGACTTTGAAGTCCTGCACGCAGTAATCACGCTGGAAAATTCCGACAGCCTGCGCGCACTGGTGGCGGTGAATCTTTCTGCGACACTTCGCGAAGTGTTGCCTTCCCTGGAGTCGAAAGATACGGAAGGTCCGGTCATCAATGCTCTGCGCAAAGAGGTCGATCACAAGGGGACGGAATTCGTAAAGTCGGGCAAACTTGTGCCGCTACCCTTCTCGAGCCGCCACTACAGCTTCAAACTGAAGCAGTGGGTTTTCGGCAAGGCTACCGACGAGGAGATTGCGCGCTTGATCGAGCGGAAGGTGTATTGGCAGACGAGACTGGTCGGCGGAGACGTATGGCTGGGCGATCCGGTCGAGGCGCTCTATCTTGAGACCACAACCGACCACATCGCGGAGATCGCCAACGGACTCGCACAGCGAGGGCTTTTTACCATGGCGCGGCGCTACGCCGTCGCGCAGCCGCTATTGATGAATCAAAAGGATCGCTTCGAGTCCGAGATGGCCGACGCGCTTCGGCAACTGGAAGAAAAGCACGCCTTTGAGCGTGGCTAGAATTTGCGGCAGAGACTACGTCGCCGCGCGGCTTAGAATCCGCAAACTTCGGTGTTTATACAGTCGCTACCAGACACGGCAAGCATTCTCCCGCACCATAGGTTGGCCGGGCTTGCAGTGGAAAGCGTTGCGAAATTCGGGCATGTTCGAAACTACTCCATTCGTCCGGTATTTTTCCGGCGAGTGCGGATCGACGGTGGCTCGCAGACGCTTGTCTTCATCGCGTTCGTTTGAGCACCAGCTTTGCCCGTAGGCGACGAAAAAGCGCTGCTCCGGTGTTAATCCATCGAGCGGCTCAAGCTTTTGATTCTTGGTGTCTTCTTTCCAGGCCAGATACGCCAGAAGCGTGCCCCCCAAATCCGCCAGGTCCTCGCCGTTCGTCAGTTTGCCGTTGATCTTAATGTCGTCGATGATCGTGTAGCCGGAATATTGGTCGACTACGCATTTTGCGCGCTGCTCGAACTCTTTGCGGTCGGCCTCAGTCCACCAGTTACGCAGATTACCGTGGGCGTCAAACTGGCTGCCCTCATCGTCAAAGGCATGAGTAAGTTCATGGCCCATAGTGGCGCCGGTGTCGCCATAGTTCGGCGCAGCGTCTGAGAGTGCGCTGAACAGCGGCGGCTGTAGTATCCCTGCCGGAAAGTTGATGTCGTTTTTCTGAGGGTCGTAATAGGCATTCACGGTGGGCGGCGTCATACCCCATTCGTTGCGGTCGACGGGTTGGCCGATTTTTGCCAGCCAGCGATGAAATTCAAACCAGGATGCGCGCTCGGCGTTGCCGATTTCGTCTCCGCGGACGATTTGCAGAGTACTATAGTCGCGCCACTTGTCCGGGTAGCCTATCTTGTTTGCGATGGCGTGCAGCTTGGTTAGGGCCTGTTCCTTTGTGGCTGCTCCCATCCAAGGCAGCATCTGGATTTCGCTTTGCATGGCGGCCTCGATTTCGAACACCATTTTCAGCGCCGCCTGCTTTGCCTCCGGACTGAAATACTTCGCTACATAGACCTGGCCCAGTGCTTCGCCTAGATCGTCGTCCACATCGTTGGTGCAGCGCTTCCACCTGGGTGGCAATTCTTCGCGCCCACGCAAAGTCTTGCCATAGAAATTGAAACGTTCTTTGACGAATGCGGCCGACAGATAGTTGGAAGCGTCATGGATCGCATGCCATCGTAAATATATCTTCCAGTCCGCCAGATTTTCCTTTTCGATTTCGTCGCTCATCACGCGGAAGTAATCGGGAGCGACCACATTGAGGGCTGCCTGCTGAGACCCGAGCGATCCGACGCCGGTTTTGGCGAAATATGTGCTCCAGGCAAAGGCCGGTGCGAGCTTTTGCAGTTCCTCGACGCTCATCTTGTGATAGAGCTTGGGCGGATCGCGCCGTTCGACGCGCGTCATCTGACCCTTGGCGAGCGCGGTTTCGATGCGCATCACCGTGGATGCTTCCGCAGCCGCATCGGACGGACTGTCTCCAAGCAGCTTAAACATGTCGGCGACATGCTCCTGATAGGCTTTGCGCAACTCCTCAGATTTGGCGTCGTCTTTGAAATAGTAATCACGATCGGGCAAGCCCAGGCCGCCTTGATCGGCTTCAGCGATTACTTGCGTGGAATCTTTGAAATCCTGATTCGAGCGAAATGTGAACAGCGTGCCGCCGCCATAGAGTGAAGGGGGAAAGGCGGTGGTTGCGACGTATTCCGCCAGTTCCTGCTTCGACTTGAGAGCGCCTATGCGCTCGAGCTCCGGCGATAAGGGCTTGGCTCCCAGCTTCTCGATGGCCGGTTCATCCATGCAGGAAGCGTAGTAATCTCCTATCTTCTTTGTGGCATCATTCGCAGCATCTGGGGCAGCGCTGGCTTTCGCGGCTTCTTCGAGAATTGTTCGCAACTGAACGCGATTTTCATCCTGCAGCTTGCTATAGGTGTCCCAGCTCGACTGGTCGGGAGGAATAGGATTCTTCTTCACCCATCCACCGCAAGAATAGGAATAAAAATCTACACACGGATCGACGGTTCGATCCATGGCCGAACCATCCAGAACGGGTTCGGAGGAGGAGTGTTGGGCATAGGCGGATGCAAGCAGAGCCGCCAGAAGGAAAGGCAGAATTTTCCAATGCATAAGTATAGGATCGCGAAATTGCTTTATGAGATTATCGCGTCGATCAAAACTTATCCAGTCTCACCGACCCGTCGCTGGTGTGGAGGGTTAGACGGTTTCCTCCGCCATTCAGTTTTCCGTGAATGTCATGGGCGTGAATGCTGCCCTCGACTGCAATGGGAATGCCCGTCGTGATACTTCCGTCGCTGGTGTGCAGTTCGACGTCTGCCGCCAGATCGCCGGGAATTCTTAGCGTGACGCTGCCATCTGAACCGCGAATTTCCCAAGCATCGCGCACTTGAGAACCGGGTCGCGCCTCCGCCTCGATCCGCCCGTCACTCGTGCGCAGGTCGAGAAGATCGAACCTGCCTGAGACATGCACCGAGCCATCGCTGGTGTGGGCGTGCAGCGTGCCGTCGATGTCATCGAGTTCAAGGCTTCCGTCGGCGGTCGAAAAATCCAATTCGCCTTCGACGCCTTTGGCCGAAACGGCGCCATCGCCGCTGTGAACGTTGACCTTCGCGCTCCGGGGCATGTGGATTTCGAGTTCAGTGTGGCGGGCGTCGATGCCAATTGAAAAATGGTTGCGATGAGGCTGCCGCAATTCGATATCAACGATATTTCCCTGCTGGTGCTCCACAATTTCCAGCTCTCCGTTTCCGATGTGCCAGCCGCGAGTGGTAACGTGGGCCTCAATTTTGTTCTGATTCCACACGTCGATGCGAATGCTGGCATCCTGCGCTTCTACACGTAACTCAGGCTTGCCGGTCAGATCGTAGGTCTTCGACCAATCGTCGGCGCGAGCAGAGGCGATCACGGTAGTGAGGGCGATTAAGGCAAGCAGCGTGAACGAAGCAATTTTGAGCATAGCGTCAGATCTCCGGGCTGCAACGGTGCGTCTCCAACAGTCAGACGCAAGTACGAGGCTTTGGTTAGGTAAGTTCCCCAAAAAACGATGATTGGGGTCCGGGCACAGTTTTACCCAGTTTCGGGCGCGGCAGGATCGGCGTCGCATGGTGGTATCGCTCATAAGCCATTTAGTGACAGAGCGTTGGAGTCCCGCGCTAGCAAGGAATGAGAAGGATGAGAACCTCTTTTCTTGGGTTGCACCGAGAGAGAGTTTTGCGAGGTTGCGGGAGAACAATCGAGTACTGGAGATGTGAGATCCTCTTTGCCCACTCATCTGCCTACATTAGTATACTATCCCTAAGTACTCCACCTTACACTATTTATACTTATAACATCTACTTATTCTTAGTAAGTCTAATAATATTGCTGTCATGGCGACTTACGTTCTGTATTTGCTTACGATAGCTCTATTTAATAATTCGTATGTGCCGATAGCAATCTATTTAATGACAAATTTCTTGACTTAGTAAATAACGACTTATAAGATATGCCAATTATATGTATGTTGCTAAATTTATATCGCAGGGAAAGGTTGTCAGCCATGATAGATGTCGAAGGATACGGGAATGAAGAGCGAAGTTTTGGAGAATTCCGTCGTAAGGTACGTGCGGCGGAAGTCCTCTCGGCGGCCATGCAGCGGTTGCTTCGGGCTTTACATTTTAACGGGCGTCTGAGTGTGGTTGTGCAGAACGGGGAAGTGCTCAAGTCCGGCTACGAAGAAGGTTACTTCCGGCAAGTTGAATCGGGAGTAACTGCCAGATTGCAGTAATTGCCATCCTTAAAAGATAAATAGCAATACAGGTCATCGTAAGAGAAACGAGCCCTGGACCGAGGAATCGGTACCAGGGCTTTTTGCTTTTAAGAATGTTTTCCAATCTTATCGCGAGAGGCATTTATGACATTCATAGAAGGCGCGGAAAATCCGACCATGCTAGTTGAACTGAAATATTGCGAACGCTGTGGCGGGTTGTGGCTCCGGCCGCAGGCCACAAATGGAGTGTACTGTGCGACTTGCCGCGCGTGTCTGGCGGCGATGCCCGATCCAGGTACAGCGCCGGTACGAAAAGCACGCCGAGGCCGCAAGGCGAAGAACCAATCCGGGGTGGTGAAGGCGGCAAATATCGAATGCTTACAGGGCGTAGCCGCTGCGGAGGTGTGGGCATGACCAGCACAGAGGCAGTCGGCGCAGAAACGTGGAGGTTGATGGGTCAGGCCGAGCCGGCGACATCCGTGCTCTTTGGCGAGACGGAGATAGACCTTTGGTCCTACCGCAGACGCACCGTGGCACTGTTGCTGCGGTACGCGCGAGCTTCGGTTGAAGTGGGAAGGCTGCCTTCTCTGCTGGGACGCGAGTTCTTCCGGTCACGGGTGACGTCCTATACGATGAGAAACTTCGAAGATATTGTGATCTTTGTAGCTGACATGGAACGGGCGATTGAAAAACTAAATCCTTCGGAAAAGAAGCTCCTAGCCATGAACGTCCTCGAGGAATACACGGTACCAGAGGTCGCACGCCTGCTCAGCTGCAATCAGCGAACAGTAGAGCGATCGCTTCAGGAAGCGCTCGACCGACTCTCACGGATACTACTTGCTGGCGGTTTGTTGGAAGAATTGCCGTCGCCTTCGAGTGGCCAAGGTAAGGGGGGCGCGAGATGAATATGAGCTTTGTCCCGACCGACCCTAAAAGCTGTCAAGAGGGCAAAATGCACAAATTCGATGTAAGTAGCTTAAGCTAAGGGGAAAATAAAGTTGAGAAATCTGTCGGTACACCCCCCTTTGATTTGATATCCTAAACTTAAGAGTGGAAAAATAAACTCTGCAGGGCGCGGCGACAATCGCGCCCTTTTTCTATGGGCTGGGTTACTTCTGTTTTCGTTGAGGAGCGAAGGAAGTGTTGGGGTGACGTAGAATCAGAGTAATCGTAAGGCGTCGATTACAGATTCCTGCGGGAAGACGAAGGCGGACGGAACGCAGAATGGACATGAGTTGGATTACGGAACGCGTGGCGCTGGGCGGGGGGATCTGGAACTCTCGAAATATGGGAGAACTGGCGCAGGCGGGTGTGACGCATATACTCAACATGCAGATCGAATTTGATGATGCGCCCTTGGCGGAGCCGTACGGGATCCGGGTATTGTGGAATCCCACCGACGACGATTTTTTGCCGAAGCCGCCCGTATTGCTGAAGCGTGGAGTTGATTTTGCGCTAGACGCTTTGCGCGATCCTGAGGCTCGACTGTACATTCATTGCGCGGCCGGAGTGCACAGGGCGCCGATGATGACGCTGGCGGTATTGTGCGCGATGGAGTGGGAGATTGAAGTGGCAATGGCGCTCATCGAAACTCGCCGCCCGGTAGTCGACTTCGCTGACGTTTATGTAGAGAGCGTACGACAGTTTCTGGAGACGCAGGTTGAGAACGAGCCACGGCGCTTAGACTGACGATCGGATCAAAGTGTGATTGAAGATCGGCTACGAGATTCCTGAGGCTGATCGCTACCAAAGCTAAAATCTGGAACCCTGGGGGACAGAGGAACACTAGGCAAACCCCGCAAGGGTTCGCCGCTCGCTAGAGCGGCTTTTTTATTGGCTGCAGAACGCGGCAGGGTGCGCTCGCGAGGAGAGAAAAAGTCATGCGCAGAGTGAACAACAAGTTTTTCCCCAAGGCAGCGGCGGGGATCGTGATAACACTGCTGACGGCGTTGACCTTGTCGACGTTGTCGGAAGCGCAAGGGCCCACGCTAACCACGATCAGCGATACCGTGTATCGGGCGGACGGAACACCTGCGCAAGGAACGGTGCTGATCTCGTGGCCGTCGTTCCAGACGTTGGGGGGGAACATTGTAGCCGCGGGCAATCTGAGCGTGACGCTCGGGACGGCCGGCTCCTTTAGCGCACAGTTAGTTCCGAATGTGGGTGCGACTCCAGCGGGAACTTTCTATGTCGTAGTTTTGCAATTGGATGATGGGACGGTTCGAACCGAATACTGGGCGGTTACGACAACGTCGCCGACGACAATCGACGCCGTGTTGACAACGCCCGGTACGGGGCTGGCGAACCTAGCTGCCACGCAGCAGTACGTGAATTCGGCGGTAGCGGGCCTGGCAGTGGACGATACAGTTGTGCATCTGGCAGGAACGGAGACGATCACGGGCACGAAACAGTTTGCCGCGCCGCCATCACTACCCACACCAGTCGGAGCCAGCGACGGGGCGAACAAGAGTTATGTGGACGCCGCGGTGGCGGATGTGGGATCGGGAGCGTACGTCGCTCTTGCGGGTGGGACGATGACCGGACCGCTGAACCTGCCAGCCGATCCGGCCTCGCCCACGCAGGCGGCCGATCGGCACTATGTGGACAACGGACTTTCGGCGAAGGCCGACCTGGTGAATGCGACCGTTCCGACAGCAGAGTTGGGGGCGGGAGTCGCCAGCTCAGCCACTTGCTTAAACGGTAACTCAACATGGGGATCCTGCGGCAGCGGCGCGCCGGCCGGGATTACTTATGCCACCACGGCTTTGAATTGGACGCAGACAATTTCAGGTTCACTAACCGGCGGAACACCGGCAACCGTCACCCTCGCCCCTTGTCCCGTCGGTATTGATACGACAAGCGGAGATGGGTATCAGGTTCTTTTGTCCGGTGGAGGCAACAGCGAGGCAGCGAGCGTTGCTACAGTTGCGGGAGCCTGTACTTCGGGAGCGGCGTCGGGAACGATCACCTTCACGCCGTTCTATTCTTATCCGTCAGGATACACGATCAGTTCCGCGTCATCTGGTATCCAGGAAACCTATAATGCCGCGTGCGGGACGAGTCCGACTTACTATAATAATGTTCAGTGTAACGTCATTATTCCATCCAACGGTCCTTACACGAGCAGCGAAGTGAACTACTCACTGAATAACTACAACGTTTACGGAACACTCTTTCTTCATAGTAGCCAATCAACATTAGACGGAAACGGGGTAACCCTGAACTGCGTTGGTAGGGGACCGTGCGTACAGATCGGAGTGCTGGGGGTATCGTCTACTCACTTTGGCGCTGACAAAGTTGATGGCCTCACATTCCGAGCTGGCGTGACTTATGCGGGTGAGTCCTCAGCTTTTGCGGGGGTCAACATTACGAACACGGTAGGAAACGGAAGCTATCGAACGATCACGACGGCGACGCCGCATAACTTCCGCCCAGGAGATCTTGTAACTATACTTTTCACCGATAACTCGATCTTTTGGGGTGATGCGACCGTCTATGATTGCGGTAACGGAGCGGTGGCAGCAGCCTGCACGAGCGCTTCCACCACTTTTCGTTACGCCGCAGGTACAACGATTGCTCCTGCGGCCTCGCCAGGAGTTGTGGCCCTAGCGTATGCAGCAGTCCTAGACAATGGCATGAGCTCAACGCTCTCCAATATTCAATATGATCTCAACGGTGGCGCCGGGGAGTTCAATAATTTCTTCGATATATGGGATGACGAGAACGCGACG
This sequence comes from uncultured Acidobacteriaceae bacterium, assembly GCA_963822025.1. Lineage (GTDB taxonomy): Bacteria > Acidobacteriota > Terriglobia > Terriglobales > Acidobacteriaceae > Acidiflorens. The sequence continues at coordinate 982,095 of CAWGFW010000008.1, read as the reverse complement.
ATCTCGCACTTCAATAATCAGGGTGGCGGATTGAATGCTAGTGGAACATGGGCTAGTTCTTATGTCTTCTCAGGTGGAGCGAACAACGGAACCGGTTATCAGTTAGCTCCTGTGATTACATTGCGCGACTCCACATTGACTGCCGATTTCTCGAATGGCGTTACGGTTTATAACTCGAACGGCCTTTATATTGATAACAGCGTCATACAATCGACGGGTTTGTGGGAAATCTATGGTGCGAACACGACCGGCAATTATCAAGGCACTAATATCCGTAACCTGTATAACAACGGGAGTAATTGCTGTACGCTGAATCCTGGGCCGCCGGCGGCAGCGAGGAGTCCGTTTCCTGGTCTCGGCGGCGCGGGGTATGTCGCCGGGCCTGGAACCTCCGCAGCTTATAACACCATTAAGGATGGCGGGGGTGTCACGGGCTATTTCCGAAGTGGTGGCACCGGTAGTACCTATCAGTTCTCTTATTTCATCGTTGCCACTGATACGACAACGGGCAAGCAGACTTCGCCTATGCAAATCCTAAATTGGGCGTCGACGGGTAGTGACTCAATTCCAGTTAAATGGCCGCGCGTGGCGAGTGGAACGGATGTGATCACCTATGACGTGATTCGCACAGCGGGGGTGGGATCAGTCGGATCGACTTATCCTTATACAGGTGGATGCCCAGGTGGCACTGGCACAACCTGCGGATATGTGGCGCAAGGGCTTTCGCAATCGGCGGCTTGTTCGGGTACACTGGTTTGTAGTTACACGGACAACGGGTCGTCGTCTACCCTACCCTACGCTACTAATCCAACCGTGCATCCCTTGTTAGGGACTTATACCGGGCCATTGAACTTCTGGCCGGGCGCATTGGTTGTAGTTGGCGCCGGCGATTCACCCGGTGTTATCGTTGATGAGGAACAGTATCCGGTGGTTGGAGTCGGACTTCATGGTAACCCCGCTCAAGTTGCACACAAGTGCGCTCAAGACGGACAGACATCTTCCGGAGGTTACACGGATTGTTTTGCCAGTAACACGGTCGCAAATAATGCGGTCAGAAGCCAGACGGCCATGCTGCTGTCGGATGGTGGAGTCAATAACCCAGCGGGATCGGATTATCTTTCAAAAGGGCGCTTGAACTTTACCAATGTCAGTGGCCTTCCGATCTACGCGCACCACATCATAACGCTGCTCGACTCGCAACCCGGCTTGACACAAGCTACGACTGGTGGAAGACCACCCGCGAGCTCTAACGACGTATGGATCGGGACAGATGCGAATAATGCCGGGTCAACGATGGGACAACTATCGTTTGGTGCTCCGGTTTCGATCACTAATTACATAGCGCAAGTTGGCGATGGCGTACACGCGAACTGGCTGGAAAGATTGAGCGCCACGCTGAAGGAATTCAATGTGCCGGCAAAGTTCGATCAGAGCGTTACGATAGCTGGCCTATCGAACGGCTGTCTTAACATTTCGTCTGGCGTGATTGCGTCGACTGGAAGCGGCTGCGGCGGCGGTGGTGGCGGAAACGTTAATTCGGTATTTGGACGTACTGGAACAGTTGTAGCGAGCGCCGGCGATTATGCGGTTTCTCAAGTTACTGGGGCCGCGGTTGACTCTGCAGTAGTGCACAACACAGGCACCGAGACGATAGGGGGATCGAAGACGTTCACCAATGCGGTTACTGTGAGCAGCAACTTGTTACTGCCGCAAGGGAGTGGATTTCTGCCGGCGGTGGGTGGGATTGGCTTTGACACAGCTGCGGGGTTACCAGTCATCAATATTAGCGGCACTACGCAACAGGTCGCTCTAACTAGTTCGAACATCAGCGGTCAGGCAGGAACTGCATTGGCGCTGGCGGGGACACCAACGCAGTGCAGCGGCTCGTTTTCCACTGGCATAGCGGCGAATGGAAACGCAAACTGTACCACAGCAAGCCTGATACAGCTGGCCGAGACTACTCCTCCGCCGGGCATTCCTAATTGGGGAGTGTTCTGGTTTGATTCAGCGACCCATAGCCCTCGTGTTATTGACAATAACGGACAGGTTATTCAACTAGGACTTACTAATCTGTTCAATTCGGATCCAGATGGCGATCCGGCAGACAATCTGGAAGAGCGTAATGGGAGCAACTCGGAGAGTCTGCGTGTATATTCTAACTTCGTTAATAACACGACATGGCAGCGCACGTCGCTGGGTTATGATGCGACGGACGGCTATAGCGTGCTCCGAAGTGAAAATGCGACGTTGGCGTCAGCGCCTGGGTTGGGCTTTTGGATTGGCAGCGGCTTGAAGTGGGTGATAGATTCGTCGGGCAACCTGAAACCCTGGACTGACAATAGCTTCAATCTCGGAAGCGATACCGGCAATGCCGCGAAGAGCGTTTTTGCCAAAACCTCATTTAACTCAGTTGTCTATGGTCGCAACGACTTCGAAATTCCAAATGACACGGCGACCGGGACGGTAGTGAATGAGTTAGCAATGTTTAATACGAGTAGTCCCTCGCAGGCCGTCGTTGCCAGTCCATCATCGACTGATAGTGTGGTTGGCATAGTCCAAGCGGGTGCGGGCAAGACTGGCAACGCTGTGGTTACATGGCATGGCTATGCTTATTGTGTCTTTGACAGCGCTGCTACAGCGGGCGATGCGGTGGTTGCAAGTTCAAGCGCAACAGGCGAATGTCACGATAGCGGATCAAGTGGGCAGCCGTCAGCGCAGGTCATCGGCTATGTGGATGTTAGTAATACTGTGAGTGGACAGACTAATGGAATCCGAGTGAGTCTGCAGCCGCCACCAGGTAGCGGGAGCGGCGGAAGCGTCGCGTCGGTCTTCGGGCGTATAGGGGCGGTAACAGCCGCCAGCGGAGACTATTCGGCTGCCCAGGTGACGGGAGCTGCAGTCGACTCAACGGTTGTTCACTTGGCGGGAACCGAGACTATTACTGGGACTAAGACTTTTTCGAGCAATGTGACGCTTAACGGAAACCTTAATGTGGCGGGCACTATCAATCAAACGGGAAGCGGGCCGACGCAGTGGTCCGGGCAGGAGTGGACCGGTACGACGGTGACTGTGCCGAGTGGCATGGCGTTTTCGCTGGGCGTAGGATCGGATAATACGTTTCGATGTCAGTTGACGAGCGGTGCTTCCTGCATGCCTTCAGGCGGAGGAGGCATGGTTTATCCAGGAGCTGGAGTCCCTAATTCGACTGGCTCAGGATGGTCGACGTCTTATAACACATCGGGGACAGGTACGACTCTGGCGTTAACTGATTCGCCCGTGTTCACGGGTACTCCGAGCGTGCCAGGGTATGTGGCTACGGCAACTACAGTCAACGGCCATGCGTTGTCTTCCAATGTTACTGTCTCGGCCTCGGATCTTACCACCGGGACCCTTCCGCATGGCCAGCTACCCGCGTTGGTGAGTGGCGATATTCCTAACAACGCGGCGAACACCAGTGGGACGGCGGCTAACCTTAGCGGCACGCCTTCGCTTCCGTCAGGAACCAGTTTGCCGGGTTATGCGACTACCGGCATACTGGTCAGCGGAGATTATGCTAAGGCGAGCGGTACGGGGGCAATTGCCGACGCCGGAGTTGCATCTGGACCTTACTCGATTCCGTGGCCAATTTCGCTTTACACGGGCGGCTCCACCACAGCGTCGTTTAACAGCACAACCGCGAAGGCTCAGCTCTGGGGGTTCCCGCTAACTCTTCCGGAGATTACGACTCAGTTTAGTTACTACGTTACGACAGCGGACACTGGGGGCTGCACCTACGATATCGGGATATTGAATACCTCGGGTAACATCGCAGCTTCGGGAAACGCTCATCTGGGTAATACGACTGCTTCGGCTGGAGGCTTCACCTCGACCGGATGGCACACGACTGCATTGGTAGGAAGCTCTACGTTGCAACCGGGTAAGTATTACGTCGCGATTACAGCGAGCGCGGCGAGCGGATGTGCCATTCTCGGAGCAGCTAGCGTTCCAACGTTTGTCAGTAATGTTGCAGAAACGGTATCTTCTGGCGGAACTCTCAACAACGGAATCACAATTCCAGGGGACAGTGTTGCCGTTGGGTCTGTACCTAGTATCTATCTGCGATAAGTTGGGCCGGTTGTGACTGTAGCCGCGATATAGAAAATATAGAAGTCAGTTAGCGGCGCGATATAAGTAATAACGACTGGGCGGCAATCGAAATGCAAGCCTCGCTTCGGCGGGGCCTTTCTATTTTCGGCGCGAGGAAGAGAACTGTCATGGTTGTTCTACAACGTCATATGAGGATTGGGACAGCGGTCCTTGGATTCGTCCTATTACTATTTGGCGTAAGCGTGGCACAAGCAGCGAGCTACTACGTCGACTGTAACTATGGATCTAACGGAAATCCGGGAACGAGCCCACAGCTGGCGTGGCGAACCTTGCTGGAGGTTGGAATTTCGAGTTTTCAGCCCGGCGATACTATCAATCTGCTCCGCGACTGTACTTGGAATGAGACGCTGACTCCACCTTCAAGCGGGAGTAGCGGTTCATTAATCAAGATCGACAGCTACGGTAACGGGCGGCCGCCACACTTAACTGGCTATCTACCAATCGCAACACAGTGGTGGACGCAGATCGGGAGCAGCAACATATGGGCGGCGACATTATATTCGTCCACCAGCGGACTGTCGAATGTGGTGCAGTGCGGAATTCGCGGTTTTTATTGTCTGACACAACCGCCAACTCAGTTGGAGTATGTGCGGTTCGGTACGGTGTGGGGAATGGCACAGAGTAGCGAAGCAGGCATCAGTCAGGACCGCGACTTCTGGTATGACTCTACTAACTACATTCTGTATGTATACAGCGCGAGTGGCAACCCGGCTTCACATTACTCCACTGTTGCGCCGATCGTGCTGAGCGGAGAGACGGTACTGAATTTGAACGGCGTGTCGTGGCTCGAGATTCAACATCTGCAGATTGACTGGTTCGACAGCTACGGAGTGCAGGTACAGGGAGCGAGTGACCATCTTTGGCTGGCGAACATAGCCGCCGACAGCGAAGTGGAGAACAGCACAGTGCCGCTGGGTTTCTTCGTGCAGCCAACAGGGACTCCGGTTGACATCCATCTTTATAACACCGACGCCAACATGAATTATATGGGGTATCGCTTTAATGGGTGCGCCAGCGGCGGTTGTTACTTTGAAGTGAAGAACTGTCGCGCGTATGGGAATCGGACGTACGGGATTATGGACAACGTACAGGGCGCGGTAAATTACGACTATTGCCATCTCTATGGGAACTATCTGGCAACGGCGCTCGCAGTTGATATAGCGGGAACGCCAGGGCCGACGGCGGGGTCGCACAATATAGCAGCCGAAACACCCCCTTGGATTCAGACGTGGCAAAGGCGGCCGGCGTATACAACGGTAACGTACGACGATCCTGGATTGGTTGAGTACAGCGACACTTATATCAATGCGTTGCTGCCAATGATGAGCGCAAAAGCGATACCACTGTCGATTGCGGTGGTAACCGGCGGAACTTATTCGCAGGGGATCATCGGCGAAGTACAGGGTTGGATCAACGCTGGATGGGACATCAACACCCACTCCGTGTCGCATCAATACTGGAACCCGCCATCGACGACAGCGTGCGATGATAACATCGGGCCGATTCCGTGCGATGCTTTTTTGTTGGCATATGTCGGTCCTGGCACGTACACGATGAGCATCACACATAGCGGCGGCGGCGGAAATCTAACGCTGACTACTTCACCCTATGACGCCACCTGCTATCACTCGTGGGACTTGACTGCCGTACCTCCGGGCGGAACTCCGGGGGCTGGTCAAATCGACACGCTGGCGGATGTTATTCCAACTTTGCAGGCACAGCCGGATTGTTATGCCGTCGATGCCACTGCATATAACAACGAGTTTTCGAAAGGGCGGTCACACGCTTTTTCCCTGGCTGATACATTCTCAAGCCCGGGAGTGCTGGGTCCGATGACGCTCCCCAGCGCGTTGCCCGTGGCTTCGAGTTGTACAGCAATTCCATCGACACCAGGCTGTGTACTCTTCGACGAAACGAACCTGGAAACTGACGAGATGAGCTGGGCCTTGTCGTGGATTGATCAAAATCTTTCGGGGTTATCCGGCCTGAATCTTAGCGATCTGCTTTACGTTATGCCGGGTTCGTATGGTGATGTGTTGACGGAAAACATTGCCAGTGGTCTCGGCTTTAAGGGTGTGCGCGGCACTGGGTCGCTAACGTCGACGTGGGTGTTGGGGGGTGCGGACGCGACGCTGGCAAAGGGGTATGACGTATTCAACATTTTGAGCCAGGGCGCAGTGCCTAACTACCAGGGACTGAGTTATCAGCAGATGAGAAACCTGGTTAGTCAGGATGTGTTCAAGAACGCGTTGTGGGGAAGGCCGATCGGATACTTCTGGCATGTAAATGAGTTGCGGCCGGATGAGATTGAGAACTTCGTGGATGCACTGGTGCAGGCGGGAGCGACACTGGAATCGAACACACAGATGGTGAACCTGTTGTTGACGTGCCAGGCGAATGACTTGGTGCCATCTGGGTTCGTAGCGGGCAGTTTTTATGTGTGTCCCGCGAGCGGAGTGGAGGCGGACTTCAGGCCTACGATCAATTCGCCGGTGCGAGATACAGGCATAAATCTGGGGACAGAGTATCAGTATGACTTACTGGGGATTAATCAGAACTCGTACGGGACGGGGTGGGAAATTGGGGCTTACGCGTACGTGCCGGAGAGTTTCAGCGCCACGCATTGAGGCGGGAGTGTTGAGCGGGCTGGTAATTGTTTCTAGTTGTGGAGTTCGGCCGGGAATCGCCGGGGTCAAGACGTTTGAACACCGGAGAGGCGGGGAGGTTCGGGCGAAAACTACTGCGCGAGAACGGCTATTGTGATGGCGGAGCTCACTCGCGAGTATTTGCAGTGGTTAGGACAACACCTGGATGAGCCTGCAAGTTTAGGGCAACCTGGCGAACAGTCAGACGGAGAACGAACGGAGCCGGTAACCTTATTAGAGGGGAAAAACCGGGATCGGTTCATCGAAAGACACCTCAGGATCCGGACGAAGAAGGCGGCTCAGAGTCTTCTACTACTGAATCGAGCGCAGCGGCAATATTCCGACCGGTGCACGAATCAGAACGTGGTGCTGAAGGCGCGGCAAGTTGGAATTACAACGTACATAGCGGCGCGATTTTTCACGCAGACGATTTCGCAGCCTGGGATTTTGAGCATGCAGGTAACGCAGGACCGGGAGTCCGCGGAGGATATTTTCCGGATCGTGCGGCGATTTTGGGAGAACTTACCAGAGGAACTGCGAAAAGGTTATTTGCGAACTTCGCACCGTAATGCTCGCCAGTTGGTGTTTCAGAATTTGGACAGCGAATACTGCCTGGCATCGGCAGCGGAAAATGCTGGACGAGGGCGAACGATTCAGAATCTGCATTGTTCGGAGGTCTCGCGCTGGGGCCGGAGCGCCGATGAGGCGCTGGTTTCGCTGCGGGCGGGGGTAGTTCCGGGAGGACAGATTGTTCTCGAGTCGACGCCGAATGGAGCGGGCGGCCTTTTCTACGAAGAGTGGCAGCGCGCTGGCGACACGGGATATACGCAGCACTTTTTTCCGTGGTGGTTTGAGGAGGCGTATGTCCTGGAAGTAGAGCCAGGTTTCGCACTCACAGAGGAAGAAGAAGAACGCAAGAAATTACACGGGCTGTCGAGCGAACAGACTGCGTGGCGGCGAAAACAATGGGCGTCGCTGCGCGGTCTGGCAGTGCAGGAATTCGCAGAGGATCCAGTGTCGTGTTTCCGGGCGTCGGGAGAATGTGTTTTCGACGTGCCGTCGGTGGAGGAAGCGCTGCGCGGATCATGTGAAGCGCTAGAGATGCGCGACACAGAGCGTCTGAAGATCTGGTTGCCGGCGCTGCCAGGCCGGGACTATCTGATTGGAGCCGATCCGGCAGGTGGCGGAATTGAGGGCGATTACTCGTGCGGAGAGGTGATTGACCGGGAGTTGGGAACGCAATGTGCGGAGTTGCATGGACACTGGCCGCCGCGGGAATTCGCGCACCAGCTCATGAAGTTGGGAAAGGAATACAACACAGCACTACTTGCGGTGGAGAGGAATAACCACGGGCATGGAGTGCTGGCACACATGGAGATAGAGCAATATCCCAATGTGTATGTGCAGGATGGGGTGGCGGGTTGGCTAACCTCTTCGTTTAGCCGTCCAAGGATGATTGAAATATTTGGCTCAGTGATGACGGAAAAGCCAGGGTTGTTCCAAAGCGCACGGCTGCTACAGGAGTGCCGAACCTTCGTAAGGGACAGGGACGGCAATACAGGCGCGGCTCCGGGAACCCATGATGATCGCGTTATGGCGATGGCGATCGCCTGGACGGTGCGAACGGACAGTGCAGGACGGGGCCGAAAACCTCACTGAGGGGTGCAGAGACCGGCGAGAAAGTGAACATTTCCAATGTGTGGGCATCACAGGCAAATGAAAAAGTAGCTGGTACGGTGAGGCCTTATGCCCACTGTTGCGGTGCAACATGTCAAGCGGATGCGGGGCGGATCTCAGGGGCATCTGATGCGCTGTGACGACGGACATTATTACGTAGTGAAGTTTCGAAATAATCCGCAGCACGAGCGCGTGCTGGCGAACGAGTTTCTGGCGACGCGACTGGCGGAGCGAGTGGGACTGCCGGTGCCGACGGCAGAGGTGGTTGAGGTTCCGGTGTGGTTGGTAGAGCACACGGTAGAACTGACGATTGTCTTGGGAAATCACGAGATTCGGGTAGAGGCAGGACTGCAGTTCGGGTCGCGGTACGTGGTGAGTCCGGTGGAAGGGCAGGTGTTTGATTATCTGCCTCCGGAGATGCTGGACCGAGTGCGGAATCTCGGCACTTTTGCGGGAATTTTGGCGCTGGATAAGTGGACGTGCAATGCCGATGGACGGCAGGCCGCGTTCTGGCGGAAGTTGCGGGAGAAAAAGTATTCGGCTGCCTTCATCGATCAAGGATATTGCTTTAACGCGGGAGAGTGGACGTTTCCGGATTTTCCCCTCCGCGGAGTGTATCCACGGAATGAAGTTTATGCGCGGGTGAACGGGTGGGAGTCGTTCGAGCCCTGGTTATCGCGGATCGAGAAGCTGGACAAAGAAGCGATCTGGCGAGTCGCGGGAGAGATTCCTCCCGCCTGGTATGGTGGGTCGTGGGATGAACTGGAAGCGCTAGTGCAGCGGTTGATTGAGAGGAAGACGCTGGTGCGGGAACTAATTCTCGCGTTTCGCGGATCGCCTAGAAGGCCGTTTCCGGAGTGGGGGAACGAGGCTTGAGCAATGGGCAATAGGCGACAACTCGAGCTTTCGCTGCTGCGATTGTTACTCCATCCCTTACGCGGTGATTTCGTTACGGTCGGACTCATCTTGCTCGAGAGCGACAGTGGATTTGCTGAGGTAAGGTTTACAAGGGATTGGAAGATGTTGCAGTGCGTGGCTCCGGACGTGGAGTGGGAGTGGCTCCGGATGGTGGAGAGCGAACTTCGAGGTAAGCTGGGAAGACTGAGAGGACACGAAGAACTGGTCAGGTACGTCAACGAGAGATTTGGAACGATGATCGAGGTAGCTCCAGCGAAAGCGGTGCTGACTGAAGATCCGGCAAAGGAGATGGAAGTACTGACCGCCATGTACCTGGTTCCGATGGAGCGAGGTGAGCGAGTTCGGCAGCGTACGGGTCGGGCGGCGATTGTGCACACGATGGAGCAAGAATTCAGCGAAGTGGCTGTGCTTGATCTGTTGCAGAGAGATTTAGACCTGGCTCGGTATACTGGCCTTGGCGATCCATTTCGAATCGATTTTGGCTATCGGATTGGGAGCGCGATGAAGATGTTTCACGCGGTGTCCCTGGCAGTGAATGTGGATCAGGCTCTGGCCTTGGCGTTTCGTTACTCCCGGCTGGATGACGGGATGCGCCGGGAGCAATTACAAGCTTCTTTGACAGCAGTAGTGGACCTGGAGACGGTGTTGCAAGAAGATAGAGCTCGGTTCGCGGTCGGAATGCTGGAGCAGAATTCAGTACGGGTGAGGACGATCGGTGAGATGGCCGGAATCGCAGCCGAGGTGCGGCGGGATCTACGGGTATGAACACGCCCGTTGTGCTTTTCACAGAAGTCACAGGGATCGCATGGCTAACTGGATTTGTTCCTAGATTAGGCCTGTCGGAGCCATGAGGCGACATTGTTTTGACGCAAGGGGAGCGTTGAGACCGATTTCATAATTCGTTCATTGCGAAATTAATTCCGACTTAGTAAGTCGCAAGCGGCATGGCAAAGCTATGCCGTTTTTGCTTTTTTCGTGGGATCTCTTGGCAACGAAGTGGCCGGGATAGACAGCCGAAAATCATACAAAATGCCGCCACGCGTTTGTCGAGTGCGGCCGTCCCCAGAGAGTTCCGACAGAGGGAGATTCATGAACATTCGAGAAAAAGTGCGCGGCGCGATGCGCCGGGTGGGCGACGTGTCTTTACGGGAGTTGGTTCGTGCGAATCTGTTTGCCGGACGGGAAGGACGGCGGACGGCTGGAGCGGGGTCGAGCCTGGCCCCGTTTTCTTACCCAACTTTTCCGCGCGCCGGAATGCCCGCCCCTCACACTCTGGTGCCAAAGCCGACGCCCGCAAACCTCCGTCGATTCGCGGAAACACCGGTGGCTCGGCGCGCGATCAACGTGATTAAAGATCGAATCGTGGGAATGCGATGGCGGATCCAGCCGCGTCGCGGCCGAGTGCTGGAGCAGATGCTGGATGGTCCGCAGCGCATACAAGTACTCACTGAGAATTTCGAAGCGCCGAATCCGGACGATTCGTTCCGCTCGCTCGTAGAGCAAGTTTTGGAGGATGTAATCGTTGGCGGATTCGGAGCAATCGAAATTGATCTGGTTGAAGGATGGACTCTGAATTCCACGGTTAAGTCGCCGCTAACCATGTGGCCCGTGGACGGAGCGACGATTCGGATTATGACGGATTGGGATGGCCGTCCCGATTCGCCACGCTATGCGCAGGTAACAGGATTGTTTGGCGCGGATGGGCAGATCGTTCTGAATGATGAGGAACTAAGTTACATCCGGCTAAATCCTCGGACGCACACGCCGTTTGGCTTGGGACGGTTGGAAGTGGCGTTCGAAACGATCAATGCCTTCTTGAGCGCGTATCGATATGCGGGGCGGTTGGCCTCGAACTCGGTGGTGCAGTATGCGCTGTGGATACAGGGTCTGACACCGACCCATCATGAACGGCTGATCCGATGGTGGCAGGACGAAATTGAGGGAACCGGGCGAGTGCCGATCATCGCGGCGGAGTCGAAGCCGGAAGTGTTGAGGTTTGCGGCGGGGACAGACGCAGACCTGCGGCTGGCATGGCAGGAATTTCTGGTGCGGATCATTGCGAATGCATTTGATCTGCCGGCGCAGTTCCTTGGCCTTGAGCAGGACGTAAACCGGGCAACGGCGGGGACGATGAGCGATTTGGGATTTCGGTCGGCGATTGTGCCGACGGCGCGTCTCGTGGCCGAGTATCTGACACGAGATGCGATTGCCAAGAGGCTCGGATGGACAGACTTGGAGTTTGTTTTTACCGACGTCGATGCACAAGACGAAATGGAGCAGGCGCAGATCGACGAGATTCTGTTGCGCACCGGGGTAGTCACAGTTAATGAGGTGCGCAGGGCTAGAGGGATGGCGGAGATTATCTGAGGAGGATCGCAGGAGCCAGGGACTAAGTCATTAGGTTGAGTAATCAATAGCCTATGCGACGTTATTGTGCAAACAATAGGTGCTCAGTTACTGAGGAGATCAACGATGGGATTGTCTTTCGAGTCGATGGCGATCGAGATGCCAACTGTACTAGGGCATCCGAACCGGACCGGGTTTCGGGGAGTACTAACGATCGTCGACGTGGCATCGGACAAGTCACCGTCGGGTGCGCGAGGTCATCGTGTGCTACTAACTCGGAGGGCGGCAGAGACCGCAATCCCGTCGCTGATGGGAATGGGACTGGATTATTCGCCGGCGTTGGATCGTCATGATGCGCGGCGAAAGATTGGAGTAATCACGCGAGCCGAGATCGTGGGCCAGGTGATCGAAGTCGCGGGATTCTTGTATGCGCGAGATTTCCCGGAGATCGTGGCGGAGATTGGGCGACCCGCGCGGAAGGGCACAGCGGCGGCTTTGGGCACGGAAGGCAGGAGCAGGAATCTCCGAGCTTCTGGCGCGGGATTGGGTATGTCGTACGAGATTGCAGATGCACTGGTGGAAGACATGACAGCGACGGTGTGGGTGCTGAACCGAGTTACGTTTACGGGAGCGGCCGTGTTGCGCCGGGATAAAGCTGCATATCGCTCTACATGGATCGAACTGATAAAGCAATTGTAGAGCACAAGAAAGAACCAGTGCAGGAGTTTGCGGGAGACAAACTAGTCTGGCACCGTAGAGTTACTAACATGAAAGCACGACAAATCAGGGAGGCTATAGATATGAATGAAGAAATGGTGCAGCAGATGATGACGGCCGCGGCGCGACTAGCCGCAGCCACAGAGACGCTTGATCGAGTATTGGGAAAACTCGACGCGCAGCAAGAGGTGCTAAACGCAAAAGTGGAGCGCATTGTCGCAGCGGTCGAGGATAGTATCACCCAAACGGGTGACCGGCGCGACACCACCGGAGCGGAGGCCGACCTGCAACAGCGTGTCATACAACTGGAGAAGTCGAACGCAGACCTAAAGGCGCAGTCATCGCGAATGGCGCGAAAGACGCTTTCGCCGGTGGTATCGGCATTGATTGGAAAGAACGAGCTTGAGGGCGAACGACTCGATCCGGGAATGCTCAATAAAACGTTGGCAGCCCTAAGCGTGGAACAGCGTATAGCCGTGAAAGCGGAGTTAGCGCGGGCGGGGATGATCGAGTAAGTCGGAGCTCAGATCGTTAATCATTAGTTGTTAGTCGTTATTTGCAAGTCGTTGGGCGCGAGTTGATTCGCGCCTTTTGTTTTGAGGGGCAAAAGCGGAGTGGTTCACAAAGCCCCGCAATTTGTGCACTAGGAGATACAGAATGGCAAACAGCACGCAGCTCATCACAGATCTTCACACCTTGGCAGGATCCGCGTTTACCGCTGCCAGCATCACCAAGGCACACGCCACTGACGATACCGACCTGGTTGGCATGGCTAGCGCGGCGTCCGCGGCTGGCACCGAACTGAAAAGAACGTTGCAACTCATGGCCGCCAACCTGGACAGCGCGGATCCTACGCTGACGCTCACAAATAACATCCTCGGCACGCTTACCTAAGAGTCGGGCAGATTCGCATAGGACCTTCTTGCTTCTGAGAACGAATCGGAACAAATCCGGCAAGAATATTCAATTGAGGAGAACACATGAAGGCAAATTTTCTGGACTTGCATGCAGCAGCGGACTTTCTGGGGCCGGGCGCGATCGAAATCAACCGGTATCAGACCGAGATCTTCGACATCGTGCGACGGCGGGGTGTGTTTGGGCAGCGAATGAAGCAGGTGCCGGCGACGGGACAACCGTCGCGGTTCTTTGAAGAAACGGCGATTGCTTCACCCACGGCGACACAGGCGTTCGTTGATCCGCGCAACATGGCACCCACACTGCAGACGCCGACTAGGGTCGAGCGCACCGTGCCGTTGAAGGCGCTCGTCTCGCAGATCAACTACAACCTGTTTGACATGGAGGTGGGGGCCCAGCAGAGCCAGTTCGCGTATCTGCAAGCCAAGGATCTGGCGGACGCGGTGGACGGACTTCTACGCACGCACGACGTCGCGCTGTGGAACGGCAATGACACTTCGCTGAGCGTTCCTACAACGCCGCAGTATTTCGGCGCCATCGGGCAAATCGAAGCGGGAGGAAACACTGTCACCATCGGAACGACGGCCAGCATCGTGGATGGACTGAAAGGCACCATCGCGGAAATGGTGGCGAGTTCGTCATTTGACGCACGACCGACTGCGATCTATGCGAATCCGGTGCTGCTCGACCTGATCGACCGCGAAATGAAAGCGGAGTTCAACGTCGTGCTGTCGACGGTACAGATCACGGGCGGCATCACGGTGAAGGCCTTGAGCACGCAAGCAGGTGAGCTGCCGCTGATTCCGGAGTGGGCTCTTTCTTATACGGGTACACCTGGGACAGGCAACGCTGTCTTGCCGGCTTACATCGTGACTGAGGACTTGATCGAGTACCACTGGCTGACGGAACCGAATCCCCGGATCTTCAAACTGGGTTTGCCAAATACGCTGATGACCCAAAGCGTCGTCGTGAAATTCGGCGGCGTTGTCGTGAAGGGCGCGAACTATGCGCATTACGAAGTACTGGTAAACCGGTAAGACCCAGTAACCAGTTGCCAGTCGCCAGTAAGTCTGCGGCGCTGGCAACTGGTAACTAAGAACTGAGAATTCCACCATGAATTATTTGCAACCATCGGAATATGAGACGTACGGGCTGGAAGCTACGACTTGCCTGGCGTGGGTAACAGCAGCGTCAGCGCTTATTGACGCGCATTGCAGAAGGATCACGCTGGCGATCAATCAATACACGCAGCGCCTGCGAACCGACAATGGGCAACGGCCGGTGCAGCTTACCTACTTGCCATTGTCGATTGTTGCGCCCGCAACCTCGCCGATCGTTTCGGCGCGGGGCCGGTATGCGATACCGCGGCGGGGCGAGATGGAATACGAGGCGGACCTGTGGGATATCGCCCTCGCGTTTGGAATTCCGGGAACCTGGGTGGATATGAATGTAGCGGACCTGGATACATTCGCAGAAACGGGAGAAGTCACGCTGCCGGTCAACATCATGGGGTGGGCGTTCACCGAAATAGAAATAGTTTATACAGCTGGATTCGCCACGTTTCCTGATCCAGTCAAGGTAGCATGCGCGCAATTAGTAAAGAATGCGCAGGCTACTCCAGCTTTGAATGTGAAGAAAAATGTGGTGCCTGACGGAATGCAATTCTGGTACTTCTCGGACTCTTTGGTGGATGCGACGGTGCAGGAGTTGCTGGCGCCCTTCGTGGCGCAGAGAGTGGGATGACGATGAGTGGAATCTCCGGGACGGCGGCAGTGCGGGCGGCAGATGCGTTGTTACAAACCCTGGGGGGCACGCAAGTAACACTATTGTTTCCCGCGGCAGGGCTACCGGCTGGCGGTTTAAGTGAGCTTGGGTTAGTCGATCCCGGCGTGGAGCAGGCCTCGATCGCACCGGTCATTGTTCGCGAGCTTGTCACGAACGACGTAGGACCGCGGCGAAGAATCGAGTTACTAGCAGGACAAGCAGCGATGGCGGAGCAAGTAAGTCAGAGAAATGTAGCATCAGCAGACGTGTTATTCGAAACAGCGCTCGGATTGATATATGACGGAGAGGTCTTCCATATACAAGGATTTGTAGTCGAACGGATGGAAGGAATGGCGTATCTGTACCGAGTTACAGCGATGTCGTAGACGACTGCGAAACGGTGCTGTTCGCTACACAATAATCGTACTACGAAGCTAATAGGAGAAGTATGCAGGCAGCGAAAGACAGTTTTTTCATGGCCTTGCAAGCGCGGCTAGCGGTGCTGAATCCAGCGCGAACTATCGTGATCGACGGAGTTACTGTGCCGGCAATCGTGGTACGCGAAAACATGGAGCCGCGTTTCGGAGAGGCGCAGCCGGAGGCATTTTATATCGACTTTGGCGACATCCTGATCGCGGAGAGCACGCGACCGATGCTGGGAGTGGACTGTCATATCTGGTATGCGAGCGAGGGCGGCGGCGGTACAGGAGTGGATCGGGGGCGCGTGCTGGCGGAAATGGATGTCGAGTTACTAGGCATTTGCAATCCGCCACACACCGAAATGATCGATTACAGCCAGACTCCGAGCGTGGATTTGGGATCGGGAATTTTCTGGACCGTGCCGGTGATGGGAAATGCGCCGGGCGATGTTGCGATCGAGCAACAACAGTGGAGCGCGAGCGCCGCGCGGGTCGATCGCTATGCGCAACTGAGGATTTACTTCTTTCTGCCCGAGGCCGTAGCATGACGCGGGCCGGGTTACGGCCGATTGCACGGCAAATGCGCGCTTATTTCGCGCCGGTGAACAGGGTGACCGGCGCAACAGCGACTTTTGATCCTTCACAAAACTGCGGCTTTCAATTGGACGCTCCTCCAGCGCCATGGATTGACCTGGGATGGATCGAAAACTTTCAGCGAACAAGCACATCTCAGATTGAAGCTCTGAGCAGCGGCGCTGCGGGCGCTGTATCAGCGCAAGCGCGACATGGGCTGGGAACACGAGTTGATCTTGAGTTTCGTGACTGGGGAAAACTGCAGATGGCGTTGGCGGGTGGCGCAGAACACATGAATGTGCTGGCCACAGATCCGAGCGCATCCCCCGAAAACTCGGGCGGAATACCTGTAGCGGCCGTGCCTTTGCTTGCCGGGTCAACTGCTCTCGAACTAATGGTGGGAGCCGGCGCGATCGCTGGATTCCAACCTGGAAACCTAGTTGCTTGCGACCTCGATTATGCACAACAAGTTGGGTATGTGGGCACAGGCATTTCGGGTGCGTATGTCCAGAATCCACAGAACGTGTTGCAAGACGCTAACTATGTAAGGCGGGTGACATTCAATGTGGGCCGCGTGTTACTAGTAACGGCTACCTCGCTGATACTGACGCAGGCGTTGCCGGGAGGTGTGCCGGCGAATGGTGCGTCGGTGCAGGTGGTGGTTGCATTTGTTGATCGCGAAGGGGGAGCGTTTCTACAGCAGTGGTCGGCTTTGTTTGTAGCAGAAGATGAGTCGGGCGGACGCGTGTGTTTTTTTTATCCCATCTTAAGTCCGTGTACGACGAAGGCGGAATTGGAACGTGAAGCGCTAATCGAGATACAGAAGCCGATAGGCGGATTGGCTTTACAGGCATCATTTACCGCACTGCCAACCATAGACCAGAACGATGGCGCAGTGGTGCTGTGCTATCGAAGCTACTTTCCGGCCGACGCAGCAGATGTTTATTAGCAGGACGAGCGGAGCTTTTACATAAGCTATGAAGTTACTGATTGACAACTTGGACGGTCTTGGGCCGCAGGACTACACGGGATTCGTAGACACCAGTAAGAGTCCCGGTCTCGTGCGCAAACTAAACAGTCCCGCTAAATTGACATTTGGGCTGGTGAGCGCCGCGGGAAGCTTCACCGTACCGGCGTTTGGAGGTCGCGTTACGCTGATTTTGCGCAACGGAAATGATTTGTTCACCGGGTATATTGCCGAAACGCCAACTTATCAATATTTAGGATGGGCCGATCAAGGAATAAGTTACCGGTATGAGATCGATGCGCTGAGTGATGTGATGTTAATGGATGAAAAAGCGCCGCCTTCACACCCTCCATTCGTCGATCGGGAGGCAGGTAATGCATTTGAGCAACTCACTGATGAAGCGCTCCCCGGATGGTTCGACGTTAGTGGCGTTATAGCCGGAGATCCTATTCCCTATTACAGTGTGAACCCGGCCAAGAAGTGGACCGCATCGGCAGCGGAGGTTGCCGCTTCTGGGCGCTGCGCCTATCGGGACGACAACGGCAAGTTGTTTTTTACCCCCCTGGCAACTTATACGTATGAACTTGCCGAGAATACGCCGACCTTTTCTCCGGGTGACCTGCAACTACAAAGTGTAAATCGCCTGATAAACGACCTGACAATTCTTGGGCCGCTGGAACCAGGCGCGCATGTAAAGGACTATTTCTGCGGAGACGGCTACACAACCTACTTCTACATGTCACAGAAACCGTTCACGCGCGGCAGCAAGGTCGCACTGTATAACCAAACCATTCTTGATGAGACTTACGTGGAATTGGATCCAACCCATTGGAATGTGACCGATCCGCTCGGAGTAATTACGGTGAGCAACAGCCAACTGCAAGTAGCGGGAGGAACAGGGACAGACGGTCAGACGCTCCTCAGCTTCATTGAGGAGGTGGAGTTGGGTGGAGCGACCATGCTTGAGCATGGGGACGTTGTGTTCAATGGAGCATCGGACGGAGTAATTGGAGGGTTATATGCGGGAGCTGTCTCGATAGCGGATTGTCTTGCAGGTTTTCGCATAACGCCTTCTGGCAGCTATTGCAGCATTCAGGCATTAATCGGAGGCGTCGTTACTGGAACGCCTCTGGCAACCCAAGCGGGACACCACTATGTTTTCACGACGACCTTATATCCGACTGAAACATATCGAATGCAGCAGGTGTTTCATTCCTCGCTTCATCCTTCTGGGTCGCCGCGAGGAGGAGCCGCGGTCGCCTGCGATGTACGGGTCGTATTGGAGATGCAGGATATTGACCCCATAAATCCGGCAACTCAAATTGCGCCCGCTGCCGTGTTGTTCGATGACGTTTTACCCAACGCCCCAGGATTTTGTACGTACGCCCTGATTAATGCGGCAAGCATCCAATGTTCTCTGGCGTTCACCTACATATGGCTGCCGATAGACGCTTTGGTACGCGGGACACTGCCTGGGGAAGCGCCAGTGACGATACTGACAGGATCGTTGCTGGATGGCGCCCAGTGCCAGGTTACTACCTCACCCGCCTTGGAGTTTTATCCCGAATATATACCGGTGGCCAACGAATTGCTCGAAGTAAGTTATCGCGGTCAGAGTCATGCGATCGCAAGAGTTATTAACTCGGCCAACATTGAAACGCATCAACGGGGTGGCGATGACGGCGTGCGCGGGAGCGTGCGTGAGGTTGGCCTGCCTCTTCCGCGCACATCGGCTGATTGCGAAATCGCGGCGTTGGCGCTGTTGGATGATGCTGGACCCGGATGGAGCGGGGAATACCAGGCGTGGGGCCAATTTTTGCCTGGGGCAGCAGCCGACATTTTTCCGGGGGATGGGCTCGCGGTTGATGTTCCGTCCAGACTAGCAACATTTACGGCAGTTGTGCGCGAAGTGGATATGCAGATCTTAGACGTTGATAGCGAGACCATCCGCTACACGCTGAAGTTCGTGGATGCGGGAGACCCGTCGTTGGATTTTGCATTCGTAGCAGCGTTAATGAAGCAGACACAAGTGCTGACGCCGATCGATGTAACCGAGGTTGGCAGTTACTATTTAGATGATCTCACGGATGCTGAGGTGACAATTGTTACTTCTACAACGGTAACAATTGACGTGGGTTTCACTCCCGTTGCCGGCGGCGGGATAGAGGTGCGGTACTCGGACGAAGGGTGGGGACCGGGTTACAACGGCAACCTAGTTGGACGTTACACGAGCGAAAGTTTTGCGCTTACGCGCTATGCGCGGGCGCAGAGCTATTTCTTGAGAAGCTATGATGGCAGTTCTCCGCCGAAGTACTCACGTTATTCCGCGGCATTGCATGTGGATTATCCACTATGAAGCGCCGAAACGCTGGAGTCGACGAAGAGGGACAGATGAGTGCGAATGATCCGAGCCTAGCCCGATTTGGCTCATTGCCATTGCTTCAGTTCATTGATCGAGCACTTGAGGCAGAGCGGAAAGCGACGGCGGCTGAGTTCCGGCGCTGCGATGCCGCAATGGAAGCACAAGCCCAAGCGGAGAGCCTCCGGCATCAGGCCACAGAAGCCAAAACCCAGAAAGCGAACGAGGTTCTCGATTATCGTCTGTCAGAGATGAACAAGTTTCGCGCGCAAATCAATCAGGAGCGTGCGGAGTACCTGCGGCGTGAAATATATGAGCGAGATCACTCTGCCTTGTCAGAACGGGTGAAAAACCTGGAAATTGTGCGCGGGGAGCAAGCGGGAAGAACCGCAGCTTATGCTTCGGTCGTCGCATTCGCTGTGATCATCGTGCAAGTCGCACTGCATTTCTGGAGACACACTAATTGAGTCGCGAACCGAGCGTTGTTGTAGAGAAGGTCGATACGGTAGCACGCAAGATCGAGAGGACACGCAGTGACATTCAAGCATCCCAACGTGCATCGCGAGTTAGTGGAGTATGCGGAGACTCAGCAGTTGCACATTGTTTCAGTCTATTCAAACCCATATCGATGGCAGCGCCGGCGCGAAACGTTTCACGATTTTCGGTTGCACATGGAATCCAGCCCTAATGTTGTGCTGCACGTTGTCGAGGTTGCGTTTGGCGACCGTCCGTGCGAAGTTACGAGCGCCGATAATCCTCTCGATTTGCAGTTGCGCACCGATTCCAGTCTTTGGATTAAGGAGTGCGCCATTAATGAAGGGGTGCGCCGATTCCCACCGACCTGGCAGTACGGCGGGTATGTGGACGGTGACTTTCACTTTACGAGATACGATTGGGCATTAGAAGCGATTCAGACTTTGCAACACCATAGCTTTGTGCAACTATTCAGCACTTATTCAGACTTGACCGGCGAAACCGCGACGAGTTATGCGGGTCATCGGCCTTACCGTATGAGTACAAGTTTCGCCTGGAATTATTTGCATCCAGCGGAATTCTTGACTGCTCGGGAAACGCGGCGTGGAGGTGCAGATACCTATTACGTGCCGGCCACGGCCGAATTGCCCTTTTCTTCGTCTCCGTCCTCGTCAAGGAAAGTATTTCCTTTCGGTCATCCTCCGGGAGCGACTGGGGGCGCGTGGTCGTGGCGCCGCGATGCTTTCGATATGGTGGGGGGAATGCTGGACACGTGCGTGCTCGGCAGCGCGGATTGGCACATGGCTTTTGGTTTGGTGCGGGCGACGAATGTGGCCGCGGAGATGAAGCGGTGCACGCAGCCTTATGTGGAATCCGTGCTGAGCTGGCAAGCGCGAGCAGAAAAACTGAATCGCATTGAAGGGCGATCTCCGGTGGGATGCATCGACAATTTCGCAACCCATGCGTTTCATGGCAGCAAGGCCCTGCGCGCTTATGGGGAGCGATGGACACTGCTGCGAAAATGGGATTTCAATCCCGCTACCGACATTGCGCGAGATTATCAGGGGCTATGGCGCTGGACGGGAAACAAGCCCGGACTGCGCGATGATGTGGCTCGATATTTTGTCGAACGATCAGAGGATGGGCCTCTGTTACTGGGCGAGACGCCCCTGGTTTAGAAGAGATCTGGTCGCCAGCTACTTACGCTCCAATAAAAACGCCTTTGGCTTTCAATCACCGATGCGGGTGATCAGATCATCTGATTTTGCTAACCGATATCTTCGCTCCAGTTTTCGAGAATCTTCTTTACGACAGCCATGAACTGGTCCGCGACGGCGCCATCGATTACGCGATGATCGTACCCGAGCGTGAGGTGAACGACGGAGCGAATCGCGATCGAATCTGCGCCGTCTTTGTCGGTTATGACCAAGGGCTGTTTGGTGATGCCGCCGATGCCCATAATAGCTACGTTCGGTTGGTTGATGATTGGGAGGCCGAATACGGCGCCAAACTGGCCGGGGTTGGTAATCGTGAAGGTAGAACCCTCAACGTCGGTGGGCATGAGTTTCTTCGTACGCGACCGCTCGCCGAGGTCGGTAACACCGCGCTGCAGCCCGAGGAAGTTAAGCTCATCGGCGTTCTTGAGCACGGGAACGATAAGCCCCCAGTCGAGAGCGACGGCGATCCCGGCGTTAACGTGCTTGTGGTAGCGGATGCTGTCGCCTTCGAGCGAACTGTTGACAATCGGATATTGCTGAATCGCGATGATAGCGGCGCGCACAAAGAAGGGCATGAAGGTAAGGCGCGCACCATAGCGCTGTTCGAAACCATTCTTGAGCTTATTGCGCAGATTGACGATGCGAGTGATGTCCACTTCGAACATGCAGTGGACGTGGGCGCTGGTCCGGCGGGATTCAATCATGCGCTGAGCGATGATCTTGCGCATCTGCGACATGGGCACGAGGTCACCCGGAATAACTACGGGTGCTGGCGCCGGAGCTTGACGTGGAACCGGGGCGGCAACCGGAGCAGGCATTTTTTGTTCGACGAAATCCAGAATGTCTTGCTTAGTAACGCGGCCGCCGGCGCCGGTGCCATTTACCTTTGCTAGATCCACATTGTGCTCGCGCGCGAGTTTGCGCACGAGCGGGGAAGAGCGAACGTCGGAATCATCTTCGTGCGCGGCTTCGGATGCACTGGTGATTTGTGCGGGCGGGGGCGCGGGGTTTTCTGTGACTTCCTTCTTTGCGGAGGCAGGAGCGGCGGGGGCAGACGAAGATGCAGGCGCGGGAACCGCGGCCTTGGGTGGCGCGGAAGCAGAAGCGCCCACGCCGTCGCCAATTACGCCGACGACAGTGTTGACCTGAACGGTATTGCCTTCGGAGACCTTAATTTCCTGGAGGATTCCGCTGGCCGGTGCGGGGATTTCGGCGTCGACCTTATCGGTGGAAATTTCGAACAGCGGTTCGTCACGCTGGACTTTCTCGCCGGTCTTTTTCAGCCACTTGGTGATGGTTCCTTCAAAGATCGATTCGCCCATCTGGGGCATGACTACATCAGTCGGCATAAGTTCCCTTTCCATGAAACCCGGCTGCAAGAGACGGGGAAGAGCAAACAAACATTATAGCGAAGGCGAGAGCGACTTCGGAAAAACCGCAAAGCTTAATGCACGCTCCAGCGGTCGGACGGAGGCGTCACCTCGATTTCTCACCGTAACCAAAAGTGGAATGCGATTTTCCGTGGAGCTAACAGCAATGAAGAAATTCCTTGCGATTGCACTTTTTTGTTTACCCGCCTTCGGGCAAAACGCGTACGTGGGGCCTGGATTTTACTCGGGGCCAGCGGTTTATGGCACCGTGGCCGGAGCGCAAACATCTTATGCAGCTTTGCCGCTTTATTGGGTGGACAACACTATTTGCAATCCTCCGGGCGGAATCTATGACACGACAATAATCCTCGGAACTACGAACAATATAGGACCCAACGATGCCGGCGAGTCGGTCGGATCGCCCTACGCTTTGACCTATCAAGGCTTGCTCGACGCGATGGATAACTGGCGCGACAATGCGGACAATGCTAGCCAGACGCCGCATTTTGCAGACAAGTGGTGGTTGATTCAAGTTCCCGCCGGCACCGTGCTCCACGGCTCTACTTACGATGCCAATGATGCACTTATTAGCCTACCTGGAAAGTTGAACGGAACGGCAGAGCCAACAAAGTGTTTGGTGATTGATTCCACGGCTCCGCTGACCGCGGGAGTCATGGCTTGCGGACGAGGCTTGCCCGGATTCGGAGGGGCACGCAATCCGGGGTGCACATCGCCAAACGACAAAGCCTCTATGTGGAAGGTGCAACTCGACAGCCCGATCGCAGCGATAGGTCGAATTGCAGTATACGCCGGAGCTGACTTAGTGACGCCGGCCAACTGGGTAAGTCATATTGTACTTCGCGACATTGAAGTTACAATGGCTCCCGGCGCGGCCCAAAGTGCAGCAAGTGTTCACGCTGCGCGACTTATCGATGTTGCCTCTAATCCCATCGGGACGACCCCTCCTGCGGCGATCCAGGCAGTCACACACTTTGGGTTGGATCGCTATTACGTTCACGGTTGGGACCCTGGTGATCCCGGTCAACCGTCAGGCGCTTGCGGTGGCTGGACGAATACCGGCACTGTAACTGTGCTTCCCGACGGCGGCGGTATCAACAGTACACTCACCTATGACACCGGCTCTTACTTTGGGATGACGTTCACTCCCGGTTCTTCGATCAACATAGGCGGAACTGATTACACGATTGCTAACACTTCATACACGCAAGGTGTTTTGACAGGGATTCAGAATAAGCAGATTTCGATAGTCGGTACGGTGACAATCGGTGCCGCAACCGCCTACAGCCAATCTAATCCGCCGCCGCAGTATGCGAACGGGTGTGGCGATGACGTAGAGAACGGAGTTATCTTCAACTGCGACTTCTGTTGGCGACAAAACGGCTACATCGAAAAAGTGCACTGGTATGGCAATGAGTCTCACGCGTCGCTACAAGGATTCAGCGACGGCCCTTATAAGGACGTTAATAACTGGGAAGAGGGCGGGTCGGCTGCCTATTTTTCTGGGGGCGGCCCAGTCGATCAAAATGGAGGGCCGGAGTCAGACCAGGAAATCAGGCGAAATTATTTCGGGCGCGATCTCAACTACCGGCAACTGTCTGGGAGCGCTGGTAATAGTCCAGCACCTCCGTGGGGATGTGGTACGGCCGACAATACGGCGAGCCATAACACCTGTCCGCTTAGCTGGGCGATCAAGAACTCGATGGAGCTGAAACTGGGGCATCGCGTTCTGATCGCTGGCAATGTGATCGAAAACTCCTGGGCTGATGCGCAACAAGGATTTTGCATACTCATCAATGCCCGGACTTGCTCGGGCGGGGCGGCGTGCGGAATCTACAACACTGGCACGGGGCTTCCTAACACTTACATCGACAATATTCGTTTTGAAAGTAATTGGGTCCGTAATTGCCCGGAGCCATTTCAGATGTCGAATCGCTCGGGTGCTCCTGGAGACGGCGGTGGCCTATCGCTGCCCGTACAGAATAACGACTTCATCAACAATCTATTCACGAACATCGCAGACACGAGCCAATTCAACAGCCCAGGACATGAGTGGGAATGGACATCAGGCCAGGATCTGTTCCATTGTGCCATGTCATATATCGGAAGCGGGCCTTACACTGTTACAGCTTCCTGCCTACCATTTCAGTCAGACATCACAGGCCATGTCACGGCGATTAACAGCGTCTCTAATGTAGTTACCATCTACGACTCCAACCGCATAGACCCTATTCTTTGCACTTCGGGTGATACGGTGACCTGCATAGCAAATGGCTCGACAGTCGTCTTGTCCAATCACAGCGGCTGGAATGGAACGTTCGCCATGACGGGAACGAACGGTAACTGGCTGCCAAACGGAACTGGCGGCAACAACATTATCTATACTGACACGACCAACAGCCCAGGCACTGCTACGCTTTGCGACAACAGCGGCAGCCCAACCTGCACAAGCCTGTTGAATTCAGGAGATGTCACTTTTGCTTCTTTAGCTTATAAAATGACTGATATCTCAGTAGGTGACGATGTTTACGCTTCCAATGTCGGTGGTGGAGATACAAGCTGCACCACAAATGGCTATGCCGTCGGAGCAACATCGGCAACCTATGCAACCGTCGGTACAATTACGACCGGACTAACCGTGACTTATCAAGTGCCAACACAGCCGACGGCTGCTACTGCAAACTGCATCATAAACAATGGAGCCGGTTTTCCTAAGGACACAACGTTCCAGAACAACACCGTCCTATCACCGAGTGTGATTGACATTGAGGCGGCCAACCAATGGTGGCAACCAATATCGAATGACTTCTATAACAATGTGTTTGCGGACAACGACACCGGCAAAGGTTCTGATCTCGATTGCGTTCCCATTTCCGCGGGAGAGGGATCGCCG
Source organism: uncultured Acidobacteriaceae bacterium (assembly GCA_963822025.1). GTDB lineage: Bacteria > Acidobacteriota > Terriglobia > Terriglobales > Acidobacteriaceae > Acidiflorens. The sequence goes on along the minus strand of CAWGFW010000008.1, from coordinate 956,677 downwards.
TCTTTCGCTTGCTGGGACAGCAATACCTTTGCATTTTACTCGAACGTACTAACCACGCGACACCCATCTAACTGGAGCGCTGTCAATTGTCCGGGAGGGAGTTGTACAAATTACTTCCCCACATCGGTGAATTGCGTCGGGGCCGCTGCGGATCCAACATGCCTTGGCTATGCGGGTTTTATGGGGCCAAGCCCGGCCGTGACTTACCCGACGGGCGCGTGTGCGTACGACGGCTCCAATCCGTTTAATTGCCCCCTAATGGCATTACCGTGGGCGAACAATTTTACTTACACGGATGTGTCTTATGTCGGCTCGAGTTCGTACTCCACTCAGGGAGTCAACACTTCCGTGTTGAACACCGTCATGACACAAACTGAATATGTCTGCCCAAGTGGCGACAATTGTGGAACGCACGGACCTTTTCCCGACTAGCTCCAAATTTACCAACAAGCCGCCGCGTCCCATCCATCTCCGCAATGCATGAGAAAACATTATATGACTTGGTTTGTGAAAGTGTTCGGTGCGAACTGGAAAACAAACACTGCAGCAGCAGTCGTGTTTGTGTTGTCGTGCCCTGGATTTGTTGGGGCGTTCACCAACTGGGCACATCGCCAGCCTGCCGATTGGCGCGAAGCCCTGGCGGGAATCGTGATATCGGTAGGTCTAGCGGTTGCCAAAGATAACTCCACGCACTCTACGACGAGTGAGGTTGAGGCGGCCACTGACAAAGCGAGGGAGAAGTGCGTTGTGGACCTATGAACAAGTTACGGGCAAACTTCGGGATTTCAGAGGCAACATCATCGGAGCGGGTTATGCCGGCCGAGACGTTGACCGTACTGGTAAGTTTGTCGGCGGCAAGAACAATCCGGCGAAGGAGAACATAGAGGGTGTCGGGCCCTTGCCCGGCGGGATCTACACCGCTGATTGGATGGAGTTAGTTCACGCGGTCGTCGGTAAGTTCGCCATTCATCTTAGACCCGATCAAACGACGGAGGCCAAGATCGCGGCATATGGTCGACAACCTCTTAGTTTTTTTATCCATGGCGATTCCTTCGAGCATCCCGGCGCAAGTTCGGACGGGTGCATCGTGCAGGCGCTCAGCGTTCGGCGCCAGTTGTGGAACAGTGGAGACCGCATTCTGCAGGTTGTATCAGGCGTGATAGTCGATCCGCATTCTGTAGCTTAATTTCGAAATTAATGTTCATACATACGCATCAGGAGATATTGTCATGAAAAGAATTCTTGTCTTCACGCTGTCCATTGCAATTGCGCTCACGGGCTGTTCCGCAGCTTGGATATCGACTATCGACTCCATTCTTGCCGTGGCAGCTCCGGCTCTAGTAAACATTTTGCAAATTGTGGCCGTGGCTAACGGTCAGCCACTCAACAGTAACTTAGCAGCGAAGATTAATACCGATGCTTCTGCCATAAAGCTATTAGCAGGCGACTTCGCCGCGGCGTCATCCACTTCCGCGACTCGAATGTGTCAGCAGCTACAAGCAGCTATAAGTACTTACCAGGCGGATCAGCAATTGGTGCTCCAGGTTGCACAGGTGAGTGACGTAAACACGCAGACGAAGATTACATTGCTGGCCGACCTAGTGGCCGGAACAGTGCAGGCGATTACGGCTGTTATACCGTCTTGTCAGAACACGGCGTCAGCTCGAGATTCACAAGCAATGCCTGCTCTTAAGTTAGGGAATTTCGTGACTGAGTATAACGCTATTCTCAAGATAAAGACCGGAAATGCCGCGGTGGATGCAATTACTCCAAAGTTGACTATCCATCAGCATTCTAAAATCGAGCGAACGCTGACTTTTGGGCGACTACAGTAGCCGATGTTATGATTCGGACTTTTTCTCGATCTTTGCCCAGCTATCTTTCAGGGCGACGGTGCGATTAAAAACGGGCCGTCCGGGCCTGGAATCTGGATCCACGGAAAAATATCCGAGACGTTCGAATTGATAATGTGCGGCTACAGGCGCATCGGCGAGCGATGGCTCCAATTTGGCGTGGGCGATCACTTCCAAGGAATTGGGATTTAAGTTGCTGGTAAACTCCTGTCCTTCGTCAACTTGATTGGGGTCTTCCTTGGTGAACAACTTATCGTAGAGGCGCACTTCGGCGTCAAGAGCGTGCGCTGCGGAGACCCAATGGATGGTCGATTTCACCTTTCGCCCGTCTGGAGAGTTACCGCCGCGCGTTGCCGGATCGTAGGTGCAATGCACTTCAACCACTTCACCGTTATCATTCTTTACTACTGATTTTGCCGTGATGAAATAGCCGTAACGCAGGCGTATCTCGCGCCCGGGCGAGAGGCGGTAGTATTTCTTGGGCGGATCCTCGCGAAAATCGTCCTGCTCGATGTAGAGCACCTTGGAAAATGGCACGGTGCGCTTTCCGGCGTTTTCGTCTTCCGGATTGTTGACTGCCTCCACTTCCTCGACCTGGCCTTCGGGATAGTTATCGATCACGATTTTCAATGGCCGCAGCACGGCCATCACGCGGGGCGCGCGCTTGTTCAGGTCTTCGCGGACGAAGTGTTCGAGCATGGCGAATTCCAGCGTGCCGTTCGTTTTCGAAACTCCAATGGCGGCGCAGAAATTTCGGATCGCCTCCGGAGTATAGCCGCGGCGCCGGATGCCGGAAAGCGTAGGCATGCGAGGATCGTCCCACCCGTTGACGTGTTTTTCCTGCACCAGAGTGAGTAGCTTGCGTTTGCTGAGCAGGGTATAGGTCAGGCTGAGCCGATCGAACTCCATCTGCTGCGAGGGAAAAATGCCGAGTTGCTGGATAAACCAGTTATACAGCGGACGATGGTCTTCGAATTCGAGCGTGCAGATCGAGTGCGTTACATGCTCGATAGAATCGGACTGTCCGTGCGCGAAGTCGTACATGGGATAGATGCACCACGTATCGCCGGTGCGGTTGTGCGCGGCGTGCAGAATGCGATACATGATGGGGTCGCGCAAATTCAGATTCGGAGAAGCCATGTCGATCTTGGCGCGCAATACTCTCGATCCGTCGGGAAATTCGCCGTTGCGCATGCGTTCGAAGAGGTCGAGGTTTTCCTTTACCGTGCGGTTGCGATGCGGACTCTCTTTGCCCGGTTCGGTGAGTGTGCCGCGATACTTACGGATTTCTTCCGCACTTAGATCGTCAACATATGCCTTACCCTCGTTGATGAGCTTGATCGCCCACCCATAAAGTTGATCGAAGTAATCGGACGCATAGTAAAGGCCGTCCCACTCGAAGCCCAGCCAACGCACGTCATTCAGTATCGAATCGACATATTCCTGCTCTTCCTTTTCCGGATTCGTATCGTCGAAGCGCAGGTTCGTCTTGCCGCCAAATTCATCGGCTAAGCCGAAGTTGAGGCAGATTGATTTGGCGTGGCCGAGATGCAGGTAGCCGTTGGGCTCGGGTGGGAAGCGGGTCTGGATGATGGCGTCGCCATATTTCTTCGTTTTCAGATCCTCGATGACCTGGTCGCGGACGAAGTTCGAGGGGCGAGGCTCGGAAGGCGAGCTCATGGCAGGTTCAATAGTAGATGAATTCGCAATGCTCATGCTCCTTCCATTTTATATGGGAAGAACGGATTCGCGGAGGCCGGGCGCGGCTGACGAAACAATCCGCGTGATAATCTGCGTAAGGAACAGCCCTGGGGAGATAACCATTGCCCCGGCGCCCTTCTATCTTTCATGGCAAATTGCATTCGATGCGGTCGTCAGCTTCCTTCGCTTAGCTTTGGTAAGAAGATTTGCCAGTGGTGCGTGCAGCACGAAAGAGCGCAGCGCGGCGAAGATATTCCCCTTCAACGCGTCGAGCCGGCGCCCTGGGCGCGGTCGCAATCGGGTTCGATGGCGGTCACGCAGGCCATTTTTGGCATCAATGTGGCGGTTTTTATCGCCATGGCACTAGCGGGCGTTTCGATGCTCGACAATCCGTCGGGGCAAGATCTCGTGCACTGGGGAGCCAATTTCGGTCTGCTCACCGTAAGCGGCCAATGGTGGCGGTTGCTTACTTGCGTTTTCGTTCACGGCGGGTTACTGCATATTGCTTTCAACATGTGGTGTCTGTGGGACCTCGGCAGATTAGCTGAATCGGTTTATGGTCACTGGACGTTTGCCGTGGTCTATCTCATTACAGGGCTGTCGGCGAGTCTCGCGAGCCTCATCTGGAACCCGGTCATCTTGAGCGTCGGAGCATCAGGGGCGATCTTTGGCATCGCGGGAGCGCTAATTGCGTCGTTTTACCTCGGCGAGTTTTCTCTGCCGCGTGGAGCGATGAGTGGGATGTTGCGCAGCGTGGTCGCGTTTGTCGGTTACAACCTCTTCTTTGGAGCGGTTATCGCTCACACCGACAACGCTGCTCACATCGGCGGCCTGCTCATGGGATTGCTGTTGGGCGCGCTCATCGCCAAGATTGCTCCGGGACATGACGATTATTTGCGTCGGATTGCGGTGCTGCTCGTCGGAGTTATGGTGGTTCTCGGAGCCGGTATGTGGGTGCGCCGAGCGCACGCCTATATGCTGTATGGACAAAGCGGAATTGAATTTCTCAAACAGGGAAGGGCAGACGAAGGGATAGCGGAATTGCAGAAGTCGGTGCGCCTGCGGCCCAATTTTGCTCCCGCCCACGCAGCCTTAGCCCAGGCCTATCTTGCCAAGCGCGACTTTGCAAATGCGGCTGCGGAATTGCAGCGGGTGATCGCGCTTAGTCCGCGGAGTGAAGACGCCTACCAACGGCTCGGGATGATTTATCTGGAGGGAAAGCAGCCGGCAAAAGCAGCGGACACTTTTAGTCAATTGCTCAAGATCGACCCCAACAGCGCCCTAGGCCACGGCGGGCTAGCGGACGCTCTTGCCAATCAGCATCAGAATCGGGAAGCGCTCGAAGAGTACAAACGAGCGGCTGCCATCGATGCCGGCTATCCCGGCGTGTATTACGACATGGGCGTGATGGAGGCGAGGCTCAAACTCTATGACGACGCGATTGCATCGTTGGTGAAGCAGCGGCAAATTGCTGACGATGCCGACAACGAAAACCTGTTGGCGGCGCTCTACGAAGCCAAAGGAATGATGAGCGACGCTGCGACAGCGCGACAGAAGGCTGCCCAGCTCGCAGCCTCTCGCTAGTTGTGCCCTGCACTACCGTAACTTCGCGCTTGCCTGATCGATCCGGGCCAAAGTTGTTTCCCGTCCGAGAACCTGCAGCGTTTCAAACAAAGGCGGGGCGTTCTTGCGCCCGCAAACAGCGACACGAATCGGTTGGAACATTTGGCCGGCTTTCACGCCCATCGCCTGGGCAGCCGCGCGGAGCGCCTGATCCAGCGGATCGTGTGCGAACTCTGTTTGTGCGAGAATTTCGCGCGCTCTCGTCAAAACCTTAAGCGCCATCCCAGCGTCGCCTTTCTGCGGGATGAGTTCGGCTGGGTCATAGGGCGGAAGTTGATCGACAAAGAAAAAGTCGGCGGCAGTGAGAACATCGCGCAGAAGCTTGATGCGCTCGCGGATGAGTGGTGTGACGGAGTGCATCTTCTCGGGCGTGACGGAGAATCCAGCGGCGTGAACTATGGGCAACAGACGCGCGCTGAGATCGTCGATGGCAAGACCGCGGATGTGTTCCGCGTTGAGCCAGAGAGCTTTCGGGTCGAAAGTTTCGTCGGGAGTCGGTGCGGGTTCTTTGAAATTAATCACGGCGTTGGCGCGATTGATGCCTTCGAGAGAGAACGCGTCGGTGAGTTCCTGGCGAGTCATCTTTTCGCGATCATCTTTTGGCGACCAGCCGAGCAGGCATAGAAAATTGATGAAAGCTTCGGCAAGGAATCCGGCGTCGCGATAGGTGGTAACGCTGACCACCGGACCGTGGCGGCGCTTGGAAAGCTTTGATCCGTCGGGCGCAACGAGCAGCGGAAGATGCGCGAACTGCGGCGGCTTCGCTCCCGCCCCTTCGAAGATGAGAACGTGTTTGTAAGTATTTGAGAGATGATCCTGGCCGCGAATGATATGGCTGATACGCAGGTCGATGTCGTCGGCACACGAGGCGAGGTGGTAGGTAGGCATGCCGTCAGAGCGGAGGAGCGCGAAGTCTTCGATGTCGTCGGCGGACTTAACCTGTTCGCCATAGACCGCGTCGTTGAAGCGTACTTGCTGATCCATGCCGCGGGGAACGCGGAAGCGCAGGGCGAAGGATTCTCCGGCCGCGGCTCGGCGGTCGCTGTCGGCGCGAGAAAGTTCTCGCACGCCCGGATTAAAGAGCCAAGTTTGACTAGCGCCCGATCTCTCGCTCTCACCTGTATGGGCGGGAGTGAAGTCGCGGTACGCCAGCCCTTTCTGAAAGATGGCGTCGGCGATCTGGCGATGGAGATCCAGGCGTTCGGATTGCTTGTATTCCTCGTCCCAGCCGAGATCGAGCCAACGCAAGCCTTCAAAGATGGAGTTGACAGAGGCATCGGTGTTGCGATCGACATCGGTGTCATCGAGGCGCAGAACCATGGTTCCTCCATTGCGCCGGGCATAGAGCCAGTTGAAAATGAAGGTGCGGGCGCTGCCGACGTGGAGAAAGCCGGTGGGAGATGGAGCGAATCGGACGCGAAGCATAACCTTTGAGTATAGCGGGGAAAGCGCGTTCGCAGACTGCCCTTCTTCCGCTTCGAAGCCGACTCTAGGCTGGTTACCAACGGGTTACGAAGGTAATACTCCAGAGGAAGACCGCTATGGCGGGATTGCATCTTATTAGCAGATACTTTGACAATGGAAGCGCCGTACCCAGGGCGGAACCTATCAGAAGACACCTATTGTTTCGATCTGTCTGGTGTGACACGATAAGGCACAACAGAGTTCCTTCCGGCTACGATTACGATTGCCAGGATATTTGATTCATGCATAGCGTTGCCACAGGTTTGGTGCTGATTCCTGGGGCCGTGGCCCTATTAGTCCTTCTTGTCTTTACCTACCTGTACGAACAAAACCGCCACAGTTATTTTCGCGCCTGGCAGTTGGCCTGGGCGGCGTACACCCTGCACTACGCACTGAAGGCGGTGGAATATTTTTCGGGGCCTTCGGCTTTGCTTTTCTTTCTGAGTTCATTGCTGCTGGTGGGTATGGCGGTTTGCATTTTCGTCTCGACGCGGCTAATGAAGGTCACATTCCAACTGAAGTGGTATGACGTCGCGCTGATGGTGGTCGGCGCGCTGCTGGCTTATGTTGACTTGCGGGCGCAAAGGGCGAGTGGCGTTTTTAGCGAGGCGGTAAGTCCTTTGCCAGCTTATCTGCGGCTCGAAGTGGCTTTGGCAGCGATGCTGCTTTATTGCTCGTTCCATTTTTATCGCTATGCCTTTCGCAGGAATTCGGTAGCGTTTCGGATGCTCGCATTTTCGCTGGCACTCTGGGGAGCCTTAATTGGGGCGGGTCAGTTCCACCAACCTTTCCTCGAGGTGGTTGGCCAGTTTGGCGGGTTCCTGGGGCCAATTCCTCAGATGCTGCTGGCCATCGCCATGGTGATGGTGTTGTTTGAAAACGAGCGCAATGCGGTGCAGGAGAATGCCCTGGCGTTTTCGACTCTGGGCGTGGATCCCCGCCGATTGTTATCGGCTGCCGACCTGGTCCCAAGCCTGCAGACTTTTGTCGAGCGATTAGTGTCGCCTCTGCCCTCGCGCCGAGCCGTCTTTTTTGTTTCTCAGCAGTGGCGTGGCACCTTGCCCTCGGTGCAGAAAGGTTTTTCTGCGGAGTTCGTGGAAAAACTTCAAAAAACACAGGCCGGTGATTACATTGCCGAACTCGCCTATCGGCGCGGTGGAGTTGTCACTTTCCATAGCCTTCGCGAACTCGAAGAACCTTTACCGGTACTTTCCGGCGGAAAATTCGAGATCTGCAAGCAAACGCTGCTGGCGGAGGGAATCACCGACCTGATGGCGGTGAGCCTGCAAACGCGCGAGCACAATTTCGGTGTCCTTTTGTTCCCGCACGCCGAGCGGCGGATGTTCGGTTCTTCGAATCTGCGTCTGCTCATCGGACTCGCTCTGCAGATTGCGCTGACGCTGGAAAATTACGTAGTCATGCATGAGGCCCAGCGACGAACTAAAGAATACGAATTGCTCACTGAGATTGGGCAAGCAATCAGCTCTCATCTCAATCAGGATGAGGTCCTGCGCACGGTGCAAGTTGAATTGGGACAGATCTTCGATACCAGCACTTTTTACATTGCGTTTCAGGAAGAAGACGAGATTCGCTTCGAACTGGAAATTGAAGGCGGCGTTATTCTTCCCAAGCGTTCGCGCAAATTCGGCAATGGGCTGACCGAGTACATTTTGAGGACGGGTGAGCCTTTGCTGATTGAGTCAGACCTGGAGCAGACACGGCAAAAGCTGGGCGTTGAATTCGCGCCCCTGAGGCCGGCCAGGTCATTCTGCGCTGTTCCCATTTTTCTTGGCGGTAGACCGGCGGGAGTGATGGCAGCGATGAGCACGGAGCGCGAATCGCAGTTCCAGGCCCGCGATCTCGAAGTCATGCAGACTGCGGCCGGCCAACTTGGCGTCGCCGTCGAAAATGCGCGCCTCTTTACCGAGGAGCAGCGCCGCGCGCGGCATCTGGCGTTTCTTAACACCATATCGAAGATGGCAATATCGAGCGAAGATGCGGCGCAGATGATGGCTGACATCGTGCGCGAGATCCAGAAAAACTTCCGCTACGATCACATCGGCATCGGCATCATGGATTACGCCACAAAGGATATCGAGATTAAAGCCGAGGCGGGAACCACGTCGCAAACGCTGGGGCGCCGAATCCCGGTGGGTAGCGGAGTATTAGGCAAGGTTGCGCGCACCGGGGTCAGTGCTCTGGTGCAAAATGCGGGTCCCGGACAACTTGCCGGTGTGCTCCCTGAATCGCGCGCAGTGCTCTGCCTTCCGATCAGCTATGGCGAGACCCTGCTCGGTGTGCTGAATGTCGAGAGCCGGGACGAGAATGCGTTCGCGCCCCAGGATGTTTTGATTCTGAATACGCTGGCCGATCTTCTCGCTACGGCACTACACAACTCTTTCGTCTTCCAGAGGCTGCAACAGCAATCGATCACCGATGGATTGACCGGCATCAAGACAAGACGCTTCTTCTGGGAGGCGCTGAGTTCCGAGTGGAAACGCGCCTCACGTTCGGGCCGCCCTTTCTCGGTAGTGCTGGTCGATTTGGATAAGTTTAAAGAGGTCAACGATTCGCTCGGCCACCTGGAAGGCGACCTGGTGCTGGCGCGGGTTGGCCGTTTACTCGAACAAAAATGCCGCCAATCCAACGTGGTGGCTCGCTACGGCGGTGACGAATTTATTATTTTGATGCCCGAGACCGGCATAGAGCAGGCGCAGGTACTGGCCGAGAGATTACGCTTGTGGCTAGCCACCGATCCCATGTTGGAGGAGCACCACATCACCGGCAGCTTCGGTGTCGCCAGTTTCCCGGTGCACGGGTTTTCCATGGAGGATCTGATTCGCGTGGCGGATGCCGGCATGTACGTGTCCAAGCACGCGGGCGGCAACCAGGTCTCGACCTCAGATGCGTTCGGTGAGGGATCGGCCGTGCAGCGGCAGCTAGTTTCCGGCTATATCGAGGGATTTCTCCAGCGCGAGCACAATGGGCCCGAGCACCTCGAAGAGTTGGTCAGCACCCTGCGCAAGTTATGCGGACGCGATGACGATGGAGATCGTAGAGCGATCAGGGAGGCAATTGAGGCCCTGGCGCGCGCCGCGGAGCTCCGGGAGCACAATGCCGCGGGGCACGGCGAGCAATGCGCACACTACGCCGGTATTATCGCGCGTGGGCTAAACCTTTCCGCGCAGGAAGTGGAAGAGATAACCTTCGCGGGCCGGGTGCACGACGTTGGCAAGCTCTTCATATCGGAACGAATTCTGAACAAGCCGGGCGCGCTTGCGGAAGATGAATTCGCGATCATCAAAATCCATCCGCAAGTTGGAGCGGCTGTGTCCCGGGCGATTCCAGACATAGAGCGTGTGGCCCAAGCTATCGAATCCCACCATGAAGCCTTCGATGGCAGTGGTTACCCGCTGGGCCTGAAAGGTGAAAATATCCCGCTCTATGGCCGCATCATTGCGGTCGCCGACGCTTATGTGAACATGACGAGCGATCGTTCTTTCGCGCCGCCCAAAAGCGACGATCAAGCGCTCACGGAGTTGGGAAAATTAAGTGGAACCCGCTTCGATGGCATGTTAGTTCGCTTATTTGTGCGCTTGCTGAGGATGGAAAAGCCGTCGCCGGTCTAGTTGGTGAGCACCCTCATGTCAGGGTCAGCACCAAGCTAGCATCTTTGGCCAGGTAGCTCTTGCGGCGAAACCAATCTTCCATCGCCTCCCGCAGTTGATCGAGCGGGACGTTCGTTCCGATCTCGAGACAACCGTCGGCAACGGGCAGGGTATCGTCAAAGACTGAGGCGTTCGTGAAGTTGCGCATGCTGAAATTGTCCAGCCACTTCACGGGACACAACAGAAGCCGCCCTTGGTGACGATATTCCACGCGGACTTTTCGAGCGAACATGGCTTGATTTAAGCACACACTCTACTCATTGCAGAGGCACATTCCCCTAGCGGACGGCAGCGGGCGTTGGCTCGACGTCGGACACGACGCCATCGAGGTGCTTCAACATTTCGTCGATGGTCAGCGAATACATTTCGCGGCCCAGACCCTCGCCCGATTCCAAAGCCGTTTTTAGAAAATGGCCGGCGATTTCCTTGGCGAGAGCGTCGGTGATTACTTTCCCGGTGCGCTTCTTGTATTCGACCCAGGCGGGATGCGGTAAGGCGACCCACACCGGACGCCCGTCGACCAGAAACTTGATGTCTACGGCATCCGCGTGGCGCGTGGCGATAGCCACGATCAGCGCCTGGTATAGGCAATGTACCTGCTTTTTGGTCCAGCGGTCGGTAGCGATAAAGTCAGTGAACATAAGAATTCGAATCCAGAATATCCGTCTAATACCTATTCCGCCAATATATCGTTCGCCGTGGGCGAGGGCAAATCGTGCACCCTACGATCCGCTGCGCTTTCAACCTCGTTGAAAAAACAACTTGACCCAGATGTGAAAAGCTCTGCTAGCCTATTGCTATGCCGCAGTCCGTGAAAGAGCGAGTGGGAAAGTTGCGCGAAGAGATCGCCGAAATCAGCGAAGCAAACCGCCTTTATCTGCAAGGAGGCAAAAAGTTGATCGGGGCGTCCGATCAGGAACGTAGATTGCAGCGCTTGCAGGAAATTATGGACGAACTCATGTCGCTGACCGACTGGAAGAAAACCTAATCAATCTGACGCTTGGACCTGCATCCCTTCCGTAATCCAGAGTTGTGCCGGAGCGCCCTTGGTGGTGCGCGTGGCAGTGGCTCGAAAGCCCTCGGCGCTGGTCTCCACATCGTAAACATAGGGAGGCCGCTCGCCCTTGATGGTGATGTAATTGCCTGAAATCAGTTCCCCCATTGAGGCGTATTTTCCCTGCGACGCCATGAAGCCGCGCTCGGCATTGGCGATGCTGATCAGGTCATTCTTCACACCCGTAATGGTGGTGACTTCTTCGCCATTGCCGGTTCCCGCGCCCGGCATCAGCGTTTTGACCTGAAGGGAGTAGATGTACATGCCGATTGCCATGGTGACAATCGTGCCCACAAATCCAAAGACACGCCCGATGCCCATAATTGACTCCGCAAATACTATTGCAGCGCGAAAGCAGGGCGGGGGCAAGTAACCAGAGTGCAGGTGCGAGGGGATGCCTGGAATTGAGGTTAACAGGAATGGCAAAGCGAGGTTTGTAGATGGCGACCCCGGAGGGGTTCGAACCCCCAACCCTCAGTTCCGAAGACTGATGCTCTATCCAATTGAGCTACGGGGCCATCCGCCGGATCGTACAAGGTGCAATCCGGCCGACCTCGATTTTACACCGCGAGATGGTTCCGAATCATTGTCAGCCGAATCCCAACGAAAATCTGCCCTGCGTTGTAACATAAAAACGCTGTCTGCAGCTCACCTTCATGCCCTTCGTGCCCAATCCCGTGACCCACACCAGTTCACGATTGCTCGAGTTTGAGGCGCTGCGTGATCTGATCGCGGGCTACACTTCTTCGTCGCCGGGCCGCGCTCGCGTTGCGGACCTTCAGCCTTCGCTCGATCGTGCGTGGATCGAAAACCAGCAACAACTGACCAGCGAGATCCGCGAATATCGGCGAGTCGGCGGACGATTCGAATTCGCCGGCCTGCCGGAGGTCAAGAAGCTGATCGAAGAGTCTCGCATCGCCGGAGCCGCTCTTGAAACCACCGAGATTCGCGACATCGTTCTTATTGCCGATCGCGCATCGGAGTGGCGCGACATCGTGCGTCAGCCTCCCGCAGCCATGCGTTCCGACTGGACCGCCGTAGCCGCGCTTTCCGCCAGCATCCAGGATTTCGCGATTTTTCTTCGCCACTTCCGTGGCAAGATCCTGCCCGACGGCACGCTCGACGATCGCGCATCGCCCGAACTGAGCCGAATTCGCCGCGAGATCGAAAAGCAGAAGCGCCAGATTCAGGAATCACTCCGCGGCTACCTGCGCAAACTCGCCGAAGGTGGGACGGTGCAGGACGAACTGATTACCATCCGCGGCGAGCGCTTCGTGATCCCGGTAAAAGTCGAGCAAAAACGCCGCGTAAACGGCGTGGTGCACGGCGCCAGCTCCAGCGGACAAACTGTTTTCGTCGAACCCCTCGAAACCATCGAGCAGAACAACGAACTGGTGCGCCTGCTCGATGAAGAGCAGGCCGAAGTGCATCGCGTCCTGCTGGGGATGACGCGGCAGATCGGAGAGAACGCCGACGCGATTCTGACTGCGGCTGGCGTACTCGCCGAACTTGAATTGCAGTTCGCGAAAGCTCGCTTCGCTGATGACTACAACTGCGTGGCGGTAAGTTTTCCTGAAGAAACAGGCGAAGCCCGACTCATTCTCCATCGCGCCCGCCATCCGTTGCTCGAGCGCAATCTCAAACTCAAGAACGCGAAAATTGTCCCGATCACCATCGAACTCGAAGGCGACCACCGCCAACTGGTAATCACCGGTCCGAACACCGGAGGCAAAACTGTCACGCTGAAAACCCTCGGCCTGCTGGCGCTGATGGCGCAATCGGGCATTCCGGTTCCGGCCGACCGCGCCGAGATGCCGGTTTTTGACGGCATCCTCGCTGACATTGGAGACTATCAATCGATCGAGCAAAATCTTTCCACCTTTTCCGCGCACGTCACGAATATCGATTTCATCTCGCGCACCGCGACTGCGAATTCGCTCGTGCTCCTGGACGAACTCGGTTCTGCTACCGACCCGGAAGAAGGTGCGGCGTTGGCGGTGGCGATTGCCGAGCATTTCCGAAAAATCGGGTGCATGATCGTGATCTCCACGCATCACACATCGCTCAAAGTCTATGGCGCGAATACTGCCGGTGTAATCAATGCTTCCGTCGGCTTTGACGAGGCCACGCTGCAACCTACTTATGAACTGAAAATCGGAGTGCCGGGCGCATCCGCCGGAATCAACATCGCGCAGCGCCTCGGACTGAATCCGGCGATCATCACGTCGGCTCGTTCGCGCCTCGGTTCGCAAACACAGGACGTCGCGCGTTTCCTTGATCGCCTGCACTCCGATCTTCGCGAGCTTGAAAGCGAACGCGCCCGCATGAGAGGCCGCGAACAGGAACTGGAACGCGAAAAGTCGCAGCTCGCTGCCGAGGGACGCAAGGAACAGCAGGCCAAGATTCGCGAGATGGAAGCCAAGCTGGCAGTGCTTTTTCGCGATTTCGAATATAAGGCTCGCGAGACGGTGAATGCGGTGCAGGAGCGCGCCGCCGCGCAGAAGATATCGAAAGACGCCGAACGCCGCATCGCCAAAATGCGGCGGGAATTTCGCGAGCAGTTCGACGCGACGGTGGTCGCCCATGCCACGGGCGCCGATCGCGGCGACCCACATGCCCAGCCCAGCCTGGTCAAGCACGTCTCCGAAGGCGACACAGTGAAGCTCAAGTCAATGGGGCGCGCCGCCGTGGTCAAAAAGAGAATAGGCGACAATCACTTCGACGTCGAGATCGGCTCGATGAAGATGCGCGTCGCCCGCGATGATATCGCCGAAGTTCTGACCAGCGCGGCGCGCGCCTCCGAGTCGCCAGTGCAGGCGGCTCGCTCTCGCGGCATCAGTGTCTCACTGCAAAATGAATCGGGAAACGTGAACATGCCCAGTGAGATCAATGTCATTGGCCGCACCGTGGATGAGGCCACCAGCGAGGTCGAGAAATTCGTTGACCGTGCATTTCTGGCCGGCATGCAGCGAGTGCGTATCGTCCACGGCAGCGGCATGGGCGTTCTCCGCAAAGCCCTGCGGCACTATCTGAAGCAGCACCCGCACGTCGAATCAATTGCGGAGCCTCCATCCAACGAGGGCGGCGGCGGAGCTACGGTGGTCGACTTGAGGGTTTAGAGATTCTGCGTACGCTCTTTGTTTCGATTGTTTCGATGTGACGACCAACGTCACGCATCGAGCTCAGAGCCAAAGACCGCCGCAATTTGCTTTTTGTCCCCGTCGCGTATAATGGCGCGTTCTTTGAGGCGCAAGTTTGGATTAGCGCCAGACGCGCGGCTCGGTCCACCGCAGCTTTCACCACATTCCGAGGAGATAGCCCGCTATGTCCAGCATGCCGACGAGTCCGCGAACACCTGGCGGAGTTCCGCCCGTGCCCGTGAAAAGTTCAGGAGCCACACTTCTGCTGTGGATCGTCGGCATTGTTGTCGGCCTCCTACTGATTTCTTTTGGCAGTTGCGCCGTGCTTAGCTTCTATGCCGTGCACAAGGTGAGACAGGCTGGCTTCGATTCAGATTTGATGAAGAAGAATCCCGCTCTTGCGGCGGCGAAGATGGCTGTCACCATGAATTCAGACTCGGAGATTGTTTCGAGCGACGACAACGCCGGTACCATCACGGTCCGCGACAAGAAGACTGGCAAGGTCGTCACCATGAAGTTTGACCCACAGAAGAAGTCGATGGTGGTGACAGACGAAAACGGTAAGACGACTTCGATGACCACAGTGGGCGAGGGCGCAAA
The DNA here is from genome assembly GCA_963822025.1 of uncultured Acidobacteriaceae bacterium. Taxonomy (GTDB): domain Bacteria; phylum Acidobacteriota; class Terriglobia; order Terriglobales; family Acidobacteriaceae; genus Acidiflorens. Next base: position 941,574 of record CAWGFW010000008.1, on the reverse strand, counting down.
CGCCAGCATGGAGATGAAGGGCCCAGACGGCACGGTGAAGATCGGCGCTGGAGCGGACAAAGCTCCCGATTGGGTGCCGTCGTATCCCGGCTCTTCCCCGCAAAGCACATTTTCGGCCAACAGCAACGGCGAACAGACCGGATCCTATGCATTTGTCACCAAGGACACGGTCGACAAGGTTATCGCGTTCTATGGGGATTCCCTAAAGTCGGCGGGCTTCGCCGTGTCAAACATGACGAGCGCGTCCAACGGAAAAGTCGGAGGCATGGTCAGCGGCGAAGACAAGGCCAGCAAGCGAACTGTAGTGGTTGGGCTTTCAACCGAGAATGATGGGACGCATGTGAATGTGACGTTCTCGGTCAAACAGTAGGGCCGAAGCGTAAATCGTCGCGATTTAAGTCAATAGCGCCGGGTCGCCGACCCGTCATTGCCGCGGCTGCCCGTGGCTGAAAACTTACCTTTGCTCATCGCCTGCATGGAGAATGTTTTCTAAAGCGCGCCCTCGCAGACCTTACCCTGATAGATATTTGCTTTTTATTCGCCTCATGTGATACTACCTCGAACAAATTTATTTTCGGCCCCGTTTTGCTGTGGTGCTCCTCATACTTCCACAGGCTGAAAAAGGTTACGATGCAACGCACTCAACTCAACATTGTGGCCACTCTCGAAACCTCCGTAGGACGTTTGCCGTCGAACCTTGAAGCCGAGCGCTCCATCCTCGGCGCGGTTCTGCTCGATAATCACGCTTTCAATGACGCCGCGGAGCATCTTCGTCCGGAAGATTTTTCTATCGACTCCCATCGACGGATCTATTCGCGGATGATGGATTTGGCCGAATCCTCCCGGCCCATTGACATCATCACGCTCGTAGAAGAACTCGAACAGAAAAAAGACCTGCAGGCGGTCGGCGATGTGGGTTACATCTCCGGCTTGCTCGACGGCGTGCCGGACCGGCCTTCGATTGAGCATTACGTTCGCATCGTTCGCGACAAGGCCATCCTGCGCGGGCTGATCAACGTGGCGAACGCGGCAATCGCGAAGGCGACCGAGCAAGCCGATCCCGCTGATGAAATTCTGAATGAGGCGGAAGCAGCCGTCTTCCAACTCTCCGAGAAGCGCATCGGCAAAGGGTTTCAGGGGATCAAAGAGATTGTCCGCAACTCTTTTGGCTCGGTCGATGCTTTGCTGCAACGTGGACAGCGAATCACTGGGCTGGCCACGCACTACACCGAACTGGATGAGATGACCAGCGGCTTTCAGAAATCCGACCTGGTGATTCTGGCGGCGCGGCCCTCGATGGGCAAGACTTCCTTTGCCATGAACATCGCGGAGAATGCCGCCATCGATGATGGCAAAGTCGTAGGGATATTTTCGCTCGAAATGTCGAGCGAGGCATTGTTGCAACGGTTGCTCTGTTCGCGTGCGATTGTGGACGCGCACAAGATGCGGACTGGGTCGCTGTGGGGCGACGACATGAAAAAAATCGTTCGCGCCATGGAGGAACTCTCTAACGCTCCTATTTTCATCGACGACACGCCAGGAATTTCGCTGAGCGAAATGCGTGCCAAGGCGCGGCGCCTTAAACAGTCTCAGGGTCGCCTTGATCTGCTTGTCGTTGACTACCTGCAACTGATGTCCGGCGGCAGCAAGCGCTTCGAGAATCGTACGCAGGAAGTTTCGTCCATTTCGCGTGGCTTGAAAGCCATTGCCAAAGAACTGGGCGTTCCAGTGGTTGCCTTGTCGCAGCTTAGCCGCGCTCCTGAGAGCCGCGGCGGCGATCACCGTCCGCAGCTTTCTGATCTGCGCGAATCGGGATCGATCGAGCAGGACGCCGACGTTGTTATGTTTATCTTCCGCGAAGAGATCTATAAGCAGGACGATCCCGACTTGAAGGGCCGCGCGGAGATCATCATCGCCAAGCAGCGCAATGGGCCTATCGGCAAGTTCAATCTAGCGTTTCTGCACAACTCTACGCGTTTTGCCAACATGCTTGAGGGCAATAACGAGCCAGCGGAGTAGATCTACCAACAGGTTGGCGGAGGACGAAATCCGACCCGAAGACGCCAACGCCCTGTGGAAAACTTTGTGGATGTGAAGGACGCCACTTTGCATTTCCTAATACCGACCGTCCGGTACCCATATTTCGGCTCTCTTCTGCTCCCTCTAAAGCTATGTTTTTAAGTTGGTTAACGGTGGATGCAGAGGCTGCCGACGAAAGTTCTTGCGAATCAGCACTTTCGTCACAAAATGTGAGATTTGCACATAAACCGAAAGGCTGTAGGCCGCATCCCCAGCGGTTGGGACGCGACTCGTTCGCTCCGAAAGAGCGAAAAACTTGGGTTTTTGCTATCCAAAAACTCAGCCGCTGCCTTCGCCGACTTTCAACACCGCCAGGAAAGCTTCCTGCGGGATGTCGACTCGGCCGATGCGCTTCATGCGCTTTTTGCCCTCTTTCTGTTTTTCCAGCAACTTGCGTTTGCGCGTGATGTCGCCGCCGTAGCACTTGGCGAGCACATTCTTGCGGATGGCCGGCACAGTTTCCCGGGCGATGATCTTCGCTCCGATCGCCGCCTGAATCGCAACCTCAAACATCTGCCGTGGGATTAGTTGCTTCATTTTTGCCGCCAAAGCTCGTCCGCGGTCGTAGGCGAAGTCGCGATGGATGATAGTCGACAACGCATCCACCGGTTCGCCCGCTACCATGATATCGAGCTTGGCCATAGGCGACGTCCAGTTGCCCGAGAGATGATAATCGAGCGAAGCATAGCCGCGAGACACTGACTTCAGGCGATCATAAAAGTCGAGCACGATTTCGTTCAGCGGCAACTCGTATTGCAGCATTACGCGAGCAGAGCTGACATATTCAAAACTTTTCTGCTTGCCGCGTTTTTCTTCGACCAGCTTCAGGATGCCGCCCACGTATTCTTCATTGGTCAAGATCACGGCCAGAATGACCGGCTCTTCGACCTTCGCGATCTCGCTGGTATCAGGCCAGCGCGAGGGATTATCTACCTCGATTATTTCTCCATCGGTCTTGGTGATCTGGTAGCGCACACCAGGCGCCGTCGTGATCAGCTCGAGATTGTATTCGCGCTCGAGGCGTTCCTGGATGATCTCCATGTGGAGGAGCCCCAGAAAACCGCAGCGAAAGCCAAATCCGAGGGCTACTGAGCTTTCCGGCTCGAAAAAGAATGACGAGTCGTTGAGCTTTAATTTTTCGAGAGCCTCGCGCAGTTGCGTGTGTTCGTGCGCGTCCACCGTGTAGAGGCCGGCAAAAACCATCGGTTTGATTTCTTCAAACCCAGGCAAGGCCTGAAGCGACGGCCGGTCATCGTCGGTGATGGTATCGCCGATCTTTGTGTCGGCGACGTTCTTAATGTTCGCGATGATGAATCCAACCTCGCCGGCCACCAGTTCATCGATCTCGACTGGCTTCGGCGTCAGCACACCCAGAGTTTCTACCTGAAAGACGTGGCCGTTCGACCATAGTCGAATCTTCTGTCCTTTACGCAGCGTTCCTTCGAAGACGCGCGCCAGCACCACCACCCCGCGGTAGGGATCAAACCACGAATCAAAGAGCAAGGCTTGCAGGTGCCGCTCTGGCGAGCCCTTCGGTGGAGGAACTCGCTTGACGATTGCCTCGAGAACACCGGGCACGCCCTGTCCGGTTTTCGCGCTGATGAGCAGCGCGTCGCTCGCATCGAGGCCGACCGCGCTCTCGATCATCTCTTTGGTGCGCGGAACATCGGCGCTCTGCAGGTCGATCTTGTTGATGACTGGAATAATTTCAAGGCCGTGGTTGATCGCGAGATAGGAGTTCGCCAGCGTCTGCGCCTCGACACCCTGTGATGCGTCAACCACCAGCAGCGCGCCTTCGCAGGCGGCCAGCGAGCGCGAGACCTCGTAAGAAAAGTCGACGTGACCAGGAGTATCGATCAGATTGAGCTGATAAATCTGCCCATCCTGCGCGGGGTACAACATACGGACGGCGTGGGCCTTGATGGTAATGCCGCGCTCGCGCTCCAGGTCCATCGAATCGAGAACCTGCTCCTGCATTTCGCGCATGGCGAGAGACCCGGTCAGCTCCAGCAGGCGGTCAGCCAACGTGGATTTACCGTGGTCAATATGCGCAATAATCGCAAAATTTCGGATGCGAGAGGCTTCCATGCAGATAGGTTGATTCTAGCAGGCAAGATTGTGTGGCGCGGACACTGCTGTCCGCCACCGTGTGGACTACCTGAGAGCAGAGTAATAAAAAAGGGCGCGATCGCTCGCGCCACTTCTGCAATCTGACTTCTGACCTAGTCCCTAACGCCATCCATAAATGCCCGCAGCTTTCGCGAGCGCGAAGGATGCCGAAGTTTCCGTAGGGCCTTCGCCTCAATCTGACGAATACGCTCGCGCGTTACCGCAAACGACTGGCCGACTTCTTCAAGCGTGTGCTCCGACCCGTCTTCGAGGCCGAAACGCATCTTGATGACCTTCTCTTCGCGTGGCGTCAGCGTACGCAGCACCTGCGAAGTCTGGTCTTTGAGGTTGACGTTGATCACCGCCTCTGCCGGAGAAACGACTGCCCGATCTTCGATGAAGTCGCCCAGATGCGAATCCTCCTCTTCGCCAATTGGCGTTTCGAGGGAGATCGGCTCCTGTGCAATCTTCAAGACCTTGCGGACTTTCGCCACCGGAATATCCATCCGCTTGGCAATCTCTTCCGATGTGGGTTCGCGTCCCAGTTCCTGCACCAGCTGTCGTGAAGTGCGGATCAGCTTGTTGATCGTTTCGATCATGTGCACCGGGATACGAATCGTACGCGCCTGATCAGCAATTGCACGAGTAATTGCCTGCCGAATCCACCACGTGGCATAAGTCGAAAACTTATACCCGCGGCGGTATTCGAACTTGTCGACCGCCTTCATCAGGCCGATGTTGCCCTCCTGAATCAGGTCGAGGAACTGCAGGCCGCGATTGGTGTACTTCTTCGCAATCGAGACCACGAGGCGCAAGTTCGCTTCGATGAGCTCGCGCTTGGCGTGCTCCGCGTCCATGTCGCCCTGGATGATCTCGCGCTGGGTGCGCTTGAGTTCCTGGAACAACAGGCCGGCTTCCACTTCGAGCTTTTCCAGCTCTCCGCGGACGGCGCGCGATTGCTTTTTGTATTCCTTCTTTTGCTCTTCGCTGCGCGTCGCGTCGGCGCGCTTTTCCAGATTCTGGATTTGCCTGTCGAGCGAGCGCATGCCATCAACCGTGCGGTTGACGCGGTCGATGAGGCGTTTGCGTTCGTTGTTGGTGAAACCAAGCTTGCGAACCGCGATCGACGTGCGCACAATTGCATGCGCCAGTTGAAAACGATATCGCCGATGGTCACGCGGCCGCTTTTTCAAGTTCACCGCCGCCAGCTTTTCCTGGAGCGGTGCGACTTTCTTGTAAAGCTTGTCAAGCGTGCTGATCTTGGCGAGAAACTCTTTCAGACGCTTGTCGACAATCTCTTCCGTGATCTCTTCTTCGTCGAAGGTGACCAGCTCTTTGATAGAGCGGACGCCCTTCTCAAGATCCTCGCCAAGGGCGAGCAGTTCACGAATTACGATCGGCGAGCGCGAAAGCGCCTTCAGAACGCGGTTTTGACCACGCTCGATGCGCTTGGCAATTTCAACTTCGCCTTCGCGCGTCAGCAACGGAACGGTTCCCATCTCGCGCAAATACATGCGGACGGGATCATTGGTTTTTTCCAGAGCGCCCGGGGTCAGGTCGAGTTCGACATCCTCGGACGCATCATCAACTTCCTCGAATTTTTTTTCCAGATCGGTCGTCGGCCCTTTCGAGCTTTCGAGTACATCGATTCCTTGCGTTCCGATCGTGGTTAGCAGATCTTCCAGGTCTTCAGGAGAGTGCACATCGTGCGGGATAAGGTCGTTGACCTGATCATAGGTCAGATATCCCTTCTCTTTACCTGCGTCGATCAGCTTTTTTATGTCGTCGTACTTGTCGTCAAGTGCCAATGCAGATTATCCTCAAGACGCCCGCCGATTCGCGGACGCCAGACTTTTCAGCGGTGGGAGTTCGTTAGGAGTTGGCGCGCGAGGCGCACAAACCCTAAAAGTATAGCATGCTGACGAGGTCTCTCGTCGGCCCGCGTAGACGTTTGTGCCCTTCTAAATGCGTTGCGCCGCCAGTATCTCTTTTTCCGCCTGATACTTAGATGGCATTCGGCGGCATTTCGTTCCAAACTTTACGATGCGCGCCCATCCGCATCCACCCCGCCGGGGTCTCGCTTGGCCAGTTTAAGACGGACTTTTTCCTGCAAAAGCGCGTGTTTTTCCTCTTTCGACAGTCCCGGACGCTCCACCGCCTGCTGCACCGCCCCCTGCTGCCTCTGCAGATAAATCCGGCGCAAACCTCGCACCGCACCCTCCACCATCTCGGGCGTCAACTCTTCCTCTTCATGCATGAGGATCGTAGCGAGCGACCGCCGATCCTCTTCGGTCTTCGGTAGCGCCATAACGTCCGTCGTTTCTGCGCCAGCCCCAAGCAGGGCCTCGATTAGCGATTGCGAGCCAAGTCCCTCGTAGAGATGCTCCGATTGCAACGCATATTGCGCCTGACGGGCGGGATCGAATTCCTCATCTGTTCCGTCACGAGCCGAACTGCGTCTTTGACCGGCCTGGATCTGGGTTGCCGACGCCAGCGCCCGGATTAGGACGCGCTCAGCGCCCGTGATCTGCGCCTCGGCTGCGGTCTTAACCTGGATCGCGGACCGGTTAGTCGCGGCGTGCTTCAACTCCTGCCGCAGCACTGCCGAATCGATGCCCAGCTTTTGCGAGATTTCGAGCGCCAGTTCATCGCGCACAATGCGGCTCGGCACCCGCTGAATGTGCGGAAGAAGATGATTGACCGCCTTGATCTTGCTCTCCGAATTGCGCCCCGGAAACTGTGCGCGCGCCCGATCGATCAGGTAGTCAAAATATTTCTGCGAGTTTCGCAATGCGGCACCATAAGCGTCTTTACCCTTGCGGCGGATGAAAAGATCAGGATCGAATCCGGTTTCGAGCGTCAGGACGCGAATGTTGAATTCTTCCTCCACCAGCAGCCCCAGCGTTCGCTCTGTAGCCCGCGCACCGGCCGTATCGGGGTCGAAGTTGACGATGACATTCTTAGAGAACCGGCCCAGTAACTTTGCCTGGAGTTCGGTAAAAGCCGTGCCGGAACTGGCAATTACGTTATGAAACCCGGCAGCATAAACCGAGATGCAGTCCATCTGCCCCTCGACCAGAATCGAATAGTCGAGCTTCCGAATCGCTTCTTTAGCGCTGTCAAGATTAAAGAGCGCGCGCGACTTCGAATAGATTGGCGTCTCCGGAGAATTCAGGTATTTCGGCCCCGCCTTCTCGTCGGTAGAAAGAGTGCGCCCGGTGAAGGCGATCACTTTGCCTTGATCGTTACAAATCGGAAACATCACGCGATTGCGAAATTTAGAATAAATCGCAGCAGGCTGTGAGCTGTGGGCTGCGGGTTGCGAAGGGCCGCTGTTCGTCGTTCGCTCTTCATCGTCGGAGGTCTCACTGGAATTGTCAGAATTGTCATCCCGAGTGGAGCGAGGGATCTGCAGTTGCTCTTGCTGAACCCTGACGGCTGACGGCTGACGGCTGTCTTCCTTCCACGAAAACAACCCGCTCGCCCGCAACAGATCTTCGTCAAACTCGCGCCGCAGCGCGTCGCGCAGCACAAATCCAGAATCGGGCGCGTAGCCAATACGAAAGCGAGAAATGATCTCCGCATCGAGGCCGCGGCCTTTGAGGTATTCGCGAGCATTTGCGCCCTCAGGCCGCCGCAGGCAGTCCTGGAAAAACTCGGTGGCACGCACGTGTACATCGAGCATCGCCATGCGAAGTTGCGCATCTCGCGCCTCGGCTGGACTGGAAAAACTGATCTTCGGCATGGGTACGCCGAGTTTCTGCGCGATCAGCCGGACAGCCTCCGGAAAAGTAATGTTCTCGACTTTTTGAATGAAGGTGAAGACGTCCCCGGATTGCCCGCAGCCGAAGCAGTGAAAGAACTGGCGCGTGGCGTGTACCGAGAACGAGGGCGTCTTTTCGGAATGAAAAGGACAAAGCCCCGAGAAATTCTGCGCGCCCGCCTTCTTGAGCTTGACGTAGTCGCCGATGATGCGGACGATATCCGCCTGCTGTTTGAGCGTCTCTTTGAAATTATCGGAAGTAGAGGTCATGGAGGCGAGTTGTGGTGCCTTAGCGATTATGGGCCGAAAAGAAGGTTAGGGGAATAGCACAGGAAAGCTCAGGAACTGGAAAAGCTGTGGATATCGGACGTTCAAGGTTGATCAGTGAGGAAAAGAAGCGCCACAAAACAAATGCGGCTCGGGCCAGCCACCCAAGCCGCATTGTTATCGCGGACGTTCTGATTGTCATCTTTCGCGAAGCGAAAGATCATCGCGCAACTGCACTCCGAAAAGTGCGCTCGAACGATGCTGCCTGAAACTTGCGCTCCAGGGTCAGAGCCTAACGTTTGAATCCCTCTTGAAAGAAGGATTCCTGAGAAGGCCGCAAAGCGGGCACCGGCACACTGGACATGCGCCGAATTTCCCCCGGTGACTCACTCTCAAGATCACCGGCAACGCTGAACTCCTGTTGGAACAAATTCAGAACATCTCACGCTTTTGACTGTGAGCACTTTGCGGCAGCTAAAAAATTAACGCAATCGCAAAGTGAGCCTGCGTTGTGTAAAAACTGTGGAGTGGCGAAACTTCCTGTGGAAAGACAAGGAAAAAAGTGTTTTAATTCGCGCGCGACCAACAAAACTCGCGGGCTTCGTCTGCTAAACCATTGAAAGGAGCTGCGAAGGTAACTCGTGGCGTGTCGGTTTTATGCCTGCCGTACAATAGGCGCAATGATTGCTCATCTGCGCGGAACCTTGCTGGCGAAACATCCCAATCAGGCGATCGTGGAAGCACAGGGGGTCGGCTATGACGTGGCGATCAGCGTGCCAACATTCACGGAATTGCCGGCGGCTGGCGTGGAGGTGGCGCTTCACATCCACACTCATGTGCGCGAAGATGCGCTGAATCTTTATGGCTTCTTGCGGCTGGCTGAAAAGCAGCTATTTGAAAAACTGCTTACCGTCAGCGGAATTGGCCCAAAACTGGCGATCACGATCCTGAGCGGAATGGCAGCCGATGAAATGGTGGGAGCAATCCGCGGAGGCGATATAGCACGACTCACACGCATCCCAGGCATTGGGAAAAAGACGGCGGAGCGCATGGTGCTGGAGCTGCGCGACAAGCTGCCAACGGTGGGTACGCCCGATGCGAGCTTCGCTCCGGCAAACTCCGTCGAGGAAGACGTGATTTCTGCGCTAGTAAACTTAGGCTATCAGAGGGTGGCAGCAGAGAAGGCGTTGCTGGCGGTCCGCAGCGGCAAGAATGCTCAGAGTTTTGACGTGCTGTTTCGCGGGGCGTTGGGATCGCTCTCGAAGTGACACAATCAACAAAGAAGTTTAGTTAGTGGCCATCTGGTTGCTTATCCACTACCACCCGGCGTGGAGGTCTTTTTGCTAAAACGCGTGTCGCAGATCGCTCTCGTGCTCTTCTGCATCGCGGTCGCGTTTTTTTTTGAAATTCCACGATTGCTAGACGAAAATCAGAACAAGCTGCTCAAAAAGCCGCCTTATGCGGCATCGGCGCGGGCGCTCAACCTGCACAAAGAACTTACCATCGCCGATCTTCATGCCGATTCGCTGCTTTGGGGGCGGGATCTGTTGGAGCGCGGAACTGACGGGCATGTGGATATTCCGCGACTGGCCGACGGCAATGTTGCGTTGCAAGTGTTTTCAGTGCCCACCAAAAGCCCACACGGCCTGAACATCGGGAGCAATGACGAGAAGAGCGATGACATGCATGCGTTCGCGATTGTCGAACGCTGGCCGACCGCTACTTGGAACAGTCTGACCGAGCGCGCTTTATATCAGGCGCGGCGTCTGCACCAATTCGCACGCGCGTCGCAAGGCGGCTTTGTGGTGATTCAGAATTCCTCCGATCTTCACAATTACCTCGAACGCCGCGGCAGCCAACGCCGGCTTGCTGCTGGCTTACTCTCGATTGAGGGGGCGCACGCGCTCGACGGCAAGCTGGAGAATCTCGACGTTCTCTACCGCGCCGGTTACCGCATGATGTCGCCCAGCAGTCTCTTCGACAATGACATTGGAGGCGCGGCTGCGGGAGTGCAAGAAACCGGTCTGACTGAAAAAGGTCGCGAGTGGGTGCGGCAGATGGAATCGCGGCACATGATCATCGACCTAGCACATGCTTCGCCAAAAACGATTGACGGAGTCTTGGCAGTTGCAACGCGACCGGTGGTCGTTTCGCACACGGGCGTGAAAGGGATCTGCGACAACAATCGCAACCTTAGCGACGATCAGATTCGAGCGGTGGCCGCCAAGGGAGGACTGATTGGCATCGGGTACTGGGAAACCGCGACCTGCGGCACCGATGCGCGGGCGATAGTGAAAGCCATGCGCTACATTTCCGACCGCGTAGGTGTAGAACATGTGGCGCTGGGATCGGATTTTGACGGCGCTGTCACGGAACCGTTTGACACGACAGGGCTGGTCGAAATCACCGATGCCATGCTGGAAGCGGGTTATTCCGAGCAGGAGATTCGCCTCATCATGGGAGAAAACGTGATGGGATTTCTGGAGGTGAACTTGCCGGAGAAGTAGGGATGAAGATCCCTAGTTCCCCACGAAACGTAGATATAGATCGCGATCCTGGCGGCAGGTGTCCGCCATTTGCTTTATCTTCTGCCACGCCTCCAGTTGCGTATCGTCGCGCACGCGATCTTTTATGCGTTCCCATTCCTTAAGAAAAGGCTCCATCTGGAGGTGGTTGAAAACAGTTTTGCCGAGCGGGTCAATGCCGCTAAGCATCAGAAATTCCGTGCGTTCACCAGCGGGTATCAACCCGTGGAGCATTACCCATTCGCCGTGCTCCCCGAGATCGTCTTCGAGTTTCACCAGTAAGGACATCGCTCAACCCTTTAATACGCGATACTACTGGCCGCAATGTAACAGCATGGAAGGGCGTTGTCCAAGGTTAGCGAGATGTCGAAAGTAACCACGAAAACTCTATCGGCGCGGATTGTGGGATGCTGCCTACGCCTCGCCCATGCGGGCACCGTGCTGGAAGTGGTATTGCAGGATCTTCGCCGCGAGGGCGGGTGGGAGGCCTTGTCCTTGTTCCGGTGCTTCGACCAGGCGAACAACTTCACCGCGACAGATAACTTCCGTGGCCGCAAGCCCAGCGATTTCTGCCGGCAACACGAGGCTGATCTCGAGCTGGGCATTCGGATGCAGCGACTCCTGCGCGTGGAACAGCATTCCTGAGCGGCTGATGTTCTCGGTAGTCCCGACGCGCCAACTCTTCTCCCCCAGCGGACGATAGCGCAGCGGCAAGTGGAGATTGAAGCGCCGCGCGCGGAACGGCGGCATTTTCTTTTCCAGAGCGTTTGCGCCGGCGCGAGTTGACATCGCGACCTCCGGTGGGATCGGCTCCGAGTCAAGCAACTCGCGAACGCGATCTTTGAGAACGGGAAGGCCGAACGGCTTTTGCAGTAGATTGATGCCGGCATCGATCGTGCCGTCGTGTCCGACCGCGTTCTCGGCATAGCCAGACATATAAAGCACGCGGATATTGGGCAGCAGCTTGACAACTTGCGCAGCCAGTTCGCGGCCATTCATACCGGGCATAATGACGTCAGTGAGCAGAAGATCGATGGCGCCCTTATATCCGTCTACGATCTGCAAGGCGGCCGCGCCGTCTTCTGCTTCAAGGATCTTGTAGCCCTGCCGTTCCAGATACTGCCGGGCGAGGCGGCGCAGATTGATTTCATCTTCGACCAGGAGAATAGTCTCCTGGCCGTGTTCGGCTCGCGGAAGGCCAAGTGATTCCTGCGCGGCGGCGGTATCTTCGCGGCCGTCGATGCGCGGGAAATATGCGCGGAAGGCGGTGCCGCGCTGGGGTTCGCTATCGACGAAAATGAAACCGCCACTCTGTTTCACAATGCCATACACGGTCGAAAGGCCTAGGCCGGTGCCCTTCGCACCTTTCGTGGTGAAGAATGGCTCGAAGATGTGAGACTGAGTTTCATGATTCATGCCAACGCCTGTGTCGCTGATGGCGATCATCACGTATTCGCCGGGGATGAGTGGCGTGTGGGTGCGCGCGAAATCTTCATCGAGCGTTACGTTCGCCGTGACGATGGTCAGTTTTCCGCCCTGAGGCATGGCGTCGCGAGCGTTTACGGCGAGGTTCATAATGACCTGATCGATCTGGCCAGGGTCGGCGCGGACCGCGCCCAGTGCGGGATCTGGAACCATGACCAGATCGATATCCTCCCCGATCATGCGCGTCAGCATTTTCAGATTTTCGGCCACCACCTCGTTCAGGTCGAGCACTTTTGGAGCCAGCATCTGCTTGCGGCTGAAAGCCAGAAGTTGTCGGGTCAATGAAGTTGCGCGCTGTGCCGCGTTCGAAATTTCCTGCGCGGGTCCGCGTAGGCGTGGATCGGGCCCGAGCCGCTCCAGCAGAAATTCGGAGTAACCGGAAATCACCATGAGGAGATTGTTGAAATCGTGAGCAACGCCGCCGGCGAGGCGTCCAATGGCTTCCATCTTTTGTGCCTGACGGAGTTGTAATTCGAGCATGCGGGTTTCGGTAAGGTCTTCCATAAAAATTTCGAAACTGTCTCCGTCTTTGCCATTCGGGATGGATCGTCCCGAGATGCGGGCTACGATGGCCGTCCCATCTTTTCGTACGCACTCGGTGGTCAGGTTGTTAAATTCCTTGCGGGCGCGAAAATAATCGACCGTCCGAAACCATTGCTGGGCGTCCGCATAAAGGCTGCCCAGATGCCGCCCGGTGAGTTCAGCGGCATTGTCATAGCCGAACATAGCCACCAGCGCCGGGTTCGCGTCCCTCACAATTCCAAGCGCATCGCAGCGGCAAATACCGTACGGTGCGTTCATAACCAGAGAGCGAAAATTGCTCTCGGATCGCCGCAAGCTATCCTGGGTCGCGCGGAGGGCAGCGTTGAACCAGCAAATCAACAGAGCCACGGCCGAAAACAGGGCGAGATGGGCGATTGCCTGGTGATACTCATGAGGAGTTTGTTCGCCAGTGAATGAAAAATAGGCGCTGACCGTAAGCGCAAAAGAAGTGGCGGCGAGACCCGGCTTCCATCCTCCGTACCAGGCGCTAATCATCACTGCAACAGCGAATATGACGAAGCGGCTCTCAGAGACGTCGGAAAAATATAGTGTGGGAATCAGCGCGAGAACCGTGCTGAGGAGAGCGACTCCGTAGCGCAGAATGGGCGCGCGTGCCGGAGCCACTGCCAAGCTGCGGATGAGGGGGAGGTTCATTCGCATGGCCTTATGCTAAGCGCGGGCAGCGCGCTGAGCGAGTTACGCAAGTCCACCGCAGCTTCCTGGCGGCACAGTGGCCAGAGGTACACTCGTCAGGCAACACTTGCCGGCATCACCTCGGGCGCCTTCGATAGAGCTGAAACAGAGTGCCCATAGCCTAATCTCATTGGATGCTTTTGGCAAAACTCGCTTGTACAACGAGGTATCTGGAGAGGCAATAAATTTCGCCCAGGTGCTGGACATTTTGATTGCTCTCCCATAAGCGCCGAAAGGCTACGATTACAACACGCCTTGCAACATTACCCCGCAACGACGAAACTATCGGGTCAGCAAAAAGAACATCGGCAGGGCTTACGCGTTCAGGAAATTCGTAAATGAATATTGGCTTTTTCGGCGGCAGCTTTGATCCCATCCATCGTGGGCACTTGACGCTCGCCCAAGCCGCGGCCAGCCGCTATGCTCTACGGCAAGTGCTGTTTGTGACGGCGGGAGTTCCTCCCCACAAACAGAAACATCCGCTGACAGCATTCATTCATCGTTATGCGATGGTCGCCCTCGCCACCCGGGACGAACGGCGCTTTGTGCCCTCGCTGCTGGAGGCACCACAGGCGGAGGCAAAGTCAGGTTTGACTAGTCATTTCGTGAATTACTCGATCGATACGATGCGGCGGCTGAAAGAGACGTTAAAGAAATCGGACCGGCTTTTTTTTCTGATCGGAATCGACGCCTTTCGCGACATTGCCAAATGGCGCGAGGCTAGCTCGCTGCTGGCGATGTGTGATTTCGTGGTGGCCAGCCGCCCTGGGTATTCCCTCCGCGACATAGCCGAAGCGTTGCCGGAAGGCTTGCGGCCCCCCGCGGCCGTGACTCGTCCGTTTCACAAGCAGGCCGCAACAGGGGACTTGGTTCTTCCCGGGGTCACTCTACACTTGCTGGAAGACGTTCAGCAGAACGTTTCCGGTACCGCGATTCGAAAGGCGGCAGCGGAAGGAAAACCGCTAGCGCGATGGCTGGACCCACGTGTGGCGGATTATGTGCGGAAGCAGGGACTCTATCGCGTGAATCGCTCCGAGCACGGGGAAAGACCAGCGCGCACCTAACTGCGCCGGACCCTTTCACACCAGTCTGAGCTCAGGGGTCAGCTTCTTTCTTTTTCCCTTCGCGTTGGGAAAAGTACAAGAGTAGACCAATGCCGATTATGCCCTCGATAATCGTTGCCGTTCCTGAAAACCTCGGCCCTCGATAAGAAGAGGCCGCCCGGAGACGAGCCTCAATTCTTACTTGGACCGGCATGATGACCAAAATGCTTAGCATGGAGATCACACCGGCAGCAATTCTCTTTGGGGACTTCTTGGGCAAGGGGCCGAGGTAACGCAGCGAGAATATCAGTACGGCGAGGAGTAATACTCCAAGAAATGCCGCGGCGCCAATCGCACCCGCAACGCTATTCATCAGTGCGTCTTTCGCAACTGTAGTCGGTGATTCATCGCTAACGATATCTTCCTTCCTCCGATGCATCAAGTCCGTCAGACGGCGGGGCGGGTTACAATCAATGAGCCGCGTATGAAGAAAAAGGACGACCTCAAACTCCAGGTGAACGAAGCCATCCTTGCCTGCCAGGATAAACAAGCCGACGATCTCACGATTCTCGAATTGGAGAAAGATTCGGGAGCGTTCACTGACTACTTTGTAATGTGCAGCGGCACGAACCCACGCCAGATCCAGGCGATCGCCGACTCCGTCGATGAGCGGCTCGAAGCACTCGGCCTGCGCGTGACCCATTCCGAAGGCTACAAACAAGCGGAGTGGGTGTTGCTAGATTACGTGGATTTCGTCGTCCATATTTTTTCAGAGAAAGCGCGCCAGTTCTACGATCTGGAAAGATTGTGGAAGTCGGCCAAGCGCCTGGAGCCGGCAGAGCTTCTGGCAAAACGGAAGGCTCGTTTGCCTGCGGCCTCCGATGCCAAAACCACTGCCGGTGCGCCGAAGAAGGCACGCAAGAAAAGAGCGTAGTGTCCGCTTCGAATCCAGCCCCGTGGAGTTCCGCCTACCGCCTGGTGGCGTCGGAAAAGTGGAAGGCAAAATCGGCGCTAATGGGCAGCGCCGTTACCGAAGCTCTCGTTGAATTCTCAGCGCCGTTGCCGAATATGCGCGTGCTCGATTTGGCGAGCGGTACTGGCGAACCCGGGATTAGCCTCGCGCGGCGCGTCAGCCCAGGCGGTTCTGTGATTGCGGTGGATCAAAGTTCGGAGTTGCTTGCCATCGCCAGCGACCGCGCCCGTAACAAGGGACTCTCAAACTTCAGGGTTCAAGAGGCCGATGCGCACCGTCTGCCATTCCCTGACCAGAGCTTCGATCTCGTCACGTGCCGCTTTGGCGTGATGTTTTTCAGCGACGCCCAACGAGCTCTAGAAGAAGTCCGCCGTGTGTTGAAGCCCCAAGCGCGCGCCTGTTTCGCCGCGTGGGGGCCGATGGAACAACCATATTGGCAAACTACGATGAAGATTGTGCATCGGCGTGTGGGCGGGAGCATCCTTGAACCGGGAGGCGCCAATCCTTTTCGATTCGGAGGCGCAGGCTCTCTTTCCAAGGTGCTGCGGGCTGCTGGATTGCACGAGGTGGAGGAGGCGACGCGCAATTTACCCTGGACATGGGCGGGTGAAGCGGAAGAAGTCTTCGAATATGCCTGTGCGGTAGCCGCTCCGTTCCGGCCAATGCTGGAGCGAGTTGCGGCTGAAGATTGGCCGGCGATCCGCGCAGAGGCAAGCGCAGCGATCGAGCGTTATCGCGTCGGAGATGAGATTCGATTCGGCGCTGACGTCATCTTCGCGTCGGGAAAAGCCTGAGTCGCGAACGCTCGCAGCACAGACCAAAGATCAGCTGGATACTTTTTAAACGATCCACCTCAAGCCGCCAAAGATAATAGCGGTCGCTGCTGCAGCTGCCATGGGGATCTCTATCTGCCACTTTTGTGCCATTTCATCCCGATTCTCCACAGCTTCCACCGGCTTGCTACTTGCATTCCTGTATGGAATTTACAGATAATCGGGGCGAGAGCTTACTGCCGTGTATCGCTACAGCCGCGCAGACCTTTTGCGCATACTTCATCTCATTCCTCGCCAGCTGCAAACCTGGGAGAAGGCCGGACTAGTTACGGCGGCCGAAGATTATTCTTTTTTTGACCTCGTTCAAATCAAGAAAGTGCGCGACCTCTGCGCTCAGCGTGTTCGTCCCGCCGTCATCCGGCAATCTCTGGAAGCCATGCAGAAACAGGTGGCGGGCATGGAAAATCCACTATTAGAGGCCGGAGCCTACCAGAGTGGACGCCGCGTCGCTTTTCGACACCGGGGGAGGCTTTTGGAGCCTATTGCCGGACAGTTCATGTTCGATTTCTCGTCTGACGAGAGTAGAGTCGTCACCAGCCCTCCGCGCAGTGGACCAGAGCTGGTGATTACCGATGTTGCCGACTTGTTTGCGCGCGGGATTGTGCTGGAAGAAAATCCGGCCACGCAGAGCGACGCCATCACTGCCTATTTAAAGGTACTCGAAATGGATCCCCTACACGCCGCCGCGCATATCAACCTGGGTACCCTCTACTACAACCGGCAGGAATACGGGCTGGCCGAGAAACACTACCGTTCGGCGATTCAGATCGATCCTCGATATGCGCTCGCCTATTTCGACCTCGGCAACGTGCTGGACGAAACGGGCCGAGTCGAAGAAGCTATCAATACCTACAAGACCGCGATTCAACTTGCGCCCACCTATGCTGACGCTCACTACAACATCGCGCTCGCATATGAGAAAATGCGGCAGCCGCGCAAGGCGCTGCAGCACTGGCGCGCTTACGTGAAGCTAGACACCGCCGGCCCTTGGACCGTCCACGCCAAACATCAGATCCAGCGCATCCTGCAAGGCGATGGCTTGAAACTGGTGCATTCCCGCAAGGCCAATTGACATCTCACATTATTGACATCTCGCATTAGGGTGACCAAAAGAAAGAGCGCGGATTTCTCCGCGCATCGGGGAAGCACTGTTCAGTTAGTCCACTACCAGCTGGTTGTCGACGCTGAACGCGCCCGGAACCGAGTTTGCTCGCATGCCCGCAATGGTCTTGTCCATCGCGCTTTCAACAGTTCCGTAGAGCGTCACGTGCCCATTGTCCACCACAATGCGGATGGGATTGACCGGATCGCTCGCATATTTACCGAGCACCGAGTCGCGATAAATCGCCCGTGCCGTGCGCATTCGAATCGAATCGTCGAACCTTGAAACCGGAAGCACTTTTACATCATCCACCACGTCTTTCACGCCCGGTGTGCGCGCGACGGTTGCGAGCGCGGAGTCTTTCGGAGGATCCCACATCGCATCGCCGCTCAGAGTCACGACGCCGTCCTGTACGCTTAGCGCGACATAGTTGAATGCGTTGTCAGGATATCCCACGCGATCATAGGCCAACTGCTTGGTTAGTTTCTTCTCAAGTTGAGCATCGGGCACGGTTGGCCCCGCGACCGCTATGTCGTTGCGAACACCGTTAACATCTTTGACCTTCTTAACTTTGCTTGCGGCGTTAAGTTTGTCCTGATAAAGCCCGACTGTGCCGCTGAGCGTTACGATGCCATCGTCGACGCTTGAATTCACGGCCGTGAATTGCTTCGCGTCATGAATCTTCTGGCTGACCGCTTGTTGAATCTGCTCATCGTACCGGCCCGTAGCCGCCATAGCAGTCATACTCAGCAGTACGAACAGCGCCATCGTCACCGCTATTAGCTGTTTCTTCATGGTTGTCACCCTTGCTGCAATTCGGTTTTTTACCTTATTAACCGGCTAGTTAAATAGATGCCATCGAGTTCCGACGGGATGCGCATACCAAGTAGCTTTACAAACTATTACTTTCGCGACCAACAGTGATGAGAAGTGGAAGGGCAGAACTGAAATGACGACTGATGAACGGTAGAACCGACCCGCAGCGAATTGACCGATGGGAAGGTCGGCAACGAGACGCGGATCTACGAAACAAAAATTATTGACGCTTCTTTTTTTTCTTCCTCTCGGCCGCTTTTCTAACGGTTGCCCTTGTCGAAAATACGCGCATAAAAATCTTGTCAATATTCTTAAGCTGCCGCTGCAGGTCGAACGCGCGCTCAATGTTTGCCCGCGGCACGCGTCCGCTAATCTCTGGATCGTTCACAATTAGCTCGTGAAAGTCGAGATCCTCTTTCCATGCGCGCATGGCATGACTCTGCACTAAGCGATACGCGTCCTCGCGAGAAACGCCGCTCTCCACCAAGTCGAGCAACAACTGCCCGCTGAATACCAGGCCGCTCGTGCTTTCGAGGTTCGCCAACATGCGCTTGGGATAAACAAACATGGTCTCAATTAAGGTCGCCGTCTTGTTAAGCAGATAGTTGGTGAGCGTTGTTGAATCTGGAATGATGACGCGTTCAGC
Organism: uncultured Acidobacteriaceae bacterium; assembly: GCA_963822025.1. Taxonomy (GTDB): domain Bacteria; phylum Acidobacteriota; class Terriglobia; order Terriglobales; family Acidobacteriaceae; genus Acidiflorens. The sequence goes on along the minus strand of CAWGFW010000008.1, from coordinate 922,697 downwards.
GGAAGAATGCGAAATATCACGCTCGTGCCAGAGTGCGACGTTCTCGAACCCAGCCTGCGCGTTTGATCGCACTACGCGGGCTAGTCCGCTGATTTGTTCGCTGGTAACGGGGTTCCGCTTGTGCGGCATCGCTGACGAGCCCTTCTGCTTCTCGCTGAAATATTCTTCCGCCTCGCGGACTTCAGTGCGCTGCAGGTGGCGTATCTCGGTTGCAATCTTGTCGAGCGTCGACGCAATCGTAGCCAGCGTTGCCAGATAAAACGCGTGCCGGTCGCGCTGAATTACCTGCGACGAGACCGCCGCCGCTTTCAATCCCAGGCGCGCGCAAATCTTCTCTTCGAGTTCGGGCGTGAGGTGGGCGAAGGTCCCAACCGCACCCGAAAATTTGCCTACCCGCAAATCTTCCGCAGCCCCTTTGAACCGAGCGATATTGCGCTGCGTCTCCGAATACCAGTTCGCGATCTTGAATCCAAAAGTGATGGGCTCGGCGTGGATGCCATGAGTTCGCCCGATCATTGGCGTGTCTTTAAATTCCCACGCCCGCCGTTCAAGCACCTCAGCCAATCGTTCCAAATCACCAGCGATTAGCGACGAAGCCTGTTGGATGAGCAACGCCTGCGCCGTATCAACCACGTCATTGGAGGTTAGCCCGTAGTGAAACCAGCGCGCATGCGGACCCACGATTTCCGCGACTGCAGTCGTAAAGGCGATAACGTCGTGTTTGACCTCGGCTTCGATCTGGAAGATGCGCTCGACGCTGAAGTTGGCGCGCGCGCGGATGGCCTTGGCAGCGTTTTTCGGAACGATGCCGGCGGCAGCCAGCGTTTCCGTGGCCGCGACCTCAACCGCCAGCCAAGTACGGAAGCGGTTCTCGTCGCTCCAGATGCGAGCCATCTCGGGTCTTGTATAGCGTGGGATCACAGCGCTCTCTCCTGAGGGGGAACTGGGGATTGTAAATCAGTGGAGCGAATCCGTGCAGTGCAGTCAGGTTGATTTGCGCTGCAGACGCAGCCGCCATCGGTCAAAAGTTAAGTAAACGACCGGCGTCGTATAGAGAGTGAGCATCTGGCTCAAGATCAGACCTCCCACAATCGTGATGCCTAGGGGCCTGCGCAGTTCATAGCCGGTGCCCGTTCCGAGCGCCAAAGGCAGAGCGCCTAACAACGCGGCCATCGTCGTCATCAGGATGGGGCGAAAACGCAACATGCAGGCTTCGAAGATGGAGTCGATCGGCTTCTTTCCCTCCTTGCGCTCTACTTCAAGAGCGAAGTCGATCATCATGATCGCATTCTTTTTTACGATTCCAATGAGCAGCACGATGCCAATAATCGAGATGATGTTCAGATCCACTCTGAACAACATCAGGGCAAGCATCGCTCCCACGCTCGCCGAGGGTAGCGTGGAGATGATGGTAAGAGGATGAACAAGACTTTCATATAAGATGCCGAGAACGATGTAGACGGCCATCAGAGCGGTCAAAATCAACACAGGCTCGGTCCCGAGAGATTGCTGATATGCCAATAGCGTGCCAGCGAAAAAACCTTGAAGCGTGGAGGGCGCGCCCATCCGCTTTTGCATCTGGTCGATGGCCAGCGTGGCATCGCTCAAAGACTTATTCGACGCAAGGTTGAAAGACACCGTTACCGATGGGAAGAGGCCGGTGTGGTTAATAGCCAGTGGCGTGGTATTCGCGCGGCCCGAGGCTACCGCAAGCAGAGGAATATTATTGCTGCCATTACTGGTGCTGGCGGTCTGGAGGTAGATGTCTTTCAACCCCTCTGGGCTTTGCCAATACTGTGGAGCGACTTCCAGCACCACGTAATACTGGTTCAACTGGGTGTAAATGATTGACACTTCCGATTGGCCAAACGCGCTGTAGAGCGCAGAATCCAGCGATTGCGCCGTTAGGCCAAGCTTGGCCGCCGTCAGGCGATCGTAGGTCAGCAACTCGTCCAGGCCGCCATTTTGCTGATCCGAGCTCACATCCTGCAGACCGGGCAGATGCTGCATCTGGCTCAGGATTGCCGGCCCCCACGTGAAAAGGTCCTGAACGTTGTCGGCTTGGAGTGTGTACTGATACATCGCGTTACTCGACCGCCCGCCAATGCGCAAATCTTGCGCGGCTTGCAGGAACGCGGAAGCCACTGGCAGTCGGTTCAATTGCGGACGCAAGCGATTGATAATCTCAGTGGCGCTGACCTTGCGTTCCGCGAGCGGCTTCAACGCAATGTAGATCGAACCGGTATTGGTGGCACCGGAACCGCCGCTGAACGCGATTACATTCTGGACTGCAGGATCTTTCTTAATCACGGCGCCGATCTGCTGAATGGAGTCGTTCATTGCTGGAAAGGACGAATCCTGCGGGCCGCGCACGCTGCCAGCGATCGCGCCCGTGTCCTCCACCGGGAAGAAGCCTTTCGGTATTTTGATGATCAGCACTACATTGAGCGCGATGGTGATCAAAAGCACGATCAGCGTGGGGGTGGGATGCTCGAGCACCCAATGCAGGCTGGTGCGATACATGGAGAGCATCCCGTCGAAGAATTTTTCACTGGCCATATAGAGACGGCCGTGTTTTTCCTCGCGTTCATTCTTCAACAGGTAAGCGCACATCATCGGAGTGGTGCTCAGCGAGATCAGCATCGACACGAAAACGGCCGTCGAGAGGGTCACGGCGAATTCGCGGAAGAGACGGCCAACGATTCCTCCCATCATCAGGAGCGGGATGAACACGGCAATCAGTGAAATGCTAATCGTAAATACAGTGAAACCGATTTCTTCCGCGCCCTTGAGCGCGGCGGCAAAGGGCTTCATGCCATCTTCGAGGTGGCGCGCAATATTTTCCATCACGACGATAGCGTCATCAACCACAAATCCGGTGGCGATGGTCATGGCCATCAGCGAGAGATTATCGAGCGTATATCCAAACAGATACATCACCGCGAACGTGCCGACGAGCGAAACCGGGACCGCGACGGCGGGAATCAGGGTGGCGCGCCCATTGCGCAGGAAAACGAACACCACGAGAATGACCAGAGCGATGGAAATCAACAGGGTGCGCTCGACGTCGCTAACTGAAGCACGGATGGTGGTGGTGCGATCAAGAACTATTGTCGTGTCAATACCAAGCGGAATCGTTGCCTGGACAAACGGAAGCTGCGAGCGGATGCGGTCGACCGTATCGATAATATTGGCGCCGGGCTGGCGAAAGATAATGACAGTAATCGCGCGTTTGCCATTGAGATAGCCGGCGGCCCGTACGTTGGCTACTGAATCGGTGACCATAGCGACATCTGAGAGATGGATCGCTGCGCCATTCTTATAACCTACGACGATGGGCTTATAGTCGTCAGCATGCGAAATCTGATCATTGGCAAGAATGTCCGCGCTCACGTCGCCGTTGCTGATCTGGCCCTTGGCGAGGTCAGAATTCTGCAGGCTCAAAACCGACTGCAAGTTCGAAAGCGTGAGCCCATAGCTGGCCAATTGAGTAGGATTTGCATCGACCCGCACCGAGGGCAATGCGCCGCCTCCCACCACCACCTGTCCAACGCCCTGAATTTGCGACAACTTTTGCGCCAGGACCGTGGAAGCTTCGTCATAGATTTTGTCTGGCCCGTACTTATCGGAAGTAAGCCCGAGGATCATGATCGGCGAATCGGCGGGATTGACCTTGCGATAGCTCGGATTACCCGGCAAATTGGCGGGCAAATAAGTTCGCGCCGCGTTGATCGCAGCTTCGACATCGCGGGCGGCGCCATCGATGTCGCGCGAGAGGTCGAACTGAATTGTGATCGATGTGGCGCCAAGGGTGCTGGAGGAGGTCATCTCAGTCATCCCCGCAATGTGACCTAACTGCCGCTCGAGCGGAGTGGCGACGGACGACGCCATAATATCGGCGCTGGCTCCGGGCAAACTTGCGCCGACTGAAATCGTAGGAAAGTCAACTTCGGGCAGCGGCGCGACCGGCAATACCTCAAACGCAATTGCTCCGGCTAGGGCAACCGCCACCGTCAGCAGCGTGGTAGCCACCGGACGGTGAATGAAGGGTGCGGAGATGTTCATGCCGGCCCTGCCACTTCTCCGTCTGCCGCCTCCGCGCGGCTCGATTGCTGCGCCGAGCGATGTGCCAAATTATCAAAAAACACGTAGATGACGGGCGTGGTGTAAAGGGTGAGCACCTGGCTCAGTAGCAATCCGCCCACCATGGCGATACCTAGCGGGCGCCGCAGCTCAGAGCCGAAACCACTTCCCAAAGCCAGCGGAAGGCCGCCGAGAAGCGCGGCCATGGTAGTCATCATGATTGGGCGGAAGCGGAGCAGACAGGCCTCATAGATCGCTTCCGTCGCGTTTTTTCCGTGTTCGCGTTCGCCTTCCAGTGCGAAGTCGACCATCATGATGCCGTTCTTTTTCACGATGCCGATCAGCAGAACGATGCCGATGATCGCCACCACGCTTAAATCCTGCCGAAAGATGATCAGCGCAAGGAAAGCGCCAACCCCGGCTGACGGCAGCGTGGAGAGAATCGTAATCGGATGGATGAAGCTCTCATACAAAACGCCCAGCACGATGTAGACCGTGACCAGCGCGGCCAGAATCAGAAGGGGTTCATTGGACAGCGAATTCGTAAATGATGCCGCGGTGCCTTGAAAGCCGGCCTGCAGACTGGCCGGCATGTGCATGCCTTTCTGTACCTTGTCGACCGCTGTAATTGCCGCGCCCAGAGCGGCATTTGGCGCGAGATTGAACGAAACGGTGATTGCCGGAAATTGACCCTGGTGGCTGATCGAAAGCGCTTCGGTGGTTTTCTCAAAGTGCGCGAACGCGCTCAACGGCACAGCGTTGCTCATCGCCGAACTGGTGGCGGTTGTGTTGCTCGAGGCGGAGGTTGGGGAGAGCGCGTTCGTGGGAGGAGCCAGCGTGTTCGCTGACGGAGTGTAGAGCGCTGTTCCTGTCAGTGCGTTCGATCCGGCCGACGATGACCCCGAAGATGCGAACGATGAGGCGGCGCCCGCTCCAGTGGCGCCCGCCGACGCATTGGATTGAATGTAAAGATGATTCAAGTTATTCGGATCAGTTTGAAATTGCGGTTCAGTCTCAAGCACCACGTGATACTGATTTACCTGCGTATACATGGTGCTGATTTGCCGCTGACCGAAGGCATCGTACAGAGTGTTATCAACCGTCGTGGGCGCGATCCCCAGCCGTGAGGCGGTGACCCGATCGATTACCAGATTCACGGCCAAGCCACCGAGCTGTTGATCGGTGGCCACGTCTTCGAGTTCTGGCAACTGCTTTAGTCGATCGACAAAACGGTTGGTCCAATCGTTGAGTTCATTGGCATCCGGATCTTCGAGCGTGTACTGGTATTGCGTGCGGCTCACCCGGTCGTCCACGGTAATGTTCTGCACCGGTTCCATAAACAGCGTGATCCCCTGCACCTGGTTCACTCTGGTGGTGAGCCTGCGAATGAGGTCTGACGCACTGATACTCCGCTGGTCGAGCGGTTTCAAATTAATCGAGATTCGGCCGCTGTTAATCGTTGTATTGGTTCCATCGGCGCCAATGAAGGAGGAAACACTCTCGACTGCCGGATCGGCCAGAATCGCTTTGGTAAGCTCCTGTTGCTTCTCCGCCATGGCCTTTGAGCCGATGGTCTGAGGAGCCTGCGATATGCCCTGAATGACGCCGGTATCCTGCACCGGGAAAAATCCTTTTGGGATGATGATGTAAAGGAAGACGGTGAGCAGCAGTGTCGCTACCGCGACTAGAAGCGTAATCGTCTGGTAGCGCAAAACAACTTTCAGCGTCCGTCCATAGAACGCGATCATTCCTTCAAAAGCGCGTTCGGTGAATTGATAAATGCGTCCCTGCTGTTCCTTCGGGTTGTGGCGCAAAATGCGCGCACTCATCATGGGCGTGAGCGTCAGCGAAACTACCGCCGAAATAACAATCGTGACGGCCAGCGTGACTGCAAACTCGCGGAACAGACGCCCGACCACGTCGCCCATGAATAACAATGGAATCAGCACAGCGATGAGCGATACCGTGAGCGAGAGAATGGTGAAGCCGATTTGCTCCGCGCCCTTAAGCGCCGCCTCCATCGGCGGTTCGCCCATTTCGATGTAGCGTGAGATGTTCTCGATCATCACGATGGCATCGTCGACCACAAAGCCCGTAGAGATGGTGAGCGCCATCAGCGACAGATTGTCCAGACTGTAACCGAGCATGTACATCGCCGCGAAGGTGCCGATTAATGACAGCGGCACGGCGACTGCTGGAATGATGGTGGCGTATACACTGCGCAGGAAGAGAAAAATAACCAGCACCACAAGGCCGACCGTTAGATACAACTCAAACTTAACGTCGGAGACCGATGACTCAATCGAGGTGGTGAGATCGGTAAGCGTAGTGACATCGATGCCTGCCGGCAGATTAGCCTGAAGCTGCGGCAGCAGCTTCTTGATGCTTTTCACTACGCTAATCGTGTTGGCGCCGGGCTGGCGTTGTACATTCAGAATCACCGCCGGCGTCAGATTCATCCACGCTGCCTGATTGTTGTTTTCGACGCCATTCACGATGTGCGCCACATCCGACAACATCACCGGTGCGCCGTTACGGTAGGCAACTACAACACTGCGATAGTCGGTAGTTGTTACCAGCTGATCATTGGCATCGATCTGATAATCCTGGCGCGGGCCATCGAAATTTCCCTTGGCGGAATTCACACTGGCACTGCTTAGCGCCGTGCGTAGGTCTTCCATGTTGATGCCGTAGGAAGACAAGGCTGTCGGATTGGCCTGAATTCGCACAGCGGGCTTCTGCCCGCCGCTGATCGTCACCAGGCCAACCCCGCTCAACTGCGAGATCTTGGGTGCGAGGCGCGTGTCGACCAGGTCTTCGACTTGTGAGAGCGGTATGGCATTCGATGTTATGGCAAGGGTAAGGACCGGCGCATCGGCGGGATTCGTTTTGCTGTAGACCGGGGGCGCTGGTAGAACGGATGGCAAAAGACTCTGCGACGCGTTGATCGCCGACTGCACCTCTTCCTCGGCAATATCAATATTCAAAGAGAGGTTGAATTCGAGAACAATGACAGACGTGCCCCCGGAACTAGTGGAGGTCATCTGGCTCAAACCTTGCAGTTCGCCGAATTGCCGCTCCAGCGGTGCGGTCACGGTCGTCGCCATTACCGTTGGGCTCGCCCCCGGATAAAACGTGAGAATCTGAATGGTGGGATAGTCGACTTCTGGCAATGCCGAAATCGGCAGTTGCGTATAGCCCACCAGCCCGACCAGCAGAATTGCGGCCATCAATAGAGAGGTGGCCACGGGCCGCAAGATAAAGGGGCGAGACGGACTCACGGCGCGCTGCTCCCGTTTGTGCTCGAACTGGCTGACGGTTTCGCGCCATTGCCCGACCCTGCATTGGAATCTTTATTTGAAATGACGACCGCTGTGTTTTCCTGCAACTTATCAAAGCTGCTGGTCGCGACTACATCTCCAGGATTGATGCCATCAACTTGCGTCATGCCGGCATCGGTCACTCCCACTTTCACTCCACGGTTGTGAGCGGAATTGTTTTGAATCACGTAGACGAAAGAAGATTGCCCGTTCTGTTGAATAGCGGACGCCGGAACCAGCGTCACCCCCTGCAACGTATTCACCAGCAGCCGTACGTTAACAAACTGATTGGGGAAAAGCGCATCGTCCTTATTGGCAAAAATGGATCGTGCCCGGACCGTCCCCGTTGTCGTGTCGATCTGGTTGTCGAGCGTCAACAGGGTTCCGCTCGTGATCTTTTTCTGTGCGGTGCGGTCAAAAGCATCGACATTGAGCTTGGCCTTTTTCTTCAGTCGCGCTGCAACCGGCCCCAGAGAGTCTTCCGGGATTGTGAAAATTACAGTGATCGGCTCCAACTGTGTAATGACCGCGAGAGTTACGGTTCCCGCAGCCTGCACCACGTTGCCCGGATCCACCAGCCGCAGGCCCACGCGCCCAGAAATAGGCGCGATGATGTGGCAGAAGTCGACCTGGACCTGGTCATATTGCACTGTCCCCTGGTCATTTTTCACCGTGCCCTCGTCTTGCAGCACAATCTTTTCCTGGTCATCCATCTGCTGTTTCGCGATCGCTCTGCGCGCCCATGCGTCTTGATAACGCTGCAGATCCATCTTCGCCTGGGCCAGCACGTTTTCATCACGCTCGAGTGCACCTTGCGCCTGCAAAAGGGTCGCCCGATATGGGCGCGCATCGATGTCGATTAGCGCATCGCCCTTGCGTACGATTTGTCCCTCTTTAAAATGCACCGCCACAACCTGCCCACTTACTTCGCTGGTGATCAAAGCGGTATAGACCGGAGTGACCGTACCGATTTCGTCAAGGTAAACGCCAATGTCACCTTTCTTGGCCGTCGCGGTAGTGATTGGAACCTTTGGCGGCGCAGGTTTCTTCTTGGTCGCAGCCTCATGGTGCTGCCACAGAAGCACCGCCGCCACGACCACGACCAGCAGCAACACAGTCAACGCCACCAGCCACCATACTTTCCGCCGGCGCGAATCTACGCCGTGCGCCGGGAGTTGATGGCCAGGATCGGTAATCGGGGGATTCTGATTGGTGTCAACGGTCAATCGTATCTCCTTGCTGTCAAACCGAATCCCGCGCATGTTACTGCTCATGAGCGAAGTCCGCAAGCGCGCGAAACCTCCTAGCGGGCGAGTCTTTGGTTCCACACGAAGAGACCAACCAGTCTGCACTACGTTTCTTGCTCTGGTGATCCGCAATCTGAATTCTGGAACTTATAACACTCGACAAAGACAGAGGCTACGCGAGAAATATCGCGCGTCTCTGCTCCGAATTGCGATGAAGAATAAAAGATTAAGGTTTACTTGCGACCGCGTCGGGATGATTGCGCCGCAACAAGTCTCACATTTTTTATTTCAATACGTAAGTTGACGACCGCTGTCTATCAAAAGGGAAAGGTACTACAAAATGTTGGGCCAGATGTGCGCGGGAGATCGCCTGGGATGCCGATGCGCGCCGGGAGACATCAGCGCACAATGGTTACTCTCCAAGCGGCCCCAGCACCGATCAAAATTTCTGCTTCCCAGGCTGAGCGCTGATCCTAACCGACACCCGTTACCTGGAAAGAAGAAATACTGAGCGACGGCCTTAAGCTACGCGTCGCCCGCTAAAAAGATTAATGACCAGGACCACCAGCGCGACCACCAGCAGGATGTGTATCAGACCACCCGCCACGTGAAGACTAAACCCGAGAAGCCACAAAATCAAAAGCAGAACAAAAATTGTCCAAAGCATATTGATCTCCTTCGTCCACCTTGGATGAGTATCCCGAGCACCGGTTTGCCGGGAGGGTCATTTATTTTTGCGCCGTTAACCCTTCAAAGGAGTGTGGGAGTCCCCGGAGAAACATGAGGGTCCACCTTCGCATGAGGGAATTGGCGCCGAAACGTCGCTATTCCCGGTGAGCAGTAATTCTGGAGAAACTCCAAAATCAAAAACGGACAGCAAATCGTCCTTGCAGCCAGGCGAACGAGCATTCCCCGGCCGCATTTTCTTAGCCAAGATTAGCGTCGCGGCATGGCAACTTCTGGCATCCGCCTCTCCTGCGAATGCACTGAGAAGATGCCCAACCGTGTTGTAAGATGTCGTGGTCATGGCTTCTTCGTCTGAACGCTGGCGGCGCCTCGAAGCCTTGTTTTATGAGGCTCTAGAACTGAAGCCGGAAGCGCGCTCCCAGTTTCTAGACAAGCATTGCGAAGGTGACACAAAGCTCCGCAAAGAAATCGAAACTTTGCTGGTTTCTGCCGAGAAGCCCATGGACTTTCTACACGAGTCCGTGCGCGAAGCCGCGCACCAGATGATGACGGAAGATCGCCACGAAATGTGTGCTCCCGGCACCCAACTGGCGCACTACAGCATAATTTCTTTGCTTGGCTCTGGCGGCATGGGCGAGGTTTACCTGGCCGAGGACACGCGGCTCAGACGCAAAGTCGCGCTCAAGATGCTGGCTCCAGAGCTCACTCTCAACGAGCGCGGCTTGCGTCGTTTTGAGCAGGAAGCCCTCGCCGCCTCCGCGCTCAATCATCCCAGCATCCTCACCATTTATGAATTCGGCCAGGCTAACGGAATGCATTTCATTGCTTCCGAATTTGTCGACGGTGCCACTCTTCGCAAAAAAATAATGGTCGGAAGGCTGGAGCTGAATGCCGCCATTGACATTGCCATACAAATGGCCAGCGCACTCGCCGCCGCACATGCCAGCGGCATCGTTCATCGCGACATCAAGCCGGAGAATGTGATTGTGCGAACCGATGGCCTGGTTAAAGTCCTCGATTTCGGAATCGCCAAGCTTAGCGAGAAGCGCCAGGGAGATCGTCGAAGTGGTATGACGGTGACCTCCTCGATTAGCGAACCGGGGATGGTGATGGGCACAGCACGCTACATGTCGCCCGAACAGGCTCGTGGCGTGGATGTCGACGCCCGCAGCGACATCTTCAGCCTGGGTTCGGTGATCTATGAACTGGTTACCGGTAGGTCTGCATTTGAAGGCGAAACGGCGAGCGATGTGATAGCGGAAATCCTGAAAGTTGAGCCGCCGCCGCCCGCCGAGTTTGCCCCCGACGTCCCTCCTGAACTCGAGCACATCATCGGTAAAGCCCTGCGCAAGGATCGCGACAACCGTTACCAGACGGTAAAAGACCTGCTCATTGACCTGCAGGATTACAAGAAGGAAGCAGAATTCCAGGCCAAGCTTCAAAAAGGTATTCGCCCGGAGCGCGCGCTCGCCGGATGGACCAGTAGAACGCCGGCGCGTGCGATTCCTGCCCGTCGGCGTGCCGCGCCAACGTCTTTTCTTGGTAATTGGTGGATAGCGCCAATCGCGGCGTTGGTGGTTGCGATCTTGGTGATTGGTTATTTTCTCGAGAGGCGCTGGAATGGGCCTCCCACCTCGGCGCGGCCGCGTAGCCTGGCGGTTCTTCCTTTTAGAAATCTTAAGCAGGATCCTCAGACCGATTTCCTTGGCTTCTCGCTCGCCGATGAGATCATAACCAAACTTGGCTACGTCAATGCTCTGACCATCCGTCCGTCGTCTTCCGTCGACAAATATCGCAACCAGATCATCGATCCCAATAGGGTTGCTGCGGATCTGAAAGTTGATACGCTGCTAACCGGCAGCTTTATGAAAGACGGCGATGATCTCAGGATCAACGCGCAATTGATCGACGTGAAGCCGGACAAGATTCTCTGGCGCGAGTCCTTCGATCTGAAGTACGACAAACTGCTGACGGTTCAGGATCGCGTGGCGCAGCAAATTATCAAGGGGTTAGAGCTGAACCTGTCGCCCGCGGAAGCCGCCAACCTAAAGCCCGAGAAACCGATCAGCACCGCTGCCTATGAATATTATTTGCGCGGAATCGATCTCTACTCGTTGAATCAGTTTGCCGCCGCCATCGAGATGCTGGAGAAATCCACTGCTCTCGAACCGAACTACGCGCCCGCGTGGGCACACCTGGGGCGCGCGTACACGACCAATGCCTCGCTGCAATTCGGTGGAAGAGAAGATTACGGCAAGGCCCAGAACGCCTATGAAAAGGCGATCGCCTTAAATCCAGCTCTCGTCGAGCCGCGAATCTACATGGCGAATCTCTTGACTGACACGGGCCGGGTCGAGCAGGCCGTGCCCTTGTTGCGCTCCGTGCTGCAAGATAGCCCCAACAATGCCGAGGCGCATTGGGAACTGGGCTACGCTTACCGCTTTGGCGGAATGCTCAAGGAATCTGTCGCGGAGTGCGAAAAGGCGCGCCAGAACAATCCTCAGGTAAAGATAAACAGCTCGGCGATGAATAGTTATCTATACCTTGGCGAATACGAAAAATTTCTGCAGAGCTTGCCAGTCAACGATTCGGTTTACATCCTTTTCTATCGCGGCTTTGCCGAGTATTACTTGAACGACCTGGACCAAGCAGCCCGCGACTTTGATCGCGCTTTCGAGGAAAATTCTTCATTGCTTCCCGCGGCGGTGGGAAAAGCGCTCAGTGATTCGATTAAGCACGACCAGGCAGGCGGCTTAAAGCTTCTCCAGCAAACCGAAAGCAAGATTGACGAGCGCGGTGTAAGCGACGCCGAAGGGATTTACAAAGTTGCCCAAGCCTACGCCGTATTGGGCGATAAAGTTTCGGCATTGCACATGCTGCGCCATAGCATCGGCGGGGGATTCTTCTGTTATCCCTACTTCGAGCGCGATCCTCTGTTGCGAAGCCTGCGCGGCGAGCCGGAATTTCAGACCCTGATGAAGCAGGCCCAGCAGCGGCACGATCAGTTCAAGACCGCGTTCTTTTGACGCTGCCTCGGTGCTTTTCTTGCTCATGCCGAATTTCGCGTCAGTTCGCGATGGAGCCAGGCCTTAGCCATCTTCAACTCCCGGTGCACAGTCGCCGGTGAAATCTTCAGGGCCGCCGCCGCTTCTTCATAAGTAAGTCCGCCGAAGCACAGCAATTCGATGATTTCGCTTTTACGTTGGTCGAGCACGGCCAGGCGCTGGAGCGCGGCGTCCAGTTCCACAATCCCGCCGCTTGTCTGCGGGCCAACCAGCACAGCCTCGTCGAACTCAACCATCTCCGCGCCGCCACCGCGTTTCTTCCGGTGATTCGCCTTGGCATGATCGACCAGGATACGACGCAACAAACGCGCCGAAACCGCGAAGAAATGCACACGATCTTGCCAGGCAACATCCGCATCCACAAGGCGCAAATAGGCCTCATGCACCAACGCAGTAGCCCGCAGCGTGTGATTGGTACGCTCTGAACGTAGACAGATCGCCGCCAGCTTGCGGAGTTGCTGGTAGACAACCGGCATCAATTCGTCAAGCGCCTCTTTGTTCCCGCCGCCCCATTGTTTGAGAAGACGAGTTACTAACTGGCGCTCCGTAGGAGTTTCCGGCATACGCGCCTCCCGTCCAACCTTAACGCCGATTCTATCTAAATCAGATTACGAGGGTAAGAATCCTACATTTTTTTGCACCCGTGAGGGAATGACCGGGGGAACGTCGCTCTTAAGGGTGAGCAGTAATCAAAACTTAATCCAGGAAGGAACTACCATGAAATTCAAGACCTTATCTCTATCCCTCGGCGTGGCTGCGCTCCTCTGCATCTCCGCCTTCGCCCAAACCTACAATTTCCAGACCATCAATTATCCCGACGACTCGTTCACCCAGTTGCTCGGTATCAACAACTCTGGTGACATCGCTGGATACCACGGTGCCGCGGTTAACCAGGGGTTTACCTATACTGACGGCACGTTCACCAGCGAGAACTACCCCAAGTCGCAGCAAACCCAGGTGATCGGCATCAACAATCGGCCCTTCAAGACTGTCGGGTTCTACATTGAACACGGCAAGACGATCGGCTTCACCGACTACCAGGGAACCTTTACCAGCGTGGCCTTCGCGAAGAAGCCCTTCAACCAGCTCCTCAGCCAAAACGACATGGGCCAAGCCGCTGGATACTACAGCAGCAACGTGGGTGGCACCGATCCCGACGTGCCGTACGTATATGACGAGTTTGGCGGCGTGTTCGAGGTCTACACCATTCCTGGCGCGACCGGTGGCGCGCAGGCGACCGGCATCAACAACTCCAGCAGCGTTTGCGGTTTCTACATCGACTCCACAGGCAATAGCCACGGCTGGCTTCAGGTTCAGGGACATTTCACCGTCCTCGACTACCCCGGCGCCGCTCAAACGTCCGCCTCCGGCCTGAACAACAAAGGCTTGGTAGTTGGCTTCTACGTCGACACCGAGGGCAACACCCACGGCTTCGTCTACAACACGTCCAGTTCCACCTACACCTCGGTTGACGATCCGAGTGGCGCCGGCATGACGATCGTGAACGGTGTTAACGACACTGGCGACCTGGTCGGCTTCTATGGTCCGAACGCTTGCACCGGCAGCTCAACTTGCAGCGGGTTCGAGGCGACCCCGGCGGAGTAACCGCGCTCTAAGGCTGACGGGTTAATCGCTAGAACAAACAATAGTGGGAGTCCGAGAACCTGCGGACTCCCATCTTTCTTGTCCCATTAAATTCTTTCCGTGAAATTGCGGTAAGGTAATACCTATGGAAATTCGAACCGGATCCCGGAGGCAGCATTTTTGATGAGATCGGAAAGCACTGTTGTTTCCCGGGGTCAGGTTTTAATCCTCTTTTTCTGCTTTTTCTGCATTGCGGTCGGCTCTGCTCTAGCCCAAGGTGGTCCGCCCTATTACACCAACGATCCGGGCACGCCGGGCCCGTTCAATTGGGAAATCAACGTTGGCTACATGCCTTTTTTTTACAGCGATCAGAACGTCTCCCATGTCCCCGACGTCGACATTAATTTTGGCGTGGGTGACCGCATCCAGCTCACCTACGAAAATGCCTGGTTGCGCGTTAAGAATCCCGCGTCTCCCACCAAGTTCGGCTTTGGTCAATCCAATCCTGGCGTCAAGTGGCGCTTCTACGATGCTGGCGAAAACGGCCTAGCCATCTCTGTATTTCCCCAGCTTTTTCTCAACAACCCAAATGACGCCGTCCGCCGCGGCATCACTCCGCCTACCGATACCTTCCTCCTGCCTTTCGAATTTGCCAAGAAGTTCGGCCCCGTCGACCTGGACTATGAACTCGGTTACGAGTTTGTCCACAAAGGACCCAATGGTTTTCTCACCGGCCTCGTTGTTGGCCACGAATTCACCAAGAAACTGGAGCTGGACGCGGAGTTTTATTCTCAAGGCACTTTCCATCCTTCCGCCTATCAGCCGACTATCGGATTCGGAGCTCGCTACAAGATTCACAGCCCGGTGATTCTTCTTCTTATGTCCGGACGCAGCTTGGAACCGGCGAATCCCACACAATCCTATTTCGTGGGTTATTTTGGACTTCAATTCCTACTGCCTCCGAAGTCTTATAACCGTGAATGATCACCTCTCTTAATTCTTACCTCCTGCGCCGATAAATTTGGGATACTGACACCGCTGCTCGACCAAGTGCTGACAAACTTATGTTTCGAATCATGGCATCGCTTTAGGAATGGTATCGCGCCCGTGAAGATCAAAGTTGCGTGGATCGGAAAGACGAAAGAGCCAGCCATCCAGTCTCTGACCGATGAATATTTGAAACGCATCTCACGTTATGCCGAGATCGCGGGCGTGGCTTTGAAAGACGAAGCCGCAATTTTATCGCTGGCAGCCCAGAAAGACCGGCACAAGCTGGTTCTACTCGATGCGCACGGACGCCAGTTTTCCTCCGAGGAATTGGCGGGCTTTCTCGATCGCGAACACGTGAACGCGATCCCACTGCTCTTCGCTATCGGAGGCAGCGACGGCTTCAGTGAAGAAGCACGGCGCTGCGCCGCGTTTACTCTCTCGCTGGGAAAGATGACTCTCCCCCATGAGTTGGCGCGCGTGGTTCTCGTCGAGCAGCTCTATCGTGCGTTTACGATCCTTAAGAATCATCCGTATCATCTGGGACATTAACTTTCTGTTAAACGGTCAGCGGCCGGTCAGTCCCAGCCTCCCGCGCTCGATTTCGTTGTTCGGATGTACCTTCGGCAGCTTCACGGCAGCCCAAAAGTGGCTTACTGTATTCCGAGACAGGCGAAATACGTCTGAATTTGTAGGTGAGGCCCTCCCCCAATGAAAAACCCGTACGATGTACTAAGAATGAAAGAGCAAGAACTGCTGCGAGTCCGCAAAGAGATGGACGCTCTGCGGGTGGCAGCGCGATTGCTGGATGCTGAGGATTCGGCGACGGCAAAAGGGCAAGGTCAGCCCAAGCTGCAGCGAGTTGTCGAAATGCCATAATCCTCAACGTCCTGGATTGAGAACGACCAGGGCGAGCGCATCTCGCCCTGCCTCTTTATCCCTTCCTCCCACAACACTTGTTGAATTTACATTTAGCGTCTGATCCAAGTCCAAAATTACAATTTCTCGCCATCCGCGTACAATAAAGGATTCGGCCAATATGTCGGATCTTCGCCGTGGCCTTATCATCGTGAACACCGGTCCCGGAAAGGGCAAGACCACCGCGGCCATGGGCACGGCTTTGCGCGCGGTTGGCCAGGGGATGCGCGTCCTCATGCTGCAATTCTTGAAAGGCTCCTGGCACTACGGCGAACTCGACGCCGTGCAGGCTTTCGGCGATAAGTTCATCATGAAGCAGATGGGCCGCGGCTTCGTAAAAGTCGGCGCCGAGAAGCCCGACCCTGAAGATGTGCGCATGGTGGAAGAAGCCTGGGTGGAAGCCGAGAAAGCGATCCAATCCGGCGAATGGGACCTGGTAGTGCTCGACGAAATCAATTACGCCATCAGCTACGGTATGCTGGACCCGGCGAAAGTGGCGGAGTCCCTGAAACGGAAGCCGGAAATGGTCCACGTCATCTTGACCGGAAGAAACGCCCATCCGACAATCGTCGAACTGGCGGACACTGTAACGGAGATGCGCCAAATAAAGCACGCCTACGAAAAAGGTGTAATGGCGCAGAGAGGAATCGAATACTAGGATCGGGTGATCGAGCCATCAGGTGATTTAAACCTGCTTGCCTTTGGCTCAACCCGATCACCCGATCAGCGATGACTTGGTTCAAACGCCAATCCGGCGAGTTAGACACTTCGGGCGAGAAGAGGGTTCGCACCGAGGGTTTGTGGGTGAAGTGTGACGGCTGCCGCCAGATCATCTGGAAAAAGGATTTAGAGGAGAATCTTAATGTTTGCCCGAAGTGCGACAAACATTTCCGCATCGACGCTCGCGCCCGACTGGCCCAACTTCTCGACGACGATCAATACGAGATTTTCGATAGCAACCTCGCCTCGACTGACCCCTTGAAGTTTGTTGACCTGAAGGCCTATTCCTCCCGCCTCAGGCAAGCGAAATCCGACACCGGACTGAAAGATGCCATCGTGAATGCCCGAGGCAAACTGAACGGCCGCTCCGTGATCGTGAGCTCGATGGAATATTCTTTCATCGGCGGAAGCATGGGAGCAGTGGTTGGCGAGGTCATCACGCGCGCCATTGAGAAGGCTCTCGAAACTCGCACGCCGATCATCATCGTTTCCGCCTCGGGCGGCGCCCGCATGATGGAAGGCGTGATCAGCCTCATGCAGTTGGCGAAAATCTCTGCCGCCCTCGCGCGTCTGGACGCGGCGGGAATCCCGTACATTTCGGTTCTGACCGATCCCACCACAGGCGGCGTGACTGCATCGTTCGCCATGCTAGGCGATCTCAACATCGCCGAACCGGGCGCACTTATCGGCTTTGCAGGTCCGCGAGTAATCGAGCAGACAATACGGCAGAAGTTGCCCCCCGGCTTCCAGCGCTCAGAATTTCTCCTGGAGCACGGAATGCTCGACGCCGTGGTCCCACGCAAGGATCTGAAAGGCTACATCGCGCGCGCGCTCGATTTTATGGTGCAGGCAGCGTAGAAGCCAGTAGCGTTGTTCGTCGTTTCGCTCTTCGCGAAGAATGCGCACGACTGTCCGGTCATTTGGGCACGTAGGAGGCGTTTCGCTGTCGATCCTCCCCCGTCCGATGAGAGGGAGTCGAAACCCCTCGCCGAACTTGTTACCCTTAACGTGCCTGCCGGCGAATAGCGATCGACGAGCAGCGAACAAGCCCTTGTCCTACGAAACCGCAGTCGCGCAGATGTATGCGCTGGGCCACGAACTGGCGCAGACGCCGCTGCACAAATTCGATCTGGCGCATATGCGCGTGCTTCTCGCGGCCCTGGGGCATCCCGAAAATCGTTTTCCAACCGTGCTCATCGCCGGCACCAACGGCAAAGGTTCGACCGCTGCGACTCTCGCCGCGATCTTGCAGGCCTCCGGACTGAAAATCGGCCTCTACACTTCTCCGCATCTGGTTCGCATCAACGAGCGCATTCGCCTCAAGGGCGCTCCCATCGGCGACGAAGACTTTACCGTGCTCCACGAAGTAGTCGATCGCACCGTGGAACGCCTGGTATCAGAAGGCGATCTGCCGTGGCATCCCAGCTTCTTTGAGATGTTAACGGCGATGGCCTTCGAATATTTTGCCCGGAACCGTCCCGACATGGTTGTGCTAGAAGTCGGAATGGGCGGTCGTCTCGACGCAACCAACGTTGTCGATCCTCGTCTGAGCATCATTACCGACATATCCCTCGATCACCAAAAGTATCTCGGTGAAACGATCGCTGAGATCGCACGCGAAAAAGTGGGAATCATTCGGCCGAACGGAATCGTAGTAACGCTGCCGCAGCTGCCGGAAGCCACCGACGTAATCGGAAACGCCATCATGGACGCGAGGGCACGCGCCGTGAACGCCGTGCCCTATGTCCCGCCGGTGTCGCCGGGTAGCAGCGACTACTTAATGCCGAGCAGTCAGCAACCGGAATCCAACAGCATTCGCATGCGCTATCCATTGCAGGTTCTTGGCCGCGAAATCATTGTCGAGTCGCCGCTGGTGGGCCGTCATCAGCTGCGCAACCTCGCCTTGGCCATCTCTGCCGCCGCTGAGTTACACAGCCAGGGATTCCATCAGGTCACTCCGGAGACGATTGCTCAAGGCATCCGCGAGACGCAATGGCCGGGGCGATTCCATGTTGTCCCAGCCGCGAAAGACCATCCCGAATACGTTCTCGATGTCGCTCATAATCCGGCAGGAGCTTGGGCATTGCGCTCGACGCTTTCATCCTCATATCCGAACCTGGGAAGCGGCCGCGAGCTGACCATGGTGTTCGGCGTGATGCGAGACAAGGCGATGCAGGAAATTGCAGAAATTCTATTTTCGATCGCCGGAAACGTGATTGTGACGCACGCCAACAACCCGCGTTCGGCAACCCCCGGCGAAATTCGCCAGGCAGCGGCACGTATAGCCGTGGGCATCAATATGGACGAGGCGGAGGACGTAGCGTCGGCCCTCGCCCGCGCGCGGCAACTTGCCGGGGCTAACGGCCTGATCGTCGTCACCGGTTCGATTTACGTAGTAGGAGAGGCGATGCGAATGCTTGGTGTCTGCATCTAAGTGACTGCGCGGCGTTGACTCCGCCGACATAGCAATGGGCGTCAAAACAGGGAACGAATGAATAAGATCGCCACAACCGCGGAGCCAGAAAAAGAGCGGACTGAACTGCGCTCATCTGAACAAGCGGAAACCCTCGTCCCCGCATGGTCTGAGACGCATCCGCCGACTCATACCTCCATCCGCCACGGTTGGCTCAGCCGTCTGCGCTCCTATTTCGTTCTTTCTCCGCTGATTTGGCTTTACACCATCATTCTGGGCACGATTTCCCTGGTCTGTTCGCTCTTTGACCGCGACGGTCGGACCCAGCACGATCTTGCGCGATTCTGGTCATGGCTCATCATGAAAACCATTCTGTCGCCGGTGACGGTTACGGGTGCGAACAACATCAGCGGCATGGATGCCACCGCGGACAACGTCGCCGTATCCAAACCCCGTGTCTACGCGGTTACGCACGCATCGGCGCTCGATATCCCGATCCTTTACGTCCACCTGCCGTTCCAGTTTCGCATCGTTTTTAAAAGTGAATTGCTCGCCTACCCTTTCGTAGGCTGGCATCTGAAGCGCTCGGGACAAGTCTGCATCAACCAGCAGAATCCGGCCGCTTCGATCGGTGCCGTGAAGTCGGCGCTGCGAAGCCTGCGCAGCGGCACGCCGCTGGTCATCTTCCCTGAGGGTGGCCGTACGCGGGATGGCAAGATTCAACCTTTCTTGCCGGGAGCGTTCTTTCTGGCAATCAAAGCCCAAGCCGATATCGTGCCCATCGCACTCGTCGACACCTTCGATCTGCTGCCCATGAACACCTATCACATCAAGTGCCAGCCGCTCGAGATGCGAGTCGGCGACCCGATCTCCACCGCCGGTTTGAGCGTACGCGATACGGATGTGGTGTCGGCCAGAGTTAAGTCTGCCATCGAAGCTCTGCATTTCGCGCCTAGAATCACCTAGAATGTTGCTCCGTCGCTCTTCTCTAGCCGTCCCGTTATACTTGACTAACTGCGAGGTAAGCAATGCTGACTCGTAACTGCTCCTTCTTCGCGCTACAACTGGTTTCCTTAGCTTTGCTGTTCGCCAGTTCGTTAGTTGGTGCGACGAGCCAGAACGCGGCTCACCCGAACACGGATCCTCGGAATGCCAACGATCAGAAGCAGACTCAGTCGGGCTCTCCAACTCCAGGAGCGCAATACTCCGGCATATACTGCTTTTTGCGGGACGGCGAATTTGTGCAGATCACGATCGATGCGCCCGGCCACGTGATTGGTTTTGTTTCGCGCTATGGCGATTCGGACAGCGACCACGACGTTTTCCTGGATCAGTTTTTCAAGTCAGCTAAACTGGATGGCGATAAGCTCACCTTCGCCACCGAGAGTGTGCACGGCAAGTCGTACGATTTTCAAGGTACGATCGAGCGCGGAGAAGGCAAGAATCACGGCGACGAAGCTTTTTATGTCTTAAAGGGAACTCTGACTGAGAACACAACGGATGAGGCCAAGAAAGCTTATTCCCAGTCGCACGAGGTCGCTTTGAAGAGCTTTCCGCAGGATATGGCGCCTCCGCAGGCTGATAAGTAGTAGCGCAACACCAAAGAATTATCTGGCGCTGCGCTCTAACTTTTATTCTCGCGTTTCATCTGATTTGTCATCTAACTGGCCATCGATTTGAATCTCAACCGATGCTTGGAGGGGCGTTTATGAAGAAGAGGGTATGGATCGTAGTTCTCATGCTAGCCTGCGTATTGCCAGTTCTGGCTGCAGACAAGGAAGAAAAGGCTGATGACCGCATCCACGAATCTGCGGTGGTGATCAAAGAAATCCTCGGCATGCCCGACGGTATTCCACGAGATCTTCTAAATAAAGCCGATTGCATAGTGATCTATCCGTCGGTTAAGAAGGCGGCGTTTGTGGTGGGCGGCAGTTACGGCCGCGGAGTAATCACCTGTCGCAAAGGCCATGATTTCTCCGGTGGCTGGAGTGCCCCTGCAATGTTTGCGCTCGAGGGCGGAAGTTTCGGCTTTCAGATCGGAGCCGAAGCCACGGATTTCGTGCTACTCATTATGAATGAATCAGGTGCGCGATCGGTCCTGTCCAGCAAAGTAAAACTGGGCGGCGATGCTTCGGTGGCGGCCGGCCCGGTGGGACGCGATGCCTCTGCGGAGACTGACATCGTGATGAAGGCGGAAATCCTGTCCTACTCCAGAGCCAAGGGCCTGTTTGCGGGAGTGTCGCTCGAAGGTTCAACCATGCGCTCCGATGACGGCGCCAACCGCGCCCTCTACGGCAGTGACCTGAGCGCCCGGGAAATCGTGCGCGAGGGAAAAGTCGCCTCGCCCGCATCCGCGCATGAATTGCTGTCGATCCTGAGAAATGCGTCTCCGCGGCACATAGTCAAATAGCGGCAGCGCCGCCTGCCCCTCCGGCCCCAAAGCGGGCGAAACGCTTGCCCGAGAGTTTGACATAGGCCGCGCTACAGGAAGCAACCACCGGAAGCTAGCGGCGGAGCGTTGCGATTTGAAACGCACTTCTTTCTGCGATAGCTTGGATCGTGCAATGAAGTCCTACCCATGATCCTCGACGCGCTCCACCGCATCGCCAATCACCGCCAGTCGATCACTCGCGAAGAAGCGCGCGCCGTCATGACGGAAGTTCTCGCCGGTCAATGCACGGACGCCCAAATTGCCGCGCTTTTGGTGGCGCTGCACATGAAAGGTGAGACGGTCGAAGAAATTGTCGGATTCGCCGAAGCCATTCGCGCTGCCGCCGTTCCGCTTGAACTTCACACCAACGCGGTTCTCGACGCTAGCGGCACTGGCCGGGATGCTCTCGTTGACACCTGTGGCACCGGCGGTGATACCAGCGGAACCTTCAACATCTCGACGGCGACAGCCTTCGTCGTCGCCGGCGCCGGCGTGCGCGTGGCCAAACATGGCAATCGCAGCATCACCTCGAAGTGCGGCTCCGCCGATGTTATGGAGGCCTTGGGCGTGAACATCAGCTTGCCGCCGCCGCAGATCGCCGCCTGCCTCGAACAAGTGGGAATTGCGTTTCTCTTCGCTCCTGCCATGCATTCCGCAATGAAGCACGTCCAAGCCGCTCGCCGCGAGTTGCATCTGCGCACGGTTTTCAATCTGCTAGGTCCGCTGACCAATCCCGCGCGCGCCACCTGCCAGGTGGTCGGAGTCTATTCCCCCGACCTCGTAGAGAAACTCGCCGAGGCTCTCAGCATGTTGGGTTTGCGCCGCGCTCTCGTCGTTCACGGATGCGACGGCCTCGACGAAATCACCATCACCGCCGCAACCCGAATCGCCGAAGTGCGCGACGGGCAGGTTCGCAGCTACGAAGTTACGCCGGAAGAATTCGGCCTGCAGCGCGCCGCGCTTGACGACATCGCCGGCGGAGATGCGGCTCTGAATGCCAAGCTGATTCGCGAAGTGCTCGCCGGTAAAAAATCGCCCCGCCGCGATATCGTGCTGCTCAACGCCGCCGCCGCTCTCGTGGCCGCCGGCCGCGCCGATCATCTTCGCGACGCGGTTCCATTGGCAGCCCATGCCATAGATTCCAGCGCCGCCCTTGCAAAACTACAGGCCCTCATCGCTTTCAGCGCGGGCCAATATTGATCAACTTTCGCACTTGAATGGATTTTGAGAGCGCCTGCGTCGCCTGCCTGGGATGATACGACTCTCACTTTATGAGCGGGCGCATCTCACCGTGATTCGTCACAAATCGGACGTTTCGTGGTCACACACTTTGTATGCACTACCGCGGCTATACTTCTCATAGAACATCCCACGAATCCGTGACCGAACATAATCACAACTTGGCGGAGGCGTTACGGCGCTATTGGGGATATCACGAGTTTCGTCCCAAGCAGGAGAATGTTATACGGAGTCTGCTGGCGGCGCACGACACTTGCGTCGTGATGCCGACCGGCGGCGGGAAGTCGCTGTGCTACCAGTTGCCCGCAGTGATTTCGGGAAAGACGGCGGTGGTGGTTTCTCCGCTAATTGCGCTGATGCAGGACCAGGCGGCGCAACTGGCGCAGATGGGGATTCCGGCGGCGGTCATTAATAGCACGCAGAGTCCGGCGGAGCGGCGGCAGGTGATGGAGAAGGCGGCGCGCGGCGAGTATAGGCTGCTTTATCTTTCTCCCGAGCGGCTGGCGGCGGGAAATACGTTTGAGTGGCTGGCGAAGGTTCCGGTGGGCTTTTTTGCGGTAGATGAGGCGCATTGCATTTCGGAGTGGGGACATGAGTTTCGTCCGGACTATCGGCTGCTGAGCCGCTTGCGCGCGAGTTTTGCGGCGCTGCCGATTGCGGCGTTTACGGCGAGCGCGACGCGGCAGGTGCGGCACGACATTATCAAGCAGTTGCAGATGCGCCAGCCGGATTGTTATATCGCCAGCTTTCATCGCGAGAATCTCTGTTATGTAGTGCATGAGTGCGAGGCGCGGACGCAGATGGAGTTGCTGGGGCGGGCGCTGCGGCAGTACGCGGGCGAGAGCGTGATTGTGTATTCGCCGACGATTCGGCGGGTGGAGGAAACGGTCGAATACCTGGAGGAGAGCGGGGTTGCGGCGATTCCTTATCACGCGAAGATGGAGACGCCGATGCGGCGGAAGAATCAGGAACGCTGGATGTCGGACGAAGTGCGGGTGCTGGTGGGCACGATCGCGTTTGGCCTCGGCATCAACAAACCGGCGGTGCGGGCGGTAATTCACTTGTCGTTGCCGCAGTCGATTGAGCAGTATTACCAGGAGGCGGGGCGCGCGGGGCGCGACGGGCGTGCGGCGGATTGTGTGCTGCTGTGGCAGAAACAGGATCATGTGCTGCTGGGATATTTCATCGACAAGATTTCGGATGAGACGGAGCGCGAGCGTGCGCGCGAACGGAAACGCGTGATCAGCCGGTTTGCAGATTCTTCTGGGTGCCGGCATCGGCAGATCTGTTTGCATTTTGGCGAGACTCCGAAGTGGGAGAGTTGCGGGAATTGCGACAATTGCAACGCTCGACCGGAGTGGCTGAAGAAGGAAGCGAAGCGAGTTGCGTTGCCTCCCGTCGCGGCGCGGAAGAGAACATTTTCGCGCGCGTCTTTTGCGTCTGCGTCGCTTGAGGGGCCGTTGTTTGGGGAAGAGACGCCGCGCGGACGCGAGGCGGCGCCGGTGGAGGCTGATCCGGCGCTGGCGGAATATTTGCGCGAGTGGCGGCGGAATATGGCTCGCGAGAATAAAGTGCCCGCGTACATTATTTTGCACGACAGCACGCTGGAGGAGCTGTGCCGGCGGCGTCCGGTGAATTTTGCGGAGTTGAAGCAGGTGGCTGGGATTGGCGAAAAAAAGGCCGATGTTTATGGGGCAGAAATTCTTCAGGCTCTGCGAAACTTTGGCGGAGGAGCGCGCGCCGCGCCGACGGTGGCGCGGGAGCCGGCTCCGGCGGAACAGACGCTGCGGCTTTTGAATGAGGGGCGAAGCTTTGATGAGATTGCGCGGATACGGGCGCGTCAGCTTTCGACGGTGGTGTGCACGGTGGCGAGCCTGGTCGAGAGCGGGCAGATCAAGCTTGATGCGAAGTGGATTTCTCCCGATGCGCAGCCGCTGATCGAGGCGGCTTGCTTGAAGCTCGGAGTCGAGCGCCTGAAGGATATTAAAGATGCCCTGCCGCCCTATGTCAGTTTCGACGATATACGGCTGGTGGTGGCGCATCTGCGCGCGGAGAATCGGATTGCGGCGAAGACGGCATAGGGAGTCTTCTGGATCAAGGTCGCGTTATTCTTGTATTATGCGTGCCTTCGTGTGCTCTTTCGTGTTCTCCATTTATCTCTTTGCGCAGAGCCATGAGTCATCACGCCTCTTCGCGATCCCCAAGGAAATGGATAAGACGTGGCCAGATGCTGTCCTCGGCGACAGTGAAGAGAAATTGCTGGAAGAGTCGGTCGCACCTGACCTGCGCGGCTTGGAACAGAATTGCGAAGAGAAACCAAAGTTTGAAAGCCTACGCAAGACCAGCATCGCGCTCGGCAAGCTGGGCCAAGGGGTCCTGGTTGCCACCAGCAGCCGGTGCTCCTGCGGAGGAACGGGGAACTGTCCGATCTACTTGTATGTTCGCGACAAAGACCGTTATCGAGAAGTTCTAGGTAACGGAAAGCGAGTGCCCTACAGCTGGGCGTTCGCCGTCGTTGATTCAGAAGCCGACATTCCCGACATCGTCTTAGCCACTCATTCGAGCGCCCGCCAAGTTCGTCTTGCAAAATATCGATACGTCGGCGAGAGGTTCGCCCAGCTATCATGTGAAACGCTCACCGCGAAAAGTGCCGGCTCAGTCCCAAGGAGTTGGTGGGATCCGAACGAAGTGATCGTGCGGCCTTGCGAAAGACAGTAAGCCGGATTGTCTTCTAAACGCCTTTGGCGGCGGGGTCCCAGATTAATTTGTGGATTTGCAGGCTAAGTCTGGCAGGGACGTTGTCTTCGAGAATCCACTGCGCTAACTCTTGCGGATCGAGTTGGCAGTGCGAAGTGTCGCGCGTGCCGGAGGCTGTTTTTTCGAAGGCTGGTGAAAATAGGATGGCATGAACGCGCTGGGCTAGGCCGCGTTCCAGAACAAAGTCGCGGGCGAATTCGTAGTCGGCGCGGTCGGTGAGAACGAATTTCAGTTCATCGTGAGGGTGGAGCGCCTTCAGATTTTCGATTGCGAAAGTGTCGGGTTCGCCGGAGTGCGGACACTTTACGTCGACGATCTTAATGACTTCTTTTGGAACCCTTGCCAGTGGCCGCTCTCCGCTGGTTTCGAGTAGGACTTCATAGTCGGCGTCGAGGAGTTGCTCCATCAGCGCGATGACTTCGCGCTCCTGGAGCATGGGCTCGCCGCCGGTGATTTCGACTAGGCCTCCGGAGGGACTCAGGCGAGCGACCTCGGTCAGCACTTCCTGGAGTGTCATCTTCTTTCCGCCGTAGAAACTGAATTCGCTATCGCACCAGGAGCAGCGGAGGTTGCATCCGGTGAGGCGTATGAAGACGCAGGGCAGGCCGGCGCGGGTGGATTCACCCTGGAGCGATTTGTAAATCTCTGAAATCTGCATGAGGCCTCGGATCGGGTCAACGGGTGATCGGGTCATCGAAATTCAAAAGCAAAGACTGTAGATCACCCGAGGTCAGATGGCCCGATCACTCGGAGTAACGAGCGGTCGTTGTGTCGGTCTCGAAGACAGTCACGTCTTTTACTCTCACCCTGCCGTTGGTTACTTTGCTTAGGCGCGTATTGGTTTCGTCGTAAAAATATTTTGCCAGATTTTCGGCGGAGGGATTGAGGACGGTGAAGGGCTCGATGTCATTGATCATCTGGTGGTCGAGACGGTCGATGGCGTGCTTCATGACGTCTTTAAGGTCTTTGAAATCGAGCAGTAGGCCAGCTTTATCGAGTTCGGCGCCTGCCAAGGTCACACGAATCTTGTAGTTGTGGCCGTGCGGGTTCTCGCACTTGCCTTTGTAGTTGCGCAGGTAGTGGCCTGCCGCGAATGTGTCTTCAACGGTAACTTCGTACATTGAAATCCAGGTAACCTCGGGCTGCGTTTATTGTACATTTTGAGAGTGGCGGCGGCACGGTTTCCACATTTAGGCGGCGTCGGAAAAGGGCGTTGACCACAGAGGGCACAGGGGTTCACGGAGGAGAATATTCAGGGCCTTCGTGGTGTAGGTAATGTTTTTCTTTCTGCAATCGAAAAGAAGCATGGCAACTGATTTCACAATTCGAGAGGCGGCGCGGAGCGAAGTGGCGATTGTTCTGCATCATCGGTGGGCGATGTTTCGCGACATGGGACAGGGGACGGCCGAAGAACTTGCTCGGATGGTGACGGCTGCTGAACCTACGCTGGCGCAGGCTTTGGACGATGGTTCTTATCGTCATTGGCTGGCGGTGGACGCTTCGGGGCGTGTTATTGGCGGCGGCGGAGTGCTGCTGTGTCTGTGGCCGGCGAATCCTAAGGACGCTTGCACCGAGCGGGCGATGATTTTGAATGTATATACGGAGCCGGAATTTCGTAGGCAGGGAGTGGCGCGGCGGATCGTGCAGACGATTCTCGATTGGATTCGGGCGAGGGGGTTGCGTTCGGCCAATTTGCACGCCAGCGATGAGGGGCGAGTTTTGTATGAAAAGCTGGGGTTTGTGGCTACGAATGAAATGCGGCTGAGGTTTGATGAGAAGAAATGAGCTAGAAATCAATCGTGTCGCCGACGTGAATCGTGCCCGGCGTGAGGATCTGAGCGCGCAGGCCTCCACGATGGAGCAGAGCTTTGATTACTGGCTTGCCGGTTAACTTTTGCAAGTGGTCGCAGGGTTCGCAGAGGCGGAGACCCCGAATGCGAACGTCGCCGATGGTAAATTCGCGACCTGCCAGGTGATTCAGCGGTAGATTGCGGGTTACGATGTTGCGGCGCGCGTCGCCGGCGGGAAGGTCGATCTGATAGTCGCGGCCGATCGCCTCAATCGCTTCGGCTTCGATGAGCGTGAGCTCGCGATCAGGCAGGGGTTTGTAAAATGTGCCTAGCTTCAGAGCGTAACGGTCGCCGTCGAGGCCCTGGCCGGGAATCGCGGCCACCTGGGCGACAGATTCCATAGGTTTTTGAGCGTCGCGGGCAATGTAGATCGACTCGACGGTTCCGTTTTGCATGTCTCAGTTTTCAGTCGTCAGTTCTCAATAAAAATAGGTTCTGAAATGTTGGCAACAGAGTTGTTATGCTTCCACGCTCGCAATCGATTCTTCTAATGTGTCGATGGCTATGTCGGCTTCGTCTTTCGTCACTATGAGCGGCGGCGCTATGCGGATTGTGCTGGGGCCGCAACCGAGGAACAAAACACCGCGCTCGAAGGCTGCTTCGACGATGCGATCGCGCTCGGTTGCTCCGTACTCGCGAGTCTTCTGATCTTTTACGATGTCGACGCCAATCATCAGGCCGCGTCCGCGAACGTCGCCGACAATTTTATGCTTTTTGGGCCAGTCGGCCATGCGCTTCATCATGTGATCGCCGACCTGTTGCGAGTTATGCAGCAAGCCTTCTTTCTCGATCACATCGAGGGTGGCCAAGGCGGCGGCGATGCACACCGGGTTTCCGCCGAAGGTCGAGGCGTGCGAACCGGGGACCCAATCCATGATCTCGGCCTTGCTCATAGTGATGCCGAGCGGCATGCCGGAGGCGATGCCTTTGGCCATGCAGACGATGTCGGGATGAACGCCGGTGTGTTCGACGGCAAACCATTTGCCGGTGCGGCCGATGCCGCTCTGGACTTCGTCGACCACGAGCAGGATGCCGTGCTTATCGCAGATGCGGCGGAGTTCCTGCATGAAGACCGTCGGTGCGACTACGTAGCCACCTTCGCCTTGAATCGGCTCAACAAAAATCGCCGCGACTTCTTCGGGCGCGAGGATGGTTTTGAAAAGCTTGTCCTCGATGTAGCGGGCGCAACCGAGCGCAAATTTCTCCGTATCCTGCTGGCCGCCCTCGCAACCGCGGTAGACGTTGGGATAGCGAATGTGCGTGACTCCGGGAACGAGCGGCGAGAAACGGCGCTTCTGTTGCGGCTTGGAGGCGGTCAGCGAGAGCGCGCCCATGGTGCGGCCATGGAAAGCCCCGAGGAAGGCGATCACCTGCTGGCGCTTGGTGTGATAACGCGCTAGCTTCAATGCGCACTCGATGGCTTCGGCGCCGGAGTTGCCGTAATAAAACTTGTGCGGGCCAGGCATGGGCGCAATCTCCGACAGGCGCTCGGCTAGCGTTACGAGGCCTTCGTAGTAGAAGTCGGTGCCTGACATGTGGATCAGTTCGCCTGCCTGCTTTTGAATGGCAGCGACGACTTCGGGGTGGCAATGGCCGGTAGAAACCACGGCGATGCCGGCGGAAAAATCGAAGAATTCGTTGCCGTCCACATCTTCGACGACGACGCCGCGACCGCGTTTGGCAACCAGGGGATAAGAGCGCGTGTAGGAAGGCGAAATATATTTTTCGTCGCCCGCGAGAATGCGCTTGGCATTGGGGCCAGGAAGCGCGGTTTTCAGCTTGGGGCCGGCGGTAGCGGTTGCGACGAGCATGGTTTTGATGGTCATGGGTTTCTCCGGATAACTATCAGTTCTCGGTTCTCGGTGGTTATGCGCGGACTTGAGAGCGTCCACCGAAATTGGCTGAGAGAGAGGCCGATCGCCGACATGACGTGTGAGCGATTAGCAAGGCAGGCCAGAAGAAAGAGAATTAATCGCTGCCGAAGAGGTTGGCACGCACGTGCGACGGCAGAACAGACAGGTAACGGCGGGGACAAGCGCGTCCCTCGATCCAACCTGAACCTAGTGGCGAAATGTAGCCGCTCGATCGCATGGTAATGAGTTAATTATATCGCGAGTACGATGCGGGCGTAACCCCCAAGGGGCAGGACCGAAAGTGCGTGATTTACCGCCTAAATCGACAATTTGCTGACGGACGGCGTAGGCGCCTTACGGTTCGAAGACAAAGTGGTCGCCGAGGAGGAAATTAAGCAACGAGCAGACCGCGATCGCAACACAATTTGATGGAACATAGTTGAGCTTGAATCTGCCCGCGAGCAGGCGCATCAGCAATAAGTTTCCGACGATTGAAACCGCTCCGTTGCCGGCATTGAATTTTGCCAGTCTGACTAAGGAATGGGTGAGGCGCGAGGGCGGCCGGTCGGTCAGCCCATGTGAAGCGCTCGTGCCATACAAAGTTGTGGAGCACGGCGATTTCAACCGCGATACCTGTGGCCAGCAGATAATTGAGTTTCAGCCGGGAACGAAGGATCGCAAGCGCGGCTAGCTGCACGCCGATGCCGATTGCGCCGACGGTATTGAACTTTATCCAGCGTAGAAAAGTCTGGCGGCCTTTGCTTGGCTCGGTCTTTTCTACTTCGCCCTGACCATCCTTTGGGGCTTGAGCGGGATTTGAGGATACGCGAGGGCGATCATCCCACCGCGGACTCTTCATCGAATACGCTCTTGGCGGTAAAGGCGAGCGGTGTTTTTCAGCGTAGCGACGATCAGCATCAGCGTCATGCCGACTAGGCCGATGGCGCCGCCGATGTCAAATAGGCGGTAGCGGCCGTGGATCACCCACGCCCAACGAAAGAGCGCGAGATTGCCGATGATCAGCAGAACGCGCAGCTCGGTTGGGCCGAAGTGCCACATCGAAAGATGAAATTCGCCAAGCGTATAGGTCGCGAGATAGGACTGAACCGAAAGTAAGAGGAACGCGATGAGCAAACCGATCGCGATCACGGGATGCATATAACCGGAGAGAGCGAGGCCGCCCATCATCGCGACGGCGCCGATGGAATCAATCATGTGATCGACGTAAAAGCCGTAGCGTGGGCGCTGTTGCTGGCGGACGCGGGCCAGTGTGCCGTCGAGGCTGTCACCGAACCAATTCAGTACCAGGCAGGAAATCGCCGCCAGCAACATACGGTGATCGCGGCCGGCGAGCGCATAGCAGACGCCGGTCGCGATCTGGCCGGCGAAACCGAGCAACGTGAGATGGTCGGAGTTAACCCAGGAGGGCATGCGCTTGGCCATCCAGATGAGGGCGCGCTTCTCGGCGGCGGCCAGGAAGCTTCCGTGAACGCGGGTTGCCTGCTGGAAGCCTGTGTCGCGCCTCTCAGCTGATATTGGCTTATTCACGAGCGGATTATAGCCTGTGGCGCGGGGCCCGCCCTCGCCTGCTTCGCGGTCCGTAGCTCGGCAATCGATTGCCAATCGAGATTCTCAGCAGACGATAACACTGCTGCGCTGCCGCTAGATGCGTTAATCTGCGAAGGATGCGCCTGCTTCGCTTCTTTCGTCCATCACACCAGCACACGGCTGGTTCGGCGACGCTACTGCTGATGGCGGCGATCACGCTCTCGCGCGTAATTGGATACATTCGCGAGGCTTACATCGCCTATGCGTTTGGCGCGGGGCAGCAGACGGATGCGTATGTCGCGGCGTTCACGCTGCCGGACTGGCTCAACTACATCGTCGCCGGCGGCACCGCTTCGATTACATTCATTTCGATCTATACGCGCTTTTTGGCGGAGAAGCGCGAAGAGGAAGCACAGAAAACTTTTTCGATCATCATCACGGTAATGACCACGGTGCTCATTGCGGGCACGGTGTTGGCTGAAATCTTTACGCCACAATTCGCCGGCTGGATGTTTCATGGCTTCACGCCCGAGCAGATGCAGCTCTGCGTTCATCTCACGCGCATCCTTCTGCCGGCCCAGATCTTTTTTTATGTTGGAGGGGTCGTTTCGGCGGTTTTGCTGTCGCATCGGCTGTTTTTGTTTCCCGCGCTAGGTCCGCTGATTTACAACGTATTCATCATTGTCGGCGGAGTGGTCGCAGGACGGCAGATGGGAATCTCTTCGCTAGCCTTCGGCGCGCTTATCGGGAGCGTGGCCGGGCCGTTTTTGATCAATGCAATTGGTGCAGCGAAAATCGGCACCGGCTACCGACCCTCGTTCGACCTGAAGAATTCCGCATTTCGCGAATGGGTGCGGATGTCGATCCCGCTGATGCTGGGCGTTTCGCTGGTCACGGCTGATGATTGGATCCTACGCTATTTCGCCTCGAGCGGAATCGGCGACATTGCGCGACTGAATTATGCCAAGCGCCTGTTCGCGGTTCCTATCGCGATTCTTGGGCAGGCTGCGGGGCAGGCGTCGCTGCCATTTTTCTCGCGCCTGTTTGGCGAGAAGAAGTTTGAGGAATTTTCCGCGACCGTAAATGCGTCGGTGTATCGCGTCACGGCCGCTTCACTGCTCATAACCGGATGGATGATGGCGATTGCGCTTCCGCTGATCGATCTTGTCTATCGGCGCGGGCAGTTTACTTTTGCCGATTCTGAGGCTACGGCGACTTATTTTTTCTGGTTTTCGCTGTCGCTGGCTTTGTGGTCGTGCCAGGCGCTTTATGCGCGGGCATTTTATGCCTCGGGAAACACCCTGACTCCGATGATCGCCACGAGTTTGATTACGCTCGCGTCTCTCCCCATGTACTCGCTGTTGTTTCAGACACTGTCAGTCACGGGATTGGCGATCGCGTCCGATCTTGGCATCGCTGCGAATGCTCTGGCGATTGCGTCCCTGCTGCATATTCGCGGCATGGTTTCGTTCGGCGGGTTGAAGTGGAAGGAATTAGGCAAGGCGGCATTGGTGGGCGCGGTTTCCGGCGGATTGAGTTATGAAGTGATGCGCACCGTCTCGCTCAATGGCAGCCGTCGCGCCGATCTCTTCGCGTTCACGCTCGGCTCGCTGACTTGGGCGGCGGCGGTGGCGGCGGGACTGTGGCTGCTGCGTTCGGAGTTGCCGAAGGATTTGCGCGGGCGGCAATCGGTGGGATTGGCGGGATTAGCTGGGGGGCAAGTCGCCGAAACAATGGCCAGCGGGAAAGAACCGTGAGAGATCTGTTCATCGTTCGCGAATCGCGGTTCGCTCGATCGCGGGTTGGTTCTCCGCATCGAAATTGCTGCTAAAAGAAAAACGGGCCGCTTGGCCCGTTTGCATCCTGAGTTGCGTTAACACGAACGACCAACAGCGCTCCGTTACGCCCTGGCCGCGATCGCCGGCTCCGGCGTCGCATTCGAGACACTCTTCGTGACTTCCTCCGGACGCGAGTCGGCCTTGGCTCCGGCAGAGCCGGCTTTGCGAATGTCGATGCCGCCCTTGAAGAAGGCGCCGTCTTCGATGGAGATGCGGGCCGCGACCACGTCGCCGGTCAAAGAGCCGTCACTGCGGATGTCTACACGATCACTGGCGGTGAGATTGCCGCGCACTTTGCCGAGCACCACGATTTCGCGGGCGTTGATGTTGGCGGCGACCACACCATTGCGGCCGATGGTGACGCGATTACCCGAGAGATTGATCGAACCCTCGACCCGGCCGTCGATATAGAGAGATTCGGAGCCGGTTACTTCACCTTTGATCACCAGCGACTTGCCGATTGTAGCCTGGTCCGAAGTGGTGGTCGCAACCGGACGGGGCGCAGGAGCGGGCTCGCTCGTAGTCATGCTGATGGGCGCCGTCGTAGCCGCAGAGGTTGGACGTTCCGGCTCAGCCGGGCGGCCAGGTGTCGCAGGTTGATTCGTGGGCTTCCACATTGTGGTCGAAATCCTTTCGTCGTGTAATTATTAGGAGACTTTAAACAACCGCCGCACTTCTGTGGCCAAATTGCATTGTACTCCGTAGTAAACGCCAGATGTTGTGGAAATCAAGCTTTTCTTATTACTTTTCATAGCACTCCTGGCACTACCCCGCGAGTCATATCCTTATTGACCGGGTCGGCGACCGTGTAAGCCCTGCCCATCCTGCGGTAATTCTTTTATCGCGATAGTATGGAGCTGTCAGGGGCTTGGGTGCTCATTGGCCTCATGAGGAATTCCTATGACTCCAACAGATACGACTTCGGCTTCGACGTTTATTCGGGCTCAGCCGGGCGAATATGCTCCTTACTATGAGCGCTACATTTCGTTGGTGCGGCGCGACGATGTTCTTGGTGAATTGGAAGAGCAGCGGCGACAGACGCTGCTCTTGCTCTCGGGGCGCAGCGAGGCTGATGGCGATCTGCGCTATGCGCCGGAGAAGTGGAGTGTGAAGGAAGTGCTCGGGCACATGAACGATACCGAGCGCATCATGAGCTATCGGGCGCTGCGTATTGCGCGCGGCGACGCGACTCCATTGGAGGGCTTTGAGCAGGATGACTACGTCCGCAACGGGCCGTTTGCCCGGCTCGCGCTGGAGGATTTGATCGAGGATTACATTGCGGTGCGGCGGGCGACGGTTTCGCTGTTTCGGAATCTGGATGAAGCCGCTTGGACGCGGCGCGGCGTGGCTAATAAGAGTGAGGTGACGGTGCGCGCGCTGGCCTACATTATCGCGGGGCATGAGCTGCATCATCGAGGGATTTTGGAGGAAAAATATCTGAAATAAGAATTTTGTAATTTTGTAATCGGGTAATTTCGTAATTTAAGGCCCTGGACGACGGCGCGTTGGGTAATTCAGATTACCAATTTACCGTTTACAAAATTACAAAATGAATTCGTTGCCTTCTGATTCCGCCATTCTCCGGCACGTTGCCCGCCAGCCTAAAAAGACGGCCAGCCATAAACAGCTATTGCGCGAACTTGGGGTTAAGGGTGAATCTCGGCGTGAATTGACTGATCGCCTGCACGCGCTGGTCGGCAAAGGCGAATTGCTGGCGGTTGATTCCGAGCGCTACGCGATTCCGCAGGCGGCTAAGGGACGCAATATGCTGGTCGGGCGGCTGACCATGCATCGCGATGGCTATGGCTTCGTGATTCCTGAAGCCACTTCACTTGACGAAAACCTTAAGGCGCGGCTGGCGGGGGATGTGTTCATTCCTCCACATGCTATGGGGTCGTCGATGCATGGCGACCGCGTGCTGGTTGAAGTTTCCGCTGTGCGCACCGATGGGCGCGCCGAGGGGCGCATCATACGGTCGCTTTCGCGCGCGCATCCGACGGTGGTCGGAATCTTTCACTATGGGCGGCACAATAATTACGTCAAACCGATTGATGAAAAAGTAACGCAGGAGATTGTGATTCCGCCCGGGATGGAGAACCCGCAGTCCACTGTGGCCTCTGTGCCCCCCATGGTGAAGACTTCTCCCATTGGGATAACAAAGCCGCAGAGCAAGAAGTCCCGAGACCGCGTCGTCGGCGACGAAGCGAAAGTCCACACCGATTGGAAGGATCTTGACGGTGTCGTGGTCGACGTGGAGATCACCGACTGGCCTAGCGCTACGCAGAATCCGCGCGGACGGGTGATTGAAATTCTTGGCGAAGAAGATGATTTCGGAGTCGATGTCGAAATCATGATTCGCAAATTTCACCTGCCGCATCGATTTCCACCGGACGTGATCGAAGAGGCGCAGGCGATCCAGTCCGAGAACGAAAATATTATTCCGGGCGAGGCTTTGCGGCAGCGACGCGATTATCGCGAGCTTCCTATCGTCACCATCGACGGCGAAACGGCTCGCGATTTCGATGACGCCGTGCACGTGCGGTTGCTTGAAAACGGGAATTACGAATTGCAGGTGCATATCGCCGACGTGGCGCAATATGTGACACCACATTCTCCGCTGGATCAGGAGGCGCGGCTGCGCGGCACGAGCGTTTATTTTCCTGATCGGGCCGTCCCCATGCTGCCGCTCGAGCTCTCGACTGATATTTGCAGCCTGCGTCCCAACGTCGACCGGCTGGTGCTTTCTTGCACCATGGAGATCGATCATCAGGGCGAAATTGTGGGCTATGAGATTAACGAAGGCGTGATTCGTTCGGCGGCGCGGATGACTTATACCGCCGTGAATGCGGTGATCGAAGGCGACGCTGTGGCTCGGCGGGAATATGCCGGCCAGGTCGAGCACTTCGAACGCATGCGCGATCTGGCGATGACTTTGAATCGCAAGCGTAAGCGGCGCGGATCGATTGATTTCGATCTTCCCGAAGCGGTCATTGAATTCGATGAATTCGGGATGATGAAAAGCATTACGCGATCGGAGCGCAATATCGCGCATCGGCTGATTGAAGAATTCATGTTGTCGGCGAATGAAAGCGTTGCGCACTATCTGGAAAATAAGCGCATCGCGTCGCTCTATCGCATACACGAAAAGCCGGACGCCAAGCGGGTTTACGACTTCGAGGTGATCGCCGCGACTTTTGGATATTCGCTGGGAGTGGGCGCGCTGCCGATTCAGCGCATGCAGTTGAAGGCGGATCGGCGCGATGCGCGGGGGACGGGCAAGCGGGTGCGTGAGATTGAAGTGCCGAAGGAAGTGCATATTACTCCGCGCATGTACCAGAAGCTTACGGAGAAGATTGCGGGGAAGCCGGAAGAGAGGATATTGAGTTTTCTTATGCTGCGTTCGCTGAAGCAAGCGCGGTATTCGGAAGAGAATCGCGGACACTTCGCGCTGGCCGCTACTACTTATACGCATTTTACTTCGCCGATTCGAAGGTATCCCGATCTGATTGTGCACCGCATTTTGAAAGATGTGTTGCGGGAGTCGGCGGAGTATAAGGATGGCGAGATTGCGGTTGGAGACTCAGAGCGTAGCGGCGCCGTTTCGCCGGCTGAAAATGCGCAATCGCCCCGTTTGCATTCGGGCCGCTGGGACGCTGGCGCTACTCCCTGGTCGAAGCGGCGCGACCGGGATGCGCATCAGGATGCGATTGAACCTCCGGGTGGTCCGATCACGATTGAGGAATTGCACAACATTGCCGACGACTCGAGCCAAACCGAACGCCGCGCCGATGAAGCGGAGCGCGGCCTGATGGAATGGAAGAAAATGAAATTCATGGAGCGCCGCATCGGAGAAGATTTCGACGGCCTCATCATCAGTGTGACGAAGTTTGGCTTTTTCGTAGAGCTGACCGATCTCTTCGTTGAAGGCCTGGTGCCGCTCAACACACTTAGCAGCAGCGATAAGAATGATCGCTTTACCTATCACGAAGACACGCGCCAGATTATTGGACAGCGTTCGCGCAAGACTTACGGGTTGGGGGATCGGGTGCGGGTACTAGTGGATCGGATTGATCCGGTGGAGAGGAAGATTCAGTTTGCGGTGTTGGAGGAGGCGAAGGCGTCGGGGAAAAAGCGGCGCTAATATTTTGGACGGCGCTCCGTTGCTCTCTACTTATTGATCTGAAGGTAAAATAAAAAGTCACGAGGGATGGATAATTATGTCCACGACAAGCGAACCGAAGCCCGAACAAAATTCCAGCCAGGCGGCTGAGCAAGTTGCCAGCGCTCATCGGATTCTTAAAGAACTACAGCAGACGCTCGGGAATCATCCAGAACTCGGCGAGGCGATCACAAAGCTGGAGATGGCACTCTCCACCTTGGCGGTGAAGACGGGCGGGCTGCTGTAGCGACCGTCATCTAGTTACAACCTGCTAGAATTTCCCCTTCACCACTCTTGGCGCCTGCCTAGGAAATCAGCAGCATGTCCACAGATTTGAATTCCAGTTCCAGCGCTCCCAGTCTGCGCACGCGAGTTGTCCGCGAGCCGCAGCGGGCGGTTTATGACCGCGAGGTTGTTTACCAGATTCTTGATGAGGCTTTTCTTTGCCATGTTGGCTTTGTGGTCGAGGGGCAGCCTTTTGTTATTCCTACTTCTTATGGACGCGACGGCGACGTGCTTTATATTCACGGCTCGGCGGCCAGCCGCATGCTGCGCAATCTTGATCAGGGAGTGCCGGTCTGCGTTACGGTGACGCTGCTGGATGGGCTGGTGCTGGCTCGGTCCGTGTTTAATCATTCGATGAATTACCGGTCGGTGGTGATTTTGGGCACGGCTACGCTGATAGAGGGCCCTGCGGAAAAGCTGGCGGCGCTACGGGCGATTAGCGAGCACATTATTCCTGGGCGGTGGGAGGACGCGCGCCAGCCCAATGAAAAAGAGTTGAAGGCTACTTCGGCGCTGCGCCTTCCGATCAATGAATTTTCGGCTAAGGTGCGGGTGGGGCCTGCTGTCGACGATGAGGAGGATTATTCCTTTCCTACATGGGCGGGAGTGATTCCGCTGGAGCTGACATTGGGCGCGGCGATTCGCGACTTGCGTTGCGACCGGGAGTTGCCACCGTATCTGAAGAACTATGCGCGCAAGAAAAAGTCCTAGCGTTCGTCGGGATCAGGGCAACAACAGCAATTTTCCTGTGGTCTTGCGCGCTTCCAGGTCGCGATGCGCCTTTTGCGCTTCCTCTAATGGATAGACATGTTCGATGCGCAGTTTAAGTTTGCCGTTGCGAATCATGCCGAAGACTGCGGCGGCTCGGGCCTGCAGTTCCTGAGCGGTTGCGACGTAATTCGTCAACGAAGGGCGGGTCAGGAACAGCGATCCCTTCTGCGTCAATAGCAGCGGATCAAACGGGGCTACCGCTCCGCTGGAGCCTCCGAAGAGCACCATCATGCCGCGGGGGCGAAGAATGTTGAGGCCCTTATCGAAGGTCGTTTTACCCACTGAGTCGTAGACGACGTTGACGCCTATTCCGGGGATGAGGCGCTTGGTCTCCGCCTCGAAATCGGACTGGGTATAAAGGATGACGTTGTCGGCACCCGCGCCCATTGCTAGTTGAGCTTTTTCTTCGGTCGAGACGGTAGCGATTACGCGGGCGCCGATGTCGTGCGCCATCTGCACCAGGATCAGGCCGACGCCACCAGCCGCTGCATGAATCAAGGCGGTCTCACCCTTTTTTAGCGGATAGGTGTCATGAGAAAGGTAGTGCGCAGTCATGCCTTGGAGCATAGCGGCCGCGGCTTCGCGATCACCCACGCCCTCGGGAATCTTGACTAGCCGGTCGATGGGCACGGCGGCATATTCGGCGTAGGCGCCAAGTACAGAGGTGTAAGCCACGCGATCACCGACGGCGGGGGCGGCGAGATGCTCAGGAGCGCTTTTACTCTCTTCAGCCCTTACACCAGTTCCGAGAGCGATCACGACTCCCGCGGCTTCCTGGCCAAGAACCAGCGGGAGCGGAGCTTTGTAGCGGCCCTCGCGGTTGTAGACGTTGATAAAGTTGACGCCCGCCGCCTTGATCTGCACGATGGCTTCGTTCGGTTTCGGCTGTGGCACCGGCAAGTCCACTACTTCCATCACTTCCGGCCCACCAGTTTGGCTGATCTGTATGGCTTTCATAGTTGTTTTCGATGAATGCGGCGTGGCAAAAGACTCGTGTTCTCGTTCAGAATGATGCGTGACACTCTCAAGTAGAGTGTTTCGATGCAAGCCAAGTGGGGTAAGCCGGCCCGATCGGCGCGCTTAGCGACGATGGGGGTGGAACTGAGTCGGACGGCACAGGTCCGCCTGCGCTGGATGGATTTCTATCGCAAGAACAAGAACGTGGCCCTGACCTGCCGACATTTCGGGATCTCCCGCCAGACCTTCTACCGCTGGCTTAAGCGCTATGAGCCCCTGGATTTGACGACGCTGGAAGAGCGCAGTCATTGTCCACGGCGACGACGCCAGCCGACTTGGTCTTTTCCCTTAGCAGAAAAGGTTTTGCTTTTGCGGTTGCAGTTTCCGCGTTGGGGCAAAGATAAGCTGGCGGTTCTGCTGCGCCGCCAGAAGGTTTCGATTTCAGTTTCCATGGTGGGCCGCATTCTCACTCGGCTTCAGCAGCAGGGCCGACTGGTGGAACCGCCGCGCAGCGGAGTTCCCGGATCGCGTCGCGCTCTGCGGCCTCGTCCCTATGCTGTGCGAAAACCCAAGCAGTACGCGGCTTCGGAGCCAGGCGACCTGGTCGAAGTCGATAGCTTGGACGTCCGTCCCATCCCCGGTGTGGTCTTCAAACAGTTCACCGCGCGCGATGTGGTTTCCCGATGGGACGTGATTCAAGCTCATCCCCGTGCCACCGCCCAGACCGCCGCGCAGTTTCTCGACACCTTGCAGCACCGCATGCCCTTTCCCATTCGCGCCGTCCAGGTCGATGGCGGCTCGGAGTTTGCCGCCGAGTTCGAACAGGCCTGCCAGCAGCGCGGCCTCCATCTATTCGTCTTGCCGCCACGTTCTCCCAAACTTAATGGCGCCGTTGAACGCGCCAACCGCACCCACACCGAGGAGTTCTATCAGGTCACCGCCTGCTCGCTGGAAATGAAAAAACTCAATCGCGAACTGCGCCATTGGGAAAAAATCTACAACACCGTCCGCCCCCACCAGGCTCTTGGTTACTTAACCCCTCTTCAGTTCCTCCGCCAAACCTCATCCCAGCGAAAGGAATGAAAGTGTCACCCATCTACTGGACGAGTACAACTCGTTGCCAACGACCGCGAGCGTGGGGTAACATGCCCACCCGGTTTCCAAAGTAATCGGAGGCAGGTGTCTTACGTGGCGTTGACCCAACGAATTTTGCGATAGTACCATCTCATAGTAGACAAGAGCAGGCTGGTCGATAACGATAGGTTGATCCTGGAGGGGTTTCAGGCAAGTCTCTGAAAATATGCGGTTTTCATCTGAGCGATTTTTGGCGATCTCGGTTTCGGCACTTTTGGCGGCAACCCTCGGCTGCCAGAGCGCCCAGAGAACTTCCTTCCTGCCTCCTGCACAAGCCCAGGCGCCTACGCTAGTGGCCGCGGGAACGCCGCCTGATCCGCCCAAGCAGAAGCCCGCCGCAGCCTCCGCTGAACCGCAGTCGAAACCTGTGGTGCCGCGGGAGCTCGAAGTCGATCCTGTGGCCGATTTGATTGCCCGCGTCGAAAAGGAATATCAGGCGGGGCAAGACAATTATCAGGCAGGCCACCTTGAGGCGGCGAAACAGAATTTCGACTCGGCATTTAACCTCTTGCTGGGCAGCGGATTCGATCTCCGGTCGACCAATTCGGATGACCGCCTGGAACGCGAACTCGACCGCATTCTCGATGGGATCAATACACTTGAACTCGCTGCTCTGCAGCAAGGGGATGGATTCGCCGAGCAGAAGTCGG
The DNA here is from genome assembly GCA_963822025.1 of uncultured Acidobacteriaceae bacterium. Taxonomy (GTDB): domain Bacteria; phylum Acidobacteriota; class Terriglobia; order Terriglobales; family Acidobacteriaceae; genus Acidiflorens. Next base: position 882,201 of record CAWGFW010000008.1, on the reverse strand, counting down.
AGCCGGCTCCGATTGACGAAGCGAACGAAGTGACCCCGGCGGTTGACCAAACCGTGAAGGCGAAGGCCGAGGCGGAGATCAAGTCGACACATTCCGATCTACCGCTAGTCATGACCGACCAGGTCGCCGGATACATCAATTATTTTTCCAATCGCGGACGCGGCACACTGGAGCACGCGCTTGCCCGTTCTGGCCGCTATGAGGATATGATCCGCCGCGTTCTGCGCGAAGAAGGCGTTCCGCAGGAGCTGATTTATCTCGCGCAGGCGGAGTCGGGATTCCATCCGCTAGCCGTTTCGCGCGCCGGGGCCCGTGGCATGTGGCAGTTCATGGGCAGCCGGGCCAAAGGCTACGGGCTGGAACGCAGCTGGTGGGTAGATGACCGGCAGGACCCGGAAAAGGCCACCCGCGCAGCGGCACATCATTTGCATGATCTCTATAACGAGTTCGGAGATTGGTATTTGGCGATGGCCGCGTACAACTCCGGCCCGGGAACGGTGCAGAGCGCGGTGAAGCGCACGGGGTATGCCGATTTCTGGGAGCTCTATCGCCGCAACGTGCTGCCCAAGGAAACTCGCAACTACGTGCCCATCATCGTCGCCGTTACCATCATGGCCAAGAATCCGGCGCAATATGGGCTTGATGCGGTGGTGAAGGAAAAGCCGGTTCCTTACGACACGGTAAAGATCAACTATCCGATAGATCTGCGTTTAGCTGCCGAGTGCGTGGATGTAACGGCTGAGGATTTGCTCGATTTGAACCCGAGCCTGCTGCGGTTGACCACCCCGAAGGATCGCGAGTTCGATCTTCATCTGCCCGCCGGAACATCCGACAGATTTGAGACTGCGGTGGCTTCGATTCCAACCGATAAGCGTGTCTGGTGGCGCTATCACAAAGTGCAGAGCGGCGAAACGCTGGCGTCGATTGCGCGCACCTATCACACCAGTCCGAGAGCGATCGCCGAGGCCAATGATTTGAATCCGAGTCCGAACAATGGACGAATTGCCGGCCGCAATGCAGGTACGAATTATGAGGCGCTATCGCCCGAAGCGCGCCTGATCATTCCGATCGCAGCTGGCAAGCAGTCCGACACCAGCACTTACGCGCACGCGACCACCCACTATAAGGTTCGCAGAGGCGATACCCTGGAATCGGTCGCCGAGAATTTTGGCGTCTCGGTGAAGATGCTGCGCAGTTGGAATCGCCTTAGGGGAAGCAGCCTCGAGGGAAGAAAGGTTTTGTATCTGCATCTGCCGGTCACCGCGGCCGCCCGCCAAACTCAGATGGGGGCGAGGCGATCAACCGCATCGCACCACCATGGCGAAAGCGAGATTGCGTCGGTCAAGTCAGTCGCCGATTCCGCCAATTCGGATGCCGCGAATCGCGAAAACGTCAAGCATCATACCGTCAAGCAAGGTGAGACGTTGTATTCGATTGCGAACTCATACAACACTACTGTCTCTGCGCTAAAGCACGACAACCGAAACCTGGCGGTGCTGCGGCCGGGGATGATCCTAGTCGTTCGCGACGCGCGCTAAGCTCTGCAACTGTTCCTAGGTCAATTCCACTTCAATTTTCTTGGCTGCTGCGTCGAGCTTCGCGATTTTGAATTCGCAGATCTGCCCGGCTCGCATGGCTTCCGGCTTGGCCTCGCTGGTCGGAGCGCCGCTCTTCCAGCGCGCCTGCAACATCGAGCCGAGCGATGACAGATCGGGTTTGGCCGACGACGTTGACAAGGCTGGCGTGGCTTCGGTTTTTTCTTTCGCCGAGTTCTCCACGGGCATATGGCATATGGCCTGCACGCCTTGGCCAAGTTCGACGCGCGCACGGCCTGCGGAGACTTCGATAAAGCGGCCGGTGACGACGTTGCCTTCTTTGTGTTCGGCGAGATACTCATCGAGGCCTGTGGGCACGAGCTGTTTCATGCTCAGCCGCATGAGACGCTTCTCGGTGTCGAGCGCGAGCACTTGCGCCTTGACCACCTGACCCGATCGCAGCACTTCTTGCGGATGATTGATACGCTTCTCGGCGCTGATTTCGCTGATGTGAATCATCCCCTCGACGCCCTCGGTGAGTTGCACAAACGCGCCGAATTTCGTGAGGTTGGTTACTGGCCCTTCGATCACTGTGCCCGGCGCAAATTTTTGATCGGCTCCAGCCCAGGGATCGCCCAGCGCCTGCTTGAGTCCGAGCGAGATGCGGCGTTCGACGGCGTTCACTGCGAGAATCACGGCCTCAACCGTATCGCCCACTTTCACCACATCGCTCGGGGTTCGCACCCGCTTCGCCCATGACATTTCAGAAATGTGAATCAGCCCCTCGATGCCGGGCTCGATTTCGACGAAGGCGCCGAAATCGGCGATGCGACTGACGGTGCCGCGGACGCGTTCGCCCGTCGTGTACTTTCCAGCGACCGCATCCCACGGGTGGGCCTGAAGTTGCTTCATGCTGATCGCGATGCGATGCTTTTCTTCATCGACCTTGATGATCTTGGCTTCGATCTGCTGGCCGACGGTTAGCACATCGGCGGGTTTCGCGACGCGACGCCAGGAAATCTCGCCTACATGCAGCAGCGCGTCCGCACCGCCGATATCGACGAACGCTCCGTAGTCTGTAAGGCTGCGCACTTCGCCCTGCACGGTGTCGCCTTCCCTGAGTTCGGAGAAGCGGCGCTCCTTGCCGGCACGCTCTTCGTCTTCCGCAATGGCGCGGCGATCGACAACCACGTCTTCGTCATCGACGTCAAGCTTGATGATGCGGCAGCGGATCTCCTGCTCGACCAACTTCTCTAATTCTGCGGCATCGTGTGTTCCGCTGCGCGACGCGGGCATAAAAGCGCGCACGCCGATATCGACGCTCAGGCCGCCTTTGACTACGCCGGTGACGGTTCCGATGATGGTTGACTTCTCAGCGAAAGCCTTCTCCAGCGAGGCCCAATCCGTGGGGCGTTCGACTTTCCCGCGTGTCAGTTCGTAATAGCCTTCGGGGTCGCGGCCTTTGATGGTGACCTGAAGTTTGTCGCCGGCCTTCGGCGGCTTATCAGCCGGAAATGCGGTGAGCGGCAGAACGCCTTCGGTTTTGAATCCAATATCGAGGACGACAGAGTCGGTGGTCAAGGCGATCACGGTCCCATCGCGGCGCTGGGAGCCGGATTCAGTCTTGCGACGATGGCTTTGCTCGTATTCGGAGAAAATATCTTTGAACGATTCGGTCGGAGAGGATTCGGCTGCCAAAGATTCAGCGGCGCTTGTATTGGCGGCGTTTGTGCCTGACGTATTAGGATCGGAAATATTTGAATTAGACATGGGAGGTTACGGCCATGCGGCGTGTTTTAGCATAACACTGCGGGTTGCTGGGCAGGTGAAAGGAACTTGAAATCTCAGGTGTAAACTGATTTCCATTTGAAGTTGAACGGCTTCTGACCACTATCGAGTCCGGAGGAGCTTGCAATTTGGCTGAGATTTTACCTGCGATATTCTTCGGGCACGGCAATCCCATGAACGCCGTGTGGGAAAACACCTACACCGCGGGATGGCGCCGAATCGGGATGCAACTGCCCCGCCCAAAAGCCATTCTCTCGATCTCCGCGCATTGGTTCGTGCCGGGAACCGGTGTGACCGTCAGCACGGCGCCGAGAACGGTTCACGATTTTGGCGGCTTTCCGCGCGAACTGTATCAGGTGCAGTATCCCGCTGCGGGCGATCCCGAACTGGCGCGCCGAGTGCAACAGTTGCTGAAGCCTCTGCCGGTAAAATTCGATAGCTCGTGGGGTCTCGATCACGGAACCTGGTCAGTGCTCAAGCACGTATATCCCAACGCTGACATTCCGATCGTGCAACTTAGCATCGATGAAACACAGGCGGCTTCCTTTCACTTTGAAATCGGCCGACGACTCGTGCCGTTGCGCAGCGAAGGCATCCTGGTTGTGGGCAGCGGAAATCTGGTTCACAACCTTCATGCATACGCATGGGGACGCCACATGCCCGATCCCTACGATTGGGCCATCCGCTTCGAGCAAGAGGCGAAAGAGATGATGGTCGCCGGGGAATACAAGCCACTCATCAACTATGAGAGCCTGGGGCCAGAGGCGCTGCTTTCTATTCCAACGCCGGATCACTACCTTCCCATGCTCTACGTGATAGGCAGTCGGCAGAAGGGCGATGTGGTTACGTTTCCGATCGAAGGCGTGGACGGAGGATCCATCTCGATGCTGACGGTGAAGGTCGGATAGTAGGAAAAAGCACAAACCGGGATAGACTTTCCCGCTGAAAATATATTAAGGGGATTTCGATGACCAACGCTACGTTGCAGCCCTTCTTTATTAAATCGGTTCAATAGCGTATTTCGGCGCAAGAGCAGTTTCGCTGGAGGGTTCGAGTGTGCGACCAGGGGACTGCTCACAGTGTGCACATCGAACTTGATAATCGAAGTGGCAAGAAGTTTTTTCTGGTCCGGTGACGGTGCAACTTTTGGGCAGGCGCAATATGCCTGGCATCCCACGAAGAAGGCGGCTTTCCCGATCTGGATGGTCCGGCAGCGCAGGTCTCTATCAACGCCGGGGCGCATACGATCCATGAACTGCCCAAAGCTTCGACGACTGTGGTTCGCGGAGGTATTGCAGGCTTCTCTGGCAACTCCGTGTTGCACTGACCGGTGACGACGGCTCGACCACGCTAACGGATACCAAAACGACTAGGAATTTGTCGCAGGCTTTATTTTAAAAGTGGGGATGCGACAGGGCGCGGTCTTTGCATCCAAGAATGAGCTTGGAGGATCTGGAAAATGAACGAAGAGATTGCGCAGCAGATACTGCAGGAGTTGATCTCCTCACTTCAAACCTTGGAGGCGCAGACGGCGGCCATATTGCAATTCTTGAACGACAAGGAAATAGCCAAGAAGGAAGAAATCGCTTCCTATCTGGAGGAGGCAGGCCTGGCGAGCAGTGTCAGATGGCGCGCGGCATGAGCGAGGATCGAGCATCTTCTTTCTTCCGCGATGAAAACGATGGAAAAGGAAGCTGCGAAAGAGCCTCCGAAAGCTAACGAGGCCGACAAGAAGAATGAACATAGTCAGCCGTCCGACGATTCGCGCGAACGGAAATTGCAAACAACGGAAGCAAAGAAAGAGAGTGTTAAGGAAACTGAAGCGGCGAAAAAACATTCTGCCGATGAGAAACCTGAAGCAGAACGCGTCGCGGCCGTTGCTAAGAAAGACGGGGTCAATCGCAGAAGCGGCGTTCAAGACGACGAGAACAATAAAACCAGTGCGGATACTGCTGAAAAGGCCGCTTAATCACAGGTTTGATTGATCCAAAAGAAAAAGCCCAGCCGAAGCTGGGCCCTGAAAAGTTGAGCGCTGAAAAGTTGAAGTTTAATGAGACATGCTATTGTTCTTGCAAGTCTTGGAAATGTGTTTGAACGAATTGACCTGGAGCGTTTGTGAAGAACTATCGTTCCCCATCGCGCCACTGGAGCCGCTCGCCGACGCCGCACCCGTTGTTCCCATAACTTTTATCTCGTGGCCTACGTGGTCGCTTAACTTGGCAGTGTTGCCCGTCAGTTTATACGCGGTGCCGTTGTCAGCAGTCAGGGTGTAATTGCCATCCGAGCCACTTAAGCAGCCTTCCACGGTAGTGTTGCCGCTCCCGACCGTGGTCTGGTCGCCGCTGGCCTCGCCGGTGCTGTTCTGGTCGGGAGCGGCCGTAGATGGGCTGGTCTGATCGGGAGCTTGACTGGCTTCACTGGGGCTGGTTTGGCTTGGAGTGGTCTGACTAGGGGTGGCTTGGTCAGTCTGGGCAACGGCCCATGTCGTTCCCAGAAGCAGGACGGAAAGCAATAGTAAATGTCGCATGTGAACCTCCACGTTCATCTTGAACGGTGCCTGCACAACTCACGGTTGTGCTCGCGAATTTAGCGCGATCAACGGAGCCTGCGGCCGGAATCTCTCCGTCAGAAGGTCTCGACCAGGTTGGCATCGCACCGACGATCTCGGGCGCTACAGCAGGCTGGATTGTCAGCCCTGACGTAGTAAGCTCGCAATACAGGTTTTGCTGGATATCGGCATCCGCTTCGCCGCTGCACAAATAATTCAAGTTCGCGGGTGGTGGCTGTCTAGTGCTTATAACTTTGTGTAGCCTCGCGGATTGCGAGAGCATCCAAAGACCTGCCTTGCCAACGAGGCGCGGGAACGTGTGTTCCCTGCGCCTATTCGAGAGATCAAGAGAGCCCTGAACTATGGCGGAAATCATTCTCCGGTTTTTTGTCGGCGGCATCGTTGTCTCCTTTTTCGCTGTGTTCTCGGATGCTCTCAAGCCCAAGAGCTTTGCCGGCCTGCTCGGCGCCGCGCCCTCTGTAGCGCTCGCGACCTTGAGCCTTACGGTTTGGAAAAAAGGAACCGGTTATGCAGCTATCGAAGCGCAATCGATGATTCTGGGCGCCTTGGCGTTTTTCATCTACGCTGCGGTGGTTTCACGCATTTTGCGGAGCGCCAAGTGGTCAGCTTTGTCGGTGTCCGTATCCGCGCTCGTTCTCTGGCTGGCTTGCGCCTTCGCGTTGCGGTACGTGGTTTTGGGATGAAGCACACCGCTGGTAAAAGTTGATGCTGGTAAAAATCGAGCCCGGCGAAATTCGAGATACGCGCTGGTATGAATATGCTACGCGATTCCTCTTTGGCGGACTTATCACAGCGTTTGCAGGGTTACTGGCGCAGCGGTTCGGTCCTGCGTTTGGCGGGCTGTTCCTGGCCTTTCCAGCGATTTTTCCGGCAAGCGTCTCGCTGCTCGAGAAGCATGAAAAGGAAAAGAAAGCGCAATTTGGCTTTGATGGAACTAAGCGTGGCCGCGTCGCAGCCGGCGTGGACGCAGCTGGTAGCGCTATGGGCACCATCGGGTTAATAGCCTTCGCGCTTATCGCGTGGAGGTTACTGCCCTTAATTCCGACGTGGCTGACGCTCACCGTTGGGACGCTCGTTTGGGCCGGCACGGCAGTAACAGCATGGATGATTTGCAGACGTAGATGGCGCGATCGCCACACCGGAACGAGAAATGACTAAGACTCGCAACCGCTGCTGCCCGCGATTCGCATCGTCAAACGGATAGATCGCCAGCAGCACCTATTATTAATTTACAAGAGGAAATGGGTTTAACCCCTCACTGTGCGCAGGGGGCGTGGCCGCAATCGCACGCGATCTCGGTCTCTTCTGGTCCTGCATCTTTGCAGAATTGGCTGCAGTATTTTTCGCCAGCCGGCGGCACACAAACACAGGGCTCATGACCACACTTGTTGTTCTTGGAATCGCTCATCGTCAAACTCCTTCGAACCGCTACCGTAGTCGATGCGGAATCGGCTTCAAATCAGGTGAGTGCTGTAGGTGTACGCGGGTTTCCCTTCAGAGGAGAGCGTCGGGAGATCGAGCGAGCGTTGCCGGTTGCAATGGGATTGCTCAGTCTCAAGCCCTTAACTTTGTGCCCGCCGTCATGGGAAGAATCTCCGCCGCCGCACGTTTGCCGCTGGCGATGGCACCATGCACAGTGCCATTGCGACCGCCGATGTCGGTGGCTTCTCCAGCAAAAAACAACGTATTGTCAATTGGCCGGCCGAGCGCGTCCTCCATGCCGTCGCCGCCAACTTTTCCGTAGCTGTAGGCTCCGCGCGAGAAAGGGTCAGTCTGCCAGTCATGGAAGTATGCGTGTTCAAATCGCTCCTCTAGTTCACGCACGCTCACTCCCAGCAGACGATGAAGGGTGATGAGACTCTGCTCGATCACGAGCGATTGGTCTTGGCCGGCAAGTTTCTCGGCTGCGCGAAACGGCGCCCAGCCGACCAGGAAGGGCAGCTTTTCAGGCAAGCTTGTCCACCAGGTGGGAAAAAAGTCATCGTGCGAGAATAGAAAGCTCATTCCGTCCATTGTTTTCGAAAAGTTATTGCCTGACGGCAGATCTTTCCAAAAGCGCTCGCGGAAGCGGAGAACGACTCGAGCCGCCTTGCCCATGGTCACGTTGCGGATTGCATTTTGCTTTTGCTCGGGCAGTTCCGGAACGAAGCGAATCGCTCCTTTTTCGCCCCTCCGCGCTTGCAGCACTCCCAGCGGCACCGTGATCAACACGCGCGGCGCGGACATCACGAAAGCACCCTCCGGCCCACGCACAACGAGTTCCGCTCGGCCGGGGCTCCAGCGAATCTCTTCGACGGACGAGCTCTTTGAGAGCGAGACGTTCGCGGCGGTCAGTTGTTCCTGAAAAACGTCGATCAAGTCGGCATAGCCGTGCTCGGCACGAAAAGCGCGGTCGCCTTCTATTTTTTCTTCGGCGCGCATTCCATTTACCAGCCAATGCACGCCGACTATTGCCGGATCGGCTGCATTGAAGCCGCTGACATAGCCGAGCGCCCACTCTCTGCTCTGCCGTTGACGATCGTCGCTGTTATCGCGGGGACAGCAACCTTCAAGAAAATCGAGGAAGGATTGATCGGGTTTTCGATCATCCAGCTTGTCCAGGATACTTTCCACGTCAGAAAAAAAGCCGCAAGTTCCAAGCTTGCCGTCGACGGAACACCAGCTGTCTCCGTCCACTTCGCGGATGCGAATCTGCCGGCGGTTCAGAAGGGTCAATGTTTCTGGTGGCAGGCCATGAATGAATTCCGCGCCCAGTTCAACCGGCGCGTTGTGCTTGGCATCGTACAGCGTGAAGATGCGCCCGCCGATGCGATCACGCGCTTCGATAAGCGTTACCGACAACCCTGCATCGCCAAGGGCTGCGGCAGCCGTGAGTCCGGCCGCGCCCGCGCCAACGATGATTACATCAGGACCTATGGACATATCTCGCAGAGGTTAGCTTAGCTTCTGATGCGCTTCAAGCCATCAGGCGGTTTTGTGCGCTTTGTCGTTTGCTGTGTCGGCAATGCTGGTTAGAATCGCATCGGCATGCTTTTCTTCTTCGAGCGTGTGCTCGAGCAGGGCAGCGTGCTCCGGATTGCCTAAGATCTCCGCGAACGTTCGCAGCGTGCCATAGGCTGCCATTTCATAGTGTTCAATTTTTTGCGCGGCCGCGATGATCCCCGCATCGCAGACCGATTCGTCCGTCGCATCCTGAATAATGTCTTCGCCTTCCATAATCAAAGCGGCGATGCCTTTGCAATGCTTCGGATCGACCACGCCCTTGGCTTCCAGAAGAATTTTATCGAGGCGTGCGGCGTGGTCTTGCGTTTCCTGGAGATGATGTTGGAGCGCGCTTTTTAATTCCGGCTCGGTGGCGGCTTTAATCATCTTGGGCAGTGCTTCGCGGATCTGTGTCTCGGCGGAGTGGATCTGATCAAGCTGATCAAAGTACAGCTTTAAAAGATTGTCTGACTTCAACAAGTCACCTCGGGGACGTTTTCAGTTTGCTAAAAGGCGAAACTAGGATGCGATGAGGACAGGGCTAGTTGCTGCGGAGCCGTTGGCGCAGCATCGCAATTCGCCTTCGTCAGATTCCTCCGCATCTGCTAACTTGCTTTTTTCTCGGGAACTTTTGCGCCCTTTTTGCGCGCCTCTGACAGGCCGATGGCGATTGCTTGCTTCCGGCTGGTTACTTTTCCGCCCTTGCCCGACTTTCCCGAACGCAGCGTGCCCTTTTTCTTGCGGCGCATTGCGCTCTCAACCGTCTTGCCCGTCGCTTTACCGTATTTGCGACCGCTCGATTTTTTCCCGGTGCTCTTCTTGGCTGCCATAGATTCTCCTCGTTGCTTCTCCTTGGTTGATTAGAAAACTTTCGAACGTAAGGGGCGCTTTCTCCAACTTAACCGATGAGCCGCGTAATGGAATCCGGTGCGAGGGGTAGCGGCTTGCGTGATCTCCTGTATCGCGAGTGCTCAAATCATTCGCGGGAATTTTCTTGCGCAAGAAAAAAGGGCACCCAAAAAACTGCCCATAAAGCCTCTTCGCAACCACTTGGCGATTCATAACGGCCCGCTGGCGGCGCGGTTACATGTTCAACAGTTGAAGCCATTGCCTCGAACACGGCTTGTCGGATCGGAACCACTCAGATGCTGTAATAGTCGCTACGATCGTCAGTCCGACCCGACATCTGGTACAGATGTTTAAGGGTGAGTAGCGCGAGTCGGAACAAACAGATTGAATAATAGGGACGAGCCTGATTGCTCAAACGCGAAGGTTGATGTAAAAGAAAAATAGTGAAGGCCTATGACCCTGCTCGACGCCCAGCCTTACGATCCCGCGAAAGCGCGCCGCCGCAAAATAAAAATTGCTAGCGTCGTTGCAATCGCGATCGTGATCGCTGCCTTTGCGTGGTCCTACCGCAACTGGCCCGAGGAGCACATCGTCGACAAATTCTTCAGCGCGCTACAGCATCAGGACTATGAGAGCGCCTACGGCATCTATTTCAACGATCCTGGCTGGCGCCAGCATCCGCAGAAATATTCGCAATACGCTTACTCCGATTTCTATCGCGACTGGGGTCCTGGCGGCGAGTGGGGCCTCGTCAAATCGCACCGCATCTACGGTTCCGCGAACACGAAAGGTTTTGGCGGAGGTGGTGTGGTGGTCGAAGTGATCGTCAACGAACGAACCGAGCGCGCACGGATGTTCGTGCAAAAATCGGATAAAACGCTGACGGTATATCCCTATTGACCGCGGCAGACATCCGTCGGCAGCTAAGCGGCTAAAGCGGCGATCCGCTCCAGCGTCTTCTGCAGCGAAGTCATATCCCCTACCGTGACGCAGGTCTTTGAGCGGTCGATCTGTCGCATCAATCCCCACAGAACCTTTCCTGGTCCCACTTCGATAAACAGTTCGACTCCCTGATCGATCAACAGGCGCACTGACGGTTCCCACTGCACCGTACCGGTTACCTGCCGGATCAGCGCCGCCCGCGCCGCCTCCGCCGAGGTGACAGCGACCGCATCGATATTGCAGACCACCGGGCACGCAGGATTCTGAAAACTCAGCGCCGCCAGACCGATCGCGAGGCGATCCTGTGCCAGTTGCATCAGCGAACAGTGGAAGGGTGCGCTCACCGGCAAGCTGACTGCCTTCTTGGCTCCACGGTCGGTGGCTAGTTTGACGGCGCGGTCAACAGCGCGGGCGTTGCCCGAGATCACGATTTGCTCGGGCGAATTAATATTCGCCACCTGGCAGACTTCTCCCTGCGCCGTATCCGCTGCAATCTGGATGACCTGCTCGATCGGCATGCCCAGAATCGCTGCCATCGCTCCGACGCCCACGGGGACAGCTTCCTGCATGTAGCGTCCGCGATTGCGAACGGTCCGCACCGCGTCAGCGAAGTTGAGCGTACCCGCGGCGACGAGCGCCGAATACTCGCCCAGGCTGTGACCAGCGACGAGATCAGCCTTCAGTCCTTTTTCCTGCAACACGCGCAGCGCCGCAACCGAAGCCGTCAAAATTGCCGGCTGCGTAATCTCAGTTAGTTTGAGTCTTTCTTCTGGGCCTTCAAAGCAGACCTCGGACAGCTTGTAGCCAAGCGCGTCGTCGGCTTCTTCAAAGATCTGACGCGCTACGTGATAGTTGTCGGCAAGGTCTTTGCCCATGCCTACGGCTTGAGAGCCCTGGCCGGGGAAGAGAAATGCAATTCGGGAAGAACCGTTTGTCATAATTGTTGAGGTCAGAGGTGAGATTGCAGAGGTGAAAATCTCGAGGTCGCCGAAGCTTTTTGCACAATGGTTTTTAGCCTCTGCAATCTTACCTCCTACCTCTGACCTTCCTAAACCGCCGCGCTTAGCTGCGCCAACTCCTGCTCGATGGTTTTATTGACCTTGCCCTCGGCAAACTCCGCCGCCACTCGCACAGCGTTTTTGATCGCGTTCGTGTTTGACGATCCGTGAGTGATGATGCAGACCCCTTTTACTCCAAGGAGCGGGGCGCCGCCGTACTCGGTGTGATCGAGGCGCTTTTTGAAATCTGAAAACGCGTTGCGCGAAATGTAGGCCCCCACCTGACGGGTGATGGTCGCCTTCAAAGTATCTTTCAACACGGCGCGCACTAAGCGGGCCACGCCTTCGGAAGTCTTTAACGCGACGTTGCCGACAAAGCCGTCGGCCACGATTACATCCACGTGGCCGTTGTATAAATCGCGGCCTTCGACGTTGCCTATAAAATTTATCGGTAGCCGTTTGAGCAGTTGGAACGCTTCGCGCGTCAGGTCGTTGCCCTTGCTTTCTTCTTCACCAATCGAAAGCAAACCCACTCGCGGATGCTTCATGCCGAAAATCGAGCGGCAGTAAATATCGCCCATCACCGCGAACTGGGCGAGATTGTTGGCGGTGCAATCGACGTTCGCGCCGACATCGAGCAGCACTGCCGCCGTATTCAGCACCGTCGGAAAGGCCGCAGCCAGCGCCGGACGATCGACTCCGGGGAGCGCGCCCAGCACGACCTTCGCCGTGGCCATGGCGGCGCCTGTATTGCCGGCGGTTACAAAGCCAGCGGCGCGTCCTTCCCGTACCAGGCGCAAGCCAACGCGGATCGACGAATCGCGCTTGCCGCGAATCGCGTCCACTTTGTCTTCCATGGTGATGACTTCGCTGGCGTGAACGACCTCGACGCCTAGACGCCGCGCGCCGGGATAGCGCGCCAGATCAGCCTTAAGACGCGCCTCGGGTCCGACTAGGAGCACGTGCACGCCATGATGGCGCGCCGCCTGCAATGCGCCTTCTAGTTCCGGTCTGGGCGCCTTGTCGGAACCCATCGCATCCAGCGCGATTACGGTTGGCATGGAGGAAGAAAAACTACGACTTCTCGGCGACCTCTAATACTTCGCGGCCCTTGTAGGTTCCGCACTTTGGGCAAGCACGATGCGGCATCTTCTGCTCGTGGCAGTTGGGGCACTCCGACAAGGAGTGCTTGGAGAGCGAGTCGTGCGCCCGCCGGGTGGCCGTGCGCTTCTGGGAATGTCTGCGTTTTGGATTAGGCATGATGTCCTTTTTGTTCTCGGTCGTCAGTTCTCGGCTCTCAGTCACCCTAGCTCTTATTGAGAACTGACGACTGAGACTGAAAACGTCCTACTGATTCAGCTTATCTCGTATTTCTTTCAACCCTGCCCATCGCGGATATTCGACCTCATCCACGCACGAGCATTGAGCTTCATTCAAATTCTTGCCGCAATGCGGACACAACCCTTTGCAGTCTTCGCGGCAAATCGTCTTCAAAGGCAGCGCCAGAAGAACCTGCTCGCGCAACGTGTCTTCGAGCAACAACCCTTGGCCTTCGTAATATCCGATCTCCGCCTCGGCGTCAGTCACCGAAAGCTCTTCGTGACCAGAGTCGGTGCCGAGCGGCCGGTACAAAAGATCGAAACTCCGCTCCACCGGGTGCACCACGGGATCGAGGCAGCGGGCGCAAGCCACTTCCAGGCTCGTCGCCAGCTTGCCCTTCACCCGTATGTCCTGCACGATCTGGTGCTTGCCGTGATGTTCCTCGACCAGATCGGCACGACCCTCAGCGCGTAATGGCGAGCGCTGCCGTACGTCCTCACCCAGATCAATCGCACCCGGGCTAAGCTCCTCCCGGAAGTCGACCGGGTGAATCTTCAGATTCTCAAGTTCGATGAACATTGCCGGAACCTCCGCCGCCCCCATTTCCAATACCGCAAAGGCCTGCGGAAGTGCGCACAGAGACGAAAGTCTCTCAGGGAGCAATTGTTAAGAATAAAGCGCTGAAAACAGAGTGTCAAGGCGACCGCCCACTGATCGATCTCGAATTTGCGACCGTCAAACACAAATGTCCCTGAGCTCCGTTCTTCACCTTCGCGCTACAATGTACCCAATATGATCGCTCAAGATCTGCTCGACATCCTGGTTTGCCCGGTCTGCAAAAAACCGGTCACGCTCAGTCCGGCCGGGGACGGTCTTAAATGCAGCGAGTGCCGCCGCGTCTACCCGATTCAGGATGACATCCCCATCATGCTGGTGGATGCCGCCAAAATCGACGCTGCCTGAAGTCCGCTCCTGCCAGATCTCCCCATAAGCGGACGACTCTACAAAAACGACAAGTTGTGTTTTCTCCCGCTGCGGAACGACATTTAGTGTCAATCCGGTGACGCGTACGTGTCTTACTGTATAGGCTCTCCCGCAGGCACAATCCCCGCAACCTTTTGTAAAAACTTGGGTTCTAAGTGGGTGAGGAGACGGACACCCCGTACCTCGGGGTGTACTAAAGTTACGGCATTCAGATTGCATATATCTAAATCGGTTGCCGATGAGTCTAACTAACCGGCAGGAGGTCGAAAGGTGAGAATGGCTACCAAAGAGAGATTTACGGTGACGGAGCTGTGCGCCTTACGAAACGACCTGATTCAGGGCGGCATGGTTGATTCCCGCGAGGCAGCGGAACTGCTCCAGGTTTTTCTGGCGGGCCGCGGCTATGGTGTTTCGCAGACCGCCGCGATCGACGCCGCCGGCCGCGTCGAAATGGCGGGTTGCTCTCTCCCCGTTCTGGAGCGCGAGCTCGAAAGCCTCGCGCTGGTGATGTAAGCCTTCGGAATAGGATTTGGCGCCTATATTTGACTTTCGCGCCAGGAGAACTTTGCAGGGGAACTGACCTAGCTCAACGAAGCCATCGACAGTTTCTTGATACGAAGCGCCGGACATAATTGTCCGGCGCTTTCTATTTAGGCCACAGCTTTAGGGCCCCTTAAGCCAACAGGCTTTCCACCGCTGATTGCAGCGCTCGCGCAATCTCTTCCGGGTCGGTCTCCGCCGCGAATTGCATAGGCTTGCCGATGCGCACCTTGATTTTTCCAGGCGCAGCGTGTTTCTTGCCAGTCTGCTTGATTTCAAACAGGCCGTCGATGCGCACGGGGAGAATCGGAACACGCAGATTGTTGGCGAGCAGCCCGACGCCGCTGCGGAACGGCTGGATCTTCCCATCGGTCGTGTGTTTTCCTTCGGGAAAGACAAGCACGCTGTAGCCGCGGTCGACGGCCTCGCCAATGTAAGTAAAGCTTTTACGGAAGCCGGAATCGCGCGGTAGCGGAAACAAGTTCAGCAGAGCGACAGCGAGCATCCACAGAATGCGGTCGTAGATCCGCAGAAAAAACGGACGATCCGGAGCCGGCGAGCGCAGTGCCTCAAGTGCCTCGCCGCGGGTTGCGGTCGCAATTTTATGGCGGATGCGCGCCGGCAACGCCGCCTGAACAAGGCCTATATCGACATCGGCGATGTGGTTCGAGACGATCAGCAGCGGCCCGCGAATGCCATGCAGATTTTCACGCCCGGTAACGCGCGGCCATCCGAGAAGTAACATCGCCGGCCGCATCAGCACATAGCGCGCGATCATTCGCACCCAGGTCGTAGGCCAGCGTAGCGCCCAGTGCGGATAGTGAAAAGGTCGACGGTGATGAAGCGTGGACCCACCGGCTTGCTGCAATATTTTTTCGAGATCGCCAACGGTAGCCGCCTCGGCGAACTTAATTTCACCAAGATCGATTTGATAGCGGTCTTCAAGCGCGCCGAGGAGTTCCACTCGTTCGAGAGAGTTCAGCCCCAGTCCGCTTTCAAGGTCAGCACCCGAGGACAGGTTCTGCGCGGGGCGACCAGTGATTCGAGTCACCAATTCTGCGAGCGGGCTGAGTGCGCTCATGGGTGATTGTCCGCGGAAGCTCGCCTCGACAGCATCGCGAATCACGTTACGCCTTGGTTTCTGCGTCGAACTACGCGGAAAATCTTCGTCGGGCCAGACGAACCAAGTGCGCATGCGCTGATATTCGGCCACCGTGTCATTGGCGCGAGCAATGATCTTTGAAATAATTACTTGCACGTCGCCATCGGCCGTCTGGGCGCTGCAATTGCGGTCGCGCAGAATTAGCACGGCGCAAGGCTCGGCATTTCCGCCGCGCTCGAGGCCGACGACGACGCAGTCTTTGACTTCCGGTTGCGGCCGCAGGGCTGCTTCCAGATCTTCGGGATAAACGTTCATGCCCGCGGCCGTGACGATCACTTCTTTCTTGCGGCCCTTGAAAAAAAGATTGCCCTGGTCGTCGAGCGCGCCTAAGTCGCCTGTGCGATACCAGCCGTCTTCGGAGTTGTCGGTGACTTGCTGCAATTCGCCGCCGCTCCAATACCCACTGGCCACACCGCTGCCACGCACGAGAATTTCGCCATCGTTGGCCAACTTGATTTCGCGTCCCGGAAGAACTTTTCCGATCGACCCGCGGCTGGTGTGGAAAGGATGGTTGAGGCTGACGAGCGAAGTCGTTTCGGTCAAACCGTAACCTTGGATCACGGCATATCCCAGGCGATGCCAGAATTCCTCGGTCTCGCGGTCGAGCGCCGCGCCGCCGCTGATCATGGCCCAGAACTTCCATCCGAATTTGCGACGAATATCGCGGAAGGTCCACCAGCGTCGAACGAAATGATGCTTCTCCGAGGCGGCGTAGCGTGCCGCGAAATTCTCGCGGCCCCGACCATCGTCGTGGCTGTCGTCAACATCGCGTTCGACTTTCTGCTTGAGTGACTCGAGCATTCGCGGGACGGCCACCAGCACCGAGATGCGCTCGCGGTGAATCATCGCCATGATTTCGGTTGGGTTGAAGGTGTTTTCAAAGACGACCGTGCCGCCAAGAAGTGGAGGAAGAAAAATTCCCAGAAATTGGCCGAAAACGTGGCTGAGTGGCAGCAGGGTTAGAAAGCGAATCGGATGCACCAGCCGCTCGTACTTCAGGTATTTTCTGATCTCGGTTTCGATAGGGGCAAGATTACCGACCACGTTGGCGTGGCTAAGCACGACACCCTTGGGCTCGGCGGTCGTGCCGGAGGTGAAAACAATTTCGAGCGCATCGGAGGGCTGAATTTGCGCGGGACGATAACGCTGGGGCGGATGCTTCGCGACGGAGGCTTCCAGATCGGCGGGATCGATGCTTGCGTACTTTTCCATCGACAGACCGTCAAATATCGCAGCGCGTTCGCGCGGGCAGAGAATCACTTTCGTGCGCACCTGCATGCTGATGCGGCGCGCAAAATCAGGGCTCGAAGCGTCGTCTACGGGGACGGCGATTACTCCGCATAGCGCGCAACCGAGAAATGCGGACACCCATTCGCCGCTGTTCGGACTCCACAGTAGGACTGCGTCGCCTTTGCGGATGTGTCGTGCCTCGAGCTCACGGGCGAATTGATACGCGACGCGCGCGACGCGCAGATAGCTCCAACGCTCGTGGCGGTAGCCACGGGGAAAGACATAGGCGAGGTCGCTGCCCCAGCGCTCGAAATCGTCCAGCGAATCCAGTAGACTTGCTCGCACACCCTGTTTAGTAGCACAATTTCCACGACTTTACAGGCCGAAACTGACAGACGGCGGAAATTGGTCGGAATGACGGGCCGCCCGATGATGTGGTTGGGGCTGTATGAAACGATCCTCTATTTCTCGGTTCTTTGCGATTTCTGCTGTGCTGGCGACGTGCGTCCTGATCGCCTGTCAGACGCCCACCTCGACGAATAGCGCGAGTTCGTCGGCGGCCACCGGTTCTGCCACGCTTCGGGTGGAAAGCCAGGCGACGAACGGGCCCAGACGCGATCTCAGCCGCGATGAGACTCAGGGCGGCCACATCTTGCGGAAGCATGTGGCCCAGACCGAAGAACAGCTTCGCCAGCGCTTGGAACGAGAACGCAACATTACCGGCGCCTCGACCTACACGGATCGTTCGACCGCAGAACGTGCTGTGGGCTCTGCCATTGCGCAATCGCAGAGCGAAATCCAGAATTGGCTTATCCAGCCGGGGAGACATCCCAACCTGGTGCTCGACTACGACAGCGAGGTTCCGATTGGGCGCACCATGAATCGCGGCGAATACCAGTCGCGCGTCTGCGAGCATGCCATCGTCGTACTGAAATATAACGGGCCAAACCATTACTATGTTTTGACATCCTATCCGGAGTGCCGCTCATGAACTCAAAACCGGAAGTCACCGCCGCCAACTTTCCCGCACTGCATACGTTCCTGCGGGGCTACTTTCACGAGGATGTCGCCGACGAGTATGGAACTCCTCCAGAGGCGGCCGATCAATTTTGCGAGGACGCTGAGTCCGACGAGCGAATTCCCGTCGCGCGCGAGTGGCAGCAACTCGTAGAACTGACGGGAGCCGAGCCTTCTCCGCTAAATACGGCGCTGAAGAAGTTGGGCAGCGCGATAAAATTGAATGAAGATGAGATTCCGCAGGTGTCAGCGATCTTCGCCCGCTGTTTGGCGGTGAAACCGCATCGGCGCGTCGCCAACGAATGAAGTCCCGCCCTATGGTTCCCTGCCCACCCCGAGCGCGTCGGCGACGCGATTGATGTAGTTGAACCACGATGCCATCAGCGTGATCTGCAGAATGGCTTGGTCGTCGAAGCCGGCGGCGCGTAGTTTTTCGTGGTCGTCCTTCCAGACTTTCGTCGCGTCTTTCGTGAGTTTTACAACGTAATCGAGCATGACGCGTTCTCGCGGCGTAATCGAGGCGGTGGTGTAATCGCGTTCCAGCGCTTCGACTAATTCTTTATCCAAGGTGACGCGACGCAGAAACTCTGCGTGAGACTCGATTCAATAGACACATCGGTTAGTGACGGAAACCATGGTCGCGATCATCTCGTGATGACGCCGCTGGAGCGGCAGATCGGGAGACATCAGAGCGCCGAAGGTGGAAAAGGCGTGTTTGAGCGCCTGCGGAATCAAAGAGTGCGAGGCCACGATGAGCGAGCCGCCGCCGGCAGCGGGATGAATTGGAACGGCGTATTCCTGCGGATAGAGCAACTTTTGTCCTTCCATCGCCTGCCGCAGTTCATCGTTAGCTTCGGAGAGTGGAATGGTGCGGATCCAGGTCACTCGAGTTCCTCCCAATGGCTTTCACACGCTACACGGTCGCCGCGAGCCCTGCCAATAGCAGAAAAGCGCTAGTGCGCATTCCACCTCATCAACCGCCAGCGCTACGCAATCAGAGCCCAAATGCAGTACCATAATCTTGATTGCTGCGCAATGCTTGGGCTGACAGACGTTTGTGATGTCCGGTACTGAGGCGGGTGCAGCTGGCCGATATTATTTATGGGCGCGAACCGGGGCCGGGTGTTCCGCGTTACCGTTGTTCGCCGACAGGTGTTTCTTCGGAGGGTTTGAATGCCGCTCGATACCTTAACGATTACCGATAACCGCACGGGGCAGAGTTACACGCTTCCCATCGAAAATGGAACGATTCGCGCCATCGACCTGCGCAAGATCAAGACCGGGCACGACGATTTCGGATTAATGACCTACGATCCCGCCTTCACGAACACCGCGTCCTGCAAAAGCGCGATCACTTATATCGACGGCGATAAAGGAATCCTGCGCTATCGCGGTTATCCCATAGAGGTTTTGGCCGAACACTGTACCTATCTGGAAGTTGCCTACCTGCTTCTTTTCGGCGAATTACCAACGCAGACTGAACTGAAGAACTGGGTCTATGAGATTACGCATCACACCATGCTCCATGAAACGACCAAGAAGTTCATGGAGGGATTCCGCGACAACGCGCATCCGATGGCGATGCTGGTGAGCACGGTGGCGGCGCTGTCGACGGTGTATCCCGAGGCGAAGAACGTGCATGATCCGGAGACGCGGCTGCTGCAAATCAAGCGACTGATCGGCAAGATGCCGTCGATTGCGGCCATGTCGTATCGCCACATGGTGGGATTCCCGTATGTGTATCCCGATAACGATCTGACTTACGCCGAAAACTTTATGAACATGTTGTGGAAGATGGTCGAGCCGAAGTATGTGGCGAACCCGGTGATTGCGCGGGCGCTCGACATTCTTTTTGTTCTGCACGCTGATCACGAGCAGAACTGCAGCACGAATACGATGCGCGCCGTGGGCAGCGCTCAGGCCGATCCTTACCTGGCAACGGCATCGGCGGCATCGGCTCTTTCGGGACCGTTGCACGGCGGTGCGAATGAAGAAGTGCTGCGCATGCTGGACGAGATTGGTTCGAAGAGCCACGTGCCCGCCTACATCAAGAAGATCAAAGAAGGCAAGGGCTTACTAATGGGTTTTGGGCATCGCGTTTATAAAAATTACGATCCACGCGCCAAAATCATCAAGTGGGCGGCGGATCAGGTGTTTGAGGTTACCGGACGCAATGCCCGGCTTGAAATCGCGTTGGAACTGGAGCGCATCGCGCTGGAAGACGACTATTTCGTGCAGCGCAAGCTCTATCCTAATGTGGATTTCTACTCCGGCATCATGTATCAGGCGATGGGCTTTAAGCCGGAGATGTTCACGGTGCTCTTCGCGATTCCGCGAACGGTTGGATGGCTGGCGCAGTGGCAGGAGATGATCGTCGATCCCGAGCAGAAGATCGCGCGCCCGCGCCAGGTCTGGGTTGGCCACGACACGCGGGAGTTCGTGCCGATGGAGAAGCGCGGGAAGACGGAAACGGTATTGCAGAAGTAAAAGGCGTCTCGCCATTACCCGCCGGCAATCGCTCCGATGACGATGAACGGCTCTTTCCCGGAGGCAACCGCGTCTGGCAGTGGCGAATCCGGCGATTCGTGTGACAAATCTTCTTCGCAGGCAAAGAAGCGCAGGAAGGCTCGGCGCTCAAGAGTAACTTGGTCGCGAATAGTGCCGCGCAGCATGGGATAGCGGGCCTCGATCGCGTTGAGTATGGAGCGCTGCGTGATGGGGCCGTCGACGTCTAGCTCTATCTCGCTGCCGACTTGCGCCAGCGTTCGCAGATGCTGTGGGAGGATGACGCGGATC
This sequence comes from uncultured Acidobacteriaceae bacterium, assembly GCA_963822025.1. Taxonomy (GTDB): domain Bacteria; phylum Acidobacteriota; class Terriglobia; order Terriglobales; family Acidobacteriaceae; genus Acidiflorens. The sequence goes on along the minus strand of CAWGFW010000008.1, from coordinate 861,489 downwards.
ATGTCAGCGTCTGCACCTCTACCGACAGCACCGCCGGCAGATCCCGCACAATTGGGTTCCAGCTATCCCCCGCGTCAGCCGAGGCGTAAACCTGTCCGCCGCTGGTGCCGAAATAGACGCCGCATTTATCGAGCGAATCGACGGCCATGGCGTCGCGCAGGACGTTGACGTAGCAATCTCTTTGCGGCAGGCCTTTGCTGAGCGGCTCCCATTCGTTGCCGCCGCTGCGGCTACGAAAGACTCGGAGTTTGCCGTCCATCACGAAGTGATGCGAGTCGCTGGTGATCGGCACGACGTAAATGGTCTCCGGCTCGTGAGCGTGGACGTTGATCACGAAGCCGAAATCGGTGGGCAGGTTGCCGCTGATTTCATGCCAGGAGTCGCCGGCATCGTCGCTGCGCATGACGTCCCAGTGCTTCTGCATGAAGAGCACTCCGGGGCGCTTGGGATTCATGGCAACGTGGTGCACGCAGTGGCCGACCTCGGCGCGCGGGTCCGGGATGTATTGGGAATGGAGGCCGCGGTTGATCGGCTTCCAGGATTTGCCTCCATCATCGGTGCGAAACGCGCCGGCAGCGGAGATAGCGATGAAGATGCGGTCAGGATTGCTGGGATCGAGAATGACAGTGTGCAGGCACATGCCGCCCGCTCCAGGCTGCCATTTCGGGCCAGTGCCGTGACCACGCAGCCCCGGGAGTTCTTTCCAGTTCTCTCCCCCGTCGGTCGAGCGGAACAGGGCGGCATCTTCGACTCCTGCATAGACGGTGTCGGGATCGGTGAGCGACGGCTCGAGATGCCACACGCGCTTGAATTCCCACGGATGCTGGGTGCCGTCATACCACTGATGCGTGGTCAGCGGTGCGGCAGCCGCGTCATACACAAACTTGTTGCTAGCCGCCTTGGGCGGGCCTGGGGTCGGCGGCAGACCGGGCGGCGTTCCAGGCTGGTGCCAGGTTTTGCCGCCATCGTCCGAGCGCTGAATCAACTGGCCGTACCATCCACTGCTCTGGGAGGCATAGATGCGATTAGGATCGACAGGCGATCCTTTCAGGTGATACATCTCCCAGCCCGCAAAGTGGGGCCCGCTGACCTCCCATTTTTCGCGCTTGCCGTCCGACGTTAGAATGAATGCGCCTTTGCGCGTGCCAACCAGAACCCGTACCTGACTCATGATCTGCTCCTAGTAGTTTTGAACTGTTCACCCGCGCTCACCTGACAGGCGCCGCCGTTCCATCCGACCATCTGCCCGCGGGAACCATGAATACGTCAATTGGTTCCGGAGCGCCTCCGAACTGTGGATTCAGCATAACCGGAGAGTGGGGCAGATCTGCACCCCAAGTGGCACCATCCATGAGTGGAGTGTAAAACATCAGGTGCGCCATCCAGTTGTGGTGGTCGTGATCGGTAAGATACTGGTCCTTGGACATCATGTAGGCCATGGCTCCAGGCTCCAGGGGCGGCAGCTCCTGCTTCATGAATGTCTTGATGCCCTCGATGATCTGAACCTTGGATTGACCGGCCAATATCATCTCCGTTCTTTTGTACGTCAGCGGCAGGATGGAGCGGGCAGCCGGCGGATTGTAGCAGACCGGGCCTCGAACTTTGGGGTTCCAAAAATTAGCGGCATCCTCGCCATTGAATGGGCCCATCCAGCCTCGCTCCACGAGGCATACAAAACCATTTTTGCCTTTGACTGCGGTTTCGTAGCCATGCCGTCCGAGAACCAAAACCTCGGCGTCGCTCGAGATGGATTCCGGGGCCGCGCTCCGTGCCAGAGCGATCTCGTCATTCCGCTCCGCGATCAAGTATTGCTCCAGCGGGGCCATGCTTGGATAAGGTGCTTTGGCGTTCTGGGCTTGGGCTTGCCGCATTGTGCCCAACATGGTGAGCAGCGCAACGACCAGTGCAAAGCTTATTAGTACGATCGTCCTGACTATCTTTCGCTGCATTAGATTTCTCCTAATATTATTCGCCACGATAGGCTCTCTTTAAGGCTTCAATGTCAATTTTGATCATACCCATCATGGCTTTGAATACTCTTTGTGATTTCACAGGGTCTTTGTCCTGCATCAGTTCGATCAAAGCTTTTGGGATGATTTGCCACGACACGCCAAATTTGTCTCTCAGCCATCCGCATTGCACATCCGATCCGCCAGCCGTGAGCTTCTCCCACAACTCGTCGACCTCGGCCTGGGTTTCGCAGTCTACGTAGAAGGATATGGCTGGAGAGAATGTGTACTGCGGGCCGCCGTTCAGCGCCATGAATTTTTGTCCTTCGATCTGGAAGGTCGCCACCATCACGCTGCCCTTGGGCCCGGGGCCGGCTTCTCCGTAGTGAGCGAGGTTGAGGATTTTCGAGTTCTTGAAAATCGACACGTAGAATTTCGCCGCTTCTTCGGCCTGGGTGTCGAACCACAGGAAGGGAATGATTTTCTGCATAGCGTCCTCTCGCGGGTGGTTGTTACGCGGCTTTCCGGGCGGCTTTTTCGCAGTTCACCATCCATGGTATGCCGAAGCGGTCTTCGAGCATGCCGAAGCGCAGAGACCAGAATGTTTCTCCGAAGGGCATGGTTACTGTGCCGTTTTCTTTTGAGGCATTAAATATGCGCTCTGCTTCGGCAGGGCTGTCGATGTTGATGCTGACGGAGAAGCCCTCCAGTTCTTGCTGGCGATCGGGCGGGGCATCGCTGCCCATCAAGACCTGATTGCCGACTACCATGCGGGCGTGCCTTCGTAGGTGAGCATGGCTTCGATTTGGCCGCCGAGCAATTCCGCATAAAACGCGAACGCTTCCTGGCATCGGCCGTCGAAGAAGAGGTAGGGATTCACTTGCATGATGGTTCCTCCAAGGTGGAATCATGAAAATTTACTCCCGCGAATCTAGCAAATATCACTTGCAAAATGCAAGTGATAATTTATGATAACGACACATGTCCAAGACGCCACGAAAAAGGTCCGCGCCAGTTCGTCGCTCGGAGTGTCCGCTGAACGCTTCGGTGGAGATGTTGGGCGATCGCTGGTCGCTGTTGATCATCCGCGACATGATGCTGCGCGGATTTCGCAGCTACAAGGAATTCCTGGAGTGCTATGAAGGAATTGCGACGAACATATTGGCTGACCGACTGCGCAGACTGATCGCGAACGGAATTATCACGGCGACGCCTGACCCCTCGGACGGGCGGAAGCTGATTTACTCGCTGACTGCGAAAGGGATCGACTTAGCGCCCGTGCTCACGGAGATGGTTCTGTGGGCGGCGGCCCATGAAGATACGGGTAATCAAGCGCTAGTCCGGCAAATGCAGAACGATAAGGGGAAATTTCTCGACGCAATCCGCGAGCGCTGGAAAAGCGGAAGTTCGATCCGGGGCTAGCGGGGATTTCTTCCTTGGTGGGCTTCGGTTTTAAGGTCTTGACATATTCGTAGCTGATTGGGTGCTAGCCGGAGCCTTTTTCGGTGAGGGCATCGGTGATCCTAATATTCGAATAGGAGAAGTTCAAGGGTAGCAGAATACACGATTTGTGAGGTGGTGGGAACAGGCGGGAGCGCGAGAGCCTTCCCATTCTGGAGTCGAGCAGGCAATTTTTCCGGAACCGGACGTACACTCCCCTTCGGTAACCTCCGGTAATCGACGGTAACCATCGTACACGGGATAGACGGCCTTACAATTACCTTACTCCGCGGTCTACTCTGCCAATCTTGGTTGGCGCGGTCGGCGGGGTCTCGTCTGGGAATCTCTCAGCGCGAGTTGGGACCCGTTCACCAGCGCTCGAGGCAAGCGCGGCGGGGAAAAAGGCTGGAGTCCGCTCCTTATGGCGTTTGGTTTTGGCTTCAACAAACAGAAGGCTCTCAGCGCCGCGGAAAAGTTTGTCCAGCAGGGCAAGCTGCAGAACGCCATTGCTGAGTACGACAAAATTCTCAAAAACGATACCAAGGACCTTACCGTCAACAACACCATTGGCGATCTCTATGCACGCATGGGCGACATCGCCAAAGCTATCGAGTGTTTTAAGACGGTCGGCGATGCGTATGCTGCGCAGGGTTTTACGGTCAAGGGCATCGCCATGTACAAAAAGATCACCAAGCTCCAGCCGAGCTTGGATGCATCTCTGAAACTGGCGGAACTCTACACCCAGCAGGGGTTGTTCAACGACGCGCGCGCGCAGTATCTGCAAGTCGCAGAAGATTTCATGAAGAACGGCGATCTGGAGCAAGCCGTGCGGCTTTTCCAGAAGGTCCTCGAAATGGACCCGGAAAACGTCCCCATGAGAGTGAAGCTGGCCGAGGTTTATGTTCGGCTGGGGAAAAAGAAAGAAGCCTGGGAGATTTTCAGCGCGGCGGCGGAAGCGTTGCGCGGGCGCGGTGCGCTGGCTGCCGCCGAAGACATTCTGAAGCGCATGCTGGTGCTTGATCCGGGCAACAGCTACGTTCTTTTGCTGCGCGGACGAGCCGCCCTCGAAAGCGACGATCCGAAGAGCGCCATCGAATACCTCGAGAAGGCGCCTGACATTGACTCTCATCCGGAGGCGTTGCGCGACCTGCTGAAAGCGTACTTGCAGATCGGAACTTTACCCAAGGCTGCTCCGATCGCGGAGAAGTTGCTGGCGGTGCACAACGATCCTGAGGGACTATTTCTGCTGGCGGAGGGCTGCACCCGCCTCGGGCAATATCACGAAGCGCTCGACATTTATACGCGGCATGCCGATCGTCTGCTGGCGACTGATTCGACCAAACTGCTAGGAAGCCTGCACACCATGATCGCGCATGTGCGCGACGATGCCGGCGCACTGGACCTGCTGTTGCTGTTGTTGAATAAAGCTGGCGAGAGCACCCATGTCAACGAAGTCACGGAGCTGCTAGCTCACGCCTCGGTCAAGGATGGAGACTTGGCCCGCGCTCGCGATCTGTATCAGATGCTGAGCACAACCGAGCCCCAGAACCAGTTGCACCTGCAGAATTATCAGCAGGTAGTGGAGCGCATGCAGGGCGAGGCGCCGACTGTTGGAATCACGGCCGAAGAAGGGGCGGTGATCGCGGAGGAATTGGAAGCCACAGCGCCGGTAATCGACCAGCCCTATCCCGATCAGGTTGCCCTGGCGGTGCGCTCCGCGGTGACGGATGCCGATCTTTTCCTCTCCTACAATTTGCCGGACAAGGCAGTGGTGCCGCTGTTGGGCGCTTTGCCGCAGGCGCCGCGCGACGCTCGTTTGAACCAGCGCTTGGCCGCGCTGCATACACGCTTCCACCGCTTTACCGAGGCGGCGGTTTGCTGCCGCACGCTTGAAAGCGTGTATCACGACGCCGGTTATCCAGATGAAGCCGTGCGCTACGGAGAGTTAGCCGCGCGCTACGAGCAGACCGTGGAAGCCGCTCCGTCGACGGCCGGAATATCGGCTCCGGGAGCCTTTGCCGCGTCTGCCGCATCGGGTGGTTCGGCCGCTGCGCCGATTGTCTCTGCCGCAGCTTTTCCGGCTGCTGCACCTACGACCGCGCCCGCGCCCTGGCCAATGGCATCGAGAGCTTCCGAGGATGAGATGCCCGCGCATCCTGAATTTGCAGTGCAAGAGATGCAGGTGCAGGCCTCCTCAGACGCGCATTCTGAAACTTCTACCGACTTATCTACCGAGTGGGAAAATTCACTTTCGGTGGAAGAGCCGGTTGAGGCGCACGTGCCAGCCGCCGAACTGCACGCAGCGAAAGCAGGTGCGGCCGATGTCGATGCCGCCAGCAATCCAGAGATCGCCGAGACTGTAGAAGAGGTCCGTTTCTATCTCGAACACTTCATGACGGATCAGGCCCGAGCGGGAATCGAAAAGCTTCAGGCGTTGACGAGCGATGCCCGTATTCTGGATCCGTTGCGCGCAGCAGTCGAATCCGCCGGTCAGCCGCCCGCGGAGCCGGAAACGGAAATTGCGGAGATCAACGCTGACGATCCGGCGGAATTTGCGGTTCCGATCGAAGCCTCAGCAGCCGTCGACGCACCCTTGGAGGCTAGCGCCGCATACGATCAGCAGGCCGGCCCCGAAATCGAGGATCAGATCCATCATGCGCCGGCGGCACAGCAACATGAGCCGGAACCGGTTTATGCCGAAGCGGCGCCCGCGGGAACTGCGCATGAGGAGGCCGGCGAACTGACGGCCCTGGTCGCGGATCTGGAAGCATCGCTTGGCGATTCTTTCCCGCAAGCTCCGCCCGTTGCTGATCAAGCAGCGGCGGTTAAGGCCGCGACGACCCGGCCGGCGATAACTCAACCTGGCGCTACGCAGCCGTTGCCGAGTTGGCCGGTCGCGCCACCGCAGAAGCGGGGAGCAACGCCTGCGAGCACAACCGCGGATGCCGAGACCACCACCAGGAAGACGACAAGAGTAGACACTCCCGCTGCAACGGTGACAGCACCTGCGCCCGCAATCGCCGCTGCTGCCCATGCCGCCAGTCCAGCCATGACCTACAGTCCCTCGTCCCCGCGTTCGCTGGGAGCAGGGGCTGAGGCCATGCATCCCTCAGACAGCATCGATCTTTCGGAGATGTTCGGCGAACTAAAACACGAGTTGGAGGAGGACGTTGCGGCCGCCGACGACGATCCGGAAACGCATTACAACCTGGGCGTTGCTTTTCGCGAAATGGGCCTGCTCGATGAGGCCATCGCTGAGCTGCAGAAAGTTTGCACATCGATCGATCGCGGCAAAGCCTTCGCGCAGCCGGTCCAAACCTACACGTGGCTGGCCCAGTGCTTCCTTGATAAAGGAGTGCCACAGGCTGCGATCCGCTGGTATGAGAAGGCTTTGAATATTCCGGGGCTTGATGACGAAGCCCGCGTAGCGATCAATTATGAGTTGGGTTCGGCGTGCGAAACCGCCCAGGACAAGCCCGCAGCGCTGCGGCACTTTACTAGTGTGTACGGATCCAACATCGATTATCGCGACGTGGCCGAGCGCATACAGGCTCTGAAGTCGTAGAATGCACGAAGTGGGTTCGGAATTGGTGCTGGTGAACTTTCGGGCACAGAATGACAAAATGTAATTCTGCCCCGGGCCGGCGTCCCCCCCACAATGACGCGTGCAATGATTTCCGATCCGAAGCTACCTTTTGCCAGCAACTCCAGTAGTGTTGGAGAACTCAAGCCGCCGGCCGAACCTACCTATGGCGTCGATCCCGCGTCGGCGTCGGCGTCCTCGCGGTCGCCGTCAGGGGCGCGACTGTGGCTCCGCCGCATGGGAGTGCTCGTGTTCGTGTTCTTTTGCGCAACGTTGGGAGTGATGCTCATGATTCTTCCCTGGCGGCCCGAATGGTCGGATAACCCTCTGCTCCTTCCGTATCCCACGCTTCGCGCTTTCGTGGCTGGCGGCTTTGCGCGTGGAGTTTCGACTGGACTGGGAGTGATCAATGTGTGGATAGGATTCTACGAGGCCATTCAATATCGGGAAGAGGAATGAAGAACGGTCGACGGTTGTTCGTCGTTGTCGCTCGCGAGCAATCACCTTCGGCTGGATATCCATCAATTAAACTAAGATTGATTCACGACCCGTCGACTAATGACCACCGACTAGCGACGGACGACCATCAACCGATCTAACATGACTGATCAAAAACTCAAGCCCGCCCCGCTCGCCTATCAGAACGAACCGTTTCTCAACAGTCCAGACGGGAGAATTCTGCGGTTATTATCCGAGTACAGCGAGCCGCTCTCGCGCTTCCGCCGCGAGCAGATTCAGGATACCGTCGTTTTTTTCGGATCCGCGCGCATACACAGCCGCGACAGTGCCAGCAGCCGTCTTAGCGAAGCGCGCGGCAATGGGAGCAAAGAATCCGCTGCTCAGCAAGCCAGGGAGATGAAGCGCGCCGAGGCCGCTGTCGATATGGCTCGATATTATGAGGATGCGCGACGCTTGGCCCGTCTGCTGACGGAGTGGTCGACTCAAATTCCCGCCAAGCGCCATCGCTTCGTCGTCACCACCGGCGGCGGGCCCGGCATCATGGAAGCGGCTAACCTTGGGGCGCATGAGGCAGGGGGGAAGACGATTGGACTCAACATTAATCTGCCTTTCGAGCAGAATCCGAATTCTTACATCACGCCGTCGCTGAATTTCGAGTTTCACTATTTTTTCATGCGTAAGTTCTGGTTTGCCTATCTGGCGAAAGCGCTGGTTATTTTTCCCGGAGGCTTTGGCACGCTCGACGAACTTTTTGAAATTCTTACGCTTGCGCAAACGGAGAAACTGGCCAAGAAAATTGTCGTCGTTATTTATGGCAGCAGTTATTGGAAGAAGATTATCAACTTCGATGCGATGGTGGATGCGGGTGTGATCTCGGCGGGGGATCTCGAACTGTTTAAGATGTCGGACTCGCCCGAAGAAAGTTTTGAATTTCTGAAAGATGGCCTGACCAAGTATCATCTCGCCCCGCAGCAAACCAAGCGCGCGGGTGAGCCGGCGGTTCCCGAGATTGCCAGGACGCGACCATAGTCCGTGTGGCGCGGACACTCTTGTCCGCGTGCTTTCAAAACGACGTTCGCAGGCTGCGCGTTTGCCTTGTAAAGTTTGAACTTCCGGATTGCCGATTCCGTATACACTGCTTCGGGTCAATGTTTGCGGGAGAAACAAACAAGATGCCATTACAAACACGCCGGTCGACGGCGCTCTGGTGCCTGATTATTTTGTGGGCAACTATCTATGTAACGCTTGGCGCGACCGCAGCGCATGCTCAACCGCCATCGGCAAACGAAATGCCGTCCGTTATAAGGGTCCCGCCGGAGGCCCAGCCCTCGGCACATTTCGATGCGGTCGCGGCGACCAATGCATATCTCGCGCAAATTCCCGCCGACAAGACGGCCCGGTCGGACGCTTATTTCGAAGGCGGATACTGGATGATTCTCTGGGATTTTCTCTATGCGGCGATCGTATCGCTGTTGTTGCTGAACCTGCGCTGGTCGGCGCGCATGCGCGATCTCTCCGAGCGCGTCACTCGTTTCAAGCCAGTGCAGACGTTCTTATATTGGCTGCAATACCTCGTGCTGACATCCATCCTGGTTTTCCCGCTCTCGGTCTACGAAGATTATTTCCGCGAGCACAAGTACGGCCTCGCTACGCAAACTTTTGGTCCGTGGATGGGCGATCAACTGAAGAACCTTGGGGTCAACCTGGTGTTGGGAGGCCTACTCGCGATGATGCTCTTCGGGATTGTGCGCCGCCTTCCACGCAGCTGGTGGATCTGGGGTTCAGTGGCCACGCTCTTGTTCACGATCCTCGGAATTCTGATCGCGCCGGTTTATATCGTGCCCATCTTCAACAAGGTTACGCGTCTGGATGACCCGAAGGTTGTCAATCCGATCCTGAGTATGGCGCGAGCGAATGGAATCCCGGCCAAGGATGTGTACACGATCGACGCGTCAAAGCAGACGACGCGGATGAGCGCTAACGTCAGCGGCTTTGCCAATACGATGCGCATTACGCTCAATGACAACCTCTTGCGTCGCGGCTCACCGGAAGAAATTCAGGCGGTCATGGGACACGAGATGGGGCACTACGTGATGAACCATGCCTACAAGGGCATCATGTTTTTCCTGATCATCATTGTGCTGGCCTTCGCCTACTTGCGTTGGGGACTCGACTGGACGCTCCAGCGCTGGGGCGAGAAGTGGCAGATTCGGGGCGTGGGCGACACCGCCGTTCTTCCCCTCGTGATACTGCTGGTTTTGATCTTTGGTTTCGTCGCCACTCCCGTGTTCAACACTTTTATCCGCACACAGGAATACGAAGCCGACATGTTTGGTCTGAACGCCAGCCGGCAGCCTGACGGCTTTGCCCAAGCTGCCATACATCTCGGCGAATATCGGAAGATGAATCCTGGGCCGGTCGAGGAATGGATCTTTTTTGATCATCCCAGCGGACGGAATCGGATTTATGCCGCGATGCGCTGGAAAGCTGAGAACTTGAATTTGTTCACCTCCCAGTAAGCGGGAATCGGACGGTGCGGTCCGCTGGCCTTACATTAGTATTATCCGCACGCTTCGCGGACAGAAGTGTCCGCGCCACACTAATGGCGGACCGCTGTTTGCTCTACTACATCACCGACCGCGGACAGTTCACCGGCGACGAACAGGCGCGCCGACGCGCGTTGCTCGACAAGGTTGCCGAAGCCGCAAGAGCGTCTGTCGATTACATTCAACTCCGCGAGAAAGACCTGTGCGGGCGTGAAGTAGAAACGCTGGCGAGAGAGGCGGTTGGCATCGTGCGTCAGAATTCCTCAACGACGCGCCTGTTGATCAATTCACGCGTCGACGTTGCGCTGGCCGTCGGCGCTGATGGCGTTCATTTGCGCGCCGGCGATGTCACTCCTGACGAAGTGGCGGAGATGTTAAGAGCTGTTACGCCACCACATACCGCCAACTTTAGCTTTGTTATTGCTGCCTCTTGCCACTCACATGAAGACGTGACTCGCGCGGAATCCGAAGCTGTCGACTTCGCCGTCTTCGCGCCAGTGTTCGGCAAAAGCGGAGCTCGCCAGGCCGCGCCCGCCGGACTTGCTGCGTTGCGGCTGGCCTGCCAGGCTAAGATCCCGATAATTGCTCTCGGCGGCGTCACGGTGAAGAATGCGGCATCTTGCCTGGATGTAGGAGCGGCTGGCGTGGCGGGCATACGCTTGTTTCAGGAGAATACAATCGAAGATGTCGTTCGCGCGCTGCGAACGCGTTAACATCATGGCCTCGACCGACCCAATGGAACCGGCCTTACTGCTCTGCCGATCGCGGGAAGAGTTCGTTCCCGCGATCGTGCGTATTCCAGCCGGCTGGTTCCTCATGGGCTGCGACAGTGGACAGGACAACGAGAAGCCTGTGCACCGTGTCTGGGTTGACGAATTTCTGCTCACCGCGCGCCAAGTCACGAATACCGACTACGGATACTTTTTGAATGCTACCAAATCATTGCCGCCGCCCTTCTGGAACGATTCCGCGTTCAACGATCCGGAGCATCCGGTCGTTGGAGTATCGTGGCATGATGCAATTCGCTATTGCGAATGGCTCAGTTCAAGAGGAGGTAAATTTCGTCTGCCTACTGAGGCGGAGTGGGAACGGGCTGCGCGCGGAGGCAACGGTGAAGAGAACCCAAACGCGCTGTTTCCATGGGGAGACACACCTCCGCAATCGCTGCCCCACTATGCCGATCGTTGCGCCGCCTGGTGGAAGGCTGGCCCTGAGCCCGTCGGCCGCGCCGAACCAAACGCATACGGCCTCTACAATATGTGCGACAACGTGCATGAGTGGTGCAGCGATTGGTACGCGCCCGATTACTACGCGGTTTCGCCGGAGCGCAATCCCAGCGGACCTGAAATTGGCGAACGGCGAGTATCGCGTGGCGGATCTTGGCGGCATCATGTCAAAATTTCGCGTTGCGCGGCGCGCTCCAGCATCCCGCCGGAATTCAAATACGCGGATTACGGATTTCGCGTCGCCTGCAACGTAGAATTACAAGTCAGAGGTTAGAGGTTCGAATGAAGATGTTAACCCTCGCTCGCGATCGTTATATTCCTATTTCTGCAATCTGACCTCTAACCTCTGCAATCGGACTCTATGACTGACCTTGCATCCCAATACCTCGAAGAAATGAAACGACAGTTCCGCGGGCACAAGCGCCTGGGAGAAGCCGCTATGGCTCAGCTTCACGACAAGGAATTTTTCGTGGCGCTTGATCCGGAATCGAATTCGGTCGGCATGCTGGTCAAGCACATTGCCGGCAATGCTCGCTCGCGCTTTACCGACTTCCTCACCAGCGACGGCGAGAAGCCCGATCGTTTTCGCGATCAGGAATTTGAGGTGTCAGACAATGCCACGCGCGAAGAGGTGATGCGCTGGTGGGAACAGGGTTGGGCGCACGTATTTTCGACGTTGGATTCGCTCGGATCTGAGGATGTGCAGCGCACCGTGACCATTCGCGGCGAGCCGCACAGCGTAATGCAAGCGCTCAACCGCGCGCTCGCCCACTATGCGCAACACATCGGGCAAATCGTCTTCCTCGCCAAGCACCTGCGCTCGGGCCAATGGCAGACGCTAAGTATTCCGAGAGGAAAATCCGAGGACTACAAAACTGCAGGCCCGAAGACACGTGCTCGCGGAACGTATAAGACATAAGCAATCGAACTCGCCGGACGCTCGGAAAATCGAAATCCGGTTTCGACCGTGTAGAATAAAGCGTTTGTGCTTCTAATTCCCTTATCTTAAGGAGGCTTCTGATGGCTGGTACCATGCTTGCGGTGGTCAAGCCGGAAGCCGCCCCGGGCGCGGAAATCCGCGCAGTCAAAATCCCGACGTATGGCCGCAACGACGTTCTGGTGAAAGTCAAGGTCGCCTCCATCTGCGGCACCGATCTTCACATTTATGAGTGGGACCACTGGGCGCAAGGCCGCATTCATCCGCCGCTGATTCCCGGCCATGAATTCTGCGGTGAGGTGGTTGCGTTTGGCGACGAGGTCACCAGCGTTAAGGAAGGCGATTTCGTATCGGCGGAGATGCACGTGGCTTGCGGCAAGTGCCTGCAATGCCGCACCGGCGACGCCCATATTTGCCAGAACGTGAAAATCATTGGCGTCGACAGCGACGGAGCTTTTGCCGAGTACGTGGTTATTCCCGAGTCGAATATCTGGAAGCTTGACCCGGCGATTCCGCAAGAGTACGCATCCATCCTCGATCCGCTGGGCAATGCGGTGCACACGGTACTGGCCGGAGAGATTGCCGCGAAAACCGTAGCCGTCACCGGCTGTGGACCGATCGGCCTGTTTTCGATTGCGGTAGCCCGAGCTGTCGGCGCGACCACCATTTTCGCGATCGAAGTCAACGAACATCGGCGTAAGCTCGCGACCCAGATGAAGGCCGACTACGCGCTCGATCCATCCCAAGAAGATGTTCGCAACGCTATCGCTGAAAAAACGGGAGGCCTGGGCGTCGATGTGGTGCTCGAAATGGCCGGCCATCCAGACGCCATACGCACCGCGTTCGATATTGTCAGGCGCGGCGGACGCATCTCTCTGCTCGGTCTCACCTCGAAGCCCATCCCACTTAATTTTTCCGAAGACATCATTTTTAAAGGCATCAACATTCAAGGCATCAACGGCCGCCGCATGTATCAGACGTGGTATCAGATGACCGCATTGCTCAAGAGCGGACGACTTGATCTTCATCCCGTGATCACGGATCGCATCCCGATGAAGGATTTTTCGAAAGCCATGGCGCGGCTAAAGACAGGCGAAGCCAGCAAGATATTGGTATATCCGAACGGGACGAAGTAGCTTTTTGTGGCTCTGAGATTTCGGATTGATAAGTAGAACCGCCAGTGGTGTTCCTGCCGTAAAATAGAGACCAGCAAGCTATCGAGGGGAGAGGTGGCCGAGTGGTTGAAGGCGCCAGTCTTGAAAACTGGAGTACGGGAAACCGTACCGGGGGTTCGAATCCCTCCCTCTCCGCCAGTACTTTAGTTATCTAGTACTTGCAAGCCGGTGATACCTGCACTGATTCCAAGGAGTATACCTTTTCGGTGCCCCAAAAGGAGCAGTGCGGTATGGCTGAGCAATGGTGCGATGTCGCGGGGTACGACGGCATTTATCAGGTTTCCGACCAGGGGAGGTTCGGAACGCTCACACCAAGAAAATTCTTCAACCCATCATGATGAAGAATGGGCGACTCTACGTCACCCTATCCAGCGATGGTTTCTCACGAAAACGCACCGTTCATGGCTTAGTCGCGGCTGCGTTCCTGAGCGATTGCCCGTCAGAGCACGAGACAACCCCTAAAGATGGCGACTACACGAACAACGCCGCACTGAACCTTGAATACGTAAGTCGAGGCGAGAATCAGAAGCGGTTCGTGATGAGGTCAGGAGGATATTCCGTCCATCTCACGAAACGGGTTCAGACCGCCAACGGCATGCGTTACTACCCCGTGGCCGATTCCGCCAATGGCCGAGTCAACCTAATATCGTCGTCGTGAACGGTAATGAAGAGCGACACCCGGAAGGCGCCTATTATCTGGAGTGGCGCAAAGATGCGAAACGCGTGCGCCTCTCTGTCGGCAAAGATCCGGCGGACGCCGTTGCGCGCCGCCTGCGCAAAGAAGCCGAGTTGAACGCGGTCAACAGCGGCGTCTCCGTCATGCCCGACGGGCAGAACGGACACCGGTCATTAGCCGCCGCTGTCGCTGATTTCCTCGACGAAACCAAGCTCACGAAAAAGCCGAAGACGCATGCCGCGTATTCGGCCGCCGCCCTTTCGTATTTCACCGAGTCCTGCCACAAGCTCAACCTCGACGAGATCGAGCGCAAGGATGTGCTGAAGTTCTCAGCTTTTCTGCGTGATGAGAAGGAGCAGGCGCCACGAAGTGTGTACAACAAGTTCGAGAACGTGATGACGTTCCTGAAGGCGAATGGGATTCGCGGTCTGGTCGGCAAGAACGACTGGCCGCGCTACACCGAGGCGGAACCGGAGATTTACGAGCAAGAAGAACTCGACAAGCTCTTCGTGGCGTGTGATACGGAGGAACGGTCATGGTACGAGTTCTTCCTGATGACGGGGATACGGGAGCAGGAGGTCATGTACACGTATTGGTCGGAGATTAACCTCGCGGCCTCTACGGTTCGAGTGAGCCATAAACCCGACCGAGGTTGGACGCCGAAGGCGTATAAGGAGCGCGAGATTCCCATCCGGACAAAGCTTGTGAAGAGTCTTAAGGCCTGGAAGGCGAAATCCGATAAAAGCTGCAACCTCGTTTTTCCAACCTCTAAGCTCGACTTTCTCGACGGCCTGAAGGCAGGGCCAAGCTGGGTAAGGAGAATTTCTGGCTGCGCAAGTTCCGTGCGACGTTTGCTACGTGGTCGCTATGGGCAGGAGTCGATCTGCGTACGGTGCAGCAGTGGCTGGGTCACTCCGACATGGAGTCGACCATGCGGTACTTGAAACCGTCGCGGAGTCAGCAGACACAGGATAAGGTGAACGAGATTTTCGCGGGCTAACAATTGACATTATAATTCGTATTTGGCATAGTCTCAAAGCGGTTAGAAATTGACCCCAAACAGATCCCGTACTTGGTCTATATGAGGAAATGGTGACGGAACCAGGCTTTCTTTTCCATTCTTCGAACCTGCACGGACAACTTAGTGGGGAGATATTACACCTGCCCCGCAAGCGTGCTGGATGGGAATGGATGAGTTTCTTTGTCCATCGCGTGCTGCCCGGCGACACGTTTCGGAGCAGCACCGTCGATGAGGAAGCTGTATTCGTCCTTTTAGGGGGAACATGCGTTGCGGATTGGGGACATGGCGCAGAACGAATTGGGAAACGCAAGAACGCTTTCGATGGTTTTCCCTATACCGTCTATTTACCCTGCGGCCACACGGCTCGATTCACCGCGGACACTGTTTGTGAAATTGCAGAATGCCGGTCCCCTTCCGAAGCCCTGCTGCAGCCCCGCCTAATTACGCCGAGTGATGTCGTCAGCAGCCTTCGAGGCGGCGGAAATGCTTCTCGTCAGATCGTCGACATAATCGGCCCAGGCTTTCCTGCGGACAAGTTGATGGTGATTGAGGTTTATACACCGGGCGGGAATTGGTCAAGTTATCCTCCACATAAGCACGATGTGCACAATCCGCCGGGTGAGGTCGATCTGGACGAGATTTATTACTATCGAATTGGTGAGCCGGAGGGCTTTGCGTTTCAGCACCTTTACGCCGGCGAGCATGCCGGCGAACGCACGCTGAAGCCGCGGGATGGCGATGCCGTGCTCGTGCACAGCGGCTATCATCCGGTGGTCGCGGGGCCGGGTTATGACGTTTATTACCTTAATTTTCTTGCCGGGTCTTCTCGCGCGCTCGCCGTAACAGAGGATCCCAATCACGTGTGGATACGTTCGACGTGGAAGCAGACTGACCCGCGCTTGCCACTCGTACGAGGGTGAGTCCTGGTTTTCAGAGAAAGAAGCTATGCGCACGTTAGGCAGTGGGAGTACTTCTTCGCTGATACACCCTAGATCGTTAGACCGATTTATCGAAGTTGTACGGAATTCTAATCGGTTAGAAAATTGTACTTCCGGCGATGGAAGAGAAGCTGAATTCTCGTTCTACACGGCGACAACCTTATTCTGGGCGGTCTTTGACGAACCGGGATAATTCCGATGCCGTTGGTTTCCGATTTCATCGCTATCAGTATCAGACTAGACTGCTTCATGGAGATCATCTACAGCGAAGAGGCATGGGCTTATGACCGTACGAAGGATGACCGCGGCACAGGCGATCATCGGATTCCTGAAGAATCAATTCTCTGAGCGGGACGGCCGGCGGCATCAGTTCTTCGGGGGGTGTCTGGGAATTTTTGGCCATGGGAACGTGGCCGGGCTCGGGCAGGCGTTGGAGCAAGACTCGGGGTTGCGCTACTTCTTATTTCGCAACGAACAGGCGATGGTTCATGCGGCTACGGGATTTGCGAAGACAAGTTTCCGGGTAAGGGCGCTGGTGTGTACCAGTTCAATCGGTCCCGGGGCCACCAATATGCTGACAGGCGCGGCGACTGCGACCGTCAACCGCTTGCCCGTACTTCTTCTGCCAGGAGATATTTTTGCGTGTCGCAACGTCGCTCCGGTATTGCAGCAACTGGAATCCTCTACTACGCAGGATATTTCGGTGAATGATTGTTTCAAGCCGGTCTCGCGCTATTGGGATCGGATTTATCGTCCCGAGCAACTGCTCACGTGCCTTCCCGAAGCCATGCGCGTGTTGACCTCTCCCGCCGAGACTGGGGCGGTCACAATCTGCCTTCCTCAAGATGTTCAAACGGAAGCTTTCGATTTTCCGGAAGAGTTTTTTAAACACAGAATCTGGGTGATCCCCCGCCCTCGCTGCGATAAGAATCTCTTGATCCAGGCTGCCGAATGGATTGGGGGTTCGAAAAAAGCGCTGATTGTTGCCGGCGGAGGAGTCCTCTATTCGGGAGCGTCGGAAGCGCTTTCGAGATTAGCAGGCTTGACGGGCATTGCAGTCTGCGAGACGCAAGCAGGTAAAGGCTCCTTGCCTTTCGATCACCCGCAGCAACTCGGCGCTTTGGGCGTAACCGGGACACCGGGAGCCAACATTGCGGCAAGAGAAGCTGACTTGATCATCGGAATTGGAACACGCTATAGCGACTTCACGACCGCATCAAAGACTGCGTTTCAGAATCCGTCTGTTCGTTTTATAAATATCAACGTTGCGGAGTTCGACGCCTACAAACACTCGGCTCTACCGCTGACGGGTGATGCCCTCGTCACGATTGAGGAACTTCAGTCCGCGATTGCGGGCTATCACGTCGACGAAGGCTACCGCGATAAGATTCAGCAACTGCGGTCACGGTGGGAAGTGGAGGTTGACCGGATTCATGGCTTGGCGAAGGCCCCACCCATTGCCCAGGGAGAGGTCATCGGGATCCTCAACAATTTCATGGAGGCTTCGGACATTGTGGTCTGTGCTGCTGGAAGTTTACCCGGTGACCTGCACAAACTGTGGCGCACGCGGCAACCTGGCGGCTATCACATGGAATACGGGTATTCGTGCATGGGTTACGAAATTGCCGGAGGATTGGGTGTCAAAATGGCGGATCCGGAGCGCGAGGTCTACGTTTTGGTGGGCGACGGATCTTATCTCATGATGGCTCAAGAAATCGTGACTTCCCTCCAGGAAGGATACAAACTCAATATCGTGCTACTGGACAATCATGGCTTTTCCAGCATCGGGTCTTTAAGCCGGTCTTGCGGGAACGAAGGGATGGGAACCAATTATCGTTATCGAAACGGCGAGAAGTACGATGGCGAGATTTTGCCAGTGGATTTCGCCGCGAATGCCGCCAGTTTGGGGGCATGGACGATGCGGGCGAGCACTGCGGGGGAAGTGAAAGCAGCCTTAGCGCTTGGTAGACGCCAAACCCGAACCTCTGTTGTCGTCATCGAGACTTCGTATGACGAAAAAGTCCCCGGCTACGAATCATGGTGGGACGTAGCTATTGCGGAAGTTTCTGAACAAGACTCTGTCCAGGATGCACGCCGGAATTATGAGGAGGCGCGGAAAAAAGAACGCTATTTCTTTTGATTTTCGAAACTTGCGCGGAAGTTGTGTGGCAGCGAACGAAATATATCTGTCAGCCTAATTGGTGCGAAAAGGGATAAGGTGACGACTTCTACCGAAACATCTCAAACGGTTCCGCCCGCGCAACCTCACCTGAGGCGCGTCCTGAGCCTTTGGGATCTCATCTACTACGGGGTTATCCTAACCTCGCCCATCGCCGCAGTGCCCCTGTTTGGCGAAGCGCAAGTCCTTTCTCACGGACATACGGTCGCGACACTTCTCCTCGCTATGATCGCCATGTCGGTAACGGCGATTAGCTTCGGACGCATGGCGAGCGTATATCCCTCGTCCGGTTCGGTATACACGTATATAAGCCGGGAACTCAATTCGCATGTTGGATTTGTGGTGGGATGGGCGATGTTTTTGGAATATTTGTTTCAACCCGTACAGAACGCGCTGTATGCCGTGCTGGCGATTCAGCGCATGGCTCCGCGCATTCCTTTTGCTATTTTGGCAGCGGCGACGGTTGGGCTAATTACGCTCATGACGATTCAAGGAATCCGCTTTACGGCCAGGACGAACGAAGTATTGCTGGGCTTTATGTTGCTGGTGACCACTGTATTTCTGGTGGAAGCATTCCGCTACATCGTACTGCACCACCGTTTTGCAGGTCTCATATCAATGCAGCCGATCTACAATCCGGCTACGTTCAATGTGCGAGCGCTGGCGGCGGGGACATCTTTGGCGGCGCTGGTCTTCATAGGGTTTGATGGTGTGTCAGTTCTTGCAGAGGAAGTTAAGAACCCGAGAAGAAACGTTCTTTTAGCTTCAGTATTAGTCGTCGTGTTTACAGGACTCTTCAGCGGTCTGCAAGTGTATCTCGCGCAGCGCGTGTGGCCGGACTACACCACTCTGCAAAACCCAGAAACCGCGTTCATGGATGTCGCAAGAATGGCGAGCGGCCCATGGCTGTTCGCTGCCTATGGGGTAATGCTGCTGATTTCGAGCATCGCTTGTGGTCTGGCGGGGCATGTGGGCGCGTCGCGAATCCTCTACAGCATGGGGCGAGACGATGTCTTACCCAAGAAGATATTCGGTTATCTAAGTCCGAAAAAGAGCAATCCGACTTACGCCATCTGGTTTGTCGGGGGGCTTGCTTATATCGCCGTTATCACAATACCTTGGGAGCACGCGGCGGAGGTCGTTACATTCGGCGCTTTGCTGGCTTTCATGGGAGTTAATTTAGCGGCCTTAAATCACTTCTGGTTTTCGGCGGAAGCGGCAGGAAATAGAAATTTTTTCGTGGATGCGTTCGTGCCCGGCTTTGGCATTGTCTTCTGTTTCGTTTTGCTAATGAGTCTGCAAAGCTGGACCAAGTATGCGGGCTTGGCATGGCTTATCTTGGGAGTTGTTTACGGCGCATACAAGACGCGAGGCTTTACTCTTCGCCCGAAACTCATCGATTTCAGTGAATCGTAGATTTTTGACTACTTCACTTGTAGAGCCAGCGAGCCGTCAGCAGGTTCGGTATCCTTCTTCTGGGTTTGACCCTGCGACACACTGCGAGCGAAACCGCATGACTCGCGTATGCGAAGCTCTGGTTGTAGTTTCTTCACCGTTGCGATACTGCGATCTCCCGCAATACGACGGATGAGGAGTTCAGCAGCCGCCGTTCCCAGTTGGTGCTTAGGCAATTCAACCGTAGTCAACCGGGGACGGAAAACGCCCAGCCAGGGATAGTCGTCAAAGCTTACCAGCCCAAAATCTTCTGGACATCGCAAACCCATCTCTTCGGCGGCCTTCAACAACCCAATTGTCATTAAGTGATTTGCGACGTAGATTCCGTCGGGCCGGTAGGAAAGGAGAGCATGTCCGGCGCGGAATCCAGATTCGATTCGGTAATCGCCCTCAATGATCAACTCTTTGTTATAGGGAAGATGTTCGTCTTTCAGCGCATCGCGAAAACCCTCCCAGCGCGCGATAGCGTTGCTGACTTTGAGCGGACCACCGATCAATCCGATACGCCGTCGTCCCGCGCGCGCCAAGTGAGACACCGCATCGTAGGCGCCTTGATAATCGTCCGTAATCACTGCATCTTTCGTCAGTTTTGGATAAGTTCGCATGACCAGAACGAAAGGAATATTTACTTCCTTAATCATCTGCATTAACGAGGGCCGGAAATCTTCTGCGGCCTTAGTAAGCAGAATTCCATCCACTCGCTTCGATAGCAACAACTCGACCGCGGCTTCTTCCTTCGCCAGAGTGTCGTCACTGTTACATAGCAGTAAGTTGTATCCATGTTTTTGTGCCGCATCCTCGGCTCCCCGCACCACCATTGGGAAAAACGGATTGGCGATGTCGGGCACAATCATCCCAATGGTATGGGTACGCTGTTTCGCTAAACTTCTTGCGATAAGATTGGGACGGTAATTAAGCTTGCGGATGGCCGCTTCGACTCGTTCGCGAAGCTTCTTGCCTACGTGTTTCTTGCCATTGATGACCGCGGAGACAGTAAACACCGACACCTGCGACTCTTGAGCAACATCATAGATGCTCGCAGACTTAGAAGTCTTCTTACGATCGACTTTTCCCGAAGAAGCCATGGTTATTTGATTTTCCGAAGTCAATTCCCGCTTTCGTAGTTGATAGCAGCCAGTTGCCTGCTTCTCGCTGATCGGTAAATGGCGTCAATGATAATCATATCGCGGTGGCCCTGTACTCCATCATTTTTGACGGTGTCTCCATCCTGGATAGCCGAAGCAAAGGCATCGATTTCCAAAGCGAATTCGTCGATGATTTTGAAGTGTCGACTGATTTGCCTTTTCCCGATCTTCCCCTCCAATTGCCGTTCTTCTTCAAAGGGAAAAGCAGGCGACAATGAAGCCCAACCCTTGGTTCCCTGCACAAAAATGAAAGATGACGGAGCTGCGCCGTATGTCGAGCTGCCCAGCACGATCATTCCGCCGCGAAATCGCAGTTGGAATGAGATGCCTTCTTCTATCTCGGTAAACCTGGCAGGGTCGTTCACCCATGATTGCGCGATGACCTCGATAGGATCCTCTTCCAGCAGCCAGCGGGGGGTATTGACACAGTACACTCCCAAATCCATCAGTGGTCCACCGCCGGCCATTGTCGCATCGAGAAGCCACGCCACTGATTTACCGGGAGTATGCAGTTCACTGAATGCGGTATGGATAACGTCGATGCGACCGAGTCTCCCGCTCTGAATAAGTTGCTTCAAGAAAAGAGTGCTGGGCTCGTAGTATTTGCGATAGGCGGTCATCAGCAATACACGGTTCGTCCGGCAGGCCTCGACCATGGCCGAGGATTGTTTGACGGTAGCCGCCAGTGGCTTCTCACAGAGCACGTGCTTACCAGCCTCGGCGGCCTGAATTGTCAGGTGCGCGTGCTCACTCTGCGGGGTTGCAATGTAAACCGCGGCGACTTCAGGGTTTTTGAGGCAGGTAGCATATTCATCACTCTCGTACTTTGAGCACACACTGAATTTCTTTGCGAGCTGGGAAGTTTTTGTCGAGTCGCGGCCCACCAGGGCGATGAGCTTCGCCCTCCTGCAATTTTCGAAAGCAGGAAGGACGGAGCTTTGTGCGATGCTGCCGAGACCTACGACCGCAAATCCGACCTTATTCTTCGCAAACTTATCCAAAGTCTTTTTCTTCATGGCCCGTAGTGGAGTATTTTTGGCGGCTGCCTCTACATAAATAACGCTGCCCGATTAACTTTCGCGATCGGCTCGGCCCAGCTTCTGGTTTCGAATGGCTTTGTGATCCAATCCGCGAAGCTCTTCGATGTTGGCGAGTACCTTGTGAATCGCATCCGCAATAGCATCCACATCTTGGGTGCTGCCGAGGAAATGCTGGTGAGGAAACCAGATGGCCTCGTGATACGCCGCTTTATCTGCTTCGGGGCAAGAGTACATTTTTCGTAGATCCAGCACTTTCTCGCGTCCCCAGCTCAACGCCGGAAAGTCGGCCGAATCCACAGGGAATAGCGAACTCTTGTAGACCGGTTCATAGAAGAGGCCGTCACAAGGGATGCCTTCCAATTGCACGGCCGCGACGAACGCTGCTCGCGGGATGTCTTTCGCTTTATCGGCAAAATATTTGAGCACATAGCCATAGGGCGCAAGACGGGTAATTCGCGGATCGGGCTTCAGCAGGCCAATGGCTGGCGTATTCTGCAGACGCGACTCGAAGTGCTTCATGTTTTTCTCGCGCAGCGCGGCCTGCTGTGGAAGACGATCGAGTTGCGGCCCCAGAACCGCCGCCTGAAACTCACCCAGGCGATAGTTGAATCCGATAATCCGGTGATGATATTGATCGGTCAGACTGGCGCGACCAGCGTTGATGTAACTTTGCACCAGCTCCATATACTCAAGATTGTTGCTAATGACTGCGCCGCCCTCGCCGGATGTGATCAGCTTGCTCGATTGGAAACTGAACGCTCCTAGATCGCCCATCGAACCCGCACCTTTGCCTTTCCACATTCCACCATGAGCGTGAGCGCAATCTTCGATGACTTTTAAGTTATGCTTTTGTGCGATGCGCAGAATTTCGTCCATATCGGCGAAACGCATTCCCAGGTGGACTGGGAGAATTGCCCTCGTCTTCGGCGTGATGGCTTGCTCGATCTGCCTCGTGTCCAAACAATAAGTATTGGGATCAACATCAACGAATACCGGGACCGCGTTGATGAGCAACACCGGTCCTACTGTTCCTTCCCACGTATACGCGGGGACAATTACCTCATCGCCCGGACGAATTCCGATCGCCTTTAAGGAAGCCTGAATCGCAACGGTTCCGGTGTTGACACATTGCGCGTATTTCGCGGTATGAACTTCGGCAAATTTCTTGGCAAACAAGCTGGCGTGCTTACCGGGAAAAGGCTGCCCTCCCCACTTCGTACTCGTGAGTACATCTTCCAGCGCCGCCGCTTCTTCCTTGGTCGAAATTGGCCAAGCAGTAAAGGGCTCATTGCGCAGACGTTCACCACCCGTAATCGCTAGTTTTCCCACGTAGAAGCCTCCATTTAGCTGATCAATCGCATTTTGTGCGATCGAAGAAGCAGAGAACTACGCCTTATCCGGATCCGGAATCAACACATCGCGGACAACACCATTTAATTCGTAACAGGCAGAAATGAACTGACGAAGAGTACGGCGGGTCGGCCCGAAGGAATCGAATTCCTCTATCGATAGACCGTGCTCAGTGTTCGCACGCCGGAAGTCATCGAATTGCCTGGATAATTCGCTTTCAACTTCTTCACGCACCGGTTCATCGATTCGAGGACGAACTTCGATGTCGCTGGCATTGAATCGCACTTGCCAGGAATAAGGAGGCGAAATGACCAAATCGCCTCCAATGAACTCGCTCCAATGCATGTGGTTGCGAAAAGCCGCGGAAAGTAAGCGAACACGATAGCCTCGTTCCGTGTAGACGCGATAAGCCTTCTTCAGAACCGCGATGCCTGCCCACTCTATGTACCCGGGATCAATAGAGATGTTATCCTTCTCGACCAGAACCTTTAGCCAATCATCCAGTCGGCCAACCATGATGGTGCAAACTGGTCCCATGCCGGCGATTTCCTTGCCTTCAGCTTCTCTCCGCTTCAGACCGCGCTCGACAGCTTCGGCAACGGCGATAGCCTGCGGCACCGTGAAACTCACAGTCGCATTGATGCTTACACCACGGTAAGTGGCTTCCTCGATTGCCGGAATTCCGGCGGGAGTTGCCGGAATTTTCACAATCATGTTCTCGGCAAGATTGCTGAACTCGACCGCTTGTTCGACAATTGCCCGAGCGTCCCGAAACAATCGCGGATCGGTCTGAATCGAAAGTCTGCCGTTCTTCCCGTTTTGCGCACGAAAAATCGGTTGGAGCACGCGAGCCGCCTGAATGGAAATCTCGCGGACCAGTTGCCATGCGATTTCGTCCTCTGTCGCTGTGGGACGCTCCTTGATTAGGCTGTTGATACGGCCTTTCCAGGCGGGGAGCTCTTTCTTAAGCACACCGAGCACGATGACGGGATTACAAGTCGCTCCGACGGCTCCGTGTTCGATCGAGTATTGCAGCTCTTGCACCGAGGCAGAATCATTCCACAGGCATGTGCGAGTGGTCTGCGTCATTTTATGGAGCGGGCTTTTGTACGTAGGAAGAACTGCAGTAGTCATGATTCTTATCCTTAAGCCTGGTTCACTGCCGATCGCGCAGTACACTATGAGCAAATAAACACAAGTGGCGTTTTCGTCACAATGCTGCCCCTACCGCATCGAGCTTGACTGCTATTGGCATGGACAGTTTATGCGATTCCTCCGCAGCAACCGCAATCGCCAATGCCCTCAGGCCATCGTCGCCGGTCACTCGGGGTTCACGATCATGGAAGATGCTTTGAACGAAGTCCCTCACCTCCGCCAAATAGGCATCGGCAAAACGCGAAAGAAAATGGTCAGCGAGCATCCGCTCGCCGCCTTGCGATGACAGGAACACAGTGGGCGTGCGATCGAGGCTGCCAACGAGGATCGAACCCTCCGAACCTACAATCTCTGTTCGAACGTCGTATCCGTAAACCGCCTGCGCATAGGACTCAATGTTTCCGATCGCACCTTGACGGTACTGCAGATTGACAACGCTAGCCACGACATCTCCATACTTAGCCACTTCCGGCCGGATCGCGCTCGTCGTGTAGGCATGAACCTGAAAGACTTCATCGCCCATAAGCCATCGCGCCAAGTCAAAGTCGTGAATCGTGTTGGTGTAGAAAATCATTCCATTGACATTCGACTCGTAGGCGGCGATCGGGGGCTGGTCTTTGTCGCGACCCACAGATTTGAAAATTACCGGAGTACCAATTTCGCCGGCTTCAATTCGCTTCATAGCAGTAGCATAGGCAGGATCGTAACGACGCATGAATCCCACCTGCAGACGCGTGCCAGCTTTGGAGACTGCCGCCAGCGCTGCGGAAGCAGCGGCTAAGTTCAGTGCGAGCGGTTTCTCGCAGAGAATGTCTTTGCCAGCGGCGGCCGCCTTCACAACTGCCTGCGCGTGAAACTTGTCCGGCGTCGCGATCAGAATTGCCTCAATATTCTTGTTTTCGAGCATCGCATCCAGACTGTTGTAGAAGAGATCGATTTCCAGCTCGGCTGCGGTTTGACGTGCGCGATCTTCGGAAACATCGGCCACCGCAACCAGGCTGGCCTCCGGCACGTTGCGGCGAAGATTCTCCGCGTGGCGCCTGCCCATCTCGCCAATTCCCAGCACACCGATTCCGAGCTTTCGCATTACTACTTCTCCTGATTACTTGTGCGCCATCTTGAAGAGTATTTGACGTTCACCTGATTAGCAGAAACACGTGCGATCAATGTTAATGCGCTCCGGCGGTCACGCCTAGCTCTTTCACCACCTGGCGCAAATACCTAAGGCTGGCTGCTATGCTCTGCGCGGGCGGAATAGAAGTCGCGCCGAACTTGACATCCTGCTCTACCACCGACCAACCCGAGTACCCGTTCTTAACCAGGGTGCGAAAAAATGCCGGGAACTCAATGTCGCCTTCGCCGATGACCGTGAATACTTTGTGTTCGATCGCTTCTTCAAATGTCCACTTGTTTTGGCGAGCTTGCTCCAAAACTCTTACGTCGCAATCCTTGATGTGCACAAAGCGCAACTTGTCTTTGTACTTCGCCGCTTCGGTCACTGAATCGCCGTAGCCGTAGACACAATGGCCGGTGTCCAAACATAGGCCTACATTGGTGTGAGAAGTGGCATCAAAAAATAGCTCACATTCTTCCGGAGTCTCCACATAGGTCGCGACGTGCGGATGAAAAACCAGATCAAGGCCGAATTCGTTTGCTACTTTTTCTGCATCTGCCACAATTTTACCCATGTGCTTCCATTGTTCCGCCGTCAATGTAGGGCAGTCCTTGTCATAGGCGCGTCCAGAAAACGCATTCCGCTCAGGCGACTGATCGTCGGCCATTACGAGAAAAGGAGCTTTGAGAGCCGCCAATAGATTGCCAACCTTGCGTATTCGCTCGATCACAGTTTGGCTTGCGCCCGGATCGGTCATTTTCACAGGAACGAAGGAGGCGAGCAGCTTCAACCTTCTTTTTTCCAGTTGAGGTTGAAGGATCTTCGGATCAGTGGGGAAAAAACCGTAGGGTCCTAACTCGGCGCCAGAGTACCCAGCTTGCACCATCTCATCCAGCATGGTCTCATAAGATTGTTCCCATGAAGGTCCGGGATAATCCAAGACTCCCCAACTGTCGGGTGCCGAAGCAAATTGAAACCGCGTGTTTTCACTCATTGATCATCCTTCTTATGAGTAGTCTGGTATTTATGAATCACTTTGACAATTTGTGCTTATTGCCAAGGTTGCATCACAACCTTCATCGAGTCGGTTTCGATCGATTTCTGCATGGCCGCATCCACATCTCGCAGCCCGAAACGGTGGGTAACAAATTCTTGCAACGGATACTGCTTCATGTACCTGGCCATTTGTCTCATTCCCGGACCGTAGGCCGCTGGTTCTTCCCCGCCGACACCGAGAATACGCACGTTCTTGGCACAGAGATGACGGTGCGGGCTCAATGGCACTTCGCCTAAATCTGAAAAGTTGCCCGCTTCCACGAGCAGTCCACCGATTCGAAGCATGTCCAGGGCTTCCGGAACAACCTGAGGCACACCCGCACATTCGATAACCATGTCCGCCCCACGTCCGTTCGTCAGATCTTTCACCGTTTGTAATCGTTCGGCGGCCGAGGTCTTTCCCGAATTTACAACGTAGTCCGCGCCCAATCTGGTTGCGAAATTCAGTCGAAAATCCGACAAATCCATGGCGATGATTTTACCCGCCCCGAGCATGCGAGCCTTCATTAGAAAGCACATTCCCAGGGGGCCAGCGCCCACTACGACAACCGTATCGTCGAAACGAAAGGACTCATTCGGAAAAACGGACATTTGTTTCGCCCGGTCAAGTCCAACCGAGACTGCAAAGATCTCGGCAAGCACCGCGATTTCAGACGGAAGATCGTCGGGCACTTTCACCAGAAAACTTCCTGGAACGATATACATGTATTGCGACCAGCCACCGAAAAGATGGGGTGGATTCCGGGCGCTTAAGTTATTCCCGTAATCCGTCGTATTCTCGCAGCAATAGTAGGGAAAATCGTGCCGGCAGTAATAGCACTGTCCACAGCAAACGTTAGCGCCGACAACCACTCTATCGCCCTCCCGCAACGGAAGCCCTTCAAAGTCAGTGTAGGTTCTGTTTCCTCCAATGGCCGCGACCGTGCCTACGTTTTCATGTCCCTGGATGATCGGGAACTCCAGTTGACGGCCGCCGTACTGCGTCGTGTAACCCTGGAATGTGTGTTTATCGGTTCCGCAGATACCGGAGAACTCCATCTTGATCAAGGCGCATCCGGGAGCTGGATGCGGCAGAGGGTACTCTCGTAGTTCATACTGAAACGGTTTTACCAACGTCGCCGCAAGCACGGTCTGGGTCCCCATATATTCTCGTTGTCTCGTGCTCCAGCTTAGATCGAAGTCAGGGGCTGCATATGGTGTCGGCCACCGGTGCGAACGCAGTCGCCCCGTGGGAAGTGAGTTGCCTCGCCCGGCTTTGGTATCTCTTCCTAGAAATTAAGCTTTAGCGACAGTTGACCAATTCGCGGCGACTGGGCACCGGCTACTTGACCAAAAGTCGCAGAGGTGGGAGCGCCGCCGCTAAAGCCGGTGATCCCCTGCGCGTTCAAGAACTGCGTATGATCGAACACGTTGAAAAATTCCGCGCGAAATTGCAGGTTCGAACGCTCGGTGATCCGGGTGTTCTTGATAAGAGCGAAATCCCAGTTGTTGATTCCTGGTCCGTGAAAGAACCGCCGGCTCGAATCCCCTTCCTGACCTAAAGCGGACTGTCCAAATGCTGAAGGATTGAAATACTGGGTCCCGGTCACCGAATCGCGCGGATTCATTATATGCACCGGACCGACAAGGTTCGGAGTGTCAACGGGAAGAGTAATCGGGCCGCCGAAGGCAGTGCCCAGCAACGACTGGTCATCCGTTTCCACTAGCGTCACTGGCAGGCCGGTGTCAAATCGAGTGATGCCATTGACAGACCATCCATTGGTTAGACGGCTGCCCGGCATCCATTTGTCTACGGGCAAAACGTAAGTGTAGCTGGCGACGAAATTGTTTGTGCTGTCAAAAGCGGAGAGCCCGCGGCTTAGACGGGGATTGATTGGGTTAATCTGCTCGCCGTATCCAGAAGCATTGTCGAAGGACCTGCTGAACGTGTACCCGATCAGAGTCTGCAAACGTCCGCTGGTATGGCGATAGTTGACCTGTGCCGAATTATAGGAGGAACTGCCGGCGGTAATGAAGTAAGAATCGTTTCCAAACGGAACGATGGGCGTTCCGCCCGGCAGCACGACTCCTGGGAAATTGGTCCTGGTCCCGATCACGAGGGATGAGCCGGAACCGTAAATATTGTTTTCGCCGCCAGGGCCACAGCCGGGAGTGGCTAAACAAAGCGCCGGATCGCCGGGATTGGCAGATTTGGAAGAGAGCAGCCGATGCGCCTGCGTTCCCACATAACTCAGGGTGAGCAAATCTTCCTTGCTGAGCTGGTGTTCGATGGAGAGCTCATATTCTTCGGCGTAGGGAAGGCGGTTGCCGCGGTAGAAGGCTGGTGAACTGCTGATCGTTCCAAAGGCAC
Source organism: uncultured Acidobacteriaceae bacterium (assembly GCA_963822025.1). Lineage (GTDB taxonomy): Bacteria > Acidobacteriota > Terriglobia > Terriglobales > Acidobacteriaceae > Acidiflorens. Next base: position 832,695 of record CAWGFW010000008.1, on the reverse strand, counting down.
CGAAGAAGTCGGTTAAATTGTCATAAGGGTATCCAGTGGCCGGATGTTGGGCGGAGAAGTTGAGCGGAGGTTGCGGTGCCGGGAAAAAGTTGGTGATCGACGTCCCGTTGGCGCGATTCGTGAAGGGAGCGGCGAAGGTCGACGCGAACTGGCCAGTGTAGTTTCCGAAGGGAGCGTCCCCAATCTCGTTGAAGTCGGTTGCGCCCTCGAAGGTGCTATAGAAAATGCCCCAACTCGCACGGAGGCTGGTCGACCCCGGGTTGCCGAGTATTTTGCCCAGCGTTCCGTCGTGCTGCCCGAATGAATAGGCCAGTCCAAGACGCGGGGCAAAGTTATTCCAACGTGTAGGCGCCAGCGTGCTCGGTACTCCGGGATCTCCGGGAAATACCCATCCGAGGGGTGAACCTGGGAACACCACCGACTGCTCCCCGGGGATCAGCGTTTGAATCTGGTTGTTCTTTTCGTGGAAAGGCGCACTGACGTCGTATCGCAGGCCATAGTTAAAGGTCAAATTCGATCGGACGCGCCAGCTATCCTGCCCATAAAGACCGAAGTAAAAGTTGCGGCCGTAAGAGGGATATGACTGTCCCTGGACATAAGAACTCGGTGCCCCGAGCAGAAAATCAACGAAGTCACTCCCGGTCTCGCTGACCCCACCATTGAAATTTGTACCGAAGAAAAAGTTACCGTTGGAAACGTTATCAATGAGGTCTTCCTCGAGCTGATCATAATGGTACTGAGCGCCGAACCTGAGCGTGTGAGTACCAATGATCCTGCTGTAGTTGTCCAGAACCTGATAAATGTTCTCGATCAAGCCGTTCGGACGGCTGGGCACTCCAATCACAAAATCGTTAAAGTCGATCTCAGGAATGCCTTCGAGGCTCGGCGCTACTGGAAAGATGCCTGGCGCGCCGCCAGCGCCAGAAGCAAATCCAAGACTGGATAAAGACACGCCCTCTCCGCCCGACGGTTGATTGAACTTGGTATCGAGACGGAAAAATCCCAAACGAAATTCGTTCACGGAACTGGCGCTGATTGTCTTGGTGGCTCCGAGCGTTACGTTGTGAGTCTGGCCTTTGCTATCCACCGCAAAACCTGGGTAGAGTTGCGCATTGCCTGGCCAATAGGGATCAATTCGGTTGAATCTGTCGAAATAATAGTAGCCACTTAGAAGACCGAATCGCGTGTTGGCATCAAGTCGGCCGCTGAATTTGTTATCGTTGAGATTCGTCGATTCTGCGCTGTTCACGTATTGTCCTGTGCCGGATGAATTGATCGGGCCGTTTGCCGGCAGGACGTACTTCAGGAGATTTGCCGAGATGGGATTAAAGGCGGTAGGCGACAATTGTGCGTTGGGGAGAACACATTGGGACGCAGCGGTGCAGTTAACACCGTAAGGTGCAAGAGTGTTGGGGTCGATCGTGGATGCGGCGAAGTAATAGGGCTCACCACTGCTCACCGACTGGTTGAGCTGAGTCGACAATTGACTGGCCCAAGCTATTCCATTTACTAGAGTCGGCTCGATGACGATGCCCATTCCATTCGGACAGCCGTTCGCATTAGAGGGGCAGACCGATTGGACCAGACTGCTGGCTATCCCGGATAGATCTCCCGATTCTGTAGCCGCAGTGGGCGCACCAGTGATAAGCGCTGTCTGGCCTTGGATAACACGATTACCCTGATAATCTCCGAAAAAGAAAATCTGGTCGCGCTTAACCGGGCCGCCAAAGGTTCCACCGAATTGGTTTTGGTGATAAGAGCCTCGTACGCCCGCATTGTAGTAGTTCGCCGCATCGAAATCCGTATTCCGCAAGAACTCAAAGACATTTCCATGGAAGCTGTTGGTGCCCGATTTTGTGACCACGTTGATCTGTCCACCAGAGTAATTGCCATATTCCGCGTCAAAGTTGTTGGTCAGGATGCGAAATTCGGCGATCGAATCAAGATTGGGAATTGCGCCCGCTCCGGAAAATCCTGTTTCTTGCACCAGCATCCCATTAAGAATGAAGCCGTTTTCGGATTCCCGCATACCGTTCACCGAGAGCGCCCCAGAGTTCAAATCACCGGAGACCGGAGGCGCGGCAAAGCCCGCGGATATAAATGGTCCCGCGTATGCCCCCGTCATCCCAGATGCCGTGGGCACAACTCCGGGCTGTAGTGCCAGCAGATCGGTATAGCTTCGGGTCACCAGAGGAACGTCCGTCATCGCTTTCGCGGAAATGACCTCGCCCATCTGCGTGCTCTCTGTATCCACATGCAAGGCGTCGCTAGAAACCTCAATCTGTTCCGAACCTTGGCCGATTTGCAATTTCACATCGACGACCAGCGCCGAGTTCACATCGACGACGAGTCCCGTCTCGGAAAAAGCCTTGAATCCAGGTTGCGTGACTTTTATCGTATATTTTCCCAGCGCGAGCGATGGAAACGAATAAAAGCCCTGTGCGTTGGCGGATTCCGTAAGGATCAGACCCGTTTCGACACTTGTAGCGGTGACGGTGCAGTGGGGAACAATAGCGCCACTCGGATCGGTAACTGTTCCGGAAATACTAGCCGTGACGCTAGCCATCAGTCTGCCGCACCAAATCAGCATGAGCGCAACAAACACCAGGCCCAAAGATCTGCCGAGTCTCGAAGTTTGCATCCCCCCCCCTATTTATCGAGCGAGTGCTCTTTGTTTGAATGCTCCTATCTCAATGCAAAATCCCGATAGTTGCATATTACCGCGAGTGTGTCTAACCGCTTATTGGTTGCAAAGGATTTAAATGTACACTTCACGGTTTGTCAAGTTGTTTTTCTGTTCTAGATTTTGAATGGATCAAATCCAGCGAGATCGATTCAGGACTTAACTACCGAGAATTATGATGGGTCAGTGACGTTTGAAATGGGAATAACCGTTTAGAAATTTGCTCTACTAAACCTCGACAAGTGAGGCTATGGGCCAATCGCTTGTTCCGGCATTTCCACCTGGCGCTCCAGTTGTATAGACAACAAGGTCTTTTACTTACTAATGCTCAGCCGCTGTCAAGGATTTGTTTTAAAAGACGTGGAGGATTCTTTCTAGCGCGCAGGAAAATATAACTGAGCTATGCTTTCGGCTAGAAGCGGGGCGTCCACGTCGGTCCGGTTCGACAGGACAATAACGGTGAGATGTAAGCGTGACAATCGCCGACGGCGTCACGGCCATCACTTTCACCGTGGCGGTGAGCCTAGGCCTCATCGATCCGAAGATGGCCATTGGTTCGCTGGCCAACAGATCGAGACAGCCGAAGCCCAGAGGCAGCGCGGATGGCGGCGTTGGCATCCGGTTTCCTTCAACCCCTTTTCCCTCATCGGCATTACATTGCCCCCCGCCGGTTTTTCCTCTTTGAAAATAATTGATGCTCGTTTCATTTCCGTGAGGGAATTGTCTCCTGAACCACGCTCTTGGAGGTGAGCAGTAGAAATATCGAAATCAAAAACAATTCAAAAGGAGACTTGCCATGAAATCCACGAAAAGCTTCGCGTGTATCGCTTCCACCCTGCTGTCCCTTGCTGTTTTGGCATCGGCCAGCTTCGCCAAAACCCATCCCCTGAGCCAGCCTAGCGGACTGGCCGTCGCTTCCAACGGCGACTTGTATGTTGCCAACGAAGGCGGGAACGAACTCCTTGTCTATAACACCGCCTACAGCCAAATTCCAAGTAAGACGATCACGCAAGGCATCAACAAGCCTGCAGCCGTTAGCTTCGATTCCCAGGGCAATCTCTGGGTTGGCAACCTGCTTCCGTCTGACACTCAGTATGAATACTTTTCTGAATATTCGGCCGCTGGCAAACAGATCAATATTGCAATTTCCGAAGGCTACTTTGAGTATTTCTATCCCACGCTCGCAGTCGACGGCGTGGGCGACGTTTGGGCTACACCGTATTACGAAACCCAGGATTCCGTCTCTGCATTTAACGCGCCTAGCCCCTACCCCTCCGGACTTATGGACTCAATTTATATCCAACCCGGGAACTACACTTCGGTCGCCGCGCGTGGCCCATGGGTTGCCTTCGGCACGCTCACAAATGCGTCGTGGGAACTCGTCGGCCCCTTTCTTACAAATTTTCCGCAAGGCTATTTAGGCAGCAGCGAAAGTGTGCCCGCGGGCGTTGTGGCCATGGCCTTCGATGCTAATTTCACGCTGTATGTCGCCGGTCAGACGGGTTCCGGCGACGTTGGCATTCAGTTCATCAACGTGCCCGCGGGTGGCTCGCCGGTCAATAACATTACCGTTGACTACGTGCCCTCCGGTATGGCAGCCGACAGCGTCCACCAACGCCTGTATGTCGCCAACTCGAACACCAACCAGATACAGGTCTACAGCACGACGACCTTTCAACTGCTAGCGACGATTCAATAGCGGTGAAACGAGAGTCTTGCGTGGATTCGGTGTCCTAATCAACGTGCCGAAAGCCTCCGCGGCTGGCGAAAAGCTGGCCGCGGATCCTTTTGCAGATCAGTCCGGCTAGCCTTCAGCAACTGTTCTCCTTCGGCCGAACGACCGAGCGCAAGCAGGCAACTTCCCAACGCGCTCTGCGCCTCGGCAATTTGCCATGGTAGCAACGGGAATGGAGCGGTTTGAGCCGATGCAACGGCCGCGCGCAAAATAGGCTCAGCCTCCGCCGCTTTGCCCTCGGCAGTGAGCACTTCGCCTAAACGCACTTCGACCGCGATAACATTCGGATGTCCGGACGAGAACTCTTTCTCGCGAATTGCCAATGCCCGGCGCAGCAACGGCTCCGCCCCCGCCGCATCGCCCTGGAACGCTCGATCTCCGGCAAGATCGATCAGCGCAGCCACAGCTTGAGGATTTTCGTCGCCGCCTAGCTTGCGGCCGATATCCAGCGTCTGCCGCGCGTAGCGCTCGGCCCCGGAATAGTCTCCGCGATCGAATTCCAATATCCCCAAACTGGCAGTCGCCCGCGCAGTGTACCAATCCTCTGGACCATTGGCTTTTGTGATTATTTCCAGCGCCTGTTTGAGTGTCTTTTCTGCTTCCTCATAGTCACCCTTTTGTTGTAACAGGCGGCCCCAATAGTTGAGAGCGAGGCCGAACGACGCGCTTTTTTCTCCCACCGTTCTGCGTCGAAGCTCCAGACTTTCCCGCAGCAGAGGCTCCGCGCCTTGCCAGTCGCCTTCATCCAGCAGCAGAATTCCGAGCTTGTTCAGCGGGTAAGCGAGATCGGGATGATCGTTGCCCATAATCTTGCGCTGTAGTTGAAGGGCCTGGCGTTCGGTAGCCTCCCCGCCCTTGAGGTCACCGGCATCGATCAATGCGCCGGCCAGGTTATGCAAGGCGAGAGCATAGTCGGGGCTGTCGGCGCCGCTATGTTGCCGATCGTAGTCGACCAACTCGCGCAGTAACGGGAGAGACTCCGTGTAATTGCCTTGCCGCTTCAACAGAAGAGCAAGGTAGTTTCTGGAAAATGAATCGCCGTTGAATTCGTGATCGAGAGCCAACGCCTTTCGCAGAGCCGCCTCCGCTTCGGCATCTTTATTCTCCAGGTAAAGGCATTCGCCGAGAGCAGAAAAACTCTCGGCGACTGTCATGTTATGTTCGCCGAGTTTCCGTTCGCGAATGGCGAGCGCCTGCCGGAAAAACGGTTCGGCCTTCTGATACTGCCCCTGTAATCGAATCGCAGTTGCCAAGTTGAACAGGGTATCAGCGACCTCCGTGTTCTCGTCACCCAGTGTTTTCCTGCGCAGGGCGTAGGCGCGTTCGAGCAAGCGCTCAGCTTGGTCATAATGACCAAGGGTGGAATAGGCATTCCCGATATTGTTCAGCATTCGCCCCTGCATCTCAGGATCACCCGCCAATTCGCGGTCCACGCGCTTTGCGCCCTGATCGAGCAACTCGCGCGCCGTGATCTCGCGGCCTCGGGCTTGTTGCGGTGTGGACGCTTCAAAAATGCTTTCCAGAAATTGCGCCTCGCGCTGGGCGGCGAAGCCCTCCCGCGTGGCGCGCTTGGCGAGCAAGCCCATGCCAATGCTGAAAGCGACCAGCGCGACCGCGCCAACGATGGCGACTCCGACAGCCGCCTTATGGCGGCGCACGAACTTGCCGGAGCGGTACTTCCAATTATCCGTCCGCGCATGCACTGGGTAGCCGGTGAGATAAGCCTTCACGTCATCGGCGAGCGCCGATACGGAAACATACCGGCGGGCGGGTTCTTTGCGCATCGCCATCAGCACAATGTTGTCGAGATCGCCGCTCACGGTTCGGGCGGCGTCCGGAGCTGCGAGTTCCGGATTCGCAGCGCTCACTATGCTCGGCGGCTGCGGAGCTTGCTCGCAGATGATCCTTATCATCTCGAAAGGTTTTGTCGTGTCTAACTTGAAAGGGCGCCTGCCAGCCAGTAGTTCATAAAGCAGAACCCCTAACGCGTAGACGTCAGTGGAAGTCGTGACCTGATCGCCGCGCACCTGTTCCGGGCTGGCGTACTCAGGTGTCATGATGCGCTCGGTGGTGCGCGTCTCCGCGATTTGTCCGGCCTCGGGGTCGAGGAGCTTGGCGATGCCGAAATCCAAAAGCTTAGGAAGACCTTCCGCCGTCACCAGAATATTGGCGGGCTTGATGTCACGATGAATGACAAGATTCTTGTGGGCGTACTCGACGGCGGAGCAGACTGCGCAGAATAGCCGCAGCCGCTGTTCGGTCGCGAGTTTATTGATCCTGCAATAATCGTCGAGCCGTATGCCGTCCACATACTCCATCACCAGATATGGCAAGCCCTCGTCGGTGATTCCGCCATCGAGGAGGCGCGCGATGGCAGGGTGATCGAGGTTCGCGAGGATCTGCCGCTCACTGCGGAAGCGCAACAGCATCGTGCGATTTTGTCCGAGGCCGCCCTGAACAGTCTTAATCGCGACTTCTTTGCGGTAAAGATCATCAGCCCGAGACGCCAGATAGACCTTCCCCATGCCACCTTCTCCTAGCAATCGCAACAACTGGTAAGCGCCGATGCGTTTGCCGGAGAGCTCTTCTTTTTTTGCAGCGATCTGTTGCGCCGCCTCGAGCACAGGCTTGCGGAGAAAACTCATCGTCTGCCCCTCCACCTGGAGCAAGGATTCGACTTCCTTCCGCACTTCGGCATCACCGCGACAGGCTTGGTCGAGGAATGCGGCTCGACTATTCGGCTCCAGTTCGAGGGCCGCATAGAAAAGGTGTTCAATGCGGACCCACCGATCGGATCGTAGAGAGTTTGCCATGGATGCGCGCTCTTTAATTGTCAGGCTTCGGCTGGGGCTGAGTCCTGGGTGAGTTCGCGTCGCAGCCAGGCTTTGGCCATTCTCAATTCGCGATGCACTGTGGCCGGAGAAATTTCAAGGGCGGCTGCGGTTTCGTCATAGGTGAGGCCGCCGAAGGATAGCAGTTCGACGATCTCGCTCTTGCGACGATCATGACTCGCCAGACGCTCCAGAGCCTCATCGAGCGCCACAATTTCGCCTGCGGTTTGGGGTCCGATCATAACCGCCTCGTCGAGCGAAACTGTCTCTACACCGCCGCCGCGTTTCTGCCGGTGGTGGGATCGTGCGTGGTCGACGAGGATGCGGCGTAAGAGCCGGGCAGAAACCGCAAAAAAGTGGATTCGATCCTGCCAGTCCACGTCCGCATCCACCAACCGCAGATACGCCTCATGGACCAGAGCGGTGGCGCGCAGAGTGTGGTCGGGACGCTCCGAACTCAAGCAGATTGACGCCAGCTTGCGAAGTTGTTGGTAGACGAGCGGCATCAGCTCGTCCAGCGCCGCTTTGTTCCCGCTGCCCCAATCTTTTAAAAGGCGCGTGACCAATTGCCGCTCCGAAGAACCGTCGCTCATCTGCGCCTCGGGTGATACACATTTTCCAGGCAGCGCTTCAGGAGGCAGCCTGAAATTTTGCGGTGTCTACGAATGGCGCCGATGGGGGAATGTGGATCAAGATTCCGCCTGTCAGGCGAACCGAAGCCGGGCCGCAGATCGATGACGCCGAGGTGGATTATAACGCAGATTCCTGAGTGGTCGCGCGGTTCGTCCCTCAGCTGCGGCACGATGCCCGCAGGACAGCCGCCCGGGACGGCGCTGCAATCGCCGCGCGCAGAAGTTAGGATACCCAACTGGAGCTAAACAAAAAATAGCCCGTTCAATGTGCGACTCGTCTCGCAGGCACTTAGCCCGCATCTGACCAACTACTGCACGCATCTGGGCATCGAGTGGCAAGTACCCAAACCGTACCTACCGAGCAACCGGCCGACATCCAGAGCGGCCGGAGCCTGCACCAGGAATGAGTCGCCTCGACAAGATGACGCGAGAGGAATTACAAAAGCTGTGGGAAGAGGACCGACAGGAATGGGTCGGTCGCAAGCGAGGGGAAATCGAGTTTTTCGGCTTTCACGGACACTGGCCGGAGCAGGGGTGTGAAACAAACTGCCCGAAAAAAGCAGAAAGAATAATTGCGATCCAATTATTCGGAGGATGCAAATGTCTTGCCAACAGAGAATCAGCAACGAATTTCGTGAAGCCTCCACGCGCCCAACGAACTGCTGCATCTGGCTGTTCTGCAACTTAGAAAACGCAAACTCCTGACGGACCTCGCGGTCGTTGAATCCAGCAACGGCGACTGGCATGGGAAATCGAAGGAAAGCTAACTAGACGCCGCAGGGTTCGACCAGGAATTGAGAATCAAAGCCTGGCGCATCTGCGCAGCAGGCTTCTCATCTGCATAAGCCCCTTAAAGGAAAAACTGGAGCACCAGTTCGCACTTCGTTTGGCGACAAAGCCGAGACGCGGATAACCGGACCAAGGAAAGTGCACAAATGAACGAAGTCACTCTTGCCAGATAAAATCTGATAATCGAGGACGGGTTGCGTGATCCATCCCTTGTTCCTGTTACAGCCCCACACTATCGCACCGTTTTGCCGTTCCTGATCTTCGCGGAGCGACATTGGACAGTCGTCTCTCTCGTTTGAACATCGCTCAAACCCACGCCATTTGTCGTTCCCACCGTATAACACTGGTGTCACACCGTTCAACTAGCGCGTTTGGCCTTGTCAAACCCACGCCATTTACCGTTCCTCACCGTTCAACGGTACGGATCGAAGAGATCTCAACGGCAACGCCAAGTAAACTGCATGGCAGAGGGGCGTATGCTGGTTTAGTTCTCCAAACAACTGCGTGGGCGGTTACTATCGGAATTTGTGGCCCTAGCGAACGCTGAAAATGGCGAGGCTTTGGGCCGGCAACGAGAGATGTACTTTTCCGTTGACTATCTCCGCAGACGTATCCCCAAAAACCGGCTGAAACTGCTGTGCGGTTTCGAGGGGCGTGTTGTCGACTGGGATATTGAGTTCGCGCGTGCTCGGTGCGTTGTTGTAAATCACCAGAAGCTTGTCTTTATCGGGCGGCGAATCGCGAAGGAAAGCATAGTAGGTGTTGTCCCAGCCGATGTTCCACTGCTTTCCGGTGCGCAAGGCAGAATGATTCTTGCGCAACGCCAACAGTGACTGCACGTGTGCGAATACATCTTGTTCTTCAGCGGTGCGGCCGCCCGCCGTGAAGGCATTGTGCCGATCGCCGGGGAAACCTCCCGGGAAATCGCGCCGATTGTCGGGATCATCACCGCCTTGCATCCCTATTTCGTCACCAGAATAAATCTGCGGAATCCCACGCAAAGTCAGCAGCAGTGAAAATGCGGCTTTGAGTTTTGTTAGATCACTTCCCGTCTCACTTACAAAGCGCCGGTCGTCGTGATTGCCGATGAAAGTGACGAGCGTTTCCGGATGCGGATAAAGTTCGTCGTGTCGAAGAACCTCGACAATCTTCTCCATCGGCGCGCCTTGAATGACGACGTTGCGCAAGGCATGACAGAGCGGGAAGTCGAAAACCGTCGCCAGGCCGGAATCCACGCTATCAAATTGCGCCCGTCCGCCTTCAAAAAATGACGTGACGGTGGAATCAGGGTCGGCCACTTCGCCCACGTCCATAACCTGCGGATAAGCCATCCGCGGATAAATCTGATGCAGTCGCTCGTGCCATCCGCTCCAGAACCGGCGCGTGGAATACGGAAACGTATCCAGGCGGAATCCGTCCAATCCACCAATCTCCGTCCACCACATCGCATTCTGCGCTAGATAGACTGCGAGTTTGGGGTCGTCCGGATTCAAGTCCGGCAACTTATTAGCAAACCATCCATCGAGCGTGTTGATATATTCGCGCGCCGAAGCATGCGAATCGACCAGCCCTGAGAAGTTATAAGACGGCTCCAGATGATGCGTCGGCGTGCCGTGAATCCACGTAGGCGTCGGTGGATCATTCGCCCACGGATGATGCGGCCCCGTATGATTAACCACGTAATCGATCAACACTTTCATGCCTAGCCGGTGAGCATCCGCAACTAGCGCCTGATATTCCTGCATCGATCCCATGTGCTCGTCGAGAGCATAAAAGTCGACGACGTGATAGCCGTGGTAATCAGAGTCTGTGTTCTTCCATACCGGAGTCAGCCAAATAGTATTCACTCCGAGAGCACGCAGATAATCCAGGTGCTCGCGAACCCCTCGCAAATCGCCGCCGTGATACGCCATAGGATTGCTGCGGTCATAAATTCCACTCGAGCCAGGAGGCTGGTCGTTCGAGGGATCGCCATCAGCGAACCGGTCGGGCATGATCAGGTAGATGACATCGTCGCGATTAAAACCTTCAAAGCGCCCGCGCGAGTCGGCGCGACGCAGCAGTGGCAATTGAATGGACGTCGAGCCCGAGGCGGAGTTCAACCTGAGCTGCACAATCTCAGGGCGTAATGACAATGACGAGATCTTCAATCGTACGAAGAGATAGTGACCGTTCGCCGATCCCTCGGACCCGAGAACCGATACGCTTTTCGAAGCGCTCTTCACGCGCGCCCCGAAAAGATTTTCGCCGGTAAGCAGCAGCGTAAGCTCCGGCGTATAGTTCACCCACCAATTCGGCGGCTCGATCTTGTGAACCACCGGAGCGTGTAAAACTCCGCTACCGGCAACTTCAGTCGGCTGCGCCCACCCCGCCAAAGTGAGCAGGCATGCCATGACCAGCGAGAGCGCGACGTTGCGTAAAGTTTTCATGGCAGTTGAAGGACCAAGAACCAGACCATCCGGATGTATGCCAGCGAGCGATGCAGAGCCTAAACCGATTCACGACCGCGCGCCCCAAGCGAATTGTGCGAAGCAGGGAAAGCATCGCGCCTTCCCCGCTTCGCCCCGCTTAGAACGTAATGCGAACCGCCAGCTGCAACTCGCGCTCCGACGAGAGCCGCGTCACCGCCGGGTTTGTGGTCGTTGTGATGCCGTTTACGGGCGGCGGCGCTTGATTCAGGCTCTGCTGGAAACTGCCGTTCTGGAACTGAGGATGGTTCAGCAGATTAAAAACGTCAGCGCGGAACTCCAGCTTGAAGCGTTCCGGCAAATTGAAGTCCTTCATCATGCCCGTATCCCAGTCATGGAACCCAGGGCCGAAGAGGGCGTTCCGCCCCAAATTTCCAGGACGCTCAAAGTCGCCGTTGACTATTGGGGGCGGGGAAAAGGCCCCGCTAACTATGCCTTGCCCGGTGGCGTGGTCAATACTGACCGAAATGGGACCAGTAATGTCCGGACGGTCTTGCGGTGAGTTGGTGGTGTAGTTGAGATCAAATGGAGTACCAGTCTGCAAGGTCACGATGTTGTTCCACTGCCACCCGCCGATAAGGTAATCGACGGCCGGCGCCCAGTCAGCGCCAAACTGCTTTCCCCTACCGAAAGGAAGTTCGTAGAGAGACCCGAACACGAAGTTGTTGCGAATATCCTGATTCGCATTTCCTTTGTTCAGTGCCAGCAGCGCGTTCCCATTGCCATCCACGAAAAGTGGATTTGTGCTGCTGATGGGGCTAAAAGCGCCATCCGAGTTATCGATGGTGTGCGACCAGGTGTAAGCGGTGGTGAAGAGCAGCCCTCTGCTCAAGCGCCGATTGAAGCTGGCCTGCAACCCGTTGTAAGTTCCGCTCCCGATAAAACCGTATTCGTTGACGGCCCCGTTCAGCTTGTACCAGCGCTGATTATTAGTGTCAACTTGAAACTGGGCAAGCTGCACTGCGTTCGCGTTGAAGGCCGTTGCCAGGTTGTTCATCTTGGTGCCGACGTAAGCAACGTCAAGAACCATATTCGTTCCCACTTGCCGCTCGAGTTGGACGTTCCATTGCTGCACGCGTGAGTTCTTACTGTTGGTGGGCCAGTAAATCACGTTTACATTCGTGGGATCGTTGACGTTGACCGTGCTCACAGCGGGGGGGAGTGCAGCCGTGGCTTGGGTCCAATCGTTATTGATAGGAGTATAGGGAGGGCCATTCGGGATCTGTCCACTCAGCGTAATGCGATAGCCGTTTGGACTTTGGGTAGAACAATTATTGTTCGCACCCGGGCAAGCCTCATAGCTGGAGGTCCCGTTGAAATCGGGATTGTTGCTCAATTGCTCGCCAACACCACCGCGATCAAGGTAGTAGAAGATCCCATATCCTCCGCGGAGCACGGTGCTACCAGTTCCGAAGAGATCATAGGCAAACCCGATGCGCGGCGCCCAATTCGTCTTGTCATTATTAATCAGGCTTCTCGGCAGTCCGGCCGCCCCGGAACTGCCGGGAGTAATCAGAATTCCGCTGCCCGCGTCGTTCGGGTTATTCCCAACCCAGTTGGAGAGCAGGTTGTTGATCTCGTAAGGCCAAGTGTAGTAATCGTAGCGGATGCCAAGATTCAGCGTCAGTCGGTTATTCACCCGCCAGTCGTCTTGCGCAAAGTAACCAGTTTCCCAGCTGTGGGTCTCATACAAGCCATTGAATTGACCAACCTCATAGTCCGGGAAGCCCGCCACAATCTCTGAGGCCTCGTAACCCGTGAATCTTCCCGTGCCAGGATAGGTGTTGCCGCCAAGAATGAACGATCCCTTGGCATCGTTGCCCTGCACGTAGCCCAACCGCCTCTGCCCAACTGAAGTTCCAAACTTGAAGACATGGCGGCCATGCACATAAGAGAGCGCGTCCTCAAACTGGTAGAGCTTCTGGTCGACGTTATAAGGACCGCCGTCGCCCTGATAGGTAATCTCTTGTGCACTGCCTCCGATCAGAACCTGGCCTCCCAACAACGGGGTTGGATTCGCTCCGGGAATTCCGACAGCCGCACCAAGCCTCTCGTTGATATCCGGCGGATTGTAGCCGTAAACCGAACTTAGATATCCGAAGCGGAATTCGTTCACCATATTCGTAGTGATGGTTCGCGTGTATCCTGCCGCAATTCCGCGCGGATGGTTGATGTTGTCGCCCGATCCGAAACCTGACGGATCGTTTGGTCCGAGACTGTTCGTGACCGTGAAATTATCTTGTCCATAGCTGTAACGGAAGAAAATCTGGTCTTTTTGCGTGGCATTAAAGTCGACCCGAATATCGAAATCGTTGAAATCGCGAATCTGCTGGCGATCAGTCGTGTAGTTGTTGATTAAGGTACCCGCTGTCGGAGCAGTGTTCGGCTCGGGGAAGGTCTGTAGATACTTCAAGCCAACTGGGTTCGGATTGGCAATGACGTTGGTTGCGGTTGCGCCGTTCCACCCGAACGGAGCACAAGTGATGGGATTGAAGATAAAGCCTAACGAGATGGGGGTCCCGTTTGAACTCAGCCCATTGAAATAGGCTGGGTTATATGTAGGCGAAGTGGGAGAATACGCGCAAAACGGAACGCTGGGAGTAGTTAATCCTAGCAACTCGGAAAAATCCGAAATCCCCGACTCCCCCGAAAACGTACCCTTCATCCGGTCGGTGGGAACGGTGTCATGCTCAACGCCGTTCGGTTGGATCTGCCGGCGCCCCTGGTAATCACCAAAAGCAAACAACTTGTTCTTCCAGATCGCACCACCGAGCGTGCCGCCAAACTGCGCCTGCCGGAACTGAATCGGGCCGGTTCCGCCATAGGGCTCTGCGTCAGCAAAGCCGCTGCGGCGGAAGAGGAAGGCCGACCCGTGCAGCGCGTTCGTGCCCGACTTGATGCTCGTCTGAATGATCGCGCCGCCGCCCTTACCATACTCGGCAGGCGCTACGCTGGTATTCACGCGAAATTCTTGAATCGCTTCCGCTGGCGGAAAGAAAATGATGCCGTTTACGAAGGCATCGTTGTTGTCGACGCCGTCAAGAATGAAATTGTCTGCTTGCGGGCGCAAGCCGTTCGCCGATAGCGCCGCGCCGCCCGTCTCGGAATTGCGGAAGGTCTCAGCGTTCGTTCCCGAACTGCCGCCCGAAGCGATGTCGCCATATGCGCCTCGCGTCACCCCCGGAGTCAGAAGCGCCAGCTGCGTGAAGTTGCGACCATTCAGCGGAAGCTCCGTCACCTGCCGTCCCTGGATCACTTCGCCCGTGCTCGATGTAGCTGTATCGACCAACGGAACGGCGCTCGTCACGTCGACCGTGGTCGTGGCCTCGCCGGTTTGCAGCTTCAGACTGATCTCCTGGACCTGCGAAACTTGCAGAGTAAAATCAGCGCTCGCACTCTTGAATCCTTGCGCCGTCACATTAACGTGGTACCTTCCTGCGGTCAGCGCGTTCACCGTGTATTCGCCAGCGCCCCCGGTCTGCGTCGTCACGGCCCGGCCCGTCGCTGTATTGGTGACGGTAACGGTCGCATTCGGTATGACTGCGCCGCTAGCATCTGTGATGGTTCCGATGAGGCGGGCAGTGTCGGTTTGTGCCACAGCCAGTCCGGTCAGGCACAACACGAGAATGAGAGCCAGAGAGAATCTATTTTTCACAATTCCTCCAATTGCGAGAATGCCTTCGAGGGCATCCTCGGGAACGTTGGGAGTTTGGAACCACACACTTTCGACTACCGTATACAAGAACCTGCAAGTTCTAGAGCAAAGCGTTTCGCCGCGGACGTTTCACTAGGTCTTTAAACCGTTACTGAGTTAAAATGCTGAAATCGCACGCGGATACTAACGCTGTTACATTCGTGTTAAATGTCTGTTACTCGCACTCTCGCCGCTGCTCCTGAACAGCTCTTCCAACAAATAGATAACATTATTAAAAGTCATAGCCTGCGCGGCTCGGAATCGCTTTGCAAACTCCTGCAATATCTGGCAAAACAAGCCCTCGAACACCCCGACGCGCCTTTGAAGGAATATCAGATTGCTACCGAAGTCTACGGTCGGCCCCCTGACTTCGATCCGCAATCCGATTCAACGATTCGCGTCCAAGCTGGACGTCTCCGCATGAAGCTCGCCGAGTATTACGCGAGCGAAGGTGCGGCCGACTCCCTTGTCGTCAAAATTCCCAAAGGCAGCTATCACCTCACCTTCGAGCCGAAGCCACCTGATCCTCCGCAGCAACCGCCAGTCGCGCCCACTCCGGAACTACCACGAAGCGTCATGGTCGAAGTTGTGCCCAGAGGCTGGCGTATTGCACTGGTCGCTCTGCTGGTCGCGCTGTTGGTCACGTTGACAGTTCTGGTGGTCATGCTGTGGAATCGCAAGTCAGCCGTACCAACATTGGCGGTTGTTAACCCGTCGCCGACGGCTGGCCCACTCGCAACGTTTTGGCGACCGTTTACGGCCTCAGTAGAAGAGCCATGGGTGATCTACAGCAATGCAGCTTTTGTTGGAAGGCCCGAGACGGGAATGCGGTACTACAACTCGCGCCAGGACTCGAAAAGCGCAGTTTATGACCACTACACCGGAGTAGGAGAAGTGCTGGCGATCCATGCTCTTGATGATGCCTTCGGAGCGCTAGGACGACGGCTCCTGGTAAAGCGCGGCAGCCTCTTCACCCTCGACGATGTGAAGAACAACAACCTGATCTTTGTCGGTTCGCCATCAGAAAATCTCTCGCTGCAAGATATTCCCAACATGCAGGAGTTCGTTTTTCAGCGCGTGCCATCCGGTCCCCGTCAGGGTGATCTTTCGATCGTCGATCGGCATCCGAAGCCTGGAGAAGCGAGCGCATACCTCGCGAGCCCATCCGATGCGCCTCTGACGGAAGATTATTCGGTTATCGGATTAGTGCCTGGAGTGGGAGCGGGCCGGTTCGTCATGATTTTGGCTGGAACAACTACATTCGGCACTCAGGGCGCCGTGGAATTTGTCTGCCGCCAAGAGTCGCTGGAAAAACTGCTGCACGAAATTCCGGGTGCGAATGGAGGTCCCATCAGGCCGTTCGAAGCCCTCGTCCGAGTGAAGATTGCGCGTGGAGTGCCGGTAGCAACAGAACTCGTAGCCGTGCGTGCGCGATAGGGTTCACAATGAGTCGATAGTCGTTAGTCGCTAGCAAATAGCGACTGCCAAGCCTTACCGAACGACTAACGACAAATGAACGCGCTCAAGACTTTGCCGCCACAGTATTGCCCGGAAGCGCCCCGCTCGTCCGCCGCAGATCATAAAGATCTTCCACTCGCTGCGTCAGCAATGCCGCCAAAATGAAGAAGATCCCTCCTGCCACCACCGCCGCAATCCGATTGTTATTCAGCAAATGCCCCATTACCCAGCCAAATCCGAGCGACGCCGTGATCTCCGGAATCACGATAAAAAAATTAAAGATTCCCATGTAGACTCCCGTTTTTCCATGAGGCAGCGATCCCGCCAGAATCGCATACGGCATCGAGAGCGTGCTGGCCCACGCGATTCCCACTCCGGCCATCGAAAACAGCAACAAAAATCTGTTATGAATCACCGCCACCGAAAGCAGCCCCGCCCCGCCGCACAGCAGACAGAAGGTGTGCGTCGCCTTCCGCCCATATCGTTGTGAGAGCTCAGGCAGCAAAAAAGAAAACCCGAAACAAACCAGTGAATACGTTCCAAAGCAAACCCCCGCCCACTCCACCCCCGTCGCATACGAAAGGGAACTCGTAGCAGCGGCTCCAAACACATTGCGCGCCACTGCCACCGGAAAATACAGCCACATGCAGAACAGTCCCAGCCAGGTACAGATTTGCACCCACGCCAGCTGCCGCATGGTGCGCGGCATTTCGCGGATCGACGCAATAATCTCTCTCGCGCTGCTTGCCAGACCCGCGTGCCTGCTCTTCTCTTTCTGAAACTCCGCCAGATTCTCCGGCGGATACTCCTTCGTCGTAACAATCGTCCACAGCACCGCGCCCAAGAATGCCGCCGCCCCGATGTAAAAAGAAAGACGCACGGCTAAAGGTATGGTGTCCGCCGGAGTCGTTCCGGCCACATGGAAGACATTTGTGAGCAAATACGGCAACGCCGAGGCAATCACCGCCCCAAGTCCGATAAAAAGACTCTGCATCGCGAAGCCTTGAGTGCGCTGAAACTCCGGCAATAGGTCTGCGACGAACGCGCGAAACGGCTCCATGCTGATGTTGATGCAAGCATCAAGCACCCACAGCAGTCCTGCCGCCATCCACAACGCTGAACTACGCGGCATCAAAATCAGCGCCATCGAACTCAGAATCGCGCCCGCGAGAAAGTAAGGACGCCGCCGTCCCAGCCTTCCCCAAGTGCGATCGCTGGCGTGCCCAATAATCGGCTGCACGATTAATCCAGTAAGCGGCGCGGCCAGCCACAAAATCGGAATCTGATCGGCTCGCGCTCCCAGGTATTCATAGATCGCGCTCATGTTCGCCATCTGCAATCCCCAGCCAAACTGTATGCCGAGAAAGCCGAAACTCATGTTCCAGATCTGCCAAAAGGTTCGTGGCGGCTTGTCCATAAATTCTCTGGCCAACTTATGTGCAACGACTTTTTGTCGGCATTCGATGGTTCTTCCTACCGATCGTACAGTGTGATCAGCGATCTCAGCCGCGCGCTCAATTCACCGCTTAATGCTCCCGGACGGTAACGCCATTTCCAGTTTCCGCTGACCTTGCCCGGAAGATTCATGCGTGCCTCACTGCCCAGCCCAAGCACATCCTGTAAAGGAACGATGGCCACATCAGCGACCGACGACAGCACTGCCCGGATCATTACCCAGTTAATCTCGGAATCATCCTCGAAATTAAGATATGCGCGCGCAAATTCGTGCTCATTATGAACATCCTCCGGAGTGCGTGTGCTGTCGCCCACCCCCGAACTCTTCCACCATCCCACCGTCGTGTCGTTGTCATGCCCGCCGGTATAAGCAACCAGATCGTGACCGTAATTATGCGGGCGAAACGATGGACCCTGTGGATCAGTACCAAACGCAAATTGCAAAAGGCTCATTCCTGGCAGGCCGAACTGTTGCCGCAATTTCTCTACCGGCGGAGTAATCACGCCCAGATTCTCCGCCACGATCGGCAGTTCGCCAAATGCATTTTGCAGCGCCGACAGAAGATCCGCTCCCGGCCCTTTGACCCAGCGACCGTGAATGGCGGTCGTTTCGCCCGCCGGGACCTCCCAATAAGATTCAAAACCGCGAAAATGATCGAGCCGAACTATATCGAAAAGCGTGAGCGAAGCGCGAAAGCGCTTGATCCACCACCGGTATCCATTGGCCGCGAGCAACTCCCAGCGATAAATCGGATTCCCCCAAAGCTGTCCCGTAGCGCTGAAATAATCGGGCGGCACACCAGAGACCATCGTAGGCATGCCCCGCTCGTCGAGAAAAAACAAGTCCGGATTCGCCCAAACGTCCGCACTATCATGGGCAACATAGATTGGAATGTCGCCCATGAATTTTATTCCGCGCTGCTGACAATAATCCTTCAGGCGTTCCCACTGCTGGAAAAATTCAAACTGCCAATACTTGTAAGCTTTGATCTCCGGAGCGAGTTTTCTTGACCATTCCCTTATCGCCCGCGCTTCATGCCTGCGGATCTGCGGCTCCCACGAAGGCCATACGTGGCCTCCATGCGCATCTTTGCAAGCCATGAAAAGCGCGTAGTCGTCGAGCCATGAACCAGCACTCTCACAAAAACCATCGAAAGCCGCACCATCAGCGCGCGACCCGTCGGCGAAAAAAACCTGTGCCGCACGCCGCAGAGCCGCCATCTTGAATTCGATCACTGGCCCATAGTCAACAGAATCTTCAGGGAATGGCGCATGAGCGCGGTCGAGGTCCGATTCTTCGAGCAAACCCTGGTTTCGCAATCGCTCGAGACTGAGCAATATCGGATTCCCGGCAAAGGCCGAAAAGCACTGATACGGAGAATCGCCGTAACCCGTGGGATTTAGCGGCAACACCTGCCATAACTTCTGCCCAGCAGCAACGAGGAAATCGGCAAATTCATACGCGCACTGACCGAAATCTCCGATGCCGAAGCGACCAGGTAGGGAAGTCAAGTGCAGCAAGATGCCACTGCATCGCGCAAATTTCACTTCGTAACGATACCCACGTCAGCGGCATTCGAGCAAGGAGCGCGCCATGGCCAACCGTTGTCGCGTCTGGCGGCTCGTATGGGAGCGACGAAATAGATGCAGAAGGTGGGCCGGACCTTCCGGCAATGGCCATGCGCTAAGCCAGCCGCAAAACGGCGGGATGCCGTGCTTGAACGCATAACTGTATTTGTCCGCTCTGCTAAGTTCGGGCTGGGATGGCAAGTCGAGCATCCATCAGTAGTTTTTCGCCGATATCTTGAGGAACGTACAAATAGATTTTTCTTGGAGCAAGGTCAAACCAAATACAATTTTTGAGCAGCACTCTTCCTGAACGGCAGTTAATATCCCGCCAGGGAATCAAGAAGCTTTTTTTAAGAACTCGACGCTGACGCTGATTCCACCACGAGAAAGCAGGCTTAGGATGAGGTAAAAGGTAAAGCCCTTGTTCATCAGCACCAACAAAACACAGTGTCCCATGTTCCGAACTAAGGCCACCCACAACACATTCGTAGCGCTGGCCCGAAAAATAACCAGAGTAGATATAGTCACTGTCGAAGCCGTGCATTCGTAAAATATTCCAGCCCATCAGCACAACCACCAACCCAATGAAGATTGCAAGTAGCACTGTGTTTTTCACTCCCCGGCATGAGCATTCATTAAACGCGAAGCCAAAGCTAAAGCTAAAGATCGTGTCGCTCCCACCTGTTCTTAAAGCTTTGCATAAACCGGCATAAGAAAACAGGAAAGGGTTTGCTAAACCGATTACGGTTGTAACACCTTGTTTTCATGGGCAGAACAGGACTGAAGGGGCAGTATATGTATATAAATATACGTACAATATTAGTAGTACAAATGTTCCACGTGGAACATTATCGCAAAATGTTCGCCTATCCGCCGGACTGGACCAGATAAACTGCGCGCAGAGCGGGTCCCTACGTGCTTCTCGGGGAGGTGATCGCGCCTTCGGACGCCGACCGCACCAGGGCTGCGTACTTGGCGAAGACGCCGGTCTTGTAGCGGGGAGCCGGAGCTTTCCACTCCGCCATACGCCGCGTGATCTCGGCGTCGGAAATTTCCAGTTCGAGCTTTCTGGCCTTCGTGTCGATGGTGATCTTGTCGCCTTCGCGGATAGCAGCGATTGGACCGCCCAGCGCTGCTTCCGGAGCAACGTGGCCCACCATCAAGCCCCGCGTCGCGCCGCTGAAGCGCCCATCGGTGATCAGCGCCACGCTCTCACCTAAGCCTTCGCCGACGATGGCCGCGGTCACGCTCAGCATCTCGCGCATCCCCGGCCCGCCCTTTGGCCCTTCATAGCGGATCACGACCACGTCTCCTGCTTTGATCTGCTTGCTGGTTACGGCCTGCATCGCGGCTTCTTCGGAATCGAAGACGCGCGCCGGGCCGGTTTGCGAACTGCGCTCGTGCCCGCTCATCTTTACCACGCCGCCGCCGGGGGCGAGGTTGCCTTTCAAGATGACAAGTCCGCCCGTCAACTTCAACGGCTTGCTCAATGGAGCGATCACCATCTGTCCAGCCGTTTCTTTCGCTTCGCTCGCCTCTTCGGCAAATGTCTTGCCAGTCACGGTCATCGTCGAGCCATTGACGTATTTGCCTTCGAGCAGACGCTTGGCGATTAAAGGAATGCCTCCGGCTGCGTCGACATCGGCAGCCACATATTTTCCAGCGGGCTTGAGATCAGCCAGCAGAGGCGTGCGTTCGCTGACGCGCTGGAAGTCATCGATGTCGAGCGGCAGGCCCATTTCACGCGAGATCGCTAAGAGGTGCAGGACGGCATTGGTTGAGCCACCGGTCGTGGCTACGCCTGCGATCGCGTTCTCGAACGCGGCGTGAGTGAGAATGTCGCTCGGACGAATATTATTTTTCAGAACGTTCATCACTGTTTCACCGCAGCGGAGGGCAACTTCGTCCTTGCGCGGGTCCATCGCGGGAATGCCGTTGAAGCCCATTGGCGAGAGGCCGATCAACTCCATCACCGTCGACATGGTATTCGCGGTGTACTGGCCGCCGCACGCACCGGCTCCGGGACACGCCACGTTCTCGATGGCCAGCAGATCGGCGTCGCTAATCTTGCCGGCGGCATTCGCGCCTACCGCTTCGAACACGTCTTGAATGGTTACGTCTTTACCCTGATACTTGCCGGCGGCGATCGTTCCCCCGTAAAGCACGAGGCCAGGCAGATTCATGCGTGCGAGCGCCATCGCTGCGGCTGGGATCGTCTTGTCGCAACCTACGATACATACCGCGGCGTCGAAGAGTTGTCCGCGGCAGACGAGCTCGATCGAGTCGGCAATCACCTCGCGGCTCACGAGCGAAGCTTTCATGCCTTCGGTGCCCATGGTCTCGCCATCGGAGATGGCGATGGTGTTGAACTCCATGGGCGTGCCGCCGGCGGCGCGGATGCCTTCCTTCACCTTGGCGGAAAGGCGCCGCAGGTGAAAGTTGCAAGGCATGGTTTCGATCCAGGTATTGGCGACGGCGATCAGAGGCTTCGCCAGGTCAGCGTCAGTGAAGCCGATGGCTTTATACATGGCGCGCGCTGGAGCCTGGTCGCGCCCGTCCGTGATGTAGCGACTGCGATGTTTGAGGTCGGTCATGGGAATGATGCGGACAGTGTAGCCCAATGCAGAAATCGGGTCATCGGGCGATCGGGTCAACGGGTCATCTAAGTTCAAGTGCCTTTGATTTTCGATGGCCCCATCACTCGATGGCCAGATGACCCGACCCCTCTAGGCATTCACAACTTTCGGTCCTGGGGGCTTCGCCGCTTCAGTGCTCTTCTTCTTTTCGGTCGGTAGCCAAGACATCATCGCGCGCAGTTGTTCGCCTACCTTCTCAATCGGATGCTGCTTAGCTGCTTCGCGCAGTTTGGCGAAATTTTTGCCGCCTTTTTTATTTTCTTTGATCCACTCTTCGGCGAATTTGCCGCTCTGGATTTGTTTCAAAACTTTCTTCATTGCCTTGCGCGTGTCGTCTCCGACGACCATTTCGCCGCGGGTGAGATCGCCGTATTCGGCGGTGTTCGAAATCGAGTAACGCATGCGGCTCAAGCCGCCTTCATAGATCAGGTCGACGATCAGCTTCATCTCATGCACGCACTCGAAGTAAGCGATCTCGGGAGCGTAACCAGCGGCGACTAGCGTCTCAAAACCTTTTTGCATTAGCGAAGTGAGGCCGCCGCAGAGGACGGCTTGTTCGCCGAAGAGATCGCTTTCGGTTTCTTCCTTGAATGTCGTCTGCAAGACGCCGGCGCGGGTTGATCCGATGCCATGCGCGTAGCTGAGAGCGAATTCGTGCGCGCGGCCGCTGGCATCCTGATGTATGGCGAGCAGCGAAGGCACGCCTCCGCCTTGCGAATAGACGCGGCGCAGCAAATGGCCCGGACTTTTCGGCGCGATCATAACCACGTCGACATCTTTTGGCGGCTTGATAGTTTTGAAGTGAATCGAGAAGCCGTGCGAGAAACCGAGGATCTTGCCTTTGCGCAGATGCGGCTTGATCGACGATTCGTAGAATTCTGCCTGAGTTTCGTCGGGCGTGAGAATCTGAATCCAGTCGGCGCGCTTGGCGGCTTCGGCTGGAGCAACGACTGTCATGCCGTCGGCGCGCGCCTGCTTGGCTGAGCCACGCTCGGGGTCGAGTCCGATGATGACGTTGTATCCGCTGTCGCGCAGATTTTGCGCTTGTGCGTGCCCTTGCGACCCATAGCCGAACACGGCAATCGTTTTGTCCTGCAACGCGGCAGGATTGGCATCGTTTTGGTAGAAGACTGTGGCCACGAAAACTCCTTGTTTGAGCTAATGACTCGGTTAATAACCAAATGTTAATTGTGC
The DNA here is from genome assembly GCA_963822025.1 of uncultured Acidobacteriaceae bacterium. GTDB lineage: Bacteria > Acidobacteriota > Terriglobia > Terriglobales > Acidobacteriaceae > Acidiflorens. The sequence goes on along the minus strand of CAWGFW010000008.1, from coordinate 809,551 downwards.
TGGACTGCTATGAAGAAACCTTGCTTTGAGGCCAGAAACCGACCGATCAGTCGGTTTCAGAAATGCTACGCAGGTCGAGTGGCGCTGTCAACCTGGCATTCGTCGACGCGCGGTAAAGCACCTCGAATCGCGCGCTGGTGTCAAAACTCGAAGTAGGCTCCAGCGCGCGCCGGATGCGCGCTGCCGTTGGTTCCCGTGGCAGGCAGCAAGCCTTCTTCCACTCCATGCAGGCTCTCCCAAGCGGCTTCGGTAAGTGCGGGGTCGGCGCCTACGATGTCGCGAATCATTTGCCAAGCGGCGAGATTCAGCGCGCCTTCGGGCGCGGGGCCCATGGCCAGCGACACCGAGCACTGGGGACAGAAGCAGATGCGTTGCGCGGCGGATTTCTGGCGAGGCCTCACGCCGACCGTCTGAGCGAAGAGGTAGACAGCGACGGATTTTTGCCCGGCTTCGAGCTCGCGACTGCAACGAAGGCAATACCAGCTGTCCAACAGTTTCGGCTCCGTTTCACCGTTCGGCAGCCCCTGAAGGGGCATTAACATTCAGCGATGTAGGGCGTCGCTAAAGCGATGCCCTGATACAAACCAGGCGACGTCCGAGGGCACGTGCCGCACGACTACTTTCTCGGAGGCGATGGCGTCGGCACAAGTACGCAGAAGGATTCCTGGCGGGTATCGGGAACCGACTTGCGTGAACCAAGGTTTGCTCTAGGCAGAAGTGGAGGGCATCGCGCACTCTGATGTCATGGGGTCGGGTTCATCGACGAAAGTCTTGCGGGCGCCGCGGCAGCGGAAACCACGGCAGCAGGTCGCTGCGGTTTGTTATCGGATCGGGCGCTGCGGTATTGAGTTTTTGTTGGTGCAGACGCGTGGCGGACGCTGGATTTTTCCTAAAGGCGGCCTCGAACCGAGACACACGCGCGCCCAGTCGGCTGCTCTCGAGGCCTTTGAAGAAGCAGGCGTGCATGGACGGATCGAGGAGGTGCCGTTCGCGCGCTATTACCGCAGCGCGCCAAACGCGGCTGTTTCCGAGCCAGGTGTCACAGCATATCTTTGCGAAGTGATTCGGCGGGAGGCGCCGCAAGAGGCGAATCGCAAGCCAACGTGGTTTTCGGCGGAAAAGGCAAGGCAGCGACTGCGCCAAGATCGCTCGCCGGACTTCGGTCGCGAGCTGTCGCGCGTGGTCGAACGCGCGTGTTCGCGGATTGAGCGGTTGCAGTGCGGCGCTCCTGGCTCTCGGAGTTTCGAGCACAAAGAAGAATTGCAGAAAGTCCGCTTTGATTATCTGGAGGCCGGGAGGTTCCATGACGGGCAGACGCAGGCGGCGCTCGTGCGGCACGTTCTGCAGCGGCATCCGGCGCTGGAAACTCAGCTTCGGAGTGTTCCTGGGATCGGCACGAAAGAGATCGGGGGCAGAGTTCTGCGACTTAGCGCGGGAGCCGACTCATCTCCTGAACTAGTTCGCACCGTTACGGCGATTGATCGCGGACTGGCGGCGGGCATGGCCAACCGTGGCAACCTATCGCGAGCTAAGCGGAGGAATGCACGCCGACCACGCATCCCGTGAGGCCACGCTAGTGGAGCGAAAAGCCGGTTCCGCGATACCATCTGTGTGATGCTTCGCGAAGCTACGATTGATTCTCGTCACGAACCCCGCCTCGAGCCTCGGCAGGAAATCCTGCGCACGGCGGCTCGACTGTTTCAACAGCAGGGATACGATGCGACTTCGATGAACGATGTGGCGGCCGCGCTCAAGCTTTCCAAGGGCGGCCTCTATCATCACTTTCAGTCGAAGGACGAAATCCTGTTTCACATCATGTCGCATGCGATGGATATCACCGAGGGTCGGGTGATCAACGTGGTGCGACGCATCGATGGAGGGGGAGTGAGCGCCATCGCAGGCCGCGTCGACGTGACCCGTGTCGACGTAACTGAGGAGCGGCTGCGGACGCTGATCCGGCTGCATATCGAGGTTGTGCTCAGTCCTGAGGATCGCGAGATTACGGTGATGCTGCATGAGAACCATCCGCTGCCACCGGCGCTGCGGCGCAAGATCAATGCGCGCAAGAAAGATTATCTGCACTTTGTCGAGCACCTGATCGCCGATGTGCAGCGCAAGCGCAATCCGGCGTCAACGGTGACGCCGCGCGCCGCCGCGCTGGCGCTGGTGGGAATGATTAATTGGATTTACCAGTGGTATAAGCCGGACGGGCCGCTGACTGGAGAGGCGATCGTGCAGCAGTATACGGATATTTTTTTTCGCGGCGCGATTGGGTAGTGCGCAGTTTCAGTTCTCAGTTCCCTGTTCTCAGTATGCCCCAGCTATTTCACATCGACGATCTTTCACGTCAACGCGCCGGAAAAAACAAATCTTACTTTGAATTTCTGCGCATTCCGGCGATGAGCGCGGGCGTTTACGTTTTGCCCAAAGGAGGAACTGATCCGCAGAAACCCCACCGCGAAGATGAGATGTATTACGTCGTGCGCGGAGTTGCGCGGATGCAGATGGGATCGGAACATTGTGAGGTGCGCGCGGGCTCGGTGATTTTTGTTGAGGCTCAGCTGGGGCATCGCTTTTACGATATTCAGGAAGAGTTGGAAGGCCTGGTCTTTTTCGCTCCGGCGGAGCAGGAATGAGATTTGCGTGCTGCGGTAGGTTGCGGATTGGCTAGACATAACATCTCTTTTCGCCTCCGTTGGTTTTTACCTCCTATTGACAACTCGAAGAGAGTAGACTGCTACGCTGTTGCCCGCAGTGGGATGGATCACCGCGTCCCACGCCCCATTCAAGCGAGAAGGATGAAAACAAATGAAAAAAGCTGCGCAGGTTCGCGGGATACTTTCGGCAATTTGTTTTGCAGTTTGTTTCGGCGTGTGCGCCAGCATGCTCGTCGCGAGCGCCTCTGCGCAAACGGGCGCGTGGCTGACGCACTCGCATGATGAACAACACACGGCGCTCTCGACGGTGCAATCGCAAGCGCTGGACGCGATTCACTGGCATGTGCCGGTGGACCTGCATCCGCCGGAGGGGGAGATTTTCATACACTACGGCTCGCCGCTGGTCACGGCGGCGAACACGGTGATTGTGCCGGTGAAGACGGGCGCGAATAGCTTCCGCGTCGAAGCTCTCAACGGCGCCACCGGGAAACGGATGTATACGCTGGGCACGGCCTGGCAGGCTCCGGAGGCGGATTTTATACCTGGGCTGGGGCCAACGATTTCGGGGAATCAGCTTTTTGTACCAGACATTGCGGGGAGCGTGCTGGTGCGGCAGAATCCCGATGAGGTCAAGGGGACGGTGACGCGGCTGTATTTTTATGGCGTAAAGAATTATCGGAAGAATCCGACGGCTTACAAGGAGAACGTGCAGATTGACACTCCACTTACGACCGATGCCAGTGGCAATCTTTATTTTGGATTTATTGTGCTTGGGTCGACGCCGCTGAATCTGCAAGGCGGCATTGCACGGGTGGCGGCTGACGGGACGGGAACGTGGATTTCGGCCGCGACAATCAGCGGAGATTCGACGGTGACGCAGGCGGCGATCAGCGCAGCGCCGGCGCTCTCACCCGATGGCAGCCTTTTGTATGTTGTTGTGGATAACGAAAGCTATGGATACATTGCGGTTCTGAATAGCACGACGCTTGCGCCGATACGGAGCGTGCTTTTGACTGATCCGTCGTCGGGATTGGACGCATGGCTTTGCGATTGTAGTTCGGCTACTCCGACCGTGGGGCCGGATGGCGATGTTTATTTCGGCGTGCTGGAAAATCCTTTTCCTGATCACAACGACCGCGGCTGGCTGCTGCACTTCAATAGCGATCTTTCGGAGACCAAGACTCCGGGGAGCTTTGGCTGGGACGACACGGCGTCGATCGTGCCCGCCTCGCTGGTGCCGGAGTATAAGGGCACGTCGAGTTACCTGCTGATGACGAAGTACAACAATTATGTAGGCGTTGGGAGCGGCAACGGCGAGAATCGGGTCGCCGTACTCGACCCGAATGCGACGGAGAACGATCCGATCATTCCGAGCGTGCTGGTCATGAAGGAAGTGATTACCATTCTGGGGCCAACGCCCGACCCTCAAGCCGGCTATCCGAATGCGGTTTATGAATGGTGTATCAACACCGCGGCGGTGGATCCGTTCACTGATTCGATCCTGGTCAACAGTGAGGATGGCAATCTGTACCGGTGGGATCTGCCGTCCAACTCGCTGACGCAAAAGATCAAGCTCTCGAGCGGCATTGGCGAAGCTTATACGCCGACGTTGATTGGGGCGGATGGGACTGCGTATGCGATCAATGACGCGATACTCGATGCGATTGGGACGCCGTAGGGCACGCAGGCTTCGCGACCGTGAGGTGAGGAATCTTGGCGGCAAGGTGCCAGTTGAATTATTTGCTTTTCCTGAAACCTGTTACCTGGCACCTGAAATGAGAACAGCCCGCAGGCTTTTCAGCCTGCGGGCTGCCCGGTGGACTGTTTGGGATTGACTGAGGTGGTCACTCTCGTGGCCCCTCGCTTGACCATCCCGCCACGCGAAAAGCGCGCGCGCCGGGAACCCTGGCCGTTCCGGTGCCGGACACAGCTTGTGTCCGGCGGATCAGATTTACGCAATCATCCAAACTCACGGATTGTTTGCGAGAGATTGTCCTCGATTTCCCCGACCAAAGGTTCCTCGAGAACTCCGCTTAGAGCAACCGCCCTAAGACTCAGCCACCTCACCTGGTCTGGTATTTCTACTATGTGAATCAGAACTTATCATCCGACCACCTCCTTTCCGGTGTAAGCGCAGAGTACAAAAAAAGAGAGGGCTGCGTCAACGGCACTGAGGTGGTGTACCGCGGGAATCAACAGGACGGGTCTCAGTTCGCAACCGCGCGACGGAGCCCTCGAACAGCAAAACGGACGAATCGGAAGGCAAATACCAGAAGTGCAATCGAGCCCGTAATGAGGCCCAACTCCTGGAAAAACCCGAACTGTCGTATTCCGATGCCGATTAGATCATTCCACAGCAGCGCCAAAAGCATCGTGTAGGAGCTAACTAGAAGCAGTATGAACCCCACCAGTCCTGAAATTAGCCGTTTCAACGCCGACCTCAATCACTGAACTTAGAACGGGATCCGTGCCTAAGCCTTGCAACTGCGAAGTATGGAGTCGATCCGTGATCTCCACACGTCGCGGCTAAAGTACGGCCGCCAAGTCTAGCCCGTAAAACTGCGCGTCAAAAATCGCTGGCACTCGCAGTACATGCCCGCCTGATACCTACCTTCGTTACTGCCCGTTCCCTAGACTTTAAGAAGCACCGGCAGCTGGACTCACCCTTTCCATCGGTACGCATTTTCTTGGGGCAGTCCTAAATGCGCGAGGACGCGGTTGGCGAATTCCTGCGCCATGGCCTCGAGAGTGGACGGGTGGTTATAGAAGGTTGGGATGAGCGGAAAGATGGTCGCGCCGGCGTCGGCGGCGAGCGACATGTTGCGCAAGTGAATTTTGTTGAGCGGCGTCTCGCGGATGCATAGGACGAGAGGCCGGCGCTCTTTGAGAGTGACATCGGCGGCGCGCTCGAGCAGGCGTGAGGCGGTGCCGTTGGCAATGCGACCGAGGGTGCCCATGCTGCACGGAATGACGACCATCGCATCGGAGGGATATGACCCGCTGGCCACGTTCGCTCCGATGTCGCTGTTCGACTGCTGCTGAATCTTCACCGAGGGCGCGCCGATGATTTGATGTAGGAGATCGGAGCGGCCTTCGAGACCAAGTTCTTCGGCCATGACGCGCAGGCCGCTGTCGGAGGCGATGAAGTTTACGGTCTTTACCCGAGGATCGCGTTCGACGGCAAGTAGAAAGTGTTTGAGAAAAATTGATCCGCTGGCGCCGGTGGTGGCAATCGTCAAGGTTTCCGGCGGCATGGGCAAAGTTAGCGCTCCCCGAAGTCCGATAAAGGTCGGAGGTTCGAAAGCTGAGGATAGGGATGCTCCGATGGCAAGTCAAGGCGACTAGGTAATTCGCTTTATGACCTCGCGCCGCGGAAGCGGCATCTATAGGGTCGGTCGAGTTGCGTTGTGGGCTGGACGACTGAAACGGGGAGAAGTGCAACTGTAAGTCGTAACTGTAAAACAATGGCCACCACGGGCATCCTACGATCACGCCGCAGCGCCGCCCAACTTCACGCTCTTGCCAGCGTAGAGCGCGAGATTCGCGCAATCGATCCCGCGGCCGGACGAAAATATCTCCGCGACTTTCGCGAGGCGTATCGCTCCTACGAAAAAGTTTTGAGCGCGAGCGATGTGCGGCGCCAGATCGGCAAGGCTGGGATCGTCCTGGTTGGCGACTATCACGCCCTGCCCAACTCGCAACGCTATTTGGCTGCGCTCCTGCGCGATCCCGACCTGCGCCAACGTCCGATTGTGCTTGGCGTCGAAACTATTTTTTCGCGGGATCAGCACATCCTCGACGAATGGACGCGCGGCGAAATCGACGAAGTTGAACTGCGGCAACGCATCCGTTTCGATCTCGACTGGGGCTACGAGTGGCTTCCATTCTATGAATTGCTCTCTGCCGCGCGTGATCGCGGCGCATTGGTCCACGGACTGGATTGCATGCCACGCGAAGATCTGCGCAAGATTGGAGCTCGCGACCGCCACGCATCTGACAAAATCGCCGAAATGCGCCGGCGTCATCCTGACGCATTGATCCTCGTGCTCTTCGGGGAATCGCACCTGGCGCCACAGCACATGCCTGCGACGCTACGGCAGCGGCTTCCGGAAGAACTCATGCTCACGGTGTTGCAAAATGTGGATGCCCTCTACTGGCGCGCTGCCGGAGAAGCTTGCGACCACATCGAGGCCGTCCAAGTTCGCGAAAATACGCTTTGCGTCTTCAACGCCACGCCACTGGAAAAATACGAGAACTATCGTCTCTGTCTCGATCGCTGGCGGCGCGGCGATGGCGAGCATAGCGCTCCTGACCTTGGCCCCACGCTTTATAACCTGATCGACGGCATGGTGCGGTTCCTCGGCATCAATCAGTATTCGCCGCACAACACAACGCAGCCGAAGTTGCTGGTTGACCTCATGCCTGAGGTCCATTCGCGCAACTCTGACGGACTCTTGCGGCGGCTGCTAACTCGCAAAGGATTCACGGCCGAAGGTCGTCGCTCGCTGCTCCGCCAGGTTCGCGAGCGAGGCAGCGTTTATCTTGCCCCGATCAACGCTATCTACGTGCGCCAATTTCGCATGACCTCGTCTGCCGAGGACGCGATGCGCTTCCTTCATCAGGCCTGTCGCGGTTTGCCGAATCTTTGCAATGGCAAGCCGGGTGCGTCACACGTGGCGGCCGCCGTTCCGCTCGATAGGGATGACGCATTTTACGGCGCCGTGCTTGAACATGCCCTTGCCTTTTTCGGATCGCGCATCCTGCATCCTACGCGGCCTGTGGTGCGCGATAGCGATTTGGAAGAATCGTTCGACGTGACGCGCGAAGACCTCGAACAACAATCTTCACTGCCCTTCGCCGACGCGGTCGAAGCGCTGGACTTTTTAGTTCAACAACGGCGGGCGGCATCTAACGAATCGCTGACGCACGCGCCCGCTTACAGCGGCCGCAAATATGAATACGTAGCCGAGCAACTGGGATACCTCACGGGCAACGATCTTTACGATTCCTATCTCGAAGGCGGCCTGAGCTGCGCCGGGCTGCGCAAGCTCTTCCTCACTCACATTGAAGAGCCAGGAGTCGCGCGCCAAGTCTACTTGCAACTAAGAACGCGGCTGAACCCCGAACGCCGCGCTTAAGTTGTAGATTTCTCTATTGCTCGCCGGTCAAGATTTCAGATTTCGCGCCTGCTGCGGTATTCTCACCTGTCCAATGGCTGACGAATTCCCATTGCAATCGCAGACGCCCGATGCGCTCATGCTGTTCGGCTTTTGGTATCGTGCGCTTGCCGCGGATCAGATTCGCAACGGAGAATTGGCGAAGGCGATGTTACTGGAACAACCGCTGGTAATCGGCCGCGACCAGCGCGGCCAGCCCTTTGCCTTGCGCGATGCCTGCCCGCATCGCGGCATGCCGCTCTCCTGCGGACACTTCGACGGACAGCAAGTTGAATGCTCTTATCATGGCTGGAGATTTGATGCTCACACTGGACAGTGCCAACTGATTCCGTCGCTCGTCCTCGAGCAAACCCTAAAAGTCGATCGCATCTATGCTGGCAGCTATCCCTGCGAAGAGCGTGACGATTTTATCTGGGTCTTTATTCCTGATCCCGGCCCGACGGGTGCGGGTTTTTCGAAGCCCGCGCCCGCGCCGACTCCGGTGCCTGCGATTCCAAAATTCAGCGAGCACTACAAACTCGCGTATCTCACCGCCGACCTTCCGTGTTCCGTCGATCACGGCATCATTGGACTGATGGACCCGGCGCACGGCCCGTTCGTTCATCAGGCTTGGTGGTGGCGCACGCGAGGTTCGATTCACGAGAAGCAAAAGAATTTCGAGCCCATACCTTTTGGTTTTCGCATGAGCGCGCATACTCCCAGCTCAAACAGCGCGCCCTATAGGCTGTTGCGCCTATACGCTGATGCCGATTCGATAACAACAACTATTGATTTCGTGCTGCCCAACCTGCGGTCGGAGATTATTCACGCAGGGAAATATTGGTTCTCGAGTCTGACCACGGTTACGCCGATCACGCGCAACCAGTGCCGCATCGACGTGGTGGCGGCATGGAATTTGTTTCGCTGGATTCCATTCGGGCCGCAACTGTTGAAATACGTCTTTGCCAAATTTGTGGAACAGGATCGGCGGACGATGGAGCTGCAATCCGAAGGGCTGAAACACAATCCGCATCTAATGCTGATTGACGACGCAGACCGCCCCGCCAAGTGGTATTTCGGTTTAAAGAACGCCATGCAGGAGATGAAAAAAAACGGCTGCGAGTTTCGGCATCCGATGAGCGGGCCGGTGACATTACGGTGGAGAAGCTGAAGGGCAGTACTCAGTACTCGGTAACCAGCACCCGGAAAAACCGCCGGACCCGAATCGATGGTGCTGGGTACTCGGTACCGGGTGCTAGTCTTTCACTAACCAATCCATCGCTTCTTCCCGCGTCTTGAAGGTCACAATCTTACGTTGGGAAAAAGTTTGGAAGTTTTCCATAAACGCGTGCGGGATACACTCCGCGCCCACCCAGGCCGTCTTCTTAACAAACGGGCGATCGAGCGTCAGCACTTCTTTAATCCTCGTGGCAACGGCATGATCAATGGTGGCTCCAGTGAAGTCGGCGAGCGTGATTAGAGTTTCGTGTCCGTGCTGCGCGACCGTGATGCGCACATATTCGAGCAGAAGTTGCATCTGCGCCGCATCGGCATGCGAAAAATCGAGTAGCAAAATCCGCTTGCCCCTATACTCGACGAAATGAATACGATCATCCATAGTTCGCCAAAAGTTCGCAAAACCGAATCAACTTTCGCAGGCGCATCTAAGTTCGCCGTGGAATCTACTCCAACAATGACTCGACCACGCCGTAAGCCTCGCCCAACGCCGCATCCAGCGCTGCGGCGTCTTTACCGCCAGCTTCGGCGAGATCGGGGCGGCCTCCGCCTTTGCCGCCAACTTTCTGCGCCACCGGTCCTATAACTTTCCCTGCCTGAATGCGGCTGGTTAGATCTTTGGTTACGCCAACGATCAGCGAGACATTTCCATTGGACGCCGAGCCCAGCACGATTACGGCGGAGCCTAGCTTGTCGCGCAGTTGATCGACCAGCGTGCGCATCTGTGCGCGCTCCAGATTGTCGATGCGGTGAGCCAGAACTTTGATGCCGCGAACTTCTTTCACTTTTTCGCCGATGTTGGCGGTGCTCGACGATGCCGACTTCATGCGCGCCTGATCGAGTTCGCGCGCCAGACGCTTGATTTCAGTGTCTTTCTTTTCCAGTTCGAGCTTCAATGCTTGGGCCGGGGAAGATGATTCTGAGTGAGTCGTCAGTCCGGCAACTACTTCTTCCAGTTCATGGTCTTTGCGGAAGTGGCGCAGCGAGCCTTCTCCGGTGACGGCCTCGATGCGGCGGACGCCGGACGAGACGCTTCCTTCTTTCAGAATTTTGATCAGGCCGATTTCGCCGGTTTGCGCGGTGTGCGTGCCGCCGCAGAGTTCGGTGGAAAAATCTCCGATCTTGATGACGCGTACACGGTCGCCATATTTTTCGCCAAAGAGCGCCATGGCGTGATACTCGTTGATGGCTACGTCAATCGGGACGTTCTCGATGACTTCGACGCGCTCATTGCGCAAAACCTCTTTGTTGATCAGGTCTTCGATGTCTTGCAGCTCTTCTTCGGCGACTCCGGTGAAGTGGGAGAAATCGAAGCGGAGGTGATTGGGAGCGACTAGCGATCCCGCCTGCTTGACGTGCTTGCCTAGCACTTCGCGCAGTCCGGCCTGGAGAAGATGCGTGGCGGTGTGATTGCGCATGGTCGATTCGCGGATCGCGGTGTCGACAACGGCGTCGACTTTTTGGCCGAGGTGAATTGGCTGCTTGGCTAGAATTTGATGGGCACGCACGCCCTGCACAGGGTAGTAGCATCCAGTCACTTCGGCGACGACGGTGTTGTGATCGTCGGAGTAGAACCATCCGCGATCGCCGACCTGGCCTCCGGACTCGGCGTAGAAGGGAGTGTGGTCGAGAATGATTTCGCCTTTTTCTCCGGGCTTGAGTTCCTGCGCGCCCTGGTCGGCTTTGATGATGGCTAGCACTTCGCAATTATCGGAGCGCGTCCGGCGATAGCCTTCGAAGACGGATTTCGGTAGTTGCTGGTAGGCAGGGTTGGCGGTTTGCTTGGCTGCGCCTTTCCAGGAGGCGCGAGCGCGGGCTTGTTCTTCAGCGAACGCTCGGTCGTAGCCATCACGGTCAAACTCGAAGTCATTGTCTCGTAAGAAATCCTCGATAAAGTCCAGAGGAATGCCGTGGGTGGACGTAAGATAAAACGCCACGCCCCCATCGAATGCAAGGGTCCTGCGGTGTTGCCAGTCCGCCCACTCTTGGGAAGTTAGTGCGGGTGATCTATCTTTCATCGCTTGGAACTCACTCTTCTGGATCAAGTGCATTCCTTCGGCGGCGTTTTTCAGGCCCTCCAGCCCGATTGCTAATGTGCGTGCAAACTGCTTTTCCTCAGCGAGGACAGCTTTCGACACGAATCCCGCCGACTCGTTCAGTTCTGGATACGCGTCTTGCATCAGGTCGCGGACGGCGAAAACCATCTCGTTTAGAAACGGGTGGGTCTGGCCAAGCAATCGGCCATGCGTAATGGCGCGACGGATAATCTTTCGCAGGACGTAGCCACGGCCTTCGTTCGCGGGAATTACTCCATCGGAGATCAGGAAGGTGGCTGCGCGGGAGTGGTCGGCAATTACTCGTAAGGATGCTGCCGACTTCGAGCTTGCCGAGCTTTGCTCGGCTGGGCAGACGGGGGCGTCTGCCCCTACGTGCGTCTTGATTGTGCCTGTCAATTCGGCTGCGCGCTTGATTAGCGGCGTGAATAGATCGGTGTCGTAATTTGAAATCACTCCTTGCAGAACTGCCGCAATCCGCTCCAATCCCATCCCCGTATCGATTGACGGCTTGGGGAGCGGCGTCAGTTTGCCTGACGCATCGCGATCGAACTGCATGAAGACCAGATTCCAGAGTTCTACGTAGCGGCCGCAATCGCAGCCGAAGGCGCAATCGGCATGACTCTGGTCGGAAGCAATCACGCCCATGTCGTAGTGAATCTCGCTACAGGGGCCGCAGGGGCCGGTGTCTCCCATCTGCCAGAAGTTGTCTTTTGCGCCGAATTCGTAGATGCGATCCTTCGGCACATGCCGCAGCCACAGATCGTAGGCTTCAACATCGCGCGGGACTCCGTTTTCGCCTTTGAAAATCGTGACGTAGAGCTTGGATTTATCGATGCCAAACCATTCTGGCGAGGTCATCAGCTCCCATGCGTAGGCGATGGCTTTATCTTTGAAGTAATCGCCGAAGGAAAAATTTCCCAGCATTTCGAAAAATGTGTGATGGCGGTTGGTGAAGCCTACGTTTTCTAGATCGTTGTGTTTGCCTCCGGCGCGCACACATTTCTGCGATGTGGTGGCGCGGTTGTAGTCGCGCTTTTCTAGGCCTAGAAAAACGTCCTTGAACTGGTTCATGCCCGCGTTGGTGAAGAGCAGCGTCGGGTCATTGGCTGGGACTAGAGACGAGGAGTGGACTTCGCGGTGTCCCTTCTCGGTAAAAAAGTCGAGGAACTTGCGGCGTATTTGGGAGCCGGTGAGCATGGAGGTATCAGATGGCAAAGATAAATTCTAAATGATAACCACAGAGGACACAGGGAACACAGAGGAATACACGGGGCGCCTGGCACCAGATTGGAGCCGGAGTGTGCCCGCTACTCGACTGGCCAACGATGGGAGGCGAAGGACGGCGTCGAAAAGATCACGCAAAACTTAACGATCAGTGTTGCGTTTCGACGTTGCCCGGAAGGATTAATTTTTCACGGTGTCGGCGGTCTTGTCCGCTCCTTTTTTCACGCCGTGGCCAACTGCCTTGGTGCCTTTTTTCACGCCGTGGCCTGTATCTTTGGCAGCGGTTTTTGTCGCGTCACCGGTCTTGTCGGCAGCTTTTTCTGTGGCTTTGCCAGTATCTTTCGCGGCGACTTTGGTGGCGTGTCCCGTGTCTTTGGCCGCGGTTTTGGTTGCCTTGCCGGTATCGTCGGCGGCGTTCTTCACGTCGGTTCCGACTTGAGCGTATGAGAAGGCGCAAGCGGCCAAGAGCACGGGGATCATTAAAGCCAGCTTCACGGAAAACTTCATTTGCGTTTTTCCTCCAAAAGGGAATATCCAAATTCGGTCGATGCAAAGTTCTATCAAACTCGGGGGACGGGCGCAACTTAGATTGGAGGTGAGCGGTCAGATTGCAAAAGTGAAATCCGAGCGGACTTCTACCCCTGCAATTGACCGCTGACCTATTCTTCAGGAGTCTCGTTTTCGAGTTCGGTGAGCGTCTCTTCGTCGACGTCCCACTTTTTCAGGATCGCGAAGATGGTTCTTGATCCGAAGCCGGCACGCATCAACTGGCGGAAGATGCGGGCTGCTTGTTTCTGATCTTTGTCTTTGGGCTTCTGAAGTCGTTTACGACGAAGGTAGGCGCGCGCCAAGGTTTCTTCTTTTACTTCTTCGTACGCAGACGATACGGCCTTCTCGATTACGTCGCCGTGGACGCCTTTCGCCTTGAGGTCGTTGATCACGCGCATTCGGCCGAATTTCTCGTTATCGCGGCGATAGGACGAGAACGCGGCCGCGTACTTCGCGTCGTTTAGATAGCCCTGATCTTTGAGGCGGACGACGATTAACTCGACTAGCGTCTTGCCGAATTCGGTATCGGCTTCGACTCGGTTGCGCAGGAGGCGCTTCAGTTCCGCGACCGAACGCATGCGGCGGGCGAGCGCACCGACGGCGTATTCGTAAAGCTCGGCTTCGGTGAAGAGCTTTCTGGGACGACCGAACGCCATGTCTATACGATAACGCGAGATGAGGCTGGAGGGTTAGCGCTCGGCTATTTCGGTTAGCGATACGATCCTATTTTGGTGGCGCGGTTATTGGCGAAGCCGGCGCGCTCTGCGCGGGCGCATTCGTCGCTGGTAGTGGCGTGCCGATCGGAACCACCAACACCGCTTTGGCGGAGGGCGGCAATTTGTCGGCGTTAGCTACGAGCAGCGCGATTTGCCACATCTGTGTTTCGCTGAGCGACTTGCTGAAGCCGGGCATGCCGCTTAGGCGAATGCCGTTGAAGATCTTCCAATAGCTTTCGCCGGGCTCATCGTCGGTCACGCCTTTTCCCTCGAAGAGCACGGGCGGGTGCGGATACATACCTGTGGCAATCGCCGATTTTGGAGTGAGAGGCACGCCGTGGCAGACGGCGCAATTCTGCTTGTACAACTCGGCGGCCGCCACGTAGTTGGCTTCGCTCGGCTGGATCGGCACAGTCTTCGGCATGTCTTTTTTGATACGCGCGTTCAATGCTTTGTGCGCGAAGAAATTCTCGAAGGGCATATCGGAGTCGGTGGTGGCAACGGGCGCGCTGCCGCCGGTGAAATACAGGTAACCAGCCAAGGGGATGAGGATGAGCCCGAGCACTAATCCGGCGATGAATTTCACAGGTTCGTTCCTTCCAATACCGATCTTTTACAAATTTAACATTATCATCGGCATCCAAAACTTGTTTAATCGGCATACAATCTCGGATACTGCGGCGGCGAGTCGGGCAAATCCGCCCTGGAGGGAAAAAGGATGCGAATTGTCAGCACGGCGAGCGCGTTTCCTCCTCATTACTATTCCCAGGAGATGCTGCTGGCGGCACTGCAGGAATATTGGGGCGATCAGGTCCAAAACCCGCAAGTACTGCGGCGTTTGCACAAACATGTGGGCGTCGATGGGCGATTTCTCTCGCTGCCCAAGGAAGAATACCGGCAGATGAAAACCTGGGGCGAGGCGAATGGTCATTGGATTCGAACCGCCAAAGATCTGGGCGAGAAAGCTATTTCAGGTGCGCTGGCGGGCGCCGGCTTGCATGGCCGAAATCTGGGCGCGTTCTTTTTTGTCTCGGTGACTGGGATCAGCAGTCCGTCGATTGACGCGCTGCTCATCAACAAAATGGGGTTGTGCCGAAGCATCCGCCGAACGCCGGTGTTTGGGCTGGGCTGCGTAGCTGGAGCGGCGGCGATTTCGCGCGCGGCCGATTATGTGCGCGCTTATCCCGAGCAGACCGCGGTGGTGCTGTCGGTGGAACTCTGCTCGCTGACGCTGCAACGCGAGGATGTGTCGATGGCGAATTTGATTTCAGCGGGACTCTTCGGCGACGGGGCAGCGGCGGTGATTGTCGCGGGGGCGGAGTGCGGATTTTCGGCGGGGCCGAAGATTCTCGCTACGCGATCGGTGTTCTACCCGGACACCGAAGAGATGATGGGCTGGGACGTATCGGAAAAGGGTTTTCGCATTGTTCTGTCGCGCGAAATTCCGAATCTGGTGCGCGCGAACCTGGCGCACGACCTCGATGATTTTCTCGCCGAACGCGCGCTGACGCGCGCCGACATCGGTAACTGGGCGCTGCACACCGGCGGGCCGAAGATTCTCGAGGCGACGGCCGAGGCGCTGGGTCTGAAGAATGGCGAACTCGATGTCTCCTGGCAATGTTTGCGCCGCACTGGCAATCTCTCATCAGCTTCGGTGCTGGTGGTGCTCGAAGAAGTGATGAAGAATCGGCGGCCCGCGCCGGGAACGCTCGGCTTGCTGGCCGCGATGGGCCCGGGATTCTGCGCGGAATTCGTCTTGCTCGAATGGTAGGCGGCACAGGCTACCAATAGCGCATCTCAATGCTAACGTGGATTGCTTTGTGGCGTTCCCTTTCGCCAAGCCGTGGGATGTGTTTGTCGCCGGAGGTGGGCCAGCCGGCCTGGCGACTGCGATCGCGGCGCGCCGTCGCGGCCTGAGCGTGATCGTAGCGGATGGCGCGCTTGCGCCGATCGACAAGCCTTGCGGCGAGGGCCTTTTGCCGGATGGAGTCGAAGCTCTGCGCGACCTCGGCGTCGAGATTCCGCCGGGCGAAGCCTATCCCTTCGGCGGCGTTCGTTTCATCAGCGGCCGGACACAAGCCCAGGCTGAATTTCCGCGGGGAACGGCCTATGGAATGCGGCGGACACATTTGCACCGCGTGATGGTCGAACGAGCGGCGGGGTGTGGTGTTCGCATGTTGTGGCAGGCGGCGGTCACGGGACTGCATCCGGAAGGCGCTCTGGTGGCCGGTGAATTGGTGCGCGCCTGCTGGGTAGTCGGTGCGGACGGAACCGGGTCGCGCGTCCGCAACTGGGCAAAGTTGGATGCTCACGAACACGATGCTCGCTTGAATCAACACGTGCGCTTCGCATTCCGGCGCCATTACGGGGTTGCTCCCTGGAGCGACTTCATGGAACTGCACTGGGGAGACAGCTGCCAGGCTTATGTCACCCCCATCGGCCGCGAAGAAGTGTGCGTATCGCTGATCTCCTTCGATCCGGGGCAGCGGCTGCGGGAGGAAGAATCGCTCGACGAATTTCCCCAGCTTTGGGCGCACATCAAGAACGCCGAATATACATCGAGCGAACGCGGCGCGATCACGGTGACTCGACGATGGCGGCGAGTGTATCGAGGCCGCACGGTGTTGGTGGGTGATGCCTCGGGCGGAGTCGACGCCGTTACCGGGGAAGGTCTCTGCCTCGCCTTTCAGCAAGCTGCGTTTCTCGGCGAATGTCTGGCGAGCGGAGACCTCGCGCGCTACCAAAAACGGCATCGCGCGTTGCTCCGGCGTCCAGGGTTGATGGCTCGAATGATGCTCCTCATGGTTAAACACAGCCGGCTGCGGCAGCGCGCGATGCAGGTATTCCAATCGCACCCCCGTTCTTTCGCGGGACTGCTCGCCATGCACGTGGGCGAGGGGTCAACGCGCGAGCACATATCGAACGGAATTGCTGTGGGGTGGGAACTGCTGAAGGCCTGATGGATGGTGAATCCATCCTCAATCTTTTTCTTCCGATTATGACTCGTGCCGTGCGCTCATTGGCTTTAGGATATTTTGCTCTGCTGGCCCTGACGGTTGCGCTGGTGGCGCGATCTCCAGCGCAGGTTAGCCATGAGCTCGTACTGAAACTTGATGTTGCGCAAAGCGGCGCCGATATCACTTTGTCCGGCAATCTGCACACCGTACAGGGGACGTTTTTAATGAAACGCGGGTCGATACACTTTGATCCCGCGAGCGGCCGGGCCAGCGGAGAAATTGTATTTGACGCAACCAGCGGCAAAACCGGCAACGGGTCGCGAGACAACAAAATGCACAAGGATGTAATGGAGAGCTGGCGCTACCCGGAGATTGCGTTTCGCCCCGATCACGCTGAGGGTACACTTGCGCGTTCGGGAACTTCTACGCTGCAGGTTCACGGCATTTTTGCAATCCATGGCGCTGAGCATGAAGTTACTTTCCCCGTCGAGGTGACACTCGGGGAAAACGTGTGGAGTGCGAAAGCTTCGTTTCAGATTCCGTATGCACGGTGGGGCATGAAAAATCCCAGCTTTTTATTGCTTAAAGTTGGCGACACGGTGCAAGTGGAGTTTCACGCCGCCGGCAGCATAGCCCCATAGGTTCAGATCGACTCCACATTAGCTGGTTACTTGCTTATGGTTACCAGGAGTTACTAACTTTCATTACTAGTGCTCATCCATTTCCACGGCATGATTTGCCATATGCAACTTATTTCACTTTCCCGTTTCCGCAACTGGCAAGTGTCTGTCTAGCAGGCACTTCTTCCTACTGCCGGTTGGCATCACGGTTGCACTTCTAAGTCACGTCCAACCCACAAGAAATCTGCATCGAGAACGAGAATTTGTTTTTGGAGGATTCACCGTGTTACATAACCGCCTTCTCTTGTTACTGGTAATCGCCGTGTCGCTTTCCACGCTGGCGGCGGCCGATTCCGTCCCGGTCAATATGACGTTCCTGCACCCAGGCACTAACGTCTCCGGCGGTTACTACACTTACCCTTATTATTTCTCGATTAATGGTGGGAAAGCTACGGCCATGATGTGTGACTCGTTCAACAACCACATCTCAGCGGGCGAGAACTGGGACGCGACGGTCAGTGGCCTACTCGCCGGCAAAGGCATGTTTGGGAAGAACTTCCTCGACTACAAGGCCGCGGGCATCATTTTCATGGGCGTGATGGATGGATCGATCAGCCCCACGACCGGCAATTGGGCCGTTTGGAACCTATTCGCCAAGGGCGTTACGAACAACAGCGCCGTCCTGACTCTGGATAGCGAGGCACTGTTGCTGGCCAAGCACGCTGCGGCGAGCGAGTTCAAAGGGTTGGTGCTCTACACTCCCGTAGGCGGCAGCCCGGGACACGGACCACAGGAATTTATCGGTTACCGCTCCTCTCCGCTGGCGACGCCGGAGCCGGGCAGCCTGATGTTGCTGGCGACTGGCCTGATGGGGATTGCAGGAGTAGCACGACGCAAATTGCGCACGTAATTTGATTTGGATTTTCACGTTTCCGCGACGTGAAGATTTCCTCGTTTCATTTGATTGCCGCCATCAGTGAAAATCTGGTGGCGGCTTTTTTTCGTTGAGCGTTGGTCGTTAGTCGTTTCGTCATTGGCGGTCTCAATCCCGACACACCCGCGTGTCTCCAGACACGCACTCCCGTTGATGTCCGCTACTAACTCCATTCTTTTCAGTTGCCTGTCTTCGGCTCTCTGCGTGCTTTTCTTAGCGCAAGAGCGCGGAGGGCAATCATGGAAACAATGCTGCAAGGGCTAGTGATCATCGGCGGTCTGACCTTCTCGCTGGCCGCCTCTCTATTTATCGAAGAGCTGATCTTTGGACAAATCGTTCGCACGGCGTTTGCGCGCCGACCGGAAGTTCCTAAACCCATTACTCGCCACGCACCACGAAATTGAGAGGAACACGACCATGATGTTGCTGAAATATTTGCTGCTGAGCGCGGGAATCGCGATGTTCGTGATCGCCGCCGGAATTCTCACCTACGATGCGTACCTGCTGATTGCTTATCAGCGCCGGCGCCTGCACGGGGACCCGGCGGCCGGTTCGCCTGGTCCCGCGCCGGCTATGCGCTGGCGCACCTCGGTTGCGCTGGTGATGCTGGGGTGGGCGCCGCTGCTGGTTTCGGCCGGTATTGTGATCGTCCCCAGTGGAATGGCGGGCGTGCGCGTTAGTCAGACTAAAGGCACGATGGCCGGCACTCTCTATCCTGGCGTGCATTTCCTAACCCCGCTGATCGAGCGCGTCGAACTGTTTAACACGCGCGACCAGTTATTCACGACTGGCATCAGCGAAGATGCGCTGGCCAAAGGCGTGGCAAAAGGTGAGGCGCTACATGTTCAAGCCAAAGAAGGCCTGACTCTGGGACTCGCGATTACAGTGCGCTACCAGGTTGATCCGAAGCGCCTCGACTACATCGAAGCCAATCTGCCGCAGCCGCTGGAGAAGGAAATCGTGCCTCCGGTGGTTGCCACTACTTGGCGCGAACTGGTGCCGAATTACACGGTGCGTGAAGTGTTCTCGTTGAAGCGCGAAGAAGTTCGGCAGCGCTCCGCCGAGATCATTCGTAAACGGCTGGCAGCTGACGGCATTGTGGTGAAGGAAGTTATGCTGCGCGACATCGAATTGCCGGAAGAGTATGCGAAAGGCTTGGAATCGTTGCTGCTGAAAGAACAAGAGAACGACCGCATGGGTGTCGAAACCGAAATCCATCAAAAACAGGTGAAAATCGCTGAGGCCGACGCTGATGCGACCAAGGTGCAAGAGGTGAAACAAGCCGAGGGGCAAGCCGCGGTTCGGGTGTTGCAGGCTAAGGGCGAGGCTGACGCGATGCAGTACACGCTCCCGCTGAAACAGAAGCAGATTGAGCAATCGAAGCTCGAGGCCGAAGCGCGCAAGGAAGCGACGGTAAAGAATGCCGAAGCGGCGGGAGAGGCCAAACTCATCGACAGCAAAGCCGAAGGCGAGCGTCGCAAAATTCTCGCCCAAGCCGAGGCAGAACGTATTCGCCTGACTGCTGCGGCAGACGCCGAGCGCATGGGGAGCGAGGCCGCGATCCTGAAGCAGAATCCGCTGCTGATCAACAAAATCGTCGCCGAACGGCTCTCGGACAAATTGCAGATCATGATGGTTCCGGCGGACGGAAAATTTTTCTTTACGAATGACGTCCTGCGCGGCATGGGAGCGCCAAATCATGCGAGCCAGGCAGAAAATGCGGAAGGTGACGGGAGACCTTAAAAGCGGTTCCCAGTTCTCGGTTCTCAGTTCTCAGTATCAGCACGTGCAGTTCGCAGCGCAGGTTCTGGGAATTGGGCACCGGCACCGGGTACTGGGTCCCAACTGAGAACTGAGAACCGGGAACTGAGAACTTTCTTCGAGAGCTCGCTCATGAACAACCCACTTCCCAGCCCGCGCTATAATCAGCCCATTCCACACATGCGAGCGCGAACCTGCAGCGGTCGGTGGCTTGGTTGGCTGAGTTCGCTCGCGCTCGTTACAATTTTTCTGGCACCTTCTTTATCGGCGTCGCCTCTGGCAGACACGGCGCGACAGCTCGCGCACAAGATCGCCGCGGCATCGGGGCCGGGAGCGTTTGCGCTGGAGTTCACTAACCGTTCGTCGTTGGATGAAAAATCGGTGCGCGAAGTGCGCACCGCACTCGAGGCGCAGTTGCATGTTGAGGGCGTGCACATCGCAAAAGCCGAGCAAGCGACGGGGACGGTCGAGGTTGTTCTTTCCGAGAGCCTGCGCGATTACGTTTGGACGGCGGTGATTGCAATTGGGTCTGACGAGAAGAAGGTCGCGCTGGTTTCACTACCCCGATCGGCACCGGGCGCGACGTTTGCCCCGGCGATGCCGAATGTTTTGAAAACGACACTTCTGTTCACGCAAGCGCAACCCATGCTCGATGTCGCGTTGGTCGATATGCCGGGAGGATCGCGACTGGTCGTGCTTGGCGGCGATGCGGTCTCGATCTATCGCCATCAGGGGGTGGGTGCGACGGTGAATTCGACAGTACGGTGGGAGTTCGAAACTTCGTTGCCCGTGATTCACTCGCGAGCTTTCCCGCGCGATTTGCGCGGGCGTCTGCGCCTGCGCGGGGATCACTTATTGGATGCCTACCTGCCGGGAACGATATGCCATTCGACGCCAAACACGGTCGCACCGCTCGCTCTCGCCTGTACCGATAGTGACGATCCCTGGCCACTTGCGTCGGACGATTCCGTTCGTGCCTTCTACGCCTCCACGCGCAACTTCTTTACGGGAGTGCTTTCTCCGGGCATCGGAAAAATCTCGAACGTTCCTTCGTTCTACTCGGCCGCCGCGCTTCAGCGACCGAGCTACACACTGTGGGCTTTCGCCGCTGTGGATGGGACGCTGCATCTGGTGGATGGGATGACGGACCAGGCAATCCGTGGCGCAAACTCAAACTGGGGCAGCGATGTGGCGGCGGTTAGCTCCCATTGCGGCGCTGGCACCCAGTTGTTGGTCTCGGAAAGTGGCGACATGTTACACGACACGACGCACGATAGCGTGCGTGCGTTTGAGATTCCCGATCGCGATCTCGTGATGGTCAGCGCAGCGACCGAGTTCGACGGGCAAATCGTCGCGTTATGGCCCGTTAATAGCGGTGACGGTGCCGCAGCAATCGTACGACGGCAGGATACAGGATGGTATGAGGCGTATCGCGTGTCTGTTACTTGCGACAATTAGCTTGCTGAGCGCGGCGACCCGTGGTGTGTCTGCGGAGACGCGTCCGCGCTATGGCGGAATGTTGCGCGTCATGCTGCAATCGTCGCCGAGCGTGCTTGATCTTTCTTCGAACGCGACGCCTTCTGAATATTGGGATATGGCGCGTACGCTGTTGCTGATTGGCGATACGCTGGTGCGCATCGACGCGCAAGGTCGCGCGCAGCCGGCGCTGGCGGTGGCGTGGCAAAGTGAGGCGAGCGCTCGGCGCTACCAGTTCACGCTGCGTCGCGGAGTAAAGTTTCATGATGGTTCTGCGGCTTCACCTGAGGCCGTCGCGCAGATTCTGGGCGCGCTCCACTCCAACTGGATCGTGCGTGCATCGGCAGATGCGGTGACGATCGAGAGCGCCGCGCCTATGCCTTCGCTGCTCGCCGAACTCGCGCTGCCGCGCAATCTCTTGATGAGACGAAATGCGAAGGGCATTCCGATTGGGACTGGTCCCTTCCTGGTGGCGGACTGGCGACCGCAACAGTTGCTCAAGCTTGCCGCCAACGAAGAAAGCTGGGAAGGGCGTCCGTTTGTCGATGTAGTCGAGATCGAATTTGGAAGGGCGCTGCACGATCAGGCTATCGCGCTCGAACTGGGCAAAGCTGACGTGACCGAGGAGCCGCTTCAAACCGCAAATGGCTCTCAGGCGCACAACACATGGTCATCATCGTCATTGTCTTTGCCCGTGGAATTGCTGGCGGTGGTTTTCTCCGCCAATTCGCGCGCGAACGACCCTCGCCTTCGCGAAGCTCTCGCGCTCGCCATTGATCGCAAGCCGATTCAATCGGTGCTCTTGAAAGGCGCAGGGGAACCCGCGGCCGGCATTCTTCCCAATTGGATGACTGGCTACACCGCAGTCTTTTCGACGACAGCAAATCCGCAAGAGGCACGCGCTTTGCTTGCCGAGTCGCGTCAGTCCGCACCTAATCTGCCTTACGATATAAGCTATGACCCGCGGGACCCGCAGGCGCAGTTGATCGCCGAGCGCATCGCTCTAAACGCGCGCGAGGTTGGTATCACGGTGCAGGTGTCATTGTCGGGAGCGGAAGATGTTCGTCTGGTGCGCGCCGTACTGCCGAGCCCCGATCCCAGGACATCGCTCAGCGAGGCCGCGCGGCAATTGGGCTTGCCGCAACCGGCATTTTCCGCAGCAGCCTCCGACAGCAATGCGCTGGAGGATTTGTATCAGGCCGAACGTGATCTGCTTGAAGAGCACGCCGTCATCCCCTTATTTCATTTGCCAGTGGCGACCGCGATTGGCGTGCGCGTTCGCGAGTGGGCGCCCGAGCGGCGCGGTCAGTGGAGCTGGTCGCGCCTTTCACTGGCGGATTCCTGGCTAGCAGAGCAGCGGTCGACTGCTCCGCGCGTCGATTTACCTGCACAAGCGGGCTCGCGATGAGCTTCCGCAAGAAACTTCTCTTGTTGTTTGCGGCGACGGTGCTGGTCTGTGTCGCCGTTATTTCGGTCTCGGTCTACGGCACCATACGGCGCTCGTTCGAACAGGCCGATCGGGACCGCGCCAACGCGGTCGCCGCGCAGTTTCGATCGGAGTTCCAGCGCCGTGGATCAGAGGTTGCGCGCAAGGTCGAGTCGGTTGCCGCCAACGAAGCTGTGCAACGCATCGCTCTCGATATAAACCGTGGCGGGTCAGATCCCAGCGAATACGTCGGGGAGGCGCGATCGTTGGCGAGTCAGCAGCGGCTCGACTTCCTCGAACTTGTCGACGCGCGCGGAACGATTCTCTCCTCAGCGCAATGGCAGGCAAAATTCGGATATCGCGAGACGGCGATCCCGCAAACAACGATGCCCCAGGCAACGACTCCCGAAGCGCCGAACTCCGAAGCCGCCTCTCCAACAACAATTGTGCCGGCTGGGCCGTTCCTGAAACGCGAAGAGCTTCCGGATGGTGCATCCCTCGGCTTGTTTGCAGTCCGCGTTGCCCGCATCGCAGAACAGCCGCTCTACGTGATTGGCGGCGAGCGGCTCGATCAAGCTTTCCTCTCGACGCTCGACATTCCCGCTGGATCGCGAGTCATGCTTTATCAGAATCTCGACACAAAGTGGAATCCGAAATCCTTGCTTGATCTAAACGGGCCAGCCGCGGGCGCTGACCAAATCGCGCCACTTGTCGCAAAGGTGCGCGACACAGGACAAGAGTCGCAGAGCGTAATTCATTGGACGACCGACCCCGCTGACGCCGAGGTGTTTCACGCCATCCCACTTACCGGGCCAAATACATCCGGGGCTATGACCGGCTCGACGCCCAATCCCAGCGGCGCGAACCAGCAACCCCTGGGGATTCTGCTTGTCGGCAGTTCGCGGCGTCCGCTGATTGAATTGCAAACGCGCGTCATCTCGACCGCAATGCTGGTCGGCGGTGCAGGAATTCTGGCAGCGGTGCTGGCCAGTCTCTGGTTCGCCGCGCGGGTCTCGCGCCCGATCGTATCGCTGGCGGAGGCCGCACGCCGCGTCGCGGCGGGCGATCTCAACGCCAAAGTCGAAGTGGAATCGAGCGACGAACTGGGTGAACTGGCGGCATCCTTCAACCGCATGACGGAAGATCTCATGCAGCAGAAGGATCGTACCCTGCAGGCGGAACGCGTGGCCGCATGGCGTGAACTGGCGCGCCGTTTGGCACACGAATTAAAGAATCCTCTTTTCCCTTTGCAGGTCACGGTCGAAAATCTGATGCGCGCGAAGGAGAAATCGCCTGAAATGTTTGAAGAAGTTTTTCACGAAGGCACCGCGACCTTGCTCGAAGAGATCAATAATCTGAAGACAATTATCGGCCGCTTCAGCGAATTCTCGAGGATGCCGCAACCACAAAGGTGTCCCACGCAGGCGAATGATGTGGTGCGATCGGTGCTGCGCGTTTTTCAGGCGCAACTACAAGCGAAAAACGAAATTCACGTGCGCGCCGAGCTGGCCGACTCGCTGCCCGAAATTTCGGCTGATTCGGATTTATTACATCGGGCGCTGCAAAATCTGGTGCTCAACGCGATCGACGCCATGCCGCAGGGCGGAGAGTTGACGATTCGCACCGCGTCTCTCGGCGATTGCATTGAGATTTCCGTCTCCGATACCGGCTCCGGCCTGACGCAGGAAGAATGCGGCCGCTTATTCACTCCTTACTACACGACCAAGCAGCATGGCACGGGGCTCGGGTTGGCCATAGTGCAGTCGGTGGTGAGCGATCATGGGGGTAAGATATCGGTCGAGAGCACGAAAGAAAAAGGGACCACATTCCTCATGGAATTGCCCTGCGATTTCTCCTTGCAAGCGGCACCTGTGCGGTAGATTTTGGAGGTGGCATCCCTCTTGAGGTCAATTACCGTGGCGCAAAAGGCGCACCTGCTAATCGTCGATGACGAGGTCAATACGCTGGCTTCGCTGTCTCGGGCGTTTCGCCTGGAAGGGCACGAGGCGGCTGTTTGCGACAATGCCAACAAGGCTCTCGAACTGGCTAAAGCGCAGGCGTTCGACCTAATACTCTCGGACGTGGTGATGCCGGGCAAAGATGGGCTGGCGCTGCTGGAAGAGCTCAAAGTGCAGGGTGTGGCGACTCCGGTCGTTATGATGTCGGGGCAGGCGCATATTGAGATGGCGGTGCGTGCAACGCGCCTGGGCGCGGTCGACTTCCTGGAAAAACCGATCTCCACCGAAAAGCTTCTGCTTACCGTCGAAAACGCGCTGAAACTTGGCCGCCTGGAACGCGAGAATCGTGATCTGGAGCGGCGTCTGGGGAAACACGAAATCGTCTGGAAGGGTGAAACCATGCGCGCAGTGATGGCGCAAGTCGAGCGCGTGGCCGCAAGCGAAATTCGCATCTGCATTTTCGGCGAGACAGGAACGGGAAAAGAGTTGGTGGTGCGCACGGTGCACGAGCGCAGTCCGCGAGCCGGCGGGCCGTTTGTTACGTTGAACTGCGCCGCGGTTCCGGCGGAGCTGATTGAATCGGAATTGTTTGGCCATGAGAAAGGCTCGTTTACCGGCGCGGCTGGCCGCCATCTCGGAAAATTCGAGCAGGCGCAGCACGGCACAATTTTTCTCGACGAAATCGGCGACATGCCGCTCGCCATGCAGGCGAAGCTGCTGCGCGTGCTCGAAGAAGGCGAGGTCGAGCGCATCGGCGGTGAGCGCGCCGTCCAGGTTGATGTGCGCGTCGTCGTGGCCACGCATCGCGACCTTGAAGCGCAGGTACGCGAGGGCAAATTCAGACAGGATTTATATCACCGCATCTTCGTCTTCCCGCTGCGCCTGCCACCGCTGCGCGAACGCCGTGAAGATATTCCGGCGCTGGTCGAGCATTTTGCGCAGCAGGTGAGCGCGATCAACGGGTGGAAGCCTATGCGCTTCAGCGCGAGGGCGATGACGGCGTTGCAGGAGCAAGCTTGGCCGGGCAATGTGCGCGAACTTAGAAACACTGTGGAACGGTTGATGCTCTTGGCGACGTTGAATGAGGTCACAGCGGAGACCGTCGCGATGGCTCTGCCTACATCCTCCTCTGCGTCAGGCTTTGCATCTGCCGGCGCGGGCCCGCTTGCCGACCGCGTTCGCGCTTTCGAGAAAGCAACCATTTTGGCGGAACTGAAGCACAATCATCACCAGATTTCAAACACGGCGCGGGCGCTTGGGCTGGAGCGTTCGCATCTTTACAAGAAGGCGGAGCAGGTTGGGATTGACTTGAAAGCGGCGAAGAACGAGGGCGAGCGCTAACGCCTCCATAACCGTATTAGCGCGACGGTACTGCCTCCGTTTGCAATTTCCCTCTCCGACAGACGACAATCCAATCGTGCCCAGCACTAGCTTTTATCAGGACCCTCAAACTGTCAGCCCATTCCGCCCCGGCGCGCTGGTGATCGCCACCTTGACGAATCCGCGCGAAAAATTCTGGGGCGCGATTCTCCATCTTGCGGGCGAAGGCCTCAGCCTGCGCGGCGTTGACGTTGCATCTTTCGATAATCTTGCCTCGCAAATCAAGAACGGAGAGCCTTTCACCGCTGGCGTCGTCTTTTTCCCCATGCATCGCCTGGAGCGCATGGAACTGGATCTCCCTGAGGGGAACATCCTCTCGCTGGCGCAGCGCTTCGCCGAGAAAACCGGACAGGATCCCTCGCCTTTGCTAGTCAGTGAGTTTCTTGGCGGCGCTCGAGAAAAAAGCGGAGGACGACCTGGCGGAGACGAGTCTCGATGAACCTGCGGCAAATTCTCACCGCGCCCAATCAGATCACGCTGCTGCGCATGATTTTTCTGCCGTTCATCGTTATTAATCTGCTCAAGCAGGATTTCAAATGGGCGCTGGCGCTCTTCGTTCTGGCTGGATTAAGCGACGGACTCGATGGCTTGCTCGCCCGCACTCTACATCAGCAGACGCTGCTCGGCCAGTATCTCGATCCCATCGCGGACAAGTTGCTGATGAGCACCATGTTTCTCGTGCTTTCGATTGAGCGCATGATTCCCTGGAAATATACGGTGATGGTGTTCAGTCGCGATGTCTCCATCCTGGTGATCGGCGGCGTGTTGTTTATGATCGCGGGCCTGCGCGATTTTCGCCCGAGTATTTTTGGAAAAGCCAACACCTTCGCTCAGGTGGCCGCGATTTTCTTCGTGATGCTGCTGCTCATCTACCCCGTACAGTGGATCTGGATCGCGCGGACTACTTTCTTGCGCGCCACTTTTATCTTTACGATCGTCTCGGCGGTCCACTATGCCTTTCTCGTGCAGCACCGTCTACATCAGCCCACGCCGCCGCCCGCCGTTTCGGTTTAAACAACGAAGATTCTTAATAACAAGGCTTCCATTTGACCCCTATTCTTTCGCGCCCCTAGAATAAAAGATTCGTGTTCGGGTCCAAAAGTCAATCGATGACTCTGCGAAACTATGGCACTGCGCCTCTATAACACTCTCTCTGGAAGGATCGAAGACTTCCATCCGATCGAAGGGAACCGCGTCCGCATGTATGCTTGCGGACCGACCGTCTACGACTATGGCCACATCGGCAACTTTCGCACATTCGTTGCCGTCGATCTTCTCTATCGCTTTCTGCGCCAAAGCGGATACGACGTGCGGTACGTGATGAATATCACCGACGTTGATGACAAGATCATCCGCAACTCCGCGCGCGACGGCGTGTCTGTGCAGCAGTACACGGCAAAGTATGTGCAGGCATTTCTGGAAGATTCAGCAACGCTGAGTATTGAGAAGCCGATTTTCGTTCGCGCCACCGAGCACATCATAGAGATGGCTGACTTCATTGCCGAACTGACAAAGAAAGGTTTCGCCTATCGAACCGACGATGGCTCTTACTATTTCCGGATCGCGAAGTTTCCCGAATACGGCAAGCTTTCAAAAAAAGATTTCGCGGGCATGAATGACGGGGCGCGCGTCGACGTTGACGAATACGAAAAAGACAGTGCCCGCGACTTCGCCCTGTGGAAAGCCCCGAAGCCGGGTGAAGCGTCGTGGGACACGGCGATCGGGCCGGGCCGACCTGGCTGGCACATCGAATGTTCGGTAATGTCAATGGAGGAACTGGGGCCGAGCTTTGACTTGCATGCCGGTGGCGAAGATTTGATTTTTCCGCATCACGAAAATGAGATCGCGCAGTCGGAATCGGCTACCGGAAAGCAGTTTGCGCGCTACTGGTTTCATGCGCGTTTTCTACTGGTTGAAGGGCAGAAGATGTCGAAGAGTCTGGGGAATTTCTTTACGATTCGAGACCTCGTGCTGCGCGGCCACAAGCCGTCGTCGATCCGCTGGCTGCTGACGCAAGTGCCGTATCGCAATCAGCTTAACTTTACTTTTGAGGGTTTGAAGTCGGCGGCGAGTTCGGTCGAGAAGTTGCGCAACTTCCGCTTTCGTCTGACGAGCGCACAATTTCCCGCTGGGTCTACACCGCAGATGGCGCAACTGGCGCAGGAAACCATCGATAAGATGAAAAGCGCACTCGACGACGATTTAAATACCGCCGAAGCGCAAGCCGCGATGTTCGACATGCTGCGTAAAGTCAATACCGCGCTCGACGCCGCGGCAGTTTGCCAGGATGATGTAAAACCTCTGCTCGGTGCGCTGGCCAATTTCGACGAAATATTCGGCGTGCTGAAGGATGACGATCAACCTAAGATGAAAGCGATTCTCGACTGGGCCCGCGCCGAAGGGCGCGAAAAAGAAATCAGCCTCGAGTTGCTGGAGATCGCTGGTTCCGCGCAGCTCACCGACGCCGACGTGAATCGCAAACTCGGCGAAATGGAAGCAGCGAGAAAGACGCGGAACTTTAAAGCGTCTGATGCACTGCGAGCCGAACTAACCGGCGCCGGCATCATCGTGGAAAATACGAAAGATGGCGTGCGCTGGAGAAGAAAGTAGCGCTACGATTCGAAAACTCATGACCATAGACGACTATCTTCGCGAAGCGGAAGTCGCCCACGGTCATCTTTGCGCCGGCCAAGTGCTCGGTGTGCGCCTAGCCATGTTAGGACTCGAGAAACTGGGTATTCAAGACGCGCGCGGAAAGGATCGTAAGCGCCTGGTCACTTTCGTTGAAATCGATCGCTGCGCCACTGATGCTATCGCCGTGGTCACTGGATGCCGCCTCGGCAAGCGCGCTCTGAAATTTCGTGATTGGGGAAAGATGGCCGCGACTTTTGTTGACGTGAGCATCGGCAAAGCCATCCGTATTGCCGCGAAAGAATCGTCGAAGGTGCTGGCACGCTCGATGCATCCCGAACTCGAAAGCAAGAACCAGCAGCAGATGCTGGCTTATCGCGAGATGGCGGAGGACGACTTATTCACTAAGCAGTGGGTGAAGGTGGAACTTCCCGCCGAAGAATTTCCCGGATACAAGGGTGAGCGCATTGTCTGCGCCGAGTGCGGCGAAGGGATTAATTTTCGACGCGAAGCGTTCCGCGACGGCCGGGTGCTTTGCAGGGCGTGTGCTGGGGAACGGTATTACGAAATCATCTGAGCTGTCGCGACGCACTCGCAACCGACTTTAAAGGACGAACTCGCTCGGAGTTCATAGTCGGCCGGTAGCTTTAAGCAGAAGCTCGCGCCTGCTCGTACCCATGCGCCACCCGCAGCAGCGTAACCTCATCGAAGTGCCGCGCAAACAACTGCAGGCCGATCGGAAGCTTCTCGTGATTCTCGCCGCAGGGAATCGAAATTCCGGGAATGCCCGCGAGATTGGCAGTAACAGTGTAGATGTCGGCGAGATACATGGCCAGCGGGTCGTTTACTTTCTCACCTAACTTGAAGGCCGGCGTGGGGCAGGTGGGGGCGGCGATCACATCCACCTCCTTGAAAGCCTCATCGAAATCGCGAGTTACAAGCGCGCGCACTTTCTGCGCCTTCAGATAATAGGCGTCATAATATCCCGCGCTCAGGGCGTAAGTTCCGAGCATAATACGGCGCTTGACTTCGACGCCGAAACCGCGGTCGCGCGTCTGCCGGTACATTTCCGAAAGCGAGTTCGCCTTGGCGCGGAATCCGTAGCGCACACCATCGAAGCGTGCCAGGTTTGAGGATGCTTCCGCTGTGGCGACGATGTAGTACGTTGGAATCGCATATTCGGTGTGGGGCAGACTTACCGGGACAATCTCGCATCCCAGTTCAGCCAATTTCTGAATCGCGGCTTCGATCACGGAGCGCACTTCGGGATCGAGTCCGGTGCCGAAATATTCTCTCGCGACACCAACTTTGAATGCCTGTGTTGAACCTCGAATCGGCTTTTCAAGCTCCGCCACATAATCGGGCACAGGCAGTTCGGCGGATGTTGAATCCATGGGGTCGCGGCCTGCAATCGTGCGCAGAACCAGGGCAGCATCTTTCACCGTCTTGGCAAACGGGCCGATGTGGTCGAGCGACGAGGCAAAGGCAATCAGGCCATAGCGTGAAACGCGTCCATAGGTGGGCTTCAATCCAACCACGCCACAAAATGAGGCGGGCTGGCGAATCGATCCGCCCGTGTCGGAGCCTAGCGTTGCCACCGCCATGTCCGCCGCGACAGCGGCCGCCGAGCCACCGGACGAGCCACCGGGCACGCGGCTCTTGTCGCGCGGATTGTGCACGGCGTGATAAGCGGAGTTCTCGGTGGACGAGCCCATGGCAAACTCATCGCAGTTGAGTTTCCCGAGAATGACGGCGCCCGCCGCTTCGAGGCGCGCAACCGCGGTGCAATCATAGGGAGGTATAAAGTTGTCGAGGATTTTAGAGCCAGCGGTAGTGCGCACGCCGCTCGTGACCATGACATCCTTGATCGCTATTGGGACTCCGGCCAGCGGCGGCAAAAGTTCGCCGTCAGCGGCCATGGCGTCGATGCGAGCGGCCTGCGTCAACGCGCGCTCTTCCGACAGAGTGAGAAACGCACCGATCTCGGGATCTTCTTTCTTAATTTGCCTGTAAAAATCGTGCGCTACATCCGTCGCAGTTGTTTTGCGTTCCGCGATCGCGGCGCGAATGTCGTCGATCGTCGTCGCGGCCATCTATCTCTCAATCACCTTCGGAACTTCGAAAAATATCCCGTCGGTATCCGGAGCATTTTTCAGGGCAATTTCGTGGGGCAGCGATTTTCGCAGGCCATCTTTAATGTCGTCGCGGATGGAGTACGCGAAGCGGTCGCTGCCCTGGCGCGATTCGTCCACGCCATAGCGATCCGAGACCTGGGCCATGGGCGCGACATTGGCGGTATCCAGTTGGCTTAGACGCTCGATATATTCAAGGATGGAGTTTAAGTCGCGCAGCATACGGAGGCGCTCTTCGTCGGTCAGTTCGAGGTTGGCCAGTTCGGCCACGTAGGCTACATCTTTGTCGGTGACTTTCATAACCAGGCCCGCAGGTGTTACGCCTTGACCACGAATTCAATCCGCCTTACCGGGCTTGCCGAATATTTGTTGATCAAGGCTACATAGCGCGGGGCCAGATTGGCGAGTTCGCGCCGCCAACCGGCATCGGCGACTTCTACTTGCAGAACGCCATCGGAAAAACTAAGCACGCGAGTCCGATCCGCGACCGCGCTGCCGCAGGCGACTGGCCAGGCCAGCAATGCGCTCTGGCTCGCCGGGGCGCGGAGCAGTGATTTGGCGATGATGGTTTCGAGTCCGGCGGAAGCGCGATTCAAGTCAGGCCTCAAAGTTCCTGAGCGGGGAACGAAACTGATTGTAGCATCGGAGATGATGTCGCTTTTATGATGCCGCGACGACTGCTGCAGCCGCGCCTTTGGCGCGCTTCCTGGCAATCTTGCGCAGGTGCGCCGCTGAATACAAACTTTTCCGGCAGCGGGGAGCACCGCATAAACACGGCGCATCTTCCTCACCGTCGTAGAGGTTATAGTCGTAGGTCAATTCTTCTCCGGCAGCAATGTCACGCGAGGCTATGATCCACATCTTGCCGCGAATTTGATCGGTCTCGCAATTTGGCTCACAGGAGTGATTGACAAAGGCGGCGACGCCGAAGCCGTCGATTATGCGCCTGCCGCCATCCAAGCCGAACAGATAGGTGTTGGGAAAATCATCGTAGAGATCATCGGCCTGCTCGTAGGTGAGGTGCTCGCCGACATATTCGATGATGAGCGTGCCTTTGCGGATGGGGCGGGTGGTGTAACAACCATAAGAGTGAATGCGAGATTGTCGGATGATTAGCGTCATGGGAATGGAATCAACGAAGTGCGGTCGAATATTTCTCCCTGCATAATCTTTAGCACATAGGGCTGGGGGTTGACTCAACAAGAAGCAATCTGGCTCCGCCTGCTATCATTCTCAGAAGCGAATTCTCAGAGACGAACTCAGGGCAAGTTCAATCAGCCAGCGAGGAGGAACACCGACCATGGCTCAGCAGCATCCACCGCGTTTTCTTAAGATTGTCAATGACGCCAAGCAGCGCGTTCGCGAAACGAACGTTGACGAGGTTAAGGCCCGGCTCGATCGTGGCGAAAAATTTGTTCTGGTCGATGTCCGCGAAGATCGCGAATACGATGCCGACCACCTGCCCGGTGCAGTGCATCTCGGCAAGGGCATTATCGAGCGCGACGTTGAGGGGAAATATCCAGACCTGAACGCTGAACTGGTGCTTTATTGCGGCGGCGGGTTTCGCTCGGCGCTGGCCGCGGATAACCTGCAAAAAATGGGCTACAGCAATGTTATTTCGATGGATGGCGGAATTCGCGATTGGCGCGGGAAGGGTTATCCGCTGGAAAAGGGGCGGTAGGAGCGCACGTTTGGGCATCCCACGCGTTGCATACCTCCCGCATCTCTGAAAAAATACTGAAGGGTATCGTGGAGTTCCACCCATGTCAACAATTGGAAGCTGGGCGCTCATCTTGGCCCTCGGGCTGAGTGCGTATTCTTTTCTGGCGGGCTTTCTGGCCTTATTCGGAAAAAGTGCCGCATCGGCCCGCCTCAGCGAGACCGCGCGCCGCGCCGGAATTGCCACCTTCGCGGCCGTGCTGCTGGCCGGCGTCGTCCTCGTACTCGCCGCGTTCAACGACGACTTCTCGATTGCCTACATTTTCCATCACAGCAACCGCGACTTGCCGGCGGCTTATAAGTTTGCCGTGCTGTGGTCAGGGCAGGAGGGATCGCTGCTTTTCTGGTCGCTGCTGCTGGCAGGCTACGGATTCGTTCTCCGCTTACGCTACAAGACCGATCAACGGCTGTTTGCGTACGCTTCGGTAATCATCGCTTCGGTGCAGGTTTTCTTTCTGCTAATTCTAAATTTTGCGGCGAACCCGTTCGGCATCGTGCAGGGCGCGCTTCCCGCCGACGGCACTGGATTGAATCCGCTGCTGCAGTATCCCGAGATGGTGATTCATCCGCCGATGCTTTATCTGGGGTACGTCGGGTTTACGGTCCCGTTCGCGTTTGCGCTGGGCGCGCTCATCATGAAGTATCCAGGGGAGAAATGGATTCACATTACTCGCCGATGGACGATGGTGACCTGGTGTTTCTTGACGATCGGAGTCTTTCTGGGCGCGCACTGGGCCTACGCCGTGCTCGGATGGGGCGGCTACTGGGGATGGGATCCAGTGGAGAATGCGTCGCTCATGCCCTGGCTGACGGGCACGGCATTTTTGCATTCGGTGATGATGCAGGAAAAACGCGGCATGTTGAAGGTGTGGAACATGGCGCTCATCTTTGCGACCTTCCTGCTGTCGATGCTCGGCACATTTTTAACGCGCTCGGGTGTAATCAGTTCGGTGCACGCCTTTGCGCAATCGTCGATCGGGACGTGGTTTCTCGTTTTTATTGGGCTGACGCTGGCGGTTTGCAGCTTCTTTCTGATTGCCAACCGCGATCACCTCAAGAGCGAACACAAGCTGGAATCGCTGGTTTCGCGTGAATCCAGTTTCCTGTTCAACAATCTTCTGCTGCTCGTGGTCTGCTTCACCATACTTTGGGGAACGTTCTTTCCGATTCTGTCGGAATTTGTCCAAGGGCATAAAGTTACGGTGGGTCCGCCATTTTTTAATCGTGTGGCAATTCCGGTTGCCTTGCTGCTGCTTTTGCTCACTGCGGTTGGACCTCTGCTGGCCTGGCGCAAGACTTCGATCGAAAGTCTCAAGCGGAATTTTCTCTTCCCCGCAATTGGGTCGGTTGCCGTCGGCGGCATGATGATTCTGTTTGGCGTGCGTCCATGGGAGGATCCTTCTTATTTCTACGCCACCATGGCCGCTATCCTTTCGGCGCTCGTGATCTTCACCGTCATTTCTGAATTTCTTCGCGGCGGGCGCGTGATCGCCGGCAAAAGCGGACAGAATTTGTTCGCCGCCATGATTCATCTTTACCATCGCAACACGCGCCGTTACGGCGGCTACATCGTTCATTTTGGCGTGGCGCTGGTCATCATCGGGATTCTTGGCACACCATTTAACAAAGAAGTAGAAAAAGAAATGGGCTTCGGCGACAAGATTAATATTGGCCCTTACACGCTGGTCTGCCAGTCTTATACGCAGGACGATAATCCGAACTATGGCAATGAGTGGGCCATCATTAACGTGTTCCGCGGCGGGAAGCAGATTACGACTATGTATCCCGAGCGCCGCTTCTATAAAGCCAGTGGACAACCGCAGACTTTGCCGCGCATTTATCCCAGCTTCCGCGAAGATCTCTTTTTGGTGACCGATGTCTATCTGGTTTATGAAGGAAAGAACGAGACGACGGGACGGCCGATTATCAAGGCGCATTTGAATCCGCTGGTGCCGTGGATCTGGATTGGTCTGATCGTCATGGTCTTTGGGACGATCACGGCGCTGGTACCGAACGAAGCCGCCGTGCGCGTGGCCGCAACTACTCCCGTCCGCGAGCCGGCGCAGGTGGGAGTGGGTGACTGAGATGAAAATGCTTCGGTGCCGCTGGTTACAGGCATTCGTTCTCGGGCTTGCAGTGATTGCTTTCATGGGCGCGGGGGACGATTCCGCCCGCTTCAAAGATCTGGGGCATCGCATGATGTGTACTTGCGGATGCGGCCAGGTGCTGCTCGAATGCAATCACGTGGGCTGCCAGTCCTCCACCAAGATGCGCGACGAACTGCTGGCCGCGCTCGACAAAGGCAATAGCAACAACGACGACCTCATTCTGCAAGGCTTCGTGCAGGAGTACGGACCAACCGTGATCGCGGCACCGACCGCGGTCGGCTTCGATCGCGTGGCCTGGATCATGCCCTTCTTAGTCCTGGCGCTCGGCATTGCCTTCGCGGTCCATATCGTGCGTTCATGGAAGAATCGCCCGGAGCCGGCCCTCGCCGATGGCATCGTCATTCCGCAGGGAAGCGAACTTGATGAATTCCGGCGCAGGGCGCGCAAGGAGACCGACTTATGATCGCTTTCGTCTGCGGTGCCGTCACGCTTGCCTGCCTCTACTACGTTTTCTTTTTCCCTGGCGAAGTCTACGCTGGGGAAGAAAAGACGCGCCTTGGCTATCTCCGCGAGCGCAAGGAGGCCGTCTACGAAAACCTGCGCGACCTGAATTTCGAATACAAAGCCGGCAAGATCCCCGACGTTGATTATCAATCCATGCGCGCCTCGCTCGAAGAAGAAGCAGCCGCGCTCATGGCTGAGATTGCGCGGCTGGAGCAGGTGGTCGTCCAACCCGTATAAGGAAGCTTGATTAAGACAACGATGGCGACTCGACTTCGGTGCGTAATTGTGATGTCGATTCTCTTCTTCATAGCATCGTTGATGGCGTCGGCTGAAACGTCTGCGGATCAGTGCGCCCGAACTAGATCTATGAGCATTTATTCCAATGCTTATATTCACGAGGAAACCGGCGACCTCCTTGGATACGAGTTGGCCGTAAAACAGCATCGCGACGGTACGGTGGAAGCGCTTTTATATGTGTACGAGGGCTCGGCCGTGGGTGAGGGCATAGATTTGCCGGGCCATATTTCGGGCAGGCATTTGACTATCACTGGAGATTGGGCCGAACGCCTTGTCGAATACCCCTCGAAAAAGGAAATCGTTCAAACCCATGTTGTCAGAATAGATGGAACCCTGGGGCAAACTTCATTTTTCGGCAACATAAAGATCGCAGATCTCGATGAAGGCAAGATAAAGTTGAAGAGAGTGAACAACATTTGGACGTGCAAGCCGTGAGAAAGCAAATATGATCGATGCATCGATAGATTTCCGGCTGCGCCCAAGAAACCTCTATAAGCCATCACAAGGAGTTGCTCTGACTAAACTCGCACGGCACGCATTCGTAGCGGCCATTCTGGCGCTCACTCTCGCCACATCCGCCGCGCAGACCCTCACTGGCACCGTCACCAACGGAACCACTAACAAGCCTGCTGCTGGCGATGAAGTCATCCTCATCAATCTAGCCAACGGCATGGATGTCGTCGGCAGCACCAAAGCCGACAGCAACGGAAAATTCAGTTTCCCACTCACCGGGGCGCCCGGCCCGCACCTCATCCGCGCCGTTCATCAGGGAGTCACTTATCATCAAATGGCCCCTCCTGGAGTCAATACTGCCGACGTGAATGTCTACGACGTCGCGCCCAAAGTTACCGGGCTTAGTGTGACCGCCGATGTGATTCGCTTTCAGGCTGACAGTGGAACCATGCAGGGAGTGCGTCTGTTCGTCGTCAATAACACTTCTTCTCCGGCGAAGACGCAGATGAACGATCGTAACTTTGAGTTTTATCTGCCCGCCGGCTCGAAGGTTGAGCAGTTGCAGGCGCGCGCGCCGAACGGTCAGCCGATCAGCGCTGACGCCGTGCCTCAGGCGGAGAAAAATCGTTACGCCGTCAACTTTCCGTTACGGCCGGGAGAGACGCAGTTTCAGGTCGAGTTTACGCTGCCCTATTCGGGCGAGATCAAGATCGATCCGAAGCCAGTGTATCCAGCCGAGCATCTCGTCGTCGTTCTGCCGAAGACGATGCAGTTTACGGCGGCGAATCCGCCCAGCTACGAATCGATGCACGATCCGACTCAGGGCGACAGCGCGGTGGAAGTTGCCCGCGAGGCGAAGCCCGGGCAGCGACTTGGCTTTACGCTGCGAGGCCAAGGCGTGATTACGGAATCGCCAGGAGAGACGGCTGCGAGCGCGGCGCAGCAACAAGATGAGCAAATGCAGCCGCAATCTCAATCCGCAGGCCGCGATAATCGGCCTGGCGGAGGGCTGGGCGTGCCGATCGATGCTCCTGATGCACTGCAGAAGTATCGCTGGCCGATTCTTTTTGCATTCGCTGTGCTGCTTGCCGTTGGAGGATGGGTCGTTACGAAACGGCAACCCGCGGCTGCGGGGGTTACCGCAAAGACCGGCGCGCCGGGGGGCGATCGCGCCACAGGTGTTCGTCCATCGGCATCGGCATCGACGTCCGTGGCATCTTCGATTCCAGTAGTCAGCACGCCGGCGGCGAAATCATCAATGCTCTTGGAGGCACTGAAGGAAGAACTCTTTCAACTCGAGGTGGAAAAAAAACAAGGCAAGATCACGCCCGCCGAATACGAAAAAGCCAGAGCCGCCCTGGACCAGACGCTAGACCGCGCCCTGAAGCGCCAGCAAGGATAAACCGCAACGCTGTTGGCACTGAAAGCCGAAAATTGATCTGGTTCTGCTTTGGCGAATTGAGAACCGGGAGCCGGGAACTAACCCGCTGAGCCGAACTACCGTCTTTAACATCTAAGTAAAGCGAGCCAGGGAATAACCCCAAGGCACTTACTATGAGCAACATATTCAAAACTACTCTTCTGCTTACTGCGATGACGCTGTTGTTGATGCTGGCCGGGCGCGCTTTCGGCGGGCAGAACGGAATGCTGATGGCGCTAGTGTTTGCCGGCGTTATGAATTTTGTAGCCTATTTTTTCTCCGACAAGATTGCGCTGGCGACTTACCGCGCGCAGCCTATCAGCCGCGAAGACCTGCCACGCGTCTATAACATCGTGGAGCGGCTGGCACAAAAAGTTAACTTGCCGATGCCCAAGGTTTATCTGATCCCGACCGACTCGCCTAACGCCTTTGCCACTGGGCGCAGTCCGAACCACGCGTCAGTCGCGGTAACTCAAGGCATTCTGGGGTTGCTCAACGATGAGGAACTCGAAGGCGTGATCGCCCATGAATTGGGCCACGTGCGCAATCGTGACATTTTGATCAGTTCGATCGCGGCGACTTTGGCCGGAGCCATCACCTGGCTCGCCTCCATCGCCAAGTGGGGAATGATTTTTGGCGGCATGCGCGGCGAGCGCGAAGATCGCGGCGGAGGCGGCGGCATCGCGGCAATTGCTATGATCTTCCTCGCGCCCTTCGCGGCCATGTTGATTCAGTTGGCGGTGTCGCGTTCTCGCGAGTACGGCGCCGATGACACCGGAGCCCACTGGACTGGGAATCCGTATGCCCTGGCGAGCGCGTTGGCGAAAATCGACGCGTATTCCAGCCGGCGACCCCTGATAGCCACCCCATCGACTGCCCATCTTTTCATTATTCAGCCGTTTCTGGGCGGGATGAGCTTCGGCAGCCTGTTCTCGACCCATCCGCCGACGGCGAAGAGAATCGAGCGCTTGACCGGAAGACCGGCGGAGCTTTTTCAAGGTGAGACGGCGCGTTAGTCAAGACCGCGCCCGTCCATCACATGGCATAGGGAGGCATTGTGCAACGGAAAACGACCTATCTTGTGCTGTGTGTTGTGGGAGTCGTTCTTCGCTACTGGCAGTTCGTGCCGTGGATAGCCGCGAACGGCCTCAACCCGCATCTTTTCTTTCAGCAGCTCTTCGCCAATCGCATCGGCGGATTTTTCGCTATGGATGTTCTCGTGTCCGCCGTCGCGTTGCTCGTGTTTGCGCACGCCGAACGTGCCAGCCTTCCCGGCTCTCTTCGCTGGCTGCCTCTCGTAGCCGTCCTCACTGTAGGTGTCTCTCTCGCACTGCCGCTTCTGCTTTATCTGGGCGAGAGGCGCCCGCAAGCGATCGAAGAGAATAAAACGATGACGTAGGTAACCCCTACGGCCCGAGCCTCCATAGTAGAATCCAACTCAATGGCTCCCGAAACTCTGGTGGCGACCTCGCGCCGCGCTGTGGCGCTCGAAAACAGTCTGCGTCGCGTCATTCGCGGCAAAGACGATGTTCTTCGCCTGGCGCTCGTTTGCATTTTCGCCAAGGGCCACCTGCTGATTGAGGGCGTTCCCGGAGTTGGCAAGACTACGCTCGGCCAGGCCCTCGCCCGTGCTATTGATTGCAGTTTTCAGCGCATCCAATTCACCAGCGACATGCTGCCTTCCGACGTGCTGGGCATCTCGATCTATTCCGCCGTCGAACAGAAATTCGAATTCAAGCGCGGACCGGTTTTTGCCAACGTTCTGCTGGCCGACGAAATCAATCGCACGACTCCCAAGACGCAGTCGGCGCTCCTCGAGGCAATGAACGAGGGGCAAGTGACAATTGACGCACACTCCTATCAGCTGCCGCAACCGTTTCTCGTTCTCGCGACGCAAAATCCCGTCGAGCATCACGGCACTTATCCCTTGCCAGAGTCGCAGCTTGATCGTTTCCTGATGCGGGTTCGCATGGGATATCCCGAGGGCAATGCCGAGCGCGAGATTTTGCGCGCCGAAGCTGGAGTCGCGCAACTCGAAAACCTGCGCCCCGTGCTTAACGCCGCTGATGTAGTCGAGATTCAGCAAGCCGTGGCCCAGGTTCATGTCGACGAATCGCTGATCACTTACTTACTCAACATTGTGAGTAAGACGCGCGAGTCCGAGTATCTCTCTCTAGGAGTATCTCCGCGAGGCTCGCAGATGCTCTACCGCGCGGCTCAGGCAATGGCGTTTCTGGAAGGCCGCGATTACTGCACACCTGAAGATTTCAAGCCGTTGGTCGTTTCCGTCTTTGCCCACCGTGTGGTAGTAAGTTCGCTCTACGCTTCCACGCTGAAGAAGTCTGAGCAAGCCGAGCAGGTGTTGCACGAGATCATGGAGAGCGTTCCGGTTCCGGTGTAGTTAGTGCTCCGCTCCCGTTTATCATGGCGCGCATGCGCGTTCCCCTCTGGCTCAAACTCGCTTGGACGGTTTGCGTACTGATCTGGGCGCCATTTTACTGGCGTCAGTACGGGCCGGCGAACTTCCTGTTCTTTTGCGACCTGGGAAACATCTTCATCATGCTAGCCCTGTGGGGAGAGAGCAGCCTGCTCTTCTCCTGGCAAGCAACCGGCCTCCTTCTATTTCAGACCCTCTTCACGATCGACCTGGTTGGCGCCGCTGTCACGGGCCGGCACATTATTGGCGGTACCGAATATATGTTTGATCCTAAATTGTCTTTATTCGTCCGCCTACTCAGCCTGTTTCACGTCGTAACCCCGCCTCTTCTGCTGTGGGGCATCCGGCGCCTTGGCTATGACCGGCGCGGATGGCTCTGCCAGACGCTGACCGCATGGGTGGTCGTCCCCATCAACTATTTCTGGCATCCCGGTCTCGACGTAAACTGGGCCCGCGGCCTTTTCTTCCGCCAGCAACACATTATGCCGGGCCCGGCTTACCTGCTTGCATACCTGGTTGCCGTACCACTCGCGGTATACTTTCCCACTCACCTGCTGCTTACGCGGTGGACGAAAAACCAACGAGCTCTGCCAACAAAGGCGAAACCCTTTTCGGTAACTGGCGGTTTTACTGGGAACTGACAACGGGCAACTCGGAGCTGTTATCCGGCGCTGGCTGCAAGCGCGATAGCCGCGAGATCGTCGCCACCATCATTCCGGAGAGGAACTGCATGGTAGCGACGTTGTTGTTATCGAAAGCGCCGGGCGTGGACGACAGGACTTCAAATACTCCCAGCGTCCGCTGAAAATGCCGCAGCGGAGCAGCCAGAATGGAGCGCACCCCCATGCGCCGGCACGTCGCCCAATCCACCCGGGGATTCGTCTCCGCATCGTTGCAGAGCAGCACTTCTCCTGTGCGCACGCAATCGGCCGACAGCCCGCGGTCGGTCTGTAGCCTCACGCCGACATCGGGAGCGGTGCGCCCAGTGCGTGCGCGGCAGACAATTTCGTTGCCCCGGCGGAGCGCGATGGCCGCTCCGGTGGCGCCGGTCAACGCTTGCGCCTTTTCCGCGATGATGCTGATGCCCGGTTCAAGATCAATCTCTCCCGCGTTGATGAGCGCGTGCGGCACGGCGATAGGCCCATGATGGCGCGGCCTCATTCGATGGCGGGGCGAGAAACTGTCCACCGGGGACACCGGGTTTTGATCTTCGCTGTCCTCCGCAACCTGGGGAACCGTGTAGAGCAGCGAGCGCACCAGCCGATCCAATTCCGCGTCGGCGATGAGATGCGCCGTCTGCTGCCCGTGCAGCGACCCGCCGAGCACACGCGACAAACTTAACACCGCTCCGCTGCCGCAGGCGAGACACCGCGGAGTATTGTTTTCACTGAGCAATTCGCACTGCACGCAGAATACGGCCGACTGCAAAGAAATGAAATTCACGTCGGCCATGGTCAATGAACGCTGCATGTGGAGATTCCCTCCGGACAGTGGGGAAGGATGAGGGTAAACAGTCGCGCGGGCAGGAGAAAGTGACAGCGTTGGTTCGGCCCTGTGGATAACTCGTGATGTGGGTCTCAACGTTTCAAGGTTTCAAAATTTCAAGGACAAATGCTTTTGAGCTTCGATAGCTGGCCGATGTGGAAACTTTGAAATCCTGAAAACCTTGAAACCTGCGTCTCCCCACTATAATTTCGCTTATGTCATTTCTCCGCTTCCTTATGTTGTTGTCGCTAGTGGTCTGGCTGGGCGGCGTTATTTTTCTCGCCTTTGTCGAAGCGCCTACTGCTTTTTCTCCAGGACTTCTTCCCACCCGCCACGTGGCCGGATCGATCGTTGGGCGGTCACTTGATTTACTACACTACATGGCCATCGTCTCGGGAATTGTTTTTCTGATCGCGTCGATGCTTTATAGCCGTATGGCCACCGGCACCGCGCGCCCGCTGGCCGCACGGCATCTCTTGATCGTGCTGATGTTGCTGCTGACGTTGATTTCGCAGTTCGCCATTTCTCCGAAGATGCACGCTCTACGCACTGAGGTTGGCGTGATCGACAATGTGCCTCACGATAATCCACAGCGCCGGGAATTTGATCGCTTGCATGTGTGGTCGGAAAAGTTCGAGGAGGCGGTGCTCCTGCTGGGGCTGATAACAATTTATATAACCGCGCAAGCGCTTCGATGATTGAGATCCACGGAATCAGGAAAACATGGCTATGGTGCGAGTTTCTCTGGTTTCCTCGCTGGCGGCGGTTTCAGCGTCTTATCCAGATATGCCAGATACTCGGCGATCAGCGTATAGCTGTCGTAGTAATCGCTCATCTTGATTGCCGCCAAGTTATCCGAGGGCGAATGCAAAATCGGCCAGGAGTGGTCGGTCACCGAGTGCAGCGTGATGCGCGGGATGTGGTCGCGCGCAAACGATTCGGAATCAGCGCTGGCGCCTATGCTGTCGACATTCCCTGTGGCGAGGGGTAGATGCGTGGATGAGGCGGTCGCGAGCAGCTCGTCAAGCAGCGCCCTGTCGGCGTGCGAGGCCCATACCTTGGTCGGCCCAAGCCCCAGGCTATCGAAATTCACCATGCCTTCTATATGCGCACGCTGATCGCTGGTGAGGTGGGCAAGGTAATACTTAGATCCGAGCAGGCCGCTCTCCTCAGCCGAAAATCCGATGAAGACTAGCGTGTGATGATGCGGTTGCGCGGTGAGGCTGTAGAACAAATCGGGCAACAGCACCGCTCCCGTCCAGTTGTCGATTACGCCATCGCCCGGGTCGACCTTATCGGTATGGGCGCCGACGACGATGATTTCTTTCGTTTGGCCAGGCAGCAAGCAAATGACGTTCGGAGGAAGTGAGCTGCCGATCGCTTGCTCGAAGAGATTCGCATCCTTGCAGCCAGCCTCAGCGAGCCACTTTCGGATCAGCGCCTCCCGTTCATCGTTACTGATTGAAAATGATTTGAGATGAGCTTCGAGCGCGGCGCGTGTTTGCAGACGGACGTGGATTGGCGATGGAATTTGAGCGGAACATCCCAGGGCACATGCGATGCAAGCGATCACAATCCCGGTCAATCGACTCGCGAAAAGTTTCCGATGGTGATGCATGGTTCCGAGGCTAGCACGTTTGATCTTCTCGACCGCTAGAAAGCAAGTCGCGACCATGGGCACCAAGGTAGACAGGAGAACCTCAGGATCGGGCGACGCACACTTATGGCAACGATGATTTATTCTTTTGACTGAACTGATAGCTGAAGACTGATAGCTGAAAGCTAATCTCATGAAAACTGGCATCATCGGTCTGCCGCAGGTCGGCAAGACGTTCTCTGTTTCGCATATTGACGAAGTTAAATCTTTCCGAACAGGCATATTCCAATCCTCGGGAGGCGCATATCGGAGTCGCGAAAGTCCCTGACGAGCGCCTAGATAAACTGGCAGCGCTCTATAACCCCAAGAAGCTTACCCACGCTTCGGTTGAGTATGTGGACGTTGGCGCCATCGGGCAGGATGCTTTGAAGGAAACAGCGTACGTCGGCCATCTACGGCAGGTGGACGCGCTCATTCACGTGCTGCGCGCGTTTGAGAGCGATGAGGTTCCGCATGTTGGGCCAATCGATCCGCTGCGCGACATTAAGAATGTTGAGTTCGATCTCATGGTGAGCGATCTGGGGCAGATAGAAAAACGGCTGGAGCGACTGGAAAAAGATTTGAAAAAGATGAAAACGCCGGAACTGGAAAAAGAGAACGAGTTACTTATCAAGGCCAAAGGCCAGATCGAAGGGGAAAAGCCGCTGCGCGAAATGAAAATGACTCCTGAGGATAAGAAGCGCATACGGGGCTTCATGTTTCTGAGCGAGAAGCCAATGCTCTACGTGCTCAACATCGGGGAGAGCACGCAACTTGGCACTGACCTGGACGCGGCGGTCGCGAAGTTCAACCTTAGCGAAGTAGCCGCGCGCCCCAATGCCGGCGCAAGCGCGATCTGCGGCAAGGTGGAAGCGGAGTTGGCAGAAATGAGCGATGCAGACGCGGCCGAATTTCTCGGCAGCTATGGGCTGACGGAGAGCGGATTATCGCGGCTAATCCGCAAGAGCTATCACCTGCTGGGGTTGATTTCGTTCTTCACAGCAGGAGAGGATGAATGCCGCGCGTGGACGATTCCGCTGAATACACGGGCGCAGAATGGCGCCGGAGCGATTCACTCCGACCTGGAAAAACATTTCATCCGAGCCGAGACAATTCGGTGGGATCAGTTGCTGGAAGCGGGATCAGAAGCAAATGCGCGGGCAAAAGGCACGCTGCGATTAGAAGGCAAGGATTACATTGTGCAGGACGGGGATGTGATGCACATCAGGCACAGTGGATAAATAG
The DNA here is from genome assembly GCA_963822025.1 of uncultured Acidobacteriaceae bacterium. Classification (GTDB taxonomy): domain Bacteria; phylum Acidobacteriota; class Terriglobia; order Terriglobales; family Acidobacteriaceae; genus Acidiflorens. The sequence goes on along the minus strand of CAWGFW010000008.1, from coordinate 765,377 downwards.
ATTCTCGGTTCTCAGTAGAGCCCCTTGGATATTCCTCTAAGAACTGGGAGCCGCTATTGCTTTAGTAGCGGCCTTCCTTGGCCCAGAGCTTGATCGACTTCTCCACCGAGAAGGATGCGGTCGGGTTTTCGGCGAATTTCGCCTCCAGGCTGAACGCCTGCATCTCGAGCGGTACGCTCACGTGGGAACGTGCTCGTAAGAAACCCCGCACGAAAAACTCAGCATAGCGTTCGATCCCCAGAATTTCGAATTGCGTCGCATGGACGAGAGCATGAAACAGTCGCCGATCGTTGATTCCGCCAGGAAAGATCACCACATCGTCGAAGGTGAGAGAGGCCATGTGCGCGAGTTCGGGCAGGTTAGAGAGGCCGAGAGCTTTGGCCTCAGCATAGAAGGGAGGGTTATTGATGAGACGGCCTCTTAATTCGACAACGCGTATTTCGGCGAGCAGGGCCGGAGAAAAAAAAGCCTTCATCTTGGTGTACTGGTTGGGGGTGAGAGGCAAGCCCTGGGATCGGTACTCCTTTCGGCGCTCTTGAATATATTGGCGCATGCTGTCGATCGCCGCGACCACTTTTTCTTCCGGGATGAAGGTGGTTCGCGGCGAGGCGCCGGGGTTCGCTTCCGAGGCTTGGCGGGCGATGTAGCTGTAGTAGTCCTTCAACGCGGTTGCCGATGCAATTGCCTTGCGTAATACGTCGCGCTCGCCATAGCGGGCGACATTTTCTGGCGAGAAACGGAGGCGGAGCCGGTCGGTCGCGCACTCAGCGCTTAGCAACTCAAGCTGCGCATGCTGCAGTTCCGCATTCAACTTAACAATAGCGACGCGATCGTCGCTTTCACTCCACAAAAACATCTGATGCACTCCTGAAATAACTAAACTCCTCGGGGGAGGGTGGGGAAGGGGCCCGTGTCGCGAATATGAATACTTTAACAGCGTAATCTTAACAATGTCAATATAAAAATAAATCGATGGGAAGACACCATAATCGCCTTTAAAGTCAGTGAAATACGTGGTAATTTGTACCTTGGCCTGAGTCTTGTTCTTCGCAAGTATAGATGTACGTTGTGTAAATCATTGAGTTTCAGAAGAGCGGAAACATCCCATGCCTCCCATTCCTGACCAGCAACTGGAAGAGCGAATCTTGACGGCGGCTTGCCGGTTATGGCGGAAATACGGAGAGCGGGGACTCACGCTGCGCGGAGTGGCGCGCGCAGCTGGCACGACTACGCCCACAGTTTACAAACGGTTTCGAAATAAAGAAGCAATCCGGTTAGCTCTGGCGTTGCGCTTTCGCGACGATATGCTCGCCGCCGCGTTTACCTCCACATCGGTGGATGACATGCCGCGGCGGTTCCTTGCATATGCGGAAGCGAATCCGCACGAGTACGATCTGCTCCGTTTATCATGGCCACAGTTATTTGCGCCTGGGCGCCCGCGTCCGGGACGGGCCTTGGCGTTGGCACAAATGGCGGAGCGTTATGGCGGCGCTCCCGAAGACTACGAGCAAGTTGCCGACTCGCTGTTCCTAATCTGCCACGGAACGGCCACGATGCTGACCATTGGAGGCGACCCAGCGGCCCACAGAGCAATGCACGAGGTCTGCATTAAAACTTGCGACCAAATCATCGAACACATTGAAATCTTTCGTCGCAGTCAGTAGCGGAGTGGGCGAGAACCGTGAATTTCCCTCAGTGGACTTGGAAGAACCTGTCCAGGAGAAACATGCATGCGGCTCCCACAAAGACCAGCAGCGCCATCCGCACGCCCGGTTCCTTATTAACCTCGGGGATCAGATCGGATGCAGCTACGTAGATGGTGACGCCGGCCGATAAAGGCAAGCCGAAGCTTACTTCGTGGCGGAATATGGCCATGGTCATCACGCCAGCCACAGTGGCTGCGCCGAGGAGCATGGATGCGCCCCAGGCAAAGGCCCGACTGCGGCCGCTTGCCAACATGACTGACGACACTGTGAATCCCTCAGGAATCTTGTGCAGAAAAACCGCGATGAAGATAATCCAGCCGAGCGCGGGAGAGACGAGGAAGCCCGAGGCAATCGCAATGCCGTCGAAGAATGTGTGAATCAGCAATCCGATCAGAACCGAATATCCCTTGTGCGAATGCACGAACTGTTCGGCGTGCGTTTCTTCTCCAAAGTGAAAATGCGGGGTCACGGTGTGCTCGAAAAAGTGGACGAGCAGGTATCCGCCGAGAATCAAAAATCCGGCGTACTGGCCCCGCAGCTGAATGCTTTCGGGCACCATTTCGACGAGCGCGGTGGCCAGCATGAAACCAGCGCCGAGGGCGACGAAGTAGCGTAGATAAGAACGCTCCCAATTCCTCTGCACGATGATGGCGCCCCCGAAGACGTTGGCGCCCGCTGCGGTCAGGCCGAGCAGCACACTGGTGAGGATGGGGGACATGAGCAAAGAGAATAACAGGAGCGGTGGCCCGCCGCCGGACCGCAGTTGCCAGTGAGTTGCGTAGGCGCTCCCGGTATCGCCTGCTAGAATCCGCGCATGCTGCACTGGTTCCAAACTATCGGATGGCTGGCGTGCGTTGTTTATTCGACCATTCCGGCGTTCTGGTTGATGATTCATCCGTTCGCCGCGCGATGGCGGATGTGGCATTCTTCTTCTCGCGGTCACTATGGCTCACCCTATCTCGTGCTGTTACCCGCGTGGATGATGATGTGGGCCGCCGTAGCGCTGATCACGCGGCCGTGGCGCAATATTCCAATTTATCGAACGGAGTGGAGTTGGGTCGCGGCGGCTTTACTGTTCGGTTGCGGCTTCTATGTCTATTCGCGATCGGCAGGAAATTTCAGCGCGAAACAACTGGGCGGACTGCCGGAAGTGCATGGCTCGAATCCGGACCAGCGCCTCGTGACGGAGGGAATCCGATCGCGGGTGCGGCATCCGGTGTATTTGGCGCACGTCTGCGAGATGCTGGCATGGAGCGTGGGCACGGGGCTACTGGTGTGCTGGGGGTTATTACTATTCTCGGTAATTACAGGGGCGTTGATGATTCGGATGGAAGACGAGGAGTTGGAAAAGCGGTTTGGCGGAGCGTATCGCCAATATCAGGAGAGCGTCCCGGCAATATTGCCGCGACTTCGTTCGTCGTAACGCAACGAGGCGGCGTTCAGGGCTGGCATGTAGAGACTCTGTCATTCGATAAGGTTGTAAATCAGGCCGTAGGGATCTTTGACATAAACTCGCGGGAAGTCGGGCTCGTCCTTCACTATGCGGCATCCCTTCTTCTTAAGACGCGCCTTGGCCTCTGGAACGCTTTTGACAGTGACTTCCAGGACCGGCCCGAGCGCAGGCCCGCGCTCGATAAAGAGATTGATATTGTTGCCGCGGAGACTGATCATATTCGGCTTCTTGTCCGTAATCTCGAAGCCGAGTTCCTTGACGTAGAAGTTAGCAGCCTTCAGCGGAGCTTTGGATTGGATAAGAATATCGGCACCAAATGAATTTGCCATGGGCACCTCGGACGGCGTCGAAACGCTGGATTATTTTGCCGGATTTCGAGACTCGGCCGAGACTTTACTCGCGTTTCAGCATTCGGGCAAGATGTGGGTTACGGACCTACGCGCCGCAATATTTTTCATATTGCTGGTAGATGAAGGGGTCGGTCATGCCGGCGATGTAATCACAGATGACTCGGGGGAGAGGCTCTGCGACAGCTTTTTCTCGATAGTTGCGCGGCAGGTCGTCAGGTTCTTCCATCCAGTGAGCGAAGAGCTCGCTAGTGATGCGCTCGGCGTCTTCTTTCTCGGCGGCCAGCGCTGGGCTGTAATAAAGATTTTCGTAAAGAAATTCTTTCAAGCGCCGGCGTTCCTCTTCGACCGGCGGGCTGAATGCGGCCAGCCGCTCTGCGTGGTTGCGAACATCGTCCACTGAATGTACTCCTGCCGCTTGCACACGCTGCGCCGTGTTGGCAATTAGATCTCCTACGAATCCATCCAGGATACTTTTCAGAGCCTCGTTGAACGCAAGTTTTTCAGCCGCATTTGGATATCGAACCCTCGCCTCGCGATAATGGCGTCCGAATAGATCGACGCTGTCCGAAATTTGGCCGATGGTAAGCAGGTGCGCTTCGTAGCCGTCATCTAAATCTGCTGCGTTATAAGCAATTTCGTCGGTCAAGTCGATGAGCTGCGCTTCGAGCGGTGGGCGCCGGTCAAGGAGATATTCGGCAAGATCGGGATGATCTTGGGCGTTGTAATCGTGGGAGTGCTTGATGATGCCTTCGCGAACTTCGAAGGTCAGGTTCAATCCGCGAAAGGCAGCGTAGCGAATCTCAAAATCTTCGACGATGCGCAGCGCGTGCAGATTGTGATCGAAGGAGAGGCCGTGCCGGCGCATGGCCGTGTCGAGGGCTTTTTCTCCAGAGTGGCCGAAGGGCGGATGGCCCAAATCGTGCACCAGAGCTAGCGTCTCGGTCAGATCGGTGTTCAGCCCGAGCTGGCGAGCGATGGTGCGCGAAATCTGCGCAACCTCAATGGTGTGGGTGAGGCGATTGCGGAAGTGGTCTGAATAACGGCGCGTGAAAACCTGGGTCTTCGCCTCCAGTCGGCGAAAGGCGCGAGCGTTAACAACGCGGTCGCGATCGCGCTCAAAGTCGTTGCGGTAGGGATGCGGGGGCTCGGGATGTCGTCGTCCGCGGGAATTTTCTACGCGCACCGCGTAGTCGGCGAGCATAAAAAGATTTTAGCAGTGATTCTTACAGCCGAGACGCACAGAAATCCTATCGCCTTACTGGATCTGGGTAATCCGAATCGGCGGTTCTTGATCGGCGTCCGCGTCTCTCCGGTAACTGGGAGCGACGGCTATTTCGCCCCTTCTTCTTTCGCAAGTTTCATCTTGGCGGAGTCCAGCTTTTTCTGCACGCGCGCCGTATCGGCCGGATCGACTTCGGCGGCGATGGTGCGGTTCCACTCGTTCAACGCGCGCTCCCAGTTGCTCGCCGCCAGCTTCAGGCGCCCGGTTTTCTGGTAGAGATCGCCGAGGTGGTCTAGGACGGTGGGATCGGTGTTGATTTTTTGCGAAGCCTTCAGCAGATTGTCTTCCGCCTGTTCATACTTACCTAGCCGAAAATATGCCCAGCCGAGGGAGTCGAGATACGCGCCGTTCGAGGGATCGAGGTCGACCGCGCGTTTGATGTATCCAAGCGCTTCTTCGAGCTTTGTGTTCTGGTCGGCCAGCATGTAGCCCAGATAATTCAGCGCAGACGCGTATTCAGGATCGCTGGCCAGCACCTTCTTGAACTGCTCCTCCGCATCCGGGTAGCGCTTGTCGCGCTCAAAAGTAGAACCGCGGAGAAACCAGATGTACTCCTTGTCTTCCGTCTTGGTCGAAAGCTGCTCAGCCTTGTCGAGAGCCTGTTCGGCCTCGCTAAAGCGGCGCAAGCGTGTGTACATCTGCGCCAGGGTGATGTAGACCTGCCGATCGTTATTGGCGGCTGCTGCGCCGCCTTTCAACATGGCATGAACATCTTTAAGCGCCTGATCGGCCTCGCCCATATCCGCCTGCTGCGACGCCAGCACCATCTTCAAATCGCGGCTGGTGGGCAGCTTGCGGACGGCTTCTTTGGCCACGTCGGTCGCCTTTTGCCATTCTTTGGCCTCGCGCCAGGTATCGATGATCTGCTGATATCCGCGTTCGATGTTTTCGTCGCCGCCGAGGGCGACAATTTGCCGGAAGGTCTCGATGGCGGCCTGGTTATTCCCCTGATCGCGATAGATCGTCCCCAGGCGCTCAAGAAACACGGCTCGATTGCTGCGCTCGCCGTTGGAGTAACTGCCGTCGGCCTTCTCCGATTTCTTCAACAGGTCGCGCATGATGGGAATCGCTTCGTCGAAGCGACCTTGCGCCTGGTAGATAGCGGCAATGTTGTAGGGTACTTCGACCGAATCCTGCACCATGGATTCGGCTTTCTTAAGATTTTCAAGCGCCAGATCGAATTTGCCTTGCTTGCGGTAGATTTCCGCGATCCGAACGTAGGTTTGCGCATCTTCCGGATTCGCGTCGGCGATCACTTTGTATTGATCGAGCGCAGCATCGGCCTGGCCATCGTTGAGCAAATTTTGCGCGAGGCCGCGAATGGCGTCGAGGTTATCGCGGTCCATTTCAATCGCGTGGCGATAGGCGTCGATGGCTTCCTTGTATTGTTTCTGTTGCTCGTAGGTATAGCCGAGCGCCGAATAAAGCTTGGCGGAGCGCTCTGTGTTTGGCACCGAACTGAGCACCTGAGCGGCGCGCGAGGTGTCGCCGAGTTCGTTGTAGAGATAGGCGAGCGTGGTGATTGCCTCTTCGGAGTCGGGCTGGAGTTTGACCGCCGTCTTGAATTCGGCCTCCGCCTTTTGCAGATCGTTGTTGAGGCGGTAAAGGCGCCCGAGGAGCAGGTGGTCGTCCATGCTGTCGGGTTGCAGGCGGACGATCTGCTCATACTGTTCGATCGCCAGCTTTAGTATGCTCTCGGAACCGCTTCCGGACTGCATATCGCCGAGGGACCGGAGGTAGATTCTACCGAGCAGGCGGCGGGCCTCGAGATTGTTGGGATTTTTCTTGATGATGTCTTGCGCTTCGACCACGGCGTCGCGAATGCGGCCCGTCTTCGCGTAAAGCTCGGCCAGACCGGAGGTCAAATAGGCGGAGGTTGGGTCGGCGTCGATTGCGGCGCGATATTCTTCAATGGCTTTATTGGCCAATTCGCTGCGGCCGTAGGTGGCCACTTGTTCCTCATACATGTGCGCGAGGGCGAAGTGGTAGTAGGCGGCGGCGCGGTCGGGTGTTTTGCCCTTGGTGGCGGACTGAGCGCCAGCGGATTCTGCGGCATGCGCAGGATTATCTGAGGCTGGCGAACTCTGCGCCAGCAAGCTCTGCGTCAGCAAAGTCTGAGCAAATAAAAAGGTTCCAGCAAGTACGGCACTACCGATCGACAGCTTTATTTTCATGAAAAATACCAAGCCTTTAAGTTGCAACCCACACGAAATTGGATGCTGATCCGCAGGCATCCGGATTTCTTATTCTACCCTTGGCGGGTCCTTTCGACGGTAAGAAAGCGTAAGGCTATGTTAAAGCCGGAAGTACAGGGGCTTTGGGGGATTATTGTCAAGAAGAGTAAAGGTTAATGCCGAAAATGGCGCACTCCGGTGAAGATCATGGCCAGGTCAAGCCGGTCGGCAGCCTCGATTACCTCATGGTCGCGCACGGAGCCTCCGGGCTGGATGATGGCCGTGGCACCGGCTTTGGCAATCTCTTCGACACCGTCCGGAAAGGGAAAGAAGGCATCGGAAGCGGCTACCGTTCCTGCGAGCGGCAACTGCGCTTTCATTGCGCCCAGCTTGCAAGAATCGACGCGGCTCATTTGCCCGGCGCCTACACCCACGGTTTGCCCGTCGCGGGCGTATACGATGGCGTTCGACTTAACGTGCTTGCAGACCTTCCAGGCGAAGAGCAGGGCGCGCTTTTCCTCCGGTGTGGGTGGACGTTTCGAAACTACTTTCAGGTCGGCATCCGTCAACTGGTTAAGATCGGAATCCTGAACCAGGATGCCTCCTGAAATATTTTTCAGGACCCATGCCGGTTGCCCGGCGGGGACTTCCACCAGCCGCAAGTTCTTCTTCGATGCAAATGCCGTTTTCGCGCCTTCGTCGAATCCTGGAGCAGCGATAACTTCCAGGAAGAGCTTGGCCATTTCGGTGGCCGCGGCCGCATCGATGGTGCGGTTTACTCCGATCACTCCGCCAAAAGCCGAGACCGGATCGCATTCGAGGGCTCGTAGATACGCCTCAGCCAGCGTCTTGCCGGTTGCCGTTCCGCAGGGATTCGTGTGTTTGATGATGGCGCAGACCGGCTCGCCAAAATCCTGCGCCAGATCCCAGGCGGCTTGCAGGTCGACGATGTTGTTGTAGGAAAGCTCTTTGCCTTGCAGTTGACGGGCATGGGCGACACCGGAGCTCGAAGCGTCCGCATACATTGCGGCCTTCTGGTGCGGATTCTCCCCGTAGCGCAAGTCCATCACCTTGTGAAAAGACAGGCGCAGACTTTGCGGGAAGGTCTTCTGCGAAGAGCCGTTTGAATTGTGTAACTCGAAATCACCGCCCACGCGTTCGAGCGTCGAGGCGATAGCGGAATCGTAGGCAGCAGTCGTCGCGAAGGCTTTCTGGGCCAGCCGCCACTTTGTTTCTCTGGAAAGCGATCCTCCAGAGCGCGCCATCTCTTCTGCGATTGGGTCGTAATCGGCGGGCGAAGTTACGACCGCGACATCCTGAAAATTCTTAGCTGCTGAACGGATCATCGACGGGCCGCCGATATCGATATTTTCGATCAACTCTTCGAACTTCACCCCGGGCTTGGCGGCGGTCTTTTCGAAGGCGTAGAGGTTGACCACCACCATATCGATAGGTTCGATGCCATGCTCGGCAACCGCGGCGCGGTGGCCGCTGTCTTCGCGGCGATGCAGAATGCCCCCGTGCACCTTCGGATGCAAGGTCTTGACGCGCCCATCCAGCATTTCGGGAAAGCCGGTCAGTTCGGAAATATCTTTTACGGCGATGCCGGAATCGCGCAGCAGCTTGGCCGTGCCGCCGGTTGAAACCAGGTCCACGTTCAATTTGGCGAGTTTGCGGGCGAAATCTATAAGTCCGGATTTGTCGGTGACACTAAGAATGGCGCGCTGGATTTTAGACATCAGCTCCTCGGAGAAAAATATAGAAAGGAAATTCTAGCAGTAACGGCCTTTGCGGCACCGCAATGGTGGCATCCTCCGAAATGGCATAATCGCCTCGCGTACTGCTAACCTCGCCATTTCCGACTCGTCCATTGGCTGAGGTGATCATGAAGCGTACTTTACTTCGCTACCGAATCAACTTGTCGTTGGCTCTAATCCTGTCGCTGGCGAGCAGTACCCAGGGCGAGGCCGCGTCAGCCAAAAAGAGCATTGCCGACCTAGAGTGGTTCTCCGGGCATTGGTCATGCGACGGAAAATTCATTCGCTCCGGCAAAGCAATCTCCGCCGACCTCTCGTTCGAGCCGGCTCTGGAAAATAAATGGATGTTGTTCCGCCACGACGATCGGCCGCCGTTTTCCTATCATGCGATCTCGGAATGGGGGTGGGAAGAGAAAAGCCAGCAGTATGTGTCCACCGTGCAAGACTCTACTGGTGGTGTTCGATTGTTCTACTCACCTGGGTTTTCGGATTCAAAGTTGGTTTGGGACGGCAAGGCGCTCGAAGATCCATCCGCGCGGGCGGAGCGATTTGAATTTGTGAAAAATGGGCCCAACGTTTTCACGGTGAGCTATTCATTTCAGAAAGATGGACGGTGGCAATCTGTCGATACGAGCACGTGCACGCGCAAGCAGGGCTAGCTCTTCGCTTTTGCCTTCAGCTTGACCTGTCCACCTTGCGTTTCGATCGAGTAGACGACGGTATCGCAGCCGTGCTGCTTGCGGATTTCGCTAGTTTTTTTCTTAACAAAGGCAGCAAAAGAATCGAGGTCGCCGGAAACTTTTTCGCCCGACTTTTTCTTGGCTTCGGCGAGCGCGTTATACAGGGATTCGACTTGCTCCCGCTCCGCCGCCGCGCCGGAGCACTGCACGGTGAAGGGCTGGCCGCTTTCTGAATTACCGCCCGCCACGCCCGCAGTTTCGGCATTGTGGCCGAGGCCGTACGCCTGATGCTTGGCTTCTCGCTCCCCAGCGACACGCACGCCCTGCACCGACAGAATTGCATCCGCAGGCCGGCGATAGCCCTCTTCGCGAATGCGCATCTTCTTGCGCCACAGGTCGCTTTGGATGGCGTAGCGCTGCGCCATTTCGTTGTAACGGAAGCGCTGGGGGAAGCTCAAGCGCGCACCATCGCTGAACTTGCGAATCAGTGCCAGGACTTTCCATTCAATGTCCGTTGGAGGACGTTTGGTGGGATTGCTGAAGAAGATCTCGTACTCAATCTTCAGGCGGCGCAACTGCTGATCGAGCAGATTCAGCTCTTCTTCGGTAGTCACGGAGATCCCCCAGCTAACAGCTTAGCGTTCACTGTGGGGGTTGGCGAGGTTCCCGGCGGACACCGAGGAGATAGTACGAAAGTACCCGAGAGGCTGACAGCTACTTCGTACTTGACGCCATCTTCTTCACCATGGCCAGGACCAGCTTGCGGTCGCTGTCGTTCAGATTGGCCGAGTAGCGCCGCATCTGGCTGAGGAAGCGGACTTCGTCGTCGGAGAGCTGCGGCAAGCCTTTATGGCCATTGCTGTTGCCTTCAGCGAAGAACTGCGACAGCGCCAGATCCATTGCGCCAGCGATCTTAGCCAGTGTGTCCAGCGAAGGGATGGTGTGGCCGTTTTCAACGCGCGACAGATAACAGCGCAAAAGCCCCGTGCGCTTTTCGATGTCGCCCTGGGACATGCTGCGCTGCAGCCGGAAGTTGCGGATGGTCTCGCCGATATTCATAAGTACGCGACTACTAAAGCCCCAGGGTCGAACTCAGAGATCAATATGAGATGCGTGCATAGTAACCAGAGCGGTACCTTCTGGCAAGTGGAAATTCTGGGCTTAGCGATTCGCCAGAAAATCGAACGTGGTTGGGGTAGCCGGAATCCAAACTTCCAGTCACTTTTTCAAGTTCGTCGCCAGAAAGTTCACTGTGCGCTGCCAGGCGTCGGTCGCGTCTTCGGAACGGTATCCCTGCTTGTTGTTGGGATTCTCAAAGGCGTGACCGGCGTCAGGATAGATCTTAACGTCGATCTTCTTGCCGAGTTTCTCCATGGCCTGTTGAAATTTTTTGACATCTTCGGGAGTGATACCGCGGTCTTGCCCGCCAAAAAGTCCGAGGATGGGAGCGTTGATCTTTTTCAATTCCGACGCTTCGGTGGCGAGATGCCCGTAGTTGATGACGGTGGCCGCCAGATGAGGCTCGGCGAGCGCGACATCAAGCGAATAGCCTCCGCCCATGCACCAGCCGATGGAGCCGATGCGATCTTTTTCGACATTGGGTTGTGCTGCCAGGAAGTCGTAGGCGGAGCGCAAATCACGGTTCGCGCGGTCTTCAGGAACGCCGCGCATAAGTTCGTGGGCCAAGTCTGGATTGTCGGCGACTTTGCCGCGATAGAGATCGACCGCCAGCGCGACATATCCCTCTCCGGCGAGTTTCTCGGCCTGCTGTTTCACCCAGTCGTTCAATCCCCACCATTCGTGAATCACGATAAGAGCGGGAAACGGCCCGTGGCCGGCGGGTGTGTAGAGAATGCCGGTTACAGTTTCATCGCCAGACTTGTAGGAGACGGTTTTGCCATCGAGAGCGATTGCCGAGGCGGACAATGCGAAAGACAAAAGGAGCGATAGGGAGAGATTTTTCATGCGGCACCCCTGCGAGGGATTTCAGGTTCTCCATGCTAGCAGGAAAAAGTTCGATGTGGTTGCAGGGCCACTTACTCCTGCCCTCAGGGCGTGCCCTCATAGAGCGGCCATAGCCGGTCGGCGGTGACGCGATAGATGGCGTAGGCGCTGCCGTCGTCAAAGGTGCGGCGGAAGAGCAGTTCGCCGCGACCGTCGCCGTCGGCATCGACGGCGTCAATCAGTTCCATGCGCGGAGAGATATCGAGATGTCGCGAATCGGTCTGCTCGAAGAATAGTTTTCGCAGTTCGCCTTCGAGATTGGTGCGGGCGATCAGTGTGATCTCCTTTGGCTCAGCGGGGTTTTCAGTTGAACCAGTCGCGGGCAGTTGCGCTTTCGCTGAAAGCACCAGCACGGGCTCATTCGAGCTGGAGAGATCGAAGATGCGCAAGCTCACGTCGTCAAAGGTTGGCGAGGGCAGCTTGGCGGATGACTTCTTAGCAGATCGGTTCGCGGCGACATTCTTGGGTGCTGGCGGTTTCGTGCCGGCGCTGCCGAGAAGCTGCGTTGCCGCGAGATCGAGCATCTTGTTGCGATAGATGGCTTCTTCGACCGGCTTCAGATCATAGGAGTAGGAACGCGGATCGGGGCCTCCGGCGTCGGAAATCGCGGGGATGAGTATTATTGGCGGCGCAGGCGCGGAGGATGGGGCTGCGTCAGACTTGCCCGCGCTTGGAGGAGTGGCCGGCGATGCTCCGGTTGCCGCTTCAGGTGCGAAAGTCGCGAACGGCTCTTCATGTTGAGTTGTCTCCGGCTTGCCGCGGCGCAGGCGGGGGCGATTGGGATCGCTGATCGGTTCGTCGTCATTGGACGAAGAAGCGTTTGGGGCGGGGGCGGGAGCGGTTGCCTTTGGCTGCTCGGGCGGGGACGCCTTTGCGGTCTGTGCGGGGGCGGGCGCGGTCGAAGTTGATGGCGCGGGCGTAGCCGGCGCAGCCGACGACGCAGCGGGCGTGGTCTTTGGCTGGTCTTTGCTGGCATCGCTGCTTTTGTCTTTATCTTTGTCTTTGTCTTTGTCCTTATCTGGAGTCTTGCTCTCAGAGCCGCTGTCGGCCTCAGGCGGTGTGCGGCGATGAAGCACGGGTGGGCCGTTTCTGTCATCGTCGGCGATCACTGGCTCCTGGTACTTCTTGTGTTTCGACGGGTCGATCGATCCCGCGGGAAGCCATTTCCCTTCGGCAATCCAGGTGTGGTTCAGCTGCCCCGGTTGTGTAATCGTAAAGAGGCCCTGCGACACGCCGGTGCGAAAACCTTCGTAGACGATGCCGAAGTCGAGAGCCATGGGAACGGGCGCAGCTTTGTAGGAGCCGGCGTCATAAAATTTTCCGTCCATCATGACGGCGATGGGAATGATGCGAGCTTTGCCTTTTGGCGAAAGCTGAACCAGTCCGAGGGCTCGCGGCCCCTTGTCAACCGCGGCTTTACGGCCGTATTGGGTTAGCGGCGCCTGAGCCAGAAGCGATGAACTGGTAAGGCCGATTGCGGCGGCGAGGGTGACGGCGAACAGTCGATTGCGATATAACAACGATGATCGGCGAGGAAAAAAATCCATGGAAGTCAATGATAAATCCCCAGACTTTAGTACGACGGATGAGAATGGCAAAGAGGTTGCCCTGAAAGATTTTCGCGGCAAGACGGTGGTGCTTTATTTCTATCCCAAGGCCGATACTCCGGGCTGTACCAAGGAAGCGTGCGGTTTTCGCGACAGCTATTCGGCCATAAAGAAAACAGGCGTAGTGCTGCTCGGAATTTCGGCGGATACGGCGGCATCGCAGAAGAAGTTTCAGGACAAATTCCGCCTGCCTTTCCCGCTGCTGGCCGATCCGGAGAAGAAGATCGCGAATCTTTATGGCGTGGTCAAAGAGAAGAACATGTACGGCAAAAAGGTGAAGGGGATTGCGCGTACGACATTCGTCATTGGTCCCGATGGAAAGATCAAACACATTTTCAATAATGTGAAGGCGGAAGGGCACGCGGATGAGGTGCTCGCGTATTTGAAGAGCGCGGCGTGAGACGATGGCAGAGGTCGGATTGCAGAGGTAAGAACCAGGCGGGCGCGTTTTTCACATTGCAATCTAACTTCTAATCTCTAACCTCCACATGATGAAACCGCTGGGTCGAGCTTCTGTGCTCAAGCCGGAGTTCTTCAATCGCGATCCGCGGCGCGTGGCGCGCGCGCTGCTAGGAAAAGTGCTCGTTCGCAAAACGCCTGGCGGAATTCTCGCTGGAAGAATCGTTGAAACCGAAGCCTATCTCGGCACTGATGACGCCGCGGCACACAGTGCCGCGGGCAAGACGGCACGTAATTCTGTTCTCTTCGGGCCGCCTGGGCGTGCTTATGTGTATTTCATCTACGGCAATCACTACTGCCTGAATGTTTCCTGCCTGCCTGATGGCGTGCCCGGAGGCGTCTTGTTTCGTGCGCTGGAGCCGGTCGCTGGTGTGGAGCAGATGGCGCGGGCGCGCGGGATTGACCTGCCCGAGAAACCGGAACTAAGAAAACCTTCTACTCTCAAGAAAATTTCGTCCGGTCCAGGACGCATGTCGGAAGCGCTTGGAGTCACTCGCGCCCGCGACAACGATAAAAGTCTGGTGAGCGCGCGCTCTGATCTGCGCATCGTTGATGACGGCTATCGCGTTCGGCGCGTCATGGTTACTCCCCGCATCGGAATTGTGAAGGCGGCCCAGCGTCCGTTGCGTTACTTCATCGCGGGGAATCCCTTCGTCTCCTAAGTATTTTTTGCGCGGATAATCTGCGTCTTCACAGCTTGCCCTTGCCTCGCGCGAGTTCTTCGGCGAAGATGCTAAGCAGATTCCGTGTCCAAGTCCCGCCTCAAGTCCGCAGCCGCTTCGAAGGCTGACCGAGTCTCTGCCGCTACCGCTAAAATGCGCTTGCTGAAAAGATTGCGCTGCACGCTTAATTTCGAAAAGCGTGCCTGGGCGGCGGGCGCGCAATATGTAGCCGGAGTGGATGAAGTCGGGCGCGGATCGCTGTTTGGGCCAGTGGTCGCGGCTGCGGTCATTCTTTGTGAGAACCTCGGTGAGAACGACGATCCGGCGCGCCGCATTCGCGGCTTGCGCGATTCGAAACTCGTTCCGGCGGAGCGGCGCGAAGAGCTCGCGCTGCTGATTCGCGAGCGCGCCATCGCGTGGGCCGTCGCTGCGGTGGATTCCGCGCGCATCGATCAGATCAATATTTATCAGGCGTCTCGGCTCGCCATGCTGCACGCGGTGCAGCAGCTGGTTCCGTCGGCGAATCATCTTCTGGTCGATGCGGTGCGGCTCGATTGCGATCTTCCGCAGGAACCGATCATCCACGGGGACGCGCTTTCTCGCTCGATCGCCGCCGCGTCGATCATCGCGAAGGTCGAGCGCGATCGCATGATCTCGGCGTGGGATCCGGTTTTCCCTGTTTATGGGCTGGCGTCGAACAAAGGATATTGCACGCCGCGCCATCTCGCGGCTCTGCGCGAGCACGGGCCATCGCCGCTGCATCGGCAGTCGTTTTCGCCGGTGTGGAGCGCGCCGATTCCGCAGGAGGTTCTCGGCTTTATGCTCGAGGAAACGGCAGACGAGGTCGCAGCCGACGAAGAGTTAGTAGCAGAGGGCGCCGAAGGCTGAGAGTTCGGGCTACAACAATTGCCGTCCTTCCCCAACTGGAATAAATCTTTTATCGTGGCGCTGCACGCTGTGGCGCCTAGGACTAGGGCGTTGTTCGAGCGTGCTTCTGATCGCGGCCTCTAGGCGTCGTTCCCGACGGGGGAATGGGTAGGGATCCTTCGACTCCGCCGAGCCATTCGCTTCGCGCATGGCTTGCCTCCGCTCAGGAGGACAGCGAACTTCGGAAGTTTCATTTTGCCCGATAAATCTCCGTCAGCAAATCGGGCTTCGAGTCGTCGCGGACGAGATGAGGGAATTTTTCGCCGCCGTAATAGTCGAGTTTGATCACGCGGAAATATTCTGTATTTTCCACGATGAGTTCAATCGGCGCCCGGCCCGTCTTCGCTGCCTCAATGGCATCGTGCCAGATGTCGGGCGAAAAGCTGCGGCCGTTCACGGCGATGATCTTCATCCCCGGGCCGATGCCCGCTTTGGCGCCTATCATTCCTTCGACCGTGTCGCGAACTGTGCCATCGGATGCGACCAGCAATCCTACAGAGTAGTGCGCGTGGATCGATTTTCCGGTGGGATCCTGGGCGCGATCGGCTTCCGAAGGAATTTCGTCGTAGACAAGTTTCCATCCGCTGGCTTCGATGCCGCCGAGCGGGGCGCCGGGCCCATGATTTGAGAGGCGCTCGGTCCAGAATCCTCGCCAGTCGTAGGGGGCGATCTGGTTCAAGGCGTTGACGATGTCGTCGAAGGTGTAGGTCTTCACGGTGGGCGGACCGCTGGGCGCGCCATAAAACAGTTTGCAGAAATCGTCCAGAGATTTTGCGCCCTTGGTTTGCTGACGGATGATCACATCGGCCCAGAGCCAGTTGAGCACGTCTTCATCGTAATAATCGACGGGGCGGCGATAATCTTCCCAAGCCTTGGGGGCCGACTGCATGGTGGGAACGCCGTCGGCCGTATCCTGCAGGTTGCGCCAGACACGGCCTGAGCGATGATCGAGGTCTGCCGCCATCAGGGCCAGTTCATCGCGGGCAAATGGGGGTGTGCGTTCGCCGCTGCGGGCGGAGAGCATGTCGCCCAAATACGATGTGAGTCCTTCATACACCCATAGCAAGTCGGTCTGCATGGGCTGTTCATAATCGGGGGTTGCGAGATCGGCGGGGCGGCGATACTTGCCATTCCATGAGTGCACATACTCGTGGGGAAGCAGGCCAGACGCCAGTTTTCGACCATCTTCTTCGATGAGCGAGCGTTCGTCGACGCGGCTGTCGTTGGATTCGTGATGCTCCAGTCCGAAATGCGCGACGTGATCGCTCAGGGTGAGGAGGAAGTGGTAATCGGTGTAATGATGCGCGCCAAAAAGAACGCCCGCTTGTTTGACCAGGTTGCGGTAATGGTTCCAGACTTCTTCGGGGGCATCGAGCGCGGCGACGCTGTCGGCCGCGACGTTGAGTTCAGCGGGGGGATTTTCATTGGCCGCTGTGAGCGGCACGACTTTCATATATTCGCCGGTGAGCACGGGGCCATCGACCAGCATGGTCAAGGAAACCGGAGCAAAGTGAATGTCGTTGCCATTTTGATTGGACACGTGGAGCGATGTGCCAAACTTCCATCCTGCGGGCAGGCGCAGGCTTGCGCTATAGGTCAACTGATCGGATCCGTAGCCGGCGGGATAAAGCAGCAGCGTGTTCCAGCTGAGGATGTACAACTTTTCCGTGGCGGAGACGGAGGAGCTGTATCCGGGCTCGTCGGATGTGGCAGAGGCGTAGTCGAGATTGGCGACGACTTCGTTTTCGCCGGGAGGAACTTCGACGTGAAAGGTAAATCCGTCGAGCAGATCGCGGCGCCAGACCAGCGTTTTTCCGCTGGCGGTAAATTTCAGTCCAGTCAAATCCGTAATTGGACCGGTGGGCCCGTGCTCGCCCGGAATCCATTTCGGGTAATAGAGAGTGAGTGTCCCGGGCTTCGCGGGAATGCGCAATTGCGCGTGGATCATTTTGCGCGGCGCATCTGTGGCATCGACAGAAAGCGCGATGGCCGGGGCATTTGCTGCGAAAACTGAAATTGATATTGATATTGATAAGAAAATTGCGAGACAGAAAAAGTTCCTACACCTACCACCTGAGCCCATTTTTCCTCCGCGTACTCATTTTCGTCCACAGCTCCGAAACAAACTGCAAAATGAATATAACAGCCGGTATCGCGGGCAGAGCGTGATCGGAGCAGCGGGAGCGGTCCGCTTTGGTATTCTTATCGGAATCTTTTGCGGGGCAAAGGCTCCGTTACGGACTGGGCATGTCGACCGGTATTCGAACTCGCGAGTTATGCAAGACCTACACTTCGCCGCCGCCGCTCGCGTCGGGCGGGGGCTTCGGTTTCAGTGGCGCGCGCGGCAAGGGGAACAAGCAGCCCAAGCCGCATATCGTTGCGCTTGACGGCATCTCTCTCGAAGTTTTGCCCGGGGAGATTTTTGGATTGCTCGGACCGAATGGCGCGGGCAAATCGACGACGGTTGGAATTCTGACTACGCGGGTGCGGCCGACGGGCGGCCAGGCATGGATTGGCGAGCATGATGTTTGGGCGGCGCAGGTTGCGGTGAAGCGGCTGATCGGCGTGGTGCAGCAGCGTCCGAACCTTGACTTCACGCTCACGGCTCGCGAGATATTGCTTTTTCACGGCGCATATTTTGGCATCGATTCGCGCGAGCGGACGGAGCGGGCGAAGACGTTGCTGGAGCGTTTCAAACTGACGGATCGCGCGGACCAGATGGTGCGCGGATTCTCGGGCGGGATGATGCAGCGGCTGGCGATTGCGCGCGCCATGATGCACGATCCGCAGGTGCTTTTCCTGGATGAACCGAGCGCCGGGCTTGATCCGCAGACGCGATTGCTGCTGTGGGAGATCATCCGCGAATACAACGAGAGTGGAAAGACGATTCTGCTGACCACGCACAACATGGAAGAGGCCGACGCGCTGTGCCAGCGGCTGGCGATCATCGATCATGGAAAGAATATCGCGCTCGGCACGCCGGTGGAATTGAAGGCGTCGGTTCCGGGCGGCTATCTGCTGCGCTTGCGCTTTGGCCAGCACTCGGCGGAGATGCTGCAACGGCTGCAGAGTTTGGCGGGCGTGAGAGAAGTTCGCCCGATCGCGAATGATGACAACTCGGCCGACGTCTACGCCGATCGCGGAGGCTCGCTGGTGGGCGAGATTGCTAGTCTTGCCTCGGGCGCGGCGGTGGAGTTGTGCGATGTGCATATATCGGAGCCGAGCCTGGAGAATCTTTTCTTGCACCATACGGGAAGGAGCTTGCGCGATTGAACTGGACGACTTTTCTGGCGCTACTGGCGCGCGACGCTCACGTCGCTCGCCGCAATTTTGTTCCGCTGGTGCTGCAGACTTTTTTGCAGCCGATGATGTTCGTGTTTATTTTTGGGCGGGTGATGGTGTCGAGCGGCTACATGCCTCCAGCTTATAAGAGCCTGCTGTTGCCGGGAATCATGGCGATCAGCATGGTGTTCACGGGCGTGTGGGCGGTGGCGATGCCTTTGATCGCGGAGTTTCAATTCACGCGCGAGATCGAAGACCGGCTGCTGGCGCCGATCGAAATCTCGTGGCTGGCGATCGAGAAAGTTATCTTCGGTACGTTGCAGGCTGTGGTCGCGGGGCTGGTGGTGATTCCGACGGGATGGCTTTTGCTGCGGCCGGGCGTGGATTTGAATTTGCATTCTCCGCTGCGCTTTGCCTGCGTAACTTTGCTGGTGGCGCTGTTCTCGGCTTGCGGCGGCCTGGCGCTCGGGTGCAGCGTCAATCAGACGCACATAGGGTTGATGTTCAGCATGGTTTTGACGCCGATGATTTTCTTTGGCTGCACGTATTATCCGTGGAGCGCGCTGGGGCATTTTCCTATTCTGCAAAAAGTGGTTTTGATTAATCCGCTCGTTTATGCGAGCGAGGGGCTGCGGGGGACGCTGGTGCCGCAGTTTCCGCACCTTCCGGTGCTGGCGGTGATGATCGTGTTGGCGGTCTTCGATGTGCTGTTTCTGGCGGTGGGGCTGCGGCAGTTTCGCGGCAAGTCGGTTAGCTGACGGGTTGGCGCCGCGCTAAGAAAAAAATGTTCTTCGATCTTTAGAATCATGGTGTTAGGAGGGCAATAATATACTTGATAAAATAGACGGTATGGCCTAAGATTCTAGGCATGGAACCGACAAGCCTACAGGAAGCAATCCTCTATTTCGCCGATCCGGAGAACTGCCGCGAATACCTTGTGGCCCGTCGCTGGCCCGATGGTGTTGTCTGCCCGCGCTGCCAGAGCAAGAACGTTCTGTTCCTCGAAAAGTATAACCGCTGGCACTGTCGTGAGAAGCATGACGCTCCCCAGTTCACGCTTAAGACTGGCACGATTTTCGAGGATTCGCCTATTGGCCTAGACAAGTGGCTCACCGCAATGTGGATGATCGTCAATGCCAAGAATGGAGTGTCCTCTTGGGAGATTCACCGCTCACTCAAGGTCACACAAAAAACTGCGTGGTTTATGTTGCATCGAGTCCGCTTGAGCATGAAAGAAGATTTTGGGCATGGTCCGCTGACGAAGATCGGCGGCCCTGACAGCGAAGTCGAAGTAGACGAAACTTTCATCGGCGGCAAAAAGCAGAACATGCACAAGGATAAGAAGGTTCGCTATGAGGCCAAGGGAGGCGCGTCTGGTAAGACAGTTGTGCAAGGCATCCTCGACCGCACTGCTCGCCAAGTTCGCGCAACCGTTGTACCCAATGTGAAACGTGAGACGCTGCAAGCGGAAATTCTCAAGCAAGTGAAATTTGGAACCAAGGTTTACACGGATGACGCTGTGGCTTATGAACAGGGCTTGCAACGGCGCTACGTACACGATTTTGTGAACAAGACTGAGAGCTATGTTCGCGGTCGGGTTCACGTCAACGGCATGGAGAACTTCTGGTCACTTCTGAAGCGCGGCCTCAATGGAACCTACGTGGCAGTTGAACCGTTCCACCTATCGCGCTACATCGACGAACAAATTTTTCGCTATAACAATCGGGCGACCAAAGAGAATCCTCTGAATGATTCGGACCGTTTCGATCTGGCGGTTCGGCAGATCGTGGGAAAGCGGCTTCAGTACAAAGAACTAGTCGGACAGAAGGCTGCATGAAAGATGCCAATTGGCAGGCTTTTCAGGGGCAAGCGAAAAGCCGTAGCTAGGTAACCTTGCCCATGATTACCGAACCTTAATACAGAGCCTTTTGGTTAGCGGTTCGCGGCATGGTCTATGGTAACGTAGCGGTAGAGCCCGGGGCAGGCCACCATGAGAAAACAACGCAAATCCGTCTCAAGACGCGGCGTAAAACGAGCGGCAGTTGCGCGCCTCAAAGCTAACGACGATAAGTTTCGTGAATTGCTGATCTTTATCGCAGCGCGGTCTGGGAAAGACCCGCACTTCGGGGCGATTAAGCAAAACAAGTTGCTTTTTTATTGCGATTTTTTGGCGTACCTGAAATTGGGTAGACTTTCGATTACCGTCTCTGCTATATCGCGAACTTTGTTCAATGGCATCTTTTCGAGACAACGAATATTTTGCCTATTACGGCTAGGGCGCCTGCCCTCCGCTGTCAGTGTACGGAGAACGTATTCGTAAGGAGATGGTTCGTGATCGCGAAATCGCCATCCAAAATACCGGGGGGCAAACACGCACAGTTGCTCTGCGCGAACCAAAATATAAGATATTTTCGTCAGAAGAAGTGGCACTCGTCACAGAAGTGCTTCAGGTCTATCGGGCAAGTTCCGGCAGCGAGTTGAGCGAGAAAAGCCATAAGTTCACTGGATGGTACCTAGCAAAAGAAAAAGAGCCTATCCCCTACGCTGTTGCCCTAGTTGGGAATCGGCTCCCGACGCACAGTGAGATTCAGCGTGGTCCTGTGTTGGAAGCCATTGCAGAGGCGTGCTTAATCGACAATGCTACGCAAACCGCCTAAACCTCGCGAAATCGTCAGACAGGGGCTCTTCGATCAGGAACTTATGCTGCTCGGACTTGACTCTGTTAGTGCCGATGAATTCACCGAGGGAGCCGAATGGGTTCTTCACCGCAATGCCGAATACGGAACAAAAATATCTAAGAACGTTTGGTTTCTTCCAATTTCACGATCTTCCTTAGGTATTTCTGCAAGTCTCTATTACACGTTTGATGATAAGAAGGTCTACTTTTTATCTATACAACGCGCCCCTGGAGAAGTTGAGGAGTGAGCTACAACATGAAGCCTCTACCAGCACCAAATGTTCCCGGCAAGACTGAGTTTGAGAGGTTCGATAACGCTGTGCGCCAAGTGCTCACAGTATCGAAAGAGGACCTACTGAAGCGGGAGCAGCGAGAAAAGAAAAGTAAGAAGCGGCGATCTAAAAAAGCAGCTTAGCTCGCCCATCCTGTCACGGCAGGATTTTAGCCTAGCCTCTTTCAGTCATTTTGCCAAATATATTATTGCCCTGCTGGTTGCCGTGATAAAAAAATGTTGCCTGGTCTTTAGAATCATGGTGTTAGGAGAAAATTCCCGCTAGATCTTTGAATCTAAGGCGGTTATTCGCAAAATATTGCGGAATAAGGAGTTATTCGCTTTTGGTTGCCTGAAGGAATCCGGTCCCGCTGTGTGCTCTGCTGGTTGCCGTGATAAAAAAATGTTGCCTGGTCTTTAGAATCATCGGGTTAGGAGAAAATTCCCGCTAGATCTTTGAATCTAAAGCGGTTATTTGCAAAATATTGCGGAATAAGGAGTTATGGTTCGTGACTCTCGGCTGCAACAGGGTTGGCCCTAATGCTCATCGGCGGATGGGTTGTAAAATATTGTTTAATCAGTAGTTAGGTAGGCCAGTTCGCCGCGAAACGAGAAAAGGTGCGGAGTGTGATCCGCACCTTTCGGTTTTTCTGCTCTATTTCTATTATATCAAGTTCGGCGGGGCGGCCCGACACGGTTTCTCACTTTATTTTCCTTGTGTATTCAGGGGCTTGCCGGGGAAATTGCGGAAAGTGGGGGTTGACAAGGATTCGCAAAAGCGGGGAGCAAGATGGAGTAGGGGTCCTTCGACTGCGCAGTCCGATTCGCTTCGCGTATCGGCCTGCTACGCTCAGGATGACACACTTGTATATGCGGGTTGTGTATGCGGCCATCGCAGCGGTGAACCGCTGCGATAACCAAAGGCGAGAAGAAAGCGCCGAGTTTTCGATGGAGTAGGGGTCCTTCGACTGCGCAGTCCGATTCGCTTCGCGTATCGGCCTGTTTCGCTCAGGATGACACACTTGTATATGCGGGTTGTGTATGCGGCCATCGCAGCGGTGAACCGCTGCGACAACCAAAGGCGAGAAGAAAGCGCCGAGTTTTCGATGGAGTAGGGGTCCTTCGACTGCGCAGTCCGATTCGCTTCGCGCATCGGCCTGCTTCGCTCAGGATGACACACTTGTATATGCGGGTTGTGTATGCGGCCATCGCAGAGGTGAACCGTTCTTTCAGTGATACTGCAGATAGCCGATGCCTACTCGCATGTGGTGCAGCAGGCTGTCGGGGACGGTTAGGCCGATGGCTAGTCCGAGCATGGCGTGGACTAGGGCGATGGGATAGAGGCTGCGGTAGCGGCGAAACATTTCGCAGAAGAAGAGCGCTCCGATGAGGGTGGCGGTGGTGAGGACCGGACTTGGCAGATGCACGGCGGAGAAGAGCGCCGCGGCGATCCAGACGGCGGGAGAGCTTCCGTAGAGTTCTTCGAAGCGGTTGAAGAAAAACGATTGCAGAATGAATTCCTGAATGAGGGCCCACAAGGCGTAGCCCCATACGGAGCCCACACTCGGAAACCATGCGGGATTGGCGGGGATCTCGCCTCCCGCCCAGTGAACCAGAGCCATCATCAAAACCAGCGCCGCGACGCCGATCGCGAGAATGACGGCGGCACCCGATGCTTTGGGGAATCCGAGGCCGAGGCGCGCGAATGAGGAGCGCGGCGAGGGGGCGATGAGGACGTTGATGATGACTAGGATAAGAAGCGCGCTGGAGGCGATGAGGGCCCAGCGGTTTCGAAGATGCGTGGTCGGGGCCCAGAGCACGAACTCGAGCAGCACGAAGACGATTACGATCTGGGCCCAGATGAAGAAGCGGCGAGAGGCTGTGGTGTCGGCGGGAAACGGTTTTGACCTCAGGGCCATTGTGACTATCTTTACATTTTCGTCTCCGTCGCTGCGAGTTAAAACCAGCGAGTTAAAACCAGCGAATTAAAACCAGAAGGTCCAGATGGCGTCGACGCTGGCGTGGGTGATGGTTGAGGCGGGCACGCGGCGATGCTCGCGCCAGGCGCGGCCGTAGAAGATTCCGGCGATGCTGGCGAGGAAGACGTAGGTCCAGTTGAAGTGGGTTGAGCGTTTATTGAAATGCGAGAGGCCGAACAAGAGGGCTGTGAGGCAAAGCGCGGCGCGGCGGCCCAGGCGGCGTTCGAGCAGATTCTGCACCCAGGCGCGGAAGTAAAGCTCCTCGGGAACGGCAACGAAGATGAAAATATAAATCCACTTGTAGATCATGGAGAACTGGAGCGGGGCGCGATGGGGGTGGAGGAAGCCGAGGGCCCATCCGAGACCGATGACTAAAGGGGCAAAGAATAGCAATTCGCGGAGGCCGGTTTTCCAATCGCTCCAGCGGAAGTGAAAATCGAAGCCGGTGCCGGTGAGGCGGCGGATGACTACGAAGCCGTAGAGGGCGGCATCGACGACGAGCAGTTTCCCAAGGCCGGCCAAGCCGCCGGGCCAAGCCGGCTCAAGCCATCGCAGATCAACGGCCAGGCCAAGAGGGAGAAGGATGAGAGCGTCCCGCCAATTGCCGCGCTGCTCGGGATCGGCGGTGGCGGCCTGCGCCAGCAGCCAGGCGATGGCGACGGGCAGGACGGCGTAGAGGGCGCACCATTTCCAGGAAAACATGTGGTGCGCCGAGGAAATCAAAGCATAAGGCAGGGCGCAGAGCAGGGGCAATAAAGTGCGGAGCGTTGCGGGCCAACGCTCGCACACCTGGGCGACGCGGTCTCCGGCAAACCCAAACAACGCGGCGGGCGCGAGTTCGAGCGCAAGCACCGCGAAGTCGAGCGGGGCGGCGTTCTGCATACGCTTATTTTAATTCGGAGGAAAGTTTGGCAGCGGGTGGCGCCGAATCTGCTTCCCATATTGTCGCGATTCCCTGTTTGGAATGATCGCGGCGTCGGTCTTTGCCACGATGCAGTTAATCGGACTGATGCGAAGACTGCGGCGGGCCGATCTTTCCAGGTGTATGAGGAAAGGTGCTTCTCATGAGTATTTCCATTTCCAATTCGCCGCCCGCATCGGTCGCTGCCGTCAACGCTTACTCGAATCCGGCGCCGCCTCAGCGGACTCAACCAGTCACAAACAATTCCGATACGGTTACCTTGAGCCAGTCACAACAGGTCACGCAACTCTACCAGCAGGGGCAGCAGGTGCCACAGATCGCGAGCACGCTCAGCCTGCCGGTCGAACTGGTGAATAGCTACCTGGGCATCACCAGCACGCAATAGATTTGGGCGACTGCATTTAACTTTTTTTACCACGGAGCCAGGGAGCCACGGAATCGCGGAGTCGTGCGGAGCAATTTGAATCCTGCGACAGCTCGCGGGATGAAGTTTGCCCCGTAGTCCGATTTCTCTGTGTCTCCATGCCTCCGCCAAATCCAGCGCTGGCAGCGGCCTCGCGCGGTTGGGGCGCACACCGCATAGTGACGCCAATCACAGCCTCTGGCCCAACATCCTCGGGACAATAGAAGTAGACGAGCACTGCGAGGGGGAGGTTCCGTGTTCAAAATCGTTAATGCCCAGTACATTGCGCCTGGGATCAAGCGCTTCACGATTGAGGCGCCGCGGATCGCGCGCAAGCAGCGGCCGGGACAATTTGTGATCATACGGATTCGCGAGAATGGCGAGCGTATTCCACTGACCATTGAGAGATCGGATCCGGAACGAGGCACGGTTAATATCGTCGTGCAAGCGCTCGGCAAGACAACTCACCTGCTTAATTCTCTGGAGACGGGCGACAGCATCATGGATATCGTGGGGCCGTTGGGCAAACCTTCGGAGATCGCGATGTACGGCACGGTGGTCACGATCGGGGGCGGGGTGGGGACGGCGATGGCTTATCCGACGGCGGCGGCGATGAAGCGGGCCGGCAATCGTGTGATCTCGATTCTCGGCGGACGCAACAAAGACCTGGTGATTCTTGAAGATGAGATGCGCGGGGTGAGCGACACGGTTTTTGTGACGACTGACGACGGCAGTTACGCCGACAAGGGGCTGGTCACCGACAAGCTGCGGCAACTGATCGAGAACGGAACCCGCATCGATCTGGTGCTGGCGGTGGGGCCGATTCCGATGATGAGAGCGGTGGCGGAAATGACGCGCAAGGAGCACATCCGCACGATGGTGAGCCTCAATCCGATCATGATCGACGGCACGGGCATGTGTGGCGGTTGCCGCGTGCTGGTCGAAGGCAAGAGCGAGTTTGCCTGCGTCGATGGGCCGGAATTCGATGCGCACCGCGTCGACTTTGCTGTGCTGGTGCAACGCAACGCCATGTATCGCGACGCGGAGAAGCGCTCAATGGACGCATATCGGCTGGAAATTGAAGCGAAGAAAGCGGAAGTGAGCGAGGCTCCGACGGAAGCGGCGATGGCGGGATGCGCACTGGAGGCGAAGTAATGGCGGAGAAAGTAAAGGAAAAAGTGAAGTCGAAGAATCCGGTGCCGAATCGCGAGCGCATCAAGATGCCGCGGCTGCATATGCCGGAGCAGGCACCGTCGCTGCGAGCGCAGCAGTTCACCGAAGTCAACCTGGGCTACTCGGCGGAGTTGGCGCGGCAGGAGGCGATCCGCTGCCTGGAGTGTGCCAAGCCGACTTGCACGCGCGATTGCCCGGTGGGCGTGAAGGTGAAGGATTTTGTGGGGTTGATTGTGGAAGGCGACTTCATGGCGGCGGCGGCGAAGATTCGCGAAGACAATGTGCTGCCGGCGATTACGGGCCGCGTCTGCCCGCAGGAAGATCATTGCGAGGGCGCTTGCCTGCTCAAGAAGAAAGGCGAGTCGCTCGGCATCGGGTACCTCGAGCGCTTCGTCGCCGATTATGAACAGCAACACTTTGACATTGCGACCATCGTGAAAGCGATACCGACGGGGAAGAAAGTTGCGATCGTGGGCAGTGGGCCTTCGGGGCTGACCGCGGCGGGTGATTTGGTGCAGAAGGGGCACTCCGTGCACGTTTTCGAGGCGCTGCACGAAGTGGGCGGCGTGCTGGTGTATGGGATTCCGGAATTTCGGCTGCCCAAGAAAATCATTCGCCAGCAGGTCGACTATATGCGCGCCATGGGCGTGGTGTTTGAAACCGATGTCGTCGTCGGACGTACGGTCACGATTGATGAACTGCTGGAAGAAGAGGGTTACGATGCGGTGTTCATCGGGACGGGCGCGGGGTTGCCGCAGTTCATGGGCATTCCGGGAGAACATCTGAATGGTGTGTATTCGGCCAACGAATTTTTGACGCGGATCAATCTGATGCATGCTTATGAGTTTCCTAAATATGATGAGCCGATACTCGACTTCCGCGGCAAAGATGTGGCGGTGATCGGCGGCGGAAATACGGCGCTCGATGCGATTCGGTCGGCGTTGCGACTGGGCGCGCGGAAGGCATACGTGTTATATCGGCGCAGCGAAGCGGAGATGCCGGCGCGCGCCGAGGAAGTGAAGCACGCTCGGGAAGAAGGGATAGAGTTTCAGGTGCTGACGGCGCCGATCGAATTTTTGTCGGACGGAAAAGGCTGGCTCACGGGAGCGCGCTGCCTGAAGATGCAACTGGGAGAGCCGGACGCTTCGGGAAGGCGGCGCCCGGTGGCCATTGAAGGGTCAGAGTATGACGTGCCGCTTTCGGTGGCGGTGATGGCGATCGGGACGACCGCGAATCCGATTGTTCAGAGCACGACGCCCGGGCTCAACACGAATAAGCGAGGCTACATCGAAGCCGACGCGACGACGCAGAAGACATCGCGCAAGGGAGTCTTTGCCGGCGGCGATATTGTTACGGGCGGCGCGACGGTAATTCTCGCGATGGGAGCGGGGCGCAGAGCGGCGAAGGCCATCGACGAGTATCTGACGACGCGGCAATGGATTTAGTGCGCGCCTGGCCTCGGCCCAAATTTTACTTTCAGCGTTTTGATCTCATACGGCTTCGTATGGACGGTGACGGCTCCGTTGCGAAGCGCTAGATCGACGGTTGGCTTCTCCATTAAATCGGTTTCTGAGGCTGATTGCGCGCCTGCGGGAAGCTGGACTTTTACATCGGCTTCTTTTCCTGCCCATTCGTAAAAACGCAGCACCAGGGAGTCATCGTCCTCGGATTTCTTGAAGGCGGTGAGGACGACGTTGTCGGGCTCAAGGCGCACGAAGGAATGTTCGCCGGGGAGTGCTCCGCTGTGTTTCTGCGTGGCACGCGCGAACAGCTTGTAGTTGAGTTCGTAGCCGCGGCGAACGGTTTGCGCCTCCCGCCAAGTTCCGGCGTGGGGGTAGAGGGCGTAAGTGAATTCGTGGTGGCCTTCGTCGGCGTGGGGATCGGGCCATTCCGGGGAGCGGAGTAACGACAGGCGCAGGACGTTGCCTTTGACGTTGTATCCATACTTGCTGTCGTTGAGCAGGCTGAAGCCATGCTTGGCATCAGCAGGCGTGGCATTGGAAAGATCAGCCCAGCGCAGCGCGGGGACCTCGAACTTGGCCTGTTCGGCGGGCGTGTTGCGCGTGGTGGGACGCTCGATGGAACCATAGGGTATTTCAAATGTCGCCTTGTCGCTGTGGGCGCTCAGGGGGAATGTCACCTTGAGCAGGATGTGTTTCTCGTGCCAGTCGGCTTGCATCTTTACGTCGACGCGCGGCTCGCCGGCATACATGGTGATGTCCTGGACGAAGGTAGAATTTTGAAAATGCTTTTTGACTCGGATCACGGCGCGCAGGGGGCCGCGCTCGATGATCTTGACTTCGTCGGCTTTATCTAAATCCCAATGTTGTTTTTCGAAATCGGAGTCGATGTTCCAGGCGTCCCAGCGTTTTGGTTTATCGACAAAAGTTTGCAGGAGATTTCCGCAAGCGGATGTCGTGGGGCCGCCGCTATCGGTTTCGGAGGGAGCGAGCGCTTCGGTTTGGGTATGCAGATCGAGAAGGCTGGTGATGCAGCCGGTGTGCGAATCGACGGTGACGCGGACGGAGCCGTTCTCGATAGTGCTGGCGGATGTGCTGCTGGATACGCTTACTGCGCCCGGTGCGTGCGAGGTGTGGGCGCCAGAAGTGTGCACATCATGAGTGTGCACATCATGGGAGACTCCGGCTGGCGCGGCGGCGCGAACGAAATAGGTTTTGTAGCCGAGAGCGGGTACGTTGGCGACGATAAGAAGATGCGCGCGATTGGTTGATGAGTCCATGGTGAGGAGTTGGTGCGCAACTGGTTCGCCGGCGCCATCGAGGACTAGAACTTCTTTTGCCAAGCCGGGAAGTTGGACGTTGGCCTCGACGACTTCGGTTCTGGGCCACGAGAGGGAATTGAAGACGACGACTGCGACGCCGTCTCCGCGGACGTTGGGGCCTTGCGTGTTGACGTGCGCGAGGAGCTCGTCGAGGGACGCGTCGGTAATCAGTTTGGCGGAGCGGGCGACGTCTTCCAGATTTCGCTTGGCGTCGAGATAGTTGACGGCGATGCCGGAGCCGGGCATTACGTCGTGAAAATGATCGAAGAGCAGATTCTTCCAGGCGAGCTCGAATTGATCGTGTGCGTAGGGACGGCCGAAAAGCGATGCCAGCGAAGCATACTTTTCCGCGTCGAGCATCAATTCTTCGTCGCGACGAATTCTTTGTTTCGTGTCGGCCTGGGTGGTGAACACACCGCGGTGATATTCGAAATAGAGTTCGTCTTTCCAGGTGGGAACTTTGAGATTGGGAAGCTCCTGTTGCAGGTCGGCGAAAAATTCTTTGGCGGTGCTGAACTCGATTTTTGGGAAAACGGTGTTTGGATCACGAAGGCGATTGGCTTCATCGAGCATGGTGCGGGTGGGGCCGCCGCCGTGGTCGCCGATTCCGTAGAGGTAAAGCATCTGTGGGGAGTCGTTTAGTTTAGTGCCGTAAATTGAGGGCGCGTAGAAGGACAGATCTTTCGTGATCCGCTGCGGGTCGAAATCATTGGCGTATTCGTGGGGGAAATAGGTCAAGAGGCGGCTGCCATCGGGCGCTTGCCACCAGAAGAGGCGATAAGGAAATTTTGTGTAGTCGGTAGCCCAGAGGAGCTTGCTGGTGACGAAATAGTCGATACCCGACTTTTTGTAAATCTGCGGGAGTTGCCAGTTGTAGCCGAAGGAGTCAGGGTTCCAGCCGATTTTGATGTCGGCGCCAAAGTTTTTTTGAAAATATCTTTTGCCGACAAGAATCTGGCGCACCAGCGACTCGCCGTCAGGCATGTTGAGATCGGGCTCGACCCACATGCCGCCAATCACCTCCCAGCGGCCTTCTTTGACGCGCTGTTTGATCTGGTCGAACAAGTCGGGATATTTTTCCTGCATCCATTCATAGGTTCGGGCTGAGGACATGGTGAACTTTAAGTCGGGATACTCGCGCATCAAATCCAAAACGCTCTGGAAGGTGTTGCGGACTACTTCGACGGTTTCGGTCCACGGCCACAGCCACGCCATATCGATGTGCGAATTTCCTATGGCTCGGACGGTAAATTGTTTCAGCCACGGATTGAGCGATTGCAGCTTGGCTTGCGCCTGGCGCAAGGATGCGTCGAAACCGGCTTGATCATTTTTTTCGAGAGGAGTGAAGTCGATGGCGTTGACGGCCGCATCGAGTTGTTGCTGGCGTTCTGCTCGCCCTTCTTCGTACGCGATAATCATGGGGCGCGCAGCGAGGATCTCGGTGCGGACCATGGCGGGATCTGGCCTGCCTGCAGCGGGCTCGATGGTCAACTTTGCGCGCTGAAACAGGGTGTCGACGTTGGGAGCGTCGATGCGGACGGCGATCAGAAATTTTTGTCCGGGCTGCGCGTTCTCCGTTAGCAGAATCGGCTGCTGCATGTCGTCGTCTCCGCGGGAGACGAGCGATCCGTTGGAGAAGACGGAGATGATTACAGGACCCTTGTTGTTCCACATGAAATCGAAACCGAGGTCCAGGCGGGCGCGGGCGTGAAGGACGGCGTAGCCGTCGATTTTTTCGGGAATATCGACCCAGCGGCGCAGCACGCGAGAGCCGGTGGACCATTTGTCGCCGACTTTCATGGTTTCCCAACTCGAGTCATCGAGGGAGGAATCTTCGGGGTGGGGAACGTCGGCGTGGGTGCGCCAATCGGAGAGCGGTAAACTGGTCAGCGACTCGAGACGATTCAGCGTGGGCTGATAAGGGTCGGCCGTTTTCTGGTTCGTCTGCTGGTTGGTCGCTGAGGGCTGGGCGGAAACGAGACTGACAGTTACGAGTGCGAAGAGTGCGCACGCTGTCCATCGCTTCACGATGTTTCTCCTTGATCTGGAAGCTGGCGGTGACGGGTAATCGGCATTGGAGATTGAGTTTGAGATTCGTACCGAAGAGTAATTCGGAGGAACCTGCGGGTCAAATGGCTGTGAGACGCGAGCGTGAAGACTTTGACGGCGGGCCTCTATGAGTCGTAGTCTTTCCGGTTGAGAATTTGGGGTTGCAGAATCTATTGCGTAGGTCTCGGGAGGAACAAAAATTGCGAACCACTACTCTTGCCTTATTGCTTGCATGTCTTGTCACTTTAGCAGCCGCGCAGAAAAAGCCAACGAAGAAGGCCGAGAATTCTGGTCAGACGGCGGCGGCGGACCAGCAAGCAAAAACGGCACAGGCCGGCGATAGTCAGAGCGACAAGAACGATGACGAGGACAAGGGACCGTGGAAGGGCCTGCAGTATCGGCTGGTGGGGCCGTTTCGCGGCGGACGCGTGGTCGCCGTGTCAGGAGTAGTCGGCAAAGATTACGAGAACGTCTACTACTTTGGCTCGACGGCGGGCGGGGTTTGGAAGACGACGGATGGCGGTCTCAACTGGCGGCCGATTTTTGATAAGACGAAGGATGCTTCGCCAGCGATTGGAGCGATCGCGGTTTCGGAATCGGACCCGAATGTCATTTACGTGGGAACGGGCGAGGCGTGCATTCGCGGGAATATTGTTGGGGGCAACGGGGTTTACAAGTCGATCGACGCGGGCAAGACGTGGAAGTTCGTTGGCCTGGCGGATACTCATGCGATCGGGCGGCTGGCGGTGAATCCGAAGAATCCGGATATCGCGTTTGTGGCGGCGCTGGGACATCCGTTTGGCGATAACGAGGAACGGGGAATTTTTCGTACGACGGATGGCGGCAAGACGTGGCAGAAGGTGCTGTATAAGGACGCGAAGAGCGGGGGGATCGACGTGGTGTTCGATCCCAGCAATTCGAACATTCTGTTCGCGGCGCTGTGGCAGGCGCGGCGCACGCCGTGGAGCCTGGATAGCGGCGGGCCGGGGAGCGGGCTTTACCGATCGATTGATGGCGGAACGACTTGGAAAGAACTTAAGGGGCACGGCTTGCCGGAGGGAATTCTCGGGCGCATTGGCGTGACTGTTTCTGGGGCGAATCCGAATCGGGTGTGGGCGGTGGTGGAAGCGGAGAAGGGCGGGATTTATCGGTCGGATGATGGCGGGGATACCTGGCACCTGATGAACGACAATCACCTTTTTCGGCAGCGGGCATGGTATTACTCGCACATTTTCGCGGATCCGAAGTCGGCGGACACGGTCTACATTCTTAACACGGGCGCGTATCGCTCGAATGATGGAGGCAAGACATTCAGCCGGCTGCGCGCTCCGCACGGAGATAATCATGCGCTGTGGATCGATCCCACAAATCCGCAGCGGCTCATGAATGGCAACGACGGCGGGGCGACGATTTCTACCGATGGCGGGAGCACATGGAGCACCGTGTACAACCAGCCGACGGCGCAGTTTTATCACGTTGTGACCGACGACCGATTTCCGTATTACATCTATGGCGCGCAGCAGGACAACTCGACAGTGGCGATTGCCAGCGCCAGCGCGGAGGGCGGCATTGACCGGCCCGACTGGTACGACGTTGGCGGCGGCGAAAGCGGTTACATAGCGCCGGATCCGACCGATCCGGAGATTGTGTATGCGGGCTCTTATGGCGGCGAGATCACGCGGCTCGATCACCATACGCATGAAGAGCAGGCGATCAATCCATGGCCGGTGAATCCGATTGGGTGGGCGGCGGCGGATGTGAAACACCGCTTCCAGTGGACGGAGCCGATTGTGTTTTCGCCGCACGATCCGAAGACGATGTACTTCGCGGGCGAGGTGCTTTTCAAGACTACTGATGCTGGGATGAGTTGGACGATTATCAGTCCCGACCTGACGCGCAACGACAAGTCGAAGCAGGCGGCTTCGGGCGGGCCGATCACCAAGGACAATACCGGGGTCGAAGTTTACGACACGATTTTTTCGGTGGTGGAATCGCCAGTGCAGAAGGATTTGATCTGGGCGGGCACTGACGACGGATTGGTGCAGCTCACGCGCGACGGCGGACAGCATTGGGAGAATGTGACGCCTAAGGCCATGCCGGAGTGGGGCACGGTGAGCATGATTGAGGTTTCCGCACACGACGCGGGGACGGCTATTCTCGCCGTGGAACGGCACAAGTCGGATGATTTTGCTCCTTACATTTTCAAGACTACGGATTTCGGAAAGAGTTGGATGAAGCTGGTGGCGGGAATTCCGGCGAACGACTATGTGCATGCGGTGAGGATCGATCCGCGGCATCCGAGTTTGCTTTTTGCGGGAACGGAGCAGGGAGTTTATGTTTCGTTTGACGATGGCGCGCTGTGGAAGCCGCTGCAACTGAATCTGCCGACGGTGCCGGTCAACGACCTGGTCATCAAGAACAACGACCTGGTGTTGGCGACGCACGGGCGCAGTTTCTGGGTGCTGGATGATTTCACTCCGCTGGAGCAATACGATGATTCGATTGCGCAGCAGGAGGCGCATTTGTTCGCGCCCGGCGTGGCGAGCCATACCGTCTTCCGCGGATCGTTCTTTGCGCCGAGCGGCAATGTGGGGAAGAATCCGCCGGCCGGCGCGGTGATCAGTTATTGGCTCAAGACTTCGCTGAAGAAGCCGGACGACGGGAAGGCGAAAGCTGGCGGCGCTGAGGGTGCGGCGAAGACTGACGCGGGCGCGACAGCAGCTTCTTCTGGTGACGCTAAGAAAACTGACGCGGATGCGGAGGCTCCGAAGATCAAGCTGGAGATACTGGATTCGTCGGGGAAGGTGATCCGCAAATTTCCCAAGAAAGAGGAACCGGCCGGCGACGAGGAGGAGGATTTCTTCAGTCGCGGCGGCAGTGCGGCAACTCTGCCGGCCGATGCTGGCCTGAACCGATTTGTGTGGGATCTGAGATATGAGGGAGCGACGAAGGTGCCGAAAGCTCCGTTGTGGGGCGGGAGCACGGACGGTCCGGAGGCGCTGCCCGGAATGTATCAGGTGCGGCTGACGGTGCTCGGCAAGAGCTACACGGCTCCGCTTGAGATCAAGGCCGATCCGCGGCTGAAGGTGAGTGCGGACGATCTGACGAAGCAATTTGACCTGCTGCTGAAGATTCGGGAAAAAGTCACGGAGACGGATGATGCCATCATTCAGATGCGTGACCTGCGCGAGCAGATCAATGCGATCAATACGCGGCTGAAGAACGATCCGCGCGCCAAGGTCATTGCGGATGCGGGCAAGGCTTTGGACACGAAGATGACGGTGGTGGAAGAAGCGCTGATCCAGACGAAGGCGAAGAGCGGCCAGGATGTGCTGAATTTTCCGGTGCGACTGAACAACGATCTGGTGGCGTTGGGGGGCGTGGTGGAGAGCGCGGATTCGGCTCCCACCAAGCAATCGTATGAGGTGTTTGACATGCTCACGAAAGAGGTCGATGAACAACTGGCGAAATGGAAGGCGATTCTTTCGACCGACGTGGCGACATATAACAATCTGGTGAAACAACAGGAGGTGCCCGCGCTCATGGTGAAGCAAGTGGAGGCGGGGAAATAGTGGCGCAATGCGGGTGGAGGGGCTAAGGTCTTCGCCTGCAATCTTTGGCTCAAAGATGGCTCAAAGATGGCTCAAAGATTTTTTAGCTCAAGCTTGTTTGGGTCGGCCCGGCCTCGCCGTGGGGTGGCGGGCAAGGTCGAGGGCCGTCTGCTTTGGCCGTCGCTTAGCAATTGAGCTTCCTAACTGCCGATTTCTCCACCCCAATCGTGATTACTAATGGGCACTATTAACAGGTCATAGCCCTTCGTATAATTTCATGAAACTGATCCCCAAGGGAGATGTTATGGGCTGGATGCTTCGTGCCGCGAAAGGCGGCGTGTTCTGTTTCGGGATAGTGGTTGCAATCTCGCTGGCGATTTCCGCACAGGAGAACTCAGCGATTTCACCATCGTCTCTTGGCGGCCCACAGGATTGGAGCAACCGCCACGTCATCTACACCAGCAACGGCTCGATGGCGCAGATGATGCTGCTGCGTGACGATCCCCGCTTCGTCCACAACCTCTACCGCCGCTATTCGCAGGAGCACCGTAGAGATCTCGCCGCAGCGCTTGGCTTACGTCTCGCTGAATCGACGGAGGATCGGGCAGAAGAAGCCGATTGGGAGATGGGCCTGGACCAAGAAGAAGAACCCGATCAACATTTCCGGCCCTTGGTTATTTGGGATCCGATGCGCCCAATTTTGCGGCCCAAGAACAAGCACTCCAAAGTCGACTGGTCCATCTCTCTCGGTCCGACCGCCGGTATCGCATATGGCGAGACTCCGGCGATCTATACCGCTAGTTATACCTCGCCCAGTTGTAGCGCCGACTTCGCCGTCTACACCATTAACGCCACTCCAGGTGTGGCCACACAGGCTAATTTGATCGGATTGAACAATCTTTATACGGACAGCGCAGGCGGCGGTTTCTGTTTCGGTATTACCGCTCCTACTTTCCTTTTCTCTTACGCAATCGGCAGCGGCGGATCGCCGCTATCGCCCGTGCTCTCTCTTGACGGGACCAAGGTTGCCTGGATTGAAAACCGCACCGCCACGACTTCCTACTTACATGTAACAAAATGGATCGCTAACCAGGGCGGAGCCGCTACTGCTCCCGTTGCCGTGACTGGCACCTTTTCGAATGGAGCGTGCACTTCGACGACTACGTCGTGCGATTTTTCCGTCGAATACACTGCTTCTGTTTATCCCGGATGCAGTACTGCTTACGCCGCCGGCAACAACCATTCCGATCTCTACGTTGACTATCCCAGCGACACGGGATTCATCAGCGCGAACAATGGACTTCTTTATCACATTTCGAATATCTTTAGCAGCACTGCTAATCCCGTGGTGGATTTTTGTATTCCGGTAAATACGACGTTCGAAGGCACGCCCTCGGGAGCCATGAGCGGTCCGGTCTACGATCCGATACTGAACGAGGTCTTCGTTACCGATTCCGAAAAAATCTACGCCTATTCTGTGAATACCACGGCGACGATACCTAACTTCGCGGTGGCTTCGACGCCGTCTTACACCTTTGGAAGCGGCGCCAGCAACTACAATTACCCGACCGGCCCGGGACCGTTGCTCGATATGTTCAACGGCTATCTCTATGTCTTTTCCACCTACGACGCGGCGGGAAAAACGTCCGTGACCCAGATCGCGACCAGCCTCACATCGGGCACTCCCGTTGAACTGGGACCAAAAAGTACCAACGCCGACCCGCTCCTGTTCTATGGAGCGTTCGACAATAACTATTACAACAATGGCCCCAAAAGCGCTCTCTCCACTCTATACAGTTGCGGCACGGACCAGACTCACACCACCTGGCAGGATCTGTTTTCCGTCAGTTTCAGCGCCACGACTGGCATCGTGAATGCGACTCCGGCCATGTCCTATAACACGAACGTGAATCCGGGTGCAGCGGCAGGGCTGTGCTCTCCGATCACCGAGTTTTACGATGGCACCAATGACCGTATCTTCGTCGGCATGGGACAGCCGGCTAGTGCCGCCGGATCCAATGCCGTCACCATGTGGAACGTGAACACCCAGCTGACCAATACAAGTGGCACTGGCGGTACCATGCCGACCTACTCCGCGGAAGCGACCGGATACCTCGGAGGCGCGAGCGGCATTGCTGCAGACAACAACAGTACAGACACCGACGCGGAAAGCATTTACTTCTCCACCGAGCAGGTTGGCTCCGCAGGTACCGACGCCGCCAAGAGTGGCTATTCCCTGAACGGCATCGCGGTCGACGGCTCCACATTCTCGTGCACGGCCGGGTTGGACAATGATGGCAATTCTTATTCCGCTACTCTGCTTGGCACGACGGTGACCTGGAACGGCACCACGTTCAACATAGGACCGACGAACCACGCTGATACGGACGATAACGTCTGGTCGAACACCACGGTTACGCTTCCGTCCGGCCAGTACAACACACTCACAATTCTCGCTGCGGCAGTGAATGTCACCTCGGCAGGCACAACCCAGACGTTGAGTGTCAATTACTCCGACGGCACGAGTACGACGTTCACCCAGAGTTTCAGCGATTGGTTCAATCCGCTGGGTTTTGGCGGGGAATCGGTCGCGAAAAGCATGGCCTATCGCGACACCTGCGGGGGTGGGGAGGGGACTGGGCCATTCGACGTCTATGGTTACTCATTCGCTATCAATCCCAAGAAGACAGTAACCACGCTCACCCTGCCGGCCACGCGCGATGTCGTTGTTCTTGCCGCCGCTGTAGCCAATAACTGTGGTGGAGCCGACTATTGCGCCGTCAAACTCACGCAGGGAGCCCTGCAATAAATGGGGCGGCCTTGATTTTTGCAATGAGAACCGATCGTGGGGGCGATTCGGCTAGGAAGTTTTAGGATTCAGTTTGCACGACGTGCCGTGGCTGAAGATTTTTCCGCAAGATAGAGCCTGCGTTTCAAACACGCGCTCGAAGCGGAACGCGGGCTTCTGATAAGGCTTCCGTTTCGGCGTTACCTCAGATTGAGAGTCGGCGCAGATTCCCTCATGATGTGGTTGCCCACCCTTCCCGTGGCTCAGACTCATGCAGTGTCCCCTCGGCTGTGATTATGGCGAGGTTACCCTTTATTTACTAGTGTTAAGTCCTATCCCAGGGGCGATACGTGGTGAGTCCTCAGGAGGGAGTTTTCGCTGACGACTGACAACCGGGAGCGAAAGAGTGAGAATGGAGAACGACGACCTTATCCGCTGATCGAGATGACGACGCCACCCGCGCAGATGAGCGCTCCGCCAATCAGAATTGAGAGGGAGGGGGCTTGGCCGAACTTTACCCGCGCCACGATCTGGGCCAACAGGAAAAAAAGCACGACGTAGACACCGAGCAATTTGCCGAACTCCCAGCGCGGAGCGTTGACGACCAATCCGTAAGCGGCGAGCGAGACGGCTCCGCCCAGGAAGGCGAGCGCTCGGCTCATTCCGGATGCGCGATAGAGAGCGGATTGGAAACAGGAGTCTCCGTAGGCTTCAAGGAAAGCGGCGACAGCTAGAAGAAGGAGCGCGCCGGCGCGGTGCGCGACAAGCTGATTGAGCAGGTCTTTCATTTGCATAGGCATTTGCATAGGCATAGGGTCTCCCGCGTAGGTCTCGGGTAGCGGGTGAAGTGCGGCTATCGTAACAGGAAGTTGCGGCTTGGCCGGGACGTATCCATTTCTAGATACAATAAAAAAAATCGATTGGACGCTGCGCTGGCGCGGCATTAGCGTTGGCGACTGGGCAGATGAAGTTTGCGCGAAGAAACTATGCTTCATCCCAGCCGTTGCGAGAGCGGAGAACAGCTATGAAGATCGCCGGTTTCTTATTGCTGATGGCGGGGTGGGCGATCGTGGTGGCGGCGGTCGCGTTGCTGCCATCGACGGGCGCACGCGTCGCTTTCGTGGTGGCGGGCATCGCTGTCGAGTTACTCGGGCTGGGGCTCGCGGTGCGCGCGCATCTGGTGCTGCCGGCGGAGGGTGAGTGACGACGGCCCCTGCTGTGCTGTTCCCTTCTGAGATGGCGGCGATGTTCTGCTTAATCCTGATAGTGCTGGTTCCCTTGGCTGGCATCGGACTCGCGCTCGTTAATACCGGGCTGGGCAGAGCGCGGAGCGCGGCTCATGCCATGTTGGCGGCGCTTTGCGTGATGGCAGTGGCTGCGCTGGTGTATGTGATTGCCGGGTTTGCCTGGCAAGGCAGCGTGGGCCATCCGGATCACGCTTTGATGATTGCGGGGAAGGCCTGGGGATGGATTGGGGCCGAACCATTTTTTTTGCGTGGCCAGCGCTGGGATCTTTCGCCGACGGCGTTGGTGATAATGCTGCAAATGTTCAGCGTAGGATTAGCTGGATTGATTCCGCTTAGCTCGGGAGCGGACCGCTGGCGACTGGGCGCGATCTGCGCCTCGACGGTGCTGCTGGCCGGATTTACGTATCCGCTATTTGCACACTGGGTATGGGGCGGAGGATGGCTGGCGCAGCTCGGCGCAAATTGCGGATTGGGGCGCGGCTTCGTCGATGGCGGGGGATCGAGCACGATTCAAGTTGTGGGCGGACTTACGGCGCTGTCGATCACGTGGATTCTCGGTCCGCGTCGCGGGAAATTTTCAGCCGAAGGCATGCCGGCCGCATTGCCAGGACACAACGCGACGCTGGTGCTTTCGGGATGCATGCTGGCGTGGATGGGATGGATGGCGCTGAATTCGGCGGGAGCGATGCTGTTTGCCGGCGCGTGGCCGGAGCGGGTGCCGCTCGTCGCGGTGAACACGACTTTGTGCGCGGCGGCGTCTGCATTGACGGCGGCGGTGGTGACGCGGGTGAGATTTGGGCGTCCAGATGCATCGCTGATCGCCAATGGATGGATCGCCGGCCTGGTCGCGAGCTGCGCGGCGGCGGCGTTTTTGAAGCCGGCGGCGTCCATTATTGTTGGAGGCGTGGCGGGAATTCTGGTGGTGTCGGCGGCGGATTTTTTGGAGTTTCAGCTGGCGATTGATGACCCGGGTGGCGCGGTCTCGGTGCATGCGGTATGCGGGGTTTGGGGCGTGCTAGCGGTGGCTTGGTTGGTGGACGCAGGGCCTCGCGGACAATGGCTGGCGCAGTTGGTGGGCGCCGCGACGTTGCTCGGCTTCGTGCTGCCGCTGACCTACGGCTTGAACTGGCTGCTCGATCGCATTTATCGCCAGCGGGTGGAGCGCGAAGGCGAGTTGCAGGGGATGGATCTATTTGAGTTGGGGGCGGGAGCGTATCCGGAGTTTGATATTCATGGAGATGAATTTTTGCAGCGGTGAGCTGAGGGCAGAATCTTTTACAACAGACGGCACAGGGGACCACAGGAGAATCTCGCCGACAGGTTTTCCCTGTGTCCTCCGCGCCCTCCGTGGTGCGCTTTAACTGTGCCGCGCCACATACAGCAGCAGCGCGAAGATTGCGATAGGGATTAGCGCGATCAACAGGTAGAAGAGAATTTTTTTTGTCCACGGCGTGCGACGATTTTTCCAGTTGCGGAATTCGGCTCGATCTGTGACACCGATCTGCTCGGGATGTTCGAGATCGTGGGCAAAATCGTGGGCGCTGGCGTAGCGATTTTTCGGATCGCGCTCGAGGGCGCGATAAATAATCTCCTGTAATTGTGGGGTGATGGTGGGATCGACCTCGCGCGGGGGGACCGGGTTGTTGAGCAGGCGGTCGTTCATGATGAGAAAAGGATTGGTGCCGGAGAAGGGCACTTTGCCGGTCAGCATTTCGTAGAACATCACGCCCAGCGCGTAGAGGTCACTGCGCGCATCGCCGCGCTGGCCCTTCACCTGCTCCGGCGAAATATAGTCGGGCGTGCCCATGGTCGGAGAAAACTTGGCGAAGGTGAGGCGGCGCGCGCCTGTGCTGCCGGCTATGCCGAAATCGATGAGCTTGACGTTGTCGTGATCGTCGACCATCACGTTTTCTGGCTTGAGATCGCGATGGACTACGCCGCGGGTGTGGATGTAGTCGAGCGCATCGAGGATGCGCAGGGTGATGCGGATGGCGCGCTCCGGCGGCAGTTTGGTCTGCTCGGCGAGGATCTTGCGCAGCAGGCGGCCGTCGACCCACTCCATGACCATGTAGACCTGACTGCGGTCGTCATCGGAGAGCACCTTCATCACGCCGGGGTGATCCATCAGTTTGCCGATTTCTTCCTCGCGACGGAAGCGATCAAAGAGAGCAGGTTCGCATTCGACTTCGGGATGAGGAATCTTGATGGCGACGGCGCGGCCGTTGTTGAGATCGGTGGCGCGAAAAATTGAAGCCATGCCGCTGCGGGCGACGAGTTCTTCAATGCGATAGTGATCGATCTGGTCGCCGGCGTGGAGGACTGTCATCGTGTGTGAATCTGCGTTACAAGTACTCTGCAAGCGGTGCGGCTCCAATCTAGCTGGTATGCCGTCATGGTCGCAGAACTTTCGTAAAAAAGGCGTAAGGATTGGGGATGGTCAAAAAGCGGCGCGCATTTGCGGCAGCCAGTTCTAACGTAGGGGTCCTTCGACTCCGCGGAACGACTCGCTTCGCGAATCGTTCGGCTGCGCTCAGGATGACAGCTTACGGGCGGATGATGACAGCTTATGGCGGGATGACGAGTTATGGAGTGACGGTTCATTGTTTCAGCGCAACTTATCTCAGCGTAGCTTATAAGGACGGCCGCGGTACATCCCCACGCGTTCGACACTGCGAACGCGAATTATCTGCAGGCTGACATTGTCGCTACCGTCCTGTTCATTGGCCCGGTCGACGAGTTCCTGCGCGGCGGCGGCGAGATCGCGATGGCGGCGCGCGGCCTCCGCCATTTCAGCAGCCGTAACGGCGCCGTGCAATCCATCGGAGCAGAGCAGCAGTACATCGCCCGCCAGCAGGGTAATCTCGTCGACGTTGATGTTCACAAAAAGGTTCATGCCGAGCGAACGGCTTAACACATTGCGCTGGGACGACTCGGCGGCCTCTTCCGCCGAGATGAGGCCGAGGCGCAACTGGTCGGCGACAACGGTGTGATCGCGGGTGAGGGGCCTGGCATCGCCGCTGCGGATGAGATAGCAGCGCGAATCGCCGACGTGAGCGATGGTGGCACGGTCAAATCGTAATGCCACGACGACGAGGGTCGAAGCCATTCCGTGGCCCAAGCCGCCGGAGAGCGCTTCCGCCTCGCACACGCGGGCATTGGCCGATTGCACTAGCTGAGTGACCACATCTTTATGCAGAGCGCTTTCTTTTGCGCGGCGGAATCCGGCGAGCGCTTCCTGCACGGCGGCGCGCGAAGCGACTTCGCCCTGGCGCTGCCCGCCGACGCCGTCGGCCAGGGCGAAGAGCCATCCGTGCGAGCGCGCTTGCGAGGGAGAGCCAGGGGCTACGTGGCCGAGATAATCCTCATTGCGCGTGCGCACGCGGCCTGGATCGGAGAGCTCGGCGAATTCGATATCGAGCATAGAAGAAATCTAATTCTCACTGACATGCGAAAGCCTGGCAACCCTGCGGCTGCCAGGCTTCGAATTCTTGAGCGTTCGTGAGGTCAGAGGATGGGCACGCGGCTGGCATGAAACGTCGTTCGTCCCATGGCCTTGCTCGCCCGCATAAAATAAATTCCTCCGTAAATTCCCCAGACGAGTGCGATGCCCAACGCGATCAACGGCTCCAGCTTTGTGCCATAGCCCATGAACGGGCCGACTACATAAAAGATCATGCATGCCAGGTTGGCGACTAACCCAAACACAGGAATGATCAGATGACGCACTACTTTGAATTGCGGATGCTTGTGATAGCAGACGATGCAGGTCACGCAACTCAGCATGTAGAGCAAGAAGGTTCCAAAGTTTGAAGCCAAGGTTGTTGTCAGGAAAGTGTTGGGCAGCGCGGCCATTTTGTCGTGTGTGGTATATCCGAAGCTCGACCAGAAGCCGTGCGGCAAGGCTTGAATGGCGGAATCCGTGGGCGCGGCGCCATCCCCAAAAAACATAACTACCGTGATGCAGCCGACCACCGCCGAGATCGTCGCCAGCGTCCAGATGGCGCGATGCGGCGTGAGATTCTTGTCGTGCAACATTCCGAAGTGTCCTGGAACCTCCTGATCTTTTCCCATCGCGTAAGTCACGCGCGCTCCGGTGTTGATGCAAGAGAGCGTTGTGCCGATGAGCGCCAGAAAAACTGTAGCCGCTTCGATCAGCATGAAGGTACGCCCGTTGCCGGACCCAAAGAGCGCATCGCCGACTATGGTCATCATGTCACCGATGGGCGCGGCCGAAGTTCCGGCAAAGCTCATGGGATAACCGCTGTTGAGAAAGTAATTCGCGGCAAAATATTCGAACAGATAACAGAAACAGGCCTGCACCAGCAGCGAAACGATAACCGCGATCGGCACATCGCGTTTGGCGTTCCGGGCCTCGCCTCCCATCGACGTAACCGATTCGAATCCGACGAGAATTAGAATGGCAATCGTCGCCTGCACGAACATCCAGCCAAAGTTGTGCATGCTGACGACCGATCGAGCGTTAGGATGAGAGGCAAAAGCGCCGCTCGCATCCTTCTCCGGATAGCTGATGTGATAGGGCACCGCTTTGCCGGCCGCGTCCTTTGCGCACTGCGGAGTTCCGTCAGCGCTGCGAACGATGGTGTCGGTGCTCTGCCCGTTCACCATGGTTTTTGTGGCAGCGAACTCGCAGCTGTATGCGGCGCTGGTTTGCGGGTCAAACTGAAAGGCCACGCTGCCCGGCGGATGATTCATGCGATAGCCGAGCGCGATCACCGCGAAGACGATAAGAGCGCTGATCTGGATAAAGTTGATTGCGACATTGACTACGGTCGATCCGGTTATGCCGCGGTGGGCGATGTAGGAGACGCCAAACGCAAATGCGATCGCGACCGCCATCATGAACATGGGGCCGGGATTCGAGGCGCTCATGAAGTTTGGCCAAAGCGTACCGACCAGATAGCCGGAGATGACTCCGATGACGCCTACCATCACGCCGGGATAAATCCAGTAATAAAGATGGGAGCCCCAGCCGACAACGAATTTCGCCAGCCGCGCGTAGGGCCAGGCTTTGTCGTGATTGAGGAATGATTGCTCGGCAAAATAATATGAGCTGCCGGTGCCGGGATAGAGCTTGGCCATTTCGGCATAGCAGACGGCGGTGGCGAGGCAGAGTAAGGTGGCAAACACGATGCCCATCCACATGGAGGGCGC
This sequence comes from uncultured Acidobacteriaceae bacterium, assembly GCA_963822025.1. Taxonomy (GTDB): domain Bacteria; phylum Acidobacteriota; class Terriglobia; order Terriglobales; family Acidobacteriaceae; genus Acidiflorens. The sequence goes on along the minus strand of CAWGFW010000008.1, from coordinate 722,020 downwards.
GGTCGCGCCTGCCGCTGCCTGCCCGGCAAAAGTCAGCCACAGAAATGCTCCCGGGGCGATCAACGCCATGGCGTTCATCGTCAACCCGCTCAGGCCGAGGGTCGGTTTCATGGTTGGAGCTTCTTCTGCCATGGCTTGTCTCCTCATCTCCTTTGCGTGCCTGGGGCACACTGAGGCTTTGATCACTAGAACTAGAAACTGACCTTATCGACAGCCGAAGCTCAAGTCCAATCGGTATTTCTTCTACCTTGCATAAGTCTTTTCGCTAGGAAAAAAGAACAGGCGAGACCAGTTCCTTTCCCGTTTTCCAGGGACAGGGACAATATTTCGCGGCCGCTATTGGCGCGATTGCTCCGAGCGCGTTACCCTGTTTCCCGGTGCCTGACGCACTTATAGGACTTCATCCGGCACAAGGAGATGCATGCCAACCGAACTGAGAAATTTTCTCGCTATCCCATACGACGAACTCGAAGAGATGAACTTGAAGGCTAAAGAGCAACGCAAGGACCGCGTCGCCTTCCACAAAATTCAGGAAGAGCGCCTGAAGTATCTGACGGATGAAAAGCGCATCAAGGCGTTGACCGTGCTCTTCAGCGACCTGGAAGGGCGCCTGCACATGCTCGATTACGACAAAAAGTTTTTGCTGAAGAGCTTTGACAATCTGACCTTCGACGGCTCATCGATTCGCGGCTTTACCGCGCAGCGCGAGAGCGATCTGCGTCTCGGCATCGATTGGAGCGCCTTCTATTGGGGGCCGGCGGACGTTTTTGGCCCAGGCAAGGTGCTGGTCTTCGGCAACGTCATCGACAAGGGTGGAGAGCCTTACGCCGCCGACATTCGTGGCATCCTGAAAACTTTTGCGGATGAGTTGCACGCCAAGAAGGGGTACACGCTCAACGCGGCGAACGAGATCGAAGGTTTTATCTTTCAGGGCAAAGACGCCGAACGGACTTATAACCAGACCGGCAAATTCGAGTACGTCAACACCGGCGGATATTACCACTCGCTGCCGGGCGATCCGCTGCGCGAATTCATAGACACCAGCGCGGAAGTGCAGCGCGCGATGGGTTTCCAGAATGAGAAGGATCATCCCGAGGTTGCGCCCTCGCAGTTTGAAATCAACTACAGCTATGGCGAGGTGGTGGCGGCGGCCGATCAAATTCAACTCTACAAGCTGATCTGCCGGCAAGTGGCGACGAACATGGGGCTGACCGCTTCGTTTTTGCCGAAGCCGGTCGTCGGCGTAAACGGCAGTGGGATGCACACCAACGTTTCGATCAGCAAAGGTGGAAAGAATCTTTTCTGGGATCCGAAGGGCGAGGAGCAGCTGAGCAAATTCGGATGGGAATTTCTGGATCGCATCCTGACGCACGGCAACGATATTTGCCTGATGCTGAATGCGAGCGTGAATGCCTATCGCCGGCTCGATCCGCACTTTGAGGCTCCGAATCAGTTGAAGGCCTCGGCGGTCGATCGCGGATCCATGATTCGGATTCCGATCGGCAACGAGAAGAGCATGCGCGTGGAGGTGCGTTCGGTCAGCCCTGACGCTAATCCTTATATGGTGATGTATTCGATCTTCAAGACAGGGCTGGATGGCGAAACGTCGAAGATCAAGAACCTGCGCCAGGCGGAACGTTATTTGCCCGATAATATTTATGACGCGATCGACAATTTCAGGAAGGCCAAGTGGACGTCGGAGATGCTTGGTGAAGATGTGAAGGGACGGTATGCGGATTTGAAGCAGGCGTCGGCTGATCGCTGTCCGAGGCTGCTGGGAACGTTTGTTAAAGCGCAGGAAGTGCAATACCACCACGACGTGTATAACCAGTTTTTGTGGAACTTGTTTTAGACGGCGAGGCGGCAAGAGGGCGCCGAGTTCTTCAGAAGCGTCTGATCAATTCGCGAGTCCCATGCCCGCCAGCACGCCTCGCATATAGGCGAAGCTGGCGATTACTCCCGGCATCGGATCGCCGGGATGGATCTCATATTCCAGGTCGACGAAGCCCTTGTAGTTGAGAGCCACAAGGGCTTCAAACATTTTGCGCACCGGTATGATGCCTTCTCCGACCGCAACCTGACTCTCTTTGTCGTGGAAGTCCGTCAAATCTTTCATGTGCACGTTGAATAGTCTTGGGCCGGCTGCGCGGATTGCTTGAAGTACATCGGTGCCGGCGCGTGCCGCGTGCCCGACATCGATACAGCAGCCCATGCGCGGATCCATATTCTTCACCGCCTTCAGCACATCGAGCGGCGATGGCCACAACTTATCTTCGGGGCCGTGATTGTGGATGGCGATGCGAATGTCGTATTGCTTTACGAACTTTTCGAGTCGCGGCAAAGTTTCGAGGGCTGGATCTCCGGCGACGATTACGTTGATGCCGGCTCGTTTGCAGTATTCGAATTTGGAGCGGATGTCGGCGTCTTCATCTTTGGGGAAATAAATGGCTCCAGCCGCGTGAAGACTGATGCCTGCCGCGGCGTAGTCCGCGAGCGCGGCTGCTTCCAGTTGCGCGTCCATGGGGAGATGATCTTTAACATCTTTTGCATTCAGGGCGAATACGTTGAGCTGCTTCATGAAGCCGATCAACTGCGCGCGCGTGAAGTTGCGGAAAGTGTAGCTCGCCAGCCCCAGCCGAATCGGCGCCGCTTCGTTGGCGGTTGGTGTTGTCTTTGGCGACGCGTGAAGCGATACGGAGCTGCCGACTGGAGCAGCTAATGCGGCTGCGGCGAGCGTGGTGGAGCGAATGAAATCGCGGCGGGAAACGGTCGTTGTCTTAGACATGCGGCTCCCAGCCTTTTTCGTATTCGCGAGTCCACATTTTCATTGCGTCTTCGTCGGACTGGATTCGGGCGGTGGTTGGATCGAGATGCAACTCGCGCTTGACCTCCCACGCGATGTTCGAAAGCAGCAGCATCGTCACCGAGATATTGCCGACGTTGATGGGGGCGTTTAGCTTGTCGCCTTTGCGGATTCCGGCGATGAAGTTCGCGAAGTGCGCGTCGGTCATGGAATCGCGGCCGACCAGGTCGGCGACTGAAGCGGCAATGCCCGCCTTCACTTCGCTTTTCTTATTCCCCTTGAGGTCGTAGATCTCGTAGCCGCCGCGGTCGATGAGCGCCGTGCCATCTGTGCCCATGATCGTCGAACCACGATCGCGGCCGTAGAATTTCATCCCCTGGCAACTCTTTCCCTCCCAGGAAATCATCTTGTCTTCGTATTCGAAGCTGGTCACCAGCGTGTCGTAAAACTGCCAGTCGTCTTTGAAGTGATATCGGCCGCCCGATGAAGTAACTCGCTGCGGATAATCGACGCCCAGAGCCCAGCGGCAGACATCGACTTCGTGCGTGCCGTTGTTGAGTGATTCGCCGGTGCCATAAAGTTTGAACCAGTGCCAGTTATAAGGATGAACATTGTCGCGATAAGGGCGGCGCGGGGCTGGGCCTTGCCACAAATCCCAATCAAGCTGCGGCGGCACTGGAATATCTTTGCCGACGCCGATTGATTTTCTGGTATTGGCGTACCACGCTTTTGCGAAGTATGGCCTGCCGACGATGCCGTCGTGAATCTTGTCGACAATCTCGATGGTGTGAGGTGAAGAGCGCTGCTGCGTGCCGAGTTGCACCAGCTTCTGATACTTCTGCTGCGCCTGCACCAGCATTTCGCCCTCGGCGGGATTGTGGCTGCATGGCTTTTCGACATAGACGTGCTTGCCCGCCTGCAGCGCGGCGATGGCCATGGGGGTATGCCAATGTTCGGGAGTCGCAATCGTGATCGCGTCAACATCCTTCACTTCGAGGATGCGGCGAAAGTCTTTCTCGCTCACGGGAGTCTCATCCATTTCCTGCTGGGTATGGTCGGCGAATTTCTTGAGAATAGTGGTATCGACATCGCAGACGTGCGAGATGCGCGCGGACTTTTTATTTGCCTTGAGCGAGGCGAGATGAGCGTAGGCGCGGCCATTCAGGCCAATGACGGCAAAATTAAGGCGGTCATTTGAACCGAGGATCTGGCTGTAGCTTTTGGCCGTCGTTCCTACGGCCAGGCCCGCGGTGCCTACGGCGAGCGCATCGAGAAATTCACGTCTTGTCACCATCGGTGTCTCCTTACTCTCTAATCGACTGTTGTGATCAGCAGGGAATTCCGGCTTTGGCCAGATCTTTTTTGAGGCCAGCCATGCTGACACGGGTTGAGGCTTCGGGCGTGCCGGCGCCGCGCCAATGAGTTTCGAGGCTTAAGCCGTAACGGAAACCATCCCTCTCGAAAGCTTGAAGCTGACCAACCCAGTCGACGATGCCTGCGCCCACTGGAGCCCAATCGTATTTGTTCCCGTGCTTGCGGACGACGTCTTTGCAATGGCAATGGCCGATGCGCTCTTTGGGCAGAGCGTTGTAGCCGGTCGGGTAGGGTATGCTGCCGAGCGCGGCGGCGTTGCCGGGATCCCAGTTGAGCATGAAGTTCTGGTTGGGAATCGCCTTGAGCGTTGCGGCTGCCTCTTCGCCGGTCGCTGTATTGCACGACATCTCGTTTTCGAGCAGGAGCACGATGTTATCTTTGGCGCAGCGCTCCGCGGCCTGGCGTAATTTTGTGTTGATCGCCTCGCGGTAGGGCTTCGGATCATCCAGCCGCCAAAAATCGAAGCAGCGAATTCTGTCCGTATTGAAAGATTTGGTCAGCGAAATACAGTGTTCGAGCAGCTTGTCCTGCGCGCTGGCATCGAAGTCGGCGTGGAACTGGTCGCGGGTTTCGCTCTGCGATGAGCGCGGGGCTCCGGGCCAGTCAGTCTTGAAGAGCGGGCTGGCAATATCGGTAACTTGCAGCTTATGTTCGGCGAGAATTTTTCGCGCATCTTCGATTTGTTTTGCGCTGAGTTCGGTGACATTCTTATTCCACATTGAACGCAGTTCGATCCAATGCAGGCCAAAATCGCCGGACACGATCTGGCATGCTTTCTCGAAATCCTGAGTGATCTCGTCGTTAATTACAGCCAGCCGGAAGGGGCAGCTGCTGGCGGCGGCCATGGGATTGAGGAGCAATGAAGCTGCTGCTTTCTTGAGCAACGGCGACATGACAGAGCCGAATCCAGCCAGGCCTAATCGTGCGAGTGCGCTGCGTCGGGTATAGTTCACGAATTTTGCCTCCCGCTAATGAACAGAGCACGTCTTCTGGGAGTTGCCCGACTATTTTACCGGTGAGGTCAGCTCGCGCGCTGGAACTTCCTGCATAGATGTTGAAATCTTCGGAACTGGTCACCTTCATGACAGATATTCCGCGTTGCTGAAAAAGCTGGGTTTGAGCTGAGCCGGTGCGCACAGCATGCGCGCGATCTAAGTGGTTTGTTTAAATCTTCGTGAGACCATAAACTTCTGGAGTAATCGCCGTGTCGAAACCATGATGAGATGTCTTCGCTTCATGTCGCGCATCCTCGCGGTCGCATTGCTATCTTGCGCCCTAATTTCAACCGCGACTGAGGCGCACGCCGCCGACGCTCCAACCTTTACGACCCCGTTGTCCACGGGCGTACGCCTCGATCCGATCGGAGACGCAATCGATTTGGGCAGCATGCCATTGGCGATGGCTCTCGCGCCCGGCGGCAGTAAACTCGCCGTCATCCTCAGTGGATGGCGGGAGCAGGGTGTGCAGATCGTCGATCTGAAATCGCGCCAGGTTACGCAAACGTTGACTCAGCCGGCAGCATTCTTTGGCATTGGATTTTCTCGCGATGGCCGCGAACTCTACGTATCGGGCGGAAATGATGACACGATTTTCTGCTACTCGTGGCGCGACGGGGCCGCTGCGCTGGAGCGCAAGATTGTGCTCGCTGCGAAAGCGCCGGATAAGGCGGGTACGCGATATCCGGCTGGGCTAGCCGTCTCGCGCGTGGGGAATTATCTTTACGTTGCCGAGAACGTGGCTGACAGCGTGGCGGTTGTCGATCTCGCGACTTCAACGGTGGTACAGAGATTTCCGACCGATCATTATCCCTACGCCGTCGAAGCCGCGCCGAACGGGAAAGTTTACGTTTCAGCGTGGGCGGCCGATACGGTCGCGGAATTTCAAGTGAAGGCTGACGGCCTCCTCGCTCCTCTCGGCAACTTGAAGGTTGGCCCGCGGCCTTCGGCTCTGCTCTCGAATGGCACGGGCTCTCGTTTATTTGCCGCGCTCGCGGGTACGGATCAAATTGCAGTCATCGACACGGCGCACGGCACTGTAATGCGTTACTTAAGCGATGCCGCACCAGCCGGCCCTCGGGAAGGAAGCACACCGAATGCGTTGGCTCTTTCGGATGACGAGTCGCGGCTTTACGTAGCGGAGGCCGACAACAATGCGGTTGCAGTCTTCGATGTGTCTGAAAAAAGTTCGGCAACAATCGAGCCATTGCTTGGTCGCATACCGACGGATTGGTATCCAACCGCTGTTCTCGATGCCGGTGGTCAAATTCTTGTGCTGAATGGCAAAGGTCACGGAAGCCATGCGAATCCTGACGGTCCGATTCCGGGTGAAGGCATCAAGCGGCCACTTGGTTATGATCTCGGCCAGCTCAAGGGAACGCTGCGCTCATTGCCGGATGTAATTCCTGCGACTTCGCTGGCTGAGTATTCGCAGAGAGTGTCTGCGGCGAACAACTGGCAAGTTGAACGGGTTCGCAAAGCGTATCCACCGTTTCAGCATGTGCTTTACATCATCAAAGAGAATCGCACTTATGATCAGGTGCTCGGCGACTTGAAAGAAGGCGATGGCGATCCGTCTCTGGTTTTTTTCGGGCAGGCGATTTCGCCCAATCATCATGCGCTTGCCTTGCGTTTCGGATTGTTCGACCGCTTTTTCACGAATGCGGAGGTGAGTTCGCAGGGCCACATCTGGTCGACCGCGGCCTACGTAACCGATTTTGGCGAGAAGACAATTCCTTCGGCATACTCGGACAAGCGGGAAGGCGTCGATGGCGAGGAAATCGATGAGCCGATGAATGGCTTCCTCTGGACGCTGGCCAAGAAAAATGGAATCAGTTTTCGCGATTATGGCGAAATGGTCAAAGTGCCGGAGGGCTGGCCGGTAACGCAGCGTGAAGTGATTCCTTACATCAGCCCGACGTACCCAGCGTTTGATTTGAAGACTCCTGACCAGGTACGCGCCGATGCGTGGATTGCGGAGCTGGAGAAATTTGTTCGCGAGGGAGAGATGCCCAAACTCGAAATCATGCATCTCCCCAGCGACCATACTGCTGGCGGACGCGCAGGTTTTCACACTCCGCGCGCCTTCATGGCCGACAACGATCTTGCGCTCGGCAGGATTGTCGAAGCGCTCAGCAAGTCTCCATTCTGGAAAGACACGGTGGTCTTTGTGCTGGAGGATGATTCACAGTCTGGGCCGGACCATATCGACTCCCATCGCTCGTGTTTCTTCGCTATCTCGGCCTACAACCGTCCCGGCACGATTCACCGGTTTGCCAATACGACGGATGTGGTAGCGGCGATTGAAGACATTTTGGGATTGGGGCGGCTTTCGCAATTCGACTATTTCAGCCGGTCCTTGGCAGACATCTTTGCTGAAACGCCGGACCTCTCGCCGTTTGCGTCGATTGTTCCTCAGGTCGATATGAATGAGACCAACCCTCCGGCAACACCAGCGGCGCATGCGTCCGCGGAGTTGGATTTCAGCGCGCCCGATCGAGTGGATGACGCAACATTCAATCAAATACTCTGGAGCATGATGAAGGGGTCGCAACCGTTGCCGGATACAGATACAAAAGCGCCGTTGCACGCCTATCGTGTTGGTCGCTGAGTGAAAGCGTCATAAACAAAACGACCCAAGCACAACGATTTAAGCGTATGCCATGCGCACGCGGCGGCCGCCATAGGCTGCCAACATTAATATGGCGCTCGATACGAAATAGAAAAGCGGACTGCGCGTCGCGGCCACGCTGCCGACGAAGTCGAATCCCGGAGCGTGATTCAACGGCCCGAGGTACCACCACACGGTGTAGATTGCTTCGAACGGCTTTGATGTGCCGCTCAAGGTTCCGAGGGCCAGCGCCAGGCTGGGGATGAAGAGCGCGCCGGCGCACCAGGCGAGCAATTCGTGCCAGTCCGCGCTCGCGAATAACCGAAGAGCATAACCGCCGCCGGTGAGCACGGCCATGATGAAACCCGCGACCCACACGGCGGGCAATTGCCGGTTTAAAGTTCGCGCGGAAGAAAAAATGAGAGACTGGGTTGCATAGCGCGACTCGCGGGCGCCCATCTGCGACCACACCAGCGTTGGCCAGAGCCAGGCCACGGCGAGCACAACGGATCGCGCTGCGAGGGTCGGCGACGCAACGCTGGCGATCAATAAGCCGAGCGCGACCACGTACCACCACCAGCGCTGGCCTTGCAGCATCAGCCGCAATTCGGAGAGAACCAATTGCCAAAATCGGCTTTCTCTTGTTTCCGACATGAGCGGGGTGAGATGGCCGACCGAAGCTCGTTCTTCCGTAGCAGGCACGGAGGCCAATGCGTCTCCATTCGTGCTGGCAACGGCAGGCGATTTCTTTCTTCTCAACGACCATGCTCGCGCGGGATCGAAGCGGTGAAAAAATAATGATGCGATTCCTGCGATGCCGAGGGCAATGAGTATCCATAGCATCCGATGCCAGATGATCGCCGCGGTCCAATCCACTCCCGTCCACACGAATCGCTTGGTGACTTGGGCGGTGTCGCCGATGTTGAGCGCGAAATCATTGTTGTAGGCGGGATTCACCTTCTTCAGCGCCGTCTGCATGCTATGCGCGATGACAAACATCCCGGCGTAATCGTCGAGGCCTTTTTTATCACTTACCGCCAGGGCACCGACCCAAACGAAAAAATAAATCACATTGCCGACGCCGCCGCGCAACACTGGCAACGTCTCGAACAATACGGCGACTGCGGCCGTAACCGCCATCGCTGGAATGCCCGCCCAAAGGAATGGCGCCAGCAGGGTTCCGAGATGGTAGTGAGTATCTTCGGCGTGGGTGAATTGCATGAGGAGCGCCGTCGCCGCCAATACTGCGATCATCAGCGTCAGTACCGCGAAATTGCTCAGCGTTTTGGCCAAGGTATAGAAGAGCCGGCTCATAGGAGTGCTGGCCAAGATTCTTCCGACTCGCGTCTGCTCGTCCCGCAGAATCGCGTTCTTGACGATGTAGAAACCGACGAGCGAGATGAACATCGTGCCCACGACGGTCATCATGCTGCCGAGCCAGGCCGAGTTAAACACGCCGCGATACTCGTCTAAACGCAAAACCACTCGTCCGGTAGCCGCGCCCCACGCCAGGTAGGCGGCGAAGGCCAGCGTCAGCAGAAAGCTGTAACGCCGGACTCGTTCGAGAAAATCGGCGCGCACCATGTGATAGAGGACACGCGGATGATTCATGCCGCGACTCCGGCGCGATGATGAGAGAGGCAGAACAAGTAAGCGTCTTCGAGGTTTGGGGTGACGGGCTGCGCGCCATTCGGCGGCGCATCGGCCAGCACGCGCGCGTGGACGCCGTCGCTGCGCCGCGAGGTGTTGCTGATCAAATACTTTTGTTTGGCTGTATTCAAGTCGGCGCTCGGCAGTACCCACTCCCAGACTTTGCCTTCCACGCGGCGAAGCAGATCTTCCGGCGAAGCGTGCGCTACCAGCGTGCCTTGCGCGATCAGCGCGATGTCGGTGGCGGTAGCTTCGACGTCGGAAACGATGTGCGTCGAAAGAATCACGATGCGCTCGCCCGAAAGATCGGAGAGCAAATTGCGGAAGCGAACCCGCTCTTCCGGATCAAGGCCGGCGGTTGGTTCATCCACGATCAATAACTGGGGATCGTTGAGCAGCGCCTGCGCGATTCCCACTCGCTGTTTCATTCCTCCGGAATAACCGCCCAGCGGGCGTTTGCGCACATCGGTGAGATTGACCAGGTTCAGCAGTTCGTCGATGCGCCGTCGTGAGGCTGCCGCATCCAATCCCTTGACCGCGGCCAGGTATTGCAGAAATTCCACCGCATTTAAATTCGGATAAACGCCAAAATCCTGCGGCAGAAAGCCGAGCACTGTTCGCAGTTCGTCGGGATTTGACGCCACGTCGGTTCCGTTCCATGTGACGCGGCCCTCGGTCGCGCGCGTGATCGTGGCCAGGATGCTCATCAGTGTGGTTTTGCCAGCGCCATTTGGACCGAGCAATCCCAACACGCCGGGTTTCAGTTCGAGCGAGAATCCTTTCAGGGCCCAATTTCCGCCGCTGTAACGTTTACTAACTTTGTCGATGACGAGCTGCAATTATTCCTCCGACCCTAAAAGGGTAGTCTTAGAAACGCATAACACTGAGCGAAAGTTGCATAAAAAGCCTGATCAGCGATAAGTCATGCAATGGAGCGAGCGGAGGACGTTTGCGATACTTACTCTCTGACGGGTAGTTACACTATTATTGCTGCTGCGAAATGCCTCGCCTCGTAACCAGATAAACCGCAAAGCTCCCCAGCCAGTGACCGCCCTCGTAATGTTTGCCAGTCACTGCGGCAAGCCCTGCGTGCTTGTGTTTTGCGGCAGCTGCCATGATCACCGGCAGGCGCTTGTCGCTCTTAGGCAGGCCAGAGGCGACACCCTCGAGCATCCAGGCTCGGCTGAGATTGAGGCCGTCAAGATGAGCCAGTTTGGGGTCGCTGGGATCGGGCGACACGACCGGCTCTAACCATGTGCGCTTTGCCGCTGGGGAAATCTGCGGCAGAAATGTTTGCAGCCAACGAGCAAACTCAGGACTGGGCAGGACACGGCGCATGAGGTCCGCCTCGCCGAGACACGGTGAAAGAAAATCTTCGCCAGAAGGCTCGTATGCGAGAGGACAATTTTTGTCGCCGAGATAAAACTGGCGAGCTTTGGCGGCGAGCAGGTTGGCAAATTTTGTGTTAGCCGTGCCGCGTGCATAGTCGAGCATCAGGCCGAGGGCAAAAGCGGTCTGCGCATGCTCCCCGATCCGCACGGGGTAGGACAGCTTGGGAAGCCAATCGTTGAGGCGCAGGAGCGTGGCCTCTTCCAAGGGGCGCAAGTTCGACGCCAGTTCGCGGGCCAGCGGATCGTTCCACTCCCTCAACTCCGCAACCAGCTGCAGCAGCCAGGCGAGGCCATAGGGACGTTCGAAGCTGGCGCGTCCTTCGGCCTGCAAGTAGGCTGCTTCCTGAGCGATGTTTTCTGGCGTCAAGCTTTGTCGCAAAGCTTCGCGCGCGGCGGGCGCGAATGTGGCGTCGGGGAAAGTGCGGATCAGTCGCGCCAGCAGCCAATGGCCGTGTACGGAAGAGTGCCAGTCGTAGCATCCGTAAAACGCTGGTGTCAGTTTTCGCGGCGGGGCCACATCGGCATCGCTATTCAGGCTGTGGCTGATTTTGTTGGGATATTCCTTGTGGACGCAGGCGAGTGCAAGATTGGCGAACCTCTCGGCGGCAGTCGCGTCAAAATCTGGAGGCATGGGAACGGTCTCAGCCTGCACAAAATTTACGGCGAGAATCAGAAATGCAACACATAGTGTGGGCTTCATTGCGCTGCCACTCTAAATGAAATTTGAGTGGGATTGAAGTGTTGGAAAAATCAAGCCCCGAAGAGCTACATTCCGTGTCACGCGTCACGTTTAGCGGCTGTCTTGCGGCTTCGGCTTCTCCAGGATGATGTCGCGCGTCACCTGGCAGTCACTTGACGGATCGAATGTCGCGATACCCGTGAGATCATCTTTCGAACCCCGAAATTCAAGTGGAGGCCGCTGCACGCGGGCGGGAAGGCCGATAAACTTCACCTTTCCGTCGGAGTTGGTTCCGGCCTGGAGATCGAGCTTTCTGAATCCGCCAAAGCCATACGCGATATGAACCTTGACGGTGGCATCGTAAACGGGATTGGTGTCAGCGCCCCTCACTGTCAGTGCGATGGAGCAGGGACCTGCAGCGCCGTCGATCACAGGAACTTGTTCGTTGTGCGATTGCGCTTGGGTTTGAGAAAGCAGAGAGACGGCGGCGGCGATGACGCAGAGCGCACGAAATATTGAGTTCATGTCTTCACAATTATACGAGCGTGCCGGGTCTTAATATTATTTAGCAGCGCCGGCCGATCGGCGGAAGACTAGATCGAACCAGGGTTTCCAAGTTTTTCCGCTGTCGGTCGAGGTGACGGCGGTTTCTCTGACATTACCGTTTTCGGGTTTCCATTCGCCGCGGACCAGAGCATTTTTTGTGCGATCCTCGCCGGTCATGACCATAGCGCCTGCTGTGAATTTTCCTTCGATCGTCAGAAGCTCGCCATGATTGGTGACCCAACTTTGATGCCAGACTTTTCTGGTGGAGTCGTAGAGGGAAAAACTCTGCCCTTTGTGTCCATCGGCGCCCTGGTAGTCTTCGCGTAGGACACAGCCGTCAAGAATGAGATCGACGCGGGCGTGCGCGACCTTAGTGGAGCCGCCAACGTCGAAGACGTCCCAATCGCCCGCCCAGAAGTCGAATTGCCGGTATTCGGATGCAGTGCAATAGGTAGAGTTGGGCGCGGCGTTTGCGCGATCTGGGGCATAAATCGTTGCGAAGACAGTCAGTGCGCAGACAACTGTCAAACTGAACCAGCGAAGTATCGGATTCATTTTCATTTTCTCTTGCCTTTGTTCAGAATAGGCGACGCGCGCACATTTGAGCAGCATCTATTGTGGATGCCGCGTTATTGCTCTACCCGCACGATTTCTTCGGGCGGACCAAAGCCGCGTCCATGAGCGTGAGTGGAGACGGCATAAACCTTCAGTTCGCTCCCGCGCCACTGGCTGGAGGCTGGCGGACTGGCGCACGAGCAGTAGAGTGTCCATCCATCTAAGACGCCTTCGAACGTTGGCATCAGATAGGCGCCGTTGAGATAGGGACTGAAACCGATGAGGTAGCGGGTGCGACATTTCGGGCACTCCACGCAACGACGAACACGCTGGGTCATAGCACATATCGACCGATATAGATTTGTTTACGGGTTAGCCAATCAGGGTGACATCGGATCAAGCTGCCGTTTTATTGAGGAAAGAGGGTCGAGATTTCTCTCAACCCTCGTTTCTCTTTGCGTTGTCGATTGCAGGCAGTTATTGCGACACGGCCGGTTGTTGCGCCAAGCTACGCAGGCCGACGCGCGGGACAATAATTTCTTTAGGCGACGCAGTCTTAGATACGATGCCGTCGCCTTGCGCAGATGGGGCGGCGCTTGGGTTATAGGGGCCGGGAACCGCGATCATGGCGAGGAATTCGCCGGTTGCCGAATCTATGGCTACGCCTGTGATTTCACCGGAGGAGTTGATATCGTTCGCAGTGTAGATCGACAGATTGCCGGGCTGGATAAGATTATTGAGATCGGTCATCATGCCATCCTGCCAGAGGAAGCCGTGGCAGTTCGAGAACGTGTTATCGACGCATGATAAGCCGACGATCTGGCCTTGATCGTTGAGGCTTACGGCTTCGCTGACGCTGTCTCCCGCGAGCGTACCTAAGTCTTGCATGCCGTTTTCTTTCGTCCAGAGAAAAGCGTGGGGATTAAGGCCGGCGTTTTCGTCGCCCGAGGTATTTGAAAATCCTACGATTTCACCTTTGTTGTTGATGGCGCTCGGAGTGTTCCAGGCCATGCCTCCGAGGTTGCCGAGATCGGTGGGGACGCCATCTTGCCAGAGGAGGGCGTGGATTGCGCTGGCGCCGCCGACGGCGTTCGAGCAGAGTCCGGAGATGCCGACGACCTGGCCGGCATCGTTAATGTCAGTGGCGGCGCTGTCGGGATCGGGCGATAGGGGTGGGAGCGATTGGGTCTCGATCTTGTTACGCTTCCATTGCCAGACGACGGCTTCGAACTGAAGAACCTGCGGAGAGTTGCAGGTTGGATCTTGCGTGGTGTTTTCAGCCCACCCGGCGATCTGGGCGCGGTTGTTCATACCGGCGCCGTAGCTGTTGTTGCCGCCGAGGGTGGGGAGGGCGGCCATGGTGCCATTCTGCCAAAGAAAACCTTGACAGGTGTGGCCGGTGAAGGTCGGGAAGAAAAATCCGCAACTCCAAATCTCGCCGAGGGGATCGATGATCGAAGTTTCGGCGATGCCGGAGATCATGCCGTTGGTATTGTGAACGGGCCATGCGACGGAGCTGTTCGGGCCGCCGAGTGTGCCGAGGTCGGCCTTCCTGCCATAGATCCACAACGCCGCGTTGGTGGTCTGATTACCTGCCAGGTTAGCGTTCCCCATGACCCAGCCTAGATTGTTGATCGTATTGCCGGAGCTTGAGGTGCCGCCGAAGGTGCCGAGATTGAAGACCAGATAACTACCAGGCCCGTGGTGTTGCGGAGTCTGGGCGGGCGTCTGCGCGAAAGATGCGACGGGGAACGTCAGTGCGGCGAGCAAAATCGTTGTGCATATTGAAGTGAGCGTTGCGGATTTCATGTTGCCTCCTGGGACAATCTATTTCTGAGCGTTTTTTGAAAAGTCGGGGGAGCTGAAGGGTCCGGTTTGCGCTTCTATATGTTGCGGTGAAGTACAAAACCCGCCGTGCAGCCCGACCATAACGGAATGGATGCAGGCGCATTGGACGTTTGCGGACGTTGTAATGAGAAGCTGGACGTTTGCGGACCTCGATTTGGAATCTGCGGCCGGTTTGGAATCGCGGTCCGAAAACGTCTACTTTCCGGGGCAGGGTCGACTATTATGAATGAGGTTGTGGTGGTGCGAGGGGTTAGTGATTAGTTTTGACAGTTACTCTGACAATCAACTTTGCGCAATTTGGCGAAAGCTATGAATTTGGATTGGCAGGTATGTTCGCGCGCCCGACTGTCGCGTGACGCGCGGTTTGACGGCAAGTTTTTTATCGCCGTGCTGAGTACCAAAATCTACTGCCGTTCGATTTGTCCGGCGCGCACGTGCAAGGAGAGTGGCGTTCGTTACTACCCAAGCGCCGCGGCAGCCGCCGAAGCAGGCTATCGCCCTTGTTTGCGGTGCCGGCCGGAGAGTTCGCCGGGAACTCCGGCATGGATGGGAACTTCAAACACGGTTTCGCGCGCCCTGCGTTTAATCGGAGAGAGTGGACTGGATGATGGAGGAGTGGAGGTTCTGGCGGAACGCCTGGGGGTTGGATCACGCCACTTGCGGCGGTTGTTCCTGCGACACCTGGGGGCGACGCCGATGGCGGTGGCGCAAACGCGGCGTCTGCACTTTGCGAAAAAGCTGATCGACGAGACGAGCTTGCCCATGAATCAGATTGCGCTCGCGTCGGGCTTCGGATGCGTGCGGCGCTTCAACGCCGGCATAAGCAAGGTCTATCATCGAACCCCAACGCAAATCCGGCGCCTGGCGCGGCAGACGAAGCTCGAGTCCGGAACCCAATATGTCTTTCGCCTTCATTTCCGGCCGCCCTATCATTGGCAGGGCATGCTCAGTTTTCTCGCCGCTCGGGCCACGCCGGGGGTTGAGTTAGTGGAGCACGGCAGTTATCGGCGCACAATTTCTCTGAGCGGCCGCGACGGCCACTTTGAAGTGACCCTCGATCAAGAACACTCTGCGCTCGTAGCGCGGATTGAATTTGGCGATCCCCGGTCGCTCTTTTTTATTGTCGAACGCATCCGCGCGATGTTCGATCTCAACGCGGATTGGTCGGCGATTGTGGAAAGCCTTAAACCCGATCTGGCGTTAAAGGAGCGGGTGGAATGCGACCCCGGTCTGCGCGTCCCCGGCTGCTGGAATGGATTCGAACTGGCGACGCGGGCGATTCTCGGCCAGCAGATAACTGTCAAGGGAGCGACGGCGCTGGCGGGCCGCCTGGCTGCGAGCTTCGGCAAGGCGTTGCCTTCAGAATCGGCAAAGGGCCTCACGCGTGTTTTTCCGACGCCTGAGGTTCTGGCCGATGCCCGCCTGACGAGCGTTGGACTAACTGGCGCGCGCGCCGAAACCATTCGCGTGCTGGCTCGGGCGGTTGCCGACGGGAAGATTCAATTTGAGGGAGTCGTGGATGCGGACGCTTTCCAGCAGACGCTCTGCGAAATTCCAGGCATTGGGAAGTGGACGGCGCAATACGTGGCCATGCGAGCGCTGGGCGAACCCGACGCGTTTCCGTCGAGCGATCTCGGCTTGCTGCGCGGGATGGGGTTAACGAGTGCTCGCGAACTGGAGCAGCGGGCCGAGGCCTGGAGGCCATGGCGAGCCTACGCAGCCATGTATCTATGGAAGATCGGTAGCCCAGGCGCAAGTGGCGAAGACAAAGCATCCTCCCGGATCGAAAAGATAAGAACCGAAGGTATGGCTTCGCAGCACGCGACAATGTCGCTGTAGCGACGGCTTTGACACTGAGATGTTTGCAGGTTGGTTTGGCAGTGGCCGTCTAACCGGGAAGAGTGTGCGGCAGCGCCCATGCGACCCATTTATTTTTCTGTCTGACTGGTAGACTTTCCCTCAGCGTGATTACCTCCGCGAAAAGCAACGCTCGATCTCAGCGCGCTGTACTTCTGGTCAACATCGGCCAACTCCTCACGCTGCGCTCGCCAGTGGTGGGGCCGCGACGCGGCGCTTCGCTCTCGGAACTTGCGATCATCGAAGACGGCGCCGTGCTATGCGTGGGCGGAAAGATTGTCTCGGTCGGCACAACGAAAGACGCCGTTCGCGATGCATGGCTTAAGAAGCATCGCAAGAAAGTTGTTGAAATCGACTGTGGCGGAGGCGTGGTTTTGCCGGGCTTTGTGGATTCGCATACTCATCCTGTATTTACGCAGCCGCGCCTGGTGGATTTTGAGAGGCGGACTGCTGGCGCGTGCTACGAAGAGATTGCCGAGGCGGGCGGAGGAATTCGCGCGAGCATCGAGGGCGTGCGAAAGGCAAGTAAAGCTGCGCTGGCGTCACTAGTCTCCGCGGCGCTCGAGGATTTCGCGTCTCACGGAACAACGACGGTAGAGGCTAAATCAGGGTATGGTCTCAGCCTAGAAGCTGAACTGAAGTCGCTCGACGCCATTCGTGCATCTGGGCGCGTGTGGCCGGGGACAGTGGTCTCTACGTTTCTGGGCGCGCACGTGGTGCCGCCGGAATATCGCGGGCGTCGGCAGGGGTATGTCGATCTTGTCTGTAACGAAATGATTCCGGCGGTCGCGCGTCGTAGACTGGCGCAGTTCGTGGATGTGTTCTGCGATCGTGGAGCCTTCAATGCGGCCGAGACTGTGCAGATTTTCGTGGCGGCGAAGGAACAACATCTTGCCGTTCGCGGCCATGTGGGGCAGCTTAGCGAAACGCGCCTTGGTCCGCTGCTTCGATTCGATCCAGCATCGCTCGACCACATGGATCATGTAAACGATGCGGACGTTCCCACTCTCGCTGGCAGCACCACCATCGCGACGTTGGTTCCGGGGGCAAATTATTTTTTGGGATTGGCGGAGTATCCGAATGCGCGGCGGTTGATTGAATCGGGCGTGGCCGTGGCGTTGGCTACGGACTACAACCCAGGATCCTCGCCTACGCTGAGCATGCCGATGGCGATGTCGCTCGCCTGCACGCATATGAAGATGTCACCGGCGGAAGCAATCGCGGCGGCCACGATCAATGGAGCGTGGGCGCTTCGCGTGGCCGACCGCAAAGGCACGGTGGAAGCGGGCAAGGATGCCGATCTGGCAGTATTCGACGTCGGAGATTATCGCGAGATTCCTTATTGGTTTGGCGCCAATCATTGCGGTCTGACGATCATGAATGGCGTGCCGAGCGGTCCGAATGCCAGGAAGAACATGTGAGAAACATTTGCCGGGCGATAAGAAACTGTGTGGCGAAAATCGGCCGCCGTTTTGAGTGAACGGCGCCGGGTTGCTATAATTCGTAGGTTCTGCACGGTCTCAGCGCATCGGCTGTTTTGCTCCGGCAACCCGCCTAGTGAGAACGCCCAATGCATGGTCGAACTACCGTCCGTCGTTCCAGGAACGTTTTCTGATCACAGAGGCGTGCGAACCAGAAGTGGCCAGGTAGCTCAGGTGGTAGAGCGCAGCCCTGAAAAGGCTGGCGTCGGCGGTTCAACTCCGTCCCTGGCCACCATGTTTTCAATCGGTTAGCTCCATCGCCTTCGCGCGCTTGGGTCGGTTATGGGTCCAATTCCGTTCCGTTTACTGCGCACGTTTCGACAGGCTGCTGAGTTTCGACCGCTCCTTGCTGCGACTCGGGGACGAACGGCTGGTGGATATCCAGCGGGGCGCTAGAACGCTAGTACCGCATCTGCGCCTGCGCGTCTTTCACATTCGCTCCGAATCGTTTGCCTTACTGCGCTCCACCGTAGCGCTAGCCAGCGCCAAAATCGCTCCGCCGAACAGGAGCGTGTCGGCGAAGTAGTTGATTCCCTCGATCTTGACACCGGTGCTCGGGTCGATCAGCGAAGCGACCAGGATCGGGCCATAGATAAACAACACCAGCAGCAGAATCCATGTCCCGAGATAAGTTGCCGCCATCCGCAGCTTCTTCCCCAGCAGAATGCTGACACCGGCCACCAGAAGAATTGCGCCCGTCACATCGTCGATGAGCAACCGCCCGGGAATCCACAGTGGCATCAATTTTTCGAGCGGCACTCCGGGAACGTTCATTGGATGCAGAAAATTCTCAACCCCATAGAACACAGCGGCGATCGCGATCAACACGCGGCCCACACCAATGAGTCTCTTGCCGAGTCCGAGGCCTTGTTCGCGCAGAGCGCTTCCCGCAAGAATCCAGCCTCCTCCGCCGAACGACATTTCGCGGATGACGATCACCCATGCAATCCTGTCTCTGGGGTTGGCGAGCGCTCGCGGGAGATGCAACATCGCCACAAAAAGAAACATCATTATCCCCAAGAGCAGGCCCGACCAGCGCACCTGAATTTTTGTGGCAATGCTCAAAGAAGCGGCGAGCAGCGCAAAGCCCACGAAATAGGCCCAAAACAATCGCGCCGGCATATACCTGGGTACCATGGGCACGATGATTTCTACGGCCGCGACATGCAGCGCGCCGAATACCGCCAATGGGATGGCGAAACACAAATTGCTCAAAGCTACGATCTTGTCGAGGCTGCGGGCGCGCGCGATATCGCTCCTCGCAGCCCATAGCGCGACCAGGAAGACGAGGATGCCAGCGCCGCACATCGCAACCACGGTGCGAGAGATCAGAAAAAATGTGGCGAGAGTAGTTGTGGGCATGTGGATGCTAACCGTAAGCTAGCGTGCTCTATGCGGACGCGTCTTCCCGCGTCAATACCGCTTCAAATTTTATCTACGTTGTAAGCCGGCTTCCTGCTGCGATCGCCCTTGTCGAGTGCTTTCAAAAGACTGACGGCTGAGGAGCTAATTGGGGAGCAAGCTCCCCAACTATTTCTTGCAGGGCGATTGCACTCGTTGAGATTTTGCGGCGGGCGGTCGATGCTTCGGGGGCATGACCCCTGCCGCGCCAGTTTCGCGCTCTCTCTAGTGACGGGCATTCGAGGTGATCGAGATCGCGCGGCCCGCCAATCCGCTCTCAAACGAGCTTACTTAATGGAGGAGTTATGAAATCAGTCATCAATCATCGTATTAATAGTCGCATTCTTTCTAGCGCTGCCCTGTTTCTATTTGCCGCCAGTGGAATTCTGAGCGCGCAAGCGGGGAAGAGCTACAGTCAACTTAAGGCAGAGCATCCAGACTGGGTGCAGATTCCGGGCAAACTCATGAGTCCCGATTGCGTTCACGAAGTCCCGAATGGCGCGCGGGTTGAGTTTGGCGACAACGGCGAACCGAACGGCGATGTGACCATGAACGGCCAAGTCATCGCGCACTACGATGCCTGCGCTGAGGCCGGCATCGACACACGTCACCTCGGAAGTAGCAAGGAAGAACCGAGCTATGGAAACGGCTGGGTCGAAACCTCGCAGTGGGAGTTATCGTTGGGCTCGAGTGACAACATCGACTATATGTTCGGCTATTGGTATGTTCCGAAGGCTCCCAAGGACAATGGCGCTCTGATTTATCTCTGGAACGGCATTGAGCCCACAGGCGGGAACTGGGTTCTGCAACCTGTGCTCCAATATGGGCCCGGAAGCAAGAACGGCGGTGGCAACTACTGGGGGATCGGCAGCTGGCTCGTAGGACCGGACAAATATGCTTTCTATAGCCCGCTGGAGAAGGTCCACACGGGCGACCTGATTCAGGGTTATACCGAACAAACGGGCGTTTCAGGCAGCACCGATGATTACTTTGTCAGTGCGCAGGACATGACCAGCGGCGCCTACTCCACGATCAGCATCCACATTTCGGGGCAACATTGGGTTTGGGCGTTCGCGGGTGTGCTTGAGGCATACAACGTAACCTCCTGCTCGGATTATCCCGCGTCTGGGTCAACGCAATTTTTTGACAACTACGTCGCGCACGGATACCCCAACTATGATTTCGTGAGCACGGAGAACTTCTACGGCGCCTACTATAACTACTTCGGCAGCGGAGGCCCGCAATGCAGCTTTAACGTCGCGGTTTCCGGAAGCACGTCGACCCTGTACTACTGAATTGCAAACGGTGATGCGTCGGTCTATGTCCCGATGTAGTCACGATGCAAACGATGAGGAAGCATCCACTGGGCGAACCTGCCCGGCATATTTGGTGCAATCACTGAAGGGGGAGCGTAACCGCTCCCCCTTTACTTTTGCAGCTTAAAGAAATTTGAGCCGGACGTATCCTCGCGTCGTCCGCAGCCGTAATAGCTGCAGTAAGAACAAATCGAAAACCAGGAGGGCGATGTGAACATCGAAAACAAAATAGTTCTGATCACTGGCGCAATCGCTGCGCGCTCTTTGGGCTGGACAGGGTGTGAGAGTTCATGGTGTGCTGGCCGGTCCCGTGGACACCGATATGGCTCGAAGCCTCGACATACCAAAGGCCTCTCCGGAGTCCGTCGCGCGAGCGATCTTTGAAGGAGTGGAGAAAGAGGAAGATGACATCTTCCCCGACCCCATGTCAGCGTCGATCGCCGATGGCTGGCGCAGCGGTGTAGCCAAGGCGCTCGAGCACCAGTTCGCAGCTTTCACGCGGGAGAACATGACGAAAGTTGCGTGATGAGCGCAACGTCGGGAACTCCGAAACCAGAGATGAAGATTCACGAGAGGAGCCATATGTGCCCAGCATGCATCGAAAGCACAGTAGTAATGGTCGCGGGGGCCGCATCCACGGGAGGAATTGTCGCAGTGTGCATCGGCAGATTCACCAGATTTGTCAGAACGATCAGTCTCGGTCTATTTCAGAAAACGAAGGAGAAATGATATGGCAACAAATAAAGAAACAGACAAGAAGAATCCGAAGGGGCATGTCGCAATAAAGAAGCCGCCGATCGTGTCGCAGCAGGATTGGGAGGCGGCGCGGCGGGAACTCCTGGCAAAAGAGAAGGCCTTGACCCGCTCCCGTGATGCGCTGGCCGCCGAACGTCGACGCATGCCGTGGATGGCGGTGGAGAAGAAGTACGAGTTTGACGGGCCCAAGGGCAGGGTGAGCCTGCTGGATTTGTTCGAGGGACGCCCTCAGTTGATCGTCTATCGCGCGTTCTTTGAGCCTGGGGTGTTCGGCTGGCCCGATCATGCCTGCCGCGGCTGCTCCCTGGGCGCCGATCAGGTGAGCCACCTCGCACATCTGAATGCGCGCGACACCACCCTCGCCTGGGTTTCACGCGCGCCGCAGGCGGACATCGCGCGGCTGAAGGCGCGGATGGGTTGGGAGATGCCCTGGTACACCATGACAGACAGCTTCGACACCGACTTCGGCGTGGACCAGTGGCACGGTCACAACGTGTTCTTCCGCGATGGTGACAAGGTTTTCCGCACATACTTCATCAACAACCGCGGGGACGAAGCAATGGGAAGTACATGGAGCTACCTGGACATCACGCCGCTCGGGCGTCAGGAGACGTGGGAGGACTCGCCAGAAGGTTACCCCCAGACCCCGCCGTACAAGTGGTGGAACTGGCATGACAACTACGACGCCGAACCGTCGCCTCATCCGAAGTGGGTCGATATCCTAACCGACCCTGAAGGAGCTGCCCGCCGCAGGCGCGAGGAAGAGTCGAAGGCGAGTTAGAGAAGGGCGACCGGCTCGTCGCCTGAAGCCGACTGCTGCGGGCGCGCTTGGATAGAAGGGAGCCAGTCGTCAAAATTGGCTTCCATGACCGGAGCTAATGGTCACCTAATTCCAGCTATAGTCGTGGAGTGGAGGTCGATGGAAGGGTGATGGAGCGCATGGATAGCCGTGAATATCTCGATGGCTCGGGCCGGGTCGAAGCGCGCTATCTAGCTTTCCTTGAGACGGTGTCCACACTTCGGCCGAGCCTGCACCGTTACTGTGCGCGCATGACGGGTTCGATCATGGACGGCGAAGACGTTGTGCAGGAGGCCTTGATCGAGGCGTATCGGAAGCTGGACAAGTACGATGAGAGCCGTCCTCTGAAGCCGTGGCTGTTTCGGATTGCTCACAATCGCTGCATCGATTTCCTGCGACGAAAAGGAGTGCGGGACGACGCCGAGGCGGCCGCTGCCATGCCCGAAGCAGTCTCACCAGCCGAACCAGCCACACTGGGGATTGGCGAAGCCGTGGAACACCTCGTCGCGTCCCTGCCTCCGAAGGAGCGCGCATGCATTCTTCTGAAGGACGTATTTGATTACTCGCTTGAGGAGATTGCGGAACTCGTCGCTTCCACGGTTGGCGGCGTCAAGGCAGCGCTTAACCGCGGCCGAACGAAATTGGCCTCGTCTCCTGTTTCGTCGCCTTCCGTTCGAAGTGCGAATCCCGAGCTAGCACAAATCATGCAACTTTATGTGGATCGCTTTAATCGACGAGACTGGGACGGGGTGCGTGAATTGATCAGCGCCGACGCGCGGCTCAAGGTTCTCGATAGGTTTAGCGGGAAGTTCGCGGACGCACCGTACTTCTTCAATTACGATCGGTGGCCGTGGCCCTGGAAACTGGCGCTGGGCGAGGTGGAAGGAGAACCGGTGCTGGTTGTTCTCCAACGCGGCGCTGACACCTGGACATCATACTCGGTCATTCGTATGAAAGTGATCGGCCAAGGAATCGAGCAGATTGTGGATTATATTCACTGCCCATGGATGATCCCGGCAGCCACCTCCATCTCGCTCGTTGGAAGTCGCGAGATGCGCGATTGAACCTGATGCCCTCCGGCTCAGTTGGGCAAGCCTAATGTGAGAAGCGGGCTTCAAGGAATTCACCATAGGCGCGTGACCCGGCCAAATTTCTCACTCTGGCAGTCGTGTTTTTCCTCATGAGCGAGGTCAGCGTCGCGGCCGGCAGTACTTCTTTTGTCACCGTTCCGGTGATGCGCCGCATTGCTCCAGATGTAGTGACCGATGGGGGGTGGTGAATGCCGTTGACTTCGATGAGCATTTTTTGCTGTACTTGTGTGGTTAACCACGGTGAAGGAGTTCACCGCCAACCGCTGTCCCAATTCTTAAGCCGGAACAGCTGATGACTCCTGACAAGCGGATTGTTTTGTCACGGGGTCATAGTGCCGGCCTGATCCTCCGATCTGACGATCCGCAGAACCAGTCGAGGTGGCGCTTCATGGAGAACGTGTGGGTAATGGCCGCGGTTTGGGTCGGCCTCGCGTTGATCGCGACGCTGGTTGCCATCTGGTTCCGGATCTCGACTGCATTGAGTGAAATTGTCGTTGGCACTGTGGCGCAGTTGGTCATCGGAGCGCTCTTCATTCACGCTGACCTTGGCGGGAAGACGAGCTGGATCAGTTTTCTCGCTGGCACGGGCGCCATTGTTCTTACGTTTTTGGCCGGGGCCGAACTGGATCCTCAGATCTTCCGCACGAAATGATTATTTTGGGGCGTCGCGGGCGATCTATGATCTCAAGGATGATGTTAGGTTCGGTCTCCGAGCGAGCCTTGAGATATGCGCATTGTCCAGTGATGGTGGTTCACTAGCTTGTGTAAGGGATATCCAGCCGGCGCATCGGCGCGAGATCACATGATGGCGAAATTCATTTTTGAGCGTGAAGACGAAAGACAGGCCATCAGGCAGCGCCTCGCTAAGCGGCGGCCCTTCCTTATTCATGGACCCACTGGTGTCGGCAAGACTCTGCTGTTGCGCAGCTTGCTGCCGGAATTCCCGTTGGTGCTTTATTGTGAAGATTCCGCCACCGCACAGGTGGTGTTTCGCAGTCTAGCGAATAGCTTGCTACGCCTCGGCAGTCCACGCGCGCGGAGCGCCTTTCGGAACGAGGAGGCCATTAAGGCGAAGTCGGCAGTCTCACTGAAAGGAATTGTGATGGATGCTTTAAGTGAGGGGCAATACGCGATTGTCCTGGACCACCTCGTGCATCCTTCACACTCCTTCGCTTCAGCTGTTCGCGAAATGATGAGCTGGGGATCGACGCCCGTAAACGCGGTGGGCCGCTCACGCCACATGGAGGACACCGGCTTTCTGCAGCCGCTTTACTCGGACCGTTCCGAGAAGTACGAAATCCGAAACTTTGAGAAGTCGGTGGCCGAGCAGTTCGCTCGGGAGGTGGTCAGGCGCACAAATCTCACGGCGTCGAATATGCATGAGTTCCTCGACAAGATCGTGCAGTTCAGCGAGGGAAACCCTGGAGCAATTGTGGAGCTGGTGGAGACGGCGAAGGACCCAAAATATCGTACGGAAGAACACATCAAGATCAGCCCACTTTACATCGACTTTCGCATGAATTGGCCGCCTGCGCTTCGAAGCCGGTCAACCCCGGTTGTAGCCTGATGTCAGAGGAGCCTCTCAACTCGAACCAAGCTCGGCGCCTATCGATTACATGCCGGCACATCGACAAGCTGCTGGCTGACATGGAAGGTGCGCTCAATGTTGCCGAGTCGAAACAGGCTTTTCCCGAGCACGTGTTAGACGTTAGTCCGGCGCAACGGCTGAGGGTGGAAGATTACATCGCCCGCATACGAGTCCAATTAGCCCGTATTCTGGACGGTCAAGGCATTGGGGTTCCGGAGCCATCCATTCCGGTCAGCCGGAGCCTGCACAGCGCACTGACATTTATTACTATTGCCGCTGAGGAATTACAGCCGAGATACATGCGCGGCTATGGCGAAGTTTCCAGCGCGGCCAAGGCGGACCTGAATCGAATTGCCGCGGAGTTGTTGGACCTCACAGCGGAGTTTGATCGCTACGTCACCAGCGAGCTTCACGGGACGCCGTCTGCGGCAGAAGAAATCGCTAAACGTGAGATCGCTAACCCAGAAAGGGATGACAACACTTGCTGAAATATTTATTGGTTGGCGTTGGAGGCTGTCTCGGGTCGATTCTGCGGTTTTGGCTGGGCAGTTACATCGGCAGCAAAATGGGAACTCGCTTTCCCTATGGAACCCTCGTCATTAATCTCACGGGCTCGTTTCTGATTGGCCTGGTCTTTGCTGTGCTGACGGTCAGAACTCAGTGGAGCCCCAACTGGCGATACCTGATCCCGATTGGCTTTATCGGAGGGTACACGACCTTCTCCAGCTTTGAATATGAGACGCTGCGGTCGATTCAAGATGGCCAGATTGGATTGGGGCTCCTCTACGTGGCAACGAGTGTGGTTTTTGGATTTGTCGCGGTCTGGGGAGGCATGATCGCAGGGAGGGCAATCTCGTGAAAAGCCGCGGTGGCGGAATTTCTGGCAGGTCAATGAGGACTCTAATGTCAGGAGGACAAGATGCTCACTGCGGGACCCGGTAAGAAGGTCGGCGTTTACGTGGCTGAGGACCAGCAGTACCACGGGAGTGCCGCCTATTCCGCGATTCTGGATTTTCTTTTTTTTCATGGTGTGTCTGGTGCGACGGTGACGCGCGGTATCGCTGGATTTGGCGCGGATCATCACCTGCACACGACGAATCTTGTAGACCTGGCCGTCCGCCTGCCTGTGAAGATCGAGTTCATCGAAAGTGCGGAAAAGGTAGAAGAGCTGTTACCCAAGCTGCAAGCGATGGCGGGGACCGGACTGATCGAGATGCACGACACTACCATCGTCAAACCTGCCGAAAAGAAACAAAAGCAGGCTGAGCCCGAGAGGCCTGCATTGAAACGCGAGGGCAAAGCCAAGATGATGCGGATCTACATTGGCGAAAACGACAGGTGGGATGGCAAGCCGTTGTACGAAGCGATTGTCAATGGCCTGCGATCGAATGATATTGCCGGGGTAACGGTTTATCGGGGAATTCTCGGGTATGGAGCCAATCGGAGAATTCACAAAGACGCGGCGCTGAGTCTTTCTCACGATCGCCCTATCCTGCTGTCGATCGTTGATACGGAAGAAAAGCTGAAGGCGTTTATGCCCATTCTCGATCAAATGGTGCAGCAGGGTGTAGTTGTGCTGTCTGACGTGGACATCATTAAGTACGCGCATAACTATGAGAAGGCCGAGAGACGGCAGGAGGCGCGGGAATGAAGCTCGAAGGAAAAGCCAAGTTGTTGCGCATTCATTTTGGTGAGGATGACAAGTGGCACGGCAAGCCGTTATACGAGGCCATCGTAATCAAGTGCCGCGAACTCGATATTGCGGGGGCCTCGGTGTTTCGTGGGATCGAGGGTTACGGCGCCAGTTCGCGCATTCACAAGGCGCATCTGCTGCGGTCCTCCGATCGACCCATTATGGTGTCCGTGATCGACACCGAGGAGAACCTCAAGAAACTGCTGCCAGCGCTGGATGAAATGGTAGATGAAGGGCTGATCGCGATGTCCGAGGTGGAGGTGATTCGCTACGTGCACCAGGAAGGAGTGCGCTCTCCAGCTTCGTAGCAAAGATACAGATGACAGCAACACTGATTTAGAGCGATGAAGTATGCGGACTGACTCGAAAGAAAACTTGTTGCTGGAAAGGCCCGCTACTTCGGCATTGACATCTCGACCTTCCGAAGATCGACCTGCGCCTGCTGACAATTGTCACGGGGAGTCATCTCTCTCGCGGCTGGCCGAGTTAGCCGCGGAGTTTGACGCCGAGCAAGTTGCCGCCGATGCGCGGTCTGTGGCCGAACGGGTATCCGAAGGGCGCTTCTACGTTGCTTGTATCGGTCAGTTCAAGCGCGGCAAATCGTCTGTCTTGAATGCGCTGGTGGGCGACAGCGTACTGCCTACGGGAGTCGTACCGGTCACCGCCGTCCCAACGATCGTCCGTTACGGACGACGGGCGGCCGCTCGCGTGCGATTTGAAGCTGGTGATTGGACAGATATTCCTGTTGAGACGGTTGATGAATATGTCTCTGAAGAGAAGAACCCCGAGAACGCCAAGCATATCGCTGCGCTGGAAATCTTTGTGCCCAGTCCGCTACTGGCGACGGGCATGTGTTTTGTGGACACGCCCGGACTGGGATCGGTATTCACCGGCAATACAGCAGCAACCCAGGCATTTATTCCTCATATTGACGCAGCGCTTGTCGTGATCGGCGCGGATCCTCCGCTGGCAGGCGAAGAACTTCTACTGGTTGAGGCGGTCGGGCGGCACGTTCCGGATCTCATCATCGCCTTGAACAAAGCCGATCGCACCACGGATGCAGAACGATCGGCGGCGATGGCCTTTGCGCGACGGCAGCTCGAAAAGCGGCTCCAACACCCTGTGGAAACGTTCTTCGAGATCAGCGCAGCTGAACAGCTGGAACATCGAGGCACCGGTCGCGATTGGGGAAAACTGGTTGCTTCGCTAAAGCAGCTGGTCGAAGGCTCCGGCCGAAGACTGATCCGGGCTGCTTGCGACCGCGGCCTTGAGCGGATCAGCGAACAACTTCTCGCCATTATCACGGAAGAGAGGGAGGCGCTTCGGCGACCAATCGAAGACTCTGAGAAACGTATTGCGGCTCTGAAGCAGACGATTGCCGATGCAGAGCGCTCGATGCGAGAGCTCGCGTATCTCTTCATGGCTGAGCAACAGCATCTTTCGGACATGTTTGTCGACCGGCACAAGGCGTTTCTCGCGCGCGCAATGCCGGAGGCGGGCCAAGAGTTCGAGGTTGTGCTGCAGCCCATACCTGGATGGTTAGGTCCAACCTATCGCCGGCGTACCTTCCGAGAGGCGAAGGAAGTAGCGCGACGTCATGTCATGCCATGGTTGAAGCCCGAGCACGAAGAAGGCGAAAAAGAATATCGGCGTATAGCGTTGCGCTTCGTGGAGATGGCAAACGAGTTTCTGAAGAAGCTCGCGAACGCCGGCATTCCCGAACTGGCGCGTATGCCGCATGCTCTC
This sequence comes from uncultured Acidobacteriaceae bacterium, assembly GCA_963822025.1. Taxonomy (GTDB): domain Bacteria; phylum Acidobacteriota; class Terriglobia; order Terriglobales; family Acidobacteriaceae; genus Acidiflorens. The sequence goes on along the minus strand of CAWGFW010000008.1, from coordinate 693,840 downwards.
GACCCGGAGAAAGGCTTTCGCGTCCGCTCGGAATTTACTTTCCTGGAGTTCATTGATGTCGCGCAGCCAGCCTCACCGGTCCGCTGGCTGGCTGACTTGATTCTTGGCCTGGTGGGCGCCCGGAGGGTAATCAAGAACGATGCGCGAAGGTTCCTTACCAGGCTGCTCGAATACAACAGCACCCGCGTGCAAAGCGATATTCTCAACCGTGTTCAGGAGAGCCGAGCGCGGTTAGAAACTGAGATTCGCAAATTACTGCACGAAGTCAGCCGCATCGCCGAGCAGGCTCTGGCACGCGCGAAAAGAGTACGCGAGGAAGGTGCCCCGGCAGTCGAGGCCGAGTTACGTCGGCTCGACTCCCTGGAACAGCAAGTGCGCGTATTGGGTACGCATGGAATCTTGCAAGTTTAGTCAGCGAACGGGTGATTCGCGATTTTCACTTTCAAGCGACACCGGCCCCTTCATTTGCAACTGGTTGGCATGTGGCACGTTGGAGCTATTCCTCCCAACCCTCGTAGAGACTAGCCTGTGACTGAGCAGACTTCGGGGGAGGGCTGTTCGAACGAGCGTCTCACGACTCAATTGAGTCTGAGGCGCTTTCGTTTTCCTGCACCAGCGCGCCAGCGCACTCGCTCTCGCAAACCTGAGACTTCACGCGTCAATACGTAGAACACTGTATTCCCCCGATGTTTCAATTTGCCGCATCCTTATACCTTCAGATCCGTGTGGTTCGCTCGATCATTCGGATGCGTGGGTGAACGATGGGTCGAGCTTCTCCTCGTGAGCCTCCCGTACTGCTGTCGCATGCGGAGTTCCCAGGAAAACTGCGCTGATGCGGGGGCATTCCAGATGGCATTGCGAATTCTGGTTGTTGATGATCAGGAATTGGCCAGGCGTGCGATAACTTCGATCCTTGCGGAGCGCACCGACTGGCACGTCTGCGGCGAGGCTACGGACGGTGTGGAAGCTGTTTCGCGAGCAAGAGAACTCCGCCCTGACGCGATTCTGATGGATGTTTCCATGCCAAAAATGGACGGGTTGCAAGCAACGCAGGTGGTACGTCAACAACTGCCCGGAACGAAAATCATCATCGTCAGTCAGAACGATCCCGCGGTGGTTCGCCAACAAGCCGCGCAAGCGGAGGCGCACGCTTTCGTAGGGAAAGATGCTCTCACAAAAGACCTTATCTCTTCGATTGAGAAGCTCTTTCCCGATGTTGCGTCAACGGCCGATGCAAACCCAGCGATACGATGCCAAGGCGAAGAAATGTCCACATGGCTAACGGGTGGCGGGGAGATGGGCGAACTGATTCGCGAGACGGATTGGTCGCGGACTCCTCTCGGCGCGTCATCGTCCTGGTCACCTGCTTTCCGGATGATCGTGAAGTTTCTTCTCGCAAATCGATTCCCACAACTGTTGTGGTGGGGGCCGGAGTTTTGCTCGGTATACAACGACGCGTACATACCCATCCTCGGCACCAAGCATCCATGGGCGCTAGGTCGGCCCGTCAGTGAAGTCTGGAACGAAATCTGGCACGTTTTGAAGCCTTTGATTGAAACACCGTTTGCAGGCGGTCCCGCCACTTGGATGGAAGACATCCCGCTTGAACTCAATCGCAGAGGTTTCTTAGAAGAGACGCATTTTACGATTGCGTACAGCCCGGTACCGGACGAATCCGTTTCTGGCGGTATCGGCGGTGTCCTGGCTACGGTGCACGAGATTACCGACAAAGTTGTGGGCGAGCGACGGGTCCGTGCTCTGCGGGATCTGGGTGCGCGCTCGGTTGAGCCAAGATCAGCGGAAGAGGCGTGCATCATTGTCCGTGAGACGCTTTCGACACATTCCAAAGACATACCTTTTCTTCTTCTCTACTTGCTGGACGAAAAGCGACAGAGGGCCAGATTGGGTTGCTGTATCGGTGCCGAGCGCGACGATCGAGCCTGTCCAGAATCGGTGGACCTCAATTCACCAACTGGCGGAGTTTGGCCGCTACCCCAGGTGCTTGCCACCGAAGACATTCAACTGGTACAGGAACTTCAAAGCAGATTCGACCGGGTTCCGGAAGGCCCCTGGTCGGACGCGCCTAACACCGCAGCGGTGCTGCCCATTCGTTCTAACATTCAGCATCAACTTGCCGGATTCATCGTCATTGGACTGAGCTCTCGTGTTGAATTCGACAAGAGCTACCGAGATTTTCTGGAACTGATGTCGACCCAGATTGCGACGACAATCGCGAATGCACGCGCGTATGAGGAGGAGCGCAAACGCGCCGAGGCACTGGCCGAAATAGATCGGGCGAAAACCGCTTTCTTCAGCAATGTCAGCCACGAATTCCGGACTCCACTCACGCTTATGCTGGGTCCCTTGGAAGACATGCTCTCGGACTCCAGTGGGCTTGCGCCCCATCAGCACGAGCGTTTGGACATCGCACATCGAAACTCACTCCGTTTGCTGAGGTTGGTTAATACACTTTTGGATTTTTCTCGGATCGAAGCCGGGCGATTTCAAGCCTGCTATGAGCCTATCGATCTTTCTCAACTGACTTCCGATTTGGTGAGTGTATTTCGCTCTGCTATTGAAAAGGCATGTTTGCGGCTCATGGTTAACTGTCCCAACCTGGGCGAGCCCGTCTACGTGGATCGGGAGATGTGGGAGAAGATCGTTTTCAACCTGTTGTCGAACGCCTTCAAGTTCACTTTCGAGGGCGAAATCGAGATTTCCCTACACAAGACCGATGCGGATGTGGAACTTGCGGTGAGGGATACCGGTACCGGGATACCTGAGGAAGATTTGCCACACTTGTTCGAGCGATTTTATCGAGTGAAGAATGCTCGTGGGCGCACGATCGAGGGAAGCGGCATCGGCCTTGCGCTGGTGCAGGAACTCGCCAAGCAGAACGGCGGTGCAGTGAGGGTCGAGAGCAAGGTGGGGATCGGAAGCACGTTCACGGTAACTATTCCGTTGGGCAAGGAGCATTTGCCAGCTGACCGAATCGGCGCGCAGCGTTCGCTGGCATCAACCGGCCTGGGGGGCGAGACATACATTGAAGAAGCCTTGCATTGGCTCCCGGATGTGCAAAATACGAAGCAATTGTTGTCAACCGACGCTGTTTCGCCGGCCTATGCCTCGGGTACCGGTGCAGGAAAGCGCTCGCGCGTTCTGTTGGCGGATGACAATGCCGATATGCGTGAATACGTTCGCAAACTACTCTCACCCAATTTCGAAGTGGAAGTCGTTCCCGACGGCGAGAGGGCGCTGGAGGCGATTCGCGAGCATCCCCCTGACCTGATCCTGAGCGACGTAATGATGCCCAAGTTGGATGGATTCGGCTTACTGAAGCAGTTACGGTCGGACGACCGTACGGCAAAGATACCTCTCATCATGCTGTCGGCTCGAGCTGGGGAAGAATCAATAATAGAGGGAGTCGCCGCCGGAGCCGACGATTACCTCACTAAACCGTTCTCCGCTCGTGAACTGATCGCACGCGTCAATTCGCAGCTGAACATGGCACGGATGCTGCGGGAAAGTAATGAGCGAAACGAGCGTCAACGCCGGCTCTATCAAACGATCCTGACCAATACACCCGACTTGGTTTACGTCTTTGATCTGAATCATCGCTTCACCTACGCGAATGAAGCCTTGCTCAGAATGTGGGGCAAGACGTGGGACGAGGCCAGCGGCAAGAACTGTCTGGAACTGGGATATGAACCTTGGCACGCGACAATGCACGACCGGGAAATCGAGCGCGTCATTGAGACCCGGAAGCCTATCCGTGGTGAAGTTCCTTTTAGCGGAACGAATGGGCGTCGCACTTACGACTACATCTTCGTACCCGTGATTGGACCGGGCGGTGAAGTGGAGGCAATTGCTGGGACGACTCGCGATATCACTGAACGAAAGCAAACGGAAGACGCGTTGCGTCAGAGCGAGGAGCGGTTCCGCGCGCTCGTGAAGGCCACTTCGTATGTGGTCTACCGTATGAACCCAGACTGGAGCGAGATGCGCCAACTGGAAGGCAGAGGGTTCATCTCTGACAGTGGCAAACCGAGAACGGATTGGTTGGAAGAATACATTCACAGCGACGATCGCGAGTTGGTATTGCGGACGATACGAGAGGCAGTGCGGACGAAGAGCATCTTTCAACTCGAGCATCGAATCCGCCGGGCCGACGGAAGCTTGGGATGGACGTACTCGCGTGCAGTACCGTTACTTGATGAAGGAGGAAAAATAATCGAGTGGTTCGGCGCGGCAAGCGATGTAACAGCTCGTAAGGAGGCTGAGGAGAATTATCGAGAACTGGCGCGCAGTCTCGATGCAGAGGTACGCGCCCGCACCCGGGATTTAGAGGAGCGAAATGCGGAAATATTGAGACAATCCGAGCAAGTTCGGGAGCTCTCCTGGCGTTTGCTGCGAGCGCAAGACGAGGAGCGCAGACGCATTGCGCGAGAATTGCACGACAGTGCCGGACAGACGTTAACAGTCTTGGGTATTAACCTGGCGCAGCTCGTCCAAAAAACCGGGCGCAATGCACCCGACCTTGCTACCGAAGCGGAAACCATCCAAGAGATGGTTCAGCAACTGCACCGTGAAATTCGCACCGCATCTTATCTGTTACATCCTCCATTGCTGGACGAGAACGGATTGTGCTCCGCATTAACGTGGTACACGCAAGGTCTGACAGCCCGCAGCGGGTTGCAGATCGATCTTGATGTCTCGCGGGAATTCGGAAGACTGTCCCGTGACATGGAATTGGTAGTGTTTAGACTGGTGCAGGAATGTCTAACTAACATCCATCGGCATTCCGGCAGCAAAAACGCTTCGATTCGAATCACACGCGAAGACAGCCGGATCAACGTGGACATCCGTGATACGGGGAGGGGCATGTCTCCCGAACGATTAAGCGAAATTCAGTCGGGAGGTTCGGGTGTCGGCATTCGAGGAATGCGCGAGAGGCTGCGGCAATTCAAGGGCGAGATCAAAATCGAATCGGATGCGGCCGGAACTCGAATCTTTGCAGCTATTCCACTTCCGCAAGGCGCGGCGGAGGAAGATGAACCTGCAGCGGAGTCTTTCCAGACGGCGATGTAGGCGGCTTTGGCAGGAGCGGGCCTCGAACCAGCGGCCTCCTGCGTGACAGGCAGGCATTCGAACCGGCTGAACTACGGCGCAAGGTTTGTATTCTTGGCGCTGACGGGCGTGCGCGTGACCGTCTCGAACAACTCACTCAGCTGAGCGACCATTTCACCGGAGGCGCTTCATGGTACGAAGCTGCTTTGGTGGCGACCCGACAAGGCTCCCAGAGCCTGCACTCGCCACAATCAACTGGATGGCGGGTATGGATGCCATCCCGTTTGACGAATGCTACGATCATGTCGGATATTGGGACGGAATGGACGCCGAGCAGACTATTGCTGAAATCGAGCGCCTTGAGCGCATCTTGGCGGTGCCGGATACTCGACCACTGAGTTCGAGCGACCTCACCGCTGCGAATCGAAGGCACGACGAAATGCTCGCGCACAGCCCCTGGTTTCGGCTCTGGCAACAGTTCGGAGTTTGCTGCCGCTCCTGAGAATATTACTCACACACGATTCTGAGTGTGGCGACCAATTTGGACGCAGCAAACTATTTTGACTCTCCGAAAGCCAGATAACTACCCAGTCCAATCATGACCGCGCCAGTCAGGGTTCGCTGACGGCGGCGGAAGCGCTGCGACCCGCGGATGCGGTGGCCGAGCGGTCCGGCCAGCAGGGTCACGACGATGTCAGCCGAGGTGTTGAGCGCGACCGAGAGCGTTCCCAGCAGGACAAATTGCAGGAAGACGTGGCCGCCCGTCCGATTCACAAATTGGGGGATGAACGAAAGGAAAAACAAAGCCGTTTTCGGATTCAGCACTTCGGTCATGATGCCTTGCCAGAAAGGATTTCTTCCGCGATGCAGACCAGCGAGAGAAATGTCTTCGTGCTTCTTCCTCGCATCGAGAATCATGCGGACTCCGAGAAAGCAGAGATAGCCGGCGCCCAAGTACTTCACTGTCGCAAAAGCAACTGCGGATTTCGCCAGAATGATCGACACACCAGCGGCGGCTGCGAATACGTGCACCATGCCGCCGAAGAACGTGCCCAGCGCGGAGAGCAAACCCTCGCGGCGTCCGCCGGCTAGAGTGCGGGCGAGCACATACAGCATGCCGGGGCCGGGAGCGATTGCGAGCAGGATGGCGGCGCCCAGAAAAACGAAAAGTCGAGTTGAGTCAACCATGATCCGCAGATTGTATCAAGCACCATCGATCCACTGTCCAAGTATGATTCATCACGTTGCCGCCAATCCTAACGCACAGCGAGGAAAGAATATGTGCCGGTTGGAAGGCTAACTTCGAAATTGCTCGGGTTGCAGAAATGTAAAGTAATCATTCCTTCATCGGCGGGATAAGCGTTTACGGAAAGATTTCCCAAACGCCCCGGCGGCGTGATGCTGGTTACCTGATCTGACTTGGTGAGACCCTTCGCTTCGCGGTTGACATCGATACAACTGTGGGCAGGCACGGGGCTCGCGGGCGCGGCATTCACGCGATACAGTTTCATCTGCGAGAGTGGAGAGCCGTCTCCCAGGGTGAAACTATTTCCTTCCTTGATTTTTACGGGGACGGCAAATGTCTTGTCCTTTGCGGTGAGTCGCTCCAGCCAATTGGCGTGCACACCGTCGCCGGTGGCGTGAATGTAATTTGTGATAGAGACGGGCGCTCCGAAAGCAAGTTGCCCCGCGCTTGGATATAGCGATCCGGCTACGTCAGTTCCGATCCAGGTATCATTGGCGGCAGCTGGCGGACGATAGCCCCAGGTTGATTTTGTGAGGGCCGGTTGAGAATCAAGGAGGGTGATGAAGTGATGCGCGGAGATAAGCGCTTCCGGCGTGCTGGAAAAGTTTAATCGCCCTTTAGTTAACGTCATGCCACTGCCTACAGAAGCCCCGTCATTGAGGATCATGGCAGTTTGGTTTGGAATGGCGTTGTTTGGGGTGGTTATGCTCGCTTCGCACTCAGTATAGGCTCCGGGCGATGCGTTTCCGGCGTCGGAACATTGTTTCGCAATTTGGAGGGGATTTCCGTTGAGCCCTACCCCTACAGCGGGCGACTCTTCCACGTCGACGCTGACGCTCCGGAAGACCGATACTATGGAGCCGGGCCAGAAGACTAAGTTTCCAGTGTAGTTGCCTGGCTTGGGATGCGTTCCGGGGCTGGTCGCATACGGAGAGGTGGAAGACGCTCCATCGTCTGTGTAAGTGCAAACCAGGCTGCCGGAGCAGGCAGCAGACTGCGTGAGTCCCTGTGCAACATATCCGCAGGCGCCGCCGGAGCCGCCCGAACACGCGCCCGTGGAAGGATAAAACGATCCGACACCCGCGGGAGTAGCCATGCGGATTACGTCGTAGGTTATAGCGTCGGTTCCATTGGCCACGCGCGGCCACCGAACCGGAATTGAATCCTTCCCGTTCGAACGCCAATTAAGGATTTGCATGGGAGATGTTTGCGTCCGCGCCGTGGCATCATTGGCGACGATGAAGTAAGAGTAAGGCTTGGAGCCGGCGCCTCCGCTGGGGAACTCTCCGAACGTGCCGCTCCCGACGATTTGAAAGTTCGCCGCTCCGGTTGACGGTCCCGCAATTAAACCGGCAATTCCAAGGCCGGGAAACGGAGATCGAGGCGGAGTAAGAGGGTTTAGCCTCGCGCCGCTCTCGGAGTAGATATTCTTAAGGTAGGCGCCTTGATAATTTCCGGTTGAGTTCGACGAATAGACTTGCCAGAGCGATGTGGCCTGAAGGACCGTGTTTTCGATATACAACCCGTTCGAGTTGTATACGGTTACGCCATTGTTGCGTGCGGTGATCGTGGAATTGAGCAGGCTGATCACGGGAGCGATTTGATTCTTCGCGCCCTGATTACCGGCGGAAAATATCCATGACCCGACCCATGTTGCGCTGTTGTTCAGGCCGTTGCCGTTGTTGTTGAGATGATCGATAGTGCAGTTCTCATCGTCCCAGATATCCAGAAAGTTGTTGAACGCTCCCTCTTCTCCAAACCTATCGGCGCTGATGTCGATGAGATGAGTGCCATGCCCGTTATCGAGAATCGCGGAATATGCGAGTGCCACGACGCCCGGAGTTGTTTGCAGCGCGATGTCGCCGCCAGAATGCGCGTATTGAAATGTGGTTGAACTGGGCACCGCCGTTACCACCGCATCTCCCCAATACGCGCGGTCGTCGGTAAACAGGATCGTGATCATGTCGCCGGGACGGAAGCCGTGGGGACTTGCCGTCGCAATGGTTACGACCTGGGCAGTCCTGACTGTGCTGGCGATGTTTACCCCGGCATAGGGCGGGATCGCAGAACGATTAATCGGCGCGCGGAAGGTGAAGCCTTTGATGGTATTCGCCGCAGATTTGTTGGCATCAGTCAGATTGCCAACCTGTATGCAAGCTCGACGCCCGACGCAATCGAGCGATACGCCATAGCCCTGCAGCACGGATTGGTTGGAATGGAAGAATATTGTTCCGGCAACACGATAGGTATGGAGGGAGTGGATAGGATAGCCGGGACCGTTTGCGGCTACGGTTACATTACATTGGCCGTTGTTCCACCAAGTCGCATCAACCCCGCATGCAGCGTTTAGCGTTTCCTGAATGCCGGATGATGCCGAACCGACAGTGGACCTGGCTGGATAAGAAAAGAACGGGATGAACGTAATGGTCCCCGATGAAGCGCCCGACCTGCAACTTCCGGAGCGCACATCGACTGCTTCGCTGTTTCCACTGCCGGAGATCAATACCTGGTATCCGACTCCACTGGTGGTGTCAATTCCAGTCGGACAGGGAGTGAGGGTGACAGTCGTTTGCGTTCCGCCGGTTAGCGGAGCAGCAATGGTCTGGATCCAGTTATCGGCCGTGGTCGCGTAAGTGATGCCGGGGGGAGTGCTATTGTCACACCTGTCCCTGGTTGAAATGCCGTTCGGACAGACGGGGCTCGTAGATCCTGACCCTGGCTCGCTTGGGCGCGCCAAACTCTCTTGCCCTACGCCGTTCTCTCGCGAATTGGCTGGTGATCCCCAGCCTGCTACCTCCAATGATAGAAACATTACGGCAAGAGCTACACGCCGCATCGGAAGCACTCCTTTCCAGCGAATGGAATCGCCTCTTCCCGATCGGAAGGGGACCGACATTTTGATTTGGACCAACAAGCATATTAATCCGAACTGACGGGTCAGCATCGTCGAACCGTGCGCGTTCCGGCGGCGATTCCCTCGCGCGAGCAAAATGGGCATTCGCTTTGAAGACCACTACCAGTTCTCTTAGCGCGCCAACTGGCGCGGTTGTTCGACATCAACATGTCGCTTGCGTATCCACTGGCAAGAAGCGGAAAAACCGCTTAAGATGTCAACTCGTTTCTTCCTGTCGCAAAGTGGCGCGGCACCCTTTGGGTCGGAGGTTCACGACGATGACGAACGCAAGCCCAACGCAAAATGTGGCCAACCAACAGCCCGCGGCAAATGGGCTGGCCATCGTGCGGCTGACGATTGGCGCGATGTTTGTGTGGGTCTTCTTCGAAAATCTGGGAAAGGGCCTCTACACTCCAGGGGGCTACGCTGGCCTGATCAATTCCTACATCAAGACGAGTCATTCGCCGGCCGCGTGGAAGGCGGTTATGGGTTTGGCGGCGAGTCATGCCGCGATGGCGGCTCCCATACAGGCGCTGACCGAGATCTCTCTCGGGATACTGCTCATCATCGGTCTGCTCACGCGTCCGGTCGCCTTCGTAGCGTTTCTCTACCTGGGCAGCCTGTGGGTTTCGGAGTGGGGCACGGCGTGGATCTGGGAGTTGCTGGTTCCGGTGATGGCATCGCTTGGGCTGGCGGTGGGGCGGGCCGGTCGAGCGTGGGGCGTCGACGGGTGGCTAGCGCGGCGCTGGCCATCGTCTAAATGGTTTTGACTTGTGAGTCAGGATCGCGCGCGCGTGTCAGTCATCATTCCAACGCACAACGAAGCGCAGTCTATCGGTCGCGTCTTAGCTGATCTTCGATCTGAATCTGTGGCCGATATGGTCACTGAAGTTTTGGTTGTGGATAGCAATTCAACTGACGGGACTCCTGCGATTGCCGCGAAGATGGGAGCCCGCGTCCTCCACGAACCTCGTCGCGGATACGGTCGCGCCTGTTTGACGGGGCTCGCGAATGCGGACGCTCCCGATGTGGTCGTCTTCCTTGACGGCGACTACAGCGATCGACCGGCTGAGTTGCCGCTGCTTTTGGCTCCGATCATCGAGGGCCACGCCGATATCACCATCGGTTCGCGGCTGAGCAAGCAGACCGTTCGTGGGGCGATGCCCTGGCACGCCGCGTTTGGCAATCGTCTGGCGGCTTTCCTGATCAGAGTTTTGTATAGGCTGAAGTTAAGCGACCTCGGACCGTTCCGCGCTGGACGAGCCGATGTGCTTCGCCGGCTTGAGCTGCAAGAGACGACATACGGCTGGGCAGTCGAAATAATTCTGAAAGGTACGCTTGGGGGATACCGCATTGTTGAAGTGCCGGTGAGCTATTATCCGCGCATTGGAAAATCAAAGATCAGTGGCACGCTGAAGGGCACGGTCGGGGCGGCGTGGTTCATCCTCTCATTGATCGTGCGCTATTATTTTCGGCATCGAAGGGCCGGAATGGCACGACCCGCGTGAGTCTTGCATAGCAAGCGTCTATGGAATCCTCCAACGAAAATTTAACCGATACGCCTAAGCGCATCCGCGTGTTGGTGGTCATGGCCAAAGCGCCGAGGCCGGGCAAGGTCAAGACGCGTTTAACGCAGAGCCTTCCGGTGGAGGCGGTGACCGAACTCTATCGCTGTCTTTTGGACGACACGATGGAGCTGGCGCGATCGTTGGACACTTCGTCGGGTACATTGTCGGGCAGCGCGGAAGTTGCCATTATGTGCCCGGCTTTGGACGTTGAAGAACTACGGCAGTTGACACGAGGCGCGGTGGCCGTCGTGGCGCAGAAAGGCGAGGGCCTGGCAGCAGGCCTGACCTCGGTGTTTGCACAGTTCGTGGCGACCGGCCGCGAAGGCGTCGTTGCCTTCAACAGCGACAGTCCGCATTTGCCGGCTTCGGTGCTTGCGAGCGCATTCGAGACGCTTTCCGCACACGACCTGGTGGTTGGACCGACAGAGGATGGCGGCTACTATCTCGTCGGCGCGAAGGTTGCTCATCCCGCGCTATTCGATAGTGACGGCATGGGCACGAAGAGCGCGCTGGAGGCGCTGCTGGCGCGTGCCCGCGAGTTGCGGCTTTCCGTTGGCTTCACGGAGCCTTTCTATGACATCGATGTGGAGGGTGACTTAACTCGGCTTGCTTCGGAGTTGCAGTTCGCGCCCGATCGAGCGCCACGAACGGCGGCGTGGCTAAAAGAGTGGGGAGCGGCGGTGGCACAGTTACGGACGGGCACAGGAGATTTGTGAAGGTCACGCCAGCACGCAGGCTGTATCTTTCCGGCGCCGTCATGCTGGTGGCACTGACGATGTGCTCACGCAAGTTTGGCAGCATGGGTGGGCCGTCATTCCTCATTCCGCTGGGAATTGCTGGCATCGCGTACCTGTTCGCTATCCGTGAGTTGTTCACGACTCCGAGATTTCCGCGACACGTCATCTTTATAGGGCTGGCATTGGCTGCGCTCTGGCATCTTGCATTTCTAGTGGTGCCGCCCGGTTCGGATGATGACATTCATCGCTACCTTTGGGATGGCCGCGTGCAGCGGCTTGGATATAACCCTTATGTTGTGGTTCCGAGCGACCCGGCCGTGGCGAGGTTGCACACACCTGAGACCCGCACGCTGAACAACCCGGATTTACCGAGTCCGTATCCGGCGGGCGCTGAGCTTTTCTTTCGGGGCGTCACTGCGATTCATGAATCAATCTTTACGCTGAAAGTAGCGTTTGTGGTTTGCGATTTCGCGATCGTTTTCGTTTTGCTCGATATTCTGCGCCGCGGTGGGCAAGGCGCGCACTGGGTATTGGCTTATGCGTGGAACCCGCTGCTAGCGACGGAAGTAGCGGGCAGCGGTCACATCGATATCGTCGGCGCGCTGCTGCTGGTGGTGTCTTTCGCCGCGCTGGGGCGGCGCTGGCGTGCGGTCGCAGCCCTGGCATTCGGATTAGCTGTCGCTGTGAAATTCCTGCCGATTGTCTTGCTGCCTCTCTACTGGAAGCGCGTTCGTCTGCGCGACGGGGCGCTGGGAGCTTGCGTCGTTGGGCTCTTATACGTTCCATTTCTCAATCACGGGCGGATTCCGATCGGTTCGCTCGGCACTTTTGTCCGGAGTTTCCGTTTTAATGATCCGGTGTTTGCGGCGATGGAGCGAGTGGCGGCTCCGCAGACAGCGGCTGGTCTGGCAGCGCTCATTGGCTTTCTCATTGCGATATGGCTGAGGCGGAAGGATTCGGAATTGTCGCCGGATGCATCTGCGTGGCCGATGACAGCATCGCTTTTGTGTGCGCCCGTCGTATATCCGTGGTACCTTCTCTGGCTGTTGCCGTTCCTGCGGCCGGCGTCGACGGTGCCGATCATTGTCTGGACGGTCAGCATCATTCCAACTTACTATGTTTGGCATTTGCGCACGCTGGGCCATCCGTGGCTGGTGCCGGGCTGGATCATGCTGCTTGAATACGGATGCGTTGCGATTGCTGGCGTGATCGTTGTGTTGCAACGTAGCAGACGACCGGCGGTAGTTCCAAGCTCAACCGACTAGGTGCTGCTTGTGAATGTGGTCCGCAAACCTGGGTGAATGCGACTTGTGTATCCGGAAGCTTTTGCCTGTCATCCAACAAACCATCCGTTCAATTCACTGAGGAGCAAACTCCATGAAAAGTGCGAGCCGTTTAACGACGATCGGTATTCTGGCTTTCGGAGTAGTGATGCTTGCGACAAGCGCGCGGGCGCAGAATCGTCCGCCCATTCTCGAACAGGTCGCAAAAGCGTATGGTCTCGATTCATTTGGGCAAGTTGATGCGATCCGCTACACCTGGAATGGGGAAATCACTGGACTTTTTAAAGCTGCTCATGCGTGGGAGTGGGAGCCCAAGACCGGCAAGGTCTCCTATGAGGGGACGGATAAAGACGGCAAGCCGGTGAAGGTTACTTACATGCGCTCCGAGCTTAGCAGCCAGCCCGACAATGTGAAAAATCAAATCGAACCAGCTTTCGTCAACGACAACTATTGGCTTCTGTTTCCCCTGCATGCTTACTGGGACACCAGCGCCACCGTGACCGACGAAGGTATGCATAAACTGCCTGCTGGCACCGGCTCAGCCGAGCTGGTCTCAGTGAAGTATGCTCCGGAGCTCGGCGGCTTCACCCCCGGTGACACCTGGGAACTCTACGTCGGCAAAAACAACCGCGTCGAGTATCTTGTCTTCCACCACGGCGGGGACAAGAAGCCGAGCGTCGTCAAGGCAACCTGGGCGGCCTATAAGAAAGCGGGACCTCTACAGATCTCGACCGATCACCGGGGCAGCGCCGATGGCAAGCCGCTGCACATCTCCATTTCTAACCTGGCGGTAAAAGTGACGGGTTCCGACAAATGGATCGAGGCGAAATAGGCGGATTCGCAAACAGACAAAGGATTGGCTGGCTCGGGAATTTATATCGTTCTTCACGAGTCTGCCTTTCCAACAAGTAATTACCCCATCAGTTCAATAAGAATATTGGGAGGACGCCGTATGAGAAGGATCGCTTTCTTGCTGGTTGCAATTGCGGCGGTGGCCGGCGCTGTCGTCGGGGTTGTCGTCAGTTCGGCCCGCGCATCTGGACATGCCGATGAAGCGGCCGCCCCGATCTTCGGAATCAAAATTCCGCCCGGATACCGCGACTGGAAGCTCATCTCCGTGGCCCACGAGGCCGGTAACAACAACGATTTACGCGCCGTTCTGGGTAACGATGTAGCGATCGAGACCTACAGGAAAGGGAAGCTTCCGTTCCCGGACGGCGCAATCATTGCGCGGCTAGCCTGGAGCTACGATCCGTCTGAGGAAAACAACAAAGTCTTTGGCCGCGTGCAGTCCTTCGTTGCCGGGCCCCCGATTAACGTTCAGTTTATGGTCAAGGACTCAAGAAAATACTCCGCGACGGGTGGCTGGGGATTTGCACAATTCAAAGACGGCAAACCTGACGGTGAGGCGAAGCTCGGTACCTGCTTTCCCTGCCACGTGCCTGTTAAAGCGCGCGATTTTGTCTACACGCGTTACGCGCCATAATTCTGGGCACCACAGCAAAAGGAATGAGGCGATGCCACCAATCAACCGGGCCTCTCACCTGGCAATCACCACCGTAGTGCAGGAACTGCTGAGCTTAGGCAGATCGCGGGTGGCGGCCATGCGGAACTGTAGGTTCGGGCGTTCGCCGCGGACGATCGGACAATAATAGTCTGGCTCTCGCAGTGCGCCTTGCAAGCGTCGACGTCCGGCACAACCACCATGGCATGAGTCTCGAAACTCGCAAGGCTGGCATGCGTCGGGAATCGTGCGGGCTTGCTCGAAGGGCAGGGACTCTAAAATGTCGAGGCCTATCGAAATCAAATCCGACAGAGGCTCCCCGGCCCCTGGCCAATAAACGCAGGGCTGGGTTGTGGCGCGCGGCGTAACTCTCACAGTGCTTACGCCGCATCCTCCCCGCAGCGGAAGGAGTCCAGCCATCGCCCGAACCAACGGTTCGCCGATCGCGATCACATCAGTTTCCGCAAACAGACGCCGAAATCCTTCCCAATACTCTGTGTAGGAAAGCGCGTAAATGTCGGAACGCACGGCCTGGTAGACATTCACGCGCAGAGGAGCGCCAAACTGTTTGGCGACTCGCGCGACCTCGGCCAGACGCAAGTAGTTGGCCTTCATCATGACCGCGACGATAGTTACGGGCACACCCAGCGTTACGCAACGTTGTGCTTGCGAGTGGATCAGTTGCCAGTTGCCGTTTCCGCGCTGTGCATCCTGCTCTGCTTGCGTCGGGTAATCGAGAGAAAACTCGATATCGTGAAAGGCGCGCAACTCGTCGTCTTCCAACACAGCAACACTGTGGCCGTTGGAGGTGATGGTGAGCTTGATGGGTTGTGTTCGCAGGTAACCGAGTATCACTTTAAAGTCAGGATGCATGCCGTTCTCGCCAGTGCCGAGATTCACCGAGTGGACAGGGAGGCGTTCCATGACGCGCTTGACCTGGTCGAGAGAAAGGCGATCGGTGCGGGCTGGATCTCGGTAGCAGAAGGCGCAAGTGAGGTTACACTCGTTGGTGAGCCCGAGGCCGAGCGAAATGGTGGTGTCTGGCGTCCTCACGGCGGATGGGATGAATGATTTGCCGGTGATCTCACTCATTGGACTATTCTCGACTGACCATCAGCATAAACGCGCGAAGCATTGTGTGTAGCGCGCCACCGCCGCATACTCCGGGCGGCTGCCGAGCTTGCGCTCCAGTTCAAAAATCCGCTCGTAGTCGGCGGTGCGGGAAATCTGCGATGGCAAGTAATCTGCAAGAACGCGCACACCGCGCTCGGCAATCACTCCGAGCGACGCGGCTTTCAGCAGGGCTTGCAGGCTAGCTGACGTAAACAGCCGCACCCGGCCTCCATATAAAGACTCCTGTCCCCACTCCGCGGTGAGATTATCTTCCGCTACCGCCAAATCGCCTGCTTGTATAGCGGCCTTGAATACCTCGCCAGCCCGGTTCCGCACCAGCACTGACAGAATTGATGATGAATCGTGCAAGGCGCGCGCCGCGCCGCGCAAAACTGCCATTGGGTCGTCAAGATATTCCAGTAGGTTGTGGCAGAGAATTACGTCGAACGATGCCGCGGGAAACAGGCTCGTCAATTGCGAAGCATTTCCGTATTGCAGCACGACCTTGTCGGCAACATCTGCCGCCTGTACTGTGCGTTTGGCTATATCGAGCATCTCCAGAGAAGAATCCAGCAGGGTTATGTGCATGCCAAGACGCGCGAGGCGAACGGCGGTTGCACCCGTGCCGCACCCGAGATCCAGAGCATGCAACGAGTCTTTATTTTTGGCTTGGGGCATGCGAATGAAATCCTGCAGATTGCTGAATGCCAAATCGGTGCGCAATCTACCCTCGGGTGTCTCGAGGTAGGCGGCATACTTTTCCGCACCGCTATGGAAGCGCTCGCTTTCGTTCTTGGCGGTCATCTTCATGTTCCAGGCGATTCACGCGACATTCGTCACGCGACATGCGAGCGAAGCCGTTGCCCCATCCAGTCACTGGCAGGAGCCATTGCGGAGATCAAAAGCATAATAATTCTAGTTGATCGAGAGGAACGTAAGTCTCCGTGATATTTTCAATAATCGTGACCGAGCAGCAATAGCAAACGCCAACTCGCATCAGTCTGCCGGCGGCGTTTGGGACAGAAACCTCGGTGGCTCAGGATGGGAGCGTATGAATGTGGCCGTTGCAGTTCGCCATCGGGAAAAGCGCGGAACGAGGCGGTGGAACGATGAGAGCCAACAGGCAAGACCCGGCAGGGTTCGCGCTGCTTCAGGGATTTAGCCGAGTTATTTTCCCGGTCAGTTCAGTCCGCGCCGAAGAACTTCCCACATACACATCGAATTCTCCCGCATCCGCTGTCCAATCGTGATTCTTGACGTTGTAGTACGCGAACGCCCGCCGATCAAGGGTGACGGATACATGCCGCGTTTCGCCCGGGCGCAGTTGCACCTTCGCGAAGCCTTTCAATTCTTTCACCGGCCGCGGAACGGCGGGATGCGGTTCGCCGACGTAAACTTCAGCCACTTCGGCTCCCGCGTGATGACCGATGTTGCTCACGTCGAAGCTGACGTTTACTAACTGATCTCCAGAAGCGTGGGACGGAGTAACCGAGATATTCTTGTAGGCAAACTTTGTGTAGGAGAGACCGAAGCCAAAAGGAAACTCGGGTTTCACTTCCGCTTTATCGAAGTAGCGGTAGCCGAGGAATATGCCTTCGGCGTACACAATTTTCTTATCCTTATCCGTACCCCTGGGGTAATAGTTGTCATGAATCGCATTGTCTTCCCATCGGCGCTCAAAGGAGACGGGCAGTTTGCCGGAGGGAGAATATTCGCCGAACACTAGCTGAGCGAGGGCGGTACCGCCCTCCTGCCCTGGATACCATGCCTCAAACAGCGCCGGCACGCGATCGAGCCAGCGCGTCATGTCAACCCCTCCGCCCGATGTGACCACGACGATGACATTCTTATTCACCGCTGTTAACTGTTGGATAAGTTCATCCTGCGCGGGCGGGAGCTGGAAAGTTCGATCGCTGCCTTCGCTTTCGCTGCTGGGGTCAAAGCCGACCGCAAGCACGACGGCGTCGGCGCGGGACGCCAGAGTTTTTGCAGCAGCGGTTACAGCCAAATCCGGACGGACGATGCCAAATTTCACACTCGGCCCGCTCCAACTTCCATGCACGAAATATTCGAATCGAATCTTGTGCGCTCCGCTCGAAAAATACATCCGGACCTGGCCTAGCCGGGCATAGGCGTGGTCCCAATTATCGATAACGAGTTTGTCGCCGACGTATAACCGCGAACCGCCCTCCTCCCCGGAAGCTTGCACGAAAATCACATATTCTCCCGGAGCGCTGGGCGTGAAATAGCCCGTCCAACGGGCCGATGCGCCGTCCTCCCTTATGCCGTCGCCAAGGAAGCGCCCGAAGTTGACGTGCCCATCCGTGCGGCGCACGACAGGTTCTCCACTCAACGCGGGGTTATTAAAAATCTCAGCGCGCAAACCCGGCTGTTTGCCGGCTTCGTCGGTGCTGAAGTTGGTAGCCTCCGCCATCTCGGCGAGCGACGGAATCCCTTCCTCGTAATACACCTTAGCGTTGTCTTTGAGATATCTACTCATGCCTTCAAGGTAGCTGACGGCGGAGAATGGTCGCACCCTTGCGCTGCCTCCGCCCACCGGCTGCGCGGGATAGGCATCCGGCCCAATCACGGCGATGGTTTTGACGTTCGCCTTATCCAGCGGTAAAAGATTGCCGTCGTTCTTGAGCAGCACCATCCCCGAGCGCGCCGCTTCGAGCGCGACTGTCGCTCCGGATTGGTTAAGAAGCGGGATGGAAAGATCGGTCTGCTCACGATCGAGCCAGCCAAACCGAATTGCGGTTCGCAGAATGCGCCGCACTTTATCGTCGATCGTTGCTTCGCTTACCTGCCCAGATTTCACCGCAGGCAACAGCGTAGCCCGATTCATGAATTTGCCCGAGGGCATTTCGAGATCGAGTCCGCCATTGGCCGCCGCCACGCCGTCATAGGTGGCATCCCAATCGGACATCATGATGCCCGAGAATCCCCATTCTTTTTTTGCGACATCGGTATTCAAGTACGGGTTCTGCGTCATGTGAAGACCGTTGGTCAAATTGTAGGAATCCATGATCGCGCCGACCTGCGCTTCCTTCACCGCAGCTTCGAAAGTAGGCAGATAAATTTCGCGCAGGGTGCGCTCATCGATGATGGAATCGCCGTTATGCCGATCGTATTCCTGATTGTTACCCACAAAGTGTTTGATGGTCGCGCTCACACCTTCGCTCTGCATGCCATTGATGTAAGCGACAGCGGTGCGGGACGCGAGGAACGGATCCTCGCCAAAGTATTCGAAATCTCTCCCACATAGCGGAGCACGATATATATTGACTCCCGGCCCCAGCATAAAGTGGACGCCCCGGGCGCGCGCATCCTGGCCAATCACCGCTCCGACACGCTCGGCAAGTTGCGAATCCCACGTCGCCGCCAGAGCGATGCCGCCGAATGTCGTCGCCGGCCCATAATTGCGAACGCCAATTGGCCCGTCGGACATTTTCAAACGCGGCAACCCGATGTGCGCGATGTCGCGAATGTAGAAATCGTCGAGGCCGCCGATGAGGTCGATTTTTTCCTCGAGTGAAAGTTGCTTGAGCATCGCGTCCGCGCGTGCCTCAATGGAGGAAGTGGAGGGCAACGGCGTCTGCGCCCACATGCTGGCAGGGCCTGCCGTGAGAAGGATGACAGCCAACAAAATGAGCAGGAGCGCGAGCTTGTTCCTCAAGGCTTCCTCCGGCTTCTTGGTAAGAAGGAAACGATTGCCCCAACGAAATATTCAAATGCTTTCCTTAGGTTCATATACAGAAAGAAAGGTTTTGCGATTCTCTACGAACGAGGTCTCCGGAACATACTCCATCTTTCCTTCGATTCGATCGAGCAGCGTTTGCGCCGCGCTCTGAATGTCATCGAAGCCCACTAGCGATACATCGTCAGGTATGCGCAGGCCCGCTTCCTGCAAGGCGTTACGTTTTCGACTCAAGCTAGCAATGCCACAGAATAACGATATTCTAGCCATGAACATGTGAAATTTCATAGGATTTGTGCGTTAATTTGAATAACGTCATTTTTTACTTGACAAAGCCAGATTGCGGGAGCTGAATCGTCACCAGTTCCAGCGCGCAACGTAAGAGCATTAGCTTGAAAAGCAGTAGAATTAGCGTGCTATCTTCGACCAGACTAATAATATCGGGATACGACAGCGCGAATTCGCCTGGCTGACAATCTCGAGCCGCACTCCGCAAAAGGGCACTACAAAACCTTCACCACTTCTCGCACCGAACGCACACATTGACAAAGTCATTGCCGGCGGCTTCTTCAACATTTCAGGCGGGGCTGTCGACAGCTCCGGAAATATCTATTTCGTCGATGCCCAGCGGCAAACCATCTATCGGTGGTCTGGCGCCACTCGTCGGCGGTCGAAAGTTCGCGATAATCCTTTGGGTCCGGTGCAACTATTCTCTGATAGGGCGGGTGACTTGATAGTAATTTCCTATGATGGGGACGGAACGGTTCACAGCTTCAAGCCGTACGCAACAGATGACGACATCACCATCCTGAAAGCGTCGCCCACCGCGGCGCGCCCCGGAATGACTCCAGTTCTTCCCGTCGACTACTGGAGAAACCGCTGCCTATATTCCATCCGAACCACTTACAGGGGGCGCTAAGTGCGGCAGCAACCAGCATATGCGGGTGTTTCAGCAAGGATTTTTCGCTGGGTGGCGTTTGCAATTGTATTAGTTATCGCCGCTAACTCGATCTTTGCTTCAGACCTTAAACAACAGCCGACTGCCAGCGCGAGTAAGTCGGGCGCAGTTGCCATCGCACCGGATCTTTCATTGCCTCAATTAGTTGATATAACTGCCTCCACTGGCATTCAATTCGATCATCTTTCGAGCCCGGAGCAGAAATACATTGTCGAGTCGATGAGCGGAGGTGTTGCTCTCATCGACTACGACCGAGACGGTTGGCCCGACATCTATTTCACCAATGCTCAGAGCGTCGAGATGGCCCTTGCCGGGCAGAAATCGCGAAGCGCTCTTTACCACAATAATCATGATGGAACCTTCACCGACGTGACTGACAAAGCGGGCGTTGGTTATCCGTGTTGGGCGATGGGCGCGGTTGTGGGCGACTACAACAACGATGGCTGGCCCGATCTGCTGGTGACTTGCCTTGGCGGGGTCGTGCTGTATCGCAACAATGGCGACGGCACCTTCACCGACGTCACCAAACAAGCGGGTCTGGGCAACGACTTGGGTTGGGCTTCTGGAGCGGCATTTGGCGACTACGATGGCGACGGCTGGCCGGATTTGTTCGTATCGCACTATGTGAACGTGAACCTGAACGACCTGCCGGCGTTCGGGTCCAGTCCAACTTGTAAATTCCGCGGCATCGCTGTGCAATGCGGTCCGCGCGGGTTGAAGGGGTCTCCTTCCAATCTCTACCACAACAATCGCGACGGCACTTTTTCAGATGTTTCGAAGAAAAGCGGTATTGCAAACTCGCCTGATTCATTTGGATTGACTGCTGTTTGGTCATACTTCGACAAAGACGATGGCCTCGACCTTTTCCTCGCTAATGACGCCGGCAGAAATTATCTCTACAAGAACGACGGCGGTGGACATTTCATCGAAATGGGACTTACCGCTGGAGTAGCCGTTAGCCAGGACGGAAACGAGCAGGCTAACATGGGCGTCGCACTCGGCGACTACCGGCATACCGGGTTACCGTCGATAGTTATCTCGCACTTTAGCGATGAATATGCCGCCTTATATCAAAACCAAGGCGACCTGACTTTTTCGGATGTCTCCTACCCGTCTGGAATCGCCGCGAGCACGATTCACTATGTTGGTTGGGGCGACGGCTTCTTCGACTTTGATAACGATGGTTGGGTCGATCTCTTTATCGTCAATGGCCACGTTTATCCTCAGGTAGATACTGGCGAGGCGGGGGCGAGATATCGGGAACCTGGGCTGCTGTTCTTGAATCAGCACAACGGAAAACTCAAAGATATAAGTAAGCTGGTTGGGCCTGCCCTTCAATTTCCGCGAGTTAGCCGCGGAGCTGCGGTCGGGGACTTATTCAATGATGGGCATGTGGACATAGTTATCGAAAACCTCAAAGGCGCGCCCACGATTCTTAGGCCGGAAGGTGGTCCGGCGAACCATTGGATCGGCTTCGAGTTAGTGGGCACCGAGAGCAATAAGCTTGCCTTGAACGCGCGAGTAAGAATAACCGCGGGTGATCTTGTAGAGACAGATGAGGTGCGCAGCGGTGGCAGTTATCTTTCTCAAAACGATCTCCGGCTTCACTTCGGTCTTGGAGCGAGGGCGCATGTCGACAAGGTAGAAGTCATCTGGCGGACGGGAAAAGTCGAGACCATAACTGACCTCGCTGCTGACCATTCCTACTACGTAAAAGAAGACGAAGGGATTGTGCCGTTCGAGAAAAGCAGGCCAACGCCTATTAAGAAGTAAGCAACTCGCGCCGCTCGCGGTTGAACGAGCCTCCTACGGCGAGGCCCCGGGAATAAGGAGATACACATGACAAAAGGTTGGTACACGCAGTCCAGGATGGACAGCTCCGCGGAAGCATTCTGCAAGAAACCGTTTAGACCTTTTTTTCCCATTGCCATTAGCCGGAAACATCCGCGATCTCTCGGGATGGTTGAGTCGCTCTCGAGTAACGGACGTTACCGAAGTTGGCGTTTTCGAGATTCGCAGCGATAGACGCATCTGAGGGAAGTGGAGAGTCGGGAGCTACAGATCACTTCGCCTAAGCCGGCTGGTCACGTATAGGGTGGCTGCCTCGCACAGAAACTGAGATTTATTGACGGAGTTCGAAGGTGCAGCCTAACATGAGGGCGGGAAAAAGGGGTAACTCGTGATCGGTCATTGCCGCGCCGGCATCAATGGTCCGGTAAACACCGCCCGCTGAGATGGGAAAAATTGGGACAGGGTCAACGGATAAAGACACCGAAAAAAAGGACAATCGATGACATTTTTGCTGGCGACCGATGTGGCAACCCGACTCGTGCGGCTTTCTCCGGTTGATGTCACCATCGTTGTTTTCTATTTTGTATTAGTTCTCTCCATCGGCTGGTACTTGAAAGGCCGGGCCAACACCGGCGAAGACTTTTTTATGGCCGGACGGGAGATGACGGCGTGGGTCGCCGGTCTGAGTTTCTTATCGGCCAATTTAGGCGCGCTCGAATTGATGGGGTGGGCGGGGTCCGCCTACCAGTACGGCATTCTGGCGACACACTGGTATTGGATCGGGGCCATCCCGGCGATGCTGTTTCTGGCTCTGGTGATGATGCCCTTCTATTACATTTCTAAAACCCACTCGGTGCCGGGATATTTGAAGCTGCGTTTCGGCGAGCCGAGTCGAGCCCTGTCCGCGATTTCGTTCGCCTTCATGACGGTGCTGATGAGCGGCGTCAACATGTTTGCCATGGCCAAGGTGATGCAGATTGTGCTGGGATGGGATATTAATTTCAGCATCTGGGCGTCATCGCTGACTGTTGCAATTTATGTGACCCTGGGGGGATTGCGATCCGCGATCTTCAACGAAGTGCTGCAATTCTTTCTAATCTGGGCGGGGGCGCTGCTGATTCCGATCCTGGGATTGTATGAAGCTGGGGGCTGGAGCAATTTAAAACTCGAGATCGCGCAGAGAGCCTCAGTGCAATATGTTCATCTCTGGTCTGGTTTGGGAACCTTCAGCAACAATCCCATGGGAATCAATTGGGTCGGCATTGTGTTTGGATTGGGCGCGATTCTCTCGATGGGTTACTGGACGACGGACTTTCTGGTAGTGCAGCGAATTCTGGCAGCAAAAGATATTCGCAGCGCGGAGATGGCGCCCATTATCGGCGCGGGATTCAAGATGTTTGTTCCGATCATCGTCATCCTGCCTGGCCTGCTGGGCCTGGCGGTGCTGCCGGAGAAGTTAGTTCCGGAATCGGTTGCTGCGATAACCGGTGCCCATAGCTATAACGATGTCTTGCCGTTGATGCTTGCGCGGTACTGCGGTCCCGGACTGCTCGGCCTTGGAATTACCGCGCTAATTGCGGGCTTCATGTCTGGGATGGCGGGAAATGTGAGTGCATTTACCACAGTGTGGACCTATGACATTTATCGGCCGCTGATTAACAGTAAGGGCAGCGACCATCACTATGTGAACATGGGGCGCTGGACCACGATCATTGGCGTGCTGATCAGTGTGGGCACAGCGTATCTGGTGATGCAGTTCGCCAGCATTATGGATTACGTGCAGGCGTTATTTAGCTTCTTCATTGCTCCTTTATTTGGCACGGTCGTGCTCGGGATGCTATGGAAGCGGGCGACGGGTGCGGGCGGATTCTGGGGTCTGCTGTGCGGCACGCTCTCATCGGTCAGCATGTGGGCCTGGGTGCACCACGATCCTTCCGCGCTGCGTTATGTTGCGCTGTCGTCTCACGCGAAGGGCTTGGCGCAGGATATGTTTCAGGCGCTCTGGTCATTTATCGTTTGCGTGGCCGTGACGGTGGTCGTAAGTCTGGCGACGAAACCAGCGCCTGACGCGGCATTGACCGGCTTAGTCTATGGTCTGACGGAGGTTCCATCCGTCGGCGACCTCCCGCTGTATCAGAAGCCGCTTTTCTGGGCAGGCGTGGTGGCGGCGATTTTCTTCATCCTCAACATTATTTTCTGGTAAACGACTTTCTAAAAGGCAGGTTTTTGCGAATGGAGTTACGTGCATGATTTCAATCTGGTTTTTCATTGGAATTTCTCTGGCCGTCAATGGCGCATTGATTCTTGCTGCCGGAGTCTATCAGCTAATAAATCCTCCTCTGAATCCGGGGGTAGTGCTCTTCAACTTGCACGCTGGCGTATGGTGGGGAGCGGTCTTGCTGGGCTGCGGTCTTGCTTATTGTTTTAAATTCGCGCCTGGGCGGCGGCCCTAGAGCGGGAGAATTCTATGCCGGCGAAAAAAATGACGATGGGTTTGATCGTGGGCAATCGAGGCTTCTTTCCCGATCATTTGGCCAAGAGTGGGCGGGAAGAGATGCTTCGTGTTTTGCAGACGGCCGGCATCGACGTGGTGGCGCTCACTCCGGAAGAGAGCAAGTACGGGGCAGTGGAAACGCGGGAAGAATCTCGGCGTTGCGCCGAACTGTTCAAACGCAATCGCGATCGTATCGACGGCGTCATCGTCACGCTGCCCAACTTTGGCGAAGAGCGGGCGATTGCGGATACGTTGCGCTTAGCCGATCTTCGGGTGCCGGTGCTGATTCAGGCAACCCCTGATGACCCCGAAAAGATGACGATAGCTTTCCGGCGCGACAGCTTTTGCGGAAAAATGTCGGCCTGCAACAACCTACGCCAGTACGGCATCCCCTATTCAATTACGACGTTGCACACCGAGAGCCCGGGCTCGCCTGAATTCGCTAATGACCTCGCATGGTTTTCCGCTGTTTGCCGGGTGGTAAACGGCTTCCGCAATCTGCGAGTTGGAGCCATCGGGGCTCGTCCAGCCGCGTTCAACACGGTGCGTTATAGCGAAAAGATTTTGGAATCGCAGGGCGTCTCGATTGAGACCCTCGATCTTTCTGAAGTGCTCGGCCGAATTGAGCGCATGAAAGACAACGACGAACATGCACAGGCGAAACTGGCGGCGATTCGTAGCTACGTCGACGCGGCCAGTGTGCCCGCTGCAGCGCTGTTGAAGATGGCAAAACTCGGAGCGGTGGTCGACCAGTGGATGGCGGCGACAGAGGTGACCCTCAGCGCGGTGCAGTGCTGGACTTCAATTGAAGAAAACCTGGGCGTAGTGCCCTGCACGGTCATGAGTATGATGAGCAACGAACTGCTCTCCAGCGCGTGTGAGGTGGATATCTGCGGCGTGCTCGGAATGCATGCTCTACGGCTCGCGTCGGAGACTCCGTCGGCGCTTCTCGATTGGAACAATAACTACGGATCGGATCCGAATAAAGCCGTCTGCTTTCATTGCTCGAACTTGCCCAAGCATTTCTTTCGCTCGGTGAAGATGGATTTTCAGGAGATCATCGCCGGCGCGGTGGGCAAGGAGAACACTTTCGGCACCTGCGTCGGATTGATTAAGCCGGAAAAGATGAGCTTCGCGCGCTTTTCGACCGACGACGCGGCGGGCAGGATGCGCGGGTATGTCGGCCAGGGGCGGTTCACCGATGATCCGCTGAACACCTTCGGTGGCGCGGGTGTGGTTGAAATAAAAGAAATGCAGAAGCTGCTGCGCTATATCTGCGAGAGAGGATTCGAGCATCATGTCGCTGCCAATCTCTCGGCGAACGCATCCAGTGTTGCCTCGGCGGTGCATGAGGCTACGACTCGCTACCTGGGCTGGGACATGTACTGGCACGGCTGTGACGACGGAGCTTGCTGATGGCGATCGCAGCCGGCGTGGACTTTGGCGCTCTTAGCGTGCGCGTGCCGCTGGTGGACAGCGAACGCGGCTTGCTGGCGGTCGCCGTGGCAGAAACGACGGCACGTCAAGCGGGTGGATCAATATGCCAGAAACGAGGAACAAGGGGATGAGAGTTTGGGAAGCCCTGCAAAAGATCGTAGTCAGCGTCGTCCTGTTGGGGGCGGTTAGCATGAGTGCGGAGGCTAAAACGAAGGTGACAAGTCAGCCCTTTGGAAAGATGCCGGATGGTACGCCGGTGGAGATTTATACGCTGACCGACGGCGCGTACGAGGCGCGAATCGCGACGTATGGGGGCGTCGTGGTGTCCCTGAAAGTGCCTGACCGCAGTGGCAAGATGACCGACGTGGTGCTTGGATTCGACGATCTAAACGGATATGTGGCCAACTTTAACGGTCCTGCGGATGCATTCTTCGACGCGATCATCGGCCGCTATGCAAACCGAATCGCGCATGGCAGCTTTACGCTCGATGGCCACAAATATTCCCTCCCGCTGAATAATGGCGCGAACACGCTGCATGGCGGTCCTCACGGCTTCAATAACGTTGTTTGGAAAGCAAAGGCGATCGCGGATGGACTGGAACTGACTTATATCAGCCCAGACGGCGAGGAGGGATTTCCGGGTAATTTGAGGGTTACGGTTCGCTACACGTTAAACGGGGGCGATCTGCGGATCGAGTATTCCGCCACGACCGACAAGGATACCGTGGTCAACTTGACCAACCACTGCTACTTCAATCTTGCAGGGCGAGGCGATATTTTGAAACATGAACTCAAACTGAACGCCTCCCGCTTCACACCGGTGGATGGTGAATTGATTCCGACGGGCGAGTTGAAGCGGGTGGAATCCACGCCATTCGATTTTCGTAAAGCGACTGCAGTAGGAGCGCGGATTAATGATGGTGACGAACAGCTCCATTTGGGCCACGGCTATGACCACAACTGGGTGCTGGACAGCGGCGGCGGCAAATTAGTGGAAGCTGCGGAAGTTTACGATCCGAGCAGCGGGCGCGTGTTGAAAGTTATGACGGATCAGCCGGGAATCCAGTTCTACAGTGGAAACTTTCTCGATGGCTCGATCAAAGGCAAAGGCGGAAAGCCTTATGAACAACACGCAGCGCTATGCCTGGAGACGCAGCATTTCCCCGATTCTCCCAATCATCCCGACTTCCCAACGACTGAGTTGAAGCCCGGACAGCGCTATCACACCGTTACTATTTACCGCTTCTCAGTTCGCTGAACAACATCCGAATTGTTTCGGGGCCGGGCAACCCGCGAAGCGGTACTGATCGTAGTCGGCGCGTAGAATTATTGTCGAGCTCCGTCCCATCCCGGTCCGTGTAGCACTCTGCCCGCTTGTGTCTTGGTAAGGTGGCCTTGTTCGAACTCAAGTTGACCATTCACGAAGACGTACTTCACACCCTCGGAAAGCTGCGTCGGATTTTCGTAGGTGGCGTGATCTCGAATCGTCGCCGGATCGAAGATGGTTATGTCGGCAAAGTAGTCCTCTCTCAATAATCCTCGATCGCGCAAACGCTCCCGTTGCGCCGGCAGAGAAGTGATCTTGCGGATGGCCTGCTCCAGGGGAAGCAGGTGCTCATCGCGTACGTAATGGCCGAGCAGCCGCGGCATCGATCCGAACGCGCGGGGATGCGAGTGTGGTTCATAGAGCGGGCCATCCAACGACAATTCGCCGGCGTCGAGGCCCACGGAGGTCCACGGCTGTTTCAGTCCGTAACGCAGGTCATCTTCATTTGCGATGAAATAGATGGCTCCGGTTTGGCCTTTATCTGCGAGCACCATGTCGAAAAGAGCATCGAGCGGCGCTTTCTTTTGAGCCTCCGCGATCTTCGCGAGTGTCTGGCCGTCGTACTTCTTCAAATCGGGATTCACGATACCCGAAATCAAGACGCCCGCAGCGCCGCCACTGCCTAGATAGAGGTTCTCCCAGTTGTCATGTTCCGTGGCCATCTCCTGCTTGATTCTGGCGCGCGTGGCTGGA
This sequence comes from uncultured Acidobacteriaceae bacterium, assembly GCA_963822025.1. Taxonomy (GTDB): domain Bacteria; phylum Acidobacteriota; class Terriglobia; order Terriglobales; family Acidobacteriaceae; genus Acidiflorens. The sequence goes on along the minus strand of CAWGFW010000008.1, from coordinate 666,029 downwards.
TCTTTCAGTCGATCCAAAAGTTTTTCCATACCGCCTTCAGCGACCCATGGGGGCAAACTGGAGGCGAGCGCGGTGCCACCTGCAACATAGGGATACATATCGGCAGAAACGTCTTGCCCAGCGTCACGGGCGCTCTGGATCATCGCTACAATTTTCGGCATCGATCCCCAGCGCGGCTTGCCGACCACCTTGAGGTGAAAAATTTCAACTGGCAAATGCGCTTCGCGTCCGATGCGCAAGGCTTCTTCGATTGCCGGCACTTCGCTGCGTCCTTCGCTGCGCATGTGGGTGGCATAGATGCCTCCATACTCAGAGGCGGTCTTTGCCAGTTCGATCAGTTCCTCGGTTTTTGCGTAGTGTCCGGGGGGATAGATGAGAGCAGTAGAAACTCCGAAGGCTCCTTGCTGCATCGCTTGCGCGACGAGCCCTTTCATTTTTGTGAGTTCATCGGGGGTAGGAGCGCGATCTACATCTCCTAGCACGGCTTCGCGGACCTGGGCCGCGCCCACGTAGGTTCCGATGTTGAGGGGCGTGCCCGTTTTCTGCAGCCGCGCAAAATATTCCGTTAAGGTCGACCAATCGACCTTCAAGTGATACGGATCCAATTCAGCTTGCACTTGAGGAAGGGTGAGGGCGTCTTGCGGCGCAACCGAACCCCCTTCGCCCGTGATCTCGGTTGTGATTCCCTGGGAAAGTTTGCTCAGGGACCGATTGTCAATCAGCAAGGACCATTCCGACTGGCCCAGCATATCGATGAATCCTGGCGATACGACGAGTCCTGAGGCGTCGATGACGCGCTTCGCCGCAGCGTGTTCAAGCTTGCCTATGGCGACGATTCGATCTCCGCGAATTGCAACGTCTCCAGAAACCCACGGACTTCCGGAACCGTCGATGATCCTGCCATTGCGGATGATTACGTCATAGGGAATTTCGGCCGCGGAAGCATCGGCAGAGGTGAGCGGAGCGTCAAAGGCAGCAGCCGCAATTTCGCCGAGCGCTTCTCCGGCAATTTTTTGCGTGGCCTCCGGATCGTCCAACGGCACTGAGACCATATTGATATAAGCGGCAAATGCTAACTGTTGCCCGCTTGCCGTTTGGATGTAACCGGCCAGCCCTTTGCCGGTCACCATCAGATTTTTATTGAGCGCATCGTAAACCGCATAGGTGCCCGTTTTAGCTTCGACATGGCCGGCGGCTGGCGAATTCGTTTGAATCTTGAAGAGCGTCCCATCGCGCCCGAGAATCGGCAAGCCACGGTAGAAGTCAGCAAAATCCTTCTGCGTATTCATGAATGCGAGGTAGTGGACCATGAAGTCCGCGGTAAAAAAAGCATTGCCGCCGGCACCGTCGCTTTGCGAGGCAGCGGTTAAGTCGAGGTTCGCTTTTTTCAGGAAGTCGTGCTCCAGACTGAATCCGGCCTGATCGATCTCTTTGTCTTTATGTGCGACTAAGGCGCCCAGCAGAAACGGTCCCATGGTGGCGTGCAGATTCTGGCTCAGCTTCAAAGTGATTTTGACGTCTTCCTTCAACGGCAGTGACGTGTGCTCGGCAAGCAGGTTCTCTGGTTTGTAATTTGAGGCGAGTGCTTTGAAGTCGGGGCTCGCAGAAGTGGTGGCGATCGCGACTTCCACGCCTTTCTGCTTCAGCGCCTCAGCGAGGACCGTCGCCGCGAAACGGCTGGGCTCTGGCACTGCGTAGGCCATCATGCGCGCGGCCTTACCAGCGGGGAGCGCGCCCGCCAGCGTAACGCTGCGGGTTCCATCGGGATTAAGTTTCTCTGACGTGTAATTGAGAGATGCCGTTGCATCGGCTTTGGCTGTTGTCGCCTGATTGATGATTTGAAGGTATGCAGTTTTCGGAGAGATCTGCAGGTTGACCGGCGCTCCTTCTTTGTCGCCGGGGCTGACAATCACGTCGATAACATTGTCATTGACGACGATGGGGGAGACGACTACGTTGGTGCCGAGCTCGCGCTCGCCCTCGGGAAAAAGGCTTACATCGACGAGCACTCTTCCTTTCACGCGCTTGATTCCTTTGTTCGCGATCTGCTCCGCAAGCTCGCGGATCACTTGCAGCGGATCACCAACCCCTTTGCTGTCGGGGCCGCCATAGGAATGATCCTCGTTTTCGAACGCAAGTGTCCCGTCAGGCTGGATGCGGCCGGAGAGGTTCGGATCGCCGCTGGCAATGACGACGATGTCTCCTTCGAGCGTGCCATTTTTTTTGATTGGGCCAGTGCGGTAGACGCGAGTGTGGAAGCGATAATCTCCACCGAGCAGCTCGAGCATTGAACCTTCTGTGAGCAGCTTGGTGGTCGAACCTGGCACCATCAACTTGTCGGCGTTGAGCTGGTAAAGCATCTTTCCGCTATCAATGGAGTAGAAGGCAATTCCGAAGCTGGAATGCGCGAAGGCGGGCCGGGTCATGATGGCTTGAATGCGGTCCGGCAGCGTGGTTGCGGCTTGCGAGAAGACGGCACTCGACGACCAGCAGACGAAGAAAAACGCAAATGACCAGCGCAACGTTTTCATCAATTGGGACCTCGATATCTGTTCAGAGAATTTTTTGGCTGATGTTGTTGAACACAGGCGGTCGCGCGAACTGTCGCGTTGCCCGATCAAGTGTACACGGACGAGTTGAGTGTTTTGAAAGCGAGCTTCAGGGGATAAGGCGGCTTATGTCGAGTTCTAACCTTGGAAACGCGCGGGCGAAAGTCTGGTCAGTTGAGACCGAGACGGTGAACGATCGCCTGAAAGCGCGGGTCGGATCGGATTGGGTCATACTCGGGATCGACGTTAATGAACAGCATCCAGTAGTCGTGATGCTGATAGGATTTTTCCAGCCAGTCGAGCGCCAGTGAGCGATCTCCCTTGAGCAGTGCATAAGATGCGACATAATAGGGCCGACGTGCGCCGGCCTTGGCTTGGTCCATCAGCTTAAGGAAGGCATGCTCGATTTCGTCGGGGTGCCCGTTCGCCATCGCGGTCAGGAAGTCATCCTGGTGAGCTTTCGCGTCGGCGGCCCGATAGTCATCCCAGCGGCGTTCAAAAAAGTAGCCGGTGGTAAGCATGCTGTAACCAAGATGATAGTTGGGGTCGCGTTCGAGGATGCTTTTCGAAACGGCGATTACGCCGTCGAAATCGCGCTGGAACTTGCGCAGCAGAGCGAGATCAACGTCCACAATGAGCGCAAGCGGGTCGAGGCGGCGGGCGGTATCGAGTTGCGCTTCGGCTTCCGCGAAACGGCCGTGCGCCATCAGGCCCAGAGCGTAATACTGATGAGCGCTGGCGTAGCTGGGGTTCAACTCGATCGCTTTCTTGTACTCGCGCTCGGCGGTAGGCCAATCGTAGTCGTAATGGCAGGCAACCATCCCCAACGCTGAGTGCGCTTCGGCGAGTGATGGATCAAGTTGCAGAGCCTTGAGGGCGGCATCACGGGCGCGCGGAAGATAGGCGGCTGGATCTACTTCTTCTACGTCGCCGATGGCAATCAAAGAGTCAGCAAGGCCAGCCCAGGCCAAGGCATAGTTGGGATCGCGCGCGATCGCCTGCTGCAACAGGTCGACGCTCTTGAGTTCAGCGGGAAAGTTCCGCTGGTTCCAGAGGTAGCGCGCCTCTAAGTATAAAGCGTGGGCTTCGGGATCGCGGGAGGGTACGCTCTCGGGGGAAAGTTTGCGTGCCAGAGCCCGCGCAATCGAGCCGGCGATCTGCGATTCGATCTGCATCCAGTCGTTAGTTGTGCCGTCATAGGTCTGGCTCCAAATCGTGAAGCCGTCCCGCGTGCGATTGAGTTCGACGGTGACGTGAGTGCGGTCAGCGGCGCGCTGCACACTGCCTTCCACCACCGCCTCGACATTCAATCGCGAACCGATTTCGCGCAGGTCGTCGTGTTTGCCTTTGAGGACATAGGCGGAGCGGCGCCCGGCCACTCGTACGCCATCGAGATGGGAGACGGAGGCAGCGACCTCGTCGGTCAGTCCGTCGCTGAACGCGTCGTCGAAGTTTGGCGCACTGAGATTGTCGAAGGGAAGGACTGCGATCGATGAAATCGGCGCGGGTCTTTGTACCTGTCCCTGTCCTTGTCCTTGTCTTTGCCACCGCCATAGAAATCCAGCCAATGACAACACGACGATCGCGGCAACCAGCCACAGACGTGCCTGCAAGCCGCGCTTCGGGGCGTGCGTCGTAAATCCAATCTCATAGCGCGCGGTGAAATCCGAGCTCTGCGGATCGGCCGTCGACGGCGTTGTGCGCTCTTGCGGCGGTCGCTCTTGCGGCGGTCGTGCTTGTGGGACTCGATCCGGAACTGCCGGCTCCAGGGTTTGGCTGAGGATGGGTCCGATCCAGCGGTAGCCGCGACGCTCGATCGTCTCAATAAAGATGGGATTATCCGCCGAGTCGTTTAAGGCGTCGCGCAACCGCATTACGGCACTGCTGATGCCTTGCTCAAAATCGACAAAGACATTCGAAGGCCAGAGCGCCTGGCGAAACTCGTCGCGGGTGATGACTTCTCCGGGACGGGACAGCAACAGCGCCAAGGCGCGGAAGGGCAGATCCTGAAGACGGACCTTGATGCCGTTACGCCGTAGTTCGCCCGCACGGAGGTCGGCCTCGAACACACCGAAACGAACTAGAGCCGGAGGCGCCTGGGGAAATCCCATAAAGTAAATATGGAGTGGCGGGGGAGGCTGTAGTTTACCACCTGACTAATCGCGAGAGAAGCCGCTCTGCCTGCAGAGGCTTTTTCTCAGGCAATAAGTTCTCTTAAGTGACTGCAAAGAAAATATCTTGCCTCGCCAGATGCGCGCCAACCTCTCGCTATCTCCGGACCATTGACGGAAAGACTCTTCCAAGCGAAAGTCCCCGAAGTGCGGAGACAGTTCCCCGCGAAAAAAGACACAAACTCATACCACTCTCAGGAGACAACACGAATGAAGTCGAATCATCGTCAAGGAACCTACTCGGGCATGGCGGCAATGTTGCTGACTATGCTTGTCGCGATCATTATGTTTATGTTTGCCGGTGCGGTTGTTCGGGCGCAGTCTCAAACTTTTACTTTGCTGTATTCCTTCCAGGGGACAGCCAGCAATTACGGAGCCTACCCGTTAGGGCTGGTGCAGGGTACCGATGGAAATTTGTACGGCGTAACGGGGGCTGGCGGAAACGACTTCGACTCCGGCGTGTTTTTCAAAATTAGCACAAGCGGCAACGAGAAGTTAATCTGCTACTTTTACGACCCCGGAGCCTGCAGGGATCTTCAGGCACCTTCAGCGAATCTGATTCTGGGCACCAATGGGAACTTCTATGGGGTAGCTCTTGATAGTGAAGTCTTCAGTCTCTCCAAGGCTGCCAAGTTGAAGGTTCTATACACCTACGCCAACGGCGCCAACTCCCAAGCGCCGCTGGTTCTAGCCTCCAACGGGGACTTCTACGGCGTAACGAAGAATGGCGGCGTCAATAATAATTGCTATGGTACGTGCGGATCGGTCTTTAAGATGACCGCAAGCGGCAAGCTGACCACCCTCTATTCCTTTTGCTCGGTCTTCCAAAACGGCATCTGCTTGGACGGCGCGGAGCCCGAATTTGCGCTGGTTCAAGGCGGCGATGGGAACCTGTACGGGACGACATCGGTGGGCGGGAACGATGGGGTCAATGACGGTTATGGCACGATCTTCAAAATCACCCCAGCCGGTGCCCTGACGACGATTTACAACTTTCCGGGTTTCACGCAATCGAGCTCGGCGCTGGTCGAGGGTGCCGACGGGAATTTCTACGGGACAACGGCGGACGGCGGCAGCGGCACTTACGGCGCCGGTGGCACCTTTTTCACTGTCACCTCGGGCGGCGACCTGACCACGCTTTACAGCTTCTGCAACCAGCAAAATTGCGCTGACGGCGAACAACCCGCGAACATCTACCTGGCTACCGATGGGAACTTTTATGGGATAACGTGGTTTGGCGGAGTCGGCAACAACAACCAAGGCACAATCTTCCAAATCACTCCCGGCGGAACGCTGACGACGTTGCACAACTTCGACGGCACAGACGGATCTGGCCCAAACGGCGGCGGCACACTGATGCAGGACACCAATGGGACTTTCTACGGGACAATGCAGGAGGGCGGGATTAGCTGGCCATGCGACAGTATCGTATGCGTCGGCACGATCTTCAGCCTCGACACGGGTCTCGGCCCGTTTGTGAAAACGCTGCCTACCTCTGGCAAGGTGAAAGCAGCCGTTAAGATATTGGGGACAGATCTGACGGGCGCGACCAGCGTTACATTTAACGGCACGGCGGCTACGTTCAAAGTAGTTTCCAGCTCCGAAATCACGACCAACATACCCATCGGCGCCACGTCCGGCGTAGTTCAGGTGGTAACCTCCGGCGGGACGACGCTCACCAGCAACGCGGTTTTCCAAGTGCCGTAGCGGAAGAGCAACGCGAAATCCGCGCCAAGAAGTAAGCGAAAAACCGTTCATTCCCACTAGTAGCGGAGACACCGCGACTCATTCCGCTTCGTTGCGCTGGGGGCCGCGTTGCCATACATCAACAAATCACCGCAGCCGGTCTCCTGGCTTCGGTGCCGGGGCGCGATTGGGGAATTCGCGCTCCGGTTTTCATTTCTTGACGCCGTCAGTCTTGATCGCACCCGCCTGCTGGTAAATAAATCTCTTTATGTCGAGCGTAGCGGGTCGATTGGGTCTGGGGAAGCGCCCTCGGGTTGCTGGGAGCACCGTTGCCAGGAGTGCCATGAGCATCATGACTCGAAGTGCTCACGGTTGTGGGCTAACCTCGAGCAGCAGATGATCCTTGAACTGCGCTGGCAGTTTCGCCACGCCGTCGGTCGCCGCGTCTACCATGCCGAGGTCTTTGTTCTCGCTGTAATCGCTGACGCGATATTTGCCTGGCTTTAGGCCGCGAAGTTCGACTGTGCCTTTCCAATTGGCCGAACTGAAGAACGCGTAATACATTTTGCCGTCTTTCGCGATGGCGTATGCTTCGGGCGTGTCGTAGCCGGTGACGTAGAGATCTCTGAACTCGCCCTTCGAAAGCATCTTCTCGTTATACAAACCGATCCATTTCTTCCAGCGCTGTTCTTTCGCGGGGGTCAGGTTGACGTCTTTGAACTTTGGGCCGGGATCGGGCCATACGAACTTTGTTCCGACTACGCCTCCAACGCCGATTGTGGAGGCAAAGTCGTCGCCGTGCTCAATGTAGTCGTTGCCAACTTTGGTCATCGCGGAGAGTTCGACGTGATCGCCGTAGACGGCGGATTCGGGTCCGAGCAGCGCTTTATACATCTTGATCCGCCGTCGCACTTGCCCAGCTCCAACTGGATCGGCAGTGACTGCCTGATCCATGAAGGGCAGCCATGCCAGCGAGGGTGGAGTTCCGCAGGGGCAGCTCTGAGTAACGCTCTGCGGCTTGATGGCTCGCGTAGTCTGAAAAATTTCCTTGTAGATATCGCCCATTGCATTCACCGAATCCTGGGGCGACTTGTGATGGTGCGCCGGGTTGTAACATTGGGGGACGCTGTAGATGTTATCGAGCTTGCTGCCGTCGAATCCCCAGTCGCGAATAAATTTCTCCGTCAGCTGCTTGTAATAAGCGCGGACCTCCGGCACGGCCGGACAGAGCACCGCCAGTCCGCGAGTCATGCGCGCATGTTTTCCGTTCTTGTCCAGAACGAGCCACTCAGGGTGCTCCTGCGCGATTTTCGCAACCTCATATTTGTGCGACTCGTATCTGCCCTGGCCGTCTTCTACTGCGAGCGGCAGCCACCATATCTGCGCCAGCATGCCTTCTTTGTGAAAGTCGTCGACCATCTTCTTGATGGAGTCGCCGGGAAAAGTATCCGGGCGCGGATTCCAATCGCCATAGACGTTGAACCAGCGATCGTCGAGAGTCACCCACTTGATGCCCATCTCTTTTAATTTCGGAATTGTGCCCAGCATCTGCGCGGGAGTTACATTTTCCTGATATCCCCAGCCGCACCAGCTCACGTTGTAAGCTTCGCTGGATGGCTTCGGCAGATCCCAGCCTTCTTTCTGCAGCACGCTTGACCAAATCCGCAGCGGCTCATAGAAGTCGCCGGCAAAAACGGAGACGAAACTGCGCGGAGTGGAGTAGGTTTCGCCAGGCTTGAGTGTGATGTTGGCGGCGTAGTCGACTTCGGTGTCCACACGTCCATCGGAGGCGACTTTTGCGGGAATCGCCGCTGAAATGGGAATCGTCTCGACGTGGCCGACGGCTTCGCCTACCTGGCGCGTCCAGAAGGCGACCACTGGGATGCCGCCACCATAGCCGCCTTTGACCATCTCTCCCATAATGTTGGGCTGAGCAAAGGCTGGCGTTAGCTTCACGACGTCATCTTTGCCCCAGTCGTAGCTCGCGCCGTGGAAGGACCACATCTCATAGGGATGCGCCTTCGCGTCGATCGAGCGCGCATTCAAGCGGCGCCGCTGATTCACGCTTTTGTCGATTTTGATTTCGCTGGTTCCAGTGTTCTTGTATTCCACAGCGCTCAGCAGAATGTTGGGGAAATTGTCGTAGACTTCGAGTGCGAGAACAGCTTCCAGTCCCACTCCCGAGGGGCCGAGCGGACGCGCGGGAATCTCGACTCGTTGACCCACTCCCATTTTTCCGATTGCTTCGTGAACCTGCGCCTGCTGGAAATCGAGGGTGAAATAGACGTCTTTGCCCGCGACCTGAACAAAATTGCTGTCCGAGGGAGCGCCGACATTTGGATCGTCTAACGTGAGCTTTTTGCCATCTTTCAACAAAAAGGCCTGTACATAACCATTTGGCGTGACTTCGAACTCGGTAGCGGTCGTCGTGAGTGTCACCGGCCCGCCTCCCTTTATATCGACGTTAATCGCTGAAGGCTGTGTGGGTTGCGATTTTGCGACTTGGTTTTGCGGAGGCGATTTCTGCAACTTAGAGCAAGCCATCAGCAGAAATGCAAGAACGAGCGTGACACAAAGCACCGCAACCCTGCTTTTTCGAGCGACCATTGAAATCTCCTCTGCGCCGGATCGTGATTCGGGTGCGCAACTCCAGCAAAAATATGCCATTGACAAAAGCAACAAAACGAAAGTAAAAGTAATAGTTCGTAATATTACAACGAAAGCGAAGTTCCAGCACTTGATTTTCAGCGGCCAATTTGTTTGGCCAGCGGGACGCCGCTTTTAGCCTACAGGAGGCTAGCCATGCCCATCCATTTCATCCGTCGGCAAGCTGTCTTGTTCCTGTTCTTTTCTCTCTCGATTGCACTCGTGCTCTCGCTCACCACGCCGCTATGGGCGCAAAAAGATGCTGGCGCCATCGTAGGGATCGTGCGCGACCCGAGCGGCGCAGTGGTCACGGACGCCAAGGTCACGGTAACCGATGTCGACCGCGGAGTTCAATTGACGCTCTCCACTAATAATGATGGAGAGTATGTCGCGAGCCCGCTGAAGATCGGACGCTATAGCGTCACCGTGGAAAAGAAGGGATTTAGAAAGGCGGTTGCTGGTCCGGTGCAAGTCAACATTCAGGATCGCGTTAGTGTGGATGTGGCTCTTCAGGCCGGCATGGCGACAGAGACGGTTGTGGTCACGGGCGAGCGTCCGCAACTCGAGACGGAAACCTCGGACCTGGGCCAGGTGGTGGATAGTCAGCGCATCAACGCGCTTCCCCTCAACGGACGCAACTACGCGCAGCTCGCGCTGCTTGGCGTTGGCGTCGCTACTGCCGAACCGGGATCGCGCGTCGAAACCACGTATGGTTTCAGCGCCAATGGCGCTCGCTCTCTGCAAAATAATTTCCTGCTCGATGGTATCGACAACAATGCGAATTTAGGCGACGTGCTCAACGGCGCGGCCTACGTGGTTCAGCCTGCGGTCGATGCGATCGCTGAGTTTAAGGTTGAGACTAATTCCTATAGCGCCGAATTTGGCAGGGGCAACGGCGCGATCATGAATGCAGTGATTAAGTCGGGCACGAACCAGATCCACGGCGACTTGTGGGAATTTCTGCGCAACGAAAAGCTGGACGCTACTAATGCCTTCGACATCTTCGGGCAGCAGCCTTACAAGCAAAACCAGTTTGGCGTTACGCTCGGCGGGCCGATTGTCAAGAACAAGGCGTTTTTTTTCGGAGACTACGAAGGGCTCCGTATTCGCCAGGCGCTGCCGCAATTGTCCACGGTGCCCACGCCGGCCGAGGTGGGCGGAGATTTCTCGGCATTTCTTCAGACCAACATGCCAATCACGGGTGTGCTCGACTGTAATGGCAACCAGACTTACCAGGGAGAGATCTTTAATCCATTCCAGGCACAAACTACGTCGGCCTATAATGGGGGCGGACCCTGCGGCGTCCCCATCGCCACTAATTCAAGCGGGGTACCGACCAACATCTTCCCCGCCAATACGCCTTGCCTGGCCCCGCCGAACGCGCCGGGCCCGACGTGCGTCGATCCACTCGCCCAGGAACTCGCCAATTTGTTTCCCGCGCCCAATGTGAATATCAGTACGCTGCTCGCCGCTGGCAACTACTTGTCCGATCCCAAACGCAGCGAAACCGAGAACAAGTTCGACATACGTTTTGACCAGACCATTGGCGCCAGGGATAATTTCTTCGCCCGCTTCAGCTACGGCAACGACAGCAACTTCCTTCCCTCCCCCTTTAGTAACATTCTTGATGGCGGCAGCTTTCAGGACGGCTACAGCAACAACCTCGCCGAGGGCCTCGCTGCCAGTGAGCTACACACATTCCGCAACAACCTGTTCAACGAATTTCGCTTCGGCTTCAATCACCTGAGTTCGCATCGCTACAACCTGTATTCTAACGAGAATGTCTCGCAAGAAATTCCCGGCGGCATTCCCTTTCCGGGGGTTCCGTACGTGCCGGGCCAGAACATTGGTGGCCTGCCTTCGCTTAGCTTCGGCGATGGCACCACGAACATTGGCGCCTCGGAATACCTGCCCGCCGTCGAACACCAGCACAGTTATGTTTTTACCGACAATCTCAGCTGGGTTAAGGGACGCCACGCCGCAAAGTTCGGTACCGAACTTCGCTTCGAACAATTCACCATCCTCGAACCCGCTGCGGCACGGGGCTCCATGGACTTCGGCGGAGGCTTCCTCATCAACGATAATCCCGCTGCGCCTGGTACCGGCGGCGAAGCGTTCGCCAGTTTCCTGCAGGGCGTTAGCGATGGCGGGTCAATTACCAGTGTGACCCCCAACATCATCTATAACCGCCAGATTTACGCAGTGTATGCACTCGATGACTTCAAAGTAACTCCACGGCTCACCCTGAACCTCGGCCTCCGCTACGAACTCTTCACTACCATCAAGGAAGCTAACAACAACCAGGCTACGTTCGACTTCAACTCAAACTCACTGATCGCTCCCAGCGGTCAGAACGCGCAACTGACGCCCACGCTCGCCACCGAACTGACTCTTCAAAACAATGGTACTCGCGGGCTCATTTCTCCCGATCTCAACAATTTCGCGCCCCGCGTCGGACTTGCCTTTCAAATTTCCGACAAGCTGGTTCTTCGCGGCGGCTATGGCATCTTTTATGGCGGACAGGAAAACGGCCCATTCTCCAACCCGAGCCCCGGCTTCAATCCACCGTTCTTGTCTTCGGAGGCGTACAACACCCCCTGCAGTGCGCCCTTCGCAAATCCTGCCTACCAGGATTGCTCGATCTCGGCAGCGAACAACGGCGGATTGGCGCTCAACCAGCTGCAGGCGGGCTTTTCGAACAATACTGTTACCGGCCTCAGCCCGCTCGCCGACCCGAATTCGCCTGAGCTTTACTCGCTCGATCCGCATCTGGTCACGCCTTATAACCAACAGTGGCATGTGGGTCTCCAGTACCAATTGCCCGCCGACACCGTTCTCGAAGTTTCTTACGGTGGCTCACGCGGATCGAAGCTCTTCGCCTTCTACAACGGCAATCAGGCCGTTCCTGTATTGGGGACGGACTCCATTCCCACAGCGCCCCGGCGGCCCGCGCAGAACAATAATTGGCCCGGCGCTAACGGCCCTTGCGATGCGAATCCTGCGAATGACTATGCGGACGCCGCCAATTGCAATCCCGCTCTCGATGTCGCAATCGACACCTTCCGCTCCAATGCGCTGTCGAATTACAACTCGCTGCAGGTTCGGCTGGAGAAGCGCTACTCTCACGGACTGCAGTACGAGTTGGCTTACACCTTCGCGCACGCCCTCGACACCGCTTCGAGTGCCAGCCTGGGCTCGGTGAACAATGGAGATTTCCAGGATCAGCGCTACCCTGACGAGAACTATGGCAACGCCGATTTCGATGTGCGTCAACGCCTGGTTTTCAGTTATGTCTACGATTTGCCCTTCGGCCACGGACGCTCATATGCTGCGGACTCTTCCGGCGTCGTGAATCAGATTATCGGTAACTGGCAAATGACGGGTGTTTTTTCAAGGGCCACTGGCAATTACTACACTGCCACTGACATCAACGATGTTTCCGGTGGCGACTGCGGCGGCACGGTTGGCTTCTATTGCTCACGCCCCAACGTGGTTGGTAATCCCAACGCTAAGCCCTGCATCGCCGGAACGCTGTTCAACACTTGCGCGTTTGCCGACAACACGAATCTGGGGACATTCGGCGACGCCGGGCGCAACATCATTGAAGGCCCGGGATATACGGAGTGGGACACGTCTTTAGTGAAACAGTTTCCGATCAAAGAGCAAAAGCAACTCGAATTCCGCGCGGAATTTTTCAACGTGCTCAACCACGTGAATTATCTGTTTGGACAATTTGGCGCGATCAGCGCCGAGCCTACGCCGCTGGAACTTGGCCAGAGCAGCTTCGGATATCCTCTGGCTGCGCGGGCGCCTCGACAAATTCAATTTGCGCTGAAGTTTTATTTCTGAGACTTGCATTGAGTCGAGTGATCGCTGTCGCGGTCGCGTGCGCCGCAGTTGTGGCTGATGTTGAGAAGGAGGAACCATGCTCTCCAATTTCTTGAGTCTGCGGAATCCAGTGGTCGTGTGTGCCAAATTCGTCGCGCTTGTGCTGATGTTGACGCTGTCACTTGCCGCGCAGAGCGGAGCTACCTACTACGTGTCAACCAAGGGCAGCGACAGCAATTCGGGCACGATCAGCTCACCCTGGCTGACCATACAGCATGCAGCAAATACGGTATCGGCGGGGGCCACGGTCTACGTTTTCGGAGGGGTGTACAACGAGTCCGTAAATTTTCCTGCGTCTGGTGCGGCGTCCGCGCCGATTACCTTCCAGAGCTATCCCGGCCAGATTGCGGTGATCGACGGGAGGGGCTTGAGCGTTAACGGCACACAGGGTCTCATCAACATCGTTGGAAGTCGGAGCTACATCACGATCAAGGGATTTGAAATCCGCGATTACACGACCAGCAGCGACAATGATGTGCCAAGTGGCGTCTGGATTACGGGCTCGGGCACGGGAATTCGAATTCTGAACAATCGGGTGCATAACATTGCGACCAGGTCGGAAAAGAATGGTAACGCTTTCGGCATCTCCGTTTATGGCACGTCGAAGACTCCGATTACACAGTTGGTCATCAGCGGCAATGAGGTTTATGACCTGAGAACCGGAGAAAGCGAATCGGTCAATGTTGATGGGAACGTGACCCATTTCAAAATCACCAATAATCTCATTCACGACAATGACAACATCGGCATCGACGCGATTGGGTATGAGGGAGTTGGCCCTGTCGGCTATGACGAGGCGATGTATGGGGAGATTAGCGGGAACACGGTCTATAACATCAGCGGGATCACGAATCCTGGTGAGGGATATGAGTATGACGCTGACGGACTCTACTGCGACGGTTGCGCCTATGTCACGTTCGAGCGGAACGTGATTCTACAAGTCGATTACGGCATTGAGACGACCAGCGAAAATCAAGTCTGCCAATCGAATGGCACGGAGTGGTCTGGCCCAAACAGAACCGGGAAGGCCGCAAGGGGAAAGTTTCCGTGTTATGGCAGGTATGTTACGGTGCGCAACAATATCTTCTACAACGCGAATGCCTGCGGTAACTCTATTGGCGGATATGCGGCCGCGTCGAAGAAAGGCGGGCATAGCAATGGAGGAGGCAGCAGTTACCACGACGTTTTCGTCAACAACACTCTGTACAACAATGCGACTCAACCGGGCAACTATTCTGAAGGCGGATCAACTGGCGAATTTCAGATTCAGTATCAGGTCGGGAGCGCGCAAGGGGACTTCTACGAAAATAACGTTGTCTATGCTGGCGCTTACAATACCTGGATCTTCAACTACGTCCCTTTTTCGCAGGAGTATCCCGGCCCGCCGGCAACGCTCAATTGGAACCTCTACAACTCAGCCGCGGGTTACGTACAGGGAACGTCAATATGGTGGGGCGACGCTACTGATTACACGAATTTTTCAGACTGGCAGAGCAGCAGTGGCGAAGACGCCAACTCCGTGAACACGGATCCACTCTTCGTCAATCTAGAAGACACGCCGCCAAACTTTGACACTATTCCGTCTTCGCCGGCTGTTGGTGCGGGCAGCACCAGCCTATCGTGCGACGTTGGCTGGTGCGATCCCCACGGCAGTTCTCCTGACTCCATCTATGGCACCACCGACTTTCTTGGAAACCCGCGGACGAATGGCGCGAAGATCGATATCGGCGCCTACGAAAACACTGGCGCTGCGATCACAAACTCAGTGACCGTGAATCTGACCGCGGGGAAGCAGGCCCTCCGACAGGGTCAGGCGACCACTCTCAAGGTCACGGTGTCGGCTAGTCCCGGTGGCGGCGGCGTTCCGAGCGGGACGGTGAGTTTCATGCTCAACTCAGCCTTGCTGAAAAAGCTGCCATTGTTGCCGGCGAGCGCGGCGGAATCTTTCGCAACCTTGCCGCTGAGTGCATCAAAACTCGCACCAGGCGCGAACACGTTGACGGCGGTGTACTCGGGAAACTCGATTGCGCCGTGTTGTCCGGTATCAGGGCCGCCGGCCACGGTGTATGGAAGCTCAACTTCAGCGCCCATCACGGTTACTTTGCAATAGATTTCTTGGAGACCATAGCTAGGGTTAGGAGTCAGACAAATCGAAACAATATGCCTTCCAATGGCCTACTGAACGAAGAACGGCGTCGTGAAATCCTCGAGATTTTGGGTCGGGATGGGCGCGTGCTCGTTAATGATCTGGCACGGCATTTCCGTATTTCGCAGATTACGATTCGTAAAGATCTCGAAGTTCTTGACGGTCAGGGAGTCATTGAACGCACGCACGGCGGCGCCCTGCCGGTGCAAGCTGGAGCGCTGCTGGATCCAACGCTGCGCGAGAAAGAGCAACTTCACCGAAAACAAAAGACGCAGATTGCCCACGCCGCGGTTCGGCTAGTGGAAGAAGGCCAGTCGGTGCTGCTCGATTCGGGAACAACTACGACGGCGATTGCGCGAGCGTTGAAGAATATGGCGCGGCTGACCGTGATCACCAATGCAGTCAACATCGCAGCCGAACTGGCGGGAACGGAGGTTGAGGTTATCCTCACGGGGGGCACATTGCGCAAGAACTCGTTCTCTCTGGTTGGTCCGCTGGCAGAGCGCACTCTGCGCCAACTGAGCGCTGATATCTTGTTTCTTGGCGTCGACGGTTTCGACACTTCGGCGGGGCTTTTCACCCCCAATCTATTGGAGTCGGAAGTGAACCGAGCTATGGTTGCAATCGCTCGCAGGACGATCGCGGTTTGTGACTCGAGTAAGTTCGGGCGCCGCAGTCTGTGCAATATTACTCCGGTCGGTTCGGTACATGAAGTGATCACGGATAAGCAGATTCCGAAATCGGATTTGCGTGCGCTGAACGAAGCTGGAGTGAAGGTAACCTTGGTGTGATCGGAGCGGAACACGGACGATGAAATCAGTTGAAGTGAGGGAACACGGACAGCACACATTGCGCGAGATTCTTTCTCAGCCGCGATGCTGGAATACCTGTCTAGCCAAGCTGGCGGCCAGCGATGAGATGCATGCTGCCACCCAACTCGCGCGGCCTGAAGCCGAGTGGATATTTGTAGGTTGCGGGACGAGTTACTATCTTGCGCAGGCAGCGGCGGCTAGCTTTAACTATCTCGACTTACCGGCGCACGCCGTGCCCGCTTCTGAGTTATTGATGTATCCTGCGCTGACGCTGCACGCGGGAAGGGATTACATCCCGGTTGTAATCTCGCGTTCTGGTCGCACATCCGAGGCGATCCGCGTCGCGCAGATATTGGAGAAGGAGCACAATCTCCGCACGCTTGCCATCACTTGCGCCGATGGTCAGCCGTTGGAAGCCGCATGTAGCTTGACGTTGAAGCTTCCCGACGCCGACGAGCAGAGTACGATTATGACGCGATCGTTCACGTCGATGTTGCTTGGCCTGCAGTACCTCGCGGCAACAGTTTCTGGCAACGATACTTTTCGACGAGAATTGCTTGACCTTCCGGCACAGGTGGAGCCTTTACTGGAGGACATTCCGCAGCGTTTGCGGTTGTTTGTCGAATCGCGGAGTTTCTCTGACTTCGTTTTCCTGGCGCAGGGGCCGCTATTCGGCATTGCTTCAGAGTGCATGTTGAAGGTGACGGAATCTTCATCGTCTTATGCGCAGGTATTTCACGCGCTGGAGTTTCGCCACGGCCCTAAGTCGATTGCCAGTCCAGACACGCTGATTACATTCCTTATGTCGGAGACTTCTTATGACGCTGAAGTCGAGTTGCTCGAGGAGATGAAAGCTCTCGGTGCGGCTACGATGGTGATCGCGAACCACGTGGACAGCCGCGCCCAGCGGGCGGCTGACTTCGCCATCGAACTTGGCCTGCAATCCCCAGAGTGCGCGCGTCTAGCGGCGTTCGTGATTTGGGGTCAACTGTATGGCGTTTACTATGGGATCAAGAAGGGTCTGAATCCTGATACGCCGAAGAATCTGACGCGCGTGGTCGAATTGAGACCAACTGTCAGCACTTAGCAGCTAGCATTCTGCTAGAGGTTTAAGAAAAACAAGCTTCCATGGCTAAGCTCGATATCGCGATCGTGGGGGAGATCAATCTCGATCTCATCCTTTACGGTTTGCCTGAGCGGATGCCTACGGAACGCGAGCTGCTGGCCAGCGGCTTCGCCGTCACACTGGGAAGTTCATCGGCGATACTGGCGCATAATCTCGCCGCTCTTGGGAGCTGCGTCGGGTTTGTCACGAAGGTTGGCGACGATTCTTTTGGGGCCATTGCTATGGAACGTCTGCGTGAACGCGGTGTGGATATCGCTCGCGTCACTCATGGCGCCAAGTCTGGCGTAACCATTATTCTTTCGCACGAGAGCCAGCGCCACATTCTCACTTATCCGGGCACAATTTCGGAATTACGTTTTGAAGATATTGACCTCGATTATCTGGCCTCTGCCCGCCACTTCCATATGTCGTCGCTTTTCTTGCAGCGGGCACTCTCGCCGCATGTGCCCGAGCTTTTTCGCCGAATGAAATCTGCCGGGCTGACGACATCGCTCGACACCAATGATGATCCTGACGATTGCTGGGAGGGCGGTCTCGCAGAGATTCTTCCGCACGTCGACATCTTGCTGCCGAACGAGCATGAAGCGATGAAGATAGCCGGGACTGACGACTTCGAAGGTGCCCTCTCGCGGCTCGCGCAAAAAGTGAAAACCGTCGTCGTCAAAATGGGCGCCAGCGGGGCGATTGCCATCCAGGATGGATGCCGATTCAGTGCGACCGCCGTGCCGGTGAAAGTCGTCGATCCGGTCGGCGCGGGAGACAGCTTCGATGCCGGATTCCTACACCAATTTTTGCGCGGCGCAGATCTTACGACGTGCCTGGCTTATGGAAATTTGTGCGGAGCGTTTTCCACCACCGACTGTGGTGGCACGGAAGCTTTCCGCGACAGAGCACGAATGCAGGAATTCTTGCGACTCCACGAAGCCAGCAATCAATAAACCTCAGCGGATAACCGGGACCGCCTCGAGCGTTAACACTTCGAACGGCGCCAACGAGAAAATGTGCGGCGTGCCAGCGCTTAGTTGAAGAGGTTGCATTGAGCGGTCTTTTGTCCATGGGCTTTTCGCGTCGAAATGTCTGGGAGCGCCCGCAGGGATCTCGAACGCCTGGCCTACATCCGCCGAGAACTGTTGTGGCTTGTTGCTCGGATTCCTCAGGACAAGAATCGCTTTCTCGGACGACCATGAAGCCCAGCCATAGACTTCAAGTTTCGCCGGATCGCCTCCTACCCAATGCGTATCACGCAGAATGGTTGCGTTCTGACGCGACCACTTCGCAGCTTCCGCGATGGTATCCCAATTCTCCTTGGTCAACAGCGAAGGCGTGATGTACATCTCCTGCAACTGCGTACCGGTGCCGAAATAGTCGTGGACTTCGTTGGTGAAATCATGGTTCGGATCGCTGTTCAAATTCTTCGCATAGCGCGCGTAGATGAGCCCGTGCAGCATCAGCGCATTCAGCGGATAAAGCGGGCCAGCCCTCACCACATGCTCGTACGTGTCGGCGTCGCGATAGGTGATCCACTTCTGGCGCCAGGAGCCGACTCCGGCAAAACTGTGATCGTCGCCGCCTCGCCAGATTGAATCGGCGTATTGCAGCCAAAACGGCGATGGATAGGTTCCCGTCGTGAGATTGACGTAGATGGCGGGCTGAGCCACGCGCATATCCTGAATCAAGTTGATGGCTGCATCGAAGTCACTATCGAATTGGCTGCCGGGAATCACTTCGTTCGCGTTTCCTGTGCCGTCAATCTTGAATTGATTTACTCCGTAGGAGCGAATCATCTCCATACAAACATCGTGGAAATGACGATAGTATTTCGGCCCCGACAGCGCGAAGCCATCCTTGTTCGTCTCGAAGCCCTGTTGCTTGCCGAATCTGATCCGCTCTTCATGCGGCTTGCCATAGCCGCCCCACGGAGACAGCCAAATGCCAGGCGCGGCGCCGTATTTGGCGGTCGCCTCCTTTACGGGAGTGAATCCGTCTGGGAAGCCGGAGTTGAATCGCCAGAGCGTCTTCGGATCATCCCATCCGTCGTCGAAGAGAAACGAATCGAGCGTGACGCCACGCTGTTTGTTTAACTCGGTTCCGAATACATTGATTCGATCGAGTGCGCCAGCTTGATCGAACTTGCCGAAATATCCGAGGTCGTACCACGAGTTGTAATGCAGAAAGGTGCGGTAGGGATGCGCGCGTTCACGCTCCACGTAGTTGAGGAAGCCGCGGCGGAGTTGGGACGGTGGCGTTACACCAATCACCGATGAATACTTCACTTCGTGGTCCGCAGGCAGAGGAAGCTTGCGCGAAAGCGAGCACGTCGCGATACCATCGGAGACTGCACATTTTGAAAGCGGATGCTCGAAGCCTGCGAAAATACTATTGCTAACGACTGGAGAACCCATCACGGTCCCAACAACTTTCGCCCCAGGCAGTTTCCACTCTATCAAGCGGATTTCGGAAATTGGGACATCCTGGCCCAACGCGTGTACCGTAATTTCCTGCCGCAGATAATTTGAACCGTCACGAAGGATTCCAGTCCATGTCACGCGGATATTTTCGGAGGGCGACTGTAAGCCGACCGTAATTTTCTTGCCGCTGATTCTTTCGGAGAGCCTGGAGGCATTCGGATTCGTAGGGAGTTCTTCCACGATGGCCTTAGACGCAATTGACATTTGTGAGGCTGGAAGTTGGCGCCCGTCGTTGAAGTAAATGACGAACGCTTCATCCGGGACCACCGGAGATTGTTTCGCGAGCAGATCGTCGAGCTTCGTGAACTTAAATTTGCCGTTCTCCGTGGTCCATTCGACTAAAAGTGCAGAGTTTGCGAGTGAAAGCTTGGTTCCGTCACTCTCGGCAACTGCTTGTCCCGGATCGATAGTGAGAAGCGAAGGGGATAACGCTGCTGTCTGAGAATAGGCCGGGGCCACAGCACTTATGACGAATGCGAGAAATGCAAGGAGCAGAAAAGATTTCACAGAAAACCGGCCATGGACAGTTCGGCTATTATTTCGGTTGCGACTAGTTCGGCTGAATTGATTCATCGGCGACGGATCAAGCCTACCACGCCCGTTTAGAAGGCAGACGTTATGAGATTCAACGCTTCGAGCCTGGGTTGTTCGCAGTGAACTGTCGGAGTGAAATAGAGAGGAACGGTAGATGACGGAAACAGACAAATTCATAGCGATGGTTTCGGCTAAGGCAGATGTTGATCTTCCGCTCAGTAATTTTCAACCCCGGTCGATGCTGGTTACTCCAGTGCATGAAGTATCGAGGGCGAAGTTTCCGGCGATTGACTTCCACAATCACCTCGACGCGCAGGACCCGGCTGATGTTGTTCGAATCATGGATGCATGTGGAATTGAGAGAACTGTGAACATCACGATGAGAGTGGGAGACGAAGCGCGAGCCATCATGCGGCGTTTCCACACTTTTGCGCCGGAGCGTTTCTCGACAATCGCGTGGATGGACTGGAGTGGCCTCCACTCTCCCGGTTTCTTCGACCGAGCGGTTGAGGATTTGCGGAGCTTTGTTGAAGCGGGCGCTTGCGGCCTCAAAATCTGGAAAGATCTTGGTCTACAACTGCGCGATGCCGATGGAGAATTGTTACGAATTGACGATGCGAGGTTGGGGCCTCTGTTCGACGAAGCCGCGAAACTCAGCATCCCGGTCATGTTTCACATTGCCGATCCGGATGCGTTTTTTCTTCCGATTGATCGGTTCAATGAACGCTATGAAGAATTGGCTGCGCATCCGGATTGGGGCTTCCACGGATCGCATTACAGCAAGGATGAGTTGCTGGAGCAGCGCGATCGTGTGTTTGCGCGGCATCCTCAAACCACTTTCGTTGCGGCGCACATGGCGGAGAAGCCCGAGAACCTGGGTTATCTCGACCAACTGCTTTCAACGTATCCCAACGTTTTGGTTGACATGAGCGCGCGGACCGCTGAACTGGGGCGCCAACCCTATACGGCGCGCAATTTTTTTGTGAAGCATGCTGATCGGATTTTGTTTGGGACTGATCTGGTTCCTACGATCGAGATGTACCGGCTGCATTTTCGTTTCCTCGAAACCGCTGACGAATATTTCGCATATCCGTCGCATGCGTCGCGCCAGGGACGCTGGAATATTTACGGGTTATATCTTCCCGATAACGTTCTACGAAAGGTTTATCGGGATAACGCATTGCGCCTGTTGCGCGGATGCTTACGCTAGCCGGGAGCTGATTGTTCGTGCGCTCTGCCCTTCAGAGACGCTCTAAATGTGGCTGTGGGCGGCTGATGGCGTCGACCAGGTCGCGCATGAATTCTGCCGCTCGCGCGCCGTCAACCACTCGATGATCGCTCGAAAGCGTTAGCGTCATCATGGGACGAATGGCGGGTTGAGCGTCAGAACCTACGCCGACCGGCACGACTCGAGCGGCGATCGCTCCGACGGCGAGAATTGCGGCTTGCGGCGGAATGATGATCGCGGTGAAGGCATCGACTCCAAACATGCCGAGATTGCTGATGGTGAAAGTGCCGCCCGCTAGATCGGCTGGACGAAGTTTGCCGCTGCTCGCGCGTTCCGCCAGATCGTGGCGCTGAAGAGCAATCTCGCTGACCTTGATTTTGTCAGCGTTGCGAATTACCGGCGCGACGACTCCATCTTCGACCGCCATCGCCACTCCGATGTTAATGTCCGCATTAGCGCGAATTGATTCCGCGGCCCAGCTTGCATTTAACCGCGAATGCTTGCTAAGCACATGCGCCACCAATGCTATGAGGAGATCGGTGTGGGTTAGTTTTGCTCCGCTCGTCTTTTCTACTTCTGCGCCGAGTTTTTGGCGCACTGCGTTCAGGGCAGAAGCGTCTACTTCGCGCACGACAAAGAAGTGAGGAACTGTGGTCCAGCTCTGCGTGGTGCGTTCGGCCATCAGGCGAGAGATTGCACTGCCGTTGTGGGCTGGCGCGGAGGGTGCGGGGCTTTTGACTTCGGCGGCGGCGAGAATGTCGGAGGCGAGAATTTCTCCGCCGGGGCCTGAGCCGCGAACTTTGGCAAGATCGATTCCGCGTTCGGCGGCTAAGCGCCTCGCTTTGGGGGAAATTTTCACGGACTGAGTTGATGATTGCGCGGTAGCTGAAGCTGGCGTTACCGTTGGGCTCGCAGTCGCGGACACAGTTATGGGCGATGTGGTTTTCCTTCCCGATGCGGCGACGACCTCATCCGTGGGAGGAGTTTCTCCGGGACGCACAATCCAGGCGATCGTTTGGCCTACGGGTACTTCGGTGCCGGCCTGCACCTTGATTCCGGCGAGAACGCCTTCGCCGGGCGATTCAATTTCCATCACCGCTTTGTCGGTTTCGATTTCGAGGAGCGGCTCGCCCTTAGCGACCGGGTCTCCTTCTTTTTTCAGCCATGAAATGAGCTTGCCAGTTTCCTGAGCCATTTCAAGCGCGGGCATAACGACACTGATTGCCATAGTTAATTTTTCTGCCTGAATCCAGACTGGTTAGTGGAACAGCGGCGCTTACTAGTCGCTTACGCCGACCTGCTCTTGCTTTGAGCTTGCCTCGATCATCTCTCGTACGCGTTTGCTCGGCTTCGATTCGGTTTCGCGGATGGCGGGAAGCGGTCCGTCGACGGTGACGTAGTGCCGGCCCGCGACCAGAAGCTCTTCCGCCGGGAAACGCGTGATGACCTCGTGGCCGGTTTCGGTGACGACAATTTCTTCCTCGATGCGAGCGGCGCTCCAGCCGTCGGTCGACGGCCAGAAAGTTTCGAGCGCGAAGACCATGCCGGGCTTGATCTCGCAGGAATGTTCGAGCGAGACGAGACGGCTGATAACGGGCTTTTCCCAAATGGCTAGGCCGATGCCGTGACCGTATTGCAGCGCGAAACAGGCTTCTTCGTTGGGGAAGCCGAATTCCTGTGCCTTCGGCCAGACGGATGCGATTTCGGCCGTCGTGCGGCCTGGGCGCACCAGTTCGATGGCTGCGTCGAGATATTCGCGGCATCGCTTGTAGGCATCGTTCATCGCGTGCGAGGCGTAGCCGATCGTGAAACAACGGTAGTAACAGGTGCGATATCCCATGTAAGAGTGGAGTATGTCGTAATAAACGGGATCGCCGGGCCGCAGGACGCGATCGGAAAAAACGTGTGGGATGCGGATTGCAGCGTTCGCCTGAGATTGCATTGACGGCTTCGACGTATTCGGAGCCCATGTCATAGAGCACCTTGCTCACCAAGCCGACCGCCTGATTTTCGCTCATGCCGGGCTTCATGGCGCGATAGAGTTCGTCGTAAGCGGCGTCGACCATCATGGCGGAGTGGTTGAGCAGGCTGATTTCGTCGCGCGTCTTGATCAGGCGCGCTTCGGACATCAGCGCTTGGCCGTCGACCACTTTGATTCCTTCTTTTTGCAGAGCAAAGAGAACGGGCAATTCGATGATGTCGATTCCTACCGGCTCTTTGTGGAGGCCGCGCATTTCGAGTTCGATGCGAATTTTTTTGGCGACATCTTCGGCGCGGCCCATCTCCGGCGTCATGGCGCCGCGCAGCACGGAGATTCCGGCGCGCGAACGCTCGCCTAGCCATGGGCAATGCAGTTGGTGGTGCTTGGCGGCGGAGCCGAAATCCCACAAGATCGGCTCGTCGTTTTGCGGCAGGAGGGTGAAGCGATTCGCTTTGTCCTGCGCCCAGGTGCCGATGTGGGTCGCGGTGAGATAGCGGACGTTATTCATGTCGAAGCACAACAGCGAACCCATCTCGGACTTTTTCAGGAGATCTTTGGCGCGAGCTAAACGCTCGCGGCGCAGGCGATCGAAGTCGATCCGATTTTCCCAATCCACCGCCATCGTTCCGTAAGTTGGTAGAGCCATAATGTCTCCTTAATTTGTTTGAAGCCGACGAGACGCCGGCGCTACCGTCCGCACATTGCGCGAGCGGCTTCGAATACGGTTTGTTCGGTGGGCACGGTTACATCTTCCAATGGCGGCGAAAACGGAATTGGAACATGCATCGCGCCCATGCGTTTTACTGGAGCGTCGAGATCGTAGAATGCTCCGGTGGCGATCACTGAGGCAAGTTCGGCGGTGACACCATAGCGTTCGTAACCTTCGTCGAGAACGATCGCCCGCGAAGTTTTTTTGGCCGACTCGATCAGAGTTTTTTCGTCGAGCGGCCACAGGGTGCGCGGATCAACCACTTCGGCGCTGATTCCGATTTCTTCGAGCATCGTGGCTGCGCCGAGTGCTACCTGCACCATGCTGCTGGTGGCGACGAAGGTGATGTCCTCGCCTATACGTTTTATGTCGGCGACGCCGAGCGGGACGATGTAATCTTCGGCGGGCACCGAGCCTTTGAGTTTGTACATCATCTTGTCTTCGAAGAAGACGACGGGATTTTCGTCGCGGATCGCGGCTTTGAGCAAGCCTTTGGCATCGTAGGGTGTCGAAGGCAAAACTACTTTCAATCCTGGAACATGGCAGAACCATGCGTGCAGCGATTGTGAGTGTTGCGCGGCGGAGCGGCGGGTTGCTCCCATGGTGGTGCGCATCACCATGGGCACTTTCCACTTTCCGCCGGACATATAGTGGACTTTTGCGGCCTGGTTAACCATCTGGTCCATGGTCAAGGTGACGAAGTCGCCGAACATGATGTCGACCACCGGACGCATACCAGTCATCGCCGCGCCGACAGCTAAGCCGGTAAAGCCGGCTTCTGAAATCGGCGTGTCGAGCACGCGCTCTTTGCCGAATTCTTCGAGCAATCCAGAAAGAACTTTGAACGGCGTGCCCGCTTCCGCGACGTCCTCGCCCATGATGCAGACCGTCTTGTCGCGACGCATCTCTTCGGCAAGCGCCTCGCGGATTGCCTGCGCGAAGGTCAGTACGCGGTCTTTTTCAGTTTCAGTTGCAGCGTGAATGGGCGACTCAGGCATAGACGTCCTCGTCCACTTCGTCCGCAGATGGATAGGGCGCGGCGACGGCGAATTCGACTGCCTTTTTCATCTCGGCCTCAAGCTCAGTCTCAACGCGAGCAAGCGCCGGAGCGTCGGCAAGATTTTGCTCGACCAGCCACTTCCCAAAATTTGCGATCGGGTCGCGTTCCGTTTTCCAGAGTTGTTCTTCCTGCTTGGAGCGGTAATACTCGCGATTGATGTCGCCTACGTGATGTCCGTGATAGCGATAGGTATTGCAGAGCAAGAATGCGGGACCGTCACCGCGCCTTGCACGATCCACCAATCGCTTGGCGGTGTTATAGACGGAGAGCACATCCTGGCCATCCACGGTGGCGGCTTCGAGGCCGAAGGAGGTGGCGCGGGCTGCGATATCTCCGGCGACGCATTCCGAGTAGTGCGTGTATTCGGTATAGAGATTGTTCTCGCAGACGTAAATTACGGGGAGTTTGAAGAGTTGAGCGAGATTCATTTCTTCGTAGAGCACGCCCTGGCCGAGGGCGCCTTCTCCGAAGAAACACACGGACACGCGGTTGTCGCCGAGATAGCGCGCCGAAAACGCAGCTCCGGTGGCGATGCCGGCGCTGCCGCAGACGATGGCATTCGCGCCGAGATTGCCTGTGGCGGGGTCGGCAATGTGCATGGAACCGCCTTTGCCTTTGCAGTAGCCGGCCTTTTTGCCGAGTAGCTCGGCGAACATGCGATCGGGCGAAGCGCCTTTCGCCAGGCAATGGCCGTGACCGCGATGGGTGCTGGTGATGTAATCGGTGCGTTCGAGCGCTTCGCAGACGCCGACAGCGATCGCTTCTTCGCCGATGTAGAGATGGGCGAGGCCGGGCATGAGCGCGCGCGTGTAGAGTTCGTTGACCTGGGCCTCAAATTGGCGGATCGCCATCATCTGCCGATACATGCGCAGCCACAACTCGACTTTCTCAGAAGCTTCTTGCGGCTGTGCGGCGGTTGTCATTTTGACTCTATTGACTCTCTTCTCTAACTCACAATTTTATTTCTGAATTCCCGACATGCGTGCGAGAACATCGAAGACGACGGCGAAGTCAAGTTTTTCCCAACCCATGCCGCGCGCGGCAGTCAGAAACTCGTTGCTGACGGCGGTTGTTGGAAGTGGCACATTGAGCTTGCGGCCCAACTCCATCGCCAAAAGCATGTCCTTCTGCATCATGTTTACGTCGAACCATGCTTCCTCCGGTTGCTGCAACACAAAGGGGCCACGATAAACGACCATCGGTGAGGCAATAGCGCTGTGGACCATCACGTCGACTGCGACTTCGCGCGAAATGCCACTCTTTTCGGCGAGCAGTACGCCCTCGGAAAAGGCGAGCATCTGCACCGCCAGCTGCAGGTTCAACGCGATCTTCATTGACAGCGCCACGCCGTTGTCGCCGACGTAGGTGACTTTGGGGCCAATGTCCTGCAGTAAAGACTTCAGATGCTCGAAGGTTTCCTTGCGCCCTCCGACCATTACCGAGAGCTTGCCCTGTTGCAAAGTGATGACGCTGCCGGAGACGGGAGCGTCGACCATCTCGGCGCCTTTTTCGCGAATTTTCGCCGCCAGAGCGCGACTCACGTCGGGGCTGACCGTGCTCATGTCGATGTGGTATTTACCGGCGCCGATGCCAGCGAGCAATCCACCGGGCCCGTCGGTCACGGCCGCGAGCGCTGCGGCGTTCGTTACCATCGTGAATGTGACATCCGACGCCGTCGCTACTGCCTTCGGAGAGTCGGCAAACTTCATCCCTTTGTCGATCAGCCACTGCGCCTTCGAGCGCGTCCGGTTGTAGCCGGTCACGCTATGCCCTTTTTCGAGCAGCCGGGCCACCATGTTGCCGCCCATGACGCCGAGGCCGATGAATCCAAGTTTCGCCATAGAACGATTCCTTTTTTATGAATGCGGCTTGACGCGCGAGCTGCGGGAGCTTTTCTTTGCCGGAGAAGAAGATGAATCCTCGAGCACCTGCTGCAGGTGAGCGCGCATGGCCTCGCGCGCCGCATCAGAATCGCGTTGCTCGATGGCCGCCAGAATACGCTTGTGATGGTATTGCCCGCGCTGCGGACCTCCCTCAACATTAAAAATGCGGCTGCGCTGTTCGCGTAAGAGGCCGACAATGGAATCGAGGAGAGAGAGAATCAGCGGATTGCCAACCGCCTCCGCCAGCGCCAGATGGAAATCGAGATCGGCTTCCACATATCCGTCGGGGTCACGCAGGTTGCGATCCATTTCGGCGACCGCCTCGCGCATCGTGGTCAGCAGTTGTTCCTCAATTCGGCCAGCGGCCAAGCCGGCTATGTCGGGTTCGAGAACCAGCCTTAACTCGGCGAGATTCGCTGACCCTTCCTGCTGATTGACACGGATCATGAGATCGAGCGATTGTCGAGTGGCCTGCGAAGTGCCGTTGGTCACAAATGTGCCGCGTCCGGAGTAGGCCTCGACCAGCCCTTTTTCGCGGAGAGTCTTGACGGCTTCGCGTACCGCGGTACGGCTGACTCCGAAGCGTTGAGCAAGATCGCGCTCCGCCGGCAATTGATCCCCAGGCTTGAGCTGGCCCTTGAGAATCGAGTCTTCCACCTGCTGCACGATCTGCTCATACAGGCGGGAGGTCTTGACTGCCCGATACATCGGCTTGGCGGCCAAAGGCGCGGCCGGTGGGTTGCTCATTCGAGCCTCAACAAGAGCTAAGACGTTTTCCATATCGGTATAGTGGTCCAACCACTATACCATGACCATGCAACTTGCACGATTACTGAATCCAAACTGTCTTGATGTTCACAAATTCGCGAATACCGTGCTCGGCCAGTTCGCGGCCATGACCGGAATACTTTACTCCGCCGAACGGCAGGCGCGGGTCGGAGGCCACCATCTTGTTGAGAAAGACCATACCGGCATCGAGTTCATTGATGAATCTCTCGGTCTCGACCGGATCGTTGGTCCAGGCGCTGGCGCCCAACCCGAAGCGAATGTCATTGGCGATGTGGATCGCCTGATCGATATCCTTCACGCGAAAAATTGAGGCCACGGGGCCGAAAAATTCTTCTTTGTAAGCGGGCGAAGCTTTGGGAATGTCGGTCAGCACGGTCGGCGCGTAGAAGGCGCCGGGACGATCGAGAGGATGGCCGCCGGTGAGGACGCGCGCGCCCGCCGCCACTGTTTTTTGCACGTCGGCGTCGAGCGAAGCGACCGCATCAGCGCTCGACAGGGGGCCGAGTTGAGTGTTTTCGTCAAACGGATCGCCCACGCGCAACTCGCTCATGCGTTTCACGAACCTACGTTGGAACTCATCGGCAATCTTCTCGGACACGATGAATCGCTTGGCGGCGATGCAGGACTGACCGTTGTTCTGGACGCGGGCGTCGACTGCGGTGGCCACGGCCGCGTCGAGGTCGGCGCTCGGCATCACGATAAAGGGATCGCTGCCGCCCAATTCCAGCACCACTTTCTTGATGCGTTTCGCCGCAGAAACTCCAACTTGAATTCCGGCCTGCTCGCTGCCGGTGAGCGTAGCGGCGACGACTCGCGAATCGTTCAAGATGCTATCGACCGGGCCGGAGCCGATCAGCAGCGTCTGGAACACGCCTTCAGCAAAGCCGGCGCGGCGCACAATATCTTCAATCTTGAGCGCACATTGCGGAACGTTCGAAGCATGCTTCAGCAACCCTACGTTACCTGCCATCAGGGCCGGCGCAACGAAGCGAAACACCTGCCAAAAAGGAAAGTTCCAGGGCATGATGGCGAGGATCGGCCCAATCGGCAGATAGCGAACAAAGCTCTTCTTCGCGCCGGTCTCGATCACTTCATCGGCGAGAAATTTCTCGGCATTTTCCGCGTAGTAGCGGCAGCCCGTGGCGCATTTCAACGCCTCGGCTACAGCCGCTTTTAATGGTTTGCCCATCTCCAAGGTCATCAAGTGGGCGCACTCATCCTTCTCTTTTTCCAAGATCTCGGCGGCGCGCATCATTTTGCTGGCGCGATCGGCAAATGACGTGCGCCGATGTTTCGAATATGCCGACGCTGCGCGCTGTAACTTCTCCTCAATCTCCGCCGCAGTGAGCGGCTCGAACGTCTTGAGCACTTTGCCGGTCGCGGGATTGACAGTTGCTATTGCCATTCCAGATTCTTCCTCTTCATCGGCCGGATCATAATCGGTTGGATGATACCCAATCGTCACTTCACAGCCGCAGCTCGCTCGGAGGCGAACTTGTTTGTGGTCGGACCACAATACTACTTGACGGGTAGGCCACGTCAAGGCTATATCTTCAAATCGCGAACTTCCTTATCGCTCCGAAAGCGGTCGCGAACTGTCCGGCCAAAAATTATCCATCCTCTTTGAGGATGTGGAGGTCGTAATGCATTCTCCGTCGAATGGCATTCGGGTTATGGGCGTGGTCTGCCTGGTGCTCGCCCTAGCGATTCCGCTCATTTCGCAAACCACATCGGGCCGCATTCTGGGTAGCATCAGCGATCAATCCGGGGCGTCTGTAGCTGGGGCGACCGTTACTGTCACCGACGTGCAGCGCGGCACTGCCCGCACTTTCACCACTGACGCTTCTGGCGAGTACGTCGCTCCGGAACTCCAGCCCGGCATTTACAAAGTGCGGGCCGAAGCCAAGGGGTTCAAGAGTGTGGAACGCCCAAACATCGCCGTGGAAGTTGCGCAGGATGTGCGGGTCGATCTCGCTTTGCCGGCTGGCCAAGTTTCCGAGACGATAGTAGTTACCGACGAGGTTCCGCTCGTCAACAGTACGTCCGCCACCTTGGGCGGCACTTTGAGCAATGCCGAGATCAACGATCTTCCGTTGAACGGCCGCAACTATGAAAACTTGCTGCAACTTCGCCCCGGCGTGATTCGCTATCCCGGCGGAGGATTCTCAACTACCAGTACGAATGGCCTGCGCGCCGAAGACAATGCCTATTTCGTCGAAGGATTGTTTAACAGCGAACCCTACTCCGGGCAAGCCATCATCAATGGCGCCGGCATCGCGGGCGATTCGGCGACCATTTTGCCGATCGATTCGATCCAGGAATTCAACGTAGAAGAGCTCGCCCCGGCCGAATTCGGCTGGAAGCCGGGCGCGGTAGTGAACGTCGGCCTCAAGTCAGGTACCAATCAGATTCACGGCACGGCGTTCGCGTTCGGCCGCGACGGGGACATATTTGACGCGCGGAATTTTTTCAACACCCCACCCGCCGGTAAATTGCAAAGAACGCTGGAACAATTCGGCGGCAGCGTGGGCGGGGCGATTGTAAAAGACAAGGTCTTTTTCTTCGGCGCCTACGAAGGCCAGCTCTATGACGTAGGAAACTCCTATGGCGGAGTCACCAGCCCGTCCATGGTTTCAATGCCTGCCGCGAGTAACTGCGTATTCCTCGCAACGGGTGACTGCGCTAACAGTATCCCCGATGTAATCGCGGACCTGCAGGCGGGAGGAATTACAGTCAGTGCTGCCAGCTTGAACATCGCCGGTTGTGCGCTCTCCGGCGGGACGGTCACTTGTAACGGAACCGGCTTCCCGACAAATGACAATCCGAACATCAATATCCCGAATGGTTTCGCCAATGACGTAACCGTGCACAACGGGATCGGCAAAATCGACGCCAACGTCACTCCGAACAGCCACATTAGCGGAATGTATTTCTTCGGCAACAACACCGGTACGGTCGAAGACTTTTCTGAACTGCAATCACGCTGGCGATCAGACATTCATACGCGAGCCCAGGTAGTGGGAGGAAACTGGGCGTGGACTCCGAGTACACGCTGGGTTAATGAGCTGCGCGTCGGGTATAACCGGCTCTACCAACCGACCTTGCCCGGCGATCTCAACACGCCTGCAACTAGTTACGGGCTCGACACTGGCGTATCAGGACCGTACACCGGTGGATTGCCACGCATTGGGTTCGGCGGCTATTTCACCACGCTTGGCGCGTTTAAGTGGCCGAAGTTTCAGGGACCCGATTCCATCACTCAAATCATCGATCACGTTTCCTACACTGCAGGCAAACACGCGATCAAGTTCGGCGGCGAGGTGCATTACAACAACGTAAGAAACGCCGCGTACGGGAACGCGCGAGGCAGTATCAACTTTCTCGGCGGTGTGTTGAGCCCTGGACCGCCTCCCAGCGGCGTACCTCTACCTTCAACTCCGCTCGAGGACTTTTTTGCGGGCTTGCCCTTTAAGTCGACCTTGGAGGTTGGAAATCCGACATTGCAACTCCATAACTGGGCCTATGGCGCATTCATCCAGGATGACTGGCGGGCCACCAAGAACCTGACTCTGAATTTGGGAGTGCGCTACGAGTACAGCACGGTCCTGCAGGAAGCTCACAACCTTCTCGGCAACTTTGACCCGAACTTCGGCCTGGTGCAGGTGAAGACGGGTACGCATCCAATCTCGAGCCTTTATCAACCGGATCACACGAACTTCGCGCCGCGCTTCGGGTTCGCCTGGGATACTAACGGCAAAGGAAATACGGTGATCCGCGGCGGCGGCGGCCTGGTTTACGAAACTGTGAACTGGCAATCCTTCATCGCTTTCAATAACGCGTTTGGTCCAGGCAGCGTCCCGACTGGGGGTCTGTATTCGGGCGGCCCGATCGACCCGGGCGGTACGATCCAAACGGGAAACGTCCTCACCAAGAATTTTCTTAACGAAAACCCGTTCAGTACGGCAGTGACTTGGGATAATACACCGGTTTTCAACAGCACGCTTGACTGCACCCCGCCGAATCCTTGCCCGGTCATGACCGTGGACCGCAATTTGACCACGCCCTATGTCTGGAACTGGACCCTCAGCGTGCAACATGCGTTTAATCCTAATCTTACCTTGGAACTCGCTTACGTTGGCAACCACGGTGAGAATCTAGTCGGCATTCGCGACATCAACCAGCCGCCGGTGGGCTCGGGCTGGGGAACCGGCCCAGGAGGGGAGCTTACTCTCTGCCTGCAGAGCGCCCCGCTCTACAACAACTGTTTCGCCAACGCCAACGGAGGTGAAACGACCAATGAACCCTTCGTTAATCAGTTCCCCTACCTGAGCAACATCTTCCAGATGGGTAACGTTTACCGCTCCAATTACAATGGCCTGCAAGTTACGCTAAACTCGCGCAACTATCACGGGCTGTCGATGGTGGCCGGCTACACCTATTCGCATTCTCTCGATGACGTCAGCGCCAACTGGGATTTCGGCTACGGATCAGGACTGCCGCAGAACGCTCACAATCCCGGCGCTGATTATGCCAACAGCGATTTCGATGTTCGGCAACGCTTCACGCTTTCAGTAACCTACGCCATCCCCGGCAAGAAAGGGTACGGGCAGAGCCTCGAAGGTTGGGAACTTAACTCGATTGTTACATTGCAAAGCCCTCAATATTGGGGCGCCATGGATGAGGGAACCGACGCTGCTGGTATAGGCGCGCTGCCCGTCAGTCCTCCCGCGAACAGCCCCATTCGATGGGATTTCTTCGGCAACCCTAATGACTTCAAGTCCGGGCCAAATGGAACTCCGAAGTACACAGTAGGATCACCCGGCGGCTTGCCGTCAGCCTGCACTAACAAGGCTCTCGCGGTGGACGGTGGAACACCGGGCGCAGCAACCGCCGCAGTCAATCTGTTCGGCTGCTACGCCCAAGGCAACTCTGTAATGATTCCTCCGGCGCTCGGAACCTTCGGCACCATGGGGCGCAACATCTTCCCCGATTCAGGATTCCGCAACCTGGATTTCTCCGTAGCCAAGAACTGGCACTTTAGCGAACGCTTCCGCGCCCAGTTCCGGGCGGAGTTCTTCAACATTTTCAACCATCCCAACTTCGCCAATCCGTATGGCGGACAGAATGGTTTCGGCTTTAATGATCCCTCCGCGCCGGGATTCGGATGCGGGTGCGCTACTCCCGATATAGCGGCCGCCAACCCGGCCGTGGGTTCGGGAGGCCCACGATCGGTTCAACTGGGCTTGAAGCTGTCGTTCTGATTGCCTCAAGCGTCGCAGATAGGGGTCGGAGATGTCTCCTCCGGCCCCATCTTGATTTCAATCCGAAAGGAATTTAATTCAGTGTCCGCATCCTTAGAACGTTATTGCCAGTTCGCCCCATTCACCTTGTCATTGGCCGTTTTTCTCGCTCTTATCATCACCACGAGTACCCCGTCGTTTTCGCAGGAGCACGCCGAGCGCACCATTGAAGAGATTAAGGCGGAAGCCATTCACCGCGCTGAAGTCGGACAGTATCCTCTCATCGGCCTTGACGCTGGCGACGTACGGGAAGCGCTTAACTCCGTTCACACGCGCGATAAAGATGAGTGGGCGGCGGCGTTCATGAGAGTCGCCGATCGCTACATGAATGAAGCCAAGGCGCTGGAGAAGACTGACCCGGCGAAAGCAAACGCCGACTATATCCGCGCCTGGCGGCTTTATTCGTTTGGACGCTGGCCGATTCCAGCCTCTCCCGGCAAGCAACGGTCATACGAAAAAGCGCTCGAGGCTTTTCGCGCCCACGCTCGTTTTTTCGATCCGCCGATGGAGATCGTGAAGATTCCGTTTGAAGGGAAAGAGATCATCGCCTACCTGCGCCTGCCAAAGAATACGAGTAGCCCGGTGCCGCTCGTGCTCGCGGTGAATGGATTGGACAGTCGCAAGGAAGATTTGACTGAGAGTTTCAGCGCGATTCTGCCCTTCGGTGTTGGCTACCTGGCCGTCGATGGCCCGGGGACTGGGCAGAATCCGATCAAAGTCAGTGAGAACGCGGACCGCATGCTTTCTCGCGTGCTCGATTACATCGCTACGCGTCCGGAGATCGACAAGAATCGCGTGGCCATGCACGGCGTCAGTTGGGGAGCATATTGGGCGACCAAAATGGCCATTGTCGAGCGCGCCCGCTTGAAGGGAGCGAGTGCTCAGTCGCCGCCCGTCGATACCTTTTTTCAAAAAGATTTTCTGATGAATTCTTTGATCGGTAATCGCGAATATCTTTTTGATCAGGTTCCGGCGCTGATGGCAATTTTCGACAACGTGCACACCATCGACGAGCTAGCCGAAGAGTTGCCGAAGATGTCGCTCGTCAAACAAGGTCTGCTGGGCAAGCCGATGGCTCCGATGCTTATTCTCGCGGGTGTCAAAGATACGCAGGTTCCGATCTCAGACATCTACTTGCTGCTGAGCAAGGGCGATGTGCCGAAGACCGGCTGGATCAATCCAATGGGCGGCCATTTGGGACGGCAGGTTGGTGTGTGGCCGGATCCTCTCATTTTCAAAGAAGTCATCATTCCATGGCTGGTGCGCTTGCTCGAACCCGGGCCGGCGAGATAAGCGACAAAATGACGGAGACGCTTACACCTGCGCAACCCGTGTCTGCCAATGCCGCGCCCGCATCCCGCAAGACGCCTTTCTATCGCGTTCTCTGGGTGCAGGTGCTGGTGGCGATGGCACTGGCGATTGTGCTGGGCTACGTCGATCCGGCTCGCGCGATTTCGATGAAGCCGCTGGGCGATGCGTTCATCCGCATGATCACGATGATCATTACGCTGATCATATTCTGCACCGTGGTCACCGGAATCGCTGGGATGGAGAACCTGAAAAAGGTCGGCCGCGTCGGCGGACTCGCGCTCCTTTACTTCGAAGTCGTTTCCACGTTGGCGCTGCTGATCGGGCTCGTCGTCGGCAATGTCGTGCACCCGGGAAGCGGCTTCAACGTCAACGTCGCCACGCTGGATGCCAAATCGGTGGCCGATTATGCCGGTCAGGCGAAAGCACAGAACGTCACAGAATTTCTGATGCACATCATTCCCACGACGGTCGTCGACGCATTCGCCAAAGGAGATATTCTCGAAGTAGTCTTTGTATCATTGCTTTTCGGCTTCGCGTTGTCGGCCGCCGGGGCACGAGCGAAACCGCTGGTCGAGCTGATCGATTCCCTTACTAATGTGGTGTTTCGAGTCGTAAGCATTTTGATGATCTTCGCGCCTGTCGGTGCTTTCGGCGCGATGGCTTATACGGTGGGCAAGTTTGGCCTGGCTTCGCTTGGGCCACTCGCCAAGTTGATCGGAGCGTTTTGGCTCACTTCGACGCTCTTCGTCATACTCGTGCTCGGCGCCATAGCTTGGGCAGCCCGCTTCAACATTTTCCGCTTCCTTGCGTATATCAAGGAAGAAATCCTCTTGGTGTTAGCTGTAAGTTCGTCAGAGATCGCGATTCCGACTTTGATGGCCAAGCTCGAGAGACTTGGCTGCTCCAAACCTCTGGTGGGACTGATTGTCCCCACCGGATTCACCTTCAACACTGATGGAACCAGCCTATACATGACGATGGCCGCTCTATTCGTGGCGCAGGCCACTAATACCCATCTAACTCTAGTGCAGCAACTTACCATTCTGTCGGTAGCGGTACTTACTTCCAAGGGCGCCAGCGGCGTGCAAGGCGCATCGTTCATCGCGCTGGTAGCGACGCTTTCGGTGATTCCGACGATCCCAGTGGCTGGCATGGCGTTGATCCTTGGAATCGATCGCTTCCTGAGTATGTTCAGAGCATTGGTAAATATGATTGGGAACGGAGTGGCAACGATCGTCCTGGCGCGCTGGGAGGGGGAATTGGACAGTGAAACACTGGGGCGGCGTTTAGCTCAGCCCTCATAAACCGGCGCCTGCATTTTGTCATTATCTTTATCTTTATCTTTATCTTTGCAACGCATCTCCAGCAGCCGCGAAATTCTCTAATCCTTGCAGTTTTCAACGGTGTTACTATCGACCTGCGTTTACTAATGTTCTTCCCAGGCATCACGGATGACTCAATTCTCGCGCTCCGTCGCCTCGCCCCGCGTAGTTAACATTGCAGATTTGCGCGAGCTTGCTTTCCGACGCACTCCTCCAGCCGTCTTTGATTATCTGGATGGAGGAGCAGAGGGCGAAGTTACGCTGCGTGAAAATTGCCGCGTCTTTGAGGATGTCACTTTCCGGCCTCGTCATGCGGTCGCATTCGCCGACTGTAACTTCCGTACGCGTGTTCTCGGCTTCGACCTCGCGCTGCCTTTTATGCTCGCGCCCGTCGGCTACAGCCGCATGATGCATCCGGCGGGTGAAGTAGCAGCGGCGCGCGCCGCCGGTAACGCTGGCACCGCCTACATTCTTTCCACTATCTCCGGATATAAGCTCGAAGACGTGAAAGCCGCATCGACCGGGCCAGTCTTCTATCAGCTGTATCTAATGGGTGGACGCGAAGCTGCCGAATCTACGCTGGAACGCGCGCGTGTTGCCGGATTTGGCGCGCTCGCCGTAACTGTCGATACCGCTGTCTCGGGAATTCGCGAGCGCGATTATCGCAACGGAATGCGAGAACTCGTCAGCGGAGGTCCCTTCGACAAAATCCCGTTCCTTCCGCACATCCTTTCGCATCCGCGCTGGCTGATAGCTTTCCTGCTGGATGGTGGTTTGCCTGCGCTCCCCAATGTCGTGATTCCCGGCAAAGGTCCGATGAAGCTCATCGACGTCGCAGCCGCCCTCGCCGAATCCACAGTTACATGGAGCGATCTCGCATGGATTCGCAAAGTGTGGCCCGGCCCGATCATCGTGAAAGGCATTCTCACTCCAGACGATGCGCGCCGCGCCGTCGATGAAGGGGCCGCCGCGATTGTGGTTTCCAATCATGGTGGACGACAGCTTGATTGCGTTCCGTCTTCCTTGCGAGTGCTGCCGGAGATCGCTGCGGCGGTGGGTGGGCAAACCGAGGTTTTGATGGACGGGGGCATTCGCCGCGGCTCCGACATCATCAAAGCGCTTTGCCTGGGCGCGCGCGCCGTACTTTGCGGACGCGCCTATGCCTACGGTCTCGCTGCTGCTGGAGAAGCCGGAATCAATCGTGCCATCGAAATTCTGCTCGCTGACCTGGACCGCACAATGCGACTACTCGGCTGCGGGTCGGTCGCCGAGCTTGACCGTTCCTATGTGAATCTTCCTTCTAACTGGGACGCCAATTAGCGGGAACGCGCCTCACGGATGCGATAAAATCGCGCAGGAGCTGATCCCGTGCATCGTCGCGATTTTAATCGGACAATTCTCAAAATGTCGGCGGCAGCGTGGCTATCACCACGCCTGCTCGCTCTCCCGCTGAGCAACTCGGCCGACGAGGCGCCGCCCGCCATCGCCGCTCTCTACAAGAATGCCATTGTTATCGATTCCCTCTGCGGCCCTCTCATCGACATGGACGCGCCCCCGCAGCCCGAAATCCTGCGAGCAGTGCAGCAATCGGGCATCACCGCCATCAATTTCACCATTTCGGACCAAACCTTCGAAGGGACGGTAAGCAACATTGCCGCCGTCGAAAAACTGGTCGACGAGCATCCTGAAATCTTCCTCATCGTGCGCCGTTATTCCGACATTGCACGCGCCAAGCGCGAAAATAAAATCGGCATCCTTCCCGGATTCCAATACACCGCGTTCCTTGAAGAAAAGCCGGAGCGCATCGAGACATTTCGCCAATTAGGCGTACGTATCATGCAGCTCACCTACAACAATCGCAGCATCTTCGGCGATGGATGCCTCGAACCCGGCAACGCAGGGCTGAGCAAAGCCGGAATCGCCGCTGTCAAGAAAATGAATGATCTTGGAGTTGCGGTCGACCTCAGCCACAGCGGATATCGCACAACCTCCGAAGGCATCGCCCAATCCACCAAACCGGTGCTCATCACACATGCTGGATGCGCCGCTGTTTATGCTCACCCGCGCAATAAGCCCGATGAAATTCTTAAATCGCTAGCCGATCGCGGTGGTTATTTCGGCGTTTATCTCATGCCCTATGTCGTCGCTTCGCCCACTGTGCCCACGCGCGAACATGTGCTCGATCACATCGTGCATGCGATTAATGTTTGTGGGGCCGATCATGTCGGAATAGGCTCGGACGGCTCCATCCAGAAGACGGTCCTCACGGCCGAACAGAAAGCGGCCTTCGATGAGGACATTGCGCGGCGCAAGAAGCTTGGCATCGGCGCTCCCGGCGAAGACCGTTATCCCTACGTCCCCGACCTCAACGGACCGGATCACATGGAAATCATCGCGGTCGAACTTGGCAAACGCGGCCAGCCATCCGCGGTGATCGAGAAGGTTCTAGGCGGGAACTTCGAGCGAGTGCTGGGCGAGATTTGGGGCACCGCTTAGGAATCACGTATTCGTAGTTTGATCAGCATCGTGGCCCCGCATTTCATTCCCCGACAGACTTCGGGCGCAAGTCAATGCGCCCTAGAGTTCCCCGTGATGAAGATCACAACTTCATGTGACCTCAGTTACACCCAGACTTTTCAAAACCGTACTAAGATGCGCTCATACAAGGAGCTCTAAGGAGTTATCCAGAAGAGGGCGGCGACTTAGTTGCTAGCAAGATTTGATGGTGTGACCCCGAGATAAGGAATTACTCATGTCCGACGGCAATCCGGCTACCGTGTTTCATAGCAACCGTTATAACGCAGAGGCGGCGTGCGAGCATTGCGAAGGCATCATCCGCCACGAACCGTGGTGCATCACGCGCGACCCAGATGTTTATTATGCTTATCAGATTGTCGTCGATCCTAGTAAGTTGACGGTGGGAGACGCGCTCATCCTCCACGCAGTTGGCGTCGTTTGGGGAGAGAGGTCTTGTCAAGGCGGTTGTAAGTCGACCGCCAGCTAGTTATCTCGGCTGCTACTTTGCAGCAGCCGAAGCTTCCTGGTCATTGCGATTGCGATTGCGATTGCGATTGCCATTGCTTCCCTGGTAATGGCTTGCCATGATTTGTGATCACCATCACTGCAAACTGCACCACCTGGCGTATTTTCATTAGAAATGAACTCGTCCATCAAAACCGATCGTGCCGCCTGGTTACAAGGGCCTTCGGGGGAAAGTGGGGAATGTTCTGTGGCCCCAACGGAAGGCAAGAAGTCCTGGCGAATTGTGCTTCTCGGCGCGCCCGGTGTGGGTAAGGGCACGCAAGCCGAGCTCCTGACGGGGCGTCTGCATGCCTGTCATCTGTCCACGGGCGACGTATTTCGAGCCGCCAGCAAGAGGCAGGACTGCGAGCAATCTCCGGCGATGAAAGCAGCGCTCGAGTATATGCGTCGTGGAGAATTGGTGCCGGACACGACGGTATGGGACATGGTGCGGGAGCGCAGTCAATGCATCCTGCACTGCGACGGTTTTATCCTCGACGGATTTCCGCGCACGCTGGCGCAAGCCGAATCGCTCAAAGAGTTGATGGAGAAAGAGCAGCTTACGCTCAGCGCCGTCATCAACTACGAGTTGCCGGTGGCAGAAATTGTGCAGCGGCTCAGTGGCCGGCGCACCTGCGAAAAATGTAAATCAGTTTTCCATGTTACGGAGCGACCATCGAGTGGCGGAGGTATATGCGACCGCTGCGGTGGGCGCCTTTTCCAGCGCGAAGATGACCGGCCGGAAGCCATCGCCATCCGCCTCGAAGCCTATGAACGAAGCACCGCGCCGCTCATTCAGTTCTATAAGAATCTCGGTCTGCTGCTGCCGATTGTTGCTAAAGGATTTCCCGACGAGATTCTGGCGCGCACGATGGAGAAACTGGCTCAAACCGACAAATTGATGAATGCCGGATGAGCTAGTGGTCTGTCACGGTGAGTTCGTTACCAGTTCCTGAGTCCCTCGGGGGCTAAAGCTCGTGTCATTATTAGTTCAGGGTGGCACGGTTAAACAGATTGCTGAAAAACTCATGCAGTGTGCGGCAGTGCCCTCAGCGGCTGAAGCCGTCATTGAAAACAGGCCTCTTATCGCAGCGGTAAACCGCTGCGCCACCCAAAAGCAAGTGCAAGAGCGGTAAACCGCTGCGCCACCCAAAGGCAGAAGCAAAGGCGCGTTTTTCAGCAAGCTGGAAAGCCGTGGCCTTCCCAAAACACGCAACCCGAATCGTCCGTGAGTAATGATTGTTCTGCGACGGGCCACTAGATGTGAGATGTACTCTCTCTTGAGGTAGACGCGAATCCTTTGGCGATCGTTGGTGCTCGCGGTCGTAATGAAAGATTGGGCAGCGCCGCCACTGCCAGCAAAAACGCCTGCGCAATCAAGAAATAATAATTGCAGAATGCCTGCTTGCTGGTGGAGAACAACAGCAGCAAGGACACTCCGTAACCGGCCGCGAACATTGCCGGATTGCGTGTTCTTTTCATCGTTGCCCACACGATAAATATCAACAAGAGAGCCGGGCCGATCTTTAGAAAAAGAAAAATCGGATAAGGCACGGCAAAGCTCAATGACTGCGGACGGAAGGGCTGCGCTAGGTGGAACAAAACAACGTCGCGCCAGAGGCCACGAAAATTCCAGAGCGCAAACGGCAGGACAGTGGCGGCGGCTATCAACACTGCACGGCTCAGCAATTTTGCATAGGACTTCCATTGTAGTGGTTGAATCAGCCCGGCCAGGAAGGGCAATGCCAGCACGTTGTATTGTTTGGAAGCTAGAAAAAGGCCGAGAGCAATAGGAAGCCACCAGCGTGTTTTAATTGCCGCATACAAAGTTGCGCTCAGAGTCAGCAGAACCAATGGTTCAGTCCAGCTCATTATTTCTACGAAAAAAGTGAGCGGGTTCAACAGCAGAAGCGCCGCAATGCGCAAGCTCCGCTGAGTTCGGAACCATGGCGAACAGTAATCACGGCCGAGATCATCACCGCCAAAATGTAGGAATATCTGACATCTCCCAAGAAGGTAGCCGGGCAAGGCCCAGAAGAGTGTCAGCGGTGGATATTGAAAGCCAACTTGCACACGGCCATCGACGACCATTCCCGGGCCGTAGAAGTCATAGCGCGGACCGTAAATGTCAGCTTGGGTTGCGCCAAAGGGGTCGATACCACGCAGCAAATTCTTGCAGGCCTCGCGCTGAAATGTGTAAGTGTCGATCAGCGGGAGCCAATGCCTACAGATGACAATGCCGACCACGCCGTGAAGGAGAATCAGTCCGGCCAAAATGAACCACATTCGGCGCAAGCCGGTCGGCGGCGGGTCGGAGCTGGCTCTTCCGCGGCGGCCTGAGGTTTTGTCGAACGCGCAATTGAGCTAATACCGAAGACGATCGCGAGAAATATCATGATCAGTCCCGCCGCGAGGCTGCTACCCCACAGATAGCTCATGGTGCCTGCCAGCACCCAAAATGCGGCGCAGACGAGGAGAAAAGCAGAGGAGTATTCGAGTTCGGCGCGCGGTTTGGCTTAGAACTGGCGTTGGGCTGTTCGACATCTGAGTTCTTTTGTTCTCTGATTTTGACGCTTATCCTCACAACCGGGGGACTCGTATCAACCGCTATAATAAGTCCCGCAACAGCAAACCCGTCGTGAGCTCTGCTTCCAAAAGTCGCCCAAGCCGCTCGAACGCCGAAGCCAAGCGACGTCTCGCCTACTTTACTGCGCATCGCGAACAGATGGTTTCGACAATTCGCGACCTGGTCGAAATCGAATCGCCTAGCGATAATAAAGCCGCTGTTGATCGCGTGGCTGAGGCTGTAGCTGAGAAATTTTCGCGGCTTGGCGGGGAGATACGTTTTCATCGCGCGAAGGATTTTGGCAGCCACCTGCAGGTCAACTTCGGAGGCAGGTCCGCCAAGCCGGTGTTGTTGCTTGGCCATTACGACACGGTGTATCCGCTGGGCACGCTGGCCAAAATGCCGTGTCGCGTCGCGGGTAATAAACTGACCGGCCCCGGCGTCCTCGATATGAAGTCGGGGATTGCGTTGATGCTGCACGCGCTGGCGGCGCTCCAGGAATGGCATGCAGAGGGCTGGCATGGCGTCTTGCTGCGACCTGTGACGGTGCTCCTGGTTTCGGACGAGGAAGTTGGCAGCAGTTCTTCGCGCGCGATCACCGAGGCGCTGGCGAAGCGAGCCGCCGCGGTGCTTGTGCTCGAACCGTCTTATGGACGGGAAGGTGCCGTAAAGACTGCACGCAAAGGGGTTGGCGATTTTCTTCTCAAAGTCACTGGCAAGGCGGCGCACGCTGGTCTGGATTTTGAGAAGGGCGTGAATGCGATTCGCGAATTGGCGCGGCAGATCGAGAGAGTCTCGGGCTTTACCGATCTGAAGCGGGGATTGACAGTCAATGTTGGGGTGGTGAGCGGCGGGTCGCGAACCAATGTGGTTCCGGCGGAGGCTGCGGCGCAGATCGACGTACGGATTGCGCGCCTGAAGGATGCGGCTGGAATCGACAAGAAGATGCGCAAGCTGCGTCCTTTCGATCGCAGATGCAAAGTCGAGATTAAAGGTGGTATCAATCGTCCGCCGATGGAGCGCACTGCCGGAGTGGCAGCACTATACAGGCAAGCGGCGGCGATCGCGCGCGAGTTGGGATGGAAGCTCGGGGAAGCTGCGGTTGGCGGCGGTTCTGATGGCAATTTCACAGCGGGACTCGGGATACCGACGCTGGATGGGCTAGGCGGTGTGGGCGACGGAGCGCATGCTACGCATGAGCACATCCTGATATCGGAACTGCCGCGGCGCGCGGCGCTTATTGCCGGGTTGATCGAGCGCGCTTGACCGGGCGTCGCGAGGATCAGGCGGAGTGACGGACTTCACAACCGCCTGTGATGGAAAGCACAGTCGGTTTTGACCTGAGGGTCCACACTAACCTAGAATTGAATTTGGGGTCATTTGCGTGAATCCGCGCCCATGGCGCGTGCGAACCCCGATGGAGGATTTATGGGTGAAGGACTGTTTCAGCCGCTGCACATTCTGTTGATTATCGGGATCGCGCTGCTGCTGTTTGGGCCGAGCAAGTTCGCCGACTTGGGCAAAGGGCTGGGAGAAGGCATACGCAATTTCAAGTCGTCGATGAAAGATCCTGAGGAAAAGCCGAAAGAGACGCCGAAACCGCCTGCGGCTTGAAGTACAGAGTTCTCAGTTCCTGGTTCTCAGCGCTCAGTAGAATCGAGAACCGAGGCGCGTAAGTTCATTTCCCGCAGCATGTGAAATACCAACGCTACTGGTAATCCCACCACGTTGAAGTAATCTCCTTCTATTCTTGGAATCCAGCGGGAAGCTATGCCTTGAATTGCGTAGCCTCCTGCTTTATCCATCGGTTCGCCGCTTGCGATGTAGTCAGCGATCTGCTTCTCCGTAAGTTCATTCATAGTGACTTGCGTCGTTTCGCTGGCTACGGAGATGTGTTCGTTGAACGCCAGGCAGACTCCTGTGATCACCTGATGCTTGCGGCCGGAAAGCAGGCGCAACATGCGGGCGGCGTCCGCGGTGTTGGTCGGTTTGCCGAGCAGTTGATTATCGACCGTAACTACTGTGTCGGCTCCGAGGACGACATCGTGCGGACGCTGACCGGCTACTGCCAGCGCCTTTTCGCGGGCCAGGCGTTCGGCGCAGTCTTTCGCGGATTCTTCTGGCAGCGGATCTTCGTCGATGTGTGCGGACTGCACTTCGAAGGAGATTCCTGCGTTGCGTAGTAATTCCTGGCGACGCGGCGAGGCGGAGGCTAGGACTAGCATGGTGACATTTTAGACTCAACGTTAACGCTGTAATTGCGCGGGCGTTTAGCGGACAGGAGTGTCCGCTCCACACGTACAAAGCTACTCTAGCGCTTCGGGCTCTATGGAGATATTTTTTTCGCCTTTGGAGCGTTTTTCCCAATATTTTTTGACCCAGGCTTCGTAGCTTTTGCCGGCGGCGGTGTCGCGTCCGGTGAAGGCTATGGCGGCGATTTCAGAGTAGGGGATTGCGGGGCGGTCATTGCTGGTTGCCAGCATCAGGCGAACTACGGAAGTGTCTAGAGTTGGGCCGATGCGGCGGTCGAAGAGGTATCCGGTGACTTCGCTGGTATTTTTTCGGGTGATGGTTACGTCGCCGCGATAGTCGAAGGCTTTTTCTATGACCGCGCGGATGTCGGCTTCGGTGGCAAGTTGCGGAATCCAGCCTTGAAGATTTTCGCGCTCGAATCCGGGGACGACTTCCAGATTGTCACTTGGCAGGTCATCGCTTGGCAGTTCGTGGCTTGGGGCTGGTGGTGCGGCGACTGTTTGCGCTCCGTGCGGCAGTAAAGGATCGTGCCCGTGTTCGCGTCCGCTCATGCGTGGCTTTCTTCCGGTTGCTGCGCGTTTGCGTTCGACTCGATTTGGATTAGCGGGTTGTAGGAGTGCACGGGGCGCACTTCGCGATCGAGATCGGCGAGCGCGTCTTTATCGGGGTAGAGCGAGAAGGTCGCTTTAACTGTGTCGGCGAATCCGCGGAGCGAGCCGAAGGTGTCGTCGACCGATGAGGGTTCGTAGCCGCAATGCACCATGCAATTGGCGCACTGCGGATTGCCGGATTCGGTGCCGTAGCTGGCCCATTCGGTCGTTTCCATCAACTCTTTGTAGGATTCGGCGTAGCCGTCTTGGAGCAGGTAGCAGGGCTTTTGCCATCCGAAGATGTTGTAGGTCGGCATTCCCCAAGGCGTGCATTTGTAGGTGCGCTTGCCCATCAGGTATTCGAGAAAGAGCGGCGATTGATTGAAGCGCCAGGTTTTTTTGCGATTGGAGAGCATGGCGCGGAACATGCGTCTTATGCGGGCGCGCCCCATAAAATGTTTCTGGTCGGGAGCTTTGTCATAGGAATATCCGGGCGAGACCATCATGCTTTCGACGCCGA
Organism: uncultured Acidobacteriaceae bacterium; assembly: GCA_963822025.1. Taxonomy (GTDB): domain Bacteria; phylum Acidobacteriota; class Terriglobia; order Terriglobales; family Acidobacteriaceae; genus Acidiflorens. The sequence continues at coordinate 621,470 of CAWGFW010000008.1, read as the reverse complement.
CTTCCATCATCTCGTCGAAGAACTGGCGGACGCTATTGGGGTCGGCTCCGTCGAAGAGAGTGGTGTTGGTGGTTACGCGGAAGCCGGCTGCCACGGCGGCGCGGATGCCATCGAGAGCTAGATCGTATCCACCTTCGCGGCAGACGGAAAAATCGTGGTGCTCTTTTTCTCCATCGACGTGAACGGAGAAGCTCAGGTATTTGCTGGGCTTGAAGAGGTGTAATTTCTCTTTGAGCAAGAGCGCGTTGGTGCAGAGATAGATATATTTCTTGCGCGCGACGAGGCCTTCGACAATCTTGTCGATTTCGGGATGCATCAGCGGCTCGCCACCGGGGATCGAAACCATGGGCGCCCCGCATTCGTCGACGGCTTTGAAGCAGTCTTCCGGGGAGAGATCTTTTTTCAGGATGTGGGCGGGGTATTGGATCTTGCCACATCCGGCGCAGGCCAAGTTGCAGCGGAACAGCGGCTCGAGCATGAGCACGAGCGGATAGCGCTTGCGTCCGGCGAGTTTCTGGCGCAGAACGTAAGAGGCCACTGTCCACATCTGAGATACAGGAACTGCCATCGACCCTCTTTCGTCAGGAAGAATGTTCTTCTATTCTACCGGATTCTGGTTGCTGCTGGTCTTGTCGGTCATTGGTCATCGGTCTTTGGTCGTTGGTCCCTGGTCCCTGGTCGCTGGTTGCTAGCGAACTGCGAACCACCCGCACCTTGGTGGAGTTAGACGCCCAGCCCAAGCTGGAAGTTGGGCAGCGGAGAGGTTTGAGCCAACATGCACGATTCTGATATCGCGTGCCTTATCGCGCCCGTTGCGACTTTAAGGTGCCTAAGTTGACAAGTGTCACCACGAATACAACGCTGTATCCGCTCGATCTCTCCGGTGAGAAGTTCGGGTCTCCGCTGATCCTTAATTCACCGCCTGTTTCAATTCACTGTCTGTGTCAACGAAGCCGAACTGCCGGTGAAGTTGGAACTGCCTTGGTAAGTCGCCGTGATGGTGTGTGCGCCCGCAGTCAGCTTCTTGGTTGTGAACTGCGCCGCGCCTCCTTTCAAGGGCTTGGACCCCAGCTTCGTCGTGCCATCGTAGAAGATGACTGTCCCGGTGACCGTGCCGCTGAACTGCGACGTTACGCTTGCCGTGAAGGTCACAGGCTGCCCAGCGTCGGACGGATTCTGTGAGGAAGCCAAAGCAGTCGTGGTCGTGGCCTTGCTGACGACCTGTTTCAACGTGTTCGACGTGCTGCCGACGAAGCCCCAGTCGCCGCCGTAGACTGCCTTGATCGACGCTCGGCCCGCTTTCAGAGCCGAGGTTGTAAAGCTAGCGGAGTCGCCGCTCAATGTCCCCGCCCCAAAGGCCGTCCTGCCGTCAATAAACGTGACGGTGTCCCCGTTCGGCGGCCGGGACTCGCAGTAGATGCAGCTGACCAACGCCGTAAACGTCACCGCCTGGCCGTAGGTGGACGGATTTGGCGAGGATGTGAGGGAAGTGTAGGTCGGCGAAGGTGCAGCATTTGCTTTGAAGACAACGCCGGCTCCGTTCGGCCCGCCCCCGGCGGTCGTGCCATAGAGGTTGTATGCGCTGTCCAAAATCAGACTGGCGAACGGCCCAGCTCCGGTCGTGCGGTTGAAACTCCAGACAGGGAAATATTTATAGCTCGGGAGCGGAGTCCACTGTTCAAGCCAGAAAACGGTCCCGTCGCCGTTCTTGCCACCCCCGCTCGTAGTACCCCAGAGGTCGTAGCCATCAGACACAAGTCCGCCGAAAGGGCCGGCGCCGTCGTCTTTACCGGTAAATGAGTAGACAATTCGAAATTGCCATGTTCCCCTATACCTCCCACGAAATTGTTCAGCCAGTAGGTACACCGTTCCGTGGCCCTTGGCACCGCCGTACAGTGTCGTACCGTAAATGACGGCTCCCCCGCGTTGGACCAAAGGGGCAGACTCCGCATCGTATCCATTTTCGCTGCTAGGGCTAAAGTCGTGGAACACATGCAGATTCCAACCACCGCTGCCGTTCGGTAACAGCTCGTATACCTGAGAAAATGAGGTGGTGTAGATGTTACCGGAATCCATAGTCAACCCGGCGAAGTTTGCTCCGTCTTGCGACGCGAAGATCACTTGGTTCGTCCAGCCGCCACCGGATTGGATCAGTTCAAAGACGGTACCATTGTTCCCGCTGCCGCCAGAGTAAGTCTTGCCGTAGAGATTGCCCGCCGAGTCCATGACCAGGCCGTTTACGGGGTTGGCGCCATCCGTCCCGCCGGCAAAGCTGTGCAGGACGGTTTCCGTCCAGCTCGTGCCCACAAGACTCAGCTCGAAGACGACACCGAGTCCATTCGCGCCGCCGTTGTACGTTGTACCGTAAAGGTTCCCGGCGCTGTCTAACATCACGTAAGAGTAGGTTGGATTCGCCCCGTCTGCTTCTCCGGTGAAGTTGTAGAGCACAGTCTCGTTCCAGCCTCCGTTGCCATTCGGGGAAAGCTCAAATACGGTTCCATAGCCCCACAGCCCGCCAGAGTAGGTGGTCCCGTAAAGGTTGCCCGCAGTGTCAAAGGTGAGGCTGGACTGGGGATCGCCGCCATCGCTTCCGCCGGTGAAGTTGTAGAGCGCCGTCTCTTGGGCCTGTGCTGGGCGTGCGGCAATCAGCAGCAGCGCAGAAAGCACAGCCAGTATCAGAGCGCCGCAGATAACTGCGGCGGCCGGTTTCATCGAGCCGGATCTAGGCGCGGCATCGGAGATATTCAGAGGGTCTTTGGTCCGGTTGTGCATTATTGCTGAATCCATATTTCCTCCTGATATTTTTTTGTGAGCGCTTCGCGAACGTGGATTTTCTAATCGTTGTGCGAGGGCGCTCTTTGCGGGCGAGTCTCCTTTTCGTTTGGGGGATTGTCCTGCGAATTTAAATAGATACCCTGCGACGGGTTCTGTCGGTGCAGTTTGTCACGTGGTGGTGTGACTCTGAGGATGGCGAATCCGAATGGGTGGCAAATCCAGTTAATGAGGGCGAATCGATTGAGATTGAAAGCCCACTCACTCGTAGAGGATGCGAATGAGTGGGGGGCGCCTGCTGACAGATTCTGATTGAAGTTCGCCGATGAGCGAGCGACCTTGACTTGCGGGCGGCTCTACATTTTGACTGTCGTGTCCTGGCTCGCTACACACTGCCATTTTCCATCGGAGTTTTTCAGCCAGGTATCGGTCCAGCGCTCGTGAGTGTCGACTTTGGCGCCGGTATCGTCGGTGCCTTTACCTCTCCAGTCGCCGCTGGCGATGGCAGTGTTGCCGAAGATGGTTACTTTCACGTTGCTGATCTGGGTGATCTCCCACTTAGAGGATCTTATGGCGGCGAGGGTTTCTTTCTTTCCGGCGACCTTGCCGTCGCTATTGGTGTTGATGAATTTGTCGGACAGCATTGGAGCGAGGGCGTCGGGATTGCTGGCCTTGGCGGCATCAATCCACTTTTGTTCGAGTGCGGCTATGGCTTGTTCAGTTCCGCCGGACTTTTCTTTGTCGGCTGCCTGGGCTGCGACTATCAGGGACAATAATGCTACGACACTCCACGCCAGGGTTGTCTTCATTCATTGCTCCGTTTCTTAGTTTGGATTTTGTAGCGCGTCGAATGATATGCCACGGGGAGCAATCGGGCAATTGTGGTGAGATTTGCTCACGACGGTGAGTTTGAGTTGATGCCGACGGAAAGCAGGTCCTTCGCTTCGCTCGGGATGACAAACTCAAAAATTGGCGGCGCGCGGGGTTGAACAGTTTTGGCGGCGCAGCGTTACCGTTGTGATCTGTTCGCCTCGGTGCCGGGGGGGCGACAATGGCTGCGGGCCTGTGCTAAAACCTCTCCACTTCGACCGGCACGCGGCGCTCGCGGCGGTTCTGCTTGCGGGCATGACGCTGGCGGTGTTTGTCCCGGTGGTGTCGTTTCAGTTCATCAACGTGGACGACCACTTATACGTTACCGGCAACGAGCATGTGCAGCGGGGATTGACCTGGCATAACGCGGTATGGGCGCTGACCACCCTGGACGCAGCCAATTGGCAGCCCGTGACATGGATATCCCACATGCTGGACGTGAGCCTTTTCGGCCTCAAGCCGGGGGGGCACCATGCGACTAGCCTGCTCATCCACACGCTGAATGTGATTCTGCTGTTTTTCTGGCTACGCAGCATAACCGGAGCGCTCGGGAAGAGCGCGGTGGTAGCGGCAATATTCGCCGTACATCCGCTGGCTTTGGAGTCGGTGGCTTGGATTGCGGAGCGAAAAAACGTTCTCTCCACGCTGTTTCTCTTGCTTACGCTGTGGGCGTACGCCGGGTACGCGCGCAAGCCGGGAGTGCTTCGATATCTGCTGGTTGCGCTTTGGTTCAGCCTGGGGCTGATGTCTAAGGCGATGCTTGTGACCTTGCCGTTTGCGTTGCTTTTGCTCGACTATTGGCCGCTGCGGCGTTTGGGTTTTACGCCGATGGCGACGGAGTCGTCGAAACCGCAGGCGGCAGACTACTCTCAGCCTCTTGCCAGGGCCCCCGCCACTATTTGTTTTTGGAGATGCTTAGAGAAAGTTCCGTTGCTTGCGCTGGCGGCGGGAAGTGCGGCGCTGACAGTGAAGGCCCAGGCGCTGGATAACGAAATCAAGATGGTTTCGTTGCCGTCGCGAGTTGCCAACGCGATGGTCTCCTATGGAACTTATTTGTGGCAGATGGTGTGGCCATCGAAGCTTGCGATTTTCTATCCCTTTCAGGATCGCTCGGTCTTTTCTTGGGCGGTTATAGGTTCACTGGTATTGATGTGCGCGATCACGGGGCTGGCGGTTTGGCAGGTGAAAAAGCGCCCTTATTTCGCGGTGGGGTGGTTTTGGTATCTGGGCACGCTTGTACCGGTGATCGGATTGGTTCATGTGGGAGATCTCGCTCATGCCGATCGCTATACCTATGTGCCGCTGTTAGGCGTGTTCATCGCGATTGTGTGGGGAGCAGCCGAGGTTGGAATGCGATTCTCCGCGCTGCGCTATGGGATGATAGCCGGCGCTGGGTTGGTTGTGGTTGCGCTGGCGGTTACGACGACGCGCGACATCTCCTACTGGCATGACGGAATCAGCATTTCCGAACATTCGCTGGCGGTGACGGGACCGAATTGCCTGATGGAGCGAGCGTTGGGAGAAGCGTTCTACAGTGAGGGCCGCCTGGATGAGGCGGTGGAGCACTTGACGCGATCGTTCGAGATTCAGCCGACCGACGTCGCGTTCTTCGAGATGGGCACGATCAAGCTGCAGCAGCAAAAATTGGAGGAAGCCGCTTTTTACTACGAGAAGGCACTGCAATATCCAGGCGAAGCGGTGATGTTGGCGCAGATCCACAATAATCTGGCAGTGCTCGAAATGCAGCAAGGGGCGCTGACTGAGGCGGAGAAACATTTTCGCGAATCGGTTGCTTTGGATCCGGCTTCGGCTCGTCATCGGATCGCTTTTGGATGGCTGCTGGCAAAACAGGGCCGGTACGACGAAGCGATCTCGCAGTACGAATCGGCGGTTCAGATTGCGCCGGATGCGCTGGCTTATTTCTCCTTAGGCTCGGCGCTGGAGTCGCAACACAAACTGCCGCAGGCTGCGGATGCCTATCGCGAAACGCTGGCCCTGGCTCCGAGCTTTCAGGAAGCGCGGTTGCGGCTCAACGCGATTGCGGGCACACGGCCTTAAGACTAAATCTTCTGCAAGCGCTGGACGTTGTGAATGCCGGGGATCTGGCGGACTCCATCAATAATTTTTTGCAGGTGTTTCAGGTCGGCGATGTCGAGGACGATATCGATGCTGGCCTGGCCGTTTTCGCTGCGGGATTCCATGCTGCGGATGTTGGTTTTGGTGTCGCTGATGACGGCGGTGATTTGCTTGAGCATGCCCCAACGGTCGTCGCAGAGAAGAGTGAGCTTCACGGGATAGGAAGTTGGCTGGCCGTCTTTGTCTCCGGCCCAGAGGACGTCGATTCGGCGCTCGGGTTCGTAGAGGAGATTAGTGACGTTCGGGCAAGTGATGGAGTGGACGGCCACGCCTTTGCCGCGAGTGACGTAGCCGACGATGGATTCTCCGCGAATGGGATTGCAACAGCGGGCGCGATAGACGAGGAGGTCGCCTTGTCCGCGAACGACGATGGCGTTGCTGTCGGCGCCGAAGACGCGGCGGACGACGCTTGAGATGCCACCGGAAAAGCCGGGGGCGGAGTCTTCGGTAGCGGACATCGGTTCGGCGCCGGGCGGAGCGAACTTGGCCAGGACCTGGCGGGCGGAGTATTTGCCATAGCCGATGCCGGCCATCAGGTCGTCGGGACGGCCGAGGCCGTATTCGGTGGCGACGCGCTGCATGTCGGCGTCTTTTATTTCTTTGAGCGAGATGCGATATTTACGGGCTTCTTTTTCGATCAGCTTGCGTCCGATTTCGATGGCGCGCTCGCGCTGGTGGACGTTGAGCCAGTGCTTGATCTTGTTGCGCGCTCGCGAAGATTTGACGATGGCGAGCCAATCGCGGCTGGGCTTGTGGCCGGGCTGAGTAATGACTTCGACGATGTCGCCTGAGTGAAGTTTGTGGCGCAGGGGAACCATGCGTCCGTTGACTTTGGCGCCGGTGCAACTGTGGCCGACCTCGGTGTGGATGGAGTAGGCGAAGTCGATGGGCGTGGACTCGCGCGGCAGGACTAGAACTTTTCCCTTGGGCGTAAATGTATAGACCTCTTCGGGGTAAAGATCAACTTTTAGAGTGGAGAGAAATTCGCTGGGATCGGAGACGTTGCGCTGCCACTCGACTACCTGGCGCAGCCACGCGAGGCGCTGCTCGTCTTCGGCGGAGACAGGGCCATCTTTATATTTCCAGTGGGCGGCGATGCCTTCTTCGCACATCTTGTGCATCTCTTCGGTGCGAATCTGGATTTCGAAGGTCTCGCCCGTTTCGGTGATCACTGATGTGTGCAACGACTGGTAGAGGTTCGGCCGCGGCATGGCGATGAAGTCTTTGATACGGCCAGGCACGGGTCGCCAGAGATTATGAATGATGCCGAGAACGGCGTAGCAATCCTGCACGGAGTTGGTGATGACGCGCATGGCGTAGAGGTCGTAAACCTGATCTACGGCAATATGTTGGCGCTGTAGCTTTTTGTGGATGCTGTAGAGGCGCTTGATGCGACTCTCGACGCGTCCGGTGATGCCGGCTTCCTTGAGGCCGTCGCGGAGGACGTCTTCGACGCGGGCCATGAAGGCTTCGCCTTCTTTGCGGCGCGATTCGACGGCGGCGCGGACTTGCTCGTAGCCGATGGGATCGAGATATTTGAAGCCGAGGTCTTCGAGTTCGCCTCGAATTTTGCCCATGCCAAGGCGATGCGCGATGGGCGCGTAGATTTCTAGCGTCTCACGAGCGATTTTCTGCTGGCGCTCGGGATCGAGATGCTCGAGCGTGCGCATGTTGTGCAGGCGGTCGGCGAGCTTGATGAGGACGACGCGGATGTCGTCGACCATGGCGAGCATCATCTTGCGCAGGTTCTCGGCTTGTGCCTCTTCGCGCGAAGAGAAATCAATTTTGCTGATCTTGGTGACGCCTTCGACGATGTGGGCGACTTGCTCGCCGAATTCCTGGCGGATTTCGACGGTGGTGACGGAGGTATCTTCGACGGAATCGTGGAGGAGGCCGGCAGCGATGGAGACGGCGTCCATTTTCATGTCGGCGAGGACGTTGCCGACTTCGAGGGGGTGGACGAGGTAGGGCTCGCCGGAGGCGCGAGATTGTCCGGCGTGGTGCTTCTGGGAGAATTCGTAGGCTTTTTTGACGAGGTTGAGATCGTCGTTGGGACGGTTCTCGCGCAGCTTTTTCATCAGCTCGCGGAAGCGCGTGACGGTTAATACGTTGGTTGCGATCTGTTGGCGCAACGTCGCCATAATCGATTTTAACGCAGGGGCAAGCGATTTCACCGCCGAGACGCGGAGGGCGCGGAGAAAGGCGTGGGGGCTGGTAGAGTACGAGGAAGTGGGGATACTTCGCTGATGGTTGAAGTTGCTGGCTAAGGGCAGCGGGCGAGGGCGCCCGCTCTACACCCGGCCTAGGAGGTTGGTTTTGAGAGTGCTAATTGGCGGAGCTTCAGGGCTGATCGGCCGGGCGCTGGCGGCTGCGTTTCCCCAGAGCACCGAAGTTGTGCGGCTGGTGCGCGGAAGGGCTTCAGGTTCGGGGCGGATTTCCTGGGATCCTTCAGTTGCGCTACCGGCGGCCTCGGCTTCTGGGTTCGACGCGGTGATTCATTTGGCGGGCGAGAGCGTGGTGGGGCGGTGGACGGAGGCGAAGAAGAGCGCGATACGTGACAGCCGCGTGGTGGGAACGCGGAATCTGGCTACAGCATTGGCTCGATGTGAGGCTAAGCCGCGCGTGTTTATTTGTTCATCGGCGATTGGGTTTTATGGGGATCGCGGTGACGAGGTGCTGCGGGAAGAAAGTGTGGCGGGGCAGGGATTTCTGCCTGCAGTTTGTCGCGAATGGGAGGATGCGAGTCGAATTGCGGCGGAGGCGGGCATTCGCACTGTGAATATACGTACGGGGCTGGTCTTGAGCGCGAAGGGCGGGGCACTGGCGAAGATGTTGACGCCCTTCAGGCTGGGACTGGGCGGGCGGCTTGGATCGGGGCAGCAGTGGATGAGCTGGATTCACATGAACGACATGGTTGGCGCGATTCAGCACGCGATGGGGGCCGAGTCGTTATCTGGCCCGGTGAACCTTGTGGGGCCGAATCCGGTGCGTAATGCGGAGTTTACGAAGGTGCTGGCTGCGGTTGTGCGGCGACCGGCGATTTTCCCGGTGCCGGAGGTGGCGTTGCGACTGGCTTTCGGCAAGCAGGCAGCGGAAGAAATGTTTCTGGCCAGCCAGCGAGTCGAGCCGGGGAAGCTTATAGGCAGTGGGTATCAGTTTCGGTTTCGGGAGTTGCGCGCGGCGCTGGAGGGCTTGTCCCTACGTGATCTTTAGAGTCAACCCCAACGTGATAAGGGTCACAGCCAGCTTCCGGGTAGTCTGCCAGACTAATTGCTAGATGCGGCAGAAGCCTATTGCGGCGGCGTTATTGGTAGTCATGGTGGCTTGGGCAGAGATGGCCCTGGCTCCTATGCTCCTGATGCACACCGGCCACGTGCCTGCGGCGCGTGAAATGTCGGAAAACATGGCGGCTCATCACCATGTTATGCCGTCGGGGCATGCGTGCTGTCCTGGGCTTGGCAAGACTGTGAACCCGGTTGCGCTCGAACTTGCTGCCGGTAGCCTCCCTTGTGAAGATGGGCATCGCTGCTGCTTCCAGCAGGGTCCACAGAGCGTTCCCGCGCGCTTGAATACGCGCCTTACGCGCGAGCTTGCCCCGGCTGAGGTTGCCGAAGTCAATCCAGTTCGTGACGAAGAATCGCATCTTTTCCCGGCGACTGAAGTTGCGCCTGCTCCTCCTCCAAATCCGCTCGGAATGGTTCTTCGCGTCTAGGATGCCCCGTTATTGATACCTCTATTTCGCGGCCAAGGCGGTCCCACGCCTTACGCTTCTCATAACTTGATATGCATAACTCGATATTTGATAAAGGAGATTTTATGAAATTCAGACTGATTACTTTGATCCTCACGCTTGCTCTATCGCTGGTTGGCTGGTCTCAGGACACGCCGGCGGCACCGAACTCGACACCGATTCCACAAGCTGCGTGCCGTCACCACAACATGGCCGACGTGAAAGACGACAAGGGATGTTGCCATCGTGCGGCGGCCGATGTGAAAGACACGGCGTCCTGTTGCAGTAAAGACAAGTGTGAGATGAAAGATGGCAAGCCGTGCTGCGATGGTAAAGACATGAAAGCAGCGATGAAAGAATGCAAGAAAAACGGCTGCTGTGCAGGCAAGAGCTGCAGCAACAGCAAGGGCGACAAGACTGCCATGAACTGTTGTAGCAGCAAGTGCGAACGGCATCCGCAACCGCCGTCGGCGAGCTAGTTCAACCCAGTCAGGCATATGCTCCGGCCGCCTCAACGGCCGGGGCTTTTTGCTTTTAGTTGATCTTCACACTTACTGGATTGGACGCGATGCCGTTGGTGACCACCGATAATTCGCTCGGTCCTGGTTCGATTGTTGCGGGAACTTCGAAGTGGACGCTGACTAGCAGAGAGCCGGTGGCTACTCCCATAGAGCTCGGATTGTCTGTGCGGGCGAAGAATACGTGTCCAGTGGCCAGGTTGGTGATGCGGACCAGGGGATAGTTGGTCGCCATCTGGGCATCGTCGCCATAGGCGGCGCCTTGCGAGAGGCCATTGAGTTGCGTACCTTGCAGCGAGTAGATCATGCCGGGGCTTAGCCACTTATCGACTTTGGTGATCGCGGGCGCCCAGGATGGGTCGGTGGCGCCTTTGATAGTAAAGAGCTCGACGTTGTTGGAGCCGTCGGTTAGCAGAATCTGGCCGGTGGGCAGGACGAGCATACGGCCAAAGTAGGAGCTATCGTAGGGTGCTTTCGGGGTATTCTTCGTTGCGATGAACTCGGTGCCATCCCACAAATAAAATTGCACGCCGAAGCCGTAGACGCCGGGGCTAGTCATGCAGAGCACGCGTCCGTCGGGCAGCAGAGCTGCGGGACCGTCGGCGATATCCATTTGCTTGCCGTTGAGGATGGGAAAATCGGGCGCCGCCGACCAGGTTGAAGTGGCAGTGTCGTAGATTGCGTTGTGGCCGGTGGCGCCGGTTTGGAGGACGGTGCCGTCGGGGCGGAGAACCGCCGGTCCGATCTCGTCGGCGGCGTAGTCGACGACATCGGCGACGGTGTTGCCCGCATAAGACCATGAGCCGGTGGCGGGATTGTAGATCTCGGAGTAGTTGCTGCCGCTGTTGGTATCCACGGTTAGCACTTCGCCGTTCGGGAGCAGGGTCCAACCTTCTTCGTCGTTTTCATCCGCTTTGCCGGCGCCGGTTGAAGTCCAGTTCAGATTCTTGTCGTGCAGGATGGCCTCAGCGAAGGAGCAGCAGTCGGCGAGCATCAGAGTGCCGTCGTTGAGAATTACGCTTTGCGCATCGCCGATACTGGCCCAACCGGCTGGCGCGTTGAGCGTTTCCCATGTGTCGGCGGTGGGATCGTAGATGGCGCCGAGGGTGGTCCAATCCTGACGGCCGTGGTTGTATTCTCCGCCGAGGACCGCGACACGCCCGTCGGGCAATACGGCCGACGCGTAGTAGAGAGGAGCGTAGCCGGCGGGCAACGAAGCCAACTGCGACCACGTGCCATAGAGGTAGCTGCCGTTAATGTCGGGAGTGAGGGCCCACCAGTCGGCGGCGCCGGAGTCCTGCACCATGACGCGGCCGTCGTGAAGCAGGAGAGCGGTGCTTGCCGCGAAGGTGGTTCGAGCCTTGATTCGCTGCCAGATGCGGGCGTTCACGGTGCCGACCGCGGCCAGCAGAATCACGCAGAGCACGGTAAAGCTACGCATCGATAGCATTGTGAGCCTCACACCAGAAGAAGAATCAACCGAGAAATTGTTTGGGCTGGGAATTATGGGTGGGGGCCTGGAACCCTAGCCTGATTAGTGGAATTTTAGCATCGAAGAGGTGGTTCGCAAACGCGATTCATGCAGTCGTGTCGCGGGTTAGCAGGAAGCTTACGAGGGTGGGAAAGAGATTGCAGTTTGTGGATAGCGATCTGTCACTGCGAGGGCGAACGAGGATAGCGACGCAGGGGAAAGTTGGTCGTAGTCATTTGCCGCACGTAGCAGGATTCGTGGACAGTTTTTCCTTCCTGATTGCTGCTGGCGTCTTCGAGGCGCACCTCTTTGTTACAGATCAGGCACAGGAACAAATCGCGTTGGGGTGTGCGTTCGCGGTATGGAGCTTCCAAGGTGGGCAACACGCTAAATGAAGTGAACTTGGGAGTCTGTGCGATAGCGCACGTAAGTCTACTTTCGAGCGGGATCTATTTTCCGCGTACGTTTTCGGGTGCGGCGGGTTGCAGGTAAGTGCGGGTGATGCGATCGTGCCAGCAGAATCCATGCTGGTCGAGGAGGCACCAGAGATAGCCGAGTCCGGCGGAAAAGGCGGAGAGAAAGGATGCGAACACGCGCCAGCGACGGGCGCTTCGATTGAGGGGGGAACCGTCGAAGGCGGCGAGGCGCAGGCGGGCTGCGCGCAGGCCGGGAGTCGAGCCGGTATAAACGACAAAGAAGAATTGGTAGGTTGCCCAGAACAGAGCGGCGGTGAAACTGATCGCGGCGATGAGCAGCGGGAACGAAGCGCGGACAGCAGTCAGAGTGGGATGCAAAGCCGGATTCAGGCTGGGGTTCAGGTGCAGAAAAATTGCGGCGAAGGCGGTGAGAGATGTCGCCAGAATAACGCCGTCTACCAGAGCGGCGAGAGCGCGCTGCCGAATCGATGCGGAGGTGGCCGGGAAAGGGGCGATTAATTTCGCTCGCTTATCGATGAGCTCTTGCGGGGAGGGTTCGATCAACATTCCACCCAATGCGGGAGGCGGAGGCAGAATTTCGGGGGCTTCGAGGATGCGAGGACGAGAGTGATCGAAGACGGGATCTGCGAGATCGCTTACGTGATAGACGGGGATCGCAGCGGAGCGTGGGAACTCTATCACGTTGCTAGATAGTTCTGGGGAGGGGAGTTCGTGGGATGGCGCGGGCGACGACTCCGGCAGGTCTGGAGAGGGTGACGCGGCGGGCACGCCAGCAATGGTGGCCGGTGCGTTGGCGCTTCGCGGACGTGATTCGGGATCCCTTGCGAGGTTGGTCTCGGCGACAAAGTTCTGGATGGCGGACGCGCTGGCGGTGGCGACTGGATCCGGCGGGGCGGTCGCGGAACGGGACCAGCTCTCGGGCGCATCAAACGGTAAGAGCAGCGAGGGGTAGCGGGGGCTGCGCGGTTTGCGACGCGTGCGATAACGTTCGAGGCGGGCGGCGACTTCCACCCGCCATGAGTCGCTGTTCAGATCGGAATTTGGCTCGTGCGGAGAAAGGCTCCGGCTTGAGGTGAAGCTTGCGGTTGCGTCAGTGGCGCTCGGCGTAGGTTCGGCGGCGTTGACGCGGTGGGTTGGGAGGGACGGCTCCGGGGCAGGGGAAAAATCGGTCCATCCGTTCGTGATTGCTCCGTTTGGCATTGATGCATTCGACATAAATACGGCTGCGGCGATGCGGTTGATCGCCAATCAGATTGCTCTTAACAGACTATGTCAACCGACAGCCTCGACAAACGGCGCGACTTTGCTTCGCCTGTCGCTCACATGCTAAGGTCAGTTGGTTCCGGTTGGCGGACTGTTTTGCGGAGCGCTCGCCTGCATGAATACGGTTATTGATCGCCTGTTGATGATTACTCGCTAATGTTTACCCGCTCTCGAATCTTTATCACGGCCGCATTGGTCTGTCATCTGCTTCTATGGCGCGGGATAGTAACCAGCCAGACGCTGCCCCCTGCGGACGGCGCTAAGACTGCTGACCTCCCCACCGCTCCAACGGCGAATACACAAGAAGAGACGACGATTCGGGCGGTGGAACAGGAGAAGGAGGGATCGATTTACCATCTGCGGGGGAAGGCGGAGATTGACTATCGGACTTACATCCTGCACGCCGATCAAATTACCTACAATTCGGATACGGGGGACAGTGAATTAGAGGGGCATGTGGTGCTCGATGGCGGGCCTTACGACGAGCACGTTGAGGCGAGCCATGGCACGTACAACATTCGCACGCAGGTGGGGACGTTTTATGACGTGATTGGGACGGTGGGTCTGGAGATGCGGAAGTCTCGCTATGTGCTGGCGACCTCCAATCCTTTTGCTTTTACAGGGAAGATTGTGGAGAAGCATGGGCCCGACCGCTATCTGGTGCGGCAGGGGACGGTGACGACGTGCGAGTTGCCGCATCCCAAGTGGCTGTTTGGCGGGAAGCAAATCGCAGTGGAGGTGGATGGAACTGCGTCGATCCATAACAGCGATTTTCGGCTGATGGGCATCCCGGTTTTTTATTTTCCGTTTGTGAGTTTTCCGGTGGAGAGGCAGCGGAAGAGTGGGCTGCTGATTCCCGATTTTGGCAACTCGTCGACCAAAGGGCTGATTGCAGGGGATTCCATCTATTGGGTTTTCAATCGGAGCATGGATGCATTAGTGGGGGCGGATTATTACTCGAAGCGAGGCTGGTTTGAGCGTGGCGATTTTCGCTGGCGGCCGAGCGATATATCGTATGTGTTCTTTAATTATGTGGGAATGGTGGATCGCGGCATTGGCACTCCGCCGCAGAATCAGGGCGGCGAGGATGCGCGTTTCCTCGCAGAGCGCCCTTTTGGAGATTTTCGCGGCGTCGCTAATGTGGATTACTTGAGTTCGTTCGTGTTCCGGATCGCGTTTACCGACGTGTACACGCAGGCGATCGACTCGGAGGTCAGATCGCAGATTTTTCTCTCCAATACTACTAATGGATTTCACTTCAACGGGCTGGCCGAGCGGTATCAGAATTTCGAGGTGTGCATTCCGCCAGCGACACCGGAACCGGGTACGTGCAGCACGATTACACAGCAGGAGTTGGTGCGAATTTTGCACACGCCTAGTTTTTTTGTGTCGGGCGAGGAGCGGCAGTTGGGAAATACGCCGGTGTATTGGTCGTTCGAGAGCGCGGCTGAGGGGTTACAGCGGCGTCAGGCTCCGGAAATCGCGCAGTTGGGATTTTCGCAGCCGGGTCTGCGGACGGCTGCGCTGGTGGGCAGATTTGATCTGGCGCCATCGCTCGTGATGCCGCTGCAGTGGCAGGGATGGTCGTTTCGTCCGGCGCTGACTTTGCGCGATACGTTTTACACGGAGGAGTTTAACGCGGCGTTGGATGATGCGACGGGGAAGGCTGCGAACGACATTCTGAATCGCAAATCACTGGAGGCGTCAGTCGAGTTGCGGCCGCCGGCATTGTCGCGCGTGTTTGACCGTCCCTGGCTGGGGCGAAAGTGGAAGCATGTGATCGAGCCTCGCATGCGCTATGACTATGTCACCGGGATCAACAACTTTGCCGACATTCTCCGTTTCGATGCAACCGATGTGCTCACCAATACGAACGAACTAGAGTACTCGCTGGTGAATCGTCTCTACGCGAGGCACCTCGATCCAAACGTCAAGGACTGCGATCCGCAGAGCATGAGCACGCTGACCATCGGCGGAGTGCCGCAGGTTGGAGCGGTGCCGTGGGAATTGCCTCCTAACCCAGATGCTCAAGTGTGTGCCTCGGGGCCGCGAGAAATTTTGAGCTGGGAGGTTGGCCAGAAATATTTCTTTGATCCTACGTTTGGGAATGCGCTGGTAGCGGGGCAGCGAAACGTCTTCACTACGACTGCAGACTTTACGGGAACTGCATTTCTTGATTCGGAGCGGCGTTTCGCTCCCATCATTTCACGCCTGCGCGTTGAAACCAGTCCGCGCACTAACACGGAGTGGGACCTGGATTACGATCTCAAGGCTGGCCGCATTAATTCGAGCATGGCGCTGGTCAACTATCATTACGGCCCATTTACGATTGGGGGCGGCGATGCCTTTTTGCGGGTGATTGACTCGCTCGTGGGCCAGCCACTGACGACCCCCACCGACTATCACCAGTTCCGCGTGCTGCTGGGTTATGGGCAACTCAACAAGCCGGGCTTGAGCGCCGCTACCAGCTTTGGGTTCGACGCAAACTTGGGAGCACTGCAGTTTGCGACGGTGCAGACGAGTTATACATGGGACTGTTGCGGGATGAGCTTGGAATATCGGCGATTTGCGCTGGGAGCGGTGCGTAACGAGAATCAATATCGATTTACTTTTACGCTGGCGAATATAGGAGCTTTCGGCAATCTCAAGCGGCAGGAGCGGTTGTATTAGGCGGATAATGGAAAACGTGACCACAGCTGTGCGACTCGATCAGAAAGCGCAACGCTTGCGCGAGATTTTGGCGGAGCGCACTCGCTTGATTGTGGCTTATTCGGGCGGCGTCGATTCGGCCTTTCTGGCGTGGATGGCGCATCAGGTGCTAGGCGAGCGGATGCTGGCCGTGATCGCCGACTCCGCTAGCCTGGCTCGGGTGCATCTAGAAGACGCGCTCGCTTTTGTGCGGGAGAGCGGAATCCCGATCGAAGTTGTGGCGACGCAGGAACTGGCAAATCCTGCCTACGTGCGCAACGATGCCATGCGCTGCTTTCACTGCAAGGATGAATTGTTTACTGTCCTGGAGCGGTACCGGGAGGCACGCGGATTTGATGCGATTGCTTACGGAGTCAATGCCGACGACACCGGCGATTTTCGTCCGGGGCAGGAGGCTGCGCGAAAGCATCGTGTGCTCGCGCCGTTGCTTGAAGCGGGATTGAACAAGGCGGAAATTCGCGAATTGGCGCGGCAGGCGGAGTTGCGGGTGTGGGACAAGCCAGCCTCGGCGTGTCTTTCTTCGCGTGTGGAGTATGGGCGCGCGGTTACTCCAGAGGCGCTCAGTGTGATCGAACGAGGTGAGGATGCATTGCGGGCGATGGGATTCCGGCAATTCCGGGTACGCCATCATG
Source organism: uncultured Acidobacteriaceae bacterium (assembly GCA_963822025.1). Classification (GTDB taxonomy): domain Bacteria; phylum Acidobacteriota; class Terriglobia; order Terriglobales; family Acidobacteriaceae; genus Acidiflorens. Next base: position 604,932 of record CAWGFW010000008.1, on the reverse strand, counting down.
GGGAAATTGTGCGCATTGAGATTGCTCGCGAAGAGTTACCGCGGGCTTTGACGGCCGAGATGGCGCGCGAGTTTACTTCCGTATTTAAGCAACTTGGGTTTAAATTTGTGACTCTCGATTTGGAGGGATTTCGCTCCGGGTCGATGAATCAACTGCTGAGTGCCGACGAGTTGCTGCGGCGGCGAGCCTGAAATTCCGTCGAAATCCGCGCACAGACAGGCCTGGAAATCCCTGGTTCATCAGCGGCGACGCTTGCTGGCATGAGATAATCAAGAGATTTCCTCATGTACAGGTGGCTTCGATTCATGATTGTGCGGCGCGCGTTTCTCGTTCTGTTGCTGATTTGTCTGGGCTGCTCGGCGCAGGCTCCTCCTTCGACCACGACTAGTTCTTCTTCTCCTTCTTCTTCTTCTTCTAACGTTTCTTTGGATCTTACCAAGGCGATTGAGCGGCATGTGCGGGCGCAGTATCAGCTTCCTCCGGACGTGAAGGTCACAGTGGGGCCACTGCGGGCGAGTGAGTTCCCAAACTATGATGCGCTGACAGTTACGTTTTCGAGTTCGACGAAGAAGCAGGATTTCGAGTTTCTGCTAGCGCACGATCACAGGACGCTGTTGCGCATGACGAAGCTCGATCTCGGCGTCGATCCGTATGCCGAACTGATGAAGAAGATCGATGTCAGCGGGCGGCCAACGCGGGGCAATAAAGACGCTAAGGTGACGGTCGTCAACTATGACGATTTCGAGTGTCCCTTCTGCGCGCGCATGCACGCAACGCTTTTCCCGGGGCTGTTCAAGGAATATGGCGATCGCGTTCTTTTCATCTATAAGGATTTTCCGCTGGAAGAGATTCACCCGTGGGCGGTGCATGCGGCGGTCGATGCCAATTGCCTGGCCGCGCAAAACAACGATGCCTACTGGGATTATGCCGATTACCTGCACGGCAATCAGGGCGTGGTGAGTGATGCGAAGGGCCGCGATGGGCAGAATGCGGAGCTCGATAAGCTCGCGACTTTGCAGGGGCAAAAACATAATCTCAATGTTCCGAAGTTGCAGGCGTGCGTGAAGCTGCAGGATGAACGACAGGTGCGCGCTTCAATGCATGAAGCCGACACGATTGGGGTAGAAGCGACTCCGACGATGTATGTGAATGGACAGAAACTGGACGGAGCCGTGCCCGAAGATGAGGTGCGACTCGCGCTCGACCAGGCGTTGAAGGATGCGGGGGTTGCGGCTCCGGAGCACAAGAATTGAATTTACGGGTTGTAATTTGCGATTGGGAATTCAGGCGGGGGCAACTTAGACGCGGAAGTATCAGCTGCAAATTGCCGATAACAGATTCCTCTTGGAGATTAACTCGGAGGCTGACTCGCCCACTGTGGCGGAGGGAGAAGCTTGAAAAATCGTAACTGTCTTGGGCTCGCGGCCCTGATCATAATCAGCGCGTTTTTGTTAGTTGGGTTGACGGCTTGCAATCGCAGCAGCAGCGGCGGCGACGTTATGGCTTCGGTGAACGGGCGCAAGATTTATCGCACCGAGGTCGACAAGTATTACGCCAACCAGACGGCGGGCTCCGATCAGCAGCCGACGGGCGAACAGGCGGTGAGCCTGCGGCTGAGCATTTTGAATGAGCTGATTGAGACGGAAATTCTGATGCAGCGCGCGGAGAAGCTGGGCCTGCTGGCGACGGACGAGGAAGTTGACCGCAAGCTGAATGAAATCAAGTCGCCTTATACGGCGGAAGAATTTAACAAGCGGCTGCAGGATAAGAAGATTTCGCTCGACGATTTCAAGCGCGACTTGCGGCGCTCGCTTACGCGCGACAAAGTGCTGAATAAGGAAATCACCTCGCGCATCAACATCACCGACACGGATGTTTCCAGCTATTACAACGAGCACAAGGCCGAATTTAATTTAATCGAAGCGCAATATCATCTGGCGAAGATCATGGTGTCGGGTGCGGGGAACGGGCAGGTACACAATCTGCAAAACAGCAAAGCGCAGAACGATGCGGAGGCGAGGAAGAAAATTCAGATGATTTCAAATCGCCTCGATAGTGGGGACGATTTTGCAACGCTGGCGATGAACTATTCCGAAGACCCGGAGACGAGCAATAACGGCGGCGATTTGGGAATGGCTCCGGAATCCGCGCTGAAGAATGCCGATCCGGCGACGCGCGACGCGGTGATGAAGCTCAAGCCGGGGCAATATACGCCGGTGATTCCGGTGATTAATCCGACCAATCATCAGCCTATGGGATACCTGATTGTGAAGTTGATTTCGAAAGAGCCGGCGGGGCAGAGGGATTTGAATGATCCGCGGGTGCAGCAGGCGATACGGCAGCAATTGCGCGATCGGCGCGAACAGTTGCTGAAGGCGGCGTATTACGAGACGCTGCGGGACGATGCCAAGATCACCGATTATTATGCTGAGGAAGTGCTGAAGGATATGGGTGCGGCGAAGTAGGATGTCCAAGTTCCCGCAGCAGGTCGAATCGAGTAGGGGTGCTTCGACTGCGGTCGACCTTCGCTTTCGCGAAGCTCAATCCTCGCTCAGCATGACAAGAGAGTAGGATCTCTGCTCCAAGTCGCTTTAGCTTTCCAGCTTTCTGGTTAAGACTTCGTTGACCAACTGCGGATTGGCCTGGCCCTTCGAGGCTTTCATCACCTGGCCGACAAAAAATCCAATCATAGTTTTCTTGCCGGCGCGATATTGTTCCACTTGCTTGGGATTTGCGGCAATTAATTCGTCGGCGAGTTTTTCGAGTGCTGAGGTGTCACGCGACTGTTCGGGGCGGCCTTCGGCTTCGTAGACGACGGGGAAGTCTTGATTGCGGTCGAAGCTTAAGTCGTAGAGATCTTTCAGCATCTTTCCGGAAATTGCTCCGGACTCGACCAGATCGGCTGAGAGGGTAACTCCGGCCATCGAAATTGGCGACTGATCGAGTTCGAGGCCTTGGGCTTTGAGGCGTCCTAGTAATTCGCTCTGCACGAGGTTGGCGACGCGCTTTGGATTTTTGGCGGCGCGGGCGGCGGACTCGAACTGGTCGGCCAGCGATTGCGTTAGCGTCAGCGTGTGAGCGTCGCCAGCGGTGATGCCGTATTCCTTCATCATGCGTTGACGGCGCGCTTCGGGAAGTTCGGGCAGGTTGGCACGGATTGCGGCTTGCCATTTTTCATCGACGACGAGAGGCAACAGGTCAGGCTCGGGAAAATAGCGATAGTCATGGGCCTGTTCTTTGGAGCGCATGCCGTAAGTTTTGCCTTCGTGTGAATTGTAGAGGCGTGTTTCCTGGGTGATTCGGCCGCCGCCTTCGAGGATTTCGATGTGGCGCTCGATCTCGTACTCGAGCGCCTGCTTGATGAAGCGGAATGAGTTGACGTTCTTGACTTCGGTCTTGGTGCCGAATTCTTTTTGGCCGCGCGGTCGGACGCTGATGTTGGCGTCGCAGCGTAGCGAACCTTCTTCCATGTTGCAGTCGCTGACGCCGGTGTAGAGGATGATTTCCTTGAGACGCGTGAGGTATTCGTAGGCTTCTTCGGGCGAGCGCATATCGGGTTCGCTAACGATCTCGGCCAGGGGCACGCCAGTGCGGTTGAGATCGATGGCGGTTTTGTGGGCGGAATCAGCAAAGCCCTCGTGCAGGCTTTTACCTGCGTCCTCTTCCAGGTGAAGCCGGGTGATTCCGATTTTCTTTTTGCCGGTCGTCTTATTGTCGGTTACATCAATGTCGATGAATCCAAATTCGGCGAGCGGCTTGTCGTATTGCGAGATCTGGTAGCCCTTGGGCAGGTCAGGGTAGAAATAATTCTTGCGCGCGAAGATAGAAACCTGGTTGATGCGGCACTGCAAGGCCATTGCGGCCAGCGTCGCGAATTCGACGGCTTTGCGATTGAGGACGGGCAAGGCTCCGGGAAGTCCTAGACAGACAGGGCAGACGTTGGTGTTGGGCGGATCGCCAAAGCGGGTTGAACAGGAGCAAAAGATTTTGGATTCGGTCAGGAGTTGTACGTGGACCTCGAGTCCGATGACGGGCTCGTACTTGGCGAGGACATGCTCGGAGATGGCTGGAGTGGTCGCCATGTTGGGAAATTATAGAAGATCGCGGCATTGGAGTGTGTTGGCGCTCGCTGGCGGCTGCCAGGCTTTCGCCTGGCCGGGCAGACGGACGCGTCTGCCCCTACGTAATTGTCGCGGCTATTGGGTTTTGGTTCCTGGTTTTACTTCCGGGGCGCTCAAATATTTTTCCATGGGGATTTCGAAATACATCAGCTCATTGCCTTTCGCGTCACGCACTCCCATCAGATAGAAGCTGGCGCCGGGCAGGGGATTCGCAATGTCTTGAATATCAAAAAAAAGAAAACCGCGCACGGTAGAGTGGGGCTCGACTGCTTTGGCGCCGAATTGAGCGCGGTCAATTTCGTCCCAGGTCTTGCGGCTCACCCCTCCTTTGACTTCTTTTTTGGGCAGCGGAATGGGCAAGGTTATTTGGCCATCGTTTCGCGAAGGGCGCGAAAGACGGCGGACCACCTCATCGGTGGTCGAAGGAAGCAACTTGCTGCGATCTTTGGTATTCAACTGGGCTTTCATGTCGACGAGCGAGACGGGCTGATCGCCATCGTTGGTGATGACGAAAAAGACGGGCAGATAGCCGTTGTTGCGATAATTCACGGTGAAGATGGAAGCCTTGTCTTCGACGTTGTAGGGGTCGACGGCGACCACGACTTTTTCCATGGGGTGATCGTCATGCGCCGGGTAGGCGCGAGCGGGCTGCGCGGTGGGCATTACAAATTCTTTCGACGCAAGCGCGCACAGAGCGCCGAACAGAACAACAGAACAAACGGCCGCAACCTTACCTGCATTCCGCATAAACGAATTATAGGGTGTCAAATTATTGGATGCGATCAGCGCGAGCGGCGCTGTCTTGTCTGCTGCAATATCGGATCGCAACATCGGATTTCGGTCCGCCATTTAGAATGGGACTTCTTTCATGTATGCGCTCTACAGTGCGCTGGCCGCTTTTTTTCTGATGCTGACGCTGCCCTACTGGGTGCTGCAGATGATGCGGCATGGCAAGTATCGGGCGGGGTTGGGTCAGCGGTTGGGCGCTGTTCCGCCGGCGCTGGCTGCCCGGGGCCAGCGGCCCACAATCTGGGTTCATGCGGTTTCAGTGGGTGAGGTGATTGCGTCGAGCGCGGTGATTGCGGCGCTACGGCAGAAGTTCGCGTCCCACCGCGTGGTGGTATCGACGACAACCAGCGCGGGGCAAAAACTGGCGGCGCAGCGATTCGGCGCGGAGAATGTTTTTTATTTTCCCCTGGATTTCGCAATGGCCATTCGACCTTATCTCGAGGCCCTGCAGCCGGAACTCGTGGTGGTCGCGGAGACTGAATTCTGGCCGAATTTTCTGCGGTTGGCCAAGCGCAGCGGGGCTCGCATTGCGGTCATCAACTGTCGAATCTCCGATCGATCGTTTCCCAGTTATAAACGCTTTCGCTTCTGGCTGCCGCGTTTGCTGGAAAACACGCTGAGAAACGTCGATTGTTTTCTGGCGCAGACAGAGGAAGACAAGCGGCGGCTGATCGAGATTGGGGCATACGAAACGAAAATTGCGGTGACGGGCAATTTGAAGTTCGACGTTGCGCCGCCGCCGCTGCCGGGGATCGTGGTGAGTCTGCGAGAGAATTTCGAGCGCTCGGCTGCCGGGCCGGTGCTGGTTTGCGGCAGCACGCTTGAGGATGAAGAGGGAACTTTGCTTTCGGCGTTTCGCAATATTCTGGTTGATCATCCGAAGGCTGTGATGATTCTTGCGCCGCGACATCCGGAGCGCTTCGGTGAGGTTGCCGCCCTCGTCGAGCAACTCGGCTTTCGCATGTGGCGCCGTTCTTTGTGGAGCGGGGAGGCGCTCGCGGGCGGTGTACTGCTCGTTGATAGCATTGGAGAGTTGGCGGCGATTTACTCACTGGCTACGGTCGCGTTCGTTGGCGGGAGCCTGGTACCGCGCGGCGGACACAATATTATCGAGCCTGCGCTGTATGGCGTTGCTATTGTTACGGGCAACCACTACGAGAATTTTCGCGATGTAGTTAATTTTTTTGCGCTGCGCAACGCGGTGCGCATTGTGGGACTGGCGGAGCTGCCGCTGGTTCTAATCGAGCTGATCGAAAACGGCGAGGAGAGAACCACGCTAGGCCGAAATGCTCTGGCGGCGCTCGAATCGCAGCGGGGTGCGACGACGCGGACAGTTTCGGCCCTGATTGAGTTGATGGTTGGTACATCGTGAATCCGCTCGCGGGGCTTTACGGCGGTGTCGCAAGTTTGCGGAATGCGCTGTTTGATCGCGGCGTGCTGCCTTCGCGTCGGCTGCAGCGGCCGGTGATAAGCGTAGGGAATTTGTCGGCGGGCGGATCGGGGAAGACGCCATTCGTCATTGCGCTCGGAGAAATATTGACGGCACGCGGCATTCGGTTTGACGTGCTCTCGCGTGGGTATGGCCGCAAGACACGGGGTGTTTTAGTCGTCGAGGCGGGCGGCAAGGCCGCCGACTTTGGAGATGAGCCGCTGTTGATTGCGCGACGACTGGGCGCTCCGGTGGTCGTCGGTGAAAGCCGATATGCAGCGGGGAGGGCTGCAGAACAGAAATTCGATTCGCAATTGCACATTCTCGACGATGGCTTCCAGCACCGTTCGTTGTTTCGCGATTTCGATATTGTGCTTATGACCGAGCGTGATTTCGAGGATGTGCTGCTTCCCGCGGGACGATTACGCGAGCCGCTCTCATCGCTCGGGCGCGCCGACGCGATCGTGCAGCCTGCGGGGTTGCGGGTCGATCATATGGCGCTTGGACAGAAGCCGATATGGCGAGTTGAAAGAAAGCTTGTTGTTGCGGAGGCGCCTTCTGCGCCCATTGTCTTCTGCGGGATTGCGCGGGCCGAACAGTTCTTTGAGCAGGTGCGCGCTGCTGGAATCGTGCCTTCGGCGGAGGTCGAATTTCGCGATCATCATGCTTATGGAAGAAACGACGTGGAGCGGCTGATTGCCATGCGTGGCAAACTTGGCGCTGGTGGCTTCCTGACAACGGAAAAAGACGCCATTAATCTGGAGTCTTCATCATTGCGGGCGGAGTTGAATCCGCTCGCGCTCGCGATGCTCAGCGTCGTGCCCGAGCATCCGGCGGATATTGTGGATATGATTTTGAGTGGAATTGCGGAACGGAAGCTCCGCTCATGAGAAAATCTTCAGTTGCACAGCTTGGTTGATCTTTGTCGCTGATCTTGTGATGACAAAATATTTTGATGACTAAACATATTAAGGAAAACGACCGTCTACGGAAAATCGTCGAATCTTTCCCGAAACTCACGGTGACCGTGCTCGCTGATCTGGTCGCCGACGAGTTTGTGTTCGGCGAGATTTCCCGCGTCTCGCGCGAAGCGCCCGTGCTGATTTTGAAGCACCATGATCGCAAGGTGGTTCCGGGCGGCGGGGCGAACGCCATCTACAACCTTGCCGATCTTGGAGTGAACGTCTTGCCGGTGGGGCTGGTGGGCGATGATGAGGCAGGGAAACTTTTGTTGCGGGCGTTCCGCCACAAGCGGATTCCGGTCAGCGGTGTTTTTAAGGACAAGAGTTTCACTACGGTGACTAAGACGCGGATCCTGGCGGGATTTGCGCACACTGCGGGACAACAGGTGGTGCGGCTTGACCGTGAGCCGAGCGAAGGGCCGAGCGCGCATCTGCGCCGCGAGCTTGTTCTTTCAGCCCGTGAATATGCGCGGGCATCGGATGCGCTGCTGGTGTCGGATTATGGGTATGGCGCGGCCACGCCGACATTGCTGAATGTGATTCGGGAGAAGCGTGGGATTGACAGGGTTCCGGTGACGCTCGACTCGCGCCATCGCATGCTGGAGTTTACGGGGATTACCGCGGCCACACCGAATGAGTCGGAGGTGGAAGAAGTTCTCGGCATACACATCGGAGAAGATTGGGAACGCCTGGTGGCGGCGGGAGATCAGATCGCGGGCGCGATGAATCTGGAATCGCTGCTGATAACGCGAGGGAAAGATGGGATGGTGGTATTTCCGCGGCGACATAAGCCGGTGGATATTCCGATTTACGGCAGCGACGAAGTGGCGGACGTAACCGGCGCGGGCGATACGGTGGTCGCGACGTTTACGGCAGCTCTGGCAGCGGGTGCGACCGCGGAGGAGGCTGCTCAGCTGGCGAATTATGCGGGGGGCATTGTGGTGATGAAGCGCGGAACGGCGACTGTGAGCCAGCAGGAATTATTGGAGGCACTGGACAAGAGGCCGCCGGTGGCGCGGGAGCACTAGACGAATTCAATTGAATACATCACGTCAGCAAAAAATTGTTTCACGGGAGGAGCTTCACGAGCGAGTAGCGGAATGGCGGCGCGCCGGCGATCGCATTACGCTCGCGAATGGGTGCTTCGATGTGCTGCACGTTGGGCACGTACGGTACTTGCATGCTGCGCGGGAACTCGGCGGCAAACTGATTGTCGCGGTGAATGACGACGCATCGGTAAGCGCGCTGAAGGGTGAAGGGCGGCCGGTGATGCCGGCGGAAGAACGCGCTGAAATTCTGGCGGCTCTGGCGGACGTGGACGCGGTGGTAATTTTTGCAGAGAAAGATGTGCGCGCGATTATTCGCGAGATACGTCCGGATTTTCATGCCAAGGGGACAGACTATACGGCGGAGAATGTTCCGGAGCGGGATGAAGTTGAAGGCTGCGGAGGACGCGTTGTGATTGTAGGCGACGCCAAAGACCACTCGGCCAGCGAAATTATTTCGCGGTCGCGGCTGAGGCCGCAGACATCGTGAGGCGACGCGGATGGCAGCGGACGCGGCGATGGGCTTGACGATGGGCCAGACGATTGGGACGACCGGCCTCTCTTCTCACACCTCAATTACTCCGCGATTGCATGGCGTGCTCATCGTGCGGCTCAGCGCGATGGGGGATATTATTCACACACTGCCTGCGGCGGTGGCGCTGCGCCGGGCTTTCCCCCAGGCTACCTTGGGATGGCTGGTGGAAGAGCGCTGGGCGGAGCTGCTGTGCACGTTGCGCTATCCGCGGTCGGGGCGGCGCTCGCCGGAGCGCCCATTGGTCGATCGCGTTCATACTGTCAACACCTCGGAATGGCGCCGGGCGCCGCTCTCGTTCAACACCTGGCAACAGATGGCGGTGGGTTTGAGTGACGTGCGCGGAATGCAATATGACGCAGTGATTGATTTTCAGGGCGCGGTGCGTTCAGCGTTGCTGGCACGCTGGTCGGGCGCGGCGGTTGTTTACGGAGAGGCTCAACCGCGCGAGAGCGCTGCCAGCATGTTTTACACGCGAAAAATGGCATTGAATACGAACGGCGCTCATGGCACTCATGTGGTTGAACAGGCGATGGCGCTGGCTGAGACAGTTATTTCGCCTGGAATCCCACCAGCCCAGAATCCATCGAATGCGCACATGCCGGGACTCGCAGCGAACGCTCAAGTAGAGTTTCCGGTGGACCTGGATGCGGAGCAAAAGATTGCTATGCTGGTCGGCGAAGGTCGTGACTTCGCAATTCTCAATCCTGGCGCGGGGTGGGGGGCGAAGATGTGGCCGGCCGAGCGCTATGGGCGGGTTGCGAAAGAGCTAGCGAAGGATGGAGTTAGTTCCATTATCAACTATGGGCCGCGCGAAGAGGAGTTAGCCGCGGCGGTTGAAGCCGCGGGTGCAGGGACGGCGCGGAAGATTTCATGTTCGATCGCTGAATTGATCGCGCTGACGCGCAGGGCACGTCTTTTTATCGGTGGTGATACGGGCCCGATGCATATGGCAGCGGCATTGAGAATTCCAGTGGTGGCAATTTTTGGCCCTACGAATCCGGCGCGCAACGGGCCCTTTGGGACGCGAACGATTGTGCTGCGCAGCGCGACCAGTCGGACCGATCACACGCGGCACCACGAACCGGAGCAGGGCTTGCTCGAGATAACGGTCGAAGAGGTTGTGTCAGCAGCACGGACGCTGTTGCGGGATCGTATGGCAGAGCCTCCGGTTACGAAACCCGGAGATGCGGAGTTTCGGATCGCGGATTCGTAGCGTTGCACCAAATCAGTGAGTGAAGTTTCACAATCCGGAAGCCAGTCTTCGGCGGTTGCTGTCAGCCCATGGTCGCGCGTGGCGCGACGCATCCGCGTGCCCTTGGGATTTATCTTTGCCGTTGTCTATGTATGGCTGGCGCGGCCAACCAGGAGTTCGCTGGTGGTGGGCGGACTGGTGCTGATCCCTGGGTTAGTGTTGCGGGGACTGGCTTCGGGCCACGTGCAAAAAGATAAGCAATTGACGATCAGCGGACCTTACGCTTATACGCGGAACCCTTTGTATCTCGGGTCGCTGGTACTGGCCGGCGGATTTGCGATCGCGGCGCGGAGCTGGTGGATTGTCGGAATCATGCTGCTGATGTTCGCGTTTATTTATATTCCGGTTATCGCGGGAGAAGAACGCTACCTGCGGCAGGCGTTCCCGGAATATGAGGATTATGCGCGCCACGTGCCGCGGCTGTGGCCGCGGTTTTCGCCTTATGGCGCTGCGCAGAGTGCGTACTCTTCCATGCGCTATTGGAAACACCGCGAATATCAGGCCAGTGTGGGCTGCGTGGTGGTGCTGGCAATTCTTGCTGCAAAGCTGGTGTGGTAGTCTGCCGTAAAGCATGCGTCGTTACCCCCAGGGGCTAAAGCCCATCTATTTAGCGCCGTTTACGGCACGACTCAAGTCGTGCCCTTCCCTTGGATGGCTTCCGATATTCTTCGTGGTGTTTATGGCGACATTGCCGGCGCAGCAGCCCGCAGTCCAGCCCCAGGCGTCAATTGGCGCTGCGCCGGTTCGGATCGAGCCTCCGCGTCCTAATTATCCGTTTCCCGATGGAAGGAGCTACGTTTATTCGGCGGAGTGGCATTTGATTACCGCGGGTACGGGCGTTGTGAGAATGGAAGTTGCCGGAAACGAACGCAAGGTCACGGCGACTGCTGAATCGTTAGGCGCCGTCAACGTAATCTTTCCGGTGCACGATCACTTCGAAGCGCGTTTTGATCCTCGGACGTTTTGCTCGCTGTCGATTTTCAAGCACAGTGAAGAGGGCACACACAAACGCGAGACTTCGATCCGCTTCGATTACGCGGGGAAGAAAAGCACACTCGACGAAAAGAATCTGAAGACGGGCGAGACCAAGCATGTCGAAAACGACCTTGACAGCTGCGCGACCGACGTCATCACGGGTTTTTATTATGTGCAATCGCTGCCGCTGCAACTGGGCGCCATTTATGAATTTCCGGTCAGCGATGGCAAGACGGCGACCGTGCGGGCGACGGTAGAGAGACGGGAGCAGGTGAAAGTGCCGGCGGGAACATTTTCAACCGTGCTGGTTTCGGCGGAGGCGATCTCCGGGTCGTTGAAGTCGAAGGGCAAGGTGTGGGCGTGGTTTACGGATGATGCGAGTCACATTCCCGTGCAAATGCGCGCCAGGCTGGGGTGGGGCACCCTGCTGTTTCGGCTGCAGCGGATCGATAAATAAACCTCTGATTGGTCGTTCTACTTCTGCGCCAGCACTGCTTGCTTTGCCTTTGCCAGTTCGGGACGCGCCGAACTTGAGCCTTCACAGGTCTTGACCAACACAGCGTAATATTCGGCTGCCTGAGAGGCTTGGCCCGCGATTTCGGATGCCTGAGCGGCTCCGTAGAGGCCGTTGAAGCGCTTCGGATTGAATTTCAAATCTTCTTTGTATTCGGCCAGCGCCTGATCGGGACGCTTCATTTCGAGAAGCATGTCGGCGAGCATCTCGCGAGCGGGCATGGAGGTCTGCTCTTCGCCGACAGCGTCTTCATGATCGGCTTGTTTACGGAGCATCGTTGTTGCCTGGTCGTCTTTACCTTCACCGTGCAAGACCCAGGCCGATGCTTCCTCGTACAAAATGTCTGTCCCTTCCGCTTCGTATTTCTTGTGGCTGCTTACGTAGTCTTGGCGAATTGCGGCAATCTCGCGCAAATTTTTCTTTGCGCCGGGCAGGTCGCCGCTGCGGGCGCACCCGATGGCCTTGGCCCAGTAGGTATAGGCGCGATCGGCTGGATACGCCTTGGCGTTTACTGGCAATGTCGTCGCCTCCGCCCAACGATGTAGCTCAAGGTCGTACATCGCTTCGAATTTCGACATGGCAAAGGCTTGCATGTCGCGATCCATGCCGCCCATGTGCATCGCGGGCATGGTCTTCACTTCGTCGATCACTTTGATAGCGTCGGTTTCCCGCCCACTCTGCAGATAGGCGTAGATGAGAAAATCCATGGCGTGGAACTGGTGAGCTTCGCCGCCCATGTGCATCTCGGCAGCCTTGCGGGTGGCGGCGATGGAGGCAAGGTTGGATTGAATGTCGTCCGGCCAATCGCCGACGCGCGCAAAGATGTGCGACGGCATATGGACGGCGTGGGGAGCGAAAGGGGCGATCTGCGCGTAGCGGCGCGCCGCCGGTAAGCCGAGTTCAGCCAGTTGCGGCTTGTCATAGGCGTGGATCAGGTAGTGGGCGACGCCGGGATGATTCGGCTCCTCGGCGAAGAGCTTCTCCAGAATTGCTCCCGCCTGCTTGCGATTGGCAAAGGTCGTGTCGTCGTCAGGCTCGGAGGCAAGCAACGATAGCGCGTAAAAAGTTGCGGCTTCGTGGTCGTCGGGATACTTCTGATACACCTTTTCCATGGCCGAGCAATATGCGCGAGCACGGGTGTGGTGGTCGGCAGTGGCGCTGTTGGCGTAAAAGGCGTGCAGGGCTTCGATGTAATCGCGCTCGCGGGCGGTCGTTCCAGCGCTGAGCCCATCGGCCTTTTTCAGCTCTGCCGAGGCTTGGCGAATGCGGGCGGCATTGGGTTGGTCCCAGAGCTGGTGCCACATGCTAAAGGCCTCGCCCCAGTGCGCCATGGCGCACTTCGGATCCTGCTTTTCGGCATCGAGGAAGGTCTTCTCCGCCTCTTCGTACCAGAAGGAATGGAGGAGCGCGACGCCCTTTTCGAAGGTCTTCTGCGCATCCGGAGTACAGGATACGGGGAAGTGCACAGTGCCGAGCTGCTGTTGCGTAAGTTCGTCGTGATGGCCTTCGTCTGCAAGCGCGGCGCCGGAAAATGCCAGAGCAATCGAAAGGAGCCAGATCAGTTTGCGCATGGGAACACCCCGGTTGGAGTTTAGTGGGCGAGTTGAGGGTCGGTCAAGGCGAAGTGGAATCCCAAGAGCTCTTAAACTGACGCCGATTGAGAGAGCTACTTCATTGCGGCAAGGAGGGCCTCGGCCACTAACTTCTGCGTCTGCTCATCCATCTCCGGTTTTCCCGCGTTTCGGCTGATTTCGGTGGCGAGGCGCTTGTTCTTGATTCCGATGTAGACGGCATTGTAGGAACTGTCGCCCAGGTTTTCTACTTTATGCTTGAAGGGCGGATACCAGCGAGCCTCGCCCGGCTTGGCAAATACCTCGTGGGTCTTGCCATTTTCATCGGTGAACTGGAGATGGCCGGCCGTGAGGACGACGACTACGCCACCCATGTGGGCATGCAGGCCCGATTTCTCATGCGGGCCATAGTGGACGTTGACTACCTGCACATACTCATTCTCGAAGGCCAGTTTGTAGTGCGAGGGCTCGACTTTAAGAGGATCTTGCGCGCATGCCGCCGCACAAAGAAATACGAACAACAGTGTGGTTACGAACAACCTGCTATACGCGGGTTTCCGCATGAACGATGTCCTCGGGGTCCTGGAACCGTTTTCAAGCTTATCGTGCCGCGAGCCACTGTCAATCGGGGAAACGATGGTTGGACCAAAGTGGTAAGAAGGGAGGCTTCTAATATGGCTACTGAAGGCGGAAGCGTTCGTTCATCAGGCGCTGAAGGCGCGGGCGGTAGAGAATATCGTAGGCCAGTTCTTTGTCAGGGAACATGGTGAGGGCGGCGCGGCGGGCGTTGGCGGAGATTTCGGCAGCCTCTTCGAGGGTGAGATCGGGATCTTGGCCGATCACGGACATGACCATGCTCATCATGACTTGCAGACGGCGGAGTCGGCGCGCCTCATCCAGGAGTTCGTTATGTTCGCCGCCGAACTGGCCAGCCGGTTGCATCTCCATACTGCGTCGATCCTATTTGAATTTGGATGTAGAGTGCGGCTCGCGTGTTGTCGCACCAAGTTATCGTTCTATAGGCCATTGTGCCAGCTTTTGGGCGCGAATCAAGCTACCCTTGGCCGTACACTTCTGTGACCGACAAGACAGAGGCGTGGTGACTGCCGTAATCTGTCAACTGACACTTTTACGGAGGACGCATGCCAGAGCCTATCAATCCCACACCTCAAGCCGGTCCCCAACCCTTGCCCAACGAGAGGCTAGTCAAAGTCTTCGATACCGAGCAGGAAACAGAAGCTCTCGTCGTGCGAGGTTTGCTCGAATCGAACGGTATCGATTCGGACGTGAAATCCATTGACGCGGTGCAGGACGTTTATCCTGGAGTTGGCGGGACGGTGATTTTGGTGCGCGAGGAGGACGAAGCGGAAGCGCAGAAGATCATCGAGGCCTATCGCAAATTGCCGCCGCTCGATGATGAGACGGCGGATGTGGCTGGGTGACGGGTCGAATCATAACGGGTCAAATGAATGGAGGAGCGCTACGTTCGGAGTCACCGACTGGCCGTCGAGATAGAAGCTGACGGCGCCTTCCTTATCGGTGCGATAGGTTTTCACGCCGGCTTGCTGCAGCCGCTGCAAAACTTCGAGGCGCGGGTGTCCGTAGACGTTTCGGGCGCCCACGGAAATCACAGCGTAACGGGGATGAATGGTCGCGAGCAGATCGGCGGAGGTACCGCTGGCGCTGCCGTGGTGGGCAACCTTCAATAGCATTGCTTCCCCAGGCCGCTCTTCTACTACGCGTTGTTCGGCGGCGCGCTCCGCATCTCCTTCGAGCAAAGCCGTCGTACCGCGAAAAGTTGCAGTAAATACCAGGCAATCGTCGTTCGGACGCATTGAGCCGGTAATTTGATCGCGGCCGGGAGCGAGCATGTGGAAGTGGGCTCCACCAAAGTCAAATTCATCGCCTTCCTTTTTTACGGATACTTGCATGCTGGCGCGCTGTGCTTGCGCGACGATAGGCGCGAGTTCGCCGACCGGCTTGTCTATGCTGAGCCAGAGTTCGCGCGGATGGAAATTCGCGATCACAGCGGGCATTCCGCCGAGGTGATCGGCGTGAGGGTGCGTGATCACGACGACATCGAGATGATCGATGCGGCGATTCCAGAGATAAGACGAGACCACCTGCTCGCCGACGTCGAAGTCGGAGTGCATCCATTGCGGCAAGCCTCCGGCGTCGATGAGCAAGGAGCGGCCTTCGGGCGTGATGAGCAGGATGGAATCGCCCTGGCCGACGTCGATGGTTGTCATCTCCATCATGCCGGGGCGGAGATGTGGGTGCGAAGGAATGAAGGCAATCCACATAGCGATGGCAAACACTGAGGCGACAGATGCGATGGTCAGCCAGGGTTTGCATAGGCGTTGCGCTGCGACCATCGCAAGCATCAGAACTGCGATCGAGGAGAGGATCATGGCGAGCGAGGGCATGGCTACGCGCAGGTCGGAGATGGATGTGCCGGCAATTTTCATTCCTGCGGCATGGATTCCTGCCCCCGGCGCTCCGCCTAGCCAGTGGACGGTTCCTGCGATTCCTTCGAGCGCCCAGCCGGAAATCCATACTGCGGGCCTGGCTAGCGTTGTTGATATGTATCCAAGGCCGATGGCGGCTGCGGCCGAGGGCATCAATACCTGGGTGAGCGGGATCACGGCCAAGTTGGCAGGCATACCCATGGTGGTGGCGCGATGAAAGTGATAGGCCATGAGCAGGGCGAGGCCGGCCTGCATCAGGGCCGAGATGAAGATCAGCTCAGTCAGGCCAATTCCGACACGCATGAAAATCGCGGGTACCGTCAGGCTGAGGCGAGTGCCGATGAATCTCGTTAGCCGGCCTGCGATCATGCGGAGATCGAGTCGAAACTGCGCGACTTTGGGCGGTACATGCAGATCGTAGCTGGCTACTGAGAGCAGCCGAAGGCCGCGGGCGTAGGGCAATGTAGTTCCCTCGAGGATGGGAGAACCGATGCCGGCGATGATGAAGACAGCGAGAAAAGTCAGCTGAAAGCTGGCGCCAAACAAGGCGTGCGGATCGACAATCAGAATTCCTAGTGCTGCGGCGCCGATAGCATTCATCATGTTGCGACCGCGATAGAGCAGGCGCGCGCCCAGGTAGGTTGCCAGCATGAGAGCGGCGCGCCACACTGGCGGGCCGACTCCCACGACGAAGGCGTAGGCGAACGAGACGACTACGGTGGTGACGGCTGCGACTGCAGGGTCGACATGAAACTGGCGCAGCGCCCAGAAAATGGCGAAAGCCAGAATGCTCAGATTCATGCCGGACACAACCAGCACGTGGTAGGTGCCGGAGCGCTGATACTCGGTGCGCGTGGCGTTGCGTAGGAAGGACTCTTCGCCGAGGACCATGGCATCCATCAGCGACGCTTGCGGCGCGGGCCAGAGCTGGTGAATTTTGGCGACGATGCTGGCATGAACACGGGTGCGCCAAAGTTGAATGCGGCTGCCGGAAAATCCCGGAAGCGGCTCGATGTCGGCTGCCTCGGCCGAGCCGAGCAGGCTGATGCCGTTGTCGCGCAGGTAGCCTTCGTAGTCGAAGGCTCCGGGATTGCGATAGTTACGCGCGGGATGGAGTTTGGCGCGGATGCGCAGGCGCGAGCCGTAGAGGAGCGGGTGATCGGATGATCGCGTGATCGGGTCATCGGCTTTCTCGTAGATGGTTAGCCTTATCCCCGTTTTTATGAGCAAACTTCCGTCTGCATTTGCGATTGCTTCGGTTTCTAGATCGATCGCTCGGGCGGTTCGTGTTCCCGCGGCACGGGCATAACCTTCTTTCAGTACGTGAGCCGTTAGGGTGACTTGACTGCCGTCGGCGAGGGCGGCCATTGGAGTGGGATTCAGTTGAGATTCAGATGATGGCTGGGAGCGAATCTGGACAAAAAGAGCGCCGAGCAGTACCCACGCGCCCAAAGAAAGTGTCTTCGCTAGCCAAGAGTGTTTCCCCACTACCCATGAAGCGGCGAAGAGAAAAATCAAGATAGCGATTACCCACCACGACGGAGGACGCCAGGCACGCGCGCCCGTCCAGAGGCCAAAGGAAAATGCCGATGCGGCCCAGAATAGGGGCTGCCGCGGCGGTCTGGGGTCGCGCATCATGGACTGGCCTGCTCTTAGCTTTTTGCTTACTGCCGTGCCAAACTTCTTGTGGAGATGCCGACGGGAAGGGCACGACTTCCAGTCGTGCCATCAGGCCGGGTTCCGATGAATGTACAACCGATGATGCGCAAAGTCCGCCGCATTGCGAATCCGATGGTCCGTAAATCCTCGTTGCCAGATCTCGATCGTTTTTTCCAATTGATCTTTCACTGCATAGGAGTATCCGCCTTTAATAAATTGGACGGCACGCTCAAGCGTGATCCCCGAGGGGGTCAACAGTAAGTGAAAATGCTCCGGCATGATCACGAATTCATGAAGTTGGGACTTTCCTTGCCGACGATAGGAGTAAAGAGTTTGCAGCAGAAGGCGGACCATCGGCTCGGCTACAAAAAGACTTCTTCTTTGCCAAGTGGTTGAGGTTATGAAATAAGTCCCCGGCGGCGAGATTCTTCGAATCGGCTTCAAGGGCTCACCTCAGCGGCTGGAAGCCGCAGCAGCTCCGCATTGCTTGTGGCACGACTCGAAGTCGTGCCCTTCCCTTTAAGTCGTGCCCTGCCCTTTTGTGGGATACTTTGACCGCACAATGACGAGCGGGCTCTGGCGGATGGACCGCGCACCAGAGCCCTTCCCCACTCGCCTTCCAGGAGGAACTGGGCGAAGGTGAAAGCGGTCAGCGCCCGAGCAGCAGCACCGATTCGATATGAAACGTCTCCGGAAAGAGATCGAATAAGTGTGCTTCCTCGACTCGATATCCGGCTGCCAGCAAAAGCGCGATATCCCGGGCCAGCGTCGCCGGATCACAAGAAACGTAGCGCACGCGCGGGGCTCCAAGTTCCACCAGAGAAGCGATTACCGCCTTGCCGGCACCGGTGCGGGGAGGGTCTAAGACGACCAAGTCGGGCCTTTGTCGCACCGGGCGGTTTTTTGGATAGTCGCTGCTCCGGTAGTCGCTCTTCGGATAATCTCTCCTCAGAAAATCCGAGGTTCGCGCGACGACCGCTTTCACGTTCGCAGGAACATTCTGCACAAAATCAGCATGGGATGTATGTGACGCCTCTACACCCAATATGTGACGAAACTTTTCCGCCAAAGGAACGGAAAACAGGCCCACGCCGGCATAGAGGTCGAGTGCGAGGTCGCCACTCGCGTTCGCCGTTACGACAGAAATCAGTTCGTCGATCAGATAGCGGTTTACCTGAAAGAAAGCTCCGGCGCTGACTTGATATTCGTGGTTGTTGGTTCGATAACGAATTGACTTGGCGCCGGCCTGCGCGAGTACGCTTGCATCCGTCGACGCATCTTCTTCGAATCGCTGCTCTGAAGAGCGACGCGAAGAGAAGAACGTCATGCCGCGGATTTGCGGGAGTTCGCGCTGGAGCGACTCGGCCCAGGGCAACAAGTCTTTCCGGTCGGCGTCACGGCCGCAGAATGCCCACGCCAATAAATGCTCATCGGGGGCATCGGCAAACAGTTCGATCTCTTCTATCGCAGCGGGACAATTCAAGCCGCCGAGCTCGACGAGTCGCGCTAGCGCGCGATTCAGCAGCGGAGAACTGATCGGACATTCACGAATGGGAAGAAATTCATGCGAACCAAAGCGAAGGTATCCCAGCGCGAATTCGGGCGAGGCGCGCACCTGGAGCCGCGTGCGATTGCGGTAATTCCAGGGAGGAGAAGGATGTAACTGAATCTCGGAGGGCAGGTCGATTTTTGCAATTCGCTGGAACGTTTCGCGCAGGATGTTAGCTTTGAACTGTAACTGCCGCTGGTAGGAAATGTGCTGATAGTGGCATCCGCCGCATTGGCGGAAGTAGGGACAGCGAGCCTCGATGCGGTCGGGAGATGCATCGATCAACTGTGACACTGAGGCACGCGCGAAGCCTGACTTTTCTCGCCT
This sequence comes from uncultured Acidobacteriaceae bacterium, assembly GCA_963822025.1. Lineage (GTDB taxonomy): Bacteria > Acidobacteriota > Terriglobia > Terriglobales > Acidobacteriaceae > Acidiflorens. The sequence continues at coordinate 585,735 of CAWGFW010000008.1, read as the reverse complement.
GATCTCGGCCTCAACGCGTTCGCCCGGCAGCACAAATGGCACGAACACGGCCATGGATCGGCCATCCGGGTCGGCTGGGGTGCGCGCCAGACCATCGCCGCCGTAGATTAGTTTTTCGATGGAGAGAAGCAAGGATCAAGTGTAGCGCGGGCGCTCGCGGTTGCGCGGGACTTGTCAATTCTAGCGGAGCGTATTGCCCTTTGCATTGTCGAGCTGTGGGCAAGCGGACAGCAGTGTCCGCTGCACATGATTCTAGTGCATATAGAACAAGCTCAGACGCGGTACGCCACACCTCTCAAGCAGCCGCTTATGCACATATTGTTTATGAAGTTGATCAACCTGCGGCGTGGTCATGTTGCGACGGTACGGGGCGATGTCGCGATCGGCTTCAGCGCGAACATTTATCAGTTCTTCATCCGGAGTCGACGTCATCAGTACCGCGAACAGTTTTTCTTCCATCACGGTCAGCCGCCGCTCTAAATCTTCCAGGCGCGGAAGCTTTGCGGTGCGCGCAATCGATTCCGCAATTTCGCGCAACGACGCGGCTTCCTCAAGCGCTAACGCTGCGGTCGCGAAACCTGGGCGCTCGGGTAGCTTGGCTTTTTCTAGTTTGCCGGCATTCTCTCGTAGAAACTCCGCAATCTGCGCTGCTTCGAATCCTGGCTCGCGCGGGACCTTGTCTTCACTGACTGCGCCGATCGCCGCTTCCTTCATATCTTCGGCGGCAGCCAGCACGGCTTGCGAGCAATAGGCGAGACTGTTCACTTTTTTCGATTTCGAGGGACGCTGGTCGTATCTGTCGAAAGCGTCGTTGACTCCGCGGAGCACGGCCTCGAGAGGAATGCCTGCGCTCTTCCAGGTTTCGATCAGTGCCCAATCGAGTGTCGAGAGCAGGAGATGAGTTCCGCGCCGCCGCAGGTAGTGCTCTTCGATTTCAGTGAAGTAATTGAAATAATTTTCCACGACGGTCCAGCGGGAATTAACTCAGCGCTTAGGAGATTTCGGCGAGGGCCACGGCTTGGCGTCGGCCCCGAGAGGCTTGGCGGGTATCGTGGGCTTGGCCGCCTTGGGCCCGGCTTCGCGGCGGAAGGACTGATTCCGATCCCAGATAATGCGCAAGCCTTCCAGGGTGAGAAATTCGTCCACATCTTTTATGAAATGCGAGGCGGTGCCAATTAGTGATCCGAGTCCACCGGTTGCAATCACGCGGGTTTCCGCGCCTAGTTCATCGACCAGTCGTTCGAGGATGCCGTCGACGAGGCCGAGGTAGCCGTAGTACAGGCCTGATTGCAAACTGCCTACGGTGTTCGATCCAATCACCCGGGCGGGCTTGCGAATTTCCACGCGGGGCAGGCGCGCGGTGCGCTGAAATAAAGCATCCGCCGACACGCCAATGCCTGGGCAAATTACGCCGCCCATATACTCGCCTTTTTTTGAAATGCAATCAAAAGTTGTAGCGGTGCCGAAGTCGACGATGACGCAGGGGCCGCCGTATTTTTCAAAGGCAGCCACCGCGTTGACGATGCGGTCGGCGCCCACCTCGGCAGGATTGTCGTAGAGCACCTGCATGCCGGTTTTCACGCCCGGTTCGATGAATAGCGGCTTGCTGTTGAAATAGCGCTCGCACACCTGGCGCAAGACCGGGTCGAGCGGCGGCACAACCGATGAAATCACGATGCCCTTCACGTCTGAGACCTCCAGATGGTCCATCGCGAAGAGGTTGCGGAAGATCACGCCATATTCGTCAACGGTACGGGTCAGGTGCGATCCGACGCGCCAGTTCGCGAGCAGGCGTTCGTAGCGCTCCGGTTCGCTGGTTACATCTTCGCCGGGCCGGTGTGCTAACTGAAAGACGCCGAGTACGGTGTTAGTGTTGCCTACGTCAATGACTAGAAGCATAGGAAAACTTGTGATTGGTAATTTGTAATTCGCAATTGGAAACGCCGCTGTAAACTTTCGAATTGCGAATTACCGATTACCGATCAGCCTCACCGTTCCGCTTACTACGGTTTGTAATCCGTTTTCGGTTCGTACGCGTAGGAATCCGCGCTCATCTAATCCCTCGGTAACGCCTGTCAGGCCGCCGTTTTCCTCGACGCTTACTTTTTGGCCACGCACCGATGAAGAACTTTCTTCAAAGCGGCGCAGAATGGCAGCGCGCGCGCCTTCGTCTTCCACCAGGTTGCGATATTCCCGATCGAGTGATTTTAGCAAAGCGGCGCAGAGTTCCACGCGCGACCATTCGGTGCCGGTTTCGATACGCAGGGAAGTGGCAATATCTCGCAGCTCAGCCGGGAATTTCGCCTGATTGACATTGATGCCGATGCCCACCACCAGATGACGGACGCGCGTCACTTCGGCGTTCATTTCGGTGAGAATGCCGCAAAACTTTTTGTTGTTCAGCAGCACGTCGTTTGGCCATTTCAAATCGACCTTAAGCTGCGGAGCGATCTCTGCTACCGCCGCGCGTACGGCCAAACCAGCAGCCAGGGAAAAAATCAGCGCGTCGGAAGGCGGCATCACGGGGCGCAGGATTACTGAGCAGTAGATGCCGGTCGACCGCGCCGAATGCCAGGTGTGGGCGCCGCGACCGCGGCCAGAAAGTTGTTCTTCGGCCAGGAAAACGCTGCCTTCGGGCGCGCCTTCGGCGGCGGCGCGCATGGCCTCGGAATTCGTGGAGCCGATTTTGTAGTAGTGATGGATTTGCTTCGCGGTATTCTTGCCGAAGATTGTGCCCTTCAGCGACGCAGCCAGCATCTCGGGCAGTAGCAGGTCAGGAACGGCGCGCAGTTGATAGCCGGTAGCTGGATGCCCTGCGACATCGACGCCCAACTCGCGTAGTTGTTGAATCATTCGCCAGACTTCGGAGCGGCTGGTGCCGATCTCTTCGGCGATCTTCGTGCCACTAACGACGACGGTGGCATGACTCATGAGGAGACGCAAGATGCGGCCGAGGCGGACGTTGGTTGCTGGATGCACGGACGGCAGGCTGCGGGTTTTGGTGGATGCGGAGATGGAGGGATTATAGCTATGGGACCGCTGTTCGTCGTTCGCTTAAGTTGCCGGGCTGGTTCTGCGAATGGCGAGAAGCGACCGACGAATAGCGAACGCTCAGGGAACAAACGCTACGCCGGCGTCACTCGCAAACTCATGTCTACCGCGGTCGCGGACTGCGTCAGCGCGCCGACGGAGATGAAGTCGACGCCGGTCTCTGCGTAGGCTCGGACGTTTTCGAGGGTGATACCGCCAGCGCATTCGAGCGGAATGCGGCGCGAGTGATGGGAGCAAATCTCGACTGCGTGGCGCACGTTCTCAACGCTCACGTGGTCGAGGAGAACCGCTTCTGCTCCGTGGTCCAGCGCCTGCCGCAACTCTTCGAGTGATCGCACTTCGATTTCGATTGGCTGGCGGCCGCGGCGATTGTGGGTGGCGCGCTCGAGCGCCGGAACCGCGCCTCCAGCCAGCGCCACGTGATTGCTCTTGATGAGGACGCCGTCGGAAAGATCCAAGCGGTGATTCTGCCCGCCGCCGCAGCGCACCGCGTATTTATCAATCAGGCGAAGTCCAGGGGCGGTTTTGCGAGTATCGAGAATCCTTACGTGCGTGCCCGCGACGGCATCGACAAAAGTGCGGGTCGTAGTCGCGATGCCGGACATGCGCTGGAGAAAATTGAGGATGACGCGCTCACACGACAGGATCACGCGCGCGTTGTGCTGGATCACGGCGATCTGCTGACCGGTGTGGACGCGTATGCCGTCGAAAATCGAGGGATGGCTGGTGACTTCATAGTGCGAAGTAACGGCTCCGTCGAGCGCGGCGTAGACATCGAGAATGCGCGGCACGCAGCCCACTCCAGCCAGAATGCACTCCTGCTTGGCGATGATCGTCGCGGAGGCGCGCTGGTTGGGATCGATACACGCGTAGCTGGTAGCGTCGCGCGTCGCTCGATCTTCGTTGAGCGCGTTCTCGATAATCGCGGTGATGCGTCGTGAATTCCAGTCCATAGAGGCGGCTGCCAGCTGTCAATTGTCAGCTCTCAGTGAGAGCTCGGGTTTCACATAATTTCCGGCACTCCCCGTGCCCTCCGTTGCGCTGACGAAAAGCGCTGTGCGCTTCGCACACCTGCCCAGACGAGGGCGTCTGGGCCTACGCGTTGTCTCCTAACTCTTTCAGTTTCGCCTGCGCTTTTTCTTGCAGCACTTTTAATTCTTCCGCTCTCGCCTTCAATCCTTCTACAACTTTTGCTGGAGCTTTTGCCAGGAATTGTTCATTCGCAAGCTGGCGCTGGCCGTTGGCTTGCTCTTTTTCTATTTTCTCCAGTTCTTTAGTTAGACGTTCGCGCTCGGCCGCGACATCAATCTTTTTTTCGTAGATTGCGTACACATCGAACCGGGAGGTGCTGCGGGCGCCGGACCTGTTCGCCAAAGAGGTTTCGACGAATATGATCTTCTCTACATTCGCTGGGCGATCTTGCAGGATCGTGTGGAGGTTCTCTTCGAGCATGGATCGGATAGCCGGTTCGTGCGCGAATACTTCGATGGGAACCTTCACCTTGGGCTCGACTTTCAATTCCGCCCGCAGGTTGCGGACGCTGACGATCAGGTCCTGGAGAATCGCCATTTCGGTTTCCGCGGCGAGATCGATCTGCTTGTCATCTGCTGCGGGATACGCGGCGAGCGCAATCGACTTCAAGGGAGGTTTGCCGTCGTAGATTGCTTGCCAGATTTCTTCCGTGATAAAAGGCATCACAGGATGCAGCAGTCGCAGTGAGACCTCAAATAGATTAACGAGGTTCGCACACGCCGCTCGCGCAGCAGCTGTGTCCGTGCCTTCCTCGAAGTTCAACCGCGGCTTGATCAGCTCGAGATACCAGTCGCACAGTTCTCCCCAGAAAAAGTCATAGATGCGATTCGCCGCCTCATCGAAACGATACGTCTGCAGGGATTCGTTCACGTCGCGCGCCGCGCGATTGAAGCGCGAGAGGATCCAGCGATCTTCGAGGGCTGCGGCGCCAAAGCCGGCGACGCCGCTGGTCGCGTCGAGACTTGGCCGCAGGCTTGCGTCGATTCTATCCACATTCATGAACATGAAGCGCGCGGCGTTCCATATTTTGTTGGCGAAGTTTCGATAGCCGGCGGTGCGGCTCTCGCTGAAGGCGATGTCGGTGCCGGGCGCGGCCATGGCGGCCAGGGTGAAGCGGGTCGCGTCGGTGCCGTATTGATTGATGACTTCGATTGGATCGAGGACGTTTCCTTTTGTCTTCGACATTTTTTGGCGGTCGGCGTCACGGACGAGCGCGTGAATGTAGACTTCGCGAAAGGGGACGCTTGAGCGCAACGCTTCCTCGTCGGCGGGTCCATGCTGGCCCGGCTTGTGCGGCGGCATCATGAACCAGCAGCCGAGCATGATCATGCGCGCCACCCAGAAAAACAGGATATCGAAGCCGGTAATCATCAGCGAATTGGGATAGAAAACTTCCAGATCGCGTGTCGCCTCTGGCCAGCCGAGAGTGGTGAAGGGCAAAAGGCCCGACGAAAACCAGGTGTCGAGGACATCTGTGTCTTGTTCGAGCTTCGTACTGCCGCACTTGCACGCAGCAGGCGCCTCGCGCGCTACGATTACTTCATTGCAATCCTTCTCCCGGCAATACCACGCGGGAATGCGGTGTCCCCACCACAACTGGCGCGAGATACACCAGTCGTGAATGTTGCGCATCCAGTTCAAATAAATCTGGCCATAGTTCTCCGGCGTGAAGCTGATGTAGCCTTTCTCGACGACGTTGATAGCGCGCTTGGCGAGCGGAGCAATCTTGACGAACCACTGCGTCGAGAGACGCGGCTCGACGATGGTGCCGGAGCGGTCGCACTTGCCGAGGGCAATCGTGTAATCTTTCGTGCCGACGAGAAAGCCTTGCGCGGCGAGGTCTTCGACGATGCGGGCACGGGCGGCAAAGCGATCCAATCCAGCGTAAGGGCCGGCATTCGCATTCATTTTGTTGTGCTCGTCGATCACTTCGATTTGCGGGAGGTTGTGGCGGAGTCCGGCTTCGAAGTCGTTGGGATCGTGGGCAGGCGTAACCTTTACTGCTCCTGTGCCGAACTCCGGCTGGGCCAGTTCGTCAGTGATGATGGGAATCTCGCGATTCATCAGCGGGAGCAGCACATGCTTGCCGTGCAGATGGGTGTAACGCTCGTCGGTCGGGTTCACGGCGATGGCCGTGTCGCCGAGCATTGTCTCCGGGCGCGTAGTGGCGACGGTGATGTATTCATCGCTGCCCGCTTTTCCATCAGCGACGGGATAGCGAATCTCGTACAACTTGCCAGCAACATCTTCGTGTTTGACTTCGAGGTCTGAGATCGCGGTACCGCAGTCGGAACACCAATTCACGATGTACTTACCGCGATAGATCAGGCCGTCTTCATAGAGGCGCACGAAGACTTCCTTCACCGCGCGAGAGAGGTTGTCGTCCATGGTGAAGTATTCGCGGCCCCAATCGACGGAGGCTCCGAGGCGCTTCATCTGGTCAAGGATGGCGCCGCCGTATTCGCGCCGCCATTCCCAAACGCGTTCGATAAATTTCTCGCGCCCCATGGCGCGGCGATTCTTGCCTTCTTTGACGAGTTGGCGCTCGACCATCATCTGAGTGGCAATGCCGGCGTGGTCGGTGCCCGGCAGCCAAAGCGATAAGAAGCCGCACATGCGGTGCCAGCGCACCACGATATCCATCTGTGTCTGGTTGAGCATGTGGCCCATGTGCAGGCGACCGGTTACATTCGGAGGCGGCAGGAGCAGGGTGAAGACGGGGCGCTTGGCTTCTCCGGGCAGGCTGGGCTGAGGCGTCTCCACGTGAAACAGTTTTTCGCGGACCCAATATTCGGCCCAGCGCGATTCGATCGCGCCCGGTTCGTAAGCTTTCGGCAATTCGTGCGGCATCTTGTGTGTAGAACTCCAGCGCTGCGCAGAGACGGTTGCCCCTCCTCCGACTTCGCCCGGCGCTTTGTTTAAGCCGATCCGACGAAACAGGTTTTCCAGAAAAAGGAGGGAATGTTCGATCTTACAGGCGTGAGAAAAGACGGGTCAAACGTCGCGCATCGAACATCGACGAGTTGCGGCGCGATGATGGCGCGTCGCCGCTCCGGAATCTGCGGTCAGGCTACCCTGAGGATCGCGTTGACGGTCGTTCCACTGCCCTCGGATTTTATTTCCAAAGTACCGCCGAACTGCCGCAGTCGGTCTCGCATGCCGCCGAAGCCTAAGCCGCCGCGGAAGAACGCCAGCCGATGAGAAGGTGGATGGCGTTCTGGTGCCTTGAGAGTTTGTTTATTTTCCCGAGAGCTTTTTCGCGATTTCTTCGACGATCTTCGGGCGAAGATCGGCCATAACACTGTCGACGATGCTGGCGATGGTGCTGGCGTCAGGTGCGGAAGCAGACGAGCCTTCCGCAGCGACGGCTGCCATAGCTTTGGGAGACTCTTCAGCCGCGATTTCGGACTGTTTCGCCGCCTCCACAAGATTGCTGCCAGGGGCATCGCCTGCGGGTGCGGTACGGATTTGATGCCAGTTTGATTTTCCCGATTTCGATTTGATGTCTTTCGCCATGGATTCCTCACTCCCAACATCTGAACTTGAATCCTGATTCTCTTCCGCGACGGCTGCGATCGCCGGCGTGGTTGTGCTGCTTATGGGCTGCTCGCCTGGTTCCAGCGCGGCCTCAATCGCAGACTGACTGGATGCAGCGGCAGCGGGGGGCGTTTCCTCGACGATTCTTGCCGGGGAATCTTTGCTTGCTGCTTCTTTCGTTCCTAGTTCCGGTTTTTCAGGCAGTGCCTTTGCGGCATCCATCGCTTCCACTTTGATCGTTCCCTGTTCGCTCACTTCCGCTAGCGAACTGGCTGCAGTCGAAATGGCTGTAACTTCGGCGGATGCGTCGGCGCTAGCGGCTTCAGACAGGCGGGCAGATGGCGCTTGCTCCTGGGCTAAGTCCGATGACGCTTTCGCAGTGGCCAACCCTGCCGCTGCAAGGCGGTTCTCAACTGCCGCCTCGATTGCGGAGACTCCGGTCATACGTGCCGATTCGAGCGGGGCTAGAGACTGGGGCGGGGCGGTCATGAACGCGCGGAACATCTCTGCTTCCAGAGAAATTGAGGCTTCTTCGGGGCTTAGAGCGACGGACTGCGCCACCCAGCGTGGGCCGGATGCGGCATTCCGGAGTGCTTCCTCGGCCAACAACTGGCCGGCTGCGATCAGAGTGCCATGGGATGGAATTGCTGTGGAGTCGGAGCTTCCGCCAGCCGGTGTGAGCAAACGCAAGGCCTGGGCCAGTTCGGCATCGCTCGGCGACAACTCTTCCGAGGGCGCTGACTGGCGGAGAGAAGCGGCAACCGGGGCGGGTTGCACAGCTTCGGCATTTTGCTCTTCGAACGGAGACTTTTCTGTCTGGGCGGCAGCAGTCGGCAACGGCTCGGCGTTGGCTTTTTCCTGAGCGCCTGATTCTTCGACTTTAGACGGTTGAGCGGAAGAGGGCTCGGCGAGCTTCTCTTGTGCCACCGCTTCCACAGCTCTCTGTTGAGATTTTTCTTCGGTTTTGTCGGCCGCAGTCGCTGGATGCTCAACTGCACTCTCAGCGGCGGTGAACATGGGCTCGTCATTCCTGTCCACGGGCGCGGCTTGTTGCGCGAGCGAACCGGTGTTAACCGTCAGCGGCGCAACCGGGAGTTCGGGGGGCTGAGCCTCAGAGGGTTGAATTTGCGGCGTCGTGGGCGCGGATCCAGGGCCGGATTGTGACATCGCTGCGGGTTCAACAATTGACGCGGGTTCGGGGGCGAACTCTACCTGCTTCACCGGAACTTCAATTTCGCTTGGCGCTGCAGATGCAGATGCGGTTGCGCTTGCAGCCGCCGGAGCGTCGACCGGGGCGGGCTCAACTGTGAGCGTCGGCGTTTCAACTTCCGCCTTGCTTTCTTTTTCTCTCTTCGCTTCGGCGGCTGCCGCAACAATTTCGGCGTAGGTCTTAGGAACCTCGGCCGCCGCTGCTATTTCTGTCGAAGCAGCTTCGACAGGAGCAATATCTGATTTGGCGTGGTCGGACGGAGTTTGGGCTGCCGGCGGGGCTTCCGCGAGCGGCACAATATTTTCGGCGGCAGGGATCGGTCCATCGAGTTTCGCAGCCAGCGCGCTGAGCGCGTCTAGCTCGGCTGGGGTAATATCGCGCGGAATATCTGGAACGAGGCCTGGTTCCTGTCCCGGCGGTGGTGGTGCCTTGACGGCGAAAGATGTGCTTGCAGCGGATTTACCCTTGGCTTTGCGGAATTCCCGGAAGGGCGTTGCGGCTGCGGCATCCTCTGGTTCTGGCTCCGCGTCTTCTTTCTTCTTCTTGGAGGGAAAACGAAGGCGGCTCTTCCAGCCGGTATCGGCATCGTTTTCCGACTTCCGGCCGCCACTGTCGCTGCCGAAGCGCTCCACGCCTGAGACGGAACCGAAGCGGCCGTCTGATTGCTGCGGCACCATGCGGTCTTCGAGCCGAGTGATCGCGGTGAGTAACTCGCTGGCCTCGAAGGGCTTTACGATATGACCGTCAGCCCTTACCCGGCGTGCTTCTTCGGGCTTGAAAGGCTCGAGTTTACCGACCGTCAGCAGCACCGGGATGTGCTCGGTTTCGGCCGCATCTTTAATACGCTGGCAGACTTCAAGCCCGCTATAGCCAGGCATGTACACGTCCAGCACAATGAGGTCGGGTTTGATTTCGGTGATCCGCTTGAGCGCGGCAGATCCGTTATTGACCGTGATGACGTCATACCCGGCATCGGCCAGGATCTTTCGCCCCATGTTCTGGGCAGTCACACTGTCATCGGCAAGCAGTATTTTCCGCGCCAAGTGTCACCCTTCGCCACGAATAAGGAGGGATAACGCGAAAGTACCCTGTCGCTCATCCTAAGTCAATGATTCCGGTGAAGGTAACAGGTTACGACCGTTCCTAGCCTGTTGGGAGAGGTCAGAGGCGAGAGGTCAGATAGCAGAGGTGGGAAGTGCGGACCGAATGGCGACAGAAACCCGTACTAACCTCGGCAATCTGCCCTCAGCCCCTCTGACCTCGCTAGAACGGATTCAGCTTCGCCAAGCCCTTCTTTTTTTTCTTTTTGCTGGAAGAGATGTCCGCCATTTCGGTGTTTTTTGACGATGTAGAGGTGCTGGCCGAAGCGCTGCTGGGCGTGCCATTGCTCATATCCAGTTCATTGTTTTGCTGGAGCGGGGGCAACGCGGTTGGATCTGGTGCCACATTGGGTTTTAATTCGTTCGGATCGGCCACGTTTGGTTTTAGCTCGGCTGCTGCCGGTCCCTGAGGCGAAGGCTGGTCCCCTGGTGTCGGTACCGATGGGTCGACGGCGGCTGTCCCAGCATCGGAGCGCGGCGCCGGTTCGTTTGCTGCCGGTTTTCCATTGATGGTTTGCACGGTTAGTTTATTGTCGCCGCCTGCCAATCCGGCCTTGGTCAAGTCTCTCACTACGCCCATCGCCGTGGCCGGCTCTGGATCAACCATGGTCGGATCGCCGACACGCGCAGCCTTGGCCACGTCCGGATGTTTCTCGAAGCCATTCAGCATGTTCAACAGCGTGCCAGATTCCTGGCGGCTCGCCTCTTCTCTTTTGTTCTGATCGAGGGCCGCTCGCGTGGGCCGCGGCACGGACTGATGCAGCGCCTCGAGACGCGCCTTTGCATCCAAGCCACGGTACATTGCGGGATAGCGCGTGATGATCTTGTCGTAGGCGTCGGCCGCTTCTTTTGTCAACTCGTCGATCATCTTGGTCTTGATCACTTCATTCGAGCGCGGGTTCTTGCGCACCACATCGATCTCGCGCTCGTAGGATTGCCCGATCAGAAACAATGCCTCGTCGGCTCCGCTATACAGGGGATAGCGGTCGACCAGCGTTTTCAGCCGCGCAATGGCCGCCGGATACGACAGCCGCAGATAATAGAATCGGCCGACCTCAAACTCGCGTTCTGCCAGAACTTCTTGCACTTCGCGCAAGCGCTGCCTCGCCAACGGCACCAGTTTGCTGTCGGGATATTCCTGAATCAGCGCCCGGTACTCCTCTTCCGCGCGCATCGCATGGGTGAAGTCACGGTCGGGCTTTTCCATCTCCTGATAGTGGATGTTTGCGACCTTCAGTTGCGCCTCGGCGGCCTCAGGCATGTTGGGGAAAAAGGTGCGGAAATCTTTGTATTCGATTTCGGCCTGCGCCATCGCGGTGGTGCCACCTTCGGCGTACCACGAATCGGCCACCGCCAGCTTGGCGCGGGCGATGTATTCGGAATCGGGATAGGTGTTGATGAGCGTCTGCAACGTCATGCGCGCCACATCGAAGCGGTTATGCTTCATGGCGTCCATGGAGCGGTCAAACAGCACCTTGTCGGGCTGCTTCGATCCAACGTTGGCTAGCGGATTCTGCGATTTCTTGTTGGTGCAGGCCACGGTCAGCGCCAACAGCAACGCGAGTAATAGGACAATGGAATTACGACGCATTTAACACCTCAAAATCGCTATTGGCTGTTCGCTCTTCGCTAAAGGCTAAGAGCTGAGCGCTTTCTTCGCACTACACTCTTTGCAAGCTTGCGCTCCGCGCTGCTTCGAGCAGCGCCTCGGCGTTCGCCTTGGGATCGCCTGTGCCGAACACCGCATTCCCGGCCACCAGAATCTCCGCACCGGCGTGGACTACTTCCGCCACGGTTTCCAGCCCGACGCCCCCATCTACTTCGATGCGGTAAGAGTATCCTCGCTCAGCGCGAATTTCAGCAAGCTTCCTCATTTTATGCAGCGTCGAGGGAATAAATTTCTGTGCCCCAAAGCCCGGATTCACGCTCATCACCAGCACATAGTCAACAATGTCGAGCACTTCGCAGAGCGTGCCTACCGGAGTCGCCGGATTGATGACCACTCCGGCGCGGCAGCCATGCTGCCTGATCAGGTGCAGCGTCCGGTTCAAGTGGCGGCAGGCCTCCTGGTGCACCGAAATCCAGTCGGCTCCCGATTCCGCAAAATCCGGAATGTACTGGTCGGGATTTTCTATCATGAGATGGCAGTCAAGCGGCAACTGTGTTGCCCGCCGCAACGATTTCACCACCGGAGGCCCAACGGTCAGGTTGGGCACAAAATGCCCGTCCATGATGTCAGCGTGGATGACCGCAGCACCGCCGGCTGTCGCCCGCTCCACCTGATCAGCGAGGTGGGCGAAATCGGCCGAAAGAATCGAGGGTGCCAGTTCGATCAAAACAGGGTCCAGGGTGGAGCTAGGGTCGAAAGCTCTTGAAATTCTAGCATGGTGGGAAGCTTGGGCGGCGCGCGCGACGTCCGGGTTGGGGACGATCCTGACTGCTATTGCCTGAATTCTGCAGTCGCTAAACGGATGTTTCTCGTTTGCGGCCCAGACTCGAGCTAATGCGTCTCCACCATTGTCTCGGCCAGCTTATGCAGAGAGGCCTGATTCACCGGACGCGTATAAAACATGTGTCCGCCAGGAAACTCGTGCACCTGTACGCGGCTCGCGTCGCCCATCACCGGCATCTGGTCTACGCTGAGTATTGATCCCATGAACGGGCAGGAAAGGTCGTTCCATCCATGCACGATCAGCACGCGCAGCTTGGGATCGGCCGCTACCGACTCCCGCAGATCTCCCACCGCGCCCTTGCGCAGGTCGTCGCTGCGATCCCATTGCCGGTTCACGTCATACGACAGGGCCTCATATCGCCCATCGTATTTCCACGCCACCGTGCGCGTAATGAAGTCGACCATCGCCGTCGTCGTTGGCGCGACGATGCTCTCCAGAATCGGATCACCACTCTCCTGCGTCGGCGCATAAGGAAACGGATCCGGTGCCGTGACATTCGAGTCATACACGCTGCCGATCAGTCCTTGCGTCCGGTGCACTTCGCGGAGATAGGCTCGAATGTCCAGTCGGCCACCGGCAAACTTCACAAACTTCGGATCCAGTCCCGTCATCTCGGTTACGTGGGCAATCATCGCGTCGTTAGCAGCCGGGTCGCTGCGCCCTTTCAGCAGCGCCTCTGCGTAGTCTCCGCGCGTGTATGCAATCACCTGCTGCATCGCCTCCGGCGTCAGTTTCCCTTCGGACTCCAGATGTGCAGCCGTAATCGACGGCAGAGTAATCAACCACGGAATCGGCGAGAGATTTCCATCGCCCGCCTCTGGATTCAAGTACGGGCTCACCAGCACCACTCCATTCATGGCTACGCCCAGCCTCGATTGCAGATAGTGCGTGATTCGAGGTCCGCGATAGCCGCCATAGCTCTCGCCCACCAAGTATTTCTTGTCCAGCAAGCGATCGTTCTGCACCAGCCACTTGTAAATCACCAGCGACAGGTACTCTATGTCAGGAGTCGGACCATAAAATAATTTCTTGGTCTCCGCCTCGTCCACCAGCGATCGCGAAAATCCCGTGCCGATGGGATCGATAAATACAAGGTCCGTGAAATCAAGCCAGGTCCCGGGATTGTCCGTCAGCGTCGCCGGGTCCGAAGGCGAGTCACCCTCATTCGCAAACACAATATGCTTCGGCCCAATCGCCCCCAGGTTCAAATAGACGGACGAGGCTCCTGGCCCACCATTGAGCGCGAATGTGACCGGCCGGTGAGAGCCGGGGTCGCTGTCTTTGTTTTTGCCTTTTGGTTCGTCCAGGGTGAATGCCGTGTACATCACCACGCCGGTGGGTTTGTCGTCCTTGCCTTTCAGCGTGATTGTGCCGACCGTCGCGGTGTAGTGGAGTGTCTTGCCGTTCACGGTAATCGTCTGCGGCGCAGACTTGTCCGCAGGCAGAGGATTCTTCATCGCTTCGGCGGACTTTGCTTCGCCAGTTTTCGATTCGCCGGATTTCGATTCGGAGGACTTCGCCTCCGCAGATTTTGCCGCCGCAGTTGCGCTGGTATCGTCCGACGGCTTAGCAGATTCGCCACGCTGGGCGAATGCGGGAAGAGCGAATAGCACGAGTGCAATAACAAAATTAGAGCAAGCCATTCTGAATAATGTATCTACAATCACGGACTGACGCAAAGTCTCAATTAAACGAAGATCTTCTCTTGCTGATTAACCACCTTAACCGGAAATCTTCGTTTCTTCCTGTTCTTTGGCCAGCTTATTTCGAACCTTCTCCACGCCCTCGGCCATCGCGTACTTGAGCTTGTCGATTCCTTCCCCCGTCACCGCCGAAATTGGATAGAGCTTCAGCTTTCGGCGCATGGCCCATTGCTTGAGCTTCTTGAGCTTCTCGGGATTGGCCACGTCGATCTTCGATGCGACCATCAGGGTGGGCTTCTTTTCGAGGCCGGCACCGAAACTTGCCAGCTCGCCTCGAATCACCTCAACGTCATTCACTACATCCGGACGGCCACTGCCATCGGAAACATCGACCATGTGCACGAGCAGGCGCGTGCGCTCGATGTGGCGCAGAAATTGGGTGCCGAGGCCGGAGCCGGTGTGCGCGCCTTCGATCAATCCGGGAATGTCGGCGACGACGAAGCTCTCTTCTTTTCCTTTGTCGCCAACGAGCACGACTCCGAGATTCGGCTCGAGGGTGGTGAAGGGATAATCGGCAACCTTCGGGCGGGCTGCCGAGATGCGCGAGATCAGCGTCGACTTGCCTACATTCGGATAGCCCACGAGGCCGACATCGGCCAACAGCTTCAACTCCAGGCGGAAATGCCGGTCTTCGCCGGGACGGCCATCTTCGTGCTCGCGCGGCGCCTGATGGGTCGAAGTCGCGAACTGCGCGTTGCCGCGACCGCCGCGGCCGCCGCGCGCAATGACGACGCGCTCGTCGGGACGCGAAAAATCGTGGACGATCTCGCCTGTGTCGTCGTCGTAGACGATCGTGCCCACTGGCACTTTAAGCACAATGCCTTCGCCATCGCGGCCGGTTTTTTTCGCGCCTTCGCCGTGGCGGCCGCGCTCGGCGGTGTATTCGGGATTGAAGCGGAAATGGACCAGCGTGTTGTGGCGCTCGCTCGATTCCATGACGACGTCGCCGCCGCGTCCGCCGTCACCGCCGGAGGGACCACCGCGCGGGACAAACTTCTCCCGCCGGAAGGCCATGCAGCCGTTGCCGCCGTCGCCGGCTTTCACTCGAATTTTGGCTTCATCGATAAACATGGCTTAGATAACACGGTGTGGAAAAACTCACGTGGGGACGGGCGCCCTCGCCCGTCCTAGCGCAGCGAAGCTCCGCAGCATGCGCCGCAACGAAAAAGCCTCGACGCGAAGCCGAGGCCGCCGCAGCCCCTAAAGGGGCTATCAAAATAAAGGCACGATCGCAGCGCTGAAGCGCTGCGCCACCCAAAAGCCGCCATCCAAGAGCCGCCACCAGAAACCGTCACTCGAAGGCCGTGACCCAGAAGCAGAGACAGAGCTGAGTATTTCGGCGCTTACTCGGCTGCGATCGCTTCGGGTTCGACCATCACAAACTTGCCCATCGATCCCTTGTCGACGAACTTGATGCGTCCGGTGATCTTGGCGAAGAGAGTGTCATCCTTGCCGCGCCCTACGTTGAGTCCGGGCTTCACGCGCGTGCCGCGCTGGCGGACGATGATGGTTCCGCCGGGAACCAACTGCCCGCCGAAAGCCTTAAAGCCAAGCCGCTGCGCGTTCGAGTCGCGCCCGTTTCGTGAAGTGCCTTGTCCTTTTTTATGCGCCATAAGTCGTTATCCAGTTTCCAGTGGCCAGTTGCCAGTAAATTACTTCTTTTTCTTATTCTTGCTCGCCGCCTTTTTCTTCGCCGCCGGTTTCTTCGCGTGCGCGTGCGCCGCGTGCTTGACTGCCTTTTTACCGGGGCGCTTCGAGGTCTTCACTTCCGCTTCACTCTCGTGCTCGCTGGCCTCGTGCGCTGGCTTTACCCTTTTCTCTTTCTTCGGAAGTTCGGGCGCTTTGAATGACTGGCCATCGAATCCAATCTCGGTGATGCGGACCGCGGTGTAGTCCTGCCGGTGTCCACGCAGCTTTTTGTATTGCTTCTTGCGCTTGTAGTGGAAGACGAGGATCTTGTTGCCGCGTCCCTGCTCGACTACTTCGCCGGTGACGAATGCCTGCGATCCCGGAGGCGCAACGTTGCCCGCCTCAGCCGAAACCGCCAGCACATCGCCAAACTCGACCCGGCCATCTTTGTCAGCCTGTTTTTCGACCCGGATCACGTCTCCCGGAGCGACACGATACTGCTTACCACCTGCGCGGATCACCGCGTACATAGCTTCTCCTTAGATCTCGAACTCAAGAACTAGAACTCACGTAGAGGCGGGTGCCCTCACCTGCCTCGCCGAGCGCAACCCGGCAGAAATCAAATATGCTTGCTGTTATTCCGCTGCGGCTTATGACCGGAAACGCGGCGCGGCCCCAGAACGGGTCCGCAAGCACCGGCAAACTCAACCAGTCTATCGTGCGCTGTGGAAATCGGTCAATCGAAACCGTGAATCCGCTTGGTTCAGTTTGAGAAGAGCGTTACCACCAAGGACACAAAGGAACACGAAGGAATCTCAGCCATAAAACCCTTCGTGATCCTTCGTGCCCTCTGTGGTTTACGATTTTGTTCCGCCCCTCTCACAAATCTCAATTCCAGTGGTGGGAGTGCCACCAGATTTTCTGGATATCGAACTTGACGCCGCGGCAGAGATAGAATGGCGTATTTTCTTCGCCCATGCCAAAGCGCTGGTAATGGGCGAAAGCCTGATAGGAAGTGCAGTTGTCGCGCACGTCGTCGAGGCTCCACTCGATTACGATAAGGTTCTTGTAAACCTGCGGCGGCGGGCCCCAATACCAGTGGTTTTGGTGACGAGAGTAGGCGCGGGGCAGGCCGTATGCAGGTCCAAACATATTAATCGCTCCGGCTTCGCCGTAGTTACCGGCCCAGATGCCGGTCTGGGCGCGCTCGTCCGGAGGCAACGAATTGTAGACAGCGGCGACTTCTTTCACCAACTCCGGCCATCCGAACTGGTCGGCCATCACTTGCGGCAATAGCGATTCGTGGTTCACCTCGGACTTGGCGGGTTTGAGGCCGATGGCGTCCTGATAGGCAAGAACTTTTTCTGGCGGCAGCATCCAGGTCATCAGCGGAAGGAGCGGAAGCGAAGCGAGCACGATGACGGCTACGACGGCCACGCGGGTCCAGCGGGCGCGATGCGCGAGCCACATTTCGATCACGACAGCTCCACCTGCCAACATCATGGGATAGATGGGAAAAACGTAATAATCTTTGCCGTGCGCGACCTCCATCAGGACGAAGAAGACGACAAAGGTCAGGCCCAGCACACGCCAGCGGCGGTCGCGAAGAAACCACACCAGTCCCGCTAGCCACACCGGGAACAGAATCGGCTGGAGCGCGAGGATCTGCTCCTTGACGAAGGCGAGTGGCGGCAGCACGACATTCTTGTGTTCACGCCGGACGTTCGCCAAGTCTTCGATGGTCGGAAAGTGATGGCGGATTTGCCAGACGAGGTTCGGCAGGAAAATCGCGACTGCGATCGCGCCGGCTATCCATATCCACTTTTGCGCGAATTCGCGGCGGTGATGCGTTAGGAGCAGCGCGACGGTTACGGCGAATCCGAAAGATAGTGTCGAGTGTTTATTTTCCAGGCCGAGCCCGGCGATCATGCCGAACCATAGCCAGAGGCGCGAATCTCCCGTACGCAGGATGCGAGCGACAATCCAGATGCAGCCCATCCAGAACAGCGGCTCGAAAGCATTCATGCTGAGGAAGCCGTCCATTACGAGAAAAGCGGGGGCGAACAGAATGGCGAGGCCGGCGAGGAGCTGCGCGTAGCGTCCACCGCCAAGTTCACGGGCGATGAGCATGGTGAGAGCGATGAGCGCGGCGCCCGCGAGCGCGGGAATGATGCGCAACGCCGCCAAGGAACCGCCCATCAGCAACGCGATCCTGGCGTAGATGGCGACGAGCGGGGCCGCGTCGACGTATCCCCAATCGAGATGGCGTGCCATGTCGAGGTAATAAAGCTCATCGCGAAAATAGCCGTAGTGCCGCAGGTCGGTGAAAACGTGCAGCAGTATTTTGGCAGCGCAGAGGGCGATCAGAATGCCGACAGCGAGCGGCGGAAGCGCTGCGGCGGGACCTCCGTCGTGCAAGTGATTGTTATTCGGACGGTCGTTATTCGGGCGATCAGGCGCTGACGGAGACGCGCCGGACTGGGCAGCAACGGCAGACATGACCAGAACTGTACTCCTCTCGCGAGTGGGAATTCTATCGATTCATTGGTCGACTGTTGGTAGCGGAACCGATACCGAAGTATTACGTAGATATCACGCGGCAGGTTCCGCGCCGATGGTTGCACCGTGATTTGCTTTAATTCAGCTTTCGCAGGTAGCTGATCAGGTTATCAACGTCTTCTTCCCTTAAGCGCCCGTCAAAAGCAGGCATCGTGCCCCGGCCCTCGAGGATGGTGGTGCGGATTTGCGCGCTGGTGGCTGGAGCGCCGCTGGGGAGCGTTCCTCGACGAAACATTCCATGCAGGTTCGGGGGTTGTTTGTGTAAGTCCGGCTGCGGATTCTCGTGACACTCGGCGCAGTTGTTATCGTAAAGCCATTCTCCTGCAATCTCGGCTCGGCTCCGCTGCTGGCTCGGCTGCTTCTTGTCGCAGGCGAGTAAGAGGAATGCCGTCAGCAAACCGGCTAACAGCAGAAGTCCACGACCCATCACTTCGCCCCTTTCTGCGCGGAGGAATGGGCGGCATCCTCGAGGCTCTGCATCAGCTCGGTCCAAGTCCAATCGGTCGCCCAGAATTTCGCCACCTTGCCATCGGGCCCTATCAACACGATGCTCATGTTGTGGGTTATTTGGTTATCCTCTTCGTCATACTCAAGACCGAATGCCTGCGCCAGGTGGCGTAAATCGGCGGGATCCGTGCTGGCGAAGTCCCAGTGCGAAAAACCGCTTGCGTCGCCATCCAGATAGGCGAGGCCATATTTACGCAGTACGGAGGGAGTGTCATATTTTGGGTCGAAGCTGATGGTTAGCAAATGGGTTTTGCTGAAGTCTTCGGGATTTTTCTTGAGCTCATTGTGAATGCGCGCAAATTGGCTGCTCAAGCGCGGGCAGAAATTCGGCATGGGACAGCGCGTATAGATGAAGGTGACGAGCAACGCCTTGCCGGCAAAATCGGCAAGATGAATTGTGTGGCCGTCCTGGTTGACCAAGGTGAAGTTGGGAGCTCGTTCTCCCGGCATGAGCATCGTCGGCGTTGCTGGCGGCTTAGCCTGGCCGCGCCCGGATTTGTCGGTGATGCGCACATTTTCCAGCCAATAGTCGCTTCGGTCGCTGCCGACGACAACTTCCGCCGTGATTTTGTCGCCGGGCTGAACTTCCTGAATTATTGCCGGGTTTTTGACACGGTAAGGCATGGCCATGGCCATCATGAATCCGGGAATGTCTCCATGGTTCACCGTGATCTCGCTGGCCGCTGCGTTCTTCTCGAGTACTTCTCCCTGCAACGGATACCGCTTCGTCCGAGCGCAGCCCACGAATACAGTCAGCAACAGCATCGCTGCCGCAAGTACAAACCGGGATTTCATCATGCTGACTTCTTCCTCTCTTGTTCCCGCACTGGGGCGCTCAGTAGTGGAACCGAAAGCGAAACTCTCCGTAAATTTGTCGGGGATCGTTCCAGTGAAATCCCCCAAACGTCAGGCTGTTGTCCAGTTGCACCCGCCTATTGGCCACATTCAGCGCGGTCACGGAGACGGTATATTTCTCGGCGAAGGTCTTGCCGAGAGCGAGATCAAACGTGGTGTGGGCAGGCAGATACTGTCCAGGATATTGCGCCTGCGGCGTGCCGTACAACCCATTGGTGAAGCCGGAGCCGTAGTAGATATTTGTCGAGGCATAGGTTTGCCAGGGCAAGCTTGTGTTGTAGCCAAAGTTCAGTGTGTTTCTTTGATCGTGGTCAACCGGAGACAGTCCGGGCGGTATAGCGAAGATCAGGCCTCCCGTGATCGGCGAGGTGGCCTGCGCGATTTGATTGGCATAGGCCAGATGGAACTGGCCGCCATGCCACAGACGCGGTGAACGTAAAGTAGTTTCCCACCCTTGAATCAGCGCGTAATCCCAGGTGATGGGCCAGAAGATGTTCGACGCGCCGATATTGTTGTGATCGAGCCAATTATGGGCGAAGGTCTGGTAGGTGTCGGCATCGAGCGTCCAACCGTGAATCGGAATCATGACCCCGTACTGCCATTCCCGGTCCTGCTCGCCGTGCAGGGGGGCGAAAGAGCCGAACTGCAAGTTTTGAAGTGGGCTGGTAGCAGTCGAAAGGGGCGGCGCCTGGTAGTAGTAGCCATAAAAGCCGCGAAAGACCCAGTTCAGGCGCGGAATGCGAATTGCTACTCCAAAGCGAGGGTCGGCGTCGGTTTCTGAAACCGACTGAGTTACTGCCGACGTCGGTGCGCCAGAGCTGAACTCCGTCACTCGCACTCCGGCCATTAAAGTCAGCCACGAAGTCACTTTAAATTTGTCGTTGATGAATTCGGCTGCCACCCCTCCGTTCGCGCCGATGGAGGAGGGTTGAATGGTCGGAAACTGAACACCCTCGAACAGGAACCCAGCGTTAGAGAAGTAGTTGTACTGGTGCTGATAGAAACCATACACGCCCGCCTGTACATCGTTCCGCCAGAAGGTGGAGTTGAGTGCGATTTGTGCACCGAGGTATTGGGCGGTCTGGGTCACATCGGTAATTTCAGCAGGATCATTTGGGCCGCCCAGGTAGTCCGCTCCATTGTAATGGTAGAAGGGAGACACGGTAATCAGTGCATTGGGATTGAACGTGTGCACCCAGGAGAATGCGACGTAGCCGTCAGGTTCGCGTTCGGCATCGTGCTGCCCGTTGCTTGGCGAGACCCCGGCGCCGAGCAAAATCTGATTCCCGGAAGAATTCGGATCTGGGTCGATCGGAATCTGGTAATAATCCCGCCGCAACTGCGTGACTAACCGATACTGATTCTTGGGATCCGGATTGAAGATAAACGAAGCGAAGCCTCCAACGCCGTTCGACGCGTCGTTGACCACCTGGCCAATCGGAGTCTGCAGCCCATATTGACTTCGATTTCCGTTCAAGCTGGCGTAGTAAGCAGAGCGCTGGCTATGTCCTCCGCAACTGATTTGGTCGTTGGTTTGATAGAAATTCCCCGCGGTTATGACCAGATCACATTCGCGATCGCGTTCGAAACCATTTCGGGGCACGACATTGAAGACTCCGTAGGTGCGGTCTCCGTAGTCGGCGTCGTAACTGCCTCTCTGAATTTCGAGATAGTCGATATCCTTAGGATCGATCTGCGGGCCCAAATTGTTGGCGATATTGGTGTTGGGAATGGGTACACCGTCAATCAGCCAGTCGACCTGGTGGCCTCCTCGCATGTGCAGCATATCGTGCGTCACGTAGGCCGCAGGCACGTAATCGGTGATCATCTCCATGCCGTTGGTGCGGTCCGCTCCCGGGGTTTCCTGGATGTCGATACGGTTCACCGTCGTTGTTGGCGTCACACTGTCCAAGGTCGCCTCCACCGGAGATTCCGAAACGGAGACAGTCTCCTTCACGCCCGCGATCGCTAACTCGAAGTGCAGCACGGGACTGGTGTCGGACTGGACGACTACGCCTTGTTGCACGGGCCGAAAACCCTTCGACGTGACCGTCACCGTGTAATTCCCTATGGGTACCGCGGTGAATTCAAATTCGCCCGAGTTGCTTGAGTCTTGCGATTGCGTCCAGTCTGAGTTTTGCGCCTTCAGCGTAAGTTGTGCGCCTTGAATAGGGCGGTGTTGAGGATCATGAACCACGCCGCGAACGGAGCCGAAGATCGTTGCCAAGGCGACGCAGGGAACGAGCAGAACGGCAGAGATCAAAATAAGTTTGATGTGCTTCATTTTCTCCTCGATGATTCCGTACCCCACTGGGGGTACGAGCAGCAATGCGTGTGCGCCGGGATCGCGGCGTACGATAACGGATCACGAAACCGCTGGCGGCGGAAAGGCGGCATGAAGTGGCCCAAGACGAAAGCGTGCGCCAACAGGTTCGCGAGGTTAACGGGGTTGGGGGTTAGCTGCGAGGAGGAGCGCGGGCGGAATCAAGTCCGACGATATTGCTTGAGCGAAGGACCCGTACTTGTGCGGGCTGCGCGGGTTCGATCAGAAGAGAGAGGAATGAGATCAGGCTGGAAGCTGGTTGCGCCCACTCGGATGCGAAAGCGCCGCAGCAGCAATGGCCCTGGCAACAATTACCGCCGTCGGCTTGAAGCAAAGTTTCCGACGATTTGGATGGGGCGGACTGCGGATGTGCCATCGCGTGATGGCACGGCATGGCCGAAGCAACTGTCGGCGCGGAGGCCATGGGACGCAGGCAGCACATAGCTCCAGCCTGAGCCATCGCCAACGGCCCAAAGGCCGGGACGAGCATGACCAGAAGCAGACACCTGGCTGTCCCGCGGTAAGCTCCCCACATTTGCGGAAAAGAATAGCAGTATCCAGTTGCCAGTTGCCAGTGCTAAGTTGCCGGCGAGTCCGTCTTGATCGCCAACCGGCCATGGGCAACTGCGGTACCATTTCTCCGTGCACGAACTAGCAGAGCGCCTCTTGCAGACAATCCGGAACAGCAATTCGCTGCACGCGGGAGATCGCGTGGCGGCGGCGGTTTCCGGCGGAGCGGATTCGGTGGCGCTGCTGTGCCTGCTGCTCGATTTGCGGGAAGAATTGGGAATCGTGCTGTCGATTGCGCATGTCAATCACAAACTGCGCGGTGAAGAGTCTTACGATGACGAGCGCTTTGTCGCGCAGTTGGCGCAGCAACACGGGCTCGAACTGCATCTTCGAGCGGCGCCGATCGAAGGACGCGGCGGCAATCGCCAAGACCGCGACAAGATAATTGTCGCAGTTTCTGGCGTCGAGGCAGCCGCGCGCGAACTGCGCTACGGTTTTTTTCGCGAACTCGCGTGTGGCGGTCGCGTTACAAAAATTGCAACCGCACATACTCTCGACGATCAGGCGGAGACAATTCTGTTGCGTATTTTCCGCGGCACGGGCATTCGCGGGCTGGCGGGCATTCATCCGCGGATTATTTTCGAAGAAAAAGGGCACGTCCGCGGCGAAGTGGTGCGGCCGTTGCTCGGCTTCCGGCGCGCCACGTTACAGGGATTTTTGCAAGAGCGTGGCCAAGGCTGGCGTGAGGATTCTTCGAACCAAAATATTACCTTTCTGCGCAACCGGGTGCGGCATCGTCTGCTGCCGCTGATTGTCGAAGAATTTGGCGAGTCGTCGATCGAACACATGAGTGAGCTTGCGGAAATCGCTCGCGCCGAGGAGGGGCATTGGGCGATTGACCACCCAGAAATTACAGCCGAGGACGGCGGCGCTACCAGTTCTCACCCCCGGCAAGTCATGTTTTTACCGTTGGAGCCGCTGCTGGCGCTCCCGTTAGCTTCGCAACGCCGGTTGATGCGGGGCTGGCTCGAAGCGAATGCCCCTGACGTGAGGGTTTCGTTTCGCTTGATTGAAGAGGCTCTGGAACTAGCCCGAACCGCGCAGTGCGATACATCGTCGGGAAAGAATCTCGAGTTGCCCAGCGGCTGGAATCTTCGACTGACACGGCAAGGTCAAAGCCGCGAATTTCACTTGGTGCTCGAAACTTCGTATTGCCGTGAGGGCGCAGCGGGGGAGTCACAAGATCGCGATTATCACTACACCTTACCTGTGCCGGGCGCAGTCGATGTTCCTGAACTGCTCGCCCACATCGAAGCCGAGATTGTTGATGTCGCCGGAGTCCCCGAGGCTGAGCGCACGCAGTTGCTGGATATGGCACGGCTGCGGAAAGAAATTCTGATTCGCAACTGGCGGGCGGGAGATCGATATTGGCCGGCACACACGGGGGCAGAAAAAAAAGTGAAAGAACTGCTAAGCGACCGGCACGCCACCGGAAAGCAAAAGAAGCTATGGCCAGTTGCCGTCGCGGAAGGTTTCGGCCTGGTCTGGCTGCGCGGCTTCGCCGTTCCCGCAGCCGTTCGAGCGCCCGCTCACGCCAAGCAAGCGATTTGGATTCGCGAATATAACATGCCCTTCTCTTAGCAGTTGTTTAGAATTGGGTTAAACTGGCAGGTTTAGTCAGCAGCAGTTCCAATTAATCGCTGTCACGCTGGAGGCGCCACTCCATTATGAATGTTCCGCCGAATGCTGGGTTGCGCCAGGTGATCTCGGCCGACCAGATTCAAAAAAGGGTTCGCGAACTGGGACGGCAGATTTCCGACGACTATCGCGGCCAGACCGTGATCGCGCTCGGCATCCTGGAAAACAGTTTTCTGTTCATGGCTGACTTGGTGCGCGCGGTCGATGTGCCGGTCATTTGTACTTTCATCAAGCCGAGCTACAAGGAGAGCAGACAGGGCGAGCATGGCGTGCTGGAAATACTTTTCAGCCATGAACTGGCGATTGCCGGGAAGCATGTGCTGCTGGTGGAGGGCTTGGTGCACTCGGGCGTGACGAGCGAATTTCTGATGAGCGACCTGCGCGGCCGCGGCGCCGCTTCCGTGAAACTGGCCACACTGCTCGATCGCCAGTCGGCGCGGCGCGTGCCTCTGCAGCCCGACTATTTCGGCTTCCTGGTGGATGACACGTTTCTTTGTGGATATGGCTTGGGCAGCCCGGAGCAGACCGGGCGGAATCTGCCCTATCTGGCGGTGGCCGTTTGAACTCGTTCTTCCTGATCGCCAGAAGCAGAAATGGCGCTTAGGTGAAGATTAACCGTGGGCTTTTCGTCTTGCGGGAGAATCCAATCGGCACTTCGGCCCGTGACTTCTGTACCTCAGCTTTACCCTCCGTTTTCTAAGAAAAAGGTCTAGAATAAAGGGGCAGTCTTTATCCCAATCGAATTCCCGCCTGCGGCATCTAAAGAGGGAGCTAAACAGGCGGCGTTTATCTACTTGGTAGGGATTGGCCTGCGAACTTCGAGGAGCTTTAAGTGAATTCGACGATCAAGACAGTACTTTTCTGGGCGGTTATCGTGGTTTCGGCCTTCCTGCTGTGGCAGGTGGTGAAAACCGGCAGCAATGCTCAGAAAGAAAAAGAAATCGGCTTTTCTGAATTCCTGACAGAAGTCGACCAGGGCAATGTTCATGATGTAACGTTCATTGGCCAAGAAGTGAAAGGCAAGTTTAAGAACGACTCGCCCTTTCACACGATCGTGCCGGCGAATTATCCCGATATGTATAAGAAGCTGACGGACAAGGCTGTTCCCTACAGCTTCAAGGACATCAGCAACGGCACCTGGCCAAGTTGGATTCTGAATCTCGCGCCCCTCGTTTTGCTCGGCGCACTCTGGTTTTTCATGATCCGCCAGATGCAGACCGGCGGAAATAAGGCGCTGTCGTTCGGCAAGAGCCGGGCGCGCCTGCTCTCCATGCAGCAGAAAAAGATCACGTTTAAAGACGTCGCCGGCGTGGATGAGGCGAAGGAAGAGCTGCGCGAAATTATCGAATTCTTGCGTGAGGCGCAAAAGTTTCAGAAGCTTGGCGGGCGCATTCCGAAGGGCGTGCTGCTCGTTGGACCTCCGGGAACCGGCAAGACCCTGCTGGCGCGCGCCGTGGCTGGCGAAGCGAATGTTCCGTTCTTCTCCATCTCTGGCTCCGATTTCGTGGAGATGTTCGTCGGCGTGGGCGCGAGCCGCGTCCGCGACCTGTTTGAACAGGGCAAGAAGAACGCACCCTGCATCATCTTCATCGATGAAATTGACGCGGTTGGACGCCATCGCGGCGCTGGGCTGGGCGGCGGACACGATGAACGCGAGCAGACATTGAATCAGTTGCTCGTCGAAATGGACGGCTTCGAATCGAACGAAGGCGTCATCCTGATGGCGGCGACCAACCGCCCTGACGTGCTCGATCCGGCGCTGTTGCGGCCCGGACGTTTCGATCGTCGCGTTGTCGTCAATCGTCCCGACGTGCGCGGGCGCGAAGAAATTCTGCGCGTGCACACGCGCAAAATTCCTCTTGCGGACGACGTGGAACTCAACACTCTGGCGCGCGGTACACCGGGATTCTCCGGCGCGGACCTCGCCAACATGGTGAACGAAGCGGCGTTAGCGGCAGCGCGGCAAAATCGCAAGGCTGTGCTGATGTACGACTTCGAAGTGGCGAAAGATAAAGTGCTAATGGGCGTGGAACGCAAGTCGCTTCTGCTTTCCGATGAGGAGAAGAAGAACACTGCGTATCACGAGGCCGGACACGCGCTGGTGGCGGCGAAACTGCCGCACTCCGATCCGGTACACAAGGTCACCATCATTCCGCGGGGCATGGCGCTTGGGTTGACCATGCAGTTGCCAACCGACGATCGCCACAACTACTACAAGAACTATCTCGATACGCAAATCGCCATCCTTATGGGCGGGCGCATCGCGGAAGAGCTGTTCCTGAACCAGATGTCAACGGGCGCGGGGAACGATATTGAGCGAGCCACAGAGCTGGCGCGCAAGATGGTTTGCGAGTGGGGCATGAGCGACCTGGGTCCGCTGACCTTTGGCAAAAAAGAAGAGCAGATATTCCTGGGACGCGAGATCGCACAACACCGCGACTACAGCGAAGCGACCGCCATTCAGATTGACGAAGAAGTCAGGAAGATGGTGAGCGCAGGCTACGCGACCGCGAAGGGGATCCTCTCCGAGAATCGCGAGACGCTGATCCTGATCGCGAAGGCGCTGATCGAACGCGAAGTGCTTGACGCCTCCGAGATCAAGTTGCTGGTTGAGGGTCAGGCGCTGCCTCCGCTCAAGCCGCTGCCGGCGAAGACCGACGACGGCGTTCAGCAGGTAATCAAGCCGGAGCGGGCGCCTGCCAAAGGCGGCGAGCGTCCAGCGACAGCGTAGGGCGGTTCTTAGCGCCGTTTTTATCTTTCATCAGCAAACGGCTTTGGCTACGGGTTCACTACTTGCTTCAACGTCCCTGAACTGGCTTTGCGAAAGCCGTCGCCGGGATATTCGGCTTTGATGGTGTAGTTTTTTGCCTTGGAGAAAGACGTGGCCACGCTCGCGCTTCCGCTTTTCGTGAGAGCGGTTCCGAGAATAAGATTGCCGCTATAAAACGTGACAGTCTCACCGTCTGGGATAGGTAGTTTAGCCGACGTAATCGTTGCCGTGAAAGCAACCTGCTGATTGACTGGCGACGGATTGAGCGACGACGTAACTGCCGTCTTAGTCCCGGCTATAGTGAGGTTCAGCAACACACCGACCGTAGCAGTGTCGACGTTGGGCACAACCAAATCTGGCCTGCCGTCGCCGTTCACATCCCCCACCGCAACCGAGTAAGACATATCCCCACCTGTTTTGTAATGCTGGGGTGCGTGAAAGGTGCCGTCGCCGTTGCCGAGCAGCACACTGACTTCCCCAGTCAGGCTACGTCCGAAACCGGCGCCGTTGGCCACTGCCAGATCCAGGTACCCGTCGCCGTTCACATCAGCGATCGCAACCGCCCAAGAGCCGGCCCCTCCGGTGGAATAGCTAACGGCTGGCTGGAAGGTGCCGTCGCCATTGCCGAACAGCACGTCGACCGAAGGAACAGCGTATTTCCCGAGGAGTATATCCGGATGACCGTCGCCGTTTAGATCTCCGATCGCAACGGCAACGGCGGAGGAGGAGCTGTAGCCTACAGCGGGCTGGAAGGTACCATCGCCATTCCCTAGCAGCACGCTCACGCCTCCACCCGCCACAACCAGATCCGGATGGCCGTCGCCGTTCAGGTCCGCAATGGCAACCGAATCGGCCGAATACTCGCCCGAGCTATAGCTAACGGCTGCCTGGAATGTCCCGTCACCGTTGTTAAGCAGGACGCCCACTGAATTCGAGTCGCTGTTGGCCACGACCAGATCCGGATGGCCATCGCCGTTGAGGTCAGCCATGGCGACCGAACCGGTTATCCGTCCTTGGGTGTTATACCCGCCGGAGTCGTAGCTGACAGGGGGTTGAAAGGTGCCGTCGCCGTTACCGAGCAGCACGCCAACTGCGCCATCTCCGGACACGTCGCACTGGTTGTTCTGGAAAGTGCTGCCCACCACGAGATCCGGCTTGCCGTCACCATTTACGTCGCCGATCACGACGGAAGCGTATCCACAGCCGCCGGAACCGTAGCTGACAGGCGGCTGAAAGGTGCCGTCGCCATTGCCTAGTAACACCTCTACCGAGCCAGTTTCGCAGCCGGGGTCGCAGAAGCTGGCTACAACCAGATCAGAACGGCCGTCTCCATTGAGATCCCCAATCGCGACAAAGGTCGGTTGGACGCCCAGATTGTAGGGCACCGCGGCCGCGAATCTCACGGCAGGCGATACCGCTGCTGATTGCGCAGACGCCGCAGTGAGGACTTGAGCGCTGGGAGACGTATCCGCATGACCGGCATCAACCACAGGATTGGATTGCGCCGTCATCACAATGAGGAGTACGGCGAACGTTGAAACAGAAGACAGATAGACAAAGCGAGCAGTCTTCATACGCCTCCGTCAGGCTACAAATACGGATTCGAAGCAGCGATAGCCAAGGATGACTTAGTCTGCTAGTCAGGCTCCGGGGGGATGCGAAGGACTAAACGCCGACGATTATGTCCCGGCGCCAAGTATACGTCAAGGCGAAAAACCGATTCTGACTGTCTTTGTCTCCGTAGCAATAATCCGTGGCAATCACAAGTAAGGAGAGTAGTGAACTCAGGGCCCGCAAGCGCTTCCAACCGAGTGGCCGGCCCTGATCCACTTGCGAACTGTCTTCATCGTGGCTAGATAATAATGCAGGTTGTGGACCGTATTCAGAACCTGCGCCAGCAGTTCGTTCGCCGCATAAAGATGGCGAAGATAGGCTCGCGAATAGCGCTGGCAGACGCGGCAATCGCAAGCCGGATCGAGGGCGCTTTCATCCTGCGCATAACGAGCTTGCTTGATCGAAACCTTGCCCTCGGAAGTAAACAGCAATCCATGGCGTGCCGCGCGCGTTGGGAGCACGCAATCCATCATGTCAACGCCCGCCTGCGCATACTCCGCGATCTCTTCGGGATTACCGACGCCCATCAGATAGCGTGGACGATCGGAAGGAAGATACTCAAGCGTGGATAAAACGATGTCGCGGGTAAGGTCACGCGGTTCGCCTACGCTGAGGCCTCCGATAGCGTAGCCGGGAAAGCCGATGTCTATGGTGCGCTCGGCAGATTCACGACGCAACTCCGGATCCATCCCACCCTGCACGATGCCAAACAACGATTGCGTGGTTGCTAGCGATGGCGACAATCGCGTAGGGGCAGACGCCCACGGTACTTCGCCTTTGTGCGCTTCGAAATAATTCGAGCAGCGCGCAGCCCATCGCAAAGTCAACTCCATCGAAGCGCGCGCCCGCGCCGCATCCGCCGGATATTCCGTGCATTCATCGAAGGCCATGATGATGTCGGCGCCCAGCCCAATCTGAATCTCCATCGCTTTTTCCGGCGAAAGAAAATGAGCCGAACCGTCGAGATGCGAGCGAAACGCCACGCCCTCTTCGCTGACCTTGCGCAAATCGGTCAGGCTGAAAACCTGGAAGCCGCCAGAGTCGGTGAGGATAGCTCGATCCCACGACATGAACCGGTGCAGCCCGCCCATCTTGCGAACCGTGTCGACTCCGGGCCGGAGATAAAGATGATAGGTATTGCCCAGCAGAATCTCGACGCCAAGTTCTTCCAGCACATCCTGCGATATGCCCTTGACCGAGCCGAGCGTTCCCACCGGCATGAAGACGGGCGTTTCGACTTCACCGTGGGGAGTGATGAGTTTGCCGACGCGGGCGGGGCCGCGCGTCGCTTCAATTTTGAATTGGATAGGCACTCGGAGGATTCTAAAGGATTGCGGGGATTGCAGAGGCCAGATTGCAGAGTGAACACATGTCGCAAATTGGCTTTTGCTTCACTTTTGCGATCTGGACCTCTAACCTCTCGCCTTACTTGCCATACAGATTCTTAATAACCTCGCCGCCCTTCATCACAAATTTGACCCGTTCGAGAGTCGTGACGTCCGCCAGCGGATCGCCATCGACGGCGACAATGTCCGCCCATTTACCCGGCTCGATGGTCCCGACTTTGTCGGACCATCCGAGCAGATCGGCATCGTTAATTGTCGACGCCTGAATTGCCTGTAGCGGCGTCAATCCGAGCTTCACCATCACCGCGAATTCATGCGCGTTGAGGCCGTGGGGATAAACGGCTGCGTCGGTGCCGAAGCCTACTTTCACTCCCGCGGCAAAGGCCCGCGCGACGTTCTTGCGGGCGGCCGGCATCACGTCTTTTGCCTTGGCAATCAGGTCGGCCGGGGTGCCAATCCTCTCAGCATTCTCCATAAACCAGTCGGAGAGATAAAGCGTCGGCACCAGATACGTGCCATTCTTTTTCATGGCGGCGATGGCGGCGTCGTCAATGTAAGAGCCATGCTCGATCGAATCCACGCCGGCATTGCTCGCCCAGAGAATCGCCTGCGCTCCATGCGCGTGCGCCGCTACTTTCCGTCCCAGTCGATGCGCCTCCTCGACGATCGCTTTCATCTCCTCCTGCGTGTATTGCGAGGCTTGCGGATTGTCTCCCTTCGAAAGCACGCCACCCGAGGCCA
Organism: uncultured Acidobacteriaceae bacterium; assembly: GCA_963822025.1. Lineage (GTDB taxonomy): Bacteria > Acidobacteriota > Terriglobia > Terriglobales > Acidobacteriaceae > Acidiflorens. The sequence goes on along the minus strand of CAWGFW010000008.1, from coordinate 555,097 downwards.
TGAACTTGATCAGGTCGGCGCCATACTTGATATCCTGCCGGACCATGTGGCGCACGCCATCGACGCCATCGGCCACGCCGTCGCTGGTCGCGTGATATTCAAAGGGCAACAGGTTATTGTCCGCATGCCCGCCAGTAATACTCAACGGCGGTCCGCTGACCAACATGCGGGGGCCGGGGACGTCGCCGGCATTGATGGCGTCGCGCAAGGCAACATCGCTGAATCCGCTGGCGCCCACGTTGCGGACGGTCGTAAATCCGGCATCGAGCGTGACACGGGCATTGCGCGCTCCAGTCAGCGCTTCGCGCGGCACAGAAATCCCGAGCCGCGAATAGCCGAAGTTCGTAGTCATGGTGAGATGCGTGTGCGCGTCAATTAGCCCCGGCAGAACGGTGGCGTTCGAGAGATCCACCACCTGCGCTCCGGCGGGAACTTGCGCATCAGAGCTGACGCTCGCGATCTTGTCGCCTTGAATCACAATGGTCTGATTGGCAAGTGTCTTGCCGGTTTTCACATCAAGCAAGTGTCCCGCGCGAATGACTACGGTTTTAAAAGCAGGCGCGGATTGCGCCACGACGATCCTCGAAATGCTGAGACAGAAAAGGCAAAGAAAAAACACATGCTGATAACGGCCGAGCTTCATTGCATCCCCCAAAATGAGAATTACATCTAGGCCGAGTACCATACGCTTTCGGAGAGGAAATCGGCAACCGCTTGTCGAGTTTCTGTGGACCGCGAATGTCACTAAGGCGCTTGCGCCGGATTAATTTTCCGTTAAATTTGCCCAAACGAATTGACCACGAGCAAAGACGGCATTAACCTGCCTTGTCTATGAGCAAAGAGGATCTTGACCAATTGCGATTTGCCTACAAGAAAGCCATCGACAAATGGGTTGACGCCATCCGTGCTGAGGAGGCGTTAGCCACTCCCGACCATTCGATGGTTGCGATGGAGCATTGGGATGATGCCCACTTCAAAGAGCACGATGCCCACGAGAAAGCTACCGAAGCGCGCGAGGCTTACAAAGATGCGCTGCGCGGTGTGAATTACGGCATTTAGCACGATACTTTAAGTTAGTTGACCGACAATCCCGCCAAAATCGTTCCGAGCGGAGTGCGCGCCGTCGCCGTATTGTTTGCTCTCTGTGCAATTTATCTGGCGATCGCGGGCGCGCTGATGCTGCTCCGCCCCGGCGCAATCCCAATGTCGGCGGGCGCTCCGCTTTTATTCGGCCTCGAATTAGCGGGCCCGTACATGTTTCTGCTCGCAGCCGTCATTGGTGGCGGAGTCGCGTGGGGCCTCATCGAACTCAACAACATCGTGCGCCATGCCGCCACGCTGATCGCGATTGCAGGAATCGTAATGCTCGTGCCGTCCGTCTCGGGCGCAACCGTAACCGCGCAGCCCAAAGCCCTCGTCTTCGGCGGCCTCGGCATCATCGTGCGCGTGATCGTCGCGTGGTATCTGTCGCGGCAGGAAGTGGCGGAGGTGTTTCGCCACTCAGTATAAGCGGCTTGTGCGGGTCGATGATTTATGCCGCGCCTCGAAGTCGGCTCTTCAATTCATCCGGATGCACCGCAACTTCCATCGCTTCCTCACGGTCCAGATGCCCGTTCCTGACCAGCCGTGCCAGCGACTCCTCCAGCGCGATCGATCCCTTCGCCTTGCTCATGGTGATTTCCTGATTCAGATGCTGCAGCGCGTTGTGGCGGATATGCTGCCGCGCGCCATATCCAATCATCAGCAGTTCGACGGCCGGAACGCGGCCACCCTTGCGGCTGGGCAAGAGTGTCTGCGTCAAGATGGCAGAAATAGCCATCGCCAGCTCCTGCCGAATTGTATTTTGTCGTTCCATCGGGAACGAATCGGAGATGCGCGAGATCGCCGAGGCAACGTCGGTGGTGTGCAAAGTGGAGAGCACCAGATGTCCGGTCTCGGCCGCCGAAACGGCGATGGCCATGCTCTCCGGGTCGCGCATCTCGCCCACGACGAGCACGTCGGGCGCCTGGCGCAACGCCGCGCGAAGAGCCGTGGGAAAGTCGGGCGCGTCCGTTCCGACTTCTACCTGCTCGATGACGCTGCGCACGTGCGCGTGCTCGTATTCGACTGGATCTTCGATGGTCACAATGTGGCGCGCATCGCGCTGATTGATCTCGTTAACCAGCGCCGCGAGGGTTGTAGATTTTCCCGCGCCCGCCGCGCCTCCGATCAACACCAGCCCGCGCCGAATGCCGGCGAGATTTCCAACCTCAGAAGGAAGGCCCAACTCGCCGATTGCTGGCACCTTCACGGGAAGTGCACGGATGGTGGCTGCAGCATGACCGCGCTCGCGATGCAAATTGATGCGGAACCGCCCGAGTCCGGGAATTCGATAAGAAGAGTCGGCAATCTGCGTGTCGCGATATTGAGCGGCGCCCACCGGGGTCAGTGCAGGCTCGATCAAAGACTCGATCTGCGAGCCATCAAGCGGAATGTCGTCGATCTTCTCGACCTCGCCGTTCTTCCGAATCGCCGCCGCAGCCCCGTGAACCAGCAGCAAATCGCTGCCGCCGCGGCGGAGCAGCTCCTGCAGAAAGTCATGTAGCTTTGTGTCTTGAGGCAAAGACTTCCCCCTTGGCGCAGGATAACGCCTGTCTACTGATCGTACCGGAGAGAGATTCTTGCGTCAGAAGAATTGTAAGTCGTACGGCAGCAGAGAGCGCACGCGTTCGCTTGCCATGAAATAGTATTGCGATGAACAGTTTTGCAGTGAACCGGTATTGCGATGAAGCAGGAGGGCGTTCATGCCGAAGAGGATTGCGTGGCTGTTCGTATCGTGTGCGGTTCTGTTTAGCGGAGCAAGGCTGTACGGGCAGGCTGCGCCGGCGCAGACGGAAACGGATGAGTACACGCGCTACGAGCTGTTGTCGCCTGAAAGCGCGAGTTTTGCGATCCGTTATGAGGTAACAGCCACGACCGCTGGAGCCAAATATTTCTACAATCCGATCCGCAAGGGTAGCGTCGCCAGTGGCGAGTCGGTGATTGACGTGATGAGCGGGCAGCCGCTTCGGTTCGAAGTTGTGAGCGACGCGGAGGCGGCGCGAGATCCGCTGATGAAGGGCAAGGATACCGATAAAAGTGACAAGAAGGATGTAGACACGTCGGTGGATTACATAAAAGTCTACCTGGCTCGTCCCGTTCCGACGGACGGGCAATCGCGTCTGCTGATCCTGAAGACATATAAGGATGCCAAAAGTTATTATCGCGAGAGCGACACCATCGTCTTCAACCGCTCGCTCGGCATTCCACGGAACAGCGTCGTGCTGCCAGCCGGATATGAATTGGTTGCGTGTAACGTTCCGTCGCAAATTCTGACGGAAGCCGATGGCCGGATCGCGATCAGCTTCTTGAATGGAAGTGGCAACGAAGCGCCATTAGTCGTGAAAGCTAAGCCTGGCGCAAGGACGGGCGCGGCGGCTGTGCCACATGCGCCAACTTCAGCAAAGAGCTGGGAAGCGCCTTTCGAGGGCGAGACCGAACAGGAGCGCCTTTCGGAGCGGGCCCACCAGGATCGGGAGATCGTTTACTTCCTGCAGCAGCCGGAAACGCATGCATTCCGCCTTTATCACGACTACACGGAAACGCGGCCGGGAGCCGACATGTACTTCAACGTAGTCCGCAGCGGCAGCAACGCGTCGGATCCGTCGGCAATTGTGCTCGACACGGGTGAAAAGCTGACGACCAAAGAGATGACCGGAGCGGAATTGAGCGTTGCAAAGATAGATGCGGGAGAGCCAATAGACCCCGCGGCCCACGTGGTGGTGATTCCGTTTTCTCCGGTGAAGGCCGGGCAGTCTTTGCGGCTGCGAATTTCGGAGACTTACACTGCGCCCGCGAGTTATCGCCTCGAAGGCGACGAACTGGTATTTGATCGAAGCCTGGGACGTCCGCGAAACGCGGTGGTGCTGCCGGACGGGTGGTACTTGACGGCGAGCTCGGTTCCGGCAACGGTGACACAGATGCCGGACGGTCGCATCCGGCTCGATTTCTGGAATGGAAGCCCTGACCCAGCGGACGTGTTGATCAAGGCGAAGCGCAGGGCTCGCTAGTAAGATTGGTTGGGGATGGATGTTCCGCGCATCCCCACCACAAGTGACGACTATTTCTTCGCCGCGACCTTTTCCCCCACCCGCTCGCTAACTTTAAACGTCATCTTGCCCGCCTTCTTGTCGGCGTCAACAACGACGTGATCGCCGTGCAGCACTTCGCCGTCGAGAATTTTCAGAGCCAGCGGATCCTGCACCAATTTCTGAATGGCGCGCTTCAGCGGACGCGCCCCGAAGTTTGGATCGTAGCCTTCGGTGAAGAGCAATTCCTTCGCGGCGTCGGTGAGCTCCAGTGAAATCTTGCGGTCGGCTAGGAGGCGACGCAAATCTTCGAGGCGCAGGTCGACGATCTTCACTAGCTGTTCCTTGCCCAGGGGATGGAAGATGATGATGTCGTCCACGCGATTCAGGAACTCGGGCTTGAAATGGCCGTGCAGCGCATCGAGCACCTGCTTCGAGGCGCGCTCGAACGCATCGGCGGAGCGAATGTTTTCCGACTGCAAATACGACGAACCCAGGTTCGAGGTCATAATGATGACCGTATTCTTGAAATCGACCTTACGCCCTTTGCCGTCGGTGAGGCGGCCGTCATCCATGATCTGCAGCAAAATGTTGAAGACGTCGGGATGCGCTTTTTCAATTTCGTCAAAGAGCACGACCGCGTAGGGATGCCGCCGCACCTGCTCGGTGAGCTGTCCGCCTTCTTCATAGCCAACATATCCCGGAGGCGCGCCGATCAGACGCGATACCGCATGTTTCTCCATGTACTCGGACATGTCGATGCGGATCATGGCGCGCTCGTCATCGAAGAGAAATTCAGCGAGCGCGCGAGCCAGTTCAGTTTTGCCAACGCCAGTTGGGCCGAGAAAAATAAACGACCCAATCGGCCGCTTCGGATCGCTCAATCCCGCGCGCGAACGGCGAATCGCGTTGGCCACGCGTTCGAGAGCTTCGTCCTGGCCAATGACGCGCAGGCGGAGGCGATCTTCCATGTTGATGAGCTTCTTGACTTCGCCTTCGAGCATCTTGGACACGGGAATGCCCGTCCACTTGGAGACGATTCGGGCGATGTCCTCTTCATCGACTTCTTCTTTCAACATGCGCTTACCGGCCTTGCCGTCGATCTGCGCCGTGGTTTTGTTTAGCTCTTCTTCAGTGTTGCGAATGAGGCCATAACGAATCTGCGCCACGCGCTCGAGATTGCCTTTGCGCTCCTCGGCTGCTTCTTCGATTTTGAGCTGCTCGAGTTTTTCTTTCAGAGAGCGGGCTTTGGCGATAACGTCTTTTTCCTGCTTCCACTTGGCTTTGAGCGCATTCGATTGTTCGCGAATGCCGGCCAGTTCTTTCTCGACGTTGTGGAGGCGCTCTTTGGAGTTGGCGTCGTCTTCTTTTTTCAGCGCCTGCTTTTCAATTTCGAGTTGCGTGGCGCGCCGCTCGAGTTGGTCGATTTCGGTGGGCATGGAATCGATCTGTATGCGCAGCGAGGAGGCTGCCTCATCAATCAGGTCGATGGCCTTGTCGGGCAGGAAGCGATCGGAAATATAGCGATGCGATAAAGTCGCCGCCGCGACGATCGCCGAATCTTTAATTCGCACGCCGTGATGTACTTCGTATTTTTCTTTTAGGCCGCGAAGAATCGCGATCGTGTCTTCGACATTCGGCTCGCCGACGAAGACGATCTGGAAGCGGCGTTCGAGCGCGGCATCCTTCTCGATGTACTTGCGATATTCGTTGAGTGTGGTCGCGCCGATGGCGCGCAGCTCTCCGCGAGCGAGCGCCGGCTTGAGCATGTTTGAGGCATCGATGGAACCTTCGGATGCGCCTGCGCCAACGAGTGTGTGCAACTCGTCGATGAAGAGGATAATCTTGCCTTCGGAGTCCTCAATTTCTTTCAGCACGGCCTTCAGGCGATCTTCGAATTCGCCGCGATATTTTGCACCGGCCAGCATGGCTCCTAGATCGAGCGCCACGACGCGCTTGTTCTTCAGCACTTCGGGCACGTCGCCTGAGATGATGCGCTGGGCCAGGCCTTCGACAATAGCTGTCTTGCCTACTCCGGGCTCGCCGATCAGGACAGGATTATTTTTTGTGCGCCGCGAAAGTACCTGGACTACGCGGCGAATTTCTTCATCGCGGCCGATCACAGGGTCGAGCTTGCCGCGGCGGGCCTGCTCGGTGAGATCGCGGGCATAGCGCTCCAGCGCCTGATATTTCGCTTCAGGATTCTGGTCGGTGATGCGCTGCGATCCTCGCACCGCGGTGAGCGCCTTCAGAATCGCGTCGTGGGTAGCGCCGTAGCGCGCCAGCAACTCCTGCGCTGGATCGCGCTTGAGGCTGGTCAATGCGAGCAGCATGTGCTCGGTCGAGACGTATTCGTCTTTGAAGGCATCGGCTTCTTTGAATGCTTTCTCCAGGAGCTGATTGACCTGCGACGACATCGACGGCTGCTGCGCGCCGGCGCTGCCCGAAACTTTCGGCAGCTTTTCAATTTCTTTGTAGATGTCGCTGAGCACGGACTGCGGCCCGATCCCGATCTTTTCGAGCACGGGAGCGACAATGCCTTCTTTATCTTCGACCAGCGCGGCCAGCAGATGGAGCGGCGCGAGTTCCGAATTGCCGTGTTCCGAGGCGAGCTCGTTCGCGCGCTGCACGGCCTCTTGCGCCTTGACAGTGAATTTATCCCAACGGATTGCCATAGCTTTGTCCCTCTATTGCGATGTCATTTTTTGCAACGTCCTGCAAAGTTGGCGGCAGCAGAAGAATGCAGCGGTCCTTCGCTTCGCTCAGGATGACACTTCAATTTGATATTCACGGATCAGTTCAATCTTCAAAAAGATTGATCTTCAAAATAAACGGGAGGCGCTGTTTCTCGCCTCCCGCTGAGTCTACAGCTATAAAGTTTCTTATGCCGCTTTGCCAACGCCCTTTGGCTCTTTGCCTTCGAGCGTCTTTGCGCCGCCGCTGCTCTGACCAACGTTTACCTTGATCTGCTTCGGCTTCGCTTCAGCTTTCTTTGCCAGCGTCACCTTTAGCACGCCCTTGTCATAGTCGGCATGGACGCTCTCCTGGTCGACGGTGTTGGGCAGAGTGAAGGTGCGGGTGAAGCTGCCATACTGGCGCTCCAGGCGGCGATAGTTCTCTTCTTTCTCTTCCTTCTCGAATTTGCGCTCGCCGTGCACGGTGAGCGTGTTGTTCTCGATGCGGACGTCGATGTCCTTCTCGTCGATTCCGGGTACTTCGATCTTCAGCGTGACGTTGTGCTCGTCCTCATAAACGTCGACCGGCGGAGCGAACGCGGTCGAAGTCAGAGACTCATCTTGGCCCTCCGCGAGACGGGGATCGCGAAACAAACGGCTCATGCGATCTTGCAGGGTAACAAACTCACGGAACGGGTCATATCGCGTAATCAGTGTCATAACTAAAATCCTCCTACTGGGTAGTTCGTTGTGGGGAGCCGTCAGAGGCTCCCGGTTCGTAATTAGTATAAACACATCATAAAATCTTAGTGTATTATTGTCAAGTATTGGATTATATTTTTTTTCAATTGCTTACGGACAATATCAGGCACTGCAAGTAGCTGGTTTCGGGCACATTCAATAGTATTGGATGATCTTTCGCGGCTCCGCGGTTTTCGAGAATGCGCAGGGATTTATGGGCATCCTGGGCTGCGTCGGCCACCACTTTGAGGAAGTCCTGGGAGTTGACGTGAAACGAGCAGGAGCAAGTGACGAGGATGCCGCCGGGCCGCAGCATTTTCAGGGCGCGAAGGTTGAGTTCCTTGTAGCCGCCGAGCGCTTTCTCCAGATCGCGCTTCGACTTGGCGAAGGCTGGGGGATCGAGAACGATGGTGTCGAAGCGCCGGTTTGCGGCGGCGTAGTCTCGCAAAAGATCGAAGGCGTTGGCCTCGATCCACTCCAGCTCACGGGCGTTCAGGCTCGCATTTTTTTCTGCCATCTCCAGCGCCGGGCGCGAGCTGTCTACTCCAACGACGTTCGAGCATTTTGCCAGCGCAAGATGGAGGGCAAACCCTCCCTGGTAGCAAAAAGCGTCGAGCGCTTCGCCGTGGGCGTATTGCGCGGCGGCGGCATAGTTCTCGCGCTGATCGAGAAAGGCGCCGGTCTTCTGGCCTTCGAGACCGTCGTAGTGAAAGCGGACGCCGTTCATGCGGATCTCGGTCGAACTTTTATCTCCCCAAAGCAATCCGGATTGGCGCGGCGGCAGTTGCTCGAGCTCGCGGATGCGGCCGTCAACTCGCTCTACGATTCCAGCCGGTTGCAGCGCCCCCTCCAAGGTTTTCACGATGGCCCCGCGAATGGGAGCGGCGTCAATTGCTTGCGTCAACACCTGCAGGGAGACTACGTCGTTGTAACGGTCGACGATCAGGCCGGGAAGGAAATCGGCCTCGCTGAAGACGATGCGGTAGGCGTCGGTGTTGGTGACGAGATTATTTTCTTTGCGGTAGGTGATGGCGGCGCGAATGCGCTCGGCGACTAGAGCGGGCAGATCGGCCACCGATCCGTGCGAGATCATCCGTATTGCGATCTGCGAAGACGAACTGTAGAGCGCGGTGCCTAGAAACTTTCCGCGCTCATCGTGGACGCGCACGAGCGCACCCGGCGGAATGTCTTCGGCTCCGACAATATCCGAGCGGTATACCCAAGGGTGGCGGGCGTGCAGGCGGGCGGCTCCGCGGGTGGAAAGTTTTATGGATGGCTCCGCATGTTTGCCGGAGGCCGCGGCTTGTTTTTTCGGCATGAATAGATGTTATAGCGGAACGAAGGTTAGGCGTGCGCGGCAGCGGCCGGGCTTCGCTCGGCTGGGCCGGTGAGGGCAGCCTTCGACAAGCTCAGGGCAGACGCCTGCCCCTACGCGAGTTTTCCAATGTTTGCCGTTACGCTCGGACTACCAAGCCGTCGAGATCCCGTCGGTGCCGTCCCAATTTACGCGCGCTTGGCATTGCGCCGACGCTGGCTGTCACTGCGCCGGTCATTACCTTGTGCCACGCGGATTGGAACTGTTCCATCTCTGGCGCGGTACCTATGGTGACGCGCGTGTAGGTCGGCATCGATGGCCAGATGCGCCCGATAAACACATTCTGCTTCGCCATGGCGTCGATGGCTGGCTTTGCAGGCTTCTTCGTATCGAGCATAAAAAAGTTTGCTTCCGACGGAATGTAGGAATATCCGTTGCGATCAAGCCAGGCAAAGACTTGGGCGCGGACGGCAGCATTCATGCGCTTGCGCTCGGGCACAAGCTGCGTGTCTTTCAGGCTGGCGGTTGCGGCGACGAGCGCGGTGATGGGCATGGCATTCCAGCCACCGTAATTTTCGATTTTCTCCAGCAGGTCGGGGCGGCCAAAGGCGGCGCCGCAGCGCAGCCCGGCCATTCCGTAGATCTTCGAGAAGGTGCGCAGTACGATTATGTCCTTGCCCGCCTTGACCAGATCCAGGGCTGACGGCGCATCGCAGAAATGGATGTAAGCTTCGTCGACCAGCACGATGGAATCCTTGGGCTTGTTGTCGAGCAGGTATTCGATATCGGCATGGCTGGTGAGTGTGCCCGTGGGATTGTTGGGCGTAGCGATATAGAAAACGCCAGCGTCGGGCGCAGCGGCCAGCATGGCCCGCACGTCGTGGGCGTAGTTTTTCGTCAGCGGAACTTTCACGACCTTCGTGCCGATAACGCTGGAGGCCATCATCCCCGCTTCGTAGCCGGGATCGGCGGTGACATAGCTGCGCTGCGGCGATGTGAAAACGGCGACGGTGTGATGCAGCGGTTCGCTCGATCCGGGATAGAGGCGAATCTGATCGGGCCTGAGGCCCACCGTCGCGGCGAGCGTTTCGAGCAAATCATCGGTGAGCCCCAACGAATAGCGGCCGCCCTGGGGAAGAATCGCGGTCAGCGCCTGGTGAGCCGAAGCCCCCGGGCCAAGCGGATTCTCATTGGCGTCGATTTTGATGGCATTCTCGGGCATGCTCTGGCGCGCGGCATAAGCCAGCATCGGTTCAGTGACGATGCGCAGAGCCAGAGCGGCTGAAGCTGCAGCGGAAACGCTGAGAAACGAGCGGCGCGATGCGGACGAAAGGTTGAAATCGTTGGGAGCATGGTTCGGAGCCATGATTCACCTCGTGCGAGCCATCTTACCGCAAAATCCGGTCGTTGATGAACTCCTCCGTGGCTCTATCCCGTGGTCCTCTGTGCCCTCCGTGGGACGCGTTCTCTTGACCACCGATGACGCAGACGAGCGCGACGGGGAGCGGAACGACTCGCGCCACATGAAATAGCCACGCAATCCGTGGCTTCTGTGTTAATCTTCGGGCCGCGACTGCTTGCCAATAAAGTGGCGAGCGAGTCGAATTCCCTGTTGATCCCCGGAGGCCCTTCGTGAAACGCCCACTCGTCGCTCTCGTGATTTTGACTTGCATCGCGCTTGCAGTTGCCGTATGTCTTCCCCTGACCACGCCGGTTCAGGCCGGAGGCGCAAACAGCGCCGTTGTTGACGATGGCGCCGATCTCTCCAAAGCCGAGACTCATTGTGTGAAATGGGGCGGCGAGGTGGATGTTCGCGAGCCCTATTACAACACCAACGGCGCTCCGCAGGACTGGCTCCGCCTCGACGGTTCTCGACAGTTTTGCAAGTTCACCTCGAAGAAAGACGGATCGCGGATTTACGTGCTGCTCTCGACGCTCTACAGCACGCAGCCTACGCTGGCAGCGCTCGCCTATTACGCCGAGGTTCCCTACAGCGGCAGTTGCAATGGCAATCCGGCCTCGTGCTATTGCTCGCAACTCGGCGGCAGCGACCTGTTTGGCGGAGTCAACGCGGCCGGCGGCGGATGGGTGAAAATGTCCGACCCTGTCGATACCGTTCTTGAAGCGTGCATTTTCCCCGATATGTCGTCGATCGATTCCTGGGGACTGACCTATCACTCGTTCGGAATCATCCGCGGCAGGAATTTGGACAAGGTGCTGCGCTATCCAAATCCATACGGCACGAAGTAGCGCTTTCGCACCCAATGATTTGATAAGGGGTTAATTCGCTAACAACTGCTTCATGACCGCGAGATCGTCGTTGAAATCTTGCGTCATGCTGGCGGCTTGGGACACTGCGGCATGCGCGGCCTTATCTTGGTGGCCGAGTTCGAAGGCTTGCGCAAGTAGCAAATAACCGACTGACGAAGGCTGCAGATCGACCGACCGTTGATAATCCTTCGTAGCCTCGGCAAGGTCGCCCGCTCGCTGCGCCAGCAAGCCTAAGCCGCGATAGGCGGCGGAATTCGCCGGCTGCATTTTGATCGCATTGGCGAAATCTTGCCTCGCGTTGTCGTAGCGTTGCAGTGACAGGTGCGCGTATCCACTGTTCGCATAGGCTGTTGCCCGCAACGAAGGCGCCGAATTCGGAAAACGAACTACCGCGGCATAGCCCTCCAGCGCCGCCTGATAGTTGCCATGCATCTGATCGAAAGTTGCGAGATTGGCTGTAGCCAGCGGGTCGTTTGGCTGCAAGAAACGCGCGCGTTGCAAGTGCGGCAGCGCCTCCTGCACCCTGCCTTGATCGATTAATGCGAGCGCGAGATTTTCTTCAGCATTGAAATTTTCCCCGGTGAGGTCGAGCGTGTGCGTCCAGAGGGTGACGTTGTCGTTCCAAAAGCTAACTTGGCGGTGCAGCGCAGTTCCGAGCGATAGGAGGATGAGAGCCGCGGCAGTCGCGGTCACGCCGATGGGAATATGCCAGCGTTTGATGAGGTCGGCCGCTCCCCATACGAGAATCAGGAAAATCCCGAGCAGAGGAATATACGCATAGCGATCGGCCATGGAGTGGGGGCCAATGGTGACAATTCCGCTCATCGGCGCCAGTGTTGCCAGGAACCAAAACCATCCCACAAAGAGAGAACGCCGCCGTCGGAAGATCACGACCAGTGCGGTAATTCCGAGGATGGCAACTGTCGAGACAGCGGCCGCACGAATGCTGGTCGCATACCCGGGATGCGGATAGATCAGCGCCAGATTTTGAGGCCAGAAGGCCTTTTCGAGATATTTTGCGTAGCCGATTGCCGCGGTTGCCAGGCGTATCCATAGGGGAAACGTGGGCGGCGCTGCCGACTCGACCGTATAGCTGAATGCCTGCCCCCCTGTTGTTCGGGCGATGATGGCGCTCGCGATGGACAATGCCAACCACGGCAATTTCTCCGCAACCAGCTTCCAGAGAGAAGCCCCGCGCCACTTTGCGAGCGAGACATCTACTTCTGCCGCTTCCGCCGGCGCACGAGAAAAATCAATTCGACGCAACGGCCAATAATCCAGCAGCAGAACCGCAAACGGAAATGTGATCACCTGCGCCTTGCTCATCAGCGCCAATACGTAAGCCAAAGTGACCGCCAGGTATCGTGCAATGCCAGGGCGGCGCGCATACCATCCATAGGCAGCGAGCGCGACGAGAAAGAAAAACATGCTGAGAACATTCTTGCGCTCCGCGACCCACGCCACCGACTCGACATTGAGCGGATGCAGCGCGAAGAGCGCAGCGACCGCCAGACTGCGCCACGCCATGCCCGTTGCGCTCTCGAGAATCAAAAATAGCAGCAACGCGTTGACCGTATGCAGAAGAAGGTTGGTGGTGTGGAAGCCCTCGGGATTCTGACCGAACATCTGGCTGTCGGCCGCATACGACAACCAGGTCATTGGATGCCAGTCCAAATCCCTCGGCGTGCGAAACGTCCACACAATGGTTTTCCAGGTGAGTCCGGCGCGAACCTCAGGATTGTTGGTGACGTAAACCGGATCGTCGTAATTAAGAAATGGCGCGCGAGTGACCGGGTTATAGAGCGCAAGCGTCGCGAGCGCCAGCAGCAGGCAGAGAACTAATCTGCGTTTTTGCGGAGCGTGGAAAATCTCGGATCCAGCCGCGGGGCTGGGCTGCTGCTCGGTGCAATCCATCGATGTCGTCAAACCCTAACTAAAGGTAACGGTTATGACGCGACGATAGCACCAATGAAACAAGCCTTCCGCTTACAAAAGTACCCTGCGATCTAGTGTGGTTGTGTGGAGAAAACAGAACCGAGTTCGCTTATTCCCGCGAATATTAGCTCGCGGCTGGTTGTTCGGCAGGGGAGGAGGAGTGCTTGTGAGTCGCCTTGTGTTCGCGCCGGATAGCGAGTAGATCTTTCTGCAGCAGATCGAGAACGTTCGAGGGAATTTCAGATCCCCATTCATCCATTTCGTGTTCATCCCAATGGCCATTGAGCCGAAGCGCGCTGTCAGTCAAGTCTTCGGGAAATGCCTGGCGGTAAGTGCCTTCGCGAATCAGCACATCGCCGAATTGGCGCCCGGTGTGCATTTCGTAAATGCGCCGCGTCGAATTGCCACCGCTATTGGTAAACGCAATCAGCACTTCGCCCTCGTCGCCGTAATCGGGACGATAGAACCATGCTTGGGGTGCATCGGCCTTGGGGCGCGCACGCTTTCTACCGGTTACTGTGACCACTTCCTGCTCCGGTTTCACTTCGTTTGCCGGATTGTAGTAATTGACTCGCTGGCATGATTCGCAGACCATGACTTTCTCGCCATTGCGCACTTCGTTGTAGGTCTGCGGACGGAGCATCACCTGGCAGCCCATGCATTTCTGATCGCGGACTTCCGCCAGGCCGCTGCCGCGAAACTTGGCTACGCGCTCATATTGGCGGAGAACATCTTCCGCGATTGCTTGCCGCAACGCGTCGCGCTTCGCATTCCACTCGACGAGCTTCTTCTGATCTTCGGCGGTAACTTTGCGTGCTTCTTCTTTTTCCTGCTCTATCTCGGCCGTCTCGGCCTTGAGTTCGGCTTCCGCGGCTTTCACTTCTTTTTCACGCGCGTCGACGTTGACCATTACCTCGAGGATGCGGTCTTCGTTGAGGCGAATCTCCTGCTCGGCAAACTGAATCTCGTGCAGCAGCGCCTTATATTGGTCGTTGGTTTTTACGTCGAGGGATTGGTCGCGATACTTGGAAATCTTGCCTTGCAGGTCTTTGATATTGGCTTCGAACTTCTTGCGGTTGGCTTCGTCGCTCTTGGCAGCGGTTCGGACCTTTTCCAGATGCGCCTTGGTTCCAGCCAGCTTTTGTTCGATCACCGCCATGCGTTTGGGCAACGCGGCAACTTCGTCCTGCAGTTTGCGGATTTCTTTGTCCGCAACCTGCAGCTGCAGCAATTTTTCAATATCAGGAAGCATCGGCTCCGTAGGTCACAATAACGATTCTAACATGCGGGAGCGGGTCGCTTTGTTACATCTTGCCGCAGGACTGCGGCGCTTGTTCTACCTCTGCGATGTCCCTTTAACTTCTACTGAATCAGCGTCCCATTCCCATTTGGCTCTTCCGGAGGAATCACCACGGCTGCCGCCACCCGATCGCCCGGTTCCACGTGCAGCAGCCGCACTCCCTGCGCCGACCGGCCCGACTCGCGGATAAACTTTGATTCGATGCGGATGATTTTGCCGTACTGGCTGATCAGCATGACTTCGGACTTCTCCGTCACCTGCGATATGCCGACGACTTTACCGTTGCGCTCGGTGGTCTTGACGTTGATCACGCCCTTGCCACCGCGATTAGTCAGGCGATACTCATCGGCGGGAGTGCGCTTGCCGTAGCCGTTCTCGGTAACCGAGAGAATCAGCGAGCCTTTTTCCGGGATGAGGTCGGCGACCTCGGGAGCAACGTCGCCTTCCTTCGCGACCGCCTTTGCTTCCGGCTTGATCGTGGTGGCCATGCCGACGATGTAATCCTTCTCGCCGAGATTCATGCCGCGTACGCCGGTGGCGTTGCGCCCCATGGAGCGGACATCGTTTTCGTCGAAGCGAATCGCTTGTCCGTCATGCGAAGCGAGGAAGACGATCTGGTTGCCGTCGGTCAGCGAGGCGGCGACCAGTTCGTCGCCTTCCTCTATGTTGATAGCAATGATGCCGCGCTGCATCACGTGGGAGAAGTCTTTGACCTCGGTTTTCTTTACCGTTCCGTTGTGAGTGACAAAGAAAACGAACCTGCCCTCTTCTTCCAGGTCGCGCACGGCTAGCATGGTACGGACGGTTTCTCCCGGCTGGAGGCCGACGAGATTGCCCACATGCTTGCCCTTGCCGGCAGCGGCAATGTCGGGAATTTCATAGACCTTGAGCCAGTAGACCCGGCCGGTGTTGGTGAAGATCAGGATGTAGGCGTGAGTCGAGGCGATGAAGAGATGCTCGACGAAATCCTCGTCGCGCGTCTTCATGCCGGTGCGTCCGGTGCCGCCGCGGCGCTGCATGCGATAGGTCGAGATCGGCGTGCGCTTCATGTAGCCGGAATGGCTGACTGTGACCGCAACTTGCTCGTCGGCGATCAAATCTTCGAGCATGATCTCGGCGGCTTCGTCTTCGATGACGGTGCGGCGGGCGTCGCCGTAGAGCTTCTTTACTTCTTCCAGTTCTTTGATGATCACTTTGCGCAGCTTGGCTTCGGACGCCAAAATCGATTCATACTCGGCAATCGCTTCGCGCACCTGCCTCAACTCGTTCGAGATTTCGTCGATCGAAAGCTTGGTCAGGCGATGCAGTTGCAGTTCGAGGATGGCGTCGGCCTGCTTGGTGGTGAAAGGCTTATCGGCATCGAGCCTCGGAGCGCGGCCTGCGGTATTGATGTCGATCTTCTTGCCGGCGAAGTACGCGACCAAATTCTCGCGGGCATCGGCGCGGTTGGCGCTGCCGCGGATGATGACGATCACGTTATCGAGGTGATCGAGCGCGGTGAGATAGCCTTCTAAAATGTGCTCGCGATCGCGGGCCTTGTTCAGCAAATACGATGTGCGCCGTCGCACCACATCGACGCGATGGTCGATGAAGTGTTTGATCGCCTGGATCAAACCCATTTCCTTTGGCTGCCCGTTGACCACGGCCAGCAAAATCATGCTGAAGCCTTCTTGCATCGAGGTGTGCTTGAAGAGCTGGTTGAGCACGATTTGCGGCTCGGCTCCGCGCTTGAGCTCGATCACGATGCGCATGCCATCGCGATCGCTCTCGTCGCGCAGGTCGGAGATGTCGTCGATGGTTTTGTTGTTGACGAGGTCGGCCATCTTCTCGATCAGATAGCGCTTGTTCACCTGATAGGGAATTTCGGTGACGATGATCGCCTGGCGATCTTTGTTGATGTTCTCGATAGCGGCGCGGGCACGCATCATGAAACGTCCGCGCCCGGTGCGATAGGCTTCGAAGATTCCGGCGCGGCCGTGAATGATGCCGGCGGTCGGAAAATCGGGGCCTTGCACAAATTTCAGAATCTCCGGCAACTGCGCGTTGGGATTATTCACCAGCGTGATGGTCGCATCGACGATCTCGGTCAAATTGTGCGGCGGAATTTTGGTCGCCATGCCGACGGCGATTCCGTCGGAGCCATTGACCAGCAAATTCGGGTAGCGCGCCGGCAGAACCGCGGGCTGCGTCTCTGTGCCGTCGTAGTTCGGATAAAAATCGACTGCTTCTTTATCGAGATCTTCGAGCAGTGCGGTCGAGACGCGCGTCAAACGCGCTTCGGTGTAACGATCGGCTGCGGGAGGATCGCCATCGACAGAACCGAAATTTCCCTGTCCATCGACCAGCGGAGCGCGCATAGCGAAGGGCTGCGCGAGGCGCACCAACGCGTCGTAAACAGCGAGGTTGCCGTGGGGATGATACTTGCCCATCACTTCGCCGACGATGCGGGCGCACTTGCGCGTGGCGCCGCCGGGACGAAGGCCCATCTGCTGCATGGTGTAAAGAATGCGGCGATGCACGGGCTTCAATCCGTCGCGGACGTCGGGCAGCGCGCGGCCGATGATCACCGACAGGGAATAGTCGAGGTACGACCGCTTCATCTCCTCTTCAATGTTGACGGGCTGCATGTTGAGCGCGCCCGGGCCGGTGGGGCCGTCGCCGCCGGGAGGAGGAGTTAAGGGGAGTTCGGGATTCTGATCGTCAGCCATGAAAGTCAGTTCTCGGTTCTCAGTTGTTAGTTTCTCAGTTAAAGCCTGCGAATCGCGCGCATCTTGGGCCGTGCCCTGGAGTGAAGACTACTTATTTGGTGCCAAGGCTAGGCGGCGCTAAGTTATTGCATCTACAGGCGCTTACATGAGCTTTTCTGTGTACAAATTATAGCACGTTTTGGGCTTCGAGAAAGCGGGATCGCGGTTGGCTTTTTAGGCTCTCCGCAAGGTCAGCAGCGTGATCTCTGGAGGTACGCCGATGCGGACGGGAAAGCCGAAGGTGCCGAGGCCGCGATTCACGTAGAGGGCGGCTTTCTGCGTGCCGTTAGCGGTCGGCGTGGCGGGCGCGTGGCCGTTCGCCGGCATTGGCAGATGGTAAAGGCCGGCGACGAAGGGCGTGATCAGGCGAGCCGGAGTAACGCTGTGGTCTACGATTTCAACCTTTATCTGACCGCCGTGCGTATGGCCTGCGAGGCTGAGTTCAATGCCGAGCTCGGCGGCGCGGCGAAAGGAATTTGGATTGTGCGATAGCAGAATGTTTGGCATGTCGCGACGGATGAGGGGCTCGATCTCACGCAGCATTTGTTCTGGTGAAGCGTGCTCACCGCTGACCATATGGTCGCGCTGGTAATCGACGCCGAGCAGATTAAAGCGGCCTCCATTGTGTTCGACGACGGCGTTGGCGGCGCGCAGCAGGCGCATACCTTTTTGGTGGAAGAGGCGCTCGGCTTCGTCTTCGACGCCGGCATAAATTTCGTGATTGCCGTTGCATCCCCAGACGCCGAGCGGAGCGCGCAGCCTGCTCAATTCGCTGATGCAGGTGTCGAGCGGATCGCCCACGCTCGAGACGAAGTCTCCGGTGACAAAAGAAATATCGGGGTGCAGATCGTTCGCCATGGCTACGGCGCGGGCGATTTCGCGGGGCGGCATGTAGTCGCCGATGTGGATGTCGCTGAGCTGCGCGATGCGCAGGCCGTCGAGCTCTGGAGGAAGATTCGCAATCGGTACGTCGACGCGTTCAACGGTGTAGCGCAAGCGTCCGGCGGCGAAGCCGTAGGTCGCGGCTAGAAAGGGAAAGCTGCCAGCCAGCACCGCGGCGTATTGGAAAAAAGTACGCCGCGAAGGACTGAAGCCGCCAGCGACCGCTCCGGGACGCAGGCGTGCCGCGAGGTTCGTGAACCATTCGATGGCTCCGACTGATTCGACTGCCAGAAATCCAAAGACGGAAGCTACCAGCCACAAGCGGGTAAATGTGGTAAGGGTTTTGCCGAGGTGGAATGCGCCAATGTTAAGCCGCGAGATGCCGCGGCCGAGCAGGGGATCGAGCAGAGTAGCCAGAAGAACGGCAACCAGAGCGATCAGCCCAACATGAAGCCCGAAACGCAAGTCGCCGCTTGAGAACGAGCCGATCCAGGTCCACGCCCGCAGGAACCAGAAGCGCTGGACGGCATAGATGGCCAAAAGAAAGAGCGCGAAGAAAAGAATGCGGGAAAGAATCAGGGTATTTACTCCAATTCGAACTTACAGGAGCTTAGATGCGTGCCGGGCGGGCCAAGACTCGACCGGGAAGGTCGCTAATTATCCGCAGAGGTTTGCCGTTGCACAATTTTCTATAATCTACTTTCTATAATCTAGCGAATAACCGTACCCGCCGCGATTGAAGCTCCATGGTACGATCCGCCTTCATTCTCGCGCTTCAGGTTGTGTCCGCGATCCTGCTGGTCTTCGCCGGCTGGGGCTTCGATAATCTGCCGGCATTTTTTGACAGTCCGGCGCGCAGCGGTTTGGCAATCGCGACCTTGGCCGCATTCTCTGCAGGCATCCTTCTTAAAATAGATTTCAATCCTTTACGCCGAGGCGAGACGTCAGAAGCACGCGAAAACGTGCAACTTGGACTGCTCCTCCTTTTATCCCTGGCGCTGCTGTGGTTCTTGCCTTTCGCCGATCGGCGAAAAATCCTCACCCTCCGCGCTGATTACTGGCGCTACATCGGGTTGCTCCTCTGCTGCATCGGCATTATCATTCGCCTGCTCGCGCTGCGGACGCTGGGCGTGCATTTCAGCGCCTACGTGACTCTGCAACCGGATCATCGACTGGTGCAGCATGGCATCTATGGCGGCATCCGCCATCCGCTTTATCTGAGCCTTCTGCTCATTCCAACCGGAATCGCTTTGGTGTTCGACAGTTGGCTCGCATTGCCGATTCTGCTCTTAGCGGTCGTATTTGTTTTTGACCGTATCCGAAAAGAAGAACGGCTGCTCGCCAGCCGCTTCACCGCGGAATTTGAGGAGTATCGGCGACGCACTTGGAGACTGATTCCACTGCTCTTTTGAAACTGCAGGGTCGACAAAATAAAAAAGGCCGCGAGCTGAGGTCATCAGCCCGCGGCCTGAAGGTTGCAATTGCGAAATGCTATTTCACAGTGATGTCGACGCTCTGTGAAGGAATACCGTTGGTGACCACTACGATCGTGCTCGGGCCGGTTTCGATGTCGGCGGGAACATTGAAGTGAGTGGTCTGAAGCGCTGCCGATTGCATGGCATAGCTCGAAGGATTGTGGGTCTTGCAATAGAACACATGGCCGGTTGAATTGTTGGTGATGCGAACCAGCGCATAGTTCGTATAGGGCTGGTAGTCATCGCCATAAGCTCCGCCAGCAGAAACGCCAGCGAACCGATAACCAGTCACCACACCGCCCTTGCCGTGGGTCACAGTTTTCGCGATCTTGGTAATTTCCGGCGCCCATGCTGTGTTGTAGGTTCCCGCCGAATTGAAGAGCTCGATCGTCCGGCTGTAATCCGCGAACAGAATCTGGCCGGTGGGAAGTACCAGCAGATGGCCGTAGAAAGACGAATCGTTCTTAGCATTCGGCGGATTCACGGTCGCTGTGAGGTCGGTTCCATTCCATTCATAAAAAGCGGAAGGAGTACCCCCGTAACCGGGGCTGGCCATGACCAGAACGTTTCCGTTGATTTCGATCGAAGCCGGACCATCGGCGACATTGTATTGGCCGGGGAAGTCCGGGCCAGGAGTCCACGTACCGGTCGCAGTATTGTAGACGGAGGTGCGGCCGGGGCCGCAGGTGTTGGCTCCCGTGGAGAACACCGTGCCGTCGGGCCGCAACACGGCGGGACCTAACTCGAAGGTAGCTTCGCTTTCATCTCCACAGTGGGAGTCCCAGAGCTGTACGCCTGTGCTGCCGGCGCTCGACCAGGTCTCGGTGGTGGGGTCGTAGAGTTCGGAATTCATGCCGGTGGCGTCATATTGAAATACGTAAGCGTCAACCGACAAAACTTCGCCGCTCGGCAAAAGGTTGAAGCCTTCTTCGTCGAACACATCGAATTTTCCGTTGCCGCTGAATTCCGTCCAGGTATGTCCTGTCGGATTGAAGTAGGCGAACTGAGTGGTGCAGCAATTGGCTTGCATGTCGGTGCCATTGTTCAGGATGACGTTCTGGGCATCGCCAATACTGGTCCAGCCGGTGGGCGGTTTGATGTTAGCCCACTTGTTAGTAACGGGGTTGTAGAGCGCGCCCATGTTCGTCCAGACAGGGTTCAGTTTGTTGTATTCGCCACCCTCAACAAGAACTTGGCCATTGGGCAACACTGCCGTGCCGAAGAAAAGCGGAGAGTAAAAAGGAATTGGCGCCATTGCCGACCAGGTGCCATTGACATAGCTGCCGTTAATGTCTGGAGTCAGTTTGTACCATGCATCGGTGGCGCTTTGCTCCTGATGAACCATGACGGTGCCGTCGGTAAGCAGAAAAGATGCGCCGGCACCGCTGCCCGGATAGGCGGCCGCGACAGGCGTCCAACTCTGGCCGTTGGCAAGGGCAGCCAGCAGGCACAGCAATAGGGTGATTCCCGCGAACGAACGGGAGACGAGAGATTTCAACATGTACTCCTCCTGGTGATTTTTCTTGGCCCGCCTAACGGCGGTTGCAGATAAGGGCCCGAACCCTGGGGAAGGAAAGCGTAGGGGCTGCGGGCAATTGTAGGGCCGAGAGTACCCGATTGAAAAGAAAATAACGCAGTGAATCGAGGGCTGCAAACAATTGCGGATTAATACCAAAAAAAAGTACACAACAATTCACAGAGAAAGCGTGTCTAACGCGCGGCCAGAGATTCCTGCGAGCGCAACGCAGCGGCGCGCTCGCGCGCGTATTGCAACGCGCGCTTGACATGACGAGGCGCGGTGCCTCCGGGGACGTCGTGAAGGGCGAGCACTTCTGTGAGGCCGAGGCTGGAGTGAAAGGCCCCGTCAAAGCTGGAGTGGATCGCTTGCAGGTCGGCGAGCGGAAGTTTTTGCAAATCACATCCGCGCTCTACCGCGAGAGCCACCGCCTTGCCAACGGCTTCGTGAGCGAGGCGCGAGGGCACTCCGCGCTCGACTAGATATGCGGCGGCAGCCCACGCGTTCATGAAGCCGGTTTGCGCCGCCTGATTCATTTTCGCCTCGTTAAATTCGACGGCGTTCATGAAGCCGGTGACCAGCGGCAACATGCCAACAATCGTGTCGGAGGCGTCGAAGAGCGGTTCTTGCGTCTCTTGTAGATCTTTGTTGTAGGCGAGCGGCAAGCCCTTCACCAGGGTTTGCAGCGCGGTGGCGTAACCCATGACTCGCGCCGCTTTGCCCCGCACGAGTTCGAGTAAATCGGGATTTTTTTTCTGCGGCATGGCGCTGCTGCCGGTGGAGTACGCCTCGGGCAACTCGACGAAACCGTAGGCGGAGGTCGAGAAGAGAATCATCTCCTCGGCCCAGCGGCTAAGGTGAAGCGCTAGCAGCGATAGCGCGTCGACAAATTCGATGGCGAAGTCGCGGTCGCTGGTGGCATCGATGCTGTTCGGAGTCGGTGCATCAAATCCGAGTTCTGAAGCCATCACCTGACGGTTGAGAGTGAGAGTGGCTCCAGCAACGGCGCCTGAGCCCAGCGGACAGAAGTTGGCGCGCTTGCGGCAGTCGGCCAGTCGATCCCCATCGCGCAGAAACATTTCTACGTAAGCCAGCAGCCAGTGCGCAACGAGGACGGGTTCGGCTGGTTGCAGATGTGTGTATGACGGCATCGCAGCGCTGCCAGCCGCGTCGGCGCGAGAGAGCATTGCCTCGATCCAGTCCGCAATAAGATTGTGCACGGTGTCGATGCTGTGGCGGACGAAAAGACGAAGATCGGTCGCGATCTGTTCGTTGCGGCTGCGTCCGGTGTGCAGTTTGTATCCAGTCGCACCGATCAGTGCGGCGAGTTGCTTTTCGACGAAATGATGGACATCTTCCGCTTCGGGATCGTTGAGAAACTCGGGCGAGGACTCGGCGCGGCGTCCGATTTCGGCGAGGGCTTTTAGTACTTCAGAAAGTTCTTCCGAGGTAAGCACTCCCGTGTGTTCGAGCGCGTTGGCGTGGGCGCGGCTCGCGGCGAGTTCGAAGGGGAGCAGGCGTTGATCGTAGGGAAACGACCGCTGCCACTTTTCAAATTCGGGGTCAAGCGGCTGCCGGAAGCGGCCGGACCACATTTTCATTGTTCGACCTCTACTGTTCGACCTCTATCTTTACTTTGGAGTGCGTCTGGGCTCGGCAACGCGAAGGCAATCCCAGGATGCGGATGAAGCCTTCGGCATCTTTTTGATCGTAGCTCTCGCCCATGGTGAACGAGGAAAGATCGGTACGATAGAGCGAGTAATCGGACTTGCGGCTGACGATGCTCACGTTGCCTTTATAGAGCGACAGCGTGACGGAGCCGGTTAGATTCTGCTGCGTGGTATCGACGAAAGCGTCGAGCGCTTCGCGCAGCGGCGTGAACCACAGGCCGAAGTAAACGAGCTCGGCATACTTAAGCCCGACGTGCTGCTTGAAGTGGAGCAGGTCGCGATCGAGGCAGAGCGCTTCGAGTTCGTTGTGAGCGGCGAGCAGCAGAGTGCCACCGGGAGTTTCGTAGCAGCCGCGCGACTTGATGCCAACGAATCGATTCTCGACGAGATCGATGCGGCCAACGGCGTTTCGGCCGCCGATTTCGTTCAGCAATTCGACCAGCGAAACGGGATCGAGAGTTTGTCCGCCAACGGATACGGGCACGCCTTTCTCGAATCCGATTTCTACTTGTTCCTCTTTATCGGGTGCGTCTTGCGGCGACTTGGTCAACTGCCAAGTGCTGGCAAACGGTGCGTTACCGGCGTCTTCCAGCTCTCCACCTTCGTGGCTGATATGCCAGAGATTGCGATCGCGGCTGTGAATTTTCTCGCGGCTTGCGGTTACGGAAATGCCGCGCTTCTCGGCGTAGTCGAGACAATCCTCGCGGGATTTCAAATCCCACTCCCTCCACGGCGCAACCACTTTCAACTCGGGAGCGAGCGCCTGGTAGGCCATCTCGAAGCGGACCTGATCGTTGCCTTTGCCGGTGCATCCATGGCTGACGGCGGTAGCACCTTCGCGCAGCGCTACTTCGACCTGATGCTTCGCGATTACAGGACGGGCGAGTGAAGTGCCGAGCAAGTATTTATTTTCGTAAACTGCACCAGCTTTCAACGCGGGCCACACGTAGCCGGTGAGAAATTCTTCACACAGGTCTTCGACTACTACCTTGCTGGCTCCGGTCTTGTAAGCCTTATTGACGACTGCTTCGACGTCGTCTCCCTGGCCCACGTCGGCGACCATGGCGATGACTTCGTAGGCGTAATTCTCTTTTAACCAAGGAATAATGATGGAGGTATCGAGTCCGCCGGAGTAGGCGAGAACAATTTTTTCTACTTTAGGCATGCGCGCTCCGAACCGGGAAGCGGCCTACGCCGCTGCCCAACAACCATATAAGTATAGCTTTCTGAATGTGCAGGCGATTTTCCGCCTGATCGAACACCACCGAGTTCAACGAATCGATGACCTGGTCGGTAACTTCCTGTCCGCGGTGTGCGGGCAGACAGTGCATAAAACGCGCGTGCGGTTTGGCGAGTTGCATGAGCGGGGAGTTCACCTGATAGGGCGAGAAGATGGCGGCGCGCTCTTCGGCCTCCTGCTCATGCCCCATGCTGGCCCAGGCATCGGTGTAGACGGCATCTGCCCCGGCAACGGCCTTGCGCGGATCGGTCATGATACGCAGCGTGGCTTTCGTTTCTTCGGCAATGGCCTTCGCCATAGTGACGATGACCGGATTGAGCGCGTAATTCTCGGGCGTTGCGATCGAAACCTTTGCTCCAACCGAGGCTCCTGCCAACAACAGCGAGTGCGCCATGTTGTTGCCATCGCCGACGTAGGCGAAGTGAATTTTCTTGAGATCGCCGAAGTGCTCCTGCAAAGTGAAGAAGTCGGCGAGCGCCTGGCAGGGATGCTCCAGTTCGCTGAGCGCGTTGATCACCGGAACGCTGGCATAGGTCGCCATCTCTTCGACCTCGGCGTGGCTGAAGGTGCGCAGCACGATGAGGTCGATCCAGCGCTCGAGATTGTGAGCGATGTCGTAGAGCGACTCGCGCGCATTGAGGCGGCTGGCCGTCTGGTCGACGAAGAATGTGCTGCCGCCAAGGCTATCCATGCCTGCTTCGAAGGTCAGGCGCGTGCGCAGCGAGGGCTTTTCGAAAAACATCACCATCTGCTTGCCGGCGAGGGCGCCACGGAAATCGGCTGGACGCTGCTTGAGCATGGCAGTGAGGTTGAAAAGATCGAGGATCTCCGCCGGGGCGAGATCGTGGATGGAGACCAGATCGCGCGGCGCTAGAGGCTCGGTCAAAATCTGCGGCGGCTTCGTCTTGGATAGGCCCGCTGGTACGGCAGGCTCAGTTCTCATGTGCATTTTGTAACTCCGTACATCCTGATCTCTACGACAAGGTTCTACGACAACTCACTAATCTTTTCCGCTAACGCTTGCGCTTTTTTGTTGTCGGTGGCGATCACCAGCACGGTATCGTCACCGGCGATCGTGCCGACTACTTCAGGCCAATGCGAGGCGTCGAGCGCTGCGGCCACGGGCTGCGCGCTGCCGACCGTGGTTTTCACCACCAGCAGGTTCTGCGCCTGGCGGATTTCGAGCACGAATTGGCGGGCCAGATGCATCACCGAAGGCAAAACACTGTCCGAACCCGATCCGTTGCCGGCGCGGCGATATCCGTCCGAACCTTTGACCAGCTTCAGTTCGCGAATGTCGCGCGATAGAGTGGCCTGGCCGACGTTGAAGCCCTTGCGTTCCAGTCTGTGCTGGAGGGAGTCCTGGCTCTCGACGGGTCCTTCATCGAGCAGGTCGAGAATCGCTTTGTGGCGGGCCGCTTTCGACATGAATAAAAATGCAGATCAATGCATAAGTATCCATTGCGGAGCGCGGGCATGTCAAGCGGGAAATTCCTGGGCGATTACTAGTGGCGCAGACTTTTTGCTGGCTCGGCCAGGACTGGCTTGTGGGATATCAGGCTTCTCCATGCCTAAAACGGCGGGCGAGGACGTCCGCCGGGACAGCCGCCCGGAGGGGAGGTTCTCTCGCGGACATTCGGTCGGTTTACTGCCTATTGCCCTTTTGCGATAGCCGGAATCTGGAAGTCGACTCCGCGGTCGTCGTTGGCTTTTTGCGTGGCGGGAAGGTCGAGCTCGGCGAGCAGAATCTTTCTGGTGCGGCCCTCGGCAAACTCAAACAGAGTGTCGCCCACGATGGCGTAATTGATTACATCGGAGTGATGACCGTCTTTGAAAACCAGCGTGGTCGAGGGCTGAACAGTGACGCTATCCTCTGGATTTGCGTCAGGAGCTGTAAGGCGGTGGGGCGGCCGCTTGCCGGGAGGCAGCGGGGCTGGAGACTGGCTGGCGGCATCGGCTTCAGCAGAGTCATCAGCGTTGTCGTCTGGCGCATACGGAACGACTGCGGGAACGTAGACCGGTTCCATGATTCCGACAGCAATGTCTCCGCGATCGCCGTGACGATGGCGACGGTTGCGGCCAGCGGTCAAGGGTAGTCCTTGCTTTGCGGGGAAGAAAAAATCAGAGCAGCAATCACCAAAAATTGACCAGTTATTTCCGGTCCCCTTTGCGCCGACAATCGCCTTGTTGCCAAAGTCCATGGAGGTGACCGAAGGCGGAATGCCGTTGATGGGTCTGCCGCCAAAACCCATGGAAGTTATTGATGGCGGCACGCCGTTGACCTGGGCTTGGATGGGCAAAGCGCTAGTGAGGAAAAGCGCAGAGAAGAGAGCAGATAACAAACAAGAAACGAAACGGGCTTGCACACCGGCCAGCATGAGAAGCCTCCCCGCATAGGGTACACCAATCGCGGCCTACTATTTAGAACTTGCCGAGGCGGCGAAAGTTGCGTGGAAAATTTTAGTCGAGCGGGAAGGGCGTAGAAATCCAGCAGTCACGCCGCCGTGAGTGGCGCTCGGGCGGTGATCCGGCGCAGTTCAAGCATGCGGTGGCGGACGTAACCGTCCTCGGTTAAGTGCGACGAAGCCGATGCCTTGCGGCTGGTGGCAACCATCTGATCGAGTGGGCGGCGATCGCGAAACTGTGGATCAAGTTCGCGGCAAAATTCACAAGGCCGGCTGGAACGAGTGTCAAAACGGCTGACGACGGCATGATCGATGTGTTCCACGAAGAGCGGCTCCTGGGGAGGGCGAAACCGATTCGCCCGGTTATGAAGCAGAGTCACAGTACTCTGGCTCGTACGATTGATCACCAAGTTTGGACGGCTCTTTGTACTACACGGGAGGGGAACTATACAAGCCCCCTTTGGAGGGTGCGGATTTGGCGGGGAAACGAGCTTCGAGGTGCGAGCCCGCGAGTTTCAAGCACAGTTTGAAGCGCGAAGCCTTAACCGCGGCGATTTACTTTGGGCGGCGACGCTGGGGTGCGATTTCTGGCATGATAGGTCGACCTGATCAATTGGAGATTGCGTGAATCGCGCCAGTAACGAGTCGAGCACCGTATTTCTTTTCGATGTAGACAACACGCTGCTCGACAACGACCACGTGGCCGCAGACCTTAAACTGTACCTCACGAAAAAGGTGGGCGAGTCGAGCGCCGGGCGCTATTGGGAAATTTTTGAGCAGTTGCGCACCGAACTAGGCTACGCCGATTACCTGGGCGCCCTTCAGCGTTATCGCCTGGAGCGGCCGCGCGATCCGAAGCTGCTTGCGGTGTCGCACTTCATGGTGAATTATCCTTTTGCCAACCGGCTGTTTCCGCAGTCGCTGGATGCGGTCGAATACGCGCGGCGCTTGGGGCGGGCAGTGATTCTGAGCGACGGCGACGTGGTTTTTCAGCCGCTCAAGATTGATCGGTCGGGCCTGTATGAGGCATTCGAAGGCCACGTTCTCATCTACATCCACAAGGAACAGGAACTGGACGATGTAGAGGAAAAGTATCCGGCGGAGCACTACGTGATGGTGGATGACAAGGTGCGGATTCTGGCGGCCATTAAGCAGCATTGGGGGGAGCGGGTGACTACCGTTTTTCCGCGTCAGGGACACTACGCGATGGATGCGGCACAGGTAGCTCGCTATCCGAAACCCGATATCACGCTGGAGCGAATTGGAGAGTTGCCGAAATATTCTCTGGAAGAGATTTTGGCAGCCTCGAGAAAGTGAGCGCCTACTCGGCTTCTTCCAGTTCCTGAGTGGCGCCGCTGCGCATCAGGGCTTCGAGTTCTCGATTGAGACTGACGCGGCTGTGGTCGGGCAATTCGATGAAGCGGAAGGGCTGAAGGCATCCCTGCGTGGCCCACATGGGAAATAACATCTGTGCGCGGCAGCGAACGCTGGTGATGCCCAAGTGAAACACGACCGTCACGCGGATGGCTTCGTCGAGCGGATTTTCGAGCGATAGCAGGCCGCCATTGACCGAGAGCTGACTCAAGCGGCCGCGAATCTGGCGCCCGTTCTCGAGCAAGACCAAGGCAAGGATGGAGCCACCGAGCTTGACGCGCGAGCCCCTTTGTCCCTTTTGCGTGCTGGCGATGGAGGGCATTCTCGATCAATTTTGCCTGAGGCGCGAGTAACAGGGCAGATTACGAAAGTTCGGGAATCGGTATCCGCCGTAGTTTCGACTTGGCAAAAAACGGCACCTGTCGGGATTCACAAGGGGCGCAGGAGATGCCGCAGTCGCTGGGCCGTGAGCCGTCAAAGCGGCAATAAGTGAGTAGGATGGAGTCGTATGAATCTCGATTTTTTCCCTGCCCGTTCCGCGGGCCCTCCCTCGGCCCGAGAGAACAAAGACAGCCGGCGCATTCCTTGGATAGAGTTACTGTTTTTCTGTTCCGGATTTCCGGCGCTCATCTATCAGATTATCTGGCAGAGAGCTCTTTTTGCGGTCTTTGGAATCAATATCGAGTCGATCACGATCGTAGTCAGCGGTTTTATGCTGGGGCTCGGACTCGGAAGCTTAGCCGGGGGAAAGCTTTCGAATAGCCGTCGGGCCGGGCCAGTAAAGCTATTTGCTGGGGCTGAGTTGCTTACAGGGATCTTAGGAATTTTCTCACTGAAGATTTTTCATCGTGTTGCCGAATTCACATCGGGAAAGTCGTCTGTCGAAACAGGTTTCATCGCTTTCACAGTGATTGTTTTGTCGACCTTGCTGATGGGCGCTACATTGCCGCTTCTGGTTGAGTTCTCGGTGCGCTCGTCGCACAACGTAGGTTTTTCGGTGGGGGGTTTATATTTCGCCAACTGCCTGGGATCTGGTTTTGCGTGCTTCCTGGCAGCCGTTTTTCTGATGCGGTACATGGGACAATCGGGCGTCATTTTGGTTGCCGCTTCAGTGAACGTTTTGGTAGCCGTGGGCGCTTTTTCCTATGACCTAAGTTGGCGACATCCAAGAAATGCGCGGCCTTTTCCTGCAACCGAGGCGAATGCTGAAGATGCCGGCAATCTGCTTCCATTTGCTCTTGCTCTCGGCTGCGCGGCGTTCTCGGGTTTTGCGGCGCTGTCCTACGAGATCATCTGGTATCGCCTGCTTGCGTTCGGCTTGAGCGATACGGCACCTGCATTTGCATTGTTGCTGGGCGCCTATCTATTCGGCCTGGCGCTGGGATCGAGGCGCGCCGAGCGATACTCGCAGAAGCACAACAGGGAGGATGCGGTACGCGGATTAAGCGCGGTCATGTTTGCTTCCGCGATGTTCGCATTTGCCGTGGGTCCTGTTTCTGCATGCGCTGTTAAGTTCACATCCACCGGCCGTTTTCGAAGCGAGTGGCCCGGTTTAATCATGCTGCTGTTGGTCTGCGCCGGTGCCAGCTTTTTCGGAGCAACGTTCCCGCTCCTGGCGCATGTGTCCGTGAACCCCGCGAAACGGGCAGGCGCCTCACTCAGCTACCTTTACGCGGCAAACATTGTGGGCTCGACGTTGGGGGCACTCGTGGTGGGCTACGTCTTGATGGAGTATTTGTCAACCTACCGGATATCGATACTGCTTCTGCTCGGTGGCGCGGTAGTCGCCGGGGCTGTGCACCGAGCTTCTGCGAGGCCATCTTCTGCGAAGCCATCTTTTCGATGGAAGCTCGGAGTTGCACTCCCTGCAGCAACGATTGCGGTCATGATCATGGTTGCCCGGCCGGTGTTCGCCACGTTGTACGATCGCCTGCTCTTCAAGAACCACTATCCGGCGCAACACTTTCAGGAACTTATAGAGAATCGCAACGGCTTAGTTGGCGTTACTCCTGATGGTACTGTGTACGGCGGCGGGGTCTACGATGGTCGATTTAATGTTGACCTGCTGTACGACGTCAATATCATCATCCGGCCGTATGCTCTCAGCGCATTTCATCCGACGCCGCGCCAAGTTCTGATGATCGGGCTTGGATCGGGCTCATGGGCGCAGGTTGTAGCCAATCATCCGCAAGTCGAAAGCGTGACGATCGTCGAGATCAATCCAGCGTATTTGAAGATGATTCCAGAGCATCCGGCCGTAGCAAGTCTTCTGCGCAATCCTAAAGTTCACATCGTGATCGATGATGGACGCAGATGGCTGTTGCGGAATCCGGAGGCAAAGTTTGATGCAATCGTCATGAATACTACTTTCTACTGGCGAAACCATGCCACCAATTTGCTTTCGGCTGAGTTTTTCCGGATCGTGCGTGGGAACCTCGAGCCGGGGGGCGTGCTTTTCTACAACGCTACGGGATCGGAGGATGCGATCGCGACCGCACTAACCGTATATCCTTATGCTGTGCGTCTGGTTAATTCCGTGGCGGTGAGCGATTCTCCGCTTGTCTTCGACCGCGTCAGGTGGAGAGCGTCGTTGCTGGACTATGTCATCGATGGAAAACACGTTATCGATACGCAGGATCCCAAACAACTTAAGAAACTGGACGAGATTGTAGGCATCCCTGAGGACCCGACCGGTCGCCGCTTCTATTCCGTCGAAGAGAATGACCACCTTCGCAGGCGACTCCAAAAACGCCTGATCATCACCGATGACAACATGGGTTTGGAGTGGCGCTGACGCGGATCATTCACTCCTTCGGTTCGTGCCGCAGACCCTTGTCGAACATCGCTCCGTAGTCAAGATACTGAGCGACGGGATCATTCCAATAGTGAATCTCGACTTTCTCGACTTCGCCATTCTTGCCGACGCTCGCCGTCAGGTGCGCGTTTATGCCGGCAAAATAAGTTGGCAAATTGAGTTTGCGATAGCGCTCTAACACTTGATCGCGCAGCGCCGGGTCGAAATGGACCCCATATTTATCGACTAGCGCCTTGATGGCGTCGTAATCTCCCTCCGCCTTGATGCGCATTAGTTCGGCCAGCAACATGCCGACTCCCTGGCGCATTTTTTGATAATCGAGCACGCGGACGTAGGTCTTGCCGTCGCGCGTGAACTGCTCGATCGAGCCGGGAACCTTGTCGGCGATGTAGTGTGCGATTAGCTGGCGGTCGCGCTCGTGGTCTTCTTCAATTGTGTCGCCCTTCGGAATGCGGCGCAGTTGCACCAGGGCGACCGAGGCTGCGCTGTCATACATCGCCTTGGCTACCTCTTCCTGGTTCGAGATCAGGCCGAGGTCTTTAAGCTTCGGATCCCAGACGTTCCAGAGAGCCATTAGATCGGCGCGCGCTTCTTCGAGGGTGGAAAAATATTCTTTGAGGAAGGGTTGCGCTCCGCCGCTGACGCGCTCGCTCAGCTTGCCGGAGCCGTGGCCGATGACTTCATGCAACGCAACCATAAGACTGTGCGCTTCCTCCCCGTATTTCGTGTCGCGCTCGAGTTCGGCGGGGCCGGCATCGAACTCTGCGTTGAACGTCTTGCCGGTTGCCGCGGCGAGGGCGCGATCGCTGCTGGTGAACAGAAAATTCTTCGATCCATATTTCTCGTGGATCTCGTTTTCATTGGGCAGATTGTCGCCAATCGTGGTCACGCTGAAATCGCCAGTTTCGATGAGGGTTTCGACGGCCTTCACTACTGGCAGTTTGAATGAGGTGAGCTTGTACTTGGCGTCCCACGGAGCTTTGCTCTCGAAGTACGCAGCATTTTCGGCGAGCTTCTTCATCGCGATGGTTAGCGGCTTATCGGTGATGGTGACAAAACTCTGTGAGCTGCCTTTTTCGCCGCGCGCGTCGCGATAGACCTCGATGAAGCCGTTATCAAAGTCGACGGTGGCATCGTTCTGCACCCAGGCGGTGCCGAAGGCGACCCATTCGGCGTATTCACCGGTCTGATAGAAGCGTATGAGGTGGCTGATGGCTTCGGCCTGCGCCGGTTCGGCATAGCCGCGGGCCTTCTCGAAGCAGTCGACGGCTTTCGCCAGGAAGGTGGCGTAGAGTCCGGCAGGGATTTTGCCATCGGGAGTTCCGGCGCGATAGACAAGTTCAGTGAGCTTGCCATCGGCGCCTTTCTGCACGCGCGAGTTTAGCGCGTATTTTTCTTGAAATCCTTTCAGGTCGTCCAGACTCAAGCTTTGGTTATCCGGACCTTCATAAAAAGTGTTGGAGCTGGACTGGATCGTGTCTTTTCCGCCGGAAGGACTTTTGGCAGTGGTCATCGGCTCAAATGTGGGATCGAAAAGCGGACGTCGCAAGGCATCAAGTTCGTGCGCCAGATCGAGGGCGGTCGCGAGCGGTGGGAGATCGGCGTAGGGCATGTGGAAAGCTCCATTGTGTTGCGCCGAGAGGGCTGCTCCCTTGAGCTGCATGAAAGTAAAGCCGGGCAGAAATTTCTGCGAGGTCAGTTCGTTGTGATTGCCGCGGTTGGCCCAGAAGAGTTTGGCGAATTCAGAGATCTTTGGCAGCACACGGGGATCGATTCCCTGGGGATGCGCCAGTATTTCCTCGAAGAGACGCTTCTCCTGCAATCCATAGGCGGAAAGCTGATCGTAAATAATCGGATCGATGGCGATGGAAGCCTGCGTCAACCAGTAGGCGAGAGCTTGCTGACGAGGCGTGAGGGCCTGAAAGCTGGGCGCGTGCAGTTGGATGAACGCCGTATCGCCAACGCGCTCGACGACGACGCTATTGCTTTTGTCTTGCTGACACGGCGCCGGCAGAACGAGGGTGAAGATGACGAGCAAGAGCAAGTATGAGAAGAGAGCAGCCTTAGGCGTTTTCAGGAACGACCTCCGGGGATTCGATGGGAATGGCAAACCTCGCAGGCTATCACAAACTGGCCGGCGAGGAGAGCGGCCGCCTCGCCATGAGGCAATCAAAGCTGCTGCATTACCCCCGTAACTTCTAACTAACCCTACTTTTCGTTACCGTTAATCTTAGTGACATCGCCTCTCCCAGCCTGTGTTCGCGGGTTGAGCCTGTTGGTTAGCGAGCATTTGTGCAGAACACCGTAATCGCGAAAACTGAACCCGCAGCTTACCAGGAGCTTCTTGGCCAGCCTATTCGTGAGCTGGGGCTGCGGCTTGCTGGCTCTCCGGTGGAGCGGTTCGTCGAACAGCTCTATCGTGAGCTGGAGGCAAAAGGACTTACTAAGTTTCGACCGGCTTGTTACCTGACCGATGAGTGGGGATGCCCGTCGGGCGAGCCGATTATTGGGATTCCGTTTTATCTGGCGCACGCGGCGTTAGCGCAATTGGAAAAAGAGACTCATGACCTCGAAGACGCGAGAGAAATCATGATGTACCTGCGCCACGAAGCAGGACACGCCTTTACTTACGCCTATAAGTTGCACAACGCGCCACAGTGGAAGCAGCTATTCGGGCCGTTTCGACGGCCTTATCACGATAACTACCGGCCGACGCCGTTTTCGCGCGACTATGTGCGGCATTTGCCGGGGTGGTATGCGCAGAAGCATCCGGACGAAGATTTTGCCGAGACATTTGCGGTGTGGCTGACTCCGCGCTCGAACTGGCGCAAGCGCTATCGCGGTTGGGGCGCGATGGCGAAATTGCTTTATCTGAATCGGCTGGCGCGGAAGTTAGGGAAGAGCGAGCCCCCGCGGCGGCGGGGGCAGGCGGATATCACGGTCGACGATATGGAAAACACCGTGGCAGAGTTTTATCGTCGCAATGGCCACCAGAATGGACGCGAGGAAGTGGCGATCGCCGGGCTTGGCGTTAGTGAATTAGCCGTTAGTGAATTAACCCCGGACACGGATTTGCGGGATATTTTCCCGGTGTCGAAGCGGCGGAAGGCGGCGGCGCCGGCGCGCGAATTTCTGCATGCGCATCGCAAGGCGGTGATCGACAAAGTGGCGCAGTGGACGGGAGCGCAGCGTCCGCTGATCAGGACATTGATTGACACGATCGAGAAGCGTGCGGGCGAACTGGATTTACGTGTTGATAAGACGCGCAGCGCCGAGCATCTTGCGGAAGTTACGGCTTATGCGACCGCGCTGGTGATGACTTACGTGACGAAAGGGAAGTTTATACAACCGTAGGGACAAGTGGCTGCTGTTTTTCGAGGAGATTGCATGCTTGGTGCAAAACTGAAGATCGCGCTGCTTTACGACCTCTGGAATGAAGATCCGGTCGCAGCGGCGGCGAAAGAAGAGGCGGGAACTACGCGCAAGCCTCACAAGAAAGTTAAAGTAGTAAAAAAAGAAAAGACCGATCGCGAGGAGATCTTTGAGGCGCTGCAAAAGCTCGGACATGAACCTTCGTTTTTCGAATTGGATGGGCGTCCGGCGTCGTTGCATTCGCTTTCGCGTTGCGACGCCGATCTGGTTTTCAATCTGACGGAATCATTCGACGGCGACGACACCAAAGAAATGAATGTGGTCGCCTACGTCGACCTGCTGGGACTGCGCTACACCGGAGCGGGTCCGCACGCTATCTTCATGTCTCAGGATAAAGCGATTGCCAAGAAGATTTTTGCGTTTCATGGAATCAAGACTCCGTTTTTTGCCACTTCCTATCGCGGGCGCATTGAACATGCACACGACATTTCTTTTCCACTCATCGTGAAACCATCCTGGGAGGATGGATCGATTGGCATCGACGCCGGGTCGGTGGTGAAGAACATCAAAGAGATGATGGAGCGGATTGAGTACATACAGGATGAATTTGATTCTCCGGCCTTGATCGAGGAATACATTGAAGGGCGTGAGATTTACGCAGGGATCTTGGGGAGTTATGAGCGGACGCAGGTGTTGCCATTGGTGGAACTCGATCTATCACGGCTGCCAGAAGGAACGCCTCGGATCGCGAGTTACGATGTGAAGTTTGAAAAGAACACAGAAGCTTATAAGTTGACCAAGTCGGCGATTGCCGAAAATCTTGATGAAGTTACTCGGAAGCGGCTGGAAGATACCGCTCTCGCAGCCTATCGCGCGCTGAAGCTGCGCGACTACGGGCGCATCGACATGCGGCTGGCTCCGAATGGCGACGTTTATGTGATCGAGGCGAATCCTAATCCGTGGTTGGCGAGCCGGCAGGAGTTCGCGATGGCCGCAAAGGCTTCCGGGCTGACTTATATGGAGCTGATTGGCTCAATCGTGGATTTGGCGATGAGCCGCTATCTGAATGCCAACCTGGCGAATGCCGCCGCGATGCACTAGAAGGGTCCTCTCGACGACGGGATATTTCCGTCGGCCGTTCTGACTGCGCGTACAATCTACAAAAGGGGCAGCGGTATTCCATGCTGAATTCTATTCGCGCCAGCACCGGTACCTCGGCTGAAATCGAGGACGCGATTTTCCTGTTGCTGGGCTGCCACGGCCGGATTCGTCACTTTACTGCGGTTGCACTGCGCTTAGCAGAGCAGCGGCGGGCACCTGCTTCTGACCGCAGTCAGGCCGCCAGAGCCGTTCTGCGTTATTACACTATGGCCCTGCCCCTGCACGAGGCCGACGAGAATGAATCGGTTTACCCGCGACTGAAAAGGGCGCTTCTTCCCGGGGAGTTGGCCAATGCCAACGAGCAGATGATCGAGCAACACAAAAACATTGACGCCACCGTCGCCGAGTTAATTCCCATGTGGCAGGAAGTCGAACATGATCCTGAAGCTCAGGACGCATCGGGCGACCGGCTTCGCGACTGCACGGAACATTTGAGCGCACTGTGGAGCGCTCATCTGAAACTGGAAGAAGAACAGGTGATTCCGGCGCTGCGACAGCATCTGACGGCTGAAGATCTCCGGGCCATCCAGCAGGAAATGCGCGATCGACGCCAGTAGCGGGCTGCCGCTAGCGAGTTCCGTTACCGGGTTACTTTCCCGACAGGTTGTAGCCTTTCAAAGGCTTCTTCGGCACGCCGCAGCGCTGCTTGCACGTTGTCGCAAATATTCTCCGGACCTACTAATTCTTCAAATTCTGTTTGCTGAATCAGGCGCAGCGGTTGTTCTCTGGCGCCACAGAGAATCAGGTCGCGGCCGCTGGCTTTCAGCGTGCGCGCCAGTTCCTCGAGCGCGAAGAGGCCGGTGGCGTCGAGAGCGGTCATATTGCGCAGGCGAAGAATCACTACCGGCGGGAGTTCGTGGACATTCTCGGTGACAACGTCGATCTTGTCGGTGGCTCCGAATAAGAACGGGCCGTGGATGCGAAAGATGGTGGCGTAGTAGGGAATGTCTTTGTCCTGGAGAATGTGGACGCGTCCGTCTTCTACGTAGTCGTCGGTGACTTGAGATACCGTCGTGGTGGCGGCGACTCGGCTGATGAAGAGGAGCGCCGCGAGGATCATTCCGGCCTGGACGGCGACAGTGAGGTCGGCGAAGACGGTCAGCGCGAAGGTGACGAGCCAGACGCTGATGTCGGTTTTTGTCAGCTTGAGCAGTGACGGAATTTCGCGCCACTCACCCATGTTATAGCTCACTACGATCAGAATTCCGGCGAGCACCGCCATGGGTACGAAGCTGACGAGCTTCGAGGCGAAGAGCAAAATCGCCAGCAGGGTTAGGGCGTGAATCATGCCGGCTACTGGCGTTTTCGCTCCGGCGCGGATGTTAGTGGCGGTGCGGGCGATGGCGCCGGTGGCGGGCAGGCCCCCGAACATGGGTGAGACGACGTTGGCGATGCCTTGCGCGACGAGTTCTACGTTTGGATTATGGCGGTCGTTGATGTTGGTGCTGTTGCTCATACGGTCGGAGACTACGGCGGACATCAGCGACTCGATGGCGCCCAGCATGGCGACAGTTAACGCGGGACCGAGGAGGCCGTGAATCAGATCGGTGCGAAAGGCGGGGATGTGAAGATGGGGCAGGCCGCTGGGGATTCCGTTGAAGCGAGTTCCGATGGTAGCGACGGGAAGTTTGAAAAGCCACACGGCGGCGGTGGCAAGAATGAGAGCGACAATGGCGCCGGGGATGCGGTTGGAGAGGGTGCGGCAGGCGAGGATGATGACGATGGTGCCGACGGCGAGAGCAGTGGCTTCGGTCGAAATGGTGTGAAAATTCTGGGCTAGCGCTTCCATGCGCAGCCAGAAGACTCCCGGAACTTTCTCGAGGGTGAGGCCGAAGAAATCTTTGATTTGGGTGCTGGCGATGAGGACAGCGATGCCGTTGGTGAAGCCGACGACGATGGGGCGCGGGATGAATTTCACGGCGGAGCCCATGCCGGTGAGGCCCATGACAACGAGAATGAGTCCGGCCATCACAGTGCACATGAAGAGGCCATCGACGCCGTGAGCAGCGACGATGCCGGCGACCACGACTACAAACGCTCCCGTCGGACCGCCGATCTGGGTCGTCGAGCCGCCGAGCGCGGAGATGATGAAGCCGGTGACGATGGCACAATAAATTCCCGCTTGAGGAGTAAGGCCAGAGGCGATGGCAAAAGCCATGGCTAGTGGGAGGGCGACGAGGCCTACGGTGATTCCGGCTAGCAGGTCGTGAAGAAATTTGCTGAGGTTGTAATCGCGCAAGCAGAGGATTGACTTAGGGAGCCAGCGCTCGTCAATGAGGGTGAATTCCACGGGAACTACGATTATCGCAAGATCGTCCGAGGAGTTATAGTCCCCGAAAGGGTAAGGCTTGGAATGTGCCTTCGGAGCGGGACGAACACCGACTTGTCCTCCCGCATGAGTTAGCTCCCGCCCTGCGAACTCTCGCCAGCGAGTTGGCCTTGACGCGCCTTTTGACGGAGAGCACAATGACGGCCTTAGGCGCGGCATTTTTTCCCTTCCCCCAGCTGTTGATCGAGCCAAGTTTGGATGGCGCCTAATCTGTTCAGCTTCTCTCGCGGAATTGGACGCGTAGGGGGTTTCATGAAGTGTCTCCGCTTCGTCTGTTGGTCTTCTGTTTTTCTCGTTGCCACTCTGTTCGCGATCGTGAAAGCACATTCGCCCACCGCGGTTCGCGCCAATGAACGCCCCGATGCAATGCTGGGAGGTTCTCCCGGACTCATATTCTTGCCCGCGGTGGGTTACGGCTCGGGCGGCGATGCCACTGCGGTGGCGGTAGGGGATGTCAACGGGGACGGGAAGCCGGACTTGGTGGTGGCGAATGCGGCGGGCACGGTGGGCGTTCTGCTGGGTAACGGCGATGGGACATTTCAGACCGCGGTGACCTACAGCACTGGCACCGGTGGTGCATCCTCGGTGGCGATTGCGGATGTAAATGGTGACGGCAAGCCGGACCTGGTGGTGGCTGGCGGATTGGTGAGTGTGCTCCTGGGGAATGGCGATGGGACGTTTCAGCCTGCGGTGACCTACGGCGTCGGGCCTAATGGCATCGATTCTGTGGCGGTTGCGGACGTGAATGGAGACGGCAGGCCGGACATTCTCGCGGCCATCGGGTGTGTTGGGTTACCCTGCAGTGAAGGTGGTTTGAGTGTGCTGCTGGGCAATGGCGACGGCACTTTTCAGGCCCCGATGATGTACAACTCCGGAGGTTACAACGCTTCGTCAATTGCGGTCGGTGATTTGAATGGAGACGGCGTGCTCGATGTGGTTGTGGCCAATGAGTGCCAGGACTATTACCACAACTGCAATCCCCCTGGGGAAGCGGCGGTGTTCCTGGGGAATGGCGACGGTACTTTTCAAGCGCCGGTTCTTTATAACACTAGTGGCGCTTATGCAAATTCGGTGACCATCCGCGACTTAAACGGCGACGGTAAGCCAGATCTGGTCGTTGGCAACAACTGTCAAGACTATGACAAACGCGGCAATTGCCGGTCGACATCGACGGGTAGCGTAAGTGTGCTGCTGGGCAATGGCAACGGAACTTTCCAACCTGCCGTCAACTATGAGTCAGGGGGCTACGGGAGCGTCGCAGCTGCGGTCGGGGATGTAAATGGAGACGGTTATCCCGATTTGGTGGTTTCCAATTCTGAGGCGACACTTGGGGTATTGCTGGGCAATGGGGACGGGACCTTTCAGGCACCGGTGGCCTATCCCTGGGCAGGACCGGGCGAGATCGCGATCGCGGATGTGAATGGGGATGGGAAGCCGGATTTGTTGCTCGCGCACTTCTTCTACGTAGTAGATGTCCAAGTTGTATTGAACAATGCTGGAGCTCCGCCGACGACCATCACATTGACACCAAGTGTAGATCCAGTAGATTTCAACCAAGTAGTTGCCTACACGGCAAGCGTGTCTGGCCCTTCCGGTGGAACGTTAAACGGTAGCGTCTGGTTTCTGGATGGTGGCACGCCGATCGCGACAGTGACGCTCGCGGACAATCAGGCGACGTATAGTACCTCGTACTCGGCGCATAAGTGGGAAGTGGGTACGCACCAGATCACAGCCGCATACTCGGGCACCTTTCAGACCGCCGCAGGCGCCTCAACGACAATCGCGGAGTATGTTCGCGGTAATTCGAAGACAGTGCTGGCTACTTCGGGATCGCCCTCACAGGTTGGTCAGCCCGTGACCTTTACAGCGACGGTTACCTCGAGATTTGGGTCGATTCCCAACGGGGAAGAGGTCACCTTCTACGAAGGTAAGACGACCCTGGGACAGAGCACGACCACCAACGGAGTCGCCAGCTTTATCACAACTTTCACTAAAGCCAAGACCTATCCCATCAAAGCCACTTACTCCGGCGACGATGCTTTCGCACCCAGTTCGGGAACGGTGAAGCAGGTAGTCGAAAGCGACGCGGCGGATATCGGTGCACCGGGGCCGGACGCCGGCAGCTCATTTGCGGCCGCGGCCCGACCGAGCGCTGACACGGCAAAGTCGAACTCAAATTATGGAACACCGTGCCCTTCGAAAACCAAGATATACGAGGTTAGTGGTGGCCCCTATATCACGGAGCCTTTCAACCTGGGCGCCACTGCGAATATGAACGAATATTGCCACAACGTTTATCACGACATTTGCACCGGGAAGATCTTCTTCTACCTTTGGGATGACGGCGGATGGAACAGCCTGGGACCGGGCACATACCAGGGAAACTGCGCGTGGCAACTGACAACCACTGCACTCCCGGTCGGCAACCACCGCCTCAAGGCAATTTACACGGAGGATCAGGATGGTTTCGGTCCGAGCTCAGCGCTTAGCTCAGTGGACGTTGAGACGTGGCCGACAAACACAACTCTCACTTCTTCGCCAAACCCGTCCTCTTATAAAGAGGACGTGACTTTCACGGCGACGGCGGTGCCAAACCAAAATGCGCCTACAATGCCGACCGGAAAAATTAAATTCCTAAATGGAGCGGAAACCTTGGGAGCGGTAGTCGTGAACTCCAATGGCGTCGCGACGTTGACGACAAAACGTCTTCCAGTGGGCACTGACTCGATCACGGCCGAATACCTCGGAGACGGCGACAATGCTCCCAGTGCGGCCACGTTGAGCCAGGTTGTAAATTCGGATTCGGAGATAAAGAAGGCGGCTTCCGACAACCCTTGAAGCCGGTCGTCGTAACGGCCCGTTTAGTCGCGCGTTCTGAAACTTTCTAAAATTTGTTCCACAAATACTGGTTGTAGACGTCGTGGTGGTACTGCACTTCGGGCGCTTTCACGAAC
Organism: uncultured Acidobacteriaceae bacterium; assembly: GCA_963822025.1. Classification (GTDB taxonomy): domain Bacteria; phylum Acidobacteriota; class Terriglobia; order Terriglobales; family Acidobacteriaceae; genus Acidiflorens. The sequence goes on along the minus strand of CAWGFW010000008.1, from coordinate 514,814 downwards.
GTCCCAAGCAGCCGCGGACAGCGATCGGCGGAGGCCTCTTTCAGGTCGGCATAGCGGCCCTTTACATCCTCGCCCATCAATTCAGAGGTCCAGTCGGCTTTGCGGAAGTCGGCTAGCGCTTTGTAGATATTGTCGGGGAGATAGCGCTCGGCCTGGCGCAGATTCTTGATCTTTGCAGTGGTGCCCTCGAGTCCGGTTTTGAAAATCGAGAGCATTACCAGATAGGGATTGGCGTCAGGCGCTACGGAGCGAACCTCGACGCGCATGCTGCGCTCGTTGCCGATGGGGATGCGGATCATCGATCCGCGATCAACGGCGGATGCCTTGATCTGGTTGGGTGCTTCGAAGTGCGGATCGAGGCGGCGATAGGCGTTGACGCTTGGATTCAGCAGCAGGCAGATGTCATTGCCGTGGGTGAGAATGCGGTCGATGAACTCCCAACCGGCTTTGCTCAATTGTTCTTCGCCTTTCGGATCCCAGAACAGATTCTTGCCGCCTTTGCTGATGGAGACGTTGGTGTGCATGCCGCTTCCGTTGACGCCGACGACCGGCTTCGGCAGGAAACATGCGGTGAATCCCATGTTGCGGGCGACCTGGCGGCAGATCAGTTTGTAGAGTTGGATGTGGTCGGCGGCGGCGACTACCTCCGCGTAGTTGTAGTTGATTTCGAACTGCGAAGGCGCAACCTCGGGATGATCCTTTTCGTTTTCGAATCCCATGGCGCGCTGCACTTCGGCGGTGGTGTCGATGAAGGTGCGCAGCGGATCGCCCGGCAGAGAGTGATAATAGCCGCCGGTGTTTACGTATTCGAACTTGCCCGTCTCGTGATAAGTCCGCTCGGCGTCCGATCCATTAAAAAGGAAGCCTTCGATCTCGTTCGCCGCATTGAGCGTGTAGCCTTGCTTTTTGTGTAGGCCCTCGGCGAAAGACTTCAGCACTCCGCGCATGTCGGCGGCATAAGGCTCGCCGCCCTTGTCGATAACCTCGCCGAACACCATCACCTTGCCGGGCCCGAAGACATCGGCGGGGCCCCAGTAAAAGGCGCTCCAGTCAATGCCTAAACGAAGATCGCTCTCGCGCTGCGCGGTGAAGCCGCGAATCGACGAGCCATCGAAGGTGAGGTTGTCGTAGCTCTTGAGCAGGAATTTCTTGTCGTAATCGAGCATGTGCAAGCGGCCTTCGAGGTCGCTGAACATTACGGTCACGGCCTTGATGCGGCCCTCGTCGGCGAGATACTTGAGGCGGTCGTCCTGAATCTTGGAGGGAGCCACGCGGTCCAGGCGCTGCTTCTTGGCCTTCAGATTCATCTCTTGCAGTTCATCGTAGGGGATTGCCAGAAAATTCCGCAGTTCAGGTGACATGCCTCTCCTTGTAGGGGCGCAGCCCTGGAATTCAGGGAGTGCCTAGAATAACCAATCAGGCTATCGCGTTGGAAGCAAGCGCACAAATAGAAATCGGTTATAGCTGCGATCAGGTTTTCTGATTTGCATCAGGAATGGTGCGATTTAAACGCAATGGCATTTCTACCGCCGAGACGCCGAGAGCGGGGGGAGCAGAATCTGCGAAAAAGCACTTCTGGGAACCGAAACAAGCTAAGAAAAAAGCTTTTCTCGGCGCTTTCGGCGTCTCGGCGGCGAAGCAGGTTTTCCGTGAAATAATCGAATCGAGGGATCTCGATTTGAGTTGCGCGATTTGCGAAGTTCGGAAAGAAAAGCGGTTTTGCCCGGCGGTGCATGGAAAAATCTGTCCGCAGTGCTGCGGCGAGCAACGCGAGGTCACGCTCGACTGCCCGAGCGAATGTCCTTATCTTTTGCAGGCGCGGCAGCAGGTGCAGGCGCGGCAGCAGGCGAGCGACCACCACACCACACGTGCTCACGAGGAACGGGAAGGCGCCGAGGAGCGCGCGGCTTTGTTTCCCGAGATCGAAATCTCGGAGCAGTTTCTTTATGAGCGCGAGGAACTGATTCTTGGATTGAGCTATGCGCTGGCCAAGAGCGCCCGCGCAGAGCGCTCGCTCGATGGGCGGCCGTTGATGGACCGGGATCTGATGGCGGCGTTGGGTGCACTGGCAAAAAGCTATCAAACGCTGGTGAACTCGAATCTCATCTACGGGCAGACCACTGCCAATCTGGCGCATCAGAGCATCGCTCGCGAGGTTGAGACAATGGTGCGGGAATTTCGCGAAGCTGAGCAACGGCATATTGGGCACACGCGGTTACGAGATTCCGAGGTACTGAAGGCGCTGGTGTTTCTTTTGCGGCTGGCGTGGGGACGCACTTCGGGGCGGCCGAAGTCGCGCGGGTTTGTTGACTTTCTGTTTGCGCAATTTCCGGAAAAGCAACCAGCGATCGCTGGGCCAGATGCGGCGGGGAGCCGGATCGTCATTCCGTAGGCCGAACGCACTCGCGGGTTTCACAACCGCCGCACGGTCTGGCCATCGCCCAGCGCTGCGAGCAACTCCAGCGCGGTTTTTCCGAGTTTGGGGTGCTGCGCTTCGGGGGCAATTTCTGCCAGCGGTTCGAGTACGAAGCGTCGCTCAGGCATTGCGGGATGCGGAATCTTCAGGCCTTGCTCGTCTAGGACGCGATCGCCGAACAAAAGGATGTCGATGTCGATGTTGCGCGGGCCTTTGTGGCGCATGCGGAGGCGTCCCATCTCGGATTCAATCCTTAACGCAAGTTGCAACAACTCTCGCGGTGACTTGTCGGTGGTGATGGCGGCCACGCAATTCAGAAACCAGGGCTGGTCGGGCACGTCCACGGGCTGAGTCTCATAGAACGCGGAGACGGCCAAGAGGTGGCCGGCGACCTCTAATTGGGCAAGTGCGGTGCGCAGGTTAGAGGCACGATTTCCGAGGTTAGAGCCGAGGGAGAGATAGGCGGTTTCGCTCACACCAACAGTTTGGCGGGTCAAAGCAGGAGAATCCAGCGAAAACGTAGAAAGTATATTGCTCGGTGGGGGCAAAGATCTGGCGCCGGGCCGCCATAGCGTCGCCGCAGTAACTGCATTGTACCTCGGTTACTTTCGTGGTTTGCCTCGCCCGGTTACTATGAAAATGCGATGAATCTGGACACTCTTCTCATCAGCCGGGATGTTGCCTTGCTGGGCGTGTTGCGACCGGCGCTGGAGAAGATTTCGGTTGAGCTGCAGGTTTGCCCGGGCGGGCCGCCGGGCAATGAACTGCTGGCGAAACGCAAATTTGATGCGGTGATCATTGACTGTGATGACGTGCAGAACGGCTTTGATCTGCTGCGCACGCTTCGCCAGACGCAAAGCAACGCCAAGGCCGTGTCGTTTGCGGTGGTGAACGGAAAGACAACGACGCAGCAGGCGTTTAGCTCGGGGGCCAATTTTGTATTACAGAAACCGCTTACTTTGATGCATGCCTCGCGCTGCTTAAATGCGGCGCTGAATTTCATGGTGCGGGAACGTCGGCGCTACTTTCGGCATCCGGTGGACATGCCGGTGCGAATCAGCCTGCCGCACAATCAAGAAATGACGGCGACCGCGACCAATGTGAGCGAGGGCGGCATGGCGATTCGGGTTCTCGGCAAGCTGGCCAAAGATGCTCGAGGGCAGATTACGTTCACCCTTCCGGTAATGAATGTTTCCCTGGAATTGAAATGCGAAATCGCGTGGGCGGACGGAACCGGCCGCGCTGGGATCCGTTTTCTCGAAGTACCGCAGAGCTCACAGTATCAGCTGGAAAAGTGGCTGACCGACCGCTTGCAGGAAGAGATGCCCGGAGCGTTCGACGGCCGCAGTACCCTTAGTTAACCGCTCGACTAGCTCACCGCTCGACAACATTCGAGACAACATTCCCCTTTTTGAGATTCCTTTCGAACCGTCTGTTCAGGCGGTATCCAGTTTGCAACTTGCATGCGGCCGTCGCTGTGGCAGTGTAGAGACGGGGCCTCCCTAACGTCGCATGATTACCTTGGAAGAAAAAATCGCGAGAACGGAGCGCTTGCTTCGGCGGCTGGAAGAAGACCAGCCCTACCTGCATGTTCGCTTGTCACCGCTGGGAGCCGAACACCGGCAGAGCGTCAACGCTTATGCCGACCGCGTGCGTGCAGAAGCCGAAGCGGAATTGCAGCGACTGCTGGCCGAACGCACAGCGCCCACGAGTGAAGCGTTCCACAACTCTTCGACTGGATCGAACTGAACCCCGCCCTGCGCTTGATGCGGAATCATTTCTTGCGAACGGATTGCGGCGCGCGCCTGATGCCAGCTTTCCAAGTTAAATAAAGCCGGGTTGACTCGTTTCCCGATGAGCAGGTAGCTTGCTTATTCGGCTTCCAGCCGGGGTAGAGGGGTGCGAATGCAGCGTCGGGGTTCGTCGGGGTTATTTAGTCTCGTCTTTCTATTGCTCGCGCTTTCGGGAGAATTGGCCTCTGGTTCCGATGCCACCGACCAGAGCAAGACAGACGCGCCGGAATTCAGCGTCAAGGAACACTACACAAAATATGAGTATCGAATTCCGATGCGCGACGGAGTGCATCTGTTCACGGCAGTTTATGTGCCGAAAGACGGTTCGCAGGCTTACCCGTTCCTGATCCTGCGCACTCCTTATAGTGTAGCGCCCTATGGCGAGGATCAATATCGCAAGGGTCTGGGCCCGTCGCCTGAGTTCGAAAAATCGGGATACATTTTTGTTTTTCAGGATGTGCGTGGGCGCTATATGTCGGAAGGCGAGTTCGTTGAGATGCGTCCGCACATCGATCATAAACAGTCGAAGCACGACGTTGACGACTCCAGCGATCTCTACGACACGATTGATTGGTTGCTCAAGAATGTGCCCAACAATAATGGGAATGCAGGGATATGGGGCATTTCTTATCCCGGCTTCTATACGTCAGCCAGCATCATCGATTCGCATCCGGCGCTGAAAGCGGCATCGCCGCAGGCTCCCATGACCGACCTTTTTAAGGGAGACGATGCTTATCACGGTGGCACATTTATGCTGGAGGCGAATTTCGGTTTCTACAGCTCGTTCAAGCCGCAGGAGAACCCGCAGCTGCCGCCGAAAACTTTTGTGCCTTTCGATTACGGCACAAAGGATGGTTATGAGTTTTATTTGAAGGTGGGGCCGATCGGGAATCTGTCGAAATATCTAGTGGGGCGGAGCGCGCTCTGGGACGATCAATTGCACCACGATACTTACGATAATTATTGGAAGGTGCGCAATCTAGCGCCGCACATGAATAACATCCATTGCGCCGTTCTTACGGTGGGAGGATGGTTCGATGCCGAGGACTTGCAGGGGCCATTCTCTACGTTTCACTCCATCGACCAGAAAAATCCTGGGATCTTTAATGCTTTGGTTGTAGGGCCGTGGGTGCATGGCGGTTGGGCGCGGCTCGATGGCGAGCATCTGGGGCGGGTGGAGTTTGCCGCCAATACGGGCGACTATTACCGCAGCAATATTCTGTTTCCGTTTTTTGAGCAATATCTCAAAGGCGCGGGCGACGCCAAGCTGCCGAAAGCATACGTGTTCGAGACGGGCACGAATGTGTGGAGGAAGTATTCGGCTTGGCCTCCCAAGAATGCCGAGGCGAAGACTTTATATTTCCGAGCGCACGGAGAGCTCTCGTTCGATCCACCGGGCGCTTCCGAGTCTACAGAAATTTCCGAGTCCACGGCATATGACGAGTACGTCAGCGATCCAGCCAAGCCCGTGCCTTTCGTGAGCTACCAGGCAACCGACGTGCCGCAGGAATACATGGTGTCCGACCAGCGCTTTGCCGCCAGCCGGACGGATGTGCTGGTCTACCAGACGCCGGTGTTGCAGCAAGACGTAACGATTGCCGGACCGATTTCGCCGCGGTTATTTGTGTCGACGAGCGGAACCGATTCTGACTTCGACGTCAAGCTCATCGACGTGTATCCGCAAGATTATCCTGACAGCAAACTCGATTCTCGCGCCGAGGAAAAACCGCGAACCGACGTCCCTCCCCCTGCGTTTACCATGGGCGGATATCAGCAACTGGTACGCGGCGAGCCGTTTCGCGGTAAATTTCGCCACAGCTTTGAGAAGCCAGAACCGTTCACTCCGGGCAAAGTAGAAGAGGTCGACACCACTTTTCCGGACGTGAACCATACGTTTCGACGCGGTCACCGCATCATGGTGCAAGTGCAGAGTTCGTGGTTTCCGCTCACGGATCGCAATCCGCAGACGTTTGTTGACATTCCCGACGCCAAGGCTGGCGATTTTGTGAAGGCTACCGAGCGCATTTACCACACGAAGAGTGAGCCCTCGGGGATTGGCGTGGGAGTGCTGGTTGGCGCGGGGGACGCACGCCAGTAGCGTTCGCTACGCTGCTGGCAAGAATCTCCAACCATGGCTGGCGCACGGGGGACAGGGGATGCCGCCGCGGCAACTGCTTGTCACATGCTGAGGCTGGCGGCGGTCGCGAGAGCGGGCAGCGCCGGTTCATCCTGCAGCGCGATTTCTTCCCAGTACGACTTGTCGCGCAGGATGCGCGAGACGAGGGCGGTGTGCATGGCGTGGCCGGCGCGGTCGGCGACCACTGAACCGAGGATCTGTTTTCCGAGAAGCGCCAGGTCGCCGATTAGATCGAGAACTTTGTGGCGTACAAACTCGTCCGGAAAACGCAGGGGCGGGTTGAGCACTTCGCTGCGGTTCATCACAATGGCATTCGCGGTGGATGCTCCGCGAATCAGGCCCTGTTGGCGCATGGCGTCGGCTTCGTGCAGGAAGCCGAAGGTGCGCGCGGGCGCAATCTCTCTCAGATAACTGCCGTTGGTGAGGCGCACGCAAAAGCTCTGCTTGCCGATCAGCGGATGAGGAAAGTTGATCGAATAAGAAACCGAATATGTGTCAGCGGGATAGACGGCAATAAATTTATCGCCCTCGCGCAATTCGATATCGCGCACGATGCGGAGATAGGTGCGAGCCTTGCGTTGCTTGCGGATGCCGGCCTTCTGAATCATCTCAACGAAGGGTTGGGCGCTGCCGTCGAGGATCGGCAATTCGAGATTGTCAAGTTCGACGATAGCGTTGTCGATGCCGACGCCTGTGAACGCCGAGAGCAGGTGCTCGGTGGTGGAAATGAGCACGCCTTTTTTCATGAGGCTGGTGGCATAGCTGACGCGGGCCACGTTGCGGCCGCTGGCTTCGATGGGAAAACTGTCGAGATCGGTGCGATGAAAAACAATTCCGGTGCCCGCAGGTGCTGGGAGGATTCGAAGGCTGACCGGGGCGCCACTGTGCAGACCTGCTCCTGTGCAGGTAACGGCGGCACGAATTGTCTGCTCGTGCGTCAAAGGGGGGAGCGCTTGTAAGTCTAATGCTATGTATCAGCTTACCTCGCGAGGCCGAGTTTCGTGTGTGGCAAAATAGCCACACTCCGTGGTCGGGTGCACCAGGATTAGGGCTAAGTTATTCAGGTCGTTGTGGATGATTGGGGGTTACCAAAGGTAGGACTGAACGCCTTTTTGCGAATGCTCGCGCTTTCAGCGTCTCATCGCTTCTTCACTGGAACCGTGGGATCGTAAGTGACGTTCGCTTCGAACATGGTGTCGGGGAGTTTTAGATTGTAGCTGGCGGTATTGATGAAACGCTGTTGCGATGTCTCTCCGTTGAAATAGCGGGTGATGGAGTGCGGAGTCCAGATCCCCTGCACTAATTTGTAACTGTCGTAGATTTCATCCTCTACATCTTTTTGCCGATCTTTCGGATCGCGCCACGAATAACTGATCTTCACCGGATAGTGCGTGTTGAGATCGAGATAGACGTTGACGGAATCATCCCGGTTGTTGAGTAATGTGACTCCCTCAGTCTCTTTGCCGTCCACTACTGCCGAGCCATTGTAGAAGAGGGCGACGTTCGGATCGCGTATCCACTTGCGGAAGACCCATTCGATCGAGTGCTCGCGGCGCCGAAGATAATTCGTCAAATCGAGCTTATCCTGTGCCGCCGTTCCCTTATAGGTGATCTCGAAGCCTTTGTCGCCGTTGTGAATCAGGACCACGTCCGACTTGTTCTTGACTTTGACATCACCGATTTGCCCGAACAGCAAAAAAACGTCTTTCGTATGGATGACTTCAAAACGATCGCGGTCGGGATATTCGACGTAGTAGCGGTAGGGGATTCCGGTGCTGTCGGTGCGTCCGTGATAGAGGGGATAGTAGCGGCCCTCCTCGACGCGGTTGGTGTAAGTGAGGTACGGCTCTCCGCCCAAGGACTGGATGGTCTGATCGAGAACGGCGCGAGCCTTGCGCGCATTTTCGGAGTCGTTAAGATTGATGGGTTGTTGAGCGGCCGGGGCGGCCGCCGTCGTCGGAGCGGTTTGTGAGGCGGCCAGCGCCGACAGTAGCAGAATGGCAAGAAGGCGATACATGGATACTTGATTAGAAGCGATTCAGCATATTTTAGCTGTACTGACCTACAAGGACTGTTTTTCCGCGGACATTTTCTACCCCACCAGCACCGCACCACCATTCACGTTAAAAACCTCGCCCGTGATAAACCCGGCGTGCGGCGTACACAGAAACAGAATTGGCGCGGCAATTTCTTCGGGTGTTCCAACGCGGCCCATCGGTATGGTGCGAAAAACCTTTTCGCGCGTGGGCGGATCATTCAGTGCTTCCGTGGACATATCCGTATCCACCCATCCCGGAGCGACGCAGTTGACGTGGATATTGTCGGGCGCAAGTTCGGTGGAGAGGCCTTTGACCATGCTGATGAGCGCGCCTTTCGACGCAGCATAGTCGCAGTGGAAGGCTTCTCCGCGCTGTCCGGCAGTCGAACTGACGAGCACGATGTGGCCGCCTTGCTTCTTCATCTTCATTTGCGCGACGGAGTGCTTGACCAGGCCAAAGACGCTGTCGAGATTGACCGCGATGGTGCGGTGCCATTGCTCATCGGACAGGCGATCCACCGGCATATCCTGCGGAGGCCAGATGCCGTGGTTGGCGACCAGAATGTCGAGGCGTCCGAAGGCCGAGACAGCCGTCGCGACCAACTGCTGGGGACTCGCCGGAGCAGAAAGATCGCATTGCACAGCGCGACAATTGTCGACGCCGCAGTCGCGCACCAAGGCATCCGCCTGCGCCTTGGCTGACTGATAATTGAAGACAACTTTCGCGCCCGCGGCAATGAACATGCGGACTGTGGCCGCGCCGATGCCGCGCGAGCCCCCGGTAATGAGTGCGACTTTTGCGTTGAGAGTGAGATTCATAGCGCATGGAAAGTATCGCATGCGGGATGCATTGCGTCACAGCTAGCGGGCCGGGCGGCGCAGTTGACGCCTGAACTCTATCGCGCTTACGATAATCGTTTGCACCTAGCGCGATATGGGGGCCTGTGGGGCGGGACTTCTGCTTGCGGCAGGCGCGATCATATTTAGCAATCATGGGCAGCAATCATGGATAAGAAGAAACTCGAGACTTTCAGAAAGAGACTGGAAACGCGACGTCAGGAATTGAGCCATATGGTTGTTCGCAACCAAAAGGATGGTCGCACAGCCGACGATGAGGCCACGCAGGACGTTGCCGATCGTGCCGCCAGTTCTTACAACAAGGAGTTCCTCTTTAGCCAGAGCAACAACGACCGGCAATTGCTGAACATGGTCGATGGGGCGCTGGCCCGCATTCGCGAGGGCAGTTTTGGAGAATGCGTCTCGTGCGGCAAAGAGATCAACGCCAAGCGTCTTGAGGCTGTTCCGTGGACGCGGCATTGCATCGAGTGCCAGGAAAAGGCCGAGAAGGGGCTGCTCGAAGCGGCGCAATAGGCACGCGCCGGGTGATCTCGCACTCAGGTCATCCAAATTTAATGACAGCGCTATCCGGTTTTAACACCCAACGCGGTGTCACAGTGACCGCTTCGTCACGTTACAAGAAGTTTACAAACCGCTGACCTTCCACTGACAAGTCTCTCCTTAGTCCCACATAAGATTGCCGTCGCCGCAGAATTGGCGTCGCGTTAATTCAAAATCTGCGCGGGCAGGCGTGGCGCTGTCCAGGCCGCCATCAAGTTTCACTTCTAAGGAGAGTTTGTCTATGCGTCAAGCATTTCGTCACAATCTACTATTCGCAGCGCTGCTGGTGTTGGCGTTGTCGCTGGCTTCCAACCTCGCGTTCGCCGAGTGCGGACTGGCGTATAGCGCGACCACGCTGGTGAAAAACACCGGCAAGACGGGCGACAAACAACTCATCAATCCGTGGGGACTGGCCTATGCGCCGACCGGGCCATTCTGGCTCAGCGATGAAGGCTCCGGGCTCTCCACGCTCTATACGGGTGCCGGCGCTAAGCAAAGTTTGGTGGTCACGATTCCGACCGCGTCGGGCAGCGGCGTCGGTTCGCCAACCGGCATCGTCTACAACGGCTCGTCGGAATTCCAAATCGACACGTGGACGTCGGCGTTTCTTTTCTCGACGCTCGACGGCACCATCAGCGGATGGTCGCACTTCGATCCCAACAACGCCCTGATCGGCGTAAACAATTCCGCTTCTGGCGCTATCTACACCGGCCTGGCGATCACCAGCCACGCATCGGGCAATTTGCTCTACGCCGCGGACTTCTGGAATAACAAAGTCGACGTTTACAACGGCACTTTCCAGTTGGTTAATTCTTTCACCGACACCTCGCTGCCCGCTGGCTACGCCCCTTTTGGCATCCAGGACATTGGCGGCCAGGTCTATGTGGCGTTTGCCCAGACCAACGGCAAAGCGGGTGGATACATCGATATCTTCGAGGAGAACGGAACGTTCGTGAAAACGCTGATTCATGGCAAGCCGCTCAATCAGCCTTGGGGGTTTGCCATGGCGCCGTCCGATTTCGGCGTGCTGAGTAATACGCTATTGATCAGCAACAACACAAATGCGGGCACGATCAACGGTTTTAATCCCACAACCGGCGCCTTTGTGGGAACGATCAAGAATTCCGCGGGCAAGAACATTGTGATCAACCAATTGTGGGGGATCGAGTTTGGCGGCGGCTCCTCTTCGAACGGCAACACGTACCAGCTTTTCTATACGTCTGGGCCGAAGAACAATCTCAATGGAATATTTGGCGTGATTAATGTTGATTGATCGTTGTTGACTGAATCCATGGGTGACTCCTTTCTCGACCCTCCGCGTAGTTTGCGGAGGGTTTTTTCCTGGCCTAGCCGAAAGATGACTGATCTGGAGGTAAGTCTCTGATTTAACGGAGCTTATGGAGAGAATCTACGAGCTTTGTATATGGCCTTTTCGGGCGATGCGAAGCACAACTTTCCTGAGCAAGTGCAACCTTGGTAATGTTATGATTGTCTCAATAAGCTTTGCCGTGCCCGTGGGCCTCGGCGAGCGAAAATCTCTGTTTCCGCAAGGTGGATCTGCTATGGTTTGGACCAGTCCCGTTTTTGAAGAAGTAGTTCTGTGCTGCGAAATCAACTCCTACGTGAGCGCAAAGCTATAGACTTGCTCGATGCGCATTCGGATCCTCGGTTCTGCGGCCGGGGGTAGGTTCCCGCAGTGGAATTGCGCCTGCGGAAACTGCGTTGCCGTGCGCGGAAGCATGCGCCAAGGCGTGGGCTCGCACTCGCGCCATGATGCGGGCGATGATGAGCTTCATGATAGATCTTCTTTTAAGGCGCGCACACAAGCTCAACTTGCGCTGAGCGCCGACGGTTCCGCATGGTTCCTTGCCGGAGCCTCACCCGACTTGGCTTTTCAAATCGAAGGCTGTGCTGAACTCCATCCGCGTGCTTCACGCAATACTCCGCGCGATTCCCCTATTGCTGGCGTAGTGCTGGGCAGTGCCGATCTCGACCACGTTGTCGGACTACTCATGCTCCGCGAGTTGCAACCTCTGCGTGTTTACGCCGCTCCTTCGATCTTGCGGGTTCTGCGGGAAGAGAACAGCATGTTTGGGATGATGAACCGGGTCGATCCGCAAGTCGTTTGGAGCGCGATGAAGGCAGGCGCACCATTTCCCTTGCTTTCGGCCAACGGACACGAGTCCGGATTGCGCTGCGAAGTCTGCTATCTTTCGGGCCGCTATCCCAAGTATGTTAAGAGTGAGAATCTGGCACGCGAGGAGGCGACGGCGGCGCTGTTCTTCGAATCCGCTGCGGGGAAGCGCATTGCTTATGTGCCTGCCGTCGGCAGCCTCAACGATACTCTGCTGGCTAAAATTGATCAGGCCGACTTGCTCTTGTTCGACGGCACCTTCTGGAGCTATGACGAACTGATATGCGTGCAGGGCAGCGGCGAAACGGCGCATGAGATGGGGCATATTCCGGTGGAAGAAAGTCTGCGGCTGCTGAAAAATATTAAGGTTAAGCGCAAGATGTTTATTCACCTCAATAATACAAATCCGATGCTGAACGAGGCGAGTGTCGAACATCGCGCGGTGCGCGAGGCTGGGTGGGAAGTGGCGGAGGACAATTGGCAAGTGGAACTATAGTTCCCGGGAACTCCCCCGAAAACTCTGCCGGAAAAGAGCCGGGGAATGCGAGCGCTCCCAAACTCTCATTTGAGGAATTGCGTGCGGCGTTGCGCCGGGTCGGCGAAGAACGCTACCACCACCGGCATCCTTTTCATTTGCTCATGCACGAGGGCAAACTCAGCCGCGGGCAATTGCAGGCTTGGGCGCTCAATCGTTATTACTACCAGTCGATCATTCCGATCAAGGACGCGATTATTCTTTCGCGAGCGACTGATCCGTCGTTTCGGCGGGTATGGCGCAAACGCATTGTCGATCACGATGGAGACGAGCAACGCAAGGGCGGTATTCTGCGCTGGATCAAGTTGGCCGAAGCGGCCGGACTCGATAGCGAACGCGTGATGCGCGTCGAGGGAGTTCTGCCGGCTACGCGTTTCATCGGAAACGAGTATCTCAACCTGGTGCGCACGCGGCCGTTTGTGGAGTGCGTCGCTTCATCGCTGACCGAACTTTTCTCGCGCGATTTGATCACGCTGCGCATGGAGAAATTACGGCAGCATTACCCGTGGCTGGCGTCAGCGCTCGACTATTTTGAAGCGCGGCTGACCGAGGCTCCGGAGGATGCTGCTTTCGCCCTGCAGTATGTGTTTGACCATGCTGCAACGCGGGCGGAGCAGGACTGCGCGATCCGGGCGCTACGCGACAAGTGCGACATCCTGTGGGCGCAGCTCGACGCGCTTTATTTTGCTTATGTCGAGCCGGGATGGCCGCCGCCGGGGGCGTTTCGGATGGAGGCGGAGAAGCCGCGTGGCTGAGCTTACCGAGGTCAGTGTTCCGAAGTTTGCGGCGGGATGCCGCTGGGGCGGTACCACGCGACGCGCCCGTCGTGCTCTTTCCGGAAGGTGCGATCCGCGTGGAGGGAACGGGGAGGATTATTCTCGAACTCTGCGATGGTCATTTCACGCTAGCGGAAATTGTGCGGAAGCTCGAAGAGCAGTTCATGCTGGCGCCCAAAGGCAAGATTCGCGCCGATGTGCTGACGTTTCTTGAACAGCTGCACGCCAAGCGCGTCATTGATTATTAAGCGTGGATGACCATAGGCTAGAAAGTTATTGGCGCAATTAGAAATAAGAGTTGTCGTCCTGAGCGAAGCGGAGGACCCCTACCGCGACTACACGTTTTCGGGTGAGTAGGGGTCCTTCGACTTCGCATCTGCTTCGCGTTCCGCGAAGCAACTACTTCGCTCAGGATGACAAAGTTTGGTGAGTTTGACTTCCCAATGGCGAACCCGCTGGCCCTGATTGCCGAGATTACGCACCGCTGCCCGCTGCACTGCGTGTATTGTTCAAATCCTCTGGAACTGACCTCGCGCAAAGAAGAGCTTGAGACGGCGGGCTGGCTGCGCGTTTTCGGCGAGGCTGCGGCGCTTGGAGTTCTCCATCTCCATCTGACTGGAGGCGAGCCGCTGGCGCGGCCCGATCTTGCTGAGCTGATCGCTGGGGCGCGTGAGTCCCGCCTTTATACGAATCTGATTACTTCCGGCATAGGGCTCTCTCGCGAGCGGCTTGCGGAACTTGTGGACGCGGGCCTTGATCATATCCAACTCAGCTTTCAGGATTCGACTGAAGGCCACGCGAACTGGATCGCGGGAGCGCGCGCGCATGCGCACAAAATTGAATTAGCCGGATGGATTCGCGAATATCAGTCTGGCAATCATCGCATCGCCTTCACCGCAAACCTCGTCGTTCATCGCCAGAACATCGACCATCTCGAAGACATGATTGTTGCGCTTGACGCGCTCCATCCTGATCGCATGGAAATCGCGCACGCGCAGTATTACGGATGGGCGCTCCAGAACCGTGCGGCGCTGTTGCCGACTCGCGCGCAACTGGATCGCGCGGTGGCGGTCGTCGCTGCGGCCGACGAGCGTCTGCGCGGTAAGGTTCGTATCGATATGGTTGTTCCCGATTACCATGCGCGGTTTCCGAAAGCCTGCATGGGCGGATGGGGACGCCAGTTGATGCTCATCGATCCGGCTGGGCGGGCGTTGCCTTGCCACGCGGCGGCCGTGATTCCGGGCATGCGCTTTGATAACGTTCGCGAACATGCGCTCGATTGGATCTGGCAAAGTTCGGAAGCATTTCAAAAATTTCGGGGTGAAGATTGGATGCCGGAACCCTGCCGCTCCTGCGACCGGCGAAAAGAAGATTTTGGCGGATGCCGTTGCCAGGCTTTTCTCTTAACCGGCGACGCCAGCGCGACCGATCCGGTATGCGAGCTTGCGCCGCTTGCACCACCTGATTGAGGATGCGGTGCGCGAAGATGCGGTAGTCGGGACGTCCCCTGAAGTTTCCGGTGCGCCTTTCCACGTTTTGCAGGAAAAGATGGCTGGGTTCTGGGGTTATCGGACGGACCCGAAGTGATGAGCGCCAGCGCGATATGCTGAATCAGGAGAAGTCTCGTGACAAATCCACCCAGTCCAATTAGCAAAGCTGCCCGTCTCCGTCGACGGGGACAGAGCCAGTCAGTTGGGGGACCTAACTCCAAGGCATTCCTGTCGTTGCTTGCTGCCGCCAAACTTGGCGACGAAGAGGCCCAGGTAGCGGTTGGGTACGACTACGCATACGGCACTGCAGGAAAGGTAAACGTGGATGAGGGGCTTCGCTGGTGGAAGCGCGCCTACAGACGAGGTTCTTGGGCTGCTGCGTTCAATCTGGGGATGTTTTTTCGCGATGCGAAACAGTGGGCAAGGGCATTGAAGTGGTTCGAACGCGCCGTTCAAGCCGGCGATGATGACGGGCTGATTGAGATCGCGAAGATCCACCTTCGCTATGCAGGTGACCGGCCCGCGGGTCTCCGCTATTTAAAGCTTGCAGCTACCGCAAAAGAAAAACTCACAGAACCGGCGCGCCTGGAGACGGAACGTCTGCTCAAAGAGCAAAAGGCTTTGACCCCGGGCGACCTTCTGTACATGGAGGCAGATTTGCTAGATGAACGCGGACGCTATGCCGAGGCCCTACCCTTGCTGTTGAAAGGAGCAAAGGCCGACAATACGAGCTGCCAGATCCTTCTCGGGAACTATCTTTCGGACGGTCGAAGGGGTGTTCCAATCGACCGGGCACGCGCTATCTACTGGTATAAGCGGGCCTACAAGCGGGGAAGCAGCACGGCTGCTTCGAATCTGGCAATAACCTATCGAAAACGGGGCGACGAGAACGAGGCTTACCGGTGGTTCGAGTTTGCTGTAAAGTCGGGAGACAATGAGGCCCACCTTGCACTTGCGAAAATTTGGCTTTATGAACGCGGCAATGGGACAAAGGCAATTAAGCATCTGAAAGCTGTATTCCGGGGTAATCCCCACGATGTGAGCGAGCTTGGCCGCGATGAGGCAAGGACGATGCTCAGACGTTGCAGACCACGCGGTAGCCCGCTTTGACGCTCCCGAAATCCGCCTGTTAAACTAATCAATTGTCATCCTACCGTTAACCGAAGAAGGAAATCCGTGCGCGCAGAGACCCGGCATCAACTGAAACAAGACCGCTTCAGCAAGGTCACATTCGAGGCGGCGGAGACGGCCGCCCACTGGACCGTCGAGCACCAGGCGAAACTGATTGCCGCCGTGATTGCGGTGGTCGTGATTGCGGCGATTGGGTTTGGCGGGTGGTACTACGTCAATCAGCAGGATGAGAGAGCGAGCGCCGAGCTTTCGACAGCCGTCCGAACGTTTGAAACGCCGGTGCGTCCGGCGGGTGTGCCCGCACAACCGGGGTATGACAGCTTCGCGTCGTCGGACGAGCGAGCCACCGCAGCGCGCAAACAGTTCCAGGCGATTGTCGATAATTATCCGCACACGCACACGGCCGAGATGGCACGCTATTTTGTAGGATTGGCGTCGGCGCAACTCAATGACA
Source organism: uncultured Acidobacteriaceae bacterium (assembly GCA_963822025.1). Lineage (GTDB taxonomy): Bacteria > Acidobacteriota > Terriglobia > Terriglobales > Acidobacteriaceae > Acidiflorens. The sequence goes on along the minus strand of CAWGFW010000008.1, from coordinate 498,512 downwards.
ATGCGGCGGCGGAGCGCAATCTGCAGGAAGCGGCCGGCTCTTCGAATTCTGACCTCGCGGCGCTCGGCAAGTTTGCGCTGGCTTCGGTTTATCGCGCGGAGAAAAAGGATACGCAAGCGGTCGATCTCTACAAGCAGTTGATCGATAAGCCTACGATTGTCGTGGGCAAGGCGACGGCGCAGCTCGAACTCGCGAGCTTCTATGAGTCGCGGCAGAAGCCGGATGAAGCGAAGAAGATTTACGACCAGGTGGCGAAAGAGAATCCGGCTACTGAAGCGGCATCGATCGCGCAGCGGCGCGAGGCGGCGCTCAAGCAGTAGCTCTCAAACCATAATTCTCATGCAGTCGTCTTCAGTGCGGCGATGCGGCGCAGGCAGGATATTAAGCGCTCGCAGTCTTCGGCGGTGTTGTAGACGTGCGGCGTCACTCGGATCGAACTTCCACGAACGCTGACAAATACTTTCTCGTGCGCGAGTAATTCGGGGAGTTCCTTCGGTATCGGATTTTTTCTTCGCAAGGCTAAATAATGTGGAGCGCGCCAGGGTTCGGCGGGCGCGTGAAATCCTATGTCTGCCGCGGCTTTGGCGAGATGTGTATTGAGCGCGCCGACGGTTTCGGAGATTTGCTCGACCTTCCACTCCAGCAACTGCTTCATGGCACGCACAGCAGCGGGGAGAAGCGCGAAGTTCGAGCGTTCGCCCATATCGAAGCGGCGGGCGCCGGCGTCGTAATCATCGGTATACAGAATGAGGCTCGAAAAGTCGCGGGCATTCGCGCGTTGAATCCAATTTTCTTCGAGCGGCAGTCCGCTCTGGCGCTCGGAAGCGACATAGAGAAGTCCGGCGGAGTAAGGGCCGAGCAGCCATTTGTAGCTCGCGGCCACGGCGAAATCCGGCTGCACATCGCGCACGCTAAAAGGCAGCGCCCCCAGCGACTGCGTGAGATCGAGCACGAGAGCGGTTCCGATTTTACGGCACGCTTCGCCGATGCGGACAAGGTCGAGTCTTCCGCCGCTTGTCCACTGCACGTTAGGCAGCGCAGCGATGGCCACGTCTTCGGTCAACGCATCCAGAACAGATGCAGTCCAGTCTTGATCTTCCGGCCATGCGACCACCTTCAGTTGAGCACCAGTCTCCTCGGCACGCCGCTGCCAGGCATAGTAATGAGACGGGAACTGCTCCTCCAGCACTAGAATAGTTTGGCCTTTGCCGATCGGCAGATTGCGTGCAGCGGTGGCAATGCCATAACTCGCCGAGCTGACGATAGCGATGTCGTCGGGCGAAGAGTCGATCAACTGCGCAGCGATTCCGCGGAACTCCTCAGAGCCAGTAAAAAATTTGTCAGGAGTGATTTCCCACGGATGTGCCTTGCGGGCAAGGCCGGCGGTTCCCACCTCCAGCGCCGACTTCATCAGCGGAGACATATAGGCGCAGTTGAGATAGGCAACGTCGTCGGGAATATCGAAGAGATGCCGCTGGCAAGGGAGCATGGGCTAGTTTAGATTTATCGTCATCAGTCTATCAATGCCGAAGGGATTGCCGCGATGAATCTAGCGAGGTTAGCGCCCGTAAAGCTGAGTCGAGCGAAATTGTGGAACTGGATTGTACTGTCAACAATTCTTATCTCAGGTTGCGCGTTGGCGCAGACTGGTCAGGGAGGCGGGACTGGGTCGGTATATCGTTCGCCTCTGGCGTTTAGGCGGGCCGAGAGTTTGAAGCGAGGCATCAACGCCAGCGAGTGGTTTGCCCAGGTCTATGACAAACGCGGCTACACGGCTGAACATTTTCAGGCGTGGACCACCGCTGATGACATTGCGCTGATCAAGTCGATGGGCTTCGATCATGTTCGGTTGAGCGTAAATCCCGAGCCCATGCTGACGCGCGAGCCAAACAAAATTCCGGCCGAATATCTGGGTTATCTGGATACTGCAGTGAAGATGATTCTCGATCATGGGCTGGCGGTGGTGATCGATCTGCATCCCGAGAGCGATTTCAAGGCGCGGCTCACGAAGGACGATGAATTCGTCGAGCGCTTTGCTGATTTCTGGCGGGCGCTGGCGCAGCATTATTCGACCTGGGATGCGGATCACGTGTTTCTGGAGATTATGAATGAGCCGGAGTTTACCGATCGATATCGCTGGCTCGGCGTGCAGATGAAGGTGGCGGCGGCGATACGCGAGGGCGCTCCCGGCCTGACGATCATCGCGGCGGGAGCGCGCTGGTCGAGCGACGACGAACTGGTTTTTCAGGAGCCGCTGCACGACCCGAATGTTATTTACAACTTTCATTTTTATGAGCCGCACATTTTCACGCATCAGGGCGCGACCTGGGGCGCGTATTACTGGCACTGGCTGCGTGGTTTGAAATATCCGTCGAGCCCGGAATCAGCGGAGATGGTTGCGCCTCTCGTACCCGACGAGGTCGATCGGTTGCAGGTGATTCGCTATGGTCGCGATCACTGGGGCGCGGACCGCATTGATTCGGAGATGAAGCAAGCGGCGGCGTGGGCGCAGCGGCGGGGGGTTCCGCTGATTTGCAACGAGTTCGGCGTCTATCGCGCGTACTCGGCCCCCGAGGATCGCGACGCGTGGATACACGACGTGCGTACAGCGCTGGAGCACAACGGGATTGGCTGGACGATGTGGGATTACTCGGGATCGTTTGGCGTGGTTACAAAGAAAGATGGGAAAACTGTGGCGGACGAGGGCGTGTTGCGGGCGTTGGGAGTGAAGTGAGTCCTTCAACTCCTAGGACGGTCCTGAGAACATTTCATAAGAATGAGGCGGTTATGCCCAATTTTATTATATTTTCTGTTTTTTCCACTTCCCCCGCTTAAACAAAACCGCGCTGGCGGCAGCGATCAAGCATTCCGCAACCACGATGGCGATAAATGCGCCGTTCGAATGCAAACCCATCGGAATCGCGAGCCAGTAGGCAAGCGGAATCTCGACGACCCAGAAGCCAAAGAAATTCACGATGGTGGGCGTGACCGTGTCGCCGGCGCCGTTGAAGGCCTGCAGCATGACCATGCCATAGGCGTAGCCGATGTTGCCGTAGCTGATAATGCGCAGGCAGGTTGCCGCCAGCGGAATGACCGCAGCATCGTGGGTAAACAGGCGCGCGATCGGTTCCGCCATGAGTATGAAGAACACTCCCACCGATCCGAGGAAAAGCATGTTGTAGAACCCGGTGCGCCAGACGGCTTGTTCGGCGCGCTCGGGTTTGTTGGCTCCCAGATTCTGGCCGACGAGCGTGGCAGCCGCGTTGCTGAGTCCCCACGACGGCAGAATGACAAATATAACGACGCGAATTGCGATCGTGTAGCCCGCGAGCGCGGCGGCTCCGAAGACGCTCACGATGCGGACCAGTCCGATCCAACTGGTGTGGGCGATGGCGAATTGCAGGATTCCCGTCAACGACACCCGCACCAAGCGCAGCAGCACGCTGACATTGACGCGTATCTGGCGTGTCAGGATGCGGATGCGTTCGGTGCCGCGAAGCAGACGATAGAACTGATAGCCCACTCCGATGCTGCGTCCGGTGAAAGTGGCAAGAGCGGCGCCCGTCACGCCCAGCCGAGGAAACGGGCCCAGCCCAAAAATCAGGCAGGGATCGAGAATCAGATTGATGATGTTTGAAACCCAGAGCAGGCGCATCGCGATGGCGGCGTCCCCCGCGCCGCGAAAGATGGCATTGTTGAGAAACAGCATGAGGATCGCGCCGCTACCACCCAGCGCAATCCGGGCGTAACCGCTGCCTGTCGCGACGATGTCGCCGGACGCGCCCATCAGACGTAGCAACTGAGGCGCGTAGATGAAACATGGAATTCCGATGACAACCGAAGTGAGCAGGCCCAGCACGATCGCCTGCACTCCAGCCACCGCCGCGCCCTGCGGGTCTTTCTCTCCGATGCGCCTTGCCACCATGGCGGTCGTGGATAAACTCAACCCGATGCCGACAGCGAAAACCAAGCTGAGCAGCGACTCGGTGAGCCCGACGGTGGCCACGGCGTTGGCGCCGAGTCGTCCGACCCAGAAAACGTCCACTACGGCGAAGAGCGATTCGAGCACCATCTCCAGGACCATGGGCACGGCAAGCAGGAGGATTGCCCGATTCAGGCTTCCGGTCGTGTAGTCCTGATGAGAACCGCAGATCGCTTCCCACAGAGAACTCCATAGGCTGCGCTCTGGAGAGGGCGGTGGAGAATTGATTGCCGTAACCGCATCCATAAATACCTGCCAGGTCTTCCACGCGTCGCTGCGTCAGTTCAATGAAAATGGCACGACGACGTGGCTAAAGCAAAGGGAAAGGAAAGATTCGATATCCGCACCAGCGGATCATCAGCGGATCAAAAGAGAGGCGAATTAGGCAAGTTCCAACATCGTTCGAATCCTTCGCGGGTCGGCGGCGTTGTCAACGATCAGCAGGTGGCCAGCCGAGGTGAAAAACATTTTATCTGGAATTCGATCAAGCGGCAAATAGTTTCGATCTGAGTCCGGGAGGACGGGCTCGATCAATGTTATCCCGGAGATAAAGCCAAATGGGACGACCGTTTCGCGCTCAAAACCTCGCATCGTTGGTTGGCGACTAACTTGGCAATTAACTTGGCAATTAACTCTTGCCGCTCTCGGATTCGAGTTCCTGACGAAGTTCTTGGCCCAGATTTTTCGCTACCGAATTCAAATCCTTGGCGAGTGCGAGCCGCCACTTTTCCGTGGATTGTTGTGCCAGTTCTTCGAATTGCTGCGCGATGGACTGCAGCGCTGCAGCGCCTTGGGCATGCAAAGAGCCGGAAAAGGAGTCTTCGACACGGTTTTGGATCGTTCTCATGTGGCCGCATATTTCGCTGAGTCTGCTTTCGACTTGAGTCGAGCCGCGCGCTTGCAGGTCTTTCAGGGTCAGCACGGCCGCGCTCTCTAGTTGGGTTCGCGCCTCAGACACGATTTCGCCGGCAACGCTCTCCAGGTGGGCGTCAAGATCCGTCTCCAAGCGGCGCACCGACTCGTTCAGGGCTGCCACTCTCCGGCCGAGATCCGAAACTTCCGACTGAAGCTGCGACGCTTTTGCGACAGAATCGGCTTGGATCTTTTCGATCTCCCGGCGGAAGGCATCGTGGGAGTCCGCAAGTTGCCCCTGCAACGAACTCAAGAGCTTCTCGCCTTGCGCATTCAGATGTGCTCCCGTCTCCAAGGCTTGTCTCTGCAGTTTCTCGACCCCGGCCCGAACATGTTGTTGCGTTGAGGTAGCGAGTTCTTTTGACAAAATCTGCGCCTGTTGTTCGACGGCGTGCAGTTCACCTGCTAGCCGGTGCCTGAACTCGGTCAGCGCGGCGCTGATCTTTTGCTCGATGGTGGTTTTCGCCGACGCCAGAATCTCCGCGGACTGTTCCCGCGTCTGCTGCAGCACTCGCGTTCCAAGATCTTGCCTCAGGCGCTCCCACAGCTTCTCCTCCAACTCGGGAGGAATATAGCCGAGTGAAACTTCGAAGCGGTTGCGCCTGGCATTCGCGGCGAGTTTCTCGCGGAGTTCGGCGACTTCCTCCTGCAACGGCCTCGCAAATTTGGCGAGTATGCCTCGCAAGCGCTCTTCCGAGAGTTGTTCCTCAATCTTGTCAAGAACCTCTCGCGAAGCCCGGGACGGAACTTGCGGCTTGTGAACGACCGCGAGACCGGCCAACGGTTTTTGCGGAGTTTGCTTTTGTGCCGCAGGCGCGGGCATTTCGGCCACCCGCCAATCATCGGGACAGGCTTCCAGTCCCCAGAAATTTTCTGGTCGATCGAGCTGTGCGCCCAGGCGGAAGCCTTGTCCGTCGGCCTCCATCGGCTGGCAGAAAACTACGTACGCCGTCGCCTGCCGACCTCCGCGGATATGCAGGCGCAGGGCGCTTCCAGTGTCCAACTTCAGGGGGAAGCGCAACGCACAACCATGCGCACTGACCACCAGCGTTTCGCAGATCTCGGAGAACTGAGCATTTGGCTCGAGGCTGGTAACGCGGATAGGTACTTTGATCGGCACTCTCGAACTGCGGCGTAGGGTGTGAACGTTGGAAGCGGGCATCGTGCTCCTCTGCATGATAGGAGGCTCGCACAGCAGACAGCCCTTGGGCCTCCTCATTAAAGTACAGCGAAGTGATTGCCGATACCTCTCTCGGGAGTTCGCCTCAAAAATGTTCTAGCGTACATACGCTAGACTGCCCGTTTGGCAGATTCGGAGTGTACTCCGGACGGAGCGTGGCTGGAACGACCGGGCGGATGTGCCCGAAATCAGTGGTTGGAGCTAGTCCAAACTGCCCTGCTCGATCACAACCTTCTCTCGCACAATCAGGCGCGGTGCGGAGACGACTATGCTGATGTGAGCAGGGCGATGCGATAGAATCACTTTTCTGTTGAGCTTATTCCGTAGCGAGGTGCGATGGCCGCCAGAATTTTGGATGGAACAAAAATAGCCGCGGAGATTCGCGCGGAAGTTGCGGCCGAGGTCAAGAAACTGGCCTCGTCGGGCGTGCGTCCGGGGCTGGCCGTGGTGCTGGTTGGGCACAATCCGGCATCGGAGGTGTATGTTCGCGGCAAGGTGAAGAGTTCGGAAGAAGTCGGGCTCTATAGCGAGCAACATACGCCGGCCGAAAGTTCGACTACTGACGAATTGTTGGCATTGATCGCCGACCTCAACGGGCGTGAGGAGATCGATGGCATCCTGGTGCAGTTGCCGTTGCCGGCGCAGGTCGACGCCAAGAAAATTCTGCTGGCGGTTGATCCGGCGAAAGATGTCGATGGATTCCATCCTATGAACGTGGGCTACCTTTCGACGCAGCGGCCTGGGCTGGTGCCGTGCACACCGGCGGGAGTGATGGAAATTCTCAAGCGCAGCGATATTGCTGTTGCCGGCCAGGAAGCGGTAGTCGTGGGCCGCAGCGACATCGTAGGAAAACCGTTGGCGATGCTGCTGCTCAATCAAAACGCGACCGTTACGGTCTGCCACTCGAAGACGCGCGATTTGCCGGGAGTCTGCCGGCGTGCCGACATTCTGGTGGCAGCGATTGGGCGCGCGGGCATGGTTACGCGCGACTACGTCAAGGCGGGAGCGACGGTGATCGATGTTGGCATTAATCGGATCACGGAACGAAAGGAATTTGACTGCTTGTTTGCTGGAAACAAAAAGCGCGAAGAAACGTTCTTGGTGAAGGGGTCGACCTTGGTTGGCGATGTTCATCCGGAGGTTGTCGAGGTAGCGGGCGCGATCACGCCTGTGCCGGGAGGGATAGGGCCACTGACCATTGCCATGCTGATGGCGAATACGGTGAAAGCTGCCAAGATGCGGCGCGGGATTGCGTGAGGACGCCTTGTTAAAGGTCGGACTCACTGGCGGTATCGCTAGCGGAAAATCCGCAGTGGGAGAGATGTTTATCAAACGTGGGGCGCGCTTAATTCAGTCAGATGCGGTGGCGCATGAACTGATGGAGCCGGGGCGGCCGGTCTATGACGAAGTCGTGCGCCGGTTCGGCAGGGAAATTCTCGATGGTGAGGGAAGAGTCAATCGCTCCCGTTTGGCCGAGGCTGCGTTTGGCACACCCGGCGGCGCGCCTCCGCGGGTCGACGAACTCAATGCAATCGTTCATCCTGCGGTCATCGCCTATGAAAACGAGTGGATGGAAGAACTCGGACGGCGCGAGCCGCACGTGATTGCCGTAGTCGAGGCGGCGTTGATTCTCGAGGCGGGAGCGGCGGATCGCTTTGATCGGCTGATTGTCGTGACCTGCCATCCTGAGCAGCGTATCGCGCGTTTCGCGCACCGCATGGGAATTTCGGAAGATGCTGCCCGCGTCGAAGTGACGCGGCGAATGGCCGCGCAGATGCCCGACGAAGAGAAAATCAAGGCTGCCGATATTGTGATCGACAACTCGGGATCGCTTGAGGATACAGAAAAGCAGGCCGAGCGCGCGTTCGCGGAACTGCGCCAGCACGTTTGACCGGATATTTCGGGTGTTGCGATCTTTCTAGCGCGCGTTGCGGCGGGGCATGAAGATCCACTGCAAGAGCGAACTCACGATGCTCAACAGAATAGCTCCGATGAATGCGGCCACGAAGTTGTGCACGTAGAAGCCCTTTACGAATGCCGCCGCCAGCTCGAGCATGAGCGCGTTGATCACGAACCAGAACAGGCCGAGGGTCAGGAGCGTAAGCGGGAAGGTGACAATTTTCAGCAGCAAGCCGAGTGTGGCGTTGATCAGGCCTATGACCAAGGCGGCGATCAAGGCTGCAGTCGGGCCGCTCACGCTGATGCCGGGTACTACGTGAGCGACGATCCAGACGGCGATGGCGGTTAGAATCCAATGGAGTAGAAGACGCATGGGTCAGCCTCCGCGAAAACAATGATGGGACACTATACAACGGGGGACAGGCGGAGAGGGCGGGTCTGCGACAATTCCACGAAAAGCAATTGTGAAGAGATTGTCGAAAGGTAGTCTGGGAAAACATCTTGGAAAAACGATGACGCAGAAAACGAATGTGGCGCGCCTGCTCGATGAGCTGAGTATCGAGTATGAGCTGCGGGAATATGAGGTAGATCCCGATGATCTGGCGGCGGAAACAGTTGCAGCAAAGATCGGATTGCCAGCGCAGCAGGTTTTCAAGACGCTGGTTGCGCAGGGGGACCGCAATGGCATAGTCATGGCGGTGGTTCCGGGCGATCAAGAATTGAATTTGAAGGCGCTGGCGGCTGCGGCGGGAGAGAGAAAAATGCATCTCGTCGCGGTGAAAGAGTTGCAGGGACTCACCGGGTATATTCGCGGCGGGGTCACGGCACTGGGCGCCAAGCGCGATTTTCCCGTCTACGTTGATGAGACGCTTGAGCTGTTCGATCTTATTTCTATCTCAGCGGGAGCGCGCGGGCTGCAGATTTTGATGGCTCCGGCCGATTATTTGCGTGCGACTAAGGGGACGATTGCGGCGATTGCGCAGCCCAAAGCCGGACCGCAGACGCGAGAGTAAAATATTTTGGCGGGTTGCGAAGCCACGGACTGTTCGACGACCGGACCTGAGGTGGTATCTGATTCCTGATGAGGTATTCCATGCCCACTGCTACTCGTATTAATCCGCTGTCGTTTCTGACGGACCAGCTTGACGAACTCAAGGCCAAGGGCACGCACTTCAAGCTGCGCGTGCTGGATGATGAGCAGGCCCCGCTTTGTACATTCGATGGCAAACGTGTCATTAATTTGGCGTCGAATAATTATCTCGGGTTTACGACGCATCCCAAGTTGCGCGAGGCGGCGCTTGAGGCTACACGGAAGTATGGCGTGGGGTCGGGCGCCGTGCGCACGATTGCGGGCACGATGAAGATTCACATGGAACTGGAGGAGAAGATTGCGCGCTTCAAGAATGTCGAGGCTTGCGTCGTTTTTCAATCGGGGTTCACGGCTAACGCGGGCACGGTTTCTTCTTTCTTAGGCAAGGATGATTTCATTATTTCCGATGAACTGAATCATGCTTCGATTATCGATGGCTGTCGGTTGTCGCGGGCGAAGATTTTGGTCTTCCGCCACAAAGACGTCGCCCACGCCGAACAGCAGCTTGCCAGCGTGAAGAACGAGCCGGGGAAAAAGCTGCTGATCACGGACGGCGTTTTCTCGATGGATGGCGACATCGGACCGCTGCCAGGGCTATGCGAGGCGGCGGAAAAATATGGCGCGATCATGATGGTCGACGACGCACACGCTTCCGGCGTGCTTGGCAGGCAAGGGCGCGGCACGGTCGATCATTTTTCCATGCATGGGCGCGTCGATATTCAGGTGGGAACATTGTCGAAGGCGATTGGCGCTCTTGGCGGATATGTCTGCGGCACGCACGATCTGATTGACTTTCTTTATCATCGGGCGCGGCCGTTTTTGTTTTCTACTTCGCACCCGCCGTCGGTCGCGGCGACCTGCATCGCAGCCTTCGACGTTCTCGAAACCGAGCCGCAGTGGATGGAGCAGCTTTGGGCGAATACCCGGTTCTGGAAGAAAGAACTTGGGCTGCTGGGCTTTAATATCGGCGGGCAGACTACTCCCGCAAGCGAAACTCCGATCACTCCAATCATCATTGGCGACGGAAGGCTGACCATGGATTTTTCGCGCGAGTTATTTAAAGAAGGCGTGCTGGGGACGGGGATTGCGTTTCCTACGGTTCCCGAAGGCAAGGCGCGGGTGCGCACGATCATGACGGCGACGCACACTAAGGACGAATTGCAGCAGGCGCTGGAGGTGTTGGGGCGGGTGGGGAAGCGGATGGGGATTCTCTAGCGACAGGCTAAGAATTTCTGCTGTCAAGCTTGCAAAGTTATCAGTTGTGGTGCAGCTTACAAATCGGTCATCGGGCGGCCGGTGCATCTTCCACAATTGCCTGCACTAACTCATCAATCGCATCTGTAACTCTCTTGGCTGGAAGATTGAAGTTATTCGACATGATCGAAAAAACCACTGCCTGGCCGGAGTCGGTGGTGGCGTAGCCGGATAGCGCTTTGACTCCGCCCAAGGAGCCGGTCTTCGCGATGATGCGGTTTTGCAGGCGGGGAGCAGTTAGACGGTCGGTGAGTGAGCCGTCCAATCCGCCGACGGGGAAGGTCGACTTATACGCAACGCCCCAGGGCTGCGCCGCGCTATAAGTCAATAACTGGACGATAGCGTGAGGAGTTACCAAGTTTTGGCGTGAAAGTCCGGAGCCATCGTAGAAGAGGTATTGGTCGTTCGAGATTCCTGCCTGGGTCAGAAATTCACGAAGAACTTCGAGTCCACCTTCAATCGATCCGGCGTTGCCACGCTCGCGTCCAAGAAGGCGCAGAAGAATTTCGGCGTGCAAATTTTGACTGACCTTGTTGATTACACGCACGTCTTGGAGCAACGGCTTCGATTCGTAACTGGCGAGAATAAGCGGCTGATCGGTCTTCAGCGGGCGCAATTGGCCGTCGTTGTCTTTATCGCTGATTCTGCCTCCACGCGCCGGTGCGATCGTGGTCACACTGAATGTGGACAGAGTGGCTAGCTCGGTGTGATGCGTGCGCTGGTGACCGTAGATTACGATGCCACGTTTTTCGAGTAACTGCCGGAAGAGACCGCCTGCGAACTCCGCAGGATCTTCAATGGCGAGAGCCTCGTTGACGCCTGCGTCATCCAACGGCATGTTACCCCACAGCGTCAGCAGCATGGATCCGGGCTCGCGGTTGACGAAGAACTTGCGTCCCGTGCCGGCTGGAGTCGTGATGATGCGATTGTCGATGCGATAGTAGTCGGCGAAGGGCTTGATGCTGACGAAAGCCTTTTCGCCGGGGCGGTCGGCGGGCAGTATGTTGACGAAGACTACGTTGTCGTTGACCGTGAGCGCGGAGACGGGGGCGCCGTCGGCCCAGACTAAGTCGTCCTGGCTCCAACCCTCGCCATAGCGCTCGAAGGCGAAGTAGGAATCGTCGGCCACGATGTCACCGTCGATGAATTTGACCCCTTTCAGCACGAGCGCATCGGCGAGCGCTTCGAGAGCCTGAATGGGATCATCGTTGCGCTGCGTCTTGAGATCGTAGGGGAGTTCGCGTCCGCTGAGATTGGGATCGCCGCGGCCGACGAGAACGAGATCTCCGTTGAGACGGCCGTAGCGGTCGAGCGTGCCGGTAGTTTCGACCGTGGTGCGGAACTTGTAATCGGGGCCAATCAGCGCGAGCGCGGCTGCGGTGGTGAAAAGCTTGGTGTTCGACGCGGGAGTGAAGAGCTTGTCGGCGTTTTGCGCATACAGCAATTTCCCGGTTGCGGCAGAGACGATTTCGATTCCCCAGAAGCCGTGGGCGAGATCGGGAGCGCTGAGAACGGCGGCAATGCGATCCTGCAACGGCGGAACAACTGCAGCCAACAGCGGCGCGGCCAGCAGAATGATAAGGGCTACGAGAGGCGCTAGCGAACGCCGGCGAAACATGGATTGGATTGTAACACCGGCAGAAAGGAACTCTTATGCCGTCTAACCGGACACTGAAGTTAGCGCTTGTGGAAGTTAGCCGCACGCAAACTGGCGGTTTGCCATTAGCACCTCTTCAACTAAACGCGCTCTAGTTGGTGCAGGGTGCGGTCGTTTTCCACGTTGCCGGTGTTCAGAGTTGTGGACGGTTCAAACAGAAGGAGCCAGCATTCTTCGTCGGCGACGGGACGATGCTCGACGCCGCGCGGCACCACGATGAATTCGCCGGTTTCAATCCATTCGTGATGGTCACGAAACTCCATGCGGAAGCGTCCTTTAACCACGAGAAACATTTCGTCTTCGTGCTCGTGATGGTGGAAGACGAATTCGCCCTTGAGCTTGTCGAGCTTCACGTACTGGCCGTTAAGTTCGGCGGCGACGTAGGGTTTCCAGTATTCAGTGATCTTGGAGAATTTTTCGGCGATGTTGACTTTGGACATGGAATCCTCGCGGCGTGTTCGCTGCTGCTCATCAAATGGATGACGCGTGACGGACATTGGTCGCGGAAATTTGCAGCAACGCGGCTGCCGAGCCTCTCCCGGTTGGGCAGGTAAGGTCAGCAGCCCGACGTGAGCTTAGTGCTTGCTAAAGGAAGAACAGCCGCCAGCTTTGGCCGACGGCTGCTTACGATTACTCACCGTTGGTTTGGTGTCCGGGACGCAGCATGACTCTTACGCCGCGCTGGCCGTTCAGTTGGGTGGTTGTGTTCCAGTCGACTTCGTCGGTGCTGATCACACCGGTGCCGCCGCTGGCTAGTTCATAGCTGATGCGGCCATCTTGATAGGTGTAGTTTCCTACTGCCAGAACTACGCCAGTTTTCAGGACAAAGACGGGCACGCCTGGAGATGTGGCTGCTGCACCACCGCCGACCGCACCCTTCGAGACATAGCTGGCATAAGTGACCTGCGCAATCTCTTCCAGACGCGGTTCGCTGGCGGTGACGGTCACGTTGCGCACAGACAATTGCGGATAGCCGTTATCCGGCCGTCGCACGCTGGCGCCCTGGTAGGAGCCCTGATAGTAGGAGTCATTCTCGATGCGTGGGCGTCCGAAGAAATGCCAATCGGGGCCGTTGGTCTGGGCGACTTGTGGGATCTGCACGTCATCCATGAGGCGCAGGGTGAGCTGGCTCTCGCCTTTCAGCGTGGGGCGAGGGCCGCGCGCGGGCAGCATGATGATTTTCCAGGGCCAGAGCGGCGGAATCATCCACTCGACGACGTCGCGCGTGGCGTGACCTTTGCCGCGGATGTCGCCGTCTTTATCGACCTTGTAGCCGCGGGTCGCGATCACCTTCGCATCGAGCGGCATATCGCCTTGCGGCAGGCCGATGCGATCGAACTGAAGCTTCATATAGCCTTTGCCCCAGAAATGGCCGGGATCTTTGGCGGCTTCGAGGTGGCCAACGAGATAGGCGCCGCGGGGGAAGGTTTGCTGTCCGAATTCGGTGACTGCGTGCAGACGGCAGAGCACTGGGTCTCCGATGGCGACGGTGGCCGAGGAAAAATTGGGTTCATCCATGGTGCATTTCAAGAGGGTACCGGCGGGCAGGACCATCTCCCGCGCGCTGGCACTCAGGGATAAAGCAAGAAGGGATGCCGCAAGGACTGCATAACTGCCGGACTTCATGACTACACCTCGGTCTCACGCCCCGGAATTTTTGCCACATTCCTAACAACTGCGGTGAGCCCGCCCCAGGTTCATTGGAGTTTTACATAAGTTGACACGGGCGTCAATCGAACTTAAGAGGCAGGGTGTGGTTTTTTTGCAACAAATGCTGGAGAGAGCACAGGCGAGCTCTGCAGAGGGGTTAGATGGGTTTAACCTGGACGTCCGGCTAGGCGAAGCTTGATCCAATTCCAGGCGCGCGACGCGTCCGCTGGGTCAATAAAAAGAATGTATGCGGATAAGACGTCCCATTGAAAGAGCGAGATGTTGAGGGAGTATTCCAGCGAGAGATGAAACAGCAGTCCGAGCGCGAGCAGGAAGTAGCGAAGGCTTTTTATCCAGATCAGAACTCCTAAAGAGAACTCAAGGGCGAGCGCCGACCAGCCTCCCCACTTGAGCATTGTCGGGCCGAGAAGCCAGGCAGGCACAGGGAAGCGCCGCAGTGAATCGAGATGATAGATGTAGTACAGCGCGGTTCCGTTCAGCCACGCCGGACTTTTTACCTTGGTGAAAAACGCGACAGAGTAGAGGAGAGATAGCTGAATCTGGATCATCCGTTGCGCCCAGGGCCTTTGGGGCTGGATGAGCGCATCTTGTTCGGGCCCGCCTTTCTTTTTTCCGCGCCCGAGCCGCAGCAGCCGGTCGAAAGAGAGTGCGGCGCCGGCGGGAGCAAACATCAAGAAGAATCCCGCAAGGCGGAGGAAAGTGTCGCCGCCGTGGGTGATGTAGAGGTTTCTTTGATGAATTGAGGTAAGGCAAACAAACACGATCACACTATTGTGGCGAGTGAGAAGACCGACGGTGAGCAAGATCGCCGAGCCGAGGAATACCCAGAAGAATGCGTTGATCCAAGAGTCAGTCTGCGGCATGACGGTGAAGAGATTGATGCGCGTGCCGGGCTCGACCGATTGCATGGTTTGCAAACTGATCCAGGAGTGGGGCCCGTACCAGGCCAACCAATCCGGGCGCAGCAAGACGAGAGTCGCGATCACCAATAAGCCGTACACGATACGAAATAGAGCAATCGGTACGGGAGACTGCTTGGCGAAAAAAAATCTATTCCACGCTTCCGCAACGGATCGCAGCGCCGACCTCATTTCAAATCCTCGGGCCTGACGCCATAGCCCAGGAGAACGTGGCGATCCCAGGGCTCGGGCTGATAGGAGCCGTCGGGGCGGGGAATGATGACCGAATACCATCGAATGAGGATGATGGTCTTCGCCGGATTTGATGGAGTGCTGTTCAGGCGGGCAATATGGCGCGCGACATCAGGCCATAAAGCGTCGTTATCATCGATCTGGATGACTTCCGAGAATTTACGATAGCGTTCTTTGAAGTAACGATCGGTCAGGCTGAGCTGCTCCATGCGCGGGAATGGCCAGGTTGTTCGTGAACCATCTTTATAAATGACAGTTGCTTCGACGTAGCTGTTTGCCGGCCAGGGAGTGGGAGCAAACATATCCCAGGCTTGAAAGAGTCCGGCCCAGAGGAAATAGGGGCGGACCAGTTTTCTGCATAGCAGGATTGGTGGCAGATTGAGCGGGACGCACCAGCAGGCTATGGCGACGATGTGAAAAATCAGGAAGAGGTTGATGGCGACGATTGCGGCCTTGGGCATCCATCTTGGGTGGCCGCGCTTTTCCTGATCGGCTTTAGTTTTCACATAAGGATTGTAGTGCCTCTTCGCAGTCGCGTTCAGGTTGGGCCGGCCGGAGCCCGTCCCCGGCGAAACAATAGCGGCAACCATGAAAGTCGCCGGTCATAACCCAATCGCTTGGGAATGTGCTAGGATGTTCTGGTGCCGTCCGTCCTGAGATTTGGCGGGCCCCGCGTGGTTGTTTATCCGAACGACCATGATCCGGCTCATGTACATGTAATGGGCGGGGGATGCGAGGCTGTTTTCAATCTCAACTGTCCGGCGGGGCCGGTTGAGGTTCGAGAGAACTCCACATTCTCGCGGCGCGAACTTGGGCGGGTTCAGAAAGAACTCGGTGGTTACGTAACAATGCTCTGCGAGGCTTGGGAGAGGTTCCATGGATAAGCGTGTTCGACTGGATGGCTTCGAAGCGGCGATGGAACGGGCGCGAAAAATGCAGAACACATTTCCTCGCGCAGTTTCCGCGTATTACGACCGGAAGAGCCACCGCGTGGTGATTGAGCTTAGCTCCAAGGTCGCGGTGAGCTTCCGTCCGGAGGACGCGCAGGGGTTGGAGAACGCGCAGGCCGCCGAGCTCGCGGAGATTGAATTGAGCCCGTCGGGTTTCGGCATTCATTTTCCACGGCTGGATGCGGACTTGTATGTACCGCGCCTGCTGGAGGGATTCTTAGGATCGCGGAAATGGATGGCAGCGCGGATGGGACAGGCTGGTGGAAAGTCACGCAGCAAGGCCAAGAAGGCGGCGGCGCGGGTTAATGGGGCTAAGGGCGGACGGCCGCGGCGGAAGGAAGTTGCGGCGGGGGATTAGGGAGACGGTCCATGAAGCCGAGCATTCGCAAAAGGCGCGGGGCAGCCAGCCTACACGGGATAGACTTCGAGCTTCAAGCGACTTTTGGGGTTGTCGAAAGAAATCTCAATTCTGCGAAGCGGGATTGAATCCGCGCCTCCACCCTGCTCACTGCGAAGCGTGGCATAGAAGGCGTTGCACCCGACGATGACAAGCTCGGCCGAACGGGATACCGCTCCCATTAGCTCGACGGTTTCCGTTCTCATGAAGTCGACTGACACCACCTTACTAACCCAGTTGAGGATCTCCGCAGCCTTGCTCTGTCTCGAAGTAACTAGTTCCTCAAATTGGTCCTCATTGGCATCGATCGTGGTTGACCCTTTTCGTACGTAGGACGGCCCAGAGAAGTGTGGCCGAGCAGAGCTACCAGGCACGAGTACTGCGAGGAACTGTTTGCCTGCTGACGACAGAACCTTTGTCATGAAATATATGGGCGGGTAGGTTAGGGCTATCTTCTGTGCGAGCTTTTTCTGCAGACTGTCCAAGTTGATACTCCCTTCGGGGTTTCCGTCGTCTCTTACGCCGATGAATAGTACTGCCGGATACCCGATTGGCGTGCTGTTCGCAAACGCGACAACCGTCTTCAGCCAGTCAGCGTGATCACCAGAAGTCTTACGTTCGACAAAGTGGTCTTCGAAATTCGTGAGCCGGCTAATGAGGTCAGCGTCACTGAGGTTGGCGACAAAGTCATTCATAAGCACCCTCTTCTACTTCCAATCCATTTCGCTGTGTAGGAACTCTATTCTGAGCTTACATTGTCCGCACGTGGTGAGGTGTTTTTGAAATTCGCCGGAATTCAAGGAAATCGATTCCGCCCGCGCGCAGGCTTTTGGGGACTCGCTTGGATGGAAACGATAATAGAGCAGTTCCAAGCGCCTACGGTGTTCGGGCAATGGGTGACTTATGCCACTCTCCCAGCGGCACCACGTAGCGATCGCTACTCCGAGTTCGTGTGCTGCCGCCTGCTGCGTCAGACCAAATTCTTCGCGTTTTGCTTTGAATTCGTTCTCGCCTATTTTAGGCATGCTGACAATATATCATGCGAATACCCTGGTGAGTACTCACGGCGGGATGTCACATTTTCGCTACTTCTGCAAACAAAAGCCGCCAGCTTTTGGCTGACGGCCTAAATCTTGCCGAACTTCGTTCGGCTGGGCGGGCAGGAATGCCCGCCCCACACACGAGAATACTTAGCTTTCGTACAGCAACACGCCTTCGGTTTTCTCGGCGTCTACTGGACGGTAGTAGAGCTTGTTGGCTTCGAGGAAGACCTCTATGAAGGCTGGCCGGGTTGTGATCGTGCCCTGGATCAGCGCTTCTGACAGCGGGTCTTCTATGTACTTCTGCAAGGCTCGGCGCAGTGGACGGGCTCCGTAACTGCGGTCGGTCAGGGTCTGGTTCAGAATCCACTTCTTGGCTTCGTCAGCCACAGTTACCGTGATCGACCGTTGCGCCAGGTTCTGGTTCAGCTGGCTGACCATGAGTTCGAGAATCTGGATCAGGTCGGCTTCGCTGAGCGCCATGAAGAGGATGATCTCGTCCACGCGGTTCAGGAATTCCGGATTGAAAGTGCGCTTGACCTCGCTCTTGACGAGGTCTTCGACCTTCTCGGAGACCATCTCGTCTTTTGACGACTGGAAGCCGAGGCCTTCGCGCTTCATGAGGTGCCGGGCGCCGATGTTCGACGTCATGATGATGATGGTGTTCTTGAAGTCGACCGTGTTGCCGAGGCCGTCGGTCAGTTGGCCGTCTTCAAAAACCTGCAACAGGATGTTGAAAACATCCGGGTGCGCCTTTTCGATTTCGTCGAGCAGAACGACGGAGTAGGGAGCGCGCTTGACGCGTTCGGTCAACTGGCCGCCTTCTTCGTAGCCCACGTATCCTGGAGGCGAGCCGATCAGTTTGGAGACGCTGTGCTTCTCCATGAACTCCGACATATCGAAGCGTACGAGGGCTTTGTCGCTGCCGAACATGAAATGGGCCAGCGTTCGCGCAACTTCAGTTTTTCCTACGCCAGTCGGGCCCAGGAACAGGAACGAGCCGATGGGGCGGTTCGGACTTTTTAGTCCGGCACGCGAACGGCGAATGGCTCGCGCCAGAGCGCTGATCGCTTTCTCCTGCGAGATGATGCGCTTGTGCAGCTCTTCTTCGATGCGCAGCAGCTTCTGCGTTTCTTCTTCTTTGATCGAGGTGATGGGGACGCCGGTCCAGCGCGATACCACGTCCTCGATGTCCTCCCGACCGACAACGCCGGTGGAGGACTCATCGAGGTGGTATTTTTCGCGAAGGGCGCGCAGGTTCTCGCGCTCCTTGCGTTCTTCGTCAGAGTAGAAGCGCGCCTTCTCGAACTCGTGGTTCGCGATGGCGTTCTCCATACGGTGGACGATGAACTTGATGCGCTTCTGGACTTCGGTCAATTCTTCGGGCAGAGTGGTCTGGCGCAGTTTCACGCGAGCGCCGGCTTCGTCGATCAGGTCGATGGCCTTGTCTGGCAAGAAGCGGTCGGGAATATAGCGATTCGAATGCGACACGGAAAAATTGATGGCGTCGTCGGTGTAGGTGACGGCGTGGAATTTTTCGTAGCGCTCTTTGATGCCAAAGAGAATCTTGACCGCGTCGGCTTCGTTGGGCGGCGGAACTTTAACGGCCTGAAAGCGGCGCTCAAGCGAGCGATCTTTTTCGATCGACTTGCGATATTCGGCTGGAGTAGTAGCCCCGATGCACTGAATTTCGCCGCGCGAGAGAGCGGGCTTCAGAATGTTGGCAGCGTCGAGCGATCCTTCCGCCGATCCAGCGCCGACGAGGGTATGTAGTTCGTCGATGAAGATGATGGAATTTTGCGACTCCATCAACTCTTTCATGATGGTCTTGAGGCGCTCCTCGAACTGGCCGCGATACTTGGTGCCAGCGACGATCAGCGAAAGATCGAGAGCCAGGATGCGCTTGTCGGCGAGGAACGACGGAACCTCGCCGTCGGCGATGCGCTGCGCGAGGCCTTCTACGATAGCTGTCTTGCCTACTCCGGGCTCGCCGATGAGGACGGGATTATTTTTGGTGCGACGGCAGAGAATCTGCACTACGCGCTCGACTTCGCCGTCGCGGCCAACCAGTGGATCAAGTTGGCTATCCATGGCCGACTGGGTCAGGTCGCGGGAAAACTCGCTTAATAAGGATGATTCGCGCTGACCGCGCTGCGGTGCCGTTTTTTCCTGGCTGGTGCGGGCCAGTTCTTCGCGAATGGTGGAGAGGCGCAATCCGCGCTCATGCAAAATTTCAGCGGCAAAGCATTTTTCTTCGCGGAGCAATCCGAGAAGAAGATGTTCGGTTCCAATGTGCTTGTGCGAAAGGCGCTCGGCCTCTTCGGCGGCATAGGCCAGCACGCGCTTGCATTCGTTGCTCAGGGGGAGATCAACGGAGGTGGAAACTTTTTCCCGGATAGTGGTGTGACCTTCGATTTGCTTCCGGATCGATTCCACCGACGCATGAGAGCGCAGAAAACGATTGGTCAGGGCCTTGTCTTCTCGCAGCAAGCCGAGCAAAAGATGCTCTGTCTCAATATAAGGTGAGCCAAATTGGCTCGCCTCGTATCGCGCAAAGAAGATGACGCGCCTGGCTTTCTCCGTATAGCGTTCGAACATATACCCATTCCCCCGAGTTTGCGCGGAACATGAAACCCCGCCAAACCCTTGCCCCTACCTCATTATGCATTTATATCGCCTGATCTCCTAAGCGATATCCGCCTGTTAGTAACCTCTCAGCTCTTACCTAAGGGTACTCCGAACTTTTAACTTTAGTGCTCATCTTTAGATGAGCGTTACAGTTTAGTTCACAGGTTTATCACTACGGTGCTTTTTCTGCCTTTCCTTACGCCGGAAGTGATTCCGGCGCCACTTCCTCTATTTTGCCCTGATCGAGCCGCAAAACCCTATGGCACCGTCGTGCGAACGCCAGGTTGTGGGTAGCGATCAACGAAGTCAACTGATGCTCGCGATGCAACCCCGCTATCAGGTCAAAAACCAACTCGCCGGTGCGGCCATCGAGATCGCCTGTGGGTTCATCGGCCAGCAGCACTTGCGGTTGAGTGATCAGAGCGCGAGCCAGCGCCAAGCGTTGCTGTTCGCCGCCAGACAACTCACCCGAACGATGATGCCCGCGATCCGCCAGTCCCACTTCGCGCAGCCAGCGCGAAGCTTCTTGCTCAGCCGTCGAAAGCGTTTGGCCGCGCGTCAAGAGCGGCATGGCTACATTTTCGAGGGCGGTAAATTCCGGCAAGAGGTAATGGAACTGCCACACATAACCGATTTCGCGGTTACGAAACTCGGCGGCTGCGTCTTCGGAGAGCGAATTCACTTTGGCGTTGGCGCAGTATACGGCACCGGCCGAGGGACGATCAAGCGCGGCGAGGATGTGCAACAAGGTACTCTTTCCCGCACCCGATTGCCCGACGATCGCCAGCATCGTTCCCTTGCTGACCTGGAAAGACAGATTCTCAAAGAGCACGAGTTCTGCTTCGCCTGAGCGAAACCTCTTACTTAACCCTTCGACCCTTAATAAAGGATCTTGAGTCATTGGATGCAAACTTTCCCTCCTTAGTATCAAGACCCTCTCCCGCAGCAACCTGAGGAGAGAATCTGCGATCCATTAGAACATGCTCGGTTGAACCACGGTCCTGCAATTCTGACGCAGCCGAGCACGCGGAGTAAGAACTCATCCCACATTCCATTTTTGGGAACGAGCTCTACAAAAACTGTATATTGCCCGAGAATGGTTGCCTGTGATCATGATCACAGAAACAGCAGAACCGCGTTGTGCCCAGCGTTTTATGAGCGGGCGCATTTATTCGTAGCGCAATGCCTCCGCCGGTAAGATTCGCGCCGCTGACCATGACGGATAAATGGTCGCGACAAATGAAATCCCGATCGAGACTAACGCCACGATCAAGCCGTCGGTGAGTCGAGGTGCGAACGGCACATAGTCGATCGAATAGACTTCTGGCGAGAGTGAAATAAAGTGGTAGTGTCCGCCAGCGTACGAAATTGCGTAGCCGAGTATGAGGCCGATCGCGGTTCCGATTATGCCGATCAGCACACCTTGTGCGATGAAGACGCGGCGAATCTGTTTTTTCTTTGTGCCCAGTGACATGAGGACTGCGATGTCTTTAGTCTTCTCCATGACCATCATGATCAGCGAGATCAGAATGTTGAGCGCGGCCACGAAGACAATCAGGCCGATGGTGATGAAGGTGACTACGCGCTCCAGGCGGAGCGCTCGGAATAGAGGCTTGTTCTGCTCCATCCAACTGGTCGCCATGAAGCCTTGACCCGCCGCCTGTTCGAGGGAGCGAGCGACTTCTCCGGCGAGGTAGATATCGTCGAGCTTGAATTGGATGACCGAGATGACGTTGCCCAGCCCAAACAGCTGCTGCGCGTCGGCGAGGCGGATGAAGGCCCACGCGGAGTCATAGTCGTAAAAGCCGGAATTGAAGATTCCGGCAACGTGGAAGCGAATGTATTTGGGCACCATGCCGAAGGGAGTCAGTTCGCCCTGCGGCGATGTGACCAGCACCACCGAGCCGACAGTGGCTCCAATTTCGTCGGCCATATCTTTGCCAAGAATAATAGGAGGCATAGCGGCGATGCGGCGTTGCACGCCGGCGAGGTCATCGGGAGACTCCGGTTGTTGTTTTGTGGACCGGGCGCCCTTGCCCGCTGCCGTGGGTTTTGCATTTGCACTTGCTTTTGAACTTGTTTCGATAGGAGACTCCCGCGTCTCAGTTATAGGTTCTTCCGCGAGCGCGGCAGCCGATCCCAGCGTCACTGTTTGCAGCAGATCGCTGACCTTCGTCTCATAGCGCGGAAGCATTCCTTTGAGCACGGCGCCTCGCGCCCGCGGACCGCGCGAAATCAGTACCTGCTCATAAATCGCCGGAGCTGCCGCCACCACATGAGGCTGCCTGGATAATTTTTCCAGCAGCGGACGCCAATCGTGAATGCCATCGCTCTCCACCCGCAGCAAACTAACGTGCGCGGTCGAACCCAGCAGCCGCGCCTGCAGGTCTTGGCGGAAGCCATTGTTGATGGCCAGCGCGACGATCAGCGAAGCCACTCCTGCCGCGACTCCAAGAATGGAGATCCCCGTGATCACGCCGATGAAGGCTTGGCGGCGCTTGGCACGCAGGTAGCGAGTTGCGACGAAGAGTTCGAAGCGCATAGGGCAGTCGTCAGTTATCAGTTGTCAGTTCATGCGGATTATAACGATTGCGGAGGGAAGCTACGATGAGGGCGCAGTCCATCGGCGCACGGCGTTCGTAACGCCGCCATCCCGGCGCTAAGGGGCTCAATTACTTCGCATAGGTAACCCGGTAAATCACGCCGGCGGAGTCATCGCTCAAATACATAGTACCGTCGTCACTGAATGCAATGCCGACCGGGCGGCCCATCCAGCGGCCTTTTTGCTTTTCTCCTGGCGCAAGCCATCCGGTGATGAAATCTTGCGCGCCGCCGACGGGCTGCCCTTTGTCGTCGAGTTTCACGCGCACAACTTTATATCCCGTCGGAATGCTGCGATTCCACGATCCATGAAAGGCTACGAAGATACTGTTCTGGTATTCCGAGGGAAATTGCGTCCCCTCATAAAACGCCAGTCCGAGCGGAGCGGAGTGCGCCTGCATCTGCACTTTTGGTTCGAGGACACTTTGGCAGCGGTTCTCTCCTGACTTATTGAAATTGGAATCGGGCACGCGGTCGCCATAACAATAGGGCCAGCCGCCATCGCCGCCATTTTTGCCAAGGTCGTAAATTGTCTCGGGCGGTAGATCGTCGCCCAGCCAGTCTCGTCCGTTGACTGTGACCCACACGGTATCGGTCTTCGGATTCACCGCGAGGCCGACTGCATTGCGCAGGCCTTTCGCGAAAATCCTCATGCCGGTGCCGTCGGGATTGAATTCCATAACCGTCGCTCGGCGCGGATCTTTCTCGATGCAGACGTTGCAGCTTGATCCGGCCGAGATGTACATCTTGCCACCATGAAACACGATGCTGCGCGTGGAGTGGCCGCCGCCCGTCGGCAGGTCGGCGAGCGTCTTCGGATTGGTCGCCTTCAGATTGGCTTCGTCCCAGTCGTAGCTGCGAACCTTGTCATTCTCGGCGACGTAGAACTTGCCTTCGTAAAACGCCATCCCGTGCGGTTCGTTTAACCCGCTGAGAACAGTCACTGTCCGCGCGGCTTTGCCGGTATGTTTTGGGTCGGGAAGTGCGACCACTTTGCCCGCACCCGATTCGCTGACCAGGAGGACGCCGCCTGGAGTGAAGGTCAGCATGCGCGCGCCGTCAATGTCGTCGGCAAAAACCGAGATGTGAAATCCTGCCGGCGCTTTCAGTTTTGAAAGATCGAGAGGAGTTTTTTCGGCGTGAGCCGAGCTGGTGTAGGCCAAGGGTACCAAGAAGAGCGCGGCCAACAGAACTGGAAACTCGGTAGCCTGTAGCCATTTCGGATTGAATCGTCGCATAAATTGGTGGATGAATCTGGCGCCACTTTCGTTCTTCTTTTTTTGAGGTTTTTTCTAGAATCTTCGAAGGCGATGCCGGTGCACGCAGTTTTTATATCAGCGGCTGCCAAAATTACCGTCGTGCGGATGTGCTCTGTTGGTAGCGATCAAGTACAATATATATGAAAATAAAGCACTTGCATTCAATGGCGGGCACTCTGTCATTTGGCACCTAAACTGTTAATAGAAAGATAGGCCCGCGACCCGGGCGGCTTGTCGGAAGACGTTTTTTGAGGCAACCATTGCGTCGGCTGTTGCCTCCGAAGTTATGCATCTGGAATTGAAAACGACGCCATTAAGAGATAACGCCGCGAGGCGCCAGGAGCGATTTCGGCTCCTACTTGGAGGAAGTTGAAAATGAAAAACCGCACCATCTTCGCTTTAGTGCTGGCGGTGGTATTGGCCGTGCCAGCATTCGCCCAGGATAATAATTCCAACGCCCAGACCCAGCCCGCGGCGCAGTCGTCGTCGAGCTCGACCCAGTCGTCGTCCTCCACGCAGCCAACTGCGGCCACCGGCAAAGAGCCGCTGCAGCCGGAAACTCGCGAAGGTTTCTGGGGGCGCGTGAATCCGTTTGCGCGCAAGAAATATGTTGCGCGCCAGACGCAACCGATCCGCGACCGCATCAACGAACTCGATGAACTGACCGCCGCGAACAGCAAGGCGATCAAAGATACCGATGCGCGAGCGCAACAGGGAATTCAACTGGCCTCGGCCAAGGCCAACGAAGCTGATCAGCATGCAGTCGACGCCGGCAATAAGGCGCAGGCCGCGCAGCAGACGGCACAGCAAGCCAACACCCGTATAACCACGGTTGAGCAGGTGGTCACCAACATCGACCAGTATCAGCCGGCGACGCAGACCGAAATCCGCTTCAGGCCGGGCCAGACAGTGCTGAGCGAGAACGCCAAGAACGCTCTCGATGAAATGGCCACGCCTCTGAAGGGTCAGCATGGTTATGTCGTCGAGGTGCAAGGCTTTTCCTCGGGTCATGGACAGGTAGCGATCGCCACTTCGCAGAAGATGGCCGAGTCGGTTGTCCGATATCTCGTGCTGAACCATGACATTCCGGTTTATCGCATTTATCTAGTCGGCATGGGCAACGCCCCGGCGCCGACGACCACCGCTGAAGGCGAAGCCAAGCCGAAGCGCATCACTGGCGGGCGCGTTGAAGTGAGCCTCCTGAAGAATAATCTGGAGCAGTTAGCTTCGACAGGCGCAGCGCCGCAGGATCAACCGCAGCAGAAGTAGTAACAACAAGCAGTACCCTCCCCCTGGAAGCCTCCCGTGAAAGCGGGAGGCTTTTTTTCTCTCAGACATGGAAACGTTTCTTCCACAGCGATCGCGGCCCGCCTCGTGTTATCCTCCACGAGTTATGGAAACTTTGTCCTGCACTCGCACACCGTCACCGGTCGGGCCGCTTTTCCTGGCTGCTTCCGCTAAGGGCCTGGTGCGACTCGAATTCGAAGCTCGCATGCAGAAGCTGCGGTCGGGCACGACTTTGCAGGAATCTAAATCAGCCCTCGCGTCCTATCTTCGCGAACTCGACGAATACTTCGCGGGCGAGCGACGCGAGTTCACCTTCGCACTTGACCTTCGCGGGACCGACTTTCAACTCGCATGTTGGAATGCGCTGCTTGAAATTCCTTACGGCGAGACGCGCAGCTATCGCGACCTGGCTGAGGCGATTGGCCATCCGCACGCATTCCGCGCCGTCGGCATGTCGAACAACCGGAATCCCGTGGCCATTGTCGTCCCCTGCCATCGCGTGATTGCGTCGAGTGGATCTTTGTGCGGCTATGGCGGCGGCCTCCACATCAAGCGCAAGCTGCTCGAGCTGGAGCGGGCGAGCGTCGCCGCTTGTCTGCCGCTCGGAATCGGCGCATAATCGGCGCACTAGTGGGGTGTTTCGCATGCTGCCCCGTGTCGAGTATTCCGTTACGGTCCCGGTTCCAGTCGATGCGGCGTTCAAGGCTTTTCAGGATCTTGAGCGCCTGCTTCATCGCGGAATTTACAACGAAGCTTCGTGGATCGAAGGCCAGCCGTGGGAGGTTGGCAGCCGCATACGATACGTCATCGTTAAGCCGGTCTCGGCCACGATCTCCGCAGTCGTAACTTCCATCAGTCCGCCGCGCGCGGTCAGCCTGCTCAATCATGCCCTGGGCATTACCGCCGAACAGAACGTCTCATTCGGGCCGGATCTCAAAGGCGGCACGCGGATTCGCATGGCTATGAATCTGGTGGGCAAGTCCACCGAACTTTCCGAAAGCGCTGTACATGATGCGGTCACCTTCATTGTCAGAGACGCTTTAGACACCGTGACCGATCTCTGCCGGCGGCGCGCCTCGTAAGTGAAAATCTAGTTGACCAGGCCGCGCTGTTGCAGAAGCTCCCTTACCACCGCAGTCGGGTCGCGATGCTGTCCATCGACGGAATAATTTAGTCGCCGCATGTCTTCGTCGGAGATTGCTCCCGCCAACGCGTCCAGAGCCGAACCAACTTCCGGGTGCTGCTTCAGCATTTCTCCGCGCATGACGGCGACCGCTTCGTAGGGAGGAAAGTAATGATGGTCATCCTGCAGCACAAACAGGTCGAGCGCCGGAATCAGGCCGTCGGTGTTATTCCCGGCAATGATATCGACCTGGTGCTCTTTGAGAGCGCGCGTGATCAGCCCGAGATCCATGATGCGCGGCGGCGCCGCGAAGCGCAGACGATAGCTTGCCACCAGGCCCTTGTATCCGTCGGGACGCTCCATGAATTCGTAGCCGAATCCGGCGCGCCACTGGGGAGTGAATTGGGCGGCTTGCGACAGCGTTTGCAGATGCAAGCGGCGCGCATCATCGCCGCGAATGACCATGGCGAAGGTGTCGTCAAATCCGAGCGGCGGTCCGACGGTGAGGCCGAATTTGTTTGCGTAGGCTTGCTTCACACGCTGATAAATTTCCTGCTTGTCGCCGCTGGGCTGCTGTTTGAGAACGGCAGTCAGCGCCGTGCCCGTGTATTCGGGATAGATGTCGATTCGTCCCGCGAGAATCGCCTGCTGGCAGATGAAGGTGCCCGCGAGATAAAAGCGGCGCTCGACGGGCAGGTGCGTCCGCGCTTCGATGATCTGCGCGAAGAGCTCTCCGAGAATCACTTGCTCGGTAAAGTTCTTGGAGCCCACCACAATGCGATTGCTCGGCCGCGTGCACCCTGGGATCGCTAACAACGGCACGACAAGCAGAATCAGCGCCAGACCGAACCTTCGTGATACATCGTGTCCTTGGTGGTTCATGGTTTTTTCCGTGGCGAGCGCAGATTTGTCGTCCGCACGAGCCTACGATTTCGAACGCAATGAACCCAGCCGTCGCTCTAGCTGTCCGAGTGCAAAGTCGGCAAGGAGGGCGAGCAGCGCCGCTGGAATTGCACCCGCGAGAATCACCTGGTTGTTCACCATGGCGAGTCCGCGAAAAATAAATTCTCCCAACCCGCCCGCGCCGATCGCGGCCGCGATCGTGGCCAGGCCAATGGAGAGCACGGTTGCGATTCTGACTCCGGCAACGATCACGCCCGAGGCCAGCGGCAACTCTACCTGAAAAAGCAATTGGCGGTCGGTCAATCCCATGGCGCGCCCCGCCTCAACTACCGATGGATCGACGCCGCGAATGCCGGCATAGGTATTGCGAATGAGCGGCAGCAATGCGTAGAGCGCGAGCGCAAGGATCGCGAGACGGCCGGCGCGCGCGCCAATCCAAGGCGCTGGAAGAAGAAAGCCGAACAAGGCGAGGCTGGGGATGGTTTGAATAATATTCGCGCCGCCGAGCACCGGCTTGCTGAGCTGTGGAACGCGCGTGATCAGGATGCCCAGTGGGATCCCGACCAGCGCCGCGAACAGCGTGGCGACGCCCGCGAGCGTGATGTGCTCGATGGTCAGCTCGACCACTTGCTGGCGATTCGCCATCATGAACTGCAGGAAATTCATTCCCCTCACCTCTCGATCACGTCGTGACTTTGGTATCTGGCAATCCGGAGAAGGCTTCCATATAGGCTCGCACCAGAGGATCTTGCGAACGTGAAAACTCTATGACAGGGAGATCGACGACGAGGCGTCCCTCCTCCATCAGAGCAATACGATCCGCCAGCAGCAGCGCTTCCCGCAAATCGTGAGTAACGAATATGACTGCCTTCCGCATGCGTTGCTGCAGAATGCGAAACTCTTTTTGCATCTCCGATCTGGTGATCGGATCGAGCGCGCCGAAGGCTTCGTCGAGAAGCAGAATGGGAGGATCGGCCGCGAGCGCGCGTGCAACGCCCACACGTTGCCGTTGACCGCCAGAGAGTTGACTGGGATATCGCGCTGCCAGTTCTTCGTTCAGTCCAACCGTGGCCAGCAACTCGCGCACGCGCGCTTCGACGCGTGACTGCGACCAGTTTTCGATTCGCGGCACGAGGGCAATATTGCGCTCGACGGTGAAGTGCGGGAACAGGCCGCCGTCCTGCATGACGTAGCCGATGCTGCGCCGCAATTGGATCGGATCCCACTCAGTGGTGCGTCGTCCGTTCACTAGCACTTCGCCCGCGGTAGGCGACAGCAAACGGTTGATAAGTTTTAAGGTGGTTGTCTTGCCCGATCCGCTGCGGCCGAGCAGCACGATGGTTTCACCCCGCTTCACAGAGAGTACGAGGTCTTCGAGCAGCGAGCGTCCATTGAGGCGGAAGGAAGCATGATCAAATTCGATGGCTGGTCTTTCGATAGCCCGTGCGTCGTTGGAAGCAGCAGTCATGGCGTACCACGATTGGCATTCTACTGTGCAGTGAGAGTTTTGTAGGCGGCGTCGGGCAAGCCGGTGATCCTTATTCCACCGTGGCCTTTGTGGCGAATGTTGAGGCCGATCAGCAGCGCGGTGATTTGCTCGATGATGCGGGCATTCTCTAACTTGCCGCCGTCGATGGCGCGGATGCGCGGAATTTTTGCTGCGAGTTCCATCGCGACTTGGGTGGCATTCGGATCGTCGCTGCACACGATCACGTCGCACTCGACGACGCCGTCGAGGTTGCTATTGAGCACGTCGGCCGAGACGTTCTGAAATGCCGCCGCGACGGAAACTCCTTTGGGAACTAACTCCGCTGTCTGTTGCGCCGCCGAACCTTGCCACACGCCGAGGGTGCGGCTGGCGCGGCCGCCGACGCTTGCGGCGAGGGGGACGGTGGCGTCGATCAGGATGCTCCCTGCGCGGATCGCCGGCTTTAATTCTTTGAGCAGCGCGGCCTGACCATCAAACGGAACGGTGAGCACGAGGAGATCGCAGGCGGCGCAGGCGGCGGAATTTTGCATCCCGGAAACCTGAGCATTCGCACCAACACGTTTGCGAATCGCCTCTGCGGTCTGCTCGGCGCGAGCCGAATCACGCGAGCCGATGATCACAGTTTCTCCCGCCCGCGCCCACCGCAGCGCCAGGCCTGTGCCGGCGGGGCCGGTGCCTCCGATAATGGCGATCGCTCGGCTCACGCAAACTCCGGCGCGAAGGGGTGAGACGAAAGATCAGATGAAGCTTCCCAGCAAACTGGTGCGACCGGGAGCTTGATTTTCATGCGTGAATATTTTGTGTTGCGCTCGGCGGGGATGCGGCCTATCTCGAGGATCAACGACTGAAAATCTTCGGGACTGGTGTACTGTCCGGCGGTGGCTCCGGCCTCACGCGAAATATTTTCTTCCATCAGAGTTCCGCCGTAGTCGTTGGCGCCGGCGTGGAGGCAAAGCTGGGACAGTTCGCGATTTAACTTCACCCATGAGACCTGGATGTTATCGATCGAGCCGGCGAGCAAGATTCGGGCGAGTGCATGGATTTTGAGATGTTCAGCCAGCGTGGGCCCGCTGCGCGCCAATCCCTGCTGGAATAAAAGCGTATTCTGATGCACAAAGCCAAGCGGCACGAATTCGGTGAATCCGCCGGTTTCGTCCTGAATCTGGCGGAAGAGATTCAACTGCCGCACCCAGTGATCTGGCGTTTCCCTGTGGCCGTACATCAGGGTCGAGGTGCTGCGAATTCCGCAGGCATGCGCTGTGCGAATCACCTCTTGCCATTGCGCGGAAGAAAGCTTATTGCGCGAAAGAACGTGACGCACCTCGTCATCCAGAATCTCGGCGGCCGTGCCCGGCAATGTGTCGAGTCCGTTATCGCGCAGCATCGTGAGATAGTCGCGCAGCGTCATGCCGGTCAACTCCACGCCATAGACAATTTCCATCGGAGAGAAGGCGTGAATGTGCATGGACGGCACAGCATTTTTTACGGCGCGCAAAATATCGCGGTAATAGAACGGAGGCAGACCATGCGGCAGGCCGCCCTGGATGCAGACTTCAGTCGCTCCGAGTTCCCACGCTTCTTTACTCTTGCGTCCCATGTCTTCGAGCGAATGAAAATAGGAGTCGGCCTCACGCGGACCTCGGCTGAAGGCGCAAAACTTGCATCCCACAAAACAAATATTGGTGAAATTGATATTGCGATTCACCACGTAGCTGACGATATTGCCGACCAAGTCGCGGCGCAGCGTGTTTGCGGCTACGAGCAAGGCGAGCAAGTCTGCGCGACTGCAGTTCAACTCATTGCCGTGTGACCCGATGCCGTTCGGCATGCCGCAATTCGCCAAGGCATAGCGCTCTTCGTCCGTCAGGCAGGCGCCGTCTTGCGTTTCCAACACGTGTTCTAATGCGCTGCGAATCGGCGGCGAAGTTTGCGGAGCGATCTCGTCCCAGGTCAGCGTGTGGAATTGTTCGAGCTGCGAAGCTGGCCAGTTCATAGCATTCTCCTTCACTTCTATCAGACGTTCATCGAAAAAGATCATTCTTCGCGGACCGGATCAGAGCCCGCGCTCCGCCGCTTCCGCGCTGGTAAGCATAGCCACGAATAATACACGCGGGCGTGCCGGCCAACTTGCCGCAGACGAGACCCGCCGCACAAGCCAGTTCATCGGCCACCGCCTCGATCGTTGCGTGCAACGAGTAGCCGTGGGCATCGCGGCGTCCGCGATAATCAACTAGCGGCCGCATCCCGGCAACGCCAATTGCAACTTCGGTCAAACCCTCGCGCCAGGGACGACCGAAGCTGTCGGTGACAATGACGGCAATTTCAATCCCCAGTTCTTTCTTCAACTCGCGCCGCAGACGCGCTGCGGAACGATCTGGGTTTACCGGCAGCAAGACAGCGTGCTTGCCGCCATCCACATTGGATACATCGATACCGCTGTTTGCGCAAACGAATCCGTGCTTCGTCTCGGTAATCAGCACGCCGCGCTTTCGGCGTACGATCCGCACGCTTTCGCGCAATGCCAATTCACTGACGCGCGCGTCCAGTCCGTAACGGTGAGCCCATTTCCGCGACGCCTTCGACGGCTCGATTTTGTGCAACGCCACGAGTGCGCCTTCGGCCTTGGAAACAATCTTGTGCTTCACCACCAGAATGTCGCCGTCCTCAAAGCTTAGCCGCGCATTTCGCGCCGCGGCCAGCAGCCGCGCACTCAACGATTCACCGGCGCGGATGTCGCCACTGACGGCGATTGGGAGAATACGAATCTCGCCCTCCGCGGACTTACCGACTTGCGAGCCCATAAATCCGGTCACGGCCAACAAGATTCCAACTGCGCACCAGCTTCTGCGATCGTCGTTCCCCGCTGACTGCGGCCAGTTCGCGAAGGTCTTCGGGACGATCGACGTCGCGTGCAATGCTTGGGCAGTCGATCACGACACAAGGAAAGCCAGTAGCCTTCGCCGCGGCATGGTGCGGCAAAAAGCTGTCGTTGCCGAAGCGTAGCGGAAACAAATCCGCCGGAGACCGCCAGGCTGCATTGGTGCCGCGGCCAGCCGCATCCGGAACCAGGACGGCGCCAGCAGGCGGAGCGCAGTCGACGATCTTTTGCAATTCTGCAGCGTCGATCAAAGGGATATCCGCAGGGACCACCAGCGTGCTCGTTGCTCCACGCTCTTTGCAAGCGCGAGTTGCCATTTCGATGGCGTTTGTTTCTCCGGAGTTGTCGTCGGCGATGACGTCGAAATGCAAACGCTCAGCTAGGTCGCGCGCAAATTGATCGCTCGTCACCACTGCAACGGGAGGTCGACTCCGCCAATGCGCTAGTGCTTGCAGCACGTCCTCACACATGGCCTGCGCCAGAGCGAAGCGTTCTTCGGGAGTGAGAATCGAAGACAGGCGCTGTTTGGCGTCGACGAGATTTTTTATCGGGACGAGGATCATGCGCGCTCCAACGTCGACTTGGCGGATGGAGGTTGCAGCGCAGCCTCCAGCACGCTCTTGGCCAATGCGACTCGATCTTCTGGTTTGCGCATGATGGTGGAAGTGCAATGGACGCGCAAGCCGATTTTGCCTAGCTCTTCCGCAGACGCGGCGTCTTCGGCGTCAACTACCAGCAGATCGAGGAAGTCTTGATAAAAATCCGCGACGCCTGCGATGGAAACGGCGAAGCCTTGCGCGGCCATGAGTATGCCAGCGGGTCCGTTTACGGCGGCTCCGGCGACAATTGGGCTGACCGCCGCGATGCGCGCGCGACTTTCACGCAGCGCTTCGCGAATTCCTGGGACGGCGAGAATCGGCCCGATGCTGGTCACGGGATTACTGGGCGCGAGCAGGACCAGATCCGCCGAGCGAATCGCCTCGACCACTCCGGGAGCTGGTTCGGCTTCGGAGGCGCCAGCGAAGCGCACAGATTGCACGGGATCCTGATACCAGCGCTGCACAAAATATTCTTGAAAGCTCAAGTCTCCAATGGGAGTCAGGACGCGCGTCTCGACGCGCGAATTGCTCATGGGCAAAACGCTTGCCTTGATTCCGAGGCCGGACGCAATCTCGGATGTGGCCTCAGTGAGCGTCTTGCCGTCGGCAAGCAGCTTTGTGCGAAAAATGTGCGTGGCCAGGTCACGATCGCCGACGTGGAACCATGTTGGTTGCCCCATCTGCCCCATGGCCTGAAGGCAGAAAAAAGTATCGCCTTTCACGCCCCAGCCGCGCTCCAGGCTGAGTTTGCCGGCCAGCATGTAAGTAATGGAATCGATGTCGGGCGAAACGTAGAGTCCCCACCACAACATGTCGTCGCCGGTGTTTACGATGACGGTCAGCTCTTCGGGGGGCACGATCTTGCGCAGGCCATCGACAAACTTGGCGCCGCCGGTGCCGCCGCTGAGAACGGTGATCATGCCGCCCTCCGAGCATACCCATCGGGGTCGGCTGCGGCGTCGATGCGCTCGGCCAGCAGATCGCTGTGCGTGGCGGACTGTCGCGGGAACGCCGTTGTGAGCGTTCTTGCGAATTCGGGGTATACAGGCAGTCTCTGGCGCAACTGGAATCCTTTCGCCTCGGTGCGGCGTTGTAATTCTTCCAGATGCGGCCACGGCTTTTCTGGATTGATAAAATCTGGCGTCAGCGGTGAGATTCCTCCCCAGTCATTGATTCCGGCATCGAGCAAGTCGGCATAGTGCGGATCGGAAAGATTCGGGGGCGCCTGAATATTCATCTGCGGCATCAAGAGGCGCGCAACGGCCAGCGTACGCAGCATGTCGGCGCGGCCAGGTTCCGGCCAGTGCGCCATTGGCGTTCCAGCCTTGGCGCGGAAGTTCTGCACGATCACTTCTTGAATGTGGCCGTATCGGGCGTGCATGTCGCGGATGGCGATCAGCGTGTCTACGCGCTCTTCGAGCGTCTCGCCGATGCCGATGAGAATGCCGGTGGTGAAGGGAATCTGTTGGCGGCCTGCATCTTCAATCACGCGCAAACGCTTTGCTGGATCTTTGTCGGGAGCGTTATCGTGCGCGGCGTTTTTCGCCAGCAGGCGCGTGCTGGTCGTTTCGAGCATCAGGCCCATGCTCGGAGCCACGCGAGACAAACGCTCGAGCCATGCGGCGCTCATCAGGCCGGGATTCGGATGCGGAAGCAGGCTCGATTCGCGCAGAACTTTTTCGCACATTGCTTCGAGATAATGCAGCGTCGATTTGTATCCCAAGTGTCGCAGGGTTTCGCGCATCTCGGGAAACAGCAGTTCGGGCTTATCGCCGAGGCTGAATAATGCTTCGGTGCATCCCCTGCGCTCGCCGGCTCGCACGACTTCCATCACCTCATCGGGCGCCATGGTGTGCGCGCCGGGCTGCGCGGGATCGCGGCGGAAGACGCAGTAGCCGCAATAATCGCGGCACAGATTGGTCAGGGGTAGAAAGACTTTGCGCGAATAAGTGATGACCGGCGGCTTGAATTTGGCGCGAGCGGCTTGTGCGGCGGAGAGCAGGGCGGGCAATGCCTCGTCGTCGGCTCGCAGCAATTCGCAAGCCGCCTCGCGAGAGAGTTCGGCGCCTCCGCTCGCCGACTCGGCTGCCGCTATCAGCGTAGTTGCATCTGGGGAAAAGATGGCCATGCGACGCTACATTGCTCGTTTCGTCAATTCACTGCGAGCAACGATCATACCGCCAAACGCTAGGGAAAATGATACTACGCGTTGCTACGCCGTTTATTTCGGCATCACCAATTTTGCAATGGTGGCGAGCTGCATGTTTGACGTGCCTTCGTAGATTTTTCCGATTTTCGCGTCGCGCCAATATTTTTCAACGGGATAATCTTTGGTGAAGCCGTAGCCGCCATAGATTTCGATGGCTAATGAGGTCACGCGCTCGGCCACCTGCGAGGTGAAGAGCTTGGTCATGGCGGCTTCTTTGACGAAATTCATGCCTGCGTCTTTCATACGGGCTGCGTTATAGACCATGAAACGCGCGGCTTCGATCTCGGTCGCCATCTGCGCGATCTGGAACTGTATGCCTTGAAATTCGGCGATGGGTTTGCCGAACGCGGTGCGCTCCTGCGCGTATTTTGCGGCGTATTCCCATGCCCCTCGCGCTACGCCGAGCATCTGCGCGCCGATTCCTATGCGGCCCTCGTTCAGTGTCTCGATGGCGATTTTGTAGCCTTTGCCGACCTCGCCCAACACATTTTCTTTGGGTACGCGACAATCTTCGAGAATCAGTTCGCAGGTCGATGACGCGCGAATGCCTAATTTGTCTTCTTTCTTGCCGACGGAGAATCCGGGGAAATTCTTTTCGATCAGAAACGCAGTGATGCCCTTATATCCTTTCGACGCGTCGACGGTGGCGAAGAGAATGAAGAATCCGGCTTCCTTGCCGTTCGTGATCCAGAGCTTGCGGCCGTTGAGAACGTAGTCGCTGCCTTTGAGTTCAGCTTTAGTTTGCAGGGCGAATGCATCTGAGCCGGACCCGGCTTCGCTTAATGCATAGGCGCCCACGGTGTCGGCGGCCATCTTCGGGAGGTAGCGTTTCTTCTGGTCTTCAGTGGCCCAACGCAGGATCGCATTCGCCACCAAGGTATTTTGAACGTCGACAATAACGCCGGCGGAGGCATCGGCGCGCGAAAATTCTTCTACAGCCAGGATCGCTTCGAAGAACTTGCCGCCAGCGCCGCCATATTGTTCGGGAATCTCGATGCCCATTAATCCCAGTTGAAAAAACTGGTCGAGCAGGGCGTGGTCGAAGGCGCCTTTTTCATCCATCTCTTTGGCCAGGGGACGAATTTTGTCTTCGGCGAACTGGCGGACGCTGTCGCGAAAGAGAATTTCGTCCTCGGTGAGAGTGGTGAGTGGCGTGGGAGTTGCGAGCTGTAGGGTTTCCGGCATGAAGGCACCTCGATGAGAGAGACCACTGGAACCAAAAATTGTAGCAGCAGAACGAGCAACTCATGGTGCGATTCTCGGCCGCCAATTTGCCACTGTGAGCGCCGCCACAAGAACTAGCCGGTGAATCTCGGGTCCTTTCTCTAGGGCGTGACGCTCCTTCCTGTAGGCTGCGCGCTTCTTCCAACGACACCTTCGATAACTACACTTCGAGTTCGGTTACGTTTACGGCCAGGTAACTTTGTAGCGCCTGCATTGGGCGGCGACGCATTGTCGAAGTATGATTCGTCGATGAAGTGACGACTCCGAGCGGGACTACGAAACGAAAGCCGCCTTCGGCCGGCTTTTTGTGGCGTCGCTTCGTGATTGCTGTAGACAATCGTGGCTGTTTTGCTTGGAGGAGCAGCCACTTCTCTTAAGAATCCACCTTGCAATCTCAGGTTCATGCTGTAGCTAGCGGGTCAGGTCACAACCAACACAATTCCCAGTGCATCCATTTCGGTCACTAGGAGGTCCAGTATGTGTGGTTGTGACAGCACTCGCCCATCTGCGGGAGAGCATGCGGCGGGCTCGGCTTCGCTTCAGTCTCTCAAACTTATTCCTTCGTTCAAACGTTTTGTTTCTCAAATTATAGGTCGAGCGGGGGTAGTCATTTTATCGGCGGCTTTCTCGGCGCTCGCGGCTTCTTTCATGTTGGCCGTCGTATCGGTGGAAGCAAGCGCGGCGGTTACCTTCACCCAGTTTGAAATCGCCTCGGGCGACACAACCAGCAGCGGCATTGTGTCGGGCGATTTCAACAACGACGGCATACTTGACCTGGTGACGGTCAACACTTCGAGTTTGTCGTTCTACAAAGGGCTGGGACACGACCAGTATGCGGCGCCCGTGAATCAGCCGCTCGCGCAGAATCTCGGACAGGTGTTTGCCGCGGACTTCAACGGCGATGGAAAACTCGATCTCGCAATTGCCAGCGCTCCTTATCAAACGTCCGGAGTGGTGACGATTCTGTTGGGCAATGGCAACGGAACATTTACCCAGGGAACGAATCTCACGGTTTCGGGAAATGCGGCAAGCATTGCGCTGGCGGATTTCAATGGTGATCACAAGCCGGATATCGTCGTATCGGATGGCGTCAGCTATATGACGTGGGTTTTCCTGGGCAACGGCGACGGCACATTTACTTTGTCGGACACGGAATACTATGGCGGCAATACGGTGGTGGCGGGAGACTTCAACGCTGACGGACTGCAAGACGTTGTGTTCGCGTCGCAGGACGATGTCGGATTGTTTCTGGGGAACGGCCAGGGTGGATTCTCGAATCTAATCGTGGCGCCGCTGAGCAATGTGGAGTCGTTAGCGGTGGGCGATTTCTACAACGATCGCGTACAAACATTGGCAGCACTGGCGGTGGTCGATCTGGGCGCTGGTTCGAATGATGCTTATATCTATTCGCTGCGCTACGCCAACAATGAGTTGTACGTCGAGAATCAGAACCTGATCAACGACGGGGGAGAAGATCCACCACTTTACGTGGCGGGCGGCGATCTGAATGGCGACTTCAAATTCGATATTTTTCTAGCTGGCGGAAATTTCAGGGGCGGTCCGATTGGAGCTTACATGCTGGGCAACGGAAACGGGACCTTTAAGCCCATGGTGAATACGCCATCCTATGGAGACAGTGAGTTCTTCCCCTTTATTCGCGATCTCGATCTGGATGGGCGGCACGATGTCGGTATGGCATGGACGTTGTACTTCAATGACGACGGAGGCGCCAACGTGTTGCGCAACACCAATGCATCGGTGAATTGCACGCCCCCTCCGGCGAATAAGCTAAGTGTGCATATTTGCGCTCCATCTAATAGCGAGACCGTGAGCAGTCCCTTCACGTTTAAGGGCGCCGGGAATGCTTTTAACGGAATCGCAAAAAGAATGGAATTGTGGATCGACGGCAAGAAAGTAGGTCAGGACCTCGAGGATCAACTGAAAGTAAAGGCGACCCTCGCCGCGGGAGCGCACACCGCCTCATTCGTGGTGGTCGACAGCTTCGACAACACAGCTTCGAGTTCGGTTAGCTTCACGGTTCAGTAAGTGAAACAAATGGCCGGGGTGCCTGATCCTTCATGTGATGGGCACGGGAATGGCACCTTGGCGAATTTCTCCATCGCAAATCCAAGATCCAGGTCAACAGCAGCGGACGGGAGTGTCCGTTCCACACGAACGCAGCTCGATTTATTTCGGCATCAGCTCGGCCACCGTCAGTTCGTCTGCTTTGCGCAATTCTGGAAAGATCCACGCCCACGTCGCAATCACTACTAGCGTGCCAACTCCTCCTACGATCACCGCAGGGACGGTGCCGAACCATTGGGCGGTGAGGCCGGATTCGAATTCTCCTAATTCGTTCGAGACTCCTATGAAGAGCATGTCTACGGCATTGACGCGGCCGCGCATTTCGTCGGGAGTTGCGACCTGAATCAGCGTGGCGCGAATGATTACGCTGACCATGTCGGCGGCTCCGGTGAGGAAGAGCGCGATCAACGAGAGGATGAGGCTGTGGGAGATTCCGAAGGCGATGGTAAAGACTCCGAAAGCGGCTACGCACGACAGCATGGCGATGCCGGCGTGGCGGCGGATGGGATAGTGCGCGACCGCGATCGCGGTCAGGGCGGCGCCGACTCCGGGAGCGCTGCGCAGCAGGCCGAGTCCCCAGGGGCCGGTGTGCAAGATTTCTCTGGCGTAGACGGGGAGCAGGGCTACCGCTCCGCCTAAGAGGACGGCGAACATGTCGAGCGAGATTGAGCCCAGGATCACTCTTTTCTCAAAGATAAAACGAAAGCCGGCGAGGACGGTGCGCAGGCTGATGGTTGCTTTTTCGGCGACCACCTCGGCAGCCTCTACTGGTGATGCGGGCAGCGGATGGATGCGCAAAGTCATCATGATCGAAAGGATCGAAACGCTTAAGGCCAACGCATAGACGGCTTTGGGGCCGTGGAATAGGGCGTAGGCAATGCCTCCGGCGGCGGGGCCGGCGATGGTTGCGATCTGAAAGCTGCTGGCATTCCAGGCGACGGCGTTCGCAAAATGCTCTTCAGGAACAAGGTGAGGGAGGATGGCGCGGCTGACGGGAAAGCTGAAGCTGCGGCAGGCTCCAACCAAAACGAGAACGCCGTAGATCAGGTGCACCGATTGCGGAGCTCGCCAGCTAATGGTGAGCAGTAGAGCCGAACACACACCATAGCCCGCGTAGCAAGCCATCAGCAGCTTGCGGCGATCGAAGAGATCGGCGGCATGCCCGGCGAAGAGAAAAAGCACGAAGCCGGGAGCGAATTGGGCGAGGCCAACGTAGCCGAGGTCGAGCGGGCGCCTGGTGATTTCGTACACCTGCCATCCGACGGCGACCGATTGCATCTCGAGTGAGAGAACGATGAAGAAACGCGCGAGCGTGTAGGCGACGAAGTTGGGATGAGTGAACGCGACGCGCCCGGCGAGGCGGGGGTCTTTCGCGGTGAGCATTCCCTATTACTTTGCCACAAAAACGGCCGTCAGCTCTCAGTTGTCAGTTCTCGGTAAAATCTCTTGAATCAGGCTTTTTAGCGGAGAGCCTATCTTCGGTTAATTAAGGACGCTACGTAGCCGGCGCCGAATCCGTTATCGATATTTACTACGCTGACGTTGGAGGCGCAGGAGTTCATCATTCCTAGCAACGCGGCTAGGCCTTCGAAGGCTGCGCCGTAGCCGATGCTGGTGGGAACGGCGATGACTGGAACTCCGACGAGGCCTCCGACGACGCTCGGCAGAGCGCCTTCCATGCCAGCGCAGACTATGATTACGCGCGCTTTGGCTAGCGCTTCGCGATGGGCCAGTAGGCGGTGGATGCCAGCTACTCCCACGTCGTAGATGTGCTGAACGTTGTTGCCCATTAATTCGGCGGTAACTACGGCTTCTTCGGCTACTGGGATGTCGCTGGTTCCAGCGGACACGACCGCGATGACGCCCTTGCCGTAGCGTTTGCGATCGCGCTTGAGCGAGATGGTGCGGGAGAGCGGACGGTATTCGGGACTGGGTCGATTGTCGCCCAGCGCGGCGATTACGGCGGCGGCGTGCGCTTCTGTGGTGCGGGTGGCGAGGACGTTGCCACCATGGGCGGCCAGACGGGTGAAGATTTCGGCTACCTGGCGGGGCGTTTTACCTTGAGCGAAGATCACTTCGGGCATGCCTTGGCGTAGGGCACGATGGTGGTCGAGCTTCGCGAAGCCTAGATCCTCGAAGGGCAGGTGACGGAGGCGCTCGACTGCTTCGTCGGGTGAGAGGGACTTTTTCTGGACATCGTCGAACAGTTTGCGGAGGGCTTGGGAGTTCATGAATGTTTCATCGAAGACGCAGACGACATTGTAGATGCTATGCGTGGTGGTGGCGCCTGATGCAAAATCAACCGCCCGGGTACAGTTTGGCTTTGCAAGGGCAGGCTCCTACCCGATGGAAACGGTAGGTTCAGGGATAAAATCAAGTGATTTCAGTCACTTACGTAGATTACTTCAGTGGTTCTACTCCCTTTGGATAGATTGCCGTGGTGGTTTCGCGCACCCTATACTGAGGGTACTCTGGTTCTGGATTCTCTGGCAGGTGCACGGGTAGGGTGGCCCTAAAGTAAGTGTGTCTTTTGGCCGATCTTTAATTTGGCGGCCATTGTGGCCCATTTTTTTGGCCGGCTGAACCTATGCGAAGATGCCTGCAAATCGCGCTAATGGCTAGCTCAACCGCGATCTCCTTTCTCTCTATATTTTCGGCGACACTGGCGGGCGCGCAATCTGGCGCTCCGTTGGGCGATGCAACGATTTCGCGGGTGGGAGCGATCTCTTCAACTACCGACGAAACCGGCCGCAGAATCTATGTAAATGATGCGAGCGGGGAGGCGACTGGGGGCGATTCCTCGGCTTCGAGAACGTTCGGAAGCTTCAGTGCCGGTACCTCTTCGCACTCATCCTTAGTTTATTGGAGTTCGACCGAGCATCGTTTCAAGCCGGTTCCGACTAGCGGGGCGGTGATGCGGGCGGCGCGGTCGGCGGCCTCCGAGGTTAATCATTACCTCGACGGCAAGGGTCCGAATTATCAGTATCTTAACCGTGCCTTTACGCAGCAGGATATTGATGCCGCGATCGACGCGGCGGCGGCTCGACACAATGTGGATCCCAGCCTGGTGCGGTCGGTGGTAAAAGTGGAATCTAATTTCAATCCGAATGCGGTGTCGCGCAAGGGAGCCATGGGGCTGATGCAGTTGATGCCTTCTACGGCGCGGTCGCTCAATGTGGCCAATCCTTTTGATCCGGCGCAAAACGTGGATGCGGGAGTGCGGCATCTAAGAAAACTATTGGATAGCTATGGCGGGGACGTTCGCCTAAGCTTGGCGGCTTATAACGCTGGTTCGGGAGCAGTAGCGCGCAGCGCCGGAGTGCCGCGTTTTCGGGAGACGCAGAATTACGTCCGTCGAATCACAGACTTATACAACGGCGG
Source organism: uncultured Acidobacteriaceae bacterium (assembly GCA_963822025.1). Classification (GTDB taxonomy): domain Bacteria; phylum Acidobacteriota; class Terriglobia; order Terriglobales; family Acidobacteriaceae; genus Acidiflorens. The sequence continues at coordinate 457,663 of CAWGFW010000008.1, read as the reverse complement.
CGGGGTGAGTGAGAACTCGGGTGGTGGTGCGACCGGGAGTCCGTTCGCGCGCGAAACTCATGAGCCCGTGCACATGGAACGGGATGCCCGGGGCGTGCTTTATATCAGCAACACGCAATAGGTGTCCGCCTTTAGCAACTTTGTGATGTGGGTTGGGTTGTCATTCCGGTAGGAGACGGACTCGCCGATTGCAGGCGCAAAATGCGTGCGTCCCTTCGGCAAGCTCGGGGCAGGCTCTTCGCTTTGCTCAGGATGACAGAGTAATAAGTGGGATCACAAATTAGTACTGGTTGGATTGTGGCAGGAATTTAGTGCAGACCCAGGCGTCTACGACCCTAACTCGAGGCGGCCGCGCTGTTCGCCTTGGCGTCGCGCTTTTTCTCGTCCTGCTTCCTCTTCCTCTAGCTTCGGCTTCGACTCGAATCCGCCACAATGACACGTGGGCGCGTCAGCAATTTGCACGGGCGGAGCGCATGCGCGAGGCTTTGAACGGGCGCCCTGCGGCAGAGCGCACTCGGCACGAATATCAGCAGGTCATCAATTCGTACCGGCGTGTTTACATGGGGTCTCCCTCGTCGTCGAAGGCCGATCCCAGTGTGGTGGCGACGGCTGAACTGATGGTCGAGATGGGCCGTCGCTTTGACGACGACAAGATTCTCCGCGGCGCCATCGATCAATATCATTTCCTGCGCAAGGAATATCCGGGGAGCAAATATCGCTTTGACGCGCTGTTTACTATCGGCGAGGTCTATAAGGATGATCTCAACGATCCGGCAGAGGCGCGCGCGGCGTTTGCGGATTTCCTACATCGCTATCCGCGCAACCGACTGGCGGATGATGCGCGCGCAGCGGTGCAGGAGATCGACGCCCAGGCGGCGAACAAGGAACATTTGGCACAGAAAGAGGCGCGCCGGCCGCAGGCCGCTGGCAAACATATCGGTGGGAGCAGCTCAAGCGGCGCGGCAGCGAGCGTTAGCGCCGACGCGGTTTCACTGGCGAGCGCTAATTCTGATGACGCGACCGATTCAGGCTCTGTTAGTGCGACTGTCGGGTCGGCTGACGCTCGACGCAACGCGCTGCCGCGCGTCACTGGGGTTCGCCATTGGTCGACGCCTGATTACACGCGGGTCGCGATTGACGTTGAGCAGGAAGTGAAGTTCGACTCGCAGCGCATCGCGCATCCTGACCGCATTTTCTTCGACCTGCGCGACACCAAACTCGCTTCTACGCTGGTGGGCAAGACCTTTGATGTTGACGATGGCTTCCTGAAGAAGATTCGCGTGGCTGAGTATAAGCCGGGACGCACGCGGGTTGTGCTCGAAGTGGACGACTTGTCGAGCTATGACGCTTTCCTGCTGCCTGATCCTTATCGGCTCATCATCGACATTCATGGTAAACAGAAGCGTGGGACGATGCTGGCGGCGAAAACGGCTGGCGTGAGGGATGGTTCCGCGCCCGAGGACACTGTTGCCTCTTCGGAATCGGATGATGAGGCGGCAGAGTCAACCGCTGCACCGGTACGAGAAGCGAAACCTGCGCCGCGGAAAGCGCAACCGAGATCTGGAAAAGTTGCGATCGGTTTTACTAAGCCGGGGCTAGTTGAAACGGATATACCTGCCGAGACTGCCAGCGATGACTCAAAATCGTCTGATCCGGCTAAGCCCATGAATGGCATAGGAGTCGTTAAGACCCAGGTTGCCGTTAAGGGATCGAATCGCAAGATTCCGAAGACAATTGTCGAGGCGGACGATCGCGCACCAACAGAGGTTGCCACGCTGGAGACGGAAAAGATTCGGCCGGAAGCGAGGACGGGTGGCGATTTGAACGTTGCCGGCTCGGACGAAGTCAAGCCGGTGAAATCGCTTTCGCCGTCATCGTCAGCGACGGCATCATCGTCTTCGCTGCGTCGAAAAAAGTCCCGGCCTGCAGGCGCGGCCACGGCATCCGACACGGCCGATCTTCAGGCTGACGTGCGTGAGGTGACGCGCGAGGCGCGTCCTACCGCGGCTGGCGATCGCTCGCTGATTCGCGCTCTCGGCTTAAAGATTGGCAAGATCGTGATCGATCCCGGCCACGGCGGGCACGATACAGGCACGATTGGTCCGAACGGTTTGCTCGAAAAAGACGTGGTGCTTGACGTAGCCAAGCGGCTCGGCCGGTTGCTGGAAACGCGGCTTGGCGCCGAAGTGATCTACACGAGGCAGGACGACACCTTCATCCCGCTCGAGACGCGCACGGCGATTGCGAACCGCGAGCGGGCGGATCTGTTCATATCGATTCACGCCAATTCGAGCCGCGATCCGGATGCGCGCGGCGTGGAAACGTATTATCTGAATTTCACATCATCGCCAGAGGCACTCGAGGTTGCGGCGCGCGAAAACGCGGTGTCGGAGAAATCGATCCACGAACTGCAGGATCTGGTGAAGAAGATCGCGCTCAAGGAAAAGATCGAAGAATCACGCGAGTTCGCCGGCGACGTGCAGCAATCGCTTTACGGAGGGTTGTCGCTGGATAACGCGGGCATACGAAATCGCGGCATCAAGAAGGCTCCGTTTATCGTTCTGATTGGCGCGAATATGCCGTCGATTCTGGCCGAGATTTCTTTCGTGTCGAACCCCACCGACGAGCGCAAGATGGAGACAGCGGAGCACCGGCAGCGCATTGCCGAGTCACTTTATCGCGGCGTATCGAAATATGCGAGCGGGCTGAGCGGCGTTAAAGTAGCGAGCAAGATCGACAAGCCGGAAGGGCAGTAAGGCTCTCCTCCGAAGAGAAGCGAATCTCATCCTCGTGACATTCGTAACTTTCCCACCTTGTTTTCGATAGGCGGCCAGCAGCGATCCACGCTATTGTGGCGCAGTCTATCTTCAAAATATGCTTGCGAACTCATGCCCGTGGAGTGGAATTAACATCATCAAGGCGGCGGCTTGCTGTCTTCTGGTTACGCTGAGCGCCTTGGCGCAAACCTCCAAATCATCCTCTTCCCCGGATGTAGCCAAACTGGTGGCGCTCGAGAGACTGTGGAACCAGGCGCAGGTTATACGCGACTCGACAGCGGTCGCGAGCATGATTGGCGACAAGTTCGTCAATACGGAATGGGATGGGGAAGTCACCGACCGGGGAAGATTCCTGGCGGATTTCGCCGATCCCAAGTTTCAGCCGAGCATCATGAGTATCGATGATGTGAAGGTCGAAATGTATGGAGCTACCGCGGTCGTTATCGGGAATTATCATACGAAGGGCACTTATGGCGGTAAGCCCTATGAGCATTTCGGGCGCTTTACCGATACCTGGGTGTTGCAGGACGGAAAGTGGCTGTGCGTGGCCAGCCATACCAGTCTGAAGAAGTAGGTCGCGCCAGTCTTCGCTGGCTCCACTAGCGGCTTACCTATCCGCAAATTTTCGTCCGTCTGGTCGTTCCACTCCATCCCGCTGGAAACTTTCCTGGGCTGCCAGTAGTCTAATGAAGTAGTGTAGTGTGCCTTTCCGGGATGAGATTTTTGCGATATTTTTTCGTTGTTCTTGCGGCTTTGCTTTTCCCTGCGTCGGTCTTCGCCTCCGAGCTGTCCAAGCCGAGTGCGGTTTCCACGGGTTCGCCCTCTGCGGTTTCAAGTTCTTCGGTTGCCTCACCACCTGCCACCCCTTCTCCCGTTCTTCCTACTGAATTTTCAGGTTGGCAAATGAAAGGTGCAGTGACGCGCAGTTCCGATCCCGCCTCCGCCGACCCGACCGATGCGGCCGTCCTCAAGGAGTACGGCTTCGTGCGGATGGAGAAGGCTTCCTACACTCGCGACGACGGCCGCAATCTGACGATCAAAGCCGCGCTGTTTGAAGATGCCAGTGGCGCTTATGGCGCGTTTAGTTATTACTGCTCCGAGGATATGGGCGAGGAGACGATTGGCGGGCAGGCCGCTTTCCAGAATAACCGCGTGCTTTTCTATCAGGGGAACGTGCTGGTCGATGCGGTGTTCGACAAAATGAGCGTGATGTCAGCGGCACAACTGCGGCAATTGGCGGGATTATTGCCCGAGGCTGCGGACAATAAAGATAAGCTGCCTTCGCTGCCAGCGCGGCTTCCGCGGTCGACATCGGAGAGGAGCCTGGAAAAAAATACGACCAAGTACGTTCTGGGTCCGGTTGCGCTCGATCGTGTGGGATCGCCGCTGCCTACCGCGATGGTGGATTTTAAATCGGGCGCGGAAGTGGTGATTGGGAAGTATGCGGTGAACGGCGGAGATGCGACTTTGATGATGATCGAATATCCGACGTTGCAGATTGCCGCGGACCGGTTGCGGCAGATCGATGCGTCGCATCAAGTCACCACGCAACAGCCGGGAGTGACGCCGATTCTTGATGTGGGACCGTTTTTCGACACGCGCACCGGGCCGATCATTGTGATCGCGGCGGGGCCGCTTTCGAAAAGCCAGGCGCGATCACTGATGTCTGCGATCAGCTATGACGCGGATGTTACGTGGAACGAAAATACCTACGTGAGCAAGAAAGATAATCTGGCGAACTTTTTGTTCAACGCGATCGTTCTTTGCGGAATCGTGGTGGGGCTGGCGCTGGTTGCGGGCATCGCGTTTGGGGGAGTGCGACTGCTCATAAAACGGCTTTTTCCCGACTCGATTTTCGACCGTCGGGAGGCTGTGGAATTCATCTCGCTGCACCTGGAAGAGGAGCCGCGGCCGCTGCCTCCGGAGCGGTAAGTGCCTCAATTCAAGGTTGTTAGCATCGAATAGAAGGGATTTCAGGCCATTTTGGAGTGGTTTGCCGATTTGTGGACGAGTCTTGCAAGTTATTGAAAACAGGACTATTTAAGTCGCAAATTTTGCTTGACACTGTGGTTTTAAGGCTCATAAGATTCCCGCAGAAAGTTCTGATGGATGAAACCTCCGTTGGAACTATTCTCCCTTGAAAGAAAAGGCCGCCCAAGTTGCCGGGTGGCCTTTTCGTTTTGGCAGTGGTTTTCAGTTATCAGTTGTCAGTTCTCAGTAAAACTAAAGGCGAGGATTGCTGGCTAGGAACTGGGAGCTCAGAACTGTTCTTGAACTGTTGAATGCCTGCGTCCGTACAATACTGTGGATAACAGTGTGAGTTCGGAAGGAGAGACGATGTTTTGCGATCAGTGTGGTGCGCAGTTATTAGGCGGTGCGTCGCGCTGTGTGCGCTGCGGCAAAACTGTTCTGGGACTCATTGAGCTACGGCGCAGCCGGGTTCGTGAACACGTGCGTCTGTTGGGCATTCTCTGGATGGCCTACTCGGCGTTGTACGTCGTCGCAGGAGTGGTGCTGCTGATCGTGGCGCAGACGATCTTTGGCGGCGCGTTCCACATTCACAACGGTCCATCGCCTGAGTTTACAGTGTGGCTGCGGCCGTTGCTTACGTGTGTCGGATGGTTGATTCTAGCGATCGCAGCGACCGGCTTCTTTACCGGCTGGGGTTTGCTGCAGCGTGAGGACTGGGCGCGAACATTTGCGCTGGTCGCTGGCTTCGTGGCTTTGTTGCGCATCCCGCTTGGTACAGCGCTCGGCATCTACACGCTGTGGGTGCTGCTGCCGTCGCAATCCGATGAAGAGTACAAAGCGATGGCACAGGCCGCGTAAGGCGTGCTCGTTCTTGCAGGTTGTTGCGGAGAATCATATTGCGCAATCATTGCAGGAAATCGAGACGGACCTTAGAATCGGAAGCAGGCCGACGTAGCTCAGTTGGTAGAGCAGCCGATTCGTAATCGGCAGGTCATCAGTTCAAGTCTGATCGTCGGCTCCATTCTTTCCGCTGCTCATGCGCTGGAGTTAACCGCCTGACGATCACGCGACGAGGATTTCTTGCGCAAGGCGGACTGATTTCGATGGCGCTGGCCTTGCGCCGCGGCATGGGTCAGAACGCCGTTCAGCCTACGTCCCACCCCGCTCCCGCCACACTTCGCAAACAACTAAACGCCAACTCGCTTGCTCAATTTGTTGATCCGCTGCCGGTGCCGGAGACGATTCAGCCAATCGCCCATCGACCTAGCCCGGATAATCCCGCTGTTCTGCTTCCTTATTATCGCGTCGCGATGCGCCAGTTTGAGGCGAAGGTGCATCGCGATTTGAAACCTACTCGGCAATGGGGCTATGCATCGTCGGCACCGGGGCCGATTTTTGAGACGCGGAGTGGCCAAGGCTTATTGGTGGAGTGGGTCAACGAGCTGCCGGAAAAGCATTTCTTGCCCATCGATCACAATATTCACGGCGCAGAGGCGGATAAGCCCGAAGTGCGAACTGTCGTACACCTGCATGGTGCGAAGGCGGGTCCGAAGAGCGATGGCTATCCCGAGAACTGGTATGCGCCCGGAAAATCGGCGGTTTATCACTATCCCAATCGGCAGGATGCGGCGATGCTGTGGTACCACGATCATGCGTTAGGGATTAACCGGCTGAATATTTTTGCGGGTCTCGTGGGCGCATTCTTTGTGCGCGATGAAGTCGAAGACGCGTTGAACTTGCCTCGCGGCAAGTACGAGATTCCGCTGGTTATCTATGACCGCCTCTTCGACCTTGATGGGCAGCTTAACTATCCGGTATCGAATGATCCGAAGTCGCCGTGGGTGCCGGAGGTATATGGCGACGCGGTCCTGGTGAACGGCAAGATCTTTCCTTACCTGGAAGTGGAGCCGTGCAAATATCGCTTTCGCGTGCTCAATGGATCGAATGGGCGGGCGATTCATTTGACCTTCAGCAGCAGTCAGGCGCAATGGTTTCCGAAATTCCATCAGATTGGCAGCGATCAGGGGCTGCTGGCGGCTCCGGTCGAGTTGGCTCGGGTGCGGCTTTCGCCGGGCGAGCGCGCGGATCTGGTCTTCGATTTCTCGGAGTATGCGGGAAACAATCTTGTGCTCAGGAATGACAACTTCAACGTGATGCAGTTTCGCGTGGCCTCGAAAGGCGCGCGCAATGAAAGCGCTTTGCCCCAGAGTTTGAGGGCGGTTCCGAGAATTGCGGAATCCGCAGCGGTCAAGACTCGCATGTTGACGTTGGGGGAGATCGACGACGCGCAGAAGCGACCGCTGATTTCGTTATTGAATAACGCTCACTGGAGCATGCCGGTTACGGAAAATCCGGTGCTCAATTCGGTCGAGATTTGGAATTTCATCAATCTCACGAATGACGACCATCCCATTCATCTGCACATGGTGCGGTTTCAGATTCTCGATCGCAGAGCGTTCAATGTTAATGCCTACTCGACAACCGGAGAACTCAAATATCTCGGGCCGCCAGTGGCGCCCGATCCGGCGGAGGCCGGCTGGAAGGACACGGTGCGCGCCGACCATGGCATGGTGACGCGCATCATTATCCGCTTCGAAGGATTCACCGGCCGCTATGTGTGGCATTGCCATATTCTCGAGCACGAGGACAACGAAATGATGCGGCCGTTCGATGTGGTAGAGAGTCGTTAGTCGTTCGTCGAGGGTCGTTCGCGGTTCGATCGTCATGCGAACGGTACAACGAATAGCAGCAAGCCCAACAACTAGCGGCTAACGACGAACGACGAACGACTAGCGACTAGCGACCATCCTACGGCAGACTGTCATAGCAATTGCCCGGGCCGTCGCTGGGCGGGTTTGCTGGCGGCGTCGTCCACGGCGGATTCGCGAAATCGAAAAAGTCGCTCATGTCGCTGGTGCCACTCCAGCCATCGCGAGCATTCAGCGGTTGGAGGCTAAAGCGCTCTTCGACCAGCTTTAGCCAAGCGGTGTAATCGGTCTGGACGTGGGAGACGTAGCCCGCCTTGGAGAATGGCGAGATCACTACCACCGGTACACGAAAGCCGTAACGGGTGAAATCGCCCGGCGGATCGTAGGGCGGCGAGCTGTGGGTGAGGGCAGCGAATGTGCAGCCAGGATCGGTGGCGCTGGTGCAAAGGTCGACTGGCTTAATGTTATCCGGACTAGGAATATTCGTTGGAGGCACCACGTGGTCGTAAAGGCCTCCGCCTTCGTCAAAGGTGAAGATAAGTACGGTCGATGACCACTCCGGGCTATTCATCACGGCATTGATCAGTTGTTCCGTTTCGGCTACGCCGTCTTGAATGTTCGCGGCCGTACCGTCTGGCTTCTCATCCGCGTCGGGCTTGTCGATGAAGGTGACCGAGGGAAGGTTACCGCCTTGCGCATCCGATAAAAACTGCGAGAACGACGGATCGACGACTATGTTTCCCGAGCTGCCGAATCGATCCATGAAGCCGTTGAACACAGAGGCGTAGGTGTAACCGTCGGGCAGTTCGGTGTAAATCTTCCACGAAACATTGGCGGCTTGCAGGGAATCGAAAATCGTCTTCGACTGAATCGGCGGCTCGATGCCGCCCATGTAAGGATAAGCGTAGCCGCCCGAAGTCGCTCCCATCATGTAATAGCGATTGGATTGAGTTCGAGTCGGGGCGGGGGCAAACCAGTTGTCGGACATGGCAAAGTTCGTCGCCAGCCAGTAGTGGTAGGGAATATCCGCGCCGGTGTAGTAGCCCATGCCGCGAATGCCCTGGACGTCATTCTCGCCATTAGCAATGGCCGCGCTGGCGGCACTGACGACAAAGCCATCCGATCCGGGTGTGGGCAGGCCCAGAGTGCCGGGAGTGTTCGAGCTCGGATTCTCCAGATTGAAATCCCAATGACCGGCAATCCAGTCCGGGCTGAGGCCGTCGATGCACGCCGTCTGCAAGTGGAAGGCATAGATAGGAGTGGTGGGCACGCCTTGAGCATTCGGGGACTCGTTCATGGCACTGCATGGCGTCGTCCACGGCGTCGTGCCGCCGGTCGTCGGGCTGCAGTCTTCCGGCAGACCATTGACTTCGGGCGCCAAGTTGAACGGTGCGGCGCTGCGATAGTCATTCATCTTTCCGAAATAACTATCGAAACTGCGATTTTCTTCGGCCAGAAAGATGATGTGTTTGATCACGTTCAGATTGGGCGGCGGCGGCGTGGTTTGAACCGGCGTACTGGAACTGCCGCCGCATCCGGAAAGGATTGCGGAAACCGTGACCGCAAAAAAAACAGGCAAGTAACGAAGCGTGGCGCGTTTCATACTAGCGAGTACCTCCAAGAACTTAAAACTTCAAATTGCGCATCCCACCCACACCCTGGTTTCGGAATGAGTGGGAACACTCCGAAAACTGTCACTTACCGGTAGCGGCCGCGTTCGCGACCTGTTGTGGGCCGCGATAGCGGGCGAGATGGGGGATCATCGGCGTCACTTCGAACGCCATCTTGTCCCGGGCGGACTGCAGGGGCACGGGCTTGCTCTTATTCAATTCGACACGGTCGTCCCAGGGGTCAAGCTTGATGCGGCTGCCCAAGGGTAGAGCCGCGATTTGGGTGACGTTGGTTGTCTGAAGCGCGGGCGCGGACTGGAGCAGTGCGCTCATGCGCAAGATGCTGTCGCCCTTCGCCATGCGGCTACCGAACTCAGGCGTAATCAGCGACGACAATTGTTTCGAGTGAGACTCGAGAGCGCGCAGGAACAGGCCAGCATTCGCGAGTTTGTCTTTATACGGCGAGTTCTGCAAAAATTCGAGAGCTTTCTTGTCGGCGGCTTCTTCCTGGGCCGGATCGCGCGCCACTTGAATGCGGCGGAATGTCTCCTCATCGGGGAAGTTCATGCGATCGCCGAATGCGTACTTCGTATCCAGACGATGGCCGAGAGCAATGTGGCCAAGTTCATGAGCCAGCACCATCGCGAGCGCCGCTTCATCGGGCAGCACGTCGAGCAGTCCCCGGCTTACCACAATGGTGTGCCCCACGGTGAACGACTCAAGCGGGGTGGTCAGGAGGACGCGCGCCCGGACTTCGGGCTCGATGTCGAGCTTATTGGTAATTTCGATGTTATTGATGACGGTCTCCAAGACCTTCGACACGTCGCCATCGGGTGCGAGGACTCCCGCACGCTGCAGGCGATCGAGCACGTCATCTTCGGCCTCACGCTCCCACTTGTGGGCGCTCTCGACCGGGAGAATCTCATTGTCGGCCTCGGTTTGATCGGCGACGTTGGACGAGGGATCAACTTCCATCGAGGTGAACTCATCGGTATCGGTCGGCAGCTTCAGGTTGTATCCCCACAGGCGTGTCTGGCTCCGCATGGCCAGTTTGCGGAACAGAGCATACTTCGCGTCCGATTCCTCGCTATAAACGAAGGCGGGCAGCCAGACTCCGGGGCGCATGTTGGTGCGCCAGCTGTCAAAGTGGAAAAAGAAATTCAGGCGGCCCTGGGGTAGATAAGTACCGTTGAAGCGGACGATGGTGTAGTCCTGATCTTCGACCCAGATCCGTCCGAGAAAGTGCGCTCCCTTAACCTTCGGTTTGGGCGATACATCGAAGACGAGGGTGCGTACGTCGCCTAGAAATTCCTGATGGAGATACTTAAGGTCGTAATTCTGCTGGTCGAAGCCATAGATGTAGACCATTTGCATGAAGCCCAGGGCGACGTAGTTCATCTTGTAAAAGCCATTCAGTTTTTCCAGAAATCTGCTGCGCATCGATCTTGTATTTTTCTGGAAAGACAAATCCTCGAGGCCTTTGTTCATGATGAGGCGCCCAATAAAATACTTGTCGCCGGTCGGCACCTGGCCCAGTTGGTCGTCGTTCTTGTAGTCCTGTATGTAGGTCTCGACCATCGGAGTGTAGGACTTCAAGTCCTGGACGAACTTGGCTTCGCGATAGAAGATTCGGTCGGCCATTTCGTTACCCTTGAGGGCCTGATGGTCCGGGGCGGCGGTCGAGGTCGGCGGTACATCGTCCGAGGCCCATAGTGCGGCAGCGGAAAAAAGTAAAAGGGCCAGTGCGATCTTTTGCATATGCATGCGGTGTCCGCTCATTGGAAAATACCTCCGGTCAAAACTTCCTTGGCCACTTCGCAACCAAGTCGCGCGCTTGCTGTCCGGCTTCTTTAGCGCCGCTCCATTTTCACTGCGCCCGAATCTGAAACCGTATTCACGCGCACAACCCTGCTCCCGGCATTCGAAAAAAAATCGGTTGCCGGAATTTGATTCCACAACTCGCGCCAACTTCGAGTTCGGACGATCTACTTACGATGTGGTATTGGGTGAAGGAACCGGCAGGCGGGTTGCCGCCAGTTTCTGCAAAACCGGATGATTGTTTTCATCTACCGCTAAGTCACCGGCCATCTACTGCAAATTACTCATACGCCAACCCATAACCGGCGAAGCGCCTCTAAGTTTCAGGCGGCGGAGAGCTTATGAAAAAGCGGATCGGAATCGTCTTCGGAACTCGTCCCGATGCGATCAAAATGGCCCCAGTTGTCCTCGAACTCCGAAAACACCCAGACGAATTTATTCCGGTGGCGATCTCGACCGGCCAACACCGTCAGATGCTGGATCAGGTGCTCCAGGTATTTGACGTTCGCACCGACATCGAACTCGATCTCATGCGTCACAACCAGACGCTCAACGGGCTGACACGCCGGATCCTTGAGTCGATGGACACGCTGCTCGCCGAAAATCCGCTCGATTGTCTTTTAGTTCAAGGCGACACCACGACGGCTTTTGCGGCGGCGCTGGCGGCGTTCTATAGAAAGGTTCCAGTCGCGCACGTCGAAGCCGGCTTGCGCAGCCATGATATCTACCAACCTTGGCCTGAAGAAGTAAACCGGCGGCTGGCGGCTGTCGTCACGCAATTGCACTTTGCGCCCACTCCGCTGGCGGCGGAGAACCTGCTCGCCGAGGCTATCCCGGCGGGGGACGTGGTAACCACTGGCAACACCATCGTCGATGCCGTGCACAAGCTTCTGGAGATGCAGACCATTGAGCATCCCCTGCCTGAGGGTGTACCCGACGATGGGTCGCCTATCGTGCTGATGACTTCGCACCGACGCGAATCGTGGGGCGTTGAACTCGAGAACATTTGCGATTCGATCCTCGACCTCGTCGAACGCTTTCCGCATATTCGCGTCATCTATCCGGTGCACTTGAACCCGAATGTAACTTCGACGGTGGAAGCGAAATTATCCAATCGCGAGCGCATTCATCTGATTCCTCCGGTTGACTATTTCCAATTCCTGTCGTTGTTGCGCTGTTGCTACCTGGTGCTTACGGATTCGGGCGGAGTGCAGGAAGAAGCGCCGATCTTCCACAAGCCGGTGCTGGTGCTGCGCAAAGTGACGGAGCGGCCAGAGGCATCCTTGCTCGGCATGGCAAAGGTTGTTGGCACGTCACGCGAAGCGATTGTGCGCGAGGCATCGCGGCTTCTGAGCAACGAATACGTCTACAAGACGATGGCCGAGGGCGAGTGCCCGTATGGTGATGGGCGCGCCGCGGCGAGGATCGCTACCGCGTTGTCTCGCTGGCTGAATGGTGAACGGCCGGTGCTGCATGACTCCGAGCAGTTCCAAGGCGCGGGAAGCAGCGAACAGGTTTTGATTGGCTCCGACGAGTTAGTTGGGCAGGCACTTGAAGTTGGTGGGGAAGAATTGGCTGGACAGGCCGAAGGACGCGGTGACGGCGTATGTTGATGGATTTGTTTCGCACGATCTTGCTTCTTATCTGTATCTATACATTCCGTCACTATTTCTTCACGTTCAATCGCCTCTTCGGCAAGCAGCGGCATCCCTACGTTGATCTGGAGAGCGCTGCGTGGCCCGAGATCACGGTATTGATTGCCGCCCACAACGAAGAAGCAGTGGTCGCCGACATCATGAAGGCGCTGATCGAGGCGGACTATCCAAAAGGCAGAATGACGATTATTCCGGTCAATGATCGGTCGACGGATCGAACGCGGGAAATCGTCGATGCCTTCGCCGAGCAGCATCCGATCATCGAGCCCTTCCATCGTGTTGGCGGAAAGCCGGGCAAAGCGGCCGCTTTGAAAGATGCGATGACGCTGGTGAAGACCGAGGTCGTGCTGATTTTCGACGCGGATTACATTCCCGGTAAAGCGCTGCTGCGGCAGTTGGTCGCGCCCTTTTTCGATCCTGAGATTGGCGCGGTTATGGGACGTGTCGTGCCCTTGAATGTCGGCAAGAAGTGTTTGACGCGCCTCTTAGATCTCGAGCGTTCGGGCGGTTATCAGGTGGATCAGCAAGCTCGCATGAATCTGCACCTGGTGCCGCAATACGGCGGAACAGTGGCAGGAGTGCGCAAGAGCGCGCTCGACGAAATTGGCGGATGGAATGAGAACGCGCTGGCTGAGGACACGGATCTGACCTACCGGCTGCTGATTGCCGGATGGAAGACAGCTTACGAAAATCGCGCGGAATGCTATGAAGAAGTGCCCGAGCGCTGGCCGGTGCGGGTACGCCAGATTACGCGCTGGGCCAAAGGCCACAACCAGGCGATGGCCAGCTATATCGCGCGCACCGCAAGGTGCCCTGGCTTGGGCTGGTTCGAGCGCATCGACGGCGTGCTGCTGCTGGGTGTGTATCTCATGGGGCCTGTGCTCTTACTGGGATGGGTACTCGCGGTAGTGCTCTTCTATACCGGAGCGCAGATCGGCGGCGGCTTGACAGTGCTGGCATTGGGAGCTTTCACCACCCTCGGAAACTTTGCCGCGTTCTTCGAGATTGCGGCGGCGGCCAGGCTCGACGGATCGCGGCAACGAATTCGCCTCTTGCCGCTGACTCTGTTTGGATTCACAGTGAGTTTGATCAGCGTTTCACAAGCCGCATGGCAACAGGCGCACGAAGGTATTCTGGGTAATTTCTTTGGTAATAACGAACTGGTCTGGCACAAGACGGAGCGTTCGCGCACCGCGCCGGTGCTCGACGACGCCCTATCCCCCACCGCTCCCGTTTTGAGGGAGTCTGTCTAATGTTGCCGTGGGCGCCGCTTGCGTTGACCACTGTCACGGCGGCGCTCCTCGTTTTGCCGGTGACGCCGGCTTTGTACGAGTTGTGGAAGCGCGGCGACGCGTCTCCTCTGCCTACTTCGCGCCATGACGGGCGAATCGCGAACTTTGCCGATGTTTTGCGGACGCGACTGGAACCTCTGCGCCCGCAGTTGGAGCGCTGCCGCAGCGAGCGCGAGGTGTCGCGAACATCGCTCGCGGGGATGGAGATATTGCTGGTCGGTACGGACAATTTCGATTTCGATTCGCAGCTGACACAAGGGATATCCACATTGATGTTCAGCGATGCGGCGAAAATTCCCGCAGGCAAAATTGTCGATGCCGATGTTTATGCGGACGGCTCGCTGCATCTAGGAGAGGGGGCGGTTTTGCGGGCGGCGCGGGGTCGTGATGACATCATCCTCGGGAAAGACAGTTCTGTGCTTCGCTGGCTTCACGGCGACGGCAATATTTACTTGCGTCCCGGAAGCACCGTCTATGGCCGACTTTCAGCTGCTCAATCGATTCGTCTGGAGCGCGGTTGCGTCTTCCAACACATGCATGCTCCGCAGATTCTGACCGTTGACTCTGATGGGACACGGGCATTGCCCCCGTCAGACGCACATATCTGCCAGGCGCAGAAAGAGTCTGAAAAGGAAATGGAAGAGAATGACCGGCTGCCGGGCGATATGTTTACATCGACGCGTCCACGGCTACGCGTTGAAGGCGATTTCGTACTCCCGTCCGGCGAAACACTCAACGCCAATGTTATCGCTACGGGCGAAGTGCACATCGGTCGTGGAGCGCGGCTTCTGGGCAGTGCCAAGAGTTACAAAGACACTGTGATTGACGAGGATGCCTGCGTGCACGGCAGCATCGTCTGCGGTGGGACGGTGTGGCTCGGCCCGCACACGTTTGCGTCGGGGCCAGTTATGGCGGAGGCCGATGTGCTGATCGCCCGCGGCGCGCGCGTGGGCTCGCCGGATGCGCCGACTACGATTTCGTCATCTGGCGCCAATATCGCCGCCGGATGCCAACTGCATGGGACGGTCTGGGCGCGCGTGCGCGGAAGCATCGAGGCCTGATGCCTACTGGACCAGCGCGGCTGGGGAGAGGCTCGTCGAAAGTTGGATCTCCGCACTCGTTCGCGAAACTTGCGGCAACCTTGCTGATCGCGCTGGTTGCGCTGCTCTGCGATAGAGCGGGCGCGACTGTTTTTTATCCTGCGACCTTTCAGGGTCCCGATGGGGCGATAACCCTGACTCAGGGCGGGGATTACGTGGAACCTTACTTCGCGACCAAGGCGCTGATCGTGGCGCAAGATGGCGGGTTGGATGTCCACGAGGCCGCGCAATCGTGGATCAACTGGGCTTTGCCGAGGCAGCGACCGGATGGGCTTTTTCGACGTTTCTGCCGCGCTAATAGCAATGCCAAGCATGCGGATTATGCGTGGCGCGATTGCGCGCCCGCCGACGCTGACGACTCCATGCTCGGGCTGTGGATGCAACTGCTCTACCGCATGGCTCCCTCAACCGGCTTGCCCGTCGAATGGCAGCGCAGCATCGCGCTAGCAGCCAAACAACTGGCGAAACTGCGCAACGGAAGGCTGGGCGTGTATCACATTTCGCGGCTTAATCACGTTGCGCTATTCATGGACAACATCGAAGTCTATGCCGCCCTTAAGGACGTTGCTCGTGGACAACTGCGCCTGCATGATCCGGCTGCGGCCGCGACGGACGCGTGTGCCGTCAAGCTTGATGCCGCGATCCAGCGCATTTTCTGGGATCGGCGGACCGGGCGCTTTCGACCTTCAATGCAGAAGAGCCGTCCCGCTTTTTATCCTGACATTGTGGCCCAGGTTTATCCGTGGCTGGCGGATGTGAGCGGGCCGGGGCAGGATCCGCGGCAGGCGTGGCAGCAATGGCGACAGACATTTGGTGCGGGCTGGATCGAGCGGCGTTATGACACGAATCCGTGGGGTTTGGTCGCGTTGGCTGCCGAGAAACTAGGCGACACAAAGTCGGCGACATGCTGGACGGCCCGATCCGATTCGCTGCGTGGCAGCGGTTCGTGGAATGTGCTGGAAGAGGCGGCCTGGCAGTCGCTTAGGGCCCGTTTTCCACAGGCGCAGGTGCTCGATCCGGGGGCCTGCGACGAGATATGGAGCGCGCAGGAAAGCCCAACCGCGAATGCGGCCCCTGGCATCCAAGTACAACCATGAAAAAAGGGGCCAAGTATGTGTGTGTCGCGGTGCTCGCGCCGCTGGTGCTTTTCGCGGTCGGTTATATGCATCGGCGCGACGGAACCGCAGCGGGCAGGGGTGCAGACACACTACTGCTGCTTTTGCCGGATGCGGTCGATGCGAACACGCCCGCAGTGCGCGAGTGGCTTGACGCCGCCAGCGAAGAAGGCCTCCACCTGCAACCGATCCATGACTCCGAATTTCTCGATCCGCTGGCAGCCGTGCATGCTGCGGGAGTAATTCTTCCGGATCAACTCCATCGTTCCGCCAATGACGTGTTGATCGGCGAACTGTATCGCTACGTGCGCGCGGGCGGAAATCTCATGGTGGTCTATGACGCCTGCACGTGGGATTTGAGCGGGCGCTTCCCGCCGGGTGATTCCCGGTTGTCAGGGCTGGTCGGCGTGCGTTACGCGCTTTACGACCTCTATGAAACGAAGACTATGGAACCGGCTCAAGTTACCGGGACTGCCGCTGCTATGGATGCGCTTGGCATACCTCCAGGAAGTTCAGTTCCGGTTAATGGCGACGGCGGCAGACTCGCGCGTTGGCGCCCGGTGGCTGAGCGCGATGCCGCCACCAGTCGTTACGCGTTTGCGGCGTATCAATATGGCGACGTTGATTACCCGGTCTTCCGCACCGTCGGCAACTTCGATGGCGAGGTGCTGCTGAAGTCGAAACACGCTCTCGCCGCGGGCTACCGGCAAGAGGAGTTAGGGCAAGTGCTGTTCGTGAATCTGCCGCTCGGATATCTGGCGTCGCGCACGGATGGATTGCTGCTGCATTCTTTCCTGCATTTTTTTGGCGTTCATATGCTCGGCCTGCCCTATCTGGCGTCGGTTCCGGACGGCGTGGGTGGATTGGTATTCAATTGGCACGTCGATGCGCATTCTTCGTTGAAGCCGCTGAAGATACTCGCCGATGAGGGAATTTTCGACCGTGGCCGCTTCTCTATTCACTTCACCGCTGGTCCCGACGTTGATGCGTTTGGCGATCACAAGGGGCTCGACGTTGCGCACGACCCGGAGACGCAAAAATGGATCCGCTACCTGATGGCACGTGGACAGGAGATTGGCAGTCATGGCGGGTGGATCCACAATTATTTTGGCGACCACATCAGCGATACCAATGGAAGCGAATTTCAAAAATACCTGGAGATGAACAAAGACGCGCTGGAACGAATCTCCGGCACTCGTATTACGGAGTACTCTGCGCCGCTCGGCAATCAACCGGAGTGGGTGACGCGCTGGCTGGAAAAAAACGGCTTTGTCGCCTACTACTTTACCGGCGACGCAGGCATGGGACCGACGCGCGTCTATCGCGGCGAAACCCGCGACGGGCCGGGCATTTGGGGTTTTCCCATTCTGCACATGGGCAAAGAGGCGAGCCTCGAGGAGATGGGCTTCGACGACGTGCCCATCGGTGCGGTGCGCGAGTGGCTCATGGCGGTGACTGATTTCACAGTGCATGAACACGCGGCTCGCCTGTTGTATACGCATCCTTACGGAGCCGAGCGTTTTTTTGGGACGCTTCGCGATTGGCTCGACAATGCGGACGTGCTGGAAAGAGAAGGCCGCTTTCGCTGGTACACGATGACTGCACTGTCGGGATTTCTCAATCAACGCGAGTCTGTGCAGTGGACGCTGCTGCGGAGTTCGCCGGGCCAGGTGACGCTGAGTGCTTCTCATCCCAAAACGCTCGCACATCAGACCTGGGTTTTTTCGCAGGAATACTACGGAGACGCGCGAGTGGTAGAAGGCAAAGCGACGATCCGAACGGAGGACGGAATGATTTTTGTTGCGGCGGGCGATGGCCGCGAACTAAGCATCGAATTCAACTTACGTCACGATCCCTGGCGGTCGCGGGCGGAAGCGGTTGAGGCTAAACGATGAAGCAAGCGCTGACAGTCTTCGTGTGCTTGCTTACGTGCGCCTTCGCCGGCGCGCAAGCCAGTTCCAACACTACCGTGGCACCGGGCTCAAGCCTGCCGGGATTGGGCGCGCTCACCTTAGGCATGGAAGGTCCGGGGTATGTCGAGGTGGGCGGCAGCCACAGTTCGCTTACCGATGGCTATGCCGATTGGAACGACTTCTACATGCGCGGGGTAGTCTCGGGCGGCCGCAACACCTTGACCGGAGAAATCACGCGCGAGGGCCGATTCGGAGACAGTGGGTGGTTCGGAAATCTGGATCTGGTGCGCACGTTATCCGAGAATTGGTTTGCCGAGGGTTCTATCGGGGGCAGCGTTGGGGGATTTTTCCTCAACAAGTTTCAGACCACCGGGCTCATCAATCGCAAATTACTCCGACGTTCGACAACTTGTCGTCACTGCCGGCGCAGGCTTTGATCAGAGCAAAACCACTGACAATGACGTTCGCGGCCAAGTGGGAGCCGCCTATTACTTTCAACATCCGCTCGTGCTCCAGGGCGGCTTCATGTGGACACATGCTAACCCTGGAGACATTCTCGCCCGCACGCAATACCTGGCGGGCACATGGGGACACCAGAAAGAACACTTTATTTCTCTTCGCTACGAGTGGGGGCGCGAAGGATACGAAGTGCTGGGACTGCCCACGCCTCTGATGCCGGCTTTTAGTGTGGCGGAGAATTTTCGCGAGCACACGGTCTCAGGCACGTGGCGGCAATGGATCGGCCCCAACTGGGGAATGAACTTCAACGTCGAACAGCATCAGGAGCCGGCCTACCACCGTATCGGAGGAACCTTCGGTGTCTTTCTCGATTTCTAAGCTGCAAGCTCAGGAGCGCGAGCAAGAGCATGACGAAGAAAAGCGGCTGCCGCCGGCGCTGGAAGCCATGCGTCATCGGGGCTGGCGTGGAGGCCTGATCACGCCGCATCGGGCGTTCGTCCGACTGCGACTGGGGCCGCGACAGATTGCAGAGAGCGTGGTTCTCGCAGTCGCGGGAACGGCCACGTGGATCGCTGCGCTACCAACCGTAGGGCGCTTCTGGGGACACATCCTGGCGTTCTGGGGAAAGCAACTCGGGCTGAAGAGCGATGTCATTCTGGTTCCGCAGGGATGGGGCAGGCATATTCACTTTGCGCTGCCCTGCTTTGGCTTGTCCGCTGGACCGGCCAGCGGCGAGGCTTGGTGGATCACCACCGGCGTCACGATTTTGGCGTTTGCAGCTAGTTTTCTATTGACCGAGGAAGCGTTGCCCTGGGCTTATCTGCTGCGCGGTTTTTGCCTGTTGCAGGCGACCGCGCTCGGATATTTCGCCATAGCCTCGGCTCGCTTTCCTCATGACCTGCCGGGTTATACCGTGAGCATGCTGGTCTTCAGCTGCGTTCTGATCGGACTGATTCCGGCGCTGTATGGCTTTACCTTCTATCTGTTAGATTTCACCCTCGCCCAAAAGATTTTTCTGACACTGATCACGATGGCCCATCTCGTTTTATTTGTGCCACAGCAGTACATGCTGCACGTGTATTTGCTCCACGGGTCAGTCCTCTTTATGCCGGTACTTTACTTCGTGTTCGGACCTTTCCTCGATATCCTGGTGTTTATTGGCTTTTACTCGTGGGGAATGAGCTGGAGAGGCCGAAACCTGCTAGAGGCATAACGGCAATAGTTTGTGCGGGTCACGAATACGATCCGCTCCCGCCATTTCTGAGTCCACCTTGCTCAACCTGCTTGAGCCAGTTTCAGCGCGATGAACTTCCTATTTGCCGTATCGACCTGGGGAGTTCGATTTCCATGATAGAAGAAATAGTGCTGAGATTGAGCACACAGTAGCACCCAGCCATTCTTTATTACTATTACCGCCATTACTGTTACACGCCGCGTTCTAGCGCCTTTCGTTTCAAAACTTCAGTAATCCCGAATGAACTTCCTATTCTGCGTCAATACAGAAACTACTGTATTTTAACGTTCTACACCCTGTAGAAAACCTGAGTGCGCAGACGTACCAGCCTTTTCTCTTACGGGTAATCCCAGATACGCAATGGAGGTTCATTTTGCAAAATCTTTATTCTCGTCTGCTTCCGGACAATTTTTGTGTCGGTTCCTCGAAATCTTCCCGAACGTCAGTTGCCCGCCGGGGCAAGCTGCCGCTCAATCTGTTTCGCCGGGTTGCGGTTGCAGCAATTCTGGTCACGGCGGCGCTCGGTCAAAGCGCCAAGTTAAATGCAAGCGTAGGAGTCAACATTTCGTCTCCGTCAGCGGGCGCTACGGTCGCCTCGCCCGTGCAATTTGTGGCCTCGGCCACCGCGCCCGGCGGACGGGTTATCGAGGCCATGCGCATCTATGTCGACAGCCAGGATGCTTACACCGTCGATGCCGCCAGCTTCAACACTTCCTTGGCGCTCGGCACGGGAGCGCACAAAATCAACGTGCAGGCTTGGGATAATACTGGTGCTGTTTATGTCAAGACCATGAACATCACCGTGGGCTCCTCCGGTCCGTATCAGCAGAATTTTAATGCAACGTTGCAGTGGGTATCGCAGTTCTCACAGGCGGACGGAGCAATTCTGTACGTCCCGGGGCAAATCGAGCCCTATTTTGCCAACATTGGCGCCATTGGCATGACCAAGGATCCGAATCGGATGCCTGAAGTTGTCGCCTGGATGAACTGGTACGTCAGCCACCTTAACTGGCCGGACAAGTGGGGCCTGTACGGCACGGTGTATGACTACACCGTCAGCAACGGCGTTGAGACGCCGACCTATACCGCTGACTCGACCGACTCTTACGCCGCTACCTTCCTGACCCTGGCATGGAATGCATGGGAGAGCGGCGACGCAAACGCGCGCTCGTATATTTCGAGCATCTCCTATCAGCTCGACGTGATCGGTGGAGTGCTGATCCAGACGCAGCAGAGCGATGGCCTCACCTGGGCGCGACCTGATTATGAGATCAAGTACCTGATGGATAATTGCGAAGGTTACCGCGGACTTAGCGATCTCGCGTCGCTGTTCCACGCCCTTGGCGATTCTGCCAAATCGACCTACTACGCTACTGCCGCGACCTCCATGCAAAACGGCATTTTGAGCATGTGGATGAATGGCAACTGGGCGGTCTACAAGAATTGGTACGGCAATTTCATTCCGCCCAACATGGGCACCTGGTATGCCGACGCCAGTTCGCAGGTTTTTCCTGTGCTCATGGGCGTGGTGAAATCTTCCGACTCGCGCGCGCAGCAAGCCTATGCAGCATTGAATGCCGCATGGCCGGGATGGCCTGAGCTGTCATTTAATTCGCAGGATCCATTCCCCTGGTGCCTGGTAGTCGATGGCGCGGCGGCCATGGGAGACCAGGCTCGCGTCACCACCTATATCAACAGCGTCCAGAGTAAGTATGTGAATGCCGGCTTCCCATGGCCGTTTTATAACGCCGAGGCGGGCTGGTTCATGCGCGCAAATAACTACATGCTGGGCCGCGGCCTCTAACCGCGATTCGGTTGGAATACAAATCGAGTTCACTCCTGGAAGGACTGGTTCGGCCGACCCGCATCGATTGCGGGGGTCGAACCAGTCCCCTCTTTACCGCACGCCAGAACTCAAGATTATCCGCAACGCATTGACTATTGGTTTAGCGCGAGTTAGCCGGAGTCTTGTCAGCTCGGGATTCTCCACTGAGATTATTGGAAGCGATAACCTTGCTTGGGTGTGCAGCGATAGACGCGCCCTTTATCAGGATTGACTCCGGCATCGCAGCTCGCCCAACTCAAAAAAAGCGACGGGCCCAGCGGGAAGATGATGGTCTGTCCGTCGAGGTCCGCTTCAATGCTGACGCTTTCGGCGGTGGCGGGCAGGGTGAACGACAGGCTTTCTCCAAAGATAACCGGATAAGACCAGCGTTCGCTTTGCGTGATCATGTGCCGAAAAACTTCGGCCTCTAAGAGAAAAGTGGTGGTGTCGGACCAGTCGCGAGCGGCCACGGTGATGACCTGTCCGCCTTGCGTGAAGTGGTCGGTTTCAATTTTGGTGAAGGGGCAGGGGCCGGCGATGCAGGAGGCGCGGGCATCGCGAAACTCATTGCCCGCACCAGCATCCAAAGTCGCCGAACCAAAGGCCGCTTTCCATTTCCCGTCAGGCGAGCAGGGGCGGTCACCCTTGCACGGCACGTTGCCCTTGTTCTCAATCTCGAAGGTTTTCACCGCGCTTCCCACATTGAGATCGGTCACGCCCTTGACCGTATAACGGACGCGTATGTTGGCAACTTTAGTGGGCGGCTGGCTTTTTGGCGCCGGACTGTTGGCGAGCGCAACGAGATGAATAATGTAAAGCTTGTTGGCGACGACCTCGTTGAGGACGAGCGGGCGATACTGCTGCGCGCGAAAGGAAAGAACAATGGGATGACCCTTTCGAATCGGCTTGCGGAGCTTGAGCAGAAAAAATCCGGAGGAATCAGACGTGACTTCGGAGGCGGCGAGATCGCCGGCGGAAACCGTGACTCCGCCGATGGGCTGCTGTTTTCGCGGGTCCGAATCCTGCACCAGAATCGCGCCCCGGAGGGAAATTGCTTTCTCCCTTTCCCAGCGAATCACAGCGAGAATGCCGCCAATGAGGACGAGAGCGATCAGCACCGCGATCCCCGCTTCGATTTTGTGGGTCCGAGTCATGCGCACGATCATCGATACTATTAATATCGATAATATTAATATGATGATGGCTTCGCTTGAACGGTTCGCCGCAGATTCGATGGCTTGGGCCTCATTCGTTGAGTGGGCCCTCAACTCAAAATGGCTGGGATGAGCTTTTGGTCGTCGATGGAATGGATCTGTATTCGTTTAATTTTCCCGGCGTCCCTGATGAAAAAGATGAAAAAAATGTTAGCGCATGACTGATTCGAAACCTCTACTTTCGCGGCGGCAAGTTCTGCGTCAGGTTCTGGGGACGAGTTTTTCCCTGCCGTTTGCAAAATACCTGCCAGCATTGTCCATCAACTCGCGACCTTCCACTAGCGCAGCCGGCGCGGCTGCCGTCTCAGGCCTGTCGGCGGAAGACGATCAATTTCTCAACGACGTGGAGGCTGCCAGTTTTCTTTTTTTCTGGGAGCAGGGAAACCCGAAAACGGGGATGGTCAAGGATCGCTGCAATGTTCACGACGTTGATAAGAACGATCAAAAAGTTGCGTCCAGCATTGCCGCCACGGGTTTTGGCTTGACAGCTCTCTGTATCGGCCAACAACGCGGCTTCATCTCAAACGATGATGCGCTGGAGCGGGTCTTCGCAACTCTACGCTTTCTGTGGAGGAAGCTGCCGAACCACCGCGGATTTTTCTACCACTTCGCCAATCCCGAAACCGGCGAACGCATGTTTGACTCCGAAGTGTCTTCGGTGGATACGGCGATTCTGCTGTGCGGCGTCCTTACCTGCCGCGAGCACTTCCGTCATCCCGGAGTGGCGGAACTGGCGAACCTTATTTTCAATCGCGTGGATTGGACCTGGCTGTCCGAAGATACATCGCTGCTCACGCACGGTTGGACGCCGGAAGTCGGTTTCCTTTCTTCGCGATGGGATTACTACAGCGAGCTGATGATGATGTATCTGCTGGGCATGGGATCGTCAGCCTATCCGCTAAAAGCGGAAACCTGGAACGCGTGGAAGCGTTTGAACTTTGAATATGACGGCATGCGGTATATCGGGTCGTTTGCGCCGCTCTTTGTGCATCAATATTCGCAGGCGTGGTTCGACTTTCGTGACAAGCGCGACAAGTTTGCCGACTATTTTCAGAATTCGGTGACGGCCACGGAAGTGCATCGCCGTTTTTGCATTGAACTCGGCAAACAATTTCCAGATTACACCGCTGACTTGTGGGGAATCACCGCTTCCGATTCTCAGCACGGATATGTGGCGTGGGGAGGGCCCCCCGCAACCGGACCGATTGATGGCTCGGTTGTTCCGAGCGCGGCCGGCGGATCGTTGCCATTCCTCCCCGCGGCAACTATGCGCGTCCTGAAAACGATTCGAAGCCGTTATCCCGCAGCCTGGAATAAATACGGATTCGTCAACGCATTCAATCCTCTCAACAACTGGTATGACACCGACGTGATTGGAATCGACACGGGCATCGTCTTGTTAATGGCGGAGAATCTGCGCACCGGCTTTGTCTGGGAGACCTTCATGAAGACCGCTGAGGCGCAGCGTGGCATGGAGCGCGCGGGCTTTCACAAATACCGGCCTTGAGTAGGGGGCAGGCGACGCCTGGCCACCATTCCGTCTAACGCCATTCCTGCTAGTTTTCATATTCACCCCAACCCCAAGGGCTGTTTCTTCATCGAAGAATCGTTTAAGCTGGCTTGGACTTGCCTGGAAGTGCCTCGCGACACTCGAGTACCGCCGCTTCGACTTACATTAAGGTTGCGTCGAGTGCCGGACCGATCCTCTGGCGCGGCACCTTTTCATTAGACCGGGTTCTTCGACCGTATTTGATTCAGTCATGACGAAATCATGAGCGCAAACCCTGAATTCCATAACGGATGGCGGGAGCGAGTCTCGGCTCTTCGAAACGTTCCGGCGGTGCTGCGTTTCGTGTGGGAATCAGGGCGCACGGTGGTTGTGCTGGGACTGGTCGCGCGAGTAATCGCGTCGCTGCTGCCACCCGCGCTGTTTTGGGTTTCGAAACTCATCATCGATGCGATTTACCGCATCCTGACCACTCACCAACCCATTGGAACCCGGCTCTGGTGGCTGGTGGCTGGGGAGTTCGGTCTGGCCGTTTCGACCAGCGTCCTGGGGCGGGTGATCGACTATCTTGACGCGCTGCTCGCCGGTAAATACACGCACCATGTGAGTGTTCGCGTTATGGAGCACGCCGCCTCGCTCGATCTTCTCGCCTACGAAGATCCGGCCTTCTATGACCGGCTGGAGCGCGCGCGAGTGCAGGCTACCGACCGGCTGTACATGATCCAGGCGATTGGGCGTCTTATCCAGCAGGTGATCACGACGATCACGTTATCGATATCGATCATGGTGTTTTCGCCGTGGCTGTTGCTAATGCTGATCGTTGGGGTGATCCCCGCATTCGTGGGGGAGACACACTTTGCGTTCCTGGGATACGCTAAAAATTTTCGCCAGACCCCTATCCGGCGCCAGCTCGACTACTTGCGAATTCTAGGTGGAAGTAAAGAGGCGGCCAAGGAATTAAAGCTGTTTGGCCTTAGAGATTTTCTGACCTCCAGATTTAAAAGACTCTCCACTCAGGTCTATGAAGAAGACGTGGCTCTGGCGCGTCGCAAGGTAGTGATCGGTGCGTTCCTGTCGGCGATCGGCACGGCCGGCTACTACACGGCTTACGTGTTTGCGGTTTGGAGGACGGTCACAGGCGTCTTCAGTTTCGGCACCTTGACTTTGCTGGCGAACGCTATTCGCGAGGCCAGTTCAAATCTGCAACAAACTTTTTCAACGTTGTCGACGATTGCCGACCAAGCTTTGTTCCTGACCGATCTGATCGCGTTTTTTGAGATGCGTCCGACGATTCAATCGAAGCCGAACGCTTTGCCGGCGCCGCGGCCTATCCGCCGTGGATTTGAATTTCGCAATGTTTCGTTTCGCTACCCGGGAAGTTCACGGCTCGTCCTGAACAAATTGAATTTTCATTTGCATCCCGGCGAGCGGGTGGCGCTGATCGGCGAAAACGGAGAGGGTAAGACCACCATCGTCAAACTGCTGACTCGACTCTACGATCCCTTTGAAGGCCAGGTTTTTTTGGACGGCATTGATTTACGCGAGTACAACCTCGAAGACCTGTATCGCGAAATTGGCGTCATCTTTCAGGATTACATGCGCTACGAGATGACGGCGCGAGAAAACATCGCCGTCGGACGCATTGAGCTGATCGACAACCTGGAATTACTCCAGCACTCTGCTCAGAAAAGCATGGCTGACCACGTCGTCGGAAAACTTGCGTCTGGATACGAGCAAATGCTGGGTCGGCGCTTTGATGGCGGTGTTGACCTCTCTGGCGGCGAATGGCAGAAGGTTGCGCTGGCACGAGCGTATCTGCGCGACGCGCAGGTATTGATCCTCGATGAGCCCACTTCGGCGCTCGATGCGCGCAGCGAGTACGAAGTCTTTCAGCGTTTTGCTGAATTGACGGCCGGAAAGATGGCTCTATTTATTTCGCACCGATTCTCGACCGTGCGTATGGCGGATCGAATTGTCGTGCTGGAGAACGGGCGCATTGCGGAACAAGGAAACCATGATGAGCTGACCCATCTCGGCGGGCGCTACGCGGAAATGTTTGAGATGCAGGCCGCGAGTTATAGATAGAAATTTCGATTGAAGACGGCGGATCGAAATTCGATGAATCAAAGCAAGGAATGGTCGTAATTTATGGCTTCTCATACTCAGGCCGATGGCAACGTTGGAACTGGAACGGGAGTTGGGGAAGACGAGCGGCAGCACGCTGCTGTTAGCAACGGCGCAGATGCACGGGCGATGCGCGTCGAGGGCGCGGAACTCGCAGCGACTCTGATTTGGCTGCCTGGAACGACTTCGTCCGATACGTTCGCAAAGCGTTGCGAAAAACTCGAGGAGGATTTCGACAGAATCTTCGAAAGCGTGGAGGAGGCCTATTCGCAGGCTCCCAAGTCGGAGGATCTGCTTTGGCTTCGCGACAACGCGCAGCAACTTTCATCGGCGACGCGCCAGTTAGCCAGCGAGCTTGGGCCGCTAAGTAATCTTCCGCACGTCAGCAGCAGGGGCGGAGTTATGCCACGCGTGCTGGCGATTGCCAAATCGTTTCTCGATGAAGCGGATGACAGCTTCAGCAAGGCTAACTTCACGGCATTTTGCTTGGCCTTTGAGGCGACCACTCCGCTTGAGTTTCACGAGATAGGCGCCCTGGTGCCTTCGGTTAAGCTGGTGGTGCTGGAAGAGATTGCGGCGCGAGGCAGCGCTCTGGTAAAGGATCCAACCAGCCAGCCCTTAAAGCGCGTCACCACCTGCATACGGACTTTGCGACACGTCACGCAAACGTCGTGGAAGGAAGAACTGGAGACGCTCATCCCCTTCGACCCGATTCTTCGCGAGGATCCCGTTGGCGCCTATGCCGCGATGGACATTGAGAGCCGGAATGTTTATCGCGAAAGAGTAGCGAAGATCGCACATCGCAGCGATCGATCTGAGCTGGAAGTGGCGAAAGAAGCGCTGGCGCTCGCGCGTCAGGCGCAGGCCAGGAAGTACGACGATCCACGCATTGCGAAGCGAGAGTCGCACATCGGCTACTACCTGGTGAGTGAAGGCGAGACACTTTTGCGTCAGCGCGTTGGTTTCAATCCAACTTTTGACGAACGCCTGCGATTGTTTTTGCGAAGGCATCCCGATGACTTCCTCGTTCTCGGCGTTGCAGTGCTTACGCTGGTCATCATTACGGGGACGGTTTGGTTACTGACTCCCGCAACGACTTCACCGCTGCTGGTTCTGCTATCGCTTCTGGTTTTATTGTTGCCCGGTTCGCAGGCTGCGGTTCAGTTGATGAATCATCTGACCACCAACCTGATGCCGGTCGAGGCTCTGCCAAAATTAGATTTCTCCGAGGGGATTCCGAACGAGTGCGTGACCATGGTTGCCATTCCAACGCTCCTGCTCAATGAAAAACAGGTGCAGGGTCTGGTGGAAAATCTCGAGGTACGTTTTCTCGGCAACCACGACCGCAATCTTCATTTCGCCATCGTTTCCGATCTGCCCGATTCCGATCAACCTGCTCCGGAAGAAAGTTCGCTGGTGGCGTTGTGCTCAAGACTGATCAGCGAACTCAATGAAAGATATTCCGGGAAGACGATGGGCTCCTTTTTTCTTCTCCATCGTCATCGCGTCTACAACCCGCGCGAGGGCGGTTGGATGGGGTGGGAGCGCAAGCGTGGGAAACTGCTCGACCTGAATCAGCTGATGCGCGGTCAGTACGACAGTTTCCCGGTGAAGATTGGGGATCTGTCGATCTTGCCGAAAGTTCGCTTCGTGATCACGCTCGACTCCGATACCGAGTTGCCGCGAGGGTCGGCGCACCGCTTGGTGGGGGCGCTCGCACATCCTTTAAATCAGGCGATCATCGATCCCAGTCGAAATATCGTGGTTGCGGGATACGGCATTTTGCAGCCGCGCGTCGGCGTCAGCGTGCAATCCACTGCTCGCTCGCGGCTGGCGGCTATTTTCGCCGGCGAGACTGGCCTTGATCCCTACACGCGCGCGGTCTCTGACGTATATCAGGATTTGTATGGCGAGGGAACATTCACGGGAAAGGGAATCTACGACGTTGACACGATGTTCCGCGTCTTGAATCGCCGTTTTCCCCGGAATTTCCTGCTTAGCCATGACCTGATCGAAGGTGCCTACGCGCGCGCCGGACTGGCCACGGATATTGTCGTGATCGAGGATTATCCCTCGCACTACAGCGCTTACAACAAGCGGAAACATCGCTGGCTGCGCGGCGACTGGCAGATTGTGCAATGGCTGACGCACAGCGTACCCGATGAATCCGGCGGCCGGGTTAACAATCCCATCTCGACGGTTTCACGCTGGAAGATTCTCGACAACCTGCGCCGCAGCCTGGTTGAACCAGCGACGTTGCTTCTGCTTTTGTTTGGTTGGCTGGTATCAGGCCATCCGTTTCTGTGGACGGTCGCCACGATCTGCATTTTATTTGTCCCCGCATGGGTCGAATTTGCCTTTGGGCTGACGCGCGCGATGATCGCTCGCCAGACGCAAATTGCGCGCGAAGCGGCGAGCACGCTCTTCGCCACCAACTTCACCGTCTTGCTGACATTGACGCTGCTCGCGCACCAGACGTTGTTGTCGCTAGATGCGGTCGTGCGCGCGCTGGTTCGGCGTCTGGTCACGCGCCAGCGCATGCTCGAATGGGAAACCGCTGCGGAAGCCGAGTTAGGCTCGCGCCGCAATCCGGTCGACGGGTATATCGACTGGATGCCGTTTTTTGCCATCGGGATAGGCGTGATGATTTGGCTGGTGCGGCCGCAATCGTTGCTGGCTGCAGTCCCGATCCTCGCCCTCTGGGCATGCAGCAAACTTATGGCGGTGTGGCTTAACGCCAGTCCTCTGCGTCCGACGCCCGATACAGCCGACCGGGACATCAGACTCCTGCGCAGGTCCGCGCTCTATATCTGGCGATATTTTTCGGAATTGTCCGGCGAAGAGCAGAACTGGCTGGTGCCCGATAACCTGCAGGAGAATCCGCGAAAAGTGGCGGCCAGCATCTCTCCCACGAATGTCGGGCTGCTGCTGAATGCGAGGCAGGTGGCGCACGAGCTGGGATATATCACTGTTGTCGAGATGGTGCGGCTGACGCAGCAAACTCTCGCTACCATGATCGGGCTTCCTAAATATCGGGGCCACCTGATGAATTGGTACGACACCCACACACTCGAGCCCAAGCCGCCATTCTTCATTTCTTCTGTGGACAGCGGTAATTTAATCGCTTCGCTCTGGACGTTGCAGCAGGGATGTCTCGACGTAGTTCGCCGGCCGTTGTTTTCCAGAAATCTCGCCGAAGGTCTGTTGGACCATCTTCGTGCTCTGGTTAAATTACGGGCGCTTCCGAGGCGCGTGTTATCGCGCTGCGAAGCGGAGTTTCGCAATGAGGATTGGCTGACGCCGATCCTCAATTTCCCTCTGGAGGTTCTGGACGAAAAATTCCCTCGCGTTTCGGCCGATGCTGCTTCCGATATCGCGTGGTTTCGCGGACAGGCGCGGCTGCGAGTAGAAAGCATCCGCGAAATGGTGCGGTGTTATGTGCCGTGGCTGCTACCAGAATTTTCCGATCTGCGAAAGAAGTGGGTGGCCGGTTCGCGCCTGCTTGACGAAGTATCGCTGCAGCAAATGCCCGACGTGGTTGCAGAGCAAGAGGCGCGCTTCACGGACGCATTCAAAGTCGATCAAAATGGCAATGCACCGCTGGCCGAGCGTCTTCAAATCAAGCTGAAGGAGGCACGGCAAAACGCACTTCGCCTGATCCAGGATCTACGACGAGCGAGTGAGCAGGCGCGCGATCTCGCCAATGCCATGGACTTCACGTTCCTGCTCGATGAGCAGCGCCTGCTATTGTCGGTAGGGTTCGACGCGCAATCTGAAGAGTTGCAACCTTATTGTTACGACTTGCTGGCAACCGAGCCGCGCACGGCCGTGTTTGTTGCGATTGCGAAGGAAGACATTCCTCAGGATTGCTGGTTCCGGCTCGACCGGCCCTTCACGAACGATAACGGCCGCCCGGTTTTGCTCTCGTGGACAGGAACGATGTTCGAATATCTGATGCCTTCGATATGGATGCGCAGCTACCCGAATACTTTGCTCGACCGGGCTGCCGTTGCAGCGGTGAGATCGCAACAGGAGTACGCAGAAAGCAAAGGGATCCTCTGGGGCATTTCCGAGTCGGCCTGTTCGAGGCGCAACGAAGCAGGAGACTATCACTACGAAGCGTTCGGCGTGCCCAGCCTGGCACGGAAAAAGAGCGATACCGAGCCGCTGATCGTTTCGCCCTACTCGACCTTTCTGGCCTTGAATGTGGATCGCGAGAGCGCGCTTGCCAATCTGCGCGAGATGGATGATCTGGGCTGGTTCGGTTCTTACGGATTCTATGAGGCGGCAGACTACACTCGTGCCCGCAGCCGCTTCCGCGGCGCTCGTTACGAACTCGTCCGCTCGTGGATGGTGCATCACCAGGGAATGAGCCTGCTCGCACTCGGCAATTTTCTTTGCGACAACGTGGTGCAACGCTGGTTTCATTCCGACCGGCGAGTGCAAGCCACAGAACTTCTCCTGCAAGAGAAGCCGGTCTCGCATGTGCGCGCTGCTTGAATAGCAGCGATGATTGCGGGAAACGCGGCATTCCAAATGGTCTCACTGCTAGACTGCGGGAACCACCTCATAGGGTCGCATCATTTCATTGTCCTCGTGTTCGAGGATGTGGCAGTGCCACACATAGCGCCCAGTAAATCCGTGGAAGGGAACAATGATCCGCGTGACCATTCGAGAATGGGCTCGCACCGTGTCTTTCCAGCCAGCCTCATTCGGCTCAGGAGGCTCAGGCGGTCCGAGAAAGTGCAACTGGCGTTTGGTCTGGAACAGCCACGGCTCGTAGGACTGGCGATCGAGAATCTGGAAGCGCACCAGGTGCAGGTGAATGGGATGAGTGTCATTCGTGGGATTGATCAGAGTCCAGATCTCGGTCGAGCCCAGCACAGGCTTCTCCGTGATCGGCGCCTTCCAGTGGGTTGCATTGAGAAGCAGCATGACAGGATTGCCCGACTTGTTGACATATTCGTCGAGGGTCAACAGGCGCGTTTGTATCGCTTGGGATTCGGGAATTTTCGGCACTGGCCGCAGGGATGAAGGCAGCGAACTGGTGTCAGTGGCACGCACCGACGAGACGCGGAATTGCATAACAACGAAAGCGTCGTTCTTTAGAATCAGATGCGCGCCCCGTAGCTCGCTGAAATCGACGATGAGGTCGGCGCGTTCACCTGGGGAGATTTCCAGATTCGCGAGCGGAACCGGGGCGGCTAATAAACCCTGGTCGGTCCCGATCTGGTGAAAGGGCGCGGCAGCATGATTGTTAGCGGCATTATCGACCGCGGTATTATCGACCAACGATAAGTGATACGTTCGGGCGTTCGACGCATTCAAAACGCGGAAGCGATATTTTCTCGGCTCGACATCGAGACAGGGAAAGAGTTTTCCGTTGACCAGAATCGCGTTGCCGAAGATCTCCGGAACCCACGGGGATTGCGGGTCCGGCGAAACAGGATAAAGAAGCTGGGCATCTCGCGTCAGCAGGCGGTCATAGAGAATGAGCGGCACTTCGTGTTTGCCTTTGGGCAAATTGAGCGCATCTTCAGCGGCGTCGCGAATGAAGAAGGTTCCCAACAATCCGGCATAGACATTCAGACGATTAATTCCGAGCGCATGGTCGTGATACCAAAGCATGGCCGCGTCTTGTTGATTCGGATAGTAATAAAGCGACGATTTGCCGGGCACGATCCAGTCCTCGGGATAGCCATCGCTTTCGGGCCGTGTTTTCGCTCCATGCAGATGCACGACGGTGCGGACGGCGGGCTTGTCGGGTTCGGCTCCGTGGATGGTGCGGTCGAGCGGCAGGAAATGTTCGTTGGGGAGAGCATTCACCCATTCGACCAGAAGGGGCTCACCGCTGCGTGTCTCAAAGGTCGGGCCGGGCGCGGAGGGGCCGAAGCTCCAGAACTTTGTCGGCGGCAGATCGCGATGAACTTTGCTGGCGATGGGCTGGGCCTGGATGCGATAAAACGGGACGCTCAGCTTCGGATTTTCAGGACTGGGGCGGAATCCTTGATGCCTCGCGATTTCAGGAATTGGAAGTGGATCGACAAATTGCGGCAGCGTCGTTACGTCGAGCGCCGCAGGCATGGTTGCTGGAGCGTGCGATGCCGCCAGAGCATCGAGTAAGCCGCTCTTGCCGGTGGCCAATGTTGTGGCCAGCAGACTAGATCGTTGCAGAAATTTTCGACGTGTAATCACTAAATACCTTTTTGCGCATCGAGCATACAACAAAGGCAAGGCAGGTGAATGCTAGCGCCGCACCTGCCTTGCCTTCGACTTCCCGTCAGATCACCTTTTACTGCTTTACGGGTTCGCCTGTGTTGGGGTTGAGAATGTAGAGATCATTAGTGATCGTCTGCTTAAAATCAAACAGAGAGCTGATCGAGTTTGCGATGCTGTCGAACGAGCCTTGCCCGATCCGTTGACCACCTAGCCAGTTGTCTTCGATGAAGCGAATGACCGAAGATTGATCGGTGACGGAATGATCCACATAGTTGTGCTGCGCCCAAGGCGAGATCACGAGCAGCGGTTGCCGTGGACCGTATCCGCAGCGGCCTTGCGCGTGCGCGGTGGCCGGGTTAATGCCGGGTAGCGCGTTGGCGCCGCTACCGCAAGCTCCCGGTCCGGTGAGAGCATCGGCCGAGGTCCTCGATCCATTGACGATCTGGCCGAGTTGATGATCGTACCAGCCGTCGGAATCGTCATAGAGCACGATCAAAGCCGTACTCGACCACTCCGGCTGATTCTGCAGGAAGTTGGCTACCGTAACCACGAATTGTTGCTCATCGATAGGATCGGAATTCCCCGGGTGGGCATCTTGAATCGCGATCGCTTTGAGGAAGCTTACCGTTGGGAAGTTCCCGGCAGAAACCGCAGCAAAGAAGTCGTCGATGTCATAGTCGTGATTGGCAGGATCGCCCGAGTAACCAATCGTCTTGACCGAGGCCGGACGCGCATGAGTCGGATTCGCAGTCGAAGCGTAATACTGGAACGGGGTGTGATGGGGAACGTAATCACCCTGCGTACCGGCGATCGGAGAAGTCGACTGGCGGTTGCAGCCGGTGCTGCCGTCCGGATTTACGATTTGCAGGTTGAAGCCTCCAGCGAACCAGCCCCAGGTGATGCCGGCCGCGTTGAGCAGGTCGCCAATGTTCTTTCCAGCCATCTGCGCCGTTCCTGAGCCGGAGCAGACATCGCCGTATGGATCAGGATCGCCAATCACCGTGTATCCGCCGTTCCCGTCGCCGACAAAGCTGCCGGTACCGCCGGTATAGTTAGCGACGCCGTTGGTCTGGCCCGAAATCAGATTGATCGCGCCGACGGTCGACGGCCCAAAGTTGGTGCTATAGGAGTTGTCGCTCATCGCATAGTGCTGCGCGTAGTTCCACATCGCCGTCGCCGAGTTGCCGTCGAAGTAGCCCATCACCTGGCCGTTGGTCAGCACGGTTGCCGGCGGAGGGTTGGGCGGCGGACCAGCACTGCCAGTGTTGGCTGGAAATAAATCCATGGCGCCGCCATCGAAGGCTAGCTGCTCGGCCATATAGTCGTGATCCATATCTTGTGTGAATGCTTGCGAGCGATCAAACCGGAATGGATTGGCCGCACCGTTCCCATTCGCCGGGTTGAGGTTGGGGTTATCGTTCAGGAGCGCATTGCTCAAACCATTCACGCTTGGGGTATGCGGCAGGGCGTGAAATTCCGGTTCTCCCTTCGGGTTCAGCGCGTTCGGATACGTGCCGAAATAGTGGTCGAACGAGATATTCTCCCCGAAGATAATCACAATGTGTTTAATCGGCGTGGCAGTTTTTGGTTGGGAGGCGTTTGCCATTGGCGAAAAGCCGGGTCCCGTAACCATAGCGGCGACAAGAAATACAGACAACAGTTGACGCATAGTCTTCATCCTTTCCCAGTTAACGGCGAGAGTTGTTGTTGCGGCTTGCCGGGAAAGATAGTCGAAAGATATTAAGCGATGATTAAATTCTTGATAAACGACCTCTGAGATGATTAGGGATTTGTTTTTGGCGGATGGATAAACTTGCCGTCTCAACTGCCTGCTACTGCTGTCGGCCTTAAGCGATCTGCTAAGATCCGCAGACAGAATAACTTGGCCCGAAACGCAGAGCGTCAGGGGCCTTCATCGCGGGAGCTGCCTTGCGCGCGCTTAACAGAAATCCTTTTGCCGCTGGGATCCTTTTCCAGCATTGTCAGCCGTGGGCGGCCGGCCGCCAATTTGCCTGATTTGGTTTCCAACCCACGAGCGCAAACTGGCGTCGCATTGAGAATAGAGTAGGTTGGCTCGCCTCCGCATACCACTTCCACTGGAATCCCTTTTGTTATAATCACATTTTCGTCGCACCTGCGGCGCTATCGTCTAGGGGTTAGGACGGAAGATTCTCAATCTTCAAACCCGGGTTCGATTCCCGGTAGCGCTACCAACCTTTCCTGCTGGTAGTCTTCAGAACCTGGTCTTCCCGGCCGGTGTGCTTTTTGCAGAAGACGCTTACCGCACCAACTCAAGAACTGCTATGTCATAACACAATTAGATCTTGGCCGCGAGGCGGGCCGGGTAAGGCGTATCGCGAATGCGTCCCGCCTCCACATCGGCAAGTACCACACGGAGCCAGCGTAGGTCGAGGCGGCACTGCTCCGCCATGTGCTGCATGAGGTGGCGGCTGCCGGTGGGCAGCTGCGTTACCCACTGCCGACGCAATTTCCGGATCTTCGCCAGCCGCGCATTCTGCCTGTCGATTTGCATGCGCAGAGCCTCGGCGACCAGCTTAAGGTTGGCGAGATGCAAGAACAGCATGGGGCCGTAAAGAGCCTCTCGAAGGTCGCCTTCGGCGGCAAATTGCGCGTGCAGTAGTTCGTGAAAGCGGTCGCGTCCGCGCGCAGTGATGCGGTATACCGTGCGCATGCCGCCCCGCGCCACGCGCTGGTGCGCGACCGCGGTTAACAGGCCGCATTCGGCAAGCTGGCGCACGGCGTAGTAGAGCGTGCCGACATCTACATCGGTAAAGCACTCGATCATGGCCTGCATCAGACGGCGCTTGATCTCATAGGGGTGGAAGTTGCCGCGGTGCAGAACGCCCAAAATATATAGTTCGGCTTTCATTAGTTTAATTGTACTATTATAATTATATTAACGGAGAGGTGTGTCATGAAGCGTTCCATTCTCGCCTGCCTCGCAGGACTCCTCACCTGGGCTGTCGTGGTCACGGTGATCAACCGCGTACTTCGCCTCAGCCTGCCGAACTACACCGCTGCCGAGCATACGCTCCAGTTCACGCTGGGCATGAAGTGGGCGCGCCTTTTGATGGCTATCGTGACCTCGCTGGCGGCTGGCGCCGTAACCGGCTGGATATCCCGATCGAGTCGCTGGGCGCCGCTGATCGTCGGCAGCGTAGTACTTGCAATGTTCGCGCCTTGGCACATCGCCAATTGGAACAAATTTCCAGCGTGGTATCACCTGACATTCCTCCTGACGATTATTCCGGCGGTGCTCGTGGGTGCGCTGCTGCCACCGCGCCGAAACAAGGATCTCAGCGAGGTTTACTCGGCACCGAGATAAAGTTTCATCGCCGAGTGTCAAAAATCGAGCCACAGTACCGCGTCTTGTGGCTCGATAGTACATTGGCCTGTCATCCCTAAAACGCCGAGATTCATCTTTCGTGTCAGTAGTGGCTTCTCTGATATGAAATTGACCGAGAAGGACGATCCGAGAGGCAAATTCCGCAATCAATTCCTGAATACGAAGATCTTCAACACTTAGCGATCCACTGCGTTCGGACTCGAACCATACGATATTCCCCGGGTCGGTAGCTCATGCAATCCCAAGCTTTTTCTGCATCTGTTCGAGTGAAACGCCTTTTGGTTTCCGGATAGACAAAAAGGACAACAGAAAACTGAAGCACCATCAGTCTTTCCGAACAAACGGTGAAGAACCATATCCATCGAATTCTGCGGAAGGTTGGCGCCAACGATCGCTTGGAGATTGTTGAGTAACTTTCGACAGAACTATCTTGACAACGGCTAGCCAAAAGACGATACTTTGATAGGAGAACAAAAAGCGAATAAATGTTGGTCTGGGCCGTCCGCCCTTTATGTTCCCTGATAATTACGAGGAAGTATGTCTGCCTCTCCAGTTTTTTCATCGGTGGCCACAGGCCGCCCTTTCGTTTTTTCTCCGCCGCCTTCTCCGCGCCTGACTGCCGCGAAGATCACAAGGAGAACCGCGGAGATTTTAGCCCACGTGGGTGCCAGCACAAAGTTGGCCTCGGTCGTTCCCGCTTCGCGCCTCGAGGTACGTCCGCCGCCGGAAATGGTTCCCAGCGGTATTCCGCAACTGGATTCACTGACCGGCGGCGTGGCTCGCGGTTGTCTCACGGAAATCTGCGGCACGGCCTCTTCGGGAAGAACCAGCATATTGCTTATCGCGCTGGCTCGCGCCACCGAGCGCGGAGAAGTTTGCGCCTTGGTGGATGCGGGCGATGCGTTCGATCCGGCATCTGCCGCCGCGGCGGGCATGGAGATGAACCGTTTGCTGTGGGTGCGATGCGGAGAAAAATGCAACTCGTATCCGGCGATGCTTGATTCATATCCATCGGGTTCATATAGGGCTATGCCTTCAGGCATACCACATGCCGCCGAGAAGGGCAGCAACTTTAACCGCCGCAGTTCCAGCCGACGACTAAATCCGGATACCCAGCGTTGGGAATCGCGGTTGGGACAAATGCTGAAAGCTACCGACCTCCTGCTGCAAAGCAATGGTTTCGGAATGATCGCCCTTGATCTCGGTGATGTTCCGGTGGCGAGTGCGCGGCGAATTCCTCTGGCATCATGGTTCCGATTTCGGCGCGCGGTTGAACATTCATCGACTGTGTTGCTGGTGTTGGAACGGCAGCCCATTGCCGGGAGATGCTCGTCGATGCTGTTGAAGGTATCAGCTGGGGAAAAGCTATCCGCTATCTGTTATCAACGGTCAGGAAATCCACTCAGGCAGGCGGGATTATCGCATGCGCAATTGTTAGATCAATTTGAAATCACAGCCGAGTTGATGTGTTCGCGGTTGGAACGCAAGATGGAGCGCAAGCCGGCGCAATCGACGAGAACAAGTTTCCAAAGTCGAGCCGCATGGGCGGGGTAGTCATTCAGGTAAGA
Source organism: uncultured Acidobacteriaceae bacterium (assembly GCA_963822025.1). Lineage (GTDB taxonomy): Bacteria > Acidobacteriota > Terriglobia > Terriglobales > Acidobacteriaceae > Acidiflorens. The sequence continues at coordinate 420,187 of CAWGFW010000008.1, read as the reverse complement.
GTTACAGGCTCAGGTCTGACTTGAGTTCTCGGACAATGATTTTCTTGAGACCTAATACCTAAGATATAAAACCTGGTTTTTTATGTTCGCCTGTATTTTCATCCCCGATTTTTCTGTGCAAGCGATCGTTCGCTTTGAGCCTGAGTTGCGCGCTCTCCCGGTCGCGATCCTGGGCGGTCGTCCCCCCTTGGAAAAAGTCGTGGCGCTCAACGAAAGAGCGCGGCAATCGGGAGTAGAGATAGACGCGACCAAGTCGCAACTCGAAGCATGGGAGAACCTCGTTCTGCGTACACGCTCGGAGTCGCAAGAGTCGTCGGCGCACGCCTCTCTGCTTGATTGTGCGCAATCGTTCTCCCCGGAAGTGGAAGATACATTGCCCGGAACCGTGTTGTTGAATCTTGCCGGACTTGAGCCGTTGCTGGGCCCGTTGCCTAAGATTGCCCGCGACCTGGCGCAGCGCATCGCTCAAATGAGAATGGAAGCAAACATTGCCGTGGCCGTAAATCCAGATGCCGCTGTGCTCGCAGCGCGTGGATTTCCCGGCGTGACTTTGATTCCCGAAGGTCATGAAGCTGAGCGGCTCGGAAGTCTGCCAGTGGACGTATTGCTGGAAAGTTTTTCATCTCTTTTTTCCCCTGACGTTGAGCAGGCCACCCGCTGGGCAGAAACCTTGGATCGCTGGGGCATTCGTAAATTGCGGGCTTTGGCAGCATTGCCCGAAGTTCCGATCAGCGAGCGCTTAGGACAGCAGGGAATCCGATTACAACAGCTGGCTCGCGGCGCAGCGCGGCGCAATTTGCGTGTGTGGGAACCGCGGCTGACTTTTGCCGAAAGCGTGGAACTGGAATATCCCATCGTGTTGCTGGAGCCACTGGCATTTTTGCTCAATCGCATGCTGGAACAATTGTGCGAGCGCTTGAGAGCGCGTGCTCTAGCGGCGCAGGATTTGCGTTTGGAACTGGAACTCGCTGCATCGCCGGTGAACGGTGACGCGCCGTTTGACGAAACACCAACTCACACCGTTGCAGGAAAAGTCGGCCAAAAGTTTACGAGGACTTTGTGCCTGCCGACTCCCATACTGGACGCGAAAGTGTTTCTGAAATTGTTGCAACTTGATTTGCAGGCGCATCCACCGGGAGCGCCCATTGTGAAAATTGAGTTATCGGCGCAACCGGCGCGTCCGCGAGCCCTGCAGAGTGGATTGTTTCAGCCGGTTTTTCCCGAGCCGGAAAAGCTGGAGCTAACGCTGGCGCGGATTGCGGGAATTGTCGGCGAAGGAAGAGTGGGGTCGGTGGAGTTATCGGATACGCATCGTGAAGGCGCGTTTGCCATGCGGCACTTCGCGCCGGTAGAGCCCGCGGCGGAAGAATGTGCGGCGAGAGCGAAAGTCAAGCCGTCAGGAAATCGAAAGAAAGATAAAGAAGGCATGGCTATGCAAGAAAATGACAGCGCATACCAGCTCTCGGAGAGGCTGGGAAAAACAAAAGCAAATGGCGAGGAAGCAATGAGCGCGGTGATTGCGCTGCGCCTGTTTCGCCCCCCGCTGGGCGCGAGCGTGACTATGCGCGAAGCGAAGCCGGTACAACTGCGTTGCCTTGATCGCGAGAATATCGCTGGTGAAATTGTCTGGACAGCCGGCCCCTGGCGCTCTTCCGGCGATTGGTCGGAACAGGAAGGCTGGTCGCGCGAAGAGTGGGACATCGCCGTTTTTTCCGAGGATGAACAACTTGTCTTGTATCGCCTGGTGCAGGACAGGCTGAGTGGAAAGTGGTTTGTAGAAGGAATGTATGACTAAAGAGCAATTCTCAGTTCTCTGTGGCGAGAGCTAGCTGATGACACTGAGAGCTGAAAGCTGATGTACATTGAACTCCATTCCCGCTCCGCCTTCAGCTTTCTCGAAGGAGCCTCTCTTCCCGAGGAATTAGTTGCGGCGTGCGCGAACCTCGCGATGCCGGCAATGGCATTGCTCGACCGCGATGGGCTATACGGCTCGCCGCGCTTTCATCTCGCCGCAAAGAAAGTGAAGATCAAGGCACACATCGGGGCCGAAGTGACGTGTGCCGCGTTTTCACCATGGAGAGGCCGCGAGCTTCGAGCCGCGAGCTTCGAGCAAACCAACAGTCCGCAGATCGCGGCCCGTAGCTCGCAGCCCACTCATGAAATCCGGCTTCCCCTGCTGGTTGCTTCGCGCGCGGGCTATCAAAACCTCTGCCGCCTGATAACAAAAATGAAATTGCGGGTTGGCCGTAAAGAAGGAGCCTGCGCCGCCGATATGGATTTTATTGAGAATGCCGACGGGTTGATTTGTTTGACGGGAGGAGACGAGGGACCGTTGGCTGCCGCGCTCAAACAAAGTGGACCGCAAGCGGCGTGCGCAGTGGTGCGGCGATTGACGGAAATATTTGGGCGCGCAAATGTTTACGTCGAACTGCAGCGGCATTTTCATCGCGACGAGGAATATCGCAATCGGGTTGCGATTCAAATTGCGGAGACTTTGCACCTACCGCTAATTGCGACCAATGGCGTTAATTATGCAGCGCCTCGAGAGCGCGAATTGGCAGATGCATTCACCGCGCTGCGCCATCACCGCACGCTGTCCACTGCCGGACGCCTGCTCGCGCGCAATGCCGAACGCTCTCTCAAATCTCCCGCTGAAATGCGAGCGCTCTTTGCGGATGTTCCGCAGGCCATCACCAACACTCTCGAACTTTCTTCACGGCTGGAATTCGCGCTCAACGATTTGGGATACGAGTTTCCGCGGTATCCCGTGCCAGAGGGAGAAACGATGATGTCGTTTCTGCGTGAGCGCACGCGAGAAGGATGGCAGAGCCGCTACGGCCAGGCCGAGGCGGAGTTGAAGAAGCGCGCGCGGCGGCAGATCGAGCGCGAATTGAATTTGATCGAACATCTGAAACTCGCCGGCTATTTTTTGATCGTCTGGGACCTCGTGCGCTACTGTCGCAAGCAGAAAATTCTGGTGCAGGGCCGCGGATCGGCGGCCAATAGCGCAGTTTGCTATTCACTCGGCATTACCGCGGTTGACCCCATCGGCATGGAATTATTGTTTGAACGTTTTCTGTCCGAGGAACGCGGCGAGTGGCCTGACATCGATCTTGATCTGCCGAGCGGTGACGAGCGCGAGCGCGTTATTCAATACGTTTATCAACTTTACGGACAACGCGGCGCGGCGATGACCGCGAACGTGATCACCTATCGCAATCGCATGGCGGCGCGCGAAATGGGCAAGGCGATGGGCTTCGACGCAGAGACACTGAAGCGAATTTCAGCGGCCGTCGCAACCTGGGAATTCAAAGACGAGCATGATGCGCTGGATCGCCGGCTATGCGATGCGGGGCTTGATCTTAAGCATCCGCGAATTCGCAAGTATTTTGAGCTGTGTCTCGCCGCGCAGGATTTGCCGCGGCATCTCGGGCAGCACTCAGGAGGCATGGTCATCTGTGAGGGCCGACTTGATTCGGTCGTGCCGCTGGAACCCGCGTCCATGCCGGGTCGCGTGGTGGTGCAGTGGGATAAAGAAGATTGCGCTGACATGCGCATCATCAAAGTCGATCTGCTGGGCCTCGGCATGATGGCGGCGCTGAAAGATTCTCTCGAACTGATTCGCGATCACTATCACGAAGAAGTGGATCTCGCTCATCTTCCGGCAGATGATCCCGTCGTATATTCCACGCTTCAAAAAGCCGACACAGTGGGAATGTTCCAGGTGGAGAGCCGGGCGCAGATGGCTTGCCTGCCACGGCTAATGCCGAAGAAGTTTTATGACATCGTCGTGCAGGTGGCGATCATAAGGCCGGGGCCGATTGTGGGAAATATGGTTAATCCATTTCTCAAGCGGCGGCAAGGTCGCGAAGAGGTCACATATCCGCATCCATCGCTGGAGACGGTGCTTGGCCGAACGCTGGGCGTGCCGCTGTTTCAGGAGCAGTTACTGCGCATGGCTATGATCACGGCCAACTTTACGGGAGGCGAGGCGGAGGAGTTGCGTCGCGCCATGGGGTTCAAACGTTCGGAAACGCGGATGAAAGTGATCGAAGAAAAGCTGCGCGCGGGGATGACGCGCAATGGAATTCTCGGCGAGACGCAGGAACAGATTATCCAGTCGATTACTTCGTTTGCGCTTTATGGATTTCCCGAATCGCATGCCGCGAGCTTTGCCTTGATTGCTTATGCCAGCGCTTATTTGAAATGTCATTACCTGGCGGCGTTCACGGCGGCGCTGCTGAATAATCAGCCGATGGGTTTTTATCATCCGGCGACGCTTGTGAAAGATGCACAGCGGCACGGATTGAAAATGCTGCCCATGGATGTGATGCGCTCGGATTGGAAGTGCAGTTTGGAGCCAATTTCAAGCCCTGTCATCCTGAGCAGAGCGAAGGACCTATGCATTGCCGCTGACGCCCCACAAATGCATAGGTCCTTCACTCCACCATCGATTTCGCTCCGCGAAAACGATGTTTCCGATCAGGATGACAAACAGAGTGGTGGCAGTCTGACATTTGCTGTGCGTCTCGGAATGAAATACGCGCGCGGATTGCGCGAACCGGCGGCGCAGGCGCTGGTTCGTGAGCGCAGTTTGGCGCCGTTTGCTTCAGTTCAGGACTTGGCCCGTCGCGTCCCCGAGTTGCACAAGGATGAGTTGACGACGCTGGCGGAAATTGGCGCGCTGAATTCAATTGCCAGTGGTCAATTGTCAGTTGCCGGTGAAAATCAAAACCTTAAACTTCATCGTCGCGATGCCCTGTGGCAGGTGGAACGGGCGGTGCGCTGGCCGGGGCCTTTGCTCGATGAACTGCTTGAAATTGAAGAATCGCCGCTCGCGCCAATGACGAATGAAGAGCGGCTGGTAGCAGACTTCCATGCGACCGGACTGACAGTGGGGCCACATCCCATGAAATATCGGCGCGCAGAAATGAAAAAGATGGGGATTATTCGCGCTTGTGACCTGGCGCATCTTCCGAATGGACGACGCTTGCGAATCGGTGGATGCGTGATTGCCCGCCAGCGACCGGGGACGGCAAAGGGAATGATGTTCATGAGCCTGGAAGATGAAACGGGAATTGCCAATGCGATTTTCAGCCCCGACCTGCTGCAGAAAAATCGAGTGTTGCTGATCTCCGAGCGCTTCGTGATGATCGAAGGAATTTTGCAGAATCAAGACAACGTGATCCACATCCGCGCAGAAAAAGTTTCGACGCTTCCGGTTACAAAGGCAGAGACGGTATCGCACGATTTTCATTGAGGCCTTTCGGCACTAAAGAGCATCGATTGGCGACATTCTCTTTACAAACTCTTACGTTGCACACGGCAACCCCCCACGGGGATTGCCACTCTAAAAAACTAACTAGAAGCTATGTCGCGCAGCAAGCCTCGGGCCCTCGATGGACTCCGTGTCCAAAGCCTGCGTCTGGATTGCTTGACTGACATCGCTGCTAGCTTCTCAGCTCTTTGTTTGCTTCCAATGGGTTGTGTTCTGGCCAAAGGAGTACCTCCTCATGCTCATGATTGCAAAACAAATTTTCCCACGCCTTCGCCACGGCACGACGTGGGTTGTCAAGTCAGCAATAATTTCGGCAACGATGTTGATGATCGCATTGCCCGCCTTCGCAGGCCTTGGCGAGGACGTGAGTTCGGTGCTCGCCGATCAGGCGCACATGCAGGGCAATCTGCGCACTACGCAATCCGAAAGCTACACTGTCCAGGAAATCACGGCTGCGAGTGGAGTGGTCGTGCGCGAGTATGTTTCGCCGGCCACGGGCAAAGTATTCGCCGTGGCATGGCAAGGGTCATGGCCGCCCGATATGCGGCAGGTCCTAGCTAACTATTTCGCGCAGTATCAGCAAGCGGCGCAGGCACAGGCGAATTCGCATGCCGGGCGAAGGCCGCTCGTGATCAACCAACCTGGGCTCGTGCTGGAGTCGGGCGGACACATGCGATCGTTCGCGGGCCGAGCTTACATTCCCGACATGCTGCCGGAGGGAGTCAAAGCGGAGGCGATCCGATGAAAGGCGCGTGCGTGAGGGTTCGAAAGATAAAGATAATGTCCGAAAATCAAGTAATAGCGATCAGGAATGGAATCACGACAGCTGCGGTTTGCGGAGCGCTGCTGTTCGCCGGCGCATGCGGTGGCACCGGATCTTCCTCGACCAAAACTCAAACGCCGCCGCCCACGGGATCGAATGTAGCATCCCTGACCGTGAATGCGGGACCGGCGGGCGACTATGCCAACGGTGCGTTTACCAGCGTGACCGTGTGCACGCCCGGCACTTCGACTTGTCAGACGATCGACGGGGTGCTGGTGGACACGGGATCTTCTGGGCTCAGACTGCTCTCCTCCGCGCTGAATGTTTCGCTGCCGCAACAAAACTATACCGATGGCAACCCTGTGGCCGAGTGTCTTCCCTTTGTGATCGGCTATACGTGGGGCCCGGTTCAGACGGCGGATGTGGAAATGGCCGGAGAGAAGGCGAGTTCAGTGCCGGTGCAGGTGATCAATCAATTGGCTTATCCGCTACCGTCATCATCGCTGTGTGCGAGCAATCCCGGAGGGCCGTCGGATACGCTTAACACGTTGGGAGCGAACGGCATCGTAGGGGTAGGCAGCTTCGCGCAAGATTGCGGCGGTGCTTGCGCGTTGGCTCCCTCGTCCGGGCAGAATCCCGACCTATATTACGAATGTCCGAAAACCGGCTGCACCGCGATTGCGGAGAGTTTGACGCAGCAGGTGGCCAATCCTGTATCGCTTTTTTCCGCGGATAACAATGGAGTGATCATCGAACTGCCTGCGGTCAGCGGACCTGAAACGAGTTTGACCGGATCGCTGGTCTTTGGCATTGGCACTCAGTCGGACAACGGCCTGAATGGGGCGACCGTCTATCCCGTGGATGACAACGGCAACTTCATCACCAACTTCAATAACGCGCAATACAGCGAGAGCTTCCTTGACAGCGGGTCGAACGCATTCTTTTTCCCGGATTCTGGAATCCCAGTTTGCGCCGATGACAATGCCTTCTACTGTCCGACTTCGACCCTGAATCTCTCCGCCACCAATGCGGGATACAACGGAACGCCCACGGGGACGGTCAATTTCAGCGTGGCCAATGCGGACAATCTGTTTAACGACAACCTGGCCGCCAACGTCTTCGGGCAACTGGCCGGACCCAACACGATCACAGGGTTCGATTGGGGATTGCCGTTTTTCTATGGACGGAATGTGTATACGGCGATCCAAGGACAAAGCACGCCGGGGGGAACCGGGCCGTACTGGGCTTACTAGAATTTCTCTAGTTGGCGATTCAGTGGCGCGAGTGGTGCTGCTGAGAAGGCGCGTCCCGCACAACAAAATTGTCGCTAGGCAGTCGAAAGCTTGCGCGCGTTGTGACGCAGCGAGCGCCCTTCGGATAACGCGAAGATTTCTTCCGCTAAATTCTTGGCGTGGTCGCCGACGCGTTCGAGAGCCTGTGCCGCCAGTAAAATGTCAAAATTTTGTTGGCCACTTGGCGTGTTGGGCTCAGCCAAATGGCGATGAAAGAGCGAATGACAAATCCGGTCCACCTCCGGGTCGGACTGCAGAACGCTCTGTGCGTGCGTAACATCCCGCGTGGTAAAGCCCTGATGTACATGATCGAGCATGGTGCAAAGGAGAGAAGCCATCTCGACCAGTTGACGCGTGTCGGCTGCGGGTAATTTTTCGCGGCGCGATTGCAGTTGCATGACGGCACTGTAGGCGAGATCGCCGATGCGTTCGAGATCGGTGATGAACTTCAGACAGGCGAGCAATTCTCGCGCCTTGGCTTCGCCGACGCGGGTGATAGCTTCCGGGAGTTGTTCATCGATCTTGCGCTCGATCTGGTCGAGTTCTTTTTCGCAATCCTTGATGGCGAGAAAGGCGAGGCGCGAGCCTTCGGCGAAAAAGTCTCTAACATTGAATACGGCGTCGCGGGCGATCAGGCAGCCGCGGATGACCTGAGCTGACAGTTCGTCTTCGGCGCTCTCGTCATTATTACTATTACTGCGACTGGCGGCGGCGCGCGCGTGAGTTTCCGCCGCTCGGGGTCGCGCGGAAGCTAAACGACGTTTCGCTCGCGGTGCCGTTACTGGTTTTCGGGCCATGAAATGCTCGCGCAATTTTTGAAAAAGACTGCAATGAAGCTAGCATAAAGCGGGAATGTGAAAGGAATGTAAATCTAGTGACCGGGTAGTGCCTAATCGAATGATCGCTTTTCGGCCCTACCCGAGTGCTGCCAAGCGATTGCGCCCGCGATGACTGGCACTCACGCCTGACCTGGAGTGTGTGTTTTCTTAGCCACCGTCAATTGGCGGAGAACTTCGATAAACGCAGTAGAGGCGCAGGAGAGTGTCCGGTCGCGGCGATAGGCCAAGCCCAGCTCGCGAAAAAGTTCAACATCTTCCAGTTCGACCAGTTTGACTCTCCCTGCCGTGACTTCATCGCGGGCGAACGAAGCGCTGATGATCGAGACCCCGAGGTCCGCAGCGACGAAACTCTTGATCATGCCGATGCTGGGCAATTCCATACGAACCTGCAGTTCATCCCGATGAGGACGAAACAGTTTGTCGAGAAGCCTGCGCGTGTGGCCCGTCTTGGGCAGAAGCAGCGGATACTTGACGATGTCGCGCACCGCCGCGCTCTTGTGCTTGGCCAGAGGATTCTTGGGGCTCACCATCAACATTAACTTGTCGCGAAAGATAGTTTGGATTTCGAGGCTGGGAGACTGTATAGGCAAAGTTAAAAATCCCACCTCGATGGCGCCGTTCTCCAGCTTTTCCGTAACCTTGTAGCTGAAATTCCGATAGATGTTGATTTGAACTGGCGGGTAGCGCCGGCAGTACTCCGCAAAAACCTCGGGCAGAACGTAGAGACAAGTCGCCTCGTTGGCTCCAACGCGAAGCGTACCTCGCGGCGTGCTGCTATGGTCGGCTACGGCGATCAGCGATTCTTCCCGCAGCAATTTTAGGCGCTCCGCGTAGTCAAAGAGCACTTGCCCGGCCGGAGTCAGTTTGACCGTTTTGCCCGAGCGGTCGAGCAGTCGATCACCATACTCCTGTTCAAGTTGGCGGATTTGGGCGCTGACGGCGGATTGAGAGCGAAAAACCTTCTCTCCCGCTCGAGAAAAACTGCCCTGCTTGGCCACTTCGAGAAACGTGATGAGCTGATCGAAATCCATTGCGATGCCGGGATTATAGCGGACTCTTGCCAAGTCTAGCGTGAAATTAGGAAGCAGGATGTGTAATATGGCCGTAACATTCAAAAATTCGTATCCTTCGCATCAAAATTCTGAATTGTACTTTGCTTCGCGCAGGCCGCTTAATAATAGGTTGTAGTAGTGCGTTCCTGAGCCGAAGTGCGCCGCCGTGCCAGCCTGGGCGGAAAAAGCTCCCACTCAAGAACAATGCATCTGCCAGCGGCTCTTCGCCGTTAACGATGCCGATGCTACAAACGTGCCCATGACGACGCGTCGCGACAAATCGAATGCTCCTCCGCCCGCCCAAGGCCTGTACCACCCGGCGCAAGAGCACGACGCCTGCGGAATCGGATTCGTCGTAAATGTTCGCGGCCACAAGAGCCATGAGATCGTAAAAAAGGGCATCGAAGTGCTGCTCAACCTGACGCATCGCGGGGCTTGCGGATGCGACCCTGAGACCGGGGACGGAGCCGGCATTCTCCTACAGATTCCACATCAATTTTTTAAGCGCGAGTGCGGCAAATTGGGGTTTGAGCTGCCTGAACCCGGCACTTACGGCGTGGGCATGACATTTTTGCCGGTGGAAAAACATCCGCGCCTGCAATGCGAGGGCGTTCTCGAGCGCATTATCCGCGAAGAGGGATTGACCGTTCTCGGCTGGCGCGATACGCCCTGCTTCGCCAACGCGATCGGCCGCGTGGCGCGCGGTTCGCAACCTTACATCCAGCAGATCTTTATAGGATGCGGCGCATTCACCGACGAAGACGCTTTTGAACGGAAGTTGTATGTGGTGCGTAAGCGCGCCGAAAACGAGATTTCCGCGTCCGGCATAGAGGACGCGAGCACCTTCCACATTCCTTCGCTCTCCTGTCGCACCATTGTCTATAAAGGACTACTGCTCGCGCCGCAGATTACTAATTTCTACAAGGAGCTATCCGACCCTGAGGTGACCAGCGCGTTGTGCCTGGTGCATCAACGTTTTTCGACCAACACGTTCCCCAGCTGGCAGCGAGCTCATCCTTATCACTACATCGCGCACAACGGCGAAATCAACACGCTCAAGGGCAATGTCAACTGGATGCACGCCCGGCAATCGCTGCTGCAGTCGCCATTGTTCGGCGAGGATATACAAAAGCTCTACCCGATCATCGCGCCCGACGGCAGCGATTCTGCGAACTTCGACAATGCCGTCGAACTGCTGGTGCAAGCGGGGCGGAGTCTTCCCCATGCGATGGCCATGCTGATTCCCGAAGCGTGGGCGGGAAATCCGCACATGAAGCCGGAGAAGCGCGCATTTTACGAATATCACGCCTGTCTGATGGAGCCTTGGGATGGACCCGCCGCGATCGCATTTACTGATGGCCGCGTCATCGGCGCCATCCTCGACCGCAATGGTTTGCGGCCTGGGCGTTATGTCGTGACGAACGACGATCTCGTCATCATGGCTTCTGAGACAGGCGCGCTCGACATTGAGCCGGAACAAGTGAAGATGAAAGGCCGCCTCCAGCCGGGAAAAATGTTTCTGGTGGATACGATCGAAGGCCGCATCGTCCCCGATAAAGAAGTCAAGCAGAGACTGGCTTCACGACAGCCCTATGCGCAGTGGATCAAAGACAATCAGATTACGATCGATCAATTGCCCGCACCGTCGCGCATGCATCATCCGCCGGCGGAAACTTTGCTGCGCCGGCAGCGTGCGTTCGGCTACAGCGACGAAGACCTGCGCATGATCCTCGCTCCCATGGCATCGAAGGGCGAGGAACCGGTTGGCTCCATGGGAACGGATACTCCCCTCGCTTGTCTTTCCGACCGGCCACAGTCGCTCTTTAACTATTTCAAGCAGCTCTTCGCGCAGGTCACGAATCCTCCCATTGACTCGATTCGGGAAGAGATCGTGATGTCGCTGAGCAGTTACATCGGAAGTGAACGCAATATCCTCTCGGAAGAGCCCGAGAACTGCCACATGCTCAAGCTCGCGCATCCTCTATTGACCAATCTCGATCTGGAAAAATTGCGCCGTGTGTCGACGGGGGACTTGCTGGCCATTACGCTACCCGCGCTGTTCCGAGCCAGCGAAGGAGAAGCCGGACTTAAGCGCGCTCTGGAAGAGCTATGTCAGCGTGCGTCGCTCGCGGGCAAAGCAGGCTACACACTTTTAATTCTTTCCGACCGAGGCGTAAATAAAGAACTCGCACCGATACCTAGTCTGCTGGCGCTTGCCGCCGTGCACAACCTGCTCCTTAAAGAGGAGACGCGATCCCAGGTCGCTCTAATTACAGAATCGGGCGAACCGCGCGAAGTGATGCACTTTGCGCTGCTGAGTGGCTATGGAGCGAGCGCAATCAATCCCTATCTGGCCTTCGAAACTGTAGAAAATATGGCGCGCCGTGGCGAGTTAGCTGAGGGTATAACTCCAGAATTAGCCGTTAAGTCTTTCATTAAATCAGTGAATAAGGGATTGTTGAAGACTTTCGCGAAGATGGGTATCTCGACATTACAAAGTTATCAGGGAGCCCAGGTTTTCGAAGCCATAGGTTTAAACAAGGAGTTAGTGGAAAGTTACTTTGCCGGCACAGCGTCACGCTTAGAAGGCATTGGGCTCGATGTGATCGCGCGCGAAGCGCAAATGAAGCATGAGCACGCATTCCGTCCTCTAAGCGAGTCGGAGACAGAACTCGCGGTTGGCGGAACGTACCACCAGCGCGTGAATGGCGAATATCACCTGCTGAACCCTCTAACGATCGGCAAATTGCAACAAGCGGTGCGGCAGGAAAGCTATCACACTTTTGAGGAATACACCGATCTCATCGACAAGCAAAGCAGCAACATGGCGACGCTGCGCAGTTTGATGAAGTTTAAGAAAACCGCCAAGCCCGTTCCGCTCGAAGAAGTTGAGCCAGCCAGAGAAATCGTGAAGCGCTTCACCACCGGAGCCATGTCATTCGGCTCGATCAGCAAAGAAGCGCACGAAACTCTGGCCATCGCCATGAATCGCATCGGCGGTAAGTCAAACACTGGCGAAGGTGGCGAGGATGAAGAGCGCTTCACGCCGGATGATAATGGGGATCTGCGCCGAAGCGCCGTTAAACAAGTAGCTTCGGCGCGCTTTGGAGTTACTGCAAACTATCTCGTCAATGCGGACGAGTTACAGATCAAGATGGCGCAAGGCGCCAAGCCAGGAGAAGGCGGCCAGCTTCCCGGCCACAAAGTCGACGAAGTTATCGCACGCCTGCGGCATTCCATTCCCGGCGTAGGACTGATCTCGCCTCCGCCTCACCACGATATCTATTCGATCGAAGACTTGGCACAGCTAATCTACGATCTCAAAAATGTAAATCCTCAGGCACGCATCGCGGTGAAGTTAGTGGCCGAGGTCGGAGTGGGCACCGTGGCGGCTGGCGTCGCCAAGGCGCATGCCGACGTTGTGCTGATCAGCGGCGACAGCGGAGGCACTGGAGCGTCTCCGCTGAGTTCGATCAAGCATGCCGGGATTCCGTGGGAGTTGGGTCTCGCCGAAACCCAGCAGGTGCTTTTGTTAAATGATCTGCGCAGTCGAATCCGCGTGCAGACCGATGGCAAACTGCAAACCGGCCGTGATGTGGTGATCGCGGCGCTCCTGGGTGCGGAAGAATTTGGCTTTGCGACCACGCCACTGATTGCCATGGGCTGCGTCATGATGCGCAAGTGCCATCTCAACACCTGCTCGGTCGGAATCGCCACGCAAGATCCCGTGCTCCGCAAGCGCTTTCAGGGGCAGCCCGAGCATGTCATCAATTTCTTCTTCTTTCTGGCGGAACAAGTGCGGCAATACATGGCCGAGCTCGGTTTTCGCCGCGTAGACGAAATGGTTGGTCGCGTCGACATGCTGGAAATGCAGCCGGCGGTTGATCACTGGAAGGCAAGTGGTCTGGATCTGTCGGCGATTCTTTATGCGCCGCCGACTCCATCTCGCGTGGCCCGACGTTGCGTGCAGAAGCAGGAACACGGCTTGGAGCTAGCGCTCGATCATCAGCTTCTTGCCAAATCGCAGGCTGCGCTCGAAACCGGCGCGCCGGTTGTGATCAAACTGCCGGTGCGCAACATACATCGCTCTGTCGGAACTATGCTGAGCGGAGAAATTGCTCGCCGCCATGGCTCAGCCGGACTGCCCGACGATACGATTCGAATTCATCTCGACGGATCAGCGGGGCAGAGCATGGGAGCGTTCTTGGCCAAGGGAGTTACTCTCACACTCGAGGGCGATGCCAACGATTATGTGGGCAAGGGCCTGTCGGGCGGGCGTTTGGTGGCCTATCCACCGCGACGATCGAGGTTCGCTCCCGAAAAAAATATTCTGATCGGGAATGTTGCCCTTTACGGCGCAACCAGCGGCGAAGCGTTTTTTAATGGAGTCGCCGGCGAGCGCTTTGCTGTGCGCAACTCCGGAGCGACCGCGGTTGTCGAGGGTGTTGGCGATCACGGTTGCGAATACATGACGAAGGGCCTTGTGCTTGTGCTCGGAGCCTGCGGAAGAAATTTTGCGGCCGGCATGAGCGGCGGCATAGCCTATGTTTTCGACGAGCGAGGAGACTTCACCGAAAAACGTTGCAATCTCGATTCGGTTGACCTCGATCCCGTTCTCGAATCCCATGATCCGCAATTCAACGGCAGTCGCGTTACCGAAGCGAAGCTGGTGAAGGATCTGGTCACGCGTCATCTTGGACTCACCGGAAGCCCGCGCGCTCTTTGGATTCTCGACAACTGGTCTGAGGCGCTGTCTCGATTCATAAAAGTTTTCCCGCACGAACACAGACGAGTGCTTGGAGCGAGTCGTCGTCAACCCTATATTCCCAATGTCCCGCTGGGCACAGCCGTCGCAGATGTGCAGGTGCAACATGGGTAAGGACACGGGATTTCTGGAATACGCGCGCGAACTTGCGCCGCGGCGCCCGGTCACACAACGGGTCAACGATTGGTTCGAAATTTATCTTGATTTTCCGGAAGAGAAGCTTCGCACCCAAGGCGCGCGCTGCATGGATTGTGGCGTACCCTTTTGCCAGACGGGATGCCCCGTCAACAATCTGATTCCCGACTGGAACGATCTGGTGTATCGCGGACGTTGGCGAGAGGCGGTTCGTCAACTGCACGCGACCAACAACTTCCCTGAATTCACCGGACGGATTTGCCCTGCACCCTGCGAAGCATCTTGCGTGCTAGGAATTAATCAGCCGGCGGTGACCATCAAGCAGATCGAAAAAAATATCGTGGAGCGAGGTTTTGCCGAAGGTTGGATCCATCCCGAGCCTCCAAAGATTCAAACAGGCAAGAAAGTTGCCATCGTTGGTTCAGGACCGGCGGGACTGGCCACTGCGCAGCAGTTGTGCCGCGCTGGCCACACAATTGTGGTCTACGAAAAAGCAGATCGCATCGGCGGGCTGCTGGTCTATGGCATCCCGGAATTCAAGATGGAGAAGCACATCGTTGATCGACGCGTAAAGCAGATGTCCGCCGAAGGTGTGAAATTTGTTACAGGCGCGGAGGTGGGTAAGAATGTTGCAGTCGAAGATTTGCGGCGCGACTTCGACGCCATCGTGCTCGCCGGGGGAGCCGAGCACCCACGCGATCTGGACGTTCCGGGACGCGAGTTGAAGGGAATCCATTTCGCAATGGAATTTCTGCCGCAGCAGAACCGACGTTCTCTCGGCGACACGATCGAATCGCAGGCGGAAATTCTAGCGACGGGAAAGCGCGTCGTCATCATCGGAGGCGGTGACACCGGCGCTGATTGCCTCGGCACCTGCCATCGCCAAAAGCCACTCTCAGTGCACCAATTCGAGATTATGCCCAAGCCTCCCGATGAGCGTTCGCCGCTGACGCCGTGGCCACTTTGGCCGATGCAACTGCGCATCGAAGGCGCGCACGAAGAGGGTGGGGTGCGCGATTGGAGCATCGCGACGACAAAGTTCATCGGCTCAGATAACGGTCGCGTTCAGAAACTTCACGCCGTGCGCGTCGGGACGCCGCCAAAATTCGAACCAATTCCAGGCACTGAATTTACGATCCAAGCTGATCTCGTCTTAATTGCGATGGGCTTTGTCGGTCCGGTTCGAAACGGAATGATCGAACAATTGGGCGTGAAACTCGATGCGCGCGGCAATATAGCGACGGACCAGAATTACATGTCGTCGGTGCCCGGAGTCTTTGCAGCGGGCGATATGCGGCGCGGCCAGTCGTTAGTCGTGTGGGCAATCGCCGAAGGACGCAAGGCAGCCGCGAGTGTCGACGCTTACTTGCGAGCGCAGGTGATCCCGATTACGACTCAGCTGACATCCAAAGAGCAGACGATAGCTTCGTGAATACGCTTACAGTCGCCAGATGGCGCGCCTTTTCGTGTTCGCAGCAGCAAGTCGAAAAACGTGCGTTTTATTTTCCTGCCCCGTCCAACTCCCGCGCCGCCGATTCGATCAGCGCCGATTCATCATCGAGCGCTTTAGCGACGCGCACGATCTCGTGCTCTGCTTCCGCATAATTTTTCTGCTCGATTCCCTCGCGCACGCCGGGCATCGTTTTCACTCCATAACCCGAATAAACGCCGGGAGCATAAAGAAGATGTTTGTACCACGGGCGTCGCGGCAATCCGTCGGCATTGGTGAGGCGGCGCTCGCTCTCAATCAGATCGTGATTCAGTTCGCCCAGTTTCGCCGCGAGGGCATCATCTCCTAAGCTCGCCTGCTTTGCCGCCAACGCCTCCTGGTAGTGTTTGGCGCTGCGCGTTAGAGAGTCGACGGCATTCTCCATCGGAGCAAAATTCAAATGCGGCGGAATCTCTTCTTTTGCCGGAGCGACTGTCGGGCGCCTGGGATCAAATGTGGCCTTAAACATTCCTTCATCTATTTCCTGATTGCGTTCGCGAATCTCATCCTGTTTGTCGGCGAGTAGTTTCTCGAGGTCTTTCGTATACATTCCCACCGTATCGGCGAAATCCACGAAATCGAAAGGCAAAACCTCCGCATCCGCCAAGCGCATCACAGAAGTCCCGATGGTTTGCGACATCGCTCTCCCATAGACAAAATCAGTGTCGGAAAAATGTGTGTACCAGTAAAAGTCGTCGTAAACGGAGTGATAGATCCCCTGCTCATCCTCGCCGCCAAACCCCAAGTTTAGGCAGGCGATGCCGAGGTGATCCAGGTACGCTGTGAAATCCGTGCCCGAGCCCAACGCCTCGATGCGGAGATCGGTGCGCTGCCGCAGTTCCTTGCGATCATCAGCGGATTTTGCTGCGGCGACCGCACTCAACTGCGCCCGCTGCCACACTGTCATTTTCGTTTCCGGATCTTCGATGTCGCGCGCAACGCCGTTGATGAATTGCTCGAGGCTGTGCGAGCCGCCCATATTCAGAATGCCGCGATCGTTCGTGTCGGTGTTGATGTAGACGGCAGCATGTTCGCGCAACTCGTCGGCATGCGTCTCAGCCCATTCGGTCGAGCCCAAAAGCATGGGCTCCTCGCCGTCCCAGGCGGTGTAGATGATCGTGCGTCGCGGCTTCCAGCCCTGCTTCAGCAGAAGACTGAGCGCGCGTGCTTCTTCAAGCAGAGCAACTTGTCCCGCGGTGGGATCCTCGGCTCCGTTTACCCACGCATCATGATGATTGCCGCGGATGATCCACTCGCCGGGAGCGACGCTGCCTGGAATTTTTGCGATCACATCATAGACCGGTTTGATATCCCAGTTAAACGCGAGCTTCAGATGAACTTGCGCAGGTCCAGGCCCGACATGATAGGGAATTGGAAGAGAGCCGCGCCACTCGTCAGGCGCCATAGGGCCCGCCAGCGCCGCGAGCAGGGGTTGTGCGTCGCCGTAGGAAATTGGCATTACGGGAATCTTCGTGAGGCTCTTGGCATCCTTTAGCGCGAGGCGTTTTGCGTCGGGTGTCGCGCCGACGCCCGGAGTCAACGGATCACCCGGACTGGCAGACGCGAAATCCATGACACTCCCGCGCTGCACGCCATCCGGATTGCGCATCGGCCCCTGCGGGAAAACATCGCCACGTGTGTAGCCATCGTCCTGCGGCTCAGAGTAAATCAGGCAGCCAATCGCTCCGTGCTCGGCCGCAACTTTGGGTTTTACTCCTCGCCAGCTGTGATAGTACTTGGCGATCACGATCGCGCCCTTCACCGAAATGCCCAGCCGGTCAAGCTTTTCGTAGTCTTCGGGCAAGCCGTAATTCACGAACACCAGCGGGCCAGTTACGTCGCCGTCGATGGAGTATGCGTTGTAGGTAGGCAACTGTTCCGACTTCTGGTTCGAGGTTGGATCAATCGCCAGCGCCGGCTCCTCAAGTTTGGCGGTGAACTTGGTCGGCGCGATCATTTCCAGCACGCGCACTTTGGGCGTCGGAAACAAAACGTCGAATCTTTCGATGTGCGCGTCCAGTCCCCAATCCTTGAAGTGCGCAAGAATCCATTCGGCGTTGTCTTTATCGTAAGGTGAGCCGACGTGATGGGGGCGCGCACTTAAATGCTTCATGTATTCACGGAGGTTTGCGGGGTCAGGAATGGTGCGGAACTTCGACTCCCAGTCGCGCTCGCTCTGGCTGGCGCGTGGAGAGTAGCCCACCAGCCCAGCCTGATTCCGGGTGGCTTGGTCGGCGCCGAACACAGATGGAACAATCAGTGTGTAGATCAGCAGAACGGCGGAGAACGTTCGCATGCAGCTCCTTTTGTTAGAAGGCAGCCATTATAGCCGGTGGGATCCGTTGTAAGCTTTTCTTATCGACAACATTGGGAGGCAGACGAATATGGCCCTTGTTTCACTGAAAGTAAACGGTCACGTTCAGAAGGTCGTCGTCGAACCGGAAACTCCGCTGCTTTATGTGCTCAGTGACGAACTGCAATTGCGTGGGCCAAAGTTCGGCTGCGG
The DNA here is from genome assembly GCA_963822025.1 of uncultured Acidobacteriaceae bacterium. Lineage (GTDB taxonomy): Bacteria > Acidobacteriota > Terriglobia > Terriglobales > Acidobacteriaceae > Acidiflorens. Next base: position 402,068 of record CAWGFW010000008.1, on the reverse strand, counting down.
CATCGCACAGTGCGGGGCCTGTACGGTCATCATAGGGGGCCGCGCGGTGCGCTCCTGCGTGATGCCCGTCAGCGCAATAAAAGAGGAGGTCACGACGCTCGAAGGCTTGGGAACTCCCGACAATCCGCATCCGATTCAACAGGCATTTATCGAGGAGGGAGCGGCACAGTGCGGGTTCTGCCTCAGCGGCGTGATCCTGACCGCCAAAGCGTTATTGGACGAAAATCCGAAGGCCTCAGACGAGCAGATGCGTGAAGCCATGTCGCATGTGCTATGTCGATGTTTTACTCATGCGCGAATGATGCGCGCCATCAAGCGCTACCAGGGGAGCCGCACATGAAAAAAGAAATTTCCCGCCGCGACTTTATTAAGGCCTCTGGCGCTCTGGTAGTTTGTTTCAGTGCCGCATCTTTAATAGAGCCATTCGCTCTCGCACAGGGACCCTTTGACACACATATGTCGCGTGTCGATCCAGGGAAGCTCGACTCATGGCTCGCGGTAGCTTCCGACGGCACGGTGACCGCATATACGGGAAAATGCGATTTTGGCCAAGGCATGTATACCGTGCAGACGCAGTTGGTCGCCGAAGAACTGTGCGTATCTCTGAGCAGGGTGAAACTGATCCAGTGCGATACATCCGTCACCCCCGATCAGGGAACGACCTCCGGCAGTCAGTCCACACCGACCAATTTCAATGCGCGAAACCTGGCGCAGGCCGCGGCAACCGCCCGCGAGGCTCTCATGGGAATGGCGGCCCAGAGGCTTGGTGCGTCCGCCGATCAACTTGCGATCGAGAATGGAGTCGTCACCGCGAAGAACGGACGCGCCGTCAGTTATGGCGAACTGGTTGGAGGCAAGCACTTCGATATTAAAGTCGACCTGGCAGCGAAGCGCAGGTCGCCGAGCGATTGGAAGATCCTGGGCAAGCCGATTCCGTCGATGGACAGAGTTGCGCTGATGACCGGCACATTCGAATTTGTTCACAACGTGCAGGCGCCCGGAATGGTTCACGGTCGTGTCGTGCGTCCACCGGAGATCGGAGCAACGGTTTCCAGCGTCGATGAAAAATCGGTGCAGCACATGGCCGGGCTGATTAAGGTGGTGGTGCGCGAAAACTTTGTAGGAGTAGTCGCGGAGAAGCAATGGCAGGCAGTCCAGGCAGCCAAGGACCTGAAAGTTGACTGGAAGCCAGGCCCCGGCTTGCCTGCACAAAAAGATTTCTACGACTATATGCGCAAGCAGCCCTCGCGCGACGTTATGTTGGTTAACTCGAACGATGTTGACGACAAACTGAAATCCGCTTCGCGAGTGATGAAAGCGACCTATTCGCATCCCTATCAGGCGCACGGTTCGATCGGTTCGTCATGCGCCGTCGCTGATGTGCAAGCTGATCACGCGACTGTATGGTCGCCAACGCAGTCCGTGTACCCAACGCAGCATGGCGTCTCAGCTTTGACCGGCTTGCCGCTCGATAGTGTGCGCGTGATTTTTGTTCGCGGCTCGGGGTGTTACGGACTGAACGCCGCCGACACCGTATCTTTCGACGCCGCGCTGCTCTCACAGGCTGTCCACAAACCTGTTCGTGTGCAACTCACGCGGCACGACGAGTTCATTTCCGAAAACTATGGCTCCGCGTGTGTAATCGAACAACAGGCCGGAATCAACGCCAGCGGTGGGATTGATGTTTGGGATTGTGAGACTTGGGCTGCATCGCTTGGCGGCAGGCCGGGATACGACAAACCTGGAAATGTAATCACCGGCATGCTAGTAGGCTTCGATTCGGAGACGATTACTCCGCGCGCCGCCGCAGAGCCTAGCGGAGAACTGCGCAACGGAAGCAATGCAGTTCCGTCCTACGTGGCGGGATGCATCAGCGGTAAGTGTGGCGGAGCCGGTTCGATCCGTGGTGAACGAGTGCTGACGCACGCCGTGAAATCGCCTTTCTTTACCGGGCCGCTGCGCTCGCCTTTGCGCTTGCAAAACACTTTCGCGCACGAATGTTTCATGGACGAGATCAGTGCGTTCGTCAAAGCCGATCCGGTCGCCTATCGGCTACAACACCTGCGGGAGACGCGGATGATTGACGTCGTGAAAGCCTCTGCCAAAATGGCGAACTGGGAAACTCGCCCCTCACCGAAGGGCGGTTTGGCGCGCATCGGAGTCGTCACAGGGCGCGGTATCGCGTGCGTGGCCTACGAGGGCGACAACGGTTACGCCGCGCTCGTCGCTGAAGTCGAAGTGGATCAGGCGAGTGGGACGGTGCAGCCCAAGCGGTTTGTCATCACCCACGATTGCGGGCCGATTTCGAACCCCGAGGGCTTGCGCAATCAGATCGAAGGCGGAGTGTTGCAGGGAATGAGCCGTGCGCTAGTGGAGGAGATCACTTGGGACGATCGTAAAGTAACTTCGATCGACTGGCGGAGTTACCACACGCTGCCGCTGGGAATCCAGGTGCCACCGATCGACATTTCTCTCATCGACCGGCCCGCAGCGAAAGCAACCGGCGCGGGCGAGACGGCGATCACTCTGGTTGCGGCAGCGATCGGCAACGCGATTTTCGATGCGACCGGCGCCCGCCTGCGAGAAGTACCGTTCACTCCCGATCGGGTGAAAGCCGCGCTGGCTGCGCGTGGATGAGATTCAGCAGTTTGGTCGTCGCAAGTCTTCGCTTTACTCCCAATCATCGCTGCCGATGGGATCGCCATCGGGCGGCGAAGCAGGCGCAGTCATGTGCAACTCGGCGGGATTCTTTTGGAAGTGATCGATTTGGCTCTCGGCAAAGAAGAACTGCGCGCGCGCAACGTCATCCTTTGCCGACGCCGCCTGGGTTGCTATCCACTTTTTCAATTCATTGAGCTTCAGCGCAGCAACGCCACGAACTTGTGCAGATGCATGCTCATCGCTTGCCAGCGTAATAAGGTGATCCAAAACAACTGCGTTAACCGTTCGTTGAATAGCGCCTTGATATCCGGAGGCAGACTGCGCCTTCCACGTGGCGGCGAGCAGGTCATTCACTAATTCGTCAAAGCCAGGATTCCCCGCGTCGAGCGCATGATATTCGATCATGCGTTGGGCACGTTCAGGCTGAAGGAGCACATTGGCCACGATTTCCGCGGCGGCTTCGGCAGGGGCGAGCGCATCGAACGCGGGCGAAGTACGGCGCGAGAAATTTTCGCGGCCGGTCGGATATTCCGGCGGGCGCGGCGGAATCATCCTGAGCAGAGGCTCGGGCAGAGCGAGCACCGGCGGCGAGAGCGTAGCAAGTACCGCGCGAATGGACGCTCGCTGTTGCGGGGCCGGGACAATCTTCGGCGCTGTTTGATGGTCTTGAACTCCGCGCAGATTGAATGAATAGTCAGATCCACCGATCGATTTCGCCACCGCCGTCACCTGATAGCGGTGGTAGAGATACATCGGAACCAGAACATCTTCGAGCGTCGCCATTGGAGTGTGCTCGGGGATCGCACTCTCCGAAAGATTCTTCAAAGCAGCGGCGCGTACGGCCATGACCTGGCTCAAGCCATCGAGATCATTGCTGCCTGTGTCCCACAGGTGCGCGATGGGGCTCGCGGAGCCGAGCGGGCGCGCGTCCTGATCGGTGAGGTAGAGAAGCCCTCGAGCAAATGCGTCGGCAAGAATCTTGTCGAGCGCGGGCGTCTCATCTTTTTCCTGCGACAAATCGCTGTAGCCATAGGCAATCGAGACCTTGTCCCACTCTCCAATGCCCACCGCATAAGCATCGGATACATCGGGCCTGCCATCGGCGTCGAGAGTTACGGTCGGTGGCGGATAGTCCATGACGGAGCTCCGATTCACGATGCTGGCAGCGTAATTGTGCATGAGGCCGAGAGTATGTCCAGTTTCGTGCGCGGCCAGTTGTCGAATTCGGGCCAGCGCCATTTCGTTGGCTCGCTTGAGTGCCGCGGGATCTTTTCCGAATGGATCGAGCAGGCCCTGCGCGATCAGAAATACCTGGCGGATTCTGAGTGCGTCGAGATTGACGTGGCCATTGATAATCTCTCCGGTGCGCGGATCGGCAATGGCGCTCCCATATGCCCAGCCGCGCGTTGCGCGCGGAATCCACTCAATGACGTTGTAACGAACATCCATCGCGTCGACGCCTTCGGGCAGCAGTTTTACCTGAAATGCGTCCTTATATCCGGCGGCCGTGAAAGCTTGATTCCACCAACTCGTCCCTTCAAGAACGGCAGAACGAATCGGCTCTGGGATGGCGCGATCGATGTAATAAACGATCGGCTTCACTGGCTCGCTGACCGCAGCTGAGGGATCTTTCTTCGCGAGGCGATGGTGCGCAATATATCGTTTAACGATCGGTCGATCCACCGGAGTCGCGAAATCCATGTAGCTGATACCGAAAAAACTGGCGCGTGGATCGTAGGCGCGTTCGTGAAATCCAACCGGAGGAGCCTGGATGAATGAGAAGTGCTCGTGCACGGTGACGGCGCGGGGATCGGGCGTGACTTGTTCGACCCAATGGCCGGGATTTTCTCCGACGAAAGTTAAAGTCGACTCCACGTCAGTGTTCTCGGGGAAATTCTTGGTGCGCGGAAGGTAAATGGCCGAGCGCGACGAATCGACGTGATAGATGCCTTGCTTGAGCGTGGCGAGTTTCGACGCGACCTCGTGCGCATCGCTCAGGAAAAAGGGCGTAGCGTCGACGAGAACCGACTTGCCATCTTCATCCTCGGCAGCCGATTCGAAGCCCCAAAGAACAGACTGTGCGAAGGCCTGCTGCACCGCTGTCTGTTGTTCAAGGTCATCCGTGATGGCGCGGTAACGTTCATTTTCAGCGACCAGAAGAATCCGCGGGCCGCTGCGTTCAAAATGGACCACATTTGTTTTGCCAGGCTGACCGCGGTCGAGGTTTACGTCATTCGAACCGACACCGTTGGGAAGCGATTCGTAATAGAGGAATGGCGTATTCCATTTGTCGATCTGCAGCCAGATTTTTCCCTCGTGCGCATCCCAGTAACAGGTGAAAAAACCAGACAGCTTCTGCATGCCCGAAGTTTTCTGGATGATGGTCTTGCGCACCGCCGGCTCGGCAGACGGCGCCGTCTTATGCGACGTGTCCGCGCTGGAATTCTGCGCAAATGCAATTGATACGAAAATCAAAAACGCAGAGAACGCGATTGAGGCGCGTTTCATCTATTTGTCCTCCTGGGACGGCATGGTGATAGTAAATGGATTGGCCGACGATTTGCGCGATCGCTTCCGGCCTTGAGCCGCGGATAACGGTTCACGCAACGCTGCGGACCCGCTGATCTCCAACAGGTAATCGCGCTGGAAGGTAGGGCAATCGCGCCGCGGAGGCCCAGCGCGAGCGCAGCGGACCCAGCAACACGCTCGAGAAATCTTTCTGAGCTCTTCTCATGGAGAGGAATTTCTTCAACGTCCGCGTGACCCAATCGCCGCCATAGCAGCCGCGGAAGCCTTGTTCGAGCAGCGATTCCAGTACGCCGGGAGCACAATGAGGATGGTTCCAGACGAGATGCTTGGTGTCGAATTTCGACCAATCCTTTTCAAAAATGCCATAGTTGGAATCGAGTTCTCGCCACATCTCCGTCTGCGGATGCGGGGTAACGATCGTGATTTGCGTCACGTCGAGCTTTAAAGAAGCCAACGTGCGCAGATCTTCCGTGATCGACTGCGGCGTCTCCGGCGGCAAGCCGATAATGTAATAGCCGTGAGCGTAGAGGCCCGCGCCGTGCAGTCGGTCGACGAGTTCAAACGCCGCATGCGCTTTTTCGTTCTTGTGCATCTGCTTCAATATGTCCTGGTGAAAGCTCTCGATGCCGAAGAGCGCCCCTTCCATACCGCAGCGCTTCCATTCATCGAAGTTTCTGAGAAGCAGGTCAACACGCGATTGCACCAGCCAACGAATCCCGTGATGCGCCAATAGCTCAATGACCGCATCGGCGTGTGAAGGCAGGTTGCCGAAATTCTCGTCCAGCAGCAACACAAAACGAAGGCCGTGTTCGACATAGAAACGCAGCGTTCTATCTAAAGATGCGAGTGAGATTTCCTTCGGTTTTGGCGCAAACGAGGTGGTCTGGCAAAACGTGCACCGAAAACTGCAACCACGCGAAGAAAACAGAATACCCAGCGGGAAGGACCAACCTCCGGGCAGGCGGAAGCGCGTGACCAGTGGTGGGTGCTGGATTTCATCGACCGGCGCACCTAGCTTTTCCGCCATCGCGCTTTCACTATAGCCGGTGAATACGTGATCGAAATGCGAATGGATGGATGGAGTCAACGCGCCATAATTCCCCGCCCATAATTCGCGAACGCCCGCCTGCCGCGCCTCCGCGGCCATCTCCAGGATGTCATTGGTTTCTTCGAGATAAAAAGAAAAACCGACGGCGTCCCAGCCGCGCTTAAGCTGAGCGGAAAATTCGGCGTGCGTTGGGTATTCCAGAATATTTACGTTAGGCAGATTCTGGCGCAGGAAGCGCAGGCCAAATGAAATCGTCCGCGGCATACCGAAGCGCCAACGAAAATCTCGCGGCGCATTCTCGCGAAAATAATCGTAGAGGCCGGAGTCGCGGCAACGCGTTGTCAGCAAGATGCGAGGCAATCTTTCCTCCTCGGTGGAACTGACACTACAACGGACGGGGTGCAAACAGAATCTAGCACACCTTTGGTTTCAAGTGCCACAAACTCACCCGTTGGATGCGCATCGCCGCGTTACGCCTCAATGCTGAGTCAGCCAGCGTGCCGCGACAGCAATCCCAAGTGTGACGAGTCGACAAAATCTCGGACCAAGTCGGCGATTTCATCCGCTGCCGTGTCCAGCGCGAAATGACCACCATCGACAATGTGGACTTCAGCGTTGGGCACATCTCGCCGGTAGGATTCCGGCTCCGAGGAGTCGAATGATGACTCATGCTTGCCCCAGATCACCAGCAGGCGCGGTTGCTTCTCGCGCATCCACGCTTGCCACTTTGGGTAGCCGTCGACATTGGTTCGATAGTCGTAGAACAGGTCGCTTTGAATGTCTGCCTGCCCGGGCTGGTTGAGAAAATAGAATTCATCGGTCCAGAGATCCGGGTCATAGCGATCCACATTGGGGTCGTCTCCGACATGGCGAGTACGCGTGGCCGCGAGCGACAGGAGATTTGTGCGCAGCGCGCTCTCGTTGGCGGCGCGATCAGCCCAAAAGGCGCGGCGCGTCTTCCAGTTCGCCCCCAGGCCTTCGTTGTGCGCCACTGCGTCCTGTACGATGAGACCTTCGATGCGATCGGAATGCTGCAAGGCCATGCGAAAACCTACAGGACCGCCATAATCTTGCATGTAGAGCGTGTAGCTCGACAGGCTAAGCGCTTCGGTGAAATGACTCATGATCTCGGCATAGTGATCAAACGTGTACGCGAAGTTTTTCGCGTCTGGCCACTCACTGTGTCCGAACCCAGGATAATCAGGTGCGACCAGGTGATAACGATCCGACAGCCGGGCGAAAAGTGGCTCAAACATTCGCGACGAAGACGGAAGTCCATGCAGCAGGAGAATCGTTGGCGCACCCTTCGGGCCTGCCTCTCTGTAGAAGATGGAGAGCCCATCGATTTGTAGCGTGCGATAAAAAGTTGGATACTTCATGTAATCCTCCTTTCATTAAGGTTTGGCCCGGCTTCTCAATTACCTCATGGCGAATTCACATCGTGAGAACGACGCGGAACTCTGCCTTGCCACCCATCATACGTGCGTAAGCCTCGGCTGTGGACGCGGAGTGCTATCCGAGGGTACTGCATGTACGCAACGTACAAGTGAGAGGGGTTGCCGATGGCTCTCACGTTCTGGCAAAAAATGGAATGAGCGGTTCGTCCCTATTTTCCCCTGGCGCTGTTCGTTTCGCGTGCCCTTGCAACCACGGCGTCGAATCGTGGGTCACTGTGAAGAGACTTCAGTTCAGGATCCGCTGAAAGTTCTCCCGGCGAGATGAGGCCGTTTTCGATGGCATGGTTCAGGTCAGCAAAGGCTTCGTCCGTCCGGCCTCTCGCAGCTTCGGCGCAGGCGAAGTTGTACCAAGCTTCGGCCACTGTGGCCGGCTGGTTAGTTTTCTCCGCTGTCTCGATTACGTCGCGAAACATTTTCTCTGAATCGGCATAACGCCCTTCGCGGCTGAGGCCCAGCGCTTCCATTTCCATACTCTGCAACGTGGAGGTATGGGTTGGACCCAGCACGCGGGTCTTGATCTCAATAATTTGGCTCTGGAGCTTGTCGGCTTCGGCGTAATGGCCCTCCTTCATCATGGTGACCGCAAGCATCATCATTGCCCTAAGGGTTTGGGGATGTTCCGGTCCGAGTACGCGGCGCTGAGCGGCAATCACGTCGGAATACATCTTTTCAGCTTCTGGGAAGCGACCCTCCTCTTCGAGATTTTCAGCCGCGTGTGACATCGAAAGCAGGGTCGCTGGATGGTCCGGCCCCAGAGTTCGTTTCTGTGCTGCGATCAGTTCGCCATAGATCTGGTCTGCATCTTTGTACCGGCCCTGCGGCGTTAGAATCTCCGCCAGTTCGTTCAAAGTGCTAAGGGTTTGAGGATCGTCGGGGCCAAGTACTTTGCGCTCTGCGTTCAGTGTTTGGCGGAAGAGCTTTTCAGCGTCGGTGTGACGCGCTTCATTGGCATAAACGTAACCGAGGCGATCCATAGACGCCAAAGTGTCGGGATCATTGGGGCCGAGAACCTGGCGCTGGGCCGCGATTGTGTTTTGCAAAACCTTCTCTGCCTCTGGCAAATGCCCTTGGGCGCGGAGGAGCTGGGCCAAATAGCTTTCGCTCGCCAGTGTTTCCCGGTTGCGTTCTCCGAACATTGAGTTTTGAATTGCCTGCGCGTGTTCTATCAAATCTTGAGCGCGGCCATACAAGCCGAGCCCTGCATACGTCTGCGCCATGGTTTCCATCAACTGGGCCTGCAACTCCGGATCCTTGCGCAGGCCCGTCTCGATATCTTTCGAGGACCTATCCAGAATCTCGCGCGCCGTGACGGCGTTGCCGCGCGCCTCGCTGGGGTTCGACACCTTGAACATGCCGGTCATAAACTTCGTGACGCGGTCGGCGCGGTCGCGCTCCCGCTTAATCCGCCGCAGTTCGATCGCCTGCATCACACCGAACGCGATCAGCAGCAGCGCCGCAGCAGTGGCCGCAGCCACTCCGAATCTGTGGCGCTGAATATATTTTTTTGTCCGGTAAGCCACGCTTGCCGGCCGCGCGATGACAGGTTCGTTGCGCAAATAGCGGCCCAGATCGGCCGCCAGTTCCGCGGGCGTGCCATACCTGCGGGCGCGGTCTCTGTCCAGAGCTTTCAAGGTAATCCAGTCCAGATCGCCGCGGAGCGTGTTCGCCAGTTGACGTGGATCGGTGCTGCGTTTTTCCGCGACGGCCGCCGCAGCCGGGTCGTTGCTGAGTCTGGTGCTCGGACTCGTCGGCTCCTCTTCCTGCACCTGCCGCAGAACTTCATGGAACGGTTTGCTCTCCCACTGTTGCGCATCCAGCGCCACCGCACCCGTAAGTAGTTCGTAGAGCACCACGCCCAGCGAATAAACGTCGGTTCGCGTATCTACATCGGCCACGAGTGGATCCATCTGCTCCGGGCTCATGTATCCCGGCGTGCCCACCAATCCTCCGGCGCGCGTCACGAGTGTCCCGCCCGGCGGTTGCTGAGAAATCGCTTTGGCCAATCCGAAGTCGATAATGCGCGGCAGTGGCTTGCCGTCCACTTCAACCACCAAGATGTTGGTAGGTTTCAGGTCGCGATGGATGATTGCTTTTTGATGCGCGTGCTGCACGCCTTCACATACTCTTGTGAAAATGAGCAGGCGCTCGCTGGCAGAGAGGCGCTTCTCGTCGCAGTATTGCGTGATGGGCACGCCCGGCACATACTCCATGACGAAGTACGGTTGAGCCTCCGCCGTGGAGCCCGCGTCGAAAACCTTGGCGATGGCAGGGTGATCCATGATCGCCAGCGCCTGCCGCTCCAGATCGAAGCGCGCCAGCGCGGAAGTATCGTAGCGGAGCGCTTTGATGATCTTCAGCGCGACCAGTCGCTTCACGGGAGCGGACTGTTCCGCCAGCCACACATGTCCCATCCCGCCCTCTCCCAATTTCCTTATCAGTCGATACTGCCCAATCGAACCCAGGTTGGGCGCGGCAGGTTCCGCGGGAGAAGCGTGTGGATCTAAAGCGGGCTTAGCATCCTGACTGGCGTCTGCGTTATGCGGAGTTGACTTGGGTCCCGGGTCGCTCACGTGTGCGTCTTTGAAAGGAGATGCAAATCGACGGTAAGTTTAGCACCCATGGGAGGACGTTCGACTGTACCGGGGTTGGAGTCCATTCGTCTCCGATCACTTCGCGGGTTCCCAGCCTTCAGGCAGCATATCGAATGCCAGCGTGTCACGGTAGGCATATTGATTGCCTTCCAGTACCGCCACCGGCGTCAACATATGCCAGACGCGATCGTCGTCAAAGACGTAACACTCACCCGATTCGCGCATCGTAAAGCGATCCATTTCATGTTTGTCGTTGTCGGTTATGACCACTTCGCCGCCCTGAGCGCCGCAGCGGCCCACTAGATGCGTGGCGATGTACTTCTCCCCGTCTTTATGTAAGCCCGGTGGGCTTGTATCGCACGGCCGGCCAGGCGCAGCCGTGAACCTTATTAGATGAACGTTGACCAAATACTTCGTGCCCACTGTCGACAGCGGCAGGTAATAAAGGTGGTGAGCAATCATCTTGCGAACGCCAATCGAACCGGCGATCGCCCAGGGCAGCGGAGCATACTCTCGCGGCTGGCCGCCGATTGTCGTGTTGTATTTTTTCAGCTGCACATAGGGCGTGCTCTCTTCGCTCAACCAAACCTTTACACCACCCTCAACAATCTCGGCCCCGACACGATTTAAGGACCGATACCTGTCGCCACCATCGTAGTATTTGTCCCTTGGAACGGACCAAGCGGCATGGGATAACGCTTCCAGCGAGCGCGCTATGTCTACATCAACTCTGAGCGGCTGACGACTGAATCCGCGCTCGACGAGGTCGCTTCGCGATCTGGCATTAGTTGTAACCGGAATAAAACTATCCTGCCCCATGATTGCTCCTGACAAATGCTGGACGATTGCAGGGCCAACCAGCCCCGCAAGGGCGATGCGCGCGCAAATTATAGCCGACGCAGCCGATTGCAGAGGATGCGGACAATTCCGGGCGGGTGGTCGGCAAGCCTCCGCAACAGCCCCTTTACGATTCCGGCCGGCGGCGCAACTGATGTCTATGACGATTACACCGATTGGGCCATCGACACCCGATATGACCAGGCATTATTCAGAAAGGACGTGCTATCGCTGCGTGGCACGTACATCCACGAAAATTCCACTCTCGCCGCCAGCGTCGCTGCGAATCCGGCAGCGGCATCGCCAGGCGGACACCATCTAAACACTTTCATGCCCAACGCCGAATTCCATTTCGGCAATCGCTATACGGGTACATTCGGCTGGTTTATTACCGAGGGCACAGTCGATCCTCTGCTGTATCCGCAGGTTGCCGTGACCGGCAGTGCCAACGGCAGCCCGCGCAGCGCCGCAATTATCGCGAACCTCTCGTATTGGCCGTGGCAGAATCTGCAGCTTGCCGCCCAATACACCGCATATACACGCTTCAATGCCCACGCCCTATTTCGCGCTAACCAGCGACTCCGGTGAATACAAAATCGATAACATTCCCGACGGCAGTTACCGCCTGACGGTCTGGCATGAAGGTAGTAAGAACCAGTCCAAGCATGTGGACGTTGCCGGCGATGTCAGAGCCGACTTTACTCTTGGCCGGTAAACTGCTTTACCTTGTGGATAGCCCCGCTTGCACTCTCGGAATCCGGACTCGCAGAAACCTGCTTCGGCTACGCGCTCGAGATCGACGTTGACGACACTGGCTTCTTTCGCGCACGCGGCGGAAATTGGCGGGAGGATCAGTCGATCTCGACGCGCCAGAAATCCATTCCGGCAATTCGCAGGATGCGCGGCTTGCCTTCGAAGATGCAGAGGAACTCTGCTGTGTCTGGCACCCATTCCTCGTCACCCAGGCGAAAGAGCCATCCACCGATACGGTGCAGAACATTGCCATCGAGCGTGAGCTTGCCCTTCAGCACGTAAGCGAGCGCGTCACCGCCCCACTGACTTTCGCTGCGGTATCGGCCGGCGAGAGCTGCATATTCTTTCGGCACGCTGAAGCTATGGGGTCCCGAATACTTGCTGTTCACATACCACTCCGGGCCGTAGCTGACCTCAACCACTGGCCCAGGCTGTTTATGAGAGTCTCCCTTGCTCGCCGCAGAAACGCTCGCTGTAGAAGCGCCCGCCGGCTGCGTTTCCGATTTTGGGCTCTCGACCTGCGCGCGGCCAAAGATAAAAGTGTGATTGGCCCAGACGCCTTCGATTGTCGAGATGAAGTTGTCGCCGTGGGTGTGCTGCAAAGGAATCCGTTTCCCTTCGTGCGCCAGGAAAAGTTGTTTGCCCTCGACGGCGAATTCCAACTTCTGTTTATTGCCGTCCGCGAACGTCCCCGCATAGTCTGTTGCGTTCTCCACTTCGAGCGGATTGGCGATCGCTGGAGCCGCGGGCAGCGTCTTCGCCTCGCGTTCGGCGCGAAGCAGTCGCACCGCGTACTCCGTCACTGCCGTCGGCCGGTAGCCCTGCATGGCGTTGATCGAAGCAAACGCCGCGACGCCGCCGTCGAGGTCGACGTGAATCGAAGATGCGAAAGCAACCATGCCGCCGGTGTGCCGCAGAATCTTGTGGCCATCGAGCGTGTCCACCGCGATGCCATAGCCGTAGCTCGCCGTCTCGCTGAACTCGGACGCTTTGATGTAGGGCGTCGACATCAGGGCGAAGCTTTGTTCGCTCACGATGCGCTTGTGCGGCCCCTGTCCGTGGTTCAGCAGCATGCGCAAATATCGCGCCATATCGCCCGGCGTCGAGGCGATGCACCCGGCGGTATCGTCCATCACCAGGTTCGGTGCAGGCGAGAGCCTTCCCTGGCGCGGATACGCCTGATCGTCCCAGAAGGGCTGGTATCCGATTGCCGCACGGCCGCGCGATGCTGTGCTGATCACGCCGACCGTCTCCGTCATTTCGAGGGGCGTGAAAATCCGCGCCTGGACGCATTCTCGCCACGAACAGCCGTCGAGTTTCTCGGCCAGCAGCCCGAGAATGGCGAAGCCCGTGTTGCAGTAATGAAAGTGTTCGCCCGGTTTGAAGCCCTGCACAAGCCGTGCATCCCGGTCGCCGAGAAAGACGCCCAGATTGTTGGGTAGTCCTGAGGTGTGCGTCAGCAGGTGGTGAACCGCGATCGTGCCAAAGTGAGCATCGATCGGCAGTTCCGGCAAATAATCGAGCACTGGCGCCTGCAAATCGAGCTTGCCTTCGTCATGCATCTGCAACAACACCAGGGACACAAAAGATTTGGTAATGGAGCCGATCTGGAAAAGATGGCGCTCGTTGACGGCAATGCGCTTATCCACATCTGCGAAGCCGTAGCCTGCAGTTCGGAGAACCTTGCTGGAATCGGTCAAACCGAGCGCCATCCCCGGCGCGTTCATTGCCTTCATGTAGTCGGCGATGTAGGCGTCGAGGTCCTGTTCAACGGGAGTTGCGGCAGCGGGCTGAGGCATGGCGGCTCGCATAGCAGCCGTCCAGAAAAGCGGTGTGGCCAGAGCGGCGCCAGCGGTGCGCGTGAAGAAGAGCCGACGGCTCATACGTTCGATGGGCATGGTGAGGGTGACCGGAACTTCCATTGACTGCCCGGCTCGACGCGATGCTACACATTGACGACATTTTCGTCAAAGATTCTGTTGAGGCTGGATTTTGGGTTTGTGCTACATGACAATCCTCACCGGTACAAATCATTGGACTACGCACTAGCTCCGCACTAATCTGGCGGTTTACATCCGCGTCGGCCTCCCGAAGCGTTTCTCTGAGCTAGCCGTGTTCGACGCGCGCTTTTATGTCGGCGTACGCCGCATCGATGAGCTCGCTTAGCGCTGCGGCGTTCGTTGCCGTTCCAGGTCTCAGCTTCACATGGCGCATGAACTTGCCGCTGCCTTGCAGCAAACCTGCCAGATCAGGCAGCGCTGCGCCGTGAAAGAACCCCACGTTGACGTGCGAAGTGAATACGTTGACATAGCCGAAGGGCGCATCTCCCAAACATGCAACCGGACAGCCGTCATGCAAAAGCTCCCGGACTTCGTCCCCACATTTTCGCATCACCTCAAACCATTGATGCGCGATGGCCCCCAATTCACCTGCATTCTTTTTCATCCACGCATCAATGGCTGGATCGCGCTCGACAGCACCGTTGAATCGCAGGAATTCCGCCTTCATCGTCGCTCTACTTTCTGCTTTCGCGACTGTGGTTACGTAGCATCCTTACCTTACCGTCGGGAACAGTCGGAGACCGTCTATTTTCCGCCTCGGCTGGCAATGACTCTGGCGAGCTTCCGAAGTTGGCTCTCCATGCCCATCACTGCCCGCTGCGTCCACTCATCGCTATGCATCGGATCAAGCGTCAGCACCATCCGCACGTTGCCTCCTACCGCAAAGAGTTCCACCTTGTTACCCAGATTGTATGGCTCAACGCCGGGAATGAAATCGGCCCGGTGAGTGTAGGCGATCGTCTTGCCCGGAACGATCTCGGTGTAGGTCAGCCTCGCTTCGGTCGTCAGAGGCATCCCCGCCTTCTTCATGAACTGAACCTGCGGCGGATCGACCGCCGTCATTGTATATACCATCTGGCCACCGGCCCTCAGATCGAGCTCGTGAACCTTTACCGAGAACCCTTCCGGACCCCACCACGATTCGATGCCCTCTCTAGTCGTCCAAAGCTCCCAGACCTCTTCGATCGAGGCCTCGTACGTGCGCTCGATGACGATCTTGTGATCGGACTGGTTATTCGCTTTTCCGCTCATGATGTTCTCTCCTGGTGTTCTCTCCTTGATGATTTTCTTGTTTCAAGGCCGGACTTTTTGGCGTCGCGTTTTCGCGCGAGGGCTTCGGCGAACTTGTCGAGACGACCTTCCCACAGTTGCCGATACCGGCTTACCCAGGCATCGAGATCTCTGAAGGGCTCGGGGCAAAGTGAGTAGAAGCGCCTTTGTCCATCAGGGCGGACGCGCACGAACCCAGCCTCCTGCAGGATGCGGAGGTGCCGCGATACGCCGGACTGGTCAATATCGACGTTCTCGACAATGTCGTTAACCGAATGCTCGCCGCCCCGCAGGATTTCCACGATGCGGAGCCGAGTCGGATCCCCCAGGGTTTGGAGCGCCTCTACATGCATTTCAATACATATGTATCATAGTGCATATGTAATGTCAAGGCTGAATGGCGTTGTCGAGATGACTTGCGTCCTGCGCCCGATCGGTCTTGATCGAAGCCGACTCGGTGGCTGTCAATAAGTCGAGTCATCCTCCCGGGTGAAGAACCCTATGCAGGCTGACATCGTCGCCATCGCCGCTCCTCAGACTGTGGAAGACAATCGTCGATACGATGGTTAATATCCCGAGAGCGATAAGAGCCCTATGGATTCCCTGAATCATTTCAGTGGGATTGGAGCGGGTGCCGGGAACGAAAAACGCGGTGGCTAAGCCAGCGGCCGCTACGCCGAAGCTAATCGACATCTGCTGCATGGTGCTTGCGATGGAACTGGCGCTGCTGGCGTCTTTTTCCCCGATGTCGGCAAATACGAGCGTATTCATGCTCGTGTATTGCAGTGATGTGAATGCTCCATAAAGGAAAGCCTCCACGACAATGGCCCAAACAGGTGTTCGCACACCGATCGTGGCAAACACCATCAGAAGAACACCGAGAATTAAAGTGTTGGAGATGAGGACGCCACGATACCCGATACGACGCAGAATTCGTGGCATGATTGCTTTCATGCTCATGGAGGCGATTGCCTGGGGCATGACGAGCAGACCGGATTGGATCGGGGTGAAGCCCAAGCCTACCTGATAGAGGAGCGGCAGGAGAAAAGGCACTCCGCCTATTCCAAGACGAGTAAAGAAGCTGCCGCTCACTGCGGCGCGGAAGGTGCGAATGCTGAATAGCCTGACCTTCAGCAAAGGGAACGGAAGACTGTTGCCGTGGATTCCGTATCCGGCGAGCAAGGCAATGGACAAGACCAGCAATCCGAACATCGCGCCCGCACTCAGAGTGTGCTCGCCGAAGATCTCCAGCACATAAGACAATAATGCGACCCCGGAACCGAAGAGGATGAGCCCGACGACATCCAGCGGAGGGGTCTGCTCTTCGCGGTAATCCGGCAAATGCAGATATACGAGGATCAAACCCGTGAGTCCAATTGGAATATTAAGGAAGAAAATGACGCGCCAGTGAAGATACCCGACGATGAGACCTCCGGCGATGGGTCCGAGCATGGGAGCCACTAAGGCGGGTATAGAAACAAAGCTCATGGTGCGCAGAAGATCTGACTTGGCAAATGTTCGCACCAGGGTGAGCCGGCCCACTGGCACCATCATCGCGCCGCCGCAGCCTTGCAGGATGCGACAAGCGACGAGCAAGTGGATGTTGCCTGATATTCCGCACAGAAAGGACCCGAGGGTGAATAGACCAATCGCAGATGCGAAGACACGACGGGTTCCGAAGCGGTCCGCCATCCAGCCACTGATTGGAATGAACACGGCTAGGCTCAATGTATAGCTCGCCAGCACCGCCTTCATGCTGAGGGGAGCGACGCCGAGGGCGGAAGAGATGGCGGGAACGGCTGTATTGAGAATCGTCGTATCCAGCGACTCCATAAAAAAGGCGACGGCTACGAGCCAAGGC
This sequence comes from uncultured Acidobacteriaceae bacterium, assembly GCA_963822025.1. GTDB lineage: Bacteria > Acidobacteriota > Terriglobia > Terriglobales > Acidobacteriaceae > Acidiflorens. Next base: position 385,221 of record CAWGFW010000008.1, on the reverse strand, counting down.
AGGAGCCGTTTGGAGGCCTCTGAGGGATCGGATGAAGAGGGAGGAGCAATCAAGGGACCGGCTCGGTTCATGTGTAGGAAACTGCGGGAAGCTTCTCCACCTCGAACATGTTAGCTGATGTGTCCGACCGATGGATTCTCATGTTCAAGGGTTTCGCAAGCGGTTAACCGCCGGTTAGTCGTACAACTGGAAGCTATCCAGACGCGTCCTTGTGCCATGAGTGGAGTAGTTCTCGGTTAGAACGGCTTGTGAATAACGCCAAGGGCAAGCTGATCTGGCGTCGTGAAATAATCCCATGTCCATTTCTCGCCCACACTTGCCTTAAAGTCGTCGAGGGCCTTCCTTTTCTTGAGCGTTCGTTCCTGATTGCGCCACGTCGGAATTGTCTGTCCACGCTGCTTCTTTTGTCTGACGAATACGAGTGGCTCCTTTCCGAGCCTGAGAAGTTCGTCATACTCCGCGGAGGTGTATGTAGAACCGGAGCCGTCCGCCAGTAAGCTCCCGGCCTTGAACCCAATCAGCAGGATCATCACGTCGGAATTGCGCAGATTCTCGAAGGCAGTCTCGCGCGGCGTGCTGGGGGTCGCAACAATGCCATTATCGCGCAGCGCGCGCTGTGGATGCTGAACGATCACATCGTTTCTTCTTGCTCTTCCCCTTCTTTTTTGCATTTTCGCTGACGAGACATACCGCGGAGCCGGCAAGGAAGATCACGAACGCGAGCCACAGTACAAGGAAAGCAGACTCGAAGACTTGCTCCCCTTGATCGAAGAGCCGATCCCATGGAAATGAAGATGCCACCGTGGCAAAGAGGTAGGGTTGATCTCCAAACACTCTATCTGTGTAAACCGGAATGCGACAGACTGAGAATCCTATCTTTTGGACATGAGCAACATCTTTAGCACGGGGCGCGAGGCTATCTTCTGGGTAACTACGGAAGGCGGGTGGACATATCTATTTCTTTTGCGTCGACCGAAGGTGGAACTTCTAGCGATGGTAGTTTGAAGACACGATGCCAACCACCGCGACGAGGACGCCTGAGGAGGAAAAGAAGACACCTACGGCCCTGTATGAGAGTAGGAGCCTAGCTCGGCGTTAAGGAGGGCAAGTCAGCAAGGTGTGGAGCGGACCATCAGAGTTGCCGTGCAATGACGATGCAACGTACGACAAGCCAGCTTGCTACTAACGTTTCTTTGCCAACCCGCGCAATTAGTGCCATATCTTTACTTAGTTCTTCGCAATATCAGCACGGTTCCACCATCCGCCGCCAAGAGCTTGAAACAACGCGGCGGTGTCGGCATAACGATTCGATCGAGCTTGCACAAGGTTGATCAGGGCTTGCTGATAGGCTTGTTCCGCACTTAGGAGCGCAAGATAGTTTGCGTAGCCTGCGTCAAGCTGTTTCTTCGTCAAGTCGAGGGTAACGCGAGCGGCATCTTCGGCAGCGGCAGCGGCCTTTAAGGCGTTCGCATCCTGTTGTAGCGCATGCAGCGTGTCGGCGACGTTCTGAAAAGCTGTCAGAACAGCGCTGCGATATTGTTCGTTGGCCTGCGTATAAGCGGCTCTCGCGGCGCGCTCTCGATGCAGCAGGGTGCCCCCCTCGAAGATGGGCTGCATGACGCCCGCGCCCACATCCCAAAATCCGTTGCTACCCGAAGCCAAGTGGCTGAGAACTGTCGCCATACTGCCGGCATCCGCAGTCAGGCTGAAACTGGGGAGGCGGTTGGCGCGCGCAACTCCAATCAGCGCGCTCGCGGAGTGCAGGTTCTCTTCAGCCTGGCGGACATCCGGACGCTGTTCGACTAACTCCGAAGGCAGGCTCAACGGCAGCTGCTGCGGGAGTTGCAGACTCGACAGTTCAAACTTCTCGGTCAAATCCTGGCTAGGAAATCCGCCCGCCAGCACAGCCAGCAGGTCCCGTTGTTGAGCCAACTGCTTGAGTAGTGGGGGCAGTGTGGCCGCCACTTGCGCGAGCTGCGATTCCTGCGCCGCCACGTCGAGTTCGTCGGCGTACCCCTTCGCATACTGTTCCCGCAAGATCTTCAACATATCGGTGTTGATGGTGATGAGTTCGCGGGTCGCGTCCACTTGCCCCCGCAACGACGCCTCTTGGATGGCACCGCCCGCAACGTTTGCGCTCAGCGTGATATGCGTTGCGGCCAGCGCAAAGCGCGCTTGTTGCTCCTGCGCCTGCAATGACTCGACAGTTCGCCGGTTCAGACCGAAAACATCTGGTACATACGAGACGCTAACCTCCGGCGTATAGAAGCTGTAGTTCAACGCGCTCGTGTTGGTTACAGGTGAAACGTTGGCCGATGACTTCGCTCGTAGTGCAGAAAAACCTGCACCGACACTGGGATAGTAAGCACCCCGTTGCGCCAGCATATTCTCTCGCGCAACGATCAGCGCCGCTTGCGCCGCCTTCAGGTCGGGATTGGCTTTGAGCGAGCGTTCAATCAGATCGTTGAGCGGCTGCGAATGGAACAATGTCCACCACTCGCCCGGAATGTCTTGCCCATCGACCAGGTGTTGTGCGTCTCCACCGGCGACGTTGGGTGTGCTGGTTGTGGTCGAGATCGGGGCGGGCGTATAACCTCCGACATTCGGCGCGGGAGGCTTCTTGAAGTTCGGGCCAACTACGCAGCCGGTCGTGAGCAGCAACACCGAAGCCGCGATCAGGGCGGCAAAGCGCGAATTGGAAATACGCGTCATTCGAGTTCGTTCCTTAAGGCCTCCGGTGCATACGGGTTCCGTCGATCGAGCCGGTATTGGCGACACTCAAGTTCGCCGATCCATAGCCCGTTCCACGATTGCCCGTTCTATTCGCCGACCCGCTGACGACCGCTGGGTTAGATCTGCGATGGCGCCCGTTGTCGAGTGATGGGTTAAGCATCGGGTTGCGTAGATTATTGAGCGACGCCACCGTGGGCTGGGCGACACGTGGGGCCCGTAAAGGCCGTGGGCTGTTAACCGCTTGATTCCGACTTAGTCGGCTTTTTGCAACACTTTTAGATTTCTCTGAAGACGGCTGACGAAGAGTCGTCGCATTCTGCGGTGTTGAATGCTTAAGGCTATTTGGAAGCTGGTTGGTACGGCGTGCAGCGGCGGCGCTGCGCGGACGATTCACGACGGCTCGCTGCGGTGTGACAGCATAACTTGTCCCCTGCATCACGCCGACGCAGCCTACCGTCAGAGCGACAACGAGAGTAAGGCGGCTGGCCGTCATAGTAACTCCGCTGATGGAGTGTGCGGATGCTTGTCCTGGCCCAGGAATATCATCCGTAGCGCGGGCACCGCAAGCAGTAGCATCACTGGGCCGAGCAGCATTCCGCCCACGATCACCGTGGCGAGCGGGCGCTGCACCTGGCTGCCGATACCGGTAGAGATTGCTGCGGGGAAGAGACCGATGCAGGCTGAAAGCGAAGTCATCAGCAGTGGGCGCATGCGCGTCGATGCGGCGCGATACATGGCATCCACTGGGGCCAAGCCGTGAGCTCTTTCCTGGTTGTAAAAAGTAATCATCAGGATGCCGTCCATGACCGACACGCCGAAGAGCGAGACAAACCCAATGGCGGCGGAGATGCTGAAGTTCTGCCCGGAGAGATAGAGCGCGAGGATGCCCCCAACCACCGCGTCAGGAATTCCGGCGAGCGCCAGCAGGCAGTCGCGTAGGTTATTGAACAAGGTGTAGAGCAATCCGACAATCAGCACCAGGCTGATAGGCACGATGATTTCCAGGCGTTTTTTCGCTTCCTGCAGGTCTCCGAATTCGCCCGCCCAAATCAGCCGGTAACCGGACGGGAGTTTCACGTTGTTGGCGATGCGCTGCTGCGCCTCCTCTACCGTGCCGCCGAGGTCGCGGCCCCGGACGCTGAACTTGACCGGTATGAAGCGCTGCACGCTCTCGTGATAAATCCAGGCCGCGCCCGTATCCAACGAGATGGTGGCCAATTCGCTCAGCGGTATGTAAGCATTGGCGCCGCTTGGAGTCTGATAGGCGACTTTGATATCGCGAATGGTATCGATGTTTTTGCGATACTCGGGTGTATAACGAACGACCAGATCGAACTGTCGATCGCCTTCGAGAACCTCCGTAGCTACCGCCCCTCCCATGGCCGCTTGAATGACCGTGTTCACGTCTCCGGAATTGAGGCCATAGCGCGCGGCCTTCGCGCGATCGACCTTGATGTTCAGGTTTGGCTGCCCGAGCACCGGAAAGATGCCAAGGTCGGTAATGCCGCGCACTGCGCTCATTTGGTCGCGGACCTGATTGGCGAGCTGCGTCAAAACTTCGAGATTGGGGCCTACGATTTTGACTGAATTGACGCCTTTAACGCCTGAAATCCCTTCCTCAATATTGTCCTCAATGTATTGCGAGAAATTGAAGACAACACCCGGCAACTCGTTGCTGAATTCCGTTTGCACTTGCTCAGTCAGTTTTTCTTTCGTTAGTCCGCGCGGCCACTCGTCGAACGGTTTTAGCGGCGCGAATAATTCGACGTTGGAGAATGGCGAAGCATCGCTGCCATCGTCGGGCCGGCCGTGCTGCGAAACCACGGTGAGGACTTCGGGATGACGCAGCAGAATCTCGCGCATCTTTCTCGAAGCCGCCTCGCCATCTTCGAGCGACAGCGTGGTCGGCATGGAAGCGCGAATCCAGAAGTTGCCTTCTTCCAGGTGCGGAAGAAACTCGCTGCCCAGTCGCGGCGCAATCAGCAGGAATGTTCCAATCGAAAGGGCGAGTTCAATCCCCACCACGAGTGCGCGGTGATTGAGCGCAAAACGCAGCGCGGGATTGTAGATGCGGTGCAAGAAGCGGACAACCAGCGTTTCGGTTTCTTTTACGCGCTCCGGTAGCAGGAACGACGCGATTACAGGGGTGATAGTGAACGTCGCAATTAACGCCCCGGCCAGCGCGTAACCATAAGTGCGGGCCATGGGGCCGAAGATCTGACCCTCGACTCCCTGCATGGTGAAGAGCGGCACGAAGCCGGCCACAGTGATGAGCGCCGAGAACAGGACCGCCTTGTCCACCTGCAGTGCGCTGATCAGAATCAGCCGTAAACGATCCGTCCATCCGTTAGCCGACGCTTCGTGTTCCAGGGTTCTTGTCGGATCCGGTCCCCATGCGCCTGCTGAGAGGCGTTGTAGCAGGCTCTGTCTGTCTTCCTGGTTTCGTTGAAAATTTCGGAAAACATTCTCGACGAGAATTACGGCTGAATCCACGATGATTCCGAAATCGACCGCGCCTACCGAGAGCAGGTTGGCGCTTTCCCCCAGTATTACCAGGAGAATCGTGGCGAAAAAAAGCGCGAACGGGATGTTCAATCCCACAATGACGGCGCTGCGCAGATTGCCGAGGAAAATCCATTGGATCAGGAAGACCAGTAGGCATCCGAAGATCAGGTTGTGCAGAACCGTATGCGTGGTGATGGCGATCAGCGATGAGCGGTCATAATAAGGAACGACCTTGACTCCCGGTGGCAGGCTCCCATCGCGATTTATTTTCTCGATGGCCTCTTCGACCTTGGGGATCATGTCACCGGTCTGCTCCGTGCGCCTCATCACGACGATCGATCCGACAACATCATCCTGATGATCGCGGCCCAGGATGCCGAGCCTTGGCCGATAGCCGACTGTGACCTTGCCAACATCCTTCATGAGGACCGGAACGCCATTCTCCTGGGTCAGAACAACGTTCTCGATGTCGTCTACCTTGTATCCGTCGCGCAAATCATCATTGCCGCCGTCATCGATCAGGCCGACGCCACGGATGTTGACCGACTGCTGGCCGATGCGAATTTCGCGTCCGCCCACGTTAATGTTGGCGTTGCCAAGCGCGTTCAAGATTTGAGGCACAGTGACACTGTAGGCTTCGAGTTTGTGCGGATCGACCTCGAGCTCGAATTCCTTGGTGGGTCCGCCCCAACTGTTGATGGCGGCGATTCCGGGAATAGTCAACAACCGGCGCGCCACGATCCAGTCTTGAACCGTGCGCAGATTTGTGACTCCGAAATGTTTCGGTCCGACAACCTGATAACGATAGATTTCGCCCGTCGAACTGTTGGCTTGTATGTTCGGAACCTGACCGCCAGGTAGATTGACGTTCTGCTGCATTGCCACTGATGCCTGCGCATAGGCGAAGTTGTAGTCGACTCCATACTTAAAGCTCACGCGCACAAACGACAGGCCATAAAAAGAAGTGGACCGGATGACGTTGATGCCAGGAGTGGTATAGAGGCCAATCTCCGTGGGACGCGTGTAATAACGTTCCATCTCCTCGGCGGAGAGGCCGGGCGCCTGCGCCGTGATTTCCAGGATCACAGGCGTTGGGTTCGGATACGCCTCGATGTTGAGCATCTTGAAAGCAACGAAGCCGGCGCCAGCAAACAACAGTAGGCCCAGCACCACAATTGGGCGACGGCTCAGGCAAAATGCGACGAGAGACTTAAACATGAGGGTTAGTAAAACTAATCGCTAGGGGGCGCCTGTAGCATGTTGCTGAGAAATACGGCACCGTCGGCCACAACCAGTTCTCCAGGTTTCAAACCGTCGAGAACTTGAACTCGGTCATCGCTGCGCAGGCCGATCTTGATAACTTTTTGTTCAAAGCGGCGGCGATCGGATGTCACCCAGGCCGTCATCGTGCCGTCGGCTTCGCGCACCACGCCATTCGCCGGTATGGCTGTGGCTTCGAGCGGGTCGCGGATGCGAATCACGAAGTTGGCGAGCATTCCTGGACGCAGTTCGTCGTTGGGGTCGGCGATCTCGGAACGGATCGTTACTCGATGAGTGTTCGGATCAACCGTCGCGTATATCTTTGAGATCCTGCCTTTAAACACGCGACCGGAATAGGCCATCACCGTGACTTGAACTGGTTGACCCAAATGAAAAAATGGAATTTCACTTTCGCTAACATTCGCGAGCATCCATTTGAGCGAAACATTGGAAACCGTATAAGGCGCGGGCGGATTCCCCGGTTGCACCAAAAGTCCCGGCGGCCCGTTAAATGATGTGATCTTGCCGGAAATGGGACTGCGCACCACCAGGGCTGGATCGGTCTTGCGTAAGGCGATCATGTGATCGATTTCCGCATCCGTTTTGCCAAAAACGAGGACGGCATCTCGGGCTGCCTTGAGCGCGCCCTCAGCGGTTTGTTGATCCGAGATTGCTTGTTCCTTCTCGCGCTCTGAAACTCCGCCAAGGCCCTGGACACGCGCCAGTTCCTTGTTAGTTAAATCGAGAGCGGCAGCCGCGCCGATCAGGTTCGACTCAGCCTGGATGAGGTCGGGGCTCTTAATCGTATAGAGGGGTTGGTCCCTCAGAACGTGCGCGCCAAGTTCCACAAAAGTCTTGATGATGGTTCCCTGATAGGCCGGGAAGACTTGAACCGACAGATCGTCGGCAAAATCAATATTGCCAACCGCTTGCTTCTCGACCGGAAATAGATAACTGCCCACCGGCTCGACCTTGATCGCGTTCAGTTGGCTTGCCGACAAATCTAGAGTCGTGCCGGACGGCGCCGAGTTGGGCCCGGATTGCTGCGGCGTGTTCGCCCGTGCAACCTGGTTGCGGTTGCGGCCGAGTTCCAGAAGGCCTGCTGCGATGATGATCGCCGCGGCCGTGATCAACACTACGGCAACTCTCTTGCTGACATGAATCGGATATTTCATCGTTTCCCTTCGGCCTTCGAGCCTTCCAGACAACCTCCCGCTTTGAAGATGCAGCACTGAAGTGGCTGTCATTATTGTGGAAGGGTGCCTGACCGAAGGGAATCCTATCTTGTGACTGAGCGCCTATCTTTTTCCAAGGCGAAACTATCTTTTGGTTATTTTTCGCGCAGGAGATTCTGAGGTATCAGCGCGGAGAGCAAAGTAGGATTACTCGCGCTTCTTGCTCGTGGGCGTAAATCCCAACTCAACAATTGCGGTTACATTTTGCTGCCGTCCATTAAAAAGCAATGGATAGTGCGAGATGTGCTCATATTGCAGCTGGCTTTTTACATACAATCCCGAGCGACGGTGAAACTCGTTTCGCAGTGAGTAATCCTGCCATGCTCCTCCGCCGGGAATAAAACTGGGATCGACAATGTTATTTTTGTAAGCAATTTGAAAAGTATTTCGCGGCGATGCCCAATAAGTCAGCCATCCTTGAATCGTCTGCCCCTTTCGGCCAACCGTGTTCCCCATGAGAAAACCATCGTTCGTGTCTGCTTCGTTGTAACCGGCGTTGTAAAAAGTGAATTGCCCATCATTATTGGTATTGGGGTCCTGCCCCGGAGTCTGCGTGTTCGCGGCTTCAATGTGAAGATCGACTTTGGGTACGCCGGGAAACCGAGTAATGTAAATTCCCGGCCGAAACGGGTATGCCGTGGGCCTTACCCAAGCGATGAAGTCGTCCTCTGCGTATACCTCGCCATATAGAACGATATAGTTACGCACCTTCGGGACATAAAACGTCCAGTCCATCTCGTTGTCGTTGTCCCCGGGCACCGAATCGAGCTTTTGACTCACCTGGCCGAAAAAGCTCAGCGCAAAATTATGCAGAGTGAACGGGTCGCCGCCTCGGCCCCCGATAGTAGTGATTCGCCCGTATCCGATTTCCAGGCAGGGCAATGGTTTGAAGCTGATTTTCTGGCCGTAGACCCAGGGGTGCCGATGATCAGTTCGACCTTCGAGCACTCCTATAAATTGATCGATACGCGCAGGACCGAGGAATTTCAAGAAAAGTGGTAGGTGGATGGGCGCTGGGTTGACGACCTCGGCCATGTCAATGGGCTCAGCGTTGTCACTTAACAAGAAAGCGCCGGAGCCCGGAGCCCAGGAATGACTTTGCCGGCCGACCGAGAGCTGCCAGTTGTTAAGTTTCAACGGGCTCAAGTTCAGCGCGATATAGGCGTCCAATATTCGCGGCCGGTCGATTCCGTGAATGCCGACATCGGGAGGCACGGGCACTTCGTCCCTGAGGGCAATCACATTGAGAACGGCCTGCGAAGGAGCCGGAGCAGAAGGCGCGTGCTGATATTCGGCGCGAACGTAAAATGAAAACGGCCCGTCTTCGGCTCGCAAGGCTCCGCCAGCCTGTCCGTTCGTTCCTCGTTGGAATGGGCGGCCAAAGTCATAGGAAACCGTTTGGCCGAAATGGTAACTGTCGGTCAGAGCCGGGCCGCTCATCGATACCATCCGGGAGTAAATGGACTCAACGCTCGCGTTTAAGTTGCGACGGCCTTGTCGCAGGCCTAACTCGAGGGAAAATTCTTCTTCGAGCTGGTTGAGCAGTTCTTTTGCATCCTGATTCGGGGGTCGGTCGGCGCCCGTGATTTCTTCGTCCCGATCGATCATGCGTGCGCATTCCAGACGCGTCCACGGACGCATGCCCGCGAACCCCCTCTCCGCATAGCCCAATGCGGCGAGGCGATCAAGAGCCGGATATATCCAACTGTCTAGCGGAACGTAGGGAGAGCCCATATCCTTGGGATCCCGGGCATAGGCTGGCGGCTCGCGCGAAGGTTCGTCGCCGGTTGAGCTCCGCGTCTTGCTTCCGTCCTGGTTAGACTCAGCGGAGGTCGATTGGCCACTCTGCGGCACTGCGTAACCAACACGAATGAACGTTACGACCGCAATGGCCAATAAGCGGACGGCCAAGGTCTTCGAAAAGTTCAACTCAGCCTCCCGGTTCGATATCGCTCCAGGAATTCAGGAGCGATCTCGTAGGCTACCGCTGAGGCGTGACCGCGAACAGTATACGAATGGTCGGGAGAAAAAAGGGGTTCTCTGTCCACTATCTATTGGTGATGCGAAGCCTATCTTTTGGCCAGTTCTGGACAATGCAGTTTCATCGTGCGCGAAGATAGCGCACCATTAGAATGGCATGAAAGACCCACTGCTAGTCCATGCACCACCGATGAGAGACCCCCTGTCCATCTACGCGCCGGCCAATCGCACCGGGCTGATTATTGTTGCTGGGCTCTTGATTGTTGCAATCGCAGCAGTAGACTGGGCGACCAAGCCCTACATCTCTTTGGGATTCCTTTACCTATTCCCCATTATGATTCTGGGCGGGTTCTTGTCGAGGACTCAGCTGGTAGGGGTTGCGCTGGTTTGTGCCGTTCTCCAGGAAGCGTTCAGCAATTTGCCGGAGAATGAAGCTGTGATCCGCTTGCTGTTCAGTTCCGCAGGGTTTGTCGGTACAGGACTGTTTATTTCGGAGATGATCCGCAATCGCCGAATTACGATGGCGCACGTCGCAGAACTCGAAGGCCAGATCAAGCTGCGCGAGGACGCCGAGGAGCAATTGCGTTCTCTCGTCGAAAGTAGTCCAGCTGCGATAGTCACAATTGATGCAGCCGGCCGAGTTCTATTGGCCAATGAAGCAGCTCAACACTTGCTCGCCTCCGAAGGCATGCCTTTGCAAGGCCAGGAAATCAATTCTTATCTCCCCGCTTTGCAAACAGTCCTCAAGAATCAACAGCCGCGAGTATTTCGGACCACTCTGCAGTGCACGGGGAAAAGGAGCGACGGGGAAGTCTTTCTAGCCGGGGTCTGGTTTTCGACTTACAGCACGATCTCTGGCAATCGCTTGGCTGCTATTGTTGTCGATCTTTCCGAAGATCTGCGGAATCGCGAAGATCTCAGCCTTGACCATCTCCTGAAGAACACCAGAATTCTGATGAGCGCTGTCGCTCATGAAATCAGGAACCTCTGCGGCGCCGTGCTGGTCGTGCATAAGAATCTATCGCGAGTTAAAGCGCTCGAATCGAACGAGGACTTTAACGCCCTGGGAAACCTGGTCCAAAGTCTGGAACGAGTTTCGGCGCTGGAACTGGGGTCCCGTTTAGAGAAAAATGGAGAGGCGGTTGAGCTCACTTCAGTGCTCGACGAATTGCGCATCCTGATCGAAACTGACTATCACGAATCCGCCATCGAGGTGCATTGGGATGTGCAACGTGAATTACCATTGGTGTGGGCTGACCGCTACGGGCTCATTCAGGTTTTCTTGAACCTCGCCAAGAATAGCCGACGGGCTATGGCCTCTACTGCGACGAAGCGACTGCGAATTGTTGCACGAGAGGAGGATGGAACCGTGGTGATTCGGTTCGAGGATACGGGGACGGGCGTCGCTTCGCCAGAAAACCTCTTCCGGCCATTCCAACGGGGCGCTCAGTCCAGCGGCCTCGGCTTATATGTTTCCCGCGCGATCATGCGCAGCTTTGGCGGGGATCTCAGCTACGAGCCGACATCGGAAGGCTGTTGCTTCGCCGTAGCCCTGCCGTTGCGTGCAGCAGAAGAAGAGGCAGAGAATGCCTGAACCGGCGCCAAAGACAATTCAGATTTTGTTGATTGACGATCATGCGTTGTTTCGCGAGAGCGTGAGTCGGCTCCTCCGCGCGGAACCCGGATTCGAAGTTGTGGCGAATTGCGGCACCATCGAAGAAGCCCTGCAACTCTTGAGAGACAAAAAGATTGAGATAGTGCTCCTCGACTTCGATCTCGGGCGGGGTGATGGCAGAGAATTTGTCCGACTGGCAAGGCGGCAGCGCTTTCAAGGCAAGATTCTCATCGTTACGGCGGGAGTGGATAAGGACGCCGCCGCCGACCTGATCCGCGATGGCATCTCAGGAATCTTTTTGAAGCATGATTCTGCCGCACTCCTTGCCGATGGCATCCGTGAGGTAATTGCCGGCAAAGTATGGTTTGACCAGGAACAACTTCAAAACGCGCTAACTCATGTAACTTCGACTTCGTGCGAACCTCGGCCTGGCCATTTCACCGAACGGGAACGGCAAGTGCTCTCCGGAGTATTCGCCGGTCTGGCGAATAAAGAGATAGCGGCGCAAGTCGGAGTCTCCGAAAGTTCAGTCAAAGCCACACTTCAGCAACTCTTCTCCAAAACCGGCGTCCGCACGCGCAGTCAATTGGTGCGCATCGTCCTGGAGCAACATCGAGATCAGCTCTAACACTGCGAGCCGCAACAATCCCCTGGGATTCACGGCCGACGTGCCCACCACGTAGGGCAAGATATTCGGGAAGAATCGGTGTGCGACTTTCTCCGCATACGCCTGGGGATCTTCCGCGGCACCATTTGCCGCCACGGCGCCCGCGACCGCATTGATGACGGTCTTACCAAACGTGGCGAAGTCCTCCGTCGGGATGCCAGCATTCAAACGATTGCCAAGATCTTCGTTGTACTGCCTAAACACGAGTGGATCATCGGAAGTCCGACGCGACTGATCGGGCGCCATGCTGCAGCGTCGGCACAAGCGAAGATGATCTCCACTGCCTGTAGAAAAATGCAGTGCAAAAACCGATGTATTTGGGGTGGCGCACAATCCGGATCCCGGTCATTCTTTGGATCATGGAAGGGGGCATGCGATGTCAGGAGCAGCCGGGAAATGCGTAGGAGTATTCGTGGAAGCCTGCTGGGCATCCCACAGAGCCTCGCCGCCAACAGTGGGCACGTGGGTGTTCCGCGAACGTAATGCCATTGTCTGGATCGACTGAGCGTTCTCGTCGACCTGCGCCTGACACCAATGAGGTTGGAGCGAAGCGCGCTAAACGGCAATTTGATCATATCGTGTAAATCCATTGTCAAAGGAGAATTCAGATGTTTAAAAACACCTTCAAAGTCGGTTTTGTATACCTCGTACTGCTTGTAACGCTAGCTCTAACAAACGCCCAGGCGCAGAACAGTCCGGTGAAAAACATCGTGCTAGTTCATGGCGCTTGGGCAGATGGTTCAGGCTGGAAGGGCGTCTACGACATCCTCTCCAAGGATGGTTACAACGTCTCCATGGTGCAGGAACCGGAGACGACATTCCAGGAGGATGTCGCAGCGACGAAACGCGTCCTCGCCCTGCAAGATGGACCGTGCATTCTTGTCGCTCACAGTTATGGGGGAGCGGTAATTACTGAGGCGGGCACGGATCCGTCGGTGGTGGGGTTGGTGTACATCGCGGCCCACATGCCGGATGCTGGAGAGAATGAGTCGGACGACGGGAAGCGATTCCCAAGCGACCTCAGTAAGTCGAACGCGATAAGAAAGACAGCTGACGGCTTTACTTACCTCAACCCAGCGCAGTTTCACGAATTCTTCTCAGCTGATCTGCCGGCGGAGCAAGCCGCTTTCATGGCGAAATCGCAAGTGATGAACAAGGCTGAGAATTTTAAAGGACTCATCACCACGCCTGCTTGGAGAAGTAAACCAAGCTGGATGTTGGTCGCCGGAAGCGACAGAACAATCAACCCTGATCTCGAACGTTGGTATGCCACACGGGCTGGCAGCCACAAGGTCGAAGTTCCAGGCGCCAGTCACTGCGTCTACATCTCCCACCCGAAGGAAGTTGCAGCGCTGATTGAAGACGCTGCCACGCACGCTCGCTAGACGGTCCTGTTGCTATAGGACGATTAGGAGAGCACTGAGGGAGAAATGTGATGCCACACCCTACGGAGTACACGCAAACATCGACTCGCTGCGTCGTATGTGTTGAGCGTCGTCACCTTACCCTTGTGGATTGTCATTCTCGCCCATTTCGCGTGAGATGACCGGATCATAACAGGATGAAAATGTTTCTCGTCATTGGAGTTCTTAAAATCGGAGTTCTTAAATTGGAGGACGCGAAATATGTCTAGGGTATGGCTTATAACCGGAAGCGCAAGCGGATTGGGGCGTCACATCGCAGGCGCCGTGCTCGCTTCCGGAGATCGCCTCGTCGCCACTGCACGTGATACCAAGTCCCTCGTTGATCTGCAGAAGAAATACAGTGATAGCCTCCGCACAGCAGTGCTGGACGTGACAGACGAGAAGGCCGCGTACTCAGCGATCAACGTTGCGGTTGAGGCATTCGGACGTTCTCGATGTCGTCGTCAATAACGCTGGTTATGCGGAGTTTGCTCCATTCGAGCAACTGAGCGCAGAACGCCGCCGAGGAAGGACCCTATCGTAGTGAATTAGAAGGCCTTCGCCGTACTAAGCGGCCCTCGCACATTACAATTTCATTACAGTCGCCCAAAATTGGAGCGGCCCCTACTCCGAGGAGCAGTCCTAATCCATTAAAAACAAACGCTAAATCTGGTGGCGGCGGTAGGACTCGAACCTACGACCTACGGATTATGAGACCGTCGCTCTAACCACCTGAGCTACACCGCCAATCTTGAAATACTCGAAGGAAAGCAGGGACAGCCCGGAATGGGCACAGAATCCCGCGACGCGGGTGGACGCGTCCCCTAATGCATTCTAAAAGTGCATCATTCGAGTGTCAATCGGCCGGATGCCAAACAGATGCCGGGCCGAACACCGCGGTGTCGCAGGAATCGCGTGCCAAACCCGCGCGCTCCGTGCGAAACTGGGCGCATGAAAGTCGTCGCTGTAGTTCCAGCGCGGCTGGCTTCGACACGTCTGCCGCGCAAGATGCTGCGCGAAATCGCTGGCGTGCCTTTGCTGGCCTGGGTCTATCGCGCCGTGCGGCGGTGCGCGTCGCTCGACCACGTTATCGTTGCGACCGATTCCGACGAGATTATGCGCTTCTGCGAACAGCAAGGTTTTTCCGTTCGTATGACTTCTGCGACCCATCGCTCGGGTACCGAGCGCGTGCACGAGATCTCGACAACGGTGCTGGCGGACGTTTATTTAAATGTTCAAGGTGATGAGCCGTTGACTCGGCCTGAACATATCGAGAGTTTGATCGCGGTGATGCAGGGCCCGGGCGTGCAGGTGGGTACGTTGAAGACGCCGGCTACGGCGATTGATGTCGACAACCCGGGCGCGGTTAAGCTCGTGACAGACGCAGACGGACGCGCTCTATATTTTTCCCGCGCCACCATTCCGCATGATCGCGATGGCGTGCGTCCGCAATACTACAAACATCTCGGCTTCTACGGTTATCGCAAAGACGCGCTGGATAAATTCGTAGGCTGGCCGGAATCGCCGCTCGAGCGCAGCGAGCGACTGGAGCAATTACGTTTTCTGGAAAATGGAGTTCCGATTTATGTCGTGGAAACTCCTTTCGATACCGTCGGCGTCGATACGGAAGAGGATCTGCGGCGGGTGCAAGAGATATTGCGGCACGAATAGAGTTGTCGTCATTTTATTTTCGACCCGTTAGTGCGATTTCGCCCAAGCCTCAGCGGCCGCGACCCGCTTGACGATCGCCGGATGCGAGTGGAGCAGCCACTCGACCCAACGTGCCGGCGTTTTTTCCGACAGATTCTGCTCGGCCAACTTATTCATCGACGATATAAAAGGTTCGACGCTGGCCACGGACTGAAAACAATAGCGGTCAGCCTGGCGCTCGTTGAAACGCGAATAGGCGTTGAGCGCAGGCATGAGCAAAAACGATAGCCCGGTCGCGACCAGAATCAGCAGTGGCAAGTTGGCGAAATCAGACATTGTTTCGAATAAGTTGCGTCGCTCAACCGCGTAGCGCAGAACTTGATCCGCGAGCCAGAAGCCAAACAGAGTGATTCCGGCCTGCACAAAAATGCTTTTCAGAATGTGACGATGCACATGGTGGCCGAGTTCGTGCGCGAGTACAGCTTCAATCTCGTCGTCCGAATAATTGTCCAGCAGAGTGTCGGCCAAGATGATGCGCCGGGTTGCTCCGAGTCCAGTCAGCGCGGCGTTGGCCTTTTTGCTTTTCTCGGAAAGATGCCATTTGTAAACCCCGCGGACGCGTGTGCCAGCACGTTCGCTCAGAACGATCAAGCGCCGTTTGAGTTCTTCATTTTCGAGTGGCTCGAACTTATAGAAAATTGGAAACAAGACCACCGGGGCGATTTGCGCGAGAAGGACAACCAGCCCGAGAAAGACAACCCACGCGATGATCCACCATTGCTGCGGAGCCTGCCGTATCAGCATGTAGAGGAGCTCTACAACAACCGTTGCCATGAGCAAGCCGATCAGCAGACTCTTGCATTCGTCCCAGACCCACGAGCGGAAGCGCTGATTGGAGAGGTTATAGCGATGCTCCAGCCGAAAACTGTAATACGCGAGCGGTATTCCGATCACTTGGCTGATGAGCATAAGCATCAGCACGTAAAGAAAAACTGCGAAGACGTAATTCTGCGCAGCGCCTCGCTCGGCCAGATCGCGAAGCGTGCCTGTCCATCCAGAGGCGAGGAGCACGACAAGCAACCCGAAGCCAACGGCGAAATCGGCAATGCCAATCCATCGCTTGACGCGATTGTAGCGGCGCGATTCCGGAGAATCGGCGAGTACCGGTGTGCTTTCCTTAGTGACCATGCTGCGGTTATCACTATCCTATCGTGTTATGGAGCGATCCAAAACGCGAAAGTGCCGTCAACAGCTTGCCTCCATCGACTTACGGCTGCCGCACGAAGCGTTCGCCCGCCTCCAGAATTTCTTCAACCAGTTCGGGCGACGCAGCTTCGGCGTAGCAGCGCAGCAGACGTTCGGTGCCTGAGGCGCGAAACAACACCCAGAAGTCGGCGCCGTTGCCATTCTTTGGCGCGTCGAGATAGAACTTCATCCCGTCACGATTTTCCTTCCTCAAAATGGAATAACCGCCGAGCTTTGAGGTTTGCGGATCGGCCGCGCGCCGTATCGCACCGTTCTTCATCTCATCCGAAATGTGCAGATCGCGCCGTCCATAATAGTGCGCGCCAAATTCGCGCTGCAGATCGGCCACCAACTGGCCGAGCGGCTTACCCTCTTCCGCCATCACATTCGCCAGCAGCAGCGCGTTGAGAATGCCATCGCGCTCAGGCAGAAAGCGGCCATAGCCGATGCCGCCGGATTCTTCTCCGCCAATCAGAATTTCGTGCTCCATCATCAGATCGGCAATGTACTTGAAGCCGATCGAAGTCTCGTACAGTTTCCGACCATATTTGGCGGCGATGCGATCCATCATGCCTGTGGTATTGAAAGCGCGCACCACATCGCCCGGCCATTTTTTGCGCATCAGCAGCCAGTTCAGCAAAACGCACATGCATTTATGAGAATCGACAAAACTGCCATCTTCGGCCACGGCGCCGATGCGATCGGCATCGCCGTCAGTGACCAGTCCGGCATGGCATTTTTCTTTCACCACTGTTTCTTGCAGAAGCGCTACATGCGGCAGGATTGGTTCAGGATTGATTCCGGGAAACAGCGGATTCACTTCCTGCCGTATGGCAACGTAGCGGATGCCATGGGCCTCAAATATCCCCGTCAGAACGCCGCGCCCAGAGCCGTACATGGAGTCGATCGCAAACTTGAAATTCGCGCGCCTGATCAGGTCGAGATCCGCAAATTCGCTGATGGCAGCGACGTAGGCGGGCTTGAAGTCCACCTCTTCAATCTTCGCAAGACTTATTTGCGTTGTTTGCGAATGAGTGGGCGGGACGCCCGAAATGTCATCAGCGGCCAGCTCGTCCTCGATCAACTTCATGATCGCGGGCGTGGCCGACCCGCCAAACTTGGCTTTGAATTTGACACCATTCCAGTTCCACGGATTGTGGCTGGAAGTGACCATCACTCCGCCGGCTGCGCCCAGCTTTTTGACGTCGTAAGAAACCGCCGGCGTCGGCACGTAGTCGTTGGCCAGAAGTACGGGAACGCCAGCACCAGCAATTACCTCCGCCACGATGCGCGCCGCACGATCCGACAGGAAGCGCGTGTCGTATCCGATGACAACGCCGCGCGTGGGATCTTCGTGTTTGAGGACGTAGGCGGCAATCGCTCGAGCCACGCGGCGCACGTTGTCGAAGGTGAAGTCGTCGGCGATCAGGCCGCGCCAGCCGTCGGTGCCGAATTTAATTTGCGTCATAGTTGGTCGCTAGTTGCCGTTCGCCGTTCGTCGTGGCTATCGCGACAACCTTTCGGTTGTCACTTCGAGCGGAGCGCCCGTTTTGCATTTGCGAACAGCGAACGACGAATGACGAATGACGAGCAGTTCTCACACTAATCTTTTCAACTTCCTCTCATCCAGATGCTTCACCACTTTGCCCACGTCCTGCGATTGTTCAAGCGTAGTTACGAGCAGAGCGTCTTCCGTCTCGACAATCACCAGATTACTTACTCCGACCAGAGCGACGTATTTTCCCGGCGCATGCACGTAATTATTTTTCGCATTCAGGGCAAAACTACCGGAAGCTGAAACCGGGCTACCATCAACCGGTTTCATCTTAGCTACGTGGTGCTCATGCAGCGCTGTCCATGATCCCAGATCGTTCCATCCGAAATCAGCGGGCAGGCAGAAGATGCGCGACTGGCTTTCTCCCTTGGCCGAGCGCGGCTCCAGCACCGCATAGTCGATGCTGATGTTCTCGCACTTCGGATACAGTCTTCGAAAAACATTTTCAAAATTGCGCGTCCCATAAGCGGCCGCGATTTTCTCGAGAAGTGGAGCAGTGTTTGGCAGATGCTCGCGCAGCGCATTTGCCAGTGTGTCGGCGCGCCAGAGAAACATGCCGCTGTTCCAGAAATAATTACCGGCATCGAGAAACTGCCGGGCCAAGCCGAGATCCGGCTTCTCGGTAAAGCGGCGCACGCGGAAGAACGAAGCGTCATCGTGATCGGGACCTCCGGCCTCGATGTACCCATAGCCGGTTTCGGGGCGCGTCGGGCGGATGCCGAGCACAACGATATTTTCTCCCGCAGCTGCGAGTTCGATTCCTCGACTGAGACTTGCGCGGTACTGAACTGGATCGGCGATGACATGGTCAGATGGGAACAAACCCAGCACCGCCCCGGGATCGCGACGCAGTAGAAGAAATGCCGCCAAGCCAATTGCCGGAGCGGTGTTGCGTCCAACCGGCTCGGCGATGATTTGCTTCGCCGGAAGTTTTGGGAGTTGGCGTCCGATGGCAGAGCGCAGGTCGCCGTTGGTGATGATCCAGAAGCGGCTAGGCGTAGCCATCGGCGCGAGGCGCGCAACGGTCTGCTGGATCATAGTCTGTTTGCCGTCGAGCGCGAGCAGTTGCTTGGCGCGGCGTTTGCGGCTCAGCGGCCAAAAACGCGTACCGCGCCCGCCAGCGAGGATTACGGGATAAAAATGGGGATTCAGTTTCACGAATAGAAAGCCTACCACGCACGAGTGTGACCGCGGTGTGAGAGAGATTAGATGCGCGTGGCCGGTTCAGCGACGGCGCCACCGGGAACACTGGCCTTCAGGAACTCAACAGCCCACTGTGGACGGACCGAGAAATCTTGCAGAGCGGCCGGAATCACGACCGCGTCGCCTTTGGCGAACGTGACTGGATCGCGGCCTTGCGCCTCAACCACTCCGCAGCCTTCCACCGCAACCAGTATTTGCGCTGATGTCTTGCCCGCACCATCCTTGTCGACAGTCGAAAACTCCTGCGGCTCTTTCAATTCATACAGCTCCACTGTGAAATACGGCGCCGCGATCATCGATGAGCGCCGATTCTTGCCGCCGTTGATAGCCACAGGCGCGGGGCGGATCACTTTGCCAGCTCCGGTGCGCTCCTTGATAGAGGCGAGGCCGCGCTCGAGATGCAGCGGGCGTGGGCGTCCATAATCGTAGAGACGATACGTCGTGTCGGATTGCTGCTGCGTCTCCACGATGACGGAGCCCGGCCCCAGTGTATGCACCGTGCCGCCAGTAACGTAAATCATTTCGCCCCGGTAGACATTGATCCAGTTGAGCAATTCCTCAGCGCGCTTTTCATGGATGCCCTGCTCGAAATCCGCGCGCGTGACGCCGGCTTTCAGTCCAAGCGCGATCTGCGACCCGGGCTTGGCGTGCGCCACGTACCAGCATTCAGTTTTGCCCCAAGGCCCGCCAAAGCGTTGAGCCGTCGCGTCGTCAGGATGAACCTGTACAGAAAGTTTCTCCTCGGGAAACAGAAACTTGAGCAGTAATGGAAAGCGCTGCGGATCGCGCGCAGCTGTGCCCACGAGTTCAGCTCCAAAATCTTTGCTCAGGTCGGCCAGCGTCCGCTTCGCCAGCGGACCGTTGGCGACGACACAGTTGTCGCCGGTGAGCCACGCCTCTCCAATGCGTTCGTTAAATTTGTGATTGGGATAAATCGCAGAAAGATCGAGCGTGCCCCATGGGCGCGGGTCGAACGCGGGCTGCATAAGCAGTGGGTAGAGTTGAGTCATGGGGAGCCAGCCATGTCATCCAGAGCGAAGCGAAGGACCCCTACCACTGGTACACATTTTGGGCAGATAGGGTTCTTCGGTTCAGGGATGACGCCTCTATATGCGACGCGCCTACAATCCGCCGAAGAATCTCCGCATCCGCTCCAGCCCGCGATCCAGTTCGGCAATCGTCGTCGCATACGATATGCGAATGTGTTCCTTCGTCCCAAAGCCTTCCCCGGGAACGGTAGCCACGTGCACCTCGCGCAGGAGTTTACCGGCCAAATCGGAAGCCGAGTTGATTCCGCTGCGTCCGAAAAACTCCGAAACATTGGGATAGGCGTAGAAAGCGCCTTCTGGCAACGTGCATTTCACGCCAGGAATCGAGCGCAGTCCGTTCACCACATGATCGCGCAGCTTGATGTATTCCGCCCGCATGTCGTCAACGCATTGCTGCGGACCTCGGAGCGCCGTCACCGCCGCTTTCTGCACGATCGAGGTAGGATTCGATGTCGACTGGCTCTGCAGTTTCTGAACCGCAGTGACAATGGGCGCAGGGCCGAGCGTGAATCCCAATCGCCATCCGGTCATGGCATAAGTTTTCGAAAGCGACCCAACGACCATGAAACGGTCGCGATACTCGCGCAACGAACCTACGGAAAATCGCTTACCCGTGTAATTTAGATACACGTAACATTCATCGGAAATCACCCAAATGCCGCGCTGGTGAGCCAGTCGCACCACCTCGGTCATATCTTCCGGGCTGATCACCGCTCCTGAAGGATTGGAAGGCGAATTCAAAATGATGAGTTTCGTCTTCGGCGTCACTAGCTCCGCGACCATATCGGCAGTGACGCGAAAGCCCTGCGACTCGTCACTCTGCAGCAGCACGCATTTGCCGCCCGCGTAGCGCACCATGTCTTTGAACGAGACCCAGTAGGGAACTGGAAGAATAACCTCGTCCCCATGATCGACCAGCACCGAGATTACGTTGAAGAGCGCATGCTTGCCTCCTACCGAAGCCACGGCCTCTTCGCGCCGGTAATCGGAATCGAAGTCGACAGCATGACGGTGCACAATCGCGTCTTTCAACTCAGCCGTGCCGCCGACGGGCGTGTACTTCGAAAAATTCGACTGAATGGCCGCAATCGCGGCATCCTTAATGTGTTGCGGCGTGGAAAAGTGCGGTTCGCCGGCGCCGAAATCCACCACATCGATGCCCTGCTGGCGCAGCTTATCAGCCTCGGCTACCACCGCCATGGTTGCGGAGGGCTCGATGCGGTTGATGCGTTCCGTCAAGCGGACGGGGTGGGTGACGGGTGCCACTACGGTGCTCATAGTCTCTTTTTCCTGAACTTGCTCTTTCCCACGGAGGATATTGTGCTTGCGAGCGGCTCGCCGTTCGCGAACTTGTGAGCCACATCTATTTTCTCACGAACCTTCCGCTCCACAAGCTCCGGTACCAGGCATTCAATAGATCCTCCCAGCTGCGCGACCTCCCGCACCAGCCGCGAACTCAGGTACGAATACTTTTCGGCCGGCATCATGAACACGGTCTCGAGACTAGGCTGCAGTTTGCGATTCATCAGCGCCATTTGCAGTTCGTATTCGTAATCGCTGATGGCGCGGATACCACGCAGAATCGCCTGCGCTTCAACCCGCAGCGCGTAATCGACGGTGAGGCCGTCAAACGTATCCACCGAAACATTGTCAAAGCTCGAGGTCATCGACTCCAGCATCTTGCGGCGGTCGGCGACGCTGAACAGCGGGTCCTTCTCCGGATTGCGAAGAATGGCCACAACCAGTTCATCAAAGATCTTGCTGCCGCGCTCGATCAAATCAAGATGGCCGTTAGTAGGAGGATCGAACGATCCGGGATAAATAGCTTTGACGCGCTTCATCAGGGCCCTCGATTGACGACAGGGTCAACGAAAAGAGGATTGTATGCGGGGGTTGAAGGGAAGGCAATTAGAGGTAATGAACCGCTGATTCTAATGGAAAGCCGGGCGTCGTCACCGTCCGAACAGGCGAGACGCCGACTCTCTATATTTAAGGAGCACGTGACTTTACCGTCTTGCTGCTGGCACCTTCGCCGCTTCCGACGTGCTAGGCATCGTCGTCACCCGCCCTTGCGTCCCAGTAGCCTGCGCCGGAACCGTTGTCGGCGCAGGCGACGTTGTCGATGGCGTCAGTCCCAGAGCCTTCCGCACCTCGGCATCGAGCTTGGCCATCGTATCCTTATTTTCTTTGAGGAAGGCGCGCGCGTTCTCGCGTCCCTGGCCAATGCGCTCGCCTTTATAGCTGAACCACGAGCCCGACTTCTCGAGGATATTGCTGTTTACCGCCAGGTCGAGCAGATCGCCTTCGCGCGAGATGCCTTCGCCATAGAGAATGTCAAATTCGGCCTCGCGGAATGGCGCGGCAACTTTATTTTTCACGACTTTGACGCGAGTGCGCGAGCCAGTGACCACGTCTCCCTCTTTAATCGCCGCGATGCGCCGTATATCGATGCGCACCGACGAGTAGAACTTCAGCGCGCGTCCGCCAGTCGTCGTCTCCGGATTGCCAAACATCACGCCAATTTTCTCGCGAATCTGGTTGATGAAGATCAGGCAGGTGCGTGATTTGGCCACTGTGCCAGTGAGCTTGCGCAGCGCCTGCGACATCAGCCGCGCTTGCAGCCCCATATGGCTGTCACCCATCTCGCCGTCGAGTTCAGCTTTAGGAACGAGCGCCGCTACGGAGTCGACCACCAGCACATCGATCGAATTTGATCGCACCAGCGCCTCGGTAATTTCTAGCGCCTGTTCGCCATAATCCGGCTGCGAGACTAGAAGATTGTCGACGTTGACGCCCAACTTCTTGGCATACCCCGGATCGAGCGCATGCTCGGCATCGACAAACGCCGCCATGCCTCCCGCTTTTTGCGCTTCGGCAATCACCTGCAAGGCAATCGTCGTTTTGCCGGAAGACTCCGGGCCAAAGATTTCGACCACTCGCCCGCGCGGCACTCCACCCACGCCGAGCGCGGCATCGAACGAAATCGCGCCCGTCGAAATCACCGCGATGGGGACAATGGCCTCCTTCGATCCCAGCCGCATGATCGACCCTTTGCCAAACTGCTTTTCAATCTGCGCGAACGCCAGTTCAATCGCCTTGTTGCGTTCGCTATTACGATCGTCGATTCGGCTGCTACGCTCTTCCGCCATAATGGCTGCTCCTGTTTTTTGTTGAATCTGGATCTCGGGTACGAATCCCCGTAGCCTACACCCGCGGGCTGGAGCGTGAAGTGTTGGCCGTCACATCGATTTTGGTCAGTTTAACACGAAGCGAACGAAAGGCGAAGCGAGAAGTTGATGGTGATGGTTCACACTGCAGCAAGAATCCACCACGCGCCTCTGTGCCTCCGTGGTAAAGCGTTTCTTGCTAGACTCGCGTCATGGATGAAGATGCCCGGAACCTCGGCGGCCCATCGCTCTACCTGATCGCCACGCCCATCGGCAACCTCGAAGACATCACCCTGCGCGCCCTG
Organism: uncultured Acidobacteriaceae bacterium; assembly: GCA_963822025.1. Lineage (GTDB taxonomy): Bacteria > Acidobacteriota > Terriglobia > Terriglobales > Acidobacteriaceae > Acidiflorens. The sequence continues at coordinate 361,649 of CAWGFW010000008.1, read as the reverse complement.
CGCATCCTCAAAGAGGTCGACCTGATCGCCTGCGAAGACACGCGCCAGACCCTGAAACTCCTCAGCCACTACGGCATCCAGACGCGCCTCGTCAGCTATCACGAGCACAACGAGATGACCAAAGCCGCCGAACTAGTAGTCGATCTCGAAGGCGGAGCCAAGATCGCCCTAGTCACCGACGCCGGCATGCCCGGCATCTCCGACCCCGGATTCCGCCTGATTACGCTAGCCATCCGCCATCGCGTCCCCGTCATCCCGATTCCAGGAGCCTCCGCATTCCTCGCGGCGCTGGTAGCCAGCGGCCTGCCCACCGATTCCTTCCGCTTCAGCGGCTTCTTGCCGGCTAAATCAGGCCAGCGTCGCAAGCTGCTGGAAAGCATAAAAGATTCTCCGCGCACCCAGGTATTCTACGAAGCCCCGCATCGTCTGCTCGAAACGATTTCCGATGTTTGCGAAGTTCTAGGAGAATCCCGCCACATAGTAGTAGCGCGCGAAGTGACCAAGCTGCACGAAGAATTCCTGCGCGGACGCGCCCAAGAAATTCTCAATCAACTCAAAGCCCGTGGCGAAGTCAAAGGTGAAATCACGCTCCTGATCGCGAAAGCCGAAGAAGGCGCAGTTCCCGTAGCATCCGAAAACATAAGCGTAGCTCAACGCGTGCGCGAAATCATGGCCGAAGAGAAAGTCGACGAGAAAGCCGCCCTGAAAAAAGTTGCCAAAGAGCGCGGGATTGGGAAGAGCGAAGCGTACCGCGAATGGCAGCAGAATAAGTAGTAAGCGCGAGCCTTGCCCTCGCCATCAACCGGCGGGCCCAGTTTTTTTCCCGCGCCCGATCAGTTTCAGGAACATCGTTCGCGCCCCGCGTTCTTTCAGCATTTGCCGCAGTCGTTTTGCGCCCGCCACGATGACGGGCTCCGGGAGCAGCGGAAAACGTCCCACAAACCCAGGTTTTCGGCGGTCCAAAATGCGCCCAACGAGTTTTTGTTCGTAAACTGTTCCGGCAATGTAAACCCGAGGTTTCGAGCTGGCATTGATCACATCGATTGCCTTCTGCACGAAGGCTCTTTCTAGCTTAAGGTCGACGTGGCCGTGGAACATCTTCACCTGTTTGTTCAAATATCCCTGGCCGCGAAACTTGCAGTTGTATTCCCGGGTGAGGGTGGCGATACGCGCCTCATTGCGATAAACCGCGGCGCGAAAAAAAGGCTGATCGTTGATCTTCTGCCCGGGATGTTCTTCGAGAAACGACCTGTAGAGTCGCGACCAATCCTGCAAGACTCTGTCCATTCGCGGAGATCGTTTATAAGCCAGAATGCCGGTGTTGAACTCGGGAAAACTGGCCGGAATATCGGGACGCGGATATCGATTCCACCAATCCGTGTTCAGATACTCTTCATGAGTTGCCGCAAAGTCGAACTGGTCCAGAATCGTGAATAGCTCGGGAACAGGCTCGGCAACATAAATATCGGCGTCGATAAATAATGTTCGCTCGTAGGGGGTCCGTTGCATCAAAAGTGTCTTGTCGTAAAAGCCATCTTCCGATCCATCCACGCGAATGACGCTCTCGAACGCCACACTCTCCAGCGGAAACTGGCTGAACACCGTGATCGGCAGATCCGGCATCGCGCGCTTCAGACTCGCGGCGGAATCAAGCAGTAATTGTGTATAGCGGGAGTCCTGCGTGCAGATATAGATCGCGCCAATGCTCATTTACTTGCTCAGTTCCTTCTTTACTGCCTCGCTAACCACCTTCCCATCCACACGCAGGCCCGCCGCCGCAAAGTGGGCCATAGCGGCCTTCATCACCGCCCCCATATCTTTCATTGTCAGCGGACCGGTCAACTCGGCCATCGCCGCCCGCACTCCGGCTCCGATCTCCTCCGCGCCCGCCTCCTTCGGCAAATAAGTCTCGATCAGCATGATCTCGGCCGCTTCTTTGTCGGCCATCTCCTGCCGTCCGCCCTTGGTGAACTGCTCGACGGAATCCTTGCGCTGCTTGATCAGCGTCGAAAGCACTTGCTGCGATTCCTTGTCGTCCAGCGGAGCCATCTTCTCAATCTCGCGATTCTTGAGCGCGGTCTTGACCATGCGCAGGCAGGAGAGCCGCTGCTCTTCGCGAGCCTTCATGGCCGCAACAATGTCTTTTTGTATCTGATCGATTAAAGGCATGGCGGAATTATAGTCGGCAGGAACCCATTTTCCCTGTGATCCCTGTGCCCTCTGTGGTAAAGCACTTCCTAATCTCTTCCGGAATGTCAGCCCCTTCGCATATTCTGTTAAGTAATCCCGGCGCCGATTCCCATGATCAAGAAAAACCGCCTCTTCACTCCCGGACCAACTCCCCTTCTTCCCGTCGCGCAGACGGCGATGGCGGCCTACGGCGCGCATCATCGCACCCCCGAGTTCCGCGCCCTCTTTACGCGCGTTCTCGCGGACGTAAAGGAGTTCATCGGCACGAAGAATGACGTCCTGGTGCTCACATCATCGGGCACGGGTTTCATGGAAGCCTCAGTTTCGAACCTGACGTCTCCCGGCGACCGCGTCCTCGTCCTGACCGCTGGCAAGTTCGGCGAGCGCTGGACCGCGCTCACCAAGGCATTTGCCTGCGCAGTCGAAACCGTCACCGCTCCCTACGGTGAGACATTTTCGCTCGAAGATGTGCGCCACAAGCTGACGCCAGAGATTCGCTGTGTCTACATGCAAGCGACGGAGAGTTCCACCGGCGCAAGGCACGATATTGGCGCAATTGCAAAGCTGGTGCGCGCGTTGCCTGACACGCTGCTCGTCGTCGACGCAATCACAGGCCTGGGTACAACCACCCTTGACGTTGATGGCTGGGGAGTCGACATCATCCTCGGCGGATCGCAAAAAGCCCTAATGATTCCGCCCGGATTAGCCTATGGCGCCGTCAGCGAACGCGCCTGGCAGCGCATGGAAACGACGAAGTCTCCGCGCTACTACTTCGATCTGCGGAAGGAGCGAAAAGCAGCCACCAAGGCCGAAACCGCCTCCACGCCCGCGACGGCCCTATTCGCCGGCCTGGCCGCGGCGCTCGATTACATTCGCCAAATGGGCGATGGAAACCTGGCAGCCGGCCGCGATGCACTAATCGCGAACGCCGAGTTGTGCGCAGCCATGACACGCGCGGGAGTCGAAGCTCTCGGCCTGAAATTATTTGCGCCGAATTGTCCCGCCTCCGCCCTGACCGCCGTTGCCGCGCCCGCCGAGGCCGATTCGAATGTCATCTGCAAACGCTTCCGCGAGCAATTCGGCGCAGTCGTAGCCAATGGAAATGCCGAGATGAAAGGTCAGCTTTTCCGCATTGCCCACATCGGCTACTACGACTACATGGACACAATAGGAGTGCTCGCTGCGCTCGAACACGTGATCGCAGACGTCACAGGGAGAAAGATAGAGTTTGGGTCTGCGGTGCGCGCGGCGCAAAAAATCTATGCCAGTGCGAAGGTAGTTTAGAATCCCTGAGTGTCAAGCGCCGCCCGCCGCAATTTGCGGCTCTCCGCTAACAGCGACATCGAGTGCATGAGATTCTGCAGAGTGACAATGCCAACCAGTTGCTGCTCGTCCACCACCGGAATAATGCTGAGATTGCGCGCAGAAAGCTTGCGGAAGGCCGAAGCCAGCGACTCCTGCTTGGCGGCAACTTCAAAAATTCGGTTCATCACCGCCTGCACATAACCATTACCTTCGGCGCGCAGCGCTTCGAGAATTTTTTGCCGCGACACGACACCCACCATGTCGCTGCCCCGCACCACGGGAAAATCGTCCTGCAGCGTGTGCACCGCCTTTTCGAGCGCATCTTCCAGGGTATCGGCGGGCGAGAGCGTGGCGAAGTCGGTGAGCATGACCTCTTCCAGACGGACGCTTTGCAGCACGGATTGGAATACCGCCGAGCGCTCTTCCAGTTGCGCGCCCACGAAAAGAAAGAACCCGATCATCACCAGCCACCAGTTGCTCACCAGCATTCCGACCATCATGAACATGATCGAAAAGACGTGGCCAATGCGGACGGCGCGCTGCGTGGCTCGCACCATATCTACACGGCGCGAAAATATAGCACGCAAAACCCGCCCGCCATCCATCGGATAAGCCGGCAACAGGTTGAATAAGCCGAGATAAAGATTCACCCAAACGATGCTTCGCAAAAGCGCGCTCGAATGCAAAAGCGGCCTCGCGGTCAGCGAAAAGCCAGGTATGGCTGTGACCAGAATGAGAGCCGACAAACCCGCGATGACGAAACTTACCACCGGTCCGGCCGCAGCGATGCGAATATCGCGCTTCCACGCGTTGATCGAGTCTGGAATGGCGTGTGCTTCGTCAAGGATGGTGATTCCGCCGATCGGCAGCAGGATGATTCCCTTAGCCGGAACGCCAGACCCGCGCGCCACCAGAGCATGTCCTAGTTCATGTAGCACGACGCTGCCAAAGACAATGCCAACCAGCGCGAGTCCGTGCAGCGCAGCGCTCGCATCCTGCGTCGCGGTCTCCGTGCCCCACACGAAGAACAGCAAAAACAGAAAAGTCAGATGAATTCGAATTTCGATTCCGAAGAGACGACCCAGCGGGATGGACCAACTGCGCATCGACATGCCTACCACTATTCTATCTACTTAGACACAGATTCGGGCTGGTGAGTTGCGCTCCCGAGGACTCGGAAGGGCTGGGGCGAAAGATGCTGTGTGCTTGCCTAGATTCCGATGCTCTTCCTCAGCATGACGAGTTGCCCGAGATGATAGGCGTTGTGATCGGCTACCAGCAGCGCCTCCCGCAAAATCGTTTGCCCATCACCCCATGGAATGCGGGCATTGAGATCGGTCTTGTGGTTGCCGACGAGTTGCTCGATTGAGCGTGCATCTTTCTTGAACGCAGCCATGCTCGCCTTCCACGCCTTCTCATCCGGAGGCGCTTCTGCCGACGGCCAGTATTCCTCCGGCCATTTCGGCGAGACGTGCTTCGGATTGCGGCTGAACTCGAGAATGTCCCACTGGCCAATCCGCATATGCTCGAGCAGCATCCAGGCGGTATGCGGGAAGTTCGCAACCTTGACTCCGGCGAGTTGCACCGGCCAGTCGCCCATAGCGGCGTCGAAGGTAGTATGAGCGTGGCCACCTTTCAGCAACTCGAGAAGTCGGTCGCGCAGCGGCTGATCGAGAGACGCTGCGCGCGCCGCTGGTTTCTTGCTCGATACAGACTTGGTGGATTTTTTCTCGCTTCTATTTTTCGCGGTCTTCTTAGCCATGGTGATTTCCATTCTATGGAGGAGGCCGTTCCTTTGGAAGTCTCGGCGTTCTCCGGGTCTCGGCGGTAGAAAATCCGTCAAGCCGGAAGAGTCTCCGGCGCCTCACCCTTGTAAACGCGGCCGATCCCCCGCACCAGTCGGCGCATCGGCAATTCTCCTTTGGCATTGGCGAAGAAGATTTCGCCCGCCCTCGTCCCGCGATAGCACCATCGCTTCAGAATCGCGAGGTGCTCCAGTCGCTCAATCGCGCTTGCTGGACTGGACGCTGGAAACGCCGTCAGCGCCTCCTGGATGCGCGCTTCCATGGATTGTGACTTGGTATGTTCCGCTTCGGAAATTGGAAACGCGAGCGGCCCGGCCATCACGCCGGCCTCAACCCGAAATAATGCAACACTCTCGGGCTGCACCGACTTCTGCACAATTACCGCGTGCAGTCGGTCGATCCGCTGAACGAACTCAGGTAATTGCTGTAACACGGGAGCCAGTTTATCGAGGCGCGCATGAATGGCAGCTGCCGCCTCGAATTCCATTTTTGCTGACGCATCGTCGCGCTCGACCGCTAGCTGACGCTTCAGTGACTCGCCCCGCGAATCCAGAAAATCTTCAACCCGCACCACCTCTGCTCGATACGCGTCGTCAGTGCAGCCGCGAAAACATGGCGCCAAACACATCTTCATCTCGGAATAAACGCACCCGGGAAACTTCGGATCAGGATGCAGATCTTCCACGCACCTCCGCATCTTGAAAAAATCGAGCGCGTCGTTCATAAATTTCTCCGCCGCCACCCGCGAAGCAAACGGCCCATAATAAACATTCTTTCCCGAAATTCGTCCCAGCCGAGTCGTAATCGAAGCGCGCGGATATTCGTTTTCCAAATGCAGTTTGACCAGCGGAGCAAACCGCAGCCTCAGCCGATTCGAGTAGGTCTTGGGAAAAGCCTCGCGCTGAGCCTGATACAAAACGAAACCCGATTCGAAGTCCGACCCCGTCAGCGTGTATTCAATCGACCGAACTCGATCCCGCAAGTTGAGTCGCTTAGTATGCCCCTCCGGAGCCGAAAGCAGCCGTTGCAGGCGCCGCCGCAGATTGGCCGTCTTGCTGACATAGGGTTCAGCGGTGGGATCCGCGCCGCGCAAAAGAAACACGGCCGGCGCAGCAGCGACAGAAGAGAAAATCTCTGCGTCAGCCGCTGGATGAAATTCGATGCGCTCGCTCAGCACGCTTTGATTGTAGTGCTGACCGTTGCGAAATACGGAGATGTTGCGCGCTAGTCACTGCTTCGGCCTTTGCTTCGGCCCCTCGCCACCATCTGTCATCCCGAGCGCCGTCCCGAGCGTCAGCGAGGGCAAGTCGAGGGACCTTGTGTTCCCATACCAATCCGCAGCCAGGTCTTTCCATCCCGGATTGAACCGCCCGATCAGCCACAGTTTTTTCTCCCGCCGCCAGCCCTTCAGTTGCTTTTCGCGATTGATCGCCTTGGAGACCTCATCGAAGCTCTGCCAATAAACAAGCCGCGTGGCGTTGTAATCATCAGTAAATCCCTCCATCCGGTGCGTTTTGTGTTCAAAAACCCGCCGGCGTAGATTGTTCGTCATTCCAACATAGAGCGCCCGGCGAGAGCTGCTTTGCAGGATGTAAACGTAGAAGTGATACTCGCGGGGCATGCCACGAAAAAATGTGGGCGGATGATGAAGACGCGGTGTCGAAGATCACTCTGAATTTGTGACAATTCGAAGGACACAAGGTCCCTCGACTTGCCCTCGCTGACGCTCGGGACGGCGCTCGGGATGACAGATTTTTTGGGTTTCACCCGAAGCTGGCGCTCTTGAACTTCTGCCGAAAGTCCGGTCCGTTCATCTTCACTATGCGGCACATTTCCTGCAACCGCGAGCGCATGCGCTCCCCAATGCGATCGCCTAGAGTTTCGTCGCGCGACGCGGCCCGTGCCGGCGACAGAGATTTACTCACGCCCGCCGCTGGCTCATCGGCAAAGTTCGTCGTGATGATCGTGGTTCGATTGTCGTTGTAGCGAGTATTCAGAATCAGGCTGACCGTATCCCACACCCACTCGCTCGGCTTCACTGCGCCCAGTTCGTCGAGCAGGAGCACTTCAGCCTCAAACACGGGCCGCAGCACCTGCAACTCGGTGGCCTTCACCGAATCGTTGTACGAATTTTGAATTTGCTTCAGTAGTTCGCGATAGTCGCAAAAAAGGCAGGCACTTCCTCTAGTGGCGATCAGCTCTTTCAGAATGCCCACCGCCAGATGTGTTTTGCCCGTGCCGATTCCGCCTACCAGCAGCAAGCCAGCGCCGCCTCGCGGATCAAACTCCCGCACAAATCGCGACGCGCCGATTTGCGCGAGCGCAATTGAGGAATCGGCGCCCGGAAAATCCGTCGTAAAATTCGACAGCTCGCAGTGCTCATACCTCTTCGGAATGCGCGCCGCCGCGATCAACGCGTTTCCCCGCTCTCTCAACTGGCAATCGCAACGCGTGACTCCCCGCTCCGTTGCTCCCGGAACCGGCTTCCACCCTGAGCCCGCGCACAAGGGGCAAACTTCAGCGGTCGTTTTCATCATTCTGAGTTAATCCTTAAGTCCGATCCCGTATTAAAGAACTCTGCACCCTAACCGCCCGCGCTGCAACTCGAAAGCGTTTCCTCTCTGTGCACATCCTGTGGAGACGGGAGCCAAGTTGTGGAGAACCTCGCAAAAGATCGGAATAGGCCTGCTTGGCATACGCGAAAACCCGCGATATCAGCCGATTTCGTGACTGCTTCATAAGCCACCCGTGTCAAAACCGGCAACTGGCACGTGTTTCCCATTGACAATCTGCCGGCATGGGCGAGAATGGCCATCGCCGGTGCTCGCGCCCTGAGCTCTCCCTCCCCGGCCAATGCGCGGGAGCCGAAACGAAGTAGTGCTAGGAGAATGCATGAACAAAGCTGATCTGGTTGACCGGATCGCCGGAGCCTGTAGCGTCTCAAAGGCGCAAGCGACAACCGCAATCGACACCACCGTGGACAGCATCACCGCTGCCCTTCGCAAAGGAGACCGGGTTGCCTTAATCGGTTTCGGCACGTTCTCCGTCTCGCAGCGTAAGGCCCGCAATGGCCGAAACCCGCAGACGGGTGCCACCATCAAGATCGCCGCCCGCCGAGTCGCCAAATTCACTCCCGGAAACGAACTCAAGAAGGTAGTCAACAAAGGTAAGTAAGGGCCCCTCACATTTTTGAATACAAGACGAACGGCAGGGGGTCGGCCCTGCCGTTTTGTTGTAAGTTCGGACGCCGTAGGTATCGTGTGTTAGGGATTGAGTCTTTAGGGTGATCGAGGTTTTCCTGTCACCTGCTCGCCTTTCCCGCCCTTCCAGCCTTGCTGAATCCTTCCCCACTCCGGTAGAATCAAATATCTGAATCGAGGATTTAGGGAACCGTCATGAAAGCAGCCATTCATCCCCACTACAGCGAAGTCCGCGTCCATTGCGCCTGCGGCAACGCCTTCGTCACCCGCTCCGCCCATAAGGGCGACATCAGCGTAGAAATCTGCGCCGCCTGCCATCCTTTCTTTACGGGTAAGCAAAAGCTAATGGATACCGCCGGTCGAGTAGAACGCTTCCGCCGCAAGTACGCCAAGAGCGATGCCGGCAAAGCCGAAGCCGCCAAAGCCGAAACCGCGAAGAAATAATTTCCGCGAACAGACACCTGTTTGAAAAAGCCTCCCCTCCAGGGAGGCTTAACTTTTCGCGAGCACCACTCAGTGATAGCCCCTGTGAGCCAGCCCGTGTGGAGCGGACACTCCTGTCCGCTGCCCTTTGCCTGGTGGTCCGGTGTCCCCATTCCAGCACCACCTTGCGAAGCTCCAGCTTTTCGGTGCCCGCCGTAATTCTCAAGCTCGCTAGGCCGAGTAACCGCGTAAAATCAAATCGTGCAGAAGTTCTGGGACAACTCGTGTGGCGCGGGCATTCCTGCCCGCGAAATCACTGGACTGGAAATAGTGGCGGACAAGAATGTCCGCCCCATCCGGGAGTTTCCTGCGAGCTTGCGCATTGGAGGAGTCGAGATTCGGCCCTCCACCGTCCTGGCCCCTATGGCCGGAGTCACCGACACCGTCTTCCGCCGCTTCATCAAAAATCTCGGCGGATGCGGCCTGATCATGACCGAGTTCACCTCCGCCGACGGCGTCCTCCGCGATCAGCGCGTTCGCGGACGCTATCTGCATTTCTACGAAGACGAGCATCCCGTCTCCGCCCAGCTCTTCGGCAGCAATCCCAGCGTCCTGGCCGACGCCGCGCGCCTGGTAGAAGATCTAGGCTTCGACCTGGTCGACCTCAACCTGGGCTGTCCCGCAAAAAAAGTAGTGAAGTGCAACGGCGGCTCCGGCCTCCTCCGCGACCTGCCCCTGATCCGCCAGATTTTCGAATCCGTCCGCGCTGCCGTAAAGATCCCCTTCACCGTGAAATTCCGCGCCGGATGGAGCGACGACGAAATCGTCTGCGTAGAACTGGCGCGCATGGCCGAAAGTTGCGGTCTAGGAGCAGTCGCCCTCCACGCCCGCACCCGCGAGCAAGGCTACAGCGGCAACGCCCGCTGGGAATGGATCGCCTCCATCAAGCAGGCTGTCAAGATTCCCGTCATCGGTAATGGCGACATCCGCTCGCCCGAGGACGCCTGCGCCGTAGTAGCCCAAACCGGCTGCGACGCCGTAATGATTGGCCGCATGGCCCCGGCAAACCCATGGATATTCCGTCAAATCGAACAATATGTGAATGGCGGCAACTATGACGAGCCCACCGAAGCCGACCGCTACCAGATGATCCGCACCTACTTCCAGATGCTGCTCGAAGAAGAAATGCCCGGAGCCGAAGGCAAGATGAAACAGTTTGCCTCCTGGTTCACCCACGGCGTTCCCGGAGGCGCAGCGCTGAGAAAGGCAATCTACGACGCGAAAAGCGGGTCGGAGATTCTGGGAAGGGTCGAAGAGTTTTTCACGTCCAGGTTGTGTGACGCGGGCGTCCCCGCCCGCGAGATGCCGGCGTTACGCTAGCGTCTTCACTCCCAACTTACCGCGTTCGCCGCGTTCCACATATCCCCAAGGCGTCTGATCGTCATGGGTAAACACCGTCAGCCACTTCTCCGGAATCGCCTGCGCGTAATACTTCTTCCGGTTCTCAATCGTTTGCAGCGGAAAAAGATCAAACGCCATAACCCAGGTCAAATCGAGATGAGCGGCGGTAGGAATCAGATCGGAGATGTAGCATGCCTTTTTGCCGCCGCTCTCAACCATCACCGCCTGCATATTCGCCGTATGCCCAGGAAAAATCCTGACCGAAACTCCGGGCACAATTTCCGCATTGCCATCGAGCAGCACCATCTGCCCGCTCTCAATCAGCGGATCGTAATTCGGGCTCATATAACTGATCGCGTCGCGCTCCAGTTGCAACCGTCCATGCTCCCACTCCTGTCGCTGCGTGTAATACTTCGCCTTAGGAAATGCAGCGACTACCTGATCACCGCGCCGAACCGTATTCCATCCGCAGTGATCAAAATGAAGATGTGTATTGATAACAATGTCGATATCCTCGGGCGCAACTCCCACAGCGTGGAGGTTGTCGAGCAACTTCGCCGGCTGTGTGTAAATCTGCACCAGCTTGTCAGGAAGCTTGTTGCCAATGCCAGTCTCAACCAAAATATTTTTCTCGCCGGTGCGTACGAGCAACGAATTCAGCCCCGCGTCGACGCGGTTGAGCGCGTCGGCCGTCACCTTCTTCGACCACATGGTCTTCGGCACAACGCCAAAGAAAGCTCCACCATCGAGAAAATAAGTGCCATCCGAAACGACGGTAAGTTCGAAATCGCCGAGAGTCGTGCGATGCATAGGTCACCACAGTCACGTAGGGACAGACGCCCTCGTCTGTCCAGTCGGCTCGAAGGGCCGACCGCTCTCAGCAAAATCTCGCCGGCCCTGAGCCCGAGCTGGATGCTGATCGCTTGACAGCTGAGAGCTATTTCAACTCCTCATTCCAGAAATCTTCCATCATATGAAACAACTGCGTCCGCGTTGCCATACCCGAAATACCGTGCGTTTTATTCGGATAGACCATCAGCCGAAACTGTTTCCCCGCGCGGATCAGCGCGTCCGTCATCTGGATCGTATTCTGAAAATGCACATTGTCATCGCTCGTGCCATGCACCAGCAGCAGCGACCCGTGCAAACTACTCGCCGAGTTAACAATCGAATCATCGTACCCGCGCGCATTATCCTTCAGCAGGCCCATGTAGCGCTCGGTGTAAATTGAGTCGTAGTCACGCCAATTCGTCACCGGAGCCACCGAAATCCCCGCTTTGAAACGGTCCGAGTGCGTCAACGCATACAGCGTCATCGAACCGCCCCCCGACCATCCCCAGATGCCTGTGCGGGTACGATCAAGCTCCGGAAACTGCGCATACAATTGGTCGAGCGCCGTGAGTTGGTCTTTCAGTTCGATGCCGCCGGATTGATAACGAATAGCGGCAGAAAATTTCTTGCCGCGATTCGGAGTTCCGCGATTATCCACCGAAAAAATCGCATACCCCTCCTTCGCCAGAATCTGGTGGAATAGCCCATTCGTTCCACCCCAGGAATTCTGCACCGTCTGCCCCGCAGGCCCGCCATAAATATGCACGATCAGCGGAATCGGTATCTTCTGACCCGCATCGGCGTTGCGCGGCAGAATCAGATAGCCATACAACGTCGCTCCGTCCTCAGCTTTAAATTCCAGAAATTGGGGTGCAATCGGGTCGTACTCGGCAATGCTCCGTCCTTCCCAGATTTTCCGGCATGAACCGCCGATCGCGCACAATGACACGCGCGGCGGCGTCAGCGTCGCCGAATGCGTCTCCACGAAATGCTTGCCATCATCCGAAAAAGTGGCGGAATTGTTTCCGTCTTCCGTCGAAACGACTTGCATCCCCGACCCATCCAGTTTCACCGAAAAAAGTTTCTCCTGCCGAGGATCGCCTTTGTTCGCGACAAAGAAAACCGTGCCCGGCTGGTCGGCGGCTGCTTCATCCACGCCACTGATTGCGATCACCTCATAATTACCGCTCTCCAGCTGGCGCTCGAGTTTGGCATCCGCCGCCAGCGGATCTCCGGGAGCGAAGCTGTAGAGATAAATATGGGTATAGCCGTCGCGCCAACTCGTCCACAGAAAGCGGTCGCCGGATTTCAGCACGCGAAAGTCATCGTTAACATTTACCCAGGCATCGGGCGCCGATTCCGTCAGCACCTTGCGCGACTTGCCCGACTTCGCCTCAATAAAATAAAGATCCAGCACATCCTGCTTGCGATTCAGAACCTCCGCCCACGCGCAGCCTTCGCGAATCCAGCCAAAACGCGGTATGTAAATATCATCGTCATCGCCGAGCTTGAGCCATCTCACCTTGCCGCCATTGCCGTTCGCCAATCCCAGGCGCACGCTCGGATTCGGATCACCCGGCTGCGGATATTTTTCCTGATCCTCGTGCGGATGCGTCGGCAGCCAGTCGGTGATGGGATAAGTCGGCACACGGGTCTCATCCATCTGCAGAAAAATAATTTCCTTTCCGTCCGGCGACCAGAAGTAGTTGCTGCGCACCGCCAACTCTTCGGCATAAACCCAATCGACTTCGCCATTCAGAAAGTTGTCGTTATAATTTTTGTCCTTCTCATCGCGGTTCAGCGGACGCTCGCCTTCGTCGCCCGAAACCGGGTGCACAAATAAATTGTGCCTGCGCACGTAGGCGAGCCGCTTTCCATCCGGCGAAAACTTCGGGTCTTCGCTCGGATCAGGAGACGAAGTAAGCGGCACCGCCGTTCCCGTGTCCAGACTGTAGTACCAGAGCTGTCCCTGCGAATCGAAAAGCAGGTGCTTGGAATCGGGCGCCCAGTTATACGCCGCAACGTGATACCGCGTCACCCGCTCCTTTTCCCGCTCGTCGTGAATGCTGCTGGTAGGAGGAGCAAGTTGCGATAGCTTAACCTCGCTCACCAAAACCTTTTTCTCACCCGTCGCCGCATCAACATACCAGAGTTCACCGTGTTCCCCCGTGTCATCGCGCTGCACGAAAGAAACCTTGGTGCCGTCCGGGCTCCACTTGATCGTCTCTGGAGCGCGCCCCGTGACGCCGCCTTCCGCAAAAATCTGTTCAATCGTAAGTTGTTTCGGCGCCGGGGCCGGTGCAGCGTTCTGCGCGCTTCCCGGAGAAAAGAAAACCAACAGCTGAATGGCAATAACAAAGAGAAATTTCTTCACGAACGGACTCCCATGCATCATCAGGCGTGATCGAAACGCCTCTCTAGTCGCGAAACTCAGAAGTGTACAACGACGGCGGAGTTTACGTCAGAAGGATTTGACGAACTGGATGAAACGCATAGAGGAGCTGGCCTGCGCTCGAAGCGCTTCAGTGGGCCAGGATTGCTTTCACCTCCGCGCCCACGGGATGTTTCGCTTCGTAGGCAGTGATGCTGGCGTCATGTTGTAGCGTCAGCCCAATATCGTCCAGCCCATTCAGCAGGCAATGCCGCGAGAATTCGTCCATCGCGAACGATGCCGAAAATCCGCGTTCATCCTCTACGCGCAGCGTTTCCAGATCAACCGTGAGTTCATAGCCGTCGATTTCCTTAGCCCGGCGCGTAATTCCCGCCACCTGTTCGTCACTGAGTCGCACCGTCAGGAACCCATTCTTCAAGCTGTTGTTGGAGAAAATGTCGCCAAACGACGATGCAATCACTACTCGGAATCCATAATCCATCAGCGCCCACACAGCATGCTCGCGCGATGATCCGCAGCCAAAGTTTTTTCCCGCGACCAGGATCGACGCCTTCGCGTAGCGGGGCGCATGCAGCACAAATTCGCTAATCTTTTTTCCGTCCCCTGCAAAACGCCAATCGTAGAACAAAAACTCACCAAATCCCGTCCGCTCGATCCGCTTCAAAAATTGCTTCGGAATAATCTGATCGGTATCAACGTTGACCTTATCGAGCGGAACAACGATGCCAGCATGCTTGTGAAATGGTTGCATACTTTCTAACCAAGCCTCCCTAAAAGCTAACTCGCTCTATGTGAGTTCCCGAAATCTTGTCATGCTGAGCAGAGGGTAAGCTTCGCGGATGGAAGCTCAACCGCAGTCGAAGCACCCCTACCGCACCCAAACTTTCCCCCGTGCAACGACAGAACGACTATTTCAACAGAGCTAGACGGCGTCTAGTTAAATCGCCAATTTCGAATATCCGTAAAATGCCCGGCAATCGCCGCCGCCGCCGCCATCATCGGACTGACCAGATGCGTGCGTCCACCGCGTCCCTGCCGCCCTTCAAAATTCCGGTTGCTGGTCGAAGCGCAGCGCTCTCCCGGCTGCAAAATGTCGGGATTCATCCCCAGACACATCGAGCATCCCGACTCGCGCCACTCGAATCCGGCGTCCAGAAAAATTCGGTGCAATCCTTCCTTTTCCGCCGCGTGCTTGATCGCCTGCGACCCCGGCACCACCATCGCCCGCACCTTCGGATTCACATGCTGCCCCTTGGCCACCCGCGCTGCGGCCCGCAAATCTTCAATGCGCGAATTGGTGCACGACCCAATAAACACACGGTCAATCGCAATCTCTTCCACCGGTGTTCCGGGATCGAGCCCCATATAAGCCAGCGCCTGTTCCGCCGCCCGCCGATCCGCGTCAAGCGCGAAGCTCTTCAACTCCGGGACACGCGCCGTCACCGCGACCACCATCCCAGGATTCGTTCCCCAAGTAACAAATGGTGCGAGCGAAGCCGCGTCAATTTCAATCACCCGATCAAACTTGGCTCGCGGGTCGCTAGCCAGCGTGCGCCAGTACGCAACCGCCTCTTCCCAATCTTTTCCTTTCGGCGCGAAGCGTCGCCCGCGAGAATAGACGAATGTCGTATCGTCCGGCGCGATCATCCCAGCCCGCGCTCCCGCTTCAATGCTCATATTGCAAAGCGTCATCCGCCCTTCCATCGACAATCCGCGCACCACGTCGCCAGCGTATTCGATCACATGTCCAGTAGCGCCATCGGTGCCGATGCGGCCAATGATGCCGAGCGCCAGATCCTTAGCCGTCACTCCTTCGGCCAGCTTTCCGCTGACGTTGATCTGCATTGTCTTCGGTTTTTTCTGCGGCAGACATTGCGTTGCCAGCACATGTTCCACTTCCGACGTGCCAATACCAAACGCCAGCGAGCCAAACGCGCCATGCGTCGAAGTGTGACTGTCTCCGCAGACAATCGTCATCCCCGGCAAGGTGATCCCCAACTCCGGCCCGATGACGTGGACTATGCCTTGCTCGGCCGAATCCATGTCAAACAGCGGAACTCCAAACTCGCGGCAATTCTTCTGCAGCGCTTCGATCTGCTTAGCCGCAATCGGATCGGTGATTGGCAAGCCCCGCGGAGTGGTCGGAATGTTGTGGTCGACCGTCGCCATCGTACGCAGTGGCTGGCGCACCGCCCGTCCCGCCGCGCGCAATCCATCAAACGCCTGCGGCGAAGTTACTTCATGCACCAGATGCAGATCGATATAAAGCAGCGCCGACTGCCCTTCGGGAGCAGTAACCACGTGCGCATCCCAGACTTTTTCAAATAGAGTGCGAGGGGGCATATCTTTAGTTTCGCCCAGAGTTAATCAATTGTTCAAGCGCAGGTAGTGGTAGAGTGGGCGCCCTCGCCCCGCTGCCGTTGCCTTTGTTTTTTTTTCGGGCACCGCCGGAATCCCGTCTGCATCGACCATCTACCGCACTTACCCAGATGAGGGCGTCCCGGGTCCGACCAACAGTTATTACTGCGGAAGCCTGGCTTTCCATTTATCATTTCGTGAGACCCACTGAGGACACTGCATGATCAACGGCAAGCACATTGCCGTAGTATTACCCGCGTACAACGCGGAAAAGACGCTCGAAGCGACTGTCCGGGAATTACCCGACTTGGTCGACATCCGCATCCTCGTCGACGACCATAGCTCCGATCGCACCGTCCAAGTGGCCGAGCGCCTCGGCCTTCAGCTATTCGTGCACGATCGCAATTACGGCTACGGCCGCAATCAGCAAACCTGTTATCGCGAAGCTCTCGCGGCCGGCGCCGACGTTGTCATCATGGTTCATCCCGATTATCAGTACACGCCGCTGCTGGTAACCGCCATGGCCAGCATGATCGCCTACGATGTTTACAACGTCGTGCTCGGCTCCCGAATCCTGGGCGGGCGTGCTCGGCAGGGCGGAATGCCAGTGTGGAAATATTTTGCGAACCGATTCCTCACGCTTTTCGAAAACACCCTTCTGGGTGCCAAGCTATCGGAATACCATACCGGATACCGGGCCTTCAGCCGCACCGTTCTCAAGGAACTTCCACTGCTCGAGAACTCCGATGATTTCGTTTTCGATAATCAGATGCTGGCGCAATGCGTCATGTTCGGCTTCCGCATGGGCGAGGTTTCCTGCCCCACCAAATATTTCGCCGAAGCTTCTTCGATTAATTTTCGCCGAAGTGTGCAGTATGGCCTGGGCGTGCTGTTAACGTCCGTCCAGTTTCGCCTTCAGAAAATCGGATTGGGAAAATTCCGGATTTTCAATCGCAAAGGCCGCTGTCTCGAACCGGGCGTCGACGCGCGCTACTACCAGCCAGGAATTCCGGAGGCCTCGGTCAGTGACGGAACGACAACTGACGAAACGACAACCAGCAACCGGTCCGGCGGCTGACGTTGCCGAACGAACCCGCATCTCGCACTGGAACATGGAACTCCACCATGCGCCGCATGGCGTTGCTGGCGCTCCTGACAACGGTCGCAATTCTGGTGCAGGGCTATCATCCTGGCCTCGAAGACGACGCCTTCTACCTCGCGGCCATCAAGCACAATCTCAACCCATCGTTATTCCCACATGATGCCGATTTTTTCCGCGTGCAGTTTCAGGCGACCATATTCGACAAACTGATCGCCTCTTCCGTGCGCCTGAGCCACGTTCCTCTCGAATGGGGAATCTTCCTTTGGCAGTGGAGCGTGACTTTCCTGATCTTGTGGCAATGCTGGCGCATCAGCCGCCGCTGTTTCGCCGAAGCGCGCGCTCAGTGGGCAGCCGTCACGCTGGTCGCCGTTCTGCTGACCCTCCCCGTCTCGGCCACCGGCCTGACTTTGACCGATCAGTACCTGCATCCGCGAGCGCTCGCGACGGCTGCAATTTTGGCGGCGATAGCAGCCGTGCTTGACGCGCAGCTGCTGCTGGCGTTCGCGTTCCTGACCGCCGCATTTTTCGTTCACGCCATTATGGCTGCGTTCGGCACATCCTATTGCCTGTTTCTGCTGTGGAGGCCGGCACATCGGACCGAAATACCGGCACATCGGACCGAAATAAAAGAGCGGCGTCCAGCAGTATTAGCGGCGCTGTTGATGCCGTTAGGATGGATCTTCGAGCCCGCCTCCGATGCCTGGCGCCGAGCTGCGGCTACGCGTCCCTCCTTTTATTTTGTCTTGCGCTGGCATTGGTATGAGTGGCTTGGCGTAGTCGCCCCGCTGGCGCTGCTGTGGTGGTTCCGCGGGCTGGCGCGACGCAAGCAACAAGCAAATGCCGAGCAGCAAAATATGGCGCGCGTGTCCGGGCGGCTTGTCTACTTCGGCGTATTTCAATTAGCCGTAGCGTTGCTGATGTTGCTGCCTCCGCAATTCGAGCGCCTGCGGCCGCTCGAGCCCATGCGCTTTCTGCATCTCGTGTATCTATTGTTTGTTTTGCTGGCAGGAGGATTGCTTGGGCAATACGTGCTCAAGCGTCATGCGCTGCGCTGGCTGCTCTTGTTTGCGCTGCTCGCCGCTGGAATGTTCTACGCGCAGCGGCAGATGTATCCCGCAACTGCGCATCTGGAATTACCCGGTTTGGCTTCTCGCAATAACTGGGTAGATGCTTTTCATTGGATCAGCCAAAACACGCCCGTGGACAGCCAGTTTGCGCTTGATCCGCGCTACATGGATTTGCCCGGCGAGGACTACCATGGTTTTCGCGCTCTCGCGGAGCGCAGCGTTCTAGCCGACGAGATCAAAGACGCAGGTATGGCAGCGCGAGTGCCCAGCCTGGCGCCGCGCTGGCTGCGTGAAGTCGAAGCGCAACGCGGCTGGCGCACTTTTCAGCGGTCCGACTTCCTCCGCCTGAAGCGAGAATTCGGAGTGGACTGGGTCGTCCTGCAAGCGCCCGCCGTAGACGGGTTGCTCTGCCCTTACACCAACTCGCAGGTGTTGGTCTGTCGCGTCGACTAACACCTCTGACTAATCAGGTGCGTGAACTTAGAAAGTGGGATGAGCGAAACGCATACAGCGGAAAAAAACGGCGCGCGCATATATTGGCCAATGGTGGCCATGGCGCTAGCCGTGCGCCTGGCCGTCGTCCCTTTTCTCTATCGCGACTGGCTCGACCCCTTTGTGCTCGAACACTGGGCTTTCGGCCGAGTTGCGCGGTCGCTGGTCGCTGGGCACGGATACGGAAACGTGTTTGCCAACACCGGCCCGACCGCCGTGCTGGCGCCCGTCTACGTGTATGTGCTCGCGGCAGTATTCCGCATATTCGGAACCTACACACCGACCTCGATCATCGCCGCCCTAGCGCTCAACAGCATTTTCTCGGCATTAACCTGCGTCCCCGTATTTCTTCTCGCGCGCCGTTGTTTCAACTCCCGCGCCGCCAAGTGGGCGGGATGGGGCTGGGCTTTTTCGCCCTACGGAATCTACTACGGCGCGGACTGGGCATGGTCGACGTGTTTGGTGACGTTGCTGCTAGCCGTCCTTTTCCTGTGGTCGATTGCGCTCGAGGAATCAGGAAATGTTTGGGAGTGGCTGGGTTTTGGCGCCCTAGGCGGTGTGGCGGCTTTAACCGAGCCGGTGGTTCTAGCCGTCATCCCACTGCTAGGTCTGTGGACGTCCTGGCAACGTTTGCGCAAGCGCCAGACTTGGGTCATACCAATGACGGCAGCCGCGCTCGGCGCAATCGTCGTAATGGCGCCATGGTTCGTCCGCAACTACGAGACCTTCCACCAGTTCATTCCCATACGCAGCGGATTCGGCCTGGAGCTCTACATCGGCAACAGCCGCGATTCGCTGCATTGGGTTGATCGCAGCCTGCATCCCAATCACAGCGCCGCCGAGCTGGCGGAATACGCCGACCGCGGCGAACTTGCCTACATGGCGCACAAGTCCCAACAAGGCAAGCAGTACATTCGTAATCATCCTGGCCAGTATGTTTATCGCGTGTTGCGGCGGATAATATACATCTGGACGGGTTTCTGGAGTTTCAATCGCGCCTACTTGGCGGAAGAGCCGCTGGATGTGCCGAATATTTTTCTCAGCACGACCATGACGATATTGGCGCTGGCAGGGCTCCGCCGACTGTACCGTACTAATGCGGAGCGGCCAGAAGATAGACCAACCGACGCGCAGAGTGCGAATAAACGCCTGGCGGCACGATTTATCATTGTCTTTGCGTTTTTTCCGTTGGCTTATTATTTTTCGCACCCGGAGACCTATTATTTCAGGCCGGTGGATCCGCTGATTGTGGTGCTGGCGGCGTATTTCGTGACCGAACGGTTCGGCAGGCAAGGGAAGGGTATTCCCGGGACAAGCATCTCAGTATGATCGTGTTTTAGCGTCCCGCCGCGCGATTCAGCATCTTAGAATGTAAATAGGGAAGTAATTCCCGAGATAGAAGTCAGGTGAAGCATTGAATCCTGTGGACACTAAATTCGCCGATGTTGCCAGCCCGGCATCGGACGAGGTCAAGATTTACGATGCGCCGAGCAACCCTCCGCCTGCCAGTCTTCCACAGCACCGGCCGCCGCTCGAGCATCCCCAACAGGAAAGTGGTCCGCAGAAGCCCAACCTGGCGATGGGCGAGAGCCTGCGCTTCGCCTATGAAACGTTCGTCAGCAACAAGGTGCGTTTCCTGCTCACCGCTCTCGGCATGGTGATTGGCACGGCCTCGCTGGTTCTTGTGGTCACAATTGGACTTACCGGGAAGCAATACATCCTCGACCAGATTCAAGGCATAGGCGCGAATCTGATTTATGCCAACTATTCTGGAGCCGGCCAGCGCATCACAGCCGTGGCGCTCGATGAACTGACCGTCGATGACTTAGCGGCGGTGCGACAGCAAGTGCCGTCGGTTGTCGCCGCGTCGCCGTTTGTGACACTCAACGACCGTATCAGCGTCGGCAACGGCAAAGAGCAGGACATTCTCATCCTCGGCGTGTTCCCCGAATACCTGCAAGTGCGCAACCTGGTGATGTTAGCCGGCCGGTTTTTTGACAACGAAGACTACCAGGGACGCAACAAAGTCGGCGTCATCACGGAGAAACTCGCCGTGAAGCTATTCCGCAACTCCGAGAGCGCAGTCGGCCAAGTGATCAAGTTGAACGGCCTGCCCTTCACCGTCATCGGCGTCTTCAAAGAGCGCGTCGAGACTTTCGGTCAATCCGAGGTCGAAGACAACACCATGGCCATCCCCTACTCCGTCAGCCGTTTTTTCCTGCCCTCCAATGCGGTGCGGCAGATTTATTTCTCCGTGGCCAGCCCTGATGAAGTGCCCACCGCAACGGCTCAAATCAAGCATGTCTTGCAATCGCGGCACCGCCCCGAATCGGTCTACAACGTCGAGAACCTGACTCAACTCGTAAGCCTTGCGGAAAAAACGGCGAACATTCTGACGACTGTTCTGCTACTGATCGCAACCGTCGTCTTGCTGGTCAGCGGCATCGGCATCATGAACATCATGCTGGCTACGGTCAGCGCCCGCACCCGCGAGATCGGCATCCGCAAAGCAGTCGGCGCCACCACCCGCGAAATCCTCTGCCAGTTCCTCTCCGAGGCCGTCCTCATCTCGCTCATCGGAGGCATCTTCGGTATCGTCATCGGGCTCGCCATTCCTTTTTCCGTGCGCTTCCTTACCGCCTATCGCATTCCCATTTCCGGTCTCTCCGCCATCATCGCCATCGTCGTGTGTTCGCTGGTCGGCATTTTGTTCGGAACTCTTCCCGCCATCCGCGCCTCGCAACTCGACCCGGTCGAGAGCCTGCGCTACGAATAGAGGGTCCGAAAATGGGCTGCCGGCTGGCGTTCAGGAATCCGCCTGATTACGAATCAAGAAAGTAACAAGTGGGAAGGCAGCTTCGAGCAGCAACGAAATAAGCCGGAGCGAGTGGCGTTATCGTTGCCAATCCTGTCATAAAATGTGAATGCAGTCGTCAGCACTGCTTACCATGCCATCCAACGCAACTAGCAACCATACTCGCGCCGTCGTCCTCTTGAGCGGCGGTATGGATTCCTGCGTCTGCGCTGCCCTCGCGGTTCGCGATCACCAAACCGCCGCAGTCCATGTGAGCTATGGCCAGCGCACGGAAGACCGCGAACGGCGGTCGTTCGAGCGCATTTGCGATCGCCTGGAAATTCGCGACCGCCTGTTAGTCCGCAATGAAGCGCTGCGCGCCATCGGAGGATCGGCCCTCACCGACTCCAACATCAGTGTGCCCGAGTCGCGCGACATCGGCACCGGCGTCCCGGTTACCTACGTCCCTTTCCGAAACGCGCATTTTCTCGCCGTCGCGGTCAGCTGGGCCGAAGTGCTCGGAGCCGAAAAAGTTTACATCGGCGCCGTCGAGCCCGATAGTTCCGGCTATCCCGATTGTCGGCCGGAGTATTATCGAGCGTTCAATGAACTGGTCAAAGCGGGGACAAGAGACGGAGCCATCCAGGTGGTTACGCCGCTGATCGCCATGCGAAAAGCGGAGATCGTCAGGCTCGGCCTTGAACTCAATGCCCCGTTCGATTTAACTTGGTCATGCTATCAGCGCGAGGATCGCGCCTGCGGCGTGTGTGACAGTTGCGTTCTCCGCTTGCATGCGTTTCGCGATGCGGGCGCGGAAGATCCCATTTTGTACGCCGATGCCGCCGTCCGCTAGACGTAGAGCCGTTTCATTCAGCGGCCGCAAATTCGAAGGCTAAGCCGGGAGGCTAAATCGTGAAATATTTCATCGTTCCCCTTCTCCTCGTCCTGTTGGTGAGTCTGTCCGTTCCCTGCGCCTTGGCGCAAACCACCGGCAGTGTCAAGGGCATCTGCAAAGACGTAGACGGCAAGCCGATCACGCAAGCCGAAGTGGAATGGCTGGGAACCGAGACCGGCCATAAGTACACGATCAAGACCAACAACAAAGGCGAATATTTCTCGCTCGGCATCGCCCCCGACAAATACAACGTGACGCTTCGGAAAGACGGCAAGGAAATCTTCCACATCAACGGCTTTACCGTGGGCATGGAAGAAGCGACCTTGGACTTCGATATGAAGAAGGAACAGGCGCGAGCCGCTCAGGGCCAGGGATTGACTCCCGAACAACTCAAGGCGCAACAGGAAGCTGCCGCCAAAATCGAGAGCGAAAAGAAAACGATTGGCTCGCTTAACGAAAAGCTCAACGCCGCCAAGACCGCTTCTGATGCCGGCGATTACGAAACAGCCATCGCCACATTAACCGCCGCCAACCAGATCGACCCCACGCGCGATTTAATCTGGTTCAAACTCGGTGATGCCTACCGCATGTCGGCGCCCAAACAGACCGATCCCGCCGAAAAGCAGAAGCGTTACGAAACAGCGGCAGCCGACTACCAGAAGGCCATTGATCTCCGCACCGCTTCTGAAACCGCCCAGAAGGAAGCCGATAACAATCAAAAAATGGCCGCCTACTATAACAACCTGGCGGAAGTTTATGCCAAGTCCACTAAAATCGACGATGCCGTCGCCAACTATGCCAAGGCCGCGCAACTGGATCCGACGCACGCCGTCACTTATCTCTTCAACGAGGGCGCGGTCTTGACCAACGCCGGCAAATCGGACGAGGCGATCGCGGCATTCGATAAAGTGATTGCGGTTGATCCGACCAAGGCCGACGCCTACTACTGGAAGGGCATCAACCTGATCGGCAAAGAGACCATCGGAAAAGACGGCAAGGCCACCGCTCCGCAAGGCACCGCCGAAGCCTTTCAGAAATATCTTGAACTCCAGCCCGACGGCAAGTTCGCTCAGCCAGCCAAAGACATGCTCGCCAGCATAGGCGCCAGCATAGAAACCGGCTTTGGAAAGAAAAAGCCTGTTAAAAAACAGTAGCCAGTACCCAGTACCCAGAGCGGAGTCGGACCTCATGGCGCAGCATTTCAGAGATCTTGTGGGGTGGCAGAAGGCCATGGATCTGGTGACGGAACCCGACTCCGCCGGTTCGCTTGCGGAACTTGAAACCCGATTACTTCTAGCCGAACGTCTAGGCTATACAGACTCTGCGTCCACCGAAGCTCTGCTAAAACGAGCCCATGAGGCAGGAAGAATCCTGAACGGATTAATATTAGTAAAGTCCCTCCCAGAATAGGTTTAACTGGGTACCGGGTACTGGGTACTGCCCTTCAGTTACCGAGGTCGTTGTCCTACTTGTCCTTCGCGGTTCACCATTTCGGAGTTACATTCAATAGACAGATTTTTCCGCTACTTTTCTCCCTCGTGGCGTCAAGTCAATCATTGGAGAGCACGAAATGGCTGCTCCGGGGAATTCCCCGATCGCAATCGCCTTCGAGGGCATCAGTAGCACGGACGCGATTCCGACTCCCGTGCTGCTAGCCGGCATGCTGCGCGCCTCCGAGAAAGTCAGCGACCTGATCTTTTCCCCCGGACGCCCCCCTCAAGTCGAAATTCACGGGCAACTTACCGCCGTCGAAATCCCCGGCAGCAAAATCCTTTCGGCCGACGACACGCGCCGCATTGCCGCCGATCTCATCGGCAACAACAAGCAATCGATCAACACGCTCCGCGAGCAAGGCTCCTGTGATGTCTCCTACGGCCTCCCCGGCATGGCGCGCTTCCGCGTTAATGTCTTTATCCAGCGCGGCAGTTGCGCAATCGTCATGCGCGTCATTCCCACCGTGATTCCGACTTTCAGCTCGCTCCATCTGCCCGCGCAATTGGAAGAAGCCGCGAAAGTGCGCAACGGCATCATCCTCGTTACGGGCGGTACGGGCGCGGGCAAATCATCGACCCTCGCCGCTCTAATCGACCGCATCAACAGCGAGTATTGCTACCACGTCCTCACCGTCGAGGATCCCATCGAATTTCTGCATCGCCACAAGAAATCGACGGTACATCAGCGCGAATTGCACAGCGATGCGCCAAATTTCACCCTGGCTCTGCGCGCCGCTTTACGCCAGGCTCCTCGCGTGATCATGGTCGGCGAGATCCGCGATCGCGAAACCCTCGAAATCCTTCTCGAAGCCGCCGAAAATGGGCACCTCGTTCTCTCCAGCATGCACACCGTCGATAGCTCGAAGACAATCGAGCGCATCGTCGGCCAGTTTCCCGCCGCCGAGCAGCAATCGATCCGCGAACGCCTGGCCAAAACTTTTCGCTACATCATTGCCCAGAGGCTGATCACGCGCCGCGATGGCGGCGACCGTATCGCCGCCGTAGAAATTCTGAAATCCAACTCGCGCACCCGCGATTGCGTCGAACAAGGCGAACGCCCCGGCCGCACCCTGCTCGACGCCATTAAGGCCAGCGAAAATGAAGGCATGCAGCACTTCGACGCCGAAATCGCAAAATTGGTCCGCTCCGGCCTCGTCGATCTAGAAACCGGCCTGGCCTTCGCCAGCAACGCCACTGTGCTAGGTCAAGAATTGGCGCGGTAGCCTTTCTCGATTCCCGTTTTCACCATAGGAAAATCCCAACCCCCGGCAGGTTATGATTCTCCAATGTCTTCTCCTGCAATACCGCCAGCTCGCGTATTGAGCTTCGAAGAAGCACGCCGCCTCGTCGAGCACTATGCGGCAAGCGTCTCTCCGCGAGAAGTTGAGACGGTAAATCTTCTGGCTGGTTTAGGCAGAGTTCTGGCGGAAAGGCTCGTAGCCGATCGCGATTTTCCTCCGTTCCGCCGCGCGACACGCGATGGATACGCCGTGCGTGCTTCCGATGTGACAGTTACTCCCGTCCAACTGGAAGTCGTCGGCGAGATTAAGGCGGGCGCTCGGTTGGAGTCCCAATCTCACGCCGTGGGCCAAGGTCAGGCTGTTGGAATCATGACCGGCGCCCCGCTTCCCGACGAAGCCGACGCAGTCGTGATGGTGGAGCACACCTCACTCGCTGGGCAGAGAGTCGAGGTGCAACGCAGCGTCAGACCTGGAGAAAATTTTGTTCCCCGCGGCGCCGAAGCGCGCGCCGGTCAACTGTTAATCGACAGCGGACGCCGCCTCGACCACACCGGAATCGCGATCGCCGCATCGATCGGTAAGAGTCATCTACAGGTCTTCCAAAAGCCGCGCGTGGCGGTGCTTTCCACGGGCGATGAAGTGGTGGAGATCAATGCCACGCCGGGGCCAACGCAAATACGAAATTCGAATTCCTATTCCCTGGCCGCGCAAGTGCAGAATGCCGGAGGCGAGCCAGTGCGGCTGCCCATCGCTCCCGACGAACCCATGCGCCTCCAAGCTTTGATCGATGAAGGCTTGGGCTGCGATCTCCTGCTGCTGACCGGCGGCGTCTCCATGGGCAAGTACGATCTCGTCGAACAGGTTCTGACCGGATTGCAAGCAGAGTTTTATTTCACCGGAGTCGAGATCCAGCCCGGTAAGCCAGCCGTCTTCGGCTCCTGTGGAGCGGGCGCCCTCGCCCGCTTGCTGGCAGCCCATGAGAAGCCGACCGGAACCGGAATGCCCGCGCCACAAAAGAAATATTTCTTCGGATTGCCCGGGAACCCAGTCTCGACCATGGTGACATTCGAACTCTTTGCAAAGCCGATAGTCGAGGCGCTATCCGGCCTGACGCCGCAACCCTTGATCTTCCCGGCCGCGAAGCTGAAATCTGAAATTCGCACCAAGACCGGTTTGAAGAGATTTCTTCCCGCGGTCCTTTCCGGCGAGTTCGATAACGCCGAAGTGGAACTGGCGCCGTGGCAGGGGTCAGGCGACATCGCGGCGCTGGCAAGAGCGAACTGCTACATCGTCATCCCGCCCGACCGCGAACGCATCGAGGCCGGAGAGTGGGTGTCGTTACTGATGCGCTGAAAGAAGATGCGCTGAAAGAAGATGCGCTGAAAGAAGATGCGCCGAAAGATGCGATAGCTCGCGCCGTGCGATACCCTGTTACCGATGCCAAAAAAAACATCGCGGCTTTCGCACTACGATGCGCAGGGCCAGGCTCGCATGGTCGACGTCTCTGCAGAAGCCGCGAACCGCCCGCGAAGCCGAGGCCAGCGCCTTCGTAGCCATGAGTCCGGAGGTTTTACGCGCCCTGCCGCAAAATCCCAAAGGCGATCCGTTAGAGGTCGCGCGCACCGCAGGAATCATGGCCGCCAAGCGCACGTCAGAGCTGATACCGATGTGTCATCCCGTTCCGCTCTCGCACATTGCTGTGACCCTACGCGTGTGCGAGAATGGCGTTTCTGTTGCCACAAAAGTAAAGACTACGGCAGAGACCGGAGTCGAGATGGAAGCTCTGGTAGCAGCCAGCGTGGCCGCGCTGACTGTCTACGACATGTGCAAAGCGCTCGACAAAGGCATCGAAATACGAGAAGTAATGCTGCAGCGGAAGTCGGGCGGAAAGAGCGGAGACTACCAGAGAAACACGAAGAAGAACGCGCATAGAAAATAGCTTTGCGCGATAGTTGTTTTCCTTGATTTAGTTTTACATCTATGGCGACTGACATCAAAATTTTGCTAGTCGACGACAACCCCATGGTGCTCGGGATGCTCCAACAGGCGCTCTCGACGATGGGCGAGGTCACTGTCGCGACCGACGCGGCCGACGCTCTATTGAAAGCCGTCGACGACTTGCCCGATGTGATGATCTGCGACTATCGCATGCCTGGCATGGATGGACGCCAATTGCTCGAAAAACTGAAGAGCAGGCCGGCGACTGCAGGAATCGCCGTCATTCTCATGGCCAGCAAGGCCGATATCAGCGAACGCTTGTCGATGCAGGACCCAATCGAAGATTATCTGGAAAAACCCTTCTTCCTGAAAGATGCAACCCACAAAATCAAGCGCGTAGTCGACCGCATCGCCCTCGAAAAACTCAGCAAAGCGGCCTCCACTGATGGCATACTTCGCGGCAACCTCACCCAGATGAATGTGATCGACTTGGTGCAATCTCTGGAAATGGGACGCAAGAGTTGCCTTCTCACCATGACCAAGGGTGACGAGAAATGCGAGATCTATTTTAGCCAGGGACAAGCCAAACACGCCGCCTACGGCCCCATCACAGGCGACGATGCCGTTTTCAAAGTGCTGCGCTGGACGGAAGGAAATTTTCAGGTCGATTTCAACGGCAAGTCGTCGCAAGAAACAACCACGCTCAATACGCAAGGCCTGCTGATGGAGGGCTTGCGCCTGCTCGACGAAGCGCAGCGCGACGCTGCGGCCGAAGGTGAAGATGTCCTGCTCGACACCTGACGCGGCAACATCCAGTTCGTCGAGCCCGATGACGGCGGCGGTGTTGACGATCAGCGATTCCTGCTCGCGCGGCGAAAAACAGGATCTCTCTGGCCCCGCCGTGGCCGAGTCTCTCGCCAGAAGCAGTTTCAGAGTGGTGGCGCGCGACCTGGTTCCCGACGAGTGTGTCACGATTCAGCAAAAACTGATCGATTTGTGCGTCTCGGCCCGCCTCGTCGTCACCACTGGCGGCACCGGGATCGCTCCGCGCAACGTCACGCCCGAAGCCACAGTCGCAGTCTGCGAGAAGCTGATAGAAGGAATCGCCGAGCAGATGCGATTGCAGGGAGGGAAAAAAACGCGCTTCGCCGCGCTAAGCCGCGCCGTGTGCGGTGTCCGAGGAGCGAGCCTGATCCTGAATCTGCCAGGAAGTCCCGCCGGCGCAGTCGAGTCGTTAGAAGCCGTGATCGACCTACTCCCCCATGCGTTAGAGTTAATTGCAGGACGGACAGCGCATTGAGTAGCGCGACGCGGATCGCCATTCATCGTCGCTATTTGCAATTCCACTCTCGCGCTGTGCAATCGAATCCAACCGCCAAGCTCTAATTGCGAAGAGCGAAAAGCGAACAGCGATCCGCGCAAGACTCACGTAAACTAATCTCAACTACTTGAAGAAGATCGCACATTTCATCCACGCCTACAGTGAGTGGATTAAGCACGTGCTCGTCCCCCTCGGCCCCTGGGGCATGCTCGCCTTAGCCGCCGTAGATGGCTCCTTTCTCGGCATGCCGCTCGATGCGATTTTCGTCTACTACGTCTACACCGACCGCGCGCGCTTCTTTCTTTATGTGTTGCTAGGCGCGGTCGGATCGACGCTCGGCAGCATCGTTATCTACATCATCGGATATACCGGCGGCGAAGTGCTCCTGCGCAAGCGCCTCTCGCCCGCGCGCTTCGAAAAGATTCACGAATCCTTCGATCGGCACGAATTCTGGGCGCTCATGTTTCCCGCCATGTTGCCGCCGCCCGCGCCTTTCAAGATTTTTGTGCTGGCGGCGGCCGCGTTCGAAATGTCCCTCGCGCATTTTGTGCTCGCGATCTTCGCCGGGCGTTTCTTACGTTTTCTAATCGAAGCGCTGTTGACGCTCTGGTTCGGTCCGCAAATCGTAACCTTGACGGTAAACCTCTTTGCGCATCACTTCACGGGGATTTTGTTGGCGGTAGTCGTGATTCTGATTGGCTGGTTGGCGTGGCGCCGGACGAAGCGCCACCGCCCTGCGACCAATGCAGGTGGCCAAGAGCGGCCGTCCTTACACGATTCTAACTAGGCCGCGGCAGTTCCCTGAGGTTTGTGAGCAGAGCCCGCTAATCCCGCCGCAAGCACCGGCAGTCCGAACATAGCTGCGCTAAACAGCAAGTCCCCCGCTAGCGTGTGGCGGAAAAATGGCACGCCCGCAGCGTAGCAAGTGATCAGTCCCGCCAAAGTTTTCGGGTACATACTCCAACACGCCCACACGGCAAAATTACTGACCACGAAAAACGACACGGAACTGGCCAGAGCAGCTCCGCCGATCCGCAACCAATTCGAATTTTCCCGCAGCCGGGTGCCGAGCAGCAGAATCGCCGCATACCACGCCCAAGTCACGAAATGGTCCCATGAGAATGGAACGGCGTACACAAACCTGTCCAGGACAAGGTCAGAACAGGCAAGCAGCACAAACGGAACCCACAACTGGCGTTTGGGTCCGCGCGCGCCAAAATACAGCAGCGCCGCCGCCACCGGAGTCAAATTCCAGGGATGCGGCATGAACGGCATCCGCGCCAGGACCGCAAATACCACAAATAGATACGCCAGCATGATTCACCTCGTTATGTGTCATTAGGATTGTTGCGCGAGCCGACGCTGCCGGTCAAGCGCGGTGACGCACCCGCGCCCGGAAAGTGAAACCCGTTACGCGCAACGTGATTGACGGCGCCGCCAATTTCCCCCTAAGATGGGTCGCTCAGTCTTCCCCCTTAAATCCTGAGCACAACCAGAAACACCGCAGCCCGAAATACCAGTTCGAAACGACCGCAGTTCGCAACAACTAACAATGATCGGAAAAACAGTCTCCCACTACCGGATCGTGGAAATGCTCGGCGGCGGTGGGATGGGAGTAGTCTACAAAGCGGAGGACACTGCGCTAGGGCGCTTTGTCGCCTTGAAGTTTCTCCCCGAAGAAGCCTCGCAGGATCCCCAAGCCCTCGAACGCTTCCGCCGCGAGGCGCGCGCCGCGTCATCGCTGAACCACCCCAACATTTGCACCATCCACGAAATTGGTCAGCACGAAGGGCAGTTCTTTATCGTCATGGAGTGCCTTAGCGGCCAGACCCTGAAGCACTTGATCCAGGGCAAGCCCATGGAGTTGGAAACACTGCTCGATCTGGGCGTCGAAGTGGCCGACGCCCTCGAAGCCGCGCACAGCAAGGGCATCGTGCATCGCGACATCAAGCCCGCCAATATTTTTATCACCGACCGCGGTCACGCCAAGATTCTGGATTTTGGCTTGGCCAAGGTCGCACGCAGCAAGTCTGCTCTCGACGATTCGCCAACCCGAGCTGACTCCAGCAACCTCGATCTCACCAGCCCCGGCACCGCCGTCGGCACGGTGGCATACATGTCGCCCGAACAGCTGCGCGGCAAAGAACTCGACGGCCGCACCGATCTCTTCTCCTTCGGAGTTGTGCTTTACGAAATGGCCACAGGAGTCGTGCCCTTTCGCGGCGAAACCTCCGCCGTCATCACCGACGCAATCCTCAACCGCACGCCCACCACCGCGACCCGCCTGCGCCCCCAGCTTCCGCTAAAGCTCGAAGAGACCATCAGCAAGGCTCTAGAGAAAGATCGTGATCTGCGCTGCCAGACCGCCGCCGAATTGCGCGCCGATCTCAAGCGCCTCAAGCGCTCGATTGATTCGTCGCGCACATCAGTAGTGGCAGAAACGACACCGGCCGAATCGTCGGCGACAAACTCGTCGTCTTCGAGCGTGGGCATGGCCGCGAGCGCTAAAATTGCCACCACGCGCTCCAAGCCCGCCGTCCCTCCACTGATTTTCGCCGTGGTCGTGCTGCTGGCGATCGCCGCTGGCATCTATGGCGGCAAGCTGCTTTTCACGCCCCCGCCGGCGCAGCCGCCCACCTACCGCCAACTCACTTTCCGGCGCGGTAGCATTCGCTCCGCCCGCTTTGCTCCAGACGGGCAGACGATTCTCTACAGCGCGGCCTGGCAAGGCGGCCCAGTAAACGTCTTCACCGCGCGCCCCGAAGCGCCCGAAGCTCGTTCCATGGGCCTGAGCCGCACCCAACTAGTGTCCGTATCTTCTGCCTCGGAAATGGCCGTCCTTCTCAACAGCAAAGCCATCGGCACCTGGGTAAACATGGGAACCTTGGCCCGAGCTCCTCTAGTCGGCGGCGCGCCGCGCGAAGTGCTCGAACAAGTCCAATGGGCCGACTGGTCGGCCGACGGAACCAACCTCGCCGTGGTCCGCGATTTCGGCGGCCGCAACCGCCTTGAATTTCCCATCGGCAAGCCGCTCTACGAAACCGGCGGGTGGATCGGCCATCCCCGCGTCTCTCCTAAGGGAGACCTCATCGCCTTCATCGATCACCCCGTGCAGGGCGACGACAGCGGTTCGCTCGCGGTTGTCGATATGGCCGGCCACATGAAAAGACTTTCTGGCGAGTGGTTCACCATTCAAGGCTTGGCGTGGGCACCCAACGGCAAAGAAATATGGTTCACTGCCAGCAAGTCAGGCGTCGATCGCACTCTCTACGCCACCACCCTTGATGGCAAAGAGCGCATGGTGCTGCGCCTGCCCGGCGCCGTAATGATCTTCGACATCTTCAAAGACGGCCGCGTCCTCTTGATGCGCGCCAGTTGGCGTCGCGAACTGATCGGCATGACCGCCGACGACAACAAGCAGCACGATCTCTCCTGGTTGGATTACACCTACCCCGCCGATTTATCCGGAGACGGAAAGACCCTCCTCTTCGACGAAGAAGGCGGCGGCGGTTCTTTGGATTACTCCAAGTCGGGCGGACTATCCTACGCCGTTTACATCCGCAAAACAGATGGCTCGCCCGCCGTGCTCCTGGGCGAAGGCGGAGCCGTGTCGCTCTCGCCCGATGGAAAATCGGTAATCGCCCAAACTCAGGATTCCCCCTCGCAACTCAGGCTGCTGACCACCGGCGCCGGCGAACCGAAAGACCTGACGAAAGACACTATCAATCACGCCTGGGCCCACTGGTTCCCCGACGGCAAGCGCGTGCTTTTCTCCGGCAATGAAACCGGCAAAGGAGTGCGGCTCTACGTCCGCGACCCGGCGACTGGCAAAGACCAACCGATTACTCCCGAAGGGGTCAACGGCACCGCTTTCGTAATTTCTCCTGACTCTCAAACCGTAGCCGGAATCGGCGCCGACCAGAAAGGCTATCTCTACCCAGTAGCCGGCGGCGAGCCGCGCCTCATTCCCGGACTCGACCCTGGAGAACAGCCCATCACCTTCAGCGCCGACGGCGCATCGCTCTACATCTACCAACCCGGAGAGCTGCCCGCAAAAGTTTATCGCCTCGATCTCCACACCGGTCAGCGCACTCTTTGGCGACAACTTATGCCCTCCGACCCCGCCGGAGTCGAAACCATCGGCCCCATCCTCATGACCCCCGACGCCAAAACCTGCGTCTTCGGCTATCACCGCATGCTAGCCGACCTCTACCTGGTAGAAGGCCTGAAGTAATCGCAAAGAAAGAAGGAAGGAAAAGAAAAGTGTCATCCTGAGCGTAGCAGGACGATTCGCGAAGCCACTCGTTCCGCATAGTCGAAGGACCCCTTCTTCGCTGGCCGCTACGACTTCGACATCAACGCGCAGGTTGCGGCCGAATGGTTTCAGAAGGTGAAAGCGCCAACGAAGCGTTTCGTTTGGTTCGAGAACTCGGCGCATCTGCCGATGACGGAGGAACCAGGGAAATTCTTGATGTCTCTGATACGCTACGCTCGGCCACTCGCAGAAAGAACCGACGATTCACTTCCTCTCAAACCCTGACCAGGACAAGGAGATTTCGGTTACTCAAGATCCAGAAGTGAAGGGCAATCGGCAGCTGGGATGTTACGCCAACTACGCCAACGTCGCTTAGAATCGAACAATGGTGGACGCCGCTCCAATCGTGAAGTCCGGCAGTTGGCAATACGATGGATGCGTCCTTCACGAAAGTCTGGGTTGTTAAGCGGAATTTCGATTTCTATTACGATGACGCGATTGAAGACGCGCCCGAAGACCTAAACGAGAACGGGGAGAGCGCGGTAAGCACGCGCCGCAGTAGTCAATCTAGCTCTACTCGCCAGCGATGTGTGGGCGATTAGGGTCCTCTTTCCGAGCCAGGTGAGGCGACCCGCCAGGTCGACCTCGCTGGGCGGAATGTCTCGCTACTTTCAAACGGTCCCCTTACTTTCTATTCCAATCTCACATTTTCGCAACGAAGAAAACTCGATTACGGCGCCAACAATCCATAAATATCCAGCTCCGTCCCAGTCGGAACGTATACCCTTCCATTCGCGATCGTAGGCACCGTAAACTTCAATGCCAATCCGGCCGTGTCGCGCGGTCCGGCCTGGGAACTGTTGTAAAGTTCGTTGGCGACATTTGTGGCGTCGTAGGCGTGCAGCACCAATGGTCCGCTTGACGACGGATCCGTAGGAACATATGCGGAATTGTCGGTGTCCCAGACGACGCCGTTGGTCGCTCCGTTGGCCGAAAGCGAAGCCGTCGCGCCATGCGTGTTATTGCCATAAACTACCGACCCGATCGAGGTGGGCGAACTCGATAGCTGTTGGCCGCTGGGCGCGCTCGCGCTCCAGCTGAAGGCGCGCAGCACGTCTTGATCGCAGTGATAGTAGACTGAGCCGTTCCAATAAACCGGAGTGGAAAAAATGTTGTTGTATTGCCGCGTGCCTGTGTGGACATCCTGAATGACGTCATCGCTGCTGTTGAAGCCGCCCATATCGAGAGGATTGACAACGTAGATGTTGCCGTCTTTTCCTCCACCGATGAGTTCCTTGGGGTATTGGGAGTTGCCCGGCAGTAACACAGCTGCGCCACTTCCCAGATCAGCGTCGGTCCCAGCCAGCGCGTAATTGTTGTCTGGGGAAAAATAGCTTTCAACGTTCAGGGTGCTTGGGTTCAGGTAAAGGAACGAGTCGTTATAACCGGTTTGAGTGTAGGTAGGAGGCGCCGAGATCCAGGCGTCGTCGTAATCAGTGCCGCTCAGCAGATATATATTTCCGCTGCTGTCGTCCACGGCGGGAGCGCCGCCGCTCGCCCATAGTCCGCCACCCGCCGCGTTGGACGTGTCGTTGAAAACAACCTCCTGCGCCAGGCTCGACTTGTCGTACGCCAGCAACCAGCCGTGAGAACAACTGCCAAAGGCCAGATAGACCCAGTTTGTCACCGGATCCAAAGCCAGCCCCATGCGTTGATAGCACGATGGTTCAAGGGTCGCGCTGGAGTTGGGATCAGTAGCGTCGATCGCAACCGGGCTGCCGGGCAGGTCGGCCCCCGTCGTTACATTCAATGCGTGCAGGAAAAACGGAGTGCCATTCGGTCCCGTATCCGAGGTTTCCGCCACCAGGTACATCGTGTTGGTTGTCGAGTCGATTACCGGTGTGGAGAGAATCCCTACGTTTGGCCAAGGACCTCCGGAATCATCCACAGTAACCGGAGGGCCGAGATTCACGTGCCAGAAGATGGTTGGACTCGCAGCGGTCGCGTCTGCATCGAAGGCGTAGACGCTGTTGCTTTGCGTTTCCACAAAAACTACGTCGTGCGTTCCTCCCGCGATGCTCAACGCTGACATATACAACGGCTGCGCATAAATCTGCCCGTCGACTGGATAAGCCAATAGCTTCCCGAACTGCGTCGAGTTCACGTTTGCGGGCGTCAAGTTTACCTCTTGCAGATACGCGCCGTCGCGGGCGTCATCGTTGTGATAGGTGAGCACTGCGCCTGCGGCAAGATTCGCCACCACCACGGAGGCGTCAGCGCTGTCCGTCGGCTCCGCAGCGCTGGTCGCGGTCGCAGTGTGAGGGCCCATCGAGGATGGAGCCGTATATAACCCCGCCGAAGTAATCGTTCCCAAGTTCGCATTACCTCCCGCAACGCCATCAACTGACCACGTGACCGCTGTGTTCGTTAGGCCCTGAATCGTGGAGGTGAACTGTTGGGTTCCGGAGGGCGCGAGAACCGCCGAAGTTGGCGCAACTGTAAGCGTAAACACGTCCGCCGAGGCGCTGGCGCTGATCGCGGCATTCGCCGTTGCGGCCACTGAGATCGTATGGTTGCCGGCTTGCGCCGGCGCCGTGTATAGACCAGACGTTGTAATCGTTCCGCTCGCGGCACTGCCGCCGACTGCATTGTCGACCATCCAGTTAAGCGTGAGACTCGACGATCCCTGTACGGTGGCGGTGAACTGTTGAGTCGTTGAGCCCTCGATCATGGCCGTTCCCGGTGAAAGTGTCACCGACGCCACCGTGATCGAGGCCGAACCTTGTGCAGCGGAATCCGTCGGGCTCGCGGCCGAAATCGTGTGGCTGCCGACTTGCGCCGGTGCCGTATAAAGCCCGCTCGTTGAAACGGTGCCAACCGTAGCATTGCCGCCGACCACGCCATCAATCGACCAGGTCACCGAAGAAACTGGCGCACCCTGCAGGGTAACGCTGAATTGTTGCGTCCCCGCCGTGGCGAGAAGCGCGGACGAGGGCAATACGGTTAAGGCCTGCAGCGTGACCGTCACGATAGCCTTCGCGCTGTCGGAAGTATCGGCCACGCTGGTAGCAGTTACGGTGTGCGTGCCAGCAACCGACGGCGCCGTATACAGGCCGCTCGAACTAATCATTCCCGATGTCGTATTTCCGCCGCTTACGCCATCCACCGACCATGTAACTGACGTATTCGTGGATCCCGTTACAGTGGCGGTGAACTGCGTAGTTGCGCCAGGCGCCACGGTCGCGGAAGTCGGTTTAACAGCAACGGTAATGGTAGTACTGGGCGTAGAAACGGAACCGCAACCGATCAAGCAAAATACGAGTGCAAACACAAAACACCGTAGAAAGAGTCTTGACGAAGAGGAACTCATACGAGGGCAACGTCCCTTGAGGCATTAATCTTGGCTAACGCCTGACTTTGAGCGACTGAATTGGATGGAGTTGGTCACCGCAAGGTTGCTCAAGAAAGTTTAAGAATGAGGCCCATCTTTTCGCAGTCTGTCGCTTGGGCAGGTGGGCTAGCACAACCCGTTCCTTGAACTTGGGGCTTTAGCCCCGAGGGCGACAGCTCTTACTTAGATCCCATCTCTCCCTCCACCACCCGCAAATCGCGAGTCAGCAGCACGAATGCGCCCAGCGTCGCCCGCCCGTTCCGCCCTGGATAGTCATAACGCAAATCGCGAAACCGAACCACATATGCTGGTCGCCCGTTATCGACCGGGTCGTGCGTCAGTTCTTCGGTCTCAGTGATCGGATATTGCGCCCAACTAAGATAAACGCGCCCAAGATAACTTCTCTTCGCGGCGAGAGTCACCGGCGTTTCCTCCGGCTTATACCGAACCTGCATTTCGCCCCGCGGATCGACTTCGGGCTCGAGCGAATCAACGTCCATCGTGGCAAAGAAAGCCGGCGTTTCCACGACTCCATGCCAGCGAAACGGATTCACCCAATACGGATACGCCGACACGCGAATCGCATCCGCTCTCCGATAATTGCGCGCCTCGAGTGCAGCCACGGCGCGCCGATGTTCATAGTCGCGTAATCCCCAGCACGCAAACACTCCGAGCAAAGCGAGCGTCGCTGCCAGTCTTCCAGCGGGATTCGATTGCTTCCTGCCAGATCCAATCTCATCGTTGATTAGCGAAAATAGCGCCGGAACAATCAGCCCGAGCGTCAGAATCACGAGCAGAACCGGTTCGACTACGAAGACAATGTCCCAGGAAATCCAGCGCTCCGAGAACGGCCAAAACGGACGCACTCCATAATTATTGGTGAAGTCGAGCAGAATGTGGCTAAGCCCGGCGAGACAAGCGAAGCCAAACAGCAATCCCCAGCGCGGAGGAAGATTCGGGTTGTTTGTCCTGCGTCCGCGCATCCGCCAGAGAAGATAGACGAATCCCACGACCGCGGCCGCCACCAGCGGTACGCCCAGAAAAGAATGCGTAAACCCGCGATGATGATTCAACCCAAACGCCGATCCGCCAAAGCGGCTGAGCACATCGAGGTCGGGAGCCTCAGCGGCGAGCGTTAGCGTGGCCGTGGCCAGCGCGGTCTTGCGATTGAGTCCGGCGCGGCCCATGCACGCGCCAAATAAGAAATGAGTTACCGGTTCCAAGGCGTTCGCTTGAGTTTATCTGGAGGCGAAGCAAAGCCCAAAGTGATAAGTGAGCCGAGAGCTATGCAGGAGACTAACCAGAAGCTAAACATGAGCAGGCGGGAGAGTCGAACTCACGCTCATGGGGTGAGTCGACCACTCGCCAATCGGATGCATGGCCCCGCAATCGAGGCATCTCGTTCCCTCATATCGCGTCGCGCAGTGCGGGCAGACCGCCCCGGTCTGGAAACTATCGAAGGCCTTCCCGCATTTTCCGCACTTCCAGTATTCGCCGATTGGCGGGCTCGATTGGCATGACGGGCAGGCGTATTCAAATCTCCGCGGCAACTTCGCGAAGCGCAATAAAGCCCGCGCGTGCTGCAATCCGCCCCAGCAATTCATGAGCAAGAAGACGGCGATCGCGCCCAGCCAGATATCATGCGTCCAAAACGCGAACCCGATGAAGGCGGCGATGCCCGCGATTCCGAGCACGGTGGCCAACAGTAGACTGCGAGCGCGGCCCATCACAAACCAGAGTAAAGACCGAAGGATTTGACCGCCATCGAGCGGGTAGATGGGGAGAATGTTGAACGCAAGCAGCCAAATATCGATCCAGAAAATAGAGTGAAGCAACGTATGCAGGTCGGGCACGGCCGCGTACCAGCCCAACAGAAGGCTCATCCGCCCGACGAGCATGATGATGGGAGCAAGCACCACATTTACCAGCGGCCCGGCTG
Source organism: uncultured Acidobacteriaceae bacterium (assembly GCA_963822025.1). Taxonomy (GTDB): domain Bacteria; phylum Acidobacteriota; class Terriglobia; order Terriglobales; family Acidobacteriaceae; genus Acidiflorens. The sequence goes on along the minus strand of CAWGFW010000008.1, from coordinate 323,816 downwards.
CGATACTCCATAACGTTGCCCCTGGACGTTGTGGCGGATTCACGTAGGCAACGCCGCCAAAGGGCCAGAGCAGTATCTGATCGGCTTGTCCGCCAACCTGGCGGCAAGCCAGCGCATGCCCAAATTCGTGAATGGTCACGATCAGGAACAGTGCGAGGTATTCCGCCACGTTCCAGCCGATCGACGAATAGTGCCCCCAGCCTCTGCGCGCCTCGATTTCGTAGAAGGCCAGCAGGAACCATGACCAATGGAGAAAAACATCGATTCCGGAGAATCGGAAGAGGCGAATCGATCCTTGGCGTCCGCTAGGCATAGCGATTTATAACACGGATACGGATGATAAGGTCGCCCGGCGTCCAGTTACGCTGGAACTACCAGCGACAGCGCATCCGAGACCATCGTCAGACGCGCCGGCAACCGGCCCAGCAATTCACCATCCGCCTCGACATAGACTCGCTGGCCCGAGCCATGATGACCGTCGCCCTCCGCCGGCAGCCGGCAAATAATCTCAGAGCAACTCACCACATCGATACCCTTGACGTTCCAATGGCACCCCAGCAGCGCCCCGGTCACATATTGCAGATAAGAATTCCGGCTGGCGGTGCGGCACATCACCGTGCGCACATCGCCGCAATCAAGCGAGGCTCCGGGAACCAGCTCGCGCAGAACATTTCCAAAGAAGCGAATCCTCACCGCCAAAAGCTCGGTGAGCGACGCGTGGTGGCGCTTCCCGCTTCCGTCAGCGTAATCAACTTCGAAGCGGCGCATGTTATATGTCGCCCACAACTGCCAGGCTTTGAGGTAATAAGCCGCCATGCCTCCACGATTCTTGTGAAGCGAAGTCAGTTTGTAAAAGAGATGCGCATCCACTCCGATTCCGGCCGCTACGGTGAAGTAGCGCGCGGACGGCTTGCCCTCGAGATTCTCGTACTCGATTTTTCCCAGCGGAACGCGTCGAGCTTTGCCATCGACCGCAGCCTGGGCCGCGGCGCCCGGACGCAGCGAGATTCCGATGTCATGAGCAAGAGCATTGGCGGTGCCAAACGGCAAAATCGCGAGCGCGACGGAAGTTCCGGCTAATCCCTGTATGATGTCGTGAATCGTTCCATCGCCTCCGCAGGCAAACACCGTATCGCTCCCGTCCGCGACGGCGCAGCGCGCATTATCCGTAGCCTCCCGGCTGGAGCGGCAAATCGCGAGCTCAGTTCTTACCCCCGCTGATTGAATGATGCCAATGGCGTGGTTCAGCTCCGCGTCGCGCTTCTTCCCGCGTCGCCCAGAGTTGGGATTGAACAGAATTGTGGCTTTGTGCATTCGTCGGCTGGCTCTGCTTCTGACTCTGCTTTGCGTTAGGTCTTAAGTTTAGTCTTTTCAGTTTAACGCACACCCCATTCCCACATGCCAAACGTCGCCTTCTGTGGAATCGCATGCCCCGCCTGGCGCGCCAGCATGGTGATCTGTCCGCGATGGTGTGCGTCATGCGCAATCAGGTAAGCGAAGAATCCAGCCACGTCCGGACGAAAGCCTTTGACGCGGCCATCGCCGGCGACAGCCGACTGGAGAACCTCCCGCAGTGCGGCGCGACTAGCGTCCAACCCCTTCTTTGCCTGCGCGGGCGTAACCTTAAACCGGTCGAGCTGCTCGGGAATCTTCCCCTTCGCAGCCTTCAGCCACATGACCCGAACATTGTGCATGTGAGCGACCACGCCTGCGACGTTGCGTCCCTTTTTTCCCGGAGGCTCGGCCCGCCAAGCTTCGGCAGGCAGATTATCCAAAAGATATTGGTTGATGCGGTCGTTCGTATCGAACGCCGAGAGCAAAGCCTCGGCGAGAATAAAAGGCGCGCTGGATTTTTTCGGCATGGCGGTTTGTGTTGCGGGAATTTTTCCCGGTGCGGTAGATTATCAGGTGCCCGCTATGCAGGCAAAGCTAGTTCTTATGATTTGATCTTTAGCTTCGCGTGTTCACCGCGCCAGAACGTGCATACTCTTTAGCCGCTGAAGAAGCCTCCACTCCGCTCGACGGAATAAACACAGTGCGCAAGCCCTCGCCAGTCCACTTCTTTCCAGAGTGTCATCCCAACCCGCTCAGCAACGCGCCGCGAAGGCACATTCTCCGGACGAATCAAAGAAATCAAACGGTCAGCTTTCAAATGCGCGAAGCCCCAATCCCGGCAAGCGACCGCCGCTTCCGTCGCCAGTCCCCGCCTCCAGAAATCGCGCCGCAAATGATATCCGATTTCATACATACGTTCGCCATCAACCTGCTGCACGACGATGCCGCAATCGCCAATTAATCCTTCCGCTGAAATTAAATCCATGGCCCAGAGGCCGACGCCATCCTCTAAGTAGCGCTCTCGGTTCCGTTCAATCCATCTCTCCACACCAGCGCGATCATAGGGCGCAGGATAGTAACGCATAGCTTCCCGATCGCAAAGAATAAGCGCCAGCGCATCAACATCCAGCGCGCTGAGCTCGCGGAGTCTGAGCCGTGGGGTCTGGAGTATCGTCATCAGTCAGATTTGCAGCGAAACTCAGAATACATCTGCTCCTCAAATGAATGGGACTCCGAGAGCTGACGTTCCGCGCGGCCAGCGGAGTTAAACTCGAAGCATGGCGGAAATGGGACGAATGCTGCTCATCCTCGGCATAGCCCTGGTAGTAATTGGCGGCATCATCATGCTCCTCGGGCGAACGTCCCTGCCGCTAGGCCGCCTGCCGGGCGATATTCTCTACAAAGGCAAAAACACAACTTTCTATTTTCCGCTCGCCAGTTCCATCCTGATAAGTATCGTTCTTTCGATTATTCTCTACTTGATCGCACGGCTGAAGCGGTAGCGGTACCCTCCTGCCTCACAATGGCCGAAGGTGGCGGGCGACTGGTCATGATCCGCAGAGTCAACTATTCGGTTGACATCCGTCAACTATTTACTTTACACTTGTAAAATGATCGGTAGCTTCCGGCATAATGGACTCGAAGAAATCCATCGTACCGGAAAGACGCGTCGCCTCGGTGCCGGTCATATTAGGAAGTGTGTGCGCATCCTCCAGTTATTGGACGTTGCCGGAAGACCTGAAGATTTGAACATCGCGGGTTTCCGCTTTCACGGCTTGCGAGGCAAGCCGCCGCGTTGGTCAGTGCGCGTGACCGGAAACTACCGTGTCACCTTCGGTTGGTCGGGCGAGAATGCGGTCGAGATCGATTTTGAAGATTACCATTAGGGAGAAAACCATGGAGAGAAAGAACAGACTGCCGCTTGTCCATCCCGGCGAGATTATCAGGGACGATATCCTCCCCTCCGTCGGCCTATCCGTGACGGACGCGGCCAAAGCTCTCGGAGTATCCCGCCAGATGCTTCACGGCATTTTGGCGGGTCGTAAGCCCCTATCTGCCGTAATGTGCCTGAAGGTGGCACGCCTATTTGGCGGCTCGGCGGAACTATGGATGCGCCTGCAGGCCGCTTACGATCTTAAAAAGTCTGAGCAAAACAAGAAAATAATGGCACGCGTGACGCGGATCGTACCGGTCAAGGTAACCGATGAAGTTCGCGTCTGAGCCTCCATTCATGGCCATGTCTGATCAACTCGGCTTCCAGTTTCGTCCTCCAGAGCGCCGCGTCTGGACCGTCCGAGCGCTCGTCTCCGCCGTCCGCTCCCACATCGAGCGCGAGTATTCCGACTGCTGGGTGGAAGGCGAAATTTCCAATCTCCGAATTCCTGACTCCGGCCACCTGTACTTCACGCTGAAAGAAGAAAGTTCGCAGATTCGCGTGGTGATGTTTCGTTCGTCGGCCAAACTCCTGCGTTTTCGTCCCGAAAACGGCCTGCACGTCACCGTCCGCGGACGCATCACCGTCTACGAAGATCGCGGCGAACTCCAGATCTCCGCTGAATTCATGGAGCCAAAGGGTGCCGGCGCCCTACAGCTAGCCTTCGAACAATTAAAAGCAAGGTTGCAGTCGGAAGGATTGTTTGAGGCTTCGCGAAAAAAGCCCATCCCGTCGCTCCCGCAAAAAATCGGCATCATCACTTCGCCGCAGGGAGCGGCGCTCCACGACATCCTGAACATTCTCGCCCGTCGGCATCACTCCGCCAACCTGCTGATCTATCCCGCCCAGGTGCAAGGAGACGCCGCGCCAGGCGAGGTGATGGCCGGCTTGCGACACTTCAATCAAACAACCGCTGACCGCGGCGTGATCGAGGTCATCATCATCGCGCGCGGCGGAGGTTCGGCAGAAGACCTCGCTTGCTTCAATCATGAGGGCCTGGCGCGGGCGGTCGCGAATTCGAAGATTCCAGTGATCTCGGCAATTGGTCACGAAACGGATTTCACCATCATCGATTTTGTCGCCGACCTCCGCGCCCCTACGCCATCAGCCGCCGCGGAACTCGTCATTCGGTCACGGCAGGAGATTGAAACCCAGGCCGAAGAGTTATATCGCCGGTTGGAACATGGCATTCGCTACCGCCTTCTGATAGCCCGTCAGGATCTATCCGAGCGCGCGCGGCACGGCGCCTTCGCCCGCATGATGGATGGCATCCACCGCCGCCAGCAGAAACTCGACGAACAGCGCTTTCGCCTCGAGAAGGCCGAACGCCAGCTCTTAGACCGATTTCACCGACGCTGTGAAACTACCGTCGCCACCGTCCGGCATTACGACGCGCGCCGCCGTCTGGCCGCAGTCCGCCAAGGATTGGAGGCGCAAGTCGCCAACCTCGCCGCCGCCGAGCACACGCGCTTGCTCCAACTCCGCGGCGCCCTCGATCGCCAAACTGCCAGCCTGGAAGCCCTGTCGCCGGTCGCCATTTTAAATCGAGGATACGCCCTCGTTTTCAAAGCGAATGGCGAACTTGTGAAAGATGCGGCCAGACTGAATGCCGGTGAAGAAGTCTCGGCTCGCCTCGCCCGCGGAAGAATTCGCGCTCGCGTCACCGCCGCTGAGCGCAACGAACCGGAATCCAGCTAACGGCATTAACCATTTGCCTTCTGCATCGGTCCCGCTGCATTAGAATAAATGCCAGTTCAACTTCTGACGTGAGGGTGGCGTGACGCCGTCGCTGATCTGGTCGCACATCTCGGCGATTTCGGTCCTTTCGATTTTAGACATCGTGCTGGTCGCGATCCTGATCTACCAGTTTCTCGTGCTGGTGCGGGGCACGCGGGCGGCTCCGATGCTGGTCGGTGTGGCGGCGCTCGGATTGGCCTTTTATCTTGCGCGCCTCGGCGAGTTGCGCACCCTGAACTGGCTCCTCAGCACGATGTTGCCCTATGTTGTCTTCGCGCTCATCGTCGTCTTCCAGTCGGAGATCCGGCACGCGCTCGCCAATCTCGGAAGCCGTCTTTCGCTGATGCGGTCCAGTAGCTCGGTCGCCGATGTCTACGACGACATCGTTTTGGCGGCCAATCTTTTTTCCCAAAATCAAACCGGCGCTCTGATTGTTATCGAGCGCGAGATCGGTCTGCGCACCTACATCGAAAGCGGCGTCGCGCTTGATGCCAGGCTCTCCTACGATCTCCTGGCCACGATTTTTCGCCCGTCTGCTCCGTTGCATGATGGCGCCGTGATTGTGCAGCGTGACCGCATCGCGGCGGCCGCCTGTTTCCTTCCGCTATCGATGAATCCCGTGCTTTCGATCCAGTTGGGTACGCGTCATCGCGCCGCGATCGGCATTACCGAAGAAACCGACGCGGTCGCAGTCATCATTTCGGAAGAAACAGGCACAATCAGTGTGGCCGTGGCGGGCAGCATTGAGCGCGAGTTAACTGTGGAACGCCTCCGCGAGCGCCTGAGTAATCTGCTCCGCCGCTACGCTCCTGCGCACACCCTGCCGAGCGCCATGGAAGAAAGCTTTGTCGAAGAGGAATCATCCAATTCGCACACCTCGCGCAGGCAAGATGCCGGAAGGGACGATTGATGCCGGCCTTCGCGCAACGCAGTTTTTTCCACCGCATGTTCGTTCACAACCTCGGCCTCAAGATAATTTCCCTCTTGCTCGCCTTCGGATTGTGGCTGGTCGTGGCGCGCGACCCCATCGCCGAAGTCGAAATGCACGTTCCCATCGAATTCCACAATCTTCCCGACAATCTGGAAATCGATTCCGCCAGTTTCACCGAAGCCCAGATTCGCATACGAGGGCCGGAGCGCGTCATTCATCGTCTTCAGCCGGAAGATGTGCGAGCCGACATTGACCTCGGACAGGTGCGTCCCGGCGAGCAGACCTTCGATTTGAGTGCCCGTCACGTCCATGTGCCCCAGGAATTGGACGTAGTGCAGATTATTCCCGGTCAGTTCCATCTCTCCTTCGACAATCGCGCCACTCGCATGGTTGAGGTGCGGCCGCGAGTGACCGGAACTTTTGCCAGCGGCATGCATGTGGCGCAGGTGGTCGCCGATCCAAACAATGTCATGATCACCGGTCCGCGCCGCCGCGTCGACGCAGTCGAGGCTGCCACCACCGATCCGGTAGACGTCAGTGGGGCCATGACCCGCGCCACTTTTGTCACCCAAGCCTATGTCCCCGATCCTCTGATCCAAGTCGTGCATCATATTCCAATTCGTGTGACGGTTATCATGGAAGGATTAGCAGACAAGAAAAAATAGGATAGTTATACGGTCGTTAGTCGATAGCCGTTCGCGAATTTCGAAATAGACGGCACAATGCGAACGGTGAACGACGGATCGCGAACGACCAATGCCAACGGCCAACGGCCAACGACCATTCATGACCCAAATCAGACAACTCTTCGGTACCGACGGAATTCGTGGTGTCGCGGGTGAATTTCCGCTGACGCGTGACAGCGTTTATTGGATTGGCCGCGCTCTCGGCCACGATCTCACGCGCGCAAACGCCAGAGCCCGAGTAGTAATTGGGCAGGACACGCGCGCCTCCAGTCGCTGGATCGCCGACCGCTTCCTCCAGGGGCTCGCGTCCGTCGGGGTTGAAACGCGCAGCGCCGGCGTGATTACAACTCCCGGCGTCGCCTTCCTCGCACGCTCCCAGGGGTTCGATGCGGGAGTCGTGATTTCAGCTTCCCACAATCCCTGGACTGACAACGGAATTAAAATTTTCTCCCGCGACGGCTACAAACTACCCGATGCGCGCGAACTGGCCATCGAAAAAGAGATTTTCGCGCTGCTCCAGGCGGGTTCGGCTTCCGCACCCGATCCAACCCCTGAAGTCTCAAGCCTTCCCGGCGACGAAACTCTCCGCCACGCCTACGTTCGCTGGCTGGCCGGCGGCATCGCCACTGATTTGAGCGCACTTCGTGTGGCGGTCGATTGCGCCAACGGAGCCGCGGCCGCGGAAGCCCCTGAATTATTTCGCACGCTAAAAATCAAAACAACGTTGCTCCATTCAAGTCCCGACGGGCAAAACATCAACGAGAATTGCGGCGCCCTCCATCCCGAAGTAGTAGCGCGTTATGTCTATGACAGCCTCTCCGCCGATCAGGCTGTCGTCGGCGAGCAGGGACGCTTCGACCTCGGTATCACATTCGATGGCGATGCCGACCGCGCTCTCTTTTCGGATGCCGGCGGACGCGTAGTCAACGGCGACGCAGTCCTGTTAGTGGCCGCCCGCGAAATGCAGTCGCGCGGCGCTCTCGCCAATGCCACCGTCGTCGCGACAACCATGTCGAATATGGGATTGGAAATTGCCCTCAAGCGATCGGGAATCCAGATGCTTCGCGCCAACGTCGGCGACAAATATGTGCTCGAAGAAATGCAGCGCGTGGGCGCAACGCTTGGCGGCGAGCAGTCCGGCCACATACTCTTTCGCGATGGCGACGCCACCACCGGCGACGGCCTGCTGACCGCTCTGCGAGTGCTCGATATCATCGCTCGAACCGGCAAGCCACTGGCCGATCTGGTCGGCGATCTGAAAGTCTTTCCACAAACTATCCGCAACGTTCGGGTCAAGAACAAAACGCCATTTGCCGAAATCCCTCCCGTCCAGGCGGCGATCAAAGCGGCCGAGGGCGAACTCGACGGCAACGGCCGTGTGGTCGTGCGTTACTCCGGCACCGAAGCGCTCGCGCGCGTGATGATCGAAGCCGAGTCGAAAGAACAAATGGATCGTCTGGCGGAGTCAATCGTCGACTCGATCCGGTCGTCGCTGGGTGCGTAAAAGACGTGCAATTCCGACTCGGCGCTTAGCCGCTGTGTCCTCTGTGTTCCTCGCGGTTAAGATTCCGACCTTTCTCATGCAAGAGGGAATTCTCTCTCGGGCATAAGCACGTCCATTCGTACGGTCGAGTTATCTTGTGCTCCCCACTCTTCACGCCGAGAATAGGAATCGGTTTCAAAATCGGCCCTACCTATAAAACTTCATGAGAATCCTTATCGTGGAAGACGACGCCGCGCTTTCCAGTTTTATCCGCAAGGGACTGGAAGCCGAACATCATGCGGTGGATGTTGCAATTGAAGGCAATCAGGGTCGCTCCATGGCGATGGAGTTCGACTACGATCTGGTGGTGCTTGATCTGAACTTGCCCGTCCTCGATGGCTTATCAGTGCTCAAAAGTTTGCGGCAGAAAAAGGCAAACTTGCCGGTGATGATCCTCACCGCGCGCAGCCGCATCGAAGACCGCGTGCAGTGCCTCGATTCGGGCGCCGACGATTATCTTGTAAAGCCGTTTTCCTACCTCGAACTTTCCGCCCGCGCCCGCGCCTTGCTGCGGCGCAGCCATCTCCCCTCGGAGTCCATTCTCACCGTCCGTGATCTTTCTCTCGACCGCGTCGAACGCAAGGTGGCCCGTGCCGGCCGCCACATTGAATTGACCACCAAGGAATTTGCCTTGCTCGAATACCTGATGCGCAACTCTGGCCGCCGCTTGACCCGCGCCATGATTATCGAACATGTCTGGAACCTGACCTTCGATTCCACCACCAACGTAGTCGATGTTTACATCAACTACTTGCGCCGCAAAGTCGACGACGGCTTCTCGCCCTGTCTGATTCACACCGTTCGGGGCGTCGGCTATCAGATGAACCCTGACGGAGCGTCGGCATGAGCGCCGGTTCCCATTTATTCTCACCGCCGTCGCCCAGCCCGGACGTGCTCGGCGAACTACTTCATTCGCTCAGCCAGCCACTCACTAGCTTGCGTTGTTCGCTCGAACTTTCGCTGGAGCTCCCGCGCGAACTAACCATCGAAGAGGCCCTCGAGCAACAGCACGAGAGTGTTGGCGTCGCTCTCCAACAGATCGAAAAAGTTATCGGCATGATTCAGTTGATGAGAGAGTATCTCGACGCCGAGCAGCCTGGTCGCCCAGCCCGCCCATCCGCGGTAGCTCCCGCTTTGAGCAGCGTGATCGATGCGCTTTCTTCGATCGCAGCAGTTCGCGGCGTCCGGTTGTGTCTCGTCGGCACCTGCACCGCAACCCTTTTGTTGCCCGAGGCCCGGCTCAAGCTGGCGTTCCAATATTTGATCGCGTCCATGATCGATGCGCAACCTACCGGCGGCAAATTGACGCTCCTGTTGGGAGAAGGCCCTGCCGGGGCCGTGCTGCGCGCAGAAGCCGATCCCCGCACTCGCGAGCCGAATTTGCGCGAAGCGCAATTCGACACTCCAGATCAAAACTCCACCGCTTCACCCGCGAGGCACAACCCAGCCAAAGCCGTCCCCGCATCCCTGGCAGCCCTGCGCCGCGCCCGGTTAGCGATTGCCAGCCGCCTGCTTGAAGGCGCTGGAGCAGCCCTGGTTTTCGCCGACAACCGCGACGCCAATCGCATTTCCGCCGCTCCCACCGGCTTCGTTCTTCGCATTGCTCATCATCCTCACCATCCTCACCATCCTCCCTCATAACCTCCGACTCAAATTTTGCCGGGCAAGCTTCGCCCCGAGGAGTACAATCCAGCCTTTCTGGAGGTTGTGGTGAAGCGCTCCCTGATTCCACCGATAATTCTGCTGAGCCTGTTATGCCTCGTCTCGATTGGCTGGGCTCAAACCAATGCGCCCGCGCCGGCCCCAGTGACGATCATCCGCGCCGGTGTCTTGATTGACGGCACGTCGCCTTCGCCCCGCCATAACGTGATCATCACCATCCACGGAAATACGATTACCGACGTTGCCGATGGAGGCGTCGCAATTCCCACGAACTTTCCCGCCGGAACGACCTTCATCGACCTTTCGCAATCGACTGTCCTCCCGGGATTGATCGACGCCCACACTCACATTTTTCTTCAAGGCGAAGATCCCGCCGAGGGTGGATACGATATTCAGCTCCTCAAATATCCTCTGGCCTACCGCGCGGCACGCGCCACCGTCTCCGCCCGCCGCGCCCTCGAGCAAGGATTCACCACTCTTCGCGATATGGAAACCGAAGGTGCCGGCTACGGCGACGTCGGCATCAAAATGGCCATCGAAGGCGGATACATTCCCGGGCCGCGCCTCTTCGTCTCCACCCGCGCCATCTCGACCACCGGCGGATATCCCCTCGAAGGCTACGCACCCGAAATCGAGGTGCCAAAGGGAGTACAGATCATTGACGGCCCGGTCGAAGCTCGCAAGGCCGCGCGTGAACAACTCGACCACGGCGCCGACTGGATCAAGGTCTATATGACCCACCGCTCTTGGATAGGTAAAAATGGCGAACTCGTGTCCCAGCCCACGTTGACAGTGGAGGAACTACGCGCAATTGTCGATGAAACCCATGGCTGGGGGAAGAAAGTGGCTTGCCATTCGTATGGTGGAGAAGGTATGCAGCGCGCTCTCGACGGCGGCTGCGATTCGATCGAACACGGACTGCAACTCACCGACGCGCAAATCGCGCAGATGCTCCGCCAGGGCACATGGCTCTGCCCGACTCTCAGCGTCTATTACACCGATTGGGCGCCCGCCAACACGCCGGAAGGCCAGCGTGATCGCAAGCGCGCGTCCGAGCACGAAGTGTCATTCCGCAAGGCATTAAAGGCCGGAGTGAAAATCGCTTTTGGCACCGACATGGGTGGTATCCCATGGACCGAGCCCATCGCGCAGGAATTTCCTCGCATGGTCGATTTCGGCATGACTCCGATGCAAGCCATCCAGAGCGCAACCACGCGCGCCGCCGAACTGCTCGACATGAAAGGCAAGCTAGGCGTGATTGCCCCCGGAGCCTACGCCGATGTAGTGGCTGTGCAGGGCGATCCTTTGGCAAATGTCAAGATTCTTGAGAACGTCGGTTTTGTGATGAAAGATGGCAAGGTTTACAAGAACGAACTGGCCGCTAAACGGTGAACGCAGCTAACCGGTGGCAGCTAACTGATGAATGAAGAGGTGAACCGTGAATATTCTCGAAATGTGTGACCCAGAAGCGGCCGCAGTTCCGGTCGAAGCGACCGCCGAGAAGGCGATTCGAACCATGCTTGATCGTCACGTAGGCGCCGTCGCCGTGATCGACGAGAACCACCGCGTCGCCGGAATTTTTACCGAACGCGATGTTCTGCGGCGCTTCTCCCTCGGCGAACGCGACGCGCGCCAGACTTCCATTCGCGACGTCATGACGACGCCCGTCGAACTCGCGACCCGCGCTACCACCGCCGGCGAAGCGCTGGCGACCATGGTCGAGCGCCACTACCGCCACTTGCCGATTGTCGATGAAGACGGACGCTTGCTTGGTATGCTCTCCATCCGCCACGTGCTGGAAGCGAAAATCGACACCCTGACCCGCCAACTCGATCACGCGCGCTCGGTTGTGCTCTAAGATTGCCGCTGTGAAAAGTTACTCCGAGAATGCCCTCTGATTACGCCGCCTACTGATGCACGTCCGGACTTTGCGCCGGATTCCTGCGAGGAGCCGCCGCAGCCTTCGCGATCTTCACATCAAAGCTAACCGGCAGTTGCTTTGGCGGATAGCACGCCTGATTGTCACAAGCCTGATATTTAAGAGTTCCGCGGACGATATATTTTCCCGTCTGCACTGACAGCAGCGGCCGTACCAGCACATCCACCTTGAAATCGCCGGTATAAACATTGAGCTTCTCATCAGGCGCGAATGCGAAGCTCATATCCTTCCCCTCGGGATAGGTAGTTTTTCCGATGACGATGTCAGTAGTGGCTTCCACCTTAAGGACCGTCGGAATCAGAAACTCCGCCTTCGGCTGGTTAGAATTAATGTGGTAGCCGCTAGCCACGCGAAATAAGAGCGAAACGGTTGCTGGCTTGCCCTGCATCGCAGTCACGGTCGGAACCGGCGCCATCTTAACAACCGAAGTTTGCGGGCCGGGGTTATCCTGCGCAAAAGCCCACGCGGACAACAAGCAAAGCATGCTCGCAAGCAGAATTTTCATTTGCGTAGAGTAACTCAACTCTAGAGTATCCCAAGTTAGCAAGCGCTTCGTAGTTACCTACGAGCCTGTACCGCTTGACCCTGACTGAGAGCCTTCTTGATGTGGTCGACAAAGACGCTGCGGCTCTGCAAGCCAAACTCACGGGCGATAACCTTGCCATCGCGATCGACAAAAAATGTCGTAGGCAGCACGCTGACACCGCCATAACTCTCGCCCACCGATTCCTTCCCCAGCAGAATCGGGTAATTGACACCCATATCCTTGGCGAATTTCGCAATATCCTCCGTGCTGGCGTCGTCCATAGCCACGCCGATAATCTGAAATCCCTGCGGCCCGTACTCTTTTTGCAGTTCCACAAACCACGGCATCTCTATCTTGCAGGGGCCACAATAGGTTGCCCAGAAATTCAGCAGAACAGCTTTGCCGCGCAGGTCCGACAGCTTGACATCCTTGCCATCGACGGTCTGCAGATCGAAGTCAGGAGCCAGATTGCCCATCAGTTGTCCCTTGCCAGAATTGCCCGCGCGATTATTGCGCGCCATCCTAATCCCCGCGAACAACATAGCCGCAACAATGGCGGCGATAAAAAACAAAATTAGCGGATTTCTTTTCACCGTTAACCTCTCAAAAACAACTTCTTCAGTCTCCCAAAATGAACACCGGGTGGCCCATTCTAAAGTCGCGTTCTGTGCGACGTTAGAGTGGGCCCACGTCTACAGCGCAAACCGATTCAAGAACGAAAAATACCCCGAAATCAGCGCAAACCGCCCCATCACCAGCAGAATGCCCAACGCAATCAGCAACCCTCCGCTCGCCACTTCCAGCGCATGCATGTGAAATTTAAAGCGATTGTAAAACTTCAAAAAACGTTCAATGCCCAGCGAAGTCAGCAGAAAAGGCACGGCTAATCCCGCCGAGTAAATAGCCAGAAGGAAAATTCCTTTCCACACCGTATCCTGAGTCGCGGCAAATCCCAGCACCACCGCGAGAATCGGCCCCACGCAAGGCGTCCATCCAAAAGCAAAGGCAAATCCAATCACAAACGCGCCCCATGCCGAAGGACTGCCCTTAAGCCCATGCAGCCGAGTATCCGCCAGCAAAGCCTTGATCTGAAAGATGCCGGTGAGGTGCAGACCAAAAAGAATAATGACCACTCCCGCAATCCGCGCCAGCAGCGACTTATATTGCGCCAGCACCTGTCCCACTTCCGTCGAAATTGCGCCGAGCGTGATAAAGACGATGCTGAAGCCGATGATGAACGCGGCCGAATTCAGCATCACCTTACGGAACAGCTGTCCCTCCTGCAACTTCAATTGCTCGACGCCGACGCCGGAGATTAAAGAAACGTATCCCGGTACCAGCGGCAGCACGCATGGCGACAGGAACGAGATCAATCCGGCGACGAACACTCCAAGCGGCAGTGGCAAGCTAGTCATATCTGTCTATTGTAGCGAGCGGGCGGAGGTTTGCGCCCTACTTAACAGATGCCGCGGGACGCCTTACTGTTACAACATTTAGCAGTACAACGAGCACCTACGCCACCGCGAGGTAGACATAACGCAGGATAAACAACGCCGTAAGAATCCATATGAGCACGGTAATCTCGCGGAATTTGCCAGCCGCAATCTTCACCACCGTATACGCGATCAACCCAAGACTGATGCCGGTGGCAATGCTAAAAGTTAAAGGCGTAGCCAGCATAGTAATAAACGCCGGGACCGCCTCGCTGAATTCGCTCCATTCAATATGCGAAATCGATTGCGTCATCAGCGCACCCACCAGAACCAAAGCCGGCGCCGTAGCATACGCAGGAATCGCCGTAGCCAAAGGCGAACAAAAAGTCGCGATCAAAAACAGCCCAGCGACCGCGACATTACTCAGGCCGGTCCGCGCTCCCGCAGCGACCCCAGCCACGCTCTCGATGTAGCTAGTCACCGTCGATGTCCCCGTTAACGAGCCAAATAGCGTGCCCACAGCGTCCGACACCAGGGCCCGTCCCACGCGAGGAATCTTCCCATCCTTGATGAATCCGCCCTGTTCGCAAACACCGACAAGCGTTCCCACATTATCGAATAGATCGACAAACAAAAATGCAAACACAATTTCCAAAAAGCCCAGATGAATCGCCCCGCGAAAATCCAGCTTAAGAAATGTAGAAGAAGGATGCGGAAAAGAAACCAGAGCCGCAGGCCAATGCGAAATGCCGCGCAAAATTCCCACCAGCGTAGTTCCAAAAATCCCAATCAGAATTCCGCCATTGATCTTCCGCGCCATGAGCACCAGTGTGAGAGCGAGCCCGAAGCATGCCGTCTGCACCTCCTTGTCAGAAAAACTTCCAAGGCCAACAAACGTAGCCGGATTCGCCACCACCAGCTTCGCATTGCGCAATCCCACGAAAGCAATAAACATTCCAATGCCCGTAGCCGTAGAATGCTTAAGGCAGTCGGGCATGCCGTTGACAATTTGTTCGCGCACGCGCGTCACGGTCAACAGCAGAAACACCACGCCAGAAAAGAAAACCACCGCCAGCGCCGTCTGCCACGGAACATGCATGTTGAGGCAAACGGCATAAGTGAAGTACGCATTCAGCGACATCCCCGGAGCCAGCGCGATCGGGTAATTGGCATAAAGTCCCATCACCAGAGTGGCTGCAGCCGCTGAGATACACGTCGCAAACACCACGCCCTCGGCCGGCATCCCCGCCTGCGCCAGAATCTGCGGGTTCACCACGATGATGTAGGCCATGGTCACAAAAGTGGTGAGCCCGCCCAGCATCTCCTGCTTAACCGTGGTTTTATTTTCTGTAAGCTTGAAATAACGATCGATCAAAAATCGTCCCCGTGTTGTGTTTGAGTTGCGACCCCTGTGCCGCCCTGTGTCCCCCTGTGGTTCAAGCTCTTTGCGAGAAGCCGCGGCACCACAGAACTAGGCACAGACAACGAGCCGCTCAATAAAGAATTTTCCCCGGATGTTCCTGCCAGGCGCGAAACGCCGCCAGTGCCTCTTCGCGCATCATCTGGATCAAAGGAATCTTGCGTTCCGCATGCGGCTGCGTGATTTCGGCGTAAATGGCGGAATCGTCAAACCCGATCATGGCCGCATCCTCGGCAAGGTTGCCAAAATAAACTTTCTCGATCCGAGCCCAGTAGATAGCGCCCAGGCACATCGGGCAAGGCTCGCACGAAGTATAAAGATCGCAGCCGCGCAGTTCGAAGCAATCCAGCCTCTGGCAAGCCTGCCGTATGGCCAGCACCTCGGCATGCGCCGTCGGATCGTTCGTCGCAGTTACGCGATTCACGCCCTCAGCCACAACTTTTTCTTCTTTGACGATGACGCAGCCAAACGGCCCGCCGTTGCCCGAGTGGACATTGTCGAGCGACAGTTGAATGGCGCGCGCCATGAAAGCATTGTCCATGTGCTGTGGCTCCGTCATCGCGTAATCGTCAAGAGCACGCCGAACTCAGCTACCCGTGCCTCCGCGCGCAAATCGGTCGTCATGGACTCTTTCGCAGCCGCCGGTCAAGAAAGGAAGTATAAGCGCACCCAGGAAATACTCAAACTCTTTCCTTCGTGTACCTTCGTGGCCTTGGTGGTGAAGGTTGTTGCCTGCTACACATAAAGTTGAAAATCCCCGAGACCCGCGATAGCCTCGGACATGCCCGGCCAAGCTTTCCTTTCTCGCCGCATCGTAACCACCGAAGCCATCCGCTCCGGAGCGGTTCTCGTGCGCGAAGGCAAAATCAGCGGCCTGATTTCAGCCGAAGAAGTTCCCGCCAAGCAAATCCCGCCAAATTTCGAAGTCCTCGACTTCGGCAACTCCGCCATCCTTCCCGGTCTAGTCGATTCTCACGTGCACATCAACGAGCCCGGACGCACCGAGTGGGAAGGCTTCAAAACTGCCACCGAAGCCGCGGCAGCCGGAGGTTACACAACGCTGGTAGACATGCCGCTCAACTGTCTGCCGCCAACCGCGACAGTAGCCGCTCTCACCGCTAAGCGCCAAGCCGCACAAGGAAAATGCCGCGTCGATTGGCTACCCTGGGGCGGAGTAGTTAGCGACAATCAAGCCGACATCGAACCGCTAGCCGCCGCCGGCGTTCCCGGTTTCAAGTGTTTCCTGATTCATCCCGGCATCGACGGCTTCACCATGGTCACCGAGCAACAGCTTCGCGCCGCTCTCCCCCATGTCGCGAGAACCGGCCTGCCGTTGCTAGTCCACGCCGAGCTTCCCGGCCCAATAGACGAAGCCACGCGACATCTGCAAACCGAACGCGCAGATTGGCGAAGCTACTCCACCTACCTGCAATCGCGGCCGGAAGCAGCAGAGCTCTCCGCCATCCGCCTCCTGCTCTCGCTCTGCCGCGAATACAAATTCCGTCTGCACATCGTCCATCTCTCGGCCAGCCAGGCGCTTCCCGAACTGTGCGCGGCGAAGGCCGCAGGCCTTCCCGTCACCGTCGAAACCTGTCCTCACTATCTGCATTTTTGCGCCGAAGAAATTCCTGACAGAGCCACATTGTGCAAGTGCGCGCCACCCATCCGCTCGCGCGAAAATCGCGAAACACTTTGGCAGGGTCTACAAGATGGAGTCATCGACTTAGTCGCCACGGACCACTCCCCCTGTCCGCCCGCCATGAAGCGCAGCGACGAAGATGAAGGAAGCTTCAAAACCGCCTGGGGCGGCATCGCCAGCCTTTCTTTGGCGCTTCCGATCATGTGGTCCGAAGCGAGCCGCCGAAAATTTACCTTAGTCGACCTCGCGCGCTGGATGGCGTCAGCCCCAGCCCAACTAGCCGGATGCGCCGCCCACAAAGGCCGCATCGCCGAAGGCTGCGACGCCGATTTCGTGATCTTCGACGACGAAGCCGAATTCGTCGTCACCGAAGATCGTCTGTATTATCGTCATCTCATATCGCCCTACTTAGGGAAAAAACTGCGAGGCATAGTGAAAGCGACCTATTTACGCGGGCAACTCGTGTTCAGCGAAGGCGCTTTTCACGGGGAACCCAAAGGTCGAGAAATCGGTCGTTAATAAAGTTGTTAATAAAACTTGTCATCCCGAGCGAAGCGAGGGATCTGTAGTTTGCTGCGAAGTGGAGGATCTCCGTCTCGCCCCCGTATGAATCAATGTATGGTGATTCCGTGACTGAAGTGCACATCATCGGCAAATCCGTCCCGCGCAAAGAAGGCCGCGACAAAGTAACTGGCGCGGCGCGCTACATCGACGACATGACCTTGCCCGGCATGCTCTACGGAGCCACCGTCCGCAGCCAGATTCCTCGCGGCATCATCAAAAAAATCTCCTTCGATCCACAATTCGACTGGAGCGAATTTGTCATCGTCACTGCCAAAGATATTCCCGGCAAGAATTGCATCGCCCTCATCGGAGACGATCAACCGTGCCTCGCCGACGGAAAAGTCAATCATCCCGAAGAGCCGATCCTGCTGCTGGCGCACGCCGACCCGCATCTCCTCCGCAAAGCAGTAGACGCAATTGCGATCGAATACGAGCCCCTCCCCGCAATTTTCACCATGGAAGAAAGCGAAGCGCGCGCCGAAATCATTTGGGGCGCGGACAACACCTTCAAAACGTTTCTGATTGCAAAAGGCGATGTCGACAGCGTCTGGTCCAAAGCCGACTTCATCGTCGAAGGTGAATACACCACCGGCGCCCAAGAACAGCTCTACATCGAGAACAACGGAGTCATCGCCGCCTTCGATCCGGAGCAGGGAATCACCGTCTGGGGTTCGCTGCAATGTCCTTATTACGTCCATAAAGCACTGATGGCGTTGTGCACGTTAAAAGAGGACAAGGTTCGTGTAGTGCAAATGGAAACCGGCGGCGCCTTCGGCGGCAAGGAAGATTATCCATCGATAATCGCAGGTCATGCGGCACTCTTAGCCATGAAGTCCAGACGCCCGGTCAAAATTATTTATGACCGCACAGAGGATATGACCGCAACCACCAAGCGTCATCCCTCGCGTACCCGCCATCGTACCGCCGTGGCCAAAGACGGAAAAATTCTCGGCGGCGAAATCGACTTCACCATCGATGGCGGCGCCTACGCGACCTTATCCTCCGTTGTCCTCTCTCGCGGCACCATTCACGCCGGAGGTCCTTACTACTGGCCGAATGTTCTCATTCGCGGAAAGGCCGTCGCCACAAACATGCCGCCCCACGGTGCTTTTCGAGGCTTCGGAGCGCCTCAAAGCCTCTTCGCGATGGAGCGCCACATGGATCGCATCGCGCAAACCGTCGGCCTCTCTCCCGTAGAAATCCGCCGCCGAAATTTCCTGAAGCCCGGCCAAACCACCACCACCGAACAAACCATCCGCGAAGAAATCGATCTCAGCAAGTTGCTCGATCGCGCGTTAGAGCTTTCCAACTACACCGCGAAGAAAACACAGTTCGCGCAGGAAAACGGAAACTCGCAAATCAAAAAAGGAATCGGCCTAGCCACCTTTCTCCACGGCGCAGGCTTCACCGGTTCCGGCGAGCGTTATCTCGCGTCAGTGGTAGGCGTAGAAGGCTGCGCCGATGGCACCATCCGCGTCCTCGTCTCCAGCACCGAGTTCGGTCAGGGAACCAATACCGTCCTCTGCCAGATCGCAGCCGAAGCTCTCAATCTGCCCTACGATGATGTTCGCATCGCGCAGCCCGATACCAACCAGGTTCCAAACAGCGGCCCCACTGTCGCGTCGCGCACCGCCATGGTCGTCGGCAACCTCGTGCGTTCAGCCGCCCTGGGCATCAAGCAAACCTTGATCGCCGACGGCACACTCAGCGACAAATACTCACCAGAAGAATTTCGCGCAGCCTGCAGCAATCATATTGCGAAGCAGGGTGCTCTCCGCTCGATCGCCCGCTATGATCCGCCCCCGGGTGTTTTCTGGGACGATGAAAAGTACCGCGGCGAAGCCTACGCTACCTTTGCCTGGGCAGTCTATGTCGCGGAAGTTGCGGTCGATCTCTCCACCTATATCGCGACCGTCAAGGATTTTGTCGCCCTGCAAGAGGTCGGCAGGGTCCTTCACCCCATTCTCGCCAAGGGCCAAATCATCGGCGGCGTGGCGCAAGGCATCGGCTTTGCTCTCTACGAAAAAGTTATCTGGCAGAATGGACGCATGCAAAACGGCCAGATGACAAATTACATCATGCCAACCTCCGCTGATCTGCCCGAGATACGCGTCTTCTTCGAAGAGTTGGGCAATGTTCATGGAGCCTACGGTGCCAAAGGCATTGGCGAACTTCCCATGGATGGTCCCGCGCCCGCCATCGTCAACGCCATCGGAGACGCGCTCCACGCCCGCTTCGATTCCATCCCACTTCTACCCGAAGATATCTTCGAAACAGTTTCCGCCGACGGAGTGCGATGACGCGCCCGGCCCAACTCTGCGGCAAATGCGATCTTTCCTTCACGGTCAATGCCAGCCCGGAAACTGTGCGCGTCTATCCCATGGAAAGACTACTCGACGTGCTACGGCGTGAACTGAAGTTGACTGGCACCAAGGAAGGTTGCGGCGAAGGCGAATGCGGTTCGTGCTCCGTTTTAATGAATGGCGAACTTGTGAACAGCTGCCTGATCCCCGCCCTACAGGCGTCCGGTGCGGAGATCACCACCATTGAGGGCCTCACCGGCGACTCGCAACTGAGCGCATTGCAGTCAGCCTTCCTCGAATGCGGCGGCGCGCAATGCGGCATCTGCACTCCCGGCATGATTTTGAGCGCCTGCCATCTGCTGAATAAAAATCCCCAGCCAACAACAGACGACATTCGCGAAGGACTTTCCGGCAATCTCTGCCGCTGCACCGGCTACGCGCAAATCATCGACGCGGTCGCGCAAGCCGCTCACCGCAGGACTCGCGAATGAGATCCGATCCCTCAGAATACGATCTAATTGCGCCCGGCAAGCTGCAAGCTGTCGTGCAACTTCTAGCGGACGAACCAGGCAAGTGGCTCCCCGTCGCCGGCGGTACCGACATCATGGTGCAATACGCCGCGGGAAAACTTTTCACCCGAAAACTGGTGAGCATCTGGAATTTACCGGAGCTGCGGAGCATAGAAATTTCGCCCGATGAAATAACAATTGGCGCCGGTTGCACGTATACGCAATTGCGCGAGCACAAGTTGATTGCGACTGAATTTCCGATGCTGGTCAGGGCCGCGCGCTGGACCGGCGGAATCGCCAACCAGAATCGCGGAACCCTCGGCGGCAACATCGTGAATGCATCGCCCGCCGCCGATTCTCTGCCCGCGCTGCTGGCCTACGAAGCCGAATTGATCCTCGTCTCGATTCGCGGTGAGCGCCGCGTTCCTTACCTCGGCTTTCATACAGGCTATAAGAAGATGAACCTCGCGCCGGATGAACTGATCCGGGCCATCAGTCTCCGTCGGCAATTTTCAGGCTATCTTCATTACTCCCGCAAAGTGGGAGCCCGCAATGCTCAGGCCATCTCGAAAGTGTGCATAGCCGCGTTAGGCCGCCTTCGCGGATCAGGCGGCGGTTGGCTTAGCTGGACGATCGACGATGTTCGCATCGCAGTCGGCAGCGTAGCCCCAATTCCGCTTCGCCTGACTGAAATCGAACGGCTGGTAAACGGCAAGGCAGTGGCGCCCGAACTGTTGCAGTTGGCGAGAAAGACTGCCGCAGCGGCGATCCACCCCATCGACGATATCCGGTCCAGCGCAAAATATCGCGCGGCCGTGACAGCGAATCTCATTGCCGAATTCTTACAGCAACTGCGCGACCACGGGAAGACAGCATGAGCGATGTCCTCTCACGCTGGAATTTTCTTTCCCCAGCCTCAGCCGCCAATGAGATACTGCCCTGCTGTGGCTCAAAAGCCTGGGCGGAGAAAATCACAGCGCGCAGGCCATTGCCGGACGACAAAGCGCTGCTGGCTGCCTCGGATGAAATTTGGCGCTCCATGCCCGAATCGGATTGGCTGGAAGCATTTCGCAGCCATCCTCGAATCGGCGAATCAATCTCGCCGAAAGAGACCTCGGCGCGATCGGCCACCTGGTCAGAGCAGGAGCAGCGCGGCGTTGCCCACGGAGATGAAGCTGTACGAATTGCACTCGCCGAGGCAAATCGCAAATACGAGTGCAGATTCAGTCGCATTTTCATCGTCTGCGCGACCGGCAAGGCGCCAGAGGAGATTCTGAAAATTGTGCAACGCCGCCTCGACAATGACGAACGAACCGAACTACTGGAAGCAGCCGAGCAGCAGCGACAAATCACGCACATTCGCTTGAGAAAGTGGCTGCAGGGATAAGAATCGGGACCACAACAACGATGGCGTATATTTCAACCCATATTCTCGATATAGCCCGAGGACAGCCCGCCAAGCACGTTCCCGTGCGTTTGGAGCGGCGAGACACGTCGGGCAATTGGCGCCTGCTGGCGTCGGCGCACACGGATCAAGACGGCCGCTGCTCCGAATTGCTCCCTGAGAACGAGGAGCTAACACCGGGCCTTTATCGCCTGGGCTTCGAGACTGCTACCTATTTTGCCGCGTGCAAGCTCGATGGATTGTATCCCCTCATAGAGATCACTTTTCAGGTGCGAGATGCTCAGCAGCATTTTCATATCCCGCTGCTGCTGAGTCCAAACGGTTACACCACGTATCGGGGAAGTTAGAAGATGATTACGGTAGCCGAAAACAAATATGGGAAGTCGCGCGTCCGCCTCGTCCAGGTAAAGCGCAAAGCCGGCTGGCATGACCTCCGCGAATGGGCGGTCGAGATCCTTCTACAGGGCGATTTTGATTCCTGCTTTGTGGAAGGCGACAACAGCAAAATTCTTCCTACCGACACCATGAAAAATACGGTCTATTCTTTGGCCCGAAATTCTGCGGCCACGTGCATGGAAGATTTCGCCAAAGAATTGATCGACTTTCTTCTCCGCCGCAATCCCCAGGTTTCAGCAGCCGAAGTCTCCATATCCGAGAAACCGTGGGAGCACCTAGAAATCGGCGGAAAGCCGCACCCCACAACCTTTCTTCAGGCAGGCGCAGAAACACAAACCACAAAAGTGACGCGAAACCGAACCACCGAATTTTCCATCACCGCCGGTTTCGAAAATCTCGTCATCATGAAAACGGCAGATTCCGCCTTCGAAGGCTATATTCGGGATTCGCTGACTACGCTGCCCCCGGCAAAAGACCGCCTGTTAGGCACCGCGGTCCGTGCGAACTGGAACTACAAGCGCGACGATGTTGATTTCACTTTTCTGCGCGCAAAAGTCCGCGAAATTCTCCTGGCTACGTTTGCCGCGCACGAAAGCAAATCCGTGCAGCACACGCTCTATGCCATGGGCAAGGCGGTGTTAGAAGAAGTTCCCGAAGTTGAAGAAATCGAATTAGCCATGCCCAACAAGCATTGCCTGCTGGTTGATCTTTCGCGCTTCGGACAAGATAATCCCAATGAAATTTTTGTTCCGGTCGAGGAGCCGCATGGCAACATTCAAGCGCGCCTTCGTCGCCAATAAATATGGGCGATAGCGAAACTCTAGCCCGAGAGGTGATCGCGCGTTGTCAGATGCTTGCCCGCTTCAGTGAAGACGTCGGCAGCATCCGCCGTACATTTCTGAGCCCTCCGATGCGCGACGTTCACCGTGCCATCGCTGAATGGATTACTCCGCTCGACGCCACTTCGCAAGTCGACGCCGCAGGCAATTTGCGCATTGTCTATCCGGCAGCCGACCAACCTGCTCCGCGCCTGCTCATCGGCTCGCACCTCGATACCGTTCCCAACGCCGGAGCCTACGACGGCATTCTCGGAGTCGTTCTTGCCATCACGCTTCTCAGCGCATGCGAGGGCCGCAAGTATCCGTTTGCGATCGAAGTCCTCGGATTCTCGGAAGAAGAAGGGGTCCGCTTCGGCACGCCGTTCATCGGTAGCCGCGCCCTCGTTGGTGCCCTCGACGAAGAACTGCTGAGTCGCCGCGATGGGCAAGGCATTTCCGTGCGCAAAGCAATTGCGGATTTCGGTTTGAATCCAGCAGAGATTCCGCAAGCTGCAATACACGACGACATTCTCGGTTACATTGAGTTCCACATCGAGCAGGGCCCCGTGCTAGAGAGCGCCCATCGTGCGCTCGCTGTCGTCGAAGCGATCGCCGGCCAAACGCGTATGGAGTTCACTTTCGAGGGCCACGCTAATCACGCCGGAACGACACCAATGCATCTTCGCCATGACGCGCTGGCCGCCGCCGCCGAGTGCGTCAGCGCCATCGAGCATCACGCGCAGAACACCTCGGGACTGGTGGCCACGGTTGGCTCGATCCAGGTCAAGCCCAACGCCGTCAACGTCATCGCCGGTGAAACCCAACTGAGCCTCGATGTCCGCCATCAAAGCGACGAAGTGCGTAAGCGAGCGGTGGATTATCTTATTCGTCAGGCAGAAGACATTGCCCAGCGCCGCGGCGTGCGTGTGCGATCGAAAAAGTTGCTGGACCAGCCAGCCGTGCCGATGGATTCTTTCCTGGTTAACGAGGTAGCAGAAGCTGTGCGCAGAGCGGGATGTGAGCCCTACCGCATGGTCAGCGGTGCCGGCCACGACGCCATGATACTGGCCGCGAAAGTGCCCTCGGTCATCATTTTTCTCCGCACTCCCGGAGGAATCAGCCACGATCCCGCTGAGTCGGTCGAAGTTGACGACGTTGCCAAAGCCATCAACTGCGGATTGAATCTTCTCGACCAACTCGCTTCCTCATCCGATTTCCTATCTCTTCCATCAAGGACGCACCGTGCATAATCTCGGCCACACCCGAAGCTCGCACCAGCCGAATCATCTTCTGCTGACGCCTGACACATTTGTACGCACAACCTTGCCAGGCATGAAAAATTGCGCTGCCATTGTGCACGCCAGCCCCGCCATGGGCGCCGCCTTCACCCAATACACCGCGGAAATCGAAGTTGGCGGGGAGCTCGGCAACATCGCCGCGCAGCGTTTTATTTTCGTGATGGAAGGCATGGTCAACGTAGACGTGAACGGAAAGCAGAGCGAACTCAGATCGCGCGGCTATGCCTATCTCCCACCAGGCACGACGCATCGCATTATTGCGACCGAGAAGAGTCGCGTGGCCGTGATCGAAAAATCGTATGAGTCATTGGCCGGCATTCCTCTGCCGCATTTGATCGTGTCCAATGAAGACGAAATCAGCTCTCACCCGCTCAGCGACGACCCCGACTTGCAAGTGAAATGTCTGTTGCCCGATGAGATGAGCTTCGATTTCGCGGTCAACACCATGGTCTACCAACCCGGAGCGGCGCTCAGCATGGTCGAGATGCATATCATGGAGCACGGCCTCATCATGCTCGAAGGCGCAGGCATTTATCGCCTCGGCGATTCCTGGTACCCCACCGCTGCTGGCGATTTCATCTGGATGGCACCATGGTGCCCGCAGTGGTTTGGAGCCATCGGAAAAGTTCCGGCCAAATATCTCATCTACAAAAACTGGAACCGCCATCCGCTCCCAGGCGCGCAAAAATGAAAATTGAAGTCAACCAGCCAAAGTTGCAATCCGAGATTGAAGCGCTCTCCGCAATTTCCGACGCGGAGGCCCCAGCCGTCACAAGAATTGTCTTTACGCCCACCGATCTCAAAGCGCGCTCCTGGCTGAAAGCCCGCTGCCAGGAAGCCGGTCTTGCCATTCGCGAAGACGCCATCGGCAACACCTTCGCGCGGTGGACTGGTTCTGATCCCGCTCTTCCGGCCGTCGGCACCGGATCGCACATCGACGCCATCCCCAACGCCGGCAAGTACGACGGCGTGGTCGGAGTTCTCGGAGGTCTCGAGGCGATTCGAGCCTTGCAGCGCAGTGCATTTCGTCCCCAACATTCCGTCGAATTGTTGCTGTTCACATCAGAAGAACCCACCCGTTTCGGTATCGGATGCATCGGTAGCCGCTTGCTTTCCGGAACGCTCACTGCCGAAGCCGCGCGAAAGCTGAAAGATAGCAACGGCAATTCGCTCGACGAAGTCCGCGAAAAAGCCGGCTTCGCCGCACCACTCGAAGACGTCAAACTGTCGACCAACTATTACAGCGCATTCGTTGAATTGCATATCGAGCAAGGCCCGCTACTCGAGCGCCAACAAATTCCGCTCGGAGTAGTAACCAGCATTGCTGCGCCCGCAAGCCTGCATATCGCCGTCGAAGGCTCAGGCGGCCACGCCGGCGGAGTTCTCATGCCCGATCGCCGCGACGCGCTCTGCGCCGCCGCCGAATTAATTCTCGCCACCGAGAATTCAGCTCGCGCGAGCGGAGCCGTCGACACCGTAGCCACCGTCGGCATCTGCGAGGTTTTTCCCGGAGCAGTAAACAGCATTCCCAGCCGCGTTCGCCTCACCGCTGACATTCGCGACACCGATCTCAAACGTCGCGACGAAGTCATGCAGAAAATAGAAACCACTGCTCAGTCAATCGCCGCCAAGCGGCAAGTCACAATTCGCAACGAATTAGTGAATGCCGATGCTCCGGCTCAGTGCGCGCCCGCCGTAATCGAAGCGCTCTCCCAATCCTGCCGGAAACACAATCTGAATTTTCTTCCCATGGTGAGTCGCGCCTATCACGATTCGCTTTTCATGTCCCGAATCGCTCCCACCGCCATGCTCTTCATCCCCTGCCGTAACGGATACAGCCATCGCCCCGACGAATACGCATCGCCAGAAGATATTGCCCGAGGCACTTTAGTCCTCGCGGAGACTCTTGCGGCGCTTTCCCGGTAATGATTACCGCTGAGAGTAACTAGGCCGGGTGACAGAGTTGCGAATCCTCGCATACCCCGGCTTGATCTTCGTGTAAATGAAATCGCAGCGCTGATCGTAAGGCAGAAAAGCGCTCTTCATCGCATTAATAGTGATCTTTTCGAAATCGTCCAAATTCAAATCGAAAGTTTCCGCCGCAGCCTCGAACTCCTGCGTCATAGTCGTGCTGCTCATCAGTCGATTATCGGTGTTAAGCGTAACGCGAAATTTTTCCTGATAAAGAATCTTGAAAGGATGTTCCGCCAAACTCGGCGTCGCTCCCGTATGCACATTGCTAAGCAGGCAAATTTCGAGTGGAATGCGCTTGTCGAGAACATATTGCGCGAGGTCGCCCAACTTCACCGCTTTGCCGTCCACCACCGCGATGTCATCGATCAACCGTGTTCCGTGTCCAATACGATGTGCCCCGCAATATTGAATCGCCTGCCAGATCGACTCCTTGCCATAGCCTTCGCCGGCGTGAATCGTGATATTGAAATTCTCCCGCTGAATGTAATGAAAAGCGTCAACATGCTTCTTCGGAGGATACCCACCCTCCTCGCCGGCCAGGTCGAAGCCCACAACTCCGCGCTCGCGAAAATCGACCGCCAGTTCCGCCATCTCCAGCGACACGTCGAGATTGCGCATCGCGCAAATAATCAATCCCGATCCGATCCCGTAATCCTTGCGCCCGCGCTCCAGTCCCTTCAAAACCGCGGAAACGACTTGCTGGTGAGTCAACCCTTTCTTTGTATGAAAAATCGGCGCGAAGCGAGTTTCAAAATACACCACTCCGTCTTTGCTTAGGTCCGCCGCCTGTTCGTAGGCAACGCGCTCCAATGCTTCTTCCGTCTGCATCACCGCGATCGTGTGCGCGAAGCCTTCCAGATACTTCGCCAGGCTGCCCTGATTCGCGCCGCGAAAAAACCATTGCGCCAGCGCTTCGGGATCGTCGGTTGGAAGCTCCTGATACCCCGCATCCTTCGCCAACTCCACAACCGAGCGCGGCCGCAGCACTCCGTCCAGGTGCTCGTGCAACAACACTTTCGGAAGACTCTGCAACAACTGCTTATCAAATTTCATCGAACGCTCTCTTCTCGCATAGTCTATAGCAGGAAAAACGTTGCCAGATCATACACCGCCTTTCCATCCGGATTTTCTTCAAATCCATTCTCCGTGAGCCCGTGTTGTACAATCCCTCCCCAATGCAACTCAACCAAGCGCCGCCAGGCCTCGCGCAAACATCGACAGCGACCTCGCCCCCACCCGATTACGGTCTCCGCCGCGAGATCCTCTCGCCCATGGAGACGCTGGCGCAATCCGTTTCCACCATCGCTCCAACCACCACGCCCGCCGCCACCATCCCGCTCGTCTGCGCGCTAGCCGGCAATGGCACGTGGTTGGCGTATGCGCTCGCCACCGCGGCCGTCCTGCTCGTTGCGCTCTGCATCGCCCGCTACGCCCGCCATTCCGCTTCCCCCGGATCGCTCTACACCTACGCTTCTATGATTCTCCCGCCCTGGCTCAGCGCGACAGTGGCATGGAGCCTTCTACTCGCCTATGTAGCCACCGGATCAAGTGTCATCGGCGGCTTCTACCACTATGCCAATCTGCTGCTCCACGACGCCACCGGCCACGTCTACTCCACCGCAATGCTCGCCACCATTGTCACCGCCGTGTCGATCTGGATCGCCTACCGCGACGTGAAAATTTCCGCGCGCCTCATGCTCTGGATCGAAGCCGCATCCGTCACCGTGATCGTGATCGTTGTCGTGCTGTTGCTGTTTCGCCACGGCTGGCACTTAGATAGCGAACAACTGCATCTCCACGGCATGACCGGCAGCGGCCTGCGCCTCGGCTTGGTGCTCGCCCTCTTCAGTTTCGTAGGCTTCGAAAGTGCCACCACCCTAGGCTCCGAAGCCCGCAACCCGCTCCAGACAATCCCGCGCGCAGTCATCCTAAGCGCCCTTCTAGCCGGAGCATTCTTCACCATCTGCGCCTACGCCGAAGTTCTGGGCTTCCACACTGCCGGCCAGGACTTGGGCACAAGCCCGGCTCCCATGCACGTGCTCGCGAAAGTAGGCGGCGTCCCAGTGCTCGGCCTGCTCATCGATATCGGCGCCCTCGTCAGCCTCTTTGCCGGAACCCTGGCCTGCATCACCGCTGCCGCCCGCGTCCTCCTGCTCATGGCTCACAACGGACTAGCCCACGATTCACTCCGCAGCACCCACGCCCAAAATCAAACTCCCAGCCGCGCCGTTATCATCACCGGCATAGCCGCCCTCGCGCCCGTGGTCGTCCTCGCCGCCCGTGGCGCGAGCGGTCTCGACGTCTACGGCTGGCTAGGCTCGCTCGCCACCTACGGCTTCATCGTCGCCTATGCATTGGTCTGCGTCGCGCTCCCCCGCTATCTGCGCGACCATGGCGTCTTCCGCGCCGGAGCGCAAATCATCCCCTGGCTCGCCGCCACCGCCATGCTGCTCGCGCTGGTCGGAAATTTATATCCAGTCCCCGAAGGCCCCTACGGCAAACTGCCCTATATTTATCTAGCGTATTTGACAGCAGGTCTGCTCTGGTTTGCTCTCCACACGCGTAACAAGAAAACGCTCGAATAAAGCGCTCATCTCTTAGAAATGTCATCCTGAGCGGAGGCGGGCCATACGCGAAGCGAATGGCACGGCGGAGTCGAAGGACCCCTACTCATCCGTTACCCTCCATTCGCGCCGCTGTTTTTGTTTGGCGCAGCGGTTCACTGTCCTTGTAGTTGCTTTTGGGTGGCGCAGCGGTTTACCGCTGCGATAAAGGGCGATTGTGAATTCAGGCTTCAGCCGCTGAGGGAAGCTGCCGCGCGGAGCCACCATCCCCGCCATAAAAATATCTGATCTCCGCCAAAGAAATTTTGACTACAGCAAACGCTTTCCTTCCGCCCCCAACTCGCGTAAATTTGCACCGTCCTTTTTTGCGTCGAAACGCGAGCAACCCAGCCTTGCCGCAAGTACCGTTTTTATAACTTAAGAAGTAAGTTCGACCCGCCCACAAGCGGTGCTGTCGCAGTGTGTTTACTCAATGATTTGTACGAGGCAATCATGCTTAAGAAAATCGGCTTGGCAGTTCTTCTCTCAGCATCCTCACTTCTCATCCTGCCACCCGCCCACGCCCAGCAGACTCTAGGCGGAATCACCGGCGCCGTCGCCGACAAAACCGGCGGCGTTCTCCCCGATACCACCGTCACCATCGTCGGCGACCAAACCAAACTCACCCGCACCCAAAAAACCAACGCCAGCGGCGTCTACGATTTCGTCAACCTGCCCATCGGCACTTACACCCTCACCTTCACCCACGACGGATTCGAAACCCAAAAGATTCCCTCCATCACCGTCCAGGCGAATCGCACCGCCACCGTCAACGCCGACCTGCCCGTAGGCCAGGTTGGAACCGTCGTCGAAGTGCAAGCCGATCCCCTGATGAACGCCGTCGACACCACTAACGGCTACGTGCTCGACGATCAGCAGATTCAAGTCGTCCCGCTGCCCACCGGCAGCTTCACCGGCCTAGCCATTCTTACTCCCGGAGTCAATGCCGAACTCCCCGGCGGCACCGGCGTCAACAGCGGTCTCGGCAATCAGCCCATCTGGGCCAACGGCCAGCGCGATACCAGCAACAGCTTCCTCCTCAACGGAGTCGACGCCAGCAATCTCTTCAACGGCAAGAGCACCAGCCAGGTCGCCTCCGCCCGCATCGTCAACAACACCGGAGTAGCCAATCCCAACAGCACCACCGCCGCCCCCGTCCAGAGCACCGCCTCCGTCTATCTCGCCGTCGGCCAGGCTTTGCCCACGCCCGCGCCAGAAACCATTCAGGAAGTGCGCGTCAACGCATCCATGTACGACGCCCAACAAGGCGCCACCAGCGGCGCTCACATCGACATGAGCACCATGTCTGGGACCAACTTAATTCATGGCGAAGCCTACTGGCACCGCGGCACCAATTGGCTCAATGCCGCTCCCTTCTTCGACAAGGAAGACCCCAACATTCCTTCCTACGACAAAAATCCCGAACTGCATCGCGAGACCATCGGCGGCACGGTCGGTGGCCCCATCATCAAAGACAAACTCTTCGGCTTCATCAGCTATCAGCACATTCACGATTCCGATCAGGATATCGGCCTCTCCCGCCTCATCGTGCCGCAAGGCCTTACCGATGACCGATCCGTCACGGCCCTCGAGACCCTCTCCGACACATACTGGGGCACGAGTCTCGTGGCAGCCGGACCCGCAGCCGTCAGTCCCACCGCAGTCGCACTCTTCCAATACAAATTGCCCAACGGCCAATACCTCATCCCCTCATGGGACGGCCAGACCGCCGACGCAACTTTCCCCGAAAACGCCATCAGTCCCGGCACCGCCTTCTTCACCGCCGATCAAGCCGTCGCCAATCTCGATTGGGACCGGAGTCCCAAGGACACAATCTCCGCGAAATACTATTACCAGCACGACCCCACCGTCGCTCCCTACGCCTACTCCAACGTCGCCGGATTCCCTCAACACCTCGATGCCGGCAGCCAGGTCGCATCCATCACCAACACTCAGTCGCTCAAGCCCAATCTAAGCATCACCGAAGTCCTCGGCATTCTTCGCGAGAAGGTCTACAGCACCACTGGACAGCCCTTCACGCCGCAATCTTTCGCCGGACAAACCGGAACCGCCCCCATCAACACCTTCGGCTCTTCTTTCTTCCCCGGCATCAGCATCGTCGATCCTTTAGGAATCGACTCGGCTGCGAACCCAGGCAACGGCCCAACTTGTAACATCGTCGCCTGCCCCATCACCAACCAGCAGCCCCTGGTCATCGGCCAGGGCTCCGCTTCTCAAGGAGCTTTCACCGGAGTCTTTCAAAATCGCATCATGCCGTCCGCCAACGCCATCTGGATCAAGGGCAAGCACACTCTCAACTTCGGCGGCAGCTACGCCTACACTCAACTCAATGCCCGCGACAAAAGAACCGGCCAGGGCATCATTTCGAGCGCCGACTTTTCTCAATTCATTCAGGGATTCGTCAACATCAACGATGACTTCACCACTACTAAATTCCTGCAGGGCGACGCCGACCGCTACTACCGCGCTGGCCAGTCCGGAGCCTACATTCAAGACAAATTTCAGTTCCGCACCAATCTCACCTTCACCGCTGGCCTGCGCTGGGATTGGGACGGCGGCCTCACCGAAAAATACGGCCGCATCTTCAACTTCGATCCCGCTCGCTACACCTATGACGACGCCAGCGATACCATCGATCCCTCCGGCACCGGCCTCAACGGAATCATCATCGCCGGCAATAACAAACTCTTCCCGACCAAGGGCGTAAGCAATACCACCCTGACCGGCCGCCAATGGGGACTCGCCCCGCGCATAGGAGTCGCCTGGAGTCCCAAGCGCTTCAACGACAAGATCGTAGTCCGGTCCGGAACCGGCATCTACTACGATCGCGGCGAACTCTTCTCCTATCTCTCGCCCGGCTACGCCGAAGGCGTAATCGATGGCGGCCCCTTCGGCGTCAGCCAGACTCCGCCCTTCGTCAACTACACCGAGTGCGCGAACGCATATTCGAACTTGTATCTGGGATTCATTCCCACCTGCCCTGCATCCGCACCGCCCTACAACAACGCCAACGACCCATTCACCAATCCCTGGGGAACAACCCTAGGCCCCGCTCCCACCGGCAATCCCGCCAGCATCGATTCGTACCTGCCCAACCAGGCAGCTATCATCAATGGCGCATCCCTCTTCTCCTTCGCCACCTATAACCGAGCCAACAAACTGCCCTACACCATCAACTACACGCTCGACATTCAATGGCAGCCGCGTAACGACCTCGCCGTCGAAATCGGATACGTCGGCAACCTCGGCCGCCACGAAGTGATTCCCATTCCGTTCAATCAGCCCGTAATCGCCACACCGACCAACCCCGCCCACCCCAACTCTCAAAACCCGCAGCAATATACCTATGGTTACACCGTGCAAGGGCCAACCAACTGCAATCCTACCGTTTTCGGAAGTTGCAATCCCGTCAACTTGCAGACTGGCGTCCCTTGTCCAGCGCCCTCCAGCGCATGCTTTCAAGAAACCTTCGAAGGCGGCAACGTCGACCTGCGCGTGCCCTACATCGGTTATTCGGCCGAATCAGAAAGCTACACAGCGGCCGGAGTCTCCGCCTACAACGCGCTCCAAACGCACATCGAAAAGCGCATGAGCCACGGATTGCAATTCGGTTTCTCCTACACCTACTCACATGCCACCGACGAGCAAAGCGGCATGGGCCTCTTCTACAACGGCAACAACCCGCTTAATCTGCGCTCCGGATACGGATCGTCCGACTTCGATCGCACTCACGTTTTCAATTTCAGTTACGTTTACGAACTACCGAAGTTTTTCCCTGCGTCTACGCTGAAAGGCAAAGTGGCGGACGGTTGGGCGATCGAAGGCACTACGGTTATTCAGAGCGGACAGCCCTACAGCATCATCGATTACACCGGCGCCGTCGGCAGCATCTACTTCAGCGTCTTCGATGGCATCACCAACCCTGTGGTTCCGCTTAAAGCTGGCTGCACCGCAAAAAGTGCGGTCACGGGGGCGACCGGGGCTTTTGGCAATGGCGACGAGGCGCTCAACCCCAACTGCTTTACCCTCCCATTGCTCCAACCGGGAGCTCTCAACGGTGCGATCCCGGCGCCAGACACTTTCGAGACTAACTTCACCACCGGCCAGCGCAACATCTTCCGTCAGTCCTGGCAGCGCAGCGCCAATCTCTCCTTCGTCAAACTGACCCAGATCACCGAACGCTATTCCCTGAAATACACCTTCGACATTTTCAACCTGACCAACACCACCAGCTTCGACATCCCCATCGACAACGTCTCCCAGAACGAGTTTTACAATAACTTCCCGGTGGAAGGTCAGCCACTCTACAACGCACCCTCCGGCCTCGGCGTAGTCAACAAAACCATAAGCGCCCCGCGCCAAATCCAGATGACCCTGCACCTGCTCTTTTAGCGCATAACGAGAGAAAATCTTGTCAAGCCCCCGCTCAACACGTTTTCCCGCTAACCCGCTGAATAGACACGCAAAATAAAATCAAAAACCGTGTCGGTGCAGGGTGGTGGGAGTTGATATAATAGATAATAGAGACAGAAAATCGAAATCAAACTACCTACAATCTTGTCATCCTGAGCGCAGCGAAGGATCTCTGCATCTCGCCGACCTCGGAGAAATGCAAGGGGCACCGATAGCGCGCGAGTTGGTAAGGCAGCTAAGTCCTTATTCCGCAATATTTTACATATAACTCATTTAAACCCAAAGATTTGGCGGGAATTTCCCGCTACATCCATGATTCTAAAGACCCGGAAAATAATTTTTTGCGAACGGTCTGTTAGCCCATTAACCATACAGTAAACAGCAAATCACCCCTCCCCAATATCCTCATTCCACACCGCCGGATTCCGCCGAATATATTCTCCCAACAACAAAGCGCACTCCGAAGAATCCAGATCAACCACCTGCACCCCCAGCGAACGCAGCCACTCCACCCCACCTTGAAAATTCCGGCTCTCTCCCACCAGCAGCGACCGAAATCCAAACTGCCGCACCAGCCCACTGCAATACCAGCACGGAGCCAGGGTCGTAACCATCGTCAACTCGCGATAGCTGCGCTGCCGCCCCGCATTGCGAAAGGCATCCGTCTCCCCATGCAGCGAAGGATCCCCATCCTGCACCCGCCGATTATGTCCCGCGCCAACGACCTTCCCCGCGGAATCAAAAATCGCCGCCCCAATCGGAATCCCGCCCTCCGCCAGCCCCAAGCGAGCCTCCGCCAAAGCCACCGCCAGCATCGCAGCATAATCAATCTCACCCATAGGCTCACCATTATAGGGTTCGCAGTAAACGGCTAAAGAATCGACGATGTTTTTGGGTGGCGCAGCGAGCCGGTGCCGCACTCAAGCCTGCCTTTGGCTTGAGTGGGATGATGGAGATGCGGCTTTAAGCCGCCGAGGTAGGAGTTCCCGAAGATCGAGGCAAAAATCAATCCGCCGGCATAGGCGATGGCCTGGCGACCATCCCCACCGCCTTCAGCGGCGCCAGCGCATCCGCCGGCACTTCCATCCACTTGCGGACTTCCGGCATCGCCGCGCGCATCGCCAGTTCGCCCACCTTGATCAATTCATCAGCCCGCTTGAAATCGTCATAGTCAAAGCCCGCGACATCCGGCTCAATCACAACGTCGGCCGCGCTCCGCCACACCGAACTCATCATGTCCTGCGCAATCGCAAACGACTGCCCAATCACGTCAAAGAAATGCCGAGGCACGCAGCCCTTCGACCATTGCCCCTTGAGATGCACGGCGATCACGCGCTCCGCGCCCATTTCGCGCAGCGGCCGCGTGGGTACCGGATAAGAAAGCATCCCATCCACCAGGCAGCGCCCCTCAAGTTCAACCGGCAAAAACATCCCCGGATAAGCGCAGCTAGCCCGCACCGGATCGATGATCGGCCCCGAGGTAAAAACTGTTCCTCCGCCTGTTTTGAAATCGGTAGCTGTCACACCGAGGGGAATGCGCAACTCTTCAAATGTATGCACCTTCAAAGTCTGCTTCAGAAATGAAGCCATGCGGTCGGTCGAGGCGAAACCGAAACGCGAAAGCGTCCAGCGCGCGAAAGTTGTGAAGCGAACTTTGTGGGCGACCTCTTCCAGTTCCGCGATCGTCAGCCCGCTGCAATACGCCGCCCCCATGATCGCGCCCACGCTCGTGCCCGCAACCATGCTGACCGGAATGCCTTCTTCCTCAAGAACCTTGAGCACTCCGATGTGCGCCATACCGCGGGCAAATCCCCCGCCCAGCGCAATACCAATCTTGGGCATGAGCGGCGCCTCGATCGCACCAGACCGGCGAGATAGCTCCCGCCCGAAAGCCTGTACCGACCGGATCACCCTGCCCAGACGCTTCATTGGAACCCCACGTTCCCGGTTTGCCGCGTGCCGCAAACCTTTTACATCTATTGCATAAGATGCCAGAAATTCGCCAGAGGTAACAGCCCACCATCGTGCTATCGCTAGTTACAGTAGAATATATTCCGAGTTACCCGGAGCAATGTATCTCACTAACCCCAACTCCTAACTCCTTCTATTCCGATGTTTTTTCGTTCCGGGCCCCAAAAGAGGTCTCGTCCCGATTTTTGCTATTAACCGTTTCGTTCTCGTAAAAGGGCGTCAACATTCAGCCCGCCGCCAATCCGGTCGCTGAATAGAGCGTCAGATGCCGTGTCGAGTAATAGTGACTTTTGTCACCCTGCAGTTTCAACCTGCGCTCATTACCTCTAACCCGGCCGTTCTGTTAAAGTCTCTGCCGCAGGCGCGCGCGCCACGTGTTGACGCGAAAGCAAGGCCCTTAGGAAGAGAGACAGATCAATGCCACCGAGTTACATCGCAGCCCTCGATCAAGGAACGACCAGCACCCGCTTCATCGTCTTTGATCGTTCAGGCAATATCGTGTCCTCAGCTCAAAAAGAGCACCAGCAGATCTACCCCCAGCCTGGATGGGTCGAGCACGATCCCGAAGAAATCTGGCGCCGCACGAGCGACGTAATCCAAGAGGCAATGACGATGACAACGTCGATGACCGCGCGCGCCCTGCGCCCGCAAGACCTGGCCGCCATCGGAATCACCAACCAGCGCGAGACCACCGTCGTGTGGCGCAAGAAAACCGGCAAGCCAATCTACAACGCTATTGTCTGGCAAGACACGCGTGTTGCTCCCATGGTCGCCGAGTTCGCCGCGCACGGCGGACAGGACCGCTATCGCGCCAAAACCGGTCTCCCGCTAGCCACCTATTTCAGCGCCCTGAAGCTTCGCTGGATTCTAGAAAATGTCGCCAACGCCCGCGCTCAAGCGGAAGCCGGTGATCTCCTCTTCGGCAACATCGACACGTTCTTAATCTGGCATCTCACCGGCGGACCGCAAGGCGGCGCACACCTAACCGACGTCACCAACGCCAGCCGCACTCAACTAATGAACCTAGATACGCTGCAATGGGACCAAGAAATCCTCCACGACTTCGCCATCCCGATCCAGATGTTGCCCAAGATTGTTTCGAGCAGCGAAGTCTACGGCAACGCAAACCTCCCGCCCATCGCAGGAGTCCCGATCGCAGGCGATTTAGGCGATCAGCAATCCGCTCTCGTCGGCCAAGCCTGCTTCACGCCCGGAGCAGCAAAAAACACCTATGGCACTGGCTGCTTCATGCTGATGAATACCGGCAACAAACCAGTGCTCTCAAACTGCGGCTTGCTGACGACCGTCGCCTATAAGTTCGGTGAGCAACGAGCCAGCTACGCCCTCGAAGGAAGCATCGCCATCACCGGCGCCCTCGTCCAATGGCTACGCGACAATCTCGGCCTCATAGAAAAGAGTTCCGACATCGAGGCGCTAGCGAGAACTGTAAGCGACAACGGTGGCGTCTATTTCGTGCCCGCCTTCTCCGGCCTCTATGCTCCCTATTGGAAGGG
Source organism: uncultured Acidobacteriaceae bacterium (assembly GCA_963822025.1). Classification (GTDB taxonomy): domain Bacteria; phylum Acidobacteriota; class Terriglobia; order Terriglobales; family Acidobacteriaceae; genus Acidiflorens. Next base: position 287,243 of record CAWGFW010000008.1, on the reverse strand, counting down.
CGACGCGCGCGGAGTACTAGCCGGCCTCACGCGCTTCATCAACAAAGGCCACATCGCCCGCGCCGCGCTCGAAGCTACCGCTTTCCAAGTCCGCGAAGTGGTCGACGCCATGGCACTCTCCGACTCCGACTACAACAACTCCGCGATCGGTCTAGACATCCTCCGCGTAGACGGCGGCATGGTAACAAACGATCTGCTGATGCAATTCCAATCCGACATCCTGGCGAAGCCCGTAGTCCGCCCCATGGTGAAAGAGACGACCGCCCTAGGCGCAGCCTATGCCGCCGGCCTGGCAGTAGGCTTCTTCCAAGACACCGATGAACTAGTTGCCAACTGGGCCGTAGACAAGCGCTGGGAACCCGCAATGGACGCGCAAACCCGCGATCGTCTCTACCACTTCTGGAAAAAAGCAGTAACCCGCTCCTTCGCGTGGGTAGAATCGCCATAAGCCCCATGACTAGATCCGAAATGTGGCGTCGCCTCGAAGCCCATCCCCATCCCTGGGACATGATCGTCGTAGGCGGCGGTGCAACAGGCGTAGGCGTAGCCATCGACGCATCCTCCCGCGGTTACGATGTTCTCCTTCTAGAGCAAAGTGATTTCGGCAAAGGCACCTCCAGCCGCAGCACCAAGCTAGCCCACGGTGGCGTGCGCTATCTAGAGCAAGGCAACATCGGCCTCGTCATGGAAGCGCTCAAAGAGCGCGGCCTGCTCCTGCAAAACGCGCCCCACATAGTCCACGATCTGGCCTTCGTTGTCCCCAACTACGATTGGTGGGAGGCCCCGTTCTACGGCCTCGGTCTCAAACTCTATCAATTGCTGGCCGGCAAATATGGCTTCGGCGCCTCGCGCATTCTTTCCCGAGAAGAGACGCTCGAACATTTGCCAACATTAAAGACCGAAGGCCTCCGCGGCGGCGCCGTTTACTACGACGGACAATTCGACGACGCTCGCCTCCTCATCAACATGGTCGCGACCGCCTTCGAGCAGGGGGCAACATTGCTGAACTACGTCGAGGTCACTGGCCTGACGAAAGACACTCAAGGATTCGTCAATGGCATCGTCGCTCGCGACGCCGAGACCGGCAACGAATTTCGCGCCACGGCCAAAGTTGTAGTCAACGCCACCGGAGCATTCAGCGACGCCCTTCGCCTCCAAGCCGAGCCATCAGCCACTCCAATGATGGTTCCGAGCCAGGGCATTCATCTCGTCTTCGACAAAAGTTTTCTCCCTGGAGAAAGCGCCGTCATGGTTCCCCACACCAGCGACGGCCGCGTATTATTCGCCATCCCCTGGCACGGCCACACCCTCGTAGGCACCACCGACACGCCCATTCCCAATCCCACGCTCGAGCCCGTAGCCACCGACCAGGAAATAGAATTCATCCTGGCAACCGCTGCACAATATCTCGCCAAGCCGCCCAAGCGCAGCGACGTATTAAGCGTATTCGCTGGCATAAGACCGCTGGTAGGGTCCTCTAGCGCGGCCAGCGGCGCGGTGAGAACGGCCGCCCTCGCGCGTGACCACATCGTCCACATCGACCGCTCCGGCCTAGTCACCGTTACGGGCGGAAAGTGGACGACCTATCGCCACATGGCCGAGGACTGCGTAGATCAAGCCGCAACGTTAGCCCAATTGCCAGAAAAGCCATGCGTGACGCACCATCTCCTCATCCACGGCTTTCGTGAAGACGCCAGGCAGTCCGATCCGCTCGCCATCTACGGATCAGACGCCGACAAGATTCGCAAGCTAGTCAACGCCGACGCACAACTCGGCGAACCGCTCCATCCCGCACTCCCCTATATCAAGGCCGAAGTTGTCTGGGCCGCGCGTCGAGAAATGGCCCGCACCATCGAAGATGTGCTGGCAAGGCGCACGCGCGCTCTCTTCTTGAATGCCCGGGCAGCACAGGAAATGGCGCCCGCCGTAGGCGACCTGATGGCCAAAGAATTAGGTTGGAACGAACCAGAACGGGCGAGGCAGCTCGCCACCTTTCTCGATATAGCATCAAACTACGTGCTTCGCGACTGACGAGTTGCAGACCACATCAGCAAAGTTCATACTCCGACCATGACACTAAAAACTGCGGCATTCCTGGCCCTCGTAGGAACGACGCTGATAGCCGCTCTTCTACTGTGGACGTTCGTGTTCAACCTGATTAACGTTCTGCGCGACTTGGTTCCTCCGGTAGCGCTGTTCTCCTCGTTCATCGAGGCCTTCGGTTGTTTCACCGTGGCTTTGTTCTTTTACGTGTTCCACAAATCCCAGTAGAGAAGGCCGCATGCGTGATCCACATCACGTCCCCGGGTCGCTCGAAGATGTTAGATTTATAGATTCATGTCCGCCCCCAATTCTCTCTTTATCCGCGCCGCCAAAGCGCAGCCCACGGAGCGCACCCCCGTCTGGTTCATGCGTCAGGCCGGACGCTACATGGCCGAATACCGCGCCATCCGCAAACAATATTCCCTGATCGAGATCTGCAAGAAACCCGATGTCGCGGCCCAGGTCACCATCGAAGCCGCCGAAATCCTAAAAGTCGACGCCGCCATAATTTTCGCCGACCTTCTTCTCCCGCTCGAAGTCATGGGTCTGCCCTTTCACTTCGCCGCAGGCGAAGGCCCAAAGATCGAGAAGCCGGTGCGCACTCCCGAAGACATCGCGCGCCTGCGCACCGATCGTGCCGCCGATCTAGGCTACGTTTCTGAAGCAGTGAAGTTAGTGTGTAAGCATTTCGGCGACAAACTTCCCGTCATCGGCTTCTGCGGTGCGCCCTTCACCCTCGCCAGCTACATGATCGAAGGTGGAGGCTCGCGCAACTACATCTTCACCAAAAAGATGATGTACTCCGCGCCCGCCGCGTGGAACGAACTGATGAAGAAGTTGGTGTCTGTGACCGCCGAGTATTCCACCGAGCAGGTGCGAGCCGGAGCGGACACCATTCAGATCTTCGACAGCTGGGTCGGATGCCTGAGCGTCGAAGACTACCGCCACTATGTTTTGCCGCACGTGACCGACCTAGTGGCGCGCCTGCAAAAGACCGGAGTCCCCGTAATCTATTTCGGCACCGACAGCGCCACGCTTCTCCCGTCGATGCAAGAGAGCGGAGCCGAAGTGATTGGCCTGGACTGGCGCGTCCCGCTGGACACGGGCTGGCAGAGCCTCAATTACGAAAAAGCCGTGCAAGGCAATCTCGATCCCGTGCTGCTCTTCGCCGACTGGAAAGAATTAAAGTCGCGCGCCGAAAATATTCTGCGCCAAGCCGCCGGACGCCCCGGCCACATCTTCAATCTAGGCCATGGCATCCTTCCCGAAACCCCAGTCGACAACGTGAAGGCGCTCTGCGACTACATCCGCGAGCACTCGGCCGATTTCAAAACGACCGTAAAGAGCAAGCATTGATAATCTCTAAATTATGAATTGTCATCCTGAGCGAAGCGAAGGACCTGCTGTTTGCAATAGGGAACGTCCCGGTCGTAAGCGGAGTCGATCATGACCGCCTGTCCGCTAGGCCTCGCAAGCCAGTGCTACTGCGCGAATAACATAAGCTCATTCGCCGCCGCGAAACCCGCGAAAACTGCTGTCCTCCTGCTCGCCCACGGCAGCCCCGAAAACCCCGACCAGACTCCCGAATTCCTAAAGTACGTCACCGGTGGAAGGCCTCTGCCGCCGACAGTCGTCGAAGAAATCCGCCATCGCTATTCGCTCATCGGCTTCTCCCCGCTCGCTTGCTGGACTCTTCTCCAGGCCGATCAACTTTCGCAGTCACTGAACATGCCGGTGTTCGTCGGCATGCGCAATTGGAAACCGTTCGTCGGCGATGCCGTGAAAGCGATCGCGAGCGGCGGATACGAGCGCGTAATCGCCATCTGTCTAGCGCCGCAAAATTCCCGCACCAGCGTAGGCCTCTACCGCAGCGCGGTGATCGGCGACGGGAACCTTCCCTTCGAGATGGACTTCGTCGAGGAGTGGCACGATCAGCCGACGCTAGCTAAAGCCTTCGCCGAAAAGCTACGCGGCGCTTGGGAAAAAGCCTCTGCCGAAAACGGCGCGAAACTGCCGATAATCTTCACTGCCCACAGCGTCCCCGAGCGCACCATTACTGCCGGCGATCCCTACGAGCGCCAATCCAAAGAGACCGCCGAACTGGTGGCGAAAGAGGCTGGCTTGAAAGCTGATGATTGGATCTTCGCCTTCCAAAGCCAAGGCATGTCCGGAGGCGCGTGGATCGGGCCCACGGTCGAAGACACGATCAGAAATTTAAAGGCAAAAGGCCATCGTGGAATCTTCCTCCATCCCGTAGGTTTTCTCTGCGATCACGTGGAAGTTCTCTACGATATCGACATCTTCTTCAAACAATTCGCAGAGAAAGAAGGCATGCGCCTGTGGCGTGCCGAATCGCTAAATGGTTCAAAGACATTAACCGCGGCGCTGGCGCAACTAGTAAGCAGCCGAACAAAGGCGTTGGGCTTGTAGCTTAAGTGCTAAGTGCTAATTGCTAAGAGCTAAGTGCTGAACATGAAACGCATAGCCATCATCGGCGGCGGAATCTCCGGCCTCTCGGCCGCCTACGCGCTCGAAGAAAAGCGCAAGTCCGCGGTGCCCCTCGAATACGTCTTATTCGAATCGAGCACGCGCCTCGGCGGAGTGCTCGTCACCGATCACGTCGACGGCTGCATCGTCGAAGCCGGTCCCGATTCCTTTCTCACCGAAAAGCCCTGGGCCACCGACCTCTGTAAACAGATCGGATTGGGCGATCAACTCATCGGCTCCAACGATTCCGATCGCAAGACCTACATCGTCACCAACCGCAAACTCGTGGTAATGCCCGACGGGCTGATGTTTATGGTGCCCACCAAGATCATCCCCACCGTCCTCTCGCCGCTTTTTTCCTGGCGCACAAAGTTTCGCATGGCGGCCGAGTGGTTTCATCCACCGCACAAAGCCACTGCCGATGAAACCGTCGCCCAGATGGTCGAACGCCACTACGGCCCCCAGATGGTCGATCTTCTCGCCGATCCCTTGCTCTCCGGAGTCTACGGCGGCGAAGCCTCGCAATTAAGCGTGCGCTCCGTGCTCCCTCGCTTCGCCGATATGGAATCGCAATACGGCAGCCTGGGCCGCGCCATGCTAGCCTCTCGCAAGAAAATCAAAGCCGCTTCCAAAGGTCCCGCGCGCCCGCTTTTCACCTCGCTAAAAGATGGCATGCAACAGATGATCGACGCCTTAGTCGCTCGCCTCGACGCAAGCGCCCTCAGAACAAACTCGTCAGTCGACTCGATGCTCCCGCAAAACGACGGCGCCGCATGGACTATCTGTGCCTCCAATAAGACCGATCGCTTCGATGCGGTAATCATGGCGACGCCAACGCAAGCCGGTGCTGCGGTGTTGCGAGGCTCGAACGAAAAACTCGCCCAGGAATTAGCCGGGATTCAATACGGCTCCTCGGTGACGGTTACGCTAGGCTACGACGAAAAAGTGCGCCGCTCGCTCCCCCCCGGCTTCGGATTCCTGGTGCCGCGCAGCGAAGGCCGCCGCATGCTCGCTGCCACGTTCGTCCACAATAAATTCCCTCATCGCGCTCCCGAAAATCGCGCCATCGTCCGCTGCTTCCTGGGCGGAGCGCGTGACGAGCAGATCCTCCAATCGAGCCAAGAAGAAATTCTCGAAATCGTTCGCCGTGAGTTGCGCGAGATCATCGGCCTCATCGCTGAGCCCCTCTTCGCCCGCGTCTACAAATGGAAGTCGGCGATGGCCCAATACACCGTCGGCCATCTCGAGCGCCTGCAGCGCATCGAATCGCTTCGCCAGCAACTGCCCACTCTCGCGCTGGCCGGCAACGGCTATAGCGGTATCGGCGTCCCCGACTGCGTTCGCTCCGGCACCGAAGCGGCGGCTAAAGTGCTAGCCAGCATGGGCCTGAGTAACGCTGACTAGTACCCGCCGGTAGCCACTACCGTTTGTTTTGTCATCCCGAGCGAAGCGAGGGTTCTGCAGTTAGCCACAACCTTCTTCCAATTACCGCCGTAATACCCCTTCGAAAATCCCAGTTGCGCGCAACTACGCAGCTAAGGCAGGGTTAATATAATTGCCATAAAAGGGGGTGTGGGGACGCTATGAAAACTCTGCTGGCTCTGCTTTGCCTGGCCGGAACGTTCTGCTTCGCGCAGCAAAATTCCTCGCAGGATATGAAGGGCATGAACATGCCCGGTCACGATATGTCGCAGATGGGTGGGCAAGAATCCGGCGAAGACACCGACGCGAACATGCACGCCATGCATTCCATGGAAGGCCACCACATGGACATGGGTCCGCACATGCATATGACCGCTCTTCGCACTCCGCAGCCAGGCGATGCGGAAAAAGCTCAGAAAGTCGCGGATACAGCGCGTAGCGTGATGGAAAAGTACAAGGATTACCACGTAGCCCTCGACGCTGGCTTTAAAATCTTCCATCCGGAAGTGCCCCAGAAGCAATATCACTTCACTAACATCCGCTACGCCATCGAAGCGAGATTCGCGTTCAATCCCGAGCACCCCACCTCGCTTCTCTATGAAAAGGTCGGCGACGGTTATCGTCTGGCGGGCGTGATGTATACGGCTCCGAAGCGCTTCACCGAAGACGATTTGAACCAGCGTATCCCGTTGAGTATCGCGCAGTGGCACGAACATGTGAATTTGTGCCGCCCACCGGAAGGCCACAGGGGCGAAGCAATGGCACCGAATCCCAAGTTTGGTCTGAAGGGTTCCATCGTCACCAAGGAAGAATGCGACGCGAACGGAGGGCGGTTTTATCCCATCATCTTCAATTGGATGGTGCACCTCTATCCGCTCGAAAAGGACTCAGCGGCGATTTGGTCAGTCGATCGCCAACACGCCGACTAGATACAGGCGCGGCACATCGTTCGCTGTTCGCGAGACCTGTTTTGCGAATAGCGAATGACGAATAGCGTCCCAAACTTGCCCTGCCCCTCACCGACGCATATCATCGGTGAATCATGAAATTGTCAGGCCTTCTTCTTCTTTTTTCATTAACTGTCTATGCCTGCGCTCAGGCACCAACCGCTAAGGAAATCGATGCCGTCTATCCCGCAGCCCACGATTTATACATCGACCTTCATCAGAATCCCGAATTGTCATCGCATGAAGTCCACACCGCCGCCAAACTCGCCGCTCGCCTGCGCGGTCTGGGCTATGAAGTCACCGAAGGAGTCGGCGGCACTGGCGTAGTCGCCATTCTGAAAAATGGCGCCGGCCCCACCGTCATGCTTCGCACTGAACTCGACGCCCTTCCCGTAGAAGAGAAAACTGGTCTTCCCTACGCCAGCAAAGTGCACACCAAAGACGACTCCGGACGCGACGTCCCCGTCATGCACGCCTGCGGTCACGATCTCCACATGGCGTCTCTCGTAGCGACAGCGGCAATCATGGCACACAGCAAAGACACATGGCACGGCACGCTCATGCTCATTGGCCAGCCCGCCGAAGAAACCATATCTGGCGCCAAGGCCATGATCGCCGACGGCCTCTTCACGCGATTTCCGAAACCAGACGTTGGAGTCGCGCTCCATGTCGGCAATGGTCTTCCCGCCGGTCAAATCGGCATCACTCCCGGCATCTACAACACGAACGCCGATTCTTTGCGGATCACGATCTATGGCAAAGGCGGTCACGGTTCCGCGCCCCAGGCAACCATCGATCCCATCGTGATCGCCGCTCGCACCGTTCTCGCTCTGCAAACCATCGTCTCCCGCGAAGTAAAACCCGGGGAGATGGCCGTAGTCACAGTTGGCTACATTCGCGCCGGCACGAAAAACAACATCATTCCCGATCAGGCCGAACTCGGCCTTACCGTCCGCACTTACAAAGCAGAAGTGCGCAAGCAAGTTCTGGCCGCAATCACGCGCATCGCCAAGGCCGAAGCCGTCGCCGGCGGAGCCCAGCAGGAACCCCTCATCGAGCACTACGAATCGACCGACTCCGTCTATAACGACCCTCACCTCGCCGATCGCTTGCGAGCCCCGCTAGAAGCCGCCCTGGGAAAAGACAACGTCATCACCACCGATCCCATCACCCCGTCGGAAGACTATGCCTTCTTCATCGAGCAGGGCGTTCCGTCCCTCTACCTGAGCCTCGGAGGCGCCGACCCCCAGAAGTTTGCCGAAAGCAAAGCGTCCGGCAATATGCTCCCCTCCAATCACTCGCCCTATTTCGCCCCCGACGTAGATCCGGCGCTCCGCTCAGGCATCAAAGCCGAAGTAGCAGTTCTCCGCAACCTCCTAAACGGCGCGTAGCAATCCCACGTAGGGGCAGGTGCCCCACCTGCCCAGCCGGGCGGAGCTCGGCAACCGCCAGGAGCATGTGAATGCTGAGCGCCCAGATAACCCGAGAGGCCGACGATCAGTTGTCCGCGCCCGCTCTGATATTCTGAATTTTCCCGGTTCTTACTTCCTATGAGCGCCGCCCTACCCGCCAGCCGATGGAAGATCCTTCTTGCCTTCGGGCTGGTCTACGTTTTCTGGGGCTCCACTTATCTGGGCATCGGCATCGCGGTCGAAGAGATTCCTCCCGGCCTGATGTGCGCCGCGCGTTTCCTGATTGCCGGCACCGCGATGCTCGCCTACTGTGCCTTGACCGGACGCCGCATCAAATTTTCGCTGGGCCAGCTCCGCCGTTTTGCCGCAGTCGGCATTCTGCTGCTCCTGGGCGGCAATCTCACGCTCTCTTATGCCGAGCGGATAGTCCCCACTGGCCTGGCCGCGCTGCTGATCGCCGTAACGCCACTCTGGTTCCTCGTGCTCGATAGCCTGTTACTTGGCGATCATCACATCTCGCGGCGCGGCAAGCTCGGTCTCGCGATCGGCATCGTCGGCGTAGTCGTGCTCATCCTTCCCGATCTCCGGCATGACAGTTCCCTAGGCCATCGCGAACTCTGGTGGTCGCTCGCCTTACAGCTAGGATCTTTAAGTTGGGCATTCGGTTCCGTGCTCTCGAAAAAGTGGCAGACCGCCGCCGCCGATCCCTTCAGCGCCATCGCATGGCAAGTGTTTTTTGCAGGAATTGCGAACCTGATCTTCGCACTCGTGATAGAAAAGCCGTCCAGCGCCACGTGGACCTTGCGTGGAGTGGCCGCGATTCTCTACTTAGTCGTGTGCGGTTCCTTCATCGGATACACCGCCTATATCTGGCTTTTGCAGCATGTTCCTACGTCCAAGGTCTCTACCTACGCCTATGTCAATCCGGTGGTGGCTATGTTTCTCGGATGGCTGGTCCTCCACGAGCGCATCGACCGCTACATCGCCACAGGCAGCGCGATCATCATCGCCTCGGTGATACTCGTAACCAGCGCCAAGGTCTCAACCCGCGGCGCCGCGAAAGAAGAAACTGCCGTGGTCGAAGCTGCCGGAGATTAACTCCCACAAGAAAAATGTCATAAGAATGTAAATTGCTCGATTGCGTGATTGACAACATGATACCTTGTACTGCATAGTATCGACGTGAAACGACCGGAGGCCCACGACCCCCAGACCGCAGACAAGTGGGAAGTCCAGCTCCGCAAAGGCTGCCTCGAACTCGCGATTCTGGCGTCGCTGTGGGAGGGGAAGCTCTATGGCTTGGAAATCCTGCGCCGCCTGGAAAGTGATTCCGATCTGATTGTGTCGGAGGGAACCGTTTATCCGCTGCTCAGCCGTTTAAAGGCGCTGGGTCTGGCGCAGAGCGAGTGGGTCGAATCCGATGCCGGCCATCCCCGCAAATACTATGCGCTCACCTCGGCCGGACGCCAGCGAGTCCGCGAGATGGCCGGGATGTGGACCCGGTTTTCACACAGCATGACCCGGCTGCTTGCGCCGATAGTGAAGGGAAAATAAAAACCATGTCAGGTAATGCTCAGCCAAAGGCGCCAAGCGACGCAGAAAAGAAGATCGAAGCTTATCTGAGCAGGTTACGCCAGCGCTTGCGCGGCCTGAACGACGAAGACGCCCACGAGATTATCGAAGAACTGCGTAGTCACATCATGGATAAATCCGCGGCCGACGGCCCAATAACAATCGCCTCGGTCGAAGCGGCGTTGGCCGGTCTGGGAGATCCCGAAGAGTTGGCGGGCCAGTACACGACCGACAACGTGCTAGCGCGAGCCGAGGTCAGCCGGTCGCCGCTGCGTATCCTTAAGAGCTTGTTTCACTGGGCCAGCCTGAGTATCGCCGGCTTCTTCGTCCTAATCGGCTCCTTTCTCGGATATTTCGTTGGCGCGGTTCTCATGCTGGTCGCGGCGTTGAAGTTAATTCATCCGCACACTGCGGGATTGTGGATTTTCCCTCAAGCGAACAGCGAGCTCGATATCTCGCTTCGACTTGGCTTCGGCAGCGTGCCCGCGACCGGACGAGATTTGCTGGGCTGGTGGATCGTCCCCATCGGCTGGATAGGAGGCGGCGCACTCGTCATGCTGACCACCTACATAGCGATCTGGTTCGTGCGCCAGTACAGAAAATCACTGTCTCTCCCGAAAAGCTGACCGGCGAGGCAGTCAATTCACCAGGAAATCATCATGACTCAATCCACAAACCGCGCCGAGTCGGGCGCAACCATTCCGGAGAGCGCCAGTTCGGGCCCGGAAAACGCAGCGCCGAACTGGCGTCAGAGCAAGTGGCTTGTGCTCGGCGAGTTGGTCATCGTGGCTCTGATTTTCGTTGCTGATGCCCGCCATCTCATTCCCTTAAGCAAGACTCCCTTTCTGCTGTTGTTTGGTTGGCTCTCACTTTGGCTCCGAAGGGTGAGCTGGCGAGCCGTCGGCCTCAAACTCTATCGGACCTGGAAGACATCGATCGCGCTCGGTGTTGCCGCCGGAGTGTTGCTCGAATTAATCGAACTCTTCATCACCCAACCGATTCTGGTGGGATGGCTCGGCAAACAGCCGGACCTCGAAGTCTTCCGTGCCCTTCATGGCAGTCTCAAGTGGACGCTGCTTGCCGTACTAGGAGCTTGGACACTCGCGGCCTTTGGCGAGGAAATGGTTTATCGCGGCTACCTCATGAATCGTGTCGCCGACCTGTTCAATCGCACGCGCCGTGCCTGGCTCATCAGCCTGATCGCGGTCCACTTCGCCTTTGGCCTCGCCCACGCCTACCAGGGACTGACCGGCATAATCGACGAGGGCCTAATGGGACTATTGCTCGGAATCATCTATCTTCGGACAAACCGCAACCTTGCCGTGCCCATCATCGCGCATGGAGTGAGCGACACGATCGATCTTCTGTTGATGTTCTTTGGCAAGTATCCCGGCATGTAAACTTGCAAACGGCGATCGACTGACAACTACTCTTCCGGCTCCTCTGCGTCGTTCACCACATCAACCACCCGGCTGCGTATAGAAAAGACAAGTTTAGGCTCGTCCCCATGTTGAAAAGTCACGCGCACAGGCGCGCGCTCCCAAGTCGGTGCCGGGCACTCGGAGTCGGGATCGTCGCCCGCGCTCGGCGCCCCCGCATCCTTTTTCAAGATCGCCTTCCGCCGCCCAACCTGAAACACAACCGCGTAAAGTTTCTTGCCATCCTCCGACACTCCGCAATACGCGACGTAATCACGATACCAACTCGCCATCGAATAGAACGGATCAAACTCGGGCAGGTTGAGCTGAGAGACCCGTCCGGTGAGGCGGTCGACCAGCAACCATCCGCCGCGTTGCCACTGCCAATGGGCGCCATAGCTCTTGCCGTCAGCATTTTCACCCGGCAAAGCATCATTCACTCGAAATGCGCGCCGCACCACAAATAGGCGGTCCGTAATTTCATGCGGATTTCCGATCGTGTATTCCTTCAGCCGCGTATCCACAAACAACGGACGCACTTTCAAGTCGATTAGCTTTTGTCCGGTAGCATTCGGCCATTTAACAGAAATCCATTTCCCAAAAGTGATGACATGCAGTTTCGCAACCGCTTCGCATCGGCCCCCAAGTATGCAGACCATCACAAACATCAAAAGGCATATCGTCGAGAATTTCCGCACCATGCTGAGAGATTGCCATCACATTCGAGATCGCCGCCATGATGCCTGAACATCGAAAATGTTCAGTTTCGAGGCGATCCCTGGCCCAGCCAGAATCATAAAGGTCCCTTGAGTTGACCCCGCGGTCCTCTGTTCTCCCTGTGGTAATGCCGTTCGCCCAAATCAGCCGAGAGCCCGGTGGCGTTGCTCCCCAAGGCGCTGGCGCAGTTCAGGCCAGTGTGGGAAACTAAAACCACAGCAACGTGCACCGCTACCCAGGAAGCGAGTGAAGCCATGGTTTACCCTCCGCGAGAGCGCCGGACAACTTTTTCTCCGCAATCGAGTTCTTATGCCTGTATGGGCGATCTACTGGTGGGACGCCGCAAGCAGTCGATCCTCGTCGTTGACGACAATGCCGTCAATGCCGCCCTGCTCAAGGAATTGCTGTCGAGCCGCGGCTACAACACGACTGCCGTGCAGAATGCCGCTGCCGCCGAGGCTGAAATTCGCCGCGAACCTCCCGACCTCATTTTGCTCGACGTAATCATGCCCGGCAAGACCGGCTACGAACTATGCCGCGAGCTCAAAGACGATTCGAAGACGCGCCTCATTCCCATCGTAATGATCACCGGCCTCAGTGCTCGCGAAGATCGCCTCAAGGGCATCGAGGCCGGAGCCGACGATTTTCTGACCAAGCCCATCTACTCCGAGGAATTGTTCGCACGCGTAAATTCGCTGCTCAAGTTGAAGGAATTCACCGACGAACTGGAAACCGCCGATTCGGTTCTGTGCACCCTGGGCTTGAGCGTCGAGGCGCGCGACCCTTATACCGAGGGCCATTGCGAGCGACTGGCGCGCAATGCCACCGATCTTGGGCGCTTTCTCGGCGTGGGTGAAGAGTCGATTGTCGCCCTCAGCCGCGGCGGTTACCTGCACGATCTGGGAAAAATCGCCGTGCCCGATGAAATTCTGAAGAAGGGAAGCGATCTGACTCCAGCGGAGTGGCAGATTATGAAGCAGCATCCCGTCACCGGCGAATCGATTTGCCGTCCGCTGAAGTCGTTGCGCTTGGTGCTTCCGATCATTCGCAACCATCACGAGCACTCCGACGGCAGCGGCTATCCCGACGGTTTGCGCAGCGGCGAGATCCCCCTGTTGCCGCGCATTTTGCAGGTCGTAGATATCTACGATGCCCTGCGCACCGCGCGCCCATATAAGGCGGCGCTCAGCCACGATCAGGCTGCCGCGACCATGCGCGCCGAAGCTAGCAGCGGTCTCTGGGATGAAGAGTTAGTCTCGGAATTCTTCGGCATGCTCGACAAGCGCCAGCAAGTGGCTTAGTTATTTACATCCTCTACGATCGGGTCATCGGATCATGTAAATTTAAGTGCGAGGGTTTTGATTTTCAATCACCCGATCACCGATGATTCAACGCCGCAATTTCTCTCACGGATGAACTATTGACCTACTCGATTGTGATTCCCGCTTACAACGAAAGCGTGCGCCTGCAACCGACGCTTCACGCTCTTCTGCGCCACATTCAGGAACAAAACTGGGATGCTGAAATTTTGGTGGTCAACGACGGCTCGACCGACGACACAGCTCAAATTGTGCGTGAATATGGCAAGTTGCATCCGCAGGTTCTTCTCGTCGAAAACCCCGGCAACCGCGGCAAAGGTTTCAGTGTGCGCAACGGCATGTTGCATGCCCGCGGCGACATTTGCCTGTTTTCCGACGCCGATCTTTCCTCGCCCATAACCGAAGCGCAGAAACTCTTCGACGCGATTGCTCAAGGGGCAGACATCGCCATCGGCTCGCGCTGGCTCCGTGCCGAATTGCAGACCGAACGCCAGCCCCTCTATCGCCAGGCTTTCGGACGCATCTACAATTTAGCGCTGCGCATACTTCTAGGCTTGCGTTTCGCCGATACGCAATGCGGATTCAAAGCCTTTCGCCGCGATGCCGCCCAGCGCATTTTTCCCTTACAGAGAATTGAACGCTGGGGCTTCGATCCCGAGATTCTTTTTCTAGCGCGCCGCGCCGGCTTGCGCGTCGAAGAAGTTCCGGTTCTCTGGGCGCACAGCGAGGGAACGCGCCTGCATCCATTCCGCGACGGACTGCGCATGTTCCTGGAAGTGATAAGAATCCGCTGGTATGCGATCGCCGGCGATTACGCCGCGGACGCAGTGCCCTCGACGGAAAAAATGTGAGATTTAACGCCGCAGTTGCCGCACAAACTCTTGAGATCTCACGAGGCGGCTCGTCCGCCCGTCCCAGCAGCCAACCGGACGAACTCCGCAATCTGGCCACCCATTTCCTCAGTTGAAACGACCCGCTCCTCGTTCCGCGCGATGTCCCGCGTGCGGAAGCCCCCCATCAGCGTCGACGTAACCCCGGCCTCCACGCACTCGGCTTCCTTATGCAGATGAAAAGTATGGCGCAGCATAAGCGCAACCGAAAGAATGGCACCCAACGGATTGGCAATGCCCCGACCGGCAATGTCCGGTGCCGAACCGTGCACCGGCTCATAGAGCCCCACCGCTCCTCCTAGGCTGGCCGAGGCGAGCAGCCCGAGCGATCCAACAACCCCGCCCGCCTGATCGGAAAGAATATCGCCAAACATATTCTCCGTGAGGATGACGTCAAATTCGGTTGGCTTGAGGGCCAGCGACATGGCAGCCGAGTCCACGTACATGTGCGAGAGATCGACGCCGGGAAAGTCGTGGGCAACACTGATTACGACTTCACGCCAAAGGCGTGAGCACTCCAGAACATTCGATTTGTCGACCGAAAGCAGCCGCCGCCGTCGGGTAAGCGCAAGTTGAAACGCGACGCGAGCGATCCGATCGATCTCCGCCTCGCTGTAACGCATCGTGTTCAACGCATGGCGCTTGCCGCGATTGCCCTCAATGGAGCGAGGTTGGCCGAAATACAATCCCCCTAGCAACTCCCGCACGATGAGAATATCGGTGCCCTTGACGATCTCTTCCCGGAGTGGCGAGCAGGCGGCGAGCGCTGGATAATACACCGCTGGACGAAGATTGGCGAAAGCTCCCAGTTCTTGCCGCAGGCGCAACAGTCCAGCTTCCGGGCGAAGTTCGCGAGGATTCTGATCGAACGCCGGACTCCCCACGGCTCCAAGCAACACGGCTTGCGATGCAAGACAAGCCTGAATGGTGGCGTCCGGCAAGGGATTCCCGTATTTTGCCAGCGCGACTCCGCCAATTTCTTTTTCGTCAAGCTCCAGATCGTGGCCAAAACCACTCGCCACTTCTTCCAGTACGCAAATGCCCTGGGATGTAACTTCAGGACCGATTCCATCGCCGGGCAGTGCAGTGACGCGGAGTTGCATGGGGCCCTCGCTGATTTCCCAAAGGATGGAATCAGAGAATACCTGATTCGGCGCAATTATTACGGCAGCACCGGAGATTAGATGCGTCAAGAAACGCCAGCGCGCGCGAACGTAATTATCTGCTGGCGGGTGTTAACCGTCACAGAAATTAGAAGCATCTGGCGACAGAATGAATCGATATGATAAACGAGGAAAAGACGCAGTAGTAGCCCGTTCGGGCAGGTTTTACATACTGTTTACTTTGAGGGCGATTCCAGTATTGAAAAATCAAACACTCGCAGTACTAAACACCCCAAAGATAATCTTCCTGCTCACCATGATGATCGCTGAAGGGAATCTTTACCGTCGCCTGCCCGACACTCCCTGCTACTTGGGCTATATGTGCGTCGCCGGAATTAGCTGCCGCAGCGGCCGCGCGAGGCAGAGGCAAGGAAGCCGTGGCGGGCGGAAATTTCTTGCCCGTGCTACTGACGCCGCTGCCATTACTAGCGTTGCCTTCCACCACGTCGTGGATAAGTTCCAGCAAATGCCCATCCTGAACCTTCTTGATACGGTCCGCCAGCACCACAAACCGCCGGTAAATCTCGTCGAGCTCTCGCCGTTCAAACTGATGCCCGAGTTGTTCGCAGCGCAGAGCCAGCGCGTGCCGCCCCGAGTGCTTACCCAGCACGAGTCGCGAATCCGGTACGCCCACCGACTGCGGCGTCATGATTTCATAGGTTAGCGGATTCTTCAGCATTCCATCCTGGTGAATTCCGGCCTCGTGCGCAAACGCATTGCGCCCGGTGATCGCCTTATTTGGTTGCACCGGAACCCGCGTGATCTCCGCCAGCATCTGGCTTGCGGCAAAGAGGTGCTCGCTCGCGACCGCGTTTTCGTAAGGATAACGATCGCGCCGTACCCGCATCGCCATCACGATCTCTTCGAGCGAAGCATTCCCCGCCCGCTCGCCAATCCCGTTGATCGTGCACTCCACCTGCCGCGCACCCTGTTGCACTCCCGCCAGCGAGTTCGCAACCGCTAAACCAAGATCGTTGTGGCAGTGCGTCGAGATCGTTACCTTTTCGATTCCCGCCACCTTTTCTTGCAGCGTCCGAATGAGCTGCCCATATTCCTCCGGCATGCTGTAACCGACCGTGTCGGGAATATTGACAGTGGTCGCCCCGGCCGCAATGACCGCCTCGACTACCTGGCAAAGAAACGTCACATCGGTGCGGGTAGCATCCTCAGGTGAGAATTCCACGTCGGCGCACAACGATTTCCCATGTGCGACCGCCTCCCGCGCCTGCGCCAGACATTGCTCCCTTGTGATCCGCAGCTTGTATTGCAAATGAATGTCTGAGGTCGCCAGAAAAATATGTATGCGCGGATGCGCCGCCCCTTGCAGCGCCTGCCACGCGCGGTCAACGTCGCCCTTGCAAGCGCGAGCCAGCCCCGCGATGATCGGCCGCCGCACGGTAGCCGCGATGCGCTGCACCGCCTCAAAATCACCGTCGGAAGCAATCGGAAATCCAGCCTCGATCACGTCGACACCGAGACGGTCGAGTCGCTGAGCCAAACGCACCTTTTCCTGCACATTCATACTGCATCCCGGCGACTGTTCGCCGTCACGGAGCGTGGTGTCGAAAATAGTGATGCGCGGGCGATCCATCAATCTTGTTCCTCCGAAGTGTCTGATTGCTCCTTAAACTCTATCGGCCAGAACGATAGAAAGAAAAGGTTATTATCTTTAACAAACCATTAGAATCTACGATAGTATTAGGCCTACTAATGAAGTGTGTCGAATTGATAAAGGTGAAAATCGCGCGTGCGAGACGGGAAGCGTCAAGTCTTAATATCCTGAATTTGCTGTCAACTGTAACCCGTGATCTGCTACCTAAACCCTGAGGCCATCCCCATGGACCTTTCCCAACTCGAAGTCTTTCTCACCGTCGCTCGCGAACGCCGTTTCTCCAGAGCCGCCGAAAAACTGTTTCGCACCCAATCCGCCGTCAGCCAGACCATCCGCAAGCTCGAACTAGACATCGGCGAGCCTCTTTTTGACCGTTCCTCGCGTGACGGAGTGCTCACCGACGCCGGACGTGTTCTCCAGGAATACGCCGAAAAACTGCTCAATCTCCGGCAAGACGCCCACACCGCCTTAGTCGAGATGCGCGAATTACAAAAGGGCCAATTGGCCATCGCCGCCAATGAATTCACCGCGCTTTACCTGCTGCCCGTCTTAGGAGAATTCCGCCGCCTCCATCCCACCATCAAAATCACAGTCCGCCGCTCGCTCGGCAGCCACATTCCCGACGACGTGCTCAAACACAACGTCGAACTTGGCGTCCTTTCCTACGATCCCCAAGAACCACAATTACGCTCGGCCGTCGTTTACCTCGACGAATTGGTTTTCGTCGTTCCTCCCGGCCATCCGCTCGCTTCCGCTGGAGAAGTCAGCATTCGCCAACTAGGCGCCGAGTCTTTCATCGCTCACATCGTCGCCTCACCCTATCGCGAAAAGGTAATCGAGGCCTTCCGACGCCACAAGACGCCGCTACACATGGACGTCGAGCTCCCCACCCTGCAAGCCATCACACGTTTCGTCAGCATGGGCAAAGGAGTGGCGCTGGTGCCAGAGATCAGCGTGGAGAGCGAGATCAGCCGCGGCGAATTGGTCCGCGTCCCCGTCCGCGACCTGCGTTTTCAGCGCAAGCTGCGCCTCGTCTACCGGCAGGAATCCGCCCTCTCGCACGCTGGGAGAGCATTCCTGAAAGTAGCCGAGCAAGCCGCCAAAGAGCGCGGTGGCCGCTATCGCTTTCAACGGGAAAAGTAACGCCGATGGAGAATTAGAGGTACGGAAATAGACTAGCGGGTCGCGTGGAATTTCCCCTGCGCAACCCCGTGTCCTCTGTGGTAAAGCTTATTGCTTTCATCTGCCAAAGCAAAGTGAACTTAAGCCGAATGAATTTCTTCCTGCACCATCGCCGCCATGGCCTCGGGAACGCTGCCATAGACGTCAAACACCGCCACCAGATTCGTGATTTCGAAGAGCTGCCGCAACGATCTCTTAGGGCTGGCAAACTTCAGTGAATACCCAGCCGCCTCCGCCCACATGTGAGTCAGCACTAACTCCCCCAACCCGCCACTGTCCACCGAATCGACGCCGGCCAAATCCACCACCATCCGCCGCGCAGTTGGCAACACCTCGGCGACAATGCCACAGAGCTCGCGAGCCTCCCCTTGAAAAATGATTCGCCCCTGGCAATGCAGCACCGCCGAACCACCAAAAGATCCCGCCTCGATCGTTAGTTTGATTTTCTTGTCATGCAAAGTGGCATTCGTCCGGTCGGTTGCCGACGAAGCACGTGCACTGCGGGCCCCCGGAACATTTTCAGAACGTCATGGCAAGACCTTAGTCTCAACCAAGAGGCGATTGGTTGCGCGAAGATGAAATTTCAGTAAATTCCAGCCAGCATTCCCTCGTGGAATTTCCCGGTCTGCCCTGTGAACCGAGTGGTAAGAGAATTTGCCAACACCAGGAAAAATAAGGAGGGAAAAGGTGCCTATTTGCGGCGGGAGGAATCCACCGTCGGCACCAGCGGCCGCCGCAAAGGCACCATCGCGCCCTTCGCCGGATCAGCCGCTGCCGAGGCCCGCGCCAGTACCTCATGCTGTATGTACTGCACAAAATCCTGTATCTGGTGCTGCATCTCTTCCATGCGTTCGCGCATCTGCAGAATAATCGCGATCCCGCTGATATTCACTCCCAGATCGCGCGCCAGCGACAGAATAAACTCCAGTCGCTGCAAATCCTCATCCGTATAAAGCCGCGTATTGCCCTCAGTGCGGCTAGGCTTGAGCAGCCCCTCGCGCTCATAAAGCCGCAAAGTCTGCGGATGAATCTCATACATCTCCGCCACCGCCGAGATCATGTACGCGCCTTTGGATTTACGCTTGGTCATGGGTGACGCTCCTTGCAAATCTACCCTACAATTCAGTGAAGTGAGCGCTTTTTAGAATCAACATCGCAACTCAGAACGCATACAATTTCAGTTTCGTTAAACGCGCGATTCTTGTGAAATCCTGATCAAGGGTAAACACGCTCGCTCTGTGGTCGAGTGCTATGGAAGCGATGAGAGTGTCGATCGTACTGAGTGTGATCCCTTCTGCTCGCGCTTCGCGGTAGACAGAGGCAGCTCTTCGATAAGTCTCGAATCCCTTAGGCTCAATGAGATCCCATTGGGCGAGGAAGCGTTCGATGTGCGCCGCATCGCGAGTCAGTCCTTGCAAAACTTCCGCGATGACAATCCCGGTCAGAACAAAAGGTTCGCTTTCTTCGATCATTCTTCGGAGTTCGACTCCGGCGGGACCGGAATGTGACTTGAAGGAATCGATCCAGACCGAGCTATCGACGAGGATCACACCCGGTTTCTCCGCGATGCCTTCAAGTCTCCTTGCCAGATATCGGTTCCAAAGTAGGCGAGGATGCCTTTGCGGGTTTCGGTACGAACCAACAGTTCAAGGGCTTTGTCGACAATCTGGCGCTTTGTTTTCAACCGAGTAAGCTTTCTCGCCTGACGAATGAGCTGGTCGTTGATCTCAATGTTGGTTCTGCCCATGGAAATATGATACACCATTTTTCCGGCATTCTGTGTATGAGCGCCACTTTCACTAATTGGCTGTGGATATACTTGATCGACGAAAGTCAGCTAATCAGAAATAGCGTCCGGCCTTAAGGGATAAGGTTCATGATCGACTTGCCGAGTCTAATCAACAAATTCCGCGAGGTTAACGATCACGAGAGTGACGTCGCATTCTTTCAGACTCACGTACCTTGGATCGCGCCGGAAGCATATTTAAACATCATTTTCAAACCTGCACCACCGGAGGTATTGTCGAACGTCGGCACCAATATGAAAATACCAGCGCCTTTTCTCCAGTTCCTCGCGCGGTACAACGGCGCCGTACTTTTCTCAGGCGCACTGAGTCTGTTTGGCGTGGTGCGCAAGGGCCAACTACTTCATCGAGCTGATTCGTTTTCGCTTCAACCATTCAATATCGAACTTGAAAACCGAAGTTGGCCGCCCCCTGACCGCGACAAATTCCTGAAAATCGGTGGCTACGGATTCGATGGGTCGGGCGTCTGTATCGACCGCGACAGCCTCGGCATCTTCGTATTCCGAAGAGAGGAAAAGGAGCCATATTCCTCATGGCCAACTCTTGACGACTGGCTTAATAGTGAGATCCGCCGTTTATCAGAGATCTTTGATGCTTACGGCAAACCACTTGTGGACGGAAGCCAGACGCTCCCATCTGGCGATTGGCAGTAGCCACTCCTAAAGTTCTTCTTCGAGCGAAAAAAAAAGACACGGGACAGGCCCGTCTCCAAGCTAAACGCTCCCGAAGTCTTACGCCGCCAACTCCGGCTTCGGCTCCGGCCGAGCCCAGCCCGCCGGTTTCAGCGCGTGGTTGATCGCGTAGGCGACCACGCCCGCTCCCATCAGGATCAGCCCAAACCAGAATGCGCTCATCCCGAGGATCGCCTCATGCTCGCTGTTCACGACCGCAAATCCGAGCAGCAATGTCGGAGGAATCCCCACCGCAATCGCTCCAAACAGCCCGCCTGGAACGCGAAACGGACGCTTCAATTCCGGTTCGCGAATGCGCAGCGCAATCAGCGCCACAAATTCCAGCGTTAGACTCACGCCATAAATCATGATGTCGAGAGTCACGAGCCGTTCGAAGCCAAGATTCAAAGCCAATCCCCATCCCACAGCCAAGGCCAAGATAGCGACCCACGGCGCGCGCGATTTCGGATGCAGCTTGCCAAACACTTTCGGCAGCATCCCATCCTGTGCCATAGCCAGCGGAAGCCGCGAATAGCTCATGACCAGCGCATTGAACATGCCAAATCCGCTCATCATCCCGCCCGCCACCAGCGCGATCCGCAGCACCGGCCCGCCCATCAACTGCGCAATGTCAGCCCAAGCGCCCGTCTCCCAGGCCGAAGCCGGAAGCCCTGTAATCCACATCGCCGCGAACGGCAGCACGTAGCTAGCCGCGACAATCGCCACCGCCCACAGCATGGCGCGCGGATAAGTCCGCTGCGGCCTCTCGACCTCAGCCGCAATGGTCGAAGCGTTGTCCCATCCCATGTAGTTCCACATGCAGATGAGCAGACCGCCCAGAATATCGACATTCGAAGTAGTCGGCTTGGTCACCGCATTCGCCAGCGCGTGAAACTTGAACGGAGCCAGCAAACAAATCGCCGCAAACGGCGCCGACAACAAAAAGAACAGCCACAGCGAAGTCGTCGAGACGACCTTCACGCCCATAATATTGAGGGCCGCGCACGCAATCACCACCCCGAGCGCCACCGCCACGCCACGATGATTCTCCTGAAACCAGGGAAACATCCGCGTGAGATAAGCGACAAACAGCGTCGGATAAATCGCCATATCGAAAATCGACGCGACCAGCGACAACCACGCTTCCTGAAATCCCCAGAAATTTCCCATCGCGCGCCGCACCCACGCGTAGTATCCGCCCTCAAAGGGCAGAGCGCTCGAAAGTTCGCCAATCATGAACGCGGTCGGCAGACTCCAGAGCAGCGGCGTCAGCAGCAGAATGAGAATCGCTTTGCCATAACCCGCGCCATGCACGATGTCTTCGGTCCCGTAGGTTCCGCCCGACACCATAAAAAAGGTCGCGGCCACCAGCGGCCAAAGCGTCAGCCGGATAGATTTCTTCTTAGTCTTGTCGTTTTGAGAAGCGACCGGAGGGGCGACTCGGGAAGTCGTGGCAGAGTTCAAGCCAGTCTGCGAAAGGTTAGGGCGTGCGGTAGCTGTTGCCAATTTCTATGGCTTCCTCCTCAAGCGACTCACTCTCACCACCGCGTCTCCCTTGTTTCGCTCTCGCGGCTCCCGGGTAAAAGCGATTCCCGGACATTCGGCGAAGTTAGTTCGCATGTGTGAGATTACGGGAATTTTCCACAGATGCAAGAAAATTTTTGCAATTTTTTTGTCAGGAGTAATGGAGCGGACAAACTTTCCCGCGCGAGAGGTTCTCGCCGCGGTCTACGAGTATTCCCACCGTCTAGCCAGCCGCCGGGCGACGCCCCATAGCACGACGCCGATGCCCAGCAGCACGAGCACCTGCGGCCAGAGATGCGAAATCGGCTCATCGCGCCAGAAAACTTTCGTAAAGCCGTCGATGGCCCACGCGTTGATCGTCAGCAACCCCGCCTTCTGCATCGCTTCCGACATAAAATATCGCGGAAACATGCTGCCCCCAATCGATGACATCAGCAGTATGACCAGCGTCGATAGCGGACCCAGTTGTGCGCGCGTGCGGCAAATGCTGGCCAGCAACATGCCGAACGCGCCCACCGCAAAGGCGGTCGCTACGCCCATCACCACAAACCCAGGAATGTGTGGAAGAAAGTCAATTTTGAAAACCAGCCAGGCCCATATAAACATGACGACCAGTTGCGAAAACGCCAGCAACATGCTGTAAAGCAGCTTTCCCGCCAGCAGATTTCCCATGGTGACCCGCGAACTCAGCACCCGGTCCAGCGTCCCACTTTCCGCCTCGTCCAACAACGAGCCGCTCGCGCCGCTGGCCGTGAAAAGCAGGAACATGACCCCGATCGCCGCCGCATAAAAAGACACCATCGGGTTGTTCTTGTTTTCCCCAACCACATCGCGGGAGATCACTGCCACCGGCATGCCGCGATTCGAGTCGCCCGATGCGCTCGACTGGTCGTCCGAGCTCTCCAGCCGGCGCAGAGCGGCCATGCCGTCGTCAATCCGCTTCCGCTGCTCCGGAGTAAATCCCCCAGCGAACCGATCCAGATATTTCGATCCCTGCTCCGCCATCACATCCGGCATCGCTGTCATCGCGACTTCCTGGAGAAGTCCCGTGACGACCTGAGCCGCAATCAAATCGCTGCTGTCTTTCAGCAACTGGATCGTCGGTCGATTCTCGCCCGGCGCGCCAAACGAAATCGGGTTCTCCCCGAACCCGTGAGGAATAATCAAAGCCACCGGCGCCGTGCCATCCTTGACCGCAGCCTCCGCCGTAGCGGCCGTGTAGTCGGCCTGCTCCACACCGTCTTTCGCGGCAGGCTTCTTTTTCACCGCCAGCGAGCCTTCCCGCTCCAACCCCCGAATCAACCTCTGCGAAGCCGTGCTGTGGTCTTCGTCAACCACAACCACCTTAACTTTAGGCGTGCTGTCTCGATGCCCTCCAAAGATCACCGCGAAGATGGAGAAGAACGCGATCGGCAGCACGAAACTCAGCGCAAAAGCTCCACGGTCGCGGCGAAGCGCGATCAAGCCAGTCCTGACAATCGGCAGGATCAATCGCGCAACTCCCTTCCAGTCAGCTGCAGAAAAACGGATTCGAGATTAGGTTTGCGCAGCGAAATGTCCGCCAGCTCATGTCCAGCCTTGCCCGCGGCGTCGAGCAATGCGGCAACTTCATTGGCATGCTCGATGGTGAACCGCGCCGTCCCGTCTTCGAGCACGCCAGCCTGCTCTTTCACCCAGCCGTCGACGCCATCGCCGATCTTTGCGAATCGCACCACCACCTCACTGCGCGAGGCAAAAGCATTCTGCACCAGTTCATCCTTGGTTCCGAGCGCAATAATGCGCCCATGATCGATCACCGCGATGCGGTCGCACAACCGCTCCGCCTCTTCCATGTAATGCGTCGTGTACAACATCGACACGCCTTCGTCGCGCAGCGCCTCGATCATCTCAAAAATGCGGTTGCGCGATTGCGGATCGACTCCTACCGTAGGCTCGTCCATCAGAATCAACTTCGGCCGGTGGATGAGTCCGGCGGCCATATTCAGCCGCCGTTTCATTCCTCCCGATAGGTGCAGCACCGGCTCCAGCGCGCGGTCAGTGAGCGACGCCCACTCGAGGCACCACTCCACCGCTGACTTCAGCGCGGCCCCGCGAAGACCGTGATACAGGCCAAACGCTTCCAGATTCTCACGACAAGTGAGCTTCGGATAAAGCGCCAACTCCTGCGGAATCCATCCCAGCGCCTCGCGCGCGCCGGTCGAGTCCGCACGCGCGCCAAACACCGAAACCGTCCCCGCGTCCGGAATAACGCGTCCGACAACGCTGCGAATCAGCGTGCTTTTCCCGGCGCCATTCGGGCCGAGCAATCCCAGGCACTCCCCAGCTTTCAACTCCAAGCTAACGCCGTTCACCGCCGTCAACCCGCCAAAGCGCTTGACCACTCCCTCGACGCGAAGAGGCAACGACAATGACGGTGCAATCGAAGCCGCATCTGCCGACGCCATTCATCCTCCGGATTTGGCGGTTCGTGCACCATTGTAGGCCATGAGCCCCCACTTCAAGCGGACAGCCAATCAAAGCTTTAGCTTCCAGGTTTCGGCCACCAGATTCTTGCGCCCCCAACTATCATGCGTCTTCTCGCCCACTAGCTGAAATCCAGCGCCCTGGTAGATTTTGCGCGCCGCAGTGAGTTCGCTCTGCGTCCAGAGCATCATGGTCTTGTAGCCGGCCTTCCGCGCAAAGTGTATGCACTCGGCCACCAGTCGTTTGCCAATCCCCATGCCTCGAGCCGAAGGTTCGACCAGCAGCAAACGCAGCTTGGACACAGTTTTCGATTTCTCTACCAGAAAAACCGAGCCGACTATCTGGCCCTGGCTCTCCGCAAGCCAGCAGTGCTCACGGGCCGGATTCAGCTTTTCGACAAACTCGGCCACGATCCCAGCGACCAGAGCCTCGAATCGCTCATCGTATCGGTATTCCTGCGAATAAAGAAAGCCGTGTCGATACACGACCCACCCCATGTCCCCCGGCCGATGTGATCGCAGCACATAAGCTCGTCCCGTGCTCTTTCCATCGGCACTCTTTCCTTCCGCGCTGCCAGGAGCCAGTATCGACTCGATCGTTTGCATGGCGCTCACGAGATTTTCCCGCTGCGCGGGCAGTAGTTTACCGATGATCAAACTCACCTGCTCGGTTGATCGAGCCTCCAATGGGTGGAAAACTCTTCTGCCCTTCTGGGTGAGGCTGAGCAGGCTCTGGCGGCCGTCTCGACTCGAGACATTCTTCTCAATCAATCCCTGCTTCTCGAACTTGCGCAGTATGCGGCTCAAATATCCCGCATCCAGACCAAGCTCTTTGCACAATTCGACCGCGGTCGAACGCTCGCGGTGAGCCAGTTCATAGAGCGTGCGCACTTCCGTCAGCGAGAACGGGCTGTTCAGCAAACCTTCATTGAGCAGTCCGATCTGCCGGGTGTAGAAGCGATTAAACCGGCGCATACGCAGAGCGGGCTGTTCAGGAATATTAAAAGGAGGAGTTAGGGGAGTGGTAGCCATGAATACACCATCGCTGATAGTAGTTGACTTAGTCAAGTATTTTGTTGACGCCGTCAACATCCAAAAGCGAAGGGATTGGAGGGGTAAAAACGAACCAATCTACATTCTGCGCATCAGACTTGTTTCCACAGCTCTTCCCGAGGGTCCTCAGGATTGAGCTTGGCCAACTCCCGCAGCAACTCCTTAGTCTTCTCATCCCGAGGCATGGGTACAGTGATCTTCACCTCGACAATCTCATCCCCACGCACGCCGTCCTTCGTGGCCGAAGGCACACCCTTCTCACGCAGTCGCAGCTTCTGTCCCGATTGAGTACCCGGAGGAATCTTCAGCATGCTGCGTCCATCGATCGTCGGCACTTCGATCTTCGATCCCAAAGCCGCCTCGACCGCTGTAACCGGCACGATGATCTGAATGTCGTCGCCCTCCCGCCGAAACAGCGGATGCTCATCGATCCGGATAATCACATAAAGGTCGCCGCCCGGTCCGCCGCGCAGTCCGGCATTGCCCTTGCCCGCAATCCGTATGCGCTGCCCGTCGCGCGTTCCCGCCTTGATCCGAATCTCCAGCGGATCCGTCCGCTCGATCGTGCCTTCACCGTGGCACACCGGGCAAGTCGAAATATTCTTTCCCGTCCCATGACAGCGCGGGCACGTGACATTAAACTTCATTCGTCCGCCCGTCTGCTCAATCGTTCCCTTGCCATGGCATTGCGGACATTGCCCCGGCGCCTCCACATATCCGTTCCCGTGGCAGTTTCCGCAAACATCGCGTCGCGCGATGTTCAACTTCATCACGCCGCCGCGGATCGCCGTCCAGAACGGCACATTAACCTGATACTCGAGATCGCTTCCCGTCTCCGGTCCCACGTCGACGCTATCGCCGCGCCCGCCGCCGGTGAAAATATTCGAGAAAATATCGCGAAAGCCGCCGCTAGATCCGCTCGAACTGCTGGAGCTTTTCCGTCCGCCGCCGCGCGCGCCTTCAAACAAATCAGAAAAATCAAACCCGCCAAAATCAACGTTGCTCGGCCCGCCAGCGCGACCTCCCGAAAAACCTCCACCAAAATCCGCCGGCCCCGCCCCCGGCTGTCCGCCGCCACGCGCATAAGCATCCGCCGTAGCTGGATCGATATTGTCCGAATAAAATCCCAGCTGGTCGTAAATCTTCCGCTTCTTCGGATCGCTGAGAACATCGTTAGCCTCGGAAAGCGTTTTGAATTTCTCCTCCGCCGACTTGTCCCCAGGATTGACGTCAGGATGATACTTGCGCGCAAGCTTGCGGAACGCCTTGCGAATGTCGTCGGTTGAGGCGGACTTCTTTACCCCAAGTACGCCGTAATAATCTTTAGTTTGAGTGGCCATCTTCTAATTGGGAGCCCACAGCTCACTGAAGGCTTGTCATCCTGAGCGTAGCACGGCCCTCGGCAAAGCCGAGGGCCGCGTGGAGTCGAAGGATCCCTACCTCACAAGTTAATTCACTACTTCCTTCGCCTGCTCGTCCACATCGACGGTGAACGCCTCAAACGGTGCCGCGTCCATCGACACCGGAATCCGCTGCACTCCCGTATCCGTAGGCGCGTAGCAATACCACCGCCCCTCTTCCGGCACAAAATTCACGAAAAACATCTGTCCGTTGACTTCAAATTTCAATTCGTTTTCCTCTTTCCCAGTCCCCAGGTCAAGCAACTCATTATTAAGATGCAAATGGGGGCGCTCATCGCGCCCCCGAGCCAGCAGCTAGAAGCTAGAAGCGACTTTACTTCTTGTCCTCAACATCCACGTACTCTGCGTCGATCACGCCTTCGTCCTTCTTCTGCCCTCCGCCGTTCACACCAGAAGCCGCGCCCCCTCCATCAGTCGGGCCCGCTCCCGCTGCCGCTCCCGGCGTTGCTTGCGTAGCTTTATACATCTGCTCCGCCAGCTTGTGCGAAGCCGCCGTCAGCCGCTCGCGCGCCGAGTCCATCTGCGCCTTGTCGCCGCCTTCAATCGCCTTCTTGGCGTCCGCCAAAGCGTTCTCGACATCGCCGCGCTCCGAGCCCGAGATCTTATCGCCATGCTCCTTCAGCATCTTCTCGATGTTATAGACCATCGTGTCGAGCTGATTCTTGGCCTCGATCTCCTCGCGCCGAGCCTTGTCCTCAGCCGAGTGAGCGTCCGCTTCCTTAGCCATCCGCTCCACTTCTTCCTTAGACAATCCCGAAGAAGAAGTGATCGTGATCTTCTGGTCCTTGCCCGTAGCCATATCCTTGGCAGTCACGTTGAGGATTCCGTTGGCGTCAATATCAAACGTCACCTCAATCTGTGGCACGCCCCGAGGAGCCGGCGGCAATCCCGTCAAATGGAATTTCCCCAGCGTTCGATTCTGCGCCGCCATCGGACGTTCGCCCTGCAGCACATGCACCTCGACCAACGTCTGACTATCCGCCGCAGTCGAGAACGTCTCCGTCTTCTTCGTAGGAATCGTGGTATTCCGAGGAATCATCGGAGTAGCCACTCCACCCAACGTCTCAATCGACAGAGTCAAAGGAGTCACATCCAGCAGCAGCAGATCCTTAACCTCGCCGCCCAGCACGCCACCCTGAATCGCCGCGCCCACTGCCACGACTTCATCAGGATTCACGCCCTTGTGACCTTCCTTGCCGAACAGTTCCTTCACGATCGCCTGAATGCGAGGCATGCGAGTCTGTCCGCCCACCAGCACGACTTCGTTAATCTTCGAGGCATCCACGCCCGCATCCTTCAAGCACTGCTTCGACGGCCCAACCGAGCGCTGCAAAATATCCTCGACCATCGATTCCAGCTTGGCCCGAGTCAGCTTAATCACCAGATGCTTCGGCCCCGAAGCGTCCGCCGTAATAAACGGCAGATTGATCTCCGTCTCCATGGTGGTAGAAAGCTCGATCTTCGCGCGCTCCGCCGCGTCTCGCAGACGCTGCAAAGCCATCTCGTTCCCCTTGCCGCGGAGATCCAGCCCTTCATTTTTCTTGAACTCATCAATCAGCCAATCCACCAGCCGCTGATCGATGTTGTCGCCGCCAAGGTGCGTGTCGCCATTCGTGGCCTTCACCTCAATGACGCCCTCGCCCACTTCCAGCACCGAAATATCAAACGTGCCGCCGCCGAAGTCATACACGGCGATCGTCTCGTCCTTGCCCTTATCAAGCCCGTAAGCCAAAGCCGCCGCCGTAGGCTCGTTGATAATGCGCTTCACGTCGAGCCCGGCAATCTTGCCCGCATCCTTAGTAGCCTGGCGCTGCGAGTCGTTGAAATAAGCGGGCACTGTAATGACCGCATCCGTAACTTTCTCGCCCAGATAATCCTCTGCCGCCTTCTTCAGCTTCTGCAAGATCATCGCCGAGATCTCCGGCGGAGTATATTTCTTCCCCTGCGCCACGATCGCGACCCCGTCGCCATCCTTTTCAACCTTGTACGGGACCATCTTCAGTTCTTCACTAACCTCGTCATAGCGGCGTCCCATAAACCGCTTGATCGAGAAAACAGTATTCTCAGGATTGGTAATTGCCTGCCGCTTAGCGACCTGCCCCACCAACCGTTCGCCGGTCTTAGTAAATCCAACCACCGAAGGCGTAGTCCGCCCTCCTTCTTCATTCGGTATAACCTTCGGCTCTCCGCCCTCCATAACCGCCACGCAGGAGTTCGTAGTCCCCAAGTCAATTCCAATAATCTTTCCCATAGCAGATCCTCCAATACTAAATTAGTGCTTTATAATCAATGACATGATGATTACGCATCCGGCTATGCTATAACCTGAGCGAATCACTGTCAAGTTTTAGATGCGGGATCGCTGGCGCGCGATTCTACGAAAATCACGGGCAACCAGAGCCCGCGCTTTTTGAGGCTCGGGATTCCATGGTGGCGTTTAGTTCGGGTTCTCTGGTTCCCCCGACTCGGATCCAGCCAGGGCTCCGCTCTTGACATGTGCTCTGCATGAAATTATGCTCTACACATGTCGAAGATGATCCAGGTGCGCAATGTGCCCGACGCGCTTCACCGCACGCTGAAGGCCCGTGCCGCCATGGCCGGCATGTCATTGTCGGACTATTTATTGGCAGAATTTAAAGAGGTCGCGGAGCGGCCAACTCTGGCCGAGTTACGCGCCCGTCTGCATACCCGCAAACCGGTTACCGCCCAATTCGATACTGCACGTCTGGTGCAAGAAGAACGTGCAGGAAGAACGCAGACGCAATGACAATGACGATGCCAATATCGAAGACCTGCAACCGGTGATTGTCCTCGACGCCTCCGCCGCCATCGACTGGCTGCTGCAAACAGCCGCCGGACAGCGGATTGAGCAGCGAATTTTCTCGCCGAACGAGTCTCTGCACGCCCCTCACCTCCTTGATCTCGAGGTTGGCCAAGTGCTGCGGCGTCTGGTGCGGGAGGGCGTGATTTCAGCTCACCGGGCCGATCAGGCAATCGAAGACCTGCTCGATGTCCGAATGACTCGCTACCCCCACTTCGTTCTGCTGCCCCGGATCTGGCAACTCCGTCACAACCTATCCGCCTGTGATGCGGCCTATGTCGTGCTCGCTGAGAAACTAGGTGCCCCCTTGGTTACGCGTGATGGCCGGCTCGCTTCCTCATCCGGCCACGCCGTGCCGATGGAGTTGTTCTGATTTGGTAATGGCGAGTGGCCAAAATCGCCGGAGACTTTTTAGGCAGAATGAGGCGACGACA
This sequence comes from uncultured Acidobacteriaceae bacterium, assembly GCA_963822025.1. Lineage (GTDB taxonomy): Bacteria > Acidobacteriota > Terriglobia > Terriglobales > Acidobacteriaceae > Acidiflorens. Next base: position 256,868 of record CAWGFW010000008.1, on the reverse strand, counting down.
GGCGCGCGAGTATCTCAAGCGGCTCAACCCGATCCGTATAGTCCTCATTGACCGAACTAAACAACACCCTGCCATCGCGACCAATCACATAAGTCGCTGGAATCGGCAGTTCCCAGCTAGAGTCGCCATTGGCGAAGGGCAGATTGACAAAGGTTCGACCGTAGAGCGCTTGTTGCTCTTCAGGGACGCGATACACCAGCCCGAATTGCCGAGCCAGCCCGTTGTGAGCATCGACCAGCAACGGGAAAGTAAGCTTGTGCTGGTCATGCATAAAGAAAGCCTGCTTCTCAGTTTGCGGAGACACGGCAACCATCGCCGTCCCCGCCGCGCCAATCTCGCTCGCTACGGAAGACATCGCCTCCATCTGCGCAACACAAAAAGGGCACCAGCGCCCGCGAATGAATGAGACGACAACGCGCCCTTTGGCTAAAAGATCGGCCGAAGAAACGAGCTTGCCGCTGTGGTCCCGAAGTTCAAAAGAAGGTGACACATCGCCGACCTTGAGCGCACGAGATGCGAGTCCCTGAGCCTTCAGGCTAGCAATGGTGCGGGCATGTACAGCTTGAACGTCAGCCGGTACGTACTGAGCAATGGCATCTTTGCGCTCAGCGAAAATCTCGCGCAAAGGCCGAAGGTCACTCGACGGACCCGACTCCTGAAGAGATCGCCACTTCATAAAGAGCAGTCGTTAGTCGTTCGGTGCCAGTGGAGCTGCGAATTTCTGAGAATCTGCGAGCTACCAACGACGAACGACCGACGACCTTCTACATTCCCGGAAACTTCATCCCCGCCATCCGCCGCGCGAAACTCGGTTTCCCCATTTGCTTAAACATTTTTTTCATTTGCGCGTACTGCCGCAGCAGATTATTAACTTCCTGCACGCTCGTGCCGGAGCCGCGCGCAATTCGTTTACGCCGGCTTCCATTGATCGCTTCGTGATGATTGCGCTCGAATCCCGTCATTGAATTAATAATGGCCTCGACCCGGTTGATCTGCTTCTCGTCAACCTTATCAGCCGCCTTCTGCAAGCCGGAGAACGCGCCGATGCTCGGCAACATTCCAACCAGGCTCTGTAACGATCCCATCTTCCGAACCTGCCGCAACTGGTCGCGGAAGTCCTCCAAAGAAAAGCCGTCGCCGCTGAGAGCCTTGGTCGCAAGCTCGTTAGCCTTCTTCTTGTCGATCTGCGACTCTGCTCTCTCGATTAGCGAAAGAATGTCGCCCATCCCCAGAATGCGCGACACGATGCGGTCAGGATGAAACGGTTCCAACGCATCGTACTTCTCGCCAATGCCGATAAATTTGATCGGCTGCCCAGTGACCTGACGAATCGAAAGCGCCGCGCCGCCACGAGCATCACCATCCATCTTTGTAAGCACCACTCCAGTGAGCGTGAGCTTCTTATGAAATTCATCGGCCGACTTGACCGCGTCCTGCCCCGTCATCGAATCGGCAACAAATAAAATTTCCTGCGGATTGAGCAGCCGCTTCAGCGACTGCATCTCCTCCATAAGCTGATCGTCAATGTGCAGCCGCCCAGCCGTATCCACGATCAATACATCGCATCCGGAGTTGATCGCCTCGCGCCTCGCTTCTTTAGCGAGCCGCTCGACGGTAGCCGTATTCGCTTCTCCAACCTCGCCCTCATAAAGGTTAGCCTTAATCGCCGCCGCAACCACTTTGAGCTGCTCGCGAGCCGCCGGCCGATAGACGTCAACCGAGACCAGTAGCGGACGGTGTCCACCATTCTTAAGCCAATTGGCAAGCTTGCCCGAAGTTGTAGTTTTGCCCGACCCTTGCAATCCGGCCATCAGCACGACAGTAGGAGGCTGCGAGGCGAACTTTAATTTTGCTGTATCTTTGCCAAGCGTTTCGACCAGCTCATCACGGACAATTTTAATAACCTGCTCGCCCGGCGAAAGCGCAGTCAGCACCTCCTGCCCGACCGCCTTGGCCTGTATGCGGTCGATCAGCTCTTTAACAACTTTAAAGTTGACGTCCGCCTCAAGCAGTGCCAGACGAATTTGTTTCAGCGCTTCGGAAATATTCTCTTCGGTAAGCACCGCCTGCCCGCGAAGAGATTTAAAAGCGCGCTGAAGTTTTTCCTGAAGATTCTCAAACATAAGCGTAAGAGGCTATTTTAACAGTCGAGGTCCTTATCACCCGCTACTCCACTTTCGGCCGCACCATTTCAAAGCGCTGAGTAGTCCGCGTGTACTGCATGCCGCCCATGCGGCCGATCACATCGAGCGAGTCCCGATCAAGCCGGCCTTCTTTCAAATGACGCTCGTCGATGTGCAGGGAGACAATTTCCCCGATCACCAGGCTGCCGCCCTCGGCCGCCGGATTGAAGTCGAGAATCTGATGCAGCTTGCATTCGAAGCTTACGGGAGACTCCGCTACGCGCCGTGGCCGCACGACATGCGAAGGCGCTGACGCTATCCTGGCCAATTCGAATTCGTCAATGCTCGCGTCATATTCTCCGCTGGTCAGGTTCATGGCTTCCGCGAGTTTGTAGGTTACCGTGTTGATCACGAATTCTCTCGTCTCGCGAATGTTTCGCAGCGTGTCTTTAACATGAACTCCAGGATGCCCTTCAGCTTCGTCCGCGGCCGCTTCTGATTTGTGGGGTGGCCGCATCCCTGGCGCAAATGCCAGCAACGGCGGTTTGGCGCAGACCGCATTGAAAAACGAAAAAGGCGCGAGGTTCGGTCGTCCGGAAGCGCTGAGGGTTGAGACCCATGCGATCGGTCGCGGTACCACGGCGCTAATCAGAATGTTGTAAAGCTCACGGTGCGGAAGTTGCGAAGGGGCTGCGTCCATGAAGAGGAGTATAGCTTCCGTATTTCGTTTTCGCGGTCAGCTCTTCTCTGGTCAACTCTGCCCGCCAAAAACTTCTTTGCCTGCGACCACCGTGTTGGTGTGGATCGTGACCGTATCTTCCACCTTCACAGCGTATCCGCCGGCAAGAGTGACCATCACCGGGATGCCGCGAGTCTTCGCGATTTGGAATACAAGAGCGTCGCGCTGCTTCAATCCGTCGATTGTCAGCGACAATCCGCCGAGTTGGTCTTCGCGATACGGATCCGCCCCAGCAACATAGCAGATAAGTTCCGGCTCGAATTTTTCCAATCCAATACTGATCGCATCGCCGAGACACGCCAGATAATCGGCGTCGCCGATGCCGTCGGGCAAATTCAGATCGAGCGATGACGGAGGCTTGAACGACGGGTAATTGTTCAACTGATGGAGCGAGATAGTGAATACATCTTCGGCATGACTGCTGCGCGGTCTCGTGCCCGGCGGGCCCGGCCTCGCAGCGTAATGTGCAGGATTGAGGACGGTTGCGGAGGCCGAGGAGAGTGGGTTGTACACAACGCGCGTGCCGGAAAAAATCGCGGCCGTACCATTGCCTTGATGGACGTCGCAATCAACCGTCATCGCCTTGCGAATTTTTTCGTCGCGCTGCATGCAGCGGATGGCGATGGCGACGTCATTGAGCATGCAGAAGCCCTCGCCGTGATCGGCGAAGGCGTGATGGAATCCTCCGCCGATGCTGATCCCGAGTCCGTCGTTGAGCGCGTAATCGGCAGCCAGCACCGAGCCTCCGGCAGCGAGCCAGAAGGCGCGCACTAACTCTGGCGAGAAAGGGACTTCCAGTTCTAACTCTTCGCGTGCGCTGAGCGTGCCGGTCTTTAACCTCTGGACATACTGCTGAGTGTGGACCAGCAGAATGTCTTCGTCGGTGGCCGGGCGAGGCGCGACAAAATCCGAAGGTGTCGCAATTCCCGATGCCAACAGGCGGTCATGAACGCACCTGTATTTTTCGGCGGGAAAAACATGAGAGCCGATGGGCAGGTAGTAGTCGTTGCTGTAGACGAGTTTGAAGGGTAGCATGAAGCACTCAGAGTTCAGCACTCAGCGGGCAGGCGCCGGAAAACTTCATATCATACGCGATTGCGACAAAGCGCGTTCGGTCTCGTCATTCGCGGAACTGCTAAACTTGGCGAGTTGCCTGCCAAGAAAAAATCGACGATGTCCGAGAGTGCTCCGCCCGCAAGTTTGCCCGCGCAACCTCCCTTTCCTGCCGGAACTAAGGGCGGAATCTTTCTGATCGACACAATGTCATTTATTTTTCGCGCTTATCATGCCATGGCGCGGCAGCGGCCAATGTCCACGAAGACGGGGGTTCCGACGGCGGCGACATATGTTTTCGTCAACATGTTGCGCAAGTTGCGCGACGATTTTTCGCCCGAATATCTGGCGGCGGTGTTTGATGTGGGCGCGCCCACGATCCGCAATCAGCAGGCGGAAGCGATCACGACGATCCGCAAGTTTGATATCAAGACGCAGACCTTTAAAGAATCGCAATACGGCGGCTACAAGGCGAATCGTGCCGAGATGCCCGGCGACTTGGTGCAGCAGATTCCGTACATTCGACGCGCGCTCGAAGGCTATCGCATTCCAATTTTGCAACTCGAAGGGTACGAGGCCGACGACGTCATCGGAACGCTGGCGCGGAAAGCGGCAGCGGAATCGTATCCCGTGTACGTGGTGTCGAGCGACAAAGACATGCTGCAGCTGGTCAACGAGAAAGTGTGCGTCTTGAATCCGCCGAAGGACAATCTGATTTGCGACGCGGCGAAGGTGGAGGAAATTCTTGGCGTGCCTCCTTCGAAAGTAGTGGATGTGATGGCGCTACGCGGAGATTCGATCGACAACATTCCGGGGGCGCCCGGGATTGGCGACAAGGGGTCGGTGGATTTGATCCGGCGGTTCGGCAGCGTCGAACAGGCTCTGGAGCATGCCGCCGAAGTAGAGAAGAAAACTTATCGCGAATCGCTGCAGAACAATCGCGACAACATTCTGTATAGCAAACAGCTGGTTACGATCGATACAGACGTAGCGGTTGAGCTGGATGTTGCAGCGATGAGAGCGGGCGAGCCGGATGTTGAATCCTTGCGCGCATTGTTTGCCGAACTCGAATTCACTTCTCTGTTGAAAGAGCTTTTGCCGGTGGTTGAGGTGAAAGAAGGCGACTATAGGGAGATTCGGACGAAGGCGGAATTCGAAGACTACTTAAAGGAGGCAGGCAAAGGCATACCACTCGCGTTGGCGATTCCGACCGAGAACACTCAGAACGCCAAGCCGGAGGACGCTGGCGATGAGGAAGAGCCGCAGCCCGCGCAATCTGGATTTCTGGCTTTGCAGCCTGCGGATGCCGAGGATAGGAGCGCTAAAGCCGCGGATAGCATCGCTGTCTCGGTTGCGTCTGGAGCTGGTGTGATGATCGCGATGGAAGACCAGGCTCTCGCCAACCGAGTGAGAAATCTGCTCGAAGATCAGAGCGTGCCGAAAATTATTCACGATCTTAAGTCGGCGATACATCATTTCGCGAAACACCTTCCCGAACAGGGCATCGCTTTGGCCGGAGTGCAACACGATCCGATGCTGTATTCCTACTTGCTTGATCCGACTTACTCGTCGCATTCGCTGCCAGAGGTTGCGCTGCGCAGGCTCAATTTGAAGTTGAGCGGCAACCTGGCGGAAGCGGCGGACGTAACCGGCAGGCTGGCAACTGTGCTCCGCGGCGAAGTTGACGAACAGGGACTGACTTCAGTGTACGAAGACATCGATGCGCCACTGGTGCCGGTATTGGCACGCATGGAGCAGGCGGGGGTCAAGATCGATTTGGCGGCGCTCGAGGTAATGTCGGGTAAGCTGCAGCGCGAGGCCGCAATCAAAGCGCGTGACATTTATGAGCGCTGCGGCGTCGAGTTCAACATCAATTCGCCGAAGCAACTGGGCGATGTTCTGTTTAACAAACTGGCGCTCCCGATGCCGGTGAAATATGGGAAAGGCAAAAAGATTTCGACAGCGGTAGATGTAATGGAGGGCTTGGCGGAAGACCACGAAGTGCCGCGGATGGTGCTGGAATACCGGCAACTGACAAAGTTGAAATCGACCTATGTCGATGCTTTGCCGGCGCTTATCCGGAGCCACAGCGGACGCGTGCATACAACCTTTGGGCAAACGGGAACAGCTACTGGCAGGCTGTCTTCAGCGAATCCGAATCTGCAGAATATTCCGATTCGCACCGAACTAGGGCGGGAGATTCGTGCGGCTTTTATCGCGGAACCAGGCCACGTTTTGCTGGCAGCGGATTATTCGCAGATCGAATTGCGGCTGCTCGCCCATTTTTCCAAAGACAAATTGCTTGTCGAGGCGTTTCGACGCGGGGATGACATCCACACGCTGACCGCGTCGCAGGTCTTTGGCGTGCCCCCGCTGATGATAACGGCCGATGATCGGCGCAAGGCGAAGGCGGTGAACTTCGGAATTGTTTACGGACTGTCGGCGTTTGGGTTGTCGCAACAGCTAGGGATTGAGTCATCTGAGGCCAGGAAATTTATCGATGCGTACTTTGAAAAATATGCGGGAGTGCGTGCTTTTATTGACTCCACGCTGGAGCAGACGCGGCGTGATCAGAAAGTAAAAACGCTCTTCGGACGCATCCGGCCGATTCCTGACATTAACAGTAAAAACGCTACCCAGCGCGGCTTTGCCGAGCGCACAGCGGTAAACACTCCACTGCAGGGAACAGCAGCGGACCTGATCAAAATCGCAATGATTCGCATCGACGCGGAAATCCGCCAACGTCAACTGAAGTCGCGAATGACATTGCAGGTGCATGATGAACTGGTGTTCGAAGTGCCCGAGCGCGAAGTGGACATCATAAAGCCGATGGTTCGCCAGCATATGGAGAACGCATACGCGCTTGCTGTGCCAGTGGTGGTGGAGATTGGAGTGGGCCCGAACTGGCGCGACATGACGTAGATGTTCGGCGCGGAGAAAACTAATCAGTATCTTCTTCTCAGGCTTTCGATATACTCTGTGCAACAATTCACACGAACGTTGTGTTCATTATTTTCCCAGCCGGTTGAGTCCAGCCGCATGACAAGATTTTCGACCTTGCGGAGGCACTGTGATGAGTGGGGTTCTATCGTCGACGCTGCAAGAAGCGCAGCAGCGAAGTTTCCACCGGCATCCGATCAGCGTTCCTTTAGATTTGATTGTGTTGCGGTCAGGAGTTCCCGAAAATTTACCTGGGCGTTGCACTGACATCAGCGAAGTCGGCGTGGGCGCGGTGATCGCGGGAGAAATGGCCGCAGGCCAGCAGGTGGCGGTCGAACTGCGGCTTCCTAACGTCGGTGTGCCGGTTCGAGCGCGGGCACTCGTGCGTTACCAGTCGCGGTTCCGGTGCGGGCTCGAATTTGTTGGGTTGCCGCCGGAGCAGAAGGAGATGATCCGGTATTGGATTTACCGTTCCTCGGCAAAGCCCGTAGATTTCAAAGATTTCAAAAAAGGGGATGTCGGAAAGAAAGAAAGCATCCGTCCCGCGACGAACGAAACGACCCCGACTGCTCGAGAACCTTCGCCTGTGCGAAAGTCCAAAGTCCACTTCGGACGGCGCACACTTTATATCTTGATCGCTTTGCTGCTTGTGCTCGCCGCTCTGAGCTGGTGGGAGTGGCAGCGATCGTGGAGCGAACTGGAGAAGAAAACGGCGGCCGGAGAATCAATGCGAGTTTCTTCCGAAACCATGGAAAAAAGGATTGTCACGAAAGTCGAACCGACCTATCCGGAAGCCGCGCGCATCGCGGGAACTGAGGGGCGAGTCGAGTTGGGAGCGATGATCGGTGCGGACGGTAGCGTTGAACGCTTGTGGCCTGTCTCCGGCCAACCGTTACTTGTGCAGTCAGCGACGGAGGCTGTTCGCTCCTGGAAATTTGAGCCATACCTTTCGAGCGGCAAAGCGGTTGAGGTGGAGAGCAGGATCGTGGTCGAATTCCGACTGAAATAAACGCGGCGCTAATCAAATGCTTCCGCGCGTTCAAAAGACGCGCCACGCTGGTCTTTTGCAGACACGATCGCGGAAGCACCAGTCGGTCCATCGAGTTGCCAGTCGATCTTCAGCGCAGGATCATTCCAAGCGATCGTGCGCTCGTGCTCGGGCGCATAAAAGTCGGTTGCCTTATACAGGACATGTGCCGACTCGGACACGACTCGAAACCCGTGAGCAAACCCATGCGGAATCCATAGCATCTGCTTGTTCTCGCCGGAAAGTCTGAACGATTCCCACTTCCCGAAGGTTGGGGAACTGCGCCGGAGATCGAGCGCGACATCGAGAATTTCTCCAGTAATGGCGCGCACGAGCTTTCCCTGGGGCTGGCGAATCTGGTAATGCAATCCTCGAATGACATTTTTTTCAGAATAAGAATGATTGTCTTGAACGAAAGGTTCGCCGATGCCGAATGAGGAGAACGTGCGCTGGTTGTAGCTCTCAAGGAAGAAGCCGCGGTCGTCACCGAACACGCGTGGTTCGAGCAGCAGAACACCAATCAGTTTCGTGGCGATGCTTTTCATCGGAAAGTTTTCATCAGTTAGAAAACCCGCTCCCGCAGCATTTGCAAAAGGTAGCCGCCGTATGCGTTGTTTCGCATCGAGTGCGCCAGCGTTTCGACTTGTTCGGCGGTAATGTAACCGGAGCGGTAGGCGATCTCCTCGGGGCAGGCGACCATCAGGCCCTGCCGGTTTTGCAGCGTCTGAATAAATAACGACGCCTCCATCAAAGCTTCATGCGTGCCCGTGTCGAGCCAGGCCGTACCGCGGCCCATCACGCAGACATTCAATTGTTTGCGCTCGAGATACACACGATTAACGTCGGTGATTTCAAGTTCACCGCGCTTTGAAGGCTTTAGGCTGGCGGCAATTTCGACGACCTGTCGATCGTAAAAATAAAGACCAGTGACGGCGTAGCGAGATTTCGGCTGCTTGGGTTTTTCTTCGATGCTAAGAGCCTTACCTTGCGCATCGAACTCGACGACGCCATAGCGCTCGGGGTCGTGAACGGGATACGCAAAAACGCGAGCGCCGTTGCTCTGTCGCGTCGCCGCCTGTAATTCTTTGACCAGGTCATGACCATAAAAAATGTTGTCGCCGAGCACGAGTGCGCAACCGCTGGAGCCGATAAATTTCCTGCCGATCAGAAATGCTTGGGCAATTCCTTCGGGCTTCGGTTGGAGCGCGTATTCGAAATGAACGCCATAGCGCGAGCCGTCGCCGAGCAGATGCTGAAAGCGGGGCAAATCTTCCGGTGTGGAGATCAGGAGAATGTCGCGAATGCCCGCCAACAGCAGCGTCGAGAGCGGATAATACACCATCGGTTTGTCATACACCGGCAGTAGGCTCTTGGGGAGCACGTGCGTGACGGGGTAGAGGCGCGTCCCCGATCCGCCGGCCAGGATGATGCCTTTATATTTCGGTTGCGCGGTTTTGGTCATGTTAGATTTCAAGCCAATCTCGTGCCTCAGGGCTCGCTGGCGTAGTGCTTCGCCATCCATTGGCGATAGCTTCCGCTGGTGACATCGCGAACCCAGTCGTCGTGTTCAAGATACCAGCGGACGGTCTTGCCGATTCCACTATCAAATGATTCCAGCGGATGCCAATTCAGTTCGCGCTCGATCTTCCGCGTGTCCATCGCGTAGCGGCGGTCGTGGCCGGGCCGATCTTTGACAAACGTCACTAGTTTGCTGTGCGGAACCACCGGATCGTTGGGGCGTAATTCATCGAGCAATTGGCACACGGCACCGATGATCTCCAAGTTCTTTTTTTCGCTGCGGCCGCCGATATTATAGGTTTCTCCAACTCCGCCTCTAGCGAGCACGGTGCGAATGGCGCGACAGTGATCTTCTACGTAGAGCCAGTCGCGGACATTCTGGCCGTCTCCATACACGGGGAGCGGCTTGCCGGCGCACGCATTCAGGATCATGAGCGGGATTAATTTTTCTGGAAATTGGTGCGGGCCATAGTTGTTGGAGCAGTTAGTGGTAAGAACGGGAAATCCGTAAGTGTGGTAATAAGCGCGCACCAGATGATCGGATGCCGCCTTGGATGCGGAGTATGGACTATTGGGCGCGTAAGCGGTTGTCTCACTGAACGCAGGATCGCCGGGGCCGAGCGATCCGTAGACCTCGTCGGTGGAGACGTGAAGAAAGCGGAACGACGCGCGATTGGGTTCAGGAAGCGACGTCCAATAGGCACGAGCTTCCTCCAGCAGGCTGAAGGTGCCGTTGACGTTGGTGCGGACGAAGTCATCGGGCCCGTGAATGGAGCGGTCAACATGGCTTTCGGCAGCGAAATGAATGATCGCTCGCGGCTGTTCGCGCCGCAGCAAGTCGAGTAAGAATTCGCGATCGACTATGTCACTGTGCTCGAAACGATAATCCGGATTCGATTCAATCGCGCGCAGGTTGTTGAGATTCCCGGCGTAGGTCAACTTATCAAGATTGATGACGCGAGATTTTTCCGAGGCTATCCACTGAATAATGAAATTCGAGCCGATAAAGCCAGCGCCGCCGGTGACGAGGATGAGATCTTCCATGCCGGGAATGCGGCGTCGTGTCAGACCGCCGAATTCTGATTGTAATCGCGATTGCAGAAGGGCGCGAGATCGGCATGGTCGGCTAAGGGGCCGGGACGTGTTTATTCCGAAGCGTCCGCCGTAAGAGCAGATCAGACGACGGGAGATTGATTCCTCGGCGCTGCCGAGATGGCTGAGGTACGGATAACCATCTGATCCCGCGGTGCGCACTCGCGTGGCGCCCATCCTATCAGGTTGTAATATGTTTTCTCGATCGAACGGGCAATTCCGGGCCACAAATACTGACCCTGGACTCGCTCCCGCCCGCGTTTGGCGGAGTCGCGGCGGAGTTCGGGATTGCGGATGAGCAAATCGAGTTTGCGCTGAAGGTCCTCCTGGTCGCCGTTGCGGAAGGTGAAGCCGGCGCCCACGACCACTTCAATATTCTCCGGGATATCACTGGTTAGCACACAGACGCCGGCGGCCATGGCATCGAGAAGCGCCAGCGACAAACCCTCTATTTCCGACGGAAGAACGAAGAGGGCAGCGTTCGACACCAGTTCATCGAGTTCGTTTCCCGAGACCCAGGGCAGGAAGCGAATCTCGTCGGATTCGTGGCTGCGCAGGCTCTTAACATAAGAATCGGAGTGGCTCGTTCCGCCGGCCAGCACGAGTTTCATGGAGGGTTTAAGTTGTTGGAACGCGTTGATCAGGAGATGGCAGTTTTTTTCGGGCGAAAGCCTGCCCAGGTAAAGGACATAATTCTCCGCAAGAAGATTCCACTCGGCCAGCTTCCGCGGGATGCGCCGTGGCGCGAGCGTGGCTCCGTTTGGCACGTAGACGGTTTCGTAGTGGTGCTGTTGGCGGTAGTGTTGCTGCAGGGTGCGCGAGACGACCAAGGTGGCATTCGGCAAGGCAATCGCAGCCGCTTCTCCCAGGCGCAGCACGCGCGACGCGATCCACCCCCACTTGCCGCGCTGCCAGTCGAGACCCTGCACGGTGACGACCGTCTTTTTTCCGGCAAGACGCGGCAAAAAAGAAAACAGCGCCGGCCCGAGGCAGTGGTAGTGAACAATGTCGTAATCCGACACAGTGGCGTGGGCAGTGCTCAGCAATGTATGGACGAAAGTTTCCAGATGTTTCGAGCGGATGGTCGGCAACCGCAGTACCCGCATACCGTTATGCGTAGTCATGGGAGGAGTGAAATACGTCCGGCAATAAACGGTGACGTTGTGGCCAAGGCGGGCGAGCTCGTGGCCAGCCTGCTCGTAATAGGATTCAATGCCGCTGTATTTTGAGACCACGCCGCGACCGCCGATGAACGCGACGCGAATACCTCGCCGTGGCGTGGCGCGGAGAGTTGGCGCAGAGAACGACAAAAGTTTTTTCGTGGATGTGAGACGGCGATATATATCAAGCAGTTTCTCCAGGTGGCGGCACGGGTCGTGATCGGTTTTCACGCGACTGCGGGCTGACGCTCCCATCTTCTCGGTGAGATCGGGCCGGTCATACAGAAAGCCGATGGAGTGCGCGAGTTGTTCCCGGTCGCCCTCCCCGTAAAGCAGGCCGGTTACGCCGTGTTGGACGAGTTCGCGGCGCGAACCGAGGTCGGAAGCAATAACGGGCCGGCCCCACGCATAGGATTCGAGAATGGATTTTCCCAATGTTTCGTAGGCGTGCGAGGGAAACACGGAAAAGCTGCAAGCCGCGATGAGTTTTTTCAGTTTCTCCCCGTGGACCATGCCTGCGAACAAAACGTGTTTCAGGTTTAACTCGCACGTTAGCGCCTCCAGTCGAGGGCGTTCCGGGCCATCGCCCGCAATCACGAGAGGAATGTGCGGCAGTTGCCCCATGGCGCGCACTAGTTCATACGCGCCTTTCTCCGGAGAAAGCCGGCCGAAATAGAGCACGTAGCCTTCGTCGGTTTTCAGCTCTTCGTCGGCGGGCAAAGCCTGGAAGTGCGGCAACACTTCGATCCGTTCCGCAGGGAAGCCGCCCTCGATCAACTTCGCGCGCACGAACTCGCTGGGCGCAAGGAATAAATCAACGCAATTTTGGTAAGTCTTCAGCCACTTGTGCAGATAAGCTTCGGCGGCTAGCACCGCAGCACTGGAACGCGGGCCGTTATAGCACCCTTTTGTAACAACATTGTGGAAGGCGCCTTGACGACACGCTTCGCAAGGTCGGCCGTCGGCCACAAAGTTATAGGTAGGACACAAAATTTTGAAGTCGTTGAGGTGGTAGAGCACTGGGATTTTCCGGCGTTTCAGCTCCCACAAAATCGACGGCGAAAGGTGGTGGTAGATGCCGCGAACGTGTGCGAGATCGGGTGCAAAATCGGCGACGCATCTGCACATGGCGTGCCGGGCCGATGGCGAATAGATGGCGTGCGCCGCCATCCTGACCTTCTTTAAGAAGCCGGCATTCGGATCCTTGAAGTCGATCATAGGAATTAAATATCTGCGGCCGCCGAAAGCCGGAGTACGGCCGTGGTCCATGCTGAACAAAGCGGTTTCGTGGCCGCCTTCGTCCATTCGCCGGATGAGTTCGAAGAGATATGCTTCGGTACCGCTAAACGGATAGTTGTACTTGTTGCAGTAGAGGATGCGCATAGTCACGGTCCGATCGGGGGATGCGGGCCAGGAATTGCTCCGCAAAACTGCGAATATTTCGCTGGCGATTAAAGGATGCGGCAATACTGGCCGCGGCCGCACGTTGGATTCTTGACAGGGAAGTCTTGTTTGCCTCAATCCAACGGACGGCGCTTACGAAATCAGGTAACGAGCCAGACTGATATAGAAACCCCGTGCGCTGATGCTCAATCAGTTCCGGGATTCCTGTGATAGCAGGAGCGAGCACGACTTTTTCGTGGGCCATGGCCTCCATCAAAACCACTGGGATTCCCTCGCTTTGGCTGGTCATCACGACCAAGTCGGCGTATTGGTAATACCCTGGAAGATCGGCGCGCGGCACCTGACCAATCAAACAAACGTGAGATTGCAGACGTGACGCCGCAATCTGTCTTTCGAGAGCTGGGCGCTCTGGCCCCTCGCCGACAATCCAGCAGATAAAGTGAAGTCTCCGCTCGCGAAGCGCCGCGCAAGCTTCGATGAGAAAGCGATAGTCCTTCACACGATGCAGCCGCCCAACGGCGAGAAGGCAAAATCTTGCAGCGTTCGCGCCGCCTGCGCGATCAGCGATGGGCGAGGGAAACACGCGATCGACGCCCAAACGTTGCACCATGATTTTGTTCTTCGGCGTAGAAGGGTAATTGTGCAGAATATATTGCCGGTTGTAGTCGGAGATGGTGACGCAGAACGCGCAAGCGCGCAACTTGGCGGCGAGCAAGTCGCCGCGCTGTAATAAATCCGAGCCATGGAGCGTGAAGCTGAAGCCGATGCCAAGCAAACGGGCGGCAACCAGCGCCATCCATGATGCGAAGTAGCCGTGATGAGCGTGGATATGCTCAACCTCCAGCGACTTCAATTGTTCCGCCAATGCCGCACCCATCAACGTGTGGGCAAGTGCGCGTAGGCGGAGGGTCGGCCAAGCTCCGCGCTCCCGGAGCACAGGGCGCAGGACCTGCCAGAGGAGGCGGCGATTAGAAACGAGCCGCCGCGCCGCAGTTAAGAGTTCATCGTCGCATAGCGGCTGGAAGAAACGTGTCTCTTTCCAGAAGGCGCGCTCGGCGAGGCTGAGATTATTTGGAGAAACGCGTTTGCCGCTACAACACACCACGCGCACTCCACAGCGCCGTAGTTCCGTAATTTCATCGATCACGTAAGGTTCCAGCGGCGACGGAAATTCATTCGCAATGTATGCGACGGTGGTCATGCGCGGGATTCCTCAATCGTGCAGAGCATCCCAGCCACTGTAAATACGAGCCCGATTACGAACTGGTAGGCCATGTCGACGAAAAAAGCATTCAGTAGGTAAACACCCAGCAGGATCGGCCAAACTTTGCGCAGGGCGCGGATCGTCCCCGTCTCGACAGGAGAGTGGCGCCCGGACAAACGAAAAAGGTTGAAGAAAAGAATGCCGTAGAGCGCCAAGCCGGGCACGCCGAACTCAACAAGCAGGGCCAGGTAGGTGTTGTGCACGTAAAAGGTGCGAAGGTGATATCCCTCCATGCGGCGCCCGAGTTCGGCATACATATCGCGAGCTGGCCAGCCGCTAAACGGCCGCTCCAGAAACATCGCCCAACCCGCGTCATAGACGGCCAGCCGCGCCTCCACCGGCCCGCGTTCACTTGTCCGATCGCCCAGAGCAGTCTTCAGCGAGTCATTGTTGAAGGCCATTGCCAATCCGAGCACAATTCCCGCCGCCGCTAATAAACTGCAAGCCGCCAGCAACCGACGTTTGAGCAACCGAAAGCCGAGAACGATGGTCGACACCGCGAACGAAATCCAAACTGCTCGCGTCATAGTAGCCAGCACAGCCAGAGGCAGAGCTAACCATACGAGCCGGCCGATGGCTCTGCGTCCTTGTGGGAAAGCAACGACAAGAATCCCAAGGATGTTGAGTGAAACGCCATTAGCAACGGCTTGCAGAAAAGGGCCGCGAGCCCGGTCAGGATGAAATCCAAGGCTTTCGTCGAGAATGAAGCGCGGAAAAATGAGCGAGCGGGCGTCTAGCAGGAAAGCTATGGCGATGAATACCAGGTAGGCGAGCGCGAGAAGGACGAATATTTCAAAGTGCTTGCGTTCCGAGGCGCCTCGAAAAACCAGCACGGCGATGTGAAAGAGCGCAAACGGAACAATGTATTTGCTGGCGATAATACTCCAGATTTGTGGATCAAACGGTTCTCGCAGCGCGCGCAACACGGCCAGGCCGGTGAGCGCCAGCATCGGCAAACTAAGTCCCGCGAAAAACGGGATTCTGTCGCGGAGTGCCATCGTACGTAGCGCGACGAAAAACACCAGGATGCCAAAGGCGATTCGGTCGGCGTAATAGGAAAACAAGTCGGGTGGTCGAAATAAGAAAACCGTCATCGCGCCCACGTACAGAAGTGACGGAAAAGTCAATCCGAAATGAAGCGGGCGCAGCAACAGACCGGCACCGCGCCAAAGCGGATTATTGTCGCTATCCCAGACCAGCGCGCGGCTACTCATAATCGGAGTCAGGCTCCTTCCGGCGAGAACAGAACGCGCACTGTGCTCGCGAGGATGTGCAAGTCGAGACGCAAGCTCCAGTTCTCGATGTAGGTGAGATCGAGGTGCATGTTGAGCTCGAACGAGGGACAGTCACGCGCCGTAATCTGCCACAGCCCCGTGATGCCGGGCTTTACATCGAGGCGGCGGAACTGGTGCAGTTCGTAATGATTGACCTCATCGATCGGGTGAGGCCGCGGTCCCACCAGGCTCATCTCGCCGCACAGCACATTCCAGAGCTGCGGCAGTTCGTCGAGGCTGTAGCGGCGCAGAATGCGACCAATGCGAGTAATCCTGGGATCGTCGTCGATTTTGAAGATCGGACCTTGCCTCTGGTTGCGCGCGCGCAGATCCTCCTTGAGCCCTTCCGCGTCGCTCACCATGGAGCGAAATTTGTAACAACGGAAGCGGCGGCCTTTGGCGCCGGTACGCTCCGCTGAGTAGATGATGGAGCCGGGTGAGTCCAGCCAGATGAGCAAGGCCACGATGGCCAGGAGGGGACTCACCAGCGCGAGACCAAGGGCTGCACCGCTGATATCCAGCAAGCGCTTGAAAAACAATGGTGCGCTGAGTACCGGCTCGCGATGAAGTGTAACCACCGGTACTTCTCCAATGCGATCAATACCCGAGTCCGGCCATGGGCCCGGTGGCAGATCGGGTACAGCGCGAATGTCCAGATGATTACGGAATGCGACCTCGGTAGCTTCTCGCGCCAGGCCCGCCTGGTTTGGCAGAGCGACAATTACTTCATCAATGAATTCGGAGCGGGCAAGCCAATCCAGATCGGCGATTCGCCCCAAAATAACTGGCGAAAGGGGCAGTTTGTCATCAACGAATCCGCACACGGTTGAGCGCCGGAGAGGGTCATTGCGCAATGCGTCAGCGATCGCGCGAGCGATCGGGCCCCCGCCAACGATGAGGACCTTGCGCGATTCCGTTTGGCGTCGCCGCAACTTCCATTGCATCTGCCGCAATCGGCGCAACAGCGCAAGGGCGGCCAGGCTGGTGGCGAATATTCTGGCAGCGCCGAGCGTATGCATTCTGTCCCATGCCGCAATGTAGACTAAGCTCGTCGCGAAAAGGGTCGATCTCGCCAGTGCTCCGACGGTCCCGTCAGGAGACGGATCCCCGGCGCGTTTGTAGAGACCGTCGGAGAGACCGAACAGCGTCACCAAACCAGCAAAAATCGGTAGATATGCCCACGGTAGACCCCAAGCAGGAAAGAACAGTGACAGCCCGCCGGCCACGGCCACTAGAACCATCAAGTCGGCTGCCATCAGCTCACCAAGTGTGAAGCGATCAACGGTGGTCTGGCAGGTGAGTGGCTGAGTTGGAGTTCGAGCGGGGGATCGTCTTGCAGTGGTCTCGTCGGTCGCTTTGAATGAACTGAGGGACAACCCTTCGGCTGCGGCTGGCCTCGGAGGCTGCATGGCAGGTGTGCCCAGAGTCATACGGGCATACTGCGAGGGGCCATCTTTAGGTTCACCATCCCAAACTCGGTTTGTCGTCAATTCAGCCATAAGGTTTCACAAATTCCGGTAGAGGCCCTGAGGCACGGGAAAGCGGCGCTCGGCGAGAACTGTCCCCAGCAGCGGAACTTGCGCGTTGGCAAGCTGTTCTCTGATCTGGCTGGCGACCAGGCGCCTGGTTTTATTTGCAGTCAGCACCAGCACCAGACCGTCGCAGGTCTGGCCAATACTCGCCGTTATCCATGAGATGGAAGCGCAATAGAGGATTGAGAAATCGAACTCAGTGGTCAATTCGCGCAGCCGCGATAAATTCTGATCGGTGATCCGGGGCGAGCCGGCATCGGGCAGCCAGCTCTGGCGGGGAACCATCCACAGTCGTGCTGCGATCGGCCAGCTTGCTTCCGCGCGGCTGGGTTGCGAAATCTGCAACTGTGTTTGCAAGAGAACAGAGTCCGGGCTGGCGTCGATCAGCCCTACGTCATACCGATCTTCTTGAGCCAGGGCAGTGGCGATTTCGAAGCAGAGTGTCGCAATCGCAGTGCTTGTTTCCATCGTGGTGAAGCCGACGTGCCGCACGGGTGCTGATGCGTGTCCAAAGAAAAGTTGTTGGATCAGCACATGGATTTGCTCCTCACGAAGCAATGCAGCCGGCGAAAGAGTTTTATGCTGGGCTCGCACGCCGATCGGAGTTACCGTTTCCCGCTCAGAAAAAGTCGGGTTTTCGACAATGAGCTCTCGCAAGCTGTTCATGGGGTCACCACATCGCGTCGTTTGATTCGTGAACTGAAAGCACGTAGAACTGTGGGCTCTGATGCCGGAAGCCAGGCGAGCACAGGCACCTCCAACAGGCCGCGGGCTTCATCCGGTGTGCGAATGGTCGGATCGAAGTACTCCGCGGTAAAAGCAGTGCCTATGCTGAACACCGTTGCCAGTCCGAAAGCCAGCGAGAAATAAAGGAGCAGCGAATGAGCGGGCAGGGCCGCTGCTACCGGGGGCTGCACGATAGCGACATTAAGGATGCGCTGTTCGTCGAGCGCGTCCCCGATGCGCGCTTCTTCGCGCTTGTGAAGGTAGAGCAGATAATTATCTTCGTCGGCTTTCTGGGTGCGTATCAAGTCCTGCTGATCCATGGCATCCGATTGCAAACGCTCGGCAAATGCGTGCAGCGATGCAACCTGGGCGGCGGCATCGGCTTGCCGGGCCCGCAAACCGTCCCGCTGCACCTGTGCTTTTTCCAGTTGCATGCGCGCCCACTCGTAGTTCGGATCCTTGTCGCTCGTCTCATCGCGCACGGGAGTTAGGGCTTCGGCCGCAATCGAAGCTTGCGTTTCCGCGATCTCTTCTTCCACTTCTTGCACGAGGCGGTAGGAGGGCGCGAAGCGACTGCGTAGTTCGGTGCGTTTGAGTTGGAGTTCCAGCAGGTGGGTTTTCATTTTCTCCAAAGCTTCGGGATTATCCGCCCAGCGTTTAAGCGTGACCGAGCGCGCGGGAAACGATTTGAGTTGTTCGCCGAGCGCTGTAATCTGCCGCTCTGTGTCGGTTCGATCCTGGTCAATCTGGCGATAGGCCGCGTCCGCTTCGCCCAATTTCTGGAGCGCGATGTCGCGTTCGAGCGCTGCTGAAACCACGCCGCGAGAGCGGGTGAAGCGCACCAGTTCCGCTTCGGATCGATGCAATCTCTTTTCGTAGTCGGCGGTTTGCAGATCAAAGAACTGAATTTCCCCAGGCGGTCGCTGAAGATTTGTGTGCCTCTGGACGTAGAGCGCAGAGAGTGCTGACAGCACCCGAGCCGCTTGCGCAGGGCTGGTATCTTTGTAGCTGACCTCGATTAGATTCGACTTTTTCAAAGCCTCAACATCCAACCGGCGCGAAAGTTTGCGAACTGCATGTTCGATTTCGGAAGGGCGCTCCGAGTCTGGAGTATTCGCGGGAACAAGTTCCGCCGATTTCACCACTTGCTTGAGAAGGTCCTGGTCACGCAGCAGTTCGACCTCGGAATTGAGTTCCTCTTCAGTAATATCGGGACGGGTGAAGTCCATGGGGCTGGCGGGTTGCGAAGAGGCAACGGGGTCATAACGGCCGCGACGGAGAAGAACCATGAAATGCGATTCGTAGCGCGCCGAGAACACCACGAAAAGCATCGTTGCCAGCAACACCAGCCCAAAGGAGGCGACGACCATTCGCGGACGACGGAACAGCGTGGCCGCAAGTTCCCGGGGAGTGGGCGAAACGGTGGTGCGCGAGTTTACGATCAGATCGGCGGACATGGGTCGTACAGCGAGCAATCAGACCCGGCGAGATCTTAGGCAATCCGCCAGATTTTGGAGACGAGGTGAACGCTGTCACTCCTTTCTGCTAAAACTGCAATGGGTTGACATACCAACTCATGGAGTTGGTTGGAACAAATTTCCGAATCTTTGAAATCCGGCTTTGCGGCACATAGATGAAGTCCCCCGGCTGAAGGTGAAAATCTTCGCTGAGGTCGTGAGAGTCCAGCATCTTCTTCGAGTCGATCACGTGGGTTTCGGCGACGTACGCGGAAATCCGCCGAAACACGACCACCTGCGAATGGCGCGCCTGCTGGGTAAAGCCGCCAGCAATCGCAACCGCTTCAGCCACCGTCAGGTCTTCACGCAACTCGTATTTCCCCGGCCGTGCCACTTCGCCCGAAGCCAGAAAGAAAGGCTTATCAAAGTCCTTTAATGTCACGGTGATCTCCGGTTCACGCAGAAAGCTGCGATAGGCCCCCGTAACCGCCTTTTGCATATCGGGGACCGTGAGTCCTTCCACAAACAGCGTGCCTGCGCCTTTAAGGGCTACGAAGCCGTCCGGTTGCACGGTTAAAGTCTGATTGAAGTCAGGAGAGAAAGTGAAATTGACGTCGATAATGTCCGATTTCGAGATCCGATAAAGCGGGTGGCGTTCCCCTCCGAATGCAGGATCTCCCTTGCCACCCACTTTGCCGGGTTGTGCGATCGCGCCGTCGGCTGCCCCCACCGTCTCCGGCCGGTCCTGACTCTGCGAGCTCTTCGCTGCAGCGATCTTGCCGCTGAGCGAAGCAGAGGAAGCAGGCGCCGGTCCAGGCAACGGTAAAGTTTGCTGAGCGGACGTGATCACGGCTAGCTGCAGCATGAGCATGCTTGCAGCCCGTAAAACGATTCGCTTGGTAAATGCATTCATCTCCGGACTCTCACCGATGCTCAGAGCGGCGAACTATTAGCAGCTCGAATTCTTGAGCTGTTGGCCCGAAGTTATCTTTGCCTGCCGGACACAACAAGACTTGTAAAGTACTGTCCACTGACGTGCATGGCACCTTCCACCTATCGAAAGCGTGATGAAGCCGGAATGGGCCGCCAGAGTGACGTTTGCGGTCGTCTGCGCAAAAACAGCGGGTGCATCCTGCACCAGAGTTGTGCACCTGAGTAGCTCTCCTAAAGTGGATGGCAGCCGCCCGATTCATCACCAACAGAGTGTGACGAGGGCTACATACGGCGAGTGCAACTTAGGTGATGATAGGAGGGTGAATATGACCCGCACTGCAAAACAAGCGACAGATACGCCAACGATCCAGTCCCAAATCGTGCAGGTTCTGGTCGCCGATTCAGGCGCCATTCAGTCTCAACTTCTCGCCCGGGCTTTGAAAGGACGCCGCGACTTTCAGGTCTCCGCCGTCGATTTGGAGATGACTGCCCTGCAAAATTTCCTGCAATCCAATCATGCCGATGTAATCCTGATTGCCGCAAATCGTCTTCCCGATCTCAGCCTGCTGCACTGGTTGCGTCTTTCTTATCCCAAGATCTCTTCCGTGCTGCTCGTCGACAGTGACGAGCGCGAACTCGTCGTGAATGCCATGCGCGCCGGCGCCAAAGGTATTTTTCTTTTCTCGCAAACTCCTTTTCCCATGCTCTGCAAATGTATCCAGTGTGTTTTTCGCGGCGAGATTTGGATCAACAGCCAGCAGATGAATTATGTACTGGATGCGCTCTCCGAGGTGCCCACCCTACGTGTAGTCAACTCCAACGGCAGGTTCCTGCTGACCCCTCGCGAAGAGCAGGTGGTCGCGCTCGTCGCCGATGGCTTGACCAACCGCGGTGTCGCAACCGAACTGGGGCTCAGCGAGCACACCATCAAAAAGTATCTTCTCCGCATTTTCGACAAAGTGGGAATCTCCAGCCGCGTCGAACTCGTTCTCTACGCCATGTCGCACGGCGAGCATCGCCCCTCCGAATGGATGCCCGGCAACAGCAACGCATCGGCATAGAAGCCTGCATAGAAATAAGACGCGACGTACAATGTCGCTATGCGAAGCCAGGGGAGCGCGCGGTGACGAGCGCCGAGCCGTCGACTCAATTTCAGTCGCGAGTTGCCCGCCGTTGGACCGTGATTGCCTCGGGATTGCTGCTGCTGGCGCTCGCGCTGGTCGTGATCTACACCGCTCCGAACGCTTTTTATAGCCCGGTTGCATTGGTCACTGTGGCCGCGATCGGCTTGGCCGCACTGCTGCTCCAGGTCTGGTTCCGCCTCGACCTCCCTAACATTCACTCTCCGATGTGGCTGAATGTACTCGGCATAGCGTGCGCTCTCTTGTCGCTGTTCGCGAACAACCTCCGTTTAACTCCGCGCATGCTCGAACTGGTGGCGTTTACCGCTGTAACCTGTTTCGGCATCAGCGGATCGCTCATCCTGCGCGCCCTGCGCAGGCGTGTTCGGACGCCTGTCCCCTCAGGTATGGAATAGCCAAAACGAGTTCTAGGTTTTCCCTGGTGCGCTTCTCGCCTGTGTCCTCTGCGTCCGACGTGGTAAGAAAGAGTCTGGAGCGAAGGACAACAATCATGACTCCGCCCGAAACTCCAGTCTCAACCCTCTAACGTCTTACTTTACAATTCCATCATGCGCGTTACCCTGTTCGGAGCCCCCGGCTTGCTCGGCCAGGAATTAGTCCAGGAATTAAAGGCCGAGCAATTAACCGCACTCTCCTCCAAAGACGCCGACCTCCGCGACCGCGCGCGTGTTCAATCCGTGATTCAAGATTCGCGCCCCGACTGCATCATCCTCTCCGCCGCCTACACCGATGTTGATGGATGCGAGTCCAGCCGCGACCTGGCCTTCGCCGTAAATTGCGACGGAGCCGTCAACGTAGCCGAGGCTGCCCGTGAAGCCGGATCGCGACTAATCTTTCTCAGCACCGACTACGTTTTCGACGGCACGAAACGATCCCCCTACGAAATCAACGACCCAAGAAATCCCACCAGCGCTTATGGCGAAACGAAAGCCCGCGCCGAGGAGCGGCTGCAAGAGATTCTTCCCGAAGTCTGCATCGCCCGCACTTCCTGGCTCTTCGGCCACGGAGGCAAATGTTTCCCCGCAACAATCTTGAAACTCGCCGCAATTCGTCCCGAGATTTCCGTAGTCAACGATCAGCGCGGCAGCCCCACCTTCACCCGCGATCTAGCCAACGCACTCGCCAGACTTTGCCGCACAAATGCTAAAGGCATAGTGCACATCACCAATTCCGGCAATTGCACCTGGTATGACTTCGCCACTGAAATCGTGCAGGCCGCCGGCCTGCCAACCAAAGTCAAACCTGTAACCACCGCCGAATTCCCCCGTCCAGCGCGCCGTCCCGCCTACTCCGTCCTATCGCCAAACAGCCTGCACGCCTACAACATTCACATGCCCGAGTGGCGGGATGCGCTGCGGCGCTATCTGGCGAGCACGCCCGATACGTCGGCTCACAACGCAGATTGCCAAAAACTTAGATGACAAACCTTTGCAAATCTCGACAAATCCATTCATGCCCCAATCGCTCGGTGGATTATCCTAGCAGCGACTGGCCCTGCGCAAAATCGCATGGCCGATAAAGGTTTTCCGTCGCAGCGCCACCCTGGAGGCAAGTCATGAAAGTCGCCGTCGTCTTGGTTCTGATCGCCGCATCTGCATGCGCTCAAGATGGAGCCGCCGTCGCTGCCGCCGAAGCCGCCTGCGGCCCCAGAGAAGTTAATTTTGAAGTTAAGCCAGATACGACACACCATCCGGTCCCCGCACCCGATTCCGGCAAAGCGTTGATCTATGTAGTAGAAGACCTCGGCCAATGCCCCGACTGCGGCCAAGGCACAGGGCTCGGCCAGATTGCCACCGACGTGAGCGGCGCTCTAACCAAGGTAGGCATGGATGGCGCCTGGGTAGGAGCGAATCAAGGCAACACCTATTTCTTCCTGTCTGTCGAGCCCGGCGACCATCATCTCTGCATGAATTGGCAGTCGCGAATGTCCGAGCGTTCGCGTGCATTCGCCATGGCCAATCTGACCGCAGAAGCCGGCAAAACTTATTACTTCCGCGCACGTGTCTTTCCCGGAGAACACGATTACTCCTTCGATCTCAACCTCGTGAACAGCGACCAGGGAAAATTCCTCGTCGCTTCGTCGTCCTACAGTGTCTGGCGCGCAAAAAAATAATTCCTATGCCTCAATGGGGCGTGTCGACACGCCGCCCGCGAATTTCGGGTCGATACTTATTTAGCTTTGAATGTGAAACTGACCGCAGCTGGCTTTCCCGCAGCCACGGTTATGTTCTGATTCTGGGTTCCGTAAGTTTCGTGCCATGCCGTCAGCGTGTAGGTTCCGGGTGGCACATTGTTAAGCTTAAAAGATCCGCTGTCGTCGCTTACTCCGTATGGTCCCTTCACCACCACAATGTAGGCGCGCATCCAAGGATGAACGTTGCACTTGATGGGAATAACCTCCTCGTTGCTCCAAGTCACGTCGAGAGGCGGCGCTCCAACTGATTGCGACTTGTTCCACTCGGAATTTTTTACCGCTTGCGGATGGATGTTGTGCATCGTATGGTCGCTGTTGACTATCTTCAGGTCTTGACCCACATCGACGGCCACTACATGCGGCACATACTGGCAACCTTTCTGTTCAATCTCAACGGGCTGCGTCGGCACTCCCTCGTTGCCGGTCAGACCCTGACTGATATATACAACCACGTTCGCTAGCTCCCCCTTCGTGCCTGCCACCACAGCTTCGGTGGTCACCGGTTTATCTTTGTGAAAGGCGGCGCAACTCGGCTCCTTGGCCATGTCGATCTGGCGCGCGCGAGGAGCGATGCCATCGAGCTTCACCGTGCCCGCGATTTGGCCACTGGGGCCCGCGTCCACAATTTTTCCCGAGAGCAATAATCCAAACGCGATAGCGACCAAGGTTGAAGACAGTACTACGGCTTTGTATCCCGCTTTCATATATGTTTTTCTCCTCATTACTCATGCGTCCCTAATTTAGTTGAAACTCGGCAGTCGGCGCGGCAAAAATGTTAGGACACAGGCCACAGCCAGTCTGTGATTTATCTCACCAGTCGCGGTGATGATCCCGTGGTGATGATCCGGTGGCGATGATCTCGTTTGATTTCTGTGAGAATCGAAGGCGACGCGGAGATTGACGCGACATCTCCAGCATCTACACTCCAGGACCGTAGCTGTCCAATCCCCGCCATCATGGTTTATCCTTACTTTTCTCTTTCGTCGTATTCGAGTTCGTCACAATCGAGGATCAACCGTGAACAAACGCCTCTCCATTGCGCTCGCCCCGCTCTGCATTTTGCTTTTTTCCTGCGCGCTCTCCGCCCAGCCCTATGACCCGGCGATGTATCAGGAACTCCACTGGCGCCTGATCGGCCCATTTCGCGGCGGCCGCACTGTCGCCATCTCCGGCATCCCCGCTCAGCCCAACGTCTTCTACATGGCTCCCAACAACGGCGGAGTCTGGAAGACGACCGACTACGGCCACACCTGGAATCCGATCTTCGACAACCAGCCGGACGACCCTCAACACTCCGGCTCCATCGGGGCGTTAGCCATCGCTCCCTCGAATCCTGACATCATCTACGTAGGCAGCGGAGAAGGTCTGCGCCGCCCCGATCTCTCCATAGGCGACGGCATGTATAGATCGGGCGACGCGGGCCGCACCTGGCAGCATCTCGGATTACGCGACGCCGAGCAGATCGCATCGATCATCGTCGATCCCAAAGATCCCAACCGCCTCTTCGTAGCCGTGCAAGGCCATCCCTACGGCCCAAGCTCCGAGCGCGGAATCTACCGCTCACTCGATGGCGGTCATACCTTCCAAAAGGTTTTCTACAAAGACGAAAACGTCGGCGGAATGGATCTCCTCTTCGATCCGCGCAACTCGCAGGTCATCTTCACCAGCATGTGGTCCTCGCGCCGTCCCGTGTGGACAACCGGCGGCGGCTACAACGGTCCCGGCAGCGGACTCTATAAATCCACAGACGGCGGCGATCACTGGCAGCAACTCACCAAAGGCCTGCCCGGCGAAGCCGAAGGCATTGGCCGCATCGGACCCGCCATCTCTCCGAGCGATCCCGATCGCATGTATGCGTGGGTCAACTGAACTCAATGCGAAGAAGGGAAGCGGCATCTATCGCTCCGACGATGCTGGCGAAAGTTGGCAGCAGGTCAACGACGAAGACCGCATATGGGGACGCGGCGACGACTTCGGTTGCGTCCGTGTCGACCCGCGCAATAAAGATGAAATTTACGTCGCCAATACTTCGACCTATCGCTCCACCGACGCGGGCAAAACATTCACCGCCATCAAAGGCGCTCCCGGAGGCGACGACTATCACACCGTCTGGATCAATCCCGACAATCCCGACATCATCGCCATCGCGCTCGATCAAGGCGCAACCATCAGCGTCAACGGCGGCCAGACTTGGAGCTCCTGGTACAACCAGCCAACCGCGCAGTTCTATCACGTCATCACCGACAACCAGTTTCCCTACTGGGTCTACGGCGGCCAACAGGAAAGCGGATCAGTCGGCACCGCCAGCCGCAGCGATTTCGGCGAGATCACCTTCCGCGATTGGACGACAGTAGGCACTGAAGAATACGGCTACGTAGCGCCCGATCCTCTGCATCCGAATCTCATCTACGGAGGCAAGGGAACCGTCTTCGACCGCAACACCGGCCAGACGCGCAACGTCGAGCCCGTCGTCCTGCGCACCGGCAAGTATCGCTTCAATCGCACCGCGCCGCTGATCTTCTCGCCATCCGATCCGCATATCCTTTATCTAGGATCAAACGTAATCTTCTCCACGCGCGACGGCGGCAACAGTTGGCAAGTAATCAGTCCCTGACCTCACCCGCGAAGATCCCGGAATCCCCGCAACGCTAGGCCCATTTGTAGCCGACGATCCAGCTAAGGGGAAGCATCGCGGCGTGGTCTACTCCATCGCACCGTCGGCCAAAGACGTAAACCTGATCTGGGCTGGAACCGACGATGGCGTAATCCAAGTGACGCGCGACGGCGGCAAGAACTGGAAAAACGTCACGCCGCCTGATCTGACTCCGTGGAGCAAGATCGCGCAGCTCGACGCGTCGCACTACGATACCGCAACCGTCTACGCTGCGATCAATCGCTTCCGGCTAGACGACCTGCATCCTTACATCTATCGCACCCACGACGGCGGAAAAACCTGGCAGAAGATCGTCAACGGTCTGCCCGATAACGAACCAGTCAACACAGTAAGAGAAGATCCCGAGCGCAAAGGCCTTCTCTTCGCCGGCACCGAGCGCACCGTTTATGTGAGCTGGGATGACGGTGATCACTGGCAATCGTTGCAAAGAAATCTCCCGCCAAGTTCAATCCGCGATCTAGTAGTTCACCACGACGACGTAGTAGTAGGAACTCACGGCCGCTCGTTTTGGATCTTGGATAACATCACCCCACTGCGCCAGTTCAGTGACAAAGTTGCAAGCGCACCCGCGTATCTTTTCCAACCGCAGCTAACCTATCGCGTGCGTCGCAACAATAACACCGACACCCCATTGCCTCCCGAAGAACCCGCCGGCCAAAATCCTCCCGACGGAGCCATGATCGACTACTGGCTGAAAACGACCGCCGATGGCCCAGTCACGCTGGAAATCGTCGATGCGGCCACAGGAAAAGTAGTGCGCCATTTTTCCAGCGCCGATAAACCCGCAACCGTCGACCCAACAAAGTTCAACGTCCCCATGTATTGGGTGCGTCCGGCGCGAACCCTGTCGGCAGCCGCAGGCATGCATCGTTTCATCTGGAACCTGGCCTATCCCGCACCCGACGTGCTCTCGCGCGACTATCCAATCTCAGCCATCTACCATGACACCCCGCTTTATCCACTGGGAGCGGCCGTTCTACCCGGACACTACAAAATCACGCTAACAGTAGCCGGCCAAAGCTACTCAAAAACGCTCGACGTAAAAATGGATCCCAGAGTAAAAACGACGCCCGCAGACCTGCGCCGTCAATTCGAACTCGACCGAAAAATCGCCGGTGCTCTCCACCAAGATTACGAAGCTCTGCAACAGCTACGCAGCCTACGAGCCCAAATAAAAACGCTCACCAGCACGCCCGATGCGATCCAGAAAGCGGCCACTGATCTGCAAGCCAAAGCCACAACCATCGAGGGCGAAGGCGGCGGATACGGCGCGCGCTTCCTGACCACTCCCGAAGGCCGTACCTTGTCGCGCCTGAACAGCGGTTTCGGCGCGTTAGTCAGCGCTCTAGATACCGCCGACGCCGCCCCCACCACCCAGCAAGTCGAAATGTTCGGCGAGCTGAACAAGGCGCTAGAAGAGCAGCTGTCAGCCTTGGCCGACCTCAAATCAAAAGACATTCCAGCGCTGAACCAGCAACTAAAGACAGCAGGATTGCCAACGATCAATCCAGAGAAACCACTTCCAGGTGCATCCACCGAGGAGGAAGCAACCACACAAGATCGCGACCAAAACGAAGAATAGGTTTGGTAGTGATGAAGATAAAAAGGTCAGTCGGAAGCGCGGTCCAGCCGACTGCCTGGGGTGGGCAGCGGATAACCTCCACATTCCGGCCGGTCGCGATACCAATCGGTGCGAGTCAGAGGAATGCTCTTCTCGGCCGGCGACTTTAGCAGCAGGGTCTGGTACAGATTCAGTCGTCCCGAAGAGAACCGGTGGGCGGAGCCGGCCATATACAAACGCCATATTCGATACGTGGTTTCGTCCGTTAGACGCCGCGCTTCTTCGGCATGCGCCTCAAGCCGGCGGACCCAGCGCCTGAGAGTTAGCGCGTAATGTTCGCGGAGGTTTTCTACGTCCGTCACCTCGAAACCTGTTTTTTCGGCGACAGCGAGGCTGGCGCTGATCGGGACCAGGTCGCCATCTGGAAAAACATAACGGTCGATAAAAGAAGGTCCTTGCCGGTGCTCAGTGGCGGAGGCAGAGATTCCGGAAATCAGGAATGCTCCACCTGGCATTAGCCGTTGCCAGGCGCCCGAAAAGTACTCAGGCAATCTTTCCTCACCGACGTGTTCAAACATGCCCACACTGACGATCTTGTCAAACAAGAGTCCTTCTTCGAGATCGCGATAGTCACAGACTTCGATGCGGCATTGATGGTTGAGGCCGGCATCGCGAATGCGTTGCCGGGCGGCTTCCGCTTGGGGAACGCTTAGAGTGATTCCGACGCCGCGAATCCCATAAGAAGCGGCGGCATGGATGAGAAGTTGGCCCCAGCCGCAGCCGATATCTAATAGAGAATCGCCCGGGCGCAGACGCAACTTCTTGCAAATGTAGTCCAGCTTGCGGTGCTGAGCAGCGTCGAGGTTGGATTCTTCTGCGCTCGTGAAATAGGCGCTCGAATACACCATGCCGCGGTCGAGCCAGAGCGCGAAAAATTCGCGCGGAAGATCGTAGTGGTAACGCACCGCTTGGCGGTCGCGGCTTCGGGAGTGGGGCGTTCCGCCGAAGGCGATGGGACGATACTGGCCTGCCGATGCCTCCTCTTCGTTCGGCAGGCTGCGAAACAGTTTGCTCAAGTGAGCGCGGTGCAATAAATTTCTGTTGCCCAGCGCGAGCAGGAAGTCGCCAAGATCAAAGACCCCCTCGATGTCGCCCTCAATGTCCAAATCGTTGTAGATATAGGATTCTCCCAAGGTCAACTCGCTGGGTGAATCGCACAGGCGGCGGAGCGTTCCGGGGTGGTTGAGAGCCAGCGTAAAGCGGGGGACGGGCGCCGATCCCCAGATAGTTCCATCCCAGAGCCGAATGCGAAAGTCTGGATTGGGGTAGTCGTTCAAAAGGTTGGTAAGGAACTCGATACAGTGCCCGGCATCATCCTGGTTGGAGGGCCGAATGGCAATCAGACCCATAACACACACCGCCTTAACCGGAAGAATACATACTTCCCGATAAGACTATTTTGTGCGACCGGGCATATAGGCTCAATGAGCAGTTTGCTGTAGTTTCGAAGGGTTTTACGCTGAGAAACCCGAAACCACTCGGGGAAGGACGGTATGTGCCGCATTAAGGCACAGGAAGTGCATCGCCTATGCCGGAAATTCGCGCCGTACATACTCCATCGCGGAATCGCGCGACGTAAGCCTTCCGTCCAACTGCCCATCTTCCACCGCACCCAAAATTTCTTTGAACCGCGGTCCCGGCTCATACCCGGCCTCAATCAGGTCGCGTCCGGTAACAAGCGGAGTGGGGCGAATCTCCTCGGGCGAAATCGCGCGCAACTGCTCGAGCGAAAATTCGTAGGCGTCAAGTTGACCATGACTGGAAAGACAGTCGATGCGATGCAGTTCCAGATGCTCGTCGAAGCCCGGCAGGCGGAGAAACTTCTTTAGCGTCGCCTGATTCATCTGCTGCACCTGCCCAAAGCGCATGTGATGGTCAACGAGCGCCAAAATCTGATCGGTCTCGTCATTCGAAAAGCGCAGTCGGCGCAGGATTTCCGCAGCCATCTTTACTCCCACATCGACGTGCCCATCGAAACGTATGCGGTCGGGCGCAACGCGAAACGTAGGCGGCTTGCCCACGTCGTGCAGCAGCGCTCCCCAGGCTAGCGTCTTCGAGGAGCCGGTGGGCAGTTTGTCGAGCAACAGTAAAGTGTGCACGAAGACGTTGCCTTCGGGATGATACTGCGGCGGCTGCTCGACTCCCTTCATGGCGGCGATTTCGGGGAGAACTTGCTGCAGCAGCCCGGTCGTGTCGAGCCATTGAAACGCCCGCCGGGCGTGGCCCTCGGTCAGCATTTTGGTGAGTTCTTCGCGAACGCGCTCGGCGGATACCTGGTGAGTTTTGCTGGCCAACTTTTGAATCGCGGCCAGGGTGTCGGGCTCGATCTGATAAGCGAAGCGCGCCGCAAAGCGCACGGCGCGAAGCATCCGAAGTTTATCTTCGGCAAAACGGCGCTCGGGATCGCCAATGGCGCGGATGATTCCGGCGCTGAGATCGGCGCGGCCGCCGACGAAATCTAAGATTTCATTGGAGGCCGGATCAAGCATCATGCCATTGATAGTAAAATCGCGGCGCTCCACATCTTGACGAGGATCCTTGGTGAAGCGCACTTCGTCAGGATGGCGCCCATCGGAGTAGCCTACGTCGGAGCGAAAGGTAGCGACTTCGACAGACTTCCGCAAAGATGGCGCGAACGCGTAGCTCTGCTTCCCCGATCCGCCCATTGCGCCCGGTACGACTCGCCCCTCGAATGGGTCTCTTCGCGTACGTTCGCCGCCTTTGTGTTCCTTCGTGCCCTTGGTGGTATCAGCTTTGAAGGGCACCAGCACCACTCCGAACTGCTCGCCCACGGCGTACGTCTGCGGGAAGATTTGCATGACCTGCTGCGGAGCCGCATCGGTGGCCACGTCGTAGTCGGCGGGTTCGCGGCTAAGAAGAAGATCGCGAACGCATCCTCCGGCGAGATAGGCCTGGTGGCCGCGCCCACGCAAGGTGCGGATGATTTCTTCTGCGAATTGTTTGCCGTTCGACAAGAAGCACTCAACGTTCAGCACGCCGCATTCAGTCGTCCACCGCGGAGCGCTAGAGGTCAATTCAAATCGTCTAAACTGAAAGCGTTAGCTAATAGCTAAGAGCCAATAGCCAATTATGCCTGACGCTTCCATACTCGGCATCGAAAGCTCCTGCGATGAGACGGGCGCGGCGGTGGTGCGCGCAGGTCGCGAAATTTTGTCGAATGTCGTGGCCTCGCAGATCGCCACCCACCAGCCATACGGCGGAGTAGTTCCCGAGCTGGCGTCGCGTGAACATTTGCGCGCAATCGTGCCAGTAGTGCGACAGGCGCTAGCCGAGGCGCGACAGAGCTATCAATCAGTCGATGCAATAGCGGTGACCCAGGGACCGGGCCTGGCCGGCGCCCTGCTCGTCGGCATCAGTTTTGCCAAGGCGCTGGCTTTCGCCCTCGACAAACCTCTGATCGCCGTGAACCATCTCGAGGGCCACATTCACGCAGTCTTGCTCGAGCAGCGCCTCAGCCGAGCGGGCGAACTGAATTTTCCGGTGCTGGCGCTGGTAGTGTCGGGAGGCCACACGCATCTTTATCTGGCAGAGGAGCGCGAAAATTTGTGGACCTACCGCAACATTGGCCACACCCGCGACGACGCCGCAGGAGAGGCGTTCGATAAAGTCGCGAAGCTGCTGGGC
Source organism: uncultured Acidobacteriaceae bacterium (assembly GCA_963822025.1). GTDB lineage: Bacteria > Acidobacteriota > Terriglobia > Terriglobales > Acidobacteriaceae > Acidiflorens. The sequence goes on along the minus strand of CAWGFW010000008.1, from coordinate 225,350 downwards.
CTGGGCTATCCGGGCGGTCCGATAATCGACCGCCTCGCCTCGCATGGAGATGCGCAGGCGGTGAAGTTTCAAGATTCGCAGATCAAGCATCGCGACCGGCGCGATCATCGACACCACGCGCGAGAACCGGGTGAGCAATTGCAGCCTCCGGCGCAAGCCGCTGGGCCGGATTTTGATTTTTCTTACAGTGGAATCAAGACGGCGGTTTTGCGTTACGTCGAAACACACGACCTGAAGCCGCCGATCGCGGCGCGGCGGCAGGCGCTGGCCGGAATCAGCTCGCCTACCGTCGAAGACTTGCTGAAAGTTTGCGATCGGCAAACGCTCAACTTGGTGGCGTCCTTTCAGCGGGCGATGGTTAACGATCTCGTGGCCAAGACGCTGGCTGCGGCTCGCGAGTATGATGTCCGTACGCTTCTTGTAAGCGGAGGCGTGGCGGCAAATCGCGAATTGCGGACAACGTTTGAGCGCGCGGCTGCAATGCAGGGAGTGCCCGTCTTTTTTCCGTCGCGCGCGCTTTCCACTGATAATGCGGCGATGATTGCGGCCGCTGCGTTCCCGAAATTTCTGCGACAAGAATTTGTGGCCATGGATTTTTCGGCTGAGGCAGGAATGGCGCTGCGCTGATTATCGATAACGCGTTGGTCGATTCTCGGCTCAATTCCGAAAAGCGCGCACCGTCGCCCAATTGTCACTGCGCACCACTTACAAGGCGTTCTTTAATTTCTTCGACTTCTCTTCCACTCCGCGCGCGAGTTTTTCTTTGTGTGCTGACAATTTCCCCGCGATCGCAGCATCCGCCACGCCGAGAATCTGCGCCGCTAGAATTCCCGCGTTCGTAGCTCCAGGCTTGCCAATAGCGACGGTTGCCACCGGGATGCCAGCAGGCATCTGCACCGTCGCAAGCAGCGAATCCATACCTTGCAACGAAGTTGACGGAATAGGAACGCCGATCACGGGTAGCGTTGTGTGCGCCGCGATTACTCCCGCCAGATGAGCCGCCCCGCCTGCGCCCGCGATGATCACGCGAATACCGCGCTGCGCCGCAAGGCGCGCGTAATCCGCGGTGCGATCAGGTGAGCGATGGGCTGAAGTCACATCCATCTCGTACGCGATTCCGAATTCGTCGAGAGCTTTGGCCGCCTCGCGCATGATTTCAAGGTCAGAGTCACTCCCCATTACGATTGATACTTGTGGCTTAGCCATTGATCGGTCCCTATCTATGTATATGTAAGTACACTACTGACGACTCTGGATCAGCACCACGAGGCGCAATTCTAAGTCTTCTTCAGCGCCCGCGCTGCAATGTCTTTGCGATAATGCGCGCCTTCAAAGTTAATTTTCGCGCAAGCTTCGTATGCGCGATCTACTGCGGTTTGCAACTCCGCCGCCCGAGCCGTTATTCCAAGCACGCGCCCGCCCGAAGTGTAGAAAGCCCCATCTCGCTTCGAAGTGCCGGCGTGAAAAACTTTCACCGCGTCCAGTTTCGCAGCATCCTCCAGACCGCTGATCCTCTTTCCCACTTCATAGCTTCCGGGATAACCACCCGAAGCCATCACGACGCAGACCGCCGCGTCATCCGACCACTTGAAATCGCCGTCGCTGGTGCGGCCGTCGATCGAGGCTTCCATCGCTTCGAGCAAGTCGCTTTCGAGTCGCAACAGAATCGGCTGCGTCTCGGGATCGCCGAAGCGGCAGTTGAATTCGAGCACCATCGGACCGCGCGCCGTCATCATCAATCCACAATAGAGAACACCTTTATACTCCGCGCCCTCGGCCTTCATGCCCGCAACCACAGGCCGCGCGATGTGGGTGACGAGCCAATCGCGCATCTGGTCGTCGACAATGTTGCTCGTGGTATAAGCGCCCATGCCTCCGGTATTGGGTCCGGTGTCGCCGTCGCCAGCGCGCTTGTGATCTTGCGCAGCGACCAGCGGCGCCACTCGCTCTCCATCGCTCACAACCAGAAACGATAATTCGTCGCCTTGGAGAAATTCTTCCAGCACGACCCGCGCGCCCGCTTCGCCCAGCATCCTGCCGCTCAGCATCTCAGTGGCGGCCGTCGAGGCCTCATCTTTGCTCTGCGCGATCACCACTCCTTTGCCGGCAGCCAATCCATCGGCTTTTACTACGATAGGAGTATGAAAATGCGGCAGCGCATCGCGCACCTCTTCCGAAGAATTGCAGATTGCATAATGCGCCGTAGGAATGCGGTGACGTTGCAAAAATTCCTTGGCAAAACTCTTGCTGGTTTCGAGTTGAGCAGCCGCCCGGGTCGGGCCGAATATACGCCAGCCGCGCTGCGTGAATTCGTCCACTACGCCGAGCAGAAGCGGCAACTCCGGCCCGACTATCGTCAGATCAGGTTGAATCTGGTTCGCGAGCGCGACCATGGAGTCGACGTTTTTTACATCCACCGCGATGCACTCCGCTTCGTCGGCGATGCCGCCGTTGCCTGGCGCGCAATAGATTTTCTTGACCCGTGGCGACTGCCGCAGCTTCCACACTAAAGCGTGCTCGCGTCCCCCACCGCCGATGACGAGGATCTTCATGATCGAAAGCTTCAAGCCTAGGGGCGAACGACGATCATGTCAAACCGAGAGATTGCAGAGGTCAGAGGTCAGGTTGCAGAGGTTAGCAACCAATTCATCAGCTCCCGCGAAAGCTGTCCTACCGCTCGGGATGAAACCTCTGCGATCGTCCCTCTGCAACCTGACCTCTGACCTCTACAATCTCTCATTAACCGTGCTTAACCCGCCGTATAATCTTCTCACGTGATAACCGTTTCCAAAGAGGACTACCTTAAAGCGATTCTCGGTGCTGAGAGCGAAGGCGAGACTGTAATCTCTGCAACCCTCGCCCATTGGCTCAAAGTTTCGCCGCCGGCTGTGACGATGGCGGTGCGACGGCTGAAGAAGGACGGGCTGGTCCGCGTGAATGCCGACGGTCGCGTTCGTCTAACCGCTGCCGGTCGAAAGATCGCCCGCAAATTGACGGTGCGCCATCATCTGATCGAGCGCATGCTCGCCGAAATTTTCGGGATGGAATGGTACAAGGTGCATGACGAAGCGGAGCGTTTGGAACACGCCGTCTCACCTGATTTTGAAGCCAGGCTGCTGGCGAAACTCGGTGGCGGAATCGCCTGCCCGCACGGTAATCTGAGCGAACTCGAGAGTCCCGCGAGCCGCCGCCGTCGGGGATTGCTCCTGCTCGCGCAGGCCGAGCCGGGACAAAATGTTCAGGTAAGCGGTATTTATGAGCGCGACCGCCGCCTGCTCGAGTTTCTGGAGCAGCGCGGCATTCGTCCCGGAGCGAAGGTTCATGTCGCGCATCGCAATTACGACCAGACGCTGACCCTGACCACCTGTGCAGGCCGAGTTTCGCTGGGAGTATCTGCCGCTGAGAAGGTCTGGGTTAAGTCAATCGACGGGAAGGCTGGGTCTAAAGGCTGAGTATCGGCGTGATCTCCGCGGTCTCGCAATTTGTTCCCACCCGAAAATCTAATATCAGTGATCACAAAAGCAATTAACCATAGTTTATTTGCTGAGGTATACTTACGCTAATTATCCGGCGAGCACTTCCTGCTTCTCGCTCGCGTCAGCGAATGAAAGAACGAAATACAGCGTCGGGGCGCGGAGCTGAAATCGCCCCACGATCCGTCGCTCTCGGCGATCCCGAATCGAATAATCAGCGATCTTCCGCCGAAGGCGTCGTCATTACCCACGAAGATATCGACCGCGCCCACGACCGCGAACAGGTTTCGGCAACTCGGGCAAGGCGCGGATTCCGGCCACGGCTGCGGTTGTTCTGGCTCCTCATCGGCCCCGGCATTCTGGTCATGCTCGGAGAGAATGACGGGCCCAGCATGTTGACGTACGCGGCGACAGGCGCACGGTTTGGCGTGGGCTTCTTCGTCCCCTTCGTGGTGCTCACCTTTCTCATGGCCTGCGTGGTACAGGAAATGACCGTGCGTCTCGGCGCCGCCACCCATCGCGGCCATGCCGAGTTGATCTTCGATCGCTTTGGCCCGTTCTGGGGCTGGTTCTCGATGATCGACCTGATGGTCGGCAACTTTCTGACGCTGGTCACCGAGTTCATCGCCATTCGCGCCGGCCTTGGGTTCTTCGGAGTGCGGCCGGCAGTCGCCGTCCTCAGTTCGTTGCTGGTTCTCTCCGTCGCGCTCATGACCCATCGCTACTGGACATGGGAACGGATCATCTTAGGCGCCGCCATTTTCAACCTCGTCTTTGTGCCGGTCGCATTACTCGCGCATCCGCACTGGCACGAAGTGGCCCACTCCTTGTTGACTTGGAAGCCATTGCCCGGCGGGCTCACGCAGGAAACTGTTTTAATTCTGCTCGCTGCCATCGGGGCCACGGTCACTCCCTGGATGCTGTTTTTTCAGCAGAGTGCGATTGCCGACAAGGGTCTCACCACGCATGACATCCGCATGGGCCGCATAGACACGGTTCTGGGCGCGGCGTTGGCCACGGTGGCCGCGCTGGCAACCATGCTGGCGACTGCTCCGCTGTTCGTGCATCACATGGCGGCCGCGAACTTCGAAGCTGCCGAATTCGCGCAAGCATTACAACCGTTCGTTGGCCACTGGGGAGCGGCGCTGTTTGCGCTGGGCATCTTCGAGGCGGGCATGGTCGCCGCCATTACCATTTCGACTTCATCGGCCTACGCCTTCGGAGAGGTGGCCCGCCGCCCCCACAGTTTGAATCTTCCTTTCAAGCAAGGCAAAGCGTTCTACCTCGTTCTGCTGATCGAAGCGGCCGCCGCTGGCGGACTGGTGCTCATCCCGGGAATTCCGTTGGTTTATATCGTGCTGCTCGTGAATGTAATCGCGGTTCTCGCGATGCCTCCCGCGCTGCTTTTTCTCTACATGCTGGTCAACGATCGCGAAATTATGGGCGATCTCGTGAGTCCGCCCTGGGCCAACGTGCTGGCCCTCGGAGTGGTAATCATTCTGGTCGGCGCCGGCCTTTTGTTTGGCATCAGCGTGATTGCCCCCAATGCGCTAGCCATGATTGGCGCAAAATGATTGGAACTACGTAAATGGAAAAACATTCGGATTCCGTATCCGACCACGAAGTCAGCCGTGAAGAAATCAGTTCGGTGATGACGGCGCTCGAGCCCGACCAGCTAATCTTCGCCAAGGAGCACCATCATTGCCCTCGCCGGATGCTCACGCCGATCGAGATGGTGCTCTTCTGGGCGCTCCGAATTTACCTGGTGTTTATGGTCGGCGTGGTCGTCTATCAGATTTGGACGGGCGTGCGCTAACACTTATCTTTTAAGACTGAGTCGCGCTTCACCTGCAATAGGTCCCATTGATTGCCGTAGAGGTCCTCGAAAACTGCGACTGTTCCATACGCTTCTTCGCTAGGCTCGCGTAGGAACCTGACCTTCCGCGCTATCATCTCGCGATAGTCACGCCAGAAGTCATCGGTATGCAGAAAAAGAAAAACCCGCCCACCGGTCTGGTTGCCGATGCGACTAGCTTGTTCGTGCGTGGCGGCGCGGGCCAGCAGCAAAGTTGTGCCCTGCGATCCAGGCGGAGCGATCAGCACCCAGCGTTTTTCAGCGCTCAAGCGGGTATCTTCGACCACGGTGAAGCGGAGCGTGCCGGTAAAGAAAGCAAGGGCCTCATCGTAATCCCGGACGACAAGGGCGACATGGCCGAGGGACTGTTCCATAGGTGCCTACACTACGCTCAGTTTAGCGTGACGCCCATCACGTCACGAGCCCGCGAAACGAATTACACTATAGAGTTGGGCTTAGCATCGTGCCCGGTCCTCTGCCGGAGCTAGTGAAAGAAGGCCGTTATGTCAGCGAATAGTTTTGGCGCCCGCGCAACTTTCAAAGTTGGTAAAAAAGAATACGAACTTTATCGTCTCGACGCTCTCGACAAGCAGGGAATCTCCACCCGGCACTTGCCCTTTTCGCTGCGCATTCTACTCGAGAACCTGCTGCGCACCGAAGACGGCCGCAACGTGACGAAAGGAGAAATTCGCGCGCTCGCCGCGTGGAACAAGAATTCCAAACCGGAAAAAGAAATCGCCTTTACGCCGAGCCGGGTGCTCCTCCAGGATTTCACCGGCGTGCCTGCAGTAGTCGATCTCGCCGCCATGCGCGACGCCATGAAGCGCCTGGGCGGCGATGCCAAGCTGATCAATCCGCTGCAGCCTGCCGAACTAGTCATCGACCACTCCGTGCAGGTCGACGAATTCGGATCGCCCGGAGCCTTCGATGTCAATGCTCTGCTGGAATTCCAGCGCAACAAAGAGCGCTACGCATTTCTGCGCTGGGGGCAGACCGGCTTTCGCAATCTTGCCATCGTGCCGCCGGACACGGGCATCGTTCACCAGGTCAATCTCGAATATCTGGCGCGCGTGGTTTTTGTGCATGAAGAGGGCGGGAAGCGTACCGCCTATCCTGACACGCTGGTCGGCACCGACTCGCACACCACCATGATCAACGGACTCGGCGTGCTCGGCTGGGGAGTCGGCGGCATCGAGGCCGAGGCCGCGATGCTTGGGCAGCCTGTATCCATGCTGATTCCGCTCGTCGTCGGCGTCAAACTTTCGGGGCGTCTGCGCGAGGGCACTACGGCCACCGACCTTGTTCTTACGATCACAGAGATGCTGCGTAAGCATGGAGTCGTCGGAAAGTTCGTCGAATATTTTGGCCCCGGATTGCAAGACCTGCCACTCGCCGATCGCGCGACGATTGCAAATATGTCTCCCGAATACGGCGCCACCTGCGGCATTTTCCCCATCGACAAAGAAAGTCTGCGCTACCTGAAACTCACCGGCCGCAGCGACGAGCAGATCGCGCTGGTCGAAGCCTACGCGCGCGAGCAGGGACTTTTTCACGATGCCAATACTCCCGAAGCTGAATATTCCGAGCTGCTGAGTCTCGATCTGGCGACTGTCGAATCGAGTCTGGCTGGCCCGAAACGTCCGCAGGATCGCGTTGTGCTCTCGAAAGCGGGCGAGTCGTTCGCGCAGGCATTGCCGTCGCTGATCAAGCCAAAGGCTAAGGCCGCCGCCGCAGCTCCCGCCGACACATCGGGAAAGCAACTCAGTAAATGGGAACAAGAAGGCGGTAACCCGATGGCCGTCGGCATCGAGGACCCGAAGGTCCACGAACATATTTCGGGCAACGGCAGTAAGTTGAAGCACGGGAGCGTGGTTATCGCGGCGATCACCAGTTGTACGAACACGTCGAATCCGTCAGTAATGCTGGCTGCCGGGCTGCTGGCAAAAAAGGCTGTGGAGCGCGGCCTCCAAGTACCGGTAACAGTCAAGACTTCGCTTGCTCCCGGGTCGAAAGTTGTTCTCGACTATCTCCAAAAGGCAGGCCTGATGCCCTATCTGGAGAAGCTGAAGTTTCACATCGTCGGTTACGGCTGCACCACCTGTATCGGAAACTCCGGCCCGCTCCCGGTCGAAGTTTCGAAAGAAATTGATGAGAAGAATCTGGTTGTCGCGTCGGTGCTCTCCGGCAATCGCAACTTTGAGGGACGAATCAATTCCGAAGTCCGCGCCAACTATCTCATGTCGCCTCCGCTGGTTGTGGCCTTCGCGCTGGCCGGTCGCATCGATACCGATCTCCGCAAAGATCCCCTCGGCAGAGGAAAAGACGGCAAACCGGTCTATCTCGCCGACATATGGCCTTCGCAACAAGAAGTCGAAGAGTCGATGGCGAGCGCGATTACGTCCGATATGTTTCGCAAGAGTTACGGCGAAGTCTATGCGGGCGACGAACGCTGGCGTGGATTGCCGGTTCCGAAGGGCGAAACGTACGCCTGGGAGAAAGACTCAACCTACATAAGGCAGGCGCCGTACTTCGATGACATGGCGCTCAAGCCGTCAGCGGTCGAGGACATCAAAGCCGCGCGCGTGCTGGCCGTGCTCGGTGATAGTGTCACCACCGACCACATTTCGCCGGCGGGCTCGATTAAGAAAGATGGACCCGCCGGCAGATATTTAATCGCTCACGGCGTGCAGCCGGCAGATTTCAATTCCTACGGATCGCGCCGCGGCAATCACGAGGTCATGGTGCGCGGCACCTTCGCCAACGTGCGCCTGCGTAACAAGATGGTGAATACCGAAGGTGGATTCACCCGCCACTTACCCGACGGCGTGGAGATGTCGATCTTCGAAGCATCCGAAAAATATCATGCCGAAAAAGTGCCGCTGGTGATTCTAGCGGGCAAGGAGTATGGCTCGGGATCGTCGCGCGACTGGGCCGCCAAAGGGCCGCGCTTGCTCGGAGTCCGCGCCGTCATCGCAGAAAGCTATGAGCGCATTCACCGCTCGAACCTCATAGGCATGGGCATTCTGCCGCTGCAATTTTTGCCCGGAGAAAATGCCGACACCCTGAAACTAACCGGCGAGGAAGTATTCGAGATCGCGGATATCCGCGAAGCGGTCGAGAAATTTTCTTCTGGCCGCAAAATCATCGTCCGCGTGAAAGGCGGCAAGACGGTGGAATTTCAAGCGCGCGAGTTTCAGGCAATCGTGCGCATCGACACTCCGCAGGAAGCGCTCTACTACGCCAACGGAGGCATTCTCCAATACGTGCTGCGGCAGTTGCTGGCCGGAAAAGCGCAACCGGAGACGGTCGGAGTTTGATGAGATCCTTTTTGAAGAGATCTCGGAGGATTCAGGTGCTCTGGAGCGGCTTAACCGTCATTCCAGCGGAATGCTAACCTCCCCGACGGAGAAACCATGCCCCTTGTGGACACACGCAAGCTCAACGTCATTGAACGCCTGCCAGGCTGGCACGGACGCTATTTTCACACGTCCAACATGACGTTCGCGCACTACGATTTTGTGCGAGGCGCATCCATTCACGAACATTTTCATCCTCAGGAAGAAGTTTACGAAGTGATCGACGGCGAGCTCGAGATCACGATCGACGGCGAGTCCCAAACAGCCAAACCAGGCGTCGTGGCGATCGTTCCGAGCAACGCTCGTCACTCGGTTAAGGCCCTCACCGATGGCCGAGCGATCATCGTCGACTACCCGGCCAGGCGAGATTTCGCCTAGCCGCACTCTTCTTGGGAAACTCCCCCCGCATGCTAATCTCAACTTCCCATGTCGATCGCAGCCCAATACATCCCTGCGGCCTATAGCCTGACTGCGTTCGGCGTCTGGGGTGCGAGCGATTTTCTCGGCGGAGTCGGCGCACGCCGCGCCAACGCATTTCTGTTTACAGCCATCGTGCATCTCAGCAGCCTGGTCGCGGTCGGCGCGGTGGCGCTCATGATCGGCGGACCATTCCTCGGACACGCCGCCCTCGCGTGGTCCCTTCTCGCCGGCGCTATGGGAGGCTTCGGCCTCGCTATTTTCTATCGCGCATTGGCCCAAGGAAATATGGGCTTGGTTGCGCCCGTAGCGGCTGTTCTAGGAGCCGCAATCCCCACGCTGGTGACCGCGTTCTATGTTGGCTTCCCGAGTAATCGTCATCTCCTCGGCTTTGTTCTCGCTGGCATCGGCGTGTGGCTTATCTCGCGCACCGAAGCCGGTGTGGGCCGTCCCGAAGGTTTGGGTATGGCCGTACTCGCCGGAATTGGCTTCGCCGGTTTCTATCTCTGCACGCATCAGGCGGGCAACGCTCCGGCTTTGTGGATTGGCGCCTGCTCGCGTGCCGGTTCTTTGCTAGTCACCGGAGGAATCGTTTTACTCGGACGCCATCTCCGTGCCGTGCCCACGCCGGTACTCGCCATTGCCATCGTTGCAGGAGTTCTCGACATCACCGGCAGCGTCGTCTTCATCCGCGCGTCGCAAATCGGGCGTCTCGATGATGCCGTCGTAATCAGTTCGCTTTATCCCGCCATCACCGTTCTGCTGGCGCGCATCTTTCTGCACGAGCATTTCAGTCGTGCCCGTACCATAGGAATGGTAGCGGCGCTGGCGGCAGTGCCGATGATCGCGGGGTAGGATGTTTGCAGACGCCCGCGCAATTATCCGGAACAAAACTCACTACTCGAACGTATGATCGTGTAGGGCGGAGGCTCATGCGAACGCTTAAAATCACCTTGATTGCAACCTTGATAGCGACCGCTTTCGGCATATGGGCCGGTCAGCTGGGATTGATGCAAAAGATCTGGCCGGAACATCCTCAGCTGGCCGGCTTCTTTCTCACCCTGGTCACATGCATAGTGGTGCAAATCGCCTGGCCTAAAGAATGGTTGGGTGGCCGCCACGACAAAAACTGACGCGACAAACACTGACACCGGTAGCGCTCGGCTGCTAAGCTTTTCTTCGTGTCCCTCGTCGAAATCCGCAACCTGACAAAAATCTTTGATCTAGCTGAATCCTCGTTCGGCAGCAGCCCATCAGGCAAAGTCCGCGCCGTCGACCAAGTCTCTCTTAACATTCATCAAGGCGAAACCCTGGGTCTGGTAGGCGAGTCCGGCTCCGGCAAGAGCACGCTAGGCCGCCTTATCCTCCGCCTGATCGAGCCAACGTGGGGCTCGATCCTTTTTGACGGCATCGATCTAACGAAAGCGAGTAAGTCGGAACTGCGCCGCCTTCGCCGCGACATGCAAATCATCTTCCAGGATCCCTTCGGATCGCTTGACCCGCGCTATCGCGTCGAAGACGTAATCGCCGAGCCCCTGATCCTTCATGAAAAGATCCTCCACCGAAAGATCACGCACGAACGCACCAGCCGCGGTGCCCGCCGCGAGCGCGTCCGCGAACTCTTGCGTTCGGTCGGAATGGATGAATCCGCCATGCCCCGCTACGCGCACGAATTTTCCGGGGGCCAGCGTCAGCGCATCGGCATCGCCCGGGCGCTCGCTCTGCGCCCGAAGTTCATAGTCGCCGATGAGCCAGTTTCAGCTCTCGATGTAAGCGTGGGTGCACAGATCGTAAATCTTCTGCAACAACTGCAGCGCGATTTTGGCCTCACCTATCTCTTCATCTCGCACTCCATGCCGGTCGTGCGCTACCTCTCGACCCGCATCGCGGTGATGTATCGCGGCAAAATCGTGGAGATCGGCACGACGGAGCAAATCACGCGGCAGCCGCAACATGATTACACGCGCCAACTACTGGCAGCCACGCCCGAAATGGCCTTCTCGTAGGTTTCTTCAGCTTTCTGTTGTCCTTCGCCGCGAAGGAAACTACAATCTCCTGACTGTTCACGGAGAAGATATGGCGACCAATCCCTCCACTCCACTGCAGCCAGTTCAACCGATTCAACTGTCTCAGCAACCTGAAGCGCTCTCTGAAGGCCAGCGACTAATCGGTGCTTTTTTTTCGCCGACCAAGGCCTTTACCGATCTCCGTAGAAACGCGAGTTGGTGGGCGCCCTTCCTGATCATTGCGATCGTTTCCATGTCATTTATTTATGTCGTCGATCAGAAGGTTGGCTTCCCGAAGGTCGTCGAAAATCTGATCCAGTTGCAGCCGAAACAGGCCGATCGCATCGACCGCCTGCCCGCCGATCAGCGGCAAAAGATCATGCAACAGCAGGCCACGATTACCAAATGGATCTCCTACTCGGTTCCGGTGATTGCGCTCGTGATCTACGCGGTCTTTACCGCCCTTCTGTTCGCCACGCTCAAGTTTGCCGCCAGCGGCGACTTGAAATACAAAACTCTATTCTCTTTGATTGTCTATAGCAGGCTGCCACTGATATTTGGGCCGTTGTTGGCCATCCTGTCGCTTCTGGCAGGAGTCAGCAGCGATGGATTCAACTTGCGGAACCCTGTGGCAACCAATCCCGGATATTTCATCGGCCCTGACGGCTCGCCGGTGCTTCGCGCGTTGCTGACCCCGTTGGACGTTTTCTCGCTCTGGAGTCTCATCCTTACCGCCATCGGCATCACCTGCATCAGCAAAGTTAAACGCGGCACCGCATTTGCAGTAGTGTTCGGCTGGTTCGCCGTTTATATATTGGGAACAGTCGTTCTAGCGGCTGCCACTTCCTAGCGCCACAAAGTCTCATGCACACCGCGGACGTTGTGCTTATCGGTGGGGGGATCGTCGGCTCCAGCATTGCCTATCATCTAGTCGCCGCCGGCTGCAAGAATATTCTCGTCATCGAGCGCGAAAGCTCGCAGGGCAAGGGATCCACCGGCAAGAGCATGGGCGGCGTGCGCGCCCAGTTTTCGACACCGGTCAATATTCAGATGTCGCTCTACTCGATTCCTTTCTATGCCAGCTTCGAAGAGCGCCTCGGTTACCCCTGCGATTACCGGCCGCAGGGATATCTTTTTTGCGCGACCAACGAAAAGCATATGGTGTACCTGCGCGCCAATTACGAAAAGCAAATGGCTATGGGATTGAAGAATGTGCGTCTCGTCGCAGGCGATGAAATTCGCAGTCGGTTTCCGCAGCTTCGCGGAGATGACATTGTAGGAGGCAGCTTCTGCTCGACTGACGGTTTCGTCGATCCTTACAGCGCGATGATCGGCTTCATGACCTGGGCCAGCGACCACGGCGCCGCGCTGTGGAAGAACACGAGCGTCACCGGAATCGCGCGTCACGTCACTTCCGGGGGCGGGAGTTTTGAAGTTGCAACCACGCGCGATTCCGTCTCAACGCGCACGGTCGTTAACTGCGCCGGAGCATGGGCAGCTCCGATCGCAAAGATGCTCGGTATCGATTTGCCCGTCGAACCGTTGCGCCGCATGTTAGTTCCGACCGAGCCCTTTGACCAGTTTCCACACACCGCGCCCATGATCGTCGATATGTCTACCGGCTTCCACTTCCGCCCCGAGAGCCGAGGATTTCTACTCGCGTGGAACGATCCCGAAGAAACGCCCGGCTACAAAACCGATTTCGACCCGAGCTTCATCGAGAAGATCCTGACCCGCGCCGCCGATCGCGTACCTGTCTTCGAAAATGTGGCAGTCAATCCCAAACGAGCCTGGGCCGGCCTCTATGAAATGACGCCGGACCATCATCCAATTCTCGGCGAGTCGCCCGAAGTCCCCGGCTTCTTCTTCGCCAACGGCTTCAGCGGCCACGGCGTGATGCACTCACCCGCAACCGGAAAAATCCTGAGCGATTTGATTTTGACTGGCAAGACGGACTTAATCGACGCCTCTCTGCTCAATTTCTCTCGCTTCGCAGAAGGCCGGATGATTCACGAGACAGCAGTGCTATAGATTTCCTTCGTGTACCTTAGTGTCCTTGGTGGTAAAGAAAATGCCGCAACCACCAAGGACGCGAAGGGACACGAGGGAAGAAAAATCAACCGTGCCGCAGGAACTCAACTACTGGCTGACCACCGTTCAGCTGCCAATCCCGCCCGCGCAGCCACTGCCCGAGGCCGCTGATGTCGCCATCATCGGCGCCGGATTCACCGGCCTCTCCGCCGCGCTAGCCCTAGCCAAACGCGGAGCAAAAGTAATGGTCCTAGAATCCGAAACAATCGGCTGGGGCGCCAGTTCCCGCAACGGCGGCATGGTGCTCACTGGCCTGAAACTTGGTGTCAACCAGCTTATCTCGAAGTACGGACGTGACCTCGCGCGCCGCATGTACGCCGCGTCGCTCGAGACCATCGACGCGGTCGAACGCATCGTCAAAGCAGAAAATATCGCCTGCGATTTTGCCCGCACCGGACATCTCGAAGTCGCCTGCAAGCCAGCTCACTTCGATGACTATGCCCGCCAGGTCGAAGTGATCGCCCGCGAATTCAATCATCAGTTGCGCATCGTCCCTCGCAATCAACTCCGCAGCGAAATCGGTTCCTGCATTTATTACGGCGGCATGGTCGATGAAGTTTCTGCCGGCCTCAATCCCGCGCGTTATGTCGCCGGCCTCGCAACTGCTGCGATGCGCGCCGGAGCTCAGATCTCCGAGCACACACGCCTGCACAACATCCAGCGCCAACAGCGCAATGGCGTACTGGGTTTCAAGCTGAGCAGTTCTCGCGGAGCAATTTGGGCGCGCAACGTCTTCGTTGGAACCAGCGGCTATACAGGGACGGCGACTCCCGCGCTGCGCAAGAAAATTATCCCCATCGGGTCGTTCATCATAACCACCCAGGTGCTTCCCGACGCGCTGGCCCGCGAAGTGAGCCCGCGCAACCGTCAGATTTACGACTCGAAAAATTATCTTTATTACTATCGCCTCACGCCCGACAATCGCATGTTGTTCGGCGGCCGCGCCGCTTTTTTCCCGGAGACCAACCAGACAATCCGCAAGAGCGCCGAGATTCTGCGTCGCGGCATGATCGAGGTCTTTCCACAGTTACGCAAGACCAAAGTCGAATACGTCTGGGGAGGCACGCTGGATTTCTGTTTCGACATGATGCCTCACGCGGGCCAAATCGACGGCGTCTATTTCGCTCTAGGCTATGCCGGACACGGCGTCGCCATGGCGACCTATCAAGGTCAAAAAATGGCAGAATGGATCGCGGAAGACGCCGCTGGTGGAATGAGCGCAAAAAGAAAGACCGACAATCCCTTCACCGAAATTCCATTCCCCGGCGCACCGCTGGGTCTTTACAACGGGAAGCCGTGGTTCTTGCCGTTCGCCGGCGCTTACTACAAAGTCTTAGACTGGGTATCGTAGGAAGAGCCGGAAAACAGGAAAAGCAGAAAGCAGGAAAAGCAGGTGACAGCTGACAGGAAAAGCGAGAAACATAAAAAACGAAAATTAGCTTTTCCTGTTCTTGGTTTTCCTGTCACCTGTCACCAGCGACCTCCCCTAGGAGAATTCCATGTCCCTCTTTGGCCTCATCGAATACGCCGACGCCACTCCCGAAGTGCGCGCCATCTACGACGACATCATGGCTACGCGCAAGACTGACTGGATCAATAATTTCTGGAAGGCGATTGCGCACGATCCCGTCCTCCTCAAGCGCACATGGGAAGACATCAAGCAGATCATGTCTCCCGGAGCGCTCGATCCCCTCACCAAAGAAATGATCTATGTCGCCGTCTCAGTATCCAATCAATGCGAATACTGCATCGCTTCGCACACCGCTGCGGCGACGAAAAAAGGCATGACCGACGCGCAATTCAAAGAACTGATGTCCGTAGTCGGCATGGCAAATGAAACCAACCGCTTGGTCGCTGGATACCAAGTGGAAGTCGACGACCAGTTCAAGGGTAGGTCTTAGGTGTCAAACGTCAACTCTCAGGCGGCGGGTCGCGCTTTTCGTAAAACCTGTCACCTAACACCTGTCACCGTGCACTTTCCCGCTTCCCTTGAAGCTCTATAATCATCCAACGAACAACGAAAGAGGTATAGGCATGGTTGAAACGACAGTGACTCCGGCTGCCACCCATGGTTTTTTTGTCGACGGCAAGTGGCTGGAAGAGGGTGACATTGTCGAGGTTCGCGCGCCCTACGATGGCGCTCTCATCGCGCACGTCCATCGCGGTCAGCGCGCACACGCCGAAGCCGCTATCGCCGCCGCGGTCAAGGCCTTTGGCACCACCCGCCGATTGCCCGCCTTCGAACGCCAGCGAGTTCTCCGCCAGATTGCAACCGGCGTTCACGATCGCAAAGAAGAGTTTGCCCACACCATCGCTCTCGAAGCGGGCAAGCCCATCAAGAGCGCCCGCACCGAAGTCGATCGCGCCGTCTTCACCTTCAACATCGCCGCCGAAGAGACGGTCCGCAACTACGGCGAATATCTGCCGCTCGATTGGCAGCAGTCGACGGCCGGGCGCTGGGGCATCGTCAAGCGTTTTCCGCTCGGCCCCATCGCTGGCATCACGCCCTTTAATTTTCCCTTGAACCTGGTCGCGCACAAAGTTGCACCCGCCATTGCCGCCGGATGTTCCATGGTGCTCAAGCCCGCGCCCGAGACGCCGCTTACTTCCTTACTGCTCGCTGAAGTGATTCAGCAAGCGGGATGGCCCGACGGCGGCTTCAACGCATTGCTGCTCTCGAACGAAGACTCCGGCCTGCTTGTCTCCGACGAGCGCATCAAGCTCGTTAGCTTCACCGGCAGCGCCTCGGTCGGCTGGGCGATCAAGAACAACGCAGGAAAGAAAAAAGTCGTCCTCGAACTAGGAGGCAATTCCGGTGTCATCGTTCACAGCGACACCGACCTTGCATACGCCGCCGAGCGCTGCGTCACCGGCGGTTTTGCCTATGCCGGACAATCCTGCATCTCAGTCCAGCGCATTCTCGTCGAGCACTCCGTCTACGGAAAATTCACCGAGCTCTTGCTGGCGGCAACCAGCAAACTAAAGGTTGGAGATCCGCTCAAGGAATCAAGCGACCTCGGTCCCCTCATCCGCGAGAGTGACGCCATCCGCGCCGCCGAATGGGTACAGGAAGCGGTTCGCGGCGGCGCGCGCCTGCTTTGCGGCGGCAGCCACAAAGGCTCGCTCTTCCAGCCAACCGTCCTCACCGGTACCAAGCCCAACATGAAAGTGAACTGCCAGGAAATTTTTGCGCCCGTAGTCACGGTCGAGCCCTACAGCGATTTCGCCTCCGCGCTCAAGCAAGTCAACAGCTCTGCCTACGGTCTGCAAGCCGGACTCTTCACCCGCGACGCGAAATTAATTTTTCAGGCCTATGACGAATTAGAAGTCGGAGGCTTGATCGCCGGCGACGTTCCTACCTTCCGCATCGACCACATGCCTTACGGCGGGATTAAAGATTCGGGACTCGGACGCGAAGGATTGCGAGATGCAATCCATGAAATGACCGAACCAAAACTGTTGGTCATGAACCTGCGTTGAAGTTTCGTGCTTGCCGTTGAATTTTTCAACGTTCTCAACACATTTCTTGTGCACGAGTTGGATATCCCAAATCGGTACGAACAAAAAACTGCGCGACCTATTCCATTTTTCAAGTAGCTGTTATACTCTCCTGTTTTGGTAACGCGCGTCACAACCGCATGTGACGTAAATCATAGTGGGTTCAGCCGGGTGCGGCGCGAGCCAATCTCGTAATTTTTAAAATTTTCATAATCAATGCAGATCTTTCCGCGCAGCAGCAATGCCATCGCCCGGGCCTCCCTGGTCCTCGTTGTCCTTGCCGTGGCCGGGCTCGGCTGGGTTGTGCTGGAGCTCGAGCGCACTCCTTACATCACCAATGCCGGAGTTCACAAAGCCCAACCCGTGCCCTTCAGCCACGAGCATCACGTCACCGGACTCGGCATCGACTGCCGCTATTGCCACACCTCTGTCGAGACATCGGGTTTCGCCGGAATTCCGCCAACCAAGACCTGCATCAACTGCCATCAGCAGATCTGGACGAACGCCGCCTATCTTGAGCCGGTCCGCGAGAGTTACCGCACCGGCCGCTCGCTCGAATGGACGCGCGTCAACCAGCTCCCCGACTTCGTTTATTTCAATCACAGCATTCACATCAACAAAGGTGTCGGCTGCAACACTTGCCACGGTCCCATTGACCACATGCCGCTGACCTACCAGTACGCGTCGCTGCAAATGGAATTTTGCCTCGACTGCCATCGCAACACGGAAAAATATCTGCGCCCGCGCGAACAAGTTTTCAACATGCGCTATGAACCGCCGGTCGACGACCCATTAGGAAAGAATGCCGTCGTTTTTGAAGGCAAGACCTACAACAACCAGATTGCGCTTGGCACCGCCCTGCACGAGGCCTACAAAGTGCGCTCGGTGAAAGACATCACCAGTTGCAACACTTGCCATAGATAGATAGATAGATAGGTAGATAGATAGGTCCGTTTTAAGCTAAGGGCCAGAAGCTAGAAGCTAAGAGCCGATTCAATGAGCATTGACGAGCACAAAACGAAACCGGCCGCCGCTTTGGTCGATGTTTGCCCCACCAAGCGCAAGCAGCTTGATCTCGCGACGGTCAGGGAGCAGATCGAGGATACGACCGGCCCCGAATACTGGCGCAGCCTCGAAGAGCTCGCTGGCAGCGATGAGTTTCAGGAGATGCTGCATCGCGAGTTTCCCAAAGGCGCCTCCGAATGGCTCGAAGGTTTCTCGCGCCGCGGATTTCTAAAGACGATGGGCGCATCACTGGCGCTCGCCGGTTTGACCGGCTGCACCCGCATGCCGAACGTTGAGATCGTGCCCTACGTGCGGCAGCCGGAAAATGTTATCCCAGGCCGCCCCAAGTTTTACGCGACCGCGCACACCCTCGGCGGCTACGCCTCGCCCGTTCTGGTCGAGAGCCATCTTTTCCGTCCGACGAAAATCGAAGGCAACCCGCAGCACCCCGCGAGCCTCGGAGGCACCGACGTCTACGACCAGGCCTCGATTCTCGATCTCTACGATCCCGACCGCGCGCAAGATATCACTTACCTAGGCGACGTCCGTTCGTGGAACGCCTTCATCGACGCCATCAGCGGCCCGCTCATGGCCGAGAAAAGCATGGCCGGAGCCGGCATTCGCATTCTCACCCAGACCGTTTCCTCGCCCACGCTGGCCGCGCAGATTCGCGATTACCTGCAAGCGAATCCGATGGCGAAGTGGCACGTCTACGAGCCCATCAGCCGCGACAATGTCGTCGAAGGCGCGAAGCTGGCCTTCGGCGAGCCGGTCGAAACGCGCTACGACTTCTCGAAGGCCGACGTCATCGTTTCGCTAGACGCCGATTTCCTCTACGCCGGATTCCCCGGTTCCACCCGCTACATCCGCGATTTCGCGTCGCGCCGCAATCCCGACGCGAACATGAACCGGCTCTACGTGATCGAGAGCACGCCGAGTTCAACGGGGATGAAGGCGGATCACCACGTTCCAGTGCTGGCTAGCGAAGTTGCAGCTCATGCGCAGACGATAGCGTCTCTCGTCGGCTTAAAAGTGGGAGAGATCGGGCCGCCAGGCGAGTCCCCTTTCATCAAGGCAGCTGCGGCGGATCTGACTGGCCACCACGGGTCAAGCGTCGTGATCGTGGGCGATCATCAACCGCCGGTTGTGCACGCCTTAGCGCACGCAATGAACAACGCGCTCGGCAACGTCGGCAAAACTGTCTTCTACTCCGATCCGATCGACGCCAATCCTGTGAATCGCGCCGAGTCGCTGAAAGCGCTAGTCGACGACATGCACGCCGGCAAGGTCGACGTACTGCTGATTCTCAGTGGCAACCCAGTCTACGACGCGCCCGCCGAACTCGAATTCGCCTCGGTGCTCAAGTCTCCAGCCGTGGCCACGAAAATTTATCTCGGCTCGCATCGCAACGAAACCGCAGAGCTTTGCCAGTGGCATGTTCCCGAAGCGCACTATCTCGAATCCTGGGGCGATGCCCGCGCCGACGACGGCACCGTAACCATCATTCAACCGCTCATCGAGCCGCTCTACAATGGCAAGAGCGCCCACGAAATCATCGCCGTACTAGCCGGAGACTCCGCCGCTACCGGACACGATCTCGTCCAGGCCTACTGGCAAAAGCAGCACACCGGCGCCGACTTCGAGACGTTCTGGCGCAAGTCGCTGCACGACGGCTGGGTCGAAGGCACGGCCTACGCTATGAAGCAGGTCGCTTTCGATTTAGCGCGATCGAATGTCGCAAAGGACTCAGTCTCGATTACTGGTGTCCGCGTCCCAAATGTTTACGAGCTAAACTTCCGCCGCGACCCCTCTATCTACGACGGCCGCTTCTCCAACAACGGATGGCTCCAGGAACTCCCCAAGCCGCTCACCAAGCTGACTTGGGACAATCCGATCATGATCGGCCCCGCCATGGCCGAGCGCCTGAAACTGAATTTCAAAGACGTAGTCGAACTAGAATTCAACGGCAAGAAAGTCAAAGGCGCAATCTGGATTCAGGCCGGCCATCCCGACAACTCGATCACCGTCTTCCTCGGCTACGGGCGCACGCGCGCCGGTCGCGTTGGCACCGGCACCGGCTTTGACGTCTATCCGATGCGCACTGGTCAGACATGGTTTGCCGACGGAGCGAAACTCACCGCCACCGGCGAAACCTACAACCTCGCCAGCACGCAGGGCTATCAGACGATGGAAACGCCTAACGGCAGCGAGCGGCCGCAGGTGCAGGAGCGGAATCTCGAGGAGTACAAGAAAGAGCCCAACTTCGCGAAAGAAGGCGAAGTGCCGAAAGACCTCACGCTCTACAAGCCGCAGGAGTTCGACTACGCAAAAGAAACTTACTCCTGGGGCATGGCGATCGACCTGAACTCCTGCGTCGGATGCAATAACTGCATCCTCGCTTGCCAGTCGGAAAATAATATTGCCGTGGTCGGCTGGGAGCAAACCCTTAAAGGCCGCCATATGCACTGGATCCGCGTGGACGCTTACTACAATGGTCCGCGCGAAAATCCTAAGGCCTTCTTTCAGCCCGTGCCCTGCATGCAGTGCGAGGATGCGCCGTGCGAATTGGTTTGTCCGGTGCAGGCGACCGTGCACAGCAGCGAAGGCCTGAACGATATGGTCTATAACCGCTGCGTCGGCACCCGCTACTGCTCGAACAACTGTCCCTACAAGGTGCGCCGGTTCAATTTCCTCCTGTTCCAGGATTGGGAAACTCCGCAGTTCAAGCTCATGCGCAATCCGGACGTGACCATCCGCAGCCGCGGCGTCATGGAAAAATGCACGTATTGCGTGCAGCGCATCAGCGAGCATCGCATCGACGCCGAGCGCGCCGACACGACAATAAAAGACGGTGATCTCCAGACGGCCTGCCAGCAGTCCTGTCCGGCCAACGCCATCGTTTTCGGCAACCTCAACGATCCAAATAGTCAGGTGAACAAGTTGAAGGCGCAGGCGAGAAACTACTCCCTGCTGGGTGAATTGGGCACGCGTCCGCGCACAACATATCTGGCGGAAGTGCGTAATCCGAACCCAGAGTTAGCAAGCTAGTTAGAAGAGTCAAGAACAGAGTCGAAAACACAGTCGAAAACAAAGCGGAGCGCAAGTAAGGCATGGCAACGAACACGCAAATCCCCGTGGCAGACAGGCGAGCGCCGGTAATCATGCCGGGCAATACCTTCTCCACTATCACCGAGAAGGTCAGCAACATAGTGCTGAAGCGCCCCGTGTCGTTGGGATGGATCTTGAGCTTCCTCGTCGTGTTCGGGATGCTCAACATGCTGGCGGGGGTCCTTGGGTATCTGTTCATAAAAGGCGTGGGGATTTGGGGTATTAACATCCCAATCGGCTGGGGATTCGCCATCATCAACTTCGTCTGGTGGATCGGTATTGGCCACGCCGGCACCTTGATCTCCGCCATCCTTGCCCTGCTGCGGCAGAGCTGGCGTAATTCGATCAATCGTTTCGCTGAAGCCATGACGCTCTTTGCCGTGATGTGCGCCGGTACATTCCCGCTCGCTCACATGGGCCGCCCGTGGCTCTTCTACTGGATGTTTCCCTATCCCAACACGATGCGCTACTGGCCGAACTTCCGCAGTCCGCTGGTGTGGGATGTGTTCGCGGTTTCGACTTACTTCACGATTTCTCTGGTGTTCTGGTTTGTGGGCTTGATTCCCGATTTTGCCACCATGCGCGATCGCGCCGAGAATCCACACGTCCAGCGTATTTACGGACTGCTCGCGATGGGCTGGCGCAACTCGGCTCGCCACTGGCACCGTTATGAGACGTCTTACTTGCTTCTGGCCGGACTCGCGACGCCCCTGGTGCTGTCGGTACACACCGTCGTGAGCTTCGATTTCGCCGTCGGCATCGTCCCAGGCTGGCATACCACAATTTTTCCGCCCTACTTTGTCGCTGGTGCCATCTATTCCGGTTTTGCCATGGTTCTTTGTCTGGCAATTCCCATTCGCAGAGTCTATGGCCTCCAGGACTTTATCACTATGCGGCATCTGGAGACCTCGGCCAAGGTCATGCTGGCCACCGGTCTCATCGTTGCCTATGGGTACGGCATGGAAGCGTTCATGGGCTGGTACAGCGGGAACCAGTTTGATTCGTTTCTCATGTGGAACAGGTTCCAAGGCAACTACGCATTCTGGTATCGCTCATTACTTTGCTGCAACATTTTAATTCCCCAAGTTCTCTGGTTCAAAAAGTTCCGCGTCTCCACCGGCTGGCTGTGGATCATCTCGTTCATTGTGCTGGTGGGGATGTGGCTCGAGCGCTTTATTATCATCGTGGTCAGTCTGAGCCGCGACTTCCTCACTTCTTCGTGGGGAATGTATTACCCGACGAAGTGGGATTGGGCCACGTTCATCGGCACCATCGGACTTTTCCTGACGGGCATGTGGCTGTTTCTACGATTGCTGCCCCCAATGTCCATCTTCGAACTGCGCACCTTGCTACCCGAGGCGCAGGTGCATGAGGCGGCGGAGGTAAAACAATGAGCGACGTTTCGGTTTATGAATCTCCGATTCCTCGTTCCCCAGTCTATGGGCTGATGGCGGAATTCGACTCGGCACAAGAGTTGCTCGACGCCGCTCATAAGACGCACGAAGCGGGCTATAAGAAGATCGATGCCTACAGCCCGTTTCCGATTGAGGGCTTAGCAGAAGCCATCGGATTTCACAAGAACCGCGTGGCGCTCGTCGTCCTCCTCGGTGGTCTTGCAGGCCTGATCACGGCATATTCTCTTCAGTATTGGGTGGCAGTGATCACGTTTCCGGTCAATGTCGGCGGACGCCCCTATCACTCCTGGCCGTCATTCATCATCGTGACCTTTGAGCTGACCATTCTTTTTGGCGGAGTCTCTTCCATGATCGGCATGCTGGCCCTGAACGGGCTCCCCATGCCCTATCACCCGGTGTTCAACGTGCCCGAGTTCACCAAGGTTACGGAAAATAAATTCTTTCTGGTCGTGTTCTCGAGCGACCCGAACTACGATGCCGCGCACACCCGCTCGTTTCTAGAGGGGCTTGCCCCCCGCATGATTGCGGAGGTTCCGAGCTAGCCATGAGGAACCGGAACCGGACCA
Source organism: uncultured Acidobacteriaceae bacterium (assembly GCA_963822025.1). GTDB lineage: Bacteria > Acidobacteriota > Terriglobia > Terriglobales > Acidobacteriaceae > Acidiflorens. The sequence goes on along the minus strand of CAWGFW010000008.1, from coordinate 202,560 downwards.
CGCTCGACCTCCGAAGAGTTTTGCCCGCGCTGCTGGCGCTGATTGCCGTTACCGCCGGATGCCGGCTCGACATGCATCTGCAGCCCTATTACCGCCCGTTTGCGAAGAGCGATTTCTTCGCCGACGACCGTTCTGCCCGCATGCCGGTCGAAGGCACCGTCGCCCGCGGCGACCTCGATGAAGACAGGTATTTTTACACCGGGAAAAACGGCGACATTCCCGGCGATGCGCTGCCCTTTCCCGTGACCAAAGAAGTTCTCGATCGCGGCCGCGAACGCTTCAACATCAACTGCACTCCTTGTCACGGCCGCGTCGGCGATGGCGGCGGATTTATCCCCACCCGCGGATTCCGCCGTCCGCCTTCGTATCACATCGAGCGCTTGCGCAATGCGCCGATCGGACACTTCTTTGACGTCATGAGCAACGGCTACGGCGTGATGCCCGATTACGGCAGCCAGGTCGCTCCGCGCGATCGCTGGTGCATCGCCGCCTACATTCGCGCGCTGCAGTTGAGCCAGAATGCGCCCGCGAGCGACATTCCTGCTGGACAAGAGGTTCCATCTCCTCCGCCGCACTACAACGACATCGGCAACGGCGCTACCTTGCCGCCGCCACCGCCAGCCGCCACCGCAACTGAAGGGGAGCCCAAATGACCACGGCCACCATGACTAAATCCGACCTGATGGCGCCGCCGGTGGCCCAGACCATTCAGACGCAGTCGCTCTTCATTGGCTTGATTGGCGCCATCGCCTCCGCCATTGGCGCGTTTCTCGTTCCCGAAAGCTTCTATTCCGCTTACCTCAGCGGCTTCATGTTCTGGCTCGGTCTTTCGCTGGGATGCATGGCCATCCTCATGCTTTACCACCTGGTTGGCGGAGGTTGGGGCACGGTGATTCGCCGCATCCTGGAAGCGGGGATGATGACCGTGCCGCTCATGTTCATCCTATTTCTTCCGATCTTATTCCATTTGCCCAGGCTCTACTTCTGGGCTCGTCCCGAGGTGTTGAACGATCCAAAGACCGATCCCAAGATTTTGGACATCGCGCAAAGTTACCTTAATTTCCACGGCATCCTGGCGCGCTACATCATCTATTTCATCATCTGGTTCGTGATGGCCTACTTCCTGAATCGCTGGTCGACCGAACAGGACACGATTGCAGGTCAAAGCACGCTGCGCTTCCGGGTCATGAGCGGACTTGGACTCGTCATCTATTCGTTCTCCATCTCCTTTGCCGTGATCGATTGGGTAATGTCGCTGCAGGCGCGCTGGATCTCGACCATCTACGGCTTCATCTTTATTGCGGGCCAGGCGCTCTCCGCCTTCTGCTTCTGCGTGGTAATCGAGAGGATCCTCGGCAAACGCAAGCCGATGTCCGAATACCTTACCGATACCGAAGTCCACGATCATGGCAAGTTCATGCTCACTTTCGTCATGGTCTGGACCTATTTTAGTTTCTCGCAGTTGCTCATCATTTGGGCCGGCAACCTGCCGGATGAAATTTCGTGGTTCGTGCGCCGCCTGCATGGCGGGTGGGAATATGTCGGACTATTTCTGGTGCTGTTCCAGTTCGCGGTGCCGTTCGCGCTTCTGCTCTCGCGCCAGTTGAAGCGCAAGGCGCGCACCCTGGTGTGGATTGCCTCCTGGATCATTTTCGCGCGCATGGTCGATATTTATTGGCATGTCGAGCCGGCATTGCACCCCACCTTTCACTTAAGCTGGATGCATTTCACCGTCATTGCGGGTATCGGCGGTCTTTGGATGGCCTATTTCTTTCACAATCTGAGATTGCGTCCGCTGCTGGCGGTTAACGCGCCGCAGACGCTGCGATTTTTAGAGCAGGAACATTGAGCAGACAAAACAGGAGCAAAGAAGCTCGTTCGACGAAACAGAAGTTGCGAAATGCGAATAGCGAAGGACGAATAGCGAAACGAGACTATGAGTGACGAAATGATGAAGCCGGGGCACCCGCCCCATGACACCGAATTCGAACATGAAGACTTAAGCACGCGCGGCATCATCGCCTTCATGATCGGTCTCGCGGTCACCGGCGTGATCGTTTATTTCATCATCGTGGGCATGTATTCATTCCTCGATAACTACGAACGCTCGCAAATGTTGACCGCCAGCCCGTTGACCACCACGAAAGGCGCCATGTCGCGGGTCGTGACCCAGGCCGACATGAACAAGACCTTCAAGGACAATGGCGCGCCCATGCTCGAAGTCATCGAGGGCGTCGAATTGCGCAAGGACCTGATTAATCAGGAAGAGCAGCTCAACAGTTATGGCTGGGTCGACCAGAAAGCTGGCGTCGCGCACATTCCCATCGAGCGCGCCATGGAACTGATCGTGCAGCACGGGTTGCCCACGGTTCCGCAAGCCAAGGCAGGAGGAATCACGACTCCCGCAAGCAAGGAGCCGGAAAAACGAGGCGTGGAAGTGCCGCGTTAGAGGGAAATTCTTAACCGTGTAGTACAACCGCTCCGGCCGGGATCGCCGGAAAAGGAAAAAGCAGTGCGTAGTAAAAGTAGTTTCTTAAACTCGATTGCGGTATCGGTTTTGCTCTTCATGTTGTCGGCTGCCACTCTCTGTGCGCAGGGTCGTGGACCGATGACTGGCGGCATCATGAGTCCCCCGGCCACTCAGCGCCCACCTGGGCTTAAATTCGTCGGTATCGAACAGCATCTCAATGCCGATGTTCCCGTCGATCTTCAATTTCGCGACGAGACCGGCAACACCGTTAAACTAGCCGACTACTTCGGCCACGGCCGGCCTGTCATTCTGAATCTGGGCTATTACCAGTGCCCGATGCTGTGCAGCGAAATCCTGCAAGGCCTGGTCGGCTCCATGAAGGCCCTAACCTTCAATCTCGGCCAGGATTTCGACGTGGTCACCGTCAGCTTCGACCCCAGCGAAACTCCGGAAATGGCCGCCGCAAAAAAGCGCGACATCATGAAGCGTTATGGCCGCGCCAATACCGGGCAGGGCTGGCACTTCCTTACCGGACAGGCGGACCAGATCAACGCGCTCACCCGCGCCGTCGGTTACCAATATCAGTTCGATCCGAAAACCGAGCAATACGCGCACGCCGCCGCCATCGTCATGCTCTCACCCGATCACCACGTTTCGGGGTACTTTTACGGAGTCGAATTTTCGCCCAAGGACCTGCGCCTCGGCCTGGTGCAGGCTTCGCATAATAAGATTGGTAACTTCGGCGACCAGGTGCTGCTCTACTGCTATCACTACGATCCGCGGACGGGAAAGTACGGAGCGATCATCAGTAATATTTTGAAGCTGGCCGGCTTGATGACGATCCTGATCCTCGGAACATTTATGTTCGTCATGTTTCGCAGCGATCGCCGAGCTCATCTTTCCGGCGTGCGGCCAGGTCACGGCGGCTTGAGGCGAGTTACCTAATTATGTCGAAATATTTACCATTGTGGCCCGATCAGGCCGCGACCATGGCAGGCCAGGTGGATGCGCTCTTCATCTATCTGCTGCTCGTTGCCGGCGTCATGACCGCGCTCATCTTTATTGCCGTCACCGTACTGGCAATCAAATATCGACGGCAACCGGGCCGAGAGGCGGTGCAGATCGAAGGCTCAATGCCGCTCGAAATCAGCTGGTCGATCATCCCCTTCTTCGTGATGCTGACTTTCTTCGTCTGGGGAGCCGTCATCTTTTTCAAGGAGCGCACGCCTCCTGCCGACTCCACCGAAGTCTATGTCGTCGCAAAGCAATGGATGTGGAAGGTCGAGCACATGGAGGGGCAGCGCGAGATCAACGAACTCCACGTCCCCACCGGCCAGGACATCAAGCTGATCATGACTTCGCAGGACGTGATTCACAGCTTCTTCGTTCCCGCCTTCCGCCTCAAGCAGGACGTTTTGCCCGGGCGCTACACCACGCTCTGGTTCAAAGCGACCAGGCCCGGTCGTTATCACCTCTTCTGCGCCGAATATTGCGGGACCATGCATTCCGGTATGGGCGGCGACATCGTCGTCATGGAGCCGCAGGATTACGCGCTGTGGGCCGCCGGCGGTGCCTCCGCACCCTTGCAGGAAACCGGCAAAGAACTGTTCGCCACTTTCGGCTGCTCCACCTGTCATCGTTCCGATGCGCAGGGCCGGGGCCCCAATCTGCAAGGCGTTTACAACAGTCCGGTGCCGCTCGAAGATGGCCGCACCGTTCCCGCCGACGACAACTATGTTCGCGAATCGATTCTCGATCCTACCGCTAAAATCGTAAAAGGGTATAAGCCCGTCATGCCGGCTTTTCAAGGCATCGTCAGTGACGAGCAGTTGAATGCGCTGGTAGCCTATGTCAAATCGCTGGCCCAGCCACCCACGGGAACCGCCGGACTCCAAAACCAGCCCGTCGCTTCCCCGGCACAACCACAGAATACGCAGGTGCAATAGTCATGGCGAGTAAAGCGGCGACCCCTATAATCCCGGCTCCAGTTCCGAGGCTGAACTATCTCAACAATGGCCACACCATCAAGTCCTGGCTGCTGACCACGGACCACAAGCGCATCTCGCTTCTCTATCTGGTCTCGGTGAGCATTTTCTTTTTCATTGGCGGTATCTTTGCCATGCTCATCCGGCTGGAATTGCTCACCCCAGAGGGCGACCTGCTTTCAGCCGACAACTACAACAAGGCGTTCACCCAACACGGCATGATCATGGTGTTTTTCTTCCTCATCCCGGTCGTTCCCGCCATACTGGGCAACTTTCTGGTGCCTCTCATGATCGGCGCCAAGGATCTCGCTTTTCCCCGCATCAACCTGCTGAGCTGGTATCTCTACATCACCGGCGGCCTGCTCTTTCTGCACTGCATGCTCAACGGCGGCGTTGACACCGGCTGGACTTTCTACAGCCCCTTCAGCACCGAATATACAAATACCAACATCATTGAGGCGGGCCTCGCCATCTTCCTTGCCGGCTTCTCCTCCATCTTTACCGGACTCAATTTCATCGTCACCATTCATCGCATGCGCGCGCCCGGCCTAACCTGGGACCGCCTGCCGCTCTTTCTCTGGGCCAACTACGCTACCAGCCTGGTCATGATTCTCGGCACTCCGGTGGTCGCGATCACTATCGTGTTGGTCGCGGTTGAGCGTCTCTTCCACCTCGGCATCTTCGATCCCCGGCTCGGCGGCGACCCGCTGCTTTTCCAACACTTGTTCTGGTTCTACTCCCATCCCGCCGTGTACATCATGATCCTGCCTTCAATGGGCGTGATGAGCGAACTCATAGCCTGCTTTGCGCGCAAACGCGTGTTCGGCTATAAGTTTGTCGCGATATCGAGCATGGCAATCGCAGTCTTCGGATTCCTGGTGTGGGCGCATCACATGTTCGTCGCCGGCATCTCGCTCTACGCGGCGATGCTTTTTTCCTTCCTGAGTTTTTCGGTAGGCGTCCCCTCGGCCGTCAAAGTTTTCAACTGGACCGCCACGCTCTACAAAGGCTCGATCACTTACGCGACACCGATGCTCTACGCCTTCGGCTTTATCGGCCTCTTCACCATTGGCGGATTAACCGGCCTCATGTTGGCCACCATCGGCATCGACGTTCACGTCACCGACACTTACTTTGTCGTGGCCCATTTCCACTACGTGATGGTGGGAGGCGTGCTCATGGGCTATCTCGGCGGCCTGCATTTCTGGTGGCCGAAGATCACCGGACGCATGTATCCGGAAGCGTGGGCGAAACTTTCGGCGATGTTTGTCTTCGTCGGCTTCAACCTGACTTTCTTCCCGCAATTCATTCTCGGCTACCTCGGGATGCCCCGCCGCTACTGGCAGTATCCGCCCGAGTTCCAGGTGCTGAACGTCCTCTCCACCGCCGGCGCCAGCGTGCTGGCCGTTGGTTATCTGCTGCCGATGATTTACTTGCTCTGGTCGCTGCGCTACGGACCGCTCGCCGGTGATAATCCCTGGGGCGCGGCTGGCCTCGAGTGGAAGACTACGTCTCCACCGCCCACGTTCAACTTTGATGAGACTCCTGTCGTCACCTGGGAGGCTTATAACTACGACGAAATTCCCGAACCCAAGGAACTGGAGGCTCCCGTTGCCGGATAGCCGAGCCATCACCACCGCTGGGTCGACGCCAGCTGGGTCAACGCAAGTTGGGTCAACGCAAGTTATGACAGCTGACCACGAAGCTCATAACCCGGCGCTGCTCCACCACTTTGCCGACGCCCAGCAACAGAAAAACGCCGCCTCGCTCGGCATGTGGCTCTTCCTGGTCACCGAAATCATGTTCTTCGGCGGCATGTTCTGCGCCTACCTCATCTATCGCCTCGCTCACTTCAACGCCTTCGCCGCCGGCAGCCAGCAGCTCAATATCTGGATGGGTGGCGTGAACACCGCCGTCCTCATCGTCAGCTCCGTCACCGTCGTCTTAGCCGTCAAAGCCGCCGAAGCAGGCAAACGCAAACTCTTGACCGGTTATCTTATAGTGACCGTGCTGCTCGGCATGACGTTCCTGGTCATCAAGGGATTCGAGTACGCCGAAAAATTCGAGAAGCACCATGTTCCCGGCCCGACGTTCAACTTCACCGAAAAGTTCGATGACAACGGCAAGCAAATTCCGGTCAATCCCAAAGAAGCCGAGCTTTTCTTCTCGCTCTACTTCGCCATGACTGGAATGCACGCCCTGCACATGGTCATCGGCTGCGGCCTATTCACTACGCTAGCTGTCCTGGCGTGGAAGGGACACTACACCGCCAACTATTTCACGCCCATTGAGAATGCCGGCCTGTATTGGCACTTGGTCGACATTATTTGGATTTACCTGTTTCCATTGCTGTACTTGATAAGCCGCCATACATGACGTTGCGCAAGAATAAGAAAGAAGGTTTTTGCTTTTCCTAGCACTTAAGACCTGTCACCTGTCACCTGCTTTTCGAGGATTGCATGGCACAACCCGAACCGAAGTACGAACACGACCTAACCGTCGAACACGAGCACACCGCGCACTCGCAAGGTTTTTACATCGCCATCGGCGCCGTCCTGCTCATCCTGACCATCACCACCGCCGCTGTCGCCTTCATCAACCTCGGCCCGTTCAACCCGGTCGTAGCGCTCCTCATCGCCACCATCAAAGCCACACTCGTAGTCCTCTTCTTCATGCACGTCAAAGGCGCCAGCGAAAAACTCACCGGAGTAGTCGTCCTCTCCGGCTTCTTCTTCCTCGCCATCCTGCTATCGCTGTCGCTAGCCGACTATCTGACAAGGTCCTGGCGCTAATCTCCTGGCTCTGTCATCCTGAGCGTAGCCGCGCCAGGAGCGAAGCGAATGGCGCGGCGCAGTCGAAGGACCCCTACCCTAACCGCAAAGCCAGCACCGCTTTCGCCTTTGCATCGCGAAGTCGAAGAGCCTGCCCTGAGCGAAGCCGAAGGGACCCCACCTCCGCCATCCAGCTAGCGCTCGCTTTCTGCCCTTGCTTCCAACGTCCGCATCCTCCAAGATGTTCTGTGCCCTATGCCGCAGACTACTGCCTCATCCCCGCCGCCTTCCGCGCAACTCGACTCCGTCGCCCTTGAGGCCGCCCTCCGCCGCCACCTTCGCGGAGAAGTCCGCTTCGACAAAAGCTCCCGCGCCCTCTACGCCACCGACGGCTCCAACTATCGCCAGGTTCCCATCGGAGTAGTCATCCCCCGCGACAAAGAAGACGTGCGCGCCACCGTCGCCATCTGCCGTGACCATCGCGCTCCGCTCCTCGCCCGCGGAGCCGGCACCGCCCTAGCCGGCCAATGCTGCAACGCCGCCGTCATCCTCGACTTCTCGAAGTACATGGCGAGCATCCTCGAGATCGATCCCGCCCGCCGCATTGCCCACGTCCAGCCCGGTGTCGTTCTCGACACGCTTCGCTCCGCCGCCGAAAAACACCACCTAACCTTCGCCCCCGATCCCGCCACCCACGACCGCTGCACGCTAGGAGGAATGATCGGCAACAACTCCTGCGGCGTGCACTCGATCATGGCCGGAAAAACCGACGACAACATCGAGGCCCTCGAGATCCTCACCTACAGCGGCCACCGCATGCACGTAGGCGCAACCAGCGCCGAAGATTTCAATCGCATCGTCGCCGAAGGCGGCCGCCGCGCCGAAATCTACACCGGCCTCAAGTCCCTCGCCGACCGCTACGGCGATCAAGTCCGCCGCCAATTCCCCAACATCCCCCGCCGCGTCTCCGGATACAACCTCAACCACCTGCTCCCCGAAAACGGCTTCAACGTAGCCCGCGCGCTAGTAGGCTCCGAAGGCACCTGCGTCACCATTCTCGAAGCCACCTGCCGCCTGGTCCAGAGTCCGCCTGCGCGCGCCCTCCTGGTCATCGGATGGCCCGACGTTTTCATCTGCGCCGACCACGTCCCCCAAATAATGGAGCATCGCCCCATCGGCCTCGAAGGTTTCGACGACATCATGGTCAACGCCAGCCGCCACAAAGGCGTCAACCTCGATGCGCTCGCAATGCTCCCCGAAGGCGCAGGCTGGCTCATGGTCGAGTTCGGCGCCAACGACATTGCCGAGGCCGAAGCCCAGGCCCGCCACTTGATGGAAGTCCTCGACCGCTCCGCCATCCCGCCCAACATGCAGCTCTTCACCGACGCCCGCCTGGCGCGGCGTATCTGGGATGTCCGCGAATCAAGCCTCGGCGTCACCGCGCACGTCCCCGGCGAACCGATTCGCTGGGAAGGCTTCGAAGATTCCGCCGTCGCGCCCGAAAAACTCGGCGCCTATCTCCGCGACCTGCGCCGCCTCATGCAGGACCATCACTACGACGGCTCCTTCTACGGCCACTTCGGTCACGCCTGCGTGCATACCCGCATGGACTACGACCTCGAATCCGAAGAAGGCATCCGCAAATTCCGCCAGTTCATGGAAGAGGCCGCCGACCTCGTAGTCCGCTACGGAGGCTCCATCTCCGGCGAACACGGAGACGGTCAGGCTCGCGGCGAGCTTCTCCCGAAAATGTTTGGCCCCGAATTAATGCAAGCCTTCCGCGAATTCAAATCCCTCTGGGATCCCGATTGGAAGATGAACCCCGGCAAGCTAATCGATCCCTATCGCCTGGACGAAAATCTCCGCCTCGGCGCCAGTTACGATCCTTGGCAGCCCGAAACCCATTTCAAATTTCCCGACGACCACGGCAGCCTGGCCGCCGCCACCCTTCGCTGCGTAGGAGTAGGCAAGTGCCGCCGCGATTCCGGCGGAGTCATGTGTCCCAGCTACCGCGTCACGCGCGAAGAAGAGCACTCCACGCGCGGCCGCGCTCACCTGCTCTGGGAGATGACAAAGCGCGATGTAATCAAAGACGGCTGGCAAAGCGAAGAAGTAAAAGAATCGCTAGACCTCTGCCTAGCCTGCAAAGGCTGCAAAAGCGATTGCCCAGTAGGCGTAGACCTGGCAACCTATAAATCCGAATTCCTCTCCCACTATTACGAAACCAACAGCCGCCCGCTAAACGAAGTAGCGCTGTCGCAATTCGAACTATGGTTAGGAGTAGCCGCCCACCTCCCAGGCTTAATCAACCTAACCACCCAACTCCCAGTCCTAAGCAACCTGGCAAAGTTAGCCGCCAAAATCCCCGCCCAGCGCCGCATCCCCGCCTTAGCCCCAGAAACGTTTCAGAGGTGGTGGGAGAGGCAAGAATCACGTGGCCCGCAAGAATCACGTAGGGACAGGCGCCCCCGTCTGTCCAGTCGAGCGAAGCTCGACAGCGCTCGTGGCTCAACGACGCAACCTAAGCCCGCCGAAACCCCCGTCCTCCTCTGGGCCGACACCTTCAACAACCACTTCCTCCCCTCCACCGCCAAGGCCGCCGCCGAAGTCCTCGAAGCCGCCGGATTCACCGTCACCGTCCCCCGCGCCCATCTCTGCTGCGGACGCCCCCTCTATGACGTAGGCATGCTGGATCGGGCCAAGCGCCTCCTCCTCCAGATCATGGACGAACTCCTCCCCGAAATCGAAGCCTCCACGCCCATCGTCGTCCTTGAACCCAGCTGCGCCAGCGTCTTCCGCGACGAACTCACCAACCTTTTCCCCAAAGACGAACGCGCCCAAGCTCTCTCAAAGCAAGTCTTCCTGCTAAGCGAATTCCTGGAGCAGCGCGCCAAAAATTTTCCGCTCCCCAAACTCGCGCGCCGCGCCCTAATCCACGGCCACTGCCACCACAAAGCCATCATGAAGATGACCGCCGAAGAATCCATCCTCCAGCGCATGGGCATCCACTACACCGCGCCCGCCCCCGGATGCTGCGGCATGGCCGGAGCCTTCGGCTTCGAAAAAGATAAATACGCCATCTCAAAAGCCATCGGAGAACTGGAACTCCTCCCCGCCGTCCGCCAGGCTCCCACCGACTGGCTGATCGTAGCCGACGGTTTCAGTTGCCGCGAACAGATCGCCCAGGAGACTGACCGCCACGCCCTGCACCTGGCCGAAATCCTCCAGATGGCCCTCCGCGAATCCACCGAAACCCCCGAAGGCTACCCCATGTTCGACCCCGCCCCGCAACACTATCCCGAAGACGCTTGGGTGCGCCCACATCAAGCCGCCATAGATAAAAGCATGAAGCGAACCGGCCTAGCCGTAGCCGGCATAGCCGCCGGAACAGCCCTGTTATTCACGCTAGCCAGAAGGCGCTAAGCGCTCTTCCTCTCTTCCTCTTTGTCACCTTTGTCGCTTGGTCCATTGACCAGCTCTTCCAATTTTTCATCGTCCCCGCTGGGTCCGTTGACCACTCGATCCCATTTTTCATCTTCTTGGCGAGGGCCATTAACCACTCGGTTTGGTGTGTTGGATCTTGCGTCTGTCATAGCCTATTCCTTTCTTCGGCTCTTGCTGCGCGCCAAGAGCCGGGGACACCTAATATAACTAGATGCCATGCGTACCTTTTCGTTGCGTGCCAACGTCTTCCTCCTGTGGAAAAGCGATTCTTACATGGGTACAAGGCGACGGGCCCAGCCTCCTAATCTCTGACACAATCAATTAAGAGGGTGCCCCATTCATCGCGTTTTGTGCGATGAGTGGGACGCCAAAAAGCTGGCACAACGTTGAGAAAATCCCATGATCGATTTCACCGGTACCTGGAAAGCAAATCTGGCAAAAAGTAAACTCCCCGGTCCCTCGCCCAAATCTCTCACCATGAAAATCGGCCAGTCCCAAACCGAACTCCACCAAGAAATAGTAGTCACCAGACCCGACGGCAACGAAGATCGCATGTCCTTCCACTGCACGCTCAACGGCGAGCAAAATAGAAACTTGCTGAACGGCAGGCCGATCCGTGGATCAGCCAGCTGGCAAGGCGACGAACTGATCATCGAGTCGTGGTTAAAGCTCGGAGACCGCGAGATGCATTTCCGCGATCACTGGTCGCTCTCTGACGACCGAAAAACGTTAATCATGGAGCATCGCGACGACGATCTACCTGGCCAGCGGACGGTCCTGGAAAAAATGGAGTAATCTTCAAATCTGGCGAAATTCCACGCGCTATAATATCGTAAGTAATTGATAAATAAACGACATATGCAAGCTGCTGCCCATCTCGCCCCATTTCTGGGACAATAGACAATAGATAAAGACAGCAGGTCCACGTAGCGGCCCTCGGTCCCTCGTCGCACCGCCAACACGCCGCATCCTTTAATAGAGACCTGATACCAGAAAGCTGGATCCTATGGAGACCGTAAATCAGACCCTCGTGGCGCCCACACCGGCGCAGTCAGCCATCGCCCCCGCTGTACAGAACAAGATGCTGCAAGGCTCGGTGCTCGTCCTGATCCAGTTCGACGTGTGCGAGGAGATCAATCTCGACTCCCTGCGCGACATCTTCGGAGCCCGCCGCCAGGAGGCCAGCTTCAAGCACCCGGCCCCGGGATACGTCCGCTTCCAGCGCCCGCCGGTGGTCGAGCAGGTTGAGCCCCTGATCCTCGAAAGCGGCGAGCGCCTCGACGTCCAGATCAAGTATTACGATTACGGCGTGCTGAGCGTAGTGTTCGAGCTGCCGTTTTCCGGCGACTGGGACAGGCTGGTCGGCCTCGCCGGCCGCTGGGTTTGGGATACCGATTTCGCGAGCTTTGCTCAGAAAATTGTTAAGCAGAAGATCGAGCGCGCCCGCCCCGCGCTGGTCAAGCTCTACGACAGCTGGTTACACGAAGATTATTTTGTCTTCCACGTGCGCGACATCGCCGGCAATCCTTCGGCGGCCGAGCTGCTCGCGGCCCAGGGAGGGCGCATCGCCCAGATCGTCCGCGGAGAAAATATGCCGCTCTCCGAAGGCGAGCAGGCCGAGATCATGCAGTCGAAGATCTCTTACTATCCGAACGACCTGGCCGTGATCAGCTGGAACGGAGCATTTCTCTACGACTCAACCGCCGGCGCCGAGACCGTGATTCAGCTGCTCGAATACGCCAATTCGCAGCTCCTCGAATTCCGCCACTACGACGAACTGCTCACCCGCGAACTGGCCAGCGTTTACGATTTTATGGACCACGGATCCGGCATCTGGGCCCGCTGGCGCACCGCCCGGCGCGCCAGTCGCCTCCACACCGTCCTGCTCGACGTGGATGAACTGACGGAGCGCGCCGACAACGCCATCAAGTTCCTCAGCGACATGTTCTCGGCCCGCCTCTACAAAGTAGCCGCGTCGAAGATCGGCGTGACCGACTACAAAGACCTGGTCAACCAGAAAGTCCATACCGCCGAAGAGCTTTATCGCTTCATGATCGACCAGTTTCACCAGAGCCGCGCCTTTGTGTTGGAGCTGATGGTAGTGATCATCCTGATCATCGACCTGATCTGGCTCTTCAAGGGACGGACTCCCGTCTAACTGTAGGTACAAATGTTCCACGCGGAACGCTTTGCAGATGATTTTAACATGGTACACAATTATAGGTACATGTGCGCTATCCCGAGCGTATCTCAAGTGCTTAGCCACTCATTGTCGGCTAGCTCAGTTAGTTGCCGCTTCAGCCGGAATACGCTGATCCCGAGGCCCGCAGCCATGCAAAGGCCCAGAACCGTTAGCGTCGCCGCCGAGACTCCGCCCTTGTGCAGAAAGACGAACCAGCGATCCCATCCCAGCCCGAGGCGGGCGGGTTCGCCGCTGCTGAGGTATTTCCAAAACAGATGAATCTGCCCGCTTAGCGAATAGTCGAGACGGTAATTCCAGTTAGCGCCGTAGTAGTGTCCGCGCGGAACCTGGTCCTCCATGAAGCTGGTCGCGAGCGACACGCACTGGACGAAAGGCTCCAAGGGCGAGCGCGAAGAGAGCGAGTTTTCTAATACTCGACGACGCCCGCAGCCAACATCGGCCCCAATCCCAGGCAAAGCAATGCGATCGATGGGACAAGATACCGTGGGCCGACGCAATAGCCACCCTCCCATTGCGTGTAGCTCGCAAAGAAAAATAGATACAGCAAAGGGAGCGCGATGGAGACAGTCGCCACGCCTCGCTCCAGTTTCCAGAGGCGGCGAAGGCCAGCCAGCGCCAGAATCACCGGAGGCGCGAAAATGAATACCGACTTGCCCGGTGAAAACAGAAATCCGTAAAGGCCTTTCCAGAGCGGAGTGTCGAAGGTGTTCAGGCGCTTGGCGCCCTCGGCTGCGTTGGATATCCGAACTGAAACGGGCCCCCGAATAAGACCGCATTGTGAGCGAGCAGAAGCGCGACTCCGATCGCCGATGCGGCGCACAACAGCAGTGCGGTGCGAAGTGCGGGTTTTCCATCACGAACGAGCAGCGCAGCCGCAAATACAGGAATGGCCAGAACGTTAGTCGGACGCACGATCGTCAGCGAGCCCGAGAATCACTCCCGCTGAAACGCAGCCCGCCATCCGATTGGTTCGGTCTCCCTCCGCGCCCGAAAAGAAGCAGCGCTACTCCCATGAAAATCGCCGCCGATAAAGGCTCCGAGAAAAGCCATCCAGAATAAGCAAAGATCGGCGTTCCGAGAGCGAGGATGGCCGCCGCGAACAAAGCTGCGCCCAAAGGGATCCCGATTCCACAGAGCAACAAAAAAAAGAATGCAACCGTCAGCGCCGAAAAAGTCGTGCTACTCAGGCAGGAAGAGAACGCAACAATCAGGTCGGTGTCTTCCGGCGGCACGCCGGGCAAACGCGCCAGCATGTATTGCCCGAGGGCGTACCATGGCGCGCACAAGAGAGCTTGACCGGGAGGATAGGCCGCGCGCGGCTGGCCTGTCCGATCATAGCGCCCATAAAAATTGTGCAACTGTACAGCTTGCGGAACCGCCGTAGAGCCGCGCAGCACGAGGCTTTCAGTCATGTAGAGAGTATTGTATTCGTCGGGTGTTCGCACCCGGCCGGTTGAAGTCAGCAGATAGAAGAACTGGAAGGATAAGAAAAGCCAGACGGCAACGCGCCCCACCGAACGTGAGTTCGGACATGATGGATACGCGCCAGATTCTGGCGGGATGCTGGAAGTGGACACCTGGTTTGATCGTATCAATCGTTTTGCGTTTTGGGGAATGCGGCGATTTGTTGCATCCGCAGGGTTACCAGCGACGCAACACTTCACCAGCAAGGGAAAAGCCTCTCAAGAGGTGCTTCTCTGGAGAGGCTTGGGGGAAATCTTAAATCAGCGTCCTTTGGCCTAGTGTTTCTTTTTCTTGGCGGCTTTCTTCTTGGTTGCCATGAAGTGTTTCCTCCGTTTGAACGATTTGTTCTCCCAAGGTTCTTGACAGGGCACCTTGATGCCCGGGCTACTCAACAACTTGTATGAGCAGCTGTCCTACCACAAGATATTGCCATGAGTATGTAATTTGTCAATGAAAATATCGTGTGAGCGAACGATTTTGGTGAAGTGCGTGCTCAGCTTCGCGGACGATCTTGCGCGAAAAATTTAACTGGCGCGGCGGGCGCTCTTCATACGAGCCCATGAATCCGCTTTGCCTGTGCGATAATTTCAGAAGAAATTATGTCTGAACACAAAGTATTCTGCGCAAAATTAAAGCAGGAGTTGCCCGGTCTCCCCGAGCCTCCTTTCGACAGCGACTTGGGAAAAAAGATTTACGACAACGTCTCGCAACAGGCGTGGGGCCAGTGGATGGAGCACTGCAAGATGCTGCTCAACGAATATCGCCTGAATCCGGCGCGCAAGCAGGATCAGGAAGTCATCGTGCAGCAGATGGAGCAGTTTTTCTTTGGTGAGGGCGCCGCGCGACCCGCCGAATACGTTCCTCCGACGCACTAACCGTGTGGCCGGGAGTGATTCGCCGGTCGAGCGTGCGTGGAGATTTCCCCGTCATAGAACCACGGCCCTCGGATTACTAACGAGTTACCCCGGCCCGCGAAACAGTTCTCAATTCATCATCATGTAACACGCGGTGGCGACAATATTAGCTGTGGAGCCGCTTGTTTATGACACGCTGATCCTTTCTGATCTGCATCTCGGCGCGGACATGAGCCGCGCGCGCGAAGCGCTTCACGTTCTCCAGGACAATCAATATCGCCGCCTCATTCTGCTGGGCGACATCTTCGCGGATCTTAATTTTGGACGCCTGAAAAAAGAGCACTGGAAATTCCTCGGCTACATTCGCAAGCTTTCCAATCCCAAACGCAAGGTCGAAGTCGTGTGGGTCGAAGGCAATCACGATCACGGCCTCACCGAGATCATGTCGCATCTCGTCGGCGTCCGCGTCTACCAGGAATATCGATGGGATTATCAGGGCAAGCGTCACATCGCTGTGCACGGCCATCAGTTCGATGGCTTCGTGGTGAAGAATGTCCGCGTCAGTTACCTGATTGGAACGCTGCTCTACCTGCAGCTGCAAAAGTGGGATTCGAAAAATAAAACGCTCACCCGTTTCCTCGATAGGCTGGGCACCAACTGGCAGCGCCTGTCGCCGAAGGTGGCCGATGGCGCCCTCGCCTACGCCCGCCATCATCACGCGGCGCGCATCTTCTGCGGACACACACACGCCGCCATGCAAAAGACGGATGCCGGGCATGGCATCGAATATTTCAATTGTGGCGCCTGGATCGATGCGCATCCAACTTTTATCACGGTTGGCGATGATGGAGTCCGCATCCATGAATATGTTGAGCGCCCCGACGATCTTCATCCGGCGGGCGAGCAGGCTGCATCTGATATCGAAGCTGGTGAGTTCGGCAACGAGCCGGAATGGCTCGAGGATGGCGAATTCGAAGGTGTTGCGACTTAAACTAGTTTTCGCTGACACGTAATTTTAGAAGCGATTCGTGGGGAAATAAATCGTCGCCCGGAAACAAGGCAGAGGAGAATTTGCGCAAACTAACCATTGTTTTCCACCACGCCGGCGGAGGACACCAAAGCGCGGCAGAAGCTCTCAAAGGCACGCTCTCCACGCAAGCCGATCCCTGGGACGTCAGCCTTCTCGATATTCAGGAATTGCTCGACCCGCTTGACTTGATTCGTCGCGCCACCGGCCTGCGCATTCAGGACACCTACAACTTGATCCTGCGCAAAGGCTGGACGCGCTTCACTCCGCAGCTCTTGCTCGTTTTGCAAACAACGATTCGCATCTACCATTCTCCGATCGTGAAAGCGCTGCGCGCGTATTGGGCCGCGCATCCGGCCGATCTTGTGCTCTCCGTGATTCCGCATTTCAATCGTGAGATTGCTGAAAGCTTACAGCCGCCGAGCGCGAGAGTGCGTGACGGAGCAACGTCCGGAGCTCGAACTCCCTTTGTCACTCTTATCACTGATCTGGCCGATTATCCACCGCACTTCTGGATTGAGCGCGAATCGGAATACATCATTGCCGGGACGGAGCGCGCGCGGCAACAGACGCTGGCAATCGGCCTTCCGGCTGACCACATCTTCCGTACGTCGGGGATGATTCTGAAACCGAAGTTTTACGACAAGACGACCGTCGATCGCGTCGCGGATAGAAAGCAGCTAGGCCTCGATGCCGATTGCCCGACTGGCATCGTCCTCTTCGGAGGCCACGGCTCGCAGGTGATGGTCGACATCACGCGCAGGCTTAACCAAGCGGGAAGCGGCGTGCAGCTGATTCTGATTTGCGGGCACAATCAGAAGCTCGCGGCCGAGCTGAAGGATCTGAAGACGGCGAAGCCGAAGCTTATCGTTGGATTCGCTAAGAATGTCGAATACTATATGGCGCTGGCCGACTTCTTCATCGGGAAGCCGGGGCCGGGCTCGATCAGCGAGGCGTTACAGTTTCACTTGCCGGTGATCGTCGAATGCAATTCGAAGACGCTGCCGCAGGAGCGCTACAATGCGGAGTGGGTGACGGAGAACGGCTACGGAATCGTCGTGCCGACTTTCAAAAAAATTGCGCTCGCAGTGCAACGGCTGCTTGAGCCCGCGACTTTCGCCGAATTCCGCCGCAAGGCTGGCGAGTATTCGAATCGAACGCTGTTTGAGGTGCCGGCGGTTCTCGAAAAATGCGCAGAAGGAACGCCAGCCGCTGCACAATCTCAGCCCGTTTAGCCACGTAGCACGCTAGAAATGCACCGCGACGCCGGTGGAGAAGCGCACGCCATTCTGGCCCGTTCCATAGAAACGCGAATTCAGCCAATCCATCTCCCCGCGCACCGCTACCGGCCCGATGATTTTGTAGTCGAGACCGCCGCCCAGTCCGTCGACGAATGAAGTGTTGGAATCGGAAACTCCGTTGCTGCGGCTGATGTGGCCTACCCCAAACAAAAACTCGGCGAACGGACGGAAGCGCTGCACCTGCACTGACACTCTCGGTCCGAACAAAACATTGTGCTCGGCAACATCGGCGGTTATAGGACATCCCATTGCCGGGCAATCGTAAGTGTGGCTGCCGTAATGGCCATCGATATCGAGCACTGCGCCAATCCACGGCGCGAACTTGCCTTCCAGCGTGGCATCCCACCCATTCAGATTTGACGTGTCGTTCGAAACAATTGGAGTGCGGTCATAGGAGTAGCCAAAAAATACATTGCCCTTAGTCGGAATCTGCGCCCAGGCGGCGCTGGCCATCGTGATTAACAAGACAAGAGTCCAGAGTGATCGCATCATCGTTCTCCTTGCATGCGGTTCGTCGTTATTCAATGTGAGACGCAGTGTGAATGCGTTGTTCGGAAATAGATGCGCTCGGAGCGCAAAACTTTGCCTGCTCAGATGAGCTAAGTTGCTGGACGAATCAGTGAAACGATAAATCAGTGAAACAGCGACGCAAAAAATCCGCCGAGTTTTCTGAAGAAGCCGCGCTTGGGCGCGCGATTGGTGGAGGTCGTTTGACCGCTCAACGATGAGTTGTGGTTCGCAGGCGGGGGCAGCGGCACCGCCAAAGCCGGCATCGCTCCGGGGCGCGCATCAAGCGGTAGGGCGCGCACATCGTCGATCGGCGCGGGAGCAGGGCCGGTGGCGTGGAAGACAAAGGGAGCCTCTACCTGCACGTGAAGTTCGTTGGGCGCGACGGACGCGTCGAGTGGAGAGGCCGTCGCGGGCGCGGCTTCGGGATGGGATGACTCGGCTACGCTCGGCGCGGGGCTCGCGTTCACAGCGGGCAACGGAGCGCTAGTTTGACTTGGCGTTTCGCTTTGGGTGGGCAGATGGCTTGTCGCGCGTTGTGAAGAATCTCGCGGCGGCGGACATCCGCATTCGAGCGGCACCGCCGCGTCCACGCGATCGAGTTGTCCAGAATGAAACATGAGCTGATCGGTGGCCTTGACCTGATACGTACGGTCGCCGATTAGCTCGCTAACAATTGCCGCGGCGGTATTGCCGGGCAGCGCGCGCACGCAAGTGTTGCCTTGACTGTCAGCACTGAAGGCATAGTGGAATTCTCCCGGCCCAACTAGGAGGATGCGGAAATCAGGCGTCATCACAGAATCGGAAGACGCGTCGAGAGGGAAGTGCGCTTCGAGCGCGCCGGTGTTCATGCTGAGCATCACGTTGTGGCGATTCTGCGACGGAGTCACGGAGACGGTCGTTCCCGGACAGATATGCACCTCACCACCCGCCGACAAGTTGACGATGGCGGTGTCGGGGCCGGCTGTAATCGTCGAGCCAGAGCCGGCATCCTTTCCCGTGAGTGCCACCGGACTCGACGTGCGCACAGAGGCGACTACCGGCTGCGGCGACGACGTGAGACTCGGAGCCGTCGGCGGCTCAAATGGCGAACTCCGCGCCTGATCGGAAGGCTTGCCAAGATGCACCACCAGGCGATTGCCGGCGGCATCCCACGTATAAGTCCGTGGCGCGAGCAGATCGACCACAACGCGAGCTATCGGTGGATTCTGCTGAAACTGATCGGCACGCAGCGAACCGATCTGATCGGCCTGTACGCTGATTTTTTTCTGCTGCGTATCCAGCCGCGCATTCGGCAGATCAATCACGAGCCGGTCGGGATTTGTGATCGCCTGGATCGCGGGAATCAACGGCCGCGTCGACAAAATCTCAACCGCCTGGCCGTCCTTTTCCTGCACGATGCGAAAGCTCTTGATTGCCGCAATTTTGCTGGCTGCCGTCTTGCTAACGGCAGGCGTCGATTCAGGGTTACTCGGAGCTTGGGCATAAAGCGGGAACGCCGCGAGGACAACCATTCCCACCACGCGCAAACGGCCGCGAGATAGTGATCTACGGAACGCAAAAATCGGTGGGGAGTCCTTCACGGCAGCGCTCGAGTGTTACTCAAACATACCACTCACGGCTTGCGGGAAGAAAGTTACGCGCAATGTAGGAATTCGATTTGGCCGTCGCGCACGCAAAAAACGCGGACTACCAAGGCCACTAAGTTTCACCAAGGAAGTTCTGCGAACGAAACCCTTCGTGATCCTTAGTGGCCTTGGTGGTTAGAGGTTTTGCATTACGAATCTGCCAGGAATTCGTACTCGTCGATGACCGCAGCCACGGCCAATTTGCCCGCGGGATCTCCGCCTTCGACCCGCATCACGCGGCCTTTGCAGCGCACGCGAATGCTTTCGGTCAGCGTGATCTCGGGCGGCAGGGTCAGTGTGAAATCGATGGCGGAGCCGGCCTGGATGGCGGAATCGACATAGAAGCAGATTCCGCGCGCGCTCACGTCGCGGGTCTGCGCCGCGTGCTCTTCATCGTTTTCTCCGTAACGGACGCTCACCGGCAGGCGAAGCGCGAAGCGCCGCGTGGCCCGCTTGTCATTTTCCTGGTCGCGCTGCGTCTCGGCCATTGAGTAGCTCCAAACAACAAGGATTCAAAGTTCCAGAGTTTCAAGGTTTCAAAGAACTCTGCCAAATCGCCTGTAAGCATGGCAAGTGATGGGCCGACTGTCAAGAAGCAAAGCAGCTGTCAGGTCGCGGGTCCCACGCTACAATAAATCCGTGGTCTTCGTTCTCGACAACTACGATTCGTTCACTTACAACCTTGTCCAGTACGTCGGTGAACTGGGCATGAAGGTTGAAGTTCGCCGCAACAATGAAGTGACCGTCGACGAGATTGAAGCGATGCATCCCGAGCGCATCATCGTTTCTCCCGGACCATGCACGCCGCAGGACGCAGGCATCAGCATTGATGTCATCCGCCACTTCGCGGGCCGGGGTCCCTACGAAGTGCCGCTGTTAGGAGTCTGCCTGGGACATCAGGCGATTGGCGCGGCCTTTGGAGGAAAAGTGGTCCGTGCGAAGAATCTGATGCACGGCAAGACGAGCCAGGTCGAGCACGATGGCAAAACCATTTTTCGCGGTCTCTCTTCTCCGATGACCGCAACCCGCTATCACTCGCTGATCGTCGCCGAAGATGATCTGCCAAGCGACCTGGAAGTCAGCGCCTGGACTACGGACAAAGACGGAACCCGCGTCATCATGGGCCTCCGCCATAAGAAATTCGTAGTCGAGGGCGTACAGTTTCATCCCGAGAGCGTCTTGACGAACGAAGGTAAGAAACTGGTGGCGAATTTCCTGCGGAGCTAGGTGGCAGGTCCCACCCTAACGCGAAAAGAGCGCGTTAGGATGGCGCACCCGCCGTTAAATGATCGGAAACGAAATCGAGATGGAATCCCGACGACATTTAATCTTCAGCGCGGTTCAGATTCTGGCGGCGATTGCTCTCTTTTGGATCCTCGCAACCCGGAACACTCCCTGGAATGCCCAGCGCTACGTCGGGACGGCATTGGTCGTGGTGGGGATTAGCTTTATTGCAGTTGCCCGATATCAGCTAGGCAAATCGTTTGCGATAAGAGCGCAGGCCCACGAACTGGTTACTCGCGGCCTCTATTCAAAGATACGCAACCCAATCTATGTGTTCGGCACTGTGATGTTCACGGGAGTCGCGCTGATCTTGCAAATGCGTTCGCTGTGGATCGCCCTCGTTGTGGTCATCATCCTTCAAACGATACGCGCCCATCGAGAAGCCCGCGTGCTGGAAGTTGCCTTTGGTGACGCCTACCGCGAGTACCGGCGCAAGAGTTGGTTTTGAAAGGATAGGACACCTCATTAACTCCTGGCACGCGGACTTACTCCAAGCCTCTGGCCATTTCCACTGCGCGCAACACGGCGCGCGCTTTGTTTTCCGTTTCTTCGAATTCACTCTGCGGATCGGAATCGGCGACGATTCCCGCGCCTGCCTGCAGGGTAGCTTTCTTGCCTTTCATCACCATGGTTCGAATCGCAATGCAGGAATCAAGATTGCCGGCGAAATCGGCGTAAAGCACAGCGCCGCCATAGACGCCGCGCCGCGTCGGTTCCAGTTCTTCGATGATCTGCATGGCGCGAACTTTGGGCGCGCCGCTCAGGGTGCCGGCAGGGAAGCAGGCGGCGAAGGCATCCATGGCGCTCAGTTCAGGACGCAGGCGGCCTTCGAGCGCTGAGACCAGATGCATGACGTGCGAGTAGCGCTCCACATACATCAGATCGCGAACTTTTACGGAGCCGTATTCGCTGACACGGCCAAGGTCGTTGCGGCCAAGATCGACCAGCATCACATGCTCGGCGCGTTCTTTTTCGTCGGCCAGCATTTTCTTTTCCAGCGCCGCGTCGGCTGCCTCATCGCGTCCGCGTGGATGCGTTCCGGCAATGGGGCGGTAATCGAGTTTGCGCCCTCCGCCCGACGCGCGCACCAGCATTTCGGGAGAGGATCCGACCACGTGCATACTCTGACGGTTGTTTTTTTGTTCAGAGCCCGCACCGAAGCGCAGGAAATACATATACGGCGACGGATTCACCGTACGCAGCGCGCGATAAAGATCAAGCGGAGCGACACCAGGTTCGAAATCCCAACGCTGCGAAAGCACGACTTGAAAAATATCGCCAGCGGCGATGTATTCCTTCGCACGCCGAACGCTCTCCAGAAATTTCGGTTTCGGAGTGCGCGCCCGCGGCTTCAGCTTTGACTTCGCGATGCTTTTACGCCAGTGCGCAGGTTTCCACCCTGTAACCAGTTTTCGCTCGATGCGAGCGATGTCTTTCACTGCGCGCTCATAAGCTTTCTTCGGCTCCTCCCGCGTCACGTCCGCCGACGCCACAATATGAATCTGGTGGCGCAGGTGGTCGAAGACGAGCACGCGGTCGAAAAACATCAGCACACAATCAGGAACATCGAGATCATCGGTGGCATGTTCGCCAATGTTTTCGAGGCGGCGCACGATGTCATAGGCGCAATAGCCGACCGCGCCCGCGGTAAATGGCGGCAAGCCTTCGATGATCGCTGGGCGATGCTGCTGCAAGAGCTCTTTGATGACGTCAAAAATATTTCCTGTGCGGCGCTCGATTTTGTGGCCGCGTGCAATTGTGATCTCGGCGCCGCGCGATTCCAGGCGCAGAAACGGTCGCACGCCCAAAAACGTATAGCGCCCGATTTTTTCTCCGCCCTCGACGGACTCCAGCAGGAAGGCATCCGGTTCTCCGTCGGCCACGGCGAGGAAGGCAGACACAGGAGTAAGCAGGTCGGCGGAGATCGACTTCGCCACCGGAACCAGGGTAGCGTTGCGCGACAGGCGCAAGAACTCTTTGTAGTCAGGACGGATCATGCTTTTTCCCAGCGTTCATTATAAGGAAGCTGATCCTTGACTCACGGTTCCCTTTCCGGCACTCCCCTCGCTTGCCTACCGTTCCGCGGCGGCCATATACTTTGCGAGGCTTACTCGATATTAGAGGAAGATCGTAATCGCAATCTTGCGGAGACTTTATGACGACAGCGTTAGAGCTTGAGCAGGAAACTAATCCGTGGAAGGCGCAAGCGGCCCGCTTCGACCTGGCCGCGAAAAAGCTGAATCTCGACGACGGCCTGTGGCGGGTGCTGAGCAGTCCAAGCCGCGAAATTATCGTTCACATTCCGGTGCAGCTCGATAGCGGACGCCTCGAAGTTTTTACCGGATTCCGCGTGCAACACTCGATTGCCCGCGGTCCCGCTAAAGGTGGATTGCGTTATGCGCCCGACGTCAATCTCGACGAAGTGCGCGCGCTGGCGAGCTGGATGACGTGGAAGTGCGCGGTGGTGAATATTCCCTTTGGCGGCGCCAAGGGCGGCATCATCTGCGATCCGCATAAAATGTCGCAGGGCGAACTGGAGCGCATGACGCGCCGCTATACAGCGGAACTCTTCGAATTCATCGGCCCTGAAAAAGACGTTCCCGCGCCCGACGTAAATACCAACGAACAGACGATGGCCTGGATCATGGATACCTATTCCATGCATGCCCGCCAGACCGTCACCGCCGTCGTCACCGGCAAGCCCATCAACATTGGCGGGTCGCGCGGACGCCGCGAAGCTACGGGACGCGGAGTGCTCATGGTCTGCGAACAGGCGATCAAGAAGCTGCGTTTGAACCGCGACACCTGCCGCGTCATAATCCAGGGTTTTGGCAACGTGGGATCGAACGCGGCCCGTCTCATGGCGGCAGCGGGATACAAGATTATCGGCATTCTCGAAGTGGGCGGCGGCCTTTACAACCGAAACGGCATCGACCTCGAAGCGCTCTGGGAATTTCGCCAGCGCCAGGGGACGATTCATGGCTTTCCCGGCGCCGAGGCCTACGATCCCGAAGAGCTTCTGTTAGTCGATTGCGACATTCTGATCCCGGCGGCAACCGAAAATCAGATCACCAGCCGCAATGTCGATCGCGTGAAATGCAAGATCCTCGCCGAAGGCGCGAACGGACCTACAACCGCCGCGGCTGACGATGTGCTCTCGGCGAAAAAAGTTTTCGTGATTCCCGACATTCTGGCGAACGCCGGCGGCGTGACTACTTCTTACTTCGAGTGGGTGCAGGATCGCCAGGGCTATTTCTGGAAAGAATCGGAAGTGAACGACCGCCTCGGCGACATCATGGTGACGGCATTCGACGACGTAGTCCGCTACGCGGAGACCCATGGCGTGAACAACCGCATCGCAGCTTACATGCTGGCGATTGATCGCGTGGCGTATACGATTCGGCAGCGCGGAATTTATGCGTAACCGGTGCAAAAATCGCGAGGAAATATGAATCGCTGCGCCAGCAATTTTGCTTTGCATATCGTTGCCGTGTGCCTCTCAACGATATGCCTCTTAACGATGTGCCTCGCAACGACCGCTATTTCGGCGGGCTTGGTCGTGGCGCAAGCGGAATCGCAGGTAGTTCCGGCGGATCCCAGCGCGGCTCCTGCCTCCTCCGGAAACGCTCCGGCTTCGAAAGCGAGTACGACCTCCTCGGGCGCTCCCACCGCTCAGGAGATCGCCGCCGCGAGAGCCAGCGGCAAAGTTTGGGTCAACACCGAGACCGGCGTCTACCACAAGGGAGGCCGTTGGTACGGCAAGACCAAGAAGGGGAAATTCATGACCGAAGCCGAAGCGAAGGCGGCGGGATATAAAGGGGCCAAAAGGGATTGAAAGAAAAAGAATAACGATTGACCAGGTGCATACTTTGCCCCCGCATTTGCGCAGTTGACCGACATGACCTCACGTCCGTTGCCTTGTCCTAGGATGTGGAGGATAATCGTTACAGCCCGCATCTAAGGTTCTGACTTCGTCATTGTCATTGTTATCGCGTGAATCTTCCCAACTCCATCACGCTCACACGCATCGCAGCCATACCGCTTCTTATATGGATTCTCTGCACCCCGCGTTTCGCGGGTGAGCGTACCGGCGAAAGAGAAATTCTGGCCTCCGCCGTTTTCATACTGGCTTCGATCACCGATGGTATCGATGGCTACCTTGCGCGCAAACGCGGTCAAATCACGACCATGGGGATTTTGCTCGATCCGCTTGCTGACAAATTGCTGGTGGCTGCGGCTTTCATTACGCTGGTACAGTTCAACCCCGTGTTGGTGCCGGCATGGATGGCCGTGGTTGTCATCGGCCGCGAGTTTCTAGTGAGCGGCCTACGTTCCATCGCCGCTTCCGAAGGCTTTACCATTCAGGCGAGCGAGCTCGGCAAGTTCAAAATGCTGGTGCAGATTATTTCCGTGGTCGCTGTGATCTTGGCGCGCCGCTGGCATGAGTGGCCACTCTTCGGCATTTACATTTTCCCGGTCTACTGGATCGCCCTGGTCGCGATCTGGTTCATGGTGCTGCTGTCGCTCGTCTCCGCGCTCGACTACTTTGTGGCTTTTTGGTCACGGATCGATCGCAAATCGGAAAAGCGGCGGCGCCGTTCCTTCGTCCTGGCCCGGCGGAGAAAGAGCGATGTCCAAGCTGTCTGAAACTTCGTCGGAGAGCGCGCCTGGAAATCTATCTGCGTGCGCTGATTCTGTTCCACTCGCCTCGAAATTAAGGTTCTCTCTCGAGCAGCGCCGCACTCTGCTCCGCATCGCGCACCAGGCCATTCTTTGCGCCTTGGAGCACCGGCCATTTGGAGAATCTCCCCCGCCGTCTCTGGAGCTAGAGGAACCGCGAGGCGTCTTTACTACGCTTTACCTGGGCGATCCGCCGGGCGCACTGCATCCCGCAGCACTGCATCGCGATCCGCAGAGCGAACCGCATCTTGAACCTCGTCGACAATTGCGAGGGTGCGTCGGCTATGCTCTGCCCATCGCTCCTCTGTATCGCGCCGTAGCTGAGACCGCTCGCGCCGCCGCTTTCGACGATTCCCGTTTTTTACCTGTAACGTTGGAGGAAGCGCCACGGCTGGAGGTTTCGCTGAGTGTGCTCTCACATCTCTTCCCCATTTCTCCGGATGCGGTGGAGGTTGGGCGGCACGGCTTATTGATCTCGCAAGGCGCTTGCCGCGGCCTGCTGCTGCCCCAAGTCCCAGTGGACCAGAATTGGGACCGCAAGACTTTTCTCGACCAGACCTGCCGCAAAGCCGGACTGCCGCTCAATGCCTGGCGCAAAGGCGCAACCATCGAGGCATTTACCGCCGAGGTTTTTGGCGATTCCGATGTCGGGGGTGCCAGCTGAAGCAACGCGTAGAGGGTTCGCCCTTTGCAAACCGCGCTCCCTCCGCCGCATCCCCCCACTTTCGTACCCTTGTGTTCCCGGCAGAACCAAGTAAGCTGATGAGCTGGCGCTTTGCTGTAATGAGGGCGTTGTGAGGCAGTATGGAATTAGCTGTTGTAATCGTAGTGGTGGTCGTCGCCAGCGCGATGATTCCCGGCAACCCAAAAATCCGTTTCTTCCGCTGAGTTTCCGGCGTTTTTCTACCTTGTAGAGCCAGCTTTCCCCCGCTCATCTACTTCAAGGGATTTCTTCGCAAAAATTCGCAACAAAAAGAGACGCGGCGGGCCGCGTCTCTAAAGAGTCTAAGTCGTTTTCTCGGTTACTGCTGCTGTTCGTCCAACTCTACCGTGTCGCCCGCGTAAACATCTTCCAGCGCGAAGACGACCATCGCCGATGACGCGGTTGGGGTCACGTTCAAGACCACGACTTCGCCCACAGCTCGCCGCGGCAAGTCGGCGACGTGAATGTTCGGGCCTTTAGTCTTTTCAAAGCGGCCGGCTTCAAAGGTCGGTGGGCGCATCTGCGTATCTTCCGAAGTCTGCGCTTTAAAGGAGAGCGAATCCACCGGATCGGCCAGTGTGGCTGAGTAAGAACGCACGACGCGGAAGTAGTCGCCCACCTTCACGCCCTGGTTCGAACCCATGTTGAGATAAAGCTTCATGCCCGTGCCAAGGAAGCCGTCGAAGTCTTTGCCCAGTACGACCCTTCCGGTCAGTTTGCCGCTGGCCGGCGCGAAGCGGTCGAAGTGCCCCGGCACGTGGAACGAAACGCGTGGCTTTTCGACAAACGGTACGGCGATGTCGCCGGGATTGATGGGATCGCAACTGTATTCCACCTGGGCGATGGCGCTATGGCTGCGCGTGTCGACGATCCGCACCCGGCCAATGTCACTATAAGGGCGACCGGCGTTCGCCATCACTTTTCGCTGCCCGGGATAGATTTCGTACTGGTTGACATCGCGCACTTCGCGCACGATCGAATAGAGTTGACCCGCCTGATAGCCGCCCCCGGCGAGGTAAATGAGTTCCCCAATTTCGAACTTGGTTGAGGTCGGTGTTTCGAGGCCGCCGTTCACGTAGTTGGCGTCGGGAATCCGATCCTTGGTAAGAAAACCGGCGCAATAGATGTCGGCTGTGGTAGGGGTTTGGAAACGCACGAAGGGCACGTTAACCGCCGTGTGAACGATTCCGTCCGCGTCGGGCGTGCTCGGCTGCGTCGACTGCTGCGCCACGGCGAGCGTCGCCGCCAGCGTCAGTAGCATTAACAATCCTGTTTTCTTCATCTTACCTCCGACTGCCGACTCTTCTGGGTCTGCTCCCGCTATCTCTCTCGGAAGACAAGGGTTACAGCCGAAAAGTAACAAGCGCGAAGGTAAGGGTCAAGGTTACGACGGTGTTTAGCCCCTTTGCCCGAAAGTGTCTCTGAAATCTTGGCAGTCTTCATTCTGGTTCCTATTCCATTCCTTGACCAATCCTTAGGTTGCATCTAGGCTTACGCCCCTGTAATATCGCGCCGTCGCTAAGAAGAAGGCGGTTGGAAGAAGTTGTGAACAAAATGGCCCTGGCTTTGTCGTCGACCGTCGCGCCCCGTTTTTTGCCCCAGCGCCTACCTCGAGTCTGCCTGGCGCTCGGCGACGACACAGTCGAAGACATGCTCGCCACGGCCGAGTCGATGGCGCGAGATAACCCCTTTCTGGAGTTTCGTTTGGACTATCTTAGGCAGCCACTCGCCGCGCTGCCGAAGATCCATCGTTTTCTCGAAACTCACCAGTACGTCACCGCGATAGGCACCTGCCGCCGCGCCGACAACGGCGGCAAGTTCAAGGGCTCGCTCGCGTCCGAGTTAGAGGTCCTCAGCAAGGCGCACGCGGCGGGCTGCCAACTGGTCGACCTCGAGATGCAAAGCGCGCTGAAGTCGAAGCCCGACGCTATCGCTCGCCTGCGCAGCCGCGCCGGGCTGATCATCTCGTTCCATGATTTCCACGCCACGCGCAACCTCGACGAGACGCTGGCGAAAATGCTGAAAATTCCGGCCGACTTCTACAAAGTTGTCGGCACCGCCACCACGCTCTCCGACAATGTGAACATGATGAAGTTTCTCCAGGCGAATAGCGGCCAGCATGCGCTGATCGGCGTCTGTATGGGCGAGCAAGGAGTCATCAGCCGCGTCCTCGGAGTGCGCGCCGGCAGCGCGTTTACTTTCGGCGCCGTCGATCCTAGCGCCGGCCTGAAAACCGCGCCCGGCCAGATCAGCGCCCGCGATCTGCGCAGCATCTACCGCATCGATCAGGTCGACGCCGCCACCCGCATCTACGGAGTAGCCGGCGATCCTATAGGCCATTCGCTCTCGCCCGTCATCATGAATACGGCGCTGCGCCGCGAGAATGTTAACGGCGTCTATCTTCCTCTCCACGCCAAAACGCTCAAGGATCTGCTTTATTGTGTGCGCGAGATTCCGCTGCACGGACTGAGCGTCACCATGCCCTATAAGCAGTCAATCGTTCCGCATCTCGACAACACCGACGCGCATACAGCGAAGGTCGGCGCGTGCAACACCGTCGTTCGAGGAGCGGAGGGCAAGCTCTACGGTTTCAACACAGATGTCGCTGGAGCGGTGCGTCCGCTAGAACAGCGCATCACCATCGAAAACGCGAAAGTTCTAGTGCTAGGCGCGGGAGGAGCGGCGCGCGCCGCTGTGTTCGGCCTAAAAGAGCGCGGAGCCGAAGTCTGGGTCCTGAATCGCACCTCCGTCAAAGGACAGAAGCTAGCCCGCCAGGCCAAAGCCCACACCATCAAGCGTGCCGACCTGCGCAAGGTCGCCTTCGACGTAATCATCAATGCCACGCCCGTCGGCATGGGAAACACGCGCGATTGTCCGCTCAAAGATGAAGAAATTCAGGCGAAGGTCGTCTTCGACATGGTCTATGACCCGGTCGAAACGCATCTGCTGCGCGTCGCCCGCACCAAGGGAATCGCCGTCATCCCCGGAGTAGAAATGTTCGTGCAACAAGCCGCGCGCCAGTTCGAGATCTGGACCGGCAAGCCCGCTCCCGCCGGAGACATGCTGCGCGCCGTCACCATCGCCTTGCAGGAGCGAGCCGCCGCGCACAAACCGAAAGCCTGAGGCGCGCCCGGGCGTCGGCCGGAAATTGTACATACAAATGTTCCACGTGGAACATTTCCGTTTATTGTTCGTCCGTACAATTATGTAGTTACATTAATTCCATCATGATTTAAATGGGGTTAACAGTTTTGGTTTCGTCCATCCTGATCGCCCCCCACTCTGGATTTCGCGCAGAGCGCGAAATTTAGAATGGGCCACCGGAGTGTTTCGGGTGCCGAAAAGTAGGCTAAGTGTTTTATTCCCAATGCGGTAAAAGCCAAAACCCTACTTGTATAGCGAGGAGGCGCGCATGGAGGAGTTAATCGCGTCGATAGCCAAGTTCGGGTGGTCTCCAGTGGCAATCGCCGTTTTGGTCTTTATTATAGTTCGTGGCGAAATCAGTTTCCGCTATCCGCGGCGATAGCTGGCCGTGCCAAGAAAGGCGAATAACTATAGAGTTTGATCCCAGGAGTTTTATGCGCAGACGTAATCAAAAGTATTTGCAGGCACTGGCCAAGGCTGCTGCCAGCGACAGAGGCGAGCTGGATTCCAAGAGAAGCGCAAAGGAATCGGCAAAGAAAAAGAGGAAGCAGGGACGACCTCTCGGTGGCGGTCAAGCAGCTAAGGTCTACAAGAAGGCGCTTCACGATCATCGGCTAGGTCCGTACCGTGCAGAGAAACGCAACGAGCAAATTACCTCTACAAACGAACTGGGAGACCTATCCTCAAACCGCACGCGTAGGTTACTTCTAGAGCTGAGACGCGCTAACATGCAAGCCGGTGAATCGCGTTACGACGAAGTACCCTACACCAATTCGGTGCTGAAGGAGCTGATGAACCGGGCCAAATCCGCGACTCTTACCCCATTCGCCTTAGACTCGAACGGCAGACCAATCTTAGACGAAAAGGGGATGCCAAAAACCGGCGTCGTCCCGCAACCCGACGGCTGTTTCTACCAATCCCTCGCGCCCGCGCCAGGGAATCTTCGCCAGGCTCAGGTAGGCTTTCAGGAGTGGGATCAGAAAGGCAACCAGGTTGCTCCCGTCGGTCCCATGTCCGCTGAAATAGTGTGTGACCCAGCGGGTACCGCCACCGCGATCATCACCGATACGGCCACCGGTGTGTCTGCCACCCATCCGATGTTCGACGAGCCCCACGGCCCTGAATCCATCCTGGTCTCGGAGAAGCGACTAGAAAAACTTGGTCGTCTAGACCCCGAACGCATCTCCGAGGTTGAGTATCCGCACTGGCGTGCCTTTTCTGAGGCGACAGGTCTCGTGCCTTATCACCCACGCTACTATCTGGCGCTTGGTTTGGGTCGTCAATACCCGGGTGGTCATACCATTATTTGGGGCTGCAATCAAACCAAGGTCAAGCCGGGTGACCTGTTCACGTTTGCGTGGCAGAATGAAATCATTGGTTACGATGTAACTAGTGGCGAGGTCTATCGTCTTTGCCACACTCATAACAGCGGATTTTCCCAACCCCCGAATATCAACGTCAGCCAAAACGGTAGATTTATCGCCTTCACCTCCGACATGATGGGTACCCTCGGGACCACCGACGGTAAAGAGCCGATGCTCGGCAAGAATTGCCGTACAGATGTGTTCGTCGTGCGAGTAGATTCGGACAACTTCTCGCGCGAGAGCAAGTGACCAAAGCTGCCGACGGCTGTAACCACGGCGATTACGGTCATTGAGAGGGCAGACTTTCTATCCGCTGCTCGCAACTTGCGACCGACACCGCCCACCCTCCGCCAAAATCGTATTCGTAGCAATTTGAGACAAAATTGCGATGCATTCATCATAAGAATGGTTGCAAATGATACGGAACGGAAGTACTATCACCCTAGAACACGGCTTTTCGTGTTCGCCTTGTCCGAAAAAACCAAAACTTCCAGGTAGAAACGCAGCCCTAGCTAAAGATTAAATCTAAAGGGGTGCCCAAGCCCCGGTGCAATCGGAGAGAGTGCATGTCGTGGTACGCGTACTGCCTCACAGAACACCAGACCCTTGCTAATGGTGTTCGCGCCCGCCGTCCCTTCGTTTTAGATGGAATTCAAGGAGTGAACTCCGCCCCGGTCATGAGCTACCCGAGCGGAGAGTTCGCGGTGATTGTCAGTGAATATGATCGCGCGACCTCCAAGCTCGATGAGAAGTCCGTTTTGGAACACGCCCGGGTGGTCAGCCAGAGTTTCCGTACCGCAACGGTCTTGCCGTTCCGATTTGGAACGATTTTCGACACCGAAGATGCCATACGGCAAGCCGTTCGCTCCAATCGCCGCACTTTCTGCGAAAGCGTAGAGCGGCTGCGCGGCAAGTCCGAGATGCGCATCAAGTTGACGGTACGCGATGGCTCGCTGCGCGGAAATATGGAGGAAATCGTGCTCCCCGACACGGTTGGCCGCGAGTACCTGCTCAAGCTGCGAGAGAAGGCATCGCGCGAGCGGGAGCGCCAGACGAAAGCTCGAGCCCTTTCCGTCCAGGTGCATAAACTCTTCAATCCATTGGAAGAAGAGGTTAGTTGCAAGAAGGTTGATGCCGACGGGATGCTTCTCGACATCGCCCACCTGATCGACACCAAATCCATCGAAAAGTATCAAAACCGCTACAGCACGGCCGCCAAGCAGTTGAAGAATTGCCAGATGGTGGTGACCGGTCCCTGGCCGCCGTATCATTTCCTGCCGGGGAAGGTGCGCACCGTGGCTGGCGACAGCTAGCCATCGAGTTCGCTCTTCAGTTCCGAGGCCGGGTGAAACTCCCGGCCTTCTAATCATTTTCTGCCATTTCTGCCGCGCAATTCTGAAAATGTGCAGCTTTATGCAGCTAAGATCGCCTTATGGTGTTCCGTCTGTCCCGGCGTTCCTCTAAGGTATTCACCCTAAGATCCTGATTAGGAACAGGTTCCCAAAATGAGCCTCGTTCGCCGTTTCCATTCCCATTTTTGGCTCCGCAAATGCATATCTGCCTGGTAATAAAGAGGTCGTACCCGTTGGAACAACTTCACTCTCGATGTGCTCGACATCTCACTCTGTCCGTTCCGGTCCCCAGAGCGGCGTCAACCTTGACTCTCCTCTGATTCCCGCCAAAAAGCCTCTTTGAAAAGGGTGGCCCCGAAAGGGGCCGCTTTTTTGTCACATCCGCTCCTGTTACACTCCGCTTTCCAATGAATTTCAAAAAAGCCGCTGCTTTCTGCATTTTTCTGTCGCTGACCGTTCTTCCTGGCCAGCAGCTCCTCCGTGCCCAAACCTCTCCTGCCGCGTCCGGCGACATCCTCCTCGCCACTATGGAAAAGGAGTTGCACCGCGGCCAGTCCGAACTGGCCAAGCAGGATCCCGCGCCTTACTTCACCAGCTACAACGTGACCGATGGTGAGTCGCTGGTCGTTCTGAGCGCCGAGGGTGGCGTTCTCACCTCGTCCCACACTCACCGCCGGTCGGCTGACGTCAGCATGAGGATTGGGACGCCCGCGCTCGACAACACGCACGACCAGGAACGCTCTTCCGGCATCACCACTGGCCAACTGCCGGAGCGGGATGATCCTGATGCTATCGCCCGCGTACTCTGGCAGCTGACGTATGAGCAATACCGCAAAGCCCGCCAGGCCTATAGCAACGTGAAGACGAAGAGCGCGGTGCGCGCAAAGGACGAGGACGACTCCGCCGACTTCTCCGCCGAGAAGCCCTCGATCTACATCGAGCCGCCATCGCCGGTCGCGTTTCCCGAGCAGAAGGCTTGGGAAGCACTCGCCCGCCGCTATTCTGCGTCCTTTCGGCAATTTCCGCAGGTCGAAGAGTCGCTGGTCTTTCTCTACGCTGAGAAGACGCACAGCTACCTGGTATCGACCGAAGGCACGAAGATCGTCACCTCGGACGCGATTTTTCGCGTGATGATTGAGGCGGAGGCTCGCGCCGACGATGGCATGCAGTTGATGCGCGTCGAGACTTTCCAGTTTTCCGATCCGGCGAAAGTGCCGTCGGACGCAGAGGTGGCCGCGAGCGTCAAGAAAATGGCGGGGGATCTGAGCGCGTTGCGCGCCGCTCCGCTGGCGGAACCCTACAATGGGCCGGCGTTACTTTCCGGCCGAGCCGCTGCCGTTTTCTTTCACGAAGTGCTGGGCCATCGCGTCGAGGGACAGCGCCAGCGCGGACGTGACGAAGGCCAGACCTTCACCAAGAAGATCAACGAAAAAATTCTGCCCGACTTTTTGAGCGTGACCGACGACCCCACACTGCATTCGATTGCCGGCACCGAGCTCTCCGGCTTTTATCGCTACGACGATGAGGGTGTTCCGGCCGAGCGTGTCGAGGTCGTCAAGGACGGCGTGCTCAAGAATTTTCTGATGGGCCGTTTGCCGATAAGAAATTTCAGTACCTCAAACGGCCACGGCCGCGGGCAGGCCGGATTGATGCCCGTCGGCCGCCAGGGCAATCTGATCGTGACTTCTTCGAAGACGATTCCGGATGCGCAGTTGCGGACGCGTTTCATCGAAGAAATCAAAAAGCAGGGCAAGCCCTACGGCCTTTACTTCGAAGATATTCAGGGCGGATTCACTCTGACCTCGACCGAACTGCCGCAGGCTTTCCAGGTGCTGCCAGTGATGGTGTGGCGTGTCTATGCGGATGGGCGTCCCGATGAACTGGTGCGTGGCGTCGACATTGTCGGCACGCCGCTGACTGTGTTGACCCAGATCGCCGCCACCGGCGACACGACCAGCGTCTTCAACGGCATCTGCGGAGCCGAATCGGGCAGCATTCCTGTATCGGCAGCCGCGCCGGCGATGTTGTTCTCTGGGATGGAAGTACAAAAAAGAAAATATGGCGACACTCGTCCTCCGATCCTGCCGCCGCCACCCGGCGCCATGGATGAGAAGGGAGGCGCGAAGTGATCAGACGTTTTGATTTTATTTTGAGGGGGCGCGGTTTCAGCCACACCGTAGGATCATCAAAATTATTGTCGGCTTTAGCCGTCGTGATCGTCTGCGCTCTCGCATGCTCCGCTCACGCAGCCAGTCCCACTTCTTCCGATCCACTACTGCGCGCGCTTCGCGAAGAGATGGATCGCTCCAAAACCCAGCTGAAAATGGAGAACGTCGCTGCGCCCTACTACATCGAGTATCGCGTCACTGAAGTCGATCAGTTCGAAGCGAGCGCGGTTTTCGGCGCGCTGCGCGGCCAACAGCGCGATCGCGGTCGTTTGCTGCGCGTAACGGTCCGCGTCGGCGACTACAAGCAGGACAGCTTCTATGGCAGCGGGGAAGGCACCATCGATCTCGTTCCCTCCGACGATGACGTTTTCGCCATCCGCCATCGCGTGTGGCTCGCGACCGATCGCGCTTATAAGGCCGCCACCGAGGCGCTCGCCGCCAAGCAAGCTGCGCTTAAGCAATTGAAGGTCGATGAGCCGGTCGACGATTTCGCCCATGCCTCGCTGGTCGACGTGATCGAACCTGTCGCGCGTTTCTCTAACACTGATTTCACGCCCTGGCTTCAGCTGCTCGAAGAATCCTCGGCGGCGTATCGCTCCGACAAAGATCTCGAAACCTTCGAATCGTCGCTGCGCTTCACCGTCGAGAATCGTTATTTCCTGAACTCCGAGGGGACGGTTGCACGCTCCGGCGACTCACATTATGCAATCTACGTGACTGCATCGACGCAGGCGGTAGACGGCATGTTGCTGCAACGTTCGCACGGCGATCAGGGAAACGATCTCAAGGAGCTTCCAACGCGCGAAGAGTTCTTGAAGACGACGATTCAGCTTCGCGACACGTTGAAGTTGCTGCGGGATGCTCCCGTCGTCGAAGAGGAATATCGCGGGCCGGTGCTGTTCTCAAACGACGCTGCCGCGACCGTGGTCAGTGATTTGGTCGACCCGAACGTTCTTGGTAAGAAGCCGAAGCTTGGCGAGAACGCCCGTACGACCGGCCACTGGGCGAGCAGCTACAAGTCGCGCGTGCTGCCCGATTTCATTAATGTCTTTGACGACCCGACCGTCTCCGCCATCTCCGGCAAGCGCCTCTTTGGCAACTACGCGGTCGACGACGAAGGCGTGAAAGCGCAACGCGTCTCGCTGATCGAAAAGGGAGAGCTGGTCGCTTACCTCGTGGGGCGCGAGCCGATTCGCGATTTCCCTGTCTCGAACGGGCACGGCCGCTCCGCTGCCACGGCTGCGCCCGCGCCGACGGCGGGCAATCTGATTCTGCAATCGGTGAGTCCGCAATCCGACGCCGACCTCAAGAGCAAACTGGTGGAGATATGCAAGCAGCGCGAGCTGCCTTACTGCTTCTACGTGCAAACCATGGGCCCCAGGCTGACGCCGCGGCTGCTCTATCGTATCTGGACGAAAGACGGCCACGAAGAACTGGTGCGGGGCGCAGTCTTTGGAGACCTCGACGTCCGCTCGCTGCGCAGCAATCTGATCGCGGCCGGAAGCGCACTCGACGTTGAGGATCGCTTTGATCCGGTCGCATACAGCGTGGCCAGTCCGGCGTTGCTGTTCGATGAGCTTGAGGTCAAAAGGACGCAATCGGCGAAGCAGAAGCTGCCCGAGTATCCCGCGCCGCCGTTGAGTCCAGGGGTGAGTCAGCCGTGACGTTGAATTTCGAAATCGCAGATTCGCGGCCTCTAAATTCACTGCTTCCGCCTTGACACCCGGCGAGCCGTCCGGCATTCTATTTGACTTAGGGATAAGGTCCGTTTCTTTCTGTGTCGTCTCGGTCGCATCCGGGACGCGGCGTCGCCGGCTCTAGCCTGCAGGTTGTAGGATCTCCGGCCATAGAAGAAAACAATTCCCGCAGTTCGCCGGAGAAAGCAGCAAACTTGTGCCGAGTTCCGCTCGGCGCACCCCGCAAGGGCGCTTCGGGCGAATGCGGTTCAATCACGTATTCTGTTACAGGGGATGGATTTGGCATTGGAAATAATTTTGTTGGCGATACCAGGCAGGTTGGCGTTGTGGTTGCAGCTACCGGGCGGCACGAGTCTGCTCGGGCTGGCTCCACTCCTGTTTATTTTTGCGATTTTTTACTTTCTTCTGATCATGCCGCAGCAGAAGAAGCAGAAAAAATGGCAAGCCATGCTGAGCGAACTGAAAAATGGCGATAAGATCGTGACCAGCGGCGGGCTGCGCGGGACGATCATCAGCCTCAAGGACGATGCGCTCACGTTGCGCGTGCCGCCCGATAACATAAAGCTCGAAATCAGCCGCGCATCGGTGGTATCGGTGACGACGGCGGAAGAAGGAAAGTAGTTGGTCGATGGCTGTTAGTGGTTCGTCGTTCGCTAAACGACGGCGACTTTGACTAACGACGAACGACCAAAGACGATCGACGGTTTTTCATGAATAAGAATCTCTCTTGGAAGTTAGTTCTCATCCTGGGCATCTTGCTGTTGTTCGTGGCAGGCATTTTCGGGCCTCCGTGGACGTGGTCCGGACGTGGTCCACTGGCGCTGCTGCACGATCACATTAACCTCGGTCTCGATTTGCGTGGCGGCACGCACCTCATCCTGCAGGTGCAGGTCAATGACGCGGTTAATGTCGACTCCGACAACGCGATTGCGCGCCTTAAAGAAGACATGCGCACGCATAAGATCAGCTATGCCGACATCATCAAGCCGGATCCGGTGAACCATCCCGAGATGATCGTCGTGAAGGGCGTTCCTCCCGAGCAGACCAGCGATTTCAAGAGCATTGTTTCCGACCGCCTGCCCGACTACGACGCGATCTCGGGCGCGGAGAATTCCTGGACGGTTGCGATGAAAGCGCAAAACCTCGCCGATTTGAAAAATCGCGCGGTCGCCCAGGCCATCGAGACCATCCGCAATCGTATCGATCAACTGGGAGTCAGCGAGCCCGTCATTCAAGAGCACGGCCTCGGCGATTACCAGATTCTCGTCCAGCTTCCGGGAGTAGACGATCCGGCGCGAGTTAAAGAGATCATGCAGTCGACGGCGATGCTGGAGATAAAGCAATCGCTCGGCGGGCCCTATTCCAGCCAGGAGCAGGCGTTGCAGGACCACGGTGGTGTGCT
Organism: uncultured Acidobacteriaceae bacterium; assembly: GCA_963822025.1. Classification (GTDB taxonomy): domain Bacteria; phylum Acidobacteriota; class Terriglobia; order Terriglobales; family Acidobacteriaceae; genus Acidiflorens. The sequence goes on along the minus strand of CAWGFW010000008.1, from coordinate 165,112 downwards.
GCCGCCGGATGCCATTCTGATGCAAGGTAAAAGCATCGGCTCGCACACCAGCGATACCGGCGAGCAGTGGTATCTGATCTCGCGCGCTTCAGCCGTGACCGGCAGCGACCTTCGTGATGCGCAACCGGGAACCGACGAGAATGGCCAGCCGGAGGTCAAGTTCATCCTTACCGGTGAGGGTGGTCGCAAATTTCAGGCCTTCACCTCCGCTCACATCGGCGACAGCCTGGCAGTGGTTCTCGACAAAAGGGTGCAGGAAGTGGCGACGATCAAGAGCGCCATCAGCGATAGTGGCGTCATCACTGGTCGATTCACCGATCAGGAGACGCACGATCTTTCCATGACGCTGCGTTCGGGCGCACTGCCGGCCGGCATCAAGTATCTCGAAGAACGTACGGTGGGTCCGTCTCTCGGCGCCGATTCGATTCGTTCCGGAGTGCGCGCGGCCGTGTTCGGCATGCTCGCCGTCCTTATCTTCATGCTGATTTATTACCGCTGGGCGGGCGTGAATGCGGACATCGCTCTCATCCTCAACCTGGTAATTCTGCTTGGGTTCATGGGGTACTTTGGAGCGGTGCTCACACTGCCCGGAATCGCAGGCGTCATTCTGACGGTTGGCATGGGCGTGGATTCGAACGTGCTGATTTTTGAGCGCATCCGCGAAGAAGTGAGGAACGGCAAGACGCCGCCATCGGCGGTGGAGCAGGGCTTCGCCCACGCCTGGATCACTATCGTCGATACGCACGTCACGACCATTGTCTCGGCGGCGATTCTTTTTCTGTTTGGAACCGGGCCGGTAAAAGGTTTTGCCACGACGCTGGTATTTGGTCTCGCGGCCAACCTGTTCACCGCAGTGTTTGTATCGCGAGTTATTTTTGACTGGGTGCTGAGCCGGAAACAGCGCGGCGAAGCGTTAAGTATTTAGAGGACGCTGTTCGTCGTTCGCTGTTCGCTTTTCGCAAACGATGTTGGGCGAATGGCGAACGACGAACGACGATTAGCGAACGGCAGCCTTTTGAAGGGATCGTAAGCAGCGTGGAATTTTTTAAAAATACAAATATCGATTTTCTCGGGAAGAAGTGGTACTTCCTCACTTTCTCGCTGATCTTCAGCGTCGCCGGAGTGCTCTCCATCGCGTTCTGGCACGGCATCCCGCTGGGCGTCGACTTTCGCGGCGGTACGCTGGTTTACGTGAAGTACGCGCACACCCCCGATCCATCCGCCATTCACAATGAGATCGAACGCGCCGGCCTCAAGAATGCCCGGGTTCAGCGCTATGGCCAGCCCGGCAATAACGAAGTCCTCATCGCGCTCGATATTCAGGAGACCAGCGAACAGGCTCTCGACAAAGGCAAAATCCAGATCATTAAGGTTCTCGAAAGCCATGCCATTCTGGGGAAGCAGGATCTCAATAACTCAAGTTCTTTAGCCATCGCGAATTATCTTTTGGAGAAGGATCCGCTTCACCTTGGATCGGGCAGTGACGCCAATCCGCGCTACACGGCCATAGCTCAGGCTATTGTCGATTATCGCGACAAGTCGAAGGGGGGCGTGCTGGAATCCATTGATGAGTTAAAAGGCGTTGCGGATCCGGCGGTCGTTGCCTCGCTGCAGGACAATTTCTTCGTCTCCGACTTTGTCGTTCGCAACGTAGAAATCGTGGGCCCGCAAGTGGGGCAGCAACTGCGCAAGCAGGCTATCCTGGCTACTCTTTATTCGCTGGCTGGAATGCTCGTCTACCTGGCCTTACGCTTCGAATGGATTTACGGCGTCGCTGCCGTGTTAACCGTTTTTCACGACACGCTGATCACGGTCGGCGCCTTTTCGCTCTTGGACCGGGAAATATCGCTGACCGTCATTGCCGCCATCCTGACCCTGATTGGATATTCGAATAACGACACCATCGTTGTCTTTGACCGGATACGGGAAAACATCAAATTGCTGCGGCGCGACAAACTGGCCGACATCGTCAACAAGAGCATCAATCAGACGCTGAGTCGAACTATCTTGACAGCGGGCCTGACTTTCCTTACCGTGCTTGCTCTGTTTCTTTTTGGCGGCGAGGTGTTGCATAACTTCAGCCTCGCGCTGGTCATCGGCATTTTGATCGGGACATACTCCTCGATCGCGATTGCCGCCCCGATTCTGGTGGCCTACCAGGAATGGCGCGGCGAGCGCGGCAAGAAGCCGATTGCCATGCCGTTGCGGCCGGGCGGCACGGGTTCCGCGCAGCCAAAAGAAAAAGTTAAAGTTAAGGTCTAGTTTTGGCGTAGTGGCGTAAAATCATTGACCTGCCCGCAGAGGCAGGGATTCCGAACGCGAAAAGCTGGGAAATCAGGGAGCAAAGGCCAGACGGGTGGTGTCTAAACAGTCGAATGGTCTGGTGTGCGTAGGAGAAACCTATGTTTGAAGACAGCCTTATCGAGTCAGGGAACAGGTTCAAGGCTAAGCGCCGGTTGAGCACCACAATCTTGTCGTTCTTAGGGCAGTTCGCTCTCATCGGGGTGCTGATTCTGATCCCGCTGATCTACACTGACGCGTTGCCCAAGACCCAACTGATGACTTTTCTGGTAGCGCCGCCCCCACCCCCTCCTCCGCCCCCGCCACCAGCAGCAGCTCCCATAAAGGTTGTAAAAATGGTGAGCGAAGTGGTTAACGGCCAACTGCGCGCCCCCACCAAGATTCCCCAGAAAATTCAGATGATTAAAGAAGAGGAAGCTCCGCCGGATCTAGGCGGCGTTCCGGGTGGCGTTCCGGGCGGTATACCGGGAGGCGCGGCTGGCGGCGTGATGGGTAGCATCCTTAGTTCAACCCAAGTTGCGGTCCCGAAGGTTGCAACTCCGCAGCGCGTGCGCGTGTCGACCGGTGTGGCTACCGGGCTTTTGATCAGGAAAGTTACGCCCAATTATCCGCAACTGGCAAAGCAGGCGCGCATTCAGGGCACGGTTGTGTTGCAGGCGGAGATCAGCAAAGATGGCACCATTCAGAATCTGCAACTAATCAGCGGGCACCCCATGCTGGCGCCGGCGGCCATCGAAGCCGTAAAACAATGGCGCTATAAGCCTTACCTGCTCAATGGCGAGCCGGTGGCTGTGGAGACCCAGGTGGTGGTGAACTTCAGCTTGTCGGGAGGCTAGACACTCTGGATAAGTTTTGTGGCGGTTGGCTTTCCCCCTCCTATCTTTTCCCAGGACGGGAGATTGAGGCGCTTTTTTGGCAGCCGGGGGACCCCGCCTACTTAGGCTTTCTTTGCATCAAACGTTTCATCAGTGGTTTGCAGAGGAGATCAGGTTTCGCGGCCGCGCGTTGCTTTGACGATGGCGCGCGCGAAATCAGGTTAGTCTCTCGCATGGGGCGTGGCATCAAGTTTGGCTCTTTTTGCATCCTGTTATGCCGCAGCTCTCCTGATGCTGCAGCCATTCGGCAAGGCTGCGATGGAGTTAGGCATTACTGTCCGGGCCATGCGGCGATCGCGCGCGAAGGCCGGTGAGAATTTGAGAAAGGCGCTCAGACAAATGAACGCGAAACAGTTCCGAGGAGGAATAGCAACTCATGGTAGCGAACCTGGCAACAGTGGCACTTTGTAATTTCCATCTTTTCGCCGCTTGGCTGTTTCAAGACAACAGCTCAGTCGGTTGGGACCCGATTTCGCTCTGGAAGCAGATGGGTATTCTGGCGAAAGTCGTGGTTATCGTTCTCTTCATCATGTCGGGATGGTCGATCGGTGTGATGATCGACCGTTGGATGGCGTTCAACGCTGCCCGCAATCAGTCCCGCTCGTTCGCTCCCGCGGTTGCAGGAGCATTGCGCGAAGGCAAGATTGACGAAGCGATCAAAGTCGCCGAGCGCAACAAGAAGAGCCATCTGGCCAAGGTTGTCACCGCTGGCCTGATGGAATTCAAGGCCCATCAGGATAGCCCCGGCGAAATCCCCGGCGAAACCATCGAAGCCTCCAAGCGCGCTCTGGAGCGCACCGAAGCCATCGTGCACGCCGAACTGAAGCGTGGCTTAGGCGGTCTCGCGACCATTGGTTCGACAGCTCCCTTCGTGGGACTGTTCGGAACGGTCGTCGGCATTCTGAACGCCTTCAACGGCATCGCCAAGGAAAAGGCTACCGGTCTGGCAGCAGTCGCCGGCGGCATTTCCGAAGCACTCGTGACCACCGCAGTCGGCCTGTTCGTGGCTATTCCGGCCGTCATGATGTTCAATTATCTAACCGGTCGCGTGGAAGCCTTCGACGTGGAGATGGATAACTCCTCGAGCGAACTGATCGATTACTTCCTCAAGCGCCGGAGCATGCGCCGGTCGTAAGTTGTAGCCTGCAGTCGAAGATTGCACCCATGAGTTGCCAGTGGGTGGCCGGGCGGCAACGCCCGGCTCTCCACAAAGCCAGTTTGGGGCTGCGGCACCGACGCAAGCATAAGCAGGGAGACACAATTCCATGGCATTAGCTAAGCGAAACGAAGCAGCCAACGTCACCTCCGACATCAACGTCACACCGATGGTGGACGTGATGCTGGTGTTGCTGATCATCTTCATGGTCGTCACGCCCATGTTGCAGCACGGCAAGCAGGTCGACATGGCCCAGGTCAATAATCCGACCGACATGCATGACGCCGATAAGGAAGATGCGTTGCAAGTCGCGATTACGCGCGACGACAAGGTCTTCTTCGGCACCGACCCCATCAATCCTGACGATCTGACGCAAAAAATCAAGGATCGCATTGCGAACCGGACCGATAAGCGAGTATTTCTTAAGGCTGATGCCCGCGCAAAGTACGGCTGGGTAGTCGCGGTCGTGGACGATGTTCGCGCCGCCGGCGTCGATCAACTAGGGCTATTGACCGAACAAAAGAAGTCGGGCTCGTTTGCCCCACCGCCAGTCGCCCCACCGGCGCCGACGGGCGGGCAGTAGTTCGCCACAAAATTCGCAAGAGCGATAAGCGTAGTAGCGATACAGGAGATTCATTATGGGTATGGCAGTTGGCCCCAAGGGGGGCCAGAACGCTAACATGAACGTCACGCCGCTGATCGACGTGTTGCTGGTGCTGCTCATCATTTTCATGGTGATCACGCCCCTGACGCCGAAGGGTCTGGATGCTTTGGTGCCCCAGCCTCCGCCGAAGGATCAGAAACAGCCACCGCCCACTCCCGATCGCACCATTGTGGTGCAACTGATCGATCACGGCGCCGGCAACCCTCCCGGACTCAAGATCAATACCGACGAAGCTACCTGGGAGACTCTGCAAGGCCGCCTGGAAGACATTTTCAAGACGCGCGCCGAGAAGGTCATGTTCGTGAAGGGTGACGACAACGTGCCCTTCGCCGACGTAGCCAACGTCATCGATATCGCGCATTCGGCGGGCGTCGATAAAGTCGGCCTGATCACCGCCAAGATCGAGGCGGGCGGCTAGAGTCGGGCACCACTTGCTATGAGTTCTCATCCCGAGCGAAACGAGGGATCTGCAGTTTGCGACAAAAAGCAGTCCGTCGTTTCGCTCAGGATGACCAAATTTTGATAAGGCTCCGCGTTCGGACACTCCGCCGCAAAGGGAGATTCATAAAGCAATGAAAACGAGAACTACGCAAAAGGTTCTGGTCGTGTTCGCCGCAGCCCTGGTGATGCTCGCCACCACCGGCTGCAACAAGCTAAAGGCACGTGACCACCTCAACAAGGGCGTACAGGCTTACAAAAACTCCAAGTTCGAACAGGCCATTGACAACTTCCAGCAGGCCGTCGCCCTTGATCCGTCGCTCATCAATGCGCGCCTGTATCTGGCTACTGCTTATGCGCAGCAGTACATTCCGGGCGCCGATACTCCTGACAACAATCGCAATGCCGAGCAGGCCATCGACGAGTACAAGCAGGTACTGCAGGTTGATCCCAAAAATATCAACAGCATCAAGGGCATCGCCTATCTCTACCTGCAGATGAAGAAGTTTGACATGGCCAAGCAATACTATAAGAAGGCATCGGAAGTCGATCCCAATGACCCCGAGCCCTATTACTCGGTCGCTGTGATCGATTGGACACAAACCTATGTGCCGCGACAGGAAGAGCGCGCCAAACTGGGCATGAAGCCCGATGACTCCCTGCCCGCCAAGGACAAGAAAGTCTGTGCCATGATGAAGGAGAAAAATACTCCTAACGTCCAGGAAGGCATCGACAACCTGAACAAGGCGCTTCAACTTCGACCCGACTATGACGATGCCATGGCCTACATGAACCTGATGTATCGCGAGCGCGCCGACATCCAATGCGATGACCCGGCGGCTCGTTCCGCCGATTTAAAGACCGCCGACGAGTGGGTCGACAAGACCATGGCCACCAAGAAGGCCAAGGCGGAAAAACAGCCCGGCGCAGGCGGCATTGTGGTTGATCAGAAGCAATAAGATCAGAAGCAACAAATCAGCTTTTACTCCGGAAGGTTCTTACCATCAGGGCCTCGCGCTTCGCGCTTCACGCTGCGGGGCCTTTTTACCTTTCGGCGCGATTCTTCGCATCACCAACATCTGGAATGGCCGAGTTTCGCGGCTCGAAAGCACAACGGCAGGTGATTGGCATCACGCACTTCTTCCCGCCGACAGGTAAAATCAACTGCGGCGCAGCGCCTCGGTCTTGGTGCTGCCGATAAAACGTGCATCAGGCATGTTCAAGAAGATTCTGATCGCCAATCGAGGGGAGATCGCGGTGCGCGTCATGCGCGCCTGCCGCGAGATGGGCATCTCGACCGTCGCCGTCTATTCCGACGTTGACCGCGCCGCGCTCCACGTCCGAAAATCTGACGAGGCGTATCACATCGGCCCGGCTCCGGCGGCTGAATCATATCTCCGCATAGACAAGATCCTTGACGTAGCGAAACGTTCCGGCGCGCAGGCCATCCATCCCGGCTACGGATTTCTTTCCGAAAACGCGAAGTTCGCGCAAGCCTGCGCCGATGCAGGCGTGAAATTCATCGGCCCCACTCCGCACTCCATGAATTTGATGGGCTCGAAGACCAGCGCCCGCCAGCAAATGGAAAAAGCCGGCATCCCGTTTGTGCCCGGAACCTCGCGCGGCCTCGCCTCCGCCGAAGAAGGTGAACAGGTCGCCGAGCGTATTGGCTATCCCGTGATGCTGAAGGCCGCTGCGGGCGGCGGCGGCAAAGGCATGCGCCTGGTGCACTCTCGCCAGGAACTTCGCTCCGCTCTCGAATCGGCGCAGAGCGAAGCGCAGCGATCTTTTGGCGACAGCGAAGTCTATATCGAAAAAGCGATCATTAATCCGCGACACATCGAGATGCAGGTGCTCGCCGACGAGCACGGCAACACTGTCTGGCTTGGCGAGCGCGAATGTTCCATCCAGCGCCGCCATCAGAAGGTTCTCGAAGAAGCACCGTCGCCAATCGTCGATCCCGATATGCGACGACGCATGGGCGAGGTCGCCGTCAAAGTCGCGCAGGCCGCCAACTACACCAACGCCGGCACCATAGAATTCCTCGTCGATCAGCAAAAGAATTTCTACTTCCTCGAAATGAACACGCGCCTTCAAGTCGAGCATCCGGTCACCGAGCTGACCACGGGACTCGATCTCGTTCATCTTCAGATCCGCATCGCGGCCGGCGAAAAGCTGCCCTTCGCGCAGTCCGATATAGCAATTCGCGGTCACGCCATCGAGTGCCGCATCTACGCCGAGGATCCCGACAACAATTATTTTCCCAGCCCCGGCAAAATCACCGTACTGCTCCAGCCTTCAGGGCCGGGAATCCGCCGTGACAGCGGCATGTATGAAGGCTGGAATGTCCCCATGGACTACGATCCCCTGCTTGCCAAGCTGATCGGCTATGGGAGCGATCGGCGGCAAGCCGTCATGCGTCTCGAGCGCGCCCTCTACGAGTATTTCGTGGCCGGCATCAAGACCAATATTTCTCTCTTCCAGCGCATTCTCGGAGACGCCGATTTCCGCGCCGGAAAACTCGACACCGGATACCTTGATCGCCTGCTCGCGAAAGCCAATCCAGCCGTGGCGTCACTATCGCCAAAAGACATCAAAGAACTCGAGAAGATTGCCGCGATCGCCGCCGGAATGTTTGCTGTGCTCGATCCAGCGTCTTCTGCAAACAGGAACGGCAATGCGGCGGCAACCGACTCCGCCACACCAGCTTCGCCTCGTTCCAACTGGAAGCAGAAAGGACGCGCGGAAGCGTTGCGCTAACGTTTTAACCTGATGGTTTACGACATCATAGTCGGCGGCGACGCAGGGGACAGCGCTGGCGGCAAGCCGCATCGCTTCGAAGTGGAAAAATCCGGCGGAGGATGGGAATGCCGACTGGACGGCCATACCGTCCACGTCGACGCGGTCATCCCGCGACGCGACGTTTTGTCGCTGCTGATCGATGGCCGCTCCTACGAAATCAAGCGCGAGCAGACAGCCACCGATCTCCACTTGTGGGTCGGCAGCGCCCGCTTCGCGGTCGAGTTGCGCGATCCGCGCTCCCTGCGCTCGCGCCAGAAATCGGCAGGCGACGAAAAGGGCCCCAGGAAAATTCTCGCTCCTATGCCCGGCCGCGTGGTGCGTGTGCTGGTCGCGGAAAATTCCGAAGTCGAAGCTGGCCAGGGCATCGTCGTAGTCGAAGCCATGAAGATGCAAAATGAAATAAAGTCACCGAAAAAGGGAATGGTAAAGAAAATATCAGCGACCCCAGGCGCAGCCGTAAACCCCGGTGACGTGCTCGCCATCGTGGAATGAAAAATGTGGAATGAAAACATTCGCCCGAGAACGGTGTTTGGATAAGCGCGATTTTCGCTTCATGCTAGCAAGCATCAGACTCGCCGTATTCGTTGTGCTTTTGGGTCAATTAGCGAACGCAACCGGCCGCTGCCCGGTCACTCTCGTCAGCGCCTCCGGAACCTTGGATTCTGTTTCGATAACCTTCATGAACGCCGGCAAGTTGCCGATTCGGCGGCTGGAATTTAGCTGCAAATTAACCGGCGATCGATCAGACAACATCCGTTGCGAGGAAGACAACGCACTCTTTTATCCTGGCATGGAGTACACGGTAACGTATGCTCACATGGCCCGAATCCCGGAGCAGGTAAGGATTTCCCTCAAGAGTCTTACCTTGGCCGATGGTTATGTCTGGAAGCCAAACCCAGCCGCATCATGCCGTGTGCTAAGGGTTGATTCGAAAAAGAAATAATCGATGCGCTATCCCGGTTGAATGCTCTCCGCCGCCATAGCACTAACGTCATCTCAAACCTGATTTCCTGCGCGCGTACCATGGATGAAAGTAGGGGAGGTATCCGTGAAGCTGAACCGCATCATTAGTTTTGTCACGCTGGCGATTTCAATCATCACGCTGGTACTCGTATTAAAACGGCCCGCACCGGTTGCAACCGGCGTCGCGCCCGCTACCGCTGCCGCTAATGCGCAGTCTTTTCAGGAGAAAGTGAACCAACTCGCGCAGCCCAAATCCGCCGCCGAAGGTGAGAGCGAAATTCGCATGACCTCCGGTGAAGTCTCCGCCGCGCTGGCGCAAGCGGCTGGCCTGATGCCGGCAATGACGGCCGCGCCCGCGAATACCTCCAACGCTGCGAGCAATGCGCCCTCCCCTAATGCTCCCTCCGCCACGCCTGCCACCGAGTTCCCCGGCGCAGTTCCCAATATCAAGGATTATCAAGTCTCCATGGATGGCGACATCGTGCGCGGACAATTTCTCACACAAATCGCTGGCAAAGATGTTTATCTGACTCTCGCCGGACATCTCGGCTCGAAAGACGGCTACGCCACCTTCGATGCCACCGAGGTCAAGGTCGGAGATCTCTCCGTGCCCGCATCGCTGGTCAACGAAGTGTTACAGAAAAAACTCGCCGAACAGCGCGATCAGCTCAAGCTACCCAACAATGTGAAAGATATCAAAGTCGAAAACGGTGAACTGGTCTTGGTCGAGAAGTAATGGCGACGATCCACTAGTAGCTTGCGATTCCTCGAAGCTCGGGGCCCCGCGGCTATCAGCCCATCTGAACTCCCCCGGCAGAAATTGCCTGCCACTTACAGAATTCTCCACCTGTAAAGCAAAATTTAACTTTTCCGCTACACCATGGTTTGCCTTCGATAGAGTCTTCTAATCTCCATCTAATCTCCTTCTAACCATGTCGATTTCAAATCGGCAGTATGACGACTTTTCCGATCCCGCCTAATTATGCTGACCATATTCTGGTGGCCAGCCCCAGCACCGTCGTGCGCCAGCGCGTCCTCCAAAGTCTGCGTTCCCCCGCCCGCCGCTTCGAGCAGGCCAGCGGCGGCGCCGAGGCGCTCGATCATCTGGAGAGTGGTTTCTGGCAGGTCCTCTTCCTCGACCGCCATTTGCCCGATCTTGACGCCGAAGAACTCGGCGAGACGGTGCGGAGACGTTTTCCCAAAATCGAAGTGGTCATGCTCGATGCGGAACGTGAGGCCCCCAATGATCCTCCAAGCCTTGTCGAAGGTGACCACGATCATGTAGTGGTGAGCGCCGCTTCGACAGGCTCCGGGCAGGCTCTCGGCCGCCAGGACTTGGCCATCGACAACCACGAGCAAGCCCTCCTACCGGCACGTGCCGCTCATTCCATTCTCGACTCTCCCCTCCCCGGGATGATCGGTAATAACTCGCGCATCATGCAACCGGTGTATCGTCTGGTGCGCCTGCTCGCGCCACGCAACACCACGGTGCTGATCACTGGCCCCACCGGCTGCGGTAAAGAAATTGTTGCTCGCGCCATTCATCAGCTCAGCCCGCGCTCCTCGCGCACCTTTGCGGTGGTCAATTGCGCCGCCATTCCCGAGACCTTGCTCGAAGCCGAACTCTTCGGCTACGCGCGCGGCGCTTTCACTGGAGCCGCCCAAGCGTATGCGGGAAGAATCCAAGCGGCGCAGGGTGGCACGCTTTTCCTCGATGAGATCGGCGAAATGCCGTTGAGCCTTCAGCCCAAGCTGCTCCGTTTTCTCGAGCAGAAAGAATTGCAGCGCCTGGGTAGCGCCGAAGTCGTGCGCGTCGACGCCCGCGTCATCTCCGCTACCAACGCCCATCTGCTCTCGTTGGTAAGGGAAGGGAAGTTTCGCGAAGATTTGTACTACCGTCTCTCCGCGTTCCCACTGGAGATTCCGCCGTTGCGCGATCGACCGGAAGACATCGGTCAACTAGCCGTGCACTTTCTCGAAAAATACGCTTCGAGCCCACCTGCTCCACAGCTCTCCGCCGCCGCCCTGCATCTGTTGCGAACGCAGCCCTGGTCCGGCAACATACGCGAACTGCAAAATGTGATCGAGCGTGCGCTGATTCTCTCCGAGGACCAACCGGTGATTCGTCCCGAACATATTTCGCTCGGCGACGCGAGTTTTGCCAGCTTGCATTAGGATGCAACGGCGGCGAGTGTTTGCTCAGCTAATAGAGTCGGGCTAATTGATCGAGAAGAGGTAGGCAGTCATGTCGCGACTCTCCTGCGCGCTTACGTTCAAGTCGGGCATGGTGGTGCCCGGCTTGCGATGCGACGGCTTTTCCAGCCACTTCTCCATGTTCTCCGGCTTATTTGGTACGGTGCTCAGGAAAGTGCGGCGTCCATACCAATGGGCGAGCGAGGGGCCTCTCATGCCGTCAGCCTTCGGAACTCCGGGAATCACATGGCAGGAACTACAGGAATGCATTGCCAACTGCTTCCGCCCCAACTGCGGATCGCCTCCCGTAACCCGAGCCCCGCGCTCGAAATCGAAGTCGCGAAACCAATTGCAGGATGACAGAGCCAGCGTCAGGGCCAGCAGAATGAAACCTGCCAGCGTATTCATCTTGCAGCGGTTAAAGACTGCGTGGCGTGTACTCATCTGGTTGTCCCGTCCCTCGTCCGCGCGCTGCCATCGATAGTCGCGCTCTTCGCTATTTTGCAGTTTGGGAGGGCACGGCCGATGTGACCCAGAACACAGAGGACAGGGTACGAATGTCGCAGCCTTTCCGCAATATCTGCAGCGCGCTTCCGGGATTGGGTCTGATGCTCTAGAATTGCTTTGGCTCGCGGCACTACTCACTTCGCAACTGGTTCTAATCAACAATGGCTCGACACATTCCCATCGGCGTGCGCGGCGAAGCGGCTGAAACGGTCGAACTGAAGCACACGCTTGCCGCGCACGATCCTCGCCTGCCCCCCGTTTATTCCACTCCCGACATGATTCGCCTGATGGAAACCGCCGCCTTCCAGGCGCTGCAGCCGTTCTGCGACGAAGGAGAAATCACGGTCGGCATCTCGATTAACATCGAACACCGAGCCGCCAGCGCCATCGGGGTGCGCGTTCAAGCCGAGGCCGAACTGGAATCATTTGACGGACGCTTCTACATCGTTCGCGTTCGCGCCCACGACGGCTCGGCGGAGATTGGACGCGGCACCGTCGGACGAGCCGTCGTACACGTCCCCAGCTTCGTGAAGCGCATGCGCGAAAAAGCCGGCGGCAGCTAAACGCGGCGAGAGACTATGCTCGCGCACAATATCGAGAAAATTAGCTAAGTTAATTGGGAAGATTATGAAACGATGAAACCATGGAATCCCGCGCGAATCAGGCAATCCAGTTCCTTCAACTTCATCGCGGTCCGAACGTGCTCATTCTACCCAATGCCTGGGATGTGGCTAGCGCCCGCATCTTCGAGGATGCCGGTTTCCCCGCCATCGCCACCACATCGGCCGGCATCGCATATTCGCTCGGTTATGCCGACGGGCAGCATATTCCCCGCGAGGAAATGATGGCCCGCATCGGCCGCATTGCTCGCGCCGTGCATGTGCCCGTCACCGCTGACATCGAAGCAGGCTACGGTTTTGCCGTGGAAGACGTTGCGAAGACAACGCGCGAGCTGATTCAATTGGGCGTTGTCGGGATGAACCTTGAGGATGGGAGCAGCGATCCCTCTCGTCCTTTGATTGGCTTTGAGTTAGCCGTCGAAAAGATCAAGGCGGCGCGCCAGGCAGCCGTCGACGTACGCGCGCAAATTGTGATTAATGCGCGCACTGACGTTTTCCTGCTGCCCGGTGGCAATCCTGACGCGGATTATTCCGAAGCGTTGCGGCGCTTGATAGCCTTTCGCGACGCCGGCGCGGATTGTGTCTTCGCGCCTGGACTCAAGGATGCCGAGACGATTGGCAGGCTGGCGAAGGCAGTGGAGTGCCCGCTCAACATTCTCGCCGGGCCGGGAACGCCCTCGATTCCCGAACTCGCGAAGCTGGGAGTGGCGCGCGTCAGCGTGGGATCAGGGCCCATGCGCGCGACACTTGGACTACTGCGACGACTAGCCGAGGAACTGAAAACCTCCGGAACGTACAGCGAAATGGAGGGCGCCGTGCCGTATGCCGAGGTGAACAAACTTCTCGGCGGCTGAGTTCACCCATTGACCATGTTCATCATGTGCTCCGGATAGCGCAATCCCGCTGCTACTCCGGCGGGAAACACTTCTCTCAGACGCCGCAAGTCTTCCGAAGTAAGTTTCACGTCGACTGCGCCCGCGTTTTCCTCGAGATACTTGCGCCGTTTGGTGCCGGGGATCGGAACAATGTCATCGCCCTGCGCCAGCGCCCACGCCAAGGCAAGTTGCGACGGCTTGCACTTTTTCTCGCGTGCCATCTTTTCTACTTCCTTTACCAAGTCGAGATTCTTCTGAAAGTTTTCTCCCTGAAAGCGTGGCGAAAAGCGGCGATAGTCGTCCTCGGCTAGGTCTTCGAAAGTCTTGAGTTGGCCGGTAAGAAAACCGCGGCTCAGCGGACTATAGGCAACGAAGCCGATGCCCAGTTCGCGGCACGCCGCTAGAATTTCATCTTCTGGATCGCGCGTCCACAGCGAATACTCCGTCTGCAACGCCGCGATAGCGTGGATTTTAATCGCACGCCGCAAAGTGCCGACCGCGGCTTCCGACAAGCCGATATGACGAATCTTTCCGGCCTTGACCAGTTCGGCCATCGCGCCCACCGTCTCTTCAATCGGAGTATTCGGATCGACGCGATGCTGATAATAGAGATCAATGTAATCGACGCCCAGCCGTCGCAAACTCGCTTCGCAGGATTTTTTCACATAATCCGGCTTGCCATTGACGCCGCGAACATTGGGGTTCGCGGGATCGCGGACAATGCCAAACTTTGTGGCCAGCACGACCTGATCGCGTTTGCCTCTGATCGCGCGGCCGACGAGTTCTTCGTTTGTATGCGGTCCGTAAATATCGGCAGTGTCGAGAAAGTTTATGCCCAGATCGAGTGCGCGATGAATAGTCGCGATCGACTCAGCATCATCGCGTCCCGAGTAAAACTCCGACATACCCATGCAGCCGAGGCCGATAGCAGAGACTTTGAGGCCAGAACGTCCTAGATTGCGCGTTTTCATTCAAGGATTTCCTTTCGCACCAAGAAACAACTGAATAGACGAAAATTCATAGCTGCGCGATTCGCCCGCGACATGTACCTATAGATGCGACAGCCTCGAATAAGGCATCGAGCCGTTTCATGAATTGCGTCGCTTGCGCCCAACGCTGCATCTGGTAGACAGACGTGATTCTTATTCACTTACAGCTATGAGTCAAGCCGCCATGAATCAACTGCCAGTCTGGTTCGAGAGAAAGTTTGAATTCACCTTCCCCGCGGAACAGCATCCAAACTTGTGCGCGCGTTTGCGCGGCACGCCTGCCCGGCTGGAAGAAATTGTCCGAGGTGTTGATCGCGAAATCCTGATTGGAAGACCAGGCGGAAACGACAAGTGGTCGGCGCAGGAGCATGCTGGTCACCTGGCGGACCTCGAACCCCTATGGATGGCGCGGATCGATGACTACATCAACAACGAATCGCAGCTTACCATCGCCGACCTGACCAACCGCAGGACCTTCGCAGCGCAGCATAACCAGCGCCCGAGCGCAGAGATTCTGGCCGATTTCCGCAGCGCCCGCGCGCGACTGTTGAGCAAAGTGGAAAACATCGACCGCGGAATTTTCACCCGCACCGCACTCCATCCTCGTATGAAAACACCGATGCGACTGGTCGATCATCTTTTCTTTGTAGCAGAGCACGACGATCATCACCTGGCCTATATCTGGGCCATGATCAGCGCAGATCGTTCGAAAATACGCTAGTCATTGAGTGACCCGAATCAACGGTTTCGTGCGCGCCGTCACTTCGCCAATTTCAACCGCGGGAACTCCGGCTTGATGGAGCGCGAGCGTCAGTGCGCCGGCATCCTCGGCGGCGACTGAGATCAGCAGTCCTCCCGCAGTCTGCGGATCGAAAAGCAGCGTGCGCATGTCGTACGGCACGGACGCATCGTAGCCGACCATACATTCCGCAAAATCTCGATTTGCTACAAGTCCGCCGGGAATGTATCCGGCATGAATGCAGTCCAGCGCGCCTTCGAGCGCCGGAATCTTCGCAGACCGAAGAATGAAACTGACGTTAGAGGCCAGCGCCATTTCCCGCGCGTGCCCAATCAGTCCAAAGCCAGTGATATCGGTAAGGGCATGAACAGACCACTCATGCCCCGTCGTCATGTGATTATCGCCAAACACCTCGGCCGCCGCCTTGTTCAGCGTCGTCATCGACTTTACTGCAGCATCGATCCAGTTTTGCCTGGCCATGCCCTTCTTGATCGCCGTTGAAATCACTCCTGTACCCAGCGCCTTCGTGAAGAGCAAGCGATCGCCAGCTAGCGCGCCCTGATTCGACAACACGCGCTTGGGATGAACTACTCCCGTAACCGAATATCCGAATTTTGTTTCCTCGTCGCGAATGCTGTGGCCGCCGATCACCGTGCATCCCGCCTCGATCATCTTTGACAAACCGCCGGCGAGAATGCGCTCCAGAATTTCGAGGTCGCTCTTCTCCGGATAGCAGACTAGCGCGAGGGAGGTCAGCGGCTTTCCACCCATGGCATAAACGTCGCTGAGAGAATTGGTCGCGGCGATCTGGCCGAAAGTGTAGGGGTCGTCCACGATCGGAGTAAAAAAATCCACCGTCTGCACCAGCGCTGTTTCGGGCGTGAGCAGATACACCCCGGCGTCGTCGGCATGATCGAAGCCGACTAGCACATTCGGATCCTGTTGCCGGGCTAATTTCCCAAGCACCGTGTCCAGCGCCGCCGGACTCAGCTTGGATGCTCAACCCGCAGCTTTGACAGACTCCGTGAGACGAAACTGTTTTGCATCAGCCACGAAGAGATTGTACTGGATGGGGATCGTATCGAAGACGATCGAGCGGCGGACGTTTCGCTCGCGTTCACTTGTGCAATTCAATCGCGACCACGTAGGCAGCGGCTGGTTTGGCGGAGGACTCAACATATTCGACCTTCGCCAACATACCTTCCAGATCCTTACAGGGACTGAGATCACCCTTAGGCGAAAAGCCGAGCGCGGTGAATCCAATCTTGTAATAGTTGCTGCTATGCAGTGCCATGGTCTTTCCCTTGGCGGCGATGTTCAGGTCGATGCCCGGCTCGTGGCATTGCACATCCTGCAGCGTGCCCACCAGAAAATGGTGCGGCCCGCTCGGCACGCCTTCCTCGATAGGTTCAGAATGAATGTCGCTCGCTGCTGTAGTGGTATCGTTCGCTTCAACATTGGTTCGAACTACTTCCGCCGAATAACTGTTTCGTTCCGCCATTCGCGCCCGCGCTGTTTCATATCTCTCGGCTTGCGCAAGATTGTTTTGGACCATCTCAATCTCGCCCGGAGTCTTCGCCAGCTTCAAGGCGCCTCGCAGCACAGTTACTGCGTCCGCGCCGCGGTCCATCTCCATCAGGATGTTGGCTATGGTCATACGATAGTCAACATTTCCGGGGTCGAGTTGAACTGCCGTAAGCGCCATCATGTGCGCCTCTTCGAGATCTTTGTGGTGCATGCCCTCGAGGGCGGCCAGTCGCTCAAAGGCCGGTGCGAACGAGGGATTAAGTTTGATCGCGGCGCGCAAACTGCTCTCCACCTGTGCATCATCGTTAAAAAATGCGCCGGCGTTCATCGAGATCGCGGCAAAGTAGTAGTGCGCGATGTAGCTCTGCGAATCAAGTTTCGCCGCTTGCTCATACCACTTGCGAGCCTCCTCCACATGGCCCGCATTAAACTCCAGAAAGCCCATGGTTTCACGCGCCGAAACGTTTTGCGGATCCTCCTGCAACACGTGATCAAGAAGTGATCGGGCATCTGCAATCCGCTCGTTGTAGGCCAGGAAATCGGCGCGCACCGCATCGGCCTGCGTTTCGGCCAAGGCGCGTACCTTGAACGTGGAATCGTCCACTCCTGTCGCAGCTGCTAGTTTGAAATACTTGTTGCAGTCTCCGCTCCGAATGTATCCTTCCAGGTTCGACTGCAGTTTCGTCAGATCGCCAAAGGTGCGCGTAGCCGCGGTCACCGGATCAACCTTCTTCGTCAAAAGTGTCACATAGTCGGTCAAGCGCTGCGTCTTCTCCTGAAAATCCTTTACTTGCAGATAGTGAGTCAGCGCCCATGACTCCGCATAGAAGATAGAACCTTTATTCTCCTCGTGGTAATAAGGCGAGCTGGTGTCGACCGTAAACAGGGCCGCCAGCGGCAGCAGACGGTTCTCGCGCAGCCATTGTATATTTCCCGGACTGGGCTGACCGAGCGCGACGTCCTTATCGCGGATGTCGGTGTTCTCATAAAATTCCGCCAGCCCCTCATTGAGCCACAGCGGCAGCCACTCCGCATCGCGGCTGAGAATAAAGTGCGTGTACTCGTGATACACCACCGCGTAGGGATGATCGCCCTCGGCGTCGAGACGCAGCAGAACATAGTTCTTGTCGGGTACTCGCAGAAAAAGTCCGCCCAATTTGAGCTGACCTTTCGCCAGATAGATTTGCGGTTCGAGAGCGCGAAAATCCTTTTCGTCCTTGATCGCCAGCACGATGATGGGCGATCCGCTTTCGTTCGAGAGCTGCGGGAGCATCACATGAAACACCGAACGCATGCGCTCAAACTGGTCGGCAATGCGGCGTCCCGTCTTCTCGTTAGCATTGGTAACCACGGTGAAGTGTTGACTGCGCACTTCCAGCCAGTTCTCTGCCTTGTCGCGCGCCGAGGCCAGATCCGTCGCGAGCAGAAACACCAATAAAGTCAAAGTAACGCGCGTCCGCATACTAACAACCTAAGTTACAAGGCAAATAGAGATATACCGAAGAGCAGGGCAAGTCAAATGAATTGTTAGCGTGAAAGAACTTGCAACAAAGCGCTAACTAAGTGTTGCAACAGGTTTACTCGCCAACTCACCGCCGAGCTTACGCAGAAGCAAGTTATCGTACTGCGACTTCGCTGACTCGTAAGTCGGGATAGGCGTGGTTCCATTGCGCGGAAATGTTTTCGAGGATCAGCCGGAAGGGCTTGCTCTCGCCCGGCGCAAGCGGCGATAGATTCAGGTCCACCGCTTCATCGTATGGCCCGCCCGTGCGCAGCACGTGGATGGCAATCTCTTCGCGCTGCGCCGTCTGTCCCATATCGTCTTTAAATGTGATCTGCACCACTGCATGGATGACCGTTTTATCGCCAATGTTGGTGATGACGCCGTCCAAATAGCTGACGGTTGCGCCCACAAAATTCTGCGCCGCGCTGGTTTTGAGGTCCGAGAATTTCAGGTTCGCGGCATAGGGCGGCGGCTCGGCAGGTTTTTTCTCGTCAGAGCGAAGAATCAGCGCCAGTACGCCGACAACAATCCCGACGATGACGATTCCGATAAGAATCGGGCGAACGCCGGATTCCTGTGGCTCGGTCGTTGGATTGAAATTCGGATCGAAATCGGGATTGAGACCCGGATTTACACCCGGCTGTGTCGAGCCACCCATGGCGGGATTGTACTACCGGATCGCCTTTAGTAAATCTCTGTGGCATAGGGTTGCGCCGGGCGTCGCGTCTTCCCGGCATTGCCCGCGACCTGCGAGTCCACCACGTGGTAGTTGTTATATTCAATTGTCAGTGTGGCGCGCCCGCCGAGGCGTATATAGCTCACCGATTCATTGCGCCGCGGCAGCCAGAAATTGTCGACCTTCATGTACTGGTGATGAATCTCGCTCTTCTTCGTCCAGAATGAAGGATTCTGGGCGGGCTCGGCGTCAATTCGCGTCACCGCGAAATCCGTGCCGTCGACCCACACCTTGCCGCGATAGACATATTTACTCTTCGCCTTGGGATAGACCTCAAGCTCATACTGTCCACCCGCTCCCGACGGCTCGTAGCCCACCAGCGCGATATCGTAGTTCTCCGGATTCAGCAGGGTGCGGGCGTGTATCTCCGGCTCGGCCGCCTCCTTTTCGCTCTCCAGCAGGCGCTTGAATACGCGGTCGATGATCAGCTTCGACCCCGATTCAGAAATGATTTTAAAATTCTTGGTGGAAGGGCTGTCAAAAGTAGCCACCACCGTCATCTCTGCGTCGCGGTCGCCAGGGAATCCACGATAGGCGAGATGATAGATGCGCGTGGATTCATAGTGGCGCAGCGCCCGTGCCCGCTCCGCATCCCTTCGAACCAGATTGTTCACCACCTGTTGCACCGTTAGCGGCGCGGTTGTGATCGAAGGCGGCAACGGACTGGGATCAGCCCCTACTCCGAAACTGCACACTACCAGCGCGGCTCCGAGCAAGAGACAGAGTTTGGCCGAAAGTTGGATTAACCGTCCGATGAATGTTTGATTCGCGCATCGGCCCCGGCGTTGGTTGCAGGTTCGCCCGAACGTTGTTTTGGACTTGGCGTCGACTGCGACAGCGCACTCAGGATTGTGCTCAATGCTCCGCGCCTGCGCCATGCCTGCCGCTCCAAAGCGCATAGCTTACCACCACGGCTCCGACACCACCGAACACCATCAGGACAGGCAGCCGAGGAGCGGCAACCCGTGCACAAATTCTGGCGCGCTCTAGCGCCGCCTACAAATTTCCCGGCAAGAATGAGGGATTACACCCATTCCCAAAACCGAACCGATAGCCCCGGGAATGTTTTCAGTCACTTACCAGAGACAACGAAGGGGCATATAATTGCATCCTAGGTTGGCGCAAGAAAACAGAAGGAGCCCTCCCCCATGAGGTTCCGTGAGCAGGAAGCAGATGTTCAATGGAATTGGATCGCAATCTTCTCCTACACAGCGTCGCTCGCCATCAGTGTCGCAATTTGGAGAAGCCTGTTCCTGGCCGTTGAGCGCCTGATAAAGTAGCGCGAAGAAGTTGAACGATAGAAGCTGAGAGATAGAAGTAAACGCAAGCGTCCGGCTCTTCCGAGCCTCGCGGACGTTCCGTCTCTTCCTCTGACTCCACCTGTTAATACTTACTGGTCATAGTGCAGCAGCGAGAAAACGTCGTATTTCTGCAATCGCTCGCGACCCTTCAGGAAGTCCAGTTCCACCACAAAGGCCAGTCCCGCAATCTTCGCCCCGAGGTCGCTCGCCAGCTCTGCCGTCGCGACCGCCGTGCCCCCGGTCGCCAGCAGGTCGTCGACGATCAAGATCCGTTGGCCCTTAATGATTGCGTCCTTGTGAACTTCGAGCGCATTGCTCCCATACTCCAGCTCATAAGTTATCTTCAACGTTTCCGCGGGCAATTTACCCGGCTTGCGGACGGGAACAAATCCCGCATTCAGCCGGTAGGCGAGCGCTGGGCCAAAAATGAATCCGCGCGCCTCCATGCCCAGCACCAGGTCAATCTCTTTGCCAATATAATTTGCCGAGAGCGCGTCAATCAGCAACGCAAAGCCGACCTTATCCTTGAGCAGCGTGGTGATGTCGTAAAAGAGAATGCCTTTCTTCGGGAAGTCGGGCACCTCCCGGATCAGCTTCTTCAATCGATCGCACTCGGCTGCTTCCATCAACTTTTCCGTCGGCGTACGCATTCTGAAATTAAGCTCCTGATTTAGTTAAGCTCCTCGAACTTGAAATGATGTGAGTCCCGCGATCGGCTCGGCGTCGAAGTCCTCGACTCTGTCCACACGCGCCGCGCGCGGCCCTTCCTGCAATCGCGAACGCAATCCCGCCAGTTGCGCGCGCGTTCCCATAGCCAGCACCTCAACCGTGCCATCGGGATTGTTTCTAACCCATCCAGCGGTCTGCAAAATATGCGCCTCGCGCTCGACAAACCAGCGGAAGCCGACCCCATGGACGCGTCCGTACACGAGAAAGCGGCGAGCCTGTGTGCGAGATTGATCGTCGGCGGAAACCATCGTGTGATTGAAAAGGTCAGAGGTCAGATTGCAGAGGTGAGATCAATTCAAACGCCCTAACCTCTGCAATCTGACCTCTCACTTCTGACCTTGCCTTACTGCGCTCTCGACAAATACGTTCCCTCGGCCGTGTCGACCTTGATTTTCTCGCCTTCATTGATGAAGGGCGGTACCTGCACAATCAGGCCAGTTTCCGTCTTCGCCGGCTTAGTGACGCTCGAAGCGGTAGCGCTCTTGAGGCCGGGCTCAACCTCCATTACCGTCAGAACGACTGTCTGCGGCAGCTCGATGCCGACCGCTTTGCCGTCAAAAAACTCAACCTTGATCTGCAGATTCGGCGTCAGGTAATCGACCGCATCGCCCAATGTCTCGCGCGTGAGGTGCGTCTGCTCGTAGTTCTCCGTGTTCATGAAGTAATAATCGTCCCCGTCGCTGTAGAGGAACTCCATGTTCTCCTCATCCACGTTGACCTTTTCGATCGGATCGGGAGAACGAAAACGGTGCTCGAACATGGCTCCCGTGCGCAGATTGCGCAGCTTGGCCTGTATGAAGGCGCGCAGATTGCCCGGCGTGCGGTGCTCCACGCTGAACACGGAATGCAAGTCATTGTTGTGCTTAATGATCATGCCGGGACGGAGTTGGGTCGCTGGAATCGACATTGCTGATTTACATCTCCTTCACTCTGCTCGGAATTCTGGCAGCGGGGCAGGCGCCAACTTTCCCGCCGCACTTAGAATCAACTCTTCATTTTACACAGCGCGAGCCGATTCTGGAAAACCGTCCGCAGCGGAGTAACCGCAATTCAAAGAGCCGATGCGCAGAGTCATTGAACCACGAGACCACTGAGTATCGCGAAGGCGTTGCCGTTAGTTTTTTCCGCGCGTACCTCCGTGACCTCTGTGGTTAAAGATTTCGCAAACCGCGCTATACCGCCAAAGGGCTGGTCAATCGTCCAATTCCGCAATAGAAATCCGGACGGGGCCCAAACTCCCAAACGAAATTCCCCCTTCAATAAGGACTAGAATGTAGAGACGGAGCTCGCTCCGTTTGGCATTCTATAAATCAAGGAGGTTTTTATGCGCAGTGGAAAATACGAGAGTTCGGAGAGCAGCACCGTTGGTACCGCCATCACTTTTCTGATGATCGGTCTCGGTGTGGGCGCCGCACTCGGCCTGTTGCTGGCCCCAAAGGCTGGCCGCCAGTTGCGGAAAGAATTGCGACGGTCCTACGACGACGTTCTCGAAACTGCCTCAGATTGGACCGACGAAGCCAAAAGCCGCTTCGAGGAAGTAGTCGAGAAGGGCGTCGATCTCGCTGATGAAGTCCGCTCCAGGACCAAGCCCATCAGCGACATGCTGCGCCGCTCCTAGGACGGACCGGATCTCTAGCGGACAGTGTCCGAGTCGTGGTTCGCGCCCTGCGGTTCGCTCGTCGTCGTTCGCGATTCGCAAAGCATCTGCAAACCGGCAAACTCGGTCCCGAACAGCGAACGACGAACAGCGAACACGAAGAGTTGCGGCTCATTGCTGCTCGCTCTGATTCTCTTCTTCCAGCGTGCGCCGCTTCTTGTGCACGTTGCGGATGACTACGCCCACCGAGACCCGGAAGTTGTCCTGCTTCTGCTTGCCGAGGAGTGTAAAGTCTGTGCCCGTCTGGAAATAATCGGCATTTAAGCGCAACGCGAATCTCGGATTGATTTTGTAATCGAGGCCGCCGCCCGCCACAAACGCACGCCCCGTCCCGACCTCGGTTACCTGGGCGCCTCCGCCGTTGGCGATGCCTCGCACGCCCTGATGTCCGTACAAGAATTCACCCCGCGGCGTCCAGCGTTCATACTTGCGGCGCGCTACCTGCCCACCGAAGAGGATGTTGTATTCGCGCGTCGTCGCGTCAAACAACGGAGATGTGTAAGGGCAAAACGATGGGCAAGGCGGAAATGGCGCCTGTTGCCCCGTCGGAATCTTCGAGGTCCCAAAGAATTCGCCACCCTCGACAATAAACCCCAGCCAATGCGTTATGTTCAGACCAAGAGAAGAGTCCCAGCCGGGCAGCCCGGCCCAGTGTCCGGCATTGTAAAAACCAGCCTCGGCATACGTCCCGCCGACAAAAAACTCAACTCGCGGAAACGGTACCAGCGTGATCTTCTTACCTAGATCCGAAGGCGGAATCGGAACCGCCTCCGGAGTTTGACCTTGCGCTGGAGTTTGAGCAGGAGTCTGAGCAGGCGTCTGCGCTGGAGTTTGAGCCGGTGTTTGCGCGGGAGCCTGAGTTTGAGCCAGCATCTCCGCCGAACTTTGGTCGGGAGTTTGCCCTTGCGCTGGAGCCTGCGCCCACGACATCACACACAGCGCAGCCATGCCAGCCAAAACTCCCAGGTATTTCCTCACGATTCCTCCTTGAATTCAGTATCCAGTATCCAGTTGCCAGTACCCAGAAAAAATCTTCTCTCCACGTAAGCCAAATCGTTGGGGCGGCCGAAAACGAGCCCATCCCTCAGTCGACTAGGTACTGGTTATTAGGTACTGGGTACTGGCCTTCCAAAAGCTGTAGTGTAGTGCAGCCGTATATCTCCGCACGTTCCCTGCTCGGGCGAATAGACGACACAACTATCAAAGGGACGCGAATAGACGTGCAGCGTGACCGCCCGCTGATTTGCGTTCCGCGGATTCACCACCCGATGCACCGGCTCCCGCGGATCGACCGCGCAGGGATTCGCCGCCGTCAACTCCACCGTGTTAGATGCGGCCATCTGACACTTTCCCGCCTCGATATCCTCAAATCCCACATGAAAATTTTCCACCAGCAGGTTCCCCATCGGAGCGGCCATCCAACAATTCTGCCCGCGATGGTTGTGCACCGAACTCCCCTGCCCAACCTCCCAGCAGATGGCGAGCAGTTCGTAGAGTTCCGTCTTGTCGATGAGATTGCGCGTGTAATGCTGCCGGTCCCAAGTCAAATAAGGCGCAAGACTGGCCTCCGACACCGGCATCTGCGTCAGCAGCGCGACAATCGTCTCTGTTTCATCAAATGCCGACGCGGGCAGCGCGCGCAGTCTCGCGACCAGTTCATCGACTCCGACCCGTGTTGGTGATAACAGCTCACTCATAGTTGTGCTCATTCATGGACGTATCCGACAAACTATTGAGTATACCGTGCGCAAGCGGTAGTGTGGCGCGGGCGCCCTCGCCCGCGGCCTTTGATTTTGCCGTTTCTATACAATCAAAGCGACGAAAAACTAACGGCAAAAAAATGGACATAAAGCTGACGGCAAACGAAGTCCGCGTCCTGGGCTCGCTGATCGAAAAAGACATCACTACGCCCGAGTACTACCCCCTCTCGTTGAACGCATTGCTGAATGCCTGCAACCAGAAATCGAATCGCGATCCGGTAATGCAGTTAGACGAAGATGCAGTGCGCGACGCGCTGGAAGGCCTGCAACAGCAGCGCATGGCCGGACCCGCCCGCGGTGCCGACAGTCGCGTAACCAAATACGAACAGCGCCTGCAAGAAGTTTTCAATTTCACCCGTCCCGAGATCGCCGTACTCTGCGTCTTGCTGCTGCGTGGCCCGCAAACTCCCGGCGAACTCCGCAGCCGCAGCGAGCGCCTGTTTCACTTCGAAGCCCTGGACGATGTGCAATCGGCATTGCAAAAATTAATGCAGCGCGACCCGCCGCTGGCGAAAGTGCTAGCGCGCCAGCCGGGAACGAAAGAGTCGCGCTACGCGCATCTGCTGGCGGGGGATGTGATAGAAGCCGAAGTGCCCGCACATGCTGGCTCAATCGCGGAGCGAAATTCGGAGGCTACTGACCGCATCGCTCAACTAGAAGAAGAGGTGGCCGAACTCAGAAGGGAAGTGGGCGAGGTGAAGGATCAGTTGGAGAGATTTCGGAGACAGTTTGAATGAATCTTGCCGCTCGGCCCGAGAAAGGAAAGCAAGAAGTGGCTCATACACGCTCGATTCTGACGCTAATTGTCCTGGCAGGTAGTGTCTGTTGTGCGGTGCCGTCCTTACGCGCGCAAGAGAAAGGAAAGTTGACCACGCTCCGGCTAGATGAGCCTATCGCTTCGGCCGCCCTTTCTCCAAACGGACACTATATCGTTGTTGACGCCGGGCGCTCCGTGCAAAACTCCGACGGAAGCTGGGATAGTACTGACTCCGTACAAGTACTGGAGCCAGTGTCCTCAGAACTCGTCGCGAAGATCGATTTGCCAGGTGCGGCGCTCCTCAGGAATACGCCGCTGTCATCAACGGACGGATTCCTGAGCTACTGCGATGATGGCCAATATCTAGTTGTCTACGATCTGATCGGCACCCTTTTCGTTTTGGACGCCAGCTCGTACCGAATTGAATCCAGCATTGGCCTTGGGAATCTCCGTGCACATGATGCCCAAGGCACAGTGCTGGGTATAACGATGACGTGTTCTACACGCGGAAAACTCTTCGCGGTCAATGCTTATGGTGGCCGGTTTGGCTGGGGATTTGTTCGGCTATTCGATCTGGCCACCGGCAGGCAAGTCGCTGAACTACATCAGGATTCGTCATCGCGAACGGAATTTAGTGAAGTCAGCGTGTCTCCGAGCGGATCAAAGCTCGCGATCTTGCTAAAAGATCCCAAGTTGAAAAAAATGACCGGTCCGAACATCGAGATACGCGAAACGGGGAGCCTGAAACTCCTTACTCGGTTTTCAACGCGTGATGTTCCGCGCGGGTTGATCTTCGCCGGGGAGTCGGAAATAGTCACCGTGCAGGAGCAGCCCTCTGGCTGGTCGCCCCCAAAGCAAGTTCTTCGACTGTGGGATGTCGAATCAGGGAAGGAAGAAAGGCGCTTCTCCGACTCACATTTCGATGTGGAGGGGCCGATTAGCTCTTCAGCGGATGGTAAGCATATCGTCGGCTCGGTCATAAAGTACCACGAATGCAAACTGTGCAACGGACTGGAAGGACGGATCGACGTGAAGGAACAGCGATTCGCTGTGTGGGACAAGGCCACAGGCGCGGAGGTTTTTCGCTCTGATCCGTTCGGCCCAATTATCGAGCCATTGGGTGCACGGTGCGTCCTTAGTCAAAACGGCAGTGTCGTTTTGGTGTATTGGCCAGACAGCCAAATTACCCCAAGGCTTTTTCCAATCCGATAGCGGGTGCTGGCCTGCCCTTTCTCTCGGTGCTCTCGGCGTCTCGGCGGTAAAAGTTTTTCCTACAGCACCCGCTCCTGCGTATACCCCGCCGCTCCCAGCGCCGAGATAATCTCGGCGATATGATCCGGCCCGCGAGTCTCCATCGTGATCTCGATTGCTGTCTCGCCAAGGCCGACGCCGTGGTAAGCGCGGTCGTAATCCGTCTCAACGATATTCGCGCGATGCTGGGCCAGGATCGAAGTCAGCCGATTGAGCGCTCCCGGATAATCTGGCAAGTGAACGCGCAGCCGCACCAGTCGCCCATCTTTAACCAGGCCACGCTCGATGATGCGCGAGAGCAGCGTCACGTCGATGTTTCCGCCGCACACCAGCACTGCAATTTTTTTTCCAACCAGCGGCAACTTGCGATTCACTAGAGCCGCAATCGCGGCCGCCCCCGCGCCTTCCGCCAAAGTTTTTTCGCGCTCCAGCAACAGCAGAATAGCGTTGGCGATTTCTTCTTCTTCGACGGTAACAATGTCATCCACATACTTCTGCACCAGCGGGAGCGTGCGTTCACCGGCGCGTCGGACAGCAATTCCATCGGCAATCGTCGAGGCCGCCGCCAGCGTCACCGGCTTGCCCTCCGCAACCGCAACTTTCATCGACGGTAGCCGCGACGGCTGCACGCCGAAAACCTGGATTGAGCGATTCCGACGAGAACACGACTCCTTTAGCGCGCACGCAATCCCGCCAATTAATCCTCCGCCGCCAATTGGCACGACCACCGCCTCGAGATCAGGATGCTGTTCGAGGAGTTCCAATCCAATCGTCCCCTGGCCAGCAATCACAGCGTCGTCATCAAACGCATGCACAAAAGCGAGATGCTCCGCCTGGCTGCGCCGCAACGCCTCTTCGTAGGCCTCGTCGTAGTTCGC
Source organism: uncultured Acidobacteriaceae bacterium (assembly GCA_963822025.1). Classification (GTDB taxonomy): domain Bacteria; phylum Acidobacteriota; class Terriglobia; order Terriglobales; family Acidobacteriaceae; genus Acidiflorens. Next base: position 137,890 of record CAWGFW010000008.1, on the reverse strand, counting down.
GCCGTGCAGCACCACATCGGCGCCATACCCGCGCGTCGCCGAAACCTTAATCAATGGCGTCGTCAGCGGCATACAGATCTGGGCGTGGATGCCGAGCTTGCCCGCGTGATAGGCCACGCCCTGCGCGTGATTTCCTGCCGAAGCCGCAATCACCCCCTGGGCGCGCTCCTCAGCGCTCAGCGACAGCAATTTATTCAGCGCGCCGCGCTCCTTGAAAGCGCCCGTCCGCTGCAGGTTGTCGAGCTTCAAATAAACCTGGTTCGCCGTAGACTCGGAAAACGTCGCCGAAAGCGCGCACGGCGAAAGGTAGATAGAGCTGCGAATACGGCGCAAGGCCGACTGGATGTCTTCTAAAGTAATCATCTATCGGTTACGTCTACGGGTGAAATGATTGCAACATCTTACCTGAACAGCAGTTAGAGACGCGGCCAGCTGCGCCTTCGCGGTGGTGCAGAACGAAGGGAGTACGCATAACCGGTTTCAGGTACAACTTCCGTAATGGCCCAATTGGAGGGGGACTAAGCCCTTTCGAAACCTATGCAGCCGGCAAAAGCCGCGTCAGAATGGGCTTTTAGAGGAGTTCAACCCCTGGGACTCATGCCTACTTCGACCGGAGCTGTTCTCGCCCCTCCCCACGTCCATCGAAAAAGCGTTGCGCGCGTTGCCCTCTTTGATCTGCCCGACGCCTCGGCACAGCTGATCAATGAGTGCTTTCGTCAATACGGAATTGAAACCGTTCCGGTTTCCCGCGAGCAAGCCGACCGCTTGCGACACGAAAAATTTGAGGCCTGCGTTCTCCCTCTCGACGAAACCGCCGGCAGCATTATCGAGCTGGCGCGAGCCTCAACCTCGAACAGCCGAATCATCATTTTTGGTTTGGGTGGCAGCGCACAAGATGCTATGCGCTATTCCAAGCTCTGCCTTAACGCTGTGTTTCACGAACCGCTGGAGCGCTCGGTGGCGATGAAACTTGTGCGCTCAACGCGGGTGCTCGTGCTCCACGAATTCCGCCGCTACGTGCGCGTTCCCGTGATGACCGAGGTCGGATTGGTGATGTCCGACGGCGGCCGCATCACCGCCACCAGCCAGGAAATCAGCACTGGAGGAATGTCGCTGAAAGGTAATCACGTGCCGGAGATCGGCAGTCAAGTGGAGGTGTCGTTTTCTTTGCTGACGCTGCCACGCGTCTGGGTGCGTGGCCAGGTCACGTGGAAGAAACCGAATAAGAGTTTCGGAATTCGCTTCGATGCGACCGACGACCGCAGGCAACGCCTCAAAGAGTGGATCGTAGGCTATCTGGAAACGTAACGACTCCGCTATCAGGTTTCTGTCAATCCTTTCTTTCCCGGCTACAATATCGGCGTGAGTCCAACTCCTGCCGCGGTCGAGCCTGAGTCCGTTCTCGCCGCTCGCCCCTTTTCACTGCGGCAAAGAATTTTTTTGTGGCTCATCAGTTGGGCGAGCTATCTGGCGATCTCTGTAATCGGCCCCACCCTGCGCTATTCCATCTCATGGGAGGAGCCGCCTTCGCCCCCGAACGCCATCTTCGAAAAACCGGTGATCTATTCTTTCTGGCATCGCGCTGTTTTCCCGAGCGCCTGGCTCTGGAGAAAAACCGGCATAGCCGTCATGGTAAGCCGCAGCTTCGACGGAGAATACATTGCCCGTACTCTTGAGAAATTAGGCTTCATCGCGGTGCGAGGCTCCAGCAGCCGCGATGGCGCAAAAGCACTGCTAGGCTTGCGAAGTCAACTGCAGCGGGGCAACTCAGTGGTATTTACCATCGACGGCCCCCGCGGCCCCAGGTTCGTGGCCAAGCCCGGACCGGTACTCCTCTCGAGCGCCAGCAATACTCCGATGGCGGCCTTCTGCGTGGCGCTCAGCGATGCCTGGGTGCTGAACACGTGGGACGCCCTGATGATCCCCAAGCCATTTTCTAAAGCGCTGGTAAGGCTCAGCGCAAAAATGCAAGTTCCCGCCGAAACCAGAACAGAGACATTCTTAGAGCGGGACGCGCATCTGGCCGAGTTCCACGGCGAGTTGCAATCCGCCCTCGAACGCGTAACCGCATACGCTGAAGAGCACGTGGCGCAGGTGGGAACGTCGGAGTTCCCTCTTAACACGCGCTAGCTCACGGCGTTATTTTGAAGACGACGCCGAGCCTCCTCCTGGCAGGTGTGGGCAATCGCCAAGGTTACCGCCATAAATCGCAGTGCCATATAAGTTGCCATCCGCATCAATGGCTACCCCCGTTTGAGGAGACCCGCCGTCCGCCCCACCGCTGAACACGTGCAGCACCGTCTCGTGGTCGCTCGGGTCAAGGCCAGCAAAGAGGACGCAACGCAGGCCGTTATGGCGTTGGCTGCAGGCACTCTCGACGAAGCCGGCTACACCGCGTGGCTGCTGGAGAATGCGAGGCGCAAGCTGCGATACGGGCGGAAATGAAAAACGGCAGAGTTTGAGCTCCGCCGCTTTTACTCCGTGTGCCGCTAAATCCGGTCGCTAGTCGTGATGTCCGCCACCATGCGATTCGCCGCCGGCGTGGGAGCCACCACTATGCCCCGTCGCTGCATGAGAAGCGCCGTTATGCGCTGCCGCGTGGGACGCGCCACTATGCGCTACTGCCGAGTGAGACGCGCCACGATGCGCCACTGCTGCATGGGAGCGACCTGCAGAGGCGTTACCGCGAGACTCGCTACCGCGGTTCGTGCGTACTGCCGCTCCGCCACCTCCACGATTCCCCGCATAAGCACGGCCGCCGCCGTTTCCACGGCCGGCGACATATCTTCCTCCCCCGCCGCCGCCGAAGCGGTGCTCACCCCAGCCGTGCCCATATCCCCAATTCGCCCATGGGCCAACGCCTAGGAAAACGCCATTGAAAAAATAGCCCGGTCCATAAAAACCACTGGGTGCGCAGCCGTACGGTGCATAGTCGTAGTAGCCATAGGCACAGCCGGGCGGAGTTACGCCGATTACGATTTGTGCGCTGGCCATTGGCGCGATGGCTAAGGACGCAAGGAACGTTGTCGTGCCGGCAAGAAGCAGACCGCGCTGTGCCAGTTTGTGAGCCCAAGGACCCATGCTCTTAAATTTCAACATTGTATTAACCTCCGGAATTGCTTGCTTTCGAGGAACCGTGTATCTCGAGTATCCGGCGCCTGCTGTCAGATAACTGATCAATATGGACCTCTAATCCGGACAGCGTCATCATTTGTGGCAAATGAGGAGGGAACGAGCGCCGTAGCGTATCTCCGGTAAGCATCTTTATCGCATTGAATAGAAATGGCTTGTGGTCTTGGAAGGTGTCGGCTTACGGGACGACTCAACTTCTATCGACCAATGCCCCAATTGCAGCTATAATCCCCCCAGCGTCATCTAACGGTTGAAAGTTAAAGATCGACGCGCACAGGCTCTATCCGCCCAGCTTGCGGAGGGGCACTGGAGGACACAGTGAGTCTCACACCCATCGGCGGAAATTCTCCTCGCCGCAAGATCACCACCGCCACTATCCGCGAAAAGAAGCTTCTCCACGAACCCATCACTTGTCTCACCGCCTACGACTACGCCACCGCGCGCCTCGTCGACGACGCCGGAATCGATATTGCCCTGGTCGGCGATTCGCTCGCCATGACCATGCTCGGCTACGAGAACACGCTCTCCGTCACCGTCGACGAGATGCTGCATCACGTCAAAGCTGTCCGCCGCGGAGTTAAAGACGCGCTGCTCATTGCCGACATGCCCTACGGTTCGTATCAGGCTGACGCCAACGAAGCGATTCACAATGCCGCACGCTTCGTCAAAGAAGGCGGAGCCGAGGCGGTCAAGATGGAAGGCGGCGAAAAGCGCGTCGACGTGATCCGCCGCGTCATCGACGCGGAAATTCCCGTCGCCGGGCACATCGGCCTCACTCCGCAATCGGTCAACGTGATGGGAGGCTACAAAGTGCAAGGCAAATCGCTGAACGCCATCGAGCAACTGATGCGCGATGCGGTCGCGCTCGATCGCGCCGGCGTCGCTTGCATTTATCTGGAAGGAATTCCGCGCGAAGTCGCGGCCATGATTACCGCCGAGGTCGAAACGCCTACGATTGGAATCGGCGCCGGCCCCGATTGTGACGGCCAGGTCCTCGTTTTCCACGACCTCGTCAACCTGACATTCGGACACGCCGCCAAGTTTGTCCGCCGCTACGGAGATGCGGCCGCCCTGATTACGCAATCCCTGCTCGCCTTCAAAGCCGACGTCGTTTCGCACCAGTTTCCGAGCGACGCCGAGAGCTACCACCTGCCGAAAGAGACACAGGCCGCACTCGAAACGGTACTCCACCGCAAGCACGCCATGCAGCGATAATAGCGGGTGGAGAAGAACGTCGTGCAAGAGAATTTACCGGTTGGCGTGCGAGGTGACGCACCAAACGTCGTTCGAATCATCGCTTCGAAAATTTCGCGCAATACTTCGCGCAATCAAGTGTGTAGGCTGGTCGCGGTTATTTTGCTCGGGGCGATGGTCGCCTGCTCCAAGGCCGCTCCACCACAGGCTGCCGAAACCCATCAGCCCACCGGCCTCGAATCCATCCCTCAAGCCGATCCTTCTAAATATCCGCCGGTCAGCCACATGGCCGATTGGAGAAATCCCTACCTGGTCGTGCGCGAAGACGGCATCGGTTTCGTCGACCTTTCCAACCGCGAAATCCATATCCTGAAGCCAGAGGAAATCCCCGCCGAATTGGTTTCGCTTTCCTCGAGCGCATGGCCCTACGGCCGCGTCGTCTTGGTCGCGCAGGCGGTGCCCAAGAATCCGTCGGAGCAGACGAAAGCAGATCTGCGGAAGAATCGCGCCCTGCTGCTCGGAACCCTCCATGAATTGGATGTTGAATTCTACGAGGTACCGTGAGCCCTGGGTTAGCTAATAAGGTTAGCGAATAAAGTCAGCGACTAATTCGAGCTAAGCCATGAAAACCTGTTCGACCATCGCTGAAGCCCGCGCCCTTTGCCGCGATGCGCGAGCAAGCCGCAAACGCCTCGGCCTCGTTCCCACCATGGGCTCTCTCCATGAAGGCCATCTCTCGCTGGTCCGCGCCGCCAAAGGTCAATGCGACGCGGTTGTCGTCTCGCTCTTTGTGAATCCTACGCAATTCAGCCCTACCGAGGATCTGTCGAAATATCCGCGGCAACTCGATCGCGACCGTCAGTTGCTCGAAAAAGAAGGTGTCGACATACTCTTCGCGCCTTCCGTCGAAGAAATCTATCCCGCCGGACCGACGCCCGCTGACTCAACCTGGGTGTCAGTCGAAGGTTTGAGCGAAAGGCTCGATGGACGCTCCCGCCCGGGCCATTTTCGTGGCGTGACCACCATCGTCGCCAAGCTCTTTCACATCATCGAGCCCGACGCCGCCTTCTTTGGACAGAAAGATGCCGCGCAACTCGCTATCATCCGCCGCATGGTGCGCGATCTCAATTTCCCCACAGAAATTGTCGCCTGCCCCATCGTGCGCGAAGCAGATGGTTTGGCGATGAGCTCGCGCAACGCCTATTTGAATCCGGACGAACGTGCTCGTGCCCTGGTGCTGCAGCGCGCGCTCGGGAAGGTGCGGCTGAAGTTTCAAGCAGGAGAAAGAAGCGCTGCCCAACTCATCTCCACCGCCAAAGAAGTCTTCGCCGGCCAGCCCGACGTTGTCCTCGATTATTGCGAGATCGTCGATCCCGACACACTCAACCCCGTCGCACAAATATCACGAAAGACGCTGGTCGCGGTCGCCGCTTACGTCGGCACGACGCGCCTGATCGACAACTTGGAGTTGAACCCGTGACCAGTGCAACGTCACGGACGGCTCAGAACATTTTCAGTTCGTGCGCGATTCGCCTGACCGTCGCGTATTCCTGATCGCTGGCGATGACAAAACGTTTGGCGCGCAGAATCCTCAGGACAGAATCGTCTTTTCCCTCCTTAAGGGCGAGCAGAGCCTGGACAAATTTCTCCCGGTCGACCGCAGGCACACCCTTGCCGGCAACATACACATAACCGGCAAAGGGTTCCGAGACATGGAATATCCGAACTTTGTCGCCGTTTAGTTTTCCGCCTCTTATCAGGGATGCGAAGATGGTTTCGTCCAGGGCTCCGGCATCAACCACTCCGCTTTCTACCAACGCCGCCGTCGCAACATGGCTGCCGCTGTAGCGAAGCATGAGATCTGTACTGGTATTGATTCCCATCCGCAGAAGTTCGCGATAAACAATCAATGTGCTGGTCGAGTTGATGTCGCCCAGCGCGAACCGCTTCCCCTTCAGATCGTTCAACGAATCAATCGACGAGCCCGCGCCAGCGATAAAGACCGAATGATACTGCAAATCAGAACTGCGCCGGACGAGCGGGATGACTCCATGCTTCGCATGAGCCCGGACGTACATCAGCCCACCCAGGCACGCGAAATCAAAAGACCCGTTTACCACGCCTTCAACCGTCTCGCTATAAACGTCGGGAACGGCAAGGTTCACCTTCCGTCCCATTGCCTTCGTCAGATAGGCGCGCAGTGGTTCCCGGTCCGGTTCCGTCAATCCGTCGAAAACCAAAGCAACGGTGATCGGCTTGTCGGCGCCGTAAAGCGCGGCACTGGCCAGAACGCAGATTGCAGCCAAGGCTCGACTCCGAGCCAGCAGAGCCATCGACTATCTCCTCGTACCCCGAACTCAACTCCAACTTCTCAATACTGACGCCCCGAGCAGCAGTTTCACCAGGGATGGCGGAGAGGAGTAGCCGGAGGAAGATCCCCGTCTAGCAACTAATACAGCATTGGGATCGCAGAGTGTGAGTCACGGATGGACGTAGGCCGCCTCCCGCGGAGACCAACGCATTTCGCGCTATGGGCGAGCGGCATCGTCTGGCTGGCGGGCGACGATATTGCCGGTAAAGATATCTATGGGACTTTGAAAGATTTCGTACTCTTGGCGGTGCCTCCAGCATTGGTAACAGCGATCTTGCCGGTCTTCGCCCCTGCAGGCACGGTGACGCTGATGTAATTCACCGTGAGCACTTGGAACGCAGCATTCACGCCATCGACGGAGACCGAAGTTGTCCCGACGAAGTGCTGACCTTGCAGCACGAAGTTCGTTCCCGCCCCACCCCTGGCGGGAGCGAAGTTCACAATCGTCGGACTCGGCGCCGGCAACCCCGCATCCAGGGTCCAGATGGTGCCGTTCGTGAGGCCAGTTTGCGAGACCCCTCCATTGCCCGCCGTGACCCCGTAGAACTTGCCGTCGGCCGCCTGGATCATCGATCCCAACGATTCGCCAACCGTCGAGCAGTCGAAAATAATATTCTGCAACACGGTGCCCGTAGTAGTGGCCGCAAACACCATGCCCTGATCACCGCAATCGCCGCCTTGAAAAGTCCCCCAGAGATTGCCGTCCGATCCGATCAGAATCCCGCCGTCCAAATATTGCGTGCTGGAGAGTGGGCCCATCGCCTGATATTTCCCCGCCGTGCTGATCTCATAAAGTTCGCTGTTGACCTGGAGCCCAAAGAGTTCGCCGCTCGCGGTCTGCGCCAGATTGCTGGCGGCGTAATCGGTGAAGTCGAAATCGTGCAAAATCTTGTAGGCGCCGCTCGTGGGAATGAAGCGGAAGACGGTATTAAAGGGCATGTTCTGTTCACCGGCGACAGTCGTCGAATAGAAATCTCCATTCGGAGCCTGCAGCAATCCAAAAGCGCCGCTGCCGTCCAGCGGAGTTTTGGGGGCCTCAAACACGTGCACAACCTTGAAAGTTCCCGTAGGGCTGAGGCGAAAAAGAACATTGGCCGGAGGAGAACTCGGACCCGTTGCTCCGTAGAAATTGCCGTCAAGCGCCAGCGTCATGAAGGCGGGATAAGCGCCATCGCTGCACTCAAAATCCGCGCAGAAATCATGCAGGTCGACGATTGTTCCGCTCTTGCTCAGCTTGAAAGCCACGCCGAGGCCCAGCGGCCCGTTGAAGGTCGCAACGCCGTAGAGAAACCCGTCGGTGCCCTCGACGATACTATTGGGAGCCGACCCGTAGGGCAGGAGTCCATTCTGTTCTTCAGCAAAGCTGTAGATCACCGAGACCTCACCGCTCGGTGTCATTTTGAAAACCGTGCCCTGGGCGTTCAGTCCTACGCCACCGCCAACCGCCGTGCCATAGAAGTTGCCGTCCGGGCTCTCGATCAGCGACACCGGGAAAAAGCCGTCGGCGCATACGAAGCTTTGGCTGCACGGAAAACTGAACAACAGCGTTGGACTCAGAGTTTGCGCGGACGCGGGGGCGATCAGCAACAGAGCGATGACGCCAGGGAAAAGTACACCGGACAGAAGAGTCAAGCCAAACCGTTTCATCGAAGTCCTTGTACGACTACGAGGGGAATCGTATGAACGGATTTTAGTTTCGACAGGATTGCGAGGATGTAAACAGTTTGTAAATACGTCGAACTCTTTGCGCCCCGCAGGCAAGGTTACTTCCGCTGCGACACAAAGCGTTGTCTCGGACACAGCGTGGCAATCACGCGCTCCAAAGAACGCGATCGGGGCTCGCTCAAGGACATGAGCGAGCCCCGGCTACTGCTGTTCCACTTCCTTCAGTCGCGCCGCTTTGCCCTTCAGTCCGCGAAGATAATAAAGCTTGGCGCGGCGTACTTTCGCCGAGCGCACCACATCAATCTTGTCGATGACCTTCGAGTCGATGGGGAAAATACGCTCCACGCCCTGGCCAAAGCTGATCTTGCGGACGGTGAAGCTCGGCTGCGCGCCGCGCGTCCGCGAAATGACGACGCCTTCAAAGGCCTGCAGGCGCTCTTTTTCGCCTTCTCTGATCTTGACCTGCACCTTGATCGTATCGCCAGGCCCAAACTTCGGAATGTCTGTGCGGCGCGATTTCGCCAGCAATTTTTCAATAATCGGATTGCGCATAAATGTTTCCCTTCCTGATTCTAAATCTCCGCAGAGAGCGCTAACTTTCTCTGTCGATTCCTTGGGTGCCGAGCCCTCGAGAAAACCCCAGCCTTATCTCGGCCAGCAATTCCTCGTCCTCATCCGTCAGCCGAACCCGCTGCAGCAAATCGGGACGGTTGCGCAGCGTCTTTGCTAACGCCGTCTTGCGCCGCCAGTTGCGAATCTGCTCATGGTTGCCATTCACCAAAACCTCGGGCACCGCCATGCCGCGAAACTCCGCCGGCCGCGTGTAGTGCGGATAATCCAGCAATCCGCCAGAAACGCAAGTCGAACTCGGCGCATCGGGTCGAAGTGTGGCGCGGACGTCCTCGCCCGCGAACTCGGCTTCCGCAAACGGCTCGGTAAACGACTCCTGCCGTGTCGAATTCTGATTCCCAACCGCACCCGGAATCAGCCGCGTCACCGTGTCGACAATTACCGCCGCGCCCAGTTCGCCTCCGCTCAGCACGTAGTCGCCAATCGAAACTTCGCGATCCGCCAGGTGCTCGCTGATCCGCTCATCTACTCCTTCATACCGTCCGCAGATGAGCACGATCCGCTCCAGCCCAGAAAGTTTCGCCGCCAGCGCCTGATCCAGTCTGCGCCCCTGCGCCGAAAGCAAAATCACCGATTGCGTCGCTGACCGCGCTCAAACGCGCATCACGCGACGCCACATCGCCGAGCGACTCCAAACATTCAAAGATCGGTTCCGGCTTCAGGACCATGCCCTCGCCGCCGCCAAACGGGCGGTCATCCACGGTGCGGTGCTTGTCTTTCGTATACGCCCGCAGATCGTGAATGCCTACATCCACCAGCCCCGTCTCCCGCGCCCGGCGCACAATCCCATAATCCAAAGGGCCGCGAAAAAAGTCGGGAAAGATCGTGAGAATGTCGATCTTCATTACGGAAACCTGTCGTTGGTCGTTCGTCGAAAAATAAGGTCCGCGACTTCTGTCGATCTTGCGAATCGCGACGACGAACAGCGAACGACTCTCGACCAGCGACTAACGACCTTCTTTCTTCGCCACTGGAGCATTCACATCCAGCAACCCTTCCGGCAACTTCATCCGAACTTGCTTCCGGTCCAGGTCCAGCTTCTCCAAGAACGCCTCGGCGAAGGGAATCTCGTAGGGCAACTTCGCTCCGCTCTTCCGCGGTTCGCCGCGCTGCTCCTTACTTCGAACTACCAGCAGCGGAGCTTCTCCTGCCCCAAACTGCACATCTTCAATCGCGCCAATCTCTCTCGCGCCATCGAATACCGTGCAGCCGATCAGGTCGCTTAAATAAGTCCAGCCCGGCTCAAGCGCGGCCCGCTCGGCCAGCGGAAGTTGCAGCTCAGCCTTTACCAGCAACTCCGCATCGGAAAGACTGTCGATGCCTTCGAACTTCAGCACCAGAAAACTCTTATGCGGCCAAAGATCCTCGACCATAACTTCGCGGCGCTCGCCGTCTTTCAAAAGCGCCCACAGCAGCATGCCTCGCTGAAATCGCCCCGGAACGTCCGTGTGTAATTCGGAAGCAACTTCTCCGCGCCGCCCCTGCGTCTTAATGACGACAGCAAGAGTAACCCATTCGCCGCCAGCGTCCGAAGCCATTTTGCTGATTCTATTCGCCGAGAAGTTCTTCGGGGATCCTACTCAATAATCTCAAGCGCGTAGCGCTTGTCGAGCTTCGACCCCGCAGCGCTGAGGACGTTGCGCAACGCCCGCGCCACGCGGCCCGACCGGCCAATCACCTTGCCCAGATCGGACTCGGCCACTTCCAACTCAATCACCGTCTCGTCGCCGTCTACGTACTCGTCGACGAAAACGTCGCCCTTGGCCTCGACAATCGCCTTGGCGATGTATTCGATCATGGCGCGCGGGCTGGCGCTCGGTTCAATCATTAGCGGCTCCTGATAGGACGATTAAGAATGAAGTGTGACCTAGGCGACCGAAGCGGCCGCCGCCGGCGCAGGAGAAGCAACCAGTTTCCGAACCCTGTCCGAAAGCTGGGCGCCTTTCGAAACCCAGTGCTCGATGCGCTCGCGTTTCAAGTCAAACGTAGCCGGATTGGTGCGCGGATTATACGTCCCCACCACTTCCACCGGGCGGCCATTGCGAGCCCGCTCCTTCTCAATCACCACCACACGATAATACGGTTGTTTGCGCGCGCCAAAGCGCGCCAGTCGAATCATCAGCACAGATTGCACGATCCTTTGCCCGGAAGCCGCCGGAGAGATAAAGACAAACCATTATTATGCCGGAGCTTAGCGCTTTTCGCAATGGCCGTGAGCGGAGCAGCCTCCTGAAAGCCCGTTTCCCGACCCTAAGACGAACTCTCTCGCCTTAGAACTCCAATCGCGCCTGAAAAGCGATCATACGGGGAGTACTGTCGCCGCCAAGCCCAACCCCAAGCAGGCCGGTCGGGGGAGAAGTCGTATATGTGAGCGCTCCGAATCCAGTTTGAGTAGGAGGCTCGCCTGGAATGCCGGCCTGTACCACGCTGGGCAGTCCGAAATTCGGATGGTTGAAGACATTGAAGAACTGACCCTCAAACCGCAGCTTTACGCGCTCAGTCAGAGGAAACCATTTTGTCAGGTAGAAGTCGCTCCAGACAAAATCCGGTCCCCGCAGAGCGTTGCGGCCTACGTTTCCGAATTGGCAATTCTGCGGGCTGTCGCCGCCATAGCATTGCCCTGTGCTCGGATCAACAGCCGAGACGAACGCATCCGGATTGAGCCACTGCAACGTCCCTGCCTGTGTAACGCCCGGAATCGGATGATGATCGTACAGCGGGACGCCAGGAATGACGCTGGCGAACTCCGGCCCGCTGCCCTGCACAATTCCCTCTTGCGGCCCGGTACCTGGATTCGCAGCTGAATAGGGCGTGCTCAGCACCGAGAACGGAATCCCGCTGTGCCAGAACGCTGTTCCCGAAATCTGCCAGCCGTTGAGCGCGTAGCCCAGCGCGTGATTCCGTATTTTCACCGGCAACTGATAGACGTACTGCGCGTTGAGATTGTGCCGTATGTCGTAATCGCAGGGGCCGTAGTCGCGAGCCAGCTCTCCTGGAAGCGGTGAAAGAATTCCTCCCGCGGAGAATTGAAGGAACCCGCCGTTCGACACCGTGTCCATACAACGGCTGAAGGTGTAATTAACCTGACCTTGCAAACCATGACTGAGGCGCTTCATGGCGGTCAGTTGAAGTCCGTTGTAGTGGCTGTTCGCGCCGGTGGAAAACTGAGTGACCGCGCCGAATCGGGGATCGGTCGGTTGGAGATACGGGAACGGCGCAAAACAGCCCTCACACACAGTCTGATAGCCGTTGACTTGGGTCGAGTACGGCTGGTTCACCGCCCGTGTGCCGACGTATTGCGCTTTCAGGCTGGCTGTTGCTCCCAGTTGGTGTTCAATTCCCAGGCTCCACTCCATGAAGTACGGCGCGTGCAGTTTGCCATCCGGGATGGCCGTGATCGCGACCGGGGGAAGACAACTTGCGCGATTGGCCTGCGGAGATGCGCAGGACGGTTGGCCTTGGGGAAATCCTGCTGTAAAAATCTGGTTCGCCGCAACCGTTGCGTCGACTGCGCTATTCGTCACTCCCGGCGCGATTGCCGTACAGCCTGCCTGTGGGTCGCAGCCCGCCGATCCGGCTACGCCCACGGTTCCAAGAACTCCGCCCTGGAACGTCTTATCGTATGGCGGGTTAGCACCGATCAAATCAGCCACGCTGCCCGGCAGTATGTCGCTGAAAATCCCAAAGCCGCTGCGAAGCACGGACTTTGGCTCAAACTGCCACGCGATTGCCGTTCTCGGTTGCAGTATCGCCAGCGGCGTCGACGAAAACAGATTGCTGAGGTGAGATTGAATAGCGGCGTTCAATGGTTGATTGACATCGTGCGAGATGGAATTGAAAGAGCCGCGAAGACGTGCGACCTGATCGTGCGGGTTCAGCGGATTGGAGTTGAACGTGTCGCGCAGGCCAAATGTCCAGGTCAGTTTGCGAGTCACCTTCCAGCTATCCTGCGCATAGACATCGACATTGAGAAAGTTGAAGGGCTCGTTTGCATTCGAGGGAAAGGTTTCTGACGCGGTATTCGCTACTCCGTAGATAAATTGCTGCAGGTTTGCATAGGTCACTGTGGGAACTGTGCCCTCCCCGAAGTCAAAATCGTTCAGGCGAAAAATTCGCGTATTGGTTCCGAAGCGCAATTCGTGAGCGCGATGACTCCAGGCGAGATTGTCGTTGATGAAAAAGCGCGAAGCGCGCCGGCCTTGAACCCAGGTGTTGTCGAGTCCTCCGATGGGAGTGAAGGGGTTTATGCCGCTGCCCTGTAATATGATCGGAAACGCGGCGAGTGTCTGCTGAAAATTGCTGGGCCCAAACAGGCTCTCGTACCAGGAGAACGCCGGGTTGAAATAGTTCACCAGATTCTGCGAGAAAACATGCGTATGTCCCGCGGCAAATGAATAGAGCGGCTGCGGTGAAAACGCGTCGAACAGCGGATTGATCGGGTCCGTCCAAGCGGCTTGCAATCCCGTGTCCGACTGAAAACGAAACCACGCCGAATCTTTTTGATTGACGTTGTAATCGATGCGCGCCGTCTGCACCTGTTCGTGGTCGTCGCTGGAGTGCGAGACGCTCTGCCGGTTGGCGCAACCCGCCGCGATCGGACAACCGAGTATCGCCGTCGGTGTGCCTCCCGTGTTTTGGTAAAGGGAAAACATTTGTCGATAGAACGGCACTTCCTGCGGCGCGGCAGCGTAAATAATGTTGCCCTTCAAATCCGTCAGTCCCAACGGCAGTTGCTGCAAGACGTATTGCTGAAAGGCAGCGCTGGGAACGATAGTTGGAGTCACGATGGGCAGTGCAATCCGAACCCATTCACTGTCGAAAAAGAAAAACAGTTTGTTTTGCGCAATCGGGCCGCCTACGCTGCCTCCGAAATGATTCACGCTTGACCTCGGTTTGCGATTTCCCGGTGTCGCGTTCGTAAAGTAGTCCGCTGCATTCAGCAGCGCCCCATTCCATAGTTCGTATAGATTCCCATGAAACGCATTTGTGCCGGACTTGGTCACATAGTTGACTTGAGACGCTCCATAGCGTCCTTGGTCCACCGAATACGAAAGCGTGTTGACGGTTACCTCCGAAATCGAATTCAACCCCAGAACCAGGTTGGTTGAGAGGCCGCTATTGAGATTTGTGAGCGGATCGTTGGTTTCCAGACCGTCCACGATGTAGCCATTTGAAAGCGCCGGGAGTCCGTTGAATTCCACATTCCCATATCCATTGCTGCTGCCCACGAAGTCATTCCCGCTGCCCGCTGTGTTGATGAGCGCTCCGGAAGAAAACTGCAACGGGTAAGTTAGGTCACCACCTGGGTTCGGAAGATTCTCCAGGGCCGGCGCAGTCAAAGTGGTCGAAGTGTTGGCGTCCGCCGGATTGATAAGGGGAGCCTCGCTATTTACCTCCACAGCTTCGCTGGTGCGAGCGATCTTGAGTGTGAAATCGACAGTTTGTCTCTGGCCTAAACCGGAGGTCACATTGTCGTTCTCCTGGGGCTCGAAGCCAGGGGCCTCCACGCTTACGGTGTAAGCACCGGGTTTCAATTGTGGGAAGTTGAATCGGCCCGCGTCGTCGGTCTGAACCCTGCGCCTTAAGCCGGTTTCGCGATTGGTGACAGTCACGACGGCTCCCGCAACGACTGCCCCACTTGCATCCCTGACTTCGCCAACAATGGCGCTCGTGGTTTCTCCTTGCGCCCACGCTGGTGCGGGAAGAAGACAAACCACGGTTAGCGTAAGAAAAGCCATAAGAACAGCCCGCGCCATGTAATCCCCACTTATTCTTCCCAACGCTGCAGATCGCCGCCCTGCGCGCGCATTAACCAGCGATCATTCCTCATAGTTAACCACGGTTAACATTAATAGGCAAGGAGAGGGTGGGTGGGGGAATCTTGGAATCCGACCCCGATTTACCTGCGATCGGCAATGCCATAAGTTTCGGTGCAGCATAAGGCCCCGTCGATCAAGTAAAGTTAACCTTGTCCCCACAAGCGCAGCCAAATGCTATCCTGCTCACTCGCAAGCGGCAGCCGGTCACCAACCAGCGCGGGACCCGATTCCAGTCGGATAGCGCTCTCCAAAACCGACCTGTGATTCTTAACCCCCTTGCTAACCGAGGGGAGCCAGTTTAGTCTAACTCGGTAACCGAGAGGAGACTGTTTGAGTAAGCCATCGGATCTGGTTCAGGGAACTCTGGACATGCTGGTCCTGAAAATACTGGCGTTGGAGCCGCTCAATGGCTGGGCCGTCAGTCTGCGTCTGCAACAAATGTCCAGCGATGTTCTTGCGGTTAGCGACGGCTCTCTCTACCCGGCTCTGCACAAGCTGGAACAACGTGGTTGGATTACTGCTCAATGGAAGATGAGTGAAAACAACCGTCGCAGCAAATTCTATTCTTTGACCCGGCTCGGGCGAAAGCAACTCGAAAAAGAGGCGGCTGACTGGAACCGTCTTTCGGCAGCCATCTCCGGGATCGTCAAACTCAGAATCGTCAAACTCAAAGAGGCTTGAAAAGAGGCTTGAGATGACATTCGAACAGTGGTTTTATACCCTGCCCTTGCGTCTGCGCTCGCTCTTCCGCCGCAAAAAGGTAGATCAGGACCTGACCGATGAGCTTCGCGACCATCTCGACCAACAGATCAGCGAAAACTTGGCAAGAGGTATGTCGCCCGAGGAGGCGCGCTACTCAGCGCTGCGCGCCATGGGCGGGATCACGCAGATCGAACAGCGCTGCCGCGACGCGCGCGGCGCAAATGTCATCGAAAATCTGATTCAGGATCTGCGTTACGGCCTCCGCCAACTCGTCCGCAGCCCTGGCTTTTCTTCCCTCGCAATTCTCTGCCTGACCCTCGGAATCGGCGCGAATACCGCCGTATTCAGTTGGATCGAAGGGATCCTGTTCCGTCCCTACCCGGCCGTAGCACACCAGGAACGGCTTCTCGCGCTTGCCGGAACAGCAAGCGGCGAGAGCGGGCCGACGCCCCTCTCGTGGCCCGATTTCCTCGACTTGGAGAGAAACTGCACGCTTTGCGACGCGTTCTTCGTCAGCAAGATTACGGGCAGCACGCTCAATGTCGGCGACCACGCTGAGGTCACGACCGGCAGCATCGTCTCCGCCAGTTATTTCGACGCGATCGGCGTTCGTCCCATTCTCGGTCGCGGCTTCGAACCTGGCGAAGATGCGGGCAGCAACGCTCACCCCGTCGTAGTCATCAGCTATCAGCTTTGGCGCGACCGCTTCAAGAGCGATCCGCAAATCATCGGCAAGATGCAGCGCCTCGACAACATTCCCCACACTATCGTCGGCGTCGCACCGGAAGGATTCTACGGAACCTTCGTAGGCTGGGCGATGCGCTTCTGGGTCCCGGCGTCGATGGAGGAAACCTTCGAAGGCGGCGGGTACAAGCTCGAAGATCGCGGCCAGCGCTGGATTGAATCCTATGTACGACTCAAGCCCGGAGTCACTCGCGAGCAAGCCCAGGGAGAAATCTCGGCCATCGCAACCCGCCTCGAAGCCACCTACCCAGCCACCAACCGCGGACGCAACATCACGCTATGGCCATTGTGGCAAACCCCTTTCAATAATGCCGGCACTCTGCTTCCCACGCTCGAGATCATGCTCGCCGTAGTAGCGTTTGTTCTTCTTATCGCCTGCGCCAATGTTGGCAACCTCCTGCTGGTCAGGTCATTTGCCCGTCGCCGCGAAATGACGGTTCGACTCGCCATAGGGGCCAGCCGGGCCCGTTTGTTGCAACAGCTCTTTACCGAAGGCTTGATCCTCGCCACAATCGGCGCTGCCTGCGGACTGCTCGTTGCCTACTGGTGTCGTCACGCGCTCGTCCTTCTCCTCCCAACGCGCTCCGGTGTGCCCATGTACCTGCCTGGCGAAATCGACTGGCGCGTGATGTCGCTGAGCGCCGGTATTTGCCTGATCGCCACGCTGATTGTCGGATTGGTCCCCGCGCTTCAAACCCGCAACCTCGATCTCGCCGGTGCCCTGAAAGCTGAATCCACAGGTGTCGTCAGCGCCCGGGGAACCGCATGGGTGCGCTCGAGCCTCGTCGTTTTCCAGGTTTGTCTGAGTTTTATTCTGCTCGTTGGCGCCGCCCTGCTGCTGCAAAGCCTCGAAAAGATTCGCACCACCAGCCCCGGCTTCTCAACCACCAGTGTTGTCCAAACCGGCGTGTCCTTGGTCGCAGCTGGATACGACGCGCCCCGGGCCAAGACCTTTCAGCAGGAATTGATCGATCGCGTCCGGGCGCTACCGGGCGTCGAGTCCGCCGCATTCGCTAGGGTGACTCCGCTAGGCTATAGGTCCTACTCTTCTACGCCGATTGCCGTTGACGGCTACCAGCCTCCGCCGGAGGAGCAACCGACTGTCGAGTACAACCAGGTCAGCCCTGACTACTTTGCGACCCTGGGCATCCCTTTGCGCTCCGGTCGCGAATTCACCCGCGCCGATGACGAAAACGCACCGCCCGTCGCCATCGTGAATCAGACCATGGCGGCACGCTACTGGCGCGGACCGGATTCCGGACAGAATCCCGGACACGATCCCATAGACCGGCGTCTTCAAGTGAATGGCCGCTGGGTGCGAGTCGTCGGAGTAGCCGCGGATTCGAAGTACGAGAGCATGCGCGAGACTGCAAAGCCCTTTTTCTACGTGCCGCTGCTGCAGGATTTCGCTGTAGCGCCGGCCTTGAATATCCGCACCACCCAACCTCTGCAAAGCATCTCATCTGCCGTGCTCCGCGAGGTCCACGCGCTCGACAGAAACCTCGCCCTCTATGAAGTGATTACGCTTCAAGAACAGGTGAATCGCTCAACCTCACCGCAACTCGTGGCCGTAACCCTGGTTTCGATCCTTGGAGGATTAGCTCTTCTCCTCGCTGCCGTCGGCCTCTATGGCGTGATGTCGTATGCCGTAGCGCAGGCCAACCGCGAACTCGGGCTGCGCCTGGCTCTCGGCGCCGGAGCAGCCAATCTTTTTCGTCTGGTGATTTCGCGCGGCCTGAGACTAACCACAGCCGGAGTCCTCTGTGGAGCGGTTGCTGGATTTGCACTCACGAGATTATTGGGAAAGCTTCTCTACAACGTCAGTCCAAACGACCCGCTGGCCTTCGCATTGGCAATGGCGGTGATGACCATCATCGCAGTCGCAGCGTGTCTTCTCCCCGCCTGGCGCGCGATGCGCACCGATCCCGCGCGCGTGTTGCGGGAATGATTGTTCCTTGTGGAAACTGACCCGGCTGGCGCGCTGGAGCATCATATCTCGCATCGCCGGCTCTACTCCTGTTTCGTAAATACACCACGACGGAAGAGGAATTTTCTCCGGCCGACGATGTTATCGGTCACGATGGTCTCGACGATATCCTGCTTCACAAATATGTATTCGTAGCGGTAGACGTCGCCGTTCGCGAGCCTCTGCTCTGAAATCCTGCCCCCGTCGCTATCGTTGTAGATGTTCTGGAGCAGCACGCGCCCCGCCCCGTCGACTATGGCAGTCATCAGATAGGGATCGTAGCCTTGGACGTGCACCAGCGGCGCGTACTGAAAGCGATAAATCACATGAGAGGCATCCGCCACGCTCTCCAAATGGTCGGTGGCGTCGTATGAATACTTTCTGACATTGCCTGCGTCGTCGCGCGCCTCAGCTACCCGATCCGCTCCGTCGTACTCGAAGGTGATCGTGTGCCCCGAGGGAGAAATCAGCTGTGTCAGCCTTCTCTCTTTATCCCGTTTCAACTGAATGCGACGACCCTCAGCATCCCGCATCTCGTAGGGAGCGCCTTGCGCAAAAGTCTTAGCGTGGTACGCCTCTGGCAAAAGAAAGCGTCGGCCGTCGCGGAAATCCAGAGTCCAGCCGTCGCCATTCCACGCGATCTGAGCTCCGTAAAATTCGGATGCAGTCGCATCGTGCCGGAAGACCGCATCGGCGTACCCGGTGCCCTTAGAAACTCGAGGAAAATGAATCTGGCGACCGTCTTCGAGGTTCAGGTCCGTATAGGTGTATGGAAATCGAGTGCCTGTCGTGCAAATGTCGTAGGGGTGGTTCGTTGCGACGCCAAAGTCTCTCGCTCTTTTCTCGTAATCCCAACCTCGATATGTTCGGGTCAGCGACAAAGGCATAACGTCGGAAACGAAAAGGTCAGACTGGCGGAGCACAAACATTCCCGAATGCAAGTCGACCTGAAATTCATCGATCGGCGAGTCGTGGCGAACCGTCGGTTTGACAAGCAGAACGGAACTCTTGAAGGTGACGTGACCGGACCCGATATCAACTGGAGAGATGATGAGATACGGATAGGATCCATTCCATGCCGGAGGCGAATCCGTGAAGGGAAGCAGTTCTACTTTTACAGGGCGGGCAGCCGGTCTCCAGATCAACAGGACTCCCGCGCTGGCTAATAGCAGCACGGCGATGTCCCATTTCCACGTCGAGGCGAGCGAAAACTTTGGCTGTCCCATTCCTGCCATCCCTATAGTTCTCGACTGGCGTTTGTTATACATCTTCGGTCAGCCGAAACAATCGCATTTGTGGTAAAAAATACTGTAATGCCAAGCCACCAAGAATGATCGTCTCTGGTAGCTGCAATCCGCCACAATCCGATCCGCAACAACCCGGCGCTCCATGCTAAGGGCAGCCTTCATCGCCCTTTCTGAGAGCCGTTCCTTGCGCGCCGTCGCCGAACGCTCCCGCTTCGGCCAGCGCACCAGCGCCCGATTCGTCGCCGGCACTAAAGTCTCCGACGCTATCCGTGCCGCCGCTGCCATGAATCAGCTCGGAGCCAGCGTCTCCATCGACAACCTCGGAGAAAACGTCACCAACGCCGACGAGGCCCGCGCCAGCGCCAACCTCTATCACAATCTGCTCGACGAAATCGCCGCCCAAAAACTCAACGCCAACATCAGCCTCAAGCTCACCCACATGGGCCTCGACGTCGACGAGAAGCTAGCCTACGAAATCGTCCGCGGCCTCGTGGCGAAAGCCGCCAGCATGTCGCCCAGAAACTTCGTGCGCGTCGATATGGAAGGCTCCGCCTATACCGAGCGTACTCTCAACTTCGTACACGAACTGCACCGCGCTCCCGGCAACGAGGATTCAGTCGGCACCGTCATCCAGTCCTACATGCGCAGCGCCGAGGCCGATGTCGACAAACTGCTCAGCAAGCGCATCCGCATACGCCTCTGCAAAGGTGCCTACAAAGAGCCCGAGTCGATCGCCTTCCAGAAGAAGGCCGAGGTCGACGCCAGCTATGTCAAGCTGATGAAGACGCTGATGAAGAGCGGCGTCTACCATGGATTGGCCACCCACGACGAGGCCATCATCAACCAGGCCAAAGCCTTTGCCATCCGCGAAAACCTCCCCCGCAACGCCTTCGAATTCCAAATGCTCCACGGCATCCGCCGCGATCTCCAGCAGAGCCTGGTCAAAGATGGCTGGGGAATGCGCGTCTACATCCCTTTCGGCACTGAGTGGTATCCCTACTTCATGCGCCGTCTCGCGGAACGGCCGGCCAATGTCTTCTTTATAGCCAGGAACCTCCTGCGCCAGTAAGTCTTGGTGCACATTCTCCCGCGGCTCTCGCGGGCAATTAGCGCGCCGAACGCCGGTATAGGACGAACAGCCTCCTTTCGTAACTCTTCCTAACCAAGGTGCACAGACTAGAATTTGGGAAATGGCGGGGAGCACAGTCGGCCGCATGGATCAGCAAGCATTCCAACAGGTAAGCCAGAACAGCCCTGAAGTGATTCCGATCGAGGTGACCCGGATCGAAGGCCGGGAGTGGTGGCTGTGGGGCTTCGCCGTTGCGGTCACCCTGGCGTTAACCTTAGGGATCATCTCGTTCACCTTCCCCTGGTTTGGCCGGGAAAGCGACGCTAGTTACTGGTTTGATCTCCGAGAATGGGTGCGCGGGCTGGCCGCTCTCGTCTTGCTTTTCGACTTCTACGCGGTCTATCAGCACCTGCAACTCCAACGCATTCGACGCCAGCTCCTCGAGCGAGATCAGCTCTTTCAACTGATCAGCGAAAACGCCGCCGATATGATCGCGCTGGTCGACAGCGAGGGTCGCCGGTTGTACAACAGCCCTGCCTATCAGAAGGTTCTGGGGTATTCACCCGAAGAGCTGAAAGCCAGTTCGTCGACCGAGCAAATTCATCCCGACGATCGTCCGCGGGTTTTTCAAGCAGCGGAAAAGGCTCGCATGACCGGCGAGGGACAGAGGGTGGAGTACCGTATACGCCACAAAAACGGTTCGTGGCGCACTCTGGAGTCCACCGCGTGCGCGATTCTGAATGCTAAAGGGCAGACCGGCAAACTGGTCATCGTGAACCGTGACATCACCGAACGGAAGCGAGCCGAGGAGATGCTGGCCCACAACGCATTTCATGACGGGCTCACCGGCCTGCCGAATCGATCTCTCTTTGTCGATCGTTTGCAACATGCCCTGACTCTCTCTAAACGGCACGCGAATTACAACTTCGCGGTGTTGTTGATTGATGTGGACGAATTCAAAATCATTAATGACAGTCTGGGACACACTGTCGGTGACGAACTGCTCATTCAAGTCGCGCAGAGATTGCGGGATTCCGTACGGCGAGCCGACGTAGTCGCGCGTACGCGCCCGAGCGTCGCGCCCGACGTTCTCCCTGTCAACCTCAACAACGACGACACGTTGGCCCGCCTCGGCGGCGATGAATTCGCCATTCTGCTTGATGACCTCCGAGATCCTATTGAAGCCGTTCGCGTCGCCGAACGCGTGCAAGCCGAACTGGCAGCTCCTTTTCTGGTAAACCAGCAGGAAATAGTTATTTCTGCGGGCATGGGGATTGCTTCCAGCACCAGCCCTCACACCCAGGCCGAGGATCTGGTGCGCGATGCCGAAATCGCCATGTACCGTGCCAAGCGGACTGGAAGGGCCCGTTGTGAGGTGTCGGACACGGCCATGCACGCCAATGCCCTGAAACGCCTGCGCCTCGAAACCGACCTGCGGAAGGCCCTCGATCATGGTGAATTTCGGGTTTACTACCAGCCCATTGTGTCCTTGCGGACTGGCAAGATTGTGGGCTTCGAGGCTCTCACTCGCTGGCAACGCCCGGAGGGCGTGCTCTCGCCGATCGACTTCATTGCGGTTGCCGAGGAAATCGGGCTCATCATCCCCATGAATCAGCAGCTGCTGCGCGAAGCCTGCCTACAACTCCGCGCTTGGCAGTCGCAGTTTCCTTCCACTCCACCGCTGACCATGAGCGTCAACATCACGTCTCGCGAATTCGCCCAGCCCGATCTCGCCAGCGGCATTCGCAAATGCCTGGAGCAGACCGGAGTCGATCCCTCCTGTCTGCGCCTCGAAATTATAGAAACCATCGCCATGGGCGATACGGAAAAATCCGGTCATGTGCTGGCCCAACTGAAAGCCCTCGGCATCCGCCTGAGCATCGATGATTTTGGCACCGGCTATTCGTCACTCAGCCGTTTGCGCCGCATTCCCGTGGACACCCTCAAGATCGACCGCGCCTTTATTTCGCACATGGACAGCGATCCGGAGAGCCGCGAGATTGTGCGCATCATCATCATGCTTGCCCACAATCTCGGTTTGCAGGTCGTCGCCGAAGGCACTGAAACCAAGGAGCATATCACTTTACTTCAGCAGCTCAGTTGCGAGATGGCCCAGGGATACCTCTTCTCCCGCCCGGCCGACGCCGAGGCCATGGCCAAACTATTGGCAGGCCACCCCGGCGCTCGTTCCGCCGCCGTCGCTGGTTAGGTGGTGCGCCACCATCTCGGTTGGCAAAGGACTTCGTCTGCCCAAAATCTTTTTTCTGCCAAAACTGAAGGGAATCATACCCCATTCTCGTTTTAGGAAGTGGAAGCCAGCTTGGCTTGGATTCACCGCCTGCCCCCTCGGCACTGTGCTGTATCCAACTGAGATTAGTGGGTCCGTGGCTCGCGACGGTTTGTGCATCGAGACTCCGGTTTCCAACTCAAATCCTCCGCACCGCCACGGGGAAGGGCGGGCGGAGGTTTTTTCGCATCTCTGAACTGCGTTTGCGCGTCGTCGATTGATAAGCAGCCGTCGTCAGCAATACTTTGCCTAGGTTACCGGGAATTTCCGATCGCAAGGTGGTTGGAATACTTAGTTCTTTGCGGCGGTTATCTTTGCGTGTTTCGTGTCTTCTCTGCCTGTTGTCTCTCTATCCGTTGGCTCTCCACCGTGTGGCCGGGGACGTTGTCTTCGCGGAGGATGGAGGAACGACTGCTCCCAGAACAGTTCAACTTGAGCGGTCGTTCCCCAAAGATCCGGTCAAGATCGTGAGCATAATGGAAGCCAACGTGGAGGTTAAGCCCGGTGTTCCTTTCCAGGATGGCGATGAATGGTTCAAGAACCTCTCGGTCGTGATTAAGAACCTCACCAAGAAAAAAATCGTTTCCGTAACCGTTCAGGTTAATTTTCCGGAGACAGGGGACGGATCGCAGGCCCATCCCACGGTCGGCGATCAAAGCTCGATCGGCCAAACACCTGAGCACGGGAGATATTCGGGCCGCACTGGCCGAAGGCTTGACGAGCCTGTTCGCGATCCGATTCTTGTGGAGCCTGGTGAAGAGGTGACCGTGCCTGTAATCAGCCGTCTCGGCGCCGACCACTTCGAAGGCGTCAAGTCAATGATTCAGAACAGGCAGTCGCTGTCGAGTGTAACGACATGTGTCGTAGGCCTCACCACCGTGTATTTTGATGACGGAACCAAGTGGGCTTGGCGGGTTTACTATCGGCCCGACACAAGTATCCCCGGAAAGTACAACATTATCTCGTTTGATGAATTCAACGGTCTTTCCGCGCCCAACTGAGACTGCCGCGCGGTGGGTTCGGAGAAACTTGATTCGTCTCGGGAGGATCTGATGACTCGCTCCTTGACGTTTTCACTTTGCCTTGTGGTTCTTATGCTCGTCACAGTCGGTTCGGCGGCGCAAGACCAGGTCTGCGAGACGTTCTCTTCGTCCCCTGCGGAATGCGGCTACCCGTACGGGTGCAAAAGCAACAGCTTAAATACCGTCGAATTTGACGACGGCCCCGGAATGGATCACATAGTGTACGAAACCTTTACGTGCTCCGGCACGAATCCGCAATGTAACAGCACTAGCCAGGTGCCGGTTTCAGTGCCGAATCCTTATTGTGACGGCGGCGATGGCGGTGGCGATGAGTGCCAATGCGGACCCGGTCCCCGGCCCTGGCGGCTGCAACCCTTGCAGCGACCTCAGGAAAGGGGCGGAGCGAAGGCTACAATATGATGGATTGACCTTCGGCTCTCTGTACTCTAAGAGAATTACCGGATCAGCTCCGGGGCGGCGGACGTCAACGACGAGCCGAGCCCTGTGCGATGGCAACCCCGATGACAAGTGGATATTCTTGGTCTGCTACGACTCCATGCCACCTCAGCTTGATCGTCGACTGCGGCCAGCGCCGCCGTGGGTAAGGGCGGCGGAACTGTTTTTGCAGGCGCCATAGATTCGTGGCCAAGCGGGCTCACCCCTCCCAAACAAACGCATCAAACACCCGCGCCGATTCAAACCCAATCCGCTTATAAAGCGCAATCGCTCGATCATTCGCCTCCGTCACCGTCAGCGAAATAAATCGAAATCCCCGCCCCCGCAGATTTCGCGTCGCCGCCGCCATCATCCCTTCGCCAAGTCCCGCCGACCGGTATTCCGGCAGCACGCATACCTGCGTGATGTGTCCCACATCGGGCCTGACCTGCGAACAAAGAATCAATCCAACCAGCGTCCGCGTTCTCCGCTCGTGAATCACAAACGAAGCCTGCGGATCGAACGTCCCGCACCCAGGGAACCGCACAATGTTATTCAAAAAACGCAGCGACCCCGTCAGCGTCCGATACTGATCGTTAATCTCCGAGTCGACGTGCCCGCGATACGCCGCCGTAATCAGCGCCGCCGCCGACTGATATTCCGCCTCCGCCCACGGACGAATTTCAAACTGCGCCGGCAACGCCGGCATATTGACCAAAGAAGTCTGCGGATGCTTTCCGATATCAAAATTCATAAACACCCGCGGATGCCGGCTGAATCCCTGCTGCACAAACGGCCGCGCCACTTCGCCCGTCATCTGCGCCAGCAACTGCGCCTCCACCCGATGAACGCCCGGCGACTGCTGCAGCGTCTCGATGACATGGGTAAGCAGTTTCTCTTCTACCTCGTGACGGCTAATCTCGTGACCACCGCCGTCACGCGACCCACCGACGCGCCCGCCGTTACGCACAAAAAGATCTCCAATCACACCCTTATTTTGCTCATACACAAAAAACGAATATCCAAAAATGTTGCCTCGCTCGATCGCCGCGTACCCCGGCAGAATCTTCGCATCCATGTAGCGCAAAATCATCTCCGCCGATGTCGTGTAGTCCCACGAGAGCAGCCGCCCCCACATGGCGATCTCATCTTCCAGCAACGGCCGAAGATCAGCGGAAGAGAAATGTCGGAGATCGAGAATTTCCATGGTGAACTCAGGTTTCAGAGTTTCAAGGTTTCAAAGCGTTCTCAATCTGATGCTCACATTCCCCGCGCTTTTGCTCTGAAACATTGAAACTTTGCAACTCTGAAACCTTGCTACTTCCCCACCCAATACAAACCCAGCTTCTGCGCCGGGATGCTGGTTAAATATGATACTCGGCGTCCAGCAACGATTTTGGCAACATCCACCTGTGAACCTTGAGCGGCAACCAGCACATGCGCCTCTGCCGGAATACTTCCGTCCTCGTACTTCTCCGTCGCGCGATTGAGATAAAACTCCAGCCCATATTCCTGCTCGCGATGGACGTGATAGAGGGCAACCGGAACCACCTCCCGCGAAAAACCCTGAATACTCTCGGCAATCGGACGTGCCGATTGCGTAGCGTCGATCGCTGGCGCAGCGAAACGAATCACAGCGGCTACACTAACTACTACGGCAAACATCGTAACCCTGCCCATCAGCCGCACTCCATTGCGCGACAATAGCGCGCCGCCGATAGCGAATGCGAACACTGCGGCGATTCCGACAGCAACATATGTCGACCTGCCCCCCACGAGATGATGCCTGATTGCGACCGACGACGCCGAAAGGGCAACGAAAATCAACGCCCCGCATGCAGCACCGTGAGCAACCGCGAAGAGCAACGAAAATCTCTTGTCGTCACCAGTACCACTACCACTACCACTGCGTCGCCCGGCAATAAACTCACTCACCAGCAGCGCTCCCGCCGGGACCGCCGGCAAAATATACCCCGGCAACTTTGATTGCGAAGCGCTGAAAAACAAAACCGGCACCAGCGTCCAGAGCAGCAGAAAAAGCGCCCACGAATCTTCCGTGCTCGAGAAGGCCTCTTTCCGCTCCACCCAAATCAGCCGAACCCGCTCCCACACGGCCACGATCAGCGCTACCGTCCAGGGCATCATCGCCAGCAAGAATACCGGCAGATAAAACCAGAAAGGCTGCGGATGGTGATAGACGTTCGCAGAAAATCGCGCCAGATTGTGTTCAAGAATGAAGACCCGAAAGAATTCCGGATTGCGCAGTTGAACCGCAACGTACCAGGGGAGCGCCACAACCAAATAGAGGAGAATGCCGGGACTCCACAACGTACGCACGACCGCGCGCCAGTCACGCCTCAAACCCACAAAAAGAAAGATAATCACTGCTGCTAATGCCGGCGCAACCGGCCCCTTGGCCAAAGTTCCCAGCGCGACAAAAATATAAAACGCGCTAAGATACGCGCGCCGCCCGCTCTCATACCACGCATACCACCCCAGCAGCGCAATCGAAAAACACGCAGCCAATGGCATGTCCGTTGCCGCTGCATGAGCAAATCCAACCATGCCGACACAACTGGCCGCGATCAGCGCGCCGTCCATTTCGCTGCCTGGCCGAAACCGCCGCAAAAAAAAGTAAATCGCCGCAACCAGCAGCGCAGCATCGAACGCTCCCGGCAGCCGCGCCGCCCGGTCATTCACTCCGAAGGCCCGAAACGCAACCATCGTTTCCCAGTAATAGAGAGGCGGCTTCTCCAGCCACGGCTTGCCGAGTAGCGTAGGCGTAACCCAATCCGACCGCTCGAGCATCTCGCGCGCCACTTGCGCATATCGAGGCTCGTCCGCACCCACCAGCCCAAACGCCCCGAGCCCATAAAAGAAAAGAAATCCGCAAAACGCCATCAGCAACAACAAGTCAGTGCGGCTTCGCGGACTTATTCCTGGATTCATTTGTGGTGAACGGAACCGCTCGAAACCGCATTCGCGAGGTCTTGCCTCGCGAACGACGAACGACGAAAAACTGGTCCCTCAATCCGCCTTTATCGCCCCTGACTCCGCCCGCAAACGCTCGACTATCCGAGACACAGCCACCGCCAGCGGCCCGTCGATCGAACAGCCGCTGGCGCATTTGTGGCCGCCGCCGCCAAAAGATTCGGCAACGGTCGAGACATTTACTTCTCCCTTGCTGCGGAGGCTTACGCGGAATCTTTGATCGGGAAGCTCGCGAAAAAAAATCGCCACCTGCACTTCCGCAATCGAAAGCGCGTAGTTGACCAAACCCTCACAATCTTCTTCGCGCGCGCCCAGCCGCGTCATCTGTTCCTGTGTCACCCAAATCCAGGCCATCGCTCCTTCGCGGTGCAGATTCGACAGTGCCGCGCCCAGCAGCCGCATCTTCGCCGTCGAATGGCCAAAGTAAATGTGCCGCGCACACAGCGCCGGATCCGCTCCCGCCAGCACCAACTCCCGCGCCACCGTGAAAGTGTGCTCGTTCGTGCCCACAAACATGAAGCTCCCCGTATCCGTCATCAGCGCCGTATAAAGGCATGTGGCAATGTCGCGATCCACCGGAACGCATGCCAGCCGCGCCAAACGAAAAACCAGCTCCGCCGTAGCCATCGCCTCCGAATCGATCCAGTTGATGTTAGCGAAATTGCGGCCGCTCGCGTGATGATCAATATTAATGAGGAAGCATTTTTCCAGCCCGGCCAGTTGAGTACGCTGCACGCCGTCACATTCCAGCAGAATTACCGCATCGTTCTCGGGAACCGCATCCGCCTGCACCACGCGATCCGCAAAAGGCAGGTTCTGATAGATACGCGGCACGCCGTCGTGCATCACCACCTCTGCTTCTTTGCCCATCACCCGCAGGATCTGCCCGCACGCCAGCGCTGACCCAATGCCATCGCCATCGGGCCGGGCATGCGACGTCACCACAAACCGGCGACGCCCCCGAATCTCCTGTAGAACCCGCTCCAACATCGAATGTTCTCAGCAATCAACCCTAAGTTCCCAGCCTCGTATCCAGAAAAATCCTTGTATTTAAAGGTGTCATCCTGAGCGGAGCGAAGGACCTATGCATTTGAACTCGCGTGCATGTGAACAACGCGCTTTCACGCTCCCGGCTCCGCACTCTTCCGCGCCCGCTTCTTCGCCCGTCCCAATAACTCATCCACCCGGCTCTCCAACTGGTCCGCGCGATCCACCTGAAAATAAAGTTCCGGAGGCCGCCGCAACCGCAGTCTTTCCGCCAGTTCGTGCCGCACATAGTTCCGGGCCGCCGCTAGTCCTTCTAGCGTCCGCTCCGCCTCGGCATCATCGCCCGCCACGCTCACCATGATGCGGGCCGAACGCGAATCCTGCGCCATCATCACTGACGTCACACTAGCCAGCCCAATCCGCGGATCGCGCAACTCCCCTTCAAGAATGGTTTCAATCTCCTCGCGGATCGCCTCGCTCAGCCGCTCGCGATGATATTTCTGGCCACGATGCTCCACCGCACACCTCGTGAAAGAAAACCAATAAGAATACCAGAAAGGCTACTGACCCGGAGCGATCGGCCGTTGTAAAATCCACACCTCCGGGGGTGTCCCAGAATCGAGAAAAGTCTTGGCCGGAGTCCCCGGTGAAAGGACGTGCCTAACGTATGAGCAAGACGAACCCGCGTGATGCCGGCACATCTGCCGCCCTCAAACGTATCGGTGATGCCCTCGCAGGCACGTGGAAATTGAGCAGTGGTATCGAAGGCGTAATTCGCTACGAGTGGACGGAAGGTGGACGGTTCCTCATCCAACACGTTGACTTGATGGCTTTCGGTCGGCGCATCAAGGGTATCGAAATAATCGGGAACCTGCATCGGATCGGCGAGCAACCGTCCGAAGACGTGTGGACGCGTTTTTATAGCTTCTTGGACGGGCTGACGCTCGATTATGTCTACGAACTGCGTGGTAAAGAACTAACAATCTGGTTCATGAAAAAGAATTCTGACAATCGCTTCGTCGGTACCTTCAGCGACGATGGGCGATCGTACGCCGGAGCGTGGGCTTGGCCAGGTGGTGGCTATGAACTCATGGCCAATCGTATTGATTAACCGCGGAAGGCTATAGGAATTGCGGTAAACTATATCCGGTTGGTCACGAGGAGGGGCCCTCATGGAGATTCTACCCGTTCGTTCCTGCGCGCTAAGAATGGCTATTCTGATTCTTCTGGTCGCGGCCCTCGACGTTGCCGCTGCCTTTCTGATCGCCAAGCCCGTGTTGTGGTGTGCGCGGATTCCGGCCCTCATCCCCCTTTTCACTCCGGCTGTAATCTTCACGCGTCGCGTCCAATCAAAAGGCTGAACACACAGCAATCGGCCTTCACAGAAACTCAACAAAAGAGTCCGTAACCTCGGCCCCCGCATTATTAGCAATCCGGCAAGCGGCCCGCTCCACGTTCTTCATCAGACCGTCCAGATAATCGCGCGAATGCGAAACGCTGACCACCCCAATCGTCGCCTGATTCCATAGCATGCTCGGATCAAGCTCTGCCACCGACACATTGAACGATGATCGCAACCGGTCCTTAAGACTGCGCGTAACTTGCCGCTTGTCCTTAAGCGAGTGCGCCGCCTCGATGCGAAGCTCGAGCGTCAGGAAGGCAATCATCAAATATCTGATGTTTATTTTGTGCCACTTCGGTCCTCCAGGCAAGAGTCGCGTCAAAGGCCGCTACGATGCGCCACATTCCGATTTCGCCTTGACGCTCCCCGTCGCCAAGGGCATAATCGCATCGCCTAAAAAGGTACACTCTCCCCCGTGTCACCGGGCCAAGTTCGGTTCACCCTACGATTCCCACGGCGTGCTTTCTGGATTGGAGGTCTCATGAAATCTCTCCGCTTCGTCTGTTCACTCGCCGTTTGCGCTTTCGCCACTTTCCTGATCCTGCTGGCCGCGGCACAGTCGAATCCGATAGCCCATGCCAATCAACCGAACGCAATTGCCAACGCTCAGAATTCGCCCCCAGCCGCACAGCCGGCTGCAGCGATGTCAGATCTGTTGGTAAAGTTTGGGAAGACGGCAATCTACGGCTCGGGCGCGAACCTTCCCGAGTCCATCGCCATCGCAGACCTGAACGGTGACGGCTATCCCGATCTGGTCGTCGCCGGAAGCGGCGTCAGCGTTCTGCTGGGTAACGGTAACGGCTCGTTCAAAGCAGCGGTCACCTATGGCACGGGCGGATCCTCTGCCTCGACGGTCGCCATAGCGGACGTGAATGGCGACGGCAAGCCGGATCTAGTCGTTGCCGACGGATGCCCGGAAAGCGGTTGCGGCGTCAATAGCGTAGTCGCCGTGCTGTTGGGCAATGGCGACGGCACCTTCCAACCGGCGGTCAGTTACAGCACGGCTGGATATTTTGCCTCGTCAGTCGCAGTCGCCGACGTAAACGGCGACGGTAAGCCAGATCTCATCGTGGCCAACGAGTGTCGGGTCTATTCCGGCTGCAACCAGGGCAGCGGAAGAAATATCCCAGGCGAAGTCAGCGTGCTCCTCGGCAACGGCGATGGTACTTTCCAGTCGCCCGTCAGTTACAACTCCGGCGGGATAACTGCCACCGCGGTCGCGGTCGCGGACTTGAATCACGACGGCTATCCCGATCTGGTTGTAGCCAACTGCACCATTAATGGATACCTCTGTCCTGGCGGAGTCCCCGGGGAAGTGAGCGTCTTGCTGGGCAATGGCGACGGCACCTTCAAAGCTCCCGTCAGCTACGCCTCGGGCGGGGATTGGGCCACGTCGGTCGCGATCGGCGACGTGAACGGCGACGGCTACCCGGATATCGTTGTGGTCGACTCATGCCCGGGCAGCGGCTGCGGCGGAGACTTCACTGCTAGGGTGGGCGTGCTGCTGGGCAATGGTGATGGCACTTTCCAGAGCGCCGGCGTTTACGACTCGGGCGGCGCTTATGCTGTGTCGGTCGCCATTAGCGACCTAAACGGCGACGGCCATCCCGATCTAGTCGTAGCTAATTCGTGGGCGAAGAACCCTCCCGGTAAAGCGAGAAAAGGCGAACTAAGCGTGCTGCCCGGCAACGGCGACGGAACCTTCCAAGCACCCATCCGTTACATCTCCGGCCAACCCGACACAGAAGCCGTAGCAGTCGCGGACCTGAACGGTGACGGCAGACCCGACATCGCAGTGGTGAACTCCGCTGACTTCTCAGTGGGCGTCATGTTGAACGAATTCCTCGCTACCACGACTATCGGGGTTGCATCGTCGCCCAGCCCATCGCAAGTCAATCAGCCCGTAACCTTGACCGCCACGCTTACCGCAAGCAGCTCCGTTCCTAACGGTTCTCCGGTCACATTCTCCCGGGGCAAGGCCAACCTGGGGACGACCACAACTACAAATGGCGTGGCGACCTTTACTACATCTTTTTCTGAAGCCAGGACATACGCCGTCGAGGCCAGCTATCCCGGCGATGCTTTTCACCGACCCGCTTCGAGAACGGTGAAGCAGGTTGTCGAGAGCGATCCCGCCTCAACCAGCATCGCTGGCGCTTCGCCCCTCGACGTAGGCCCTGCCGGACCTTGCCGTACAGGTACAACGTTATTAACCTCGGGTTCGCCTTCCTTGACCACACTGGACATCACCTTCACGTCGACGAGTTATCAAGCTCCTACGTGTAGAGGTCAACAGAATTATGGATGCAACGGAGTTGTCAACTTCTATGATGAGCACAATCAGATCGGATCCGTCTACTTAAACGTCAGCTGCACGGCGACGCTCGACACCACTTCCTTGACCGCCGGATCGCACAACATCTCGGCCACATTTTATCCGGAGAGGCCTTGGAATCCCAGTTCTGCCAGGATTGTGCAGGTCGTTGATAAGTGGCCCACCACAACCAGCGTGACCTCGGCTCCCAATCCATCCAGCTACGCCGCCGCCGTAACCCTCACCGCTTCCGTAGTGTCCTATTGGACGGGTCCAAATCCGACCGGCAAGATCAGGCTGCTCAATGGCACAGCCCTTCTCGGAACCGCCGTCGTTAACCCCTC
Source organism: uncultured Acidobacteriaceae bacterium (assembly GCA_963822025.1). GTDB lineage: Bacteria > Acidobacteriota > Terriglobia > Terriglobales > Acidobacteriaceae > Acidiflorens. The sequence continues at coordinate 105,569 of CAWGFW010000008.1, read as the reverse complement.
CACCGGCGTCGCCACCCTAACCAGGAAAGACCTTCCCGTAGGCACCGACTCAATCACCGCCGAATATCTCGGAGACGCAAACAACCTCACCAGCACCGGCACCGCGACTCAAACAGTAAATCCGGCAACGACCACGACCGCGATTGCCTCTTCGCACAATCCCTCAATGTCAGGCGAAAACGTCACCTTCAAGGCAACCGTGACATCTTCGACGAATCTCCGCTCCAGCGGCACGGTGACATTCACCGCCGGTTCCGCCACGCTGGGCACCGTTCCACTTACCGGGGACCACGCCGACATTTCGACGAACTCGCTGCCCAAGGGCACAACCACCATCACGGCCACCTACAATGGTTCTGCCGATTTTGCAGGAAGTTCCGCGGCGCTGACGCAGACAGTAAATCCTTAACCATTCAAGGACGGGTGTTTTCGCGCTAGACTGCTGACTGGTATCGTGCTACACTGTACTTGCTAAGTTTGACTCACATGCACTTGCAGGATGGTACCGCCAACCAGCGTCACCCCCTCTTCAGCAGCGAATCACCTCAGCATATTTCAATCAAGTAACAAGAATAGGAACATTTACAATGGCAGAACAAGGAACAGTGAAGTGGTTTAACGACGCCAAGGGCTATGGCTTCATCAGCCGTCAAAATGGCGAAGACGTTTTCGTGCATTTCTCCGCTATTCAAGCTGGCGGCTTCAAGAGCCTGCAAGAAGGCCAAACCGTGCAGTTCGACGTGACCAAGGGCCCCAAAGGCTGGCAAGCGGAGAACGTTACCGCTGTCTAGGTAACGACCAGCTCGTCTGGTAACGATCTCTGAGTTAAACGGTGCCCGAGATTCGAGAGAATCCCGGGCATTTTCGCGTCTCGTGGCAATCAGTTTTCACCTCTCCGTTTCCATCTCGGTCGCCGCCTTCGCATCCCGGTGCGCAGTTACAGTGATTACCGTACTCGACTTCAAAAACGGCGCCGCGGTTCCCATGCCATGGCATCGAACTTCCCCCGCTCTTCATCGAACTAATTAGGGAAAGTTTTACAAAGGGGGTAGAAAAATGGCAGATATTACCTATCAACCTGAAACTCGTTCCTTCCGAAGAAGCAGTTTGGACTGGAGTGCGATTTGGGCTGGATTGTTTACATTCATCGCGATCTGGTCAGTTTTTGGCTTTCTAGGTTTTGCGATCTTTTCCAGTGCAACGACCTCGGCTGCCGAGCCGAGTATGAGTGTCGGCATGGGAATTTGGGCTGTGATCCTGACACTCATTGCCATGTATGTAGCTGGTCGTGAGACAGGAAAGCTTGCCGGGCTCGACGGCCGATCTGAGGCATTGGTCCACGGCTTGGTTATGTTCGGTCTTTCGCTATCCGCGGTTATGGTGCTCACGATGTCCGGCCGCTTAGTGTTTACCGGACTCCTCCCAGGAGCCGGATTCTCAGCTCGCGGCGCAAATCTTCCCAGCTTTGTCGGATACTCGGGATGGTTTGCTTTCGTTGCCCTTTTCCTCGGATGGTTGGCAGCGATGGCGGGATCCGTTTCTGGCGTGAAACCGAAGGTAGTTCATCCCAGCAACGTGAAAGACATGCGGCCAGCAGCATGACTCACGAGCATCGGTCTGCAACGTAGAGTGGACACCCTGTCCGCTGCCGTTGATCTTAAAGTGGAGCGGGCGCCCTCGCCCGCTGCCCTTGATTTTGCTTTTGACCCTATCGGAACCAACCCAGTGTAGTGTGCGCCACTTCTCGCGTTTTTCGAGAAGTGGCCCGCCATGTCCCCCGATCTTGGATACATCCCTGCCCAAAACCCCACCGCCGCGCCCTCTCTGCCCTTTTGGGGCTTGTCCCCAAGGCGAGGCTCGTGCTAAAACGCCTATACAGGAGTGACGGAAGCGTCCCCCATGACCCTCCGCAAGAAGGCGACCAAAAAAGCGTCCCGTAATCCCGAAATCATTATTCCCGACAAGCTCTATTTCCGCATCGGCGAAGTGGCTGGCCTGTGCCGCCTCCCCGCCTACGTGCTGCGCTTCTGGGAGACCGAATTCCCTCAACTTAAACCCGTGAAAAGCAGCACCGGCCAGCGCATGTATCGCAAGCGCGACGTTGAGTCCGTCGTCCGCATCAAGAAGCTTCTCTATGAAGACGGCTTCACCATCGCCGGCGCGCGCGCGCAGCTGCGCGAAGAAATCAAGTCAGAGCGCAGCCAGACCGCGCTGCCTTTCCCCGTGAATCCCGTCGCTAACGTAGCCGTCCTGCGTCACGAACTCCAGCAGATCCTCCACATTCTGTCCGCCCGACACTAACCGTGTTGTTGTCCCTGTCCGGATTCCGCGACTGGGAGTCTGCCCAAATGAGAGACCCCCAAAAAAATTGTCATCCCGAGCGAAGCAAGGGATCTGCAGTTCACCGCAAGCTGCAACACCGTCCCTTCGCCAGGGATGACAAAATCTCGCGCTCGAATTATTTACGCCGTCTCCCGCTCCGCCTCGACGAGCGGCGCTTCGACCAGATGCTCGCTGACGAACCATACCTGCAATTCATTAGTCCGCAGCACATTGCTCACCACTACGTCATTCGTTCCAGCATCGCCTAGCTTGTCCGCTCGCTCCGCCAGTTCGCGGCAATGCTCGATGATGATCTCGTGCGCGTCCAGCAGACGCGACAACTGCACCGGAACCTCTTCGCGCCCCTTAGGCGGCCGCGGAATCTTCGTCGTCTCCGCCACATCCGGAGCCATCGCAATGCTGATTCCGCCCAGCAACTGGATGCGCTCCGCAATCGTGTCGACAAGTTCGCTCTGCTCTCCATAATGCTTGTCAAAAAGAAGATGAAGTTGATAGAAAGTCGCGCCCGATACCTGCCAGTGCGACTTCTTATATAGATCCCGCAGCGTCATCGTGTCGGCCAACAGTTGATTAAGTTGCTCGGTCATTTCCAACCGCACGGGCTCTTCGAGCTGCAACGGCTGCATGCTGGTCACCGTGCCAAATGCCTGGAGTTCGCGTGCCGACTGATGAAAGCGCGGTTGCGCCGATGCCTTGTGCGAATTGCTGGAGACAGGTTTCTTATTCATGGAATTCTCCTGAAGTTAATTTGCGGGCAAACCAGAAAAGAAGGATGTTTCCGAGAGCCGAGGTCGAAGGCTCCCGTCCGGTCTGCCGGTTCAGTCTCTTGGATGCCAACGCCTACAAATCGGTTCGGACAGAAACAGAAATTCCCCAAAAATGCCTTCGGATGATTTCGGAATTGCCTGTTTTCCGGGCCAGAATGTTTTAATTGTTAATGGACCTGTCGATAAACGCTAGGTGCCTATTGTTTAGAGATCTTTGGGCGTGGGCGCTGTAAGCGCAATTAGAACTAGCCACCCGCGAAATGGACATTGTGTCAATGAGTGACTGGGAATTCTTCGCCGACCAGCGCATAGTTTCCGAGGTTGTAACCCACTTCTCATTGCATTCGGTTCTTGTTTCGGTGTAGATTCGATAAACGCATCGTGGGGAAATTGGCATGCGGTCGATCTCGAAACGCATAGCGTGGCTCTCTCTGTTGCTGACATTGTGGTCGGCAATGGCATTTGCCATGCACCACCACACAGATGCGGGAGAGTCCGCCTCTTGCCAGGTGTGCATCGCGGCGCACTCGACGGCGCCCGTAGTCGCTTCGCCCACTCCCAAGCCGGTATTGCGTCGATTGGTGGCATTCCGGCTGCAAACCTCCGTAGCGAAGCAGCGCCTCATACCTTTCACCTTGTGTGTCCGTCCTCCTCCTGTCGCCTAGAAGATCACATTTCAACTTAAACGGGGCGTGGTTCGTTTTCGATTCGAACCTCCTGTGATCTTTTTTCTCGCGGCGTTTTCAAAACATTTTCTGGAGGATTTCATGCTGGCTTCATACAAGAAGTCGCTCTTCGCGGCTTTTGTGGTGGTTTTCCTTTTGGCTTTCGGCCTTCGCGCTTACGCGCAATCGGGTGGAAATTCCGGATCGATTAGCGGTACTGTCCTGGATCCTTCAGGCGCGGTTGTTGCGAATGCAACCGTGGAGATTCATAACCCGGTCAGCGGCTATGCCCGCGCCACCACAACCGATAGCAAAGGGACCTTTAGCTTTCCGAACGTGCCATTTAACCCGTATCACCTGAGCGCATCGGCCCCGGGATTCACCGAGAGCGCGCAGGATGTTGAAATTCGATCGGTAGTCCCAGCAACCGTCAAGATCAGTCTCCATGTCACCGGATCTTCCACCACCGTCGACGTTGAAGCTGCCGGGGGCGACCTGGTGGAGAATGATCCGACCTTCCACCAGGACCTCGACAAGTCCTCGTTCGACAGGATTCCTTTAGAGAGCGCTTCGTCGCCCCTAAGTGCGCTGGTCACTCTCTCCACGCCCGGAATCGCCGCCGATTCCAACGGGCTTTTCCACGGGATTGGCGACCACGCAGAGAATTCATTTTCGGTTGACGGGCAGCCGATCACTGACCAGCAAAGCAAAGTCTTCTCCAATCAGCTTCCTGTCGAGTCGATTCAATCGATGTCGGTCATCTCCGGAGCGCCACCTGCCGAATATGGAGGTAAGACCAGCGTTGTAATCGTTGCCACGACGCGGTCGGGCCAGGGCGTCACGACTCCTCACGGTAGTGTCTCTCTCTCCTATGGATCATTCGGCAGTTCGAACCTAGCCGCCGATCTCGCCTACGGCGGAAAGAATTGGGGGAACTTCATCTCTGTAGGCGGCCTGAACACCGGCCGTTTTCTCGATCCGCCCGAATTCGAGGTAAGCCACGACAGCGGCAACGAAGTAAATCTATTCGATCGTGTCGACTTCCAAATCTCAACCGCCGACTCAATCCATCTCAATCTCGGCTACAGTCGGAGCTGGTTCCAGACTCCAAACTCTCTGGACGCACAAGACGCGACGCCGTGGAACGGCCTTAACGGAATTCTTCCAGCCGTAGAAAATTACGGGGGAGTCGCTCCCAACGGCGATGTGGTTGGACCGACCGACCAGCGCTCGAAGATCGGCACCTTTAACATCGCTCCTTCATGGACGCGCGTAGTGAATACAAACGCAGTGCTTACCTTGGGTACCTTCGTGCGTCGCGACGACTACAACTATTATCCGAGCAAAGATCCTTTCTCTGATCTAGGACCTCCGAGCCTTCAGCGACAGTCGGTCGGTCAGAACCGCACGCTCACCAACGCAGGAATCCGTTCCGACATCTCCTACGTCAAAGGGATCAACAATATTAAGGCTGGCGCAACCTACGAACAAACATTTCTCCGAGAGGACGATACTCTCGGAATCGTCGATCCCGCCTTCAATGCGCCATGTATCACCACATCACCGGTGACGGCGCTGAATCCATTTCCGTTCGTTCCTGTTCCGGGTTTCACCGACCCGTCTCAATGCACCGCTGCGACGCTCGGAGAGAACGTTTCCTCTAACCCGAACGCGCCCGGCACCGCGTTTTACCCTTATTTCAACCCCACCCTGCTGCCTTACGATTTGACGCGCGGCGGCGGCTTATACACCTTCGACGGCCGTACCGACGTGAAAGAGCTCGCGCTCTACATCCGTGACGCGGTTACGGTGGGAAACTGGGCTCTGAATCTCGGAATCCGCGGCGACCTCTACAATGGAATCACCATCGCGCGCCAAGCGGAGCCTCGCTTGGGAGTAGCCTACAACTTCAAAAAGACGAACACGATCCTCCGCGTTTCCTACGCTCGCACGTTGGAATCTCCCTTCAATGAAAATCTGGTTCTCTCCAGCATCGGATGCGCCAATCCTGTTCTTAATCCGCTGCTGCTTTGCTCCTCGCTGTCGACGAACCCATTGAGTCCAGGCTTTCGCAACGAATTTCACGCGGGTCTGGAGCAGGCGTTTGGAAAATATCTGGTCTTCTCCGGCGAGTGGATCTCGAAGTACACGCACAATGGCTACGATTTCAGTGTGCTCGGCAATACGCCCATCACATTTCCGATCGAGTGGCACAATTCGAAAATTCCCGGATATGCCGGACGCATAAGCGTGCCGAACTACCATGGTTTTTCCGCGCTCATGGTTTTCTCCAGCGTGGCCGCGCGCTTCTTCACTCCTCAAATCGGCGGAGCCGGTGCGACTCCTGTAGCAGTGGGTCCGTTTCGGATCGACCACGACGAGCATTTTAATGAGACGACCCATTTCCAATACCAACCTTGGAAGCTAGGCCCGTGGTTTGGCTTCAACTGGCGCTACGACAGCGGACTGGTGGCGGGTGCGACCCCATGCTTCGGCGTAAATACCGGCAACGATTGTCCAGGCTCAATTCCCGCTTTGGGCGTGCCCGGTGGCGGATACATCAGCACAATCGCCTCCAACGTCGGTGGCGTCCCCTTGTCTGCTGATCAAGAAGCTGAGGCAGGTTTCTCTTGCGCAGGTCAGCGCGCAACTCCAACTGTGCCTCTTCCTTACAATTGTCCCGCAGCGCAGTTCAGCTCGAATCTCATACGAGTACCTGCGCCGAACGCGGAGAACGATGACCTCCATCCGCCGCGTATCGCATCGCGCAATTTATTCGACGCTTCGATCGGCGATGACAACCTGTTCAAAGGCGACCATTACAAATGGAGCCTCACGCTTACCGCCATCAATATCGCCAACAATCTCGCGTTGTATAACTTTCTCTCAACCTTTAGCGGGACGCACTATGTGACGCCGCGCGCGCTGACGGCTCAGCTCGGCTTCCACTTTTGATGGCGTGGCGAAAGGGATCTGGTCGGTTCAAGACCGGGCGCCTTCATTGGTGCAGTGAATGCTCGATCTTTACTGTGATTCCGCAAAGTAATCACGAGACGAGTCGGTCACTTGGAACCATACGCCAAATGCATGGACGGGTATTGCTCGCCTTGGCAACTGTATCTTTCGGGGCTCAGTGTTCCAATGGGCAAGTATTGCTATGGTAAAGGCAGGAGAAAAGTCATAGAGGCATTCTCGAACCGGGAGGGCCTTTGGATACTGGCAGTGGTAACTGCGCTTTCGATAGGGACCCTGGTGTTATACATGATCGGCTACTTGCATCTCGACGGCGACTGATGGAATGAAGTCAGGCGCTGTTCGGCGGTTCCTGGTCGAGAAGATGGAGGGGAACGTGGGGCCATAGCTTTTCAGGGAGAAATCAGTTAGCACATGCCCCCACGCGCCTCCCGCGAATCAAAATTCACAATCACAGGGGGTCTCTGAGACCATCCCCGCCCCTCGTTGACTTGCCCCCGCATCCCGCCTACCATACGGCGACTGCATGATTGGCGAAACCATCTCCCACTACCGCATCGTCGAAAAGCTTGGAGGCGGTGGCATGGGTGTTGTCTACAAAGCCGAAGACACCCGCCTCCGCCGCTTCGTCGCCCTCAAATTCCTCCCCGAAGAGGTTGCCCGCGATCCCCAGGCCCTAGCCCGCTTTCAGCGCGAAGCCCAGGCTGCCTCCGCACTCAACCACCCCAACATCTGCACCATCTACGATATCGGCGAGCAGGATGGCCAAGCCTTCATCGCCATGGAATTCCTCGAAGGGGTCACGCTGAAACATCGCATCGCCGGCCGCCCGCTCGAGACCGACGTCTCGCTCGGTCTGGCCATCGAGATCGCCGACGCGCTCGATGCCGCCCACTCCGAAGGCATCGTTCATCGCGACATCAAGCCCGCAAATATCTTCGTCACCAAGCGCGGACACGCCAAAATCCTCGACTTCGGCCTGGCCAAAGTCAACGCATCCACATCTCGCCCCGCGCTGGACGCGACGCAGACCGGCACGATCGAAGCTCACCTCACCAGCCCCGGCATGGCGCTCGGCACCGTCGCCTACATGTCGCCCGAACAGGTGCGCGCCAAAGAATTAGACGCGCGCTCCGATCTATTTTCTTTCGGCGCCGTTCTCTACGAGATGGCCACCGGCACGTTGCCATTTCGCGGCGAAAGTTCCGGAGTCATCCAGCGCGAAATTCTCGATCGCGCGCCCACCGCCGCCGCGCGCATGAATCCCGATCTCCCCGCCGAACTTGAGCGCATCATCAACAAGGCTCTCGAAAAGGATCGCGACCTGCGCTATCAGCACGCCGCCGATATGCGCGCCGATCTCAAACGCCTCAAGCGCGAAACCGAATCAAGCCGAGGCCCCGGCGCATCCGACACTATCTCTCAAGCCAGTTCAATCGCGACGCCCGTCGCCATCGCGCAAGACACTCCGTCGTCGCCGCTCAGCGGAGTAACTCCTCCCGCCAGCGGCATTCACCCCACGCAAAGCCACGGCAGCAGTTCGGCCGTAGTCGCCGCCGCCAAGCAACACAAGCTCGGTCTCGCCGGAGGCGCGCTCGTCATTCTCATCGTCCTCGCCGCCGCCGGCTTCGGCGTGTATTCCATGCTCCATCGCGCCGCGCCCACGCCCTTTCAAAATTTCACCATCTCGCAGGTCACCAACTCCAGCAAAGCCGTAGTCACCGCCATCTCCGCCGACGGCAAATACCTGCTCACCGTGATGGATGACAAGGGCCGCAACAGCCTCTGGCTGCGCAATATCGCGACCGCGAGCGACACGCAAATCGTTCCGCCCTCGGCCAGCATTCCGAACGTCACCTTCTCGCCCGACGGAAATTACGTTTATTTCCGCAAAGCCGAAAACTCCATCAACAGCGATTTCAGCATCTATCGCACACCGGTCCTCGGAGGCACCCCCACCAAGATCGTCAACGATGTCGACAGCTCCATCGCCTTCTCGCCCGACGGCACTCGCATGGCCTACTTCCGCGCCAATGATCCGGAGACAGGCAAAGTCTGGCTGCTCAGCTCAAAATTAGATGGCAGCGACGAGAAGATTCTTCACGTCGAGCCTCTGACCTTCCTTCCACGCTGGGTGGTGTGGTCGCCCGACGGCAAGCATCTCGCCTATCCCAACAATCCGCACGGCGCATTTGGTGCGCTGAGTCTGTTCACGGTCGATAGCGGACAAATAAAAACTCTCACCTTCCCCGACAAAGAGATTACTGCCATCCAGTGGTCCACCCCTGGCGACGGCCTGTTTGTCACCTATCGCAAAAAAGGTCCTGACCTCGCCCGCATCCAGATCGGTTTCATCTCCTTATCCGACGGACAAGTGCAACCCATCTCGCATGACACCAACACCTACTCGACCCTGACCCTTTCCGCGGACGGCAAGACTCTCGCCACCGTTCAACAAAAAGCAGTGAGCAGTTTCTATGTCGTGCCCGCCGCAGGCAGCACCGCTCCCGACGCCACTCCTCTATCGGTTGAAGGAGTAAGAATCGCCAGCTTTAATTGGGCCTCCGACGGCGCGCTTCTCACCTCCGATTACGCGCGCCTGGTGCGAACCGATATTTTGGGAAAGAATCCCACGGTTCTCGCGAGCGATCCCTCGGCAGGAATCTTTCCGTTCGCGCCCTGCGGCTCGCAATCCATCGTCTTTGCCTGGGCCTTCCACGGCGGCACCAACGTGACTGCCCTCTGGCGCGTCGATGCCGATGGCTCCCACCCCACGCAGTTGACCGAGGGCCCCCACGATTCTTTCTTCGGATACCCGCCCGTCTGCTCCAGTAATCAGCCCTGGGTCTATTTTGCTCGAGGAGTCCAGACTCTCTGGCGTGTGCCTCTTGACGGCTCCGCCAAAGCTGAGCCGATTCCCGGCAGCGAAGTTCCCAATGCCTTCCAGACCGGCCGCGGAATGGGCCTTTCGCCCGACGCAAAAACCTTGGCCTATCTAATCAAATATCTGAGTCCAGAAAAAGAAGAGGGCACGATCAAAATTGCCCTGCTCGACCTCGCGACCCTGAAGAATCCGCGCCTGCTCGACGCCAACGATCACATCTCCGGCGGCCCCATCTTCACTCCCGACGGCAAATCCGTCGCCTACCCCGTTCGCGAGAACGGAGTCGATAACATCTGGATCCAGCCACTCGACGGCACTCCCGGCCACCCCATCACAAACTTCACCTCCGAGCAGATCCAGTCCTTCCACTGGTCGCCGGACGGCAAAAATCTGGGCATCCTGCGAGGCCACATCGACTCGGACGTGGTCCTCCTGCAAGAATCCAAACCGTAGGCCATTTCAGCGTGGTATCTTGTGCGCCTCTATGAAATCGTTGCTTGCATTGCTTCTCTCTGCTGCCACGTTGGCCGTCCCTCTAATCAGTTTTGCTCAGCCCGCTCCGGGCGCGAACGCCAGCCGCCCCCTCGTGGCAAGTTCCCCCGCCTCGCAGGCTCCCGGCCCCGACGCTTTCTACCACCTCGGCCCCGACTCGCTTCCTCAGGATGGCGTGCCCAAAGGCGAAATTCGCGGGCCCTTCATTCTCCTAAGCAATGCCTATCCCGGCACCCAGCACACTTATTGGGTTTACGTTCCTGCGCAATATGATCCCGCCTTTCCCGCCAGCCTCATGATCTACAACGATGGCCAGGCCTTCATGAACCCGGAGGGCGACGTGCGCGCTCAAAACGTCATGGACGATCTCACCTTTCGCCGTGAGTTGCCGGTGATGATCGGCGTCTTCATCAATCCCGGCCGCCGCCCTGATCAGCCCGAGCCCAACTCCAGCGAGTGGGGCGATCACACCACCAATCGTGTCACCGAATACAACACGCTCGATGACAAATACGCCCGCGTAATCGTGGATGAACTGATGCCGGCGCTCTACAAGGAGTACAACATCTCCAAAGACCCCGACCAGCACGGCATCGGCGGGTCGAGCTCCGGAGCCATTGCCGCTTTCACCGTCGCCTGGCAGCGGCCCAACGAATTCCGCAAAGTTCTGAGCAATGTCGGCAGCTTCGTCGATATCCGCGGAGGCAACGCCTACCCCGATCTCATCCGCAAGAGCGATAAAAAACCAATTCGCGTGTTTCTCTGTGATGGGCGCAACGACAACCGCGGCCAGCGTCCCGGCGAACCTTACAACGACTCCCGCGACTGGTTTTTGCAGAACGTGCGCATGATGCAGGCGCTTTCCGCCAAGGGCTACGACTTGAGTTACGCCTGGGGCATCAACAAGCACGGCCAGAGCATGGGAGGAGCAATCCTCCCGGAGATGATGCGCTGGCTCTGGCGCGATCACCAGTTCTCAAGCGATCCAAATGACACCGCCGAGCGATCCTTCAACCTGCCGAAAACAGGCGCACCGAAACCCACCGATGCGCAAGGAAAAACCGTCGATAAAAATCCTTAACAGCGCAATCAACTCTCACAACCCCAAATCCCGCACATGCTCCTCATCGTTCCCAAGCCAGTGTGCGACCTCGTGCCAGACCACGCGCTTCACCTCGGCCCGCAGATCTCCTCGTGAACACCGCAGAATCGGCCCACGAAAAACAAATATCAAATCGGGAGCCATCCTGATCTGCATAAGCGACTCTTGAGTCCTAAAGATGCCACTGTAGCATCCCAACATCTCCGTGCCGCGCGGCCAGTTCTTTTTCTTCAAAATATCTTCCGGAGGCTCCTCCGCCACCTGAATGCCCGGAAAGTCCGGCAGATCCCTGATCTCCTGCGGCAGCGTGCCATAAGCCCACTCCACAATCTCATCAAAGCTCTGTGAATTCGCGGCCTCAGCCATGACACCAAATTTACCACCCAGTTTGCGCCTCACCGAGGACTGGTTTAGCCTTGGGTGCGAAAGGCCAGCGCGAAAGGCGAGAAATGGCAAATAACAAAACCAAGCCCACCAGTTTAAGTGTGGCAGCATTTATTGGTGCCATCACAGACCCCACGAGGCGCGCGGACGCCAAGGCGCTCATCAAGCTGATGCAAAGCGCAGCGGGAGAAAAGCCGCGAATGTGGGGCCCGTCCATCATCGGCTTCGGCAGCTACCACTATAAGTACGAGAGTGGACGCGAGGGCGATATGCCACTCATCGGTTTTTCGCCGCGTAAGGCCGCGACTGTTCTGTACAACGTGACCGGGTCCGCCGACTGCAAGGCGCTGCTCCCAAAGCTGGGAAAGCACACGACCGGCAGGGGCTGCCTCTACATAAAGAAGCTCGCTGATGTGGACCAACAGGTGTTGAAGGCCATAGTCGTCAAGTCCGTGGCCGCCATGCGAACGGGGTAGTTTGAGACGGGTAGTTGGCGTTACGCCCCTTTGCGTCAATCTAGTCGGCTCGCGACAACAGCGAACGGAAAAGGTACCGCTCATGGATGATCTTTTCTCGATGGTTTATGTGAAGCGCCGGTTGGGTGTATTAGCCAGCCGCATACATACTCGCCGTCTCTGCTCGTGGCTGGCTCGATACTGAACGCTCGATCCTCATCGTCTGCTAGTTCAATTGTCAGCGTCTTGGACTTGCACGCCTTTGTGTTTCGCGAACGTGCTTCCAGGAAAACTGTCGATGTCACCGTCAGTTCATAGCTGCCGGGCAGGAAATAAAGGCACGCGGCTTCACCGCCGCTGACAGCTACTTCGTAGTCCCCAATGCGTATCCAACTTGGCTGCCCGTTCATAGCGCCATTATCCTCGGGCCTGTCGAAACAAATCCGCGCACGGTCGTTACGCCAAGATTGCGCCCCTATGGGATACCGAGCACACCAGCATTAAGCACAACCATATCAGCGCAGTTTTCATGGCCGCAATGGTAAAGCCATCGTGTTGTTGTTGTCGATGAGTCCCGATAGCGCCGACTATGGGTTCCGAGTGCCAACGCCTGTTGCGGGTTGCGATCTTGGAGACGCCGACGTTACCATGAACTGGAAATCTTTTGGCAGAGCACTTAGACAGATTTACGGAGTGAAGATGTACGTATTAAGGATGAGCGCATTACGCGTCGGCCTGTTCTCGCTGTTGTTAGCAGGCCTGTGCCTACCCGCATCCGTCCGCGCCCAGTCCGGTTCCGCAGCGCCCTCCGCCGAGCGCAAGACCAGCACCCCATACACTGGCGACCTCTCCATCTTCGATTCCCCGGGCCGCGATGAGCGCCTGCAGATCAACCGCGTCATGGATATGCTCGGCATTGCCCCTGGCAAGAACGTTGCCGATATCGGCGCCGGTTCGGGCTGGTTCACGGTGCGAGCCGCCCGCCGCGTCACCGCCTCCGGCACGGTTTATGCCGTCGACATCAACCCTGAGGCAATTCATTACATTGACCAGCGCGCGAAAAAAGAGCAGCTCCAGAACATAAAGACCATCCTCAGCAAGCCCGACGATCCCCAACTCCCGCCCGACAGCATCGATGCCGTCCTGCTGCTCAAGACCTACCACGAGATAGCCCACCCGGTTGTGCTACTCAAGAACCTCCGCTCAGCGCTCAAACCCGGAGCCAGGATTGGCATCATCGATCGTAACGGCAACGGAGAAAATCACGGCGTGAGCAAAGCCGTTGTCATCCGAGAAGCCGCCCAAGCCGGATACGAACTGCGCGACACCGAGGATTTCGTGAAATCCGACGGCATGGATTATTTTCTGATCTTGACCGCGAAGCCGAATTAGCGCAGCCCTCATTCTGGCCGGCGTCGCAGACTATTCTTCACACGACAAAGCGCGAACACTCGACGCATCGGTCAAGACCGAAGCTGAGTGTTCGCGCTTGCGCGGCGTTCCGGCTCAGGCTGCTACTTCTTTCTGGGGCCCTGTTTTGGCGGCCTTCGTGCCGAGGAAGTTGACCAGTTCGGGAGTCACTTGCTCCGCGTGTGTCCAATTCACCGCATGCGGACCATCTTTGATAACAGTGAAGCGCGCCCCCTTCACCAACTGCGCCGTTCGTTGTCCCGCTGCGGTAATGGGCACGATACGATCTGCATCACCGTGGATCACCAGCGTGGGCACATCGACGCGGGCCAGATCCTTGCGGAAGTCTTCATGCCACGTCGGCACGCAAGCAACGGTGGCCGTCGCCGAAGCACCAGCGGCGACACTGCAACTTGCCTGCATGGCCTGTTCGCTGATGCGCTTCCCCAGGTACACATCGGCATTGTAGAAATTCTTGAAAAACTCGGCGAAGAACGCATAGCGATCCGCGGTCGCCGCTTTCTCTATGCCATCGAACACGCTCTGGTCCACGCCCTCCGGATTGTCCGGCGTCTTCAGCAAAAACGGAGGAACGGACGACATGAAAACGGCGTGACTGACGTCCTTCGATCCGTATTTTCCGATGTAGCGTGCGACTTCGCCCCCACCCATGGAGAAGCCGACAAGCGCGAAATGACGAAGTTTGAGATGGCTTACCAGTTTGTGCAGGTCCTCCGCGAAGGTGTCGTAGTTGTAGCCCGTGGTCGGCTGGCTGGATTTGCCGAACCCGCGACGGTCGTAAGTGATGACGCGGTGCCCCGCCGCCAGCAGGGCCGGTATCTGTTTCTCCCAGGAAGCGCCGCTGAGCGGATAGCCGTGAATGAGCACGACCGGCTCGCCCGAGCCATGGTCTTCGTAGTACAGGTCAATGTCGCCTGAATTTTCTTTCCCGACGTGAACGTATGGCATGAAATTTCTCCCTTCTGCTTCGTTCCGAGGTGCGTTAGCTTGAGAGTTGAAGGATCAGGTTTACGCGGTTATAGATGTGCGGCAACTGGAGAGGATTCACGCCGCTGCCATCCCCGCCAAGTGCCCGGATGCCCAGACCGCGCGGCGACTGTACTTAGCGAAAAAAAGCCGGGGAATTTTTGCCTTCGTGCCCGACCAGTGTGGACGAGCCGTTTAGCGCGAGACAAAAAAGGGGAGCGGTTACGCTCCCCTTCATTTACCGCCGTATGTTTGCTCATCGTTTGCATCGGGACATAGACCGACGCATCACGCACAGGCAAGTCGCGGTTCAGTAGTTCAGGGCTGTGGCCCGTCTCACCTTGGCACGGAAGATTGCCGCGATGAGTTTAACCATCTGGGAGAAAGGAGTGGAGTTCGACGCCCAAAAATTACAGCGACAGGCAGCTTGAGCATCTCTGAGCAACAGGCTTTTCCATCTCTGCGGTTTACTCCGGTGGTGGACGGTCGGGTTCTGCAGATGCTCGGTTCGAGGGTGAGTATCGGTCAATGAGATCGGCCCCGTGTGCTGCGGCACCGAGTCACCCATTACAGGCTATGCCCCCTCGGATAACCAGAAATAGCGATAGGCCACGAGCCTCGGATAGAACCATGGTTAACATTCGTCCTGCTTGCCGCGTCTTGCACACCCGGGGTTGCCACCTGCCGCAGAGAAAGCTTACGAGATGGACCAAAAGCCGAACATCTTCAGAGATAACGAACCACCGTGGGCTGGATCGCGAGAAACAATCTCACTCCTCCGATCGAGGCGGAGCTTTTTTCTTGACATCCCTTTTTATAGAGCTCATTGACCGGGTTCCGAGTGCAATCTGACTTCGACAGTTAACGGAGCGATTTGGCGGTAGATCGCTTGCTAGAATACCAGCATGAGCTTTGCCAAGGCTTCGCAGATCGCTGCCGAGCAAAAGCAACGCGAAACCGATAGCATGCAGTTTGACATACAGCCGCAAGTCGGTTACCCGTAAGTTGTTGAGGGCCCGTAGCTCAAGCGGATAGAGCATCGGATTTCTAATCCGAGGGTTGCAGGTTCGATTCCTGCCGGGCCTACCACGCTTTGCCCTGTTCTCCGTTCGTCTGCACAGGAATCTTTCTGTGGCACAAAGGATTTCAATATAAAGATGGGCGGGAGGACCCGCCTAGCAAGGCAGTGTTCATGTTGAAGATGGTGTGATTTCCTTCGCGTCCGCCCCACGCGAACATG
Source organism: uncultured Acidobacteriaceae bacterium (assembly GCA_963822025.1). Classification (GTDB taxonomy): domain Bacteria; phylum Acidobacteriota; class Terriglobia; order Terriglobales; family Acidobacteriaceae; genus Acidiflorens. Next base: position 89,867 of record CAWGFW010000008.1, on the reverse strand, counting down.
ATGTAGACCATGGGGAAACCGCCCGCGCGGAGGGTTAGGCCAGTGGCGAAGCTTGTGTTTTAGATGATCGAATCCCAGGTCTCCGCGGGTTAGGGCGACTCGGCCTTGATCGGTCATGAAGAGGAAGCCAAATGGTCCCCAGATCGAATGCTCGAAATCTTCTTGCAGCAGGAGGACGTTGGGAGCGCGAAAACGGTAATCCTGGTAACTGCTGAGCGATGGGGCACCGTCGATATCGGCACCGCCCAACGTCTGCTGGAAGTAGAAAGGAACAACGCTGGTTCCGGAGGCGATCGATTCGGAGACCAGGAGACGGGCGCTGATTGAGCCGTTCAGATTGCGCGAGTAGGGAATGGGCGGGCATTTTTGTTTCGGGGGCGCACACTCGTCGGGGCCGTTTGCGTCGGTGTTCATGGTTGAGGATTTTGTGCGGCCATATAGGTTGAAGGTGTGGTTCAGGTCGGTGGTCCAGCGGCGGAAGGAATATTGCGAGTTTGAGGGCGCGAAGAACTGCTGAAAGTTGGCGAGGTAATTGAGTTGAAAATGGTCGCCGATGCTGGGCTCGATGCGGAAGCCTTCGCCGAGTTGAATGAAGCCGGGCTGGCTGGCGAGGCCCGGCGCGGTGGCGTTGTTGTAGACAGTTTGAATGGAGGGGAAAGATTGCCCGTACTCACCTCTTAGGTTGACGAATCGGCCGTTCGCTTCGCCCAGCAGCGCTAGATTTAATTTGCTGATGGCGGGCCATTCGTAGACGGGCTTGATTACACTGCCTCCGACGATGGTTTGGGTCATGCCGAAGACGGAAGCTCCCGCCTGCGTGGAATCGTTACCGAGGCCGTAGAAATTTATTTTGTTTAGAGAGATGGATTGCGCGTAGAGGTTGAATACAGTGTAGGGATGGGTCAGATCTACGCGGTGCTTTTTCGGAGGCGTCGGTTTGGTCGGCTCCCCGGGCTGCGGAGGAGCGGGGATGCTTATCTTTATTTTTTCACGCGGGGTGTGGATCATCTTCATGTAACCGCCGGCGCGCCACGAGGCATTGGATGAGCCGACAGCGTCTACGTCCCAGGTCATGCGCCAGTTGGTTGTGTTTTTGTCGGTGACGGCGGCTCCGCCTAGGCCGAATCCGTTTTGCGGCGGCATGCTGCCGGCGGCGATGTGAAAGGGGTGGTCAGTGAATAACTCGTAGGCGCAGCCGGGAATGCCTTTGAAGCTGAATTCTTTGCAGGCGTCGGCAACACGTTCGCTTTCGCGGCGAGTATCGGCTTCCGGTCGTCCTTCTTGAGCTAAGGCCGTCGCGGATACGAATAATAGTAGTAACACCCGACTCCAACGCATACTAACTCCTGCATAGTGGTGCAAGTTACATCTTCCGACCTCGGCTCTTGCGGCTTTTCTTCTTTCCCCTCTTCGCACTCTTTTCTTTTCTGGCCGGCTTTTGGGCGGCGGCGGCGATGGCGATGCCGCGTCTGCGCCTGGCTGCGGCGGCTTCATGCGCCTCGTGGATCGCGGTTGTTACCTGGCGGATATAATCGGCGGCCTCGCCTTCGGTTTTGATCGCATTGATGTAAATGTCAGTTTGGTGACGCAGCGGCAGATTGTTTTCGGCTGCATGCAAGTGCTGAATCTGCGCTTTGAGCAGCGCATTCACTGGGCGATCAGGATCCATCGCGCTTTTCGGGTCGGGCTTGGGTACGTGGATCAGGGTCATCGGTTCGTCCTTGGTTCTGGATAATTTGTTAGTTGCTGACGTTGAAGTCCGGACAATCGGTGCGCATAGCCGTCAGCGACAGCAAGTTGCGCGTCGGATCGACGGGCGCTACGTTGGGTTCGATGAAAACGTCGGCGCTGGTTTCTCGCGGAGAACGCGGCGAGTAATCGCCTAGGAAAAATTTGGTAATTGTCGCGGGAATCGAGGCATGATCGAAAACGCGGCCGTCAACCACTGTGCCTTTTGGGATCCACGGCGAAATTAAAATCGCGGGGACGCGGACGCCGAGGCGATCGAAGGCAAAGGGCTGGCCGGTTCCGGTGTCGTTCGCAGAGGCGGTGAATTGGTCGGGCGTGCAGGCGGGAGGCACGACGTGGTCGTAGATGCCTCCGTGTTCGTCGTAGACGACTAAGAGCGCGGTGCTCTGCCACAGGTTCGCGTTTTGCTTGATCGCATTGTAGACAGAGGCTATGAATAACTCGCCGGCCTGGATGTTATGGTCGGGATGTTGATCGCTGGCCACTGCTTCTCCTGTGTCGGTGTCGTGGTCGCTGTAATTGGGCTCGATAAAGCAGTACTCGGGGAGATTGCCGCTGCTGCAATCGTCGAGGAATTGATCGTAAGTGCCGAATAACTGAGGTTCGTTTTGGAGTAAGTTGGCGACCTCCATTGTGGAGCTGGTGGCGTCGTAGTAATAGAGTTTGGCGGTGTGCTTGGGATTGGCATTGATGAGGCGGCTGTAAACATCTTTGAAGGGCTCGTTGACATAGAGAATATTCATGTCGACTCGGCCGAATGAAGTGCCATAGTGGGCGAAGGCGCGATTACAAATGGTCGGACCGGGAATGGAGGCGAACCAGCGGTTGAAAACGGCAAACTCCAGCGCCAGAGTGGTCAGGACGGGTAACTGGCTTTGCGCGAAGTAATACATGATTTTCTGGGAATGTGCTACATCCTCCTGCTGGTTGAAGTAACTCTTGATAAAGCCCTGCATGTTGGGCTGGCGCCCGTCGCTTGTATCTCCCCCGAAGATTTGTAAGTCGACAGCAGGGAAATGATGGTCGGGATCGGGATCTAACTGGCCCTGAAACTGGGCAAGGGGCTGGGGATTCACTGATGCCCCAGTAGTGTCTGGGTTACTAAGTTGGGCCGTGACGCCGTCGATGCGGGGATCGATGGCGGTGAGTGACCCGAGCATGTGATCAAAGGAGCGGTTCTCCATCATCAGCACGACTATATGTCTGAGATTATCTAATCCTGGTGGCATGGATCTCCTCGAGCTTTTGTTCTTCGGACTGCCCCTCAACTTTTATTGCGCGCGCTGCGATTTATGTCTTTTGGCCGACGGGCACTGCTTCCGGGGAAGGCGTGGCGCTTTTGTTCTTGGTGAAGGCCCCGATCAAGCTCTCTAAGAAGGTGAAGAAGACATCTACGGCATAACCCACGAGGAAGGCGATTGCCAGTGGCGGTATGGTAGCTCCCTGAGTGATGTTGAAGTTGTTGAACAGACCGACTACTGCACCACCTATAGCGGCGATGAGAAAGCGGGCGGAATTAGCCACCGTAGGCATGAAGGTGCGAATGGCCATTTGTTGTTCAAAAGTGCGTAGCAGATAAGCACAGGTTCCTAACAATGCGTAGAGAACCGGCAGGATGCAGGTGGCAATCGCGCCATAGTAAACAGAGACGAGATCGAGCGTATCTTGCGCGAATAGGCGATCATCCTGATAGGTGGAGGTTAAGTCATCCAAAATTTTGGGCATGTTGCTCAAGCCGACCGGGAGTTGAAACAAAAGCTTGAGGGACGCTTGATTGGCGGTGTTATCTTTCGCCGATTTCTTCGGATCCCAGCGTAAGTCGAGGTAAGGATCTCGCGCCGCTCCCAATACAAAAGCATTTAATTGGCGGGTGCGCGCGTCGATGCCGCGGACGGTCGAGGCATAGAGCTGAAGTTGAGTAATGACGTTGGCTTCGCTAAGGCTTGCGGGAAGCGCCTTATCGGGAGTTCCGCCCTTCGGCGCATCCGCGGTTCCGAGTTCAGCTCTGAGCTTTACGGCCAGGTCGTTGGCGGTGGTGATGTCGGTCCGAATGGCGGTAGAGATAGCGGAAGAAACAAAACTGGCGATCGAAAAAGGAACGATAATGATGGCGAGAAGGATGGCGACGATCCAGTAGGTGCGAACGGTGGATTCGGTGTCATCAGCATAGGCCTTCAGGCTTTCGGCGCTGATAGGGCGGAGTCGAGCCGAAAGCGTGGTGAGCGCTGTCAGTAGATTGGCGACAACCTCTTCCGTCCATCCGCTGCCGCTGGCGGCTCTTGCCTCCAAAATATGGTCACGGCTGGCGGTATCGACGTTGACGCCGGTTTCAGCCGCATACTTCAGGAGTCGCTCGGCATCATCGAGTGCCTCACGAACATAGAGTGGAGGCTCCGGGTAGATGGGCGCAGGTTGGCTGTGGGCAGGCGCCGGATTATCGGACGGCGCCGGCACAGGGCCTTCGGAAGCTTGAGTGGCTACGCCGGCAGGAGATTGTATGGTTGTCGGCTCTACGGAGTAAAGAATGCGACTGTCAGAAGATTGAGCCATGTGAACCTACCAATGGCAGACTTTCACGTTGCCTTGCTCATTAGAACGAGAATCAAGGTGTTTTCCCTTCAGGCGGGCAGGTTGGTTGTCGCTACTTGCGCAGTTCGCCAGGGGCGGGTTGGGCAGGCGTGAGAGTTCGCTCATCCCTCGGGACTTGCATTCTCAGGCAGTCCATTCAAAGGGTGTTTATTGGCGGAAACCAATGGAAAACCAGGCGGTTAGTGGTTACCTACCAGATTGTCCTATGGGGTCACCCATTCGTGCCATTCTCGTCCGGGCGTGGAGAACGTAAAGTAGTCCTTGAGCAGACTTCGGGGGAGGGCTGTTCGACGGGCGTCCGCTGACTCTAAAGAGTCCGGACGCTTTCGTTTTTGCGTGTAACTTAGCCCCTCAGGCCGCGAAAGGCTTATTCTTTCGTCTTTTTGGGTTTCGGTTTCATCATCTCCCACTCCTTATTAGTGAGTTGCCTGCCTAGCGCGGTGAACTCGCCTGCGCCTTGCAGCCATTCGCCGCCATCCATAGTGACGACTTCTCCGTTTATATAGCCGGAACCATCGCTAATGAGGAATGCGGCGAGGTTGGCAAACTCTTCGGTGGTGCCGAAGCGTCCGAGAGGATTGCGTTTCTTCGCCTCTTCTGCCAGTTCAGGGCGGGGCAGCAGGCGCGAGAATGCGCCTTCGGTTGGAATCGGACCGGGGGCGATGGCGTTCATGCGAATGCCGCGATCGCCCCACTCGACAGCCAGGCTTCTGGTGAGAGCCTGCACGCCGGCCTTAGCTACCGCCGAGGGTACTACGTAGGCAGAACCGGTGGTGGTGTAGGTGGTGGTGATGTTGAGGACTACTTTTTTGTCCCCGCGTTTGTTGCTGGCTGCTAGCCAGCGGCGGCCACATGCCATGGTTGTGTGCAGCGTGCCTAGCAGGACTATGCCAATCACGGATTGAAATGCGCCGAGGGAGAGTTCTTCGGTGCGTGCCAGAAAATTTCCGGCAGCGTTGTTCATGAGCACATCGAGCGGAGCGACGTCCCAGATTTTTTCCATCATCTGTTCAACTGCGACGGGGTCGCGCACGTCGCAAGGATGGGAGTGTATCTGGCCACCGGTGAGCTGGCCTAATTCTTGCTCGGTTGCGGCCAGAACACCCTGTCGGCGGCCGCAGATGTGGACTTCCGCGCCCAGTTCCAGAAAACGCTGAGCGGCGGCTTTACCGAGGCCGGTGCCGCCGCCTGTGATGAGGATGCGCTTGCCCTGGAGGAGATTTTTCTCGAACATTTCGCCCTCGGTGGATTGAAACGACGATTGTAACGGAGGACGATTCTAATAGAGGAAGGATTGCGAAATTCGGTAGTGGTGCGTTTCGCGAAATCATTAACCACAGAGGCCACGAAGGTTCACGAAGGAAATACATAGGCGAATGGCTTCGTGATCCTTAGTGGCCTTCGTGGTTGAAGGCTCGAAGTGTCGTTACTCGTGATCGGAATCGAGTTTTTCCGCCGCCCAGCGCGCGTGTTCTGCCACTACCGCGTCTGAGTCTTCGCTCAATTTCCTGAGCGTAGGGATAAATTTTTTGTCGCCGCTGTTGCCCATGACGACCACTGCATTCCTTCGCAGGCCAGAGAGCTTGGCGCGGCGGATGGGCGATCCGTGAAAGACTTCACGAAATTCCTCGGGTTGCATTTCGGCCAGCCAGTCTAGCGCGGGATTGACGAGGCCTTCGCGCGGCTGGAACTCGGGTGCGCCGGTTATGGGGGCTTTGCGATTCCAGGGACAGACATCCTGGCAAATGTCGCAACCGAAGACGTGGCGGCCCATGCCAGCGCGCAAGTCGTTCGGAATCTCGCCGCGCTTTTCGATGGTCAGGTAGGAGATACACAGACGAGCATCTAATTCGCCGGGCGCGATGATCGCTTGAGTCGGGCAAGCCGCGATGCAGCGGGTGCAGGTCCCGCAACGATCGGGCGCGGGCAGGTCAGCAGTGAGATTATCGTTTTGATTATCACCGGCAAAATCGAGCGAAGCCAGGATGACTCCCAGAAACAACCACGATCCTAATTTCTGGTTAATGATGCAGGTATTCTTGCCAATCCATCCGATGCCAGCGTATTTGGCATAGACGCGTTCGACAAGCGGGCCGGTATCGACATAGGAGCGAGAGTGCCCGGTGCCCGGTGCCCAGCAGCCAGTGGCCTCAAGCAATCCACGCAACTCATCTTCTACTTGCTTCAGGCGGCGAAGAATGGAGTCGTGGTAATCCTCGCGCGACCACGCGTAGCGGGAAATCCATCCGCGGCTGGCGTTTTCGGGCCGCGTGTATTGTGTGGAATAAGGATGAGTGGTGTTGTAGTTAATGGCGCAGACGATTACGCTCCGCGCCCAAGGAGCGACGCGGGTCAGCGCGGAGCGCTTGAGGTCTCCGGCGGCGTCGCGCGCTTCCATATATTTCATCTCGCCGTGCTTGCCGTCGGCGATCCAGGCGGGAAAAACTTGTAATTCACCGAAGTCGCGGACGGGAGCTATGCCGCAAAGATCGAATCCGGCACCGCGAGCGGATTGCTTGATGCGAGTTGAGAGGTCAGTCGGCAAGTGGGAGTGCTTGCGGCCGGGTTGCCGCAGGAGGTTTTGCATCCTTTGAAGAGGCTATCACTTTGGAATCCGATCGCGCATGGCGCGGTTCTGAGTGCTAACTGCCTGTTCTCAACACCTATCCGCTACAATCGCCCATGATGCACCAGCCAATGGACCTTTCAAAAGGCTTTCAGATCGAACAGCCGCATGTCTTTGTGCCGTGGCACACTCCCGAAACAGAGTTTCTGGACGGGTTTAGGGGGCTTCACTTGCGGCTCGTCACTCGCGGTTATTTCACAACTCATTGCACATCTCTTTCAGGCTTGTCCCACGAGTTGGGCTTCCGCTTCTATCCGCAAGGGTTGGTTGAGCTACAGTTTTTCAGCCGTTCCTACTCCAACTTGGACGAATCGTATCAGGGATTCCAACGTCACTTGGAAGCGACATTCGGTCAACCAACGACCACGGTGCCCGGCTCAGAAGGCTATCTCTCGCACACTTGGACGTTTCCCGGAGTGGAGATCCTTCACTATGTCCAAGAGCATTTCGGGCCAGCGGAATACGTCCGAATCCGAAAGACTGCCGCACGCATACAGTAGTTGGCGAAACATCCAGATTACAGTCGTTGGCTAAATGAGCGGGCGGATTGCTCGAGTACGAGTTGAAAGGTTGGTCGGCAATCTCGAAGGTGCTGGCAGTAATTTCGATACGGACGAGAACGCACATCCTTCAAAGAGGCTATCGCTACGGGGATGTGAGTAAAACTAGGCTCGCTGGGCCATGGCTTTTTGTTTCGCCGGAGGCTTCCTGGAATTATTATTTTCCACGTCGGTTTGCTCGACCTGGGGCTGATTTCCGAGCACATCATTCCAAAAGGAGCTGGCGGGGTCGATCGTGGAGATGCCGATCTGTCCCGCGCGAGGACTATTTTCTTCCCCCACCCAGGCGACTTCAAACTCTGCTCGCTTGTTGGACCGGGAGAGGGAGACATTGCTGGCTAGCTGAAGTTTGCCGTGGATGCCTTTCAGAAGGGCGCCCGACCGGCTGACATTCATGGTCATCACGTTCTGGTCCAAGCCACGGCCGTTGACATCGGTGGCAGTGAGTTGGACGGGTAAGGATATATCGATTCGTGTATCCTGACGCTCGATCTTGAACTGTCGCATCAGATTGCTAAGCTCGGTTGCGATGGCGGCCAACTCTTCCGCGGCTTTTTGTGACTCTTGCGCACGCGCCGATGTGCCTTCGGCGGCCTGTGCCACTCCGCCAATGCTAACCGAGATGTCGCCGGCTCCGTGGGCCGCTTCGCTAGCGTTGCGAGTCATTTCATTGGTCGTTGCGCTTTGCTCTTCGACTGCGGCTGCGATGGTCGCTGAAATGGTGTTGATCTGATGAATGACCCCGCTAACCGTGCCGATCGCCGCTACCGCACCCTTGGTATCCAACTGGATCGTGGTGATTTTCAGACCGATGTCTTCGGTGGCTTTGGCGGTCTGCTTGGCGAGCTCTTTTACTTCATTGGCGACGACCGCGAAACCTTTGCCGGCTTCGCCGGCGCGAGCGGCTTCGATGGTGGCATTCAAGGCCAGCAAGTTGGTCTGCTGCGCGATGGTGGTGATGACCTTAATGACTTCTCCGATCTCCACGCTCGACTGGCCGAGCTTAGCGACGGTGGCGGTGGCGTTCTGCGCCGTGCTAACCGCAGAGGATGCGACCTTGGCCGCTTCATGCGCATTTGCGGCAATACTCTGGATGGTCGAAGTCATCTCGCCGGCGCCGGTAGAAAGGCTCTGGAGATTCTGAGAAACCTGCTGTGTGACACGGGCGACGGAGGTTGATTGCGTAGCGGTTTCTCCGGAATTGGCGGTGATCTGCTCGCTCGCTTCGAGCAGTTGCTGACTGGCGATGGCGAGCTTTTGGGTATGGCCCGAGATCCCGCGAAGGATCTCCTGGAGTTTGTCCATGAAAAGATTGAAGAGGCGGCAGACCTCGCCCAGTTCGTCGTTGCCAAATCCGACAGACGCCTCCAGGCGCTTGGTGACATCGCCCTCGCCCTCTGCAATGTCCTGAATCATGCTGGTCAATCGCCTGAGTCGGGCAGCGGTGCGGCGACTTAGAAAGATGGCCGTGACTGTGCCAAAGGCAAGTGCCGTCAAGGTAGTTGCTCCCAAGGTCATCTTGAGCGAGCGAGTTGCCGCATGGACAGCTTGTTTATTCTTTTCCAGCAAGGCGTGGAACGAATCCGCCATGGCTTCGAGCGATTTCCGGGAAGCGTCCGCTGCTCGCGTACCATGGTCGGTGTACTCGTTGCCCGCCTGGATGACGGCATCGCGGTCGCCTACGGCGTGATCCATCGCTGCCTGCTGGTCGTCATGAAGCAAGGTTAGTCGCTGCTTAATTTCATCGAGCCGGTCCCGATTCGCCTGATCCACCCATTGGGGAGCCAATTCGTCCAGCCTGGCGAGGTCCTTGGCCACAGTCTCCCAGGTTTTTTTCCATGCGGTGAGCGCTACCGCTCTTCGATCCGGCTGTGACCCCGCGAGGATGGCTTGGCGCGCTTTGACCGAAGTCATATTCATATCGCGCTGTAAAATTTTGAGGGCCTCGCTCGACGGGAAACACAACTCGAATGCCACGTCCACATTTTGCGTGACGCCGGCCAATTTTATGTAACTTATGGTAGAGCCGAGAACGGCCAAAGCAAGGATTACGCCAAAGCTAAGACCAAGTTTTTTCCCAAGCGTAATTTTCACTGCGTTTGCCCCATTAATTGTTTCATCGCGAGATCCGTATCTCTCTAGATCAAGAATCGACAGGGGCTCGGGAAATCTTTAACAATTTTTATGGGGTTCGGGCAGACGCAGTTGAGGCACGCGTCAGCAGAACGGCTGGGCGATATAGATTACGCTCGTCTCATGAGAATCGTGAGAATATTGAGGCCACGTCAGTTTATTAGAGGGTTCAGAAAAAGGCGGTTCAAGTCTTACGCGCACGGGCGGCTGCGGCCTTCTTCAGCGCGGGATGAAGTGCTCGACCCGGTTGCGGCCGTTTTTTTTGGCGGCGTAGAGTTGCCGCAGAGATTTTGCATCCTTTGAAGAGGCTATCACTCTGGAATCCGATAGCACGTGGCGGGGTTCTGAGCGTAATGGCCTGTTTACGACAGTAATCTGGACGGTTGATTGGCAACAGGAAGATGATGAATGAGATAGCTGCAATCTTCACAGTCTGAACGGAGAAGGCTGATGACTTCATTTTTTCGACGTGACGTAGCAAGTTTCTTATTAGTCATATTTGTCCTGTGTTGTGGGCTTATCAAAGCCCAGAGTGTCAACGGAACCGATGCTGGCAGTGCTGAGGAGCAAATCAGGGCGCGAGAGAAAGCGTGTGTGTTGAATCTGCGTTCCCTCAACGTCGCTCAAATCACCTACTGGGGTGGTGACGACACCAGAGGGTTTGCTCGTACATTGAAACAATTGGGGCCTGATGGTGCAGGTCTGCTCGACGCAGCCACAGTTAGTGGACGTAAGGACGGTTATCGTTTTCGGTTGCTGTTGGGCAAGACGATTGGTGAAGCAGAACCCATTAAGCACTACAAGCTCATCGCGCAACCTGTGAAGCAGCTCAGCAGCAGTCAGCGGAGCTACTATACCGATGAGACCGGCATCATCCGGTTCACGGAACAAGAGCGGGAACCCGCGATTACAGACCCTCCTCTTGAGCCTCCAAACGAACGCTAACTGTTGCAACATCGCAATTACACTCATTGACCAGCTTTCAGGCTTAGAATGCCCTATGCGCTCGGTGCTGCTGTTTTTCGGGAGTCTCGCCGCTGGAGTGTTGGCGATTGTGCTGTCGCTGACCTTACTGCTCGTGTCGCTCTCCATCTACGACAGGTATGTTCTAGGGTTTACCTCGAACGGGTCGGTCGGTTGGGACCCTATTTCGATTTTCGGACGATGGGTGATTGGCATTCCATTACTAATCTTCGGCCTTGGTTGCAGCAGCGGCTTCTGGTTTCTCAGCAAACGAATGCATCGCTAGACCAGCGGCCCATAGCTTGTAGTTGGCGATAAATCCCGGCACAACTCCATGAATTGCTGATTATTCCGGAGAACATTCCTTTGGCTAAAGGCTTCGCAGCCAGTGCGCAAGATCGCATTCCGGTGAGATGTGATGTGTATCACTGATTGCAGCCATCGCCGGTTCGATACTTGAAGACCGTACTCAGGAGGTCTGTCCGTGAATAGTTTCTGTGCGCGCATGTTCGGTCTCACCCTGTTCGTTTTTCTCGTTTTGGCTATTGCCGTCCAACCTGCCATTGCTCAGCAGGATCGAGCCCCGCATGTGTACCATCGGGGGATTCCAGCCGGGGATACCTGTTCCAGCTGCCACAAAGTGATTTATGACCAATGGAAAGCCAGCCCACATGGCGCCAACGGTGTCGAATGCACCGTGTGCCATGGCGAGACAACATCACCGGACTTCGCGGGCATGCCGGCGTTAAGCACATGCGACACCTGTCACGCCGATCAGGTGGCACAACTGAAGTCTGATCCATTTATGAAAGGCAAGACGTGTGTGAGCTGTCATCAAGCACACACCTTCGTGGAGCACAAGAAGGCGGCCCCGGCAGGCAAGTGATAACAATTTCCAGGCGTGGCATTCTCGAACTGCTGGCCGGTGCATCCGCGCTCACCGCCCTGGGAACGTGTCAAGCAAGTCTCCTCAATTGTTGAAACATCCCGATTACTCTCATTGACTACATGAGCGTGATCCACGTTGCGGAGTTTTGTTTAGTTCCTGCGCGCTCGGGCGGCTTTGCCCTTCTTTAGCTCGGGGAGGAAGTGCTCGACCCGGTTACGACCATTTTCTTTGGCGGCGTAAAGGCCGGCGTCGGCCTGATTCAACACCGCTTCCAGATCGTTTTTTCCGTCGTTCGAAGAGATGGCGACTCCCATGCTCATGGTAATGAGCTTCTCTTCTCCGGAACAAGCCACGGGTGCGCTGGCGACGATTTCGCGCAATTCGTTGGCACGCTGCATGGCGTTGGGCAAATCGCAGTTGGGCAACACCATGAGAAATTCTTCTCCACCGTAGCGGCCGACGCCGTCGTAGACGCGGAGTTGCTCGCGCAGGCGGCGGCCGACCTCGCGCAGCGCTTCATCGCCAAAAAGATGGCCGAGTGTGTCATTTACTTTCTTGAAATGGTCGATGTCGCCGAGGAGGACGCATACGGGCGAACGGTCGCGCCGCGCCCGCTCCAGTTCGCGGCCCAGCATGGCGACAATCTCTCCGCGATTCATCAATCCGGTGAGGCTGTCATGGGTGGCGGCGTGGCGCATGGACTCGCGGGCGGAGACCAGTTCCTCTTGTAGATCGAGAATGCGCTTGCCGACCAGCAGGCGGGCTTTTAGCTCCATTTCGTCGAAGGGCTTGACCAGATAATCGTCGGCCCCGGCTTTCATGGCTTCGAGCATATTCTGGTGACCCTCTTTGCTGGTCAGCAGAATGACGTAGACGTAAGGGCCGGATGATCGAGCACTTCGGATGCGGCGGCAGAGTTCGACGCCATCGAGATCGGGGAGCACCCAATCGAGCAGAGCGAGCTTGGGAGAATCTGGCTGCTCGAGAATTTGCCAGGCGGCGGAGCCGCTCTCCGCCAAAGTGACGCCGAAACCCCAGCTGCGCAACTGATCGCCGATCAGTTTGCGATACACGGCCGAATCATCGACCACCAAGGCCTGCATGAGGCTGAATCCTCCGACCTCTGCTGCGCGAAAGAACGAAGGACCGCTCAATCACACCTCCGCGGCGGATGACCTGATGGGACTGTGATCCATCCATGATAAGCCAACGGGCGCTTAAGAGGCGGTCAAATCGAGAAACCCGTGCTTTCAGAGGTACGTCTGGAGGAATCGGCGGGAGCAAGGAAAGGCTTTAACCGCTCAAGTTTGGCTGGGTTGTGGGTTGACCGATTCTTGGCGAGCGGCCTAACATAGCGCCGACGGCACTGAGGCCTTAGGAATGATCGGCCAGACAGTCTCCCACTATCACATAGTGGGGAAGCTCGGCGGCGGTGGCATGGGCGTGGTGTATGAGGCGGAAGACACGCGCCTGGCGCGCCATGTCGCGCTGAAGTTTATTCCAGAGGAGATGGTGCACGACCGCAAGTCGCTCGACCGCTTTATGCGCGAGGCGCGTGCGGCTTCGCAGTTGAACCATCCTGGCATCTGCACCATCCACGATATCGATGACAACGCGGGACATCCCTTCATTGTCATGGAAAAGCTGGAGGGCGTGAGCCTGAAGGAGCGGATACGCGGCAAGTCGTTGGAGGTAGATGAGATTCTCGATATCGGCATTCAGGTAGCGGATGCGCTTGGCGGCTTCGCATGCGAAGGGAATCATTCATCGCGATATCAAGCCAGCAAATATTTTTGTAGCGCAAAACGGGCAAACGAAAATTCTGGATTTCGGATTGGCGAAGTCGGCGCGCGACCCGGGCTCGAGCGAGGCGGCGATGGAAGATTCGCTGACCGCCATGGGCGTGATTCCCGGGACGGCGGTTTATATGTCTCCGGAACAAGCGCGCGGCGAAGAGCTGGATCCGCGGAGCGATCTGTTTTCGCTGGGCGTGGTGCTGTATGAAATGTCGACCGGCAAGAAGCCGTTTGCCACCGGCAACGTGATTACCACGCTGGATGCGGTGCTGAATCAGAAGCCAATTTCTCCGCTTAGCCTTAATCCAGCGCTGCCGCCGGACCTTGAAGGGATTATTGGCCGCGCGATGGAGAAAGATCGCGGGCACCGTTATCCGAACGCTCTGGCGATGAAGGGCGATCTGCAATCGCTGCGCAGGGAAACAGAGTCGGGGATGACCAAGAGTGGCATGCGCCGGCCAGTGTTGCCGTACCGCATCGCCACGACTACGTTTCAGGCGACAAGTAAATTTTCGAGTTATCTTCTGCTGGGAGTGAGTGCGCTGCTGCTTACGGTATTGGTCGCGGTGGGAGCATGGTGGCTGAAAGAGCGGCGACTGGCGGGGGCAGCCGCGCCGAAGAATACGATTGCGGTGCTGCCGCTGCAGAACATGAATGGCGACATCAGCGTGGAGTTTCTTCGCTTCGCGCTGGCGGACGAAATTGCCAATACGCTAACGTACACACGAACGCTGGATGTGCGGCCGTCCGCGATCACGCGCAAGTTTGTGGGGAACGATGTTGATCCGCAGCAAGCGGGCAAGGAAGTACACGTTGCCAACGTTCTTACCGGACACTTTTTGAAGCAAGGCGACCGGCTGATGATTACGCTGGAAGCCATTCAGGTCGAGGGAAACAAGCTGGTGTGGCAGACCAACATGACTGCCCCCGCTCAGGATTTGATTGCCTTGCAGGCGCAGATGGCAGCACGGATACGGCAGGAGTTACTGCCTGCGATTGGCGTGACCGGCGGATTTCTTGATACCGGCACCCGGCCGAAAAATGCGGAGGCTTACGATTTGTATCTGCACAGCCTGGCATTGCCGCACGATGCGGGACCGAATAAGGATGCGATTGCTGTGTTGGAGCATGTCGTCGAAGTGGATCCCACTTATGCGCCGGCGTGGGAGCAACTTGGTTTGCGGTGTTACTTTGACGCGGACTATTCGGATGGCGGGGAGCCGATGTTTCAGCGCTCTAACAAAGCATATGAGCGCGCCATCGAACTGGATCCGAATCGCCTTTTTGCCGCCGGACATTTAATTACGAATCGAGTCGAGCGCGGAGAATTGGGTAAGGCATATCAAGAAGCGCAGGCGATGGTGAAGCGGCGTCCGGAGAGCGCGGAGGCTCATTTCACGATGAGCTTTGTTTATCGTTATGCAGGGATGCTGGGGCAAGCGACGAATGAATGCAACACTGCGCTGGCGCTCGATCCGGGCAACTATGCTTTTCGGTCGTGCGCGTGGGCCTTCATGGAGTTGGGAAAGACGGAGCGGGCGCGAGATTTCGTGCGCCTAGATGCGGGCTCGGAATGGGCGGCGTATGTGACGCCATCGCTTCTCTTGCGCGAGGGCAAGGTGCAGGAGGCGCGGGAGGCGGTGAAACGGATGCCGACTACGCCGCGCTATCATCGCGATCTGCTGGAGGCTTGTCTCGGGTTGCGGCCGGAAACGGAATTGGATCGGATGGCGCAGGAAGCAGAGACAAGTTTGCCCACAGAGCCTGATCCCGAGACATGGTATTACCAAGGATCGATTTTTGCTTACTGCGGCAAGAAGCAGGCGGCGCTGCATTTGCTGCAGAGCGCAGTCGAGCAAAATTATTGCGCGCACGAGAATCTGCTCGCCGATCCGTTGCTTGCCAAGCTTCGAACAGATACAGCGTTTGACAAAGTGTTGACCGCGGCCGGCGCCTGCCAGGAAGCGGTGCAATCTTATACAGACTCGCCGGCTCAGTGACTGATAGTTAGATGAAATGTTGGAAGCGGCGGCGTGGAAGCTGATACAATTTCGCTTGCCACAATGGTTTTCTTCCGGCTGCTTACTTCCGCAAAAATCTCCCAATGAGGATTCGCATGAATTTTATACGACGGTTTTGTGTGCTTACGGTTGTCGGTTTTGTGATTGGTTGCGCTGCCATGATGGGGGCGCAGGAGCTGCAGGAAGGGCGACTGCTGCGCTTTCCCGACATATACAAAGACAAAATTGCATTTGTGTATGGCGGCGATCTTTGGCTCGCGTCGAGCGCAGGAGGAACGGCGCGGCGCATCACTTCGCATCCTGGCCGCGAACTGTTTCCCAAGTTTTCTCCTGATGGAAAGTGGCTGGCATTTACAGGGCAATACGATGGCAACTTCAATGTGTATGTCATGCCATCGGACGGCGGACAGCCGAAGCAGTTGACTTACTATCAAGGGGCGGCACAACCGCTTAGCGATCGCATGGGAGTGCTGAACGAAGTAATTGGGTGGACGCCGGATAGTAAGAGTGTGGTTTTTCTCTCCCGCCGCGACGCCGCGAATGGATGGGCGAAGCGGCCAACCATGGTGAGCATAGACGGCGGCTTACCCCAGCCCATGCCGATGGACGATGGCGGCCTGTTGTCGTTCTCGGCCGATGGCACGAAGATCGCTTACAACCGTATCTTCCGCAATTTCAGGCAATGGAAGCGGTACACGGGAGGAATGGCGCAGGACATTACGATTTATGACATCAAGGACAATGTTGTCGATGGGATTGTTCCGCACACGGAGTACACCGACACGTTCCCGATGTGGAAGGGCAACACGATTTATTTTACTTCGGATCGCGGGGCGGAGCACCGGCTCAATATCTATAGTTACGACTTAGGGAGTAAGCAGGTCGAGCAACTTACTAAGTTCGACGAATTCGATGTTATGTGGCCTAGCTTGGGGCTGGATGCGATTATTTTCGAGAATGGCGGCTATCTTTATACTTTCGATCTGCAGACGCGGCAGCCGAAGAAATTGACTATTTATGTGAACGGCGAACGCGATCAGGCGATGAAACATTGGGAGAATGCCAACCGACAAATCACGGACTTCAATATTGCGCCCGATGGAAAGCGAGCCGTGTTTGCGGCGCGGGGCGAGGTGTTTACCGTTCCGGCCAAGGAAGGGAGCATTCGCAACCTGACGAATTCGCCGGGCGTGCGCGAGCAGAAGGTCGCGTGGTCACCAAATGGGCAATGGATCGCGTATGTCTCAGACCGGACCGGGGAGGATGAAATTTACATTACTCCGCAGGACGGATTGGGACCCGAAGAACAGATCACCAGTGGGCATAAGGGATTCATGTTTACGCCGGCGTGGTCGCCAGATAGTTCGAAGATTGCCTGGGCCGACCAGACTCTGAAACTTTGGTATGTCGACATCAAAGAGAAGAAGCCGGTGCTGGTGGATAGCGCCAAGTATTTTGAGATTCAGAATTATAACTGGTCTCCGGATAGTAAGTGGCTAGCTTATGACAAGAATTTAGATACGGGTTTTGCCGTGGTGTATCTATACGGTTTGAGCAGCCGCAAGATAACTCCTATAACGTCAACGCTGGAGAATAGCTATGCGGCGGTGTTTGATCCTGACAAGCGCTACTTATACTTCCTCTCCGACCGGGATTATAACGAGGTGCTGGGGAACGTCGATTTCGAGTTCGCGAACCCTAAGACAACGCGCGTATATGTTGTCACGTTGACGGCGGATGAGCCATCGCCCTTTCCCGCGCTCAGCGACGAGGTGAATGTTAAGAGCGAAGAGCCGGCGGCGAACGCGCCGGTGCCGGAGACTAACAAGAAAAATCCGAAGCAGCCGCCGGACAAGAAAAAAGAAGAGAGAATGGAGGAGAAAACGGTACAAACCGCGACGAATGAGCCTCCGAAGGTTTTCCGCATTGATCTGGAAGGGATTGAGAATCGGATCGTGGCGCTCGCCGTTCCAGCGGCGCAAATCGGGAGCTTCGATGCTTCTAAGGATGGGATCTATTACTCGACTTCGCCGATTCGAGGGCTGTCAGGGCCGCTGGCCGGGGAGAATCCGGCGATCCATGTTTACGATTTGAAGGAGCATAAAGACAAAGTGCTGTTGGAGGGCGCCGATCATTTTGCGCTCTCTAGTGACGGATCGAAACTGCTGTACCGCGCCGAGGGCGACGGGCCGGCTGGGATTATCGATGCGAAACCTCCGGACTCGCCGCATAAGGTGGGAGATGGGGCGCTGAAATTGGAGGGGATGCGGGCGCAGGTCGATCCGCCGCAGGAGTGGAAGGAAATGTACAACGAAGTATGGCGGCAGGAGCGAGATTATTTCTATGAGCCGTCGATGAATGGAGTGGATTGGCAGAAGGTCAAGGATAAGTACGCGCAGTTACTGCCGTATGTCGCCGATCGTTACTCGCTGACTTACATTATGGCCGAGATGATTGGGGAGTTATCGAATTCTCATACCTATGTCGGGGGCGGAGATTATCCTGACTTACATCCAGTGAATGTGGGGCAGTTAGGTGCGGACTATGAAGTGGATGGGGCGAGCGGGATGTATCGCATCAAGAAGATATACCCAGGTGAGAATTGGGATGCGCATGTGCGTTCTCCGCTCACCGAGCCGGGGGTGAATGTCAAGGAAGGCGATTATTTGATCGCGATCAACGGACGCGCGCTGCATGCTCCGCAGACGCCGGACGAGTTACTCACGAATGCCGCCAATGAAATAGTCACACTTACTATGAACGCGAAGCCGAGCGCTGACGGCGCGCGCAAAGTGGTGGTGAAGCCGATCGCCGACGACCACAGTTTACGCCAGTTGAATATGGTGGAGACGAATCGCAAGAAGGTGGACGCGGCGAGTGGCGGGCGCATTGGATATGTGTATTTGCCGGATATGGGCGAGGCGGGGCTTAACGCTTTCGTGAAACAGTATTTTCCGCAGATTCGCAAGGAAGGGATTATTTTCGACGTCCGCTACAACGGCGGCGGTTTTGTAGATGGACTGATCTTCGAGCGGCTGCGGCGGGTGCTGGCGTCGATGGATTCGGCGCGTAACTGGGAGTCGACGACGACACCGGCCAATGTTTTTTATGGCTACATGGCGTGCGTGACCAACCATATGGCCGCATCGGATGGCGACATCTTCAGTTACATGTTCAAGCATTATCAACTAGGACCGCTGATCGGTTCGCGGACATGGGGCGGAGTGCGAGGGATTCGCGGGGAGATGCCGCTGATGGATGGCGGCTATATCTCGCGTCCGGAATTTGCAATGTATGGGCTCGACAGCAAGTGGCTGATCGAGAACCACGGCGTCGAGCCGGACGTGCCGGTGGACAATCCTCCGGACCTGGTGGTGAAGGGGCAGGATCCGCAACTCGAGAAGGCGATTGAGATGGTGATGGAGCAGATCAAGACGCATCCCAAGAAGCTGCCGGCGCGGCCGCCGGATTTGCCGGCCTATCCCGAAGGGCCGGGACTGTAACAGCGAAGAATTGGAAAACTAATGGAGCGCGCGGTTCTCTTGTTGGTAGTGGCGGCCGCAGTCGGCGTGCCCGCAGCAGCGAGCCAAACTCAATCTGTCACGCGATTTGACGGTAGCACGATTACGGCAACGGAAATCGATGCTACCGTAACGCGGCTAATGAAGGCTGCGGAAGTTCCGGGCGTGGGAATTGCGATTTTTGACAAAGGGAAGATCGCATATCTGAAAGCGTACGGAGAACGGGACAAAGAGAAAAATCTGCCGCTGACGGTCGATTCGGTAATGTACGCCGCGTCATTTTCTAAAGTAGCGTTTGCGTACCTGGCGATGGAACTGGTCGACGACGGCACGCTCGATCTGGACAAGCCCATCTATCAGTATCTGCCGAAGCCACTGCCGGAGTATCCCAACTATAAAGACCTCGCAGATGATCCGCGGTACAAGCGCATTACGGCACGAATGCTGCTCAGCCACACTGGCGGGTTTGCCAATTTTCGGTGGATTGAGGACGACCGAAAGCTAAGGATTCATTTTGAGCCGGGATCGCGCTTTGCGTATTCGGGCGAAGGTATCGATCTGCTGCAACTGGTGGTGGAGACGATCACGAAGAAGCCGTTGGATGAACTTATGCGAGAACGGGTCTTTCAGCCGCTCGGAATGACGCGCACTGGCATGGTATGGCGAGACAGTTTCGAAAGTGACTATGCGAACGGCTATGACGAGCATGGGCGGTCGCTCGGCCCAGACAAACGAAACAAGGCGGAGGCGGCGGGTTCGATGGTCACCACCATTTCCGATTTTGCGGGATTTATGCAGGCGGTGATGGAGGGGAAGTTATTGCGCGGAAGAACCCGCGACGAAATGCTCCGGCCGCAGATTCAAATCATATCTAAGCACGAGTTCCCCACGCTTAACGATGAGACAACGGAGCAGAACAAGGCGATCCGTCTGAGTTATGGGCTGGGCTGGGGGCTTTATTGGACTCCTTATGGTCAGGCGTTTTTCAAGGAAGGCCATGACGTTGGTTGGAGGAATTACACGATGTGCCTGGATAAGCAGAAGACTGGCATCGTCATTATGACGAATAGTGGAAACGGGGAAGGGATTTTCAAAGAGCTGCTGGAGACGTTGCTGAGAGACACGTTCACGCCGATTGAATGGGAAGGTTATACGCCTTATGACAAACTGCCTCCGCGGGGGCGCTGAAGCGCACAACCCGGTTATAGTTGATGGCAAGGTAACTTCGGTGGTCGATTTCACCTTGCAACCGACCGGTCGGTTTGTTAGGCTAAGTCTTGAATTATGGTGGAGGTAAGGGTCCTTCGACTGCGTGAGGAACTTCGCGTTGCGGAGTTCTCACTGCGCTCAGGATGACAGCGTAAATCCATCCCGTTCGCTCCAGATGACGGCGTAGATTCTTGTCACGAGGAGGATAGGCTTCACGATATTAGGAGTCAGCATGACGGATCAAGAAAGCGCGCCTAATCCAGGCACGCCGAAAGTCGAGAAGAAGACGATGACGGGGGCTGGCATCCTCTGGGAATGCCTGGAGCGGGAGGGCGTACGGGTGGTGTTTGGGTATCCTGGCGGAGCGATTCTGCCGGCGTACGACGCGTTGAAGCACAGCAAGATTCATCACGTTCTGGTGCGGCATGAGCAGGGCGCTACGCACATGGCGGATGGGTATGCGCGGGCTAGTGGCGAGGTGGGAGTGGCGGTTGCGACCTCAGGTCCCGGGGCGACCAACATGGTTACAGGGATCGCGACGGCGATGCTCGATTCGATTCCGATTGTCTGTATCACCGGGCAGGTGGGAAGCAAGCTGATTGGGTCGGACGCGTTTCAGGAAACGGACATTACGGGCGTGACGCTGCCCATCACGAAACATAATTATCTGGTTACGCACGCGGGCGAGGTCGCGCGGACGATTCGCGAGGCGTTTTATGTGGCGCGGTCGGGACGACCGGGGCCGGTGCTGGTCGACATAACTAAGGATGCGCAACAGGGGACGTGCGAGTTTGACTGGGAGGCGGCGAAGCCGCAACTTCCGGGATATCGGCCGGACCTGTCGCCGGCGCCGAAGGAATACGCGCAGGCGCTGGAGTTGATTCACAACTCGAAGCGGCCGGTAATTCTTGGCGGGCACGGCATCATCGTTTCGGGAGCGATGCGCGAAGTGCGCGACTTTGCCGAGCGCGCGGGGATTCCGGTAGCGATGACGCTGCTCGGTCTGGGAGCGTTTCCGGCATCGCATCCGCTGAATCTGGGCATGATGGGCATGCACGGCGAAGCGTGGGTCAATCACACGATTCAGGAAGCGGATCTGCTGCTCGCATTTGGGATGCGCTTTGATGACCGTGTCACGGGGAATCTGAAAACTTACGCGACCAACGCGAAGAAGATTCATATCGAGATTGATCCGGCGGAGATAAATAAAAATGTAAAAGTAGACGTTCCGCTAGTCGGGGATTTGCGGGAGGTGTTGCTGGAACTGATGCCGAAGGTGGAGTCGATCGATCGCAGCGAATGGCTGGATTCGATTGACAAGCTGAAGGGCGATGCGGCGGTGCGCGACATTCAGAATCTGCCGGACAGCGGGCACCTTTATGCGGCGCATGTGATCAACGATCTGTGGCGGCAGACGCGCGACGGCAAGACGATCGTCGTCACCGACGTGGGGCAGCACCAGATGTGGGAGGCGCAATATTACAAGCACGAGCATCCGCGGACGCTGATTACTTCTGGCGGATTGGGGACGATGGGCTTCGCGCTGCCGGCGGCGATTGGGGCGAAGGTCGCGTGTCCGGATGCGGAGGTTTGGGTGGTGGTGGGCGATGGCGGATTTCAGATGACCATGTGTGAGCTGGCGACGCTAGTGCAGGAAAATCTGAAGATTCACATCGCGATTATTAATAACGGCTTTCTCGGCATGGTGCGGCAGTGGCAGGAATTTTTCTATGACCGGAATTATGCAGCGACACCGTTGCTGAATCCGGATTTTGCGAAGCTGGCGGAGGCTTATGGAATTCGGAGCATGACCATCTCGAAGCGGTCGGAGGTGGTGCCGGCGGTCGAAGAGGCTCGCCACCATGAAGGGCCGGTGCTGATTAATTTCAAGGTAGAGCAGGAAGATACGGTGTATCCGATGGTGGCGGCGGGCGCAGCGCTGCACGATATGATCCGGCGGCCGAGTCCGATTGTGGAGACGGCGGAGGATGAGTGAGGAAGCCGTTTGATTGGCTTTTTTGATGAAGTTCCGTGCATGGGTGGTTAAGTGCATGTCGTCTTAGTGACATTCCTACCCAGCGAGCAAAATACATAGGTCCTTCGCCTCGCTCAGGATGACAAAATGGATTTGACGGAGAATTATGCTGAACACGTTCATGGTGTACGTCGAGAATAAGCCCGGAGTGCTGACGCGGGTGGCCTCGCTGTTTCGGCGGCGGGCTTTCAATATCGATTCGCTGACGGTGGGGCGTACGGAGAAGCCGGAAGTGTCGCGCATGACCATTACCGTCGATGCCGATTACGACCAGGCGAAACGCATTGAGGCGAATTTATACAAACTCGTAAACGTGCTGCTGGTGGAGAACATCACCAACCAGCCGGCCATTGTGCGGGATCTGGCGATGATCCGGGTGGCGGCGGCGCACGAGGCGCGGTCGCATGTGCTGCAACTGGCGAGCGTGTTTCGCGCGCGGGTGGTGGATGTGGCTCCGGAATCGTTGACCATCGAAATCACTGGCGCTGAGGAAAAGATTGACGGTCTGCTCGAATTGCTGCGTCCTTACGGGATATTGGAAATGGTGCGCACGGGAATTGTCGCGATGCGGCGCGGGAGCAAGTCGGGCGAGGCGCGGGCGTTGGCGGAGTATGCGGCGCTGGATTCCGGTGTTGCGAATGATGATGATGTTTCCTACTCGGTGTAAATCAGGTGGGTTCTAGCGCCGGTCCGGCGCGTTAAAGCCAGATTCTTAAGAAGCACATCTTGGCGGCTCGGAATTGGCCGCCGGGCCGAGCTGTGCTCGGCTGGGCAGGTGGGGGCACCCTTCGACAAGCTCAGGGCAGGCTCTGCCCCTGCGAAGCGCTGGCGCGTTCCGAAAAGCAAATTGAAAAGGAACTACGCGGCCACGCGACCGCATCGCGGGCTTGGCCAGCGCACGTCCTTCCGAGAGTGACCCCGAGAGCCTGCGCGGTGCGATGGGGCTTCCACTTGCACGTACTCCAAGAAAAATCGCTTGCTCGGTTGGGTCTTTCTAATGGCCGAGGCCGAATCTCGGTTGGCGCAGTTCGAGACCGACGGGTCCCATTCCGCCGACTTTAGGGCTCAAGCGGTGAAGGGGCGGCGCCGATGGAGAAGGTACATCGCCATGAATGATTCCGACGACATTGTCAAAGAGTTTCTGGTTGAGAGCTATGAGAACCTCGACCGCCTGGATCGCGACCTGATCACGCTGGAGAAGCATCCGAAAGACCGCGAAATTCTGGGAAGCGTATTCCGCACGATCCACACCATTAAAGGCACTTCGGGCTTCCTGGACTTCGACAAACTGGGGGCGGTTGCGCATGTGGGCGAGAGCCTGCTCGGGCGGCTGCGGGATGGGCAGCTCGAACTGGATCGCGAGATCACAACCGGGCTGCTGGCCATGGTTGATGCGGTCCGGCAAATGCTCGCCAGCATAGAAGCGACCGGCGTCCAGGGCGAGCGCGACGACACCAAACTGATTGCGCGGCTGACGCGGCTGCAGCAGGCTCCGGAGGCGGCGGGCAAGGACGGGCCGCCGGAAGCAAGGGTGCCAGTTGCCGCAGCCAGTGCGGCGATCGCGACGGCTCCGGTTGGTGGAACGCCGGAAGCCGCGGACGCGCCCGAGGGTAGCAGCGAAAGTGGCGGCGCGGCTGCGGCCGCAGGCACGACTGCGGATAACCATCTCCACGCCAACCCTGCCAAGGCCAGCCACGGCAAGGCAAAGGCGGGTGCGGCGGGCGGTGCGGCGAAGGTCGCCGGCAAGGCTAATGCTGGGAAGGCCGATGCTACGGATACGGAAAAGCCTATGGGGGAGACGAGCCGGACGACGGTCGAAGAAGCGAAACCAGCCGATACACCGGAAGCACAGCGCTCGCAGGCGGCCGCAGGGGGACAGAGCGCCAGCGGCAGCACCATACGGCTGGATGTAAGCCTGCTCGATCACCTGATGAATCTCGTCGGGGAACTGGTGCTGGCGCGC
Organism: uncultured Acidobacteriaceae bacterium; assembly: GCA_963822025.1. Classification (GTDB taxonomy): domain Bacteria; phylum Acidobacteriota; class Terriglobia; order Terriglobales; family Acidobacteriaceae; genus Acidiflorens. Next base: position 65,813 of record CAWGFW010000008.1, on the reverse strand, counting down.
AACCAGATTCTGCAGTGCGCCAACCGCACCGAAGAGAGCACGCTGGTGGCGGCCAGCCAGCGGCTCAATCTGATTACCACCGAACTACAGGGTGGAGTGATGAAGACGCGGATGCAGCCGATTGGCAACATCTGGAGCAAGTTTCCGCGAACCGTGCGCGACCTGGCGCTCGATTGCGGCAAGCAGGTGCGGGTCGAGATGGAAGGGCAGGAGACGGAACTCGACAAGACGCTGATCGAGGCGATTAAGGATCCGCTGACCCACCTGGTGAGAAATTCGGTCGACCATGGCATTGAAACGCCGGAGGTGCGGCAGGCGGCGGGAAAAAGTCCGGAGGGGCGGCTCGGGCTGCGCGCTTTTCATGAAGGCGGGCAGGTCAATATCGAGATTTCGGACGATGGAGCGGGGCTCGATCAGGAGAGGATTCGCAACAAGGCGGTACAAAAGGGACTGATTTCAGCCGACCAGGCCAGCCGCTTGACGGATCGCGAGATCGTGAATCTGGTGTTCCTGCCGGGCTTCTCGACCGCCGAGAAGATCACGAATGTGTCCGGGCGCGGCGTGGGCATGGATGTGGTGAAGACGCACATTGAAAAGATTGGCGGCACCGTCGACCTGCAATCGAAGCGCGGCGAGGGGGTGCTGGTGCGCATGAAGATTCCGCTGACGCTGGCTATAATTCCCGCGCTGATTGTGACCAGCGAGAGCGAGCGTTATGCCATTCCGCAGGTCAGCCTGCTCGAACTGGTGCGCCTCGAACAACGATCGGAACAACGCGCGGGACACAAGGGCATCGAGATGATTCACGGCTCGCCCGTCTATCGCCTGCGTGGCCGCTTGCTGCCGCTGATTTATCTCAGCCGGGAACTGGAAGGCGGCGCGAAGGCTGGAGAGGCGTCGGCGGGAGCTGAGGGATCGCAGGCGGTGAACATTGTGGTGCTCGAGGCCGACGGGCGGCAGTTCGGGCTGGTGGTCGACGAGATTAACGACACGGAAGAGATCGTCGTGAAGCCGCTGAGCAAGCATTTAAAAAGCATCAGCGTCTATGCCGGAGCGACCATTATGGGCGACGGCAAGGTAGCGCTGATTCTGGATGTGCTGGGCTTGGCGCAATGTTCGAGCATTCTGGCGGAGGGGCGGGAGCATCTGCCGCCGGAAGCAGCCGAAGCGGCAAGCGGCGGGCGGGCGAAACAGAAGCTGGTGCTGTTTACTGGCCGCGCCGGGTCGCGCATGGCGGTGCCGCTCGAACTGCTGGCGCGCCTCGAAAACATTCCCGGGGCGGAGGTCGAGCGCTCCGGCAACCAGTGGGTGACGCAGTACCGGGGACAGATCCTGCCGCTGATCCGGGTCACGCATGCCCTCGAAGAGCGGCGGCATTTGCCTCCGGGCGAGGGCCTGATGATGCTGCCGACGACGGACATGCTGCAAGTGCTGGTGCTCGAAAACGAGCAGCAGTCGTTTGGCCTGGTGGTGAACCAGATTCTCGATATTGTCGAGAGCACGCTCGAGCCGCAGTCTCCCTCGACCCGCGCCGGGGTGCTGCACTGCTCGGTGATTTCGGAAAAAGTGACGGAGTTGCTGGACGTCGCCGCCTTGCTGCGCACGGGAGAAGCGTATGAGCCGGCAAGCAGCATCCAGTAGCCAGTACCCAAGAACTAAGAGCCGAACTTATGAATAATGCGCGGCAATTCTGCACCTTTTACCTGAATCATCTTTTGTTTGGCGTGGAGTCGCAGAAGATTCAGGAAGTGGTTACCTATCGCGAGCTGCGTCCCGTGCCGCTGGCGCCACCGGTGGTCAGCGGCCTGATGAATCTGCGCGGGCAGGTAGTGTTGGTGCTCGAACTGCGGCGGCAGCTGGAACTGCCCGAGCGTCCCGCGGACATGACGCCGATCTGTCTCGTGGTGCGCGCCGCCGGAGGTACGGTGTGCCTCCTGGCCGATGAAGTAGGCAACGTCGTCGAGGTGGAGGAAGCGACCTTCGAGCCCTCGCCCGAGACGCTCTCGCCGCGGCTGCGCTCGGTGATTCTCGGAGTGCACAAACTCGAGCACCAACTGATGCACGTGCTCGATACCGACCAGGCCTGCGAGGTGCGGGTGGCGGGGCTGGCGGAGGCGGTCGAGGTGTAAGCGGCGCGTCACTAGGGCGACGGCAGAGAAACGCCAAACCGCGCAACCATCCACGAGTTTGATTCTCAGAGTAAACAATTCGGAGAGGGGAATTATGAAACTGACGATTGGGAAAAAACTGGGATTGGGCTTTGGCCTGATCCTTTCGTTGATGGTAGTGAGCGCGGTACTCACCTATGTGAAGGCAGGCGCAATCCAGGAAGGCCACGACCGCACAATCAACATGCGCTTTCCCAGTATCGCTGCCTGTAAAGACTTGCAAAGAGAGCTGAATCAGACGCAGAGCAAGGGGCGTCAAGCCGTTCTCGCCGGGACCGAGCCGGCCAGGCGAGAGGCGGCGAAGAAGTTGTTCGACGATAACTGGGACGCGATCGGAAAGGACGTTGCCCGGTTGGACGAATTGGCTCCGAAATGGTCTTTCCAGGCGAACCGCGACCATCTGGCGGACCTGAAGCAGCAACTTCCGGTGCTCCGCGCCGCGCAGGAGTCTGCCATGAGTCATGCGGCCAGCGGCGAGCACGATGCTGTTTTAAGAGGGGGTGATGAATTCGCCGATCAGGCGACACCGGCTAATGAGGCAATCAAGAAATCGCTCGGAAGCCTGGCGGATTCTCATGCGGATTTGCTGCGGCAGGAAACGGAGCAAATGAACGCCAGCAACCGCTCCCTCAACCTCACCATGGCGCTAACCACCCTCGCGGCTCTGGGCATCGGAATTGGGGTTGCGATCTTCATGAGCCGGCGGATTGCGACGTCGACTCAATCTCTCCTGACGCGGGCGCAGGCGATCGCGGCTGGTGACTTGACCAACGCCAATCTGAAGGCGCAGGGCAATGACGAACTCGGAGACCTGACCGAAGCCATTAACCAGATGCAGGCGAGCCTGCGCGAGTTGATCCACTCGATGCGCGAGACGGCGGAGCAGGTGGCGGCGTCGAGTGAAGAACTGTCGGCGACCAGCCAGCACATCACCGCCAACTCCGAAGAAACGACGGCGCAGGCGAAAGTCGTCTCCGAAGCGGGTGGGCAGGTGAATACCAATCTGCAAACCTTGGCTTCCGGCGCGGAGGAGATGAATACCACGATTGGCGAGATTGCCAAGAACGCGACCGAGGCGGCGCGGGTGGCGGGGCAAGCGGTGGAATCGGCGGAATCGGCCAATCAAACCGTATCCAAGCTGGGCGATTCGAGTGTCGAGATTGGCAAAGTGATCGAAGTGATCACGTCGATTGCGCAGCAGACGAACCTCCTTGCTTTGAATGCCACCATCGAAGCGGCGCGGGCAGGCGAGGCAGGAAAGGGATTCGCGGTCGTCGCGAACGAAGTCAAAGAGCTGGCGAAGCAGACGGCGAAGGCGACGGAAGAGATCAAGCAGAAGATTGGCGTCATCCGGGAAAACACAGGCGGAGCGGTCGAGGCGATTGGCGGGATTAAAGGGGTGATCGACAAGATCAGCCAGATTTCGACGACGATTGCGACGGCGGTGGAAGAGCAGAGCGCGACCACGCAGGAGATGGCGCGGAATGTGACGGAAGCGGCGCGAGGAGCGGCAACGATTTCGGAGAACATTCAGGGAGTAGCGGAAGCGGCGCAGAGCACGTCGACGAGCGTAGGCGAGGCGCAGACCGCGACCGAGCAACTGGCGCGGGTAGCGAATCAGTTGCGCGATCTGGTGGGGCGCTTCAAGGTGGACGCGGCGGGTGCGCGGCGGGGTTATGAAGCGCCAGCCGGGAAGGCGGCTGCTCATGCGGCGGGCGGGCGCTGAGCATGTGCGCTGCGGAGGGCGCGGCAATATCTTGGGACGAGAGACATGAAACCAGTTCGCGTACTGATTGTCGATGATTCCGCGGTGATCCGGAGGCTGCTAAGCAACCTGCTGGCCACGGACTCGGAGATTGTCGTTGCCGGCACGGCGGGAAACGGCATTCAGGCGCTGGCCAGGATTCCCGAGGCGAAGCCCGACCTGGTTACGCTCGACATCGAAATGCCGGAGATGGACGGGCTGGAGACTCTGGTTGAGATTCGAAAACTTTATCCAAGACTGCCTGTGATTATGTTCAGCACTCTTACTGAGCGAGGTGCGACGGCGACGCTCGATGCGTTGGCCAAGGGCGCCAGCGATTATGTGACGAAACCCTCGCACACGGGCGGGTCGGAGAGCGCGCGCGAGCAGGTGCGAGATGAACTGATTCGGAAGATCAAGTCGTTGTGCGCGGTGGCCGTTCCGCGGGCGAGGCCGGCAGTGGTGGCCCCTCGTCGCACCGACCGGCCGCAGGCACGCGTCGACCTGGTAGCCATTGGCACGTCGACCGGTGGACCGAATGCGCTGACCGCGCTCATCCCGCAACTGCCTGCGGACTTCCCCGTGCCCATCGTGATTGTGCAGCATATGCCGCCGCTATTTACCCGCTTGCTGGCCGAGCGTCTGGATTCGCTGGCGCAGTTGGAGGTGCGGGAAGGCAAGGAAGGCGAAAGATTGCGACGCGGCCAAGTCTGGATTGCGCCCGGCGATTATCACATGACAGTGGTGCGGAAGGGGGCAGAGACGGTTCTCGGGCTCAACCGCGATCCACAGGAAAACTCGTGCCGGCCGGCGGTAGACGTATTGTTTCGCTCGGTCGCGCATACCTTCGGAGCCAACGTTTTGGGAGTGGTTCTCACGGGCATGGGAGCCGATGGGACCCGCGGGTCGTGCGACATACGGGAAGCGGGCGGCGAAGTATTCGTGCAGGACGAAGCGTCATCGGTAGTTTGGGGCATGCCCGGTAGCATCGTCGCGGCCAGCCTGGCGGATCGTATTTATCCGCTGGGCGGGATGGCGCCGGAGGTCGTGCGTCGTGTCTGGATGCGGAGAGCGTTGGCCTGCGCTGCGCATTCGTAAAGAGTTGGGGAATTTGCGGAGAGAATTTTTTCGGACCGGTTGAAGCTTAACCGGCAAAAGATAAAGACCATGCCCATTGAAATCGCAAAACCGAAACTGGCCCCGGCGTCGGAACAAAACTCGAGTGATCCGGCTTATTTGAAAATCCGCGATCTGGTCTATCGGATATCCGGGATTTATCACGCCGAAGAGAAAATTTATCTTTTGACCTCGCGCTGCGCGCGCCGCATGTCTGCGCTAGAGCTGACGAACCCCGCGGAATATCTCGAACACCTGACCGTTCGTGGAAACCGGGACGCCGAGTTGCGCTTGCTGCTCAACGAAATCACCATCGGCGAAACTTACATGTTTCGCCATCCCGCCCAGTTGGAAGCGCTGCGGAATGTCATACTTCCGCAGATCCTTCAGGCCAAAGGCGTGCACGGCCTCAAACGGCTGCGTTTTTGGTGTGCCGGCTGTTCGACCGGTGAAGAACCGCATACTCTCGCCATGTTTCTGCTCGAAGAAAAGGAAAAGCTGCTGGCGGGATGGAGCTTCGACATTCTCGCCACCGATTTGAACGATAACTCGCTGGAGGCGGCGCGCGCCGGCATTTATGGGGAGTACGCGCTGCGCAGTACCAATGATCGCCTGCGGGCAAAATATTTCAAGGACGTTGGTGACAAAAAGCTTCAGGCCAACGATCTGCTCAAGTCGCAGATCCGTTTTGACCGCATCAACTTGCGCGATGACACCAAAATGTTGTTTCAGAAAGGGATGGATGTCATCTTCTGCTGCAACGTGCTGATCTACTTTGATCTGGCCTCGAAGCGCCGCGTGGTTCAGCATTTCCATGCCAATCTGATGCCCGGCGGCTATCTCTTCTTGGGGCATGCCGAATCGCTTTTCCAGGTGGATGACACGTTCCGATTGATGCATTTCACGGGAACGACGGCGTATTGGAAGGCGCCAGCGACGCTGCCCGCGGGAGTCAAAAAATGAATGCCCAAACACAGTCAAAACTGCAGGCACAAATACAGCAGATGGATTCGATTTCGACGGCTCCGGCAATTCTCCAGCCGCTGCTTGAGATGCTGCGACTGCCGTCGGAGGAGATCAAGATTGAAAAAGTGGTGGACCTTGTCTCCTGCGATGGCGCAATTGCGGCACAATGCCTGCGGCTGGCCAATTCTCCGCTCTACGGAAGACGCGAGATCGGAACCATACGCTCGGCGGTGATGGCGCTGGGGCTCGATCGGGTGCGTACGTTGCTGCTAGGCCTGTGCATGAATCGGGTTATCCCGTCAGATAAATGGGTGATGGAACCGAATGCGTTCTGGCGCCACTCGCTGGGATGCGCACTGGTCGCGCAGAGGATGGCTAGGCGAATCGAGTATCACGAGCCGGAGAAAGCCTACCTGGCTGGGTTGCTGCACGACTTAGGTTTGCTGGTGAATTCGGTTCTCTATACCGATGATTTTCGAGAATGCCTGCGGCGCGCGGCTGAGCAACAGGCGCCTCTGCACGTTATTGAAGAGCAGGTGCTTGGATTCACGCATTGTGACAGCGGGCGGATGCTCGCGGAACATTGGCGGCTTTCCAAAGAATTGGTGGATGCTGCGCAATGTCACCATGATGTGAGCCTGCTGGTGGCCGCCGGGCCGCTCGCCAGCCTCGTCCATCTCAGCGATCTTCTATGCCGCGCGCGCTATCTTGGATACGGCTATGACGAGATCATGGGCATTGATCTTGGTGGTGATGGGGCCTGGCAAATCCTGGTGGCCAACTATCCGGCGCTTGAAAATATGGACCTGGTTCGTTTTACGCTCGATATCGACGGAGCTATGGATCAGATCGTGGCCACGGTCGATTCGGTTTTTGGAAATAAAACAATCGCGGTTTCCGCCGTAACGTGAGTTGGAGATTTCTTGTTGGGCTCAAACTGAAAGTTCGGATCGGGATGAAGCCAAATGAAAAACGTTCTGAGCGATGAAGCTCAGAACGTTCCTGGCAGCCCTCCCCCAGAACTGCCAAACTACTTGCTCATCCTATGTCCGCATGGTCGCACTGTAAATGTCACTTACGTAATGGGACGGCTGCGATTGAGTACCGCAGTTCATGCGCGAAAGTAACGTTACTAGGGGAGTAACTATGGTTTAGATTGCAGGGATGGTAGCATCACTTGGCTTTCCAGCTTTTGCCGCCATCCAGGCTTGTCCAGCTTTCCTTGTTGCTGGTCGAAACTACGACCTCGATCGAAGTCTGAGCGCCGTTACCCTGTAGGTTATCGCTACCGGCGCTGGAGTTCCGCAGATCAATTTGACTTACGTCGGCAGTAAGCTGGCGGATATCAGCTGACGGATGCGCTTGCACCCAAGTTACGCCACCGTCGGTGGAGTGGTAAAGCGTGCCACCCTGGCCACCTGTCCATATCTCTTTGCCGTGACTGGCATAGCAGAGTAATGGACGATCGGCGCGCAAACTATCTTGCCAGGTTTGGCCGTCGTCCGGCGACCGTTGCAGGACGCCCGCTCTGATCGCCCAAGCGAGATGGCGCTGCGCAAAGCTGGCTGCTGAGGTCGGGCTCGCGGAAACTGTCAGCTTAGCGGATGACCTCGCACGAGCTTGCAGCATCGGCGCGACCGCCGGATTGGTTCCTTGCGGTTGATTGGCTTCGCTGGCGAGCAATCCGTTCGCCTCTGTTGTCGCGCCTTGCAATGCCGGCTTGGCTTTCTCTATCGCGGGCGCTTCGTTGCGCGCGGTCAACGTGGCATCGGGGGATGGCGAAACTTCGCTGGCCGCCGCTGAAACCTCGGCGGTCTCAGTTGCCGCTCGGCCTGTTTCTCCGCCCTCCGATTCATCCAAGGCCAGCCCGCCTGGCATGTTTGCCAGTTTGTCAGCTCGCTGCGGAGACTTCTTATTGCGAGCGAGCAGCATCGCTGACTCGGCCCGAGGTGACGGCGAGAGGCCCTGTCGCGCTGTGTATTTGAGAGGCGGAGCTTCTTTGGACTGCGGCGTCCCGCTTGCTAAGTTAGTTTGGGCAGAAGTCGGCGCGCCGCTGGCGGACGATGGGGCCGCAGAGGGCACGATCTGCTGGCTGGCTGAACGCTGCATCGTCGGATTCAGCTTTCCGGGCCGCAACAGAAACACTGAGCCAACCACCACTACACACGCCGCAAGCGCAGCCCAGCGTAGGCTTGGCCAAGCAAAGATCCTGTGGGTCACGGGCTTTGGCGCTCGCGAGATCTGGTCGTGAATTGTTACACCTTCAGCGGAAATTGGAATGGCGCCAACCGTTTCAGTCGGGAGCGCCAGAGCGACGATGTCACGGCAATTTTCGCAAAGTACCAAATGGTCGAGGACCCCTTCGCGCTCTGACGCCGAAAGAGATTGTTCGGCGAAAGCGGTCAGGACATCCGCGTCTGGATGCGTCGAATCAGCCGCGTTTTTGGTCGACGAGCTCTGATCGAGAGCAGCGGCCAGCAGGCGGTCGCATACGATTTTTGGTACTTCAGTCATATTTTCCAGTTCGTTCTCTTCAGTCGGAGATTTCTCCCGGGTCCTGAGCGCCCATCTTTCTGCTACTACCGGGGAACGTTTTCGCGCCGGAATCTTGCGTCAAGCGCGAGCGCAAATTCAGCTGCAAATCACGCAAGTCGGCTTCCAGAGCTTCCGCAGCCTGGGCGTGGCTCATTCCTCGAGTGCGAAGGCCCGCCAGAATGCGCTTGCGGAGGCCCGTTGCGAGGCGATCGAGGCGGCGGCTGACACTCGATTCGTGCAATCCGAGGGTGCGCGCAATCTCGGCCAGAGTACGGCCGTCCAGATAATACGACGCCAGCGTAAATCGGTCCTCTGTCGAGAGTTCCGCCAAAGCCTCGTCGGTGGCCGATTCCAGCCGTTGATCGGAAGCGCCGTGGGAGATTCGGCTTGAGGCCCGCTCCGGGTTTGGGGGCGCCGCGAACTGCACGCCTTCTTCTATCTGCTCTTCGAGACTGACGGAGCGTTTCTGTTTGCGATAGCGATTGATAAATTCCTGGGCCATCACGGTGCGCAGCCAGCCTTCGAGCGAGCCGCGTCCGGTATAGAACACCAGCTTTGAGTTGCGCACTCCGGCGCGAACGTTCACGCCATAAAGATCGGCAAACAGCGAATCGGCGAGTTCCGCGGCGTGTGCGCTATCGCGGGTAATGTGCAGTGCCATGCTGTGCAGTTTCTGCCGATAGCGGCTGATGAAGTCGTGCCACGCCCGCTCGTTTCCCTCTGCACACGCGCGCGCTAAAGCCAGTTCTTCGAGGCGAAGACCGGCGCAGAAATCAGCCTGCTGCTCAGGGTCTGCTGCCGGGTTCGAAGCAATATGCTTGCGCAGAATTTCGCCGAGAATCGTGGCGAAGCGCTCCGCGCTTAATCCATAGGCCGCGGCTCCGCTGCGCTCGTAAAGAGACGACGTTGTCGACAAACCGTTAATCGATTGTCGGTTAAGCGGTGGTCCGTTATCCGATTGCGCGGGCTTTGGCATGAGCGAGTACCAGATGATGCTAGCAACTTTTTAGACGCAAGGAATTAGAAATCGTACGTTCTTCGATCAGCGAGCAGAGAAAGACACTCCTGGAAGACTCGCGGTTGAAGTCCCCGGCACGCTCCGTCTTTGGCGTGCCGGGGTGGCGGCGCGAAGAGAATCGTGCAGACGCGAGAGTAGAGGTGTCCTTACTGGTTTGTTGCTACGGGGAGGCCCAGTTATGCGGCTTGTCGTCGTGGTTGCAGGAATCGCTCTGTTAGTTCTGGCTGCCGTCGTTGTTCCGAACCCCTTGCAGGCTGGCGATGCGCCGTCAGCGTCTGGTTACTCCCTCCTGAGCCCGATTCGCAGTGGAAATCTAACTGTCTTTCCCGTGGTGGGCACTAAGTCGTATGACACGGCGGAGTTCCTCACGCTGGATGAAGGCCTCCACAGTGGGGACGTAGTGGTTACAGAAGCGGGGCAGGCCCGCGGCCTAATCCGGCGCCGGTCGGACGACCCGACAATCATTCACCCTGTCCGACCTATTCGCGACGCGGAGGTCAATCGCCTCGTGCTGGTTAATAACTCGAAGCGGCCTCTGTTACTTCTCGCGGGCGAGATAGTAACTGGCGGTAAGCAGGATCGAGTAATAGGCAAAGACCGCATTGTTCCCGCCGAAAGTGATCCGGTCGACCTGAGTGTTTTTTGCGTCGAGCCAGGCCGCTGGGTCGCGGCGAACGGAAAGAATGAATTCGGCTACGCGCCGGGCATAGAGAATGGGTTACTCGCTTCTCCGGTTGTCCGCAGCAAGGCAATGGCGGCGAAAGATCAGCAGCAGGTGTGGGACAGCGTTCGCACTTCGCAGCAAGCTATGGCGTTGACGGTTGAGGCTGCAGGAGCCGCATCGGCCGTGACTTCGACTTCCTCTTATGCACGAGTTATGAACAACGACGAAGTGCAAAAGAAAGTGGATGCTGTAGCCGAGCCGATCGAGCGCAATTATGAAAGTGTTATTAAGCAACTGCGCGACAAGAATGCCGTGGGCGTGGTGGTCGCGGTGAACGGGGAAATTGTCTGGGCCGACATCTTTGCGAGCACAAAGTTGCTGCAAAAATATTGGCCGAAGCTGGTTCGCTCCTATGCGACCGAAGCTGTAGTTACTCGCGCTAAGGGCGGGGAGGCAAGCCTGAAAGATGCGGAAAAGTTTCTCGACGACCTGAAAGGACGCCACGAAACGGCCGAGACCGAGCCTGGCCTCTATCGGCAGGCGGAGATCACAGGTGAAGGCTTCAAGGTATTCGAGTTAAGGTCGCTTCTTCCGAAGACCGGCTTCACGGTGCATCTGGCCAAAATGACCAACTAAAAAAGATGAGCTAAGTTTCGGCTCGCGCCAGTCCTTTGCGCACCACGTCATTTGCGTCGTGGGCGAGGTTGAGAGCGGGCAATTCTTCGCGCGCAAACCAACGCACATCGGCAGCATCGCTTCCTGCTTTGAGATCGCCGCCAACCGGACGGCACAAAAAATCGATCAGCACATAGTGGTAGCGCACGCGAGCGTCGCCGCCTGGGACGATGCGTTCATAAACTCCCAGCATTTCCGTGGGCTCAACCAGCAAGCCAGTTTCTTCAAAAGCCTCTCGTACCACGGCTTCACGCAGAGTTTCGCCACACTCGAGCACGCCGCCCGGTAACGACCATTCGCCGAGCAGCGGCGCAGTTCCGCGGCGAATCAGGAGGACTCGGGGAGCGCCCTGAGGCTCGTGCCGAGATGCGTCGTGATTGCGGGCGACTATTACCGCGCCGACTCCAACTAACGGCGATTCCGGGTATTCACGTTTCATGCGGCGGACTTCCTACCCGAACAGTATAGGGTCAAGAGTTTGTATTCTGACGGGCAACCGCGAAACCTGGGTGTGCACCTTAGTCTCGAGCATCACGAAGTTAACATCACGAAGTTAACAACGAGAATTACAATAGCCTGCATGTCGCTCGATGAATACAAACGAAAACGGCGGTTTGAGGCGACGCCTGAGCCTCCACCGAAAGTGGAAAAAAAATCGCAGCATCGCTTTGTCGTCCAGCGTCACGACGCTACCCGCCTGCACTACGATTTTCGCCTGGAGATGGAAGGCGTGCTCAAATCATGGGCGGTGCCCAAGGGGCCGTCGCTCGATCCTGCCGATAAGCGGCTGGCGATGCAGGTGGAGGATCATCCCGTTTCGTATTTCGATTTTGAAGGGACCATCCCCGAGGGCAACTATGGCGCGGGCACGGTGATGGTTTGGGATGTGGGCACATGGGAGCCGCTGTCGCCGGTACCGGTCAACGGGGAATACGTTCCGGGAACAGAAAAGGAAGCGGCCGCGATGCTGGCGAAAGGCGATCTGAAGTTTCGCCTGCGAGGGAAGCGGCTGGTGGGCGATTTCGCGCTCGTGCACATCAAAGCGCGGCGACCGGGGAGCAAGGGTAACGAGTGGTTGCTGATCAAGAAAAAAGACGATCACGTGGTTGCGGGATTCGACATTGACTCCTACAAAACTTCGGTGCTCACCAATCGCACGATGGCGCAGATCGCGGGCGATGCAGGATCGGCGGAGTGGAAGAGCAGCCGTCCAGCGTCGCGGGGGAAAGTGAAAGCAGCGTGGCTGGCGGATGCGATCGCGCGCGCGGATTCTAAGCGGAAGGCTTTAACCGCGGAGAGCGCCGAGGGCGCGGAGAAAAAAAAAAGTAAAGAACCGGCGCGAGACGCGGCGAAAATAGTCCGCGCTAGAACCTCATCCGCCGACACCGCTCCGAAGGTTGCTGAGCCTAAATCAAGAGACAAGAAAACCTCCGCGAACTCTGCCTCCTCTGCGGTCAAAGCTCTCGCCGGCGCAGAGGAGAGGCCTATGCCTACGGTGATTCACCCTATGCTGGCGACTACGGTCGAAAAGGCGTTCGACAATCCGGGCTGGTTGTTTGAAATTAAGTGGGATGGATACAGGGCGGTTGCGTTTATTCGAGATGGGCAGGTGCGGTTGGTTTCGCGCACTCAGAACGATCTCACGGCGCAGTTTCGCGATCTCGGCAGTTTGCCAGAATTCATAAAAGCGGACCGCGCCATTATTGACGGAGAAATCGTCGCGCTCGATGAGGAAGGACGGCCATCGTTCAGCCTGATGCAGCAGCGGACTGGTTTCCAGCCAGGCAAACGTCGGCTGCCGGGACGCGAAGGAGTGCGGGTCGTCTATTACGCCTTCGACTTGTTGTACCTTGATGGCATCGATTTGCGGCGGGTGGCGCTGGAACAACGCAAGCAGTTGCTGCAAGAAATCATTAAGAAGAGCGAGGTTATTCATTTTTCCGACCACTATCCGGAGAAGGGTCTGGAGTTGCTTGAAGCAGCCCGGCAGCGCGAACTGGAGGGCATTGTCGCCAAGAAACGGAACAGTATTTATGAAGAGAAGCGTTCGCGCGACTGGCTGAAGATCAAAATCACGCAGCGGCAGGAGTGCGTGATTGGTGGCTACACTCCGCCCGAAGGCAGCCGCGACTATTTTGGCGCGCTGGTGCTGGGCCTGTACGACGCACAGCGGCGGTTGATTCATGTGGGGCAGGTGGGGACGGGCTTCGATCACAGCACATTGAAGGAGATGTTTGCGCGAATGCAGCCGTTGAAGACGAAAGAGAATCCGTTTTACGGAGAGATTGGCGGATTGAAGAAGGTGCAGTTTGTGCGTCCGACGCTGGTTGCGGAAATTAAGTTTGCGGAGTGGACACATGAGACGGCCGAAGGCGGAATGAAGTTACGGGCTCCAGTGTTTATGGGGCTGCGAGCGGATAAGACGGCGGAGGAGTGCCGGTTGGAAGAAGCGGTGGCGAGCTAGCCTCAGGATTTGAAACAGTCTCGGTTTGCATGATGAGCGGCGCTTGGCGGATTGTGAGTGAAATAGCGATTTTGCCATAATTGCCGTTCGCCTGAGGCATAATCGGCTGAAGATGAAACACCTATTTTGCACTCTGTTGCTGGCGTGCAGTATGTTGTCCGCGCAGAACATCCCGCAGGAACTTGTCGGGAAATGGATCGTTCAGCGGGAACTGCCCGCGCGAACGATTTCCTGTTGGGGCGAAAAAGAGGCTAAAGCAATCCTCGGAACAGAGATCGAGTACACGACAGATTCATTCAGGTGGAAGCGTATCGTAGTCAAGCATCCCACCGTTGCAGTAGTAGTCGTTAGTGCCGAGCAGTTTCAGCGCGACAACTCATCCCCTAGTGTGAATGGTTCACAGGTTTCGTTTCGTGAGCTAGGTATTAACGCGCCGGAAATGAAACAGGTAAGCATCAACCATGCGCCAGCGAAGATTGCTGGCGCTACTACGGAAGTGCCCGGAGACGTGGTGTTGCTCAAGAACCGCGACGCCATCGTTTTCTCCGTTTGCAACATTTATTTCGAGGCAAAGCGGCTCCTTCCTTGAGGATTGCGATCCGCGCAACCTAGAAGGCGCTCCCGCCTCCTCCACCGAAGCCGCCTCCAGAGAAGCCTCCGCCTGAGAAGCCGCCTCCGCTGCTGAATCCGGAGCCGCTGGAACTGGATCTAGGCGACGATGTAAAGACCTGGTGCATGTCCGTCGCCATGCTGTGCATCGAACTGGAAAAGAAAAGCGGACTGAATCCGACGTATCCGTTCGGCGAAACGTACCAGCTGGGCGGGTCTTTGACTATGCCGTCGAAGGCTTGCGCCCAGTGGTGCTCGACTCCCAAGGCCATGGCGTAGGGGAGGAATTTTTCGAAGGTGTCGGGCGGCATGCGCTTGATGCGATCCGCGTCGACGCGGTTCATGAATTCCTGAAAACCTAGAACAGCAATCGTGGTGCGTGCGCCGGTGACGGTTTTCGCAGTCATCCGCCGCGCAAAGAGCCACCAGATTACGGCGGAGACCAGAACGCTCGCGATCAACAGCGGGACGGAAGAGAAGAGATTCATCCAACCCATGACCTGCACGGCGACGACGAGGAGCGCGATGGCGACGGCGGCGGCGATGCTGTATCCATTGGCCGATTCGGGATCGAGCGTGTAGATGCCTTTGCTTTTCAAGGAGGACATGATGTCCTGGCGAACGATCGGGATCACAGTATAGAAACGATTCTTGAGATCGGAAAGACGCGTTTCATCGCCAGCGAAAAAAATGTTTTCCAGCATCACGCGTTCGTGCGGCGTGAGATCAGTTCCCCACTGCTCCCGCGGCTTCAACAAGTGAAACAAATAATCTTTGTGATGGAAGACAAGGAAAGTATCGACTTTTTCTTCGATCTTGATGTAGCCGCGCACGGCGAGATCGACGATGGTGCTGGTGATGTCGCGGGGATGGATGGCGTCGTCGAGCAATGTACCCGCTTCGGCGGGACACATGCCTTTCGGTGGCTCGTATTGCGGGGCCACAGAAACGCCGGGATCGGGATCGCGTCCGACGGAATACCAGAGGGCAAACATCACGGCTAGCGTAAAGAGCGGCAGAAAGAGGATGGGATTGCTGCCAAGAAACCAGAAGAATTTTGTGAGCGCGGAGGGAGGTTTGAGAATTCCCTGGGGAATGTAAATGTCGATGGTGAGGCCGCCGCGCATGGGAAGCGGGCTGGTGGTTTCGGAGACGACATCGGCTCCTTTTACCTCGGCCGTGGCTTCGCTTTGCTTCGAGCCGTAGGCGCCGGTGAACGCCTGGGCGCGAAGGCCTCCAGCAGCATTTTCGGGGAGGGTCACGAAGGCGGAAGCATGGTCGATCGGCACAGGCCAATCATTGCCGGTAACGTTCCAGTAGAACTCATCGTAACTGTCGAAGAAGCGGACGGCGTTGCGCACGGAGTAATCGATGTTAACGACGCGCGTAGTGTCGACGGCCCCGGGAATATAGATTTTCAGGTCGCGGTAGTTGCCCGACTTGCTGGAGTCATACTTCAGCTTGGTTCCGTTTTCGTCGGTAACGCTCATGACGTTGAGGAAGAGCGTGTAGTTGGTGCCCTGCGGGCCGGGATATTCGACGGGAATGGTGCGGTGAATGCCGTGCCACGGGCCGACGAACGCGATGGTGATCTTTTCGCTGACTAGAGCCTTGCCGTCGGCGGCAATCGAGATGGTGTCGTTGAAATCGGTTACTCGCCAGTTGTGGGGCTGGGCGGACGCGGAGATGGGAATTAGAAGCGGACTCAGAAATAAAAACAAAAGCAAGAGCTTTACCACGGAGGGCACAGGGTTGCACAGCGGAAGGCCGGGAACGCTTGACGGGCTGCTGTGGCACGATCGCTGCGGCGACATGCCTAGAACTTCACCGCCACCGGCTCGCGATCGGCGGCGGCGGCTTCGAAGAACTGCTTCTGCTGGAAGCCGAACATGCCGGCCAGGATGTTGGTCGGGAACGATTGAATCTTGGTGTTGAAATCGCGCACCACGGCGTTGTAGTAGCGCCGCGCGTTTTGAATCGCGTCCTCGATCTCGCTCAGGGAATTCTGCAGTTGGGTGAATTCCTGCGAGGCCTGGAGTTGTGGATAATTTTCAGCTACGGCAAACAGACTCTTGAGCGCTCCAGAAAGCTGATTTTCAGCGGCTGCCTTGTCGACCGGCCCAGTGGCCTGCATGGCCATGGAGCGGAATTTGGCGATGTCTTCGAACGTTGTTTTCTCGTGCGTGGCGTAGCCCTTTACAGTTTCGACAAGATTTGGAATCAAATCGTGGCGGCGCTTGAGCTGCACGTCGATGTCGGACCAAGCCGATTCGGAGCGCACGCGCAACTGCACGAGGCTGTTGTACATCACGACCAGGAAGATGCCCAACAAAATGATGACTGCAAAGAAGGCCATGATCATGTGGATTCTCCTGGCGACGGATTTAAAGGGACGGTATCAGCAAAGTTTGAAAGAAGCAAGATTTTCAGAGCGCAAAGCTGCAATTTGCGAAAATGCCAACCACAAAGGTCAATAAGGCACCTAAGGAAAACCTGAAACGTGGGCTTACTGTTTGGGAGCGTAGTAGCCCCGGCGGGCACGAACCTGCAGATCTTTTTTCAGGGCGGTGATCTCGATAGAACGATAGCGTCCGTCGGCGTCGAAGTCGGAGGGCTTGTAGGAGACGGCGTACTGACTGCGGAGTTCATCTTCGATCGAAGCGAAGGAGTGGGTGATGTCCTTCATCTTGTAGGGGAAGAAGGCGCGGCCGCCGGTAGCGGATGCGAGATCCTCGAGAACCTTATCGCCGCGTAAAATCAGGCCGCTATCATCGGTGGAGATGGCGTAGATGAGAACTTCGGCGCGCTGCGCCATTTCGATGGCCTGAGCGCGGGTGTGTTCGCTCTGATTATCTTCGCCGTCGCTAACCACGACGATGGCTTTGCGGACGGGGTGATCGAATTTTTCGCGGAGCAACTTATCCTGGCAGGCCTTATAAATTGCGTCGTAAATCGCCGTGCCGCCGCCATTATTTAGGCGCTCGACTCCGGCGGCGAGTAAGGTAACCTGATCGGTGAAATCCTGCGTGAGGTGACTATCTTTATTAAAGCCAACAATGAAGGCGCGATCATAGCCGGGACGAATGATGTGCTGTAGGAATCCGATGGCAGCGTCTTTTTCGAATCCGAAGCGGCCCTGTACGGAACCGCTGACGTCCATGAGCAAGCCGAGCTCGATGGGCAGGTCGGTCTCACGGCGGAAGTTGAGAATGGATTGAACGGGTTTGTGGTCGTCAAGAATGGAAAAGTCGGTTTCGTTGAGATTGCGGACGAACTTGCCATGACGGTCAGTGGCGATAAAGAGCACATTAACTTCATCGACGCGCGCCTTTATCGTGAGCATCGGTTCGGTCGTGTCGTCGTTCGCCGCGGAAAGAGCGGAAGAGTCAGCGGCAGTTGCCGAAGCAGCGATGACGTAGGGACTGGTTTGAGACATTGCGGCATGGGGCAGTCCAATAATGGCGGCGAGCGCCAAGGCGATGAATGCGAAGCTCGCTGCTGATCGCAATTGGTTGCCTTTTGTCATCAATTATTGGACTCGGTTCGAATCTCAGAATCGCGAACCGAAAGTTGTGCACACCCGAAACTGCCAAATATTTCGATGCACGCCAGAGGCCGAAAACCGATCCCCAAATGACTGTAGGCTGAGTTCGGGTATAACTCCAAGTTACAAAAGGAGTACGCAACGGGTGCTCGCTTAACCGTAAGCTAGTCAATGGGTTGGGCGTTGCGATTGAAAACGGGCCAGGGACGCGGGCGGGCGCAGTCCGTCGAGGCAAGCGCTTGCGGCTTTCGGCGATTGCTCAAATGGGAAATTCTCAAGCTATTTTTTCCATGATTGGCCGCGGTCCGTGCAAAAAATTCGGTATTCCGCCGCGCGGGTGGACCTGTACTTTGGATGGAAACGTTGCTGCCGGCGGTCGGCTACGATGCTAATCTGAAAAACGCGCACTGATGGCGAGACGTTAACTTTTCTGCGCTCTGGAGTCGCGATATGTATTTTGAACAATTTTATCTGACCTGCCTCGCGCATGCCTCGTACATGATTGGGTCCGAAGGCGAGGCCGCAGTGGTCGATCCGCAGCGCGATGTGGACATTTATCTGAAGGCGGCGAAGGAACAGAATCTTAAGGTGACGCATATTTTCGAAACTCATTTGCACGCCGATTTTGTTTCCGGACATAAGGAATTAGCGGCGCGTACTGGGGCGAAGATCTATATCGGGGCGCAGGCTGGTGCTGGATTTCCGCATGTACCAATGACCGACGGTTTCGAGATCAAGGTGGGAGCGGTAAGGATTCGCGCGCTGGAGACTCCAGGCCACACATCCGAAAGTGTTTGCCTGGTGATTACGGATGGAGACCGATCGGAGCAACCCTGTGCGGTGCTGACGGGCGATACGTTGTTTATTGGCGATGTTGGGCGCCCAGATCTTTCGCGCACTCATACTCCAAGCGAGTTGGCAGGACTCCTTTACGACAACCTGCATAACAAGTTGATGACGCTGCCCGATGCGGTGATGGTGTATCCCGCGCACGGCGCTGGTTCGCTTTGCGGGCGTGCGATGCGGGCCGAGCGCTCCTCGACGATCGGGACGGAGCGGCTTACGAATTATGCGTTGCAGATTCGCAGCCGGGAAGAATTTATTGCGCAGTTGACGGAGAATCTTCCTGCGCGTCCTGAATATTTTCTGGAGGATGCGGAGATCAATCGCTCGGGCGCAGCGACATTGACCGAATTGCCGCCGCTGCCGAAACTCTCTCCGGGAGAGGTGCAGGCGCTGTTGGATGGTGGGGCGAACGTGCTGGATGTTCGGGCTGGTGATTTATTTGCGGCCGGTCACGTGCCGAGGTCGATCAATATCGCGCTGTCGGGGCAGTTCGCGTCGTGGGCGGGAGGCATTCTGGGGATTCATTCAAAGCCATTGCTGATCGGCGACAGCGATGCCCAGATCGAGGAGGCGCGGTTGCGGTTGGCTCGCGTGGGCATCGAAGAGTTGCGCGGCTATCTCGACGGCGGCGTGGCGGCGTGGGAGAAGGCCGGGTTCGCCGTGGCGAAAACGCCGCAGATTTCCGCGGCGGAATTGCATCAGAAATTGCGCGGGGGAAGTTGGCGAGCGGCGGACGTGCTCGATGTGCGCCGCGAAGGCGAATGGCAAGCGGGGCACATCTCAGACGTGGCATGTCGCGCGCTCGACACTTTTCCGCAGAGCTTGCCGGCAATCGATCGGGAGCGGCCGGTTGCAGTTCACTGCAAGAGCGGATATCGCAGCATTATCGCGTGCAGTTTGCTGGAGCGGGCGGGGCATCGCAATGTGGTCAATGTGGTTGGAGGGTTCGACGCCTGGCATGCTGCGGGATTTCCGGAAGTTGTGGAGCAGCTTGCTAAGGCGTAGTTATCGCGGGCAGCCCTCAGTTGTCAGCTCTGCAACCAGGCTATTCCAGCGTAGCGGCGTGGGCTCTGGCTAATAGCACTTCTCTGCGGACCGGCACTTGCGGCAGTGCGGCCATCAGGCGGCGGGTGTAAGCGTGGGCGGGCGCGGTGAAGATCTGTTCGGTCGGGCCACTTTCCACGATTTCGCCTTCGTGCAGAATGGCGATGCGCTGGCAGATTCCGGCGACCGAAGGTAGATCGTGCGAGATGTAGAGAATCGACATTCCGATCTCGCGATTCAGGCGCGCAAACAATTCCATAATTTCCGATTGCGTGATCACGTCGAGCGCGCTGGTCGCTTCATCGGCGATCAAAAGCGCGGGGCGGTGCATGATGGCCATCGCGATCAGCACGCGCTGCGCCTGGCCGACGCTCAGTTGCGAGGCGCGCTTGCGCAGGAAGTCGGGATCTTCGGCATAGCTTGGCAGGCTGACGCTTTTCAGAGCAGACTCAATCGCGCGATCGCAATCCGCGCTGGTAGCAATGCTGTCGCTATGGGCGCGCCAGGCTTCCCTCAATTGCGTGCGGAGCCGCAGCGCGGGATTGAGCGAGGCTAGCGGACTTTGAAGGACGAGGCTCAGCGAACGTCCGCGATGGTGGCGCAATTCACATTCGGACATGGCGAGAAGATCGGCGTCCTGAAAAATAATCCTGCCTTCTATTGTGGCGCGCTGGCGGCCGAGTAATCCGAGGATCGCCATGGCCAGCGTGCTTTTTCCCGAGCCGCTCTGGCCGACCAAGCCGACCACTTCGCCGCGAGCGATATCGAGCGAGATTCCGCGGAGGACTGGAGCCTTGCCTGGATAGCTGACAGTGAGATTCGCGGAAAGCAGGCTGGCTGAGTTGTCCGCCGTCGGCGTCGTCGTTGCCCTTGTCCTTGTCTTTGCCATGTTAATTCGCTATCGGCTTGCCCGCGTCGTCTGATTCAGCGTGATGCGCTCGGCGTTCCAAAATGTCTGCGGGCTGAGGATTCCGGGATCGGCGCCTTGCACTGCGCTCGACACAGCGGACAGCGCGTTTTGGTTGACCAGATAAATAAATGGCGCTTGCTCGGCGACGATCTCCTGCACGCGGTCGAAGCTTTCTTTGCGCTTCTTGGGATCGGCGGTGGAGGCCTGCGCGCGCATCAGGCGGTCTATCTCGGCCTCCCATGCGGTTTCCGGAGCCTTCTGTTGTGGATTCCAGGCATGATTCTCAGCCGAGCTTAGCCAGATATTCATTTGGCCATTGGGATCGAGATCGACGTTGCGGAATCCGAGCATCGCTGCCTCATAATTAAATTTCTGCGAAATGCGCTCGATAAGCGAAGGGAAATCGAGCGTGACAACGTTGACTTTGATGCCAAGTTTGCCGAGGTCTTCCTGCACCATGACAGCCATGCGTTCGCGCGGCTTGCTGCTGGCGTTGGTGACGATGGAAAACTCAACGGCGTTGCCCGCCTTATCGAAGAGCGCTCCGTTTTGCAGATGGAAACCGTCGGCTTGGAGCAGTTTTATGGCGGCGTCGGGACGATAGGGCTCGGCTTTGAGCTTGTTGTTGAACCAGAATTTGTTGGCAGGTGAAACCGGGCCGATGGCAGGCTGGGCGTGTCCGTTGAAAACGACGCGGGCCAGATCGTCGCGGTTAATGGCTTCTGAAATTGCGCGCCGGAAATTGGTCGAGCGGAACCAGACTCGCTTGTAATCGGCAATGGGCGCGGTGGGTACCTGATTGAACCACATGAAATCGGAATCAAGCGAAGCTCCGGCATCGTGCGCCAGGCCGGGTGAACTTGAGGCCAGGCGATCGAAGTAGTCGCTGTCGATCACGTTGATGAGGTCAAGTTCGCCGCGTTTGAAGCGCAGCATTTCGACGTTGCGGTTCGATTGAATGTCGAGGCGGATGGAGTCCAGATAAGGCAGGCGCCGCCCCTGAGAATCTTTTTTCCAGTAATTGGGATTGCGCCGGAGGAGCAGACTCGATCCCGCTTTATATTCGCTGACCATGAAGGCGCCGAGGACGGCGGCCTCTTTTTTGGGAGAGTGCGCGGACATGATCGCGACCTGATCGAAGAGGCGATCGAGTCCGGCGATGGGCGCGGGAAAGGTGATGGCGATCTGATCGGCCGCGATGATTTTAGTGGTGACCGTGCCGCTGCCGGAACGGAATGCGTCTCCGGTCGAGGAGTGGAGCGCGGGATCCATGAGGCGCTGCACGGTAAAGGCAACGTCATCGGCCGAGAACGGGCTGCCGTCAGAAAAGGTAACGCCCGTGCGGAGTTTGAAGATGATCTGTTTCCCGTCTTTTGAAAGTTTCCACGATTCGGCCAGTTCGGGTTCAAGCTCTTGCGTGTGCCGATTCAGGCGCACCAACACGCCGCCCGTCAGATAGCGGATCGATAGCGATGAATCGTCATCGACGAGGAGCGGATCGAAGGTCTTCGGTTCGGAGCGCAGGCAGAAGCGTAGTTCGCCGCCACTTTGCGCGAAGGCCACGCAGCTCAGAGCTAGAGAGAGAAACGCGACGCACAGAAGAAGTCGCGAGAATCCAGGGAGGCCCGGCTTATGTATTTTCATGCGGTCACCTCTTCGTTCGATAAGAGCAATTGGAATGACGTCATGACGACGATCAGCAGCAGCAGGGGTACGAGGCGCCACGGTTCTTCGCGGAAGGAAATTAGCCCTTCCAGTTCGCGCAGCAGGCTTCCCCAGGACGGCATCGGTTCCGACACGCCTAAGCCGAGGATGCCCAGATTCGCTTCGCTCAAAATGAAGACTGGAATTGAAATCCAAAACTGCGCGTAGAGAACCGGCTTGAGGTTGGGCAGAACGTGAATGAGGAAAAGGCGCGGACCGTGCAATCCTGAGGCACGGGCCTGCAAGATGAAGTCGGAGTTGCGCAGCGCGTCGGCGCTGGTTGAAAGCACACGGGCGGAAGCGGCCCAGCCCAGCAGGCCGAGGATGAGAAAGGTAATCAGAACTGACGTCAGCGGGGAAACATTCAATGGCAGGAGCGCGCGGACAGTGATCAGCAGGAATAACCAGGGCAGAGAGAGAAAGAGGTCGGTGAATCCGCGGGCGACGCGGAGCCAGAATCCGCCGAGATAGCCGGCCAGGCCGCCGACTAGCGCGGCTAAGGCGGTGGAGACCAGGGCAGCGGCGGGAGCGAGCAACAGCGAGATGCGCGTGCCGTAAAGAACGCGCGCAAAGCGATCGCGGCCCACTTCATCGGTTCCGAGCCAGTGTTGATGTGAGGGTGGCGCGTCGGGAGCTTCGCGAAATTGCTTGGCGTATCCCGCGGGCGCGAGCCAATTCGCGGCGAGCGACATGGCGCACACGACCAGCACCACGGCACACGCCAGGTTGCGAGCTCGGT
Organism: uncultured Acidobacteriaceae bacterium; assembly: GCA_963822025.1. Classification (GTDB taxonomy): domain Bacteria; phylum Acidobacteriota; class Terriglobia; order Terriglobales; family Acidobacteriaceae; genus Acidiflorens. The sequence continues at coordinate 43,067 of CAWGFW010000008.1, read as the reverse complement.
TCATGCTGCGTTCACCCCTCCGCACTTTCTCGAATATGTTTGGCGTTTATATCGCGCTGTTACGACTCACCATGCGCCAACATGTAGACCATTACATCGGCCCCTGAGTTGGCCAGCAAGGTTACCAGCGTAACCATTACGGTGAGGTTGACGAGCAAGGGCAGGTCGCGGGAAAGAGCAGCCTGCCACGCGAGTTGACCGATGCCAGGCAATCCGCAAAGAGCTTCGACGGGAATGGCGGCGCCGAGCGCGATGCTGACGGTGATGCCGGCGAGAGCGATCATCTGCGGGCCGGCTATGGGCAGGACGTGGCAGGTGAGGACGCGAATTTCACTGAGGCCGCGGGCGCGAGCGGCGGTGATGTGAGGCATGGCGTAGGCCTTCGTGAAGAGGTTGCGCGAATAACGATAGATCTTGGGGAACACGATCAGCGCGATGGCGAGGTATCCGGGAGCGTCGAGAATTACGGAGAGCAGGGCGAGAACAGCGGCGGGGATACAAAGGAACGCGCCGCTTATCGTGGTGCCGAAAATGTCGAAAACTGGTAGGGGCCAGAGGCAAGCGGCAAAGGCAAGCGTTGAGGCTAAGATCCACGCCAGCAGAAGGCCGATGCCGGCAACTCGCAGTGTGACCGGCCAGCGCTCGCGGAGTAGGCTCCGGACAGGTTGGCCGAGAGCATGAGACGTGCCGAGGTCCCCGTGGACGGCTCCGCGAAGATAGCTGGCGTAAAAGCGGAGGACGTTGTGTTCGCCGGCTCGCGACTGACGCAACGCGAGTTGACTTTCGGCGTTGAGGCTGGGATCGAGTTCCCGTTCGTCGGCGTCGAAGCCGGGAGCCATGCGCACGAGAGTGGCTGAGAGGAGTCCGCCGAGGAGAACGAGGGTGGCGATGGCCGCGAGTTTTTGTGCGACGCGTTGGGCGATCTTCCAGAGCGATGTCTTCGCCGGTAGCAGTTGTTGCAGCATCGGTCGGGTCCTAATTTACGGTTGCCCCGCGGGTACGGGAGGGCGGAATGCCCGCATCACGCTCGGTCGCGGGTTCGGAGTGGTGGACTTTCTTCATGGAATACATGCGGCGATCGGCTTCAGCGAGCAGGCGTTCGACGTTGAAGCTGTCTTCTGGACAAAACGCGGTGCCCACGCTGAGGCCAACCAGATCGCGGCCGGCAACTTTTCTGCCCGCATCGACGGCCAGTTGATGGAGGCGGCTCGCTTTTTCTCCGGATGCGTCGGCGCTCAGGCCGGGAGCGACCACTACGAATTCATCCCCGCCCATGCGCGCAACATAATCATAGCCGCGGCAAACTTCCTTGACGCGGCTGGCAAAATCCTTTAGCAGGTTGTCGCCTTCAAGGTGGCCGTAGAGATCGTTAATCTGCTTGAAGTTGTCGAGATCGCAAACCATCACGGCGAGGGTGGTGCTGGTGCGGCGGCAGCGTGCCAGTTCGCGCGACAGGTGAACGAATAAAGAGCGCGCGTTGGGCAGTCCGGTTAGGTAGTCTGTGGTGGCGGAATCCTCAGCCTGCTGATACTTGAGCGCATTTTCAACAGAGAGCGCGATCTTAGAGCTGACCGCGAGCAGGATGCGCAGGTGATCGGCGGAGAACGCGTCGGGCTCGCTGCGATACATGGCGAGCACGCCGACCACGCCATGAAGGCCTTCGAGCGGCACCGCGAGCACAGAGCGCAAAGTGGTGAAGCGCGCCGGATCGCAGACGTATCCCGCTTCTGCCTCAGGATTGCCGTTGATGATGGGTTTGCGCTTTTCGGCCACCCAGCCACAGAGACCTTCACCGAGGCCAATATTGAGGGAGTTGAGCAGGCGGAAGTTATCGCCGCTCACCAGTTCGGGTATCAGTCGATTTTCTTTCAAGAGGAACACGGCCAATGAATCGTAGAGAATCATTTTGCGCAGCCGCACGGAAAGCACGGAAAGCGTCTCGCCAAGGCTCAGTGAGTTGCCGAGATCCTGGCTAAGCTCGAACATGGTCTGCGCTTCCTGGCGTGCCGAGGCGATCGAGGACAGGAAATCCGTTTCGTTAGATGAGCTGAAAGCGGGCGCGGGGCGCTCGAACTCACCGGCCGAATCTACCATAGTCTCACCGCGAACTTCGGCAGACGCGGCCGCGGTTACGTCATCAGCGGTGATAGAAACGGCGGTTGATGGAGTTGCCGAATCCGATTGCGACAACCGGTCGAGGTCGCGGTAGCGGCGTCGCAATACTTCAACTACCTGCGGGTCGAAAGACGACCCTGACATGGAGGCGACCTTGTCCATGGCGGCATCGAGCGACATGGCGCCGCGATATTGGCGGTGCGAGGCGAGCGCGTCGAGGCAATCGACAGCAGCGAGGACGCGCGCCCCCCGCGGAATCTCCTCCCCCTTCAGGCCGTCCGGATAGCCGCCGCCGTCCCACTGTTCGTGATGCGAGCGGACGATGGGCGCAACCGGATAGGGGAAAGCCACGCGCTGCAGAATTTCCGACCCCACTTGCGTGTGGATCTTCATCTTCTCGAATTCTTCCGGCGTCAGGCGGCCGGGCTTGTTAATGATGTGTTCGGGAATTGCGAGCTTGCCGATGTCGTGCAGCAGCGCGGCGGCGCGCAATGCTTCGATTTCGTTTTCCGGCAAGTTCAATTCTTTGGCGACCTCGACCGCGAAGACGCGCACGCGCTGGAGGTGTTTGTGCGAGGTGTGATCCTTCGCTTCGATGGCCAGCGCCAGGCTTTCGATCGTGCGCAAGTGGAGCGCCGCGACATTCTCAGCATGTTTTTTTTCGATTTCGACCTGTTTCTTTTCCGTCGCCAATTTGGCGAGATAAAGATGATACGAGCGATAGACCCAATAGACGAGCGGTAGAACGAGCAGCGAAGTTTGCCATCCTACCTTTTTGCTGAGGAAGCCGACGGCGAAGACGACCGCCGCGCCCACCATGTAGAACGGGAACGACCAGAAATGGCATTCTGCCCAGACCTTATGAGCCGGCTTTTTTTCTGTGACCGAAATGATGACGGCGACTGGAATCGTATTCGCCAGGAAAAAAATCAGCGAGGTGATGACGAGCAGAGGAAGCGTTCCGGCGCCTAGCACGCGCTGCAGAGAGTGGTAGGCGATGTATGACAGGACGATGGCATTGGCCATCATGCTGAAGACGTTAAAGACGATCTTGAGGGGAACCCGCTTCTGCCGCGTTCCGAAGAGGCATTGCGCCAAGGTAGCGGTGCAGCCCAGGGCTAGCGTTTCGGGAAGGTTCAATTCAAGAATGCTCAACAATATGAAGAGGAAGTTGACCGACATCGTGCCGTCAAGGCCGGGCAGTTGAATCTTGAGGCTCGAGGCCAGCACAGCGACCAAGAGGTAGCAAGCGAACCGCGTCAGATCGACGCTCTGCCAGTGCAATAGGGCGTCCGCGAGCGCCCACACGCCGAGCGCAGCGGTCACTCCGATGAAGAGTTTTGCCCGAATAGACATAGGTCGCGCAGTAACTTCTTTTTATGTTTCGTGCACCTACACAGCCACACCCTCGCCCTTTGTTACCTTTGGTACAGTCCTGATTCCGCGCCAGTTACGACGACTAAACAAGTTATTTACGAGAGCTAAGCCAGGTTATTGCCGAGAGCCGTGTATTAGTAGCCATTTTTTGGCTCATTGAAGGATTTCGCTCACTGTGGCGCAAACTCTGGTACCCCCATTCTCAGCGATGGTAGTTGAGTGCTCCTAGAATGAGATACTTACTGAAGTAACTGCTTACGCGGCATGTAGTCGGCTTCTTCTACTGTGCGTTAGCGGGCAGTTACTTTAGTGTGAGCGTCAGCGCAGAACCATCGCTCTAAGTGATCCTGGTTGTGTCAGCATCATAACGACCGGCGCGCATTTGCAATCGCCTAAGGCGATGGCGACGTTAGATAGCGTTCCTGGACGGACAGCGCAAAGCGACTCCCCTTAGCGAACGACATCAAAATGTCAATTCCATCGAAGATTCCGCCGATTGGAAACACGGAGAAATCGGTCGCGGGCGCTCGACGCGGCCAACTCGCCCGTCCGAACGACGACTCCGGTTGCCAACCGTTCGCGAACCCGGCAGCGATTGAACCGTCAAGCGAGAGCGCAATTTTCACTACCGACCTTCATGGCGTCATTACCGGTTGTAACGAGAGTCATAGCGCAAACCAACATAATTTCCGGCCGCAGGAGCTAGTTGGGCGAACCGTCGCAGATGTATATGGCACCAGCCAGGCTCTGGCTTCCGTTCTTGACCACGGGCAGTTCGAAGGTGAAGTCCGCGGCCGTACGAGGTCGGGTCAAAATGTTGATGTTCATTTGCGTTTGACGCTCTTGCGCGATGCGCACGGAGCTCCGGCGTGCGTTCTAGGATTTGCGGTCGAGATTACGAATGAGAAATCGCCTGCGCAAGCCGCCGCGGGGACAACCGCGATTGCGCTGGCGAGACGCGAAATTGACGGGACGCAATTTCTGATTGCCAGCCCGCTCATGCATAAGTTCATGGGCATGGTCGATCGCGTGGCTGGACACACCGAGACCGTGTTAGTAACTGGCGAAACCGGCACGGGCAAGGAGTTAGTGGCGCGCACCATTCATGAATCTTCCTATCGCCACACTAAGGCTCTGATCGACATTAATTGTGCTGCGCTGCCCGAGAATCTTGTCGAAAGCGAATTATTCGGCTACGAAAAGGGCGCGTTCAGCGGCGCCGACTCCTCGAAGCCGGGTTTGTTTGAGCTGGCCGACAAGAGCACGATCTTCCTCGACGAAATCGGCGAGTTGCAGCCGCAGATTCAAGTGAAATTGCTGCGCGTACTTGACGGCGCTCCTTACTACCGATTGGGCGGGCACCGGAAAATCACTGTCGATGTCCGCGTGGTGGCGGCCACCAATCAGGATCTTGAATTGGCCGTGCAGGAAGGGCGATTCCGCAAGGATCTTTATCATCGCCTCAGTCAATTCCAATTGCGCGTGCCTCCATTGCGCGAGCGTCCCGAAGATATCGCCGCGCTGGCGCGGCATTTCCTGTCGCTGAAAGCGGCCGATAAGGTATTTACGCCTGACGCGCTGGTTACGCTGCAGGGTCATCCCTGGCCGGGTAATATTCGCGAACTACGCAACCTGGTCGCGAAGCTGGCGATGGCTGCGGGAGAGCGGCAGATCACAGGCGATGACGTTGCGGCCGAACTCTGCGGCGAAAACTCACGCGGTGAAGGCGGGGCGGGGAGGCGCGGCAGTGGCGCGGTTCCGCTCGGCAATCTCGACAATATGGAAGAGCAGATGATCATAATGGCGCTGGAGCAGACGGGCGGGCATCGCGCGCAGGCAGCGGAGCGTTTGGGAATTTCGCGACGCACGCTCAGCCGTAAGCTGCGCGAATACGAGATCGACGTGCCTCCAGGAGATGGTTCGAAGCTTGGCGTCATCAGCGAGGACCAGCAGAAATTCTTTCGCGCCAAGGTCAATATATCGGTAACTCTAAAAAACGCTCACGGCAAGGAATTGCAGGTACAGGCGGTCAACCTGAGCACAGGCGGCATGGGGCTGGATGTAGTCAGCGATCCGAGCGGCTTTGCGGGATTGATCGACGTGAGTTTTCTGTTGCCGGATAGCGAAACCGAGATCCGGGCGAAAGGCCGACTGGTGTGGGCGGATGCGGGGGGGCGAGCCGGACTGCGCTTCATCGTGATCGAGCCTGCACTATTCGAGCAGTTACAGCGCTGGACGAATCGGAAGATGAAGGATGAAGGATGGGAAATTCCGTCGTGAGCTGGCGACAGGAGCGGCGAGCCAGAGTACAAGGCCTTCTGTAACCTGTCGTAACACGTACTTTCGTGCGATTCTCATCTTGCCGTTAGAAGCCCATCCACCGAGACCGCAGGGCCAACTCCCGCTGCGGTCGCGGAATCTCAAGTGAGGTCATTTCATGTTGCAGTCTGCCGAACCGAAGTTCTCTCCAAACGCGGCTCCCACCAACAGTTACACTCCGGTGAAGCCGGCTACCTCACCCATGGATCAGGCCAACATCGGCCGCTCGCTCGTCATCAAGGGCGAAATATCGGGTGCGGAATCGCTGTTCATTGATGGACGGGTCGAAGGCACCATTAGCTTTCCTGAAAATCGTGTCACCATTGGCCGCAGCGGAAACGTGGCGGCGAACATCGTCGCCAAGGAAGTTGTAATCATGGGCAAGGTGCGCGGCAATGTCGATTGCGCCGACCGGCTGGACATTCGCAGCGAAGGCGAACTTTCCGGCGACGTGATTACGCATCGCATCAGCATCGAAGAAGGCGCAGTTCTGAAGGGCGGCGTCGAAGTACGCCAGTCCGATAAAAACAATCAGAAGCCGCAGGCGCAGAATAAGCCAGAGCCGCCCAAGGCGCTGGCCGCGACCGCCGGCAACGCTTAATTACACGAAGTTAGAATTCGAAGTCGGAATTCGAGATAACGATGGAGGGACGGGCAATCTGGCCCGTCCAGGCCGGGCGACGATGCCCGGCGCTCCATCGATTTCTTTTTTGGGCAGGTGGCTCAGTTTCACTCGGTTTGAAAGGGCACGGCTTCAGCCGTGCCCTAAGCATCGCATTTTCATCGCGGCTTAACAGTTTGCTAAAAAACGCACTCTTGTCCTTGCTTTTGGGTGGCGCAGCGCTTCAGCGCTGCGATAAAAACCCTGTTTTCAATGACGGCTTCAGCCGCTGAGGGTTAGCTGCTAGGCGTCGCGTGGGTTTTTCAGCAATTTGTTTAGCCGCCGAGGGAATGCAATTTTCGAGCCGAGACTTGCAGGAAGGTTTACTTCTTCGGCTTAAAGTCGAGCGACGCCGAGTTCATGCAGTAGCGCAGCCCGGTCGGGCTCGGGCCGTCAGGAAATACGTGCCCCAGGTGCGCATCGCACTTCGCGCAGCGCGCCTCGGTACGGCTCATGCCATAGCTGGTGTCGGTGAGTTCTTTGATATTCTTGCGGTCGGCGGCGGCAAAAAAGCTGGGCCATCCCGTGCCCGAATCAAACTTTGTATCCGAGCCAAAGAGCAGTGCTCCACAGCAGACGCAATGATAGGTTCCGTCGTCATGCTTGTTCCAGTACTGGCCGGTGAAGGGGCGCTCGGTGCCGCAAGCGCGAGCTACCTGATATTGTTCTGGCGTGAGTTGCTGGCGCCATTCGTCGTCGGTCTTACTGATCTTGTCATTTTCCGTGAGTTTGTCGATAAGTTTTTCCGTCATGTTGTCTCTCCATCAATAAGATGATGAACGACCAGGAAAGTTGCAAGACGGGCAATCGGGTCATCGGGTGATCTGGTCAACAGGCCATCGAAGATCAAAAGCGGTAGCGTCGTCAAGCGCTGATTGCGGAGATCGAAGCGCCGGAGTGCCGCCTGTCTAGTGGGCCAGAGGCTGGTTTGCGCCTAGCAACAATCCAATGCCGGCGCGCTTGCGCAACTCGGACAACAGAGCTGTGGCGGCGTTAAGGTAAGTTCGATTGGGATCGGACGTGTCAGCCCACACTGCTTCATAAACAATCTTTGCCGCTTCCTTCGCGTCCATGTGGAGCGCGGCTTCCATGAGGTCGGCCTGCTGACGGACCTCGCCGTAGCAGCTGTGGCAAACGGCGGCCGGCTCGGTGGCCCCGCTGTGCTGGTGCTCGAGAACGCAACGGAAAGTCGCTGCGGCATTGATCTGCGTGTGCGACGCGAAGGCCTGATTCTTGAGTTCTTTGAGAAAGCGCTCGCGGTCATCGTCAATGGGCGCGATAGCCGGAACCGGCGCGGCCGTTTGTATGGCGGGCGGAGGTGCGACACTGATGTGCGCCACTGGTGCCGTCGGCGAGACGCGAACGGTTGACTTGCAGATCGGGCAAGCCGGCAGGTCGGCGGTGTAGTAAGCGTGGCAATGCGAACAAGGCAGTCCATAGCCAATCGCCTTTTTCTCAGGCGCTGCTATGACCTGCGCCGGACCCGCAGGCGGCATAGGCCGTTCTGGGGTCGAGAGGGCAGCGGGGTTAGCGGATTTTTGCCGGGCTGGTTGGGCAGCGCTGGTTTCCATGAACCTTCCATTCACCGAACCGGGCTCAGCGCCGGATTGTCCGGCGATAGAGCCCGTCCAGAGCCATCTTTGACTCCTATAGTTTAAGTTTGTTGACCTCCGAAGGCGACGCACGCCGGTGCATGGGGAAGTATGTCCCATGGTTCATGTCGTCCCGGTTCGTTGCACCCGGTTACTTCGAGATTTCGCTCCCGATGCCAGGTCGCCGGTTACTTCGATGAAGTAATGAGCCGGACGAGTTCCTGCATGCGGGCCCTGTAGAGATTCTGGCTGGGGTCCATGCGCGAGGCGATTTCGAGCTCTCCGAGCGCCTCTTCATTCTCGTTGAGGGCCATCAGGCAGGCAGCCAGGGAATAGTGATTCTGGGCGCTGGGCTCGAGCCGAAGGGCCTCGCGAAATTCTTTTTCCGCCTCCGCGAGCTGCTGAGTATTGACAAGCGCAGTGCCGAGATAGTGGTGGCCCAGGCCGGATTCGGGATTAAGCGCAACGGCTTGGCGCAGCGCTTCTACGGCTTCCTGATCCTTCCCGGAAAGCAGCAGGGCTTGGCCGAGGACGCGGTGTTCTGCCGCGCCAGCAGGGTTGACGACGATGGCCGCTCTCAACTCGCGAATGGCCGACGGATAATCGCGTTTGGACATGTAGGCGCGGGCGAGGCAGTTGTGGCCGCCTTCCCATTCCGGATTCTGCTGATAGAGATCTTTGAATTCCGCGATCGCGCCATCGAATTCTTCCTTGTCGCAAAGCGTGTTTCCCAGATTATTGCGGATGCTGGCTTCGTCAGGGTTGAGGCGCTTGGCGGCGCGGTATTCCGCGATCGCTTCATCGAACTTGTTCTGATCGTGGAGGACAACGCCGAGATTGCTGTGCGCCTCCCAGAAGTCAGGACGGAGGCTGAGAGCGTGGCGATAAGCGATGGCGGAGCGGCGCAAATCTCCCGCATCGCGATAGGTGATGCCGATGTCGAAGTAAACATCGGCGTTCGCGAGCGAATCGGCGGGTTCGCGCTGAAGAGACTCGTTGAACGAATGCAGGGCGGCCTCGTAGTGCCCGCCGGCGTAGAGGGCGAGCCCGAGGTAGCGATAAGCTTCGGCGTTCGAGGGATCGATACTGAGAGCGGTGCGTGCTTCGGCAAGGGCGTTATCGGAATCCTCGGTCCGGTAAAAAAAGTACGAAAGCTGATTGTGGGTTTCGGGGAAACGAGGCATTAGGCGCGCGGCTTCGGTAAATTCATCGAGTGCTTCGTCGAATCGGTCTTGCCTGCGCAGGATAGTTCCGAGAACAAAATGGACGAGCGCGGGATTCTGTGTTGCCGCATGATTCAGCGAGGTAGACTGCGGGTCATCGCGAACCAGATTGCGGAGTTGGTTTTCAGCAGCGTCGAAATTCTTATCGTGAACCAGGGTGGCAATTTGTGCTGCTGGCGTCTGGCAGGAACAGAGCGCGCCTGCAGTCGCACCTGGGGCTATGGTTCGATCGGCGCGCCTATGCGCGAGGCTTGCGATCAATTCTGTGTCGGCTCCGGCTTTTTGTAGGGCGCGGGTACACTGGGTGGTGGCGTGGCAGGAAAGATTTTGGGCTGCGTCGGGTGTTTGTGCAAGACGTTCGATCCGGGCGCTGGAGATGCCTCCCGCCAGCCACCAGAAGATGTCATCAGAGGCGGCCGATGCAACTTGTTCAGCATGCGCACAACCCATCGCCAACAAAAGCAAAACCGATCCCCAGGCACAGCGTTTCACAGAACCCCCCAGCGTTTATTGGCGGTGATGGCGCGCGAGCGTCGCTCTTTGCCAAAATAGTCTGGCGGCGGCATCGCGGGTAGGTCACGGAGGTAATCTTGAGGGACATGGCCCAATGCCAAAGGGCGCGAGTCGCTGGCTGTAAGCGCCGTTCACTACGGGGTCTCGGAGAATTGCAAATGCGGGCAAAAGGCCTTTTTGTGACTCTGCCCCGCCGTTGGAAAGCAGCCTGGAACATTAGTTGCCGCGGAAATCCGCAAGACTGGTGTGGGTAGGATGCGGTACACTACCCTTTAATCGGCTGGCCTGTCCGGTCGGCGCGGCTAAGCGGAGGCCCTATGTTTGAAGGTCTGTTCCAACCTATGCACCTGCTGGTGATCTTCTTTATTGCGCTGCTGGTGTTCGGTCCCAGGAAATTGCCGGAGCTCGGTAAAGGACTAGGCGAGGGCATTCGCGCGCTTAAGGAAGGCATGAAAGATCATAGTAATGATGCGAAGGTTGAAGCCAAGACGGACGCCAAGCCCGACGTCAGGCCGACGATAACGCCGGAAAATAATCCTGAAAACAAAGCCTGAGTCGAAGGCACCATCGTTTCGCGAGTCCGGGTAAAATTCCAAGAAAAACTGAATGGTACTTTGGCAAGTCTCGGGGATCGCCATTGTTCCTGCAACCTTCGCGACGGAATTCACTTCTACTGTTAATCACTTTCTGACAGATACCGGGAGGTTCCTGTGCATTTGAAATCTGTGGTAGGTATCCTTCTGCTCCTGACGATTCCGGCGTTTGCCGACCAGGTCGTGCTGAAGAATGGCGATCGGCTGACTGGTTCAATCACCAAGTCCGACGGCAAGCAACTGGTGATCAAGACCGACTATGCGGGCGATGTAACAGTGAAGTTTGACGCCATCCAGAGCATCACTTCCGCGGGCGACCTGACGGTAAGCCAGGGCAGCAAGACGGTGGTGGGCCCAGTGACCACGAGCGGCGCTGATCTGGTGGTTGCGACCAAGAACGGGAGTGCGGTGGAAGTGCCGATGGCTTCGGTTACGGTTTTGCGTAGTCCGGCCGAAGAGACGGCTTTTGAGAAGAGTCTGCATCCTGGAATGCTCGAGGGCTGGAAGGGCGGCCTGAATCTTGGCTTCGCGGTCACCACCGGCAACAGCGAAACCAAGAATCTGAACGTGGCTTTTAATGCGGTACGCACCGGCTTTCACGACAAGTTGACGTTGTATACCAATTCGATCTATGCCGTGAACGACAAAATCGTTGCGCCGCAGACCTCGCCACAGACCACGGCAAACTCCACCGGGGGCGGAGCTGTCTACAATCATGACTTTTCGCCGCGCACGTTCTGGTATGTGAGCGGAGACTTCTTTACCAACTCGCTGCAAGACCTGGATCTGCGAGCGATCATGGGAGGAGGCGCCGGTGTGCACCTGGTGAAGAACGCCGCTACCACTCTCGATTTTCTCGCCGGATTGAACTACACCCACGAAAGTTTTACGGATGTGCCCAGCCCGACTCCTCCTCCGCCCACTTACTCGTATAGCAATAGCTTAGCCGCCTTGACGGTAGGAGATACGTTCTCGCACAAGGTCGGTAAAAGCACAGTGATTACACAGACCTTCCTGCTTTATCCCGACCTCAGCAAGACGGGCCAGTATCGCGGCACATTCGCCCTTGGAACCGTGACCAAACTCAATAAGTGGCTGGGATGGCAGAATTCCTTCGGTGACGTGTTTGACACCAATCCACCGGCGGCGCTGCCCAGGATCGAGAGAAACGACTTGCAGCTTTCAACCGGATTAAATATTGCTTTCACCCACTAGAGCCGCGGCAAAACCTTAACCACCAATGACGCGAAGTAGCACGAAGGAATGTCGAAGTTGACTCCTTCGTGGTTCTTCGTGTCCTTATGTGGTGAACGATTCTAGAACTTCGCGACTCGCCCGCACTGCGTTCGTCGTCTGATATATTGGCCTCTCTCGGAGGTGTCACATGTCCCGAACCGTCCGCTGCGGTCTGATTCAGGCGAGCAATGCGCTGGGCGCGAACCGTCCGCTCCCGGAGATCAAGACAGCGATGATCGATAAGCATCTCAAGCTGATCGATCAGGCGGCGAAAAAGAAAGTCAAAATACTCTGTCTGCAGGAACTTTTCTACGGTCCTTATTTCTGTGCCGAGCAGGATGTTCGCTGGTATGACCTTACCGAGCGTGTTCCCGATGGCCCGACTACTCAGCTGATGCAGAAGATCGCGGCCAAACACGGCATGGCGATTGTGGTGCCCGTATATGAAGAGCAAATGCCGGGTTTGTATTTCAATACGGCCGCGGTCATCGATGCCGATGGCAAGTATCTGGGCAAGTATCGCAAACATCATATCCCGCACGTCCATCCCGGATTCTGGGAGAAGTTTTATTTCACGCCGGGTGATCTGGGTTATCCCGTGTTTGAAACGAAGTATGCGCGGGTTGGCGTTTACATCTGCTACGACCGTCATTTTCCGGAGGGCGCGCGGGTGCTCGGCCTGAATGGCGCGGAGATTGTCTTTAATCCCTCGGCCACGGTTGCCGGGCTCTCGGAATATTTGTGGGAACTCGAGCAGCCTGCCCACGCGGCAGCGAACGGTTATTTCGTCGGTGCGATCAATCGCGTTGGGCGTGAAAAACCCTGGAATATTGGTGAGTTCTACGGCAAAAGTTATTTCTGCAATCCCCGGGGAAAGATTGTTGCGCAGGCCAGCCGCAATAAAGATGAGGTGCTAGTCGCCGATCTCGATCTCGACCTGATCGAGGAAGTAAGGAGAGTGTGGCAGTTCTACCGCGACCGGCGTCCCGAGACTTATGGAGCTCTGACGACGCAGACCGGCCAAACAGCAGCCGCGGATTGAACGAGAAATCGGATCTTACTTTTTCTTTGTCATTTGAGCGAAGCGATGGACCTATCCACGTTGACACAAAAAAAAAGAACGTTCGCTTCGCTAAGACGTCAATCGGTTTCTGCTCAGTGCCGATAACTAACGGCCGGTAGTTGGCAGTCTGCTAACTCATGTCCACACTCTCACGAATCGAATCCAGCCCGCTCTACAACGCCGACCTCGCGCCCGCGACCAGCGAACGGCGCACTTGGGGCACCTATAGTTTTGCCGCACTGTGGGTATCGATGTCGGTCAATATTCTGACTTACATGCTGGCGGCCAGCCTGATCCAGGGAGGCATGAACTGGCGGCAGGCGGTAGCCACCGTGTTTCTCGGCAACACAATCGTCCTCATTCCCATGCTCCTGAATTCGCAGCCCGGAGCGCGCTACGGCATTCCGTTTCCAGTGCTGGCGCGGGCATCGTTCGGAGTGCTCGGTGCGAATGTTGCGGCGGTCTTGCGCGCACTCGTTGCCTGCGGATGGTTCGGCATCCAAACTTGGATTGGCGGCGAAGCGATCAACACGCTGATCGCCACGCTCGCGCCAGGCTGGGGGCAAGTAGCCCACGGAGCCGCGATCTGCTTCCTGGCATTCTGGCTCATCAATCTCGCCGTCATCCTTAAAGGCATCGAGTACATCCGCTTTCTGCAGGGAATCAGCGCGCCGGTGCTGCTGGCAGTCGGCTTGTTACTGCTGGCGTGGGCATACAAATCGGCCGGCGGATTTGGCCCTATGCTCTCGGCGCCGTCGCGCTTCGTCACCTTTTCTGATTTTCTAAAATTTCTTATTCCCGCGCTGAATGGGACTGTCGGTTTCTGGGCAACAGTTTCGCTCAACATCCCAGACTTCACGCGTTTTGCCCGCAGCCAGCGGCAGCAGGTGATTGGCCAGGCCCTCGCCCTGCCCACAACCATGACGCTTTATTCGCTGATTGGGATCCTGGTGACTTCGGCGACCGTGGTGATTTACGGCACCGCAATCTGGGATCCTGTGCAACTGCTAAGCCGCTTCCACTCACCGGTGGCTGTCGTTATTTCGCTGCTCGCAATTTTGCTGGCGACCTTGAACGTCAATATCGGCGCCAACGTCGTCTCGCCAGCCAACGATTTTTCCAACCTATGGCCGCGAAGAATTAATTTCCGAACCGGCGGAGTGATCACTTGCTTCGTGGGCATCGCGCTCATGCCGTGGAAGCTACTCTCGGATTATGGCACGTTCATCTTTGTGTGGCTGGGCGGCTATGCCGCGTTCCTCGGTCCCGTGGCAGGGATTATGATCTGCGATTACTTTGTGATTCGCAGGCGCGTGCTCGTAGTCGACGATCTTTACCTTCGCGGCGGCATCTACGAATATTCAAACGGCTTCAATTGGATGGCAGTGCTCGCGCTGGCTTTGGGAGCAGGAACGGCGCTCGTGGGATTGGTCGTCTCCTCGCTGCGCGTTTTATACAGCTATTCCTGGTTCGTCGGTTTCGCGGTCTCCTTTGTCGCCTACTACGCAATGATGAATTTGCAGAGACCAGCGGAGGCCAAGACCAAGATTTCCGCCTGACTCTATCCCAAGGGAGTTATTGATTGGCCGTCCAGTCGTTACTTCTACAGTAAACTCCAGCGCATGCTAAGTGGTCTTCGCAGATAATTTCCGCTATTACAAACATTTACCGGCAGTCACAGCATCCTATTGCAGCGAGGTGCCTCATTAAGAACATAATGCTAATCAGCGCATGTCTATTGAGCTTGCTTGGGACCACTCTGGCTAGCCAGGGGGTGAAAGACGCTGAGGACACTACCACCGTGTTGGGCTGTATCCAGCGCTCGCAGCAAAACTACGTGGTCACTGACAATCACGGAACCAGTTATCTTCTCGACGGCGTGGGAGATCAGCTCAGTGGCGAAGTCGGCCACACGCTGGAAGTGAAGGGCAAGCTGATCGAACCTCCGAAGCCGACGAGGAATTCTGCGAAGCAGAACTTTCGCGCGAGTGATAATCCTGGCGCGCGGTTGGCAACGCTGCAGGTCGCGAGCGTGATCGACGATGTGCATCGGCTCGGCAACAGCTGCCCGTCGCAATAAAGCGGAGTGCGGCGCGCGGCTGCTCCGCGACCTACTTCTGACGAAAAGCCGGTAAGACATGCTTCTTGTAGGCTTCGAGCGTATCTTCTTCATCGCCGCACATCAGATAAATATTGAACTGCGTCACTCCTGCGCGGGCAAGCGCCCGAATCTTTTCAACATGCGCCTCGGCGGGACCGAGCAGGCAGAAGCGGTCGGTGACTTCATCCGAAACAAAGTTTGCGTTGCTGCTGTCGACCTCGCAGTGGTGAAGGTAATCATACTGTCCGCGATCGCGTATATAAGAGGTTAGAGCGGGCGGAAGTTCTTCCGGCTTGTAGCGCGAAACAAGGTCGACGACGTGATTCGAAACCAGGGCAGGGAACCAGCGCACCCGTTCGCGGCCGACGTTCACGTCGTCCGAGACCCAGACCGGCGCGGCCGACATGATCTCGATTTTGCGCGGATCTCGGCCGGCAATCTCGGCGCCCTTCTTGACGAAACTGACGCACCACGCGATCAAATCAGGATCGGCGAACTGAAGGATAACGCCGTCGGCGATTCGGCCCGCCAGTTCGAGCACCTTCGGGCCATATCCCGCTATCCATACGGGCGGAACTCCGGCGGTGGCCCAAGTGAGCCGCGCGGTCAGGCCTTCATATTCCGTTTCTTTTCCGCCGGTGAGATCGCGGAAAGCCTTCACCGCTTCCCCCAACTGCGCCGACGTGACCGGCTTTTTGCCGAGCACGCGGCGCGAACTGTCGCCGCGCCCGATGCCCAGTTGCATGCGTCCGCCGGAAATTAAATTCAGAGTCGCAAATAAACTCGATGTCACGGTGATGTCACGCGTCGCCGGATTCGTAACGCAGGTGCCGAGGCGCATGTGTTTCGTGTTTGTCGCCATTAGCGTAAGCGTGGGATAAGGCTCGAGCCAGAGGACGTGCGAATCGAAGATCCAGCCATACTCGAAGCCGGATGCTTCCGCCTGTCGCGTGAGCGCAACGATCCGATCTACGGTCATGTCAGGCTTAATGGTGATGCCGAAACGCATGGTGTCTCCTCCGGTTCACTCGTGCGCACCCGCGCGAGCTTTAACCGCCGAGGACGCGGAGATCGCAGAGAAAATCGTTAGAACGTAAGGTCCAAAACAAAGAACGGCAGCGATATCTCACATGAATGGGATATTTCTTTCACCCGCCAACAAAACATAAAACGAATTTCTCTGTGTCCTCGGCGTCCTCTGCGGTAGATGCCCTCGCTGCGTGCGCCTACTTAGTTCCGGGAGTTTAGCATAAAATCTCTTCTTCGCCGCCAAAGGAGAGCCGACACCCATGGGCTTTGACACCATCATCGTAAACGGCCGCGTCGTCACCGCCACCGATACATACGTCAGCGACGTCGCGATCAACGATGGAAAGATCTCTGCCCTGGGCCAGAGCCTGCCGCGGGAGAATGCGGGGAAAATAATCGACGCGGCGGATAAGTACGTTTTTCCCGGCGGAATCGATGTCCACACTCATCTCGACATGCCCTTCGGTGGCACCACGAGCGCCGACGATTTCGAGACGGGAACGCGCGCGGCGGCGTTCGGAGGAACGACGACGCTGATCGACTTCGCCATCCAATACAAAGGTCAGACGCTGCGCACGGCCTTCGATACCTGGATGCAGAAGGCCTCCGGCAAAGCCGTTTGCGATTACGCGTTTCATTGCATCATGACTGATCTGGCCGGAGCGCAACTCGACGAAATGAATGCCTTGGTCCGCGAAGGGGTTACCAGTTTCAAGTTGTTCATGGCGTATCCCGGCGTCTTCATGCTCGATGATGCCAGCATTTTTAAAGCTCTGCGCACAACCTCGAAGAATGGAGGCCTCGTCTGCATGCACGCCGAAAATGGCAGCGTGATTGATGTGATCGTGCAGCAGGCTCTGGCGGAAGGGAAGAAAGCTCCGAAGTATCATGCGTTGACGCGGCCGACGACAGCGGAGGCGGAGGCTGTTTCACGCGCGATTGCGCTCGCGGAAATGGCGGGAGCGCCGCTCTATATCGTCCATTTGAGTTGCAACGAGGCGCTGGAAAAAGTTCGCGAGGCGCGCGATCGCGGGCTTCCGGTTTATGCGGAGACTTGCCCGCAGTATCTTTATTTGTCGCTGGAAAATATGGATGCGCCGGGATTTGAAGGGGCGAAATATGTTTTCACTCCGCCGCTGCGGGAAAAGTGGCATCAGGAAAAATTATGGAACGGGCTCAAGCGCGATCACCTGCAGGTGGTTTCGACCGATCATTGCCCCTTCTGTTTCAAAGAGCAAAAGGAACTGGGTCGCGACGATTTCACCAAGATTCCGAACGGCGGCCCCGGCATCGAGCACCGCATGAGCCTCATCTATTCCGGCGGAGTCGGCGGCGGCCGTTTTAGCGTGAACCGCTTCGTGGAGCTGGTTTCGACTACTCCGGCAAAACTCTTCGGCTTGTATCCGCGCAAAGGCACGATCGCGGTCGGCAGTGACGGCGATCTTGTGATTTTCGATCCCGACCGCAAGCACACCATCAGCGCCAAGACGCATCACATGCGCGTCGATTATTCAATGTTCGAAGGAATCGAAGTGACCGGCATGCCCGACACAGTGCTGTCGCGCGGCCGCGTGGTGGTGGAGGGGGATAAATTTCTGGGACGGACGGGCGCCGGAGAGTTCCTCAAGCGGGCGCTGTATACGCAGCCGTAGCCCGAAGCGAGCCCAATTCTCGCTCTCATCCTGAGCGAAGCGAAGGACCTATGCATTCGCTCGCACGACGTGAATCTAGAGCACAAGCCAGCTAATGCTTGTCGCCTTGCTCAACAAAGAATTTCCCCGTTTCCCCCGCCGAAAAATAGCGCGACGTCACCGTCTTCTTACGTGTGAAAAATTCGACCGCATCCCACCCATGCACATGCAGGTCGCCAAAGAACGAATCCTTCCAGCCGGAGAACGGAAAATAAGCTGGCGATGCGGCCACGCCGATATTCACGCCCACCATGCCCACTTCGATGCGTCGGCTGTATTCGCGCACGGCCGCGCCATTCTCGGTAAAGATTGAAGTGCCATTGCCGCGCGGATCACTATTCACCAGCGCAATCGCCTGCTCGAGCGTGTCCACGTGCATCACCGAAAGCACCGGCCCGAAGATTTCATCGCGGGCGGCGCGCATCTCCGGCGTCACGTTGTTCAAAATCGTCGGGCCTACAAAATTTCCTCCGGCCGGAACGCCGCGAGGACGCCGGCCATCCACCAGCAGCTCAGCTCCTTCCTTTACGCCGGTCTCGATTGCATCGTGAATGCGCTCGCACGCGGCGCTCGAAATCACCGGACCGAGGCTCGATTTCGCGTCCATGCCATCGCCAGCAACCAGTTTCCGCGCCGCCTCTTTGAGCGGGCCCATGATCGCGGCTTGCGCCGAGCCCACTGTCACCAGCACCGATCCCGCCATGCAGCGCTGACCCGAGGCGCCAAAGGCGCTGCCCAGAACGTTCGACACGGTCTTGTCGACGACGGCATCCGGCATGACGACCATATAATTTTTCGCTCCGCCCAGAGCCTGCACGCGTTTCCCTTTTTCCGCTGCGCGCCGATAAATATACTTCGCAGTGTTGACCGATCCGACGAATGAAACGGCGTTAATCCCCGGACTATCAAGAATCGCGTTCACCGCATCGTGCGCGCCATGCACCATGTTCACCACGCCTTTTGGCAAGCCGATTTCTTCGAAAATGTGAAACATCAGCTCGGCCGTCAGCGGAACCTGCTCCGACGGCTTCAGCACAA
The DNA here is from genome assembly GCA_963822025.1 of uncultured Acidobacteriaceae bacterium. GTDB lineage: Bacteria > Acidobacteriota > Terriglobia > Terriglobales > Acidobacteriaceae > Acidiflorens. The sequence continues at coordinate 24,516 of CAWGFW010000008.1, read as the reverse complement.
ATGTGTTCCCGTAGACAATCGCGAAAGGTAGAAACCACATCGGCACCATGGCCGGAAAATTAAAAGGAGTGATGGCGGCGCACACCCCAACCGGCTGGCGAATGGTTTCGGTATTGATGCCGCGCGCGACGCCTTCGAGAACGCGCCCCTGCATGGTCATCGGCGCGGAGCAAGCCACTTCCAGCACTTCCACGGTGCGCGAAACCTCGGCACGCGCGTCGGAAAGCACTTTGCCGCCTTCGCGAGTAATCGATGCGGCGAGCTCATCAATACGTTGCCGGAATTTCTCGCGCAAAGCGTAAATAAATTCCGTGCGCTCACCGACCGCCCGGCTGCGCCAGTCAGGCAAAGCGGCGCTGGCAGCAGCGACTGCCGCTTCCACGTCGGCAGATCCAGATAACGGGACACGCGCCAAGACTGCGCCGTTGGCAGGATTGGTGACATCGACAAGGCCCGATGCCTGCGTTTGGACCCAGCGGCCGCCCATGTAATTGGCAAGAATTCGCGTCGAGGAGGTATTTGCGGAGAGGCCGCCGGCGTCGCGGTTCCTGTCGCTGGTGGTCGTATCGTCCGAGGTGATATCGGTCAGAATATTCGTTTCCGTCATACTGCCCTTTCGTTTCCGCCTGTAATCTGCTTGCTATCCGCTCGGCATTGCACCGCGGCCCGCTGGCTTGGTTTTACCACGTTTTGCGACCCGCCGACAGCGCAGAAGCTAATCGTATTGATTCGCAGCGAAGACTGAAGCTCGTCGCGTTATTTTACAGGATAAGATTCGGCATCATACTCTGAGCCAGTATTTTCGCCCTGCACCAGACTCGTCCCCTGGTGCTAAAATCGACGAAGTGTAGGCGCGTAGCTCAGTTGGTTAGAGCGCTACCTTGACACGGTAGAGGTCAGGAGTTCGAGTCTCCTCGTGCCTACCATATCTTTCAAGAAGTTAACGAAACCCGCCCAATCGATCTGGGTACATTTGGGTACAATAAGCGCCCAACCCTCTTCCCGAACGCTTATTTCCGTAGCCGCAAAATATTCTGCGGAGCTTTCATGAGCCGATCGAAATGCGTCATTGGATCAGGGTTGATTTGCTTTGCGACAGTATTCCGGTCGGCAAAATTGCGTCGACCAACTTGCCCTGCGCCAATCGCTTGCTGTTGCACGTAGCCTGCAGGTATTTGTTCGTCACATTCAAATTGCTGTGACGTAGGTAGTCGCGGATGGTGAGCTGGTGCTCTCCCATATCCGCAAGCATGGTTCCAACCGTATGACGAAACGTGTGCCAGCCTACACCACCGATTCCAACCTTGGCAAAGGCAGGTTTGATCTTGCGGTTGAGTACGGCGCCGAGATCGAGAGGTTTCTGTCCCTTCTTGCGGATCGAAGAAAACACAAAGTGCGTCGGTAGAGTGTAGGGGCTCTGCCCTTTCCACTCGAGCAATGCGCTCTTTAGCGCCGGATGCATCGGCAGAGGTTTTGCCGACGCCTCCGATTTTGTCTCCTTCAAATGTCCTCCCCTGCGCCAGTAATAGGAATGTTGGACATAGAACACTTCGTTCGTGAAGTCGCAGTCTGTCCAGCGAAGCGCCCCGAGCTCTCCGCGACGTGCTCCGAGCGCTCCATCGAGGAACACCAGAAGCTGATCGCGAAACTGCAATCCCGCTAGCCCCAGTATGACCTGAACGGGCGAGAGGACTAAGGGCGATTTTCGACGCTTCGCGCTGATGCGAACACCGGTACTCGGCCCTCGTTTCCCCCCAGTTCCCACCGGGATTCCCGAGGAAATTGGATTGTGGCCGCAAAACTCCCAGCGCACGGCGTGGGAAAACAAAGCCGACATCACGCATTTGACTTTGGCCTTGGTTCCGTCTGCCAGCGCGGTCGTCCGCAGCCAGCGTTCCACTTCGACCGTCTTTACATCTTCCAGAAGCATGTTCCCCCAACGTGGCAGAATCCACTTCTTCGTCACGATGGGATAGATGTCTTGCGTAGAGATTGCTTTTTGAGGCAGTTCCTCGCAAGCGTAGTGCTCCCAAAGCGTATCGACGGTTGTGTGGTGAAGACTTCTGCGCTTCGAGTGGTTGTTGATGGTTAACCGGAGAGCATCCGCCGCCGCCGTGGCCGCAGACTCGCTCCGGTACCGCTCCGAGGTTCCAATTTGCACCTTGCGGTGCACCGTTTTTCCGTTGATGTCTCTTTCCCACCATCGGTATACCCAAACTGAAGGGCCCCTCTTTCGCGGTTCGAGTTCGATACTTCCTTGTTGGTAACGTGTCCGTTTAAACAAGATTCCTCCGTTGTTTAAACGGTACTGGCGACCCAACTCAGGATATCCCAATCGTTCCATAAAGATCGAGAATCTAGCGCGCCATTTTCTCCAACCACTCGTTCAATGCAGAAGCTCGAAACCACCACAGTCTGCCGACGTGAATCGCAGGTACGGCTCCAGTGCGAGCTTTTGCGAGCAATGTCTTGGGGTGAATCCTCAGAAGCGCTGCCGCTTCCTTAGAGTCTAAGAGCGGTTCGAAAACGTCTTCCGATTGGCCTGGCCGCTCTCGGCGGCCAGTCTCAGGGACGACGGACAGTTGTGAATGTTGGCTGGTTGCCATCGCTTACTCCTTGCACTCGAAAGCATGTCGAGGTCCACGGACTTCACTGCCCGTGCGTTTTACATCGTTTTTTCTTTTCGATCAAAAGCTCCCGACCCCGTAATCGCTTCCTCAACACCCGGTTGCATTTGCGGATTTGACCGAAATTTCATTTGGGGTTAGGTTCCTGATGCTCAGGACGTCAGAACCGTTTTGGGTTTGAGGAGTCATAAGTGTTTTCATCGCTTAGGCAGCTTGGTGAAGGTCTTCGCGCCACTGGCTACATTGCCGATTCGATAGCAACAACAACGGTTTTTCTGGCGGCCAAGCTGCATAAGCCAGTTCTGCTGGAAGGGCCGGCGGGCAGCGGCAAGACGCAACTCGCATATGCGGTTGCCGAAGCGGCAAGTACAAGGGTCGAACGCTTGCAGTGCTACGAAGGCATCAACGAGGAGAAGGCCATCGGCAAGTTCGATGAACCCCTTCAAAGGCTTTGCGTTGAACTCAAAGCCAAGTCCGCCAATATTGACTGGGAATCCCTGCGTACGGAGTTGCATAGCCAGCAGTTTTTCGGTGCCGGGCCGCTTCTGCGCGCGTTGCAGTGTGAAAGGCCTTGTGTCCTGCTGATCGACGAACTGGACAAAGTGGACCACGCATTTGAAGCATTGCTGCTGGAGTTGCTCAGCGTGTGGCAGTTGAGCATCCCGAAGCTCGGCACCATCAAAGCCCGAAGCATTCCCTTCGTTGTCTTGACCTCGAATGAAGAGAGGCGCATCGGCGATCCCCTGCGCCGGCGCAGTTTTTACCTTCGTGTCGAACACCCTACAGCGGAGCGGGAAGCAGAGATTGTGGCGCTGCGAACGCCCGATTCCACACACGAATTCCATGCCGGTATGGCGGGACTCGCCAAGGCTTTGCGCGGCTGGAGCATGGAGAAACCACCCTCTGTCTCGGAGATTCTCGATCTCGCGCAGGCACTCAAAGTTCTGGGTACTGAACAAATTACGGCGGAAATGAGAGACATTCTCCTGCCCCTGCTGGCCAAGACCGAGGCCGATCGACGCAAGCTGCTCTTGCGGGATGGGTTTGCCAGTTTGATCTTTGACGCGCAGCAGTACAGCGCCGAGGCTCTGGGAAGGAGCGCGGCATGAAGCCAGCACTCATCTTCGCTCAAGTGCTTTCTGCAATCTCGATCTGCTGGGCGCAATCCTCCAAACCACAGGCACGGCTGGAAGCCGAATACTACGTCGTAGCCTACGCCCAACATTATCGGGTGCCCGTCGCGCTGGTACGCGCCATTGTCGAACGCGAGTCGCACTGGCAACCATGCGCGGTCTCTCCCAAAGGCGCTGCAGGACTCATGCAGTTGATGCCCCTAACCGCTCAGCGACTCGGGGTAAGGGATCGGTGCAGTGTCGATCAAAACGTTTCAGCAGGCGTGCGATACCTCGCATGGCTAATGCAACAGTTTCATAACGATCTGAGGCTAGTGGCTGCCGCTTACTACGCTGGCGAAGATGTGATCGGCAGACGAACCCTCGGCTATCGAAATCCCGACGTAATTGCCTACGTGGCAAGAATTAGAACAACTTACCTCCGCCAAGCCGGAATTAAACCAAGAACTACGAACACCAGTTCGGAAAGAGATGTGAGATGAAAATTTGTTTGAGTTTGGTGCATCTGACAACGGTCAGTCTCCTGCTGCTTCACATAGCTTCAGCGCAGTCCGATCTTCCACAGGCGCGAATCGTGAACTTGAGTATTGACCCGGAACAGATTGTGGTCTTGCACTTGCGGCCCGGATACGTCAGTTCGGTGCGGGTGCTGGAGGAGGTGACCTCGGTCGTACTGGGCGATCCAGGGGCTTTTAAGGCCGACCACTCCGAAGCCGAGCCGCAGTTGGTGTTTTTCAAAGCAACCAGCGTAAAACCTGCGCAAACCAACGCCCTGATTACCACCAGAGGAGGCCATGGGATCTCGCTGAGCCTGGTGAGCCAAGGCAAGTCAGACCGTAGTGAGCCCGTAGACTATGTCCTCAATTGTGAGCGCCCGCGCAGCTTTCTGATTGCGTCGACTCATCCCGTGTTTGTGGTTGGCGAAACAAGAAACGTTGCTACAGAAAATCAGCCAACGAGGACTGCCCGAGCGAAGCCTGGCAGACAGGAGCAAGATTTGATCGGGGTAGAACGGATTGAGAATCCACATTGGGAAGGCAAGCAACTGCAGGTTGCGGTGGGACAGGCGATAGAGAAAGAGCAACAGATGGCCGTGCCGTTCGCCGTTCTGAATTCTTCTGCACGGACCATTGAATTACTGCCGCCGCAAATACAGCTTGCGGGGACATCGAAAGACAAGCATCGAAAAGCGATCAAGGCCGAGCGGGTCGCGATCAAGGACTACTGGATTACCTCCCGTAGACTCGCGCCTGGCGGCACAGCCGACGGCATCGTTGTGTTCGATCGACCTACTTTCAAGGAATCCAGAGAACGGCTCTTGCTCGCGGTTGCCCAAGCGGAAGAGGTCGACCGTCCGGTCCTGGCGCCGATTGCGTTTGTGGCTCCGGTAACGGGAGGTGCAAAGTGATTCATCCGAACGGACACAACGACAACGGCAACGCTGCAGTCATTCAGGAACCAGCGGAAAATGAAGCTCGCAATAACGATCTGCCACTCCCTCCGGACGCAACCGTTCCATTGCCTGGGCCAGCAACTAGAGCAAAACAGAGAGCCCGGCAGCAGATCCAACAGAACCGCTTTGTAATCATCGGAGCGGGAGCGATCGTCATCGCGCTGCTGATCTTCGTTGCTACGTCTATACCCCATCGGGGCGCGCCACAGAAAGTGAAGAGTCGTGGCAGCGCTGCTACTGAAGACTTGGTCTTGGAGAGCGGCACAGCGAACAACGATAAGAGCCTATTTCCGATTATCGATTCTGGCCGGCCCGTCACGAAAGAAGGCCACGAAGGCTTCCTGAACGAGCGAGATCTACAACGAACCGCAGCCAAGCCAGCAGCGGGAAGGACGGTGGTGACCGGAACGGGAACTCTGGGGTCGATACCGCCTTTCGGAGACCAGCAGCCCTGGCAAGCGCCGCCCTATCAGCCAGGCCCGGGTACCGGCACCGAGACTCCAGACTTGGGCAAAGTAGAGCGCGAAGCCATGGAGAAGTCTTCGCTAATCTACGTGCGAAACGTCTCTGCCAACTCGGGTAGTGCTCAGGCCCGCGAAATCAATGATCCAGCACCGGAACTGGGATTGGGTCTGGACACGGGTACGCGATTGCGTGCACGTCTGGAATCAGCGGCCAGCACCGCAGTGCGAACGCCGGTCCTGGCGGTGATCGAGTACAACTATGAGCGAGACGGAGAAATTATCGTCCCTGCGGGAGCAAAAGCGGTTGGGCACATCCGGAACGGAGATCGTTCAGGTTACGTTGACATCCAGTTCGATTCTCTGCTGATGCCGGATGGTGCGGTCGCTCCCATCGAGGCCGCCGCCACGGGTTTGGACTTGCGGCCGCTCAAAGGAAAGGTTGAGGGCAAGAACACGGGAAAGAACGTCCTGGTCAGATCGCTGTCAGGAATCGGCCAAGTTGGCTCGATGTTGGTGGGACAAGGCAGTCTGAACCAGCCGCTGAGCGAGTCGGACCTAATGAGGGAGCGCGTCAGCAACAATGTCGGCGAGGCTGGAGATGAGGAGGTTTCCCGATTAGCGATCGCCCAGCACATCGTGGTGACGATTTCGGCGGATACTCCGATCTACGTAGTCCTCGAGCAGACCCCCAAGACCAATCAGGTTTCTCAGCAACCAAGTGCGCGGAGCGTTCCAACATCCAACTCCGTCAATGTTGAGCAACTCCGCCAACTGTTGCAGTTGCAGCAAGAGCTGAACCAACCGTCCGCAAGCAACCAACCAGCGCAGTAGACGAGCGGTTCGAGAGTGTGTCGGCTGCGCCTGCCCAGGCGTGCTTCCCGCAACGTAGCTCACGAGTCGGCCGTGAGTTCGCCCGCGGTCGGTGGCTACCGCCAACGCAACTTCAAACTTCTCGGATGCGGACTTCGGGCCCGCGTCAAAGTCCGCGATCGAGTGCCGCATCCGCTCCGCCGTAACTCAGGCAGAAGCAGCAATCGCAAGCGCCACCTCTCTCCATCGGTAATCACTAGCCGACTTCCCGATACTTATCAGACGAAGTGGCTGGCAGCGATCTAGCTTTGATGCTTCCAGGCAATCTGATTCGGGACCCGGGGTCTGAGACCGCCTGGGTTGCCTTGCCTGTGTCAATATTTCGTCGGTTTTGGGAAACGCTCTCGGGAATAGAGGAGACTGAACATCTCAGACCCTTCACAAGCCCCGGATCAGGTCAGGGAAGAGGTCAATCGCTTCAAGCATGATGAAACTGGACTCGAAAGAGGCAGGGATATTACGCCGTCGTCAGCAGTCACGGCCCTTTCGGAAATTGTGCAGACTTTAGAGAAGTACAAAGAGCCTCTAAAAGCGGCCATGCCCCAACCAAGAAAGCGGTAACTTCCCTTTTTCCCCACGTGATTGTACGGAGCGCGGGAGGTTCGTCAAGGCTCTGCGCTTCGCTCCGCCCGCTAACGCGGCGCGCACAGTCATGACCTGCCGCGCGAATGAAGTGGAGCCGTACGCGTACCTGAACTATCTGTTCGAGCATCTGCCCGCTGCCAGCACCGTCGAGCAGGTCGAGACGCTGCTGCCCTGGAACGTCAAGACAATGCTGGAAGAACAAAAGAAATCGCAGCAACGCCAACAACCGTCGGCCGCCTGACGCGTCGGCCCGCTACCCCGACCTCGCGGGAAATGCCAGCACGGGGTTAATCGAGCCCTAAGGGGTAATCAAAAGCCGGCATTGCCCGTGGCGCCAGCGCTCGTCTCATCCAACGGGGTTGCTGAAGTGCTTACGAACCCTCGCCTAGGTCGCACGACAGAAGCTTCTCCTTACGGAGTATCTTCATCACGGAGGCATCTACGCTCGCTACCACACACGACACCGCCTAAGCGTGGCCCGATTCGCGTAACTTGGAAACCACGATGCCCCACGGCTCGAGGATATGGTCATTCACGAGCGCACACGCTTCATCTGTTTTTCTTCGCTCGACGAGCTGGAGCAATTTGCGGTGCTCGCGCTGTGAGTCGGCGAAGGCATTCGTCATCTTGAGTTGATAGTAGACGTAATAGACATACCGCTCAAGGCTGCGCTGCAACGAAAGGATCGTTGCGAGTTGCCGCGGACGCTCTGCGGCCGCGTAGAGGAGGGTGTGGAACGCCATGTTCAGCTCGGCCCATCGCTCCGGCTGGTGATCGATGCGATCCAGCGCATGGGCGGCCTTCTGCAGGTCACCAACAGTGAGCTTCGGTATTGCGATGCGCAGCGCACAACATTCCAAGGCCGCGCGCATCTCGGTAAGCTCTTCGAGTTCTGCTGCCGAAAGCGCCGCGACGATCGCGCCGCGGCGCGGCCGGATCTCGACGAGCCGTTCGGCCTGGAGCCTGAGGAAGGCTTCACGAACCGGAACGTGACTCACCCCGAATGATCGGGCGATCTCATCCTGACGCAAGGGCTCACCGGGCGCGAGCCGCCCGCTCACGATGTCACTACGCAGTCGCCCGACGACTAGATCGGGAGTTGACACAGGAAGTTTCATATAGATAATATATTATCTATTAATGCAGATTACAAGCTGAGGATATTTCTTTGCCTTCGCCGCGATCGACTGTTCACAGAGTCTTCATCGGAAAAGATGGCCTACGCGCCATCTGGAGCGTTCTGATTTTTGTCGCGATCTTCGCCGCGATCTTCGCCGCGATGGTTTTGGTCCTCCGACAACTCTCCCCACCCCCGCGAGGAGGAAATGTAGCTGTCTCCGAAGTGTCTCTGCAGTCTGTTTACATCAACGAATCCTTGCTCGCCTTCGCGACGTTACTGAGCACGTGGATCATGTCGAAAATTGAGCGACGCGGCCGGCGGTACGGGTATGGAGAGACCAGACGCCTGCAAAAGTTTCTCGCCGGCCTGGGCTGGGGAGTGATCCTGATCTCGCTCCTCGTCGTGCTGCTATGGAAGAGCGGCCTGCTCATCATCGAGCGCCAGCTAATTTTCGGCTGGGATGTTCTGTGCTATGGAGTACTCTGGTTTTTCGCCTTCTGCCTGCTCGGTATTTTCGAGGAGTCCATATCTCACGGCTTTCTCTTGTACACGCTGACTCGCGGGCTCACCAGGTTCTACCGGCGAGTATTCCAGACTCGGTACAGTGCGACCTTCGGGTTCTGGACTTCGGCCGCCATTCTTTGTCTCGTTTTCTCCTTTGTCCACAGCGGCAACCCAGGCGAGTCCCCGTTCGGGCTGGTCTCAGTCTTCCTCATCGGAATGTTTGTCTGCCTGAGCATCTGGCGCACCGGCTCGCTCTGGTGTGCGGTTGGGATTCATGCCGCCTGGGACTGGGGTCAGTCCTTCCTTTTTGGCGTAGCTAACAGCGGAACGATGAACCAGCATCGCCTCCTCGCCACGCATCCTCAGGGTCCGGCAATTCTTAGCGGCGGAACTACAGGCCCTGAAGGCAGCATCTTGGTCGTGGGTGTATTGGCGTTGGGCATCGTGATCGTAGTCTTCACGCTGCGTAAGGGCCGCTACCAAGCCGACGCCGAAAGCGGGGATCAGAGTCAGAAACCGCCGTTCCAAGTGCCTGCTTCGGATCAACTGTGATGGGAATGTATTTCCGCGCGAAGTAGCCGACTTCCTCTTTGTGCAGTGGACCCATGGCTAGCTTATGTGGCCGCAGCAACGCACCCCACACGAGAGAGGCTTATCTCTTCCTCAGTCTCGATTCATATCGGCGTGACGTTTAGTAATGAAAAACGGGCATCTCGTCAGTGAATGATCGTCGACGATAAGCCGACATATGAGTACCGATCCGGGCGATACTTCCGAAACTGCTGACGATTGTGACCTTGGCGGTCCTTCCCCACCATCCTCAAAACTCCCGTTGTCGGTCACTCAGGGCGAACGAAGCGTTCGTCGGTCTCCCCGATCCCCCATCAGAGCCCTTCGAAACCGCATGTCAAATCCAGCGCGCGGCTGCTGCGCCGCTGTCGTCAGGGCGAGTGTTGAAGGCGATGGCCGCTTGCGGCGCGGCGCGGTGGATGACGTTGACCACCGCTTCGAATACGCCCAAACGGCTAGGTGGCAAGCGCACGCCCGCGCCGATCACCACGCAGTCATAGCCGTGACTAGCCAGGCAGTGCTCTACCGTCGTCGCCGCAGTATCGTCAGGGTTGATGAAGCAGTTTTCCGCAAGCCAGCCCCGCCCGGACATATCGGCGAGCGCGAGCTTGGTTCCAGCGTGGATCTTCTCTGCGTTCATACCCGGCGGCAACGCCGGATCCGAAAAGTCCACCGTCGCAGGATCGAAGCCGACCAACAGAACCCTTCTCATTCATCACCTCCGAAAACACAACCCAGGGCGCTGACGCTAAACCAGACGGCGCACTCCGTTGCGCGTCATCGCCGTGACCAGGGCGCCTGTTGCGACGGTCAGCAGGCTGACCTCGCGGAACGGGCTCAGGCCGCTTTCGCCTTGACGTCCTTGTGAGCAGCCGCAAACACATCGCGTGCGGACGTTGTACCCGCTACGTGCTCCGCACCCGTGATTCCGAACGCCATCCATCCCGCGTTCACGGCCTCATACATTTCTTCGGCAGGTCCAGTGTGGCCCTTCGGGACGCCGAACTGCTCGAACGCTTCCGCCCACCCTGCACGCGGCACGGCAAACGCTTTTACATCGCGTTTTAGGACTTGACCCAATTGGTCCGCCACTTCATCCGCGCTTACCATCGAACCGAGCTCGACAACGCGATGCCCTGACCACGGCGGCCCGGTCAGAAGCTTTGCTACCTCTGCGCCGATGTCGTTTGTCGCAACCATTGCTGATTTCCGGTTTGTAGGATTGTAGAAGACCGGTAGTGTTCCGCCTTGGGCGGCCTGTAGGCCGAAAAGAAAGTTTTCGAAAAAGCCGCCTGCGCGCACAAATGCGACCGGAGATGGCAGGCTGCGAAAACCTTGCTCAAAAAGCGATAAGGACGTGATGATCCCCAACCCGCTTGTTCTATTCGCGCCCATCGACGAAAGCGCTACCACCCGCGGCGGCACTACCTCGGTCAGCGCCTCGACATAGTTCGCAATCACGTCTTTTGCTTCTCTGTAATCAGGCGAGGGTGCCCATACGGTCGGCAACATAACAAACGCACCCTCAACACCTTTGAGCGCCGCCGCGATGGTTGTCGCAGCGTTCCAGTCTCCATCCACCAACTCCACGCCTTGGTCTGCCCACTCCGTCTCTTTCTCGCCCTTGCGCACAAGTGCTCGCACCTGTTTGCCTTGCTTCAGCAGATGCCGCGCGGTGGCGCCTCCAACGTGTCCAGTAATGCCCATAACTAAATACATGCTCGTTTCCTCCTTGTTGTTTTGCAGCGATACGGCCAGTAGGCTTTTTTCGACAGGCTACGGTAACCGTATCTGTGCTACGCCGGGAAACCCAGAGGCTTGCACCAATCGTGACTCGCTGGGGTGCCCGGCTTTTTTCCGAGCAAGACCACGGGAAGGGAGGACGTCCCCCCTGCATGCCGCCGCCCCTTAGCAGCACTTCTTCTAGGTGACGGGAGCAGCCTTGGCTGCGGGCGGCAGGAAGAGAAGCTGACTAACGCTACCACATCGCGTGACGTTCGGATGTACAGGGCTCAGTGTATGAGAGGCGGCTTGGTGCGATTCAATACCTCTAAACGGGCATGGCACCTTTTCATCCGACGAGACGTTGTTTCTGCGAGAAAACCTGATGCCATGCTGACTTATAGGGACGGATTCCTATAGGTTGGCAAAATAATCAGAACGATAACCTGTGGCCTAGCGGGATTTTCGTTGAGTGTGATCTCAGCGGCTAGTGCATAGCTTTGATCTACTACTTACTGCGCCCTCCCCTCCGAAACCAGATCGGCGCCGTATGAGCCGTGCAGCCGTCCATCGCGAATAAAATCGACCATCATCCTGAAATAGCCCTCGGGCTGGCGCGTCCATAGGCGTGTGCCGTCGGACGCGACTTCATGCTCATACATAACGTGCTCGGCGCCGGGAAATATCGCCGTCGTGATGGGAGAGCCTGATGCGGCCAAAGCCTTCAATCGCGCACCAGTTTCGGCGCTGGGTGCGTCGACGTCGTCTTTCCCGAGAATCCATAGCTGTGGTGTTCGCAGATTCCGCAGTACCGGCATGGGGTCGTATTGCAAGGGTACGCCGGGAAAAAGCGTGGGACCTAGTTCTTTCAATTCCGCCGGGGACTTCTGGAGAATAATGAAGCTGACATCGCCGTGGAGGAGCGGGAACCAAGGCTCGTTCCCATACTTACGGCGGACTGCTTCAACCTGGTCGTAACCTTCGTGGAAATCGCTAAGGAGCACGGCGCTGGTAGCGTCTGCAACCTCCATGGCCTTCGCGAGAACATCGGGCCCATATCCGTGACGGGTTATATCGAGAGCCAGTGCCTCACGATCTTCGTCGAGCGGCGAAACCGCCAGGCCGTATCCGATGATGACGAAATCCACGGCTTCGATCTTTGCGGCGAGCGGAGCAACCCAACCGCCCTGGCTGGTACCAAAATAGCCTACGCGCTTCGCTCGGGCGTTGCCGAGCCGTTTAGCTTCCCGCATGGCAGCGATCGCGTCATCAGCCAACATCAGGTAATCGTGAGTGAACTTGCCGCCTGAGGCGCCCGTGCCGCGCTTGTCATAAACGAACGCGCCGATGCCTGCCGAAGGAAACAGTCGCTGGAAGGCAAAAACTCCCGACCCTTCGAGCGCCGAACCAGCATCCGATCCGTGGACCATAACAACGATCGGCACCGGCTGGTCGCCTTTAGGCATGACCAGCCGACCGGCCAGTGTTACGCCGGCCCCCTGAAAACGCGTGTCGACAACATCAAAGGGAATGCGGTGTCCCCCGACGCCATCAAAGTTGATCTTGTCGGCCGCACAATCGCCGAACAGAACTCGTTTGCCGTCGGGGCGTTCCGTCCAACCCAGGGTACTCGACCAAGCACCGCCAGCCATTGGCGTCAATTCACCGCTCGTGCCGTCCTTCATGCGCCACCGCAGCTTTTCGTCAGCGGGCGCAATGTCAACGTCGCGACCATCGGAGAGATGGTAAGTGCCGATGTGGCAGCTTCCCGTGGAATTCGCCTGTGTGTTCTGTGCTCTTGCTCCCTGCAACGAGAGAAAGGCCAATATCACTAGACCGATCGCGCGGCTCAGGCTCGATGCCACCTCCGAACCAGTATAGGATTTTCTTCGCTGCCACCTTGAGAATTCCACCCAAAACTCCTGCTCACCTGCGTGGCTGCTCAACAACGAGCGACGGGCCTTCACACTAGAGTTGCTTGATACCCCCGCCCTCGCAAGACATCGTTGGTGCTAAGCTAACTCTGAAAATGCTAACGAAGCGTCCGAAGGCTCGTCTTGGACGGTTTCAAGGTGATGGTGAGTCGATGGACGGTCATGGCAGGTTGAGGATGTTTGATGGCGCCATCGTTCGGCGCGTGATCGACAGGAGTCATGCAAGCGTCCGGGAGCACGCGCATGATTGGCCGCTGATCTCGCTGTTCGTCCTCGGTGGCTACTGGAATCGCACCGAGGCCGGAGAGCGACGGATTGACGAACCTTCCGCCGTGTATTACCGGCCGGGCACGTTTCACCAAAATACAGCATCGATCAACGGCTTCGAACAGTTAGAGATCGAGTTTGATCCCGCGTGGCTTCGGCCACTGGTTCTTCCCGATGCGCCGGTCTTGCATTGGATCGGCGGTCCCGTCGGGCGCGATGTGCGGCGTTTTTCGCGGATTTGCTCTACGGCGAATAGCGATGACGCCATCCGTGAGGCACTCTATCGCTTTCTGGCTCACTCACCTCAGGACTCCAGCCGGAAGCGGGCACCTTGGATTTACGACGTTCGCCGCCGACTGGAAGCCGACCCATCTCTTAGAGTTGCGGAACTTGCGCGGGAGATCGATCGTCATCCGTCGTGGCTGGGCGCGGTCTATTCCAACACGATGGGAGAGGGATTACCGGAATCTGCCGCGCGTTTCAGGCTGGAACGAGCATGCCGCCTGCTGCGCGAGTCGGCCCTGCCATTTGCTCAGGTCGCAGCTGAAGCCGGGTTTTGCGATCAAAGTCACATGAATCGAACCTTTCGGCGCATCCTTGACCGAACCCCATCCGCAGTGCGAGAAGATCGACGGTTCTTGCGGCAAAGCTGAGTCTGGGTGATGCAATTTGAACCGACCGTGATGCACAGAGCAAGGCATGAATTCGTGAATGGCTTCGCGGCTAGAACGAGATAGGTACCGGTAAACGGGCTTGTGGCCAGCGAACCATCAACGTCCGTTGACTGGCCAGAAACGGGCTTGTGGGAAGCCGCAACTGAGGCGTCCTGGGCAAGTTGCCGGCCCGGGAGTTAAGCCTCAATGCGGAACACGGTGCCGCCGCAATACGTGTCAGACGACCGGGGACCGACTTGGTGCCCGGCGGATTAACGTCAGGTGTTGGGAATCTGAGGAACCATGAAGCGGACTCATCCGAACCGCTTGATTGGGGTCCAATTCTTTGTGAGATGCACCAAACTCAAACATTTGTTCATCTAATAATTCTTTTGTTCCCGCGCGCACGATTAACTCCACTGCGAACCCCAGCCTTCGAAATCAATAGGTGTCAGCATGCTCCCGAAGATTCGAATCGCTATTCGGCAAACTGCAGGCTCGCGGCATGGTTCTGAAGGCAGTCCCAAGCGCCCGGCCTGATTTGCCCGAAATCCGAAATGCCCGTATGTTCTCGCCTGCGGAAATCAACTCAAGCGCGATTCCAACGCGATCGCGGAAGAGGAGCATATGAGATTGTCAGATTGGAGAACCACCCGCCTTCGCCTTGCTCTCGTCTATGTCCTGGCGATTTGTTCGTTCCAGTTATCTCCATTGTTGTCCCATGCCCAAAACCTCGGACAGTCGCCACAGACAGGCCAGGCCGTACAAGGACAAACCGCGGCCCAACCGGAAGGAACTGTGCTCAACCTGGTGAACTGGGTCGGCAATGTGATCTCTCCTGTCGGAGCAGCGCTGGCGGTGGTCATGGCAGTCATTTCTTATTCCCAAGGGCGCGGCGTCGCTCGATGGGCGGTAACAGCGGCCGGATTGCTGGTGATCTCAGGTCTTACCCGGCTGATCGAGTTCTGGATTCAGAACGGTACAGCGGGCGTGCAGTAGGAACGCTCACTACGGAGTGCTTAGGCAATGACGCTGCCTCAAATCATCGTCGATCTGTTGACACTGCTATTCGACATGGCAGTTCCGGCCGCTATCTGCACGATGGTGCTGGCTGGAATCGCATTGCGGCAGGAAGGCGGTGTGAACTTCCAGGCCGGCGGAAGGTTCCAGCGATGGGCCCTGTGGTCGGTAATTCTGTTGACGATTCCGCAGTTGCTCTCCTGGTTTGCGGCGCAGGGTATCGCCATGCCTGCGCAAGGCGGAGGCATCAGCAGTTCGTGGGTCGCGAGTTTGCAAACGAGCTTCAGCGGTTTTGTTTCGAACGTCGTGGTTGCCCGGTTGACTCCCGTGCTCGCCGCTTTCTGCATGCTGAAGGCGGCGCTCGATGCGGCCGAGGGGAACAGCCCGCTCGGTTCGATCGTCTCCGCCATTTTTTTGCTGTCTGCGTCTGGCACAGTCCAGCTTTTCCAGAGTTGGAACAGCGGCTCACAGTTCGCAACCACGGACATGCTGACTGCAGCCTGGAACTTTCTCGCGGGAACGATCCTGCCGGAAGCAGCAGGATTGGCGATTGTGGGAGCGATTTTCAATTACGCGCGCCACCGGCCATTCATGCCGCTGGTGGGATCGGGTCTTGCGTTCTTGAGCGTTTCGGCCATTTGGAAGCTGGTCCAGGCCATGGCCGGCTGATGAGGATTGGAGGTGATCCTGTGAATCTTTCAAACGGTTTGCTCAACCTGACGAACTGGCTGGGCAACGTCATCATGCCGACCATGGCAGGTTTGTTCGCGGCCGCTGCGATTTACCGCTTCAGCAAGGCGCACCCGTACTCACATCTCGGTTACGCAGCACTGGCTTCTCTGATGTGCTCCGGGCTCCTGCGTGCCATGGAATCGTTCAGCAACCAAGCATCCTGGAGCAACCCAGATCGCTACTGGATCTCCGTCCTGACACTTGTGAACTGGGTCGGGAACGTTCTGCTGCCACTGTACGGGGCTGGCCAGGTAGTGCTTGCGGTCGTGCACTTCGCAGGGCTATTGGAGCGCATGACGATTGGCGAGGCCTGGGTAAGAAATCTCGTTGCCGCAATGTGCTGTTTCGGGCTGTCGGGATTGTTGCGCTTAGGAGAATTCTGGATTCAACACGGAACAGCAGGAGTGCGCTAGGAAGGAGTTAGGAGATGCCGTTGCAGGTGACACCCGTGAACCGCAACCTACAGACGCGAGTTACGTTCATGCTGCTTGAGATGGAGGATCTCTTTATCGTGCTGGGCGCCGCGGCCATCATGAACGTCCTTGGCCATTTTGTGGGCGGTGAGATCGCTGGAATACCCACGAATATCGTCCTCCAGTATGGCGTGCCGCTACTAATGGTGCCAGTGCTGATGGCCTTCAAGTATGGCAAGCCACGGGGCTACGTCCGCGATCTTGCCTTCTGGTACATGAAACCGCATGCCTACTGCGCGCTGGCACGCGACCGCGAAATCCGGTCGGCGTATTTGAGGGTGGAATAGCAGTGCCGCTAACGCTTGAACAACACGAGCGAAAACTCCACGATCCGGCATTGTGCGAGCAACTTCCGGTCCGCGACTACCTGGACAACGTTGTGGTTCGCACCAATGGCGCCTTTGTCGCGGGCTACGAGTTGAGGGGTTTGGCTTCGTATTTCGCGAGCGACGAAGGCCGAGACCGGGGGAAGTTGATGCTGGAGGCGCTCTTCCGGTCTCTGCCGGAGCAGAGCATGAGAGTGCAGTTCCGCTACGAAGTAGTGGAGGACCTGGGCGACCTGCTTGAGCGTTATGGCGAAGCGCAGCAGTCGGAACGCGTTGAAGTAATTGCCCGCGACGAGGTACGCGTCGATCGATGGCGAATGAAAGAGGCGAACGGCCACTACATGCGGCCTCTCTTACACGTGTACTTCATCTGGGACCCGATCGTTCATCGCCGTATTGCCGGCAAACCGCTTAAGCCGACGGGCAAACCGTTCAGCTTGTCGGCGCGGAAGTGCATTGAGCGCAGTCAGCAGGAGCATCAGCAACTGCTGGCAGAATTCGAGAGCCTGCTGCGTGGCCTCGAAACGACGCTCGAAGCGGCAGAACTCGGTGCGCGCCGGCTGACCGACGAGGATCTGTTTCTTGAAGCAAAACGAGCTCTTAATCCCTTGGTTCCGGATCATCGGCCATACAGGCGGGGTGAAGAGCAACTCGAATACAGGAGCGCTCGCGAGCAGATCGTTGACACAAGCATCGCCGATGAGACGGACTCATATCTGAATGTTGGTGGAATCCTCTATTCCTTTGTAAGCCTGAAAGAACTCCCGGATGCTACGTTCCCCGGAATCCTGAGAGAACTGGTCGGTCTCGATTTCCCTCTCATTGTCACTGCTCAGATCACCATTCCCGATCAGGCGAAAGTACTCAAGGGCTATAAAAGCCGGTTGCGCAAGATGCAGGCTGTGCAACGGGACTCGAACGGAGGATTTCGGACCAACGTGGAGGCGCAGGTCGCTGAGACCCAACTGGTCAGGGTGCAGCAGGACATCATCTCGAGTTCCGTTAAGACGGCCAAGCTGAGCCTTGTCATCGGAACACGCACTTCGCGCCCAGCAATCACGACCGCCGAACTGGAGCAATCAGAGCGAATTATCGACAACCAGCGCCAACAGCTTCTCTACGCGATTTCCCGCATGAACGGCGCGAAGGCGGTGGCTGAGTCGTTGGCGAAGAAGCGCCTGTTTTTCAGTTCCCTTCCCGCGATGGCGGAGCCCGATAAGCGAGACCAAGACTTGCTGACCTCGAATGCTTCGGATCTGGTGCCGGTCGAGACACCTTGGCGCGGAACACCGCGGTCACCACTGTTCCTGCTTGAAACTCCCTACCGCCAGCTCATTCCGTTCTCGCCGTTTGACCCCGGCTTGAGCGACGCGAACATGCTGGTGATGGCCAAAACTGGCGGGGGAAAGACCGTCATGGTGCAGCAGTTCCTGCTGATGGCCGCCAGAAGCAACCCGCTGATTTCGATTCTTGAGCGTGGTGATTCATACCGCCCGCTCGTTGAGTTGATGGGTGGACGGATGATCACCATGTCGCTCGATAGCGAACAAACGATTAACCCGTGGGATCTGCCAGAAGGAGAAAAAGAGCCGAGCAAGGATCAAGTCGCGTTTCTGAAAAATCTGACGCGCCATATGCTCGGCGACGGCGGGGCCGAAGACACGCAACTTCTTGACAACCTCATCACCGAGGCCATTCTTCGAACCTATAAGAGGGCGGCAATCCGGCCCTCGACTCCCATTCCAACATTCTCCGACCTTCGTGACGAACTGTCCCAATGGCGTGACGAGGAAAAAAACCAGCGCGTGATGGATGAAGCCCACCTGGCAGCGATCAAGCTGCGCAGCTGGACCGGCGAGAAAGGAGTGTATTCGAAGCTGTTCGATCGGCCCACAACAATCTCGCTGGACAATCCCTGGTTGTTCTTCAACGTGGAGCAATTGAGCGATGACAGGCGGCTGGAAACCGCAATGAGCCTTCTCATTGCTCACGCCACCGCGCAACGGGCAGCAGGCAAGGCCGGCAGACGGAGCATCACGGTTCTTGATGAGTGCTGGTTCCTGCTGGATTCTCCGGTGCTGGCGCCCGAAGTGGTCCAACTGTTTCGTACGGCGCGGAAACGCAACGCCAGCGTCTGGGGTATGAGCCAAACGGCGGAAGATTTTGTGGGGACGGAATCGAAACCCAGGCCGCACGGGGCGGGCATCGTGAAGAACTCGACCACCAAGATCATCGGCCAGCAACCGGGAGACATGACCGCCCTGCGGGAGCACCTGCACCTGAACGATACCGCTTTGAACCAGATCAAGCGTTTCAGCGCTCCCATCAAGGGCAAGAGCGCCGACGCCCTCATCGTGATTGGGGAGAAAGCCGACACCACGCACACGATCCGCATGTCACCGACCACGGTCGACTACTGGATCATGACGACGTACGCGCGCGAACGTGTGTACCGATCGTGGTGGTTAGAGCAGCGAAAGTCGGTGCCATTGATCGAAGCCTATCGTGAACTGGCCGAAAGGTTCCCGACAGGGCTGGCCGATGTCGATCCACTTCCGGAAGAAATCTCAGGAGAAGTCGCAAGAGGTACACGCATATGAAGATGAAAACTTTGGAACTCTTTCGCAACCTTCAACACAGACTCAGCCATAGCAGGCGATGGCTGTTCGTAGCAGTGATCACCCTGTGCTTGATTCCCTCGTACACGCGGGCTGACGGAATAGGAGACATTCTGTCCCTCTTTCACACCATCACCAGCACCCTCCAAGGCCCGATTGGCAGCGCGTTGAACGAAATGCGGAAGGTGAGTGCCGCAGTCAACAAATTTCGTCAGGAGATCATCTGGCCTTTATCCCTGATCAACCAGACGAGGTCGTTTGTCAGTGCAACGCGGGCGCACTACACCGGCCTTATGTCCCAGATTGAAGGCCTCAAGAATAACAGCGCGACCCTCGCTCTTCCCATGCAGTTGGAGTCGATGTTCCGAGGCGCCCAGTCGGGGTCCATCGGTCAGATCCCTTCGCTGTATACGCAGGTCTACCAGCCGGTTGCGCTGGCTGGAATTGCCCAGCCGGGGCAGCGCAACCTCATGGACATCGACGATGCAATGGCCATGGATTCGCTGAAGACTTCCATGGTCTCCGACCAAACGACTCAGGGGATGCTGACTCTCGCCGATTCTCTCGAACAGCAGGCGGCGACTGCGGCTCCCGGGTCGGCATCCATGGTCACCGCCCAGGCCCGCGTCGCCGATCTTGTGACTCAGGCCCAGCTCGCGAAAATGCTGGCCGCTCAACTGCGCCAGGAAGCAACGAAACTCGCGCACCAGAATGCGACGCTCAAGCACAGCGCCACAACCACGCAGAATCTTTTCAACCAGATCCAGCAAGTTCTAGCTCATCCATAAGGAGTTCGGAAAATGAAATTACCCACGCTCTCTCGAATTTGGAAAGTCCTCCGGAACGCAGTGGCCGTGCTATGCGGTCTGGTTATCGTAATTGCGCTGCTGCCCAGCAAGGCCCGCAGCCAGCTTGGGCTTGATCCGTGCTGCGCCATGATGCAGGTCGGGCTCAACACAATCTCGGGCCTGCTCAGAAACTCCGTAGCTATGCCGCTGGGTTCTATCCAGCAAAGTCAACAGCAATCAGCAAGTTTCGAGCAACAGGTGGTGTTTCCGATGGCCGCGATTAGTCAAGCCAGAAACATGGCTGTCCAATTCGAGGGCCAATTCGTCCAGATGCGCCAGCTCTTCCAGCTGCCGGTAGCCAGCGCCACTTTGCCCATGCCGCAAATGCTCGAACAGAGCCTGCTCTCAGGCAATCCCGGCGCGATGCCGCAAATCACGAGCAACTACTACTCCTTGTACGGCACCGTGATGCCGCCGGCGAACGCGCCCCAGCCGGTCCGGAACATGGTTGATATGGCCGATGCGGAAGCACAAGCCGCCATGAAAAAGGCAGTTGAAATCGATGCTTTGGCTAACCTTGAGCTTCAGGCGGCGGAACAGATCAACCAGCAATTGCAAACCGCCGCGCCCGGCAGTTCCACGATTTTGGAAGCCGAGACCGCGGCGTGGCTCGTGAGGGCCAACGCATACACGCAATCCGCCATGGCCGAGCTAGTGCGCGTGCGCTCGATTGAGTTAGCCAACTCGAGCGGTCAGCTCAAGTTCAGCGCTTCTCATGCGGCGACGCTTCAGACTACGGGCAACCAGGTCTTGCAACAGGGAGTCCAGTAGCCGTGTTTTATTTCCAGCAACTCTTGAACAACGCGCTAGCCGGGATCGACGGCACTGCGATCATCTCGACGGTCACGAACATCGCATTCGCGATCCTGCTGATTGGCTTCCTGATCGGCCTCTATCAAGCGGCGTTTCGTGGAGGCGATCTGCAGGCGCTGGCGGGAACGGCAATCAAGTATCTGGTCGTTGCCATGATCGTTTCCAACTGGGCAACCGTGTTTCGCGGCGTCAACGGCTCCTTTAACACGATCGCAAATTCCATCGGCAGCAGTTCCGGTGCAGGCGACATGTTCCAGAGCTGGATGGGACAGCTCCAACAACAGTTCACCAACAACCCGTCGTTGACCCTTACGGACATCATCACGGGCGATGCAGCCGCCACGATCACGGTGGTCCTGCTCGTAGTTGCTTATCTTCTCTATGCCCTGGCGATGATCGTGTTCTGCTTCTTTTACACTCTGTTTGGTGCAGTGCTCTACGTGGTTGGCCCTCTCGTGCTCGCGCTCATTCCTATCCCGGGGGTCGGCCAGTTGGGGAAGTCGTATGCCGTCAATGTGATGATCTGGAATGCGTGGGGCATTCTCTACGCTGTGTTCGGCGCGCTTATCACCGCAATCCAGGTCAACCAAGTGAACAACATCCTCGGCAACGGGTTCCTTGGTTTTCTGAAGGGGGCGGGGGACTCGATCATCCTAGGGCTGGTCAGCATCTTTTACGCCCTGGCTATCGCCCTGATTCCATTCATTGCCAAAAGGATCATCTCGGGCGATGTCGGGTCAACCGCGTTTGCGCTGGTGAGAGCAGGCGGGGTTGCGGCCGGCGCCGCCCTGGCTGGTGTCAGCGGCTTTGCGGCAGGAGCGAGTCCAGCTTCGACGGGCGCTACGGCGTCAGGCGGTGTGGGCGCTTCGTCTACATCTACTGTCCTGGCGTCGTCCACGGCGCCCCCTACTCCCTCGATGCCCGATTTCATTCGCTCGGGAGTTGCAAGCGCGATGAACAGCAACAGCAGCCCAGTCGTGCCTGCATCTAACGCAAGCAGCAACGAAAGTTCGGACAAGCGAGATCTTGCCGCTGCCATGTCGGGCAACAGTGGCCGACATGGGTCCAGTTATCGACCCCATTCGGTCACCCAAGTCGTCAGTTTTAACGTGGGGAGGGCGCTCGGAAGAGTCGCGGGAAGGAACAATGCCGAGAACAATTAGCTTTGGCAGAGGAGGTTTCTATGTGGAGGCAGCCGCCGATCTGGGAGCCGCAAGGGACGAAGTTCCGGCCGTACAGCATCATCACGCTGATCTTTTTCTATATCGGAAAATTCTTTGGACGTTTGTTCGGCCGGCGTCATTGATTGACGTTGAACACTAGGAAGGTACGCGAACATGTGGTTGAAAAAGAAAAACTCATCGATAGAAACCGAGGCGCCGGAAAAGCTTCGCTACGCTCGCTATTACGAGCACGATGGAGTGTTGCGTGCGTATGCCAACCGGGCGATGGTGCTGGCATTCTTGTGTATTCCGACAACGATGCTGGCGCTCGCCTTTGCCGTCTACGTCCGCCTGCAGCCTCCGACGGTCATTCGTGTGGACGAACACGGCCTGGCGACGATCTTGGGCGTAAACAAACCGGCCATTTCGGTGACGCAAGGAATGGGATCGGAGCCGACGGAATTTGAGAAACGGGCTTTCGTGCACCTGTTCCTCGAACGCTATCTGAATTTCTCGCCGACGAATGTGAGCCGCAACTGGGCCGACAGTTTGAACATGATGACCGCCAATCTGCGCAGCACGGCGTACGCCGGCATGCAGAAGGATGACTTCATTGGAAAGATCGAAGACGATCAGACGACCTCGGAATTTCAGATGCGCTCGCTTGAAGCCTCCAAGGAAGATCCGCTCACTTATACGGCGTTCGGGGTCAAAGAAGTCCACCACATTCACGAACACAACGAAACCATCGACAAGGTGGTCAGCGAATTCCGCGTAAGGCTGCTGGTGGAAAAGCGGTCGGAGCAGAATCCCAGCGGCCTGCTGGTTGGAGAGTATTGGGAGCGCGCGATCGAAGGCGAAAAGCGCGATTGGGTGCTGCAGCAAGCCGGCCTGAATAGCCCGCAATGAGGTGGACAGAAGGAGTTGGCAACATGGAAACCAAAACACCAGACAGCTCTACGGCACCAGCGAGCACAAGCGTCGGTGGTGCAAATACACGCCGCAGACACCGTAATGGCAGTGACCCGAATCTTCGTTACTTTCTCCCCAAGTCAGGGTCTTCTCCGGCCAAGCCGGAGTTGGGCCAGGAGATGGCCAGCGAGGGTGAAGCATTGATCGAAGCGTTCAAGAACGGCCAGCCGTTCTATACGTTGACGGCATGGAAAGCCGTTCCGGAGGTAAATGGCGGCGGTAGTCCTGTGATCGTGAAACAGGCTGTCGTCCAGAAGCCGACTCAAAGTTAGTTCGAAAGATCAGCACGAAGAGTTCTCAGATGACCAAACGATGATGTTGGTCCTTTGAGCGCCCTGCGGCTTTATGCGGGGAAATGTGCTGACCGGGGCTTTTTCACTTGAAGGCCTGGCCAAGCGAACCCGAAATGGGGGTCAGGCAAGAGCGAGAAAGCTTGCGGTCACGCAAACTCCTTAACTCTTTCCGGCCTCCCGGAACAAACAGTTAAGGAGAATAAAAAAATGACGAAGAATATCAAAACGAACAAGTACAGAATTCCGGCCGATCAGCTCCAGAACCTTGAGATCGACCGCAACGGACGGGTCACTCCGCGGTTGCACGATCTTGACCCACTCCAGAACACGCTGCTCAGCGTGCTCTATCCCGGAATCAAGGTAGCGAGCGTGAACGTGCCGGCTGAGCCTCTCGACGATTACGAAGAATCACAAGTTGAGAACGCCCTTGCCCGGCTCGTTTGGAACGGGATTCACTACAAATTGGTCGGGGCAAGCGGCTCTGCAAAGAAAGGAAAGTTCTACTTTGTGGACCAGGAGCACAGCCAGGCCATCGCCGAGCGGTTTCAGCATTGGCCGCAAGCGGCGATTGTCTATTTCGGCATCCTCGTCTCGCCTTGCAAGGTGATGATGGAGGAGTCGGAGGCGCGTGTGCTCGTCGTCCCCGATCGGAAGCTGGGAACCAATGACTGCCGTGGCTGGATCAGGCGATCGGTGTTCCAGCGTCTCAAAGAAAAGCACGATCGCGAAATCCTCTCGGTCCAGATGGAACGCCTTCGCCGCGAGCGTCACGGAAAGGCAAGCGACGAAGACCTGGACCGCCATCAACAATCAGCTCTTCTCGAAGATGCGAAACGGGAAATTGCCCGGAAACGTCTTGCGGAAGGGCGCTTCTATCAGTTTCGCATGGCCTTCGCCGATACCCAGGCGAAAGGCGCATTCAAAATCATGGAGGATGATATTGCCGACGCGCTGGAGGCGGATTTTGTTCTGCCGGAGAGCGCGGTCAAACCAGGGCTGAAGATACCGGCGGTAGTGTATTCGATCTTCGGGCAGGGCAGAAGATTTCGCGGAGATGTCGTCGTAGGCATTCGCGAAGTCTCCCGCCAGCTCGAGTTTGAGTCCAGCTACACGCTCGTAGAACATGCACCTGAAGACTCAATTCAGCTGGAGATTTTACCACAGGCCATGAAGCAGGTGGCCAAGCTGAGCGAGGCGGTGGGCGAGGGCCGCTACGAGGATCTTCTCGAAGTCCTCGGGCATCATCCGGACAGGTCTTTGCCGGATGGACTTGAGCAAGACACCAGCGAAGAGTTCCGGGTCATTGAAGGACTGCTCTTGGCCGATGCCAGCGGCGAAATCGTCCGTCATCCTTAC
>CAWGFW010000007.1:0-397628 GCA_963822025.1 uncultured Acidobacteriaceae bacterium | reverse complement strand
CGCAAACGGCAATACCCTCTCCGATCCCTCCGGCAAGAGCTACGCCTGGGACTTCGGGAACCGCCTGGTGCAGGCCGTCGTACCGGGTTCGGGAACGGTCACGTTCAAGTATGACCCGCTGGGCCGGAGGATTCAGAAGAGTTCGTGGCTGGGCACGACGAATTACCTCTATGACGGCCTCAATCTAATCGACGAAGTGGACAACGCGGGGAATGTGCTGGCGCGATATACGCAGACAACGATCATTGACGAGCCGTTATCGTTGTCGCGAGCGAGCGCCACGAGCTATTACCAGCAGGATGGTTTGGGTTCCACCACATCGCTCAGTAGCTCTGCAGGCGCGCTCGCCAATACCTACACATACGATTCGTTCGGAAACCTCACGGCTTCCACCGGCACGGTCACCAATCCTTTGCGCTACACAGGGCGCGAGTTTGACCAGGAAACCGGGATGCACTACTACAGGGCGCGCCACTACGACCAGAACATCGGCAGGTTCATCAGCGAGGACCCCTTTAGATCATCTTTGAAGATGAACCGGTACTCGTACGTTTCCAATCGCCCGGTTTCACTCATTGACCCATCTGGCAAGCAAGAACAATGCAGGCTTCTTAGCACCTTCACCATCCCATTGCCCAATGATATGACTCCATTCGGCAACCCTAAGTTCAGATTTGCAGGGGTAGGCCAGGCCGAAGAACCGAGTGACGACCCGTACGGGATACTCCCGACTCCTCCGACAACGTCTCTAAGCTGCCTATGGGACAAGACAATTTCCATGGACATCTGGGGCAACCAATTCAAGCGTTTTAGCTGGGAGTGTACATATACGTTAATGTGTGGTGAACAAATACACTACTACAGAACCTATTGGGAATTCCAACATTGGTTGAAAGGTATGACCTCGACAACAGAAAGAGTTGGAAACGGTCCCTTCGCCGTTCGTCCGTTTGAATATGAGTACGAGGAGGATTGTGAGCGGGCTGGGCCGCCACAATGAGAAAGAACGTCATATGAACACGAGAAAGATGGCACTGATTGTTTTCTTCGGACTGGCTTTCGTTGGGTGTAACAGACAGACTCGTCCGCCTGCCAGCGTTTCAGAGATCGGCACTAGAATGACAGCGCTCATGAAACAGCATCGCTTCAACGAAGCTGCTCAAGTCGGCATCGACGCTTCGGCTGGAAAGCCGGCGGATGCGATGACGTACTACTGGGTAGCATTGGCATACGCGGAAAAGGCTCACTACGAACCGGACACGAAGGATGAGTCGCTAAAACTCGTAAGTGAATATGCGCGGAAGAGCTTGGCGCTTGAGCCAAACGGTCGCGTAATCGGATTTAATGTCACCTGGGTACTTGAGTACGCGGGAGATGTCGATTCCAGCTCGCGGTGCAAGTTCTACGCGGATTCTCTGGAACTGTATAACCAGATGTCCAGTAAGGTGTCGGGAGATGCTGCCCTGAAGAACGAGATAGCAGTAAGTACTTCCCGCATCTCTGAAAAAGTCAAAGCCGCGCATTGCGGGTGATCTCACCGACCACTAGGCCCGCCGCAGTCTTGATCCCAATGGCTGGCGTTTTCCGGCCCGCTAGGGCGTGAGTCAGGGGGAGCGGTTGAGGTGGAGGGGAGGTTTTTCTCTAGCCGCCGATCCGCTGGTCTCTCTGGCCGATCCGCGCCGTGATTCCCCGCTCCGATTAGCACGTCCGATGCGGTGCCGATTCGGGGGCTGATCTGCCGATGCGCGCCGCGGTGCTGGCTGGGTGTGTGTGGCGGTTTCGCCACGTCCTGGGGTGAGGTTTCGGGGTCCGATTCGCGGGTTACCGTGCAGTATCCAGCAAGGTCAAAACCGAGCCGTGCTTTGCACGGGGTGGAATAGGGTCGCGGTAGGGATACGGATTGCTCCGTACCCCCCGCGCGGATCCGTACGGGCGGATTTCCCGCATACGGCTCTTGCCTCAGGTGGTGACGCGCATACGGCGCGAAGGATAAGGATGGCAGATATGGGCCGGAGGCAGCCAGCGGCGGATGAGCCGGTTCATTCGCTCCCACAGAGCGCGACCATGCTGGCTTCGTCTGCACAGCGTGCGATGCCAGAGGTTGCTCACGGTGAAACGAAAGTGGGCCATGGCATGACCGTTACCCGGTACTCCGAAATAACGAAAATGCCCGCCCACAACGGACTTCAACCACTTGCCGACTTCAGGAACAGGGTCATGCATGCGTCGCCACAACTCGATTTTCACCTGCTGCAGCTTCGCCTGCATGCGTTTGCGAACCGTCTGCCGAAGCACCAGAAACCGCCCCTTCTTCGTCTTCCCGCAGATGTGCTTGAAGCCGAGAAAATCGAAGGTCTCCGGCTTGCCCAGTCCAAGGCGCTTTCGGTTCGCCGCCGCATGGCGTCCGAACTCGAACAGTCGCGTCTTTTCCGGGTGCAGTTCCAGTTGGAATTTCGCCATGCGTTCAGCGAGTTCTTTCCAGAACTGTTCGGCTTCCGTCTTGAACTCGAATCCAACCACGATATCGTCAGCGTAGCGCACCACGATTACATCGCCATGAGCACGCTTCTTACGCCATGCTTGAACCCAGAGATCAAAGACGTAGTGAAGGTAGATGTTCGCCAACAATGGCGATGCACTTCCGCCCTGCGGCGAACCTGCCTCCACAAACGTTCGCGTTCCCTTTTCCAGCACGCCCGCGTTCAGCCATTTCTGGATGAGTCGCACGACGCGCCGGTCCGCTATCCGATGCTGGAGGAACCGGACCAGCCACTCGTGCGACAGCCGATCAAAGAAGCTGCGCACGTCCAGATCCAGCACCCAGTTCACACGTCGCTCATGGAGTCCACAGAACAAGGCATCCAGCGCTTTATGCTGGTTGCGCTTTGGCCGGAACCCATAAGAGAAGCCGAGAAAGTCGGTTTCGCAAATCGCGTTGAGCACTTCCACCGTCGCTCGTTGAACAAGCTTGTCTTCGAGCGCCGGGACGCCGAGCGGTCGCTGCCGCCCATCCGCCTTCGGAATGTATACCCTACGCACCGGCTTCGCCCGGTACGCTCCGCGCTTCAGTCTATGGGAGAGGCTTTGGAGATTCTCCTCAAGTGCCTCGCCGTAGTGCCGCCACGTCTCTCCGTCCACACCGGCTGCGGCGTGCCTCTTCAACTGAAAGTAAGCAAACCGCAGAGTGTCGATCCGGTAGATGTGATGCAGAAGAGCGGTGAACTTTACATCCTTGTTCAATGTTGCCGTTTGTCGTACCTGCGCCAACTCGCTTGGCGCGTCTACCCGGCTCTGAGTCCGGAACGCGTTTTGCTGGCCCAGATTCCCCTTGGCCAGACCCCTTCCCTCCATCCCCTCCGCCGCCGTTGTTTTGGTTTTGTTCGGAGACTTCCCCGGTACTATGGGTCTGTCCGACTTCCCGTGTTCGTTCGTCATCGTCTTCTGTCCTTGGACTTCCCGATGCGTCCCGAGCGCACTGGCCGCTCTCGGGTGAACCCGGGATCTCTCAACTTCCGTGCAAGATGTGTCCCTACGTGCCAGGGTCACAGACCGCGCAGGACTCCAGCCCAGCTTGCGATGGCGCTGGACTGGATGTTGCCTTCCGCGTTGTGTCAGGGCGTCGGCGTCCTGAAGTTAGGGGTATTTCGCGGCTCAATTGCCTGGCCCGCAGTTCCTCCTGTCTACGCTTCGTATCCAGCCTTACGACTGTGCCCGCAAGACTCGGAGCCGGTGTGGCTCGCTAGACCCTCACCGTACGACTCTTTCATTCGCTACACCTTGCCAGATTCGATGCCGACTGCCCGGCCTGCCCCGCCAGTGTGGTGGTGCAAGCACGCTGCCTACGGCATCGGGTTGACGCTACGACACGTCACCCCGTTTCGGCTGCTGCGCAGCAACCTGCGGTTGCTGTGCGTGAACTTGTTGAAACGAGAGCGGCTAAGAGAAAATCCCTCTGGGCCGGTTGCTGCCGAGCAACCGCAGGTTAACGGACGTGAACTTGTTGATTCCTTTGGTCCGATAGCTCACCATAGAGGAACTGTGAAGTTCCTCCCCTTCTTGTCGGTCGTTTCCTGCCTTGGCGGTGTCGCATGGTAAAGCCGCCGCTGCGCACGAAAACTCTGGGCACGAAGGTGAGCGAGGAGGAGTTCGCGCAACTGGAGGCAGTGGCTAGCGAGCGCGGGCTGACGCTGAGCGAGTGGTGCCGGGAAACTCTGCTGGCGAGCGTGAACGGCCAGGAGGCGAAATCCGCCGATTCCGGCGGGGCCGCCCAGGCGCTCTTTGCTCGTTCAATCATGGCGGAACTGGTGGCGCTGCGGGCGATCCTGCTCAATGTGCTGTTCAAGCTGGCGAACGGGGAGAAGCCGACGGCGGAGGAGATGCAACGTTTGATCGACCGGGCCGATTCGGACAAGCTGAAGAAGGCGCGGGAACGGCTGGCGCAGGCGGCAGAGTCGGAAGGGCAGCCGGAAGAGAAATCCTGAAAATATTTTGATCGTTTTTCCGGTTTCTGGGTTCCTAGTGAGTAGGGGGCGGTGTCGGTGATGAGCCAGGTGTTGGGTCGCGGAGAGTCACGGCCTTGGGCGACGAAGTGGCCGGTGTCGAGTCTCGGGGCTTTCCTGCTTGCGGTGGTGGCGGGCATAGGAATCTTCACGTACCGCAACGTGGAGAAGTGGACGCCGTTGCAGCAGTGGTACTGGACCGAATATCTGACTACGAAGTCGTTCCCCAAGGCACGCGGCGACTACCAACTGCTGGCGAAGGTGGACGCCCACGGCAAGCAACTCATGGCGGTCGATGCCGACGTGGTGCAGGGTCCGATGCAGGGCTGGCCGCCCGCTCCGTTTGCGCTGACGCCGAAGGCGCGGCAGGCGGGAGCGGTCGCGCTGAAGGTGGACACCGTTCACTACCCAAGCGCGCAAATGCACCAGATGCTTTCGGAGTGGATTTACGAAGGCCAGTCTCCCGATGATCTGATTCGGCCCGCGTGGTTTGGCGCGCTGGGCATCTTTGTGCTCGGTCTGGTGCTGGCGATCCCGCGCGACCGCGCGCGGGTGCGAATGCTCGAACACGGGCGACGGCTGAAAGGCCCGCAGATGGTCACGGTGAAAGAGTTTAACCAGTGGAGCGGCGGGAATGGCATCGGCTTTGCGACCACGAAGCGAAAAGAAACGCTCTCGATTCCGCGCGCGTTTGAGAGTAGCCACGTGATGATTATGGGCGACACGGGCGCGGGCAAAAGCATCCTGCAACGGCGAGTGCTCATGCAAATCGCCGCGCGCAATGAATCGGCCATCGTGTACGATCCGGCGCTCGAATACACGCCGCAGTTTTTTAATCCCGCGCGCGGCGATCTGATCCTGAATCCTCTGGACGTGCGCTGCCCGTACTGGTCGCCGTGCGACGAAGTGATCCACGAGGCCGAGGCCCTGACGCTGGCAACGTCGCTGTTCCCCGACAAGCCGCACGAGAATACTTTTTTCATCGAAGGCCCGCGAAAAATCTTCGCGCACTTGCTGACGCTGAATCCGACGCCGGAGCAACTGGTTTGGTGGATGAGCCACGAGGAAGAACTGGACCGGCTCTTGAAAGGCACGGAGTTGGCGGCGTTCATCTATCGCGGCGCAGGCCCGCAGCGCGGCGGTGTGCTGGGCGCGCTTAACATGGTGGCCGACAGTTTGAAACTCTTGCCGAAGGAGAGCGAAACGAAGCAACGCTGGACGACGGAAGAGTGGGCGCGACAGAAAAGCGGATGGTTGTTTCTGACTTCGATTCCGCGCTTTCGCGAGCGGCTCTTGCCGCTCATGAGCTTGTGGCTGGACACGCTGGTGCTGCGCTTGATGAACCAGGGCGATCCGGCGATGCGTCACGCGTGGTTCGTGCTGGACGAACTGGCGAGCTTGCAAAAACTGCCGCAGTTGCACACGGCGCTGACGGAGAACCGCAAATCGGGAAATCCGGTGGTGATCGGCTTCCAGGGCCGCAGTCAACTGGAAACGCGCTACGGTCACGAAGCGGAAGCCATGCTGTCGCAACCCGCGACGAAAATCTTCCTGCATACAAGCGAGCCGCGCGCGTCGAAGTGGATCTCGGATACGATCGGCGAAGTGGAAATGGAGCGGATGAAAGAGACGGTGAATACCGGGCGGTTTTTCCGCAGCGCGAGATCGAGGAGCTATCACGCGGAAAGGCGCGTGGAGCCGCTGGTGCTGCCATCGGAGATTAGCGGCCTCTCGCGTTTGCACGCTCTGCTCAAGGTGGACAATCTGGTGGTGCCGTTCAGCTTTCCGTATCTCGCGCCGGTGAAGGCGCAGCCCGGTTTCATTCCGCGCGAGCCGACGGCGCGCGTGGTCGAGATCGGAAAGCGGCCGTCAACGCCGAGCGCGCCGCCAGCGCAAGAAATCAGACCGCGCGAGCCGGAGAGATCGAAAGACATCGCCGCCGGACAAGAACCGTACTTCCAGTGAGTGAATCATGCTGACGATATCGAAGCCGCTGAGTGCAGGCCAGGCGCAGGCGTATCACAAAGAAGAGTTTGCCAACGCGCAGGGGAATTATTACTCCGAAGGCGACCGGATACGGGGCGAGTGGCACGGCAAGCTCGCCGAGGGGTGGGGCTTGCGCGGTGACGTGCAGGAGGAGCACTTCGCACGACTGGCGAACGGGCAGCATCCGATGACAGGCGAGCAACTGGTGCGCTACCAGGCGGCGCGCGAATACACCAATGAGCGCGGCGAAACCGTGAGCACGATGGAACACCGTGCAGGCTGGGATGCCACGTTCTCAGCGCCAAAGAGTGTATCGCTGACAGCGCTTGTTGGTGGTGACGAGCATGTGCGCGAGGCACACCGCGAGAGCGTGAAGGTTGCGCTCAGTGAACTCGAAAAATATGTGCAGGCGCGGATCGGCGGGAACCATCCGGCAGAGACCACGGGCAAATGGGTTGCGGCCAGCTTCGAGCACGACAGCGCGCGGCCCGTGGACGGCTACGCGGCGCCACAACTGCACACGCATGTCGTGTTCTTCAATCTCACGGAAACCGAAAACGGCGAAACGCGCTCGCTGCAACCGCGCGAACTTTACCGCTCGCAGCAGTACGCGACGGCGATCTATCGCTCGGAACTGGCGCTGCGCTTGAAGGAGCAGGGCTACGAGATCGAGCAAGGAAAAAGCGGCCAGCCGGAGATCGTAGGTTATACGCGGGAATATCTGGATGCGTCGAGTCCGCGCAGTCAGCAAATCCAGGAGCATCTCGCCGAGCAGGGCGTGAGAGGCGCAGGCGCGGCGCAGATCGCCGCGCACCAGACGCGCGACGACAAGCTGCCCGCGATCACGCACGAAGAAATGCAGCAGCGCCACCGGGAAATGGCGGCGCAGTTCGGCCAGCAACCGGAGCATGTGATGCGTGAGGCGCAGACCCGACAGGTTGAAGAACGACGCCCGGAGCAGACGCAGCAGCATATCGAATCGGCGCTGACGTACTCGCAGGAGAAAAATCTGGAGCGCCACGCAGTGACCGATGAACGCGAACTCATGCGCGATGCGCTGAAACGTTCGATGGGCGATGCCAGCTTCTCCGAGGTGTGGAACCAGTTTGAAAATCGCGTGCAATCGGGAGAGCTGATCGAGGTAGAGAGCCGCAGCCCAGGGCGGGCGTTCACCACGGGTGAAATGATCGGCTACGAGCGGGACACTATCGCGGCGATGCGCGCCGGACAAAACCAGCACGAGCCGCTGGTGAGTTCCGAGACGTGGCGCGAGGTCGAAGAAAAACACGCGCGCCTGAGCACCAGCCAACGCGCAGCGGTTGAACAAATCGTGTCGAGCCAGGACAAGATCACGGGACTGGAGGGCGTGGCAGGCGCGGGCAAAACTACTTCTTTAGCTGCTGTCCGTGAAGCCGCCGAGCACGAAGGCTACGAAGTGCGCGGGCTTGCGCCCACGTCGCGCGCCGCGCACAAGCTCGCAGAATCCGGTATCGAGTCAGAGACGTTGCAGCGGCATCTCCGACACGAGGAGCAGCCAGGAGAAAAGCGGCTCTACATCCTCGACGAATCGAGCTTGGCGAGCACGAAACAGCTGAACGAGTTCCTGCATCGTTTGCACGGCGAGGACCGCGTGCTCTTGGTAGGCGACACGCGTCAGCATGAAGCGGTTGAAGCCGGAAGGCCCTATCAACAGTTGCAAGAGGCGGGAATGCAAACCGCGCGGCTGGATGAAATCGTGCGGCAGAAAGACCCGGCGCTCAAGGAAGCCGTGGAGCAGCTCGCCCGCGGTGACGTGCGCGGAGCGATTGAGAATCTCGACCAACAGGGCCGCGTGCATGAGATCGTGGGCCGTGACGAGCGGCTAAGTGAAATCGCGCGGGAGTATGTGCGGGAGCCGCAAGGCACGCTGGTGATCTCGCCCGACAACGAATCGCGCCGCGAGTTGAATGGGCTGATCCATCGGGAAATGCAGGAGCGTGGCGACGTGAGCCAGGACGAACACAAGCTGCGTGTGCTCGACTCGCGGCAGGAGATGACGGGCGCAGATCGGCAGTGGGCCGGACAGTATGAGGAAGGCGACGTGGTGCGCTATACGCGCGGCAGCAAAGTGTTGGGCATCGAGCCAGGGGAATATGCGCGGGTGGAGAACGTGGACGCGAAAGAGAATCGCGTCACCATCGAACGCGAGAATGGAGAGCATCAGAGCTACGATCCGCGCCGACTCTCCGGTGTAGCGGTGTACCACGAATCCGAGCGCGCGTTCTCGGAAGGCGACCGCGTGCAGTTCACAGCGCCATCGCGGGAGTTGCACGTTGCCAACCGCGAACTGGGCACCGTCGAGAAAATCAACGACGCCGGCGACGTGCAAATCCGCATGGACTCAGGCCACGATGTCGCGTTCAACATCCGCGAGCATCCGCATCTCGATCACGGTTACGCGGTGACGAGCCACAGCAGCCAGGGCCAGACCGCCGAGCGCGTGCTGGTCCACGTAGACACGGAGCTAGGCGAGCAACTGGTGAACAGCCGCATGGCGTATGTTTCCGTGTCGCGCGGGCAATACGACGCGGAAATCTACACCAATGACAAAAGCGAACTCGGACGCGATCTGAGCCGCGACGTGTCGCAGCGTACGGCGACCCAGAGCCAGGAGCCGGAGCCAGCGGCACAGAAGGTCGAGCCACTAGCTGCACACCAGGAACCCAACCAGCCGGAACACGATCACAGCATCGGCCACGAGATCGCGATGTGAACCGCCCTACCTCAGAATGGGCTTCATGTACTCGCGAACGATCTCCAAGTCTCCGGTCCGCATGTCGCCGAAGTCGGCTCCGGTGATGAACATCTCGCAGGCGAAACGGAGCGAGAAGGTCGTCTTGTCCTTGAAAGCAACGGTGAAGAACAGCGACCCGTCCTCAATGGAATGGCTGATGTAGTCTACGGCCCTGCCGTGAACTTCGGGATAGCGCTCACGTAGCTGCTGCTTGCGCTTCTGGAGACGCCGATCAAGCTCTCTGCTTTGCTTCGCGGTAATCGGAGTGATGGGAGTGCCCCCGACCCACACGACCTTCGGTTTCTTCGGCTCGCGTTCTTTAGTCATGGCTCTTCTCCTGGCTGGCACTCTTGGCCTTCGGAGTGGGCTTCGAGCGCTTGCTGCAGCGCTGCTTTCGCTCTTGTTCATCCTCAATGCGTTTTTCTTCGTCGGCTACCGCTGAATGGGGAACGATGCCAAGGCGTGGCGGCAGTCCTTGCTTGCGCCGTTGTTCCTCTCGTTCTTCCACTTCGAGGTAAACGTCGTCGGGGTCTTCCACCGTCTTCTCGTAGGCGCGGCGCTGTTTCCAGAATCGGCCCTGGTCAAGGCGCTCACTTTCGCCGATCTCTTCCACGAAATCGGCGTTGATGCCCGCGCGAAGTTCTTCGATCTCGGCCTGGGTGCACTGCAAGGAGCGTTTGTCAGCAAAGGGCAACTTCTCCAAGCGACGCAGAGTGGCGACGAGCTGATCGACGCCTTGGTTCCATAGGAACAGGCTTTCGTAGAAGCGCAGTTTCGGGGAACGTGCGGAGGGTTGCGTGGGAAAAGGGGACGGGATACCTTCAGAACTAGCCATCGTTGCCTCCTATACAGGTGATGGTGGTTAGGGCCGCGTCGGTGTTGATAGCATCGGCGCGTCCCGTTGTTGATACTTACTTCTTCTCGCTGGCCTTTTTCGAGCCCTTTTTCTTGTATCGAGTCTTCCTGCCGTTCTTGAGCTTCGGCAGCAGCTTCCGAACCCGCTCGATATCGCGTTGGGTCCAGAGATGCACGGTGATGCCGCCGGTTGAGACAACCTTGGGTGCAGGTACTTTCTTCGCGGCGATGTAGCGGCTAAGTGTAGTGGCATCCAAACCCAGTTGCTTGGCAGCGTCGCGCGTGGAAAAAGTAGGCATCTGCTACGGTGTAGCAGATAGTACAGACAAAGTCAACTGCTGCCCTACGCTCTCGCAGCCGTCAAGGATCACGACCGCTGACGCGGCGCGCAAAGGACGCGCGTCCTTGACTGCTGCTTCGCTGCGGGCATGATCCAGCTATGAGAAGCATGGGCTTCTCTGCGCTCAAAACCACCGAGCGCAAACCCGAACGAACGGCAGTTAGTGAATCGCGTATCCGATGAGAGTCTGATAGAGGAATCGCCCGGCTTCGGCTGGGGTGTAGTACGGCTCGTCTTGAAGAGATAGCAAGCACGGCTGCCTGCCGTCCGCTCCGATGGAAAACTCGCCCCGGCGATTCCTGCAAGACCAGCGAATACGATGGTTCCCAGGATCAAAGGCGATGTGTAGCCGCGAAATCAACCGGCCAGCGATGGAGTGAGAAATCTTGGTTTCCGTTTCGGAGCAGCAATCGTAGAACTCTGACTTCCGTGACCGCGACTTTTTCCGCTGTTCCTTGGCCTCGCCGATCTGATCCAGCAACATGAAACGCAACATGCCCCAGGCTTCCCATGCCAGGTCAGCAGAAGCAGGCTGCGCGACCAACGCCCGCAGCAGGCGCTCTCCCGAACACTCACGATAGAGTTCGAGTGGCGTGCTGTCGTAGGAGGTGGTCATCGCGTCGCCGCTCCCCGCAAAATCGAATCCAGCGCGCTCAGCACAACAGTCTGCTCACGCGGCGGCAGCTTCTCAATCTCTTCCATGCGGCGCACGACCTTAAGGCTGGGTTTCTTCGCGATCTTCTTCTTCGTCGCCTTGGGGTGCAGCAACTCATCAGTCGAAATATCGAGAGTCAGGGCGAAGCGCACGGCCATCTCTGCCGAGAACTGATTCCGATCCGTCTCATAGCCTGACACCAAGACCTGAGTGATGCCGACCTTCTTTGCAAACTCAGTCTGCGTGTAACCGGCTTGTTTGCGAAGGCGGGCCAAGCGCTGGCCCAGAGTCTCGCCGCCGAAATCTACGTGCGGTTTCTGAAGGGTTGGTCGTCTCGACATGGGGTGTAGTTTACGGCGTATCCGAATTAGTCCTTGACGCAATAATACGCAGCATAGTATTTTCCTTACGATTTAGGAATGCAAAAAGTTCTTGACAGGGTTCTCCGAGAGACCCTGAAAACGAGCGGGAGGAGAGCAACCGGATGCCCTACGTTTCCCCGGAACTGAAGGAGCGGATCAAGCGGGAAATCTCGGTGCAGCGACTTGCCGAGGCGCGCGGCATCCAGCTACGGCGTTCAGGCCGGAGCTTCATGGGCCTCTGTCCCTTCCACAAAGACACCAATCCCAGCCTCAGCATCGATCCGGTGAAGAACGAATGGCACTGTTTCGGCTGTGGCCGTGCCGGAGACGTGATCGAGTGGGTCAAATATGCCGAGGGCGTGAGCTTCAATCACGCCGTGGAACTGCTCAAGCGGGATTACTTTCCTTCCGCCGCGCACGGCGCGGAACCGCCGCCGAAGGAATGCTCAGTCAAGAAACTGCCGCCGCTGTTTGCTCCGACCGTCGATGACCAGCAGGCGCTCAAGATCGTGGTGAACTACTACCACGAGACGCTGAAGCAATCGCCGCTGGCGCAGCAGTATCTCGTAAAGCGCGGCCTGCAATCAGCGGAGATGGTCGAGCGCTTCCGGTTAGGCTTCGCCAACCGCACACTCAGCTACCATCTGCCGGACAAGAACCGGGCTGCCGGTGCGGAGATGCGCGGACGACTGTCAAAGCTGGGCATCTTGCGCGAAGAAACCGGACACGAGCACTTCAACGGTTCAGTGGTGATTCCGATCCTCAATCTCGAAGGCGAACTGGTGCAGATGTATGGCCGCAAGATCACAGCGCGGTTGCGACCAGGAACGGACCACCACCTGTATCTACCGGGACCGCTGAGCGGAGTGTGGAACGAAGAGGCGCTGATCGCCTCGAAAGAAATCATCTTGTGCGAAGCGCTGATCGATGGGCTGACGTTCTGGTGTGCAGGCTATCACCACGTAACCACCAGCTACGGCGTGAATGGGTTTACCGACGAGATCAAGGCCGCGTTTCAGAAGCACGGCACCAAGAGAATTTACATCGCCTACGACCGCGACGACGCGGGCGAGAATGCGGCCCGCAAACACGCGGAAGAACTCATGCAGATGGGCATCGAATGTTTCCGCGTGCAGTTTCCGAAAGGCATGGACGCCAACGAACACGCGCTGAAAACACATCCGCCGACGAAAGCGCTGGGCTTGATGTTGAGCAGCGCGGCATGGCTGGGCAAAGGCAAGCGGCCCACAGTGCCGGTGATCCAGCCGCAGCCGGTGCAGAAAACACAAGCGAGAGTGAGCCAGGATGAGCCAGCAGCGGCGATCCCAGCCAGCATCGAGGAGGACGCAATCAAACCGGCAGGGGAAGATGAAATCACGGAAGAGACCATCACGATGGACGAACCGGTCCCCGAGCCAGTTCTTTCCTTAGCCGCCAAAACAGCCGAAGAACCCACCACAGCAGCGAAAGAAGAAATCTCTGAGATCGGCGCAACTGCAACCGCAGTGGGTGAGGAACCTGTTTCTTCTTTAGCCGCACAGCCGCCGATAGCGCCGCTCCCGACCGGAACCGTTGTACCAGTCCGGGAAGCGCGCGTCGAAGTCACCGGCGATACGGTGCACGTGACGCTGGGAGAGCGGCGCTATCGCATTCTGGACCTGGCGAAGAACACGGCTCCCGGCGTGCTGCAAGTGAATGTGATGGTGACGAGCACCAGCACGCGCGGAGAGACCCGCTTACACGTAGATCGGTTCGACCTGTACGGCGCGCGTCCGCGCTCCATGTTCGCCAAGCAAGCGGCGAAGGAGCTAGGCCACAAGGAAGAAAGCATCGAGCGCGATCTCGCCACGCTGATCCTCAAGCTCGAAGACCTGCAACACGAGTGGATCGAAAAGACGCTGAAGCCGCAGGAAGAAAAAATCGAGATGACGACGGAGGAGAAATCTGCCGCGCTGGAGCTACTGCGCGATCCGCGCCTGCTGGACAGAATCGTTACCGACTTCGAGCGTTGCGGCATGGTCGGGGAGGAGACGAACAAGCGGATTAGTTATCTGGCCGCAGTATCGCGCCTGATGGAAGCGCCGCTGGCGATCATCGTGCAATCCGGCTCAGCGGCGGGCAAGACCTCGCTCATGGAAGCGGTGCTCGCGTTTCTGCCGGAAGAACAGCGCGTGCAGTACTCGGCGATGACCGGCCAGGCGCTCTTCTATCTCGGAGAGACGGAACTAAAACACAAAGTGCTGGCCGTGGTGGAAGAGGAAGGCGCGCAGCGCGCGGCCTATGCGCTGAAACTCTTGCAGAGTGAAGGTGTGCTGACCATCGCCTCGACCGGCAAAGAATCGAATACCGGACGATTGATTACGCACCAGTACCGCGTCGAAGGCCCGGTGATGATCTTCCTCACGACAACCGCCGTCGAGATGGATGAGGAGTTGCTGAATCGCTGCATCGTGCTTACCGTGAACGAAGACCCGGAGCAGACGAAAGCGATCCACCAGAAGCAGCGCGAAGCGCAGACACGCGCGGGCCTGTGGGCGCGCGAGGAGCGCCAGGACATCCTCAAACTGCATCGCAACGCGCAGCGCCTCTTGCGTCCGATCCGCATCGCCAACGAGCACGCGCCCAGGTTGACCTTTCCTTACAACCGCACGCGCACGCGGCGCGATCACATGAAGTTCTTAACTCTCATCAATGCGATCACGCTGCTGCATCAGCACCAGCGCGAGATCAAGAGCGAAACGCGCCACGGCAAAACGCTGGAATACATCGAGGCCACCGAAGCCGATGTGGAGATGGCCCGCCATCTGGTGAACCAAACCTTGCCGCCATCGCTCGACGATCTGCCGCCGCAGACGCGGCACTTGCTCTTACTGATCGACAAAATGGTGAGCGAGGAATGCGAACGGCAGCAAATCGAGCGCGGCGATTACCGCTTCTCCCGGCGCACGGTGCGGCACTTTACGCAGTGGGGAGACTCGGTTCTAAAGAAGCATCTGCATCGTTTGGAGGAACTGGAATACCTGATCGTGCATCGCGGCGGACGCGGCCAGAGCTTCGTGTACGAACTGGACTTCGAGACCGACGAGCAGGGCAATCCGGTCGTGTCCGGCTTGGGCTACAGCTACGATGCAAAGAAGTCACGGGCAAATGGCGAGTTGGCACCGTCAAGTCACGCCCAAGTCGCGGGGGTGGCGCGGGTGGTCACGATGGCGGAAACCCGCATGGATGCTGGGGAGAACCGCGATTTTAGCGGGAATCGCAAAAATCAAGGTAATACGGGGCACAGCGCAGAAGGGCCAATCGTAGCTAAAGCCAACGGCAGAGCGGGAGTGAAGTGATGGCCCGCGTCTCGAAACGTCATCCACAGCCCGAGCCGCACTCGCCGCTGGGCCGCTTGATGGAAGCGCATCTGGAATGGCTGCTGATCAACAACTACTCGGAGGACACTGCCGATCACGCGCGCTGGTCTATCGCCGACTTTATCCGCTGGGCCGAGCAGCGCGGAATGCAACATCCGATGGAGGTGACGCGCCCGATCCTCGAAAGCTACCAGCGATATCTCTACTACTACCGCAAGGGGAACGGGCAGCCGCTCACGTTCCGCACGCAGCACTCGCGGCTGACGCCGGTGCGCCGCTGGTTCCGCTGGCTGGTGCGCAACAATCACATCCTGCACAACCCGGCATCCGATCTCGACCTGCCACGCATGGAAAAGCGCATTCCGCGCACCATCTTCTCCGCTGACGAGGTTGAGCACATCCTGGTCGTGCCGGACATCACGACGCCAGTCGGCTTGCGCGACCGCGCCATGCTGGAAACGTTTTACTCAACCGGCATTCGGCGCACGGAGCTGATCCATCTCAAGCTGTACGACGTGGACCGGGAACGCGCCACGCTGACGATCCGCCAGGGCAAGGGCAAGAAGGACCGCATGATTCCGATCGGCGAGCGGGCGCTGGCCTGGGTAGAAAAATATCTGCGCGAAGCTCGCCTGCAGTTGGCCGTGGAACCGGACGACGCCACGCTGTTCTTGACGCAGTATGGAGAACCGTTTCATCCCGACGCGATGAGCAACCTGGCGCGGGAGTATATCGCGCAGGCGAACCTTGGAAAATCCGGTTCCTGCCACACGTTCCGTCACACGATGGCGACGTTGATGCTGGAAGGCGGCGCGAACCTTCGCTACATCCAGCAGATGCTCGGGCACGCCGACCTGAGCAGCACGGAAATCTACACGCACGTGGCCATCCGCAAGTTGCAACAAATCCACGCGGCCACGCATCCGGGCGCAAAGCTGGAGCGTAAGCAATCGGCAGTCACGAACGATGACAACGGCCAGGGCGACGACGAGCAGAAGGCCGCACTGCTGGCCACGTTAGAAGCGGAAGGAGAGGAAGATGAGTAGCGATATAATGCCTTTCATGGCGAAGAACGTCATCCACATCTCGGAAGCGGAAGCCGCCAGCAACTTTGCTGACGTGCTGGCGCGGGTGCGCGCCGGTGCCGAGATCGTCATCGATGGGCACGAACCCGTCGTGGTGGTGGTGCGTCCCTCCAAACCGGAACCTGGCCGCCTGCTTTCCGAATCCATCGCACTGGCCAAGAAGCACGCCGAAGACTGGGCCACCGTGCCACGCTCGACGCCGACTTCGGGCGCCGATCTGGAAGCCGACCATCAATAGCCATCGCGAACCGCTGAACCCGCCCGCATGGGACTGATCCTCGATTCCAGCGTGGTCATCGCCGGCGAGCGGCGGGGAGAACAGTATACAGCCATCTTAAGCAAATCGCCGCTGCTACGGGCGACCAGCGAGCAGTGCTCTCGCCGTGGGGGCTGACGGAACTGACGCATGGCATCTACCGCGCACACACCGACGCTGGTCCGTAATCGCCGGCGAGGCCTTTGTCGAAGAACTGCTGGACGATGTGGCGGTCTATCCGTGACAGCAGAAATCGGCCAGCTGGCCGGAAAATCGACGGCGAACAGCAGAGCTTAGGCTTCAGCATTGCGTTCGCGGATCTGCTGATCGGCGCTACTGCGCTGCAATGGGTTACGCTCGTGGTGACCGCTCAACGCGCGCCACTTCCAGATGATCCCCAGCCTTTCAGTGGTGCAGCTCAAGTTTCGCATATACATAAAGCGTATATCCCAGCGTACTGAAAAATCTTCCGAAATCGAACATTGACTTCTTCAGGTCCGTCCGAGTACGTCCCGGTCCCAAAGTACCTGCGAGCCCTAAACAATCACGGAGATGGCCGCCACAGCCGGCGAATGCTCTCCGAGCGCAGATATTTTTTCTTTAGCTGTGCCATTAACTTCGCATCGCTCGCATGGGAAAACGGGAAACGTTGGCCAAAACTCGCATCAGGGGTTTCGGAGAAAAAATCCGCCCTGTTTGGGCAACGTGGCAGCTAAGTGGAAACCGGCGTTGGGGATGCGGGAAGTCTGGTTGGGAAACCGTGGTAGGGTCAGTATTAGACGCAAACGGCAATACCCTCTCCGATGCCTCCGGCAAATCCTACTCCTGGGACTTTGAGAACCGGCTGACGCAAGTCGTGAATCCCGGCGTGGGAACCACGACCTTCCGCTACGATCCGTTTGG
Organism: uncultured Acidobacteriaceae bacterium; assembly: GCA_963822025.1. Taxonomy (GTDB): domain Bacteria; phylum Acidobacteriota; class Terriglobia; order Terriglobales; family Acidobacteriaceae; genus Acidiflorens. The sequence continues at coordinate 380,555 of CAWGFW010000007.1, read as the reverse complement.
CCGCCGCATCCAGAAATCAGGACCGAACGGAACGATTAACTACCTGTACGACAAGCACGGTTTGATCGAAGAGGTGGACAACACTGGCAACGTCCTCACCAGGTATACGCAGAGCAAAGGCATTGATAGACCGCTGGCCCAACTCCGCTCTGGAACGACGAGCTATTACCAGCAAGACGGACTCGGCTCAGTTACTTCGCTGAGCAACTCCGCCGGTGCGCTGGCCGGAACTTACACCTACGACAGCTACGGAAAAGCGACCGCGTCCACCGGGACGCCCACCAATCCCCTCCAATACACTGCACGAGAGTTCGATTCCGAAACGAGCTTGTTATTTAACCGCGCCCGCTATTTTGACCCGAGCGTGGGGCGGTTCCTCAATCAAGATCCGATCCAATTTGGAGGGGGAACGAACTTCTATGCGTACACGCGGAATAATCCCATAGTCCGAACTGATCCTTTAGGCTATTACAGCGGCAGCGGGGTTGTGGGCTCGATCTACTTAGGACCTGACGGAGTGTGGCAGAACGACGGACCGCCGCTCCCGCCAGATCCATCTGGAGGATGCAGCCCCGAGCAGTGGGCGCAGTCTCCGGGCGCGTGTGCCGGGCCTCAGGGCGCAGACGAACCCGATCCGTACATGCGTCCTCCTAACCCGAACAAATGCGACAAGGGGGATCAACCACCGGACGAACCGCCGGATCAGCCGCCACCGGATCAACCGCCAGTGATACCGCCGCTCGTCTCTGACAAAACGTGTCTAAATTGGACGCTGGCCGACGCCTGGATGGCCGGGTTTGTGGAGGGCTCAGCCCTCTTCGGTCAGGAAGAACTCGCCGCACCGGTAGCGGTCATCGAACTTGGCTCGCTAGGTGCACACAGGATCGTGTGCGGCAATTGGTTTGACTTCTAGAAAGGGGACGAGGGAATGTTTTATCAGGACAGAATGCAGGTCCGTAGACTCAAATACTTCTCGCGGCCACCGTGGAGGTCGTATCATTTTCTCGTCAGTACCCTCTTGCTCCTCATGGTTACGTTCTTTCCAATCGAGATCATGATGGATTTTCGACTGGTTAGGCTGTTTCCGATCCAGATCGTTACGCATTCTCAACTGTTCTCAAACAGTTCGGTGTTCTGGATGTTTGCGCCAGTAGTCGCCCTGATCGTACTCTGGGTGCGCGTGTGGAAAGCGCACAGTGATGTTTATGAGGCTATTCACTCCACATCAGTCGAAAAGCTCACCGAAGACGCTAGGATAGCAGCTCCCCTCGATGCTTTGGCTTACATGCTTTATGGTGGTTTCGTTCTAGCATTGTTCGCCGTCGCCATAGCTTACGCGGCAACCGATGATTTTGTTAAAGCCTCGCTACACCGGTAAGAGCGCGAGAGTCCCAGGAACGTTCTTCCTTTAGCTGCCGATCCGCTGGTGTTCTTCTGGCCGATTCCTGCCGCTGATCGGGGTTGGTTTAGCCGCCGGATGGAGTGCCGATTCCGATTGGAAATCCGCGCCGATTTCCTGAGCTGGTAGTGTGGCGATTCGGACACGGTGAGGGATGAGGTTGGTGCTCCGGGAGATGAGTTCCGGGGTGAACTGCCAGCCCGAGGTGCCCTGCCGGGGAAAGAGAAAACCTGCGCCGCCTACGGCGTCGGGGGTAGGTATGACACGTCACCCAAATGGGAGCTGCAGAGCAACCTGCGGTTAACGTACGTTAACGCCTGCGGGATCAGCGAACTGCGCAGGATAGCCGCGAAAAATGGGCGGTTTCCGGGTTAGCGTGCGCGAACCTGCAGAAAACAAGCGGCTAAAAAGGAAAATCCTCGACTCCGGGTTGCTGCCGAGCAACCGAGCGGCGAACGCGCGTAAACGTGTTGAAAAGAAAAGAGCGGGGGAAATCTGCCATTTTTTCGCTGAAGAGTGTTCAGAGCGCGGGAGCCGCGTCAAGGGTCTCCGCGTTCGCTCCGATGAACGCGCACAAACCGCGCGCCCTTGACCCGGTTCCCTCTCCGCTCCTGTTTGCTTCCAGCCATCGAAAAAATGGGATTGAAAAATGGGAACCGGGGCGCGGCGGGAAGGGCAGGATGTGCAAAGACACCATCCCTTGCGCCTTCGGCGCAACGAAAAGCGCAGAGCCGAAAAGCGTGTCGCGTCCGATGAACATCCGGGCTTTGTCCGGTGTCTGTCCGGTGTGGCGTTCGGGGTTTGTTCGTGGGACGTCCGAGTGACAGCCTAGCCCGTGGCGCTGCTCAGGAAAGCATCAATGGTGGTCAGCAGCGCCGTCTGCTTGCGCCGTGGTAAGCGTTCGATCTTCTCCATGCGGCGCAAGAGTCTGCGGCTGGGCCTGTGGGCAGGTTCGACAGCCACCGGCTTAGAAACCTGAAGCAGCTCTTGCACGGGAACATCGAGTGCAGCAGCAAAGCGAACGGCTGTCTCTGCAAAAAGCCTGGACTTGCCGTTTTCATAATCGGAAATCACAACCTGAATCGCTCCCACTCGACGCGCCAGTTCTTCCTGGCTAAGTCCGCGCTGTTTGCGAAGTTGCGCCAAGCGGCGGCCCAAGGCACGGTGCCAAGCCTTCACTGAATCTCTTTCCTTCTTCCCCTTGAGAGCCATAACTGCGGCGAGTGTAAAGGGCATGGCAAAATCGCTGTTGACTTCCATAGTTGATAACTATAATTTTAGGCACAGAAGGTCAAGCGAAAAAAGTTCTTGACAGGTTTTTTCAAGGAAGCCGGAAAACGGGAGGAAGGGAGCCGAGAGCCGATGCCGTATGTTCCCCCGGAGGTGGTGGAGCGGATCAAACGGGAAGTCTCCATCCAGCGACTCGCGGAGGCGCGGGGCATTCAGCTGCGGCGTGTGGGCCGGAGCCTCATGGGACTCTGCCCCTTCCATAAAGACACCAATCCCAGCCTGAGCATCGACGTGGTGAAGAACGAGTGGCACTGTTTCGGCTGTGACCGCAAAGGCGACGTGATCGAGTGGGTGCGATGCGCCGAGGGCGTCAGTTTCACGCACGCGCTGGAACTGCTGCAACGCGACTATCTCCCGACCGCCACCACGAGCGCCAGCCCGCCGCCGAAAAACTCGACAGTGCCCAAGTTGCCTCCGTTGTTCGAGCCCACGGTGGACGATCAAAAGTTGCTGGGCATCGTGGTCGATTACTACCACCGCACGCTGAAGCAGTCGCCGGGAGCGCAACAGTATCTCGTCAAACGTGGGTTGCAATCGGCGGAGATGGTGGAGCACTTCAAGCTGGGCTTTTCCAATCGTTCGCTGAATTACCACTTGCAGGACAAGAACCGGTTCGAGGGTTTGCGCCAGCGCGGACGGCTGGAGCAGTTGGGCATCCTGCGAGAGAAAACTGGGCATGAGCACTTCGTGGGCTCGCTGGTGATCCCGATCCTGAATCTCAACGGTGAAGTGGTGCAGATGTATGGGCGCAAGATCGGCGACCGTCTGCGGCCCGGAACCGAATATCACTTGTATCTGCCGGGGCCACGGTACGGCGTGTGGAACGAGCAAGCACTGATCGCGTCGAAAGAAATCATCCTGTGCGAAGCGCTGATCGACGCGCTAACGTTCTGGTGCGCGGGCTATCGCAACGTGACGACCAGCTACGGCGTGAACGGCTTCAACGACTCGCACCGGGAGGCGTTTCAGAAGCACGGCACGAAGAGAATTTACATCGCTTACGACCGCGACGAGGCGGGAGAAAAAGCGGCGGCGAAACACGCGGAAGAACTCATGCCGATGGGCATCGAGTGTTTCCGGGTGCAGTTTCCGCGCGGCCAGGACGCCAACGAGTTTGCGCGGAAGCAACAGCCTGCGGCGAAGTGGCTGGGGATGTCTCTGACCAGCGCCGCGTGGCTGGGCAAAGGCCAGCGGCCCACGGTTGCGGTGATGAAGCCGGCCCCGGCATCGCCGGCGTCCCAGGAGGAGCGAAAGCCAGAGCCGATGAAGAAGCAAGACGATCTGCCCACACCATCCGCCGCCGTACCGGAAGAAAAACCAAAAAGCACAGCTAAAGAAAAAATAGCAATCGAGAGTCCAACTCCGTCTCCAACTTCTTCGACTGCGGGAGAGAGTGTTCTTTCTTTAGCTGCTAATCCTGAAACCGCGCAGCACGAAAAAGACTCACCGCAGGAAGAGACCGTACAGCGCCCGATGCCGCTGAGCACGCCCACCGCGCCGCAGATCAAGATCGACAACGGAGAAATCGTAGCGAGCTTCGGGCCGCGCACGTACCGCGTGCTGAATCTGGAGAAATGCACCAGTTTGGGCCGGATGCAGGTCAACGTGAAAGTATCCGGCACGAACGTGCGCGGCGAGTGGTGCTATCACGGCGACACATTCGACATGGAGAGTTTTCCGCGCCGCGCGGCCTTCATCAAGCAAACGGCGCACGAGCTGGCGGCAAAGGAAGAGACGATCCAGCGCGAAGTCGGCCAACTGTGGGGCGCGCTCGGCGACATGCAGCGGGAGATGCTGCGCAAGACGCTGACGCCAGAAGCGGAAGAAACCATCATGACCGCCGAGGAGAAAACGGCCGCAATGGAACTGCTGCGCGATCCGCGCCTGCTGAGGCGAGTGCTGGAGGACTTCGAGAAGTGCGGCGTGGTGGGGGAAGAGACCAACAAGAAAGTAAGCTATCTCGCCGCGGTGTCGCGCCTGCTCGAAAAACCGCTGGCGATTGTGGTGCAGTCGGCATCTTCGGCGGGCAAGAGTTCGCTGATGGAAGCCGTGCTGGACTTCGTGCCGGAAGAGCAGCGGGAAAGCTACTCGGCGATGACCGGGCAGGCACTCTTCTACATGGGACAAAAAAACCTGAAGCACAAAATCCTTGCCGTCTCGGAAGAAGAAGGCGCGCAACGCGCGGCCTATGCGCTGAAACTGTTGCAGTCGGAAGGCAAGTTAAAAATCGCCTCGACCGGCAAAGACCCGGTGAGCGGCAAGCAGGTGACGCACGAATACACCGTAGAAGGCCCGGTGATGATCTTCCTCACCACCACGGCGCAGCAGGTAGATGAGGAGTTGCTGAATCGTTCGATTGTGCTTACGGTGAACGAGGAGCGGGAACAGACGCGGGCGATTCATCGCAAGCAACGCGAGGCCCGCACGACGGAAGGACTTTGGGCATGGCGGGAACGCGCCCGCATCGTGAAGTTGCATCGCAACGCGCAGCGTCTCTTGCGGCCCATCGCCGTCGCCAATAACCAGCCCGACGCGGACGAAGACTTTCCCGACCACATGACCCGGACGCGGCGCGATCACGCGAAACTGCTGACGCTGATCGACTCGATTGCGCTGCTGCATCAGCACCAGCGCGAGATCAAGCGGGACATGCGCGAGGGCGACACGCTGGAATACATCGAGGCCGCAGCCGAGGACGTGGCGCTGGCGAAACAACTCATGCGCCAGGTCATCATGCCTTCGCTCGACGAACTGCCGCCGCACACGCGCCGCCTGCTCGGGGTGATCGAGCAGATGGTGAAGGAAGAGTGTGAACGCTTGCAGATCGAATCTTCGGAATACCGTTTCACGCGGCGCAGCGTGCGGCAATACAGCCGGTGGGGCGACACACAGTTGCGGGTGCATCTGCGGCGGTTGGAAGAAATGGAATATCTGCGGGTGCGCTACGGTGGGCCGGGACAGACGTTCGTCTACCAGTTGCACTCCGAGGAAGAGGAGACAAATCGTAACCATGCGGGGTCGCGGGGGGTGCGCGGGGACCGCGCGGGGGTGGGTGAAAGCGAACTATCGCCAGCAATGACGCGGGTCGAGACGCCAACTGCGCGGTTTGCCGGAAGTATATTAAGGGGCCACGAGGCCGATCCTGGCCAAATCGTAGTCGTAGCTAAAGCCAATGGCGCGGAGAAACCAAACGGCCACGGGCTGACGAAACACGCGGCGGTGAGGTGATGGCCCGCGTCACAAAGAAGCGCCACGCGGAAGCTGCGCCACACACGGCGCTGGGCCAGTTCATGGAAGAGCACCTGGAATGGTTGCTGATCAACAACTACTCCCAGGACACTGCCGACCATGCGCGCTGGTCCATCGCCGACTTTATCCGCTGGGCCGAGCAGCGCGGCATCGAGCATCCGATGGAAGTGACGCGCCCCATCCTCGAAAGCTACCAGCGCTATCTCTACTACTACCGCAAGGGCAACGGGCAGCCGCTCACGTTCCGCACGCAACACTCGCGGCTGACGCCGGTGCGCCGCTGGTTTCGCTGGCTGGTGCGCAACAATCACATCCTGCACAACCCTGCCTCTGATCTCGATCTGCCGCGCATGGAGAAGCGTCTTCCACGTACGATCTTCTCTGCAGAAGAAGTCGAACGCGTTCTGGTACTGCCCGACATCGCCACGCCAGTGGGCCTGCGCGACCGCGCCATGCTGGAAACGTTCTACTCGACCGGCATACGCCGCAAGGAACTCATGCAACTCAAGCTCTATGACGTGGACCGCGAGCGCGCCACGCTGACGATCCGCCAGGGCAAGGGCAAAAAAGATCGCATGATCCCGATCGGCGAGCGGGCACTGGCTTGGACGGAAAAATATCTGCGCGAAGCGCGCCCGCAGTTAGCCGTGGAGCCGGACGATGCCACGCTGTTCCTCACGCAATACGGAGAGCCGTTTCATCCCGACGCGCTGAGCAACTTGGCGCGCGACTTGATCGCGCAGGCGAACCTGGGAAAATCCGGTTCCTGCCACACCTTTCGACACACGATGGCAACGCTGATGCTTGAAGGCGGCGCCGACATTCGCTACATCCAGCAGATGCTCGGCCACGCCGATCTGAGCACCACGGAAATCTACACGCACGTGGCCATCCGCAAGCTGCAACAAATCCACGCGGCCACGCATCCCGGCGCAAAGCTGGAGCGCAAACCATCGGCATTTACGAACGATGACAACGGCCAGGGCGATGACGAGCAGAGAGCCGCACTGCTGGCCGCGCTCGAAGCTGAATCGGACGAGGAGGAATGACGGTATAATCGCGCCATGGCCGACCATGTGATCCACATCTCGGAAGCCGAAGCCGCCAGCAACTTCGCTGACGTGCTGGCGCGGGTGCGCGCCGGTGCGGAAGTGGTGATCGAGAGCGGCAAAGTGCCCGTGGCCGTGCTTCGTCCTGTTGGCGAAGAGTTCCGGCCCCGCCTGCTCTCCGAATCTATCGCACTCGCTAAGAAACACGCCGAAGAACTGGGCTATGAGCCTACGCTCGATCCTGACTTCGCCGCCGACCTGGAAGAGATCATCAAGAGCCGCAAGCCCCGCGAAATCTCTTCATGGGAATAGTCCTCGATACCAGCGTGCTCATCGCCGGAGAACGCCGGGGAGAAGGTGTGCAGGCCATCATCCAACGGGTGCTGACGACGCATGGAGAACAGGACGCCGCGCTCTCGGTGGTGACCTTGGTGGAACTGACGCACGGCATCTATCGTGCTCGCACCGATGCTGACCGTGAGCGACGGCGGGCCTTTACTCAAGAACTGCGCCGCGATGTGGCGGTGATTCCGGTGACAGCTGAAATCGCAGAACTGGCGGGACGCATCGAAGGCGAGCAGGCGGCGCTTGGGATCAGCATTGCGTTCGAGGATCTGCTGATCGGCGCTACGGCGCTGCACATGAATTACGCCGTGGTCACACTCAACGTGCGCCACTTCCAGATGATCCCCAGCCTGTCAGTGGTGCAGCCTCGAAGTTGATCGCATATACATAAAGCGTATATCCCCGCGTACTGAAAAATCTTCGCGAAAATCGAAAAAGCACTTGACAGGTTTTTTCAGAGTGCCCGGAAACTGGCCTGTAGTACCCGTCCCGCGCGTCTCCAAAGTCACTATCTTTGCGACTGCCTTGCTAACTACAATCAGCGGAGATGGCCGCCACAGCCGAAGAACGAATCCCTGCTCTCACGAGCGCAGATATTTTTTCTTTAGCTGTGCCTTTCGCTGCCATCGCATCGGAACGTCGCATCGGCGCAAACGCGGCTAGGGGCCACAAAACGCATCAGGGGATTTTTTCGACAAATCGCGCAGTTTGCGTCAGCGCGTCGCGAGCTAAGTGGCCCGGAACGCATCAGGTTAGCGGGCAGTGGTGGTCGGAAACCGTGTTGGGGATAGTAATAGACGCAAACGGCAATACCCTCTCCGATCCCTCCGGCAAATCCTACACCTGGGACTTCGAGAACCGACTGGTGCAGGCGGTGGTTCCGGGCACAGGAACCGTGAGCTTCAAGTACGATCCCTTCGGCAGGAGGATTCAGAAATCCGGTCCGCTCGGCACGACCAACTACCTCTATGACGGGATGGATACAGACGCGAATGCCATCGAAGAGTTAGATGGCGGCGGGAATGTCCTATCTCGCTTCGCCCAAGGCCCCGGCATTGATCGACCGCTGGCCGAGTTCGCCGCTGGGGCAGCAACCTACTATGAGCAAGATGGCCTCGGCTCGGTTACGTCGCTCAGCAGCGGCACCGGTACGATTGGCAACACGTACACATACGATTCCTACGGAAGACTGACCGCTTCGACCGGTACTCTCACCAACCCATTTCAGTTCACGGGGCGAGACTTCGATCCAGAAACCCAGCTCAACTTTTACCGTGCGCGCTACTACGACAACTCGACTGGACGGTTCATTAGCGAAGACCCAAGTCAATTCGACGCGGGCGACGATTTTTACGTTTATGTCAAGAACAATCCTCTGATCTGGATAGACCCCTTGGGCCTCGTCCAATGTACCTATGATATTGCTGCCCACCACTTGCATTGCGTATCAAACGACGGAAACCAAAGCTACGACACGTCCCGAGCACGCTCGGGCCGCGGCTTGTGCATGAATAACGTTGCCTGCGTTCAAAAAACCAATCAGGGACCGATCCCTCCCGGAAACTATGGTATGGGGCCGATGGGCGGCACTCCCAATCCACACAAGGTACCCAGGGTTTGGCTTAGCCCGCTTAGCGGGACGATAACTTTCACCCGAGGATCTTTTGAGGTCCACCAGGGCAACGACAATAGTTCCGCAGGCTGCATTGTGCTTGATCCGGACGAGTACAGCAGATTCCGCGGTTTCTATGCCACTGACAACTCAGGAAAGATGGGTGTTCAATGACATCTTTTATCCTCGCAATTGCGCTGGCTTTACAAGTAGGCGGTCCGCCGCCACATGTTGTCGCGCCGATGGACGTTCAAGAGAAGGTGCGGCCTATTCTCGACCTATGCCAGCAAGCAGAGACAACTCAGGGAGAGGCCCAGAACGCGGCGTTCTTCCAAGCCGCGAAACTGACAGGCGAACTGTTTCAGGCGAAGACCAAGTCCTCTGACGAGGCGCTCGTCGTTCTGATGAACTTTTACATTGGCGAAGCCACTGGGGAGGATTTGCTCCACCAAGTTACCATCCGTGGGAAGCGGATGCTTCCTCTGCTGATGAAGTACCGTGACGCGCGCGTTATGTTCCCAAAGAGGGAGTACCCCTCGTCCATGCTTCTTTCGCCTGATGTTAAAAGAGAAAATTTCGATAACGTTATCAAGAGCGTGAGAGCAGGAAAGATCATTGGCGAGGATTGATGCAGCCGTGCGAGTCACGGGGAAGACATCTTATGACGCAAACGGCAATACCCTCTCCGACCCCTCCGGCAAATCCTACTCCTGGGACTTCGAGAATCGAATGGTGCAGGCGGTAGTGCCTGGCACGGGGACGGTGAACTTCAAATACGATCCCTTCGGCAGACGCATCCAGAAAGTCTCTCCCACCGCAACAAGCATCTTCGTCTACGACGGACCCAATCTGATCGAAACCGCCAATGCATCGGGTAGCGAGATCGCGAGCTACACGCAGGGCCAGAAAATCGATGAGCCATTAGCAGAGTTGCGCAGCAGCGCGACGGATTACTACGAAGCAGACGGCTTAGGCTCAATCACGTCACTGAGCACTTCCGCCGCCGCTCTCGCGAACAGTTATACATACGATTCTTTCGGCAACATCACAAACATTACAGGAAGTCTCAGGAACCCGTTCCAGTACACGGGTCGCGAGTTCGACTCTGAGACTGGCCTCTATGAATACAGGACTCGCTATTACGACCCGGTGGCTGGCAGGTTCAATGGCGAGGATCCAATCGGATTCAATGGCGGGAAGAATTTCTATGCCTATGTGGGGAACAATCCGATCAACGATGTAGACCCGTTGGGCTTGGCGAAATGCATATACTCAATCGCCGCACACACACTCGTTTGCATGCCCAACGCTGATCCAGGTTGGCCTGCGATTATTGGGCCTAATGGCGCGGGCACGGTGACACTTGGACCGGGTGGAGTCTGGTCGGGAGTAGCGGGGTGCGCCAACAACATGGCGTGCGTCAACAACCACGACCTCGGCCCCATTGTGCCGGGCAACTACAACATGAATGGCGATGATCGATCAGGGCACGCCGGATTCTGGCGACTGGAACCCAATCCGAAGATTCCTGGCTGGAAGTGTCGCCTAGGCTTGTCTCGCTGTGGTTTCGAGTTGCATCCGGGCAGCATCTCGCTGGGGTGCATTACTACAAACAAGACTGATCCTAACGCCATGCAGCAGTATAACGACGTGAACAACCTACTCAATCAAGAGAACGGCAGCAATGCCCTCACGGTGATCCCATGAGCAAAAGACTGCGATTTGCGTTGCTGATTGGGTGCAGTCTGATAGGGCTCTTGGTGATCGGCATATTCGTTCGGAATTATGAGTTCGACTCGGCCTCGCGAGCGTTGAAGACCGGAAACTATTCCGCAGCTGTGCCAAGACTCAAAGCCCTCGCTTCGCTTGGAGACGCGCGTGCACAGTATGTTCTAGGAAGCATGTACGCAACCGGCGTTGGCGTCGAGAAGAACGATAGCGAAGCCATTCGTTTGTTCAGGAAAGCTGCCATAGGCTCTCATGGAGAGGTCGACCCGGCAGCTGCAGCCGAGTTGGCAGTCGCAAAGGACTATGCTGAGGGGACTGAGGGTACGAAGGTTGACCAGGCTGAGAGTCTGAAATGGCTCCGAAGGGCAGCAGAAGGTGGAAGCCAAGAAGCCATTGCGGAACTGCAACAATCCCAAGCACCGCACTAGAAGTTCCAAACCATCGAATAGAGTACCTGCTGCTGGCGTTTGCCAGCCCGCTAGAGCGGGAGTTCGGGAGTGGGGTGATGTCGTGTGGGAGGTTTTTTTCTTAGCCGCCGATCCGCTGGCGTTTCCCTGAGCGATTCCTTCCCTGATCTACTGTCCGATCCTCGCCCTGATCCCGGCCTGATTGGCTACCCGATCCGGTCCTGATTCCGGGGTGGAATCTGCGCCCGATCTTGAGGTGGCCAGTGTGGCGATTCTCCCACCGGTAGGGGTGAGGTTCGTGCCCTCCGGAGAGCCGTGGTGGGGTTGAGGGTTTTTTGGCCGTGCTGCGCACGGGGTGGAAGGTGGAGAGACACGTCACCCCTAGCAGGGCGCCGTATAGGGTCGACTGGTAATGCATAGTGCAAGCCTGTGCGGGGTCCGGAGAACTGGAACTTAAGATCTGACATTCCCCGGATAGCTGAATAATAAGCCGAGGCGCAAAGGCCAGTGTCAAGGCTCTTCGACCGCGGACGCGGCGCGCGAAGCGCGGCCTTGACACTGGTCGGGCCTCGGCTATGCTCTGGCTATCCGGGGCATGTCATTCGGGAATGCTGCATCACAGACCTAGACCGAAACCCTGACTGATCTGATTCGTGTGCGTGGTTTGCGGTTCTATCTTGTGCGCCACTGGCTCTTGCTGAATCGCGGGCGAATGGGACACGTCGCGGCTGAGTTCTTGCCCGAGGGTCTGTGTGTTGTTCGTATAAATCTGCGCGTCATAGCGTCCACGCGAGACAGAAACGTATGCCATGCGGCTGTTGAGAAGATCTTTAGCGCCCAATTCGGTGTCCACGTGAATAAGGACACGGTCGGCAGTCTGTCCCTGGCTGGAGTGGCTAGTCATGACATAACCATAGTCAAGATGCGGATGCTTGTGCGTATCAAGCCCGACCCCACGACCGCCATCCATCTTCAAGCGCAGCCGCCCGTCTTCGCTGATGTGTTTGATCGTTCCCAACTCGCGGTTCGCAACTTTCAGCCCGTTGGCCGGCGCAGTGAACTGGATGCGGTCGCCCACTGAAAAACTCCTCATCTCCTTGCGGAAGACGGAGACGCCCCGCTGTCGGCGTGGATCGTAGGTTCGTTCTGTGCCGTCCTGCAGCGCGACCGTCAGCCGGTTTTTCGGAGCGTCTATGCTCTTCACCTGCGCGTACGCTCCTTTCCCGATGCCGGTCTCCCTCGATGCCCGCGAGTAGCGCAGCACATCGCCCACTTCATATCGCTCGGCCCATGTCCGGTCGGCGCCCGTGAGGTCCTGACGCGGCACCAGCGTTCGGATGTGGTGTTCCTCACCGCTGACGAGGCCACTCCGCTGTAATTCCGCATGGACGCGCTCGTTGATCTCCGCGCGGGAGCGATTATCGGGAGAAATGACCAGCGTGTTGTCCGGCGATTTTGCGTAGTCTTTTGCAATAGCAGCGATGCGGTCGTCGCGGCCTTGAATCTCATGGACTCGGCCCTGCCGGTCGAGATTCTCGACTGCCTTCTGTACTTCGCCCCGCGCAAGCTGCTCGACCACCTGTTTTAGTTCTTGGTCTTTCTGGCGGACGATCTCTTCGAGCTTCACCGTTTTCATGCCCGCGTCCTGGAGCTGCGCGAAGGGTCGCCCGGCTTCAACGGCCTCGTGTTGCCGCCGGTCGCCGACGAGCAACACACGGTCATTCGGTTGAAGCCGGTTCACAAACTCATGCACCTGCCTGGTTGATGCCAGTGAGGATTCGTCGAGTACATAGAGCCGTCTCTCTCCGGTATCCCGCTGCTGTCCACGTACCAGATGCTTCTGTAGTGTGGATGTCTCCATGCCTGCTTCCCCGAGCTTCTGCGCCGCGCGGGAGGTTGGCGCGAAACCTTCCACCCGGTAGCCCTCGGCCTCCGCGCCTTCGCGGATCACGGACAGAGTTGTTGTCTTGCCCGCGCCTGCGATGCCATCTAAACCGACAACCTTCTCCCGCGAAAGAAGGATTTCCTCTACTGCCTGGCGCTGCGACGCATTCAACTCCGGGTGGCGGTCTTCGGTGGCGATGCGCACTTGCGGCGAGACCAACATCGGATCGCTGTAGTCGCGCTGATTGCCTTCCTGCATCCGGCCAACGATCTCACGCTCCATGCGCACCATCACGGCGGTTGTGTACTGTCTGCCGGCACCAACGTGCGAGACTTCGCGGAACTCCCCGGCCTCGATCCGGCGCTCGAACTCCTGCCGGACCTGGGCGTAGGTGGTTTCTCCCATACCGCGCACCAGCGCTGTTTCAAGGATCGCGCGGCGGTCCTGCACTGCCGATCTCTCGAAGACATGATCGCGTGCCCATGTCACGGCCTGCTTCGCCTGTACCTCTGGCTCCAGCATCTGGTATTGCCCATGTTGGCGTGCCTGTGCGACGACGCGCACCGCCTGATGGCCATACTGTGCGGCCAACTCGCGGTGCCGTTGCAAGACTTCTCCAGGCGACAGCAGTTCCTTGCGGTCGCGCGTATGGTGGGCCGCGATCTGTGCCGCCGCGGCTCCGTCGATTCCTTGTTCTCGGAGATGGTCTTTGATCTGTTCACGCCTTGGACTCGAAGCCTCCAGATATTCCTTGGTGTAGCCTTTTATTTCCGGCTGTCCATGCTTGCCGCGTTCTAGTTCGTAGCCCAGCTTTTCCAGATGCAGAGCCAACTCGGATCGATAGACTGCAGTGGCGTAGCGTTGTGAGACGAACATCTCGTGGGGCTGCAAAGCTCGCATCTGTTTCCCATTTTCGAGACCGTTCTCGCGCTCGGTCATGTTGAAGATCACGGCATGAGTATGAAGCTGGGGCGCAGCATAGCCATCGACTGGCCGCGCGGTGTCGTGCTCGAAGGTGGCGGCGATAAATTTGCCGGTCGTCTCCGGGGCATGGACATTGCCGATTCGCGCCTGCGTGTATCGTTCAAGCTCCTGAAGTGCCGCGCGTACACTCTCCCGATGGGCTCCCCGCACCCGATCATCGCCCCCCACAAGAGCGGTAAGCGATACCGACTTCGGCGCAGAGAAGGTGGCGTCCCACCCCGCGCGATGCTCGGCGCTGGTCACCTCTCTGCCAAACTTGCCTTCATAGGTTCTCGAAACTTGATGCCGTACGAGCTGCTCTTCGGTGTGCGGATGTTGGCCTTCACTCAGTCGTGCAAAGTGTTCGGAACCAACGCCACCTTGCAACCCCCACTGCTCGGCGAGTCTGCCCTGCCACTCACTGTGGCACTGCTGATCGCGGCTCCAGTAGTTCTGTTCCTGCGAGGCAAACTCCCGCGCATGGTAGATCTGCGCCTGGCTGGCTGACAGCGGTTTCGAGATCGTGAGCATACCCAGCGTTCCTCAAGCGTGAAGTGGTGTTCTTGGCAATTTGTCTCTCATTCGATTCCCTTCGGTTTCTCCCAGGCGAACGCCTCTTTGGGTTTGGTCGCGGGCGCACCGATGGTCCAACCAAACAGCCCGAGCATCGGCTGTGTAGGTTTCTTCAGCGGATCGGCGGGAGCATTCGCGGGCACTGATGGCGCTGGTTTCGGCGCGATCTCTGGCATCTGCCGCTGTGAAAATCTCGGCAGTCTGAATCGGATTCTGCCCATCTTGATGCTCCATCTCTGGATCAAACTTGGCCGAGGTCGGCCCCATTCGATCGTCTCCACATCCCGCCCTTTCCGTGAGGACCTGTTCTGCAATACACTCCGCACAGCCAGTAACAAAAGGAACATCGCGGCTACCCAAAGCAACGGTGTCAAGAGCCAAAAGCTTCTGGCAAAAGGCATGGCACTCATGGCATTCGAGCTCTTTCCTTGCCCTCGGGGGCGAAGAAGTCATCAAGCATTTTGTGCGCCTGCTGAAGCTTTCGTGCGTCTGCCTGGTCGCGAATTGTGAGGACAGAATCAGGCGACAATTGTCTGCCTTCCGATGCCGCTTGAGAAGCTACATGGAAGAGATTCAAGAGCGTATAACGCACCGCCCAGACTTCGGCCAATACCAGTTCGGCGGGATCAACTGGCCGCTGTCGCGCAGCGGACAGAGCAGTCCCGCGCAGCCACTCGGAGAGTGCCTGTCCCGCGCGCTCGGCCGCAGCTTCTATCTCTCCCAGTTCCTCGGGAGTCAGTCTCGTGGCCGCAGTCTTGGTGCGGAAGCCGGGCTTCGCATCTTCTCCGAACGGCAAACTGGACTGTGGGTTAGCTTGAACGCGGGGGCTACTCATTGGACGAACCGCCTGGTTGCACCACATGCGCTTGACTCGGCTGCGATTAAACTGCGTAATTGTTGGTTCACAGCAAGGTCTTGCGCTTCAACGCGTTTACGTGATCGATGCTCTGGGCCACTTGTCTCAAACAAACGTCATCGTTCGATATCGCGGTGACTCAGCACGTTACGAATTTTGTTGACGCAACGAACGTTAACCTGCGTAAACATCGAACCGCTGGCTGGCGCTCCGCAGTTCCCAATTTGGGGGTGACGTGTCCCCACCCTTTTTCCGGTGCGAAGCACCGCCGCTCTTACAGTTCGCCATACTCAAGAGCCAGCGCGTCCCAAAGACGGCGCACTTCGGGAGCCTGCCACGCGCGCCGAAACAGATTCCGGATCGACTGCCAGTGGTCCATCGGAAATCCGAACGTGATTCCGTTCTCACGCGCAAAGAAAAACACTCCTCTTTCATCGTTCTCCAGGATCTCCGTGTGAGCATAGAAGTAGTACCCTTGCCATTGGCAAAGGTCCCTCTCCAAATCGAGCTCTTCGAGCAGCCTTCGGAACTCTGCAATCCTTGGGTACCCACACACCGGATAGCGTGGCGCAAGTGTTCCGGGAAACTGCAAACGCGGGGAGAATTCATTCCCCTCTTCCCGCACTAGATCGAGGCGGTATCCGCCTTCTTCCAAGGATGGCAATGCCGGCTGCACCGCAAGCTCAAAATCCTCGTCGTTTGTCTCCGCAGGCGCCTTCTCTCGCAGGGGCTTTCGGTGAAGGGAATAGTGGCCGCGCGCGCACACCCGCCACAGGGCCGACCAGTGCGGCCAAAGCACCTCGTTCAGCTTCTCAATATTTGAGAACTTTTCCTCGTCGAGAAGACGGTATAGATTCCGCACGGCGAGGATCGGTTTGCGCCGCTTTTGAGCCGGGTTCCTCAGCATCTGAATGGTGCGCGTAACCACCCGCCGCACGTCATCACTTCCAACATCTTCAGCCTTTGCCTCGACCTGTTTGTCCCCTGGGAGAGTCATCAAATATACAAAGTCCACTGCGGACTTTTTCGGTCTACGTGCAATGACGTAAGCCGCAAGGAATGCCTCAAGGATTTCGGCCAGGGTTTCGTATGAAATCTGGCCTTGCGCGGTGTTCATAAATGATTCTGCTCCGACCGCACAATAATGGGCGACCATTGTCCATTCCGCCTGCGAAAGCGAGAGTCCTGACTCTGCCTTCCCTCGAATTCTCAGCAGGGAATTCGTCGGCTCAGCAAGCAGGTCTACCAACTCAAGACGGTCATCTCGGGCCGACTCAAGAAGCTGCTTTGCCGCCTCCGATGTGGAGACGGTTTGTCCGCTCTTGAGGGCCATGATTTTCCTCAAGGTTTCAAGCCTTGAGCGAAGTGCCTCCGAAATGCGGATGGAGATCACTGGCTGCTGCGGTGTCGCTGCCCTCTCTTCCATGCGACTCCTTTCTGAGTAGTTACAGCGAATAAAAAAGTAACGTTACATATTGACTCTACGTGTACAGATGCGCTATTGTCAAGTATGAGGTCATAGTCGAGGTGCACATTGCTCGAAGCGAAGCCCCCAGCCTTTGCGTCCGATCCCATCGAACCGTTGCTGGACGTGAACAGAGCTGCCCATTTGCTGGGGATTTCGGTCAAGACCTTGCGTGACTGGATTCAGGGTCGTAGGATCGACTACGTAAAAGTCGGCACAAGAGTCATGATTCGACCGGAAACCATCCGTCAGTTCGTGGCAAGCAACACCCGACGTGCGGCAGGCTGATGAAAGTATTCAAACGCTCCGGAAGCTCTTACTACGCCTACAAATTCCAGTACCGAGGCCAGGAATACTACCGATCGACTGGGACTGAAAACCGGCGTGAAGCAGAGGCTATTGCGGGTGCGGCGCGAGCTCGCATTGTTCGCCAGGCCGCCGGCCTCGAAGAACCCGAGCCCCAGCGGAAATCTTGCGGGAGTGATGAAAAGCCCAAGGGCATTCCGACGCTAAGACAGTTCCAAACAAGTTTCGACCAGTGGGTTGCCACAGCCAAAGCGGAACAGAACGGCACAGTTAAGTTTTATCAGGAGAGCTATCGCAAGCTGCTCAGTTACGGTCCTTGGGCTGATCTACCCCTCGACCAGATCGACGAAGCTCACATCGAAGCGTTCAAAACTTGGGCTTTGAAGCAAGCGGGGCGGCGGCGTGACGGAAAACCTACGCCGGTCAGCAAAACCACGGTTAATCGCTATTTGGCCACTTTCCGCAAAGCCCTGCGTTATGCGCATCTCAAGCTTAAGTTGATTTCCAAGGTGCCGACTGTCGAACAGTACACGAAGGACGAAGGAGCAGAGCGTGAAACCGACTACGTTTTCAACGTGGCGGAGTACGGGCAATGGACTTCGCGTGCCGCCGAACCTTTGCGATCCGCTTCCATTCTGGCGCGTCACTCCGGTATCTGTCGTAACGAGATGCTGAAGCTAATGAAAGATTGCGTTCTTCTCTACTCGGAGCAGCATGCAGATGGGAAAATCTGCGGAGAGCTCATAATCAAGCGCGGTCTGAAACGGAGAGCGAGAAAGCGCAAGCTGGTGATTGATCGCGAAATGAAGGAAGTCCTCGAACGGCTTCTCGAAGAGTCCCAGTGCGATTATGTCTTCACGAGCCCTCAAGATCCAACAAAACCTCTCGGGCCTTGGGTGCTCGAAGAACAGATAGGCCAAATACGGAAAAAGATCAAGACTCATCCCGATGCCGGCCTGCATGCTCTGCGTCATACTTTTCTGACCGAGGCCGGAGAGTATACGGACCCCTTTACGTTGCAGTACGTCGCCGGACACGATAACATTAAGACCACCATGCGCTACGTGCACCCGCGGGAGGCTGCGGTCCACAAGCTGTTTGCGCGACTGGCGGAGTTACAACGGCCGGAGGATCGCGTCGCGTGCAAGAAGTCGGTGCAAAATCCGGTGCAGTTGGAAATGCCCTCACCGGGGGAACTTGCTAAGTTAGTGATTACAGGTAATTTACAAAGTGCGGAAGTGGTGGAATTGGCAGACACACCATCTTGAGGGGGTGGCGCCGAAAGGCGTGGGGGTTCAAATCCCCCCTTCCGCACCAAGACCCTCCAAGCGCATAACATCCGCATAGCCCGTCACTCGGGAGCAATGCAAGAGTAGAACCGCGCAGATCACTTCCTACAAGCCTTTTGAGGACCTATACGTGCCTGTGCCGCCGGTGGTCGTCTGTGCCACCGACTACGGCAACAACTTCCTTATGATCGGTATCGCGACCCCCAGCTCTGCCCTGTACAGCCGGTTTTCGCACATCTTCGGCCAGGGCCGGCGGGATGCTGCCGGTTCTTACACCGCAACCGTGGTCACTGCTCGCTCGCGCGGGGTGAATTTCCGCTTGTAATAAGCCGTCGTCAGGAGGATGGCGGGCACACCGATGGCCGACGGCCAGATCCACAACCACAGAGTATGGCCGAAGAGTTGCGGCAGCGTCACCGTGCTAAACGCCGTCCATGCCGCAATGTAACTGGCAATGAAATGCTGGAAGTGCTTGTACAACCAGAACAACTTGTCCGTCGGCTTCCGCACGAAGCTAAGCAGGTGCATCCCTGATGTGCGAATGCCCAGGGCGCCGAACAAAATCGCCACAAAGCCCATATGCTGCACCAAGGCCGGACGCAAGACAGCTAGCAACAGCAGCGCCGCAGAAGAAAAGAAACAAGCACCGGTCACGATCCAATCCACAGGTTGCGTGTTGCCGCCGGCGAGACTCTTGAGCTTCAGCACGCGATAGCCAGTGAAAGCGAGATAAAACGACAGAATCGCTACCAGCGCCAGAAACAGCACCGGCCGGAACAATGCCATTGGCAGCGCGGTCCCCGCCACCAGGCCCATGCACCACAGGTAAACCATTCCCCACCGCTTATGCTGTTTGCCGCCCTTGGACGTCATCAGCGCTACGGGAGCAAGCAGAAAGGCACCGAAACCGGCCGTCACGTGGACCGCTAGCAGAAATTCCATCCAAATCGGTTCGACCGTCATGGTGGTTCTTCTCCTTATTCGCTTATATCGTCTCCACTCTCATTTCCGTCCCGTCGAATCGACTTCATCCGTGGTGTGTTTTAGTATGGTTCCATCGCCCAAAAGAGAGTACGACCGTATTCTTCCGGACAAACCTTTTACTCTTCAGCGAAGCACTTTATAAAGAAGTTCCTCGCCTCCATCAACATCCGCTCACGTCTTTGAGGAGCCGAGGTAACGCGGGCCATCATCAACACTCCCGCCATACTGGGAAACAGCAACCTGCACTTCGTTAGTTTTTCTTCTCGCGTCTGACCAGGAATAAATGGCAATAGCCGTTCCCGATACTCTTCCAGCAACGCCTCAATCCGTTTCCGCACTGACAACGGCTTTCGTGCGAACTCCGGCCCGAGGGCGGAGAGCGGGCAACCCGTTCCCAGCGACTTCGCGTGGCTCGCGCTTAGATAGCGTTCGATGATGGCCCGCAGAGCCTGACCTTCGGGCGCGGACTTTGCAACCTCCACCATACCTCTTCCCGCCTCGTCGGCTGCTCGTGCCACCGCTCCAACGAAGAGGTCGTCCTTGCTCCTGAAGTGCCGGTAGAAGCCCCCTTTCGTAAGGCCTGTCTTCTTCATCACCGTTCCGATGCCGCTGCTTCCGCCATGCTCGCGGAAGGAGCGAGCGGCTACGGAAAGAATATTCTCGTGGTTCTGCGCTTTGTGTTTCACCGAGTATCGCATGACGTTAGAGTACGACCGTACTCTAATACCTGTCAAGACCATAATTGATCTTGTTACCCAGCGCGCGCCATCTTCTCCAGCGTTTCCACTGTGGGCACCGTGTGGCCGTTCTCAACGCGTGAGATTAAGCAGCGCAGCAGCCCCGTGCGCGCCCCGCTTAAAAGAGGCTGCGCGCCTGTCTGCAACCGCGAGAAATGCGTGATGCCTTTGCGTATCTCCGATCCTGCGTGTGGGCAAAGAGCTGGATTCAATGCTCCGACCAGAGGCGCTTCGGCCGAACGATCAAGCCTGAATTCCTCATTGGTGATTTCAGGGCAAAGCGCTCATCGAGCTCACATTGCGCGCCAAGACAGAAATACACCCCCGGAAACGGCTCCAGAGTTCAGGAACGTATCATTCTGGATTGCTTCCGGAAAACTGGTGCCTGGCCGACTTAGCAGGACTTAATACTGTGCAGCCGGATAGTTTCCGGTTAGCCGACGATGCATCTAGAATCGTCGCACCCGCGTACGCATCGTCCTGCCCGGTCTATAATTACGCGCGAACGCGCAGGGTTTCGCGAGCATGCTCGCGAAACCCTGAGTGTAGCCACGTCGGTCAGATCCTCTACTCTTTCTCGCGATCTGTGATGCCCTCTCTGGCCACCCCAGAGATCGTTCCCGTAAAACCCCCCGTAGCGGCAAAAAAAACAGGGTTGCCCAGGGCGTCGGCTGCCACTGTCTCCACCGTCTCAGTCATTGTAAGGACGCCGGATGCATGATGGAAACGGCCGGTCCCACCGGTGATTTGAAACGTCACGCTACAGTGGGCCTCTCCAGTGGTGAGATTTATGCAATCCCCTCCCTGCGTGAGATTAACTTCCAATAGACTGCTATCCTGGAACCGAAAAACGCCCGCGCCGGCCAGTTCCGGGAGATAGATCTGATTTGAGCCCGAGCAAGTGCTGGACGTTCCCGGAGAATTTGCGATCGCTCGCACATTCGTAACGGTGAACGAACCCAGCGTACCTTGCCCGGCGAAGTTGTCACCGTCATTACTTGTGTCGGGTTGTTGGAGATTGATTGGGCTGGGCGCAGAAGTTCCCGAAAATCTCATCTTTACAGACTCCTGCGCGACCATGTTTTGCGCATAGAACGCGGAAGCTGCCAGAAGACACACAACTTGACAACCAAACCAAACGTTTCTCATGACGATCTCCTTTTCGACTTGATCGATTGGGTGGCCAGTCTCAATTCGGCGCACCTAGCACGAATAAGGAATCGCAGGGCGAAAGGTTACAGAAGCCTCAGCGAAGGGATTAAAATGGGGCGCTGCAAATCTATCCCAGATGGCAAACTGCCCTCAATGCAGAACGGAATTGGGTTCTGATGATCCCGCGGGACTGTGCCCTAAATGCCTGATGCAGGGCGTGTTCGAGAGTTCGCTTGGCGGCAACGACTCCGGAATTGAAACCGTCGACACAGTGACGGCGGGAGTCTCTGATGACGACTTCGGCCGTTATGACATCCTTCGACCTCTTGGCGAAGGCGGCATGGGAACCGTTTACCTCGCCGAGCAGCGCGAACCTATTCGCCGTCTTGTGGCGCTCAAAGTTGTAAAGCTCGGAATGGATACGGGTCAGGTGCTGGCCCGTTTTGCAAACGAACGCCAGGCGCTGGCCATGATGGACCACCCGAGTATCGCCCGCATCTTCGACGCAGGCGCCACGCCAAAGGGCCGGCCCTACTTCGTGATGGAGTACATCGAGGGGGTCCCCCTCACGCAGTATTGCGACCGCAAGCGGATGGCGATCGGCCAACGCCTGGAGCTATTTCTCTCGGTGTGCCGTGCGGTTCAGCACGCGCACCAGAAAGGCGTCATCCATCGCGACCTCAAGCCGTCGAATGTTCTAGTGATGGAACTGGAGGAAAATCCTGTTCCCAAAGTGATCGACTTCGGCATCGCAAAAGCTACCGACCAATGGGCCGTGGAGAAGACTCTGCTGACTCAATTCGGCCAGATGGTTGGCACTCCGGAATACGCCAGTCCGGAGCAGGCCGAGGTGATGACCGGGGACGTAGATGAGCGCTCGGACGTGTATTCGCTCGGTGTGATCTTGTACGAGCTCCTCATCGGAGCGGTCCCTTTCGACTCAACCAAATTGCGGCAGGAAGGGTTAGCCGAGATGCTGCGGATCGTTCGTGAAGAAGAGGCCCCATCGCTTTCGCGAAAGCTGAGTGCAATGGGCGCAGCGACAGCCGACATCGCCTCGCAACGCCAGACCGACCCAGCTTCCCTGCGCCGCCTCGTAGATGGCGATCTCAACTGGATCACGGGCAAGGCTCTGGAAAAAGCGCGGGAGCGTCGATACTCTTCGGTGGCCGAGCTGACCTCCGATATCGAGAGATATGTTGAACACCGGCCGGTTCTGGCCTCTCCACCAAGCGGCTTGTACCGGGCGCACAAGTTTGTTCGCAGGCATAGATCGGCCGTTCTCGGAACAGCTGCCGGTTTCGTGTTCATCGCTTTAGCCGGGCTGACGGTTTGGTCGCTCATGCACCGCAACACCTCGCCAAGACCCAAACTGACTGACAAGGACACGATTGTCTTGGCGGATTTCGACAATAAGACTGGCGATCCGGTTTTTGACGATACGCTTCGCCAGGGGCTGTCTGTGGAGCTTCAACAGTCGCCGTTCTTCAGCCTGATTTCCGACCAGCAGATCCAGGCGACGCTCGCGTTGATGGGCCAGCCGGAAGATGCGCGGCTGACTCGGGAAACCGCGCGGCAAATCTGTGAACGAACTGGCAGCACCGCGATGTTAGCAGGCTCAATCGCAGCACTCGGAAGCCGGTATGTGGTGGGCCTGCGCGCGGAGAACTGCAACACGGGAAGCATTCTGGATGAAGAGCAGGCGGTATCGGCAAACAGAGAAGGTGTCCTGAATTCCCTCAGTCAGATCGTGCGCGAATTCAGAACTCGAGCAGGCGAATCGTTGGCTACCGTGGAAAAGCACTCGACACCGCTCGCCGAGGCTACGACGCCGTCACTCGAAGCTCTTAAGGCCTACAGCACTGGGATGAAGGCTAATCTATCGGCAGGGAGCGCCGCCGCCGTCCCTTTTTTCCGCCGTGCCATCGAAATCGATCCCCAATTCGCGATGGCGTATGCAGATTTGGGCCTGGCTTATAGCGATATTGGGGAGTCGGTGTTGTCGGCGGAAAGCACCACCAAAGCCTGGCAACTGCGGGATCGAGTGAGCGACCGGGAGAAGTTCTTTATCGACTTCATATACGAGCGCGAGGTGACGGGAAATCTGGAAAAGGCCTACCAAACGCTTGAGACCTGGTATCAGACGTATCCTAGCGGTAAGCAACCGAGCCCCCACGATTTGTTGGGGGGCCTTTCCACCCAGGGGACCGGCCGGTTTGAAAGAGCCATTGAAATGTCCCGAGAACAGATCGCGGTCGATCCTACCGTGGTCTATGGGTACCACAATCTGGCATCAAGTTTGCTTTTCCTCGACCGTTTCCCCGAAGCCGAGAAGACTCTTGAGCAAGCGGCCGAACGCAAAGTGGAAGAACCTTATCTTCTGGTGTTTCGATACACCCTCGCTGCCTTAAAGGACGACAAGGAGCAGAGGGATCGAGTAGTCGCTCTGTCCAAGGGCAAGCATGGAGCGGAACACTGGGTGGCTCACGAGGAGGCTTTCGCTCTGGCTCGTTCCGGTCGCCTACGGGACTCGCGGCGATCGTCGAGCCGGGCTGTGAATCTGGCCCTGCAAGAGGGGGAGCGCGAGAAGGCGGCAAGTTATCGGGCCGCCCAAGCGGTGTTGGAAGCCGTTTATGGAAATGGTGCCGAAGCAAAAAGCAACGCCTTGGCGGCACTCGAGCTTTCGAAGGGCCGGGACGTCCAATACGCTGCCGGCCTTGCCCTGGCTCTTTCGCGAGAGTCTTCTCGAGCAGAGGCGCTGGCCAACGATTTAGAAAAACGATTCCCGGAAGACACTTTTGTGAAATTTACCTATGTGCCTGTTCTTCGCGCTGTAGCGGCGCTGCAGCGCGGGAAGCCCGTAAACAGCCTGGATGAATTGCAAATCTCTTTGCCCTATGAGCTGGCTGCTAATGGCCTCAACTTCAATCATTTCTATCTTGGCGGTTTGCATTCGGCCTACGTCCGAGGCGTAGCTTTAATGGCCACCCATCGTTATGCGGAAGCGGCGGACGAGTTTCATAAGGTTCTCAATCATCGCGGTCTTGTGGGGCTGGATCCCATCGGTGCACTGTCGCATCTGCAACTCGGGAGAGCGTATGTCTTGGCAGGAGACAGGATCAAGGCAAAAAGTGCATACGAGGACTTCCTCTCGCTCTGGAAGAATGCCGACCCCGACGTTCCGATCCTGAAAAGTGCCAGAGCAGAATACGAAAGGCTCTAGCGATTGCGCTGTAACTTTTTACTTCTGATTCCTTATCCTGCTTTAGAGGTCTCGCGAGGATAAGACCATGAACAGCCAGACCATGCACACTCTTCCAGGATCATCCCAGTTTCCGACGACGCGGTGGACCCTGGTGGTCGCGGCCGGCGATCCACAACGGAAGGATGCTAGTTCCGCGCTGGTTTCTCTGTGCGAGAACTACTGGTATCCGCTTTATGCCTATCTGCGCAGGCGTGGTTATGCTCCGGATCAAGCGCAGGACCTCACACAGGAATTCTTCATGCGCGTGCTGGAAGGGCGATATCTCGATAGAGCCGATCCGGAAAAGGGTCGATTTCGATCGTTTATTTTGACTTCCTTGAAATTCTTCGCGGCGGACGAACAAGACCGTCAGCGAGCCCAGAAACGCGGTGGCGGAGCAGTTGTGTCCCTTGAATTTTCATCCGGTGAAGAACGGTATCAGAGAGAGCCCGGTCACAACGAGACGCCAGATCGGATTTTCGAGCGCCGCTGGGCGCTGTCGATGCTTGAACGCGTCATGGAGAGATTGCGCGACGAGTTCGTCCAACATGGCCGCCCGGAGAATTTCGAACGGATGAAGGTGTTTCTTCTCGGTCAGTCCGAAGCGCCATACGCAGACCTGGCCCGCGAAATGAACACGTCGGAAGGAGCGCTGAAAGTAGCCATCCACAGGCTTCGCAAACGTTATCGCGAGCTCTTTCGCCAAGAAATCGCGGACACTGTCGCCGATCCCGCAGAAGTAGAGTCCGAAATGCGGTATCTGGCGGCTGTACTCACGAGGAAGTAGCAGCCGGCATTCTACGGGTATCGGTACTAGGAACTCGGGGTGAGTCGATCGCAACTACTCCCGGATGACGGGCAACCCGGAAGTTATCTGTTCGTCTGTCAGATTGGTACTGAAAAACGCGCTAGTGTCCACGAATGGAGTAGGTCCCGGTTGGTGGCCAAACCGCAAGTAGTCGATCGAGCCACGACCTCGCGAGTCAGTGATCAGTAAAAATCCGGAGACGGGGCTGTGAAGCATGCTCTCCATTTTCAGGCATTTGCGAACGGCGGCCTTGACCAATGGGAGGGCCGGATGTCAAACTGTTGATTGCAGGATTGAGAGAGAGCGCTTCGGCGCGGTTTTCTCTTCTGCGCACGTTCGCCGTACAATAAACGTACAATGGAAGCGGGATTGTGGGGCATTTGGACCTTTAGGCTGGATGCAGAATCAGTAAGTTACGTGTTATCAATGTGATGGGGTAGTTCAAATCCCCCCTTCCGCACCACATCGTATTGATTCCTGCGAATTGCTGGCGCGCATCGTTCAGGAAAATTTGAATCGGAATCGGGCGCTGCCCGGACGGAGTTTTTTTGCAATGACTATTTTGATCATGGTGATTCACATTATCGTTTGCTTTTTTCTGATTGGGGTCGTGTTGCTGCAGAGTGGCAAGAGTGGCGATCTGGCGGCGGCTTTTGGAGGTCAGGGCAGCCAAACGGCATTCGGGCCGCGGGGCGCGGCTTCGGCGCTTTCTCGCGCGACGACCTGGTCCGCTGTCATTTTCATGATCACGTCGATCCTGCTTTCGATTTCAGCGGCGCGGCACGCCGGGCCTACCTCTGTTTTTTCGGGCGTGAAAACTACGCAGACGAAATCACAACCTGCGACGCCCGCTCCGACTGCGCCGCCAATGGTTCCGCAAAACCAGGCTCCGACGCAGAAGTAAGCGGGTCTTGGGCGTTAGGTCCCAGGTCTCAGGCAAACCCTTATTTACCGCCCAATATTCCGCTCTGCTTACGTCAGGAACGGGTTCCCTTCCCTTTCTTCACCTATGGTTGTTCGCGGGCCGTGGCCAGGGATTACTACCGTCTCATCGGGCAGGGTCAGGACGCGGTCGTGCAGGGAGCGCATGATTTTTGCGAATGATCCGCCGGGAAGATCGGTGCGGCCTATGCTGCGGGCAAATAGAGTATCGCCGGCAATCAGTAATTTTTCCGCGGGAAAGTAGAGGCAGACGCTGCCTTCGGTGTGGCCGGGAGTGTGAAGCACGTTCGCCGTCAAGCTGCCGGTTTGTAATTTTTCTCCATCCGCGATGCTCGCTTCGATCGCGACTTCTCCTGGCGCAGCCATGCCCAGCCACGACGCTTGCACGTCCAGCATTTTCAGCAATGCGTAATCATTTTGGTTGAGCAGAATGGGCGCGCCGGTCATCGCGCGCAGCTTCATCGCTCCGCCTACGTGGTCGATGTGGGCGTGGGTGATGACGATCTGCTTCACATCTAACTTGTGCTCACGGATGATGGCGAGAACATCTTCGATGTCGTCGCCGGGATCGATGACCATGGCTTCGCGCGTGGTCTCGTCACCGATGATCGAGCAATTGCAGTGCAGCGGACCGACGGGGAGGATTTTGTGGATCATGCACTCTAATTTTCGCTCAGCAGGAGAAAATCTGCCACGGGCTGGGGTCAGAAGTGCGATGTCAGATTGCACAATGAGAGCTAGGGACTTCAGACCAAACGATTTTCATTCTGCAATATGACCTCTTACCTCTGACCTACACTTGACTTACGACGCCACCGCGATTTGTCCGCTCTTATTCTGGTCGGATCGAAACCGCAGCAGCGCGGCGATGTTGCCGGCACGATCGAGATCGTCGTTATCTTTCAGATAAAACAATTCGATGTCGCGGCGGACGGCGATGGGGATGATGGCATCGCAGACGTCAGCGAGTTCTAAGGTGCGGTGACCGCAGGCAACGCACGACTCGATCAGGTGGGCATCAAGATGGCCGCAGTGGGGGCACTCGACGGCTCGCGCGGAATAATTTTCTCCTAGAAAGAGACTTTGGACTTCGCCGGCTTCGAGCGCTTGCAGCACGCGCCGGAGGCCGGTGACGCCGCGGCCGTTAGCTTTGGCTAAAGAGACCGCTTCGCTGGCTTTGGCTGCGGCGCGTTCCGTGAGCCATCGATTCAGGATTGCCGCGGCATGGTTGCGAATCTCTTCATCTGTAACGCTGGCGACGTCGGCCGAGAACCGGCCGATCAGACGCTGCCTGACGTAGGGGTGAAGGTGGGGCTCGAACTCCGGCCAATTGGAATCATGGCAACCCACGATGAGGCGCTCCCAGACGCCTTTCTCAAGGTCGATTCGCAGGCGCTCTGCCACTGATTTGAAGTGCTGGAGGGCTTCTTCGGCTAC
Source organism: uncultured Acidobacteriaceae bacterium (assembly GCA_963822025.1). Taxonomy (GTDB): domain Bacteria; phylum Acidobacteriota; class Terriglobia; order Terriglobales; family Acidobacteriaceae; genus Acidiflorens. The sequence goes on along the minus strand of CAWGFW010000007.1, from coordinate 352,835 downwards.
GCGGCGTTCCGCATGGCCGCCTTCGTAGCCGTTGTAGCCGTAGCTGGAGGCGCTGCGGGAAAGCATGTGGACGATGGCTCCGCGCTCGCGGAGCTCGTCGAGGCGGAGGTCAAACAGGCGCGCGCGCTGGCGATCCACCATGGCGACACAAAGCGCGGGCTGCGCTCCGAGCAAAGATGCGAGAGGTTTTAGCTGGAAGCGCGACTGAAGGTAGATCTGTGTGGCGCCGACGTGCGGAGGCAGGTCGTATTCTTTCCAGAAGTGTTGCGCAGCGCAGGCGAAGACCGCCTTGCCGCGAACGTGGCCGTGCAGATTGGTGGCCACGTCGAGAACGCGATCGAGGTCGGCGTGGAGTGATCCATTCTTGCCGCTGGCGGCGGCGCTTTTCAGCGCCTGTTTGATCATGTCTTTGGCGACAATGGCCTCGCGGCGATGAGAGCGATCTTGTGGAGGGTCGGGTTGAAAATAAAAGCTCAGGGCACATGCGCCCTTTTTTTCGTCCGCCTGAAAAGCTGCCAAGTCGCGGATTTCTTCCCGGGTCATCATCTCGACGCTCCTTAATGAATATTAATATGCTGATACTGCGCTGGGTGTTTAGATTCGAATTTCAGCTGTGGTATTTTAGCTTCGATGTTTAACCAGGAGTTCGCGGTGGAACTCGCTGGCTATCGAAGGCGCGCTGCGCACGCAGTCGCGCGCGTGTTGCACAGATTCACGCACAGCCTCCAGGTGCCGTCCTGTGATGGCGGCAATTTCGCCGAGCGAAAAACCTTCGATACCGTAGAGCAGGAAAGCTTCGCGATCGGTGCGGTCGGCGCCGCGGAGTGCAGCTTGCACCAGGGCAATCACTTCATCTGAATAGGCGCTCTGCTCAGGAGTGGAGACACGCCGATCCGGAATCGCGCTTTCGCGAGTCCAACCTTCGTCGGGCTGATGAAATTGCAAGCCGGCTTCGTCGGAGGCTTCGACATTTTGGCGGCGGCTGCTGTCCTCGAGATGCACCGAAGAATCGAGTTCATGGAGGCGCGCCGTCATCTCGTTCATGGCTTCGAGAGCGAGGCGGTAAAGCCACGGTTCCAGCGACAGCTTTTCCGGACGATCATGATCGCCGAGAGCACGGGCGATGACTTCGTCGACGACTTCGGTTGTCGAGAGACCATCCTCGAACGCGGGAATGGGGATCGCCTCGTCGGAGCGGCGGAAGTGCAGCTCGCGCTCGACGAAGCGCTCGAGACGCGCGAGATTGGCATTCACATAAGAGCCGATATCGTCGGCGGAAATCGTGGCCGGCATAACGGCTGCCAGCGTTTGTTCGAAGGGGACGCCAGGCTCCGGGGATTCCTGCGAGCCGCCACGCCAGTGGCGCCATTTATGGCTCGCACGTAGCAGTTCTTTGTGACGGCCGACCTGCTGGATGAGTTCGTCAAAGGCAGCTTTGATAGCCGCCGTCGGGCTGGTGGCTTTTTTCTGTGCCGCGAGTTGGCCTGAGGGAAGGCGCAGATTCAAAGAGACGAGTGTTCCCTCGCGGGCCGAGTTTTGATCGATAACGGCTTTCAGATGGACGAGCTCGGGGCGGAAGACCTGAAGACGTTTTTGAATTTTTTCGATCTGGTGGCTTACTTCTTTTTCGATGTCGGGAGTTTTGTGAACCTTATAACTGACATGAACGTTCATTTTAAAGCCTCGAACGTAGGAAAGAACCAGTAAATCGCGGTCCCAACAAAATAATTGTACACCCGGTTGGAACAGGCGAAATAACCATTAGGTCAGTTTGGCCTTCCTAATTTCGAACGCTATTTCACGTAGACGGAATCCTTTTTCAATTCCTCGGGAACCGCTACGGGAAACGGTGGAAACTCATGAGAAGCGCCTTTGAAAAGAAAAACGGTGGCCTCGGAACGGCGCCTTCCGTCATGGACGGCGATCGTGTGCGGCTCTTTCTCGGTATACCCTTGCCACAGCGAGACGCCGGCGTAGGCGCCATCTTTGCGGAGGATATAGTAGGTCATGTCGATGAATTGGAGTTTGCTCATATCATTGTTGTAATTGCGCACGATGCGCTTGAGCGTGTCCATGCCAGCTTCGAGCGGCGACATGCCGCGGCGCATGTTTTCGACGATAGTGTGGGCGCCGGCGACTTTGATGTTCTCCTCGCCGCTGCCCGTCGCGCCCGCCGAGCCTACATCTTGATCGGTGTAGCATCCGGCGCCGATGATGGGCGAATCACCGCAACGGCCGGGGAGTTTGAAGGCGAGGCCGCTGGTGGTGGTGCAACCTGAAATTTCTCCTTTGTCGTTGAGCGCGGAGCAGTGAATAGTGCCGGTGGGCGGCGAGAGCACGCGGCGGATGGCGGCCTGGCGGAATTCCGGTTCAATGCCTAGTTCGGCCGCGCGAGTTTCGAGGCGTTCGATGCGATCGTTCCACAGATCGGCTTGGGGAGACCCGGGCAGCGCCGGCGCTTTCCAGTGCGGGTCAGAGATGCCTGGTCCCCACCAGTCGTCGGTGGAATTATTTTCTTTCCAGAGCAGCCAGATTTTGCGCGACCGCTCGGTGAGGAGATTTTCTCGGGGGAAACCCACGGCGACGGCGAAGCGTTCGGCGCCTTCGCCAACCAGCATGACGTGACCGGTGTGTTCCATGACGGCTTTCGAGACGAGCGAAACATTCTTAATGTTGCGGACGGCGCCGACGGAGCCGGCGCGGCGCGTGGGACCGTGCATACAGCAGGCGTCGAGTTCGACGACTCCCTCTTCGTTAGGCAGGCCGCCGAGGCCGACGGAATCATCGTTGGGATCGTCTTCCGGACCTTTGACCACGCGTAGGGCGGCATCGAGCGTGTCGCCGCCGTCTTTCAGGAAAGCGAAGGCTTCGTCGAGATAATGGAAGCCGTTGTGGGCGCTGATGATGATGGGCCGCTTGCCAGTGCCGAAGGGATTGGCGGGAGTCGAGGAATTCTCCTTCCCTTTGTCTTGCGCGCTGAGATCGGACGCCTTCAGGCCGGTGGCGACCGATGCTGCGATTGCGGAACCTAGGAACCCACGACGACTGATGGACATGATATCTCCGCGATTTCAGGAATGGGCAGAAGGATAACAGAAGTGTGACCGCCGTTGGTCGTTAGTCGCTGGCCATTCGCTGATCGTCGTTCGCGAAAACTGATTACTATTGACGCGACAGTCGCGTCACCGATGAGTTTGAATCTTATTCAATTATTTTCAGCAGGCGTGCGACTCCTTCACGAAAATCTGCGGGCTCGGTGATGAGGCTCAGCACGAGGTAGCCGTCGTTAGGAAAATCGTAGAAGTGGCCGGGGTGTACGCTGACGCTTCCCTGCTTTAATAACCGGATTGCGAGATCTTCGTCCGTCTCGATGACGGGAACGCGCAGAACCACATACCATCCGCCGTCGACTTCCAGGCGCGTGCATGAAGCGTGGGTTACGAGTTGAGCGTCGAGTTCAACGAGATTTGTGCGCAGGCGATCGAGCAGAACTGGCTGAATTTTCTTGCGTTGATCCAGCAGAACTGGCGCCGCCAGTTGAACGGGAGCGTTCATGGATAGAAAGGTGTCGGCAATGATTTCGAGACGCGCACCCGCCTCGCCGATCATTTCCGGCGGGCCGCTGGTTGCGATCCAGGCTAGTTTCATCTGCGGGAGAGCGGAAATTTTGGAAATGCCGCTCAGGGTAAAAGTTAGAGCGTCTTGGTTGGTGACAAAACTTGGGCGCGGCTTGCGATCATGGGCATAGTCGAGAAAAACTTCATCGGCGATGAGGGCGAGATTGCGCTCGCGACAGAAGACGTTGAGCGTCGTGGTCTCCCCCGCGGAGACATACGAGCCAGTTGGATTGTTGGGATGAACTAGAATCACTGCCCGCGTATGAGGCGTTACTGCCTTTTCAACTGAATTAAAGTCGATTTGCCAGCCGTGATCGTAGAGCAATGGATAGGGAACGAGTTTGACGTTGGACAAATCCGCTAAGAATTCAAATAATGGATAACTCGGTTTGGGAACAAGAATCTCGTCGCCAGCGTTGCAGAGCAGGCGGAAGACATAAGAGTAGGCTTCGCTGGTGCTGGTGGTTAGAAGAAGGCACGCGGGATCGATCTCGACTCGGTGCGACTCGAGATAGTAGCGGCATACGGCTTGGCGCGCTTCCAGCAGTCCGCGGGGCTGCGGGTCGTAGCCCATGGCTTGAGAATTGGTTAGCGCGGCTAGCACTGCTTCAGGTTCGGGGCGAATGCCGGCTTCGGTGGGGTTTGAGATGGTGAGATCAAGAATTTTGTGGCCTGATGCGCGGGCTGCTCCGATTGCGAGCGTAAGAGCGTTCGGGGTGAGCTGCCAATTTGTACGCTGGGAAAACATAGTTTCGAGAATTGAGAAATGACTGGGTCAGTTGGCGAAAACTTCACCACTATGGGTACCATGTATCACTAAGGAGAATCTGGCTACTCTCATAAACTTGTTTTCGTGCGTGATGCCTCCCTTCGTTCCATGCCACTTGCTCTTACTTGAGGAAAAAGCCTAACTGATCTGGAGGAGGCAGTGTTTTCGTGCTCTCAAACTGGCGCTCGGCAGCTTGTACAGCCACGATCTTTGCCTGTACCTCGGACGCGAGGCTGTCATAACGAACCAAAACGTTATCCAGCCAGTAGGAATTGTTCTCGCGCGCCCAACCTTCTTTGTACATCTTGCGCATCTCGGTGATTGCGTCGCGCAGGCTTTCTAACCTTCCGTTGATGTCGACGATTTCGTCGAGGTCATTTTGCACGCGGATCGGGTCGAGCTGATTCTCGTATGCGTCCCAATAATAGCCGCTGATCTCGGAGGTAAACTGAATCTTCATACCCAGAGTGTCTAAATGCCAGGCTGCTAGCAGCATGTCATCCAGAGTGTCGGCATGGAGGTGCGCCTGAGCACGATTGTGCATTAGCGATTCGGCGGCGTGCTCAGCGCCAATGCGGAGATCGTGAGTAGCCGGCAATGCCTGCGCAGACATCTGGGCGCCGGATTCGGTGAACGGGTCGGACCAGAAGAGTTCATTGCTGGCGCCGTGTAGCTTTGTGGCGATGAGCGCGCTATGGGAGCGATCTAGATTTTCGATGGCATCGACGAATGTCCGGCCCTCAACTTCATTGTTGCGGTAGAAAGCCCAATCGTAACTATTCTTGAAATCGTCGATGCTGGATTCGCCTGGTTGCCAACCGGCGGCTGCTCCGAAGACCAGCGCTGGCCAATCCATGTCGACCAGAGATTCACCGTCATCGTTCCAGGTGGTGTTGAGGACGCCCATCGCCTGATGCTTCTGGCCATCGCGCACGAAATTTTTGATGTTGGTGAACGCGCTGTCGAGGTCGGGCCAGATCACGCCCCAGTTGCCGACTCCGGGCGATACGACGACGCGCAAGCCGGCGTTGGTGTAGGGCGTGATTATGTTTTCGTAGCTCGGCAGCGGATTGTATTCCCAGGGAACGGCAATCATGTCTTTCGGAAGAATCGTGAGCAGTGCCGGATATTTGACTGCGATATCTCCCCAGAACATAAGTTGCTTGTGATAGGGCTCCATGATCTGGAAAACTTTCTGCAGATGTTCGAGGTAGACGCGGCCTAGGCCTTCCTGGGCGGCAAGATCTTTTGTGCGGCCGAGGCCGAGTTCGAAAGTCTCGTCGGCGCCGATGTGGAAGAACGGGCCGGGAAACAAGGGAACAACTTCTCCGTAGACTTCGCGAATGAAAGCGTAGGTTTTGGGATTGGTGGGAGTGAGCACGTGGCCGTGCGGAGTTTCGGCGAGGTCAGAATAGATCTCGTACTTTAGGAATTGATGAAGATGGCCAAAAGCCTGCTGCTCGGGCAGGATGGTGATGTAGTATCTGGCGGCATACTCGACGAGTTCCTCAATCTCGGCAGGAGTGAGCGCCCCTTCTTTAGGCGCAACCAGGGACTGAGCCTGGAAGTCGAAAACATTTTCCATGTTGAAGCCGAGGAGGTTGATCTTGTACTCGGCCAGAGTGCGGATCTGCGACTTTAAGTAATCGATCGTGGGAATGGGCCCTCGGCTGATGTCATCGGAGACGCCGCGCCATTCCATGCTCGGCCAATCGCGGATAACGAGCGCTGGGATGGCGAGTGTCCTTTGCCCCGGGGCTTCGGGGCGCAGCAACTGGCGGAGTGTTTGCACGCCATAGAACAGTCCCTGTGCGCTATTGCCCGCAACTAGCACGCCAGAATCCGATGCGCGGATTATGTAGCCTTGATCACTGACTTCGTGATTTCCAAGGTTTTCGACTTTCACCCCCTGCGATTCGAGATAGGAGCGTAGGCCGCGGTCGGTCAGACGTCCCAGCGAGATGTGGCCAGTTGTTTTTGGAGCGGCGGCCACGGATTCGATGGAAAGCCTTATCCCAGTCCGGTCGTGGATTTCCTTTTGCAAGGTTTCGGCGGCGAACCGGTCTTCATTATTGTTGTTGATGAGGATCACGGTCGAGGGTTTGATCACCAGGCGCCCTTCGGCCACGCGGACTTCTTTTGGAGCGGGGAGAATCTTGAGCGCGCGGACGGGATCGTTGATTTGAGCGCTAGAGGCAATCGGCAGACAGGCCAGACAGGCGAGGGCAATCCAACTTGTGATTTTCATGCTGGTGAAATTCATGGCGAGAGTAGCAGGTGCGGACAGGCGCAGACAAGTTAGGAACTCTGCACAACCTTGGCGGCACCGTCCTTAATGTCTAAGCTTCGCGGCAATGTAGGGACGGATCGTCGAGTACTTTTTTCAGGTTCGGGCCCTGCAGTTCGCCGGAGTCGATATCGACGCGCCAGTCTTCGGTCAACAGAAGCGACTGATGCAAATCATAATAGGCTACGTGGACGGCGGGACCGTTGAAGGAAAAGTTTGCGTGGCCGTTGTAGCCGACGTTGACGTTCTCATCGCTTGGATATTGACGGTTGTCCCAGGCCAGCCATCTGCATTCCTTAATGTCTGGCATTGCGCCTCTTTCGACCGGCATGCCTCCGTGACCGATGCAGCGCCCGTAGGCTTCGATGCCATCCTTCACGCTGAACTTGTCATAGATCGCGAGCCGATGTTCGTGACCCCAATACCAGAGCACCGGTCGGTGAATTAGCTTCGCGAGTTGGCGCGAGGGAATTTGATACCAATCCTCAAAGGCGGAATGTGGGCCGTGATGCGAGAGCAGAATTAATCCGCGTTTATCTCTCTCTGCATTGACCGTAGATTCCAGCCACTTCAGAAGTGGATCAGGAATCTCGCACGTGGGTTTGAACGAGATTGTTTTGCGCAGCCATTGGATGCGATTCAAGTACGGCAGCTTTCCCCAGTCAAAGCGGGTGGAGTTGTAGGCGGTGTCGAGTCCAATGATGCGCCAGTGCTTGTTCTCGAGACAGAAAAAGCTGGCCCACTGGCCATCTCCCCATTCGCCGTCTTTCTTTGTCAAACCCATTCGCGGCAGAATCATTCGCCAATATCCGTTGCCTTCGGCGTACATTTCGTGATTGCCGTTGAGAGCAAAGCCGCCTTCCGCGCCCATGGGCCACTTCACGGGGGTGTAGGGACTTGTCTTCTCGCCGAGGAAATTTTCTCGGACCTCGTTGCTATCGCCCACGTAGTAGACATCTCCCAGGTGGATGGTGAAGTCGGGCTCGCCCTTCCTAATGGCAGAGGCAACCAGCCTGGCTTCATCGGTGCCCGTTCCCCAGTCGCCGGCAACGCTGATTTTCACGCGGTCGTCGATGGGGTAGATGCCGGTGCCCTTTTCTTTGGTCGTGTAATCCCTGAACGGATGCTTCTTATGAAACCAGTATTTGGCCACTTGCGGAATCCACTTCAAGAGACGGCTGGGAAGGAATGCCGAGATGGGATCGTAGGTCGCGGTGGAATATCCGGTGCCCGCCGCGCGCAGGTGGGCCGCGAGCCTGAAGTGCGCGTAGCCGGTAAAGTTTGCCAGATCTTTGCCGGAGTTGGAAGGCGAGTTGTCGGGCGCGGCGCGCTTCTTAGACCGCATCATGGTCGATCATAAGCGAACATTGCTTGTAGTAACCGAATTCGCACCCGTGCTTAGTGTTATTGGCGCACCGTCGGCTGGCTCTACTTGGCGAAGGCTTCCTTATTTACCACATACGGCATCTTGCCGATGTCGCCGCCGTAGTTGCCTTCCAGCACGTCGATCAATCCCTGAACGCAGCGGCCGGCCATGCCTTGGTTGGGATCGGATGACAGGCGGGTGATCCGGGCGGCGCTGGCGAAGTGAGGCAGAAGGCGGCAACGGTCCGCGATTGCGGGATCGCGCAGTGGCGAATCCGCGGGCAGAGGCTCGGTGGCGTAAACATCGAGAGCGGCGCCGGAGATCCAGTTCTCGCGCAGGGCACGCGCTAGGGCCACTTCATCCACTACAGGGCCACGGGATGTGTTAATGAGCATTGCCGTTGGCTTCATGATGCGCAACGTGGTTTCGTTGATCAGGTGATAAGTCGGCGTGGGACTCTCGCCTTGGCGCAACAGAGGAGCATGCAGGCTGATGAAATCGGAGTTGCTCAAGGCTTCGTGCAACGTGCTGTAGCGAATGGTCATCCGCTCGCGGCTGATCCCGCGCTGGAAGCGAAGATTCATCACTTCTTGTATCGCTTTAATGTAGTCGTGATTCTCGTAGGCTGGATCGAAGCACAGGATGTTCATGTCGAATCCGGCGCACTTCTTGATGAAAGCCTGGCCGATGCGGCCGGTGCCGATGACGGCTGCCGTTTTCCCGGTGACTTCGTCGCCAAGAAACGGCAGATAGGGGTGCCAGTAACCCCAGCGATTCTCGCGAGTGAGATGTTCGGCCGGCCACAACTTGCGAGCGAGCGCGCCCATCAAAAAAAAGGCGAATTCGGCGGTCGCTTCGGTCAGGACGTTGGCGGTATTCGTGAACGGAATTTTGTATTTGTTGGCGTCGGCGCGGTTGATGTTGTCGAATCCAACGGCATACTGCGCGACTACTTTCAGCGTGCCTTTTCCGGCGGCGAAAATTTCAGCGTCGATCGCATCGCGTACCGTGGTAATCAGTCCGTCGATTCCGGACTTCACCTTTTCGACGATCAGGCTTTTCGGCGGAGCTTCGGGATAGGCATAGACTTCGAGATCGTATCCCTTTTGGCGAAGAATGTTTAGCGCGTCTCCGATGTCGCAGGTGGCAAAAACCTGGATTCTCTGGCTCATGGGTCCGAACAGTGTAACGCAGCAGAGTTGGCGGCAGGCCCACTTTCGCATCAGCCTCCGCACCCTTCAGGAGGAACGCGAAGGATGGCGCACCCGCGATTTCGGCGGTGCCCGCTTCTGGCGCTGGCAGCTTTTATTGTTCGCGTCTTTCGGGGCGCGGGGCTACGGAGGCGGCTTGGGCGTGATGACGGACGTCAGCGCCTAAGACCCAGAAAATTACGTCTTCAGAAATGTTAGTGGCGTGGTCGGCGACACGTTCGAGATTCCGGGCAACCAGGAGAGCATCTAGTGCCTGTTGAGTCACTTGCGGCTCTTCATTCATCTTTCGCACGAGTACTATAAAAGCCTCGTCACGCATGCGGTCGACGACGTGATCCATTTCGAGAACGGCCTGGGCGAGTTCGGCCTTGCCTTCGACGAAGGATTCGAGCGCGCGGCGCACCATGGCGCTGACGGCGGTCGCCATGCGCGCAATGTCGACGGGCAACTCAACCGCTGGCAAGTCAATCATGTCCATGACGCGCTCGGCGATGTTAACCGCTTGATCGCCCACGCGCTCGAGGTCGGCGTTGATTTTGGTGACCGCGAGAATGAAGCGGAGATCCGTGGCTGCCGGCTGCTGCGTAGCGAGGATATCGAAGGCGAGTTCATCGATCTCGCGTTCGGCGGCGTTGATGAGGCTCTCATTTTCGAGGACCAGCTGACAGCGGGTAAGATCGCGCTGGGTGTAGGCCTGGGTGGCGCGATCAACTGCCAGTTCCGCGAGACCGCCCATGCGGAGCAGTTTCTCGCGGAGGTCCTCCATCTGCTGCTGAAAGCGCGTGCGCATTATGCGTACCTCTATCCGAAGCTTTTATCCAAATCTTCCAGTGACATAGTCTTCCGTCCGTTTGTCGGAGGGATTGGTGAAAATCTTTTCGGTTTTGTCGAACTCGATCATCTTGCCCAAAAGGAAAAAGCCCGTGAATTCGGCCACGCGCGCTGCCTGCTGCATATTATGCGTCACAATCACTATGGTGTATTGCTCTTTTAATTGAAAAATCAGCTCTTCGATCTTGCCCGTAGAGATGGGGTCGAGGGCGGAGCAAGGTTCATCCATGAGGAGAACTTCAGGCTGAACGGCGAGAGCGCGAGCGATGCAAAGGCGCTGCTGCTGGCCTCCGGAGAGACTGGCGCCGGATTTCTTGTGGAGGTGGTCTTTTACTTCGTCCCACAGCGCCGACGCGTTCAAAGATTTGTGCACAATCTCATCGAGTTGCTTGCGCTTGCGAAAACCGTTCAACTTGAGGCCAGCCGCCACGTTGTCGTAGATCGACATGGTCGGGAACGGATTCGGTTTCTGAAACACCATGCCTACGCGGCGACGCAGTTGAGTGGCTGAGGTTCCGTTATAGACGCTGAGGTCGCCGATGCGGACTGCACCATCGACGCGGGCTTCGGGAATGGTTTCGTGCATGCGATTCAGACAGCGAATGAACGTCGATTTCCCGCAGCCCGACGGACCGATCAGCGCAGTCGCGTGATTGGCGAGCACGGCAATATTGATGTCGAACAACGCCTGCGTCTTGCCGTAGAAGGCATTCAGGTGCTCGACGGTAATTCCTACACCCATAAATCGTTATGCTCCGGCTAACGTCCCGTGTCGAACGGCGATACGCACGGCGGCGACTGCGCCGACGATCAGGATGATCAACACTAACGCGCCCGCCCATGCCTGTCGATGCCATTCATCGAAAGGCGAAATAGCGTAGGTAAAAATCTGCAACGATAGCGCTGCGGTCGGCTGGTCGCTTTTCCAATTCCAAAACTGATTGCCAAAGGCGGTGAAGAGCAACGGGGCGGTTTCTCCGGCCACGCGGGCGAAGGCCAGCATGACGCCAGTGATGACGCCGGAGGTGGCGGTGCGCAGTGTGATGGAAAGCGTCGTGCGCCAGCGCGAAACGCCCAGCCCATAAGCGGCCTCACGGATAGCTTGCGGCACGAGAAGCAGCATCTGCTCCGTGGTGCGCGCAATAGTTGGCACCATCATGATGGCCAGCGCTACGCCACCGGCGAGGGCTGAGAAATGCTTTTGGCGCATCACCACCAGGCCGTAAGCGACGATGCCGATCACAATCGACGGCACGCCATTGAGCACATCCGAGACAAAACGCACGATATCTCCGTAGCGGTTGCGGCCGTATTCGGAGAGAAAGATTCCGGCGCCGATTCCGAACGGAACCCCGAGCACGCTGGCGATGGTCAGTATGACCATGGAACCGACGATGGCATTCGCCATGCCGCCGCCAACTTCGCCCACCGGCTTCGGTGTCTGCGTGAGGAAGGCGAGATTGATGGAGCCGATGCCTTTGTAAACCAGATACGCAAAGATGGCGAAGAGGGGCAAAAGCACGAGCACGACGGTGAGTAAGGCGACGCCGGTCATGGCGCGATCCGTCACACGGCGCCGCCAACTGATGGGCGGAATGCTCACTTGCGGAATGAGTACCGCAGTCGAATTGGAGCTCGTATCGGGCATCTCAGTTTAGGCGAGACTCCTCGCCGGTTGCCCTCGCGTCACGCTCCACACCAGAAGGCGCGCCAGGGCGTTGACCACGATCGTGACGAAGAACAACGCCAGGCCAATCTCGATCAATGCGGAAAGATAGAGATCGCCCGTCGCTTCGGTGAATTCGTTGGCCAGAACGCTGGCCATGGTGTATCCGGGAGCAAACAACGACTTCGCAATCTCGGGCCGGTTGCCGATGACCATGGTGACGGCCATGGTTTCGCCGAGCGCCCGACCGAGGCCTAGAATGATGGCGCCCACGATTCCTGCACGCGCATTGCGCAGGACACCCATGCGAATCATCTCCCACCGTGTCGCGCCCAGCGCCAGAACAGCTTCACGCTGATGCTGAGGCACCACGGTGAGCACTTCGCGGGTGATCGAGGAAATGATGGGAATAATCATGATGGCCAGAATGACGCCCGCGGCCAGCATACCTATGCCGTAGGGCGGCCCGCTGAACAGGCCCGTCCAGCCCAAGGTATCGGCGAGAAATGGTTGCACGTATTCGCGCAACAGCGGAACCAGAACGAAGATTGCCCAAAGTCCATAGACGACGCTCGGTATGGCGGCCAGAAGTTCGGTGGTAAACGACAGAATTCCGCGCAGGTTGAGCGGGCACATCTCGGTGGTGAAGACGGCGACGCCCAGGGATAAAGGTACGGCGATCACTAACGCCAGGAGGGACGAGACGATCGTCCCGTACATGAAGGGCAAAGCGCCGTATTGATCCTCGACTGGGTTCCAGTCGGAATGCCAAAAGAACTTCCAGCCAAAGGCGTGCCAGGAAAGTTCAGAGCCAATAATCAACTGGTACACGATCAGACCGAGAAGCGCCACAACCGCCAGCCCGCACAGGCGCATCACCGTGCCAAAAAATGCGTCGGGGATTTCGCTGACCTTCCCCTGTAACAAGGGCATGGTCCTGGCTTCGATTTTCCGGGCAGCCTTGGGACCCGGCTCCGGTTCGGGAGGAGCGTTGAAACGCGGCCGGGGCAGGGCTTGATTGGACATTTCCCCTTGAGGCTAACAGAGGCGTGTTACAAATCGGTTAAAAAGCTGGGGAGGTAGTGTCTTAAAAAACGTGTTGCTAGGCATTGAGCAGTTCTCCGATGTTCCAAACGTGATCGGTCAATCCTGCTTCCATAGCGGGCGTAACGCGAAGGGTCGAATGAACACGGCAGAAATTGTAGTGCGCGAAGTGCAACGCGACAGCGGCTTTCAGGTGCGACAGCTTCTTGCTGAACGCATTGGTGAGCCGCGTAAGACGGCGCATCTGCATCCGCATGGTCAAGTTCTGCCGTTCTACGAAGCTGGTCGAGATGTGATCTTCATCGGGGCGTCCGTCGATGACCTTGGATATGACCTCCGTGAGTCCCGATGGGGAGTACCTCGCGTCGGGGCTATCGTGCTGTCCGTAATCCCCGAACAATTTCACAAGCTGCGCGAAGTCAGCCTGCCCCGCGAAAATGCCCTGAATCGAGCGGTAGAAGTGATAGCCGTCCGTGGTGATTTGGAAGCGATCTTTGGTCAAGCATTGTTGGAGTCCAGTCAGGAATTCGATAGTGGTTTCCTTGGTGCGCTTGCCGATCTCGAAGTGCGGCACCAGTTTAGTTTCGGCGTCCAGCGCAACGAAAATCCACTGATCACCAAATTCCGGCAAATCGCCCTTGCGTACACGGCGTTGCTTCTTGCCGCAAAACGTCCAAATTTCGTCGCACTCCAAATACCTGGGGCGCAGGCCGTACATCTTGGTTTCCATCGCGGCAGAAGTCCGCTCTCCCGCCACGATGAGCAACCGCATGATCGTGTTGCGGTTGAGTCCGGTAAGGCGTTCGGTGCTGCGAATCGAGCAGCCTTCGATGAGACACTGAATTGCACGCATCGCTGCGTCGGGCTGCGAAATCATCGTGTCCCGCGTCAGTCTTTCGTGAGGTTCGCAGAAGGTGGCTTTGCAGGCTGTGCAGCGCCAGCGCTGGATGCGGCGCTTACCAAAGTACCCAAATCGCTTGCAGGCATCGTGGTTACAACGTTTGCAGGTCACATCGGCCTTGTCTTTCTCGCAGGACAAGCCGATAATGAGTTTGCGTCGGCATTGCGGCTTACCCCGCGTGCTGATCTGGCCCCGGAATCGGTTGCTGCCGATGCTGGGGCTTTCTTAGGTTGGTGGACGCGACCCGATTTGGACGGGCATCCCGCGACTTTGGAGGTCGGTGCTCTACCAGTTGAGCTACGCGCCCACACAGAGGGCATTCACAGATTGCTGTCTGCGAATGCCCCTCCCCTAATCACTCAATGGTGGCGGTCGGATCGCCATAGCTTTTCTCCCTTCGCATGGATTGAACGCCTAAAGTCATTTGTTTTTCTTCAAACTGGTGGCGGGCGTGTTAATAGGCACAAAGTTAACGGGCATTTTCGGAATCCACATGTAACACGGTTTGTTGTTTGCACGCGTCCCGCTCTGCTTGATTTCCTTACCTGCCAGTCTGTTCATAACGGCGTGAATCGAGGCCATCACGTTGCCGTATTTGCTGGTGTCGTAACCCATGTTCTCAAGCTCATCTCTGACTTCGAGAGCCGTAAAGGACTTACCCTCGTTCTGCTTAAATGCCCGCCGAATCGCATCCGTAAGGCCAAGCTCATCCTCTGCGACATATTGCTCGCGAAGGGTTTTAGCCAGTCCAGCCGCCGTCTGCTGCAAGCCAGCAATTTCATCCTCAAGAGCTTCCGCCTTCTCAAAGCACGCGCCAAGCTCTTCTCGTTTTACTGCGATGGCTGCCTTGACTTGCTCAAGCATTTGTCTATAGTCGAGTTCGCTCATGAAAGGAGTTTAGTGTTATGTCTAAAATATGTCAAGGTGAAAATGAGGAATATTTAAGCAAGCGCAAAGCCTTCTGGACTGAGGTCGTCGAAGATATTGATAGGAAAATCGGAGAGGCGAAAAAGAGAATCGGGGAATTACAATCAGCACGCCGAACGTTCAAGCGAAATGCCGACAGCGGGCAGCCGGTTCCAAGCGAATATCCCACGATGCTATCTGGCGCAACTCGATTGCCATAGCTGAATGCAGCAACACAGTGTTTAAGACACTACCGCTGGGGAGGGTAGTGGCTGAAACGTGCGTTGATAGAGAGTTTAGACGTGGTGCGACAATTGCGTATGCCGAACCGGAAACAGAAAAGCGACGATTGGCCGCTAGAAGGTCCCTTGCCTGATTTCTCCGATCTCTTGCCCGATCTCGGAACCATTCTGCCGGACTTGAGCGGTTTGCTTAACTGGCCAGATGAGATTGGTTTGAATCTTCCAGAACTGAAACTCTAACCGTCAAAATGCAGCAAGCGCTTCGTCCACACTTTTCCTCTCGCTGGCGAAAGGACGATCCTCTCCAACGTGTGAACAGTCCCACATTACGTCGGAATGAAATAGGGCGCGGTCGGCGGTAATAAATCCGATCAGATTTCCGTATTCTCGAACTTCATATCTGAAAGCGGCCCTATCACTGGTATCAAGTACAGTACCTTGGGTGCTCCACATTACCGCGTGGCAACTAATTCCTCGTTCCCAGTTCGTTCTTAGCATGGGTTGGTCCTCCATTTTGGGGTTTACAAAAGGTCTTAGCACAACCCGCAATCGGAGGCCAAGTAACCGTGGTAATAGACAAAATTCTAGCCGTTCTGGTGCAACTCGCTGATAGTCAGTTCCGATCACAACCCGCCCGATGGCGGGTTTTCTATTGGAGGAAATGTCGCAAATCGTCGCGCTAGATCAGATTCGCAGTTCATTCGCCCGCCATTAGTGGGCTTCTCGAATTGCACTATTCCTGCTACACTTCCGCCCGCTCTGGTGACGACGAAAAACAATATCGTAAAGTTGGCGCGTACTCGTGCGCTTATAGATACGCAGGTCATTTACTGCGGTGACAACCTAGATCAGCTTGCGAAGCTGCCCAACGCATGTATTGATCTGACATATATTGACCCGCCTTTCAATTCCAATCGCAATTACGAAACATTTTGGAACGAAAAGCGCGAGATGCGCTCATTTGATGACCGCCACGCCTCGACGCAGGCATACATTGACTTCATGCGCCCACGCTGCGTGGAATTGGCGCGCGTGCTGAGACCGACCGGAACGTTCTACTATCACTGCGACTGGCACGCGTCTCACTATGTCAAGGTGATGTTGGATCAAATCTTCGGCGCCCAGGGCTTTCTAAACGAGATCATTTGGAAACGTCAGTCATCACATAATGACGCAAAGCAAGGTTCCAGGCATTTGGGTCGTGTACACGACACGATCTTCATGTACACGAAAGGGCAAGATTATTTCTTCAAGCACTTATATCGTCCCTATGATCCTGAGTACGTAGATAAATTCTATCGACACGTTGAACCGGAAACGGGACGGCGCTTTCAGCTTGGCGACTTAGGTGCTCCGGGCAACGACGCACCCGCGAAAGGAAATCCCCATTACGAATTTCTGGGAGTAAATCGCTATTGGCGATACAGCAAAGAGAACATGGAAAAACTTTACCGGGAGGGTCGCATCATTCAGACGAGGCCCGGAAGCGTCCCCAGATTAAAGCGATACCTGGACGAGGGTAAGGGCGTACCGCTAGGTTCCGTCTGGGATGATATTGGCCCGGTACAAGGCGTGGCTAAAGAACACATTGGCTTTCCGACGCAGAAGCCGCTGCGACTTCTTGAGCGAATTATCGAGATTTCTTCCGAGCCGGGAGATGTGATTCTCGACGCATTCTGTGGTTGCGGGACGGCGCTTGAGGCCGCGCAGAATTCCGGCAGGCAGTGGATCGGTATTGATATTTCTCCGACCGCCTGCCGCGTTATGGCTAAGAGGCTTCGGGACAATTGCGGCCTGAGCGAAAGTGAAGCGCTGTGGAAGATCGGGCGCGGTTTCGTGGTGCGCGATCTGCCGTGGACAGAGGAACAATTGCATAAGCTGCCTCCGTTCGAGTTCGAGAATTGGGCTGTGATTGCCATCAGCGGCACGCCGAATCGTAAGCAGGTTGGCGATATGGGGATTGATGGCCGCATTTACCCTGTTTCGGCTTTGCCGCATGGCCGCGCTCGCGGTGATCAGTTTGCGTTCATGGATGAGTGGTATCCCATCCAAGTGAAGCAAACCGATAAGATCGGACGGCCTGACATTGACTCATTTGAAGCCGTGATGATGCGGGAGAATCGGAATAAAGGCTTCGTGGTAGGTTTTGATTTCACGCTCGATGCTGAGAAAGAGATTGCGCGTTTCGAAAGCAGGACAGGTCGGCAGATCGTCGCACGCAAGGCCAGAGAGCTGCTTGAGGATGAAGAGGTTATGCACCGTGTACCACCGTCGCCAGTAAAGGCAAGCACCCGGCGTATACGTAGAGCAACAGGCTAGACGGTGCGCTTATCGCTTTCCGCGAGCAATCCCGCAATCGCCCAGATGTGATCGGTTAGGCCAGCTTCCATCGCCGGGCTGGTGGCCCACTCAAGCCGTCCTTTGGCTTAAGTGGGGACGTTCAGACGCCGTCCCCGGGCGGCCCGTCCTATCGCGAAGCGAAGGGCGGGATTCTCCGAACCGCCGACACCGGATCACATCGTAAGCGCATCCCACCGATTCATCACATCCAGGAAGTGATCGCCCTCACAGACATCCCACGCGCCATCCGCGAAAATGAAATCGGATTGGCTAAGACAGGCGTGCACCCGTCTCCAGGGACGGACATTCAGTCCGCACGATGCTGCCGCACGAGAGCCATTTCCGGGCAGCTCTTTGAAAAGCCAGGTAGCACCCTGAAAGCTCTCCACCAGTTCCCAAATTGGGAGCGCGGTAAAGCTATTTTCCTTAAGTCCTTATTCCAGAATACTTTGATATAAGTCCTTATTATTCAAAGACCAAAGCAGAAAATTCCCGCCAAGCCCATGATTCCTATAGACCAGGGGGGAGGGGGGTGGGGGTACTAAACAGGGCAATAATTTACTTGACTCATCCACAGTTAAATGCTACATTCTAAGGCATGGAGAATAAGACCATGCCGGAAATGATGCCAGAACCGAAAAGCCTGCAAGAAGCTATTGTCTACTTTGCAAACCATGATAACTGCATTGATTACTTGGCGATACGGCGATGGCCGAACGGTCGCGTGCTCTGCCCTACTTGCGGGTCGGATAAGGTCAAATTCCATGCCGAACGTCGTATTTGGCAGTGCAGCGCTCATCATTCTAAGCGCCAGTTCTCCATTAAAGTCGGAACTGTCATGGAGGATTCTGCGATTCCTTTGGATAAATGGATGACCGCAACTTGGCTCGTTACCAACTGCAAAAACGGAATCAGTTCTTACGAGATCGCACGCGACGTGAAGGTTACTCAGAAGTCGGCTTGGTTCATGCTTCACCGCATTCGACTGGCGATGCAGGATGAAACTCTCGGATCGAAATTCTCTGGCGAAGTAGAGGCGGACGAAACTTTCATCGGCGGAAAAGCTCGCAACATGCACAAGAATGTTCATGCCCGCCGCATCACTGGTGGTGGCCGCAATACCGATGACAAAATTATGGTCATGGGAATCTTGGAGCGTGGTGGGAAAGTGCGAACCAAGATCATCGCGGATCGCAAGCAAAAGACTCTGCACAGTGCCGTGAAAGAAAACGTGGAGGTCGGAACCGCGCTGTTTACCGATGAATTCGGAGCATACAAGGGACTGGCAAGCGAGTATGAGCACCAGATTGTCGACCATGCTCTGCGATACGTAAATGGCCGCGTACACACTAACGGCCTTGAGAACTTCTGGTCGTTGCTTAAGCGCGGGTTGTCTGGTACTTATGTTGCTGTCGAGCCGTTCCATTTGTTCCGCTACCTTGACGAGCAATCGTTCCGCTACAACAACCGAGCTACTAAAACCAAACCCGTATCAGATTCCGACCGATTCGATAAGGCGATTTCCAACTTAGTCGGCAAGCGCCTTACGTTCGCCCAACTAACCGGCAAGGAGGGAGCCGGTACGATTAACTAAACCTTGGTCTTTGAAGCGCGGGAAGCGGGCAAAGTCTTAGCCCGCTTCCCCTTTGCACGCCTGCGTTTCCATTCCTCATCGCGTTTTTTAATCTCTTCATGAGAAACGGAGAGCAGTGTGCGCACTACGGTGTCAAATTTTTCCGCCTCAGACTGTGATGAGCCCATTAGCAATTGCCTCCTTGAGACTAGCCTGACAGTCATCAATAACCTCCAGCGTATAGAACTTCGGCTGATGCTGGCGAAGGAATGTTAGTTCGTCGTAAAGCTCAGATGTGAAATCAGGATTCTTCGCCCGCTCCACCATCATCCTGCGCGCCTCATAAGCAATCATATCTGCCGCCTGTACTCCGGGATAAGAAGCGTCATTCACAAATGAAATCGCGTGAATGCGCTCCCTGAACCTTGCGATGCTGTCGCTAATCGTTTTGTCATGTGTCTTTTTTATTTGTTCATCAAGGTTTCTTCTGAGTCCACAGAAATGTTGGTACACCCCAACTGCAAATTCTTCGTCTTCATCGACCACGACACCTATAGGCGAGTGTTTATCGACGATTTCCGTCTTGTCTATACCGCGCATTACAAACGTATGGAGCGCCATGTAGATCGGGTCTTTATAGAGCTTTTTGAAATCAGGCTCCCTATCAGCTACGAGTTTAAAATGCTTGGAATCAACAATAGCCCCAACGCAAACAGCTCCCGAATGTCTCACTAACTGCGCGAACTCAAGGAGCATTGCATCTCGCTTCGTCTCCCATGATGTTCCCCAATCGGCCTTGACCTTTTTCCATTCATCGTCCTTGCTGTCCGGGAACATTATGCGCGCCATGTGAAGTGGAGGGACTTGCCATCTAAATCGTCCGTTATTCCATGCTGCCGCAAATCCTTGCCACAGGGAAATGTGCGCAACATAACCGCAAAACGATGTGTATTCGGACTGATGTAGTTTCCCGCTTTCGTCCCCGTAAATATGAAAAGTGGCCATCCATTCCTCCGGTTCAACTGGAACAGGCAAGCCAAATAAAGGCTCCTGCTCCAAGGGCTGTCGGGAAAACATTTCTTTACCTTTCCCGGCATAATTGATTCAATGCTCACCCTACTCCATTGGATGAGTCAAGTCAATTATTGCCCTAAACAGTAAACTCCCGGTCGGCCGCAAATTCTCCGTCTTTCCCTTTTCACCCGCGAAACCACAAGAGAATGGTTCTCCCATGTAGTTGTTTTTCTCCGTGTCTCCGTGCCTCCGTGGTGAAAAAAACAAATGAGAACACCACCGTGAAGCGCACAAGTTTGCGCGAATCAACCCGTGTGTGAGAATACTGATGGTTCAACTTCGATCGTCACTCGATGCCTACCTTTGCCGCCATCGACATCGGCTCCAACTCTGTCCGCCTGAAGATTTCGCGGCTTGCAGGGCGGGCGGCTGAAAGAGATCCACGAAGACCGCGAAGTCACCCGCCTGGGAGAAGGCGTTTTCAGCGGAGGATTGCTTTCACCGGAGGCGATGTCGGAAACGGTGCGCGTGCTGCGCCGTTTCAATCGGGCCATACAGGAATGCGTGACGGATTCGGTGAAAGTAGTCGCGACCGCGGCGCTGCGCGACGCTCGCAATTCGCGCGCATTTGTAGAGTGGGTGCGATCGACAACCGGGTGGACGATTGAAATTATTTCGGGGCTCGAGGAAGCGCGCCTCATTCATCTCGGAATCGTTTCGGCCGGGCGACTGGGCGCGCGCAGCGTTCTGCTGCTGGACCTCGGCGGCGGCAGTTGTGAAGTTACGCTGTCGCGCGGCGGACACCTGCGGGATACGGTGAGCTTGCCGCTGGGGGCGGTGCGTCTGACGGGCGAATTCCTAAAGCACGATCCGCCACGCAAAAGCGAATTAAAACGATTGCAGGAATTTGTGGCGCGCGAAATTACGCGCATTCAAGATCGAATCAAGGCTGCACGGGTGGGCGCGGTAATCGCCACGTCCGGCACGGCCGCCGCTCTGGTGGGCGCGGCGAACCGTATGGCTCGGTCAAAGAAGAACCACGCTCTAACCCACGGCAAGCGGAGTTATGCCACTCGCGACATGATTCGGTGGCTCGCGAAACAAATTTCGCATTTGTCGCTGGAGCAACGGCAGAAGATTCCCGGGATCGGCCCCCGGCGCGCTGAAATTATTTGCGCGGGAGCGATGGCCTATGCGGAGTTGCTGGAGCGTTGCCATCTTGCCGGATTTCGCTATTCGTCATTGGGGCTGCGCGACGGCATCCTGGCGCAGATGGCAGCGGACTACGATCGCAGCACGCGATCCGGACGCGCGATCGAATCGGAGCGCTGGGAGTCGATCAAACGCGCGGTGGAACATTATCGCGTCGACATGCATCATGCCTTGCACGTGCGCGACGCGGCTTTGCTGCTGTTTTCCTCGTTGAAATCCGTTCATCATCTGCCGCCGGAATATCGCGAATGGCTGTCCGCTGCGGCCATGCTTTATGAAGTGGGCGACTACGTGAACCGCAACGGACATCATCGCCATACTTACTACATCATTGCGAACTCGGAAATTCTCGGCTATACGCCACAGCAGCGGAAGATCATCGGATCGATTGCGCGTTACCTGGGAAAGTCACGGCCGACGGCGGGAGACGGTCCAATAAACGCGCTGAGTCAGGAAGAGCAAGAAAATGTGACAAAGGCGTCGGTGCTGCTGCGGATTGCGCGCGCCTTGAATATGGGGAGAAGCCAGTCGGTGGGAAGAGTTGCGGTATCGGCGCGCAACGGCAGAGTGTCAATGAAACTGACGCCACGCGGCAAGGCCAGCGTGGATCTGGAAGTCTGGTCGATCGAGAAGGATCGAGGTTATTTTCGTGAAGTCTTCGGTCGCGAACTTTCGGTAGCGGCGGCGTGAAGCGCGCGGAGAATCCGCGGAGTAATGCACCAGCTAAGAGAGCCTGAATTACGGCGCGTTTCCACTTTAGCAACGGCGCCTTTTTTGAGCTCAACCACCGCTTCGCAGCCACTATCGCTGATCACGCGGCCGAGAAACTCGCGCAGGTTGGGATTGTGGCCTACCAGCAAAACGGAATCCTGGCGGGCGTATTTTTCCAGCATTTTTTGAAATTCGGAGAATGTCGCTTCTGGGCGCAGCGCGTTCTCCATCACCAGTTTGCCTTCGTGACCCATCTCGTTGCCCACCAATGCGGCCGTTTGCGACGCGCGCTTTAACGGGCTGGAAACGATAATGTCAACCTGCACGCCGAGAGCCACCAGAGCGCGGCCAATGTATCCGCATTGTTCGATGCCGTCTTTGTCGAGCCCGCGCTTTTCGTCCTTCTTCGCGGAGAGCAAACTTTGCCCGGCACTCGCATGGCGTAAGAAATATAGAAACATTGCGGCCGATTATTCCTTTCCCATTACGACTTGTCCGATCATATCTCGTCGGCTGCAATTCGACCGATCATGGCTCGTCCGATCGACGTTCGTCCCGTCATTGCCCGACGGGCAGAAGCCCGAGGCGGGATTGAGGCTGGAATATCTTCGGGTGTCTTTGCACCTTCCGCCACGCCGATAAGAAAATCCTGCGCACTGAAGGCGGCTGCGCCGCGCGGAGGCCGCTTGCTCCGACCTTTGGGCGATTGCCAGGAGCGCAGATAGCGTCCATCCTTTTGCAGGAATCTGGCTTTCACGTTGTCGGCCAGATAGGCCGCCAGGATTTCATGGACCACGCGATCGCGCAGCAGCGGGTTTTTCAAGGGGAACAGAACTTCGACGCGTTCATGCAGGTTACGCGGCATCCAATCGGCGCTACCCAAATAGACTTCCGCATCGCCACCATTCTCGAAATAAAAGATGCGGCTGTGTTCGAGGAACCGGCCCACAATGCTGCGCACGCGAATGCGGTCGCTGATGCCGCGAATCCCCGGCCGAAGCGCGCACATGCCTCGCACCAGCAACTCGATGTCGACCCCTGCCTGCGAAGCGCGGTAGAGAGCCTGGATGATATCGATATCAAGTAGCGCGTTCATCTTGGCGATGATGCGCGTGGGACGGCCGAGGCGCGCGTGCTCGGTCTCGCGTTCAATCAACCCCAGGCATTTTTCCGCCAGGTCAAGCGGCGCCACTAAGAGCGGACCATAGCCGGGGTGCTCCGCGTAAGCGGTCAGAAAACTGAAAACATCGTGCACGGCGCTGGTAATCTCTGGGTCGGCGGTGAGCAAGCTGAGATCGGTATAAACGCGGGCGGTGGTTGCGTTGTAGTTACCAGTGCCGAGGTGCGCGTACTGGCGAGTCACGCCATCGGGATCGCGGCGCACCAGCAGCGAAAGTTTGCAATGCGTCTTCAATCCGACAAGTCCATGGAACACCTGGACGCCGGCATCTTCCATATCGCGCGCCCAGCGGATGTTTGAGGCCTCATCGAAGCGTGCTTTCAGCTCTACGACGGCGGTGACTTCCTTGTGTGCCGCGGCGGTGATCAGCGCCGGAACAATCAGTGAATGTTCGCTGGTGCGGTAAAGAGTCTGCTTGATCGAAAGGACGCGATCGTCTTCGGCCGCAGACTGAATGAACGACATGACGGCATCGTAAGAATCATACGGATGGTGAAGTAGAACGTCGTGACGCCGCAACTCTTCGAATAGATCGTGAGACTTCGCCGTGAGGCGTAACTCGCGCGGCACGTAGCCGTGAAATTTCAGGTCGGGACGCGCGGCTTCGTCGTAAATATTGAAGAGGCGCGAAAGATTGACCGGGCCGTTCACCGGAAAAATCTGCCAGGGGTCGAGTTCGAAAACCGTGCCCAGGCGCTCGATGATCTCGGGATCGGCTTCAGACTCAATCTCCATGCGCACGGCGTCGCCTTTGCGGCGATTGTGCAATTCGGCGCGGACGGATTCGAGCAAATTGCGCGACTCTTCTTCCTGCAGATAAAGATTACTGTTGCGCGTGACGCGAAAGGCGGCCGAGGAAACAATGTCGTAGCCCTGATACATACGCGCAGCGTGATGGACCACAAGGTCGGCCAGAAAAATAAAATCAATCGTGCCCTGCGACGGTAAACGCACCAGCCGCGGCAGCGACCGCGGCACAGTGACAACTCCCGTATAGGTGAGCGAAGAGCGGCGGCGGCGGCGCAATAAGAGCGCCACGCAAGTCGCTTTGTTGATCACGCGCGGAAAAGGATGCGCGGGATCGACGGTCACAGGTGTCAGCAGCGGGTCGAGTTCTCGCGCGCAATACTCATCGGCGAAGGCGAGCGCCTCTTCGTCGAGCTCGTCAAGGCCAAGGACGCGAATTCCCTGCTCCGCCAGTTCAGGCCGCAACCGCTCATTCCAGCAGGAATACTGTTCCTCGACGAATTCGTGGGTTGCGTCCTTGATCAGTTCGCGCTCCTCCACCATGGTAAGGCCGTCGGGAGTGGTGGAGTTGTGCCCATCTTCGAGCTGTTGCATGAGGCCGCCTACGCGAACCTCGAAGAATTCGTCGAGGTTGCTAGCCGAGATGGCGAGAAATTTCACACGCTCGAGCAGTGGATTGCGGAGATCGCCTGCTTCTTCGAGCACTCGCCAATTGAATTTAAGCCACGAGGCTTCGCGGTTGAGAAGAGTGGAGCGGTTGTTGGGAATCTGTCGAGCCATATCGTAAAAGGTTGAACTTTTTGCTGCGGTCCGGAGGCAACTAAGAGCGGCGATCGACCCAAAAATAGTATACCAACGTGGCGACAGGCTGGCTCAGCCAGGAGATCGGCCATCAGGGAATATGAACGGCTCCCGGTGGAAGCTTTCGTCCTCGGAAGTGCAAGTCGATGCACACGCCCGGCCCGCCGACAACTACGAACAAATCTGCAACTGTCACATATCACAAGGCTTAACGGATGCCAGCAAGAGCTACGGGTTGGTTCATAGGATGCAATGCCTGTAATGTTAATAAAGTCGATTAATACAATAGACTTTATGGCATAATGACCATCCCCCGAGCCTCCACACAAGCGACCATCGGTGGCGGAAGCTTTCTCGTAGTTTCGCACCAATCTGTTGCTGTATCGATTTTGTGTTTTGCGTTACGAGCTTTGAGTCAAGAAAAAAGGAGAGGGTTTAGATTTATGAAATCAACCAAACGCATGCTTTTCACGGCCCTGATGTTGGCGGCAGTCGCCGCCGGCGCTTGGGCGCAAACCACTGACTCTGCCGCCACGAGTCCTAAGAAACACCAACCCGTGGCTGCCGATCCAGTGCCACCGGCGATAACCGCAGCTGATGTTCAGTCCCTGAGAGACGCACTCGCCGCACAGCAGCAGCAAATCCAGCAGCTTTCGCAGCAACTGCAACAGGCACAACAGAACTGGCAGCAGGCGCAGTCGGCGGCGACTGAGGCAGCCAATAAGGCGACTGCCGCGCAAAAGCAGGCTCGCCAAGAGCAACAGACGGTAAGCGAGTTGAAGAGCGACCTAGCCGATCTCAAGACGGTGAGCAGTTCGCTGTCAAACAACCTAACGTCAAACGCTGCGACCTCTCGCAATCCGGAATTGAAGAATGCCGTTTACTCGCTACAAGATCCGCAGCAGACGGGCGACGCGCCGCAAGTACTGAACCAACAGATGGAGAGTCCGATCACGATCCGTTTCCGAGGCATCAACATAACCCCGGGCGGATATGCGGAAGCGGCATTCGTACGGCGCTCGCGCGCGTTGAGCGCGGACTTGCCCACTCCCTTTAACTCCCTCACGATGCCGGGCGCTTCGCAGAGCCAGTTGTCGGAGTTTTTCGGGTCCGGCCGGCAGTCGAAGGCGACCGTCTTTGTCGAGGGTCGAGTGAAGAACGTGGATCTTTCGAGCTACGTTTCTGGCGATTTCCTCTCTGCCGGAGTCACCTCCACATCCACACAAACCGACGGCTACACCTTCCGTCTCCGTCAAGCATGGGCCCAGGCGAGATTTGACAACGGATGGAGCTTTCTTGGCGGCCAAGAGTGGAGTCTGGTGACCGAGGATGCGAAGGGAATTTCGCCGGACGATGACATGGGCAAAACCAACGACGTTCGGCCGAAGACAATTGACCCGTCGTATAACGTTGGCTTTGATTTCGCACGCCAGTATGGAATTCGCTTGACCAAGAGCTTTGGCAGCAAGTTTGCGGCCGCGGTCGCCATCGAGAATCCTCAGGCGACGTTGACCACACACGGGAATGCGAGCAACTTTCTGGTCGGGCAGTCCGGTGCGAGCAATAGCTACAATACCGGCTCAACCTACGCTTTCAATCCTTCACCCGATATCATCGCCAAGGTCGCCTTCGACCCGGGCTTCGGGCACTATGAGATTTTCGGGCTCGCGGATCGCTTCACTGACCGCGTCTTCCCTTGCGTGGAGTTTGCCTCCGGCTCGCCGCTGTGTACGGCTACCGGCGCCACTTCCGCGACCGGAGCTTACAACGCTTCCAAAGAAGGAGGCGGTGTGGGCGCGAGCGCACGCTGGGGTCTCGGCAAGCACGTCAGTCTTGGTTTCAAGGGTTTCGGCGGAAGCGGCATCGGACGTTACGCCCCGGGAGGGCTCTCGGACTCGTCGATCAACGCCGATGGCACCATCCATTTGATCAAGAACTTGCACGGACTGGCCACGCTGGAGTGGAAGAGCAAGAAGTTTGATGTCTACAGCTATGGCGGGACTGAGTATGCTGGCCGGACGTATGATTTCGATCCCCTGGCGAATAAAGGCGCGGGTGCCAATGTGGGCTACGGCGCACCCAGCTTCAACAACACCGGCTGCTACAGCGAAGTTGGGCCCGGCTCGGGCGGGTTCGCGCCTGGATCGCTTCTCAATTGCACGGCCGATACTCGCGCGCTGATCGAGGGAACCATCGGCTTCTGGTATCGCTTCTACAGTGGGCCCAGAGGCAGGTTCCAGTACGGCACGCAATACTCGTACGTTACGCGCAATACCTGGTCGGGCGATGGCCGATCGCCGAACGGGCTGGACGGGATGATCTTCACCTCGTTCCGCTACTACCTGCCGTAGGAACAGAAATGGTCCCGCGTCACGGTTGGCGCGGGACCATCTGTTTTTGCGATCGGTTGTTGCGACGAGCTGTAAGCGCCTCTCAATTTTCTGAGGGGCTTTATTTCCCTTCAGAATCACCGCTGGCCCGGTCTTGGCTTACTCTCCTTTCCGGGCCGGCGGTGTTAACTTTAATCTTCCGCAACGACCTTCCGCACCATTTTAGACCCGGAATAGTGGCAGCCAGAGATTAGCCTCTAAAACCAAGGCCTCTCCGACGCTTTAGTGAACCTGCTTGATCGCCACTTTAACTTTCGCCGCAACGTTCGCCGGCAGCGGCGCGTAGCTGAGTTGCGCCGTCATCTTCTGGCCATCGTTGACCATCCAGGCCAGAAAATCGGCGATGATCTTGCCCTTCTTCGGATCCTTCGCCTGCTCCGGAATCAGCAACCAGGTAAAGCTGGAGATGGGATAGGCTGTCTTGCCGGGCGCGTTGGTGATGGAGACGCGGAAGTCGGCGGGCATTTGGGGTGCCGAGGCCGCCGCTTCCGTTACGCTGTCGAGGGAGGCTTTCACGAAGTTGCCGGCTGCGTTCTTCACCGACCCGTAGGTGATTTTGTTTTCGACAGCGTAAATCAGCTCCACGTACCCGATTGCCCCGTCCAACTGCCGAATCTGGCCGGCCACACCTTCGTTACCCTTGCCTCCCAGACCGACGGGCCATTTCACGGACGTTCCCTTCCCCACGGCGGCTTCCCACTCCTTGCTGACCTTCGATAGGTAGTCGGTGAAAATATAGGTGGTGCCACTCCCGTCCGAGCGGTGAATCACGATGATCGATTTATCGGGAAGGTTGACACCGGGGTTGGCTTGAGTGATGGCGGGATCGTTCCACTTCTGGATCTTGCCAAGAAAGATTCCGGCCAAAGCTTCGGGAGTGAATTTGAGCTCAGCGTTCACCCCAGAAATGTTATACGCTGGCACGTCGGCACCCAAAACCGTGGGAATGTGCAGGATTTTAAATTTTGCTTCCTTCAGTTGTTCATCCGTCATGGGACCATCGCTGGCTCCGAAGTCGACGGTGCCGTTTAGCACCTGGCGGATGCCGCCGCCGCTGCCGATGGACTGATAATTGATCTCCACGTCCGGATGCAATTTGTGATATTCGCTGAACCACTTGGAATACATCGGATAGGGAAAAGTGGCGCCTGCTCCGTTGAGTTGAGTCTGCCCCATGACGGGCAGGGCGAAGGCAAGACCTGCCAACAGCAGCGCGATGCGATGGTTCACTCGAGGCCCCCTCTGGATTTTGGATTTACGTATGCCCCTTTGTTTTATGGGGAAAATGTTAATGGAAGGTTACAACCCCGTAAATTTCCGATGAACCAACTTTGTTTTGCAAGCAGTTACGACGGCTTCCTGCGAGTACGATCTCATGCTCCCTTTGCGCAGCGCGCCGGAAATCGAGCAGAAAATTTGATCTTCTGGCAAACTTCTTGAGGGTGAGGACGGCACCGTTCTGTGGGCAGTGATCCTGTAAGGAAAGAGCCTCGCATGGCACCGGGCTGGCCCGGGATTGAACCGCGCTGGACTTCGAGCGCTAAAACCGGCATAGGCACTGCGCTGAACCTGCACAGCCGGGTTTGGTTCACACTGAGCCACGGCATTCTCAATGAGATCTATTTTCCTCGAGTTGACCAAGCCTGTATACGCGACTTTGGCTTGATTGTGACCGACGGCGATGGCTTCTTCTCCGAGGAGAAACGCCATTGTACCTTTCAAAATCTTCCGGTCGAACCTGGAGTGCCCGCGTATGAACTAGCAAATACCTGCATGCAAGGGCGTTACCGGATCGAGAAGGAGGTGCTGACCGATCCGTGGCGGAATGTCGTGTTACAGAAAATTCGCTTCGTGCCGCTCCAGGGAAAGCTCAGTGACTATCGTCTATATGCGCTGCTGGCGCCGCATCTGGCTAATTTCGGATACGGCAACAGCGGCTGGGCCGGCGAATACAAGGGCACGCGAATGCTTTTCGCGCAGCGCGATTCCGCCGGACTGGCGCTCGGCTGCTCGACGCCCTGGCTCAAACGTTCGGTCGGATTTGTTGGCGTATCCGACAGCTGGCAAGACTTGGCGCAACATTTCAAGATGACGTGGGAGTACGACCGCGCGGAAAACGGAAACATTGCGCTCACGGGCGAAGTCGATCTGGCCGCATGTAACGGCGAATTCATCCTGGCGCTCGGGTTTGGCGGGATATGGGCTGAGGCCGGGCAGCAGGTTGTCTCTTCGCTGCTCACCGCTTACGACACGACGCGCAAAGATTATGTTTCGCACTGGCGCAATTGGCAACAGACACTGAAGAAGCTGGACGAGAAGCCGCGGGAAAAAGATTTGTATCGCGCCAGCACGGCAGTTCTGCGCGTCCATGAATCAAAAGATTTTCTGGGCGGAATCATTGCCAGCCTTTCTATTCCCTGGGGTTTTAACAAGGGCGACGAAGACCTGGGTGGTTATCACCTGATCTGGCCGCGTGATCTGGTCGAAAGTGCGGGTGGATTGTTGGCCGCGGGCGCGCACGATGACGCTCTCCGCGTCCTGCATTATCTCGAGGCCACGCAGGAAGCCGATGGACATTGGCCGCAAAATATGTGGCTGGATGGACGTCCCTATTGGAATGGCTTGCAAATGGACGAGACGGCGTTTCCTGTTTTGCTGGTCGACTTGTTGCGGCGCGAATCGCCCCGCTGCTTCGGCCACGAACGCCGCTGGTGGCCAATGGTACGCAAAGCCGCGACCTTCATAGCGATCAATGGGCCGGTTACACAACAGGATCGGTGGGAAGAGGATGGCGGCTATTCGACGTTCACCATGGCAGCCGAGATTTCTGCCTTGTTGATTGCCGCGGATATGGCGGAGTCGCTCGGCGAATCGCGGGCGGCGGAATTTTTGCGCCACTTGGCCGATACTTGGAATTTCAACATTGAGCGCCGAACATATGCGGTCAATACCGATCTTGCGCGGCAGGTTGGGGTCGAGGGCTATTACGTGCGCATCGCGCCGCCGCCCTCGGGCGACGGCGTCGCTTCGCCGCTGCAAGGATTTGTTCCCATCAAGAATCGCGCGCCAGGCGCTTCGGAGCGGGCAGCGGTGGAGGTTGTCAGTCCCGATGCCTTGGCACTGGTGCGGTTTGGATTACGCGCGGCCGACGATCCGCGAATGGTGAATACGATCAAGGTCATCGATGAACTGCTGCGCGTGAAACTTCCGCAGGGGCCGGCTTGGTATCGCTACAACGGCGATGGCTATGGCGAGCACGCCGACGGTTCGCCCTTCGATGGGAATGGCACGGGACGCCCGTGGCCGCTGCTGGCGGGAGAACGGGCGCACTACGAACTGGCCGCAGGCCGCCCCGATTTCGCCGAAGCTTTGCTGGGCGTGATGGAAAATTCGACCGACGCGAACCGGCTGATTCCCGAACAGGTGTGGGATGCGAAAGACATCCCGGAGCGCGAGTTGTTTGTGGGAAAAGCTTCAGGGTCGGCGTGTCCGCTGGTGTGGGCGCATTCGGAGTACATCAAACTGCGACGATCGTTGGTAGATGGCAAGATTTTTGATCAGCCCTCGCAAACCGTGGAACGCTACCAGGTCAAGAAAGTTTCTGCGACATATTTCAACTGGCGTTTCAATAATAAGCCACGCAGCATGCCCTGCGGAAAGAAGCTACGGATTCTGACGATCGAACCGGCGATCGTGCACTGGAGCTTCGACCGCCGGCAGGGTTGGCAGGATAGCGATTCCGTCGATAGTGGATGCAATATGCAGCACGTGGACCTGCCGACAGACACTCTCGTCACGGGGCGCCAGATTGTTTTCACGTTCTACTGGAAGATCGGCGCACGATGGGAAGGACGAGACTACGAAGTAACGATCGAGTAGCGCGGAAAAACACCTATCGAGAGATCTGGCTCGCTGCGCAGTTTCGAGCGGCTTCAATCTCCGGATGCGCTGGCCGCTCGGGCACGCTGCCCCGTTTCAGTCCGTCCCGTGGTTCGTGCTGCCACAAGCAAGGTGCCTCCCCGCCCGGCGAAGGACCCGAGCCAGACCAGCGGCAGCAAGAAAAAGGAAAAGAATGGAGCGGATATTCCGCTGAAGATCCTCTCGGTCAGCGTCCCACGCAGCTTTTTCCCGGTCAGAAAATCGAAGAGTAGATTGGGTGTCGGCAACACGACGTTGAGCGCGCTCTGCCACCAGCCCATCAAGTCGTATTCAAATTCCTGGTGCCAGTGAGCGACTGGAACAAACTCGGTTTGATGAAGCATCCCGTCAATGGATGTAGCGGTAAAGTGATAGAGGTGGCGCGGAAGATCCAAATGCAGCCAGCGCGATCCAAAGGTCTCGGACTGCAGTCCCCCAAAATCTGGGACGGCGATCAATATCAACCCATCCTTCGCTACCAGACGTTGAATGTTAGCAATCACCGCCCAGGGATCCGGCGTATGTTCCAGGCTGTGCCAGAGGGTAACGCAGTCGAATGGCCCTCGATCGGCACATTCATCCAGACTGTTGAAGACTTCCAGTCCCAGTCGCTGTGCGGGCGCTGAATTCAACTCCGTGCCTATAGCGTCCCAGCCGCACTTTCGAGCAGCGTGAAGAAAGGTTCCTTCTCCACAACCAATATCGAGAAGGCGCTTGCCGCGCCCCGGCCCCGCCATCCTGGTGACAAGTGCAATCCGGCGACGATCACAGAAGCGGGCTGTAATCCCGTGACGCGTCCCGTAGTATTCGGCGTAGTGAGCCTGCAGTTGATTTGGGGCCGGATCCGTGACTCCCATTCCACATACCGCGCACTTCAATACGTCAAATTGCAGCCCGGTCACAGAGTCCGTGACTCCCCTAAGGTAGGGCTTGAGCTGGTTGGAGCACATCGGGCATGCGCCTTCTCGGTTTGCTGGTAGCCCCATGAGCCTGATTATTTCGGAAAAACCGCACAATTCCGGCGCACGAAGGTCCCAGACTTCGTAACGAAAGTACTGTTACTACAAGGATTTAGCCTCGCGGCCCGAGTTCGATGCCAGCCCTGCAAGCACCAGACTCAATCCATCGGCGAACTGAGAGCCTGTTAAACTTTGCCATGCTCGCGAATCTACCTCGAAGCAGTAGGCGCGTTCTCGTTCCGTTTGTTATGGTCGTACTGAAACTGATGATGATGCTGATGACAATGAGTATCCTCGCAACATCCCAAACTCTGCCTGCACCTCAGGCCATCACCGACCCGAAGCAGATCACCTCCAAGCCCGATGCTCAGGTGGAGAAGAATCTTTCGATTGAGAAACTTTACATGGCGCGGCAGGTCGGCGGCGCGACGTGGTCTCCAGATGGGAAGACGGTTGCCTTTGTCGGCAATATGAGCGGACGCAATAACCTTTGGACGGTGCCGTCCGAGGGCGGATGGCCGGTGCAACTCACGATTAGCAACGAGCGCCAAACAAGTCCGACATGGTCTCCGGATGGCAAATGGATTGCCTATATGTCGGATTATGACGGCGACGAGCAATGGGATATTTTTCTCGTGTCGCCGAAGACGGGTCAAGTCGTGAATCTCACAAATACACGTGAGATTGCGGAGGAAAGTCCTACGTGGTCGCACGATGGACGCTACCTCGCCTATATCGTGAAGCCGAAGACTTCGTCGGTGTTTGAGATTGATGTATACGACACGCTGATGCGCGATGTGAAGCATCTGACTTCGGGCACGGCCAAGGACCGCATGAATGTCGCTCCAATCTGGTCGGCGGATGGTGCGTTTATCGTCTACACGCAGGAGCAGGCAAAGGGAACGGATTCGAATGTGTTTGTGGTCGACGTGGCGAGTGCGCAGAGTACGTTGCTGACGCCGCATGATGGCGAGCATCTTTACTCGGCCCATGACGTATCGCCTGACGGAAAGAGCGTTCTAATTACTTCGAACGCGGCCGACGGCTACGAGAACGTTGGCTTACTTGACATCGAAAGCAAGAAACTTCGATGGCTTACTAACGATAAGTGGGAAATTTCTGCCGATAAGTTTTCTGCTGACGGCAAATTTCTGACTTACTCGGCGAACGTTGATGGCAATACTGACATTTACCTGTATGACATTGTGGCAGGGAAAGCCAGGGCGCTGCCCTTGCCTAAGGGAGTGAATTACGTTGCCGGACGGCCTTCGCCCTTCGCGCAGGATGGTTCACGGCTGCTTTATACTCACATCGGGCCGACCGCGCCGGGTGACTTGTGGGTCTATAACCTGGCCGATGGCAAATCGCATCAACTTACACATTCCCTTGTAGGAGGCGTGCACTCTGAGGATATGGTCGAACCTTATCTTGTTCACTATCCGAGTAGGGACGGTAAGTGGACTATATCCGCGTTCGTCTACATGCCTTATAACTTGCCGCATAATCCCGAGCATCCGGCGATCGTCTATGTTCACGGTGGGCCTACGGCGCAGACTATGAACACTTTTAATCGTTTCGTGCAATACATGGCCAATCAAGGCTACATCGTGATCGCTCCTAACTATCGCGGGTCGACTGGCTATGGGAAGGATTTTCAACAGGCGAATCTTTTTGATATGGGCGGCGGCGATTTGCAGGATGTGCTGGCCGCCGCCGACTTTATAAAACAGACCGGCTATGTCGACCCTAAAAAACTTATTCTGATGGGCGGCAGTTATGGTGGTTACCTGACCATGATGGGAGTTACTAAGGCTCCCGAAGTGTGGGCGGCCGGCGTTCCGATTGTGCCCTTTGTGAATTGGTTCACCGAGATTCAGAATGAAGATCCGGTACTGCAGCAATCTGATCTGGCGACCATGGGCGATCCGGTAAAAAATAAAGCTCTATACGAAGATCGATCGCCGATTAACTTTGTTGATCGCATCAAGGCGCCGCTTTATCTGCTGGCGGGCGGGAACGATCCTCGTTGCCCGAAGAGCGAGGCGCAGCAAGTGGTTGACGCGATCAAGAAGCGCGGCGGCGTCGCGGAATACAAGGTCTATGAGAATGAGGGCCACGGCTTCGCCAAGGTTGAAAATCAGATTGACGCTTACAAGCGCGTGGCGGAATTTCTCAAAGCGCACGTGCCGCCAGCGGACTGCGGGTGTTCACTGAACTAGCGGGGCTTGGCTCGGACTACTGGTGACTCCGAGGTCTTTCCCCATTTATCGCAGCGGTGAACCTGCGCAATTCCTCACAACGCGGAATTCACTTCTGTGGCTGTGAGTTATGCGGATCGATGACAGTGCCATCCTGGATTCGGAACAGAGTCCTTCGCTGCTCGACTTCGTCATGTTCCAGTCGAGTTGCAATCTGGAGTTGAGCTTCAGCCTCAGCCTTGCGTCCCACGCGGGCGAACGTCAGGCCAAGATAGTAGTGAGCCTCACGTAAGGATTCGTCACTGGCGATCGCCTGCTGCAGCAGATTGATCGCGTCGGGGTAACGCTTCTGTTCGAAGGCCACTCGTCCCAAAGCCGACAGAGCGCCCGCATGTTTCGGTTCACGAGCCAATACTTGGTGGAGGTTCCTGGCCGCCTCGTCCAGATCGTTCGCATCGAGATCGATGAGCCCGAGCCGGAAGTACGACTCGTTTTGCGCCGGCGCCAGCGCGATGGATCGATCAAATTCTTTCCGCGCCTCCGCGACATGCTCCAGAGCAGCGAGTGTCATCCCAAGAGCACAATGACCGGAGGCATCGTCCGGGCGCAGCGCGACGAACCGGGCAAACGGCTGGCGCGCGTCTTCAAACTGCGATAGCCCCATGAAGGCGCGCCCCAGACTGTAAAGAGCGAGCGAATCGTCTTCGCGTATTTTCAGCGTTCGCTGGAAGGCCTCAACTGCTTCTTGCCACGAGGACATTTGCAGCGCCATGGTTCCGAGTTCGGAGTTTACATCCGGATCGTCAGGCGCATATTTCCGGGCGTCCATCAACAGTGCCAGGGCTTTTTGGGAGTCTCCCGTCGCAGATGCAGCGCGCGCCCGGTCCTGCAAGATGCGCACAAGAGCACCCGAGGCATCGCTGCGGCCAGGGTCAAGGCGTACGGCTTCGCGCAACTGCGGAACCGCTTCCTCTGGACGCCCCATCTGCACGTAGAGCAGGCCAAGGTGTGCGCGCGCAGGTGCAAAGTCAGGCTTTTCCTGAATGGCGCGGCGGAAAAGCTCTTCGGCCAATGTTTCGTGCCGTTGAAGGATGCGGACGACCCCCAGCAGATCGAGCGCGCGATAATCATCCGGCGAAGCGCGTAAGACAGACTGTAGATCGCCTTCAGCGCGACTCAGTTTCCCGGCAGTCATGGCCTGAGCTGCATCCTGCAACAGTGATGGGTTCGAGTTCTGAGGCGAAGCATGAGCTGCGGAGATCAGGCTCGAGAGGAACAATATACCGCCGGTTAAGAATTTTCTCCGCACCTTTGTCACGAGAAGTCCAAGGGCCGCAGCCTTCAATTTATTTCGACGGCTCAGTGATGGTGACGATACGGTCCGCCATTTGATCCCGCAAAACCTGATGAATACCGCTAGGCCAACGGATCTCAATCTCAGGGATGGAAGTTGCACCACCCAAGCCGAAGTGCAATCGCTTATCGCCCGAGGACTGGTAACTGCTGCTGGTAGTCACGGTGCCAAATTGTTCGCCTGCCGGAGTAGAGACTCTTACTTGAGCTCCGATGGCGTCGCGGTTACTCTTCACACCTACCAGGTTGAGGGTGAGCCAGTGGTTCGAAGTTTCTGTCTCATTCAGCAGGACCCACGCAGGGCCATCGTTTGACGTGACGACGGCGTCCTCCTTGCCATCATTATTAATGTCTCCAATCGCCAACCCGCGTGCGGCCCATTCCTCCCGAAATACATCGCCGGAAAGTGCTGAAACATCCACAAATTTCTTCCCCTGTTGGTTGTGCAAGAGCAAGGGTGGTTCTCGGTAGCGCACATTCGGATCATACATCTCGATCGTATCGATCACATGCGACTGGACGATGAACAAGTCCTTCCACCCGTCGTTGTCATAGTCGACAAAGCGCACACCCCAGCCGGAATGCAGCGCCGTAATTTCTCTGAGGCCTGTGACAGATGTCGAATAATCGAAGGTCCCGTCCTTGAGATTATCGTAAAGCGCGTATCGCTGATGCGCGAGAGTAGTGATGACGATATCGGGCCAGCCGTCATTGTTATAGTCCGCAAAATCCACGCCCATGCCGGCAAAGGTGTTGCCGTTGCTATCGAGTCCAGCGCCGGAAGGCAGCCCAACTTCCTCGAACGTTCCGTTGCCACGATTGTGAAACAAGTATTCCGGCATTGAATCGTTGGCCAGCAGAATGTCCATAAAGCCATCGCGGTCGTAGTCCGCAATGGCTAACCCTAGCCCCTTGCCGGGTTTGTCGATTCCCGCCTGATGGGAGACCTCCGTGAACTTTCCATTGCCGTCATTGTGAAAGAGCAAAACCGATTCCGGTTTGAATAGATCGGGATGGCAATAGGAGCGGAAGCCGTCTTTGCCGGGGCGACCACACAAGATATCGTCAAAATCCCACTGCATATAACGGGCAACGACCAGGTCAAGCCGTCCGTCGTTGTCGTAGTCCACCCAGGCGGCACTCGTCATCCAGCCCGAGCCCGCAACGCCCGCCGCCGCAGTCACATCTGTGAATGTACCGTCACCATTGTTGTGGTAAAGCGTACTGCGTCCGTATCCGGCTACATAGAGATCTTCGAATCCGTCGTTGTCGTAGTCGCCAACTGCAACGCCCGTGGAATAGCCATATCCCGTGAGGCCCGCGTGCTCTGTGACATCTTCGAAGGTTCCATCGGGTTTCTGGTGATAGAGCCGGTTCCAGTACTTCGGACTGTCTTTCCTGGGAATCGAGCCTTTCGCTGTAGGATCGTCGAGCCTCGCCCCATTAGCGAAAAAGATATCCAAGCGACCATCGTTATCGTAATCGAACAAGGCCACGCCTGATCCCATCGTCTCGAGAAGGTATTTCTTGCTGGTTGGAGAAGCTTGCTGGCGGAAGTGAATGCCAAGTTTTTCCGTGACATCGATGAAATGCCCAGGCAACGGCGAGCTTTGAGTGTCGGAAACTCGATCGTCGGGAACTCCGTGTCCTTCTAAAACGAGTGCAAAACTAATCCCGACGAGAACGGCAATTCTGTACAGCATCGCGCCAGACATCTCCCAGCGGTGAGAATCGCAGCGGCAGCGCACAAAAGCAATAAATTAATAAATTAAATGACGGGCGAAGGCCAGTTTGGGCCAAAATAAACACCGCTTGGCTCATAAAGAAACAAACTCAGGATCGTTTGTGGCATAAAAAGAAAGAAAAATGTTGACTATTGCTTACGGGCGGCATTAGCATTCCGATGGCCTACACGCTCTTTATTTCTACCTGAACTTCACGGATCCGGGAGACCTCGCCATGACGCGAAATGTGCAGTTTTTCAAAATGAGTTGGGCCCCGCTCGCCCTGCGTTTGATCGTCTTGCTGGTACTTCTTGGTTGCGGCTCGCTGCCGCTTCTCGCTCAGTTCGACACCGGCACGATTACCGGCGCGGTGACTGACGTGTCCGGCGCGGCGGTTTCACATGCTTCGGTCTCGGTGACGAACGTCGGTACCGGTCTTCAGAAGGATGTGGTCACCGACCAAAACGGCAATTTTGTGGCTTCGGACATACCTTATGGAACCTATGTGGTAACGGTGAATATGAGCGGCTTCGCGACCACCAAGAGCAGCCCCATCAAGCTAAGCGTGGGCGCCGTGGTCCGAGTCAATTTGGCGCTTGCCGTAGCGACATCGCAGGAGACCGTCACAGTCAACGGCACGTCGACTACGGTTGACACCTCGTCGAGTACAGACGGCACCACTTTGGACACGAACCAGGTGGCGAACTTGCCGATCAATGGGCGAGACGTAAGTGAGTTTCTGGAAATCGCCCCTGGCTCCGTGGGTTCGACCGGATTCTTCCAGGGCAGCGTCAATGGGCTGGACAACATTTTCACTGGACTGAATATCACCTTGGACGGCCAGAGTGCGATGCGCGGCGATATCAACGGCTTCCTGGATACAGAGGGTCAGGAAGGAGCCCGGATCACGCGAGCCAGCGTTGATAGCATTCAGGAGATTGACTACTCAAATAGCGGCTACACCGCTGAAAATGGACACTCCCTGGGTCCGCAGATGAACATCATCACGAAGTCGGGAACGAACGCGTTCCATGGCGAACTTTTCGAATTCTTCCGCAATGATGCCCTCGACGCGAAAGATTACTTTGCGACTGGGCCTGAGCCTTTAAAGCTCAACCAGTTTGGCGGCAATTTGGGCGGGCCAATCGTAAAAAACAAGCTCTTCTTTTTCGTGAACTATGAAGGCGACCGCACTCACGTTACTCTCATCAACGCGTTGAACCATACTGTTAGCGCATACGTTCGATCGCAAATCGCGTTAACCCCTGCCTTGGCGCCTCTTCTGGCCCAGTTGGCGCCTCTTCCTGCGGCCTGTGCCGCCATTTATATCGCGCCTTACCCACAATCGCCGTGTGCGTATCCTGGTTTCACGGACGCTATTCCGGCGAATGGCTCCGACATGGTCTACGACCCAGCAGCTCTTCCCAGTATTGTTCGAGAGGACACCGGATCCATCAAGATCGACTACAACATCTCTGACAGGGATCGCGTCTTCTTCCGCTACAACATCAACGATTCGTTAACCAACGATACGTATGGCCTCAACCAAGGGCAGCTATCGCCCCAAAAGCTTCGAACACAACTGGGAAAGTTTGACGAGACGCATACCTTTAATTCGACTCTGCTGAATGAGTTCAGCGTCGCCGTAAACCGTTTCTATTCCGATACCAATTCGAATACCCCCCAACCTCTAGTTGGGTTTGCTGGTTTCTTCACCGATTTAGGTTCGCTGCCCGGACCGAATACGTTCAATCAGGTTACCCCGTTCATGGATCTCGAAGTGTTCGACAATCTATCCAAGACGATTGGGAGACACACGCTACATTTCGGCCCACAGATTCGAATTAACCGGAATAATGAGTGGCTCCGGCCGCAACAAACTTACGACTACGCCAGCATCTCAAACCTTGAAACGAACAGCGTTTTCGTTCTGCAAAAAATTGGATACCAGGGATTTGTCGGCAACCGGAATTCCAATTGGGATTTCTATCTTCAGGACGACTGGAGAGTGAATCAGAAACTTACTGTGAACCTTGGCCTGCGGTATGACTACAATACAGTCTGGGCCACGGGTCCCAACCAGGGGCAGAATTTCGATGTGGCCACGCAGTCGCTGCTTCCGCTCAACCAAGCCCCGTACTCCGCGCCGAAAGGCGACTTAGCGCCTCGTGTCGGTTTTGCCTGGGACCCCTTTGGCAAGGGTAAGACCGTCATTCATGGATACGGCGGATTGTTCTACAATCCGATGCATTTTAACTTCGCCACCACGACTAATGTACCCGCGCTTTCGAGTTATAGCGTCAATGTCTTCCAGGCGATTTTTGCTAACCCCCCATTTTCGATCAATTATCCCTCGCCCAATCCTCCGCTGATCGCCGGGACACAAAACGTAAACGCCTTCCCGACAAATCCCAAAGACCCGGTTTCCACGAACTGGTTATTCGGCATTCAGCAGGAAGTGGCGCGGAACACGATTCTGACGGTCAATTATGTCGCCAACAATGCCCACCACATGCAGGCTGGGGTTGACTTTTACCCTCTTAACGCAAACCCTGCCAATGTCTTCAGCGACGCTCGTCCGAATTCGAATTTTGCGAATGAAGATATCGATGCCGATAAACTTGGTTCTAATTACAACTCGCTGCAGGTGAAGCTGCGACGAAGCGCTGGCAATCTTATCTTCGAAGCGAACTATACGTGGTCCCACGAACTCGACGATATGGTTAATGTCTTTAGTCCCGGCTTCGAGGATCCGCTGAATCCCAAGTTCGATCACGGCAGCGGAGACTGGGACGTACGTAACAATCTGACCGGCAGCGTGGTTTATAGCCTGCCAGATCTAAAGGGCTCTAGTCCCTTGCTTCGCGGAGTACTGGGCGGGTGGCAAACTTCCGGTATTCTACAAACTCGTTCTGGTCTTCCCCAGAACATCACGCTGGTCAGCGGATTCTTTGGCAATCCCGAGAGACCAGACTACACGGGCATTCCGTTATGGATTCCCAACCATAGTTGGCCAAATACGAGCTACAACATAAATGCGTTTGAACCCAATCCGGCTTATGACGGGACACCGGGTGAGAACCTCGGAACGGTTGGGCGTAACGCTCTGCGGGCGCCAGCCTACTTTCAATTGGATGTCTCTGGCATGAAGGACTTCCCTATTGGCCAGAGGATGAAAGCCCAATTTCGAGCGGATATTTTCAACATCTTTAACCACCCCAACTTCGCCAATCCCGACGGCGGCATCTGCACGGCAGTCAGCGAGCCGACTTTGGCGCCCCCGCCGATTTGCACCCCCAATGCCAATTTCGGGCGCGTTGGCCAAACCATCGCCAGCGAGGATGGAACTCAGATCGGCGGTGGCACAAATCGCCAGATCCAGCTCTCCCTGAAGTTCATTTTCTGATACGCGAGCACGGCCAACCACGGCGGCAACAAAAAATCGTTGCCGCCATATTTTCAGGGACGGACCCAAGTCCGAGGGTAAATGTCGAAGGCATATATTTCTAACTATGATAAGTGTCCTGTAGTTCCAGTCTCCGACTCGCGCGATGGCTGTGATGTAGGATGGCGGGACATTGCGCGGCGGCTAAAAGCTTGCCTGCGGCCGGATCGTTTCGTGGTTTGCGTCGAGTGTTATCCAGGTTGCTTCGAAAAAGAAATTGAAAAGCAATTGGTCGACGCGCTCAAACCGCAGATGGTGCTGCGTGCCGAAGAATGTTACTTGCCCGAAACTGCGATCCTGTCGCTTTGCGCGCGCGATTTGGGCGACGACCCGGTGTTTGCCTTTATGGGCAAGTACGAGCTCCACGAATTCCTGGGCGAGCACGAACTCGCAAAACAAAGAAATCGTTTAAGCCAGGCGTCGGGCCTAACGCTCGTAATTGGCACAGGCGCAACCCTTGTCGCCGAACAGTGGGACCTGCTCGTCTACTGCGACATGGCGCGGTGGGAGATACAGCAGCGCCAGCGGGCCGGCGAAGTTCCGAACCTTGGTTTGCACAATTGTACGGAGCGCCCGCAGGCGAAGTATAAGCGCGGATATTTTGTCGACTGGCGCGTCGCCGACCGTTTGAAAAAAACGCTGTTTTCAAGAATTGATTTTTTGCTGGATACGAATCAGCGCGACCAACCCAAGATGATCACCGGCGCGCAGCTTCTCGAAGGCTTGAAGATTGCGGCTCATCGGCCTTTTCGCGTAGTGCCTTTCTTCGATCCCGGACCATGGGGCGGGCAGTGGATGAAAGAAGTTTGCGATCTTCCGCGCGATGCGGAGAACTATGCGTGGTGCTTCGATTGTGTGCCGGAGGAGAACAGCCTGCTACTCGGCTTTGACGGCATAAAGGTAGAGATTCCATCGATAAATCTCGTCTTCCAGCATCCACATGAACTTCTCGGCGAGGCGGTGCATGCGCGTTTCGGAACCGAGTTTCCCATCCGCTTCGACTTTCTCGACACCATGGATGGTGGCAATCTTTCTTTTCAGGTGCACCCGCTGACGGAATACATTCAGCAACAGTTTGGCATGAACTATACGCAGGATGAGAGCTACTACATGCTGGATGCAGGCGACGGAGGGTGCGTGTTTCTCGGACTGAAAGAGAACATTGACGCCAACCAGATGATGGCTGACCTGCTCCAGGCGCAAGAGGGCCCGATTCAATTTGACGCCGACAAGTACGTCAATCGATTCCCCGCAAAAAAGCACGATCACTTCCTGATTCCAGCCGGAACTCCGCACTGCTCGGGCAACAACAGCATGGTGCTTGAAATCAGCGCGACCCCCTATATCTTTACTTTCAAAATGTGGGACTGGGGACGACTTGGCCTGGACGGTACTCCACGCCCCATCCATCTCCAACACGGGTTTCGAAATATTCAGTGGGATCGGACAACGCCCTGGGTCGAAAAAAATCTTACCAACGTAATTGAAACGGTCGCCCAAGGTCCCGGATGGCAGGAAGAGCGCACGGGACTTCACGAACGTGAATTTATCGAGACGCGGCGCCATTGGTTCACTGGATCAGTGCAGCATTCTACGAATGGGGGCGTGAATGTCCTCAATCTGTGTGAAGGCCGGGAGGCAGTAGTTGAGAGCCCGTCTGGGAAGTTCCCGTCGTTCGTTGTCCACTACGCGGAAACCTTTATTATTCCTGCTGCGGTTGGCGATTATGTGATTCGGCCCCACGGTCCATCCGAAGGGCAGCGCTGCGCGACGATCAAGGCTTATGTGCGCACAAATCCATAAGGAGAGATGCCACGCTCAGGACCTACCGTAGCGGGACTAACGCCCTCGATTCCCACGTTCGAGTCTGATTTCCTCAGTGCCATCACCTCGCACGACAAGACTGTCATCGAATCGCCGAACATCTTGGATTTGGGTCCACCGTGGCGGCGCCGGATGGAGGAATAAGTCGTATTGCGTTTCCAGGCGCGAAGCCCCGGGGGTGGAGGTCAGCACGGGCGTATCAAACAAACTGCGCATCTTGCGCGCGTAATCGAGCCCCAACGGCATAGGGCTGGTGCCGAACTCCGCCCCACGAACTCTGGTTCTTCCATTCCACGGAGCAGACTCGCGCGCGCGGTTTTCCTCCCACAGCGCAATCCAGGGAAAAAGCGTGCGATCAAAAGAGTATCCGGCGACGAGTTCGTGC
The DNA here is from genome assembly GCA_963822025.1 of uncultured Acidobacteriaceae bacterium. Lineage (GTDB taxonomy): Bacteria > Acidobacteriota > Terriglobia > Terriglobales > Acidobacteriaceae > Acidiflorens. The sequence goes on along the minus strand of CAWGFW010000007.1, from coordinate 310,221 downwards.
CGCCGGTTGTGCACCGCAACGAAAGCATTCTCTCGATTGGCATCAGTGAGCAATGCGGCTACGAAGCCGGTTCCAGCTCGCACAAAGGGTTGTGAAAGATCGACCGACTCACCGTCAGTCGATGGCGCATGCGGCCAGCGGTACTCAGCGTCGTTGCGGAGAATTTCGCGGCCCTCATATCCAGCAGGCCAGGTGAGGCCGCGAGTTCCCGATACAAACAACGTGGCGTCGCTGCTGGTGAAGAAAGGCTCACCGAAAGCGGCATGCTCCACCCATTGAAATTTGACTTCGTCGCCGCTCTGGTTAGTAACAGCTTCTGTGATGCAAACGGCGGAGGCGTCAGCCGGCAGAAAAATCTCACGTCGAAAATGCAGTCGATAGACTGGAAGCAAAACTTCCATCGCCAGTGACGAGGAATGATTGTTGCATTCCGCAGAAATCACATTCCACTCCGCGATGCCAGCTTCGCCATGCAGGGCAAGCCCTTGCGCGGCCTCGGTCGGTGACGGCATACCGAAGTAGCCAAGTGCCAGTGCGTGTCCTGTGTAGCCGCTCAGGAATCTGCCAGCGGGACCATCCCCATAGAGTGCGGCATGCTCACGCGAAGAAAAGTTTTGTGGTTCGATCGTCGGCCAAGGAGACTCCCAGAGAGCATTGAGCTGAGAACCACAGAGACGAAAATCCGCAATGTGCCCGCCGCCCAGCAGCGCCGTAATCTCGACCAAGCCATTCGAAAGACGGTATGCGCGGCGATTCTTCCACAGAACGGCATCGGCGACACAGCGCGACATTCAGAAGCCAAGGCCTCCGTCAATTGCAAAGGCGACTCCGTTCACTAATTCCCCGGCGGCAGCCGTGGCGGTAATGATCGGCGTCTTCCCCTCGATGTTCATTTGTGGGTTGCGGCTCCCGTGCCGCCTTCTTGAAAGCCCATGCCGCCGGCAGGCACAAGCATGCCCCCATCCACCATTAAAGCCGCCCCAGTAATAAAGGAAGCCATCGGCGACGCGAGATACACGATCGCGTCGGCAACTTCCTCCGCTTTGCCGACACGGCCCAGCGGGTGCATGCGATTGCACGTCTCGATCACTTTCTCGGGATCATTCGACAAACTGGCGGCCCAGCGTAGCATCGGCGTATCGATCGCACCGGGGCAGACGCAATTCACCCGGATTCCCTTCTGCGCATAATCGAGCGACATCGCTCGCGTCAGCCCCAACAGGCCGTGCTTCGAAGCAACATACGCAATCGAGTTACTGATCGCTGTCATGCTTTGCACCGAGCCAACAATCACGATGGCGCCGCCGCCGCGCCCGAGCATCTGTGCCACGGCAAACTTCGAGGCTAGAAAGCATCCCTTAAGGTTGATGCCCATCAACCTGTCCCACTCTTCCTCTGTAGTGGTTATCGCGTCACCGTAAAGTTGAATGCCGGCATTGCTGACCAGTACGTCGATGCCCCCGTACTTCCTCGCGGCGGCGCCAACAGCTTGCGAGACCTCGGCGCTGGCACTGACATCGCATGGGAAAAAATCGCAGGTCGCCCCGCTCTTCGCGATCGAGGCGGCAGTTTCGTTCCCTGCGCTATGGTCGACGTCGAAAATGGCCACCGCCGCTCCGAGCGCGGCCAGTTTGCGCGCCGTGGCTTCTCCGATGCCTTTGGCGCCGCCGGTAACGATGGCAGTTTTGCCTATGAAGTCAATGCTCATTTGGCATCGCCCGCTGTAGGGTACGGGCGAATATGCGGTGCTGTGCGAAGTCTGAGCGTAAGCACCTGAAATGATTTGATTGGAACACTGAGATCGCCGCCCCCGGTTTTGACTTCCGACTGGTTCTCTTCCAGTAAATCGCAGAGCCACGCGTGTTCAAATGTCAGGTACTGGCTGTGAATCCTGATCTCCGATGCTTCACCCTTAGTGTCTTGCAGCCGCAGGATGGTTCCGTCGCCATCTTCCGCGCGTTTCCACGTCAGCAATGTTACGCCGGGATTTGCAACTTCCAACAAGCTTGCTTCTCGACTGGGAAGTGAAGACGCATCCTCTGAAGCCGCAAGATCATCGTGTTCGAGAGGAGTTAATGCTCCCAATCCGAACCGCGCCAGCGACTGAGGATTAAACTGCGAGTCGCTGGTGATGGCGTATCGAAATGTGAAATCGCCGCCCTGCCAGGCAGGAAAATTTGTTCCCCAATAATTGTTCATGAGCCAGGAAAAGATCGCGCTTGTCGTCGGCTTGAATTCCGCGGGCCAGTTGCCACGAACAATGTCTCCGAAAGCGACCAGAGGGGCGTCCAGCGGAGCGACCGCCGCGCTCAGTTGGGGATTGTAAACTGAGGCCCAGGTTGTGGGTACGTACCATTCGCGGCTTCCTCCGGCTAGCTCGTCTTTCGCCGGGTTGACCCACCCCGTCTGAGCGCCGTAAGTGAACTCCGGATTGGCAACGGAAAAGGGAAACGCCACGTACGCCGACTCCCTCGTGAGTACACGTTCCTTGTGCAAGCGATACGTAATCAGAATGGCTTTCTCGGAATCGGGCATCAGGATCTCGGTCTGAATGGATGGCGTGTTCGGTGCCGAGGAACTCAGCGTCGCGACAATCCCGATCGAAGTTTTCTTCGCGGAGAGCAACATCCCCGACTGCGCCGGATGAGCCGTCAACGATGGCGGTTTCAGTCCAGCTCCAAACCGGTACAGCGAGTTTTCGGGATAGCTCTCGCCGCCCGTCACGTAAAGATACTGGCCAAATTTGTAGGGGCTCGACGAATCGACCAGTTCGCGTCCCAGTTCTTTGTCAAAAACGCTTGCAATCGAGCCGGATGACGGGTCGAGCGTAATTCGATAGAACTGGTTCTCAAGGATGTTCCCTCGGATTTCAGCCGGAATAGCGGACGACCCAACGGACTCTTTCGCGGCTGGCTTGATGGTGTACAGCTTGTATCCCACCGCGGGCACGCCAGCCGCCAGGAAGCGCACGCGAACATTGCCTGGGCCGAATCCTGGCAGTGAAATGCCTTTACCTTTCCAGAGTATTTCGATTGGAATCTCGGTGCCGGTTGAGGGATCAACGAGCGCAGTCCCCTCGGGCAAGTCAGTCTCTACGATGCCGCTGCGTGGCCAGTTCAGAGAGTTAAACACCGCGATGGAATTGTCTTTGGTTTTTACCAGCGCCTCGAGTTGTGCCCACTCGCGCTGAATCGATTCGCTGATATCGTCACGAGCCCGCGCAACGCGAGCGCGCTTGAGAGCGATTTGGTCTTCACTCTGGTGACTCTCCGGCTGGGTTGTAGCGCCAACGTATGTCCACGTGTGTTCGTCATAGGTGAGTTCGTTGCGCCACGCATCGCGGAGCATGGCCTTGTCGGGGCGAACTCGCGGATCGATCGAAGAAACAGCAGCACCCATGATCTCGGCAGTTGCGATGCGGTGTTGGTTTTCGCGGTGAATCGCAGTGTGCGCGGCATCGGAGCCGTATCCATCCTCCCAGTAAGGGCCGAAGTCGCCTCGAACCACTGGGATACTGCCCTTCCATTCGCGCTCGATCTTTTGCATTGCGGAGTGAACCGTAGAAAATTCAAATTTTGGCCAGGCATATTCATGGCTGACACTCGAAACGATTTCACTCTGCTCCTTGGCGAGCGGCGTGTTCTCAAGCTGCGTGCCGAAGACAATCGCCGTACTGGCCGTATAGTCCGGACGCGTATATGCCTGCAGAAAAACCGGCAACGAGTCACGGATCGATTCCATTCGCCATGGGCTGCCGAACAATGTGTGGGCTTGCAGATAGGCGCGCGAGTACCACATCAGTACGCGGCCGCCATCCGGGCCCTCCCAATAGAAGGGCGACTTCTCATTCCAGCGCCCGAGCAGCATCACTGGAGCCCGCCAACTGTTGCTTGCAGCCAAAAAATACTTGATGCCCGCATCATGCAGCACGGAGGCGTAGCTCCACGTATAGGCAGGGACATCCACAATTTGCGCCGCATCGGCCACAGGCAACTTGTATTCGCCGGCAAGACGATGCTGGCCATATAACGAACGAGCAAGGCCCTCCCATGAAGCGTTCCCGGTATGTTGATTGGCAAACTCCGGCGGAATAACGATGCTGCCGTCGCGAACGTGCTCCAGAAATTGCTGTCGTGCTTCTGAACTGCGTCCACTCAGATATTGATCGGCAACCCAGCTGCCATCGAGCGTCCAACGAAAATCCGGCGTCTTCTTAATCAGCTCCATTGCCTGGTCGATCGATTGGGAATGAAGCTCGGCTACTTTAGCGGGATAGTCCGTGAATCCAATGTCGAGATGCTCGTGCGGTATCAGGTCGATCGTCCACTTTTTTGCCGGCTCTATCTTTACGGCAGTTGCTGAGAGTTTGCCCACGCGCACCGCGGCTTCGGCAGAGCCGCTCCATTGCGGAACTTCAAAGTTGAACCGCGCTTCACCAAACTCATTTCTGGTTGAAAAAGCTCTCTTGAAGGAATGCCCGGCAATTCGCAGTTCTACAGAGCCCGTGCTGGGCAGCGTGGAAGCGCTGATGAAGACATCCACCAACTCCACCATTCCCGCCACTGTGTCGCGATAGAAGATAGTCGGCTCAATTTGAGCGCTGAAGGCGCTTGAGTCATACTGCCCCGCGTCATCCTGAACAAACTCGAGTGCATCGTAGATGAGACCTGTATGTCCCGGGGCAATTGCGCCGAGCGACATTTGTGAAGTGGCGGGGTCATCCATTGCTGTGAGGATAAAAGTGTTCTCGCCTTTCCTGAGCCAGGCTGCCGGAATGGAAATTGTTTTTTCGTCGGTGGAGGTTTGCGGAACAAACGTGCCTTCCCAGTCGCCGGCGCGAAAATCGAGCTTGGGATGGAAATAAAAATATCCGCAATGCCCATTAACATTGAGCCGTAAGAACGAGAGACGCGGTGTTTCGTACAGCATAGCGATCTTAAGGTGATACGCGCCGCGCGGCGTATCTTTCAGCGGGAATTTCACCGTGAAGGGGTGCAGGCGCCCGCCCGCTATCCCATTAGCAGGGCCGGGCTGAAAGCGATACCAATCTTTATCGCGGCTCTCGCCGGCGACGAACACGGGATCGCTTTTCGGATCGGCGTAGTTGATGTCCTGGCTCTTAAATTCGCCGGAGGAGCCATCGAAGGTCCCGATGGTCCAGAGCGTTTTCTCGGTTGCGTTCGCGGCCGCGGGCAGCATGACCGCCATGAGGAGGGCGATCATTGTTACTTTGCGAATTTCTTTCATGCTTACCATTTTGGCTGCGTGATCACCATACCCGGCCGCCGCGGATCGTCCGTCCAGGTTCCCATCTCCTGCCGTTGGGAGAGTTCGTGATAGCGGGCAAGCTTGTCGCGGTCGAGTTCCACGCCCAGCCCCGGCCCGGTCGGCACAGTCATCGCGCCGTTCTTGTATTGCATCTTGCCGCCAACAATAATGTCATCGGTGAGATGGTGGTAGTGGGAGTCCGGAGCCAGCACGAGGTTCGGCAGACATGCGGCGAGGTGAAGCATGGCAGCTTGCGAAATGCCGAACTCTGCGCCGCTGTGCATACCCGCATCCACCCCCATCGCCTCGCAGATTTGTCCAGCGAGTTTGGCGCGATGAATGCCTCCATACCAGTGTGGATCGAGTAGTACAACATCGAGGACATCCGACATGATGGCGGGGGCAAGATCCTCAAAAGCAAACACCGACATATTCGACGCCAAGGTGACCCAGGGCGCTTTTGCGTTCACCCGCTTCATCGCGCGCATCCCCCAGACTGGATCTTCGAGGTACTCGACGTTGAAGTCATGCAGACGGCGGGCAACGTCGATGGCCGTGGTCACCGTCCAGACCGCGTTCGGATCCAGCCGGATGCGGTGCTTCGGGAACGCCTCACGCAGTGCGATGAAAGTGTCAACTTCTTCATCCGGTGGAAGCACGCCGTTCTTGTATTTCAAAGTTTTGAAACCATACTTGCTAACCACTTCTTTGGCAAAGTCGACCATCTGCCCGATGTTCGACACCTCGCCAACGCCGTCGTCATTTGCGTAGCGATAGAAAAGATAAGCGGCGAACGGAACCTCGGTCCGAATGCAGCCTCCCAGCAGGTCGCATACCGGCCGCTTCAACGCCTTCCCTTGAATATCAAGGATGGCGAACTCAAGTCCGGCGAAACCGAGGACGAAACCGAATAGCTTTTCTGAACTCGGCGCCGCCAACTTCCAGCGAATTCGCTCAAGGTTCATGGGATCTTCGCCGATCAGTAACGGCTTCAAGTCCGCGAGTTGACCGGCGCGGCTGGCGCCGGCGTAGCATTCCCCAAGGCCGGTGATTCCTTCGTTGGTCTCGACTTCGATGACAATGCGCGAGAATCCGGGATGTGATCCGACGGAATAGCGCAGGGGCGCTTCAATCGGGATAAAAGCAGGGGTCCAGCGGACGTCAGTAATTTTCATGAAGTCTCCGCCCAGCTAGCGCTGGTTCGCAAGCAGTTGTACCCTGATACCGCTCCGGGCGCGCGGTAGATATGCCAACGGCTCAGGTTGCGAAGTACAGGCCTCATTCCGAACCTTGCCGTCCCAGAACCCTGAGCCCAATTATTTTCGTAAGACATTTGAACATATATAGAGCTTTTGTCTACGGGTCAAGGCGCCAACCCAGCGCTGGAAAGGGTTCGCGAGTTCCTGCGACAAAAACTGAGACAAACCTCGCGCAACAGCCTCGCCTTCCGATCACTTTCGTCGGAGTGTAAGATTATTCAATCTCAAAGCGATGCCTATTAAGGAAAAGATTGCCATGCGATTGGCTGTGAAATGGATTGTTTTTTGTGTTTTGGCATTATTCTCTGCCATATCGGTGTTCGCACAAGGCCGCGACTCTGCCTGCACCCCGTCGTTTCCCCTGCGTCCGCCGTGGCTCGGAGCAGACGCCGCCTATTCCATTCCCTTGCCCGATGGACCCAACGTCTGGATTTTCGGCGACACGCTCTATGGCGATAAGCGTGTCGTCACCGGTGAAGTGCCCGCCATGGTGCATAACAGCCTAGGCATTTCTCGGTGTGAGAACGGTAAATGGAACATCGACTATGCGATCAAACGAGACGCCAAAGGCAATTTCGATAGTTTCTTTAAACCGCAGCAGAACAATGGCACCTACTATTGGGCGCTTGATGGCGTAGAGCATAAAGTCGACCATAACGATGAGCTTTGGATCACGCTGCTCTGCGTGCGCAATAGGCCGAATTCAAATGCTTTTGCGCTTGGCTTCGAGATTTGCGGCGCGGATCTGGCCCGTGTGACCGATCTGAAAAAGAATCCGCAGGATTGGAAGGTATCTTACTTTTCCCTCGTTCCGGAAGGCGTTCACGCCAATCCCTCTGCATCGACCGTCATCGATGGCAACTACCTCTACATTTTTACGCAGGACGAGAATGGCAGCCGTCCCGAGATCCTGACCCGCATTCCGCTCTCTGGGCTCGACGATCCCAAGAAGAATCTGCAATACCTCGGTTCGGACGACGAGTGGCATCCGGGTTTGACTCCCGCGAAAGCGAAGACGGTCATGCGCGGCGGTCCGTCCGAGTTGACCGTGCGCTACCATCCGGAGTTGAAGAAATGGATCGCGGTGCACGTCGATCCCACGCTGTTCTCCGACAAAGTCCTGCTGCGCACTGCCCCAAGCCTCATCGGTCCGTGGACCGATGGTGAAGTGATCTACCGCATCCCTGAGCTTCAGAAAGGATCACCGGGCTATGATCCCGACACATTCTGCTATGCGGGAAAAGAGCATCCGGAATTCGAGAAGCCTGGGGAGCTGGTCTTCACTTATGTCTGCAATACCATGAAGCCAAAAAAACTCGAGCATGAAGACATCTATTACCCGAAGGTGGTGCGGATGCCAATGCCGGCCGTCGCGAAAGAAATGCCAAAGTAGCGGCTTGCGCGAACGTCAGTCCTCTCCTTTGAGTCCTGCTCGCAGTCCGGTTGAAGATCGGCCGCTGGCGTCCCAGCGCTACGCAAGAATGAATTTACAAAACGCGAGCGTCTCGCGAATGTGCTCCGACCAATACGGCCAATCGTGGCCGCCGGGAAACTCCTGATAGTCGTTGGAAATATTCATGCGTGTCAATGTCTGATGCAGCTCCCGATTCGCTTCGATGAGCGAGTCCTCGGTACCGCAATCGAATCGCAGAGGAGGAAGATGATCACGGTTGATTGCTGCCCAGTGCAGCAGGTCGGTATCGACTTCGCCTGCATACTGAAATGCCTGCGTCGGGAACGGAATGAACTGCGACAACTGTGCCACCCGTGTGATCGAAGAATGAGCAGAAATTCCCTGCACTCGCGACGCATACTTCATGCCTAACCGCAAAGCGCCGTAACCGCCCATCGAGAGTCCCGCGATAAGGAATTTCTCCGGATGCAATTGCGGAAACAATTCCCGCAGGCAGCTCGGGATGTCATCGACGATCCACTTCTCGTAGTTATTATCCGCGTGAGGAACATATCCACTTCCATCGCCCCATAGTCCGTCCGAGGGCATGGCAATCATCATCGGAACGGTAGTTCCCTTTCGCAGCATATCCGTGGCGACGGTGTCGATGTTGCCGTTCAACCACCAATTCCACTGGCAGCCGTATACTCCGTGCAGCAGCAGAAGCAGCGGCACGCGATCGAGCGATTCAATCTCCGGCGGGCTGAACAGCAAAACATCGCCGCGACCCTCCAAAGCCTGGCCACGAAAATTCAAGAAACGAAGATTTTCATTCCCTGGAATCGGACGCGAAAGCTGGGCATTGGGAAATTGTTTCGGCATGGGCGAATCTACACGTTTCCGGTAAGCAGCGGGATGGCGCCGAAAAGGCCGGCGTCGTTTCCCAGTTGTGCAGCTACAATCTCGACTTTTCCCCACGGCGTCCACGCGTGTTCATTCACGTAAGCTTGAATGTAGGGAAGAATGACGGCCGCGCTGCGCATCACGCCGCCCCCTATTACGATCTTCTCCGGATCATATGCATGGATCAATCCCACGGAACCCGCCGCCCAAACCTTCAAACAGTACTCGCGAATCTCGGCTGCGACCTGGTCGCCTGCATCGGCGAGTTCAAACAGCATCTGGAAGTTGATGTTCTGCTGTGCGGCCAGTTTGCTCGCAGCGAAGCCTTTCCACTCGCGAGCCATTAGAGGCAGGGCCCATCCGGAGGCCTCGGCCTCGAGGCAGCCAATCGCGCCGCAGGTGCAGGGTCTGCCGCCGACTTTTGCCGGCAAGTGACCACCGAGGCAACCGGCTTGAGCGTGCTTTCCACGGAGCAATTTGCCCTCGATCATTGCCGCCCCGCCGATTCCTGTGCCCAGTGTGATCATCACAAGATTGTCGCAACCTCGTGCGGCACCCACGTGACGTTCGCCGAGCAGCGCCATCCGCGCATCGTTTTCGATGCCAAAGCGTAAGCCGAATTCTTCCTTGCACCACGCATTAAAGTCGATTGACGGCGCATCCTCATACTTCTTATTGGTCGATACGACTCGTCCAGTACGCGCGTCGGCGAGTCCACAGAATCCGAGCGCCACGCCTTCGCACCCACTGGCGTTCATCTGCAGTTCTTTAAGCAGCTTGCGAATGGCGGCGGCGAACCCATCGAGTGCAGGCCGAAGCGGTAGCGCGGAATCGAGGGAAATTTGGTGGGAAGCGAGTATCTGGTCGCCTTTCACGACGGCGATCGTGGCGTGGCTGCCGCCTAAATCGATTGCAATGGCAGGGCGGGGCATAGAGACAAAATGAGTCGCTTCAGAGCACTAGAGTCGCAATAATAGTCGTTTTTGTGATTAAATAATCAAAATTTTGTTCTTTTCAGTTGCATTCGAGAAATTCTCTCAGTAATTTCTACGATTATGAATCCTTTATTCGGGTTCGTGAACTGGGCCGACGGCGCCTTGCAGGTCCCCGGGCTCAAAATGTCGGAAAAGAAGCTTGGACAACTTACAGGAATCTTTCGCGACCAGCAAGCCTGGCAGCAACTCGATCCCGAAACAGTAGTCTATCGAGTCTGGTGGTGGGAACCGGTCGCACCCGGCACCGAGGGCGGCTTGTTCTGGGGAATTACCGAAATCCAACCCGGTCGCGTTGGCGGAGAATACTTCATGACCCGAGGGCACTGGCATGTAATCCGCAATCGTGCCGAATTCTATGGCACAGCCGTTGGCACGGGAAAACTCCTACTTATGGACCGCGCGGGGCGAACGTGGTTTGAGGATATGACACCCGGGAGCCTGCACTACGTCGCCGGCGAAGTCGTTCATCGCATCGTAAATACAGGAGACGTTCCCATTCGCGTGATCGCCTGCTGGCCGAGCGATGCGGGGCACGACTACGAGTTCCGCGAAGGCCGTGGATTCGGCGGCCGCATTGTTGAAACTCAGGGCGCTCCTGTCCTTACAAAGACCGAGGACTGATTCGTGAAACACGAAGACCAAGGGCCTTCCTTCAAGTTTGATCCAAAACTGGGTGTGCATAGCCATATCAGCGATCTTCAATTCAGCTACGATGATGACGTTTTCGGCCCCTCGCCCGAATTTCGCCGTCTCGATGACATCCGCCGCAGTTTGCGAAACCCCGAATGCCAAGGTCCTGACCCGGTGTACTCGATCGTAATGGACGTGGGCCGCCGCGAACACCGCGCCGAGCTGCAGCGGCGCATGCTGTTATTCGGCGTGGTTATCTATGCCGCGGGACAACTTGGAGATGAGCCGGTACGCAGCCAGGGGCATATTCATGCCATTGCTCCCCATTGCGGCTGGTCGACTCCAGAATTGTTCGAGATATGGGAGGGCAGTGCGATCATCTATGCGCAAGAAAGCGCCAACGACGATCCGGGACGTTGTTTTGCGGTGAAAGCAGGGCCGGGAGATAAAGTGGTCGTGCCCCCAGCTTGGGTGCATAGCGTCATTAATGCCGATCCCGATGCGCGCATGATGTTCGGCGCCTGGTGTGATCGCCAGTACGGTTTTGTCTATGACGCGATCCGGGCGCACCACGGTCCCGCTTGGTTTCCCGTTCTAGACCGTGATCGGAACGTTACCTGGGAGGCAAATCCTTCGTATCGATTCTCGGAGCTTTCAATCCGAAATGCGCGCAACTACCCGGAACTGAAATTGGGTCCGGGCACGCCTATCTATCAGCAGTTTGCCAACGATCCCGACAGCATCCAGTGGGTGTCGGAACCGGCATGTATGGCGACGCTTTGGACCGGTTTCGAAATGTAAGGTTTCGTCTAAATCAGTTGGCGATGCCGAGGCGTTGCTCCAGTTGTTCGAGCGAGACGCCCTTAGTCTCGGGGTAAATTGCCGCTACGAGGACGAAGTCAATCAGCATCATCGTCGCAAAGAAAAAGAACGGTGTTGCGCTCGATTTCTTTGCGAGAACGGGGAAGATAGCGGATATCAGTGCATTCATCACCCAAAGTGTAGATGTACCAATCGCCTGACCTTTGGCTCGAACCCGTGTTGGAAAAACTTCGCTGATATATACCCAGATCACTGCGCCTTGCGAGATGGCGAAGAAACCCATGAACGCCATCACCATCCAGATCAGCCATCCCTGGTGAGTGCCGCTCCGGAAGATCTCCCCAATTGCAGCGAGGAAGATGCATACGCCCGCGGTTCCGGTGAGCAAGAGCTTCTTGCGCCCAACCTTGTCGATAAGACTCATGGCAATCACTGTGAAGATCAAATTGGTGCATCCAATGGTGACGGATTGCACGCCGGCTGAATACGCACTGGCGCCGGCTGCTGCAAAAATGTCATTCAGGTAGTACAGACATGCGTTGATTCCGGTCAACTGGTTGAAGGCGCCAGCCGTCACAGCAAGTACGATCGGCAACCGATATTTCCGCTGGAGAATCGGCTCGGCCACTGAACTACGCTCGAGGTGAATGGAGGCCATGATGGCGTCTAGTTCGCGGTCGGGATTTTCATTGCCGGTGAGCTGCAGAACCTCAAGCGCTTCCTGCTTGCGGTTTTTCAACGCCAGCCAGCGTGGGCTACGTGGAATGAAAAACAACATTAAAAGAAAGAAGAATGCCGGCACCGCGGCAATGCCCAACTGCCAACGCCATTCCGCGAGGCCGAAGTTCATCAGGCCAATCAGAAAGTTCGACAAGTAGGCCACCAGAATGCCTAGAACGATACTTATCTGGAAACAACCGACCAGGCGGCCGCGCCACTCCGCTGGCGACAGTTCAGCGATGTACATCGGCGCTAACACCGACGATCCGCCGATTCCTACGCCGCCGAGAATGCGGAAGGCGAGCAGCGATCCCCAGCTCCATGCCAGTGCGCAGCCCAGAGCCGACACCAGGTAGAACACAGCCATAATTCGTAAACTGTCACGCCGGCCGAACCGCTGCCCCGGATAGCCCGCGGTCATCGCCCCCGCAACAGTGCCCCAGAGAGCGCTGGAGACCGTCAATCCCAACAGAGACGGAGTGAGGCTGTAAACCTGCGTCAATTGGTGCGTGGTGCCGGCGATGACGGCAGTGTCGAAACCAAAGAGCAGGCCTCCAAGAGCGCTCACGAAGGTGCTCTTGACCAGATATCCGTTTATGCTCATGATTGAGTTCCTTGACAATAATGAACGAATACTAGCGAAAAGAACATAATTGGTCTATGAAATAGCGTATTTAGGACGTATAAACTTCCGAACAGTTTCATTATTTGGTTCGCCGGACTGAAATCGTTTCGAGCACTTTCCGCCTTATGCCTGCCGCGGTGTGCCGGAAACCGCGTGGAGTCCCGGCTTTCTCTTGACCTGCGAACTTTTTCTGAATGGTCGCTTCCTCGCGATAGCAGCCCCGCCCGACGGCAATGTCGAATATCAGTGGCGTCCGCATCGTGTGGTCCGCACCAACGGCGAAGCGTTCAAGTCATCGGAAGACGCGCCCTTTATCGAAGACTGGTGTTGCATCCCAGCCGGCGCCTTCACCGAACGCGCTATCGACTCGATTTTCGGCGCGGAGCTCACGCTATCGGACGGAATCGGAGTTAACTCGCATGTCGCCGACTTTGATCCTTCGTCTCGTTTAGAATCTACAACATCAGGGCAGTTTGTATACGGTCACGAAAGACGGAGCTCATCGGCAGAAGGATCTATGAATTAACGATTGATGAGCTGAACGATGCATGAACTATCACCGATCAGCTTAGACACGTATGATCTCGATGCCAACCTTCTGAAACGGTTCGATCATCTCGTCGGTTGCTGCCGTGTCGGTCACCAGGATATTCAACTCATCCGCTTGGCAGATTCGCCAATTTGCCACCACGCCCAATTTGCCGCTATCCACCACCGCGACGCGACGTCGCGCAAGCTTCATCATCGTCGAATTGAGTTCCGCCTCATCCGCGTTGAAACAACTCGCTCCCCACCCCGCGTCCATCCCATCTGCACCAATGAACATCGTGTTAATGAGCATGTTATCGAGAGACCGCAAAGCCGCTGACCCGACCAGCGAGAACCATTCGCCGTGAAGATGTCCCCCGGTAACGAAGACGTACACATCCTTGCGCTTTGAAAGCTCCATCGCCACGTTGACCGTGTTTGTCACCACCGTGATGTTGTAGTTGATGGGAAGTCTCCGGATAACTTCGGTCGTCGTCGTGCCAGGCGTCAGTGCGATGGTCTCTCCCGCAGTAATCAGCGCGGCGGCGGCTCGTCCGATTCGGCGTTTTTCGTCGGCGGCACGTTCCACTTGCGCCAGGAAGGATCGGTCGTGACGGAATGGCTCGTAAAAGAGCGGCTCGATCGACACCGCTCCGCCATGGGTACGCTGCAGCAATCCTTTCTGCTCGAGAGTGTCGAGATCTCGCCGTATCGTTACCACCGAGAACGTCCAGTTGCGCACTGAGCGCATCTACTGAGACCCGTCCCGTTTGCTGAAGACTCGTCAGAATCGCGGTAAACCGAACCTGCTGCTTATCCTGAGTGACGCTTCCTCCCGACTCTGTTTGTCCGTTCGGGCCCGCGCCCGGCTGCGATCGCCGTTGACGCCTCATTATCATCATGTCGTTCCCTGCATTATGTCGTTCCTGCGTCCTTCCCCTTCGAGAAACGAAACTCTTAGCAAAGCCGCCAGTTGCGATTTCAAACGAAACGAAAGCGCTCGCCACAGCATGGTACTCCGAATTCCCAAAAATACAAGAAGATCGTATCCGCAACCACTAGCCATCCTGAGCTGCCAAACAGATTGTATTTTCCCTTTTCGATCAAATGAACTATCTTTATCGGCCAAATCAAATAGTAAAATGTCTGATCCGTTGTCTGCCGCGACGCGACTTTAGCGCTCCTCATGTGCCACAACCCGCGTCGCTCGGTTTCGCGAGACAAACCTCATGACTTTGGATCGCCGCCAATTCGTGACTGCTCTGGTTTTCTCTGGCGCGCCGCCGCCGCACCAACAATAAACACTGAGGACGATCCCGCTGCCTCGAAAGTCTCGCTCCCGAAACCCACAAAACGCGACTTCGATTGCTCAATGGCACCACCACGGCGAATTGACGCCAGCGGTTCTCTACATCCTTCTTTGGAATTCTCCGACACGTTTCGGAAGGATCGATTTGGAACTCGAACTTGCGGGTGTGCGAGGCTGGCGGTTGCGGTTTAACGAGGCGATCGAGGCAAAGGGCCTTTTCCATCCTCTGTTTCATTGCCAAAAGGCATCGGCCAGTTGTGGCGACAAGAAGTGAGTAGCGCCGGATTGAAGATCGGCAGCTCGAAGATCACGGGCGAGATCGTCGAAGTCGACCCTGTCGCGAGGAAATGGGAAGCGCTTCTCAAGTAGAGCATTCTCCGGATGCGCTCGCTCGTGAGGTCGTCCTTTAGCTGAAATCTATAGTTACACTTTCAATGTTGGCAGGTTATCTGCCGCGCCAGCCAAAAGCAGCATTGAGTACGGCGATGGCTAGCCTCAGGCCGCTGAGCTCTGACCCCTTTGCTCGGCGGCTGTCGAATCGGGCCCGCTCATGACGACCTGAATTATGCCGTTTCGCACGGCGAACAGCACCAGCTCAACCATGGAGTGGAGGTTAAGTTTTTGCATGACGTTGTTGCGGTGAGTCTCCGCCGTCTTGGGACTGATGCCCAAACGCGCTGCCACCTGTTTCGACGACTCGCCTTCCGCGACTAGTTGAATTACCTCGCGTTCTCGCGGTGTCAGGGTGGGAGCTATTTGCTCGTTTTTCGTACTCTGAACATGTTGCAGGTATCCCGAGAGTACGATTCTAGAGACTCGGGCAGTGAAAAATGTGTTGCCGTGTCCTAAGGCATGGATGGCGGCAACTAAGTCGCGCGAAGCATCGGATTTCAGGACGAAGCCCTGAGCGCCCGCTTCGAACGCTTCGCGAACCACTCGATCTCCATCGGCCATCGTCAAGATCAAGACCCTGACAATCGGATTGTCTTTCAATATCTGGCGTGTAGCGTCCAAGCCATTCAGGAGCGGCATGCCAATGTCAATAATCACAATATCCGGCTTCACTTCTTTGGCCTTGTCCACGGCGCTGCGACCATCGCACGCCTCAGCGCAGACTTCCCAGCCTAGGTGTTCCTTTATCAGCGAGATGACGCCCTGTCTTATAACATCATGGTCGTCGGCGACAAGAATTCGTAAGCGGCTCATAAGGATGCGCTCCTTTCTTCAAAATGCGGCGCTGGGGGAGGAGGGAAGGTTCCGTAATCGCGGCACCGGGCGGATATATCCCGTGCAGCCGTTAAGGGCACGATGGCTCGCAGAATCGTTCCAGAGCTATCGGAGTTTATTTCCAATGCTCCATTGAGTTCGTCTAATCGTTCGCGCATTCCAGCCAAACCGACGCCCACTTCAGCGCAGCCATCGCTCAAGCGTTGCAACATTTCCGCTGGTATGCCATGTCCGCAATCTGAGACTTCGAGAATGACAGCTTCCGGGTGATACAGAAAACAGACGCCAACGCTGGTCGATTGGGAGTGGCGATGCACGTTGGTGAGACTCTCCTGCAATACGCGGAACAGCGCGGTTTCGATGTCCGCCGGAAGGCGTTCCGGAACTTTCGCGAAGTCCAACGTGACATTGATACCGCTGCGCTCACCAAAGCCCTGCACGTACCATTGTGCCGCGGCGGCGAATCCCACTTCATCGAGCAAGGGGGGATGGAGAAGATATGAGGTTGTGCGAATTTCCTTGAGCGCCTGATCTGCCAGAGCAGCGATATCGCACAGCACGCCAGCTGTGCCCTCGCCCTTTGCAAGCTTGTACTCAAGACTGGCGGCGGCCATTTTCAGCGCGGCCAGCGTCTGTCCGGTGTGGTCGTGCAGATCGCGCGCTACTCTTCGTCTCTCTTCGTCCTGCACTTTGAGAAGTTGTCGAGACAACCTCTGCAGGGCGGCGGTGTGTTGTACGAGAAGCGATTCAAGCTGGGCGCGGGAAAGTCGACCTCTGAAATTCTTGACTGAGAGCCACATGGAACCCTACCTTTTGTCGGGGAGTGGAACCGACAATTCTTCCTGGAATACTGCGATTCTCACATGCGGGGATTTGTATCGTCTGTACAGTATTGCTCAGGTCCGCTGCCGCCACTGCTACTTGTCGACATCTGCGAACTGAGCAATCCTGCTCAGCTTGCGAAGGCCAACTCAATTAAAGTGAATCCGGGAGTCACCCATGCGCTCGACACTTCGCTTGCTGAAATCCGTATTCCTGCCCGATGTCTTCAGTTTAGAAGCCGCCGCGATTGAGGGTGCCAGCGTGCCGGTGAGCTCGATCCCAGCCACTGATGACAACTTCTCTTCGCTATCAGCATCGGCCTGCGTCAGTTGCGATGCGGCCGTCGCCGTAAAACAGTTGCCCGTGAGCATGATTCAGGGGGCCGCACGGAACTTTCTTCGAGAGGTTGAGCCGCTTCTAAAATGTGATCGGCCGCATCTGGTTTTTGATTTATCCGAGGTGAAGTGCCTTGATAGCGCGGGCGTTGATACCCTGCTGCGCTGTCTGCAAGGAGCAAGCAAACGGAATGGCGATCTTAAACTTGCGGCAGTTTCTCCCGAGTTGGCGGCCGTACTCGAATGGACAAAAGCGGGCCGTCTGTTCGAAACGTTCGAAAGCACAACAGACGCGGTGCAAAGTTTCCATCAGCAGCGACATTGGGTCAACCTGGCCGCAACCTTGGGCTTGAACTATGCCGCCGCGTGTCCTTCCATCGGTTAAGGGCGTAGGGCAGTGAAAGAAAGCGTCGACAGATACAACATCTCGGCCATTCCCCCCAAAGATCCCGAAATGCTAGCGCTGTAAACATTCGGCGTGCCGCTTTTTGGCGGCTTCCAGCCGGAGCATCAGCATATAGAGAACTATACCCACATTGACCGCAACCACCACCACGCGAAGCAGGTCCGGGCCCCAGCGCAGGAGATCGGCAACCTCGAACGGGATGTACATGGAACCGGAGAGGATGGCCAGCCATTCAGCCCACGGGCGGATATACCAGAGGCCATAGGCTTCGATAAAACGGAGAATTACATAGATGGAAGCTACGAGGGCGATCTTCCAGAGCCGGACGTTGCTCAGGCGATAGACAAGGTTAATGAAAACGCCTACGTAGTGGTGGTAAGGGTTGACGTGGAAAAATTCCAGGAAGCTTTCGGCGACCCCCCAAATATCTTTGTGGCGCATGGAGAAGACGCCGAGGCCAGCGAGAACAACTACTACTCCTTTAGAAAACTCGAGAGTCGCTACGGTGCGCACGCCTTTGATGTGAGCGGGGTCATCGATTCTGGGGTGTGGGAAGTGAGGCATTGGGTGGAGAATTATTTTGGGTAGCCGGGGCATGGGCGCGGTTCAATTCTAAAGGGGAAAGCGATTTCCTGGTTACAACCTGAGGGCTGCGGCCAAAAACCTTTTTAGATGTCGTGTACTAACGCCATCGCTGAAGCCGCACCACCTCAAAATAAAATATCGTCGCGACGTCCGAAATCATGTCTGCTGTCGGACGCTGGCTCGCAACTCTTCTACTATTTCTTGCGCCGCTTTGCGGGCTTGCTCGCTCTGGTTGACTTCGAAAGAGATGGCGCCCACTCGCGCGTGGCCTCCTCCTCCGTAGCGTTCGCACACTCTTGCGAGATTGACGGTGGGTTCGCGTCTTGACCAGGGATTCGACCCAACCGAGACCTTGACGCGGAATGAACTTTTGCTTAAGCCAATGCTGTAGATCGAATCGGGATGGAGATAGTAGGGAATGAATTTGTTGTACCCCTCGAGGTCGAGGTCAGTGATATCGAAGAAAATCGTACCGTCTTTTTCTTTCGTACGCTGGCGCAGTATGTCGATCGAACGGCGATGGCGTTCGAGGAGCGGAGGCAACACGGCCGCGACGAAAGGTTCTTCCAGAATTTTAGCCAGCGGCTCATAGGCGAGAAGCGGGATCATCGTTTTAACGAAATTGCGATCGGTAGAGGCTTCGATGGCCATGGTGAGTTTCATGGCGGGAGCCTGCATTTCGACCGCAGACTTGGCATCATCGTACATGGCGCCGTCCACGATGTCGGTCCAATGGACTAACTCGGCGACCGGACGCGCATCGAAGCCGAAGCGCTCTTTAGCAATCATGGCGATGAAGCTGGTGCAGGATTTGAAATCGGGATCGTAAAATTTACGATTGCTCTGATCCTGCTCGAAGTGCGCGGCATCGGCGGCAGAAAGAAACGCGCTCTCGTGGTGATCGAACCACCATGTAATTTTTGGCGAACTGGAATATTTGAAATCAACGATGGCATTTTCGTCGCCGTCGAATTGGTCCTCGTCGAAGAGCGAGCCTGCACGATGGAGCAGTCCAGAGTAGACGAACTCGACATCACCGCGGATGCGTTCGCGGTAGAAGCGGGAGAACAGGGCGGCGGAGCAGGCTCCGTCAAAACACTTGTCGTGATAAAAAACTCGTACTCGCAAAATGGGCTTCCCTTCCCGGCTCTTTTGTCTGGTGGTGAAAAACAACTAGGGTTGCTGGTTTGGCGAGTTATGTCAAGCGCGGAAGAGCAAACTGTTACTTATTACTTCTTCCGGCGACGGATTTTGAAGTCGAAACTTACCACTCCGTTCCAGTCGCGCAGGGCTACGATCGAGATGTTTCGGGTGATGTTGTATTCCACTTGAATGATTTGCTGATTAGACACGGTCACGTTGGTGCTGTAGGTGAGGGTCAGATTATTGGCTACCTGCTGCTCTACGGTGACCTGCGGGCCTCGGACCACGGCGGTGTCGCTGGCTAGTCCCTGTGGATCGATCTTGACCCGGCTGGCTCCGAAGAGGCGCTGCAAGCGGCTATTGACCGTGCTGTTGAGGGCTTGATTGATCAACAGATTGGACGCCTCCCCGCCGAATCCGAAACCTCCGCTGCTGTTGGCGGCAGCCGATTCTTCCTGTGTGCGGCCTAGAGCCAAGAGCGCGATTACGTCGGCTTCGGGAAGCTGCGGCTCGGACTGCCAGGTGACTTTCATTCCGTTAGTGACGCTGGCGTCGCCGCGGAATTGTACAGTGATGTCATAGTCGCGCACACGGGTAGTGGCCTGCAGGTCGATAACAGGCTGCGTGCGCGCAGGATTGGAGAAGGTGACGTTGCCGCGTTCCAGTTTGTATTTTGTCCCGTTGAAGGTTACTTCCCCTTCAAGAACTTCCACTCGACCTAGAATTGCGGGACGATCGGCCGTGCCTCGCACCCTGAGGTCAGCGTTGCCGGAGAGCCGGGCGATCGCGGTTTGCATTTGGAGTTCGGGAGTGGTGGTTACGTGGACGTTGAGTTTCAGGCGGCTTTGCAGACTGTCGCTATTAGTGAGCACGATAGCCTGCTTGCTTTTTTCGATGTAGGCGCCGAAGTCGAATCCGGGAGTAACGGCCAGTTTGGTCACAAGCACGTCGCCGGTTAGCAGAGCGGCGTTGCTGGTGCCGGTAAGGCGGATATCGGCGTTCGCGGTGGAACTTACTCCCGGGGGATAACGAAGGCGAACGCCCTGGGCAGTGGCACCGAAATCCAGCTGAAGTAATCCGCTCTCGTAGGTTGCGGATCCGGTGAGAGCGATCGTGCCGCCCCCGGTGCTGCCGCTCAATTTCTCAATCTGGAAGCGATTGCGATCGAAGATCAGCACGCCATTGAGATCGCTGAGGCCGCTCGGAAAATCGTTGTGGCTGACAAAAGTATCTTTGACCTCGAGGCGGCCTTGCAGTATCGGATCGGACAGCGTGCCGGTTGCGGTGAGGTTTACACCGACATTGCCACGCGCCAGAATTTTCGGGCTGAGAGATTGTAAGAGCGTCAGGTTGATGGAGCCGTCGACGCGCAGGTCGAGCTCTTGCAGTCCGCTCAAATGTGCACGGCCGTGAGCAGTGAAATCGGTTCCGCTTCCGGCCAGGTGGAGATTCTCTATAAGCACCGATTGATCCGCAACCTCGAAGCGGATGGGGCCGACGCTCTGCACCTTTACGTGCGCTATCTCGACGCTGAACGATTGGAACTCGGCGCTCGCCTTTAAATCACGAGGAGTGCGCAACGGGCCTCGCAGGTGGAGCTTCCCCTCAAGCGGCGATTGTCCTGTAATTTTTCCTGGAAGATAAATCCGCAACAGCGAATTGACGTTGAGATTGTGAAAGGCGAGATTGAGGTCGGCAGGAAAATCATGCTCTAAGCCCACGCTGCCTTGAATGGTCAAGTCGGCCTTGTCGAAATCGGAGTGGGCATTGAGCGTGAGTTCGCGGCCCTGGGTGACGGCGTCGAGATAGAAGTCTCCAGTACGCTCTTTGTCGAAAGCGAGATCTTTCAGATGGAAATGAGCCTCTATAGATGGCTGCTCGATCGTGCCGCTGGCGCGCAGGGTGAATTCGGCGATGCCGTCGGTTGCGAAGCGACTGGTTTGCAAATGTGGCAGATGCGCGAGATCGAAGTTTCGTCCGGAAAGACTGAGGTGAAACTCGGTTTTCGACCATGCGTTTTCGGACGAGAGCCGATTGGAGAGAGTGAGGTTCGCCATACTGACGGCGGCGCTGCCGGAGAGCGGTGCGTCGAAGACAGTCGTTTCGATGTTGTTGAACTGAAGCTCCTGATCGGCGAGGCGAAGGTCGCTTCTCAGCAGTGGGATGGCAACGCGATAGGCTGAGGCGTTGCGGATTTCGAGATGTCCGTCGCCGTGGGGATGGGCGAGTGTGCCGGAGACGGATGCGGACATGTCGAGCGTACCGGCGATAGGCTCGGTCGCACCGGCCCACTGCGCGACTTCCGCTACGTCGGCGTTGTGCAGATCAAAATGGAAAGCGAAGGGATCGTTATCTTCTAATGCGGAATTTGTCAGGGCAGCGCTGGCGTCGAAATGAGCGAGAGTGTGACCATGAAGGAGCGACCCGTTGCGCGCAGAAAAATGATGACTGGAATACTGAACGGCGGTGGTGAGCGCATCCCAGTGAACCACGCGAGCGGAGACCCGTTCTGTCGCCGGTAAGGCAGTATCGAAATCATAGACTTCTAGATTTCCGCTGATCGAGAAATCAGACAACTTGCCGCTCGCATTGCCAGTCAGGCTGGCCCAGCCGTGAACCGTGAAAGGCAGGTTTGGCGAGCCGTAAGCAGCTTCGAGAAGGGGCGTCCATTCTTTGAGATTGTGGCTGGTTACCGAGAAGCGCAGGGATGAGGTCGCGGCCAGATTGCCACTGGCAGTAATCTCAGAGGAAGGCGTATTGAGGTGAAGCTGGGACATTTCCAATTCATCGCGCGAGCCGCGATAGACGCCAAAAATCTGGCCCAATGTGGGGACTTCGCCAGGAACCGGACGCGAGGGCGGAACGATGCCTAGGCCTAGACGAGTTTCCGCTTCTTGGATCGAGCCGACCCAGACCATCTCAACCGTGCCGCTGGTGCTTCCGTTAAGGTTGAGGCGATCTAGCGGAAGTTTTTTTGAACTCAAAAATTGGAGCGCTGGCAGCAGCGGAAAGCCGGAAAGTTGCAGGTGCACCGAACCATGCTGAAGAGTTTCAGGAGAAGCTTTGGCGACTTTATGGTGGCGCCTCGATGGCATGGGCTCGAGTGAACGCTCCACAGAATTCTCTACCGAACTCTTCAGCGAAGTTACGAGAGAAGTCTGCCAGTTGATAACATCGGCATCGCCCTGAAGATCGCCGCCGAGTAGGTTGGCTTTAATTGCGGATAAATGGAAGCGATCGGGCGTCAAGGAGTATCCGGCGACCAGCCGTCCGTTGCGCATTGTGAGCTTCGGATTCGACCATTCAACATCCTTCGCTTGAAGGGCTCCATCGGTCGAGAAAGTTTGCAGGTTCCATGCAATTTTCCCCTGGAACTGTGCGTCGCCTTTGCGGATATCCGGTTGGTGCAACAGGACGGCAATTTCGCCGAGTTCGGCTTGGCCGTGATAGTCCCCGCTTAGTTGAGGATTGTGAAAGTCACGCACGTTGCCGGTGAACTGAATTTCTGATTTGCCGGAGGTTAGCATCAGACTGCTGATGTCGGCGTGTTCGCGAGCCAGAACTAAGGAGGCATCGGCTCGCCAAACGAACGCAGGATAATCCTGCACCCGTGTGGCGATGCTGCCGGCGGCGATGTGCGCTTCGTATCGACGGCGCAACAAAGAATAATTTAAAAGGAGCGCCAGTTCGTGCGCGTCGAACTCGAAGGGAACTCTCTTGTCCTCCCATAGTAATTCGCCGCGCTCGACCGCAATGTGCGAAACGGAGAGCGAGATGAGTTGTTCGAGGGCGTTTTGATCGGAAGTGGTAACATGCGGCGCGGGAACGTTGGTACTGCCATCGGGATAGGTAATGACGTGAACGACAGGATGGTCGAGCACGAGCGAGTGCAATCCGACGGTAGTGCTGAGGAGCGAGATGATTTTCATCTGCGCTTGCAATCGGTCAATGTGCAGGAAGGGCGCCTGGTCAGAAGCTTCGTGACCGTGGATGGTCACGTTGCGAGCGTCGACGCGGAGGCGAAACGGGATAGTGTGCAGTTCGCCAAGTTCGACGCGGCCGCCCGTCATTTTCTCGACTGAGACGACCACCCGGCGGCGAACCCGCTGCTGAAAGGAATCCGTGGTGACATACCAGGCGAGAAGCGAGAAAGCGACAATGCCGAAAAGACAGAACGAGAGAAAAAGTTTCCAGAGAATGCGGCGGCGAACGGAAGGAACCGGGCCGGATGCTGAATCAGTCGATGGAGCAGTCGGCGATTCGGGGGTTAATTCGCTCAACGCTTCTGCTCTCGGGAATTGGCCTGAGGGGATCCTATGTGACTGCCGGAGCGCAGACTGGCGAGCCACCCGGTGAGAAGCTCATTCATCTTCTTCTCGGCCAGCAAATTCTTGATGCGGCCAAAAACTTCCGTCAGCGGCGCGGCGCGGTCTCCAGCCTTCTTTAGTTGAGGTAGCAACTGATCGCGGTAATAGGACTCGACTGCCTGCTGGTCGATCTGGACCGAGGGCCGCAGACGGTCTTCGACGAGCTTCATCAGTTGGATCTGATCGCCGAGACGTTTCTCCAGCCCACTCGGAGTGAGGCCATAATGTTGTAACGTCGCGCGCCAGCCTTCGTCAGTGGCGGCATCGGGATGGACCTTGCTGACTTCCTTGCGCACCTCGGCGACCTGCGCCGCAACTTCATCGGCGGGAGCGGGTTGAGAGGGGCGAACCTGTTCGCGCAAAAGCTCCTGATCGATGAGGCGATCGAGCGCAGCAGCCCGTTCGGCCGTAGTGAAGGAATCAGGATCGCGGCCAGTTGCGAAAGCTTCGAAGGCTACCTCTTGCTCCCAATCACTTTGTAGGAGCACGTGGCCGTTGACGTTCGAAACCACGCGATCGACGATCTGGCCGGCAAAGGCTGATGGGGTCAGCGCGAGACTCAAGGCCAGTCCAAGCAAGCCACATTTCACAATCTGCAAAAATCCGTGGTACATCCTGCAGCCCTTGATGAGTTCAAATAGGATCCTATCGAATTGGATGCGTTGTTGGGTCATCAGAAAGACTGCCCGAAGGTGAACGAAAAATTAAAATGGCCGGCCCGCTGATATCCAAATTGCCCAACCGGCGGAGCCACCCCGTTGCTGGTGACGTTAGTGTAAGTCGGAAAGTATGGCGGATTTAGATTGTAACCGAAATCGAAGTTTAAAGGCCCAATCGGCGTCTGATAGCGCACGCCGACGCCGACCGCATGAGACGCGTAATTGTAATTGCAGAGCGAGTAAACCGGGGCTGGTGCAGGCTGAAAACAGTCTTGCTGGTTGGGCTGGCGAAAGCGCGGGAGGCTGGCTAGCATCTCCTGGGGACGCGCAAACACGTTGCCCATATCGTGAAAGAGGGTGAAGCCGATCTGATCGTTGAGATATGGCAAGGTAACATTCGGAAAACGTAGCTCCAGATTGTTGAGAAACACGGCGCTGCCCCCGATGGGATAGCCGGTGAAGGGATCGCGCGGCCCTGCCTGATTTAACCCGAAACCGCGGTGAGAGTTGCCTCCTCCGCTATAAAATCGCTCGGGCAAGGGGATAAGGCTTTCGGTGGGAGACGGCGTTTGCGACGGGTCAAGCACACCGGTAGTAGCAAAAGCGTTTTCGATGCCGACAGTGGTGGAGCGGGCAAAAACCAGGCCTTGGCCAGAGCTGCGATTGCGGAACAATGTGTAATAAGAGGAGTTTCGGGTCAAGAAGCGGCTGAAGTCAGCCTCTGAACCGAAATAACTCGAAGCCACGCCGCCTTCGACAGTTGTGTAGTTGCCGTGCGTGGTGTCAAGGTCGTTATCGCGGCGGTTGCGTATGTAGATGAAATTCGGCGTTCCCACCCGGGTCGGCTCGGAAAGCAGAGGAATAAGGTTAGAGCTGACCTGTACATCGGTTGCCTCGACTCGCCGGTAGCTGAATCGATAGGCGAAGGTGCTGAGCTCGCGATCCTGCACTTTATAAAGCACTTGTAAAACTTGAAAAGTTCCTTCTAGTCGCTTGGAAGTAAAAGTAGATACGTCGACCGTGTTGTCGTAGAGCGCAGTTGCCGTAAATCGAAGCTTGTCGAGATTGAGCACTTTGGGGATGTCGTAGCTGACAAGCGCTCTCTGCTGCAGATACCCTAGGTTGCCCCTGAAAGTAAGGGTTTGATGCCGACCGCCGACATTGATGCGGCTAACTCCCAGCGAGACCATCGGGCTGATGCCGGTTGCGCCGAGTGGGTGACCGCTCCCGGCGGGCTGCCCGGTCTGGAACTCAAATCCCGCGCCGTAATCAAAGGTATAGCGGTCGGCCTCATTCACGGTGATGACAACATTCTTGCGCGACTCGGTGCCGTCGGGATTCTGGATCGCAGTGTCGACTTGCTTGAACAGGCCGAGGTCGTAGAGGCGGCGCTGGCTCTCGAGCATATCCTGCTGCCCAAGGGGCGCGCCGGGCTGCACACGGATTTCACGGCGAGCGACTCCCGGGCGCGTGTGGTCGAGGCCGTCGAGAAAAAGTTGATTGACGAAGAACTGCTCGCCTTCGTGAATGGTGAAGGTGACGCCGACGCGCGGCAAGTTGTCTGCCGATGGGACGGAAACGTAGGCGACGTTGACCGTGGCGTTGGGAAATCCGTTGTCGAAATACTTGGTGAGAATCGTGTCACGGTCGGCGGCGAGGCTGGATTCATCGAAGCCCTGCCTCTCTGCGGTCGAGATTTCCGGTAGCTGTTCCTCGGGAAGCGTGTGGCTGCCTTCGATACGGACCCACGCGACGCGCGTTTGCGGGCCTTCTTTGACGGTGATCTGGATCGCCAGTAGCGACGGCTCGCCCTGGTATCTCTCAATCAGCTTGCTGGTGACTTCGGCCTGGCGGAAACCGCTGGCGCGATAAAGGTTCTGGATGCCCTGCACATCTTCTTCCAGCAGGGCTTCGCTGTAACGGCCGTGGCTGAAGATTCGTCCGGCGGCTTCGTCTTGCATCCGCGACCGTATCTGTTCATCGGAAAAAAAACGGTTACCGGAGATGCGAATCGCCGCAAGTTTGTGCCGGTCTCCCGGTTTGATGTCATAGACAACTTGCAGGTTCTTACCATCTTGCGAGTTGTGCTGGTTTACGCTTACCGAGGCTTCGAAGTATCCAAGCGTCTGGAGATGGTTCTGGATATTGCGGCGGCCTTCGTTCAGCAGATCATCGTCGACCGCGCCCTCTTCGTAGATGGGCACCAGTCGGCGCAGGACGCGATGGTCGATGTGGAAACCTTCGGCGGCAATAGATACGGTGGGTCCGCGGTCTACTTTGAAGACATAATCGACGGCGTTGCGGCTGGGGCGATAGGTGCGGCTCGCGACTTCGACTTGCGCTAGAAGCCGGTCCTGTTTCTGATAGCGGTGTCGAATCCGCTGCAGCGCGCGAGTGATGTGGGCGGAGGTGGCACGATCGCCCGTGCGTAGCCCGGCAATCTCCGCGATCTCGGCCTGGGAGTAGCCGGCATCGCCCTCGACCGCAATTTCTCCGACCAGAGCGTGCGGACCGCGCACGATATGGAAGGTGATATTGATCTGGCGCTGGCTCTCGTCGCGCTGTTCACTGTGCGTGATTCTCGACTGATGGAAGCCGTTCTCTTCCATCACTCGCTGGATGCCAGCGAGAGCCCGGTCAAGTTTCTCGGGCACATAGAGTTCACCGAGCTGCAGGCGGCTGGCGCTCGCCAGTTGGTTCGGCGAGGGATTAGTGGAAACGCCCTCCATGATCACCATGCCGACGAAAAAATTGCCGACAGTGAGAAAGCGCACGCGGACTCCGGCAGTCTCAGTACGCGTCGCTTCAGCCTGAATGTCGGCAAAGCGTCCGGTCGCAAAAAGAGCTTGGATGGCGTCGTGGAGATTTTCTCTGGTGAGCGGCTCGCCAATCTTTAATGGTGTCGAGGCGAGCAGCGAGGTGGCTTCCTCGGGTGGGACGCCGGGGAGTTCGATCTCATCGACCGTCAAGCCAAGGTAGGGGGTGATAGATCCAAACGCAGTCGATGACGGCGGCTGTGGATGGGCCTCCTGCTGAGAAGTAGCTTGGGAGTTTGGTTGAGCGGCCTGTGGCGAATCCTCGGCCCAGCCAGCTTGTTGGCATACGAGCAACAGAAGCGCGAGCACTGTTCGGGCCGCATAGATCGCGTAGGGGCAGAGCCTGACCTGGGCTTGGCGAAGGATGTCCCCACCTGCCCAGCCGAGCAAAGCTCCGCAAGATTTATTAGCGACAAGACTTTCGTACCAGCGATAAGAGTTGCCTCGACCACCCACGCGCGACATTTCATCCCGAAATTCAGGTTCGCCAAACAAGAGGACTTTCGGGTTCGATGAATCGCTCAGCGGCACGCGTTGCTCGCAGAAACAAGTTTGATGATCGGAACCTATAATACTGGTTTGATCGCTCGGGAAAGGTAATCGCTGAGGTAAGCGCATTGGGAATCGACACTTCGGAAAATAACGCTTTACAGAATGCTGCCGGGCAAAATAACGAACGATACTCGCGTCAGATGCTGTTTCGAGAGATCGGAGCGGAAGGGCAGGAAAAGTTTGCGCGGGCGCGCGTGACTATCGTGGGATGCGGAGCGACTGGTTCGGTGCTGGCCACGTTGCTGGCGCGATCCGGAGTGGGAACCCTGCGAATTATTGACCGCGACTATGTCGAGCCCAGCAATCTGCAGCGGCAGACGCTATTCGACGAATCAGATGCGCGCGAATCGGTGCCCAAGGCGATCGCAGCGGCGCGGCAGATTGCGCGCTTCAATTCGCAGGTGGTCGTCGAGCCGCATGTCGCAGACCTTATTCCGGCTAACGTCGATTCCCTGCTCGGCGGCCACGAGCTGATTCTGGATGGTACTGACAATTTTGAAACTCGCTATTTAATTAATGACTACGCGCTGAAAAATTCCGTGAGCTGGATCTACGCCGCAGCGGTCGGCAGTTATGCGGTCACCATGAATGTTATTCCAGGCGGAACAGCCTGCCTAGCCTGCATTTTCCCCGAGTCTCCACGAGGAACAGTCGAAACTTGCGAGACGGCCGGCATTTTGAATTCGGCGGTCAACCTGGTGGCGTCGCTCGCGGCGAGCGAGGCTTTGAAATTTCTGGTCGGTGCGCGGTCGAAGCTGCGACGAACTTTGCTTTCATGGGATGTATGGAGCAACGAACGAGCAGAATTGATAGCGGATCGTCCACGCACGGGATGCCGCGTTTGCCGTGGAGAATTCGTCCATCTGGCGGGCGAGGGGCGTCCGCATATCACTCTGTGCGGCAGAAATTCGGTGCAGATTCACGAGCGCCAGCGGCCAGTAGATTTCGCGGAACTGAGCTCGCGCCTTCAACCTCTCGGCAATGTGCGCCACAACGAGTTTGTCCTGAAATTCTGGCGCGAGCCGTATGAGATGACGCTGTTTCCTGATGGTAGGGCGATTATCAAGGGGACGACTGACACCGCAGTGGCGCGGAGTTTGTATGCCCGGTATGTGGGGAGTTGAGAGACCGGGCCGGCGCGACACCGGCGTGATACGGCTAATCCGTTGCAGGATGTGCGCATTGGTTTTCATCCGACCGCTCCCGCTAGTTGGCTCGAATCTCCGTGCTTTGGCCGAGAGCACCGTTAATCTCCGCGTATCTTGCCCGTTTCGCCGCCGCGCCAACTGGCCAGCAAACTGCACTGAAGACCTCGATGTGTCAGTCCCTTGTGGAGGCAGTATGCGACCCTATTTGATTTTGCTGACGGTAGTTTTGATGGCTGCGGCAGCGTTTGCACAGTCACCTCTTCCGTACTCTGGTTGCTTTTATGGATGCGCGCCGTTTATCCCGCGTATCACCACGCCTGAGATCTCTTTCCAACAGTATTCACCGAACCCCGTGGGAGCGCGCAACGCGACCACTGGATTGATCGCGGGCGCGACCAACTCAACCCTTTCCCAGATTCAAGGATCGACCAGTTCGGTTTATAGCGTGGCTGTGTGGGAGCAGGGCGGAGACGCTCCGCTGATCACGCCCGAGGTTCGGTTGTGGCCAGAAACGGTAGGACGCGAAGGGCACATCATGCGTGGCCCGATGCATGACGGGATGCTGGAAGATCACATGCGCGCGGAACAGTTTCGCGACGCGCATCCCTTCGAAGCGCGAGTTGGCGAAGAGCGTATGCGTGAAATGCACTCCCAAGATGAGCATCCGCGTGACCAGCGCTCGCGAGAAGAGCGGGCATCGGAAGAAGCCCGCATTGATTGGACCTACATCAATGGGCCGGTCAACCCATCTGCTGAAGCGAGCGGAATCAAGAAGGCGGGACGCACCTATACCAACGACGACGTGAAGCGCCAGAATGACAAGAATGGCATGGTGAAGTACGACGACAAGACGGAGAAAATTTAAAAACAGCTCCCAGCTGTTAGTTCCCAGTTACTAGCTCCCGGTCGCGAAGTATTGGCGACCGGGAGTTTTTTCTTCCACTAGATCCCTGACGGTTCGCACACACTCGCAGTTTCTTCGGTAGAATCCTCACCGGATGTGGAGGGCCGTATCTTGCGTAAACTTTTCGTTCTCGTGCTTTGGATTATTGCCGCTTGTGTTTCCGTGTCGAGCCAAAATCTTTCGCCGCTCGTGCGGAGTTTCGTGAAAGTAGACGCGCCCGTAGTGGCTCTCACTCACGTTCGGGTAATCGACGGGACAGGAGCAACCGCGCGCGACGATCAGACCATTGTGATTTCGCAAGGAAAAATCGAATCCGTTTCTGACGCCTCTTCTGCCACTTTGCCCAAAGATGCGCAGGTGCTCGACCTGCACGGCTACAGCGTGATCCCCGGTCTGGTCGGCATGCACGATCATATGTTTTATCCGATGGGCAACGGCATCTTCGGAGAAATGGCATTCAGCTTTCCGCGGTTGTATCTCGCGGCCGGCGTGACGACCATCCGCACTACCGGCGCTCTCGAGCCCTACACCGACCTTGAGCTGAAGAAGCAGATCGACAACGGCCAAACGCCGGGCCCCCATATTCACGTCACCGGACCCTATCTTGAGGGCGCGGGCAGTTGGGCGCTGCAAATGCACCAACTCTCCGGGCCCGACGATGCTACCAAGACCGTCAATTTCTGGCTGGATCAGGGTGTCGACAATTTCAAGGCCTACATGTTCATAACGCCAGCTGAGCTGAGGGCAGCCGCCGATGCGGCTCACAAGCGTGGCGCGAAAATTACCGGACACCTCTGCGCCGTAGGCTTCCGCGAGGCAGCCTCGCTCGGCATTGACGATCTGGAGCACGGCTTGCTCGTCGACACAGAATTTTATCCCTGGAAGAAGCCGGGCGAGTGTCCCGAAAAAACCGACTATGACTTGATTTCCAAGTTGGATGTGCAAACCGGCCCGGTGCACGACATGATTGTTGACCTCGTACAACGGCATGTCGCCGTCACTTCAACGCTGCCGGTATTCGAAATGTCGGTTCCGGGACGACCCACGATCCAGCAGCGAATTCTCGACGCTCTGGCACCCGACGCCCGCACTGCAGTGCTCAATAACAAGGTGCGCGCCTGCGATACTACCGTGATCCGCAAGCGATATAACTCTGATTCGTCGCCGTGGGCAGCCGCTTTCAAGAAAGAAATGGAGTTCGAACACGCTTTTTCGCAAGCCGGAGGGATGCTCCTGGCCGGTCTTGATCCTACCGGCATGGGAGGCGTAATCGCCGGTTTCGGCGATCAGCGCGAAGTGGAGTTGCTGGTCGAAGCCGGTTTCAGTCCGCTGGAGGCGATTCATATAGCGACCGCCAACGGAGCGCAGTTTCTCGGCGAATTGGACCGCATCGGTACCATCGCTCCCGGTAAACAGGCAGATCTCGCCGTGATCAAGGGCGATCCCTCCAAGCAGATCGAAGACATCGAGAAGGTTGAGACGGTGTTTAAGGACGGGATAGGCTACGACTCGGCCAAACTGATCGAATCGGTGCGCGGCGTGGTCGGGAGCCGGTAGACCGCGCCGCCGGCGCTCAAGTCGAAGCGAATTCTCGGTTTGTCCAACAGTTCTGCACCGCGCTTAGCAATCTGCTATCTTCGTGCGGTTGATCATCTCCACACATATCATGGGGGCGCCCATACGCGCCGAGGATGCGTCTATTCATGGCTGAGATTGCCCGACCGGAACCTTCTCGTCTTTATCGCTGGATGGTGCTGCTGTTTGTCGCGGTGGCGATAGGCGGGAATTACTACATCTACGACAGTATCAATCCGCTGGAACGGATTTTCATCGACAAGCTCGGTTTTTCGGCGACGGCATTTGGATGGCTGAATTCTTCGTATAGCGTCGCGGCTGTTGCGACCTTGCTGATCGGCGGTATTGTCATCGACCGGATCGGCACCAAGAAGGCGATGACGGTTTTTGCCGCAATTTGCCTGCTGGGAGCGGTGCTCACGGCTGCACGCGGACGACCTGGCGTGATGATTGCGGGACGGACGGTGCTCGGCCTCGGTGCCGAATCCATGATCGTGACGGCTACGACCGTGCTTGCCAAGTGGTTTAAAGGCAAGGAGCTGAGCTTCGCCTTTGGAATCAATCTCACAATCTCGCGCCTCGCGTCGGTTGCGGCCGACAATTCTCCCACCTGGGCCAATCGAGCTTTCTATCCTCAGGGGCCGAATGGCGAACCGAGCTGGCAAGGGCCGCTGTTGATCGCGGTTGGGGCAGCCGTGCTGGCGGTCGTTTGCTCCATTGTTTACTGGATACTCGAGAGCCGGGCAGAGGCGCGCTACAAACTGGGACAGGCGGGGTCGATTGACAAGCTCGAGTTTGGGCAGATTTTTCGATTTAATCCATCATATTGGTTCGTGGTTGGGCTCTGCTTTACTTTTTACTCCGCCATTTTTCCCTTTCGTACATTCGCCATCGACTTCTTCACCAATAAAATTCTGGCAGCCCACGGCGGGGTTACCGCCTCGGAGGCGCTGCGGGTCTTGGCGCATGAGCGAGCGGGATTCTTTAACAGCCTGCTTCCCCTCTCGGCGATGATCGCCACCCCACTCTTTGGGCTGCTGGCCGACAAGATTGGCAAGCGGGCGTTTCTCATGATATTCGGCTCGATCCTGCTGATGCCCGTCTACCTGCTGATGGGCTACACGAACATTTCGCTCTATGTGCCTGTGTGCATGATGGGTATTGCCTTTTCGTTGATTCCGGCAGTGATGTGGCCGTCGGTCGCGTACATCGTTGATCAGAATCGGTTGGGAACAGCCTACGCCTTGATGACGCTGATTCAGCAGATTGGCTTCTTCATTTTGAACCTGCTGATTGGGAAGGCTAACGATTACACGCACGCGGGCCTGGATAATCCCGGAGGCTATGGATTGGGTATGTGGATTTTCTCGATCCTCGGATTTGTCGGACTGGCGTTCGCAATCCTATTGCGGGTGCGCGAGACCGGTCCGCATGGCCATGGTCTGGAAACGATCACGGCGAAGGGCTAGTGTGGAGCGGATACTCCTGTCCGCTATCTGAAGTGAAACGGCCAGTGCAAGCGGACGGGAGTGTCCGCGACACAGAGGTTACGAAAGTGATCTCCTCTGCCTAGTTAGTTGCCGTTTTGGCGGCAGAGATCATCCAACGAGCTACGGTTTTTGGTATTCTTTCGACTAAAGATTGGTCGAGATCGCTTCCGCGACAGACTCGGCAAATTTGTACAACGAAAAGAGTTTGAAGCCGCATCTGAACGGGTAGCGGCCGGAAAAGGCGACTTGACCGACCAGAAGCAACGCATCACTGAAGCAGAAGCGATTGAGCAGGCAAAACAGGGCCAGGAGGGCGCTTTCGAGGTCTTGTATCAACTGCACAAACGGCGTGTGTATTCCCTATGTTTGCGCATGGTCTCCAATCCCGCCCAGGCCGAAGATCTCGCCCAGGAGGCATTTCTTCAGCTCTTTCGCAAGATCGGAACATTTCGCGGCGAGTCGGCCTTCTCGACCTGGTTGCATCGCATGACGGTCAATGTCGTCCTCATGCAATTGCGCAAAAAGGGGCTGCCCGTGGTATCGCTCGAAGAGACGCTGGAAGCGGATGACGAGGCACCGAGAAAAGAGTTTGGCACGCAGGATGTGAAGCTGACCGGCTCGATCGATCGCTTGCAACTGCAACGGGCCATTGACAAACTGCCGCCCGGGTATAAAACAGTTTTTGTGTTGCATGATATTGAAGGCTTCGAGCACAACGAGATTGCAGAAATCGTGGGATGCTCGATTGGCAATAGCAAGTCGCAGTTGCATAAGGCACGCTTGAAACTGCGTGATTTTTTGAAGTTCATGAGAGCCGAAAAGGCCAAGACTGGATGAGGTGGTAGTGGCAGTGTTTGGGAGAGAGTTGCTATGACGTGTTCTGATGTAAGGCGAGTTCTGCCGGAGATGCTGGACGGCGCTCCGGACAGTGCGTTTCATAATGAATTTGACGATCATGTAAGGAAGTGCCCAGAGTGCTCGGGTCTGATGTCGGACCTCGATCTGATCGCGAGCGAGGCTCCGCGACTGGCGGCCAACGAAGAACCGGGGCCGCACGTGTGGACGCAGATCGCGGCGCAATTGCGTGCTGAAGGCGTAATTCGCGAAGCTTCCGACGAGTCACACGCGCGCGAATTCGACGCCACTCCCGCTCGGCCTAGGCTTGTTCCGATAGCCCAACCCTCGCGCTGGAGTGCATGGTGGCTGGTGCCGATTGCGGCCGCGCTGGTCGCGGCAGGCTCTTATATCGTCAATCATAAGCCCGCTCCGCAGGTAGCGAAACTGCAGGCTCCGGCATCTTCCACGGCAACCGTCGCTTCCAAGACTTCTGCGATTGCGCCCTCTTCGACTACTCCATCTTCGGCGACACCCGCTGCGACCACAGTGGCTCCGGTGCCAGCATCGACTGGTCATCATAGGTCGGCTCAGGCATCGAGCGAGGACGAGATGGCCTCGGCCGCGCAACCTTCCACCGCAAAATCTCCGGTCGAACCAGCAGCCAGTACCGACGATCAGCAGTTTCTGAGCGAGGTATCGACGCTCGCTCCGTCGATGCGGGCCACCTATGAAAGCCAGTTGCGGGCAGTGAATTCAGACATACGCGAGTCGCAGGCCTACCTCGATCAAAATCCTGGGGATGCGGACGCGCGGCAGCACCTGATGGATGCTTATCAGCAGAAAGCACTTCTTTACCAGATCGCGTTGGATCGTATTCAGTAGAGGAAGGGCGGACCGGCGTTCCCGGCCGCAGGGGCGGCGTTTTATGGTGAGTCTGCAGAGGGCGGTTCTTCGGCCACAGAATTTTTGTCAAGCCAGCGTTGCAACTCTGGTAATGGTGACATGTTTGTCGGCGGCGGCGTTTGCTGGGAACATCAAGGAATATCGGTACACTGTCGGCCCCAACTCAAATATTTCCGTGGATACACAGTATGGAGGAATCTCAGTACGGGCTGGGGCTGCGAATGCGGTAATAGTCACGGCCACGCTCAAATCGGGCGATGTGGAGGTCGACCAACAGCAAACGGGCAATCGCATTGAAATCGCCACGCACCTGTTGCAGGGCGTGGGACAGCCCACCGGCCAGGTGGATTATGAACTAGTAATTCCTGCGGACGCGACTTTGAACCTGCATTCTTCGACCGGCCCGCTGTCGGTGGAGCGCATGCACGGCGACTTGACGCTCGAAGGCACGGATGCAGCGGTCAATATCCGCAATGTGGAGAACGGCCATGTGCACGTCCGGACCATGCGGGGATCGATCACGCTGACTGAGGTTCGCAACGGGCACGTAGAGCTCGCTTCGATCAGCGGCGACGTCCATTTAAAATCGGTCACTGGCCCGCTCGTCCAGGTGAATTCGACGAGCGGCAAGATTTTCTACGATGGCGATTTCGGCTCCGGCGGCGACTACAGGTTTACGACGCATAGCGGCGATATCGAGGCCCTGGTGCCCGTCGATGTATCCGCCGGTTTTAGAGCGCATTCGGTGCTCGGCCGGGTACAACACGATTTCCCTCTCAAACCGAAACACTCACGCTTTTCCGAAGAAGTGGGACGTTCCTTTGTCGGCAACTCCGGTCAGGCAGCATCCGAGGTCGTGTTGCGTTCATTCAGTGGTAAAATCCGCCTCAAGCAGCGCTGAAAGCGCTGAATCAACAAAATTTGGAATTGGAAGATAAGCTTGGGCCCCGGGGATCACATGATCATTCCGGGCGTAGGCCTTTATCTTTAATCTGCCCGGGAGATCCATGACGGCGCGCGCAGTGTTTCTGGTGGGATTCATGGGATCGGGCAAAAGCAGCCTAGGCAAGGAGTTGGCGCGGCGGCTGAAATGGGATTTTGTGGACTTGGATTCAAGAATCGAGAACCGCGAGGGACATTCTATTCCAGAGCTTTTTCGCAGCCGCGGAGAACCCGGATTTCGGTTGGCCGAAACCAAAGCGCTGCGCGATCTGACCGAATCACTCGCCTGCGACACCGTGGTTGCGCTCGGCGGTGGCACGTTCGCGCAGCCGGAGAATCGCGAGTTGTTGCAAGCCTGGCGATCTGTGTTTCTGGAAGCTCCTCTGGACGAACTGTGGAGTCGATGCGCGGACCATGCCAACGACCGCCCTTTGCGAAAAGATCGCATCGAGTTTGCCCGGCTCTACCAGGATCGTTTGCCCTTCTATCGCCAGGCAACGGTTACTGTTGTAACCTCGGGAAGAGATCCAGCCTCCCTTTGCGATGAGATCGAGCGTAAGTTGCAGTCTTGGGGGCAAGCCGTGGACGCCGGCTCGTCTCAAATTCCTTCCGCTAACCCTGAAACAGGAGAAATACAGTGAAGTCGTACGGTCGGCCGCTCGTTTTTGTTGTCATCATGATAGTCGCGCTGCTTGGGTCGATCACAGCCCTATGCGCGCTCGCAAGCGCTGCTCCCACGCCGAAAGATAGGGATAAAGAGAAGGAGCATGAGGGGAAGAATGTTGACTCTGGCTCTTTCAGCGTCTACCAAAATGGCCATCGTGTGGGGACGGAGACGTTTTCCATTTATCAGACGAACGCGGGCAGCACGATTCACTCTGAGTTTAAGTCGGAGAATACTCCGCCGGACGTGCAAACTTCCGACCTGCAGCTGACCGCGGCAGGCGATATGCACCGGTATGAGTGGAGGGAATTAAGCCCAGAGCAGGCGCAATCGGTGGTACTGCCAAACGAGGAGTTCTTGAATCAGAAATGGAGTAGCGGCGCGACCGATAAAGAGCACGAACAACCCTACCTGTTGCCTACGTCGACCATGATTCTCGACGACTATTTCTTTATTCATCGAGAAGTGCTGGCGTGGAGATATCTGGCCTCTGCCTGCAAACAAGAGAAGAATCAAGTGCAATGCCCGCTGAAACAGCGCGCGCAGATGGGGACATTGAATCCGCACCAGCACGCATCGGCCGCAATGAGCGTCGAATTCCTCGGGCGTGAAAAAGTCAACCTGAAGGGTGGGCCACAGGATTTGCTAAAACTTGAACTCAAGAATGAGTCGGGCACATGGCAGCTTTGGCTCGACGATCAGTTCAAAGTGATGCGGATGTCGATTGTGGGCGAGAATACAGAAGTGATCCGCGATTAGTGCTCGCTTACGGGCAGCCCCCTTCGGAATTAGATGGCGAGCGATCGCGAGATGTACGATAGCAGCTGGCGCTGAAAAACTGAGAGGCGTTCGCGTTCGGGCCAGACCGGTTGAAATAACCCCTTGACGATTCTTGATTCACGGACCTCGCGAGTATTGCTGACGGCTTTGCTGTTCGCCCTGGGGTTGGGATTTCTGTATGCCGCGCGACGGACGCTGATTGTCTTCCTGTTCGCCATTTTCTTTGCCTACCTTATTAATCCCGCTGTGGGACGATTGGAAAAACTGGTTCGCAGCCGGGTGTGGGCGATCGCGATCATTTATTCGCTGCTGCTGGTCGGTCTGGCGGTCTTCGGTCTTTTGGTTGGACCAAGGATTGCGCGACAAAGCTCGCGCCTCGGAGAGTCCCTGCCCGGACTTGTTGACAAGGCGAACACTGGGCAACTTTCAGGCCAGATCGATCAAATTGCCCAAAAGATCGGAAACGAGCACGGCTGGAGCGATGCGACCCAGAAACGCATACGCGATTTTTTGATCAGTCGCCGCGGAGATTTGGCAGCGCTGGCCCAGCGCATCGGCATTCGCGCCGCGGAAGCCGCGCAGCAAGTGTGGGTGCTTTTTCTTGTGCCGATCCTGGCTATTTTTTTCCTGCGCGATGGCAGTAATTTTCATGAAGTCTTGCTCGCGCTGGTGCAGTCCCGCACCCAGCGTGAGTTTTTGCAGGATGTGTTTCAAGATCTGAATCAGATGCTGGCGCAGTTCATTCGCGCGCAGTTGACTCTGGCGGCGTTCTCCCTGCTGGCTTATGTTTCGATACTCGGATTGATGCGCGTGCCCTATGCCTTGATGCTCGGCACGGCGGGCGGCGCGCTCGAGTTTGTTCCGCTAGCGGGCCCACTGCTCGCGGGAACGGCCATGATGATCGTTGCGGTTCTGGCGGGATATTCACACTGGGCGTTCCTGCTCCTGTTCTTGCTGGCGTGGCGCTTGATACAGGATTACGTGATTTCTCCGCGCGTCATGGGCGTCAGCGTGGAACTGCATCCGCTGGCGGCACTGTTCGGCATTCTCGCGGGCGGTGAAATTGCGGGAATACTGGGCGTCTATCTCTCGATTCCAGTCATGGCCAGTTTGCGCATTGTGTGGCGGCGCTGGCGCATCTACGCAGAAAAAAGAAAGTTCGGCCCGCTCAACGAATATTCCTTTCCCCAAGAACTGGGCAAAGGCCGAAGTTAGCGCTGTAAAGCGCCTTTCTACCGTAATCCCATTACTCAACATTCCCTTGGGAAAAACTCGCTAGTATAAAATTACAGTTCACCATGTCCACCAAACTTTCTGTAGGTATTCTCGGTGCCACTGGCATCGTCGGGCAGAGATTTATCCAAATGCTCGAGCATCATCCGTGGTTCGAAGTGTCGTGGCTGGCGGCCTCCGATCGCTCAGAGGGACGGCCTTACGACGAGGCGGCGCGCTGGCGTTTGAAAACTGCGATTCCCGCTAACGTCGCTAACATGACGGTCTCTCCCGCCAAGCCCGACGGTGCGCCGAAAATTATTTTCGCCGCACTCGATGCTTCGATCGCGCGCGAACTCGAACCGCAGTTTGCCACCGCTGGTTGCGCAGTGGTTTCGAACTCCAGCGCTTTGCGAATGCAGTCAAACGTCCCGCTGGTGATCCCCGAGGTCAACGGCGATCACATTCGCCTCATCGACAAACAATCGTGGCGCAAAAAGTCGGGGGGCTATGTGGTCACCAATTCCAACTGCTCGGCTATGGGATTAGTGCTGGCGCTAGCTCCCTTGCATCGCGCGTTCACGCTCGAGGCCGTGACGGCGGTGACTATGCAAGCCGTCAGCGGCGCGGGATATCCAGGCGTTGCGTCGCTTGATATTTTGGGCAATGTGATTCCCTACATCAAGAACGAAGAAGAAAAGATGGAGGAGGAGACGCAGAAGCTTCTCGGCGTTCTAAAGGGAGCGCAGATCGAACCGGCCCCTTTCGCCATGAGCGCGCAATGCAATCGCGTGGCCGTGGAAGATGGCCACACGGAGTCAGTCGCGGTGCGCTTCAAGAAGAAAGCCGCGGCCGACGAAATCATCGCGGCGTGGAACGATTTTCGCGCTGAGCCTCAAAAACTCCGCCTGCCAAGCGCTCCCGAGCGTCCCGTTGTGTATATGACTGCGGCGGATCGTCCGCAACCGCGCTTCGACGTCGACCTCGGAGCGGGTATGACCACGGCGGTTGGACGCCTCCGCAAGTGCAACGTGCTGGATTGGAAGTTCACAGTTCTATCGCACAACACGATTCGCGGCGCCGCCGGCGCTGCGTTGCTGAATGCTGAGTTTCTCAAGGCGAAGGGATATCTCGGGTGAAAACACCTGCCGGTAATTGTTGCAAGGAGCACCTCCGCCCATGATCGTAATGAAGTTTGGCGGGACCTCCGTACAGGACGCGAAGGCGATCGACCGTGTTGCGCAGATCGTGCAGGGACGGCTAGCCGACCGTCCCGTCGTCGTCGTCAGCGCGATGGCCAAGGTCACCGATTCCCTGCTCGCCATGGGCAGAGCTGCGGGAAGTGGCGATCGCAAAACGGCGCTCAAGATGGCTCGCACCCTGCGTGAACGCCACTATGACACCGCTGGCGAGTTGCTCGGCACCGCGCTCTTCACGGAATTTCACGGCGACCTCGGCGCCGATTTCGAAGACCTCGACGAATTGCTGCGAGGCATCGGCGCCGTCGGTGAAATTACTCCGCGCACTTACGATTACGTGGCATCGTTCGGCGAGGTGCTGTCGAGCAAGATCGTAGCCGCGGCCTTCGTAGCTCGCGGATTGCCGGGAGTGCACGTGGATTCGCGGCAATGCCTGTTGACCGACAGCAGCTATACGCGGGCGGTTCCACTGTTTGACGAAACTAATGACCGCTTGCGCAAACGCGTACAGCCTCTTGTTGAATCCGGCAAGGTTCCCGTGATGGGCGGGTTTATCGGCTCCAATCGCAGCGGCATCACGACCACGATTGGCCGGGGAGGATCCGATTTTTCCGCCGCGATTTTTGGCGCAGCGCTTAATGCCGAACGCATCGAGATCTGGACCGACGTTGACGGCATGATGACCACCGACCCGCGGCTTTGTAAGGATGCTCGGCGCATCAAGGTGATCAGCTTTGATGAAGCGGCCGAGCTGGCTTACTTCGGCGCTAAGGTCCTGCATCCTGCAACTGTGCTGCCCGCGGTGCAGCAGAATATTCCGGTATTTGTTTTGAACTCGATGAATCCAACCTGCGAAGGGACTAAGATTACTGCGCGCGCCCCGCGCTGCTCGAACATTTTCAAGGCGATTGCGCTCAAGAAAAAAATCACTCTTGTCGAGGTTGCTTCGCCGCGCCGTCTGCTGGTGCACGGATACCTAAAATCGATCTTCGAGGCCTTCGATCAGCACAACGTTGCGGTAGATGTGGTTTCGACCTCCGAAGTCAGCGTGTCGGTGACAGCTGAGACCAACGAATCAATTCCGGCGCTGGCCGCCGATCTGGCGAAAATCGCGGACGTGAAGTACGAAGGGCGGAAAGCCATTGTTTGTTTAGTGGGCGAGAATTTGCGCGAGACTCCCGGAATCGCCGCCAAGGTATTCGGCATCCTTGAGAATGTAAAGATTCGCATGATCTCGCAGGGTGCGTCCGAAATTAATCTGACCTTTGTGATCGAAGAAGATGACGCCGCCGAGGTGGTCCGGCGATTGCATCATGCGTTTTTTGCGGAAGTAGATCCGGAAGTGTTTGCGTAGAATTGTTTTTTCACCGCCGAGACGCGAAGTTGCCGAGAAAATTGTTTTCGGTTTTGTGGTCCCGAGCGCAGCAAGGGATCTACAGTTCTTAGATTTTCTCTGCACCCTCGGCGTTTCGGCGGTGAAGGGTCTCAGCATGAATCTCCTAATTCTTGGTCGCGGCAAAACGGGATCGATGGTGGCGGAAGTCGCGCATGCGCGGCGGCATCATGTGCGCGTTCTCTCATCCGTTGAGAACACTGGCTGTCGCGCCCTCACTGCCGACGCGCTCGGCGCCATCGACACGGTGATCGATTTCACCACGCCAGCCGCCGCAGTTGCCAATGCTGAGGCCTGCATTCGGGCAAACAAAAATCTAGTCGTTGGAACCACCGGCTGGTATGACCAACTACCTCGCCTGCGCGAGATGGTCCTCTCGGCCAACACCGGCTTCCTCTACGGACCAAATTTTTCCATCGGCGTGAATCTCTTCTTCGAGATTGCGGCGACCGCCGGATGCGCCCTGAAATTTGATTACTCGGGTCAGATCTTCGAGCGTCATCACGTGCAGAAAAAAGACGCTCCCTCCGGGACGGCGATCACAATCCAGAAAATTGTGCGCGACGCGGGAGGACACGAGTTGGAGATTGTCTCTTTTCGCGAGGGCGATGCGGTCGGCTTGCACGAGTTGGTCTTCAATTCCGCAGGTGATCGCATCTATCTCTGCCATGACGCCAAATCGCGCCAAGGATTCGCGGAAGGGGCGGTACGAGCGGCGGAATGGCTGGCGGGCAAGACGGGATTCTACGAATTCCGTAACGTCTGGCGCGAGCTTTAGGAGCGATAGTTCCAACGGGGTCATTCGCCCCGCCAAATGTCCTCGACAATTCTCTCAAGGTTTTGACGCAGAACGCTTCGCATAGCGCCATTCGAGCAGAAACGCGATGCCGCTTCCACTGAGAACGAGCAGCCAGACCCAACTGGCATTGACATGCACGATACGCAAACCCGAGAGGAGCAACACAATCCCAGCCACTAGAAATAGTGGGCCAGTGATTGCGCAGTGAAAAGCTCGGTTTTTAAGCCAGTTAGCGAGGCAGCCGATCGCCATGGCGAAAAGACATGCAGCCATTGGAGACGTATGGAGAGGATGCCAATAGATCCCTATGAGGCTCAGCGCTCCCCACGCCACCAGCGAGACCACGAACCAGTAGCACAAAGCTGCTGGCGAACTGCAGCAAGCTTCCACGCGCTTCATATTAAACCTACTGGTTCACGATTTTGCGTCCCCAAAAAAGAAGCTTCGAACGGGCGGAACTCGTAGACTGCTAGCACCGCCGTGGTCGACTCCAATTCAAATAAAGCATGCAGGTCGGCGCAATCACATCTTTGTGCCGGCATCGCGGCTGGCAAATGCAAGTAGGTGCGAGAAGAGTTATTCTTAAGCCATGCAATTGCGAGGCTGCGGTACGGCTCTGGTCACGCCGTTCTCCCAGGACGGTGCGGTTGATGAAAATGCCCTGCGAAATTTAGTCGCCTGGCAGGTCGAGTCAGGCATAGATTTTCTTGTCCCCTGCGGCACCACGGGCGAGACGCCTACGCTCAATCATGATGAATGGCTGCGCGTGATCGACGTGACGATCGAGGTTGCCGCCGGACGTGTGCCGATCGTTGCCGGCGCAACTTCCAACTCGACGCAGGACGCAGTCGCCAAGGCGAAAAACGTCGCGGCACACCCGGGCGTCAATGCCATCCTTACTGCATCGCCTTACTACAACAAGCCGACACAGGAAGGCCAATATAGACACTTCCGCGCCATCGCCGAAGCGGTCGACAAGCCAATCATCCTCTATAACGTTCCCGGCCGAACCTCCGCCAATCTTGAACCGGCAACGCTGGCGCGGCTCTGCGAAGTTCCGAACATCGCTGGGGTAAAAGAAGCCAGCGGAAACATGACGCAGATTGCTGAGGTACTGAATGTGGTGCCGGAGCAGTTCATCGTCTTGTCGGGCGACGATGCAGTTACTTTGCCAGTGGTGGCGCTCGGCGGCTTGGGCGTCATCTCGGTTGCTTCGAATGAGATTCCGCGCGAAATGGCGGAGATGACACGCGCCGCTCTCAACAACGACTGGCCGGCGGCGCGCACCCTTCATCGCAAGTATCTTCCGTTGATGACCGCCAACTTCATCGAATCGAGTCCCCTGCCGGTGAAGGCGGTGCTGGCAATGATGGGCAAGATCGAAGAGGTTTATCGTTTGCCCTTACTTCCAATGCGGCGCGACACGCGATCGAAGTTGCAGAGAATCGCTACTGACGCCGGAGTGGTTGCGCGACCGGCGGCTCCTCCTGCCGTAGCCACGGAATTTTTTGTTTACGAGAATTGGGCGGCGGGACCGCATAAGGCGATGCTGCATCGCGCGTCTTGCGGACAATGCAGTTCCGGCAAGGGACGCCCGGCGGGGCACGATCCCAATCATTCACGCTGGCACGGACCATACAGCAATCTTGCCGAGGCGCGCGAAGCGACCCATCAGATGCCGGGAGTGCTGATCCGCAGCGAATGCAAGTGCGTGGCGTAAGGGCAGCAATTAGCAGTCAGCTACCAGCTTTCAGTTAGTCTTGATCAGTTCCTTGAATAGCTCCCTGACCTTCCTATGCCAGAAGCAAGCGCTGCTTTGAAGTCAGCCATTGAAAAGTTGTCTGCTGGTGAAACCACAGGTGACGCGCGCGATGCCCGTCGAGTCTTTCTCGACTTTCGCGCTGCTCTCACTCGCGGCGAGATTCGCGCCGCCGAGAAAATTAACGGACGCTGGATGGTGAATGCCTGGGTAAAACAGGGTATCCTGCTCGGCTTTCGGCTTGGCGAACTCGCCGAAATGCCAGATGGCGATGTGCTCTCCTTTGTCGATAAAGACACCTTCCCGGCCCGCCGTCTTACCCTTGCCGATCGCGTTCGCCTGGTCCCGGGAGGATCTTCGATTCGTGAAGGCGCATACGTTGCGCCTTCGGTGATCTGCATGCCTCCCATGTTTATCAACGTAGGCGCTTATGTGGACGAAGGCTCAATGATCGACTCGCACGCGCTCGTCGGCTCCTGCGCGCA
Source organism: uncultured Acidobacteriaceae bacterium (assembly GCA_963822025.1). Taxonomy (GTDB): domain Bacteria; phylum Acidobacteriota; class Terriglobia; order Terriglobales; family Acidobacteriaceae; genus Acidiflorens. The sequence continues at coordinate 266,767 of CAWGFW010000007.1, read as the reverse complement.
GATCGGGAAGCGCGTGCATCTGAGTGCGGCAGCTCAGGTCGGTGGCGTCCTCGAACCAATCAACGCCGCACCCGTGGTTATCGAAGACGATGTCTTGATTGGCGGCAATTGCGGCGTGTACGAAGGCACGCTGGTGCGCGCTCGCGCAGTGCTCGGAGCAGGAACCATCCTGACCAGATCAACCCCGCTTTACGATCTGGTCCGCGGAGAAATCTATCGCGCGTCTGCCGAGCAAGTGCTAGAAGTCCCAGAAAATGCCGTGGTCGTTCCCGGCTCCCGCGCTGTGAAGAAAGGCAAAGGAGCGGAGTGGAATCTTTCGCTCTACACACCGGTGATTGTGAAGTATCGCGACGAAAAAACCGAGCGCGGAATTGAGTTGGAGGAGTGGCTGCGGTAGCAGGTCCCACTCAAGACGGCAATGTAGTCGAAGATGCAGCGGGCAGTTGCGCCTGTTCCGCCGCGAAGCGCGCCCGCGCTTCAAGATGTTTCTTGCGGAAATGTGACCGTGCTCGCTGGCCCCACGCCCGCACGAAATAATAGTTCAGCGCGCACCCGATCGCTGAACTGGCAAAGGGAATCAGGCGTCCCATCCACTTCTCTGTAACTTCGGCGCCCACTTTGGCTGCGATGCGCTGGATGACTCGCGGCACAAAGCGGTTGATCACTTCTTTTTCCAGTAGTTCGCGGCTGATGTCAACGCCGGCGGCGCTGGCGGCGGCAATCCAAAGCTCGGCAATTTCGTCGTCAGTGTTCAGCTCAAATCCATAGATCAGGCTAAGTTTTTGAATGGTGCGCATGGTGATGGCCGACAGAATGCCCAGGTCTGGGACAATAGTGAGGATGCCGCCGAGACCGAAACCGGCTCCCTCGGCCGCCGCCAACTTCATCCCTCCGCGAATCACCGACTCGGCCACATCGTCAAGGCGCTGCAACGGCAGCGTATAGACGCCATGGAATGTGGCGAGGGGCAAACCGTGGGCCACGCGCAACTGCATCAGGAAGCGGCCTGGGTCAACCTTGATGGTCTCGTAGGCGCGAGTCAGCCCGCCGCGAATCGCACCCTCCACCCGGCGGCGAAGCCATGATTGTTTCTCGCCTTTGTCCCGTTCGCTCATCTTCTGGCACAAGTTTATCAGCCGCTCCCCGCCGTCAGCACGCTATCAACCACGCCAGTTCAGGACCTCTTCCACTCTCCACCGCGGTGCGTTTCCTAAGAACGGCCTGAGCGTAACCCCAACCGTCGTCTACCCTGTGCTAGCATCGTCTCTAATAATGCCAATCGGAAAACTGCATATAGTGCCGCTGGGCGGAATGGGTGAGTTCGGTATGAACTGCATGGCCATACGCTTCGGCGACGACATCGTCGTGGTCGATGCCGGCCTCATGTTTCCGGAAGCCGAGTTGCTGGGCGTCGACATTGTCGTACCCGACATTTCTTACCTGCTCGAAAATCGCAAGCATGTGCGCGGCATCGTGCTCACGCATGGCCACGAAGACCACATCGGCGCCCTGCCCTGGATTCTCAGCGAATTGAATGTACCAGTCTGGGGCACCGAGTTTACCCTCGCTTATGTTGAAGACAAGCTCGACGAGCATCAACTCCTCGATAACTCCGATCTTCGCGAGATCCGGCCCGGTGAGCGTTTCAAGGTTGGCCCCTTCACGATTCATCCCTTGCAGGTGACGCACAGTCTGGTCGATTGCGTCGCACTCGCCATCCACACGCCCCTAGGCGTTGTACTCCACACCGGCGATTTCAAGGTCGATCCTACGCCGACCGATAATCGTCTGTTCGACCTCCACGGCTTTGCCGAGTACGGCAAAGAGGGGGTGCTGGCTCTCCTGCAAGATTCGACAAATGTCGAGCGCAAGGGGTACACACCGAGCGAACGCGCCGTGCGGCGGAAATTCGAAGAAGTGTTTGTCCGCACCAAGAGGCGCCTCTTCGTCTCCTGCTTCTCTTCCTCGATTCATCGCATCAAGCTGACGGTCGACATGGCGCGGGAGCATGGGCGCAAGATTTGTTTCATAGGGCGCTCGATGGAGAATTCTTCTGAGATCGCGGAAGACCTTGGTTATGTGCAGATTCCCGAAGGGATGATGATTCACCCTGGCGAGATGAAGAACTTTCCGCCGGAAAAAATTTGCGTCCTGATCAGCGGCACGCAGGGCGAACCGATGTCAGCGCTGTCGCGCGCGGCCGTCGACAACCACAAACACGCCAAAATCGAAAAAGGCGACACCGTCGTCCTGTCATCGCGCATTATACCGGGCAATGAAAAAGGCATTTATCGCATGATCGATCACCTCTTCCGCCGCGAAGCATTCGTGATTTACGACGATGGCTCGTACCCGCCCATCCACGTCAGCGGCCACGCCAGCCAGGAAGAATTAAAGCTCATCATCAATCTGGTGCGGCCAAAATATTTCATACCCATTCATGGCGAATACCGGCAGCTCAAGTTGCACGCTGAACTAGCCGGGTCCATGCACGGCTCGGTCGGCAGCGTAATGCTGATCGAAAGTGGCGACGTGCTGGAGATCGATGAACTGGGCGCGCGCAAAGCGGGACGTGTCAACGTTGGCCGCGTCTGCATCGATTCGGGCTCGCGTGCCGATGTGGTCGAAGATCTGGTCATCAAAGACCGGCGCCATCTCAGCGAAGACGGCTTCGTGATGCCCATCATCGCCATCAATAAACTCACCGGGCGAGTCGAGACTTCGCCCGAGATCGTAACGCGCGGATTTGCCCCCGGAGAAAACGGCGTGATCGAGCGCGCCCGAGAGATTGTCATGGAGACGCTCGACGCCTCGAGCGCGGAAGAGAAAGCGGATTATGGCGTGATCAAAGAGAAAATCCGTACGGATTTGAAAAGATATATCTCGCGGCAAACGCAGCGCCGGCCGCTGATTATGCCGGTCATACTGGAGATTTAGAACCTTTCACCGCCGATACGCCGAAGGGCGCAGAGGAGAAAGCCTGTATCGTAACCCTAAGTGATATTCAGCAAGCCCTGACTCTACTTGATGGTATTGCTGTCCGCACGCCTCTTTTCGAATGGACGAGCGCAGCGGACGATCGCAAGTTGTTCCTTAAGCTCGAAAACCTGCAGCCCATCGGAGCTTTCAAACTGCGCGGCGCCTACAACAAAGTCGCTTCTCTGAGCGACGACGAGCGGCAACGCGGAGTGATTTCCTATTCCAGCGGGAACCATGCGCAGGGAGTGGCCTATGCGGCTCGGGCACTCGGCGTCAAAGCCGTCATCGTCATGCCTTCCAATGCCCCGAAGAATAAGCTGGATGCTACAGCCGCGCTGGGCGCTGAGATTGTCATCGTGGGCCCGGGCAGCGAAGAACGGCGGCAGCGCGCTGAGGCGCTGGCTGCTGAGCGGGGATATGTAATCGTGCCGCCTTATGACGACGCCAAAATCGTCGCTGGACAAGGAACGGTGGGCATCGAAATCCTCGAGGATCTGCCTGCGGTTGAAACCGTCATCGTTCCGGTGGGCGGAGGCGGTCTAATCAGCGGCGTTGCGGCCGCGATCAAACTGAGCAACCCTAAAATTAAAGTGATTGGCGCGGAGCCCGAACTAGCCTCCGATGCTCGGGCCAGCTTGCGCGCGGGGCACATCGTGTCGTTTCCGGCGGAACAAGTCTCCGAGACGCTTGCCGATGGACTGCGGACACAGAGCATCGGTTCCATCAATTTTGAGCATATTCATGCCTACGTAGACGACATCATCAGCGTGACCGAAGACGAAATTCGCGAGACCATGCGCGCCCTCAGCACGAATCCGCAGACGGTGGCTGAGCCGAGCGGCGCAGTGGCTCCGGCAGTGTTTCTTTTTCACGCCTCGGAGCTGCCCGCCACCAATATTAACGTGGCCGTGATCAGTGGCGGCAATGTCGATCCCGCGCTGCTGGCCGAATTGCGGGCTGAGAAGGTCTTAGGCGTCCGTTCTTAGGTCTTAAATCTTAGATCTTAGGTCTTATGGTCTTAGGAAAACACGAAGAGTTGAAATGCCGCTGCTGATTTTCCTGAGACCTAAGACCTGGCACCTAACACCTAAAACGTAGGAACTGGTTCCTATGATTCGTTTTGGCATTGCAGGTTTTGGATTGCACGCGGTGCGGCGGCTGATGCCCGGTTTCGCACTCGCCCAGAATTGTAAGGTAGTTGCTCTATCGCGGCGGGATGCCGATAAAGCCCGCGAAGCCGCGGCTCGTTTTGCGATTCCGCATGTCTTCCCTTCTACCGAAGAACTTTGCCGCTGCCCCGATGTTGACGCGGTTCTGGTCACGACTCCCAATGCCTGCCATCTGCAGGATGTGCTCGCGGCGGTCGCTGCGCGCAAACCGGTACTGTGCGAAAAACCTATGGGCATGAACGCCGATGAATGCCGCCAGATGGTCGAAGCGGCGCGGCGCGCCGGCCTCCTGCTGGGCGTTGCCCAGGTGTTTCGCTTTGAAGAGAGTACGGCCCGGTTTCGCGTGCGCATTGCCGCGGGTGACATTGGGCGTCCGATTTTCGCGCGAGCAGAATTCTGCTATCCCGGCTCTGGCCATGCGCGTACCTGGCTCTACAATCGTGCGATCGCAGGAGGTGGGCCGATCGCGGATGTCGGAGTGCACTGCATCGACGCCCTACGTTACATCCTGCAGGATGAACCGCTCCTGGTGAGCGCTATGGGACGCTCCGATGAATCCTCTGGCGACGTGGAAGCAGCAGCCTCTGTGACGCTCGAGTTTCAGCGCGGAACCCTCGCTATGGTCCTCGTTTCGACGCGAGCGCAATATCGCACGCCGTTGGAATTCGTCGGGGATAATGGCGGGATTCGGGCCGATGATGCGCTCAATGTGGAACGGCCAGTCAGGCTGGAGCTATTGCGGGATGGCCAATGTGTCGGCGAAGAAATTGTTTCGAATCAAATGGCTTACGCTCGACAGGTCGACAGCTTTGCCGGTGCCCTCGAAGGCGGAGCAGCGTTTCCAGCGCCCGGCGAGGAAGGCTGGCGCAACCAACTCATCCTCGATGCTGCCTACCGCAGCATGACCTCGGGTAAGAGTGAAAAAATCTCGTCGATCGGGGACGAACGCTAACCGGTTTTAATCCAGAGGTCGTTTTGAAACGCTGGGCGTCCGATACGACCACTTCCGCATCCTCCGCCGCAAATTAAAAAGCGCCCCGGATCCGAAGATCGCGGGACGCTCGAACAGCCCTCCCCCGGAACTGCTCGGCCTAAAAGATTATGACAACGGTCTAGGGTTCGGTATCCCACTCTTGGGGGATAGAACATAGCACGAAAGAGCCACTCGCCAAGCGCAGACCCTGTGCTACCATCAGTAACCTCGCCACTGGTTACTAACAGTTGCGTCAGGTTGTGGAAACGGATCTCCGCTGATTAGGTTTTTTCTTTTTCAATGAGAGATCTCCCCCTGCCGATTCCAAACCCCAGTGCTTGTGTTTCGCGGTCAGTGTCGGCTGTGGCATGGAAGCATTGGCAGGCTGTCAAGGAAAGTGAATTGTTGCCAAGTGTGCATCAGTTTGCATTCCGAGGTTAAAACGGAAGCTGCACAATCGCTATAAGCTATTGATAAGTAGAGATAAAAGCCGATTTGCAGCTTTGGAACGACAAATGCACTTAAGACTGCAGGCGACCTATACCTTAGGCCAAAAAATCTAAGGTAAATTCGGGGAAAAGAAGAAATTGGGAGGAATTCACATGAGGCGAGTGGTAGTTCTAGCAATCCTGGCATTGGCATTGCCGATGGCCGCTTGGGCGGATGGAATCACGATCATTAACGAGTTCGGATCGATCGCCATCACATCCGGGGGCATCGGTTCGAGTACCATCAGTTCGCATGAGTCGGAACTCGTTCAATACAACAACGTTGTGGCCGCTAAGGGACAGTCCTTGGGCTATGTTAACTACTCGACCGGCGTTCTGTTGAGCGGTTCGGTCGCGACTGGCGGAACGTTTTCGTCCACTGGTTCATCCTTTGACGTAATCGGCGTGGGCAAATGGGCCAAGACTTTGACTGGATCTTCTACCAGTCCAGTAGCGCTCTTTACCGGCAGCTTCGTTGGTCCGATCACCTGGACTATGACCGGACAGCAGGGCGCGAAAGTGTTCTATACACTTAGTGGCGATATCTCAGGCACCCTCTGGAATGGCCGCATGGTGAATGGAACCACCACCCAGGAGATTTATAGCTCCAAGGGACAACTGGCAGCAGGCATCGGACACATCAACATGGGCACCACGCAGCTTGCCGTCCCGGAACCCGGCACTTTGGGTCTTCTCGGAACTGGGCTGGTTGGTATCGCTGGGATGTTCCGTCGCAAACTGATTGGTCGCTGACTTAAGTTTTGGTTCGCCCAGAACACTCAACTCATGGCCCCGCCGAAAGGCGGGGCTTTTGATTTTACAGCCAGCCGACCAGCGCATCGTCGAAGTTCAGCCCGCAGCCCGTCGTCATCCACCTCTTTCACAAGTCCCAACCGAGACCAATTTTCTCTCCCACGGTCGCCTCGTCGAATCCTGATCTGAACATGGTTCCCTTCTATCGGGTTACCGCAGTAATGGCGTGGAATGCCTTTGGCGTTGACCTTACGTTAGTACAAACCTAGAGTCAGGCGCAGGGGGAAGTATGAAAGATATCCATGAGGTTTTGCGCCGTAAGCAGGCGCAGTACACGCAGCTGGGAAAACAGATCGAAATGCTGCAACAGGCAGCGGAGAAACTTCGCGAAGTCGCACCCTTGCTCGCCGAAACTGACTCCGACGACGATAGCGCCGTGCTGGCGGAAGTCGAGGACGAGAACTCCAACGCAATGGCGGCCAAGGCGAGCGCTCAATCCACGCCTGCCGCAGCCAAGCCAGGGCGCAGCGCAACTCCCCGGTGGCCGTAGAGGCGGGATCGCAGAAGCACGAGGCGTCATGATATTGCAGACACTCCTGATGTCAAAAGACGACCTGACGGCGGAAACGCTGATTCAGGTTCTGGTGCAGTTTGGGGTCGCCGTGGATCGGTCAAACGCGGCCAACGTCGCTTTGTCGCGGCTGGCGGAGGAGCGTTTCGATTTAGCGATTGTCGACTTTGACGATCACGAAGCGGCATTGCAGATGCTTGAGCGATGCCGAGGCCTTGCCGGTCCCGACCGCAACCCTCCAGTAACAGTTGCACTCTTGCCCGATGCGTCGCAGATTCGTTCCATTCTTGGCGCTGGCGCACATTTCATTCTTATCAAGCCGGTCGCTTACGAACAGGCGCAGAATACTTTCCGGGCTGCTACCGCCCTGCTGCGCCGCGAAAGGCGACAATCGGCGAGGATCGCTGTTCAGGCGGCAATTTCTCTGACGGTTAATGGCGGAACTGCGGTCGAAGGTATACTGCTCGATCTCAGCATGGGTGGCTTGGATGTGTTGGCAGCTAAGCCACTGCCAGCGACCACCGTAGCGCACATTTCTTTTGAATTGCCCGACGTCCCTGGCACCATCGAAGGTTCGGCGGAGGTTGCCTGGAGCACCGCTAACGGTCAAACCGGCTTGCGCTTTCTCGATATGGATGTCCCGACACGCGAGAGAATGGGCGAATGGTTGGGCGCGCGGTCGCATGAGGCATTGCCCGAAGAATATGATGAAGTCAGCCCCTGCAAACTGACCGATCTGAGCTTGGGGGGCTGTTACGTGCAAACCGAATCGCCCTTTCCTCAATCTTCAACCGTCGACCTTTGCCTGCGAGCGGCGGGAATGGAAATTCATACCGATGGTTTGGTTCGGGTTATGCATCCCGGGCATGGCATGGGCATTGAATTCCCAGCTCGAACGGAAGAACAGCGCAAGAGTGTGGGCGAGTTTATTGCGTTCCTGACGGGCCAGCCTGGCGCCAGTCCCCAGCTCGAAGCTTCGCCTCGCGCTCTAGTCGCAAGTTCTGTCGATCTGAATCAATCGAGCACCGCCGAAACCGACGCAGAGGATCCGCTCCTGCAGTTGCTTCGTAGCGGTAACGCGCTCGAGCAAGAAGCGTTTCTCTCTGAACTACACCGGCAGCGAACTCCAACTACGATAAGCCAATAAAGCCGCTGCTCCGGCCTGCAAAACCGGCAGCCGGATTTCCCACCGCTCTTGGCATCCACCCAGTTCCCTTCCGGTCGGTTGCACTTCGCTAGCCGCAGACCAACCACCCTTGCCGCGTGCTCAGTTTCCCCTCCGATTAATTCTCCGGGAATTTTTCTGATGCACTAGAATTGCCCTTCCCGTGGAGACATGGCTGGCCGCCGGCGGCGGCGAGCCGCATCTCGCCCGAATAAAGATAAACAGGGCCTTCGATTTGCTCAGAAACTCGATCTCTCGTGCGTTGCTGCTGGCGGGCGCTGGTTTCGCCGGCATCCTTCCATTTCTCTGGTGGGGCAGTCCATCCGGGCATGATTTCGAGTTCCACCTGTTTTCGTGGATGGAAGTCCTGGCCCAATGGAAAAGCGGCATCGTTTATCCCCGCTGGGCGGCGCTGGCCCACTGGGGATATGGCGAGGCACGCTTCCTGTTTTATCCGCCCGCTTCGTGGACCCTGGGGGCGATGCTCGGAGCCGTTCTGCCCTGGAAGACTGTTCCCGGCGCGTATTGCTGGATTGTGCTCACCCTCGCTGGCGCATCCATGTACCGCCTTGCTCGTGAGTGGTTTTTGCCGCGCGACGCCATGTTTGCCGCGATCTTTTATGCATTAAACCCCTATCACCTGTTGGTCGTCTATTGGCGCAGCGCGTACGCCGAACTGCTTGCAGCCCCCCTGTTGCCGCTTCTGGTGCTTTGCCTCACGCAAATCTTTTCGCAGAAGCCGGATACTCGTTTTCGTCCAACATTATGCTTGACCCTTGTATTGGCGGCGGCGTGGCTCACCAATGTACCCGCCGCGGTGATGATCCATTACTCAGCGGCAGTCCTAGCTTTGCTTTTGTTTTCAACTAATGGCTCGATCGCGACTGATCGAGGACCTCGATGGCGCGGCGAGCACTGGCGAGGCCTGGCACAGACCGGAATCGCAATCGTACTCGGCGCCGGGCTAGTCTCGTTCTATTTGATCCCAGCTATCTATGAGCAGCAGTGGATCGAACGTCAGCCAGGTGCTTTCGCCAGGAGTTCGGCCGCAGGATAATTTTCTTTTCACCCCTCTTGCCGATCCCGATCACAATCACTTCAATTTTCTGGTTTCCAGTGTCGGGGTGGTCGAAATCGGCGCGCTAATCTTCGCGATCGTTTCCGCCCGGCGCCGGCGTGTGATGACCACACTTCGGACGCCGTGGTTGATCCTTTCCGCATGGGGCACGGGCTGCGCGATTCTCATGCTTTCGCTGAGCAACGTGTTGTGGCAGCATTTGCCCAAGTTGCGCTTCGTGCAACTTCCCTTCCGCTGGCTGCTCTGCATGAACGCAGCACTCGCGCTACTGCTCACCATGGCGGTTCGCCGCTGGACGCCGCGCCTGCTGGCCTGCGGCCTGCTCTTGGCCGCGGTGCTCGCCGCGGGATATTACTTTCAACCTCCTTGGTGGGACAAGGCTTCCGATCTCCGCGAAATGGCCGACGCCGTGGCCGACGGGACAGGCTACGAGGGCACCGATGAATACGTTCCAGCCGGAGTCGATGCCTACGAGTTAAACAAGAATCTTGCTCTCGTCAGCGACCAAACGGGTGCGCCTGTTGCGGCGAAGATCATGGCTTGGGCACAGGTAGAAAAGCATTTCACCCTGCACGCGCCCACCGCGGAAAATTTGACGGTGCGCCTTTTCAGCTATCCGGCGTGGGCGGTCGTCGTGAACGGCCAGCTCACCCAAACGTTCAAGACTGATGTCACGGGCCTGCTGGTCATCCCCGTTGCGGCTGGAGACAACGACGTGCAAATTCGTTTCAAGTGGACAACTGATCGCTTTGTCGGAGACCTCGTTTCGCTGACCAGCTTGGTGATCTTTGTCATTGTCTGGATGAAAACGAGACGCGGCCGCTCGCGGGAAAGCCTTGCCTGATGCCACCTTTAATCTTATTGGCGACCTCCAATGCGGGCAAGTTGCGTGATTTTGCCGGAGCCGCCGCGCGCTTCAACATTTCTGCAGCCAACCTCCCAAACTTTTCTTTGTTGCCAGAGGTGATTGAAGACGGCACCACCTTTGAAGAGAACGCGCGCAAGAAGGCCGAATCCTACAGTCTCGCGGCGCCGGGCGAAATGGTGTTAGCTGACGATTCCGGCCTGGAGATCGACGCACTGGGCGGAGCGCCCGGTGTTTACTCCGCACGCTACGCTGCTCGTGATTCGCCAAATCACGAGCAGAGTGCCGAACACCGTGCGGCGGAACGCAACGCAGATGATGAAGCTAACAATGCGCGGGTGCTCCGCGAACTGAAAAATGTTCCAGAGGAAAAACGTACGGCGCGATTCGTCTGCATGCTTGCCGCCGCTCGCAATGGAGAAACTTTGGCAACCTTTCGAGGCACGGCCCAGGGAATAATCCTGAACGCGCCACGTGGTAAGAATGGGTTCGGATACGATCCGATCTTCTACTTCCCCGCGATTCAAAAGACGTTTGCCGAGTTAGATGCCCAGGAAAAGTCGCGCCATAGCCATCGGGGTGCGGCCTTTCGCGCATTCCTCGATTGGTATCTGGCGGCTATTGGCCAACAAACTTAAACGCAAAGAACCAGAGATCGCCAAGGAAAAACTGGATTGTTCGCATAACTGAACTCTCGCTTCGCTCCCGATCCGCACTTTTTCCCTGGCAGCCTTCTCAGCGTTCTCTTCGACCTCCACGGTTGCTTCCTTGACTTATCTTCTCGCGGAAAACGATAATGGTAGTTTTCACATTGCATTGCCCTAAGGAGCAGTCAACGTGGCATCAAGTGCCAATTCCGTCGCTCCAGTTGCAGTTCCACTAGCTACGATCAAGCCGGGAGTCGCTCCGCTGCGGGCGGGCCAGGGCATTTCCTTTTGGCTGCGCCGCCTGCACTCGATCAGCGGCGTCGTGCCCATCGGAGCTTTCCTTCTCGAACACTTCATCTCCAATGCCGAGGCCTTCAAGGGTCCGATCGCTTATGGCAGGCAAGTCGAATTTCTGAACAGCCTGCCCGGCGTTTTTCTGCTCGAGCTATTTTTCATCTGGATTCCGATTCTCTACCACGGCCTCTACGGCCTATATATCTGGTATCGAGGCGACACGAATCTCGCGGCGTATCCCTGGAGCGGCAATTGGCTTTATAGCTCGCAGCGCTGGACGGGCATTATCGCGCTCGCCTACATGGTGCAGCACACTTATTATCTGCGCTTCACCGGCGTGCATCTGGCGACGCATCCCATGCAGTCTTTTGCCAAGGTTCAAGCCGAATTCCAGAACCCGTGGATGGTCGCATTTTACTGCATCGGCATTATCGCTGCTTCGTGGCATTTCAGTTATGGACTCTGGCTGTTTGCCGCCAAGTGGGGCATCACGACCGGGGAAAAGGCGCGGCGCCGCTTTGGTTATCTCTGTACCGCGCTGGCTCTCGGCTTGATATTGCTCGGCGGCCTCAGCCTCAGCGGATTCTTCCGGACTCCTCAGCAGCCTCTGGATTCGAACGCACCGGAAAATATCGCGACGCGATAGAGACAAACGATACTTGTCGCGGGTGGGCTCGGGTTGAACCCGGCAGATCGGACTTGTACAGCATGGCAGCTCCGAAAATCATCGTAGTTGGCGGAGGCCTCGCCGGCCTCGCCGCCGTCATCAAGATCGCAGAGATGGGTGGCGAAGTTGACCTTTTCTCGATCGTCCCTGTAAAGCGCTCGCACTCTGTCTGCGCGCAGGGAGGCATCAACGCCGCCAAAAATCTCAAGGGCGAAGGCGACTCTACCTACAAGCACTTCGACGACACGATTTATGGCGGCGACTTTCTCGCCAACCAGCCGCCCGTCAAGGCCATGTGCGAGGCCGCTCCCGGAATCATCGATTTGCTCGACCGCATGGGCGTTCCTTTCAATCGAACGCCCGAAGGCCTGCTAGATTTCCGCCGCTTCGGCGGCACGCTCTACAACCGCACCGCCTTTGCCGGAGCAACCACCGGCCAGCAACTTCTCTACTCGCTTGACGAGCAGGTTCGCCGCTACGAATCTGAAGGCAAAGTAAAAAAATACGAGCACTGGGAATTTCTCTCCGCCGTGCTCGACGGAAGCCACGTCGCCCGCGGCATTTGCGCCATGGATCTGCGCACCATGGAAGTCCGAACTTTTCCTGCCGACGCGATCATTATCGCTACCGGCGGATGCGGCGCCATCTTCGGCAAGTCCACCAACTCGGTTGTATGTACAGGATCGGCGCAATCGGCGCTCTATCAGCAGGGTGCTTATTACGCGAACGGCGAATTTATTCAGGTCCACCCCACCTGCATCCCCGGAGAAGACAAGCTGCGCCTCATGTCGGAGTCGGCGCGCGGCGAGGGCGGGCGTGTCTGGGTTCCGAAGACGCAAGGCGACAAGCGCGATCCAAAAACGGTTCCCGAGAAAGAACGTTGGTATTTTCTCGAGGAGTGGTATCCGAAGTACGGCAATCTCGTGCCGCGCGACGTGGCCACGCGTGCGATCTTCAAAGTGGTCTTCGAGCTCAACCTCGGCATCGACGGTAAGCCGATGGTCTATCTCGATCTCACCCACATCGACCGCAAGACGCTCGATCGCAAGCTGGAAGGCATTCTCGAAATCTACGAGAAGTTTGTAGGCGACGATCCGCGCGACACGCCGATGAAAATTTTTCCCGGCATGCACTACACCATGGGCGGCCTGTGGATCGACTACAAACAGCAGACGAACATCCCAGGCATCTTCGCGGCCGGCGAAGCTGAATATCAATATCACGGCGCCAACCGCCTGGGCGCGAACTCCCTGGTGTCATGCATTTTCGGTGGTTTTGTTGCCGGCCCGAATGCCGTGCAGTACGCGAAGAATCTGCCAGCAGCTCCTGCCAACGGACACTTCGACGCCGAACGCAAGCGTCAGCAGGAAATCAACGCTGGCTTGATGAAGGCCGATGGCAGCGAAAATCCATTTTTGCTCTGGCGTGAATTGGGCGCATTGATGACGGAGAACTGCACCGTTATCCGCTACAACAAGAAGTGTGAGGCTGCGGACGCCAAACTAGTCGAGTTGCTGGAACGCTTCCAGAAAATTAACCTCAGCGATCGCTCGCAGTGGGCGAATACAACCATCGCCTTCGCGCGCCAGCTCTACAACATGCTGCAATTGTCGCGAGTAATCGCACAGGGAGCAGCAATGCGCAACGAATCGCGTGGCTCGCACTACAAACCAGATTTCCCAGAGCGCGACGATGTCAACTGGATGAAGACGACAAAAGCAACGTTCGCGCCCGATCTGGACGAGCCGAAATTTGAGTTCGAGCCGGTGGATGCGAGTCTGATTCCACCGCGGCCGAGGAAGTATTGAAGAGGAGTCATGTGTTCGAATCATTAGAAAATGCCCCTCGGAAGTGGGCGCTTCCCGCGATGTGGGTTTTACTGTCGGTTTTTTTGGCTTGTGCTCGGCGTGGACGAATATTTCGCACGCAGACTTTTTCACCGCGCAGAGCTGCTTGCAGTGGTCTGGGGTATCGTGATCTTTTGGCTTTATCAACTCCACCGAGCCTTGCAGCGTGGAGTTAAAGACGAACAGTGAATCTGATGACTTTAAATACACCACAGGGTTTGAGCTAACAAAGGCTAAAAGCCAAATGGCAAATACAAAATCCGTCATCATCAAGATCAAACGCCAACTCACCCCTGACGCTAAGCCGTCGTGGGAAGAGTTCGAAATCCCTTACAAGCCGAACATGAACGTCACTTCGGCGCTGATGGAGATTGCGGCCAAACCCGTCACCCGCGATGGCAAGCAGACCACGCCTGTCACCTACGATTCGAACTGTCTCGAAGAGATTTGCGGATCCTGCGCCATGCTCATCAACGGACGCGCCCGCATGGCTTGCTCTTCCCTGCTCGATCACCTCGACCAGCCCATCAAACTCGAGCCCTTGTCGAAATTTCCCATCGTGCGCGATCTCGCCGTCGATCGCAGCGTACTTTTCGAGAACTTGAAAAAAGTAAAAGCCTGGGTGCCGGTCGATGGCACCTACGATCTCGGCCCCGGCCCGCGCGTCACCATGGCGGCGCAGGAGCAGTCCTATCCGCTGTCGAACTGCATCTCGTGCTGCTGCTGCATGGAGGCCTGCCCGCAGTTCAACGAAGACACGGGCTTCGTAGGCGCCGCTACTATTTCGCAGGTGCGCCTCTTCAACACCCATCCCACCGGCTCGGGGCTGAAGCGCGAGCGATTGTCGGCGCTGATGGGCGATGGCGGCATACAGGAATGCGGCTACGCGCAGAATTGCGTCGAAATTTGCCCAAAGGAAATCCCGCTTACCACCTCCATCGCTGAGGTTGGCGGCCAGGTCATGAAGCAAGCGCTCGGCGATCTGTTGCGCAGGTAAAGTTCGGAAACGGTACGCTTCCAAACCCGGCTCCTGAGATCAACGAGTCACCCTCTGGTAACTATCGGCATCTGCCTTAAGTAAGCGGCTTGAGTTAGAAATCGCTCACGAACTTGTTCATCTCTGGTTTACAATTCGATAGCCTCAGGAAAAACGGGCATCTTCATAGGCTTGGGGCTATTCAGCACGGGGTATAAAGCTCGACGCTGCAATCTGAATGACGCCAGGACTCAAAGCGCGCGGCACGCTGCTGCTGTCACCGATTCTGCTCGCGCTGATTACCGTATTTACACTCGTAGCGCCGCAATCTGCCTCCGCACTCCATCGCGTCAGCCACCCCCGCCGCCATCGTATCCTGCAGGCATTTCGTTTCCGCGGTCTCCGCGGCATGCTCTGGAATCCTCTGTTCCGCCCTTCGCACGATTCCCTGGTGCGGCAGAACGAAGAAATCGACCGCCTCGATTTGCCGCGAATACAGGATGACGATGAACTCGACGCACTGAAAGCGTCCGGCGAACTGGTCCCCATTACAGCCAGTGAGTCCCTGAAAATTGAACGCGGCCTTGATCCCTCACGCCGCTATTGCCGCCCCTGGACTCGCGATTTTGTCCAGGATCTTGCCGAAAGTTATTATCGCGAATTTCACGCCCAAATCCAGTTGAATTCCGCGGTGCGCACAGTGAAGGTACAGAAGAAATTGCGCCGGCATAATCGCAACGCGGCGCCCATCGACGGCGATACCGCATCTTCTCATCTCGCCGGTATCACAATTGATCTGCAACGCCGCGGCATGACCAAAGAGCAGATGCGATTCGTCGAGCACTACTTGTTTTATCTGAATGCCCTCGGTCTGGTCGAACCCGAAGAGGAGCGCCGCCACTGGTGCTTCCACATCATGGTTTCGGACCGCTACGACGCCTGGCGCCAGACGCAAACCTTCTTCCCGGTCGCTCCAGTGGAACGGCCTGCAGCTACGCCAGCCACGGCGATTGCAACCACCGACAGTACCCCTGCCGCCGCGGGGCCCGCCTCTAACTAAGACCTCGCGCTCTCTCTTCGATAAAACTTCGATCTGGGTTTTCGCCTCCGCTACAATCTCTCCACAATGATTGTTCTCATGGCTGGCCTGCCCGGGACCGGTAAGACGACGCTAGCCCGCGAACTCGCGCGGCGCACACAAGGCGCTGTATTGGGCAAAGACGAAATTCGCTCAGCGCTCTTCGCGCCGAAAGATATTGAGTACTCGGTCGAGCAAGACGATTTTGTGATGCAGCTGATGCTCGATACAGCAGGCTATCTGTTGCAAAAGAATTCGTCGCGCATCGTGTTTCTCGACGGCCGTCCCTTCTCGCAACGCTATCAGATCGATCGCGTGGTTGAATTCGCACACGAACTAGCCCAACCCTGGACGATCATCGAGTGCATCTGTTCCGACGAATCGGCTCGCCATCGCTTTGAACGCGCACCCGATCCGTCGCATCCCGCGCGCAATCGAACCTACGCGCTTTATCTCGGAGTGAAGGCGCGTTTTGAACCAATCGTTGATGCAAAAACTACGATCAACACCGATCAGCCTCTTGACCAGTGCATCGAGCAAGCCCTAGGGGCCGTGGTTGCCCGATAGCACTATCACATCGTGTCCGGCTCTCCGCATCGTATAGAATCCATGCTCATCATGACCAAGCTCACTTTCGCCGTCGCCATCGCGCTAGCTCTCCTTGCATTCGCCAGCGCGCAGACCCCTGTCAGCAAGAAGGCCATGGAGATTCAAAACTCTGCCATTGTCATCGACACGCACGCTGACACGCCGCAACGTTTTCTCGACGAAAATTACGATATCGGATCGACCGATCCGAAAGATCGCGGGCACATCAGTCTAGATAAGGCTAAGACCGGCAATCTGGGAGCGGAGTTCTTCTCTATCTGGGTCGAGCCGGAATCGAATCAAGGCCACTTCGCCCACCACACGCTCGATCTCATCGATTCTGTATACGAACAAGCCGCCCGCCATCCGGATCGCATGATGATGGCCTTCAGCGTCGCCGATATCGAACGCGCACACCGCGAGCACAAACTGGCCGCGCTGCTCGGCATCGAAGGCGGACACTCCATCGAAAACGACGTTCGCCTGCTGCGCGATTATTATCGCCTCGGTGTTCGCTACATGACCCTGAGTTGGTCAAACACCAATGAATTCGCCGACTCTTCCGGTGACATCAATAATCCCCAGGTCGAGCATCACAACGGACTCACCGAAGGCGGCAAGCAGATCGTTCTCGAGATGAATCGCCTCGGCATGCTGGTCGATATTTCCCACGTCGCAGACAAAACCTTTTACGACGCCATAGCGGTCACCAAAGCGCCAGTGATTGCGTCGCATTCATCCGCTCGCGCTCTCACGAACCATCCGCGCAACATGACCGATGACATGCTGCGCGCCGTCGCCAAAAACGGGGGCGTCGTCCAGGTCAATTTCTACAGCGCTTTTGTCGACGAGAATTTTCGCAAAGCAGCCGAAGCGCAGGCCAAAGACCGCAACGCCGCGATCAAGGCCAATGCCGAGCAACTTAAGGCTGCCGGAAAAGCTCTCACCTATCTCGACGATGACCGTATCGAACGAGAGTGGTACGCCAAGATTCCACGGCCTCCGTTGAGCTCTCTGATCGATCACATCGACCATATAGCCAAGGTGGCGGGCATCGATCACGTCGGCCTGGGATCCGATTTCGACGGCGTCAGCGGCGCGACTCCCGCGGGCATCGACTCCGCCGCCGATCTGCCAAAAATCACCCAGGCGCTGCTCGATCGCGGGTACAGCGCCGGCGATATCCGCAAGATTCTCGGCGGCAACCTCCTGCGCGTCTTCAGCGAGGCCGAGCGCGTCAGCCGCGAGATGCAGTCTAAATAGCACCATGAATAGGCCGATGATTGTTCTTTGGACTCTCGCAAAAGTAGCGTTGTCCGTTATTTTTGTCGGATGGGGTGCGTTATATTTCCGTAGGTGGGACCCTTAGCTCGGCGTCTCACTACCAGCCTGGACCTGGAGACCCGGTCTGATTTTTCTGATCTTCGGAGGTGTGCTGGTATTGACGTGCGGAGGGATTCTGAGCACGCGAGGCATCTACGAAGCCGGGAGACCGTTTGTTTCCCAAGGAGTTTGTGGCTTTCGGGCCCTTTCGCTATCTACGTAATCCAATGTCTCTGGGCGGCGTAATTCTGATGACGGGTCTCGCATTGTACGAGTCATCAGGCTGCATCCTTCTGCTGGGGGCCCTGCTCTTTCTCTTTCTCCATTTGCTCGTCGTGTACATGGAAGAGCCGGGCCTAGAGCGGCGATTTGGCGACAGCTATCGCGATTACAAGCGCTCAGTGAATCGATGGCTGCCGAAATTCAGCCACAACAAATCCTGATCTGCGTTCTGGTCTTCGCTGTGGCGCTTATTGGGACAGCGGCAAATAGTCCGCATCGTCGTCGTACAATCCTTTGTCGTACAATCAAACTTTGCCATAACTTACATACAGGAGCATCCATGCGAACCCTGCTGCAGACGCTTATCCTGATCCTCTTCACTTCCCTGCTTGGCGCGGCACAAGCAGCTGCAACTCCACCGACCAAGGCTTCTCCGCCCGCTAGCACCGAGCCGACCGCCATTATTCATACCACCGCTGGCGACCTGCACTGTACGCTTTTTCCCAAAATCGCTCCCATCGGAGTCGAAAACTTCATCGGCCTCGCTACCGGCACCAAAGACTGGACCAGTCCCACCTCTCACGCCAAGAAGCACGGCGTTCCGCTTTATGACGGCACGATTTTTCATCGTGTCATCCCTGAGTTCATGATTCAGGGCGGAGATCCAAGAGGCAACGGCATGGGCGACCCCGGCTACAAATTCAAGAATGAGACTTCTCCCTCCGTAACATTTGATCGACCTGGCCGCCTTGCCTATGCCAACGCCGGACCTGACACCAACGGCTCGCAGTTCTTCATCACCGAAGTCCCCTATCCCAGCCTGAATGGCGGCTACACCATTTTCGGCCAGTGCGATGATGCGGCGGTCGAACTGGTCAAGCAGATTGCGCGGATGGCTAGCGATCCGAGCAACAACCGCCCGCTGCGTCCGATCAAGATCACCCACATTGAAGTCCACCGGGCAGGTGCGACTGCTCATAAAGCCACGGCTAAGCCGTCGACCACCTCGAGACCCATGTAGCGACGCTGCTGACGGCTTAATACTTAGAGACAAATTTAAGAGTTCGAGGAGACTATGACCCGCACACCAGGAACGTACGCCGTGTTCGAAACCAGCGAAGGCAACATCGTTTGCCGTCTGTTCGAAAAGGACGCCCCGAAAACTGTCGCCAACTTTGTCGAGCTCAGCGAAGGCAAGCGCGAATGGACGCATCCCACCAGCCGCAAGAAAGTTAAAGATCCGCTCTATCACGGAACAATTTTTCATCGCGTGATCCCCGACTTCATGATTCAGGGCGGCGACCCCATGGGCACCGGTTTTGGCGGCCCCGGCTATCAGTTCGAAGACGAGACGAAAGGTTCACCGCATCGCTTCGACAAGGCGGGAAAGCTGGCGATGGCGAATGCAGGACCTAACACCAACGGCTCGCAGTTTTTCATCACGGTTGCCAATACCGACTGGCTCACCGGCAAACACACCATTTTCGGCGAGGTAGTCGAGGGCTACGACGTGGTAGACAAAATTTCGAAGGTTGCCAAGAATCGCCAGGACCGTCCCAACAAAGACGTGGTGGTGAAGTCAGTGAAAATCGAGCGCGAATAGCGTTGCAATCAGGCCGTCGGCAACTTTGTGATCGTGATCACATTCGCCTGTGATGGCTAGCCTTCTTTCGCCCCACTCGATATTCTTTATAATGATCGGGTTCATTCCGAGAGGCTTCTGGAGGCAGTGTAATGGCATCGTTCAATGGAGTTCCACTTCCGCCCAACGGGCAGAAAATCGAATACAGCAACGGCAAGTATAGTGTTCCGAATCACCCGATCGTCCCTTACATCGAGGGAGACGGCACCGGGCGCGACATCTGGAAGGCCTCGGTTCGCGTCTTCGACGCCGCGGTCGAGCGTGCCTATCAGGGAAAGCGCTCCGTTGCGTGGTACGAAGTATTCGCCGGCGAGAAGGCCAAGGCGCGTTTTCAAAACTGGCTTCCCGACGATACCGTGAGCGCCATCCGCGAACTTCGCGTCGCCATCAAAGGCCCGCTGACTACGCCCGTCGGAGGCGGCATCCGCTCCCTCAACGTCGCCCTACGCCAGATTCTCGATCTTTATGGCTGCGTGCGCCCGGTGAAATATTACACCGGCGTGCCCTCGCCCGTGAAGCATCCCGAGCGCATGAACATTGTCATCTTCCGCGAAAATACCGAAGACGTGTACATGGGCATCGAGTGGGAAGAAGGCACGGCCGATGCCGCGCGGCTCATTGAATTTCTCAACAAAGACATGCTGAAGAACGGCAAGAAGCAGATCCGCCTCGATTCCGGCGTCGGCATCAAACCCATCTCCATCACCGGCACCAAGCGCCTCGTGCGCATGGCCATCAAGCACGCTCTCGAAAATAAAAACAAAGCCGTCACCCTCGTGCACAAAGGCAACATCCAGAAGTTCACTGAAGGCGCGTTCCGCAAGTGGGGATACGAGCTCGCAACGGAAGAATTCCGCGATCAGGTTGTGACCGAGCGCGAGAGCTGGATCATCGACAACAAAGACAAGCAGCCGAATCTCAGCATCGAAGAGAACGCGAATCTCATCGAGCCAGGCCTCGAATTCGCCAGCGACGATTTCCGCCGCGACCTCTACAAAGAGGTGAAAGATTGCATCGATACGATCTACGCCACGCACGGCAAAGGCGCGTGGAAGAAAAAGCTGATGATCAACGATCGCATCGCCGATTCCATCTTCCAGCAGATCGTGACGCGCGCCGATGAATACAGCGTGCTCGCCACACCCAATCTAAACGGCGACTACATTTCCGACGCGTGCGCGGCGCAGGTCGGCGGGCTCGGCATTGCTCCCGGAGCGAACATCGGCGATGGCTACGCCATCTTCGAAGCCACGCACGGCACCGCTCCAAAGTACGCCGACAAAGACGTCATCAATCCCGGCTCGGTGATTCTTTCCGGCGTGATGATGTTCCGCTTCCTCGGCTGGACCGAAGCTGCCGACTTGATCGAGCAAAGTCTCGAGCGCACTATCGAACAGAAAAAAGTCACCTACGACTTCGAGCGCCTGATGGAAGGCGCAACAAAAGTCAAAACCAGCGAATTCGCCGATTGCATGATTGAAAATATGCGCGTCGCCGTCGCGGCGGATTGAGAAGTTTTTGACTTCCCTTCGTGAACCTTAGTGTCCTTCGTGGTTAACGCTCATTGCTGGGAGAGGATTACATGCGCAATAAAGTAACAATCGTCGGTTCCGGAAACGTAGGCGCGACCGCCGCTCATTGGATTGCCTCCAAAGAACTGGCCGACGTTGTCCTCATCGACATCGTCGAAGGCGTTCCGCAAGGCAAAGGCCTCGACCTGCTCGAAGCCATGCCGATCGAGAAACGCGACTCGGCGATTCTCGGCACCAACGACTACGCCGACACCGCGAAATCCGACATTGTCGTCATCACCGCCGGGATTCCGCGCAAGCCCGGCATGAGCCGCGACGATCTTCTGAATACCAACCACAAAATCATGAACGATGTAGTCGGCAAGATCGTCCAGCATTCGCCGAACACCATCCTCATTATCGTCTCGAATCCGCTCGACGCCATGGCACAGGCCGCCTACAAGATGAGCGGCTTTCCGCGCGAGCGCGTCATCGGCATGGCCGGTGTTCTCGACTCTGCCCGCTTCCGCACCTTCATCGCCCAGGAACTCAAAGTCAGCGTCGAGAATGTAACCGCCTTCGTCCTCGGCGGACATGGCGACACCATGGTCCCTCTTCCCCGTTATTCGACGGTCGCCGGAATTCCTATCACCGAGTTGATGGACAAAGCCACCGTTGATCGCATCGTCCAACGCACACGCGACGGCGGCGCCGAGATCGTTAAATATCTCAAAACCGGCTCCGCCTACTACGCTCCGTCGGCAGCAGCCACCGAAATGGTCGAAGCGATTCTCAAAGACAAGAAAAAGATTCTCCCCTGCGCCGCTTACCTTAACGGAGAGTACGGCATCCACGGGCTCTTTGTTGGCGTTCCTGTAAAGCTCGGAGCGAATGGCATCGAGCAGATCATTGAGATCACACTTACGGCGGAAGAGAAAGCGGCTTTGGACAAGAGCGCCGCCGCGGTGAAGGAACTGATCGCGGTGATCAACGTCTAGGCCACGAGAGTTTTGGGAAGGGCACGACCTCAGTCGTGCCAAAAAGCGGCCTTGGTAGAACCGACTTTAGCCGCTGAGGGCGCCCGAGTACGATCTTAGCTCTATGCGTGCATTCAAGGTCTCATTAAACGGCAAGAAGCTATGTCTGGCTGGCACCGGGGAGCGCGGAGTTCTAACTGCGATCGTCGACTGGGTAGCGCTAGATCGGGGAGAACAATTGTCTGTGCAAGTTGGCGGACTCGCCAATGAGGAGCACCTGAAATGGACTGGGCCACAGCGCCTTCGCGTCGGCGACGAAATTCGAGTCAAGATCGTCGAGGCAGCTTCCGTTGATAGACCCCTCAAGAAACAGCCGATTAATCCCACAGAAACCCTCAGCGCTAAAAAGCGTTACGTCCGAATGGTCGCGAAGGAGCTTGGATGGAAGATCCAGTCGCGATTGAAGTAATCCTGACGCCCTTTGCAGCGGGTATGTCAAAGGCATAATTTCCTTCGTCCCCCTTCCGCAATCCTCTCAGGCTCGCTATAGTGTCTGAGGCCAGCACGCGATGGATTTTGACCAGCTAGAAATCTTCCTCGAAGTGGCGCGCCTCTCCAGCTTCTCGCGCGCGGCGGAGAAGCGCTTTCGCACCCAGCCCGCGATCTCCTCCCAGATTCGCGCCCTCGAAGAAGAAGTAGGCGCCCGCCTGCTTGACCGCTCTGGAGGCCGCGTCTCGCTGACCGCATCCGGCAAATTATTTTTCAAATATGCGGAAGAGACGCTGGAGCGCCGCAAAACCATCCTCAACGAAATCGCCGAAACTGAGCGCGTTCCGCGTGGCGAAATTGTGGTGGGAGCCAACGAAGGCACCTGCCTGCACATTCTGCCCGGAGTTTTCGCGCAATTCAAACGCGACTATCCGAATGTCTCCGTGAACATCAAGCGTTCCGACTACGCCCGGATTCTCGACTCCATCCTCGAGAACGTAGTCGACTTTGGTGTAGTCTCGCTGCCCGTAAATGACAATCGCCTCGAGGCGCAGATGATTCATCGCGATGAACTCGTCGTGATTACTTCTCCGAAGCATCCACTGGCATCAAAAAAGAGTGTCACCGTGAACGAGGTTGCGACCTACCCGCTCGTCCTGCCCAAGCTCGGTCACACGCGCGATGCGCTCGACGCGCTTTTCTACGACCATCACCTGAAGCTACAGGTGGCCATGGAGCTTGATTCCAGCGAACTGCTGAAGCGCTTTGTGGCGGCCGACGTCGGGGTGGGATTTATCGCGCGATCGAATATAGAAGAGGATATCCGTGCCAAAGCGCTGGTGGCGATCACGCTCGCCGACGTGCAAATCCGCCGCGATCTGGCGCTCGTCTTCCGCAAAGATAAATCACTCAGCCGCGCCGCCAAAGCGTTTATGGAAATCGCGGTGAAAGAAAAGAATTTTTCCGCGACCGGAACCGGAAAGCGATCGAAATGAAGCGGGCAGCGATGCGGTCGGTTGTAACGAAGCCTCTCCTGGGAGTCATCTTTTGTTTATCCTTGCTTACTCCGTCCGCCGCCCAGAAGCAGTCCTCTTCCGCTGCCGCCAGGCTCACTACGCTGAAGGTCATGGGAACAACGCGCTATACAGACAAGGAAATTCTCGCCGCCAGCGGCCTGCAGATCGGCCAACTTGCAGCCGATGGCGATTTCAAAGAAGCCGTGCAACGGCTCGGCGACTCGGGCCTCTTTAGCGGAGTTGTTTATTCCTATACTTCATCGGGTACGAGCGTGAAGCTCGAGTTTCAGCTCACGGATATCGACGAGAGCAAGCTGGTCCCCGCGCACTTTGATAATTTTGTCTGGTTCACCGACGACGAACTCATGAAGGAATTGCGGAAGCGTGTCCCGCTCTTTAAGCTGCTCCTGCCGGTCGCGGGCAATCTTCCAGACCGGGTTTCCGAGGCGTTGCAGTCCATTCTCAGCGACCGGCAATATCCCGGGCGCGTCGATTACCTGCGCGAAGGTGACGCCGCGGGCGGCGCCCTGCATGGCATCGATTATCACGTCGAAGAAGTAGGCATAGGGATTCGCGGCGTTGAATTTCCGGGCGCCTCGCCCGAGCAGGCAGCCCTGCTTACCGCTGCCGCCCACGGCCTCACAGGAGCCGAGTACAGGCGCACCACTGTGGCTGCGGTCGCTAAATTTGATCTGTTGCCCGTGTATCTGCAACGCGGATACTTGAAGGCGGCGTTCGCACCATCGGATGCGCACGTGCTGTCTCAGACCTCTGCGGCAGATCCACAAGATCGCGCAGAGATTGAGGTTGACGCCATCATACCCGTGACGCCGGGCAAAATATATTCAACCTCGGGCGTCGCGTGGAAGGGTAACTCGGCCATCAGCACTTCAGAGATCGCGCCGCTCATCCACCTGCCAACGGGCGAACCAGTCGACGCGGTACGACTCGTCCGCGACCTCGAGAATGTGAGCAAACTTTACCGCAGCCACGGATACATGACACTGCAGATTAAGCCGGAAGCGCAATTCGATGATGATAAGAGCACGGTGAACTACGATCTGAACATAGTAGAGGGCGATCTCTATAGGATGGGCGAACTGGAGATTCTGGGTCTCGATACTCAGACGACCGCTCAAATGCGTGCCGCGTGGGCGTTGCGCGAAGGTCAACCTTATAACGCCGATTACCCCAACAAATTTCGCACGGATACTGGGAAGCTTCTCCCGCGCGGCGTGCAATGGACGATCACCGTGCACGAATCGCTGGAGAAAGACAAAACCGTCGATGTTGAAATCCGCTTCAAGCAGCTGTAGAGCCACGCTTGCGCGAAACTCCTTCTATTGACATCATGATAGTAAGATCATGAGTGTGGCGTCACGAACCGTCACCCTCATTTCCCAGGAGAAATCATCAGATGAAAGTGAATCGAATTGCAGCTGCGGTTCTAGGAATGCAAATGGTTATTGGTATTGCAGCAATTCCGGCGATGGCTGCCGGCAAAAGCCAAACTTTGAACGGTGTAGTCAGCGATACCATGTGCGGGGCAAAACACGACGAAATGCCGGGCAAGCCGGCAGAATGCACGCGGGCCTGCGTGAAGCATGGCGCGAATTACGCCCTCGTAGTCGGTGACAAAGTCTATACCCTCCAAACCTCGGATAAGGCCGCGCTCGATAAGCTGAACGATCTCGCGGGCGCAAAAGCAAAGATCACGGGCGATGTGGATGGCGACTCGATCACAGTGAAATCGGTGGCGGCAGGATCGTAAGATGCACTCGCAATATGCAGATCTCTCGCTATGCTCGATATGACTGGGACTGAGTTGAAAACGAAAAACCGGCGGACTACCCGCCGGTTTCTTTTTATCTCCCCGATTTCCCGTTACTGCTGCTGTTGCGGTTGAGTCTGATCCGGATTATCGTCACGCCGCTTCAGCGTCGGACGATCGTCGTCGCTGCTGCCGGTGCCGCTGCCGGTCTTATCGCTGGTTGAAGTGCGCCGCAGGCTCGGACGGCTTCCATCCTTCTCTTCGATCACCTTGTGGCGATTTTCGATCGTGGCCAGCCGCGACTTTACGTCGTCAAACTCCGACGTCGAAACGATATATTGCGCCTTCGCCGGCAGAATGGTCGCGATCTCCTTTTGCGATGCTGCAATGCGGTCGGGAGTCTGCGGATGCGAAGCGAATGCCTTGGCGATCGTGCCCGGCTTCTTCTTCTCCTTCGCCTGAATCTTCTCGAAGAAACTGATAAACGCCTGCGGATCGTAACCCGTCTTATACATGTATTGCAGGCCGAGATAGTCGGCTTCCGCTTCGAAATTGCGTTGGAACTTCATGAATGTGAGCGGCAACCCCAGGCCGCTGGCTTCGTAGATTCCGTAGCCGATGCCGCCCCCAAGGAAAATCAGCGGAATGGTGGCGATCTGCGCAATATTCGCGCGTGTCATCTGCCGCATCGCGTGCCGCGCGGCCACGTGCGAAATCTCATGCGCCATCACGCCGGCTAGCTCAGCCTCTTCATCCGCCGCCAGAATCAGGCCCGAGTTCACATAAAAGAACCCGCCGGGCAAAGCGAATGCGTTGATTTCGTCGGAGTCGATCACCTTGATCGTAAACGGCACTTGCGCATCCGAGTTACGCACCAGATTCTGTCCGATGCGATTGACGTACTCGTTCACGACCGGGTCCTGAACCAGCTTTACGCTATTCTCGACCATCATCGAATATTGCTTGCCCAGCCGGATTTCGGTTTCGAGCGAGTACCAATCGCCCAGACCGCGTCCGCCGATTTTCCGATTTCCGATGGCATCGACGTCATCTTCGCCACCGTCGTGCTTGACCTTGCTGTCAGGCGGCTCCTGAATGGGTTGCTGCCCGCTCGGTGTAGCATCGCTCTGGGTGTTGCCGGATGAATCGGCACTCGGAGTCGAACTTGGCGTGCTCGACGGAGCCTGCGTAGCCGGAGTCGTAGTAGTGGGGGACCCAGGCGTAGATCCAGTGGACTGAGTGGATGTAGCCGTCGGTGCCTGTGTGCTCGGTGTCGCCGTGCTTGGGGTCTGCGCAGTCTGATCTTTCGCCTGCGTTTGCGATGCCTGCGGCTGTGTATTTGAAGTCTGGGAGGTTTGATCCTGCGCCAACCCGGGCAAAGCCATTAGCGCCAGTAAACTCAGGGAGATCAGCGATTTACGAAAAGACATTGGACACCCCGCGGGAAACCAGGTCGATTGCGGCTATTATACCCCCGATAGCGAGCAGGATCGACGGAGTTTTCCTGCTAATTGGACGCAGGCTTGTCCCTTAAAGTTACCCGCTATTTTTGAAGTGTTTACCATAACACCAGAGCCGAACCATACTGCCGCACCGCAGTGCCGAACCCTGGACCCGCTGCGGCCCCGGAAGCTGTGCCGTTCCCAGTTGGTTAACTGCAAGATATGCGAACCTACACAATCTGCGAAGGCGCTGCTTCTTCATGCAACTTCGCGTCTCCCTCATGACCCTCAGCGGTGAGCAGCCCTCCTCGCGCCAACTCCCTTTCTGTTTTCGATCCCGCTGGTGTACTATGGCGCGACTTTCCAGAAAGAGGGACCTTATCATGCTGAATCGTCGAAATTTTCTATCGTCGTCATTCGCTTCCTCGGTCGCCGTGGGCGCCAGCCTAGCGTGGCGCGGCAATCTCTGGGCCCAACTTCAGTCCCTGCCTTCCAAACTCCCCGACCGCTCGCTCTTCGACCAGAATGAAGACGCCTATTGGCGCGAACTGCGCAAGCAATACCTCATTCCCGCCGACGAAGTCTACCTCAATAACGGCACCGTTGGTTCGAGCCCCGCGCCCGTGCTGCGCGCCGTGTTTGAAGGCTACGAAACCACCGAGAAGATGAATCAGGCCGATCCCGAAGACTATCCGATCTGGGGATACGCCGCCTGGAACGAGTTTCGCGATCCGCTAGCGTCTTTCGTCGGCTGCAATCGTGACGAGATCGCGCTCCTAAGAAACGCGACCGAGGCAAATAGCTACATCGCGAACGGCATCGATCTCAAGTCCGGCGACGAAGTCCTCATGACCGATCAGGAGCATCCCGGCGGCCAGCATCCCTGGGACCTGCGCGCCAAGCGCTACGGCATCGTGGTCAAGAAGTTTACCCTGCCGAAGCCAGTCATCAATCCCGCGCAAGTGGTCGATCTCGTCAGCGCCCAGATTACCTCGCGCACCAGAGTTTTATTCTTCAGCCACATCACGACCGCCACGGGAGTAGTTCTGCCCGCCAAGGAACTCTGCGCCCTCGCCCGCGCCAAAGGCGTGATCTCCGCCGTCGATGGAGCGCACGTCCCAGGCATGATGCGCCTGAACCTGCACGATCTCGGCTGCGACATGTATTCCGCCAGCCCGCACAAATGGCTCCAGGCGCCGAAAGGCTCCGGCTTCCTCTACGTCCGCGATGAAATGATCGACCGCCTCTGGAGCACCATCGCCACCGAAGGCTGGGACGACCCCAAACTCCGCGCCGAGCGCTTCCAGCGCATCGGCAGCTCCAACGTCCCCGCGCTCTGGGGATTGCGCGCCTCGATTCAACTAGCCAACGACATAGGCATGGATCGCATCGAACGCCGCCATCGCCAACTCTGCGACTACATC
Source organism: uncultured Acidobacteriaceae bacterium (assembly GCA_963822025.1). GTDB lineage: Bacteria > Acidobacteriota > Terriglobia > Terriglobales > Acidobacteriaceae > Acidiflorens. The sequence continues at coordinate 238,812 of CAWGFW010000007.1, read as the reverse complement.
CTGAACGCCATGATCAAACGAGGAGCGCAATCATGGACATCTCCTGACCCGGCGCTACGCTGCGCCCTAGCCACGGTAAACGTTCCACCCATAATCCGCATCGACCTCGAAAACTGGATGTGGAAAGAAAAGAAAATTCGCATCCGAGGAGGCGAACCAAACAAGCTCCGGCTGTCTACGCCGTACTATCTGTCGAAGCAGGATATCGACCGCTTTCTGGATGCGTTCGATGAGTACAGGAAGGCGAAGACATAGCCTTGTGTGGGCGGACGTCCATCTGTTAAGACATTTAATCTCCGAGCGTAATATTGGCAGGCGAACGATGCCGCGCACAGTAGCGACGAACGAAAAGGCCCCTAACTAATGAGAGAGATTAAACTCGCACAGCACAAGCATTGGGTCGCATTCGCCATCACAGGCCTGATTACCCTCCCTTCCGAGTCTCCCAATCATCATGGGCTCTTGACGGTATATACAGATAGACGTATATATGTATGGCGGGAGGATCGGAGCGACCTTATCCATCAGCGCCTCGCCGAGGCCGAACGACGCCACCGACGAAGGGAAAATTGATATGGCCACGAAAAGGACAAGCCCAATGCGGGTGGAGAAAAGCAGCGGTAACGTTTTTGCTGACCTCGGCCTTCCCCGTTCCGAGCAGGAACTGCTGAAGGCAAAGCTCACGCTCCAGATTTACCGCCTCATCAAGGGGCGCAACCTGACGCAAGCCGCCGCCGGCAAAATCCTCGGCATCAAGCAGCCGCACGTCTCTTTGCTGATGCGCAACCGTTCCGGCAACTTTTCCGTCGAACGCCTCATGGATTTTCTTACTGCCCTCGGACAGGACGTGGAAATTTCAGTAAGACCGGCCCGCAAGGATAAAAACCACGGCGAAGTGTCCGTCCTCGCGTAATCGAATCGCGCCAGAATTTACCGTCCCCTCGTCGGCGTCGCAGCGTTGCCCTTTGCATCCTGCCACAAAATTGCATTCAGCTCCTTCGCATCGACCGCATCCGGACGCGAAAAATTCATCCGCGACGATTCTTTGGCTCCAGGCGCGTTTTTTTCGTTCACTCGATAGATAAGGCCGCTGCGCAGATTGCTGTTATCCACTTCAAACGGCGCCTGCGTTCCCGGCGCGGTGAAAAGCGGTGCCATCAGGGGCGCGTGCGCGTCGAATAAGTTCATCGGCGCGAGCCCAAGCAGCGCTTCCATCGTATGGATGGCGCTGGCCGTCGTATAAAAATGATGATCGACAAACGTCTGCGATTCACGCGGCGCATACTTGCTGATCACGAGAGCAGTCGATCGATGCGCATCGACGTGATCAGCGCCGTCCTGCGCATCATCCTCCAGAATGAAGATGGCGGTGTCATCCCAATATGCGCTGTGAGAAACGGCATCGACAACTCGGCCGACCGCGAGGTCATTATCCGCGACAGACGCCTGTGGCGTGGGCTTGGCGGGACGCGTGCCTCCCGTGTGATCGTCGGGAAGATACAGCAAGGTGAATTGGGGAAGTTCTTTGTTCGTTCCCTTGCCCTTCACGAACTCGCCGAACTCGCGCAGGAATTCGTCGGCGCGAAGCTGGTCGGGATAATCGGTGTTGAAATCCGGAAACTTCGGATCGTAGTGGTCGCGCAGCGCAGCCTTAGTCGGACGCATGCGCTTGAATTGCGGAATCGGCCAAGGCCATGGACTCGGTCCGCCCGGAGGATTGCCGAGCTCTTGCGGCAACCGCTCGCCTTGTTTGATTGCGGCCACTCGGCACGAGGCGGAGGAAGCGGACGGCGTTCCCTCCATCGGAGAGCTCGCTTTTTCGTTTCTGCACCAGACGGCTGCGATGAACTCTCCGTAGATGCGATAAGTGAGACCGCTGCGCGCAAGGTTGTCCCACAGAAAACCGGTCCCGGGATCGTCGACATCGGGGATTCCCTGCTCCAGCGCAATTTCATCCGCCACGGTGCCCCCAAAATCGTAGGAGCGCTCTTTGCCGCGATACGCAATCGGCCAAGTCTTCTCGTTGTAATCGGAGGTCGTCGAAGCCGTCGACCAGAGATGACCGTCGCCGGAGACTTCTCCGCTGTCGTAGAAATTGTCGAGCACGCCGAACTGCAGCGCGAGCTTATGCTCATTTGGCGTGATCTCCTTGCCATACATCGTCAGCGAAGGGTCGCCGTCGCCGACGGTCAAGTCTCCGAGTATCTGATCGTAGGTGCGATTCTCTTTCAGAATGTAGATCACGTGGCGGATGGGATTCGTTCCGCCAGTGAATGAGAACGTCCCTCCGTCGGAGAGCAAGAGATTATCTTGTTCGACCTGCTGCGTGTAAGCCGCGAGATTCTTGTCAATGTCGGCGGGGCTCAGGCGTTGGATGGAACCCCCGATCAGCGTCGGAATATAGGGATATGCCTTTCTCCTGCGCTCGCCCTTAAGTGTATTTTGCATATTGTTGGGACCACTGCCTTCGCCTTTGGCTGTAGCGATGAGAAGGTCGTTGCCCGCGATGGCGAGGACGCTCGGATACCACTCAGTGGGAATCATCCCCAAAAAAGGATCGGGTCGGCGCGGAATCAATTCCATGGGATTCCGGTCCTCCGCTTCACCCGTCAGATCAAAGACCGCAACTGCGTCGACCGCAGCCAGCGCTGCATACAGATACTTCCCATCGGGAGATAACGCAACCGCCACTGGAGCAGCGCCCGAAGACTGCCTCGGGTTGGGATCGCGCGCCCCATAAACCCGGAACAGTCGGTTCGCCGCACTTACATTGTCGCGTAGATCGAGGGCGGCCACAGAGTCGGCGGTGGCGAGAGCCACATAGAGCACGTCCTCCTTTTCGTTCAGCACCATCGCGCCTGGATGAGAACTTGGATGGTTAGGGTCACCGTAATCCTTGTATACGTCGATCCATTCGGCGACCTTTCCGGTTTCAAGGTCGAGTTGCGCAATGGCAGACGCATTCCAGAGGCTCACCCAAGCCTTGGTGCCGGCCCTGTTGGCGATGACCGAACACGGATAGGAGCTTGGAACAAAGGGGGTACGGCTCAGGTCGAATGACTGAAGGATTTTGCCGTTGGTGGTGTCAAGCACAATGGCATTGTCGGAAAGATTATTCGCGATGAGCAAGCGGTCACCGCTGGAAGCCGCGAGAACGGCAATCCCCGCGGGATACGGCAGCGCGGTTCCGGCGGGAGTCTTGCGCAAGCCGAATGCTACCCGTTTCCCTTCGGCAATCGGCTGCGGGAGAATTTTGATGAAGCGTTCAGGCGTCACTTCACCCGCTGCAAATTTGTACACGGCGATTCCGTTGCCAGTGTTCCCCGGGTTCTCGCCCGTCGGGTCTGTAATCGATCCCATCGAGGCATACAGACGCTTGCCATCGCTCGAAAATGCGAGGCCTATGAAATAAGTCTGGTGCGTCGAGTACTCGTCGGTCAGGCGATCGTCGGGAAAATCACGCAGTTGATTATTGCTGAGATCGAGAATCCCAATCGACTGCCGCCCGCCACTCTCCTCGGTCCCGTATCCCTGATTGAGCAGTGCGGCGAAGCGGCCGTCGGGACTGACAGCAACGGTGGCGGGAAAGCTGTTGGTGCGAGCAAGGTAGCCAGGAACAGGTAGCGTGAGACTCTTGCTGGTCGGCAGATTGATGTGTCGCGATTGATCGGCCGCGTGCCCGACGGCGAACATGACAAACACTAAGTAAAGAGTGACAGGAGGGAAAACGACGATCCTTTTCACGAGCGGAGATCCTCGGAAGGGTTTTACCATCCGGGTCGTCGGTCAGGCAAATCGCGTGCCGTCCATTCAACGAAGCCCGAGCAGCACTGCAACATACTGCCGCACCTTGCCGATCAATGCGGATTCAACCTTGCCGCGGAATTTGGTTTTTCGGCCACTCCAATCCATGCTCCTTAACTGGTCGACGAGAATTGCCCCGTCCACGCGATCGAATGTGATGGGCAGTGCGAAGGGATAAGGTTTGCGCTTGCTCGTCAGAGGGCACACTATCGCCAGGCCGCTGGCGCGATTGTAGCTTTGATCTGTCAATACCAACGCGGGGCGCCGCTTCGCCCGCTCTCGGCCAACCTGCGGATCGAAATCCATCATTACGATGTCTCCAGCGTCGGGAACGTAAGAGGTTACCATTCCACGACTTCTTTCCCGACCTCCGCACCAGCAGAGACTTCCGCGTAGCGATTCTCGGGAGTGATTTGGGAAACAAGTTGGGCGAGCGTAGGCACCTTGGTGGCGCGGTGCAGTTCAACGTGCCCCTCGGCGGGAGCTTCAATCTCTAACGCGTCGCCTTCCCTGAGTTTGGCCTCTTCAACGACCGCTTTAGGAATGCGCACGGCAAGACTGTTGCCCCATTTAACCATTTGCGTTTTCATGATGAACGATTCCCTGCATATACATAGTATATCACTACGTATCCATATTGTAGATACATAATTGCCGCCAATCGGACGACCGCGCATGGCTGTCATCTCGCCGATTTGAAGATTGCGAACACCGCCCCTTGCGGATCAGCGATCACCGACATCCGGCCAACTCCCTCCATGGTCATCGGCGGAAGATACAGCCTTGCACCCATGTCTTTCGCTTTATTTGCCGTGGCATCGACATCATCGACCTGGAAGTACGCCATCCAGTGCGATGGCATTCCAGGCTGGCGATACGATGCTGGAGGAATACCGCCGATGTGATGCTCGCCATTCTTGATATGCACGTAACCAGACGGATCTTTCGGATCGGTGACCAGCTGCCATCCGAAAAGAGCAGAATAGAAGTCAGAGGCGCGTTTAGTATCCGGCGTGCTCAGGTCAGCCCAGCAGAGCGTGCCATTCACTTGAACGATACCTATTCCTGCGTTCTTATTCCGCTGCCAGACGCAGAAAACCGCGCCAGTCGGGTCTTGCACGACCGCCATGCGGCCTGCATCCATCACATCGAATGCCGGGCCAAAAGTCTTGCCTCCAAGTTGCTGCGCCTTGGCTACGGCCGCGTCGGCATTGTCGACGCTGATGTAGATCATCCAGTAAGGAGGGATTCCCTGCGACTTCTCATCAGGACGCAACGTGCACGCGGCCGCGGCTTCTCGGCCCTGAAGTTTGAATTCCGTGTAATAGTCGTTAGGGCCCATCGGATTGTCGTGCGGCGCCCATCCAAAAAGAGAGCGGTAGAAGGTCTTGGCTGCAGCCTGGTCGGTGGTGTGTAGTTCGATCCAGCAGAAGGAACCAGCGGGATGCTTATCGATGTTAGTCATGGCCGCAGAAGTTTACACCAAATTTGGCCAGACGATTGTCAACGGGAGATAAAAGCGACGGGTGAGTGAACGCCACCCGTGCGGCCCACCAAGCGCTCCATCGCGGCCTAGCGCAGGTTCTTCGCGACCCAGTCTTCTATCCGCGTCAAGGCCTTATTTAGATTCTCCAGGGAGTTGGCGACACTGAAACGCAAATACCCTTCTCCGTAGGCGCCGAAGGCGGTTCCGGAAAGGCACGCCACGCCAGCTTGCTCGAGCAGCGCGTCGGCTAGTTTTTTCGACGGCCAGCCAGTCTTCGTTATGTTCGGGAAAGCGTAGAACGCGCCTTTGGGCAGACGACAGAAGAAGCCCTTGATCTTATTCAGTCCGGCTACGAATACGTCGCGGCGGCGCTTGAATTCGGCATTCATTTTGTCGACGGAGGATTGATCGCCGCGCAGCGCCTCGATTCCTGCTATTTGAGTAAAGCTGGCGGTGCAGGAAATCGAGTTGGTATTGAGGCGCGAAATGTGCGTGGCCAAGTCGGCACGCATTACACCGTAGCCCATACGCCATCCGGTCATGGCGTAGGTCTTGGAGAAGCCGTCGAGGAGAATGGTGCGCTCTTTGAAGCCTGGAACACTCATGATGGAGAAGTCTTCGCCCTCGAAGATGAGGCGGCTGTAGATCTCGTCGGACAGAACCATGATATTGCGGTCGCCGATGGCCTCGGCAATTTCGAGAATATCTTTTTTTGTTAGCACGCCACCGGTTGGATTGTGGGGCGAGTTCAGGATAATCAGCCTGGTGCGGTCGGAGATCAGCGAAGCCAGTTCTTTGACGTTGACGGAAAAATCGCGCTCTTCCCGCAACTGAATGGGAACCGCTTTGCCGAGAGAATAATTGATCATCGATTCGTAAATGGGGAAGCCGGGGTTGGGGTAAATGACTTCATCTCCCCGTTCAATCAAGGCGAGTATAGTAAAGAAAATAATTGGCTTACCGCCTGGGACCACAACTACTTCCTCGCTCGAAACCGGGACGTTGCGCGTCCGGCTGACATAGTCAGCGATGGTCTGGCGGAGCTCGGGCAGGCCGGCGGCGGGGCCGTAGTGTGTCCATCCTTTATGAAGGGCGTTGACCCCGGCTTCGACTACATTGGCGGGAGTGTCAAAGTCGGGCTCGCCGATTTCCAGGTGGATGATTTCTTTGCCCTGCTTTTCCAGGGCGCGAGCACGGTTCAGGACCTCGAAGGCAGTTTCGGTGCCGAGCCGTGACATTCGGCCGGCCAGACGCAATTCGTGTTGGGTTGTAGTGGGCATAGTTGCGGTTGAGATTATAACGCCTTGGCCGCTGCCTCGGCCGTTAAGAGCCGGTTTAGGGAACTATTCGGCCCTAAAGCGCGTAGTGTCAAGCTTATGGAGGTGTATTCATGAACTCGATTTCCCCTCGCCACGTTTTGATCGCCGCGATTGCTGCTCCCTTTCTTGTCTTCGGAGTCTATGTGGCTTGGCTTGTGGTACCCACTGTCATTCGCGAAGTGGTGCCTGCGGTCGTCCGCGCCGTGATAAACAGCTAAGCCATCAGGAATATCCAGGTCTGGTCGAGAGAACTACTCCGAAATCGTGCTCTCTTCGCTTTGCGCTCGCACCACTCGATCGATCGAGTAGGGAGCTCGCTGGGTGGGTTCGTGGTAGTGGCGCACCTGCATCTCTCCTAGCAGACCGACAGCCAGCATATTCAAACCCGCCAGCAAGAGCACGGCGGAGAATATCATCAGCGGGCCGTGCTGCGTCATGACATCGGAGTGGTGCAGGAGCTTGTCAAAAATCAGCCAGCCGGAGATTCCGCTGCCAGCGAAAATACTGAACATGCCTAGTGTGCCGAAAAAGTGTAGAGGGCGCGAAAGATATTTAAGCAGAAAGCGGATGGTGATCAGGTCGAAAAATACGCGGAAGGTGCGCGAGATGCCGTAATGCGAGGCGCCGCGTTCGCGGTTTACGTTTTTGATCGGCACTTCGATAATCGAGGCGCCGTGCCACGATGCGAGCGCTGGAATAAAGCGGTGAAGCTCGCCGTAGAGCGGAACCTGGCCCAGGATCTCACGGCGGTAAGCTTTGAACGTAGTGCCGAAGTCGTGAATGTCTACGCCGCTCAGCTTCGCCATCAGCCAATTGGCGCAGCGTGATGGGATGCGGCGCATCCAGAAATTATCGACGCGATTCTTGCGCCATCCGCTGACGATGTCGTAGCCCTCGGCAATTTTCTCGAGGAAGAGAGGAATGTCCGCGGGATCGTGCTGGAGATCGCCGTCCATGGCGATGATGTATTCGCCGCGCGCATGATCGAAGCCGGCAGCCAGTCCTGCGGTCTGGCCAAAGTTACGGCGTAATTTGACGACGGTCACGCGGCTGTCGACGGCGGCAATTTCCTTAAGCAATGAGAACGTGCCGTCGACGGAGCCGTCATCGACCAGCACCATTTCGAATGTCTCGCCACTCGCCTCCATCACGGATTTAAGCCGCGCGTAAAGGTCGGTGACGTTCTCCTGCTCGTTGTGCAGCGGAACTACGATGGAATATTTGAGCACTACTATTATTATACGGCAACGGGACAACGCTTTCGAAGTAACTTCAGTGAGGCACGGTTCTTCGTGGCGCTACGAGACCATCAACCACCAAGCACACAAAGGCTCACGGAGTCTTTTCTCCAAGACCGTTCCTTAAGCCTTGGCTTGGGTAAGCAAAATTCGCAGCAACAACAGCCAGCGGCGTACGTTCGTAGTCATCAAGAAATTCTCTTTGACGTGCTCGCGCCCATTCTTTCCCATTTGTGTGGCGAATTCGGGATGCGTCAACAGATAGCGAATCTGATAAGCGCAGCCTTCCACCGAATGGACCAACATGCCGGTGAGTTTGTGGATCACCTGGTTGGGAATGCCGCCGACGGCGCCGGCGATGGTGGGCTTCCCTTTCCACAGCGCCTCTGTAACAGTTAGGCCGAAACCTTCCTTAAGCGATTTCTGCACGACGATGGTTGAGGCACGCTGCAGAGCATTGATCTCAAGCGCGCACCACGGAGGCAAGTCGAGAATGATAATGTCAGGATCGTTGCCGGCTACCTCTTTGACTTCTTTGAGCACCATCGCGCCTTCAGGATCGTCACTGGCGCCGCCGCCGGCCAGCACTAATTGGCAATCCACATATTTCTTGGCCTGTTTGTAGGCTTGCACCACACCTACCGGGTCTTTCAAGCGATCGAATCGAGAGACCTGGGTAACGATGGGACGCGAGCGATCAACGCCAAATTCGTCACATACTTTTTGCACAACAAATTCGTCGAGATCTTTATTTTTCTCCGAGAGCGGATCGATGCATGGGTAAAACAAATATTGCGGAATAGGCAGCTGCCGGGCGAAGGATTGCGAAGAGAAAATTGCGGCGTCGAATTGTTCAATGTATGGGCGAAGGAATCCCCAGACTTGTGGATTCGGATTCGACAAGTCGATGTGGCAGCGCCAGACCCAGCGCGCCTTAGAATCCTTGCGCGCGCCGATCAAGGCCGCGGGCTGGGGATCGTGGATGACGATCAGATCCTCGTTGAATTGCATGCGCTGCCGGTTCTGTTCGTTGTAGGAGAGAAATATCTCGCGCGCAGCTTGCGTCAGCTCGTAAGGAGTGCCGTGCAAGGCATTATGAAAAGCCTTGGTAATCTCGAAGAAGTCGTTTCCCCCGGTGATCACATCCCAGTGCGTGGGAACTTCGAGTTCGCCGAGCAGCGGTACAAGGCGATTCAGCATTTCGGCCACGCCGCCGCCGACGGCGGTGGAGTTGACCATCTTCACGGTCTTGCCTTTGAGCTCGCGCGCCAGGAAGCGCAATTCGTCCAGCTCAGCCGCACCGACAATATTTTCGTAGGCGTCGAATGGAGGCGGGGCAACCGGCGCCGGCGGCGTCTCCCAGGATCGTGGCGCTTTGCGGCGCTCCGGAGTTGCTGGCACGGGCTGAGCGGATAGCACTGGCTTCTTCTCTGTATCTGGGCGCGCCTGTTCTGGCGCGGTGGAAGGGCTGGACGACGATGGGCGATCGATTGCTGTTTGCGAATTCACTAGATTTCCTTCCTCCTTCAGGCCTTCCCGCTTCGTAACTTTTTATTTCAGGCTAATGCGCGTTCGACCACGCGCACAATTTGCCGGCGCACATCTTCGAGGGTTCCGGTATAGATATCGATGCGATTCAGGGCGCGGGCCGTTTCGTTCAGCCCGACGTCCTCGTACAGCCATTGTGAGAAATCGTTGGACATAAGCTTGATGCGCAGGCGCGCCTCGATGAAGTGATGGTGGATGGAATGCACGCTGACTTCGCGCAGGCCGGTGGCAAATTCCTGCAGATTCCGGGCCACGAACTTGGTCGGTATCATGACGATGTCAGAAGCGCAGAAATAAAACGTTTCATCCGCGACGCGGGAGGCGTCGGCGGGACTGTTCTTAAGGTGCTGTTCGACGATCTGAATGAAACGGTCCCGCAACTCGCCAAGGGACGTGTACTCGCGCACGTCGACACTGGCCAGTTGTTCGGCCAAGCTGGGTTGGTTGAGCGCGGAGAGCACCCAGTGCGCGAAATCATTGGAAAAGCCCTCGCGAATAAAATGATGCTCCTGGAGAGTGCGGAAGGTGTGTTGAAAAATGGAATCTTCCGGACAGGCGCGCAGGGCCTCGAGAAATTCCGCGAGCGTATTGGCTTTGAGCGCGGTGATGCGTAGAAGATGCGCGGAAGTATTAAAGTAGAACGGCTTCGCCGGCGTATGTTGAGGAGTTACGGGCGCTGTGCTGCTCATTGATTCACCACCTTTATCTCTCCCTTACTAAGAGCATCGCGTTGGGCACAAGTTTTCATCCACAAGCCGAGGAAGTCGAGGAGTTCCGCGGGCGGCTTGAGCCAGAAATCGGCTGCCGTTTGCCGCCACTGCGGACGCACTAGAACGCTGATGCCGCGGCCCTGCAGGGCCTTAAACGCGGACTCGTCGGTGGTGTCATCGCCGAGATAGGCGACGGGGGCGTCGGGGCTGATTTCCTGGAGAAAGGTGCGGACGGCATCGCCCTTATTGGCCTCGCGGGCGCGGACTTCAACGCCGCCATCGAACTCGAGCACGTTCAGCCCGCAGTGTTGCGCAATAGAGTGCCAGCCGAGAAGGACGCGGGAGCGGAGAGCCGCCGCTTCGTTGTCGCCGAGGCCGCGCCAATGGACGGCAATGCTACCCGGTTTGAATTCCGCAGTGTGCAGCAGTTCCTGATAGCCGAGCCAGCGGCTGGCATCCGATAGGCCATCCAGGGTGCGCTCATCGAGCTGCGGCATTTCCGTGCTCCCGCCCGACTTCAGGCGCTGCAGCCCGTGGACTCCCCAAACCTCTGGAGACGGGTGCACATTGAGAAGAGGAAGCACCGCGGTCGCATCCCGGCCGGATATGACGACAACGCGCGTCCTGCGATCGCGCACGATCTCCTGCAGAAGAAGAGTAACGCCCGGATAGGGATAGGCCTGGTCGCGCTGGGCATGAAAGGGCGCCAGAGTTCCGTCGTAATCGAGCAGCAAGGCGGCCTCGGAAGCTTCGGCAACCTTGCGCAGAAATGGCTCGAGCTGGGCCTGCAAACCTGATCTCAACCGGTACTCCTTTCGAGTTTGACGCAAGTCGCATCTTGGTCTCGCAACCTGATTTGGCCGCGAACGTAATCACACAGCGGATACGTGGACACGAAATTTTCCCTCCACGTCCTCGGGCGCCGCGAGGCGAATCTCGCAAAGTTCGGTGATCAGATTGCCAGCCCATTGGTAAATGTTGTGTTCGCGAACCAGTTCGCGCATGCGGTGCATGCGCATCTGAATCTCGGCCGGGTCCATCTCCAAGGCGGCGCGAATGGCGTCCGCGGTCTGATCAATGTCGTAAGGATTCACGAGCAGGGCATCGCGCAGCTCGCGAGCCGCTCCGGTGAACTGGCTGAGGATGAGCACGCCCCGCTCATCGCGACGGGCAGCGATATATTCCTTCGCGACGAGATTCATGCCATCGTGCAGCGAAGTGACCAGGCAGAGATCGGCGGCGCGATAGAAGGGCTCGATCTCCTTATGGCTGTGCTGGCGTTTGAGGAAGACGATCGGCTTCCACTTGCCACTCTGGAAGCGCCAATTGATGCGATCAGCGGCGACTTCCACTTCTGCGAGCAAATCGTGATAGCGCTTGATGTGGGTGCGGCTGGGCGCGCCAATTTGCACAAAAGTAAATTTGCCCTGATAGCTGGGATATTTTTCGAGGAAGCGCTCGATGGCGAGGAACCGCTCGAGAATTCCCTTGGTGTAATCGACGCGGTCGACTCCGATGCCCATAAAGGTTGCCTCGACACCAACACTTCGCAAGAGCGCTGAGCGTTCGAGGTAATTGAATCCGTCGTTGTTGTTGCTATTTTCGACGGCATCGTCATCGGTGAAAGCAACGCTGATCGGAAACGGGCGGACGAGTGTGCGATGATCCTGGCGCAGCGCGGAGAAGTGCTCCCAATCGACGCGCGACTCGACGACGCGATCGACTGTCTCGAGAAAGTTGTTGCAGTGCGACTGAATGTGAAAACCGATCAGGTCCGCGCCGAGTAAACCATCGACCAACTCGCGCTGCCACGGGCAGATGCCAAAGGCCTCCGTGTTCGGCCATGGAATATGCCAGAAAATTGCGACTCGGGCATCGGGACGCTTTTCTTTGATGAGTCGCGGCAGCAGGGCGAAGTGATAGTCCTGTACCAGCACCACCGGTTTTTCCACGTTCTTAATTTCTTCAAGCACCACGTTTGTGAACTTGCGGTTGACATCCTGATAAGACTGCCAGTCGGCGGCGCGAAAGAGGGGGCGCGTGTGGGCAACGTGACAGAGCGGCCAAAGGCCTTCATTGGCGAAGCCGTAATAATAACCTTCTTCTTCCTCTTTGGTCAGCCACACCCGGCGCAGCGTGTAGCGGGGATCGTCGGGAGGGACTCGCAGGCGATCACCTGAGTCGACGACATCCGCATCGGCGTTGCCGCTGCCGTGGGCGATCCACGTGCCATCGCATGCATTGAGCACAGGCTCTAGCGCGGTAACGATACCGCTCGGCGGCACCACCACTTCGATCGTCCTACCGTTGCGCTCGTGCATATATGGCTCGCGATTGGAGACAACGACAAGCTTGCCGCCATTGAGCCGGGTGCGAAGTTGCACGGAGAGCCGATCGGCCGTCCAGATCGATGCTCCAGCATCGCGCAATCGGGCCTCGTTTTCAGCGGCGTGGCGGGCATGATTAAGACTTTCGGCCATGGTTGCTACTTCGCGCGCCAAGGGGCGAAACATGTCGAGGTCGGGAAATCCCTGGCGGAAAGAAATCTTGCCGGTACGAAGACCGCGCATCCAGAGCGCCGCCCGCGCGATGGGGCCGACCATGCTCCAACGGACAATCAGCAATGTGATCAGAACGATGAGGAAGACTTGGGCGAGCACGCGGAAAAAAGTCTGGCGCCAAACGAGAAGGATCTGCTCGTGAATGTAGCTCACGTCGTGCACCAAAGCGATGCTGCCCAATATTTCCCCTTGATTCTGATGACGAAACGGCAAGGAGAGAATATGGACGGGAACTTTGCCTAGCTTGACGAAAGAACTGTCTTGGCGCGCTTGCACGATTGCTTTGGCAATGTTGGGCGGGCTTGGTGAGAGGGCGTCGGCCAAGTTGGGAGTAATGGCTACTACTCCGCCACGACGATCGTAAACGACCACGCCCAGCAGGTGCTCGCGATTGCCAAAACGCTGCACGAGCTGCTGCAGCGAAGTTTTATTCGGAACCTCTTCTGGCAATCGGTCTGGAACCCCCGGCTGGGCATTCGGGGTCGATCGTGCGAGACCAGTTGAGGTCGTAGTGTCACTGGCGGGGCTCCACAAAGCAGCAACGTTACTCGCCAAACTCTCGGCCAAGACTTCGTCGCGACGCTCGACATCGGCACGCAGGGCACGCTTTTCGGCCAGAACTTCGTAATAGGAAAAGCCAGACGAAACGAGAGTGATTCCGATAATGAGAGAAACAATAAGCCGAACGCTCAACAATCGCATGCATCGTCCTTTTGCCCGCGATTTGGACGCGATCGCGCTGTAACAGGTTGTCTGCTAAGTCTGAGAACTGTCACTTCCGAATCTTGTGGCGCAAAAGGAGAGGCGACCAAAGCCGCCTCCCCCACCCACCGATGCCCCTGCTCAAAGGCATCGTTTGTTCGTGGGTTCAGACAGGGTCGATCGCATTAATGCGAATCGTTCCCGTAGTGGCATCCAAAATGCCGGTTATTTTCACCTGTTGGTTGAGGAAGTTATGAGCCTTTTGCTGATTGTCAAGCTGATAGGTCGTATCGTCAGTACCGGTAAGAACAAGCCTGCTGCCCGATTTCACAATTCTTCCCTGGAACGTCATCTCCGAATTTCGAGTGCCGTTGCCATCGTTGTTGCGGTCAGCGATATGCGCCGGCTGCATCGGCTGTGAGTGCGCTTGCCCGCCGGCGGAGTTACCGGATGCCTCGTCCGAGTTCTGGGCGAAAGACGCCTGGCAGATAAAACATAACCCGGCTAGCACCGCCAGCGTCGGCAACAACTTAGGCAAAGCGAACTGTATTTTCGGCATTGCGGTCCCTTAGAAAATACTTGACACCCTAAGATGCAACTTCTCTGCCAAAGGGAGGGCCCAAAGCTTAAGTTGTTGATATCCCGTGCGCAATGACGGAAAGGTAGCATTCGTACCGTGCAAGGATGATCGGTGGGTAGAAAATTGTTCCGCTTTTCGTGAAAACAGAGAAAAAAAGTGGTAGCCCCGGCAGGAATCGAACCTGCATAGTCAGTTTAGGAAACTGAAGTCCTATCCGTTGAACGACGGGGCCATTCTAAGGAGTGAATCTGCGAGATCAGGTTAGCAGGTTGGTAAACCGGTTGCCAAACTCGCTACTTGATCGCCGCGCGCCAGCGAATGGCGAGTATGGGCGGCCTCGGGCGATCGTGGCGAGACCAACTGCATTAGGTGCTTCGCTGCGCCCATGATGACAATTCTTCAGAACTCCCGCCGCCGACGAAGTGGACAATTTCGAGCTCGTCTCCATCACGCAATTGAGTTTTCGACCATTGGTCGCGGGGAACGATCTGCCGGTTCAGTTCGATGGCTACGCGATCGGGCTTCATACCGAGGCGCTGGACGAGCGCACTTAAAGATTCATCCGAGCAGACTTGGCTGTCGCCGTTGATTTTAAGATTCACGGGCTAAAGTCGACTCCACACCGATATTCTAAAGTGACGAGCGCAGTTCGAACTTGCGGGTGGCGGTTCTTCCGGCGAAGCTTGCCTGCACCAGAACGGAGGCATCGGAGAGCGATTTCTCGTCGACCTGCACCCTCATCTCGGCGCTGCCTTGGGCGTCGGTGAGAACCTGCGCGTAGTAGGGAGCAGCGTCGGGACGGGCGAAACGAAGGGTGAGGCGCGCGCCCTCTACGGTGGCACCTCCGTCAGTAACGCGAATTTGCATGGTCAACGACCCGCTGGCGTGGACAGAACCGGAATTAACCCACTGCAGGTCGAGCTCTTTCACCGTCGCCAGCGTTTCCGGAGTGTCGCGCTTGTCGAAGATGGAATCGAGTTTGCCGTCGCGGATCGCGTCGAGCACTTCGCGATGCAACTCGCGCAGCCGCTTCTCCATATCCTGATCGTTGCTCTGAACGCTACTTCCCGCCACAGGTCCAAACGGAATCGCGCGCTTCCCGATGCAACGACCGCGCACGAAGACTTGAGTCTGGAGCAACTGCTCGGCCTCGCGCGCTTCACTCTGAACGTGATAGACCGTGTCGTCGTGCCGTATGTCGGTATTGAAGCCAAAGATCATGCGATTCACGCGTCTCGTTTGATTACCAGGTCAAGATTACGGTTCAGCAACCGGTGTTGGGACTACTCGCGAAAAAGCTTAACGACCAAAATCACAAGGTACACGAAGGAGCTCATGAAACGAAAAAAGCTTTGTCATGCTTCGCGTCCTTCCTGGTTCAGAATCTTTTGTCAGCGAAATCGAGAATTTGTCCCCACAAAAATGCTCGCTCAACTTGACACTTCCGTCAGCCAAAACTAATCTGGAACGTTTAGTGTTCGTGCTTGTCGCAAATTATATATAGCTCTTCTATGCCCGACAATTATTTCGCGCGCTACCTGCCTCTTCTCATGCATTTCGGCCTGGTCACGGGCCTGGCGGGTGCCATTGTCGTCCTTTCGTGGCTGATTGGCCAGCATAAGCCAGGCAGGGCGAAGATGTCGCCCTATGAATGCGGAGTTCAGCCTACTGGGGACGCCCAAGGACGATTCTCGGTCAAGTTTTATCTCGTCGCGATGCTTTTTATCTTGTTCGACATTGAAGCGATTTTCCTTTATCCCTGGGCGGTTATTCTGCGCGAACTGAAGATGTTTGGGTTCTGGGAGATGATGGTGTATATCCTGATCGTCATGGTCGGCCTATTTTACGTCTGGAAAAAGGGCGTTCTCGATTGGGGACTGACAGCTTCGAAGCGAGGCGATTTCTGATGCCTTTCGCGCCTCCGATCACCGATCTTGAGCAGCTAAAATCGCATCCCGCTCTCGCTTGCTTGCTCGGATGGAACGCCCCCATGGTGCAGGCGGCCAGGTTCGATCGCGAAGAGCTGACGATCTGGATCGAGAAAGAAGCGATTCGCGAGGCTGGCGCCATTCTGCGCGACTCAGCCGATTGCCCTTTCAATTATTTTTGCGACCTTACCGCTGTCGACTGGTATCCCTCCGAGCCGCGCTTTGAAGTTGTTTATCATCTGCTTTCGCTCGCGAAAAAAGAGCGGGTGCGGTTGAAAGTCCGCCTGGACGGTTCAAGCGCGGCGATTGAGTCGGTGACATCAATTTGGCCTTCGGCCAATTTTTACGAACGCGAGGTGTTCGATCTCTTCGGGGTACGCTTCACCGGACACCCCAACCTGAAACGCATCATGATGCCCGACGACTGGGAAGGCCACCCGCTGCGGAAGGACTACCCGGTGGAGGGCTACCGGTAAGCCATGGCGCAATCTCCCTTTGCTACTGCTGAACCCGATCAGGACAGCACACTCGTCCTGAACATGGGTCCGCAACACCCTTCGACGCATGGGGTGCTCCGGCTGATTCTCGAAATTGACGGCGAAACCGTGGTACGACTCAGGCCGGAGATTGGCTACCTTCACACTGGCATCGAGAAGACCTGCGAAGCCAAGTTCTACCAGCAGGTGGTGCCGCTAACCGATCGCATCGACTATCTCTGCCCGATGACCAACAATCTCTGCTACTGCCTGGCGGTGGAAAAGCTGCTGGGGCTGGAGATTCCTCGCAAAGCACAATGGATGCGGGTGATGATGAATGAGTTGACCCGCATCAATTCCCATCTGGTGTGGCTGGGAACGCATGCCATGGACATTGGCGCGTTTACGGTCTTTCTCTATTGCTTCCGCGAGCGCGAAGACATCCTGCGACTTTTTGAAATGGTCAGCGGCCAGCGGATGATGACGTCGTACTTCCGCATCGGCGGGCTGGCGCTAGAGCCGCCGCTCGGATTTTTTGAAAAGGTGAAGAAGTTCGCCGACCGCTTTCCCGGGAATGTGGATGAGTATGAGAACTTGCTGACGGGCAATCCGATTTTCATGATGCGCACCAAGGGCGTCGCTTATTTGAGCCAGGAAGACGCGATTGCTCTTGGCGCCAGCGGCCCTACGCTCCGCGGCAGCGGAGTCGACATTGATCTGCGGCGCGACGCTCCTTACAGCGGATATGAGAACTTCAAATTCAATGTGCCAGTGCGCACCGAGGGCGACGTGTTCGCGCGTTATCTTTGCCGGGTGCAGGAGTTGCGCGAATCGATTGGCATGGTGCAGCAGGCACTGGCGGGAATGCCGGAAGGCCCCGTGAAAGCTGATGCGCCCAAGGTCGTTCTGCCCGATCGCGAGAAGATGAAGACACAGATGGAAGCGCTCATCTACCACTTCAAGATCATCACCGAGGGCTTCGCCGTTCCGGCGGGCGAGGTTTATCAGGCGATCGAATCGCCGCGCGGCGAAATGGGATACTACGTGGTCAGCGACGGAACGGCGAAGCCGTATCGTGTCCACATGCGGGCTCCGTCGTATGCGAACCTGCAAACGCTGTCGAGGATGTGCGAGGGGCAACTGATCGCCGACGTAATCGCGGCCATTGGAAGCATTGATGTGATCCTCGGGGATATCGATCGGTAGGAATTTTGTTTTATGAAGTTTTCGGAACAATTCGAAGCGCGCTTCAGCGAGATGCTTGGCCACTATCCAACCAAACGCTCGGCGCTGGTGCCTACGCTGCTCTATGCGCAGGACGAAGTTGGCTTTATGAGCGACGAAGTGATCGCGGAACTGGCCTCGCGACTCGATCTCACCGAACTCGAAGTGCGCAACGTGATCAGCTACTACTCGATGCTGACCACGAAGCCGCGCGGGAAGTACAACGTTCAGGTCTGCACCAATATCGCGTGCATGCTGCGCGGAGGTGAAGAACTGCTCGACCATTGCAAGCAGAGGCTGGGCATTGGGCACAAGGGCACAACGCAGGATGGCTTGTTCTCACTCGAAGAAGTGGAATGCATCGGGGCCTGCAGCTGGGCTCCGGCGGCGCAGGTGAATTACGATTTTCACGAAAATTTAACGAACGCGAAGATGGATCAAGTGCTCGACGAGTATAAGAAAAAAGGAACGCAATAGGACTTTGTAATTTGGTCATCGGGTGATTTGGTAGCTTAAGAACCAACTCACACGATCTCAGATTACAAATCACCCGATTACGAAATTACAAAATGGCAACGCTAGTTTCCCATCCCGACGAGGTACGCGTGGTTTCGAAGCGCTTTGGACAAGGCGCTACCGACATCGACCGCTATCTTGAACTGGACGGCTATAAAGCCGTGCAGAAGGCTTTGGGCATGGGACCGGACGCGATTATCAACGAGGTCAAGAACTCTGGTTTGCGTGGTCGTGGCGGTGCGGGATTCAGCACGGGGATGAAGTGGTCGTTTGTGCCGAAGCAATCGGCGAAGCCGAAGTATGTGCTTTGCAACGGCGATGAGAGCGAACCTGGCACCTGCAAAGACCGCCTGATTTTCGAGCACGATCCGCACTCTGTCATTGAAGGCGTCATGATCGCCGCGATCGCCGTCGGATCGCATACCGGCTACATCTACATTCGCGGCGAGTATCGCTATCTGTTGGTCATCATGCAGAAGGCGATTAAAGACGCTTACGCCAAGGGATTTCTAGGCAAGAACATTTTTGGTAGCGGATACGATCTCGATATTTACTGGCATGGTGGAGCGGGCGCGTACGAAGTGGGTGAAGAATCGGCGCTGATGGAATCGCTCGAGGGCAAGCGCGGCATTCCGCGCATACGGCCGCCGTTCCCTGCCGTGGTCGGCCTGTGGGGCGGGCCGACGGTCATCAACAATGCGGAGACACTGGCCAGCGTTCCGCCGATTATTTTGGGCGGAGCGGAGTGGTACTCGAAACTGGGATCGCCGAAAAATGGCGGCACGCGGTTGTTCTGCCTCGCGGGACATTTAAACAAGCCTGGCGTCTACGAACTGCCAATGGGCTATAACCTCAAGAAGATGATTTATGAGGTCGGCGGCGGAATTCCCGATGGGCGCCGTTTGAAGGCGGTCGTTCCCGGGGGATCGTCCACTCCGGTGCTATTGCCGGAAGAGATTGACGTCGCCATGGATTTCGATTCTGTGGCGAAGGCGGGCTCGATGCTGGGATCCGGCGGCGTGGTGGTGCTCGACGACACGACCTGCATTGTGAATTTCGCGTTGCGCACCATGAAGTTCTACAAACACGAGAGCTGCGGGTGGTGCATTCCCTGCCGCGAAGGCACGGATTGGCTGGAAAAGACCTTGACGCGCTTTCACGCGGGCGGGGGCGTAAAAAAAGACATCGACAATATTTATTACTTGTCCGAAAACATGCTGGGGAAAACGTTTTGTCCGCTCGGAGACGCGGCGGCGATGCCAACCATGGCATTCGTGAAGAAGTTCAGGAAAGAGTTTGAAGATCACTTGGATGGCAAGCCGTGTCCGTTTGAAAAGGCAAACGCGGCGGAGCCGGTTTTGGCGTAGAGAATCTAAAGATGCCTGACGTAACACTCACTGTCGACGGAAAAAAGATCACGGCTGCGGCGGGTTCGCTGCTGATTGAGGCCTGCAAGAGTGCGGGCATCGAGGTTCCCTCTTTCTGCTACTATCCCGGCCTCTCGCTGCAGGGTGCTTGCCGGATGTGCATCGTTAAGGTCGAGAAGATGCCGAAGCTTCAGACCGCCTGTACTACCGGCGTGACCGAAGGAATGATTGTCTCGACCGACAGCGATGAGGTGCGACAGGCACGCAAGGCAATGGTCGAACTGCTGCTCGGCAACCATCCGCTGGATTGCCCGGTCTGTGATGCCGGCGGCGAATGCGAACTGCAGGACATGACCTTCTCCTATGGCGCCTCCGAGTCGAAATTCATCGAGATCAAGAACCATCGCGACGAGCAGCAGTGGTCGCCGGTTGTGTATTTCGATCGGCCGCGCTGCATCCTGTGCTATCGCTGCGTGCGCGTCTGCGGCGAGGGCATGGATGTCTGGGCGCTCGGCATTCAGAATCGCGCCGTTGGTTCCGTCATCGCGCCGAATCAAGAGGACCATCTCGATTGCGAAGAGTGCGGCATGTGCATTGACATATGCCCGGTCGGCGCGCTCACCTCCGGCGCATATCGCTATAAGACGCGGCCCTGGGAGATGAACCACGTGGGCACCATCTGCACGCACTGCGGAGATGGATGCAAAACTACGCTGGGTGTGCGCCGCTCTGAAACCGGCATGGAGATTGTGCGCGGCGACAATCGCGACAAAAGCGGAATCAACGGCGATTTCCTGTGTGTGAAGGGTCGCTACGCTTTCGACTTTGCGCATCATCGAGAACGCCTTACGCGACCGCTTATTCGCAAGAATGGCAAACTGATGCCGGCCACGTGGGAAGAAGCGTTTGAACTGATTGGTCGAAGGTTGCGAGATGTTCGCGATCAGAATGGCGGAAGTGCGATCGGTGTGATCGGATCGAACCGTACAACCAACGAAGAAAATTATCTACTCTCGAAATTTGCCCGCGTCGTGCTCAGGACTAACAACGTTGATCACCATCGGACGGCGGACTTTCCTGCCCTGGCATCGGCGCTACACGGTAAACATGGGAAGACGGCTTCCATGCGCGACGTGTTGAACGCGCCTGCGATTTTGCTGATTGGCAACGATCCTACAAATCAGCATCCGCTGTTGGCATGGCAGATTCGCACGAATGTGCGGTTGCGCCGCGCAAAGCTCTACATCATCAATTCAGCACCGATCAAACTGCGCCGTCAGGCCACGGCATTCGGGTTGCTGCCCGCGGGCACGGAGGCGAAGGCCGTCGCATTTCTTGCGGGCGATGATTCCCCGCTCGATGCATTGGTGAGCAACCACACGACGCGCGATGCTTGGATTGCGTTGCGCGACAAAATCCGCGCCGAACAGAAAATGATCATTGTGTTCGGCTCGGAGCTGCGTGGGCATGACATCGAGAAATTAGCGAGTTTCGCTTCCACTTTGACCGAAGCAAAATTGATCTGCCTGGGCGATTATGCAAATTCGCGCGGCGCCAGCGAAATGGGATTGTATCCCGATCTCTTGCCGGGATATGAGCCGGTTGCCGACGCGAAGATATTCCGGCAGGAATGGGGCGACCTGCCGACGGAGAAAGGTCTAAGCCTCCCGGAGATGGTGGATGCTGCGAAGGCCGGTAAACTCAGGGCGTTTTACGTTGTCGGCTCGAATCCAGTTAGCCGTTTTGGCATTGATCCTTTTGCGCTCTCCAAGAGTTTTGTGGTGGTGCAGGATATGTTCCTGACCGAAACGGCCAACATTGCCGAGGTGGTTTTGCCGGCCGCGAATGCCTACGAAAAGACCGGCACGTATACGAACACGTGCGGCGATCTGCAACTGGTGAAGAAGGCGGGCGAAGTCACGGACACGAAAAGTGACTTCGAGATGATCGTGCGCATCGCCGACGCGATGGGATTCGACGTTCGCGGGCTCGTGCCGTTTGGAAGCGGCACCCATTCAGACATGGGCCAGACTCGCGGCGCGCAGTCGGGGGAGGCGGACCGTCACGCGGTTTGGCTGGAGGCAAACAACCTGGAGCCGAAGATGACTCCGTTCGATCCCATGGCGATTCTCGACGAAATGCAGCGCGTGGTCGCCGGATACCTCCTTTCGCAGAACAATGTTTCGCGCGTCAATTTGCTGGCCGGCAACGATCAGCATCTCGAGATTGCCGAAAGCGGAGCAAGTTTAATTCAGCCGCCGGAGTTGATCGTTCCGGCCAACGACGATTTGTTCAGCTCCGGAACGCTGGGGCGGTATTCCAAGACTTTAAATTCAGTTTGCGAAAATAAGTCCGCAGTGCCCGAAGTTGCGGCGGACTAGCGTACCTCACGACTCGGACGAACAAGAACAGCAAGGTTAAGAAGCCAGGTCATCGCAAAAGCTAAGGACAACAGCAACCGCCGCGGACAAGGGCGTCCGCGCCACACGAATAGTCGATGAGCATCACTACATTCGTCATCATTTCGCTGATAAAGTCGGTGGCCGTGATTTTTGTGTTGATGACGGCGGCGGCTTATAGCGTCTGGCTGGAGCGCAAGGTCTCGGCGCACATTCAAAATCGCTGGGGCCCCACAAAAGTCGGGCCGTTCGGCCTGCTGCAGCCGCTCGCTGACGGTGTCAAGTTCATATTCAAAGAAGACTTGGTAGAAGCAAATGTCTATAAGCCGCTCTATATTGCGGCGCCCATTATCGCGATGATGTTTGCGCTGACATCGATTGCGGTGATCCCGTTCGGCAACTGGGTCCAGGTCGGTCCGTGGGGCACATACTTGCAAGTTACCGATATGAACATCGGCCTGCTGGTGATTCTCGGCAGCACTTCAATGGGCGTGTATGGAGTGGCGCTGGCCGGGTGGTCGTCGAACAGCAAGTACTCGCTGCTGGGCGGTTTGCGCGCCAGCGCACAAATGATCAGCTATGAAGTCTCCCTCGGCCTGGCGCTGGTGGGCGTGCTGATCATGGCCGGGAGTCTCAGCCTGCGCGATATCGTGGATGCGCAAGGTGGACATTTTTGGGGCTTCATTCCACGCTGGAACATCTTTCGCGGGCAGGCATTGGCGTTTCTTATCTATCTGATTTCCGCCTATGCCGAGACCAATCGAGCTCCTTTCGATCTGCCGGAAGCGGAGTCGGAACTGGTGGCGGGTTATCACACGGAGTACAGCTCGATGAAATTCGCCATGTTTTTTGTCGCGGAATACTGCAACATGGTCACTGTCGCCTGTATAGCGACGCTGCTCTTTCTCGGCGGATGGCATGGGCCGATTTTCGGTCCGCCAATCTTACAGGCCTTGATGCCCGTCGTCTGGTTCTGCCTGAAAGTTTTCTTTTTCATGTTCCTATACGTCTGGGTGCGCTGGACGTTGCCCCGCTTTCGCTATGACCAACTCATGGCGTTCGGTTGGAAGATCCTGCTCCCTCTGGCGCTTGCCAACATTGTGATTACGGCACTGATTGTAGCGTGGAGAGGTTAAAGGAGTTGCTAGTTGCCAGTGATGATCTGGTCACTGAGAGCTGAGAGATAGTAAGAAATGTTTCACTTATTCTTATTTCTATTTTTCGCAGCGATCTGCGTGGCGGGAGCGGTCAATCTGCTGGTGCAGAGCCATCCTATCAACAGCGCGCTGTCGCTCGTCGCGGTGATGGCATCGCTCGCGGTTGAGTATCTCCTCCTGGGCGCGGAATTCCTGAACGCAGTGCAGATTATAGTTTATGCCGGCGCCATCATGGTGCTGTTTGTAATCACCATCATGCTTCTGAATGCCGGCAAAGAAGCTAGCAGCGGTGGGAGTCGGGTTGCGATTCTGCTGGGCATTCCAGGAGTGCTGGTCGGCACGCTGCTCGTCGGCTGGACGCTGTTCTTCCATTCCAATACGCGGTCCGTCCCCCTCGGCGCATTGAAGGGCGACCCGCACGATATCGCACAGCTTTTGTTTCATGACTTTTTGCTGCCTTTTGAAATCACCTCGGTGCTGATTCTGATCGCCATCATGGGCGCGGTCGTGCTGACGAGCCGTCCTGAAGCCGTGGCTCGCGGCCCCAGAAGGGATGGATGATGGTGCCTCTTTCCTATTATTTATTGTTGAGCGGGTTCCTGTTCGTTTGCGGAGTGATCGGATTCTTGATCAAGCGCAACATCATCACGATTTTCATGTCAATCGAGTTGATGCTCAATGGTGTCAATCTTTCCTTCGTCGCCTTCGCCGCGCAATGGCACGCGCTCAGCGGGCAGGTTTTCGTTTTCTTTGTAATGGTCGTGGCGGCCGCTGAGGCCGCGGTCGGTCTGGCCATCATCATTGCCGTCTATCGCACGCGCGAAACTTTGAACGTCGACCGGGTAAACTTGCTCAAGCTATGACGCCAAACTTTTATCTCTGGCTCATTCCGATTCTCCCGCTAGCGGGAGCGGCCATCAATGGCTTCTTTGGACGGCGTTCGTCGAAGCGGTCGATTACTGCGGTCGCGCTTGTCTTTAGTTTCGCCGCATTCTTTATGGCGCTGCTGACGGCATGGGACTTTTCATCGTCGCACGCGCCTTACTATTGCAACCTCGCTCACTGGATTCGCTCGGGCAGCTTTCAGGTCGACTTCAGCTTTTATCTCGATCAGTTATCGCTCGTCATGCTGCTGGTGGTTACCGGTGTCGGCTTCCTTATTCATATTTACTCGGTCGGCTACATGTGGGACGACGACGGCTACTACCGCTTCATGGCCTACATGAATCTATTCATGTTTTTCATGCTGACGCTGGTGCTGGCGAAGAATTATCTTGTCATGTTCATCGGCTGGGAGGGCGTGGGCCTGGCGTCGTACCTGCTGATCGGCTTCTGGTTCACCAAAGACTCGGCAGCGGCAGCCGGCAAAAAGGCATTCATCGTCAATCGCATCGGTGACTTTGGATTTTTGATTGCGCTCTTTCTGATGATCAAGCATTTCGGATCGCTGGATTTCACGCGAGTCTTCACGGCTGTGCAATCGCTGCCCTCCGAAACAGCTGGCGTTGGGTTGCTTACGGCGATCGGTTTGCTCTTGATGGTCGGCGCGGCGGGCAAGTCGGCCCAGATTCCGCTTTACGTCTGGCTGCCCGACGCGATGGAAGGCCCCACGCCGGTTTCGGCATTGATCCATGCGGCCACCATGGTCACGGCTGGCGTTTATATGGTGGCGCGATCGTCGGCGATTTTTGACCGCGCGCCGATGGCGATGACGGTGGTTGCGATCATCGGAACGCTTACAGCTTTGTTTGCCGCAACCATCGGCATTGCCCAGACCGACATTAAGAAGGTGCTGGCGTACTCCACGGTTTCGCAGCTGGGCTATATGTTCATGGCCTGCGGCGTGGGCGCGTTCTCGGCCGGCATCTTTCACCTGATGACCCATGCGTTCTTTAAGGGTCTGCTCTTCCTCGCGGCCGGTTCGGTGATTCATGGTATTGGTGGCGAGCAGGATATGCGCAAGATGGGCGGGCTGCGCGTATACATGCCGTGGACGTTCCTGACGATGTCGATTGCAACATTTACCATCGCGGGCTTCCCCCCGCTGGCCGCGTACTTTTCGAAAGACGAGATTCTTTGGGAGGCCTATTCCAGTCCCTCCGGAAGTTGGGTCTACTGGTTGATCGGTGTCGTTACAGCGTTCCTTACCTCGTTCTACATGTTCCGTCTGTGGTTCTTGACGTTCTTTGGCGACTACCGCGGAGGCGGTGCGGGAGACACGGCGCAGCACTCTGTCGGCACGCACAATCACTCCGAACATCATGGTCACGAACCTCATGAGAGTTCGTGGGTGATGCTGGGACCGCTCGTGATCCTGGCGATTCTGTCGGTCGTCGGCGGATGGGTCGGGATTGGTGGCCGCTTCGAGCACTTCCTCGCTCCGGTGTTCCAGAGCGGAGGCACGGCAGAACTGGTGCAGGAAACCGCCGGTGAAGCTGCCGGCAAATGGACGGAAACCATTCTCATGCTTATTTCCGTTGGTGCGGCATTTCTGGGTTTGTATTTTGCGTACCTGCTTTATCACCAGCGCCGTGACCTGCCTGCGAAGATCGCCCAGGGGCTTGGCGGTCTTTATACCGCCGTCGTGCATAAGTATTACGTCGACGAGATCTACGCTGCGCTTTTTGTCAAGCCGCTGATCGATGGTTCGACCACAGTCCTCTGGCACGGGGTCGATCAGGAAGTGATCGACGCGGCAGTCAACGATACCGCCTCCGCGGCAAACCAGGTGTCGGACACCGTGCGACATATGCAGTCAGGCAACCTGCGCTCTTACGCTGGCTGGATCGCCGCTGGCGGGGCCGCCGTCATCGCCTACATGGTGTGGATGGGGGTTCGGTAGATATGGGTTCAATGAACATGGACGCGTTCAATCCCATCATCCTGTCGCTGGTGACATTTATTCCCGCCGTGGGTGGGCTGCTTATTCTGCTGATTCCGCGCCGCGATCGCGATATCAAGGTCTTTGCGCTCGTCATCTCTACGTTGGCATTTGTTGCGTCGCTACATCTGCCGGTTCATCTGCATCGCGACCCTAATCTCTTTAAGTTTGAGATCGATAAGGTCTGGATCACGAATCCGAATATTCACTACCACATGGGCGTCGACGGAATTTCCGTCTGGCTGGTGGTGCTGACTACGTTCCTCACACCGCTATGCGTGCTGATTTCATGGACTTCGATTCATGTGCGAGTGAAGGAATTTTTCATTCTCTTACTGATCATGGAGTCGGCGCTTATCGGTGTCTTCACCTCGCTCGATTTGTTCTTGTTCTACTTTTTCTGGGAATCCTCGCTGATCCCGATGGCGCTTCTGATCGGCATCTACGGCCACGGGCGCAAGGTTTATGCCGCGGTCAAGTATTTTCTTTTCACCTTCATCGGCTCGATGTTCATGCTGGCGGCGATTCTTTGGTTGTACGCGAAGACGGGAACATTCGATTTTGTCGAAATTCAACACGCGATTCACAGCGGCTCCGTGCCAGGCTTCGAACACGCCTCGCTATGGCTGTTCCTCGGCTTCTTCATCGCGTTCGCAGTGAAGGTTCCGCTCTTCCCATTGCATACTTGGCTGCCGGACGCGCACGTCGAAGCGCCTACCGCCGGCTCGGTGCTGCTGGCTGGCGTCCTGCTGAAGATGGGCACCTACGGCCTGCTCCGCTTTGATGTCGGCCTCTTCCCTGACCAGGCGCGCCGCAATGCCTCTTGGATCATCGTGCTGGCGCTGATCGGCATCATCTATGGCGCGCTGGTTGCCTTGGTGCAGCCGAATATGAAAAAGCTGATCGCGTACTCCTCGATCAGCCATCTTGGTTTTGTCGTCCTCGGAATTTTCAGTTTCACAGCAGCCGGCTTGAATGGAGCAGTTTTCATCATGCTGGCCCATGGCGTTGCTACCGGCGGACTATTTATGCTGGCCGGCATTCTCTACGAACGCCGCCACACCTACGAGATCACCGAGTTTGGCGGGCTCGCCACACCGATGCCCCGGTACGCCACCTTCTTCTTATTCACCGTGCTCGCTTCAGTCGGACTGCCGCTGCTCAATGGTTTCATCGGCGAATTTCTGGTCCTTAGCGGAGCATTTCAAGCGCGGCCGATCTATGGAATCCTCGCAGCGACCGGCGTCATCTGGAGCGCATGCTACTTGCTGTGGATGTATCAGCGTGTTTTCTTCGGTCAGGTTAAGCTCGCGGTAAATAACACGCTGCCCGACCTCACCCTGCGCGAGAAGGTGGCACTATCCCCGATTGCAATTGCGGCGCTGGTTATGGGAGTAGCACCGATGGTTTGGCTCAGCTCGATTAATCCGGCGGTGCAGGCGATGCTCACGCCCGTCACGCAGATGGCCAGCAAGATGGTGGGGCAATGACAATCGTGTCGACGATTGCCCACTACTTGCCAGCGCTCCTGGCGCAGGTGCAGGCCTTCCAGTCGCCTCCGCTCGCCGATTACGTTCGCGTTCTGCCGGAACTGATCCTGACGCTTTTCGGCATGGTGGTCATGCTTGTCGATCCACTACTCGATCCCGAGGGCAGTCACCAGTCGCTGGGGACGATCGCACTCGTGGGCGCTCTCGCGGCGCTGGCCTCAACTTACTGGATGGCGCAGTATCCCGGCACGGCATTCACGAACACGATTCGTGTCGAGCCCTTCAGCGTCTTCTTTCACGTTCTCATCGTCGCCATAGCGGCGGTTTCGATTCTCAGTTCTTTCGAATATCTGAAAGTACAGCGCATCCGCGCCGGGGAATATTACGGTCTGATCCTGTTCGGCACGGTGGGCATGTGCTTGATGTCGTCGGCGATCGAACTCGTGCTGATTTTCATTGCGCTGGAAATCTCATCGATCTCCACTTACATACTGGCGGGCTTCCGTCGCCACAATGCGACGAGCAGCGAATCGTCGTTGAAATATTTCCTGCTTGGCTCATTCGCTACCGCTTTTTTCCTTTACGGCGTCGCGCTCATGTTCGGCGCGACTGGTTCCACCAATCTCGACGCCATCAACCAGGCGTTGAACTCCGGCAACGTTCACGTGCCCATGCTGGCTTATGTGGCGACGGCGCTGATGTTCGTCGGATTGGGCTTCAAGGTTGCCTCGGCGCCATTTCATGTGTGGACTCCTGACGTCTATGAAGGTGCGCCGGCTCCGGTGGTCGGGTTGATGTCGACTGGCCCCAAAGCCGCAGCCTTCGCGGTTCTACTGCGCCTTCTGTTCGAGGCACGTGCGCCGGGATATTTCTGGCTGCTGTGGGTCTCGGCCGCACTCAGCATGACAATCGGCAACGTCTGCGCGTTGGTGCAGGATAACGTTAAGCGCCTGCTTGCCTATTCCTCAATCGCGCATGCCGGATATCTCCTGGTCGCGTTTGCGGCCCAACCGGAAATCGGCACCTCAGCGGCAATGTTCTACACCGCGGCGTATGCAGCGATGAACGTGGGGGCATTTGCAGTTGTCAGCCATCTGGCAGCCGCCAACGAACGCTACGTTACTCTTGAGGATTACGCCGGCCTCGGCAGAAAGTCGCCAGTGCTCGCCGCGACATTCACTTTTTTCCTGATGTCTTTGATCGGCATTCCCATCACGGGCGGCTTTTTCGCTAAATTCTACGTGTTAAGTGCCGCGTTGAAGTCGAATCTTGTTGGCCTGGCGATAATACTCGTACTCAATAGCGCCTTGGGCGCTTACTATTACCTCCGCATTATCGTCTTGATGTATATGCGCGAACCTCGCAGCGAGGTACCCGTTACTGGTTTGTCCCTGACCGCTGCTCTGGCTATTTCTGTTTGTGTGGTCCTGACTCTTTTTCTGGGTGTGGCGCCCGGACGCGTGCTCGACTACGCTGCGCTTTCCGGCACCCAACTTGTGCGTGACGCGGCGCTTCCAGCCGTATTCGAAGGTTCGAGTTCGACACAACCGTAGTCACTTCGCATCCTATTGGCTACCCGACACACCTTCGCGCGGAAACCCGCAAAGCCTTGCCTAGCGCTCGATTTCTGCTGTCGACTTCAAGACCCGCCTGTGGAAAGAAAAGCCCTGGCGACGATTGACAATCGCCTTCCGAGTCGGCATTATTAGCTGCACAGTTTGTCCCGGGAGTTTTTTCCGCTGGGGCCTCGGAGGTTCTGATGACTGAGTTTGTTCGTCATATTTGCAGCGACGAGCAAGGGCAAGATATCGCTGAGTATGCCGTCATGTTAGCTGTCATTCTGGTACTGGTGATCGGTACGGTGCGTCTAATCGGGAGCAATGCTAATAACGCGTTCTCCAGCGTAGCCAGTTCCCTGACTCCTCAGTAACTACGAGTTAGCGGCGGACCGATTGTATAAGGATCTATTGTTTCGAAGTTCTCGTCCAAGATTTCATATGACTCGATTTAACACCTTCCGTTTGTTTAGCCGCTACTGGTTTACTTTCGCGGCGGAGGTGCTGAATCTGAGCCAGTCCCCAGGAAAATAAAAAGCTCAAGGATTCCGCCAAAGCCGCGATAAGATCGCGGCTTTTTATTTTTGAGAAGCACGAAGAAAGGTCCTAGCCATGATCGTCAACATGTCCGACAGCGCCACCGAACAGCAGATCGAACACATCATTCAACGCATCCGCGAAGCTGGATTCCAGCCACACGTCACGCGTGGCACCGAACGCACGATTGTTGCGGCGGTTGGCAGCGGCGGGCGTCGCCATGAAATCGAGGCGCTATCGGTTGCGCCCGGCGTGGACAACGTGGTCGCCATTGCGCAGCCCTTCAAACTGGTCAGCCGACAAACTCGGCCGCAACCGTCGATCGTAGACGTTGGCGGTATCAAGATTGGAGGCGCCGACGTGGTCGTGATCGCCGGACCGTGCTCGGTCGAGTCGCGCGAGCAGCTATTAGAAACAGCCGAAGGAGTAAAGCGCGCCGGTGCGACCATGCTCCGCGGTGGCGCCTACAAACCTCGCACCTCTCCCTATGATTTCCAGGGACTCGGAATCGAAGCCTTGAAGATTTTGCGCGAAGCTCGCGAGTTCACCGGCCTCCCGGTAGTAACCGAGGTGATGAGTACCGAAGATGTGGACCTGATTTGCGAGTACGCCGACATGCTCCAGGTGGGTGCGCGCAATATGCAGAACTTCGCGTTGCTGCGGCGGCTCGCGACTCTCAAAAAGCCGATCCTGCTCAAACGCGGTCCCTCCGCCAGCGTGAAGGAGTGGCTACTGGCAGCGGAATACCTGCTCTCCGGTGGAAACGACCAGGTCGTCCTGTGCGAGCGCGGAATCAAGACTTTCGAAACCGGCATGCGCAACACCTTCGACCTGGCCGCTGTCGCTCTGGCTAAGGAGCTCTCGCATCTGCCGGTTGTGGCCGATCCCTCGCATGGCACCGGCAAGCAGAGCCTTATCGGTCCCGTCTCCCGTGCCGCAATTGCGGTCGGCGCCGATGGCCTCATTGTAGAGGTGCATCCCTGCCCGGAGCGTGCCCTCTCCGACGGCCCTCAATCTCTCGATCTTCGACAGTTTGAGAGCGTGATGCGCGGATTGAGCGCGCCTTTGCGTTCCGTGCTCGCTGGGAGCCCCGGCCCCGTCTAGAGGCTCGCAGGTTCCCACGCCCGTCAGTTGAACGGGATATAAGTTGGCGGATCGTTGTGACTGGCAACGAGGAACTCATAAAACGACCTCGAGGTCGGGCCAATTTGTCGCCCCGCCCAGTCCCGACGAGCCCCGCTTTTCTTTTCTTCGAGTTACGAACTTTCCTGGCACTTCGGGTCAGTTTAGCGCGCCAAATTGTCCCATCCCGCGTCTCCGCCAAGAGCCTCTCAACTACTTGTAAATGCGATGGTTAACTCTGTTCGAATTGGCCTCGCGATTGCCCATTAAGGGCCAGGCACGAGGGCGTAGTTTATGGCATGCCCTCGGAAAAGCCGACACAAAAACTTATGAAGAACAGCGATAAATCGCAGACCACATACGGACGCAAAGATCGTCCGCTCAGTACCCCGGCGTTCAGTGCTGCCTGGGGCCGAGTTCTCGCACTGGTGCTGCTGGCTGTCTCAGCAGTTCCTTCTTACGCTGGCCCGAAGTCAGCACCGGGCAAGACACCGAAGTTTGCCTCCGATCTTCAGCAGCGCGTGGAGCCGAACGGTATGGTGACCGTCATCGTTCAACATCGCCAGATGCCTTCCTTCGCGCACTTGAAAAGTATGCAGGGCCGTGGGGCAGCGATCAAATCGCAATTCCACAGCATCCGTGCAGTGACAATGCGCGTGCCCGCCAGCATGCTGGCGGAATTGGCGCAAGATCCAAACGTCACTTACATCACGCCAGATCGCACGCAGAAGATGGCCACTAACCCTGTGACCGAAGAGTACGCGACCGCAGTCGAGGCGGATGTTGCAGCGTCGCAGTATGGGTTTGATGGCACCGGAGTTGGGGTCGCTGTCATTGACAGCGGTGTCGCAGCGCATCCCGATCTGAACAATGCCAACGGCGTCAGCCGAGTCGTGTATAGCCAGAGTTTTGTCAGCGGCGACGCGACAACTTCCGACAAGTTTGGCCACGGAACACATGTGTCGGGCTTGATCGGTGGCAACGGCTCAAGTTCGGGTACAGCCAATGGCTATGCCGCGACCTACGCCGGTATGGCTCCTAACGTAAACATTATCAACTTACGCGTCCTTGATCAGAACGGATCAGGCACCGACAGTCAGGTGATCGCGGCCATCGAAGAAGCGATCGCACTGCAAAGCACCTATAACATCCGCGTGATCAACATGTCGTTGGGACGTCCGGTGTTCGAGAGCTACACTCTTGATCCGGTGGACCAGGCAGTGGAAGCCGCCTGGAAGGCCGGCATTGTGGTTGTGGCAGCCGCGGGCAACAATGGGCGCTATCTTCCTACGGACGGCTTCGGAACCATCGTCGTTCCGGGAAACGATCCATCCGTAATTACGGTGGGAGCAGCCATGACGGAGCTAACACCGACTCGGACCGACGACCAGATTGCCAGTTACAGTTCGAAAGGTCCGACGACGCTCGATCACATTTGCAAACCTGACCTCACCGCGCCGGGCAACCGGCAGGTTTCTTTGCGTGTAGCGGGCAGCACGCTCGATACCACTTATCCGCAATATGAGATCGCACCGACCAGCGGAACCTCCATGTACTACGAATTGAGCGGTACCAGCATGGCAACCCCGCTG
Organism: uncultured Acidobacteriaceae bacterium; assembly: GCA_963822025.1. GTDB lineage: Bacteria > Acidobacteriota > Terriglobia > Terriglobales > Acidobacteriaceae > Acidiflorens. The sequence continues at coordinate 206,619 of CAWGFW010000007.1, read as the reverse complement.
GTTACGGGTGCGGTAGCTCTAATGTTGCAGCAGAATCCCGCGCTGACTCCCGATCAAGTGAAAGCTCGCTTGATGAAGACGGCGTGGAAGAGCATCGGGCAGTTTACCTATTCCCACGACAGCCTTGGAAACCTCTACAACAACGAGTATGACCTTTTCACGTATGGAGCGGGCTATCTGAACGTTGACGCCGCTCTCGGCAGCACGGACGTCGCGACGGGATCAGCACTATCCCCGACCGCCGTCCTTAACGCAAACGGTAGCGTCACCATCACCAATACAACTCCCGACTCCAACTTCGCTGGCAACAGCGTGGTTTGGGGAGCCACTTCGGTGGTCTGGGGCGATTCGGTGGTGTGGGGCGCTAACACAATCTCGGCATCATCGGTAGTATGGGGCGCAACCAGCGTGGTATGGGGAGCGACCTCCGTTACTGGCGACAGTGTAGTCTGGGGTGCAACTTCCAACGTAGCCACCACGACATCAGCACTTAGTGATGGCGATCCGGGGGACAACTAGACAACCGACTGAAACCATATTCGGAGACTACCATGACAAATACATTGCCAATCAAAGCGAAAGTCATGATCGGAATGGTGGCCGTTGCGAGCCTCTGCGCCCTGTCTTTCGGGGTCGTCAGATGGCAAACGCAAGCCTGGCCGCAGTTGCTCCTCCTGTCAGCGGCAGCGGCAGTGAGTTCGCGCCTCAAGGTGAAGCTACCTGGGCTCACGAGCTCAATGTCGGGAAATCTGCCCGTGATTCTTCTGGCAGTAACGCAACTGGGACTGTTCGGCAGCCTGCTCGTAGCGGTTACGGCGGCGATCGCACAATCCTATTCCGGCGGGAACAAAACCAAACCTGTCCAGTTTCTATTTAACGCGTGCACACTGCTGAACGCTTCCGGACTCGCGTACCTGGTGTATCACAGCCAGCTCTTCCGTGCCGGCGCGACAGGGCACACGATGTCACTGGTACTGGCCGCCGTCACCTATTTCCTGGCCAACACGGCGCCCGTAGCCAGCATCATCGGACTCACCGAAGGCGGCAATCCTTTTGCCCTGTGGCATAAGGTGTTCCTGTGGTCGTTCCCGAACTACGTAATCGGTGCGGGATTGACCGCGATTGTTTCCGCCTTTACCAGCTTCACCGGATTGGCCACAATGGCCATTCTGCTGCTCGTCCTGGCTGGTGTATACCAGTCCTACAAAATGTACGTTGGGCGAGCCGCACAGCTACAGCCGCAAGCAATGGCTGCCGCTGCTGGTCGATAACCATTAAACTGTTCTTCGTGCGCGCAACCTTCGGGTTGCGCGCATTTTTTTGGGCGCGGCGTTAGTCGATTTTCAGCCCACGCCGGCCGCGCCTTTTTCTTGAAGGTGCTATTTCGCAGCCAACGTGCAGATTCGACGCTCTACTTGACGGCGCCGCAGTCCGCTCCCAGATACTTGGACGTGATCGTGAGATCCATGGTCATGTTATGACCGCTGCCCGTGACGGCCATGTGCATCGTGCCTTTGACGTTATCGGAGCTGAGCGCCTCCATCACGAAATTTCCGTCCGATACGGATTTATTCTCTTCACAATGAATCTTTGCTTCCACTCTGCGGCCCGTCGAACTAACGACCGTGCGTGTACACTCCCCGCGAGTGTTGCTGAAAGCCGCATTCTTCGCCAGCTTTTCCTTCGTCACGCATTCTTTGCGGACGTTGGTGCTCGGCTTCCCACCCATCATGGCCTCAACGCGGGCCCGCTGATCTGGCGTCATCTTGGCCAGTGCATCGGGTGGAATATTCGCCATCGACGAGGTGGGCATGCCGGTCATAGAGTGAACAACGGTAACTTCCCACAAGCCTTCCTTGACATTAAGCGGAATAACGTTGTCGGCCGCCCAAACCGCCAGCGACGAAATGACGATCAGAAAAAGACAACATGTCACTTTCAGAAGCATCTTGGCGCGCATCAGCACTCTCCCCTGGTTCAATCGATCTAAATTGCGTCGAATAGCATTACACAGAGCGGATGGCGGGGCAAACAAATTGTGCGTTGTTAGAAATTAGCGGAAGTTTTTGCGTGCCTTCCTGCGAAGTCGGGGGCGGCTGGTATACAAATGAATAAGCGCGCGGTTAAAGTGCGCCAATTTTTGCTCATTCACGGAAATATTCTGCAGTGGCCGCTGCGATAATGGTGATCTGAATGCCAACGCGCGATTTCATTTTCTGGGAAGTCGATGTTCAGGCGGACTTCATGCTGCCCGGAGGTAAGCTCTACGTTCCCGGAGCCGAAAAGTTGTTGCCCAATATTCGCAAGCTCACGGACGCGGCGCGCCGGGGCGAGGTCTTTCTCGTTTCGCATGGCTGCTTTCACGCTCCCAACGATCCTGAGTTCCAGCAATTTCCTCCGCACTGCGTGAAAGGCACGCCCGGCGCCGAGTTTGTTCCGGAAGCGCTGACGAACAATTTTGTTCGCATTCCAAACGATGCCAATGCCAGCTTGCCCAAAGACCTTTTCCAGTTTCAGCAGATCATCCTGGAGAAGCAAACGCTCGATATTTTTGAAACCCGCATGGCGGACGCCCTGGTAGAACGCCTGGGCGATACGACGCAATTCGCGGTGTTCGGAGTAGTCACGGAATTCTGCGTCAGTCTTGCGGTAAAAGGCTTGCTGAAACGAAAGCGGCGGGTCGCCATTGTCAGCGATGCGATTGAAACTTTGGCGTCCGAGGCTGGAAATAAAACATTAACCGCACTGAAGAGCTTGGGAGCGACGCTGGTTACGACGGATGAGATCCTCGCAAGAGTCAACAGAGCTAGCAACTGATCGCGCTTGTCACAGCAACATTCCGGCAATCGATGCGGACATCAGATTAGCCATCGTTCCTGCCAGCATGGCGCGAATGCCAAGGCGCGCCAACTCGCCGCGCTTATTGGGAGCGAGCGCGCCGATTCCGCCCATCTGAATTCCGATGGAACTGAAGTTGGCAAAACCGCAAAGCGCGAACGTCGCGATCGTGAACGACCTTGGGTCGAGCGCCGCTCTCTGCGGCCCGAGCATCGAAAACGCCACCAGTTCGTTCAATACCATACGCGTGCCCAGAAGGTTACCAATCGCCGCGCAATCGCGCCACGGAATTCCAATAACCCACGCCACTGGCGCAAACAACGTGCCGAAGATCTGCTGCAGGCTGCAGGGAAACCGCGCGATTCCGATGTGGTTGTGAATGCCGCCGAGGATGCCATTTGCGAGCGCAATCAGAGCGAGAAATGAAATCAGCATGGCGGCAATATTGAGAGCTAGACCTAAACCATCCGTGGTGCCGCGCGCAACTGCACCCAACAAATTTTCATGTTTCTCGGCGTCTTTCTCTTCTTCGCTCATCACGACACGGCCCGCGGTCTTGGGAATCTCCGTCTCCGGCACCAGCATCTTCGACATCAAGATGGTGCCAGGCGCGGTCATGATTACCGCGCTCAAAAGATGTTTCGGTTCGATACCAAAAGCAATATAAGCCGCCATAATTCCACCCGAGACGTGGGCCATGCCGCTCGTCATCACCGTCATCAATTCAGAGCGCGTCAGATCTGGAAGAAATGGGCGGATGGTGAGCGGAGCTTCGGTTTGCCCCATAAATATGCTGGCGGCGACGTTCAGCGATTCTGCACCGCTGGCGCCCATGAAGCGCGTCATAACTTTCGCCGCGAGTTTGATGATGAATTGCATAATGCCGTAGTGATAGAGCACGGCGAAAAATGCGGCGATAAAAATTACCGTGGGAAGAACTTGGAAGGCGAAGAAGAACCCCATTGACGAGCGCTGCGCGCCCAGATCGCCGAACACGAACTGCGATCCGGCAAAAGCATAACTAAGCAGGCGGTTCACCGCATCTCCAGCCTTCTGGAAGAGTACACGGCCCAGTTCAATTTTGAGGACGAAGATGGCGAAGACTATTTGCAGGCCTAAACCCCACGCAACCGTCTTTTTATTGATCGCACGCCGGTTAGTGGAAAAAATATAGGCCAGTCCTAACATGGTCACTAGACCGAGAATGCCCGTGAAACGTCCCATCGTCTTCCCCTTAATACAACTTTTCTATACTCAGTGCTCGCCTTTATAAATCGCGCGATGCACCAGCGACGGCTTGTGCGACGGCGGCGCCACCGAAATTTGATAACTCTCTTCCAGCAACTTTTTTGCGGGCGCAGCCTGTTGATCAGAGTGGCAATGGATGGTGCAGAGCGTCTCGCCGGCTGAAACCTTGTCGCCAACTTTCTTTTGCACGACTATGCCGACCGCGGGATCAACGGAATCTTCTTTGCGCTCGCGACCTCCGCCGAGGATCACGCACGCTGTGCCAACCTGTTCGCAGGCAATCGCCGTCACGTACCCCGCCTGGCGACTAGACACATCGACGCGATGCTCTGTGCTGGGGAGGCGCGTCGGATCGTCGATCGCGCTGATGTCGCCTCCCTGTAATTCGACCATCTGGCGAAATCTTTCGAATGCTTTGCCGGACGTAATAATCTCCTCCGCCAATTGTTTGCCGTCCGCCACCGTCTTTGTCGCGCCTCCAACGAAAAACATCCAGGCGCCCAGATGAAGACACAACTCGCGCAGATCTTCGGGACCACCGCCGTGCAAAACCTCGATGCACTCCTGCACTTCGAGTGCGTTGCCCACCATCCGGCCCAGGGGCTGGTTCATATCCGTAATAAGAGCGACCATCTGCTTGCCCATGCGTTCGCCGGTTTCGACCATGAGTTCCGCGAGGAAGACCGCATCTTCTTCTTTCTTCATAAACGCGCCCGAGCCCGTCTTTACATCGAGCACAAGCGCGTCTGTGCCTTCCGCGAGCTTTTTGCTCATGATAGAAGCGCATATCAGGTTCGGGCTCTCGACCGTGCCGGTCACGTCGCGCAGCGCGTAGAGTTTGCGATCCGCTGGAGCAATCTTCTCCGTCTGGCCAATCATGGAACATCCGCAAGCTTTAAGAACACGACGAAACTCGGACACGGAGAGACCGACGCGAAAACCAGGGATGGACTCCAGTTTGTCGAGGGTGCCGCCAGTGTGGCCAAGTCCACGACCGCTAATCATGGGGACGAAGAGTCCGCCGGCCGCAACCAGGGGCGCAAGCACGAGCGATGTCTTATCGCCGACGCCGCCGGTCGAGTGCTTGTCGACCTTTCTTGCGGGAAGAAAACTGAGATCGAGAACTTCGCCGGAATGTAGCATCGCGTGAGTGAGCGACGCAGTTTCCTCGCGCGTCATTCCCCGGAGAACTACCGCCATGAGCCACGCCGACATCTGGTAATCGGGAATGCCGCCGTCAGTGCAACCATTGACCAGATACTGGATTTCAGCCGCAGACAATGCTCCACCATCCCGCTTTTTGCGGATGAGGTCGATCGCGCGGAACGGCGAAACGCTCGGCTCAGTCACTTGAGGCGGAAGCCCTCCGGCAGAAGATCGGTGATAAGGCTTTGCTTCGGGCCTTCTTCGCCTTCGTAGAAAACAATGGCGCGCGGTCCAAATTCATAAATGACCTGCCGGCAGGCTCCGCAAGGAGAGCATGGAACGCCGTGGTCGTTGGCGACCGCGACAGCGCGAATCTCAAGCTCGGGCCCATCCTTCGCGATCGCAGAAAAAATCGCGGTGCGTTCAGCGCAGTTTGTCATTCCATAGGACGAGTTCTCGACATTACAACCGACGTAGATCTTACCCTTCGAAGTGAGGATGGCAGCGCCCACGCGAAACTTGGAAAAGGGCGAGTACGCGTTCTTCATCACTTTGCGCGCTGAGCGCAGCAGTCGCTCGCGCATCGCAACTGACACCTTTTTTGTTCGCATACTCAATCGGATTTGACTGAAGAACAAGAGTGGGCCATTGTAACGCCTGACCGGCGCTGGTAGTAGAGATTTTCGGCGCGCTTGTGCGCCAGCATCAATACATGATTGTCTTTGTCAGATGATGCGGCCACCAGGTAGTGTGGTAATGCGTCCAAAGCCGCGCGTCGATCTGCGGGGTAATGATCTGTCGGTCGGGCGGCCTGAGTTGATTGATCTCCTCCGCCAAAAGCGCGCTGGCATAAATACAATGGGCGCGGATTTGCACCTCCCATGCGCTGTCATGCGGAATCATCTGATAGGTGTTGATTGCGCGCTCCAATGCGGCGGAGTAGCCGGTGATTCCAAGCAACCGGAGCGCAACCGGGACAATATAGTCAGCGAACGCCGACATTTTCTCTAAGTCTTCAATCCGAAATCTACCGGTTTCCCGGAGGCTCGTATAAAGGAACCAGACGGCGAGTTGTGGCAGTTTGTAGAATTTGATCGTATGCCCATCGTAAGGACTGACATCGCCGAAGCGTGGAAACTCAGTGACCAATCGTTCCACTAACCCGTTGCCGTTGTCATACAGTCTCGGCGAGCAGGAGGCAACGAAGTTACGGAACCGGCCCCCGAACCTTTCCTCAAGCACGCGTCCAACCTGATTCAGAATCTGCGTCTTTTCCTCGAGCATCGGCAATTCGATATTGCCTGCAAACACGCTCTCCATCTGTGCGCGTGTCACCTTTGCCAGAAACGCGCCCTCGAGCATGGGCACACCCTTGTCGACAGCCCGCTTCATGCATGCGAAGAGTGCGTCCGAGTCTGACCAATTGCGGCCGCCATACTCCGCCTGAAATTTCTCGTGAGTGGAAAAGTCTGTAAAGGCCGTGTCGATGCACGAAGTGGTGAGGATGAAATCAATCGTCTCCCGATAATCGCCCGCGCCCATACCGAAAGGCAGAGAATAGTTGGGCATGGGCAGTTCTTCATAGCCCATCCAGCTCGCCACTTCGACGATTTTGTCGACGTGAGTTTCTACATCTGTCGAACGCTCGATGACGCGCCGAACGCTTTCGAGCACCGGACTGCCAGTCAATTTCGGCCAACGTACCTCGCGTTTCATTCGCATGATCGTTGAGATGCCCGAGCCATTATAACGATCGGGCCCGTGCTGGCCTCGCCTTGACGGTTATACGGGTGGGTGATAATTTCAGGCCACACGTAGCAATGCGGGAGACATTGTTCTGAGCCGGAGAGAAGAGATTCGCAATTTGAGCGCTCCCGGGCCCGTGGATCTTCGTCGCCGCGAATTTCTGCTTCGGTCCTGCCGAGGCGCATCGGCTGCCCTTGTTTCATCGGGCCTGGAGGGTTTCGGCGCGCCGTTCTTTTTTCCTTCAACTTTTGAAGATACGAACTTTTCTAGTAGCGAGTTCCATCTACATCCTCACTATCGAATGCCTGGTCCGCTCGATGCTTTGCTTCTTAAGACGCAGGCAGGCCTCGACGAATTTGCTACAGAAAAGTACGCTGACGAGATCGCGGGAATTCTCGCGCAGTGGAGTGCCGGGTTACTACGCTCCCCGCAAGACGCGGGACCCATCGAGAAGGTTCTTCTTCTCACTTTTGTGGGATTATCGTTCCGGCCTGTTGAATCGCGAATTGTGCGGCCGGGGCCCGCGATCGAAGTTCGCGAGAACACATTTCCGAAAACGATCAAGCAAGAGACCGCAATTGGCCGCGACACATTTATTCAGGCGTTGCGCTCTACTCTCGGTAGTTTTTCGAAGATTCTCACGGCGGAATTTCAGGTGACGAGCGTTAACGTCGACGCGACAGCAACGCCGTTATTTGCGCACCTGCAGACCCGCATTCGATACGAATTAGTGGGCGCGGGTAGCGACTTCTATCGTGAGCAGCGCGTCGGTTACTGGCAGATCGGCTGGGAGCGTGAATCGGGCGACCAATCGGCGCACGGCGAATGGCGTGTAAACAATTGGCTACCGATCGAGGAGACCGCTAGTCGCTCTCTTGAACCTGTATATGTCGACGTCACACCGGCGGCCCTGGGCGCGAATGCATCGTACGCGGTTCAGCTTTTGCGTGGGACCGACTATTGGCGCACTGTGCTTGATGGCGTGTGCGGCATTGATATTTACGGCCACAACGGCGTTTCGGTTGGCGATATCGACGGAGATGGATTCGACGATCTCTACCTCTGCCAGCCGGGCGGTCTCCCGAATCGGCTGTATCGAAATCGCGGCGACGGAACGTTCGAGGACATTACCGATATGTCGGGCGTCGGCGTTATCGACAATACGGCATGCGCGCTGTTTGTGGATGTCGACAACGACGGGCGGCAGGACTTGATCGTCGTACGGGCGGCGGGTCCTATGTTGTTTATGAACGAAGGCGCCGGAAAATTTCGCCAGAAGGCAGACGCGTTTCACTTCGCAACGCCGCCGCAAGGCACTTTCACCGGAGCCGCCGTAGCCGATTATGACCGCGACGGTTGGCTCGATATTTACTTCTGTCTCTACGTGTTTTATCAGGGCACGGACCAATATAAGTATCCGTCTCCTTATTACGACGCCGAAAATGGGCCACCTAATTTCATGATGCGCAACAATCGCGACGGCACGTTTCGCGATGCGACGGCCGAGACCGGGCTGAACCAGAACAATACGCGCTACAGCTTCTGTTGCGGGTGGAATGATTTCAATCGCGACGGCTGGCCTGATCTTTATGTGGTGAACGATTTTGGTCGGAAGAATCTTTATCGCAACAATGGCGACGGAACCTTCACCGACGTTGCTCTTCAAGCGGGGGTGGAAGATGTTGGCGCGGGCATGAGCGTCTGCTGGTTTGATTACGATAATGATGGCGCGGATGATCTCTATGTAGCCGACATGTGGACGGCGGCAGGCGAACGGATTTCGATGCAAGACATTTTCAAGAAAGACGCACCGGCGGAAACGCGAGCGCTCTATCACAAACACGCGATGGGCAATTCGCTGTTTAGAAATGCGTCTCGAGATGTTTCCCCGCGGCGCAGCACTATCTTCGCGGATACAACGCGCGCCGCCGGCGTTGGAATCGGGCGCTGGGCCTGGTCGAGCGATGCGTGGGATTTCGACCATGACGGCTTTTCCGATCTCTACATCGCCAATGGCATGGTCAGCGGGCCGTCGCGCGCCAGCGCAGACCTGAATAGTTTCTTTTGGCGGCAGGTAGTCGCCCGTTCGCCAGAAGAGGCCAAGCCATCTCACGATTACGAACAGGGATGGAGCGCGATTAACGCACTATTGCGAGCCGATGGCACGTGGAGCGGCTACGAACGAAATATTTTCTACGCCAATAATGGCGATGGAACCTTTTCCGATATCTCGGGAGTGATCGAAATGGACTTTCTCGAGGATGGCCGTGCCTTTGCCCTGGCCGATTTCGATCATGACGGCCGCCTGGAAGTGTTCTTGAAGAATCGCAACGCGCCGCAGTTGCGGATTTTGAAGAACGTCATGCAAACCCCGCCGCCGTCGATCTCGTTTCGCTTGCGCGGCACTAAGAGCAATCGCGACGCGATTGGCGCGGTCGTCACCCTGGAGACCGCCGTGGGCCGACAAACTAGGTCACTGCAAGCAGGTTCGGGATTTCTCTCGCAGCACAGCAAGGAAATCTTCTTTGGCCTTGGTGGAGCGAAAGGGCCGGTGCGCGCCTCCATTCTGTGGCCGAGTGGCACGCGCCAGGAAATCCATGATCTGCCGGTCAATCACCGGGTGTGGGTGGAGGAAGGTTCTCAACCATCTCGCATCGAACCCTTTACAACATCGGCAGCACAAAATCACTTGCCTGAGCTCAAGACGAACAACCCGAAACTGCAGCAGGGCGAAACACTACCGACCGCCGTTGAAACCTGGTTGCTGGCGCCAATCAAAGCCCCGGATTTTTCTCTCCCCAATCTTAGCGAGCAATTACGAACGCTTTCTTCGCTGCGCGGCGATCCGGTCCTGCTCAATTTTTGGTCCGCCGAAGCCACGGGCTGTAGAGAAGACTGCCTTACTTTCAACAGGCACCACGCAGCCTGGGCAAGCGATGGCCTTCAGTTTCTTGCGGTCAATCTCGACACTGGTCCCGACGATCCGGCCCATGCGGAAAACCTTCGAGCACTGGTGCGAGACTGGCGTCTTTCGTTCACAATTCTTCGCGGCTCAGATGATGTGGCCGCCATCTACAACATTCTCTATCGTTACCTGTTCGATCGCCATCGCGATCTATCGCTGCCCACGTCCTTCCTGATTAGCGCCAGCGGGGAGATCGTCAAGGTTTACCAAGGTCCGGTGAACGCGGAGCACGTTGCCTACGACTTCTCGCATATTCCTAACACAGGTGCCGAGCGTTTATCGAGAGCGCTTCCCTTCCCCGGCGTGACCGACACTATCGAATTTGGACGTAACTATCTTTCGTATGGTTCTGTGTTTTTTCAGCGCGGATACATGGAGCAGGCGGCTGCATCGTTTCAGATTGCATTGCGCGACGATCCGCAGAGCGCCGAGGCCGTCTATGGGATCGGAAGTGTTTATCTGAATCAAGAAAAGACGGCGGAAGCTCGCGAGATTTTCGAGCGCGCGCTCAAACTACGTGCCAGCTATCCTGACACGCTGGCCAACTCCTGGAACAACCTCGGCCTGCTTGCCGCACGCGAAGGGCGCACCGAGGAAGCGATCTACAACTTTCAAGAGGCACTCAAACTCAGCCCCGATCACATGATTGCGCTGGTTAACTTGGGCAGCGCCTATCGGCAGCAAAAGCGCTGGGACGATGCTCGCAAAACTTATGAGCGGGCACTCAACGTCAATGCCAACGACCCTGAGGCGAACTATGGACTGGGTATGGTGTTTGCCCAGAGCGACGACACCGCGCGCGCATTCGATTCTCTACAACGGGCGCTGCAACTGCGCCCCGTTTACCCCGAAGCCTTGAATAACCTGGGTATTCTTTATCTGCGCACACGAAGGCGGGACGAAGCAGTAGCAAGCTTTGAGCAATGCATCCGCCTAGCACCGGCGTTTGAGCAGTCTTATCTCAATCTCGCGCGCGTGTATTCGATCGAAGGCAGACCAGACAAAGCTCGGCCTGTGCTGGAGGAATTGCTCAAACAGCGTCCCAATGACGAACCGGCGCTGAAGATGCTGCAGGAATTGGGACACGAATAGAACTGGAGTAGAATTCTCCCGGCTTTTGTAGCCAGGGAGGATACTCCGGTGAAAATTAGAACCGCTACGTTGATGTTTCTAATGATGTCGCTTTCCCTCTGCTCCGCAGCACAAGGTCGCGCGAAATCTGCTGCCGCAGCAGGCTCGTTCCAGATGAGCAGCACCACTTTCGTCGACGGCGCAACTCTGCCGCTCAGCATGATCAATAACATCATCGTGAATGGCTCGAACAGTTGCTCGATCGATGGAAGTCCCGGCGGCAATGAATCGCCAGAATTATCCTGGACCACCCCGCCGACTGGTACCGCCAGTTTCGTCGTGACTACCTATGACTCGACCGCTGCTTTTACGCACTGGGGAATGTATAACATTTCTCCGACGGCGACCGGATTGCCGGAAAATGCTGGAGTTGCCGGAAGCCCCTACGGGGAACAAATCTTCAATGACTTTTTGGTTGGCAGGGAATATGACGGTCCCTGTCCGCCGGCGGGCTATAAACCCTATCCGCACCATTATGTCTTCACTGTGTACGCGCTCGATATTGTGTTGCATTTGCCACAGTCGCCGAATTTTCCAGCTAATGCCGAGACGCTTTATCAAGCATTGATCAAGGCCGGGAGAGATCACCACATCTTGGCCAATGCGAGCATCAGCGGTTTCTATTCGACTACGCCCTAGCCAACGCGGCATACACCCGTCGTGTTTCGCCCGCTAAAGAGGAAATAAAAAAGAGGGCCGATCTCTCGGCCCTCTCCAAGTCTTACCGCTCAATCATCCTCGACCTTTTGCAAGCCTACGGGGTCACCGTGAGCTTGATGGTTTTCGAATGAACATGAGTTCCAAACGTGCCAGTAACCGTGATTGTTGACTTCCCCGTAGCTGCCGAATCGCTTACCGTCAGCGTCAAGATGCTGGTGGTAGTCGCGGGATCGGTGCTGAAGGATGCGGTGACGCCGCTCGGCACGCCAGTCGCGGTTAGAGTGACCGCCTGATCGAAGCCGTTCGTCGGCACGATGGTGACGGTGCTATTTCCGCTGCTACCTTGAGCCACCGAAAGGGTGTTCGGCACGACCGTTATGCTAAAGCCACCCAACGGAGTCACAGTGAGCGCGACGGTTGTGGTCGCCGTCAGGCTACCGGAGGTCCCAGTAATCGTTATTGTTTTCGTCCCTGCTGTCGCGGTCGTACTCGCGGTGAAGGTCAGGACGCTGGTTGAGGTTGCCGGGTTCGGACTGAAAGAAGCAGTCACGCCTTTTGGCAGTGTGGAAGTGGTCAGCGTTACGTTACCGGAAAATCCGTTGACCGGGGTGATGGTGATGGTGCTTGTTCCGCTAGCCCCGCCTTTGGCGATGCTCACTGCTGACGGCGACGCTGAGAGCGTGAAGCTCTGCACCAGTGGATTTACCGTGAGGCTGATGGTTGTGCTGCCGGTCGCGCTGCCCGACACGCCCGAAATGGTCACGGTGACCGTTCCGGTCGCGGCGGTAGAGGTGGCCGACAACGTCAGCGTGCTGGTGCTGGTCGTGGGATTCGGACTGAACGACGCGGTTACACCGTTTGGCAACCCTGAAGCAGAGAGAGTTACGCTGCCGCTAAAGCCGCCTACGTCAGTGACGGTGATTGTGCTCGTTCCGCTGCTGCCCTGCGTGACGCTAACGCTGGTCGGATTCGCCGAAAGGGTGAAACCAGGCTGTGCAGGGCCAGTCAGTGCGTTGATCAGGAGGTCCCCATTGGGACTGCCCCAGCCGTCGCACAGATTGTAGCCCGTTACACACGTGAACCCAGTGCCCACACTGCCGCTGGTGATATCGTGGAAATCGGCGTCACCGTTCCCCATATTCAGCGAATAAATGGTTGCGTTGATGAAGCCGGGGGCCGGAACGCTGTTAGCCGCCGCCTGTTGATTAGCCAGAGCTATGTATCCGGCCCACATGGGGGCGGCAAAACTGGTCCCACCGTAATCATTGGCAGTGCAAGTGGTTTGGTCTGCGCAGACATAGAACGTAAAATTCGCGTTGGCCGCAACGTCCGGCACATCCCGATAAGTTTCGGAACAGTCTCCTCCCTCGCTGTTACATTGATCGGCTGCCGCCGTCTGCCAGGATGGGATGTCAACGTTGGTCCCCCAGCCGCCACCACCGTAATTGGTGCTGCCGTCAGACCAATAGGTTTCCGAAGCCCACGGGCCGCCCGCGCTGGCGGTCGTCAAGTCTGTGCCACCGACCGCCGTGACATAAACAGAATTCGTCGGCCATGGAGAACTTCCGCGATAAAAGCCGCTGTCGCCGGACGCTTGAAAGAAGGTCTGGCCTTGCGACGCCATCTTTTCGAAGTATGGATCGTCAGTGCTCGGGTCCGCCGGACCCCACGTCCACGAAGAGCTCAAGTTCAACGGCAGCGGAGTGTGCGTTGACATCGAGCTCAACAGAGCGGTGTCGCTATTGTCGCTAACAAAAACGTAAATTGTGGTTACGTTCGGCGCCATGCCGCCCGCCTGAGTGATGTCAAGGGTCTGTTCCGTATCGTCGCAGCCGGGTTCGGTGCAGTTGACGCTGCTGCCATCAGTGGAGACGCCGGTGACGGCGAAGGCTCTTGTCTGGCCAGCATTCTTGTAATAGGTGTTTACGTCGGCGATATCAAATCCGGCGTATTCGAGGAGGCCAATGTTCTGGCCGGTGCCGGTCAGTGCTGTTCCTTCATAATAAGCCGCGCGCATGTCGCTGCCGCAGAATGACTCTTCAGGGCAGGAGCCGATTTGAGCTGGCGGAACGACCGCCTTAACTTCGCTCGTAGGTTTGCGAACTAAGGCTGGGCGCGGGATGGAATAGTTGTCCAATCCCGTGACGTGCCAGAGCTGGAACGGCAGATTCACTGAGGGCTCGCGGTCGGGAGCAAAGAAAGTGCGGTTCTCAACCGGATCCTGATAAAGGCTGAGCGTGACGTTGAAGGCCTTCTCCACCTGTGCGACTGTGCCCTTGAGCTGTATGTCGAAAGAGTCGCGCGAACCACCGATCACGGTGAAGCCGCTTGCTTTCGCAAACGCGATCACGGCGTCAAAATCTTCCTGACTGGGGCCGAACCGCTCCGTAAACTCCGAAACGGTTACGTAGTGCTTATATGAAGAGCTGGACGGGTCGTAGAGTTCCTGGAGGAAATTTTCCAACTCCGGCTGATGTCGTAGCGCCAGAACAACGTCAAAGTGCATAGTTTGCGTCGCCGGCAGGCGTCCGACCGAAAGCGCTTGCCCGCTGGCAACCACGTCACGCACATGATGTGTCAGCAGCGGTTGCGGCGCGGCCAGACAAACAACATTCACGCCCGACACCATGGCGGCAAGCGTGAGCAAGAATATGCTAAGTCTTCGAATCATAGATTCTCCTTGGTTAGGTGCACACATTGGAAGATTATTCGGTCCGCAGCATGGTGCCAGAGGCCCACACGTATATATCTGGTTAACATGCCTGATTGAACCCGGGACCCTCGCTCGGGGATTGGTGAGGGAACTATCGGGGCGTAGTATAACCAAGGCCTATCTCAACAACAACGAAAATGTAGCGGACTTGCGAATCATTTCGGCAGAATCCGTGCCAAAACGGCCTCAGCGGCATAATGCTGCTGTAGCAGTGCAACCGATTGCATCACTTGTGCAATGACCGAGTGCAAACGGGTTTTTAAACCTTCAGTCTCGGCCGTCTCGGCCCCGTTTGAAGCCCCTTCAAAGTAAGCGCTGCGGACCGAGCTCGGTGGGTCAGCTTGGGCCGGGAACTTCGTGACACTTCGCGTCCTCGGTGATAAAACCGCTTCTTCACTGCGCCGAAAGAGGCTGGACGGCTGCCTGCATGAATCGCTGCTAAACTAGGGTCGATGGCAACCCAATCCGCAACCTTTGCCGCAACTCCTTTAGCTCCTGCATCCGGCGGAGTTTTGCTCCCCGCCTTCACCCTCTGGTGGCGCGAAGTCGTACGCTTCTATCGACAGCGCGCCCGTGTGGTCGGCGTCATCGCTTCTCCGCTTTTGTTTTGGGTAGTACTCGGGTCCGGCTTCGGAACTTCCTTTCGTTCGGGGCAGGCTGCTGGCCAGCAGAACTATCTGGATTATTTCTATCCCGGCGTCCTCGTGATGATCATTCTCTTCACCGCTATTTTCACCATGATGTCGGTCATCGAAGATCGCAACGAAGGCTTTCTGCTTTCGGTGCTGGTGGCGCCCGTGCCGCGCGCCGCAATTGTTCTAGGAAAAGTTTTGGGCGGCACCACGCTGGCCGCCGCCCAGGGGCTGATTTTTCTGGTCTTTTCGCCGCTCGTCGGAATCCACATGACGCTCGCCTCGTTCGGGCTTATCGTTCTTACCGTGGTGCTGGTGTCGTTCGCGCTCACTGCGCTTGGCTTTGCCATCGCATGGCCTATGGATTCGACGCAAGCTTTTCACGCCATCATCAATCTGTTCTTGATTCCCCTGTGGCTGCTCTCCGGCGCGCTCTTCCCTCTCTCCAAAGCTTCGGGATGGATTCGTTGGCTCATGTACGCCAATCCGCTTACTTATGGAGTCGAGGCTCTGCGCACGCTAATGTATCCCGAGGCCCCCAGTTCATTTTCATTTGACTTCTCGCTGACCGCTTCGATTTTGACGCTGGTGCTGTTCGCGCTGTTCATGTTTGGATTGGCCTTTGTGTTGGCGAATCGGCGCACGACGAAGCCGGCGGCGTAAGAGTGGCCGTTGGTTTTTGGTCGTTGATCGACGGTCGCTGGTCGTTGGCGATCGACCATTGAGAGGAATCATACCAAGCCGCCAGAGGAACCCTCCGCTAACGACTGAAGACGAGCGGCTGAAGGCGCATCTATGCCCCTAGACATTCTCGCTCTGGCCGCCCATCGTGACGACGTGGAACAGACCTGCGCCGGAACCCTGCTCAAGATGGCCGAGCGCGGATATCGCACCGGTATCCTCGACCTGACGCAAGGAGAAATGGGAACGCGCGGCACCATGGAAGACCGCGCCCGCGAAGCGGCCGAAGCGGCGCGCATTCTGAGAGTTTCCTGGCGCGAAGCTCTCAACCTTCCCGACGGACGCGTCGAAAATACTTGGGAGAACCGGCTGCAGGTGGTTCGCGTTCTTCGCGAGAAGCGTCCGCGCGTGCTGATTCTTCCCTACTGGGAGGGCCGTCATCCCGATCACTACACCGCCGCGACTCTTGGTTACGAGGCGGCGTTTTTGTCGGGACTCGCAAAGTTGCCGGCAGAGGGTTCGGCTCATCGTCCTTTCAAGATTATTTACGCCAGCCTGTATCGGGACGTTCGGCCCACCTTCGTCGTCGACATTACCAACCAGTTTGAAGCGCGCTTCGAGTCGCTGATGGCTTACAAGTCGCAGTTCACCGACCAGGAAGCGGGTAGCGGAATCTTTCCCGCGCAAAAAGAAATTCGTGCTCGTGTGGAATCGATGGCTCGCTATTACGGCATGCTTGGCGGTGTCACCTACGCCGAGCCATTCGTACAAAAGGAAGTCGGCCTGGTGGATGATGTGACCATCATCCCAGTGAAATCGATTTAACCAACACTTTACAAATTGAAATAAATCACAGGTGCCAGAGATGCGAGAACGGCTCCGGCTTGCAGCGCCAGTACCCACAGCGTCTGTCTTGGCGCTCGGGGCAACCACTTGATGGCAAAGAACGCCAGCACCGGCGCCTGCCCCGCCATGAGAATCTGCCAGAGATGGGCAGTAGTCCCCTCATCGGCCTCGCGCGCGTGGCCGAACAGTGCGATGTGAACCAGCACGATCGTCAACGCGGTAAGTGACATGGCCATGGGAAGAAACGCGCTTGGCCGCTTCATCATAGAGCCGAAAGAATTGAGTTGCGGGCGGTCAAATCGATGATCGAATTGTTGATCCACATAGCCTCCTTGCGTAAGCAAAGATCCGCTCTCGAAGTGGTTTTAGCATAATGACTTTTCGGCGGCAAGAACTGTCTGATTTTCCCTCACAGCTGACGCACCAAAAGGCTGTTGGTCACGGGCGTGGAATATGCCTGCCTTCACTTTCTGCCCAGCAGGCGAATGCGGGAGGTGAAGGCGCGGCCTTCGAAGGCACTGAAGGTGAAGGGGTGGGGAGCGTCGATGTCGCTGTTGACCACGTAGGGATTGGCGTGATCGGTGATGTTGTCGATCCCCCCGCGGAGTTCCCAGAAATAGCCGAAGAGATGGAAACGCTTTTCAAGGAAAATGTTCAGCGAGAAATAATCGGGAAACCGGCGCGAGCCGGGAGGGCCGACAAGTTGCTCCTGATTATTGGTCACGTTGAAGGGGAATCCGGTGCGTGTCTCGAGCGAGTAGGCAAGCTCGGTCTGGCGAATAATGGGCAATTTGAAGAGCGGGAAATATCCCCAGGACAAAAGGCGATTGGGCGTGTCCCAAGTATAAGGCCCGGCCTCCTGCGGACTGAGTACAGGATTGTCCACGTTGAAATCCAAGACCTGGTTGGAGCGCGAGCGTGAGCGCGTGTAAGAACCCATCAACATATAGCTTTCGCGGAAGTTGTGGCGGAGGCTGATTTCCAGGGCGTCGTAACGATCATCGCGCGTATTTTCGAGCATGAAGTCACCCGTGGGTGCGCCGTTCGGAATGTTGTAGACGAAGCCACGCGTGCCGCGCTTTTCCAGGAATTCAGCTTTCAGATAGATGGCGGCGGGGAGCTTGTGTTCGAGGCCGAGGCTCCAGTTGACGAAACGCGGAGCCACAAGGGCATTGCGGTCGACAGAGAATGTTGTGAGCACGGTTCCCGTTTGCTCGCCGGAGGTGTTGAAGAAATAGTCGGTGCGTTCGCCGGCGTAGGGACGGGCGATGAGGAACAGGAAGGTGGGGTCATATACCAATCCTATTCCCGCCGAGAGTTTGGTATTGCCGGAGCTATCCAGCACGTAGGTTCCGGCAAGGCGCGGCGATAGGAGCGGCGTGCGGACGATTTCATCCCAATCGAGCCGAAGTCCGGATTCGACGAGCAAGCGATCACCGATCAACCAGCGATCTTGCGCGTAGGCGCTGAACTCGAAGTTATAAGTCGCGGAAGGCAGTCCTCCGGAAAAAGTGGAATAAAGCGTGCATGGATTCTGGGCCGGAGCAACAGTTAGGCAGGTGTTCGGCGCAGTCAGCGGAGTCTGACCTACACTCAAAAAAGACTCGGGCTGCCGGGCAAACTGGGCGTCATAAGTAACCTGGTCAATATCGGCTCCGAACTTTAAATCGTGGCGGCCATGCCAGTGATGCCCGGAGAGAAAGAGATTTGTTAAAGCCTGCCAGCGACGGGCGCGCGTGGTGGTCGAAAGATAGTAACTGCCGCTGGCCGTTTCGCCTAGCGTCTGGGGAGTGATGAAGTAGGGTGAGGTGCCGTAGGGTGTCCACCGCAGGTTGTACTGATCGAAGGCAACGCCTGCTTCGAGCAATTCACCGCCTTTGAAGTAGTACTGATCTTTCGCGCTGGCGATGTAGGCGGATTCGATGTCCTTGGGGTTAGACTGCTCGGGATTTTGTGGCGACAGGCCGTCGTAGTCATCGCGAAGATGATTCACCAGCAAACTGCCAGTGACGATGTGGCGGCGCGTGACATTACCCTGAAGCTTGGCCAGGTTGCCAATGCGCAAGATGTGATCGTTGTCGGCGTTAGCGGGGAGTTCGGTATAGACGACGTTGTCAAACTCGCCGTCGAGAGCGTCGTAGAACCACACCATTCCCTTCTTCAGCGGGCCGGAGAATGTCAGGCGCGGCAGGAATTGATCGAACTTCCATCCATTTTTGTCTTGAAATGAGGGCGCGAAGTCGGTAGCGGAGAAGTGGTAGTGATCGTTTCCGATTCCGGTATTGAGCATCAGTACCCCGCCCGAACCTTTGCCGAATTCAGCGGGCTCGCGCGCCGGCTCGACCTGAATGGAGCGGAAAGCGTCGGTACTGATACGAGCCAACAGTTGGCCGTTGGCGGGCTGCGTGATGTTGAAGCCATCGAGCAGAATGACCGACTGGTAGGTTTCCGCGCCCGCGACATGAGGTTGTCCATTTAAATCCTGCACAACGCCGGGGATGAAGTTAAGCACGTTGCGATAGTCGTGAGTCGCGGGATATGGAATGTTGAGGACATCGAGTCCGCTGAGGGTTTGTTGGGCGGCGATCTGGCCGGGGTCGATGGCAGGCGGAGACTCGACCACGTCTACGACTTCGCGGACCTCCTGCTGGTGGGCAAGGGTGACATCGATGTTACCGGCAGCGCTGACCTGTACGGCGGGCAGCGCCACGGAATAGAAACCTTGTTTCTCGACGCGGAGATTGCAGCTAGCGGAGGCGGAATTCAGGAAGCGGCAGCGGCCAGCAAAATCGGTAAGGCAGCGCTGTCGAATCGCATTAGCAGAAGTTTGCAGAGATACGATGGCCGACGGCACCGCCACACTGTTTTCGTCGGTGACTGTGACCAGGATATCGCGGGATGCGATTGACGTTGGCGTTTTGGTCGAGGTCTGAGCGAAGGCAATTTGGATAAGAAAAATAAAATAAGTGAAATAAATGAAAGATAAACGTAAGCGCTCCGACTCTTGCATAAATATTGGTTGTATTTTCTCAGAGGGGGAGCACGAGAAAAGTGGAATAATTTTCCGGCGGTCGTTATGAGGCGGATGCTTGCGCAATAACGAAGAGCTATTTCATAAATGAGTTGAAGCCCCCGACAAGGGGCGTCAGTCTGAAAAGGCTGGCCCCATCGCTGAAGCGATGCTCCGATACAGAACTCTTACGCGCCCGGGACGAGTTCGTTGACCGTTGCTTGCTGGAGCAAATAAGCTCCGGGACCTTGCTGGCCTCGAATCGAGCGGCAAAATTCTGCTACTACGAATCCAGCTTTCAGCGCTTCGCGGAAGGCCCACCTTGTCGCTTCTCGCCACTCTCTCGCCAGATTCATGTCAGTGCGCTCGACTTCGAGAATGTCACCGGGAATCTCGACGCTTACACGTTGGCGGGCTAGCGCTTCGGCGAGACTGGCACGCGCGGGTTTGCCGCTGGGATCGAAGCGAACTAAAGGAGCGAGGAGGCGCAGCGCATCCAAGGTTTCGGCGCGTGTATTTGTATTCTTGCCGGAGATGCGGTCGCGGACGCGCCGTGAATCCAGCATCCAACGAACCCAGAGACGATCCGTGCCATTGCGGTGCAACATGCTGGAGGTTTCAGGGCCGTAGAAATCGACTTTATAGGTGTCGGAGACCACGCCGAGTTTGGCGAAGTTGAAGTGGGCGTTGCGACTCTGCAAGGGATCGTAGGTCCAGGTCATTTCGTGGATGCCCATGGCCATTGCGCGATCACGCTGCGCTTGTTTGAGTCGTGATCCGAGATCGAGATGGCGATATTGGTCGAGAACAGCGAGCATGTGTGAGTGGAGAGTGACCTGGCCGTGTTCGCGACCGAGGAATCCGAAGGCAAAGCCGACCAACTTTTCTTTATCTTTTTTACTCTTGTTGTCCTTTTCCGTATCGAAGGCGCCGACAAAAATATTTCCCGAGGCCTTCAGAGCAATCGCCAGCGTTAGGGGCACAGTGTCTTCGGCGGCCATCCCCCAGACTTCTTTCTCGAGCGCTTTCAACTCGGTGAGATCGTCGATGCCCCTGAGATCGCGGATGGCAATCTGTTGTACGGCAGCGCGGGACATCATCGCGGAGCCTGCGGTCTAGGTGATTTCGGAGATCTGGGAATGGACATGGCAACCTTTGCGCCGACGTGCAACCGCCGGTGCCACATCGTGTATAGCACGCATCGCCTACTTGTCAACATCGACCGCGCGCCCCGCGCCTGAAAACGTGCGCCTAGAAATAGAACAGCTTCTGCGCGTTGGTGCGCCCGATCTTCAGGCGGTTGGGTTTGCTGATTGGGGCCCGGTCGAACCAATCCTTCGCTTCGGCCAAATCTTCATAACCTGTGGGCGAAATCAGCTTTCCTCGACAACCTGTTGCAACAAAAGATCAGCGGCCGATTACTCACCCAGCAACGCTGCAAATAAATGGCACTGCTTGACGTTCGCTTTTGTAAGTTACTTGAATTCGCCATTACCAGAACCATGTGAGCCATATCACATTATTCTGTGTCTCGCAGCACAGCTAAGTGTTCCGTTCCGTCCGACACTGGCGGCAGAGGTCCGGCTAAGGGCTGGTGGATTGCGCAGGATGCAGCTCACCCAAGTCGTTCTGGCCCAAGGTTGTACAGGAGGCTGCCTCATGCTCTCGCCCTACGGAATGGAGATTGTGGAAAGCTGCATCACTTGCAAGTTGCGGACCGATCGTATCTTCTGCGACCTGCCCGCGAGCGCCTTGCAGGCTTTTGAAAACATCAAATACGCCGCCGCTTATCCCGAGGGCGCCGTGCTCTTCGTCGAAGGCCAAATGCCGCGCGGCATCTTTGTGCTCTGCAAAGGCAGCGTCAAACTCTCCATCAACTCCCCGAGCGGCCGAACCGTGATCGTCAAGCTGGCCGAGCCCGGCGAAGTCTTGGGCCTGAGCGCCACTATCTCCGGCAAACCTTACGAAGTCACCGCCGAAACCCTCGATCCCTGCCAGGTCAACTTCGTCAAGCGCGATGACTTCCTGCACTTTCTCAAGGATGACGTCGAAGCCTGCTTCAAAGTCGCCGAGCAGTTGAGCGAAAAGTATCACAACGCCTGCAAAGAAGCGGGCGCTCTTGGCCTCTCCCACTCCGCCGCCGAAAAGCTGGCGAAGCTGCTCCTGGAATGGAGCATGAAAAATGGCGAAGCTACCAAAGCCGAGCCGCGCCTAAAACTCCGGCTTACCCATGAAGAAATCGCGCAGATGATCGGAACTTCGCGCGAAACCGTCACGCGCCTATTCGCCGAATTGAAAAAGCGCCAAATCCTGCAATCCAAAGGATCAACCATGGTGATTCGCAATACGACAGCGCTTCGCGAAATCGCCAATCACAACAACTGACCGCCGCCGCAACACGCTCGCCTGCACGATGCCAGAACTCGTCCGCGCCCGCGCGGAGATTTTCCGTCACACGCTCCACCTGAAAGCTGGAATTCTGCGGAACACTCACATTTCACAAGACTTACGCTGCGTGACCAAGATCACAATTTGCGGTGATGAGTGTCACCGCTGGACGCTGTCTTCTCCTTTATTGTTTGCGCGTGGGTGGGGTTCATTACAACCCTGGTTTTAAAGGGGAAAACAAACATGCAATCATCCAACAGCACCGAACATTCGCATGCAGCCGGCAAGAATAAACCACGTTTAATCTTCTGGGAACTGACCAAAGGTTGCAATCTGCGCTGCATCCATTGCCGCGCCACCGCAACCGAGCTGAGCGCTCCGACCGATCTCTCGACCCAGGCCGCGCGCGACATCATCGATCAGATCGCCGAAGTTTCCACTCCCATCCTCGTGCTGAGCGGCGGAGAACCGCTCTTCCGCTCCGATATTTTCCAGCTAGCCCGTTACGGTACCGATAAAGGACTGCGCGTAGCCTTGGCCACCAACGGCACGCTCGTCAGCAAGCACGTTGCCCGCATGATCGTCGATAGCGGAGTGCAGCGTGTCGCCATCAGCCTCGACGGTTCCGATGCCCTCACTCACGACACGTTCCGCGGAATCCCCGGAGCCTTCGACGCCGCCATCGCCGGTTTCCGCAACCTCAAAAATCTGGGCATGTCGGTACAGATCAACACCACCATCGCCCGCCACAATGCCCATCAGTTGCCAGCCGTACTCGATCTCGCCCGCTCCATCGGAGCCGACGCCCTACACACTTTTCTGTTAGTCCCCGTTGGATGTGGCGTGGATATCGCCGCCGAACAGATGGTTCCTCCCGAAGAGTACGAGCGCATGCTGAACTGGTTCTATGATCGCTCGCTCGAAGGCGGCATCGAAATGAAAGCCACCTGCGCGCCTCACTACTTCCGTGTAGTTCGCCAGCGCCGAGCCGCCGAGCATCGCTCGGAAGCCGCCGCAGCCGCCGCCCATGCCGCGCCCGTAGTCGAAGAGCCGCAGCATGTCCCCGCCATCGGCCCCACCGAGATGGCAATGCCCGGCTCGACCGGCATCGAACTCAAGCCGCAAGGCATCGGACGCCCCGTAGGTCATCCCGGCAGCCATCCCTCCGACATGAACGCCATGACCAAAGGCTGCCTTGCCGGAACCGCCGTCTGTTTCATCTCTCATCAAGGCGAGGTCTTCCCCTGCGGATACCTCCCTGCATTAGCCGGTGATCTCAAGAAGCAGTCATTCGCCGACATCTGGGCCAACTCCGACGTCTTCAACGAGCTGCGCGACACCAACAACCTCCGCGGAAAATGCGGCTGCTGCGAGTTTCGCAACATCTGCATGGGTTGCCGAGCCCGAGCCTATGCCGCTACCGGCAACTACTTAGACGAAGAACCCTTCTGCGTCTACCAGCCCCAAACCAAGAGCCTGAAAAAAGAAAAAGACGATCTGGCACCACTGGAGGTCGCCCGCTAAATCATCCTTCACGGCTTTCATGCTGCTTTACGATGTCACCCTCCTTACGGTGTCATCCTGAGCCCTTGGATTTGTTTTGCAGCGTCGAGGTATCGACTCCAATCGGAGGCCGGCAGCCTATGCCAGCGCCTCGGTGTTTCATCTTTCAACAGCGCCATAATCAGCCCCAGCGACAAAGTCGTGCGCGATATCCCACATTCCCGCCCAACCTCCGCATCCCCCTCCCATTCGCAAGCGCGCTAACTAAATGAAATGGCGACACCTTCAGCCGTCTCAAAATGGCACCCTGCTTGGCCAGCGATGTGCATCCCCATAGCCAGGAGCTATGTCGTGGAACCGTCCTTAATGGTCGTCGGCCTGAACTACCGTACGGCTCCCGTGGCCGTGCGCGAGCGCTTCTGGATCGACGAAAGCCGACGCTACCAGGCACTGATCCACCTCTCCCGCGCCGAAGGAATCGAAGAAGTCATCATCCTCTCCACCTGCAACCGCACCGAGTTCCTCCTCTGGGCGAGCGACGTTACCCTCGCTGCCAACTCCGTCATGCGCCTCTTGGGTGCCGACTACGGACTGAAGCTTGAGGAGTGGAAACACTTCTACCGCCTTCTCGATGAATCCGCCCTCCTTCATATTTTTCGCGTAGTCTCCTGTCTCGACTCGATGGTAGTGGGTGCGCCTCAAATCATCGCCCAAACCAAAGCGGCTTGGCAGCAAGCCCAAAAAATAGGATCCACCGCCCGCTTCCTCGATGCCGTCATGCAAAAAGCATTTGCTGTCTCCGAGCGCGTACGCCAAGAAACTGCGATCGCGAAGACGCCTGCATCCATCGCCAGCACTGCCGTAGAGCTGGCCCGCCAGATCTTCGGCTCGCTCGCCAATAAGAGAGTCCTGTTACTGGGTGCCGGCGAAATGGGCGAGCTCTCCGCTCGCGAGTTGATTAAGCAATCCAGGGGAAGCGTCAACGTCAGCGTGATCAACCGCACCTTCGAGCACGCTGCTGAACTAGCCGCCAAACTAGGCGGAACAGCTTTCCCCTTCGAAGATCGCTGGCATCACATGGCCGAAGCCGACATCATCATTGGCTCGACTTCATGCCCGCACCGGGTTTTAAGCCGCGAGGAAGCCGAGCGTGTGATGGCCCAGCGCAAGCTGCGCGCCACCGGAACTGGCAACCAGACCGCCTCTGAAAGTGTCCAGGAAAATAGCGCCGAAAACGCTAACAACCCCGCCCGCCTTCTGCTGATCGCCGACTTGGCCATGCCCCGCAATATCGACCCCGCCGTCCGCACCGTCAAAGGCATCTTCCTCTATGATCTCGACGAACTGGAAAGTGTGACCGACGACACAACCGGCGAGCGTGAGGCTGCCGCTGCCGAAGCACAAAAAATCCTGCGCGCAGAAGCACAGGGCTTCCGCCGCACTCTCCTCGCCGACACCGTGGTCCCTACCATCGTGCAAGTCCGTCAGCGCCTGGACGAAGTCTGCCGCAAAGAGCTAAACGCCTTCCGCGAAGAAAATGGCCCCTTCTCAAAAGACCAGGACGAAATGCTGAACGCGGTCCTCGCCCGCATGACCCAAAGAATCTCCGCCTCTCTAGCCCGCGAAATAAAAGAGTTCCCCGAAAAAGTGGAACAAGAACAAATGACCCAAGCTCTGCAGCGCCTCTTCCATCTCCCCACCGAAGATCAAAGAAACGTCAGATCTAAGTCGGCCTAAGTTGTATGTGTGGAGTAGCCGCTCCGCTCCGCTGCCCTTGCCGTTGGTGTTGACCTTAATTCCGGCTTGGTCTGAGTAAGATTTTCTCTAGCTACCCACGTAGAGTTCCAAGTAGGTTTCGAGGAGTAAGTGCCAGCAACGGGCGCAATCTAGGCAGTTACAAGACTGTACATATCTTTATGCCACCACAAATGTTCCACGTGGAACATTTGTACATACACTGGACCTATTGCTCGTCAGCCGCCCCTGTCTGCGCTCCCTCTTCATCCCCCCGGATCAGGCCAAACTTCTTGAGTTTGTAGCGCAGAGCGTCCCGGCTGATGTCCAGCAGCTTGGCGGCATGTGTTTGATTCCCATGGGCTTGGCGCATGGCCAACTCGACCATGGCGTGCTCCACTTCCTCGAGTGACGTTCCCCCCTCGGGAATGTAAAGTCGCGGCAGTGACCGGCCGTTCGGTAGAGCCTGCCCGCCGTCAGTCGGTGAAGACCGTTCAAACAGTGTCCGGCCCCCGGAATCTCCTACCGAGAAAGGCAGATAATTCGGCCGAAGAAACGGCTCGTCTTCCAGGATCATTCCCCTCTCGATCGTGTTCTTAAGCTCGCGCACATTTCCCGGCCAGTTGTGCGTAAAAATAAAACGTTGCGTCTCATCGGTAATCCCGCGCACCGACTTCTTGAAGCGGCGGTTATAGCGGTCGATGAAAAAATCCACCAGCGGAAGAATGTCCTCTTTTCGCTCGCGTAGCGGCGGGATAAAGATAGCGATGATGGCCAGGCGATAGTAAAGATCCTGCCGAAACTGGCCTTCGCGCACCGCTTTTTCCAAATCGCGATTGGACGCGGCGATCACACGCACGTCAACCTGCATGTCGCGTATGCCGCCGACGCGACGGATGACCTGGTCTTCTAGTACGCGCAAAAGTTTCGCCTGCAGCAGGGGCGAGAGCTCGCCAATCTCATCAAGAAAGAGCGTGCCGCCATCGGCCGCCTCGAAGAGGCCTTTCTTCATTTGCTTCGCGTCGGTGAACGCTCCTTTTTCGTGGCCGAAGAGCTCGGCCTCCATCAATGTCTCCGGGATGGCGGAGCAGTTGATGGCGACAAACGGTTTGTCCTGGCGCGAACTTTCGTAGTGGATCGCCTTGGCGATGAGGTCCTTCCCGGTGCCGCTCTCGCCCTGAATCAGGATCGTGGTGGCCTCGCTCGATGCGACCTTGCGCACAAAGTTCATCAACTCGGTCATCTTCGGCGAGACGCCGACCACGCTGTCATAACCAGAGCTGCGGCGCACCTCGCTGCGCAGGCTCTGAACCTCCGTGCGTAGACTGGTCGCCTCCAGGGCATTCTTTATGGTGATGTGCAGCTCGTCGAAGTCGATGGGCTTGCCTACGAAGTCGTAAGCTCCCAGCTTGATCGCGGCTTTGACGTCGTCGAGCTGCGGATCAGCAGTGATCATGATGACGGCGCGGGCGTCGCCATTTTTCTTGAGCTGATCGAGCACTTCGATGCCGCTCAGGTCGGGCATGCGGACGTTGAGAAGCACCAGGTCGGGCGACTCGCGCTGCGCCAGTTTGAGCCCCGGCTGCCCGGAGTCAGCCTCAATGACGTGGTAACCCCATTCCTCGCACTTCTGCCGGAGCGACCAGCGCACCAGGCGCTCGTCGTCGACGATCATAATTTTCTCGGAGGCCATCGGTGATTAATTTACTACGAAAGACGCGTGGATGCCTTGCAGCGTCTCGCTGCGAACTTCTCAGCTCTCGTCCAGTGTTCGGCCGATTTGCTGTGCACCGGGAACCTGGACGCAGGATTTGTCGTGCTAGACTCCATCGAAAGCCCCCACCTTCCGCTCCGATAATGTGTAGCTCTCAAACCGAGTGTCCAACTTCTTATATTCCGCGCCGAACTTCTGCTGAAAGACCTCGAAGGACGTAGCATTCTCCCAGCGATCGACGGTCAGAAAAACATTGCGATCCTGGGATGACCGCAGGAGTTCAGTACCCAAATAGCCCACGCCCAAACGAAAGAGCTTTGCCCAATCTCCGGTCGAACCATAGGCGCGGACAAATTCCTCAACGTGTCTCTCGTTAGCCGTGAATTCCCAGATGATCACGTGCATAAACATAAGCTTTCCAGATAGATGGGCCAGTCACCTGCGGCAACCCGGCGGACTACCGAAGGGCGCTTAAACGACCTCCAACGCCCTACTGTCCTCCGGCCAATGTGCCGCCTATCCCATTCTGAACTATTTCAACTTCTTGCCGATAGGTAATACATGAGCGCTGTTCTAACCGAGTTTACGACACGGGAGATGATCGAATACCGCAAACCCGTGCTGACTCGTGTGGACGTCTCGTGGGAGAACGCTGGCGGGACCTGGCAGACGGGCACCGCCCGTATGGAAGACAGGTCTGTCGGCGGGGTCTCTATACGGGCTAAACTGCCGATCCCGTTCGGATCCAAAGTTAGAATTCAGTCACGACACGAGGACTTCGCTGGCGAGGCTCGACATTGCCGCGCCGACGGTAATGAGTTTCTGATAGGAATTCAGCGAGCGGTCGCGGATCGCGCGAACGCTAGCCCTTCTCTCTCCGCGCCGGTTGCACCGCCGCATGCAACGGGGAGCGGCCGCCCGATAACGTCGACCGTCGTGGCTCCGACACCCAAGATCCCAACCCTGCCGAAGCGGCAAGAGAACAGGCCGAGCGACGCTCCCAGAGTCGAGCAGAAACTGGAGAGACCTCCAGTAAACGGCATTGCATTGGCGACCCCGATGCCTGCGCGCGAAAATGATCACGAAATCAACAACCGGAATATTCCGCTCTCGCGTCCTCGCGACCTTGATCCTCTTTTTCTGCTCGAACTGGAGGCTGAATTGCGGGCCGAGATGCGGGCCGAACTACGCGCGGAAGTACGGGCCGTCGTGCAGGCCGAATTGCGGACTGAATCCCAAACTGAACAGCCTCCCAAACTGGCTGGCAAGGAAGAGAAACATATGCGAAGCAAATGGCTTGAATTACCCTGGCGCAAAAAGCCGGACGATCTCAGTAGCAGCGGCACAGACGCCGGCGAGGCCAGCAGCGAGGGCGAAAGCAGCAACAGTCCTAGTTATAACGAGAAGGAGAATTTTATGTCCGACCTAACTCAACCTACGCCAAAAGTTCCGGTGCGCTCCGCACGTGAGGTCCCCGGCTTCCAAGTTGATCTGTCTTCCATGGAAGACATTTACCGCGCCGTTGGGATCGCAGAGCCCCCCAGAGGATACAGCATCAACAAGGTCGTCGAGATGCTCAACAGCGAGCACATCCGCGACTTGTCGAAAGAGCTGAAACGGGCCGCGGTGCTGATGGCTCTCGATGCCGCAGGCACTTCCATCGAGCAACTGCAAAAGGACGCCAAGGCCCGCCAGGATGCCCTCGATTCCCATGAAGCCCAGCAGAGGAAGCAGGTGGAGGCGGAGTGGGCGAGAAAAGCAGAAGAGATTGTCCAAATTCAGGCGGAGATGGAGAGCATAAAGGCCCATTACACCGCTCGCATCAGCCGCAACATGGATGGCGTCTCGCGCCAGAAAGCTACCTTCGCCGACTGGGTCAAATCAAAACAGCAGGAATGCCAGGGCATGGCCGAGGCCGTGGAACTGTGTTCGAAATCACATGTCTCCGCCCCGCCTGCCAATCCGCCGTCTGAAGTCAGCCTGGTGAAGGTCAGCGCCAAGACGGTGTGATTGCGCACAAAGGTTTGCCGGAAATCCAGCCTACAAAATGGTCCAGGCACAGGCGCGCCAATAACCACGACCCTGGGGACGTGACCGTGATCACTGCATTTTCCGTTCGATAGCTATGAAATATTCTGTGCGAGGAAGTTGGTGGTCAGATGCCCGCCGACGAACCGGAGCCACAGTCGTGCTGGGAATGTGCTCGCGGGAAGACTCTGCGTCTCCCGGATGGCGGAGAATTGGTAGATTGCCCTCCCTCCAACTGGAAATGGCAATCTTGTTTACCCAAGCTGTTAGATACCATAAGGAACCCATTCCGCCACGTTTTAAGGCCGCGAGCCGATGGATCGTCTAAACCGAAACACCCACCGGAGCGTTGAAGAAAAAAAGATACACTTCTTTGCATGTGGGTTGTTGCTTGCGGCGACGCCGTTTTTTCGCGAACGCGCGGGAAACCAGGTTGAGAACAATGAACTAGTTGGCTTCGTTTCGCAAATTCGCCATTGTTTCGCACTGCCCCACGTCAACAGCATTGCAATCCTTACTAATGTATTCTCATATTGCGATTAGATATTATTATACTTCCCTGTGCGGAAGTCCGAGAACGAGCGCGCGGGTGGTCTAGGAATTGTCCTTGATACCGGAAAACCGCTCCCGCGAAGAGACCCGGTTGTTTTCAGAAACCGGCGCCTGGATTCAGATGATAAATCGTCGGCCGTACCGACGAGCTAGTCCTGAAGGTAGCCTCAAGCGTGGCGGCGCTGGCTGTTCTCTGGGATCGAAGGGTTGCCTCCGAGCATCCCGATTATGTCGCAAAAACAGCCTTGATATCTGCGACTTCAATTACATCACCTGCTGCAAGTTGTTTTTGGCCGCCCTCGACGACAATGTCATTCACCCTTATCGGTACGTTGTTTTCCGAAGCAGCGATGAAGTAGCCATCCTCGGCTCGGTAGATCAAGGCTGCAACGCGGGGAGCGAACCAGCGCTTTAGTCGAATGCCGGCCATCTTCGATTTTCCGATCAGGGTCAGTTTGCCGGTCAGGACGTAGCGCTGCTGGTCAGTTCTGCCTTTGACGATGGTCAGCGTCCCAATGGTCTGATGTACGAGAGGAGTGACTGGCGACTGGCTCAGAACGCTGCCGACTTTCCGCACCACAACCGAGCCGGCGGAGGATGCTGCGGCGGCCGCTTGAGTAAGCATTTCTTTCGCTTTCGCCGTGTCCAGGACCATCGTGGGATCAAGTTGCGGCGGCTTCGGGAATTGGCCGGCAACGACACCATTTACAATTCCGTACGGCGCTGCGATCTGACGTACCTCGTCACGAAATTCGATCGTGTGCTTGCCGATAGTGACGTTATCCCCATGCTTCAACACCACCTTGCTGATGCGTTGTCCATTGACGTACGTGCCATTAAAGCTCTCAACGTCTTCAATCACATATTGGTCGCCTTCCGCGGAGACCCTGGCGTGATGCCCGGAGACGGCGGGATTGTCGATGCGAAAGACATTGTCTGGCTGACGGCCAATGGTGACTGTGCCCCCGGCAAGCAGGAGCTCTTGCAAGACCTTGTCTTCAAATTTGAGAAACAGCTCGGCCATGGCGGCTCCAAGAGGAAATGGTTTGCGAAAGCAATTGTGGTAGGGGAGAGCGAACCTTCCGTGGCGCTACCACTCGATGATCACCCTCTATTCTGCACCTGCAAGCACAGAAGGGAAGAGTACCAAGGTACTCGGCTCCTATTGGACTCCAATCAGTGGCGGAACAGCTTTCCTAAACGCTCGTTAAGCGTGCGCACGGCATCGTTGAGCGCAGGCAGGCCGGCGGTGTTGAGGTCCACGTCGAGGCTTTCGAGGTCAACCGTGACGTCCTTGATCAGCTGAGTCGTCATCTCAACGCGCTGCTTCACTACCTGCTCCATCAGCTTGTAAGGATCGCCTCCTTTTCCTTGTGCATCGAGCCATTGCTGCACGGCCGCGCTGGCCTGCCGAGCTCGTTCGGTAGCCGTCCGGAAATCCATCAGAACCTTCACATTAATCATCCCGGTCTTTACCGAGCTTTGCAGGTCCTTAAGCTCTTCGTTGGTCTTCTTCAGACGAGACGAAAGCTCCGGATTCTTCTTCAGACTCTCGACCATGGTTCTATGCTCGCTTCCACCAGCAAAGCCAGGGAACCACGCGGCCTTTTCGCTGGAAAGTTCTGGTAGGCGGCTGCGATCAATTCACCGCTGCCAGCTTAGTATCGGCTGTCATCTCTAAATTGAACCGATCGCGCAGAAACTTAGCCGCCTCGTCTCGCCCCGGAGATGCACTCTGAGGAGTCGCATTCAAGTACAACACATACAATTCCGCGGCTCCGTCCGTGTCGCCTTGTTGCGCCAGTGTCTTACCGGCTTGCAGGATCTCCGCCGGCAGCTCCGCCACTTTTTCTCGCACGGCTTTCACCAGGGCATTCCGGGATTCAATTTCCAGATCGGTCAGAAACTGCGCCCCGTCCGGTTCCACGCCCTGATTGGTGATTCCTTCGGTGTCGTCCGCTTTGACGTCTTGCAAAACGACGGTCGTGCTGTGTTTTTCTTTATGCACATCGGCGGGCTGTCCGATAACATTACCCGCCCGGTCGCGGAGCTGGAATTCGATCTCCGCCGACGCTGTCAGATCAATGGTCTTCTTTGTGTAGTGATAAGACTCAACGACGATCTCCTGGCGGCTCTCCTCGGTCGCGTCCAACTTATGTCGCAACTCGTCGACGCTCTTCTGTGCCTGCTGCACCGCGTCAGTCGCGTCTGCGATCACTTGCTTCTTCTTGTGTTGCGCCTGGGCCTCAGCCAGCATATGTTGCGCCGCGCTGAGCTGCTGTTGGGCAGTTTCATAGTCACTTTCAATTTTCAGCCAAGCCGGATTTTTCGTCTCGTGCGCGCCCGCCCGGTATTTCGATTCCGGAGCCTCCAGCCTCGGGTTCTTGACCACGCGATGCTCGAGAACCTGCCCGATCAGCGTGAAATTCGGCGGTTGAGCATCTCCCACCTCCGAGGATTCACGCTTCACCACGATCGGCATACCGGAGGAATCAAGCCCGCTGGCGATCGCGTCCGCCAGTTGGTCGGCGAAGCCATGGCTGTCGCCACGTGAAGTTTGATCGCGAAACACGATGCCGACAGAGAGTTGGGATTGCCGTTGATACAGTGGCTCGTAACGATCCATCTCATCTTTCAGACTATCGACATTGGTGATCCCGTAACGCGCCGCTTGTTTCAGATAAAGCCATCCAACACCGGCTCCGGCCCCCGATGCTTTCTGTAGATATCGATTGGCTTGGTCTAGGTAGTAAGCACTGATCTTGGCGGAAAGGAAATCGCGTTTGAGAGTGATCGCCGGGTCGTCGCCTAAAGAGCTGGCGCGATCCCACAGCACAAAGGCCTCCAGCGCCGCATTCTCGTCAGCCGGATTTTTGATCGGAACATGTCCCTCCTGGATTCTCTGTGCACGCCGCCCCGCTTCGCCGATATAGTTGTGCGACAACGCTGCCAGCTGCGGCGCTACCAGGGCGCGCTGTTTCTCCGGTAAGTCGGCAAGTACGTTATAGGCCTCGACAAACTGGTTCTTGCGCGCGTATTCGTTGCTTTGAAGAACAGCGGCATCCGCCGCCTGCTGATTGCGCTCGGTCTCGAGTTGAGCGGCAGCGTTGTCGGCGGCATCATGGACATCTTTGCGGTCGGGCCGTATGGCCGACGCTTTGCCAAATTCCGCGATCGCTTTTTCCCACTCCTGAGCAAGCGCCAGTTTTCGTCCGTGTTCGTAGTGGTGTTGGAACGCAGCACTGAGCACCGCATCCACGCGGGGCATTTCGGAGGCGAATACGACATAGGGCCCCAGCGAGTTGACCGCCTGATCGTAATGCGATTCCGCGATCAACACCTGCGCGTTCACGATCGTCGTTTCCAGTTTCCGCTGCTCGGCGGCAATCTCGCTGTGCAGACTAAGCAGCGGAGCATAGTCTGCCCGCACTTCCAACAGCCGTTCTACGTGCGCCTTCGCAGCCGACAGTTGCGCATACCCAGGCGTATGGTCTTGCAGGGCTTTTCGGTAGGCCTGAAGGCGCGCCTGATCAGCTTGCGCCAGATTGTCCAATTCTCGCCCAATGTCGTCCATTAACCGCGCGGCGGGTTTGTAGTCAGGAGATGACTGGTTGGCGGTCTGTGACTCCAGACATGCCTGCCGCAGCAAGGTGAAGTCTTGTTTCTTAGCGCCGCCCGAACTTCGATACTGCGCAAATGCCGCCTCCGCTGCCAGCTGATGAAATCCAGCGATCGCATTTTGAGCGGACGCTCGCCGCGCCGAAGACGGATAACGCGTCGAGAAATCTTCCCAGTCTTTGAGCGTGTTCGCTCGCTGCGCCCGCAGGAAATCAGCAAGCTCAACGTCCGGAGCGGCGGTAAATACCAACTGCACACCCGGCTTGAATTCCGGGATCGTTGTTGCTGCATCGCGAGACGACGAAGGAACAAGCGTGCCGCGAATCATGGCTTGTTCCGCAGCCGCCGCTGGCGTGAGTTCCACGCTCCGCTCGAATTTCAGATTGCTGGGGAGAACACAAACAGACTTGTTGTTGACCGTGAGCGTGAGTACGCCGTCGGCGCCGCGCTGCAGCGAACTAGCGCTCGCCAACGACGCTCGCGGAAGTCCGTTATAAGTATTTTTGTCAAGCTTCGAAACCCCATCGCAGCTGCGAACTTCGATCTTTCCATTCAGGGTTGCGTCCGTGATCTGCACATACGCCGCGCCCTTGGGGCCGTCGAACAGAACTACCGCGCTCAGCGGCGCATCTTTGGCATAAGCGCTCATCGATGCCCCACCCACAAGAACAAGAACAACGGCGAGAACAACCGCGACCGAGCAGCGCTTAAGATGAGCGCGCTCGCTCGGCCGTTTCGAAGGCCAGGAAGAACAAATGGGATTCCGCAAGTTCATAAAAGTCCGCAAGCATCCATTTTCCCTCGCTAAGGAACGCGTGAAAGAAGATAGATAGCTCCAGGCAAAACTAAAGTAAGTGGGAAGCGAAACTGACCGGGGCTATGATTAAAGATGCCGCACATAGTCTCTATAACTTGTGCGTTTGCGCATATTTGCGATGACAGCGCATTAGAGATTTCTCATGGAATCGGCGAAACCACCCAACGATCCGGTTGAGCGGACGGTATCTGCTGGCGAGCCCACCTCCGGGCCCTCTCGTCCGTCGAGTCCGGCGCACCTCGCTGCATTGAGCCGTTACCAGATTCAGGAAGAGTTAGGGCGCGGCGCCATGGGCGCCGTTTACAAAGCATTCGATCCCGTAATTGCTCGTACCGTGGCCCTCAAGACCATTCTGATCGACAGCAACGCTCCCGATCGCGCCCAGATGATCGAGAGGCTCAAGCAGGAAGCGAAAGCAGCCGGCGGACTCGATCATCCCAATATCATCACCATCTACGATGTTGGCGAAGAAAACGGCGCGATTTACTTGAGCATGCAGTTCGTCAAGGGAACCACCCTGGCCGAACTATTGGCGGATACTGGCGTACCTTCGCTCGCCACGCTGCTCTCCTGGGCTGACCAGATTTTAGCGGCGGTTGGTTTCGCGCACGCCCGCGGCGTCATTCACCGCGACTTGAAACCGGCCAACCTTATGGTGACCGAAGAAGGCGCCATCAAAGTCCTCGACTTCGGAATCGCCAAAATCGAGAACACATCGCTCACCATGACCGGCCTCGTCATCGGTACGCCCGGCTACATGGCTCCCGAGCAGATCACCGGCAAGAAAGTGGACCATCGCGCCGACATCTTCTCCCTGGGCGCCGTCTTCTATGAACTGCTCACCCGCGAGCGGCCCTTTGCTGGCGATATCGCGACGGTCCTCTACAAGATCGTGAATGAGGATCCTGTCGCGCCGGCGCTCATCAATCCGGCGATTCCCGGCGGCATCGATGCCGTCATTCGCAAAGCCCTCGCCAAAGATCCCAAGGACCGTTTCCAGACTTGCGAGGAAATGCGGCAGGCCTTCCTCGAGCAATCGGTTCGCGCACCGCTCACCCCGCCCGCGACCGTTCCCACAGACAAGATGGTTGCCAATCGGCAGCCAATAGCAGCAGGCGCTCGTCGTCAACTGGAAGCCGCTCCACCGCAAATCTGGCCGCGTCTGATTCTGGGATTTGTCCTCCTTCTTGTCGGAGCCGCGGGTTGGGCTTTCTACATTCGTTCGCAGACCGGAGCATTCCCTCCGTTCATTGCAAAAATTGAAAACAAGATCACGCCGGCACTGACTGCAACGGCCGGAAAGTTCAGTGAGTCTTTTACGCGTGTTTCTCGCCCCGCAGCTGATGAGCACAGCATCGCGCCCGCCCGTCCTCAGAATCCACAGACGGCGGATGCACCAGCGGCAGTCTCACAAGATTCCGCAACTCCGGCGGCTTCAAATCCCGCAGCCGTACCAACCTTGCAGCCGGTCGTCGCCCAGTCGTCAAGCGATCATCCGATCAGTGAAAGCGCAGCCGTCTCAGGAGCAGCAGCATCGTCTCCACCGTTGGAGACCTCCCAGAAGCCTGTCGATCCATCCGAGAGCGCTTCACCTAAATCGCTCGAATCGAGCGACCACCAACAATCTGCAGCCGACAATGCAACCGCCCACGACTCGCTCGCCGCGTCTTCTTCCTCACGCGACAATGGCGATGACAAGCAAACTGCACCGCCAGCCGCACCCAAGCCGTCCGCCCGAAAACGCGCGCTGGAATCGCCTTCGTCAGTAGACGGTTTCAGCCGGCAGGACATCCCCGATCTGCTTCGCCAGGCCGATTCCTCAGCCGCGCGCGGCAATTATCGTCAGGCGCGCTATGAATACGGACTTGTTCTAAAGCTCGATCGCAACAATGTCCCGGCGCGAGAAGGTCTACGCCGCTTGGCGGCCGCTTGGCAGTCGCGCTGAGGTTTGTGGCTTGTCTAGAGATGACTTCCCCCGCTTCTGCGGCGGCATCAGACAACCAGAAGGACCTCCTCAAACAGCAACGGCACCGGTCTCGGACCATAGAGAATTCCGCGGCCACGCGGGAGCCGATTCAGAAGAATATTTGACCACTCTCTGTCGGAGTGCGACGCCAGAGCGCATAACCGATAGGATTACAAAAGCGGATGCCTTGCACAGAGCTGTAAAAGGAGCCGATTCCACGGCGGCAATGCGTATTCGATCAGCAGTATCGATTTTTCTCTTCTTGGTCAGCTTGGCTACGCGCCCAGGAACTTCCCAAAACTCGTCAGGTCCTGGATCGCGGAATTCAAATTCCCTAATCATTGCAATCTCCACCGCTGAGCATGCCGACAGTGATGATGTGGAGGTGACGTTCACTAAATCGTGCAGGCGAAAGTCAGCACAGCCGAGCATCCGGGCCGCCTGGATATTTGATTTTCCAGGATCTGAACTAGCTCATCCACAGAAGCGACTGGCGGTGAACCACCAGTCCGTTCTTACCGTGAGGGCGTCGGAATTCAGCGTTGAGCCTCCGATTGCGAGAGTGGTCATCGATCTGAAGTCAGCGCAGAACCACCATGAATCGTACGACGGAAACAAGCTCATCATCACGGTTGCGTCGGGAGAAGCATCGTCCGTTCCGGTAAGCAAAGAGGACTCCGCAGCGGATATCCAGCCACTTGCTGCCGGATCAGCCGAAGGATCGAATCGTGCAACGGCCGAGTCTTCCTAAGAAACTTGCTTACACCATCGCAAATTACCAACGCCGAACATGAGATTGATGAATGGCGCATTGCCCACTCTCAGCACCAGCGCTGAACACTCTCACGGCTGTGAGGCAGGTGCCTCCCTGATTTGGAGGCTTGGGCCCAGATATCTCGACTACGTTGACGGGCGCGCACCATTCCGTTTGGGCCGGAGTTGTTCAGTGATCTACGGCAATAGTCTGGTGACAAGGTCGCTCGCGCAGATGCGCAAACCTCTATTTCTTAGACTATTGTTTAAGATTTCTCCGTGTGACCGCCATCACATTCCCCAGTGACGTAGATTGCTGCCCACATTCACCGTCACCTCTAACCTGAATAAGCAAGGTCGGAATCGCAAACTTAATGCGACGCGTCCACCGAGATGCCATCGCAATGAAATGATGAAGAGGGAGATAGGAAATGGCGGACGAACTCATCACCCAACCCGCTGCCGGGTCAGCCTGGCAGATTAAGCAGGTTTACGCGATGGCGGCAATCTGCCTCGTGGTTGGGCTGGCCATCGGTTACCTTTTTCGCGGATCGCAGTCGCCCCTAGCCGCGCAGTCATTGCCCTCTACCCAGTCCTCCGCTGCGCCGGGCATGGGCGGGCAGATGCCCAACCTCGATCAGATGAAAGCCATGGCCGACAAAAAGGCGGCACCGCTGCTCGAAAAACTGAAGACCGATCCCACCAACAGTGACCTGCTGAAGCAGGTCGGAAACATCTACGAGGGGACTCACCAGTTCAAGGACGCGGCCAGTTACTACGACAAAGCATTGCAGGTTGATCCGAAGAACGTTGGCGTTCGCACGCAGTTAGCTTCGAGCCTCTACTACAACGGCGATGTGGACGGGGCGATCAGCGAACTGCAGAAGTCGCTACAATACGACCCCAAGGATGCTAACTCGCTATTCAACCTCGGCATGATCAAATGGCAGGGAAAACAGGACAGCAAGGGCGCGATTGCCGCTTGGCAAGAATTGCTGAAGTCGAATCCGCAACTGAAGGCGGAGCAGAAGGCCACTGTGCAGAAATTGATGGCCGACGTGCGAATGCATGGCAAGAGCTAGCGGTCACGGAACACGTCGCGGCGCTGCACGCTTCGTATCGGCGTAACCGATTGCAGGTTGAGGTTGAATTTGATTTTGGGGCCGCAGCGCTTCACGCTGCCGCAACCGCATAGTTTTGAATGCGGCTTCTCGCCGCTGAGGAGGACGAACAAAATGACGGATACCAATCGAGCAATTATAAATACTAATGCCAATGGCAATACCAGCGACCAATGGACGAGCGTGCAGGCCTACGTGCTGGCCGTCATCTGCCTGCTGGTCGGGATCGCTGGCGGTTGGTTCATCCGCGGCAGCGAGAGCCCAGCGTCCGCCGCAGCTCCGATTGCGAGCGCGGGCCCGGCTAGCACTCCTGACACCAGCGCCCAGGCTCCCACAGCGGCTCAGATGCAAAAGATGGCGGATACCACCGCTGCTCCGCTGATCGAGAAGCTCAAGGCCGACCCGGCGAACGCTGGCCTTCTCGCCAGCATCGGCAACGTCTATTACGACGCCCAGCAGTTTCCCACGGCCATCGACTATTATCAGCGCGCGCTGAAAGTAGAACCAGCCAATGCCGGCGTTCGCACCGACATGGCGACCGCTTATTGGTACACCGGCAATGCCGATACCGCGATTGCGGAATTCCAGAAGTCGCTCTCCTACGAACCGACGAAGGCGAACACATTGTTTAATCTTGGAATTGTCGAGTGGCAAGGCAAGATGGATATCGACAAGGCCACGGCGACCTGGCAGAAGTTGTTGGACACCAATCCGACCTATGAAGGCAAAGATAAGGTTTTGGCACTGATGGCACAGGCGAAAAAGCACTCCGGAGTAAAGCCGGGCACGCCGGCAAAGCCGTTGCAATAGCGCCTGCTCATCGGGCAGACCGGGGCAAGATTACTGCCTGGCATAAATGCAACAACCAGGATATGCCATCATGATGGCGATGCTAACGGCCAAGGACATTCTGTCGGGCGAGAGAAAGTTTGAGGTCTGGGACGTAAACCAGGATGCCGGATATCACGAGGCCGGCGCAGCGCGTGAGCAAACCGCGGAGGTCAAGACCCGGTTTCCGGTCATGAAGACCGCAAGCCCTCGCCGGTGGCCTCGGAGCGATTCGGCATGAGCGCGCTCCAGGAATTACGCGGCCTTCTGAAACTACGCGGACTACAATTGCTTGCCCTTTCGCTTTTGTTGATTGTGCTGGCATCGATCACCTTCCGCGCCAGGCTAGCAGTTCGCGACCCGGATCTTTGGTGGCACCTCGAAACCGGAAATTGGATTGTTCAACATCATGCCTTTCCCCACGTTGGCATTTTCTCGCGCACTGCCGCAACTCGCCCTTGGGTGGCCTACAGTTGGGGCTATGAGGTGCCGCTGTCGCGAGCGTATGCCTGGTTTGGGCTCGTCGGATCTGCCCTGTTCGGAATCTTGCTGACCGCGGCGGTCGCCTTTGTACTCTTTTGGATGCTGTATCGCCTTTCCAGAGACTTTTGGCTGGCGTGGATTCTTACGCTCATTGGAAGCTTCGTTTTTCTCTTTAGTCTCATGCCCCGGCCCGTATTTGTGACCATGATCCTGTTTATGGTCACGCTTACTTTTCTGCTGCAATCCCAGCGCACAGGCAGCATGCGGTTGCTGTGGTGGTTGCCATTGATTTTTGTGCTCTGGGCTAACATCCACATCCAGTTCATCTATGGGCTCGCCATCGTTGGCTTGTTTATGGGGGTCAACCTGCTGCAGCGGCTGGCCAGTTCGGCCGGATTCGAGCTTGACCTCCTTCAACCACCCACGCTCCCTCTTTCCGGGCTGATCGGGCTTACATTTGCCTGTTTCGCGGCTACTTTTTTGGGGCCTTACACTTATCACCTCTATCACGTGGTGGGAGAGTATGCCAGCGAGCCCGTGCCCTATTTAATGATTGAAGAGTTACAGGCCCTCACTTTCAAACGCACCGAGCACTATGTGTTGCTATTATTGACCTCGGCCGCGTTTTTCGCCGTAGGGTGGCCGCGGAAGCTGGACCTCTTCAAGCTTTCTTTGCTCGTCGTCGCTACCGTTGTTACCTTCCGCAGCGCGCGCGATGCCTGGTTTGTATCGATTTGCGCAGTACTGTTTCTCGCCGATCTGCGTTCCCGGCAAGGATCGCCAAAACCAGTGCTCAAGCTTCCGGAGCTGGCTGGCGTGGCGGCTATCCTGGCGATCGGGATGTTGCTGATTGCGCGCAACACCGGCTTCAACACTCGCGACTTGGACCGGGTGATTAGCCGCGAGTACCCAGTCGACGCTGCGAACTTTATACGTCAGAACTCGTTCTCAGGGCCACTTTACAATAATCTCGACTGGGGCGGATTTCTGATCTGGTATCTGCCGCAGTACCCGGTGGCGATCGATGGGCGCACCAATCTGTATGGCGATCAAATGAATCTGCTCATGTATAGGAGCTCTGGAGGCGACGAAGCCTACACCTCGGATCCTTACCTGAATGAAGCGGGACTGGTGCTGCTGTCGAACAAGCTCCCGCTGACACAACTCCTGACCATTGATTCGCGCTTCCGCGTGGTTTATCGCGATCAGTTAGCGGTTGTGTTTGCCCGTAACTAGGAGTCTGCAGAAAGATCTTGTTCCTACTGACGCACCAGAACCGTAGCTATGTCGTCCTGATAAGCCACGCGGAATTGCGCCCGCAACCCGGGCAGCCTGGTCAACGCTTTGAGTAGACCGGAATTCCGCTCCAGCAGGATGGTGCGAGCACCGGTAAAGCTCGGCTCCGTTTCGAGACGCTCTTTACCATTGATCACTTTAAAATATCTCTCGGTGATTTCATCGCCGTATAGATTCAACCGCCCATCCATAGCGACCGGATATTCCGGTAGATACCAAGTCAGGAAACCACTCCACGAATACGCGTTGAAGAGCGGCGGTGGAAGCTGATTCGTCCGAATGAAATCGCAAGCCTTCACTGGAAAGGTTCTACTGACTTGGATCATCAGTGCATTGCTATTCGGTATGCGGATGATCGCCGCCACAAACGCCGCCAGAACGAGCACCGCAACCAGCGGCCTTTCCCATTTCCATCTCTGCCCGTTCTTCAGTGTGAGCGCTTCCGCTTCCTGTTTGCCATCCGCCACGGCGTCAGCGATCACAGTAATTGCCGGAAGGACTATGCACCACACATCTCGTTGCACGCGGAATGCCAGCATGGCAAAAACGCCCAGCACGCCGAATTTGAACAGATCCCGGGAGTGCCGCCGCCCGAGCGCAAGAAAGGCCGCCATCACCAGCAGTAACAACACAAAATGCTGCGGCCGCCGGAAAGCTAAGGCCTGCATTTCCAGGAAATTCTCGAACAGCACCTTGCTGTAAGCAGCCTGGAACGCGCTTCGGTAGAGCTGAAACGAGTACGGGGTCAGCAGCGTTGCGATCAGCGATAGAGCGGCGACCGCGACGAGCTTCACCAGAGAATGGGCCGGTGCTGGAAAAGAGCTCGCACCGGAAATATGCAACAGAAACTCCACTGCCTCGGCCGCCAGAAACAAGCCCAGCAACAGCAATCCGTTCAAAAACTGTCCGTCCAGGTTCGCCCAGAGGAAGAAGAGCAAGGGCAACGAGAATAGAGGACGCACATCGTTGCGCAAGCGGCTTTGCAGTAAGAGGAGCAGCTCAATGCCAAAGAACAGAACCGAAAAAAGCATGGGAACCAACTGCAAATCAACCACGACATACTGCGCAATGGCAGATAGAAGAACGGCGCACCAGAAAACTCCGCGCCAGGCGCGCGCCAGGAAAAAGGCGAGCGCGGCCACTGCCACTTTGAAAGCCATCAGTAGCGCGGGAAGCGCTTTCAGACCTAACAGCTGGTAGGCTGCAGCCGTCAGAACGTCGAATCCCCAACTGCACGCAACCCATGGGTTATCGGCGTACTGAGAAAACAAGCCATCGCGGGGGAAAGCATGCTTCTGCAGAATCCAGAGGCCGGTACGCAAATGCCACCAGATGTTGTCGTTCATGAAGGCCGTGATGTGGACAGACTCGTAGATTGCGGCAACCGCTAATAACAACAATAATGCGGCGATCCGCACTGCAGTGCTATCAAGAACAGGGCGCCGTAGGCGTGCTACAACAACGTTGTCCGCAACGCTTTTGCTCGGCATACAGCTCTTCACGCTCCAGGTTTCTGCCGGTGCATCGATCCGCGACCGGGATCCCCAACTACGATCCGCAGCCAGGATCTGCAACTGGGATCGGCAGCTACGGCCCGCAGCTACGATCCACAGCTTCTGGTATCTGCAGGTCGGCTTCGCTCAGGAACCTGTTCGCCTCAATGTTTACTGGGCACAGGCCCCTTGGTACCGACGACGGGAATCACCGTACCGTCGGGGTTGTGACTGTAATTGTGGCAGGTCAGAGTACAGGTATTGCTGCCGCGATTGTAGGAAATAGGAGAACGGAAGTACCCACTGGAGGTGGCGTTCTCAGCTACAACCTTTAAATCGAAACTGACCATACGGTCACCTGAGACATTCGAGGAGGTCGCTCCCATCCCATGAGAGGTGTGACACACCGAGCAGGAGAATCCCCCCTTGATGTGGAGTGCATGCTGGCTGAAGCTGGCATTCGAAAGGACATTGTTCAGATCGTGACACTTGGCGCACAAGGAGTAAGGTCCGCCCGCGCCAGGGTCGACCACGGCAGGAAGAAGATTCTCGATGGTGCTTCCCGGACCGGCGGCGGGCGGGATTCCGGGCGCCACCTGGCTGAACTCGTAACGTCGCTCCAGAATATGCGAGAACTGCGAACCGTGCGGCCCATTCGGCCCGGTGCCGCCAAATTCACGATTATCGTCGCTGTTATGGCAGTCCGTACAAAGAATGCGCGCAGTGATCGCCCGTCCCGGCGTGCGGCCGTCCAGGTTCCACATGAACTTCAGCAGGCTGGGTTGGGGCAGCGAACTCTTATTCTCATACATCACCGGATGGCTCGACTTCGCGGTAACACCAAACTGCGGGATAAGATTCAGTGGGTCGCCAGCAGTAGTGGCGCGCAACGGCGCGTAACCGAACACGGCCAGAACCTGCTTGCCTGAACTGGTGCCGTGGCAGCGCAGACAGGTCTCGTATTGGTTGACTGCAGGGTCCACTTCGGTCACGCCATCGGT
The DNA here is from genome assembly GCA_963822025.1 of uncultured Acidobacteriaceae bacterium. Classification (GTDB taxonomy): domain Bacteria; phylum Acidobacteriota; class Terriglobia; order Terriglobales; family Acidobacteriaceae; genus Acidiflorens. The sequence continues at coordinate 163,708 of CAWGFW010000007.1, read as the reverse complement.
CGCGCTGATCCCGAGGGTACCGTTCTGCGATCCGCGGATGGCGGTCGACGCAAAGGAACCGGTCTGCCGCGTCGCATGGGGATCGTGGCAATCGGCACACGTGGCGTGCCGGTTATTTTCGAGCACCACGCTTTCATCAGAGGTGTGCTTGTTGTTTCCCGCGGGGAGTGGATGGCCAGTCTTGGCAAACTCTGCATACACATTGAGGATTGCGGGAGAAAGGTTGGAGCCGCCGTTGTGGCACGAAATGCAGTTCTGGGTTGCCGCGTCCATAGCCGGAACTTCTGGAATCGGTCCGAGCAGCAAATCTGGGCCGCCCGGAGCGTTGTGGGACGTGTGGCAGGAGAGGCAGGCCTGCTGACTCACGGTGCGATACGGTCCAATCTTCGAGCTCTTGGAGAACTCGTGAGCAGCCGTAGCATGGATGCTCTCCCGCCAGGCGGTGAAGGGATTATATTGGCGGGCCGTGGTTCGGCCGATTCCCCCGCTTGCACTCGTCGTACCTGTAGTGGCTGCAGTTGCAGTCGCCACTCGGGGGCGGCTGGCACTGATAGGGCCCGGCTGCGTCACATGGCAGGCGAAGCACAGAGCGGAGTTCGCGTTGTTCATCACCAAAAAATTCTGCGCTATCGGATCAATGCCCTGAACGTGCGGATTATGACAGCTGTTGCACTGCACATTGCCGCTAATTAACTGCACTGCGGGGTTGCCGGTGCTGCCGCTGCACAGACTCGTTAGCAGGTTGTCGTTCGTGCAATTCAGCGGGAGCTTGAAATTAAAAGGATGTATGCCCGCCAGTGTGCCAATAAACAAATCCTGGCTGTTCATACTGCCCGTCATCTTAAGATTGGTGTAGGGCACGTTCGTTCCCGGCGCCACCGTGCCATCATGACAGCTCAGACAAAGATTGCTGGCTGAGCCCAGTATTGGCTCCTGCTCCTGGTTCACCAGGGTCGGGCTGGAATACAGAATGTAATTATTTTCCGTCGAGAGCGCCTGGCTCCACAGCGGCAGGTTCGGCAGGCTATTGCTGTTAAGCCCGGAGTGCGGAGCGTGGCAGAACTGACAGGCCGGCAACGGACCGCTGACCGGCCCCGGCGTCGTCGGCCCCAGATTGTGAATGCCGAGCACATCTCCCTGCTGCTGCGTGTGCGCTTCGAAAGCGGCTGCCATCACGAAAAGCACCGCGCACACCATGACTAATTTCTTCACCGGCCCGCCCCCGCCGACTGCTTCGGCAGTCCATGATAGTGAAACACCTGCACGCGCCGGTTGAAGGAATCAACTACAAACACCCGATCGTCATGGTCGATGAACAGACCCGAAGGCAACTGAAACTCGCCCAACTGCACGCCTCTCTTGCCAAAAAAGTACAATAGGCGCCCTTGACGATCGAAAACCTGTATCATCCCCGACAACCCATCCACAATATAAAGGTGATTTTCCGAATCCACGGCCACACCCTTGGGCCGGAATATCTGCCCCGGCGAATCGCCAATCTGGCCCATCATTCCTTCGGCATTGCCCTTGCGCCCGAACCACTGCACGCGGAAGTTCATGGCATCCACCACCAGCAGGTCGTTGCCATCGATATGCAATTCCGTTGGGTAGTAGAATTCGCCGCTGTCCTTGCCATGCTTGCCGATGGTTTGCAACACATGGCCTTGCATGTCCAGCTCAAAAATCTGGTCACGCAGGGTATCGCTCACGTAAATTCGTTGCGCCGCCGAGTCCACGGCAATTCCCGTGGGCCGCTTGAAGTAACCTTCTCCGCCTTTCAAACTCCCGAGCGCATGCCGGTATTTGCCATTGGCATCGAAAACAAATATCTTCCCCGATTCCGAGTCGGTCACATAAATATTGTCTTGCGCATCCAGCGCCACGCATTGCGGCGCCAGCATCGCATCTTTACCTTTCTCCCTACGCTCGATGAATTTGTACTTGCGGTGCGCGAAATCGAAGATGTGCACCCCGCCCGCCCCGGGGTCGGTGACAACAGCTCGCCCATGGGAATCGACTGCGATACTATAGGGACGCACCATCATCCGGTATTCCGGCTCGCCCGCCACCGCATTCAGAACCCTGGTCCAGAATTTTCCCTTGCCCAGCATTTCCCTTTCGGAGCTGAAGGCGCTTTCAAATGTCAGCTTGCGGCCGCCCTCCAGCAGCAGGTCGGGAGGTGCAGGTACGCTATAAGTTTCGGTTTTTTTTGCGGCCCAAGACGGAGTGAGTAAAACGAGGACGAAGCAGATAATTCCCCACCGGCCTGGGCTCGCGCGTGACATCCCAGCTAGAATCCCTTGAACCATCTGGTTATCCCGAATGTGTAAGAAGTTAACATACTCGGCGGAGTGCCGGAAGGAAAGATGTGCTGGTTGAACTTGGTCGCGCCCGCGGTGAAGATCACCTTTCTGAACTGATATTGCAACAAGCCGGTGTACAACGTCGATCCATTGTTCGAGGCGAGCAGAGGGCTTACGGAATTGCTGCTGGTCTTCTCATAAGCGGTGCTGATCGCCATGTTGTGCATGGGATTCACCTTGAACCCGCCCCCGTAACTCACGCCGTTATACAGGGTCGCATTCTCCGGCGAAATCACCGATCCCGGCACCGGTGTCTGCACCAACCCAGTGGCCGTGAACACCGACGTTCCCTTGGATTCCGAATAGTTCGCCGACAGCGTGGCCCGGGCCGCCAACAGCATGCTGGTGAAACCCTCCGAACGGTTTTCCGAGCCGGACACTTGTTCAAAGACACTGCGCGTGATGTTGGCGACAGAGACCCAGCGCACATCGTGAGGCAGGCGGTACTTCAAGGTGCCTCCAAAATTCAGCGACGATGTCGTGTAGATCGCGAGCAGGGTTTGCGTGTCCTGGTCGTATCGAGCAAAACTCTCAGCTTCCCATCGCCCGTGTGACAGGCTATAAAAGGCGCCGCCCACCGCTCCGGCTCGCTCGTTGCCTTCCTGATCGGCGGTATCCACCACCCCCACGTTAAATCGCAGTCCCTTGAGCTTCTTTGAGAAACCGTAGCTCCCACTTACGCCAAATTGGGTCACGCCATAGTCTTGTCCGTCGAAATATTGCTCCGTGCGCGTCACATAGGCGCCCACCATTGCGCCCGGCATAACGTTATAGAACGTGCTGGCATTCAACGATACCGAACGTGATGCCGGACTGGCCAGGCCCCCCACCGGCGCTTGCCCGTTATTTACAAGTTGCTGTTCGTAGCTGCCAAAGATATTGTCGGTGTAGTTTGCCACGATGCTCACCGGCAACCTTGGGAACATCAGGTTTACATTGCCGGTGACGTTATCCGTGGTGCCATTATTCTGGCCCGCGAGAGAATCCTCAGTGTCATAACTACCCCGGTTGTAATTCACTGAGAAGCTGCTGCCTCGGTAGGGAATCGTGCGAGAAGCGGTCGCATAGTATTCGTTGGATGAGGTGGTATTCGTTTCCGTTTGCCCGTCTACCAGGCCCCCCACACCTGTGTTCGCACTCGCGTGGATGAAGCCGCCGGTCAACCGGAACGCGTCGACATAATAAGAGCTTTTGACATCGAAATTCCTGTTGGTAGCCGCGGTCGTAGTCGCGCTGCCCAACAGCGAATTCGAACTGCTCCCTTGGGCGTAGCCAATTGAAAGGCTCGGCTTATCGGGTATGAGCTCGCTCCAGCCCAGGTTGAATCCGTGGCTGGCATTCTCCGTCGTCAATCCGGCCACCCCTGGAATCCCGAACGTTCCCGAGCTGTTCCAGTTTTGGCGGATCCCGAAATACCCCGGAAAATGGCTGCCACTAAAAATATTGACAGTCCCGGTATAACCGCTGGAGTCAGTGATGGATTGAGAATCGGAATTGTCCTGCGCCCGGTTGTAATACGGCAGCACGCTGTAGGAGAGAAATTGTGGGTTGTAGTAGTAGCCGTTGATCGTACCTGAGCCGCCGAACCCCAGGGAGTGCTCCGACGATTGCAAATTGCCAAATTCCCCGGCGTAATCAGCCGCGACGTTGCCGTTCGCGCTGGCATGCATGTCGCCCAAAGCAATCTGCGCCCACGCCCCACCGCAGAGCGCCAGCCCGCACAGCGATACCACTCCGGCGAACCATCGAAATTTCATTCTCCACGGCACACCGTCGCTCCTAAAGCTCTTGCACCTTCGCGTTCAGTCGGAGCTTCTTGTCTAACCCGGCGCGCAGGTGCTCGTATTTATCTTTCGCCAGGGTTTGGCGCAGCCGATCCTTCACCAGCGCAAACGGCGCCTTGCCCGCCGGCGTATGCGCATTTAACCGGAAGAAAGTGTAGAAATCGCCGAGTTGCAGCAGACCGCTCACTTGTCCCGGCTGCATGGCCAACGCCGCCTTCACGATCTCCGGCGGCAATTTGTCGCGGTCCACCGCCTTGTGATCGCCCATGTTCACGTGGAAGTCGTCGTCGGAGAGCTTTTCCGCCAACAGGCCAAAGTCCTGGTAGCTCTTGGTCGCCTGCGCTTGCCGCAGCGCATCTTCTGCCCGTTTCCGCGCTTCGCTCTTCACCGCCTCGCTGGCTTTATTCGACGGCATGATGGAAATCGTCTGGATGGCGAAGTTTTCTTTATAGCGAAAAGGCTCCGGGTTCTTGTCGTAATAGGCGCGCGCTTCCGCCAGCGTTACTTTCGATTTGTCTTCCACTTCCGCTTTCAGCATCGCGTCCACCAGCAGCGATCGCCGGATTTGCTTGCGCAGCAACTGCCGTGAGCCCTGCATCTCTGCCTTCAGGTACTCGTCGAATGCCTCCTGGCTCGGAAACTGCGACCGGAACGAGGCTTCCGCGCGCTGCAGTTTCGCCGCTGGCACCGTCATCTTGGTTCGTTCCGCCTCCTGGTACACCAGCTCCTCGAACTCAATCATCTTCAACGCGCCCATCCGGATCTTGGGCTCCTCGGCCTTGGGAAAACCGCTGTGCTGGCGGGCGTAAGGGAAGATGATAAGCATCTCGCGCAACAAATCGCGGTCGGTCAGTACCGTCCCATTAACGCGGGCCACCGGCTTGTCGCTGACTTGCATCACCGGGCTCATGCTGGCGCTGGCGAAGGGACTGGTGTCCGGCGCGGAACTCGCCGCCGCCACCGTCGGAGCATGCGAGGCAATCTGCGCCAAAGCCAGATTTGCCGGCATCGCCAGTACCGCCAGAAGGACCACAATTTGCAGTTTGTAATTTGAGAGTTTCATTTTGCTTCTCACTTCGTTTCTCACTTCCCGGGGCACACCCCTAGTGTTGTCTGCCCCACCCCAATCATTGATTTGGTGATTTGGTTAGCTGATTAATGGACCAGTTAGCCAAATAACCAAGTTGTTAAAGAGCTGAGGGGAGAGAAACTTTCTCCCCTCAGGCAAAGCAGCAGTTAGAAAGCAGTCGTGATTCCGTTGGAACCGAATGCTTCGTTCGCCGTGCCAAAGTGGCACTGTCGGCAGAACTGCGTGGTCGAAGGAGCGGCAGTCGGTGTCCAGGCTGCGCCCGCGTTGTATGGGGCGTTGATGAAGAAGTACGTCGCATAGCTGCCCGTCGAGTTGCCCGCGATCGGCGAACTGGCGCTGGACAGATAGACGTTCATCTGGTGCTGGTTGTGGCAGGTGGTGCAAACCACATACGGAGTAGTGTTCGTCGCATCGACTGACATCCCCTGGATCGCGGGATAGCCGTAGTTGGCGACAAAAGCGGCATACGGGCTGCCTGGAGCTACGGTATAGACGACGGACGCCGATCCACCGGTGACGGTGGTCACGAACGACAAGCCGTAGGTTTGCAGGGATGCCGGGTAATTCAGGCCGTTAAAGGTCGCCAGATTGCCCACTGGGTGGTCGTTGAGGTAGTCGCCAACCGCCCCGCCGTCGTTGCCGAGCAGCGTTGGGATTACACCTGTGCCATACAGCGCGCCCTTAGTGGTGCCGAGGCCGCCGCCGTTCGGAAGCAGGTTGTTGTTGCCTTCGTACGATTGATTCATCATCATCGCGCCTTCGGAGAAGTTGCCGTCATGGCAGCTCAGGCAAACCGCAATGCCCGAGACCATGCCGTTCGATGAGCTGAACCAATTCGTTTCGCCGCCGAAGTTGACCTTGTAGCCGAAGCCACCGGTGTCATAGCCGCCGCCGAAGGACAGGGTTTCCTGGGTGATCAGGGAGACGTTCTTGTCCCCACAGATGCCAGTCGCCTTGAGATCCGCCGCCGCTCGTTAAGCCCGCCGGAGAATTGGTGCCGCCGTTGCCGCGTGCGCCGCTGTGTGGAGCGTGGCAGGCTGCGCAGCCGCGTCCGCCGTTATTGTGTGCGCCCAAAACGTCGGTTTTGGGTACAAATTGTTGCGCGGTCGCTAGGCCTACGACGAGTAACGCAAACAATACAATCAGCATTACTTTCTTCATACTGTTAAACCTCCTCATGAGGAATTGCATGTGATTTATACCTCTTCTAGCTTTAAAGACTGGGAACGACCGGTATGTGTTTTTTCGGTCCATGCCCACCCATGCAAGTGCATGAGAGCGACCGTATTCCAGACAGCGTTGTTTTTTTCAGCGGGATCGTAAAGTATTGCCAGAGAAGGATTTTCATGTCAGAAGGCGAATGTTGCGAATATAAACAGGCGCGTTGTTCTCCCCAGAATGGGCGTTCTCCCACACTGAGGTTGGTGAAATGACCCAAGTAATGAGGGTTAAAAGACAGAAGAACGGGCCGGAACGAGTGACTCAAGTAACGGCGGGCTTGGAGAGTGGAGACACTTGGCGTCCCCTGGGACGAGGACGCCAGCAGGCGCATCCGATTGGCAATGCCAAAACCTTCGAAGTCGCAGCCCTAAGGGCCTGCGATCTTCGATCCTCGATTTTTGCTGCAGCCTGCTAATTCGCCTTAACCGGCGCGGGTGCGGCTGGTGGTGCAGCTGGTGGCGCCGGCTTCGGCGTCTCTGGCGGAGTGGTCGCAGGCGGTTGTGCTTTATCCGCTGGAGCACTTTCTGCCGGTTTCTTCTCGCCCTTCTTGGCTGCAGTTGCCGCTTGCATCTTCGCTGCGCGGCGATCGAATTCGGCCTGCGCCTCGGTGTTCGTGGTATAGCGGAACATCTGCACTCGCCCTTCGAATTGCTCGCTGGTGAAAACGCGATTCTTCTTGTCGATGGTGACTGCGGTCAGATCCTTGAACTGGCCAGGCAGAGAGCCGAATCCGCCCAGAACCAGGCGCAAGTCGCCCTCCGCGGTAAACACCTGCAGCCGATTGGTCATGGCGTCTGCGACCCAGACATGGCCGTCGCAATCCACCGCAATCCCTTTCGGTCGCGCGAAATCGCCCGGTCCGTCGCCGTTCTTGCCGAAAGCACGGACAAACACGCCGTCGGCGTCGAACACTTCAACCCGGTTGTTTAGCGTGTCGGTGACGAAAAGGTTGCCGTCTTTATCCACGGCGACGTTGGTCGGCTTGGAGAAATCGCCGGGCGTTGTCAGCGTGTGGTTCTTGCCCGCGGTTCCGATTTTGCGCAGCAGTTTGAAAGTGTCGGCATCGTACACCAGAACCTGGTCCGATCCCGTGCTGGCCACATAAAGAAAACGGTTCTCCTCGTCAATGGCCAGTCCAGCCGGATCGTCCATGACGCCCTCGCCGAATTGGGCCTGCAGTTTGTGATCGGGACTGAACACCAGTACATGATTCTCTTTACCGTCGGAGACGAAAAGCCGGTCTGCGTCGTCTATGGCCAGGCCGAAAATGTGGCCAAACTTGGCATGCACGCCATGCTTGATAAAGTCGGTATCGTGGGTTTCAGGATCGAAAATGAACACTGCTCCCACTTTCGTATCTGCCACGTAGACGAGACCCTTGGAGTCCACCGCCAGCCCGTAGGGTGTTCCAAGCTGGAAGCGCGGCTTGGTGCCAGCCTTCTTGGCCGCGTCCTCTGGCGTGATGCCCGCCACGCGGTCCATCCAGGATTTCTTCGGCTGGGGCTTCTCCACCACTGCCTCGGGCTTCTGAGCGGAGAAATAATCCAGGTACCTGAGCCGCGCGATGGCCGGCGGTTGCGGCCATACGATATTGGAAATGTCGAGCTTCGGCGCCTCTGTCGGCTTAGCAGCAGGAGCTGGTTTGTTTTTGTCGGCGAACGCCGGGGAAGCCCAAATGGCAGCCAGCAGTGCCAACACCGCTGCCGTGTATAACATCCTACGCGTCGACTTATGAGTAATCTCGGGCATATATCAGCGCACTCCTTTTGTGGGACCAGCTCCTTGCGCGGGACCGATGCCCTGTTTGGGGCCAATCGTTCCCGTGTGGCAGGTGTGGCAAAAATCCATGTTGTTGACCTGATCCTTGACCAGCAGGTCGGGCTGTGCCGACGAGTGCGGCTGATGGCAGGTCAGGCAATTCAAGGCCACCACAACCTTGTTCTGATCCCTGGGATCCACCAGATCAGAGACCGGATGACGTTCTACGGGATGGCCCAGTCCATACTCCAGCGGCAGAATCGGGACCTTGGCAAAGTAGTTTTCCGGTAATTTCACCTTGCCGCCAAAGATGGCAACCAGGTGTTCGCTTTCCAGCTTCTGGGGCCTCGCGTTGGGCCCGTGGCACTCCAGGCAGAGCGGGTTGGGCGCCTTAGCCCGCAGCAGATGCTCATTGTCGTTGCCGTGCGGCTCATGGCAGATGGCGCAGCCTTGTTCGAAGGCTGGCTGGTGCGCATGCGCCTTCTTGCCCTGCGCCGCCTGGTCGCTGTGACAGCCTAGACAAATCTCCACCGGGCCAGATTTGGGAAGCCCCGGCGAGTTGCTGGCGTGGGGATTGTGGCAGTCGGTGCAGTCGCCCGCTGCACCCGGATGCTGAACCTTCGCTTTCTCAATCTGCTCCGCCTTGTCCGAATGGCAGGTGACGCACAGGGACTTAACGTCAGCCTGGGTTAGTACGACTTTTCCATTCTTTGCCGGCGCGTGACAGACTTCACATTGTCTGTCGGCAAAAGGCGGGTGGGTGAACTTCGCCATCAGTTTAGGAGCGGCTGACTGGTGGGGATCATGGCAGGTGAGGCAATCGGCCGTCGCGAACGGCTGCCCCTGGTGGGCCTTCACCAAATTTGCGTCCTTAACATCATGACAGTCGATGCAGAGCGCGGGCGCGTCTTTGGTCAGATGGAAATCAAATTCGCGCTTGCCTCGCTCACCCGTCTTATGCGTGACGTGGCAAGTGTCGCATCCCATGTCGAGCGCGGCGTGGCGACTACCCTTTTCCGGAACGTTGAGACCCTGCGTGTGGCAGGTAAGGCAAAGATTGTCTTTCTTCTCGCCCGAGGTCGCCTTCAACAGCTGATTCTTGTTGTCCGAAGTATGCGGATCATGACAGGTCAGGCAATCACGAACCGCAGGCGGGTGGACGCGTCCCTTAATCTGCGTAGCATCTTTGTCCTGGTGGCAGGTCAGGCAGACTTTGTAGGGGACGACGGTGATCAGCTTCACGCGGGTAATATCTCTATTAACCCGGACTTCATGGCAGCTCAGACAGCCCATCGCAATGGCGGAGTGGACAAACTTACCCTTCGACTTATCCTCATGGCATTCGAGGCACTTAGCAGCGTCAACGTTCTTATCTAAAGGAACAGGATGAACGGCGGCGTTCGCGCGCACGATCAGAAGCGCCAGCAGCACAAACAACATCAGAACCAGAACAGCAAACGAGCGATCGCCACGATTCGCGATCGTTTTGCCGAACGGTTTGCTATTGAGGAGCAGTTTCACACGGCCTCCGACTTGGTGCGTGTGCACGAACGGTACCGTATCACAATGAAAACTGTTGCGAGTTGCAACATAAATGCAAGTCGCTGAATAAAAGAAGGTTGAGAACATCACGTAAGCCGGCCCGGAATTTCTGAGCAATGAATGCGGACCCGAAATGGGCCTTCTGCCACAGCATCGTCAGTGAAATGCCCCAAAAGCCGAACACTGGATTTGCCGTTAAAAAGCATGGCGGATGTCCATCACACGGGTCAGTGAGAGCCATCACCACCCGACTGTGATGTGTGAAATCCCCGCCGAGCTGGGCTGGAGTGCGCGATTTAGCCCAAATCGGTGGTCGGGGTGGTCAGCGCGGTATCCGCTAAGCGCCACTAATTGTGCTAGTTACACGCCATGGCCTGTCTGGCGTGGGACTTGCACTCAAAGGCGGGGACTGAGGGAGAAGATATGGCTGGAGATTCGCGAACATTCGCGCACAAAACGTGGCGCACGGTTGCTTCCATCCAGACCGGAGTAGTTCTATTGATATTGGTCGTGATCTTTTCGGCGGCCGGAACCATCGTACTTCAGCGCCCGGTGACCGACTCCGACGAGATGCAAAACGCATACTCGCCACAGGCGCTCCGGATCCTGGATGCGGTCGGGTTGACTGACGTGTTTCATTCCTGGTGGTTCCTGGGACTAGTGGTGTTGGTCAGCCTCTGCATTGTAGCCGCCTCCGTGGATCGATTCCCCAACTCGTGGCGCTATTTCTCCCGTCCATACAAATATCCCGACGAAAGCTTTCGCCGCGCTTCGCGTCCGCAAAAATCGCTGCCCATCGCAGACGAAGAGTCAGGGCTGGTGGCGGCCGAGCGGGCACTGCATAAAATTGGATTCAAGCCCGAGCGTGTAGTGCGGCAAGACAGCTTTGGAATTTTTGGAGAACGGCATCGCATCTCCGAGTTGGCGGTCTACATCGTCCATGCCAGCCTCTTGCTCATTTTCTTCGGAACGGTTGTGGATGGTTTGTGGGGCTGGCGCGCTTCGCTGAACCTAAATGAAGGACAATCTTCCAACATCGTCCAACTGCACGACGGCACGACGCGCACGCTCCCATTTTCCATTCGTTGCGATACTGCCGGTCAGGAAAACTACACCGACGGCAGCCCCAAGAAATGGTGGTCGAAGCTAGCCGTGGTGAAGGATGGACAAGATGTGCTGAAGAAAGAAATCGTCGTCAACGATCCACTGCTCTTCAACGGCGTCCGCTTTTATCAATCGAGCTACGGCCCGACTGGCAAGGTCGACAAGTTGATGTTGGTTGCGGCTCGCGCCAATAGTACCGGCGAAAAGCAGACCCTCGGATTGGCAGTGAATGACACTGTTTCACTCGACCCCGACACCACCGTCCGCTTCGCCGAATTCTTCCCCGACTACGCCGTTCGTGACGGGCAGGTATATAGGAAATCGAATGAGTTGGAGAATCCGGCAGCTCACCTAATTCTGACTTCAAAAAGCACCGGCCGAGCCTTCGACGTGTGGTTCCCGGAGATCGAAGGGGTCGCCGACAATTCGAGAGCGCCCTACCTATTCCAGGCCACCGACCTAAAGATGGGTCACTTCACCGGATTGCAGGTTTCACACGAACCGGGTCAGTGGGCGGTCTGGTCAGGCGTAGTCCTGATGGGCGTTGGACTGGCATTGGTGTTCTACGTTATACACATGCGATTTTGGGTAGTACCGGTTTGCGACTCCAACACGGGCAAGTATTCGTTGTGGATCGGTGGCAGCGCCAACCGCAACAAGGATGCCTTTGACCAGCGCTTCAACGATCTGGTCGCGCTCGTGGAAGAAAATCTGAAATCTGTTCCTGCTGGCATTTCGCGCGAAGCAATCGAGAGTATCGCCGGCAACCGAAGTTGCGAGCAAAGTTGCGAACTGTCACGGCGAACCGACTTAGCGAACTGAAGAATCGAACACTGCCTCAATGGGAGGATGTAAATGGCACACGCAAAAGTAGAACAGCAGCAGCCCGCAAGCGGCATGACCCTGATCGTACTGGTTGGACTGGCCGTCACCTTTCTGCTGTTCATGGCATTCCTAAACGTGGTGAAAAGCGGCAACATCGTGAATGAGAGCAACCTGCTCTTTGCCGCTCTGATCTTTTACTCCGGCGCCGGAGCGCTCTATCTCGGATTTGGCGTCACCGGTACTCCTTCGTACTTGAAGTTTGCATCGTTCTCCACCTCGCTCGGATTGATCGCGAACACAGCAGCCATCGCGCACCGCTGGTATGAGAGCGGACATGCGCCATTTTCCAGTGTCTACGAAATGCTGCTCAGCTTCGTGTGGACGCTGGCCGTGCTCACGCTGGTCGCCGAAAAAAAATATGGTGTCAAAGTAATTGGCACCGTCACCATGCCTATCGCAATCGTCGGCGTGGTACTGATGCAGTTGCTGCGCACCGATGTGCATCCGCTGGTTCCCGCCCTGCAGTCGACCTGGCTGCACGTACACGTCACGCTGGCTATGCTCGCCTATGCTGCCTGTGCTCTCAGCTTTGCTCTCGCCATGATGTTCCTGATCCAGGACAAGCTGAAGACCGAGACCGTGCTCGCTGTAACCGGTGCCAGCACGCTGGCCATTTACGCGGGCATCGTTTTAACCCGCTTTGAGAAATCGGGCGGATTGAATCTTGTCGCATGGAATGCGGACAGTAAGTCAGAGGTTTTTATCTCCAGGGGAGTGCGTTTGTTCGTGGTTGTTCCCGACCTTGGGTGGCTCTTAACGCTGACGCTTCTGGTGGTAGCGGCGCCCCTCGTTCTCTATGGACTGGCGCGCTGGAAGAAGAACGACAGTTTCCTGAACCTCGCCAATCGCGCTGTATTTCTAAGCGTTCTTCTCCAGATAATGACATTAGCTATATTTGTGTTGCGCGCCCGTGATGGCCGCTATCCCTCGCTGGACGCAGACGGATTATTCCCGACGACCCTCGCCGCCAGTCCCTTCATACTGTCAGGTTTGGTGGGCGGCGTATTTATTTCTCTTCTCTATCTGCTGCTGTTGTGGCGTCGTCCCGATCTCGAGCGTTCGCTGCCCAGCGCCGACAACCTCGACCGCATCACTTATAAGACCATCTGTCTAGCCTTCCCCCTCTTAACCTTGATGATCGCCTCCGGCGCCTACTGGGCGAACCAGACCTGGGGCTCCTATTGGAGCTGGGATCCGAAAGAAACCTGGGCCGCTATCACCTGGCTCGTCTACGCTCTTTATCTGCATATGCGCATCACTCGCGGATGGCGCGGCCGTCGCGCCGCTTACTTCGCCGTCGCCGGGTTTGCCGTCGTGATGTTTACCTTCTTCGGCGTGACTTACCTGTTGCCCGGACTTCACTCCTATGCCTGACCGCCCGCAGGTCGAGGCCGCATCGCGTCGGGCGATGGATGAGATAGCCCACCGCTCTGTTGCGCCCGTACGTCCTCCACTTGAGGGACGGCCGGACGACAACAGCAACTTATCGCCGGATTCGTCGAAAGACTTATTTTCAGCTGAACGATCGACACAATCATCGCCTGCACGACCATCGCCAGTACAATCAGGGCGTGCAGTTCCGTCGCCGCCAGAGGACTTCCGTATGAGTTCGGTTCGCGTTAATTGGCAACTCAAGGCGATCTTGCCGGTGGCGTTCGTCCTTCTGGCCGGGCTGTTGCTCTTCACCCTCGCAACCGTATCCTTGCGCGATCCCGAGCGGCACGCCGTTTTGATTGTCGCAGGAGCGGGAGCCGTCGCCATCTGCGCCGTTTCCATCGCCGCGCTCGCCTATTTTATTCAGCGGCCCATGGTCGAATTGCAGGAGAAGATCGCACTCGTAGGTGAAGGCAATCTCAACGTCGCCGTCAGCTTCGATCGGCGCAACGACGAAATCGGAGATCTCGGCCGCAACTTCAATCACATGCTCGAGCAGCTACGCGAGAGCCGCGATGAAATCGAATCCCTGCATCGCACCCAGATGTCCCGCGCCGAACACCTCGCTACCCTTGGCGAATTGGCCGCCGGCCTCGCCCACGAAATCCGCAACCCGCTCGCCGGAATCGCCGGCGTTATCGAAATCATCGGCCGCGACCTGCCCTCAACCAGTCCGGCCCGCGCGGTTGTCAAAGATGTCCGCCAGGAGATTGCCCAGATCAATCGCATCCTCACCGATCTTCTCGAAACCGCGCGTCCGCATCCGCCGCGAATCTGCCGCAGCAACCTCAACATCACTGTCGAACACGCCGTGATGCTGGCGCGCCAGCAGGTGCTCTCCAAACCGATCAAGATTGAATTGCAGAAGTCCGCCGACCTCCGCGAGGTCGAGCATGACAGCGATCAGATTCACCAGGTGCTTTTAAACTTGCTCCTCAACGCCGTCCAAGCCACCGAAGGCGAAGGCACCATCCGCGTCGAGATCGGTTCGCAAGACAACTGCGCCATCGTGGTCGTTAGCGATACCGGTCGAGGCATTGCCGCGCAAAACCTCGCCCACATCTTCCGCCCCTTCTACACCACCAAGGGCAACGGCACCGGTCTAGGCCTCTCGCTGGCACGCCGCATCGTCGAAGAACATCACGGCCGCATCGAAGTAAAAAGCGTAGTAGGAAAAGGCAGCACCTTTGAAGTAGTCCTGCCCTTCGAAATGCCGCCCTCGCAAGACACCGATTCCTAATCTCAGTCGGGGCAGCAATTCTCCAGCGAAAGCACCGAGATAAATTAATCTCGACTATTTCTATGGGCTAAGGAGAGCTATCACTCGGATCTTGTAGCTAGCGTGAGTTTCCCAGCTACGTGAGCCAGCGTATGGGCAAGCAGCGCCGAAAGAATAAATGGGACAAACGGCAGCGTAAACGCCATGGGACAGCTCGTGCCGTATTTAGGCCCAAACACCGCACACACCGCAATCCATGCGACGACGCAGACAGGAGCGGCATCGCTCGAACGCCAGTTCTGATCGCGATAAGCCAACACCGCGAAGGGCAACGCCGAGAGCAAGCAAAACTTGAGCAGCGGCCTCATCAAATCGCCAAGCCCATTGACTGTCGGAGCCGAAGTGATGAACTTAAGATAACTCGCAATCGAGACCGCGTAGATCAGCAACAGAGCGCCAAACAATCCGCCAAACTGCCGCGCCCTCCTCGGATCGATCCCAAAATCTTCGCAGTATCCCCTGAATCGCCAGCCCATCGCCCCTCCAGACAAAGTATCGCGCAGTAACTCGTCTTCTAACTCCGTCTTACTAACTACAAGGTTAGCAGTTAGTGGTTCGGGAACGACCTCGCTTTGGTAATGGTCGGGTTATTACCGTTTGTCAATCTTGTTTGTATGCACACTTATATAGTTACATCGCGTTCCCAATGATTTACATGGAATTAACAGTTCCCACTCTAAATTTCGCAGAGAACGCGAAATTTAGAATGGGGCATCCGTCCAAGGTGGAGTTCATTCGACAGACGGGCGTTTCTTTTGCCTTGTGGTTGGGTAAACGTTCCGTCCCTGGTTTGTTCGGATATTCCGGCTTGTTCGAATGTGATGCCCGTTATTGCGGGACCACCGTCGAGGGCAGGGTCGCTTGAAGTGTATTTACCATAAATGCTGTGCCGCCTCCGTCCTCCTTTAAGTCGCCGTTTGGATCGATCACCTGAAACTGAGCTGATTGATTGCTGCCCCATTGCACGGAAACGTAGCCGTACTGGTCTGCGGTGATCGAATCCAGCGGAACTGGTGGGGTGAGGATCAACGTGGCAGCAAGACTGCTTTTTGTCACCTGGGCGACATAACCGCTTTGACTGGTTCCAATGAAGAGAAATTTGCCGTTAGCTGCCATGTATGCCACCGTACCGCTTCCTCCGGTGAGAGGCAGAACGACCGTCTTCGTTAACGTGGTGGCAATGGAATCGCTGCTCGAGGTTATCGTATCGACCCTTTTATAAACGTAGAGTGCAACCTGGTTTCCGCTGGAGCCATAGGCGACGTCCAGGATATAGATGTTGCGGCTTACGGTGCCCTTTTTGAGATTCTGAGTTGGCGCGCCCTCAATCAGTGCCCCAACCAGGCCAAATGGTGCCAAGTATCCGCCGCCAAAGCAGCCTTCTGACTGCGGAAGAGAACCGCACACGCTGAAGCTGACGCTCGTATAGGGAGGTTGGGTGTTGTAGGTAGCGAAAAGGGTCGAGTCAAGTGTGGCTGCGCAGAGGGGAGTAGCGCTAGTTAAGGCAAGGAATACAAGCGAAACGGCTAGAACTTGTCGAAGATTCATCATTCCGAATCCCTCCTTTATCAATACTGCGGACGGCAGCAATTATACGCAAGATCGCAAAATTGCCGGGTGCCGGGTGCCCCATCCTTCGCTGCTTTTGCGAAGGGTGGGCGGCTGACTGACCGCACCACCGGATTCGCATCTTTTCCATGATTCGACTTCTTTCATCACAATCACACTGTGACCGCCCGCACATACAATCCCGCGCGTAGCTGTGAAAATCGAACTCTGATCGCACCGGCCAGCGGTGTGTCCGCCTCGCGCTAGAGGCTCTTTGATAATTTGAAATGGATTGGGGACTTGACTTTTCCCGAGCGCCGAAACGCCATCGCACTCGACCGAAATTCCTAAGTCCTTATTTCAGAATACTTTGATATAAGTCCTTATTCCTCAAAGACCAAAGCCAAAAAATCCCGCTAACCCAATGATTCCAGATACCAAGGGGGGAGGGGGGTATCGGTACCAGATAGTAAACATCCAGCCAAAAACGACCCTTCGCCCAACCTTCGGCCAATACTATTCTGAAATTTATTTTCGGATCGCCGGAAAAACTGCTCCTGTCCACTTTTCGCGAAGGACGCGCGCCGACGCCGCCCCTCGGGCTTCGCCTTTCATGCGCGCCGTATAATAGTCGGTTCCAAGATCAACTCATACGGTCGCCGCCGCTCGACGCACAGGAGATCAGTTCATGTCCGCACTTACCGAAGTCCCGACCCAAATAAAGTTCCGCACCGAATCTGACTCCATGGGGAAGATGGAGGTTCCCTCCAATGTTTATTGGGGAGCGCAAACGCAGCGCTCGCTGCTGCATTTCAATATCGGCCGCGACACGATGCCTCCGGAGTTGATTCGGGCGTTTGGCACGCTGAAGAAGGCTTGTGCGTTGGTGAATCAGGATCTGGGGAAACTGGCTCCTGAGTTGGCGAAGCTCATCGTGCAGGCGGCGGACGAAGTGATCTCCGGCAAGTTGAACGATCAGTTTCCGCTGCGCATCTGGCAGACAGGTTCGGGCACGCAGACCAATATGAATGTCAATGAGGTGATCTCCAATCGCGCGATTGAGATGGCGGGCGGCGAATTGGGATCGAAGAAGCCGGTGCATCCGAACGATCACGTGAATATGTCGCAGTCGTCGAACGATACGTTTCCGGCGGCGATGCATATTGCGGCGGCGTCGCGGGTGAAGAATGATTTGATTCCTGCGATCAGGACGGTGCGGGATGCGATTGCGGCCAAGGCCAAGGAATTCGACGGCGTGGTGAAGATTGGGCGCACGCATTTGCAGGATGCTGTGCCGCTTACGTTTGGGCAGGAGTTTGGCGGGTGGGCTAGCCTGCTGGAGCGCGATATAAAGAGGTTAGAGCAGGCTCTGGAGGGGCTTTACGATCTGGCGATTGGCGGGACTGCGGTGGGGACGGGATTGAATACGCATCCGGAGTTTGCCGAGCGGGCGGCGAAGAAGGTTGCGGAGTTGACGGGACTTCCCTTCCGCTCGCATCCGAATAAGTTTGCGGCGCTGTCGGCGCATGATGAGATTGTGTTTGCGCAGGGAGCGCTTGAAACTTTGGCGGCTTCGCTGATGAAGATCTCGAACGATATTCGGTGGCTGGCTTCGGGGCCGCGGTGCGGGCTGGGTGAGTTGTCGATTCCGGAGAATGAGCCGGGGTCGTCGATCATGCCGGGGAAGGTGAATCCTACGCAGTGCGAGGCGATGACGATGGTGTGCGTGCAGGTGCACGGGGCTACGGCCGCGGTCGGCATGGCGGGATCGCAGGGCAACTTTGAGCTCAACGTTTATAAGCCGGTGATCATTTATAACTTTCTGCACTCGGTCACGCTGATTACGGACGCTTGCCATGGCTATGTTGAATACATGCTGAAGGGCATCGAGGTCGATCGGGCGAAGGTGGATTGGTATGTGAAGAATTCGCTGATGCTGGTGACGGCGCTGGCTCCGAAGGTGGGATATGACAAGGCGGCGCAGATTGCGCATACGGCGCATGTGGAGCATTCGAGCCTGCGCGAGGCGGCGCTGAAGCTGGGATATCTTACGGGCGAGGAATTCGATTCCCTGGTCAAGCCGGAAAAGATGACACACCCCTAAAGGCACTCGGTGCTCTGAATATCTCGCTAGTAATATTGACGGTTGTGGGTGAGAGTCACAAGTTATTCACTTACAAAAGTAACGAACACACCTGATTTCAGGTTACCGAGGGACGTGGTTCCGTCCTATTATGCGAGAGTCTATGCTCTTCGACGGCTCGCATTGGCGACGGCTCGCATGGCTGTGCGTGGTGGGAGCTTCGTCGACTACTCTCGCGTCTGAGGCGTCGCCGACTTTGCACGGGCAGACGCTGCCAGCGCATCCTCCGATACTTCAAAATGCTGATGGTATTACGTGCCGATATCGGCTCAACGGACTGCAAAAGGAATTTACTGGAACGAAGCTGTCGGAGGTTCACTATTCATCATTGCCCGCGGGAGACTACAGCTTCGAGGTAGTCTGCGATGCTCCGCAACTGGAACAGAGTAAATTCGCCGCTTATTCGTTTGTTGTGCCGGGGTCTACTGTGCCTGGGTCGGGTCCCTGGTGGCAGACGTTGTGGATGGAAATGGGCGCGGGCGGAGTGGCGCTGCTGATTTGGGCAACGCTTTGGAGCCGGTATCGCGATCGGCGCGAGAACGAGCGGTTGGAGCGGGCGGTCGCCGAACGTAGCGCAGAGTTAGCGCAGGCGAACCGCGAATTGCAGGAGGTTTCGCTCAGCGATCCGCTGACAGGACTCAGAAACCGCCGTTTCTTTCAAAGCATGATTCCGGCTGACGCGAGTCAGGCGGTGCGTGCTTATCGTGGATCGGAGGTATATGGCCGCGATCATCGCGACCTGATGTTCTTTCTAGTGGATATCGACCACTTCAAAGACGTGAATGACGAATACGGCCACGATGCGGGAGATCGCGTGCTGGTGCAGATCGCGCAGCGGCTCAGTCGCGTCGTGCGCGAATCGGATTTTCTGATCCGCTGGGGCGGAGAAGAATTTCTGGTGGTGTTCCGGGCCGCCGAGCGCAATGATGGCGCCCTGCTGGCTGGACGAATCCTGAAAGCGATCAACAGCCTGGAATTTGATCTGGGAAACGAGCGGCGACTGGCGCGCTCGTGCTCGGTAGGGTGGGCGGCGTTCCCGTGGCTTCCGCCAGCGTGTTCGGATTTGTCGGTGGAAGAAGTACTGCGACTGGCGGACCGCGGACTGTATCTGGCAAAGCAGGGCGGACGCAATCAGGCGGTGGGCATGGTTCCGGCGACCAATGCGCCGGTGATTAATAATAATAATGAGAATGCTCCTGCAAATGGCTCCGCCGTCGATAACGTCGTCGCGCGGCCGGGCAAGTATTGCAGCCTCGAGCAACTGCTCGAAGACAAAGTGATTCGCGAAGTACGGACGTTGGTAGAGGTTTCGGCGGCTGCGGCGGGCTAGATCATCCTGCTTTTCTGTGCCTTAGTTAGCCTTAATTCTTCTTCAAAAACCTTCGGCGGTTCAAGTGAGTTGAGGCGGTGGGCTCGATGTCGTCGTACTTCAGCACGCTGATCGAGCCGTCGACTTCGAGCACGGCGAGCGCCGCATCCTTATATGTGCCGACGCCGTGCTCGCGCAGGGCTCGTTCTAGTTCGTCCATGCTGACATGCTCTTTGGCCATGTGCGACTCGATGACCACGCCGTCATGCACCAGCAGGCTGGGTTGTCCCTGAATATATTTTCGAAAGCGGCGATTGCCGCCGGAAACCTCCGACACCAGATAATTAAGGATGAGCAGCGTGGTAGCGGCGACGGCGCCTCCGGCGAGCGAGGTGTCGGGTCCGGTCATCGCATTCTGCACGGAGTTCGAAAGCAACAACAGCAGAGTGAGGTCGAACGGAGTCATCTGGCCGACCTCGCGCTTGCCGCTTAGGCGGATTCCGATGAGGACGAGTAGGTAGATCACTCCGGTGCGAAGGGCTATTTCGAGCAGTGTGTGCGCGTTTGCGGGCAGCATGGGAAGGTCAGAGGTTAGCGGTCAGATTGCAGAGGTGAAACCTATCATTCAATAAATTCGCTGCAATGTCGAATTTCATCGTTGCAATCCGACCTCTCATCTTTAACTTTATTCACTACCGCGGCGTCGCGGTAATCGGGATCGGCGCGTTCTTCGGCGTGCTCAGGTAGCCAGTAATCTTCTTCTTATCTACCGTCCACACAACGAGCTCGTAGAGCATGTGGTCGCGTCCGGTGTAGAACTGCACGGGCTCGCTCTGATTCTTGTCCCTCTTTTCGATCGTCTTATCGTCGGCGGTAACGTTTAGCGTGTATTTACCGTGTTTGGGATCGGTCTTTTTGAGCTGCAATGCTACGGTCGAGAATGCCTGCGGCTTTGCCCCTTTCAACAAGGTGAATTCGTAATACTGCCGGTCGCCCTTGTGTTTGAGGGCTTCAAGATCGCTGCGGGTATTGGCGATGAGTCCGCTTTGCTGTCCGAGGTCGCCGATGGTGGTCTGAAGTTTTGCGATGGTCGCGTCGAGCGAAGCTTTGGTGGCGGCGACGTCCGTCTTTACGCCTCCAACGTCGGTCTTCACTGAACCCACTTCGCCGGCGACGGCGCTAACATCCTTCTTCTCCTGTTCCGCTTGTGCGGCGAGGTTTGCCATGGCGGCTTGCTGCTCACGCTGCAGCGCAGCAGCGCGAGTGGCCAGTTCTTTCTTGGTCATGCCCAGTTGACGGGCCAGAGTCTCGGAGTCCGCTTCGGCGGACTGCATGCGCTTGATAAGATCGCCGATCTGCTTGTCGCCGGCAAGTTGAACCTGCGTGATCTTCTCGAGCTCGAGGCGCTGGGCATAAATGAAATACGCCGATCCGGCGGCGTAGGCTACTGCCAGTGCAATAAGAACCCACTGGGCGACGTGGCTCTGGGGCTCGGGTTGGTAAACGACAGGTTGCTCGCCTTCAGACATTCAGTTTGGTCTCCAGTTGAAAGTGGTAACGCCTATTGTTTGTGAGATGCGGGTTGCTGTCAATTGCGTTTCCGATACTTGGCGCGAGATCGCTCATCTAGAATGGCATGGTGAAGAACTGGGACGCGATCGTTATTGGGGCGGGAATCATTGGACTTTCGCTGGCGATTGAGCTGAATAAGCAGGGATTGCGCGTGCTGGTGGTGGAGAAAGGCGAGCCGGGGCGCGAGGCTTCGTGGGCCGCGGGAGGGATGCTGGTTGATTCTCCGGCTGAGACACAGCCAGCACTGCGGGAACTGGCGACAGCTAGTGCGCGGATGTATCCGGAGTTCGTGCATGAGTTGGAGGATGAATCGGGATTGAAGATTGATCTGCGGTCGGTGGGGACGATTGTTTTGAGTCAGAATCCCGAACCAACAGAAGCTTATGCCTTGCCACAACCGGTCGCGGAATTGGAGCCGGCGCTTCGGAATTGCGATGGGGATGGACGACGGTTCACCGCGCACTTTCTTCAAGAACGCTGCGTCGATCCTCGTCATGTTACAGCAGCGGCGCTTGCGGCGGCGAAGCATCGGGGCGTCGATTTTTCTTCCGGCGACGAGGTGCTGGGCTTGGAAATGGCTGATGGCTCGGTGTCCGGCGTCCGCACTAATAAAACTCGATTTGCTGCGGGTATGGTCGTGAATTGCGCCGGCGCTTGGGCGGGACAGATTGGGCCTCATCCGTTTCCTACTCGTCCGGTTAAGGGGCAGATGTTGTGCGTGGTTATGCCGGAAAAGGAGATGGTGCGGCATGTGGTGCGGGCTCCGGAGGTTTATCTGATTCCCCGGAGCGATGGGCGCATGGTGATCGGCGCGACGGCTGAGGAGGCGGGATTCGATAAGCGGACGGTGCCGGAGACGATCCAGAAGTTGCGGCAGGCGGCGATTGATCTGATCCCGAGATTGGCGGAGGCGCGGATTCTGGAAGCCTGGGCGGGACTGCGTCCGGGAACGCCCGACGGGCTGCCGATTCTGGGAGCTACGCCGACGCCGGGATATTTTGTTGCTACAGGGCATTTTCGCGATGGAATTTTGCTGGCGCCGGTGACGGCTAGGGTGATGGGGCAGGTGATCGCCGGGAAAAAGCCAGAGCTTGATTTGAGGGCGTTCGCCGCCGTGCGGTTTTGAAACTAGAACTATCGCGGTAAGGCGGTTCTTGGGATGGTTGGTGTGGCGCCTCGCTCGCGACAGTCCCGAACAACCGCCTTCAGCCTGCATACGGACGGGTTTCTGTGCACCCCGCCCAGGGCGGGCGGGGTGAGTTGAGCCAATTGGACGAGCGCCCTACGGAGTCACTTCGAATACAACGCCGTAACCGTAGGATCCACCGTTGGGAGTTGTGCCGTAGAGGTTGCCTGCGGAATCTAGAGTAAGGCTGTTAGACGGGGAAGCTCCATCTTCTCCTGTGAAACTCCACAGGATTTTCTCTCTGTAGCTATAGTGGGTCTTTCCAACCGGTACAAGCTCGAAAACAGTTCCTTCGCCATAGGTGCCGCCGGAGAGCGTTGTGCCGTAGATGTCTCCCGATGCATCAAAAACAATTCCTGCATAAGGCCGTGAGCCATCGCTGCCACCTTTGAAGGAATAGAGAAGCTTGCTAGTCCATTTTCCATTTGCCAGACTAAGCTTGTACACCGCTCCTTGCTCCTTGGCGCCGCCACTCGACAACACCCCATAAAGATTATTGGCTTGGTCGAAAGCGACAGTGCCGCTTGGAGCGTTAAAAATTGGAAAGGTGTGTATAAAGTCAGAACTCCAGCCCCCCTCACCGTTTGCAGATAGCTCAAGCATCTTGCGTCCCGCTGAGGCGAAGAGGTCTCCAGCTGAATCCATCGACACGCCTTGGTCAAGGGTTTCACCGTAGACAAATTGCTCGGTCCAAACGCCGCCAGACGAACTGAGCTCAAACACACCCGCTCCTTGAGACGTGCCGTAAAGATTGCCTTGAGGATCCATGATCAGCCCGCTGGTAGGAAGTCCGACTGTGTTACACAAAACGGTCTCCGTCCAGCTTTCTCCGGCTCCTGCGGGACTCAGCTTGAACACGACGCCGCCTCCATCATGCCCAACGTTGCTAAACGTAGTGGTTCCGTAAAGGTTCCCCACGCTGTCGAATATCACGGAATCATTTGGGTCGTACCCATCTGCGCCTCCCGTGAAGCTGTAGAGCACGGTCTCGTTCCAGCCTCCACTGCCGTTTGGCGAAAGCTCAAATACGGTTCCATATCCCAGCCCCCCGCCGTAGGTCGTCCCATAGAAGGCACCATCATGAGAGGTCAGGTTAGACTGAGGACTAGCGCCATCGCTGCCCCCCGTGAAGTTGTAGAGCACTGTCTCGGTTTGGGCGTGCGCCGGGAGGGTCGCAAAGGTCGTGAGATACACAAACAAGCAGGTGAAATAGATCCGTTTCACAGTAATGTCCTCTCGCGAGAGTGTTGTGAAAAATGGCCCGGCTCGGTTGCCGATGGGGGCGGGAATTTCGCGGCAATCGAGAACAAGCGATTATCGACCCTTTGCGGACCTGCGGTCAAGAGTTGCGCGTGGTAACTCCACGTTTAATGCGGGAGGCTCGCAGCATCCGCTCGGGTGATAAATCCCGATGACTCTGTTGGAAGAGATCGGTATGCTGACGGCTGATCGCAGCGCTGAGGGGCATCGGGAAGAGACGGGGATCGCGGTGGCTCCCGCCGGCACGGTCGAGATCAAAATCCCCACCCTAACGTCGCACAGAACGCGACGTTGAGGATGGGGCACCCGGTGCCAATTGACGAGAAATCTCGATCTCAGCGCGAACACTCAACCCCACCTTGGCGTTCGGGAACTTTCGGCCGCCCATCCCGGGTATATACTGAAACGTTTTCCGCAATCATTTTCTTGAGTACGCGCGACCTGCGCGCCAGAAAGGCACCCTATTATGGCTTCCCCGGCAGTTGATTTTGCCCGCAGCAATCAACCTCGGTTTCTTGATGAATTGAAGACTCTGCTCCGCATTCCTAGCATCAGCACGCTTGAGGAACATAAGAGCGATGTGCAGAAGGCGGCGGAATTTGTGGCTGCGGAGTTGAAGCGCATTGGGATGGAGCATGTCGAGATCATTCCGACTAAGGGGCATCCGCTGCTTTATGCCGATTGGATTCATGCGGCGGGCAAGCCTACGGTTTTGATGTATGCGCATTACGATGTGCAGCCGCCTGATCCGCTGGATGAATGGCACACTCCGCCGTTTGATCCGACGGAGCGCAACAATAATCTTTATGCGCGCGGGGCGGTCGACGATAAGGGGCAGCTCTGGATGGAGGTGAAGGCGCTGGAGTCGCTGATGAAGGCGCATGGCGGCAAGCTGCCGATCAATGTCAAAGTGATTTTTGAAGGCGAGGAAGAAGTGGGCGGCGAGTCGATTGCGGCGTATGTCCGCAAGGAAAAGGCGAAGCTGAAAGCGGATTTTGCGTTGGTGTGCGATACGGAACTGTTTGCGCCGAATCTTCCGACGCTGTGCGTGGGGCTGCGCGGGCTGGTTTATACGGAGATTGAGGCGGTGGGAGCGAAGACCGATCTGCATTCGGGCATGTATGGCGGGGCGGCGCCGAATCCGCTGTTTGCGCTGGTCGAGATTATCAGCAAGCTGAAAGATGCTAAGGGGAAGATTCTGATTCCGGGCTTTTACAAGGGCGTGAAAAAGCCGAGTAAAGATGAGCTGAAGGCCTGGAAGCGGCTGCCGTTTAATGAAGAGCAGTATCGCAAGACGGAGGTGGGATCGAAGGTGCTGACGGGCGAGCCGGGATATTCGGTGCTGTATCGCACGTGGGCGCGGCCGACGCTGGAGGTGCATGGGATGCCGGGAGGATTTGTGGCTCCGGGGGCGAAGACGGTGATTCCGGCGAGGGCGTCGGCAAAGATTTCGATGCGGCTGGTGCCGAATCAGGATCCGGAGGATATTTTTAAGCGCTACGCGGCTTTTGTGAAGAAAAACACGCCTCAGGGAATCGAGATCAAGATCAAGACTTATAGCAAAGGGGCGGCGTGTGTGGTTGGGACCGACAACGAGTACATCCAGGCCGCGACTGAAGCCCTGCACGATACGTTCAAGAAAGAGACTGTGTTTATTCGGTCGGGCGGATCGATTCCGATCGTGACCGACTTTCAGGATGTGCTGAAGATTCCATCTGTGATGATGGGCTTTGGGCTGCCGGACGATAATCTGCATGCTCCGAACGAGAAGTTTCATATTCCGAATTTTCATCGTGGGATTGAGACGATTTGCTTGTTCTTTGAGAAGCTGGGGTAAGGGAAACTCCGGCTCTCTGCGTGCTAAAATCGCAGTGTGAAGACTCAGCGAAAGTTTACTGTTGTCATCGAACGAGACGAGGACGGCTATTACGTCGCCTCCGTTCCTACCTTGCGCGGCTGCCATACGCAGGCTAAGAACCTGGACACGCTTATGAAGCGCGTTCGGGAGGTCGTGGAACTCTGCCTGGAAGATAACGGGGTCGCGCCATCGCTTGAGCTAGTGGGCATTCAACAGATTTCTGTATGACTCGCCTTCCGCGCCTCAAGGGCAAGGAATTGGTGCGTCTTCTGGAGAAACTTGGATTTGAGGTCGTGCGGACGCGGGGCAGCCACGTATTTCTGCGGCATGCCGACGGCAGAGTAACGACCGTACCTGTGCACAGCGGCGAAACGCTCGGCCCTGGTCTTCTTCGGTCTATCTTGCGCGATGTCGAGTTGTCTGTAGAAGAACTTCTTCGCTCTCGCTAGCCTAGTCGAGAGTAGAACCCGCGCGGTAATCCCCAATTGCGCGCCTTCAGGTAAAATAGAGGATTGAGGTTGAGGGGCATGCGTACACGGGTTTTCGCGTCGGTGGTGCTGTTTTTGCTGGTTACGATGGTGTCGGCTCCCTGGCTGCAATCGGAGGATGATGACGGGGTTCCGCATTTCAATGTGAGTGCTCCGGCGGCGGGCGACAAGTTGCCTCCTATATTGACCAAGGATCAGCTTTGGGGTGCGAACGCGCAGTTTCCGTATCAGACGCATGCTTATGAGCTCGCGGCGAAAATTCCTAAGGTGATTTTTCAGCAACCTTGTTATTGCTACTGCGATCGCAGCATGGGGCACACCAGCCTGCACAGCTGCTTCTCAGGCACGCACGGCGCGGAGTGCGGCACTTGCCTGCGAGAGCTTTATTACACCTACACGATGTATAAGCGGGGCAAGACGGCGAAGCAGATTCGTGCCGGGATTATTAAAGGTGATTGGAAGTCGATCGATTTGACGACGGCGGCCAGCGTTAATTGAATTCTCCAAATTCTGAGCTAAATTTCGAACTCGAGGCGGTTTGATGGCACTGAAAGTAACCCCCAAGAAACAAGTGACGGAAGATCCGCGGCATACACAGGCGGTGCAGAACTACGAATCAGGGCTGCGCGCGCTGCAGGAGCACAAGTTCGAGAAGGCCAAGGGCCATCTGCAAAAAGTGTTGACCGGGCCGAATAAGTCTCTCGTCGATCGCGCCCAGGTGCACATCATCACCTGCGACAAGCACCTGGAGTCGCCCAGCCTGCAGTTTAAGTCGGTCGAGGAGCACTATGACTATGCCGCTTCGCTGGTCAATTCGGGCGACTACGTAACGGCGCGCGAACATCTTGATGCGCTGCTGAAGCAGAATCCGAAGTCGGAGTACGTTCTCTATGGGCTGGCGGCGCTGCATTGCCTGACTGGGCACGTGGAAGAATCACTCAAGACGCTCAACGAGGCGATTCAGGTGAAGCCGGCTCTGCGCTTCCAGGCGCGCAACGATACTGACTTCCAGAATCTGGCGGAGGATCCGCGCTTCACGGAACTGCTCTATCCCGATCCGGGCGCGGAAGTGGAGCCGGAGGAAGAAGAAGCGAGCGCGTATTAGCCGCTTGCGCCGACTCGCCACATTCGTCTTTCGTCTTGCGTGAGGCGGTATGCTTCCCCAATCGACAATGAACTCATCCGACAACAGTAAGGCTGGGCCTGAATTGCGCGTGGTCGCAATTGGCGGCGGCACCGGCCTCTCCACGTTGCTGAAGGGGCTGAAGCACTACGTTATGACGCCGTCGCTGGCTGAATCAGGCCAGCCGACGATTCACGAATTATCGGGCGTGGTGACGGTCAGCGACGATGGCGGATCGAGCGGACGTCTGCGCAAGGAATTCAACATGCTGCCGCCGGGCGACGTGCGCAATTGCATCGTTGCCCTGTCTGAAGACGAAGCTCTACTTTCGAAATTATTTCAACACCGCTTTCAGAGGGGCTCGGGACTCGAAGGCCACAGCTTTGGAAATCTTTTCCTGGCCGCGCTGACTTCGATCACTGGCGATTTTGCCGAGGCGGTGCGGCTGTCGTCAGAAATACTGCTGACGCGCGGGCGTATTTATCCAGCGACCATGACCAGCGTGGAACTGGAAGCTCTGATGGTAGACGGCACGCAAGTGCGCGGCGAAACGCAGATCACGGCCAGCAAGGGTAAGATTCGCGCGCTGGCCTTGTTCCCTCCGGATGTGGAACCGCTGCCACAGACGCTCGAAGCAATCGCGAATGCGGACTTGATCACAATCGGCCCAGGATCGCTTTTTACCAGCCTGATTCCTAATTTGCTGGTACACGGGATTCCGCAGGCGATAAGAGAGTCGCCTGCAGTGAAGGTATTTGTGTGCAATTTGATGACGCAGGCCAATGAAAGTCTTGGTTTAACTGCTTCGGATCACATTCGTGCACTTAATAATCATGCTGGCGTGCAGTTGTTCGACTATGCGCTAATCAACCAAACTCCAGTCTCGGCAGAGATGAAGGCGAAGTATGCGCTAGAGGGCGCTTCGCAGATTGTCGTGGATTTGGAAGCAATCGAGGCGCTGGGCGTTTGTCCGGTTCTTGGAGACTATCTCGAAGAAGGCACGGTGGCGCGGCATGCGACTGATCACGTCGCGCATGACCTGATGGCGCTGATGGCGCAGGCGCCGGACCGGCAGACGATGCGGAGTTGATTATAGTCACGGTATATTGACTAAGCATGGCAAAAGCTCCGCAGGCCGCAAAAAAAAACAAAGCAAATTCTTCCTCCTCAACTCTTCCGCTTCCGCGCATGGCCATTGCGGTCGTCATTATGGCGGCAGGCAAGGGCACGCGGCTAAAATCGAAGCATCCCAAAGTTCTGCATGAAATCGGCGGCAAACCGATTCTTGCGCATGTGATTGCCACGGCGCAAAAGGTAGTTCCCCCGCAAGACATCTTCGTGATCATCGGCCATGAGGCGGAGCGCGTGCGCGAAGCGGTTGCCCGAACGGGCGTGAACTTTGTGCTGCAAGCCGAGCAACGCGGGACGGGACACGCGCTCATGGCGACGCGGGAGGCGGTCTCGAATTATGACCAGGTCATCGTGCTTTCCGGCGACGCTCCGCTCATCACTGCGGAAACCATTCGCAAGCTAAGTGACTTTCACGCCGCGCAGAAGGCGACGATGACGTTGCTCAGCGCCGATCTCGACAATCCCTACGGATACGGGCGTGTGATTCGCAAAGGCAACGGGGCCGAGGTACAGGCGATTGTCGAGGAGAAGTCGGCGAGCGCCCAGCAGAAAAAGATCCGCGAGATCAATTCCGGCTTCTACGCTTTCAGTGCGCCCGCTTTATATGAGCACATCGGCCAGCTTTCTACTGCGAATCCGCATGGCGAGTATTACCTCACCGATATGGCGGGAGTGTTTCACCGGGCGCGCAAGAAGGTGGTCGCGATCAAGACGGATGACGCGGGTGAGGTGCTCGGCAGCAACACGCGGGCGGAGATGATGATGCTCGATGCCCGGCTGCGGCTGGCCAAGTGCCGCGAGTTGTTGGATGCGGGCGTGACGATTTTTTATCCGCACACCTGCGTAATCGACAGCGGCGTTGAAGTGGGCGCCGACACGGTTATCGAGCCCTTCGTGCAATTGCTGGGAGAGACGAAGATTGGCGCCGATTGCCGCATACGCTCCTACAGCATTATTGAAAATTCGATCATCGGCAACGCGGTCACGGTGAAACCGGGAACACTAATGGAAGGCTCGCGCGTGGACGCGGGCGCTGCAATCGGCCCTTACACGCACATGCGGCCGGGAAGCGAGGTGGGCGAAGGCGCTCACCTGGGGAACTTTGTCGAGACCAAGAAAGTTAAGCTGGGCAAGGGCTCCAAGGCGAACCATCTCAGCTATCTCGGCGACGCGGAAATCGGCGAAGGGGTGAACATCGGCGCGGGCACGATTACCTGCAACTACGATGGGGTCAACAAGCATCAGACGGTGATCGAAGATCGCGTGTTCGTCGGCAGCGATTCGACGCTGGTGGCGCCGGTAAAGATTGGACGCGGCGCTTATGTCGCGGCCGCCAGTTGCATCACTGACGATGTGCCAGCGGATGCATTGGCGCTGGGGCGAGCACGACAGAGCATCAAAGAAGGCTGGGCGCGGCGGAAACGGGAAGCACAGAAAGAGAAGCGCCGATAGTCCGCTTCCAAAAGGAATAGACTAGACGCGAAGCGAAATCATGACCTCGATCTCCCAAACTCAGGAAAAATCTCCGGTCCGCTACGACATTTCACTGCTGACCGTGGAAGATTTTTATTTATTCAATGAAGGCAGCCACTACCGCATCTACGACAAGATGGGCGCGCATCTGGTGGAGTCGAATGGATCCACGGGCACCGTATTCGGGGTCTGGGCACCCAACGCGCGCAAGGTATCGGTGGTCGGCGACTTCAACGGTTGGAACCCACAATCGCATCAGCTTCAGGCACGCGGTTCGTCGGGAATCTGGGAAGGTTTTATCCCTGGGGTCGGCAAGGGCACGCTGTACAAGTTCCATATCAACTCTAATGCGCAGGGGCACGAGACTGAAAAAGCCGATCCGGTGGCACTTTTCAGCGAGAAGCCTCCGCGCACCGCGTCGGTGGTATGGAATCTCGACTACACATGGAACGACTCCGCTTTTCTTGAAACACGCGCAGCCGCGAACTCACTGCATGCGCCGATTTCCATCTACGAGGTTCACCTGGGCTCGTGGATGCGCATTCCCGAAGAAGGTAATCGTTCGCTGAGCTATCGCGAGATCGCGCCTCGACTTGCCGAGCACGTAAACAGGCTCGGCTTCACGCATGTCGAATTGCTTCCGATCATGGAGCATCCCTTCTACGGTTCGTGGGGATATCAGACCACCGGCTACTTTTCTCCCACGGCGCGTTACGGCACGCCGCAGGATTTCATGTACCTGGTCGACTATCTGCATCAGCATGGCGTTGCCGTCATTCTTGATTGGGTGCCATCGCACTTCCCTTCCGATGGCCACGGGCTGGCATTCTTCGACGGCACGCATCTGTTCGAGCACTCTGACGCGCGCCAGGGATTTCATCCTGACTGGAAGACATTCATCTTTAATTACGGGCGCACCGAGGTACGCAGCTTTCTGATGTCGAGCGCCATGTTCTGGTTGGATAAATATCATGCCGATGGACTTCGTGTGGATGCCGTCGCCTCCATGCTCTATCTCGATTATTCGCGCAAGGAAGGCGAGTGGATTCCGAACAAGTACGGCGGACGCGAGAATCTCGAGGCCATCGACTTTTTGCGGCGCTTCAACCTTGAGGCTTATAAGGAGCATCCTGACATTCAAACCTACGCTGAAGAATCGACTTCGTACGCGATGGTTTCGCGGCCCACGCATCTGGGCGGGCTGGGATTTGGCCTGAAGTGGGATATGGGCTGGATGCACGATACGCTGCAATATTTCAGTCAGGATCCGATTCATCGCCAGTATCACCACAATAAGCTGACCTTTCGCATGCTCTATTCGTTCCATGAAAATTTCGTGCTGCCGCTGAGCCACGATGAAGTGGTGCACGGAAAAGGTTCGCTGATCGGCAAAATGCCGGGAGATGAATGGCAGAGATTCGCGAACCTGCGCTTGCTCTACGCCTACATGTTTGCGCAGCCGGGGAAGAAACTGCTTTTTATGGGAGACGAGTTTGGCCAAGTCAGCGAATGGGGACATGATCGCAGCCTCGACTGGGACGTGCTGCAATATCCCGTGCATCGCGGCCTCATGAATTGGGTCGAGCAACTGAATCGGCTCTATAGCACCGAATCCGCATTGCACTGGTTCGATAACGACCCTAACGGCTTTGAATGGGTGGACTGTAACGATGCTCCTTTGAGTGTGGTGTCGCTGCTGCGCAAAGGCCAGGCGGGCGAAGAACCTGTACTCATCACGTGCAATTTCACGCCTGTGCCGCGAGTGGGATATATGGTGGGTGTGCCGTCTGGAGGCTACTGGAGAGAACTTCTCAACAGCGACGGCCAGGAATACGGTGGGAGCGGCATGGGCAATATGGGAGGCACGGAAGCTTTGCCGGAAAAAACCCACGGGCGGCCGTTTTCTCTGCGGCTGACGCTGCCGCCGCTCGGGGCGCTGTTTCTCAAGAGGAGCTAGTCCCTCGGAAGGACTTAGACGGCCATCCGGCGCCGCTTGTATGGTGAGGGTTATCGATGTTACGCCAAGAACCCGCTCAAAGTATTGACCATCCTTCCTTCTCGCGTTGACTTGTGTTGCCGCGTAAATCTAAGATTTCAGCCCAACGACGAAAACTCGCAGGAGGACACGATGAATCGAGAACAGGCGCTGAAGGTCGTGATGGTGCTGGTGGGGTTGATCTTTTTGTTGGGTGTCTACCCGCTGATGATGTTTCTATGGCCAAGCGGGTGGCGATGGCAGCCTAATCAACCGGAATACGAGCAGATGATCCTTGGCGTGTATGCCACACTTGGTATTTTCCTATTGCTCGCATCCCGCAACCCGTCGGCGAATCGCAGCCTAATCGCCTTCACGGCATGGTCGAGTCTCGTTCACGCCGCCATTATGGCGGTGCAGGCGTTCCAGAATCCGAGCGAACGCGGACATCTGCTGGGTGATATCCCGGCGCTTGTCGTTGTGGGCGTTGTACTGATAGCACTCGCGCCAGCCAAGCAATCGGCGGTGTCATGAAAATGTAAAAAGTGTGTAAAACATCCCGCCTCGGAACTTCGTTAGCCACTCAGTCCCGCTCCTAGCTCCAACCCATCCTCCGTGCTATTCTCGACTTGAGTCAACCTTTGCGGATGCGCATCCTTACGCGCTACATCCTGGGAGAAGTCGTCTCCCACGCCTTGATCGGCGCGGCAGTTTTCACTTTTGTTCTTTTCACCCGCGATCTCGGCCGCATCCTCGAACTCGTCGTCCGCAACAGCGCGCCGCTGCCGAGCGTTGCCGAAGTTTTTTTCTTCACCGTTCCGGTCGCGCTCACTTACACGATTCCAATGGGCGTGCTGGTTGGCATTCTTATCGGACTTAGTCGTCTGGCTGCCGACAGCGAAATTACTGCGATGCGCGCCAGCGGACTGGGCGTCTGGACGTTCCTGCGCGTGATCTCGATCTTTGTGCTGGTGGCGTGGCTGCTGGCGCTGGGCAACAGCGTTTATCTCGCGCCGCGCTCGCTCGCCGCGCTCGCACAGCTTGAAGACAACCTGAAGTCTTCGCAGGCCTCTTTCGAAGTTCAGCCGCGCGTGTTTTATGAGGGATTTCCCAAGCTCATCCTTTATGTGCAGGACGTCAAGGCCATGTCGGGCGGCGCGTTGTGGAAAGGCGTGTTTCTTGCCGACTTAACCGACCCGGCAGCACCGAGAATCACCCTGGCGCGGGAGGGCTTGCTGGTCAGCCAAGGGGTCGACACACTCGACCTGCATCTGACCAATGGTTCGACGCACGAAACCGACCCCAAGAATCCCGATCAGTATCAGATTTCTACTTTCAACACCACCGACATCCCGCTTCAAGTTCCTACCGCGCAGAGCAGTCAAGAGCATGAACCGGTGTCGCTCGGCGAGATTAAGGTTGCCGACCTACTGCGCACCGCGCGAACCGCCGACCCGCTCACGCGCCGCTGGGACTTGATCGAATTTAATCGCCGCCTGGCATTACCGACCGCTTGCATCGTGCTTGCGCTGGTCGGCATTCCGCTTGGGCTGTCGTCGAAAAAAGGCGGCAAGTCGAGCGGTTTTGTCCTGACCATTCTGCTCGTGTTTGTTTACTACTCGGTTTCTCTGATCGGAGTTTCGTTTGCTAAGCAGGGGCGACTCTCACCGGCTGCCGGCGTCTGGCTCGCCGACTTTGTTTTCCTCGTGGGAGGAGTTTTCCTGCTTTGGCAATCGGAGCGCCGTCCCATCGAACTGGCTGGGCTGCGTTCGTGGTTGAAGGTTTCATGGTTCAAGTCTTCATCGCCGGAGGCAACGGCGAAGGCCAAAGCGATGACGCAGAATGGCGATTCGGCGCGGACTACGATGCGTGTTGGCGTGGGCGTCAGTCGCGCCACCCGGCGGCGCCTGTTCAATCTGCACTTCCCCACCATCCTCGACGATTATGTGTTGCGCGGCTTTGCGCTCTATTTTGCGCTGATTGTCGCGGCCTTTTTGACGCTGTTGCTGGTCTTCACGCTCTTCGAATTACTGAGCGATATTTTGCGCAATCAGATTTCGCCGCTTACCGTCGGCGAATACTTGCTGAACGTTGTGCCTTATTTTCTTTACAGTACGACGCCGCTCAGTATGCTGTTGGCGGTGCTGGTCACATTTGGATTGCTACAGCGATCGAATGAAATCACAGCGATCAAGGCTACCGGCATCAGCCTTTACCGCATCATCATTCCTGTGCTGATCGCGTCGGCCATGGTTGCGGGCGTGCTCTTTCTTTCCGACCAACTCTACCTTCCTTACACCAACAAGCGGCAGGATGCGCTGCGCAATCAGATCAAGGGCAAGCCGGCGCAAACGTATCTTCGTCCCGATCGCAAATGGATCTTCGGCCAGCACTCCGATATCTACTACTATCAATTTTTCGACCCCGACCGGAATATTTTCGATAGCGTCTCGGTGTTTCAGTTCGACCCGCATACGTTTCAAATCACGCACCGCATTTCTGCCGTCCGGGCCCACTGGTCCGACTCCATGGGCCGCTGGATTTACGAGGAAGGGTGGGAACGCAGCCTGAAAGGCTCTGCCATCGACCACTACCGCAAATTTGACGTGGCTACCTATCCCGAACTGGCGGAAGCTCCCGCCTACTTCAAGAAGGAAATTAAGCAGTCGTCGGAGATGAGCTATGACGAGTTGCGCAATTACATCCGCGATCTGGAGGAGAGCGGCTTTGACGTGGTGCGTCTGCGCGTGCAACTGCAAAAGAAGATTGCCTACCCGCTGATCACCCTGGTGATGGCGGTGCTCGCCATTCCTTTCGCGCTCTCGGCGGGCAAGCGTTCAGCGGTTGCGGGAGTCGCGACCGCCATCGGCATTGGTGTTGTCTACTGGACGATCAACGGCCTATTTGAGGCCATGGGCAATCTTAGCCAACTTCCGCCCGCGGTCGCCGCCTGGTCACCGGATCTGGTCTTCGGATTTATCGGAGGGTATTTAATCCTGCGCATGCCAACGTAAGCGGGGTGGGGACCGGGTGATCTGGCGATTGGGTCACTGGGCAATCAAAGTCAATGCTTTGACCTTCGTTCACCGTGCCCCCATTATCCGATCACTCGATTGGTTTCTATTGGATTGCCATGCCAGTCGGCGCCGCTGGTGCGATTACCGTGATCGGATTGCCCAAGGCCCCGTCTGTTGTGTTTAGCGTAAAGCCCGTGATGTTACTCGAGCCATTATTCGACACAAAGATGAACTGACCGTAGCCGTTAAAATTCTGGCCGACGCTATTTACGCTGGGCAACAGCACCATCGATACGGGGTCAGTTCCGGTGGGCTCGTAAGCTGGCGCGAGCGGACTCAACGTGCCCGCCGACGTATTCATGTGAAAGGCAAAAAGCTGGCTGGAAAATGCGCTGGCCACGTAGAGAAAATTATTGGTGGGATCGACCGCCATCTGGCCCGGATATGATCCTGCCGAAGTGGGGGCGACATTAGGGCAAGGGGGTGAGGAGCACGGCTGCACCAGCGGCAGCATCAGATTGTTGGTCACGTCCTGCTGGGTGAGGCAAGTTGTATTTTGTACCGTGCAAATCTCGAACGGATAAAGCTGACCGGCATTGTTGTTCTGGCTGCCGACATAGACAAAGACGCCACCGGTCTCCTCGTCCATCGGGTTGGTATTGACCGCCTGCACCGAGATGGGATCGACGGCCGCGACGAGATATGGCGAACCGACTTGTTCGGTCAGAACGCCCGACTGACTCACCTGATAGATGCTAACCGTATTGTCGTAATGTTCGCTCTGATTGAGGTCGTGGTTGTTGGTGACGAAGAGAAGCTCTTCGGACGAACCTCCTACCGGCGTGAACGTAATTGTCGAGAGCGCACTCGGAACCTTGCTCAGGTAAAAAGGACTGCCACTGGCCAAAGTTAGAGTGGTTGATCCGGCCTGCATGGTGAACACCGAGATCGACGGACAAGCCGTGAAGTTCGTGCCTGGAGTCGGGAAAGGACCGGGGCAATTTTGCAGGAAACCATTGGAAGGACTTGGGGAAGAGCCTTTGTCGAGCACAAACAAAAACTGTCCTGCTGTATCGCGCCCCATGAAGATCGCCGAAGCCGCGTCATCTTCTGTGTCTTGAGAGCTGGTGGGGTTGTTCAACGGCACCGCTATGCCCGGCTTCGACAGACTGCCATCCTGGTTGACGGTATATGGGTAAATGGTCGGTGGAACGGAGACGGTCGCTACTCCGGTCTGCGAATCGATTGCACAGGTCAAGCCGGAAGGTGCTGGCTGGCATGGCACACCCTGATTCAGAACGAAGGCCGTCGTGCCGCCCGGACCCATCACGATATTCACCGGAATGCCGCAGGCCACCGGCGGTGTGTTCTGCAATGTGGGGCAGGTGTTGGCATCGGAAACGGAATTGATCAGCGAGAGGTTTCCGCTGTAAAGATCGATGGAGAACGAGCTCACGAAATTTCCGGTGCCACCTTCTCCCTGAGTCAGCACGTATAGGACTCCCGCTGGCCGATACGAAGAACTGCCGCAACTCAACAAAAACAGACTCAGCGCACACGCACCCGCTAGCGCCACCACTCCGCCTAATTTTCTCGACATCTATTCTCTATTCTCCGAGGAATCCCCATCGCCGCGCTTTTCGCCGATTGGGGTAGTCAGCCGCTTCTCGTCCACAGGCGCTTCCCTGCCAGTTGTTCCGGAAACCGAAGCTTGTGGCTGAAATTAATTTTTGTATCAGGAATGAGCGGGAAGAGCAAACCCGGCAGCAGCCGGAATCCGCATTTCGACCTCTAACCCACCCTCGTTTCGGTTGGATGCGCGAAGTTGCCCGCCGTGCAGCCTGATCGCTCGATCTGCAATCGACAGTCCCAAACCCGCGCCCCCGGTTTGCCGGTTGCGAGCATCGTCCAGTCGATAAAAGGGCTCAAAGATCTTGGGCAGCGCTTCGTCGGGAACACCGGGACCGGAGTCAAGCACGCGAACCACAATTTCTGGCTGTCCGTCCGCAGCCTGCTGCCGTTCCAGTCGCACCTCCACCGTCGTACCTTTGGCAGTATAGCGCGTTGCGTTCCTTACGACATTCTCTATCGCGCTGCGCAGCAGATCGGGATCGGCCTCAACCATGAATTTGTCAGCGGCGTCGCCATTCGTCGTGGCTCTGGCCGCCGCATCGGTGGTAACTCTGCAACCTCGCTCCGGTGTTTCATATTCGGCATCGCGCGCTACCTGCTTGACCAATTCCAGCAGTGAGAGGCTGCTCTTGCGCAGGCCGTCGGTGCCCGACTCCAGACGGGCGATGGTCAGCAGACGCTGGATCAGCTGATTCAGACGATCGGCTTCGAGTTCGATCCGCTGGAGCGAAGCCTCGAGCTCGGGAGCAACGTCCGCGCTAGTTTTCTGCCGCGCCAGTCCGAGCGCCACACTCAGCCGCGCCAGCGGAGATCGTAGTTCATGCGAAACATCTTTCAGCAGCCTTGATTGTGCATCCACCAGGCCCTCTATGCGTTCCGCCATGCGATCAAAATCGCGCATCAGCTCCGTCAGTTCGTCGTGGCGACCGCCGGCCGGAGCGCCCGCGCGCGCACTCAAATCCCCAGCCGCCAGGCTCTGTGCCGCCTGCCGCAAACGCGTCACCGGACTCGTAATCGACCAGGCCAGCAGATAGCACATCAATCCTGAAGTGATGATGGCGATGGCAATTCCAAGCAATGGGATGTCATGCGGCCCGAAAAATACCCTTGGCCCCGGCGGCATCACCAGCACCAGTGTGTAGCGTTTCCCATCCAACGTCAGCGCCTGCCGGATCACGCGATCGGGCAGCAGATAATCGAGCCAGCCACGGTGACGCGGCGGTCCGCCGCGCAGGGAACTCTCGGGAGGTGGTCCACCTGGCCGAAAATCCTCTATGCGACGCCTCCGTCCTGTGATCTCATGACCCGACGGATCAAAGACCGAAGCCGATACCTGCTTCGTTCGCCAGAGTTCTTCGACGTATTCGTGGGCGGCGTGCTCTCCACCGCTCTGGTACGCGTTCACCGCTTCCGCCAGGATTTGCGGACTCTCATTCTCAATACCGTGGCGCGCCGGACTCAGCGCGATCGTGGCCAGAATAGCCAGCACCACGAACAGCACCTGGGCTGCCCAGAACGACAGAAAAATCTTAAGAAAGAGGCTCTTCATCTTTTCGATAGAACAAAATTACGCTACGAGCTGCGGGCTGCGAGCTTGGACCAGGAACCTCGCGCGAAAACGCTTGCTCGCGGCTCGTAGCTCGCGGCTTGTAGCCTACTCACTTTTTCGTCTTCGCCGGCCGCGCAAACATATATCCCACACCTCGAATCGTCTTGATGTGGTCGCCATCTTCTTCGGAGTCGCCCAGCTTCCGCCGCACCTTGCTTACGTGCATGTCAATGCTGCGATCGAAGGGCATGAATTTCCGGCTGAGCACGGCATTGACGAGGCGCTCGCGCGTTACCACTCGCCCCGCCTCACGCAGCAACACTTCCAGCAGATTGAATTCCACCGAAGTCAGATCGATTGGCTGGCCCGCTCGCGACACGCTTCGGGTCGCAGGATCGAGTTCGACATCGCCCACACTCAGCACTTCCGGGACGACATCAGCCGCACGAACCGGACTTGTGCGTCGCAGGATGGCACGAATACGCGCCACCAGTTCGCGCGGATTGAATGGCTTCGGTAGATAGTCGTCGGCGCCGATTTCGAGTCCCACGATGCGATCGACATCTTCACCGCGCGCGGTGAGAAGGAGCACGGGAATCTTCGATACGCTGCGAATGCGACGCAACACTTCGAAGCCATTGATCCCGGGCAGCATCACATCAAGCACCACCAGCGTGTATTCGTTCGTAAGCGCCGCCTGCAATCCCTTTTCGCCGTCGTGAACCGCCTTGAGGCTGAAGCCTTCGGCGGTCAGATACTCCTGCACCAGCCCGCACAACTCGACGTCGTCGTCGACAATGAGTACGTGATCCATTCGCTTATTCATCTAAACACCTTCGGTGGGCCGAATATGGTAAAGATTTGTGATTAGGGGCAAAACTTTTTTCGCTCTCGGTCATTAGCTCTTAGCTAAAAGCGAATAGCCAAAAGCGTTTGTTTGCTCTTTACAAAACTTTACCGCGATTGACCGACTCTTTACCTCTTCTTTTCTAAAAAAGTGTTCTTATCTGTGTACGACGGTCGGGATGACTCCCGAACCCCCTACAAGATTTGAACGACCCAAAAGGAGTGCCAATGAAATCTACTCGTAACCGCATTCTCATTATCGGCGCCGCTGTGATGCTTGCGGTGACAGCTGCGATCGCTCAAGGTATGCACGGTCGTGGTGGCCCGGGCGGCGAATTTCACCGTATGCTCAGGCAGCTTGACTTGACCAGCGATCAACACGCCCAGGTTAAAGCCATCTTTGAAAAAGAGAAGCCCACGCTTCAGCCGCTGATGCAGCAGATGAAGCAGAACCACCAAGCCATGAAGGCTCTCGAAGCTAGTGGCCCATTCGACGAAAATAAAACGCGCGCGCTGGCTACGCAGAATTCTCAGACCATGATCGATCTGCAGGTCGAGCACGAGCGCATTAAGTCGGAAATCATGCAGATTTTGACCGCCGATCAGAAAGCGAAGCTGGCTCAGATCGAGGCCAATCATGAGGCGCGCATGAGCAAGCATCAAGCGCCGCCTTCGAACTAGCTTTTTTCTAAGAGGTGGGCTGGTCTCATCTCCGGAGCCGCGGGCAGCCGCGTCTTCCGAAAAGGCTCTCTCCGACCCGGGTGAGGAAGTAAAAGGAAACCTCCATCCTCGCCCGGCCTTTTTCTGCTTCTTCAGAAAATAGCATTGAAGAATGCAGGAATGGAGCAAGCGAATGGAACGCGCCGATCTGCTCTACTCAGGGTTG
Organism: uncultured Acidobacteriaceae bacterium; assembly: GCA_963822025.1. Taxonomy (GTDB): domain Bacteria; phylum Acidobacteriota; class Terriglobia; order Terriglobales; family Acidobacteriaceae; genus Acidiflorens. Next base: position 124,252 of record CAWGFW010000007.1, on the reverse strand, counting down.
ATGTTCGCCGCCGGCATACTGTCGCTTTGGACCGCGCTACTGCTCACTGCCGCCTTTATTTTCCTGGCTCCTTCGCTGCGAAAATCCGCACCCCGCGCTGCTACAATCTCATCAAGAAACACTACCGCTTATCAAGATCATGGTGCCGAAGAAGCTACGCCCCCTAGTTCCCTATCTCAAGCGTCACCGCAACGGTCTGTTGGCGGGCGGGCTCTGCGTCTTATTTAATAACGGCGTCTGGATTCTTTTTCCGCAGGTCTTGCGTCGCGCCATCAACGATCTTAATACCGGAGTTACACGCCACAAACTTCTTACTTACTCGCTCGTCATCATTGCCATCGCTCTGATCAAAGGAATCTTCCAGTTTCTTACGCGCTGGGTAGTCATCGGCATTTCCCGCGATATCGAATTCGATCTGCGCAACGACCTCTTCGCGCATCTTGAGCGCCTGTCCTACTCCTACTATCAGCGCAACCGCACCGGCGATATCATGGCGCGCGCCACCAACGACCTGAATGCCGTCCGCATGCTGCTCGGTCCGGCCATCATGTACTCGGCCAACACCATTGTCTTCACCGCCGGCGCGCTCGGCTTCATGCTCGCCATCAGTCCCAAGCTCACTATCTTCGCCTTTCTGCCGCTGCCCATCGCCAGCATCATCATCCAATACTTCGGCCGCCGCATTCACGAGCGCTTCGAACGCATTCAGGCTATGTTCTCGGACATTTCAGCTCGCGCCCAGGAAAACTTTTCCGGCGCTCGGGTCATCCGCGCCTATGTGCAGGAGCAGTCTGAGATCGCGGCATTCGAGAATGCCAACCAGGAATACATTCGCCGCAGTCTCGGCCTGGTCCGGCTGATGGGCATGCTCTGGCCGACGCTCGAACTTATGCTCGGAGCTGCCGTCGTCATTGTGCTGTGGATGGGCGGACGTGAAGTGATAAACGGGAGAATGTCGGTCGGCGATTTCGTCGCCTTCAACACCTACATGATGCAGCTAACCTGGCCAGTGATCGCACTCGGATGGGTTATCAACATCTTCCAGCGCGGAACCGCGTCGATGGTGCGGATCGAAGAAATCCTTTCGCAGCAGCCCGAGATCAAGGACGAGACAGCAATTGGGTCATCTGAAAATCAGACCCTGGCAGAGCGCGATTTTCCTCTTCAATCACCCAACGGTCCGATCACCCGATCACCCGATGTCGTTGGCGCGATCGAATTCCGCAACCTCAACTTCGCCTACAACGGCACCGCGGTTCTTAAAGACATCAACCTGCGCATCCCTGCCGGATCGAGTCTCGCCATTGTTGGCCCCACCGGCTCGGGCAAGACGACCTTAGTCGATCTGATTCCGCGCATCTACGACGCTGCTCCCGGCACCGTTCTCATCGACGACCGCCCCGTTCGCGAATTCCCGCTCGACGCTCTCCGCCGCAACATCGGATTCGTTCCGCAGGAGACGTTTCTTTTCAGCGACACCATCCGCGAAAATATCGCTTATGGCATCGCCCGCGAAGACGCCACTCCGACGCTCGACGAGATCAAAGCCGCCGCCGAAGCCGCCAACATTGCGCAGGATATCGAGAGTTTCCCGGAGGGCTACAACACGACCGTCGGCGAGCGCGGCATCACGCTCTCCGGAGGCCAGAAGCAGCGCACCGCCATCGCCCGCGCCCTGCTGCGCAGCCCGCGCATCCTGATTCTCGACGACGCGCTCTCCAGCGTCGACACGCACACCGAAGATAAAATCCTCAACCACCTCCGCGAAATCATGCGCGGACGCACCACCATCTTCATCTCCCACCGCGTCTCGACCGTGCGCAACGCCGACGCCATCGCCGTCCTCCATCAGGGACGCATCGTAGAACTCGGCACCCACGACCAACTCATCGCCCGCAACGGTTATTACACCGACCTGTATAACAAGCAGTTACTCGAAGAAGAATTAGCCGAAGTCTAGCCTGGGAGCGGCAAATACTCGTCGCTCGCGTGGAAATACTCGTTGCCCGCAGCCAGAGTGTGCCTGGCCGCGCACGCCAGTAACTGTCAATTTCTTGTCACCACGCCAATGAAATAGTTCCTCGCCATACAACCCCAGCAGGAATAACTTGCTCAGACAAGGAGAAGCATGGATAATGCTTCCGAGTCAGTTCCCCCAACAACTTCTGTTAGCGGTACGGAGTAACCATGCGACCTACGCGTTCGGCCCGGCTGCACCGGTGTACCCTTTTGATGGTTTTTTTTGCGGCCGTCATTGTTTGTCTGTTAGTGATTGCCAGTCCGCTGCTGGCCCAGCAGCCACCCGCGCTGATTACCCAACCGATTGATAACTCCGTACGCACCGTTTTGACGGGCAACGTTCATCCGCTGGCTCGCGCCCAATACGATCAGGGAGAAGCGCCGTCCGATCTCGTCCTGCATCGCATGATGCTGGTGCTGAAGCGCAGTTCGCAACAGGAGACGGCTCTGCGACGCCTGATCGAAAATCAGCAGAACAAGAACTCGTCCAACTATCACAAATTTTTGACACCGTCCGAATTCGGTACCCAGTTCGGCCCCTCTGATTCCGATATCGCCGCCGTAACCAACTGGCTGCAGCAAAGCGGATTTCAGGTCGCGCAGGTGAGCAATGGTCGCATCGTCATCGAGTTCTCGGGCACGGCTGGGCAGGTGAAGCAGGCCTTCGGTACGGCGATCCACAAGTATGTGGTCAACGGGCAGCCGCATTGGGCCAACAGTAGCAACCCCTCGATTCCGACAGCGCTCGTGCCGGCTGTCGCGGGGGTGAATTCGTTGAACGGCTTCGGCAGGAAGGCCCAGAATAGCCGCGTCGGAAGCTATTCGCTAAAGACCAGGCAGCTAACCACGCCAAAACCAGAATTCACCTTTGGCTGCGGCAGCGACACGTGCTACGCGCTGGGTCCCTATGATTTCGCCAACATCTACGATCTTCTCCCGCTTTGGAGTGCTGGGATCAACGGCACTGACCAGACCATCGCCATCGTCGGCGACACCTATATCAACCCAGACGATGCCCCTACCTTCTGGAGTCTTTTTGGGTTGGGCACGACCGTTAATGGCATTAGTGTTCCCATGCCCACCCTCAACATCAGGTGTAACGGTCCTTGTCCCGAACTCAACGCCGACGGCGACGAGCCCGAGGCAGATATCGACACGCAGTGGTCGGGCGCCGTCGCGCCGGGCGCCACTATCCTCTTCGACACTTCCGAAGATACGGAAACTGACTACGGCATTGATCTGTCAGCCATCGACATCGTCGACAATAACCTAGCAACGGTCATGAGCGAAAGCTATGGAGAGTGCGAAGCCAGCCTGGGCGTGAGCGGCGTCGAATTTTACAGTTTCATGTGGGAGCAGGCCGCCGCGCAGGGCATCACCGTCATGATTTCGACGGGCGACAACGGCGCTGCCGGTTGCGATGATGACAATGTCAATTCTCCGGCTCAATATGGATTGAACGTGAACGGATTGGGTTCTTCCTGGTTCAACGTCGCCGTCGGCGGTACCGATTTCAATGAGTACAACACCTGGTCAACTTACTGGAATTCAACTAACCAGCCAATCACCCAACAATCCGTGAAGAACAATACGTACATCCCAGAAACTTCCTGGAACGATTCGTGCACCAATGCCTTGTGGATTACATTAGGGACGTACGGCTCGACCACCGAGGCGGTCTGCAACTCCGACCTCGATGACCTTGCCCCCGGAGGCGGCAGTGGCGGCGCGAGCGTGGTGTGGACGAAACCAACGTGGCAGACGGGAGCTGGAATTCCGAATGACACCGCTCGCGACATGCCTGACGTTTCGCTCTTCGCCAGCAATGGCTTCCTGGGGAGCTTTTATCTCATTTGCCAATCCGACGCTAGTCCTTCGGGAAGCTGTGACGTGACGAATCCGGACAGTGATCTTCAGGGCTACGGCGGCACTTCCGTTGCCTCGCCTGCTTTCGCGGGAATCATGGCGCTGGTGAACCAGAAGACAGGCTCGCCACAGGGCATCGCGAACCTGGTGTTGTATAACTTGATTTCGAAAGAACCCACTGCCTTTCACGATGTTCCGGCGGGTTCAACCAACGCGATGCCTTGCGTGGTCGACTCGCCAAACTGCACCACTACGGGCTCATACCAGGTTGGCGTACTTTCCGGGTACAACACCGCGACTCATTACGATCTCGTCACCGGTTTGGGATCCGTAGACGCTGCAAATCTGGTCAATGACTGGACAGCAGTCTCATTCACTCCCTCGACCACCACTTTGCAACTGAATGGCGGTTCAGCCGTGAACATCACGCATGGAGCTTCTGTGTCGGTCAAAGTCACTGCGGCTCCAACCTCTGGCTCCGGCACCCCAACCGGCGACGTTGCTCTGCTGGTCAGTCCTGGTACACCGGGCAATCCCGGCATCGACTGGAACACGCTAAGCGGCGGCACCGTCACCTGGCCGACCACCTTGTTGCCGGGTGGGACTTATAAGATCATCGCGCACTACGAAGGGGACACTACCTACGGCGCCAGTTACTCCACTCCGTCGGCAAACGTCACTGTCAACCCGGAGAACAGCTCGGTGTCGATGCCGGGCGTAGTCACAGAAAGCGGAACCACGAACTCGGTCGTGTACGGCACTGGGGAGTCTGATGCGTATTTGCTGCGGGCCGACGTGTTGAATTCCGGAGGGAACTACTGCACTTCGGAAGTTGAGGGCGAGATTGCCTGTCCTACCGGCACAATCAGCTTCACCGACAACGGCAGTCCGCTAGACGCGAGCCCCTACAAACTTAACAGCTTCGGATACACCGAAGATCAGTCGATCCAACTCACCGGAGGGTCACACACGCTGGTCGCGACTTACAGCGGTGATGCGAGTTACAAGACAAGTAATACGAGCACTACCGTGACCGTCAGCAAGGCGGCCACCGCTATCTCCAATCTGGCCTCGACCCTGACTTCGGTGAATACCGGGCAACAATTCACGCTCACCGCCACGGTCACCAGCACATCCAGTTACGGCGTGGCGCCCACAGGCACAGTTGTCTTTCTGGCCAATGGAACGCCGCTGACGGGCACGGTTACTGCTTCGCCGGTGAACGGAAACATCAACACGAACATCACAGCCGCACTTGGCGCCAGCCTGACCACTTCGCTCAGCGCATCCGGAACGTATGCGATCACTGCCACCTACGCTGGTGACGGAAATTACGCGGCCGTCACACAAAGCTCGCCCGCGGTGAGCATCGTTGTGGCCTCGGCCAGCTTTACGCTCTCCGCCGCGCCCACAAGCGTTTCGATTGCTCCGGGCGGCGCAGGAGGGACGAGCACTATCACGGTAGCCGATCAGGGCGGATTTAGTGGCAGCGTAGCCTTGGCTGCCTCTGGTCTGCCGAGCGGCGTCACCGCAAACTTCAACCCATCCAGCACCACTAGCACGAGCACTCTGACCCTCACGGCGAGCGGTTCAGCTGCGGCCGGCGGCCCGACGACGGTGACCATCACTGGCACATCTGGCAGCCTCACTGCGACCACTTCGGTTGCGCTCACAGTCAGCCAGGACTTTACCGTTCCGCCAACGCTCACGAATCCTGCGAGCGCCGAGGCCGGGGAATATACCACGACCACGATGGCGCTCGCGCCGGTCGGCGGAGGCAACTTCACCAGCAACATAACCTACGCGTGCACGTCAGGTCTGCCGACGGGCGCGACCTGCTCGTTCAGCCCGACCCAGATCGGTTCAGGTACCGGAGGCCAAACTGTAACGATCACGGTTCAAACCGCAGGTCCATTCACGGGCGCTGCGGGCGGAGCTAAGCGTGGAGAGACTCTGCGCAAACTCACCAGCCATCAGCAGCAGTTGTGGCTACCGCTAAGCCTGCCACTCGCGGGCATAGTAATGGTGGGGCTGTTCGGTGGCTTGCCGCGCCGCTATAAGATCGTCGGACTCTGTCTGGCCTTGACCATCACGGGATTCCTGGTAGCCTGCGGTGGAGGCAGCTCATCAACGCCGCCGCCAGCGGTTGTCACGGTTAGCCCGAGTTCGGTGAGCACGCTCTATCCAAGTCTCGCGGGAGCGCCCGCCCAGACGCAGCAGTTTTCGGCGACGGTCAGCAACTCGTCCAGTCAGACTGTTAGTTGGGCGGTAACGGGCGGAAGCGCGAACGGCACGATTGACTCGACGACTGGGCTCTACACAGCCCCGGCTACGCTTCCATCTCCAGCAAATGTGCAAGTCACCGCGACAGCTGCGGGGGCGGCCAGTCCGGGTACAGCTACCGTTAATTTGCAGACGCCGACACCCGCCGGTAGTCCTACGATCACGGTTACGGTAACCGAGGGCGGAATCCAACACACCACTACATTCACCTTGACGGTAACGGATTAGTCCGCAGGATGACCTTCACCCGCTTGGGCACGTCTTCGGACGTGCCCTTTTTCTTGCGGCGCTGACTGTCGACCGGCGGATTGTGTATCCTGATAGTCGTATCCTGAACATCAATATTTGTAGGTAATAGCGAACCTATGCCTGACCAATCCGAGCCAGCTTCCGAGTTAACCATGGACGACGTGCTGGCGCGCCAGCAATCCGAGCTTGATCGGCTGAAGGAGGCGTTCGAGCTGCTCGGAGTCAACGCCTGCCACTGGTGTCGGAAGTTCTATCGGCGGGCTGAGCCGGGAGCGCTCTTCGATGCAACCGGCAAGCTGGTTTGTTATGGATGCATTCCTAAGTGGTGGCCGCAATGCTGCGCTCAACTTACTACGAAGGAACGCGAAGACCTGGAAGGCAAGTTAGTCTTCTGGCTCAAGGCGACACATAACGCCGAGGTATTTAAAGATCCCTCGAAGCTTCCCGAAAGTTCATTGCAGGAGTTGCACCTGGTCGCACAATGCCTGGAATGCCGCGGCACGGGTAAGTCGCTCGGCGAAGATACGTGCCGGTTCTGCACGGGGCGCGGCACGGTGTGGGTTATCGTCTCGCGCAAGCAAACGTAGCGCATAAAAAACTGGCGCCGCAACCGGCGCCAGTCCATATTATGTTGTGCTTGTGACTGCTACCGCGGCTCTTACTGCAAGCGCACAATCCAAACATCGGATCGCGGATCGCCGTCCCAAAAAGTTCCCAGCTGCAAATCCCAACTCGAGGAAAAGCTGAAGAATCGTCCATCGATCGAGATAGAGCCGTAAGGCTGGCTCCAATAAAACTTCGGGTTCCACACGGCGCGGTTGTGCGCGAAGCGCCAGATGGTCGGGGCAAGGCCGTCGGTTTCCATGCAGAACACTTCGCCGTCAAAAGGCTGTTTGACTTCTTCGTCACCATGGGGGCTGTAAGTCGAACCGCAGACGGGCACGTTGCCGCTCAAAGCTCCGTTACTCCAGGCCCAGGCCTTCTCCATGCCCTTATAGTAAGGTTGCGGGAAAGGGCTGATTAGAGGAATAAAATTTGTGAGATCTCCAAGCGGACGCGAGAACGCATTCAATTCATCAAGAATGTCAGGCGCGTTAATGTAGGAGCTATTGCCGACGGCTCCGTAGCCGCTGCAATCTGGACCGGGCTTCTCGAAGTCGCAGGGCGCGACGTTCAAGGTTGTAACATCCCAGACATAGAAGCCGAATCTCGCTACGCCGATTCTTACGTACTGTCCGTTGCCGGAGATCTTCACGTGGTTGACGTTATAGCGATCGGGAGTCGACACTTGGCCGACCAGCCCCCACGCTCCCCCAATTTGACCGGTCTGCGTGTTATACCAGCGGCAGCCGAGTTGTTGGTCGTACACGATCACGAAGGGGCGATGGCCGGCGGAGTTTCCGCCCGCGGAAATGACCACGCGGCCATCATTATTCGAGACGGTCGAGTCGCTGCTCGATTGCGTCGGGCCAGCGACCAGCGGCGGCTCGGTGGCGCAGTTCGTGGTGTCGTAAAGTGGCGTGGTCTTGCCGGTTGAGAACCGGTAGGTGGTGATGGTCAGAGGCTCTTTGAGCGACGTGCCATACATCAGGTCGGGATCGACAAAGCTGAAGGTGGGACCTTCGCGCAGGGGCACGGCCAACGCTCCGCTGGAACTGGCGCCGGGAAGCGGGCTGACGGTCATGGTGTCGGGATCGAAGGCAAACGCGAGATTCAGCGAATCGCCTCCGGCGACTACATAGAATTTGCTGTCGTCCATAGCCCACTCATTGACGTCGCTGTCAGGATTGAAGAAAAAATCATTAAACAACTTCACATTGGTGTTTTCGTCGGTGATGCGAACCATGGTGCCGCCGAGATCGGGATCCTGGAAAACGGTATTAGCAGCGGGCGGAGTCATCGGAGTCTTGGGATAGAAATCACGATTGGTGATGGCCGCTGGGTAGGGTTGGACGCCTTGGGCAAACAGGCAAACGGCCACAACGGGAACGAGCAGAAGAGAGAACGCGAGAGGGCGCAATATGAAACTCCTCCTAAGTTAGCAGCGGGAGAAGAGCGCCAGAATAGCATGATCCAGAGCGGGGATGCACGTTAAAGTAGGGTGAATGAAAACGGCCATTAGTGCAAGTAATTGCACTCTCCGCTTCAACCCTTCTCCGCCATTTCAGTGCTCTCACTTTAGTGCTTCTATGGGATGAACTTTCATGGCACGCCGCGCGGGCAAATAACTGGCGAGTATGGCGATGCAAAGAAACAGCAGCGGCGTAAAAAGAAAAGTTATGACGTTGAGCGATCCGACATGGTAAAGCATGCTCGACATCAGGCGCGTCAGCACGAGCGCCGATATCAAGCCCACAACAATTCCCGCAACCGCCAGCGTAAGTCCCTGGCGCACCACCAGGCGCAGAATGTCGGCATGTTCCGCGCCGAGCGCGAGGCGGATGCCAAATTCCTGCCGGCGCTGCGCCACCGAATATGACAGCACGCCGTAGATTCCGATGATCGCAAGCGCGAGCGCAGTGGCGGAAAAAACGCCGAGCAGCAGCATGGTGAAACGCGGCTGCGAGCGCGACTCGTCCATGATTTCATCGACGGTCTGAATATGGGTAACAGGCTGGTCGGGGTCGACCACCGCGATCTGCGCCCGCACGGCGGAGATTATGCTGCGCGGCTCGACGGCGGTCCGCACCAGCAGATTCATATCTCCCCAGGGCAACTGTGGAAACGGGAGATACAGCTGCGGCTGCGTGTCCTGGTCAATGCCTTTATTCTTTATATCCGCGGCGACGGCAATTACTTCCGACGGAACCGCCGCACGCCCCACGACAATATGCTTGCCAATCGGATTCTGGTTGGGCCAGAAGTGGCGAGCGAAGGTTTCATTCACAATTACGACCTTCGGCGAATCGGCATTGTCCGCGGCAGTGAAGGCGCGGCCGCCGCGCAGCGGAACCCGTAACGTCTGGAACCACTGCGGGCTGATGGCTTCGATGTCAACGAAGGGGCGTTGCGGCAGTGACACATCCGGTTGGCCCTCCGGCAATACCGGAGTGACGCGTATCCAGTGCAGCGGCAATGTGGCGGAGGTCGCGGCGGTGCGCACTCCGGGCAGCGCCGAGACGCGGCGAACGACTTCGTCAAAGAACGCAATCTGTTGCTCTGCTTTGGCGTACTTCACCGTGGGCAACGATAGATTCATGGTGAGTACATTCTCGGCATCGAAGCCGGGATCAACGCGCAGCAGTTGCACGAAGCTGCGCAGCAGTAGTCCGGCGCCGATGAAGAGCAGCAGCGACAACGCCACCTGTCCTACGACGAGCAAATTCTTCATCTGCGCGCGCATGTGCCCGGTGGAAATGCCGCGGCCTTCATCGCGCAAAGTTGTATTGGGATTAGTTCGCGCAAGCTGCAGCGCGGGAAAGGTGCCGAAAATGATTCCGGCGACGACCGAAACGGCGAGGGTGAAAAGCAGCACACGCACATCGACGCCGATCGGGATTCCTTCCGGAATCTGGCTTGCTCCCCAGGTAACCAATGCCCGCGTGGTGGCCCAGCTCAATCCCACGCCGAGCACGCCCGCCGAGAGCGCGAGCAGCATGCTCTCGGTGAGAAGTTGCGCCACCAGCCGGCCGCGGCTGGCGCCCAGCGCCGTGCGCACGGCAATTTCTTTTTTTCGAGCGAGCGCCCGTGAAAGGAGCAAGCTCGCGACATTGGCGCAGGCAATCAGCAGCACCACTGCGACAGCGGCGGAAAGCACTAACACTTTGCCGCGCGCGTCGGCCACAACCAGGTTGCGCAGGCTCTCTGCCGACAGGACGGTCGAGGCATCGGCGTCGGGCGCCGTGGGGTACTGTTTTCGATAGCGCTCGCTAAGCACGGCGAGCTCGGCGTTCGCTTGCGCCAACGTGAGCCCTGGGCGCAGTCGCGCCGCCATCTCGAGATAGCCCACGCCCGAGCGCAGGCGCTGCGCTGTCATCAACGAAAACTCGAAATAGCGGGGCGTCCAAATGTCGGAGCGGCCAACGAAGGGAAACTGAATATTGCCGGGCAGTACACCGACGACGGTCGATGGAGCAGCATCGAGCGTCACCGTTCGGCCGATGATGTTCGGATCACCGTTAAAACGACTGCGCCACATCGCATCGCTGAGGACCACTACCGGCTTGCCTTCGGGACGTCCTTCATCTTCGGTAAAGAGTCTTCCCAACTCGGGCTGCACTCCCAGCATGGAGAAAAAACCTGGCGACACCCGCGCTACCGGCACCTGCAACGGTTCGCCGGAGCCGGTGAGATTGAGGTTGTCGTTCGCCCATACCGCGACCGACTCGAACGAGCGGTTGGAGTCGCGCACCAGTTCGTAGCAGAGCAACGTGCCAGGGCGGGCTTTACCGTCGTTTTGCTCGGTTACACTGACGAGTTGATCGGGCTCGCGATAAGGAAATGGCCGCAGCAGAAGCGCGCTGGTCACGGTGAAAATAGCGGTGTTGGCGCCGATTCCCACCGCCAGAGTGATAATCGCTGCCAACGCAAATCCAGGATTCTTAGCCAGTATCCGACAGGCGAAACGAAGGTTGCGAACGAGCGCTTGCATGATGCGAGAAATTATAAGGCGAGGGGGTGAGGCTTTTGTATGGAATTGTCTTCGCTCGAATGGCAAAAGTCAGTGCGAGATAATCGATATTGTTACGACTCTGTTAAAAGTCGGCCAGTCCGTGCCAGCGCCAGTATTTCTGGGCTACAATGCCGCGCGAGGTTGTTATGACCATTCCCCATGTCATCGAAGAGGAGATCCAGCAACTGATTCGATTCCAAATTGACAACTTCAGACAGCCGATGCCTCTGACTTCTTCTCAGCTGCACGAGCATCATCGCCGCTCGGAGAAAATCAGATCTCTTTGCAAAGAACTCGATCGAATCGGCACCCGACGCGTCATCGAAGAATTTCGAAGGATTTCTTAATTTTCGGGCGCATTCTGTTTGGCTCTTTCCGGACCGAGTTCCGACCGTACACCGTTCCGCTTTCTACTCAACGAAGACAGGGGAAAGAACTTTGGAGGGTTCCTGCGACGACGTGCAAACTTCTCCCATTGACCGAATCTTTTGTTCAGACTCTCCGGCCAGCACGACGGAGATTTTTCCGAACCGATCGCCCCGCCGCATGCAGGGGTTCCGAGACATACTCTTAATTCTGCATCGTTAGCGGCTCGCTGTACAACATTTTCTCCTGCTGTTACTTTTGTCTCGGCCTGAATATTGTTTTGGGCATTGTGCCAGCTTAGGATCGACGACAACGGCTTTAATTAAGATTAGGTTGTACTCGGAGAGCCAAAACGCGGCAAGCAATAGTCCATCGCTCCTTCCGTCGAGCTACGGACCGTAACACGGAAATGCTAGGAGGAAAGTAGCAATACACATGCTCTCTACTTGTCCTGTCCCGAGCGGTAATAGGTCCACCGTCCTGACATTCCCTTGTATGCATACGCTCCGGAATTGAACTTTTGCAGGGGATAACTACTCCGAAATTTAGCCGGACCGAGATAAAATCCACCTAGAGGTAGACCTGAACCGGAACCGATCAAACCCGGAGGCGTGGCTTGGAAATTTTCATTCCACCATCGTTCGGACCAGAACAAGGCGCAGTAATCAGTCGAGGCACACTCATCGGTGAAAATGGTTCCGCCTTCCACCAACCGTGGCCAGAGATGCCGAATGCAGGTATCAAAGCTCGACTCCAAATCGACATCAACATAGGCGACAACGACTGGCTCCCGCAGATTCGGGAGAGTATTCTCAAACCACCCTTGGCGAAAATCGCAGACGGAAAGATCTCCATAACGCGAAATATTCTGTTTCACTTCTTCAAGTGTTCCGCAGTAGTCATGTTCTTTGTAGTACTTGGCTTCTCGATCGAGGGAATCGCCCGCGGGCAATCCTCGAAATGAGTCGAACACGATCAGCTTGCGATTGACGATCTTGCAAACTAGCGAGAGGTTTGCGGCCGTTGCCCCTTTCCATGTTCCGCACTCTATTACAACCCCCGGAATCGTGGGATCGGACTCCAGGATCCGCAATGCCATTGCCATGTGCATTTTGGGCGATGTTCCAGTAAGCACACGGCGAGTCGTGTACACCATCCGCATCCCTAACATGAATTTTCGCCAAGTGGCCATCCGATGGGACGGATGAATGCGCCTAGAATCAAAAACGACGATACATGCTATGAACATGCTCAACGCTTCGAGGAACCTCGACCAAAATCTCGTCATACGTGGTTTCACCAAATCTGCAGAAACACATTCCCTCCGGGTATCTCTCGCGCAGAGGCAAGTGACGGTTTTCTCTAAGCCGCACGCGACGAGCCGCTAAGATAAAGCGTCAGCCCTTCTTGCCAGGATCGAAAAGAATTCAAGCTCAGTGTTTTGAGTCCCCGATTCTCGAGTACCGAATACTTGGGTCGCGGCACTTTTGACGGAAATTCCCCGGGAGCGGCAACTTTCAGATTGACCCTTGTGTTGGTCGTCTCGAAAATTGTTCTCGCGAATTCATACCAACTGCAGCTTCCTTCCGCTGTAGCGTGATACAAACCGTAACTATCGGTCCGGCTTAATAAGGCGATCTGTTTCGCCAATTCTGTAGTGGACGTTGGACTCACCATCTCGTCGTCGACCACCCGAAGTTCGTCACGCTCGCCCGCCAGCTTAAGCATCAGGTCCACAAAGTTCCTTCCGCCCTTGGCCCGGCAGGGGTTTCTGCCGTAGAGCGCTGACGTGCGCACGACGAAATACTTCTCGGGGGTTTGCCGAATGAAGGTCTCGCCTGCGAGCTTGCTCTTGCCATAAACATTGAGAGGCGCCGTAGCATCGGTCTCCACGTAAGGAGTTTTTTTCAAACCGTCAAATACATAGTCAGTGCTGATGTGCACCAGCTTCGCGTTCAGTTCCTTCGCCACTATCGAGACATTTTGCGCACCCAGCGCATTGATTTCATAGGCGCGCCCCGGCTCCTTCTCGCAATCCTCGACGTGGTGCATCGCCGCTGTGTTTACGATTATGGAAGGCAAGACGCTGCTGAGTATCTTTCGCGTCGATGCCAGCGAAGAGACATCTAAATCGGCATGCGTCAACCCGGCAGTCCTTTCTCCGGACTCTTGAAACGCCGCCACCACATCCATTCCTAATTGCCCGTTGGCGCCGATGATCGCTACCGTCATCGGCCAGCTCCAACCGTCTTCACCAGTGCATGGCTGCTGATGCTGCTCTCAAACTCACGGAACACCTGGATGTTTTGGTATGCCGGATTGTCCCAATCGGAAAACTTATCCATTCTCTCTATCAACTGCCGCACGATCGCCCGGACATCGTTTTGCGGATGAAAACTGAGGACATTCTTTGCCTTGTCTATACTGACCTTGTAGTTTCGGAAGTCTTGCATATGGCGGATCTCCAGGTTGATCTTTGCGCCAAGCTCGTGCTCGATCTCCGCTTTCACTAGATCCCCCACTTCTCCCACGGTGAAGTTTCCCGACGCTATGTTGAAAATGCCGGAGATGCTTTCATGCGCTTCAATCACGCGGATGTATGCGCTGATCGCATCTTCAATCGCTAGAATGGGCCGCCAGATCGATGGGTTGTTAATCTTGATGATCCCTTCGCGTAGCGCTGTGCGAAACATGGTGTTCACGATCAAGTCCAGGCGCATGCGTGGGCTATAGCCGGAGATCGTACCTTTTCGCAGAGCGATGACTGAAAACCGGTCATCAGCCAGGTTCATTACCGCTTGTTCCCCTTGCAGCTTCGATATTCCGTAAGGATAAGAAGAGGCGACTGGCCGCGTCTCGTCGTATAGCTCGTTCACCGTATATCCATAGACGGAGCACGAACTGGCATAGACGTAACGCTTCACACCCGCCTTCTTCGCTGTGTAGGCGAGGTACGCGGGAGCCGCCGCATTGTAAACAAAATTCTTGCTGGGCGAAAACTCCGCCATCGGATCGTTCGACAGTCCTGCCAGAAAGAGTACCTGGTCGTATTCCTTTAAGTCCTCGACCGTCGCATCGAAGAGGTCTTTGTTGAGCAACCCGGTCTCGGCGGGGAGATGGTTTCCAAACCAGAACAGATCCACCACATCAACTAAGTATCCTCGCTCCAGCAACTTCGGAATCAGAGCCGAGCCAACGTAACCAGCGCCACCCGCTACCAGCAGTTTCATCTCTGTTTCTCTTCTTTCTTTTTCCACGATCTCGAAATCAGGCGCCCACCGCTTGCAACGGATACCTAAAATGCTGCGCATTCGGTGATGCCAGCCACTCCGCTAGGGTTTGCGCGTTACGGTCCTTCTCCGAAACAATCACGTCGCGCAGGGGCCATTCGATGGCGAGCGCCGGGTCATTCCAACAAATCGCTGCCTCCGCCTTTGGGTTGTGAGTACCGGTGCACTTGTATTGCACTTCCACGCGATCGGTCAGCGCGCAGAATCCACGCGCAAAACTCCCCGGTGCCCATACCTGTTTCCTGTTCTCTGCAGTCGCTTCGATCCCAACCCATTTGCCGAGCGTTGGCGATCCCAGCCGCAGGTCTACCGCAACTAGCAACGCCGCGCCGTGCGTTACCCGCATCAACTTCCCCATCAATGGATCCCACTGCACATGCAATCCTCGTATTACGCCTTTCCGTGAGGATGAGTGGTTGTCCTGCACGAAACTTCCGGGAAGTCCTAATTCGCGGAACTGATCCTCCCGATAGGTCTCCATGAAGTATCCCCGCTCGTCCTCATACGCCGTTCCCGCCAACACGACTACACTTCCTAAATGGCGTGACTCAACTTCGAATGCCATCGTTTTCTCCTCCTATTGAAAATTCGGCCGGCGGTTTCCTGTTCCAGTCCGCCGCCGTTGAAACTGAAGCGACACGTGCCCATTCATGCCCGACCCTGAGCCCGGCACGGCAGAATACAGTTCCAGATGGTGGCTCACGACGTTCTCTCGGCGGGATTGCGCGGGTTCGCTCGAGCGCTTTGCTCGATATTTCTGAATTACAAGTGGATTGTCTATCGCTGGTAACTCTGTTCGGAGATCTTGATGACCTTGAAGACTGGCTCCGCTCGCGATCACTCCGGCCTGAAACGTGTACCCAACTTTCCCCGGTACCCGTCCCAGAACCCTTGCATTATTTTTCCAATGCACGCTGTCTTCCTCGAACCGAAAGATAGGACTGCGCCGGCGTGCCGAGCCAGATGTTTCAGCACAAACCTCTTGGTTCTCGGCGTCGGGTAGAGATGCCAAGCTGTGTACGCTATATTCCGGCTGATGTAGTACTCGCGCCACGGAGCGTGCCTGGTCCACTGCCGGGACCCTCCGGGGGACCACACCATCCGCGCGTCCCCGATTTCATGGTCGAGTTCTGCCCCCGGGATAACCGCGATCTTATAATCGCGTGCCCGGGCTCGAAGGGAATATTCGAAATCGAAGAAATCCATGAAAAAATCTGCTCGTGGTAAACCAATTGTCTCCACTAACTCTCGGCGGGTTAGGCTACCGGACGCGATGATCAAGTCCGCAAACCACAACGGTTCGCGCAACTGCTCGTCGCTTGGCCTCACAAAGCCATGGCGCCAAAATAAAGGCGGATAGTACGTCCTCGTTGCCCGATGCACCGGCATCGGTGCAATCATACCGACCTTGGCCTGTATTCCATTCAGCGAACTTATACCGCCCAGTAGTTGGGCCAGCGAATCCGTCCTGGGAATGCTATCGTCGTCGAAATTCCACACCCAGTCGTGGTGCTTTTGGAGCGCTGCATAAGACAGACCGGCAGCCCACGCGCCCGCCGCTCCAAGGTTTTCGGGCATTCTCAGAAGCGTTACTCGCGGATACGTCTCGGCGAGCATCTTGCCCGTACCGTCGGTGGAGGCATTGTCTACAACGATGATTTCCTGCAAGGGATGTGTCTGCCCCATGAGGGCATCGATCTGCCGTGGCAAGATGCGCGCTGCGTTGTAAGCGACCGTCACACTCGCGACGGATGTGTTCATGCGAGGCAATTCTTCCACGTTGAGGGTACTCTCCTGACCTATCATAGGTGCCTGATTACTTGGGGCAAACGACCAATGCCTCTCCCCACAACCTGGATACTCCTCTGTCGAAACGGACTCCGATCAACCTTGCGAAGTCCTTGCTGGAATAGTGGCGGAAACAGCGATTTCGAAAGATCACGAACCGGACTGAGTGCCGAACGCGATCGTGCCCCCTCCACGATCGGGACCAGAGCTACGACTGGCCCCTGGCTCGGCAATCATGGCGTCATCGTTGCGGTCCGTGGTAGTTCCCGAATAGTGCAACAGCCGTGCTTACGCAGGATCAGTTCCCAGGATGTCGCGTCCGGGCGTTCTCAGCAACGATTTCGCCGGCCACATTCGATAGTCCGGCGCCGGAAGATCCTCGCGCATCGGGGCTCGCCGCTGCGCATCCGCTCCGTTCGGTATGAGGGGCAGATTCTCGACGGTTCCCGCCGGAACTGAGCCCGTGTGGGTGAATTGCGGCACAATCTGATGGAGGTGGTCGATGATTGAGAACGGCTTTCCGAGCGACACGGCGACGTAGAGTTCGTCGAGGAGAAGCTTCAACGCCGGCCAGGCGAGCCGTACGCTCTCGGCACAGGCTATCTTTTCGCAGGCGCTGGGAAAGACCCGCTCCTCGGGATAGAAGAGCTCCTCGTAGAGTTTTTCTCCGGAACGCAAGCCAATGAACTTGAATTCCTGGCCCGACCGGCCCGAAAGTCGAACCAGAGTTTCCGCCAGGTCTGCGATCCGAACCGGCTTGCCCATGTCGAGAACCAGGATGTCACCGTTCCTCCCGATGGCGAAGGCCTGCAACACCAGGCTGACGGCTTCCGAAACGGTCATGAAAAAGCGGGTGATTTCGGGGTGGGTGATGGTGATAGGCTGATTGAGACGGATCTGTTCCTGGAAGAGCGGGATCACGCTGCCGTTCGATCCGAGGACATTGCCGAAGCGGACGGACACGCAGCGCATTCCTTGGCCAGGCCAAGCGGCCAGAATCAATTCTCCCACCCGCTTGGTGCAGCCCATTACGTTCGTCGGGTTCACCGCCTTGTCGGACGAGATCATCACGAAGCTGGAACAGTTCGAACTCTCGGCCACATTCAACAAGGCCAGCAAACCGAAGACGTTATTCCCGACGGCCTCCTCGACATTCGCTTCCATCATGGGCACGTGCTTATAGGCGGCGGCGTGAAAGACAATATCGACGCCGTGGGCCAGAAATAGATTGCGCATGCGCTCCGGGTTCGACAAATCGGCGACGCAGAATATCATGCGCTCATCGTTGCTGTTGCCGTCGCCGTCCTGGGCCAGTTGACGCTGCAAGTGAAAGATCCCAGTTTCATTCTGGTCGAGGCATACGAGCAGTTTCGGTTTGTAGGCCCTGATTTGCCGGCACAGTTCGGAGCCAATGGAGCCTGCAGCTCCGGTAACCATGACCACACGGTCCCGAATATGCTCGCGCACCGCTTCCAGGTCGAGGTCGACCGGGGTGCGCCCCAACAGATCCGTGAGTGAAACATCTCGAACCTGCTGCAATGTGACTCGGCCGGCGATCAACTCCGCCATCGCGGGGACCGTCCGGAACGCAACTCCCGCCCCTCTACAGAGGGCCACCAGGCGGCACATCTGGCTCTGGGTAGCCGAGGGAATCGCGATCAGGACTTCGTCAATCCTCTCGCTGACGACGAATTTCCCCAGATCGTTTACTTGACCAAACACCGGAACTCCCATGATGCGCAGCCCTTTTTTGAGAGGGTCGTCATCGACGCAGCCGATGACCCTGTATCCGGGATCGTTGTTGTCAGGAGCGTTATCGGGCTCATCCCCTTCGGCCCGCTTCACGAGCCGGGTCTCGCGGATAATGGCCTGCGCCGCATGGCCTGCGCCTACGAGCAACAACCGTTTTGAGCCTGAGCCCGCCCGCCCCGATTCGCCCACCACGCGCGACAGCACCCGCACGCCCGCCAGCAGCGTGAAGGTGAGGAGCATCTCCAATACGTAAATCGACAGGGGAAAAGCGGTCAAGTGCAACCCGTAGCGCAAAATCAGAAAGAATGCCAGCGAACCCGTGAGTACAGCTTTCAGCACATCGATCGAATCGCTCAGCCCCGTATAGCGCCACCATCCGTGCATGAGGTTGAAAAAAGGCATCACGGAGAGCCGAACGATAACGAGAACGAAAGTTGCCGTCCACAGCAGTCCCGTATCCGGCAAACGAAATTCAAAGCGCAACAGCCAGGCGCAGAATAATGAGCAAGCGATAAGTCCGATCTGCAACGGAAGCAGCAGTAAAGACTTACAACGGAGAATTACGAATAATTGTCGGGTTATTTTCCTCATAAGTACGTCGGATACTTCCTTCGAGGCGCAGCCTGGCATGCCTGCCTGCAGTAGGCGGCTTTGGGATATTCGGGTTTGCCTCATTTCCCAATTGAGTGATCGGCAGAATTTCAAACTTCTTGAATGGCCACCCTGGTACGGCGAAAGCTGGCGCATTGCCACCTCCGGCTTGCGCCCGCCCACTGATCTCGCAGGGCGCACCATGTCTTCCTGCCAGAGCTTCCTGCCAGGCCTTCCTGCGCCTTTCGTGCTGCTGCTGAACGGCAATCCGGGTTTTGCAGGCCAATGCTAGGTGAGCGAAGCGGGCTCGAGCGGCAATCTTTTTCGGCGAGCGATATTCCCGAGGAACCCGAGAACTCCGAGGGTGATGAATACCACGGAGAGCCCAATCGGGTTGTTCAATGTTGGGTTGGAAAAGGTATCGATGGCAATGAGAAGCACTGCGCTGACAAAAGGCACCGCGGCATCAGCCTGGGCTGATCCCTGCAACCGGAGATAACGTCCAAGGACTAGAGCAAGAAGCGACAGCCAGATGGCAAGGCCGACCAATCCATTCTTGTGCAGGAATTCCAAATATGTGATTTCCATGTGTTCCCGACGAGCCGGAACACCCACGCCCAGACCGTGCCCCCAGAACAGCGAACCTGGAGTGACTTGCGCTTCGACCTGCCGGATGGTTAATAAGCGATCGTCGTTGGATGCAGAAATCTGATCCCCCCCTCTAAGCACAGACACTAGGTAGGGCGATGCCGCCAGCACCGCGATCAGAATGCCCGCCGCCACAAGTCTAGTGACCGCGCGCTTCTTTTTGCTTGCCAGTGCCCACGCCATCAACCAGCAGATGATTACCGCCAAAGAGAGGCCTCTAGTTCCGGAAAGAACAATCAAGCCGAGCGCGCAGCCAGCGATGATTTTTGCTCTCCAGCCGGGACGCGAGGCCCAGAACAGCACCCCGACGCCGAGGTAGATATACCCCTTATAGAAGAATCGTATTCCGATTCCTTCTTGCGACGCCATGATGTCCTCAGAGCTGCCGACGGTCACGAACCTCAGGAGCTCAATCACAGTCAGCTCGCCGCTCAGTACCAGGACAATAATCGAAGCACACACCAGGAGCATCACGACCGACGCAATACGAATCGCTTTCGACACCAGATCGACCGCCTGCTGACTTCTTATGGCGAGATCGAAGAAACAGAGCGCTGGGATATAGGCATAGAGACGAAGATCGATCATCAGTAAATCCATTTTGGCCCCATTGAGCAGACCGATAATGGAACTCACACCTGCGAGCAGGGCGAAGGCAGCAATCAGATAACATGTTCCTATGCTGATACGCGCTCCGAGCAGCAGCGCGACCGAGGCAGTCGCCAGGCTTGCCAGATAGAGCAACATCTTTGCCGTCAATGACCCGACGGCCAGCAACCGCCCGCTTCCCATTAACGCTGCCTCAAACGATATGGCAAACAGTAAATAAAGGGTTAGGCGCTGGATAAACCGGTGCGCTGTCGGGCAGCTTCGGTGCAAGATTCCTTCCTTCTGAAAGCAGGAGCGCTGCCTATCCTTCCCATCGTCTTGCTAGGAAGTTTCTATGAAAGAGCACGAGTATTCCGCGCTCGCGGGAAGCGCCAAAGAACCATACTTTGCGTGGGGCCCGTCACTCTGCCTAGGTCAATACTGGAGGAGTTATTGGGGATGATTTTGGGCCCTTGACCGGCTGATATTTGTGAGATCGGCGCAATACCGGCCGCTCCAGCGTGAACCAGGAGATCGCCGATAACAGGGCAACGATACAGACTACGACTGCCATGGCAAGGTACGGCGCGCGACGGAATAGTCCCATGACGATCAGCGCCTGAATCACGGGGAAATGATAAATATAGACGCCGTAGGAAAAATCCCCATATTTCGTAAGTCCGGTTAGCTTCGGAGTCAGTAACGCAGCTGCCAGAACGAGGACGGACACACTGCTCGCCTGAAACAGGACCCAGTCGATTTTAAGCTTGCAAACATAGAGCACCGTAGCCGCGCCGACGATAAGCAAACCATAGCGTCTGAACCGCTCCGCATTATAGTAGACGGCAGCGCCCACAATAAAATACGGCAGTTGCCCGGGAAGTTGATGCGTCCATTCGGGATGTCGAATATAGCCGCAGAGAATGTCAAACAGGATACCAGCGACAAAGATGGACCCCAGAATCGGTGTTGTTCCAAACTTACGGCAACACCACACGATTATCGGCACCGATAAATAAAAGCCTATTTCCACCTTGATAGTCCAGAGAGCCCCGTTCATCGCACTGGTGGCTGGATTATCGACGAATACCCCCGGCAGGGACGGGCAGAGAAAATTTGCAAACACCAGATTAGCGCCAACATACTTTACCGTTTCCAGGGACCTTAGAAAGATGGGCAAGGGTAGCGCGGTGAATATACTGCCGACGATCAGACTCAAGACGAGAGAAGCCCAATATGCGGGTAGTATTCGCCTCATTCGCTTCTCGAAATAATCCCGTAATGAGGAAGAACGCTCGTAGCTGGCAACGATCAGGCAGCCGCTGATGGCAAAGAAGCCCTTTACTGCGATCCCTGAATCGAGCCATATGGTCAACCACGCGAGGCCGGGCTGCAAACTAAGATCGTGGCAATGGACAATTACCACCACGGACGCCAGCACCAACCTGATAAGATCGAAATTATTGTTGCGCGGAATGGATTTGCCGGCGATTGCCCCGCTCATTCGAATTCGTCCCTCCATTCCCAATTAAGAAAGTCTTGTTATTCATAGTCCCGTTATTCATAGTCCGTCATTCATAGTCCCGCCTTCCTGCACCGGAGTCGATGCCCGGTGTCCCACCGTATAGGTCACAGGCAAAGGGTGTGGAATCACGGGCGGCCTGCGGCAACAGTTGCAGGAAGGAAAGGTCTATCGAATTAATGTGTTCGATGTTTCTGGGCCATCGGCTCTTTCACGAGATTCTCCGCATCCGGCCGGGAAACCGCGATATCGGATGACCATCCGAATACGTTCGAATCGATACCGGAAGTTTCACGCCAAGAGATGCCCCAGGAAGATCTCTTTCAGATATGGCTCGGAATATTGCTCGGGTACTTCGAATTCTGTACCGCCCAGTCTACAGCGCTGAAGAAAAGAACGGACTGTGCTCGAAGCCGTGGCAGAGCTCCCGGAATCGACGGGGAAGAACTGCTTCAAGTCGGCAGCAATATCCCAGACTGCACTCCCTTTAGGGCACACGGCGAGCACCGGCTTACCCGTCGGAATATACTCGAAGACCTTGCTTGGAATGGCAGCCTGCGACGCCGACAAAAGCAGCAATCCGTGCGCCGTTGAAAGTCGAACTATCATTTCTTCGCGCGAGACGGAGGCATCGACTTGAATTCTCCATCCCAAGTCTTCAAATCGCGCCCGGTAACCGGTCAATTCCAACCGGTCTTCAGGCGTTAAATCGCCTAAAAACACGAGCACGCCAGCCGGCTCGCCAGTCGAGCGCAGGCCCTCCAACAATGGCGCGAAAAGCAACTCCGCCAGTCGCGATTGATCCGACCCTCGCAATCTTCCAGCGTGCAGCAAGGTCAAAGGGCCCTTTGCCGCTTCCGCCGGACACGGTTTGGTCCTGTTCCGCGGATAAGCGTTAGTGAGCACCACGGTTTTTTCACGAACAAAAGGCAGGCGTGCCTGAAGCATCTCGCGCCACTGACGGGAGGTAACAAATATGCAGTGTGCTTGACGCAAGATGCGGGCTTCAAGCCGCCCCTCTCTGCGGCGGCTCAGTCGAGAGTTCTGCAGCAGCAGATCTAGGGGCTCGTCCAGCCAGCCATCGCGCATGTCGATAATCAAAGCCGCTCCGACCCTACGGGAGAGTTTTGCGGCGGCAACATGAGAAGACTCCCGTGGACTGGAAGAAATTATCCAGCGCGCACCCTGAGCGATTCTTCGCACGCTTTTATCGCTAGCCGCGCGAACCGCCCAGACGACAGCTGGGTCTGGGTTGAAAAGCAGGTTGGCCAAATAGCGTCGGAGACGATTCGGCCGGCGCACGGGACCCGCACGCGCCGCATCCACAGTCGAATGATCCGGATGAAAACCCAGCGGATCTCGAATCGTGAACTCGGTTCCCCAGGACTCGACGGCCACGCCGTAGCGGTCTCCAGCACGAACTACGACCACCTCGTCACCTCGTTCTCTCAACCAGCGGATAAAGCGGTCGATCCGGTAGTTGCCGACGTGTCCCCGTTGCCGCCAAAACGGAGCAAAAATAACCGCCTTCGATGCCGGCATGGTCAGGAAACCAGTGCGACAGCGTCTCCGGCGGCGAGTTGCGGCGCTCCGGCCGTCTCAGCATAGATGGCCGCCAGCTTCAAGCCCTGAACGTGGGCGTCGAAATTCGCTTCGACGTGTCGTCTCGCCTGAGTCAGTTCGGCCTCCCAATTCTCCGCACTATTCTCCGCACTATCGATAAGCGAGCGCAGCCTTCTCACCAGTCCAGGCACATCCCGCTCTTCGGCGATGTCAACCGACGGAGGCAAGACACTCGGAATGTCGCAGTGTCGCGTCGTAACGATGGGCATCCCGCTGGCCGCCATATGTATGATCCCAACCGGCGCGCCGCCCTCGGTATCGCCGTCGGCTGCGGTTACGCTCGGAGAAAGAAAAATATGGTGAGCATACGCTTCCTTCATCAGTTCCTCATAGGGGCGAAAACCCAGCAGCCGGGTAGATGATCGCAGGCCGTGCGTCTCCAGCGCGGCCAGAATCCGCGCCTTCTCAGCCCGACTGCCGGGATCCGGGCTGGCATCGCCAATGATGGTGATCTCCAGCGCGAGGCCGGGCCGGATGGCGCCAAGTGCGGCCAACGCGTAGGGAATGCCCTTCTTCTCTCGAAAAGTTGCCGCGATTAATATCCGCAGTGGCATCCCCGGCCGCCAGCGACGCGGGCAATATGGGAGCTGGTCGATGCGCACACCCAAATGGTGCACCCACACTTTATTTTCGGGACAACCCAACTTGACAATACAGCGCGCCATGTGGGGGCCTTCGCAGAGTATGCGATCGACGCTCGAAAACAGCTCTTTATACCGTTTGCGCCAGCGCGCATCCATCGTCGGCAACCGATTTACGTCGAGCCCATAAAAAGTCACGATATGGGGTATGCCCAGCCGTCTGACAGCCCTGTGATTGCTCCAACCAACGTTCCCAAAATGTGAATGAACAATCTGCGGCTTGATCTGTCGAGCTTGCGTCACAAGGTATCCCAGATGAGCTCTCACGCGCGTCTTGCGGAGGCCCTTATCCCAATACCGCTGCAGTGCTCCCGCTTCCGAAAAACAATGGAGATTCGGCACGGAAAACCGTTCCAAATTTCTACGAGCCTCGCAAACGACGTGGTTCTCGATCCATGGCGGTTGTTGGGTTACTTGATCGAACAACCAGATCTCGGTCGGCACCAGCCAGACGGCCGAATAATGCAGCACAATCAAGCGCTCGCGAGGTGAATTCATCGTCTGCTGCCGAGCAGGGCCAACGCTTGACGAAACTGATCGCGATTCACGATCCAACTGGCTCCGGCGTAGGCAATCACCCCGGTCACCACGAGAACTTGAAGGGTTAGGAAGCGGTCACTGTGTTTTAGCATCGCATTTACAGCCGCGATGACCGTTGCCATCATCAGGCTGGCCACAAGCGGGCGCACCAGAACCACGGCACAGGCCTTCAATTTAAGCTCAATAAAGCGAAATGGAATAACAAAACACGGCACCACCAGCACCAACATGACAATGGCGTAGGACTTGGCAACGCCGACGACGCCCCAGCGCAATCCCACAAGAAATCCAGTGACCATCAGCAGGCTCGATCCCACGCCCCAGGCAAATAAGGTTCGAGTACGGCCTTTGGCCTGATAGATCGTGCCCACCGTGGCCATAATCGATTGCAGCAAGCCAACCGGCGTCAGAATGGCAATGAGCGGTATTGCCGCGGCCCACTTGGCCCCGAAAATGGTCAGCACCAGGGGCCGGGCAACCGAATCGATACCGAGCATCATGGGAAACGTGGCCAGGGCAATCATGGCGACGGTACGGAGATACGCGGCACGGAAACGAGCGTCCTGGTCCGCCAGCTGGGAGCAAGCAGGAAACATCACCCGGCTGACCACAGCGGAGATCGACTGTAACGGGTACAGCATGACGCGATAGGCCAGAGTATAAATGCCGAGCTGGGTCGAACCGAGGAACCGGCCAATCAGTAAATAATCGGCATTTCGGGTAAAGTAATTGGCGATGGTGAACCCGGTAAGGTTCAGGCTATAGCCGCTGACCTGCTTGATCTCGGCCCAATGAAACAAGAGTTTCGGGCGCCAGCTTGACAGGTGCCAAAGCAGCGCACTGCTGACGCTGACCGAAGCGAGAGATTGCGCCACCAGCGCCCACACGCCCGCCCCGCGCAACGCCTGCGTAATTCCGACTACCGCACCAGCGATGACTCCGGCGACCTCGGCGCGCGCGGTCGCGCGAAACATCAAGTTCCGTTCAAAAAGAGCCTTTTGCAAAATGCTGCAACTGGCAATCGCGAAACTCAGCGAGAGAATGCGCAAGAGAGCGGTTACGCGGGGCTCATGGAAGTATCTTGCTGCCACCGGGGCCGCACTGGCGATAACGATCGTACTCAGAACGCCAAAAGCGACATTTGCCCAGAAAACGCTGGAGAGCAACTCCTCTGTAGTTTCCCGGCTCTGGATCACTGCCGCGGAGGTGCCGAGATCCTTGAACAGAGTGATAAAACCGACGACGACACTCGCCATCGCTGCCAAGCCAAAGTCCGCCGGCGTCAACAAACGCGCGAGCACCACCATGGTCAGCAGTTGGGCCGCCTGTTGCCCGGCTTGCGATGCCAGGTTCCATTTCACTCCCGAAACGGTTTGCTGAAGCAGCGACAATAAGAATCAACTCTCCGCACCTGCGTCCGCGATACCCGCTCTACAAGTGACTAGCTAAATCGTTCCCCAATACGCGGGCGATGGCGAGCCGTCCAGCGCGCTAACTTCATCTCGCGACGACCATCCGACAAGCTGGCGATGCCGATGCAATCGTCCTGGGCCGCGACCACGACGCGAGTCTCTTCAATGTCCACGATCGTGCCCGGTTCAACCGTGACCCGGTTGGTCAGGTTTCGGTTACCGTGAAGTAAATCCGCGCGACGAAGCGACACCAAGCGGCCGCGAAAGGTGCAGAAGGCTTGCTCGGTACGGACCAGGTTGTGGATTTCGTTTGCCTTCATCCGGCTCCAAGATACACAGTGATGAATTTCGCGATCGTTGCGAAAGAAACTGGTCTCTCCGGTCTGCGGCTGGGGAAGGTGACCGTGGACCAAAAAGTCCCTGACTTCGCCGACCAGCGCCGGCGTGCGCTCGACTAGAGCGCGATAATATTCCGAATAGTACATGTTCAGGATAGGAAACCGGATTTGCGCGACCACCGGACCGCCATCCAGGACTTCGGTCATGGAATGAGCGGTCACGCCACCCTCCTTCTCTCCTTTGGCAATGGCCCAGAAATGAGGATGAGATCCACGATACTGCGGTAACAACGCTGGGTGAAAATTGATCCCGCCCAGCCGCGCCGCCCCCAGTAACTCGAGGGAGAAGAACTGGGGAAACGCCGCGCTGAGGATGACATCCGGCGAAAACTCCGATAGTCTCCGCACGAAGCTCGGCTCATTCGCGTCGCTCGTCCACCAAACCGGCACGCCAGCGTGACGGCAAATCGACGCCAGCCTCCGGCCGGTGTGAAGCCATTCCCCGAGGCGCTGTCGAAGAGGTCTCGCGACATCCGCGATCGTATCGGCAGCCGCGAACAGCGAAGGCGGATGCACGATCGCTTTTCCTGAGAGTTGCTGCCGGAAATTCGCCCACCGCTTTTCTGTGGCCGCGACCACCGCGATTACGTCAAAACCGCGCAGGACAGGCGCCAGGTGGGAGAGTCCGTAGGCAGACCTGTGACCGCAGAATAACACCGTCTTCATCACCATCGGTCCCGTTCGCGACTGCTCCCACCGCGCTTGCTATACCGCATCCGCCTTACTGAATGAAGTCGACGGCGCGCTCCTGATAGGCAACCCCACCGGAAGAAGAAACTAGTCAAATTGCGTTCTCGGACGCCGGCTCATGGCCGCCTGGCGTGCGCTTCGCGCCTCCGATTTTTTCTGCGGCATAATCCAGAGCAACCCGCCGGCAATTTCTCTGAGCTGCCAAGACATATCCCAGCGGGAAAAGAGCGGCCGTTCTTTCGGATACTGCTGCCAGGGCTCTAAGTTTCTGCAGGGCGCAACAGGCCGACATGTAAACCCGAGCCGCTCGATGAAGCTTTGCAGCGGCAATACATTTCCCGGTAATATCCATCAATATTTCTGGCACGCCTCCATAAGGAGTTAGATCGATTACCTCAAGTCCGGCGCTCTCGCACATACGCCGAAGAGCGAATTCCGTGTAGCGATGAAAATCAAACGGGCGCTCATGGAGCCAATAGAAAAAAGGCACGCCGATGATGCAATGGCCGCCTCGACGAAGTATTCTCCCGGCTTCCGCTAGGAGTTGAGCGGGCTTGTATATATGTTCCAGAACATCGATGAGGAGGATGGTGTCAAATGATTCGTCGGCAAATGACAGGGCACAGTTAAGGTCCATGACATAGTCTAATAAGTCATTCTTGTGCGCGGAATTCTCCCAGTCGACACACACAACATTCTTGACTAATTTCCTGTACATCTCGAAGTAAGGAACGTATCCGCAGCCGAGATCGAGCAGGTCTCCGGAAGCACAGCGCTGGATGAGTACTTCCAGGCGCCGGATCTGACATCCGGCCACCAAGCGCGACGAGATGCTCAGAAAACGGGGGTCCGGCGAAGGTTGAAATCCATGACGGCCACGCACCACCGTGGTCGGCTTCCAATTTTCTAGATTTCGCATTTTCGCTTAGATGTAGGGATATCGTGTCATTCGACGCGCCGCGTCAGGCGCTACCCGTTACCGATCTGCGGCGTGCCACGATGTCGGTCACCTCGCGAATAACATCTTCGACATCCTCGTCGGTCAGTTTGGCGGACAGCGGAAGACTGACGGTCTGGCGCCCGACTCGGGTCGCTTCCGGGTAGTCCTCCGGCCGCCAGCCCAGGGTCTGCTGGTAATAAGGGTGCTCCGTCAGGCTAAGGTAATGGACGCCAACGCCGATGTTGCGTGCCGTCATGGCGTTTAGGAAAGCATCGCGGCTGATGCCGGCGCGAGCCTCGTCCACCTGGATGCTATACAGATGAAAAGCGTGACGGGTATCCGGGTCCGGGGGCGCGGGGAGGCCGATGGGCAGGTCAGCGAACGCCTCACCGTATCTCTGCCAGATTTCGCGCCGCCGTTGCCAATAGGTATCGATTCGTTGCAGTTGGTGGATGCCGATCGCAGCCTGCAAATCCATCATGTTGCACTTGAAGCCGCATTCGACGACGGAGTAGTGCTTGTACCCGTCATCGCCAAATCGTTTCCAGGCATCCTTGCTCATACCATGCAGGCCGAGCACTTTGATTCTGGCCGCATCTTCGTCGCGCCGGGCCAACACCATTCCCCCTTCCCCGGTCACGATGTTCTTGGTCACGTAAAAACTGAAGCAACCGAAATCGCCAAAGGTTCCTGTCTTCCGCCCCTTGTACTCCGCCTCGATGGCGTGAGCGCAATCTTCGATCAGCTTCAGATTATGACGCTCCACGATCCGAGAGAGCCGGTCCATAGCGCAGGGCCGTCCGGCAAAATGAACCGGCAACAAGGCGCGGGTCCGGGAGGTGATCTTGCGCTCCACCTTCTCCGGATCGATATTGAGGGTGTGCGGATCGATGTCCGCCAATACGGGAATGGCACCAGTGTGGAGGATCGCGTTAGCGGTGGCGCAGAAGGTCATCGGAGTAGTAATCACCTCATCGCCGGGCTTGATTCCTGCTGCCAGAGCGCTCAGATGAAGCGCGGCCGTGCAGGAGTTAAGCGCCACGGCGTTCTCGGCTCCTTTGAAAGCGGCAAAATCGTGCTCGAACTGGGCTACCCGCGGACCGGTACCGAGCCAGCCCGAGCGCATGACAGCCATGACCTCGTCGATCTCCGGAGCTTCGATGCGCGGCGAGCCAAAAATGAGAAATGTCTCCCGCTTGCGGGAACATGTCATAGGGATTCCTAAAAAAAAAACAAACTTGTTTTGCTTGGGCGTTGTCGAAGACGGCATTAATGCCAGTGTGGGGGCCAGTTCTCGGGGTGAGCGGTGGAGTTTTTTCGCCGGTTCTCCGCACTGCCACCGCCACGAGCGCCACTGACCCTGATCTAAACGCTGCTTCCCGCGGTTGCCGATTTGCGCTCGACCAGGGCGCGCAGGAGTTGCCGGTATTGGGCGGCGACATAGGGATCGGACTGGGCGCGATCTTTCAACCAGGACAGGACGGCCCATACACCCCCAGCAAAAAAGCCGGTCAACGTAAACAGCAACACGATCAGGGTTCGTTTCGGGGACGTCTTGTGATCGGGCTCGATGGCGGGCTCTACCACCTGGATGATGGCCGCGTCCTTGGCCTCATCGAGCCGGGCACCTTCGTATTGCTTCATCAAAAGGTCAAACATAGCCTGGCGATATTTCAGTTCGTGCTCGGCGCGGACATACTCAAGGCCGGCGCCCGGCACATCTCCCAACCCAAGATTGGCGATTCCGGAGTAGTGGCCCTTTTGCTCCAGCCGAGCCGCCTCGGCTTGCAGTGAGGAAAGTTCTTGCTCCGCCAAGGCAACGTCAGGATTGTTTTCGGTGGACGAGGAGCGCAGCGCCTGCAATCGGACTCTCTGGGACACGACCTGGGCACGGAGATTGGCGGCGCCCTGGATCATGGTCCGGGCCTGCGCATCGAGCTGCACCAGCCCTTTCGTCTGCTGCACCTCCAGGAAAGAAGCTTCGGCCCCGACCAGGAGTGTCCGGGCCTGGTTCAACTGTTCCTCGTAGAAGAGTCGCCGTTGCGAGGCTTCGGTTACGGCCAGGCCTTTGGTAAGTTTGCGGAGCTCTTCGATATAGGCATTGGCCATGGCGGCAACGCGATTCTTGTCGCTATCGGTGACGGATACTGAAATGAATCCGTCCTTTTCAGAAGTAACCTCGGTATTCGCCGCCAGACGCTTGCGGGCAGCCGTCATGTCCGCGGCACGATACACCTTGACCAGACCGAATTTCTCGATGACCGCATCCGCCACCGGCCGCGAGTTCAGCAGACCGATGTAAGTGTCATTCGGATTCTTGAGACCTAATCCCGCTGCCGTTATCGCGGCGAGTGGATTTCCTCCAGCGCCTGCTAGTTGGCTCATCAGCATCGAGGTCGAGGACGGAGCCGGTTGCGGCGGCATGATCTTGGTCACCCCGGTATAGAGGACAGGGGATAACAGAGCCAGAGTCACACCCGCTAGCATGGACAGGCTCGTCGCCTTGACGATCAGCCACTTGCGATGCGCCAGCTGGATAAGAATTTCAATTCCGCTGATGTCATAGCCGGACGCGCTATGCTCTCCCGCAGACAGGGAACTCGCTGCGAATTCCTCTTCGCGTATCGATGGATGGTGTTGGGGATGGTGTTGGGTCATATGGCACCACTAGCCGTGAAACCTAGCGGTTCGCGCGCCGGTTACAGTATGCTGACGCCGGAAGCGAAACCCGCGCGGCGCGCCTAATGTTGCACGCCTCCTCTTTTGAGCACCCGCCACAAGGTGAGCCTTAGTATCCTCAAATCGAGGACGGGCGATTGCTGGGCCATGTATTCGGCGTCGTAACCCACCTTATCCGGAATGGCCAGCATATCCCTCCCATTGACTTGCGCCCAACCGGTGATTCCCGGAACCAGGCGATGCACTCCGCGCCCGGTGCGCAGCGCGACCAGATCGTCCTGATTGAAGAGCGCCGGGCGGGGACCGACCAGGCTCATATCCCCCCGGCAGACGCTGACTAACTGGGGCAATTCGTCCAGGCTGGTTTTCCGCAAGAAGGCCCCGATGGGCGTCAGATAGCGCTCCGGATTCGACAACAAATGCGTCGCCAGCGCGGGCGTGTCGAGACGCATGGTGCGAAACTTGGGCATCGCGAAAAGACAATTGTCCTTACCCACGCGTTCCGACCAGTGCAGTGCCGGGCCGGCAGAGGTCAACCGGATCGCCACCCAGCACAGCAAAAATATCGGTCCCGATAGGATCGCCAGTATTCCCCCCAGCGCGAGATCCATGCCCCGCTTCCAGGGCGGCAGATGATATTGCGCAAGCAAGGGGACGGCTGGCGCCGGCGTCGCGGACGTGCTTCTGATCATGGGAAAGACTGCGCTCCGCGTGTCACGAACCTGAGTTAGAAAATGGAGTAGAGACCCGCGGGCTAAGAGTCCGCGGCCTTCGGCGGCGCGCCCGGCCCTTTGATCACGCGCTTATCCGAACTCAGCCGGTATTCCGCCAGCTTGAAGTAAGCGCGGGAATGCACCGCCAGGCGCACCATGATCTTGCCGGCCCGGCTCCGGCCAAAATAGTCATAGGCCTCGTTGAAGGCGATCAAGGCCTGGTGCAGCTCTCGAAGAGAGCTGCGCGGGGCCTGGTTGACGCTCTGACTCCCGAAGTGAACCACTTCGGCACACGGAGTGTAGTGCACGAGATAGCCTTTTTTCTTCAGCATGAAGTTATACGCCAGGTCGGATACAAAAAGCCGGAAGCGTTCATCCAGCATGCCCGCGTTCTCCCAGGTGGCGCGCCGAACAATATATGCAGTGGTGCCGATGCTGTCCACGGGCTGCGCTTTCGAGTAATCGAAGCTGGTGGCATAGTAACGATCGGCCAGACGGCCCCGGGGAAACAGCTTGTGCCAGTTGAGCGCTTGCAACAGCAGGGTGCCGGGTCCGGAAAAATGGCGGACGCAGTGCTGCACCGAGCCGTCCGGATTCAGCAGTTTAGGACCGCAGGCCGCGACCTGAGGATGTTCGTCCATGTAGCGCACCAGCGCCTGAAAGGCATTGCCGATCAGCAAGGTGTCGCTGTTCAAGAGACAGGCATAACGCGCTCGCGACATGCGCATCCCCAGGTTGTTGTTTTTCACGTAGAACTGGTTGCTCTGGTTGCGCACCAGGATGACCTCGGGAAAAGCTTGCGCCACCATATCGGCGCTGCCGTCGGGCGAGTGGTCGTCGAGGCAGATGATTTCTACTCCGATTCCGTCGGTATGGCGGTAAATCGACGCAATACAATTACGCAGCAACTCCCTGGTGTTGTAGCTGGGGATGATCACCGTGAGATCGAGGTCCGGCTGAGCTTTCATTTTTATTTCGCCTGCGCTGCATCCGTATCGCGTTCGCCGTACTGCGGAGGCAGTGGTTACGCAGTGTTTACACGGAAGCAGCCCTGCTTCTCCCCTGGTCCCCATCGCCGATCGAGGTCTCGGGCGAAGCACCGGCTGGGGAGGGAGGCGACATCAGGCCGCGCGCCACCAACTCCCCGGCGGCTCGAACCAGGCGATCCGGTTCCGCCGGTTGCGTCCGCACCCATTCGACAAAGCGCGTCAATCCCTCTTCGAGTGAAACCTGCGGTGTGAACCCAAGACGGGACCGGATGGCGGTCAGATCTGCATATCCGTGCCGAATGTCTCCCCGGCGATATTGACCGGAAACGGCCGGTGCCGCCTCGCCGCCCAGACGGTCCCGCAGCAGACACGCGACCTGCTCCACCGAGGTGGGCTGGCCGGAACCGACATTGAGCGTGACTCCGTCCGCTCCGTCGCCGTTGACGCCGAGGACGACGGCGTGGGCAACGTCCGATACATGCACGAAATCCCGGCTTTCCTGTCCGTCTTCGTAAAGGTTGATCGTCTGTCCGGTGCGCAGCTGGTTGGAGAAGATGGACAGAATTCCGGTATATGGATTCCTCAGCGACTGCCCTTCACCATAAACATTCTGGAAGCGGAAAATGATGGCGGAAATTCCCAGCGCCTCGGCCGCCACGCGCAGTAGGTTCTCTTGGGCCAGCTTGGTGGCGGCATAAATGGAAGCCGGCGCAGTCTGCGCGCCCTCCGGTGTGGCCCTCGCCTCGATTTCGCCCTGACAAGCCGGGCAAACCGGCTCCCATACGGCCGCACATAAACGCGCCTCGCTGCGCGCGAGGGGATATACTGGCCCACAATCGCGGCAGTGATAGGCGCCTTCCCCATAAACCGATCGCGACGAAGCCAGGATGATCTTGGTCACTTGGTGCCGATGGTTGGCCAGGTAATCGAGCAGCGCGGCGGTACCGCCGATGTTGGTCTCGGTGTAGCGCGAGATTTCGTACATGGATTGCGCCGTGCCGGTTTCGGCTGCGAGATGGATCACGCATTCTGCATCGGCCAACGCACTCGCCCAGTCCGCCGCCCGGCAGACATCTCCTCGAAAGACCCCGACAGCGGAGCGGCGGAGCAGCGGCAACGAAGAAAGGCTGGGTATCGCGCCGTGAATCTGCGGGCTCAAGTTATCGAATAACAAGACCTGCGATTTCTCGTCCGCTAACTGCTTCGCGACTTCTAGCCCAATGAATCCGAGGCCGCCCGTAATCAGTATCTTGGCATTTTTCAAGATGGTTTTCGATCCCGCCAATTGGGAACGGGCAAGCGACAGAGCCCCGATTCAACCAAGGTGGGTCCCATGGTTGGTCCAGGCGGGGGCGATCCGATCGAACCGCCCGGTTTCCCAAGAAGCACATCCCGCACGTAGAAGCGCACCAGGTTTTTGGCCAGGGCAACCCGCCAACTCAACATCTGCTCCCAGGGAGCATGCTGGCCCGCAGTGGCGTTTCCCCCGTGACGGCGATAGCTCATCAAGACCTGAGGGATAAGCGCCGCCTTTCCTCCCAGTCGATTCACCATCCCGATCCACATGTCGTGCATCGGCAGGCCGGGCGGGAAAGGTAAACAGCGCGTTAGCAGTTGGCTGCGAAATGCCATGACACAACCCAGATAGCGGTTACGGATGAGGTTCGCGAGGATTCCGTCGCGAAAACTGCCATCGATCATCCAAGTCGCCGCGATCACCCTTTCGGCGGCATCAATGACATCCGCATCGCTGAGCACCAGGCCTACCTCCGGATGCGAATCGAAATATGCCCTGCAGACCGCTACTTTCTCCGGCCGCCAAATGTCATCCTGGTCGGAAAGGAAAACCAAATCGCCCCGGGCGCCGCGCAGCGCCCGTTCAAAGGTTCTTACGACGCCAAAGTTATGCTCATTGCGCAACAACTTCACCCTGGAATCCCGAAAAGCTTCGATGATGGCCACGCTCCCATCCGCCGAGCCATCGTCAACAATCACCAGTTCATCTTCGGCACTCAACTGCGGCAGGATGGATGAGATCTGTCGGCGGATAAAACGCTCGCCGTTATAGGCAGCCATGCAGACCGAGACTCGGACGCAATGCGGCGGCGTTGCCGCCGGTTGCGGCCCTCCTACCTTGCTTTCAACCTGCGTTGCCTGCATCGGGGTCGAGCGACTCCTTCTTTCTTTCAGACTTTCAGACTGGGGACGGTTCCGTGCGCACCCGGCTCATTGGATGACCCGTATGGCCGCGGCGCCGAGCGCGAATTGCGAGAACACTTGGCTCCAGTCGCGCAAGCCCTTGAGCACGGAACCCTGGTTCAAGCGCTGGGGCACGACGATCGCGTCCCCCGGCATCAGCCGAAGCGAGGCGAAACCGCCGTTCCACAGCCCCTTGACTGACTGCTTGCTGAGGATGGAGCCATCGGCGCGGATGACGAACATGCGGGCCTTGTCCGCCTCTCTGGTCGGGCCTCCTGCCCGCTTCAGGTAATCATCCACGCGCTCGCCGCGGCGGTAGAGAAAGGAATTCTTGTTGTAGACCGCGCCCAGCATCTGGACCGTGGAGGGGCGAAACGGCACCAGCAAGCGGTCGCCGTCCTCGAGCGCGATTTCAGGCAGGTCGCCGACCGCTGCCGCGTTCGGAGCCAGATCGAGGACCACGCGTCCCTCGGCCCTGACCAGCCTCAGTTTTTCGATCAGGCTGCGCTGCGCTTCTAATTTCGCGTGCTGATCGGCGGCATCTTCCGGATTGACGCCGGCCGCCGCAACCGCATTGCGGGAGAGGCTTTCCTCGAGGTTCTCGATCAGCTGGCCGAGCCCCTTCTGCTGTTCCACGCGCACCGATTCGCGGGTGAACTCCGCTCCATAGAGATAGGCGTTAGGGCTGAAACCTCCCACCCGCTCGACGAGATGACGCACCGTCTCGCCGGGCTCCGCCCGATAGATGCCTGCGCTTTTGAACTCTCCCTCGAGACGCACGAACTTGCTCTGTTTCGCCAGCGGAACCGCGAGATCGCTCTGCGAAAAAATGGTGACCACATCGCCCGCCTCGAGCGCCAGATTCTCGCGCTCGTCGCCGCCGAGCACCAGCTTTCCCAGGTTGAAGGGGATGAGCCGCGTGGTCAGATCCTCCAGATTGAGGCGCTGGATGACGGCATAATCCCAATTGATTCCGGGAGCATTGTACGCAATCCGGTTCCGCAGTTTGGAGAGTTCGGCGGCGCCCGGAACCTGACCCGTCCCCGGCGCTGGCGGCCCGCCCGATGCCTGATCCAAGGATGGGTCGAAGGGCTGACGAGACGGCTGGTCAACCGGCTGTGCCGGCGGCTGGTTTAGCGAGGAATCGAATCGGGCAGCAACGCTGTCACCGGCATTGGGGGATGGGTCGCCCGGCTGGGCGCCCGGCCCCGCTTGTTTGTTGCCGTCCCCGGTCAGCGGATTGGTAGCGCGCCAGTAGTCCAAACTGAAGGCTCGGTCTTCTCTTTCGCCGGCGCTGGCAGTCCAGTTGGTGACGCGCCAGTAATTGCGTGTGATGAGAGCATCCTGATTCGGAATTAAGTCGCGAAGGCGCATGCCGCTGTGCCATTCCTTGCGTCCGGGACGAGCCACGTTCCCCCGCAGCGTTACCGAATTTTCAAAGCGCGGAGAGAGCGCGTAGATTCTGACCAGGTCGCCATCCTTCAAGTCCCGCCCGGAGCCTCGATCGTCGAGAGGAAATTCTTCGACCACACGAGTGTTATGCTTTTCGATGCGCTCGACCACCGCCTTTTGGCCGTCCGCCGTCGAGGCCAGGCCTCCCGCCATCTCGATCGCGGCGGCGAGCGTGGTTTCCTCCCGCAGTTCAAAAATGGCCGGCACATTTACACTGCCCGCGATGGCAATCGAGGGCCCTACGGGTGGAATGTAAATGACATCTCCCGGGAGCAATCTGGCGTCCTTCGACTTGTCGCCTTTCAACAACAGGGCATAAAAGTCGAACTCGGTCACGACCACATTATTGCGCTTGAGCTGGATCCGCCTCATGGAGCCGGTGCCGGAGGGGCCGCCTGAGGAGAACAGCGCGTCCACCAGCGTGCTCAGCGAACTCACCGTAAAACTTCCCGGGCGCCGCGCCTGGCCGAGCACAAACACCTGAATGGAACGCAATTGCCCGAGGCTGACGGTGAGATCGAAATTGCGGAAGACCCGGCCAATCGCGGTGCGGAAATATTGCGGCAGTTGCTGGTATTTCAATCCCGCGACCGATAGCGTCCCCACCTTCGGCAGGAAGACGTTGCCGTCGCGGTCGACAACGAGTCTGCCGTTCAGATCGATCTGACCCCAGGCGCGGATGATTATCTCGTCGCCCGGCCCGATGAGATAATCGTCGGTCACCGGAACGCGGTCTACGGGAGCGAACGTTGTGGGAACGTGGTCGAACAGATTTTGGCCGTAGATCGGCAGCCTGTGGCCGATCGAACCGGCGACGAATTCCTGGAATTCGCTGGGCGGCTCTGGAATCACTGCCCTCCGGCGGTTTGGGTCATTGTCCTCATTCCGATTGGTATCGCGGTTGTCTCGTCGGTTATTACCGTTATTTTCGTTGCCTAGACTCCCATTAGGACGGGACTGAGTGTTCCTTTCATTGCGCACGGCGTCGGGCGGCGTCTCGCCGCTGCTCCAGGAAGGTGCCGACGCCGCAACGCAGTCCTGATCCGCGCATTGGTACTGGCTGTCTCCGCTTCCGGGTGTGCTCGGAGAAGTTTGGGCCGACGCCGCAGCCGGCAAGGCGAGCGCGCCGAACAGAGCTGCCAGCGCCCAGGCTGGAGCGGCAGAGGGCAATTTTTCGCGAATCGTCTTTCTGGAATTCGTGTTTCCTGAATTCATGTCTGGTGACTTCATTGCTCGTGTTCCGACGTTCAATGCCTGGAACCGGGCGCGAAGCCGATTTCGAGCGAAGCGGTCACGTTGTTTCTCACCCCCCAGAACAAAAGCGGGAAATGCCCGATGCGCTCATACTGCAGGAAAGTCCGAAAATAGAGACCGGTGCGCAGCGTCGCTTCTCCCGTCGCCCGGTAATCTTGCCACTTGCCGCCTCCAGGAATGAAGTCCGTATCCACTTCGCTATTTTTGGCGGTGACTTCCAGAGTCCGGCGTGGCGAGATCCAAAACCGGGTCCACGCCTGAATCGTCTTCCCTTCCCGCCCGACGGTGTTTCCGACCAGGTTTCCGTTATTGGTGTACCCGTCGCGATAACTGTTGTTCCAGTAGTTCAGATGGCCCTGATTGTCGTCTCCCTTCCCCGGGCAATCCGATGACGTCCACTCCGCGTGGAAATCCCATCTGTTCAGGAAGGGCAAGCGGACCAGGTAAATTCCCGGCCGCAGTACCGCTCGGGTGAGGTTTTGGAACGGTATGGGGTCATCGTCCGATTCCATTTCGCCGTAGAAGACGACGCGGTCCTGCAGATGCGGCAGATGCCATGTCCAATCGACGGAAGTGTGGGAATCGCCGGGCGCGCTTCTCTCTTTTTTGTCCACGCGTCCGAAGTAACTCTCGAAGAACAGGCGTGTATTCAAGGGGTCGAAGGTACCCCCGATGGTGGTGGTGCGCGCGTAGGCAAATTCCAGCGACTGGAACGGTTTCACGATGACCTTTTGCCCATAGATAAACGGACGCCCCGAAATCGGATGGCCTTTCTCGCGGCCCATGAACGTCTCCAGACGCATAGGGCCAAGCAGGCCGAAAAAGGACGGCAGGTCCATTGGCCGCGTCTGGGTTAGGCGCACCATGTAGAAAGGATCTATGTTGTCGCTCAGAATCAGCGACCCGCCGGGCCCTGGCCCCCAGGACAGGCTCTGCTTGCCAAAGGACAGCTGCCAGCCATCCAGATTGAAGCCGAGGTAGCTATCCATCATGGCGACACGATTGATGCTGGCGAAGGGCTCAGCCGGACTGATGGGCACCTCGTCCCGGTCGGAAATCACCGCGAGCACCGCTGAGCTCAGGGCGGGCGCACCCGGCGCATGTTGAAACTCGCCGCCGAGATGAAGAAATACGCGTCCGGAAGTGAAGTCGCTGGAGAAGCCCGAGATGAAATTGGTCCCCCGGCGGAAGGGTCGCCCATAGTCGTAGGCGTAGGTCTGGCCGAAGTGAAAGCCGTCGGTGAGCACGATGCCGCTGGCGCTGGTCACACGGGTATAGGCGGAACCGAGCGTCGCCGAGCGGTTGGGGCCGCCAGCATCGAGTTCCGTTTCCCGGTGAAACTCCCTTAACAGAGCGAACAGCAGCGCCCGGATCTGTTCGTCGGTCGCCGACGGGTTCCCCGCCGACATCGCATCGTTCACCTCCTCGCTCGCTTCCGCGACCAGCCGCGCGCATTCGCCGCGCGCCCACGGTTTTGTTCCTTCGAACGCGTCGTGGAGATAGCCGAGCGCCTGCAGCCGTTCGATGGCGGGATAGACCCAACTGTCGAGTGGCACATAGGTCGAACCCATGCTCTCGGGCGCAAGGTCTTCGCCGGTTTGAAACATGTCGCGGAACGACTGCCAGTCCGCTCCGCGCACTTCCGTCCCCGGAAAATCTCTGGCCGCATGACGGGAATAAATGTTTTGGGAGATCATGTAGCCTGCCACGCTGCCGACAAGCACGTCCGACGGGAAGTGCTGCCCTGCCCTGACTCGCGAGAAACTGACCAGGGCCGCCAAACCATAGGCGGCAATCTTGGTAAGTGGCCCCGGATATTCATGCGCGATCACGCCCGCGATCGACCACGCCGCTGCCGCATGCTCGGAGGGAAAAGACGTGCCCCCCGGCTGAAAGAAGGCGCCGCTGCCGTCGCCCTCGAAGGGACGCTGGCGCCGAAGCGAGTATTTCAGCGCCTCCGTCATCATCAGGCTACTGAGCGCCGCTTCGCCCGCCAGAAAACCTGTCTCCCGCCAGTGCTCATTTTGTGAACCAAGACCGTGCGACCCATAACTCAACAGCCACATGCCGCCCGCAACTCCGGCCAGAGCGCCCACTCCCGCTGTCGAAATAGTCTTGTAATGCTGGATGGTCGACGCCGAGATCGACTGCGACTTGTTGAAGGAAGCATCGGTCGCAAACAATGTGGCGGTTAGCCCAGCCAGCGGCAGGATCCAGTCGGCATCCGCCAGGCGAATCCGCGCTGGGCTGGTCCAGATTTGTTTCTGGTCTGCCAGAAACCTGGCAGGCAAAGCCGATTTCTTGGTTGCTCCAGAAGACGGTTCTGTCGCTGCGCCGCTCACCATTGTTGCGCCGGGCGCTGAAGCAGAGCCGGACGGCGACGATTCGGTTTCCGAGGGCGCGGAATCCGCCGCCAGACCCTGGGCAGGAGAGATGCCAACGTAGCACAGCAGTATCGTTCCGAGAATGCCGACCTGAAGCCTTGTACTCATGTCCGCTTCCGACTACGGATTTGCGGCCGCTAACGACTACGCCTAAGCGTTTTACTGCGGTTCCACGTCGGCTTCATCGACTTCGAGCATCACCGAGCGCATGATCATTTCGATCGAAAGCACCAGGCGGAAGCCTTCTTTGCGGCGAATCAAAATTCCTTCCGTGCCCAGGAGAGCACCCCGCTTTACCCGCACTCTCCGCCCTTGACACAGGTAAGGATGGGGTTGCGGTTGCAGTCCTGCGGCAAAAGTCGATTCCAGCGCCCGAATTTCGACATCGGGCACGACCGCGGGCTGCCCCTGGAAGATAACGAACTGCCGCACACCCGGCGCTCGCAGAACGCTCGCACGGTCGCCCAGTTTGAGATTCACGAAGAGATAGCCTGGGAACAAAGGCATGTCCAGTTCCTTACGGCGATCCTTCCAGCGGCGCACACTGCGGTAGAGGGGGAGAGAATGGTTGATTCCCTCATATTGCAAATGGCGCGCAACCATCTTTTCGTGCCGCATCCGAACCGAAAGCGCGTACCAGCGTTCGACCGGACAATAGTCCTCCACCGGCGCCAAAAGTGGACGTTGAGTTATGCTGGCCGACTGGACGATGTTGCCTGACGCTGTGTAATTTGAAAGTGTATTTTCCAGCACGGCTATGTTCCCCAGTTATAGCTCCGCCATTCCGGTTACATTGACGAAACGACTGCAAGTTACTTCAAATCATTCAGTTAGATAACTTTTTCTACTTCTTACTAAGCGCGAACCGCTCCGATAAGTGATGGGCGTTCGCGAACCGCGGCCAGAATTCCCACTTCCGAACTTTCGAGGGGCATGGTGCGCACATCGATAATTGCCCAATAGATTGTGCCGCGATTTTCTTCCGGGGCGAGCGCCAGAATCCGCATCTGCGGATACCGGCCCAGCAGGAACCCACACTGAGCGCTGCGCTTGTCCGCTTCATCAAGCGCCAGAATCAGCACATCGGGCTGAGACTCTTCGATCGCCGCCGCCAATTCGCTCTCGTTTTGCACTTCGCCCACAATATTGATATCCGGTTGATCGGCAATCGTCGCCAAAACCAGTTCCCTCATCAATCGTGGCTGATTTGCCACCAGAACTCGTACGCGTTTCAACGGCTCACATCCTCACCTGTAGTCTTCTTACCGTGTAAGCCGCATTATGAACAAGTCTCAATGTCGGCCTATCTCAACCCGCTTTTATGACCGAGGCAAGTACTAATCAAGTACTACTAACCCAAACAATGGTTACTGGAGTCGGCCGTACTAACTGCGTCGACTAACTTATATAACGACGAGTAACTTGATAAAAGGAACGGATGGACGTGGATGCGGCGTTTTGATTTGTAACTCGATCTATCGGCTCTAAGGTGGGCTGGAGCCAGAATGTTAGCGCTAACTGCTCGTCACTTCCCCAATGCGGCAGCGTTCGATCATCGCCATCCGATCGTGCACGCCGGCCTTGCGAAAAATACGATAAAAATGGTTTTTGACGGTCCGTTCTGACAGCCGCAGCCGCGACGCAATCTCCTTATTCGTCAAACCGAATGCCACGAGTCCCACCAACTGTTGTTCCCGGCGGCTCAGTTCCAGGGGATGAAAAGCAACCACTTCAGGGGCAGCCGCCAGTTGTTCCGCGGCACATTGGAATAGCGCGCGTGAAAAACATGGCGGACAAACGGTCTCGCCCGATCCCACCGCCCGGACTACATTCACAATGTCCAGGGCTGATGCGTCTTTCAGCATGTATCCCATCACTCCGTTGCGTACCGCGCGGAGAAATGTAGTCTCGTCGCGCTCCATTCCAATCATTACGACTTTCGCGGCCGGCAGCATTCGACGGATACTGGCAACCAGTCGCGGGCCGTGGAACGCCAGGCCGGGAGAGTCAAGCAACAGTACTTCGGCTGCGCTCGTCAGGATCTGATCGAGAACCGCCGGACCGAAGGCGACCGCACCAACCACGGTCACATCGACCCTTTTCGACAGGATCCGAATCAGCGCTTCACGAAGCAGACGATTCTCCGTCAAGAGGAAGACGGGCGTCAGCCGACAGCGTTCCGTTTGCAGACTTGATCGATCGTTCACGTGTCGCAACCAGGCGATTAGCCTTCAGCGAATCTGACAGATTCGGCCGAACTCGGCTGTGACCCAGGAACATTGCTTTTGTGATGAATCCGGCTCGGTGAAATGGACAGCGCACGCGGATTATGCGAGTGGCATTGTGTTAGTGGCAGTCTGGCTCGCGTGGAACTCTCGCTTGCGCGGCCGTGTCATCATTCTCCAATTCCCGAAGCAGTTCTTGAATTGTGGCCATGAACTTGTCTGTATCCTGTTCAACAACCGCCAACTCGCAAAGTTCTTTGCAACGTTGATTGAATTCTGCCCGCAAGGGTCCACCTCCAACTGCGCTTGGCAGTTCGCGTGAACTGATGTCAGAAATCCTCAAATCCAAATGGAGAACGACGTTTTAAGGAGTGCAATTGAAACACCAAATGACCTCCCGACCAGAAGTCATCCCGTGACAACTAGTTGCCGATGCTCCTAACTCGTCGAGAGAAGATCACAAGGTAAAGTTTGCCAGGCTGACATACTCGAATGCCGCTCTCGAAATACGCACAGGACGTTGTGTTG
Organism: uncultured Acidobacteriaceae bacterium; assembly: GCA_963822025.1. GTDB lineage: Bacteria > Acidobacteriota > Terriglobia > Terriglobales > Acidobacteriaceae > Acidiflorens. The sequence continues at coordinate 82,011 of CAWGFW010000007.1, read as the reverse complement.
CACCAGATCTATCTCACTTCTTGGAGCGTTAGCCGCCGATAATCCAGGAAAATAACCGCGCGAAATAAGAGTTGTCTGCGGGCCCATCAGACTTGGTTTACATTGCTCAAACTTTCTTCATCTTCACGTCCATGTTTTAGAGGCATCGTTCGGGATGCCCCGTGCATGAACAAGGAGCATTTGGACGAGCCTATGCCTGTTCCAGCCGGGGTCCTCTACTCACTGCGGCACGATGTAACCATCATGATTTCGTCAGTTGACGATCCGTAGCCGGTTAATTTACTGCGGAATGACGGCCTTGCTCCTGATCGGCTGCTCACCCCGCGCTACGGTCTCGAACGTTCCGATGCCGCTGATCGCTCCGCCAGCATTGAGCACGCGAAAGTAGTATCGAGTATTGGGAGCTAAGCCATCGAGTCGCACATGATGATTGCGCCCGTCATTGCTCTCCACCGCCTCTTTCGTTTGCGTCATCTGGGTACGATCGGTGCCATACCGCAAAGTCATAGTCCCGGGTGCGCTGGTTGACCACCCGATCGTGCAGTTCGAATCAGAGACATACTCAGCCACGGGCCCATTGTTGATCTGCTGAGCCTGAGGGGACATCGCCGAATTCTGGCCAACCGTGCTGCCAGGTTGACTCTGCCCTGCCGCGAAGCAAAGCGCAAAAACGTTAAGGAACAGGATCGCTAGCGATAGCTTCATTTCAAAATTCCTCCATGGGATGCGAGATGCCAAAGACAGCTATATAGGGATGCGCGAACCGGGGATACAGTTGGAAGGGTTTTATAAGCGCGGGCCTCAATAATTGGGGGCGGGGCGGGCCGTTCTTTGTGCGTACTCGCAAAAGGCTCGCCCGACGCATGGCTGAGATCTCTGTTCATTTCATGTGCGCCGGACAAGAGCTGTTTGCGTGCCCGCCAGACGAAGAGATCGACCCGAATGTGATTACGGGGTATTCAGCCTGATGAAGGCATTTCGGTGAAGTTTGGTGCGAAGAAACCGGCTGCCCAGATGCAGATGGCCCGCTGCAGTGGAATTCTGTCACCGGACTGCCTTTGGCGCGGCAACACCAGAGGTCTAAACCACCTTGCTGGTGAGGCTACCCTGTTCACGCGTCACATTTCCGCCGTTGCCTGACTGGATGGGTTCTCGTGCGACGAGAGGAATTCCAAAATCGCCCGGTGGGCTGCTTCGGTCTGGTCGGTGGTAAACAGATGACTCGCGTGCTCGAGCAGGACTAACTTCGCGTCGGGGATGCGCTCGGCAATTAGTTTTCCGTTGGCGGGAGGTACAAGCGCATCGGACGTGCCATGGATGACAAGAGTGGGCGCTTTGATTTCGCCGAGCCGGCTATAACATTCCCACGCCAAAATTGCCTGCAACTGCGACATGTAGCCCGCCTGGGACGTGAGACAACGACGGCGCAGCATGACATCTTCTTCGACTTTGCGTGGCGGCGTGGCAGCGTCATAAATGTAGGGGAGGATGGCTTGGCGCGATTGCTCGAAGGTCATGCCGCGAGCGAAGAGGATGTCAATTACTTTTCCGGCGGCCCGTACGGCGGAGGGGCCGCCGGGCGAGGTGCAGCCGAGAATTAATGCACGAGTGCGCGCCGGATATTCCAGCGCGAATTCCTGAGCGATCATGCCACCCATCGATACGCCGAAGACGTGGGCGCGGGAAATGCCGGCGGCATCGAGGACGGCGGCGGCGTCCGAGGCCATGGTCGCGACCGAATAAGGTCCGAGAGGGGCGTCGCTTGATCCCACGCCTCGATTGTCGAGCGCGATGGTGCGGAAGTGTTGCGAGAGGAGAGGGCGGGTGCGATGCCACAGAGCGGATGGATAGCCGAGGCCCATGATGAGGAGGAGGGGAGTTCCCTGCCCTTGTTCATCCCAGTAGATCCTGGCGGATTGATTGTTGACGAAGGGCATCGAGTTCCTCGCGCGGAGCGCCCAAAGGTGCGACGTTGGGGCGGTGCTTTCGGCGCGATTGTAGGTTCGCCCTGATACGAAAACGCAGCGCTGAACCGCTGCGCCACCGAAAAGGGCTACGTCACTTTCAGCATTAGCTTGCCGTTGTTCTCGCCTTTGAAAAGTTTAAGCAAAGTTTCAGGGAAGGTTTCCAGGCCTTCGACGATATCTTCGCGCGACTTGAGTTTGCCGGCAGCCATCCACGCGGCCATTTCCGCTCCCGCCTGCGGATAGCGATCGACGTAGTCCATCACCAGCATGCCCTTCATGGAGGCGCGATTCGTGAGAAGAGACATGTAGTTGCTTGGACCAGCGACGGGGCTGGTGCTGCAGTATTGCGAGATCGCTCCGCAGATGACAATTCGGGCGCCGCGCGCCAGGTTGGCGAGCGCAGCCTCGAGAATCGTGCCGCCCACGTTGTCAAAATAAACGTCGATGCCCTTAGGACAATGTTGGCGGAGGGAGCGCCTGACGTCTTCGGATTTGTAATCGATGGCGGCATCGAAACCGAGGTCATCGACGATGTAGCGGCATTTCTCGGGACCTCCTGCGATGCCCACGGCGCGGCAGTTTTTGATTTTGGCGATTTGCCCGACGATGGCGCCGACGGCTCCGGCTGCGGCGGAGACGACGACAGTGTCTGCGGGCTTGGGCTGGCCGGTATCGAGCAGGCCGAAATATGCAGTCATGCCGGTCATGCCGAGCACGCTGAGATACTTCGGCAGAGGAACTATTTTTGTGTCGACTTTTCGTACTCCGCCGCCGTCAGTTAGCGCGTATTCCTGCACGCCGAATAATCCGGAGACATGATCGCCCACGGCGAAGCGCGGGTTGCGGGAGGCGGTGACGACGCCGACGCCGAGGGCGCGCATGACTTCTCCGATGGCGACGGGCGCGACGTAGGATCGCGCTTCGTTGACCCAACCGCGCATGGCGGGATCGAGCGAGATGTAGAGGACTTGAACCTGGAACTCGCCATCGTTGGGCTCGGGGGCGGGTTCTTCGGCGTAGGTCCAGTCGCTCCGCTTGGGCATTCCTACGGGGCGCGCGGCGAGAAGAAATTTGTGATTGGTGCGGGCCATGTCGACTCCTTATGTCGTAGCTTCCTGGTAATTGCGCGACTCAGACGGTGTAGCGCTCGTTGGCGAGCAGCCTTGCCGCGATCTGGCGGCGCAGTGCGATTGCGTTTACTGGATCGTGAGTTGCATATTCGCGCAGACGGGAAAGATTGCGGCGCAGTTCGTCGCCTTCGGCGCTGGCGCTTAGCACTGTTCTCGACGCTTGTTCGATGCGGCCGATGGCGTCGCGCAGGTAGACGGCGGTGGCATCGGCGGCGTTTGCTCCACTGCCGGAGGCTGCTAGTTTGCGGCTGCGTAGCAGGGCCGACTCCATCGCGAATACTTCCATGATGATGTCGGAGAGATTCATGATGATCTCTTGTCGCTGCTCAAGTTTGTCGCCATATTTTTCGTGGGCAATCCCGAGGGTCAGCAGCGCGATTTTTTTTGCGTTGTGGACGAGATTCATTTCTGCGCCGCTTGTTTGCGCGGGTTGCGACTCGGTTTGATGGAGGACGGCGCGAGCTGCTTCGAACAGCGGAAGAAGGCCGCGGGAAGCGCGTTTCAGCGGCATGCCGGTAATGACCAGGCGGTTAATTTCGCTGGTGCCTTCGAAGAGGCGGTTGATACGCGAATCGCGATAGGCGCGCTCGACAGCGTAGTCGTGGTGGTAGCCGTAGCCGCCGTGGATTTGAACGCCTTCATCGACGACATAGTCGAGCATTTCGGAGGCATAGACCTTGACCATGGAGCACTCGGCAGCAAACTCTTCGATGGCTTTCAGTTCCTGGTTGGGATCGCCGGTTGCTGAGCCGTGCATTTGATTTTCGATCAGTCCTACGACGCGCCAGGTCATTGACTCGGCTGCGAAAATGCGGATGGCCATTTCGGCGAGCTTATGTTGAATGGCGCCGAAGTCGGCGATGGACGCGCCAAATGCTTTGCGCTGTTTGGCATATTTCAGCGAGATGGCGAGAACGTTTTTCGCGGCTCCGACGCCGGCAGGGCCGAGCTTGAGGCGGCCGATGTTGAGAATGTTGAAGGCGATGACGTGACCGCGGCCAATTTCTCCAAGCACGTTTTCGACCGGGACAGCGACGTTGTCGAGATAAACGGCGGTGGTGGAACTGCCGGTGATGCCCATTTTGTGCTCTTCGGCGCCGCTGCTCACCCCGGGAAAGGCGCGCTCGACGAGGAAGGCGGTGAACTTTTCTCCGCCGACTTTGGCGAAGACGGTGAAGAGATCGGCTGCGCCGCCGTTGGTGATCCACATTTTCTGGCCGTTGAGAATGTAATGTTTGCCGTCGGGCGCGAGGTCGGCGCGAGTGCGCGCGGCGAGCGCGTCGGAGCCGGCGAGCGGCTCTGTGAGCGCATAGGCGGCTAGCATTTCGACCTTCGCGAGTTTCGGCAGATACTTGCGCTTCTGCTGTTCATTTCCGAAGTAGACGAGAGGCAGCGTGCCGATGCCGGTGTGGGCCGAGTGCCAGCCTCCGTAGGAACCGTCGCGACCGAGACGCTCGGATGTGACCATGAGCGAGGGGAGATCCATGGCCATGCCGCCGTACCTTTCGGGGATGGTCATGGCGGTGAGGCCGAGGGCAACAGATTTGCGCAGCACGCTGAGCGCCAGGCCGGGCTTTTTTTCGCGGATCGCGGGGAGATTTGGTTCGACTTCGTTGGCCCAGAATTCATCGACCATCTGGCCGACGGCAAGATGTTCTTCGGTCAGATCTTCGGGCGTGAAAATATCCTGAGGCGCGGAATCTTCGATTAGAAACGCGGTTCCTTTGGTTGTCTTGCGCGGGGTATCTGTTAGTGTGGTCATGAAATACTCCTATGCCGCCTTTTGAAATTGAGAATCTGAAATCGTTGAAACAGCACGAGGGACGCGAATTTCCCGCAACTGATTGGTTCGTTATCAGCGAGGATCGCGTCCAGAAATTTTCTGAAGTCACCGAGGACTTCCAGTGGATTCACATGGACGACGAACGCGCGCGCCGCGAAACGCCTTTTGGTGGCGCCATTGCGCAGGGCTTTCTTACGCTTTCGCTGCTGAGTTACTTCGTCAAACAGGCGATCAAAGTGCGAACGGGCATCGCGATGACGGTCAATTACGGATTGAATAAAGTCCGTTTTCCTTCGCCGGTTCGTTCCGGATCGCAGGTTCGCGCTCGCGTGACTCTGCTTTCGGCGAAGGAGTCGACGGGATTCATTGACGTGGTCTTCCTTGTGCGTGTCGAGGGCCGAGCCGCTGACGGTAAGCCTTCCCCTAAGCCTTGCTGTGTTGCCGAGTGGCTGGTTCGCTACTACGCGAAGTGAGTGGGAAGTCATATCGTTTCGCTTTCGGCGGTGAGCCAGGAGCCGCGCATTAGAGCCTGGATTCTTTCCGGCAAGACGGCGAAACGCTCGTCCTGCGTTAGTCCCTGGGCGTAGCGATAGTAGATTTGCTGAATGATGACGGCAACTTTGAAGCGGGCAAACGCGAGATAGAAAACCATGTCGCCGGGATCCCGGCTGGTGGCGTCCGCATAACGCTCGACTAACTGCGCGCGCGTAAGGGTGCCCGGAAGCGTGGTGGGAGCGCTGCGAATTTCGTGAAAATCTTCAGGGTCTTGAGGATCGGTCCAATAGGCGAGCGCCGTGCCCAGGTCTGTGAGTGGATCGCCGAGTGTGCACATTTCCCAATCGAGAACGCCGATGATTCTCGTCGGGTCATTAGGATCGAGGACGAGGTTGTCGTATTTATAGTCGTTGTGGATCAGCGCCGATTCGCGGGTTGCTGGCATTCGCGCGATGAGCCACGAGGAGATGCGTTCTACTTCGGGCAGGTCATGCGTTTTTGAATTATGGTAGCGCTCGATCCAACCTTTGACCTGGCGTTCGAGATAACCTTGTGGCTTGCCGAGATCGGCGAGACCGATTGCGACGTAATCGAGGCCGTGCAGGCGGGCTAGATTGTCGATGAACACTTGACTCAGGCGACGCGCGGTCTCCGGCGGAAAAGGCACGCCAAGCGGGGGATCGCGGCGGATGATCAATCCGCGAATCAGGTCCATCAAATAAAAAGGCGCATTGAGAATCGACAGATCATCGCAATAAAGCAGCGCTTTCGGCGCGAGCGGATAGGCGGCGTGCAGCTTTGAGAGCACGCGAAATTCTCGCGACATGTCATGCGCGGAACGAACCTTGCTGCCGAAGGGTGGGCGGCGCAGGACGAGTTCGCGGTCGCCGAGACGCAACAGGTAGGTGAGATTGGAATGGCCGCCAGGAAATTGCTCGACGGAAATTGGCGCGGTCTGGCCGAGGCGATCTTGCAGAAATGGCTGTAGGCGGGCGATGTCGAGTTCTTCGCCTGCCCTTACTGTTCCGGCGTGATCGCTGAGTGCTACCATAATTTATTCCTGGTTCAAATCCCCGTTAACTAGCGATACGTCAGTAAGCCGTCGCCGTCGAGATGCGGATGCGCGTTGAAAGTGCTCAGGGTGAAGCGTTCGCCTGACGCTAGAAATTCGGTGAAAGAAGCGTTGCGCGACATCCAGGTCATTTGCAATGCGTCTTCAGCGGAGAGATGCAGGGCACGGCGCATAGCCGCGCCGATGGGGCCAGCCGACGTGAAGACTACTGCGGTCGCAGACGGTGGAGTGTCGCGCACCACTTGAGTCAGGCCGCGCTCTACGCGCAGGCAGAAATCATTCCATGATTCAACACCTGCCGCTGTGATTTCCCCTGCGACCCACTTGCTGATTACGGCTTCGAATAATTTTTGAAAAGTTTTGCGGCGGTCGGCGTGGTCGATTGCAGCCTCATATGCGCAGCGCATTTCTTTGACTTCGGGATTGTCACGAAGCAGTTGGGGAAGGCATTCACGCAGCACGGCTTCGGCGTGATATTCGTCGAATTCGTTCATGATCATTGGCTCTCGAAAAGCAATACCGGCGCTGCGATAGGCGTCGCCTGCGATGCGAGCAGTCTCGCGCTGGCGCGCGCGCGGGCCGGAATAGACTCGGTCGAAAACCAGGCCGCGACGCGACCAATACCGGCCGAGCAATCCGGATTGCGCTTCGCCGTTCGCGCAGAGCTTGTCATAGTCGTCACCGAGGAAGTTCGCTTGGCCATGGCGCACCAGGATGATTTGGCTCATGCTCGAATAGCAATCTCGGGTACAGTCTGTGACTCTTTGTCAAAGTCGGCGAATGTCTTGCCAGCTTGTGCTAGGCGCTTCAACAAAGGAGCCGGCTCCCAGAGCTCTCCGTGCTGCCGATGAAAGTCGCAAACTCGCTCGTAGACTTTTTGCAATCCCACAGTGTCGGCATACCACATGGGGCCGCCGCGATGAGCGGGAAATCCGTAGCCGTTGATGTAGATGATGTCGATGTCGACGGCGCGCAGCGCGTATCCTTCTTCGAGAATGCGCGCGCCTTCATTGACCAGCGCGAAGATGCAACGATCGACAATTTCAGCGGACGAGATTTGGCGCTGCGGAATTCCTGCATCCGCGCTCCACTGCCGAACGAATTCGGTTACCCCGGGATCGGGCGTTGGGCGGCGGTTCTCATCGTACAAGTACCATCCGCGCAATGTTTTCTGGCCGTAGCGTCCCATTTCGCAGAGGCGATCTTCGGCGAAGGGTTGGCGGATTCCTGGTTTTTCGAGATGACGATATTCTTTACGAATACGCCAGCCGACATCGAGGCCGGCGAGGTCGCCGGTAGCCATGGGGCCCATAGCGTTGCCAAAGTCGACTAGCGCCTGGTCGACGGACTGCGCATCCGATCCTTCTTCGATGAGGAACTGGGCTTCGCGGCGGTAGGGGCCGAACATGCGGTTGCCGACGAAGCCGCGGCAGTTCCCTACCAGCACTCCGATTTTGCCAAGTTTCTTGGACAGCTGCATGCAGGTGGCAATTACTTCTTTGCTCGACTTCTTCCCGCGGACGATTTCGAGCAGGCGCATTACGTTGGCCGGACTGAAAAAGTGCGTGCCGATTACGGACTCTGGGCGCGACGTGGCGCTGGCGATTTCGTCGATATCGAGAGTCGAGGTGTTGCTGGCTAGAATGGCGCCTTTACGGCAGACACGATCGAGGTCGGCGAAGACGGTTTTCTTTAGCGCCATGCCTTCGAACACCGCTTCCACCACCATGTCTACGTCAGAGAATGCGTCGTAGCTGAGGACGGGAGTGATCAGGCGCAGGCGTTCGTCGGCGAAGGTTTGCGTAATGCGGCCGCGTTGGACCGAAGTGGCGTAGTTCTTTTTTACTTTGTTGAGGCCCTGTTCGAGAGCAACCGAGTCGACCTCTTTGAGCAGAACCGTAATGCCCGCGTTGGCAAAGACCATCGCGATGCCTCCGCCCATGGTTCCGGAGCCGACGACGGCGACGCGGTTGATTGGGAGCACGGGAGTTTCTTTGGGGATGTCGGGAATTTTTGAGACTTCGCGCTCGCCGAAGAAAACGTGGATGAGCCCCTTCGACTGATCGGAGAAAAGGCATTCGGTGAAAAGTTTCGCCTCGGCTTCGCAGCCTTCGGCGAACGGAAGTTTAGTTGAGGCTTCGACGGCGTCGATTGCCGCCTGCGGAGCGATCAGACCTCGCTGCTTCTTGCGGGCAGTGTCGCGTGCGGCGGAGAAAATTGCTGCGGTGTCGGCGGCAGTTCCCTGCTTGTCGTTGGACTTGCGCTCGCGGGTTTTGGGCGCGGGCTTGGCGGCGATTTCGCGGGCGAAGGTTACAGCTCCGGTTAGCAGGTCACCATCGATCAGACGGTCGATGAGGCCGAGGGTTGCTGCGTCGCGCGCGGAAACGGGCTTGCCTTCGGCGCACATTTCGACTGCTTTGGCGATGCCTACTAAGCGCGGCAGGCGCTGAGTCCCGCCGGCTCCGGGAATGATGCCGAGCTTTACTTCGGGCTGGCCTACTTGCGCGGAGGGCGATGCGACGCGATAGTGACCGGCCATGGCGAGTTCGAGGCCGCCGCCGAATGCCTGGCCGTGAATCGCCATGACTATCGGCTTCGCACTGTCTTCGATTTTGAGAAGCAGCGGAAGCAGGCTGCGGCGCGGACCGCCGGAGGTCATCTTGCCGAATTCCTTAATGTCGGCTCCAGCTACGAAAGTGCGACCAGCGCCGATTACTACTGCCGCTTTCACGCTGGGATCGCGGTTGATTTCATCGACTGCCGCACCGATGCCTTCGGAAACGCCGGGGCCGAGAGCGTTCACGGGTGGGTTGTCGATGGTGATGGTGGCAATGTCGTTGTCTTTTGTGATTTTCACTAAATTATTCATTGGGCGATTTCCGTTTGATATTTTTTGCGCAATTCTCTTTTGAGGACTTTGCCGGTCGCGGTCTTGGGCAGGCTTTCGCAAAACTCGATCGACTGTGGACATTTATAGTGGGCGAGGCGAGCGCGGCAAAATTCGATTAGTTCTACGTCGCTGACCGTGTTGCCGGGCTTCGTCACGACTATGGCTCGGGGGACTTCTCCCCATTTCCGATCTGCGGCTGGAATCACGGCGGCTTCGTAGACGGCGGGATGCGCAAGCAGTGTTTTTTCAACATCGAGCGAGGAAATGTTTTCGCCGCCGCTCACGATGATGTCTTTCTTGCGATCGACGATGCGGATATATCCGTTCTCTTCGATCACGGCCATGTCGCCGGTGTGAAACCAGCCGCCGCGCATGGCTTCTGCCGTGGCTTCTGGCTGTTGCCAATAGCCGGACATTACGCCGTCACTGCGGGCGATGATTTCTCCCATGGTTGCTCCATCGCGCGGCACATCGTTGTCGTGTGCGTCGACTACGCGCAGTTCACAGCCGGGAAAGGCATAGCCGGTCATCGCCTGAAGTTTGTAACGCTCTTCGAGGGTGCACTGGATATCGGGTCTGAGCTCGGCGTTCGAGAGCGATGGCGAGCACTCGGTCAGCCCATATCCTGAGTAACAACTAAAACCCAATGTTTCCTCGACCTCGCGGATTAAGGTCGAAGAAGATGCGGCGCCGCCGATGGTCGCCCACTCGACGCTGCTCAGGTCGTACTTGGAGCGCGCGGGCGAATTCACCAACGCCGCAGCCATGATTGGTACGAGAGTGAGCGCGCGCACGCGTTCGGTTTGCACCAAACGAAATACTTCTTCGGGCAGGAAGCGCGGAAGCATGACGTGAGTTCCGCCGACGAAGGTGATGGTGTGAGCTGCTCCCCAGCCGTTGGCGTGGAATAGCGGGATGGTGTGCAACATCACGTCTTCATAGCGCGTGTGATGGTAGAGGGCGATACTCATCGCGTGCAGATAGATATTGCGGTGGGTGAGCATCACTCCTTTGGGGCTGGCGCTGGTTCCGCTGGTGTAGAAAATTTCTGCCACGGCGTTTTCGTCGAACTCCATCACGTCGGCGCGGTAGGGAGTGGCGGAGGCGAGCATCTGCTCGTAGGTCGGATTGGAGAGCCAATCCGGTTGCGGCGTTGCCAGATTTAGCTGAACATCGTTCGGCTGAACATCGAGTTGATGAAAAGAGCGCACGGTGCGCAGGTCGAGGCGGAAGGAATCGACCAGGCTTGCGAACTCTTGCTCGAAGAAGAGGAATGCGGCTCCAGAATCATTCAGGATGTAGGCGAGTTCGGGCGCGGCCAGGCGGATGTTGAGCGGAAGGAGGATGCAGCCTGCTTCGAGAACTCCGAAGTAGGCTTCTAGGAGGCGATGACAATTGAGGCTGAGGAAGGCCACGCGGTCGCCCGGCTTCGCTCCGGCGGCGCGCAACGCTCCTGCGAGGCGAGCGACGCGATCGCCAAATTCGGCGTAGGTGAAGCGGAGGTGCTGGCAGACAACCGCCGTCTTGCGCGGAAACTGCTCTTGCGCGTAGCGAAGGAAGCGGACCGGGGTTAGAGGAATATTCATGGAAACTAAACTACCAAGCAGTTTGACCTCCGTCGACAACCAGTACGTGGCCGGTGACGTAGGCTGACGCGGCCGATGCCAGGAATACCGCGGCGCCTTTCAAATCGTGATCGGAGCCGAAGCGATGCAGGGGAATTTTCTCCAGCAGAGAATCTTTATGGTGTTCGATAATCCATTCCGACATGTGGGTCGGGAACCATCCGGGGGCGATCGCGTTGACTTGAATGTTCTGACGCGCCCACTTACATGCGAGATCTTTGGTGAAGGCGATGACGCCGCCTTTGCTGGCGTGGTAACCGATGGCTTGGAGCTCGGCGGAGGCTCCGCCTAACCCAGCGACGGACGCGATGTTGATGATCTTGCCGGAACCTTGCGCGATCATGGCTTTGCCGGCGGCCTGACAAAAAAGGAAGGTGCCGGTGAGGTTGGTGGAGAGGACTTTGTCCCACTGCTCGAGAGTCATTTCTTCGACGGGAGCTCCCCATGAGGCGCCGGCGTTGTTGATGAGAATGTCGAGGCGGCCGAACTTGGCTAGAGTTTCATCGACGACGTGCTGAATTGCTGATTTGTCTTTAACGTCGCATTCCAGGGCAACGGTTTGGACGCCGTGAGCTCGCAGCGCTTGGGCGGCTTCCTCGCAGCGTTGTTTTTTGCGAGCGCAAAGGACCAGGTTGGCCCCCATCTCCGCCAAGCCTTCGGCCATCTGGCGGCCGAGGCCTATGGAGCCGCCGGAGATGACGGCAACCTGGCCGGTCAGGTCAAAAAGTTGTTTTACATTCATTGCGAGGTCGACCCTTTGTCGTCGAAGCGGTGCACAAAAGTGATAGTTAATATCATATTACAGTTGCTAACGTCAACGTTCTCGCAGCAGTCCCTAAAGGGGCATGTGATTTGAAGCGACTTGCGGCTAAAGCGACGCCCTGATACGAATCCTCAAAACGACGTTTTGATGTGAATGCTGGTCTTTCGCGTTCGCCAGTTCTAGAGGCGCAGCACGACCCTTCCTGACACCTCGCCGCGGCTTAGTTGTCCCAGAACTTTTTGAACATCGCAAAGTGGTCGGGCGGTGACGTGGCAATGGACGTCTCCGGATGCGCCCATCTGTAAAATCTCGTGGAGATCTTCGCGGGTGCCTACAGCGGAGGCTTTGATATTGATTTCTGTCGCGGCCATCATGATAGGCGGAAAGGAAATGTCTTTGGCGGGCAAGCCCACGGCTAACAAAGTTCCGGAGGGGCGCACACAGTAGAAGGCGGTGTCGTAAGCGGACTTGGCTGCCGAGGTGACGAGCGCAACGTGAACGCCGCCGGCGGTGCGCAGTTCTTTTACTACGTTGGTGGTTACCGCATTTAATGTTCTGGTGGCGCCGAGCGATTTGGCCAGTGTGAGTTTCTCGTCGGATACGTCGATCGCTATGACTTCGGCACCGGCTGTGCGGCCGATCTGGACGGCTAGATGGCCGAGCCCGCCGACGCCGACAATTGCCAGACGCTGGCCCGCGCGAATTTTGGCTCGCTTGAGAGCACGATGGACAGTGACTCCGGCACAAAGGAGCGGCGCCGCTTGCTCGGACGAAAGCGCATCAGGAATTTTCGCAACGTGGCTGGCGGGAGCCTTCGCATACTCAGCGTATCCACCGTCTACCATGACGCCGGTGATGCGTTGGCGAGTGCAGAGATTCTCATTGCCTTCGCGGCAAAACTCACACTGGCCGCAGGTGTACTGCACCCAGGGGATACCGACGCGGTCTCCGATTGCGACACTTTGAGCTGCTGCGCCTCGCTCGACTACGCGGCCGATGATCTCGTGACCGAGGATCAGCGGCTTTTTCACGATTCCGGAGAATTGCGGCCAGTCGCCGTCGGCGACGTGCAGATCGGAGTGACAGACGCCACAGACTTCGACCTGGATCAAGACTTCGTCGTCGGCGGGTATAGGGCGAGGGACTTCCTCGAACCTTAGCGGTGTTTTGAATTCGTGCAGAACGGCGGCCTTCATCGCGCTATCCCTTCTAAAGGTTCGCCTGCGTGCGGACGTGATCGTGAAATCCTCACGGACGAATTCCGCGCACGAAAAAATCTACTGCGCTACGCACGCGGTCGGTGAGCTTGTGCGGACCGGTCAGGTCGACCGCCCATTGCCGAACAACCGTGCTGTAGAGACCTTCCATGAACTCGGCAAGATGGACTACGGGAAAGGCGCGGGTCACTTCGCCTCGCCTCTGGCCTTGGGTCAGAATTTCGCGAAGCAGACTGACGGCGGCTTCCTCGTGTCCGCGAAGTTCGGCGGAGCGAACGGGATCCATGGCGCCGGATAAAACTACGGCCTGCCACAGCTGGCGGTCGGCTTCGACTTCGCGCGCCATGGTGGTGTAGAGACGGCGCAGGCGCTCACTGGTCTGTGCCTTACTGGAAAGCTCGGAGCGCAGGCGCTCGCAGATGCAAGCGTAGCCGCGTTCGCCTACCTCGCGCAGCACGGCATCTTTGCTGGGGAAATATCGGAAAAATGTCGGCTGCGAAATTTCCAGGGCTTGGACGATGTCGTCGATTCGGGTGGACTCGTATCCGCGCTTGCGAAAAAGGCGGATGGAAGTATCGATGATTTGCTGGCGCAGGCGAGCTTTTTTGCGTTCGCGGAGACCTAGGTCGGTCACACCATTGGTTTCCGCGGCTGAATTTTGTAGCGCTAGTGTCGCGGGCATGATTGCTCCTCTCGCTGCGACTGAGAATATGATAGTAACTATAACAAAATAGCTACTAACGTCAATTGGCTGAATGCGGAATTCTCGCGCAGGCTAAGAGCCTGCGGGCTTAACCCGCTGGGCAGGTGAGGGCACCTGCCCTACGTGAGTGTTATGGACCTATTGGTCCAGGGTGGGGACTATTGCGGTGTCAACGGCTGTGGGATCGTCTCTTAACTTTAGATAGAGGGTTTTGCCTTTCAGGGGCGGAATCAGCAGGGTTGATTCGGCGTAGCCGTCGGGAACGGTGACAGCGGTGTTGAAGTTTGAATCCGAACTTACTTCATCAATCAGGAAAAGCTTGTCGCCGCTTAGCGTGCATTGCTGTGCCCGCGGGGACATGCAACGAACGCCTTTAAGTGTGGGAACGCGCACCAGATTGACCAGCGGCTGCCAATCGCCTTCTACGCCGTCAGACGAGACCGGGCGGAATTTGAGAGGGCCGAAGGCGGAGGGTCCGAGCAGTTTCATCGGATCAAGCATGACCAGAACAGTTTTGGAATCTTGCAAGGTGAGATTGCCCTCTTTAAAGCTGAGAAGAACGCGGAACGAGTCATCGGCGGTTGCTACTTCAACCTTTTCGGCGGGAGGAAACGCCTCCGGGACTTGCGTCTTGAGAGAAAAATTAAGACGCGCCTCTTGCGGCAACTCATCGACGTTTCCCAGCCGCACGACGGGACTGGCGGTCTCGTCGTATTGCACGCTCTTGCGGATGACGCTGACGCTCGGACGGGGCTCGGCGACCGTCGATTTGAGATCGAGCACGCGGCCGTCTTTCAAGGTGACATGAAGGAGTAGTGATTCGTCCGGCTTCAACAGCGCACTGGCGGCCGGATCTTCGGAGACGAGGGTAAGCTCATCCTGCTGGTGTTCGCGGGATAGGGCTTCGGGTTTGAAGTATGCGCCGCGCGCTTCGATCTCCATAACCTGATCCAGGCGCGTTCCCTTCAGCACGCCGTCAGAGTCGCCTGCGTGGATTATGAAGCCATCCAATCGCCCGGCTTCGGCGTAGGTGTGGAGGTGAATCTCGTCGGGATCGTGCATGCCAAATTTTTTCACGATCATAGTGAGCGAGCCAGCGGGCGACGCCTGCAATGCGGCTTTGACTTCGAGTTCGTCAGATTTTGTTATCTTCCAGGGTGCGTCCCAGAGCTTGCCTTGTTCGTCACGTAGTTGTACTCCGCTTACGCAGCAGGCATCGGCGCTTTGCAGGTGTAAAGCGTCTTCCCTCCCGATGATGAGCGCACTGGCATCTTTCGAAGCAACAATCCACTGGCCGGGACGCGAGGTGCGCAGATTGAAGCGCGGACCCTCCAACGGCTGGAATCCCCAGCTGCCTCGCAAAGTGCCGGAGACTTCGTCGAGAGCGAGGGCAAGATCTTGCATTGCTTGCGTCTTGACTACAAAGCCACCCTTCGCCGGGTCCGCTTCGGCTGGGAGGTCAATGCCTGGTCCGGTCTTGGTTTCGACATGGAGTACGAAGTTATGTCCTAAGTCGGTGGCAAAAGCCAGGGGCGCACCTTCTACCGGCAAAACAAGTTCGGGTTTGCCGGCGCAGAAAACCTGCGAAGGATTGGCGGTCCGCAACGTTGGCAGAGGGGTCGCATGAACTGCCGGCAGACCGATGACCAAAACCGATTTTGGATTGCGGAAGGAGGGAGGATTATTGAGATGGAGATTCATCTGGTCCTGCTTGGGCAGAGCCAACGCTGGGATGTATTGATATTGCGCGGTGTGCGTGGCGCCCAGAATTCTGGCCACATCCATGATCGCACCGATATAGGGGCTGTAATATCCGCTGCGGGCGGTCGGCGTGGAGCTCAGCTGATTCATGAGGTCGGTCGAAGTTCCCGACGTCAGGCTTGCAACCATCGATTGGCTGTGCGAATCGTCGAGCACGAGTTGATCGGTATTCTGCGTGAGACAGGGAACCTGCTGGGCAGTGGGCTTGTCGAAGCACTGCTGATCGAGGCGAATATTCAGGCTATGCGCCAACAGAGTGGTGCGGCTTTTCAGTTGATCGGGATCGGTTATGGCGCTGTCACGGACGGCTTCTAAATACTTTTCCAGGCGAGCGCGATCGAGACTGGCTTGCTCAAGATCTTGAGACGCGCGGACGAAGGCTCCGGGCTTGCCGCGAACCGCGTTGCGTAGGGTGCTGAATGCGCCGCCGGTTTCCGGAGCCAGGAGGATGATGGCTTCCTCGGCGCCGTCCGGCACGTTTATGTAAATGCCTTCTTCGTGCACGGGGCGGTTCCAGGTTTCGACGCGAGTAAACCAGGAGTCTGGCGGGGGGTTCGTGGCTCCACGCAAAAAGGCTACGACCATTACGTAATGCACTGACTGATCGTCGGGCAGATCGGGATGGATCCAAAGGCGGTCGCGCTCCTGGAGGTTCGGCACCTCGGAGATGGGTAGGGTCTTGTCGTCACGTCTGACGCGCACTTCTACTTTCGGGCCGACTAGGTCGAAAGCGGCTGTATCTGCCGATGCACTGCATGGCAGAAAACACGAAATAACGAGAACGACGATTGACGAAAGGCGAAGCCTGAAACGCGCGATCGGGAACGACAAATCTTTGGCCCTCTCTCAGGGGTTGAGATGAAACAAGCTGAAAATCGCTGGTTCGAAACTTGCTATTTACATTCTAATGCGCCGGTTGCGATGCTTTTGGCTGTACAAGTTGTTTGATGCTTAAGCTGGGCAGAAAGAGCGCGGAATGCGATGCGGAACCTTGTGCCTAAACGCCACGCGATTGCATTCCCTCAGAACAAAGCCTTCTCTGTCAGCATTTTCGCGGCTCTACAGCGGGCCTGACGCGATCGTTATTACTAGCGTGATCACCGGCGCTGGGGTTGGGACGTTCGGCCAATCGCTATAATAAACGGAGACTTACCTTGCGGAAATGCGGCAAGGCTAAGGCCGAGTCGAAGACTGAATCAGTTCATCAAACAGACATGACGAAAGCGCGCCGACATCCGCTGGAGAAGATCATCGAGAGTCGGATTGCCATTATCGACGGAGCGATGGGGACGACGATCCGCACCTATGGGATGACGGAAGCGGATATCCGCGGGGAGCGCTTCAAGGATGCGAAGAAAAGCCTGCTGAACAATGGCGATCTTTTCTCGTTGACCAAACCGGAGATGATCGGCGACATCCATCGGCGGTTTCTGGAGGCGGGAGCCGACATCATCGAGACGAACACATTTGGGGCGACCAGCATCACGCAGAGCGAGTTTTTTATGGACGACCCGCGGGAGCACGGCGGGCGGAAGGATCCAGCGTTTTATCAAAAGGTGATCGAGGATAAATTTCTCGCCACACTGGCTTGGGATATCAATGAGCAATCGGCGCGGCAGTGCCGCGAATGGGCCGACCGAGTGGGGACGGCGACGGGGCGGCAACGCTTTGTGGCGGGAGCGATTGGGCCGCTGACTGTGTCGTTGTCGAATTCACCGGATGCCGACGATCCGGGATTCCGGGTGGTCACGTTCGACCAGGTTAAGAGTGCCTATGCCCAACAAGTGCGTGCGCTGATTGCTGGCGGCGTAGACCTGCTATTGGTGGAGACGATATTTGATTCGTTGAACGCCAAGGCGGCGCTGGTCGCGATTCGTGAAGTGTTTGATGCGGACGGTAAAGAACTGCCGGTGATGATTTCGGCGGCGGTGGGACGTGGTGGCGAGACGCTGATCTCCGCGCAGACGACCGAGGCGTTCTGGAATGCGGTGCATCATGTGAAACCGCTGTCGGTTGGGCTCAACTGCTCGCTCGGGCCTGATTTGATGTATCCGTTTCTGGAGGAGCTCTCGGAGAAGGCGGACGTGGCGATCTCGTGCTATCCGAATGCGGGGTTGCCGAATCCGCTCGCCGAAACCGGGTTTGATCTGGGGCCGCAGGATATGGCGCGCTATCTCCGCAACTTCGCGCAGGCGGGGCTAATTAATATTGCGGGCGGTTGCTGCGGCAACACTCCCGAGCACATCGCAGCGGTCGCAAAAGCGCTTGAAGGGCAGCCTCCGCGAAAATGGGGAGTGCAGCATGCGGAGGAATCTTTCGTCCACGAAATTGAGAGTCGAGCGTGAGCTTGTCCGATAGCGCTAGCGCGCCCGAGCCTACAACAACGAGTCTTACGAAGCCACTCCGTCTCTCCGGGTCGCAACCATTCACCCAACAGGCTGGCGTTTACATCGTGATCGGCGAGCGGACCAATGTGGCCGGGTCGCCGAAGTTCGCGAAGCTGATCAAGCAAGGCAAATATGAGGAAGCGGTAAGCGTCGCGCGCCAGCAAGTCGAGAATGGGGCGAACGTTCTCGACATCTGCATGGACGAGGGCATGATTGATGGCGTAACCGCGATGACGCGCTTCTTGCAGTTGTTGGGAAGCGAGCCAGAAGTTGCCAAAGTGCCCTTCATGGTGGACTCCTCGAAATGGGAGGTCATTGAGGCGGGGCTGAAATGCCTGCAAGGCAAGGGCATTGTCAATTCGATTTCGCTGAAAGAGGGCCAGGAGAAGTTTCGACAGAACGCGGCCAAGGTTCTGAAATATGGCGCGGCGGTGGTGGTGATGGCCTTCGACGAAAAGGGGCAGGCCGCAACTTATGAAGACAAGATTCGCGTCTGCGAGCGCGCCTACAGGATACTAGTCGACGAGGTCGGCTTTCCACCCGAAGATATTATTTTCGATCCGAACATCCTCACTGTCGCGACTGGCATGGAGGAGCACAACAACTACGCGGTTGACTTCATCAATGCCACGCGCTGGATCAAGGCGAATCTGCCGCATGCGAAGGTCAGTGGCGGCGTCTCGAATATCTCATTCAGCTTTCGAGGAAATAACAAGGTGCGCGAGGCCATGCACTCGGCGTTTCTCTATCACGCCATCGCGGCGGGCATGGATATGGGCATCGTCAATGCCGGGATGCTCGAGGTCTACGAGGAGATTGATCCCGAACTTAAAGTGTTGGTTGAAGATGTGCTGCTCAATCGGCGCCCCGACGCGACGGAGCGGTTGGTGGAACACGGCGAGTCGCTCAAGCACGAAGGCGCAGTAGTGAGTGAAAAGAAGGCTGAAGAATGGCGTAATGGCACGGTCGAGGAGCGGCTTTCGCACGCGCTGGTCAAAGGGATCGACACCTATATCGAGATCGACGCGGAAGAAGCACGCGTCAAACTGGGCCGGCCGCTGTTGGTGATCGAAGGCCCCCTCATGGCAGGCATGAGCGTGGTCGGCGATCTATTCGGAGCGGGCAAGATGTTCTTGCCGCAAGTGGTCAAGTCAGCGCGCGTGATGAAAAAAGCGGTGGCCCACCTCACGCCCTTCATGGAAGCGGAAAAGGAAGCGCAGGCTGCCGCTGGCGAGGTGGTGAAGGCACAGGGAAAGATCGTACTGGCGACGGTAAAGGGCGATGTTCATGACATTGGCAAGAATATTGTTGGCGTCGTGCTTGCCTGCAATAACTACGAGGTGATCGACATGGGCGTGATGGTCCCATGCGAGAAGATCCTCGAACGCGCTACTGCGGAGAAGGCGGATATGATCGGGCTGAGCGGGCTGATCACTCCGTCGCTCGATGAGATGGTGCATGTGGCGCGCGAGATGGAACGTCAGGGTTTCAAGTTGCCGCTGCTGATTGGCGGGGCAACGACGAGCCGGGCGCACACAGCGGTCAAAATTGCACCACACTATAGCGAGCCAGTAGTGCACGTGCTGGATGCCAGCCGGGCTGTGCCGGTTACGACGAGCCTGCTGAGCGACGACGGCAAGACGGCGTTTGTGGTGCAGCATCGAGCTGATTACGAGGCGCTCCGCAAAGCGCATTCCGCGCCGCGGCTGATGGTCGTCTCGCTCGAGACCGCGCGAAAAAGACGAACTCCTATCGAGTGGCGTGCGGAAGACTTGCCAGTGCCCTCGTTTACTGGCGTGCGCGTGCTGGATAATTTTCCGTTGGCGACGCTGCGCGAGTTCATTGACTGGTCGCCGTTCTTCCACACCTGGGGGCTGAAGGGCGTTTATCCGCGCATTCTTGAACACGAGACACAAGGTGCGCAGGCGCGCCAGCTTTTCGCCGAAGGCAATGCCCTGCTGGACATGATCGTTGAGAAGAACTTGATCACGGCGCGCGGCGTGTATGGTTTGTTTCCCGCCTACGCGGTGGGCGATGACGTTGAGTTGTACGCGGATGACACGCGCGCGCGTGTGTTAGAGAGATTCTACTTCCTGCGCCAGCAGTCGAATAAGGAGGGCAGCGAGCCTTGCCGATCGCTCGCAGATTTTATCGCGCCGAAGGAAACAGGGTTAGCTGATCATATCGGTGCGTTCGCGGTGACCAGCGGGATTGGCTTGAAGGAATTGTGTGATCGATTCCGAGCCGAGAATGATGACTACAACGCGATCATGGCGGAGGCCCTCGCCGATCGACTGGCTGAGGCTTTCGCGGAATGCCTGCACAAGCGAGTTCGGGAGGAGTGGGGTTACGGTTGTGAAGAACATCTGAGCAACGCGGAGCTCATTCAAGAACAATATAGAGGGATCAGGCCGGCGGCGGGTTATCCTGCGTGTCCGGATCACACGGAGAAGGGCACGCTTTGGCGACTGCTTGATGTGCAGGCGAAGACTGGAATGCTGATCACGGAGTCATTTGCCATGTGGCCGGGATCGAGCGTGAGCGGGCTTTATTTTGCGCATCCGGAGTCGCGCTATTTCAGCCTGGGCAAGATCGATCGCGATCAAGTCGCCGACTATAGCCAACGCAAGGGGATGAGCGTAGCGGACGTTGAGCGATGGCTGGGGCAAAACCTGAACTACGATCGGGCTGAATAGCAAGGAAAGGAACAGTGCTCGCGAGCATGGCTCAGCATCACTTCGACTGCAACGGATTTTCATCGTCTGAAAGCTGTCAGGTGCGGGCCAGTTCCGTGATCAAAAGTCGGATTCCATGGTAGATCGCAAGCCGTACTCGTGTATTTTCATAACGAATCCTGCGACTTGCGGCGCAATCGTTTGCAGATCAATTTGTTCACGACTCCACTCGGACTGTTTCGCCAGAATATTCCGGACAAATGCTAAGACGGAATCGGGTGATTGATAATCGACGCGCGCCCACATCTCGCGGACGAGCGCGAGATGCGCATCCTCCACCTCTGAGTCTCGCAGCAGAACCATCACGGCGGCTACACCGAACAGAAACCTTCGAGGCAGCGTTCCCCGCCGCTCCATGAAAGTTCGAATGCTGGGAAAGAGCCGAGTGCCGACCTTGGTGCTGCAATTCAAGCAGATCGAAACTAGGGAGTGTTCAATGTAGGGATTGCGGAAGCGCGCCAGAGTTTCGCGGGCATAGTGCTCGCTTCCGGCTTGCTCCCCAAGCTCGATCGCCGGGATCGCTTCTTGAAAAATCGCGGCTTCGACGAAAGCGCCGAGTTGAGGATCGTTGATGGCTTCGCGGACTGTTTGCAGGCCGAGAAGTCTGCCCAACGCTGCCAGAATAGTATGCGAGCCGTTGAGAATTTGAACTTTCCTGACGCGATAGGGCGCGAGATCATCGACAAAGCGGCTGCCGGGTGATGCTTTGGTGATGGAAAAATGTTTACGTACGAACTCGTCCGCTTCCAGGGCAAATAGAGCAAAGGGCTCGGCACAGACGATCAGATCGTCGCGGTATCCGAGAGCATGCCACTCCGCTTCCAACTTTTCCGGCGCCGGCGGCCCAGCCACGATTCGATCCACCAACGTATTCGCGAAGTGCACGGACCATCGCAGCCACTCTGAAAATGCGGTGGGTAGATTCCAGGCCCGTGCTTGCTCAGCGATTAGGTTGCGGAGAACAGTCCCGTTATTTTCGACGAGTTCACAGGGAACGACCGCGACATCGGCGTTTTGCCCTCCACAGGCTAGCCAGCGCTTGTGCAAGAGTTGTGTAAGCTTTCCCGGAAAGCTGAGCGGGGGCTGATCGGTGGGCGAGTCGGAGGCGGCAAGTGCGAGGCCGGTCTCCGTGACGTTGCTGACGATCACGCACGTGGAGGGCTGGATCGCCACCGCGATGACTTTATTCCACTCGGTCTCCGCGCTAAGAGAGCGGCTGATCGACGCGATGATGCGTTTTCTTTCCGTCGGTTGACCATTCTCGAGGCCGCGCAAGATGACTGTGTAGAGTCCGTCCTGCCGGAGAAAGGCTGCGGAACGACGGTCTGGCTTGCGCTGAACCGAGACGACGCGGCCCACCGGGTCGCCGGCGATATTCGCCAGCTGCACGAAGTCTTCTACGAACCCTCTGAGGAATGCGCCCGACCCGACCTGGAGAATGGTCTCTGGGGCGCCAAGAATACTTGCGGGCGGCAGCTCGACCTTCGGAGCAACGTTCGCAGGAATTCGTTCACGCAACTCGTCGAGTAAAGATCGCGAAAGAGCAGGTAAGGATGGTCCTCTCATGTCAGAATCGTCTGTGAAAACTCGGGTAATCAGCGGCTGTTAGATGTAGTCCTGGCGACACGGTGTGAAAACGTCGATGACCAGCGATTCTGCCACGGCAGATGCATGATGCTCGACACCTCCACGAACAACGAAACTGTCCCCGGCGCGAGCATCGAAAGTATTTTCGCCGATGGTAACTCTCAGGTGTCCGCTTACGACGTAGACGAT
The DNA here is from genome assembly GCA_963822025.1 of uncultured Acidobacteriaceae bacterium. Lineage (GTDB taxonomy): Bacteria > Acidobacteriota > Terriglobia > Terriglobales > Acidobacteriaceae > Acidiflorens. The sequence continues at coordinate 59,707 of CAWGFW010000007.1, read as the reverse complement.
CTGCTCGTGCGGATGACTGTGGCGAACTCCAACCCAACCTTCACTCATGAGATGTTCGGCCAGAAAAAGCTTGTCATTATAGGCTCCGACGCGACGAACGAGACCGGGCTCAGGGGTTTTTGCGACAGTGTCGTCGGACGGGACGAACACGAAATCGGCGTGTGCGGGGTTTGTCATTTGGATGAGGTGTCTCCTAGAATTCTGTCAGTTCTGCGTGGAACCTTTTGCATTGCGGCGTGCTTGCTGGACGATGGCGACGTACTGCCGGGCAGCTTCGGTAATTGAGCTCACATCGCCGGATTTCAATGCGGCAGCGGAAACCAGTTCTCCGCCGATGCCCAAGGCGTCGGCTCCAGCATGAATGAAATCGGCTGCGGTAGTGAGATTCACTCCGCCGGTGGGAATCATCGCCACTTGCGGCAACGGGGCTTTCAGAGCCTTGATGTACTTCGCGCCTCCTATGGTTCCGCAGGGAAAGATTTTTACGAAATCGCTGCCCGCCTTCCAGGCTGCGATTACTTCGGTCGGGGTGAGAGCACCCGCCATAATGAGTTTGCCTTGCTGTTTCGCAAACTGAACTGTCGCCAAATCAAAGCCGGGGCTGACCAGAAATTCGGCACCCGCATCGATGCAACGTTGCGCGGCTTCGGCGTCGAGTACGGTACCAGCGCCGATGAGCACGTCGTTCCCCATGATCTTGGCGAGTTGGGCGATGACGTTGATCGCTCCGGGCACGGTCATCGTGATTTCGACGATGGGGATTCCTCCGTCGCAGACTGCGGCTGCGGCCTGCATAGCTTGCTGCGCAGACGCCGCGCGCACCACGGGCACGATTCCGATTTCCACGATTCTGCTACGGACTTGTTCCCTTGTCATTCAGAATTCCCCATCAGCGTGCGATCCGTGCTCCCGCTCCGTGCATGAGTTGCGTTACTTCCTTCAATGTCGCCATGGTGGTGTCGCCGGGCGTGGTCATGGCGAGAGCGCCGTGCGCTGCGCCGAATTCCACTGCTAGTTGCGGCCCCTGGCCGGTCAGAAAACCGTAGATGAGTCCAGAGGCGAAAGAGTCGCCGCCGCCGACGCGGTCGAAGATCTCGAGATTCTCGCGATACTTCGCCTCATAGAAGGAGCCATCGCTGTAGCAGATCGCGCCCCAATCGTTGAGGGTCGCGGTCTTCGCCTTGCGCAGCGTTGTCGCCACCACCTGAAAAGGAAATTCTTTCACAACCGATTCGATCATCTTCTTGAAAGCTTCGGTCTCAATGTTGGAGATGTGTTCGTCGAGGCCGCTGACTTCAAAGCCGAGCGCGGCTGAAAAATCCTCTTCGTTGCCGAGCATTACATCGACTAATGGTGCTAAAAGACGGTTCACTTCCTGAGCGCGCTTTTTGCCTCCGATCGCCTTCCACAAAGAGTCGCGGTAGTTCAAGTCGTAGGAGACAATCGTTCCGTGCTTATGGGCAGATTTGACGGCCTCGATGGCCACAGCGGGCGTGCTCTCAGAGAGCGCACAGAAGATGCCCCCGGTGTGGAACCAACGCACGCCGTGCTTGCCAAAAATCTCATCCCAATCGATGTCGCCCGCCTTCAATTGAGAAGCGGCGGTGTGTCCGCGATCGGAGCATCCTAAGGCAGGACGAACGCCGAATCCTCCCTCGGTGAAATTCAGTCCGTTGCGGACGGTGCGGCCAACACCATCGTAATTGACCCAACGAACGAGACTTTGGTCGACCCCACCCTGATAGATGAGATCCTCAAGCAACCGGCCGACGGGATTATCGGCAATCACCGTGACGATCGCCGTGTCGAGGCCGAAGCAGCGTTTGAGGCCGCGCGCGACATTGTATTCTCCTCCACCCTCGGAGACTTCGAAGGAGCGGGTAGTCCAGATGCGACGGTCGCCGGGATCAAAGCGCAGCATCACTTCGCCGAGACTTACCAGATCCCAACGGCATGATTCTTTAGTTTTTATGGTGAGTGCCATTTTCTCCTTATTTATATTTATATCGATTAGTCGATCGTTCTGAATGTTGTTAGTCCACCTCCGCCATCTTTAAGTTTGGGGCGAGGACCTGGATGATCAAAAGAGCTACAAGATATCCTGTGCCACACACTACGAACAGCGGCGCGTAGTTGCCGTTCGTCCATTTCAGCACGTATCCGACTAAGGTAGAGATGAAGGCCATCAGCAGGGCGGCGCCGAAGGTGCCGATACCCACAACAGAGGCAACGGCCCGTCGGGGAAACATGTCGGAAGCAAGGGTGAACATGTTAGCCGACCAAGCCTGATGGGCGGCGGTCGCCAGGCTCAAGAGCGCGACCACGCTCCATACCCCCTGCATCCTACCAATAAAGACGACGGGCAGCACGGCGATGGCATAAATCAACATCGCCGTTTTCCTCGCCTGGTTCGCGCTCCAGCCGAGGCTAAGGAACTTGCACGGCAACCATCCGCCACAGATGCTGCCCACAGCCGACATGTTGTAGATCACTACCAGAGGTAATCCGATGCGGCCGATGGGCAGCCCATAGCGCCGACTGAGGAATCCCGGTACCCAGAACAGGTAGAACCACCAGACGGGATCGGTCAGAATCTTTCCCATAAAGATGGCCCAGGCTTGCCGCTTCGAGAGCAGACGTGACCAAGGAATCATGGTTGTGGATTCCGGCGGGGAACTGTTGATGTAACTGAGTTCGGCAGAGGAAACTTTCGGGTGTTCTTGCGGGCGCCGGTAGACCCTCAACCAAAAGACGAGCCACGTAGCACTGAAGAATGCTGTGAACAGGAAACCCCAGCGCCAGCCCCAGTGAATCGCGATCCAAGGGACAGCCAGCGGCGCAATTAATGCTCCGACGTTCGCGCCGGAATTAAAAATGCCAGTCGCCAGGGCCCTCTCTTTCTGTGGAAACCATTCGGCAACGGTTTTGATACACGCTGGGAAGTTGCCCGATTCACCCAGACCGAGCACGAAGCGGGCGATGGCAAATCCCGCGACTGCGCCCGAAACGCCAATTAGAGCTTTCCACCCGAATGCACCGCCCAACGAGTGCATGAGGCCGTTCAGGACTGCCACGACACTTGGAAAGCTGACCAGCGAATGACTCGCAGCGGCCACGGCCCACACCGCGACTGCAACTGCGTATCCCAGTTTCGTTCCTACACGGTCAATGAAGCCTCCGACCACCAGCAGGCCCAAGGCATAAGCCAAGGAAAAGGCTGTGACGACATATCCGTAGTTGAGTTCGGTCAAGCCAATGCCAGTCACCGGATTCTGCAGCACCGGTTTGAGCAATGCCAGCACTTGCCGATCCATGTAGTTGATGGTGGTGGCAAAAAAAAGCAACGCACAAATCTTCCAGCGATAGCGGCCGACGTTCTCGGGCATACTGTCGAGCGGTGAGGAGGGGGTCACAGATACTGTCGCGGGCGAACGAGAGACTGATGAGGTATCCATGAGAATGAAATCGCAGTGCCCGGGACTACTTTCGACTCGCCTCCAGACTAGGATTATCGCGTGGCAGCCTGGATGGGCGCGTCCGCAGCGACGGGCGCATGGGGAAAAGCAAAATACTTGACGGCATTTTCGTAGCAGATATTTCTAACCATCGCGCCGATCATCTCTTCGTTGTTGGGCAACTGTCCAGCTTCGACTTCGTTGCCCAGGAGGTTGCAGAGCACGCGCCGAAAATACTCGTGACGAGGAAACGACATGAAGGAGCGAGAGTCGGTCGTCATGCCCACGAAGCGCGATAGCAATCCGCAATTCGATAATGTATTCAATTGCCGCTCGATACCCTCCTTCTGGTCGAGAAACCACCAAGCGCTGCCGAACTGAAGCTTGCCTGCCAGACTGCCATCCTGGAAGTTGCCAATCATGGTGGCAAAAACGTAGCCGTCAGAAGGATTGAGATTATAGACGATCATCTTAGGCAAGCTGTTCTCTCCGTTGAGTCGATCGAGATAATTGGACAGCGGAGCGGCCTGCGGCCAATCGCCAATCGAATCGAATCCAGTGTCCCGTCCCAAGGTTTTTAACATGCGGGTGTTGGCGTTGCGATAGGCGCCGAGGTGCAACTGTTTCGTCCAGCCTTTTTCGGTGTCAAGGCGGCCGAAGTACAGCATGAGAAAACTGGCAAATTTGGCGGACTCCAGCGGAGTCGACTCGTTGCCGCTGCGGACTTTGTCGAAGATTTGCTCCGCTTCGCGTGCAGTGCAGGGCTCGGAATAGCAGAAATCCAAGCCGTGATCGGAGAGGCGGCACCCGCGGCGGTGAAAATCGTCGTGACGTTTGGCGAGAGCCTGAAGCAGGTGGGCAAGCCGCGTCACATCGAGGTTGCACACGGCGGCAAGTTTGTCGATCCACTCATTGAAGGCAACGGGATCCTCGGTGCGCAACGCTCCATCGGGACGAAAGCCCGGCAAAACTCGAATGCCGGAACAGTGCGCGGCAATACGTTCATGGTGCTCGAGTGACTCCACCGGATCGTCGGTCGTGCAAAGCGTCTCAACGCGAAACTTCTTCAGAATTCCGTGCGCGCTCAAATCTTTATCGGCGAGTCGTTCGTTCGCGGAGTCCCAAATCTTACGGGCGGTTTTCTCGTTCAGCAGTGAATCGATGCCAAAGTATCTTTGCAATTCCAGATAGGTCCAGTGATACAAGGGATTGCGCAGGGTATGCGGGACGGTCTGTGCCCATGCGAAATACTTGTCGTAGGGATCGGCGTCGCCGGTGCAGTAGCGCTCGGAAACGCCGTTGGCTCGCATGGCTCGCCACTTGTAGTGATCCCCTTCGAGCCAGATTTCGTAGAGATTGCGAAACTGCCGGTTTTCCGCGATATCCTTGGCGGAAAGGTGGCAGTGGTAATCAAGGATTGGCTGCTGTGCCGCATAATCGTGATACAGGCGGCGAGCTGCTTTGCTCTGCAATAGAAAATCTTCAGTGATGAATGCCATGTACGTATCTTTCCAAGGAACAATTAACTAAACGGACGATCAAGCAAAACGACAACCAAAAGAACTATCAAGCCGGGGAACCGACCCGTATCGCTGTTTGGACGCGCGCAATGAGTTTTCCGTTTTCCTTCACGTTGTGGAGCGAGAGGCCGGTCACATTCTCGATCACATCCGGCTTCGACACTCCGTTAAAGTCACAGTCCACGACGCGCACACCGTCAATCGGCGCGTTCTTGAAACCGCGGAGATACAAAGCATACTGCGCTTTTCGCGCTTTCAGATTGCGGACTTCGAGATTGCGGGCAACCGGAACAAACTTTCCAGCTTCTCCCTCTTCGTAGAAGAAGTCGACGGAGAACGCAGCCGTTGCAACCTCGCCGATATCGATGTTTCGCGCAAAGATGTTTTCGATGATGCCGCCGCGCATAGCGTTGTTCTTGATGCGCACGGCGATATCGAGGTGAGGGCTATCCATTTGGCAATGTTCCGCGAAAACGTTGCGTACGCCACCGGAAATTTCGCTGCCCACGGTTACGCCGCCATGGCCATCTTTCATCCTGCAATGGCGGATCACGATACTTTGCGAGGGTGTGCCCAGTCTGCGGCCATCGGCGTTTCTGCCTGATTTTATGGCAACGCAATCGTCTCCGGTGTTGAAAAAGCAATTCTCAATGAGCACATCGGTGCAGGATTCGGGATCGCATCCATCGGTATTCGGGCCGTAACTGCTGATGTTAAGCCCACGGACAGTGACATTCGTACAGAGTACAGGATGCACTTGCCACATCGGCGAATTGAACAACGTTACATCTTCAATGAGCACGTTCTTGCATCGGTAGGGCTGGATGAACTGCGGCCGCAGATAGTGGCCTTCGCCAAAGACACGCTCGCTCACCGGGACGCCGCGTTCCGCCATAGCGAAAAGTTGATTGCGGTCTTTCTCCTGGCTCACGTCCCCTGGCTTCCATCCGCAGTTGGTGCGCCCCTTCCACGGCCACCAATGCTCGCAATCGCAATTGCCGTCGATGGTGCCTTTGCCGGTGATGGCGATATTCTCCTGCTCGAAAGCATAGATGAACGGGGAGTAGTTCATTAACTCCGTGCCTTCCCAGCGGGTGAACACCAGGGGATATTTCTTGCTATCGCGACTGAAGTGGATGGTGGCACCTTGAGCGATGTGAAGATTCACATTGCTCTTGAGCGTGATAGCGCCGCTGATGTACTGACCCGGCGTCACCAGGACGCGGCCTCCGCCGCTGGCCTGGCAGGCAGCAATAGCCTCAGTGAACGCGTCGGTGCAATCTGTCCGGTTGTCGCCCACAGCGCCGTAATTTGAGATTTCGAAATCGCGATTTGGAAATGCAGGAGGTTTTATGCGTGCAAGGATTCCGTTAATCCCGGCCCATGGATCGGTTGCATCCGCCAAGTCGCTGGAGAACGAAGAAAGAGGGTTAGTGCCGCTGTCCCGCGACCAAACTGCTCCCGCTAACATCACGCCGCCCCCAGCGCCCAACGATGCCTTCAGAAATTGGCGGCGATTCTTCATCTTGTCTGTGAGTTCGGACACCGGATTTGTTATCAAGTCATTGTCGATCGGCTTGGCTAATGAGGCGTGTCCCTAAAACTCCAATCGCATCGACAACTGCGCATCGCGAGAGCTGTTGGCCTGACCACTGACGGTGCCGAAGCTTGTGCTGCCAAAAGTCGTGCCTCCGACCATGAACTGAGTGTGATTGGTCAGATTGTAGAGATCGCCTTCCAGGGTCAGATGAGCACGCTCGGTCACCGAGAAGTTGCGGCGCAGACTAATGTCGATGTCGTAGTTACCGGGTCCGAACATTCCGAAAGGAGCGGTGCGGGCCGCATCTCCGAAGGTATAAGCATAGGGAGAGCCGGATGCGGTTAGGGTCGCGATCGGCACGAAGGCGTTGGCGTTGAGGTAGCTTGGTGAACTCGTCGGTGTAGCGCCTGCGCCCCACTTGCCGTTGATGCGTCCAGGACCCGTGAAGCCGGGCATGACGGTGGGGTTGCAGGTGTTTTCGGCGGGATTAACCTGACAAGAAGAGCCGGTGATCGCGAGCGGCGAGCCGGAGTAGATCTGCACAATCTCGGAGAACTTGAAGTTGCTGGCGAGGGCGCGGACCAGATGGTTGCCGCTACCTAGGCCCTGCGCGCCAAATGGCAGCGCCCAGACTCCGGTCTCGATCACGTGATGAGGCTGATCGGTGGTGGAGAGGCTGCGCTCGATGCGGTCCACCGGCCATGCTCTGCCGTCGGTCGAGTACACGGCGGGGATGGCATAGCCCGAGCGATACGTTCCGCCATCGTCGATCGCCTTTGACCAGATGTAATCGAACATGAAAGACAGCCCCTTGTAAGCGCGCTCCGTCACCGACACCTGGAGCGAGTTGTAGTTGGAGTTGGCGACGTTGCCGTAGGCGTCGGTGAGGGTTTTATAGTTGGGGAAGGGCGAGAGGGCTTGCGCGACGGTTTGTTTGCTGCTGAAGTTCGCAGGCAGACTGATGTTGGCAGCGGCGAGTGTAGCCAACTGAGTCGAAGTCAGGTTCTTGACGTTGGTTCCGAGGATGGAGCCGAGGAAGAGATACTGTGGCGAGAGCTGATTGATCCACTCGCCACGCGCGGTGCTGCTGTCGGGGCTTTCAAAGTGACCTTGTGATCCGACGTAGCTGACGCTCAGCACAAGGTTGTTCGTGACTTGCTGCTGAAAACCAGCATTCCAGTCGATGTACTGCGGAGCACGGCCGCCATAGTAGGGATCGCCGTAGGTGATGCTTTGCGGCGAGCCAGTGTAGGGCGAGATCGTCGAGTATCCTACCGCATAGTTAGGGCCCGAGGCGACTCCAGCCGGGGGCGTGTAAGAAGGATAGGGTTGATCCAGTTCGTACTGTGCAACGCCGTTTGTCGAAGACGTCTTCGGCGAAGCCTGGAAGCCGAGAATGCCTGTACCGTTCTGCGAGATCGCGCTACCGGCAACGGCGTTTCCGTGGGTGTACATCACTCCCCAGCTGGCGCGAAACACCGTCTTCGGAAGAACCTGGTAGGCAACACCGAGACGGGGACCGAACTGCTTCTTGTAGGTATTGACCGGCGTACTGCAGTTGCAGGTGTTCGAGCCGTTGCCGGCAAACTCAAGAACGCCAGCAGTTCCGGAGGCATTGATCACGTTCGGATTGAAAAAGGAGAGCACGTTATGCGCTTCCAGGTAGGTGGGGAAAAAATCGTAGCGCAGGCCCAGATTGAGCGTCAGCTTGCGGGATACTTTCCAGTCGTCCTGAACGTATGGCGATATTGGACGGAAGCGCGCGCCCGTCTCCTGCACCGCATTCTGCGTCAGGCTCGCGGCGTCGATCTGGCCAACGAGGAAACTGGCATAGGAGAGACCCTCACCCGTATTGATAGTAGTTCCCGTCGTGTAGCCGGCGGTCTCTGATGTGTTAGTCGCGAGCAGCAACTGGCTGCTGCCGCCAGTGTCGAGGGTGTACTGATACTGGAGCCATGCGATCTGGGCGCCGAATGTGAGCAGGTGCTTGCCGAAATCCCACTGATAATTGTCGATGAGGTAGTAGGCGTTTGAGATCTTCTTGCTTCCGGTATCGCCGCCCCACTGCGTGGGCGCGTCGGTGCCTGCGAAAGTAACTTCGGGGAAGGACGTGGACGCCTGACCAGCCGGCATTCCAGTGATTCCTAGCGTGGTTGCCGCCCAGGCTGGGTTATTGTTGTCGAGGTTGAAGGAGGGGCTGAAGTAGCGGGCAAAGCCGTACTTGAACTGATTCACCATGTGCGCATTAACGGCGTAGGTATCTTCGAAGATGTCCGTCTTTGTTTTCGGAGCGTATCCCTGACCGTAGTTGAAAGGCAGCGGCCCATTATTTCTGCCTGTGGTAGTTTGCGCGGCCGGACCCACCGAGGCCTGACGGCCGGCGGCGATGATGATCGACATACTATGCTTGTCGTTGATGGCATAGTCGATGCGCCCGGTGGAGGTGAAATTGCTTAGACCAAAGGGCAATCCGGCAAGGAAATTATTGCTCACATTCTGATTGGCATACATGCTGGCCGGCGGCAGCAAGGCGTTCATGGCTGTCGCCACTTTCGAGAACTCAGTGGGGCAGATCACATTGGGTTGGGTGCCGTTGCAACCCATGAACTGCGTACGAGTGGTTGCCGTGTCACCGGTGGAAGGATCGTAGATTGGCACAGGCGTCGGCAGCGACAAGAACGCACTGAAATCGCCGGATCTCTCCGCCATGGTGGGATAGGTCTGCAAGGTCGGGACTACGCCTTTCGCATAGCGGTAGCCGTCATAGTTACCAAAGAAGAAGAGCTTGTTCTTAATGACTGGACCGCTGAGCACGATGCCGTACTCGTTCATGTGTTCCGCGGGTTTGACGGCGGTGCCAGTGATGGGACTAATCAGCGCGGGCGCATAGAAACCCCAGGTGTCGAGGTCGGTATTGCGGAAGTATTCGTAGAGCGCGCCATGAAGCTTGTTGGTTCCGCGCTTGAGGTCAAAGTTCTGCACGCCCTGCCCTTCATAGATCGCGGGATAGCCGGAAGTTTGCACCTGTAATTCATTGACGGAGTCGACCGAGATGGCGGACCAGATGAAGCGATTGTCGCCTTCCTGGGAGACGTTGAAAAACGGAATGCCTTCGATGTAGACGGAGGAGGCTCCGCCCTTGCTGCCAGATCCGTCGATGGGGCCGGTGTTGTCGGTGAGATTGTTGTTGGTTTCGTTGTTCTGCACGCCTGGCATGAGCAGAACATAGTCGCTGGCACGGCGCTGGTCGGGCTGACCGCCGGCGCCCATGGCGATAGGCAATTCGGAATAGGTCTCCTGCGCCATGGTGGCGCCGAGGGTGGCGTCACTGGTCTGAAGTTGCTCTTCAGCCTCGGTGACGGTCACAGTTTCGCTTGCGGTGCCAAGAGTCAGCGCGATGTTCACGGTCGCAATCTCCAGCGCGTTGACGACGACGTTTTGCTGGGTCGTAGTCTTGAAGCCCTGAGCGGTGACGGTGACGGTGTAGGTGTCAGCGTCGAGAGGAGAAAGAGCAAAGTCACCGGCGGACGTCGTCTTGCTCGTCACTTTGACGCCGCGGGTGGTGGAGGTGGCGACGACAGTCGCGCCTGGAACCACGGCTCCGGCGGGATCGGTGACCCTGCCCACGATCTCACCTTTACCAGAGAGTTGAGCGAAAGCGGAAGTGCCGAAAAGCAGCAGGAGAGCAGCGAACCGGACGAACATGGTCCGGAAGAACAAGGTCCTGGTATCAATCTTGCCAAACGTCATTGGATGCCTCACGGCTAACACTCGCATCGGCGAGCTAAGAGGTCAGACCACTCAGTCTGCGAACACACATATAGTGGTTTAGCGGCAGACTGTCAAGAGAAAGTTTTGGGGCCGGACGTAGGTTTCATTTTTGTAACCAAAGCTGACAAATCTGGGCAAATGTCTGCTACGGTGCTAATCTATCGAGTGTACGATAATTCCGGCTCGACTGGAGTGAGGTTCTGAAACCCGCGCAATTCGAAACCACGCATGAATCCGAATCCCACTTGACCATGCAGGTGGTCAACCACATTCGCGCCATGATCGAAGATGGCACGCTCAAACCCGGGGAGAAGATTCCCCCAGAACGCGAGTTTGCGCAGAAACTGAAGATCAGCCGGGCCAGCCTGCGAACCGGTATCGGATACATGGCCGCCATGGGAATTATGAAAGTGCGGCATGGGGTTGGCACCTTCATCGCCGAAGGCCCGCCGGAGATCGGCAAGTCGTCGCTCGGATTGCTGGGTGCGCTGCATGGTTTCAAGTCGTGGCAGATGTTCGAAGCTCGCCTGCTGCTGGAAGGCAAGATGGCCGCGTTGGCCGCCGAACGAGGGAAGGAAGAACATTTTACGCTGCTCGCCGAGGAAGTGGCCGAGATGTATGCCACGATTGACGATCCGGAGGAATATCTGATTCACGATGTACGCTTTCATCGCAGCATCGCCGCCGCCTCGGGCAACCCTATCCTCGCTTCTTTGATGGAGACCATCACTTCCGCGCTCTATGATGGCCGGCGTAAGACGGTGGGTCTGACCCGATCACTCAAAGACTCTGCCGATGTTCATCGCGAGATCTATCGCGCCATCCGCACCAGAAATTCCGCCGAAGCGCAAAAACTCATGGAACGGCACATCCAGCATGCCAAGAATGCGCAGGACGACGAGGAGCGCATGACCGCACGTGGACGCAAGGGAAACAAAGCTCCGACAAACGGTAAACTTGCGGTCTGACCTCTTTGCTGCGAGGGGTTGCTACTAAGCGCAACGCGCCAAAGAAAATGCCGTGCGCGGCGGCTGCGGTTGACGGCCATTTCTGGAATGTGGTATGACCACTGAGACAGAAAAAAGAGGATGCCCCCAGTGGCTCGACGATTTTGTCTCGTGTTTTACGGCGCCCTTTGTCTCTTCCCCCTGACACTTTCGGCAAACCTTGCTGCGCAAGACAGGCGGACGGTTATGGAGCCGCACATACCAGCGGTCTGCACAAAACTGGAGGCCAGCCTTTCCGCTCCACACGGCGTCTTGAGCGACGCCGACGAACGGCGCACGGATACTCAGCGGATTCAGAAAGCGATCGATCATTGCGAAAGTGGGAAGGCGGTCGAACTCCACGGATCGGGCGATCGAAATGTTTTTCTTGCGGCGCCCTTTCATCTTCAGCCGGGTGTCACGCTGCTGATCGATGGGAATACGGCGCTCTACGCTTCGCGCAATCCGCGCGACTACGACGTGAGCCCCGGCAGTTGCGGAGTCATCGATAACAATGGCCATGGATGCAGGCCGCTTATTCTCGTAGATCATGCGCCGCATAGCGCAATCATGGGTGACGGCGCCATCGACGGCCGCGGCGGCGAAACGCTGCTTGGACAAAGCACCTCCTGGTGGGATCTCGCTCACATCGCCAAGATCAACGACACGAAGCAGAACTGCACCCGCATTCTCATCGTCCACGAGTCGGACGACTTCATCCTTTATCGCATCACGCTGCGAAACTCTCCGAATTTTCACGTCGCGGTCGAAAAGACAAACGGTTTCACGGCATGGGGCGTCAAGATCGATACGCCGGCCACGGCTCGCAACACGGACGGCATTGATCCGTCGGCTTCAAGTGACGTTTCTATCCTCCACTCGTACATTCGAACCGGCGACGATAACGTCGCTATCAAAGCTGGACGAGCCGGCGGGTCATCGCATATCACAGTTGCACACAACCATTTTTACTCCGGGCACGGAATGTCGATCGGGAGCGAAACGAGCGGCGGAGTCAACGCAGTGCGCGTCTCCGACCTAACCATCGACGGAGCCGATAACGGTATACGCATTAAAAGCGACCCCAGCCGAGGCGGCCTGGTGCAGGATGTTGTCTACGATGACGTTTGCATCCGCAATGTCAGGAATCCGATCATCCTCACGCCGCACTACACAACGTTCCCTGGCAATTTGCTGCCCGTCTATCGCGAGATCGCGCTCAAAGACGTCCATGTCTTGACGCCAGGGCAAGTGACCTTCGAGGGCTTTGACGCTACACACAAGCTGGGCGTAACACTCGACAACGTCTTTGCCGATGGACTACCCGCGAGCTCTATTCACGCTTCGAACGTCGAAATCACCGTTGGTCCGCGGCTCGGTAACCTCTTCGCCGCCGGAGACCAACCTGAGAGAAAAGGCGTGACCGTCACTCCGCTGCCCGGCAGCACCGCCGGCACACCTGTCGCGTGTGAGGGACGGTTTGAGGAATATCCTGCGAATCCAACCGCTCCTCGATCCGCCACTCCTGCGCCACCCGTCGACAACACTCTCTTCGTCGCAGCCGATGGCACGGGAGACTTCTACTCCATCCAACAGGCGCTCGATGTCGCCCCGCCTGATGGCGCAGTGCTCCTGATTGCACCCGGAACTTATCGCGAGGCCATTTCAATTACCAAACCCAATATCGAACTCCGCGGCAGCAATGCGGATGCGACCAAGACGGTCATCGTCTTCGATAAGAGCGCTGGTTCTTCCGGTGGCACGTTGCACTCGGCCACCGCCGAAATACGCGGAGACAACTTCCACGCCGAGAACCTCACCTTCGCCAACGACTGGAACGCCACACATACGCAAGTTCCAGTCGGTTCGCAGGCGTTGGCGGTGCTGGTCGCGGCCGACAAAGCTATCTTCAGCAACGTGCGCTTCCTCGGCAATCAGGACACGCTTTACGCCGGCAGCCGCAACTGCGCTCCCGACGGTGAGCGCTGTATCCCAACGCGCCAGTATTTTACGCACTGCTACGTCGAGGGCAACGTCGATTTTATCTTCGGCGACAGTAAAGCGGTTTTTGATCACTGCGAGATTCACAGCACCCCGCACTCAGAAGGTTTTCTCACCGCCCAGTCCAAGCACTATCCCAGCGAGGACAGTGGCTTTGTCTTTAACCACTGCACGCTGACCGCGGCACCGGGCGCTGCAAACATCTGGCTTGGACGGCCCTGGCGCCCATACGCTAAGGTTATTTTTCTCAACACAGAAATGGGCGCGCACATTCTTCCGGCAGGCTGGCGCGAGTGGCACCCGGGAGAGACGCACTCGATCGAAACTGCGTACTACGCTGAATACAACTCCAGCGGCCCCGGAGCGCACCGGGGCGAGCGCGATCCTCACACCAAACTGCTGACCGCAGCCGAAGCGGCTCAGTTCGACACCAAAACTTTCTTCGATGGCTGGGATCCCGCAGCGCAGTAGCTGCGCGTTGCTTGACTGAGATATTGAAGCTGCATTTAATTAGGGCGAGATCAGGATGAAGAGCACAGTGCTGAAACTCGATCCGAAAGACAACGTGCTGGTCGCTCTCCGGGATTTGCACCAGGGCGAGCGGATCGACTTCTGCGATCAGACCTATGTTTTGGCCACAAACGTCCACGCCAAACACAAACTTGCCACTGCGGATATTGGAGCGGGCGACAAGCTGATCATGTATGGCGTTGTGGTTGGGAAAGCGCGCCAGCCAATTCGCAAGGGTGAAGCATTGACCACGCGGAACATTGCTCACGAGGCCGCTGCGTATCACGAGAAGTCGGGTGAATACACGTGGAGTCCGCCCAACGTGGATCGCTGGCGGGAGCGAACTTTTCTCGGCTATCAGCGAGCGGACGGACAGTTCGGCACGCGGAACTATTGGCTGGTGGTGCCGCTAGTCTTCTGCGAAAACCGAAACATCGATGTATTGAAACAGGCCTTTGAGGAGGAGCTCGGCCTTGCTCCACCGAAAATCTACCGGCAACAGGTAGCGGAACTGGTCAGGCTCTACCACGAAGGCGCGCTAAGTGAAGTCAATTCGCACGCGGCAGGCGGCGATCATGTTGCTGGGCGGCCTGTTTCTGAGAATAAAGTTTTTAAGAATATTGACGGCGTGAAGTTTCTGATGCATCAAGGCGGTTGCGGAGGAACGCGCGAAGATTCGAATAACCTTTGTGGCTTGCTGGCGGGTTACATCCATCACCCGAATGTTGCCGGAGTGACTGTGCTCAGCCTCGGTTGTCAGAACGCGCAGGAGGGGATTCTTCGGGAGCAGATCAACCGGCGCGATCCTGGGTTCAACAAACCGCTCTTGATGTTTGAGCAGCAACAAAGCGGCTCTGAATTCAAAATGCTTTCGCAGGCGATTCAGGCCACTTTTCTGGGGCTGGTGGAGACGAACGAGGCCGAGCGCACTCCGGCGCCGCTTTCGCAGCTTTGCATTGGTTTGAAATGCGGAGGGTCCGACGGATTCTCCGGCATCTCAGCGAACCCCTCGATTGGGTACCTTTCTGACCTGCTGGCGGCGTTGGGCGGACGAACGATTCTCTCGGAGTTCCCCGAACTGTGTGGCGTGGAGCAGGGACTGATTGACCGCAGCGTCAATAAAGAGGTGGCTGAGCGGTTTATTCATTTGATGCGCGATTATGGGGCTCGCGCAAAGGCAGTCCGCTCCGGATTCGATATGAATCCATCTCCCGGCAACATCCGCGATGGGCTCGTGACCGATGCCATGAAGTCGGCGGGCGCGGCCAGAAAAGGAGGGACTTCTCCGGTCACCGGTGTGCTCGACTATCCGGAGTATGCCTCTGGATCGGGCTTGCACCTGCAGTGCACTCCGGGGAACGATGTGGAATGCGTTACAGCGCAGGTCGGCGCCGGAGCGAACATGGTGCTGTTTACGACGGGGTTGGGGACGCCCACCGGGAATCCGGTTGCGCCGGTGGTCAAGATCTCGACGAACTCGGACCTGGCGAAGCGCATGCAAGACATCATTGACGTTGATGCCGGCAGCGTCATCGCGGGCGAAAAGACGATCGAACAAATGGGCGAGACAATTTTGGAGTTGGTAGTTCGGGTGGCGAGCGGCGAAACTCGAACCAAGGCGGAGTCGCTTGGCCAGGATGATTTTATTCCCTGGAAGCGAGGAGTTTCTCTGTGAGAAATACTCACGCCGCTCGCCACCAATCGCTCATCTTCGGGCGAGGTCGTAGCGATCAAGATTCATTACCTTGTTCCACGCGGCCGCGAAGTCCTTCACAAACGCCTCCTTCGCGTCGTTAGAGGCATAGACTTCCGCGAGTGCCCGGAGCTGGGAGTTCGAACCGAACACGAGATCGACGCGCGTCGCAGTCCACTTGAGTTTGCTCGTTGCCCGATCACGCCCCTCATACACGCCTTCCGACGCAGGAGACGGCTCCCACTTCGTATTCATGTCGAGCAGGTTGACGAAGAAATCGTTCGTCAGCGTCTCGGGCCGATTGGTGAAGACGCCGTGTTTGGCCTGCCCGAAGTTCGCATTCAGGGCGCGCATGCCACCGACGAGAACCGTCATCTCGGGGGCAGTCAGTGTCAGCAACTGCGCCCGATCCACCAGCAACTCCTCAGCCGACAGAACCTGTCCGCTTCGGAGATAGTTGCGGAACCCGTCCGCAATCGGCTCCATTACGGCGAATGAATGCACGTCGGTTTGCTCCTGCGAAGCATCTGTGCGTCCCGGCGAGAAAGGAATCTTCACCTCGTGGCCGGCGTTTTTTGCAGCTTTTTCGAGGGCTGCGCAGCCGCCGAGAACGATCAGGTCAGCTAGCGAGACCTTCTTGCCTTTGTTCCCGTTAGACTGTGCACTGTTGAACTCCTTTTGGATTGCCTCCAGTTTCTTGAGATCCTTTGCCAGTTCGGATGGCTGGTTCACTTCCCAATCCTTTTGCGGCGCGAGGCGAATGCGCGCTCCGTTCGCCCCACCGCGCTTGTCTGAACCGCGGAACGACGCCGCTGATGCCCAGGCCATCGTGACCAGTTGTGAGATTGAGAGTCCGGATTCGAGGATTTTGGCTTTTAGAGCAACAATGTCCTGCTCCCCGATCAATTTATGATCGACGGTGGGAACAGCGTCTTGCCATATCTGAGGTTCCTTCGGAACGAGCGGCCCAAGGTACCGTGGGATCGGCCCCATGTCGCGGTGCGTCAGCTTGAACCATGCCCGCGCAAATGCGTCTGCGAACTGATCCGGATGCTCGTAGAAGCGCCGAGAAACCTTCTCGTAAGCAGGGTCGAAGCGCAACGCGAGGTCCGTGGTCAGCATGGATGGCGCATGACGCTTTGAAGGATCGTGCGCATCGGGCACCGTACCCTTGCCTGCGCCATTTTTTGGAGTCCATTGATGAGCACCGGCCGGACTCTTTGTCAGTTCCCATTCGTAACTGAAAAGGTTGGTGAAGAAGTTGTTGCTCCACTTCGTGGGCGTGGTGGTCCAAGTGACTTCCAGGCCGCTGCCGATGGTGTCGGCACCAAAACCCTTACCAAATTTATTCTTCCATCCGAGGCCTTGATCCTCGATGGCGGCACCCTCTGGTTCGTTGCCCACATATTGCGCGGGAACGGCAGCGCCATGGGTTTTGCCGAAAGTGTGACCGCCGGCAATGAGCGCAACCGTCTCCTCATCGTTCATGGCCATGCGAGCGAAAGTTTCCCGAATATCCCGCGCCGCAGCAATGGGGTCCGGCTTGCCATTCGGCCCTTCCGGATTCACGTAGATGAGGCCCATTTGCACCGCGCCAAGTGGATTCTGAAGATCACGATCGCCACTGTAGCGCTCGTCCGCCAGCCATGTGCCCTCCGGTCCCCAGTAAATTTCCTCTTCAGGTTCCCACACATCCGCGCGCCCGCCGCCAAAACCGAATGTCTTAAAGCCCATCGATTCGAGGGCGACATTTCCCGCGAGAATCATGAGGTCAGCCCAGGAGATCTTCCTCCCATACTTCTGCTTGATGGGCCAGAGCAGCCGACGCGCTTTGTCAAGGTTCACGTTGTCCGGCCAACTATTGAGCGGCGCAAAGCGCTGCTGCCCGGATCCGGCGCCGCCGCGGCCGTCGCCGATACGGTAGGTGCCGGCGCTGTGCCATGCCATACGAATGAACAGTGGCCCATAATGCCCAAAGTCGGCGGGCCACCACTCTTGCGAACTCGTCATCAGGGCATTGAGGTCCTTGATCACGGCGTTCAGGTCGAGCGTCTTGAACGCCTCCGCGTAATTGAACTCCTTACCCAGGGGATCGGATTTGGCGGAATGTTGGTGCAAGACCCTCAGGTTGACCTGGTTTGGCCACCAATCAACATTCGCATGGGATTTGCGAACCCCGTGCGCTACTGGGCACTTCGATTCGGCTGCGCTGCTTTTGTCCTTAGCTTCGGGGGAAACGCTCCCCGATGAAGTTGCGAGTGTATTTTCCATATGTTTTCTTCCTTCGATTCATGAATGAGTACTGCGTTACAAAAACTACTTTTTGGCGGCGCAGCGGCGGCAGAGGCCAAAGACCTCGACCAGCGGCTGCGTCAGATCAAAACCATCCGGCAGATGCCGGGATAGCCGTTTGAAATCGATGAACTCCGCTTCGATATCCTGCACCGATTTGCAGCGCAAGCAGACCACGTGGTGATGTGGTTTGAGATTGCCGTCCACGCGCAATGTGGAAGCATGAGGAGTGACCTCCCGCAGCAACCCGCACTCGATGAAAAGGCGCAGATTGTTGTAGACCGTGGCAAGAGAAATAGATGGAATGCGGCGCCGAACCGAGGCGTAAATGTCTTCCGGGGAATAGTGCCCGTGGGAAGCGATGACAGCCTCATAGACCACTTGACGCTGGTGCGTGACCGCCAAACCGTGCTTCTCGGCCAGCTCACGGAACTGTTCATGGGTGGGGCGCATAATTATCGGATAAGAATAATTATAAACGAAGGGGAGCCGTGTCAACCGAAATCTTTCCTTTGACCGTCCAAGAGGACGGTCTCCCCGAGCTACTTGTTCCTCATTGCTAGGTCATAAAAGCCCATAGCCTCCGTACTGCTTACCGTCTGCGGGGGTGAGGGAGACACCGAAACCTGGATTGCGCCGGCCGAGTGCACGACAGGTTACCAGGGAGCATGTTAAACCCCGATGAGCAGCCGTTTCATACCAGTTTTAGATTGATCTCCAAACAAAATTGGCTAGCGGTAAATCTTTTCCGTCACGTTCTGCGGGCCAATCGCGGATGGGACGATCAAACCTGAGGCGAGTAATGCTGAGTACACAGCTCGCTCTGCTTCGAACCAGTCAACTTCAGGCGAACCGAACGGCCGACCCCTGTTTTCCCAAAGGCTGTAAGCCAGTTTTGCCACGAACTCGTGCCGATCCTCACCTAGAAAATCGGTGGTGAGCTCCATCGGTTGTTGCTTATTGGGTAACTTAGGTTTATCGAGCATTGCATTGGTTCCTCAGATTCTGATTGAGCGGGACTGCTCTGGCCTGCTCTCGTTATCCGATCTCTTGTTACGATCGTTGTGGAAGGAATTGTCTTCAGTGATCGCTCTCAAGGTTCTCCACTCACACCTTCGATGATCAAAAACAATTCTTCTTTCGTGTTCGCATCTCCGAGCACAGCTTCAATTCACCGCCAAGACGGTGCGTCGTGCCACAGAATAAAAGGCGCCTCCAACGGCACCAACGCCCCCACGTGCTGCGGAACGAGGCGCGGGGTGTAGTCCGCAGCCGGGCGATTGGTCGGAATAACGGCAGTGTACGTGAAGCCATTTGCCGCACCAACCAGGCGTTCGCCACGATTCATAGTTTGCGTGATTGGGCCAGCATCTTTCTCCCCCCGACGTAGAGCTCGACTCTTACGGCTTCCGCGTTCAAATCGTCAAGGAAGACCTGAACCTGGAAAAGATATTGCTCACCCTGTTGTTGAACGGTCGCGGAACCGAATCGCAGTGAGGACCAATGTTTCGCCAGTTCGGCCTGCCAGGCGACGAGATCGTCTCCTACTGAACCTCGATTCTCGGCGCGCTCTCGGAAAGCCGCTGCCGCCGAGAGGTAGTGTTCTTCGGTATATTGCCGGACTGCCCGATTGGTCGAAAAAGCCGGAGTTAAGCGGGCCATACTTTCGCGCATGCGGGCAACCCATCCGCGTGGAATTCCATGCTCGTCGCGGGCATAGAACTCCGGGATAACCTCTCTTTCGAGCACCGCATAAAGACTTTCAGCGTCAGCTGCGTCCCAGGCAGGGTCATCCCCATGTTCGCGCCCATCTCCGATCGCCCACCCCACTTCCGGCGAATATGCCTCCGCCCACCAGCCATCGAGTTCTGAAAGATTCAAGCCTCCGTTCACTAACACCTTCATGCCGCTCGTGCCGCTTGCCTCCCAAGGCCGACGCGGAGTGTTCACCCAGACGTCCACGCCCTGAACTAGATGCTCCGCCATGAGAACGTCGTAATCCGAAAGGAAGATCACACGGGATCGAACTTCAGGACGGCGAGCAAATTCAAACCACTGCCGGATCATTTCTTGCCCCTGGGCATCTTCGGGATGAGCCTTGCCTGCGAGCACGAGTTGAACCGGGCGCTCCCGATTCATAAGAATGTTCAGAAGCCGCCCCGGATCGTGGAGGAGAAGGTTCGGGCGTTTGTACGTCGCAAAGCGACGGGCAAATCCCAAAGTCAAAATATTGTCATCGAGTACCATCGCGGCCTGAGCGAGGTCTTTCGGCAACGCCCCCCGAGCTGCTAATTGACGGCCGTAAAGTCGTCGCACATACTCCACGAGCTTCTTGCGGCTATCCGCGCGGAGTTGCCAAAGGTTGGAATCGCTGGCTCCGCGAATATCTTTTTCTGTGTCTGCCAGTGTTCCGTGCCAGCATCGTTTTCCGCAGGAAAGCTCCCACAAGCGATCTGCTTCAGCAGAGTCCCAGGTAGGAGTGTGCACTCCGTTGGTCACGTATGTTACTGGCACCTCTGTTTCAGGCCACCTCGGAAAGAGCGGCTGGAAGAGGCGTCGGCTCACTTGACCGTGCAATTTGCTGACACCGTTGATGGCGCCGCTGCCGCGGATCGCCAGATAGGCCATATTGAACGGTTCCGCCGAATCTTGAGGATCGCGCCGCCCCAACGCCAGAAACTGATTGACCGAAATTGAAAGTTTCTCCTCGGCATACTTGCTGAGATATCGCTCGATCAGGCTGGGAGCAAAACGGTCAAAGCCAGCCTCCACGGCAGTATGTGTCGTAAAAAGATTGCCGGCACGAGTAACGGCAAGCGCGACGTTGAATGGCTTGCCATTGTCTTCCATGTATGAACGCGCCCGTTCCAGCACCGCGAATGCGGCGTGACCTTCATTGAGATGGCAGACCTCGGGCTGCAAGTCCAACGCTCGCAGCAGCCGCCAGCCTCCAACACCGAGAACTAACTCTTGTCTCAAACGCAGCTCCGGGCCACCCCCGTACAATTCAGTCGTAATCCCACGGTAAGCCGGAGGGTTCGCGGGATCATTGGTATCGAGCAAATACAATTTGACCCGGCCCACCTGTACTTGCCAGACTCTGATCCACAACGTAAAACCAGGCAAAGCGATGGCCAGACGCAGCCATTCGCCGTTGGCCTCCCGCACCGGTCGAATCGGAAGCTGGCCGGGATCATTGAATGGGTACAAAGCTTGCTGCCGGCCTTGCGCATCAATTTCCTGCCGAAAATAGCCTTGTTGGTAGAGCAAACTGATTCCCGTGACCGGCACTCCCAGGTTACTTGCGGCTTTGAGCTGATCACCGGCCACGTTGCCGAGTCCGCCAGAATAAATCGGGAGCGCTTCGCTCAACATGAACTCCATCGAGAAATACGCAATTGTCGATACCCCCGAACGGGGATGCGCCTTTTGAAACCATGCTTCCGACTCTTCGGCAAGCATTTTCTCGCGGTGGAGATCAGCCAAGAGTCTTTGAAATCTTGGCTCGGAGGTAATGCTTTGCAGCTTTTCCCGCGAGACGGTTTGCAGCAGAACCCAGGGATTGTGGGTCAGTTCCCAAAGTTCGGGATCGAATTGCTTCCAAAGCTGGTCCGCCGAGTGATTGAACGACCATCTAAGGTCCAGCGCCAAGTCAGTAAGAGCATCTGAAATGGCTGTATCGAGGGGACGATCAACGATTGTCGAGCTACTCATAAACAAACTCCTCTCATGCTTATCGGATCATGCTTGTTGGCTCAGGCCGCCTGAGCGCCGCGAGCCAGCGTTGCCGAAACGATGGTCTGGGCTTCTGCCTCGATCTGTCGCAGATGGTTCTGACCGAGAAAACTCTCGGCGTAAATCTTATAGATGTCCTCTGTGCCCGAAGGTCGCGCTGCAAACCAGCCATCTTGGGCAATCACTTTGATTCCCCCAATCGGATTGCCGTCTCCTGGAGCGGTATTCAGAATTTTCTGGATCGGTTGACCAGCAACTTCAGTGACGTGAATGTCGAACGGTGCCAACTTCGCCAGAGCGGCTTTTTGTTCCGGCGTAGCCGGAGCATCAAGTCGTTCGTAGACGGGATCTCCCAGGTCGCGGGTGAGCTCACGATAAATCTCTCCCGGATCTTTGCCCACACGCGCCGTAATTTCTGCTGACAGTAAACAAGGAACAATTCCGTCTTTATCAGTGGTCCATACGCTGCCGTCGCGCCGGAGAAAGGAGGAGCCGGCGCTCTCCTCGCCAGCAAAACCCAAGCGGCCGCCGAGCAATCCTTCGACAAACCACTTAAAGCCCACCGGAACTTCATAAAGCCGCCGCCCCAAGCGAGCGCTCACACGGTCGATCATGCTGCTGCTCACTACGGTCTTGCCGACGGCGACGTCCTCGCCCCAATTAGGCCGGTTCGCGAATAAATAGCTGGCGCACGCTGCAAGGTAGTGATTCGGAGGCAGCAACCCGCTTCCTTTGGTCACGATGCCGTGGCGGTCGTGATCGGTATCGCTGGCAAACGCAATATCGAACTTGTCTTTCAATGCGATAAGTCTCTGCATCGCGTATGGCGAGGAAGGATCCATGCGAATCTTCCCATCCCAATCCACACTCATGAAGCGAAATGTAGGATCCACAGATCGGTTGACGATCGTCAGATCAAGACCATATTGCTCGGCAATCCGCGGCCAATAATCAATGCCCGCTCCCCCCAGGGGATCCACGCCAAGCTTAATCTTGGCGTCGCGCACCGCATTCATGTCGACAACACTATTGAGATCGCTGACATAGACGCTTAAAAAATCGTGTTTGTGCGTCGTCGGTGCACGCAGACCTTTGGCAAACTGCGTGCGCTTAACACCGTCGAGGCCGCGCTCGAGAAAATCATTGGCTTTCGATTCAATCCACGAAGTCACGCTCGAATCCGCCGGCCCTCCATGCGGAGGGTCGTATTTAAATCCCCCGTCATCGGGAGGATTGTGAGACGGCGTGATTACGATGCCGTCGGCAAGCCCTGACTTTCGCGCGCGGTTGTAGAGCAGAATCGCGTGGGAGACAGCTGGGGTCGGGGTGTAAGGTGTGCCTTTAGAGATCATTACTTCGATATTGTTTGCCGCCAGCACTTCCAGCGCGCTCGCAAACGCCGGCTCAGACAGAGCATGAGTGTCCATTCCAAGGAACAGCGGCCCGTCAATGTTCTGGAGTTTGCGGTAATCGCAAATTGCCTGAGTGATGGCCACGATGTGCCACTCATTGAAAGCCACGTCGAAAGCAGATCCGCGGTGGCCCGACGTACCGAATACAACCCGCTGTCGCGGATCACTCGGATCGGGCCGTAACTCGTAATACGCTGTGACGAGCTTCGGAACATTAACAAGAATGGATGCGTCAGCCGGTTTTCCAGCAGCAGGATTAATTGTCATGCGGCACCTCGCCGTCATTCGTCAGGAGAATTGCGCTCGATCGAGGATCGAGCCGAAAACTGATTTGGCCCTGCACGGAGGGCTCTTTCCCAGAGTCGAAGATATCGTCAGGAGCGGCTCTGGAAGTATCGACCGCCAAACGCCAGATCTTCCCGGCCGGCAACGTAGGAATGGAAAAATCAACCGATCTGGTGTCGGCGTTAAACAGGAGGAACAAGTCGGGTTCTGTCTGTCCCAGAACCAAACACGCAAATGATTTCTGCCGCTGGTCCGCCCAGTCGAGAGTGGCGCCATTTGGCGCGAACCATTTTATCTCTGCATCGGTGTAGAAATTTTCTCCCCGTAAAACGTGATGGGCCCGGCGGAAGGCGATCATTCCCCGAGTGAAGCGCTGGATTTCTTTGTGCTTTTCGATCAGGCTCCAGTCGAACCAGCTCACTTCGTTATCTTGGCAGTAGGCATTGTTATTGCCGCGCTGGGTTCGGCGAAATTCATCCCCGCCGAGCAACATGGGAACCCCTCGAGAGATAAACAGAGTCAATAGAAGATTCTTGATCAAGCGGTTGCGCATGCCCTCGACAGCAGGATCCCGGCTCGGCCCTTCCACCCCGCAATTGTCGCTGTAGTTGGCATCGGTTCCATCACGGCCGAACTCGCCATTTTCGTCATTGTGCTTCTGCTTGTAGCTGACCAGGTCGTTCAATGTGAAGCCGTCATGGCAAGTAACGAAGTTGAGGCTGCTTTCGGGTCCCTTGCCTGAGCTTTGGTACAAATCAGAGCTTCCACAGATTCGGCTTGCGAACGATCCGATCATGCCGGCGTCACCGACCCAGAAGCGGCGCACATCGTCACGGAAACGGCCGTTCCATTCCGTCCAACGCTTGGTGGAAAAATCTCCCACTTGATAGGCACCGCCTGCGTCCCAGGCTTCCGCGATAATTTTTACGTCACGCAAGATGGGATCCTCCGCAATGCCCTCGAGCAGCGGAGCATTACGGAGAATGTTCCCATGCTCATCTCGGCCCAAGACGGAAGCGAGGTCGAAGCGAAAGCCGTCAACGTGCATCTGCATGACCCAGTAACGGAGCACACTCGTGACGAACTCTCTTACGACAGGATGGTTGGCATTAAGCGTATTGCCCACGCCGGTAAAATCCTTGTAGTACCGGCGTTCGTTCTCTTGCAACATATAGAAGATCGAATTCTCAATTCCGCGCAGGGAGAACGTGGGCCCCAGTTCATCGTTCTCAGCTGTGTGGTTCAAGACCATGTCCAGGATCACTTCGATGCCGGCGCGGTGAAAGGCCTTTACCATCTCTCGGAATTCCACGGTCTGCCGCCAGTGCGATCCTTCAAAGCTGTAGGACTGCTTGGGAGCAAAGAATGCGACCGGATTGTAGCCCCAGTAGTTCTTGAGTTTCTCTCCTGTTATTGGATTGAGCAGCTGCGACTCATTTTCGTTAAACTCGAGAACAGGCATCAGCTCTATGGCGGTCACTCCCAGGTCTTGGAGATAAGGGATCTTTTCGGTCAAGCCAGCGAAGGTTCCAGGGTGCGCCACACGCGAACTCGGATGGATTGTGAACCCGCGAACGTGTGTCTCGTAGATGACTGTGTCGGAGGCGGAATGCTTTGGAGGCGAATCCATCTCCCAGTCGAAATGGTCGCGGGTAAAGATGCATTTCGGTGTGGTGCCCGCATTATCTACAGTGGAAATGCTCAAGTCAGTTAGTCTGCTGGAGGAATCGTAGCCGCGGGCGGCTGAAAAATCCCAATCCTTGACGCCAGCAATTGCTCTTGCATACGGATCCAGAAGCAACTTGTGTGGATTGTAGCGATGGCCCTCTTCCGGTCGATAAGGTCCTTCGATGCGATAACCATAGAGTTGTCCCACGGCAATGCCTCGCACCCAAACGTGCCAAATGTCACCGGTCCGATGACTTACTGGATCCAAATCAATGATCCTCGCCGGAGAGGAATCGTCAGGATGCTGGTAGAGCTCCAAACGAACCAGGGTCGCGTGACGGCTGAACAAAACGAAATTGATTCCGTCCCCTCGTTGATGTGTGCCCCCAATCGGAAGTGGATCTCCCGCCTGAATTTCACTTTCGTCAGGCGGAACTACGAAACCATTCCTCAGCTTTTGCTCTATCGCTAATTCAGTCATTGACCTAGTTTTCGATCTTCACGTCTCTCCGGCAGCTATGCGATCCAGTTCCTATGGAGGCGTCGTGGACAGTTCCCATTAAGCCAGAAGGGTGGAGATGAGTCTATTAGACGATGGTATTGACCAATACCTCGTATAAGCCAATGTCTGCAGCGAGTACACTGAGTCAAACCTTCGGCTGATGCAGCCCAAAATCTAGCCTTCCCCGCAGAAGTTGTGGCAGTGCTATTTCTTCCGTGCTATCGAGGCATCTTTCATACTCGCCTGCTTGTTCCAACCGTGGAAACGCGAGAGGTCACCCCCATTCCATGCCTCGCGCAGGCCTGGTTTGCTTAGATCCCAGTCAGGGCGGATTTCACTCGTCACGGCACGCAGATCGTGCCAAAGATCGATGACCGATGGACGCCCCCAGAACCAGTAGCCGTTATAGATGCTGTAAATCACGAGGCCTGGCTTGAGCACAAGCGTATGCGGGATCATCGGATTGTGCTCGGGGTCGGTGTACTCCTGGATGTCGAGATCCTTCTGAACGGTTCGGTCGGGGTCCGACAGAAAAGTCCACTCGGCTCCGATTGATGCTCGAAATTCCTGGAGAGTGTGGTGATCGTCTGTAGCGATCGTGGCGATCTGCGTGTACGCCACCGCGATCTTTGGGTAGAACGCGGCGAGCTCCAAATGCTGCTGGTGTTCCTTCGGGCAATAGTGTCCCCGCGAAAGCGTGAGGATTAGCGGATCGTCGCCCTGTAGCTCGCTGAGCTTCCGCAGTTGGCCCGTGTGATCGGGCAGTTCGTAGTCGGGGAAACTGCCTCCGGGAACAATATCGGAACGCATGGATTGGACTCCTCCCGTTTCTCTCAAGGATCTTCATCTTAAAGATCCAGAGTGACACCCGAGTTTGGCTGGAAGCAGCAGACGAGCACACCCCCGGGAGCGGGCCTCTCAAGAGGCTTAGGATTATAAGTAATCGATCCGCCAATCAAACCAGTAACGCAAGTATGGCAGACTCCAGACCGGCACGACCATCTGACCGGAACGTCGCACGCTTCGGCCAGTTCAAGCAAACTCGCAAACTTCGGATCCCAGGCGGCGGCTTGCGCACCATTCGCCGTCCCGTAACTGGAGATTTCCACTGACCTTCGGACCGTTTTGCCGTTCCATGTCACGTCGCGCGGAAGACCGACATTTACTGAAAGCAATCCGGCCATGCGTACCTCGTTCGCCCAGCGTATGGCCAGGATCCTTTTATTTCGGTGCAGCGGGCGCTTAAAGCTTCTGGTAATGACCATCACGCTCTTAATCTAGCAACAAGCTGCTAACTTGCCGGCGAGCCAGTAATCGACACTGAACTTTCCCGGACCGGAGCAGATCAGCCAGATAAAGAAGAGCACGTACAAGACTTCCGGCAGGTAGAAGAAATCGTCGAGCCAGTTGAGAGGAGAAAGTCCTTTAGGCAAGGTGGAAATGGCGCTGGTCAGGGTGGCGACAGTCATATCGATGAACAAAGCCACGCAGGCCGGGCTCGAAAGAAACCCCAGGGCCGCCAGGGATCCGCAAACGAACTCGACACCCGACACGAAATAAGCCGTCTGGCGGGGAAACGGGACTTTGGCCTTAACGAGCGTTTCATAAACAGGTTTCGTGCCGCCCGCGACAAACAATTTGTTTGCCCCGGAGATGGCGAAGAACAGCCCGATCGAAACGCGTACCAGCAGGATGGCATATTGTTCCAAATCCCTACTACCCAGCAGCGCAAACTGGACCAACCGTTTCCAATCCATTTCTCGTCCCTCCGTCGCAGAATGTGCTGTAACCCTCCCCCAAATCCTGCAGATCGACTTCTCTGCTAACCGCATTAATCAGGACTTAGCAGGTCTCTGGCCTTAATCCCTTTCTCGCTAATTATGCTGCTAACCGCAGTGCGGCGCCGTTGGCGAATTCTATCGCCTCGAAATTATGCGTCCATCCGCTCGACCCATTGAGCGCGCCATGCGGGAGCCATGAATGGATCCGCAAAGTACTGCGTTTCCCGCGCAACCTTGTCGCCTCTGAACTCCATGATGCTCACAGTGTAGGACGGCTTGCCGTCATATGTCAGGATGAATTCGGTGACCCAAAGATCACCGCTGCCAATGATTCGTCGGACAGTAAACCGCTTTTTGCTCGGCTGACTTGCGCGTTGGTTCTGTATATTGCTTCGACCGCGGGTCCGCTCGCCTGACTGCGGGTAATCCAGCACTGCGTCCTCGTGATAGATGAGGTGCTCCGTTTCAACTTCGTTGGCATCGGACGCCGCCCAATGCTGATCCAATGCCGCACGGATCTCTTGGTCTAGCGCTCCAGTATCCTGCTCCTTCTTTTGCTGATGGTTCATCTTGAGCCTCCAATTTGATAAGAAGCTAAATGCTTCAGCGGAATCGGACTGTACGGCTCCAGCAACGACGAGCCGGAACGGCAGATCCACGTGGAGTATCTCTCCGCTCACATGACCTGCCCGTGCCAGGTAAAACACGGCATCGACAAAATCCTTATACCGACACCCTTTTCACAGCCGGCTGCAAAGTCGAGCCGCTGGGATCATTGCGGTGCATCGGTGTATCCACAACGCCGGGGGCCACGGCATTAAAGCGAATGCCATCTTTTGCATACTCGATTGCGAGATTCTGGGTGACTGAATTCAAGGCACCCTTCGTAATCATCGAAACGGTGCCATTTACGGCGATTGGACGATCAGCAAGCGCCGCAGCGAAGCTCACAGCCCACCCCGATTCAAACAGTTTGGCGTTCGCGAACATCGAGAAAGCTGCGAAGTACTACAACGTCAACCTTTCGCAAACGTCATGGCACGACCTGGGCATTCACCCTCGGAAGAATAGAACAGAGGCTGCCGTCCAAGGCGCTGTGACGCGCGAACGCCGAGTGTAGAGCTAAGAATCCATCGACTCGGCGACCAATTCTTAGCGTCGTTCATCTAACTTCTTGTTGGTGACTGTTTGCCCACCGTACATTCGTACATTAAGGAGAGGAAATATGAAAGCAATCGTTGTCCATCAATATGGCGGTCCTGAAGTGCTTAGGTTCGAAGACTACCCTGACCCGGTTCCGGGTCCGGGCGAGGTGCTGGTGCGGGTCGCTGCCACGAGCGTGAATCCGATCGACTACAAGCGGCGTGCCGGATTAACGAAGGATTTTTATCCTCTCCAGTTCCCGGGCCTCATAGGAGTCGATATGGCGGGGACTGTGGTCAAGATTGGGCCGGGAGTGGAGGGCTTTTCCGTCGGCGACCAGGTGTTCGCCATGGCGGACAATACTTACGCCGAGCTTTGTGTCGTGAAAGCCGCGCTTCTGGCAAAAGTTCCCAAGGGGCTCGATTTGATCCAGGCGGCGGCGCTGCCGCTGGTGACGGTGACCGGCAATCAGCTCCTTTCCGCCACAGGAATCAAAGCCGGCCAGACGGTTCTCATCGTAGGTGCTGTAGGAAATGTCGGGCGTTCGTCGGTATTCACTGCGAAACAACGGGGGGCGACTGTGATCGCGGGGGTTTTGAAGAAGCAGATGGATGAGGCGAAGACCATCGGCGCGGATCAGTTGGTCGCAACCGACGACGACACCGCGATTGCGAATCTTCCTCCGCTCGACGCGGTGGCCGATACGGTCGACGGCAAGACTGCCGAGAAGCTGATCGCCAAGATCGAGCCGGGAGGAGTGTTTGCTTCGGTTCTCGGGGCGCCGCAGAACGCCGCGAAGTACCCGTCTGTAAAGGTGGTGCCAGTATTCTCGAAATTCGACAGGAAAACGCTCGAGTTCATGGCCGAAGCAGTGCGAGATGGCAAGCTGGTAATCCCGATTAGCGAGAAACTGCCACTCAGTGAAGCGGCCGAGGCTCAAGCAGCGGCAGAAAAGGGTGCTACCGGGAAGATCTTGCTGGTAGCTTGACCCTTTTTTCTGGCGAACAGAGGGCACGAAAGGAAAATCGGAAATGAAAAAGGGCCTGCCTGGAATCAACCCCACTTCGAAGCCGAGTGGCGACGGGTGTGTGGAGTGCCTCGCGTCACCGAATGGTTGGTGGTTTCATCTTCGTCGCTGTGCAGAGTGTGGGCACATCGGATGCTGCGACAGCTCTCCGAGTCAGCATGCATCCAAGCATGCGGCAGCGACAGGGCATCCGATTATCGCCAGCTTCGAGCCGGGCGAGGATTGGTTCTACGATTACGAGAAGCAGGCCATGATCACGGTCAAGGGTGTCGATTTGCTTCCGCCGCATTCGCATCCAAAAAATCAGCCCGCTCCGGGGCCAGCAGGAAAGGTGCCAGCCAACTGGGAATCGCTCCTGAACTAGCTGCCATGAATCTGCCTGACGCGCCGATTGCACACGAGGCTTCTTCGTAACTCACTTCTTCACCGTGAGCGACCTGGACAAGTCGAAGGACTTCTACGTCCGAATTCTTGGCGGGAAAGTGATGAAGCCAGACAATCCCTGCTACATCAAGCCGGCGAATACGTGGATCATTCTCAATTCCGGCGGTGGCCCGCTCCCGACCAGCCAGAGGTCCTTCTTGAAACACCGTCGGATCTGAACCAAGTCAGTAGCTTCCTTAATTTGCGTGTCGCCGACATCTGGGCCTGCTACAAACAATGGGGCGACCAAGGAGCGTTCTTTCTTACCGAGCCGTTAAACAATCACGGCTGGTCGCCCTCGACTGGGTCAACAACCACAGTTAGTCAAGCGATATGAGCACTCACGCCAAATAACATCGCCGAATTATTTCTTTCCCATCCGGGCCGCGTTAACCGTACGTGAGGTCAGTGCTCTGTCCGACTTCGATGATGTAGCCGTCAGGATCGCGGATATAGCAGCGTATCTCGCCGTACTTGGGGATCGGTGGCGTGATGAATTCGGCTCCCCGACCTTTCCATAATTCGTAGCACGCTTGAATATCCGCAACGCGGAAATTCATAAAACTGTTGATGTGATTCGGGTCGGGGACGCTGAGCGTTACCGTAGGCTTATCCGGAGTCGGCCCGCCGCCAACGTTCAGAATCATCCAGATGTTCGCCAGCTGAAGGTACGGAGGTGCATTGCCGTCACCCATGGTCAGAATACGAGCGCCGAAGACCCTTTCGTAGTAGCGAGCCGATCGCTCGAGGTCGGCGACGGTGAGAAAACACGCGACGCTGATCCCCTCGCGCGGGGGCATCTCATAACTCTTCTGGTCGATTTGTACGCTCATTGACGGCCTCCTATTCCGATAAACAGTGCTCATCCGGTGATTCTGGTTTCGTATTCTACCTGCTGCCGATTAAGCCTGACGAGGAGAGGAAAAACAATTAGACCAAGGTATTGCGCGATACTTTGGCATCGTTTGCGACCAGTTGTCCAATGTAGCGAAGGCGCGGCAGACCATCTGAGGCTCGGGCGTCCTATGAGAAGGCGCTGGACCCGAACCCAACAGGAGCCGCACCGGCAATTCCTGCAAGAGCGGATTCGACAGTTAAGACTCCGGGACTGGATCGAAGGCGATCGGTTTGTCTGCCTGGCGATAACGCAAAATGACCCCGGATATCCGGGGCCATTAAGAACGTAGTGCAGCTCTCTGTCAACTTAAGTATTCGCGGTGGCCGAGACAATGTCAAGTTACTCGGGGAGATTATCTCTGCGTTCTCTCCCCGGTATAGATCTTCTCCACAGAATGGGAGAATGGACCCGGCGGGATTCGAACCCGCATCCGCGCTTTGACAGAGAGCTGTGCTGCCGTTGCACCACGGGCCCTGTCGGCAGCTTCGCGAGCCGCGGGGATCGTTGCAAGGATGCGAGTCACAACAGTTTTGGTCGGTTTCAAATCGGTAAGGCCGGACAGCACGCCGAAATTGACGTGAACGTCCCGTCTGTCCCCGAGTTTACGCCCTTCCTCTTGAGGTAGGAGCCAAGGTACGCGCCGAGCAAGGCGCCGTCGAGAGACAGCAGCGGCACGATCACGTAGATTTCCACGCTAGGCAGTCACCTTTCAACCTCGGTTGATTCCTTCCAATCATAGGGGCGCTCCATAGGCCCGTACAGAAGGCCCTGTTCGCGCAAGAAGTCGTCCATTATCTTGTCCCCAACGTCCCTTCCCATGTGCTCGTCGGTCTGCGCCCTGGATCTCCCAAGCCGCTTCACGGCCCATTCACGCTTGGCGCGTTCGAATGTGACCCAGTCGCGATCATGGCGGGCCTTGTCCTGGTACTCCGGCTGCCACGGCTTGAACCCGTATTCGTCAGCCGCGTATGGGCGTCCCTTCCCGCCCCCGGCGGCGATTCCCGTAGTGAAGCCGACCCGCCAAAGGTTTGGGAACAGGAACCAGTCGTCGTCCAGCTTGGCCCAGTCCGTCGTCGAGACCCGGCGCTCCGGGTAGAGCCATTCCTCCTCGGCGGCGGCCACGTAGCGCGAGGCGCGCCTCTTGCAGATGTAGTTGATCCGCAGTACCTCGTCCTCGTCGAGATCGCGTCCGAATTGAATCGCGCCCATGAACTTCATCACCGTGTCGAAGTCGCGGGCATTCGTGCGAGGTTCGACCGGGCTGCTCCAGGGATTGCGCACGAGCTGGAGGTGGGTGATGATGAGACAAGAGTCCATCCCAAGAGAGAAGATGGTCCGTGTGCCGGTTTGCCGAAGTGATATTTCGTTGGGATAGGGCCACTCGCTTGGGAACACGTGCTTGCAGTAGAACGTGACCGGGTCGTCCGTGACAAGGAACTTGGTGGGACTCTGCTTCGCCCTAACGATCTCCCACACGCCCTCCGCCCACATAGTCGTGTGCTTCTGGAAGACGTCGTGCAGCATGGCGAGAGCCGCGTTGTGCCGCGGTGCTCCGAGCCGCTTCTTTATCAGATCGAGCGCCCTCGGCGTCCTGAACCGTTGCGCGCCCATGTAGGGAGTCAGCGAGTCGAACGCGCTGCTCGTCCCTTCTGCTATGCCGCCGTACTCCGCGAAGTGCTCCACGGCCCGCTGAGACTTGGCGTCGATCATGCCGAAGAACAACCTCTCCATCTCGTCCGTGGTCTGCCTGCCGAACCTCAAGGTATAGAGGTCGTCTTGGCAGAAGCAGGCCGTCGGGCCCCGAGGTCGCATTGCCTTCAGGGTGTGAGAGCCTCCGGGCCAGGTGATGGTCTCGGGATGAAGGTCTAGGTAGAAGAAGTTAGTCTGGCCGGACAGGAGAAACCTACGCTGGTACCACTGCGGCACGTAGTGGTGAACGTGAGACTGCTGTTTCTTCTGACCTTTCTGCTTCTTTTTCACCTACCGACGATGTTACTCCTTGCCGGGCGGCCCATTTCTCGCGTTCTTTGCGAGGGCAAAAAAACCAGGGACAGAAAACTTAAAAGCTGGGGGGAATACGGGGACAGACGGGACGTTCACTAATTTCCGTCGAATGGAAAACATCCGCCTTTTCCCGAGCTATCGCGCGCCCTCTAAAAGCGGATATGTCACAAACACACAGTGCGCGTCATCACAGACATTGCCCCTCGCAAATCGCGACAATATCCTCTCAATCCGGAAACGGCAGCACCCCGTCCGTCCTATGAGACGGCACCCGAACTCCGCTGAACGATTTCAGACGCTCTTTGACAACCGAACGACTCCAAACGTGCACCCCACGAACGGAGCCACGGTATCCGCAACTCCATAGCATCCACGTCGGCGGTGATCGCTAAGTCCTTATTCCGGAATACTTTAATTTAAGTCCTTTCGATTCAAAGACCAGAGCAAAAAATTCCCTCTAACTCCATGATTTCAGATACCAGGGGGGAGGGGGGGTGGGGTACCTTTCCAGTAATAATCCACACATTCGTGATCCGATCGCCCCATCCGTATTCCTCTAAGCGGCCCGCTTCTTCTTCGCTTCCAGTGCCGGTAGAAGAAGTTTCACAAGCGCTTCATCAGAGAACGGATTCTGACCTGAGATCAGCTCGCGATCTTGAAGCACGTAGCTCGACCATGGAGCGAGCACACTTACGTCACCTCCCGCGGTACGCAACGCGAAGTCCGGGTAAAACAGCACCTTGCCGCCAATCTCAAGCGGTTCCCGCTGCTGCTCTTCCGCCGTCGAAAAGATAGTCATCTTATATCCAGCATAGATCCAACCCTTAGCCATCGCCTGCGCTCCAGCGGCATCGCCCGCACTCAGCGCGGCGACCACCTCCCTCGAATTCGGAAGAGCCGAGAGAAGTGAAATCGGGCCATGGCAGAGCACTGCCGTAGGCTTGGATGTTTTATGAAAGTGTCTCATCACGGTGCCAGCGTCGGGATCATCGAGAAGATCGATCATCGGGCCATGACCGCCGGGGACGAAAACAGCGTCATATTGATCCAGGCCCGATGCGATGACATCCGCGATGCGGGTTGGATCTCTGAGCCCAGCCAGGCCGTCGCGGAATAGCATATAGTCCTGGAGCTTGGCCGCGTCCCCGCCGAAGAAATCGGCCACCTCTGAATGCACATCCACTTGCGGCGCGTTGCCTTTGGGGTTGGCGAAGGTGATTTCGTAGCCCTCCTTCATCAGGGCGCGAACCGGAACCGTCAGCTCGTTGAGATAGTAGCCAGCGCCCTTATAAACCTTGCCATCTTTCAAGGGCAACCCGCGACCGCTCGAGACCAGTACCAGGACTTTTCCTTTAGTTGTCATTGTTGTTCTCCTTTTTTTGAAATCGAATCTGTTCTCCTGAAACATGGAAGCGGTTGATGAAGGTTATGCCCCCGGGAATCCAAACATCAACCACGACTGATTGGCCACCCAATGCGGGTACAACTCCGTCATCTGATCGAATAGCTCATGGTCCGACCTCGCGGTTTTCTGTAGCCGATCGAAGTCCTCGAGGTAACGCTTGGTCTCTTGGATTGTCGACGGAGAGTCGGGCGCGCCAGTTTTCTTGTGACCGGCAACAACCATCGTCGGGTTGAGAGCCGCTAACCGGTCTAGCGCCGCGATCCAATTCTTTCGGCTTTCGGGAGTGGTGTCGCCGACGTACATGCGGCATTGGTTGTACACAACGTCGCCAGCGACGATCAGGCCGATCGATGGAACGTAGAGAGACGTTGTATCGGGGCTATCGGTGTGGCCCTGCTCGATGATGCGCAATTCGTGGCCCTCGAGAGTGAACGTGTCGTGCTCATAGGGCTCAGGTGCAACCAACTTCGTGGCCACTTGCCCAGGAAACAGCCGGCGGGCTAACCGCTCCACTAGGGGAGTGAAAGAAATCCGCATAGCATTCACCGTCTTGGGTGTTGCTATCGCCCGAGCGCCCGGGAAACGGTCGAGCAGAATGCTCAGACCGTAGAAGTGGTCGAAATGGGCGTGCGTTATATAGATGGTCTCCAGGTTGCGGTTATGCAGAGCCACCCAATCCGCGAGAGCCTCGGCCTCAGCCACGGTCCCCATTGCGTCCACCAGCACCGCGTCGTACTCGCCGAAGATTAAAGTCGACGTGATCGGGTCAAAGCCGAACGCTTCGCCGAAAGGCTTTGGCCGCTCGCCGACCATAGCCTTTCCCGGGGCGGTAAAAACGTTCACACCAAGCGTGTTCGACGCGACAGGCGCGGTCACGCGCGGGGTCTCTTTCAGTCCATCTTTGCCGTCCATTGGGTACTCCTTTCGATGTCAGAGCGAGTGACTGTTCAAGGAGAAATTAACAGAAGCGCGACGATGAATCTATTGAACGAACGTATCGATCAATGCCGAACTCACCCACTACCTGCAAACATGGCGTCGGGTCCGCTTCTTGCAATGGTTTTCGAAGACCGCCCGCCATGCACGATCTGGAAGGGATGAATCGCGGCGACCTCGCGGCGAATTTTGAGCGAACCGCTTGCTCCATTCGAATCGAAACTTATGTATAATCTCGCCCTGTCAAAATCATGATTAGTGGCTGAACCAGTCCTGCCGAACCGATTGAGATTTTGATCAGCAACTGGTAAAGGAATGCAAATGAACTATTCACGTCTCGGGCTGGCGGCGCTTGGTGGCTTGGTCGCGTATTTTGCCTTTGGTTTTTTATTGGTTTGGCTAGTGCCGGCTCTTATCGATGAAGCCCGCAAGTACCCCGCCGTATTCCGGCCTAAAGAAAAAATAATGGCTCTTATGCCAATTGGAATGGTCGCAACTTTCGTCGCGATCCTGGTTGCCGCCATAATTTTCGCAATGATACATCAGGGCGGATCGGGCACTGCGGAAGGTGCGCGCTTGGGCGTTCTCATTGGCATTTTCGTGGTTTGCGCATTTGTGCTGCACAACTACGTGAACCTGAACATCGGGCTGAAACTCGCTCTGGGACAGGCTGTGGCTTACTTCGTCCAATGGACTGTCGTCGGAATAGTCATCGGTCTCATTTACAAACCCCTCGCTACACCATAAATCGTGAATGTATCTGCGGTTGTTTTGTGTCTGAAGGCCTGATTATGGTTCTTAGAAGTATAATCCGCCGATGCAAGGCATACCGTGGAGCACAATTGCGCTCAGCTCGCTGTTACTCATCTCGGCCCGCTCAACAGGAGGACAGGAAGTGAAATCTACGCAACCTGAAAAGTCGAAGCCGCCCGTCAAAACGGAGCAGCGCGGGCGCATCATTGGAATCGGCGGTGTCTTCTTCAAATCCGCTGATCGCGATCAGACGCGCGAATGGTATGCGAAGCATCTTGGACTCGCTGACAAAGGCCAGGGCGCGATGCTTCCGTGGCGCGAACACGACGACCCGCAGAAGGAACACGTTACTGTTTGGACTGTATTTTCCGCCTCCACTAAGTATTTCGATCCCAGCCCCGCGCCGTTCATGATCAACTACATCGTGGACGATATGGATGCTTTGCTCGACCGCTTAAAGCAAGAGGGAGTAAAGATTGACGCCAAACGAATGGACGAATCCTACGGTCGCTTTGCCTGGATCTATGACCTGGATGGGAATAAAATTGAGCTCTGGCAGCCGCTGCCCGCAAAGCCCTGAGGGCCTTCCGCTGCCCTCGACTGGTTCAACAACCGCAGTTGATTTTGGCAAGCGATAAACACTAGGATTTTCGAAGCCTCCTAGGCTCGCATGAAGCATTCGCTCCCTGGCGAGGCGCGCAATCAAGAGCGGCGATATACACGCAGGGACCTCGACGCAAATGACCTCCTTTGGGTTTCTTGTCGGCGTTTCCAACCTGGTGTCGGGTCCGCTTTGTACGAGGTTTTCCGGGGACCGCCCGCACAAAGATACAACCGATACCATCGTCCAATTGTTTTACTCCCATCACCTCTGGCTTAATCGCAATCGTTGGAGATGCACGTTGATCGGGCTTAGAAAACTTTTTGTGAAGGAGAACACACCATGCCGAATAACATGCCAAGAGAGGGCCAAAACTCGGTCGTTGCAGTTTTCAGCCAACACTCCGCAGCAGAAAATGCCATCAAGGAATTGAAGGGTGGCGGCTTTGACATCAAGAAGCTGGCCGTCGTCGGCCGCGACTATCAAACGGAATCGGATGTTGTCGGTTTCTATAATACAGGCGACAGGATGAAATACTGGGGCAAATGGGGCGCCTTTTGGGGTGGGCTCTGGGGTCTGCTCTTCGGTGCAGCGTTCTTAATCGTTCCAGGCATCGGACCCGTTGTTGCTGCCGGCTCCATTGTCGACTGGATCATCGCTGCCCTGGAGGGAGCAATTGTCGTGGGAGGGCTCAGTGCTCTGGGTGCAGGGCTCTACAGCCTCGGCATTCCCAAAAACAGCGTCGTAAAATACGAGACGTTGATCAAAGCCGGCAAGTTCGTTCTTGTCGCACATGGAACCGCCGAGGAAGTAGCGAAAGCCCACGACATGTTAAAGACTTCAGAGGCAGAGCAAATCGACACCTACGAGCCCTCGACCGAAGCGGCACGGGTGGCGTGAGCCGCCTGGGGTGATTCAGGGAGTCGGTACAATTCACTCCCCCACTTGCCACAGTGGCCTTATTAGGGAGGCCACTGTGGTTCGATAGCGCACGCGCGAGGAAAACTTTCCTGCTCGCGATTGACGCTGAACATCGGAGCACTCCGACCACGGGAAACGGAGTCGGCATAAAGTTGCTCCAGTCCACTACGTGCGGAATGAGCACTTGCGTATAGTCCTTGCGAACCTGAGAGGGGACCGCGTGGGTCGCAGCTTCAATGCTGATGCCAGAGAATCGGTGCGAATGCACCCCTTCAATTGGCATATGATGACAATTTCCAACTGGAAGCGGCTTTTCAACAATTGCCGTCAATGTTTTGCGCTTTACAACTCAGGTCGATTCCAGCCCAGTGCTTCTCATGCGACGCACGGAGCGGGAGCGATGGTATTGGTAAATGTCATGCGGATCCCGTGCTTCGGCCGCAGGATGACCATCGGGCGAGCTTCGATCGTTTGCCCCGGAGCCAACTGAAAATCGTATTTTCTCAGCAGATCGCTCAAGATCATCAGGATCTGCAGCATCGCGTAATTTCCGCCGATACAGCCTCGCGGCCCGGCTCCGAAGGGAAGATAGGTGAAGGGTGTGCGCAGCTTGTCGTTTGCTTTGGTGAAACGCTCCGTATCGAAGTTCTCAGGATTCTGCCAGTAGCGCGGAGCATGGTGCGCACCGTAGACATAGACAATGATCATCGACCCGCGCGGTATGGCGACGTCGCCTACACGGTCGTCTGCAATAGCCATGCGGTCGACCATCCAGAATGGCGGGTAGAGGCGGAGCGCCTCGCAAATGACCTGTGTCGTAAATTCGAACTTGGGAACGTCGGTGTACGTAATGGGCGCGTCGCCGAGCACGGAGTCAAACTCCCGCCGTACTCTCTCGAGACAATCCGGACGCGAGCTCAAAAGATAAAAAAGCCACGATAGCGCATTCGACGAGGTTTCATGTCCGGCAACCAGAAGCTGCATACTCTCGCTCAGGATGAGCTCATCGCTCATACCTTTGCCATCGCTGTAGCGCGCATCCATCAAAGTCTGCAGCAGATCGTGGCCGGGTGGTTCGTGGCGGCGCTTCTTTATGTACTCGAGCAGAATGGCGTCGGCGCGGGTGCGCATGTCTTCGTGTTTGCGCAGTTGGCCGGAGACGGCGAACCAGGGATTCAGATAGGGCTGAAGGGTTTGCCGGACAATGAATTCCTGGACGGTGCAGATGGTATGGCTGACAAGATCGATATCTTCATCCTTCAAGCGCGCGCCAAATAGCGATCGAGCCACCATGGCGAAGGTGATTTTCATCAAGTGCGGGTAAATATCCACGGGGCCGCGGTGAATCTGTCTGTCGAAATCGCGCAGCGACTCGGCAAGGGAGTCCTGCATGATCGAGGACAAGGCATCGAGTTGCTTCCGATCGAAGCCCGTCTGGATGAGACGGCGCTGCGTGCGCCAGGCTTCTCCGTGGGTCGTGAGCAGGCCTTTCCCCAGGAAGTGGCCCATTCGCTTCACTTGAATTTCGGATTTCTGGTAGTTCTCCGCATTGGTCTTCAACACGTGCTGAATGACGGCGGGATCGATGGTGATCATCGCCTCCTTGAGACCGCCTATGCGGATCCAGAACGTGTCGCCGAAGATTTCGTTGTAGCGGGACAGAATCTGTACCGGGTTGCGAGCCATGGCGCGAGAATCCGCAAAGCAACGCAGCCGGGAAACAACGGGGACAGGCACAGGCACGGACATTGATGAGGTCAAATCGGTCTTCATTCCCCCAGTTGCTTCAACAGTATCAGATGATGCTGGATCGCCAGGGTCATGGTGGAGTGCTGCCGGTAGGGAACGCCAAACTCTTTGGCCGTCTCCTTCACGATCCTGGTCAGCGGAGCATAGTGGGTATGACACACGAAAGGGCACAGGTGGTGGACGACGTGATGGTTGAGCCCGCCCGCGAGCCAACTCACAAACGGGTTTTCCGTCGCATAATCGGCGGTGGTCGCGAAGATGTGGTACACGCCATTTTCAAACTCGCCACGATCCGAGGGAAAGTAGGTGTTGTCGACGGTGTGCGTCGTTTGGAAAACGAGCGTTACGGCTAAACCGACGATCAAATGGACGAGGAGGAACGCCCCCGCGACCAGCAGAGGCGATTTTCCCAGCACCAGCACCGGCAAGATAAGCATGTAGGTGAGGTAGAAGCCCTTGCCGGCAAAGAGAATGGCATATTCGCGCAGAGGATGTTTGGTGCGCCTCAGATATTCATGGTCGGGAAAGAAAAAGCACTGGAAGTCGCGGAAGAACACATAGTCGAGAGAGAACATCGCGTAAACAAACAGCGCGTAGATGTGCTGGAAGCGGTGCCACGGGGCCCGCGGTTCATAAGGTGTAAAGCGAAAGATGCCACGACCTGAAAGCGCGTCATCTTCACCGTGGAGATTGATGCAGGAGTGATGACCACGGTGATGGAGGATACGCCACATGTACGAACTCATTCCGCACAGATCGAAAACATAGTTGAGAGTTTTGTTGACGCGCGATCGAGACGAGATGGCGTTGTGATTGCTGTCGTGGGCGATGTTCAGCAAGAGGAAAGTCTGCGCGAGGCCGCCTAAAAGGTAGAGGGCGACAAATTTCCATGAGCCGGCCCTGAGCGTATAGAGCGCGATCCAAGCACCCACGAGGACGGCCAGACCGATAGCGATCTTGACCCACATGGTGCGGTCCGCTTTGGGAGAAATGCGCTGATCGGCAAAAAATCTATCCAGACGGCTACGCAAGACTTTCGGGAATGAAGACGCAACGGCCGATTCGACAATCGGCGAAGTAGAAGTTTCCGGCGGTACGAGATCGGCGATGTCCGGCTGATCGGCAATCACCGATTGAGCAATCGTCCCTTGGGCAATCATTGCTTCGGGTTGGAACGTCACCGGCGCCTCCGCGATTATGGTAAATGGGGACCCGATGCGCTGGATATGCCGCATGCGTAGCCCTGACCCGCAGCGAAATTGTTTCCGCGCCGTCGACAGTCTCGCTGTAAATATTTTAGTGCGAGCCACTAAGGGCAATCAAGAAAATTCAGAACGGCCAAAAGCATGAATACCGGTGCCTCATCCCATGAAGTGATGACGCATGGTTTTGTGCAAGCGTTTTGCTAATATACCAACCAATGAACCTTAATGAACGGGCCCCCCTGCATGTGGTCTCCACAAGTCTGCTTCGCGTCCTGTGGCAAACTTCGCGTCCTGTGGCAAACAAGGAGAACGTCCGTTCCCCAGCTGACCGAGCGCC
Source organism: uncultured Acidobacteriaceae bacterium (assembly GCA_963822025.1). GTDB lineage: Bacteria > Acidobacteriota > Terriglobia > Terriglobales > Acidobacteriaceae > Acidiflorens. The sequence continues at coordinate 19,154 of CAWGFW010000007.1, read as the reverse complement.
GCTCGTGGCGACAAAAAAATTACGCGTACATTCTCACAGTCCACATTCCAGGTCTGCACTGCGATCTGCATTTTGAGACTCAATCATGTTTCACCTCGCTCGCTGGCGCGATAAGATTCGCTTTACTGACTTGCGTACTATTCGACCTTGGAGGATCGCTGATAGATGATGTCGACGGCGTTAATTCTGGACCACCTGGATGGGCTGGCAGATGAGCACCCGGACAAACTCCTGTACTCGTTCCTTGACGTACACGGCGACTCGATCGAAAGCTACACCTACGGCTCGTTTCTCCACCGCACGCAAGCGATCGCCGGCCATTTGCTGAGGGACGGTCGTTTCGCAGCGGGCGACCGGCTTCTGCTTGCCTATCCGCCGGGGCTTGAAATGATCTGCGCATTTTTTGGTTGCGTGCGCGCCGGATTGATCCCCGTGCCGGTCTACCCACCCAGTTCGCGCGGCTTCCAGAGCGCGCTATATAAGACGGTACACATCACAAAGGATTGCCAGGCCGCTGGGATATTAACGAGCAAAGACTACCACGCATCCCTCAAGACGAATCTCGCCAGAAGTGGTGTCTCTGCTTCGGGCGTCGACGTTGATTACATTTCCAACCTTCCGTGGATCGCGACGGAAGATTTTGTGGATACGATTGCGAGCCGTCTACCTGTCGATTCTCCGGAGATATTGTTTCTCCAGTACACGTCAGGTTCGACGATGGAGCCCAAGGGCGTGATCGTCACGCACGAAAATATCCTGACGACCTGTCCGCTGGTCATCGACCACCCGTCACCGGTTGTCGTTTCCTGGCTTCCGCAGTATCACGACATGGGGCTGATCGGGTGCTACCTATATCCGGCACTGAAAGGTGGGACGACCTACGGCTTCGCTCCCATGGATTTCATCCAGCGCCCGATCCTCTGGTTCGATGCGATAACGAAATATCGCGCCACCGCGGCGGCTGCTCCCAACTTTGCCTACGACTATTGCCTGCGCGCCGGGAGACTTTCTAAAGAAAGCCTGGAGGCTTGCGATCTGAGTTCACTTCGCGTATTGATGTGCGCGGCGGAACCCGTAAAGCCCGATACCTACACCCGGTTTCTAGAAGCCTTTCAGCCCTATGGACTCAAGTCCGAGAGTTTCTATGTTGCCTTCGGACTGGCCGAAAATACTCTGGCGGTCTCGCTCGGTGGCCGCAACATCGTTTCCGTCAACAAGCGTGCCCTTGCGCTGGGCAAGGCCCGCCTGACCACAGAGGTCTCGGAAATCGGCGCGGCCACGCAGATTGTCAGTTGTGGAACTCCACTCCCAGGCCTCGACGTGAAGATCGTTGATCCCGAAGGACATTTCGTTCTTAAACCAGAACACACGGGCGAAATTTGGGTCGCCGGAAGCGGCAAGTGCCAGGGGTACTGGAATAACCCTGAATTGACTCTGAAGCAGTTTCGAGCGCGGCTGGTGGACGATACTCCCTATGACGACGGCTACCTTCGCACCGGCGACATAGGATTCATTCACGACGGCGAACTCTACGTCTGCGGCCGCATCAAGGACATGATTATTCTCCGCGGGCAAAACTATTACCCGCAAGACATCGAAAACGTCGTCGAGAAATCATCCAATCTGCTCCGGCACAATTGCGTAGTCGCGTTCCAGATTCAGGAAGACAGCGAGCCCGCGCTCGCAATCGTGGCCGAAGTCAAAAACCCCAAGGCGCTTCCCGAAGCACGAAAGATTGCCGCAGCGGTCCGGAATTATCTCAACGTGGAAGTGGCCGTAATTTCCCTCATCGCGCCTCGTGCCATCCCGAGAACGAGTTCGGGGAAGATCATGCGCCATAAGACTAAACAGATGTGGCTGGAAGATCAGTTCACCGTGCTCTCCGACTTTTCGCGCGAGAAGGACGCCGGGAACTGTGCGTCCATTTCCGACATCAATTCCACTTTCGCCGAATTGAAAGCCAGATACAACCTGACCGGGCAGGAATCGTACAACCTGGTCGAGGCCGGCCTCGATTCCCTCGATCTAGTCGTGTTCATGCATGAACTCAAGGAGCTACTGAAAGATAAAGGCGCCGAGATGCTGGCGCGGCAGGTCGATATCGGCGTCATTCAGCGTGTCAGTGTGGCCGAGTTGTTTGAACTAGCCGAACAACTGGAGAGCGCTCCCGAAGAAGCGCTCGATCATCTGCGCCATTCCCTTGCGGCTTTCCGTGAAGAGCAGTGCGCCGCTGAGAAACAGATGATGAGCGACGACAGAAAGCTTGTCTTCGAGCCTCCGGTGCCTGCACCCATGCCAGAGATACCAAAGAAGATACCGGCACTCAAACACGTTCTGCTCACGGGCGGGACTGGCTTCATAGGACCATTCCTCATAAAAAGCTTGCTGGAACAGACACGAGCGAAAATCTATGTTCTCGTCCGGTCTTCCGACGAAAAGCAGGGCAAGCAAAGACTGAGAGCTGCAATGGCGTCAATGGGGCCATGCGGAATAGGGCTGATGGAGATGTTCGAGGCCCGCGTGATTCCAGTCTCCGGTGATTTAGGGCAGCCGAAGTTGGGCCTGCCGCAGGATGTGTGGGATTTTCTCGCGAGTGAAATCGACACCGTGTTCCATAACGGTGCAACCGTGAACTACCTGTTCAATTACGACCTGATGCGCGACGCGAACGTGCTCGGAACCAATGAGGTCCTGAGATTGGCGTTCGAGGGAAGGCCCAAAGAATTTAATTATGTTTCCACTACCTTCGTCTTTGGCTGGGCGGTCAAATCCGTTTTGTATGAGACCGACCTGAACGAGAATATGGAGCTTCTCGATTTTGGCTACAGTCAATCGAAATGGGTCGCTGAACAGGTGGTTGTCGACGCCCGCACTCGGGGATTGTCCGCGCGGATTTTCCGGCCGGCTCTGGTGAGTCCTTCCGTCACCGGAGGAGGTAACAACTTCGATATCGCCGTTCGCTTAGTCGCCTTTATGGTGAATCACGGGATCGGCGTCGACACTCTCAACCAGGTCAGCTTTGTTCCGGCCGATATTGTGGCGAACAATATCGTTGCCATCTCTACCACTCCCGGCACGGCGAATAAGACTTACCATGTCGTTCGCGACGATTATTCGAACATGATGGATATCACCGGCCTTATTACCAAAGCAACCGGCCGGCAATTCGAAATATTCAGTCTTCCCGATTTTGTCCCCGAGCTGATCCGGAGATGCCGGAAGGAAGATCTTCTTTTCCCGCTGCTCGATTTTCTGGTGGGCTCTGTCGACAACATCTCGGCGATGGAGTTCAAACGGTATGACAACTCTTCCTATCAAATGGCCCGGGATGCCTGCGCGTGGGGCAAACCGGACCCGTCTCTGGAAGACACGGTCAACGGCATTCTGAAATTTATGTATCGCAAAGGGATCATTTCGGTCGCGGCTCGTGAGGTCCGCGCCGTGTCGCCGATCCGCGAGCGCGCGCTGAGCATCAAGACCCATCGGAGAGGCATCGATTGCGGTACGGATTGCCTCCAATGCCTGGCCGATGCCGGAGAGCCCGAGTGCGTCGCCGAGATTCCAAAGCTCGAAGCCTCGGAGCAGCTGTGACATGATCGCCGGGGTCAATGAGCGATATTGCCTGCTTACGACAATTGGGGGACAACCGGGCGCCGGGCCTAAGCTCACGCAGTCATAGGCTAGCTACGTTTTTCTGCGTCTCAAGGCGCATCGCATGAGTTCGTCTAGCGCATCTTCATATTCGTAAATTGCGCTGACATCACCCTTCTTTCCCTCGGGAAAAGACTCGAAAAAAGCATCAGTGTCAAGATGATCCCGCGAATCCCGTCTGAACCCGCTTCGATACGACTCAGCATCTTGAAAATACACCCGATCCGTATCACCCGGCTCAAGATTCTTGCCAATGAACACCACCGGTCGCATTATCGGAAGGAGCATCTTGTCGTCCAGATACTGGATGGCAAAGTAAACGGCTCCTTCCTTCAGGTCTCTCGCCAGTATGAAGGTCGCGAAGGTCTTCAGTTCTCGTTCCTCGAAGCGCATTGAGATTCCTTGCCGAAGATTACGCTTCTATTTTAGCGGGGTGCCGACTGACTGTTGCAAAATCTCAATAGCGCTCACCGTGGTCAAAACGCCAAATCGCCTGCTCTCGACAGTAATCTCGACAGAGCCGCCGTTGTGCCGTAGAACAGAGTTCAATGAGCAATCGCACCAACTCACGGGAAGAATGGAAACAGGACATCGTCGAACGGCAGCACAACCTCGCGCCTGCCGACGTTACCCGCCGTTCCCAATATCGCGGCTCCGGCTTGCCGAGGAATGCGCCGTTACCGATTGCGGTCGCGTGGAAGAGAGTTTGGGTCGGCGCGGCTCTGTTCGTATTGGCAGTTGGCATCAGACTGGGGTTTGACATTGCCTACTCACTAACGGTTTGCACCGCGCTTGGTGCCGCCGGACTATTCGTGATGCTTTCGGGCGTCCGATGGACTGCAAAGTAGTCGGTAAACTGTTGACAAATCGCGATTACGCTCACTGACCACCTTGGCCAAATTCTCAAAGAGTGAAATCGCCTAGTAAGCGCCATTTTGACTCCCCCTGTTGAAAGTGCTTTGTGACGAGAATATGCTCCTGTCGTATGGAGCGCCCCAATGGTGTGACAGTCTTGGCATACATCTATTTTGTCGTGGCGTTTTCAGCGCTCGTTACTTTGATCCCAAGTGGGATCGGAAGTCAGACGTTTCAGCCACTCCGATCGCCAGGATTGATTGCACTGTCGGTGGGGTACCTCATCATCGGGGTCATTCTGGGCATCGGACTCTTAAGAATGAAAAACTGGTCCCGTTGGTTAGCCATCATAATGAACGCTACGCAGCTGCTCTTCGTTCCACAGGAAGTTGCTGTAGGCCACAGCTCTGTTGCCGTGATCCGCGCTGGGGTGCACACATTGTTTTGCGTTTGGGTAATCTGGTATTTGACTCGACCGCACGTAAAGACGGCGTTCCAGAGCGCCTGATCGCTTGTAAGAGTACGAATTATTTCGCACCCGCGCCTTTTCCGCGTTCACAACTGGCGTTAAATCTCGATTGCTCTCAATCTCCCCAGGAACGCGCGGCCGTTAGCAGGTAAGTCATAATTTCCCAAAGACCTCGCGTCGTCCCGTTAAGAAATTTCCAGCCCGGAAAAGTTCCGCCGAACCTCCCGCATCCCGCTCATGAATTCCCTCTCGGAGTTTCATCATTTGTCAGCTACTTACCGATCAAATCTCCTAAGTCTTTGAGGAATAAAGACTTTATAGCTAAGCCCTTATTCTTCAAAGACTTGGAAAAGGCAGCCCATAAGTCTTTGATTCTAAAAGACCGACGCAGGAGGGGTCTTCGACCCTCGCGGAAAGAAGGAAAGAAGAAAGAAGAAGGAAGAAAAAAAAGAAGGTACATGACGAAGAAGGACAGAAGCTTCGCAGCAGCTCAGACGCTTTGTTCAGTTTCCGATTCGCCATACTTCTCTTTGAGCGCTCGATCCACTTCGTCCCAAAACTCTCGCATTACGCGTTACTGTTTCTTAAACACGAGCTTCTCGGCTAAATGCTGGCCCGTTTCCAACGTACCCGTGGTGGATACGGTCATCTGCTGCCCATCCGCGGAAACCACCCATCTATCCTTTTGAGTAACTTGACCGTCGCGCTGGTAACTTGCATCGACGGTGTGGGCATCGACAAGTTGAAGCGTCACCGTATCGTTGCGCGAATTCTTTAGATCGTATTGCTTTCCGTCAAAGCGGGCGGTATAGCTGAAGTCGCCCACAAAACGGACCCCACCCCTTCCGTCCGCCTCGATTTTGAGCACCAATCCTTGGCGCAAACGGGTCTTGCCGAGATCCTGCGTCCACTCGCCGACAAACGCGTCGGTCGGAGATTTCGCACCTCCGGTTCGCGTCCAGACGGTGATCTTATCTGCGTGGCCAGCGGTCGTAGTCGTGGCCGTCAGTTCCTTGCCATCCTTCGAAAGTTGTTCGCGAACCGTCGCCACAACCGTTCCCTCTTTTTTCTCCGTGACCTCGGCGAGGTGTTTATCGATCCTGTGCAGATCAATTTGATTGAAGCCGAGATTGCCGGGTGCGGGCGAATCGTGTCCGTTGCGATTCGCAGTGAAATCGAAATGCCTTTCGCCTGACATGACTACATGCACCCCGCCACCATGTACGTGTGTAATGGAAAGCCGGTTCGGAGGATCGAGGCTAGATTGCGCCGAGACAAGTATCCAGACGCCAATGCGAGGGTCTGGCGCTCCAGATTGCGCAACCGCAAGTTGCGCGGCGGCGAGCAACGCAAACAACAGTAAGGTGCGGATTGATCCTCCCACGGTGATGTCGAAAGTTTAGCAGATTCGCATAGTTAACTCGAAAAGCCTGCAGATTCTCATAGCTTGTTACCGTGGATGGTGCGCGAGTGCGCGCGGCTTTAGCAGCGGCGATATTGTATGCCATGATAAGTGCATGGGTGTGCGCCGTTTATGGGTGTCAGGAATCGTCCTCGCTGCAACCATCGCACTTCTTCCATTCTCTTTTCATGCCGAACGCCACCTGGAGACCGCGACCCGTGTCGAAGGGAGCCAAGCTGAAACGGTCCGGCAAGAGTTGGCCGACCGTTTTCGGTCGCCATTCGTGTACCAAGTGGTCCTGGTGGTTCAGGGACTCCCGCCTGCGAATTCGGATGACGGCGCGCAAGCGTTGGAACCCATCGTGACAGCACTGAGAGAACAACCCGGCGTTTTGGGAGTAGTGTCCTATCTTGACGCTCACGATTCCATCTTCCTCGGCCGCGGAGGGGGAACGTTTGTTATCGTGGGGCTCGCGTCGACCGAAGGTCCGGTGGAGTCGCTTGTTCCGCAGCTTCACCAGCTGGCAAGCTTGCTTGAAAATCAGCTGCGAGGCCATTATCCGGCGGTGAAGCTCCAACTCACTGGCGAGATTCCACTGAATTTCGACATTCGGAAGGCAAGCTCCGATGACGTGGACCGAGGCGAGAGTCTGGTTATCCCCGCGACCCTCGCACTTCTGCTGTTGGCCTTTGGAAGCTTCATCGCCGCCCTGATTCCATTGGCGGTTGGCCAGTTAGCCATCGCGACCACCATGGCGATTACGGGATTCCTTGCTCAGCGCTGGCACTTGTCCATTCTGGTTCAGAACCTGGCCACCATGCTTGGCTTGGGCCTCGGAATCGACTACGCGCTCCTCATGGTCAGCCGCTTTCGCGAAGCGATTTGCGCCGGGCACGACGGACCCGCAGCCTCAGTCATTGCGGCACGTCAGGCGGGTCACACGCTCTTGATTTCAGCCTCCACCGTGGCCATCGGATTTTCAGCACTCTTGACGGTGCCGATCAGCGAAATCCGTTCCATTGGCATCGCGGGATTCCTGGTGGCGGGAATGTGCGTGTTGCTTACAAATACCATCGTTCCGACGGCGCTGGCATGGCTCGGTCCGCGCATTGATATTGGCCGATTGCCCTTTACTCCAAAGTTGGATGCGCATCGGGCGGAGCGCACTGGCGTTCGCTGGCGGCAATGGGGCAAGGTGATCGTCGCGCATCCCTGGCTTGCCCTCTTTCTGGCAGGCACCCCTTTACTTCTGCTCGCCTGGCAGGTCCGACGATTGGATACCAGTCTTCCGCGAGGGGATTGGCTTCCGCCGGCGGCGGAATCTGTCCAGGCCCTCCACACTTTGAAACGAATGGATCGGGAAGGCGTGGTTGAATCCTTGCGCATCATTGTCGAGCTTCCCTCCGACTCCATCGCCCAAACTGACGCTGGGTGGAATGTGGTGGATCGCCTCACCAAGCGCCTCGCGAGCGACCCCCGCTCTGAGCGCGTGATTTCTATCACTACGATTGCGGATGGCAACCGATCTTCCCTCCTTAACATCGCCCGGGACACCCACCGAACGTTTCTGAGCAGCGACGGACGAGCGGCGCTGATTGAGGTGGTACCCGCGAGTTCGGTCTCCGTGCGCGAACAGGTTAACTGGGTGCGAGAGCTTCGGAAAACCGGCGCGCTAGCTCTCACCGGAGTGCCCGGAGCAACCCTGCTCGTTGGTGGCATCCCGGCACTCAACGCCGATTATGAAACGCTTATTAGAGAACGCTTTCCGTCGGTGATGGGGCTCGTAGTCGGAGGGACGCTGCTTGCGCTACTCTGCGGGTTCCGATCTATCTTCGCCGCCCTGAAGGCCATCGCACTCAACCTGTTCTCGGTTGCTGCGTCCTTCGGAGCATTGGTTTTAGTTTTCCAGGACGGGCACGGCAGCAGATTCCTGGGAGTTCCTGATCCAACGGGTAGCGTGTTTCCTCTGGTTCCAATCGTCGCCTTCGCCATCGTCTTCGGATTAAGCATGGACTACGAAGTATTTCTGGTGGCACGCGTTCTCGAAGCCAGAAGGAGTGGGCTCAGTGAAATGGATGCAATTCCGGAGGGGATGGCTAGAACCGCCGGCCTGATTACGAGCGCCGCCGCGATCATGATCGTAGTCTTTGCGGCATTCACTTTCGGAAGTTTCTTGGTGGTCAAGATGATCGGGTTTACGTTGGCGATCGCCGTGTTGATTGACGCCACACTTGTTCGTATTGTGATCGGTCCTGCCCTCCTTCGTATTGCAGGGGATTGGAACTGGTGGCCCGGGGGCTTGTCAAAGCCAGGAACGCGTACTTGATGGCGAGTCGCGGAAGGCGTCAGCACGACTTCTTGGAATGAGATCTGGATTGAGAACGTCCCGAGAGTTCGCCGGAAGCACGGATCGCGGCATCCAGCGCGTCCAAAAACTGATGCGGCGTAGCATAGATATGGTCGACGATATGATCGACCGACGCAAGCTTTTTCTGTAACTTCTGTGAGGGATGACCTTGCATGCGCGGCACCCAAACGGTTTGCATGCCAGCTTTCTTGGCACCCTGCAGGTTGCCGATCGTATCTTCAGCCATAATTGTCTCGAACGGCTTAATCGGGTCCGCCGGGTCGCGCATGTTGTTTATGGCCGCAAGCACTTTCTCAAAAACCTCCGAGTGCTTCCCTTTTTTATAGGGAGAAATCTCTTCTAGCCCAAAAATTTTGTTCTCGGGAATCACCCCTTTCAGCCCAATCTTTTCTAACTTTTCCATTGCCTGTCCTTCGCCCCGCTTGAACGAATGCGAGAGGATAGCAACCTCGACCATGGAGTCAGTTAACCGCTGTATCTTGCTCACCAGTCCGGCATCGGGCCGGATGAACCCGCTGCCCATGTGCCTATTCCACATCAGCGTAACCCCTTTTTCTCCCTCTAGGATTTTCCCTCGCAGTTCGTCACGTATGAGTCCTGCTTTCTTTTCGCTCCTGCGGTCCCGAAGTAGCCTCAGATTAAAGGCCATGGCGATCATGTCCTTGTAGGGCGGATCAAGGTAAGGTGGTTCAAGAGAGTGATCATGCTGCATACCTTCTTCCACCCCGCTCGAGCGCGCTACCCTCCGGCTGCGACGATAAGCTTCCAGCATGCCGAACACGGAGGCGCCGGGGTGGCCCATGCTTTCCAGACGTTCCGCCATCTCGCTGATGTATCGGCATAGTGCGTCATTTGGATTCTTCTTCGTCTCTTCCTTGGCCTCTTCAATTAATTTTTGCGCTATTTTCGTCCGAAATATGGGAAGGCCATATTCCTTTTCTACCGCCCGCCAAGCTCGCAGAACGGCATTGCGGTATGCCTTATCGTATGGGTAGAGAAAGGCATCCAGGTCCAAGATAACGAGCCGCACCTTCTCGGGATAAGGCTTAGGGTCGGAGTAGGTTTTACTTTTCATGCACTCAGACGCACGGGCCTGAGATTGCGACAGCACGGTGAATCTTCAGCCCCACAGCCATTCTAAAGGGGTGAAGCCTATCTCTTCGATGGGTCAGTAAGTGCCTACCTCATTTCTCGCGCACAATTCGAAAAAAATGGATGGACAGCCTTATGGAATCGGAGGACGCCGAGAAGCAATGCGGCATCGCCCTTAGGGCATTCTCTGACTGGCAATGCAAACGACGCTCGACCTCTACACGCAAGGCAATAACAATATCAATATCAATGGGCAGGATAGGTTCTGTGGATTGATTGTGGATCAGCCAGCAAGTGCGACAAACGCGTAAACCATTCAAAAGAATGGCGGGGACGACGGGACTCGAACCCGCGACCTCTGCCGTGACAGGGCAGCGTTCTAACCAACTGAACTACGTCCCCACTCGCCAAATCAACAAGATGCGAAATAACCAGTGTTTATGCGGCTTTGCACGATGTGCATATGTTGCACAGATTGCCCAAGATGACCCGAAATGATCCTAATCCGGTCTGAACCGCCCATAAACCGCCAGTAAGAAACACAGGAAACCTCGCAGCAAATCCATCGTAACAGCTTCCGTGAGAACGCGAAAGGGGCTCCGGCTGTAGATGGCCGGCGCACAATCGCTTCATGACGTTTTGGAAACGGGTGGACTCGGCTGAGCGATGGTGAAGAGAGAGGCTTTCCAACTAGCTATTGCAGACCATAAGGATCGGGCAGATCGAGTTGATTTCTGCTTGGCAAATGCATCGGTTTTGCCTGAAAGGAACTCTTTTGACGAAACTCGAACGCTTGGGTCGCGTGCCTTCTATAATGTAGAAAAGATGCCACGGTGAAGGAGTTCACCGCAAACCGCTGTTCCAGTTCTTGATCGGGACAGATGATGACTCCTGACAGGGAAACCTGTTGCAGAGTCATGTCTGTCGCGGATTCCCTGCTGAAAGTTTGATGTGGTCAACTCTACAAACCGAGTCACCGCCTCGTGCGACCGGTCGAAACCACAACGGAGTCTGAAACCATGGACTTGAAGACATACGAGCAAATCAAATTCGAACTGGCCGAACTGATCCGTGCCGGGCAGTTCATCGCTTCCGAAAGGGAACAAGATCCGAACAAGAGATACGACACGGAACGACCCTGGCGTGCACTGCTAACCCGTTTGGCGGAAGACCGTTTCACGGTTGTCGTTGCCGGGCGGTTTAGTCGGGGAAAGTCTTCGCTGATGAATGCGGTTCTCGGCATGGATCGTCTTCCGACAGGTATCGTGCCGCTGACCTCCGTGATCACGTACGTGCGTTATGGCACCAGCGAACGAGTTTTGCTCAATTACGAAGGTACGAGATTGCGAGGAGAAGCCACGCTCCAAGAATTGCCTGAATACGTCACCGAGAAAGGAAATCCGGGAAATGCAAAGCGGATTGAGTCAGCCGAGATTCAACTCCCGGCAGAAATTCTTCGCCGAGGATTCTTCTTCGTGGACACTCCGGGCCTCGGATCCGCCATTTTCGAGAATACGAAAACGACGGAGCGATTCATTCCGGAGATCGATGTACTGATTCTGGTCACGAGTTACGAGAGTCCGCTCACAGAGGACGAGATGCGATTTCTTCACTATGCTTCGGCCTCTGTGCGCGCCGTCTTTATCGTGATCAACAAGCAGGACACCGTGCCAGCGGAAGAGCGCGAGGAAGTGGTTCGCTATGTAGAGAAAACCGCCCGCAGCATTGTGGGAAGTAAGGCATTCCAACCGTTTTCAGTCTCGGCGAGGGATGGCTTGACGGCGAAGCAAATGGGCGATGCGGAAAAGCTCCAGCAAAGCGGGCTATTGGATTTTGAGGCGGCTCTAGTGCAATTCTTGGCCAACCACAGGGCACAGCTCTTCTTGTCTTCCATGTGTGATCGCACGCTCGTCGAGCTGCAGTCTTTGCCGGAATCCGAAGCGGAAAACCTAATCGCCAGGTTGCATACTTTGAGGCAGCGGGTTGATCCAGACTCGTCCAGTGGCTCGGGACAAACGAACGATGCGGCTTTCGAACCTTTGCCTGCTGCCAACGTGAGGTCCGGAACTGTCGGCACTTGCGAGGTTTGCAGGGCAGTGATGGGCAAGACCATGAAGTTCTTGGCGCGATATCAATATGACCTGAGCACTCGACCGGGCACCCAGGAACAGCACGCCAAAGAGGGAGGCTTTTGCCCCCTGCATACTTGGCACTACGAGCAAATTGCTTCACCCCGCGGTGTCTGCACGGCGTATCCTGCCCTCCTGAATCGAACGGCAATCCATCTGCGTTCTCTTGCAACCGATGGGGCCGCACAGACCAAGTTCTCCTCGCCGCTCCTTGCGTCAGACTGTCCTGCGTGTGAGGTTCGTTGGGCGACCGAAGACCAAACCGTCGCTTCTATTCTCAGCAGAGTTATCCAGGTCAGTGACCCCAGCAAGCTCATGCTTTCGGCTCTGTGTCTGCCCCACTTGCAGTTGATATTGCGCCGCACCGAAAATGAATCTTTTCGGAAGTTTCTGTTGAATCGCGAAGCAGCCATCATGGAACGAATCGCAGAGGACCTGCAGCGCTATGCCATCAAACACGACGCTTTGCGCAGGGATCTGGCAAGTACGGAAGAACATGATTCATATCTGCAAGCGCTTCAGTTAATCGTCGGACATCGCAACGTCAACGCTGTCTTCACGGTGAGAGACATTATGTAGTGAGAGTTGCGCTACCTCCAACGGCCACAATCTCCGTTTAACAGTCCATGAAGACAATCCTCTCTGGTGACGTTTCTCACCCGCGATAGGTGGGTTTCGCGAAGACTCGCGCTGGAGAGCGCGGAGGAAGCTCAGATCAACGATCCTTCGTAGATTTGTTCTTTTGTTTTTTTCTCCGCTGGCGAACACTCTTCTTGCTCCGCCGTTACCTTCAAGGGATCGATGTCATAGTTTTCTTCTTCGGCTTTGGTGAGGTTCGGATGACATGGCTCTTGTTCGGGTATCTTCATCGTTTTGTGTTGGATTCCAAATCAGCGCCCAAAGTTGTCGTTACACGGCGCTCACCCATGGTAAATGGCTTGACAAGAGTCAACATCTGCTCAAGACTGAAGGAGTCGTTACCGGTGAAGGAGTTCCACCGCTAACCGCCATCCTGGTATCGCGATGGATGGCTGATGACTCCTGACGAGGATTCCATGTCAGGAGTTCCCCACAACACAAGGATCGCTGCCGCTCCCCGGCGATTGCCTCAACGTAAAGGCCTAAGCGCGAGGCAATTCCTGCCAGCATGTGCAGAAACCGTCGGAACTAGCGAATTTGTTTTTGGGCGCGACAAGGAGATCTCGGAACTAAGAGAGCGCCTTTCGGCCCGCGAATCTTTCGTGCTACACGGATCTAGCGGCTCCGGAAAGACGTTCCTGCTTCGCCGCGTAATGGAGGCTTTCCCCGAAGTGCTGTATTGTCCCGACGCAACCTCGCCCCTGCTGGTTTTTCAAAGTCTTGCCCTTGCTCTCTTAGCTTCTCGGGATCGCTCTGTCCGTCGTTGGCTTCGGAATCCGCAGGCGGTCAAGAGCAAATCAGCAGTCTCCCTGCGGGGGATTGTGCTTGACGCAGTACGACGCGGGACGTACCTCGTGGTGCTCGACCACTTGCACGGTCCGGCCGCGGCGCTTTCCGCGGACACCCGCGACCTCATGTTCTACGGAGGCACCCCCGTGGTAGCAATCACGCGCTCAGCTCACATGGAGGACTTGGGCTTTCTGACGCCGATATTCGCACTCCGCTCCGAGCGTATGAGGCTAACGAATTTTACGCACGCAGAGGCCATCCAGTTTGCTGAGCAGGTTGCCCGACGAACCCAGCTTCGGGCAACGAATCTCCCCGAATTTATCGAGCGTGTGGTGGATCTGGGCCAAGGTTCGCCCGGTGCAATCGTGAGAATGATGCAAATGGCAGTCCATCCGAAATATCGTCTCGGCGAATACATCAAAACCTCGCCTCTGTACATCGATTTTCGGCTCACCTGGCACGCAGAGAATGCGTTGTAGAAAGGAGATTAAGGAGACGATGGGGTTCCACAGCATTTTGTTTGAGGATCTGGAGAGCGGCAGGAATGTCGACAGCGAGGAAGCGCCTGATTTCTTCAAGGATCTCAACCTCGACCAGGTCGTCCAAGCAATTACAGAAGGTTGGAAGGATTACAATCTCGCGTGTTTTTTCTATGTCCGACTGCATAAGCTCGATGCGATCTCTTATCGTCAGGAGGTCATGCGGGATTTCGAAGACGCTCGCTTGATGGAGGCCGTCAAATCCTTCTCGGCGGAAATGCGCGCAATGCGCGAGCGTCTTAAGCAAGCGAAGGATCTCTACTTCAAGTACGCAATTGAGCGCGGCTTCCTCGGGGCGGTCGAGATCTACTGCCAAGCAATCGAGTGGTTCTTACAGCAACTAGCTGAGCTCAATTTGGGGTCGCGCGGCCTGCAGGCTTTCCGCGAATACCTGACAGACTACGTAGGGTCTTCCTCATTCAGGAATCTCGCTACAGAAACCGAAAAGCTGCGCTTGGATCTGTCTAGCGTCAGGTACGGCCTCCTCTTGAAGGACGATTCGATCACAGTTCGTCACTATGACGGAGAGAGCGACTACAGCGCCTCCGTAGAAGAAACTTTCAGCAAATTCAGGCGGGAAACGGCGACGGATTACCAACTCAAGGTTCCGATCCACGATGGCATGAATCACATCCAGGCTGAGATTCTGGATGGTGTCGCACTGTTGTATCCCGACGCATTTCGCGCACTCGATGAATTCAGTGCAGCGCATACAGATTATCTCGACGAAACGATCGCGCGTTTTGATCGCGAGATCCATTTTTACGTTGCGTACCTTACGTACATCGACAGGTTCCGGCCAGCGGGCCTGACTTTCTGCTTGCCAGTGCTCTCACGAACTTCGAAAGAAATAGGAGCGCGCGACACCTTCGATATCGCACTGGGCGGCAAGCTGATTCGGGAAAACGCTGCGGTCGTCCTGAATGATTTCTCTCTGGTTGGCTCCGAGCGCATCTTCGTCGTTTCCGGTCCGAATCAGGGCGGCAAGACTACCTTCGCCCGCATGTTCGGCCAATTGCATTATCTGGGCTGTCTGGGCTGCCCAGTTCCAGGTAAAGAGGGCCGCCTGTTTCTCTACGACCACCTTTTCGCACATTTCGAACGCGAAGAGAACATCACGAATCTCCGCGGCAAGCTGCACGACGATCTCGTTCGGATTTGCCAAATCCTCGACCATGCGACCCCGAACAGCATCGTCATCATGAACGAAATCTTCTCCTCGACGACGGTGCAGGACGCTGTATATCTGAGCAAGAAAGTCATGGCTCAGATTACTGATCTGGACCTTTTGGGGGTTTGGGTGACTTTCCTCGATGAAGTGGCATCATTCAACGACAAAACGGTCAGCGTCGTCAGCACTGTCGACCCGCAGAACCCAGCAGATCGCACCTACAAATTAGAACGACGACCGGCCGACGGACTCGCCTATGCGCACGCGATCGCCGAGAAGTACCGGGTCACATACAGCTTGCTCAAGGAGCGGATCGAAGTATGAAAGTTCTGCTAATGCACCGGGACAGGGATTTCGAGTTGTACCAGCCCGCGTCACAGAATAGATATGTTCGGCGACAGGAGGTGGATCGGGATACTCTTCTGCGAGCCGTGCTGTGGAACGCGCCTGATTTGACGAAAGACTTGGAACTGAATACGTTGCTGCGCGCCATGGCAGGCGCCGACGAGTTCGTGCTTGAGGTGGCGCAGCAAGCGCTTCTCTCCGGGCTGCGAAACGACTTCGACACAATCCTTTACAGGCAAGCGATCCTGAGAGACTGCTTGAAGAACCCTGTCGCAGTGAGGGGACTCTACGACCTCATGACAGCCGTGGCGGAAGAAACGAGGAGACAGTGGTGGAGCCTGTCCGGTAGCTATCCCAGTTCAATGCTCTACGGCTCTGTGGACTTGATGGAAACCTTTCTGAATGTGCTCCGGAAGGTTAGGATCATCGCCGAAGAAAACGACAGCAACTTCGAGTCCGAGGGTTTCAGGTCACTCTTTGCAATGTTCAAGAAAGAGTTGAGTGAGCAATACCTCGAAACGATAAAGAGCCATTTGAAAGAATTGAAATTCCGCAAGGGCGCGCTATTAAGCGCCGAACTCGGCAACAGCAACGAAGGCATCCACTACATGCTGCGCAAGGCGCACGGTAAGGAGCAGACCTGGCTCGACCGCCTTCTTGGCAAGGGACCTGTTTCCTACAGTTTCCGTCTCGACCCCCGCGACGAGGCAGGTGCGCGGATCTTATCGGATATGCGGAACCGAGGGATCTCCCGCGTTGCGCTTGCGCTGACTCAATCCTCCGATCATGTGCTCGGCTTCTTCAAGGCGCTGCGGACAGAATTGGCGTTTTACGTGGGCTGCCTCAATCTACATACCGAACTGGCATCGCACCGAATGCCTATTGCTTTTCCAACGCCGGTGCCATCGGGCGAACACAGCCATGAGTTCAGCGGATTGTACGATGTCACCCTCTGCCTCACGATGAATCACGGCGTCGTCGGGAATGCCCTTCATGCGAAACAAAAGAACTTGGTGATCATCACCGGCGCGAACCGGGGTGGGAAAACGACTTTCCTGCGGAGCATCGGCCTTGCGCAGTTGATGATGCAATGCGGCTTGTTCGTTGGGGCCGACGACTTCAAGGCTGAAATCTGCTTTGCCCTGTTTACTCACTACAAGCGTGAAGAAGACACCAGCATGAAGAGCGGGAAATTCGATGAGGAACTCGCGAGAATGAGCGACATCGTCGAGCACCTTGTGCCGAATTCGATCTTGCTCTTCAATGAATCATTCGCAGCGACGAACGAGCGAGAGGGCTCTGAAATTGCCACACAGATTGTCCGCGCCCTGTTGGAAAAGGGGATGAAAGTCTTCTACGTAACCCACTTGTACGAATTTGCGCGGGGCTTCTTCGACGAGAAGGACAAAGGTGCCATTTTCCAGCGTGCCGAACGAGAAGCGGATGGAACGCGAACTTTCAAGCTGGCAGAAGGTGAGCCCCTCCAGACCAGTTACGGCCAAGACTTGTACAACAAGGTATTTGGAGTTGAGGATCAGACGGTTGCTGCCGGACCAACGATGAGCAGTTGAATCGGAATCGGATTCACACCCGCGCTGCATTGAGCTGTGTGGATCCCCGGAGGGCAGTCACTTCGTGTTCCAACCCATCCAAGCGACTCAATTCCGCCTGAACCGCAGGTTCTCCGTCTTCCTTTACTTTCCGGGCGCGGACCAGGGCCTGTTCCGCAATCCTACTCACCTCATGAAGCAGCTTCCGAATCTCGGTCTCTAACTTCGCTCGACTGTCCTGAACCCGGTTGAGAACATCGCTCTGCACACGGGTGCTGTTGAATTCAAGCAGCCTACTGAGAAAACTTCTCGCTTCATTCTTGATTACCCATCGGGCGCCCACTAGGCCAAGAACCAGGTCGGCCAGCCAGCGCACTGGTGAGGCAGGCTGCGCGACATCAATGAACTCCAAGAAGGTGAATTCCGAGCGAACGCGAAAGCCGCTCTCCGGATCGAGGGCATGGGGCATCCGTGCCAACTCGGGAATGCCGGCATTCGCTAGTTTCTTTAGAAACTCGTTTGCCATCTCTACGAAGCGCGTCGCAATGCGACGATACTCTTTTTCTCCTTCTTCCTGTTCGGGTTTCAACCAGGGGACGACATAACGTCGTGCGAGGTCCTGTGCCGCGCGGAAGGTACGCCGGCGATAAGATGGTCCCAGCCAGCCAGATATCCCTTGGAGCACCACCTCGAACTCCTCATGCGCCTGCGGCGTTACGCGCGCGAGAAACGCCTTGTGCCGGTCGACAAACATGTCCGAGAGATGTTGTTGCTCGGCCATAAACAGATAAGCGAGTTCGCGCATGGAGCGCTCTGCATCGGCGATGGTCTCCTTCATTACAGCGATACGTTTCTCCGAATCTTCAATCGGTCGCTGAAGTGCCTCGCGCTCTTCCGAGATGATCACGAGAAGCTGCTCGCTGATCCGCTCAAGTCCACGTTCGCAGGCTGCCTGGATCAGACGCCGGCCTGAACCTTCGACCAAATGGTTCAGCGAACCGACCAACTTCTCCCAGTCCCTACCCGTTCCCCGGTGTTCCAGCTGTTCCGCCGCGCTGACCTCGAACAAAGGTCCGACAGAATGCTCGGGGAGTCGCTTTTCGAGCTGGCGTCGCGCGAAGGCCACTGCTTCGGCTCGTTCTGCGTCCGTGGTCCGATCCGCCTTATTTACGGTGATAATGAGATCCTGAACGTGCCGCGCGACTGCCTCAACCAGTACAAGTTCTTCCCCCGCTAGCGGAGGATCCGCCCCGATCACGACCAGCGCCGCATCGATATGAGGAATGAAAGCCTGTGTCGCTGCCGTATTGCCGGTGAACACCGATCCCAACCCTGGTGTGTCCACGAAACACATGCCGGTTGCAAGAAGTGGACTAGGCACAAAGATTTCCAATGCCGCGACATGCTTCGCGTTCTCTGGGTTTTTCTCTTCGGAGACATACTCATCGACGGTCTTAACCGGAATATCTGTCCAGCCGCCAGCGGCTTCAAAGCGCACGCGAGCGGCGGCATGACTTCCGTAGCGGACGATCGTCGGCACGGTGGTAACCGGCACAACTCCGGTGGGCAGTACGCTGTCGCCTACCAGCGCATTCAGGACCGAGGATTTGCCCCGCTTGAACTGACCGATACACGCAACGTAGAAGCGTCCCTCCGATACCCGTTCGGCCACAGACCGCGCATCGGCAGCGACTTGCTCGGCGTCAAACTGGTCAGCTAACTCCGCCAGCCGCATGAGTGCTGACTCTCCATGGGAAATCTGAGGGGAGGCTTGCCGATCCTCCGGCGCGACAAATACCAACCGCGGGGAAGCGGGCTTCTCAAGCAGCGAGTCTTCTTTCGAATCTGTCCTCATAGCTCATCCGTTAATGCTCTTGTTCCATTCAGTAGTTGGCTACGAAGCTGGAGAGCGCACTCCTTCCTGGTGCACGTAGCGGATTACTTCGACCTCAGACATAGCAATCAGTCCTTCATCCACCATTTCATCCAGAGCCGGAAGCAATTTGTTAATGTTCTGCTCGGTGTCTATCACCGAGACCATGATTGGGCGATCGGAAGAACGCAGCAGATGCTTCTTATGAATGAGCGTACTTGCTCCGTAGCCCTCGATCCCGCGAAACACCGTAGCGCCGGCGATATCGAGTTCTCGGCACTT
>CAWGFW010000006.1:0-77327 GCA_963822025.1 uncultured Acidobacteriaceae bacterium | reverse complement strand
GAATAAGAGGTCAACTTGACCGTGGCTGTTGAACCAGTCGATTGCTAGTTGAGTATAGTCGCCTTACGTTCGGCGGTTTTTCGCTTGTGCCGTCTGAAAATCAGTGCGAGTGTAGGCCACCCGCCCAGATGAGCACTGTTCATCGGATTTGGAGTGGTCAATGAGCAGCGTACGAACTGAGCAAAGCAGCTATGAGATGCCCCCTCGCGACGGGTTCACGGTCACACATTTCATCACCGTCGCCGACATCGACCGATCGGCTGATTTTTATGAGAAGGTCTTCGGCGGCCGCATTCTGAGCAGAGGCGACAACAAGGGTGCGTCTGGGCACATTCAGATCGCGAATACATGGCTGATCGTCAACGTCGGGGGTGGGCCAACCCCGGACAAGCCGTCGGTGACGCTCAGCGTCCCGGCCGACCCGGATAAGGTCAGCAGCTTCTTGAATATCCGCGTTGCGGATATTCGAGCGTGCTATGAATTATGGAAAAGTCGCGGGGCGGAGTTCATCACGGAGCCGATACCCAAGTACGGCGAGATACGCTGCTACATCCGCGATCCTGACGGTTACATTATCGAGGTCGGACAGAGCACCGACCTCACGAAAGGCTGACATCGGCGCGGTTGCCGGGGCAAGTTGGTTGACATCGGGTATCGTTAACAGCGCTCGGTTATTTATGTCGGGCAAGAAAACAGCAATCGTAACCGGAGCCGCGGGCGATATTGGCACGGGTTTAGTCGAAGGTTTTCTGAAAGAAGGTAACCCAATGATTGAATCTCGTGATCTTCGGCTGACGAGAATGCCGCTCAACAACGGAGCGGGACACATGCCCGCACTCGGCTTTGGCACCCTCATTCCCGACGCTGCCCTGACGAGAACTGCAACCAGAGACGCGCTCGACGCCGGATTTCGACACTTCGATTGCGCGGAACGATACCGGAACGAGCGCGAAGTAGGCGACGCGTTACAGGCAGGACTTGCCGCTAACGGGATCGCGCGCGAAGACATTTTTGTTACCACGAAATTGTGGAACTCCAACCATCGGCCAGAACGAGTCGAACCGGCTTTCGAAGCGAGTCTCCACAGACTCAGTATCAAGTATCTGGATCTCTATCTCATTCACACTCCCTATGCATTTCAGCCGGGCGATGAGCAGGATCCGCGGGATCAAAACGGCAATGTCATCTATGACAACGGAGTGTCTCTGCTCGACACCTGGAGAGCAATGGAAAGTCTCGTGGACCACGGCAGGTGCCGGGCCATCGGACTGTCGGACATCAGCCTGAATGAATTGATGCAGATCTACGAGCCTGCAAGAATCAAGCCAGCCGTGGTCCAGGTCGAATCGCATCCCTATCTGCCGGAAACGGAGCTTCTGGAATTCTGCAAAGAAAAGGACGTTGTGTTTTTGGCTTTCGCGCCATTGGGTCACGGAATGAGGCCAGGGGTGCTCGACGATCCTGTCATTTCGGCAATTGCCACACGAATTGGAAAGACGCCGGCACAGGTCCTTCTGGCATGGGCGGTTCAGCGCGGCACGGCTTTGCTTACCACACCCAAAACCGCAGCTCGTGCGCGAGAGAATTTTGACATCTCTGCCCTTCCGGAGGATGCGCTAAACGAAATCAATCGCATTCAGACTAGGCAGAGACTCAATGATGTGGTGAAAACAGGCGTCCCTGGTTTCATCGCACAAGGGAGATGAACATGAAGCTGAACGAGCAAATCAATGTCGAATTGCTCGCGTTTCTTTTCGGTGCAAGCAGCGAGGCCTGAGATCGTGCCGAAGCGAAATGAGTGGTCGACGCGCCAAGAATACACAATAGTTCGATAAAGAATGGAGGATCAGATGACGATTTCAAATCAAACAGTTGAGCGATGTACAGAGGAGTGCTTGCAGTGCTCACGCTGGTGCGCTCAATGCCGTGCTGAGTCCCCGGACCAGGATCCGACCATGATGAGGGACTGTATCCGGCTTTGTAACGAACGCCTTGAAGTGTGCCGAACCTGCGTAATCCTGCTTACGGGCAGCTCTGGATACGCTCACCGGGTGTGCAGTATCTGTTCCGAGCTATGCTCAGCCTGTGCGGCAGAATGCGGGAAATCCGAAGGTGAAACGATGAGGAAGTGTGCTCAAGCGTGCCGTCAATGCGCGGCTACATGCGCCGAGGTCGCACAAGCGGGCCCAATTCGGCGGGCTGCTGCCTAAAATGAAAGTCTGGCCTGCCTTGCCCCGCCCTGTGAGGGACGCATCTTCGGGTTGCCCGCGAAGGACGTAGGCACACATTCCAGCCTATTTCGTCGATGGCGTTCACCATACTGCGGCGAGAATTCTTGTAGAACGCTGAAAGTACGAGCTGAATGAACAACTGAATCAAGGATTTGCCTTTGTAGCACGCTTCAGGGCATTTTCAATCTTCACTCAAAGCTGAGACGAGCGTCCCGCCACCAAGGTAATTCTGAGAGGGAAGATCGGCTCCTGGGCAGAGCGTGATGAGGCTGAGAGAGCAGCCTGGTCGGCCCCGGCGTCTGGGATGTCGACGACAAGCTCGAGATCGCGGCCTAAGGGCCTAAAGGCAGTGCGATCCTGACCTCATGTTGTTCTTAAGGCGGGAGGGTACGCGCCACCTTATCCGTGCAAACAAGCGATGCCTTCCCGAGTTTCGCCTGGTGATAAGGAGGACGGCTTCGGTTTCTCTTCTGGTTGCAACTAGGAGTACTGTGGTTGACGCACGCATTCGTAAGGCGTGTCGTGGCCTTCACCGCGCTCATGCTGACGAACGGTATCTGGCTGCGATCACGATCACAGCATAAGTCCAATGATTGGCGAAATGGCGAGTGACTGAGATGCAGGGGCTGGCGAAGACAATTCTTTCGGTACAAGGGTTAACAGTAAACTTGGATGGGCGCAGCATCCTATCGGGTCTGAGTTTTGAGCTCCATGCGGGGGAGATGTTGGCTATCATCGGCCCCAACGGTGCAGGAAAGACGGTGCTGCTGAAAACCCTTCTGCACCTCCTCCCGTACCAAGGGGAGATTCACTGGGTGGAGAGTGCACGCATCGGTTATGTCCCGCAAAGGGTGGCCGCTGACCGGCAACTGCCACTGTCGGCGAGTGACTTGCTGAATGCCGAGGCCCGTTTCCTTAAATTGAGCCAGGCGGACATAGAGCGGGCGGCCACGGTGACCAATCTTACCGCTGAACTGCTGAGCGCGAACATCGGCATCCTGTCGGGTGGGCAGTTTCAAAAAATACTGATTGCCGCCGCACTTTTAGGGCGACCGAACGTGATCCTGTTCGACGAACCGACAGCCAGCCTCGACGAACTCACCGAGGAGCGCATCTATGAATTGCTCAACCGCATTAAAGAAGAGCAGGGCATAACCGTAGTTCTTGTCTCACACGACCTGAGTGTCGTCTACCGCTACGCCACAACGGTCCTGTGCATTGGCAAGGGGAAGCCTTGTTTTGGCCCACCGAAAGAAGTGCTCACTCCCGAGGCATTGGAGGCCCTTTACTCAGCTCCACCCAAGTTCTATCGGCACCTCCAGGACCACCACGGAGTCTGATTCCGACAACTTTATGTCATGGCTATCTCACACCAGCGCCGGTTACTCGATAATGCTCGCCCTTCTCTTCGCCGTGGCAGCCGGCCTGGTCGGAAGCTTTGCCTTGATGAAACGCATGCTTCTCGCTGGAGACGTCATTTCTCATTTGGCCCTCCCCGGATTCGGACTGGCGTTTTTGCTGAAGATCAATCCGCTGCTTGGCGCCGCGACGACACTTTTTCTAGGAACGCTGTTGATATGGCAACTGCAGAAGAAAACGGGGCTGGCAACTGAGAGCGCGATCGGCGTTGTATTCGCAGCGGCGCTTGGAATTGGGGCTGCCATAACACCTAGCGATGAGTTGATCGAGGCTCTGTTCGGGGAAAATCATGCGACTTCGCTGCTTGGCTTTCTTCTGGGTGCTTTCGCAGTGGCTTTCATCATTGCCGCGATCTGGAAACTGCGAGACCGACTCGTGTTGACTCTGTTCTCTCCGGAACTGGCAATGGCGACGGGAGTAAAGGTCGATCGCGTCGACCTCTTCTTCCTCTTGCTCTTCAGCTTGACCATACTCGTGGGATTGCGCTTCATGGGGGCACTCCTGGCAGGTTCCTTGATTATCCTGCCGGCAGCCATTGGACGCCGTCTGACCAACAAGATGTCCCACTTTCTGATTGCTTCGTCAGTCGCGAGCGCCGTGTCGGTTGGGGCTGGGTTACTGCTGAACGCTATGGTTCCGAAATTTGGTGCTGGACCATCGATCGTCATGGTAGCGGCTTTATTGTTCGCGATCTGCCTGTTTAAGTGGCCTTAGAAGTCTGGGCTCGACGCGTCTGCGCTGTTCGCAAAGCAGTTCTAACAGGAAGGCAAGGAACTCTTCAAGCGAGCGGATTTGATCTCGCGGTCGGTGTCGACTTCTTCGACACGGCCCTGGAACTTGCCCCGGGGGATTCGAGTCCGGGCTTAACCGCAGAACGAATGCGCGTTCGTTTTCGATCGCCTGAAAGCATTAGCCCGCAACATTTGCGCTTCGTTCCCAACATCGCATCACCTTGTTCGAGAGTTTTGGGTCAAAACTCGCGGTACAAGAACGGTACAACCAAAGCCCGTTCCTCCGTGTTCTCAGTGGTTCCTCACACGGCATTGCAGTGCGACCGCTGTTTGTAATTACAATGTGATACAGCCAATCAGCGCCCTTTCACAGCCGTAACACAGGTTCAAATCCCGTCGCGGACGGACGCTTTCGAGGTGGTTCCTCGCGTCTTCAGGCGGACGGGCACCTTCGTTCTCGGCTTGTGCCTGGAAGGGGCGAACCACTTAGACGATAACGAGCGAGCGTCGGTTTCGACCGGGCTCTGCCGTGTGAAAGCACATCCGAAATTATGGTCCATTAACAGTCCACGAATTGTTTCCGAACCTTACTGAAACGTTTCTGTAGCGCCATCCGTGCCGCGTGTTTTCTGTTAGTTACGAGTGAAATGGTCACTGTCACGGCAGCGATGCCACCCAACCAGTGCTTCGGTTAGGATGCGAGCCAACAGGTGGAAATCAGACCTTCAAAACGTCGCAATCGGTACTGAGAAGTTGCGAGAAGTTCGGCGATCAGTTCTTGACGAAAAACTGTTCGCCATATGTGACGCACCCGATTTCGGAGGAGGAAGACAATCAGGAATTTCAAGAAAACGGACAACAAGTTTTCGGAAATGCGGGAAAATGGCAGACACCGTGACAGGGCGAACAGATGTTGGTTCTAGTAAGTTGCTGATTTTTGAATCGCTTACATCATTGTGACGGTGAGAAAGGAGCGTTCTAACCAACTGAACTACGTCCCCAACTTCTTACGTTCATCGGAAACCCGCGTGTCCAACCCGGTTGCACTAAATTCTTGGCTGATACACCGGAGGCTAAGCTAAAGCGCATTAGGCAAGAACCGAAAAAGAGCAGCTGTCCTCGCAAGTTCAATTGTAGCAGACCGAATTCAGATCGGTACAGAGTTGAGGAGAAGGATACAAAAGTCTGGTTAGCTCAAGTGAACCGTTGCCATGAAGTGGGGAAAGGTGTGATTTATACTGATGCGAAGCCCGGATGGCGGAATTGGCAGACGCGCACGGCTTAGGACCGTGTGCCGCAAGGCGTGCAGGTTCAAGTCCTGTTCCGGGCACCATCTCTCCAGCGCCAGATGATCGCGGTTTTGAATTTAGGTCGGAAACTTTCCCAGAAGCATCGCGTTAGTCTGGAGGAAATGGAACTCCAAGGAGAAATGCGATGGCAGTCACCGAAGCCGTAATTCAACGTCCTCCGTTGCCGCCATATACACGCGAAACGGCGATTCAGAAAGTTCGAATGGCAGAAGATGCCTGGAACTCTCATGAACCGGAAAAGGTGGCGCTGGCTTACACAGTTGACTCACACTGGAGAAACCGCTCGGAATTCGTGAATGGAAGGCAAGAGATCGTGGCGTTTCTCCGACGCAAATGGACGAAAGAAATAGAGTATCGACTGATTAAAGAGGTTTGGGCGTTCGACGGAAACCGCATCGCCGTGCGCTTTGCCTATGAATGGCACGATGACTCGGGGAATTGGTTCCGCTCGTATGGCAATGAGAACTGGGAATTTGATGAGAACGGGTTGATGCGGGTAAGGATTGCTTCGATCAACGATCTGCCAATTAAGGAAACGGAGCGCAAGTATCACTGGGCACATGGGCGCCGTCCGGATGATCATCCGGGACTGACCGATCTGGGCTTGTAGAGCTCCGGCGACGCGGAGACTACGCCATTGCGAGACCCGGAGCACCATCAGTAGGATATGATTCTACGAACATGGCGGAGGTTTGGCGGCGGGCAATGTCATCGCTTCCCGGTTGCTGGATCTCACGGCGGCTGCTCCTTTAGGATCTGGATGTTTCGAAGTTTTGCGGCCGTGTCTCCGACTTTGGCGAAGATCGCGGGACGATTAAAGCTGCGATCGACAAGCAGTACCGGCCCCGGTTCTCACCGCCGCGCTTTACGAGCGATTAAGTTCTCGGGGCGAAGGTGAACTCGCTATCCAGCTCTTATCGGCGATGCGGCATGAGTTTGGCGAATATCTGGGAAATCTGACGGCAATCCAAAGCAGATTGACGGACGCAGAGACGACACCTGATGGAGACCGATCCTAATCAGATGAGGGCGCCGGAGGCGGCAGATAGATCGCCGGTGTTCGCGCAGGCGGTTGACGCGCCGCTGAGTCGCACCGCGATCTTTCTGGTCGCGACGATCAACCCGGGCCCTGAGAATTGCGCGATCCTGCGCTCATTTTGCGGAGACTTCGCCGCACTGATACGCGCGGTGGAATTCCGCGACCTTGAGGCGGGACTTTCCTGCGTCATGGGCCTTGGGAGCGATGCCTGGGATCGCCTTTTCGGGCCGCCGCGGCCTGCGGAACTGCATCCGTTTCGAGAGATTCGCTCCGGAGCGCGCCATGCGGTGTCAACGCCGGGCGATTTGCTGTTTCACATCCGCGCCAGGCGCATGGATTTGTGCTTCGAGATGGCCACGCAGATTATGGCGCGAATTGAGAATGCTATTTCGCCAGTGGACGAAGTGCAGGGTTTCCGTTATTTTGACGACCGCGACCTCCTGGGTTTCGTCGACGGAACGGAGAATCCCAGAGGCAAATCAGTGATCGAAGCCGTGCTTATCGGCGATGAGGACCCCGACTTCGCCGGTGGCAGCTACGTCATTGTACAGAAATATCTCCACGATCTTGACGCATGGAACGCGCTCTCGACCGAAGCGCAGGAACGCATCATCGGGCGCAGCAAGCTATCCGATATCGAATTAGACGATTCGGTGAAGCCAACATCAGCGCACAACGCGCTCACGACCATCGTCGAGAATGGGAAAGAGATCAAGATTCTGCGCGACAACATGCCCTTCGGCCGCCCGACGCAGGGTGAGTTTGGCACCTATTTCATCGGCTACAGCCGTTCGCCACGCACCATCGAGCAGATGCTCGACAACATGTTCATCGGGCGGCCGCCCGGCAACTACGACCGACTGCTGGACTTCAGCCGGGCTGTGACCGGAAATCTGTTCTTCGTGCCGTCGGCGACATTTCTGGAGAACGTCGCCAACGACATAACTAACGAGGACCGGTCGAACGCAAACGAGGCTGCGGGTGCGGAACCCCCCGCCGCAGCGCCGGCGGTGACCGAAACATCTTCCTCCATCCCCACATCATCAATTCCATCCGTGCGCGACGGTTCGCTCGGCATCGGATCTCTCAAAGGAGACTTACGACATGAATAATCTCCATCGCGAGCTTGCCCCCATTTCCGATTCGGCATGGGCTCAGATCGAAGAGGAAACATCGCGCACGCTCAAGCGCTATCTTGCCGGACGGCGGGTCGTCGATCTAAAGGGGCCGGCTGGCACCGGCCTCTCAGCTGTCGGTACCGGCCACCTGCGGACAATCACCTCTCCGGCGAAAGGCATCATCGCGAGGCAGCGCGAGGTAAGAGCGCTGGTCGAACTTCGAGTTCCGTTCGAACTGGATCGCAAGGCGATCGATGACGTTGATCGTGGCGCGAATGACTCGGACTGGCAACCGGCGAAGGATGCCGCGCGACAGATCGCCTTTGCTGAGGACGCCACCATATTCGAGGGCTATGCTGCCGCCGGCATTGGGGGCATCCGTCAGGGGACAAGCAATCCGGTTAAGACGCTCCCTGCCGATGTGCGCGAGTACCCGGATGCCATTGCGCAAAGCTTAAGCCAGTTGCGTCTCGTCGGTGTGAACGGCCCCTACTCCGTACTGCTGGGCGCCGACGCCTATACAGAACTCGCCGAGACCAGCGATCACGGATACCCAGTGTTGGAGCATGTCAAGCGGCTGGTCAAGGATCAAATCATCTGGGCGCCCGCGATTGCCGGAGCTTTCGTGCTTACCACTCGCGGCGGTGATTTCGACCTGCACATAGGCCAGGACGTTCTCGATCGGCTATCTCAGCCACACTGATGCCGCGGTCCGCTTGTACTTGCAGGAGACATTCACTTTCCTTTTGCTTACTACTGAAGCTGCGGTCGCGCTGGTTCCTCCGGTGAAGGCGAAGAAGGCTTGACGCGTGGGACTTTTCACGACGCGCAATTCGGAGGCTTTCAGAGGTTTCGAGAACAGAAGCCGTTAGTATCAGATTATTACAGCTCGCATGGAGTAAGAACGCCAATCAGATTTCCTTTTTTGCCACCAATTCAGCGACGGCTGTTTCTGACACTATTTCGCGGTAATGCAAGATGCGTAGTCCCGTGACGAGCCGCTCAAGTTCGCCTGAATCGAGCAAATGCTCCGGGTTCTTGGGGCCGTTTGGAAAGTTCGCCCGAGACGCGATGTAGGTTTTGTAGATGAGCAACCCGCCGGGCCGCAACGCCCTCAGAATTCCCGGAAAAACTTGTCGCTCAAGATAGAAAAATCCCATCACCACCTCGAAGCTTGCTTCGAACCGGGTTTGCGTAGCGTTGAAACGAGTGAGATCATCTACTACAAAGTGAATGTGGGAGGCGAGGGGTCCAGCGTTCTGCCGCGCCAATTCGATCCCGGTTTCGGAAATGTCAATGATGGTGACTTGCCAACCCTGTGTTGCCAGCCAGATCGCATGCCGTCCGGCCCCGCCGGCGAGGTCGAGAGCGCTTCCCCCGCGCGGAAACTCGGGCAGAATAAATTCAGAGAAAGCCCGCACGAGGAAGGGATCGGGGGCGGTCCTCGCCTCTGGGCAGGCGGCGCCTTCCCGATATTTGCGGTTCCAGCGCTCACGCTCTTTATCGGAGGAAAAATCTAAAGAAAGCGACATGGGTTTCACGCACAGCTTCGATTGCAATCGTGACAGCGACTTCGATCGCAAAGTCGATATTAAACCTGGTTCCTGCTCCGGCGATTATGATCGCCGGCAACAACCCGAGCTACCGGCATGGCGCGACTGACACCATTCTCAACACGCGCATCTGGCCACCACGGCGCGTCGCACCCGCCACACCATGGCGGCGGCAATGGCGATGGCCGCGGTGGCGACGACGGGGCGCCGGATTTTGTGCCGAACTCCATGCCCGACTCCATGCCGAACTATGGCGAGCGGCTGCGCCGCGCGCGGATGGGATTGGCCATCGTGATGACGCCTATCGCCATGCTTTTCGTTTCGTTCACCGCGGTTTATCTGATCCGGCGCGGATTTCTGAGCTTTGATCAGAGCCAAATGGCCTACATTCGATCCTGGATTCCCGTGCGATTACCGTGGTCTTTATTGCTGGTCAACACACTTGTCCTTGTGCTCAGCAGTATTACGATCGATATGGCGCGGCGTGAGATTACGCGGGAGGCGGCGCTTGCTCCTGTGCAATCGATTCCTGGCATCACGCTGGGCGACGAACGCCGCTTCCCGTGGCTAAACGCAACCACGCTGCTCGGAGTTGCGTTCCTCGCGGGACAACTTTTTGTCTGGAGCAAACTTTCCTCGGCAGGTTTTCACATGGCTGGCGGCACCAGCAGCTCCTTTGTTTACATTCTTACGGCGATGCACGGACTGCATCTGGCTGGGGGGATACTGGCCCTGATCTTCGCCAATGTGGCAGCAATTTTGCATCGTCCGGTCGAAATGCGGCGCATCGTTGTGGATATCACGTCGTGGTACTGGCATTGTATGACCGGGCTTTGGATCTACATTCTGGTACTTTTCTCCTTCGCGGCCCAGTGAGCTGCTTTCTTTACTGCATTTCTCCGTAATACGTGTACGCATCCGACAAACCTTTTGCATTCCGCAGCGATCGGTGTAATCCTCGCAACGGAGACGACGAAGCGTGTGTTTTTCAGCAACAGCGAACTTTGTAGGGAGCGGAGTACTCGGCGCCATCGGCGTCGTCACCTTGACCAAGGTGAAGCACAGGCGTGAACTTCTCTTCGCGTCTCTGCCAATCCTATTCGCCATTCATCAGTTTATGGAGGGATTCGTTTGGCTGGGCTTAGACGGAATACTATCACCTGCGGTGGCGCACGATACGGGCGCAGCCTTCATGCTCTATGCGCAAGGACTTCTGCCGTTTCTGCTGCCGTTGAGCGTGCTGCTCTTTGAGCCTGACCGAAAGAGCCGCCAGAGCATGGCTCCCTTCGTCGTGCTGGGCTTGGGAACCACTCTCTATATTCTGTGGGCGCTGACAGCGTTCCCGTTGCAGCTGTACGTCAGGCAAAACACCATCGTGTACATCAATCAAGCCACGAACAACATGGCGGTCGCAGTGCTCTACGTGATTGCAACTTGTGGCTCGCTCTTCTTTTCGAAGGTCAAGATGATGGTCGTCTTCGGAGCGGCCAACCTGGCGATTCTGCTCATCGTGATGGCGTTCAAACGGTATGCGTTCACATCGCTGTGGTGTGCCTACGCGGCAATCGCCAGCATAATCATTCTCGCGTATTTCTGGACGAGCGGCGAAGAGCGTCCGTTCCGCTACGCCTAGCGAAGCAATTTTGAACCTAGCTGTATCTCCGCATCACGATCTTCCTCCGAAAAATCATAAATTTTAGTTTGAATCCCGCTGCGATGCTTCCGGGCGCTATCACGATTTATAATAGAAAGATTCGCTTACGCGTTTTGATCCGTCTGTAGTGCCAGGGGAAGATGTCGACAGATAGCATTGTGGTTCGCGGGGCCCGGATTCACAACCTCAAGAACATTGATTTTGAGATCGAGCACAACGCGCTGACTGTAGTTACCGGTGTGTCTGGGTCGGGCAAGTCGTCGCTCGCCTTCGATACGATCTACGCCGAAGGGCAGCGGCGATATGTCGAGTCGTTGTCAGCGTATGCGCGGCAGTTTCTAGAGCGGATTGAGAAGCCGGACGTTGATGTAATCGAGGGGATCGCGCCCGCGGTTGCGATCAAGCAAAAGAACTCTACGCGCAATCCTCGTTCGACCGTTGCGACAGCCACGGAGATATTCGATTATCTACGCCTGCTCTTTGCCCGCGTCGGTCGCACCTACTGCCTGCTCTGCGGGCAGGAGGTTAAGAAAGATACGGTGGATGAAGTCGCCGACCGCGTGCTTGCCTTGGGCGAGGGCACGCGGCTGAATGTGTTTTTTCCGATCCAGAGCAACAACCCCGTCGCGCCGGCTGAAAAGAAGAGCGGCAAGAAAGTTCGCGCCAAGAAAAATGCGGCTGAGTCTCGTTTGCCCTCGGACGCGATTAAGGCGAGGCTCTTTGATTTGCGCAAGCGCGGCTTCAACCGGCTCGTTCAAAACGGACAGATCTTTGAATTCTCGACTCCGGAATCTTTGCTGGATATTAACTTTGCCGAGCCCGTTTTCGGGCTCGTAGATCGTCTCGTCGTTTCCGCCGATCAGCGCTCGCGTATTGTCGATGCGGTCGAGATCGGTTATCGCGAAGCAGGAGAGATTATTTTTGAAACCGCGCCACGGGATACCGGCGGCGAAGATCGCGCGCCTCAGCGCCTGCGCTTCTCCCAACGCTTCGAATGCAAAAATGACGGCACACGCTACGAAGAACCCGAGCCTCGCCTATTTTCGTTTAATAATCCTTACGGTGCGTGCCCACGTTGCCAGGGGTTTGGCAACACGATTGACTTCGATCTCGACCTTGTCATCCCCGACAAGGGCAAGACCTTGAATGAGGGCGCGATCGAGCCCTGGATGAAGCCAAAATATCGCCCGTTGTTTACCGAACTCAAACGCTTCGCGCGTTCGGCTGACATTCCGCTGGACTTGTCATGGTACGACCTCGAGGAAGAACATCGGCGGCTGATTGTTGACGGAGGCCGCGGATTCCACGGCGTGCGTGGCTTCTTCCAGCATCTTGAACGCAAGAAATACAAGCTGCACGTGCGCGTCTTTCTCAGCCGCTATCGTGGATATTCACTGTGCTCAGAATGCGGCGGAACTCGGCTGCGGGTTGAGGCGCGCCAGGTAAAGATTCAGGGGAAGAATATTTGCCAGGTGTGCAGTATGACGGTCGAAGAGGCGGCCCGCTTCTTCAATCAACTTTCACTTTCTCCGCAAGAGGCTGCGATCGCGGAGAAGTTGCTGATCGAACTTCGAGAGCGCCTGCGTTTTCTCAATGAAGTGGGCCTGGAATATCTGACCCTCGATCGCCTGTCATCGACGCTGTCAGGCGGCGAAGCGCAGCGGATTCAACTGGCGACGTCGCTCGGGTCGCGACTGGTGGGCACGCTGTATGTGCTCGATGAGCCTTCAATCGGCCTGCACAGTCGCGACACTCACCGGCTGATCAAGATCCTGCACGATCTGCGCGACTTGGGAAACACGATTCTCGTGGTCGAGCATGATCCTGACATTATGCGCGCCGCCGATCGCATTCTGGATCTGGGCCCGGGCGCGGGAGAGAATGGCGGCAAAGTGGTCGGCGCCGGCACTTTCAGCGAGATCATCAAAATGCCGCAGTCGCTGACGGGCCGGTACCTTGGCGACGAATTGCATATTCAGATTCCCGCAAAGCGTCGCCAGCGAGGGCCACACCAGTTGCGCATCACCGGGGCCCGGGCGCACAATCTGAAACGTATCGATCTAGAGATTCCCCTGGACATGCTGGTCGCGATTACGGGGGTCTCGGGCTCGGGAAAATCTTCTTTGTTGCATGACGTGCTCTATCAGGCTGTAGCAACGGCGAAGCGGCAGTCCAATGGCAGCGCGCCCGCGGCTATTTTGTGGGACAGCATCGAGGGCGAGGATTATCTCGACGAGGTTGTGCTCGTCGATCAATCGCCGATCGGTCGCACTCCGCGGTCCAATCCGGTCACTTACATCAAAGCGTTCGACATCATCCGGGAACTTTTTGCGTCTCTGCCGGAAGCGAAGAAGCGCGACTTCCCTACCGGATATTTTTCTTTTAACGTTCCCGGCGGACGCTGCGAAAATTGCCAGGGTGATGGCACAGTCACGGTCGAAATGCAGTTCCTAGCCGACGTTGAGCTCATCTGCGACGAATGCAAGGGCACGCGCTACAAGCCGCAGGTGCTGGAGATCCATTACAAGGGCAAGAACATTCACGAGGTTTTGAATCTCACGATTCGCGAGGCGTTGAGATTTTTTGCTGAAGCTCCGCGGCTCACAGAAAAATTGCGCGTGCTTGATGAGGTAGGCCTTGGCTACCTGCGATTGGGGCAGTCAGCTACCACGCTCTCGGGAGGCGAAGCGCAGCGCATGAAGCTGGCCGCGCACCTCCAGCCTGGAGCTCGCGCGGTGACACGGGCCTCGGAAGGCGGCGAGGCGCCGAAACGCAAACGCCGCATGCTTTACATTTTCGATGAGCCCACCACTGGCTTGCATTTTGACGATGTGAGCAAACTACTTTCTGCGTTTCGCCGTCTGATCGATGCAGGCGGATCGATCGTTGTCATCGAGCACAATCTCGAAGTGATCAAGACGGCAGACTGGGTAATCGACCTTGGCCCCGAGGGCGGCGATCGCGGCGGAAATGTTGTCGGCTCGGGAACGCCGGAGGCGATTGCGGAGTTGAAAGACTCTTATACTGGGCAGTATCTGAAACAGGTCTTGAACGGGAACGGCACACGCCATGGCGAGCGGTAACAATGACAAACGTGGACGCCGACGCTTCTCGGCCGCTCAAGCGTCAGTTCATTTCGCAACTCTGCTGATCCTCACCATCGCTACTTGCTCGCTTGGGCAAACCCATACTACCATCCGCCATTACAAGGAGCGCGTTGACGACACACCACCGGAAATCGCGCAGGCAGAAGACGCCATTCAGAAAAATGATTTCGCTTCGGCCGAAGCGCTGCTGAAAAAGGTGCTCGATAAAGATTCCGACGATAAACAGCGCTGGTCTTATCAAGCATGGTTCGATCTCGGATTCGTTCTCAATCGCCTCGATCGCGCAGATGAATCTATCGCGGCTTATCGCAAATCGGTTGCCGCGAAGCCTGATGTTTTTGAATCGAATCTCAATCTCGGTCTGATGCTCGACCGGGCTAACAGTCCAGAGGCCGAGCAGTTCTTGCGCGCTGCCGCGACGCTCAAACCTACCGCGCATGTCGAAGAGGGTCAGGCTCGCGCTTGGCTGGCGCTCGCGCATCTGAGCGAAAACAAAAATCCAACTGCGGCGCTCGCGGATTATCGCAAAGCCTCGGAACTTACGCCCAAAGACCCGGAGCCGCATCTCTCCGCGGGTTTGCTGCATGAGCGGCAAAAGGAATTCTCCGACGCCGAAGCTGAATATAAACAGGTACTGATGCTCGATCCGCATTCGACCGAAGCCGCGATCGGCCTCACCAACATTTATATGAAATCGAATCGCCTCAGCGATGCTGAACCTTTGCTGCACCGACTGGCCGCCGATCGTCCAAACGATGCAGTCCTTCACCTGCAACTAGGCCGCGTACTCGCGGCCGAAAGCAAGCAAGATGACGCTATCGCGGAACTGCAAACGGCGCTGAAACTGGATCCAACTGACGCAGACGCGCAGCGCGAAATTGCCGACTTTTACGCCAGTACCGGAAAAAATGATCTCGCGGAAGCCGCATATCGCGTACTGCTCCCGACGCACACCAATGATCCCGAGCTGCATCGCTCTCTCGGCCAGGCTTTACTGCGCGAAAAGAAGTTTCCCGAGGCGCAACAGGAGTTTCTGACCGCACTGCGGCTGAAGCGCGATTGGCCTGACATCTATGTTGATCTCGCCTTTGCAGCCAGTGAAAACAAGAACTATGAGCTGACCGTGCGAGCACTCAACGGACGCGCGCTCTTGAATACGGACATGCCAACCATCTGCTTTTTTCTTCGCGCCTCTGCCTACGACCACCTTCGCGACTACAAACTGGCGGCGGTCGATTATCATCATTTTCTCGATGTTGCCGGTGGCAAGTATCCTGATCAGGAGTGGCAGGCTACGCACCGGCTGATCGCCATTGAACCGAAGAAGCATTGATGACATGCGCCGCCTAGCCCATAGCGTGCTTCTCCTCGCAGTCGTCTTAGTATGCGGTGCGGGCAAAGAAGAAACGCTCGATGAACTCAAAGCAAGGTTTGAAAGTGCGCGCGTCGAGGATCGCCCCGAACTGGGCATACGAATCGCGCGCCAACAACTGCATAACGCCGACCAGCTTTACGGCAATGGGCACGTGGAGCAAGCCCGCGCTGCCGTTGACGACGTTGTTAGCTACTCCGAGAAGGCCCGCGACGCGGCGACGGAAAGCAAGAAGCGGCTCAAAAATGTCGAAATCGATGTGAGAAAAATGGCGGATAAGTTGCGCGATATCAAACGCACTCTGGCCTTCGACGACCAGGCTCCAGTCGATCAGGCCATTCGCCACCTCGAAGATGTGCGCACCACCCTACTAGAGGCAATGTTCGCAAAAGACAAGAAGGAACAAAAGAAATGAACGGAATAGCCCATTCGCGCAGCCATCGCGCTTGCCTCAGCGCCGCAGGCTGGGTGCTGTTGCTGGGGCCGCTGCTTTTATCGGTGGCTGTGTCGCTAAGGGCGCAGCAGCGCCGCGATCCGCTCAATCCACTGGAGATCAATCAACTCCGCGATGCCATGCTCGACCCCGAGGAGCGCTTAAAGCTCTTCGTGAAGTTTTCCCGGGATCGCATGATCAAACTTGAGCAAATGCGCTCCAACCCTAAGGCAACCGAGCGCGGCCAGCAGACGCATGACATGCTGGAGGACTTTCTCGCTGTCTATGACGAGCTCAACGACAATATCGACATGTATTTTGGCCGCAAGGATGACATTCGCAAACCGCTAAGACTCATTATCGAAGCCGATACCGAATTTCAAGCCAAACTGCGCGCGGTCAAAAATTCTCCGAATAGCAACACCGCCGAAATGAGCCAGTATGAATTCATGCTGACCAATGCGCTCGACACCGTCGACTCCAGCGCCGACGATCACCGGAAAACCCTGGCCGACGTTGAAGAGTATATGAAGCATAAAAAGAAGAGGTAGAGTCACGCTTCCGCGGCAAACATTGTCACCCTAAAGTTCATCGCCACGAGGAGCGCAGCGGCAGCTGGAGAGGGCGCTCGAGTTAACCTGACTTCGAGTGGTTATGTCTTGCAATCCCCGGTAAGATAACGCGTCATGCAACTCTGGTTCGCGCGCGGCAGCGAAGTTACTATCCGCGAACAGCTGGTCACGCAGATCATTCTCGGAATCCTCAGTGACGATCTCGCTCCCGGCCAGCGACTGCCCAGCACGCGCGAACTGGCTCGGCGCTTTCGCCTGCACGCCAATACTGTTAGCGCCGGCTATCGGCAGTTGGAAACGGAACGGTGGGTCGAGTTTCGCCATGGGAGCGGCGTGTATGTCCGCGAGAGCAAGCCTGAAATGGCAAAGTCGTCGGCGATTGCGCTCGATCAATTGATTGCCCGGCTCTTCCGATCGGCGCGCGAACTCGGCGCTCCCCTCGCGACCGTGCGCTCACGGCTGCGGCAGTGGCTCGAACTGCAACCACCTGACCATTTCCTGCTGATCGAGCCCGACCATGAACTGAGGAAAATCCTGGCCGCGGAGATAGGGCAGGCAGTGGCTTTTCCAGTTCGGAGTTGCAGCCTGCAGGACTGCCCCAAGATTCCAGAGGGCACCATTCCGGTTGTGCTTCCAAATCGCGCCGCAGCCGTGCGGCAAGCACTTCCTCAGGGCACCGATATGCTTACGCTACAGATTCGTTCTGTGCCGACTTCCCTGGTGGGGTGGTTGCCGGCGCCTTCCGGCACATTGATCGGAATTGCTTCCGGCTGGCCGAATTTCCTCATTTTGGCGCGCACCATGTTGCATGCCTGCGGCTTTGATCCGGACGCCCTGGTCTTTCGTGATGTGCGAAAATCGAACTGGCAACGCGGTCTGCAACAGACTGCCGCCGTCGTGTGCGATTCGGTCACCGCGACCCTGCTTCCTGCGTCTTGCCGTGCGCTTCCCTTTCCGTTGCTCTCCGAATCGTCGGTCACAGAACTTCGGAATTACGTTAAGTTCATCCAGAGCCCCCTCGCTTCGTAATACTCTTGAAAGTGTTACCACCCCAGTCTCGCCGGTCGCCATCACTCAGAATAAAAATGCTGGAATCCGGGACGTACGGCATGAAGAAGCTGGTGATTTTATCCTTACTCCTAGCCTCCTAGCGCTCCGAAGCTGACGGCTGAATGCTGGCTCTGCTACCCTTCACTCAACGTGTCTCCCAAGCTCACTGAAATATTTCGCGAAGCCTATCGCGAACTGCGTGCACGCACGGACGCGCCGCCCATGCACGTACGTTTTTATGCCTTCGTCTCGATTAACAACACGATTCGCCTGCGGCAGGGCGAACTTTTCGTACGACTATCGGATCTGCTCGAAGGTGCGCCTGACGCGGTATTGCATTCGATCGCGCACATCCTGCTCGCCAAGCTTTATCGCAAGCCGATCGACCGCATCTACAATGCCCGCTATCGGCGCTACGTCGCCAGTCACGACATAGCAGCCAAGGCTCGCCTGGTGCGGCAGATGCGTGGACGCAAACACATCCACTCCGCCCGCGGCCACCACTATCATCTCGAAGAAGTCTTTGAGGATCTCAATCGACGCTTTTTCCACGGCCTGATGGGACAGCCGCAACTGACCTGGAGCCGGAACCACGCCCGCAGCAGTCTCGGCCACTACGATCCCGCACACAACACGATTGTCATCAGCCGCGTCTTTGACCATCCGCGCGTGCCCCGCTACGCCGTCGAATACATTCTGTTTCACGAGATGCTCCATTTGAAGCATCCGGTGAAATTACGCGGCGGCCGGAGATGCGTGCACTCGCGGGAGTTTCTGGCGGAAGAGAAACTGTTTCCAGAGCTAGAGGAGGCGCGCAAGTTTCTTCGCATGGTATAGCGACCCAAAATAGTTCTTGAAAGGACTGTATCAACGACCTAAAGTAATGGCGCCGTGGATGACACGCCCAGAGCATTCTTGGAAGAATTGCGCTCTTCTTTACTTAGGAGAAGGGTCGGACAGATCGCTCTCGCCGTCGTCCTGGCCGAAGCGTCTTGGCGTTTGGTCAGTTCGCTAACCTGGTACTTAATTATTCCTCTCATTGGCAGGGCACTACGGGGGAACACGGAGTCCGTACTCTTTTCGGGGTCGACGGTTCGTCCCCTGCCCTGGGAAAATCTGTCCGGTTCAATTTTGGAGTTCGGGTTGGTACTTATCCTGGTCTTCTACCTGAATCGCTGGGTACAGCGAAAACCTGCGCCAGCCGAACCGAAGGATGCGGATGCGGAATACAGTTCCACTGGCGAAGCCCCGTTCAACGCTCCGATTCCGCCGTGTGATGCAAATCACAGCGATTCGTGATTCGCTGCGTTGACTGCCCCTGCATGAGAACGTATCCTATTGATATTGAAATTGAAATTCATTTTCAATTAGGAAACGAGCTTTTTCAATGTTACAGGCATTCATTATTACTCTTCGCGAGGGCGTCGAAGCGGCACTTATCGTCGGCATTACCCTCGCTTATCTGGCCAAAATTGGCCGCAACGATCTGCGCAAGTCGGTCTATGCCGCTCTCGCCGCGGCGTTTGTTGGATCGATCGGCGTGGCCGTTGTGCTCTCCCGCTTCAAATTAAACGAAGACGTCTTCGAAGGCTGGGTCATGCTGGTCGCGGCCGTCTTCGTCGTCACCATGATCGTCTTCATGATGAAGACCGGGCGCAAGCTCAAGGGCGAGATCGAAAGCAAAGTCGGCCTGTTCGCCCGGGGCGACGCCTGGCTTGGCCTGTTTGCCTTCGTCTTTCTCATGGTGCTGCGCGAGGGCGCGGAAACCGTTTTGATTCTCTCGGCCGTTACCCTGAACTCCAGCGAACTGATGAGCTTCATCGGCACTGTCATGGGAATCGCAGTAGCCGTGCTTTTTGGTGTGATGTTCGTCAAGGGCAGTGTCAAGATCAATCTGCAGAAATTCTTCAAGGTCACCACCGCGATTCTTTTCCTGGTGGCTGGGCAATTGTTGATCTCCGGGCTGCATGAACTCTCTGAGAACGGCGTGCTTCCCTCTTCCAGGCAGGAGATGGCGATCATCGGGCCGATCGTGCGTAACGATTTCTTTTTCTTTATTACCATTCTGGCGTTGGCTGCGCTGATGGTCCTCTTTGAAATGAAGAGTCGCCAACCGCTCGAACTGCCCGCCGCTGGCGCTGCCCGCCGCAAAGCGCTCTGGACGGCCCGTCGCGAGCGTCTCTGGATGGCCTCCGTTTATATATTCTCCTTCGCTTTCATCGTCATGGTCACGGCCAGCTTTATCTATGAGAAAAGCGCCAGCGCACTTTCGCCGGCCACTGAAGTCAGCTTCGTTGATGGGAAAGTCTCGATTCCATTGAAAGATGTCTATGACGGCGAACTGCATCGCTACGAAGCAAGAGAAGGCGGCACTGAAGTACGCTTCTGGCTTTATCAGAAGCCTGATGGGAAAATTGCCACGCTGTTCGATGCCTGCGAGATCTGCGGCGCGGTTGGCTTTTACAAGGGTCCGAACGGAGTCGTCTGCAAGAACTGCGCCGCGCCTATTAATGCGCAATCGGTCGGCATGGCTGGCGGCTGCAATCCGATTCCGCTGAAAGCGCAAGTCACCGACGATGCGGTCATTCTTTCCGAGGCCGACATCGCAGCCGGACGGCACTACTTCGAGCAGAAATAATGTTTCCTCGCCTTGTCTACGAATCGTTTCGCCATCAGGCGCGCCGGAAACTTCTGGCGGGAATCGCGATTACACTGGGCGTGGCAGTTGCGACCGCGATGATTGCGGTCGCGACCGACATCGGCGACAAGATTAACCGTGAACTGCGCAGCTACGGCGCCAATCTCGTGGTTACTCCGCAGGAAGACACACTCGACGTGGAAGTCGGCGGCGTCAACCTCAAGCCTCCAAGCGACGGCGCCTTCCTCAACGAAGCGGACCTGCCTAAGATTCGCGGGACGTTCTGGCACAACAACATTGTCGGCTTCTCACCGATGCTGCCGGTCATGGTGAAGATCGCCGGAGACGCCCAGGAAGTTACGCTGCTGGGAACCTACTTCAATAAGGCACTGCGATTCGGCAAAGAAGATTTCACCACCGGCGTGCGGATCACTCATCCTTGGTGGAAAGTTTCTTGCGAGAAGGACGCAGTATCTTCAAACTGCACGTGGCCCGATGACAATTCACAGAGTGTGCTGGTGGGCGAGCGCCTAGCGGCGAAGCTCGGCAAGAAACCCGGCGACATGCTCGGAGTCTCAGGCCGGCAACTCGTGATCGCTGGCATTCTTTCGACGGGCGGCGCGGAAGACGACCAACTCGTTGCGCCGCTCGCGCTGGCGCAGGAAATTCTCGGCAAGCCCGGAGCCGTGCGGCGCGTCTACGTGAGCGCACTGACCAAGCCGCCGGATGCGCTCTCCGCCCGCGATCCCAAGACGATGACGCCAGAGGTTTATGACCGCTGGTATTGCTCGCCGTATGTGGAATCAATTGCTTACCAGTTGCAGGAAGTCATTCCCCATTCCCATGCCGAACAGATTCGCCAGGTCGCACAAAACGAAGGCACCGTTCTCTCGCGCATCAAGGGACTCATGCTGTTGATCACATTCGCCGCGCTGTTTGCTTCCGCTCTCGCCGTGTCTGCCGCCATGGCCACCGCTATCTATGAGCGTCGCGTCGAAGTTGGCTTGATGAAGGCACTGGGCGCAGGAAATCTCGCGGTCTCCGCCATTTTCTTTGCGGAGGCACTGCTGCTGGCGCTGGTCGGCGGGATTGCCGGCTTCTCGGCCGGGGCATTGCTCGCGCACCAGATCGGCCGCTCGATTTTCAGTTCACAGATTTCCATCGAGCCGGTGCTCTTTCCGATCATCCTCGCCATCGCCGTCTTCGTGACCTTCGCTGGCAGCGCCGCAGCCATCCGTCGCGCGGTCAAATTCGATCCCGTCTTTGCTCTGCGAGGTGAGGGATGAACTTCACTCCCGAGACGCTCCTCACGTCGAAGCAGGTCGCTGATAGGCGAGCGTCCGCTACGCATGTCTCGATGTTCGGCCGCATGCTGCTCCGCGCCGCAGTCCTGCGCCGTAGACGGGCTGCCTCTGCATTACTCGCGATGATTGTCGCGGCCGCGGTCGCCACCGCGATGATGAACCTCTACGTTGACGTGCAAGCCAAGCTGCGCAGCGAATTTCGAAGTTATGGGGCGAACGTGGTCATCGTCGCTAAAGACGGCCAGTCGCTGCCCGCCGACGCGTTGACCAAAGTCGAATCCGTTCTCGGCGCGAAGACCCTGGCTGTTCCTTTTTCTTATGCTGTCGCGCGCACCAAAGATGGGCAATCGGTTGTCGTCGTCGGCACCGACTTTGCCCGCGCGCGCCGACTCAACCACTGGTGGAAGGTAAGCCATTGGCCGGAAGCGCCCAACGAAGCGTTGGTTGGTATGCGCGCCGCGACTGTGGTCAGCGCCAATCGGCAGCCCTTTGA
Organism: uncultured Acidobacteriaceae bacterium; assembly: GCA_963822025.1. Lineage (GTDB taxonomy): Bacteria > Acidobacteriota > Terriglobia > Terriglobales > Acidobacteriaceae > Acidiflorens. The sequence goes on along the minus strand of CAWGFW010000006.1, from coordinate 55,303 downwards.
ACTAACTTTTCAGGGCAAGGCGCTCCAACTCACCCCCGTGGGAATGTTGCAAACCGGCGCCGGCGAGGACAGCCGGATTTATCTCGATCAATCGGAATTCCAGAACTGGACCGGCGTCGTACCGTCCACCATCGAAGTCGCCGCGAACGGTACGACTGGGGAAGTAGAGACATCGATCCGCCAACTTGCGCGGGTTCTACCCTCGGCCGACGTTCGCCCGGTGCGCCAGATTATGGAAGGCGAAGCGAACGTGCTCAACAAAACACGGGCAACGCTTTACGCCTCGGCCACGTTGGTGGTTCTAACCTCGGCGCTTTGCGTGCTGGCTACGCTCATGGGATGGGTCTTCGATCGCCGCCGCGATTTCGCTATTATGAAGGCGCTTGGCGCTTCCGAACGCCTTGTCAACGGATTCTTTGCCGCCGAAGCTGCGGCATTAGGCGTGATCGGCGCGATCTTTGGCTTCTTTATCGGTATCGGCGTCGCGGCCTGGATCGGCCGTGTCAATTTTCATGCGCCGGTGGTGCCCAGATTCAGCGTCTTCCCGTATGTGCTTGCCGGCAGCGTTGCGGTCGCTCTGCTCTCGGCGATTCTACCGATAGTGCTGCTACGGCGCGTGCAACCGGCTATTATTTTGAGGGGAGAGTAGAAGGTGAGATTCGAATGATTCGACTCAACCATATCACCAAGAGTTATCCCGCCAGAGCGGAAGAAAACAATGGCGGCATGATTAAAGCGCTCGACGACATTTCTCTCGCCATCGCGCCGGGCGAGTGGGTCGCAATGATGGGCCCTTCAGGTTCCGGCAAGAGCACCATGGTCAATCTCATCGGATGCCTCGATCGCCCCACCAGCGGCGAGATCTGGCTCGATGGACAAAACGTCGCCAGCCTCAGCGCCGCCGAACTCAACCATGTTCGCGCCGAAACCATCGGCTTCGTCTTCCAGCAATTCCACATGATCCCGTATCTCACCGCTATCGAGAACGTCATGCTGGCGCAGTACTTTCACAGCATGACGGATGAAAAAGAAGCGCTCGAAGCGCTTGATCGTGTCGGGCTCAAAGATCGCGCCGGGCATCTGCCCTCGCAGCTTTCTGGAGGCGAGCAGCAACGTGTCTGCATTGCTCGCGCTCTGATCAACGACCCGAAGATCGTTCTGGCCGATGAGCCCACCGGCAACCTCGATGCCCTCAACGAAGAGATCGTTCTACGTTTGCTGCGGGAGCTTCATCAGCAAGGCCGCACCATTGTCATGGTGACGCATGATCCCGTAGTGGCGCGTCTGGCCGATCGCCGCATCGAATTGCATCACGGCAAAATCGCCGCCCAGGAGGTTTTCTCCATGGCCGACGACGAGCAGTTCGACGAAGTGCTCGAAGAATTATTTGCCTTGGAAGAGCACGGCCAACTCGCCGAAATCGGCAGGATGGAAGTTCACGGCGCTTTGCCGGTTTCGATCGCCGTGGAAAAAATGTCCGCCATGGGGCTGGTTGCCATTCACCCACACCCGCCTGAGCGACACGATCACAAACCTTTCGTCAATCCTTGCCACGACGCACTGAAGCCGGCCGGGTTTTCAACGGGCGACGGATCTTCGGTCGTCGAACTTACTCCCCGTGGATACCAGCGGGCGGCCGACATTATCCGCCGGCATCGCCTGGCCGAGCGCCTGTTTACCGACTCCCTTGCCATGGACAGCGAAACTGAAATTGAGCAACAGGCTTGCAAATTCGAACACATTCTTTCGCCCGAAGCCACTGACAAGATTTGCGCGTTCCTTAATCATCCGCTCACCTGCCCGCACGGCGCGGCAATCCCCCCGGGGCCTTGCTGCGGACGGCGCGCCGAACCTCGGCAATCTTCTACGGAGTTGTCCCGTCAACGTTAGTCTGGCGAACTTCGCTCGAGTATCAGAAGCCTTGCCACGCAGGGGCTACTTCTTGCCGAAAAATTTGCCGAATCCCAAACGCAGCTCCACCGTGTTCACCCCTGGGTTCGGCACCGTAAGCCCAGCATTCGAAATGTGCAGATAGCGCACGTCGATCGACCACGCATGATCCCCAAAAAAATACATGCCAAACGCCGCGCCAGGCGTGAAATTGATCGTCGAAGTGCCATTAGGCACATTGTGCGTAGTAAACAGAACTCCACCGTTTAACTCGACGAACGGAGCGACGTGCCCGCGCGTGGCAAAAATCCATTTGAATCCAACCGGGTTCACTCCCGCCCCGTACGCAGTGTTTGCCCGCTGAAAGACGACGAAGGCGGGTACAGCATCTAGCGCCAGCTCGAAGCGTCCGCTGAGAAAACCCGGCAGGTGGGGCTGCGTAAGAATCCATCCATAGCGAACCCCCGCGTTCCAGACATTGGTATCGCTCGTGCCGCCCGGCACCGAGTGTCCCCCGCCTGTCCAAACCTGAAGTTCGTGACCGCCCTCCTCCGGTCGATCCTGGGCGAACGCTTTAGAAGTCAAAACAAATATTGTCGGCAAGAGGGACAGAAGTAAGACACCCGCGTTCCGCTCGGATCTTGTCATAGATAGGAGTTGCGTCGAAAGGAAAGATACGCGAAGAGTCGTCAGGAAACAAATCTTCCCGTCGCCAAACCTCAGCGCGATGCCAGAATCACGGTCAGAGTCAGAGTCCGAGTCCACCGTCGACCACCAGCACCTGACCAGCAATAAAGTGAGGAGCGGTAGCAAAGAACATGACCGCAGCGGCAATGTCGGATGCTGTCCCGTTCCGCCGCATCGGCGTTTGTTTAGACATCTTCCTCATGAAAGCCGCTGCCGATTTCTCTCCCAAGTCAATCATCCCGGGAGCAACCGCATTCACAGCGATCTCCGGCGCGAGCGCCTTTGCCATCACTTTAGTCAGCATGTGGAGCGCGGCCTTCGACGAGCAATAGTGGGCATGCGTCGCCCACGGCCGCAGGCCTCCCAACGATCCCATATTAATGATGCGGCCCCTGCGCTTTTTCAAGTGTGGCAGCGCCTCTCGCGACACGAGAAAAGGTCCCCGAGTGTTCGAGGCAAAAATCGCGTCCCACTGCGCCACCGTGATTTTTTCGAAGTCAGCTGTTTCATAGTTCGCGGCATTGTTCACCAAAACGTCGATTCCACCGAATTCTCTTGCCACCTCCTTCACCATTTCGCGGACGCTCCGCTCATCCTTAACATCGCATCGAACGGCCAGCGCCTCCGCTTCTAGCCGCGCCAGTTCTTCGGTCAATGCCCGCGCCTCCCGCTCCGACTCACGAAAAGTAATCGCCACATTCGCACCGTTTGCCGCCGCCGCCAGTGCGATTGCACGCCCCAGGCGCTTTGCAGCTCCCGTAACCAGCAGCGTCTTACCGGATAGGGTGGCCTGGTTCGTTGTCATCGAGAAATTCTACGCGAATTCGAAAAAATGTTAACCTCAGGGGACACTAAGGTTCATCAAAGACCGCCGTTACCTCGTAAGCAGCGCGAGACTTTTGAGCGGTCGTTCCGGGTTGGAAGGCTAGGACAAAACTGCTACACTGCCTCGCATGACGCAGCCCCGCGAGGTCATCGTTTATTCCCGCAAGGGATGCCACCTCTGCGAAATCGTCAAGGAGAGCCTGCTAAAACTGCACAAGCGTGGCGGCTTCACTTTGCGTGAAGTTGATGTCGATTCTGACGCCGAGATCCGTCGCCTCTATACCGATGAAGTTCCGGTCGTCTTCATCAATGGCCGGAAGGCTTTCAAATATCGCATGGATGAGCAGGAATTCCTCCGCAAATTGAGCGCTTGAGCCGTACATTCGTATCGCTCTCGCAACGGTGATCTCCTTTTAACTTCGACTAACTCCCACTACAATTTCGTCCGATGCTTCGAACCCAGCTTTACGCCGACCCCGCCGGGCGCTTTGTCCACGATATCGTCCTCGACAGTTGCCGCCAAAATGGCGCCAAGACAGCCCTGGTTGATACTTCCTGCAATCGCCGTGTTACCTTCGCCGAATACGGCAGCCTTGTCGAATCACTGGCTCGCGGGCTAATCTCCGCCGGACTCGCCCCCTGCGAAGTGGTCGCGATCTTTCTCCCCAACTCGTGGGAATTCGCCATCATTTACCACGCGGTCACACTCGCCGGAGGCATCCCCACGCTGCTCAATCCCTCCTACCGCGAGCGGGAGATTCGTTATCAGCTCGAAAACTCCGACGCAGTTTTTCTCGTCACCGACGCTCCGCTTCTTGAAAATGTAAATCTTTCTGGACTTCCTGCTCTGCGCCGCGTCTTTACCACGCGTAGCGAGCGTCACGATTGCGAACATTTTGCCAATCTGCTGCGCGCGACGTCCGCCAAGTTTCCAGACGCTGCCCGGAGTCCGCAAGAAACCATCGCCGCTCTTCCCTATTCCAGCGGCACCACCGGCTTGCCAAAGGGCGTCATGCTCTCGCACTACAACCTGGTCGCCAACGTCTATCAGATCCTCGGGCCGAATGCCGCGCCTCTTACGCCCGACACTGTCATGCTCTGCTTCCTGCCTCTCTACCATATCTATGGGCTCACCGTGGCGCTGACGCTTTCGCTGGCGCTCGGTTCGACGCTGGTTCTAATGCCCCGCTTCGACGTGCAAAAGTTGTGCGCGCTTCTGACCGACGAAGGCATCAGCATGATGCCCCTGGTGCCACCTGCCATCAACGCGCTTTGTCAGGCCGTAGAAGCTGGGATTTTTCCCGAGAATCACAAAGTGCGGTGGGTCAAATGTGGTGCAGCGCCGCTCGCTCCTGAGCTTGCGCGCCGACTCACCGACCTCACTGGCATCCTCGTAAATCAGGGATACGGAATGACGGAAGCTTCCCCGGTGACTCATGTTGGCTTTATCGCGCCGCCGGAGGTGTATCGACCTGCCTCGATTGGCCAGCCGGTGGCCTTGACCGACTGCCGGATTCTGAATCTGGCGGAAAAAAATGTCGATGCCCAAGAGATCGGTCCTGACGAGACGGGCGAACTCGTTATGCGCGGCCCCCAGATCATGATGGGATACTGGAAAGAACCGCAAGCCACTTCGGCCGTACTTCGCGATGGCTGGTATTTCTCCGGCGATGTCGTGCGCCGCGACGCCGAAGGTTTTTATTATGTTCTCGATCGCAGCAAAGAAATGATCAAGTACAAAGGATTCCCCGTCGCTCCCGCAGAAGTCGAATCCGTTCTGCTCGAGCACGCGGCCGTTCGTGACTGCGGCGTGATCGCTAAACCTGACCTCGCCGCCGGAGAAATTCCCTGCGCCTTTGTCGTGTTGCGGGAAGGTTTCGCAGCGTCAGAGGGGCTCGACCAACAGCTTCGAGGTTTTGTCGCCGATCGTCTCGCCCATCACAAACAGCCCCGCGAGATTCACTTTGTCGATGCTGTGCCGCGAACGGCTTCGGGCAAAATTCTGCGGCGCGAGTTGCGCAAGATTATTTCGTGAACCAATTCCGTTTGCGGCTTTTCATTTTCTCGCCCTCACTAAGGACATGGATAGGGTGTGCCCGGCGTCCCTGGCGTCCCCGGGATAACCGTGGCCGGGGGTTCACACGACGCAGAGCACTAGCCTTGGTGGAACGACGCTTACCCAGAGTACGCCAAAAGGTTTAGCGATCGGCAGCATGGTTGGATTGGCTATCGGCGGCGCGGTTTCTTTGGCTATTCTGTTGAACAGTCGCCATTTCTTTGTGGATGTGGGCTCGCCCATGGAGATGACCCTTACGCAGCCACTAACATTGTCCGCGATCCAGGTAGTCGATGCGGTTCGACAAGCTCAGGAACACCCGGTTGCCGTTCCAATGGCTGCCCCGCGACCATTGCTCTACCCATACTATGACCGCGGTGTATGTTTCACGCCAGGCACTCCAGGCACGCCGCCAACTGTTATTCCCGGGACCCCGCCGATCGGAGATAGCCCGGGCATGTTCAGCGGTCCGGCAAGCTTGACGACATAGCCGTTCGGAAAAACTACCGAAGCGAAAGACATCAACATCTCGGCGCGGCTGCCGTTGCGGGTGAGTTTGTCGAGCTTTCCCTGTATAAAAATGCCCGCGGGAATCACAGTGCGATCACCGACAATAACCGGCGCGGTGGTTTGCGCATAGACCACATCTCCGCGGTGCATGCTCTTAGTGGATACGGGATTCGTCAGCACGAGGGCCAATGTGGTGCTTGCGGGGATGGTTATGAATTCGGCTTGAGGCGACGCCACAGCGGCCAAGTCGGCGGGCGGAGCGGAAGAGGTAGTTTGATCCTGAGCAAAGCTGATAACGGTAATGAGGAAAATCGAGGCGATCGCGATAATTTGCATCGTCCTGATGGCGGCCAGAATTGGAAAATACGTTATGGCCGAAACGGTTCGACGGCAGTGGTCATAATTCGGCACTGTGTTCGGCATTGTCGGTCTCCTATGAGAGCGCTTGGAGCTTACGACTTGTGTTCATTTTGTGTGAAACGCGCTCTCGACCCCTTAGACCACAACGCTTCAGGAACGATATCGGCTCGCAGGTAAAGGTTTGCATAGAGTGAGTAGGGATTTGTAAAGACGGCAACGCCGGGACCGGACGAAACTCGCGGGTACTTACTCAAACCAGCATTTCAGATGCTAAACTCGCAAACGCATGCGGACGGACCTTCTGCCCCTTTGCGACCAGCATTACCGCACCATGGAGCCGGCGTTAGCTCCCTACAACGCCGACTATTCCATAGAATTCTTTCGCTGCACCGACAAATTTTGTCATCGCTGCTTCGGCGAACGTGTTGGCTATACCACCCCGAGGCGGGGCGACGCTCCCGAGCTCGCGCCCGATCAGCCCTGTTGCGATCGCCACGGTCGTCCTATGTTCATCATCAGCCTCGACCGCCAGCGTAATCACGTGACTTACGCCTGCCCGGAACCCGACTGCCCGGAGCGCTTACTCCGGCCATAGGTGGGCCGTCGAAGTTAGGGGACGAGTTATAACTTCTTTGCAAACGAAACTTTCCGGTGTATATTGCTGGGCCACAGCGCAGGGGCGCTATTTTTGGGTTCTTATACTGGAGGTTCCAAGTGTCCATTCTGCCGCTGCCCGATCTTACTCCGGAGATTTCGCAGGCTCCCGCAAGCGAGACTATTTCTCCTGCGGATGGCATTCACCTTCATTTGTCGTCGCTGGATTCCTACGTCGGCCAGCCGGGCGCATTGGCCGGGGTTTCCTTTTGGCCGCGGGCCGCGGCGCGTGTCATCGATACGATCGTCCACTACGCAGTGGCGATCTCCAGCGGATTTGTTTTCGGTTTGATGCTCGCAATCGTTGCAGGCCTCCAGCACAATCCGCGCGTCCTCGCAATCGCAAGTCGTCCGGGAGGCCAACTGACCCTGGTCTTTTTTAGTCTCTTAGGCATGATCGCTCTTGAAACGGTCTGCGAAGGATTGCATGGCAGCACGTTGGGCAAGCTACTATTAGGGTTTGTGGTTGTACAGGAGAATGGCGCTCCTTGCGGAATCGGATCGGCCTTCCTCCGCTCTCTCGCCTACTTTGTTGACGGACTCTTTTTCGGCCTGATTGGTTACCTCGCCATGCAGAAGACTCCGCAGGAGCAGCGTCACGGCGATGAGTGGGCGCATACGATCGTATGTCATCGCGCGCAGGTTGCGCCGCAAAACCTTCGCAGCTTCGGCCAGTTCGCAATGGTGTTCTCGCTTGCGGTAATGGCTGACGCGACGTTGATGATCACCGGAGTTCTGATAAGAACCCTGGCCTGACTGCTGATCGGGCCAGGTTCTACCCATCCACCAGCCAGCTATACTGCGCCGCCGTCAGCGGCACCACGCTCAATCGCCCTTGCCTCACCAGCGGAGAATCGCCGAACGTCGAACGTGCTTTGATTTCCGCCAGTGTCTTCGGTTTCGCAACCGGCTTTCCCACTTTGATTTTCACCAGCGGCGTCTTCGGATCGCTCGCATCCACCGACACCACGGCCGCCGTGCCCACGGCGCTCTTCTCGTCGCCGGTGTGGTAGATCACCAGCCGCTCCCCTGGCTTCATCTCGCGCAGGTGCTTTACTGCCGCTGGGTTGGTCACGCCGTCCCAGATCGTCGTCTTCTCCCGCTCAAGATCAGCAAACGAGTATACAGTCGGTTCAGTTTTCAGAAGATAGTCCATGGTGAAGCATTGTAAACAAGTGGAACAATCGCGTCGCGCCAGTTCTCGCCCGGGCAGGTTTTTACCATTCATCTTGTTACCGCCGACACTTCCCTTCTGCCCTGGTTTCGCCAACAATAGAGGCTGGTGAACCGAGCCGGCATCAACCCGGGTGTAATGACTACGGCGAAGGCCATAGACCGCTACTTTACCGTGGCGCTTTATCTGCTCGTCCTCACTGGCTTCGGCGCTCTGGCTTCGACCGGTGGTCTAGATCTGCCAGCCGTAATTCTGGTTGGATTCGCGCTCATCCTACGCGGGTTTCAGCTGGTAACGCGGCGCGAATCTGTCATTTCAGAACGATGGACCAACGTCCTTACGCTGGTTTACGTATTCGTTTACCTCATAGACTACTTTTTTGTGTCGCGTGGCTTTCTGGGTGCCACGGTTCATCTTGCGCTTTTTGTCATGGTCGTCCGCCTGTTTTCCCTGCGCGGAACACGCGACCATTACATGCTCGCCGCCCTTTCATTTGGCATGGTGCTGGCCGCCAGCGTGCTTACTGTTGGCAGCGTCTTCCTGTTTTCTTTTGCCATTTTCCTGCTAGTTGCAATCATCACTTTTGTGTTAATGGAGATGCGCCACTCTATCTCCGAAGACCCGGCGCACGCCCACGAACCGCCCGCAAGCCGCGGCGCAGGCAGCGTCGCCGATTCGAACCTGCGCATGGGCCACGCGCTACTCGCCATTGCGCCAGCGCTGATGCTGATGGTTCTAGCGGGAAGTTTTCTGATCTTCTTTTTGCTACCTCGCGTCTCGTCTCGTTATCTCAGCGCCTACGCTCCCACCAGCGACGTCTCCACCGGTTTCAGCGATCGTGTGCAACTAGGACGCATCGGCCAGATTCAACAATCCAGTGCCGTCGTGATGCACATCGAGATTCAGGACGATATGCAAGGCGCCTATGACCTGAAGTGGCGCGGAATTGCGCTCAGCAATTTTGATGGCAGGGCATGGACGAATTCGTACGAACAGAAGACACTGCGACCCTCGGGCGATGGGAGCTATCAGCTCGCGCCCTTCGTGACGACGCGTAGTGCGCTCGCTCGACGCTCGATTCATTATCGTGTCCTGATGGAGCCGCTGGGAACGAACGTCTTCTTCCTGGCGGAGCAAGCACAGAGTCTCACCGGAAACTTCCACCAGGTGAGTATGGATAGCGGCGGCTCTGTCTATGATCTCGATGCCGATCATCCCATCACCCGCTACGATGCGGAATCGCTATTGTCCGAACCTGACAGCGACGAACTGCGCCTCGCCGCGAACATTGCGCCTCGAGGCATGGAACAGTATTTGAAATTGCCGCCGCTCGATATTCGCATCGCGAAGCTGGCAGAGGATATCACCGCAGCCGCTCCCAGCAACTACGACAAAGCGGTGGCCTTAGAGCGCTATCTATCCACGCATTTCGGCTACACCCTCGAATTGCCGAGCACTCTGCCAGCCGACCCACTAGCCAATTTCTTGTTCGAAAGGAAGAAAGGTCACTGCGAGTATTTCGCCAGTTCGATGGCGGTGATGTTGCGCTCTTTGCGGATTCCATCGCGCATTGTGACCGGCTTTCGCGGCGGTGAGTTCAATGATCTTACCGGGGAGTACGTGGTGCGCGCGAGCGACGCTCATTCCTGGGTCGAGGCTTACTTCCCAGGATCGGGTTGGATTAGCTTTGATCCAACCCCTGCGGGAAGCGTTCCTACGCGGACGGGTTGGTCCCGTATGCAGCTGTACGTCGATGCCGCCGCGTCTTTCTGGCGGGAATGGATCGTTAATTACGACGCGAGTCATCAGCGCAATTTGGGAAAAACCGCAGCCACCAACAGCCGGCAATTCTTCGAGGAAATGCGCGAGTGGCTGGGACGGGAGCACCGCGCCCTGCTGCGGTCGGCTCGCCGCGTGCATCGACACATATCTACTTTCCCGATGCACTGGCTAGTGGGGGCGATCGCCTTGGCAGCAACTCTTCTTACCCTGCTGAATTTCAGGCGTTTGCTTAGAGGCCTGCGTAACCATCGCCTACGGGCGCATCCTGACCATGCTCCTCGCGAATCCGCGGCGCTATGGTATGACCGCATGGTGAGTCGCATGGCGCGACTTGGATGGCGCAAGTCGCCATCGCAAACTCCGTTGGATTTTGTTGCGGCGATCCGGGAAACTGCTTTGCAGAAGAAAGTAGCAAAATTTACGCGCGCATACGAATCAGCACGTTTTGGCAGATCTGTTGATGACGCCGCAAGCCTGCCAAGGCTTTTCCAGGAAATCACGAGCGACGAAGTGACGGAATCGAGCACACCGGTTGGCCGCGTAGCCGTCGGCTAAAAGCGGTGGGCGATGCCAACACCTACGTAGTAATTGTGTTGACGGCTGCGTCCGGTATCGACATCCAGATTCGGAACTCCGGAATAGAAATCACGCGCTTCCACGCGTGCGCCCCAGCGGTGCCAAAACCAAACATCTAAGCCAGCGCCAGCTTGAACTACACCCGTGTTGGTGCCTGTAGGGCCGGGATTCGTTCCATAGTAATACAGCGAAGAAGATTCCCGGAAGCGGCCATATCCGCCACCAGCGCTAACCCACGGAGTCACCGAGTCGCCGGAAAAAATATTCAACCTAATAGACGGTGTGGCGAATACCGCGCCGATGTCCTTGGGAATTCCGCCCGGGTAATAGTTCAAATCCATCTTCGGCAAAATCGCAACCGGCACCTCTGCGCGGATTCCGAAAATCTTACGGGTGATGAGAAGGCGGCCGTAGTTGACGGCGAAGCTCGGCGGATTTCCGAAGTGAATCGGATCCCCGGTACTCGGCACGGTCTGGGTGCTGACGAAGAATCGCCCCGCCGTAACGGAAAGTTCATTTTTCTGCGCCCACGCGCTGGACGCCAAAATTAAAACTGGAACCACCAGAACTGCGAGGCGCTTGGCCAACATCTCTCCTCCGGAGTCTTGAGGGATGTATTTTTGTTTCCCTAAGATTAGCACGGGCCGCCCGGATCGGCAGAAAACATAGTACCCTGCGTGGTGCCCGAATTCCCCGGCCCCGGCGGGCGTAGGCTAAGGCGGTTGGATGTTAGAATTGAAAAGCGCAGATTCCAGCTGATGATAACCCTCAATATCGTCATTGTTTTATCTCAATGTCTATAAAGAAAAGCATATCCGCGATCTTGGGGCTGACAGTCTCCACCAAAGTGGGTTTTGTAAGCCTTGGCTGCCCGAAAAACCTCGTCGATAGCGAGGTGATGATGGGCATGCTGGCGCAGGCCGGCGCCGAGCTTACTCCAGACGCCGCGGAGGCCGACGTAATCGTTGTGAACACATGCTCATTCATCGGCAGCGCGCAGCAGGAATCCATCGATACCATCCTCGAAATGGCCCGTCACAAGTCGGGAGGCCAGGCGAAGAGGTTGGTGGTAGCCGGTTGCCTAGTTGAGCGCTTTCACGACGAGATTCTTAAGAACATCCCGGAAGTAGACGCGGTCGTCGGCACCGGCGAATTGGAGAAGATTCTGGCCGCTGCGGGAGTGGCAGAGGCGCCCAGAGAGCCATCTCCTTTCAACATACTGACCTCGCGCCCGGAGGGCGATCATCGCCGCAAACAAGGCCGCTTCGCGCGCGATTCATGGGATGGCGCTGTCGCCGATCTGCCCCACTACCTTTACGACGACCATACTCCTCGTGTACTAACCACGCCGCGATATTCGGCTTACATCAAGATCGCCGAGGGCTGCGATCATCCGTGCACCTTCTGCATAATTCCGCAGCTTCGCGGCCAATTTCGCTCGCGCCGGTTCGAATCTGTAATCGCCGAAGCCGAGCGGTTGGCGCAAAACGGCGTACGCGAGATCACTCTCATCGGGCAGGATACGACTTGCTACGGCGAGGATCTGGGATTGAAAGATGGCTTGGCGCTGCTGCTGGAAAAATTGACCCGCGTCGAGGGCCTGCAGTGGATTCGCTTCCTCTACGCTTATCCGAACAAGATTACAGGGAGACTGCTGACAACGATCGCCGCCCATGACAACATTTGCTCTTATATCGATGTGCCGCTGCAGCATGCTTCGGCGACGGTTTTGAAACGCATGAAGCGTGGTGGCGGAGCGGACATATTCCTGCGATCGATTGAGAAGATGCGGCGGGAAATTCCGGGTGTCACCTTACGGACATCCTTCATCGTTGGCTTCCCCGGCGAAACCGAAAAAGAATTCGACGAGCTTTGTGGCTTCGTAAAAGAGGCAGCCTTCGACTGGATGGGCGCCTTCGGCTACTCCGACCAGGAAGGCTCTGGCGCGTTCGATTGCGACAATGACAAGAAGCTTTCCGCGCGCGAGATTGAGAGCCGCCGCAAATCGCTGATGTCGATCCAGAAAAAAATCAGCCGGATGAAAAAGAAGGCCTTGATCGGCCAGGAGTTGGATTTGCTGCTTGAAGGCGCTTCGACCGAGTCTGATTTGCTGCTCGAAGGGCGCACCGCCATGCACGCGCCGGAGATTGACGGGACGGTTTTCGTGAACGATTATCCCGAGGGTGACGAGCCAAAAGAAGGCGAGTTCTATCGTTGCCGTATCACGGCCGCACATGATTACGATTTGGTAGCGGAAATCGTTTAAGGTCAGAAGTGTATTTCAGAGGTCAGGATTTTCACCTCTGCAATCTGACCTCTACAATCTGACTATGCCGCGCAAACGCACAATCAAGCTCCGTTGTCCGATCTGCAAAAAACCGACAAAGACCGCGGACGCGGATTTCCCTTTCTGCAGCGACCGCTGCCGTCTCATCGATTTAGGGAAGTGGGCCAGCGGTGGGTACGTAATTTCGTCGCCGGTTGCCGATGCCGAAGAAGCGATCCGTCAAGATAGTCTTGACGACGAGGACGGCGACTGATGATTGCTCTGGCCGAGGCGCCCACCGACGATGGAGCTCCCCTATGGGCAACATTGGTTGCCACTTTCTTCGGCGTGGGCCGCCTCAAGCCTGGCCCGGGAACCTGGGGATCGCTAGCGGCCGTATTCTTCTGGGCAGCCGCAAGCTCGCGCATGCCGATCGCCGCCCGCACCTGGGCTACAATCACCGTCGCTGCCGTCGTGACGCTGATCGGCATTCGCGCCGCGACGCTGGTAGCTCGGGGATCAGGCTTGAAGGACCCGCAGTTTGTCGTCATCGATGAGGTTGCCGGACAACTGGTTGCACTCACCGGCGTTCCCCTAGCGTGGAAAACCTTTCTCGCGGGCTTTATACTTTTTCGTGTCTTCGATATGTGGAAGCCGTTTCCGATTCGACGCTTGGAACGGCTGCCCGAAGGCACAGGTATCGTCGTCGACGATCTGGGCGCGGGACTCTACGCCTTGATCGTCATGCATCTCTTGTTGCACTTTGGTCTTCTAATGAAGTAGCTCGAACCAGAAGTGGTTCCGGAATAAATTCATGAGCATTTCTGATCGTCTCCTGGGAAAAAAGAGCGCCAATGGCAAGCCACACATCGAAGCCGTGGCGCCCACTTGCGCTTTGCCCGGAGGCGACATTCGCATTGTTGGAAAAGGGCTGCGTCCGGCCGAATTGCGACGCCCGAGTGTACACTTTGGCGAGATCGAGGGCTCCGTACTTATCAGTTCCGACGATTTCGTAGTGGCGCGTGTGCCGGAAGGAGCGGCGTCGGGGCCAGTATCAGTGAGCACGAACGGAGGCGCAAATGGGTACGTCAGCAATCCTCATTCGATCAAGGTTGCCGTCCAGGTTGCTGACAACCTTCATCCCGTCACCAATCCTGCGCTCGACCGCGAAGGAAATATCTATGTGACTTTCTCCGGATCGCGCGGACAAAAAGTTCCCGTGTCGATTGTCAAAATCGACACCAACTACAACGCGAAACCGTTTCTCAGCGACATGATGAACGCCACGGCAATTGCCTTCGATCGGGATGGACAAATGTATGTCTCGTCGCGGCATGACGAAGCCGTTTACAAAGTCGCGCCGAATGGCACCATGTCGACTTACGCCGAAGGCATGGGCATCGCGACTGGGATTGCCTTCGATGCTGCGGAGAATCTCTACGTGGGCGACCGCAGCGGAACGATCTTCAAGATCGCGCGCGACCGACAGATTTTTGTGTTTGCGACGCTGGAGCCGAGTGTCTCCGCTTACCACATCGCTTTCGGCCCGCACGGCGATATGTTCGTCACCGGACCGAGCACTTCCAGCTTTGACTGCGTCTACAAGGTCGACCCGCACGGAACCGTATCTGTGTTTTACCGGGGCTTGGGGCGTCCGCAAGGTTTGGCGCTCGACGTTGACGGAAATATTTACGTCGCTGCCTCTCTCGAAGGCAAACGCGGAATAGTAAAGATCAATCCTCAGGGCAAAGCCGACCTGGAAGTGTCCGGCCAGGGATTGGTGGGGCTGGCGTTTGCTCCGGGCAAGTCAGCCATTCTCGCGACTAACGGCGCGGTGCATCATATTTCCTGGAACATTGAAGGGCTCCCGCTTCCGGCGGAGTGATTGATTGTAAGGAAGTCCGAGTTTCCCAATCCCAAGTTTTCGCTCGCGAGCGACCATGTGCCGATCACTAAGAATCGCTGCCGAACTTGGCTGCGGCTTCGTACAACGATGGGAATAACGACTCTTCGTGACGGTTCAATTCTCTTATCCAGTCTTGGATTCCCTGTTGCGCAACCGGAGATAAAGGGTAAAACTCGAATCCAGATTTAGCGTCACTGCTATGGCGTACTGTCGCCAGGATTTCGAGCGTGGAATTACGAACGGGCAGCCCGATCACCACGGTCTCACCCGCGCGTGGAGCGCCACAGACCAGTGCCGACATACCGCGAACGCTGACATCGAGGGTTACTGCCCGAGTCGTGAACGGTCCGAAGCGCAAGAAACGTTGAACTTTGACTGAGACGCTGGAAACGTAGCGGCGCTCGCGCCGACGGAAGTTGTACGCCACGGCTCGGGCGAGCGCGCCACGGCTGTCCAAATACATAGTGCTCTCCTTCGAGAATTACCCAGAGCAGAACGGCGCGGATTTGGAACCATCAGGAGGGCAACGGTCCGCCCCAACCCCATCCAGCTTGCAGACTGGCACGAATCACTCCCAGCAACTCCTCATTGTCGGCGGGCTTTTGGAAGAAGGCGACAGCGCCCGACTCAAGGGTGCGTTTTTCGTTACCCTCAGGATCGCGTGCTGTAAGTACGATAACCGGGATGCCCGAAAGCGCGGGGTATTGCTGCAGATTTTTCAGTACAGCAAATCCGTCGCCCGCCGGCAAACCGAGATCGAGAATGATCAAGTGGGGTTTTTCTTTTTGCGCCATGGCGATGGCGGAATATCCGTCACAAACATTTACGGTATCGAAGTTATTGGCGCGTAGTCGCAGACTCAAAGCCTGTCTGAGATCGGGATCATCATCCACTACCATAATTTTTGCGCGATTTGTGGGCGGTCCATCAATGTACGTTTCGCTACGCATTGCTGTGGTGCTCCTTTTCGATAAGGTTTTGTTTGCTAGCCAGAGCGTGCTGAATGACTGCAGTGACATAATCGGCGACACCCCAGACTTGCTGTTCCAAGGTTCGGGGATCGACGGCGGGAGGTCTAGGAATGGCTTCGGCGCTCACCCGCAAGGTGCCGCTGGCCTTCAACTTGGGCAGGGAGCCAACCTGTTCGCGAATACGATCCATCACGATGTTGACTCGCTTCATGTCGGTCGAAGCGACCACAAAGAATGTCTCGACGGGGCCACTGGCTCCCATGGGCGGAAGAACCACGTCCTTATCCGGCTGAACGCATTGGCGAAGACTATCCAGACATAGTTGCCGGGTCTCTTTCCAGCTTCCACGCAGGGCCTTGTCGCGCGGGGTGAGTTCAATCCGCAGCAGTGCCAGCGATTCCCGCAAATGTCCCTGCACCGTGATCACGGGCTCGAGCAGCTTGGCCAAAGAATAGAGCGGCAACGTGAAGGAGAAGGTACTGCCGCTTTCGGGCTGGCTTGCAACCCACATCCTTCCGCCGTGGAGAGTAACAATTTCCCTAGCCAGGTAGAGGCCGAGACCTAGGCCGCTGCGGTTTCCATCGACCGCCTCGGGATCCTGGTAGAGGCGATCAAAGATCAGCGGCACCGAATCCTCCGGGATGCCGCGGCCGGTGTCGGAGACCGACAGATACACCGAAGCCGGGTCGGTTTCGACCATCGAGGCTCTCACAGTCACGGAGCCATTTGGAGGGGTGAACTTGATACCGTTGTCGATAAGGTTGATAAGTACCTGGCAAGTGCGGTCGGGGTCCGCATACACAAGAGGTATGGTCAGGTCCAAAGCCGTCGCGAGCCCAACGTGCTTTTCCTCGGCTCGGGGTTGCATCATGGCCACCGCTTGCTGCATCAGGTCGCCGATGTCAATGCAGCGTGGTTCGATACGCGTCTTGCCGGTCTCAGCGCGCGTCGCTTCCAGCAAGTCGCGAATCATGGCATGCAACTGATTCACGCTCTTGAGAACTGTCTTCAAATGATCGATTTGGGTGGGAGCTACCGGACCAGCCAATCCATCCAACAGAAGCATGACGTACTGATGAATGCAGGTTAGCGGCGTGCGCAATTCGTGCGAAACGTGAGACAGAAACTGATTCTTAAATTCAATCTGTTGCTTGCGGGCAACTTCACGAGCACGCAAGAGCGCTTGCCGTTCGACGGCATAGTGGATAGCGTGCTCCAGTTGCTTGCTGGTAATGTCGCCTTTCACCAAGTAGTCTTGAACGCCGTGGTGAACGGCTTTTGTCGCCAGCGACGGGTCATCCTGAGCGGACAGGATGACGACTGGCACATTCGGCGCTTTTTTCATAATCCGGCGAAAAGTATCCGCGCCGCGGCTGTCCGGAAGATTCAAATCCAGGAGCACCAACGTGGGTGCCTCCGCATCCAGGCACGCTAGCGCGTCTGAGAGCTTGGGGACGCAGTTCACCTGGACGTCGGAGTGACTCTCCACCAAGCGGAGGCGCACCAGATCGGCATCTCCCGGGTTATCTTCGATCAGCAAAACACGTGCCGGTTCATTTTCCATTATTCTTCCTCTCGTGGCAGGCTCGCGGAGCCGAACCAGAATTCTGCTATTGAGTGCATTGCCAGGAAATAATCGTTCAGATTTCCCGGCTTGCTGACATAGCAGTTGGCTCCCAACTCATAACTTTTCGCGATGTCGGAAGGAGCACTCGACGTGCTGAATACAACGATGGGAATCGTGCGCAGATCCTTGTCGGCTTTGGCAACGGCTAACACCGCTCGACCATCTTTTTTGGGAAGATTGAGATCGAGTATGACCAGCGCGGGGCGGAACGCCTCGGCATACTGACCATCGCGACGCAGGAAGGCCAGGGCTGCCTCCCCATCTGGCACATCGCTAATATCGGTGGGGTGCCTGCCCCCGGCCAGCGCCTCACGGGCAAGGCCGACGTCGGCCGGGTTGTCATCTACAAGAAGGACCTTAGGCAATCGTTTCACCGTCTGGCTCCCCCCTTCCCATCTTGATGACTGGCAGGCAAATTGAAATTCAAGGCCGCAACGCGGCCATCTTGGAATCCCACCTAGCCCTCCCCGGTGAGCAGTGACAACTAGCGGATCGCAGATCCCATGCTGCCGCGGGACACATAGCTCTTCATATACATACCTATCGTCTTCTCCCGGAGGGTCTTGAGACCCTAAAGACAAACGGAAAACTCGCCGAAGAACACTAGGAGGCTGCTATTCGGTCCTGTCCTTATGGACGTACTTAGCAAGAGGCTGGAAGAATTCCCGGAAGCACACGCTGTTAGCGACGGAGACGGGGAGTGTCCAAACTTCTTTTCGAATTTGGCGGGGTAAGAAGTTACTTTCTGTACACGGTGGGCTGCGGACCCTTCTCCAGGGTCTCACGGTCCCAGATCATGCCTTCGCGAGTGTAGTTAGCGAGTTCGAAGTCCTGAGTGAGTTCGAGCGCATCGGTGGGGCAAGCATCTTCGCACAGACCGCAGAACATGCAGCGGCTCAGGTCGTAGGTAAAGTTGATGAGTTCTTTGCGGCGAGTTTTCTCATTGCGCTCGCTGGTAACAACGATCAGATTTTCCGGACACGCCAGCGCGCACAAGTCGCACGAAATGCAGAGCGATTCGTCGGTGTCGGGATTAACATTGAGTCGCGGCGCTCCGCGATAACGCTCGGCTACCTGCGGCCGCTCCAAAGGATACTGCTCGGTATAGATTTCCTTAGGATCTTGATAGCGGAAAGTCACGCCCAGCCCTTGGATAAGATCGACCAGTAACACCTTCCTCAGGATGTCGCGAATTCCCATCACCGTTGAGGATAACACCGAGGAGAGCGAAGAGCTAGAATATCGAGTCAGCCTCGCAAGTCCAGACCTGCAAATGGGGACTCGCAAACTGAGATTGGCTGTATGACAATTCGCCCTCGGTGACAAACAACTGACCGTCTCTGACCAACTTTCTTCTCACAAGCTTTCTTCTGACGAGCTGTGGATGGAAGAAGCCCTGCGTTGCGCTCAGCGCGCGCTCGATGCCGGCGAAGTGCCGGTGGGAGCAGTCGTGGTCTGCGCCGGACATATCGTAGGCCGGGGTTGGAATCGCAACATCAGCGAGCACGATCCCACTGCTCATGCTGAAATCTTGGCCTTGCGCGAAGCAGGTCGAAACCTCGGAAATCACCGTCTCGTCGACTGCGAGTTGTTTGTCACCATCGAACCCTGCTCCATGTGTGCGGGAGCGGCTGTTCACGCCCGCGTACGCAGGTTAGTTTACGGAGCGGATGACCCCAAGGCAGGCGCAGTACGTTCGCTGCTGCAGGTGGTAAATCACCCAGGCCTGAACCATCAGATGGCAATCCGAAGCGGCGTACTGGCGGGGCGTTCCGCAGAAGTGGTTCAGGAATTTTTCAGGGAGCGCCGTTAAAGTCGGCAAGCGTTGGTGCACTATGGCGAGAACTCTTTGGCCGCACCGACACTGAGATGATCGCCATATGCGGGCGGGGGCGCCCGCGTCGCACTGGAAACGAAGCTCTTACTTCACCAGCTTCTGAACGGTAGCAATCAGCTTCTCGGCGTCAAAAGGTTTTACGATCCAGCCGGTTGCCCCGGCTTTGCGACCCTCATCTTTCTTTTCCGCCTGAGATTCCGTCGTCAGCATGAGGATCGGGGTAAAGGGATATCCCGGCAACTTACGGATAGCAGCAATCATCTGGATGCCATCCATATTCGGCATGTTGAGGTCGGTGACGATCAGATCAAACTTTCCGCCGCCCGCCCTGCCGACGCCATCTTTTCCGTCCACCGCCTCGACCACTTCGTAGCCTGCCTTGCGCAACGTAAAAGCGACCATTTGCCGAACGCTCGCGGAATCATCCACCGTCAGGATTCGTTTCATGGTTCGCCTCACGCTCCAAAGAGGAAAGTTGCCTAACTCTCCCACCGATCAAAACTCAACTACAGTCGTCCTTAAAATAGCTCAACGCTATTACCTTCCAAAACGGGTTGAGCCGCTGGCGGCTCGATCCCCTGGAGCGCGGCACGCAGAACATCACGCTCCAATTCCGTCGTGTAGGAAACCGAGAACAATTTCTCGGCTTCCTCATCGTTGTATCCTTCCCGCACATCGGGGCAATAGATCTCCAGGTGTATCCGCAGAGATTCGATTTCCTTCACCACCGCGTCGGCGCCGCCAAAAGATGCGTCGAGCAGATCGCCACTCTTGCCGATTTCGGTGATCTTAGCCTGCATTTTCTGATTGGCGATTTTCATCTCATTGGCCTGACTGGCGGTGAAGCTGGCGGCATTCCGTAAATTGCCGAGACTCTCCCCGGTTTGCGTTTGCGCTTCATGCAGCCTCTGATTGCTGGCTTCAGAAAAAGCCTCCATCATCTGGTTTGTGTGTTTCACCAACTGAAGAATCTCTTGCAAAGCACGCTGGGATTGGTCGGTGATCTCACTCCATTCGGTGGAAACCTCTTTGATACTCTTCGATATCGCCAGGATGGCATCGGCTTTCGTTCCCAAATGACTCGCTTCGACGATCGAGTTGAAGGCAAGCAGTCGCAGACGGTCGCGGACAGATTCTGCCCTCTGCACATGTTCCGTGACCAGTTGCATGAGGTTCGAGAGACCGGCGACGCTGTGCTGTGTTTTCTCGCTGTAGGCTTGACTCTCCGCTTCGAGCACCTCAATGCAGGCAAGCTGTGACGATACCTTGCGTTCCTGCTCGAGCACTGTACGACCGATTCCGAAAACGTCGGAGGTACTCATCGTCAGAATATCGTTCATACAAGTCTTGATCTGAGAGGTCCAGGTAGCGACAGTATCCGCGATGGACCTCATCTGGCCAATCTGTATCCTCAGCCCCGCATAGGATAGGGCGAGTTCCTGCGCGACCTGAGTATTCGAGCTCTCCGCGCTGGTTAATCTCTGGATGATCAGCGCGAATGCCTCCTGCACATGTTCATTCATCTGGCGGTTGATGTCGTGGCTTTGGATCGCAGCCACGACCGAAGTAATCTGTCGCGCAATACCTTCGACGCAAGCCCTGAATTGGGCGGGCGTCCGCGAGAGTTGAATCAAGCTTGAATCGACAACCGCCAGCGCGTGACCGAGATCGATTTCAATGCGCGCCAATTTTTCTCTCATGCGTGGGATTTCGGCCAGAAGTACGCGCTTCGTTTTTTCAATCGCAGACCGGCGGTCGTTGGTGCGGCTGGCGAGTTCCCGGGTATCCGCGCTTACAGATCTGGAGAAGTCGGCTAGTTCGTGTGCCAGATACTGAAAACCCGCTCCCACCGGGCCGAGGTGCGCGACTTCGATATTGGTGAGCACGCTCAGCGCCTTGATTTCAACCGCAATCTCTTCCTGGCTGTGCGTCACCAGCGATAATTGATGCAAGAGCCTGACCTCGGCCGTCACCGTCTCCAAGATTCCGGCCGTGGCGTGCAGCCGGTCGCCGATGAAGTTTCTGGCGGCGCCCCCCAGCGTTTGTACTTTTGGCAGAAGTGAGATGACATCGTCATTTTCTACCCGAGCCACAATGGCGGCGGCGAGGCTCACGATAGTGTCACTGTGTCCGGCCAAGCCCGCGAAGGCTTTCGCCACGGTTCCGATCTCATGGTCGACCACGCGCGCCATCGCACACAACTCGTGTCTTGCCGTTTCCAGGGTGGCAATGACCTCCGCAACGGTTTCGACACTTCTGCTTCGAAGAGATTCGGTTTCATCGGGCGCAGCTTCGCGAGCGATCGCTCGAGCATCCGCGATTGCCGCCCACGCTGTTCTCGAACTCATACTTCCTGCCTTCATGGCGGCGCGTCCCGACAGGCACTCACCATTCCTGCTGCCCGATGCCAGCGCCGTGGATGTCATGACCAAGACGCTTCATCCTTCGTTCGTTTCTCACACTTTCTGCATATCATCGCGCCAACGCGAGGATGGTTCCCGTCACCGCCTCTAAAGGCAGAACCTTGTCGACCGCTTCTCGCTTGATGGCCTCGTTGGGCATACCAAAAACCACGCAGGTGGCCTCATTCTGGGCGATGGTCGCAGCGCCGGCCTGTTTCATCTCCAACATTCCGCGGGCGCCGTCATCACCCATTCCCGTCAAAATCACGCCGACAGCGTTTTGTCCCGCATAGCGCGCCGCGGAACGAAACAACACGTCGACCGAAGGCCGGTGACGGCATACCAGCGGTCCATCTTTGATTTCCACGTAATAGCGCGCGCCACTCCGCTTCAGCAGCATGTGATGATTCCCGGGCGCGATCAACGCACGCCCCCGGAGAACGGTGTCATTCGACTCCGCCTCCTTCACGGTAATGTGGCAAAGGCCGTCCAACCGATTGGCGAATGCCTTGGTAAACATCTCCGGCATGTGCTGTACGATGACAATGCCCGGAGCATCGGTAGGAAAACTTTCCAGCACGACTTTGAGGGCTTCGGTTCCTCCAGTTGACGCCCCAATCGCCACCACTTTCTCCGTCGTCTCAGCCATGGCATGGGTCGCACCGGAAAGAATGGCGTCGGCTGTAAGTTTCGGTTCGACCACGCGGCTGGGCTGAATGGTGCGCACCCGCGCCTGAGCCGCAGCCTTAACCGCCATACACAGGGTTATCCGCGAGTCTTCCAGAAACTGTTTGCTGCCTAAGCGAGGCTTGGCAATGATATCGACCGCTCCGTACTCGAGTGCTTTAAGCGTGCTCTGTGCACCCTCCTCCGCCAGGCTCGAACAGATCACCACCGGAATCGGATACTGGGACATTATTTTTTGCAGGAAGGTGAGGCCGTCCATGCGCGGCATTTCAATGTCGAGAGTGATCACGTCAGGCGTCTGTTCGCGAATACGCTCCGCCGCCACAAAGGGATCGGCCGCGGTCGCAATCACTTCGATTTCTGGATCGCTTCCGAGTACGTCGCTCAGCGTCTGGCGCACGACGGCCGAGTCATCCACGATCAGGACGCGAACTTTTGCTTTGCTCATAAAGACCTGCTCATAATTCCGTCCCGCCTGTTCCCTCAAATCCAGTTGCGAAAACGGGAAACTTCAACTGGCAATACGACCCACTGGCCCACTGCTCAACCCAGCCAGCGCAGCCACACCTCACCACTCCCAGTATCAAACTCGATGTTGCGTCCGACCGTGCCTCCGAGGCTCGACGCAATCACCTTAAAACCCTCGGCCTCGATCACCTCGAGGGCCGCCTGGCAATTCAGTTTCCCAACGGTGGCAATCAGGTTCGCGGCATCGCTCACCACCAGCACGTCGGCCCCGCCAAACAACTTGACCTGCACCTCGGAGCGCCGTACGCCGAGTTCGTCAAGCTGCCGGGCCAGATCACGAATGGCAAAATCCACATAACGATGGCCGTTCGCTAAACTGCTGGCGGGCGCCGGATCGCTCGCGCAGCGCGGCAGCAGCGAGTGCGATAGGGCACCCAGGCCGAGCTTCTCGCTCCAGAAAGTGACGCCCACGCAGGAGCCGAGCAGGGTGCGGATAATCGTCGGCTTTCGGGCCAGGTGAAACTCCCCGGGGAGCAGATAGACCTCCAGCCTCTCAGCATCAAGTTCAAGCATCTTGCGGCTTCCTGTAGAGGGCTGGCGCGACCGGCACCAGGGGAAGATCCATATCATGCAAGGTTTCGGAGTGCCCTACGAAAGCGTAGCCTCCGGGCAAAAGCTGTTTTGCCAGCTTCAACATGATCTGCTGCTGCGTGGGTCGATCGAAGTAAATGATCACGTTGCGGCAAAAGAAAACATCCACTTTCTGCGCCAGCCCGTAGTCCGCGTCCATGAAGTTCAGCCGGCGAAATTCAATCATCCGCCGCAGCTCCGGCACCACGCGCAAAAGTCTTGAATCGCGATCGCGGCTGCGCATGAAATACTTGTGGCGCAAATCGGCCGGCACCGGATTCACCACGTCCAGGCTGAACACTCCCCGCTGTGCCTTCGCCAGAACCGTGGTCGAGAGGTCGGTGGCCAGCACGTTGAAGCGGAACCCGGAATGAGCCAGTCCATATTCATGCAGCACCATTGCCAGTGTGTAAGGCTCTTCCCCCGTCGAACAACCCGCACTCCATATCTGCAGCGGCCGTCCACTTTCGTTCCGCGACATCAACTCGGGAACCGCCTTCTGGATAAGAAAATCAAAATGCTCGGGCTCGCGAAAGAAATCGGTCTTGTTGGTCGATACCACGTCGAGCAAATGGACGAGCTCTTCCCGGTGACCGTGCGGCCCAAACAGATAGGCAAAATAATCGACAAACGAATCGAGACTCAGGCTGCGCACGCGCCGCTTGATGCGCAGCTCGACCATGGTTTTTTTTTCCGGCCCCAAATTGATGCCCGACTGCTCATAGATCAGACGGCACAGCCGGCCGTAATCTGCTTTGCCGATGAACTCTTCGTGCTCACTCATGACGTTCACTCATGGCGATCGCTCATGGCGTCCCGGGGCGAAGCTCTCGTCCGCTGCCGTAGTCAAACCGCCGCCTCCACTGCCGCTTTGCCGGTTTCCACGCTGCGCACTGCCGACAACTCTTCGGCCGAAAAGACGCGGTCGATATCCAGAATCATGACAAACTGGTTGTCGCGCTTTCCCATCCCCTTAATGAAATCGGTGCGGATATGGGTGCCGATGCGGGGCGCCGGCTGGATCTGCTCCGGCTCCAGGTCGATCACCTCTTCGACCGAATCGGCCAGCGCTCCGATTACAGTCGACTCGTTATCCAGCAACACCTCGACCACCACGATGCAGGTGTTCCGCGTCTTCTCCGTTTTCGACATCTCCAGACAAAGCCGCAGGTCGACCACCGGCACCACACTGCCCCGCAGGTTGATCACTCCGCTCATGAAATCGGGCGTCCGTGGAATTTCCGTGATGGTAGTAAAATCAAGCACCTCCCGCACCTTGGCCACCTCGGTGGCAAACACTTCGTTGCCCAGTTTGAAGGTAAGATACTGCCGCGTTTCAGTGATCTCGGTAACGCTCATCGTCCACTCCTTTCGCACTCTGCAGGCCTCCGTGGAGCACCTGCCAGAATCGATTAAAACCGCTCGAATTCCTTGTCCAGATCATCGTTCTTGTCTTTGTCTTTCATTTTGAGGCTGACACCGGACTTGCCTCCCGCCTTCAATCCCGGGGAAACCGGACTGGCGGCCGGCTTCGACGCTCGCCCGGCGCCGGCAGCCGCTTCGAAGTGCCGGGCAGGTTTCGCACCCGCGTTGCGCCCGGCGGCGGGCCCGTCGTCACCAGTGCGGAAAAAGGCCAGTGCGCTTACCAGTTGCTCGGATTGGCTGGAGAGTTCCTCGGTCGTCGACGCCATCTCTTCCGACGCCGAAGCATTCTGCTGGATGACTTTCTCCAGTTGCACCAGCGCTTTGTTGATCTGCTCCGCGCCCGTATCCTGTTCCTTGCTGGCAGCGGCAATCTCCTGCACCAACTCCGCCGTCCGCTGAATATCGGGCACCAGTTTCTGCAACATTTCGCCCGCCTTCTCCGACACCTTGACGGTGGTGCCCGAAAGTTGATTAATTTCTCCCGCCGCCTTCTGACTGCGCTCTGCCAGTTTGCGGACTTCGGCCGCAACCACGGCAAAACCTTTGCCATGCTCGCCCGCTCGCGCCGCTTCGATGGCCGCGTTCAAGGCCAGCAGGTTAGTCTGCCGCGCGATCTCTTCGATGATTGAGACCCGGCTGGCAATCTCCTTCATCGCTGCCACCGCCTCCACCACCGACTTGCCGCTCTCCTGCGCATCGGTCGCCGACTTGTTGGCGATCTTGTCGGTCTGCTGCGCGCTGTCGGCGTTCTGCTTGATGTTCGAAACCATCTCCTCCATCGATGACGAGGCTTCCTCGGCCGACGCCGCTTGCGAGGTCGCTCCTTTTGATACCTCGACCGAAGCCGTGCTGATCGACTGGCTGGCCGAGGCCACCTCGCCCGCGATGGAGCGGATGTCCGAGACCACACGCGTGATGCCACTCACCATCGCTCCCAGCGCCTGCATCAGTTTGTCCTGCGCCGAGCGCTCCCGCAGCATCACTGTCAGGTTGCCGTTGGCGATTTCCTCCGCCGCCGCCGTCACCTCGTTCATGGCGCCAATCAGCGTGTTCAGGTTGTCTTTGATGATGTTGAAATCGCCGTGGTAGGTGTCGGTGATCTGCGGCGGAACATCGCCCTTGCTGATGCGATCGATGTACCCGGCGGTAAAGTTGAGGGGTGTAATCACCGCGTCGAGCACCGAGTTCACGCCGCGCACGATCTCGGCGTATGCACCCTTGAACTGATCGTGCTTGCCCCGCTCCGACAGCTGCCCCGCATTCGAAGCCTCGGTCAGGCGCGCCAGTTCCTTCTGTAGGTTTTGCACCACGATGGCGATGTTGTTCACCGCCTGCTTCATCTTCTCGTGGTCGCCTTTATAAGTCTGCGCGATCAATTCGTCGATCTTGCCATTCGAAATCTGCGCCAAAATGCGATTGCCTTCCCCGATCGGTAGCAGGATGGCATCGAGCATGGTGTTCACGCCGCGCACAATCTCCGCGTAGGCGCCGTTGAACTGCTCCGGCTTGCCGCGGTCGGAGAGTTGTCCTTCTTTCGAAGCATCAGTCAGGCGCGCCATTTCCTTCTGCAGGCTCTGCACCACGATGGCGATGTTGTTCACCGCCTGCTTCATCTTCTCGTGGTCGCCCTTATAGGTCTGAGCAATCAGTTCGTCGATCTTGCCGTTCGAAATCTGCCCCAGAATCCGGTTGCCTTCTCCGATCGGCAGCAGAATGGCATCCAGCATGGTATTCACCCCCCGCACAATCTCCGCGTAGGCGCCGTTGAACTGCTCCGGCTTGCCGCGGTCGGAGAGTTGTCCTTCTTTCGAAGCATCGGTCAGGCGTGCCATTTCCTTCTGCAGGCTCTGCACCACGGCGGCTACGTTGTTGACCGCCTGTTTCATTTTTTCGTGGTCGCCCTTGTAGGTCTGGGCAATCAGTTCGTCGATCTTGCCCGAGGAGATCTGCGCGAGGATGCGATTGCCTTCCCCAATCGGCAGCAGAATGGCATCCAGCATTTCGTTAATGCCCTGGATGATCTCGCGGTGCACCCCCTCGAACTGCTCTGTCCGCCCACGATCGTTGAGGCGGCCTTCGCGGGAGGCATCGACCAGACGCATGATCTCCTGCGAAACCAGCAGGACTTTGCTGTCGGCGGAATGCCCGTTACCGCCATTTCCTTCCACCGGACGAGAAGACTTTCGGCTTTCCTGTGCCACTTTAGTTGCCATAACTTCTAACTCCTTTTGATTTGAATTCATTGACCCGTTGGTCCATTCACCCATTGACCCATTGATCCATTGGTCTGTGGCTTGCGCTTTATAGCCGACCCAGTTGAGTTAACCGTTAGGGAATAGCGCTGGCCGTCATTGCCAGCGCCGCCGAAATTCTTGAAATCATGTGCACACCACCATTTCCGCCAGCGCGCCCGCCAGCGCCGCTCTCGGCGCGCTCCTTGCCCGGGCCGGCTCTCCAGGTTGAGAGCGCCCGCCCGACGCCCGCGCCTTAATCGTCATCGTCCGGATCGCCTCGCGCACCAGCCGGTGGGGATCGAGAATCAGCGCCACCGTGCCATTCCCGAGAATCGTCGCGCCCGACACCAGGTCGACGTGGCGGTAGAAGCGGCCGAGGTTCTTGATCACCGTCTGGTGGTCGCCGAGCACTTGATCCACGACAAAACCAAAGCGTCCCGACTCGGTTTCGGCCACCAGAATCTGCTCCCGCTCCGGCCGTTCTTCTTTCATGTGGAAATATTCCCGCAAGCGGATATACGGAATGATCTCGCCGCGCACGTTGGCCACGTGCTTGCCATTGACGCGCTCAATATCCTGCCGGGTCAGCTCGATGCACTCAAGCGTGTTCGCCAGCGGGAGCACGAAATACGCCTGCTCGACTCGCACTAGCAGGCCGTCGATGATGGCGAGTGTCAGCGGCAGATGCAAAGTCACCCTCGTCCCGGAGGCGGGCTTGCTCGCGATATCAATCGTTCCGCGCAGAGCCTCGACGCCCCGCCGCACAACATCCATCCCCACGCCGCGCCCCGAGACGTCGGTAACTTTCTGCGCCGTGGAAAAGCCGGGCGCGAGAATCAGCGCGAAGACTTCCGACTCAGTCAGCGCGGCATCGGCCGCCACCAGGCCCTTTTCAACGGCACGCGCCCGCACCGCTTCGGCGTTAATGCCGCCGCCATCGTCCGACACCCCGATCAGAACGCTGGCGCCCGAATGCCGCGCCGACAGTTGGATAGTCGCGCTCGGCCGTTTCCCGGCAGCCACGCGGTTGGCGCGCGACTCAATGCCATGATCCATGCTGTTGCGGATGAGGTGCATCAGCGGATCGTTGAGCTGGTCGAGCACGCTTTTGTCGAGTTCCGTGTCGGCGCCCTCGATGGTCAGGTCAACTTCTTTTTGCAGATCGCGCGCCAGGTCGTGGACGAGGCGGCGAAAACGCTCAAAGGTAGCGCGCACGGGCAGCATGCGAATGCTGATCGAACTCTCGCGCAGCGCCGAAGTCAGGCGCTCGATTTCTTCGGAGACGGCAATCACATCAGGATCTTCGCGACGGCTGGCAATCTCGACCAGGCGCGCCTGCACCGTGACCAGTTCACCCACCAGGTCGACAAACTGGTCGAGCTTGGCGGCGGGCACTCGAATGCTCGTGGCATTGTCGGGCGTGTCAGAAGCGCGCCGTCCCCAGGGCGGATTTTTCGCCGCGCTCCCCCGTGTAGCGTTTCCCGGGGGTGCATCGCCGGCACTTCCAGCTTCCAACGTTTTCGCCGGCGCCACCGCAGCGGCTATGGCTGAAGCTTGCGCTGACGCCAACGCGGGTGTTGCATTCGCTGCCGACCCGGCGGCGGGACTGATGATCAGCTCACAACCATCGGCCACAAAGATAAAGACATCCGAAATCGCTTCCCGCGTCGCTGCCGTCGTCAGAACCATGTCCCAACTGACGTAGCAGCGTTCCGGATCCAATTCGCCGATCGGAGGCACGGCCGCCATACTGGCCGCGAGCTGCAGGCTTCCGAGTTGCCTCAGTTCGCGCAACAGCAGCAGGGGATTGGCGCCGCTGCGCATGAGATCGGCTCCGGGAGCAAAGTGAACCTGCCACTCGCGCGTCGGGCCGGCGGCAACGGCTGTCGCGGCCGGTAATGCAGCCGATTCTGCCGCCAACGCCCCCGCAGCCTTGCCGGTCAACCCTTTGCCGGTTAACCGCCGTACCCTAGCCAGAATCTCTTCGCCAATTGCGCGGTTCGCGCTCCCCGCGCCAGTCGCTTCCTCGAGCATGGCTTTGATCTGATCGAGCGCCGCTAAGGAAAGATTAATCAGTTCCGAGGTCACCGGCAGCCGCCCGTTGCGCACCTCGTCGAAGGCATTTTCCAGGTTGTGGACGAAGCCCGCCAGATCGTCAAAGCCGAACATGGCTCCCGATCCCTTGATAGTGTGCAGAGCGCGGAAGGCGCGTCCTACCAGCTCTTTGTCCTCGCGATTCTCGTTCAGCGCCAGTAGCGCAGACTCCAGTTCGACTAGGACCTCGCGTGCCTCCTCGAGGAATGTCTGCTTGTATTTATCGATATTGTTGTCGCTGGACAAAATCGAATCCTCGTTATCCGCCTAATGCTGCGCTCGTCCCCGTGCCTGTCCCCAAACTCACTCCATCCGTCCCCTCAGCAACTGGAAATTTCTCGAACCCCGCCTCGGTCGCCGTGACTAGAATCTCTTCCGCAACAGTCCCCGTCAGGGTGAAGGCGGTACCCGATGCTCGCGCTTCACGCTCGGCAGCCCACAACAACTGCAGCGCAGTAATGTCCAGTTCGATCGCGCGCGCCATGTCCAGGCGCAGTTCGCCTCCGCTCGCCAGCGCCTCGAGCAAGACTTTTTTCAACTGCGCCGCGCAACCAATCGCGACCTCACCCTCTACCCTGATGAGGCACACCGCTCCGCTCCGCTCAATCGTGACAGGCACACTATTTCCTCCAATCGGCTTTGCTGGAGCGGAACTTTAACCAGCCGTCGTCGACCGGATGGCGCTCCTTCCCGTGCGCCCGTCCGAGTGGACAAGTCCACGCTTCTGCGGTGGCATCGCAGTTTTCTTTGCACGCGGAAGACCGCTATAGGTTGCGGAAAAATTCTTAGAAGTAATTCATGCATCCCAAAAAGAAAAAACTCCACCCCTCGCAAAACGCCCACTATGCGAGAAATGAAGTTTCTTCCGTGTTGCGGTATGCATCGGCGGACACCGTAATGTCCACCTACCCGCGCTAGGCGGCGACAGCCTGTTGATAGGCGGGAACAAACACCTCGCCGACGAACGTCTCAAACGATGTCGGTGTAGTGTTCCTGGAAGTGCGCGCCTCGAGCGCGCGCATGTCTCCCCGATTCAGAGCACCCGCCATTTCGAGAATTTGCCCCGCAAAATCTTGGGACATGCCCATCTGCACCATCGCGGCTCGAATCTGATCTTCGGGCGCCTGCACATATCCGAGCCCGGAATTGCCGATCGCCTTCCCGATGATGGCGGCTGCTTCGGTGTAATCGAGATCGCGTTGTCCGTGCAGTTCGCGGATCTCTTTGCCGCGAAAGTCCAAGCGCAACAATGCCTCGGCGGCGGACACTCCGATGTCCCGAGTCGCAATCATGGGCAATTTAAGATCGGCGCGAAGCGGTCCAACCACCGACCCGGTCATGCGAATAGCGCCGACTTGCGGCAATGTGTTCTCCATAAAGTAACCCGCCCGCACGTGTAGCACGTTCATGCCCTCGATCTGGTTGAGTTTCTGTTCAAGATTATGCAGGCCGACGACCGGACCCGTGCCGGCTGGTTTGTCGGCCCCGATACTGCTGAGCGTAACCACGTTGGTGAGGCGCGCGTTTTTCACGGCCAAGGCAATAGCGTCGCTCACCTTCTCTTGATACGAGCGGACGTTATTGCTCGCAGGGTTCGGTGGAATCATGAGGTAAGCCGAATCCGCTTGTTGAAACGACCGGGTGAGACTGGCAGCATCGGTGACGTCGCCGACAAAAATCTCCGCGCCTGCGGCGGCGAGAGGCTGAAGATGAGCCGCGTTTCTTCCAACGACACGAACTTTCCGCCCATGAGCGAGAAGATTTCTGGCTACGATGTGACCTGTGTTACCGCTTGCTCCAAGAATGACGTACATAGCTACCTCCATACTCAGATTCGATGCGGCCCTAGGTGCTTAGGCTTCGTGCCCTCGCAGGAGATCTTCCTCCCCGGTGGGGTCGGCAGGCAGGATGGGGCAGACCCATGCACGCGCCGGTTCTGTGGCAAAACGCGGTGGTGCTTCAACGACTAACTGAGCGCAAAGAATGGAAGTTCTTCATCGTCCTTCCGGAAGGCGGACCCCGGCTTGGCCACCGCTTGGTGGGCATTCTCCTCGTGAGAGGAATTCTGCCGGCGGCAGTCGCGATCGCGATGGGTGCGCTCGTAGCCGCGGTTCAGCACGGCAATCCGCTCGCCGCTCCGCTTGCCTTCGTTGGCGTGATCTTCGTGTTGCTTCAGATACTCAGCCCGATTCATCAGTCGGCGAGCGCCAATCTGGACGACCGCACTGCCGCCTTGCTCTATGAGCGGCTCACCGCGGCATGCGTGCACCCGCCGGCGAGGGGACGACTCGAGTCCCATTTACAGGATCGCCGTTCGCTGATGGAACCCTCGGGCATTTCATGATTCGAGCATAGTTTTGAGATTCGAAATGATCTCACGGGCGCGGTCCTGGTTCATCTTCTCGAACACGGGCTGTGACGCGAACCGGGCGACTACATTGCCTGGAATCTCATATTGCACTTCAAGTGTCACCTGCGCGTTTGGACCGCTGGGTTCGATCTTATAGGTCCATGTGCTCGGATTCCCAGTTATCGTTTGAAACTCAAATAGCTTCGGGCTCTCGCTCCGAGTGCACTTAGAGTTGCCTGAGACCACCAGACCAAACCAATCGAACTCGTACTCCCAGGTTTGACCAGGTCGGGCAGTCGCGGGTTGCACGTTGTGAATCCGCGAAAGCCCCGGGATGAAGCTGGTTGCCCGCGGTGCTTCGGCGATGAAATCGTAAACCTTTTGCGGCGGGACGCAGATCGTTGCGGAGTGGGTTGCTTTTCCCGTAGGCATTATTCCTCCTCAAGTAACTGAAAGCGAGCGGCCTTTAGCAGCGTGCTCGCGACCAAAGATTGTTTGGCCGCCGAAAACCCTTGCAGTCGAATTGTAATCCTCGTCACCCAGCGGCGTTCGTGCCATGTAATAAACCCGCGCTCATCGTTCAGCTGAATATGTCCCGGCTGGAGTGTGTTCGACAACCATATCAAATCGAGGGTGGAACTGAAAATCCTTTGCCAGTCGGGGGGAACGCGCCGGAACGCAACCCACCTTTCTTCCAGCGCATCGTCCCTCCGCCTCGACACTCGCCAAACGCGCCTGCCCTGATGGAAGAAGCGTAGCCGGATCATTTCGTGGCCTTGAGAAAACCTTGAATCCCGTGCCGATCCGCGGATGCCGCGAGGTTGAGAAAGCCCGCGCGTCGAGCCATGGCTGCGAGGTCGCCGGCCGAACGGTAGTGCACCTGCAACTCCGCCAAACGCAAAAGGTAATCCGAGAAACGAAGGCGGCGCATTGCGCTCGTCACCATGACGCCTCCAGGCCGCAAGACACGATGAAAAGCGGCGTACAATGTGGCCAGCTGCTCGTCATCTAGAAACTCTCCCAACCCCGTCGACGTGATGAAATCAAACTCACCCGCATAGGTCCTCGTATCCAAAGCATCGCCATGATGTGGGATAAAGGCAATGCCGTGCTGGCCGGCAAAAGTCTCAGCTTGGCGCAGGACATCATCGTCCAGGTCCAGCACATGGAATCGCATTCCGCTTGTCACTCCTCCAGTTCCGCGGAACTTTTCCACTGCGGCGACTAACTCGCGAGGAATGCCGCACGGAACACTTAGAACGTCCAGGGATGCAAGGTCCTTCGAACGTTCGCGAAGAAACTCGCACAGCTCGTCGCGAGCCCTGAAAAAGCGGCTGCGAAAGGATTCTACGGCTCGCATTCTCAATATCCGCTTATCTAACCAGCGCCCTATTCCGTACGAGCCTGAAGGTTGGTCTCTATAAATATGGTCTGCGAAGCGGTAGCTGCCGGAATTCTCGAACCCCTCCCGAGCGAGATCGGAAGTCCGCAGCAGCCAGTAGACTGGCAACTCCAGTACTCGTCCACTGCGCAGTAGTTTGCCGGGGATAGAGGATGATCGCCGGGTTCGGTTATGAAATTCAGCCATAGTGCGGTTCTACACGCGCATAAAGGCAGCGATCATTTCCCTCATGACCTCCGGCGTTCCGGCCGCGATGGTGAGTGCCCGCGCGTCGCGATAGAAGCGACTTGTCCAATGATCGTCCATGTAGCCGAGGCCGCCATGAAGCTGGAGACACTGCGTGATGACCTGCTGCGCCACCTGATAGCTGAAGAGCTTCATCATGCAGATTTGGCGGGTAACGGACTCTCCCGCAATCCAACGAGAAAACGTAAGGTAATTGAGTGAACGAGCGGCTTCAAGCTGGGTGGCCATATCGGCAAATTCGTGCCGAATGGACTGGAACTGGTTGATGGTGTTTCCAAAAACCCTTCTTTCACGCGCAAACACCAGCGCTTTCTGCATGGCATAGTCTGCCCAGGCAACACAGGCAAGACCGCCAAAAAGCCGCTCGCGGTTGAGAGCCCGCTGGATCTGTCCGAAGCCTTCGCCCACGGAGCCAAGCACTTGGCCGCGGTTCACCACGCAGCCGTCGAAACGAATGCGACCCGTGCCTGAAGCGGACAGTCCCAGGGTTTGCAGCCGCTCAATCGTAACGCCGTTGCTCTGCGCCGGCACCAGGATCAGCGTCAGCCCTTCTTCAGTCAATGCAGGAATTCGCGCGGCTACTATGAGAAAGTCGGCAAAGGCGGCATTCGTGATATATGTCTTTTCTCCGTGCAGGACCAAGTCATCGCCCGAGATGTCCGCACGGCACTGCAAGGTAGCAAAATCGGATCCGGATGCAGGCTCCGTAACCGCCATGGCGCCCATCATCTTGCCACTGCGCACTGCGGGAACGTAAGTAGCCTTCTGTTCATCAGTACCGAAGTCTTCGAGCAGGGGAATGATGAGGTTCGACTGGACCAGGAAACTTAAGGCGAATCCTAGCGACTCACAACGCGGCAACTCCTCGGCAACAATCCCATTCCGCCACGGATCGGACTGGAACAGTCCCTGTTGCGCACATTCCAGAAGGACCGCGCGCGGGAACTCTCCTGCTTCTTCCCAGGCGGCAGAGCGAGGCCGGAGTTGCTGGTCGATAAACACGCGCACTTTTTGGCGAAATTGTTCGTGCTCGGCAGAAAAGAAGTTAGTCATCATTCATATACATAGTTCATGCGGGAAAGGGCATGACCCGGCGGACTGCGTCGATCACATCTTGTACAGTTTTTAACCGCCACAAATCGTCTTCTTTAATCTCGACCTTCAGTGCGTCTTCGAGCGACATGACGCACTCAAGCTTTTCCAGCGATTCCATATCGAGATCCGAAAGCTTTGCCTCTGGCTTAATCTCAGCGGCCGGCACGTCTGATGCCCGGCTGATGAGCTCCCTTACCTTGTCTTCGATATTCATGATGCACCTTCCTCCGGGAAATCGCTGGCCAGCCGTGCGTGTAGCTCTGCGGCCACCTTTTGATCGACATCGCGCCACTTCTGTTGCGTCGCGGCAACTTGCTCCGCGGGCATTCCGGCAATCAACTGCTCGGCCCACCCGTTTTCACCGCTGTGTGCTTCCTCATCTTGAATAATCCGCTGCAATGTTTTTCGTACGCTCGGTTCCACGTCGGATCGCCGCAAGTGCTCTCGGTAGCTCGTCAGCACGCGCTCCTCAAGAATCTCGGAAAGAACCAGCAAATCAATGACGTCCTTTGGGATGCCACCATCCTGGGAATAATGCATCTGGATCGTCTCGGTTAACGGATCTATCGCACCGCCAAGCTTCGCGATCACTTCAGTAAGAAGAGCGGCATGATGGGCCTCCGTAGCGCAATGACGAGTCGCCCCTACCAGCACCTCGGGGCTGGTGACGCTTCGAGCCAGACGGCCCATCAAAAGCGCACCGTGCAGTTCGCTGTTGCGATACAAGTTCAGCAGCCAGAGTTCACGTTTAGTAAGTGGCATGCATTCCCGCCTTGGCGAAATCAGAGAGACCGATTCCGCAGAGCCGATGCATTTTCTGATCCAGCGTCAAAATTGCTTGCAAGTCATTTTTCTCGGCAATCGGTGTACTGGCTACAACGTCGGCCCCAATATGACGGAAATTCAGGCCGGCATTGAGACAGCGATCGCGCGCGCCGGAGTCATTTCGCACTCGCGGCTCCAGGAGGTCGAAGGCGAATTGCGTATGGCGGAATTCGTCCTTGGCGATGAAAGCGCTGATCTGCGCCAAAACCGGCTCCTTTGCCTGACGCGACGCGCGCAGAAAAAAATAAGCCGCGAAGTGCTCGCTGATCATGTACCGGGTAAGTTCCGCGAGCGGGTCAGCGATCACATTTCCCAGGTTCCGCTGGCGCACGGCAACCAGTTCCTCATCGCTCACCGGTCGGTAGTTCACCAAATTCAAGTATCGGTTCAGTACGTAAAAATGCTTGTAGGATTCATAGAGCTGCACCGAAAATACGGAGGTCACGTCGAGTTGGTCCCACATGGAGCGCATCAGGCCGCTCGTGTAGATGGGAAAGTAGGACTCGATGAGTGCCGAGTCGTGCATCTGATCGAGCAATTCAGGCTGGCTCAACGCTCGATCACGATCGATCTGATTCCACTCAACGTCGATTTCGAGGATCCAGCGCTGCAGTTCCGCCGTTGTGAGGTACTCATCGTAGATCATCTATGCTCCTGCTCGATCAGGCTGAATGATTTCTCTCGTTGTCGTCATTTCGATCCAAAGTGTTCCACGATCACCGTCACCGTGCGAAAGTTCTTCATCACGATCTCATCATCCCGAATATTCCTGCCGATCATCAGCTCAACGAACGCGACCAGCTTCAGAATCTTTAGCGAGTCGATCCAGCCATCTCCAAATAATGGCGTATCACAAGTGGCGCGACGGGTGGAATAAGTCAACAATTCGTCATTGATATAGCTGAGCAGCTTCTCGCGTGCGTCGCTCACGCCCTGGCTCCTCCGGCCAAGGTTGCACTTTCACCCCAGCCGCTCTCCACCAGCCAGCGGACGATCTGCGGGTAAAATTCCAGCACGCTGGGCTTAAGAATCCCCTTCGCTTGCAACGAACCAGCGCATTCGACATCGCTGAATGTTTTCGAATACACAAGTTGAGGAACGAAGTGCTTGATGAGCGCAACGCTGCTGCGCAGGATATTATCGCCGACTTCTTCCACGGAGCGAGCAAACAATTCAAAAGTTGGCAAGTCCACAATGGCGGGCATCTCAATGGTACGTTTTCTCCACAACGGCCGATAACGTAGAAATGCCTCGCGAGTCAATTCGAGCAAGCGAGCCAGTGTTAGAACATCTTCGCCGCCACAGATGTGGAAGGTCCGGCCTGCGAAAAAGTCCTCTAGTGCAAAATGCGCGACAGCCGCGGCGGCATAGTCCACCGCAATCAAATCCACCAAACTGTCCGGTTTCCCTGGAATCATAGGCGCCAGCGAATTGTAGTAGAGCCTTAGGGCATGATGGATCGCGGCCATGCGCCTAACTTCGCCGGTCGTCAATCCAAGAACGGTGCTTAGCCGCAGGACTGAGATCGGCAACGCGCTCATACGTTCGCGCAGGAGCAGTTCCATCTCATACTTAGACTGCTCATACGAATTTACAAATCCCGCGGTATGAGCCAAGTCTTCTTCGCAGATTGTGCCTGTGCGCTTGCCGGCAACATGCACCGTGCTCAGAGCCGCAAATGCCTCGAGTCGTGGGCAATGCGAGGCGAACGCAAGCAGGTTCATCGTGCCTTCGAGGTTTACGGTGCGCGCTTCATCGAGCGAAGCCGAAAACCGCGTGTTGGCAGCGGCGTGTACGATTACATTGGTGCGATCTAAAATCTCCCGACTGGATTCTAGTGTGATTCCTAAAGCAGGGCCTGCCGTGAGATCGCATCGCAGCGGCGTTACTTTGCAGGACGAGCCCATATACTCGCTCGCGTGGGTGAGCGCGAAGATTGCCGCAACGTCATTGCGACGGGCGAGCAGCGGAACAAGTGCTTGCCCAATCATGCCCGTTGCGCCCGTGACTAGAACGGTGTGTGCCATCAGTGTTCCAAAACCATGCAGGCCCAGTTTGCCCCGAACCCGAACGTGAAGAGAACCAGCTTGTCACCGGGATGCAATCTTCCGCTTTCAGAAGCGTCCCGCAAATTGATCCAATTGTCGGCAGCGATCACATGCGCAATTTTGGCTATGTTCTCGGCGAACAACTTTTCGCGACCAATCTGGATCAAGCCGAGAAGTATCTCCCAGCTGCGCAACGACACGTTGTGGGGAAGAATGCACGAAACATGTGAAGAATCCAGGTCGGCATCCGCGAGAGTGTCACGAACGATGTTGCGCGCAGTGGGAAAATACGCTGCAGTGAACTCGTTTTTTTGCGCAATCGAGTTCCAGTAGTATCCTTTCGTGACCTGCCGATATCCGAGGATGCGGTTGTGATCGCATTCTTTCTCCAGCAGAACGGCGCAAGCTCCGTCGGAAATCACGTTATAGATCATTTCCCGTTTACAGCCTGCAGGCAACACATCCGCACTCACGCAAAGGGCTCGGCTGGCGTGCTTGCTGGAAAGCAGAAAGTCCCTGGCCAGCGCTACCGCGGTCATCAAGCCCAGGCACCCGACTTGGCTCACTCCGAAGGCAGCTGCATGGGTCAGCTCCAACTCGTACTGCAATTGCGCAACCGGGTAGTTGAAAGCTGAAAGCGGGTCAGGAGTCACGACGGCATGGCAGCTTGGTACAGCCCCGGCATAAAAGAGCGCACCTATGCTGGCGCGCTCTACGCCTGTGGCGCATAGTAGCTTGCTGGTAGCAGCAGTCGCGAGATTGTACGGCGATTCCCGGCTCAATCGCGCGCAGCTGAAACCAAATTCGGACAACCTTGCCGCTGGACTCTCGAGCATGCCTCGTGTTTCGAGCTCATCTACAGAAACCGTCTCCGAACCCAAGATATACTCGATCGCCGAAATGCCAACTTGCATCAGATCACTCGCTTGCTCAGAATTGGAATCCTCGCCACAACGTGCCCTCCCCAACTTTCGTTGAACTATAGCGCATCCAGGTGGACCTGCTGAAAAACCTTGTGACACTTTCTGAAGTGTCATCCTCCTTACGGCGGGCCGACGCTGGGGCACTAAGAACCAAGCCAAGGATTGGTGATCAGACTCCTGTAATGGAAACCGTCCACCGCAACTCGTTCAGAGCTAGATAGAATACTCGCTTCCGCATTACTGGGAGGGGATCGAATCGATGTCTCAAAGAATGAGTGCGATTCTGCTGCTCATCATTACAGCCGTCATACCCCTGATCTTTCTCTCGCTGCCCCGGATTCCGCAACCAGAGGCGCATCACCTCTTTGCGGATCGGCGGAGTGTACTCGGCATGCCGAATTTTGGTGATGTCGCCTCCAACTTGCCTTTCGCCGTGATTGGAGTATGGGGCCTGATTTTCTTACTGCGGCCCGAGTCAATTGAATCCACCAGCCGTTTTCTTGAGCCAGGCGAACGATGGCCATACTCCTTCGTGTTTATGGGTCTGCTACTGACAGCGTTTGGTTCCTCCTACTATCACCTGTCTCCAAATAATTAACGACTGGTGTGGGACGGGCTGCCGATGACGATCGCGTTCATGTCGCTGGTGGCGGCGATCATCGCGGAACGCATCAGTCTCCGAGTCGGCCTCTGGTTATTACCCATTCTTATTTTTGCCGGGATGGGCAGCGTACTGCAGTGGTACGTGAGTGAGATGCGAGGCTCGGGCGATTTGCGTTTTTATGCTGCCGTGCAAGTGTATTCGGCGCTGGTACTCTTGCTGGCGCTGCTAATGCCGCAGCGATACACACGAGGATCGGATTTGGCGCTCGTGGTCGGTTTCTATGCGCTGGCAAAGGTTTTGGAGGCTCTGGACAAACCAATCTTCGCGGCCGGCCACTTCGTTAGTGGTCACACTCTGAAGCATCTGGCTGCTGCCGCTGCCGGTTACTGTATCTTGCGGATGCTGCAAAAGCGCCGGCCCATCGTGCCGTTGCCGTCAAACCCTTCGATGCTTACGCGAACCTGAGTTGAATCAATCTGCGCGGTTCCTTCACTTCACGTACTCGCCATTGTGGACTTCATATTCGACGCGAAATGGTTTTTGCGTCTTTCGATCCTGCCAGCCTTCTTGTGCTATCAATCGATTGGCTTGGGCGAGACGCTCGGACGGCTGAGGGTGCGAACGGAAGTATCCTTCCAGACTTTGAATCGCCAACTCGGAAAGTTCTTGTTCCGGGCTCTGGGCGTGAATGATGTATTCGTTGTGTAGCCTGGCGAATGTCTCGAATAAGGTGACTGCGCCGTAGGGCGAGTAGCCGCCGACGATTGCAAGCCGCATACCTTCCCGGTCTGCTTCCAGTTCTTCATCCTTGTTGTAGCCTGCTTCCCACACGGTCAGCGGGATCTGCACGAGCGCTCCTACAACATCGAGTTTCAGATTGCGCAGCCGGGCTTCGATCTGTACACGTTCGACACAGTGATAGTGGTCAATGTGCTCCACCTCATGGGCAAGAACGCCTGCCAATTCGTCCTCACTGGTCATTAAATCCAGCAAGCCTTCCGCAACATAAACGGGGCCGCCTGGAAGGGAGAAGGCATTGATCATGGCGCGATTCGGCAGAAGATGAAACGAATATGGCAGGCGGCGGTGAGCGTGCAGCGCCACATTGTTGCCGACGCGGCGAACGTAACTCTCAAGTCCAAGTTCCTCCGGACTCAACTGGGTGGTGCCGGCTGAATATTGATCGGCCAACTGGCTGCCGATCGCGATTTCTTCGTCATCGGAAAGACGCGTCAACCGCATCGGCACTCGGCTCAAGTCGCGCTGAGCGTCGGCTGCGACTTCCACGACCGCGTTGGCCGAAACGGGAGTGGAGTCATGCTGGCGTTGGCTGAAGTAAAGCGCAGTGACACCGACTGCAAGAACGACAACGAAGATCGCCAGGCGCTTCATAGAAGCTGCCGTATGGCATCGCGATATTTGCTGTACAAGAACGACACCAGTAAAAGCGCGGCTCCGAGAATAATAAAGGTGATGTAGCGGTCGCGGGGCGCTAAACCCCATGCGTCCCTCAACATTATTTTGCCGACACAAACCAATAGCAGGACCATCCCGGTCAGGCGAAAGCTTCGTTCGTTCACAGCAAGGGCGAGCAGGACAATCAGAACTCCTTCTATGCCCCAAGCGACTGTGACCATGCCCGCTCGCATTTTCAGCGCAAGCATGAGCGTAAGTAAGAGCACGGGAGCAAAAAACATAAACTGTTCCGGCTGCCGCACCAGCGCTCCGACCCAGCGATTCGTGGGAGCCTCCGTTTTGGCGCGATCACGCAGCCGAAAAGCAAAGGGTAGGCATGCGAGCATGATAGCCACAGACGAGCCCAGGACGAAATACCTTCCGGTCCAGTCTCCGCCGCTGAAATAGCTCGCGCCGAAGAGGTTGTGCATTATTCCTCGGACGCACGTGCCTACAGTCAGAATGATTCCCTGGTGCAGGAACATCGCACGGTTCAGTAGCAGAGCCACGGCAAAAAGAGCAAAGATCACCACGGCCCAGGCAGTGACCACCCAATCGTTCGCAAACTGGAAGTAGAGCAGCGCAACAATACTGCCGGTACCGACGTAACCAAGCAGATCGTCGAAATGCAGACGGCGATCGTCGCGGATACTTGCTTCGTCTGGCACTAATTGCGCATACACGAAGAAGAAAATAAGCGTGAGCGGTAGAACCGTGTATATCCGGGGCCCCCAGAACTCACCCGGATTGCCGGCGGTCAGGTTCGCAAAGAA
This sequence comes from uncultured Acidobacteriaceae bacterium, assembly GCA_963822025.1. Classification (GTDB taxonomy): domain Bacteria; phylum Acidobacteriota; class Terriglobia; order Terriglobales; family Acidobacteriaceae; genus Acidiflorens. The sequence goes on along the minus strand of CAWGFW010000006.1, from coordinate 14,521 downwards.
AATCCGGCCAAATGCCGCGGCCAATGCCACGTACGCTTGAAAACGAAACTGCCTGACATTACGCAGAAGTCCGTATTCAAAGAGGACGAGACCAAAGACCGCCCAACCAACCGCCACGCTTAAAGGTTGCAACTCATACCACATGAGCATCGAAACCAGCGCTGACGCTGCCCACGAGTAGACGTGATGAAACTCACGAGTCCGCCACTCTTCCGGCATGCGCAGGATCTCGGACAGCGCATAGAAGACAACCGCGACAATGGCGAGCGCGAGCAAGCGAACGCTTATTCCATGCCATGTCTCGGCGACGTACAAATTCACAGTGACACTGCGAACCATTGCAAGAACAGCGAGCGCGTGTGCCTGCCACCCCAAATCTTCGAGTTCAAACTGACAATCTACCAAGGCCAGCACCAAGGCGAACACTGCCCAGACTGCAGCAAGCCATGCGCCTGGAGCTTCGTACCATGCCAAGAGGGCCAGCAGTGCGGTCGCCGCAGAACTGTGCAGGTAAGTAATTCCGCGCGCTGATGAAGAATCGGGAACGGCGGCTTTGCGCGAAAGAAAATAGAGACCCGCGGCGACGACTGAAACGGTAATCAACCGCAGAGAGATTCCCGGCCACAGTGTATGTTCAAGGGTGAAATTGCTGGTATAAACCTGCATCAGCGTGCACGCCGCTACAAAGTTCGCCTGCCACGCTAATTGCCGGTAGCCGATCCATCGCATCACTAAGGCAAGTGCTACTGCAAAAACGATCCAGGAGACAGCAATCCAAGGCGTGGGCACCGCTTCGTGGAGAACCCACAGCATCATCCCCGTGCCAATCCAGCTATAGGCAATGCGTGCGAAATCAGCGTGGCTCTTGTTAGGCAGGTTGACACGCCGGGCAATCCAATATGCACCCGCAACAACTGGCAACGCGGCGATCGCGTGGAACGGGATATTGTGCCAGCGCTGCATTCCGGCCTGATCGGCGGTCAGTGCTGCCAGCACGGCTAATCCAGTCAATGCGTGAGCGTGCCACGCGAGCGCATGATATCGGACCCATTGCCCGACTTCCAGAAGGAGCACGGCAAAGGCAATTGCGGCGATCGGTTGCCAGAGTTCCGGAACCTCGTAGTAGATGAGCGAAGTAACGAGAGCCGTGCCGGCGAGGGCAAAGAGCTCGCGGAATGAGCGCTGATTATCATCATCGCTCAATTGCGACCACTTCGCCGTCAGATAGAACGCGGCTGCAACCAGAGGCAGCGTGGTCAGCCGCATTTGAACGTGAGTGTGTGGAGGAATCTCGGTGTGCAGGTTGACTACGATGACGCGATACAAGGTCAGGAGGCCAATCAGACTGTACTGCACTTGAAGGTGAAAGGATTTGAGCTTCGCTTCTAATGCGGCCAGAACCAGCATGATGGCTGCAAGGATGACGGCAGTCCAATCGTTCGAGCATAGAGCCCACGCAGCGGCTACGGCGGCGAATGCTCCTAGATAGGAGTGCGCAAAAAGCAGCTGTTCATCGGGCGTTTCACGGAAGAACACTTTCCAGCGCTGCCCCACCAGAAGCGAGTTCCCATAAAAGACGATGGCACACAGTCCGAACATCACCCCAGCGGCCAGCAAAAGAACTTCGCTCGTGCTCCGGACTGACAGGACCTGTCTGAAGTCGATAACCACCAGGTGTAACCCGACCATGAATCCGGCAAGCAGACCCAAGCGCCGGAAGACCACTTCCTTGACCGTAACTCCGGCAATGAGAAGCGCCTCGCCCCCGATCAGCCACAGGATGGCAACATTGTTGCCGGAATAGCGGAACGGGACAGCGGCAATCATGAGCGCCGCGCCGAGCACGGTCAGCACAATGAACGCTTCACGACGACGCTTGGTAATCGGTAATTGCCCGAAGCCAAATTCGACCGCACCGATGAGCAATAGAGCGACAAAGGCCAACTCCGGCTGCACGGACTGGAATTTCATCACTCCCAGGAGCAGCAGCGTATTGAGTACCGCGGCGGCCGTAGACACATGCTCGCTCGCCGGAGACTTGACTTTGCGAATCACGTACGACAGTCGGAATATCAACCAGTAAAACAACAGGAGCGCGGTGCTGGCGTGATACTCGGGAAAGGCGTGTCCGTGTGCGCCCTCCGCCCCCAACAAGCGATAGAGCCAATAGAGGTGATTGAGATAGCTCGAGAGGATGCCGAAGACTTCAAGCTCGAACCATCCCATTTTTATGACGATGCTGACCAGTCCGATGGCGAGGATCACTCCTGAAGCAAGACTGTAAACATCGTCGTGGCTGAGCGACACTGTGCTGTAAGCCAGCAGAAATGCGAGCCCGGTAACCAGCTGCGAGCGGTAGCTCAGCGTGTGCGCGACCATGGCCAGAGCCACGGCGAGCATGAGGATGAGATCGGCGTTCTCTGAACTCATCACGCGCATTGCCTGAACATGATTCAGCGCGTACGTAGTAAAGAACAGCAGGGCCCAGCCGCCGCCGATCAGGGTGTGACCGAGAACACGATAGCGCTCGCGCCGCTCCAGAAAAATTCCGCCTGCCAGAAGAGCTATCGAGACGAGGTAGGAAAGGCCAACCTTGCCGAACGGGCCAAGTTGGCCGAGTTCATAGACACCAAACAGGGCGACTCCCAATACGAGGATCGTGATACCAAGCTTGTTGAGCCAGTTCGTACCCAATCTCTCTTCGAGGGCGAACACCGACTTCATGCGTTGCTGAGCCGTTTGCTTTGGCGCGGATGAGCGGAGCGCGGCAAATTGTGGCGGCGCAACGGCGCGAGCGTTCGCGGGCGGAGGCACAACTCGCGGCGATGGCGGGGCTGTCGGTGGCGCCTCCGTGTGTTGAGGCACCTGCGGTAAGACGGGCAAGAGTGGCTTGGCAGGCTCTGGTTGCTTGGCGGCTATTGAAGTATGAGCTGGCGTGACTGACGCGACCGGCTTCTCTTCGTCGTGAATCTTACCGACAATCTTATCGACGGGTTGGGCTACCGGCGGCACAGCAGGCTTTTCTGGGATCGACTCGCGAAGCGCAGGCACCTTTTCGGCCCAGCCTGGACTCGAAACCTGGGACGGCCTTTCCATAGGTCTCACGGGCGGACTCTTGTCAGCACCTCCCGCATGAACGGTACCGCACCAAGCGCAGAATGCAGCTGGGGTTCGGTCGGCAGGCACATGCGGTTTTTCGGCAGCCGGAGCCCGACTCGATACTGGCCGTACTAACGGTTCACCGGGCGCGGGCAGAGCGACTGGTTGCGGCGGCTTCGACGAAACTGTGGCAGAAGTATGCTGTGGCGCTTCTTCGGAATGGATGGCGGGAGATGCGGAAGGCTGCGGAAATGCCGCGACCTCTCGGCGGAGTTCCAACAATTCGCGATGCAAGGCATCGTTCTGTTGAGAGCTGAGGCGAGCAAGCTCTTCGAGCTGCCGGCGAAGCTGGCGCTGTCGCCAGACTGCATAAATAGCCAACGCCGGCGTGGCTAAGACTAACAGCGCTAACAATACGGCTAGAAGCTCCAATGGCTACCCCGTATGGACGTAGTTCTGCAAGCCTAAATAGTAGAACGGAGCGAGTGGCCATTCTTGCACATATTCTTCACTGCAAACTCGGAAGTAACTGGCGTTTCATCGATTGTGACTGGAACCGAGAGCGGCTTCATGACAAGATGTGCAGAATTCCAAGGGTTACAGGCGCTTATCAATATTTTCTATGACCGAAAACACCTCCGCGGCCGTGTTGGAGAATTCGCCAGATGGGCTGGTAGAGAATCCGCCGGAACTCTTGGTGTCACGATCGTGGCGACGAGGGTTTTGGTCTCTCGTTGCCACCCAGTTCCAGGGTGCATTCAACGATAACGCATACAAGAATCTCATCGTCTTCATCATCCTCGGCACTGCGATCGAAAAGGCCGATCGTGACCAGCTCGTTCTGGTGGCAGGTGCCCTCTTCTCCGTTCCCTTCATTCTGTTCTCGATGACCGGAGGGTTTCTCGCGGATCGATACAGTAAACGTACGGTCACGATTGGGACAAAATTGTTCGAGATCGGCGTAATGGCCTTCGCGATCACCGGGCTAGCTTGGCAAAATCTGCATCTCGAAATGACTGCAATCTTCCTAGCCAGCACACAGGCCGCATTCTTCGGACCTTCGAAATACGGATTACTGCCGGAGTTGCTGCCGGAGTCAAAACTCTCATGGGGCAATGGTGTGATCGAACTGGGAACCTTTCTCGCCTCGATCGCCGGGCTTGTTGCCGGTGCTCTCATGGCAGACGCTTTTCATGGACGCCAAAGCTGGTCGGGTCTAGTCTTCCTCGCGCTATCTGTTACTGGTTTGCTCTTCAGTTTCGGAATCACCAAAGTTCCCGCCGCTGATCCCTCGAAGAGATTTCAGGCGAATCCCGTTGCCGACTTGTGGAAGCAGTTGCTTTTGATTCGCCGGGATCGCGTCCTGTGGCTGGCTGTTCTCGGTAACACCTATTTCTGGTTTCTTGCTGCTCTGCTAACAGCCAACATCGTTTTCTACGGCGAAGATGTTTTGCACAGCAGCTCGACGCGCACGGGGATCCTGCAGGCTGCGGTAGCAATCGGCATAGGGCTGGGCAGCCTCGCGGCGGGATACCTTTCGAGCGGCAAGGTCGAGTACGGACTCATTCCGCTCGGTTCGGTCGGCATGACCGTATTCGGCGTGTTGCTCTCCGCCCGAAACCTCTCATTCGCGCATGTGCTGCTGCTGCTCGCGGCTCTCGGCTTCTCAGCCGGATTCTTTGCTGTCCCCGTCAATGCTCTGATTCAACACCGTCCTGACGAGAAAGACAAAGGAGGCGTGATTGCAGCGGCGAACCTGCTCTCCTTTGTTGGCATTGGTGGAGCTGCGGGCATTTACTATTTCTTTCAGCATTACGCGCATTTCAGTCCGCCGTCGATTTTCCTGTCTGTCTCGTTAGTAACTGTCGCTGCGACTGTCTATGTCTTGTATCTGTTACCCGATGCCCTGCTTCGGCTCTTGCTTTGGATCGCCACCCATACTCTTTATCGAATTCATCTGGAAGGACGCGAAAATATCCCACCAAGGGGCGGTGCGTTGCTGGTACCGAATCATGTCTCCATGGTCGATGCGGTTCTTCTGATTGCTTCGATCGATCGCCCGATTCGCTTCCTTATTTTCAAAGGCTCCTATGACCATCCACTGGTCAAGCCGTTCGCGAAAATCATGGGGGTGATCCCAATCTCCTCTCAGCTTCGTCCCCGCGAAATGATTCAGTCTCTCCGCACGGCGACGCAAGCGTTGAAAGATGGCGAGATTGTATGCATCTTTCCGGAAGGCCAGATGACTCGCATCGGTCAGATGCTCCCGTTCCGTCGCGGCATGGAAAGAATCATCAAGGGCGTGGAAGTCCCTATCATTCCGGCGAATCTAGGAGGGGTCTGGGGATCGGTCTTCAGCTTCGAGCGTGGAAGATTTCTATGGAAGCTTCCGCGCAAACTTCCCTATCCCGTAACCGTCACCTTTGGTAAGCCAATGCCCTCAACTACCTCAGCTCAAGATGTGCGGCAGGCGGTGCAAGAGCTCGGCGCCGAAGCGTATCGATTTCGCAAAAGCTATATGCGGACGCTGCATCGCTCGTTTGTTCAAACCGCACGGCGTCATCCGTTTCGCTTTGCCATGGCAGATGCCCGAACGCCGAAACTTACTTTCGGTGGTGCCCTGACTCGCACCATTTTTCTGGCGCGACGACTCCGCCCAGTTTGGGGCAATCAGAAGATGATCGGTATCTTGCTCCCGCCGTCAGTTCCCGGTGCGTTAGTCAACCTCGCCGCACTCTTAATGGGCAAGGTTCCAGTCAACCTGAACTACACAGTTTCGAACGCGGTTCTAGCTTCGTGTGCCAAGCAATGCGAATTGGAAACCGTAATTACGTCGAAGGCATTTCTAGAGCGAGTCCACATTGAGCCGCCGGCGCAAGCGATCATGCTGGAGGATCTTGCGGAAAAGCCGGGGTTCTTCGAGCGTGTAACCGCAGTCCTAATCTCATGGCTCTTTCCCGTGTGGCTAGTTGAAAAGTGCGTAGGCGCCGGCAAGAAAGTAGCGCTTGACGATACCGCTACCATCATCTTCTCCAGCGGTAGCACGGGTGATCCCAAGGGAGTGGTGCTGACTCACTACAATGTAGCGTCCAATGTGGAACAGTTGAACCAGGTATTCATGCTGGGACGCAAAGACAAAATTCTCGGTATTCTGCCCTTCTTTCATTCTTTCGGTTTTACGGGAACACTCTGCTTGCCAACCACCATCGGCATGGGTGTGGTCTTTCATCCGAACCCGTTGGAAGCTCGCGCAATCGGCGCTCTCGTCAGCCAATATACCGTCACTTTCCTCCTAGCCACGCCGACATTTCTGCAGTCGTACACGCGGCGCTGCTCGCCTGAAGATTTTGGCAGCCTGCAGTACGTCATGGCAGGAGCAGAAAAGCTTCCTGATCGAGTTTCCATTGCTTTTGAAGATCGCTTCGGAGTCCGCCCCCTTGAAGGCTATGGCTGCACTGAATGCTCTCCTGCTGTCACGGTAAATACTCGCGACTTCCGAGCAGCACAGTTTCGACAGGTTGGCGCAAAGCGTGCCAGCATCGGTCATCCGTTGCCGGGAATCAGCGTAAGGATCGTGACTCCTGAAACGCTGGATCCCCTGCCCCAAGGCGAGACTGGACTACTGCTGGTGCGCGGTCCGAATGTCATGAAGGAATATCTGAATCGGCCCGAAAAGACTGCGGAGGTTCTCCGCGACGGCTGGTATAACACAGGCGACATCGCCACGATGGACGAGGACGGGTTCATCCGGATCACCGATCGCTTGACTCGGTTCAGCAAGATTGGCGGAGAAATGGTTCCCCATATTAAGGTCGAAGACAAGCTTCACGAGATCAGCGGCTCGATGGAACAGATCTTCGCTGTAACCACGATACCTGACGAGAGAAAGGGTGAACGCCTGATCGTACTTCACACACTTCCAAACGAACGATTACAAGCATGTCTTGCTGAACTCAGTAAATCGGACTTACCGGCGCTGTGGAAGCCGCGGCCTGACCAGTTTGTGCATGTGGACTCGTTACCATACCTGGGCACTGGCAAGATCGATCTGCGTAGGCTAAAAGAGATCGCAGCGGGAGTCGCAACATGACAGGGACACTATGACCATGGTCTGGCCCACACCAGCCCCATAACTGGATCAAATTGAATCATGAAGAAAAAAGGCGTTCCTGAAAGTTTATCATTTTGTTGGCGTCCCCATTAGCCAGCTTTTTGAACACCTAACGTCAACAATAGCGGAAGCAACCCCCCTCTACGAGCTGTGTGCGAGCGTTCTGGAGCAGCTTTCTTGTCCTGGGAGGCCCTAGCAACATTTAGCGAATCGTTTCGATGGAAGGAGATAAAAAGTACCACTGATTTAACGACACCTTTGTGGCACGTTAACGAGCACTATTGCACGATCAAGGTAACAACCGTTGTGTTTGACACAGAGCCGACTTGTCCGGTAACTGTCAGGTTGTATGTACCAGGTGGTGTTCCAGAGTTGCCACCCCCACCGCCTCCGCCTCCACTGCCACAAGAAACTAAGACCACACCAAGGCAGCTGAGGAACACGATTGCCATAATCCGACGAACGTTGCGCCCTCGACGGCGCCGAATCACGATTCCCAACAACGGAAGGCATAACAACCCGGCGAGCAAAGCCCCTTGCCCCCCCGGCAGGCTGGTTCCGACTTTCAAGCCCATTGAGTTCGCAGTCGTGGTCACGATAACCGAATAGAAATTGGAACCGCCGCTGCTCAAAGCTAACGAGGACGGAGTTACCTTACAGGTCGTACCCATCGGCCCGCCGCCGCAGGAGAGACTTATACTGCCTGAAAAATCATCAATGCTCGTTGCGCTGAGGTTGTAGGTTGCAGTTCGGCCGGCGGCGACCGTTACTGAGGCTGCTGACCCCAGTGAGAAGTCGGTAGCATTCCCGCTCAGCGGTACGACGAAGGCGGTGGTATTCGGCACATTGGTACTAATGCTTAGACTTCCAACCGTCGTTCCAGAAGCCGTCGGAGTAAACGTCACCATGATGTTGCATTGTCCCGCGACGGCAATCGTGGAGCATTGGTTTGTGGCGGAAAAACCCGCTGTAGCAACGACGCTGTCTACCTGAATCGGCATAGTTGAGACGTTCGTCAGAGTCACGTTTTGTGACGGGCTGGTTCCACCGAGGAGTTGAGAGAAACTCAAGCAACACGGTGAAATTTGAAGCGTGGAAACGCTGAATCCCTCGAGCGCGGCACTCAACCTCACATCGGAAACATTATCGTAGACGGTGAGTGTGCCTGTGGCAGCAGATAGAAAAGGAGATGTGAAGGTAACCTGAATCGTACAGTTCGCACCTTGCGCCAAACTGCTACCGCAATTGTCGGTCTCTGAAAACCACAGCCCCACCTCGATCGCACTGATCGTCAGCGGCCCTGCGCCCAGGTTTTTCAGCGTCAAGGTTTGCGGAGCGCTCGTAGCGCCCAGTTGTACTCCGGTGAAGAGCAAACCTGTCGGCTGGAACTCGATAACTGGCACGGCTGGAGACGCGACGTAGTCATTGGCGGTGACTGTGGCGCTGCCGACTTGCGCCTGAATAGAAAAGACCGCTTGCGGATTAAAACCGTTACCAATCGAAAACTGAAAATCCTGGCTCACTGAACCCGCAGGGATGACGACGTTCGGGACGCTCACGCCGGGACTGCTGGCAGTCAGTGACACCGTTGTTGTCGATGATGAGGGCGTGTTTAGGATTACGCGTCCATATCCCGTATTGCCGGTGACCGGGGTCGTCAACAGCTCAAGTTGCAACGCCGGACCAGGAGAGACAGACTTGACCACATTGAAGGACGTTGTGTAATTGTCGAGTTCAATGAGGTCGGCTCGTCCGTCACCGTTCACATCTGCGGCAAACTGGGGAAGCCAAAACTTGCCCAGCGGATAGCTGACATAGCTGGGAGTAAGCGTGCTATCTCCGTTGCCATAGAGAATCTGCATCTCGCTCGATTGGGCAACGGGATCAGGAAAAACGGCCACATCGAGATTTCCATCGCCGTTGAAATCGCCAACAATTCCCGGAAACGGGTTCAGGGTAACATAAGGTCCATCAAGAGTCGGCTCGTAAAACGTATACAAATACGGTGAATAGGTTTCGCTGTTTTGAAATGTCCCATCTGGTTGTCCCAGGAAAACCGAAAACACGCCAATCGCGAGGTAGTCACCGCCACCTCCGTAGGGATTTCCGTAGGCGTCGGTCGCAGCGATAATATCGGGCCAGCCGTCGTTATTCACATCTGCTAGAACGAAGGCTCCAAACGTCGCAAACAGCGGCTTGCCTGCTTGGAATGTTCCATCGCCGTTTCCGAGAAACTCATAAAGCGTGCCGCCTTGCGCTCCACCCAGAACCAACACGTCGAGATTGCCATCACGGTTGAAGTCTCCGACATAGACGAGCGTCGGTTCAGCTTGATTGCTCCCCGTTTCGAATGTAATGCTTTGCCCGGTCTGGAAAGTGCCATCGCCGTTACCTAGGAACACAGTCAACACTTCGGAAGGCGTTGGGCTAGCCGGGATAGAAGCGGTCACGAAGTCCAGCTTTCCGTCGCCGTTGAAATCGCCGGCCGCCATCGGGCCTTGCGCTCCTGCGGGTGTGGTCATCGTGTATTGGCCGAATTGCCCACCGCCAATGTTAGGCGCAAAGAATATGAAGGGCGTTGCGAAGGTGTTCCCGAGAATCAGGATGTCGGGATGACCCGTGTTTCGGAAATCTGCCAAGGTCAAACTGCCGGGAATCTGGGTTCCACCTGATGGCCAAGCCGGTGTAAGAATCGGAGGCGAAAATTTTCCTGTGCCATCATTCAACAGCGTGGCAATTTCCAGCGGCGTTTCGCCGTAATGCTGGGCCGATTCCAGCAGCACCATATCGAGCGTCCCGTTGCCATCGACATCGGCAAAGACAAAAGGGCTGTCCGGGGCATTCGTCAGTCCGCTGTTATAGCCAAATGCTTCGCCCTGCGGATCGCCGAATCCACCGCTGCCATCGTTCATGTACACCGTAGCCGTGTTGCTACCCTGATTAGCAGTCACCAAGTCCGGGAATCCATCGCCGTTCAGGTCAGCGACGGCCATGCTATACATCGAGAGATCGCCTCGATAAGTCCGTCCGGCTCCGAAGTGACCACTGCCATCCCCGAACAGCACAGAGACTTCATTCCCCGCTACGGATCCCAGCCCAGGGCCTCCCGCTCCACTTAGCAGGACGCCAGAAGTTACTAAGTCCAGCACACCATCGCCATTTACGTCCACAAGCTGGATTGCACCCCCAATATCTCCAAGCGCGTATGTTGTGCCGGGAGTGACAAAGGTGCCATTGCAGTTGCCGTCGAATACATAGGCCAGCCCATAAGAATCGGTCATCACAACATCCTGGCAGCCATCATTGTTGACGTCTGCGATTGCGACACTCAAGGCAAGGTCGGAGGGAGTAGGCGGTGGAAGAAAATCGTTTACGAAGAGGACCTGTCCAGCAGTAAACGTTCCATTGCCATTGTTCAAATAAGCTTGCGCTCCGCCGTGAGGTGGCCCGTCGTCAGGATCCACGACGATCAAGTCCAATTTTCCATCGCCGTTCAGGTCGGCTGCCGCTAGCCAATAGCCAACCGAAGCATTCGGATCGCCTGTGAACACAGCCGTCCCTAAGTGGCCTTGCCCGTCGCCAGGCAGCACGGCAATCGGGCCGGTAGTCGTAGCGCCGATCATGCCCGCAGCGATGTCTACCTTGCCGTCGCCGGTAAAATCTCCAGCTAGAAGAAACAACGGTGCGGCCGGGACGGAATACCGCGCTTCTGTCTGAAAAGTTCCGTCACCGTTTCCGAGAAACACTCCGATGGTTGAACTGTCGGCTTCCGCGACTACCAAGTCCAACTTGCCGTCGCCGTTCAAATCGGTGGCGATCATCCACGCGGGTGCAATGCCAGTCGTCGGGAGAATCGTTGGCAAACTTGCCGTGCCGTCTCCGTTTCCGAGGTAGAGCCAAACGCTGTTGTCTTGCCCGTTTGAAACGGCCCAATCCAGTTTGCCGTCACCGTTGAAGTCTCCCGTCGCGACAGCGGTCGGAATCTGACCGGCAAGCAAGCTGGGGCGGAAAGCAAACCCGTTGGGAGGCAAAGCGACCTGACTAGCATATCTATTGGATCGGTGGGTTGTTGCCGCGCGAGTGACGGCGGAAGGACCGACTACTCCATGACTTTCGTGCCCCAGCATTGCGGCTCGCGGAGTGTGACGCCATCCCCGGAATCTTGGTGCTAGCGTTCGCTCGTGCGAAGAGGACGAACTGTCTCGACGAGTCGGGGAAGGAGGGTATCGTTTCAGAGGGCCGTTCCATCGAGACGCTGGTTGTGCGAGCGTGGAGTTCCATGCGAAGAAGACGAAAGAGATACTAAGAAATAGCGTTACTACGCTCAAAATAAAACGATGTTCTCGGCAATGCGTATCCACCGTCCTCCTGCGCTTATAGCCTGGCGTTCCTGGTCCCATTGCAAGCTCGCGAGAGATGCTTGTCATCAATTGGGGCATAGGCTTCAGTCGACCGCTAGGTATCAGCTGATGCGCGTCGTCCAGTATCGGGGGACAGGGGCAATCCCTCCCCGCTCAATCGTCCTGTGCCGGCCGCCCTGTTCTCGAGGTTAGCAAACTTCGGCCGAGCCAACCGACACTGTAAGCTAAGGATGTGTAGAACGGGACGGTAACAAAAAACTCATAAGCGCACTCTGAACCTCCGCAGTCGGAACCGAAATAGTTATCCCAGACACTCTGCCAGTACGTGCCGTAACCGCCAGTCCTCCAAGTATAGATGCTCCAGAGCAGAATGCAGAGAGGCAAAACCCACAACCACTGCGTCCCTGCTTTTCGAAAGAAATGGCGACTGAGCGTGCCTAGAGCGAACCCCACTAGGACCGGCGCAACGTAGTACGGCTGGTCCATGCCTCTGGAAATGTACTGATGCGCTAGTTGATCGACGAAGTTCCCGCTTGAGTTGCCCTTCGTGAAAGCAGCCGTCAGCGCAGCCAGTATCAGAGTAACAATTGCTCCGAGCAGCATCGCTCCAGCCGTCGAGATGATTTGCTGAATTACAAAGCTAGAAACTGTAGAGCTGGAAATCCAGGGCCCGAGTTGTGATTTTTTCTTCATTGTTCAATCTTGCGGTCTAAGTGTCCTGGCATCGTGGAGGTTGCCTATCCCTCGCCAGTGCCCGACCAAAGTCCTGCAAGCCGCGTGCGCGCCGCAGCGAAATCGTCAGTAGGAGTTCCACATGCACGCGGTGGTGCCACCGGAGGTGACACAACTCCAGTATCCGCCACCCCCTGGCGTTCCGGGGTTATATGGGACGCTGCCACCCGGGCCACCACCCTGGCCGCCACCGGGGCCACCGCCAGTTGGATGTCCCCGCGTGAATGTCTGCGTATCGGGGCAGGCAGACGCCCGTTGAAGCGTCACGAATCTCCGCGCGTGTTCCGCTCGGAAACGCGAGGTTCATCCGGCTTTCGCCTGTGCCTAATGCAAGCATTGTGACTGTGCCCGTCTCGTGAACTGCCCCGCCCGACCATGTGACGCTGCCAGTCAGGGTCACGTCGCTGATGGCAGTTCCACCAGTCAATGCAGCGATTGATTGCAACGCAAAAGACACCGCCTGTGGATCACTTTGTGGTTGAGTCTGAGCGGATGCTACGGACACTAGAAGGAGGATGAGGGGCGCAGTAAACCTGCAGCGAGCCATTGGCCCACCTCACAAGTAATTTTCGGTTGGCCCCCTCGCGATCAACCGTGCGCGAAAATCTAGGTCATTCCCGCAGTCGGTGTCAAGTTAAAAAGTGTTAACATCGCAAATATTTCATCTCGAACGGCCTGATTGATTTAGCAAGAGTGCATTTTGATTTTTTGCAACGGGGCCAATTTATTTACGGTTGCTTTGAGCTTCTAAGCGTTTATTCGCAGGTTTGCGTAAATACTATGCAAGGAGTTTATCACAATTTGTTTCGTAAACCATCCAGTTTTTAAGAAATTCACTCCCGGATAAAATTCGGGAATACGAAATAGATCAATAAAGGAGGAATGTAATTGGCTTTTTATTGTACTGTAAGTCGCACCGCAAAAGAATCGGCTACGTCATCGTGGAATCTTTGAGCCGTTTTGCTCGCAATGTCGCCGATCAGGGTGCTGCCCTTGCCGAGTTGCGGGAGAACGGGATCACGCTGCTGTCGGTGGCCGAACCAAACGTTGACAACACGGCGGCTGGACGCATGGCGGCGGGTGTTCATGGCGTGTTCAATCAATATTTCTCCGACGCGTTGTCTGAAAAAATGAAAGATCGCTCCGCCGCCAGCGTTCGGGCGGGCCGCTGGCCGTGGGCTGCGCCTCTCGGTTACCTGAACGATCTAAAACTTGGCGATGGTGCAAACATCAAGCCCGATCCGTTGTCCGCGCCCCTGGTGCGGGAGGCCTTCGAGTTGTATGTGACTAGCCGCTACACCAAGATTCAAGTTCTGCAAATCGTCACCGACAAGGGCCTAAAGACGAAGCGTGGGCAGAATCTGACCGCACAAACCCTTGACGCTCTCCTGCGTAAGCCAATCTACGCAGGCTGGGTTTACTCATCGAGTGTGCCTGAACTTGTAAAGGGACGGCACGCCCCAATTGTGAGTCAGGATTTATTCGATGCCGTGCAACGAGTGCTATCTGGCCGCAAGTTGTCGAGTGCGCCGAAGCGAAAGCAAAACCCTGTATTCCCGTTGAAACACTTTGTGAAATGCGGTGTCTGTGGCACTCCGCTCACGGGTGGAATGAACAAAGGCAAGAGAAAGCACTACGCAAATTACTGGTGCCGCAATGCCGAATGCCGCGCGGTAAGGGTGTCGAAGCTAATACTGGAATCTGAATTTGTCGAATATCTCGGAACCTTACGACCCGAAGCGGCAACCGTTGCCCAGTTCCCTGCGATTGCAGCCGAGGTCTGGGCGGCGCAGAGGCAGGGCGATTCAGGCATGGCCACCAAGGAACTAAACGCCCGCCTAGAGGAGCAGAAAAAACTTAAGGCAGAACTCCTCAGGGCTAGGCTTCGCGGCGATGTCAGCCAAGCTGACTACGCTCAAGCCAATGTAGACTTCGATATTGAGATTGAGATGGTTGTACAGAAAATACGCGCTTTGGACTCGCAGCGCCGAACGCTTGACGCCTTCCTGCGGTTTTCGAAGCTCGTGCTGCTGGATATATCAGCGGCGTGGGAACGAGCCGGTGCTGAGCAAAAACTACGTGTTCAAAATTTTCTTTTCCGAGAGGGCGTGGCGTACGACCAAAGTCAGAAGTTTTTGAACACCACTAACCCTACGCTATTTCAACAACTAAAAAGACTGACTCACCCCGAAATTGCGGTTGGCGTCCCCGACGGGAT
>CAWGFW010000005.1:0-1362125 GCA_963822025.1 uncultured Acidobacteriaceae bacterium | reverse complement strand
TTAACCCGGAACGTGACATCCCTCTATTGCGTCAGGTCCGCAACTCGCGGTTCGTCAGCCATAACCAGTTGTTTGAGTTGATGAAGTTTGGAGGCTCAGATCGTTCGCGAGACAGCTTTAACTGGCGCGTCAGACGGCTGCTTAAGTCGGGTCACGTCAGCATCTGTGGCGGCGTCTTTTGCGCAGGTTCGGCGGTATATCGAATCACCAAAGAAGGCCTTGCCTTGCTCGAACATCATGGCCAGTTCACCACAGTCTTGCACTCGAATACGGAGCACCTTCCTCATGCTTCCCAGGTCTTTCATGCGCTCGAATTAAACGCAATCCAGATCGCCTTGGCGCACAAGAACCAGCTTGCCAGTTGGCAATCGGAAGTCGAAATCGCTTCCTTCAACACGATTTCGCGGTCTCCTTACGAGAAGGACTACGACGCCATAGTCGACGTGTGGGTTGGAGATAACAGAGCACGCTTTGCACTCGAATACGAGCGCACTCTAAAGAGTTCGAAACAATATGAGCACGTGCGCGCCGCACTTCAGGCTGAGCGCCAAATCGCCTGCATCTTGTATTTGACATCTGGAATGGAAGTGCTGGTTCATCTCGTACATGAGTTGGAATCCGTGCCCAAGAAGCTGGCATTTGCCAACGCCAAGGATTTTGCGCAGACACTTCTTGAAACCAGGGTCTTTGTCCGCGGGGACGCCACCGGGACCAGATTCCGGGAGCTGCTTCAATGAGGTTTCAATCGATCGCCTCAGCATTGCCTTCTCTTTGGCCTGTCGTTGCCGTTTGCGCGTCGTCTTTACGCGGTCGGGACGCCGTAGGTTTGCCTTTTTTGGGGGTTCGATAACATGCCTCCGTTCAGCCACTTGCGTTCTGACTACCCTCTGGTTTTGACTTTGTTAGAACGTCCGTATGCGTGTGCTTTGAAGCAGTCCTATCGGGCCGGACTCCCCGCGGCTCGCGCGATCCGCGTTTCGCTCATTGGCTCCAACTGGTGGTTTCTTTCGCGGCCCTTTGTGGATCGTGCTTTCGACGCTCAGCATTACTCCAGCACCAATGGTCTTAACATCGACGCGCAAATGGTGCATCTCGTCGAACATTGGTGTGCACGTCCGCGAGGGAACAAACGTTATTCCTACGCGTTGACGCGCTCCTTGTTTTCGCCTAACTCAGAACTGTATCCAGTCGCCGCAGTCCCCTTGCTGTCCACATCGGGAGGTCAATCGCCGATAACCACAGTCTTCTGTCCGGTTTTTCAAATGCAGGACTCGACGCAAGGAGTGCGCTTCGGTCTGTCACTTCTGGCGTGCTTGTTCCGTGGACGACAGGGCAAGTCAGATCAACTTAGGAGGAGCACATCATGTCTCAAAGCAGAGGAGCAGTAAGTTTTGAACCGCTGTTTACCGCAGAGGACATTGGCCTGCGCAAGGAGGCCAATGTCGACCACGTGATGAAAGTCTTTATCACCCTTGGCGAGGGGGTGGCTTCTCGCTGGATCGAAATGCCGAAAGGCGTTTTGTTGCTGCAGACCGTGCCCGACGATCCCGCGTCCGGCGCGATTTACCTGTACGACCGCGAACTGCAAGTCTTCTACTTTGTGGTCTTCGACGAAGGACGTGACGACAGCCTAACCGCAGCAGAGTTCGACGAACTCGTCACGGAGTACAACCTTGTTTCATGGACGGCACATCCGGTGCTTCTCCGGAAGGCCGTTGGGAAACCTGGGATGGCGTGACGGCGAGCTTAGAGAGGTGGACTTTATGAAAGGAGTAGGCCAAGCGAGCGCGGAAACGGCACAGCGATATTTTGCATTGTTCGTAAATCGCCTGGCCTACACCCTGCAGTCTCACAAACCGGGCGCGAACGGGAAGCACTACTACTATCGTCCGAAGCAGGATCGGCGATTGTCGCTCCAGACCATTCGCGAGCATCTGAACGGTCAGCTGACCGCTGGCCTGTACGCGCTTAATCCGAAGACGCAGCGCTCCAAGTGGGTGGTAATTGACGCTGACTATGAAAATGCGCTGGAGGATCTTCTGAAGTTGCAATGGGAGCTGCACCAGGACGGAGTTGAGGCGGCGCTCGAAAAGTCCCGTCGCGGTGCTCACCTCTGGATCTTCGCGGAGAAGCCATTACTTGCAAGACACTGCCGGATCTACATCTACAACCTCGCTCGCCGATTGAAAGTGCCGGTAAAGGGCGCCTCTGGTCTGGCGGAAGGAATCGAGGTATTTCCGCGGCAGGATCAACTCGGTCCCGACGAATTCGGAAATGCTATTCGGGGGCCGCTAGGAATCCATCGTGCTACCGAAAGGCGCTATTGGTTCTATGGCGCGGACTACCAGCTCGAGGCGCAACTTGACTACCTTGAGCGCCTGCGAAAGATCACGGAGACCGAGATGGGCGGCTTCATTCATGGACTCGAAATGCCGGAAGAATTTCGCCCCAAGCCAAAAGTAGAGCTGCCTCCATACGACCCCGCGCGCCCACAGTTCCGCATTCTCGATCACGTTCGGCCGACGTCGAAGCGTGGCGGAAACTACTGGGCACGCTGTCCGTCATGCGCGGAACATGGACGAGATCGCGGCGGCGACAATCTCGCCATTTCAGTTTCGGATCCGCGCAAGTACAAGTGCTGGGCCGGATGCACCAAGGAGATGATCCGCGCGGCTTTGGGACACCCGATTCGAGTCAGGAGGGCCGGTTGAATATGGAATCTCAGCTCACGACGCACAATAGACGGTTGGAGACCGAAATCCTGGCACGGCAGGGACTACGGCTCCCACCGATCACGTTGAAGTGTCTGCGGACCGCCGGCATCTACTGCCAGCCTACGGTATCAATCGAGCATCAGCACTTGGCGAAGAAGTACGTGCTTCGTGGAGTCGAATCAGGCGGAGCGGTCGTGGAGGTGGGCGGGTATGCGAGCTTCGTAGATGAACAAGGCAACGCATTGCCCTGGCTGCAGCGCGTGGACAGCATCGGAGTAAATGGCGTGCACGCGATCGTGGTCGCGCCAGTACTGATCCGGGTGCAAATGCTTCGGATAGAGCGGACCTACGATCTGCTCATTACCCGGCACCAACTGGCAAAATCGGGCGACAGCCAGAGACCGCGGCTCGAAAGCTCGGTCCTCTTTTATGGCCGACAGGGGCGGCCTGGAGATGGAACTGTGGGGAAAGGACGCCGCGTTCCGCGGCACCGTCTGTCCGGTTTTCTACACTCGGGCGGGGGAATGTGTGGTGTTGCCAAACGACTTCCAAGATGCTGCCACTCGAATCACGTCTGCCGTGTGCTGTCTCGGCTGCCGTCATTGTCATTTGCTCGGACCTAAGCTGATTGCCCCGGACCGGACTGATAATCCCAACGTTCTTGTTGCAACCGACGAGCGGAGATCAAGCGTCGATGCAGTTGCGAGCGGAGCGGCGTGAGGAGTCGTGGATGAGCAACGGCCCTACTGCAGGCGACCTGCCTAGCATTGATGAGGTTCTTGCCGACCCTGCCGCTTCTTTTTGGCTTAAAACGACGCTTCTTTCCGCTTTGTGTCGCGACCCAGTAGATGCCGCCCACGATTCGGAGATCCTGGCACGACTGTTGGCAGAAAGGTGCGACAAAATCCTGTCCAAGCCGTGAACATATTAAGGGCGTAACTAGCTTTCGAAAGCTCAACCACCAATTCCTAAACACGGCCGCGGCGTTCATCTTCATCTTCCAACTGTTTCCCTTGGACTGGATCCCCGACACTCTCGCCGTCAGATCGTCGCGCGAGTGATTGACGCTGGAAGTCGCTGGAGATGCGAAATCCCGGCCCAGCAAAGGTCGAGCCGGAAGATAAAGCCAGGGCCCTTCATGCTGATATCCTGACTTTAGAGTTGTGAGTCGAAGAGGGTGAAATGAGCCTTCCTGAAAATTCTTCGTGGAAAACACGGCTGGTGGAGCATGGGTTCCCTGATCGTTCATTTGACATCGAGTTTTGGCAGGAGCAGGGAGATGAGGCCATCTTTGCGGCTGCATGGGAAATGGTCGAATTAGCTGAGGAAATCAACCATGGCAGAAAGCCCACACTACAAAGAACTGCTACAACTCTTAAACGAATTCGAAGTTGAGTACTTGATTGTCGGTGGCTACGCGGTGATGAAGTACGGCGAGCCGCGTTATACGAAAGATCTCGATGTGTGGGTACGCAATTCAGCACAGAATTCAATCCGAGTAGTCGCAGCGCTCAAACAGTTCGGGGCTCCTCTGGATCATGATGGGATAAATGCAGAAACATTCACCGGAAAGCAGGTGGTCTACCAAATTGGAGTCGCTCCCGTGCGCGTTGATATTCTTACCGAAATCACTGCCGTCGAGTTCTCCGACGCGTGGCAAAAGAAGGTCGCAAGCAGTTTCTTCGGTGTTCCGGTGCATTTCATTTCCCTGGATGATCTTTTGACCAACAAGCGTGCTTTAGGTCGTGACAGCGATCTGACAGACCTTAAGCGGAATTCGAACGCAGCAAAGCCAGAAAAATAAGCTGCAACATGCCCTCTTCCGATTCTGGCTCGCAAACGCAAGATCCTCCCCGTGCTCATGTGAGCAATCTGGCCTGGCGCCTCTTGGATGCCCGCGAATTGCGAACTGCTGACAGCAGGCAACTAATTGCGGCTCTGACCTGGTGTGAACAACGTCCGGCAGGTAGAGATTTTGTGTGCGCAGATCAACGACTCTCCAAGCCCGCAATAACGGCTGTTTTCTCCGCCCGGAATTCTCTTAAGCAGCCCGTCTCGATCTTGTCTGGAATACCTTTATTAATCCCCCGCTTTCCACTCGCTCCGATTCGGTCGCGAGATCGCTCTCTGACCACTTTCAAGTTTTCAAGTGACAGGAGGGCATCAATGCCAAAGAGCGTAAACAAAGTCATCCTTGTTGGGAACGTTGGCAAAGACCCTGAGGTCAGGTATTCACAGAGCGGCACTCCGGTCGCCAACTTCAGCCTCGCTACCAACGAAAGGTTCAAAGATCGCAACGACGAATGGCAGGATCGGACGGAGTGGCACAACATCGTGGCCTGGCAGCGTCTGGCGGAGATCGTTGGGGAGTACGTTGCCAAAGGATCCAAAGTCTACGTCGAGGGCAAGCTTCAGACCTCAAGCTGGGAGGATCGGCAGAGCGGAGAGAGGAAATACCGCACTGAGATCGTCGCCCGCGACCTGCTGCTGCTCGGCCCGCGGGAAAATAGCGGCGGCGACCACCAACGTCCGACGCACAACGGGAATCAGGACCAGCCTTCCCACGCTGGCTCCGGCGAAATTGTGGACGAGGATATTCCATTCTGAAACGTTTGGGAGATTCCTGCACATCCTTACGAAGGGAGAGCTGTCATGAGCCCAGCCAACGGACACGCCAATGACTCCGCAAATATCCCCACCACGGCAGTGCAGCAGATTGCTCCACCGGCTAGCGATACAAACATCCCCACTGCGCTGACGCTGAACGCGGCAAAGATCAAGGAACTGATCGCTAATCTGGAAGTGCCTTTCCATCTGTCAGTGATCGAATGGCGCGTCACCAACACCAGCAAGGGCGGATCGCCGCGTGGCCAGGTTATGCCCTACGCCGACCAGAGAGCTTACACAGATCGTCTGAATACGCTGGTTACTCCGGCGGGCTGGACACGCAGATACACAATTCATACCAGTGCGAATTTTGAGCGGAGTAAGGATCAGAAGATTGTCGCGAAAGTGCTGGTCACTTGTGAGCTGACCATCTTCGGTTTGGGTTCGCATTCGGCCACGGGAGAAGAGTGGGCCGACGATGATAACGCTGCCACGGCTGCGGAAGCGCAATCTTTCAAAAGGGCCTGTTCCTGTTTTGGACTCGGGCGGTATCTGTATTACTTCACTGGGACGTGGGTCGACCTGGACGACCGCAAGCGGCCTAAGACTGATTCCGAAACTGGACGGACTGGGCAACGCCTGAAGGATGGCGCCGTGGTCTTCGGCCCTACGCGGAGGAGGATTCGAAGCCGGTCGAGCGAACAACTGCTGGAAACGACGGAAATGGCGATGGCCATCGCAAGGGCAACGGTGCGAGCGACCACGGCGCCAGCCTCGTTCGCGAGATCGAGCAGATGGAACAAGCGCTGGGGAAACGCATGTATCGCGGGTTGTTGAAGACCCTAGCGAGAGTGTGGAATCCGAAGGATATTCAGGACCCAGCGATCCAACAGAAGGTGCTGGCGCACATGCAAGCGGCTGAACGAGGTTTCCGCCGACTGGATGCGGCGCTAGAACGTGTCGGGCCGGAAGCGCTGACACAAATACTCCGCTCTCTGAAGTTGCAGTCCATCGACCTGGTGGACAACCTTCAAACCTTGCGTGAGATCGTGCTTGCGCTCGAAACAGCCGCGCAGGAGAAGTAGTGAAACAGTAGACCCCTTTCCGGGGAGGAAACATCACCAGCTCTTGGCGGGCTTTGCCTCACCGTTCTCATCAGCGCATCCGCTACTCCGTCGCAGCGTAGTTTCCGACATTGAAAGGAAAATCCCATGGAAAACGAACCGTCAAACTCAGAGCAATCACTTTCACCCGAGCAAGCCGCAGCCAAGGCAGCGATCCTCGCAGAATGCGACCGATTAGCCGAAGCCGGAATCACGTTTGTAGCGGTGCATTTCGACGGCTCAGGCGATGAAGGCGTGAACGAAGACATCAAGTGCTACGCCACCGAGGATTACGCTTACGAAGAAAGCGAAGTTCAGGCCGCCAACTTCTCGCACCTGCAGGAACATTTTGAGGCTCTTGTTCCCTACGGGTATGAGAATGGTTGTGGAGGCTTCGGCGACGTGATCTTGAACGTGAAAACCCGTAAGATCACGGTTGAACGCAATGACCGCTTCGAGGACTACACGACCTCGACCTACGAGGTGTAGTCATGGCCCACCCGTTGAAACACGCGGAAAGCAGTGCCCGGAAATTTGGCGGCAAGGCCGAGGACTACCTAGCGATCCACAACTGGTTCGACGAATCAAAGTCGTTTTTCACAGACTTCAGGCATCGCGCGCTTCGACACCACGCTGAAGGCATTTTCTTAGCGCAACGCATCTTTGGCGTCACCATCGTCAACAGCGACGGAGAGCGGGTCCCAGTGCGTTACGTCGGAGAGCAGCACGTGAAGGAAGACTTGGGGCGGATACCTACCGCTCAAGACTGGCTGTCACAAATCAAGCCTGCCCGCTGGATGTATGGTCGCCGTCTTGAACAGGACGATTCAGAACTCCATTCCTAACGAGACTTACTTCCCAGAGTATCAATGCGGGAGCACGCTTCGTCGTGTGTTCCGGTCCGCTGCCTTTAGCCCAACTCCGACTTTGTCCGTTGAAGAACTAAGTCAGTGTTTGTGACTGCCTACACCTTCCACCGCCCAACGAGGTATCTGGTTATGACAGCAGCAATAGCACCAGGTGTATTTGCTCCTTCCAATCCTCCTCCGTCTGAGAGCCCCACATTACTTAACCTGCTCATCGCGGACGCTGACCGCTTGGTCCGCGACGCCAGCCGCGAAGCGGCTACTGCTCTCGGATACCACACAAGCACGTCTCAGTCCGCCGAGCAGGCGCTTTGGCTGATCGGCTCCCAAGCTATCGATATGGTCCTTCTTGATTTGAACCTGACTGACGCAGGCAGGCTGGACATATTGCGCGAGATCAAGCATCGACGTCCAGATATCGAGGTCATTGTCGTCAGCGCGAATGCGACCGTCGATTCGGCAGTGCAGGCGATGCAGAATGGCGCCTACGAGTACTTGGCCAAGCCCTTCAGCCTGCGAGAATTGAAGCTCCTGCTGGAAAGAGTAGGAGCCCACCTCAAGCACAAGGTCGAAAATCGCAGATTCAGTGAGAGGATCAAGTCCGACAAGGGTTTTGGCAGCATCATTGGCCGTGCGCCGGAGATGGATACGCTCTATCGCATCATCGGTAAGGCAGCGCAGAGTGCTCACCCGGTCTTAATTCTCGGCGAGAGTGGCACCGGCAAGGAGATGGTTGCCCGCGCCATCCACTATTCCGGCCCATTTCGTGACAAGCCATTTATCCCAGTGGACTGCGGCTCTCTGGTTCCTACCCTGATCGAGACTGAACTGTTCGGATATGTGAAGGGCGCGTTTACCGGTGCCACGCAATCCAAACCAGGACTGCTGGCGATCGCCGAAGGCGGAACAGTCTTTCTGGACGAAGTGGGTGAACTATCCGTCGATCTTCAAGCGAAACTGCTGCGGGCTCTTCAGGAAAAGGAGATTCGGCCAGTCGGCAGCACCAAGCAAGTTCCCATCAATGTTCGCATTCTGGCGGCAACGAATCGCGACTTGGAGCAGGCCGTCGCTCAAGGTGAGTTTCGCCGCGATCTGTATTTCCGCCTTAATGTCTTGAGCTTGCGAATTCCGCCGTTGCGGGAGCGGCGTGAGGACATTCCGCTTCTCGCTGAGACTCTTGTCGCCCGCGTTTCGCGTGTTTCCGGGAGGAAGCATGAACTGAGCGATGATGCCATGAAAGCGCTACTGGCCTACGACTGGCCGGGCAATGTGCGGGAACTGGAAAACTGCATCGAGAGATGCTGCGCCATGAATTCCGGTCCAGTGATCGGCAGCGCCGATCTGCCAGGTTCCATCCGGGGCGCGGCCGCGCAACCGTCTAACGGCGGCCCAGAAGGGAGAATTGCACCCATCTTCGATCTGGAAAAGCAGGCCATCCTCGCGGCCATTGCGCAGTTACACGGGGACAAGTTGATGGCTGCGAAACTGCTCGGCATCGGTAAGACCACTCTCTACCGCAAGCTGAAAGAATATGGAGAGAGCACAGTAGCTCTTCAACGCTAAGCAGACCCACCGAACACACCCTCTCCGGTCTCACGCGCGCCGTTCCCCAATCCATCGCTATCCAGCAACATGCTGTCGACCAACAGCAAAGGAGGTGCTTGTGAAGACTTGCATCTCCGCGGTCCAACACTTGCGGCCACTCCGGGGCGGCGCACAGGCCCACCTGCTAAGGGCATCTGACGGGGCCTGCTACGTCACGAAATTCCAGAACAATCCCCAGCACATCCGAGTGCTTGCGAACGAGATGTTAGCCACCAACCTGGGTCGGGCGCTGGGGCTGTCGATGCCACGGGTGGAAGTGATTGAAGTTTCCGATTGGCTCATCGAACACACAGAGGGACTCCGAATCAGTCTGGGTGGCGCCACGATTCCATGCCGGAGTGGCAAGCAATTGGGATCGCTCTACGTGGGCTGCGAGAGTCCTGGCATGACATTCGACTACTTGCCCCACGAACTGCTAGAGAGGGTTCTTAATATTGCGGATTTCCCTCGGGTCCTTGTCCTAGACAAATGGACGTGCAACAGCGATGGACGACAGGCGATTTTCTGTCGCAAGACCTTGCGAAGCCAGCGCCACCACGCAACCTTCATCGACCAGGGGTACTGCTTCAACGCCGGCGAGTGGAGTTTCCCAGATTGTCCGCTCCGAGGTGTGTACGCGAACAATTGCGTTTACGAAGCTGTGATGGGATGGGACGCGTTTCAGCCGGCGCTCAGTCGAGCCGAACAGATGGATGCTCACACCATTTGGCAGTCCGCTGCCGAGATTCCGGAAGAATGGTACGAAGGAGATCGAGACGGTCTGAATCGGTTGGTGGAGGCACTGCACCATCGCCGTCGGGCGATTCGGAATTTGATCAACGAGTTTCGCAGGTCAAGCCGGAGCCCGTTTCCGAACTGGCGTGAATCGTTTGCGGATTCTGCCATGCCTCTCGCGGCAAGAGATCGTTCGCTCGAGACAGAGCGCTTGTGATTTGGACCCGCGTAAGCGGCGGGCGTTCGGCACGAAGCAGCAGCAAAGGAGGATCAGTATGGTCGAGCACAATCCTCCTACTTCTGCCGATAGCGCCCCGGCCTCCAGTGGTTCCCCTGCCCGTAGCCCTGTATGTCTCCGGTGAACTTATTTTTGAGCTCTGTGACGGGGGACAGCCCTGCCGCAGATTTTCGATCCGTTGGGAGAGGCTCGTTCCAGCGAGGGAAAACGAGCCAGAGGCAGCCCCAAAGAGTTCCCCAACGGCCTTACGCACACACCAAGATTAGGGTCCGCGTTCAATGACCCTCCAAACGCAGACTTCCACCTGATCGCCAATGGTTGAGAAATGAGGATGGCAATGAGAGTTCGTGTGACCACGAGAGCCGACTTATTTGAAGAACGAAAACGACAACATATCGAGCGCGGCTACCGAATTGAAGATGAGCGGCCGATCCCTGTGAACGGTCTTTGCTCGTTCATCGCCGTGAGCGAGGTGTCCGATTCAGATGGAATTGGTGAGTTGGTGACGCAGGCGCTCAATGGGGCAGCCAGATGAATTCGGGTGCTAATCGACCAGCTTCGCGAGTCGACACGGAACTCGTTCCCAAACTGGCGAAAATCTCCCGCTTAGACGGGACGAAGGCACTGAGATTCGGTAGGATGGAAACCTCATGAAGCTTTACATCATTGCGGGGCCGAATGGCGTCGGCAAGACGACGTTCGCGCGCACATTTCTTCCCAAATATGCCGACTGCAAGAACTTCATCAATGCCGACCTGATCGCGCAGGGAATGTCTCCTTTTTCTCCCGAATCTGCAGCGGTGCGTGCTGGCCGGCTGATGTTGAGCGAAATCAGTTTTTTTGCACAACGGCGAGCCACCTTTGCTTTCGAGACAACCTTGTCGGGTCGGAGTTACTTGAGGCTGATTCGGCAACTCAAGAAACAAGGATATGAGGTTCATTTTTTCTTCCTATGGGTGAAGAGTGTTGATGTTGCGCTATCCAGAGTCAGGGAAAGGGTGTTGAAAGGCGGGCACGACGTACCCGAAGCCGTGGTCCGTCGCCGGTTCGGCCCGTTCGATCCGCAACTTCTTCGCTGAGTACCGCCGATTCGCTGATTCCTGGTACCTGTTTGATAATTCAGCCGGAACTCCGGAAGTGTTGGCTTTTGAGAGGACGGGCAAGCCTCGTATAATGGATCTTGAGCAGTATGAGGCGCTCATCGAGCGCTATGGTGACGAATGAATCAAGTTCCCAAAAATATCCTTCGACTACCGCTGGAAAAGCGCGCCGAGATCGCGTTTAAGGAGGCTGTCGAGGGGGTTATCGACGAGCACGCTCGTCTTGGATTGCCACTCTACATTTGGCGTGATGGCAAGGTGGTGGCGTTATCCGCTCAAGAGCTACGTCACGATTCTGCAGTGCATGGCAAATAGAAAGACGAAATCCGCTCTGTCCGTTTCTGTGAGATGTCCGAGTTGGTGAGCACCCTTCCGTAGAACCCGTCTGGCTTTCCCTCACATTCTGAGATTGCGTTGTCGACGTGGAGGCGTGCAGGCAGCTTTTGGGCCGTAAACACGTCGAGGAGGTTCCCCTGTGCGTCCCCATGGTCAAACCAAACTAGGCTTTTTCCCTCTTCCGATAGCCGAGGCCAGGCGACTGAAGAATTGGCTGAGCTTTCCCGAGCGATTTTCAGCACTCGATCCGTGCGTAGGAGATGGCGTGGCGATCGCTCACTTACTGCATGGCGTAATGGCTCATCGTTACGGGATTGAGATCGACGCCAATCGAGCCGAACAAGCGAGAGCTTTGGGAATCGAGGTCTTGCAAGCCAACGCCATGGATGTCCGGTGTTCGCCGGAAGCGGTGTCCCTGCTCTACCTCAATCCTCCGTACGATTGGGAATACGGGGAGAGCAACAACCAGAGATTGGAAGCGGTGTTTCTAGAACACACTTATCGCTGGCTCAAAGCGGGTGGTGTGCTGCTCTTCGTGATTCCGCAGCTGCGATTGGCGAAATGCGCCAGATTGCTGGCCGAACACTTCACGGATCTGCGAGTGTTCCGACTCACCGAGCTGGCTTGCCTGCAATACAGGCAGATCGTAGTGCTGGCAACGCGCCGCAAACGCCACTCAAAGGTTTCTGATACGGCCCTGTTAGATGGGATGCGCTACCTCGAGGCGCTGGCAACGAAGACCGAGCTTGAACCTCTAGGCATCAATCCTGAAGCTCAGTACCAGACTCCTGCCTCTGAGCCGGTTGTCCTGACCAATATGGGCATTCCGTTGGACGAAGTGGAAGACTTGTTGCTGGAATCAGCCGCATACCGTCAGGCGGGCCGTGTGCTTCTGCCGAAGCTGAATGACGTCAGAGGCCGGCCTCTCACGCCGCTGCACGGTGGACACGTCGGATTGCTCTGTACTGCCGGAATGCTCAATGGAGTGTTTGGCGAAAACGAGGCCCGGCATATTGCCCACTGGCGCTCTGTGAAATTTACCGACCACTGGGAAGAAGAGGAAGAGGACGGAATCAAGATCCTGCACGACCGGGAACGGTTTTCGCACGAGCTGACACTTGTCTTTGCCAACGGCAAGACCCAGATTCTCACGCACGAAAAGAAGGAGGCGGCAGAATGAAAAATGCCCACCTCCGATTCGGCTGGCTGACCTACGTGAAGAGCACGGAGAAGACTACCACCAGCATCAAACTGCGCCTCGACCGCTTTATCGGGGAAGTGTTGCCCGATCCACCCCGGCAGGCCAAGGCCCATCTCATTTCTGTGATCGGTGGGGACACGCAGGTTGCGGCGGTCAGCGCGGCGATTTCCCTCGGAGATAGGTTCATGGTGGAAGGCCCAGGTCTAGAGCCGATTCGAATCTGTCTCGAACGAAACGCACAGTGCTTCAAAGGCTCGATACAACTTGCCGGGCGCAAGAAGTGCCTGCGTCACCTCATTGCTTTGTCAGAGGAGTTCGCTTCGAGCAGCACGTCTGCGGGTTCGGGACGAACTCTGCTTGCAAGCTCGGAAAAAGGATTCATTTGGGCCTCTCTCGCCCATATTCACGGGATCCCCGGAATGCCGGACTGGGCGGACTGGTTTGTCGGCGAACTGGAAACGCATAAAGCGATTATTCGCGCTCTCGGTATCGGATGCGCACCGGTGCTGGTCAAAGGGCAGAAGCAACAGTTCCTGTCCTGGCTTAGTTGGGGTGTTGAGAGTGGGGCAGTCAAGCTTCCGGCTGAAACCGGCTCGGTGCGCTGGCCTAGTTTGAGTCTGCAAGACCTCTTCCTGCCGGCCAGCTAGGTTCCTAAGTGTGGACGCAGGACCGGCACTTCTCGACTTCCGGACGGCCGACAATCCACGAACTAACGCATCTCTGTCTACGCAGCGACCTGTTCACGCGGCAGACTTCCAGGCACCGAAGACGATGGTCCGAGGACCTTCACGAAGACGTTCGGCGAATCACCTTTCTGATTTCGATAGCGTGAAGTATATCGATGTGCTGGGAGTCTAGAGCCGCCCCAGTTAATCGTCTCTACGCCGAAAGGTTGGCTGTAACTTCTTGCTGATTCGGAAATCTCATATAATCTCTGTCTCTTGTCGTCTGCAAGGGAGCGCAATTATGGACTCACGAACCGACAGCCGCAAGTTCAAAGCTATCAGCCGCCGTGAGTTGTTGAAACTCACACCGGTGCTGGCGCTGGGCGCTTTTGTCATCCCCCAACTGCAGAAACCGCTCCTCAAGGCCGGTCTTGGCTTCAGCGATTGGGCCTCAGCACGGCTCTTCCGCTCCGGCCATTTGGCGCCCACATTTGCTGAGGCCGATCTAACCCCTTTCGACAAGTTCCCGATTAACGACTACGACGTCGATGACCCGCAAGTGGATTTCGACAAGTGGACTCTCGCCGTGACCGGCGCGGTACAGAAACCTGGAGATTACACGCTTACGCAGATCCAGGTTTTGCCCAAGTTCACGCAAAACACACGGCACGTTTGCGTCGAAGGATGGGACGCGATTGGCCGGTTCGGCGGTGTTCGCCTCTCCGACTTCCTCAAGATGATTGGCGCTGACCCGACTGCCCGCTTCGTGACCGTCGAATGCGCGGATGACTATTACGAGTCGCTCGACATGGCTACCGCCGTGCATCCGCAGTCTTTGCTCTGCTATGAAATGTACGGGAAGCCCCTGACGCGTGAACACGGCGCTCCGTTGCGTCTGAGCATTCCCACGAAGATTGGCTACAAGCACGCCAAGTACCTTACCGATCTCAAAGTGAGCCACGTACTGGAAAAGGCCGGTTACTGGGAAGACCAAGGCTATTCCGAATTCTATGGTCTGTAGCCTGGAGAGGAGACTATGGCTACCCGCACAATAGCAATCGAAGATGTGAAGACGGGCGAAGTAAGCGAGGCAGTCTATGAACACCCTCTTGTGGTGCGTCTTTGCCATTGGGTGAACGCCTTCTCTCTGTTCGTAATGGTCGGCAGCGGGCTCCAGATTTTCCGCGCTTTTCCTAGCTTCGGGGCAAAGATCCCGCAGAAAGACTTGCTCAACTGGCCCAAGGCCTTTGCGCTCGGCGGATGGCTGGGAGGCGCGCTGCAATGGCACCTCACCTTTACGTGGATCTATATTGCAACCGGCCTTGTGTACATCGGGTACCAGATTTTCAGCGGGAACTACAAGCAAGTGCTTTTTGTGCGACGCGACCTGCCCGGAGTGTGGCCGATGGTGCGCCACTATTTCCTTTTCGGTCCGAAGCCGACTGTAAGAGAAGCCTACAATCCGCTCCAGAAGCACGCTTACACGTTTGCCATCGCTTTGGGTGTCTTGTCGACGCTGACCGGGCTCGCCGTGTGGAAGCCGGTACAGCTTTCCTGGTTGGTCTGGATGATGGGCGGATTCCGCTTGGCGCGGCTTTGGCATTTTCTTGTCATGTGGGCGATGCTTGCGTTTGTCTTCGGACATCTCGTGATGGTGGTCCTGCATGGCTGGAACAATTTCGTCTCCATACTGACGGGATGGAAGAAGGACCCCGAATATCCGTCGGAGTAATCCTGTGTGTGGCTACAGAAGGTGGGGAGCGCGGGTAGGAAATGATGCCTGGAGAAAGGACTCCGCTGACACATCCCGTCGAGCAGTTCGGCGAGGAGATGCTGATCCGGCGCATTCGGGACGGCGAGCATGACCTTTTCTATAAGCTTATTCAGCCTTACGAACGCCGAGTTTATGCCGCCGCTTTGGCCATTTTGCGCAACGAGGCGGATGCTGAAGACGCCGCGCAGGAGGCGGTACTAAAGGCACTGAAATACATTCGGCAGTTTCGCTCCGAGTCGCGGTTCAGTACGTGGCTGATCCAGATCACCGTCAATGAGGCCAGGATGCGAATGCGGAAACACGACGCACGCATGACTGAGCCGATCGTTGACCATCAAGATGGGGAGGGAAACTATATACCGCGCGACTTCGCGGATTGGCGTGAGATCCCTTCGGAGACCCTGGAACGAAAAGAGGTGCGTCTGCGGTTGGGCAGGGCATTGGCCTCATTGGGAGAGAAGTACCGGGAAGTGTTCGTGCTGCGTGACATGCAACATCTGAGCATCGAAGAGACCGCCAAGGTACTCGGGGTCTCAAGCGCGTCGGTCAAGACGCGCTTGCTGCGCGCAAGACTGATGCTGCGCGATCTTCTAGCTCCGGGACTCGGCGGTACCTGGGGCAGTAAGTTGCCGTTTGCAAAGGGGACCAAGCCATGGTAGTCAACTGCGAAGAGGTATGGCGCGAGATATCGAACTACCTTGCAGGTGACATCGAACCGAACCTGCGGGTTGCTGTGGACGAACACATCCGTGGCTGCCGGCGTTGCGCCGCCGTGCTAGACGGAACGCGCAATGTAGTGCAGTTGTACGGGGATGAAAGGATGCTCGAGGTGCCGCTGGGTTTCAGCCAGCGACTGCAAAAGCGGTTGGGTGAGAATAGACCGAACAGTACCCGGCGAGGGTTTTTCGGGTGGATGGTCGCCGCAGCTGCGGCAGTTCTGGTGGCCGGCGTCGTTGAGGTGGGTAAGTCCTCCATCTTCAGTCGTCCTGACTTGCGTTCGCAGCAAGCGAACCCTGGAAGTGGCATTCCTCCGGAAATGGCGGTGGTGGTTTCGACTGACGCAAAGCTCTTCCACAGGCGGGGCTGCCCATTTATTCATGACAAAGCGCACCTTCAGACGCTTACTGCGAGGGAAGCGATGCGGGAGGGCTACACGCCCTGCGTCCGCTGCATGAGGCAGTATTTGATCAAAAGTTGACTGCTACGAGGCTAGGGGACTGAAGATGACTTCGCTGGGAGGCAGGGCTTGGGCCCGAAGCAAACCTTTCATTTCTTGAAGTGTTAAACGCTTACCCCCCAGGGTAACAAGCGATTTGTAGCGCGCCTGCAAGCAGGCGGCGCCCAAGCACCAAGCGCGTCACCACGGATCTATCACGATCAAATCAGCGTGAAACAAGTGAGTTGCGGCGACGCCGCAACTCACAAAGTCCCACTAAATCGACGCGATGCCGTTGAAGCCGGCATCGGCAGAGAGGCCGTCTGCGTCGCCGAGGTTGGTGAGAGTGCCGTCCTGATTGATTGCAAAGATACTCACCGTGCCAGTGCCCGAGTTCAGCGTGTAGAGGAATTTGCTATCCGAACTGATGGCAAGGTCGAGGTTCGTGCTTCCCGCCGGATTCGTTCCGACCACGGTTCCAGCCAAAGGCGTCAAAGCTCCGGTTGCTCCGATCGCAAATCCGGAGATTGTGCTCGAGCCTGCATTGGAGGTGTAAACGAAGCTTCCGTCGGGGGTTACAGCTTCCCAGCACGTTGCCGACGCCAAGGTCGGAACGCTGGTGCTGATAGGGGAGAGGCTGGCATTGGCAAGAACTGAGTAAGAGGAGATAGCGGACGCGTTGGATCCTCCTGCAGGGCCGGTCTCGACGGCGAGCGCTGTGCCGTTCGGTGCAAACAGCACCGCAAACACGCCAGGCCCAGCACTCGGATTGACCTTGATCGGAGCCAGGGTGCCGTTGATTTGAACATGGAAAGCGTCAATGCTATTGGTAAGTTTTTCAGTTACCAATAGAAATTGACCATCCGGGCTAAACGACAACGACGCTGGCCCCGAATTGGCAGTGGAAAGAAAAGTTGTGGATCCAACAATCTGTCGTAGTTTCCGGTTCGCATTCAAATGAAAGCCCACTACGCTACTGGCTGCACCCTCGTTGACCACGTAGACGAGGCTTCCGAACTGAGCCACCGCAACCGGCGCGCTCCCACCTGAAGGGGCCTTGTCCACGAGGGTTAGTGTCGACCCCTGAACCTGAAACACGGAAATCTCACCGCTACCTGAGTTGACCGCAAAGAGCAGTGATCGATCCTGGCTAAGAGTTAGAGAACCTTGCGAACCCAGAGGATCTGTTACCCCGCCACTGCCGCGGCCTCCAGTTAGGAACGTAGTGCTCTCCTGTAACGAGCCACTCGCGTTGCGGTTGTAGGCAATAATCTCATTCTTGCTTGCGCTGTTAGTCATCACGAATACGGCACCGGCGGTTTGAGCTTCGCTAAGCGTTGGCAACACTGCGCCAATCGCCAAAATAACGGTCAACAGGAAACGCGTACTCCGAGTCATTCGTATATCCTCTTCCGACAAATTTGCGAGATCTAAACCAGGGAAGAGTCGCCGAGATCTCGGCGTGCTCCACCTCCGGAGAAGGATCGCATCCGCAATAAGAGACTTCAGCTGCGGAAAAGTTTCAAACGCACGCGGAGTACTTCGGATAGTTCTCCTTCTCTCTCTTCAATTGCGTGCTCGAGTCCTTCCGTTCCCCCGTCGAGGAATCGCCATGCCCGAACTTTGTACCATTTACGACTACATGCGCGCCCACGCGGCCCTTCTGGGAGACCGCATTCTGCAGGAGTATCCAGCGCTTCACCAATTCGACGATGCAATTTCACCTCGGATTGAAGGACTGTTACGAACGCCTTTTCCTGCACAGACCATCGCCATCATGGGAGTGGCCAAACGCTGGCGGCACGCACGGACGGCGATGGTGGTGGCGGAGTGCGGGACTGGCAAGACACTGATCTCGCTGGGAGCAATCCATGTCCACGGCCAAAGAAGTCCGTTTACCGCCTTAGCGATGGTTCCGCCACACCTAGTCGAAAAGTGGGCGCGGGAAGCGTTTCTGACATTGCCCGGCCTACGCGTGTTCCTGATCGACGATTTGCGCAATGGCGGTGACGAGAACAAAGCCCACGGAGTGAACGAAGTGCGGTTGAGGCAGGGCCGCATCGTGCGGGAAGGCTTGCAAACAACGTTGAGCGAGTTGCGGCTACGCAGAGATTCGCGCAGTTCCCGAAAACGCTGGTCGTCGCTCTGCGGGAGGCCGTCTCTATTTATCGTCGGACGTGAGCGAGCCAAGCTCGGTTACTTCTGGCGCCATGCATACCGGGTGCCACATTCTGGCCAATACCTTGGCTGCGTGGTGAATTCGGACACGGGCAAGCCAGTGATCGTGGACGACAGCCGAGTCACTGCCAGCGAGTTCGAGAAGGTCAAGATTGCCGAAACCATTGAGACCAGAGGCGAGAAGTCCTGCCGCCCACTGCACAGCCCGCTCTGGCAGGCGGACGCGGACAAAATCCGGCGCATGGCCCCGATTGAATTCATCGGGCGCTACATGCCGGAATGGTTTGACTACGCGATTTGTGACGAGATTCACCAACTGGCCGGCGATACCGCGCAAGGAAACGCCCTCGGCACTCTGGCCTCATGCACCGACCGAATCGTTGGGCTGACTGGCACGCTGCTCGGTGGCTATGCGGACGACCTGTTTAACACGCTCTTCCGCCTCGAAGCGCGAAGGATGAAGGAGCATGGCTACGAATGGGGCACCACAGGCCGCAGTTCGTTCATTCAGGATTACGGCGTCCTCGAGACCATTACCAAGGTCGAACCCGCCAACAACGCCTGTTCCAAGGCGAAAGCCACGAGCACGGTCCGGCGCAAGCCGGGAGCGTCACCACTTTTGTTTGGCGAATTCCTCATGCAGTTGTGCGCCTTTGTGTTCCTCGAGGACATATCCGGGGAACTTCCTCCATATGAGGAAACCTATCTGAGCGTGCCGATGGACGCTACCATGCGGGAAGCGTACAGCGAACTCGAAGAGGACATGCGGAAGGCGTTGAAAGCTCACAGGGGCAATCGGTCCGTGCTGAGCACGATGCTCAACACTCTGTTGCTCTATCCCGATCACCCGTACGGGATTGGGACGCTGTACGGTACGGAGTTCGATCCTGAACTCAAACGCAGGGTGAGATTTGTCATTGCGGAGCCTCGTGACCTTCCCGAGGACCGGATCTATTCCAAAGAACGAAAACTAATCGAGGAGATCAAGAAGGAACTGTTGGAGGGACGGCGGTGCCAGGTCTTCGCCGTGTACACGCAGAAGCACGACGTCACAGCCCGGCTCCATCGAATTCTGAGCAACGAGGGAATTCATACCGGTGTTTTGCGAGCGAGCGTTGATACCTCGAAGCGCGAGGCCTGGTACGCCAGGCAGGTCAAAGACGGCGTGCAAGTAGTGATCTGCCATCCCAAGCTGGTGGAGACCGGTCTGGATCTGCTGGACTTCCCGACCATCATTTTCTACGAGTCTGGATATTCGCTACACACCTTGCGACAGGCCAGTCGCAGGTCTTGGAGGATCGGCCAGCGCCGGCTAGTGCGCGTGAAGTTTCTTTGCTCGGAAGGAACAATGCAGACCTCGTGTTTGCGCCTCATGGGGAAGAAGCTCCTCGTAGCTCTTACTATGGAGGGCAAGTTTGCCGGCGAGGGATTGCAGAGCATCGATGAAGATGATGACATGCTGTCGGCGATGGCGCGGGAATTGGTCGAAAGGAACGGTATTGGCGAAACCGCCGACGCCGTCTGGCGAGCCCTCCACACAGAACATCAAAAGCTGTTCCCGACAACTTCTCGCAGTGAGGATGAAACCTCATCCATAGAAATGCCGGGCATTCTGCTGGATACTCAGCCTGACCCCGTCAGTCTTGTTGAAGGCGCCATGGACACCGCGTCTATCGTCGTCTTCGGACAACGGCCGCAAGCGTTGTCAGGTAGGAAACGGCGCGGACGGCCAGCTGTCCCGGAACAGGCGTCATTATTCGGCTTCAGCTGACCTGAAAGAACCGAATGTCGGGTGACCTCGCTAACCTCGCCACTCGTTCGGCGGTATCTGTCGCCGCCGTGTTTCTCTCGCCTTCAAGAATTTTGTTTCAAATCACTCAGGAGGAAAGAAGTATGTCAGAAACTAGTACGCTCATTGGCTATGGCGGCCGAACGATCGGCCGCGAAGAACTAGCACTGGTGCCGACACCAGCCGCAACGGAAACACACCGCCCGGTCCCGCATCACGA
Source organism: uncultured Acidobacteriaceae bacterium (assembly GCA_963822025.1). GTDB lineage: Bacteria > Acidobacteriota > Terriglobia > Terriglobales > Acidobacteriaceae > Acidiflorens. The sequence goes on along the minus strand of CAWGFW010000005.1, from coordinate 1,341,859 downwards.
GATCGTGCAAGCTCTGGTCGAGACGCTCGGGTTTCGCCACATCGGCGTCGTCCACGACGAGTACGCGGTCTCGCCAGATGGCATGAAAGCCTTTGGCGTTCTCGACCTCGAAACCGAGATGGCAGGGTGCCGCTTCAGCATCGGTCTTCGCAACTCGCATGACAAGAGCATGCGTTTGGCGATGACCTGTGGCTATCGTGTGTTCGTGTGCTCGAACATGGCGTTCGCAGGGGATTTTACTCCCGTGCTCGCGAAACACTCAAAGTCGTTCTCGCTCATCGACTGCATCTCGGTTGGCGTTGATCGGATGCAGCGGAACTTCGAGCCTATGCGCAAGCAGGTTGAGGCCTGGCAGCGTAGCGAACAGACCGATGTCACGGCCAAGGTTGTCATCTACGAAGCGTTCGTGGAGGGAAGACTGGAAGCTCCGAAACACTTGGCGCGCACCGTGCACGATCTGTACTTCGAGCCAAAGTACGAAGAGTTCCGATCGCGCACGATCTGGAGCCTTTCCAATGCGTTCACATCTGCATTCAAGGAACTCGATCCCGTCCCACAATTCAAGGCTACAGCCAAGCTGGGCGAATTCATGGAAGCCCGGTTCTCACAACCATTCTGAGCTAACAGCGGTTCCGGTCGTCCGTTGCTCCCCTTACTAACGCTTGGCGTTAATGCTCAATAGTCACTCAGGCTTGGCGGCGAAAATGTACGCCCTGCGGCTCTGGTACTCCACCTCCGGAGCGTATGGTCCGCGCTCGACAATATCCTCAATCGCGAACCCGGTTGCTTCGACCCGGTTTATGATCGCGGCTGGTTGAAAGAAAAAGAAATCTATCGAGACAGGTTGTCCCAGCAACTCATCAGGACGGACACTCTCATCGCCGATGTGAAATGAAAGCAGCAGCCGACCCCCAGGTTTCAGGACTCTCCACATTTCTCCGAACGCAGTCGGTAATAGGTTTTCGGGGATATTCACGATCGCATAGAAAGCCACGATTCCTCCGAGGCTTGCTTCCCGAAGATCGAGCGCCAAACCGTTTCCGACTTGAAATGAGATATCTTGATTAAGTTGTCGGGCCTGCTCCACCATTTGAGGAGAGACGTCAAGACCAAACACGTTGACCACCCCTGCGCCCCGCAGATACCGAGCAATGTGGCCAGGGCCACACCCCATATCGCACACGTCGCCTCTGCCTTTAATCAGATTCGGATTTGCCTCAGGAATAACGCGCCAGGAGGGTCCGATTGGTCCCGAAAGAGTTTGCTGGACCCAGAAGTGCTCGACGAACGACGCCAGACTGCGCGAAGGCGAGAAAAGCTTTGACTCCTTCGCTGCGGCGCCCGATTGGTCGAGAAGAATCATAAATGGGTGAAGTTCAATTCACTCGCCGACCTTGACTCGCCAAGTCGAAATAGGACAAAAACAAAACTCAAAAAGGGTACCACTTTGATGATCGAAGCCAACCGCCGTCGGCTCATAACGCTCTGCAGAGTTTTCTCAATCTTTAACGTCTTCGGCTCATCCCACGCCACAAAGCCGTGCGGGCGGTGGGTTCGTCAGGGAAGCACCCCGGGAATTGTCTTAATGCGGATTTCATGGGTCATCGCTTTTTGGCCTCGCGTCGAAGGTCTTTCAGCTCGTCAAAACACGGAGCGCAACGTCGAACGTGATCGAGCAAGTGGGAGAGTTGAGCGTCCGCGGGCTGTTGGGCGAGCTTGAGCAGGATTTGGCGCCCTGGACATTCGATGTGCTGAGGATTGGGAAAGTCTTCATGCACTACCCGGTCAAACGCGTCGAGCAGTTCTTTTTCCAAATCCATTCTGCACGTCCAGGTCGAACATGTAGTCCCCGACTGCCAGGTTGCCCCCAGCAGAATCCCACGATCCATGATCGGTGTCGATGAAAATCTTGGGGCACATTCACCATCGGCGCATGCCATTGAAAATTTCAGTCCAGGGTGAGACACATGCTTATTTCGCCGCCATGTATAGGTAGGAGGGGATGTGGGTTCCGGCTTCCACAGTCTTGCAGCGTCATGGAAGAACTGAGTCGAGAAGTCCGCCGGCGCACGTTCCGCTGGCCCGGAGCAGCACGGGAGATGGTCAAGGCATATCTAAACGACGCCAGTTCGAAAGGCTCCGGAGTCGGTGAGCACGTCGGATTGAAGGAGCTGATCACCAATCTTGCCGCGATCTCAGGGAATCCAAGAAGCGCATGTTGGAGACTCGTCCGCCGTGGGGGGGTGAAGTCGCCGCGCAGTTACCGGCAGTGGACGAAACCGGAGCAACAGAGGCTCCTCGACCTGATCGCCTCTCGCTCTCTCGGGGAAGTTGCTTTCCTGCTGCGACGGCCGCGAACTTCGGTTCGATCCATGCTGCACCGGCTTGGAGCCAATGCGCGCATGGGCGAGGACTGGTTTACCAAACATGCCTTGGCTGAAGCTCTGCGCGTACGCGCCGAAGAGGTGCAGAAATGGATTGACCGGGGCTGGCTGAAGTGCCGAATTGTTTCAAACAACGGACTGAGGCGGGAGTTGATCGAGGCCGAAAAGTTTTGCGAGTTCTGCAAACAGCACCATCGGGAAATTGTGGGAAACCGCCTCAACGCGGACCGGCTGAATTTTGTCCAGACCTTTGTCTTTCCCCCCAGCCACGCGGATTTACTTCCGGTGAGGAATGCGAAGAAAGAACAGGAGGCATACAACGAACAGGTGAAGAACGAAGCAGGTTGGGAAGCGGATGCGGAAGACGACCTATCCGCTACCGCATAAATCGCAAACCGGTGGCCGGCAATTTCCAGGAGCGGCGGCCTTCCCCCTCAAAACGATCTGGGTTTCACGCGGCCGTTTGCGATCGAGCGTCGAAGCGTTTTCTGACGGTCAGATCCAGTGGTTGGTGAAGAGCAGAAATTCTCTCGGATCGCGACCGATATTCATCGAGTTCCGATGAAGTGAGGGATGAGGGCTTGCGCAACGTGTCAATCTGAACGTCGACCAACTGTCGCACTTGATTCTTGATGGCGAGGGCTGCGTCCGTCATCATCGTGGCCACCTCTGAAAGGCATCCTGACTCTGCGTGGAGGGCCCGCCAACGCAGTTTTGTGGAAAACGACGAAGGCACCGCTCACTTCAATCCTTATCTTGTTGGCTTAGCAACGATCCTTCAAGAAATGTCAATGGCCTTTGAGCCAGTGAAATCACCTGAAGACCGTATAATTTTCGTATGGCCGATCGCATTGCGTGCTCATGCGTCACCTGCCCGAAGTGCGGAATTTGGGTTGTCGTCCGACCGCAAGACCAACTCGCGTTCAGCAAAGAAAAGTGCTCAGCGATCTGTCCTGCACCGGAGTGTGGCAAAGAGTTTGAATTCGAAGCCGGCGAGAGTCGCGTTTTCGAAGTCCCGCTGCCGCTTTTCGAGCGCCGTCACTTCTATCGTTCGGAATTGCAAGAGGCAGGATCGTAGCGCATCTTTTTCCGGTTACTCCGATCGGTTTGCAGATCGGATTTTCTCGACCTCACGCCAGAAGCTGTTACGAATTGCCGCAACCGAGACTCCGAACAACTCGGCGATTTCCTTCCACTCGTATTCAGCGGCCCGGAGCATCAAGATGGCGGCATTTCTCTCGCTTAGTTGTCGAATGATCTTTTCGAGGTCGAGGCGGGCATCGATTTGGCGGACCCAAGCAGTGTCTGCCGTGTAATTTGAGAGTTCGCCAGTTCCGCCCATTAATTCAAGGCGCTTCGACTTGGCCGCATAGCGGCGAAGGGCCCGGCAGAAGGCCACCAAGAGAAGCCCGTGTTTCCGGGTCGACAGGGGCGCGCCGATCCGATCCAAGTAGCGGGAGACCTGCGCAACGGTCGACTCCATCAGTTCGGCGGCGGGCGCATGATCCGCTAGAAGAACCCGTGTTCGCTGACAGGCTTGGTCCCAAATCTGATGACCGGCCACACGCACGTCCGGCCGAATCGGCCGGCCCGCGCGATCCACGTCCCGGTCCCACCAAACAAGTATTCTCCCTGCACACGCCATCACTGCACCATAGATTGACGACGAAGGGGAATGCGCGAAGAAAGATTTGCAGATCACATCCGGGCCAGGCGGAGGCGTTTACTTCCACATAAACGCAGACTCCTACGGGATCGCTTCACGGGCCAAGGGTAGCGACCATGCGATGCACGAACGCGCGAACATGACGTGGGTCGGCTCGATCACAAAGCGCCCTTCGGAAAAGCATCTGGTGACGGTCGGGAAACCGTACAAAGTGCCCGTCTGGAGCACCGTTTGTGGAGATGTTTTCGTCCTGAAGAGAACATGATGCGGGACTAGGAATCGTTCTATGTCCACACCGGACTCGTTAAGTTCGTTGGATTGGGATCCGCCAACGAAGTACGGCTTCGCGTCATCAGCCGGGGAGGTCCTACATTTCTGACAAGTTGCGAAACATCCAAGGTACGGCATGGCCGGTCTGTGCAATTTGACGAGCTGCGTTAAAACTTTCTGAACAACTGGATGTCCGATTCCCACAACGTTTTCCCGCGGAAAGGATGATTACCATCGTGACCGATTTCCCTGCACAGGTGGTGAAATTTATTTTTGCCGGTCGGAATTCTGGACAGAGGAGAAATGAAGGAGACACTACTCGCTTCCGTTACACGAGGCCAATTCATGGCAGTCCGAAGCGGGAAGGCGAAAAACCTAATTTGCGGATTTGGGATCATGGGTTACTACATCCTCCGAAAGCGCAAGTACGCACCTTTGCCCGTCGAATTCGATCCGGACGGCGGAATAGGCCGTAAGCTTGGTTTCGCCCGATTTTGCTCGAAAGCGTGTAATTGCATTTCGAATCGGACCTCCTTGCTGAAGCTGAGTCACCAATAACCTTCGGTCGGCAGGATGGTCCCATATCTGTAGTTCTTGAGCCGTACGTCCAAGAATCTCCTGGCGGGGGTAGCCATAACGTGTCTCAAATGCGGCGTTGACTTCCAGAAAGCGGCCTTCCTCCAGCGTGGTAATCGAAAACGCAACCGGACTGGAGTGGAAGATTTTCTGAAATTTCTCCTCGGAAACCCGGCGGCACTCCTCCGATTGGCCAAGCGCTCGTTCTGCGTTTTGCAGGTCCGCCAATCGCTTTTCCAGCTCCAAACCATAGATCTCAGCTGTTGAATACAGACGGGCGTTTTGAATGGCCACCGCGGCCGGGATGGCAAGCAGTTCGGCGCGCCGGAGGTGGTCTTCGGTAAAGTGATTCGGTTCTACGTGGCCGACGGAAAGAAATCCCAAGAACGCGTCGGAGGCGGCCAGGGGAACGCTCAGCCAGGAACGAAATTGCTCGTGCCCTCGAAATGTTTGCCATCCATCCTGCTGCCTGGTGTCCGGGATCAAGATGCGCTTTCTTTCAGACCAGATGTGTTGAAAGAATGGAGACTCGTCCGCGACAAATGTTAGCGGGATTCTGGGAGGTTTCTTGGCGGGCTCAGGGCACGCCTTCTCCCCAAGCGCTACCCAATGCGGACCGCCTTCGGGGACAAGCACACGGGCGCAAGTATAGGGAACCAGCTCAGCCAGTGAGCGCAGTAATGCATCCAGAACACAATCCATGTGAAGGTCTTCGGTGAGCGCAAGTGTGGCCTTGCGCAAGGCCTCCGCTTCCGCCCATGCCGAGTTCGCCTTGGCGAGATTGGCCGCAACCTGATCCTCGGCCTTCTTTAGCGCCGTAATGTCCAGCGCGGTTCCCCCCAATCGCATGATCTTCCCGCGAGCATCTTTCCGTGGGAAGCCGCGCACCCAAACCCAGCGAACTTCACCCTCTGGCCTGACAATACGAAATCTTTCTTCGAAGTGGCCGCTTTGGGCCGCTTGCTTAAGCTTTCCGAGCACGTGAGCTCGGTCATCGGGATGGATGGCCTTTTCATACGAGGAGGGTTCCTCAATCAAGGACTGACAGGAGCGTCCGGTGATCGCTTCGTAGGCCGGATTGATGTAGGTAGCCGTCCTTGTCACGGGATCGATGACCCAGAAGATTTCCTGGATGTTGTCGGCCATCTGGCGGAATTCATGCTCTGTCGTTTGGAGGATGTTGGCTGCATTGCGTTGGTCCCGGCGCAGGTGGAGAAGAACTTTGGCCAAAAGAAGACTGAACATGCAGAAGGCCGCCGTTATTGCAACCAACAGCAGGATGGACACCCTTGGGTTTTGCGGGTTGGAGATCAACACGGCAATCAAGAGGATGACCGAGATCAAGATGAGGATGACTGACGCGAACTGCCAAGCACGACGCGGCGTCCATTTAGAAAGTGGTTTGCGGCGGGGCGAGTCGATTTGATTCATGGCGCCACCAAAGGATGTGTTTCTGGACTTGTGGCGATCAAGTGTCCCGCAATGCGACCATAATTACTCTGGAACGATCCGAACTGCAAACATTTTCTAGCCCCGGCCAGCGCAACATCTTGCGGCCGGAGCCTGTCCAGCCCGGATTTGTCCGTCCTCCGGACTCATCGGTCCCCTTTTCGCACCAGGAGCAAACTGCGTCAGACCGCCGGCCAGGATTCGACCACCCCTTCTTCGGCCTTGACACGATATGTCCGGTAGCAGCCGGTTCATGCTCGCCCGCGGTACCCTCGAGCGTGCAGGAGCGCTCGAATGCATTCGCTCCAGTAATCTTCATCTCCCAGCGGTCATTGGCCTGCGAGCCGACAATCGACACCCGCCAATCGCCCGCACGATCACTGAGAGCATGCTCGGTCATGGCCACCACTTCCGCTCGCGCCTCTGGATTGCCGGGTATTGTGTATCTCCACCGCAACCGCCATGTTGCAAAGTCTACTCCTGTCTTCCGCGTTGAAACGGTACCAATGAAACCGGGCGCCTGGTGCTCCGGGAACGAGAGTTGCCCAGGCTGACCCGGGTCAGCGAATGACAACTTGCCGAATCTCGGGAGCGACCTAGACTCCCGGGATGAGCGATTTTGCCGGCGTCACGCGACCCAACAGATTAGGGGATTTTATTCGCCGGCAGCATTCTTCAAAGTCCGGGCGTGGCCCCTGCCAACGAAGATCCTCGACCGTATCAAAAACAGGGACCTCGAGCCGCAGGGTTGCCAGGGTGCGAAACAGCAGGGCGTCGCTCCATGCGTTGAAAAGCGATTCGGACAGCAAGCGGGCTCTCCGGATTGAGGGATGCCATTCTCGCCAATGCTTCGGGATGTCTTCAAGGTGGGTATACCGAGACAAGGTGAGAGCCGCAGCCTTCATTCCCCATCCCGGCACACCTGGGAAGCCGTCTGCGCTATCCCCGACCACACCCAGGTAGTCCGGAATCGATTGAGGTTTCACCCCGAACTTGGCCAGAATGCCGGCTTCATCGCGCAAGATGTTGCGCCTGCGGTCCAGTTGGACCACCCGTGTGCCCACGACGCACTGACTGAGGTCTTTGTCGGGTGTACAGATGAGCACCTGATTCACGCGCTCATCCTGGGCCGCCTTGGCGGCCGCGGAAGCGAGCGCATCATCCGCCTCGAAGCGGACCATGGGCCATACCATCACTCCCATTGCCTCCAGCGCTTCCTCAAGAACAGGAAACTGAGAGAGCAGCTCCTCGGGCACACCTTCGCTCGTCTTATATCCGGGATACAGATCGTTTCGAAACGACTCGACGACGTGATCGGTTGCAACCCCGATGTGGGTCGCTCCGCTTTCGATCATGGACAAGACAGAGGTCAGGACACCACGCACCGCGCCAACTTCCAGGCCGTTCACATCTGCCGCAGCCGGCACGGCGAAAAAATGCCGGAACAGTTCGTACGTCCCGTCAATCAGGTGCACATTCATCCGGTTTCGATCCGCTTTCTGCTGGCGATGTTAAACCAACCACATCCTCGCATACGAATCTTTGGCCAAAATATTCAGCTACTCGAAAAGGGCCGGCTGTGGTGGCGCATCTCTCTTTCCTCCGGCTTCGTGAAAGTTGCTCAAGCCAATGCCGGCGAGACGAAAGCGCTTTTTCGGGCCGAGGTCCGCTCGCTCCAGAAGCGATACGGCGATGTTGGTCAATTCTTCACAACTTGAAACGGGTGTCGCTAAACGTGGTCTTGTTCCTCGCTACTAAGCTGGAGGCGTTCGGCGGCCGCGGTAAGAACGATCACTTATCGAGCACGATCCAGACGGGAGACGCGATTGGGTAGTGTCAGTGCGTAGGAACGGCCACTGGATATGCCGCCAAGCAAAACTCGGGTATCTTCATCCCGTAATTTCCAAAGCGTCGCGGCTCAGAACAGCGCTTATATCTCTGACGAAATTGCCAGTGGTTGGGAGCAAACGGGAACAAAGCAAAGGACGACGCCGTACTACAGGCCAAATGGTAGATCGGCGGAAGGTCCTGACATTTTCCTTGCTTCTCCTTGTAGCCACGGGCCTTTGCCGCGGCTTGCTGCCGCGCAGAACCATGCTCCGGCTTTCGCTGAGCACAGTGGGAGTTCATGGCTGAACGCATCGCAGCCTGCCGCTACGCGGCTTAGTTCACGTCCGCTTCGGGGAAGTGACTCCGACTGACATTCCATCAGTCGATCGGCACAAGAGGGCCGCTCCGGTACTGATTCTTTTCCCAATCAGTGTGCCAAAGGTGTGCCACCCGACCCGGCTTCACGCGCTCCGGCGCTGTTTGCATTCGGAATTTGCAAATCGCGAACGTGGAGGGCAAAACCTAGGGCGCTCAACTGAGGCAACTGCTTGACAGTAAGGTGATATTGCCTTACACTGCTTTTAGGAGCCAGAATGACCGTGCTAACAATTACCGCTAAAGGGCAGGTCACGTTGAAGCAGGATCTTCTCAAACATCTGGGTGTTGGTCCCGGGGAGAAGATCGAGGCTGACAAGTTGCCTGATGGCCGGGTCGTGGTGAGAGCAGTGGCGCAGGATGGCGCCATTACTGACTTTCTTGGTTGTCTGGCACAGCGGCGAGGGCCGAAATTAACGATCGACGAAATGAGCGAGATCGCGACCCAGGGGTGGGCGAGGGCCAAATGAAAGTTACCGCCGATAGCAACGTCCTTATTCGTGCCGCGGTTCGAGACGACCTTCACCAAGCCCGGCGAGCAGCAAAGATCTTAGCCGAGGCTGATCTCATCGCTGTGCCAGTCCCGGTTCTTTGTGAATTTGTGTGGGTGCTTCGCCGAGGCTACAAGAAATCCGCAGTCGATGTTTCCGACGCGATCCGTCGCCTCATGAGGAGCGCCAATGTGGCGATGAATCGACCGGCGGTAGAGGTGGGTTTGTCCGCGCTCGATGCGGGCGGGGACTTTGCGGATGGTGTAATTGCCTACGAAGGAGAGTGGCTCGGCGCCGAGGAATTTGTCTCGTTTGACTCGAAGGCGGTTTCTTTACTGCAAGCACAGGGCAGCCGTGCCCGCTTGCTGTCGTAGCAGTTAGTGGTTTGATATGGAACTCAGGGTGTTCCGAACGCTTGCATGCATGAATGTGCGTAGGGGTCTCAGCTCTAAGTCGGAGTTCTACTGACGGCTAGTCAGTCGTTGGCAGCCTTCGACCATTGACTAGTCATATGACTAGTCATATAATCGAGATGTAAGGACCCCAAGGTGGTTGGCATGAGTTCGTGGCAAGTGCAAGATGCGAAAGCGCGATTTAGCGAATTTTTGGACGCGACGATCAAGAAGGGCCCACAGGTAGTCACGCGCCGCGGGATCGAAACGGCGGTCCTGGTGCCGATCGAGGAATGGAATCGCCTGCAGAGGGCTGCCCGTCCCAGTCTCAAGACCCTGCTGTTAACCGCGGACGCCAGGTTCGAGGACCTGATTGCTGAACGCCACAAGCTCCGCCGACGGAAGATATTGGACTTGAAATGAACCGCTACTTGCTGGATACCAACGTCGTCTCTGAACTGCGGAAGCTGCGCCCGCATGGCGCGGTTGTCGCTTGGGTCAATGACCAGCAAGACGAACAGTTGTTTCTTTCTGCCGTGACATTGGGCGAGTTGCAGGCGGGAATTGAGAGGACACGGCGCCAGGATCCGGTGAAAGCGAGCGAGATCGAATTGTGGGCGGATCAGGTGGCCTCTTCGTTCCAGGTACTCCCGATGGATGCAATGTGCTTTCGAGAATGGGGGCGCATCATCGACCGAAAACCCGGCGAACTGTTAGAAGATGCCATGATCGCCGCCACTGCGCGCGTGCATCATCTCATTGTTGCCACGAGAAATGAAGCCGATTTCAAGCGCCTCGATGTCCGGATCCTTAACCCGTTTAAGCTCACCTAGCCATCCGCTATCGGCCCGCAGGTGCCAAACGTATGCCGGATTCCCTTGGCCTGAAAACCAACACCGAGGTTGCTACGCCTCACGGCCCATCAGCCGCACACTCTCTCGTCCGTGCGGGAACCCTGACTATTCAAAGCTAGCTATGCGCTAGCTGTGTTCCGGATTTCAGATTCAGGCACTCACAAAGCGACATTCGAGTCGGTCTGGATCGTGAATGATAAAGGACGTTATCATTCCCGCAGTCTGCTGTGAGAGCCATGCAGCAGGAACTTCGGTATAGTTGGCTGCATATTATGGCCGATACTTCTAGGCAACCGCAGATCGCCATCCCAGAAGCCCTTCACCTCCTTCAAACATTTCGCGGCGCGGATCTGACTCAAACCATCTACCAGATTGAAAAATCAGTGAAAGGTGTCTCCGCGGAGAAGTATGCGGAGGTAGTCTCGACTAGTGGGGCCAAGGCGGAAGTTCTTGGAGCCGCCGGTTTGGTGAAGCAATTAGCCGGGCAGATCAATGTGGTGATACATGCTCTGGGAATACTGCTTTGCCTTCCGCACATTCTTCGGCCGGGAGAAATCATTGAGTATGTGTCGCTGGGTGCCGGAAACACAGGGCGGGCTTTTGATCTTGAGACGAATCAGCGTATTGCCGAATTCAAGTTTATCCATTGGCAGGGTGGCCCGGAATCGATCCGACAAAACTCTCTGTTCAAGGATTTTTATCAAATGGCGGAGCACGACACCGCAAAGGAGAAGTATTTGTATGTGCTCGGAACCGAACATGGTGAGAAATTCTTTAACGGCCACCGCGCGCTGTCTAGCGTGTTGAAGGGCAATGTGACGCTACGAAATAGATTCCATGAGAAGTTTGGGGATCAATACCGCACGGTTCGCGAATATTATCTTCCCAGGAAAGGACTCGTGGTGATTCAGGATGTCTCGCCGTTTGTGCCTGAGTTGGTGGCAGTGGCTGTTGAGGCTGCTGAAGCTGAAGACGACTGATCCCGTGCGGCTAGATGCTGGAATTCTTATCATTGGCTCGCTGCTGTGGGATAGGGATAAGGTTCGGCAACGATGGCGCGACGAGCGTCTCGATTGCAAGCAGTCAGAACTGGTGTCAGCACCGATTCGATATGGGCGACGGTAGGGTGAGAGGCGAGGATATACCTATACGATGGTGTTCTCCCGCAGCGCTCCGGCGGGTCACGCGAGAGTGGTACGCTGTTCCCACGCAATTACATCGGCCGATGATCTCACTACCGAGGCGCTGCGTCTGTGGGAAGCCGAGGAACTTTCCAGGGATACCGGGAGAATCGCTAACAAAAGATGGGGATGCGTGGCCTTGTTGCCCAACCCTAGGCGTGAAATTCCTGAAGAGCTTCTGAAAGCATGGACGCTGCGTGTCGAAGGCGAGCAGGGTCATGGGAATGTCCGCCAGATGGCCGACGAAGGTGTGCTCATAAGCAAGGACGGGATGCTGCAGATTGACTGGCCGCATTGTATCGCAGGAGGAGCGCCAGTTGACCTCGATCTCCTGCTGGTTACTGCCAATGATCCGACACTCACCGGAGCCCCTCTGTCGTATCCAACCGTAGAGACGATAGTCAATGCATGGAACGGTGCGGCTCGGGAACATGCCGAATACTTTTGGAAGAACATCGACCACGGCATCACGACATTTCAGGATGGCGAAATCCACGCGGGACTCCGCCCAAGGCAGCAGGAGCGCGCATGACGCTCGACGAAATTGTGACTGACTACATTCGCGAATATCGCGAGGATGCGCGGAAGGAAATGCGTTTCTTTGAAATCCAGCGCAACCCATCCGACGCGATCCGCAAAGCTGCGCTGTGTCAGCTGCCCAGCGGGAAACGTCACCCTCATCAACGGCGAATTCGGCGAGCACTTCTCGAACAGGTCGAAGCGCGGCTTCAAGGAATCGGCCGCAAGCTCGCACTAGCAACCACTTTCGATGAACTTCATCGGGCCGTGGAGAGTGAGGTAAGAGACCTCAAGGGTGTCGGGGCGTTGACTGTGTACGACATCGCGCATCGGATCGGTGCTCATTTCAGAAAAGCGCCGGAGCGCGTGTACCTGCATGCGGGCACGAGGACCGGCGCGCAGACATTCGGGATCGGCGGCGGTTCTTTCGACCCGAAGGTTCTGCCCAAGGCTTTCTATCGCCTGGCGGCATCAGAAATCGAAGACTGTCTCTGTATATACAAGGATAACCTTCGAAGCAGCGCTCGTACTCGTCACGTCTCCGGATGCGGTGTTGCAAGACGGCAACGTAGCTGTTCGGAGTGATTTTGGGGGAAGGTTCAGGAGTGGCTCGGCCACGCCAACGTCTCCATCACCCGCGCAAGAGCAAGCCCGAAGCACAGCCCGACATTTCATGTTAAATACAATAGGATGTGATGAGTGAATGGTCCCCATATCGCATTCAGATCCCGAAGGCGCCGTCGTCGTCTTCGCGCGACGGCCAGTTGCTGGAAACTGTCTACCACGTAGTACATGTCCCTGTTGCCCGACGCATCCTTGAGGACGGGCATCTGCGCGCCGGTCTGATCTATGACGAAAGCAGGCTGCAAAAATCGAGGATATGTGTGACGTGGTTGTCCGCCAATACGTGGGTATTTGGTTCGATTTATGGAAACGTCCAATTCGCCTTTCCCTGGAACAAACAGATCCGAAAGCGTTGCTATTGGGTCGAGGCGATGACGCGTTATAACCCGCACGCATACCGTATTCTTCTGACCGACCGCGATTTGTCGGGATCGAAGCATGCCCGTGAATACGATCCGGAGTCGAGCAAGGGCCCACTGCGAATGCGCGCCGGAAAATGGTATTGGAATAATCGGTTCACGTCGGAGTTCATGATCGAAGACGACATCGATTTGGACGATTGCACCGGCTTCGACTTTATCAGTCATCACTCCGGCATCTGCCGCCCCAGTGGTTCTTCCTGCCGCGACTTCAATCGCACGCGCGGCAGTGTCGGCGGCCGCATCATGGCATTTCTGTTGGGCCACGGTCTGCATAGCATCGACCATGTCCTGAAGCCGCGTTCGAGACGTGGTCGGGCACGCAGGCTGTCTGGTGCGGTAGAGACAGGCATCGACGACATTCTGATCTCTCTCGGCGGAAAGAAGGAGCGCTTTGGCGGGGTGGTGAAGTCGGAATCGTCCCGGCAGGCCGTAGCAAGGGGTGCACTTGCGCTTTACGGAAGCGGAAAAGTGACGGCGGCACGGGAACTTATAAAGCTTCTGAAATCACGTAGTGTTTTTGAGGAAGCGCTGACCGAAATCGTCAATGAGCATTTCGCGCTTAGGGGTTGGACTCTTCCGGAATAGGCTGGGTGGTCGCGGTTGCCTCGGTCATTTCGATAGCCGATTCTCCCGCCGCTCTGAGAATCGCTAGCGACCGTTCCGCATCTTTCCGCGAAATCTTCTCCCTCAGATCCTTCACTTGGTCGAAGTGGCAGTCGCGCAGTTTCTTGCCGTTCCTGCATGGGCACGGCCAGTGACCTTTCACCTTTTTGCCGGCCAGATAGTCGAGATAGGTTGTTATCACCCGAACGTCGGCTGTCTTGAGCAGCTCGCGATAGAACTGGAAAATCCCCTTCGCTCCGTGCGCCCATTGGCCGAACGGCCAAGGCTGCCCCTCCTCTACCGTGGTCTGCGCCAGGAAGAAGCTATGGAGAGGGCCGGTGACGTATTTCAGCAAGGAGCTGCCGGTCGGCCAGAGACGCCAGCGTTCGTCCGGAAGGAGCACGCAGGCGGTGCCATCGGCGCCGAGGATGTGTCGATCAATATGCCGGGGAATGCGCCCGCCGGTTTCGCGAACAACAGGCAGTCCTGCAGCATGGTTTCGTGCAAGCTGCAATTCGACCGAGTAGCGATCGAGCACCTGCCCCTCGAACATCACGGGAAAGCTGCCGCGCACATAAACGAGATCGTTCTCCACCACGAAATGCAGATCGGGGAACTGGGCCTCTACTTCGGCTTTCTCTTTTTCATAGAGCGCCGGATCGTTGCGCTGCCATGTCATGCTTCCGGAAGCCATGGCCGCGACGGCGTAGCGACAGCCGCAGCACGCCGCAGAATCTCGACGCGCGCCGCCTTTTCCTGTTTCTCCGTTTTCCCGTAGACGGCTTCCCACCCCGATGAATCAATCTGCTCAAGCGTGCGTTTTGCCGCGGCCGCAAGCTGACTCTTCAGGTTGTCGTCCAGGCACTTGGAAAGGTCGTTCCCGTTCGGATTCGCGGGGTCTTCAACGGTCAGGTTGGCGGAGTTGTCGCGCAGCTCGGTCCAGAAGTGCTCCATCTGCGCCGAGAGGCTTTTCTTTTTCTTATCCTCCAACAGCTTGATAACCGCTAGTTCCAGGACGAACGTACGGATGGGCAGGCCGTTGCGGACTCTCCAGAGTTTTCCCAGCCGGATGGCGTCGATGAGGCCGCTGTCGCGGACATGATCGAGATGCACGTCGAGATTGGTCTTCAGGCGCTGCTTGTCACCGCCGGATTGGTAGAGGTAGGCATCAGTTTTGGTCTCGTCGGTAAAACGGCCCGGCACCACGTCGATGTGAAAATCGACACCGATATCTTCCGGATTGGAGCCCTTGAGGCGCAGTGCGGAACCCTTCGGCTCGACGGTGTATTTCTTGGCAAGCGCCTTCTTGTGGTTTCCGTAGATGTCTTCGAGCGAGTCGCCGGCAGTGTTGTCGCCAGAGGAGATGTAGGAAATGATGTCCAGGTCGTAGGATTCCTTGTTCATCGTTCCCTTGGCTTTTGAACCGGCATAGCGGATGGTGAGAGCCGTATCCTTGAAGTTGTCGCGGATCAGCTTTTCCACGTCGGCGCGGTGCTTTTGCAACGCCTTTACCTCGTCGCTGTTGTCTCCCAGTGTCTGGGCGTCGAGTACCTCCCGCAAATATTCGTCAGCAGTCATACTTTGTTCACCTCAATAATTGAAGTAAAGCCGCCCAGGCGCTTGTCGTAGTCGTAGACGACCAGCTTGGGATCGGCTTTCGGAAGAATTTCCCGGCCGCAGAAAACAGCGACCGGAGCAGGAACGGCGGGGAAAAGGTGGATGGCATCACACTGGCCGCATTCCCGCGCAATGGTGCGCAGCGCGGCCTGGTACGCATCCTTGAAGCGCGTGAGATCATCCCGCTGGCGTAGGTACGTCGGATCCGGCTCCATGTTCGCCAGCGTCAGTTCGTAGATGGTGAACTGTCCGTCGATTGCGGATGGGAGTGCTTCCGGCTTGACCTTGCCGCTGAGCGAGAGGATCAGCGCGATCTGCCCGTGCCCTCTACCCTCGCGAATCTTGCCGAAGCGATACTCGGCCGGAGTGCCAGTATCCTTCCAGACCCAGTCCTCCGTATCGCGGTGGCGCTGGAAAACATCGACAGGCACCTTGTTGCTGAGCTGGCTGCCGAGATAGACGAGCAGTGGGATAGGAGCCAGGGCAAAAAGGGAGATGTGCCGTGTCTCGTGAACATCCATGCCCGGCTCGTAGAGGCGCTCGACTTTCTGCTTGATGCATCGCGATGCCTCTTCGATAAAGGCTTTGCCTTCCGAGTTGATTGCGGTGAGATCGATCAGGTGGCCCTTGGCATCCATTGGATAACGGGGAGCGACGGCCTTCGTGACTTGTGCGACTGGAATTGCGATCGTCTGCCCTGCTATCCGGGCTTTAAGCTGTACAACCGTGGTTTTCTTGTCCGGGCCGAGCCCGGTGACATGAAAGATGCGATCCTCGTGAGATTCCTTGTATTTCTGGAGCACGGAAACCGGGTACTGATCGGGGTGATCGTCGATGAGCTTGTGGCACTGCGGACAGAGCAGCATCAGGTTTGACACATCGTTAATGTATGCGGGGCGAAGAGGGGATTTGCCGCGCGGGCCGTCTTCCTTAAAGGCTACGATGTGCGCCATCTGCCCAAAGTTTCCCGCAGTCAGGGTGAGCGGGTGTAGCAAAAGGTATTCGTTGTGGTCGTCGAATTCGCACCGCCCCCCGGCGCGGACGATCAGTAGAAGCCGCGTCAGGTCCCGAATCCCGCGGCTGACACGCACTACCGGCGAGCCCGCGGCGGCTTTTGTACCGCCTGCGCTCCGTTTCGCGGGCGCTTGCGTCTTATTAGCCATACATCCCAATCTTACCACAGTTCCGTGCAGTGTAAGCGGACAGAGCGAACAGTGTCAACAAAAAAAAGTTAGAGGTGCATCTGGCCGGCCTGCGGCGGAAACAGTTCTTTAATCCGTATGCGTGTTACAGCGGGATTGACATCGAAGACCTCCGCTACTGAGCGCACGGCCTCCTCACGGCGGTTTTCGGCGAGCACTTCTACCCCAAGCAATCCAGCGGGTGCCAGAAATGGCTTCATTGCCTCATGGACTAGGGGCCGGGGACATAGAAGGCCACTCATCGCCCGGTTTGCCTGCACTTCCCACCAGCGCCCGTCGTAGAGATGCGCTTTCTTCTCGTCTCCGTGCACATCGCGGCAGAGAATCTGATCGCCGGAATGGCTGTCCTTGTCGAAGAGGTAGAGAGGAATATTATCGAGCGCGAACAGATGCGCGTGTAACAGGCCGTGGCCTCCCTCATGGGCGATGGTCGTCCTGACACGTCGCCCGGCAACCTTCCCGACCTCGGCGTCAAGGGCAGCGGAGATGACGATCGCCTTAACGCCATTCTTTCCGAACCGGGTGAATCCCAACACACCGTTGGGCATGTCCTCGTATTGTGGGGAGACGTTGAAGCGCTTTTCGATGAAGCGATCAATGCGAACGGGTTCGGGCGAACTAGGAAGGAGGCCGACGCCGCGAAGTTCGTCGCAGCACATATTGTCGATTTGACGGGGGGTGAAGTATGGCGCTTTGTACGTCTCACCTGTGCGGAAAGGCTTCATTTTTTATCCTTGCCTTTCTTTCCTCCCTCCTTTTGTCTGAAAAACTCCAGAAGATCCTCAGCGCTGATGTTCTTATCGTTTATTCGATCAACGACGGTGCGGAACGCCAGCGCAAACGTAGGATCGTTTTGCGTTATACGCTTTATCTCCTCAGTGGGCGGTCGCACGTCCATGTTACGCAACTCCTCAATCTTGACCTTAAGGATGCGCGCAATTTCGACCAACACTTTGTCGGAGGGATGGCGACGACCCAATTCGATGTCCGAGATAAATGCCGGCGAGCAATCGAGCTTTTTGGCGAGTTCACGGAGCGAAAGGTCTAGTTCGTCACGACGACGACGAATGTATGGTCCTATGCCTTCCATGAGTGTCAGCTTATAGAGCGTACAGAATTGCGTCAATAGTTTGCTCGTAACGCTGGACAGCAATGAGACGAGCCTCTCTTCAGACAGTGAAAGGTGTTGCCATAGTCAGTACGACCCTCAGTATTCGGTCTAATTGTGAAGCTGTCCTTCCGGTAAGGATGACCCCCAGTTCCATTCGTGATCTTAGGCTCGAAACTGTCATATTAGCGCTGCCAAGATACCCTCGCTGTCCGCGATCAGCGCTGATGGCCTTGAAATGAAATGTTTGAGCGTCGGTTCCCATCCCTTCAAACCAGGACAAGATTGTACAGGCAGGATCGTTGGCTATTCTGCCAAGCTGCGATTTCACGTCGGGCGGAAGTTCTCGCGAAAAACGGCCGAGAAGCGACACTTGTACTCCGGATGCGAGTTTTTTACGCGCAAGAGTGACCATTTCCGAGGTAGTACCGGCATCCCAAAATGGAGAGGCGACAATCAGCGATTGCTTCGCTGAGGCAACCACATCCAATAGACTGCTGCGAAGATCGGTTGAGGATTCATGGATTACGTGCTCCGCTGCAGGAGACAAGCTGGGCGGAAGCGAAACGCATAGTTGCACATCTGTTGCGCCTTCTTTCGAATTTCCGCTCAAGATTTCGACTGTGGCTTGAACACCGCGGCGCAGCTCTTCTGTCGCCACAAATCTCTCTCTGTTTAGGATGTAACGCGAACCATCCCTTTCGAGCACGCCCAGATCGCACAAGGCATTTAAGGCAACCAACGCCTCCTCATCGGTGATAGGGCGTCCGCCTGGAGCGCGGATGTTCCTCGCCAGTCTAGAAACATCGCCCGCTGCACGCACGTCTGAGTTGCTCAGCGCCTCTTCGATTGTCGAAAGTAGCCACGGATGCGACTTGACGGTAGCGACATAGATTTTCATTTCGGACGGCCCTGCATCTCCCAATAGCCGACGATTTGCGTGTCCGCGGAGACATTGGCCCAGGGGGCGTGACCGCCAAGTAGGAAGGCGCGGGACAGGCCGTGATTGAATACACGGCAGGATATTTCAGGAGAGTGCAGACAGCCGTGGCAGGCTCCGGTGTGGTCAGAACAATCGGGATCGTACAGACATTCTACCGACTCATCCGCGATATTTCGTAGGAACGCTGCCAAGTGATCCCGTACGAGCGTGGCGACGCCTCCTAGCTTGAAGCTGCTCGAACTGTCGTAAACGACACAGCCTAAGAGCGGGAGAAAGATGTATTCCGCAACCGATGTTCGGTCGATTCCAGCATATCGCGTCATCGCCCGCATCGCGGCGTGGGACAAGCTGTGAATCAGTCCAAAAACCATTCGGCGTATGCGGAGTTGCCAGATTGAGTCGTAGTATCGATCTCGATCAATCGGCTCGAGCGCCGAGAGAATCCGAGCGATAGCTGGCAGATGAGGGTCCGGAAGTCTAATTTCATTTAAAGCCAGCCATTCGATGACCCGATCTGACTGCAGTGACATAAAAATGCCTTCGTGCTCTCCTTCACGGGCAAGAATGGGAATCGTTCCGACTAGATCCATTTTTCCGAGTCGCTGTGCCGCGGCCTTCTGCACAGAAGGAAATGCCCTGATCTCAACGGGAAGGTTCTGAGCCCCGAGCTCGTCATAAGTAGGTTCGAAATCCCGGCGAGTATACCCGTATGTCGCCGTGATGATTGGAAGGTCCTCGACGTAAAGTAGCTCGCCAAGGCCCAGGGAGACCCTCAACCTGCTAATTTCTTGTGTGAGCAGTTCGGCAGTCTCGCCCTCCCTGCGTGCTTTTGCTTCGGCCGATTCGATGCTGACCGTTCCTCTGAAGGCCAGGCTCTCTTTGATTGCTTTCTCGAGATCCTGCGAAATGGCGCTGAGTAGTCCGGCGTCAGCCAATTCAGGCCCCTGCCCTTTTCCTTGGGCGATCTCGAGAATGGTCGCGAGCAGGCGCGCTTTCTCGGCAGTGTCTCCAATGGACTCGGCTGCTTTCATGTGTTCTGAAAGCGCCTTAAGTCGGTCAGAAGTCGATCCTGCGGTGTCGGGTCTGCGAGAATGAGGTAGTAGTCGACGAAGCGTGGAAGAAATCTCATCGTCTGCACTGGTGAGCTGTGGCTTGTCCAGGCGTAAAACCGAAATCGTCTGAGGATAGTAAGTGTCGCTAGCGCTGTAACGGGCAAGCCGCATTGCCAGAGCCGATGCGATTGTGCCCCCTATCTGATTTGCTGGCGCCCCTTCCCGGCCGAATCGCTTCAGGCAGCGTTGGCAGGAAGCGGTAAACCGGTCCAATGCCACCATTTTGCATTTGCGGCATACGACCTTCATGTCCTTTATACGGTCCGACCAACCCTGAATATAGAGGTGAGCTCCACTTTGGCATTGGGGGCAGTGAATGGGATGCTTTGTCGCCTCTGGGAGACCTCCAGCTTCACCGCTCTTCTTTATGGCGGGTAGCCACTCTTGAATTGGAACGAGTTCGCCACAGCCGTGCACGAATACAAAAGGAATTTGGTGTATGCGAGAGCCGTTGCAATTGGGACAGTGCGGCGGCACATCTCGGTGATTTTTCTTTTCAAAAATGAGTTGCCCGCATCCCTGACATATCAGTGCTGCTCGCAAGACGCTAGCATCGATTGATCCCGGACTGCCTACGGTGAACCTGTCATATTCACCCACTGGGTCCGGAGGGAAAGCCGGGTCCACGCGTCCTCCGCGAAGTATCCAGCGGTCGAAGGATTCTCTTATCTCTTTCAGGAGAGTCGCTTTTCGTTCCTCCTCCCAGACCGTTGAAAACTTTACGTCGCCGAGCTGGACGATAGCCAGGCCATCCTCCCAATCGACCGTCCTGTAAGGCAGGTAGTTAAATAGAAGCTGCGAGACACCACGCTGCATTGGACGAACGTGTTCTGAAATACCTTCCTCTTCGTCCTTATGGCTGGGAGCGTAGTTGCGGCTACTGGACATCCATCAACCTTCTGAGCTTTTTGGCTTCATCTGAATTTCCGATCCGTATATCTGCCGGTTCATCCACGTCACGAAGACTATTCATGGCATCAAGGAATGTATTGAGGGCGCGCGGACGACCGCGTTGTCTCGGCGTGTTAACGATAGCGCTGAATTTGTTCTTCACTTCCCTTGTCAGCCTTTCCTGATACCTTTGGGGAGAGGGTGCGTGCTCACAACCGTAGGCCGCAACTATCCATTTCACGACTTCATCCTGCGCCAACGCCCCGGCTTTTGAATCGCCGTGCGCGTCATGTATTGCCTCGACTGTAGCGAGTGGGCGTCCCAGCGAGGACGAAGCCACACCCATAAGATATCCGCAGAGCATGCCGGGCAGCGTTCGCCGCATGGCCGGCTCCGGCCATCGTGTCACGGCCGCCGGGTCTACCAAGCGATCGAGATATTGATGGAACTTGGCAAACCGATCGAAGACGCTCCGGTCACGCTCGCTTTGTGGTGCGGGCACGAATATCGAAATACCCGGAAACCTGCGGCCCACGCGCGCAGAGGCCTGAATGTACTCGGCTACGAGTCGCGTGAATCCCGCAAAGACGATGACATTAAAGCGGTCAACGTCGACACCATGCCCAATAATGTTTGTGGTCACAATGCCGCGGGTCCGCGTGGCAGGCTCGGCGTCACTTGTCTCCGTCTTCAGCTCATCCATGGTAGAAATCATGTGGGAGACATCTACGCCGCCGTTAAACATTTCTATGAGGAGTTCGCCGTGTTGAGGCGAGCTGTCCTGTAGTTCGCGACGAACCCTCGATTCAATGGCTTCTGCGACTTGGTCGGACCCCTTTCGGGTCAGGACGTAGGTCAGAGCCAGCTCGTATAAAAAGAGCAGATCCTTCTTCTCAGATTCGCTCAACGCTCCCACCCCATAGATAGAGGCGGCTTTGTTCGGGTTTTGCGCGATCAGGTCTCGGACTTTCTGGACTTGCTGATAGAAGATCGAAAGGGCTTTTGTCACTGCCGGCGTATGTTTTCTGCCAACACCCAAAATCCCCACAAAGATGCGCCCGATTTTCTCAGGACTGGGACAGTAGTAAAAGGAGTTGTCGGCATCAGGCCCATGCGCGGGAAACTGGCGGGCTCCACGCAGATACAGTTCCCAGGCTTGCCGCGCGAAGTCCTGAATCGTGGCAGTGGCACCAATAATTTTCCAGGGCTTTGCGCCCAGACTTTTGAACAGTTCGATAGTGCCGGTCTCGTAATGCGCGTCGAAAGTACCGAGTTCTTCGTTTAAGAGATGGAGTTCGTCCTGGACGAGGATCGCGGGAGCCTGGTCATGAAAGGGGCCGTAAAAGACCGGAGCTCCCGAGCTAGCGCATTTGGAAGGATGTTCGCCACGAGCAATGGCTGCAGCTGCATCGCATAGTTCATTGGTTTTCCCAAAGCTCGCGCCGTGTTTTCCGCAGATGATATCGATGCGACCAAACAGATTCGAGAACCGATGGTTCTGCCCGAGCAGGGCAAGTTTGTCTACCGTGGAAACAATGACCGTGGGTAGGTAACGATAAATATCTTGGTCTGTCACGTAGACCGGCAAACGCTCTTTTCCACCAGGGCATTGTGAATTTTCGCAATGATGCTCGATCAGCCGTAAAGCTGACTCGTACTTGATCGATGTTGGCGATCCGCAGAAAGGACACTTAAAGATGCGCTTATATTTAGGGTCAAGGCCTTGTCGTACAAGCCGTTTGTGAAGTTCGTCGTCTATCTTGTTCGGAGTGACCGTGCCGCCTACAAGGTAGCCGATGCTGAAGCGCGCTCCCTTCAGGTTCTTCTCTTTTCTTATGATCTCAGCCGCAGCCAGAGCGACGGCCAAACGCTGAAGCTGCTGGAAAGTCAGCAGGCGTAAGGGAAATCTAACGAACGCGGTATTTCCGAACTGCTTGCCACGGAGTCTGTCAAAAAATACCTGCCATAAAATGATTCCCATGAAGGCTTCGGTCTTGCCGCCCCCGGCAGCGAACCATAGGAGATCTACGAACCCGTCGTCCTTGGCAGCGAGCTCGGGGTACTCACGCGCCGCAAGTTCCGGCAGGAGGGATACGATGAAGGCGATTTGAAAAAGTCGCCATGTGTCGTGGCTGGTATTGCCCCGTTGCATGGCGTTGTTCATCAGAAGAAACGCCTCCAGCACTGCTGGAAATTTAGGGTTTTTCAGAAGCTCGACGCCTTGCTTGAACCGCTGGACTTCGAGTTCGAACTCACGTCGCGATCGCGTTGCATCCTCGAGCTCTATTCCCGATAGCCCTGTGAGCTTCGCTGCCCATTGGGTCGCGTCGTAGGTCTCCATGTGGCTGGCAAGAGACTCGAGCACAGGAATCGGATTTGAGCCCAATGCCGCAAATGTTGGAACCGCATCTGCGAATTCTCGGGCCTCCAGGCGTGCCGTTTCGGTCGAAGGCACGCTTTCGGCGGTAAGTTGCAACAGCACACCGTTTTGTTCCTCACAAACGTGGGAGTTGATTCCCACGCCTGGCATTCGGCGGTCATATCGAAAGCTCGCAGGCAATTCTTGGAAAATGGTCGGGCGTTGAACTTGCTTGGGAATGGCGACAGAAAGTCGGACTGCGTACAGGTTAGCATCCAGAAAGTCGCTTTGCGCCTTAGCGGGCGCGGGCGAATCGTTAACGACCCGAATTGCCATTCGGATCGATTGGGGCTCGGTAGGCACGCTAATCAGCCGAACGTCTATGAACGCTTTCCAAAATGACGCAAAGGGTCGCGTTCGGGCCCGACCAAGAGCGGCTGTGAATGCTGGCTCTGAATCACATTCAGGTTCGGTGAGGTAGACCACCTGCCTCGCAGAATAAATGTCTGGCGGGATACTGCCGGAGGGCAAAACAAGTGACGGAGAAATATCGATCCTTTGGCGTTTCTCTCTTAGAAGGCGTCCCACCGAGATTTCGACTGGGAATTCAGGAATTTGGAGCCGCCGCCAGACGGCTATCACAGGTTGAGCTCTTTGTGTTTGAGCACCCCCGCCACCGTGCTCCCTCCTCCACGAACCCAACCTTTTTTGTTCGTCGAATGCGGGGGTGCACCGGACATAGACGTTTAGCAAAAGGGATGCCGAGAGCGCGTCTACCCGTGCGAGAGACTCTCGGTCCGCAAGCCATTCGAGGCCTATGGAAGTCAATTCGAATGCAGAGTCTCGAGGCAGATCGTCGGGTTCCGAATTAGCATCCAGATCGCCATGAGCTGGATGCGCAACCGAACGTGGTGTGAGAAAGCCAGCGAGGATGTGCTCCTGCGGTCTAACATTCACAATGCGCGCGCTCTCATCGTCCATGCCCTTTGCACGGCAACTGATCTGTGCTGCTAAGCCTCTGGCAAAAGAATTATATGTTTGATCGTCAATCATGCGTCTCACCGCCTAAAGGAATTACGTCATCTATAGTGGCAACACGGGCGGCTTCGAGTAACGTCTTTGCTTCGACGCCCCATTCCTTTTCCATTCTCGCGACGCTCGCAGGATCAAGCCGGCCCAGGTAATTGCCGCGGATCGCTCGAACCAACTCCCGCCCGATTTTACGATGATTGATCCGTAGTCTATTTATAGAGACAAACCAATCGGAAAGTATCTCGGTGGGCATCGAAATTTCAACTGCCTTCGCGAACGCCAAAAATGCATCCTCGCCTTCTGGAACTCCGCATTCTTCTGACGAAGCCGACGGTAGCCATGTTCGAATGGTGCTCGCGTCCACCGCCACGCCATGGTTCTCCATACGCTGCTTTATGTCAGGGACGGACACCTTGACGCCGGAGCGGATCGCACGGAGAGTCAAAACCCATGTCGATCTGGTCTGTTTGTCGTTTCGCAATCGTCCCTCGTCCATTGCCTGAAGCAGCTTTTCAGAAAAGCCAGCCCGCTCGTCATCGTTGAGGAGGACTACCTGATCGCCGATGTGCAAATCCTTTGCTGCTACGCTCTGCAGCTGTAAGCGCTTCCTTCCTACGACTTCATAGCGGGCATTCGCCGTGCTCTGCTGTGTTGAGCCGTCTGCAAAACACAAACAGACGTAGGTTGGCTTGCCGGCATACAGAGACGCCGCCGTCGGGCTGCCTGACCGCATTGGATCTCCAGAGAGCGTCGGAAGCGAGATGGGTGTGGCGGACGGAGAAGCGATCGCCTCGAGCATCGTTGAGAGGCTGCGAAAATCAGCCGTTACGGCATCCGGCAAGTCAGGTACACCACAAAAGCGCTTCTCGATGTCCCATATGGCAACGCGAGCTTCGATAGGATCGACAATCAGTACTCCGGTACGTGCACCGCTCGCAAACAGCATATCGATTGTGCTGGTGCCGAAATATCCGCAGGCGACGCAGGTCTCATATACAGCACTGGGCCACGGACCAAAGACATTTAAGACGTCAACGCCAAGAGACGACAGATCTCCGACGGCAACCTCCAAATAGCGTGCCAATATCGATTTGAGTTCGTCTGCCGCACTATCGGATCGCACCAGAACCAGCAAGGTGCCACCCTTCGCATCATGCAGGACAGCCCGAATAAGAGAACTTCGGCGATCTTCACGCATCGTGGCGTTTTCTGATTCTTGCAAAATCAGTCGCTTGCTCTCTTCGAGAAGCTCAAGTTCGCATCCCGGCGATCGATCCAGCATGTCCGAATAAAGCCTTGCAAAAGCCAAGGCCTCTCGCGGAGTATCAACCGATATTGACTGTCTTGTTGCCCACCAAGTTCGCTTAGCCTGAGACAAAAGACGAGACATGATGTCGGATTTTTCTGCGAGTCCGTCTGTCGCAAAACAAAACTGCCGCTCAGCCTGAGCCCGGTCCCGATTTACTTCTTTCACCTTCATTGTAGAAACGCGGTTGCGGCTGGTTAGGATAACGGGGGGCGTAGAAGGAGGTTCCAGCGCGCCTACGAACATGAGGTCCGCAGGGCTCGATGCGAGGATCAATATCGGAACGGTGGTTGGTATCTCCCGCAGGAAATATTCAATCGAGCTGGCCAGTTGCTTACCTCTGATGTTCTGGACATTAATAAGGATGAGGTCGAGACTGCCGAAAGCCCGGATCAGCTGACGAGTCACTTCGACTCTCGCAGGCACAAGAAGCTGCGGACGGGGCTCTCCTCGTGGCGCAAATCTACCGATGATCGGACGATGGCCCTGCCTGATGTCTCCAGTTTCACTAACGCGATCGATGGAAATGAAGGAGGAAGCTGGCAAAACCAGATGCTGGAGTTTGTGGCGCCACCGGTCAACTGCTTGTTCCCAGTCGGGATAAAGCTCGCCCTTCGGGCTCGGATTGACCGAAAACCGCCTAGCGCGCGCCGCTTGGCGAACCGACTGGGCCTTTTGCACGTTATAAAGGGGGCGGCAGAGAAGATCGTGATCGGAGGCAAAAAATGGGAAGATCCCGATTCTGGGACTGAGCGCAAGGGACTTGACCTGACCTGGCCATCGCAGATGGAGATGCGCAGCAAGAAGAGGGATAAACGGGATTCGCTTCCAAAGCGACAGTACTGGTATTCGGGTATGCTTAGCAACCGCGTTGTCGGCCAACGCGAGTAGTGGAAACAGCGTTTCGTCAATCGGGTCTTGCGGAGGGTTATCGATCGATTGAACGGACGCTAACATCGAGCCTCGATGGTCTCTTTGTTGGAATCAGCCCGAAGCCATACAGAACTACACTCGAACAGGGACGAATAAGATTCGAGATTGCTAGTGCCTGGCGCATTGACAACATCTTGCGCCATCTGTTGCTTCTTTCCAGTCATTAAACGTCCTCGACGCTGTGGGACATGCTACGGGTGGTTGAACGCCGTTGCAAGCATTGCGATTGCCGGATACCATCAGCATGAAAACCAACAAGGAAGGCTGAGATCCTAGTGGGGCAGAACCCGGCAGCGTTGCGATCATCGCGGTCTATCCAGTTTCCGCTGCTAGTGCCGACGCGGACCTCCCAGATCGCTGCGCTGGAGGCCAAAGGCGTCGTCTATACAAAACGATGGGTAGTGGACCTCCTGCTGGACCTCGCGGGCTACAAGCTAGACGCCAATCTGGTGGATGCGATTGCTGTCGAGCCGGCAGCGGGGGACGGAGCCTTCCTGGGTCCCATGATTGAGCGCCTGGCAGATTCCTGCCTGCGCCTTGGCCGACCGCTTACGGACTGCCGGGGTTCGTTGATTGCGTACGAACTGGACGACGTAAGCGCGGAGCGGGCACGCAGCGTGGCGGCCGATATTTTGGTGAAGCGCGGCCTGAAGCGTCCTTCGGCAGAGAATCTTGCGGTTGCGTGGGTCAGAACCGGTGATTACCTCTTCGATGCAACGACCGTTGAAGCGGATTTCGTGATCGGCAACCCGCCATATGTCCGCCTCGAGGATATCCCCGAGGAAATAGCAACATTTTACCGAGACGCGTACCCGACGATGCGGGGCCGTGCTGACCTGTATATAGCCTTTTTCGAGGCAGCTCTGCGGCAATTAAAAGAGGGTGGCACGTGCGCGTTTATCTGCGCCGACCGTTGGATGCGAAACCAGTACGGCGCTGAATTGCGCGAGCTAGTAACCTCCGCTTACGCCGTGGATGTCGTTATTGAGATGCACAATGCTGACGCATTTCATGATGAAGTGGATGCCTACCCCGCTATCACAGTGATCCGCTCTCAAAAACAAGGCGGAGCTGTCGTGGCCAGCGCAGGACCGGAAGTTGAGCATCTCTCGCCGAAAATACTCACGGCGGCGCTAGAGGCGGCTAGGAATGCAAAGCCGATGGTGATGGCGGAAGGGCTGCGTGTCGCCCGCGTCGAAGAGTGGTTTCATGGCGCAGATCCGTGGCCATGCCATTCACCTGAGCAGCTTGCGCTACTGCGGCGGCTCGAGGAGCAGTTCCCGACACTCGAGGTCAGCGCCAAGGTCGGCATCGGGGTTGCGACCGGCAACGACGGCGTGTTTATTACCAAGGATGCGCGGCTCGTAGAGCCGTCGCGCCTTCTGAAGCTGGCAATGGTCAGGGATATCTGCGACGGCAAGATGGAATGGTCGGGACATTATCTCGTGGACCCGTGGAATGCTGACGGTCTGGTCAGGTTGGATAAATACCCCCGGCTGCAGGCGTATTTTAAGAACCATGCCACTGCCCTCAAGAAGCGTCACACGGCGGCAAAGAATGTGCTCGGCTGGTACAAGACCATAGACCGCGTGACGCATGCTCTGACGGCAAAACCCAAGCTCTACATCGCCGATATCAAGAATGTACTCGATCCGGTGCTCGACACCGGCGAGACCTACCCGCACCATAATCTCTATTTCATTCAGTCGGATGAATGGGATTTAGAGGTACTCGGCGGCTTGCTGATGTCAGCCGTCGGGCAGTTTTTTGTGGAGTCTTACGGCGTGCGCATGCGAGGCGGGTATCTGCGGTTCCAGGCACAGTACCTGCGCCGGATTCGCGTCCCCTCCCCTGCCTCCATATCCAAAACGAAAGCAAGGGAATTGGTCAAGGCGTTCCGCGCGCGCGACCGGGAACAGGCCACGCGGTTAGCTCTTGAGATCTACGGAATCAGTGCATCGCAGATGGAGACGGCACTTGGACATCGATAAGAGATTGCAGGAGGCTGTCCAGAGTTATTGGGATGCGCGCGCAAAGAATAAAGAGAAACAGGTAACCTCGGGAAAAATTGATGCCGGCACACGGGGCGAGGTAACCGGCGGCACGCAAATGGGGGCACTCGAGGTTCTCGTTGCCGACATCCTGTGCGATGCCGGGCTGAAGCGGCTCGATATTCGTACCCGCACCGCATTGGAATTGCCGGGTTATTTCCGGGCAACCAAGAAATGGGATCTGATTGTAGTATCCGAAGCGCAGTTGGTCCTTGCGATGGAATTCAAGTCGCAGGCTGGCAAATCCATCGGCAACAACGTAAATAATCGCTCTGAGGAGGCTGTAGGGAGCGCGAAAGATATATGGATAGCGTTCCGGGAGGGCCGCTTCGGGAAGGCCCCTGCCCCATTCCTGGGATATCTCTTCCTGCTCGAGGATCGTGACAGCGTCAAAGTGCCAGTGAGCAACAAGGAGCCGTATTTCCCGGTTGACCCGGCATTTCGGGGCGAAGCCAAGAAATCCGCGAAAGGCAAAGACAAATATCTCGGCGTGTCCTACAGTCAGCGGTACGAACTACTCTGCCGCCGCCTGGTTCTGGAACGGCTATACAACTCTGCCTGTTTCCTAATGGCGACGAACGCCAAGAACACGAGGATCACCGAGCCCGCTGACGATTTGACGTTTCAGCGTTTTGCAGCTGCATTACGCGGTCATGCCGTTACCTTCCTCGGTAGTCAGAAGAAATAATCGCTTGCCGCCGGAAGGCAGCGGGAAGGCCTAGAAGTATTACCTAAATTGTCTTGACACTGTCGGGAAGAGAGGCGGCTGACTGTCGGTAAGTCCGTCACCGCCAGCTGTGAAAACTTCCCACAAGCCGACTTGTCGATACAAATCCTTTTCTCCACAGAAAGGATGCTGCGGTCTAATGTATCTTGGATACGCTGCGAAATTCATTTAGAAATGAACGGACGTGATTTCTATGCGTTCATTGATTTCATCCGGCTATCTTTGCGGGCTTTGATGAGGCGCTCGCGAAAGTTGCTGTAGACTCTTTGGTATGCCTTGTCCTTTGGATTCACTCTGGGAGGTATAAGCAATTCAACCTAAGCTTCCAAAAATAGTCTAGGGCTGAAGGGAAAGACTTGAGCCCGATATGGGTTCAGCCACGGATACTTGGCTCGAACCACGGAGTGCTTTGTGAGGATGCAGATTCTCTTTTCTCTGCTTTTGTGCGTCGGCTTTTCTCTACCTGCGATATGTCAAAGTGCACGCTGTACGCTCCAACCCACAGAAGTGATGGTAGGCGAGCCGATCGTGGCGACCGTCGTGACAGACAACTTCAACACGAAGCACGCCTTGAGTTACAACTGGACGGGGAATGGCGGCGCGGTGACGGGCAAAGATGCGACTGCGAGTATCGATACCAGCCACGCCGCGCCGGGGGGCTACCTGATCACCGCGCATATCACGGACCCGAAGGCGAGGCACAACGGCGAAGCGAGTTGCTCCGCCAGCTATACTGTAAAACCCATCCCGAAGAACCCTCCAACGATGAACTGCACGGCAAATCCCTCGGTGGTGATGCCGGGGGGCAGCGTAACCGTCGCGTGCAGCTGCACGAGCCCCGATGGGGTTCCTACTTCCGTGAACCACTGGACCACCTCGAATGGCGCCGTTTCCGCCAGTGGAACCGTCGCAACCGTCGACACGTCGGGCGCTCCATCGGGAGCCACCATGGTCGCAGCGACTTGCACCGATGCGCGCGGTTTGACTACGCAAGCGATGACCTCTGTCACCGTCGAACTCCCACCACCTCCTCCTCCGCAGGGCACGAAATTGAGTCAATGCGACTTCGCCAGCGAAACGAAACCCTGGCGTGTCGACAACACGTGCAAGGCGATGTTGGATGATGTCGCCCTGCGCTTGTTGCAGGACCCGGATGCGCGCTTGGTGATTGTTGGCAATGCCAGCCCGTCAGAGAAACGACCCAACTTGGCGGCCGAACGTGCCGTCGATTGCAAGTTCTATCTCACGCATGGGGAAGCCCCGGAGCGAATCGAAGCAGGGCGTATCGAAGTCCGGACGGGCAGCGCAGGCACGCGAACGGCTGAATTTTGGGTGGTTCCGGCAGGAGCGACTTTCGGATTGGAAGGGACAGCTCCGGTGGGTGAGTCCAAGGTCCCGCCGGTGGTGGATAACCCGGAGGGCACTGGCAAAAAGCGACCTAACGATCGGTGACGCATTTGCCAGAGGCGTGGATCTCGTGCCGCACGGCGAAAGGAACAATCCTAGCCGCATCCGCAAGTTGTTGGGATTTGGAGATTCCGATGAAAGCAGCTTGGATATGGACGATCTTGGGAGTCTGTCTGCTGGTATTGAGTTTTATCATCATTGGCATCCTGGGATCAGACAACAAAGCTCTGAGTCCGGGAGTGCTCGCATTGGCTGTTCTTGCTGGAGGAGCGCTGTTATTGCTGCTCTGGTTTGTGCCAAAGTTGCAGGTTCGCCGCTTGGGATGGTCGAATGCGCCGGAACGCTTCAATGCGGAAAATGAGGCCCGTAAGAGTCTGGCGCAAATCTTCGGAGGTATCGCTTTTTTGGCCACGTTCTATGTGAGCTGGGCCAACTACAACATCGAGGCCGACAAGGAGGTTACGGAAACATTCGGCAAGGCGGTGGAGCAGCTTTCCAAGTCCGATGTCTCCGTGCGGATCGGAGGCGCCTACATTTTGGAGCGACTCTCCAAGTCCTCGCCCAACGACTATGACGCGATCGTGTCGATTCTGACGCATGCCGTGCAGGATCAAAGCGCGAAAGCAGGAGAGGAGAAACCCGATCCCCCCGCCGTGGCACATGGGCAGATGCCGAAGGCCCCAGGCGACATCGAAACGATCGTCCGCATCCTAGGGCGTCGACAGAAAACCAGCACGGACACAGAAGACGCCTTGAATTTGGAGGCGAGCGACCTCAACGGAGTACGAGGCCGAAACCTGAATTTGAAATGGGCCTATCTGGTTCACAGCCGGATGCAAGGGGTCTACCTCTACGGTGTCCACTTTGAACACGCTGAATTGATTGGGGTGAAGGCGGGGACATGGAAAATTCCCCTGCCCGCTGCGACGCCTCCCGCTGGCAAGGTCGATCCTTGCCTCGATCCCGACTTCTTTACCAGTTCGCTGGTTTCCGCAACCTTCAGTTGCGGCCACTTCAATCAGGCCGTTCTGGTCAGTGGAGACTTTGAAGGCGCAAGCTTCAATGGCGCGGATTTGACGGGAGCTAAACTCAACCAAGGGGATTTCCGCCGCGCTCATTTCAACAACGCCAATTTAGCCCACGCCGAGTTAAATGGAGCCGATTTCAGCGGAGCGGACCTGAGCAGTGTCGTGGGGATTACCAAAGAGCAGTGGAACTCCACAAAGACCGACGCCTGCACCCGCGCGCCGAAGTTCGACACGGATGCTTCGCAATGGAAGGCCACGAGTTGCGCGGGACAATAGATTAGGTGGCATCGGCGCAGCGGTAGGCGGAGTCGAGCAGACGGATTTCGAGCGGGAAGGGAGATTCCTTCACATCGAAAGTGCCGACTTTCTAACGTTTGAAGTCATTTCCTGAGCTCATAATTCCTGAGCTCATAAATGGTTAAAGAAACTTCGTTCCACGGGGCTCGCCCATCAAGGGCGCGAATTTTGTCGGCCAACTCACTGGTGCCGATTTTTATGATTCCATAGAAATAGACATTCGGGCACTTCGGTCTGCTTGCTGCTGCCGCTGGCATTCGCGAAGATCGTCACCCCATTCGAAATCCAAGGCAGGACCTACTCATCGACTGCCTCTTCATCGGACCACTGCTCGTAGGCCTCGACCAGCTTGCCTTTATCGTGTTCCAGCACGCTATGGAAATCAGGCCCAGCAAAGAGTCGATTGGATCGCATCGCTCAATCTTATCTGGTAGGAAGGGTACGCCTCCATCTCCACCTCGAACCACGCCTATTGACCTAGTAATTTAGTCTAGTCTTGAGGCCCGAATGGCATGGAACTCAAACTAACGGCGTTGGTGATTGGAAATTCTACGTACCAGAACGTGGACGAACTCAAGAACCCGACGAATGATGCTGAGGATGTCTCCGCCAAGCTCAAGTATCTCGGCTTTTCCGTGACAACCCTTACGAATGCGACCAGAGAGCAAATGGAAGAAGCATTGGTACAATTCGGCGAGGCATTGACGTCTAGTAGCGTCGGGCTCGTATTTTTCGCGGGCCATGCGTTTCAAATAGAAGGCAAGAACTATCTTGCCGGCGTCGATACTAGGACCGCCGTGGAACAAAGCGTTAAATACAGCGCGCTGGACCTGGATTATGTCCTTGACATCATGAAGGGTGCGGCTTCGCCGACGAACTTTGTCATTCTCGACGCCTGCCGAAACAATCCCTTTGCAGGTCGGCCGCGATCGGTCGCGTCGAACGAACTGGCTTCGGTCTATGCGCCGAAGGGTACTCTCGTGGCGTATTCGACCTCGCCGGGCCAAACATCGCTGGATGGAACAGGTCGAAACGGACCATACACCGAAGCCCTCCTGCAACACATCGCCACCCCGAACCTGTTGGTCGAAACGATGTTCAAACGGGTGCGAAGCACGCTCGAAGGCCTGACCAACGGTCGACAGACCTCCTGGGAGCACACTTCGCTTACCGGCGATTTCCGTTTCCGTCCATCTGTCAGGCCCACCGTTCACGGATATGGCCCCGCGGCAATTGCTGACAGCCTTGCTCCGCGAAGCGTTACGCCGGTCGGTGCAGCTGTTGAAGGGTTGAAGACCCTCAACTGGTACAAACAGAACGATGCTCTCGATGCCCTCTCGCTTGAGCAGATCCAGTCATGCTCAACCGATGAGGCTTTCGTACTCGGCCGCAATATTTACCAGGCCGCGTGCGGTGGAGCCAATTCCGCCAGGTCGTTTCTGGCTGATTTTAAAGATAAGACCGTATCGCTTGCTGCCCCGCAACGGAAAGCCATTCTTGACGGCATGCTCTACGAGGTGTTTTTTGATTCTGAGGGCCAGCACCGTGAGTACCCAAAGCTCGGCAGTTTCGAAGAACTCTTCAAACTTCAGGCGACTGCCGAATTCAGCAGCAGCTTTAGCTTCATTCAAGCCTGCCTGGCACCGTACGCCGACCACTATTTCGAGATCCCAGGCAGCGGCAACGAGGTCACGCTCAGCGTCAGCACTACGCAGGGCCAGGATGGCACGCGCACAATCAGCGACATCTGGTGGGACAGCGTGAACATCCTGCGCAAGGACCCAATCGACGGATCTCATTCAGGTTGGTTTGCACCGCGGGATCAAAAGTTTAAGTTTGGCGAGCTGATCGAATACCTTTCGAAAGAGCTCGTCTTGCCGCTTCAGCAGTTGAAGGTGGATCTGGATTTCCCTTATACCAGTGGGACATACATAATTTGGCCCACTGGGTTCGAAGTACAAAAGCCTGTCGCTTCAGCATCCTCCCGGCAGAGCTGAATAGAGAACTGCCATGCAACTCCTGATGGGCGATCCAGTCAAGAGTGCGGAAGCAATCGCGCTGCGACGTCTGCGTCAAGCAGTTAAGGATCTTGATGGGCTCTTACTGATCAAATTCTATCTCGGTCGGCGCCAGTTCGATTTCCCTTTGAAAACCGGATAGTTCGACGACGCGATATCGTCGGTGAATACCTGAACTCCGTAGCGGTGCGGATGGTCCTGTGAAACGCGCTTCTAGGAAGTAAAGCATGCATTCCGTTCGATCGCGAAACATGTTCACGAACAAAATAGTGTGCCAACTGTGTGCCAGAATTCGTCGCCGGCAATGCCGACTACTGAACAGAACCACGACTGACTGTCGGACAGCCCAACCGCATGCCCTTTCCATCTTCGATTTTCGTTTGTGTGTCAGAGGTGTGCTAAAGCGGCGTGTCGGCAGGCCGCCAGTTGTATTTCAGCCTTCCTCCACCGTTGCGCGAGCCAGCATGGTGTCCTTGAACGTGAGGGCAACGGTTGCTCCCCTCCGAACATTAATGACGAGTGCGGGTCGGAAACACGCCAAGCAGGTGCCGCCCTTGTGCCGAACGCTCGGATAGACGATACCGGGAGAACCCTCTTTTAGCAGCTCTCCCGCCAGGCGTTGCGAATTCTGATAGCTGTCCGGATCGAGGCACTTCGCAAATTCGCTCTCACCTCGAATGTCATGGAAATCAGCTCGGAAGTCAGCAGGATAATCAGCATAGGTCACCACTTCCTCGTCCTGCCAATTGACTTCCTGCAATTCTTGGGCTTTGTGAAAAGCCACTTCAGCCTGAGAAGTTTCCAGGGCGAATGCTGCGTACCACGCACCGCGATCTGCTCGATTGAATCGGCTGCCCAAGGGGTGTGCGTGAGTGAAGGCAGCGTTGACGATGTGCGCGTAGGATATGCCAAATACTAGTTCATGAACACTGATGCCGGGCAGGAGACCCGCCTCACCGAGCAATCGATCGTTGGTTGCACCCTCGAGTTCGAGCAGGCGATCCAGATCTTCATCGTCTACGGTCAGGCGGGCCAAGACGCTCTCGCCCTCGCCAATGTATTTGGTTGGAATGAGGCGATGTGTATCGTCCCGTCGCAGGGCCGTCGTGCCGGGCAGCTTCAACGACCGCCTCGGCGTGCGTCGACTAGCTGACGCACCCGCAGCATGGCGGGAACGCCACCCTTCGTCATATACGTCAGCGGCGTTTCTCCTCCGAATATCGGATTGGTGTTCGGCAAGGAGATCCACGCGTCGGCTAACCGTTCGCTGTACAGGATATTCAAGGCTTTGAATATACCCATGGCTAGAGAAACTCGCGTGAGCTGGTCCTGGTCGAGCTTCTTTGTTTTGCCCCCCTTGAGATGATAGAAGGCTCCATTTGAAATTCCCCCCAAGAGCTGCCGGGCATCCTCGTCCCGCAGTTTCCAGGAGCGTGTGAGCTTGAAGAATCCCTTGATGGCCGACGGACTCAGACGAGCTTGAACCTCTTTCTTTGAGAGATCGACTGGAACGTCCCAGGAGAATCCCGCGATCGGCCCTTGCAGAGTAGCTACTGCTCCTGTGGGCATATTTTAGCCCTCCATTTACGGAGTATTATACATCCATATATGGATGTAGACAAGCTTCGACTTCTCTCCCGCCACAGTCCCTCTAAGCAATTGAAAACACAAGGTCGGGCAGCCTCCCGAATAACTGACAACTCACCCCTCCGGCAGGCGAATTCGCAATGCGCCGTAAGGGTGCCTCATTCGGGAGAAAGGAGGAACATCTATGTCCCGCAAGGTTGGTCAGATCATCGCGCGCGGCGAGCGAAGGTGGCTCGTCCGCGTTTACCTGGGGCGCGATCGCGAAACGCGCAAGCGCACCTACCACAATCGAACAATCTACGCCTCGCTACGGCATGCACAGGCGTACCTGACAAGAAGGTTGCATGAACGCGACCTGTCCCGCGGCGTCGAAGGGCTCCAAGTCACCGTAGACGAATTCTTGGATCACTGGCTGAAAACGGCCGTCAAACCAAAAGTCCGAGGGAAAACGTACGGCGACTACGCGGCCATGCTGCGCAGATACATCCGTCCGGCAATTGGCGCAAGAATGTTGGCCTCGGTCTCGCCTCTTGAAATCCAGGCCGCATATCAGGGCATGATCGACCGGAAACTCTCGGCACGGACGGTTCGATACGCGCATGCCGTTTTGCGCGCTGCAATCAGGCAGGCTATACGTTGGCAGTTGCTCCTCAGCGATCCAACGCAGGGAGTTGCCCTTCCTCGTGAGCGGTGCAGAGAAATGTCTGTGCTGACGACAGAGCAGGCTCGATCGTTTCTCAGGACTGCAGCGCATTCCCCACAAGCATGCCTTTTTGCCGTGGCCCTCACTACCGGAATGCGCCCCAGCGAATACCTCGCCCTCTGCTGGCGGGACATCGACTGGGATCGTAGAACCATCAGCGTCGTTCGAACTCTCCACAAGAATGAAGGGCGATGGACTTTCGCGGACACGAAGCGGGCCCGCAGTCGTCGAGTCGTTAAACTGCAAATGTGGGTGCTCGATCTGCTCCGGAAGTTGAAAGGCCGGGCAGATGTGGTTGGGGCGGCGTGCGACTCCGTGTTCGCTGATCTGATCTTTACTACCGCGCGTGGCGAACCGATCAACGAGGACTACTTAGTCAAGAAGCATTTCAAAACACTCCTGCGAGAAGCTGGTTTGCCCAACATCCGGTTGTACGATCTCCGCCACACATCTGCCACTCTGGCCCTAACGGTTGGAGTCGCGCCGAAAGTGGTGTCCGAGCAACTTGGACATGCGAGCGCCGCGTTCACCCTGGACACCTACTCGCACGTGCTTCCGCATATGCAGGACGAAGCTGCTTCCAAGATGGAAGCAGCCCTGGTGAACGGCCTGTCGTTGTAACCCATTTTCCCGTCAAACCCCAAAACATCAATCATCAACAGCCCCGGCTGCTCCGTTCAGCGAGCAGAGAAAGGAGGTACGGCCATGTCGCGCAAACTAGGTCAGATCATCGCCGTTCGGGAGAACACCTGGATGATTCGCATCCCGATGGGTTGCGATCCCCAAACCAAACAACGTAGCTATTACAACCGTACTGTTCATGGCTCTCTGCGCCAAGCGCAGAAGTTTCTCGGAAAGAAGATCAATGAACTCGGCGCACATATTGAGAGAGATGGCGCGAAGATTCGATTGGACCAGTACCTCGATCAGTGGCTCAAGACAATCAAATCGCGGATCTGCAGCAAGACGTATGAAAGCTACGAGAGCCTGCTCGCAAAATACATCCGCCCATCACTAGGCAAAAGGCCCTTGGTAGCAATCAGGCCGTTGGACGTCCAAGCTGTTTACCAGCACATGTCTGATGGTGGGCTTTCGCCAAGAACGGTACAAGGCGCTCATTGGGTGCTCAATGCGGCGTTCAGACAGGCGTTGCAGTGGGAGATGATCTTGGACGTGCCGACCAAAGGCATGAAGCTACCACGGATTCGAAGGCGCGAAATGCGAGTCTTCAGTGTAGAGGAGGCAAAAACCTTCCTGAAAGTTGCGCTGCCGACGATGTACGGGACTCTGTTTGCTGTTGCCGTCACCACGGGAATGCGTCCCAGCGAGTACATCGGGCTCAAGTGGCAGGACATTGACTGGGAGCGCAGAACTGTCAGCGTGAAGAGAACCTTGCGAAAAGGGCCCACGGGTCAGTGGGAATATGGTGAGACGAAGCGTGCTGGAAGCCGGCGAATTATCAGACTGCAGAATTGGGTCATTGCTAGGTTGAAACAACTCAGGGAGTTCCAGACGGCGCACCCGGTCGTCGATCCCGAAGAATGGCCCGAAGCCTTGGACTTGATCTTCGTCACAGAGCATGGAAGGCCGGTCAATGTGAACAGTCTCGTGTACAAACACTTCAAACCAATTTTGAAGAGAGCCGGGTTACCGAACATTAGACTCTATGATCTGCGACATACAGCAGCGACGCTGGCATTGACAGTCGGCGTTTCCCCGAAAGTTGTCTCAGAGCAACTCGGGCATACGAGCGCAGCTTTTACGCTGGACGTTTATTCACACGTGTTGCCACACATGCAGGATGATGCGGCAGCGAAAGTGGAGGCTGTACTGATGGGAAGTACATCAGGAGATTAAATGGGCCCGTCGATTATTTCCGATAAATACCGCGATCGAGCCCCTCAATCAACTGCGCAGCCCGCACGGCGAAGGTATCACATATGCGAAGGAGAGTCGTAAGGGTGATGGGCCTGCCGGCCTCTATTTGCTGCCAGTGCCGAGCGGAGAAGCCAAATCCAATCATGTCTTCTTGTGTGAACCCTCTGGATTTGCGAAGCTTTTTTACTCGCTCTCCTAAAGCGCGAAAGAATTGTTTCTCATCGACCAAGCTTGTCTTTTAAGCGATTAACGGCTCGATCACCACGAGCAGAATAGCTGTATAAATCGGGAATCTATTGTCTGGATGGTTCGAGGAAAGTCACTCCTCTACTCATCTACCACGACGGGACGAGGGAGTCCGTGAACCAGCTTCGACAAGGGTACATCTAGAGCAACAGTAATTCGAAGAAGAGTCTTGATCGTAATGGGTCGTCCTTTTTCAATTTGTTGCCAGTGTCGCGCCGAGAACCCAAAAGAAATCATATCTTCCTGCGTATAGAGTCTCCTTTCCCGGAGAGCGCGAATCCGCCTGCCCAAAGCTTCGAAGAATTTGCTCGCGTCTAGCACGTAGAACCCATTAAGAAGCGGCACGTGCAAAAACACCACGAGCAGATTAGCTGGACAACGAAAAGGACAAGTGCTATATGTACGGGGAGATTGGCGCAAGTTCAGAAAATCTCGTTAAGAATGGCGTCACTCGGTGGCGGAGCGGAGAGAGGGTGAACGTAATGTTGCAGATGAGACTCGTATCTGCCCATGGACAACTCACCGAACCGCTGGCAGGTAAGACTGAGTCCGCTCCCCAGGATGTAATTGTAAGTAATTGAAAGCAAATCGTTTATATGTGCTGCGAAGTGTGCGAAATCGCAGGTCGGTGAAGTGTTGCCAAAATCGAGGCCCCCAAACCGCAGGTTGGCACCCAAGCAGGGAAGTGCCATGGCTGGAAAGCGTCTTCTCGGCCACAAGTTCCGGACCCGTATCTCATGAATTCCTCCGTCACAATCCGCCTCTCGGGTTTCGCGGTCAATGACAACCAAACCTCAGAAGCAACGGCCGCGGCCCAGGCGCCGGTTACAGACACTGAGGTCAGCGACGAAGCTTTGATGGCTCAGATCTGCGAAGGCGGCAGGGAAGCCCTGGCTATTCTTTTTCGTCGCTATGCACGTCTCGTGCGCGGGGTGGCATACCGAGTTCTGCGAGACACATGCGAGGCGGACGATCTGCTCCAGGACATATTTCTGTTGATTCACCGCTTCTGCCGAACCTTTGACAGGTCCAAAGGCCCAGCAC
This sequence comes from uncultured Acidobacteriaceae bacterium, assembly GCA_963822025.1. Lineage (GTDB taxonomy): Bacteria > Acidobacteriota > Terriglobia > Terriglobales > Acidobacteriaceae > Acidiflorens. The sequence continues at coordinate 1,302,734 of CAWGFW010000005.1, read as the reverse complement.
GGTTCTGGATTTTGCAAATGGCTTACCGCCGGGCCATCTCTCGACGCCGTTACTTGACCTCCCGCCAGTTTTACACTCGGCTTGACCTCGACGACGCGGCAAGCCAGCTAGCGGACCCGCGGCTGAGCGCTAGCCAGTTTGAGGATTCAATCGACGGAAGTCTCGAAAACGGTGTTCTCCAGAAGGTATTTGAGGCGCTCTCGGATAACCAGCGTCAAACGCTACGCCTCTTCTTTATAGAGGGCTACACTCTTGAGGAAATTGCCGCCAAGCTCGGTCAATCCCGCGGGAATATCAAACACCACTACTTCCGCGGACTGGAAAGGCTTCGAAAAGAGCTTTTTGGTGGCAAATTGCCCGGCGAGCGAGCAGTATGATAAAAGGTCTTGTCCAAGCTAGGAGCAGGGGCGTTGTCGCAAACCGAACCCCATGACGAGTTCCTAGAGCTCTGCGCCGTTTCGACCTCTGGCCAGCTCACCGAGGAAGAACAGAAGAGGCTGCGGGAGCATCTCGCTGTTTGTCAATCTTGCCGGGAAGCCCTTCAGCAGTACGAAGCGGTGGTCGATCGAGCGATTCCCACGATCGCACCCAACGAGGCCTCTGAGACAGGAGAACCCGGCCCAGCCTGGTCAGGGGAGGCGGCTGAGAAGGCTTTCTTCCAACGCTTGGCCAAGGAGGAAAAGCACAAGACCCACAGCTTCCGTATCCGTAGCGTAAGCGATTTTCCGACCAACCCCCATCGCCGTCCCCTGTTCTCCAGCGGCGCAGCGTGGCGGCAGGTTTGGATGCTCTATGCCGCGGGAATCCTGCTATTCCTAACGCTCGGCTTCTATGCTTATCGCGTTGGCGTGCATCACCCAGCCGAGGTTGCCCAGCGAACGCCACCCCAACCTAGCGTACAAAACGCGGTTTCTCTGGAAGAACAATTGAGCGATGCGGGCCACGATCGCGAAATCGCCCATGCCCAGATCGAGCTGCGCGACAAAACGATCGCGGACCTCCGCCACCGTTTGACCGAGCAATCAGCCGAAATCAATCAGATGAAAGCGACGCAGACGCAACTGGAGAGCGATCTGCACGCCGGCGCCGCGAGCCGACAAGATCTCGCCCAACAGCGAACTGATCTGGCGCAGAAATTGGATGCCGCCCAAAATAGTTCTTATGCTCTTCAGGAGAAGCTGGATTCCTTGGCGCTACAATCCGCCCAGGACACGGCTCATACCAAAGCGCTCGAGGCCAAGGCCAACGACTTAACGCAACTGCTGCACGACCGCGAAGGCGCCCTCGACCAAAAAAACGAACTCTTAGCGCACGACCGCGACATCCGCGACCTCATGGGTGCCCGTGATCTCTACATCGCAGAAGTTTACGACGTTGGGCGTGCCGGCGAGACCAAGAAACCCTATGGTCGCGTCTTCTACACACGCGGGAAGTCGCTGATCTTCTACGCATACGACCTGGATCAGCAGAGCGAGGCGAAGAAGGCGAATTCGTTTCAGGTCTGGGGCCGACGGGGTCCAGACCAGCAACAGGCACTGAACCTCGGCATCTTTTATCAAGACAACGTCTCAAAGAAACGGTGGATCCTGAAGTGTGACGATCCCAAGACGCTGGCCCAAATCGACGGGGTGTTCGTGACTGTCGAGCCAAGTGGCGGCAGCCACAAGCCCAGTGGTAAGTCTCTTCTTTTCGCCTACCTGAAAGTTGACCCGAACCATCCCTAGCCTGGTCGTTCCGCCACCTCCAAATCGCTGATTCGTCCTAAAATGAGGACAACGTGGTACTCGCGCCGATTGTCCTGCGAACAATAGACGAGGGGCTGGAACCCCGTTGGTCGCTGGAGAGCCTAAATGCGCTTCCCCAATGTTGTCCTGCTTTCCGCTTGCGTTTTGATGTTGGCCTTACCCCTTGTCGCGCAATCACCCAACGGGGTCATCACTGGCCTCGTCACCGATCCTTCCAACCGCATAATTGTTGGAGCTGACATTCTGGCAATCAACGACGTGACTAGCGTCAAGTACTCTGGCAAGACCAACGATGACGGCATTTACGTCGTGCCGAATCTACCGCCGGGAGCGTACCGGCTTCAGGTTTCCAAGGTGGGATTCAAGACACTCATTAAGCCCGACATTGTCCTCAACATCCAAGACGCGCTGTCTGTCAACTTTACTCTGCCGCTAGGGGCCGCCTTCGAAAGCGTGACGGTTGAAGGCGGCGCGTCGATGATCAACACCACGGACGCATCGGTCAGCACGGTGATCGATCACTCCTACGTGGAAAACATGCCGCTGAATGGGCGCAGCTTCCAGGATTTGATTCTACTCACGCCGGGAGTGGTGACGATCAGTCCTCAGAGCAGCGGGGCACTTGGCCAAACGGGCGAATTCAGTGTGAATGGCCAGCGCACGGAATCCAACTACTACACGGTCGATGGTGTGAGCGCCAATGTGGGAGCAGCTGCGGGGAGTACTCAGTACTACTACGCGGGTGCAAGTGGCTCTCTGCCCAGTGCGACTGCTTTGGGCACGACGCACGCCTTGGTCTCCGTGGATGATCTTCAGGAATTTCGCGTGAACAGTTCGACCTACTCCGCGGAATACGGGCATAATCCAGGCGGGCAATTCTCATTTGAGACGAAATCGGGTACGAATCAATGGCATGGAACCGCCTATGATTACCTGCGGAACGGCTACTTCGATGCCCAAGACTGGTTCAACGACTATTTTGGTACATCGGAACCTGCGCTTCGGCAGAACGATTTCGGCGGTACGTTTGGTGGGCCGGTCGAAGTTCCCGGCCTGTATCACGGAAAAGACAAGACGTTCTTCTTTGTCTCCTATGAAGGGCTGTGCCTGATCTCGCCACAGGCAGCCACTATCAACTACGTGCCGGATAATTGCCTGCGAGGTGTGACTGCTGACTGCACGGGAGGGGTCACTCCGGGCTCTGCTGCAATCCAACCCGCTCTGAATGCTTTTCCTGTGCCGAATGGGCCGGACTTGGGAAATGGGACTGCGGAATACATTGGAAGCTGGTCCAACCCCGCTTCGCTCAACTCCACAAGCGTTCGGTTTGACCACGTCATAAACAATAAGCTCAGGCTCTTCTTCCGGTTCAGCGACACGGAATCGAGCGCGGCGAGTCGGGGAAACTCTGTAGTGGGATCGACTCCAACAGTTGATACAATCGCGGCTTACGCGATGCGGACCTACACCGCGGGCGCCAGCAGTACCTTCTCCAGTCGCCTCAGTAACGAATTCCGACTGAATTACAGCTCGAACGATGTGAGCAATCCGTCCGTCATCGATTCGTTTGGAGGAGGCACACCTGTCAACTTGGCTCAGCTTACGGGGCTGCCTGCGGGATCGGCTCTCGCCGTTGGGCTTTACTACAGCCCTTATCCGGCTCTGCTGTCGCAGCAACAACAGTTTGGTACTCAGAGGCAGCGGAACTTAGTAGATACGGTGAACCTCTCATTGGGTCGCCACCAGTTCAAATTAGGTGTGGACTATCGCAGGCTAGCGCCTACAGCGATCCCGAGTTTTGATAATCTCTATTACTACTACGGCCTTATCGACGGCGTGGAAGATGTCGAGACAAACAATGCCGTTACCTTTCCGTACCACTTTGCTCCCAGCTACCCGTTGTACTCAAACTTCTCAGCGTTCGCTCAAGACGAATGGAAGGTCTCGCAGCGCTTGAACCTTTCCATCGGGCTGCGCTGGGAGGTGAATCCCGCGCCGGGCGTGACGCAAGGTTTGAAGCCTTATACGATTCAAGGTTCTAGCCCCAATACCTGGACGCTAGCACCGCAAGGAACACCGCTCTGGGAAACCACTTGGTTCAACTTTGCGCCCCGCATAGGTGCCGCCTACGTCCTTCGTGGTGCACCAGGCTGGGAAACAGTTGTACGAAGTGGGGGCGGCGTTTTCTTTGACACCGGTCAGCAGACGGGATCACAAGGATTCCAAGGCCCTGGTTTTACAGCATATGGAAGTTTTAATCCTGGATCGTTTCCAGTTGCTCCGACATTTCCTACTATTGCGAATCCTCCTACCCCCCCGTTCGGTTTTATGTACGCCTTCGCCCCGCACCTTCAACTGCCCTATACGCTTCAATGGAACGCCAGCTTGGAGCAGGCGTTAGGCAGATCTCAGGCTCTCACTGTTGCCTATGTTGGGGCGCGCGGCGCTCGACTGCTGAGGGACAATGGAATCGTACCCACTAACAGCCCAATCATTTCCGCAAATGGAAATTTCTTTTACTACGACAACGGCCTGAAGTCGGACTACGACTCGTTACAGGTTCAATTCCGGAGGAGATTAAGCCGGGGGGTGACAGCCCTGGCTTCCTACACATGGTCGCACTGTATGGATTACGGGTCTCAGAACATCGTATATGGTGATTACCAGCGTGGCAACTGCGATTTCGATGTCAGGCACAATCTTTCCACAGCATTCTCTTATGATTTGCCGAACGTCAGACAGAACGGATTTGTGAATGCCGTCCTCCACCACTGGGGTCTTGATGACCGTTTTACCGCACGAACAGCTTTCCCCGTGACTCTCAATGGGAATTTGGCAGTGGACCCAGTGACGGGTCAAGCCTTCAATGAGGGACTTAACTTGGTTCCGGGTCAGCCAATGTATATCTATGGGGCACACTGTGCCTTCGTTTATGCGACTCTCTATGGCAATACACTTCCATGTCCGGGGGAGCGGGCGATCAACCCCAACGCTTTCGTTAGCGTAACTTCTGGTTACGGAGATGCTCCCCGCAACTTTGCGAGGGGCTTTGGAGCTTGGCAGATGGATATGGCACTCCGTCGGGACTTACCGATTCATGAAAGGTTGAAGCTGCAATTCCGGGCGGAAGCGTTCAACATCTTCAATCGTCCCAATTTTGGAACCATTAACCCGTACCTAGGGCAGAGCACTTTCGGTCAGGCGACGGCTACGCTTGCGAGTTCGCTCGGTGTTCTGAGTCCCCTCTACCAGATGGGTGGCCCACGTTCGATGCAGTTGGCCCTCAAATTCATCTTTTGATGCGTCGATCGTTGCACTTGCTAACTCACTGCTTCGAATACTGATGGCGAGCAGCAGACTGCTTCGGAATCCGTCTCATCACTGTGGAGACTTATGTTGGTTAATAATGCCGTAGCACTTCGTTTCTTATCATTTGTGGTCCTAGTTTCGTCTCTCGGCTTCGGTGTCATACGCTGCCACGCACAACAAGCCAAGAAACCTTTCACCGTTGCCGACGAGATTGGACTGGCGCTCTTTAGTGATCCAAACGGCAAACCTGCTGAAGCCTTGTTTTCGCCGGATGGAAACTATTTCGCTGTAAAGACGAAGAGGGGGCGGTTGGACATCAATTGTGTCGAGGACGCAATACGCTTTTATCGCAGTCAAGATATTCAGAATTCTGTGGACCATTCTGATGAGCCGCCGCCGTCGCCGGTTTGGACCATCTCGCGCACGGGCAAGGAAGGAAGCATCATCGAAGGGTGGCGCTGGCTCGCCGATTCCAGCGGGATAGCTTTTTTGGAACCGACCGAAAACGGCAATCGTCGGCTTGTTCTGGCCGATCTCCGAAAGCAAACTGTCGAACCACTGACTTCTGAAACGGAGGCGGTCAAGGCTTTCGATCTCCGTGACCGGCAGCACTTCGTTTACACTGTCACTGATACAGCAAGACGGGAGGAAAAGAAAGCGGAGCGCGACGCAGCCTTCGTCGTGGGCACGGGACGGTCCTTGTTTGAACTGGTACTCCCTGACGATCCGATCATCGCGCGTATCGCTCCGTCCACCGTTTCCCTCTGGGCCGTTTTTGGAAGCAGACGTTTCGAAGTGGAAAACGATGGTGCGCCGCTCGTTAACCTCGGAGGTCTTGCACTGTCGCCCGACGGGAAATTCCTCGTCACAACATTGCCCGTTCTTGATGTTCCATCCGCGTGGGAAACGCTCTACCCCCCGCCCCCTTCCACGGTCTCCAAGAATCGTATTCATGCCGGTCACTATGATGCGATGGCGAGCCATGTACATCAGTATGTCCGGATTGATCTCCAGGCAGGCTCAATCCAATCCTTGACGAAGGCGCCGCTGGCGGATGATGCAGGGTGGTTGGCGAGCGGCGGTCCTAGTTGGTCGAACGACGGTCGCGAGATCCTGCTACCGAATACTTTCCTCAGGTCTAAAGAGGATGCGCCGTCACGTCCGTGTGTTGCCGTCCTCGAAGTATCCTCCAGCACACTCACATGCGTGGAATTATTAAAGGCGCATAAAACCGAAACGAGCGTTGAGGAAGGCTACCACCTAGTTTTTGGCGCACGGTTTGCCAGCGGCACGAGACGCGTGTTAGTGGCGTCTATAAGCCATGAGGGCCAATCTTTTGGAACCACTGAATACCGGCGCTCGAATGGCACGTGGAAAGTCGTGACGGAGATCAAAGGCGCATTTCCAGCAGAGCATGACGGTCTCGAAGTGAGCGTGAAGGAAGGACTGAATGACCCCCCAGTGCTCGTTGCTACAAACAAAGATAAATCTAAAGTCATCTGGAATCCCAATCCACAGCTTGAAAATGTCGAATTGGGGCGGGCCAGCGTTTACATCTGGAAGGATAGAGAGGGACGGGAATGGAAGGGCGGCCTGTACGTGCCAGCGGACTACAAACCGGGTCAGCGCTATCCGCTTGTGATTCAGACACATGGATTCAACGAATCAGAATTTAGACCTTCCGGTGTATTCCCATCAGCGTTTGCAGCGCGCGCGATAGCAGCAACAGGAATCATAGTTCTACAGACAGCGACCGGAGTGGCCGGAGCCGATTGTCCTTTCGTCACGCCTGAGGAAGGACCATGCGCTGTCGCAATGTTGGAATCCGCCGCAAATCGATTGGTGTCGGACGGATTGGTAGATCGAGAAAGAATCGGCATCATCGGCTTCAGTCGCACATGCTTCTACCTGATGGAAATGCTCACGACTAGTTCCCTTCACCTGAAAGCGGCGTCGATCACGGACGGAGTGATGTTCGATTATTTGGGCTACATCCTGTTTACGGATTCAAGTTCAACCGAATCGGATCGAGTGATGGGGGCGTCACCTTTCGGCGAAGGCTTACAACAATGGCTCAAGCTGTCTCCGGGTTTCAACCTCGATAAAATCAATGCACCTTTGTTAGTCGTTGGAGAAGGTCCCATCAGCTTGGCCTCTATGTGGCAGCCGTATGCCGGCCTTCACTACTTGCACAAACCGGTGGAATTGGTAATGCTAAATACGGTTGAGCACGTGTTAACGAACCCGGCGGTCCGCACGGCGTCGCAAGGTGGATCAGTGGACTGGTTTCGTTTCTGGCTTAAGGGTGAAGAAAACCCTGACCCGGCAAAAGCGGAGCAGTACACTCGCTGGCGCGAGTTACGGAAGTTGCAAGAGGGGGGCGAGAAAGTGAAGTGACTTTGGGCAGTCCGCGATTTGTGATTCATGATTTGTGTCAATTCTTGCTGACAGGACCGGTACTTATTACTCCCAATCTTCATAAGCAGACACTGTTTCATTTAGAACGATAGTCGTGTCCAATACAGAATCTCCCAATGTGCACGGTCCTACTTGAGTAGCATTGATCGAAGGCATTAGTGCAATTAGTTTTGGATCTTCATACTTAATGGTTCCACTCGTTCCACTCTTACGTATGCAAGATGGTGGGTTAAATGATATTAGACTACTGGAGCGCCCGCCACCGTGGACGCTCCAGCAGAGACTTACTTACTCCCAGTCTGCATACACACCGGTTGTTTCATTCGGGTGATTCTGACTGTCAAGGATACCTGTCATAAGATCCTTGCCAACCAGGCTCTCGATAGCATTGATCGCAGGCGTCAAAGCTGTCATTTCTGGAGTTTCGTATTTCATGGTGTTTTCCTCTCTTTTCTTTGTTGAAGTTTACGTACATTAGCTAGCTAAACGGTTCGGCTGAGCGGGCGCCTGGATCCTTGGCCTCCAGAGACCTGGAATGGCCTTGTCTCTTTGCTGACATAGAATTCGCCAGGACTCCCTGAATCGTGAGGTGACGGAGCCAAGACTCAAACGTCACTATCCGCTTCAGGCTTCCGACGGACAGATCTTCGTTGCGCCGAGTTTCTTGCAACGCTTGCGCAAATCGATCCCTATCCACGATCCCGATGGAGCCGCTACAGATGTGCTGCCCAATCTCGACCAGGCTGGGCCATTCCGTCGAACTGTCTTTTTTTGGCTCTGGCAGAACAAACGCCTTTCGTCTTCTGTTCAGGAGTTCGTCGGGAACAATGCCAACAAGAGCGCGCTTCATGAGGGAGCGGCGCTGGCCCACACGGACGATTTGTTCCCGAGGGATGGAGTAAATAAATTCCAGAAAATCCCGGTCATGATAGGGATAACGTACCTCGCGAAGCAACTCTGGATGGAGGACACAGTGCGACACGAATCTTCGATTGGCCTCCAGCTTATCAATGTGGTCCTGAAAACTGGGCAAAGGACCGAACAGCTTTACCCGGAATGGATAAGCGAAAAAAGCGGCGCGATTCCGACGGACGAAACCCGGATGGAGCCAGGCTGCGGGTCGCATCTGTTTGGGTAAGTCCACGCTAGCAGAGAAGAATCCTCGCGCGGCTCCCCAGAGCAGAGAGAGCCGGGGTTTTCTCATCTTCGCAGCCCAGGCACTAAGTTGGCGAGCGAGGGTAACGAATCGGGCTCGTGCCAGGAGATTTTGGAGTTCTGGTGTTGGTGTGGGCACGCCGCCGCCCGTGGGCTCGTCTCCACCGATGCCGGAGAGAGTAACGCGATGTCCAGGTAACCCCATGTACGCCGCATACTGCTTGAAGTGTTCAGAAAGACCCTTGTTGGGTATGGGAGTCGCCGCAAAGCGATCATTGTCAAACTCGGACTCAAACCATTTTCGCGAGCCTGCTTCCTTGGCTGCTCCTTGTTGTAACGCACCCGTATTTATATGGAAGCCAGTTCTGCCTCGTTTTTGCTCGACTTTGGAGATCCAGTGGAGTTCGTTCGAGTCGCGTTCGAGGTGGTCGTAAGAATCGTTGAACCAGGAGATGGTGTCGAGGCGGGGGCAGTCGGCGACGCCTCGGGCGATAACGATATCGGCCATACAGACAATGGAAGAGGAGTCCATGCCGCCGGAGAGTTCGGCGAGGACGGGGCGGTCGGAGCGCAGTCTGCGTTGTACCGCTGTGGCCAAGACGGAGCGGAAGTGCTCTTCGTATTCGGCGTCCGTGCGATAGCGGATGCGCTTGCCTGGATCGAAGTCCCAATACTTGCCGACGATGTGCTTTCCGGGCCGAAGGAGCACAGACGAGGACGGCGGGACAGAGTGGATGCCAATGTAAGGCGTTAGGTGCGCGGCAGGGAATACAGGTATTGCGAACCAGCCAGCGATATACTCTTCACAGATTTCGAACGCTTTGCGCGCGAACAAGACCAGCGGATCGAGGATGGTGCTCCAGCTTAGCTGTTTGTCGTCAAAGGAATAATAAAGATGCTTTGTGCCGATGGGGTCTTTGGCGAGCAACACGGAATGTTCGCGAGGGTTCCAAATCGATAGCGCCCAGTCCCCGATCAGTTTTCCCAAGCAGTTTGTCCCCCACTTTTCATACGCCGCCGCGACGATGGCCACGTCCGTGGAATTGAACGTTGCAGAGTCGCGCAGCTCGCTGATCAGGTCACCGCGATTGTCCAGTCGGCCATCCCAGGTAATCACAGCTCCGGAAGAAGAAATATGCGGCTGCTTTTCAAAATGCGATTCCTTTGTGGTGTGGAAGGCGCGATAGAGGATCTTTATGCCGGCCTTCGAGTACGATTCGTTACTGTCGGGACCGAAGGGAGCGAGAGTCGCGCTGACTTTCTCGATATAGTCCGGGCCCGGTGGTTGGTCTTCGAAATTCCATCTTCCAAACTGGACGCTCATGATTTGCTTCCTTGCTTTCCCGTTCAATCTCGATATGTTCCTCGCGACGGTTCTTGTGATCCTGATAGGCTCTAGCCCTGGATAGAAGCCTGCCATCTCAGCTCCGGCTTCACGGCTGGATCCAGGTTGATGATCCCCGACGCGCGAAGATTTCTGAGCCACTCTTCGAGACAGAGCGTGCGCCGCAACGCAATTATTGGGACTTCTTCGCCTCGCCGAACCTTCCGCAAGGCCTCCGAGATACGCTCCGAGTCCACAATTCCAAGCGAACTGCTCAGCATGTTCTGAGTTAGTCCCGCGAAGCGGGTCCAGTCGTTTGCAATGGCTACCATCGGCGAGCGGGCGACAAATGCCTTCGTCTTCCTGTTGAGGATCTCGTCCGGCACGATACCGACGAGTGCGCGGCGCATGAGGGAACGTCGTTGGGTTGGGCGCACCAGTTGTTCCCGCGGGATCGCGAACATGAATTCCAGCAAGTCGCGGTCCAGATAGGGATAGCGCTTTTCGTAGGGCGGTTCAAATGGCAACGCGGTCCGCGCCAGTTGCCTTCGCAGGGCGTCGAGGGTGCTTACATTTTCCTGGATGCTTGGCAGAGGACCGAATAACTTCGTCCTAGAGGGGTAGCCGGTCAGCGCCGCCCGATGTCGCTTCACAAAGCTGGACCGCAGCCATGGGGCCGGGCGCATGTATTTCGGGACACCCACGAGAGCGGGAGGGAAGAATCCACGGGCGGCTTCCCAGAACAGATGGAACCACGGTTTTCTCTTTTCGAGCGCCCAGACTTTCAGCTGATGAGCGAGGGCGGCGAATTGAGCTCTCGCGAGAAGATTCTCAAGTTCGGGCGCGGGTGTAGGCACACCGCCCATGACTTCGTCGCCACCAATGCCGGAAAGCACGACACGATATCCTTGCGAAGCCATGCACCTCCTGACTTGCTCAGAAGTGCGGCCATCGTATCCGGGAGTTGGCACAAAACGGCCGCGGAGGGACTCGGGCGGAGGCTCAGACGGAGGGGCTTTTTCCGGATCTTGTGCGCCGACGTTGACGTGCCAGCCGGTGCGGCCACGCTTTTCTTCCACTTTGGTGAAGTAGGGACGCTCGTTCCAGTTGGGTTCCGAGTCGTCGTACATCGAGAGCGTGTCGAGTCGCAATGTTTCGGCGGTGCCGCGGCCGATGATGGTGTCGGCCATGCAGACGATGGACGAGGAATCTCTGCCGCCGCTGAGCTCGGCGAGAACCGGTCGATCAGAACGAAGCTTGCGCTGGACCGCGGTGGCGAAGACGGTACGGAAGTGTTCTTCGTATTCGGCGTCAGTGCGGTAGCGGATTGTTTTCGACGGATTGAACTCCCAGTACTTGCTGATGGTGTGCTTGCCCGGTCGGAAGACTGCGAACGTGGATGGCGGGACGGAATGAACGCCTACACACGGTGTCAAATGCACGGCCGGAAACATAGAAAACCAGCCGGCGAGGTATTCCTCGTTGAGAGAGAAGGTCTTACCTGCAAGGCGAACAAGCGGGTCGAGCATTGTGCTCCAGGTGACCTGACGGTGATCGAAGGAGTAGTAGAGATGGCGGGTGCCGATAGGATCTTTGGCCAGGATCAGCGATCGATCTCGCGGGTTCCAGATTGAGAGTGCCCAATCTCCGATGAGTTTAGCAAAGCAACTAACGGCCCACCTTTCGAAGGCCCTTGCGACGATGTCTAGGTCTGTCGAAGCAGAGGTCAAAGAATCGCCGAGTTCGCTGACAAGGTTCGCGCGATTGTCCAGGCGACCGTCCCAAGTCACGATGACACCAGACGGAGAAATAGACGGCTGTTTCTCGCGATATGACTCCTTTGTCGTATGGAAGGCGCGGTACACAATCTGTACGCCGTCCTTGGCATACGTCTTCTGGCCGTCGGGGCCGTAGGGAGCGAGAGCCCCAATGACCTTGTCGATGTAGTCCGGAGTAGGTGGCTCACCATCGAAATTCCATATTCCAAACTGGACGCTCATCTTTGCGTTCCTTACCGGTTTCCCGCTTGTTGTTTTGAGCGATAGTGCGCTCCGATCAGCGGACAGTAAACAAGAAACACTTGGTCTTTTCTGCGATAAGGCAGGCTTTTTCTGCTAACTAGAGTAATTTAGATTTTTTGTCGCGGCGGGCACCGGGCATAACCGGAGGGTTGTAGGTTCGAGTCATACCTGAGGAGCCATTCTTTCAATGGCTTACCCCTCGCTGCGCTCTGCTTGCGCTCCGTTTAGTGAAAACGCAAGCTCGGCCACCTTGCTGCCAGCAGCAGTCATCTCATCCGTTACCACGTCCCCATAAATGTTCATCGTGGTGCGAATGTCAGTGTGTCGCATCATTTTTTGTTGAACCGCGGTGGCACCTACAAGGTGCCCAAGTTCATCGGCAACAAGGTCATTCATCCTTACAGCGACTTCTTGCTGCACGATGTGGGGACAGGAGATGCATCCCCCAAGCCGCGAAGCCCGAATACCTGGACCAATCCACCGCAAACAAATTCCGTACCCCACCACTCCGGGGACTGCGCTTCCGTTTCGGTCTTATGCACGACGGCAATTCGCCCGGCGCCGACCAAGCCATCAAGCGCCACGGAAGAGAGGCGACGGCAGTACGAGAACAGTACGAGCACCACAGCGCGAAAAGAGTATCAACGAAGACAGGATCGGCTGGAAGAGATACGCCATGCACTCTTCATTCTTTCCATGCGACAGCAGCATTGAAAATCAATCAGCACCCCAAGAAACCGTCAGCCTGTTGGTTTATCAGCCGATTGGTTGTCCGATCCTTGGAGAGTTGGTTATAAAAAAGGGGTCAGAGGGGGCCCGATATCTTGCCCTTCCCGGCAATCTATTGCACGACCATGGCCACGCAAAAAGCCACGCCATAACAGAATCTCCCGTTATTCAATGCCGAACGACGGTCGGCGTTGCCGATTTTCCAACACCTGACTTCATCGATGAGGCTCGCTCGTTGTGGCAGAAGAATTAACAGGATAGACAATAGGGCTTTCCCTGTATGGCGATGCCAACCATCGTTGATTTACGATCCGTCCTGATCGAGGGATTGTTGGCCGAGAACCAAGATATGGATCAGCAGGTTCAAGTCGAGCATTTTGCCCTGCGCTATGTTCCCACCGTGATGAGTGGAGATTTTGTCAACATCGGCCTGGTGATGGTTGCCGTCGATAGCAAAGATTTTGCGGAAGCACGATTTCTGAAAGACTGGACACCGGTTTTGCGTCTCGACCCAAATGCAGATTTGGATTTCCTGAATGCGATCGCGAGAGAAATTAGCGAGAAGATCCGCGACCGTGAGAAACGCAAACACATCGTGCAACAGATTAAAGATTCGTTCTCGAATAACCTTCAAATTTCTGAACCGCAAGTGAGTCTTGCTGACGACCCGCTGGCTCAATTCGAGAGACTGAGCACACAATATCTTTCGGGAGCCGACGCTTAGAAGCAAAGATTTTTGGTTCAGACACTTCTCGTAAGAATCGAAATATCGCGCTCGCGCCTGACGCTAACTGCCGCAGATGACCCGCCGTGCGGAAATGATCAGGTCTCTTGGCGAGGAACTGGATCGAATTGGCACCCTGCGGGTTGTGGAACGATTTAGAAAAGCAGCTTAGTGGAATCCAGCCGATGCGACCGTGCGAAATTTACTTCAAGCCAAACAATAAAATGTAAACCCCGCTCCCGAGGATCGAGAGAATCACCGCGAGCCCCAACACCGCTGGTGCGGGTGGGCGAATTTTACTCGGATGTGTGGTCTCTTCCATTTTTCTTGAAAAACGCCGCCGGAGCCTTAGGCGGAGCGCTGAAGGAAGTGGCGAGGCGGCATGACGCAAGCCCGGCCCGTGTTGCGCTTTCGTGGTTGCTTGGAAGGCCGGCGGTCAGCAGCGTGATCGTCGCCGCCCGCAAGGCCGAGCAACTGGAGGACAACATCCATGCCGTAGACCTTCAGCTCTCGGGCGATGACGTGCGGCTCCTCGACGCGGCGTCAGATCCAGGCATTCCGTATCCGAAGTGGATGGTCCTTCAACTCGACACTGCGGAAGACCCTCGTTCGAAGATCCTGCATCCCGAGCGTTACGCGGACGGCGGTCCCTGGAAAGACCTCCGTCGAACTCGATGATCTGGGTGAGAGCCATCAAACGCTGTCGGCGGACGCCGTTTGACGCCTCGGTGTCACGCGTCGCTGACTGAGCAGGTTGGCCCCCTCGGGCTGCGCTCCACCGTGGCGGATGAGATCGCAGCTCCGCCTCCGACAGAGATCTGTCTTCGCTTGGATTCCGGTACAAGACATAAAGGAGAACAAAATAAAACAAACTGAAGAATCCCGTCGCTGCGAAACTCCATGGTCGGGGAGTGGTCGAGCTTGCGGGCACAAGGAAGATTAGGCTGAGACATGTGTCCCACAACCCTTTTGCGTAAAACTTTGCGTAAACAATTTCTGAAAAATCGGCTGGGAATCTGGGTTTAGAGTCGTCGAGTCTCTTTGTGAGATTGGCTCGACCCATTCAAACCAAATGGAGGATTTGGTTGCGGGGGGGTGGATTTCAACCAATCAGCCCTTTTCTAACTTCATTCGAATCTATAAGTTATTGATTTCACAGAAACTTGCGATATCGATGATTTGCACAACATGCGTAGTTTCGCCCCGAGTGTGTGCAGTTTGTGTGAAGGTGAAATTCTTGGAGATTCGCCTTCCATACGCTTTTGACGAAGCTGAAGGCCCGACCCGATCTGCACCATCCCGGTTCACTTCTTCCGTGCCCTAATTCTTTTCCACCGTAACCGCTGAGCGATCGCAATCTTTTTTCTCGCCGCCGCAAACATCGTGCGCCTCGGATTCACCGCCTACGCTCCAGCCTGCTTCGCCGGTTGCGTCTCTTCGAATCCTTCCAGCAGCCGCAGAATTTCCGTCAGTTTCGTGATCTGTGCTCGCACCTGTTCCACTATTGATTCCACGCTCATATCCTGCCCCCAGTTTAGCGTTCAGCATAGCATGGGTCGTTGGTGGCATCATGGTGCCTCGATTGTCGATCAGTCGCAGTCGGCGGGCCACGACGATTCTGATTCTGCAAGTTTCCGGCTGTCGAGCGTTCTTGAAGGAAATGATGACAGGAGTGCTCGGCTCGACAGGCGCATTGCAAAGATAACGACGATGACGAACAACCGCACAAAGACGCTATGGCTACCTGCTCTTGCTGGGGAGACAAATTGACCGGCCTTCTGGCGGCTCTGTCGCCCTCGATCGTGATGATTCCGCTCTGGCTGGCATTAGCGACCAAGATGAGCCACCCATCTCCCCGCCAGTGGTTTGGCTTGCTTTGCGGCGTGCTGAATTGGATTGTCACGCCGGGTATCGCTCTCGCATTGGGCGCGTGGCCTGTGCGGAGGACCCGCACCCATCTTCGGGGGAGTTAGCGCTTGCCAGATCTCCGTGCATTCCTTACTGGCGAGAACGATAGACAATACGGCATTCCCTGTATGGCAATGTAAACTACCGTCACTATCGTTAGTTTAGATGACGAATCCAAGGCTCATAGTGAGCGAAGCCCGCCGCAGGATCGATAGTGGACGCACGATTTCTGGAGAGTGCTCCATCTGCGGCGATATTCTCCTGGAGCAATTGGATGACAAAGTCAAACCGGACCCGGAGCTTCTGCGAGACAAACTCCAGAAAGTCTTTCAACAACACTTAGCCGAAAACCACCTATACCAACCCACTGAATAAACCCCAGGTTTGCATAACATTCCCCCCGATTGTTTGTGCCGTCACGGAAGGCTGTGATTTGAATCATTGTCTCCAGAACGGCGAAGAAGCATAGTGCTACAAAGGGGCATTATATGGTCTCCCGCCCGTCAGCCGATGCCAGGATGATCCCGGTGTTGCATAAGGAGATCGACGCGATTCATCTTGCCAACTCCGTCTACTGGAAACAAGGTGCAGCCGCTACCAGGAAAGCGCGAAGAGAATATCAACGAAGACAGGATCAGCTGGAAGAGATACGCCAGGCACTCTTCGTCCTCTCACTGCGACGGCAGCATAACCGAGCTGGGAAAAGATCTGAATAAACCGCTGGTTTTGAGGATTTAGGTCGATGGCTCGCGCGAAATCATCTCGGCAGCAGCCTACGGCTGGCGGGTTGAGCCCGGATCTTCTGCGCGCACTAGAGGGAATTATGTCGGTTCAGTCATTCCCTAAGGGAGCAAACCTATTTCAGCGCGGTTCGGAGGTCACTGGGTTATACGTCCTAGAGCACGGCGAGGTGCATGTCCTCCTGCCGAAGCAGAGACACCAACATCTGCTGAAGGTCGTCGGTCCCGGAGCCATACTGGGGCTGAGCGAGAACCTGACGGGGCAGAATTATCGCATCACCGCCGAAGCGAGTGTCGAAACGACGGCGGCATACATTCCACGCGAGGAGTTTTTGAAGTTTTTGCGTTCGCACGGCGAATTCTCCATGGAGGTATTGCTGCTCTTGAGCGAAGACCTGCATGGGTTGTACGATAAATACGCCAATGTCAGCGCTCGTTCGGGACGCCGGTCCAAGGTGCCTGCGTTGGACTCATCTTCTAGATAACCATTATGCCCCCCTCGATGTAGATGCCCAACCACGGCCAGCGCCGATGCTGCGGAACATCATGATCTGACCTTGCGCTGCAGTGAGGGCAGATTGCCAAATAGCGGACTAATTCGCGGCAGTCGTCATCAGGTCTCGTCGGGATTGCTTGGTGAAATGCCTGTTGAAATCCCGCACTAATTATTTGCCACCTGGCGCACGTTTATTTGTCCCCTAGCGCACGTTTCCATGATAAAGTTCCGAGCTAAGTAGCTGTTGGTTACCGATCAATTGTGAGAGGGTCCAGAAGAAGCAAGAAAAACTGTTCGATTACACGAGACCCTGATACCTGTTCATACCGCGCTGTAATTGCGGAGCCAGCCCCCTTATAGTTTTTCAAGAGAACCATAATTTCCCCGGTTCGAACGTAATTCCAAGCTGTGATCAACATCACGGCCACTCGGCTCTCATATCTTTACGAAGAGAGGTACCGTATGGTCTCCCGCTCGTCAGCAGACTCCCGGACGGTCGTGGCTTTCCACGAGGAGATAGACGCGATTCACCTTGCCAATTCCGTCTACTGGAAGCAAGGGGCAGCAGTGACCGGCACAGCGCGAAAAGAGTATCAACGAAGACAGGATCGCTTGGAAGAGATACGTCAGGCACTGTTCATTCTTTCCATGCGGCAGCGCTGAAAATTAATCCTTCGTGGCTCACCCACGTTGGTAGGGTCACTCTCGTCTGCAACGTTCGCCTGCTCTTCCCTCTCCCCAGTTCACCTTAGGAAAACGGGAACCCAGACCAGTCGCGCTGTCTGGTGTTCTCGTCGGATTTCGTGGCGCTAAAAGGTGCCATATACGCTAGTAGACAATACTTTCTCACTCTTGTTCTAAGTGGCACGAAGATATAGGTTTCTTGTCAACAATCGTAAACGGGTTCTCCAGAGCCAAAATTGGCTCTCGCGAGCTTGGCAGAAAGGAGGATCGGCATTTCCTGATTGCGTCTCCATAAAAACTGGCGAGCTTTCAGAATTTTCGCTAGGAGTGATCGGCCTGCTGTACGATCCATGTCCGCAGAATTCTTGGAAAGCTCTTTTGCTCGCACTGGTGTGCGCGATGAAGAAAGTATTTCGCCTCCGGTGGTGGCGACTGCTGTTCAACACGTAAAGAGGATGAGGGGCGGGGCGCAAAGTCACTTTATGCGGTGCGCTGACGGCTGCTATTACGTGGTGAAATTTAGAAATAATCCCCAACATGAGCGTGTATTGGCAAATGAGCTTCTAGCTACCCGACTCGCGAGGCTAGTGGGGCTCCCTGTACCGGCGGCAATGCTCGTTGACGTTCCGCAGCGGTTGGTAGATCACACCGAGGAACTGACGATTGTGCTTGGGGGCCACACGTTTCCTGTAGATCGCAGTACGTGGTGAGTCCGATGCACGGGCAGGTGTTCGATTACCTGCCTCCGGCGATGTCGGATCGGGTGCGGAACCTCGAAACATTTGCCGGAATTCTGGCGCTCGACAAATGGACGTGCAATGCCGATGGACGGCAGGCGGCGTTTTGGCGGAAGACTTCCGAGAAGAAGTACACGACGGTGTTCATTGATCAGGGCTACTGCTTCAATGCAGGAGAGTGGACATTCCAAGATTCTCCGCTGCGTGGCGTGTATCCATAGTAATGAAGTTTACGCAAACGTGGATGGCTGGGATTCGTTCGAGCCTTGGTTGTCGAGGATCGAGATTGTGGATGATGATGCGATCGGGGGAGTTGCGGGAGAAATTCCTCCTGCATCGTACGGCGGGGCGTGGGGCGAGTTGGAAACTCTGGTGCAACGTCTGATCGACAGAAAGACCATCATGCGGGAGCTGATTCTCGCTTTTCGAGAGTCGCATCGACTCCCGTTTCCGAATTGGATCACTGCAGCTTGAGTATTAGCCCTTAAACAACACATAGCCAGACGCGATCCGAAGGCTGCGCAATCGATTCGAGTCATCCGACAGCTATACGAGGGCTGATTCAATCAGAGGATTCTGCGCCCAGCGGGTCAGCCTTGGCTGCATCGCTCGGGATCGCTTGCCGCCAAAATCGTTCGTTGGCGTAATGGATCAGGTCGATCTCTGCCTGCAAAGCCGCGATCTTAGCTTTTCTAGCCGCGTCGGTTGAGGGGGCGGGCACTCATGGAATATCGGCGTCATCGCTAAACCTTTATTGTTCGACGCCGGATCAATCCCCGGCGATCAAGCGTCGATCACGATGCGGTTCCGTGCGGGGCTGTCCCGTGCTGAGTTCGCACTTCACGCCCGGTCCTGCACCGCAAGTGGGACAACGGATGGCTTGCACCTTTTTGAGGGTTGGCTTCTTGGCCTTCATGGATCGATGATATGGCAACCCGAGAAAAAAGCTGGTCAATATTGTTCGGAAACTCAACTCGAAAAGTAATGTTCGCTACGGTACCGAAATGAATCCTTGTCCTTCGTTATGATTGCTCTCCTCCAAAACGAACGATAGGAGATACTCGTGGACGGCAAGACGAGAGAACGCTGATTGGATCTCTGTGAACAGGCATCGAAAGAACAAGACCCGGAAAAGCTGATGGAGCTGGTTGCGGAGATCGACCGCTTATTGAAGGAGAAGCAGGATGGCCTCAATCGTAGCAGGAGCGAAGCTGCGGATTAGCGATTCCGAACCACCCCTGCGTTCCCTATTTGCTCTCGGTCCCGAAGTGCGACCCTAGCGGCGTTAGCGTGACTTGGATTTTCGTGCCTTCATTCCTGGCTTCACAGACGCATTCGGTTTCTTCAGACCGTCATCCAGTATCCGTGGCATGTCGTTTTCAATCACGAATTGCTTCCTGCATTTCGGGCATGTTCGCTGGCCCTTGATCACGTCCATCACGGTTGCGAGGATGAGTGCCGCTTTGCAGTGCGGGCAGTTGGTGGGGATTTCGGTGAGCGGAAGTTTGATCGTGCGTGTTGCGCCGGGCAATCGTGGGATTTTAGCATTGCTTGCGTTCAGCGGGGTTTCGCTGATCACCAGCCATTCCCGTTATCCAATCCCTCACATAGTCTTCGGTTTATCCAGCTTCTTTGGTGGTTGTGGTTCGACTTTTGACACGCACTCAGCATGTACTGGGGAACCCCGCGAATCCGCTCTAGAGCCTTCCATATCTACAGACTTGTGGCAGACGGAGCAGAGGAACGGACTTGCAGACGGTCGCATCCTGATGAGATCGGCCTAAACGTTCGGAAACTTTAGAGAGGAGACTACGCAAGCGCATCGACGAAGCCCCTGCCTGCTGGTACAAATGTGATCCACTCACCTGTGGGACAACGCATCAGGAGAACAATGACAACCCCAGCCAGTGCCATCGAAGATGAACCTTCGGACAGCCAGTCTCGCTCAATTCATTCCAGCTTCAGGGCAACTCGTTGTTGCGTTTTCTGCTGGTCGAAGCGGCGCAAGTGCGGTGCGCAGCGATCAGGAATGACGCAGTCGGTACTTTCACCTAGCGACGCGGCGTGGGCGAAAAATCGCCAAGGTGGCGATGGCGCGGAGACTGGCGGTACGCCTGTACTGGATGTGGCGGAAGGAATGGAATTACCAGCAGTTGACGAAGTTCGGTTCGCACGCGGGAAAGCCCGGACATCCCGATGGTGTGCAGTCCAGCACCGAGTAATTGATTGGGCATCCCGTTCCCCTTGCGCGGAGTTCGAAGTAGTAATCATGATCGAAAGTGTGACCGAAGAGATGGATGGGTCGGACCGAGTTTGCTGACCTGAACCTTGATTGCGAGCGAGCCTTGGTGGTGTGGCAAAGGCAAAACCTTCAACAAAGAGCGAAATGGCGCGCTCTTCGGAGTGCACGGGCTAGTACTCTCAAAAAGTGTTTGACAGCGCCGACATTGTTAGAGACGGGATGTTACATGACTTGGCGACCGAAAGTGGAATCAAACCTCGTAGTCTTTGTGATTGATTCCAAGCTTTTGCATTTTCGCCTGTAGCGTCGTTCGAGGCAGTCCGAGCCGGGCTGCGGCTCCATGCGGTCCGGAGAGAACTCCTCGCGTTTCCCGCAGCGCGCGGATGATGTGTTCGCGATGAGTCGTTTGCAACGTTCCATCCGCCTCGGCATTTTCTGGTTGCGGTCGTAGTTCCGCCAATGGGACGTGCAATGTGGAACCTTCGGTTAGAATGACCGATCGTTCCACCAGATTCTCCAGTTCTCGAATATTTCCAGGCCAGTTCCATTCCATCATCTTATTCATCGCTTCGCTGGGAATCGAATCAATATGTTTGCCCATCCGGCGCGACAACTTCTGCACGAAGTGGCGTACCAGCGGCGGAATATCCTGGCGCCTCTCGCGCAGCGCGGGTAGACGGATGGGGAAAACATGGAGACGGTAGAAAAGATCACTGCGAAACTGGCGTTCGGCAATGCTCTTGGCAAGGTCCCGGTTGGTAGCTGCAATCAGCCTCGCATTCACCCGGATCGTTCGCGTTCCTCCGAGGCGTTCGAATTCCTGATCCTGTAAAACTCGCAGCAGCTTCGGCTGCAGTTCCAGGGGAATGTCTCCGACCTCGTCGAGGAAAAGTGTTCCCAGGTCGGCCAGTTCGAGTCGACCGAGTTTCTGGCTGACCGCGCCCGTGAAAGCGCCTTTCTCATGCCCGAACAACTCGCTTTCCAAGAGTCCTGTTGGAATCGCCGCGCAATTCATCTTGATAAAACTGCAATCATGGCGCTCGCTCATCCGGTGAACCGCGCGGGCGATCAATTCCTTGCCAGTGCCGGTCTCACCCAGGATCAGCACCGTGGCGTCTGTTGGCGCAACTGTCTTCACCAGGTTCAAGACTTTCAGAATCTCCGGATCGTCACCAATGATCTCCTCAAAATTAAATTCGCTCCGTATTTCGTTTTCCAAGTAGAGTTTTTCTTGTTTCAATTTGTTCTTTAGTTCTTTGGCTTCTTGGTAGGCGCGCGTATTTTCGATAGAGAGTGCTAATTGGTTCGCGACCTGCGTGAGCAGGCATAGGTCATTGGCGTCAACTGATTGTTCCTTTGTGCTGCCCAGATTGAGCGAGCCTAGAATTCCTTTGGTGCTCCTCAATGGAATGCAGCAAAGGGATTGCAATCCTGCTTGCAGCAGTTGCCGCGCCAATGGAGAATCGATGGCCGCCAAGTCAGCGCCTTTGAAAAACTGCGTTTCCCTGTCCAAAATCGCGCGGCCCACTAGTGCCTCATGCAAGGGCATCGCCGTTTCGGTTTCTATAATCTCTTGCCCTGGCGGGGACGCAAGCGGGTAGATACGAAGGGCTGCACCCTCTTGCAAAGCGAGGCTTCCGTAGTCGTGATTTGCAAGTCTGCAAATTCTTTCGCCAACTGCGGGAAGCAACGTTCCCAGATCCGTGTAGGCAATGAGGGCAGCGTTGACTTTCAGCAATGACTGTAGCCGCCCCTTCTCTTTTTGCATGGCTTGCCGTGACAACTCATTCTCCACGGCTAGCGCGATCAATGCCGCTACCCGCTCCAGCATTTGGAGATCTGTGCTCCCATATGCCGATTCCTGGGAACTCCCAATACCCAGAACCCCCAGCTTTTCCCGGGCTGTGGTCAGGGGCAGTAAACAGTAGGAGCGATACCCGCGTTCTCGCAACCCGTCGAGGGTTCCGGGAAACCTCGCTTCCTGGCGCAAGTCCGGGAAGAGCAGCGGTTTCTGATTCTGCCAAACCCAGCCGCTGGCTGTATCCACCCCGGCTCCTTCGACTGGAACAGCAGGAGTGCCACCGCCCTCCTGGAGGTGTAGGCGCACGGTGTTGAACGTTGGGTCGAGAAGAGAGAGGTTGATGAAATCGAAGCTGACGACTTTTTGCAGGCTCTGTACCATCTCTTGGAACAGTTCAGGTAGTACCCGGTGTTGGACCATAAGGTCCGCTATCCCTAATAGTGTTTCGTAGCGGCGACGATCGGTCTCAGAATCGGAATGATTTTCGCAACACATTTCGAGCGACCGCGGTGTAAGTGTTGTCATAGCTCGTCCAGCGGAGCGTTCAATTTGCAGCCGTCAGTTAGTACCACCGAATGGTGGATGAAGTTTTCCAACTGTGCGACATTACCCGGCCAATCGTGATTCTGCAGAGCATTGATGATTTCAGGTGCGATGGTTTCGATGTCTTTGTTCATACGACGTGCGAACTTCCGCATGAAATACCATGCCAGCAATGGAATGTCTTCGCGCCTTTCGCGCAACGGTGGAATCTGGATCGATGATTTATCGAATAGATCTATCAAACAGTGCAAAGCCTGTTGCAATCGATCGTCAGCGATCTTTTCTGGACGGCATCCGGTCGACGCCATCAAGCGCACATTCACGCGGATAATACTCGTACTGCCTAATCGTTCAAATTCGCCGCGTTTCAGCAACCGAACCAGCTTAGGTTGAAGATCCAGCGGGAAGTGCGCGACCTCATTCAAGAACAACGTTCCCTTGTCTGCCATCTCCAGCCCACCGACCTTGTCGCTGATTGCTCCATCGAACGCTCCCTTCTCATATCCGAATAGCTGGCGCTCTAGCTGATCACGGGTCGTCGTCAGACAATTGACTTGAACGAAGCTGTTGTTTCGGCGCGGACTCATACGGTGGATGGCGCGGGCGAATAATTCCTTTCCCGACCCGCGTTCGCCGACAATCAATACCGCAGCATCCCTTGCCGCGAGTCGTTGAGCTGACGCCAGCACTTGGTTTAGGGCCGCGCTCTCACCGACGATCTCTTCAGCGACAGATTCAGCCCAGGCTTTTTCTGCCACTTGAGCCTTCCGCTCGGTACTCACATGAAAGAAGTTACTATTGCACGCGAGGGAAACCTATTATGCCTTGGTACGAGGAACTAAACCTAGGTGAAGCACAACTGTACTTCTCGGAGGACAATGAAGGAGAATAATAATGCGCGTTCAATCGTCGCTTGGGCGAGTGTCAAGCACTTGACAAAATCTGAGGTGTGCCGTCATCCTAGCGTCCAAAGGGCACTCCACTCAGCTAAAATCGTAAGGCGCTGACTTCACTTCGCCCTTCTATGAGGGGGGAATGACCCAGGAACCGTGTCGGCATCCCCGCCGAGTCACAGGAGTGGTGGAGTTAGATTTTGCCCGGCCAGATGACTCCGACAAAGGTGTCTATACCGCAGGGGTTTCTGTCGGCATATGCGAAGACTGCGGACACATTGAGTTGTACGCACTGTTTCACCATCTACTGTTGGATTGGCTCAGAAAAATGTGACGGTCGGTCTTTGGATGCCGATTCCCGCTGTGAGATTTGGAGCTCGTACCGAACAGGCCAACGAGCGCATGGGCGAGGCTCTCCCCGAACGAGGGGGCCAGTGTTTGCGACCCTTTGCAGGTCGCGCTTTCGGTCTTGATTCGCACAACCTGACCATCCCTCCCTTTACCATCCTTCCCTTTGGCAACTCCGGAGTGCCCTTGCCGCCTTGATCGTGCTTGTGGCGGCAATCACGACGTCATCTGTGAACAGGCGGGAGCGCCGAAATCCAGGGGTTGGACCAAGGGACTGGCATCGCCTATAGAGTGTCCAAGATTTGGGCAGGAATCATGTAATGCCCAGATCTGAAGAAGCAGTCGAAAAACCTGCGGTCCCGATTGACTAGGCGTACACTGTTGCGGTTGTGTTTTCCGGCCGTGCGAGTCTCGGGTCGCGTGATGTTTACGACAGTGCTGCTGATTTTACGATGGCGGGGCTCAGGAGATGCACCTTATGGTCTCTGCAAGTGCGGCGTTGACCAGCTCCTACAACTACGGCGAAGTGGCGCGGTCAGTGCTGATCGCCATCGCCGCGTCCTATGCCGCACTCGACCTTGCTGGGCGCGTAACCGCTGCACGCGGCCGGATTCGCCTCGCATGGTTAAGCGGCGGCGCCATTGCGATGGGCATCGGCATCTGGGCGATGCACTTCAAGGGGATGCTGGCCTTCCACTTGCCAGTGCCTGTCGAGTATCACTGGCCGACAGTTCTGTCATCCGTCGTTGTGGCCATCTTCGCATCGGCGTTTGCACTCTACGTGTCCAGCCGCCGAAAAATGGGCCTGGTTGAAGCTTTGGCCGGCAGCATCATCATGGGCGCCGCCATCGCTGGCATGCACTATATCGGCATGGCTGCAATGAGGTTGCCGGCCATCACCCGGTATTCTCCGCTGCTGGTGGCGTGTTCCATCTTGCTCGCAATCTTCTTTTCTCTAATCGCGTTATTGATGGCGTTTGATCTACGCGAGGAGACCCGATGGAGTGTTCCGCGAAGGCTTGGCAGCGCAACGTTGATGGGAGCCGCTGTCTCCGCCATGCATTACACCGGAATGGCTGCCGCACGTTTCTTCCCCGCCTCGTCTCCGGATCTTTCCCATGCGGTGACCATCTCCTCCCTCGGCAACAATGGAATTGTCATCGTGACCTTGATCGTGATTGTGGCCGCCATGACAACATCGTCGGTGGATCGACGCCGAAATGAAGAGCACCTCCGCCTCGTTATTGATACAACTCCCGCGATGATACACAGCGCTCGTCCTGACGGATATCTGGACTTTTTTAATGAACGCTGGCTGGAATACCTTGGCGTTTCTCTGGATGACCTTCTGGGATGGCGATGGACCAGCGTAATTCATTCCGATGACCTTGCGCGGCTCGTGGACAGGTGGCAAACAGCGTTGGCGACAGGCAAACCTTTCGAAGCTGAAGCACGCCTTCGACGGGCTGACGGAGAATATCGCCTGACGCTCCATCGAAAGGTGCCGCTACGCGACGAAACGGGCACCATCGTTAAGTGGTACGGCTCCGTTATTGACATCGAGGACCGAAAGCGGGCTGAAGACGAATTGCAAAGGCAGAAGGAGGTTTTCCAGAAGATATTCGAGCATATCCCCGTGATGATTGCCTTCTTCGATGCGAATGGCCAAATCGGGATGGTCAATCCTGAATGGGAGCGCACGCTAGGCTGGACGCTGAAAGAAATACGTGAACGAAATCTGGACATATTTGCCGAGCTCTACCCCGATCCGCGGTATCGCCAAATGGTCCGGGAGTACCTAGGCTCGCCAAGTGGAGCGCGACGCGAATTTGAAGTGAGAGTGAGGGACGGATCTGTCATCGACATGGTCGCTCGTGTCGTCCAGCTTTCAGACGGGTCGACGCTTGGCATTGGACGAGACATCACTGAGCAAAAGCGCGCCGAACAAGCCCAGTTACGTCTCGCAGCCATCGTAGCGTCATCCGACGACGCCATCATCTCCAAAGACATGAACGGAATAATCATGAGCTGGAATGATGCCGCCGAGCGCATCTTCGGATACACGAGAACGGAGGCTGTGGGGCAGCCGATAACCATCATAATTCCCCCCGAGCTGTCGAATGAGGAACGCGAAATTTTGC
The DNA here is from genome assembly GCA_963822025.1 of uncultured Acidobacteriaceae bacterium. Classification (GTDB taxonomy): domain Bacteria; phylum Acidobacteriota; class Terriglobia; order Terriglobales; family Acidobacteriaceae; genus Acidiflorens. The sequence continues at coordinate 1,276,776 of CAWGFW010000005.1, read as the reverse complement.
GACGGTTGCGAAATGGTGAGCACATCCAGCATTACGAAACCATTCGTGTCACGAAGCAAGGCAATAAAGTCAATGTCTCGCTGACCATCTCCCCGATGAGGAATTCCGAAGGCCAGGTCGTGGGCGCTTCCAAAATAGCGCGCGACATCACCGAGCACTTGCGGGCGGAACACGCATTGCAAGAAGCGCAGTCTGAGCTTGCCCGCGTCACCCGCGTCGCCGCGATGGGGGAACTGGCTGCGGCCATTGCCCATGAGGTCAACCAGCCGCTCGGGGCTGTGGTCACGAATGGAAGTGCATCTCTGCGCTGGTTGGCTGGGCAACCGCCCAATCTGGAAGAGGTTCGGGAAGCCATCGAGAGGACCGTCCGAGAAGCGAATCGGGCCAGCGACGTGATCCGGAGAATTCGCGCACTGCTGCAAAAAGGCCCACCTCAGATGGAGCGACTTGATGTGAATTTGGTCATCCTGGAGGTACTAACTCTGTCCGGCAGCGAAATTCTGCGAGGCGGCGTTGTGGTGCGGACAGAACTGGCGGATGTTCCGGCTGTGCTCGGCGACCGCGTGCAGTTGCAACAGGTCATATTGAACTTGATCCTGAACAGCATCGATGCGATGAGCACAATTACCGACCGGCCCCGGGAGTTGCTCGTCAAGTCATCAAGACACCCGAATGGCGTGCTGATCCAGGTTCATGATTCGGGCGAAGGAGTCGATCCCAAGCAAGCAGACCACATCTTTGAGGCATTCTTCACCACCAAGCCTCAAGGCATCGGCATGGGACTATCAATTGGCCGTTCCATTATCGAGGCTCATGGTGGTCGTTTGTGGTTCACTCCCGGGTCTTCACATGGTGTAGTTTTTCAATTCACGGTGCCAAAGGCAGACACGTCGGATGAGCGAGCCGCCTAGTATCGTTTTCGTCGTGGACGACGATGTATCGATCCGCGATGCCCTTAAGAGCCTGATCCGCTCTGTGGGTCTAAGAGTCGAGCTCTTCGGCTCGCCGCGCGAATTTCTGCAAGGAAAACTACCAGATGCGCCGAGTTGCCTCGTCCTAGACGTCAGGTTACCAGGGGAAAGCGGGCTCGATCTTCAGCGCGAGTTAGCTGAGGCCAACGTCCACATTCCGATCATCTTTATCACGGGCCACGGCGATATCCCGATGTCAGTGCGCGCCATGAAGGCGGGAGCTGTCGAGTTTCTGACCAAACCTTTCCGTGACCAGGATCTGCTGGATGCGATTCGAGTGGCGTTGGAGCGAGACCGCGCCCAGCGCGAGCGAGAGGCGGAGACGGCAATGCTCCGGGAGCGTCTCAAATCGCTGACACCTCGGGAGCGGGAAGTCCTACCCTTGGTAGTTTCAGGTCTGCTCAATAAGCAAGTCGCCGCCGAAATTGGGACCACCGAAACCACCGTAAAGGTCCATCGTAGCCAACTCATGAGGAAGATGGGCGCGGATTCGCTGCCAGAGCTGGTAAGGATGGCTGAGAAAATTGGCATCCCTGGTTCAGAGCGATGAAGGTCAAGGCGATAAACCTTCGTTAGGCCAACCTTTGCTAAAGTTAAGAAATCTGTGCCAACGCACAATGGAATTGTCCACTGTCCCCGTGTAGTTTCGCGCTATAAGGTGGCTTGGTTTGGTCCGCGTCTCACACAGACCAATCTTTTGATCTAGCGTGCCAAAGGCAGCCGACTCTCATGACGGAGCAATCGCCGATCGTGTTCGTTGTGGATGACGATGCATCGATTCGTGATGCGCTTAAGAGCCTGATCCGCTCAGTGGGCCTAAGAGTCGATCTCTTCAACTCGCCACGCGAATTCTTGCGAGCGAAGCGACCAGAATCCTCCAGTTGCTTGGTTCTTGATGTCCAGTTCCCTGGGGAAAGCGGGCTCGATCTTCAGCGCGAGTTAGCTGAGACCAACGTCCACATTCCGATCATCTTTATCACGGGCCACGGCGATATCCCTATGTCGGTGTGTGCCAAGAAGGCGGGAGCGGTTGAATTCCTCACCAAACCCTTCCGCGATCAGGATCTGCTGGATGCCGTTCACCAAGCGCTAGAGCTAGACAAGACCAGACGCTTACTAGAGGCAGAAGTTGCAAAGCTCCGGGAGCAGCTATGAATCGCTCACACCTCGCGAAGGAGATGTGCTGCCTCTGGTAGTTTCCGGTCTACTCGACAAACTAATAGCAGCCGAAATCGGAGCCAGCGAAGCAACGGTGAAAGTTCATCGCAGCCAACTTATGCGGAAGATGGGTGCCGAATCATTAGTTGAACTGGTGAGAATGGCTGAAAAGTTGCCGGACTTCTGGACGGGTCAAAAAAGAGCGTGAAACACCACTGGTCTCAGGGATAATCGCGTCTAGCTGTTAAAGAATCGCCTTCACGCCAACAACTCCGTCGTTTGAGTTCGCGAATGCGGGGCGACCCACGCAGCGGGAGCAAGCGCTAGCAGCCGCTGGATTGCGACATCGGAGAGTCCGGGAAGGATCGCGGCCAGATAGTCACGCACGGAGATTCTCAGCCGCCGGCAGCTTTCCACGACCGACAGGATCGCCGCGACCTTGTGTCCCGCCTATCCGCATCAGCCGCAGACGCTCTCCAGCACACGAATCCGCAGCCCCGCGAACTGTAGCTTGCTCTTCAGTTGTGCGATGAGTTCCAGATCGGCTGGGGATGAAGGAATGGAGCCACACTCACAATAGGTTAATGGCTTCCGCAAAAGCTCTTCGCTCCTGTGATGAGTTTATCGTGACCCCTGACGCCGATGGTGAGCCCGGTCACAGCGGCGACTGCTGCTGCTAGCCTTTCCGCGCTATCATCTGATGACCGAAATCGTTTACTGTCGCCCACACATGGTCAGTCTGTAGCCGCTCCTGCCACCAAATAAAAACCACCGAGGATCCTTCCAACGGTCTCGCCTATTTTGCGGATGCGATCAGATCCCAATTTTTCCAGATCGACATTTTCAAGTTGATCGCCAACTGTGCCAGTTTTTTTGGACGGCGATTCGAGTCCCCGGTACAACATCGCGCCGACACAGCACGTGCCGGTCGTCCGGCAAAATCCCAAGACCGCCAATGCTTTGAAGTCAATCGAGGTGAGCTCTTCGCGTTCGCAGGACTATGGGAGACATGAACGATCCAAGTAGAAAGCCCCTCGAAACGTGCTCGATTCTAACCACGACTCCAAACGCAATCACCACCCCCGTCCATGACCGAATGACGGTGATTCTTGATCCGCGATGCTACGATCTATGGCTTGATCCGGGCGCAACAGATTTGCTGCCGTTTCGGAATTCCTGAAGCCATTCGATGCTCGCTTGATGAATTGCTTCCCTCTCAATTCGCGGGTTAATCAGCCGATAAAGGATGATGCAGAATGCTCGGCGCCGGTCGAGATCATCCAATCTCAACGGAGTCTCTTCTGGTGAAATCCGTGAAGATTAAACGCAAAGGCAAGAGTGCAACAAATCGACCGAAGGCGGTACCAGACAAACCTTCCGAGCTTCGCGGTTGGCCAGCTATCGCCCAATTTCTCGGTATGCCTGGTTCCACGCTTCACCGCTGGGCTAAAGAAGGAATGCCAGTCCGCCGTGAGGGTCGAAACGTGGTTGCGAGTCGAGAAGATCTGAATCAATGGCTACAGCGAACCTCGGGCGAGACCGCCGGCGTTCATGTCGTTACGCCAGGTTCCGATCTCTTCAAAGACTTGCGCACCTCTGTCGCCGCACAGACGGGGGCCCAGATTTCTTCACGAGTATCCAACCACCGCGGCGTACCATATCCTGTGAAAACGCCCAAAACGAAGGTCACGCGTAAAGCCTAACCACAAAGACCAGCGCGAGTCAGGCCGGACGTTTTCGACCCTGCTCTCACCGGGCGGACGCGACAATCACCCCGGCTATGCCGCCTTCTTTTGCGCCCTAAGCTTCGCCCACCGCGCTTTTTGAGCCGCCGCAATCTTCCTGCGAGCTGACGCCGACATGGTTCGTTTCGCAGGAACGGAAACCAGTATCGGCTGCGACTGTTTCCGTATGCTCGCCCAACGCGCCTTCTGCGCCAACGCCATCTTTCGCCGCGAAGCTGCTGATATGATCCGCGTCGGCCGGCTTGACTCATGGACTCCGGTACCGTTCAAAGACTCTATCCCGGAAATTATTTGGTCTAGCTTGTCAATTTCTGCTTGTGATCGACCGCGTTTCTCGCGAAGCTCCCGTAGTGCATTATCTAGATTGGACATTGTTACCCCCCAGGGTCGATAAGTGTAACCGCGATGTTACACCAACATCCCTTTTACGAACCTCCTAGTTCCGAGAGTCTAAGTGTTGTCGCAGTACCGACCGGGTATTAGAGTCGCCTATTTCTGCGAGAAGTGGTGGCAACGGCCCTCTCTATGATCGAACGGTTGTATCTAGTGGCGCCCTCCGAAAGTCAGGTTCGTCCTCAAATCGGAGTTTGTGATTTTCGTCCTTGACACTCACCCTCCTCAGTGGCAACATTTCGGCGCGTAGATTGATTTGTGGAAGCTGACCGCCCAGAAGTACCGTTGCAGATTTTCTTCTCCCCCATTTTGCACGCGCCCTTGAGCGACGAAACTCTGAGATGGGCAAGACGCGAGTTTCCTGTCCGGGGTGTCTCGCATGTTTTCGATGGCTTCAGTGTTCAGGGTGGGAGAAATCACAAATGAAGCACACAATGAAACAGATGCGTTCGCTAGCGATGCCTATGAATCCGATCCGTGGCGCCCTGACACTCGTTCTGATTTTTGCGCTGCTGATTGTTGCCGCCGCCCGTCCAGCGCACGCTCAAACCGAAGTCGTGATGTACACCTTCTGTTCTCGGCAGAACTGTGCAGACGGTGAAGGTCCGGCGTCCAGCCTCGCGCCCGACGGCGCAGGCAACTTCTACGGGACCACCCAACTGGGCGGGGCCAATATGCGTGGCACTGTCTTTGAGCTTTCTCCCAACGGGGTCGGAGGCTTCAACGAGACCGTTTTGTACAGCTTTTGTTCCCTGCCGTACTGCACAGATGGTAATGAGCCAACTTCTAACGTGATTTTCGACGGCGCCGGAAATCTCTACGGGACAGCCTGCTCCGGTGGCGCTAACGGACAAGGGGTCGCCTCAGCATGCAGCGATGGTGCTAACGGATACGGCGTCGTATTCGAGCTGAGCCCCGAGCCGGGCGGCGGTTGCCCCAGCGGGAGCAACATCGGAAATGGCTGGTGCGAGACCGTCCTGCACAGTTTCATGTCAACCCCCGAGGGTTCCTCCCCGTTCTCCGGTCTCACCTGGGACTCGTCCGGTAACCTCTATGGCACAACTTATGGCGGAGGCGGCGGGATGGGAACGGTTTACGAATTGTCTCCGAATGGCAGTGGTAGCTGGAGTGAGTCTGTGCTCTACAGCTTTTGCGCTCAGCCGAACTGCGCTGACGGCGCCTACCCCGACGGGCAAGTGCAGGCCGCGAACGGAAACCTTTACGCTACGACCGAAAATGGCGGCGCTCACGCGGCCGGCACCGTGGTCGGACTAAGCCCCCAACCGCCCGGCGGGTGCCCGGGTGGCAGCCACACCGGTAACGGTTGGTGCGAGGCCATCCTTCACACTTTCGCAGGACACCCGAAGGACGGCAACTATCCTTCTGGCGCTCCGGTGCTCGATAGCGCCGGGAACATCTACGGCACGACCGTTTATGGCGGTGGAGGAAATTGCGACGCTAACCTCGGCTGCGGCACGGTTTGGAAGATGATTCCTTCGGATGGGGCGTACACAGAGGAGATTCTTGTCAACTTTCATTCCGGACCCCAGGTCGAGGGATGCTGCTTCTCGATTCGACTGCCCGACAATCCCTGGGCGGGGCTGGTGCTCGATTCATCCGGAGATATCTTCGGCATGACAGAGTACGGTGGCAGCGCCACTTACTGCATAGAACAAGGGCTGAAGGCCAATCTGGAAGGCTGCGGCGCGATATTCGAACTCGCAAAGCGCCCCAAAAGTACCGGCTATGAAGTCAACGAGTTTCTTTGGATTTTCAGTTTGGCGAATGGCGCTCATCCGGTCAGTAGCTTGATTATGGACGGCGGCAATCTCTACGGAACGACCAGCAACGGCGGCGTCGGCGAATATTGCCTCAATTCCGAGGGCTGTGGGGTCGCGTTCGAGTTCACTCCGTAGATTCGCGAGGTTGCTGAAAGGGGCCACACTTTTCTAAGTCGTGGCGATGTGCGAGAAGGAAAAATCATGACGGAACTCAAGCATCTCGAATAAGCATTTCGAACAAAAGATGAGAAGAGGGATATGCGAGGCGTTTTGACGTTAGTTGTACTCTCCACAGTGCTGCTGGTTGCTCTTCCGCTAGCGCACGCTCAACCGGAGACCGTGCTCTACACTTTCTGTGCTCAGCCGAACTGTGTCGACGGTGAGAACCCAGTGGCTAGCCTCAAGGCCGATGGCGCTGGCAACTTCTATGGGACCACCCAGCTTGGCGGCGCTAACATGTACGGAACTGTCTATAAGCTTTCTCCAAACGGGGCCGGCGGCTATGGCGAGACTGTCTTATACAGCTTTTGTTCCCTCTCGAACTGCACTGATGGATCGTCTCCCTACTCTAATTTGACCTTCGACGGCAGCGGGAATCTCTATGGCACAACGTACTACGGCGGGTCGTTCGCATTCGGCGCTTATTCTGGAAATGGCCTCGTGTTCGAGTTGAGCCCGGAGTCGGGCGGTGAGTGCCCAAGCGGCAGCAACCGGGGTAATGGCTGGTGCGAAACCGTGCTCTACAGTTTCATGTCAAACCCCGACGGTGCCTTCCCGTTCGCTGGGCTCACTTCGGACCCTGGCGGCAACCTCTACGGCACAACGCTTGGCGGAGGCACCGGAGGCGGAACGGTTTATGAGTTGTCTCCGAATGGCAGTGGCGGCTGGAAGGAGCAAGTTATCTACAACAGGGGCGGCTATGCCGGCGTAACTATCGATGGCTCTGGAAACCTCTACGGCGCCGACGGCGTGGGAAGGGGCCATGTTTTCAAGCTGTCACCAAACGGAAGTGGGCGTTGGAATGCACTCATCCTTCACACATTCAAGGGCGGCCCGATCGACGGCTCCAGCCCTGAAGGAACTCCTCTCCTCGACAGCGCCGGAAATCTCTATGGCACGACCGTTCTTGGCGGCGCCACCAAAGGCCTGGGAATGGTTTGGAAGCTCACTCCTGCTCAAGCTGAAGAGTATACGGAGGAGATCCTTTCTGTCGCTCCATTGACATTTTAGAGCGCCCGATGACAAATCTAACTCAACAGGCGGATTATCCTCGTCGCGTCAGATTACTGTTAGCGTTGCGGTCCTTTTCCGTGGAACGTTTCCGGTCGGCGGCAATGCGGGAAACAATTCAACAAAGCTTACAAGCGCGGAAATACAACCTCATTATTTGCGATGGCATCCATGCCCTGACCAACGTTCCCGAAACGAAGGTCCCGATAGCCTTGAATTGTCACTTCTTCGAGCACGTTATTCTGGAACAATACGCGCGACTCGAACGAAATCCTTTTAAGAAGTATTACGCCAGAATTGAGTCTCGTTTGATGCAGATCGCAGAACGCCGTGGCTCTTACCGAGTCTCTCGGGCCATGGTCTGCTCACAAGAAGATAAAAGGCTTTTGTGCCGGTTTCGCCAGGATCTTCCTGTTTTTGTCGTGCCTAATGTTGTCGACACGGATTTGATCCATCCGGTGGAAAGATCGCCTGCGGACGGTGCCGATTCCGTTCTCTTGTTTTCGGGACAGATGGATTGGTACCCCAACCGTGATGCAGTGGAGTACTTTGTTCGAGCTATTTTGCCTCGTGTGCGTGCCGAATGTCCAAAGGTCAGGTTTATCGTTGCAGGGCGAAATCCATCGCCCCGGTTCGTCGAGCAATTTAAGTCGGATCCGTCGATCGAATTCACGGGCACGGTCCTGGATATACGTCCCTATCTTGCTGCCGCGACTTTGGTCGTTGTGCCTTTGCGGTTCGGCAGTGGCACTCGCATCAAGATTCTGGAAGCATGTGCAGCTGGCAAACCGGTAGTATCCACTAGCATCGGCGCTGAAGGGTTGATCTTTGAAGCGGGGAAGGAAATCATCATTGCGGATCACCCCGCGGAGTTTGCTCGCTCGGTGGTCACCATGCTACAGAACCCAGCTCAATGTGACGCGGTCGCCAGTTGTTCACGAACAGCAGTTACTGAACACTACAGCCATCTAGCCCTTAAGAAGAGCTTGGACGTTCTCATTTCAAGTTTGTCGTCCGAAGATAGTCGTTGACTTGGAGCATCGGCAGTCCAGGGATTCACATGTTCAAACTCGGCATCTATAAGAAGGAGCAACTGACGCCGGAACCTCTGAGGCGTATTTTCAATAGCCGTACGTTCATAGCGCTGGATTTATATAACTCCCTGGACGATTTGCCCGAGGCTGAGATCGATACAATCCAGGAGCGGATGTTACGCTGGTTCCGCGTTCGAAACGGCGTTCAGAAAAGGACTTACGCCCAACGTTTCGACGACTTCGACCGCGTGTCTGTTTCGGTCATTGCTGCCAACTTCCCGACTAGACAGGACATTCGCGTTCACGACATCGGTGCATCAGATGGCCGCACCTCTTGCGGTTTTTATAAGCCTCTGAACCACCTGTATGGCGAGCGGCTCCACTTCCTGGCATCAGATTACGCCCCGTATTTATATGTTCTGAAACGAGTGAAGGGGGCGAGCCGGCTTATTATCGACGATCGGCTGGATGTCTTGCAGATTGTTACACCGCCGTTCGTGTTCATCGTCCACCACCTTCAAAGCAGGAGGCTGGTTCCTCTAAGTTATCTGATACGTCTCCTCATGACGGTCGTCTATGCACGCCCTTTACTGGAAGGCTATAAGGCTGGATGCCCTGATATTGAGCGGACCAGGCTGGAGCTTCTCTGCCGGGAGTGTCGCGCCTGCATCAGCCAGCAGAATAATTTTCGCTTTGACAGTTACGATGTTCTGTCCGGCCCTACAGAGCGTTTTGACATCATTCGCGCAATGAATCTCCTGAACTACGACTATTTTCCCGAGGCGCAGCTAAGGAGCGCCGTGCAGAATGTTATTCAGTCACTGAGCGAAGGCGGCCTCTTTATCATTGGCTCGAATGCGGAACCGGGAACTATGGTTGATGGCGGAATATACAAGAAAACAAAGAGTCGCATGAAAGGAATCGCGATCTCGGGGAAGGGATCACAGATCGATGCCCTGATCTGCGATGTTGGCGCCTTTACCGATGAGACAGATTCTTCTCGCGCTGGAGGCGTGGGTGCTAAACCCCAGTGAGAGAAGCTTTTTGACGGAACTCTGCCCAGGGTTACGTTGTCAGCCTGTCTTCGGAATCGCAGTAAGTCATACAGTTTGCAATCCCTTGATCCTCCGGTCGGAGATCCGGCCCAGCGGAGTATTCGATTTCAACCAGATTCTGAAGTCGAAATACAAAGGATACAGAACATTCATGAAACGCACCGCCCATGACGGATGCAGATCGGCTGTCGGGTTTTCGAGTGTGTACCCAGTGTCGGCGAGCACAGGGCCGATGCACCACTCGATGTCACGAACCTGCGGCGGAGTGAACATACGCTTCCAGCGGCCGATGCCGTTAGCTGAGGTCTCGTTGCTCTCGGTGCTGAACGAAGAATTGGGCTTGTGCACCGCTCCCAGCGAAACTTGCTGGATGCGGTCGTAGTCCAGATCGTGTGCGATGAACTTGCCCACGCGCGCCAGGGTCTCGCCCGGATTCCGCATCAGCTCTTCGTAATGCACTTCCATGTAATCTGCGCCCAACGCCAGACCCTGGTGTCGGCCCCTGCTCACGAGCCATTTCCAGAAAAGGGCGCGCACCAGGAAGTCGCGGCTATGGTCCCACGGCAGCGGACGAATATATCCAAGGCGGTTCAGGGAAGCGGTGACGTCGCGGCCGTCGCGAATAATGTGGACGACAAGAGCATCGGGAATCACCTTCTTGATCAACGGAAGATAGAGCAAGTGCAGCGGCGTGGATTCGGCCCACCGTCCCACTCCTTGCTTGCCGGCGATCGCTTCCATCACAATGCGCAGGAAATCGCCGGCATTGTGGCAATCTTCCATCACCCGCTCCTCGATATCTTTGGGATCTAGTCCCGTATGCTGAAAAAGCTTGCTCACGAAATAGGCATCGAGCAGCCGGCGGCGGTTGCGACGGCTGGCGAGATCGCCGAAGTGACGTCCGAGCAGGGTGAAAGCGGCGCTCTCCTCGTGATAGACTGCGAATCCTCCCGCGGAAAGCAGCGTGTAGTACAGGAACTTGGTGCCCGATCGATTGCAGCCGAGCACAAACACTGGAGCCATCGAGCGAACGCCCCGCGAAGTTGCCTGACTTGTTATCTGAGTTTCAAGATTGGTGCTTTCCATAGCGCTTCCCCATCGTGGCTGGTTGGACGCACGACGATCCTGGTCGAATCCGACGGCCCGACTCCATTACCGGCTACGGTTTTTCTCGTCCAAGCGCAGACAGCGCTACCAGCGCCCATTCGCCGCAATAATGATCCTATCATTGGGGGAAAATGGTCCAGGCTGCGGTTTACTTCGGCTTTACCGCTTTAGGCGTTTTGCGGTACCCTTCCCCCGGGGGCGGTCTGTGTCCTGTAGCGGATCCAGAGTCGGGTGCGTGATGATACTGTCCATGCTGGTCTGCAGCGTGGCGACCGCTGACTCGTTTACTAGTTTTTCGGACATGTCTGCATCTCGTTTCAGAAACGCGGGAGTACCGCTTCATGAGGTTGCAGCCAGGCTAACAGGGGTCAGTCCTTTTGCCGGGCCATTTTTGCCCAACGATTCTCGCCGCGAGCCGATGCCCGTTCGTTTTGTTTACTCGCCAGATTGGGATGCGCCGCAGCACACTTACAGCAGCGGCAATCAGACTCTCGATCTTGTGATCGGCCTTTTCCAACATCTCATCGCTGCGCCACGTCACCCGCCAGGGCAGATTAATGGAAACCACAAATGAGCCCTGGTTGCGCCATCCCATACGCCAACTGAAGGTTCAGCGAGCGCTCCGCCGAATGCGGCTCCAGAAAGACATGAGTTTCGTGGTCATGCCGGGCGCAATGCTCAAGCCCAAAATGGCCAGACTCAACGTGGATCTGTCCCAATAGCGGTTCGCCTCTGCTATCAACTCGCGCGCCTTGTCGAACTGCCGCTCTTCAAGCTTGCACTTGCCCTCTTCCAGCAGATACCGGGCTCGAATCTCGGCTGCCCGTTGGTCAAGCATGGCGCGGTTACGTCGCTGCGGCAGAGTGTTAGAAATCCTACGCAAAATCGCTCACATGGAAGCCCCGCTTCAATAGTGGATTCCTGGATCCTCATCATGGAGGCGCATCGCAACTACTCGGCCTCTTTGTCTGAAGACAGCTCCTCAAGCTGACTGCGTATTTCATCCAATCGATCCTGCCTACGATAATATTCCACCTTGGCTGCATCGCTCGGCTTTGCTTGCCGCCAATATAGCTCGTTGGCGTAATGAATGAGGTCGATTTCTTCACGAAGAGCCGCCACCTTAGCTTTCCTGGCAGCGTCGGGTGGCCCTTCTCCTTGCACTCCTGGGATATCGGCTCTTCGGGAAAGAATCTTTATTCTGCGGATTTCGCGAGGTCCGATTCATCACAAACATGCTGTAAGCGCCATCACAGACAGGCACTAGCCTCCGGGATATTCTCCAGCAAGAAACGGGGAGAAATAATCTCAGAATCACTAGAGAATCTATGAGGCCCAAACTGCTGATCGTTTACTAAAATGATTCGGTTCGTGATTCCATGCACCGCTCACTGGCCGAGGAACACTGTGAGGTGATGTCAACATGGCGCCCGGTTGGAAGTCGGGGATTCCTGCTATCAGCTTGTAGAGATCCTCACTACTCTCCAGGTTGATGACGAGACCGTCGAATTCCTCTTTAACGATCAGGGCGAAAGCATCGGCAGCCGTCGCGGTGATTGTCGCGGTAAGCGATTCCCTCAACATACAACAGCTCGACCTGTATCACCGTCTCCGGGGAACGTTGTAGTGAAGCCATGCAATATTAAGCAAATTCTTCAATTCTTACTGTCACCCTCTAAGGAAGATGGCATGGAATGGATCGTGAAAACAGGAAGCTTGCATGCACGTCAAGCTCGCACCAAAACCGACCGACGCTCGCGACCTCGATGATCGAATCATGTATCTAGAGAAGATTTTCGGCATTCACATCTCCGATGATGATGCCAGTAATTTTCTGAGCCGGGAAGGAGAGGTGCATTGGATTGAGGAACACTTGCCCCGACCGCCCAATGTATATGCCTTGGCGTTACTGTGCAGATCGGCAGAATCTCAACAGCGACCGGGGGTTGCTGAGGGACGATGGCGATCGGAGCAAATCGCCGCCATCATCAGAGATATTTTCACCAAGCAAAGACTGACGAAATCATCGCGTCATCTTGCGGAATATATCTGGATGGACCCGCCGACGAACGCACGCAAACCGCGCGGGCGAAAATTCATGCCGACGAGGGCCAGCGTCCTGCTGTTCGCGGCGATTGCCTTTTTCATTCTGCTATGGCGGCAGTTCCTGCGATAGCCCGACCGGATATCTGTCATTTATGATTCTAGATGAGAATCCTCACCTGTTTAGCTACCATGAGATTGACCAAGTGCCCCGCCATGAAATTGGCGTTTTCATGCTTTGGCGAGGGACGGAATGCGTTGGCGTTATCGAAGGCAATCTGCACACGCGATTGTTGACCGCGAAGAAAAGGATTCCCGCTCCGACGCATTTCTCGTTGGTGAAGAACTCCCACGGTGCCCACCGCTTCCAACTAGCCGAGAGGCTGCGGATTTTGCACGGCCTCAGAAAGCAGTGCTTCAGACGCTAAAATACCCTATCATATTGGTCGGGTATGAACAACCTCTCAACGGAACAATAACGACCATCAGGGCTGAGATCCAAAGACTCAAAGAGGATCGCAACGCTTGCACGGATCGTGTTCTCGTCACGCAGTTGCTTCGCTTCCTGCGCCTGGCTCACATCCATGCCGCTTTCGCAAAAATCATACTTAGCTTTGTGCGGAAAGAGGGGAGCAGGTCAGTGTGAGCAGGAAACCGAGGATCGCATTGATTCCGAGCGAGAACCAATTGGAACTGACGTTCTTGACGATTTGCCGTTTTTCGATTTTACTCATGCGCTGGTTTTAACATTCGCAGATCTAACATCCGGACTGCCGGGCGTCGTTCCGTCGGCCACATGGAAGCGGTTCGACCATGTATTGGTTTGGCACGATCATCTCTCAGTCCTCAACTGTTTATCATGGTTCGTACCCAGCAATCTCAACAACTCTTAGTCGAAGAATGCCAGCGACAATGGTATCCGGTCTATCAGTCCTCTATACGTGCGGGCTGTCGATTTTCACGGACGGCGAACCGCAAGGGAAATGGTGAAATCACAAGCGACTTACGACCACGAAAGACGGACAATAACAAGAGCGGATAATGACCAACTTGACGCATTATCCGAGTCCTCTGCACCACTTCTATGTGGGTGGCTCAGCGCTCGCTTGCAGGAAGAGGGAAAAGCCAGGGCCTAACCAGCAGACTGGGAGATAATGGTCTTACAATGACGGTGGCGTAGTTGCAGATTGTTCGTCATTAAAGACAAGCCAGTGCTTCTTGAGGACCTCAATGAAGTTCTCGACGTCACGTGAGGCCTGTTCATGAGAGGCGCCGAACAACGTCACAAGTCGGTTCACGATTTCCTCAGCCGCCATCTGATTTGCCAGTTGTTGCCAGATGAATGCCGCGACGGGATTGAGTTCGAACATGGACTGGCCGGCGACTTCTAGTTCAGCCTTGCCGGTGGAACTTGACACGAGACGCGCTACACCTGATATCTTCATATTCGCACCGCCGCAACCCTGCAACCTCGGAAGGCTATCCTCTCGTCGTGACGAATCGACTTCGGGCTTCCTCGATTCGATTCCATAACATTTCCGTTTGAGCGACGCCACGGTCAGATGCAAGGTTGTTATTGCGTTCCATATTTTGCCTTGGAATCAGCCGCCGACATGCGACTTTCTGCGATCATCGGAGGGACATCACTAGACCGTATTTGAATAGCCGTGCGAGGCACCAATGCATTTCGTTGACAGATATCGGAAAGCCATCAGAACGAGCCAAGTCGACCACCGTCTTCACCGGGATGCCAGGATGCTCGTCGATAGTCCGTAACAGCTCGCTAAAATGCTGCGGAGAAAGGCGACCTTGCAAAGGGCAGAGGAAGTAGAAGCGATCGGGTCGTCTCAACCACTCCCGGCCCTCTGCAGTTATAAAGCACTCAGATTCAGAACTTCGCTTTGCGCTCGCAAAGTGGCCGAAACAGTTTTCCAGCGAAACACTGAGGATTGGGCTTCTGGTAGTCCCGCCTCGACATGCCGCCTTCGCCATCTCGCTCGACTCGTGCCACAACTCTTCATATCGATTGACAATAACCTTCCAACTACAGCGGTCTTCCGCAAATTGTCGCCCGGCTCGCCCCATTTGCCTCCGTAGTGCTGAATCGAGTACAAGCTTCTCCAGCTTTTCACATAGGGCCATAAAGTCTATCGTCGTTGATTGGGCCAATAAGTCTTCCTCCACCATTGAACTCGTGCAATCAGCCAGTTGCAGGCGACTGATGTCTGCTGGGAAAAACGACCGAACCAGGAATCCGGTTTCGCCATCGGTGACGAAATCTCGATATCCGTCCCAGTCTGAAACGACGGCGGGGAGGCCGTAGGCGAGCGCTTCAGCCACTGCTAATCCGAAGGTTTCCTGTATGTTGTCGCTAGGTGACACGAAAATGTCTGCCGCGGAATAAAGCAGATGTTTATCCTCGGGTGACGTATTGACCCATACCGTTAAGTTCATTTGACAGCCGAGGTCAGCCGCCAGCGCCATCAGCCTGGGTGTCTCGTTAGTCTGCCTGTCGTCCCCGGCGATGACTAGGTGGAATATCGTGCCTCGGCGCGACAGTACCGACAAGGCCAACAGCAGTGGCCCTAAATCGGCTTTGCTCATCTGAGATATACGACCAAAGAACAAGGCAATGGTATGCTCCGGCGCTAGCGCGAGTCTCTGACGTAGGGTGACCCGAGCTGTCGGATCCACAGTCGGAATGTTCACCCCGAGTGGAACAAGGACACGACGTGCCCGATACCGGACATTGGTTGGCAACAACCGGTCAATTTCTTCGAGGTAGGCTTCTATTGTCTTCATTCCCGCTCGACTTGAGCAAAGGAGCAAATCGCATTCGTTCAGACCTGCAAAATATTGCTGCAAAATATTGAAGACCATTCGCGCAGAATTGATGGAGTGTATGAATCCGCATAGAGGGACGTCATATCGTTGGAGCTTATGGCGTATCGTCGCTAGATTACGTAGTTCCGGACCCATGGTGACTAGCACGAATTGATCGTATTCATCGGTCAGCGGTTCGCTTCCGAGAGGGAAGGGAACTAACCTGTTAACTTTGTCGGAAGTTAGGCCGTCTGCGATCAATTCGTTCTTTTGTTGGTCCGTGAACCCCCGCACAAAATATGTGTCGTAAGTTCCGTAGGTGAGCAGCGCGCAGAGAGCATTCCAGCCAAACACCCTGGCCCCGAGGACCGTTGTAGGGTTGCTTTGCTTCGGTGCGAGCTCGGGATTCCTGGAAAGAACGGGAATATAAAGAGCTTTCATCTATTTCTTTCGGAACAGCTCAGTTCCTCGAAACCTGACGTTCGATTCGTCCTGCTGTTGCGTCAGCAGGGTCGCATCCTTAATTATTGCCGGGTTACACTTCGCAGGTGATGCTGCGCCCGAAGCCGAGCGTAGAGACCGGAAACGCTTAGGCTTTTCTTCGAAGCAGCTAGCCTCTTCCGCCCTCGGAGGAGTTTCTAGGCTCCAGACAATTTGCCGGCAGCCTGGAGTCAGAATCCGCGCAATCGGATGATGGGCCGTCCCACAATGTTCGTTTGCGAAAATCGGTGGGACTCAGATGGAACTGCTCCTTGAAACTGCGTGTGAAATCGGGCGGACTGCGATATCCAAATTCGAGGGCGATCGCTTTCACGGAGAGGTCCGTCGTGCTCAAGAACTTTGCCGCCGCCGACAGCCGTTTCTTCTTGGCGTATTCCCTAACACCCAGTCCCCTGGATAGTTTGAACAGTCGAGCTGCATGGGCGCCCGAAATGTCGAGCTTGAGCTTTCGGCAGGTGTGTTCCAGATCCAAACCGATGCGACCATCGCGGCTGTCGATAAAGTCTGTCAACTTCGCAATCCTCTGGTCGCCGTCATTCCGCGCCACAGGAATATTGGAGAGCAGGCGGTGAAGAAGGTCATTGAGACCACCTTGATATTGGACTGCCGGCGATTCGTAGTTCATGGAATTGCGCTTTCGAGGCAAAATTTCGCCCTGGTCAATTCTTGGGTTGTTTTATCCTCGTGAGCACGGCTTGACCTTGGGCCGTGACCAATGCTTTCTTTTCCAGGTCGCTTAAGCAATTGTCGACATCGGTCATGAGTTGTTCGCGGGGAACTTCCGTGAATTCCCGAGCGAGCACTTCGACTATGTCATCGGAAGATGATCGGCCTTGACCAGCTTCAATGATCTGCCAGATTCTTCCTCCCACCGCGTTTAGGCGGTAGCAACAGCCATGGTCGATATCGAGGAGCACCGCGCCATCTTGATTGCAGGTCGCCCGGACACCAGGAGATACTTTCCACCCGGAATTACCGTTGCTGCCCTTCAATTTGTCGTTCATCAGCATCGATCCAAGACTGCATACATTTCCGGTACGTAGGGTTTGTCATTGACCACGCGACCATCCACCTCGACCCAGGCATGCGCCTTGAATGGCAACGGCTGTGCCCCGATGACCATTTGGGCGAATATTCCGTGGCTCTTGAGGAGGCAACTCGTCGCTGCCGAGCGCTGCAAACAAAGTGCTTCCTTCCAGTACCAGATACAAGCCAGGTCGACGGCCGAACAAATGCGTTCCACTGCACCGGGAGCAGACGCCGTTTTTTCCACTGGATGGTTGCGCACCTTGTCGTAGAGCGCCGCGAAATCACTTCGCGCCAAAGCGAGATCAAACTCAATCAGCTTCAAGTACGCTTTCAAAACAAGAAACGACATAGTGCAGAACCTCATTTACACCGCGGCGAAAAGAAGCTATGTCTGAGCGCACTTTGACACGCAACGTAAATCGAACGCCAGAAAAAGTTGGAAACTTCCAGAAAAGCGACCTAGCCGCGTGGATGTTGTTGAGGGACCTACAAGTTTCTCGGAGCAAACGATGACCGGAGGATGGCGGCTGTTCGCGATTGCACCCTAATTGGCTGGCATCGAGCCGTCTGCAGGAAGGTGTGCATACCACAAACCCGCGCCGCTATTGGACTTAGTTGGATCAATGGGTTATGCCCGTCGGCTCGAGCTTAAATCTGTGGAAATCGCCGATTCGGAGTGAACGCCATGCATCGCCAGAAACGAAGAAGAATCTCCGTCACGGATAATACGCCCACGGGAGAGAAGGAGGACCCGTCCGAAGGTCGAAAACGTGGAAAGCCGGTGCGAGACGACGATGAAGGTTGATAGGCTGAGATTGCGCCGCAGGCCGTCGAGGATACTCGCCTCTGCGGACGGATCGAGGCAGGAGGTCGCCTCGTCGAGAATCAACACCCGTGGTTGTTGCAGAAGTCCTCTCGCGAGCGCGAGCCGCTGACGTTCTCCACCCGAGAGTTGGCAGCCGTCCGGTCCGATTCGCTGGCGAAGGCCACTAGGCAGCGATCGAAGCAAGGTCGTCAGTCCCACCATCTGGATGGCTTCTTCGAGTTCCGGTTCTGCCGCGCTGGGCCGCACAAATAGCAAATTGGAGGCAATTGAACCATCGAATAAAACCGGATCGCGTGGGAGATAACAGACGCTCTCACGCAGGCTTTTCAGATGAATATTTCGAATGTCTTCGCCCCCCAGTTGCACTGCACCGGAAACCGGGTCATAGAGCCGGGCAATGAGTCTTACCAGCGTGCTTTTTCCCGCGCCATTCTCTCCTGCGATAGCTATGTGCTCGCCTGCCGATATGCGAAGCGATGGGACGTGAAGCAGATTCTCTTTCTTGGAATAGCCGAACTCGACAGCGGCAAACTCCAAGTCCGCCGGATGGACTCTGGTAAGCATGATTGCGTCCGCGCGATTTGTCACTCCCGGACGCACCGCAAATGCGGCTTGGACTTGGCGAATGCTGGCAAAGGTTTTCTGCGCTTTGGCGTAGAGCTCGGAGGCGCCGCTGAGTGGATCAAAGAGTTGGGCCGCAAGACCATAGAAGGCGACCAGGCTTCCAATACTCAAGGTGCCTGCGAGCACGCTCTTTCCGCCATAACCAATCACAGCAGACATCGCCAGTACGATCGCGAAAGAACTGGAAACCGTGAACCATGCGGCGGTGCGATAGAGGCGCTGCTGTGACCGAAGCGAACGTGCGAGTAACCGCAAAGCCTTTGTCTCCTGTCGTTTTTCCTGTCCGAGAAGCTGGATCGAAATCACCGAAGAAAGATGTTCCTCGAGGAAGCCACTCCAGGCAAGTCGATCCTCCTGCGCGGCATCGGCGTCGGTCGCAAGTCTTTTTCGGAAGTACTGCCTGGTGATCAGGAAAACGGGAATCAGCGGAAGGATGGTTAGCGTCAACACCGGGCTCAGCGCGGACATGGCTGCCGATGTGAACGCGGTCGTGAGCAGCATCCGCAGAATCGCCGGCAGGAGATCGGATCCAAAATAAGAGATCTCCTCGATCGGTTCCTTGAGCGGATACATGACCGTGCCCACGGGCGTGTCTTCAAAGTAGTCCGCCGAGAGAGTATCCAGATGCTCGAGCAGCCTTACTCTTAGCGTGAGCCCCATTTTCTGTGAAGCGCCGAGCATCAGGTAACTGCCCAAGCTGGTGAGGGCAACCCTGCCCAGGTGACCGATGAAAATCAACGTCACGCAGAGCACTAGGAGTCCGATACGTCGTTGCGGAAGGATGCCGTCGATGAGCCATTTGAGCAGCAGTGGCGAGAGCAGCGCGAGAAGGCTACCGGCCGTGATGCACAGGAAACTGGCCAGGTGCCAGTGCAGAAGTGGTCGAATCTGTTTGATCAGCCAGACGAGTTCGGCCGGCAGCCAGTGCGACCTTCGCTGCTGAGTGACCGAGGACAACACGGGACTTCCCGAATGCCGGCGAGATCAGCAATCATACCGAGCCTAGGGATGCGGGCGTAATTTGTCCAGAAAATGAGCCCTTTGTCCGGATTTCCATCAATCAACACAAAGTCCCGCAGAAATCATGGAAATAAGCGGCCGGGAATAACCGAAACACGTCCGAAAAAGCGACAATCAACAGTGGGGAGAAATTTCAGTAGGCAGGTTGCGGATTACGCCAATTAGCTTTGGGAGCAACTGCCCGCTCGACAGCGCGCCACCTTGCAGGCGATGGCACATCCGGGAGCGTCGGAGATATATTCCCAGAGTGTTCGCGACGAGTTTCGTCTGGGGCCGGCATCGAGTGTTCAAAAGGCATTCCAGTCCCTTGATGCGCGCGATATTCTCGATCGCTACCGAGGAGAGTATTTCTTTCTGGACCCGCTGCTCCCCTGTTGGATCAGATCCAAAGCCGCATAGGCTGTACGCTATTTAGCGTTACGCCAGAAAGCATAGGGGATACCCTCTTCCCCCTAGATCGTAATCCCCCTTTTGAGCGCATTGGAGTAATCTGCGGATGAAAGCCCATGTGTTCTTTGCGAAACCGGCCTTACGCGCGCAGCCGAACTCACGGAAACCGTCTTGCAATGGCGACGATTTGCCCGACGACTTCCGCATCATGGTGAAGTCGGTACTGTGCGGTGCGATGGAAGTCCCGACTGCAGGGGTGAATCACGAGCACGCCGTTTTCCACCCCGCAACAGCAGGCCAAATAGGTTCCACCTCTCACGAGGAGGATGTACAGCGGCTGCTGCCACCACGGTTTCGACGCGAAATGAAGCGGCGTTTTTCGACGGCGGTTGACCATGACAATCAGCCCTTTTTCCAAATAGGTGTGCAGTGGATCGTCGTCTCCTCCGACCCAGAAGAAGTCATCCAGGGAGACGTGTGCCGAAGTGGCGAAGTATTCCAATGAGTCGCGCAAGAACAACGGGACCTCCTGGAACTCTCCGACCAGTTTCTCTACAAAACCGGCGCGAACAGTCTCTACGTCGCCGCGTTTCGTTGCCACCATTGACTCAGAGCGGAACAAATAGCGGTCCGGCATCGAGTTTGTGCCTGCATCCGCGACATCGATTCCCATTTGTTTCATCACTGATTCGAACTGCAGCCCATAGATCGAGCAAAGGGTAATGATCCTGTGGAAGTCCCGTGGAGGAATGTTGCGCAGTTCGTAATCGCTGAGCGAACTCGGAGACGTTGCGTAGTGATTATCCCGCAGGAGTTCAGCAACGATACGGCTGATCGCAGCGGCCTCTCGGATAGAGAGATTCAATCGTGTACGTGTTCTGTTGAGCAGTTGTCCAAAGTCTTCGCGTGGCGGAAGTGGCTGAGGTTTCCAGTGGCGGGCCAGATCCTTTGGGACTTTCGGTTCCGTGCCATGCAATAACGGCCGGAACTCAAGATCGACAGCGCCCCAGAGCCGAGCTTCCTGAGGGCAATGCAACTCCACCTGCGCATAAGAGAGCCCATTGTTGAAAGGTACGATGACACCGCCGCCTAGGATTCGGATGCGACAACAACAGAAACCCTTGTTGTGCTCAACGAGGAAGAGACGATCGGAAATCGAGGAGTTCTCTCGCAGCGTAAGATCGGCCGAGATCTCCGGATTCACACGGACGATGCTGCCGGGCAGGAGGTCGGGAAACGCAAACGCATCCTCAATCCCGACCTTGGCATAGATGAAGCGCCGGTTGGAGGGTGACGCGGAAGCAATTCTCCTGCGAGAACCTAACTCGAGAAGCCTTGTCAATGGCGTGACCGATGGCATCGGTTCGGCGAGAGGCCGGTTCCGAAGCCAAGGTATCCATTGGTTTGGGTCGGTGAGCGAGGTATCGAGAACAATGGTCCGTTTCGAAGGCAGCACGATCTGCAATCGTGTTATGTCTTCAAGATCAAAACCAAAGACCTGCAGCCAGTCTGCCATCCGGTACCCCGAAATGCGGCTCAGAGCGAAGATCTGATAAATACTGGGCCGGAATGATCCGCTGCGAAGATCGTAGTAGAGATTATGGGGCAGGAAATATGGGGAGGACCGTCCATACAGTGCAACCGATCGCTGGGATGCGCGATAGAGAGTGAGTCCCTGGTGTGCGAGAATGGCTTGGACTCTTTCGGCGACTGCGACGGTGGTGGACGAACCCTCCTTCGGACGCGACGGCACGGTCCCTCTCGCTTGGTCGTTCCTGCGAGAACTTCTGGCCCGCGCCGATCACTCGACAGGCGCGCCTAACTCTAAGTAGGTCGCGCGTAGAGTACCCCCTCTCGGATGCGCTCAAGAATAACTCTTCGCAGATTGTCCCTTGTATAAGTGCGCGAGCGAAAATGTCGCCACAAATATGTGCGTCTTGTCCCGATCTTCGGACAGCCGGACGCGATTCCTGAGGGAAACGAAGAGCCTACGGCGTTGGCACCGGGCAGAGAATCGCCAGATCACTGGTCGGAATGACGGTCGCATAACTCAAGTTTTGTCCGGTTTTCAGGAAACAGCCCAGAAACTTGTGGAAACGTGGAGTGTTTGCGGTAACATCGAACAATTCCCTGGGGTGGGCCGTCTGATGTGGGCCTCGTCTTGGAACCCGGAATGGGGTAAGCGCCTCAGAGCCGAGCGTGAACGTCTTGGCTTATCCCTGCGCGATGTCGAGACTCTGAGCCACAGCATCGCCGAGAAGCTACAGAGTTCAGATTACAACATAGCCCACACCTCTCTTGCCGATATTGAAAATGGGAAATGGCCGCCGACGCTTCACCGGCTCTACACTCTAAGCGTCATCTACGGCCGCGACTATGATCGCCTGGCCAGTCTGTGCGGCGTGCCCGCAAGCGAAGCCCTGAGTGAGCACAAGAAACTGGTTCTGCCTCGCACCTACCTGATTGGTCCGATCCCCGAAAAACACAAGTCGATAGCACTTTCGGCGGTTGAGTTGCGCGAAAGATTGAGTGCCGAGCGGACAAACCTGTTTCCGAAAATCATTGAAACCTGGGGTGAAGTCCCGGTCGCGCTTCAGCAGATGAATGGCTCGAGTCCTCTATATGGATACATCGGGATGAATGACTACACGCTGCACCCTTTTATCCGGCCGGGAGCTTTTGTCCGGATTGATCCCCGCCAGAAAAAAATTCCTACCGTGTATTGGCATAGCGATCATGACCGGCCCATTTTCTTCGTTGAACTCCGCGAGCGCTATGTGTGCAGTTGGTGCGAAATGCATGATGGCCGACTAATTCTGATTTCTTCACACGATTCAAGACGCCGGGCGCAGCAAGTCCGCTATCCCGCTGACGCTACCATTATCGGTCGCGTGACGGGGGTTACCATGGATCTCGTTGAGCCCTCGGAAAGCGAAGCTCGGGCCTGACACGAATCGCGGAACGCTTTCAACGCTAGATGACGATCAAGCCCCGAGCCCTCCATCAAACGTCACGTCCTGTTCGACCATTGTGTTCTGCGCACGCACGATCCCGAAGCAGGCGTCGTACTCGCCTCGGAACAAGTTGGTTGAGGATGGTGGTTGGCATTTTGTTGTATGCGTTATTGGAGAAACTTGCTGACCTTCTGGCGAAAGGACTAGAACGCTACTGGCTGCGCTGGAATCCAGCATACCAAGCCGCACGATAGGGAATCGTTTTGCCTGTCACTTGCAATTCGAGCGAGATCGCGGCCGCCGAAGAGCGCTGCTCGCGCGGCGTGTCAGTCGCAATCAAGAAGATCAGCACCGCCTTCGGTGACGCACCGTGCTGGAAAATTTTGACGTCGCGATCACGGCTGGCGAATTTGTGGCGATTGTCGGCCGTAGCGGATGTGGCAAGAGTACTCTTCTGCGGTCAGTTGCGGGATTGGAAACACCGCAAGCGGGGACCATCACCTTGGGTGCGGTTCCTGCCTCCCGTGCCTCCGATGTCAAGCCAGACGTTCGCGTGATGTTCGGATTCTCGCCTGCTGCCCGGGAGACGAATTCTTCCCAACGTCATGCTCGGCCTTGAGCCGGGCCCGGTTGTATTTTCCTATGCTCTAGGAGAAATACTTCCTCCCCTTGCCAAAAAGTCCTTGACAGCGGCTGAGCATTGGTAATAAAAGACCTAGTTGTCTATACAACTGGAGCGCCAGGTGGATCTCCCCACACTTGACCGGCACAGTGTCGTCCCTTTGTACTACCAGATTCAGCAGCACCTCCTCGAGCAAATCCGTGCGGGTGTACTCAAGCCCGGGAACCCAACTCCTTCGGAACAAGAGCTTTCCACGCGTTTGCGCATCAGCCGCATGACGGCGCGACAAGCTTTGAAATCGCTTTGCGATTTGGGAGTGACCTATAGCCAAAGAGGCAAAGGAACATTTGTCTCCGCCGTCAAGTTGGAAAAAAATTCCCGCCAGGTGCTTTCTTTCAGCGAAGAAATGCAGGCGTCGGGATCAAAACCGCGTTCGAAGGTGCTCTCGTTCGAAGTGACCAATGCAAGTCCCGATGTTGCCGACGTGCTTCACTTGTCGCCGGACGAGAAAGTAATCAGCCTTCGGCGCGTGCGCATAGCAGATTCTTCGCCCATGGGGGTCGAATGGAGTCGGCTTCCGGTACGGGTATGTCCCGACCTGTTGCAGGCATTTGATCCGAGCCGGTCGCTCTATCAAACGCTTTCCGAACGTTACGGCGTGCATATCGTGGCCGCCGACGAAGTAGCAGAAGCAGGACTCGCGGATGCCGAAGAGGCGAAGCTACTCAGATTTGCCAAGGGCAGCCCGGTCTTTCTCTTCACTCGCACCTCATACGCTCGGAATGAACAGCCAGTGGAGTATGTGAAGTCCACCTACCGCGGTGACCGATTTAAGATCGTGAACCGCTTAACGCAACCCGGCTTGTTGCGACCAGATTTGAGTCAAAAAAAGAAGAGTGTCAGCAGGGAAGACGCACAGGGAAATGCTCACAGGGCTCGCCCCTGTTCTTGAGACAAGGAGAGAAGTCATGCCGCGAAACTTATCTACGCTGCTTGCCGTCGTCATATCTGGCCTGTGGTTGAGCATGTCTGCCTGGGGTCAGGCCACCACTTCGTTGCACGGTACAGTCACGGACTCTTCCGGCGCAGCGATCGCGCAAGCTAAGGTGATTTTGACCAACGTGGCGACCAACTTTGTCCGCCAAACTACGAGCACGACCAGGGGCGTATATGAATTTGTTTCTATCTTGCCGGGGACGTACGCGTTGACAGTAGAGGCGGAAGGGTTTCGTACTTACGTGCAGACGGACATGCAGTTGCTAGTCGATTTACCCGCCACCGCGGACGTCCGCCTGAAGGTCGGCGCGTCGACGGAGACGATTCAGGTCAAAAGCGAGGCGTCGCCGCTCAACACGACTGACGCCAGTCTCGGGCACGATCTCGGCTCGAATGAGATTGAAAACTTGCCGATGGAAGCCGAGCAACTGCCGCTGCTGCTAAGTCTCCAGCCGGGCGTCGTCTACAACGGCCAAAATATTCTGACCGATAGCTACGACACTCGGGCCGGTTCGGTAAACGGCGAACATAGCGATCAAAACAACATCACACTGGATGGCGTAAGCGTCAACGACGAGTTCAACGGCTATGCCTTCCAGGGCGTTTTGCCGTCGACGCCGTATTCCGTCGAGGAATTTCGCGTCACTACTTCCAACTACGATGCAACTGAGGGGCGATCCGCGGGCGCACAAATTTCAATGGTCACCAAGGGCGGGACCAACGCGTTTCATGGGGTCTTGTATGAGTACAACCGGAACACCATCGGTGAGGCCAATGATTACTTCCTGAAATTATCCCAACTGCAGTCGATGCAGCCTAATCTGCCGCAACACCTAGTCAGGAATCTTTTCGGCGGAGCTCTCGGCGGACCGATTCTAAAGAACCGCTTGTTTTTCTTCTTCAACTATCAAGGTGAACGGCAGTCGTATCAGGAAAGCGTGTTAAGGAATGTCCCGACCACGAGTCTGGACGATGGAGTCATTCAGTATCAATGTAGTGTCGCCAGCCAATGTCCCGGCGGCAGTGTCATGGGCGCGAGCGGCGCCAGCTACCCAGTTCAGCCCGGCTACTACGGGCTGGGTTACGTGGGGGGACAATCGGCGCTCGCCCAGATGGATCCTCTCGGCATCGGGCCGAGCTCCGCGATGCTCAATTATTTCAAAATGTATCCTGCGCCCAACGATTTCACGGTAGGAAATGAAGTCAACTTCGCGGGATATCGCTTTCCTGGCAGGCAGTTGATATCGGAGAACTGGTACATCGGCCGACTGGATTACAAACTGACTGCAAATGGCAACCACACCCTCTTCTTCCGAGGCGCTGCCCGCAACGATCCCAGCACGAACCCGCCGTTCCTTCCCGGTACTCCGCCGGAATCAAGCACGATTGACGTCAGCAAAGGATTTGTTGGAGGCTACACAGCGGTCTTCGGGCCCCGCTTCGTTAACAATTTACGTTATGGCATTACTCACCAAAGCGTCGCAAGCCCAGGCGATACCAACCAGCCTTGGAACGTCCTCCAAGGAATAGACCAGCCGATCGTTTATTCAACTGCGTTCACCGCGCCTGTGCACAATCTGGCCGACACGGCAACCTGGCAGAAGGGATCTCATAGCTTTCAGTTCGGCACCAACATTCTGCTCATTCGCCGAACCAGCGACAATGAGACCAGCTCTTTCAGCAGCGGCCTTACGAACTCCAATTGGATGCAGTACAGCGGCTTCGCCAATGTGAACAGTCCTCTCAATCCCGATTATGGCTGCACCAACACCGGGCCCTGTTTTCCGGCGGTCAACGATGGTTTCGAGCAAGCCTACAATTGGCCAGTTATGGCGCTGATGGGAATGGTCAGCGAGGTGTTTTCCAAATACAACTACGAAATCACCAATCCTTCGGCGGCTACTCCGCTCTCGCAAGGCGCGCCGATCGCACGCCACTGGGCAACCGACACGTACAACATTTTTTTCCAGGATACTTGGCGGGCGTTGCCTAATCTTGCGCTCACCTACGGCCTGAACTATCAACTGATGACGCCGATCACCGAAACCAACGGACAGGAGGTTACGCCCTCCGTAAATATGGGAGACTGGTTCAATCAACGCGCCATCGATGCGAGGCAAGGCATACCGTCAAATAAGGATGCGTCGATCTTCTTCCAGCCGGCCGGATCGGTTTACGGGAGGGCTGGTTTGTACTCCGCGCAAAAAAAGAACTTTGCACCGCGTCTAGGACTAGCGTGGACTCCACACGCCGATTCGGGATGGCTGCATGGGCTATTGGGCGACGATAAGACCGTGATTCGAGCCGGTGCCGGCATGTACTTTGACAACTTCGGTCCGGCGCTGGCCATGTCTTATGACGCAACGGGTACGTTTGGTCTTTCAACGACGCTCGAAAATCCTGTAGGTACCTTAACCGCTGGCACCGCCCCTCGCCTCACCAGCATCAACTCGATCCCAACCGCTCTCGTCCAGCCGGCTCCGCCATCTACCTTCCCGGTCCAATATCCGGTGGGTGCAGAGGCAATCGGGAACGGCATCGATCAATCTCTCAGAACTCCTTATTCCTACGCAGTCGATCTTTCGATTCAACGGCAACTGCCGGGTCGGATGACTTTGGACATCGCGTACGTGGGCCACTTCGCTCACCACGTGCTCGCCCTTGATGATGTCGCCACACCAATGGATCTGGTGGATCCGAAATCCGGGATCGACTACTTCTCCGCAGCCAAGCAATTGTCGACCCTGTGGCGCGCCAATACATCGGAGAGCAGCATCAACGCTGCAACCATTGGGCCCACGGCACAATACTGGCTGAATATGCTGACGCCCCAATCCTCCTACACGCTGTGCTCGACCGGGGGCGCGACGTCCAGCTTGCTCGTCGCTACCTATGACCTTTTCGGTCCCGGTTGTGGCAATCTCTACAACGAGACATCCGCTCTCTTCCTGCTGGATGTCTACGGCTTTCCGACCGCGCCCGTGACCGGGACGAACAGCTATTTCAACAGCCAGTACTCGTCGCTATGGGACTGGCGTTCGATCGCTTACTCCAACTACAACGCGCTCCAGATCGGACTGCACAAGCAGTTTTCTAATGGAGTGTTGTTCGGTCTCAACTACTCCTACAGCAAGTCTCTGGACATCGAGTCGGAGGCGGAGCGCGGCGTCCAGTACTTGACCGACAGCATCATCAATGCCTGGTCTCCGAGTGAAATGTATGGCCCCAGTGATTACGACCTGCGGCATCAACTCAACGGCTACTGGGTTGCTGATCTACCCTTTGGCCGAGGCCGGGAATATAGTGCCAATGTCAACAGCGCGGCGGATGCCGTGATTGGCGGTTGGCAGTTGGGAGGCACCATACGTTGGACCTCGGGATTCCCGGCCAGCGCTTACATGGCCCTAGTTTGGCCGACCAACTGGGATGAGATGGGATGGGCCGATCTGACCGGCCAGCCGATCAAGATGGGCACAACGCTTGTCAACGGAACTCCCAACGCCTTCAAGAATCCGCAGCAAGCCATTAACGGCTTCACTTATGCTTTTCCCGGTGAAAGTGGTGTCCGCAACCCGCTTCGTGGCGAAGGCTTCTTCGGCCTGAACATGAACCTCTCCAAGAGCTGGAGGATTCCACGCACAGAAGAGCAGGCGTTGCAGTTTCGATGGAGCGTCTTCAATGTGACGAATTCGGCTCGATTCGACATTTACTCCATGCAAGATGAGGTGGAAACATCGAACACATTCGGAAATTACACGCAAACGCTGACTTCACCTCGTGAAATTGAATTCGCTTTGATTTACAAGTTCTGATTTTCGGGCGAAGTTCCCTTCTGACCGTGCCAGTGGCGCACGACTGAAAGACTGGTGGAGATCGTTTCAATTTCAAGAGAACCTCTTTTCGTGAAATCTGTGAAGGGTAAGCGCAAAGTCAAGAGCGGACCGATGTCACCGAAGATCTTGCCGAGCAAACCTTCCGAACTTCGCGGTTGGCCAGCTATAGTGCAGTTTCTGGGTATGCCTGGTTCTACGGTTCGCCGGTGGGCGAAAGAAGGAATGTCCGTTCGTCGCGAAGGTCGAAATGTGGTTGCCAGTCCAGACGAATTGAATCAATGGCTTTCCCTTAACGCATACCCGGCTGGATGAGGGGAAAGTTATTTTACATTTCTGCAATCCGAGCCATTCTGAAGCTGCCGTGCCGAGCGGCACGTACTCATTTTTAGCAGTGCGGTAAGCTCGCTGACTTTCAGTGATCCGTCCGAAGTGCGTAAAGAGCAGCTGAATCGCACTGAACCAGCAAGGTCGCGGGCCGAACTGTCCGCAGGAGTTACGCTCGACCCCTTTTGCCACCCCTCGCCTTGCACTCACCTGATTCGAACGTACTGCGTCCGTCCTGGATTCGCTTCGTCAGTACTCCCAAATAATCCAACCTGTCCGCGGCCTAGGCTGCGATAATCGGGTGACTGGCCTTCCCAGCGGATCGTATTAGTTTCATTTTGGAGGTCCCATGAGAGCACAATCTCCAATCCCAGCAGCACAGTATATGCGTATGTCAACAGAGGATCAGCAGTATTCCATCGTTAATCAAAGAGCCGGAATCCAGGCATATGCGCAACGCCACGGCTATGTGGTGGTATCAACCTACGAAGATGCGGGAAAGAGTGGCGTCGCGATCAAACATCGCCAGGAGCTTCGACGGCTGCTTGATGATGTCATAACTGGTCGAGCTCAATACAAAGCGATTCTTGTGTACGACGTGAGTCGTTGGGGACGTTTTCAAGATGTTGATGAGGCGGCGCATTATGAGTTTCTTTGCAAGAGCGCGGGGATACCTGTGCGCTACTGCGCGGAACAATTCGATAATGATGGATCACTTCAAGGTTCCATGATGAAAGCCCTGAAGAGAACGATGGCCGCTGAGTATAGCCGTGAATTGGGAGTCAAAGTTTCCGCGGGGCAGCGCCGCCTGGCGCTCCTCGGATTTCGGGTTACAGGAGAAGCTGGATACGGCTTGCGACGCATGATGGTTTCTCCAGACGGGCGGAGGCGGCTTATCTTGAAACCTGGCGAACGGAAGGCAATTACGACGCATCGAACCATCCTTGTGCCCGGCCCTAAAAAAGAGGTTGACTGCGTCCGCACAATCTTCAAACTTGCTGCAGAGGCGAAAACTACAACTTTGAAGCAGATCGCGAACGAACTGAACCTTCGGCACATGCGGCGGTGGAACGGTAAACCGTGGGATCGTTTTTCTGTTCATAACATCCTAAGAAACGACAAATATGTGGGAAGCAATACATACGGGAGAACAACGAGAAAACTCTGTTCGCCTAGCCGAAAAGTCGAAAGCGACCTCTGGGTTACGAATCCCCATGCATTCGTCCCCCTTGTCAACCGGGACATGTTCGACCGAGCTCAGAAATTTCTTAAAAGAAGAGCAGTACGCAGGATGAGATCCGACGAATATTACATCCAAAGTATGAGGAAGATATTAGCGCGAGAAGGCAAGTTGACTGAAAGACTTTTGAAAAACAATCGAGTGTTTGACTATAAAACCTACTACAACCGGTTCGGTTCTATCACGAAGGCCTATGAAATGGCTGGATACCACCCGCCCTCGAAGACGATAAAGTGCATGTTCGCAAATAAGCGAGTAGTGCTCTTGCGACACGACTTATACATCCGGCTCAAGGAGTTGTTTTCCGACCGAGTGAGATTTATCCGCTTACCAGGGCAGGAGCAGGTCCGGCCCGTTGTCGAAATAGATGGTCGCTTCAGAGTCGCCGTTTATCTATGTCGGGCAACAACGAGCTTAAACACAGGAGAACCCGGTTGGCTCCTTCGTGCGCGGCCTCAAGAAAGAGGCCTACCGGCTCTGATCTGCACCATGGATGAATCGTTTTCCAGATTCCTGAATTTCTATATGCTTTCACCGTTAGGGGCCAGTTTCCTGAAATACAGAGTGATCCGGGAAAATCAAGCGTGGTTGCCCGCGGAGCGAAAGCTCGCGAGGCTGGATGATTTTTGCGACATTGCAAAGGAAGTTTCAACTCGGTGTGAGCCCAGCGAACACTACACTGCCGTGGATGACATTTTAATAGCGTTGGATACTTGGACGATTACACTCGGCAAAAAGGAGATCGCCCTGGGGCCGGTCGGTCATGCAATGTTTAGCATGTTGGTTCGAAATGCGGGACAAGTGGTCTGTAGAGATCGGCTGCGACGATGCTTGTCTGGGAAAGTTCTCGATGTTGCGAACGTCAATGCCCATATATATTACTTGCGCGTCAAGTTGGGCGCACGAGGTCGGGAACGCATCCAGAGAGTTCCGGGGATAGGTTATAAGTATGTTTCACCCTCGGTGAAATCGGAAGCAACGAAGATCGCAGATGGGCACAAACGCTCGGCTCTTACGGCTGCTATAGCCGAGAGAGCGTCGAGAGCTCTGGCCTTGTAGGAGGTGGCACAAAGGACAACGGTTGCCCTGCCAGGCAACGACCACTGGCTTGCCGGTCAATTGCGGGTCATCGCGTTGCTCGACCAAAGCGTAGAACGCGCCCATGTCGATCTTGGATGATCTTGCGCACGATGCTCAATGGTTTGACCGCACGAACTAGCCGATTGCGTGCGCCGCGGGAATCGACCGGGAATAGAGAATCGAAGCCTGCCGCCATCTGCCACGAACAGTTCACCGACTACAACGATCTCGTAGAACGCTACCCGCAGAGCAATCGGGTTCTTACTGTATTAATTCTGCAGTTTGACCTGCTCCCCGCTCAAACCGGAGATAGGGCAGTTGTAACTTGTCGTATTCTTACGTGAACGAAAGCTGGGGGCAGGTCAGTAAAAGCCGGTGAAAGCCGGGATTTCCGCGAAATCCTATGAAGTTCTCCAACCAGCGCGAAACCAATTTAGGCGATGCGCAGGTAGGTTGAATACCCTTCTTCGCCGATGTCAGTGAAGGGCAGCATCTTGATTGCGCTATCCGCCGTTCCCACTTGCCAACTTCGCTGATCCACCCGCCTGGCAGCCAGCAGGTCGGCTCGGGTTAGGACTGGAGGATTGTCAGCCATCGCAAATAGCACCAGCGGTCCGAATAATAAGGCAACAGTGTCGGGATGCCGCGGATCGACCGGTTCCAGTCGCGTCTTCATGAGCAAATCCAATTCGATGCGATCGCCGGTGCTCCATCGGCGACGAATCGCGAAAAAACTCCCAGGCATTATTGCCGCCCTCTCGCGGCGGCCGTTTACCGAAATCGACGCCCCACCGGTCCACGCGGGAATGCGTAAACTCAAGGTAAAATCCGCCACCTTCGATGTTTTAACATCGAATTGCACAACACTGTCAAACGGGTATTGGCTCTGTTGCGTCAGTTCGACTTGTGCGCCATCCTGCGTCCATCGCAGGATGGATGGGATGTACAGATTCACCCATACGCCTTGCGAATCGCGGAAGTAAGAGTTGATACGATAATCGGCTGCGACCTGCGGAAGGGTGCCCGAGCAGCAAGCCCAATGTTGATCGGCCTTGTAAACTTTGTGGCCCTTGAAATTGTAGTCCGAATAATAAAAAGTCCGTCCGTCCGCCCGTAGTGGCTTTGCACCCAGCACCGTGTTGTACATCACGCGCTCCATGCTGTCGCCATAGCGCGAATCGCGAGTGACACGCAGCAGGTATCGCGTCAGCTTGAAATGCGCGTACGAACCGCAGGGTGTTTCGAAACTGCTGTGGCTGTCGGTGAGGCTGGCATAGACATCTGCACTGTCCGGAGCGCGCAGCGTCTCGTCCGGCCCCCAGCCACCGGTGACAAAGCTTTGCCTGGATAGCATTTCAAAAGCGTTCCTGGCTGCGAGGAAGTGTTTCTCACTGCCTAGAGTGAGATATGCCTGCATCGCCGAGTTCAACGAATTTACATAGCTGTAAGCATGTCTGCCGGCCAAGACATCGCGGCCCTCGGACAGTGGATCGTAGTACTCATCGTAGAGGTACTGCCGTCCCAGGTCGCGATACCGATCCCCAGCGCCGAGCTGATATGCGAGAAAGAGATTCTCGGAGATGGTGTAAGACTCGTCCCAAGTCCAACTCTGATCCTTATTTGGCCGCCAATCCTTTCCATGTCCCACGGCGCGCTTTGGGAAATGAGGTAACGCCGTATTAGTCGTGTGTTCGAGAATCGAGAAAGCATCAGGATCGCCAACGTAGCGGTGGGAATCGATTAGCCCACAGACGATCTTGTCGTAGCTGTAGGTAGGAAAGCGATTCTTTTCGTAATAATCACCGGAGATCGTCTGTGCATACAAGCGGTTCAAGCGCAGCACCTTGTCGCGCGTTGGCTGGTCACGCCGGATGGCATAAAAGCGCGCGAGTGCAGAGACCCATTGTCCAAAAGTGCAGCTGGGAGTAAAGCCGTCGTCGTCTTTTCCCCAATTGTAATTGGGATCGTAGTGGTACCAGCCACCTAAATCTTCACCCGGCGCTGGCTGTCCGCTCATCTGACGGAATGGCTTCAGCAGGCTGTCATCACTCAATCCCATGAGTACCGAATGCGTCTCTTCAAGTTGCTTCTCGTGCAGATCACTAGTCAGCACGACATCACCGTAGTCAAACTGCTCCAGGGGTTGCACTGGCAGTGCGGCGAGCGCTCCTCTGAGCCATCGGCGCGGAATCACGATGCCCGCAGTCATTATCGAAGCTGACGTTAGAGAGGCCGATTGCATGAATTTTCTGCGCGAAACTAGCGACGGCGAGAACATGAATGTATGCACCACTCTCGAATTTGAACTTTGCGGCACAATACCTTGTACTTTAACTCAACCGAGGTAATTCAACGAAATCTGCCGAAGTGCTATCCTCAAGCGCGCAGTTTTATCCGGAGAAGAGTATGGACTGTCACAGCAACAAGTTACGAAGGTGCGCCGTCTAGGTAATGTAATGCAACGATCCGAGTCCGGAGGCGTGGGTGAAGAACAAGCTGGCACTAACATTGATTCTTGTTAATATCATCGTCCTTGCCGCATGGGGACAGTCATCCTCTGTTTCGAGTCCTGCCATTGAAGCCCGCGTCGATGCGCTGCTGAAGCAACTCTCGCTCGAAGAGAAGATCGACCTCATCGGCGGCGTGAACGATTTCTATATTCGCGAGATCAAGCACATTGGCCTGCCTGAGTTGAAAATGGCCGACGGTCCGTTTGGCGTCCGCAATTATGGGCCTTCGACGACTTTCGGCGGAATGGGGCTGGCCGCCACCTGGGACCTCGAACTTGTCGCTCGCATGGGATCGGTCATCGGGCAGGACGCGCGGGCGCGCGGGGTTCATTTTATGCTAGGCCCCGGCGTAAACATTTCTCGCTCGCCATTGTGCGGACGCAATTTCGAATATTTTGGCGAAGATCCTTTTCTTGCTGCGCGCACCGCCGTCGCATACATCGAAGGAATGCAAAGCCAGGGCGTGAGTGCAACGATCAAGCATTTCATGGGCAACAACCAGGAGTTCCTGCGGCACGACGGCGATTCCGTCATCGACGAGCGCACGATGCGGGAAATTTATCTGGCGACGTTCGAAGCGGCTGTCAAAGAAGGTCACGTGGGTGCGATTATGGATTCCTACAACCTTATTAATGGCCAGCACGCCACGCAGAACGGATTTCTGAACAATGAAGTCGCGAAGAAAGAGTGGGGATTCGACGGAATCATCATGTCCGATTGGGACGCGACTTACGATGGCGTGGCAGCTGCGAATGGCGGACTCGATCTCGAGATGCCGGCGGGCAAATTCATGAATCGCGCGACGCTGCTGCCGGCGGTGAGGGCGGGTAAGGTCAGCGAGTCTACGATTGACGACAAGGTCCGCCGCATTTTGCGCACCGCGATTCGGTTTGGCTGGCTTGATCGCGAGCAAACGGATCTGTCCGTGCCGCTCTACAACGTGAAGGGCGGAGAGGTCACGCTAGAGGCGGCTCGCTCTAGCATGGTGCTGCTCAAGAACGATGGTGATCTTCTGCCACTTGATAAGACGAGAATCAAAACCATCACGGTCATCGGACCGAACGCCTATCCTGCTCCCGTGGTTGGAGAGGGAAGCGCAGGCGTGCGTCCGTTCGGAGCGGTGAGCTATATGCAAGGGCTCGGGGACTATCTCGGCGGCGGCGCGATGGTCTACTACGAGCGCGGAGTTCCATCTCTCGGTGATATGGCCGACGGCACTGCATTTTCGATCGACGCGGCAGGCAAAGAGCCGGGCATCAAGATCGAGGTGTTCAACAATACCAGCCTAAGTGGTGAGCCTGCAGTTCGTCGCACCGATCAACACATCAACGCCGACCACTCGCTTGGCGATGGCATCAATCAAAACGAAGTGTCGGCGCGCTGGTCGGGATACTTTACAGCCAGCGAACCAGGCGAATACCTAATCTTCGTACAAGGACCCGGCGAAAACGGCGGCTACAAACTATCTCTCGATAATAAGGTCGTCATTGACAGTTGGGAACTCGCCCGCGCGCAGGTCAGCCAGATTCGCCTGCCGTTGGCGGCGGGGCCGCATGAGATACGTTTTGAATATTTCGTGAATTGGAGTTGGGGTGGTCCAAGCGTGAGACTTGGTATCGTGCGTTCAGATGAGGTTGTAACTGCTGCGGCGAAAGCGTTGGCGTCCAGGTCGGATGTCGTAGTACTGGCAGCGGGCTTCAGTCCCGACAGCGAGAGCGAAGGAGCCGACCGCACATTCCAACTTCCACCCGCGCAGGACGAACTTATCAATCAGATCGCCGCTGTCAACAAGAACACGATCGTGGTGCTGACATCCGGCGGTGCAGTTGACATGAATGCATGGATTGGTCATGTTCCAGCGCTCTTCGAATCCTGGTATGGAGGCCAGGCGCAAGGAACCGCCTTGGCGCAATTGCTCTTCGGCGATTACAGTCCATCAGGCAAGCTGCCTGTCACGTTTGAGCGTCGCTGGGAAGACAATCCCGCGCACGACTATTACTATCCCAAAGCAGGCGACAGAAGGATCGAATATAAAGAAGGTCTGTCCATAGGATACCGTTACTTCGACAGGGCTGCCGTCAAACCGCAATTCCCATTCGGCTACGGACTGTCGTATACGACCTTTGACTATAAGAGTATCTCGGTGACTCCGGGCGTTGTTTCGGGAGACCAGTTGGTTACTGTCAGCTTCGATGTGACCAATACTGGCCATCGCAGCGCCGCCGAGGTTGCTGAGGTCTATGTTGCCGAGTCGAATCCGATAGTGCCCCGACCCTTGAAGGAACTGAAGGGATTCGCAAAGGTGCAACTGAGCGCGGGCGAAACCCGGCACATTTCGGTTACGCTCGATCGACGAGCCTTCGCGTACTACAACGTTAAGAACCACAACTGGACGGTGGATGCCGCGGATTTCAATGTGTACGTTGGAGGTTCGTCGGCCCGGACTGAGCTCACTGGCAAGGTGACGCGACAGATACGTGAGGAACTCGTGCAATGACTCGACCCGGCAGTTTGCCTCGATTCCTTCTCCTCTCGGTCCTGTCGCTCGGCGTCCTTTTATCTTTCACCTCGGGAGAAGATGCGCCCCCCACTGTTAGGGCGGAGCATTCCCCGCGATGGAACGCCGAAAAAGTAGGCGCGCCTTTGGCACGAGATCCCATTGTTGTCTACAACGACTGGTCCGCTTACGATGAACTTTCGGACAACATTCCTCTGACCGAACAGCTTGCGATGAAGGAGTTGGATGAAATTCTGCGGCTGCGTCGCTTCGGTGTTCGCTTTGACTATTACATGATGGATGCTTTCTGGTTCGATCCCGACGGCGGATATCGTACCTGGCGCAAGCCGAACTGGCCGAATGGTCCCGACGCCTGGATCAAGAAATGTCTAGACAATGGCCTCTTGCCGGGACTTTGGTTCGGAACGAATGAGTTGGTGAAGATCAATGCCATTCGCGAATGGCAGAGTTCGCTCACTGCAAAAGAGGGAGAAATGTCTTTTTTTGAAGGCGGCTTTTTGCCGAACTTCATGGAGACGATGCAGTACTGGTATGACCATGGCATCCGCATGTTCAAATTCGATTTCGTGGATTTTGGCGCGGCTACTCCTGGGACAGAAAAAACCATGACAGCGGAGGAAATCCGGTCGCGCAATGTGAATGCCTTTCGCGAAGCGCTCAGGAAGTTTCGCCAGCATAATCCGGACGTTGTTTTGGTGGCGTTCAATGGTTTCGGTGGCGACGTAGAATCGACCGCCGGACCATTTCCTTTTCACAACCCGGTAGATCTGCGCTGGCTCGAGGTCTTCGATTCCCTCTACTCCGGCGACCCGCGCCCATCCGATGTGCCGGAGATGAATTTCTGGCGCTCCATGGATATCTACAGCGACCACATGGTGCGGCGTTACCAGCAGAGTTTTCTTCCCCTTGAGCGGATCGACTCGACCGGCTTCATGCTGGGAAATACAGGCACGATTTATTACCGCCGCAACCATGCCTGGAAGGGAGCGCTGATCTTGATGATGGCGCGGGGCGGATGGGTCAACACGGTCCACGGCAACCTTGAGTTCCTTAGCGATGAGGACGCGGTCTGGTTCGCCAAAGTGCAATCGCTCTATCTCCACTTGCAATCACTGGGACGCATTAAGACTTTCGGAGGAATTCCGGGAGAGATTCTGCCCTACGGGTTCGGAGCGATCGACGCCGACGGCGAAGTTTATGCCGTGGTGAATCCGGCGCAGAGCATCGAAGAAATCCAGGTGCCTCGGCTTTCTCAGGAACAGGATGCAATTAAAGATGGGCGCATCCTCTTCCGCGATGCAGGGTTTCAGCCGGTGCTCAGGGATGACACAATCAAGCTCGGTCCGGGGCAGATGGCCGTTGTCGGAGTCGGCAAATACGCCCGCCCCGAATATGACTTGGGCGTTCAGGAGGACGTAGTGATCCCCCGGACGATCGCGCCGGTCGACGCGGCATTCTCGCCTCACGGAAAGAATACGATTCAGGTCACTGTCGCAGCACCACAGCGAGGCAGTTTGCGGATCGTCATGCGGCAGCGATCCGCGAAGGACGGCAACATTATGCGGAGTTGGAAGGGGGGACCGCCCAACGGAACGAATATGGGAAAAGTTTTTACTTTGAGCGCATCTCAGGACGGAAAGCCGCTGCCGGTTGAGATTAATTACGGCAAGGTGATCTGGAGCGGCTTGTCATGGGCCGTCGGAGAAATCGCGCATCCTTCGCTGCGGCCGGGAGTGCCAGTAACGATCGAGTGTTCGTCGGCGGAAGCCGATCCCATCCAACTTGAAGGGCATCTTTACCGCGTCGAATACTAACATGCCAGCAAAGGTTTACACAGCGCGCTGTGCATCGACCTTTCGCACAGGTTGAACCACCGGAGCCGCTTGACAATTGCCTCTAAGAGGATTAAGGTTTCGGGCGATCCTGACTTCGATTGCCTCGGCGAGAAAGGTTTTTCCAAATCCTGAGTACACGTTTACTATACCCAGGGCCAGGAGGCTCTATGCGGCGAATCTTCCAGTGGCGCGCGACACTTCCTCTCCTTCTCATCTTGATCACGGCGGCGATGTTCTCGCTCTCACTCCAACGTGCCTGGGCGCAGACCAATCGCGCTTCGATCACCGGCACCGTCAGGGACACGTCAGGCGCCGTGGTCCCGGGCGCACAAGTGACCGCTACCAACACCGGAACGAATGAGCCGACCAAGACCGTTTCGAACCAGGATGGGATTTATCTCATACCCAATCTCTTCCCCGGACAATATTCTGTCGAATTCCAGAGGGATGGATTCGAAACTCTGCTCCGCCCCAGCGTCACACTGGAGTCGACACAAGTAGCTCGCATCGACGCCGCGCTCAAGATCGGTGCCGTCAGTTCGTCCATTACCGTGACTACCGAGGCTCCGATTCTGGACTTGGAGAAACCGTCGGTTGGTACGAACATGAATGGCAGTGTAGTCACCGACCTGCCTCTGAGCATCTATGGCGGCGGCCGCTCGGTCGAGGATTTTGCGGTTGCGATCACACCGGGCTATTCAACGTATAGCAGTCCGTATGGAGCCGTGATTAATGGCGGCCAGTGGTTCGTTAAGGACTTTACCGTTGACGGCACATCTGGCAGCTCGGACATCCGCGGCGATTCCATGGAGGCTGGACCGACCATGGAAGCTGTGGAGGAGTTGCAGGCAACGACGAGCGGCCTCGATGCTCAGAGCGCCATTACGGGTGGCGGCGTGATTGCTTTTAATCTCAAGTCGGGAACCAACAAGCTTCACGGGTCTGCGTTCCTATATGGTCATAACGAACTGTTGGACGCCAATACATGGACAAACGATAACGTTGGCGAGCGCAAGCCCAAAGAGCGTGCGTGGGACTACGGCTTCAGCCTGGGTGGTCCGATCTTTAAGAACAAGACCTTTTTCTTCGGTGCCTTTGAGCGCTTCCAACAAATTGATTTCCGGCTCAACGGAGGGACCGTAAGCGTACCCACTCCAGCATTCCTAACGGGAGACTTCAGCGCCCTGCTGGGAGGAACTTTGTGTAACGCCTCCGGGTCAGTCGGACCGTGCAGCCAGAATGGCGGGACCCCCATCATGGTGCAGAACGATGCAGGCCAGACTGTAACGGCGCAGGAAAACATGATCTACGATCCGAATCCGCCGTCGGCTTGTACGGCGGCCCCTTGCGAGTTTACGGGCAACATCATCCCTACGAACCGGATCAGTGGCGTGGCTCAGGCAGTCATTCCGTTCTACAAAAACTACGCCCCGCAAAATGGCCAGATCAACAACAACAGCAGGGGCCTGCTGCAAGGCACGCCGAGCCAGACTCCGAACCAGATCGTGGTCAAGCTGGACCACGTGCTACGCGAGCAGGATCACCTTTCCGGTTCGTGGGTCTACAATCACAGGCCGCGCACTCTGGACGACAGCGGCGGCCTATGGCAGGCGGGCACCGAAACCGGCGGGCCGTTATCCGAGGGGCGGTACCAGATCTTTCGAGCGCAGCAGTGGCGTCTCAGCGAATCGCACACGTTCAGTCCGCGTGTTCTGAACATTCTAAACTTTACCTACAACTTTGATTACAACGCTAGTTCACCTACTGTTCCGGGTGATTTTCCCTCGCAGCTTGGTTTTGGCAATACCGGTTCGGATAATTTCCCCGCGATTAACTTCTCCGACAGTTCCGCTGGCTATACCGAAACCTCCATTGGCAACACGTGGCAGGGGAATGTTTCCGGCGTAAATATTGCGACCGGCGACAGCGTCACCTGGACCAAGGGCCGCCACAGCTTTACTTTCGGAGGAGATTTCAATGCGCACGAAATCAACAGCCGCTCGGGGTCTGGAGCTTTTAACTTCGACTTTTCTTACCTGAACACGGCGGGCCCGGGTTACCCCTACGATGGCTTTGCTTTTGCCAGTATGCTTTTGGGCCAAGTCCAAAAAGCCAGCGAAACCGTGGCCTACAATCTTTATGGGCGGCAGAAGGGCTTGGACCTGTTCGTCCAGGATAGTTATAAAGCTACTCCGAAACTCAC
Organism: uncultured Acidobacteriaceae bacterium; assembly: GCA_963822025.1. Taxonomy (GTDB): domain Bacteria; phylum Acidobacteriota; class Terriglobia; order Terriglobales; family Acidobacteriaceae; genus Acidiflorens. The sequence continues at coordinate 1,236,931 of CAWGFW010000005.1, read as the reverse complement.
TCTCAATCTGGGTCTGCGTTGGAATTACAACTTCCGCTTTCACGAAAAATATGGCAACTGGGCGAACTTTGATGAAAGCGCGATCAGCCCTATCTATGGCATCCCCGGCACCTTGGTCTTTGCCCACGGCGGCGGCGACAGCTTTGAGAAGAACGAGTATCCGAGGCAGTTCGGACCCACGATCGGTTTTGCCTATCAGTTGCAGCCAAAAACTGTGGTTCACGCTGCCTTCGGGGTCATCTACAATCCGGTGGGCGTCCCGTTCTTCCAGGGTGTACCCGATGGTTTCGCTCCACAGCTGGGCACGAACACCACCGGTGGTTTCAATTGGAATAACCCAGACGGCACGGCCAATTACCCCGGTGTAGTCACGAAGGTAAACGCGAGCAGCGATCCCACGACGGCTGTATTTCCAGAGGTCACGGTCGATCCCCGAGCCCTCAAGTTGGGATATAGCGAGGCGTTCAACTTTGGCATCCAGCGCGAACTCACACCGAATATGCGGTTGGAAATTTCTTATGTTGGCAATCGCGGCCACCATCTGACCGACACCTCGCTGGCTTGGAACCAAGGGCCTACTTCGACTTTCTTGCGGCTCGCGCAGCAGGTTCCCGGCTTAGGTGCATACTATCCCTATGTTTGTGACGCCCCGACTGCAGCCAGTTATGGCGTCCCGTATCCGTATCCGGGTTTTTGCGGGCCAGCTTTGGCTGCGATCGCGCCTTTTCCCCACATGGCTCAGGCGGAAGTGAACTACTGGGGCTATGCCGACCTCATCTACGTTGGTCTACCTTTGGGCCAAAGCTTTTACGATTCCCTGGTCTTCGATGTAGTTAAGCGCACCGGGCGCGGCTTGACCATGGATATGAGTTACACGTGGTCTCGACAAGAGGGGGACTCTTATTCCGCCGAGCAGGAAGGCAATAACTATTACACCGGCATTCAAGACTTCAACAACATGCGACAAGCGTCACACGCACCCACTAACTATGACCTGGCTAATGTAGTGAAAGGATTCGTCAGCTACGAACTCCCATTCGGCAAGGGCAGAAACTGGTTGGCAGGCGAAAACCGCGCAGTGAATGGAATAGTCAGTGGGTGGACGGTAACCGGGATGGTCGTCTATAACACTGGCCAACCCTTCCAGGTGGGAGCGGCCAATCCTTATTGGCCACTCTGGGGCGACATCTATCCTCAATTTAACCTAACGGGCTACACAGGCCCTTCTAATCCCAGAAAATACGTTCCCGTCCCGGTAGGTGGAACGCCGCCTCCAGGGAATTTCTACATGCCGCAGAGCATTGCGAGCAATCCAGCGCCTGGAGTTCTTCCGCCGTCACCCGACATTTCCGCGCTGCGCTGTCCCGGACAAGCCAATGAAAATACCAGCCTGCTGAAAAATTTCTTTATGGGCTCCGATGGACAATACAGACTCTCGTTCCGCACGGAGTTCTACAACCTGTTCAACCGGCACTACTACAACATCCAGGGATGCGCGGGCAGCCACGCCTCCATTGGCGCGGCTAACTTCGGTGAAATTCTTGGAGTGAACGACGGCCCGCGACAAGGACAATTCGCGGTGCGCTTCGATTTTTGAGTGATTCCGCGGAGGAATGACCTCGGCATCTTGAGAGACTCGCGAAATGCCGCTGTCTCTGGCCCGCGAACGGTCAAGTAGACTTGCGATGCGCCTGCCCACATCCTGGGAGACGACTCTATTGTTAAGTGGAAAAGCTTTTTATGCAGCGTGATCTCATGTCGCGGCTGTTCCTATTCGTCGCGGGCACAGTTCTGCTGTTGGCTAATGGTTCGGCTCGTTCTCAAACAGTCAGGTCTTTTTCCCCCGATAAGATGGACACCGTTCTTTACGGTGCCGCCTATTACTCCGAATACATGCCCTATGAACGGTTGGAAAAAGATGTCCAACTCATGCAGCAGGCGGGCATCAATGTGGTGCGCATGGGTGAATCCAGCTGGGGGCTCTGGGAGCCGGAAGACGGCCGTTTTGAGTATGCCTGGATGGACCGTGTTATTGACCGCATGCAAAAGGCTGGTATCAAGGTCATCATGGGTACTCCGACTTACTCCGTCCCGGCATGGATGTACAAAGAACATCCGGAGATATTTATAACTCGATTTGGCGGGCAGGCCATCACTTATGGTCTTCGCCAGAACACGGATCTAGCCAACCCTACCTATCGTTCTTATTGCGAGCGAATTATCCGCAAACTTCTCGAGCATTACAAAACCAATCCAACCATTATTGGCTGGCAAATCGACAACGAAACTTCGTCGGGCGGAGCCGCGAACCCTGACGTGCAGGCTGGGTTTGTGAAATATCTTCAAAATAAATTCAAAACGGTCGATGAGCTGAATAAAATTTGGGGGCTGAATTATTGGGGGCAGCGGCTGAATGATTGGAGCGAGATTCCACCCGAGGAAGGCATCATCAATCCCGGCTGGAAGCTTGAATGGCAGCGCTATTCGCAATGGTTAACCACGGATTTCCTTTCCTGGCAGGCGAAGTTGGTCAATCAATATAAGCGTCCCGACCAGTTCGTTACGCACGATCTCGCCGGGCCGCCCAACCCTGTCGTCAACGAGTATGAGATCAGCCGAGCGCTCGATATTGTCGCCGCCAACCCCTATCATGGCACGCAAGATCAGTTCGATGGGATTGGATCGAGCATGGTGGGAGACTATGTTCGTTCGCTGAAGCACACTAACTATCTTGTTACTGAAACCAATGCTCAGACTATTGGTTGGGATTCCAAAGAACAATTTCCGCCTTACGATGGCCAACTCCGTCTCGACGTCTACACTCATCTTTCATCGGGGGCGAACATGGTCGAGTACTGGCATTGGCATTCGATACATTATGGTCAGGAGACTTATTGGAAAGGAGTGCTCTCGCATGACCTCGAGCCGAACCGGGCCTACGCGGAGGTGAGCCGTACGGCGCACGAGTTGCAACGCATCGGACCGCGCATCGTCGACCTGAAGCAAGACAATAAGGTTGCGATTCTTTACAGTAACGACTCGTATTTTGGTATCGAGTTCATGAAGTTCAGCGCCCGAGTGAATTACCGCTCGCTGCTGCAACAGATGTATAACACCTTATACCACGCAAATATCGGCGTCGATTTTGTGTTTCCGGAAAACTTGCAGTTAGCGACTTATAAGGTCGTGATTGTTCCTCCTTTGTACGTTGCCAGCGATCAGGTTCTGAGCAAGCTGGTGGAATACGTGCGAGCCGGCGGTAACCTGGTTATGTGTTTCAAGAGTGGATTTACCGACGATTACGACACGGTGCGGTGGAGCATGGCTCCCGGACCGCTTCGCGAGGTGGCCGGCTTTCATTATCAGGAGTTTTCCAACTTGCGCGCGACTGTGGCGCTCAAAGACGATCCTTTCCACGCAGGCGCCGAAAACAAAGTTTCAGAGTGGGCGGAGATGCTGGTGCTCGACACGGCCAAACCCCTTGCTTATTATGACCACCCATTCTTCGGAAAGTATCCAGCCATCACCAGAAACAGCTTTGGCAAAGGTACTCTGACGTATGAAGGAACGGTTCTCAGCGATAAGCTGCAGGAAAAGGTGTTACTGGATGTTCTGAAGCTGGCCGGACTCGACGGGCCTGATCAGAAGCTTCCGACCGTGGTGCATGTTAAACATGGAGTTAGTCGGAGCGGAAAGACGATCCATTACTATTTCAATTACTCGAGTGATTTACAGAAGTTCGTCTATTCCTACGGTGGCGGTTCTGATTTGCTGCTACAGAGTGCGGTCCTGCCCCAACAAACCATTACCCTCAACCCTTGGGATCTTGCCATTGTTGAAGAGAAGTGACCATTCTGGCCACGCGCCGACGCTAGAGAAAATGATGCCCAACCGTGTTGCACCACGTTCAGTCTTAATGCTCCAGCTTTTTGTCGTTGCGCTCATGCTCTGGTTGCCGTCGATTTGCAGGGGAGATCCTGTCCTTCCTTATCTTCTGGCAGATCACATGGTCCTGCAACAAGGCCGTGAAATACATGTCTGGGGCAAAGCGGATCCAGGAGAAAAAATCACGGTGACGCTCGCGGAAAAAACGAGTTCAGCTCCAGCCGATGCCGGCGGAAATTGGAGCATCGATCTTCCAGCCATGAGTGCGGGAGGGCCATACACGGTTACGATTCAGGGTAAGAAAACCATTCTGCTGAAGGATGTGATGATTGGAGAGGTGTGGATTGCATCCGGACAGTCCAATATGACCTTCGCGTTGATCGATTCGGTGGGCGCTACAGAAGAAATACCTAAGGCAGACTACCCGCAGATACGTTTGTTTACCGTGCCGAAGAGGATTGCGCTCAATGCCCAATCGGACACTCTCAAAGCGGCGTGGCAAATTTGTACACCGGAAACGGCGAAGGACTTTTCTGCCGTGGCTTATTACTTTGCGCGCGAGTTACATCGTAAGCTCGACACTCCGATCGGGATTATTGAGAGCGCATGGCCTGGGACGACGATTGAAGAATGGATAGATTCCAAAGCTCTGCAAAATCTTTCGGGACTTAAGCAAATCGGCGATCAAGAAGGTCACCGCGCCGAAATGTCTCCGCTTGGCGGACGAACTCGCTTCGACTTGGAGTTCGACGATTTTGAGTTGATCAAGGATCCAGCCAGCGAAGGCACTTTGTTCAGCAACTTCGATGACGGCACCTCGCGAAATTCGACGGGAGGCGTCTGGTCTTACAATTGGCGCGACGCACCAGAGACATCTTTTGAGCTCGTCGCTCCGGGACGCGACGGGAAGGGTTTTGCCGCCCGAGTTTCCGGAACGATGGATGCCTCCGACGACACCCGATTGACCGCACGGTTCAAACCGGACAACTCGGCCGCAGATTTAAGCGCCTATGCGGGCATTCGTTTCTGGGTGCGAGGCAACGGTTCATTTCGCCTGCGGACCTTACAGCCGACGATCTCTGACTGGGACGACTATGGTACGGATTTATTTTACGCTTCCCCGGATTGGAAGCCAGTTGTTGTGCGCTTCAGTGTTCTTCGCCAGGAGAATTGGGGCATTGTAAAGAACTTCACTGTGCAGGCGCTGACGGGTTTCGCCATCGATAGTTTCCCGGAGTCGGGCTATCCGCCCCGCCCGCCATCTGGACTTTATGGTGGAATGATTGCTCCGCTGGAGCCCTACCCCTTGCGCGGCGTGATCTGGTATCAAGGTGAAAGTAACGCGCTCGGCGCCTACGAATATCGGAAGCTGCTGCCGGCGTTGATTCAGAGCTGGCGCGCTTCGTGGAGTGAGGGCGACTTCCCCTTCCTGATCGTGCAACTGCCGAATCACGGCGCGATCCCCGAGCAACCATCTGAGTCTGCCTGGTCGGAGATGCGGGAGGCGGAGTTGTTGACGGCCAAACAGGTTTCAAATACAGGTATCGCCGTTACGATCGACGTCGGAGATCCGAAGGATCTTCATCCGCACCGCAAGGCAGAAGTTGGTGAGCGACTTGCTCTGTGGGCTCTGGGGACGACCTATCAAAAGCCAATTGTTTACTCGGGACCGCTCTATCAATCAATGACAGTCGAAGGAAGCAAAATAAGGATTCGATTTACACATGTTGGGAACGGCTTAGAAGCGCACGATGGCGGTGAATTAGTTGGCTTCGCAATCGCTGGCGCGGACCGTAAGTTTCACTGGGCGATCGCCGTCATCGAGGGAGAGTCCGTTGTGGTATCAAGCCCAGACGTGATTAGGCCGCTGGCAGTCCGCTATGCGTGGGGCGACAGCCCGCATTGTAATCTGTTTAACAAGCATGGATTGCCCGCTTCGCCATTTCGGACGGACGACTGGCCAGGGATCACAGGAAAAGCAGCCAACTGAGTTCCAAGCACCGGTCCGCGCGGCATTCGCTCGAGCATTGCAGCAAAAAGGGGATTTCACCGCCCTTGATATGCGCCGATGTTGTAGCCAGTTCCGGCGGGCAGAGGATTTCCCCAAAAATCCTGTGCGCCCATGGAACATCCTTTGGTCTCTTCACATACATGGATTCCAGCACCGATGGCCGGAGAGCCAGGCAACAGTTCAAAGGCAGTAGTGGGTTTTCCGCCGGCATGATACGTCGGGTCGCGCAGCATCGGGTTCGTGTAGTAGCTGTGAGAATCCTGATGCGCCGTCGCACGATAAGCACTGAAGCTCGTGTACGTGGCACCGTCCACTTCCCAGCTTGGCCCTGACCCGGAGGTTGTCCAGTAAATGTTGTTGTCCAGTGCGAACGCCGAACTTGTCTGGATCATGTCCGGCACGGTCGCATAGATGATGTTGTTCTCAAAAAAGCGCGGCTCGCTCCCGGAATAGGTCGCGTCACTCGTGCTGAATGCAGGAGCGTTCGAAGCGGGATTCCAGTAGAACGTATTGTTGTAAATCTGCACGCCGTTCAGAGAGCCGTTGTCCCATGTGTGAATGAAGACCTCTCCTTGTTTTGACAGGTCGCTGCGCCGACCATTATTGGAACACACGTTATAGCGGAAAACGTTATCCACACTGGCGCGTCCGCCAGCGCCGAAAAACGCTACGCAATAACCAGCCGAGTCGTGCCCGTAGTTGTACTGGACGACGTTATTGTCGTTGTAATAGTCGATATCGAAATCTCCGCCGTCACCGCCCCAACTCTGGTTAGCGTAAGACTCGTTGTACTGAACCGTACAGGTGTGGCAATACCACTCCCAAAGACCCACGGGCGTGCTTCCTGTGCAGGTTGAACATAGGCCGCTACGGTAAACGACGTTCCCTTGCAGCAACCCGTTGTTCATCTCCGCAATCAGGATGCCATCGCCGTAAATATCGTGCGCGACTGAATTCTGGACTGTTACGTTGTTGCCCAAGGGCTGGGAGACGCCGCTCGCCTCGATCCATGCTCCCCCTGCGCTTACAAATATGCCCTCGGAGACGTGGCTGTCGTGGGCGATTACTCCGTCGATCAGCACGTCATTGAATATTTCTCCGGCCGCCTTGGCCGACATGAAGACTTCACCCGAATCCGCTCGCTTGGTCGACATGTAGCCAGCATCGTGGACATTCAAATTTCTCAGGTAAACGTGATTGATAGTTGTGTTTGGAGTATTGCCAGAAACGTAGACACCATACAGGTTGCCGCCAATAATCTCCAGATTGTTGATCTCCCAATATTGCTGGTCGAACAGTTTCAGCGCGGCGGTGGCATTTCCTCCATTAATGATCGGCCGTGCGCCGGTTCCATAAGCATCGACCACATTGGGCGTGTTAGACGCGCCGGAGCCTTGCGGAGTCAGCGCACCATTACAATCCGTTCCCCGTCTGAGCAGGAGATGGTATCCGGGACGAAAAGCAAATCCGTTCGCACTGGCCAACGAATTCCAAGGAGAGACCTCTGTCCCATTACCGTTCCGGCTAGCGGAACAATCGAGATAGTAAGTTGCGGCGTTTGTTGTCGGAGGGGCTGCGTTTCCCGCGCCAGACCACGCATGGAGAATCGATAGCGCAAGTATCGTCATGCTCGACGTAAAGAAGCGGAACAAGTCAATCGAACTTTTCACGGGACTTTAGTTACTGTAATCGATCACTGTAATCGCACCAAGAGATTCTATGTACTCTCGACGAAAATTCTTGGCTGGCGCTGAAACTCTTGCCGTGGGCGCGCTGAGCGCGAGATCATTGTCCGCCGAAGAAAAACAGAGTTCTTCCTCAACCTCGACCGTCAGCCTTTGCGGCCAGAGGTGGTTTCGCATCGATCCAGCAGATAGTGGTGTACCGCTGCGCTGGTAGATGCCGATCGTTCCGTCGGTGAATGGCGAAAACGTCGACAAAAGTCGCGCAGCAAACGTTTTCTCTGCTCAGAGTCCTATGGGGAATTCTTATGCTACAATTGCGTTTTTGCAAGCCACAATTTCCCAATAAAACACAATGGATATCCGCGAAATTGCGCGCCGAGCCAAAGTTTCCACAGCTACTGTCTCCCGAACCATCAACGGAATCCCAACAGTTGATCCCCAGCTCGCGAAACGGGTTCGGAAGGTAATCGACGAGCTTGGCTATTACCCCAACACCCAAGCTCGGGCTTTGGTTTCGGGACGAAGCCGTATTTTTGGGCTCATCGTTTCCGAAATTACTAACCCATTTTTCCCGGAGATCGTACAGACCTTCGAGAATCTGGCCGTAGAGAACAATTACGAAATCCTGTTGACCTCCACCGTGCATGACCCGAAGCGTATGGAGTCCTCGGTACGACGTATGATCGAACGCCGCGTCGATGGAGTCGCCATCCTCACCTTCGGCATGGAGGATTCTCTACTCGACCATCTTCGTTTCCGCAAAGTGCCGCTGGTGTTCGTCGATGTGGGGCCGGAGGCGCCCGGCATCGTAAATATCCGCATCAACTATTTGAACGGAATCCGACAGGCCGTCCAGCATCTGGCCGCGCTCCGCCATAACCGCATCGCGTTTATTGCCGGTCCTTCCCTTCTCAAATCCGCCCTGGCCAGAAAGGCTGCCTTCAAAACCTCGATGGCTGAAATCGGCCTCTCCGCTGACCTGATCATCGAGGGAAACCACCGCATGGATGGCGGCATCCGCGCCTTGGTCGAATTTAACAGTCTAAGTAAGCCGCCGACCGCCGTCCTCTGCTCGAATGACATGACTGCCATTGGAGTCATGCGCGAAGCTTACGACCAGGACGTCAAGATACCTGATGAACTTTCCGTCGTGGGGTTTGACGATATCCGATTGGCCGAGTTCACTATTCCGCCCCTGACCACTGTGCAGATGTCGCAAATGGAACTGGCAAAGGTTGCCTTCGAAGCCCTGCTCAAAGAGGCACAACGTGCGTCGCCTTCGCGCGAACGCACCGAATATGAACTGAATACGAGCTTGGTCCTTAGGCGTTCAACCGCGCTCGCCCGTTCCGCAAGATCAGTGGGCAAACTTCGTAAAGAAAACGCTGGACCTCGAACCGGCTGACGACTGAATGAATGGATTTCCGAACTTCTCGCCAAACCCAGCTTTCAATTGACAACACACCCAGAATGGTCTAAATTGCGCTCATTCTGGGTAAACGATTACTGAAATTGTTTAATATGGAGAGATCGACGCTACCATGCTTCAACGTTTAAGGGAACAAGTCCTCGAAGCCAACCTCGAACTCGTGCGGCAGGGGCTTGTCCTCTACACCTTCGGCAACGCCAGCGGCATCTCCCGCGCCGAAGGTTTGGTCGTCATTAAACCCAGCGGCGTTCCTTATAAAGATCTGCGACCCGACCATCTAGTCGTCACCGATCTCCTCGGCAACATCGTCGATGGTCATCTGCGGCCCTCCTCCGATCTTCCCACTCATCTCGTGCTCTACAATCAATTCCCCGAAATCGGCGGCATCGCCCACACTCACTCCGAATACGCGACCGCCTGGGCGCAGGCTCGCAAACCGATTCCATGCTTCGGCACCACCCATGCCGATTATTTTCACGGCGCCGTCCCGGTTACTCCGGAAATGTCTGACTCCGAAATTGCCGTCGACTACGAAAAGAATACGGGTCACGTCATCGTCCGCACTTTGCAACCTGCCAATCCGCTGACCCTCCCCGGCATTTTGGTCGCTAATCACGGGCCCTTCGCCTGGGGCAAAGACCCGCGCGAAGCCGCTCACAACGCGGTTATTCTCGAGTCAATCGCCCGCATCGCTTATCTCACGCTCGGCATTAACGCAACCGCACAACCCGTAGGAACCGGCCTGCACAACAAGCATTACCTCCGAAAACATGGCAAAGATGCATATTATGGACAGTCTAACGGGCAATCCACGACTAGTGATCGAGACCAGAAACAAGAACAGGAAATCCTGAGCAGGAATCCTGACAAGAACGAACCATGATCTTGCTGCTTGCGACCGATGTTCCTGCCCATCTCGTCCGCCTTGCTCCGATTGATGTTGTCATCGTGGTTTTTTATTTTGTCCTCGTACTTTCCATCGGATGGTACTTAAAAGGCCGCGCCAACACCGGCGAAGATTTTTTCATGGCCGGACGTGAGATGACGGCATGGGTCGCCGGTCTCAGTTTTCTCTCCGCCAACCTGGGTGCGCTCGAACTGATGGGCTGGGCCGGATCGGCCTACCAGTACGGCATTCTGGCCACTCACTGGTATTGGATCGGCGCCATCCCTGCGATGCTTTTCCTCGCGCTCGTCATGATGCCGTTCTATTACATCTCCAAAACCCACTCCGTTCCCGGCTATCTCAGACTCCGCTTCGGCGAACCCAGTCGCGCCCTCTCCGCGATTTCCTTCGCCTTCATGACTGTGCTGATGAGCGGCGTCAACATGTTCGCCATGGCCAAGGTCATGCAGATCGTCCTCGGATGGGATATCAACTTCAGCATCTGGGTCTCCTCATTAACCGTCGCCATCTACGTGACTCTCGGAGGCCTGCGCTCTGCCATCTTCAATGAAGTGTTGCAATTCTTTCTCATCTGGGCCGGCGCTCTGCTCATCCCTATTCTCGGACTCTATGAAGCCGGCGGCTGGACCAACCTCAAACTGCAAATCGCGCAGCGAGCATCGTCGGAGTACGTTCATCTCTGGTCCGGCCTCGGCTCGTTCTCGACCAATCCCATGGGTATCAATTGGGTCGGCATTGTCTTCGGCCTCGGCGCGATTATCTCCATGGGTTACTGGACCACCGATTTCCTGGTCGTCCAGCGCATCCTGGCCGCCAAGGATATTCGCAGCGCGGAAATGGCGCCCATCATCGGCGCCGCCTTCAAGATGTTTGTGCCGATCATAGTAATCCTGCCCGGCCTCATCGGATTGGCCGTCTTACCCGAGAAGTTAGTCCCGGAATCAGTAGCCGCGGTAACCGGCGGCCACAGTTACAATGACGTTCTCCCACTGATGCTGGCCCGTTACTTCGGGCCGGGTCTGTTAGGCCTCGGAGTTACTGCTCTGATCGCCGGCTTCATGTCCGGCATGGCAGGCAATGTAAGTGCGTTCACCACCGTGTGGACCTACGATATTTATCGTCCCTTCTTCAACAGTAAGGGTGGCGACCACCACTATGTTAACGTCGGCCGCTGGACCACAGTCATCGGTGTCCTCATCAGCGTAGGCACCGCCTATCTCGTAATGCAGTTCGCCAGCATCATGGATTATGTCCAGGCATTATTCAGCTTTTTCATCGCCCCGCTCTTCGGCACTGTCGTCCTCGGAATGCTCTGGAAGCGCGCCACTGGCCCGGGCGGATTCTGGGGTCTGCTCTGCGGCACGCTTTCTTCGATCAGCATGTGGGTTTGGGTAAAAGTCGATCCGACCGCGCTCCGATATGTAGCACTCTCTCCCCACGCCAAAGGCCTGGCGCAGGATATGTTCCAAGCGCTTTGGTCCTTCATCGTCTGCGCCATCATAACCGTGGTCGTCAGTCTGGCGACGAAACCCGTGCCAGACACCCAGTTGGCCGGACTAGTCTACGGCCTGACAGAAGTTCCCTCCGTCGGCGATATCCCGCTCTATCAGAAGCCACTGTTCTGGGCAGCCGTCGTAACCGTAGTGTTTTTCGTGCTCAATATCATTTTCTGGTAAACCTCGTTGGATTATCTTGGAGGTAGGCGCCATGATTTCAATCTGGTTTTTCATCGGAATTTCGCTGGCCGTGAATGGCGCGCTGATCCTCGCCGCCGGAATCTATCAGTTGATAAACCCTCCGGAGAATCCCAGAGTTGTGCTCTTCCATCTGCATGCCAACGTCTGGTGGGGAGCCGCATTATTTGTATTCGGCTTAACCTATTGCTTTAAGTTCGCGCCAAAAAGAAATTCGTGACCAGTGAGTGGAGAGTAAGATGTCGTCCAAGCAAAGAAAGATGGTAATGGGAGTTATAGTCGGGAACCGCGGCTTTTTCCCCGATCACTTAGCCAAAACCGGCCGCGAAGAAATTCTCACCGCCCTGCGAGCGGCCGGAATCGAGGCCGTCGCGCTTAGTCCCGAAGAGAGTAAGTACGGCGCAGTCGAGACCCGCGAAGAATCCCGCTGCTGTGCCGACTTATTCAAGCGTAATCGTGATCGCCTCGATGGAGTTATCGTCACCCTACCCAACTTCGGCGAAGAGCGCGCCATAGCCGACTCCTTGCGCTTAGCCGATCTCCATGTCCCCGTCCTTATTCAGGCCACGCCCGACGATCCCACTAAGATGACGATCGCCTCCCGTCGCGACAGTTTCTGCGGCAAGATGTCGGCCTGTAACAACCTTCGCCAGTATGGCATTCCCTATTCCCTAACCACGCTTCACACGGAAAACCCCACTTCACCAGAGTTTGCCCACGACCTCCAGTGGTTCGCCGCCGTCTGCCGCGTAGTAAGAGGCTTTCGCAACCTCCGAGTCGGCGCTATCGGTGCCCGCCCCGCCGCCTTCAACACCGTCCGCTACAGCGAGAAAATTCTCGAGTCCCAGGGCATCTCCATCGAAACCCTCGATCTCTCCGAGGTCCTCGGCCGCATCGATCGCATGAAAGACAACGACGACCATGCCCAAGCCAAGCTAACCGCCGTCAAGAAATACGTAGATTCAAGCAATGTCCCCGCGCCAGCATTACTAAAAATGGCCAAGTTAGGCGCGGTCATCGACCAATGGATGGCCGCAACCGAAGTCACCATCAGCGCCGTCCAGTGCTGGACTTCCATCGAAGAGAATCTCGGTGTCGTCCCCTGCACGGTCATGAGTATGATGAGCAACGAACTCCTCTCGAGCGCCTGCGAGGTCGACATCTGCGGCGTCCTCGGGATGCACGCCCTGCAACTCGCCTCTGGCGCGCCATCTGCCCTCCTCGACTGGAACAACAATTACGGATCGGACCCCAACAAAGCAGTCTGTTTCCACTGCTCCAATCTACCCAAGCACTTCTTCCGCTCCGTGAAAATGGATTTCCAGGAAATCATCGCCGGCACCGTCGGCAAAGAAAACACATTCGGCACCTGCGTCGGCCTCATCAAGCCGGAAAAAATGAGCTTCGCCCGCTTCTCCACCGACGACACCGCCGGCAGAATGCGCGGCTACGTCGGCCAAGGCCGATTCACCGACGATCCCCTCAACACTTTCGGTGGCGCCGGCGTCGTCGAGATCACGCACATGCAAAAGCTCCTGCGCTACATTTGCGAGCGCGGCTTCGAACACCACGTAGCCGCCAATCTTTCCGCAGAGTCGTCGACCGTCGCCTCCGCCGTCCATGAAGCCGCCACGCGCTATTTCGGCTGGGATATGTACTTCCACGGTCACGATAACGGAGCCTGCTGATGGCCATCGTAGCCGGAGTAGATTTCGGCACACTGAGCGTGCGCGTCTCCCTCGTCGACAGCGAGCGCGGTCTACTCCAGTCCGCCGTCCAGGAATATCCTCTCCATCGCAAGCGCGAAGATCCCGAATACGCCACGCAATCTCATGACGATCACATGCGCGCCCTCGCCGCTGCCATGCGTGAAGCGCTGAAAAAGGCCGCCATCAACGGCGATCATGTCGAGGCCATCGCCCTCGACACCACCGGATCATCCCTAATTCCCGTCGGCGGAAACATGCAGCCCCTCGGCGAATACTACCTCTGGTGCGATCATCGCGCCAAAGGCGAAGCCGCCGAAATCACCGAAGCCGCCCATCGCGAAGGCCTCGAGGCCATTCAATGGTGCGGAGGCGTCTACTCGTCCGAGTGGGGATTTTCGAAACTTCTTCATTGGCTCCGCCACAATCCCGATCAGCGCAAAGATTTTGTCTCCGCCTTCGAACACTGCGACATGGTCGCCGCCACTCTCTGCGGAGTCACCGATCCTCAGAAAGCCAAGCGCAGCATTTGCGCCATGGGCCACAAATGGCTCTGGAATCGCGCCTTGGGCGGCCTTCCCCCCGAGTCCTTTCTTATAAAGATCGACCCTCTCTTGCAAGGAGTCCGCGAAAAACTAGACGGCGAATACACAACCTCCGATCAAATCGCCGGCACACTCAGCGAATTCTGGGCAGAAAAACTCGGCCTCAAGCCCGGCATTCCCATCCCCGTCGGCGCCTTCGACGCCCACTGGGACGCCATCGGCGCCGGCTGCCGCACCGATGATATGGTCAATGTTATCGGCACCTCAACCTGCATCATCGGAATCACCCCTTCAGTGAATCTCGTGCCCGGCGTCTGCGGCGTGGTCCAGGGCAGCGTTCATCCGCATCGCACCGGCATCGAAGCCGGCCTCTCTGCCGCCGGAGACATCTTCAACGCCATTGCAACCCGCGCCGGCACCACTGTCCAAGCCCTCACCAGCGGCTTAGAAAATTATCGCGCCGGTCAGACCGGCCTACTCCGCATGACATGGGATAACGGCGACCGCACCGTCCTCGTCAATCCCAATCTCCGCGGCGTCACCCTCGGATGGAATCTCCAAAGCACCGCGCAAGATGAACTCTTCGCCGCCATCGAGGGCACCGCCTTCCACACTCGTGTAATTCTCGATCGCATGTCTAGCCACGGCGTAGAAGTCAAACGTGTGATCAACGCCGGCGGCATTCCGCAAAAAAACGAAGTATTGAATCAGGTCTATGCCAACGTATTAGGCCGTCCCGTGCTCGTTCCCAGCAAAAGCATAGTCAGTCTCGGCTCCGCGATCTTCGCCTTTCTAGCCGCCAAAACTTTCCCCACCATCGAAGCGGCGCAAGATAAAATTTGCCCTCCGCACCGCACTTTCATGCCGCAGGAATCCGCGCAACATATCTACTCCGAGTTGTATCCTTTATATAAACAGCTATATTTCGCTTTGGGCCAGCCCGGAGGAGATCCTCTAAGCGTCGTACTTCCGAAACTAATTGCCGTGGCAGCGTCCGTGGCCGGTCAAGCCATACCCTGAGAATATAAATATGTTCGGTCTTTCCGCTGCGCCGCGAGAACTGGCACGCTCGGCGCATTCCGGATTCGGCGACGCACTGGAGAAGTCCGCTACAGGGCCGGGAGGCGGGGTAGTCTTTATCTGTCCCGCTACCAAAGAAAAATACGGACCGACTCGAGATTTTGAGACGGCGCGTTGGATTGGCAGTCTTCGGAGCCCTCTGAAAGCTGCGCTAGGTGCGGGTTTCGCGACGGCTCTGCCCGAATCCTGCCTGAGTTCTCCGCAGCGATCGAGATAACCTCAAATGCGTGGGATCTGAGTTGGAAATGAGTCGGTTTCAGGGTTATGAAACTGTCCCATTTCCGCGAAATGGAACACAACTCGTTAGCATGTCGGGGCAGTTGAGACTCGAACTTACGACCTACGGATTATGAGATGTACTTTCCGAAGGGCCGCCACACGGATTCACCACTTGTGAGAGGGAACAGGCTGGCAAGTCGGGAAAGTTGGGCTGAATCCGCGATTAACTGGTGACGCACTTGGCAACAACGTCGCCACAATGATTGGGATTACAAGTTCTCACGGAGAGGGAGGATTCGAATCGCCTACTCCCACTGATTGAGCATAACTTATAAATTCTACATCTCGCCTGATCCGCTAGAATCTCTCGAATCGCTGATCTGAGGTACACGGCGGGTACGCGGAGCGCCCCCATGCTGAATCACGTGACCTCGCCGAGATGTAACGCGGCGCTTATGCTAGGTTTCTCCGCATGTCAAGGTTTGCCGGGCTGCGGCAAATTTATCTGGGGATAAGAGGCCATCAGATACTTCGCCTCGTCGCTGTCGACGGTTTCAATATCCACGTATGGCGGAGCCGTTGTTATGCCGGGCATTCCTCCAAAAAATCGGGTGCGAAAATAGTAAATTTGGCCGGGCTCCGCCGCGAAATGCGCGGCTGGCGAATCGGGGACGGAACGGCTCGCCTCGCGCACTCCACCAGAAGGTCGACTCCTAAACTGGCGGCGACGGCCTGCGGTCGAACCCGCCCGTCGCGTTGATCAGTCGGTATCGGATAAAAAACGTCGCCCAGCGAAGTATTCAGGTCCTTGTTCGGAGCCCGCGCAATAGTCAATTGACAAAAAATCGCGTTATCACCAACTACGCCCCGTCCGGGTCAATTGGTGCAAACGGAGGAAGCGAGACTAGTCAATCTCGGACCGCAAACCGCGCCAAGGCGCATCGCTTCACGTCGCCACAGAGAGATCTTGTGTAGCTCGCGTCGCCGGCTCGGGCAGTTGCTGTCGGCAGTACGCGCAATTCGCCCCCGTGGGCTCAACCGGCTTATCACATTTCGGGCACGTTGCCTGCAGCAAAGTGCCGCAGCACGGACTGTATGGGAATCTTGCCTGAAAAATACCAATGAAAATATGTCACTGGCTGAAAGACAACGTGATCTCGTGTACCAACGCCTTCAGCGGATGCATTTGAACGAGGCTCCGTGGTGAGGCAATCGTTGAACGATAATGCAAAGAGAAAACAGATCGTCGGGTTCCGACGAGCGATTGAGCAGACCCGACTCGCGAGAATCGCTCGCTTAGCAAAGAGTTAATAAAGGATATATATGAACACTGAAATCAGAGAGTGATTGAACCATCTACGGCTCCCTTGCCTCGTTGTTGTTCAGTTTTTATTAACCTGTGGACAATTGCCAAGCTGTATTCGTTGGGCCCGTGTTCAATCCAAACTAAGTCTCCCTCTTGGAGCAGATAACATTTGGTTGCATCCTCATGAATGTCGCTTATCATTGTCTGCCCGAAGTTGTGGCAACCGTGCATATAGGAAGGCTGCGGCCGTTAGGGGAGCCTTGACTCGTAGGTTTAAAGCAGAAATCGACAGCGTCTGTGACCCCGCGATTAGCAGTGTTATGGTGAAGCACTGACCCGGCAGGTTGAGATTCTTGCTCTTCGAGCAGTCGAGCGGTAATTGCCAATGACTCCAGTTCTTTTTGTACTCTTGCCAGTTCTATTTCTTTGTTAAGCAACACTTCATCTATATTTTTCATGTTGAGATTGAGCGTGCCTGAAACATCGGTCAACTGTATGTGCTAACGATCACATGGAAATTGTGACAAAATGGTTCCCAATTTGACAATAAGAGTTGCCTCAAGAGGCGAATCGGGGAGCCCGCCGACTGAGATGATTCCCCGTCTCGCACTTGTTTTCGTCGTTCTACTCGGCTCGCTGCATAAACTTCTGAGTGGTGTCGATATCGGCACCTAGATCTTTGCCGTCTGTTCCTGCATTTTGGTATGGTGGAAGTACGTGATAATCGCCGCCAAAAAGCAGAGGATTCACAAATACCGTGCTGTAATTCGCGGGGAATTGATTCCCAGCAGGCCAGGCGCCGCCTGGACGAACCGCTCCCCATCCAACGACCAGGTTGCTTGTGACGGAGGACTCGGTAAAGCAGTTATTAAATGTAGGTACTGGCTTCATGTCCTGAGCACAAACGGAAGGCTTACCGACGCTCCAGATACCATTGCTCGCGCCCGCTCGGACGATGCTGTTGGTGAACGTGAACGGCCCCATCTGGGGAATAGGATTCGTGGGAGAGGTTCCGAAGTCAAGAATGAAGCCCTCGACACCATTTGTGACGAACGTGATGTGATTAAACACCACATTATTTAGAGGTGGGTTGATGATAAGTTCGCTCGACACCTGCCCCATTGATCCGGTGCCGAGGTAATAAGTGCTGTCCACGTCATCAACGACAATGTCGTGCAGCACCAACCTTGCAGCGCCTCCTGAATCAGTGACAGGTCCAGAACCATTTTTGCACTCAGTAGGATTATTTTGGAACGGCGTACAATTTCGCGCAGCCGCAAGCTGAAACCCAGTACCGACGTGACTGATGTAATTGTAACGCGCCGTAACGTCATATACGTGACCCCAGGTTCCGCGCGGTGTGAGGAGAATAGCAAAGCCAGTTTGCGAATAACCGCCCCACGAATATTGCATCCGATTGCCCTCGAACAACACGCGCTCGGCGTTCTTCAGCTCAAATATGTTTTTGACGATATAACCATTAAACCCGGGGTAGGCTTGAACATAGTTAGGGTCCCTGGGATTCCATGCGGGATCCTTGAAGAAGTCATTTAACCGAATCTCAATATCCCCCGGAGTGGCTGTACCCTTCTGATCTCCGCCAAAAAGGATATTTTCTCCTGACGCCTCGATGAAGTTGCCGTAGACCTTCCACGTTCCTTCTGGCAATCCCTCCGGATCGTCGCCGCCTCCGATTGCGTGAGCGTCGGTGCAAGAGCCACCTTTGCCGGCGATGCACTTGAAATCATCGAAATAGGAATTGATCACGGCGATGTCTGTCGCTCCATCAAAATTGAAGCCGCTCCCTGTTTCTGCAGCTAGCTCGGTTCCGTGAGCCCATACTCTATCAAAAATGATGTGATTGCTACCTGCCAAGCGAACCAGGCCTGCTGAATGGCCATAGTTGTCTGGCCGGGTTAACTCGATTCCTGGCCCGATACGGTAATAATTCGCGCCGGGATCAACAGTGATTGTGAGTTGAAGAGAAGAAATCGTGGCCATCGCGTTCTCTGGATTCGGGCATGGATAAGCCGGTCTAAAAGGAAGCGAAGGGACACCTGCCGAACAAGGGGTAAGTCGTATCCCATCGCCCGGAAGTCCGCTTGTAGCGCTGCTTTGAATCCTAATCCAATGTCCTGCATCACAATTCTTCGCTGGCAGGATGAAAGGCAGGTACTGTGCCACCGGCAACAAGAGAACATCCCCGCACTGCGCTTGGGCAAGATACGTGTTGATGCTGGCACCAGCGGGAACCACAATCTGGTTACCAGGACTGGGCGTGTTAGCCATTTCAGTGTTAAAGCACGATTGAGGTAGGGTCGCACCTGAATCGCTGGTCGGGCCGATCCAGGTGCCGTTAGGGTTGCAATAATAATTCCCGCCGGAGGGCGGGAAGGGAGTTGCGAGAGCTGTGCTGAAACACAAAATGAGAAACAGAGGAAGCAACAACTTCACGTTCATGGGCGTCTCCAATCGTTGGTTCGGATGTCAAGCCACTCAGTGACTGTGAAATCCCTGATGCACGTCGGAGCGCACAACGAAGTGAAGATGCCCTTGTGAGTATGCCGGTACGGCCAATCGGCACAAAAGCCCAGTCCCCGCGGTCGAGGTCGTTATCCTGTGGCTGGCATAAGACAAAATAAGGTGGGATCGGTTTTGAATACATCTTGCGCTGCTGCCAAATCGCCTGTCTAACTCAACGAATCGAACTACTGTTTACTCCTGGCAATAGACATGCAGTGGTATTCGCGCAGGTGCGCAAAGTGTATTGTAAATAGCTTATCTAAATCGGCAGCGCAACGTGGCGTCACTCACGCCGATCGGTGATCAGCATTACTGCATTAACTATTATTAATGACAGTTGCGGCTGGCGACTACGCGACAACAGTCCTCACCTCACGTAGTTGTGACTCTAGCACGGGAGAAACAGAATGATTGAAACGAGTTCAACCCACAGCGTAAATGATGAAAAATTGTTCTAAATGCTTGCACAGGGGTACAGCAACAGACAAATCGCCAGTTGTCTTAATGTAAACCTTCACACTCGAGATTGATGCAGATGCCACTACCGGAGATCTGTCGAATTCTGGGCGGTAGTGAGAAGTTAACTGAGGAATGCTGAAGATAGACGAGGTGATCTTCCACATTCGTGGCAGAGGACAGGTCATGCAACAGTAGTAGCATGAGCAATGCTTTGAATGACTTGTTCACGGTGTACACCGACGCTCCCAAGTAACGTATCGGTGTGCCTGAGAAAAGACTTTAAATCGTATAAGGTGATCGCGAGAATGGTAGCACCGCTTCACTTGCCACAGCCAGAAAGCAGATAGGTATCGTGAGTTGCTACGTTTTGTAACGTCGCGCAGGAACACGGTGGGAATGGCTGTCGAGGAGAAGTTGGTTTTGGGTCATTGGCACACAACCGTCGTGTTCGTAAGAATGAAGTTTGCCGTTTTCGCAACGTCTGTTACCGTCGCTGCTACCGTGTAAGGCCCGCCAGCGATGGGATTTGCTGCGAAGGGCGATGAAGTGGCCACGCCACTGGCGTTGGTGGTGTCCGTTTCTGTTGACATCCCATTTGCGAACGTGCCGCTGGCACCAGTTGTCGGGGCAGTGAATGTAACCGAGACGCCACTCACCGGATTCGAATCGCTATCCACAACCGTGGCTGCCAGAGGTACGCTAAATGCCGATCCAACGGTTGCAGTTTGCGGCGTGCCGCTGGTCGATGTGATCGTCGCCGGCGCCGAAGCGATGTTTGTAAGAGCGAACATGGCCGGTGTCGACGCTCCCATGACAACCGCCGTCACTGTAAAGGATCCGGCGGTGGAATTCGCTTTAAAGGTAGACGAACGAGCGACTCCACCAGCATCGGTAGCATCTATTTCCGAGGGCGCTCCACTCGCAAACATGCCGCTGGCACCTGTTGTCGGAGCGGTGAACGTAACCGAGACGCCACTCGTTGGTGCCACCCCAGTCGTCACCGTCGCTATTAGTGGCGCATATGCCGTGCCAACGGTTGTGGTTTGTGGCGACCCGTTCGTCATCGTGATCGCAATAGGAAGGTTCGAGGTAACGCCGGTCAGCCCCCCGCAACTGGCGAAGAGTGCAATCAGACAAAATGCACAGACCGTCCCGCAGGCTTTGTACCTCGGAGGCCTTTGTCTACCGTGCTTTGGCTTGGGTCGACCCGCCGATCCAGCTCCGACATTGTAGAGATTTTGGTTTCCTTCTACATCGTGCCGTGACCCGGCGTCGACCACCTTTACTGTTCGAGTCATGAATAATCAGCCTTCTTCTGGAATCCTGATGATTCCGTCGCCCGAACTTCCATGGGTGCCGCCAAATCAGCAGGATCGGGGCATAACCCAGCCGCCAATCACGGCATGACATCGAGCCGCCAAGCTAATTCGGGGGAATTAGTGCGCCATAGATATGAGGCGCTGGAGTAAGCACCTTGCCAGACAAATTGCACACTCGGACCTCAATCGTACCGTCGGCGCTCGCTCGCATATCTCCTAGCAGGCCAACTTCAAATATAACCGGCCATTTCGCGATTACTGGTTCACCCGCACGTACACCTTTCAAAATGAAGGTCTGAGCTTGGCACGTGCCATTGGCCAGTCTGGCAAAGCTCAACGAAGCGTCACCAGATAGCCCGGAGGAGGTGTTAACATCCCCCCCCACCTGTTGCTTCGCCACCGTCAGCGAAAAGTCAATTGGGGATCCGACTTTTTCAACGCCGGAGGGTTGGTCTCCGCTGGTGGGGAGAGCGAGAGCAATCCGAGAGGCGGCGTTGCCGCATGTACCCCACACGGTACCGGTTGCCGTTGCGACCGGCACCTGGCCTGGCTGGCCGGGAATGCCATTAAGTAGAAGCTGCGTAATATTAATGTTAGGGGCCTGCACGGGAACGTTAAAGAGCTTGCCTGCACCGGTTAGCAGTTCCCCCGGAATTCCACTTCCGATGTTATTGACGTACTGGGCGATGCCGTTCAATCCGCCGCCAATCATCAAGTTCCGATTTGGATCAATTCCTAGGTACATATCCCCAGGGTCGCCGATGGGCCGGTGACTAGTTGTAGCCTGTGTCTTTGCTGGATTCGAGTCGTAGATTGTAATGACCTGATGCCAGTTGAGTTGAGTGTTAGGCAAGTCCTCGAAAATCAATCGGCCCTTGGCTCCGGACAGTCCCCCGCCGCCAGTAGTAACGCCGTCCGTGAGCATCAGAGGCGGCTGATCTGGCAGAGCATTATTCGGCGTGGTGACGGAGCCTGTGCACACAGTGTAGCCACCCGACACGTTGAGATCATCATCATTACAGTAGTTCGCGTACTCGAGGGGCGCACCGTTGAACGCAATCCCGGTCGCTGGTACCTCATCCGACGACGAAAGAAGCGGTGCGCTCGAAAGCACCGCCGCGCCGGGCCAAAAAGTTGGATTTGGAGCGAAAGTCCCATTTGCGACATTGTATGAGGAAGTATTGTTCGCTGTGTTGTCCACGAAACTACAGACAAAGCCGGAACACTGCGGTAACCCTATCGCGATGGAACCACAAGTGGAGGCGCTGCCGCCGTTGCACCCTCCCGTATAAGGAGCCACGTAACCGCCATCTGCGCCTTGGATTGAGCCCCCCAGAGCGGGATTACGAACCAAGTCGTAGACAATCACATCCGTTCCTAAGGAGAGCCGCGGCCACTGTACCATCACTTGGCTCGGAGAGCTTTCTTGCTCATACATAAATGGGAGAGGAGATGTCTGGGTCTTCGCCGTCAGGTCCCTGGCAATGGCCAGGTAGACATAGCCTGTGGGCCCAGTGCCGACAGTAGGCATAGCGCCAGAGAACTGGCCCTCGCCACTCAAAGTATAGGTTCCGGCCCCTGAAATAGAACCCCCGATAAAGCCCGCTATGCCCAATCCTGGCCAAGGAGACTTGGCAGGACTGCTTGGGTTCAGTACGAGACTGGATTCCGAGTATAGGTTCTGGAAGTTTGCCCCTTGGTAATTGCCGGTGACGTCTGCGATTAGGAACTGCCACGGACCCTGAGCCTGGCATACGCTATTTTCGAACGAAAATTCGTTTGAATTATAAACGGTTGCGCAGTTCGAGCCGTTGGCGGTTATGCTCGCATTCTTGACCGTGATTACTGGCGCTAATTGTTGGCTTACATTCGGTAGATTTAACGCACCACCTGACCACACAAACGATCCCGTCCAGTTGGCGTTGTGATTCAGCGAGCCAGCATTGTTGGTAAACCCGTCGAGTAGCGCATTCTCATCGTCCCAGAAGTCGAAGAAATGATTGAACTCCCCATACTCGTTGGTATCTGAAAACTCGAGATCCGTTAGGCTAGTGGAGGCCCCGTTGTCCAGCACAGCCTCATAGGTTAAGGCCACTATCCCGGGAGTCACCTGAAGGGGAAGGGACGTTGTTCCCGGCCTCGGGTAGGTGTAGTGCGTTGCATCGGTAACGGTGATCGCGGGTACATCACCCCAGTAGGTCACTGTGTCGGTCAACATTTGCGTCACCCTGTCTCCAGTTCGAAGATTGTGAGGCGCCGCCGTCTGAATCGTGATAGTCCCACCTGTCGTCTGCGTGGACGCGATCAATGAGCCGTTGAAGGCAGGATCCGACTGGTGGTTGTCAGGAGCCCGGAAAGAGATGCCCTCGACCGCGTTGAAACCATAATAGTTGGAATTAAGTAGATCGCCAACTTGGAGGCATGGTCCACGCCCGTGGCAATTGAGGGTCGCTCCGTAGCCACTGAGCGCCGACGCGTTGGCGTGAAAATAAATGGTGTCGTAGACATCATATCCGGAAACATTGCCCGGCCCTGTGGCCGGGATAACGACTTGGCAACCACCATTCAGGAAGGGTAGAACATTTGTTCCGCAAGCAACATTGATAGCTTCCTGAATGCCCGAAGAAGAACTGCCAATCGTATAAGTCGTCGCGGCATGGGAGAAGTATGGAGTGAATACGACGGTTCCACTGCTGGCTCCCGAACTGCATGTTCCGCCCGTCACGGAGACTGACTCGGAGTTTGCCGGCGAAGCTGCGTCAGCTAAATAGACCGGATAACCTCCGTTTGGACCACCCAGATTTGGACTACCGCTCGTATCAACACCTTCTGGACAAGGAGTTAGCGTGACTGTTGCTTGTGTGCCTGCCGTCAGGGCGACGGGAACGTTCCCGACGCTCCAGTTAAAGCTGGTTCCTACTGCTTGCGTATTCTGGGTATTTCTCGCTTTCGAGCTCCGAGTGGCGGATGCAGTAATTGTGTGACTGCCTAACGGTGCTACTGGAGTGCTTCCGTATGTCGATGCGGCTCCTCCATTCCCGCTGAACTGCGCCGATTCCACTACCATCTCTCCTTGTACTACTCGCCCAGGCGCAGGAACAATACTGCTGTCTGCGTTCGACGGCAGGGAGCGCCCCAGATAGGAGGCAAATTGCTGTTGAGTGACGAACACCCCGGGAGCAAGTCCACCGATCGTCTGTGCATCGGCGGCCTCGAAGGCATAGGGGACGGTTGTCAACATGATGCGCGGCCTCTCTTCCCCGTTTTCAGGAGTCACGCCCAGCCAGCGGGCATCTCCAGACAGGAATAGGCTAGAAGGAACACCGCCAGTTGTTGCGGATCCAAGCAAAACGGTAAACCGGCCAACCGCGTCCACCATCACATTTTGGGTCTCGATCCATAGTGAAGCGCCACCCATATCTTCCTGATAGAGTGCAAAAGTCATACCAACAAGATGCGGACTGCTTTTTGTTTGCAAATTGCCGCTGAATTTAACCAACAATGGAATTGCGTTTTGAACATCGCTGCCTTCTTGTGCCCCAATTGCAACTGTGGATGCAAAGACCACAAATAGTAAGAATTTTCTTATCATCGAATGTCTCTGGACTTATCTGTCAGGCTTTCTTCTGCAGGGTGCTTGCCAGAACCGACCTAACACCTATCACAGAGCATCACCGGAGGTCATATCTTTAAAGAAGCGTCGGAAAGCCGCAATGGATGGCAAGGTGCTTGACCTGTATCGCTGATCTCGGCGGCGATTTGCTCCGATCGCCATTCTCTGCCCTCAGCAATCCTCGGTCGTTGTTGAGTTTCGGCCAATTTTTCGAGTAGCGCCAGGGCATATCGATTGGGCGATCCGGGGAGATGTTCCTCGATCTAATGTTGCCCCAAAAATGTCTTGGCTCAGCGTGAAATGGAGAAGCGACGTTCTCCGTTAGTGTAGATTCCGCCCCTGCGGGGCGGGGATTTTCAAGGCATGCGGGTCTATCGTCCGATGACTCCTTCTGGTCGTTAGTGTGCAGCGCGAGAGAAGAGCATCCCGCGCTGCTAGACATCGGCGCGATGAGCCCGCCAGATTTTCCCTCAGCATGGTTGCATCCCTGCAGAGCCCGCCTCCGTTTCACCTGGCAGGTTCATTGTAGCTCCGCCGTGCCATGCTGTTCCGCCCAACTTCCGGGTTGCTCGCTCATCCGGGCGGAGTGAGGCCGTTCGAGTATTATGGTCAGGAATAATCAGGGTTGCCCTGCACGAGGTGGTGTTCTGCCGCAGACGCGATCCGGCTGAGCGAACTGTCAAGGGATGAGTAAACCAATTTCCAAGGGGAATATAAATTGTGAACCTCTACAAATCGTGGCGCTGAGAACAGCCATACTCTCGTGCATTCTGTTTGCGGTCGCGCCGATCGGACTACTCGCGCAGACTGCCACGATTCATATTCGATCACGAGAGCAGGCTAGTTTTCCACGAGGGATTGTTTTCAATGCTCAACCCTCAGTCATCCACTTTGGAAATGGAAGCCGATGCG
This sequence comes from uncultured Acidobacteriaceae bacterium, assembly GCA_963822025.1. Lineage (GTDB taxonomy): Bacteria > Acidobacteriota > Terriglobia > Terriglobales > Acidobacteriaceae > Acidiflorens. Next base: position 1,211,638 of record CAWGFW010000005.1, on the reverse strand, counting down.
ACTCTCGAAAAGTGAGAATCAACCCCCGCACGATTGCCTTTCTCTCGATCAGCCGTTGCACCAGAGCCTCCAACTCGCCCCAAGCCCCGCCGTACCATGCAGGGGGAATCTGTCCCGCCGCTTCCCGGATCGCGTTCTCATCCAGCGCCTCGATCCTTGACAACCAAGGCTCGAACGAATCCCAGCCACTCACTTTCGCGTAAACCTCGTTACACGGGTACACTCCGCGCAGGGGAGAATCCGCAAATGTCCACTCTCCTGCATTGAAGCAGTACCCCTGATCAATGAACGCCGCCGTGTATTTCTTCTCGGAAGTCTTCCGCCAAAATGCTGCTTGCCGTCCGTCAGCATTGCACGTCCATTTATCCAGCGCCAGAATCCCGGCAAATGTCTCCAGGTTCCGCACTCGACCCAACATTGCCACAGGCAGGTAATCGAACACCTGCCCGTGCATGGGACTCACCACGTACTGCGATCCGAACTGGAGTCCCGCCTCCACCGGAAACCTGTGGCTCCCAAGCACAATCGTCAGTTCCTCGCTGTGATCCACCAACCACTGCGGAACGTCAATGAGAGTTGCAACGGGAACAGGAAGTCCAACTAGCCTCGCGAGTTGCGTAGCCAGAAACTCGTTTGCCAGCACGCGCTGATGCTGCGGGTTATTTCTAAACTTCACAACGTAATAGCAGCCGTCATCGCAGCGCATCAGATGACTCTGCGCCCCGCCCCTCATCCGCTTTACGTGTTGAACAGCGGTCGCCACCACCTGCCGCGCGATGCTTTCTCCATCACGGGGCGCACTGGCGCGAGCAAAAGAGCTTTCCAAGAATTCTGCGGACATGGATCGTACAGCAGGCCGATCACTCCTAGCGAAAATTCTGGAAGCTCGCCAGTTTTTATGGAGACGCAATCAGGAAATGCCGATCCTCCCTTCTGCCGAGCTCGGATCTGCCAATTTTGGCGTTTGAGCTGGGCTTACGATTGTTTACAAAACGTACATCGCGGCTCTGCACGCAGCAAGACTGGGAAAGTATTGTCTACTAGCGTAGATGGCCCATTTCGGCTCCAAGAAAGGTGATGAGCACGCCAGATGGGACGACTGGTCTGGGTTTCCATTTTCCTCAGGGGAACTGCGGAGACCGAACAGTAGGCGAACGTTGCAGACGACAGTGTCCCTACCAACGTAGGCGAGCCAGGAGGGAACCAGCCACAGTCGAAACATCGGCGCGACTATCGCGAATGTGTCTGGAGCAGTTCCTGCATTTAAGCGCGGGGGCCATGTGCGGCTGTAAGGGTCAGGCGAGAGCGAAATCTCGATGTTGTTAGAGTGTCTGAACCGAAATAGTCTTAGCTTCTAACCGCTGACCGCTCCTGGAAGATACTGTCCGCTTAGTCGCTCGAATTGAGCCAAAGGGTCGTCACAAATACTCACTCGCGGTTCAGAAATTTGAAGGTTATTCGAGAACGAATCTTTAATCTGCTGCACGATGTGTTTGCGTTTCTCACGGTGGCGGATCTTCTCCCTAATCTCTCTCGCGGTCGCATTTAGGAAATCCAAATCTGCATTTGGATCGAGACGCAAAACAGGGGACCAATCCGTCAGAAATCGTGCTTCTGCAAAATCTCGGCTACCGAGTGCAACCATCACCAAGCCGATAGTGACGAAATCTTTACTCATCACGTTGGGAACATACCGCAGGGCGAAATGCTCGACTTGAACCTGCTGATCCATATCTGGGCTCTCCGCTAAAACTCCTTCCGCGCGATCGAGATTAATGATAAATCAAGTGTCAATGGCTTTGCCATACAGCCAAGCCCTATTGTCTATCCTGGCGATGCTCACCACCAAAGACCACGACGAGAGCTGGTGAGCCGGCTGGTTTGGCCTCTTCCTGGCGAATGTTTTCTTGGGAGGGAAAGGTAGAGGGCGAGCGAGCCTCGCTGATGAAATCAAGATGCGAGTGTTGGAAAATCGCCAGCTTCGAGGGTCGTTTGACGTTGAATAGCTGGAGACGCGGTGAATGGTCTCTTTTGACAATTCGGCCCTCAACCTCCAGCGGCTGATCGCCATAGACAGCGGTCAAACTCTCTGCAGCGGGCGTGCTCAGGAGCACAGTCCATCATAGGGGCATAAATGGCGGACAGAACGTCCTCAGGTTCGCTCTCTCTGGACAGAATCGGACGCACGCCACTTCGCAATAAGCGCGAGATCGAGCGAGTATCGCTGACCCTCAACAGCCGCATACTTATCTTGTCAGATGATGAGCGCCGACGAATTGCCCGCGAACTGCACGACAGTGTTGGGCATCGGTCGAAGGTGGCGTGGGATTTCGCGGAATGCGGGAACGATTGCGGCGGCTGGGCGGCACGCTGGAAATTCAATCGAACGACCGGGGAACGTGTGTGAGGGCCACTCTGTCCGTGGTACGCGAATCGGTTGCCACTGCGACTCGGGAAAGGGCGTGCTCATCTAACGTGAGAGGCATCGCCAGTGCCCGTGCGGAAACCTGTCGAGGATTATCTGATCTTCCGCTACCAGGCCCTTCATCCTTCTCTGCCAATACCTGAAGTAGCTCTTCGATTACGGATAGAAGTTTATGAGGGTCGTGCTCAGCAATGGCCCGTTCGCAAAGTTCTATGCAACGTTGTCTGGATTCGGCTCAGGAAGACGCTCCAAAAAAACAGTGCGGTGTTCGTTCATCACCTATGTGGCGTGAAGATGTAGTTGTAGCGGAACTTTGATTCCACAACGTTGCCTTGCTGGTCCAGTTCTTTGTGCCGGAAATAAGTTTTTAGCTGCAGACCGCAATCTCGCGCTAGCGAGATCATCTTCTCAGGTCCGGCATAAAAGTTTCTAGCAGAGTTCAACACGATCTGTTCGCTACCGGTAACGGCCTTCAGCCAGCGGCGAATCATACCCAGAAAGCATCGAAGTCCGTTATGCCTCAATAGGTGCAACAGAAATGCGGGCATCGAATGGCCCCGGTACATTCCGTAATATTCGCACTCGTCGATATCCGTAACTTCGCCTACCCAAATCGTCGCGCCGGGCCGAGCAATCCTAGCCATCTCGCGCAACGCGGCTTTTACGTCCTCTTCACTAGGGAATAGGATTAGCACGGCATTACAAACGATCTTCGATGCACTGTTGGAAGCTAAAGGAAGCTCTTGGGCTAAACTCGCGATGAAGCGCAGATTGGGCGAGGCAGACTCTAAGCTTGCCCTCTCCTCCTCCGTGCTCGCGACTCCTATGCATTCCGCGACACGCCCTCCTACCATTTTCATCAGGGTGGCATCACCGCAGCCGACGTCCACCAACACGTCGAACTGATTCAGCCCGATTGCGGCCAAGATTTGCTGGTTCACAAAATCCGTTGAGGCGTTCTTGTTCGGTCGCCCCGCCATTTCGTGGATATCTCGGGATTGCGCCCTCAGGCGATAGTCGTCAATGTAGTTGTCGATACGTACGACAGGCATGGTTGGGTTTCGGTCGCCGGGCGAATGCCACCGGCTCGCCTAAATTGTATCTCCTTTACTTGCGTGCTCGGAAGGCTGCCATTCTCTACGAAGTGCATGGCGGTTGTAACATCGCACGGCTCCCGGCACACAGGCTTCCTCCGCCCGACCATACCAACAGGCTGCGTTGCCATGATCGCCTTCTTTGCAATGCAAGTAGGCGTGCACCCACGACCCGTCGTGTCCATCATCCCGCTGGGGCGGATTCGTGCGCCCGCGTCCATTCGCCCTTGGCATCCCGCCATAGTCAGACCAGTGCAAGTGAGGGTCCGGCTGGCGGTTCGAGCACGGTGAGCGATTGGCGAAAATCATCCAAGGTCGTTTCAGTCCAGACGCCACAGGTAAGGCTTGTGATGCGGCCGCAACGTAGCGTTCCGCGAGAGCAGTAGATTGCGGCGTGCGGGCGGGAACAAATCCTAACATCTTCGTGGTACTCAAAGAAGAGACGAATGTGAGAAAGTCCACGGCTGCGATGGTCTTGTAGAAGCAGATAGGTCTGTCATATTCGGCATCCGTGTAGGTTCCATGTGCAATGCCGTTTCGATTCGACCCCTCGGTCGGTGGGTATCCCTGAGAATCCGAGAAGAAGTAATCTTTAATGAAGCAGACGAATGAGTCGAGCATGTTGACGATTTCGTCCGTGGCTCCAATTTGTCGCACTATAACGTCATCTTTTGCGTAGGCCGCCAAGCATTCGAACACGTTCTTGATGGAGGCTTTTCTTTTGAGCCCGCGTTCCTTTGCGAGACGCCTCTGGCGCCCCTTCGATTCATCACAAACTCAATGTACGGGGATCACATTCATTTCCAATCCATATTTCTTACTGTTATTTCCAGTCCGTCTAAAGCCGTTCAACCTGACGACCAACGTTTCGAGCAAAAAGGAAAAATGATCGGATGATGCCAGATAAAGAAAGCATTGCCTCTGTCTTGGAGCGAGACGCACATATAACAATCAAGCGATGGTTAGTCCGCGCTCATCTGCAAAAAGACTTGCTTCGCTGTCGCCTAACAGATCCCGAACGAACCAAACATCTTCCGCAAATGATTGGCGATATCGTTGTTCGTCTGAGAAAAGTGCGTGTGCTAGAAATGGTCGCGCTTCCTTCGCCCGCCGCCATGTCACATGGACAAACACGCCATCGTCAAGGCTACAGTTTGCCTATGCTGGTAGACGAATCGCGGATTCTTCAAGTATCTCTTTTCGAAACCGTTCAACGGCACTTCTCCTGTCTGGACCCGAGCGTTGTTCTTGCGGACGTTATGCTAATTGCGGATGAAGTAGATTCACAGTTGGGCCAGGCCGTGAGCAGCTTCATTAAAGCCGCAGAAGAGACGGCGGCAGCTTAGTGCCCTAATGTCAACTCCTATGGACGCTACAGTCGGACGGCTGGCACTTCTGCCGATAATCGGGCGGGCTGGTTTGGAATGCGAAATGGCCGTTCCTCTAGATCCTTAGAGATGGCGAGTCTCGTGGTATGGCTCGATTCGTGCTTGGGGATACCGGGGGAAGGTCCACGGGGAAGTGTGCACCCCCAGAGGAAAGAGCTGGTCTGGCACTCCAATCCTGGATGCCCCTCATCAGGATGTAGTACCGGATCAGCCTTTTTTTACACTAGCAGCGGAACCATGAGCCTCTGTTGAAACCGCTATTGCATCAACTACGCCCGGAGTGACTGAGTATCAAGTTATTGGCCGCAGAAAGCAAAAAGTGTCCGATGAACTCGGAACAGCTTGCCTTTGTTCTCGTAAGAAATGAAGCCGGATTCCTTAAATCGGTTCATGAAAAAGCTAATGCGCGAACGGGTCGTTCCAACCATCTCTGCCCGAACCTCACGCTTCATCTTTGGAACCGTAGTCTCGTCTGCTCCGTGGCCACCGAAATGGGCGAGCAGCAGTAGAACACGCGCTAGGCGTTTCTCACTGGAATTGCAATGTTGTGGTATCGGATGTTCCCTGCCAGCACATAAGCTCAAAAAAATATTTGCTAACTTTACGTGCCTTGTCAGGGCGCGAAGCATAGTTTGTTTTTCAATTCGTAGCAGGGTACAGTCGGTCATTGCGCTAGCCGAGGCCGTGCGGGAAGACTGACCGGCGACGGAATCTTTGCCAACAAAGTCGCCGTGACTCAATATGTCATATCAAGCCGCCTGTGAACATCGTATTTTCGGCGACGAAACAAAGTTTGTTCTCAAATGGGTCCTTGCAATCAGCTGCGCACGCTGTATTACGCGGGCTCCTCGGGCTTAGAGATAGGGCTTGATGCATCCGGATGCGGCGACAACGTGGTCGCCGGCAAACGGCAATCCTTGAGGACCTGGTCTCCAATCCACCGAAGCGGGCGCCAGACGGAGCGCGAACAAACGACGAGCGCAACGCCGAAGTGAAATCCGCGCCAGAACCGAACAAACTCGAAGCACCCAGGCAGCGTCCTTGGGCAGACCTGCTCATGGGAATTATTCATTCTGAAGAGGGCAATATGGATGAGGCTCTCCCCAGCCCCTTGCAGGTGGAGCAATTCGATCCGCGTTTGCCAGACCTGCATCTCCGCATCGGTGAAGTCTATCTGCGGCAAAAAAGGACCAGCGACGCCCAACGGGCCTTCGAACGCGCTCTTGAAATCGACGGCGACAGCGCGATGGCGCACCTGGGATTGGCGAGAGTCCACTTACGAAAGCGGCAAAATGAAGCGGCCGCCGATCAGGCGCTCCATGCAGTCGGATTGCAGCATTTCCTTCCTTTGGGGACTTCAATCTGGGAATAGCGCTGGCGCGGCTTGGCCATCGCCGACGAGCGGCGTTGGCGTTCGAAACATCTTTGACTATGCTGCCCGGCCTGATTGCGGCGCACCGTTGGCTGGCGATTTTGTACCAGCAGGCGGACGGCGACCCAGAGAAGTCAGCGCGGCACCGCAGTGTCTATTTGCAGATGAGGCGGCAACGAGAAAGCAAATCTCAGCCTCTTCAGGCTTAAGTGCGGGCTCGTTGACTTACCCTCGCGTTCCACCCACAAATTGCGGCACGTCATGATGATCGATAGCATCGCAACCCGGAAATCGGCTCGCCATTATTTCGGGTTAGAAGTCGGCTTGTGATCGGTTATGGGCAATGTGGCGGACCGCTGGTTCCATGGGACGAACCTTAGTGACGTCATCCAGAAGTCGGCCCCTCGGACATCTGGCTGTACTAGGCACGAGGAACACCTCATGAACGGTATTCAGCCCGTTCCGAGGCACACTTCTCGCACACCGCCTAGGCCGCGAGCGAGGATTTATGAATTGATTGGAGCAAAGAAACCGCTGCCCGTTGCGCGAAAATATCTGTATCTGGCATTTGGTGTCCTTATCTACGCATCTCAGCCGGTGATCTCCAGCAGCCGTTTATTCACAGACCCCATGAATCACCATCGGTGTTCTCCTATCTATTCTCCCGACTATCGCAGGAGCTGCCGCCATAGCAGGATAAAAACGGCAATCGTCGCAAACAGGAGGACGCTGGCTCTCGTCGGCACGAATTTTCGCCAGCGCGCTTTGCCTGGGCGTTCACTCGGCTGGTCCAACCAGATGTATTCCGCTAGATAGGGTGATGATTTCATCAGTCTTTGCTTCGTGAAAATATCGCTGATAATGGCCGCGATTTGCTCAGATCGCCATTCTCTCCCCTCCGCAAGCCCCGGTCGTTGTTGAGATTCTGCCGATCTGCAGAGTAACGCCAAGGCAAATACATTGGGCGGGCGGGGAAGGTGCTCCACGATCCAACGCACCGCTCCTTCCTGACTCAGAAAATCACTAGCATCTTCGTCAGGGACATCAATGCCGAAAACCTTTTCCAAGTACATGAGTCGATCATCGAGGTCGTGGTTGTCGATGGGTTTGAGCATTACCGTGGTGCTCATGCGATCTTTCCGCCAATCTAGCTTTCCATGCCATCTTCCCGAGAGGGTGCAGGTAGGAACTGAATAATCTGCGTGATATCGAACGGCTTTACTACAGCGTTCCCCCGAAGGCGGCGATAAAGGTCAAGATGTCGTTTGTTGAGAGGATCGCCCGCTGCGACAAGCATAGCGCCCGGCTGAAAGCTATGGATTCCGGCAATCAGCATGTAGAGACTCTCACTGCTCTCCAGGTTGACCACGATGCCATCGAATCGTTCTCTAGCGACCTGGGTGAAGGCATCGGAAACCGTCGCTATGGATATCACGTCACAGTCGTCGGCCAATGAGTCGTGCATCAATTCACGAATGGAGTCGTTTTCGTGAACGATAAGAACTTTGGGTTTCATAGATTCTCCAAGGTGATTCTAAGATTAGGTGTTCGCTCTTGGCCTTTGAGATTATGTTGATGTGCCGTTGCTGGTCTGTGACGGCGCTAACATCATTTTTGTGACGAATCAGTGGCGCTGCTCTCACTGACGGCTATGGCATTTTACGCGCCAGCGCATCGGTGCTTTATTTCACTCCCCTGAATTGCAGGCGGTAAGCCATGGATGGGAGCATGCTGTCTTTTCGCCAACGGGCACCAAGGGGGATGTTTATGACCGGATCAGCTTTTCGGGAAGCCGAATCCACTACCATCACCGGAGCCTATTATTCCGCCAGTGAAAGGGAAGCACCCGACGATCCGTTAGTCCACTAGCGGCCGCGTCACCGCCAGCCAGGTCTCTGCAGGACGCAGGGACCAGCTCAGCAGCGAGATCTAGGGGACAAAATCTTAAGTTGCCTGGGACCAGGAGCGCCCCGACGAACTCTGGTCCGGTCACCGCGATACCGCGAATCGGCTCTGCTCAGGCCCGCGGCGCGCAGTTGTGCCGATCTTCCCGGCGGCCACGGCGGAGGTTACAACGACATATTCAAGCAAGTCTTCCGGCGGTTTATGCCCATTGACGCACCAGGCGCGAGGTCCGAATCCCGCAGTTCCCCGATGGACTGCGGCAACTTAAAATGGTCAACGCCGTGCTGCAGAGTCATCGCACGCGGACCCGGATCGATGTTCCCGGGCGTGCCGGACGCCAACGCGGCAACCGAAAGGAATACGATTCAACGATTACATTATTTATGAATAATTTGAAGCTAAGTATTTACTTATGAATACTTACTTTGAATCGGGGCGGTACAAACCAGCCCCTATGCCGCCAACGCCCGCATGTAATTCGCGTCAATCTTCAGCGCCTCCATCGGCGGCATGTCCAACTCCTCCTGCTCTACAAGCGCATGCTCAAGGTGAGCCCTCGTCGCCGCTTCGAAAATTCGACGATAATCAATCGAACCACGGCCAAATCTTTGACGTGAAGCATGGAAATGCGGGTGGCGTAACGCGTCAGGTAGTCCGCAGGATTCTTGCCGCCCACTGCCACCCAGCCGCAATCCATCTCGAACCCCACTTTCGCCGGATCCGTTGCTTGCATGAGCTCGTCGTAGAACACGGTGCCCTTTTCTTCGCGAAACTCCGCCGTGTGGTGTGGTAAGCGAACCGCATTCCCGACGCGTTGACGCGCTCTCCAATGCGATTGAACTGTTCCGCATTCCACGCGTCATCGCGTCGCGATAGGCCTTCGGCTGTGCAGTAGATACTAAGTCCGACGGATCGTTACACATGTCGGCGGTATATCTCAAGACTTAAATGCCAAAGGTTCATCTTACTCACGGGATGTAAGTCGCATATCCCCTCTCCATTTGATCGGGTGGGCTGGATGGATGTCGTTCGGTCCAACTCGTTGTTCCATCATGGCTGAGAAAATGCTGCATATCCTCATCGGGGAGATGAATGCCAAAAAATCTTTTCTACGTACATGATTCGATAATTGAAGTCGCCGTTGTCGGTACGTTTGAGTTTAGTGTTCATGCTCGCTTCTTCTTTCCACCGATCCAGCTTTCCATGCCGTCTCCTCTGGAGTGTGCCACCAGTTAACCAAGAATTTGGGGACAAATAGGGGACGATGATTGTTCCCGAATGCTCCTTATCAAGCCCAGAACGGGTCGTCAGTACCGTTAAGAGTCAATAAGTTACCGGGTTTTGCAACCTTGACACGGTAGAGGTCAGGAGTTCGAGTCTCCTCGTGCCTACCATATCTTTCGATCAGTTGCCCGGAACCCCTTCCGAAGATCTGGGTCCGATTGGTCCAATGAGCGCTCCGACTCTTGGTGTGCGCGCTCCTCTAATCGTTCCAGTCTGCTCTTAGAATGTTCCTTCAGAGTTGAGCGCATATCTCAACGCGGAAACTATTGCAACCTGCTGTACTCCGTTCTCGCTTGCTTCAAGACAGGAACATCGGAATCGGAATCTTTCCAGAGGGTGAAGAAATCCTGGTAGGCGGCGCGCGCTTTGTTGCCATCCCCCGACAAAACGTACGCTCGGCCTTGCCCGAGGTGGGCCAGCGCGCCAATGATCTCATCCTGAACAACTCCGGGATGGTCGAGTATTTTCTGGAACTCGGCTCCAGCAGCCGGACCCTGCTTCGCCGCCAGGTAAGCCTCGCCGCGCATGTACGCGGGGTAAAGAGCGCTGCCGCCAGTCAAAGCCGTAATCCCCATTTCGTAGGGCGTTGCCGCGGCTAGCGATTGGATTGCGTTGGCGGCATCGCCTTTGCGCAATTCGCCGGCGGCGCGGATAGCCGGCAAATAGTTGAACTGGACAAGAGTATCGTGCGGAAAGCGTTTCGCAAGATCGCTGCTCAGCTGTGTTGCCTCGGTGGAATCGCCGGCCAGGCTCGCAGCGAAAGCCGCCATGGCTTCTATATTCTTGCTCTTGAAGAGCGCGAGCGCGGCCTTTGCCTGCTGCTTGGCTAAGGTTGCGTTGCCGACCAGCGCCTCGCGAATCGCTGCGTCGGCCTCGTCGGTCGCTGCTGTCTCTTGATTGTCGGATTTGTTGGCGGCGTCAATCGCGCGCTGCGTGAACTTTCTGGCTTCGGTAAATTGACCACCATAGGCAGCCATGTCCGCCTGATATTGAAACGCATCGTGGCCCCATGTGGGATTGGTCACCAGTCCTGCCGCCTCGCGCTTCATGCCCTCGACGTCGTGCTTGAGGAAATCAATCATGTACAGGTTGAAGTGAAAGGAGGGATCGTCCCGATTAGTGGCTTGAGCATCGAGGGCTATCGCTTTGGCTTCGTCGAGGCGGTTGAGGAGGATGTAACACCAGGCAAGATTGGCGGAATGCTGGTGCTCGCCTTGGCCGGCAAGTTTTTCAGCCTTCGCTGTCATAGCGAGAAGCTTGTCAAAGTCGCCCAAGTAGAAATAGACGATAGCCAGATTGGCCGGTGGGACAAAGTCGCGGGGGTAGAGCTGTTCCCATACCTCGTAATCTTTTCGCGCCGCCTCCAGATCTCCGTCGACCATGTCGTCATAGTGCGAAGCAATATAGAATTTTTCGCGCTCGCTGACCCGTTCGCGCAATTGGTAGGCTTTGCGGAGGTTCTCCATTCCCCGCTCGGTTTGGCCGTAATTGACGAAGATCACGCCTAATTGCGCGTAGGCCATCGCGAAGTTGGGATCCAAGTCGATGGCTCTTTGAAACAATTGCCGGGTCACGGTGAAATCGCCGTTGGGGCGGTTGCGCTCTTTCATGGCCAGACTGTAGGCCTTGAGCGCCTCGAGCGACGGCGTTGTCACGTCCTCGGGGCGGACGTCATATTTCTGCACGGAAGCGAGCGACTCACCCAGCTTGCCGCGAATGGCCGAGGCCATGCTCCCCAGGGAATCGAGAACGTGGTTTTTGTCGCTGGCCTCGGCCTCCGCGCTGGCAAGGGCTTCACCGTTTGAGCAATCGAGCGCCCGCAGAGTTAGAAGGTAACTCGCACCGACCTGCGCAATCGAGCCATCGAGTACGGCCGCACCCGCCGTGCGCTGGCAAACTTCCTGCGCCAATTCATGGGTTAGACGCGCATCCTTAGGCTGGCCCATCAGGGCCAGGGTCTGGGTGGTGCGACGGTCGGAGAGCAGATTCAGAAACGGCGACTGTTCCAGTTGCGCCGAAAGCCCTTGCCGCAGCGCGCCATCGAAGACCGGGTCGCCTGTGGTGTTGGCGAAGTCGGCGATCACGACGGTGTCCTTTTCAGTAAGCTTCGGCGTCTTGTGCGAGGACTGGTACCAGGCGGCAGCAAACACGCCAGCCAATACGATGGCGGTGACTCCAACCCACGGCCACCACTTGCTCGACGTTCTCTCGTCGGTCGGATCGTCGGTCTGCTCATCGACTACAACACGCGTGATCGAGTGACTCTCGACGACTATGTCTGATTTTTCGGGAACGAGCCGCACTTTCTCGGTAAACCGATAGCCTCGACCGGGGACGGTGACGATATAGCGATGGTCTCCGGCGGTCTCGGCCAGGGTTTTGCGCAGGACAAAAATGTTCTGCGCGAGATTCGACTCCTCGACGAAGGTGTCGGGCCAGACGGACTTCATCAGATCGTCTTTGAGAACCACGGTTTCGCTGTGCTGGACTAATACGAGCAGCGTTTCAAAAGCCTTGGGCGGCAGCGGAACAGGTTGGTCATCCCGCAGCAGGAGCAGCTTGTCGGGGTCGAGGCGAAAAGGTCCAAACTCGTACAACTGTTTTGTTTCCGTGGCCATAGCCCGACCCTGATAAATCCTGAGAAATTCTGATCGCTTCCTAAAGACTTCCACGGCTCACTTGCGGCAGAGTGCACTCCCATCAGGCGAGAGCGCCCGGAAGTTGTACCGGGAGGTGGCTGGCACTTTAGCACGAGACGGGCTCTGGGTAAAGGTTTCCGAGGAGGCTAACATTGCACATAAACGGATAGAGATCACCATCCAGACCGACCAGATTTTGACCATCCGGCGTAGCGCTTGCGCGCGGATGTGGTGCCGTCAATGTGGCTGCGAGGTCGATGTCGTCCAGGCAGAAATTTTGTCGGGCAAGGGACGGATGCTCGACACCGGCGGCGAGACGAAGCAATGGCATTGCTTCGAAGGGCCGGACGGGACGCCGCTGGTGTGCCTGGAGTCGCTGCTGAAGGCGGGTTGAAGTGAAGACCGATACAACCGTGGGGAAGATTCGAGTCGCTGGATTCGTTGCGAAAAGCCGAGGGGGCGGAGTTGTTCGGGAGGATAGCTTCGAGCAGATTGCAAAGTTGTCAAAGGGCGACAGTCGCCTGACAAACGGCGGCGGGTGGGTTGCGGGGAACAATCCACCTGCCGAGTTGTTCGGGCAGATATTCAAAGGTGTCCAAGGGGCGACGTCGGTCTGACAAACGGCGGCAGATGGGTTGCGGGGAACAATCCACCTGCCGCTGGCTTCACCGATCAACAACTCACAGATCGCAATTTTCGATTACCGCATAGCGGCCAAGCGGGCGGGCCATGAAAAAGTGCCCCTCACGGACCTCACTTCATAATTCAATAAACCTGTGACTTGCTTCCGGCGATAAGACCTTTTTCCTCAGGCGGATGGTGGCGGTCAAAAAAAATGATGAAAAACTCCTTGACAAGTCAATCACTGTTATAGTTAACTATAACAGTGTAGTTGAAGTTCATTAAACTGATCGATGCCCAAGAGTACCCTCACGCAAGAGGCAACGAAGAGATGAACTTCTTGAGGAGAAAACATGAAATCCCTTCGCTTTGTGCTGCCCGTTGTTCTGATGTCGTTCTGCACCGCCGCTTTCGCGCAGTCTGATATGCAAAAGTCCTCGGCGGTTTCTGTGCCGTCCGAGGCGCAGAAATCGTTCACAACCATGAAAAGCCTTGCGGGAGAGTGGGAAGGCCCCGTCAATGTCCCGGAGATGCCGCAGATGTCAGACGGCAAACCACTCCACGTCTCGATGCGTGTAACCTCGCGGGGAAACACTCTCGTGCATGAGTTACAGGAAGCAGGAACGCCGTTGGATGCCACAAAGTACGATCATCCGGTGACGATGCTTTACCTCGACGGAGACCAGCTCACGCTGGTTCACTATTGCGACGCCGGGAACCGGCCGCGCATGACCGGCAAGATGTCGCCCGACGGCAAGACGATCGAGTTCGAGTTCAAGGACATCAGCGGGAGCCCCGACTACCACATGCATCATTCCGTGTTCACCATCATCGACGCCAATCATCATACCGAGGATTGGACGTTCATGATGAAGGACAAGCCGATCCATGCGCACTTCGATCTGCACCGGATCAACTGACGCCGTTTTGCGGGCGTTTGAGCCCGCAGAGCTTCTGCTAATGTCTACGTGGAAAACCGATGGACCGTGAATGGAACGACAATCAGCCGATCTACCGCCAGCTTCGCGATCGCGTTGTCGCGATGATTCTGGACGGAGTGCTCAAGGAAGGCGATCCGCTGCCTTCCGTGCGCACGGTCGCGGCTGAATACCGGGTGAATCCACTCACGGTCCTGAAGGGATATCAGCAACTGGTGGACGATGGGCTGGTCGAAACCAGACGTGGCCTGGGCATGTTCATCAATGCCGGAGCACGCAGCGTGTTGCTGCAAGCCGAACGGCAAAAGTTTCTCGGCGAAGAGTGGCCTCGTATTTCCGCGAACATTCAGAGGCTCGGCCTGAAGGCGGAAGAACTGCTCGACGGCAAAAACGGCCGCCCGTCTGCGGATGCCAAACCCGCGAAAACTGCCCAATCGAATCCCCCTGAGGAGGAGCGCTGAAGCCATGGCATGCATAGAAGCACGCGGTCTACACAAGGCATTCGGAACAGTGACCGCTCTGAACGGCGTGGATTTGCGCGTCGAAGAGGGCCACATCCTCGGGCTGATCGGCCCCAACGGCGCTGGCAAGACCACTCTTCTGAACGCGATTCTCGGCCTCACGCCGTATCAGGGAGAACTGAAAGTGCTCGGACGCGATCCATGGCGCGAGCGCGATCAGCTCATGCGCGACGTCTGCTTCATCGCCGACGTTGCCGTGCTACCGCGCTGGATAAGAGTTTCGCAGGCACTCGATTATGTCGCCGGCGTGCATCCGCGATTCGATCGCGCAAAGGCCGAAGGGTTTCTGGCAAAGACCGCCGTCCAGCACAGCAGCCGGGTCCGGGAACTGTCGAAGGGCATGGTGACCCAACTGCACCTGGCTCTCGTAATGGCCATCGACGCCAGATTGCTGGTGTTAGATGAGCCGACGCTTGGCCTCGATATCCTCTATCGCAAGCAGTTTTATGATTCTCTGCTGAACGACTACTTCGATCGCAGCCGCACCATCGTGGTGACAACCCATCAGGTGGAAGAGATCGAGCATGTGCTCACCGATGTCGTGTTCATCGATCGCGGCCGCGTCGTTTTTAATTGCAGTACGGAAGAATTCGAGTCGCGTTATCTGGAAGTGATGGTGAATCCCGAGCACGTCGCCGCCGCCGGGGCGCTCCGACCGATGCACGAGCGCCGTGAACTCGGCCGCAGCATCCTGTTGTTCGATCTGAAGGTCGATCTGAAAGTCGATGGTGGCGCTAGCCAGAAACTGGAACGCCAGCACCTCGCCGCCCTTGGCGACGTGCGCACGCCCAGCATCGCCGACTTGTTCGTTGCGGTGTTGGGGAATGAGCCGGGAAAGCCGGGAAGTAAGCCCGCCAATCCGGCTGGCCAGGCACGGGGCAATTATGAAGGAGCAGCTCGATGAATACTCAATCGAATGCCATGAACGAGTTCGACGCGATGAGAGTCGCGCCCGCAGCCATGTCGGTGACGCGGCCCCTCTACTGGTCGATAAGACGCGAATTGTGGGAGAACCGTTCCATCTACATTGCGCCGCTGGCAGTTGCAGGAGTCGCTCTCTTCGCCTTCACTCTCAGCGCGTTTGTGGGCATCTGGGAAAAGCGCCTGCGAATCATTCCCGAGACACCTCAAGCGCCGTACGAAATGGCCGCAGGTCTGATGATGCTTACCGGCATCGTCGTAAGTGTGTTTTATTGTATCGACGCGCTGCACAGCGAGCGCCGCGACCGCAGCATTCTGTTCTGGAAATCGCTGCCCGTCTCCGATCTCACCACCGTCGTTGCGAAAGCGAGTATTCCGCTCGTTGTTTTGCCGCTGCTGATCGTTGCCATCACCGTCGCAATGCAGTGGCTCATGTTGCTGCTCAGCAGCGCAGTAGTGCTGGCAAGCGGTTCGAGAGTGGCGACCTTGTGGGCCAACGTATCGTTTTTGCGGATGTCATGGCTGCTGCTGTACCACATTCTCACGGCTCATGCGCTCTGGCCCGCGCCAATCTATTGCTGGCTGCTGCTCGTCTCCGGATGGCCGCGCCGCGCCGCATTTCTATGGGCGGCATTGCCGCTGGTAGCGATTGCCGGGGTCGAGCAGATTGTTTTCCATACGTGGCATTTCGCCGCGCTGGTGGGGTCCCGGTTCATCGGTGCCGCGCCCATGGCTGCCTCGACGTCGCCAGATATATTCCCGACCGACCCGATGACGCATATCGACCTGGTCGGTTTCCTGAGTAGTCCCGGCCTGTGGATTGGTCTGGCAGTAGCCGCCGTTTTCCTCGCTGCAGCGGTGCGCCTGCGCCGCTATCAAGGCCCGATCTGATGTTGGTATTCCGCTATTCCGCTTTGCCATTCCGGTTGAGTAGATCGGTGTGCCACTAAGTCCGCTACCGCTTTCAACCATTAGATCTTTAATTAATCTAGCCGGCGCGGCTGTCCTAACAAATCTTTACAATCGACTACCGGACTACAGCGTCGACCCTATGGTCAACAATAATAAGCCCGGTGACAATCTAGGCAAATTTCGAATCCGTGCTGTGCAAAAATCGCGCTTGAAGGTGAAATACCGTTGTGGCATAAATCAACAATACCCCTCGGGCCAAAGGTTTTTCAGGATTGCATCGTAAGGTAAGGAGATGCCTATGGCAACGAAGTTCGTCCAGATTGAAAATGACCACGAAATTCAACAACGCCTCGAAGCAGAGCGCATGCGGCTGCGCAAGATCGCCGGCCTCGACCGGCCTACCCACTTTCACCGCCCCATTGAGCGTGCCTTTACGGCCGAAGAACGCAGCAAGGTTACAATCCTTTTCGGCGGCTTCACGTGGAAGCACGAGGATCTGATTCGCGCGGTGTTCCAAGGCTGCGGATATCGCTGCGAGAAACTCCCCGTTCCCGATGTGCCCGCCTTCCAGACCGGTAAAGAATTCGGCAACAACGGGCAGTGCAATCCCACCTACTTCACCGTCGGGAACCTGGTGCAATATTTGCAATTCCTCGAAAAGGAAGGCGTTCCCCGTAAAGATATTCTGGACAATTATGTCTTCTTTACCGCCGGTTCGTGCGGCCCTTGCCGCTTCGGCATGTACGAGGCGGAGTATCGCTTCGCGCTCAAGAATGCCGGCTTCGATGGTTTCCGCGTGCTGTTGTTCAAGGATAGCGATGGAATCAAGGCCGCGTCGGGTGAGCCGGGTTTGAAATTTACCATTGACTTCGGTTTCGGCATGTTGAACGCCATGCACCTCGGCGACGTGTTCAACGACATGATCCACCAGATCCGGCCCTTTGAAGTAAAGAAAGGCGAAACCGATCGCGTCTTTCGCGAGACCGTCGATGGCCTTTGCGACGATCTCAGAAATCGCGATTCCTTTGAGATCGAAGAGCGCGCACCCAACTGGGCCAAGCCGAAATTCAAGAGCAACAAAATCCTGCGGAACACCTTTAACGTGTTCGGCAAAATGAATGAGCACCTGCGCGGCAAAGACTATCTCAGTGCCCTAGCCGCAGCGCGCGAGAAAATGGACGGCATTGAAGTCGACCGCACCAAGGTGAAGCCGGTAGTGAAAATCACGGGCGAATTCTGGGCGCAAATCACCGAGGGAGACGGCAACTTCCACATGTTCGAGTTCCTCGAACGCGAAGGCGCGCAAGTGCTGGTCGAGCCCATCGCAACCTGGGTAGCATATCTCCTGTATCAGGCGAAAGCGCACGCCAAGGCAAAGTGGCCCGTCAACCGTCCGCACCGCAATCCGCAATGGTGGGAACTGAAAAAGCACATCGCCAACGATTTCGGACTGCGCAAAAAGCTGATGGGAATTGCCGTAGGCGAGTGGATGTGGAACGGCCTCTATCACCGCACCATCAAGAATCTCGGTGGTCTCACCCACCACTTGGTGCCGCAGACCGAGTTGGCCGAAATGGCCCATCCTTTCTACAACCAGTTTGCCCGCGGCGGAGAAGGTCATCTTGAGGTCGGCAAGAACGTCTACTACACCGTCCACCATCTCTGCCACATGGTGCTGGCGCTCAAGCCATTCGGCTGTATGCCGTCGTCGCAATCTGACGGCGTACAATCGGCGGTGGTCAACAAGTTCAAAGACATGATCTTCCTTCCCATCGAAACCTCCGGTGAAGGCGAGGTCAACGCACATAGCCGCGTGCAAATGGCATTGGGCGAAGCCAAAGTAAAAGCCAAGACGGAGTTTGAGCAATGCCTCAAGTCCACCGGCAAGACGCTCGACGACATTAAAGAATACATAGACGAGCATCCCGAGTTGCGGCGTCCCTTCTACCATGTTCCGCACCGCGAAGGAATCGCCGGCACGGCGGCGCAGTTCATTCTGCACGTCAACGATCGCATCGATCGCGATCGCTCGTCGTGGTTCCCGGCGCGTCGTAGCCGAATACCAGGAGCCGCTCTTCTCAAAGAAGCTGCTTAACCCGATCTGGGCCAGCAGCGCTATGCGATTGCTGGCCCTTTACCGTACTCGCTGAATCCCGATCGGAGATTGAATGCACGACCATTCGAGTGGACACAGTCAGCAGCCAGCCCAGTTTGTCCCCATTGCGCGGATTAATCCCGCGCCTTATCAGAAGCCGCACGACCACCACACGCAATTCTTGATAGGGCTCGACGTTGGCTCAACGACTGTTAAAGCCACGGTGGTGAATGCCGCGACCGACGAGATTCTCTGGCAGGACTACCAGCGTCATGAAACCAAGCAGCCCGAAAAAACGCTGGAATTCCTCCGCCGCATGGAAACCGAAATCGGCATCAACCGCCATAACACCCGCATGTTTATGACCGGCTCCGGCGGAGGCTCCATCGCCGAACAGATAGGCGCAAAGTTTGTGCAGGAAGTTACGGCCGTCTCGCTGGCCGTCGAAAAGCTTCATCCCGAAGTCTATTCCGTGATCGAACTCGGCGGGCAGGACGCCAAGATCATCGTCTTCAAAGACGACGATGAAACCGGCCGCAAGAAGAAAATCCCCTCCATGAACGACAAATGCGCCGGCGGAACCGGCGCGGTCATAGACAAGATCAACGCCAAGCTCAAAATTCCGACAGCCGAGCTCGCGTTGCAGGGCTATCACGGGATCAAGCTGCACAAGGTAGCAGGGAAGTGTGGCGTCTTCGCCGAGACCGACATCAACGGCCTGCAAAAAGTAGGAACGCCGCCAGACGAATTGATGGCGTCGCTCTTCGAAGCCATCGTGCTGCAAAACCTCAGCGTCCTGACGCGCGGCCACACTCTACGTCCCCACGTGCTTCTGCTGGGTGGCCCAAACAGCTTCATCAAAGGAATGCGTGAGGCGTGGCAGGCGAACATTCCGCGCATGTGGCAGGAACGCAAAGTTGCCGTCCCCGACGGCTCGAAACCCGAAGACCTGATCAAGGTTCCGAACAACGCGCAATATTTCGCGGCGCTCGGCGCCATCGAATTCGGCAAGAGCGAAGACGACTGTGTCGGCTGCTATCAGGGCTACGAAAAACTGCTCTACTATATCGAGTTCGGCCGCCAGGAGGAAAAATCGAAATCCGGCGCCAAAGGGCTCGTGTCGAAGGACGGAGAACTCGACGGTTTCAAAGAGAGCTACCGCCGCAAGAAATTTATCCCCGCGACTTTTCAGAAGGGTCAAACTGTCGGCGGTTTTATCGGCATCGATGGAGGCTCTACATCGACCAAGGCCGTTCTGCTGGATGACCGCGGAGAGATCCTGTGCAAGGCCTACCAACTCTCCAACGGAAATCCCATCCAGGACACGATCGAGATGTTCGAGAATCTCCGCGGACAAGTCGAAGCGCAGAGTGCCAAGTTAGAAGTCTTAGGAGTAGCCACAACCGGCTACGCCAAAGACATTCTCAAAGATGTTTTGCACGCCGATGTGGCTCTCGTAGAAACCGTCGCCCACACCGAATCGGCGCTCAAGTTTTACGAAGACCCGCACGTCATCGTCGACGTGGGCGGCCAGGATATCAAAATCATCATCCTTCACAATGGTCGCGTCAAAGATTTCAAGCTGAATACGCAATGCTCGGCGGGCAATGGATACTTCCTGCAATCGACCGCCGAAGGCTTTGGATTAGGCGTTGAGCAGTATGCCGATCTGGCTTTCTCCGCGCAATCGATGCCTATCTTCGGCTATGGCTGCGCTGTGTTTATGCAGTCCGACATCGTCAACTTCCAGCGCCAGGGTTGGCGCGCCGAAGAAATTCTGGCCGGCCTCGCCGCCGTTCTGCCGAAGAACGTATTCCTCTATGTCGCCAGCATCCCGAATCTAGCAGCTCTCGGCACGCGGTTCGTTCTGCAAGGCGGAACTCAGAACAACATGGCCGTCGTAAAAGCCGAAGTCGATTTCATCAACAACAGCTTCCGCGCCGCTGGAAAGAAGCCCGAGATCATCGTGCATGAGTTCTGCGGCGAGTCGGGAGCGATCGGTGCCGCCGCTGAATCTCTGCGCCTGTGGCGTAAAGGCCAGCAGACCACATTCGTCGGCCTCGATGCTGTCAGAAAAATTCAGTACCGCACCACCCGCAACGAAGCGACCCGCTGCAATTTCTGCAAGAACAATTGCCTGCGCACCTTCATCGACATCCGCACCGCACCCAAAGACGATCTTGCCTTCGTGCCGATCCAGAAGGTCACCAAAGTCCCGCTCATGCACGGCGAGCAGCGCCTCATCATTGCGACCTGCGAAAAGGGCCTCGTCGAAGACGTCAACGACATGAAAGACATCAAGGCCGGTCTCGACGAGATCAAGGGAAAATATCCCAACTTCGTAGACTTCGCCGCCCACGAGGTCTTCCGGCCAGTGAACGCGAAGAGCGTAGCTGACCCAATTCCGACCGCAAAATTCTGGAACAAAGCTGCCAAAGAGCGCATTCCGCTCATGCAACATCGCAAGAAACTTCGTGTAGGCATTCCCCGCGTCCTCAACATCTACACCTACGCCCCACTGTTCAACGGATATCTCGAAAGCCTCGGCGTGCAGCCGGAGAATGTCATTTACTCCGACTACACCAGTTCTGATCTCTATCGCGCCGGAGCCAGTCGCGGCGCCATCGACCCCTGCTTCCCAGCGAAAATCGGAATCTCCCACGTCTATAACCTGATCCAGGAGAAGCATCGCAAGAAGCCGCTCAACGTCATCTTCTTCCCGATGTATGACGTGCTGACGTCGCCGCTGGTCAAAATCGTCGGCGCAAACGCCTGCCCCACTGTGACCGCAACGCCGGAAACCGTCAAAGCTGCGTTCACGAAAGAGAACGACGTGTTCGCTGAACACAACGTGAAATACATCGACCCCGTGCTGAATTTTGCCGATCGCAAACTCTTCGCTCATCAAATGCTGCAAGCGTGGCAGCCGATTCTCGGCCTGTCACAAGAAGAGAACGACCGCGCCGTCGAAGTAGGCTACAAGGCGCTGGCCGATTACGAAACCAGCATTCGCAGCAGGGCCCGCGAAGTGCTCGATCAACTGGAGCGCGAAGATCGCATCGGCATAGTCATGCTAGGCCGCCCCTATCACCATGATCCCGGCCTCAATCACGAAATCATGGAAGAGTTCCAGAAGCTGGGCTATCCCATCTTTTCGCAGAACACTTTGCCTCTAGATGAAGATATGCTGGAGCGCCTGTTCGGCGATGAAGTGCGAGCTGGCGTCATCAGCCATCCTCTCGACATCACCGATGCCTGGAAAAATTCTTACTCCTGCAGCACCAACCACAAGGTCTGGGCCGCGAAATTCACCGCTCGCCACCCCAACCTGGTTGCGCTGGAAATCTCCAGTTTCAAGTGCGGCCACGATGCACCGATATACGGTGTGATCGAAGGCATCATTGAGCAATCTGGCACGCCCTATTTCTGTTTCAAAGATTTGGACGAGAACAAGCCCACAGGCTCAATCAGGATTCGCGTCGAGACCATCGATTACTTCCTGCGCCGCTATCGCGAAGAGGTGATTCGAAAGCGCGCGGCCGCGGAGGACATCGAGGCCCGGCTCGCAGCTTACGAAAATCAACTGCGCGCCCAACTGCAGCCAGAGTCCTACGCCAGTGAAGTGGCAGCCGACTAGATTCTGAAAAAGCTGCTGAGAACTCAACACTCCCAGCAGCTTCAGGAAAACTCTTATCTAACTCTAATCGCTATCTGGCGGATCCACCTCAACGCTGTCATTCTTAATAAAGAAGCTTCCCTCCAGCGGAGCCTGAATGGTTGTGTACTTCGACGGTGCATGATGAAAGTTGAAGAAGTCGTGGAGATCGTTGGTCGCTCGTGCGTCGGCAAAGCCAAGACTGCCGAGATCAAAGATTCCCTCGACTGCTTTCAGGATGCTGCCAAAATCGTATTTCAGGTTGCTGATGTATCCCACCTTACTCGAGTAAGCCGAAACAACCACCAGTGGTACGCGAAAGCCCAGTTGATAGTCGTTCTGATTCGCACCAGTCTGGAACACCGGCTGCACGTGGTCGTACCAACCGCCCCAATCGTCCCAGGTAATAAAGATGGCGGTGTCTTTCCAGTAGCCAGTGCCGTCATCGCAGTTCGTGTTATTTCCGATGGCGTTGACGATAGCTGCGACCCACGACGGTCCTTGACCGCTGTTAATCGGATGATCCGAATACTGACCGGCCGGAGTTACCCAACTTACCTGCGATAGAGCGCAGTTAGCAATGTCATTCAAAACATCGGGTGGAACCGTGTCCACGTAACCATTCGATTCCCCTTTCGTCCAGTCGGGGCCGGTGCATACGCCGTTTACCGGGATGCAGATGTTCGACAGCGAATTTGGCGCGACCCACAGGCTATTCTGGCCTTGAGCATAGTAGGTCCAGGTGATCTGAGGACTGGGCTGACTCAATAAGTAATCCATGGCGTTGCGGGTGAAGCATTCCGCGATTTCGTCGCCGGGAGTCTCCGTGCCATAAGGCGGCGCACCATTCCCGTTCGGGCGGATCAATTGAACGGATTCCCCCGAGCCGCAGCCATAGTTAGTATCGCTATTTTCCGCTACAAAAACGCCCAGCGCATCGTCTGCCGCAGTGGGAGCCGAAGTAGCGCCAAAAATAAACTGATGGGCGGGATAACTCGGCCCTTGGTTAGTCTGAAACATACGGTTGGCCCATCCATAAGTCGTCGCTAAGATGACATATGGATCCAGAACACCACCTTTACTGCCATTGCCGTTAGTTACAGGTGAGTTATACACGTACATGAATTGTGAATAGTTGGTCGCCGGAACCACGCAGCCAAAAACGTTGGCCCCGCAGACCGCCGGAACATTGGCCGCCGGCTTGCCGCTGATTCCCTGGTTTTCATACTCGAAATCCCACCCGCTGATGGTTCCGTTGAGCTTCGGTCCGCCATGGCTGTGGTCGAGGTCGAAGTTAGTGGCGAGTCCTACGGGAGTTAGTGGGACGGTCTGGCCATCGGCATTCACGTAAGTCGACGCAATATCGTAAGTTCCTCCAGCACCGGTTGCGCTGCATCCCGGAACTCCGCCGTTGGCGGTGCACAATCCCTGAAAGAGATTGTCCGGCGTGCGGTTTTCCTGAAAGATCACAATAACGTGCTTAAACGGGGTGTTGCTGTATTGGGCGTGAGCGGCGGTTGCCACGAGAGTGGCGACGAGAAATAACAAAACCCTGGGGTTGGAGTTCATAGCGATTCTCCTGTTTCGAACGAGGTTCAGGATTTGGCAGATGGGCGAGGTGAACGATGCCAAAGGCAGGCGCCGCACACTGTCTCCAGTTCGTCATAACCCGTAAGTTGGATGAAAGACTCGCCGCGTCGGCAAATTAATTTGTCGCGAAATCATTTTCCTGCATAAAGCAGTGCAA
This sequence comes from uncultured Acidobacteriaceae bacterium, assembly GCA_963822025.1. Classification (GTDB taxonomy): domain Bacteria; phylum Acidobacteriota; class Terriglobia; order Terriglobales; family Acidobacteriaceae; genus Acidiflorens. Next base: position 1,188,121 of record CAWGFW010000005.1, on the reverse strand, counting down.
CAAATTGCAGTCTGCCGATCTCGTTTGAAATGAATCTATAATGATCTGTTGAAAAAGGACGAAAGAGTATGTCTCTGGCCCAGAGATGCGTGGCGCTTTTCTTTATTGCCAGTATTCTCCCTACCGCATTAGCCGCCAATCATGCGGCAGCGCTGACATGCGAGAATCTGGCCTCCCTCAAGCTCTCACACACCACCATCACGGTGGCCCAGTCGATCCCGCAAGGCAACTACACCGCGCCCGATGGCGAGGTCTTCCAGAACATGCCCGCATTCTGTCGCGTGGCCGCCACTCTCACTCCAACTGGCGATTCGTCGATCGGAATCGAAGTGTGGATGCCGTCCTCAACCTGGAATGGAAGATTCGAAGGCGTCGGAAATGGCGGCTACGCGGGATCGATCCCTTACTCCGCAATCGCACCCGGCGTGTTCTTGGGATACGCGACCGTCGGTACCGACACCGGACACACTGGCTCTTCCACCGATGATGGCTCCTTTGCGCTGGGCCACCCGGAAAAAATTATCGATTTTGGATATCGCTCGATCCATCTGATGACCGTCATCGGCAAACGGATATCGTCTGCTTTTTATGGCGAAGATGCACAGCATTCCTACTTCACCGGTTGCTCCACCGGCGGTCGACAGGCCTTGATGGAGGCGCAACGCTACGCAAACGATTACGACGGCATCGTCGCCGGCGATCCCGTCGCGCACTACACACACCATCATGTGGGCGCCAATCTATGGGTCGTATGGCAGATGTTCAACAATCCCGCCAGCACAGTTTTCACCACGCAGGATACGCTTCTAGGCAACGCCGTCAATGCAGCCTGCGACGCGCTTGATGGAGTAATCGATGGCGTGCTCAATGATCCGCGACGCTGCCACTACGATCCCGCGGCGCTTCAATGCACAGGCTCGCAAACGCCTCCGAACTGTCTCACTGCCGAGCAGGTCGATGCGGTTCGACATTTGTGGACTGGCCCTGACGAGTTCGTCGAGATGCGCGATTATTATCCGCCGTTTGAGCGTGGCGGCGAAATCGACGGCTGGCCGTCAACTATTTCGCCAGAGCCGCCGCCAGCGCCGCAAACCGACAGTCACGCGCAAATCGGCATCCCTTTTTTCCAAAACTTCGTCTTCGACAATCCCAATTGGAATTTTCGATCTTTCGACTGGGCAACCGATCCGGCTTATGTCGAGAGCAAAGTGGTGGTCCCCGGTCAAACCCTGGCGTCGGTTCTGAATTCGATCGATCCCGACCTGGAGCGCTTTCACGCACGAGGCGGCAAACTCATCCAGTACCACGGCTTCAGCGATCCCGAAGTGCCGCCGCTGACCAGTATCAATTACTTCGAGAGCGTAGTTAGATTTCCTGCGGGATCACCGGAATGGAAGCAAACCAGCGAATTTTACCGGCTCTTCATGGTGCCCGGCATGAATCACTGCAAAGGCGGCCCCGGCGCAAATGTATTCGACATGCTCTCACCGCTCGTCGATTGGGTCGAGCAAGATGTTGCGCCTGAGAGAATTCTCGCGACACATTACGTCAATAACGAGCCCGATGAAGGCGTCGCATTTACGAGGCCGTTATGTTCCTACCCGCAAGAAGCTGTGTATAAGGGGAGCGGCAATACCAACGACCCGGCCAATTTTGTGTGCAGTAATCGATAGAAAAAATCTGTGTTTGAGCGTGGATCACCTACTGCATTTCGAGCAGCGCCGCCATTGTTCCCACACCATCCCATAAGTTCTGCAGACGCAGATTCTCGTTGGCCGCGTGCTGATTGTCATCGTAGTTGGCGATGGGCACCGTGATCGTGCGCGTTTCAGCGGCGCGCTCCATCGCTCCGAGCGGAACGCTGCCACCCATCGTGGGCAAGAGCACAACATCGCCCCGCGCGCTCTCGACGGCTCGAATCACTTCCTGCGCGATCGGCAAATCCATAGGCGTGCGCACCGCATTGTATCCGGCCAGATCACGCACGACTAACGCAACCTTCGCATGAGTCGTAAGCACCTCGCGCGAGGGTTCGCTGTCCACAATAAAATATCCGCGCGACCGAATGAATTCCGTCACGCGTTTCTGCTGCTCTTGCCAATCGACCCCGACCACCAGGCGCAAATCGAGATCAGCCGTAGCAGTCGGCGGAATCACGTTCGTGGCATGGGCGCCAGTCTGTCCGGAAGAAAGACCGTTGATATTCAACGAAGGTTGATTGATCAATTCGAGAAGATGCTTGCCCGCTCCATCCACATGGCCGAGCCAAAATGATCCCATCAACATTTGATCATTCACCGGCGCGCGGGCGAGGGCCTCGCGTTCCATCGCAGTAAGCGGCGCAATTCCGTCATAAAAATGCGGCACCAGAACGCGCCCGTCCTCATCCTTCATTCCAGCCAGCAATTGCGCCAGCATCATGGCCGGATTCGGCGCCCAATTTCCGTAGTGCCCGCTGTGCAAGCCATGATGCGGGCCGTACACGGTGATCTCGAGATGCGCGTCCCCTCGCGCCCCGAAAACGACAGTCTGCTTTCCGCTCTGATCCACGGGACCGTCACATATCAGCCAGACGTCGCCGTGAATCATGTCACGATTCGCATCGAGGATCTGCTCCAGATGTGGCGATCCAGCCTCCTCCTCACCTTCCCACACGAAGCGAATATTCGCGCGCAAAGGAATCTTGGCCGCGTGCAGCGCATCGAGCGCGGTGAGTTGAGCAAAGATGGCGGCCTTGTCATCTCCGGCCGAGCGGGCATAAATGCGCTGCTCACCGTTCACCTCGCGAATCGCTGGCGTGAAAGGCGAACCGCCCTCCCACTCCGATGGAGTCACCGGTTGGCCGTCGTAATGCGCATAGAAGACGATCGTGCGTTGCGCCCCGGGCACATCGATTTTTCCGTAAACGATCGAAGGTGACGACGGGATCGACAGCAGCCGCGAATCGACGCCGCGCTTCTTGAGCATCTCGACGAGCAGGTCGGCGTTGCGCCTGAGATTCGCCGGATCTGCGGCAACGTTTGGTATCGCCAGAAAGTCGCTGAACCGTTGAGTTAACTCCGCCTGATGAGCAGTCGTATATTGACGCGCAACTTCTGCCGGAGTTTGCGCCAAAAGCGCGGGCGCGACGCACAAGAAAGTCCAACACGGGATGAGAAGTCTCTGACGCATCGTCACACTATACATTTTTATCGTCGGGATGGATGCTGACACGAAAAGAAGAAAGTGTCCTTTGGCGATGCGGGCAAGCGTCGGTCCGCAATGTCGTCGCCAGTTGTTCGTTACGGACAACTGGCGCACACAGGCGTCCGCGCGACGTCGTAACCGAATGAGACCTGCGCCGACGATTCGGTTATCAAGTCAGTTTCAATCCAGAACAGGTGAGCAGGGTCGATGAAGTAATAATTCACCGCCATCGGAACGCCGGAACCGACAAATGGGAATACGGCATTGAATGTGGCGTTGGGATTGGCATATAGAGTGCCCGGAAACGGAAGATTGGATGATAAACCCTGGACGGTGCCGAGGAAACCGTTGTCCTGACCCAAGCCATTGCTTGCATCTGCCAAGCCTGATAGAGCGGGCGTGTTGGCAGAGTTCGCATTCAACTCCGCAGTACCGTCGGTTTCGCTGCCATTTTCCTGCGTGAAACTCATGCCGTAATCGCCGCTGAAGGCCGCTGTGCCAGATTGCTGGTATGCGACACCGGTTGCAAAAGATGCGTAGTTGACATCGCCATCGGCGAGAACCAGCGCCGCGGGGTCACCACCACCGGCGGCGACACCCGTGAGGTAGAAATAGTAAGTCGGGTTGTACGCAGGCTTCGGCTCGGTGCTGAATGTGATTGAGCTCGAGACAGCGCGACCGGTCGAGTCGATGGAATATCCTCCCGTGAATGACTGGCTGATCTGGGCACCGGTGATTTCATTTTGTTTACAGGTCTGCTGGGCGCAGTTCAGTTGCAGAAAAGTATCGGAGAATCCACTCGTGAAATCACCCATGCCATCGGCGGTAAACAGGCCCGTTGCGGTCAACGTTGATGGAATCGTATTGCTGCAACAGAGGTCCACTCCGGTAACGCCGAAGACATAAGGCGCGCCGGACAACGACGCGTTACTAAAGCCGCCCTGCGGCACCGTCTGACCGATGGCGACTCCGCCAGTCAATCCGAACGGATTCGTATTGTTGGTGGTGTAGTCGCTCTCGATCAGCTTGATGTGCGTGGCATCCACGATATAACCCGTAAGCTGCAGACTGACTGGATTTTGATGGAAGCCAAAGCCGGCCGTCAGATTCAATATGACTTGACCGAATGAATCGGGAGCAGCAATCGGCGCGGTCGATGAAATTGGCGCGCCAGTTTCTGTCAGTTCTTTTCCGTATAGCTCATCGCTCAAACCCGAAACGTTGCCAGACGCAATGTTAAAGATGCCACCGAACGCGATTGGGTAGGGCGAAGATTTGCCAAGCTTTGGTTGAACGGCAGCGCCGTTCATCACGAAGGTGTAGCTGCCAGTAGGAGCCAGAACGGGGCTGGTTTGCAGATCCAGAGTTCCGCTGGCCGATGCGCCGGTGGTCGCGGAACCCAAGTCCATTTGCGAAATCAATGCTCGTGGATTCTGCGGTTGGTTGTTGTCGAGGAAGACGAAGGAAAATGTCTCGATGCCGTTGCCACCGATATTGTTGTCATTTGTGTTGATGGTGATAGTGCCTCGTCCATCATTGCCGAGGAAATAAGTGCCCGTGAGATTAGTGTCTAATAAAGAGAGCGACGTGAAGTAATTAGTCGTTTGTTCGCCGTTTGTAATATTGCCATTGCCATCCAACACAATCGCGCCCGCGAGTTGGTAAGGGTTAAAGGAAGAATCTACTCCCTGGACCTGGAGAACATAGGTTCCCGCGGCGAGACTGCTGTCAAAGGTTGAAACCGTTAATGGAGCTATAACATTCTTAGTCTGATCCGCTGTTGCTAAGGCCACAACCTCGACGCCCAAGGTATTGCCAGAAATCGTGGAAGGTGCTGTATAAGTTGTGGGTGTACCGCTGGATGTGTGCAGCGCGCTGAGCGTTCCGCAGTTGGGAGGATTCTGGCAGGTCAATGTCCAATCGACTCCGTAATTATTAGGATCGTTGGTAACTACGGCGGTGAGATTTTCGGAGAAGCCGACATTGAGCGATGGCGTTGGCTCGGGTTGATAAGCGATGGATACCTGGGATTGCGGCGGAGGTGGAGGATTCTGCACATTGGCGGTGCTGCCGCTGCTGCATCCAGCAAGCACCGAAATCATTGCCGCTAGCAGAAGGGAGAGAATCCATCGTTGAGTTGCCACTGCCGACCTCCTAAAATTAAACTGTCCTGTTTTTGGCCGTCATCGCTCTAAGTCCCGCATCCAACCCCACGCTACATACGATTTTGCGCGGGTTAGTGCCCAGTGCCACGCAGATATACAAATTGGGGGTTACCCGGAGTTACAACTCCTGAGTTTGAAACTTGCGTGTAATTGATAGTTAGCAGGCCGGAATCAAGCCCGGCGCTGCCGGGTTTGAAAGTTACCGTAAGAGTACAACTGCTGCCCTCAACCAGCGTCGCGGGACAGTCATCACTCTCTGAGTAGTTACCGCCAACCGAAATCTTTCCAACAAAGGTTACCGTTGAACAATCTTGCGCCGCACATTGCGGGTAACTCAGGTTGGGATCGTTGAGCAGTGTGATTGTCATTGGAGCGCTGGTCTTCCCCGTGGCCTGGTTTCCAAAATCCAAACCCGCTGCCGGAGACATTCGCAGCGGACTCGGAGTATTCGCTTTGAGCTCCACCGGGAAACGACCGCTATCGATCTCACACGGGTTGGACTGTGACGGAAGCGTGCCAGCAGGCCAGCACTGCACCGTATTCAGTTCCAAGAAAAAGTCCAGACCGCTGTTTATGTTGGTGTTCGGCTGCGGCACGTAGGTGACCTGCAGGCTACAACTTGCTTGAGGAGCGAGCAGGCTTCCCGTGCACGTGTCCGACGAGATCTGGAAGTTCGGCAGCGAGGTTCCGGAATCACTATCGCAGCGATACCGGACGGTGACGGGGGTTGTGTTAAGGTCCGGGGTAATGGTGAAGGTGCTGCCCTGTCCGTTACCCACCACTAGCAGTCCCGCGACAGGGCTATTGTGCTGCCTCGGCGAAGGCAGAGTGAGCGCAGCGCCTGGATTGCTCGGGTTAACGCATGCCTCGCGGCCTAGAATCTGTACGGGAAACCCACTCGTGTTGGTGAACGACAACATTTGAGGGAGGCTCGCTTCCGGCGGACTTAGTTGTTCCTCCGCTCCGAAATCGAGTTCGGGAACCGAAGGTTGGATCGCGCTGAGTCCGGGGCCTGTTATCGGCACGGCGAACGCCTTATCGCTGTCAATGTCGGCGGAACAGCCACTTACACTCGCGGGGCAGGTCACGGTCAGCGTCGCACTCTGGGGAAATGGGCACCATTCCGGTGGAGCTCCAGAAATAGACGGTGGGCTTGGGAAAGGAAGCCACGGGCAACCTTCCTGCGGAGAAAAGCTAACAGTAATCGAACATGACTGGCCTAATGCGAGACCGAAGGGATTTCCTTGTGAAGGGATGCCTCCGGCGCCACAGGCGTCCGTCTCCGTGAAACTGGGAATACCGTTGAAATCGCTCTGGCCGCTGAATAGGGTGTCGACAAGATTACTGAAATTCAATGTCAGGCCACTCAGTGCAGAGTTGGAATTATTGGCCAGCGTGATCGTCTGGGTCGTCGGAGCCGATCCCAATGTTTGAGTGGGAAAGGTAATAATCGCAGGAGACAGCGTGATTGGTTCCTGGCAAGCTGTCGAGTTGTTTAACGCCAAACAGATGTTGCCGAAGTCGCCTGCAGTAACTGTGTTGCCCAGGCTCCCCGGACAAGCACTCGTCGCCACCATGTAGGTTGGTTGAGTGCCGTGCAGAACATAGCCGCCATTCACCGAATCGAAGGTAACGGGATTGATGCCGGTAGTTCCAAACGATCCCGCAGGTTCGCCGATTTGACCAACGGTAGATCCGTTAACTCCGATCACTTGGAGAATGACGGAATTACCGCTGATTTCGCCGTTCACCGAGGCGTTAGCGAAACAAGGGTAGTCGCTAAGAAGGGTGATCGGATCGACAAAAGTCAAAGTGCCAGTCACAGTCGCGTTGCTCGCGCCGATGTTCTCTCCTTGAGTCAGAGTTCCGGACACCAGAAAGTCCTGATTGCTCAGCGTCGATGTGCCACCTGTGCTGTGAAAGCTTCCGGCGATCGTACCTGTAATTGATGGTACGGAGATCGCGCTCCATGACAATCCGGTTACCGCGTATCCGCAAACCGAACCGTTGGGAGTCGTACCGGCGGTTGAGTTATAAGTGCCCATCATGGTCGAGCCATCTGTGCTTAGCGTTCCAGAGAGGGTGAAGGTCTGTGTGCCTGCCGTTGCGGTAAGAGTCAAGTTCTGGCCGTTGACGGTTACTGATACTGGAGCCGATCCACTGTTGCAGGGACCGGTCAACGAGGTCGATGAGATAATGGAGTAAACTGCTTGGCCCGACACCGAACTATTGTTCTGCAATAGAAATCCGCCCAGTAAGCCTCCGTTAAAGATTGGATCATTTGGATTCCCATCGCTCTGCGGCGCCAGTGTGAATTGCCAGTTGCCTGAAAGTGTTGCCGAGTTCTGAGGGGCATTAGGATATCCTCCGCCGCACGCTAAGAGAGTAACTATCATTATTATTGCGATGGTTAGGAGTAGTACTTGCGGACCAATCATAAACGGTTTGCATGTCAGCAACCGTTCGCGACTGGCACGAAAAGCGGCTCGATGGCTACTAGGGTTACTCGATCTCTGCATGATATCCCACATCTAATAAATAATGATTGCTTGAGTTCGAAGGGATTTCCGCCGCAGCGGGGTCAATAGAACGAGTTACTTCTGCGCTTTCGCTGACTCCCATGCCGGTGATCGGCACGGTAAACATCATGTCGCTGCTCGCGCTGGTAACTATTAGTGTCGCCGTAAGCGGAGAAGGACACTGGGCCGGTGGAGTTCCAACGGCGCAGGTTTCAACTGGAGCAAAGGTAATGGTGATAACACATGGCTGTCCGGAGATAAGATCGAAGGGCTGGCCCAATGAAGGGTTGCCGTCAACGCCGCAAGTGTCCGTCTCCGCAAAGTTAGGTTCGCCGCTGTTGTTAGTTAAGGTAAGCGTAAGACCGAGTAATCCACTTGAAGCGTCAGCAAGAGTAATTGTCTGCATGGTCGGTGGTGTGCCCAACACTTGAGCAGGGAAGATTAGAGCCGAGGGAGTCAGCGTGATAGGTTGCTGGCAAGCACTCGCGCCTCCGAGCGCGAGACAAATGGCCCCATAGTCTCCCGCGTTATCGACGGTTAGTATGCTGCCTGAACTCGGTGGACAGGAATTAGTACCAACAGTGTAAGTGGGTCCACCACCGTTGAGGATGGCTCCGCCCGCGGCCAAAGCGATGGTGACCGGATTCACTCCGGTAACTCCATTCGAGCCAGGTAACTCTCCAATTTCCCCTAAGATCGATCCATCCGCGCCGATGATTTGCAAGTCGATGATGTTGCCGCTAACCTGGCCGTTAACAGAAGCGGCCGTGAAGCAGGGATAATCGCTGAGGTCGGTTGTCGCATTTAGAAAAGTCAAATTGCCTGTGACGGCTGCGCTACTGGCTCCGGTATTCGCGGCCTGGAAGAGGCCGCCCGAAACCAGAAAATCCTGTTCGGCCAAGCCAGCAAGGCCGCCCGTACTATAAAAGTTGCCTTGGATTGGCCCGGTAATCGGCGGAATAAGCACCGCACCCCATTGCAGTCCCGACTGAGCTGTTCCGCAGACTGAACCATCTCCGGCAGTGCCCGCGGTTGACATGTATGTGCCAACCATGGTCGAGCCGTCGAAGCTCAATGTTCCTGCGAGCGTAAATGTCTGCGAGCCAGCCACGGCTGTGAGAGACACGGCCTGACCGGTAATTGATCCAGTAAGCTGACTTGATCCACTGTTGCAGGGGTAGGGAAGCAGGGGTAAGGACACGGCGTAGGCGGCGGATCCGGTCACCGTGCTATTTGTCTGAAGCAAAAATCCACCCTGGAGGCCGCCGAGAAATGAGCCGTCGGGCGGGGGCGACATCGTAAACTGCCAGTTACCCTCAAGCGAATTATCATTAACCTGCGTGTTGCCAGAATTGTTGTTGCTTCCGCATGACGAAAACATCATCGTGGCGACTAACAACGCAACCGTAATCGACGCCGGCAGCAGAGTCTTCTCTCGCGCTCGACGAAGCCGATACAATGAAACTAGATAGCGCGCATGGCGTCGCGTCCGATTTGTTTCGACTAAGCGCATGCGATTCCACATCCTAAAAACCTAACTTGAGCCCAAGCTGTATGGTGCGGGGCCGATGCGCATCCAACGGATGCAGAAACGAAGCCCCGGTGACGCAATCAGCTCCGCTTCCCTTGAAGCCGGCCGAATACACAGGGCCGGCATAACAACTGACCACGTTATTGCCGGTGCTGCCCGGATTGTCGGGATCGTAGATTCGAAACTGTGTGTGATTAAAAATGTTGAAGGCCTCGGCGCGAAACTCAAGCTGGCCAGACTCGCGAAGTTTGAAATGTTTCAGCAGTGCCAGGTCGAAGTTCAAGCGGTGCGGATTATTGAGAAAATTCCTGCCCGCATCCCCGAATGTAAGACCCCGAGGAGCCACGAACTGGGAAGGATTGCCGATGAGCGGTCCGAAGCTCTGCGAATTGCTAAGAGGTGCCTGTTGTCCCTTGAGCACGTCGGGATAAGAAGCCGCGATACCGAGGCCGCTCGAAACTCCGGCATTATCGGTCAGAGAAATACCGGTGTTGCCGGCGCTGTTGATTACCGTAAAAGGAACACCAGACTGAAAGAGGGTCACTCCCGAAAGCTCCCACCCATCGGCAAACTCATTCACCAACGTCGAACAACAAGTCGACTTGGGCTTGCTGTCGTCCTGTGGCTTTTCATTGGCCCAGTCGCTAAAGCGGCGGGGAAAATCTTTGAGCGGAAGTTGATAAACATAGCTCAGGGTAGCCAGATGACGTTCGTCGAAACTGGAACTGGCCTTGTTCTCGCGCAGATCGTACGAGTTAACCAGAATTGGATCGCTCCGATCGGAGGCGTCGTCCAGCGAATGGCTATAGGAATACGCGAATCCAAGCGTAAGTGGCCCCGAGGTATGCCGTAAGGTGGACTGCAGCGCGTGATAACTCGAATCTGCCACATTCTGCAAAGAGAGAATTCGTCCGAGACCCGAGTAGGGTCGTCCGGGAAGAGAGTTGACGTTGGGGATATTTGGGTTCGAGCAGGCTGCCTGCAAATACATATAAGCGGGATCTTGTGGCGTCACCTGAGTCCCGTTCATGAGCAGAAACGCCGTCGTGTTATCTCCTGGGTTGGGCGTGAGCGCGTTGGGCGGAGGAATGGTACAGTCGTTTATGGTCAGCGGTTCATTCGGTCCGAAAGGATTCTCGTTGGCTGGTAACGGATGCAACTGGTTCAGTTGGCGCTCCACAGTCAAGTGCGTGCCACGGCTTCCAACATACGCAACATTAATAACTGTCGACCGAGGTAACTCCCGCTGCACACCGAAGCTCCACTGCTGCGCATAAGGCCAAATCGCCTGCGTTGGAATCGATGTGACGTTGAGAGGAAAGACGGATGCTGCCGCAGGTGGTGTTCCCCCTACCAGGCTCGCACATGCGCCATTAGTCGGATCAAAAGCCGGTCCATATCCAACGTTGCCGATGCACGGGTAGCTGACTGGAAGCTGCTGTGTCATGCTGAGGACGACCGGGGCGCTTGCCTCGAGCGAGCCGGTATTGGACTCGTTGCCGGTGCCGTGCTCGAAAAAAATCCCGTAGCCCCCGCGGATCGATGTTTTGCCATCGCCCCAGGGATCCCAGGCAAAACCGATGCGCGGCGCAGGATTGAACAAATGACCTTGCATGCAGCTCGCTGGAGTGCCGTTGAAGCCGCACTGCACCAGACCTAAGTCGGTCACGACGCCGGAATCCAATTGGAAAGTAGTGGGATTGAACGTTACTGGGATTGATCCGGCGGTTCTGTCAAGCAGTTCACCGTAGATTGGATCAACCGCAAATCGCGACTTATTAAATCGAGAAGCCTCCCAGTTCCAGGCGGTGCGGTTCTTCTCGCTATAAGTGCCAAATAAGCTGATTCGCAAGCCGAGATTGACTGTAAGTCGGGGAGTTACTTTCCAGTCATCTTGAAAATAGGGCTCGCCGATTTGAAATCTCTGGTAGTAACGATGCTGCGATGAATCTTGCGTAAAACTCTGAATGAAACCTTCAGGAATGCTATGGGCATTTGCGTCCGACTCGACCAGAAAGTCAGCGAATGCATTTCCCGTGCTGTGGGTCACGTTGCTGTAGGTCAAAAGACCTTGCAAATCGCCGGAAGCTGCACCAATAGCATTGTTAGTCTGGTTACGCTGTGAGTAAACATACTGCGCTCCAAACTGGAATGTGTGTCTCCCAACAGATTTCCCTACATCGTCGCGGACGGAGTAAGTGGGATTTGTATGCCCCCAAGGCATGTAGGCAGGATCGGCGGCAATGCCACGACCGCCATAAGCGGCGTTTGTGCCGAGAAGCGCTACTCCCGGCATTTTGCCGCCAAAGCCGTTATTGAAAATGTAACCGATAGCGCACTGCGGAAAGCCAGTAACGGGATCCACGCTTAGCGCGGGATTGCATTGTCCAGGCGCCGACGGATCGGTGACGAGTGGCTGATCGATCGAAGGATTGCGCTGAAACTGGGCGCCCCCCGGCCCGTTCTGGTCGGTCAATGTAATGTCTGAATTGGAGTAACTAACGACGATATCGTTCAAGAGCGTCGGCGAGATTGTGTGGGTGAATCGCGCCACCAGACTTGTGCCCGGTCCAAAGAATCGGTTCTGTATGGTTGGGAAGGTCTGCGCCGAGGGGTGGTTGATGCTCAGATAGCTCCACTGCGGGTCGAGCACCGTGGTATCCCAGGCATCGTGAATGTAGCGAAACGACACCTTGAATTTGTCAGTCAAGACCTGATCGATACGAAATAGTTCTTCTCGCCAGTAAGTGGAAGGAGATATCGCAGCGACGTAACAGCGGTTAGGGTCGGTGGGGTCGGGACTGGCGGAATTAAAATTGGCGAGAGTTACGTTACAGGCATAAGAAGGCGCGTTCGGCAGCGGGATTAGATTCGCGTTCAAGATTGCCAGCGCGTTTTTGTCTACGCTGACGGTGCCGAGAACTCCTTGCAGGTGCGGAAGGGGGATCAGAGTTCCAGGACTTCCGCCCGGCGACACCGACGGACAATCCGGAAACTGCGCGCGCACGAACGTTCCCGAGTTCAAGGGGCAGACGTCAGTGAAATCGAAGTCTTGGTAAACTGCTCCAGTCCCTGGGTTGGTCTGCAGGTTTTCCCTAATCCCTCCCGATTGTAGTATGAGGCCACGCTCTTTCAACCCCGGCACCGCATAGTTGTAGTCAGTCGGAGTTTTCTCCAACCGAAATTCCTCAGAATAAAAGAAAAAAGTCTTGTCTTTTCGCGTGTTAAAGACACCCGGAATAAATAGCGGTCCACCGATGGTGCCACCGAAATCCTGACGGCGGTATAGCGGCGCTTTGGTTCCAAATGTCTGCCCGCCGGTAAGCTGGCCAGGGGGCGGCGGCGATGTATAAACCACGTCGAAAAAATTGCGCGAATTAAACGCCTCATTTCGCACAAAGTCGTAGAGATTGCCGTGAAACTTTGCGTTTCCTGACTTCGTTGTTACTTGCACCGTCCCCGATGCCGTCCGCCCAAACTGTGCGCCATAATTGGAAGTGAGCACCTTCACTTCCTGAATCGCATCGAGGCTGGGATATACCATCAGCGTGCTCGCTGCTCCATTCAGGCCGGTGTTCAGCACGTCGCTGCCATCGACCTCAAAGGTGTTGTATTCGACGCGCCCGCCGTTCACGCTGTATTTAACACTCCCCACCACTCCAACCTTGGCTTCGTCCTGTCCGGTCTGATTGCTGACCCCGGGCGCAAGCGCGATAAGTTGTGTGAAATTGCGGCCGTTCAAACCGATCGATACAACTTCCTTTTGCGTGATCGTTCCCGAAACCGTGGAACTCTCGGTCTCTACCCTTCCTAACCCGCCCGACTCGACGTTGACCTCTTCGGCCTTGGCCTTGGCTGGCACCAGCGCCGCGTCCAGCGTTAACTCGAGTCCTGCCGTCAGAGCGATATTGTCAAAGGGCATGTCCGCGAAGTTCGGAGCCGTTACCACTAGCTTGTATGTACCGGGATCGAGGTCCGTAAATGAGTACACTCCCTTGTCATTAACCGGCGTTTCCAATCTTGCTCCGGCAGTACTGGTGAGGACAGCCCTTGCATCGGTCACGACAGCGCCGGTTTGGTCGGTCGCTATTCCGCTGATTGCACCCTTATCCCCTGAAATTCTTCGAGTGATTGGAGGAGTGGGAGTGGCGCCGATCTGTTGAGCTTGGCTCGTGCCTTCGGCCTCGGAGCTTGCAGGCTCGAGAGTAGCGTCGAGAGTCATCTTTCGACCGGGCGTCAGGTTGATGTTTTCGAAGACAACGTCAGCGAAGCTATTAGCCGATATCGTCACGGTGTAGATGCCTGGATAAAGTCCGGTGACAGAATAGACGCCTATTTCATTGACTGAAAGTGCGAGGCGCGCGCCCGTAGCGCTCGTGATCACCGCTTTCGCATCGCGCACTGCAACTCCGGTTTTTGCCGTCACTGTCCCCCGAAGGCTGGCCTTGCCGGTAGCCGTGCCCGGTTGCTCCTGAGCAGTGCTTAGTGACAACCCGAGGAAAACCAGCATCACAGCGCTGGCAACACGGGTAAGAAGACAAGACGCTGGGAACGGCACACTAATCGCTCCGGGAAAAATAGAACGTTTAAGGATGAAATGGCAAAGCGGGATTGTATATGACGGATCAGAACGCGAAAGTTAACGCAATGTTAATTCCGGTTGGTGATTTTCCTTACGAACTTATTGCCATGTCGCTGCGCGGTTTACGCGCAAAGCTGAGATGAAAGAAAAGTATTTCACTTTTGCCGCATCGTGGTTATAGCAAAGGTGCTGAATCAAAATATCTTCCGCGCTGATTCGTTACGGAATTTTCACCAACTTGTCACACAACCTTAATATCACGTGGCAAGTCAGCGGATAGACTTCGGGCTGAAATCAAGCTCTCCTGCGATGAGTCAGTTTGAGCAATGGTGGCTCATGCAGCCAATAAGAAAATTAATAGTGATCGCTGGATCGTTGAGCGTTTTTCTGCCTGCGTGTGGCACTGCGCCTCACGTGCGACGAAATAGTTTCAAAAACCATTTACAGAGAGGGATCAATACTATGTCGCGTATGAAATCGATTTTCGCGTGTCTGTTGTTGACCACGGTCGTGGGCATTGCGCCGCTGGCACAAGCTGCTACAACCGTCGAGGTCACAATTGCAGGTTCGTCCGCCATGTGGCAGACGATGGCGCTCGGCGCTTATGCCTTGGCGGGCGCGGGTGGTGGGCATTGGACCAGCGCATCGAACGCTATTAACCTCACCGACTCCCGCGTTACACCCGTCAACGTTGACGCTGGCACGGTTTGGATCGTATGGAATGCCGCTGGCACTAAAGTATGGTCCTTCGATAAGGTAGACTCAGTCGTCGGAGACCGCTGCTACTTCGCTCAACCGCAGTGCAGCGTGAATGGTACCTTGGCTAACCTCTCAGGCAGCGGTTCCAACCAGATCTCTTCCACCCTGTGGGGCGATGGCTCCTCGGATCAGGCCTTGCCTGCGAATGTCCAATCGTTGTTCACGACTGGAACTCCGGTTACGGTTGCGGCGACGGACATCCGTCCCGAGGATGCGAACTTCGCGGTGTGCCGCGTGAACTCCTTGCTCGGCGCAGGCTCGAACGGCGGCACGGGCAGCGACGGCCTGGACGGTCTCGGCTACAACTCCAACATAGCAGCTGGCGTTTGCCCGGCCGCGGGCAATGCAGCTTCGACCTATGTGGGTTCGCCGATCAAAAGCGGCTACCCGGGGAGCACTTCGACAGCGAATGTTCTCTCGTTCAACATCAAAGGTAAGGATCCGATCAGCGGCACGACCATTCCAGCTTTCTCCGTTGTCGAAGTGGGAGCTACTCCCATCGTATTTATCACCGAGCGGACGAGCGCGCTCGCTAGTCTGACAAACGCCAGCGAGCAACAACTGCAACAGGCGTTCTCGGGCACGAATTGTGACGCCAGCGCCTTCGCTTTACCAGCCGGCGACATTGGCATCTTCCTGCGTGAGCCCCTCTCCGGTACTTACAACACCACCGAGGCTACTGTAATGCGTCATCCCACCGTCTATGGCGGCGTTGGCCCGAGCACAATTCTTGGTGTGAGCATGGAGTCCAACGTCGGCGCCAATAACCCTCTGGCTGGGCAGTCTGGAACTTGCCTTAATGGTGGTGGCGCACGGTATCGCGCGATTGGTACCAGTGAAGAAGTGAAGTCGGTCCAAAACTCCGTCAAGAATCTCGACATGGACGGCATCGGCTTCACATTCTTCAGCTACGGAAACGTGGGTTCGATCGCCAACAACCCATCTTACGGCTACATCACGCTCGACAACATCGATCCGATTTTCGCGAGTTACGGACCACAAAGTTCGACCGGAGCCGGATACGATCCCGGTCAGCCTGTTCCTGCCGGTACCTTGCCGGCCGCGGCAAACCTGCCTTGCAGCGGCGCATTCCCCTGTCCCGAAAACAAAATTTGGGCGGGCGGTCTATCCTTCCCGAACCTTCGCAACGGCACCTACCGGGCGTGGTCGATCGTGCGACTGGTGAGCAACGGAACCGGACTGACGAACGCCAAGTCTCTGGTCAAAGCTTCGCAGGGATTTGTCGTCACAGATGTTCCGGACTACGTGCCGGCCACGAAGACAATAGCCGGTGGAATCACCGATCCAGGCCTCGCGATCGTCCGTTCGCATTACCAGCAGTATGACGGCGCCGGCGACTTGCTCGGCGCGGCTCCCGTCAACAGCGGCACGACCGAAGCTGGCGGCGATATGGGCGGCACCGTTCTTACTTGCCCAACAGCGACGACGTGCCCGAAGACCACACAGCAGGTTCAGGGTAACCAGGGTCTGCAAGTTAGACCATAAGTCGCTCTGAACGGTTGTGTAGACATCAATACTGAGGGCGGGCCATTCATCGGTTCGCCCTCTCTCTTTGTTTAGTCTCACATAATGATGGGTTCACAGGTCTGGAACACAGCTAATAACATAATTAAGAACAGTTTCATGCAGCGGATAAGACTCTGTAACTCGGGGAAACAGTACGATGTCGAAGTGTATTAGCCTCCTAACAGCAGTTACTTTGACAGTTGCAGCCCTGTTCTTGACACAATCGATCACTGCGCAACCCGCCCCGGCATCCCCGCCGATCGCCAATCCGGCCGACACTCGCTTTCGGAATGTAACAGAGGAGTGGACGTCTCCTGCGCTGGCCAATAGCCATCTTATTCCGGTTCGGCCGCTCTCTGCATTCGTTGATGAGGAATCTAGTTATACGGTCGAGTTGTTACAGGTGCAGTGGCGATGGGGTGATCCCATCGACCTTTATGTGATAAAGCCTAAGGGAGTGAAAAAGCCTCCTGTGATTTTGTATCTCTATGGCTATCCAACCGGTACGAGTATTTTCCGAAATAATGACTATGAAAAACTCGTAACCAGGAACGGTGTTGCTGCTGTCGGCTTCGTCTCCGCGCTCACCGGTCACCGCTACCACGACCGTCCGATGAAGCAATGGTTCCTCAGCGAGTTGCAAGAATGCCTGGCAACTTCGGCGCATGATGTGCAAATGGTGCTGAACTATCTGGACGCGCGCGGAGATCTGGATATGAACCGTGTCGGCATGTTCGCGCAAGGGTCCGGAGCAAGCATCGCTATCCTGGCTTCAGCCGTCGACCCGCGCATCAAAGTGCTTGAGGCCATGGATCCCTGGGGCGATTGGCCAACCTGGCTCACCACGTCTCCGTTCGTGCCGGAGGCTGAACGACCCGCGTACGTGAGACCGGAATTCCTAAAAAAAATATCCACGCTCGATCCGGTCGATTGGCTTCCGAAAGTTCAGGCAAGAAAAGTCCGCCTTGATGACGAACTTCTCGACACCGTTACTCCGGCGGCAGCAAGAGAGAAACTGCGCGCTGCAGCTCCCATCGGCACAAATGTCATACTCTACAAGAATATGGAACAGTTCAAAGCGGCCTTCGAGGATGGCAAGAACCTGGAGTGGATTCAACACGAACTCCAGTCTCTCCCCGAACCGGACGAATCGATCCGAAA
Organism: uncultured Acidobacteriaceae bacterium; assembly: GCA_963822025.1. Classification (GTDB taxonomy): domain Bacteria; phylum Acidobacteriota; class Terriglobia; order Terriglobales; family Acidobacteriaceae; genus Acidiflorens. The sequence continues at coordinate 1,170,691 of CAWGFW010000005.1, read as the reverse complement.
ATGAGCGATTTCATGGATGCTGCATTAATCTGGGTGAAGATGTTCGAACCAGAAACGAAGGGCGTGCCCCTCAAACAAATAAAGACGCAATTGGGCACCGAGTAGAGTTTCGCTGAATCTTACGGTCGAACGATAACCATCGATACGCCATGCGCCGGCACCATCGCCGAAAATTCTCCAATGAACTTCCCCAATTCTTTGTGCGCCCAGAGGTCGCGTACAGTCGCGGGCAGATGACTGGGATACCCGATCTGTTCCCACTTTAAGGGGACCGTCTGTGCCGAGTCACCGCGATTGAGCAACACCACTGCGCGGCTTCCATCCTGCTGCTGTTTGGACCATACCTCACGATCGCCATCTTTCCAGACGCGCCGTCCTTCGCGCCCCAGGGCATCCTGATTTACACCAATCACTTCCTTATTAGTAAGGATTTCGCGGATCTCAGGCGTCATCTTTCTCAGATCATTTCCCGCCATTAGCGGCGCCGCGAGAATTGCCCATAAACTAAAATGCGAGCGGTATTCAATGGCACTCATTCCGCCATTTCCCACTTCCAGCATGTCCGGATCATTCCAATGTCCAGGCCCCGCGTAAGACTCCAGGCCAACCTGTAGATCGAGAATGTCCAACACTCCCCGCCGGCAACAGCTTCCGTCGGGCCACTTCTCGTGCGACTCCCACTTGTCACTAATGTCGTCGGTCGTGCGCCACAGGTTCCCGCCTACGTCCTTGCCCCATAACCACGGCTTCGCCTTGCCCCATTCGCAGATGCTCAACACGATCGGACGGCCGCTGGCATCGAGCGCGTCGCGAATCAACGCGTATGACGCCTGCGCGTCCTGGGTTGTGGTGTTGCACCAGTCATACTTTAGGTAATCAACTCCCCATGCTGCGTATTGCAGCGCGTCTTGAAATTCATGACCGCGCCCACCCGGGCGCCCCGCACAGGTTTTCGAGCCGGCGTCGGAATAAATTCCGAACTTCAGCCCCAGCGAATGAACATAATCCGCCAGCGCTTTGATCCCTGAAGGAAAACGCTGCGGATCGGCGATAATATTTCCACTCGCATCGCGCGCCACCTGCCAGCAATCGTCGATCACAATGTACTGATAACCGGCGTCCTTCATGCCCGACTTCATCATGGCATCGGCCATGCCGCGAACTAAATCGTCGCTCACGTCGCAACCGAACTTGTTCCACGTGTTGAACCCCATTGGCGGAGTGAGCGCCAGTCCCGCCGATACCGGTGGCTTCTGCGCAAATATCGCTCCACCCAGAAAGATCATCGAAACTGCAATAGCCCAGATTTGTTGTCTCATGCGAACGATCCCGAGATGATGTATCCGCAAATCATTGACCCCGCAAGATTGCATTCGTGGCACGCTACACCGTCCGTGCAGCCGATGAGTCTGGCCCTAAGTAGCGAATTATGCCCGCCCCGCGAACTCCCGCGTCTCTGTGGACACCTTGATGGTTTCGCCCTCTTTAATAAAGAGAGGAACGCGAATCTCTATACCCGTCTCAAGTCTCGCCGGCTTAGTAACGCTGCCGCTTGATGTGTCGCCGCGGACACCGGGCTCGGTATAAGTGACATTCAGTTCCACGTGAGCCGGCAGTTGCAACCCGATCGGGTTGCCATTGTACTTATGCAACTGAATAATGGATCCTTCCACGATGAAATCGAGCGCGTCCCCGATCATCTCGCCCGAAAGAGTCAGCGTCTCGAAGCTCTCCTGATCGAGGAAATGGACACCGCCTGCATCATTGTAGAGGTAGGATGCTTCGACCATTTGAAGGTCAGGCTCTTTGAACCGGTCGCTGGCCTTAAATGTCTTATCAAACACCGCGTGCGTGAGCAGGTTGCGCATTTTCAGCCGGACAAGCGTTTGGGCGCCCCTCGCGGTGGGTGTAGAAACTTCCGCTTCCAGACACAGGAATGGTGTGTTCTCGAACTCGAAAAACATTTTGCGCTTTACGTCGATAGCGTCAATCAGTGCGGCCATACTTGTTCATAGAATAACAGGAGGCCATCCAGGAATTCGGATGCTCGACCTGGTGTAAGATGTTCGAAGATTTCAGTGCATGAGTTTTGACAAGGGATTGTTCAGGTTTCCTCGTGGACAGAATTTTCCTTCGAAGGGACTACCGGGTTTTCCGGTTGTTTTGGGAGCCGCGCTGGCTTTGAAGAATTTCGACTCAACTTCAGAAGTTCGCGGTACTTCCACCGAGTTGCAGCCGCAGCGGCGAATCACGCTCGCGGGGACCTCTCTCTTGTTGCCCGGCAACCCAGCTTGGCAAGCCCTAGGCGAGCATTACCAGTTGGTGTTCGGCGAATTCGCCGAGTGGAGCAGCCTTCTTCTCAATCCTAGCCCCAGTTCGGATGCCTCTGACACTCTCGTGCTTGTCGTTTTTCTGCAAGACGTCATTAGCTCCGACCAGCTCTCGTCATTGGTCAAAGGGAATTCCTCTCCGCAGGATATCGACGATCTTCTCGCGCCTTTGCTGATGGCGATCGACTGCTTCACTTCGCGCTCCTCGAACCGTCTCATCGTGGCCTGGAGCAATGCCCATTCTGACGGCGTGGTTGAATCCGCGCGCCGGATTCCTCCCTGGGAACTCATCTCCTCTGCCCTTGAAGCCAGGTTGCGACAGCGCCAGACTCAATCGAAAACACTATTTCTGCTGCCGCTCGACCGCTTCTTTGCCGAAGCAGGGCGCGAAAGCTGTTTCGATGCGCGCAACTATTACGCTGCCCACTGCCGACTGAGTCAACGGGGTATTACCACCCTTGCGAAGAAAATTGCCGAACTGACCCAGCGCTTCTTCTCTGTGCCCAAGAAAGTTCTCGTCCTCGATTGCGACAACACGTTGTGGGGAGGTGTGCTCGGAGAAGACGGCCTGGTTGGCATCCGGTTAGGGCAGGATGGTGCGGGCGCCGCTTATGCTGACTTTCAGCGAGCAGTGCGCAATCTGCAACAAAAGGGAACGCTCCTCGCTTTGGTCTCGAAGAACGATGAAGCTCTTGTCTGGCAAGCGTTCGATGAGCATCCGAGTATGGTTCTTCGCCGTTCCGACATCGTCGCCTCCCGCATCAACTGGAAAGAGAAGAGCGATAATCTCGCTGAACTGTCCGAAGAATTAGGCCTCGCTCTCGACAGTTTCGTGTTCTGGGATGACAATCCCCTTGAGCGCGAGGCCCTGCGCGCTCGATTACCCGATGTGACCGTTGCGGACGTACCGCGAGAGGTTTGGCATTGGCCCGGCTGGCTCGAGTCGTCGAATTGGTTTGCGTCTTTCGAAAATACGACGGAAGATTTTCGCCGTATCGAGCTGTACCAATCCCGAGCAAAATTTCATTCGGAAAGCTCGCAATTCCGCGGCGGCAGCGAGCACGAGTTCCTAAGAAGCATTCACTTGCGGCCAACGGTAGTCCCGATAAGCGAAGCGCTGATCTCGCGGGCTGCCCAGCTCGCCAATAAGACGAATCAGTTCAATCTCCGCACGCGACGGTACGACGAATCTGCGATTCGAGAGATCGCTCTCGAAAAAAAGAATCTGTCATTTCTCGTCCATCTCCAGGACAAATTCGGCGATCACGGAAACGTTGGCCTGGTCATCGCGCGCAGCACATCAAACCACAAAGTAGTTTTTCTCGATACTTTCCTCTTAAGTTGCCGCGTCCTCGGTCGCCATCTCGAAGCGTGGATGCTCGACCAATGCATCAAAACGCTCAGGGCGAATCAAGTGGATTTTCTGCTAGCCGAATTCGTCCCCACCGAGCGCAACCAGGTCGCCGCAAACTTTCTGGAAGAACACGGTTTCAGTTCTGAAGCAGAGTGGGGTCCCGACTTGCGAACTATTCTCGAACCACTAATCAATAAAAACGACGGCCACTTCTTTGCGTTGGACTGTGCTCAAGCCACCGTCCCCCACATGGACATTTACGCTGAATGACTCGCCTGGAAGATTTGCTTCGCCAGCAATTCCCGAGCGCCGCCATTCCAAGCGACGTTTCCGATCTAGGCGTCGGTTCTTTTCCCGAATGGAGTTCGCTGGCTCATTTCAACTTTCTCTTGTCAGTGGAGGAAGCTTTCCAGCTTCAGTTCACAATCGACGAGATGTCGGAACTCAAAAGCATTCGCGAAATCCGCGCTCGCCTTGCCGCATCGGGGATTACGGCCTGATGTTTCCCGTCGTAAAGCGAACCAGGAGACCGGTCAGGCCAGTTTCCCACGGAATAAATGGAGCCTGATTAGTCGATACGTTCCAATAAATGCTCTTCCACTAATCTCGAAACAATTGGTAGGCAGCTTTCGGCCGAAACTCCAATACGCTCAGCAATCGCTACCAGATCCCGTTGTCCGTCGGCATACGCCAGAATATTCATCATGGTGCGCACTCCTGAGGCGCCGCCTAGCTGACTGAGAGTAGGATATAGGCCGCGCCGGCCTAACTGTGGTTCTCCCAGACAGGTGGTCCGATAGATACTGTTTGCTTCAATCAAAGAAATGCAACGCTGCAAAGCGCCGAAAGCCCCGGCCAATCCCTGCGGCGAAATCAGGGTGAGATCGTCGAGAGAAGTATGGTATTCCGGGTAGGTCCCATACTTCGAACGCATCAGCGACACTACTGGAAGGTCCACTCCGGGACTGCAATACTGCCGCTCATCGCTTCCCCGCTCCAGAAAGCCATAAGTGACACAGCCAGGATAGTGGTGCTTGATAACATGTCGTGTGATCGAGTCCGCCAGAGTATTTCCCGACCTTGATTCGAGAAACGAATAGGCGCGATCATCGCCAACGCAAGTAACCACATACCCTGCGATAGTTCTGCGTTTCATTTCCTCGAGGTGCTTGCTCAAGTAGGCGACCGAACCGATCGTCTCCGGCACGAACACGATTCTGTATGTATATCTCCTGTTAGTTAAAGACTGCAGCCAGCGCGCTAATGCCGTTGTCACAACCGGACCTGAAAGCTCGTTGTTGGCCAATGAAGGATGGCAGATATAAGTCGATAAAAGTATCTCGAATTCCTTACGTTGATTGTTAGTCTGACCAGTCGAAGGCAAAATAATCTCGCCATAACTCAATGAACCTGGCGCCAGCGTGCTATCAATCAGCACACGATACTTACCTGGACGCAACGCATCCCGCACGCGTTGGCTAAGGCAAAATCCCCAACGCCTTTCGTAGTAGGACGTAACATAAGGAATTGCTTCAGGCATCGCGGGCAGGGAATGAAGATGAGGCTGCAATTCCTCCAGCGTCATCTCCGCGGATACCGGCTCTGAGTAGCCAACCACGTGCAGATTACTTGCGCGGAAATCGACAATGCGGGTTCCAGCTTGGTCGGCGATAAAGGCGTCGCGTATGTTCCATTCCTCCGGAACCACCCAATCCAGCACCCTGGTTCCCGACGGCACCTCGCAAATGCGCAGGCCCGGGAGCAACTCCCTTAAATAGGAGAGCGTCTGTCGCACTCCGTTACCGGTAATGCTGCGGCAGATTGGAAACAGATCGCGCGCCCATCCGTACATCTGTTCGCCGATGTCGCCAACCGTCGCGAGAGGACTTTCTGTCATGGTCTCAGCCACGCACTCCCTCAACGATGAGCGAAACCGGGTTCTCATCCAACATCTTCCACGCCGTATCAAAGAGATCGTTTGCCCTCATCGCCACGATCCGCGATCTTCCCACGTCGGCGGCGCGCAGCTTTCCCTCATCGGAGAGTCGCTTTTGCAATTTGGTCAGTTCAGCCTCCGACCTTCTGCTCAAATCGCGAACGTTGTAAATCACTGAACACTCCTTAACTTCGCCTCCTGGCCAAATAACCTTCCCTGAAAATGTCTTCTTATATCGATAGTCGACACCATGCGCCGTTTCAACATAGTGAACAAACGTTCCTCCCTGACTCAGCGAACAGCCGAGGTCGATAATATGGGCGTTGAGCCGATGCAATGTCGCAAAAACGGACTCACTGCCAAAGCATTCTCCAACCGGCACCGCGCACAGTTCTTCCGAGTGTGCTCCTCTACAGGCAAAACTGAAGATCGGATCGGCCGTTCGGCAAACGCCGGGCTGCGTGCGGAATCTCTCGGTTACCATCCCAACCGCGCTGGGAGTGTTGCAAATGTCGAAGGCTTCTCCTCTAGTAAAACTGTAACTGAACGCAGGCATCACCAGCGTACCGTCGCTGCCAATCGCCGCTTCAATCGCCGCGATCAACAGATCGAGCCGCTCATGGTTGGACATCTCAGGAAACTGCGCCGCCACCATTGCATCGGGATGCACCAGAACGAGGCTTCCCGCCTCAATGCCGATGGAACAGAGAGCGTTGGTGACGGCCGCAGGTGCGATGATGCTCCGACTCACGTTTCGATTCCCTGCCAAAGTCGGATGTGGTGACCGCGCGCGACGCTGCGTGGTCGACAATGTAGTTTGCCTTCTGACATGGGGCTGCACGTTTTTCCCGATCGGCGAATCGGTTTATCATAGCCTATTCTGCATGTCGTGCTAGTCTGCGAGGGGCGCGAGTTTCGCAGTGTCCGCAAATCAATCGATCCATGAAGATTCTGCTGGTGCATCCTGACGATTCGGTTGAGGCGGAACCATGGGCCAAGTTGCGCTGGGATTTGGTAGTCGATCTCGGCTGGTCCGGGCGAGCAGCCTATGCTCGCCAAAGCGAACGCCTCGGATCTCGTATTATCAGCATGAATGATCTGCTCGACCATGAGCAGCACCGTCGCCGCATTCGCGAATTATTGGCGTTGGGCCTCGATCAGTTGCTCGATTCAGACTCCATTGACTGGTGGGACGTTTTTTCTGTCCACCCCTACCGTCAAATCGAGCAGCTCCTATTAATTTCGGTATTAGCGGAGCAGATTCCCCGGCAAGCCGCGATTTTCGCAACCCGCGCCCACTTCGCAGCGTCCGCGCTTGAAGTCTTACTCAGCGGCACGAACCTCAGCCAAGGGAAAGTCGGCGAGATGAATCTTGCCGAAACAAAAGTCCCCAGGATAAAGATCTTCCTCGCCGGTCGCCGCGTCGAAGAACTCGAAACCGGTTTGCGCGCGCAATTCCGCCGCTACTGGAAGGCCGCATCAGCCCTCCGTCCTTCGCAACTGGCCGAGATAGTTTTCGATAAGTGGGACACCGACTACCGCCTTCGACGGCATTTCGCTGCTTCGCCCAAGACATCGTCAACGCCGGCGATCTTGCTCCCGTCATCATACGGCAACGTGACGCGCGCTCTCGTCGCTTATGCGCGCATGCTCCCGCACCGCCGTTTTCTGCTCGTGGTCACGCGCCGCAGCGGTCGTCTGCCCGAGCTTCCGGCCAACGTGGAAGTTCGCTCGCTTGCTTCCTACGCTCCCCCGCCTTTGCCCTCGACTGAAGCCGAACGCGTCCGCCTGCTCGCGCGATGGACGGAAGTTCTGTGCGATTCATTCGAGCCGAACTTGGTTCTTCGCCTCGCCAATAGGCTCCACGTGCTGGATGGCTTTGCGGATTTTCTGAAAAATGGCTTGCGTGTCCGCGACGCATGGCGCGCGATGTTTGACCGTGAGCCCATTACGGCTGTGCTCTCCGCCGACGAGTACAATCCCTACACGCGGCTGCCCACATTGCTCGCGAAATCCAGAAAATTGCACACCGTTTTTTGTGATCATGGCGCCTTGAATATGAGCTTTGGATTTCGCCGTCCCGTTTCCGATAACTATCTGCTACGAGGCGAAATGGCGCGGGACTATTGCGTTAACCGCGGTTTATCTGTCGCGAAGATTGTCGTTGGCGCTCCCTCGTCAACCACTAATGCATTACCGCCATCGCATCAGACTGAGCGAGACTGGATTGTGTTTTATTCCGAACCCTTCGAACTCTCATCGAGCCGCGCTCAAACTTTCTATGAGGAACTTCTGCCTGAATTGTGCATGCTCGCCGCTCGAGGGAATCGCAAAGTTATCATCAAGTTGCATCCTTTCGAGAGTTTGCGGATGAGACGCACCCTCGTCGACAATGTACTTTCGTCTGAGCTGCGCCGCCTGATTGAAATCCGCGAAGGATCGATGACTCCGGACCTTTTTGCTCGCGCTTGGTGCAGTCTAACCATCGAATCAAGCGTGGCGGTCGAGAGCACCATCAACGGCGTGCCCTGCTTCTTATGCAGCTGGTTTGACGCTTCATGGTATGAGTATGGTAAGCAGTACGCGAAGTTTTCCGCCGGGTATCCGCTTGACTCACCTCAGAGGATTCGCGAGATTCCGCAACTGTTAGAGCAATTTCAAATTACTGAAACGGTCCGCCAGGGCCTTCAGACCCAAATCAGCCCCAAACATCTCGAGGCCGTCTTGTCGGGAAATTGACTTGGTATGCCAATCGCACCTGAGGGACTATGCCGTTGGTGATCTCCTCCCTGAACTGAAACCATTCTAGGATTAAAGTTCAGTTTGGAACTCTCGCCCGTTCCCCTCCATACACAATCGGCGCGAAGTTATCCAAGTGCAAGAACTGGTTCTGGAAATTATTTTTGGAGAGGCGATGATATGGCTACTGGTGCTGTGACCGCCCGCGATCCCAAAGCGGATGCGACAACCGCGGCTGCTGAAACGAAAACCGAAACTGCTCAAGCGCCGACGGCGCAACTCACCTTGAAACAGCGCTTCCATCGGCTGCTCAGCGAGATTTTCGAAGGGCGCGAGGAGCACCTCGGGTGGCGTCAGTAGGCGTCGCTCCAGGCGCGGCAGGGCAGTGCCCGCTCCCTGATGCTCCGCCCCGACATTGCAGGTAGATTTTGCTCTTGCTGTGGGTCTGGGCGCTTGCTCTCACCCGTGCCATCCTCGTTTCATCCTGCGTATTTAGCGAGCAGATTCATCGCCGCACTGGCGAGTTGCTCCAACGGCACGATCACACTCACCGCGCCGCGCGCAATCGCCTCTTTGGGCATCCCAAATACAACGCAGCTCGCTTCGTCCTGTGCGACGGTGACTGCCCCGGCGTCCTTCATTTCACAGAGACCCTGTGCGCCGTCGTCACCCATGCCCGTCATGATCACGCCCACCGCCTTCGATCCAACCGACACGGCAACCGAACGAAACAGCACATCCACGCTGGGACGGTGCCGCGAGACCAACGGCCCGTCAACGATCTCGACGATGAGCTCTTCGCCGCGACGTTTGACGAGCATATGCCGATTGCCCGGCGCAATCAGTGCGCGGCCAGTCTGCAACCGGTCACCATTGCGAGCCTCCGCCACTTCAATTCCGCATTCTTTGTTCAGGCGGTCGGCGAAGGCACGTGTGAAGACCTCGGGCATATGCTGCACAATCGCAACCGGCGGGCAGTTTGTTGGCAGCGCCGCCAGGAAAACGCGCAACGCCTCCGTTCCTCCCGTGGAGGCGCCCACTGCAATTATTCCCTGGGGCGCACCCGCAGCGCAGGATTTACCTTGGCGGGGCAGCACCGCATCCGCCGTGAGCCGAGGAATAACCGCCAGCGGCCGGGGCCTGAGCTGCGCCTGGGACGCACTCCACACCGCATCGAGCAGGGTGACCGCCGATTCGTGCAGAAAATCCCGCACCCCCACCTTCGGCTTGGTGATCACCTCAACCGCTCCCTCTTCGAGCGCGCGCAATGCCAGCTCCGTGCCGCGAGCGGCCAGGCCCGAGCAAACCACGACCGGTGTCGGCATCTCCTGCATTATTTTTCGTATGAATGTCAGCCCATCCATGCGTGGCATTTCCAGATCTGAAATGATCACATCAGGGGGCTCTTTCTCCATCTTCGCCCACGCAATCAGCGGATCAGCCGCCGCCTTGACACTGATCCGGCGGTCGGTGCCGAGAATGGATTGCATGACCTGGCGCACCATCGCCGAGTCGTCCACCACCAGCACTTGCAGGCTGTCTCCGTTACGGGGCACTCTTTCAACCTTTCTTGAACGCTCAGGCAGTAGAAAAAGTTTTGCGATTTGCTTCTAGAATGGACTTTCTTTTTGTTCTGTCTTCAGATAGACGCTTGGCTCAATGCAGCGCAACTGCAAAGACATGCTGCTCAAATTTTCCGCGTGCCCCACAAAGAGCAGACCGTTAGCGATAAGTCGGCTATAGAGGTTCGTAATTACACGGCATTTCGAAGCGGCATCAAAGTAGATGAGGACGTTGCGGCAAAAAATTGCGTCAAATGGACCTTCTACCAGATCGGCCTCGCGATCTAAATTCAACCGCTGGAAAGTGATCATCTGCTGGATTTCGACTCTTACTTTCATCTCGCCTTGCCGCTCGGCTACACCGCGCAGCATAAAGGCGTGGAGCACGTCCGGCGGCAGCTCGGACAGTCGATTGATGGGATAAACACCCTTGGTCGCCTTCTCCAGCACGCGATTCGAAATGTCGGTCGCTAGAATTCGCACATCCCAACCCGCCTCCGCCGGCAAGTGCCGGGCCAGCAACATCGCGATTGTGTAAGGTTCTTCCCCTGAGGAACAGCCCGCGCTCCATATCCGTACTCGCCGTGGCCGCAAGCCGCTTTCCGCTTCCCTTTGCCAACGCGGAAGGACTTTCTGCGCCAGAAAATCGAATTGCTTGGGCTCGCGAAAAAACCGTGTTTCGTTGGTCGTAATGGCATCGATCATACGCGCTCGCTCATCGTCTGCCTCGGGCGCGGAAACGCACTCGTAATAGCTTTCCAGTGAATCCATCTGCAGCGCCCGCAACCGTCGAAAGAGTCGTCCGCACAGCAGTGCGGTTTTTGCCCCGCCTAGCCAGATGCCGGTTTCGGCATAAATTAGTTTCTGGAATTTTTGAAACAGCGCCGGACTCACCGAAGGATAGGGTGGCTGCTCGAGAGACGAGTCCAGGTCAACGTGGCGGGACTTGCCGGAATCTTTTCCTGGAGCCGTTCCCGCCTGCACAGCTACGCTCCCGCTTCGACGTGTTTGGCGAGCACGCCTTTCGATCGGCAGCCGATGGCCGCGTCGTCCGTAACCGAATCCGTCATCGCGAGCAATTCGTCGGCCGAGAGCACTCGTTCGATATCAAGGATCAGGCAGAACTTCTTGCCCAGCGCTCCCATGCCGAGCAAGTATTCGGTCTTCACGCGAGTGCCGAAAGCTGGAGTTGGTTCAATCTCGTCAGCGGCAAGATCCATGACCTGGCTCACCGAGTCGGCCAGCACGCCCATGGTCATCATTTCGCCCTGAAACATTATTTCGCTGATGATGATGCACGAAAATTTGGAAATGCCGCTCGCCGGCAGGCCAAACTTCACTGCCAGGTCAACTACTGGCACGACCTTACCGCGCAAGTTGGTCACCCCGCGAATCCAGATCGGAGTGTTAGGAACAGTCGTGACCGCCTCATACTCAACAATCTCACTCACCTTAACGATGCTGATCGCGTATTCCTCGCCCGCCGTTAAGAACGTAAGGTACTGTTCCGAGCTCCGAGGGAGTTGGTTCTTCCCTTGATTCGACGCTCCCATAATTTCACTCCTCAGTTTTCACTCCTCGCATTCGTCATCCACATCACCCGAGCGCGCCCAGCTTTTTTCCAACGTCGTGTTAAGCAATCCTAGAACGCAGAGAAGTTAGCTTCTTCCACTGCCTTGCCGCTCACCGGCTGAAAGCGGGCGTGCTGTGCAAATCCACTACTTATGAGTGGCTTCTGCGGAGCCGCAGCTTGTTGTTTGCCATTGCCGCTACGCGGCGCGGGCTGTTCTCCCGCGACCCGGAAGTAGGTCATCAACTGCTGCAACTGCTCCGATTGCGCCGCCAACTCTTCTGCAGTGCTCGAAAGTTCTTCCGCGGATGACGCGTTGCGCTGCGTAACCGTATCCACTTGCGACATCGCCTTATTGATCTGCGTCACCCCGCCCGATTGCTCGGTCGAGGCCGCCGCTACGTCCTGCACCAGTTCGGCTGTCTTCTTAATCGATGGAACCAGGTCAGACAGCAACTGGCCTGATCGTTCGGCCACGCTTACGCTCTTCCCCGCCAAGCCGCCGATTTCCTGCGCCGCCAACTGGCTGCGCTCGGCCAACTTGCGAACTTCAACCGCGACCACCGCAAAGCCTCTTCCCTGGTCCCCGGCGCGCGCCGCTTCGATGGCGGCGTTGAGCGCCAGCAGATTCGTCTGGTAGGCGATCTCTTCGATCACCGAGGTCTTCGCCGCAATTTGCTTCATCGCATCGACCGTCTCCTTAACCGCATCGCCGCTCTCTTCCGCAGCCGATGCGCCCTTGGCAGCCGCCTGCTCTACTTGCCGGCTGTTGTCCGCGTTTTGCGTAATGGACGCATTCATCTGTTCCAGGCTGGCGCTCATTTCTTCGACCGATGCCGCCTGTTCGCTCGTTCCCTGCGAAAGACTCTGCGACGAAGAGGAGACTTGCTGCGCCGCGGATGCCACCGCCGCCGAACCTTCGCGAACGTCTCGTATGATGCTCGACAGTTTGCTGCTCATGTCCTGCATGGCCTGCTGCAATTGGCCTGTCTCGGAACGGTTTGTGACCAGGATCTCCTTGCTCAAATCGCCGGCCGCGATACGCTCCGCGTGCTTGACAGCCTGCTGGATCGGAACGGTAATGCTCTTGGTAACGCTGATTGCCGCGAGCGTGGCCATGATCAGCGTGACAGCCAGGAGCAACAATGCAACCCGGCGCCCCAAGGCGTAGGCATCCTGACTCTCCTTCATGCTTTGCTGCATGGCAGCAGTCTGAAGATTAATGAATTTTTCCCAGGTTGCGCGATACTTGTCGAGGGCGGGGACCACGTCTTCGCTCAGCGCTGTCATCGCCTGGTCGTGTTTCTTGTCGAGCAAGAGTTGCTTGGCTTTTTGCCTGGCGACCTTGTATGCATCCCGGTCCTGCGTAACGATTTCAAACAGTTCCCGCTCTTGGGAAGAGCTGAGACTCTTTTCGATTTCCGCGACCTGCCCGCTGATTTCCTGGCTGATCGCATCGTTCTGCACGTTCAGCTTCTTTTCTTCCTCGGGGTTGGTGGTCTCGAACAATTGAAAGGTAATGCGAGCATTGGTGATTGAGTGCTCAATGGTCTGGCGTGTCAGCTCAACCGTGTTGTAACGCTTTTGGATCGAGGCCGACATATTGGAATTCAGACGACCGAGCCAAGTCAGTCCGAATCCGCCAACCGCAATCACGCACAGTAGGATGGCCCCGAACACAACCCCCAGTCGCGTGCCTATTTTTTGATCCTGCCAGTTTTTCATGGTTCTCACCCTCTCTTCTGTTCTCACGCTCTCTTCAAGGACTGCTCAATATGATTGCTGTGTGACGGACTGCCCTGTCGCTTAAGCTTGTCCTTGCAAACTTGACTGCATCACTCCGCGCAGCAGGCTAGGAACGTCGATGATCAAACCCACGCGCCCGTCCCCAAGAACCGTTGAACCTGCAATCCCCGGAATCCCGCGCAAGGCCTTACCCAGCGGCTTCACCACTGTCTGCATCCCGCCCAGCAGTTCGTCGACCGCGATTCCGGCGTGAAACTCATTCATCTTTACAACCACAATGTTCTCCCGCTTGGGGGCCGCGCCAGATAAGCTGAACATGCGCCGCAGCCGGACGTAAGGAATTGCATTTCCCCGCAAGCTAAGGATTCCACTCTCTTCCGAGTTGCATTGTCCCGCCGGCAACTCTATGCACTCCGTTACATGCTCGAGCGGCACCACAAACGTTTCATTGCCCACCTTCACAGAGAATCCCTCAATGATCGCGAGCGTCAAGGGTAGGCGGATGGTGATCGTGGTTCCTTTGCTGTGTGTGCTGGCTATATCCACCGTTCCACGCAGGGCGTCGATGTTGCGCCGCACCACATCCAGCCCCACCCCGCGCCCAGACAGATCGGTGACCGATTCAGCGGTGGTAAATCCGGCGTGGAATACCAGCCCGAAAAGCTCATCGTCACGGATGTCATCTTTGCCAGAGACCAGCCCCAGCCGCCTGGCCTTCTCGAGAATGCGCGCGCGATCGAAGCCTGCTCCATCGTCCTGCAGCGTGACGATGATATTTCCTCCGCTGTGACCTGCCGTGAGCCGGATCAATCCACTTGGATTCTTACCCTGACTTTTGCGCACCGCCGGCTTCTCAAGACCGTGATCGACCGCATTGCGCACCAGGTGCAGCAGAGGATCTTTCAACAGCTCGAGCACCGTCGTATCAACCTCGACATCTCCTCCGATCACTTCGAGCCGGGCCAGCTTTCCATGGCTCTTGGCCATGTCTCTTACCGAACGGACGAATTGGCGAAACAGCGGGCCGATGGGCACCATGCGTATACTCATCACTTCGTTCTGCAGATCCATGTACAGGCGCTCTGCTTCCCGATGCATCTCCAGAATCGCGCTGCCTTGCTCGGTGCCCAGTTTCTCGATCATCCGCCGCAGCCGCCCTTGCGCAATGACGATCTCGCCCGTCAGATTCAGCATGTGGTCGAGCTTTTCTACATCCGCGCGTAGCGTGCGATGACCGGTGTTCGGAGCCGCATCGACCTTTACCGTCGCACCCGAGTTCTCGGCAACTTCACTGGATTCTCCAACGGTCTTGGACCGCTTTTCCACCTCCTGCGCGATTTCCTTTCTGAGTGCCTGTTGCGCCGAAGTAAGGGGCGCATTGTGTGCACGTGATCCCGTCGTTGCGGCCGCAACCATGCTGCGAAGTTCGTCCACCGCCTTCAGCAAAAGCGAAATCAGATCCGCGGTGGGCAGCACCTGCTGCTCCCGAAAAACATCCAGCAGATCCTCGACGACGTGGGCAAAACCCGCGAGATCGTTGAGCCCCAGCGAAGTTGCATTCCCTTTGATAGTGTGGGCAACGCGAAAAATACTGTGCAGAAGTTCCGGATCAGAGGGGCTCGACTCCATCTGCACCAGGACTTGGTCCATCAAGTCGAGGCCCTCTTCCGACTCGACGACGAATGACGCCAGGACGGCGTCCCGGTCAAAGTCCGCTAGATCCACTGTTTCTCCTAAACCTGATCAAAGTTCTTAATTGCGGTTACGCCATCGAAGATCTGAAAAGCCAATCTTCGGCCGCGCTTGCCTGATATATCCCGTTCAACAATCGGCACGCCGATCGAGTGCAAGAAGTTTTCCGCGAGTTCCACATTCCTCGACCCCACCGACTGCGATGGGTCGGCGCTGAAGGCACTTGATCCGCCGAAAATCTTTGCCTGCAAGAATCGCACTTCGCATCCCAGAGCCAGCACTCGCTGCAGCAGTTCCGGATTCGCGACATTGCCGTAGCGCAGGCGGTTCGAGCCTTCGTTTGGACCCTCCGGCAGCAGATAATGGTTCATCCCTCCCGCTTTCCTGTGCCGATCCCAGAGGCAAACCGCCGCGCATGATCCGAGTATGGTCGAGATCGTGATTGGATCGCGCGTTACAAAAACTTGCCCGGGATAAAGGAAGTGACGAAGTTCGCTCGAGTCCTTATGTTCGAAGCGCTTCATGAACTCCGCTGGCAAAACCGCCGGATTAAATTTGGAGGACTTCTCGCTCATACTCGCAGTCCTGATTCATCGCTCTCGGGCTTCGAATGCCCCTTTCCACCAAACAAAGGCGTCGCCGCTTCGTCGGACAGAAGTTTGAAAAGCTCCATGTCCGATTTGTCAAATGCGACCTTCTGTGGAAGTAGTCGTAACACCGCCAGAATCGCCATGGTTTCATTTGCGCGGCGGATCGGAATAAACGCCTGCGCCTTATCTGCTGCACCAAACCGGTCGCGAGTTCCCAATTCGATATGGCATTCGCCTCGCATCAAACGAGCAAGACCCGACTCACCGATGGTCTCTATGAGGTCGTGTTCTTCGGGATCGATTCCGAACGATCCAATCACCTGAAACTTTGCCGTTTCGCGATCGATTCGGAACAGCCCAATTTCCTCTGAACCCAGAAACGTAGCCGCAATCTCGCGTAAGCCATCGATCGCATCTTCCTGGTCGCGGCTCTCTGCCAACCTCTTCCGCGCCGCTCTCAGCCGCGCCTCGTTCATGGCGTCGGCTCCCGAGAGCTTTGCTCCCGAGACATTCCCCTTGTCATCGTTCATAGCGATCCTTGCCACAAAACTTCAAAGCTGTATCGATTCCCGGCTCGAAGATTCAACCTTGCATCCATTCAAATCCACGGCGAAGTATCCGCGTTTTGCTCTACTCGCCGAGATAGCTCTCCACCAGCGCTACCAGTTCGGCGCCGTCAACCGGCTTGGTAATGTAATCGTTGCATCCGCTCTGGAATCCCGCCTCAATGTAAGATTCTTCGCCGCGAGTAGTTACGAGGACAATAGGAACGTCGCGCGTGCCTACTTGCTGGCGCATTATTTTGCACGCCTCAAATCCATTCATCCGCGGCATCACCACATCCATTAACACCAGATCGGGCCGCTCCAACTGTGCCTTCTCGATCGCCTCCTGACCATCGCACGCGGTTACACATTGATAGCTGGTACGCTTTTCCAGAATTTCGCGCTCCATCATCAGAGCCGTCTTGGAGTCGTCAACCACCAGGATTTTCTTTGACATGAGTTTTCCTCGAACTGCACTGCCTTCTTTGGCAATCGCTGCGAGGAGGCCCAAATTGGACCAATTCCCGAAGCTGCTCTATTAGTAATCTCTAACACAGCAGGACATTACGTCGTAATTACGTCGGTAATTGCCGAAGAAGAAATTGGCAGGGGCATTCGCCACACGCGCGAGCGCAGTCGGAGTGGTTTTGCGGATGGCGCAGCAACTCATTGCTTCAACGAGTCGCTGCAGGTGTTTTTCGGCTGGCGCGGCGGTCTGCCGCCGCGGTAGAACATCGGTCCAAGATACGCCGGTCTCGGACCGAAGATCTCCGATGACGTCAAGAAGTAAAAACGGCTTCAGCAGCGGACGATCGACTGCGTCCTACCGCTGTTTCTTATCCCAATCCTCGCGCGACGTGACTTTGAGCGGTTCAACGTTCTTCCCTTGCAAAGCCGTATTCAGCGCCGGAACTTGCGCGGTCACAATCGTCTTAAACTGTGTGCCCGCGTCGTCCAATTTCTTTCCGAGCACGCTCGTCTCTTCAACCTGCGATTGCGTCGGACGCCCCGAATAAGCATTCACCGCGCCATATAACTCGCCCAGATGCTCCCGCAGCTTCTTTTCGCCCGTAATCATGCCGCCTTCCTTCACCGACACCAGCGACGACCGGAAGTCCTCCAGTTTCTGCGCTAAGCCGTTGAGCTGCTCTTTCAGCTTTTCATCTCCAGCCTTTGCCGCCCGCTGTTTCGCCTGCTCGCGAAGTTCGCTCGTCGCATCGACGATGTAAGTCAACTGCGCCAACATGTCGTAAAGCTGAGTTACTGTCTTGTGCTGGAGCCCTCGGTCCGCAGCTGTACTCTTCGTTCGCGGATCCGGCACCAGCTTCACCTCGGATGTGTAAATATCTTTTCCTTTAGTTAGTTTGACCTTGTAAGTCCCTTCCTGCACCTGCGGGCCATAGAAGACAAATTCGTTCTCCACTAATCCTGCCGCTGGCGGCATCTTAGGCGGCTTGCCGCGCTCCGGCCATTGCAGTCGGTTCAGCCCGCGCCGTTTCTCGCCCTGCATCGATGTTAGTAACTGGCCATTCGCATCGAAAATGTCCACTTTCAAGTCGCCGAAGATATGCCGCTTCCTCTGGTAATAGGCGATCGCGGCTGCTTCCGGTAACGTACGTCCGCGAAAATCTGAGTCCCCATCGAAGCGCTGTTCGCCCGCTGGCAAAGCCAGCACCGACGGCCGCGACGGCAGCATCACCAGGTCCTTCGCGAGAATTTCCGGCGTTAGCGCCCGGATCGGCGTCAGGTCGTCCAGGATATAAATCCCGCGCCCATGCGTCGCGAGAATCAAATCCGACTCCCGCGCTTGTATAGCAACATCACGCACCGCTACGTTCGGCAGCCCGCCCTTGAACTGCGCCCAGTGCGCGCCGCCATCGATCGAAATAAAAAGTCCAAACTCCGTTCCCACAAAAAGCAGATTGGCGTTGACCAGGTCTTGCCGCACCACGTGAGCGTACCCGCTCAACTCCGCCGTCGAGAGCGAAGTCCACGTCTTTCCATAATCTTTCGTCTGGTAGACATAGGTCTTCATGTCGCCCGCCGCGTGCCCGTCAAACGTCGCATAAGCCGTAGCCGGATCGAAATGACTCGCCTCAATCGTCGACACCCACGTCCCAGCAGGCAGGCCAGCGACGTTCTTCGCGACATTCGTCCAATGCTTGCCGCCATCGCGAGTCACCTGCACATTGCCGTCGTCCGTTCCCGCCCAGATCACATCGCCGTTTTTCGGAGACTCCGCAATCGTGTAAATCGTCTCAAACTTCTCGGCATCCGAGTTATCAATCGTCAGTCCCCCCGACAATTCCTGATGTTGCCGAGCAGGATCATCAGTAGTCAGGTCCGGCGAAATCCGGTCCCAGGACTCGCCATGATCCTTCGACCGAAACAAAAATTGCCCGCCCAGATAAATCGTTCCAGGATGGTTCTCGCTCATATGAATCGGCGCGTTCCAGTTGAAACGAAACTCCGGTTCATTCGCCCGCGGCAGCGGCTTGATGTCTCGCGCCTCGCCCGTCGACTTCCGAAATCGCGAAATCATCCCACCCTGATATTCCGCATACGCATAATCCGCATCCGACGGATCGGAGAATGCCCAGAACCCGTCGCCTCCGTCAATCACCCGCCAGTGTCGATTCGCGATTCCATCCACCGCCCGCGACGGTCCCATCCACGTCCCGTTATCCTGCAACCCGCCATAAACGTTGTAAGGATCGGCCATATCCGCGCTCACGTGATAGAACTGCGCCACCGGCAGATTCGAAAGAAATCGCCAGTGCGCGGCGCGATCGAGCGACTGATACACGCCACCATCAGTGCCCAGCAACATCTGGTCCGGATTGTCAGGATTGATCCATAGCGCGTGCAAATCGCCGTGCACCGCCTCGCCAAACCCTTCGCTGGTAGAAAACGCCGCACTGAAACTCTTCCCACCGTCATCGCTGACTGTCAGAAAAAAGCCCGGCTTATATATGCGATCCGCATTCTTTGGATCAGCCGCGAGCCGCGCAAAGTAAAACGGCCGTCCGCTAACGTTGAACGAATTATTAACCTCCGCCCAACTATCGCCCCCATCGTCCGACCGAAACAGCGCCGTATGATTCTTAGCTTCCACCACAGCGTAAACGCGAGCGTGATTCGTGGGAGCAACCGCAATGCCGATCCGCCCCAGATCGCCCTCCGGCAGCCCTTTTCGCAGTTCATGCCAGGTAGCGCCCGCATCCGTGCTCTTGAACAATCCGCTCCCCGGGCCGCCCGAGCGGAAGTTATACGGCTCCCGGCGAACGTCCCACATCGCTGCATAAAGCACATTCGAATCCTGCGGGTCCATCACCATCTCCGCGCAACCCGTGCTGTCATTTCGAAAGAGAAGTTTGTTCCACGTCTTCCCGCCGTCAGTGGTCTTGAAAACTCCGCGCTCCGTATTCGCATTCCACAAATGGCCGAGCGCGCATGCGTAAACGGTATTGCTGTCTTTGGGATGAACAATAACGCGGCTGATGTGTTCGGAGTCGGTCAGTCCCAGCGCCTCCCAATTCTCGCCGCCATCGCGCGAGCGATAAATTCCGGTGCCCACCGACACACTGTTGCGCACCCACGACTCGCCCGTTCCCACCCAAATCGTCTGAAGATTCGATGGATCGACCGCGATCGAGCCGATCGACAGTGAAGGTTGCTTGTCGAAGATTGGCTTGAACGTCGTGCCGCCGTCCACCGACTTCCAAACGCCTCCGCTGGCTGAGCCAATGTAAATCGTGAGCCGCTCCCCCTCGCGCACCGCGACGATATCGGCGATGCGGCCCCCCGTTGCCGCCGGACCAATGGAGCGGATCGGCAGCCCGCTCAGCGTGTCAGAATCCAACGTCACATCTTGCGCCACAGCGATGGCCGCCAGAGCCAGCACGAAGCAAACAATCCAGATAATTCGCACACGACCAGACATCGTTCCGATAGACATTGTTCCCTCGAGGTGAAAATGAAGACGTGTTTCGTATCACGGCATCGCTTCAACGATGCCGCAATTGCCCAATGAAACCGCCGCTTCAGGGGCCCGATTCAATCTGTAGGCACTAATTCTTCGGTGCATCCATCCTTGGCGGAGCGGGTGCCGCTGCTGGCATCTTGAATATCGAATCGTCCACTGGCACATTGAGTTCGATCTTCGTGATCGTCAGCTTCTGTTTCTCCTGACTCCCCTTAACTCCGCTCTCGATCGCGAAGGGGAAAATTACCCCGCCCACTTCCTTGTAGTCGCCAATCGCCGCCTCATACACCTGCTCGCTCCCGCGCACCGTTCGTTTCGTCTCTTCTTTAATCTCCAGATAGGAATCCGCATCAATATATACAGTCTGCACGTCGCCATTCTTCAGGGTGACCTTTATCTTGTACGCGTCCGTGCCTTCCATCTTCTCTTTGCCCAGAAGTTCGACCTGATTTCCTTTGCTCTTGTAGTCAACCATCGGGCCGTCGATGTCCGCCATCTCCTCAACTTCTTTTGCTTCGTCGGCCGCCATCAGCTCAGGATCTTTCTTGCCCATGAACGGCATCACCTGCCACGCGTGGCTTCCGTCATAGGCCTGAATCGCCGTCAGGCCCTGGATGGTGAACTCCAGCCGCGCCAGATTTCCGCGCTTCTGGATCAATGTTCCCGGGGCTTCCATCCCCGGTCCCATCGCCAGCGTCGCCGTCGACTTTACCGACTGAACGCTTTTCAGTTTGTCCGCTCCGCCGCGCGCTTCAACATTTTTCGCAATAATTTCATCGACAGTCTGCGCCCAAATCGCGGGAGCCAGCAGCGCGACCGCAACCAGTCCGAAACATAACTTCTTCAACATAAACATAGCGATCTCCTGAATTCTTCTCTTAATACGTCAAAATGGACTGAAGAGTTCACCATATGAGCCTTATCCAAGGCTGTCAAATGATTCTTCCTGTCGTTCCATCTGGCGTTCGAAATCGAGACACCAGCGCATTGTTTTGTGCTGCCATCGACTTCAGCCACCGACCGGAGTATGCTGCCTTGGCAGGTTTTCACTCTCTAAGCGGAGTGCGACTCGATGCATGTCCAAACCTCGCAAGCTGAGCACAGCCAAGGCGATTCCAACGCACCCCTCACCCGAAATCAAGTGCGCGGCTTCTGGGCATCCTGGGGTGGATGGACGCTCGATGGCATGGATTCTGTCATCTATGCGCTCGTACTCGTGCCGTCGCTGCGCGAACTCTTGCCACGCTCCGGTATCGCCGCGACAAAAGGAAACATCGGCTACTACGGCGGCTTGCTGTTTGCTCTGTTTCTCATCGGCTGGGGTCTGGCCTTTCTATGGGGGCCGATCGGCGATAAATTTGGCCGCGTGCGCACCCTGATGCTCACCGTTCTCTGCTATTCCGCGTTCACTTTGTTGAGTGCCTTCGCGACCAACGTGTGGCAACTCGCCATTCTGCGCCTTCTGGCCGGCATCGGCATTGGCGGAGAATGGGCCATGGGCGGCACCTTTGTCGCGGAAGAGTGGCCCGAGAATCGCCGCATCGCCGGCGCCGGCTTCATGCACACCGGCTATTATTTCGGATTCCTCCTCGCCGCCCTCGCCAATTACAGCATCGGAAGTTATCTCGGTTGGCGCGCCATGTTCGCCTTCGGAGGATTGCCCGCCCTGCTCCTCGCATGGGTCCGCTACGGCGTCACCGAGCCCGAGCGCTGGGTGCAGAAAGAAAAAGTTGTGCACGCTTTGTCCTGGTGGCGTCCGCTGGCGACGCTCTTTAATCCAACCTTGCGCCGCCGTACCATTTTGAATTCCATCTTCATGTTGGTTTCAATCTCCGGTCTATGGGCGGGCACCGTCTACGTTCCCGCAGCCGTAACAGCGCTCTCTGAGGCTCGCGGCCACGTTGGCCCTCAAGCTGCCCAAATGGCCTCCTATGCCACCATGCTGGTAGCCATCGCCACAATCCTTGGCTGCCTCGCCATGCCCACCCTCGCCGAAAAATTCGGTCGCCGTGGCGCCCTCGCCTTTTATTTCGCCCTGATGATGGTGTTCATTGCCCTCACCTTCGGCAAAATTTACTACCTCGGCGCAAACGGGCTGCCGTGGTTTTTTGTCTGCTTGTTTTTCCTCGGAGTGGGCGGAGCCAATTTTGCCGTTTACACCCTCTGGCTCCCCGAGCAATATCCCACCGAATGCCGAGCCAGCGCTTTTGCCTTTTCAACGTCCTTCGCGCGCTTCGCCGGAGCTGGAATCACCTTCCTGGTCGGGGCAGGTGTGCGCCACTTCGGCTCGATTGGCACGCCTGTAGCTTTAACCGCGATTGCCTTTGCCATCGGTCTACTGCTGACTCCATTCGGCGCTGAGACTCGTGGCCGCCCGCTGCCATCCTGATCTGCTGGCAAGCAGGCATATTGCGCTAGCTGGACAAGCGACATAATGCTTTCGCACTATTGATCTATCGGCCTGCTTCCCTATAATCACGGCACTTCCGACGCGAGAGATTCCCTCGCACCGACTAACGCTCAGTGGGTAGCGCGTTCAGGATTGAGATGACAAAGTTAGCTGACGCTCCAGCGGATGCATCGGAAACGAACGCAACCACGAGAGTGCGATTTTCGAAGAACGCGGTGCTTATCGGCGTTACGGTGATCGCTCTCGTGTGGCTGCTGGCCTGCGCCGTGCTCTACGACATCATGCGTCAGCCGCCCGAAACCTTCGCCCGCTTCATGTCCAAAGTGCCCGGCCCCGTAGCCTTTCTCGTCCTTCCCTTCGAAACTCTGTGGACTCACGCCCGCGCCGGCCACCTGCAAATCGGCGATGCTGCTCCAGACTTCTCGTTGATGAAGCTCGACAAGAGCGCGTCCGTCCAACTCTCGAACTTAACCGCGCAAGGCCGACCCGTCGTGCTCATCTTCGGCAGTTACACGTGACCGCCCTTCCGGCGGGAGGTTCCCGCTCTCAACAAGCTCTATGACCAATACCAAAACAAAATCGCTTTCCTCGTTGTCTACATCACGGAAGCGCATCCGAGCGATGTTTGGCAGATGCAGAGCAATGTTAAAGACCAGGTAGTTCTTGCGAGCCCGAAAGACGAAGAAGAGCGCGCCCTCGTCGCCGGAGCCTGCGTGCGAAAACTCGGCATCAAGATTCCCGCCGTGCTCGACGAATTCGGCAACTCCACCGAGCAGGCCTACACCGGCTGGCCCGATCGTCTTTACCTCATCGACGCTAAGGGCCGCGTCGCCTACAAAGCCAAGCCTGGCCCCTTCGGATTCAAGTCAGACGAGTTACGCGCCGCCATCGGAAGATTAGTAAATTAAGCGATCCGCGTTGTATTCTCGGGGCGTGCCGCGTTCTTTCCCGCCCCATTTGCCTGAGCCGCATCGCTCTCCGACGCGCGGTTTGTTCTTAGGGCTGGTTATCACTCTCGCTGCCGTCGTCGCTTACTCGGCATACATCACGCGCCAAATCTCCGGCCTGCGCGAGCTGCAAAATAATCTAGTCGACCGCAACCGCAAAGATTCCCTTCAACTGCTCCGCATCCAAAACGACTTGAACTCTCTCGCCCTCGCCATGCGCGACATGCTCGACAATGATGAGCCTTACCCGCTGACCGCATGGTCGGCGCAATTTCAGCGTGTACGCACCGATCTTGACGACGCCCTGCACCGCGAGCAGCAAGTCGCCCCTGTCAATCGAACTCCCGCGCAAGAACAATACTTAGAGAACTCCGTGACTCAGTTCTGGGACGCCGCCGATCGGACTTTCGCATTAGCGCAAGACAACAACCAGGCCGAAGCGAGAACGCAGATTCAAGTCTCCCTCCGCGCCCGCCAGGAAGCCCTCAGCACCGCGGTCTCTCGCCTTCTCGTCCAGAATAATGAAAGCGAAGAGCAAGCGGCCCAGCGCATCGCTCAAATTTACGACCGCGTGCAACGCCAGGTGTATCTCTTCCTGACCGCGACATTGCTTGCGATTCTCTTCACCAGCCTTTATCTGATCCGCTCCAATCGCCGTCTCTTCGCGCAGCTCGCTGCACTCTCCGAACAACGCAGCGAGCTGGCCCAGAAGCTCATCTCCACCCAGGAATCCACGCTGCGCCACATCTCGCGCGAATTGCACGACGAGTTCGGGCAAATTCTCACCGCCGTCGGCACCATGCTCACGCGCGCCGGAAAACAGGCCCCTGAAGGATCCGCGTTGCGCGCCGACTTGCGCGAAGTCTGCGAAATCACGCAAACGACGCTCGACAAAGTGCGCACTCTTTCGCAGGCCTTGCATCCCGTGATGCTCGAAGAAACCGGCCTCGAGAGTACGCTCGACTGGTATCTGCCCGTGCTGGAACGACAGGCTGCAATTCACGTATTCTATGAAAAATCGGGCCAGTCTTTTCCGGTCAACGGCCCCGCCGCAATCCACGTCTATCGCGTTGTGCAGGAGGCTTTGAATAACTTGACCCGTCATTCCGGAGCAAGCGAAGCCTGGGTTCGCCTGCGCTTTCTGCCGCAAGCTTTGGAGGTCGAAGTGGAAGATCACGGCAAAGGTTTCGACGCACAATCCGCAGGGCAGGGAATTGGCCTGGTAGCAATGCGAGAACGCGCCCAGCTCCTCGGAGGCACGGTCGAATTCGTAAAGCCCGCGCCAACCTCCCCCCCAACCGGCCAAAGAAACGAAGCTCGCAGTGGAACCATTGTTAGATTGAAAGTTCCAAGAAAGAATCTAGAATCCAATGCCGCCTAAGATTTCAGTTCTGCTCGTTGACGACCACAACTTAGTTCGTCGCGGATTCCGCCGCATTCTCGAAGATGAGCCCGACATCACCGTGACTGGCGAAGCCAGCGACGGCCCCGAAGCCATCAAACTAGCCGACGAACTCAATCCAAAAGTCATTGTCATGGATTGCGCCATGCCCGGCATGAACGGCCTCGAAGCCACGCGCCAGATTCTCGACAAGCATCCGCAAGCGCTGGTTCTGATGCTCAGCATGCATCCCGAGGAGACGCTGGTCCGTCAGGCGCTCGATGCCGGTGCGCGCGGTTATGTTCTGAAAAATGCCGTCGACCTCGAGCTCGGCGCCGCGATCCGCAGAGTAGTAAACGGCGAAACCGTCCTCGATTCCCAACTCAAGCGCCCGGCCGCGCTGAAAGGCCGACGCCACGCCGGACTGACGCCCCGCGAACTAGAAGTGCTGCAAATGATCGTGGATGGTAAATCGAACAAAGAAATCGCGGCCGCGCTCGATCTCAGCGCCAATACCATCGCCGTCCATCGCGCCAACATGATGGACGCTCTCGGCATCCATAAATCCGCCGAGTTAGTCGTCTACGCCATCCGCCATGGGTTGGTAGATTTGCCGTGAGTAGGTTTCCCGCAAGAAGCTCCTCGGTAAGCCGCCGCTCCTTCTTATGGGGAATGGCCGCCCTAGCGTCAACCTCCAATTCGATCCTCGATGCCTTCGCCGCACCTTCGTTGCCAGATCCCGGTTTCCGCCTCTCCGATGTGACTGTCGAGGCCGGGATCAACTTTCGCCACAATAGCGGAGCCTATGGCGGCAAGCTGCTCCCCGAAACGCTTGGCGCGGGTTGCGCATTCCTCGACTACGATCGCGACGGCTGGCAGGACATTCTTCTGGTGAACGGATCAGATTGGCCCGGACATAAGCGAGAGCATGCCAGTACCCTAAAGCTCTATCGCAACAATCGTAACGGCACATTCTCCGATGTAACTCGCAGCGCCGGCCTAGATACAGAAATGTACGGCATGGGCATAGCCATAGGCGATTACGACAATAACGGCTTTCCTGACATCCTTATTACTTGTGTAGGTCAGAACCGCCTCTTCAAAAACACCGGTAAAGGAACGTTCGTCGATGTTACTAAGTCGAGCGGCCTCGGCAGCCGGCAAGCAATGAGCACATCCGCATTATGGTTCGATTACGACCGCGACGGACTGCTCGATCTGTTTGTCTGTAACTATGTCAAATGGTCGGCCGAGCACGACGTGTTTTGCAGCCTCGATGGCAAGCACAAATCCTATTGCACGCCCGAAGCCTACCGCGGAGAAACCTGTTGGCTCTTTCATAATCGCGGCAATGGAACCTTTGAAGACGTTACTGCTAGCAGTGGAATCTTCGATAGCAGTTCGAAATCCCTCGGCGTCGCCATGCTCGACTACGATCATGACGGTTGGCCCGACTTACTCGTAACCAATGACACGCAGCCCAACAAACTCTATCGCAATCAGCGCAACGGCACCTTCAAAGACGTAGCCGTCGATGCCGGCATCGCCTTCTCCGCCGAGGGCCGAGCCCGCGCCGGCATGGGCGTTGACGTAGCTGACTTCGACAATTCAGGCAACCCCGGTGTCGCCATAACGAACTTCGACAATGAAATGACTGGCCTCTACCGTCTCTCCAATGGCGGCGTGTTCGTCGACGTCGCTATGCCCAGCGGAATCGGCCTCGCCTCAAAAGACAAGCTCGGATTCGGATGCGTTTTTCTCGATGCCGATCTGGACGGTACGCTCGACCTGGCAGTTGTCAATGGTCACATCGATGACACCGTGCGCAATGTCAGCGGAGTTGGATACGCGCAGTCACCTCAACTTTTTCTTAACCGCGGGAAGGGGACATTCGTAGACGTGGCCGCCGCCCTTGGAGGTGGTTTCATTCAGCCTAAAGTCGCTCGCGGCCTTGCCTACGGCGACTTCGATCGCGACGGCGACCTCGACCTCCTCATCACCACCAACAACGGCCCCGCCTGTCTCTACCGCAATGATCAGACTGCCGGCAACCACAGCATCCGCATTCGTCTGATCGGAACGAAATCAAACCGCGACGCCATCGGCGCCACCGTCAAGATCGTTCATGGCTCATCGAATGCCACGGCGAGCCAATCGCGAGTGGTAAAAGGCGGATCGAGTTATCTCTCGCAATCAGAATTGCCCGTAACCTTCGGCCTCGGCAAGCAAGATAAAATCGATCGTCTCGTAATCGATTGGCCCAGCGGAAGAACCGAAGACTACAAGAATCTGTCAGCTGGCCGCGCCTATGAATGCGTGGAAGCAAAGGGAATCACAGCGCTCCCAGGCTTCTAGCGCTCGCTGCCGCGGATTCCAATACTTCTTACCACGAATTGCGATGGTGCTACGCCTGCACGTTGAGGCTGCCCGAGTTTCCATAGACCCGCTCTAATACCGAAGTAGTGCTGTCAGCGGTGCCGGAAGTTTCAGATGGCGTGTTTACATTTAGCGAGCTAAGCAATTGACTGACTAACTGCCCCGCTTCGCTTGCAGCACTAGCTTCATTAGTGTGCGATGGCGAATTGCTGCTGTTGAGATCATTTTTCACCGTGGCAAAGGCGGACTGCGCCGTGGATAGATTGCCCGCACTTAGCGCGCTGCCGAGCGCGGTCAAGTCCGTAGACAGTTGAGAATTGCTGGAATCGGCGCTTCCGCTGACGGTTTCAAGGTTTTGGTTCAGCGACTGCAACGTGTTGAACGCCGTTTGTGCGCCGTTCAAATCGCCCGACGTAAGACTGTTTTGCAGAGTTTGCAATGTTTGTTGCAACTGCGTGGAGTTACTCGCCGCGAGCACCGACTGTCCTAAACTCGCCGCTGAAATCGGACTTATTCCCATAGTGTCACCTTTAGCCTCATCGTTAGTCTCACCTTCCGCGGGCCGTAAGCCTGTTCTATAAGCCCATTCCCGCCTGTCTATCCCATCGGCACGCCCCCGTAAAACTTTAGGACGTTGCGATCGCCCTCGTCTGGAGCCGTGTTCGCACCCAGCATCTCCAAGCACAACGTTCTTCATCACACCCTTAACTCATTCACCCCTAAGTCCATGACCCGACCAAGCGAGTCTTTATCCCGCCTCCTTCTCCGTCGCGCCGCGACAAGAATTTTGCAAACAGGTGACACCCCGTTGACAACCCGCGCCCAGCGCGGAACTAGCATCCGTTTGCCAGCAGAACGCAAGCAAGAAGAGCGCAAGAAAAAATCGCCGTTCTGCTCCGGCGCTTACGATCCAAGGAGGATTCTGTTATGCGGCGTCGCAAAATTTGGTTCACACTTTCTCTCGGGCTCGCAGTGTTGCTCGTTTCGGGCACCGCTCTAGCGCAGTATCAACTTACAAATCTGGCGTCGAATCAGATAAGCTGGGCAAAACACCTCGACCCGCTCCAGGTAAACGGCTGGGGTCTCGCCCGCAGTTCTGGCGGGCCCTTTTGGGTCAGCGATCAAGGCTCAGGCTGGTCGACGATCTACAATGGTCAAGGCGTCAAACAAGGCTTGGAAGTCCTGATTCCAGCGGCCGGCGCAGGCCCCGGCCAGCCCACTGGAATCGTCTACAACGGCACCGGCGAATTTCCGGTACAGGGCTGGTCGGCTTTCTTCCTCTTCGCGACTTTGGATGGAACCATCAGCGGCTGGGCTCCGCAGTCCAATCCCAACGACGCGATTATCGCGGTGAATAACTCAGCGACTGGCGCAAGTTACACAGGCCTCGCCATTACCAATCGCGCTTCCGGAAACATGATTTACGCCGCCAACCTTGCGCAGAACCAGGTCGAGGTATACGACGGAAATTTCAACCTCGTCAATACTTTCACCGATAACACGCTGCCACCTGGTAACGTGCCCTTCGGGATCGCGGACATCGGCGGACTCGTCTACGTAGCCTTTGCCCAGGCAGATGAAGCCCCCGGTGGCTATGTCGACATCTTTCAAGAGGATGGCACATTCGTCAAAACGGTGGCCAGTGGATCGCCTTTGAATCAGCCCTGGGGCTTCGCGGTCGCACCCAATAATTTTGGGCCGCTCAGCAATGCTTTGCTGGTTTCGAACAACACGAACAGCGGCACCATCAACGCCTTCAATCTCCAAACCGGTCAGTTCGTCGGCACCGTCAAAGACACGAGCGGCAAAAACATTATTATCGACCAGTTGTGGGGAATTGAGTTTGGCGGAGGCACGGCCAAGAATGGCGCCACCAACCAGCTTTTCTTCACCGCTGGCCCGCATAACAACCTGGCGGGAACTTTCGGTGTAATTGGCTTCAAGTAACGAGAAATTACCACGCGCCACATTTCGAAACAAAATGCCCGCGAAAGCCGCCCTACAAGGGGCCTTTCGCGGGTATCGTTTGCGTCCGACACATTCTCGCCGCGCACCGACGTTGACCCCAGCGCAACTCCGCCCTAGTATGTCCCTGCAAATCACACATCAAATTTTTGGGGGAATCCATGCGCCGCTCCTATGCCATGTTGACTTGCATGTTGACTTGCGCCGTGTGCTTACTCTTCGCAGCGCTTCCAGTTGTCACCGCCGCGCCCGCCCTCGCCCAGGGCGGCCTCGCACAGAGACTGGTCAGCAGCGATCTTTCTCGCCTGCGATCTGTCGGAAGCGCAGCGATCTCGCCCGATGGTCGCTACATCGCCTACACCATTACCATGCGCGATCAACCTGGCCGCCCATCCGGCCAGCTCTGGGTGATGGACTTGAGCACAGAGAAGAGCATTCGACTCGGCGGCGACAAGCCAGCCAACTCTCCGCTCTGGTCCGCCGACAGCAAATGGATTGCCTTCCACGGCAGCGATGGCGATAAGAGCAGCCTTCTAATCGCGCATCCCGATGGCTCAGGCGCCACGGCGCTAGCTCCGCTCGCAGGTACTAATTCTCCTCTGCCCGACACAGGAAAAGACCTCGCCTGGTCCCCCGATGGCAAGCAGATCGCCTTCATTTCTTCGACGCCCGACGACCGCGCTGCCGCCGCCGGCGGCGATCCCATGGTCATTACGCGCTACCTCTATAAGCCCGATTATGGAGAAGGTCTCACCCACTTCAACGACAATCAGCGCCTTCACATCTTCGTAGTAGATATAGCGACCAAGAAAATCCGCCAACTTACTCAGGGCAACTATGACGAACACTCCATCGATTGGTCGCCCGATGGTAAGCAAATCGTCTTCGCTTCCAATCGCGAGCCTAATCAGGACGAGTTCTTTAACTACGACTTATTCACCTTACAACTCGCCGATAACACCATCCATCGTCTGACCGCGACCGAGTATTGCGAATACGCTCCGCGTTGGTCGCCCGACGGTAAATCCATCGCGTATCTCGGCACCCGCCGCGGCCTTACCGACCGCGAGACCACCATGGAAGACACGCACGTCTGGTTGATGAACGCCGACGGCAGCAATCGCCGCGAAATCGGCAACATCCTCGACAATCGTCAAAATGCGCCGCAGTGGTCGCCCGACGGCAGCGCCCTTTACTTCACCGTTCAGGAACGCGGCAGTTATCATCTCGTGCGCTTGCCAATCTCTGGCGGTCAGCCGGAATATGTCGTCACCGGAGCCGGCGGTGTTGGCGGCTGGTCAATCGCCGGCCGCAGTGCAGTCGCCTACTCTTTCACCACCCCGCGCGACGCCTCCGAGCTCTATTACAAGTCCAGCGGCGCGGCGCCCCGTCAACTCACTGACCTTAACCATGACCTCCTAGCGGGTAAGTCGATTGCCGACGTTGAATCCTTCACATTTGTTAGTAACGACAACCGCTTCGAAGTAGAAGCCTTTCTTACTAAGCCCGTTGGCTTAGATGTAACTGCTAACACTAAGCATCCGCTCATCGTAGTCATTCATGGCGGACCACACGGACAAAATGGCCCCCTCTTTAATTTCAAGCAGCAGGTCTATGCGGCACATGGCTATGCCGTGCTCAACGTGAACTATCGCGGCTCAACCGGTTATGGTCAGAAGTTTGCCGATGCCGTTTTCGGTGATCAGGATGGCAACGAAGGTCAGGATGTTCTCTACGGCGTCAGCGCCGCGGTTCGCCGCTACTTATGGATCGATCGGGAACGCATGGGGATCGAAGGAGTAAGTTACGGAGGCCAGCTAACCGATTGGCTTATAACTCAGACCAACGAATTCAAGGCCGCGATTCCCACCGCCGGCATCGCCAACCTAGTAAGTTATAACTACATGACGTACTACAATCAATACGAAGAAATGGAATTTGGCCAATTCCTTCATCAGGGAAATCTGATGGATGTTGCCTGGGAGCGTTCAGCTCTGAAGCACATCGCCGCCGCCCATACGCCCACGCTCATCATGCATGGCGAGAACGACAATGACGTCCCAATCGCGGAGGCCGAACAGCTTTTCATAGCGCTGAAAGATGTAGGCGTTGATACCGTATTCCTCCGCTATCCCCGCGAAGGCCACGGCCTATCCGAGGTCAAGCATCAGATCGACGCAATGGACAGGTCGATAGCGTGGTACGAAAAGTATTTCCCAAAGAAAGGCGAGGAAGGCGTGACCAACGTTCAGCCGTAGTACTCTAGCACACCGCGAATCGCGACAGTAAAATCACTTACTAACTACTGCCAAGCTTACGCGCTTGGCGATGTGATCTTTAATCCAATGGCTGTCCCACCACTCTTTGGGATCGATCTGCACTCCCTCAAGCTGCATGCTGAAGTGTATGTGGTCGCCACCCGCCATGCCCGTCTGGCCACTCTTGCCCATGATCTGGCCGCGCTTCACCATGTCGCCTTCGTGCACCGCAATCTCACTCAAGTGGCCGTAAATGGTCTGCAAACCATAACCGTGGTCGAGCACAATGCAATTGCCATAGATGCCCAGCGGTGCTGCATAGATCACGCGCCCATCGTTCGAAGCCTCCACGCCCACATGCTGCGTATTCGAAAGATCGTAACCCAGATGCACCTGCTGATCGATCTTCTTCCCGCGATAAATGTAGTTCCGCACATCGGCAAAACTCGATTCCACCTTGGAGTTATGCTGCTGCAAGAAAGGCTCAGACCACAAAAACCGCGGCTCGGTCTTCAAACGCAAGTCGGATAGTGTTTTATTGTTTTCCCGCCGCATCTCCCCGTTGATCTTCACAAATCGCGCAACCATATCTCCCGACCCATTCGGATCCAGTTCATTGACTACCTTCTCCATAAAGCGATCGTCAATCTGCAAATCGCGCACGCGATACTTCGGCTGCTCCTTTTTAGGAAACTCAAACGCCATCGGCGCGGTCACTTCATTACCCGCCGGATTTGTCGCATAGACAAGCGGTGTCGTGCCCGCGGGCATATTCCACGCGAAGGCGAACAGCGAAAAAAGTCCGGGCTTGCCATCCGGCATCGGCCAGCCGCGAAACGTCTCATTCCCCACCCGCACGCCAGCCTCCGTCCAATATCCGCCAACGTTGAAGGTCACGAGATCGGCCATGCCGAGATAAAGATAGTGCTCGTCCGAGTCGACCGTGAGCGTGGGCGGCTGCGTCACCACCGTCACATCGCGCTCCAGTCGCCCTGTTTTGCCTAGAAAGTCGTCCGACGCAGCTTCGATAATCAAGCGCGCCTTGCCGTCCTTCAGTTGTGGAATGGATTTGGTGCCGGCGACAACATTCAAAACACTATCTGCAACGTCATGCCGCCAGAAGATGCGTCGCGCCGGTTGCGTGATTTCGCCAGCGCGATAGCTCATGCCATTCTGTTTGATCGACACCGCCAGGTGGCGAATGCCGTGCGGATCGCTAACCTCGATGGCTAGCGGAGTCGCTCGCCCAATCGAAGTAGCCGAAGCATCCAGACGGACCTCCGGTGTGTCCGAGAACGCCAGCAGGAACACAACCGGCAACACAATAATCACAATCAGAATGGTAAGAAGAATTTTCACTGCGACTTTCAGCATAGCACCGAGTGAATGCGAAGCAGGAAATCAGGGGACCGCTGAAGTCAATCTCCCGCCGGCAAAAGCTCTTTCTCCCACTGCTCCACGCCCGGCGGAACTGAGCCCTCTAGCAAGCTCACGAAGGCGTTGAGCGTTTTGCGAGCGTCGCCAATCAGGTAATAAAACGCGTCCCAGTGATCGCTATCCTCGCCGTCGTGATTCGGAATCACATATTGAAAAGTCCAGGCCAGCTGCAGTTCGCGGTAAGCGCTCGAAGCACGCGTCTCTATTTCTTCCAGGTCCCGGGCGGATAGATTTTCTTTTTGCCGCCGAGTCCGCCGCAAAAGCTTACGCCGCATGACATCGGTCAGCAGGTCCGGCAGCGATACATTGCGCTCCGGCGCTTTCAAATAGACGATCTCTTCCCGCGAGAGCGGCGAAAGAAAAACGCTGAGCCGCTGAATATCACCGAGGCGAGGATGCGTCTGCAATGCCCGGGCTACCGAAGGATTTCCCTCGAAGAACACATCGCCGCATCGAAGCAACTCATCGAGTTCCTGAATGTCAAGCGCCTGCAGGTCGCGGCGCGCTTCCAATACTGCATAGCGGTCGTCCTTCCGCAATGCTTGCACCTGCGCCCGCGTACGAAAATGAAAGTCCGCGCCGTTCACTTCTCCCGGACGTGGGTCGCGGCTATTGACCAGCACCAATTTGTGGAGCCGCCTGTGCAGTTCGGGATGGAATTTGCCCAGCGCCTTGTAGAGCGGACTCTTCCCCACACAAGAAGGTCCGCTGAGAATTATCAGGCGCCCCGTCTTGTCACCATTCATTGTTCACCACTCATTGGTTCACTGCCTCGTCGCCAGCTCCATTTGTCCATGCGAAGTCCTGTATCCCTCATTCTGCCGCATCAACCACACCCCATGTTAGGCTTCTTCGAGGCCCACGGAGAAGCCGCTTTGCTGCGCCGGGTTTTCAAAGCATTTCAATATCGCGATTTCCGCCTGATGTGGATTGGCGCCTGCACCTCCAGCATCGGCACCTGGATGCAAATTGTGGCGCAAGGCTGGCTCATCTATCGGCTCAGCCACTCCGCCTTTCTGCTGGCGCTCGATCAGTTTCTCGGAGGCATCCCTATTTTTCTATTCTCGCTGCTCGGCGGCGTCGTCGCCGATCGCGTCGAGCGCCGCAAAATTCTGCTCGCCTCTCAGTATGTGCAGATGGCGAGCGCCAGTCTTCTCACCGTCCTCGTTGCGACTGGTCGCGTCCATGTCTGGCACATCCTTTGCCTGTCGTTTATCTCCGGATTCGCGCAGGCCTTCGGCGGCCCCGCCTATCAGGCACTCATTCCTACGCTGGTCGAAAAAGATGACATGCCGAACGCCATCGCTCTCAATTCGATCCAATTCAATGTCGCAGTGATGGTCGGTCCCGCGCTCGCCGGCCAGGCCTTGGCGAAGCTCGGAGAGAAGTGGTGCTTCGGCCTGAATGCGGTTTCCTTCCTCGCGCCGATCATATCGCTTTCGATCATCACCGCCCGCTTCCTACCCGTAAAGACGACCGATTCAGTCCTCTCCAGCCTGAAACAAGGCATTCGTTTTACGCGCCAGCAAAGCTCCATGGAAGCATTGATCATTCTGGCGTTTTGCATGACCGCTTTGAGCATGCCGATGCGTACTTACTTCCCCGTATTCGTAAAAGATATCTTTCATCGCGGCCCGGAAACTTATGGCAATCTCCTCGCGCTCATGGGACTCGGTTCGATTTGCGGCTCACTTAGCATCGCCAGCGCCGGCAATTTTCGAAAGAAAGGGATGGTTGCTCTGGGCGCGCTCATCTGTCTCGGTGCCGGGATTTCCGGCTTCGCCTTGTCGAAATCACTGCCCCTGAGCGAGGGTTTCCTGGTGCTCGCCGGCGCGTCGATGATGGCGGTTTTCGCTACCGTAAATTCTCTGGTGCAATTGATCACCACCAACGAAATGCGCGGCCGCGTAATGAGCGTCTACAACTTCGCCTTCCGTGGCGGCATGCCCATGGGAAACCTGCTCTCAGGATGGCTCGTCCCGCTTTTTACCGCTCCGGTAGTATTAAGCGTCAACGGATTCGCCCTGATTCTGCTGGCGCTGTACTTTCTCTTAATTCAACGAAAGCTGGCAGCGCTCTAAAATCAGGAGACAGAAAAATCAGATGACCGGTGACAGAAAAATCTGGAATCTAAGGTTTCGGTTTTGAGCTTTTCCTGACACCTGTGACCTGTCATCGGTCATCCACTCCACCATGTCCGCAGCTTCCACCAATCCGGTGCCCACGCAGCGCAAACTGACATTCGCTCTCTTGCTCGTCGTGCTCACACTCGCCGTCTACAATCCCGTAGCCCACAACGGATTTGTCAAATTCGACGACGACCGCTACGTCACCGACAACCCGCACGTGCAAGCCGGTCTCCGCTGGACCACGCTCGCCTGGGCTTTTACCACGTTCGATCTGGCCAACTGGCATCCCCTGACCTGGCTCTCGTACGCTCTCGATTGCCAACTCTTTCGACTGAATCCCGCCGGCTATCACTACACCAACTTGCTGTTCCATGCGGCAAATGCTCTGCTCCTGTTTCTGATCCTACAGTGGTTCACTGGATACACCGCGCGCAGCCTGGTGCTCGCCGCGCTCTTTGCCGTGCATCCCCTGAACGTCGAGTCGGTAGCTTGGATCGCCGAGCGCAAGAACGTCCTCTGCATGTTTTTCCTCTTACTAACCCTAGCGGCCTATGGATGGTACGTTCAAAAGCCGGGTGTAGGGCGTTACGTTGCGGTCGCAGTTCTTTTTGCCATGAGCCTGATGTCGAAGCCGATGTCCATCACGCTTCCCCTGTTGCTGTTGCTACTAGACTATTGGCCGCTAAGAAGGCTGACAGAGAAACGTGCGGCCGCCCAAACCCGCGCAGGGACAGACGCTGCCGTCTGTCTGGCCGAGCAAAGCTCGGCAACCTCCAGCGGTCAAAAAGATGTCGCCTTCGCCAAGTCCACCCACTCCCTCTGGCAGCTCTGCCGCGAGAAATTCCCGCTGCTCCCACTCTCGGCCGCCAGCGCCATCATCACGCTCTACGCGCAGCGCTCCGGCGGAGCCGTCCTAACCCGCGCCGCCCACTCCCCCATCCTGCGCCTGAAGAATGTAATCGTCTGCTACACCCTCTATATCCAGAAAACGCTTTGGCCTTCGCATCTGGCCGCTCTTTATCCCTATCCTCGACCGCGCGACCTGCCGCTATGGCTCGTAGCTCTCTCGGCGCTCGTCCTCATCGCAATCACAGCCGCGGTTCTCAAATACCGCCGCCATCGCTACCTCGTAGTCGGCTGGCTCTGGTTTCTCGTCTCCATGATCCCCATGATTGGCCTGATCCAGGTCGGCAACCAAGCCATGGCCGATCGCTATGCCTATCTCCCCGTGATCGGCCTCTTCATCATGATCGTCTGGGGCGCCGCCGATTGCGCGAGCTGGCTCTCGGCCAACAACGCCCCACCAAATTCTCTTGCGACGAAATTTCTCGCCGCTGCCGCCGCCATCGTGCTCCTAGCTCTCTCCGCCGACACCCGCGCTCAGATAACTTACTGGCATGACGATTTCGCGCTCTGGTCTCACGCTCTCGCCGTCACCAGCAAGAACTACGTAGCGGAAAATAATTTCGCGAATGCCCTGGCCAGCCAGGGCCGCTACGACGAAGCCATCATCCACTTCCGCGTCGCCTCCGCCCTCGAGCCCGGAGACCCCGTCAGCCAGCTCAACCTCGGCATCTACGCCCAGGAACACGCCGATCCGCAACAAGCCATCTCGCGCTACAACGCAGTCCTTGCACTGGCGACGGACCCTCAGATTCGCGCCTCTGCCTACGCCAATCTCGGCACTGTCTATTTCGCTCTTCATGATTATCCGCAGGCCGAACAGAACTTCGACTCCGCCATGCGACTGCAAGTTATCTTTCCCGCCGTTCTTCTGGATATGGGATTGATCGAGCAGAAAACCGCTCAAGTGACCGAAGACTGGAATCACGCCGCCGAATACTTCGCACGCTACACCGCCCTCGAGCCAAGCGACGTAGCCTACCTGCTGCTCGCCGATGCTCTTCAGCACGCCGGCCGCCCCAACGATGCCGCCGCCGCCAATCAGCAAGCCCTGCGCCTATCCAATGACATCGCCCGCGCCCGCCAGCGAGCGGCAGAGCTGGTCAAGCAATAATCCGACAAACTCGCTGACTGGTATCCGATAGGTGGATTTTGAGTGTAAACGGGATTTTTCAACAACTACGTAACGACTAGGTCGCGTCATACACCGCCCTTCAGCCCTTGCGCTCAAAAACCCACCGCCAATCAGTCTGAATGTTGGCGTTGATCGACCGAGAATCGGTCGCATCATCGTTCGTCCCTCACATCAGCTAACTGTTAGGGGCTGTGCGCTCCCAATCTCACACCGTGCGGCTCCAGCCCCTGAGGGAAGGTCGGGCAATCCCCATACGGTCCTGATCTTCCGTGATCTCGGAAGCACCTCCCCCACTTGCTAAGCTCCCTATGAGTTCAGGAGGGCCCGTGCCCGCAACCGGTCAGAAAACTGCTTTGCAATCCACCGCTGCCTCATCCATCAAGATTCTCTACGGCGAGTCGGACGAACAAACTCTCTCCGCTCAGTCCGCCGAGATGACCAAGGCCGGCCATCAGGTCACGACCGCACTCGACCGCAAGGGTGTCACGGAAGCTCTTCGCCGCGATACTTTCGAACTCGTCATCCTTGGCGCCACTTTGTCCAAGGACGATCGCCACCATCTCCCCTATATGGTCAAGAAAGCGCACGCCGGAACAAAAGTTTTAGTCATGCACGCCGGCACGCACCATCACGAAGTCGACGCCGCCATCGACCCCAGCCTAAGCATGCATCGCATCCTGGAAAAAATCGCAGCCCTCCATCAACCCAAATAGCACCGCGCCAAAAACACGTAGCGACAGAAGCCCTCGTCTATCCGCGCGAGCGAAGCTCGCGTAACTGTCTTCCCATCACAACAAAAAAGGTCTGGCCGGTGGAGAGAGTCGCACCCGCCAGACCGCCAGACTTCCAGGCTGACTCCATCATTCTCTCGAGTCGCCACCTCCGCAGATGTCACGCAAGTGTCAACTTGTCGTAATCATTTGCGCACGCTTCATCGCCCGCCGCAACGTTGGCTAGAGAGACGGAACCTCGTCGATGCGGTTGATTCTCTTTTGCGAAAAATCGCTGAGATTTAAAATGGGCCGCCAGCCAAGAAGCGGTGACTCTTCCTTGGCTATCGGCCCATTCGATCCGGACTGGGATCGGAGGTGATACCTACATCGTAATCCTCGCAATGCGAATGTCAAGGATCAACTTTCAGCTCTGCCTCGGAACTTGGGCACGTCCCAGTTTGGAAAAATACTCAGCAAAACGCCCTCCGATCATTGACACATTCCTCGCCACAATGTTAATTTTATTGGTTTTAGAGCCGCTCTTCTTCGAGCAGAAATGGCCAGCTAAAATCAGCCAGCGCGTTCGGTAGGAATTCGATCGTCAGTTCGATCATCAGAAAATGGAACAGACACTCCGTCAACTAGGCGAATTACTGCTCGGAGCCGTGCCCACGGTCATCCTGCTCGGAATGCTCTATATTCTCTATACTTTCCTCGTTCATCGCCCCCTCCGCGCCGTGCTCGCCGAGCGCCGCAACCGCACTCAGGGTGCCATGGAAAAAGCTCGTGCTGACATTGCCGCCGCCGAAGCCCGCACCAGCGAATATGAGCGGCGCCTGCGTGAAGCGCGCCAGAAGATTTTCAAGAATCAGGAAGCGCGCCGTCAGCAATCCACTCAGTCCCGCAACCGTGTGGTCATCGAAGCTCGCACCCGCGCCCAGGACCAAGTCAAGCAAGCTCGCACCGCGCTCGAAGAGGACAAGCAGCAA
This sequence comes from uncultured Acidobacteriaceae bacterium, assembly GCA_963822025.1. Classification (GTDB taxonomy): domain Bacteria; phylum Acidobacteriota; class Terriglobia; order Terriglobales; family Acidobacteriaceae; genus Acidiflorens. The sequence continues at coordinate 1,131,999 of CAWGFW010000005.1, read as the reverse complement.
GCCATGTCCAGCCTGCAAGCCGATGCAGGCCGTCTCGCCACCGAGATTGTGCGCACCGTATTGCGCCCCATGGCTTCCCCCACCCAGGTAGGTGGCCGATGAAAAAAATTGAACGTAGGTTAGCGTCTCCGCGAGCCAGCTTCGTGACCGGGCATCGCTTGAGCGATGCCGCAAAACGTCAGCTATCTAGTGCCCCTTCAGGGGCTTGGTTTCGCTTGCTCCCTGCGATCCTTGGCTTATTCGCACTCCTGGCATTCATTTCAGCCATCTCCGCGCAAACCTCCGCGCAAACGCAACCCGCAGCGCCCGCGTCCCAGCGACAATCCCCGCCGCCCAAGAAACAAGCCAATCAGCCCGCACAGTCTCCTCCCGGCATCGCCGGAGAACTGGTCGAGGAAACCCGCGAAGCGGCCGGAGAAGAGGAAGAGAACGCGAATCTAAAGCACGCCCGGCCGATTCAGTGGCTCGCCCGCAAACTCGGTTGGAGTGTCCATAGCATGCATCTCCTCCTCTCTGGTCTTAATTTCGCGATCATTGCTGTCGTCTTCGTGTGGGCGATGCGCAAGTTCCTGCCGGGAGTTTTCCGCAGCCGCAACCAAGCCATCCAACGGGCTCTGCAGGAAGCCCGTGCTGCCAGCCAGGATGCCAATCGCCGCCTCGCCGACATTGAGAACCGGCTCCGCCAGTTGGATGTGGAGATTGGACAAATGCAGGCCGCCGCCGAAAAAGAAGCTGCGGCGGAAGAAACTCGCATCCAGAAGGCCGCCGAAGAAGAAATTCGTAAAGTGGCGCTGGCCGCCGAACAGGAAATTGCCGCCGCGGCCAAGCAAGCCCGTCGCGAGCTCGCTGCTCACACTGCTAGCCTGGCAATCGCCTTGGCCCGCAAACAAATCAATGTCGATACCAACACCGACCAGGTGCTCGTCCGCAGCTTCGCCTCCAAGCTCGCCTCCGGCAACAATGGCGGAAAGGATGGCCAGTAAGTGGCTTCCGTAGTAGGCACCTACGCCCGCGCCTTCGCCGATGTAGTCTTGAAGCCGGCCAATCAACTCGATCCCGACCGTGCCCTGCGCGAGTTGTACGGAATGGAAGCTCTGCTCAGGCAAAGCGATCAGTTGCGCCGCGTCCTCGAAAACCCGTCCATTCCCGGAGACCGCAAGCGCGCCGTACTCAATGCCATTGGCGCCAAACTAGATATAACCCGGCAAGTAAGAAATTTTGTTGCAGTAATAACGGATCATCGAAGGTTAGGTCTCTTCAGCGAAATCCTGAAGCAATTAGAGCAGGAATTAAACGATCGCCAGGGCTTCGCCGAAGCCGAAGTAAGTAGCGCGCGACAGCTCACCGATCCCGAAAAACATCTGCTCGAGGCCGAGATAGCAAAAATGACCGGCAAAAAAGTAAGGGCAAGATACGAACAAGACGCTTCGCTCTTAGGTGGAGCAGTAGTACAGGTAGGCAGCACTATCTACGACGGTTCGGTAAAAGGCCAGTTAGAGAGAATAAGGGAGCAGTTAGTAGAGAGCTAGCCGTTGGCTATTAGCTCTTGGCCTGAAGCGCAACGGCTGCAGTACAAGAGCTAAAAGCTAACAGCTAAGAGCCAAGAGCTGACTTATGGCACAAATCAAAGCAGACGAAATCACGCAACTAATCCGCGAGCAAATCGAGAACTACGAATCGAAAATTGCGGTCGACGAAGTTGGCACCGTTATTACCCTCGGCGATGGCATCGCCCGTGTCTACGGCCTCGACAAAGTAATGGCTGGAGAGATGCTTAGCTTTCCGCACGGTGTGGCCGGCATCGCCATGAACCTCGAAGAAGATCAGGTCGGCGTCGTCATCCTCGGCGAATACACCGAGATCGAAGAGGGAGACGAAGTCAAACGCACCGGCCGCATCATGAGCGTCCCCGTAGGCGACGCCCTCATCGGACGCGTAGTCAATTCGCTAGGCCAGCCTATCGACGACAAGGGCCCCATCGCCACCGACAAATTCATCCCGTTAGAGCGTATCGCCCCCGGCGTCATCGATCGCCAGCCCGTGCGCGAGCCCATGGCTACAGGCCTGAAAGCCATCGACTCCATGATCCCCATCGGCCGCGGCCAGCGCGAACTTATCATTGGCGATCGCCAGACCGGCAAGACCGCCGTCGCGCTCGATACCATCATCAACAGCAAAGGCAATAACCTAATCTGCATTTATAACGCCATCGGTCAGAAGCGCAGCTCCATCGCGCAGGTAGTAAAAATCCTCGAAGATGCAGGCGCCATGGAATATACAATAGTCGTTGCCGCGTCCGCCTCCGAGCCCGCTCCCATGCAATACATCTCGCCCTACGCCGCTTGTGCCATGGGCGAGTTTTTCCGCGATAGTGGACGCCACGCCCTCTGTATCTACGACGATCTATCCAAGCACGCCGCCTCTTATCGCGAGATATCGCTGTTACTCCGCCGCCCACCCGGCCGTGAAGCCTATCCCGGAGACGTCTTCTATCTCCACTCGCGCCTCTTAGAGCGCGCCGCCAAGCTAAGCAAAGAAAATGGCGGAGGCTCACTAACTGCCCTGCCCGTGATCGAAACGCAAGCTGGCGACGTATCTGCTTACATTCCGACGAACGTAATTTCGATCACCGACGGTCAGATCTATCTCGAAACCGACTTATTCAACCAAGGTGTCCGCCCCGCTGTAAACGTAGGATTGTCAGTAAGTCGTGTAGGTGGCAGTGCACAGATCAAAGCCATGCGGCAGGTAGCCGGAACTTTAAAACTGGAATTAGCCCAGTACCGCGAACTAGCCGCCTTCGCCCAGTTCGGCAGCGATCTCGACAAAGCCACGCAAGCCCAGCTAAACCGCGGCCAACGCCTCGTGGAACTGCTGAAGCAAGGCCAGTTCAGCCCGCTCCCTTTCTCCAAACAAATCTTGATCATCTTCGCCGGCACCAGCGGAGTGTTAGACGATATGCCGGTGAATCAGGTCCGCGATTTCGAGCAGGCTCTATATAAGTATGTAGATACCACTAACCCCGGCCTGCTCAACTCAATAATGGAGAAAAAAGTTCTAGACGACGACCTAAAAGCCCAGTTATCCAGAGTTATAAAAGAGGCAAAACAGCAATTCATAGATTCAAAGCAAGCAGCGGCAAAATAAGGGTGTTTCAGTTCAAGTTATTCGGGTCTAATGGAAAAAAAGGCCGGGAAACAGGAACTGATAACTGACAACTGACCCATGGCCAACATTCTCGACATCCGGCGCCGTATCCGCAGCGTGGTCAACACGCGGCAGATCACCAAAGCCATGAAGACCGTGTCCGCTGCCAAATTGCGCCGCGCGCAAGAGGCTGCCATGGCCGCGCGTCCTTATTCGCAGATGTTGACCAGTGTTCTCAAGTCGCTCGTCTCGCGCGCCGATACCTACGATCCCAAAACCGGAGAGCCACGTCATCCCCTGCTCGCCGAGCGTCCCGAAAAAAATATTCTGCTCATTGTAGTTACAGGAGATAAAGGCTTAGCCGGCGCTTTCAACACCAATATCCTGAAGATGGCGTCGAAGTTTATCCAGTCAAAGCCGGAGCAGAACATCGACATAGAATGCATAGGAAGAAAGGGTCGCGATTTCATGCGTCGCCGCTACCCGATTGCGCCCCAGCGGCCAGACGAAGTGTCCGCCAATGAAACCGCCGACGAAAAAGAACAGCCCGATGTCGCGTCCCTCCGCCCAAATGACACCGCCGCTCCCGAACGATCCGGACGAGTTCAGATAGTAGGTGAATATGTCGGAGTTTTGGGCAAAGTCGAATATAACTTTGCCAACACACTAAGCCAGAGCATCGTAACCCGCTACACTCGCGCCGAGATCGACTCTGTCTACCTCCTCTTCAATGAATTCAAATCCGTCATCGCGCAACGCCTGGTAGTTGAGCGACTGCTTCCCATCAAAGACATAGGCGAAGTCAATGTCCAGATGGCCGAAGAACCGACTCCAGAGGAGCGCAAGCAGCGCATGGAAGCTGCGAAAGGGGAAGGCGTCGGCCTGCGCCCACCCGACACGAAAGCTGTCGACGAAGCCGCCGCCAAATTCGCGACCTTGCCGGTCGATTACATTTACGAGCAACCGCCCGAACAGCTTTTCCAGGGCATTCTTCCAAAATACATCGGTATTCAGATTTTTCACGCGCTGCTGGAGTCCGTAGCCGCCGAGCACGCCGCCCGCATGACGGCCATGGATGCGGCCACCAGCAATGCCAGCGACATGATTGATTCCTTAACCCTGGTGATGAATCGTGCGCGCCAAGCCAAGATCACCAAGGAAATTATAGAAATAGTAAGTGGAGCAGCCGCAGCACAATGATAGTGGCAGCCCAATAACAATAATAAGGTTTGTCATCCCGAGCGAAGCGAGGGATCTGCGGTTCCACATCAAGTGGCAGGAAGCGAGAATCAGCGAACGACGAACGACCAGCGACCAGAGACTTCATCTATGCCAGAAAATATCGGACACGTAATCCAAGTAGCCGGCCCCGCCGTCGACGTGCAATTCGTCGAAGGCTCCATGCCTCCCATCTATCAAGCGCTTCGTGTTGTCAGCGACGGCTTCACCGTGCCGTCCCCCATCAACGTCATCCTCGAAGTCCAGCAGCATCTCGGCGAAGGCCGCGTGCGCTGCGTCGCCATGGAAGCGACCGATGGCATGGTGCGCGGCATGAAAGCGATCGACCAGGGCGGTCCCATCTCCGTTCCCGTAGGCCGCGGCACGCTCGGCCGCGTGATGAACGTCATCGGCGAACCCGTCGATAAACTCGGTCCAATCGCCTCCGACAAGAGAATGCCCATTCACCGCCTCGCGCCCGCGTTCGATGAACAGTCCACCACCGCGGAAATGTTCGAGACCGGCGTAAAAGTTATCGATCTGATCCAGCCTTTCTTGAAAGGTGGAAAGATCGGCCTCTTCGGTGGCGCCGGCGTAGGCAAGACCGTTGTCATCATGGAGCTCATTAACAACGTTGCCAAACAGCATGGCGGCTTTTCTGTCTTCGCCGGAGTAGGCGAGCGCACGAGAGAAGGCAACGACCTCTGGCTTGAAATGAGTGAGTCGGGAGTTATCAAGCCCGGCAAGCCCGCTGAATCGAAAGCCGCTCTGATCTATGGCCAGATGACCGAACCCCCCGGAGCCCGACTGCGCGTCGCCCTTACGGCCTTGACTGTAGCTGAATTTTTCCGCGACGAAGAAGGCAGCGACACGCTCTTGTTCATCGACAACATCTTCCGCTTCACCCAAGCCGGCAGCGAAGTTTCTGCCTTGTTAGGCAGAATGCCGAGCGCCGTCGGCTATCAACCAAACTTAGCCACCGAAATGGGTGAGTTACAGGAGCGTATTACTTCGACTAAGAAGGGATCAGTAACATCAGTTCAGGCGATCTATGTACCCGCCGATGACTTAACCGATCCAGCCCCCGCTACGACGTTCGCCCACCTCGATGCGACAACCGTTCTTTCGCGAGCACTCACCGAGATAGGAATTTATCCCGCCGTCGACCCCCTGGCTTCCACCTCGCGCATTCTCGATCCAAGAATTGTTGGTCAGGATCATTACGACGTGGCGCAGATGGTCAAGAAAACACTGCAGACCTATAAAGACCTGCAGGACATCATCGCCATTCTCGGCATAGACGAACTCAGTGAAGATCAAAAAGTAACGGTAGCGCGCGCCCGTAAAATCCAAAAGTTCCTCTCGCAGCCCTTCTTCGTAGCCGAACAATTCACCGGCACCCCCGGCCGCTACGTAAAAATCGCCGACACGGTAAAAGGTTTCCGAGGCGTTGTAGAAGGCAAATACGACGATATTCCCGAGCAGGCCTTCTACATGAAGGGGACCATCGACGAAGTGCTGGAAACGGCAGAGAAGATGAAAGGCGCAGCAGCATAAGAGTAGTCGTTGGTCGTAATTCGTTAGTCGTTAGACTAACAAGCGAGCGGCGAATAGCGAACGACGAAGGACTTACACCAAATGTCCGATACTTTCCAACTCGAGATAGTAACTCCCACCCGCCTCCTGGTAAAGGACGCGGCAGAAGAGGCGCAGATTCCCGGGGCAACCGGATATCTCGGAATTCTCCCCGGCCATGCCCCACTAATCACCGAGTTAGGTGTCGGCGAAATCACCTACAAGTCAAATGGCACAACGCATACGCTCGCGGTAGCATGGGGCTTCGCCGAAGTTCTGCCCGACAAAGTCACCATCCTGGCGGAGGCCGCCGAGCGTCCCCAGGAAATCGACGTTGCGCGCGCCCAGAAAGCGAAAGAGCGCGCCGAAGAGCGCCTCAAGAGCAATGCCGCCAACGTCGACTACGCCCGCGCGGAAGATGCGCTGCGGCGCGCCGAGTCGCGGCTGGACGTTGCCAAAGACAAGGAATAATTCCGCAACCTTTGTTCGCGACCAGCAATTGATTGCCAGATATTGCGCTGTGAGCGCGACCGCCGTCTCCCGAAGGCCCGCTACATGACCAAAGTCGCCCGCGCCATCAACATTGAGGACCTGCGTTCCCTCGCTCATCGCCGCCTGCCGCAAGTGGTATTCGACTACATCGATGGGGGCGCCGAAGCCGAAGTAACCATGCGCGAAAATCGCCGCGCCTTTGAAGCCGTCACTTTCCGCCCCCGCCAGGCCGTTTCGAATCCTCCCTGCGACCTCCGCACCCGCGTCCTCGGCCACGAACTTTCCATGCCTATACTGCTGGCTCCCGTAGGCTATTGCCGCGTGATGCATCCGGACGGCGAAATCGGCGCCGCCCGTGCCGCCGGAGCAGCCGGCACCGCGTGCATTCTCTCCACCGTTTCCGGCCACCGCCTCGAAGCAGTCAAGGCCGCGTCGACCGGCCCCATGTGGTATCAGCTTTACTTAACCGGAGGACGAGAACCTGGCGAAAACGCGCTGCGCCGCGCCCGCGCCGCAGGTTACTCGGCTCTCGTGATCTCGATCGATACCAACGTCCTCGGCCTCCGCGAACGCGAAGCGCGTGGCGGCATGGAAGTGTTGCTGCGCGGCAGCCCGTGGTCGAAAATTCCTTACCTGCCGCAGCTCTTCGCCCACCCGCGCTGGCTCACTCGCTTTCTGCTCGATGGCGGACTTCCCACCATGCCCAACATTGTCATGCCCGATGGCCGCGAATTGCGCGTCAGCCACGCTCACACCGCCCTCCGACGCGGACACTTCGTCTGGAACGATCTACGCTGGATCCGCGAGCTCTGGCCCGGTCCCATCGTCATCAAAGGCGTGCTCACCGACGAAGACGCGCGCCGCTCTGTCGACGAAGGCGCCGCCGCCATCGTGGTCTCGAATCATGGCGGACGCCAGCTCGATGGCGCTCCCCCATCGTTGCGCGTGCTGCCTGAAATTGTCGCCGCAGTCAACGGCCAAGCGGAAGTATTGATGGATAGTGGCATTCGCCGCGGCGCCGATGTGGTCAAGGCGCTCTGTCTCGGAGCCCGCGCCGTCCTCTGTGGTCGCGCCTATGCCTATGGTCTTGGCGCGGCCGGCGAGCGCGGCGTAGCTCGCGCGCTAGAAATCCTGCGCGACGATCTCACGCGCACTCTAACCTTGCTAGGCTGCCCCTCGGTGAGCGCCCTCGATCGTTCGCATGTAAACGTCCAACAAGATTGCTAACGAAGAAATTTTCCGCGCAATCGCAAATAAAAAAGGGCACCGCCCACGCGGTGCCCACCTACCAGCAACTTGATTAAAAATTCTCGCTCTTACTTATTCTCGTTGAGCGATCCCGCGCCAAATTCCTTGCGCTGAATGATCGGACGCGCCGCTCTCGCCGCCACTGCAGCCGGCATTGCCGCCGCCGCCCCGTAGCGTTCGAGCAACACCGGAACCATCGCGCCTTCCGCTTCTTTCACAAACGTCAGCTTGCTCTCGCCCAGCATATCGACGCGGATGAAATCCCCAAGCTTTACTTGCCCCGTCGCTACCAGGTTCGCCAGCGGAAACACGAGATGCCGTTCAATCGCCCGCTTCAGGTGCCGCGCTCCATACTTCGGATCGGTCCCCTCCGCCAGCAGGAAATTCTTCACCTGCGGCGTGCAGTTAAATACAAACTGATGCGCACCCGCCGCCATCAGCACACGCTGCTGCACCATCCCCAGTTCGATTTCCAGGATCTGTTGCAGATGCTCGGAACGCAGCGTCTTAAACACGACCACTTTGTCGATGCGGTTCATGAACTCCGGAGCAAACTTGCGCCGCGCCGCGTCCACAGCCGACCGGTTAATCTTGTCGTCGAGCGAATTGTCTACCTGCACCACTTTCGGTGCAAAGCCCAGGCCGCCATCGACCAAGCCGCTCATCTCCGCCGCGCCCAGGTTCGACGTCATGATAATGATGCAACTCGAAAGATCGACGCGCCGGTTATCGCCCAGCGTCAGCGTCGCTTTGTCCAAAATCCCCAGCAGCAACTGCCACAACGAGTCCGAAGCCTTCTCGATTTCGTCGAAGAGCAATATCGACAGTTTCAGCTTCTCCGTGTGCCACTGGTTAAGCGCTTCCTGCGTCAGCAGCGGATGCGTCTCGCGGTGTCCCAAATATCCCGGAGGCGAGCCGATCAATTTCGCGATCTCATGCGAATGCTGGAACTCTGCGCAATCGATCTTGATGCAGGCGCGCGCGTCGCCAAAAAGCGACTCCGCAACCGCCTCCACCACGCGCGTTTTGCCCGAGCCCGTCGGCCCCAGGAAAAGCAGGTTACCCACCGGACGCCCCGGCGCATTCAACCCGGCCAGAAACATCTGATAGATTTCCGCGACCTTCTCAATCGCCTGGTCCTGCCCAACAATCTTGCGGCGCAGGCCAGCCTCAAAGTCACGAGCGTCGTTGCTGCGGCGGTTCGGATCCAGCACGGTTGCCAGGTTGGTTCTCATCGTCTCGGGCCCCTGTTTCCTTTCGGAGAACTGCAAGTTTTCTACGAAATTGCTCATTTTTGTCATCTGGGAGGTAGGCTGCTGCTTCTCCACCCACTCTCTCCTTGTGCAAGCCGCTAGCCATCCTTCGGAAGCGCCGTAATTCCCCGGTTCTCATCGTTTTAGATGCGGCTAGCCCGGTTCACGAGAGATTGGCCAAGATACCCACAGTTTCCCCAAGAGCAATACTTTGCAGTCTGCTGGAACTTTCCATCAGCCGCCGACCCGTCCGCCCATGTCCGCCAACCAAATCCCGCTTGGCCGCAAGTAACGTGGCACCTCAGGTTACCGCTGGTGCACAATGGTAAAGCTTTACTATCTTGGAGAACTTACTTGTCCCGATTTTCAATGGCTAGACGGTTACTGCAACAACTCTCGCTACCGCGCGTCTCCACCACCAGCATCGCAGCCGTCATGCTTCGCATGGCTGTATCGAGCTTCTTACTGTCTCCACCCGCCGCCGCCGTACAGAATCCCCACGCCCTGCAGTTGATACAGGTGAAGGCCAACGCCGCGAATACTAATAAGAAGACCGAGCCCGCCGAGCCTCTAATCGCTCCGCCCGGCTCCGACGTTTACGTCGCCCAGCGCGGAGACAGCATCCCCTCCGTCGCCCGCAAATATCTGAAGCGCACTAAGTACCTCACCTCGGCCGAACTGGCCGAAGCCATCCGCGATGCCAATCACAACCGTCAGGGGGTCTTCCTGAAATCCGGGGTGCAGATCGTCATCCCCGGAATTCTCGAATCGCCAATTGTAGAGAAATCGGTCCCAGTTGCAAGCACTTTCGAAGTCCGCGCCATTTATCTCACCGGAGTCATGGCCGGCAGCGAGCACGGCGAGCGCATCATCCGCCACTGGCGCGAGGTCGGCGGCAACGCCGTCGTCTTCGATATCAAGGATAGCGATGGCATCGTCAACATCGCCTTCGACCATCCACTAGCCACGGGCCAGCGCCACTACATCTCCGATCTGCCCAAGCTCATTCACTTCCTGCATTCCGAAAACATGCACGCCATCGCCCGCATCGCCATCTTCCGCGACGAGCACCTGGTCACCACGCATCCCGAACTAGCCGTGAAGTCGCGCCGCACCGGCGAACCCTGGCGCGAAAATGGCAAACTAGTCTGGACCGATCCCTCGAACCCCAAAGTCCAGGACTACGACATAGCTCTGGCCAAATTCGTAGCCCAATCCGGCGTCGATGAAGTCCAATTCGATTACGTCCGCTTTCCCGCCGAGGGCGACCAGAAAGATGCCGCCTTCACATATCAGGCGAGTCTGTGTCATCCTGAGCGAAGCGAAGGACCTATGCATTCCCCCGCCTCACTCCAAACGGTCGCGTCCGCCGACCTCGCCAAGAACGCCTCGTGCAAAGATTCAACCGCTGCACCAGCGAAGCAAATGCAGCGCAGCGACGTAATCGCCAACTTCCTCGATCGCGCCTACGCGCAGATCCATCCCACCGGCGTCCTGCTCTCCCTAAACGTCTTCGGAGTCATGGCCTGGCAGCGTCCCGTCGACCTAGCGCACACCGGCCAGGACATCGTAGCCATGGCCAAACATTGCGACGTGCTCTCGCCCATGATCTACCCCTCGCACTTCTTCGGCATGGATGGCATCGCCCACCCCGGAGACGCGCCCGAGCATTTCATAGGCGAGTCTATGGATCGCTTCAAGCTCATCACCAAAGACAGCAATGTAGTCATTCGCCCCTGGCTGCAAGCCTTCGCCTGGCGCACCAAGACCTACTCGCCGCAATATGTTGAGGTCCAAATCGAGGTAGCCAAACAAAAAGGCGGCATAGGATTTCTCTTCTGGAATGCCAACAACGATTACTCCAAGCCCTACACCGCCATGCCCGAAATGCAAGAGGCCAAAAACAAAGGCCGCTACTTCCGCGGAGACGAAATAGGCGCCAAGCCCGAGCCACCAGCGTTAGTTCCGGCAGCCGCGACCGTCGCACCGCCTCATGGCACCAACGCGACCGCAGAGACCGGCGACATCCATCCCGCGCAGAAAATCTGGCGCCACTAGCCAGCAGTTGCTAGGAGTCGGCCTGCCCTAGAATCACCTGACCGGGGGTGCCCCATTCTTGCGCGTTCTTTGCGCAAGAGTGGGAGATCACACTGCGCGCACAATGTACCTTTTCGAGAGTCGGCGCCCATCCTTAACGTCGCGTCCCGTGCGAGGTTAGGGTGGGGATTCTTATCTAGACCGGGTCGGCGGGAGTCACCGCGATCCCCCGTTTCTCGTCTGAACGCCCCTCGGTGCTGCAATCAGCCGACAGCATTCCGATCTCTTAAATGAGTGTAATCGCGATGTTACGCCAACTACACAGTCGCCTTGGGAGTTGGAGGTTATATCTTATTTAAGACTTTCTTTTGAAGAATGCTTCTCAGCTCCTCTTGTTGCTCGCTGCTCATCGCACGCTTCGGAATGGGAAAGAAAGTCAGGGGCGATGGAAACAGTGCAAACACACGATCAACTTCTAGCCAGCCAATAAATTGCTGCCATGTTAGCCGACTCTCGCCAACCGAGGTCCGAGAGTGAAAACCTTCCTCTGATATATCCATGGTGTGCGGCAAGGATGCGCTCGGACTGCCCTTGATCATCCTTTTAGAGGCATAGCGAGGTGCATACCACAGGCAGTAGCCCCAAAACGCCGAGAGACCCCAAAGCAGAGCGAGGTTAGGAAAACTCCTGTCGGGGCCGAAGATCGATTCACGCAACGCCGTAAGGAGAACGAGGAAAAGACAGACATAGCCTATCCGATTAAGCCACAACGAAGATGTCTTCCTCCGACGAAAGGCCTTATATCCTTGTCGGTAGTCGTCCTCGGTTAGTTGGCATGAAATCTCCACGCGACGGATTATACCCACCTCTGGGGCCGGTTCATCGGTTAAGTGTCGTTAACAGGCGTTTACACTCAGAACCCCGGTTGTGAGTGTAATCGCGATGTTACAACAGCTATTCGGATGACGGCGAACACGTGGACCTTTTCGCACACAGGTTTTGACTGTGAGCACTCTTGCTCAGACGACCGGCGGGGCCAGTGCTACCGTGGGACTCCTATCGGCGAATCGCGGCACCCAAGGGCTGATACAGTGCTCGAACGTGGCATTCTGGCTGGACGAGGTAACCATGGAGACTTCTGCTCTGGCTCAGTCCGCACCAGACCGCTATCCCCAAGTTGCTAGCCCAATCCACACGATTGTCGTGCTCGCCGCGCTGGGCGGTTGGGCGATCTGGCATAAGAGCTTTGCAGATCAATTGAGCGCGGCGGCTAATCCGAACCGCCTGCGCTTTTATGTAGTCACTCTTTTCTTTGAATGGCTCTTGTTCGTTCTCGTAGTGGCGGGCGTTTGGCGTAGCGGCACGTCTGTTCTCATCGTTCTCGGAGAACATTGGCGTTCTGTCCGCCAAGTGATCCGGGATCTTGGAATCGCCGCTGGGTTCTGGATCGTTGCGGCAATGCTCCTCTGGATATTTGGCTGGCTCCTGCGAATCACCGCGCTGGGTCGCAATGTGTCCATGCTCCCGCAGCGAGGTATCGAACTGACATTATGGATAGCGCTCTCAGTTACCGCCGGTATTTGCGAGGAGACGATCTTTCGGGGTTACCTACAGCGGCAGTTCATGGCCCTGACTAAGAGCGCTCCCGCCGGCATTCTTCTTTCTGCCGCAGCCTTCGGCGCGGCTCACGCGTACCAGGGCTTGCGAATGGTGATTCTGATCGGCCTGTACGGAGCAATGTTCGGGATTCTAGCCTATTGGCGCGGAAGCGTTCGCCCTGGAATGATCGCCCATGCATGGCAGGATTCATTGAACGGAGTGCTTGCCAGCATAGTGAGGCATTAGTCCCAGACCCAATTCCACCACTCACTCTGATCAAAACGGAGCCCCCGAACAACTGGATGCAGATAACTGTCGTAAGCAGGCGTTTGCACAAGCGTGCGCCGTTTGTTCGCCCTTGCCGCCGCGCTCAAGAAACCACTGCCGATCGGTCTGAAAGCCGGACGTTGATCTGACACAAGGACGAAACACATTCATGCAGCGCCAGCTACTCCCGTTTTGCCGCCGAGCCCTTCAGACCTTAAGATGTATCCGAAATGGAAATCCTCGAGCCCCTCCACATTACGTCCTGGCAAGGACCATTCAATCCCGACATCGTCGCCAAGGCCGCAGATGCCCTCGAAACCGGCAAGCTCCTCTACGCGCCAGAGCTTCCATTCGAGTTCTCCGAGTCGGAGCGCCGTTTTCTCTCTCCCGACTGCCTCGACGCTGACTCCAAAAACATCAGCTTCCGTCCCGACTCCGGCATCTTGAAGGGTACGAGCTTTCAGGGCTCCGACCGCGCCGCTCTGCTATCCATGTTGCAGCGCTATTCCACGTACAGGCGATCGAGCCTGATGAAGTCCTTGTGCCCCACTTACGCCGACCATTTAACGCCCGGATTCACCAGCTTCCGCCCCGCCGAGATTGCCGGACGCTCGACCTCCTGGCGTCACGACGACACCCGCCTCCACGTCGATGCCTTTCCCTCTCGACCCTTGCAGGGCCTCCGAATTCTACGCGTCTTCACCAACGTCCATCCCCAAATGCCCCGCGTTTGGCGCGTTGGCGAGAAGTTCGAGCAGGCGGCGACCCATTTCCTCCCTGGAATCAAGCCTCCTCGCCCAGTTGTCGCCGCGCTCCTTTATCGGCTCCACATCGTGAAAGGCAAGCGCACCGCCTATGACCATTTCATGTTGGGTATTCATGACCACATGAAAGCGGATGAGAATTACCAGTCGAAAGTCCCGCAAACCAAGCTTGCGATCCCGCCCGGCACCACCTGGATCTGTTACACCGATTCTGTCTCCCACGCCGCCATGTCCGGCCAGTTCGCCTTCGAGCAGACCTTCTACTTGCCCGTCACCGCCATGAAAGACCCCGAACGCTCGCCCCTACGCGTTCTGGAACGCCTGCTGAGTAGCAATCTAGCCTAAACTCAGTAAACGCAAAAGAGGAAAGACGGAAGAATGAAGCGGCGTGTTTCCGCCGTGCCCCTGTGTCGCCCCGTGGTTAAGTTTGTTGCTCAAAGCCCAATTCCCAAAACGGGACGCCGATGAAGCAAGTTACTCGCCAGTAACGACAGTTACTCTTACCAAAAGGTCATCCTTCCTACGCAATTGGGCCATGTACTTTGGTGTCCCCCTCACTTACTCTCCTTGTACCAAGTCCCTCTACCACTGGAGACCGGATGAAGTATCTACTTTCGGTGATCGTGCTGGCGGTTCTTTCCACGAGCGCCATGCAGGCGCAAAACTTCCTGGCCACTAATACCGCACCGCTTCCCGAGGCTCCCGTCCAGCAGCCTTTCCTGACCATCGAGAACAAGGTCAACCTCAGCATCCTCGCCGGATTCGTCGCCGCCGACGCCATCACCACCCAGCGCGGCCTCAACGAGGGTCTCCATGAAATGAATCCCGTCATGCGCCCCTTCGTCACCCGTGGCGCCGCCGGAGAAGCCGCCGGTTCGGCCCTGGGATACGGCGCCGCTGTCGGAGTCGTCTACCTACTGCATCGCACCCATCACTACAAAGCCGAACGCATCACCATGCGCCTGATGGTAGCTGGTGAAGGCGGTTTCGTAGCCAACAACATTATCGCGATTCGCTAACTATTAACTGAGGGTACCCCATTCTTGCGCGTTCTTTGCGCAAGAGTGGGAGATCACACTGTTCGCACAACGCGCCCTTCTTTTTCGGTGGCGCAGCGCTTCACCCCTGCGCCGCCGCCCAAGAGCAAGAGCGAGTTTTTCAGCAAACTGTTTAGCCGCTGGGAAACTAGCGCGCGTCAAGCGAGTTTTAGCAGACTGTTCCATTCGCTGACTCCGCTCATAAGCATCGAAAAATCCGCACGCGCGATTTCGCTGCCCCATCCCGCTTCCACGTTATAATTCCATTGGGCAGCCAGAGCTTCTGAAAAGAAATTCTGCGATCGTCCAAGCCCCAATCGCGCGAAGAATCCCGCGATACTCGCAGGCGAAGACACTCGTGAGCGAAGGAGTCTTGATGGCCATTCAGAAGACGGACAAAATCTGGCACAACGGCAAGCTCATCGCCTGGGATGACGCCACGCTCCACGTGATGTCTCACGTCGTCCACTACGGCTCGTCGCTTTTCGAAGGCATTCGCTGCTACGCCCTGCCGAGCGGCCCCGCCATCTTCCGCGCCTCTGAACACATGCAGCGCCTCATCGACTCCGCCCGCATTTACCGCATCGAGCTCTCTTTCACGCGCGAGGAACTGATCCGCGCCATGGTCGAACTGGTCACTCACAACGCCGTCTGGCCCTGCTACATTCGCCCAGTGGTTCTTCGCGGATACGGCGAGGTTGGCGTCAATCCCTTCAACTCGCCCACCGAAATTTACATAATCAATTATCCCTGGGGAAAATATCTCGGCCACGATTCGAGCGAAGGCGCCGACGTTTGCATTTCTTCCTGGACGCGCATCGCCCCCAACACCCTGCCCACCATGGCCAAAGCCGGCGCGAACTACATGAACTCGCAGCTCATCAAGATGGAAGCCATCATGAACGGCTACGCCGAAGGCATCGCCCTCGATGTAAACGGCTTTGTCAGCGAAGGCTCCGGCGAGAACCTATTCGTGGTTCGCAACGGAGTCCTGCAAACCGCTCCGCTTGGCAACTCCGTTCTTCCCGGCATCACGCGCGACTCAGTCCTCCAACTCGCGCGCGACCTCGGCATCAAAATCGTCGAGCAGCAGATTCCCCGCGAATCGCTCTACATCGCCGACGAAGTCTTCTTTACCGGCACCGCCGCCGAAATCACCCCCATCCGCTCCGTCGACAAAATCACGATTGGCAAGGGCACGCTCGGCCCCATGACCAAAGCTTTGCAAGCCGAGTTTTACGGAATAGTTCGAGGCGAGAAAGCCGACCGCTACGATTGGCTCACTCCCGTTCCAGTCGGATCGAAGCAACCAGTAGGCGTATAGCTGCCTATCAAAAATTCGTTGTCATCCTGAGCGAAGCGAAGGACCTCTGTATTTTTGTTTGCACGACCAACGCGCTTCGAGCCAGCGAGAACGGATGCGGTTGTTACGCGGTCACCGGCTCCCGGCCCGGTAATCCTTAATCTGCGCCCGCACGATCGCCAGATCATTCCCCCACAAATTTGCCGGTTCAATCTCGTCATTGGTGTCGGCATCGAACCCCTCGTCCGGCCGCGCGAACTCATTGAACTGGTGAATGATCAGGAAAATAGGCTCCAGCTGTTTCGCATAAACCATGAAGGCATCGAAGGTATCGTAGTTCCCATCGTTTCCGTACCGGAGAGCGTCATCCGGACAATAAGGCGGCGCATTCGGATCAGGGCAGCCCCATCCGGTCTGCCCAGCCGTGGCAATCGAAGCGGTGAAGTTCTCCACTCTCGAGCCCACCTGATTGTAAGAAGGATAGTACGGGCATGATGGCTCCGTGCAAGTGGGATTGAGCCGGTCAACCCAACTCCAAAAACCATACGCAGGATTGATTTCCACCGGCCCCGTAGGCGTGCCCGGTGTTGCCCATAACCCCGGTTGGCTGTCCAAATATCCCGCAATCAGCTTGAACGTATATCGCTTACCGATTTCCGGATGACGTTGCAAGAACTGTTCGATCCGAAACCATAGAGGATGATCTTCAGGATTCGGGTCCTGCGCCGCGCCCAGGAAAACGAGCATCAGCGGCTTGCCTTCGTAAATCACGTTCCGATCCGGATAGCGATTCATGCGCGCGCCAAAGTATGCGATCTCTTTTTCCAGCGCGTTCTTTCCATCCTGATCCGGAATCAAAACATTCTGCTCGCTGCCTCCAAGCAGAGGAATCAGCTTCAGCGGCGTGCCCAGTCCTGACCACGCCGGATAAAGATTGCCGGTATTGTCACGAATGTTCTGGTTATAACTACGGAAAGCCGGGGTGCAACTCTTGACATACTTCTCGACGAACCACTCGCTATCGAAGATACAGCTCACGTTATTCGTCAAGTCAGCAATGACGGCGTCAACGCCCAGGCTCTCCAGCCATGCAACATGCTTCTTGATAACTGCCGGATCGGCGCTGTCATAACCGCCTCCCACCGCTTGCATATCCGCCGACTGCAAGAACGGCATCGCGGGGAAACCTTGAAAAGTTACTGCCTTCGGACCAAACCATGCCTCGTACTCCATAACCACCACATGGCTGCTGTCGTCAACAACCAATGGCCCGGCAGGTTCCGGAGACGAAGCGCCAGCAAATGAGCTGATAAGCAAAACTCCAAGCGCCGGCAAAACGCGATGAAGCGCAATTTCGTACAGAGGCAATAACAAAACATCCTTAGACATACTTATTTCCGGCACCGTTACGACAGCTAATGATAACCCGCGATTGATCGGGATGTTCCGCGGACTTGGAGGAATGAAATTTGCCAACGTTCCCCACAGCCAGTAGCCCTTTCTCTTCTCTTGGACTATAGTTAAGCCCGCCTGATTACAGGCGACCCCGTTGTTTCCCAAAAACCCCAGCCTATAAGGAGACTCTTTATGCCCGCTCCCACTCCTGAATTTGCCCTGGCTTACCGCGCCATGATGCTCGATGGTGTTGCCCGGGAACTCGAAATCACCAAAAGAGTAATCGCCGCTATTCCCGAAGCGAAAAGAGACTATCGCCCAGACCCCCACGCCCGCACCGCATGGGAACTCGCCTGGCATCTCGCCAACACCGACGTCCAGTTCCTGAACTCCATCGCCGATCTACAGTTTGCCACCCCCTTGCGCTCGGCACCCGACAAGCCCGAGACGGTCGCGGCTCTCGTCGATTGGTATGACAAGAACGTCAAACGCGGCATCAAGCAAGTCCAGGCACTCTCCGCCGAACAATTGCTCACCCCGGTGAAGTTCTTCATGTTCAACTTTCCCGCTGTGTTCTATCTAGGCTTCGAGAATAACCACAGCATTCATCACCGAGGCGAACTGGCCACCTACCTCCGTCCCATGGGCTCGAAAGTCCCCGCAATCTACGGAGGCAGTTTCGACGAACCATTGCAAGCAGCCGCTTAGCCGTTTAGCTCCGGAAATCAGCCGCCCGAGAGGGCGGCCTTTTTGTTAAGCTCTCCCCGTGTCCCCCTGTGTACCCTGTGGTAAATGCCCTTGATCTAACCCATCTGCTGCCTATTTCTCCAGTCAACCGAAAAGCACCACCCACGCCCTATGGTGCAGTTACCTCCGTCATCTCGTCCGCCACGCCTATTCCTGTGATGATAGCCACTGTAGCTGGGAGTCCCTCCTGCATGAATATTGACGACTTGCTCCGCATGGCCATGGAGCGCCGCGCCTCCGACTTGCACCTCAAGGTCGGAAACTATCCTCACCTCCGCATCGACGGCGATCTCGTGCCCCTGACCGATCAGGCTCGCGTCTCCGCCGAAGACATGTTGAACATGGCCTTCAGCATGATGTCGGCGCGCCAAAAGCAAAAATTCAAAGAGACCACCGAAATCGACATGGCCTACGGCGTCGCTGGCCTCGGTCGCTTCCGTGTGAACGTATTCCAGCAGCGCGGTAACGTCGGATTGGTGCTCCGCGTAATTCCGACCAAAATTCGCGCCCTCGATGAACTGTTCCTGCCAAAGGTTGTCGAGCAGATCTGCGACATGCCGCGCGGCCTCGTGCTTGTCACCGGCGTCACCGGCTCCGGCAAATCGACCACTCTGGCCGCCATGGTTGACCGCATCAACTCGACCCGCGCCGAGCACATCATCACCATCGAAGATCCCATCGAATTCCTGCATCGCGACAAGAAGGGATACGTAAATCAGCGCGAGATCGAAGTGGATACGCCTTCCTTCGGCGCTGCCCTGCGCGCTTCTCTGCGTCAAGACCCGGATGTCATTCTCGTCGGCGAAATGCGCGATCTCGAAACCATCGGCACCGCGCTGCACGCCGCCGAAACCGGTCACATGGTTTTCTCCACCCTGCACACGCTCGATGCCGTCGAAAGCATCAACCGAATCATCGCTATCTTTCCGCCGCCCGAGCAGAAACAGATTCGTCTCCAGCTCGCCGCCGTCTTGCGAGCCATCGTCAGCCAGCGCCTGGTGCGCCGTTCCGACGCCGAAGGCCGCGTGCCCGCCGTTGAAGTCATGGTCACTACGGCTTACATTCGGGAGTGCATCCTCGTGCCCGAAAAGACGCGCGCCATCCGCGACGCCATCTCTTCCGGCACATCGCAATACGGCATGCAAACCTTCGATCAGTCGCTCTGGGATTTGTTCCAGGCAGGCCTCGTGAATTACGAGACCGCCCTCGAGAGCGCCTCAAACGCCGATGAATTCAAATTGCGTATGCAGGGAATCGCGTCGACCGCCGACATCTCGCGACAGTCCATGCAGTCCGCTGGCTTTGGACGCTAGGTATTAAGACCGGATTATTAGGAATTGAGGACTGGAGATTGAGTTTGTCCTGCTGAACAAATTGTCGTCCTTGAAACTTTGTTCCTCCGTAAATTGGGCGCGTTACAACGCGCCCGTTTTTTTGGGGGACGGCAGAACCTCACAGCGACTTAGACATTCGCACCAGGTGCACAGGCATCCTAGCCACTTGATCTGCCGGAAACGGCAGTGTGCCATTCTCGACATAGCCAAGGCGCTGGTAGTAGCCAGGCAGCTCCCTCCGCACATTCACAAAAGTAAGATCCATGAACCGGCATCCAGCCGAACGGCAATGCTCTTCAGCGGCCGCAATCAGCCGCCTGCCGATTCCCGACCGCTGCCGCCGCGGATCGACAGCCAGTAACCCGAAGTAACCTCGTTCCCCGCGCAATTCGACATAAACGCAACCAGCCAGCGCTTCATCTTCAAACAGCACCAGGAATTTTCCCTTTTGAAGAAGGCTGGCAACTTTCTCGGGATCGGTGCGATCGGCAGTGGCAAAAAAACGCTCGGAGCGGAATGCATCATTCACCAATCGCGTAATAGCAAGCGCGTCGGTGGCTTCGGCGACATGTATCTGTGGAGAGTTAGGCAACGATGGAGATTTTACTTCAACCGATACTCTCCGGGATTCTAGCTTGTGGGGCGCCCGGCGGCTCACCGCTGCGCTATTGGGGCTGGCTCGAACTGCGGCTCGCGCGCGCTGAGAGTGCGCTCAGTTGGGCTTGCGGAACTTGCTATCGGCAAGGTAGCGCAGCATGATGGCATCGGTTGCGCTCTGAAACTGTTGCTCCTTTTCCGGAGCTTGCAAAGGAGCCTCCTGGCGCAGCGTCTGGCGGAATTTCTCCCCCATCTCAGAATCGCTCGTCACCACCTGCATGTAAAACCACAGAAAGTGCCGCATCTGATCGAGTGCCGATTTCAGCACCTGTATCGACTCCATCTCCGGCGGATCGGCAAGCGCTTCCATCAGTTCCGGATCGGTCGGTGCTTGCATCGCGGCGCAATTCAGTTCGCGCTGGATCACGCGTAAATCATCCGTGATGCGCAAAATGCGAAGATGAATGTCTTCCATGCTCTCCCGGTTCTCGCGATCCATATGGCCCTTTCCGTCCCGACGCAGCATTTCCCGACTCATGCTTCCCTATCAAGATCGCATCCCGCAGCCAGACCACAAAGATTCCCCGTGTGCATGAGCTTCGGTAATTGAAGTTACTTTGGGTCGAAAGCCGCGCTAGGCAGTCGATTTCAGCAGAAGGGTCAAGCCGTCTTGCGCGCCGCTTGTCGCGACAAATGCATCCCGGCCTCGCGGATTGCCGGAACCTCGATAATGCGGGTGCCTTGCACGGGTGATTCCACCGCATTGATCAGCGCCAGTATCAACTCGTCAAGAGTAACCAGCCCCAGCCGCAAGGCAGTAGCGCGCGCGAAAGGAAGCCACTCGCACACTTTATAAAAAGGCAGCAGCAAATAAGGCCAGCGTCGCCCCGGTCCCAGCACGTACCACGGCCGCAGAATGCTGCAGTTGAGCCGCTGCTCCTGGATCATCCTTTCGCACTCCGCCCGCGACGCAATAAAGTTCTTCATGATCCCCAGAGGTGCCGGATGCGCGACACTCAAATAGATGAAATGCTGCACTCCAAGCTCTCCGCATGCGGACACGGCCTCGCGCGCCGAAGCCAGATCGATGGCGCGAAACGCCACCGCCTTGGCGCGAGAAGGATGCGCGACGCCAACCAGGTGCATGAAGGTATCGGCGGGCCGAATCAGCTGCCGATAGCTGTTCGCGTCCAGCGGATCGCCCGAGACAACTTCGCATTCGGCCGGCAGTTGAGCCTTCGACCCGGGACGCACCAATACGCGCACACGATGCCCCCGCTCCAGCAGAATCGGCAGCAGCGCGCTGCCGATATAGCCCGTTCCTCCCGCTATAAAGACGCGCCGGGAATCGGAGGATTTGGGCAGGGATTTAACTTTGAGTAAGAGCCTGATGTCAGAAATCGATGCGGCCACGTCGAAGTACGCTCCCACGGGCCGTTTCGGATGGTTATCGCCTCACGGCCCTCAAGAAGTTTAATCTAAGCGAGCGTGAGGGTGTGATACAAACAATTCGCGATGTGGCATCGCATACTCACCGGCACAAATTAGCGCAATGCAAACTGACATGACGCGATCAGGCGCGACGCAGACAAGCATCGGCAAAACCAGTCTCGTCCGAGCCATTGGCCGCTGGAGCCTCGCCGCGCTCGCCGTCAACTCCATTATCGGCAGCGGCATCTTCGGATTGCCCGCCGTCGTCGCCGCTCTGCTCGGCAAGCGCAGCGTGCTCGCCGTCTTGATTGCCGGTGCCGCCATGGCCATAATCATGGCTTGCTTCGCCGAAGTTGCCTCGCAATTCTGCGACGCCGGCGGCCCCTACCTTTACGCGCGCACCGCCTTCGGCCGCTTCATCGGAATCCTCGTCGGCTGGATGCTCTACCTTTCTCAGACTGCCGCTCCCGCGGCGAACGCAAATTTGTTCGTCATTTACCTCGCCGAGTTCTGGCCGGCCGCAAAGGACCCGTGGCCGCGCTTCGCCATTTTGACTCTATTAATCGGACTGCTGGCGCTCATCAATGTTCTCGGTGCGCGGCAGGGAATTGCGGTCAGCAGCATCTTCACGGTCGCAAAACTCCTTCCGCTGCTCATGGTCATCCTAGCCGGAGCCGCACTAACCATCGTCCATCCCGCGATTGTCTCTTCAGCCAGCGGCTCACCAGCTTTTCCCGCGAGCGCATGGATGAAGGCGATGGTGCTACTCATCTTCGCCTACGGCGGATTCGAATCGGCGCTCGCCCCCATGAGCGAAGCAAAGAATCCTGCGCGCGACACCGTTTTCGCGCTGGCAGTTGCGCTCATCGCCTGCACCACAATTTATGCGCTCGTGCAGTGGGTCGTCGTCGGAGTCCTCGGCCCCGGAGCCACCACCGATCGTCCTTTGGCCGAGGTCGCGCGCGTCACCATGGGCAATCGCGGAGCGAAGTTGGTAGCAATTGGGGCGCTCATTTCGGTTTATGGTTATTTAAGCGCCAAACTGCTCGGCATGCCGCGAGTCACCTTCGCACTCGCTCAACGCGCCGATCTGCCCCAGCTTTTTGCCCAGGTCAGTCGCAGATTTCACACGCCCTGGTTCTCAATCCTCTTCTTTGCTGCGGCAGTCTGGGGTTTGGCGATCGGCGGAAGTTTTGCTTGGAATGTGACGCTATCCGTAGTCGCCCGCCTCTTCTACTACGCGGTAGTTTGTGCCGCTCTGATCGCTCTCCGCCATAAACAGCCGCTAGCCGCTGGGTTTAGACTCCCTGGCGGCCCTGTGCTCGCCATTCTCGGAGTGGCCATTGCCGCAGGTGTTGGAATCGCCGCCGTTCTCACGAAACAGACCCCGTTGGCTAAGTCGCTCATCCTGGCCGCAACGGTGGGCGCGGCCGTGCTGAACTGGCTGTGGGCGCGAAGCGTTTTGCGCAAACAGATGCGCAATCGTTAGCTGCGATTCCCGCATCGAAGATGCAGAATGCAAGAATAAGAAATGCCGCCGATCCAACAAGTGCCCCTGATCTACCAAAGCGGCGGCAAGTCCATCCGCCTCGACGCCTACCTGCCCGAGTCGGTCAGCACTCGCGTTCCCGCCATAATCGCGCTCCACGGCGCTGGAGGCGGCGTTTCCGGCATGGAGCGCTATGCCGCGCTGCTGGCGGCCCAAGGCTTTGCTGTCTATATCCTTCATTATTTTGATCGCACCGGCACAGAATCCGCCGACAAGTCGACCATCGTGCGCAACTTTCCCGTGTGGATGAAAACTTTGTGGGACGCGATCAGTTTCGTAGCATCGCAACCGCGGGTCGACAGCGCGCGCATCGGCTTGCTCGGTCTTTCCCTCGGAGCCTATCTCTCGCTGGCTAACTCGGCCATCGACCCTCGCGTAAAAGCCGTGGTCGAATTCTACGGAGGCATGCCGAAAGAAATGAACCTCTTCATGCGCCGCCTCTGCCCCGTGCTCATACTCCACGGCGAAAAAGACGCCACCATCCCCGTCGCGGAAGCCTACAACCTGGAAAAGTTGCTGGAGAAAAAAGGAATCCCCTACGAAATCAAAATCTATTCCGGAGCTGGCCACGGCTTCGAAGACGAAACTATCTGGCGAGATGCAGGAGAAAGAAGCCTGCAATTCCTGCAGAAATATTTAGCCGATGCTAATCCCACGTAGAAACTGCGCGCAACTGAGCGAAACTCCGAAGGCTCTCAAATTCGCGACAGCCGGAACGGTGCGCCGAGCAGTCGCGCCGGCAGCATCACGACCGCCCAAACCAGGGCGAGAGCCCCGTGGACAGCAATCCCGACCACTCGGAAAGGCAGCAACATCAGCCACACGAAGGGATAGAGTACAAGCGCGAGCAGTGCTACCGGCCAACACAGCAAAAAGAGAAAACACCAAAGCAGGAAGGCAATCATCGAAGACAATCCTCCTCAATAAAGTACGTAAGCAAAGAAAAAAAGTTCCGATCCAACCTGAGAGCCGCAAAACTTCTGACCTTTGACCTCGAAGACCTCAAACCTCGCCTACATCGTTTTCAAGTCGGAACTCACGTGCAATCTCGCCTCCGTCGCTCTCTGCACATCCTCCACCGTCAGTCCCGGTGCAATCTCCTGCAGCACCAATCCCTCCGGCGTCACACGCATATAGGCCATCTCCGTAACAATCGTGTCGACGACTCGCACCCCAGTCAGAGGCAGCGTGCATTTCTTAAGAATCTTAGGCTGGCCATCCTTAGTCGCATGTTCCATCGCAATGATCACGCGCCGCGCCCCCGCAACCAGATCCATGGCGCCGCCCATCCCCTTCACCATCTTGCCCGGGATCATCCAATTCGCCAGATTGCCCTGCTCGTCGACCTCCATGGCGCCGAGCACGCTCAGGTCAACATGACCGCCGCGAATCATCGCGAAAGAATCGGCGCTTGAAAAATATGCCGTGCCCGCCATTTCGCTGACCGTTTCTTTTCCTGCATTGATCAAGTCCGCGTCTTCCGTGCCTTCGACCGGATACGGCCCAATCCCCAGCATCCCATTCTCCGATTGCAAAATCACGTCCATCCCTGCGGGCACATAATTCGCAATCAGCGTGGGCAATCCAATACCCAGGTTGACATAGAATCCATCGCGCAATTCACGAGCAATCCGCTTAACGATGCGTTCGCGTTTATCGGTATCCTTTGGCGCTTTCGGCAAAGTTGACATATTTTTCTTGGGCTCTGGTTCCGTATGGCAGAGTTCGTGGCATTGACAACGACTGTCATCCTGAGCGCAGCGAAGGCCCTATGTATTTTGCTCACAGCGCTTGATCCTTCACCACGTCGAAAATGACGATCCACTTATTTCTGCGAATTGGCAGAAGATCACAATCTATCTAGCTGCTGTTAATTTCCTCACCGTCCGCTTCTCAATCCGCTTCTCAAACAACTTGCCCTGAAAAATCCGTTTCACAAACACGCTGGGCGTGTGCACCATGTCCGGGTCCAGTTCCCCCGGTTCAACCAGATGCTCAACTTCCGCAATCGTAATCTTCGCCGCGGTCGCCATCATGGGATTAAAATTGCGCGCCGTCTTGCGATACACAAGATTGCCCCACTTATCGCCCTTCCACGCCTTGACCAAGGCGAAGTCCGCTTTCAGCGCGCGTTCCATCACGTAAGTGCGCCCATCGAAGTCGCGCGCCTCTTTCCCCTGGGCGACCATCGTTCCGACGCCTGTGGGCGTAAAGAACGCCGGAATGCCCGCGCCACCCGCGCGAATGCGCTCTGAAAATGTTCCCTGCGGAACCAGATCGAGTTCCACCGTGCCGTCCAGCACCATTTTTTCCAGCAGTTTATTTTCGCCAACGTAAGTCCCAATGTGCTTGCGGATCTGACCATTCGCCAACAGCAGTCCCACACCAAAGCCATCGACGCCTGCGTTGTTGCTGATCGTAGTAAGGTTCTTGACGCCCTTCTTGGCCAGCGCGCGAATCAGGTTTTCAGGATTCCCGCACAATCCAAATCCGCCCAACATGATGCTGGCGCCGTCAAATACATCCTGAATCGCCTCTTCAGCGCTTGCCACAACTTTGTGCATAGCAAAAGAATTCTATAGCAAATCGGCTCATCCGGTAATCGGGCCAACTCCGACCATGAAATGGATCACCCAAGGTTCTTTGTGCCTCTCTCTACCTTGGTGATGGGTTTTTTTCGCAACTGATGCGCACGCTCGAATTCATCCGCCAGTTGCTTCGAGTCTAGATTTTCGCGAATGTGCGCCAGTCGTTGCTCCAGCTTATGCAACGCGTCGCTAAGATTCTTCTTGTTAGTAATGGCAATGTCGCGCCACATCGAATAAGGACTGCCCGAAATGCGAGTCATCTCGCGTAGCGCCCGTCCACCAATATCGAGCACCGGCGCATCGGGCCCGAATTCATCGACCAGCGCCGCCGCCAGCGCCGTCGAGATCATCTGCGGCAGGTGGCTGATCCAGGCGCAGAAGCGATCGTGAGCGATAGCATCGACAACCGCCACCTTCGCGCCCATCTTCTCCGCGCAATGTATAAATTCTCCGCACATCCCCGCGTGAACATTCTGCCGCGGTAGCGGCGTAAACAGCCAGGCTGCACCTTCGAAAAGGTCGGCATCCGCAAACTCTACCCCCGCATGCTCTTTGCCCGCCATCGGATGCCCGGCCAGAAATCGCTGACTGGCGTTCCGTCCGAAAGATTTAGCCGCGCGCTCGACAACTTCAGCCTTGGTGCTGCCCACGTCCACAACCAGTGTCTTCGGCGGAAGCGCCGGCCCCAGCCGGTCAATTAGATCAAGAATTGCAATCACCGGCGCAGCCAGCACCACCAAATCGCTGCCGCGCACCGCATCCGCAGGATGAGTGCTCCCCGACTCAATGGCGCCGCAGTCGATTGCCCGCTCCAACACTGGAGCGCGATCGCATCCAATGATTCGCCCAGCCAAATGCCGTTTTTTCAGCGCGAGCCCAAGCGAGCCTCCAATCAAGCCCGTTCCGATAATGGTGATTTGCCTGAAGGCCATAGGAGGTCACTTGTCATCCCGAGCGAACCGGGCCCCCAGCGCGCCGCTTTTTGGCGCGTTGGGGTGGGAAAGCGAGGGATCTGCAGCTAGCCGCGAATGGAAAACTATTTGCCCAAGATGACAATATTCGAAAATCTACGCGATCTCGCGCCCCACCGCCGGCGCAATCATCCGAAGCTGGTCCATCAACTTCGAAAATTGTTCTGGATAGAGCGACTGCGCGCCGTCGGAGAGGGCCTTGTCTGGCTGATGAT
Organism: uncultured Acidobacteriaceae bacterium; assembly: GCA_963822025.1. GTDB lineage: Bacteria > Acidobacteriota > Terriglobia > Terriglobales > Acidobacteriaceae > Acidiflorens. Next base: position 1,105,232 of record CAWGFW010000005.1, on the reverse strand, counting down.
GCACCTCAATCAGCATGGCATCCGCGCCAGCCGCAGCCGACGCCAGCGCCATCGGAGCGACTTTGTCGCGCCGCCCAGTGCCATGTGATGGGTCAGCCGTCATCGGCAGATGCGAGAGTTTATGTACGATCGGAATCGCAGAAATATCCATCGTATTGCGCGTATAGGTTTCAAACGTGCGTATGCCGCGCTCGCAGAGAATCAGTTCGTAGTTGCCGCCCGCCAGCAAATATTCCGCCGAACAGAGTAGCTCTTCAATCGTGGCCGCAATTCCACGCTTCAGCAGCACCGGTTTGCGTACCTTTCCCAATTCGCGCAGCAGATTGAAGTTTTGCATGTTGCGTGCGCCCACCTGAAAAATATCAACATAAGGCAGCATTAGCTCGATCTGCGAAATCTCCATCACCTCGCTGATCACCAGCAATTTGAACTGGTCGCCCGCCTCGCGCAGCAATTTCAATCCTTCAAGCCCCATCCCTTGAAATGAGTAAGGAGAAGATCGTGGCTTGAATGCGCCGCCCCGCAAAACGCGCGCTCCCGCTTTCGCAACCAGTCCCGCCACGGCGAACAGTTGCTCATGCGATTCGACCGAGCATGGCCCCGCCATCACCACAATTTTCTTGCCGCCAATTTCAATGCCATTAGAAAATTTGACGATCGTCCCCTCCGGACGAAAATTCCGGCCCGCCAGTTTGTACGGCGAAGTGATGCGATGAACCTCCTGCACTCCCGGCATCATCTCAACTTCGCGCGTGTCGAAATCATGCGGAACCCCCACCCCTCCCAGCACGGTCTGCCGCGCCCCGGTCGAGCGGTGGACTTCAAAGCCAAAGTGAACCAGTTGATCGATCACCCGCTGGATCTGATCTTCACTGGCAGCGTCTTGCATTGCGACTATCATGAATTCACTCGTTCTTCGGTACTTCTACGCCCGTGTCCATATACCTAACGTTCAGGCCAAAGTTATTTCGGCAGGGCAGCCCCAGAGGACTCTAATCATTCAGTTGCGGATCGAGATCGCCGCTACCAGAACTAATCTCAGCGTCCGGCACGATTTCATGTTTCTGAATGCTGCGCATCACGTCCATAATCCGCTCGTAGATCTGTCCCAGGTCGCGCTCCGCCAAAGGGCCGGTATTCGAGCGCTGCACATTGGCAATAACTTCGCGCTCGCGCTCCGGCTCATAAATGGGCAGACTGGTATTCCGTTTCAATCGTCCAATTTCGACCGCCGCCGCCGCACGCTCGTTGAGCAACGCCGCCAGTTGGCGATCCAGTTCGTCGATTTTCTTACGCCAATCCGAAATATCCATAAAAGCTTTCAGCCGTCAGCTTTCAGCCATTGCCCGGAGGAGAAAATCCAGTCTTGTCATCCCGAACGCGTTGAGGGATCCGCAGTCGCTTTCCGCGGTGGCTGACGGCTGGCAGCTAACAGTTGCCCTACGAATTCTGCCACAGACGCGGCTTCCCGTCCCGGATTTTGTTCGATGATGTGGACAATCGCGCTTCCGACAACCGCAGCCTCGGCAAATTTCCCCACCGCCGCGAATTGCGCTGGAGTCGAGATTCCAAAGCCTACTGCAACTGGGAGCTTGGTGAAACGGCATATGCGCTTAACCAATGATTGCGCGTCTCCCGTCATCTGCTGGCGCTCGCCCGTGACCCCTGTGCGCGAGATCGCATAAATAAACCCGCTCGAAACCTGCGCAATCATTTTCAGACGCTGGTCCGTAGAAGTAGGCGCCGCTAGAAAAATAGTAGCCAGATCGTTCTTGCGAGCCTCGCGCAGATACTCAGCCGCCTCTTCGACCGGAAGATCGGTGATCAGCGTTCCATCAATCCCCGCCAGTCGAGCCACCTGGCAAAACTTTGCCAGCCCCATGCGCAAAATAGGATTGAGGTAAGAAAAGATCACCAGCCCCACCGATTGCGAATGTTCGCGAATTTCAGAAGCCAGCGTCAACACGTCCCGCAGCGACGTTCCGTGCTTAAGCGCCCGCTCGCTGGCGCGCTGAATCACTGGCCCGTCGGCAAGCGGATCGCTAAAAGGCACGCCCAGTTCAATCACACTCGCACCCGCATTAATGGCCGCTAGAACGACCTCACGTGTGGTAGCGAGGTCAGGGTCGCCGCAGGTCACATAAGCGATGAGTGATGGCTTATTCTCGAAATGAAAGGGCATGAAAGTCCAATAGCAATATCTCACAAACCACGGTTTCGGTGCCGGTGCACTCAGTTTGCCCATTCCAGCGAAATCGGCCATTAAGGCCGGGGACGGCCCAGTGTATATACATTTGTATAGGACTATGATATTATGAACTTACAGGCAAGCGGATTCGACTGGGATGACGGCAACCGGTCCAAATGCCAGAAGCATGGAGTATCGATCGCCGAAATCGAGGCCCTGTTTCTGCACGGCCCTGGCGTTGCGCCCGACCCAAAGCATTCGGGGGATGAGGATCGCTTGATAGCGGTTGGGAAGGGAGGCGCGGGGAGGCCGCTCTTTGTGGTTTTTACGATGCGCACCAAGGACGGTCGTCGTCTTGTCCGGCCGGTGACCGCTCGATATATGCACGCGAGGGAGATAGCAGCTTATGAAAAAGCGACCTATGAGAAAGCAGCTTGTGACAAAGAAAGTGCCCCGCCTAAAAACCGATGAGCAGGCAGAGGCGTTTCTAGCCCAAGACCTCTCCACTCTCGATTTCTCACAATTTAAGCCGACGCGGTTTGAATTCGAGAAAAAGGACGAGCAGATTAACATGCGGGTCCCGAGACCCCTGCTCGCGGCCGTGAAGGCGCGCGCGAAATCGCGCGGTATCCCTTATACGCGTTTTATCCGGGAGACGCTGGAGCAGGCGGTTACCGCGGCGAAGTAGCCCATCACGGCTGACACTGCCCTGGGTTTCCCTCAGCCATGGTTAGCTTTAATCGAGCTTTAAATTCTCCCGCATAATCCCAACATCCTTATCCCCGCGCCCAGAGATATTAACAATCACAACCTCCGACTTCTTCATCTTAGGAGCCCGCTTGATCACCTCAGCCACGGCGTGCGCCGATTCCAGCGCCGGAATAATCCCCTCCGTCCGAGCCAGCAGCGTCGTTGCCTCCAGCGCCTCAGCGTCGGAGGCAGGAACATATTCCGCGCGCCCCGTATCCTTCAACATCGCGTGCTCCGGCCCAATCGACGGATAGTCCAGTCCCGCCGACACTGAGTGCGTAAGCGCAATCTGCCCCGCCGCATCCTGCAGCACGTAAGAATAAGTCCCCTGCAAAACCCCCGGCGACCCGCCGCGAAAACGAGCTGCGTGCTCTCCCAGCCCCGAGCCGCGCCCGCCAGCCTCAACTCCAATCAACTTAACTTTGTCTTTGAGAAAGTCGTAGAAAATCCCAATGGAATTCGATCCCCCGCCAACACAGGCAATAATAGCCGTCGGAAGTTTCCCTTCAGCCCTGCGAATCTGCACCCGCGCCTCGCGCCCTATCACGCGATGAAAATCCCGCACCATTGTCGGATACGGATGCGCTCCCAGCACGCTGCCCAGCAGATAATGCGTGGTGCGCACATTAGTGACCCAGTCGCGCATGGCCTCATTAATCGCATCCTTTAGAGTGCACGAGCCAGATGAGACGCCACGCACTTCCGCGCCCAGCAGGCGCATACGAAAAACGTTCAGCTCCTGCCGGCGCATGTCTTCTGTGCCCATGTAGACGACGCATTCAAAGCCCAGCAGCGCGCAAACCGTAGCCGTCGCCACGCCATGCTGACCCGCGCCAGTCTCCGCGATCACGCGGTGCTTACCCATGCGCTCGACCAGCAGCGCCTGCCCCAGGCAATTGTTGATTTTGTGCGCGCCAGTATGCAGCAGGTCCTCGCGCTTGAGATAAATCTTTGCCCCGCCTAACTTAGCTGTAAGCCGTCGCGCAAAAAAAAGTGGCGTCGGCCGTCCCGCGTAGGTCGTCAACAACAGATCGAGCCGTTGCTGAAATTTTCGATCGCGTTTGGCTTTTTCGTATTCGCGCTCCAGTTCCTCGAGCGCCGCCATCAGCGTCTCCGGAACATAGCGCCCGCCATACACGCCAAAACGTCCGTCGGTGGCGACATCCGGCGCATGCTTGTCCGATGAACGTTTTGTGATTCTTTTCCGAGCGGGCGCAGTCGCCATCAATTAATTCGCCTCTTCCATCGCCCGCACGGCTTGAACAAAGGCGCGGACCTTCCTATGATCTTTTTTGCCGGGTTCGCTCTCCACGCCTGTGGAAACGTCCACCCCCCACGGATGCAGCAGGTGAATCGCCTCCTGCACATTACCCGGCCTCAAGCCGCCCGCCACGATCAGCTTGCTGATGCTGTTGATGATTCCCGCCCAGGGCTGCACCCGTTCCCAATCGAATGGCTCGCCCGTCCCTCCGCGTTTTTCCGCCGTAGAAGAATCGAGCAACACTCCCGAAACCACGCCCGGGCGGAAGCCGTGAGTTTCAAGAAAAAGATCGCCGTTCTTGGCTACATGAATCTTGTGCACGCGTTTTCCCTTGTAAGCTTCGTCCGGCTCAACTAGTCCCGCCGCCACTGGGTCCCAGCCCACTGTCTTCTCCGCCGGAGTGTCGAAAATCTTCGCTGGCCACGCGCGAAATATCTTCGGGCGAACCGATCCATTCGCCAGGCCCTGAAAGAGCGTGCGACTAAATTCCGTGCTCTCATCGCCATGCAACTGCACTGCCGTCAGCCCTAATTGTTTAGCCGCGTCGCGCACCTGCTCCACCGTCTGATTGACGAACACTCCGACTTTTTCCATCGACGCCGGCAGCTTGGCAATGATTGCGCGCGCTGTTTCCAACGTAACATGACGAGCACTTCTCGACGTGAACACGAAGCCGAGCGCATCCGCACCCGCATCGGAAGACGCGAGAGCATCGTCCAGGTTCGTGATTCCGCAGATCTTGATCCAAGTCATAAGAGCAGATGTCAGCTTTCAGTTTTCAATGAAATCAACTGCCTGCTCATTGCTATTCTTGCTTCTTTCCTCAACTTTGCCAGCGCATCGCCCGGACGCTCCGCCTTCATCAATGATTCGCCAATCAGAAAAGCTTCATAACCCGCCGACCGCAAGCGAGCCACATCAGCGCCCGATTGGATGCCACTTTCAGCGACCCGGACGCAATCCGCAGGTATTTTTTCCCCCAGCCGCAAAGCCGTGTCGACTGTAACTTCAAACGTGCGCAAATTCCGGCTGTTAATGCCAATCAGGTCACAACCCGCATCCAGCGCCCGTTCCAGTTCCTTCTCGTCGTGAGCTTCGCACAGGACGTTGAGGCCATACAATCGCGCGTTCGCGGCCAGCGTCACCAATTCTTTCTGCTCCAGTGCGGCAACAATCAGCAGAATGGCGTCGGCGCAGTTTGCGCGCGCCTCGACTATTTGTATTTCATCGACAATAAAATCTTTGCGTAAGCAGGGAAGAGAAGCGTTCGCCGAAGCGGCGCGCAGATTTTCCAGCGAGCCCTGAAAAAACTCTTCGTCGGTCAGCACCGACAGCGCCGCCGCACCCGCCGTTTCCAACTCACGAGCCAGTCCAGCCGGTTCGAAATCGGCGCGTATCAGTCCCTTCGACGGGGAAGCCTTTTTCAGTTCCGCTATCACGGCGATTCCGTGTTGCGCTACTTCCCGCAATCGCTTCCGAAATCCTCGCGGAGAATGGCCGGCCGCCCCGCTCTCCATATTTCGCAAATCGTAGCTGCGCCCGTTCCCAGCTTTGCGCAGAGAGATTCGCCGGCGCGTTGCTGCCACAATCAATTCCAGGGACGCTGCCATAACCGATGGTCAATTATACGGAAGCGCCCTAATTCAGGCAGGCTCCGGGACCAGCTCTTGCTTGCCCCCCGGGCCTTCTGTCCTGAATTTTTCCATCATCCCATCGCCCGACGACCCGATCCCTGCACCCTGTGACCTTCATCATTGACCCGGCTTCCGGCGAGGTGCTATAAACGAGTGCTTCGTGCCGGAGTGTGTGGCCGCCGGTCGGCCTGCACATCGATGGCACAAGTTTTCCGACGCGGCCAAATCGGCACTCCTAATTTTTATTTGCCTGGCGGTGGAAGCGTGTTCGGAGCGTGTTCGGAACTCCGGTCGTAACCGTACCTGTAGCAGATCGAACCTGCGCCGGGCGGTCACTTGGCCGGCGCAAACACACGCCACGATCCCTGAATAGCATGCTTTGGAGGATTTTAATGCGTACTTGGAACGTCAATCTTGCGTCCGTAGGACGTCGCCTTGCAAGACTTTCGGCAGCCGTGGTCACTCCGCTGCTTCTAACCGCCGGTTATGCGCTGGCCCAACCCCCCGGCGAAACGGGCGGCGAGGCTGCGCTGAAAGTTCCCGACCTTTCCAGCGTCTCCTTCCTCGGCATGAATGGTCATAATCTTTTGCTGATCGGCATTGCCTTCTGCGTGTTCGGTCTGCTGTTCGGCATGACGATTTTCGTGCGCCTCAAGAACCTGCCTGTTCATAAGGCGATGCTCGACATTTCCGAGCTGATTTACGAAACCTGCAAAACCTATTTGGTGACGCAGGGCAAGTTCCTGATGCTGCTCTGGTCGTTCATCGCGGTGGTCATTGTGCTGTATTTCGGATGGCTGGCGCCCGTGCCGGACAAGCCGATTTCCACCACCCTTCCCATCATCCTTGTGTTCAGCATTATCGGTATGGCCGGCAGCTACGGGGTGGCGTGGTTCGGCATTCGCGTGAATACTTTCGCCAATTCGCGGACCGCGTTCGCATCCCTGCCGGGCAAGCCGTATCCCGTGTATCAGATCCCCCTGGAAGCGGGCATGTCGATCGGCATGATGCTGATCTCGGTCGAACTGCTCATGATGCTCATCATCCTCTTGTTCATTCCCGGCGACTATTCGGGGCCTTGTTTTATCGGATTTGCCATTGGCGAGTCACTGGGTGCCGCGGCGCTGCGTATCGCAGGCGGAATTTTCACCAAGATCGCCGACATCGGCAGCGACCTGATGAAGATCGTCTTCAAAATCAAAGAAGACGATGCCCGCAACCCCGGCGTCATCGCCGATTGTACCGGCGACAACGCGGGTGATTCCGTCGGGCCTTCCGCCGACGGGTTCGAGACCTATGGCGTGACCGGCGTCGCGCTCATCACGTTCATCCTGCTCGGTGTGAAGGACGAGCGCGTGCAGGTACAACTGCTGGTATGGATCTTCGTCATGCGTGTCGCTATGCTGGTAGCCGCCGCGGCAGCCTACTTCATCAATGGTCTCGTGGCCAAAGCAAAGTACGGCCATGCGACGGAAATGAACTTTGAGGCGCCGCTGACTTTGCTAGTCTGGCTTACGTCTGTGATTTCGATCGGCCTCACCTTCGTCATCTCTTATCTGATCGTTCCGGTGCTCGGCGATCCCGCCAGCGGCGATCCCAGCCAATGGTGGAAGCTGGCGACGATTATTTCCTGCGGCACACTGGCGGGCGCGATCATCCCCGAACTCGTAAAGGTCTTCACCTCGGTCAATTCGCGCCACGTTAACGAAGTGGTGACTTCCTCGAAAGAAGGTGGCGCATCGCTCGGAATTCTGTCCGGTCTCGTCGCCGGCAACTTTTCGGCGTATTGGCTGGGATTGGCGATGGTCGCACTCATGTCGATCGCTTACCTCTTCAGCGGGATGGGCCTGGCTGCGGCAGCCACCATGATCGCAGCTCCGGTATTCGCTTTCGGCCTGGTTGCCTTCGGCTTCCTCGGCATGGGCCCTGTAACCATCGCGGTCGATTCCTATGGCCCAGTGACCGACAACGCGCAGTCCGTTTTTGAACTGTCGCTGATCGAGCAGGTGCCCAACATCAAGGGAGAACTCAAGAAGGATTTCAATATCGACGCCAATTTTGAACTCGCCAAAGATCTGCTCGAGGAGAACGACGGAGCAGGGAATACCTTTAAAGCCACCGCCAAGCCTGTGCTGATCGGGACGGCCGTAGTCGGCGCGACCACCATGATCTTCTCCATCATCATGGCCCTCACGGGTGGCCTGACCATGAACGTCGAGAAACTTTCGTTGCTTCACGCTCCCTTCTTCCTCGGCCTCATCACTGGTGGCGCTATGATCTACTGGTTCACCGGCGCATCCATGCAGGCCGTAACCACCGGAGCCTATCGTGCCGTCGAGTTCATCAAGGCCAACATTAAGCTGGAAAATTCCGAAAAGGCCTCCGTCGCCGACAGCAAGAAGGTGGTCGAAATTTGCACCAAATACGCGCAGAAAGGCATGTTAAATATCTTTCTCGCGGTCTTTTTTGCAACCTTGGCCTTTGCCTTTGTGGAACCGTTCTTCTTTATCGGGTACCTGATCTCGATTGCGGTCTTCGGCCTCTATCAGGCAATTTTCATGGCCAACGCGGGTGCCGCGTGGGACAACGCCAAGAAGATCGTCGAAACCAAACTGAAGCAAAAAGGCACGCCGCTTCACGATGCCACGGTGATCGGCGACACGGTGGGCGATCCTTTCAAAGACACGTCGTCGGTGGCCCTGAATCCGATCATCAAGTTCACCACCCTCTTCGGACTGCTGGCAGTCGAACTGGCGGTCTCGCTCACCCGCGATCAGGGCAACGGGCTGACGCATATCCTGGCGCTCGCCTTCTTCGCGATCTCGGTTTTCTTCGTATACTGGTCGTTCTACGGCATGCGAATCACTTCGGAGTAGGCCGGGTGGCCAGCCAGCGCTGACGCAACACAAAAAGCGGGCGCACGATTTACGATAGTAGCTCGATGGGTGCTAGGCTGGCCGACTTTCCTCGGGACCGCGTTTAAAACGATGCGCGTTTATCTCGCCGCTAGAAAGTCGATCAGCTCTTCCCGCGTGAATCCCGCCTCTCGCAGCAGGGACATCAGAGTTCCCCTGGGGATGTCGCGATTATGCTGGGGGACCACGGCGCGGCGACGCGAGACCGAATTATAAAAAATGAAGTCGCTGCCGGAAGTGTGATCCAGAGTGAACCGTTGCGTTCCAGAAAGCGGATGATCTGCCGCAGCTTAACGGCGGGTAACTTCGGCATACTCCAGGTCGAGCGAAGCTACAAGAGTGTTGTCATCGGTAGGGATCGGATCTTTGTGCTTGCGCAGGCTGGCGATGTAGCCGGAGATAGCGTCCCTGGCCATTTCTCGTGCTTCGTCCACCGTGCGTCCGTAAGTCACACACCCAGGCAGCGCCGGAACCAGAGCAGTGTAGCCGCCCTCCGGTTCGGGCCGGAGCATGATGTTGTAGTGGTATCGGGCCTTGGCCATGGAGCGATAGTATCCGGTGGTCTAGGCGCGGTCAATTGCGACGGTCTTCGAGGTGTAGCCGGATTGCGTCCTTGATGTTGCTCAAAGCCTCATCGTAGGTGTCTCCCTGGCTGTAACAGCCCTGGAGGGGAGGGCAGGAGACATAGAAACCCTCCGCATCGCGTTCGATGATAATCGGCAGCGTGTAGTGCTTCATACGAATATTGTACTGCGAGAGAGAGGCCAGAGCCGTTGCCGCCGCTCCGAACCGTGCACTGCCTGACGGGGAAGGGCACCCGTCTCTCCATCTCCACGAGTTTACAACTGGCTCATCTTAGCCAGAAACTCGCTGTTCGATCCCGCCTTGGCCAGCCGCTCAATCAGCAGCTCCATAGCCTCGACCGGAGACAGCGGGTTCAGCACCTTGCGCAGCACCCAAATCCGCTGCAAATCTTCTTTCGGAATCAGCAGCTCTTCCTTACGTGTGCCCGAGCGCTGAATATCAATCGCCGGGAACGTCCGCTTATCGACCAGCTTGCGATCGAGAATAATTTCCGAATTGCCCGTGCCTTTGAATTCTTCAAAGATCACATCATCCATACGCGATCCAGTATCAATCAGCGCCGTAGCGATGATGGTCAGCGATCCGCCTTCTTCAATATTGCGAGCCGACCCAAAAAACCGCTTCGGACGCTGCAACGCATTCGAATCGACGCCGCCCGAAAGCACCTTGCCCGACGGCGGAACAATCGTGTTATAGGCGCGCGCCAGGCGCGTAATCGAATCGAGCAGAATCACCACATCGCGCTTGTGCTCGACCAGTCTCTTCGCCTTCTCAATCACCATTTCCGCGACTTGCACGTGGCGGGCGGCGGGCTCGTCGAAGGTCGAGGAAATAACCTCGCCCTTGACCGAACGCTGCATGTCCGTGACTTCTTCCGGGCGCTCGTCGATCAACAGCACCATCAGCACCACTTCAGGATGATTCGTAGTGATCGAGTTCGCCACATTTTGCAGCAGCATGGTTTTGCCGGCGCGTGGCGGAGAAACGATCAACCCGCGCTGTCCCTTGCCAAGCGGCGTCAGCAGATCCATAACCCGCGCGCTGATATTTTCGCGTACGGTTTCAAGCTTCAACCGCTCCTGCGGATACAGCGGCGTCAGGTTGTCAAACAGAATCTTGTTGCGCGCCTCGTCCGGCGACTCGAAATTGACCGCTTCGATCTTGACCAGCGCAAAATACTTCTCGCCCTCGTGCGGCGGCCGCACCTGTCCGCTGATGGTGTCGCCAGTCTTGAGATCAAACTTGCGGATTTGCGACGGCGACACATAAATGTCGTCCGGCCCGGGCAGATAGTTATAGTCGGGCGAGCGCAAAAAGCCGTAGCCGTCGGGGAGGATCTCCAACACACCTTCGGCGAAAATGTGTCCTTCTTTTTCGCTTTGCGCCTGCAGGATCTTGAAGATGAGATCCTGTTTGCGGAGTCCGCTGGCGCCCGGCAGTTCCAACGATCGGGCGATCTTGGTCAGCTCGGTTATGTTCTTTTCTTTGAGTTCAGCAATGGTCATATGTTACCTGCGTGGAATTTCTCTCTGGAGGGATTGTCGTTCCTCTTCGGGGGATGGATTGCTTTGCCGCCGTGCGGGCACACGGCGGAGCTGCTTAAGCAGCTCGCCGTTGTGCTTCGGCAAAGTTCTCTGGCTCGCTCAGAATGTCATGACGTTCCGCATCGGCGATTTTGTCAAAAACATTGTTCATGGTTTCTTGAATACGGGTGTTCGGCTTATGAAACTTCCGCGTTGCCTTCGAGGCAAGCTGGCAGAGCATATACCGGTTCCGCAAAGTATGGAGTGCGTCAAATACGCGATCAGAACGCATGGTCGGTCTTTCTCCTTAGCAAAAGGAATAATTTAGGCTGCGATCCCATCGGCCGCCCCAAGTCGATGGTTTACGATTAGCGAAGCTGCAATTCGGGCTAGATTCAAAGGAACCAAGTCAATGGGATTTTGCCAGAATTACCCAAATAGATGCCCCGCCCCGTCCGAAAGTTGCTTAATTCTTAAGGAGTTGCCTCTGCGCGGGCGGAGGTCCGTCGGGACCAGCGGAAAACGGCACTAATGTCCTGAGAACGCCTAAGTATAACAAACCGCAAGGGAAGGTCAAGCACAATTTCCGTCAAAACTTCCCGAATCGGATTACCATCCCGGTACAGCGCCAGGCAGAGCACGCCGCCTATTTCAGAGCGTTCAGCCGCGCCGACAGCCGCGACTTATAGCGCGACGCCGTATTCTCGTGCAAAACGCCCTTCTGGATTGCCTTGTCCAGCGCCGAGACGGTCGCGCGATAAGTCTCGCCCGCTGCCGCCTTGTCGCCCTTGTCCAGGCTCTCGCGCAGGCTCCGCAGAGCCGTACGCAATTGCGATGAGTTGGCCCGGTTGCGGGCCGTTCGTTTCGTTGTCTGACGGGCGCGCTTCAGCGCCGAAAAATGATTCGCCATCTGGCTTGATTACCTTCGTTGCCCTGGATTGCACCAGGAGGATATTCCGGTGGGAGCCGAACCTGTATTCTACGGGAGCCAGTCGCACCCGGTCAAATGAATATGGATTCGGGTGCCCCGTCCTTGTCGCGTTTTCTGCGACAGGGCGGGGATTTTGACTGGGCCCGCTTGTAGGTGGCGCGGCGGTTCACTGATTTGTATTTGCTTTGGGGTGGCGCAGCGGTTCCACCGCTGCGATAAATGACTGGCTTGCATCCGGCTTCAGCCGCTGAGGGCGCGATCAGCTTCCAACTATATGAACTCAATCGACCGCCTAAAAATCCTGATCAACTCCTCCACTCCCATCGTCGTCATGGAGACGGTGGAAGAACTGCGCGCCCTCTCGCTCGTCCACAATGCCTGCTCCGACCTAAGCCTAGCCCTCTTCGAATGGACCATCGCCGACGGACTGGTCCGCTCGGGTGCCAGCGCCGCGCCGCTAAGCCAATCACGCCCATCGATCTCCGATTCTGCCGCCAGCCCGCGGACTGCGATGTACAACACCCTCGATCCCGTGCAAGCCCTCGCCAACCTCGAAACCATGTCCATCGAGGCCGTCTTCGTACTGAAAGATTTCCATCGCCACATGGATAATCCCGTCGTTGTGCGCCGCCTGCGCGACGTAGGCCAGAAATTTTCCGCCAACCGTCGAACCCTGATCCTAACCGCCCCCGCCATCGAAATGCCGCCCGAACTGGCCAGCCTGGTCGAATTCCTCGATCTCCCGCTGCCCGACCGCGACCGCCTGCACGAGATCATCCGCGAGACCTACACCCGCATGGGGGGCACTCACACTTTAAAACTTCAGCTCGATGCCGCAGGCGTAGACGCGATGGCCGCCAACCTCCGCGGCCTCACCGAAGAAGCCGCCGAACGCGCCATCTCGCAGACCATAGTAGGCCGTCTCGCGCTTTCGCCCGATTGCATCACCGATGTGCTCGAAGCCAAGAAGGCCCTGCTCAAGCGCTCCGAGATGCTCGAGTTCGTCGACTCCACCGACACCATGTCAAGCGTAGGCGGCCTGGACAATCTAAAGCGCTGGCTCGAACAGCGCCGAGGAGCGTGGGACGACGGCGCCCAAAAGTTCGGCCTCGATCCGCCCAAAGGCGTCATCATCCTGGGCACGCAAGGCTGCGGCAAGAGCCTCTGCGCCCGCGCCGTAGCCGGAGAATGGAAACTGCCGCTGGTAAAATTCGACACCGCCGCCGTCTACGACAAATTCATAGGCGAGACCGAAAAGCGCATCCAGAAGGTGTTTCAGGTGGCCGAGGGCTTGGCTCCGTGCGTATTGTGGATCGACGAACTGGAAAAAGTCTTCGCCGGCAGCGGCCCCGATTCCGCCTCCGCCGACGCCGGAGTCTCCTCGCGCCTCCTGGCCTCGTTTCTCTCCTGGATGCAAGATCGCAAGCCCGCCGTCTTCGTAGCCGCCACCTGCAACAACGTAACCGTCCTCCCACCCGAACTAATCCGCAAAGGCCGCTTCGACGAACTCTTCTTCGTAGACCTCCCCAGCGCCGCCGAACGAAAACAAATCTTCGCGATTCAGCTGACCAAGCGAAAACGCAACCCCACCGACTATGACCTCGATCGAGTAGCCGAAGCAGCCAAGGGTTTTTCGGGAGCAGAGGTTGAATCGGCCGTGCAAACCGCTCTCTACGCGGCGTTTGCGCGCAAGCAGGAGTTGAGTAACGATGACTTGCTCACTGCGCTTTCGTCTACCGTGCCGCTGTCGATTACGCGCGCTGAGGAGATTGCGGAGTTGCGGGGGTGGGCTAAGGATCGAGCGGTTTGGGCTAGTGTGCCAGAGGTTATGCGCCAAGGCCGTTGAGCTGAGGGGCCGAAGGATGCAGTTGCACACAGGCCAAGATCGGCGCAAGACGCCGTGGTTAGCGGTAGCAATAGGTGCGCTGCTTAGCGCCTCCTTCTTTCTTGCTATTACAGCAGCTGTCGCTTGGAACTTTTACTCAATTCGCACCGCCACAAAATGGCTGATGTGGTCGCGGCGTTACAAGAGCGAAGTTCTGGCGCAACCCACTTCGGCAAACGGAGGGTTTAAGCACATCGACTGGGATGGCTGGGGGATGTTTGCGCAGAACACAGAAGTGTATCTTGTTTTCGACCCTACAGATTCTTTGTCGCGGGCGGCGAGTAGCCGCCAACCAGGTAAGTTCGGCGGCATACCGTGCGAGGTAAACCTTGTCCGCCGACTGGAAAGTCACTGGTATGCCGTGCAGTTTTACACCAGCCAAGACTGGGACCATTGTGACTAATAAGAAGATCGCTGCAAGACCTTAGAGCTTCGGCAGCCTGGTTTGTGCCCCGAGTCGCTCCGGCCGGATGTTGCCGCGATTGCATGCAAATTCACGCCCGCGCAAACATCTCCACCAGTGTAGCCGAAACCTCCTGCGCAGTTTTCGCCGACACCGCTCCGAGCATCTTTACCAGTCGTTGTCGGTCCACAGCGCGCAATTGATCCAGAGCCACTTGCCCTTGCTTTCCTTGAAATCGCACCGCTATCCGCGTCGGGTAAGGTCGTGTGACCGTAGTCATAGGAGCAATGATCACGGTTCGTAAATATTCGTTCATTTCATGGGGCGAGATGATGAGGCAGGGTCGGGTCTTTTGAATCTCAGCGCCTTGCGTGGGATCGAGGAGGACCAGCCAGACCTCATCCCGTTGCGGCCCGCTCACCATCGCCATTCTTTATGATCGAACTCGTTCGGCTCCGTCCCCTCCAGCAGAAGTTCATCGCGGTTAGGGTGGCGATTTTCGTGTAGCGATGCGCGAAACGCCTCTTCCCAACCTTGCCGAGGCTGGCGTCCGGGCGAGATGATCAGGCGATCGTTCTCGACCCGCAACTCGACCGTCTCGCCCAATCCGCATTGCTCGATAATCGGCTTGGGAATGCGAACGCCACGAGAATTGCCAATGCGAACCAATTCGGCTTTCATGCCGGAACTCCTCAGTAATTACATTGTAACTACCGAGAGGAGGCGTTACAAGTGGAAATTAAATCCGCGGCTGATACTCGGGCCGATTCAATTCACAGATACCGCCTGGCTAATTTGCCGCCACATTCAGCAAAATGCTCAGCGGCTCCACATGTTCTGGCTTCACATACCGATTCACCAGAAAGCGCTTCCCATCCTTCGCCACGTCATAACTAAAAACATCGGTGCTAGAAATTGGAGCGCGTCCCTGAATCTGGAACAGAGGAACCGGCGTTCCCGTGGCAAAGGCGCTCTGGGCATTCACCGGCACGGCCGTTAACATGCCGCTCGCGCTAATGTAGTAAATCTCCTTGCCATCTCCGCGCCAACGAGGCTCGGTTCCTCCGCCGCGCGAAACTTGCCACTTTCCCGTTGCTCCGGGAAATGACGTAACGTAAATCTCCCACACGCCCGATTCATCCGAAGCATAGGCGACCCATTTTCCATCGGGAGAAATCTGTCCGTTCGCCTCGCTTCCCTTGCTGGTTAAGAAGCGGGTTGGCTCTCCGCCTGCCACCGCCAGCAGTTCTAGATATTCGCCCGACATTGCCTGATGTGTTAACAGTATCTGCTGGTCGTCCAAAGACCACGAAGTGGGAACAATGTCATCCATCGAAGTGGGAGGCAGCGTGTATCTCCGCCTTTCAGGCTCCAGGCCTGTCGCGGCCTTTAACATGAGACCCGGCCCAGCGGCAGCGGCGTTGCGGTAGGCCACCGTCTTCCCGTCCCGCGACCATACACCCACCACCTCCTCCGACGGATCGAACGTGAAGCGCGAGTTGCCAGCGCCTGTGGTGCTCTCAATCCAGATGTCCACGTTATTCGCCTTCTCGTCGCTGATATCGAGCGCGACACGAGTGCCATCGGGCGAAATGGTTGGGTTATCCATGACTGCTGGCTCGCTGATCCGGCTCAGCACTTTGCCGGAGCGGTCTATCCAGGTAAGCGCGGACTGCGCCGCTCCTACCTCTGTGTTGTAAATCACCGTCCCATTCTGCGAGATCGCGAATGCTGCCCAATACGTCGAGGGTTGGAACCCAACCGCATTCGCAATCACCGACGTGCTACCCGAAACCGTACCCGCAGAAGCATCAAAAGCCATGCTCACGAGTTGTCTTTGCTCATCCGCAAAGTACAAATTATGAGCATCAAAGCCAAAACTCGAATGGCACAGGACCACAAGTTTTCGTTCCTTACCTTCCAGTGAAGTCTCGTAGATGCCGCTCAAGCGGTCGTCTTTCGCGTTAGAAAAGTTACCCGCCCAAAATAAAAAATGGTCGCCATCCGCAAGAAACAGAGGCCAGCGATGCGATTGATCTTCCTTGATCCTGATGCCCTGCGTGACCGGCGTCATTCCCGTCCCATCGGCGTTTATGCGATAGAGCGGGCTCGAGGAATCCGCGGCAAAGATGATCACGCCCTTGCTTCCCCATGTTCCGCCGCGCCCTACCAGCGCGGTTGCCAGCACTTGCGGCGTTCCCCCGGAGACAGCCATCTTCTGCAACTTCCCATTGGCGAAAAACGCCACGTAGGCGCCGTCAGGCGACCAGAAGGGATAACTCGCTCCCTGCGTGCCGGGTAGCAGCGTAACGTTGGACGATCCGACGCGCTGCACGTAAAGCATGGGCAACGCCGAACTCTCTTCCGGCGACACAAACACCAGCATCGAACCGTCGCGCGACAGCGCCATGTGGCTGATGCTCATTTCGTCCGGGACGGCCAGCGCGAATTGCATGCGCTTAGTCGGCGCCGGACGCCGCGCCCCAACCCAAGTCAAGCCGGCGACGGCAATCAACGCCAAAGCGATCGCTAGCCATAAAAGCAATGGCTGTCGCCGCGGCGCGACCGCCGCCGCAGCCCGTGCCATGCCGCTCGCCTCCGTCCCCGAGAGCGCGCTCAGCGCAAACGACAAGTCGCGCGCCGATTGAAATCGCTGCTCCGGATTTTTCTCCAGGCAACGCCGAACGATCCGTTCCAGCGCCGGCGAAACCATGCGCCCCGGATCAGATAATTCCGGCGGATCGTCTTTCATGACCGCGGTCATGGTTTCGGCTGCCGTGTCGCGCCGAAACGCGCGGACGCCGGAAAGCATCTCGTAGAGCACAGCGCCAAACGCAAAAATATCTGTGCGCGCATCGGCCACTTCGCCGCGTACCTGCTCCGGCGCCATGTAGCTCGCCGTCCCCATCACCACGCCGATGGCGGTGTGCGGAGTAGTAAGCGTAACTTCGTTCGAATCCGCGCCCAACGCCAGCGCCAGCTTCGCCAGACCAAAATCGAGAATCTTGATGCGTCCGTCTTTGGTGATAAAAATATTTTCCGGTTTCAGGTCGCGATGGACGATCCCTTTCTCGTGCGCCGCCGCCAGCCCGTGCGCGATCTGCACTCCGTATTCGATCGTCTTGCGCTGCGGCATTACGCCGCGATCAAGTGCCGCGCGCAGGCTTTCGCCCTCCAGCAACTCGGAGACGATAAACGGCGAGCCGTTCTGCTCTCCAATATCAAACACCGCCAGAATGTTGGGGTGATTGAGCGCGGCCACGGCCCGCGCCTCCTGCTCAAAGCGCCGCAGTCGGTCGGCGTCACGCGCGAAAGACTCGGGAAGAATTTTTAAAGCGACGTCGCGTCCTAGCCGCAAATCGCGCGCGCGATAGACTTCTCCCATGCCGCCAGCGCCCAGCGGCGCCACGATTTCATACGGACCAAGCTTCGTGCCAGAGGTAAGAGCCATCGGTGCGCCATTATAGTCTTAGCGGGAATCCACAAAGGATATTGAATCCGGCGCAACGGTTCAGGATCGAGGTCTGGCCAGCTGGAAACCCATCGCGCTCTCCCATTGACTCCCCCGTCCGCCCGCGCTACGCTGGTCTCAAATGGTTGGTAACCGCCCCGTCGTCGGGGTGCGCAATCCGGTTCGCTCCGTTCCGTCGTACAGCTATTTGCGTGCAAAAAATGCAGCGGAGTTTTGCCCGGAACCAGAGTCAACCACTTCCCCCTCTAACCACATCTCATCCCTGCGACAAAAAGTGAGCCCGGTCCGGCTGCTGGAGGCGGCATCCCAATCCTGAATGAAAAAAAGCATTGAACTCAGCCCGAACATCGAAACCCTGTTCGGCACGCGCGACGAGAATCTCCACGTGCTCGAAGATGGCCTCAACATTAATATCGATTTGCGCTCCGACCGCATCGACCTCGAAGGCGCTCCCCGCGATGTAGCCCGTGCCGAGCAGCTATTCGCTGACTTCGAACAGCTCCAGAAGGCCGGACACCAGTTCGTGAATGGCGACCTCAACAGCATGTTGCGCGTAGTAGTCGGCGATCCCAACACAACTCTTCGCGGATTGGCCGAAGCCGGACGCCAGCGGTCTTTTGGACGGCGGACGGTGCAGCCCAAGAGTCCCAACCAGCGCCGTTATCTCGAAGCTATCGAAACTCACGACATGGTCTTCGGCGTTGGCCCTGCCGGCACCGGAAAAACTTATCTAGCCGTTGCCATGGCGATCTCGGCGCTCCTCAACAAGCAAGTCAACCGCATCATTCTGGCCCGCCCTGCCGTCGAAGCCGGCGAGCGCCTCGGCTTTTTGCCCGGTACTTTGCAGGAGAAAATCGACCCCTATCTCCGTCCCTTGTATGACGCGCTCTTTGACATGCTCGACCCCGAGCGCGTCGAACGTTATCTGGAAAAAAATATCATCGAGATCGCGCCCATTGCCTTTATGCGCGGACGCACGCTGAACGATTCATTCGTAATTCTTGACGAGGCGCAAAATACCACCTCCGAGCAGATGAAGATGTTCGTTACCCGCCTGGGATTTAATTCCAAGGCGGTGATCACCGGCAACGTCACGCAGATCGACTTGCCGAGCGCCCGCCGCAGCGGCCTGATCGAAGCCGTCGACATTCTGCAAGGCGTGAATGGCCTGGCGTTTGTGCATTTCGACGAAAGCGACGTGGTTCGCCATCACCTGGTGCAGCGCATCATCCGCGCCTATGACGAACATAAAACGCGCTTGGCGGAGCAACAGTTATCGTTGCTCGAACCCAAGCCGCCCATAGCTCCGCAGCCGGCGCCGTTGCCGTCCTCCGAAGAGCCGCATCTGCGCAATTGAAATCATATGAACTGCGATTGTCATCCTGAGCGAAGCGAAGGACCTGCTGTTTCCCCAATCGATAATCCAGCGGGTCGTTCGCTTCGCCCCGAATGACGTTATTGGTGCGCGCTTGGTCATCTTTCAAAAGCCCGTTCCCGACCTGACCGAGTTGGCACTCGACCGTTTCGTGGCTCGCGCCCGCCACGCCATTCGACTAAAAGGCACAGTCAACGTTCTGCTGACAACGAGCGCCGAGATGAAATCCCTGAACCGCCGTTTCCGCGGAAAAGACAAAGCTACTGACGTTTTGTCCTTTCCCGCCGAAGCCGGCGCCCACCGCAAAAACGCCGGCGAAATTGCCATCTCAGCCGAAATCGCAACCAGAAATGCTCGCGCTTTGCGTCACGCGCCCTCCGAAGAAGTCAAAATCCTCGTGCTGCACGGCCTCCTCCACCTGCGCGGCTATGATCACGAGTGCGACAATGGACAGATGGCAAGGCGCGAACAACTGCTGCGCGCAAAGCTGCACCTGCCGCTCGGCCTCATCGAAAGAACGGCTTCTGAAAACACGCCCGCGCGGAAGGCGAGAAAGCGCCGCCCATAAGCTATGATCGGCGTCGGCCTCACTCTCGCGCTCCTCTTCGGCCTGCTGACGCTAGTCTCCTACGTTGATCGCCTCTACCAGGAAATCGGCAAATTTCTCTCGCGCGACTTTCAGGACAACATCGACGCCTTCGAGCAAATCGTCGAGCCGCGCCTCGGAGTGACGCGCACCCGCGCCTCTCTCTCCATGGCCATTCTGACGCAACTCGTCACCGCCGCCATCGCCATGATCGTTGGCTTCACTGTCTTTCGCGACCGTGCCTGGAGCGTTTACGAGGTCCTCGAAGCCACGCTAAGCCTGGTTCTAATCATCATCGTGTTTAATCGCCTGCTCCCATTCGTATTTTTCTCGCGCTCGCGCGGACGCTGGCTAGGCCACTGGACGCCCCTTCTGCGCGTGCTCATCTACCTCGTCCTTCCAGTTACGCTCGTCTTGGGATTCTGCCAGTCCGTCGCCGCTCTCACTCGCGAGCACGCCGACGCGCAACCAGAAACTTCCTCCGAAGCCGTCGACGCCCTGATTGAAGCGGGCCAAGAGGAAGGCATCATTCAGGAAGGCGATCGCGAGCTGATTCAGTCGGTAGTCGAATTTAGCGGCAAAACGGTTCGCGAAGCGATGAAGCCGCGGCCGGAGATGGTCGCGGTCCCAACCGATTACACGGTCGAGAAGATAGTCGAGTTACTCAAATCGAGGCCGCTTTCTCGCATCCCCGTATATGAAGGCTCTATCCATCATATAAAAGGCATTCTCCACACCCAGGATGTTCT
Organism: uncultured Acidobacteriaceae bacterium; assembly: GCA_963822025.1. Taxonomy (GTDB): domain Bacteria; phylum Acidobacteriota; class Terriglobia; order Terriglobales; family Acidobacteriaceae; genus Acidiflorens. The sequence continues at coordinate 1,084,975 of CAWGFW010000005.1, read as the reverse complement.
TCAAGTTCCCGACTCCGAGGCCCACACCCGCACCGTCGCTACGCTGATGCGCAAAGACGTCTATTTCGTCCCCGAGAGCAAGTTAGTAAGTGACTTACTACGCGAGATGCAGCGCAGTAACATCCGCATGGCAATCGTAGTTGATGAATACGGCGGAGTAGCTGGCCTCGTAACTATAGAAGACTTAGTCGAAGAGATAGTGGGAGAAATTGGCGATGAGCACGAGAAAGCCCAGGTAGTACAGGAAAATGACCACTCCTATGTCGTTCCCGGCAACATGGATGTCGATCGCTTAGATGAACTCTTCGGCCTGCGCCCCGAAGGCCACGAATCTTCGACCATAGCCGGCCTGGTAAGCGAACTCGCCGGACGCATCCCCAAGAAAGGCGAAGTGATCGAAGACGAAGGCCTGAGATTCGAAGTAATCGATTCCACTGACCGCCGCGTTGAGCGCGTACGCATCACCACAGCCGAGCCAAAACAGATGAAGCTGATCTAAGACGTGGGTGATAAGTGCGGCACCATTAAAATTCGGCCGACCGGCTCGGATGGCAAATGCTGAACAACCCGAATTCGCTTCCCCACCGTAACATCTTCGCGCGTCTTTCTATCGTCACCGGTAACGCAATTCAAATCGCCGGACTCACCGCCGCCTGTCTCGCCCTCGCCCTGGCGCGAGGCATCCATTCAAAACCCTCCATAGCCGTAGCAATGATGATCTCCGCGTGGCTTCTCCTCTACTTTTTCTGCCACGGAATTGCGCACTGGGCAGTCGGAAGCGTTCTAGGGATTCGCTTCGCCTGTTACACCCTCGGAGGCACCGGTAATCCCGCAGGCTACCCTGCGCCTCTCCGCTGGTTGTTCCAACATCTACCTTTCTTTGGAGTTCAAACCGAGAAGGCATCGATGCAAAAAGCGACCCCGCGCGCCAAAGCGAGCATGTGGTCGGCAGGAGTTAGCTCTTCCGCAATCGTTCCAACGCTCGGCGCGCTCTACGCGTGGCATGCGGCGGTTCCCGGAAGTACGGCATTTCTGATTTTTGCGATCTTCTGGGCGATCGGAGCGCTGTCCAGCAACTGGCGAAGCCAGACCGGCGACTATGCCAAGGCACGGCACGCACTAAGTTCGCAGTGACCGAACCGCACAGTTCCACCCAGACCCAATTCCTAAGACCTGCCACCTGCCCCGTTCACCTGTACCATATCCTTATGTCCTTCCATTCCGGGTTCGTCTGCATTCTCGGCCGCCCCAATGCAGGCAAGAGCACGCTACTCAATGCCCTGGTCGGCGAGAAGCTGGCCATCATTTCACCCAAGCCTCAAACCACGCGCAACCGCATCCTGGGCATCATCAACGTCCCAAAACAAAAGAATCGCGAGGCTGGGCAAATTGTCCTCATCGACACTCCCGGAGTCCATCGTTCCGGCTCTTCGCTGGGCCGCAAAATGATGTCCGAGGTACGCGAGGCTCTCGAAGGTTGCGAATTGATTCTGATGATTGTCGACGCCAAGAAAAAATGGGACGCCGACGATGACGCCGTTCTCGATTTGGCGAGAAAAGCCGGCACGCCCGTCTTTCTGCTACTCAACAAAATCGATCTGCTCGCCGACAAAAGCAAATTGCTTCCGCTGATCGAGCAGTTTCAGACGCTCCACAACTTCAAGGAAATCGTCCCTATTTCCGCCCTCAAAAAGAAAGGCCTCGACGAATTGCTGTCGTGCGTGCTGAAAGCTCTGCCCAACGGCCCGCGCTATTTTCCCGAAGATCAGATCACCGATCAGCCCGTGCGCTTTATGGCGGCCGAGCTAATCCGCGAGCATGTGCTGATGCAGACGCACGAAGAGGTGCCGCACGCTGTCTCCGTCCTCATCGAGCAGTTTGAAGAGAGCCCGAGGCTGACGCGAATCGCCGCTGTGATTTATTGCGAACGCGATGGCCAGAAAGCCATCCTCTTAGGTAAAGGAGGACAGATGCTCAAGAAAATTGGAACCGCCGCCCGCCTCGACATAGAGAAGATGGTAGGCACAAAAGTTTTTCTTGAGCTCTTCGTCAAGATCAAAGCCGGATGGCGCGATTCGCGAACCTTTGTCGAAGAGCTGGATTGGCGGCGCCAATTGCAACAGATAGGCGGCCCGCCAGAAACGGAATCATAACTAGCGGACGGTCTTAGCCCGACGCCCGCAAGCTGCAAGCCCGGCGTTTTAGCTCGAGTCAACTCCCAACGGTAATCCGCCGAAGTAATAGAGATTGGCCGTCTGCGAATCGAATAGATTTGCATGTTAGCGCCTAAATCCCTAGAATTTGTCAGCGCCTTCCTGCATCTCACTAGGGGGATAGGCTGAAAGCACGGCCCACAGCCGGTTATGGAAGAAACGCCCCCATCGCGCGAGCAGATACCGCAGCCGCCGCAATCGTGCGCCTTCGATTCCTCAAAGCTTGATCTCAAACTCAGCGTCACTCTCGCCGCCGACCGCGATGCCGTGGACCCGGTGGTCCGCAGCGTGATGGATGTGGTCCGGGAAATGAAGTGTGCTCCCGGACGCGAAGACGACATCGAACTCGCACTAACCGAAGCGCTCGCCAATGCCGTCGTGCATGGCGCGAAAAGCGACGCGTCGAAAGTTATCGAATGTGATGTCGCTTGCGATAGCCAACATGGCATTCTCATCATAGTGCGCGATCCCGGCCCCGGTTTCGATCCCACCAAGATTCCCGATCCCTGCCACGGCGAGAATATCTACGCCAACCACGGGCGCGGCATTTACCTGATCAATCAGTTAATGGATGAAGTCCAGTTCCACAAGAACGGTACCGAGATTCACATGCTGAAGCGCTGATCGCTGTTCGTCTTTCGATCCGCGATTAGCGAACGACGAATAGCGATCAGCGCACTCTATTCCTTCGCCGCGATCCCCAGGCTTTTCATCTTCCTATATAAGTGACTTCGCTCGAGGCCCAGCACTTCCGCGGTGCGGCTGACGTTGGCGTGATTTTCGTCCAGCTTTTTCAGGATGTAGTCGCGCTCGTATGCCGCGCGCGCCTGGTGCAGGGTCGAGCCTTCCGTCCCCGCCGCCCGCCGACCGCCGTCTCGATGCACCAGCGGAGGCAGGTGCTTGCGCTCAAACCGCGAAGTCGTCGGATTCATAATCACAATGCGCTCGATCACATTGCGCAGTTCGCGGATGTTACCTGGCCACGCATACCGCATCAGCGCATCGATGGCATCGTCTGTGATTTCGCGCGGACGCCGTCCATACGCCGAAGCAAATTCCTTCAGAAAATGCCGCGCAAACAGCGGGATATCTTCCTTTCGCTCGCGCAGCGGCGGCACCACAAACGGGATCACATTCAAACGGTAAAAAAGATCCTCGCGGAAATTCCCCTTCGCAATTTCCTCTTCCAGATCCTTGTTAGTCGATGCAATTACGCGCACATCCACCGTGACCGCATCGTCGCTTCCCACCGGATTGAAGCGCTGCTGCTCCAGCGTCCGCAAAACTTTGGACTGCGTTTTCAGGCTCATGTCGCCGACTTCATCCAAAAACAAAGTTCCGCGATCCGCCTTCTGAAACTTGCCTTCCTTGTCCGCCGTAGCTCCCGGAAACGAGGACTTGCGATGTCCAAATAGTTCGCTGTCGATCAGGTCCTCTGGAATTGCAGCGCAATTCATCTCCACAAACATCTTGTCTTTGCGCGCGCTTTGCATGTGGATGGCATGCGCCACCAGTTCTTTGCCCGTGCCCGATTCCCCATAAATCAGCACCCGTCCGTTGGTCGGCGCCATCAGCCCAATCTGCTGCCGCAACGCCTTCATCGGTACGCTGTCGCCCACGATTACGCTCTTCGTTTGCAACTGTTTTCGCAGATCGAGATTTTCGTGCCGCAGCCGCCGCGCATCGATCGCATTTTTCACCAGGATCAATGTTTTTTCCAGCGACAGCGGCTTCTCCGCGAAATCGTAAGCTCCCAGCTTAGTCGCACGCACCGCCGTCTCAATCGTCCCATGGCCCGAGATCATGATGACCTCCGGTGGATCGTCCATGTCGCGAATTTTCTCCAGCACTTCCAGTCCGTCAATCCCTGTCAGCCACACATCAAGCAGAATCAGGTCGAAGCTGGCCTTGCGCAGCAACTCAATGCAGTCCTCGCCGCTCGGGCTGACGCTCGTCTTGTAGCCTTCGTCCTCGAGAATGCCCCGCAAAGATTCGCGGATGCTCGATTCGTCATCGACTATGAGGATGTGTGCCATGGGGTTTGGTCGTTGGCCGTCAGCCGCTCGTCGTTAGTCATTATTAAAGTGCGAGTTACTTTCGAAATATACAGAGAGCCGCGAATGGCCATCGACGAACGACGATTCATCAGCTCGCCGCCGGAGCGCTCACCGTTTCCATCACCACCGGCAACTCAATCACAAAGCGGCTGCCGAACGGCTTATTTTCTTCCACCCGAATCGAACCATGGTGGTCTTCCACAATCCGGCCCACGATCGCCAGCCCCAGCCCCGTGCCGCGCCGCTTGGTCGAGAAGTAGGGAAGAAAGAGCCGCTCTTTCACGTCCCGCGAAACTCCCTGTCCGGTATCAGAAACGACTAACTCAACCGCGTCGCGGCTGGCCACCAGCGAAGTTGAGACGGTGATCTCTTTCAGCAACGCGCTCTGCATCGCCTCTGCCGCGTTGTCCACCAGGTTCGCGACCGCGCGCTTGATTGCCTCGGGATCGGCCAGCACTGCCGGCAGATCATGCGCTAATTCTGTCCGCACGCGAATGCCCTCCAGCCGTCCTTCGAACATCATCAGCGCGCCCTCCACCAGCGTATTTAAACTGGCGGGCTGCGGCCTCGAGGCGGGGAAGCGCGCCAGCGCCGAAAATTCATCCACCAGCGTGCGCACCGTTTCCACCGCATTGCCAATGGTCTCGGCGCACGTACGGATCACTTCAATCGACGCCGCGTCGGGCGCGGAACCTCGCGTTAAATGGCGATGAATGCGTTCGGCGCAAAGCGCGATCGGAGTCAGCGGATTCTTGATCTCGTGCGCCACGCGCCGCGCTACCTCGCGCCACGCCGCCTGTTTCTGCGCCCGCAGCAAGTCCGACAGGTCTTCGAATACGATGACATAACCCAGCCCTTCTGCTGCGTGGCTCAGCGCGGAAACTGTAACCGCGGCATTTAACTTGGTTCGCGGCAGTATGAGTTCCATGTTCGCCGCCGTGATGCCCATGCGATCCGCTCGTCGCAGCAGCGGTTCCAGATCCGTCAGCACATCCGCCGGCAACACCTCGCGCAGCGGCAGATTCACCAGGTCGGATGGGCTCACAAACTCGCTTCGCTCCAGATAAAACATGCGCGAAAAGGCGGCATTCGCCAGCGTGACGCGTCGCGACGCGTCGACCGATATCACGCCCGTCGGAATACTTTCGAGAACCGTCTCAATATAGCGGCGGCGGCTCTCCAGCGCTTCATTCGCCGCGCCCACATCGCGGCTCGAGGCCTCGATCTGGCGCCGGCTGGATTCCAGTTGTTCGGCCATGCTGTTAAACGACTGCACCAGTTCCGCCAGTTCGTCGGTGGCGCGAATGTCGACCCGATAACTCAGTTGACCCTTGGAGATCGCTTCCGTACCCGCAGCCAGCGCCGCGACCGGACGGTTGACCAGCTTCGAAAGCAGCAGCGCCAGCCAAGTCGATGCGAACAGCACCACCACCGTCAGCAGCAGCAGATAGCCAATATAGGTTCGCCGAAATAATTTTCTTTTGGCCGCCAGTTCGATGTACCGATTCTGGCTTTCCTGAATCTGCCGCGCCGTTTCGGCGAATTTTGGCGGAAGCGGAATAGCGACGATCACCGCGCCATGGTGCAGCGGAGCCGCCGCCACAATGTAGTCGGTGGCGCCAAACTGGAAATGCGGGTGCTCGCCGCGCAATGCCGGCTGCAGCGGAAAGCTTTTCTTCATCTCGTCCCAGCCCACCGGTGGGTTCAGACTGGCTGCCACATTGTCATTCGCCAGGGCCACCGCAAATCCGCCCTGCAGCGTCGGAATATATTCCCGCAGTTCCTCTCGGGCAGCAGAAAAATTTCCGCTGGCAAACGCGTTTTGAAATTCATCCGTCTGCGCGATCGATTGCGCTTCCGCCGTCGCATTCTGTCCCGCGTAGTCGTAGAGCAGCGCCGACATTGCCGCCGTATCCGCCCGTACTTCTTCCACCGGCTGCGAAAACCATTTGTCGATCGACCGGTTCATCAGCCCATACGAAAACCAGAACATCGCGATTACCGGCAAAAACGACAGCAGCAGACTGACCACTACCAACCGTGTGCGAAACTTTGAGCCGGCTACACCCTGCCGCCGTTCGGCGTAAAGTTTCAGCAGATTGCGTCCGAGAACCAAACTCAGCGCCACGAACGCAAAAAAGATCAGACCGCTTAATCCGACGAAAAACAGCAATTCCTGATTGCTGTCGGGGCTGAGGAATTTCAGATTGAACGATGCCTGCCCCACCAGAACCGCAAGCAGCAGAAAGGCGCCAATCGCCAGCCCAACCACCAGTTTCCGGCGTCCGGAAGTCCTACCTTCTTCGCGAATTGGATTTGGCGCGGCCAAGGATTGATCACATTATAAAGAGTCGTTGGTCATTAGTCGTCCGCCGTTTGCCGCACCCCGTATGGCAAGGCGCTTGCCTGCCATCGACTAGCAATCACCGCCTCACGACTATCGACGAACGACTTTTGCCCTCTCCAACTCATTCCGCACCGCCTCATACGCCGCTTTCGTCCTATAATTGCGATCAAAAAGCAGCGCCGCGCCCGCAGTCTTCTTCGAGTGCGATCCAATCCATGAATATTTGTCCGTCAATCCCCAGGTCTGTATAGCCGTACATCCCCTATACGCCAGGCACGCCGCTACAATCTCCCGATAAATATCCGCCTGTCGCTGCAGATCATCCGCGCGCGCGTCGCCTTCGGCATCGACCGGCAGCGCGACGTCCATCTCGGTGATGTGAACCTGCACGCCGAGAGCCGTAATTCGTTTAATATTTTCAGAAATTGACGCAACATCGGCGTGCATGTGCGCAATGTGCATCTGGAACCCCACGCCGTCGATCGGAACGCCGCGCTGCCGGAAGTCGCGAACCATAGCATAAATCGCATCCGACTTAGGATTTACAGTCTCCGCCTCGGCGTCGTTATAAAAAAGCAAAGCCTGCGGATCGGCCTCATGCGCCCAGCGGAAACAGCGTTCAATATACGCGTAAGGATGCTTCGACTGCGTGCTCGCAGACCAGCTAATTCCCGGCTGGTCGCGCCACATCGTGCTGCGCAGGTCGCCCGGCCGCAATTCGTCGAAGGCCTCATTGACCACGTCCCAGGCAAATATCTTTCCGCGATAATGTCCTACCACCGTTTTAATGTGGTTCTCAAGAATTTCCGCCAGCTCGGCCGAAGTATATTTTCCTTCAGTTAGCCACTTCGGATTCTGTCGATGCCACACCAGCGTGTGACCGCGCACTTTCATGCCATGCCGCGTCGCAAAATCGACCACCTGATCGCCCTGAGAAAAATCGTAGGACCCCGGCCCCGGGTGCACCACCTCCCATTTGAGGGCGTCCTCCGGTTCCACCATGTTGAACTCTCGCGCCAACGTCGCCGCATATGGCGCCTCTGAAAGTTGAGCCGGTCGCACCGCCGCGCCGATCAGAATTCCGCAAGAACTTGCCGCCTCACGCAGCGATCGCTCTGGCGCAGGACTGCCAAATCCCAGAAAAAGGCCCGCAGTGGCCAAAGCACAAACGCGCCAATTCATCGAAGCTCCTCCCCATCGCAATGCTGTTCAATCGTTTACTTTGCCGCAGGGAGGAACTTCTGCAAAGGACATTGCTCACACCGCGCTTGTGACTTTAGGCAGTAATGCTTGCCGACGCCGACGATCAGTCCGTGCATGTCATTGAAGATTTGCACGAGATCTGTGCGTTCGGCGCGGCTCACGCGCGATGGACGATGACACGACCCCAGCCGGACGGTGACGGCCGGCGCCAGCGCCAAACTCTGGTCGGGCGGGGGCGTTCCAACCAGCGCTTCCTCAAACAGCCGCCGAATTGCTTCATAATCCTCACCCCTCTCCACAATACCGTGGCGTTCGAGAATGCGCCGCGTGTAAGCGTCTACCACAAACACCGGATGATTCCCCGCATAAAGCAGAATCGAATCCGCAGTCTCCGGTCCCACGCCGTTCAGTGCCAGCAGCTCCTTGCGCAATTCGTCTGTCGGCCGCGTGAACAGGCGGGTGAGCGAACCGCCGTGACGCTCATCGAGAAATTTCACGAACGTTTTCAGCCGCTGCGCTTTTTGCCGGAAATATCCCGCCGAACGAATCAATTGCTCAAGCTTCGGCTGGGGCGTTTGCCGGATTCCGCCGATCGTCAGCACTCCAGCTTGCCGCAGATTGCGCAGCGCCTTTTCCACGTTCGTCCATGTCGTGTTCTGCGTCAGATACGCGCCAACAATCATTTCAAAGCGTGATTGCGCCGGCCACCAATGCTGTGGGCCGCACGCGGAGAACAGCGCGAAATAGTAAGCGCGGATCGTGACCTGTTGGGTTTCGTTCATCGAACTGTGAGACTCGAAAAGCGAACGCCACAATTGTAGGACGTCGCCCCTATTCACCTTTCGTGTTTGGTTAACCGACTAGAAGAAGAACCTACTATTCGCGAACGACGAAACAACGACCCGCCCTAGCCGCTTATAAGCATAAGACGCCGGCCCGCACACCGAAGATCATGGCCCCCCGCGACGTGATCCCCATCACACGCCGCTTTTCTGCCCACAAATGCCTAGCCCAGCGGCCGCAATCCGCATCTTCCGCGAAGTACAGGTACTTAAGTTACTTTTTCGGAATTCCCATTGGGTTGACAATTTGTGTCAGTGCGAATGCGCCTTCGCTGATCCCGTCGGAAATCAGCGGTTTCGCATTGGCATCGACCCCGACTTCGCGAGATTACTAGGAGAGATATGTCTCAGCGGCTGGGTGACCTGCTCGTCAAAGAAAAGGTCATTACCCCGGAGCAGTTGGAGCAAGCTACCAAACTCCAAAAGGAGTCGCACACTCGCCTCGCCTCCGCCCTGGTGAAGTTGGGCTTTCTATCGGACGAGGACGTCACCAACTTTCTCTCGCGCCAATATGGCGTGCCCGCCATTAATCTTTCTTATTTTGAAATCGATCCCGCCGTCGTCAAGCTGATTCCCTTCGAAACTGCAAAACGCTATCAGATTCTGCCGCTCAGCCGCGTCGGCGCTTCGCTCACCATCGCCATGGTCGATCCCACCAACGTCTTCGCCATGGACGATATCAAGTTTATGACCGGCTTCAATATCGAACCGGTCGTCGCCTCCGAAAGCTCCATCATCGCCGGCATCGACAAGGCCTACGGCACTTCCAAGGAGGAAGAGCTCGAGAGCGTCATGCAGTCGATGAACGACATGGGCGAAGCCGCCGATGTCGAGGTGCAGGCGGAACAGCAAGAGGTCGAACTCAAAGAGCTCGAGAAAGCCGCCGACGAAGCTCCGATCGTCAAGCTCGTGAACCTGGTGCTCACCGACGCTGTGAAGCGCGGCGCCAGTGACATTCACATGGAGCCCTACGAAAAAGAATTCCGCGTCCGCTTCCGTATTGACGGCGTTCTGCAACTGATCATGAATCCGCCGCTCAAATTAAAAGATGCCATCACCTCGCGCCTCAAGATCATGGCCAAGCTTGACATCAGCGAAAAGCGCCTGCCGCAGGACGGCCGCATCATGCTCAAGATGCAAATCGGCGGCAAGAAAAAGCAGCTCGATTTCCGCGTCTCTACTCTGCCCACGCTCTGGGGCGAGAAGATCGTGCTCCGCCTGCTCGACAAAGAGAATCTGCGCCTCGATATGACGAAGCTTGGCTTCGAGCAGGAGTCTCTCGACAAATTTCAGAAGGCCATTCTGAAGCCCTACGGCATGGTGCTCGTCACAGGCCCCACCGGATCGGGCAAGACCAACACTCTCTATTCCTCGATCTCGCAGCTCAACCAGGTCGACACCAACATCATGACCGCCGAAGATCCGGTCGAGTTCCAACTGGGCGGCGTCAATCAGGTGCAGATGAAGGAACAGATCGGCCTCAATTTCGCGACCGCGCTGCGCGCTTTTCTGCGGCAGGATCCCAACATCATTCTGGTCGGCGAAATCCGCGACTTTGAAACCGCGGAAATCGCCATCAAGGCCGCGCTTACCGGCCACCTGGTCTTATCGACGCTCCACACTAACGGCGCGCCAGAAACCATCACGCGCCTCATGAATATGGGTATCGAGCCCTTCCTGGTCGCGACCTCGGTTCACCTGATCTGCGCCCAGCGCCTGATTCGTCGAATCTGCAAGGATTGCGCTGAGCCCGTCGAAATGCCCGTCCAGGCCCTGATCGATGAAGGCTTTACGCCCGAAGAGGCCAAGACGGTTCAGATCATGAAGGGCAAAGGTTGCACTACCTGCAACAAGACTGGCTATAAAGGCCGCACCGGTTTGTACGAAGTAATGGAAGTGGATGACGAGATTCGCGAACTGGTTCTGGTCGGCGCTTCCGCCCTCGAACTCAAGAAAAAAGCGATTGAACGCGGCATGATCACCCTGCGCCGCAGCGGATTGATCAAGGTTGCCGCCGGTTGGACCACATTAGAAGAAGTGGCAAGAGAAACGATCCACTAAAGCAACGTCCTTCGCTGTTCGCTCTTCGCTTTTCGCCTAGCGAACGACGAACAGAGAATAGCGAGCGACGAACAGCGAATAGCGAATTTGCAATAGGAAATAGCAAAGGAAGAGAAAGAAAGAGAAAGAAAGAAAAACAATTATGGCTCTCTCATTAAGCGATCTGCTTCGCCGCATGCTGGAGATGAACGGCAGCGACCTTCACATCACCACCAACTCTCCGCCACAAATCCGCGTGCACGGCCATCTCGTGCCGCTCGATCTGCCCCAGTTGACTCCCGCTGAGACCAAGCAACTGGCTTACAGCGTGATGACCGATTCCCAGAAGCACCGTTTCGAAGAAAGCCTCGAACTCGATTTCTCCTTCGGTTTGAAAGGCCTGGCCCGCTTCCGCGCCAACGTCTTCAATCAGCGCGGCGCCACGGCTTGCGTCTTCCGTCTCATTCCCTTCGAGATCAAATCCTTCCACCAACTGGGTTTGCCCGCCGTCGTCAGCAAAATGTGCGATAAGCCGCGCGGACTCGTACTGGTCACCGGACCGACCGGTTCCGGCAAGTCGACTACGCTCGCTTCCATGATCGACAAGATCAATACCGAGCGCCACGATCACATCCTCACCATCGAAGACCCCATCGAGTTCGTCCACATGAACAAGAATTGCGTGGTCAACCAGCGCGAATTGCACTCCGATACCAAGAGCTTTACCGACGCGCTGCGCGCCGCGCTTCGTGAAGATCCCGACGTCGTCCTCATCGGCGAAATGCGCGATCTCGAAACCATCGAATCCGCCCTGCGCATTGCGGAAACCGGCCACCTCACCTTCGGTACGTTGCATACCAACTCGGCATCTTCCACCATCAATCGCGTCATCGACGTGTTCCCGGCGCACCAGCAGTCGCAGATTCGCGCCCAGCTCTCGCTCGTGCTCGAAGGCATCATGTGTCAAAGCCTGCTGCCCAAGATCGATGGCAAGGGACGCGCCATGTGTATGGAGATCCTCGTGCCCAATGCCGCCGTGCGCAACCTGATCCGCGAAGACAAGATTCACCAGATCTATTCCTCCATGCAGTCAGGACAGGAAAAATTCGGCATGCAGACCTTCAACCAGTCGCTTGCCACCGCTTATTTCCAGAAACAGATCACGCTCGAAACGGCCCTCACCCGCTCCAGCAATCAAGATGAACTGCAGGAAATGATTGCGCGCGGCGCCGTCACTGTGAATCGCAGTGGCACCCCGCTAGCCAAGGGCGCGGTTCCGAGCAAGCACTGATTTTGCGTTCGTAGTAGGCATCGCTTTAGCGGTGCTAAAAGTTCTGTAATTCAGTTGCCCCTTTAGGGGCCGCCGACACCGAGTACGAAGTTAAGGAGAAGTAACCATGCCGGTTTTTACGTTTTCAGGGAAGACCGCTTCGGGCGAAAAAGTTCAGGGAGAGCGCGTCGCCGCCAATAAAGACGGATTGGCGCAGCAGCTCCGCAAGGAACGCATCACGCCCGGCTCCATTCGCCAGAAGGGCAAGGAGTTTTCCATGCCCACATTCGGCAGCGGCAAGATCAAGGTCAAAGAGGTGGCCGTTTTCTTCCGCCAGTTCTCGGTCATGATCGACGCCGGCCTGCCGCTGGTGCAGTGCCTGGAAATTCTCGGCGCCAATCAGGAGAACCCCGCCTTTCAGAAAACCCTGCTCGGGGTTCGCACCACCGTTGAAGGCGGCGCCACACTCGCCAACGCCATGCGCCAATATCCCGTAATCTTCGACGACCTCACCACCAACATGATCGAGGCCGGCGAAACCGGCGGTATTCTCGACATCATTCTTCAGCGCCTCGCCATCTACGTGGAAAAGGCGGTCAAGATGCGCGCGGCCGTCAAATCGGCGTTGATCTACCCTATAGCTGTCGTCTCCCTCGCCGTGGTCATCGTCGGAGCACTGCTTAAGTGGGTAGTGCCGATCTTCGCCAACCTCTTTGTCGGTTTGGGAGTCGCACTTCCGCTGCCCACCCGTATTACCATCGGCCTCAGCAGCTTTGTCGGTCATTTCTGGTGGTTCTTTATTGTGGGCGCCGGCGGCCTCGTTTACGGCATCAAGCAGGTTCGCAAGCACCCGCGTGGCGGCTTTTACTTCGATGCCATGCTGCTCAAGCTGCCCATCCTCGGCATCCTGCTGAAGAAAATCGCGGTCGCCCGTTTTACCAGGACTCTGGGCACACTCATTACCTCTGGCGTTCCCATCCTCGAAGGCTTGGCCATCACCGCCCGCACCTCGGGCAACAAAGTGCTCGAAGAAGCGCTGATGAAAGTGCGCAAGGCCATCGAAGAAGGCCGCACCATCGTCGATCCGCTGCGCGAATGCGGCGTCTTTCCCAACATGGTGACGCAGATGATCGGCGTCGGCGAAGCCACCGGCGCCATGGATGCCATGCTGCAAAAGATTGCCGACTTTTACGAGGATGAAGTCGACGCCGCCACCAAAGACATGCTGGCCATGATGGAACCGGCCATCATCGGCCTCCTCGGCGTCAGCATCGGGGGCATCATCATTTCGCTGTACATGCCGCTATTCGCCATGATCGGAAAACTGGCAGGATAGAAAAACGCGTGTCCTTCGCTGTTCGCTTTTCGCGGACAACATGATGAAGCGCGAACAGCGAACCACGACCCGCGAATAGCAAACGACGACCCGCGAATAGCAAACGACGACCAACGACCGATTTCATGCACTCCATCTCCGATGAGCGAAACTGGCTGACCTGGTTGGTGAAGGTTCGCATTCTGATCCTGATGGTCCTGCTCGCGATCGAGCTCGCTGTCATCCGCCTCACGCCCAGCCCACTGCCCATCCTTCCATTCCTCATCGGAATGGTGCTTTGGTTCGTCCTCTCGCTCTTCTTCCTCTTCCTCGTCTCCGTGTGGCGAGAACATCGCCTCCAGGCCATCCTGCAAGTCCTCGCCGATCTTGCCATGGTCACGCTCGTCGTCCACGCCACCGGCGGCATCGACAGTTCGCTGAACTTTCTTTATCCCCTCGTCATCGTCGTCGCCTGCATGCTCCTGCCCCGCGTCTGGGGATACCTGAGTGCTGCCCTCGCTTTCATCCTCTTCGGAACCCTTCTCGAACTCGATTACTACCTCGTGGTTCCCTCGTACTCCACTTCACATCCCAAGCTCAAGGCGCTCCAGGTCGTCATCTTCGTCAACCTGTTCGCCTACTTCGCCATCGCTTACCTCGCCGGCCTGCTCATGAGCAAGCTACGCCAGGTCGACGTGCAGCTCAAAGACGCGAGCGGCGCCCTGAGAAATCTTCAGGCGCTCCACGAAAATATCGTGCAGTCCATGAGTGGCGGCGTCATCACCACCAGCCTCGACGGCCGCATCACCCTGGTCAATCGCGCCGCGCAGCAACTGCTCGAAATTTCCGAAGCCGAATTGCGCGGCCGTTCTGTCGCCGATCTTTTTCAGGATCCCTTGCCCCGTTTTGGCGGAGCCCGCGCCGACGCCGAGGTCCGTTACGTCGCCCTCAATGGCTTCCGCAAAACCTTTCGTGTTCTCGTCTCCGCGCTCAACGTCAGCGCCCGCGGCGACCTCGGCTTTGTCTATTCCTTCGACGATCTTACCGAGATCCGCCGCCTGGAACGCGAAGTGCGGATGCAGGATCGCCTCGCCGCCGTCGGCCGCCTCGCCGCCGCCATCGCCCACGAGATCCGCAACCCTCTGACCTCAATCGCCGGCTCGGTCAGCATGTTGTCAGACGCGCCCAGTCTCAGCTCTGAAGAGCGTCATCTGCTCCAGATCGTGATTCGCGAATCCGATCGCCTCAACAACATCATCACCGATTTCCTAGCGTACTCTCGCGGCAAGCAATACACCTTCGCCCGCGTCAATTTGATTCCGCTGCTCGAGGACACGCTCACTTTGCTCGAACATCGCCTGACCGCCGAAAACTCCGGCATCAGGCTGCAGCGCAACTTTCCGAAGTCGGAAGCCTGGGTGCTCGCCGATGGCGACAAGCTCAAGCAGGTCTTCTGGAATTTCTGCGAAAACGCGGTGCGCGCCATGAAGTCGAAGACGAACGCGCAAACCACGGACAAAGGCGGCATCCTTAACATCGTCCTTGCCGAGCGCGGTCCCGATTGGGAGATGAGTTTTTCCGACACCGGCCCCGGCATCAACCCGCAGCAGACGGAAAAAATCTTTGAGCCCTTCCAGTCGAACTTCGAAGGTGGAACCGGACTCGGCCTCGCTATCGTCTATCAGATCGTCCAGGCCCACGAAGGCAAAGTCTGGGCGCGCTCCGAAGTGGGCAAGGGCACAAGCTTTGTAGTACGGTTGCGCCGCATGGATTACGCGCATGACGAGCCCACCGCCCGCACATCGTCAAACCTATCCTCATCCGCCGCCGAAGCGTCCGCCTCCGCCCTAGCCGCCGCCAGTGGAGGCCAGCGTGGGTAACATTCTCGTCTGCGACGACGAACGCTCCATCTGCGAACTTCTCGATATCGCCCTGCGTCGCGACGGCCACAAAGTCGAAACCGTTACCGGAGGCGAGGCCGCCAAGCGCAAAATCGACAGCGCGCTTTTCGATGTGATCGTCACCGACATAAAAATGCCCAACGTCGATGGCGTAGAAGTGCTGCGCCACGCGCACCAGATCTCGCCCGAGTCCGCTGTCATCCTGATGACCGCCGTCGACGACTATGAAGCCGCCGTCGAAGCGGTCAAAGCCGGAGGCGCCACTGACTACATCCGCAAGAGTCCCGGCCTCGTCGACGAAGTCAAACTCGCCATCGCCCGCTCGCTCACCAAAGTTTCGCTCAGCCGCCAGAACTTCGCTCTGCGCCGCGACGCCGCCACGCGCAACTCCCTCGACAACATCGTCGGGGTAAGCGCAGCCATCGACAAGCTGAAACAAACTATCCGCACCGTCGCCACCACCAGCAGCACCATTCTGGTTTACGGCGAAAGTGGAACCGGCAAAGAGTTGGTCGCCCGTGCCGTCCACACTTGCTCGCCCCGCGCAGGCGAAGCCTTCGTCTCCGTCAACTGCGGAGCTTTCCCCGAGACTCTGCTCGAAAGCGAACTCTTCGGCTACGTGAAAGGCGCCTTCACCGGAGCTAACCAGAATCGCCGCGGCCTCTTCGAGGTCGCCGACCAAGGCACCATCTTTCTCGACGAAATCGGTGAGATGACCATGCCCATGCAGGTCAAACTGCTGCGCGTGCTGCAGGAGCGCACCGTTCGCCCCGTCGGGGGCACCGCCGAAATTCCCGTCGACGTCCGTGTTATCGCCGCCACCAATCGCGATCTCGATCGCCAGGTCACCGAAGGAACCTTCCGCGAAGATCTCTACTATCGCCTTAACGTAATCCCTATTCGCGTCCCCGGCCTGCGCGAGCGCCGCGAAGATGTCCCCCTCCTTTCCAATCATTTTCTGAAAAAATATGCTCCCGCCGCTGGCAAGAGCATTCACAGCGTAGAAGCCTCGTCGCTCGAAAAACTCACCGGCTACGACTGGCCCGGCAACGTTCGCCAGCTGGAGAACACCATCGAACGCGCGGTAGCCCTCGAAACCAGCGCCGAACTTCGCGTCGAGTTGCCTGCCGAGCGTCCCAAAGCCCGCGCCGCCGCTGCCGGAGCCGATACCACCGCCACCATCACTGCTGGCGCCGGCGCCGTCCTGCCCGAAGGCGTGAACATGGAAAACTACGTGGCCCAGATCGAGCGCGCCCTGCTGCAATCCGCCCTCTCGCAAACCCACGGAGTCCAAGTCCGCGCCGCCGATGTGTTAGGGATCTCCTACCGCTCCTTCCGCCACCTGATGAAAAAGTACGAGTTATAACTCCGCCTTCAGCCGTCAGCTATCAGTGCTAGCGGGCCCCAATCATTGTCATCTTAAGCGCAGCATCACCTTCACGAAGTGAAGGTCGCGCGGTGTCGCAACACCCCTACCTTTTTCGCGCTGTGCAAGGACGCGTCGCGCAACTCCCCATACTTGTGTCGCGCAGCGCGTTTCATAGTTGTGGGACAACCACACGACCACATAACTCACCATTTCCTTCTTGACGAATGCCCGCTTCGGGCTATACTCAGGCGTTCGATGCAGTGTTCTGAATTCTGGCTTGAGGGGGCGCGGAATTCGGAGAAGGCGGAATTAGTGCGCCGCGAACCACTCTACCCTCTCCCCCTGGAGCACGCGGTTCCCGCCTGCAGCAATTTCAGTTTCTACAGATACATTTACTAACATCATTGAACGCAAGCCATATCGAAGTTACAAGACTTGAAGCTGCCTCTATCTAGGGAGTAAGAACGATGACTATGTTCCAGTCGGGCAGATGGGCTCTAATCGCAGCATCTGCGATGGCAATCTTGGCGGCGAGCCCAGCCCAAGCCAGTCTCGGCTTCCAGTCGATTTCGCAAGATGAGCTCAAGATGACAAGCGAGCCCCAAGCCCCGGGAGCCCCCGCCATCATCCTCTTTCGCCAGGTCGACCGCGACGACAACATGTACACTCCCCACGAAGACAATTACCTTCGCATTAAGATCCTCACCGCAGAAGGCCGCAAACACGCGAACATAGAGATTCCTTTTTTAAAAGATCTCGATAACGTTGTGAATATAAAGGCTCGGACCATCAGACCGGATGGTTCAGTCGCCGAGTTTGACGGCAAGGTTTTTGAAAAGGAGTTGGTCAAGGAGAGGGCAGCGAAAGTGCTGGCAAAGGTGTTCACGCTCCCGGATGTCGAGGTTGGGAGTGTGATCGAGTACTCCTTTACCATCGACTTCGTTGAGCACAGGCTTTTCTTCTCCAATTGGGTCCTAAGCAACGAGTTATTCACCAAGAATGCGCGATTTTCGCTGAAACCCTATGAGGGTAAGTACGTGAAGTACACCCTGCGCTGGAGTTGGCACGACCTGCCTCCTGGCGCCGTGCCAAAAGAGGGGCCCGACCACATCATACGTATGGAGGCGAGCGATATACCGGCGTTTCAGACCGAAGACCATATGCCCCCTGCGAACGAGTTGAAGTCGCGGGTGAGTTTCATTTATGAGGAAGGCGTTTCCCCCAAAGACCAAGTCGATTTCTGGAAACAGGTGGGCAAGAAGCGGAACGACGAACTGGAAAGCTTCGTCGGGAAACGGAAAGCCATGGAGCAGGCCATCGCTGAAATCGTCTCCCCGAACGATTCGCAGGACGTGAAACTGCGAAAGATCTATGACCGGGTGCAACAGATTCGGAATAAATCGTACGAGCTGCGGAAAACAGAACAGGAAGTAAAACGGGACAAAGAAAAGCCCATAGAAAACGTCGAGGAGGTTTGGAAGCGAGGTTATGGTAGTGGTATCCAGCTGACGTGGTTGTTCCTCGGCCTTGCGCGAGCTGCGGGTTTTGAAGCTTATGGGTGCTGGGTCTCCGGCCGCAAGGAATATTTTTTTACTCCCAATACGATGGAAAGCAAAAAATTGAACTCTAACGTTGTGCTCGTCAAGCTCAACGGCAAAGATCTTTATTTGGATCCCGGAGGACCCTTCACCCCGTTTGGCTTGCTGGAATGGTCCGAAACCGGAGTGCCGGGACTGCGGCTGGATAACGACGGAGGAACTTGGATTAAGACCACACTCCCCGAAGCCTCGGAATCACAGATCGAGCACGTCGCAAAGCTGAAGCTCTCCGACACCGGTGATCTGGAAGGGAAGTTGACCCTTACCTATACCGGGTTGGAAGCGATGTACCACCGGTTGGAAGAACGACACGCAGACGACGTGGCGCGCAAAAAGTTTCTGGAAGAACGTGTGACATCCCAGATTGGCGTTCCCGCCGAGGCCGAACTGACGAACCAACCAGACTGGGCTGATTCAGAAACGCCGCTGGTCGCGGAATTCAACCTGAAAATTCCCGGCTGGACCTCCAATGCCGGGAAGAAGGTGCTGATCCCCGCCGCCGTCTTTACCATGGGAGAGAAGAAGGTGTTCGAACATGCCAACCGGGTTCATCCCATTTATTTCGAGTACCCGCACGAGAAGCTGGATGACATCACAATTGAGATGCCGCCGGGCTGGCAGGTGAACAGTGTGCCACCACTCCAGGATCACAATGGCAGGATCATTACTTACGCCTTGAAGGTTGAACAGAGCCCTGGAACGCTGCGGCTAACCAGAAAATTGGCGATCGACGTTTTGTTGCTCGATCAGAAATACTACGCATCCTTGCGCAACTTCTACGAGAACGTCAGGACGAGCGATGGGTCGCAGATTGTCGCGGTGCCAGGAGAAATTCATGCCAGTAACTAAGCAACTTACTGTCAGTCGGACGCTGCCGCTGCTATTTTGTCTCGTCATCGGCATCGCAGCTCAGTCGGCCAAGGCGTCACTCGGCTTCCAGCCGATTTCGCAAGATGAGCTCAAAATGACCAGCGAGCCTCAGGCCCCCGGAGCCCCCGCCATCATCCTGTTTCGCGAGGTTGACCGTGACGACGATAGGACTACTGCGCACGAAGATGATTATCTCCGCATCAAGATCCTGACCGAAGAGGGAAGGAAATACGCGAACATCGAGATTGCGTTCGTTAAGGGAGAAGATAAGATCGGGAAAATCAGGGCTCGAATCATCAAGCCGAGCGGATCCATCGCCGACTTTGACGGCAAAGTATTTGAAAAAGAACTGGTCAAGGGCAGGGGGACTAAGGTCCTGGCGAAAACATTCACTCTTCCTGACGTAGCGGTCGGGGACATCATCGAGTACTTCTATGCGGTTGATTTCAGTGAGCACATGCTCTTCGACTCGCATTGGATCCTGAGCGATGAGTTGTTCACCAAGAAAGCGCAATTTTCGCTGAAGCCCTACAAGAACACCTACGCGACCTATTCACTGCGCTGGAGTTGGCATGAGCTACCGCCGGGAGCGGAACCGAAGGAGGGGAGCGGTCACGTCATTCGGATGGAAGCGAACAATATACCAGCGTTTCAAACCGAAGACTACATGCCTCCTCCGAACGAACTGAAGTCGCGGGTGGACTTTATCTATGAGTTGATCGGAGCCGACAAAGACCAGAACAACTTCTGGAGGCGGCTTGGGAAGGATTGGAACGAGCAGTTGGAAAATTTCGTCGGCAAGCCGAAGACGATGGTGCCGATGGTCTCCGAAATAGTGTCGCCGGACGATTCGGAGGACATGAAACTGCAAAAGATTTATCGCCGGGTGCAGAAGATTCGGAACACAACGTTCGAGCCGCAGAAAACCGAGCAGGAAGAAAAGCGCGACAAAGAAAAGCCCGCGGAAAACATAGAGGCGGTTTGGAAACGGGGTTACGGCGACGGCGACCAGCTGACCTGGTTGTTCCTCGGTTTGGCGCGAGCGG
Source organism: uncultured Acidobacteriaceae bacterium (assembly GCA_963822025.1). GTDB lineage: Bacteria > Acidobacteriota > Terriglobia > Terriglobales > Acidobacteriaceae > Acidiflorens. Next base: position 1,064,904 of record CAWGFW010000005.1, on the reverse strand, counting down.
CGGGTTTTGACGCTTACGGATGCTGGGTATCCGATCGCCGGGAATATTTCTTTAACGCGGCGACCATGCAGAGTGCAGAACTAAACTCCAATGTGGTCCTCGTCAAACTCAACGGCAAGGACCTCTACCTTGATCCCGGAGCGGCATTTACGCCATTTGGAATGCTGCCCTGGTGGGAAACGGGCGTGCCGGGCCTGCGATTGGATAAGGATGGCGGCACCTGGATTCGAACCACTCTCCCTCCTGCCTCGGAAACGCGTACCGAGCGTTTGGGAATGCTAAGACTGACCGAATCCGGAGATTTGGAGGGGAAGCTGACGCTCAGTTACTTTGGCTTGGAAGCCATTTTCCATCGCATGGAGGAAAGCAACGCAGACGAGTCTAGCCGTCGAAAGTATCTTGAGGAACGCGTCACGTCAGAGATTGGCGTTCCCGCTGAGGCAGAGCTTACCAATCGACCGGACTGGGCCAGTTCGGACACACCGTTGATCGCGGAGTTCGATCTAAAAATTCGGGATTGGGTTTCCAGCTCCGGCAACAAGGTCATACTTCCCGCCGCGGTCTTTACCGCTGGAGAAAAAGATCTTTTTCAACAGGAGAGACGAGTCCATCCAATTTATTTCACCTACCCGTATGAAGAGTCCGACGATCTGACCATCGCGCTCCCTTCTGGCTGGCGAGTGAGTGACATACCGCCGCCGCGAGATCAGAACGGTAAGGTAGTCATGTATAGCTTAGCAGTTGAAAATGGGCCGGGAACACTGCGACTGACAAGGAGATTAACCATCAGCGCTCTACTGATCGAACAGAAGTACTATGGCGCAGTGCGAACTTTCTTTCAGAACGTCAGGACGAGCGATGGGTCGCAGATTGTCGCGGTGCCGGGGGAAATCCATGCCAGTAACTAAGCAACTTACTGTCAGTCGGACGCTGCCGCTGCTATTTTGTCTCGTCATCGGCATCGCAGCTCAGCCGGCCAAGGCGTCACTCGGCTTCCAGCCGATTTCGCAAGATGAGCTCAAAATGACCAGCGAGCCCCAGGCCCCGGGAGCCCCCGCCATCATCCTCTTTCGCGAGGTTGACCGTGACGACAACATTCACACTCCTCACGAAGACAATTACTTTCGCATTAAAATCCTCAACGAAGAAGGCCGCAAGCACGCCGATATCGAAATCCCATTCCTGAAGGAAACTGAAAATATAGTTGCCATCAAGGCCCGAACTATCCGGCCAGATGGATCGATTGCCAACTTCGATGGCAAGGTTTTCGAAAAATATCTGATCAAGGGAAAGTTCGACGGCAGGGAAATGAAAGTCTTGGCCAAAACTTTTACTCTCCCCGACGTCCAGGTTGGGAGCGTCATCGAATACTCCTACACCATCGACTATGGCGAATACCAGCTCTTCAATTCGAATTGGGTTCTGAGCGATGAGCTGTTCACAAAAAAAGCGCTGTTTACGCTGAAGCCCTTCAACGATAACTATTACGGAAATTATTCCCTGCGCTGGAGTTGGAACAGTTTGCCCGTTGGCACCGTTCCCCCGAAAACAGGCCCTGACCACATTGTTCGCATGGAAGCGGCCAACATACCTGCGTTTCAGACCGAAGACTTCATGCCCCCGGCAAATGAACTGAAGTCGCACGTCGATTTTATTTATGAAGAGGGTTTCCCCGAGAAAGACCAGGCCAGCTACTGGAAGCATCTCGGAAAACAGCGCAACGGGCTATTGGAAAGCTTTGTAGGGAAGCGCAAGGCGATGGAGGAAGCGGTCAGCCAAATTGTCGCCCCAGGCGACTCGCCCGAAGTTAAATTGCGCAAGATCTATGACCGCGTCCAGCAACTCCGCAACACATCCTTCGAAGTCGAAAAGACTGAGCAGGAACAAAAGCGCGCCAAGGAAAAGACGGTCGAAAATGTAAACGTGGAGGACATCTGGAAACGCGGCTACGGTAACGGAGTTCAGCTAACCTGGCTATTCCTCGGCTTAGCCCGAGCCGCGGGGTTCGAAGCCTATGGGTGTTGGGTCTCCGGCCGTAGCCAATATTTTTTCACCCCAGTTACCATGCAAGGCTCGAAGTTGGATTCCAATGTGGTGCTCGTCAAACTCAACGGTAAAGACCTTTACTTCGATCCCGGAGCGGCTTTCACCCCCTTCGGTCTCTTGACTTGGTCGGAAACCGGCGTCGTTGGTTTGCGGCTCGATAAGGACGGAGGAACCTGGATTCAAACCACGCTCCCGCAAGCCTCCGAATCGCGGATCGAACGGGTCGGCAAATTGAAGCTTTCTGACACGGGAGATCTCGAAGGCAAATTAACCGTCACCTACGTCGGACTGGAAGCCATGTACCAGCGACTGGAAGAGCGGCACGCGGACGACGCGGCCCGCAAGAAATACTTGGAAGATGGACTGAAGGAGCAAATCGAAGCTGGAACAGAAGTCGATCTGACTAATAAGCCCGACTGGGCCAGTTCAGAAACACCGCTGGTCGCTGAGTTTGACCTGAAGATTCCTGGTTGGGCATCGAATGCCGGCCGGCGCGTGATGATTCCCGCCGCTCTCTTTACTGCGGGAGAGAAAAACGTCTTCGAGCACGCCAAGCGAGTATACCCAATCTATTTCGAGTATCCCCATCTCAAGTCAGACGACTTGACCATAGAGCTTCCGGCGGGTTGGCAAGTGGGTAGTGTGCCACCACCGCAGAATAAGGATGGGCATGTCATTCTCTACACTCTGAAAGTTGATCAAAGCCCCGGAACACTGCGCCTGACGAGGAAATTTACCGTCGATTTTATGATGCTGGAAGCAAAGTACTACACCGCATTGCGTAACTTCTTTCAGGTAGTAAGAACCGGTGATGGGGAGCAGATTGTCCTGCAGCCAGGGGAAATCCATGCGAGTAACTAACGATCTAACTGAGCGAATAACTGGCCAACTAACTAAGCCAGTAACTAGCCACTGCGCATTCGCAAGTCTCTTTCTAATTGCGCTGTCGATTACTGCTCTCGTGCCGCGCGCCGCAGCCAGTTCAGATGCTCCCCAATGGATGCATACGCTCGTAGGCGCCACGATGCCATCCTATGACGACAAGACCGACGCCGTATTGCTCTATTCCGAGACCGATGTCACTGTTCTTTCCGAAGAACGAATCAAAACGCGTGTCCGCAAAGCTTACAAGATTTTGCGACCCGAAGGCCGCGAGCGCGGCACCGTAGCCGTTGACTTCAGCCCCAGCAAGAAAATCAAGAGCCTGCATGGCTGGTGCATTCCGGCACAAGGCAAGGACTACGAGGTTAAGGACAAGGACGCAATCGACGTCGCCTCGCCGGCCGAAGGCGGCGAATTGATCGACGATGTAAAGTTCAGGCTGCTGCGCATTCCAGCGCCCGACGTAGGAAACATCGTAGGCTACGAGTACGAAGTGGAGGAGCAGCCTTTCTGGCTGCAGGATATTTGGAACTTCCAGGGAATTGATCCCGTGCGAGAGAGCCACTATTCGCTACAACTTCCCCCCGGTTGGGTCTTTAAGGCGTCTTGGCTTTCACATCCAGAAGTGAAGCCCGACGAGGGCAGCGGCAATGTCTTGCAATGGGCGGTCGGCGACGTCAAGGGCATCAGGCATGAGCCAGACATGCCACCTCTGGAAGGCGTCGCCGGTCAGATGATCGTTTCGTTTTTTCCGTCAGGCGGAACCGCGCGAAAAAATGACTTTGCCAACTGGGACGGCATGGGAAGCTGGTACGGCAGTCTGATCAATGGACGCATGGATGTGTCCGCCGCAATGAAGCAGGAAGTCAGCACCTTAACCGCCGGAAAAACCTCGCAGTTGGCCAAGATTCAAGCTATCGCCGCCTTCGTGCAGCACGACATTCGCTACGTCGCCATCTCCCTCGGCATCGGTGGTTGGCAACCTCACGCCGCTCCCGATGTTTTTTCCCATCGCTATGGAGACTGCAAAGACAAAGCGACGCTGATGCGCACCATGCTGCGTGAGGTTGGCGTCGAATCCTTCCATGTCGTGATCAACACCGAGCGCGGCTCCGTCACGCAAGACTCAGCTGCGCACAACGCCTTCAATCACGTTATTCTCGCCATCAAGTTGCCCGATGAAGTGGCCAAGGATCCTTCGCTGATTGCCACAATGCAGCATCCCAGGCTCGGAAAAATCTTGTTTTTCGACCCCACCAACGACATAACACCCTTCGGTCAGATCGGCGGATACCTGCAAGACAATTACGGTTTACTGGTAACGCCCGAAGGTGGTGAATTGGTGGAGTTGCCGCAACAGCCGTCGGCCATGAACAGCATCCAGCGCGTCGGCATGCTGACGCTCGACGCCAGCGGCGTGCTGAAAGGCGATGTCAAGGAAGTGCGGCTGGGCGATCGGGCAGCCTCGGAACGCTACCGATTACGCACCGTGACCAAGAACGAAGACCGCATCAAGCCCATCGAAGGCTTACTCGGGGGTTCGCTCTCGAACTTTCAAATTGCCCGAGCCAGCTTAGTCAACCTCGACCGTACCGACCTCCCCTTTGGTTTCAACTACACCTTCCAGTCCAGCAACTACGCCAGAAGCGCCGGAAATCTCTTGCTGGTGCGCCCGCGAGTGCTGGGCAGCAAGTCATCTGGAATACTGGAGACCAAAGAGCCAAGGAAGTTTCCCTTCGAGTTCGAGGGCCCGTCGCGCGATACCGACAGCTTCGATATAGCCCTACCGCCAGGCTATGAAGTCGATGAACTGCCCCCGGCGATGGATGTCGACTACAGCTTTGGCAGCTATCACAGCAAGACCGAAGCCCGAGGAAACGTCATCCACTACACGCGTAGCATGGAAATCAAAGAGCTAAGCGTTCCGGTAAGCAAAATGGATGAATTGAAAAAGTTCTACCGCATGATCGCCTCCGATGAGCGCAATACAGCCGTGCTCAAACCAGCCGGCGCTGGAAAGTAGGGCGGGCTCGGTTCGAATGTCCGCACGTTAGATGTCGTGCCTCGCCCAAGCCCTGAAACTTTTTTTTCTCCACCCCGAAGGTAAACCGCAGCGATTGTCGTTCTATTAAATCGGATGCAATCCGGGGTTGCAGATGGAAATGCCTGCCATGTCCACGGGACTTGCCCGAACTTCGATTCGGCTGCTCATAGCACTTTACCTTTCCTGTTTCTGTTTTGCTCAGAGTGGTAGCGACGGAAAGGCGGCCGGCGGCACGCCGCGGCAGGGCCGCGGGCTGGAAGTTAGCTGTAGTCCCGAATCGCCCAGCGTTCACGTAGGCCAGTCCGTGAAAGTTAGGGCAAACGCATATTCAAGTGAAAGCAATCTCATTTATTCGTTCGGCTCCGATTGGGGAACGATTACTGTTAATGGCAACGAAGCGATATTGAGTACGGCTCTTTTAGGCCCCGGCGCAGCTACAGTTCACGTCGTCTGCTCTGTTCTAACGATGGGCGGACAAACTGCACACGCAAATGCACCAATTAGCCTACTAGCGGCCTCCACGGCCTCCACGCCTAGCACGCCCCGTGCGTCTGAACCACCGAAATCCTTCAACGGTACGATCGCACCTACCTTGTCTTGGATCGCGAGCACACAAACTCAAAAGGCCCTGGGCGGCAATGCGGCGATTGGTTTTCTCCACGCCAAGGAATACTGTGATCCTCGCGCCTGGCAGATTGGAGTTGAGGGCAATGCTTCCAATACTACGACGCAAAAACCTGGAAGCAGCGCGACACAAATCGATACCGATGACGCGCGACTCAACGGCCTGGCGGCCATTGGGCCACAGGATGATCCCAGGGACTACTTGGGTGGAACCGCCGACTTCTTCCTGAACAACTCGCTCGGCATCGGCCTGCAACAAACCTACACCGCCGAGTATCGGCACTACTTGATGGCATGTCCCGATGTGACAGCTAAAAAGACGATTAAGCAAAGCCTTGCATTAGGGGCTGGAGCTGGTTATACGATCGAGCGGCTTTACAAGACCACTGGGACTGTGACATCTCCCGTCACTCCACTTTCGGCGCAATATTCCTGGTCTTGGTGGGGAAACGTTCCTAAGAAGGGGGTCATACCAGCTACTCAACAGCTTAAGCTTTCGCTTTCTTTCCAGGCAGCATGGATGCCTTTGCTCACCGACTCTCATGCCTACCAAGCCTACGAGCGTTCCTCCGTCAGCGTTCCAACGACGACGCCATATCTCCAGTTCACGTTTGATCATTTGGACTATTATGTGAACAACGCGCCTCCTACATTCAAGAGAAACTATCAAAACATAGCGGTTGGCTTGAAGATCATTCTGCATCCCGACAAGAACCCGCTGCCGACCGACTTTGGTGCGTGCTGGAGTGGCGATCAAATTAAGCGGCTCTCCTGCATGGATGACGTGGAGAGAAGCCAGTGCACTGGAACGAGTGTTTTCGAACGGAGCCAGCGCTGCAGTGAAATTGTTCCTCTACAGAACGAATTAAATAATCAATGAAGTAGCGCTTTTTTCGCATACATCTGATCGCGCGGCGAACACCCTGGGCGTGAGTCGACTCTTGATGGAACTGCTCAAAACGTGCGTCCAAGGCCGCCTCCAAGACATGGGGTCAAATTGACCCTCAGTGAATTGAAGGAAACTCAAATAAATTGTTGAGTTTTTTGAAATTGGTCGGGGCGCGCGGATTTGAACCGCGGACCCCCTGCGCCCAAGGCAGGTGCGCTACCAGGCTGCGCTACGCCCCGACTGTTACGAGATTTGATTATAAATGATTGCCGCCGGTGACCTTCGCGATACCGCCAAAAGCTGGACTGCTTCTCCCGCCACGCTCACGTTATAATTTTGTCGGTAGTCATGCCCATCTCACGCTACGCGTTGGTGTCCTACGTACGGAATCCGGTTGGCGAGTTTGTCGAACAACTGCGCCACGAACTTCATCCCCCCACCGCTCACATGCCCGCCCATTTGACCATCCTTCCGCCTCGCGAACTGAGCGGCACCGAAGCCGCCGCCCTCGAATTTTTGGAAGAAGTCTGCAGCCATGTCGTCCCCTTTAGCGTCGAACTGGGAGACGTTCGAAACTTTTCTCCCCACCACTCCCACGGTTTTCATTCAGGTGAAGCGCGCCGCCTATCGTATCCGTGAACTCCACGATCAGGTTTGTGGCAAAGGCTTGCTCTGCGCAGAGAATTGGCCCTACATTCCCCACCTTACGATTTTGAAAACCGAAACAGACGACCAGGCTCGTACGGCCTTGTCGACAGCACGCCAGCGCTGGGCCGAGTTTCCCGGCGAGCGCCAGGTTCTGGTAGAGCAATTGATGTTCGTCCGCGAAAATGACGGCGCCTGGCAAGACGTGGCGCAGTTGCCGTTAGGGCACGGCCAATTGTCTTCCAAGTCGTAGTTTTCGCGTCCCCTCCATCGGCTCCGCGCGCCCTCCCAACACTACCCCAGTAAACCCCCGAAAACCCGCAACTAGCGGCCTGTTTCACGGTCCGTCGGTACATGTACTTTCTAGCCGTTGCCAACCTTATTAGCAGGATTACCATAGATTTAACGGGCTGCTGCACCGCTAGCGCCGGATCCCAGGCTGCGGGCTTGATCGAGATTAGATCGAAAAGCTAGATCGTTCATTAGATCGCAAATTAGATCAGAAGAGTGCCTATGCAAATTGGGGTTTATGGATCCGGCTACCTCGCTACCGTCATCTCCGCCTGCCTCGCCGATTTCGGCACGCCAGTTTGCTGCTGCCACGCCGACGGCACGCGCATCATGGACATCGCCAAAGGCAATATTCCTTTTTTCGAAAAAAATCTTCAGGAAGTGATCCGGCGCAATGTGCGTTCCGGACGCCTCGTCTATTCCGCCGACCCGGAAGAATTGGCGCGACGCGCCCAGGTTATTTTTCTCGCTGAAGATTCAGCGCAAGGGCTTGATCAACTCGTCCTTCGCCTCGCTACCGCAGCCGGCCGCTTCCAGGTGCTCTCCATCGTTACACCCGGCCGCGTTGGTTCCACCACCAGCATCGAAAAAATGCTTAAGGAGAAAGGCCTGAAGAGCCTGCTGGTCTGCCAGCCGATGTTCTTCACCAACGGATGCGCCGTCGAAGATTTCAATTGGCCCGACCGTATCATTCTCGGAACGCCCTCCAGCGAAGCCGTCTCTTCTCTAAAACAAATCTTTCATCCGCTCGTCATGCGCGGAGTTCCCGTCCTCGTCACCAATTACGAAACCGCAGAACTGGCTCGCGAAGCGACCACCGCATTCGTGGCCACCAAGATATCGTTCATCAACGAAATCGCCAGCCTCTGCGAACACGTAAACGCCGATGCCGTCAGCCTGTCACTCGCCCTCGGCCTCGATAAGAAAATTGCGCCGCGCTGCCTGCAACCCGGCGCCGGCATGGGCGGAATTTTCGCCGAGAGTGACATGGAGTCGATCACCGGCCTGGCGCGAGAAAATCACGTCGACCTGAAAGTGTTGAATGCTGCCCGTGAAGTGAATTTGGCCCTGGCCGACCGGCTCATGCAGAAAGTAGCGGCCGCGCTCGATACCGTGCAGAATAAAGATGTTGGCATTCTCGGCCTGTCTTTCAAACCGCACACCAACTCCGTTGCCGGCTCCGCCTCGTTGCAACTGGCGCAGAATCTGCTCGCCGGCGGCGCGCGCGTGCGCGCCTACGATCCCGTCGCCATTCCCGATGCGCGCCTGCAACTGAATGGCATGGTGAAATATTGCGAATCCGCCTACGGAGTCGCCGAGGGTGTCGATGCCTTAATTGTCGCTACCGGTTGGCCCGAGTTCCGCACGCTCGATTTCGCCCGCATCCGGCATCTGGTGAAGCATCCCATCATCATCGACACCAAGAACCTGCTCGACTCCTCGCGCCTGCGCGCCATGGGCTTCCGCTACATGGGCGTAGGCCGCGTATAAATCCTGACTGCCGCTGCCCGAGTTCTTTGAGAAGGCGCGAGTTTACTCGCGCCCCTTAAGTTCTCAAGAACGTCGGCGCTTTCGCGCATCAGGTCAACCTCCTACCCGACTCGCCAGCAAACTCTTCAGCCGCTGCAAAATAACGCCCGCCTATAAAAGCTTCAACCCACTCCTCCCGCGCCGCAATTGCTATAATCATCATCTGCGGTGGGAGTAGCTCAATCGGTAGAGCATCGGACTGTGGCTCCGACGGTTGCGGGTTCAATTCCCGTCTCCCACCCCAATGTTTCGTGCGCGATGCCCCGGCACCTGCATGTCTTGGTCAACTCATTCCACACTGATGTGTAGCCAACTGGCATACGTCTGGGCTTAACCGTGCTTACAAAGATCCAATCTTCAGCGTCCCCAAACTTCATGGTTGCCTCCACGTTTGCCTCCGCGATTGATTCCGCGAGCTGTTGACCCGAAGGCCTTCGTGAGAACCACGCTGGGACTTTCGAGTTTTCCACAAGGTTCAGGTGCCGTTAAAACCCGAAAAATATGACTCGTAGCCACAAATAATCCTTGACTTGGCGCACGGAAAAATGTACGGTAGCGAACGGTGAGCCGGATCCGCATCCGGTGCGTCACTGGTCTTCCCACAAGCAAGATGGCGCATCGGGCCTCTCCGTAACCCACGGGGCTGCGCACTTCACACTAACTAATCTCCTGCGATTGTCACGGGAATTTCGGCCTCTTTGAGCAAGATTGAACAGACTCCGATTCTGCACGCTTGGTACTGTGTATGCGGAGGAAAAATGAGTAGCTCGGTGGGGCCCATCCATCGTCTGATCCACGATGTAGATAACCACTTGCAGGTAGTCCGCGCGGCCAGCGAGCAGGGCTACGTCGAAGCTGCGCTGGAAGCCTGCCTGTCGGCAAAAGAGAAGCTGCAAGCGATCCGCGAGGAACTGCTCCGGCCGGAGCCTGGTGTCGCAGACCCGCGACATGACTACAATAGTTAGGCTTTAAGTCACGCAGCAAAAACCACACTACATCGGGTGCTGAACAGCCGTGATGAAAAAAGCGGTGTGACTCAACGCCCTCGGAGAGAGGAGCACGCCACACCGCCAGGGAGAGCTGCCTTCAGGGTCTCTTGTCCATCAAGCCCTTACTTGTCTCGGTGAACACTACCGTGTGCCCCGCCATGCTGTCTGTTCAATATTGCTCACTTTGTACGGTGGGGGACTTACGTGTGTGCGCTACGAATCTCGGGCAAATCGTCCCGATGCATGGGATCGGCTGTCAATTTCGTTCTATGGATAGATGCTTAGGGAATCCCTGCGCCGGTTGATCGGCCTCCTGAAACGCACCCCGGGAATCGAGGCCGAACAGCTCCTCCAACTCTCAGAAGCGATTCTTGAGCACCGACGGATGATACGGGCGTACCACGAGTATTTCTCGGGCAACATCATGGTCGAAATCACAGAGTTGGCAAGCCGTTTCAGAGAAACACCTCATGCCATCGAGGACGCCCTCTTGCTGCTCAGAAAGAAAGGTCTTGCCGAGCCTGCTGGGCTACCTGGTTGCTGGAAATTGCGATTAGGGGATAGCGGTCGCAGCGACAAAGGGGATGCCGCTTAACTAAAGCGTGACCAGTACCCATGACATCCCAAAAGATTGTTGCGGGAAATGCGCCGCCGATCAGTTACCGAGGGGCCGATGTACTGAGAGGCCGGCCCCTACCTAGCCAGTGGCAAGTGCACTGACGCACCAGATGCGGGTCGGCTCACTGTTCTGCTTCCGTCCACTCGTAGCCATTGGCGTTCACACCGCACTGTTCACAATAGACCATTCTTTGAAAGCGGTTCCAAGATAGGGTGGCTTGTAGAGGCGACCCTAATGTCTTCGAACGAAGGACGGACCATCCGAGTTCTCCTGGTGGATGACGACGACGTTGTACGTGACCTGATGACCCGGTCGCTCCAATCCAAAGGATTCAAGGTAGTCGCGGCAGGTGGCGTGACTGAAGCTCTGAAATGCATTGCCTCCGAGAGCTTTGACGTGTTGATGACCGACCTTCACATGCCGAACGCCGGCGATGGCTTTACCGTGATCTCGGCCATGCGGCACTCCCAACCCGCCGCACTGACGATGCTCCTGAGCGGATTCCCCGACGTGAAAAGCGCAATGGAGGCGATCATTCGTGAAGCAGATGAAATCGTCGTGAAACCCGTCGAAGTAAAGGAGCTTGCGGAACTCGTTCGAGAAAGACTCCTGATTCAGAAACCTGCTGACCGACTGACTAAGGAGAGAGTGAGCGAGATACTCCATCGCTGTGCTGCCCTTGTTGTCAGGGACTGGTTGCTACGTGTCAAGGCGAACCCTTCACTGAATCACCTTGCTCTAGGGGATGAGGATCGCACCGGCCATCTCCCCAGGCTGATAGAAGACCTTGTCTCCCGCCTGAACAGGCCCATTACCGGGTCACAGCAGGACGGCGAAGCCATCTATTCGCCTGCTGCCCTTCTACACGGCGAACTGCGGTTTGCGCAAGGCTACACTCCCGAGATGCTGGTACAAGAATCCCGCATCCTTCAAGTGACGTTGTTCGGGACATTAAAAGACAATATGAACGCTCTCGATTTTAGCTTGCTACTACCAGATGTTATGACGATTGCGGACGAGGTCGACGCCCAGTTGACTCAGACCATGGGCAGCTTCATGAAATGCACGGCCTCACTCAAGCCAACAACGCTCGCCGCCGCCTAGTTTGGAACCGGCCGCCGCACTTATTGAGAATTGCCCCGCTGCCGTCGGTTAGCACCGAAGTAAGCATAACTAGCCGCGATAAGTCACATCTTCCCTGCCGTAAGTCGTTTAGATTAGGTATGGTGAGATTCAATTCCCCTCAGCCACCCCAATTGTCCGAGATATTCCTGTTTTCTCGATGCTAATTTGCACGCCTGCCTTACCGGCAGCTCGTTTTTTCGTTTCCTAAAGTGAGCATTACTGACCATTCAAGGCATTGCGCTTTCCCGCATAATTGAAAGTGGTTAGATGTCCAGATTGGACGACGCGTGGTCAAACAAGTCAACGCCGCAAAGAAAAAAGTTGCTTTCAATCCCCACACCTTTCTTTCAACCATTGGGAAGGGAAGGGACATGGTGTCTTTTGAAAAGAAGAACACCATCTTTGTGCAAGGCGATTCGACAGACGGTCTTTTTTTTATTCAGGAAGGGAAGGTGCAGCTCAGCGTCGTGTCAGAGGCGGGAAAAGAAGCAACTCTTGGCATTCTGAGTGAAGGAGATTTTTTTGGCGAAGGTGGTCTTGCCGGCCAACTCGTCCGCATGTCATCTGCAACTGCAATGACAGACTGCGTTCTGCTCCATGTTGAGCGGAAGGCAATGATGCACGCCATGAGCGAGCAGCCAAAATTGTCGGCCATGTTCGTGAAATATCTTCTCAAGCGGAACATCCGGTATCAGGACGATTTGGTCGACCAGCTTTTCAACTCCAGCGAAAAGCGGCTGGCACGAGTCCTTCTTTTGATGGCGCAATTTGGCAAAGAAGGAGTTTCCGAAATGTCCGTCCCCAGGCTCAGTCAGGAGACTCTGGCAGAGATGGTAGGAACCACGCGCTCGCGAGTCAGTTTCTTCATGAACCGATTCAGAAAGCTCGGCTTTATTAATTACGACGTTGGCGATAACTTACATGTCCACAGTTCGCTCCTTAACGTCGTTCTTCATGATGACGATGGACCTAGTCCAAATCCGACCGGCGGAGTATCAACCCGCGCCGGGCAGATTGAAGAAGCGCCTCAGGTGCGCGGCCACACCCGTGACAAGGATCGCGCTAAAAGACCACCCCTCAGCAGCGTCTGATTCACCGCCTCACCGCGATATCAATCCTTATTCCTTGCGTCCAAGAATCTTACCCAACAAAAAAAGGCAGGACCGAAGTCCCGCCCTCTAATTCAGTTTGTGGTTAGTCGCTACTTGCCGGTTCCCGTCAGCGATACCTCTTGCGGAGTGTTCGGAGCGTTATCCGTGAACGTCACGTCGCCCGTGCGCACGCCAGTTTGCGTCGGAGTAAATGTGACCTTGATAATGCAGCTCCCGCCCGCGGCAATCGAACTGCCGTTGACGCAAGGTGTGATTTTCTTGGTCTGTTTTACTGTTTCCAGCGCGAAGTCGCCGCTGACCGTTACGGTGGCAATGACCAGGGTTGCGCTGCCGGTATTCGTGAGTGTGACCTTCTTCGCTGCGCTCGTAACGCCCACCGCGAACTTGCTCCACTTCAGCGACGTTGGTGTGAGCGTCACCGCCGGTCCCGTGCTGCCGGTTCCGACGAGAGCATTAATCAGCGCGCTCCCGTTCGGACTCCCCCAGCCCGTCGCCAAATCGTAGCCGACGGTCGCCGGATAACCATTACTCCCGCTGGTAATGTCATGGAAGTCAGCGTCATAACTCGAGCTCAGTCCGATCAAATAAAGAGCCGGGTTGATGAAGCCGAGCGTTGGACTGCCGTTGGCAACCGCCTGTTGATTGGCCAGAGCCAGGTAGCCGGCCCACATCGGCGCGGCAAAGCTCGTCCCGCCGTACTCATTAGCGGTGCATGCTTTTTGATCGGCGCAAACGTAGAATGTAAAATTCGAGTTCGCCGAAACGTCCGGAGCGTTGCGATACACCTGCGAACAGTTCGAGCACCCCGCGGCCGTCGCTACCTGCCACGACGGAATCGGAATCTTGTTCGGTGAAATGCCGCCGCCACCGTCGGACCACGCGGTCTCGGAACTCCACGGTCCACCCGCACTCGCTGTTTCCAGATCCGTTCCGCCCACCGACACCAGATAGGCATCATCCGCTGGCCAGATCGATGCACCCCATTTACCGTGGTCGCCCGCCGCGTCAAACAGATTCTGTCCCTGGGCAGCGAACTCCTTGAAGTACGGATCGTCCGTGTTCGGATCCGCCGGGTTCCAATACCACGAACTGCTCAATTGCGCGTTCAGCGGTTTGGCGGTCGCCATCGCGTTAAAGATCGCGGAATCCGATGACCCCACATACATCACCAGGCTGGCCATCCCCGGCGCCATGCCGATCGCCTGCGTCATGTCGATAGTCTGCTCCGTATCGTCGCAATTCGGATAAACGCAACTCGTTGAAGTTCCGTCCGTGGACACGAGCGAGATTGGCACATTGTTCGTTTGCCCCGCGTTCTTGAAGTACGTACTCAAGTCGGCCAAATCCGTGCCGGCGTACTCGAGCAAGCCCAGCGACTGGCCCGCGCCAGTCAGTGTCGTTCCGCCGTAATACGCTGCCCGCATGTCGCTGCCGCAAAACGACTCCTCAGGGCACGAGCCAATGCTAGCGGGCGGTTTCACTTTGCTTGCTGTGTGCCGGTAGAGCGGACGCGGAATCGAATAGTTGTCGAGGCCCGCAACATGCCAAAGCTGAACCGCCAAGTCTGCCGTCGGCTCCCGATCGGGCGCGTAAAATGTCCGGTTTTCGGTGGGATGCTGGTACACATTCATCGTCACATGGAAAGCCTTCTCCACGCTCGCCACTGATCCCGTGACCGATACGTTCATGCGATTGCGCGACGTGCCAACAACTTTCAGTCCGCTCGCTTTCGCGAAGGCCACCACCGCGTCATAGTCGTCCTGGCTCGCGCCAAATCTGGATGTGAACTCTTCCACCGTCAGAAAATGTCGGTAAGAAGCGCTGGAAGGATCGTAGAGTTCCTTCAAGAAATTATCGAGCTCCGGCTGATGTCGCAGCGCTAACACTACTTCGAGGCGCATGGTCTGTGACGCCGGAAGGTGTCCCACCAATTGCGCCTGCCCGCTAAGCACCACGTCGCGCGTGTGGCGGGTCAACAGAGGCTGGGTCGCGGCTTGGCAAATAAGAGTTGCGCCCGCCACCATCGTGGCAAGCGTAAGCAGGAAAATGCTGAGTCTTCGCATCATTATTTCTCCTCGAGTCTAGGTTGGTGGTCAGTGTCCTGGAAGATCCTTGGGTTCCGTGGCATGGCACCAGAGTTCACACTTCCAGCTCTGGTCAACATGCTCTGATTGAATGCCTGGAACTCTCGCCCGGGGGTGGCAAGAGAAAGGTCGGAGGAAGTCTATACCTCAAGATCGCGGAAGACAAGGTTCTTCCGCGCAGGGAGCCGCCGAATCTGGCTCATAGTCTATGTTTTCAGCGCCTAAGAGCGGAAGGTCGTCACACTCCTACCGCTATTATTGTCCAACCGAGCCGTTCCTGTGCTCTCGCTGCCCGTGATGAAAGTTGTGACGTACCATGTTTTGGCCGAGCAGAAAAAAAAGAACTGCCAGGATCAGCACAAACACGAGCTTTCCAATTCCGAACGATGGTGGATCTCGGGGTGCAGGGGCCGTTGAGTAAGCTGTCATAAAGAACTCCTCTCGCGACATTGCCGCGTATGCTCATCGGGCCCGCAGAAGGAGCCCACTGCCCCCTCGTCCTCAATATTCCTCTTTTCCGAAGCAAGCGTAGTTCGTCCAACCGGGTCGCTCCGCCCCGCGTTACCTCCACCAGCTTTAGAGTCAATCCAAGCTCACCGGCTGTGGCCTCCTCCACCACCGCCGTGAAATCCACCTCCGCCACCATGGAATCCACCGCCGTGAAATCCACCGTGTCCAAACCCGCCAAAGCCGCGTGCGCCAGCCATTCTGTTCCCAGAGTGAAAACCGCGGCCCACAGAGCCTGGACCGCGATAGATGCCATGGTCGTAACTTTTGCTCGCTACGTAAGGGGAATGCGATTCCCAATCGCGGTAATTGCCGAAATTATGGAAGTAACGTCCACCGCCCCAGCCGTATCCAAAGAACGGCGCATCAAACACCCACCAAGGAGAATAGAATCCCCAGCCAAACGGGCTATACCATATGCCGTCTCCCGGCACAAAAGTGTAGGCGTCAAACCACGGGTCCCAATCCCAGCCAGCCCAGCCCCACGGCCCGCCCCAACCGGCCGAAGTGTACATGCTGGCCGCGTCCACATTCGCCTCCGCCAAATAGGCGGATCGCAGACTGCTCCAGCGGTAAAGGTCGTTTTCTTCGTACGACTTCTTGTCGAACTTGCGTTGCTTGAACGTTCCGTTTTCCGCGAGGCTCAATTCATGTCCGCCCTTCACGCTAACATTCTTGCCCTCCTCGCCAACCGACGCCTTGCCATCAAACACTCGCAACTGATTTTGCTTCAGGTCGAAGTCGTATAAGCCGGTCTTCAACAATCTCGTGGTAGTGCCGTTTTCGCTCACGGAAATGTCGTTCTCCGGGTGAATCTCTGCCACCTCGATCATCGCGTGTCCTCGATCGACTGAGACTTCGGTATTGGTAAGGCTCGGCGAGATCATTCGCACAGAGGTGTTATTGCCGACCCGTAAGAACACCCCAGGCGTCAGCAGAATCTCAGCCTTGCCTTTTTCCGTCGTTAACGTTTGACCGGCCTCCAGCTCAGCCGATCCAATTGATTTCGAGTCGATGGCCGTCGTGCCTCCGGTTGTCACCATGAATACTTGGCCTTCGACATAGTTCAGTGATCCTGGCACCGCTTGGTCCGCGCTAGGCGTACTAGCCCATGCCGGCAGCGTAAGAAGCGCGCCCAGAATCATGCTGGCGACTGTTTTCAACTTAATGATCGCCATTGTCATACCCTCCAATCTCTTATTGCTTCACTTAGTACCGCGAGATACTCGCGTGACTAAGTTGCTGCTGCATCTCGTCTTAAATCTCTTGTTGTGCGTACGTTTCATAGCTCCGTATCTCCCAGAGTTCCTTCTACATTTCGCAGATAAGCATCGAAGAACCGCAGCATGTGAGTAGTCTGCTTGCCCACTCCCGCAAACAGCAACACCGGGATCCCCGGGCGTATCGCCTTCAGCTTCGAACGCAACGTAAGTCCAGTTACATCCGGCAAGTTATCCTCCACCAGAATTCCATCGATAGGTTGCTTGGTCAGTAAATGAATGGCCTGCCCCTCATCGCGCGCAGGCATCACTTCATAACCAATTCCCTCAAGCGCACAGGTCAAAATTGCCATGTGCTCGGGATGGTCCTCGACGCATAAGATTTTCATCGCGCACATTTCTTTCTCCCATTTGATTTCGATATCGCCATATCGTCGCTATATCGGTCGTCGCTACGAAGCCGCACGGCGTAACCGACTACGCTTCGCGAGGCTCGCCCCCGAAACCGTGAGCCGCCGTAGCGCTTGCTACCTGGAATTCTGAGTTGTTTCTCGGATGCTTACGCTGCGAGGCTAGCCGATTGGAGGTGGGCGATTGTAGCGAAAGCCTGTACTGTGAAGCGTCGAATAAAGCCGCGGTGCAGGCGCAAGAAGGACAAAGTCAGCGCTGGTCGGAAATAACAAGTGTATTTCCGCCGGAGCGATCCACTTCGCTCCGCTGTCGACAAAACGCGGTCGTTGATCGTGGTGAGAATCCGCGCTGATCGAGGAATGATCGCCCAGCGCCGGCGCGAATCGTGGTGCGACGCTTCGAGCCGCCAGCACCGCAACCAGCGCTGTACAGGCCAGCGCGAGTCGGATCCAAGTCGTTCGATGACCCTTGCGCTGCAACTGCCGGTCCAACGTCATCTCACCCATCCAATTAGTAAGATGATCAAACCACGCTATTGGTTACGCAATTTTCGGTGCAATTTCCGGAGTAAGTCCGCTTCTCGTCCGGTAGCGCTCAATCAAGTGCTCGGGCCAAGCCTGGGACTGCGAAGGATTCAATCGGTGACAGTAAGCGAACGCCCGGCCAGGGTTCCGCTCCGTTGCCCGCACCTGATGAACTCGGCGACAATCTTGTCGTCCTTCTGCGTCCTCCTCGCGCTCCCAGGTGCTACAGAGCTTAACCTGGCAACCGGTCGTTTCCAGCATGGACTAGAACGTCTGTATGAGAGCGTTCCTGTGCCCAAGCTGGGTTTCAACGCACCGAACTTTCACGTCGCTTATCTGTACGAGTGACTCCATATTTTCGTAACAGACTGATGCCATACCAATGCTCTTCTGTCAGCGGCACTTCGCGCGGCAATATTTCTCGCAGCGCCCAGTCGATGCGATCAACCCCGTCTCTGATCACTCGAATGAGCTGCTGATTTTCGATCGCCTCCATCGAAAGAGAGATTGGCGCCAAAGCATTCCGGATGTGATGATTCATCTCGGCGATCACCTGCATTCGGGCCAAGGTTAGCCGATGTTGCTGCCACATAACACTGGCCAGCTTCGCAACCAGGCAGCATACAATCAAAGCCGACAACCCTTCTGCCAGTAGCCTTTCATGATTGCGTCCGATATCCGGCACCAGCCAGTAGTGCAGCAGCTCTGTAGCGAGAAAGGACACAAGCCCCACACCCAGCGCCGCACCCAGAACAAATCGGCGCGAACCGGGCTCCAGCCGCGCCCTTTCGCGACTTGCCCTGCTGAGTCTCTGCATGGCCGTCAACGGCTCGTCGGCAGTTCGTGCGCTGTTCGCCGCACTACGCAACTCTCTCCAGGTTTTCTTGTCTACTTCCGCCATGGTGTAATTTCCTCACTGAGATTTTCTTTAGTACCGCGGGAGGTCGAGGCTTGCCTTCCGTCACGGCTTTCTCTGCCGCGGTCGGAGTTGCCAACCGAATCTGTAGCTCCAGCGACAACCACGAGGATCAGCCGATCGGAGGCGGTCGATTGTAATGCCAGCCATCGCTTTCAACTTCTAGAGAAGGCTGAGCGCTGAGCATTAGATGAGGCATTTCAGCAGGCAGGGGAGCACTGAGCGCAAAACTGGCGAACATCCCCCACTGGAACTCTTCCTGATCAAAACAAGCCCGATGACTGTGGTTATCGCCAGTAGTGACGGCAGGATTGGCCAAAGCGCGCGGCAGTCTGGGCGGTGCGCCCCGCGCAAACAACATACTGAGAACGGCTACACACACGATCGCTTCGCGGTAGGAAAACAATCCGCGGCTGCTTTTCCGGAACATCCGGCTAAGCCACATGTGTGCACCCCCGCTTCGATAAGCAATTTTACGCCAAATTCGTTTCCCGGCTGACCGGTTCTGTTAACCAGTCACGTGCCCCATATCGCAGCAATCTCCGGGCCCCGCAAGGTCGAGCGAAATTGTTCGAACAAGAACCGTGATGCAGGAACACTCCGCATCAGCGGAATCCCAGCCTTCCTTAGTTCTGTAGTTAGATCCCGATCAGGCTTTGTCTATCAGTAAGGATGACGAGACGACCATTTTGGTTACCTGCTTCCGGCGAGTTTGTTTCTCAACCGGATAAGGCAGCGTCAAATATCCCGTGTGCCAAGCGGATAGGAACTGTGATGGACTTAATTAAGGACAGTTAGCGGCGCTAGGCCAGCGCTCCGCTCCGTCGCCCGCGCGCCCATTTCTTCTTTATCCCGCGCTGCGTAGTGTGAGTCAATGTAATCGTCAAGAATCTTGATGAACTCAGCGACGATCTTGTCGCCTTTCAGCGTGGTGAACAATCGCCCATCCACATACACCGGAGCCTTAGGTTCTTCAAAAGTTCCGGGCAGAGAAATGCCGAGGCTCGCATGTTTCGATTCGCCCGGCCCGTTGACCACGCATCCCATCACCGCGACCTTCATCTCTTCCACTCCGGTATGCGTCTCTTTCCAGATGGGCATCTGCTCGCGCAGGTAAGTCTGAATCTGCTCCGCCATCTCCTGGAAGAAGGTGCTGGTCGTCCGCCCGCAACCCGGGCAAGCCGTAACCTGCGGAGTAAAGCTGCGAATACCAAGCGACTGCAAAATCTGCTGCGCCACGCGAACTTCTTCCGTCCGATCTCCGCCGGGTGCAGGAGTGAGCGAAACGCGAATCGTGTCGCCAATCCCTTCCTGCAGCAGCACCGCCATCGCCGCGCTCGAAGCCACAATCCCCTTCGCGCCCATCCCCGCTTCCGTCAACCCAAGATGCAAAGGATATTCGCAGCGCGAAGCAAGAATGCGATACACGTCAATCAGATCCTGCACGCCGCTGACTTTCGCGCTAAGAATAATCTGATCCGGACGTAGCCCGTGCCGCTCCGCCAGTTGTGCCGACGTGAGCGCGCTCACCACAATCGCTTCCATCGTTACTTCGCGCGCATCTTTCGGTTCCGGCAGCAGCGAATTCTCGTCCATCATTTTCGTCAGCAACGCTTGATCAAGCGAGCCCCAGTTCACGCCAATACGCACCGGCTTCTGATACTTCACCGCAACCTCAATCATGGTGCGGAAATTGTCGTCGCCCTTGCGCCCTATGCTGGAATTCCCAGGATTGATGCGGTATTTGGCCAGCCCCTCGGCGCACCCCGGATATTTCGTCAACAGCTGATGCCCGTTGTAATGGAAGTCGCCAACAATGGGCACGCGCACTCCCTGCTTCTCCAGCCCTTCGACAATGTGAGGGATAGCCTTGGCCGCATCATCATTGTTTACTGTGACGCGCACCACTTCGCTCCCCGCCCGCGCCAGCGCCGCAACCTGTTTAACCGTCCCGGCAATATCCGCCGTGTCTGTATTCGTCATAGACTGCACCATAACCGGTGCATCGGAGCCCACGCGCACCCCGCCAATCGACGCAGTAACCGTTTTCCTACGCTTAATTTCAGCCATGTTTAAGCACTATTTTACCACGCGGGGTAAGTGGGGCTTCAGTTCCACTCCAGGAGTGACAAGACAAAATGATCAGACAGGGTTTAGCGGCTGATAAACGCTGAAGCTAAAAGCTAAGAGCTGCAACTACGGCATCCGCGTCAAACCCGGCAACGTCTTCACCAGGTCGTTATAAATCACCATCACCGCGAAGAGCACCAGAAAAACAAATGCCGCTTGGTAAATGCGTTCCTTAATCGGCAGGCTGATTTCCTTCTGCATCAGGCTCTCAATAAAGAGAAGCAGAATCACGCCGCCATCGAGTATCGGAATCGGCAGCAGGTTCATGATGCCGAGATTCAAGCTGATCGCCGCGGTGATCAAGAGCAATGGAGTCCAGCCCTGCTCCCGTGCCGCCGCGCCCACTGCGCTGCCAATTCCAATCGGCCCATCCACCTGCCGCATCGATACTTTGTGCTCTACCATCTTTTGCAGCAACTCCAGAATCAAGAAAGAGCTGCGCTTGTTATCCGATAACGACCGCCTCAAAGCATCCGGAAAATTAAGCTTGACCACTTTCGTCGGATTGCTGGCAATGCCGATTCGGTAGGCAGGATCCTGCCCGCCGCCTCCCTGGTCAAACGTAGGCTTCACGGTGAACGATAATTTCTGCCCGTTTCTAAGAACCACAAGTTCCAGCGGCTGATCCTTGGTGCGCTTCAACATCTGTATCAGTGCCTGCACCGCCGGAATCTCCTGCCCATCGGCGGTAAGAATCTGGTCGCCAACTTTAAGTCCTGCCTTTTCCGCGGGCATCCCCGGTTCCACCGTCGTCAAAACTACGCTTGATTCCTGCGGCACCCACCCCATCGCCCCGTATTGATTCGGCCCGACCGGCTCCGGCGTCAGTTCCTCATCCATCACCTTGCCATTGCGCTCAATGCCAAATTTCAGCGGCTGATTCGGGCTCAGCGCGCACTTCACTTCCATCTGTTCCCAGGTCGGATTGCTAATATCATCGACCCGCACAATCTTGTCACCCCGCTGAATCCCAGCCTTTTCGGCAGGCGTATCTGGGTTGACCCATCCGACAACCGCCGGCTCATCAAGCACGGCCGGATATTCGTAGCGCACCATATAAACGCCGGTCAGTAGCCCTATGGCCAGAATGACGTTCATCGCCGGCCCGGCCAGCGCAATTACGAAGCGCTGCCAGCGCGGATGCGACAGAAACTCCCCCGGATCGCCCGTGCGGTTGTCCATCGGATTCTCACCCGACATCTTCACATAGCCGCCCAGCGGCAAAATATTAATGCGATAGTCCGTCTCGCCGCGCCGGAAGCCCAGCAGCCGCTTGCCGAAGCCAATGGCAAACTGTTCCACCCGAACCCCAAAATACTTGGCTGCGGCAAAGTGTCCGAATTCATGAATCAAAATCATGAATCCGAGCACAATGCCCATCACGAATACGGTATGAAGAATGGACAAAAGCTGCGCCATATTAATTTAGACTACTCCCAATTTCCGATTATGAAATAGCCCTGATGGGCAATCCCTTTCGACTCTGCTTCTGCACCATTTCTCTTGCTAAAAGGCGGGCCTCTGCGTCCAGAATCAGCACCTGTTGTATAGATTCCAAATGCGCCGCTGGCGTTGCAGCCATTACTTCTTCAATAATCTGCGGAATCCCCTCAAATCCAATCTGCTCCTCCAAGAATGCCGCCACCGCGACCTCATCCGCCGCATTCAGCGCAATCGTCTTTGCTCCACCCGCCTCTGCCGCCTCATACGCTAACCGCAGGCAAGGAAATTTAGCCATATCTGGCGGGCAAAAATCCAGATGCCGCAAGTCATGTATAGAGAAACGTAAATCCGAGACAATCCGTTCCGGATATGTCAGCGCATATAAAATCGGCAGCCGCATATCCGTCACCGAAATCTGTGCAAGTATGCTGCCATCCACGAATTCGACCAGCGAATGGATCGTAGATTGCGGATGCACAATGACTTGCACCCGCTCCGGCGCGACGTTAAACAGCCGGCAAGCCTCAATCACCTCGAACCCCTTATTCATCAACGTTGCCGAGTCGATGGTGATCCTTTTTCCCATCTTCCACGTCGGATGATTCAGCGCCTGCTCCACCGTAATGGCAGCAAATTCCGCTTTCGGCGTCTTCAAAAAAGGACCGCCCGAAGCCGTCAGCCAGATCCGCTCCACTTCCTCCATCCGTCCGCCCCGCAGGCACTGATGAACTGCATTATGCTCACTATCAATCGGCAGCAGCGGCTTGCCCTGCCTCCGCGCCTCGGCGGTGATCAGCTCGCCCGCCACCACCAGGCATTCCTTATTAGCCAGGCCAACCGTCTTTCCCGCGCGCACCGCCTCATAAGTAGCCTCGAGCCCTGAGACTCCCACAATCGCGCTCACCACAAAATCCACATCCGGATGCGTCGCCACCCGCACCGTCCCCGCCGCTCCATCCACCACTTCAATCTCACAGAGCCCCGCGCCGCGGAGCCGGCCCCGCACTGCCACCGCATCCTCTTCTTTAGCCAGCGAAAGCACCCGAGGCTTCCACCGCACAGCCTGCTCCAAAGCCAGTTCGACATTACTCCCAGCCGCCAGCGTACCCACTTCAAAGCGGTCAGGATAGCTCTCGACCACGCTCAAAGTGCTGCGCCCGATCGACCCCGTAGAACCTAGAATGGCGATGCGTTTCATACAGGAAGACTTCTCTATTGTACGGGATGAGACGCCGTTCGAATTGCGCCATCGCGCCTGCTCATCGATCGTCCGCTCACAAATCGCCTAGGCCAAGCGTCCAACCAAAGGTCGACCTGAACAAACCGTAACACCTTTCCGTAATAACAATCGGAGGCGCCATGCAAATCCTCGACGACGTCCGTTACGCGATCCGGCAATTCGCTCATGCTCCCGGCTTCACCACAACAGCCGTCTTGACGCTCGCCCTCGGCATCGGAGCGACCACCGCCATCTTCACCCTGGTCCATGCCGTACTGCTCAAGTCTTTGCCGGTTGCCAAGCCAAGCGAACTCTATCGCGTCGGCGATGTCGCCGACTGCTGCGTCAGCAGCGGAGTGCAAGAGGATTGGAATCTCTTCTCTTATGAGCAATACAAATTGTTCCGCGACCAAACCCGCGGATTCAGCGAACTCGCCGCCCTCCAGTCCGGTCGCGCCCTGATCGGCGTCCGCCGCGCCAGCAGCAATCAGCCCGCCGAGTCGCTCAAGGCCCAGTACGTCTCAGGAAACTACTTCTCCATGTTCGGCGTCAGCGCCTACGCCGGTCGCGCCTTTACTCAGGATGACGACCGCAAAGGTGCCGAGCCGGTCGCGATGATGAGTTACGCCACCTGGCAGGAGAAATTCGGCCACGATCCCTCGGTCGTCGGCGCCGCCTTCACCTTCAACGGATTGCCCTTCACCGTCATCGGCGTCGCCCCGCCCGGATTCTTCGGCGATCGCCTCGACGACGCCCCCGCCTTCTGGGTTCCGCTCAATGATGAAGTCTTGATCGACGGCCCGCAAAATCTCCTCCAGTTTTCGCAGACGAATTGGCTTGACCTGATCGGTCGCCTCACCCCTGGCGCCGATCCAAAGATAATCGAAGCCCAGATGCAGCTGGAACTCAAACAATTCCTCCTCTCGCCCGACGCCAAGCTACCGCCCGGCGAAGTCAACCTGGTACCGAAACAAACTCTCCACCTCTCTCCCGGCGGAGCCGGTGTGCAATCGATGCGCGACGAATATGAATCCGGACTGCATCTGCTCCTCTGGGTTTCCGGCTTCGTCTTGTTGATCGCCTGCGCCAACGTCGCGAACCTGATGCTGGTCCGAGCCGCCAGCCGTCGCCAGCACACCTCCGTGCAAGCCGCTCTCGGAGCATCGCGCTCCCGTCAAATCTGGCAGGTGCTCACCGAAAGCACCGTCCTCGCTCTTCTCGGCGGAGTCGTCGGCATAGGCTTCGCCTTCGCCTGCACGCGCCTCATCTTGCGTCTCGCCTTTCAAAACGACTCTGTGCCCATCAACGCCACTCCTTCGTGGCCCGTGCTGGCTTTCACCTTCGTACTCTGCCTCCTGACCGGCATCCTCTTCGGCGTCGCGCCCGCGTGGATGACCGCCCATGCCGATCCCGCCGACGCTCTTCGCGGAGCCCACCGCTCGACCGCTCACGCCGCCCGCTGGACGCAAAAGACGTTGGTCATCACCCAGGCCGCATTGTCGCTCGTTCTCTTGTCTGCCGCCGGATTGCTCACCGAGAGCTTGCGCAACATGCATCAGCAGAATTTCGGCTTCCAGCTAGCCAACCGCTACATCCTCCATTTCGATCCGAAAATGGCCGGATATAAAGTCGACCAACTACCCGCCCTCTATCGCCAGTTGCGCGACAACCTCGCCGCGATTCCCGGCGTTAGCCGCGTCAGCTTCGCGCTCTACACCCCCCTTGAGGGAGACAACTGGGACGAAAGCACCTATATCGAAGGCCACGCTCCGCCTCCGCCCGGAAGCAATGAAAATGAAGCGTCCTGGCTGCGCGTGAGCGACGGCTACTTCGAAAGCATCGGCACCAAGATTCTGAAAGGCCGCGCAATCACCGAACAGGACACAGCCTCCACCCGCAACGTAGCCGTGGTCAACCAGACATTCGCCAAGAAGTTTTTCAAAGATGAAGATCCCATCGGAAAACACTTTGGAGATCTCGACCAGAAGTATGCCGGAAATTTCGAAATCGTTGGCGTCACCGAGGATACCGAATACCGCAATCCCACCAGGAAGATTCCGCCAACCTTTTTCCTTCCCTCCGCGCAGCGAGTCGAGTACGATACCGTGCGCTTTAAAGCCTTCGAAGACAGCTCTCACTATTTGAACGCCGTCGTCTTGCTGACGCAGGGCAGCGTGCCGGGACTCGAACCGCAGGCTCGCAGCGCTCTCGCCCAGGTCAATCCCAACCTCGCCGTGATCGACTTCATGACCTTTGCTGCCCAAGTGGACGGTAGCTTTGCCCAGCACGCCATGCTCGCAAAACTAACCTCGCTCTTCGGAGTGCTGGCGCTCGTCCTCGCCTCCGTCGGCCTCTACGGCGTAACCGCCTATTCCGTCGAACGCCGCACCAGCGAAATCGGCATCCGCATGGCGCTAGGCGCCGATCGCCTCAACGTTCTGAAATTAGTATTGCGGGGCGCGTTTCTACAAGTAGGCATCGGATTAGCCATCGGCATCCCCGCTACCATTCTGGCGGGTTATGCCATGACCAAGCAGCTGTTCGGCGTAAAGCCCTTCGCGCCGCAGATTTTGCTGATCACAATCTTAGTATTGAGCTTGGCGGCCCTGGTAGCCACCCTGCTCCCAGCCCGCAAAGCCGCAACTCTAGAACCAATCAGCGCATTGCGAACCGAATAAGCGAATCAAAGCGCCGACGGTGCCCCATTCAAGCCTTCTTTTGGCTTGAGTGGGCTGTTGGCCGCGAATATTCATCAAGCACTCCCGGCTCTCGCCGAGACCCGCGCCTGCTTCACTTCAACCGGCCAGCAAGCGCTCCCAAACGCAACCGCATACACCGCCGCGATCACCCCAAATCCCGCCGTCAGACTGACTCGCGAAGCAACCCATCCCACCGCCAGACCCAGCGTCACCTGCAAGAACGTTCCAAAGAAATAAAAAGTATTCTGCACCCGCCCCATAAAGTGCTGCGGCACCTGCTCCATCAGGCTAGTATTCATAGCCACGCCGCTAACCCCGCGCGCCGACCCCATCAGCCCATACAGCATCACCGCCACAGCCAACCAAGGCGAAAACGGCGCGATCGCCATCGTGAATGTCAGCAGCAACATCGAGAGCGCAATCGACCAGCGCGACCCCACCCGCGCAATCAGCGCCGGAGCGTACATCACGCTAAGAAACGCGCCCACGCCCCACCCGCCATTCAACCATCCATAACCGGTCGCGCCCGCATGAAACACGCGATCGCTCAGCGGAGCCGTCACCACCACTCCCGTCATCATCGCGCCCAGAAATAATGCCCAACTCGTCCCCAGAAAAACCACGCTGCGATGCGACCGCAGAAACCCGAGCCCCTCTCGCATCTCGCGCACAAATCGCGCCGCCGCCGTCTCCGCCGCTTCCAGATCGTGCCGCAACTCAGTCACCCGCGGCACCACATGCCTCCCCTGCCGGACTGCGAAATAACAAGCAAACGACACAAGGTAAGTGCTCACATCGATCAGCAGCACTCCGCCGAGCCCTATATGTTCATAGACAAATCCCACAATCGCCCCAGCAATCAGCCATCCGCCCTGTATCCCCGCCAGCAGAAACGTGTTCGACTGTACGAACGCGCCCTCCGGCGTCAACTCCTGTATCAGCGCCGTAATCGTCGGCCAGAACATCCAGAACCCCGCCGCCACCAGCGTGTTCATCAGGTACAGCTCCCATACCTGCACGCGATGCAGAAACGCCAGCACCGTAACCGCCAGAATCACAACCGCCCGCGAAGCATCCAGCCACATCACCAGCCGCCGCCGGTCTTCGCGATCAATAATCACGCCAGTAAACGGCAGCATCAGCATCGCCGGAATCGTCTGCAGTGCCGCAAACGTCCCCAGCGCCATCTCCGAATGCGTCCGCTGCAGAATCGTCCAAGCCACCGCAGCCGAATTCATCCCGCTGCCCAGCATGGAAATCACATTCGCCGCAAAAACAAATCGCAGCGACCGCCTCTGCAAAATCGAACGCATCAATCGAATCTAACACGCAGGGAAGCGGTGGCTAGTGTAGGCCGCCGCTCGAGAAAATGACCGGTGGCCCATTCTAAATTTCGCGCCCTTTGCGAAATTTAGAGTGGGGACGTTAGAGGCTGATCGCAAAGCAGCAATCGGCTGAAGATCGAGTCCGAGCAGATGACACGTAAACACAAAAGAGCGGCATGAAGACACTGTCCGGCTGTGCAACTGCCCCACTCAAGCCAAAACCTTGCTTGAGTGGCCACCTGGTTTGCTAGTCGCTGGGAAGGATCGTCAAGCCTGGGCCAGCCTCTATTGATCGCCTCGGACCTTCCACCAGTCCGCCTGTTCGAACTCAGCCATCTGTTCCGTCCCGTGTTGCGCATACCAGTTTTGCCAGACCGACGGATCGCCGGGCAGCGTTTGGTCGGTGATCTCATGCAACGCGACGAAGGCCCAGTTTCGCATTTTGGGTGTGGTCTGGGGATCAGCGGCTAACTCGATCAACCTGGGCGCCATTCGCATTCGCTGTTTGCGCATGAAGTTGCCGCAGTCGGAGACGTTGCAGCCCGCGCGATCGCGAACCACGTCCGATGGATCGTGCGTAAACGAATCGAAGAGCTGATCCAAAGCTTCATCTGTGCCTAAATAGCGCATGCCCTCGACCGCCCACTGACGCACCTGCGGGTTGGCGTCATTCTTGGCATAGTCCACCAGGATGGGATAAATGCGATCGTAGTCCACGCCGCGGCCGGCCAGCATTCCCATGTGGTAGACGCTATAGGGGCGGTGCGCGGGGTCGGCTTGTGCCAGAGTGATGAGCTGGTCGGCCGAGCTCTTGGTTTTGGGCAATCCGTCGAGTGCAAGGTTGAGGTCGGCGTTGGCGTACCGAACACGCAGGTCGGTGGAGTAACGGGAACGCTCCTCCAATTCGTTCATGTGCGCGGTGCGCGTGAGGTTGCGATAGCTGCCGACATTCTCTTCGAACAAATCGAGTGCGCGGGGATCGTGTTGCATCGCCCGCTCCAGCAATTCTTCTGCCTGCGCCTGTTCGGGGAGCGCTTGCAGACGCTGCACATCCACATCTGTGAGCGGCGAGTAGGCTACCTGGCGCAGGTGACGATTGGCCGGTGCATTGACCGCCGACCTACTGACTTTCGAGACGCGGTTGGCTTGCCGGTGGCCCTGAGAAAAGATGTGATAGCCGACAAAGCCCATCCAGGCGAGAAAGAACGCCAGCCCTATCGCGGTTGCGACAGGACTATTGCGGCGAAAAGCCGAGGACGATCCTGATGGTGTGCGTCCGCGCTGCGGCGGCGCACTGGGCACGCCCAGACCAGCTTGCGCAGCGACGTGAGTGTCGAGCTTCAGACCGGCCAGTTTCTCCAGTTGAGCCGCGAGCCAACGTGCTTCTTGACGGTTATCAATCGCGTCGGCGAGCGTCAGCTTCCTCCCATCCTTGGTATACAAGTAAAGATAGTAAGAAGCGCGTGCGTTTCTTTGTTGCGCGATTGTCACTGGCAAAATCTGCGCAATGTCAGAGAAAGGAATTTCACAGGCATTTCCGATTCCCAGCATGGCCCGGCGGAATCTAATTCTGCCATTGCCCACTTCGACGCGACTCGAACCTGTCGCCGCTTTAATCAAACCGTAGATCAGAAAAAGGTTAAAGAACCCGAACACCGGGCCGAGGAACCATGGAGCGCGCTGGTCACGCATGAGGAAATAAACGATTGCCGTCCAAACACCAGTGATAACGAGCAGAAGCAAGACCTGGCCCGGATTACGAAAAGGCGGAAAGTAGAACTCGGTGCCGCCATTCGTCCCGATAGAAACCAGAACTTTAGGATTCGGCGGAGCGGCGACATCGGTGGCGTCGGCCCCGAAAGCTGGCATTGCGATTCCGTCTAGCGCCCGCGAAAAGGAAGCCGTCGCTACTGAGCTTGAGGAGGGCGACGATGTCAGCCGGAAAACCGGCACCTCAAAATCGTCCGAATAATTCACGCCGGGAACGTCGGCCTGGGCATGCAAAAGCCAGAGGACCTTATCATCCGGCTGTTCGAGATACGACTCATAGGCGTCGCTCGGAATGCTGAACTCCACCGGGATCGTGGCATCGCCCATGGGGCCGGGAGAAAGCAATGCCTGCGGCACATTCTTGTCCGCCTGCCAAAGAATGGTCTCCAGGACGGAACGATTCTTACCATTGCCGGTCGTGACCTGGCGCACGCAGCTGAGACTCAGGTCAATGCCATGCTTGGCGTCGGTATCGAAGCGCAAGTGAATCGCGCCCTTCAGTGAGCCTCCGGGAGAAAAGGGCAGCGATGCGAATTCAAAATAAGTTTGGCCAAAACGTTTCCGCCGTATGCTGGCCCTTATCGCCGCAACCGCCAGAATGATTCCAACGGCACAGAATCCAAGCGGAAAAAAGACCGCTGGAGTGGAGGTGTGCCACAGTTTAGGCACGATTGCGGCCGCGACGGTGAACGTAATCCCATTCACAAAAAACGCCGCCGCCCACAGGCCGATGGCGCTGTTGCGGTTCTTGCTTTCCGCGCGGCGCGCCGCCCAGTCCTTCCGCCACAGCCACGGAGATTCGGGATTGGCCTGCTCCGCTGCCGCTTGTTCCCGGAGTTTGCGTGTCCCGTAAATGGCGGCGAAGATGATCCCGCCGCCGATGAAAATGAAGATGGCCGAGACCAACACTCCGACCCAGCGATTCCCCTGCGCCTGCCCGGGCGCACTGAATACCACAGAGCTGGCGAAAAAGATCCCGGCGGCCGCAAAAACCAGGCCAAAAATAGTGAGGAAAACCTCGCCGCCCTTGGATGCCTTTGTCACAGCGGAATTATAGAGTTATTGGAGATCTGAATCAGGACGGCAGATGCGGACTTCATTACACAAGTCACGTGCTTCCCGCCGCGTTAGCACCCAGAACTGACTCGTAAGCGCTACAGGAATTTGCCGGCCGACGCTACCGAGTCTCTTTGGATACAATGCGGTCATGCGAAGCAACCCGCCTTCGGATTGCGGCGACAACTGAAGGAACTCAAAAATGGAAATCAAAAGAACCGGCTCTCAACCCTCCGCCAAAGGACCCTCCGAGTGGTTCACCGGCACCGTGCGCATCGATCCTCTCTTTCAGGCTCCCAATCCGGCCTTCGTTCAAGGCGCCAGCGTAACCTTCGAGCCCGGAGCCCGCACCGCCTGGCACACCCACCCGCTAGGCCAGACTCTCATCGTTACCGCCGGCTGCGGCTGGGCCCAGCGCTGGGATGGCCCCATCGAAGAAATTCATCCCGGCGACGTAGTCTGGTTCTCTCCCGGAGAAAAGCACTGGCACGGCGCCACTCCCACCACCGCCATGACCCACATAGCCATTCAAGAAAAGAAGGACGGAAAAGTTGTCGACTGGATGGAACAGGTAAGCGACCAGCAATACCGCGCCGCAAAATAGTGTCTCGTTCCGCAAGTTTGCATAAAATTTGTCAGTGTCATCCTGAGCGAAGCGAAGGACCTATGTATTTTCTTCGGCGCTGCCATGCTCTTCAGGCGAGCCATAATCGACGCGGTTGCTACGCTGCAAATTTCCCGGAAATGCCGCGCCTACATGAAGAGGAATGTTCGGGGTAGTGCGATCGCGAAACCCCTCAGCTATCCTTCCGATAAAGCAAATTCCGCATAGCCGCACGCCGAGCCTCGTTCGCTTCCGCCTGCGCCGTGCGCTCGTCCGCGTCCATACCCTTCTTACTCTTGGCCGCGTTCGACCCAACCTCTTCCGGTTCGCTGCAAGCCGGGCAGCGATTGGCAAACCCCGGCTTCCCCGGCTTCAGCTCGAACTCCTCCGAGCACACCACGCAAACTCGAACAGGAAATGCCATGCAAAAAATATGATAAACCAATCAGGCAGGACGAAATCAAGCTGAGAAATCCTGAGACGCGCAGAGGAAGGCTTCGCTACGCAATTGGTCTCTTGCGTTTTGGCAGCGGCGTTTGGTGGCGGCTTTTGGGTGGCGCAGCGCTTCAGCGCTGCGATAAGAGCCGGTTTTCAACCGCGGCTTTAGCCGCTGAGGGACACCACCCCGCGCCCAACTAAATTCTTTATCTCCGTGCCTCCATGGTGAAAAGAGAAGTCGGCGAAAAGAAGGATTGACGCCGCTACTCAAACTCCACCTTCTCAAATCCCAACCCCTGCAAAAGGCTCGTAATCGTCGAAGTCGCATTCGCCTGCGCCGTCCGCAAAATACCATCGGCTAAAGCAGCCCCATACAGTTGCCGCTCCGCCTCCTGCCGCACCTGCGTCTCCAGATTCGGATCCGTAGGCACCAGCAATCCCGTCTGTCGCGAATACACGCGCGTCTTCTCACTATCGATCCGTGTGCTGAAAACCTGCGCAGCCGGCAGATGCAAGCGAACCTCCTTGCCACTTACCTTAACGTCACCCGGCTTCAGACTAGAGAAATCAATCCCCGCCACCACCTCGCCGTGCACCATCATCAACAACCGGTCTCCCGCCAGAAAATCCGGCAAAATCGAATTTTCTTTCGCTCCAGTCACGATCTTGTCCATCGTGTAGACCACCGTCTCCAGCCGCTGCAACCTCTGTATGCGATCGACCACCGTAGGCTGGCTGACATCAATCGTGAGCGTGCGCCCCGTAACCGCCGACCACATACGACTCAACGCCGCGCGCCCCGAAGTATGCGACAGCATCGTCCATCCCACGACTCCGACAGCGAGCACTCCGAAGCAGAGTCCAGCGGCCAGCCCGATAACGAGCGCTAACCTAGCCGCCGTGGAAGATCGAGGAGAAGGTCGAGCAGACTCATCTGAAGGGTGAGGCGGGCCGGCACCAAGATCGGGAGGCATTTCGCAAGGTTATCACCACAAGAGTCAACAGAAGATCGGAACCGTACCTCAAAGGGGAGCGACCACCGCGATCCGCGAAAACTGAAGACTGAGAACTGACAGCTATCCCCCTACCTCAACCCCGTAACCACATACGCCTCCGACAGCACGCGCGTATAAAGGTACGCGTACGCACTCCCGTCGCTGGAAAGATGAGGCGCGACAATTGACGATACCCCCGCCCCCGTTTCATTCCCGAAAGTCTTCCACGGTTCCATCTGTCCCGTCTGCACGTTTGCGCGGAACACCTTGACCGAAGTCGACGCTTTTATTCCCTTTCGCCTGGGCGCCACATACACCGACGCACCGTCCGGCGTCCAGCCAATGACGGCGAAGTTCGCTTCCAGCCCCGGTATCGGATGAAACTGGCCCTCATCCATACGCCAGATTCCTATCTTTCCCTCCGCTCCGTGCACCGCTATGCTCATGCCATCGGGCGAGATTTGTATGCCAGAAACGCCCTCGGGAGTGAGCGGCTTGGAGTCGCCAGTACCCACATCAATGACATAGTCCCGGCCGCCGTGACCCGCTTCAATTCCCACCGCGAGCACCCGCTTGCCATCCGGAAAAAACCGCGCCCCGCCAACCACATAGGTCACAGCATCATGCGTGAGCTGCCGGCCTTCGCCCGCTCCCGTAGGCACCAGGCTCAACTGCCCGCCCTTCGCCGGTTTCGTGATCACCCATTTTCCATCCGGCGAAATGGCCATCGCGTCCCCTTCACCAATGCGCGCCGGAGGCGACCCATCCGTATCGCGCAGAAACACCGTGTAATTCGGCCCACCGCCATCGCCTTCTTCCTCGAACAGAACCTTCCGCCCGTCGGGGCTGATGTCGCGCAGTTCAGACCATCCAAACCAGCCCAGTTCCTGCTCCTCTTTGCCGCCCGGCGCCATCCCGCGGATTCCAAGCCGTGTGTGGTTGGCCACCGTCAACACCGTTCCATTGCGCAGATCTTCCAGCCACATGCCCCCGGGCACATTCGTCATCGTCCGCAGCTTGCCGGAAAGAGTCACGGCACGCGGATTCGCGGCGGTGCCCCTATCAGTCGATGTGAACCAAATTTCGTCGCCCGTGGGCGACCACAGAATTCCCTGCAATGAGGTCCATCCGGAAGAAAGCTTCTTCTCTTTTTCCCGGCCGTCCGCCCCAATCACCGCCAGCGAACCCTCGTCGTCGCCTCCCGGATTCTCATGGTCGGCAAACGCGATCCACTTCCCGTCCGGCGAAATCTTCGGATGGCTCATCCAATTAATGCTGTCGATCAGCACCTTCCCAATCGGATACTCCAACCGCCAATGATTATTTTCTGGAATGTAACGGACGATCGCCATGCTCTCGCCATTCGCGGCAAAATCGGCGTCTTCCACGTTGTCCAGTACCTCGCGCGGCGTTCCTCCGCTCAACGGCACCAGCGCCAGCGTCCCAGTGCGCGAATAGCCGCCATGAAACGTGGTGTCGAGCCGAATCGCCATTTCTCCACCCTTCGAGATCGACAGCAACTCCGCATCCTTGATCCCCAACTCGCGCGATCCCGGATCGTCCGTTCGCGACATATAGATCTGGTTGTCGCCGCCGTCCCACGACGCGCTATACACAATGCTGCCGTCCGGCGTAAACCGCGCGTTCCCGATCAATCCCGTGCGAAACGTGATCTGCTGATACTCCGGCTGCGCAACGCGCGCCCCGAGTTTCCCCGTCCACCATCCCAGCCCATACACCGCGCCCGCAATAATCAGCCCCGCCGCAATCGCAATCGGAAGCCTCCGGCTAGGCTGAATTCTCCGCAACCCGCTGCCCGCGCTTCCCGCCGCCACGCGCGCCGCACTCCCCGAAAGCCCCGACAGATGCTCCAGATCAAATGCAATATCGCTAGCCGAATGAAACCGCGACTCCGGATTCTTCTCCAGGCAATGCTGCACGATCCGTTCCAGCGCCGGCGAAACATTCCGATTCGTCTCGCTCAGCTCCGGAGGATCTTCCTTCAAAATCGAGCTCATCGTATCCGCCGGCGTCGCCCCGTGAAACGCCCGCTTCCCCGAAAGCATCTCGTAGAGAATTGCCCCAAAGCTAAAAATGTCCGACCGCGGATCGAGCGTCAGTCCCCGCACTTGCTCCGGCGACATATACCCCGCCGTCCCCATCACCATCCCCGCTTCGGTCGCGCCGTGCGTCACCGTCGCCATCGACGCGCCACCGCCCGACTCAGGTTGCGTAAGCTTCGCCAGGCCAAAATCCAGAATCTTCAGCCGCCCATCTTTCGTGAGAAACAGATTCTCCGGCTTCAGGTCGCGATGAATAATCCCTTTCTCATGCGCCGCCGCCAAGCCATGCGCAATCTGCATGGCATAATCCAAAGCCTTGCGCGTAGCGATTGTCCCGCTCAGCGACCCGCTGCGCAGCCGATCGCGCAGAGTCTCGCCCTCCAGCAACTCCGAGACGACATAAGGCGAGCCCTCGCTCGTCCCAATATCAAACACCGCCAGAATGTTTGGATGATTCAGAGCCGCCGTAGCCAGCGCCTCTTGCTCAAAGCGCCGCATGCGGTCGGCGTCCAGAGAAAGCGCCTGCGGCAAAACCTTGATCGCCACCTCGCGCCGAAGCCGGGAATCGCGGGCGCGATAAACTTCGCCCATCCCGCCAGCCCCTAAAAGAGAAACGATTTCATACGGCCCAAGCTTAGTCCCAGAGGTCAGGTTCATCAGTGGCCGGAATTATAACGCATGCAGTGCGGGTGCGAGCCGCTGCGACAAAAGGCCTAATCTCTACCGTGTCATCCTGAGCGTAGCCGGGCCATGCGCGAAGCGAATGGCTCAGCGAAGTCGAAGGACCCCTACTTTCCCTCGTTCTCCCTTGGGGCCGCGCGCTGAGATTGGAGTTTTCAGCAAACTGTTTTCGTGCGGCCAACGCGGCTGGCGTAGTCATCGTTGTAATGGTAATCAGAACTGAAGGCTGGGCTGCCATTAATAAATGTTGGGTTATCTCAGATCATCCTGGCGGCTAACTGACGCTATCAGCGATTACACTCTGAACCCCAGACCCTGACAAAGCGCCAAACCGATACTTGTCTCCGAGGTTGGCAGCACATGAAAACGCCCGCTTTTTCCGGGGCATGGTGAAACCAAATCCAGGGGATATTTCTATTGTGGCGAAGACGGGTCATTTCTACTGTGGTATACCCCAAACCCCGCGCTTGACAACCCTTCCCGCCGGGCGCATGATCTCTCCCAATTTCAGTAAGGGCTGCCCGCCCCGGCAGCCCGCGACCAGCGTCCGCCCCAACGCGAGGAGAATCCCGATGAGACCGTTTCGGCTGCTATGTCTGGCCGTTGTGACCGCAACCGTATTCCTCGGTGCCTCCGCCTTCGCCGGCACCAAATACGCGGTCGGAACCTGCCAGCCCCATCTGACTTCCTATTCGACGATCTCGCAGGCAGTCAGCAGCGTCCCTCCCGGTTCCACTATCGAGGTCTGCCCGGGTAATTACCCCGAACAGGTTCTAATCGCGCAGCCCTTAACACTCGAAGGGGTTTCGTCCGCAGGAAGCTCCGCCGCGGCAGTGACCGTCCCATCCGGTGGCCTGACGCAAAGCGTAAACTCGCCATCCTGCATCCCTTTCGGAACGCTGAATTACCAGATCCTCGTGCAGTCGACCGGCCCCGTCGATATCCGCAATCTGGTCGTCGACGGAACTGGCGCTAGTGGAATATGCACAGCGGGCATTTATTATCAGGACTCGTCCGGCACAGTAAGCAACGTAAGCGCCCGCAACCAGTCGAGCGGGATTGGATTCGCAATCCTCGCCGAAACCATCGCCTCCGCTGCCCAGGCCGTAACCGTTGAGAACAGCGTGGTTCGCGATTTTGGCTACCGCGGCGTCGACGCTAACTCCACCGGGGGCCCGCTGACCACCAACATCAAGGCAAACACCATTGAAAGCATCGGCAATGAAAGTGCCGGTATTTACGCCTCGCACCTCGCCGCAGGCACCATCCAGTCCAATGTGATCAGTACCGGCGCGAATAACGGCGGCAACGTCGCGGGATTTTTCCTCTATTACTCCACCGTCGACGTAACCGCGAACACAATCATTGCCGGCCCCTCCAACGAAAACAACGACTACGCTTTTCTGGTCGAGGGCGGCTCGGTTCAAATAAGGAGAAACACGATCGACGCCGGCGGCCAGATCGGATTCGATTTGCAAAATACCGCCACCGACTCCGTAGTGGAACAGAACACGATCGTGAACTCAGCGACTGCGGTCAGTGGTTGTGCGCTGACCCAGGGCTATACCGTGAGCGGCAACACCATCATCGATGCAGCCGTCGGAGTGCAAATATCTTCTGGCAACGTCTCCACCCCAAATAAGTTCTACGCCGCGGCCGCAACCACGGCGCCCTGCCCATGATTGAATTACGAAGGGGAAAGTGAAGCATGACATTCCCAGAACTCGGCCGGTTCCTCGCGCTGGCATTGCTCCTGATGCGCCTGATGGTGGGCGCAATCTTCATTAACAGTGGCTGGAGTCACGTGACGCACACCGAAGAGCGCGCCAAAAGCATCGGGATGAGCAAGGCTTTCACGCGCTTCCTCGGCACCGCCGAACTAGCCGGAGGCTTGGGCGTAATCTTCGGAGTGCTCACGCAGCTCGCTGCCTTCGGACTGATTCTGCTGATGCTAGGCGCAATCTACAAGAAAATTGCCGTCTGGCATACCGGTTTCTGGGGAGAAAAATCGTCGGGATGGCACTACGACTTGATGATCGTGATTATGAACCTGGTGATTATCACTACGAACGGTGGCCCATACGTCCTATTGAGATAACAGAGTCCAAGTGACGAGACAGTATCAGCACCCATTCCTAACACCTGTCACCCGTCACCAACCCCTAATTCTCGCTCTCCACCGGAGGCGCCTTAGGTGCCGGCAGCGCCTTCAACCTCTTCCCCGGATTCGGCGGCGCGAGCGGCGCAACTGGCGCAACCGGCCCAGCCCCAGCCGCCGTCCCCTTGCGAATCTCAATTGCGCCATGATCGCAATTTATGGCCACACGCGGCCCATTCAGCCCAATCGACCCGCTCGCGCTCGCTCCACGGTCGTGGCTCTCGACTTTGATCTCCTCGAAGTCGCTCTCAATCTCGCCATCGCTCGTGCGCGCCTCCACCTTGATTGCCGTATTTGGAGGAATCGAAACCTGCACATCGCCTTTGCGATTATCGATCTGTATATTCCCCGGTTTGCGCACCGCGACATCGACCGACCCATTCACATCCTCGAGCCGCAAATCCCCCGACAACCCCTCCAGCGCAATATCTTTCGAGCGCGTCGTCAACCGCATCGGCCCGGTCAATGTATCCGCCCGCAAGTCGCCCGAATCGAGATCTAGCCGACCATCCAGCCGCGCAAATTCCATCTCCGTTCGCGACGAATGGAAAGTAATCGTCTTGCTGATCCGCACCAGCCGCAAGCTCTCCTGAAATTCCCCATTCAAATGCAGCGTGCCGTCAACATCCTCCACCGACACTTCGTTCGCCTTCCCCTGAATCGTCACGTCGCCCTTGATATGTTGCAGCCGTGCCGAACTCCCATCCAAATTCAGCGACACGCTACCCGTCTGGTCGTTGACATTCACCTCGCCCTTCCGGTGGTTGATCTCCAACGTGCCCGTTCTCCCTGCCACCGTAACATCGCCGCGTCCCGACGTGATCGCCAGCGACATATTTGCGGGAACATAAATATCCATGTCCATGGTCACGCCCTTGTCGCCCGCGCCCTGCGTATTGGCATTCAACACGATCATCTTATCGGCCGTCGTCATCATCAGGTCGGTTTGCTTGTTGTAGCGGTCCGCCTCTTCCTGTTTTTCGGCGTGCACCTTCTTCCGCCACGCCACCCGTATCTTCTTTTCGTCGGATACATTCACCGTAACCGTGCCCCGATCGTCGTTGATGCGCAACGTGTCCGCGCCGGCCGGCAGCGGATTGTTTACCTCGCCGCTGTAGTTGAATGTCGATCCCCCAAAAATTTCATCCAGCCCTTCGTCATCGCCCAGCTGAATGTGTTCACCGAGGTTCTTCCAATCCACGCGTGATGCCTGCGTCGCGATCAGCCCGGCGCAAATCAGAAAGAACATCAGAAAAATCCCGCCCACTCCAATGCCCCGCGCTGGTTGCCCCGCACGCTTCGCCTGCTCGTATTCCATCAGCTTGAGCAGGCCCCACAAAATCAGCAGCGCCGGCCAGAAGCGCGCAAACAATCTGCCGAGACTATGAATCTCGAGAATCCCCATCGTTCCCAGCAGAAACAGCACGCCCATCAGAATCAGCACGACCGGTCCCGCAATTGAACGATGCGGAGGTCGAGGAACTGGCGGCGGCATTACCGGGCTAGCCATGATTCACCTCCTCAGTTGGCGTCGTCGGCGGAGCCGGTGGTGTCGGCGGTGTCGGAGGCGCAGGAGGAATCGGCCCTCCCCCACCCGGCGGATTAGAGCTCAAGAAAGATACGTGCCCTTCCGTCGATGCGCTTCCCTGCAATAATTTGATCGCGCCCACCACCAGCAGAATCAACGGCCAGGTGCGATGGAAGCCAAGGTTCCCCACGTCAAGATTGTCCAGCAGGAACAGCACGCCAATCGTAAACACGATCGCCGGCCCCATGATCCTGCGCGTGCGGCAGCGCGCACATTGGCACACCGTGATCGAGAGCCCCGAGCTAGAAATCTGCCGCGTGCGGCAACTTTGATCACCCAGTAGCCCCCAGTTTCGGGCAAACATCCAGCCGCCAATAAAAATCAAAATCACCGGCCAGAAGCGATCCAGCCCAAATTCCGTCAGCCCCATCGTATGCAGCAGAAAAAGCACGCCGAGCAAAATGAGCACGATCGCGCCCGTAGGAATCTTGCTCGTCTCAATCTTCGTTCCGCCGCCAAACGTTGCCGCCAGCCCAAATGGATCCGGCACCGGCTGCGCCATCTGTATCGCCTTCGCCGACCGCACCGCATCAATGATCTGGTAGACGTAAAAGAACGCAATGCCAAAGCCGCAGATTACGGCTAGAGCTTCCGTATGCGAATTGTCCGCGACATTACAGCCGGCGATCAGCAAGCCAAAAACCACCAGATGCGCCAACCCCTTCGCGTATTGCCCCGTATAAACCGCACCGACTCCAAAAGGAAAAAAACCCGCCAGAATTCCCGCCACCGTAGGGTTTGGCCCACTACCGCTTCCCACAGGCGGAGGCGGAGGAATCGGCCGAGTCGCACCCGGCGAAAATCCCGGCGCCACAAATCCCGCGCTGCCAGCCGAAGCCCCAGCATACCCTCCCGCCGCAGCACCCGCCGTCGGAGCCCCTTCCATCTTCGCTCCCAGGCAATCCTCGCAATAAATCACTCCCCGCACCGGACGCGTGCAATTCGCGCACAACGCCTTCCCGCATGTCCGGCAATACGCTACCGCCGGCGCATCCCCATGATTCGCGCAGTTCATACCAGCCTCCTGTTCGTGGTTTCCG
The DNA here is from genome assembly GCA_963822025.1 of uncultured Acidobacteriaceae bacterium. GTDB lineage: Bacteria > Acidobacteriota > Terriglobia > Terriglobales > Acidobacteriaceae > Acidiflorens. Next base: position 1,025,237 of record CAWGFW010000005.1, on the reverse strand, counting down.
TCACGGCAGGTGGCCCATTCAGCCCGGCCAATGCCGGCTGGCTATAATCCTGGGAGTAATTACGATCCTGTCTCTGATCTGGTTGCCCACTCGTATCGTTGTTGTTCTTCCGTTCCTTAGGCTCGTCTTTCTGATACGAAGGCGCAGTCTCCGCCGGAGCGTTCGCCCGCTTCAACTCCCGCACCTTCGATTCGATCTCATACACAAACCGTATATTGTCGTAAAACTTCACCACTTTGATTTGCGCGTCATTATACGCATGACGCAACGCCGCCGGCCGCAGATCCACCTTCGCCACATCCGCCGGCTTCACTCCCGCAATACTCAGCGCCAGCGAAAACGAGAAGAAGATCATCCCGAACGACATCATGAATCGCGGCTGCCGCACAAACGCCGTCACCGGACTAAAGAATGAATCCCACCATTCCCGCGCCCGCTCCGCCAACGGAGCCGTCCGCCCGTCCGCCGAAACCGTTCGCCGGCTCTCCACTCCGCTCGTCGCCGCCAGAATGTTGTGCAACAAATATGCCGGAGGCTCAACTTCCTCCAGCGCCAAAGCTTGCAGCCAGCGCTGCCCCGCCTGCGCCTCCGCAAACATCGGACCGCATATCGCGCATATGCGCCGGTGCGCCTCAAACTTCGCCTGGCGATCCGAACTCAGCAGCCCGCCGCCATCCAGCGCGTCGCTGAGCAGCGCGTCAAACTCCGCGCACTCCATACCGTGTTTCATTTCCTCTGGCATCAGATCACCTGCCTATATGTACGTTGTAGGAGCCGCGCAAGTTCCGCCCGTCCCCGGTTAATTCGTGACTTGACGGTTCCCTCCGGAACCCTCAAAGCCGTTGCAATCTCGCGATAGTCCATGTCCTGTAAGTCCCTCAAAATCACCGCCTCCCGCAGCTCCGGAGACAGTTTCTGCAAGGCCAAATGCACCATCTCCCGCGCTTCCCGCGACTGCACGGTAGCATCCGGAGGAGGCGCCCGATCCGCAATCCGCTCGCTCAAAGGCTGCGCATCTTCATGATCGGAAGCTGTTGAATCTAAAGAATCTGTGACCCGGTCGCCCTTGCTCTTACGAAAATGATCCACCAGCAGGTTTCGCGTAATCGTAGTTACCCAGGTCATGAACGCCCCCTTACCGGAATCATAGGTATTCAACGTCCGGTACATCTTGATAAAGACCTCCTGAGTGAGGTCCTGGGCGTTCTCCGCATCCCCCGCAAACCGGTAGCAAACGTTATAAATCCGCCGGTGATACCGCTGAACAATCTCCTCCCAAGCCGCGGCATCGCCCGAAATACAGCGACGGACCAGCAACCCGACAACCTGGGCATCATCCAAACTTAAACTCCGCGACGCTGCTTAAATAAAACTATCCTGCCCAAATCACGCAGGGACAGACGCCCTCGTCTGTCCAGCCGAGCAAAGCTCGGCCCTTCCCTATCGCACTCTAAACTGCGCTGTCATCCTGAGCGAAGCGAAGGACCCATGCATCCCCGGCGTTGTGCGCAACTCTGAACAACACACCACAACTACGTTTTTGTACGCCAAGAAGTTCCCTCGAATCATAAAGCTAGCGATTGTAGCAGGGAAACTATCCCAGATTGTCGGTGCATTTGTTCCCCGGCATTGCCCGTGCTCCCAGTGGTAAAGGTTCCGAGTCGAAATCTCACCCGAAAAATTAACTCCGCCTAATGTGACCCATTTCACCCGAATTTTTCACTATAGAGAGTGAGGGGGCAAGGTACGAGTTCCGAGCCAGTATGCGGAACTCGTACCTCTAAACCGAAAAAAGGAGAAATCATATGGCAGCCAACCCCAATATCGTCCCCGAGATGAAACTGGTCTTGAACGACAAAAGCGTGCCCGCCTCGAGGCCCAGCCAGACAAGCGTCAACCAGCGCATCCGTAATCTGCTGCAAGAAATCTTCGAAGGATACGAAGAATTTCTCGGCTGCACCCCCGACTAGCTAGCCGCGTCTCGTACCCACTAATGTTAAGAGGAGAAAATCCGCCCAGCCCCAATTAGCGGCTGTGTAACTCCGCGACTTTCCCGAAAACTTGGCATCCTGGCCAACGCTTTGAATTTTGACAAGAAACACGAAGGGAAAAAGGACTGACTCTCGTTCTAGTAGGCAAGAAAGTAGATCGCCCGATTCAGTTGTGCAATTCTTCCCCTGGACAATCTATCCAGCAAGTGACCAGCTTTTACGTGCAGAAAATGCGCGTAACAGGGAGATGTCGATGAATATCCTTGTGATCGGTAAGGGAAGGTGGACCAGTGGTCTGGTCATCCTTTTCGCAATCCTTCCGGCCTGCGTGACTCCTAGGCCCGTGCTCGCGCCAACCCCCGGCATATACCAGTGCCCCGTCGTGGTCTCCATCTCCGATTCCCGTTCGAACGCGAAGATTTTCTATACAACAGACGGCAGCACGCCCACTGCCGCTTCGACCCCATACGCCGGCCCATTCCCGGTTGCTGCCACCGACACGGTGCGCGCGATCGCGGTCGCTCCCAACACCAAACCCAGCCACGCCGTCCATGTCGAATATACCTGCGCTTTGACCCGAGGGAATTTCGCCACCTTCCTGCAAAAGCAATACAACTTGTCTCCGCCCAGCCAGCCACTGAATTTTCCCGATGTTCCCTCCAGTCGGCCGGATTACGCTGCCATACAAGCATCGGCTGTTTTCATGAATGCCCAGCTTTTATGTCCTGGTTGTTATCTAAGGCCTCAGTTCTATCCCGACGAGCCGATTTATAGAGATATTTCGACGCTGGCCTTATTGCGCATTCTGCTCGCCAATAACAAGGTTCAGCTTTTGAGCGCCGCCGATTCGGCCGCGATTCTTGCCCAGGCGCCGGACTATAAAGATCTGCCTCTGGTCTCCAGACCCTATTTTGCTACCGCGATCAAGGTTGGCCTGTTGCCCTGGCGCGAAGGGAATCCGATTCGACCTTCTCATTTGCAGACTCGCCGCGATGCGACAGAGACTTTCGACTTTGTCCAGAGAAAGTTCAATCTGCCACCGGCCGCCGTCGTAGGAGCGACGCCATGACCAAACCCTTGCGTCTGGCACCATCTGACAGACTGGCCGCGAAGGGCCGCCGCCGAAGGAGGATTACGATGAAACCTACGAATTCCGGACGTTGTTCAACAGCCACAGCAAAACTTTCGGCGTTTGGGCACGCTGGCTTGCTGCTCCTGCTTGCCGTCTGTGTCGCATTATCCACCACGGCTAGAGCTCAGGTGATCACTTACCAAGGCGGACCGACAATGCAAGGGCCGCTCACCGAGTTCTTGATCTTTTGGGAGCCTCCGGGCACCGCTTTTGACTCTAGTACGAGCACGAGCGATGCTAACTACAAAACTGTAATTCCGCGGTTCTTTACTGACGTTACTCCCAGCGCTTACTTCAATATCCTTACTCAATACTATGGGGAGTGCGAATCGAATTCCTCAAATTCATGCATCGTTCCCAACGCTTCTGGTACCGTCACGCTCGGCGGAACCACTTCCGACAGCACTCCCTACCCCCATGCTGGAACCACGGCGGATCCCTTGCAGGACTCCGACATTCAGGCAGCCGTACAGCGGGCCATTAAGAACAACGGCTGGCCTAGTGGTGGCATCAACGTAGAGTTTTTTGTGTTTACCACGGCCGGTATTCAGGAATGTTCCGATCCCGCGGGCGGTTGCACGTTCGTGTCCTCAAAGGGCCCGGCATTCTGCGCTTACCACAATAGCTTCGGAGGGCCGACCATATACGCGTTCGTAGCGGACACCGGCTGCATCGCTCCGAGTCCAGCGCCGAACCAGACCTCCACAGACGGGACGATCCTTGTGATGTCCCATGAATTTTTCGAATCCATCAGTGACCCGTTGGTCAACAACTCTAACGCGTGGGTCGACGCTGGCGGCGAAATCGCGGATCGTTGCGTCGGGTTAACCGGACCCGTCCAAAGCAACGGAAGCAATGTCACACTCAACAACGATCCTTACGTGGTGCAGGAGATCTGGAGTAACGACACACTTTTGTGTGTCATAGGCTTCGGTCCGACTCTTCAGCTCACTGCTGCCACTGGCAATGATGATTTGCGTTATGACAGCTCGGTCACTGCAAGTCTGGTCGCTGCCGATGGGACGCCTTTTCAGGGAGTCCTCTTCAAGTCCGTAACTCAACCCACGTGGGGCGATCGCACCTCCCAAGTCCGGGTTTTCGGTATCAATCAGACCCAGCTCGGCAGCCTTGGGCTGGCGATGGTGCCGGGAGGGCCGGGAAACGATGACGAGTGGAAGCTGGCCGGCCTCGACGTGAGGCTGCTTGATCCGATGGGTAATCTTATTTGCGATCAAAATATTACTGCCGTCCCCGGTCCTCTCGCGGACTTGAAATCCGCCACGCCGACAGTTTCCTTTCCGACACCAAACTGCTCCCCACAGGCGGCGGGCCAGGCCTGGGACTCGGTAGAAATCCAAATCAGGACCGGTAATGACGACGCGTCCCACGATAGTGAAGTCACGGCAACCATAGCCGGCCAATCCGCGCCGATCTGTCTCAAGCCATCGACTTCGTCGAATCTGGTGGGAGATCCGATCTGCACGCAAAATAGCTCGAATGCTACCGATCAGCAGGGAAACAACTCATGGAACAATTTCACCAACAGCGATCAGACTTTTCCGCTCTCCCCGACTGAAACCGCAGCCTCAGCTTTTTCCACGATGACCATCACTCTGACCAATGCCGATCCTCAGTGCGGCAATTTCGGGCATGAGGGCTGCGACAACTGGGATATCGAGGGGGTCTCGGTGACGGTTTTCAATTCCCAGGGTTCAACTCCGCCGCGCACCAATCTCTTAACGATTGGCAACCTCAGCGGCGGAAGCAGCGACGATTGCCTCGCACGCCTGAAGTCCCCGCAGAACTCAAATGCCACCGCTGTCACCTTCGGTCTGGACGGCAGCGACAGCCATGTCTACGCCAACGGTAAGGAGGCGGGAACGATAACAGGATGCAAGAACAACGGGGATAACCCGTAGGGCTCAGAAGACTGCGTAAGCAACATGGCGGTACGCCGCGCCCTTTCAAAACTTCGGCTGCTGCAGCAGCATCAGCCAGTTACAAGGGTACATATTTATCTATACCTACAAAAATATCCCAACAACTGTTCCACGTGGAACATATCTCCATTTTGCAAACTCATGGAGCCGGCAGCTTGGCAACTGCCTTACGAGAAGCGCACCTTCACGTCTGGCCCCTTCTCCAAATGGATGCTCTCAATGAACCGCACCCGCCCCGTCTTTAAAGTCAGGATCACCGACGAGGTCCGAGTCCCTTCGGCGAAGAAACGGACACCCTTTAGCAGCGCCCCCTCCGTCACTCCGGTCGCCCCGAAGATCATCTGCTTTCCCGGAGCCAGGTCCTCCGCCTCATAAATCCTTTTCGCGTCTTTGATCCCCATCTTGGCGATGCGTTCTTCCAGTTCCGGCTTGTCGATCACCAGCCTGCCGACCATGTACCCGTTCAGGCAGCGGATCGCCGCCGCCGTGATCACGCCCTCCGGAGCGCCGCCCGAGCCCATGACCGCATGCACTCCCGTCCCCATGACGGCCGCGGCTATGCCCGCCGACAGATCGCCGTCGCCGATCAGCCGTATGCGCGCGCCCGCCTTCCGAATGTCCGAGATCAGCGCCTCGTGCCGCGGACGGTCGAGTACCACCACCACCAGATCATCTACCCCGCGGTGCATCCGGCGTGCAATGTTCTTCAGATTCACGGCGACGGGCGCGTCCAACTCTACCGCGTTCTTGCACGATGGCCCGACCACGATCTTCTCCATGTAGCAGTCGGGAGCATGCAGCAATCCGCCTTTCTCCGACGCCGCCAGCACCGTGATCGCGCCGGGCGCGCCGGTGGCGCACAGGTTCGTGCCTTCCAGCGGATCAACGGCAATGTCGACCTGCGGAACGTCGCGCCCGTCGCGATACGGGCCGCCCACCTGCTCGCCGATGTAGAGCATGGGCGCGTCGTCGCGTTCGCCCTCGCCAATCACGATGGTGCCACGCATAGGGACCGTGTCCATCGTCCTGCGCATGGCCTCGGTCGCCACCTGGTCGCTGAGCGGCCGATCCCCCTGACCCATGGTGCGCGCCGACTCGATGGCGGCATTCTCCACCACCCGCAGGAATTCCAGCGCCAGATCGCTTTCCATGTTCTCGCCGAAATTCTTTGCGTGCGGCTCGGGACGGGTGGTGTTGGTTACCATGAATGCCTCCTCCAGCGGATGATGCGACCAAGAAATATAGCCTCTTCAGCGCAGAGATGGAAGGGCCAGCGTCACAGTTGACTGAGTATGCGTTAAGCCGCGTTGGGAGCGCGGTCTGCGTTGGGCGATAACATGCCATACAGCTCAAGATCGAGAAAATTTCCCCACTTTAAGATGTGGTGAGGAAGTTTGCCTTCGTGGCGCATACCGATTTTTTGCAAGACTCTAGCAGAGGCGATGTTGCCAGCGACGTGGCCGGCGTGGATGCGATGCAGTCGAAGGGTTTCGAATCCGTAGCTGACCAAGGCGCGGGCTGCTTCGCTGGCAAAACCGCTACCCCAGTAGGGAACTCCGATCCAGTAGCCGAGTTCGGCGCGACGATGCTCGGATTCGAACCGCAGCCCGGCGCCGCCGCAGAGCGCGCGGCTCTCACGCAGCTCCAGGCAAAGATGCAGTTCGCGGCCGCTGGCGAGATCGTCATGGGCGGCGGCAATAAAAGCGCGAGCGTCAGACTCAGTGTAAGGATGCGGAATGCGCAGGGTTGTCGCAGCCACGCGGCGGTCGCCGATCAAGGGTAAGAGCGCGGGAATATCGGAGAGTTCGAAGGAGCGCAAGATCAGGCGGTCGGTTTGCAAGGGAGTGAATTGCATGTCTGTACTCTAACGGGAAGAACAGTCAAAAAGACCTTCTTCCGCGAAGGGCTGGCGGCGGATGCGCGCAGGCGTTAGAACGCCTCAATCCCCGTCACGCTAGCCCCGATAATCAGGGTGTGGATGTCGTGGGTGCCTTCGTAGGTTTTTACGGATTCCAGGTTCATCAGGTGGCGCATGATGGGGTAGTCGTCGGCTACTCCGTTCGCTCCCAGGATGTCTCTGGAGAGGCGGGCGCATTCGAGGGCCATCCAGACGTTATTTCTTTTGGCCATGGAGATGTGCTGATGCTCCACTTTTCCGGCGTCTTTCAGGCGGCCTACCTGCAAGACTAATAGCTGGGCTTTGGTGATCTCGTTGATCATCCAGGTTAGTTTTTCCTGGATTAGTTGATGCGAGGCTATGGGCTGATCGCGAAATTGTTTTCTTAGCAGGGAATATTGCAGGGCGCAGTCGTAGCAGGCCATGGCCGCGCCTACCGCTCCCCAGGAGATGCCGTAGCGCGCCTGGTTGAGGCACATCAGCGGAGATTTCAATCCGCCTGAGCCTGGAAGCAGGTTGGATTCGGGGATATGCACATCTTGCAGCGAGAGGCCTGACGTGACAGAAGCGCGCAGCGACCACTTGCCGTGAATGTCGCTGGCTTTGAAGCCGGGGCGGTCGGTCTCGACCAGAAATCCTCGAACTCGATCTTTCTCGTCTTCAACCTTCGCCCAGATCACGGCCACGTCGGCGATGGTGCCCGAAGTGATCCACATTTTTTCGCCGTTGAGGACATATTCTTTGCCGACTTTTCTGGCGCGGGTGCGCATGCCCCCCGGATTCGATCCGAAGTCGGGCTCGGTCAATCCGAAGCAGCCTAGCTTTTCGCCTTTTTGCATGGCGGGCAGCCAGGTGTTTTTCTGGTCATCAGAACCGAAAGCATAAATGGGATACATGACGAGCGCAGACTGCACGCTGACGAAGGAGCGGACGCCAGAATCTCCGCGCTCGAGTTCTTGCGTGACGAGTCCGTATTCGACATTGGACATGCCGGCGCATCCATATCCGTTCAATGACGCGCCGAAGAATCCCAGGTCGGCCATAGGCTTGACCAGTTCGCGTGGAAAGCGCCCGGCGCGGTTGCACTCTTCGATGATGGGGATGAGGTTGTCTTCGATGAAGTGGCGGGCGGTGTCGCGGACCAGGCGCTCGTCGTCGTTGAGCAGCGTGTCGAAGCCGATGAAATCTACTCCGCGGAATTTGATGGCTGGCATTGATGGTCACCTCTTTTGTATGGCTACGATGTTCTCGGGTGGCGCGCAGGAAACTAATCAAAGTAGCAGAGCGGCGGGTCGGTGGGCAATGCGGGTCGGGCATCGGTCGTCGATCAGGGGATGACAACGAACGCAATATGCGGTAACAATGATTTGGCCTGAATCAAAATCAAAAAAGAGGTGCGGAATTTTATGGGCGACTCACGGGTATTGTTGCGGCACACGCTGGCTACGGTCGCTTATCGCGGAGCAAAGGCGATTCGCCATGCTGGGCCTGACTTTGCAAAGTACGGTTCACCGGAAACTGCGCGCACTCCGGTGAAGATTCTGGCGCATATTGGCGACTTGATGGAGTGGGGTCTCTCGATGGCCGACGGCAGCCGGAAGTGGAATGATTCGGCTCCGCTCGATTGGGAACAGGAATCTGAGCGCTTCTTTGCGACGCTGAAAAAGTTTGACGATTATTTGGCTTCGGACAAGCCGCTGGAAGTGTCCGCGGAAAAATTGTTCCAGGGTCCGATCGCCGACGCGCTTACGCACGTAGGTCAGCTTGCGATGCTCCGGCGGATGGCGGGAGTGGCGATCAAGGGCGAGAATTATTTTGTGGCTGAGGTAACGGTGGGGCGGGTGGGAGCGGACCAGGCGGCGCCACGGAAAGAATTTTGAGTCTTCAGTAACTATCGGCAACTTATCAATTGCATAAAGTAAGATTAATACAGGCGACCTTCCCAAGGTCGAGCAGGAGATTCGATGGCTTCGGGCGATACGGCAATGGCCGACACTGGCACGGTTCCACAACTCCCCAATCACAAGGTTAAGGTCAAGAAGCCGGGGCAGCGGGCGTGCAATGAGAAAAATGAAAAGGGAAAGTTCTGCGGCGGGCACCTGAAGCGCTGGTTCTACAGGACCGATGTGCTGGAGCAGGAGTGCGGCTGCGTGGAGAAGGCGTGGGGACCGGACGCCGAGGTCTATCGTTGCGAATTTTGCCAGACACTTTATTTGCCGAATCCGGAGGATGCGCGCGGGATGAATGTCGCGGGACCGGGACAGCTCTCGATATTTGGGCTGACGGTGCCTCCGAAGGACAGCAAGTGAAGAGCACTGGTGACAGGTGACAGGAAACGCAAAGTCTTGAGATTTTCTTGTCACCTGCGACCTGACACCCGTCACCTTTATTCATTGTGAATACTTCTGAACTCATCTACGACTGGAACGCTCTTTATCCTAAGTCGCTGCATCCGCCGGGGCCGGTGCGACTGACGGATGAGACCCTGCGCGACGGGTTGCAGTCGCCTTCCGTGCGCGATCCTTCGATTCAGCAAAAGATTGAAATTCTGCACCTGATGGAGGCGCTCGGCATTAACACGCTTGACCTTGGCCTGCCCGGAGCCGGTCCGCGGGCGGTCGAGCATGTGACGGCGCTGGCGCGGGAAATTGTTGCGCACAAGTTGAAGATCACGGCGTACTGCGCTGCCCGCACGCACGAGAACGACATTCGACCGATCGCTGAGATTGTGCAGAAGACCGGTCTGCCCATCGAGGTGGCGGCGTTTCTCGGGACGAGTCCGATCCGACGTTACACCGAGGGATGGAATGGCGACTTCCTGCTGCAAACCACCGAAAAGGCAGTCAAGTACGCCGTCTCGCTTGGGCTCGACGTCATGTATGTGACCGAGGACACGACGCGCTGCGATCCTGAGACAGTGAAGCGACTCAACTCTGCGGCGATCAATTGTGGAGCGCACGCGCTTGTGCTCTGCGATACGGCTGGACACGCTACGCCCATGGGCACGGTGGCCCTGGTTAAATTTGTTCTCGATGAAGTAGTGACGCCGTGTGGCACAAAGATTCGCGTCGATTGGCATGGGCATTGTGATCGGGGATTGGCCATCGCCAATTCGATGGCGGCGCTGGTAGCGGGAGCGGATTGCGTGCACGCGACGGCGCTGGGGATTGGAGAGCGGGTCGGCAATACGCAGATGGATCAGATGCTGGTCAATCTGAAGCTGATGGATATTGCTCCGTGGAATCGGCAGGACCTGACGAAACTGAAGCAATATTGCGAAGCTGTGTCGGTGGCAACGGGCGTGCCGATTCCGGCGAACTATCCGGTGGTGGGTGAGGATGCGTTTCGCACGGCAACGGGCGTTCACGCAGCTGCTGTGATCAAAGCCTATAAAAAGAAAGATATCGAACTGGCGAATACCGTGTATTCCGGCGTGCCTTCGCACTACTTCGGGCTGGAGCAGATTATCGACATCGGCCCGATGAGCGGAAAGTCGAATGTGCTTTTCTGGCTGGAGCATCGCGGGCTAGCCGCGGATGATGAGGTCGTCGAACGCATCTATAAGTGCGCCAAGGCTAGCGACCACACGCTTAGCGAGGCGGAGATCATGGAGTGCGTGCAGGCGCGATGAATTGTTCTTTTCCGGTTAATTCCCCTGCCGCTTGACACTCGAATCGTCCTCCTGTAGTGTCCGCCTGCAAAGGCGTACATAAGGAGCCCATGGAATCTGCTGATTCGAAGCCTGTCTCCACGCCGAAGTCGCGCCGTACGCCGGAGCCTTCGCGCAAAAAGTCGCAGCCTGCAGCGGTGACCATTCGCAACGTTGCAGAACGCAGCGGATTTTCTTCGGCGACGGTTTCCATCGTGCTGAACAACGCGCCTCTGTCGCGATACATTCCCGACGTCACCAAAGGGCGCATCCAGCGTGCCGCGTCGCAGCTGGGCTACCGTCCTAACTTATTTGCGCGTTCGCTGCGCGGGCGGCGCAGTCACACCGTCGGCGTCATGGTTTTCGACATGACCGATCCTTATTGCACGCTGGTGTTGCGCGGCATTGAGAACACGCTGTACCAGTCGTCGTTTCTTCCGATCCTCACCGATGTACACAATGAGCGCAGCCGTTTCGAACGCTATCTGGAAATGCTGCTCGACCGCCGCATTGAGGGGCTGGTGGTTTTGGCGAACTGGCTGTTTGTCGACATTAATGTGCTTGCCGATCTGGAGAAGAACAATATTCCGACGGCGATCGTGGGACGGGAACTGAATAATGACAGCATCAGTTCAGTGATTGTCGACAATAATCTGGGGGCTCGCGCGGCTTTCGAGCATTTATATTCGCTCGGTCATCGCAAGATTGCGTTTATCCGCGGGCCGCGGGCGCTTTCCGATACCGAGCCGCGTTGGCGAGGCGTGCGGGCCGCGGCGCGCGAGCACAACTTGAAACTTGACTCACGACTGGTGGTTGACCTGCCCGAATCGGGCGATCCCTTCTCCAGTTTCGAAGTCGGATACAAATTGACCGAGGAGTTGTTGCATCGGCGGCATCCTTTCACGGCCCTGATGGCTTTTGATGATATGACCGCGTTTGGCGCGATTCGGGCGCTCGCCAAGGCGGGAGTTCGCGTTCCCGATGAATGTTCAGTGGTGGGATTTGATGATGTTGCACCGGCGGCCATTTATTCGCCCGCGCTGACCACCGTGCGCCAGCCGATGGAAGTGATGGGGACTGCCGCCGCAACGCTTGTTCTCGAAGCCATTTATGCCACTCTTGAAAAGAAGCCGACCTCGACTATTCACCGCCGCATCGTTCCCGAACTCATCGTGCGCGAGTCCACCCGCAGCCTGAAGTAATTAGCCTGCGGCGAAGGCCCCGTTTTTCTCTTGACGGGCGGGGGCCCCTCCAAGCAGTATTGATACGTTTTAATAAGGGCATTTTGCCGTTTTTTACTCCAGGGCAGGAAGACGGCAAGAAATCTGGACAGGGAACGATCTAGCCCTAATATGGGAGGGTGCTCATGAATTGCAGAAACGCAATTGGCAAGGCGGCAGCGCGAAATTTTCTCACGGCTTGTATTTTTTTTCTGTGCGCGAGTTCCATCGTCCTTGCCCAGGCCGGCAGGGGCAGCATCAGCGGCGTGGTTTCCGATGCTTCGGGGGCGATCGTCAAGGGCGCCAATGTCACCGCACTCAGCCAGGCGACCGGAGTGACAGTGCACACCGTGACCAGCGACGCGGGCTTGTACAGCTTTGTGTCGCTGAACCCGGGGTTGTATGTAGTCACGGCAAGTCAAAAAGGTTTTGAAAGCGTTGTTCAGAACAAAGTGCTGGTGAGCGTCGATCAAGTCACCACCGTGAATATCACACTGCCCGTCGGGAGCGCGAGCGAAACGGTTGAAGTGACAGGTGCGCCCGAACTGGTGGATACAAGCAACTCCACGGTGGGCCAGTTGATTGATTCCGCGACCATCGATCGCGTGCCCTTGCTGACGCGCAATGTCTTTGATCTGGTGCAATTGAGCGCCGGTGTGACCCCAGCCAACGGAGCCCCCAACTCCTCGACTTCGCAAGCTATCGTCAACATCTCCACCGGACGCCCTGGAATCGATGTCTCGTCCTACACCATCAATGGTGCCATTCAGGGATCGGTTTACTACATGCTGGACGGCAGCCCGCTGGGGGTGGCTGAAAATAACATCGCGGCGATCCTCCCGGCGATGGAGATTCCAGAGGATGGGGTGGAAGAGTTCCGCGTCGAAACCCAGAACACTCCGGCTTCCTATCAGAGCGGTGGCGCGGGAGTCATCAGCCTGGTCAGTAAATCGGGCAGCAACCAGTTCCATGGTGATGCCTTTGTAGTTCTGCGTCCGGATATCCTCGCTGCCAACGAATACTTCAACAAGCAAAACCAGCTATTGGCTGGCACGCCCAACGAATCGCCAAACTTTCATCGCTACCAGGAAGGCGGCGCCATCGGCGGCCCAATCCTGCACGACAAGCTCTTCTTCTTCGGGGATTATGAGGCCACGCAAGAGAAACTGTTCGATGATTCGCAGCAGTTTACGGTTCCTACAACGGCGGAGCGGAACGGAGATTTTTCAAACGACAGCTCCACGATCTATAACCCGCTAGCTCAGGATGTTAGCGGAAATCGAGTGGAGTTTCCGACGCACAACGTACTTACGAGCTATCCAGGCCTCACTCTCAGCCCTACCGCGGTGGCGTTTCTGTCGCACATGCCGAAGTGCAACTTTCCCGATCCCGTCTCTTGCGAGGCAGACACGGGAAATCACATTGGCAACTTCCAGGTTCCGGGACTGGACCCCATAACCGCGCAGAGATTCGACGTTCGCGTGGACTACTATAAGAGCGAACGGCAGCACCTCTTCTCCCGCTTTTCCTATGCCCGGCTGTCAACCGCGGGGGTCAACGCTTTCGGCAACGCCTGGGACCCGGACTATGCCCAGAACATCACCAATGCGCGCAACTTCATCATTGGTGATGACTACACAATAAATGCCACCACCGTCCTGCAGTTGCGCTACTCTTTTACACGCCACTATGAGAATCAGGGGGGCGATCCCGGGCAGAATGGCTTCGACATCACCTCGATAGGATTTCCTGCGTCGCTGGCGGCAGCCGAGGCCTATAAGATCATCCCCATCGCCTTTTTTACCGACGTAAACGCAGCCAACGGCAACTCCGACGGCGTCGGCGGCACCGCGAACTACAATACTTTCCTCTATGCCAGCATGAACCACGACGCCAGCGCAACGGTCACGAAGGTGATGGGAAAGCACGAACTTAGCTTCGGCGCAGAGTACATGAAGAGATTTTTGAATGTGGGCCAGCCGCCCGCACCCTCGGGCTGGTACTACTTTGATATTTCTGCTACCGACCAGCAAACCACACCGCCGTCGGGCACGACCGTGGGAGGCAGCGATTTCGCTTCGTTCCTGCTGGGCATGGGGAACCCTTTCAGCGAATCAGTGAACTTCACGCAAGATCTTTTTTCCGCAGTCGCGAGTCCTTATTACGCGGCCTTCGCGCAGGACACTTACCATGTCGGCCATAACCTCACTGTCACCGCAGGACTTCGATGGGACATCTTCGGCGGAAAGACGGAGCGGCATAACCGTTTGGAATATTTCGATCCGACGGCCACGGGCACGTCGGGTCCGGTGGGTAATTTTGGCGGCGGGGCCTTCACCGGCGGCGAAGTATTCGTCACCAGCGGCAACCGATCTCCGTTTACCACGAATTGGAAGGACTTTGCTCCGCGATTGGGTTTTGCCTGGGAGGCGAGGAAGCACTTCGTAGTTCGCGGCGGCGCCGGCTATTACTATGGACCGAGCGTACATATGGTCAGCGGTTCGCTGGAGGACAGCGATGGATACTCCACGAGCAATAACTGGAATGCTACCTGTCTTAACTCCGACAGCAATACGGTGTTCAACGGCAGCAACCAATGCGGCACGAACGTGGCGGGGAATGTTAGTAGTATCACAGGCGACTTCTCGCTGAGTAATCCGTTCCCAGTGGATATGGGAGCGGGTCTTGTTCCACCATCGCAATTGCATCCGAACGGATTGCTGACGAACCTGGGTTCCAATCTGAACACGGTGCTGCACTCGCAGCGTACGGCGCTGACCTATAACTTCAACTTCGGCCTGGAGTATGAACTTCCGCACCAGATCGTTGTCAGCGCCGCCTATGTGGGCAGCAGGGGACTCTTCCTTCCGTTTGGCAATCCTGTAGTCGATCTGAACCAGCTCACCCTGAGCCAGATCAATCAGCTTGGGAATACTCCTGCGTGTATAAGTAATAGTCCGACGTGTCCGGCGCTATTCATCGCTGCCGAGCCGTACCCGCAATTCAACAGCGGCTCCATCAGCATCACCGGCCAAACCAATGGCGTCGAAGTCAATGGTTATCCCGGTGGCGATTCCGAGTACAGCTCTCTGCAGACCAAGGTGCAGAAGCGGTTGACGAATCACTTCACTACGCTGGCTTCGTTTACCTGGGGCAAGCTGATGACGGACGACGGCAATCCTCCGCTGAGTTTTGTCGGCTTTCATCTCGGGTCGGTTCAGGACTGGCGAAACTTAAGTTACGAGCATTCCGTCAGCCCGCAGGACGTGAAGTATCAATTCACCTGGCACGCATCGTATGACCTGCCGGCAGGTAAGGGCAGAGCGCTAAATCTAAACGGAGTATCGAACGCCATTTTTGGCAACTGGACGGTCGATGGCATTTTCTACCTAAGCAGTGGTATCCCGATTGCTTCGCCGTATGTAGGGGGAAATCAATACCTCAATCAGCGGGCTGATTTGACGTGCGATCCGAGCCAAGGCGCGCCGCGGACGGCAGCGATTTGGTTCTTACCCAACTGCTTTGCCGTGCCTGGAACAGAAAATGGCGGTGCGGGTAACCAGTTTATTCCAGGAAATGCGCCAGCGTATCTTGATCACCTTCGCACGATGGGAGCCAACAACTTGGATCTCACATTCTCGAAGAACTTCAAACTGGGCGAAAAGAGGGATCTTCGCTTTGATATTTCCTCTTATAACGTTGCCAATCGGCCACAGTTCTCTGCGCCGAATGTGCCCACTGCGAGTAGCGGGTGGACGACTGGCCCGACTGGAAATGAATTCGGGCAGATCACGACAACCTCGAACACACCACGCCAATTTCAGTTTGGATCGAGATTTACGTTCTGATTGAATTCAGCTTGAAAGCATGCATCATAGTAAAAATCCTGGCTCCAAGCGAGCCAGGATTTTAGTTGACCCTCAACCTTGAAACTCAACTAGGGCGAGCAGCCGTGCGTCCCCTTAATCGGCTAACACAGCCTCTTTTCGCGTGGTTGTCAAGACAGCCAGCCCCTTGTCGAGATCGGCGATCAGGTCATCCACGTGCTCTAGCCCCACAGAGATGCGGATCATCTGCTCTGTCACGCCCATCTTCTGCCGCAGTTCGGGCGCGATCATCGCATGCGAGGTGAGCACTGGGATAGTGACGAGCGAATCGACTCCTCCTAGGCTCGGCGCGAGAGTAAAGAGATTAAGCGCCTCGGCCACACGGCATGCATCGGCTCCGCTGCCTTCAACTTCAAAGCTGAGTACGCCGCCCGCGCCTGCCATTTGCTTTTTCGCAATCGCGTAATCGGAGTGATCTTTGAGCAAGGGATAGTGTACGCGCGCGACTTTTGCATGCTCGCTGAGAAACTCGGCGACGCGGAGCGCACTTTGATTTTGGCGTTCGACGCGGACGGCGAGGGTCTTGATGCCGCGCAGCAATAAAAAAGCAGCGTGCGGATCCATGCAGCAGCCGAGCGTGGTGCGGGTGTGATGGATCTGCTCGATCAAGTCGCGGCGACCGGTGGCGATGCCGCAGATCAGGTCGGAATGTCCGGCAAAGTATTTGGTGCCGGAATGCAGAACTAAATCGATGCCCCACTCCGCCGGCCGGCAATTGATGGGCGTGGCGAAAGTGGAATCAATGGTCGAGATCAGGTTGTGCTTGCGCGCGAGCACCGCAATCTTTTCCAGATCGACGACGCGCACGGTGGGATTTGTCGGTGACTCGATGTGCAGGATTTTCGTATTGGGCCGGATGGCGCGCTCGTGCTGCGCTAGATCGTTGGTATCGACGAAGGTGGTTTCGACGCCAAGTTTCGGCAGCCACTGCGATAGAAATTTCGTTACGCCGCCGTAGATGTCGCGCTGCGCCACGATGTGGTCGCCTGCTTTTACTAACGAAAGAATCGACGTGGTGATGGCGGCCATGCCCGAAGAGAAGAGCAGCGCAGCATCCGTGCCTTCGAGTTCGGCGATGGCATTCTCGGCGACGGTATTAGTCGGATTGCCGTAGCGTGTATAGAAGCTGTCGGTCGGAGTGACGCGCACCTGCTCCTGCATATCGGTGACTTCGAAAGTGGAAGTCTGATAGATGGGCGTGGCGAGCGGGCCGCTTTTCTTGTGCAGGCTCGTGCCCCCGCGGACGGCCTCGGTTTCCTGGCGGAATTTGTGCTTTTTCATAGCAATCTCCTCGGCGAATCGGGCAAGTTTATCCTCGCACCGCTGCGGCATTCAACGCGGGCACGGGCGCCAGCCACTCGGCGGACCTGGCATGGCGGCCGTTTACTAGTTTGTCGAATTCGTGTTGCAGGGCGCGGGTTACGGGTCCGGCCTTGCCGTCGCCGATGGTGCGGAAATCAATCTCCCGGAGGGCGACCACTTCGGCGGCGGTGCCGCAGACGAAAACTTCGTCGGCGATGTAGAGTTGGTCGCGTGAGATAGGCTCCTCGACAACGGAATAACCTAAATCGCGCGCGAGCGTGATGAGGCTGTCGCGCGTGATGCCTTCGAGAATTCCCGCGCGCGGTGTCGTGGAGATAGTTTTGACAGCCTCTCTGCTACGAACTATGAATAGATTTTCGCCCGTGCACTCGGCGACGTAGCCGTCGGGGCCGAGCATGATGGCTTCGTCGAATCCGGCACGATGGGACTCGGTTTTGGCCAATATTGAACTCACATAATTCCCCGCAACTTTCGCCTTGGTCATCATGATGTTTGGGTGCAGGCGAGTGAAGGACGCAATATTGGCGCGGATGCCGCGTTCCTTCGCCTCGGCGCCGAGAAAATTCTTCCACTCCCACACCGCGACGACGAAGCGCGGCTGGCCCGATTCGACGGTCATCATCATGGCGCCGTCGAGGTAAATCATGGGCCGGATGTAGCACGCGGAATATTCGTTGGCGGCGATGGTCTGATTGATCGCGGCTCTGACCTGGTCGGCGGTAACCGGCAGCTCGCGGAATCCGATGATGTGAGCGGAATCGAGGAGGCGCTCGACGTGCTCATTCATGCGGAAAACGGCGGGGCCGTTGTCAGTGGAGTAGCAGCGAATGCCTTCGAAGACGCTAAATCCGAATTGCATTCCGGCGCTGATAAATGGGACCACGCCTTCGCTGGCGGGTCGCAGAGAATCGTCGATCCAGATGTAACGGGCGGCGGCCATATTGATCCTTGTTAGTCGATCCTTGTTATACGATCGTTGTTAATAAATCCGGTTTAACGATCGTGAGAAAGCTCGAATTACTTAAGATTACCTGCGCTCGCCGGACGCGGCAAGCCACGTTTCTATTGAGTTGGATGGGCGAGGCAAGACGCGGGCGCGCGTAAACCTTATAATGGCGCGGCTATGGAAACCGGGATTAAGAACCGCGTCGCCATCGTTGCCGCTTCAAGCCAGGGGATTGGGCGCGCGACTGCCGAGGCTTTTGCCGCGGAAGGTTGCCGTCTGGCGATTTGCGCGCGCAATCGTGAAACCATCAAGTCGGTTGCGGAGAAGATTCATAGTCAGCACCACACAGAAGTGCTCGCCGAGGCGTTTGACGTGGCGGATGCGGACGCTGTCCGCGATTTCGTCGGCGCGGTGGTGCGGAAGTTTGGCAGTGCGGATATTTGTGTGACCAATGCGGGCAGGCCCGCCAGCGAAGGGATTTCTAGCGACGACGGTCGAGGAGTGGAAGCGGGCGGTCGAAGTCAACTTTATGAGCACAGTTTATTTTGCGCATGAGGTTATTCCCCACATGCAGAAGAAAAAATGGGGACGCATTATTACAGTCACGTCGATTACTACCAAGCAGCCGGTGGCCGATCTGGTTTATTCGAATGCGGTGCGCGCCGCGGTGGTGGGGCTGGTGAAGAGCCTGGCGAATGAGTTCGGCAAAGATGGCATCCTGGTGAATAATGTTGGCCCGGGATTTACCGCTACCGACCGATTGAAGGAACTGGCGCACTCGCGCTCGGCGGCCTCGGGCAAAAGCGAAGAGGAAATATTTGACGGCTGGGCCGCGGACACGGCGCTGAAGCGCTTGGGCGAACCGCGCGAGCTTGCCGATACCATTGTCTGGCTGGCCAGCGAGCGGGCGTCTTATATCACGGGACAGACTGTGCTGGTCGACGGAGGCCTGTATAAAGGCTTGTGATTTACTCGGGAGGCGTTCTTATGAAAAAGAAAAAATCTAAGCCGGTTGCGCGGAAAGCATCCGCGGCTCGGAAAAAGAGAGTTTCAAGTTCAACGAGCGGTCCAACGGGCAAGGTGGCCCTGCAAGGCACCATGCCGAAAGGCAAGGTACGCAAGGGTGAGATGCGGCATGTTCCGTGGAGCTCTGTTGCTGTCGAAGCGCTGAATCCCTTGCTGGGGCTGCACTTTGTTGTCGGCGAAAATATTATGCTCGCGCGCGTGCTTTTGAAGAAGGGATGTTTTGTGCCCGAGCACAGCCACCCCAACGAGCAGGTTACATTCATAGCGGAAGGCGCACTCAGGTTCAAGATCGATGGCAAAGAGATTGTTGTGAATTCGGGAGAAGTACTGACCATCCCGCCGAACATGCCGCATTCGGCCGAAGCGCTCGAAGACACGGTCGATTTCGATGTGTTTAATCCGCCGCGCGCTGACTGGATCAATAAGACGAATAACTATTTGCGGTGAGAAGGCGATCTTAACCGCGGAGTTCGCTGACATCGCAGAGAATTCATAGAAAAAACTCTTGTCACCTGCGTTCGGTTCGTCCGTATGATGTAACTAGTTCGGTGCCGACTATTCAAAATCTGGAAATAATGGCGCGCCTGCGTTGCATCGCTTGCGGCGCCGCGCCCGATTCTGCCGCGGCGGACTTTCGTTGCACGGCATGCGGCGACTTGCTGGAATTTATTTTCCCGGGGTGGACTGCCGGGGCAGCAATCGATCCGGCTGTATTAAAGGCTCTCTGGCTTGCCCGTCGCACTTCGCGCGAAGCGCTTGACCTGAGCGGAGTCTGGCGGTTTCGCGAATTGCTTCCAAATATCCCGGCTGAGCATGCCATTACCTTACGCGAAGGCAATACGCCGCTTTATCAAATGCCCCGATGCGCTCGCGTGGCGGGCGTAGACAATTTACTCGCCAAGCATCAGGGGATGAACCCAACTGCGTCGTTCAAGGATACGGGCATGACGTTTGCCGCGTCGTCGGCGCACCAGAAGAATTTCAAGTGGGTGGCGTGCGCATCGACAGGAAACACTTCGGCCTCGATGGCCGCCTATGCGGCGCGGGGCGAGATGCACAGCCTGGTGCTGATTCCGGATGGGAAGATTTCGTGGGGCAAACTTTCACAGTCGCTAGACTATGGGGCGCTGACTTGCCAACTGCGCACGGATTTTGATGGATGCGTGCGCATACTCAATGAACTGGTTCGGCAGAAGCCGGTGTATCTGCTGAATTCGGTGAATCCGTATCGCATCGAAGGGCAGAAGACGGCGGCGATCGAACTGATTGAGCAACTGGGGTGGGAACCGCCGGATCATATTATTGTGCCAGGAGGCAATCTCGGGAACAGTTCGGCGATCGGCAAGGCGCTGATTGAGATGCATGAGTTGAAGCTGATTTCGCGGCTGCCGAAGCTTTCGATTATTCAGGCGCATGGTGCGAATCCGTTTTATCGCAGCGTGAAGGATTTTGGTGGGAAGAAGCTGGAGCCGATGACGGCGGACACGCTGGCTACTGCGATACGGATTGGGAATCCAGCATCGTGGAAGAAGGCGCTGCGGGTGTTGCAGACCACGGGCGGGGAGGTTGAAGAGGTTAGCGAGATCGAGATTGCGATTGCTAAAGCGGAGATCGGGGCTGATGGGATTGGGTGCGAGCCGGCTTCGGCGGTGACGTTGGCGGGGCTGAAGAAATTGCGGCAGCGCGGATTTGTTAAGGCGGGAGAGTCGGTTGTTTTAATTTTGACGGGACACTTGCTTAAGGATCCGGATTTTACGATTAAGTTTCATCGCGGGGATTTGTTTGAGGGAGTGTCCGACGAATTTGCGGGCGCGCAGGCGAAACATTTACAGCGCGGGCCTGTTGTGCTTGACGCCAATCTTGGCGCGGTGATTGCGGCGCTCGATGCGGCTGAGAGGAGTAAGTCCCGATGAATCGCGGTTCGGGAATTTGGAAGTGGTGGAAGCCAGTGGGAATAACAATCTGTCTGATTGGGTTCGCTGGAATTCTGTGGACCTCTTCTCTTTGGTATGCCTATCAAAGGACGCTCCCGCGCCGTCCCGACCCTTTAGCAGAGCGCGTATACCCACTCAATGTCCACGGCATTGTCGTTTACCAGACACGTCGCGAACGTAACTGGCTTGACGAGATTCAGTACTCTTCAATCGCGGCGTTTGTTGTGGGCGGATTGATGGGCCTGATTCATGAGAAAAAATTCGGACGACCGCTAACCCCTCCGACGATCGGGCCAAAATGGCACGCCTAGTTCTGGCTATGGAAAGTCAGCGAGACGGTTGCGTTTGTCCGTCGGCGGCGCATCCACAGAAATTCGTAGCACTCTGCCGCAAACTCGTGTATAAAACACAGTTCAACCTCCGTCGCGACGGTTAGCGATTCTGGATGGGCTAGAATCGCGCTAACGCCTTCCATTTCTATTGTTTCGGCCGAATTTGGTCGCCGCGGAATTTGCTCTCAAACTATGCCTTCACGTCCTGCATCTTTAGATAGATCGTTGCGCCTGGCGCTGCCGGCGACTTCTGCCAATCTGGGTCCGGCGTTTGACGCGGCGGCCCTTGCCCTGGATTTCCATCTGCGATTGCGTGCCGAGCGCGCGCCTGATTTCTTCGTTACGGCGGAGGGGCGCGACGCGCAGATCTGCAGCCGGATGGAGAACCACCTCATCGTCACGACTTATTGCGAGGTGCTCGAATCGGAGAATCGCAAGATTGCGCCGCTGCGGATACATATTGAGAACGAGATTCCGATTGGGCGAGGATGCGGATCGTCGGCTGCGGCGCGGCTGACCGGAATTGCGCTGGCGGTGCACTTTGGGCATTTGCGCTGGAAGGATGACCGGATTGTGGGCGAGGCTTCGATGCGCGAGCAGCATCCTGATAATGCTTCGGCGTGCTGGATGGGCGCGCTGACGGTGGCGCGCATGGCAAACCAGGTGCAGGCGCAGGTGGTGGAAGTGAAGCCGAAAGGGAAGTGGCCGCTGCTGCTGGCGGTTCCGGATGCGCCGCTCTCGACCGAGCAGGCGCGGCGCGTGCTGCCGTTCCAGTATTCGCGCGCCGACGTGACCACCAACATTCAGAATGCAATGCTGTTGTTGTCGGCCTTCACGCAAGATCGGCAGGACCTGCTTTCATCGGCGCTGGAAGACCGCGTACATCAGCCTTATCGCGCGCCGCTTTGTCCGCTGCTGCCCGCCCTGAAGGAATTAACCGGAGATTCAGGCGTGCTGGGCGCGGCGCTCAGCGGAGCGGGGCCGTCAGTGCTGGTGTTTCTCGATCCCAAAGTGCCGGCGAAAAAG
Source organism: uncultured Acidobacteriaceae bacterium (assembly GCA_963822025.1). Lineage (GTDB taxonomy): Bacteria > Acidobacteriota > Terriglobia > Terriglobales > Acidobacteriaceae > Acidiflorens. The sequence goes on along the minus strand of CAWGFW010000005.1, from coordinate 1,002,934 downwards.
GCGAGACAGCGGATCGCGGCTCATCTCGCCAAGCGCCGGCTTACGGCCGAAATCATTCTCACCGAGATCGCGCAGCATGGCGGACGCGATGGCGCCGACTGGAAAAAGCATCACGGGTCGGCAAAGAAATAGAACGGCGTGGTGACTGCGCTTCGCTACGTGTGTAGCACCCTCTTTGGACGTTTCCTCGCAATCCGGTAAAATTGCCAGCGTGAAGACCTTCGCAAGAATCACCGTCGACCCCGCCCAGATGGATGGACTTCCGTGCATACGAAGTCTGCGGATACCCGTTGCGACCGTCGTCGCCATGCTAAGTGAAGGGATGACGGAGGATCAGATCCTCAACGCTTATCCTGACTTGGAACGCGAAGACATCCGGGAGTCTCTTCGCTACGCTGCCGAAGCGGTTCGCGAGCGCGAATTGCCCATGATCAGCCGCCCGTCTTGAAATTCCTCATCGACAATGCCTTGTCCCCGCTGATCGCGAATGATTGCGGGAGGCCGGTCACGACGCGGTTCACGTTCGCGAGTACAATCTGCAATCGGCGACTGACGATGTGATTTTCGACCGCGCAGGATCGGAGGAGCGCGTGCTCGTCTCCGCCGACACCGATTTTGCGCGCATTCTGGCATTGCGCGGGGAAACAAAGCCTTCCGTTATTCTTTTTCGATGGGCTCCGAATCGACCGGCAGAGCAACTGAAGCTCTTGAGCCTTAATCTGCCGACCTTTGCTGCAGCTCTTGATTCCGGATGCATTGTGGTAATCGAAGAAGGCCGAATACGCCTCCGACGATTGCCGATGGGATCGTCGCATTAGACTGATCTCGTCGTCCTTCGGCGCAGAGGCTGCTTCTCTACTTGCGACTAGCCGGCGGCACGATCCCGTTCATGCGCAAATACTCCACCATCTGTCCATAGTGATCGTAACCATGCCACGCAAACAGCATCGCCAGGCTGAGGCGCGTGGTGGTTGATTTGCCGTCAAAACTGGGAATCGGTTCCACCACATTCGCCTCGGTAATGGTCGCGACAGCCTTGTGCGCATAGGCGTAGGAGTCTTTCAGATATTTGAGAATCTCGGCCTTCGACTTCACGCTATCCGGACCCTTTTCGTCGTTGATTTCGACGGGCGGCTTTTCGCCGAGAATCAAGGACGCAACCAGGTAATTGGTAGCGGCGACGTGCTTGATCTGTTCGGCGAATGTCCGAACGCCTTTGAACTCACCGTTGGTTGGCGCGAAGCTGTATTTGTCCTCGGGCATAGCTTCGGCAGCGGGGACAAAATCGTGTTCCACTCTTTTGGTCGCACTGTCGACGACCTGGCTGATGGTTTTCTTTTCGTCTTTAGTTTGCGCTTGTGCTTGGGTCAAGCCAACGCTGCACAAAGCTGAGATGGCGAGCAAGGTCGCAATGATCGTTTTCATGTTGCCTCCTGGATAAAGTCAAGCGTCTATCAATCTCTCACCACTGCGGGCGTCAAGTCGAGTTCACTGGCGGTGATGCGATGGCCGCGCAGCGCGAATACTCCGAGTGCCAGCACTGCCGCGGCTGCACCCAGCGCATCGGGCACGCCAATTCTATTTGCTAACGCGCCCCAGAGCGCGGCGCCTATGGCCATCCCTCCTTGCAAGACGAGCAGGTAGAACGACAGGGCGCGAGCGCGTATATAGGCGGGACACATGGTTTGCGCGGCGACGTTCAGGCACGCCAGAATGCCGATCCACGCGGCACCTGCTATCAGCAACAGGGCGCAGAGCAGCGCGAAGCTCTCTGCGCGGCCCGCGCCAAAGGTCATGACAGCGAAAATCAGAATGGCGGCGCCGACTACGCCATCGACCGATAATTTTTCGCGCAGGCGCGGCAGTGCTAATGCTCCGAGCAATGCGCCCAAGCCAAAGCAGCCGAGCAGCACCCCGTATCCGCGCGCGCCGTAGGGAAGAGCAATGATTGGCAGCAAGGCCAGCAGGGCGACGGCTGCGAGGCTGAACGTTCCCGTGCGCAGCAGGACTGACTTTGCCGATCCGCTTTCGCGTACGTAGGTGAAACCGTCAACGATTGCCGGCCAAACGCGCTTGGAACTAGGGCGAGATTCAACCGGGCGTCGCCAGCGATAGAGAAAAAGAATAACGCCGAAAAATGAGGCTGCATTCAGAAGGAACGTGGTGCCGCACCCGACGGCTGCCACTACCAGGCCGCCGAGCGCTGGCCCCACGGCTCGGGCTACGTTGAAGCCGGCAGAATTGAGGGCCACGGCCGATGCGTGTTGCTTGCGCGAAACTAATTCGGGCGTGATCGCCTGCCACGCCGGATCATTCATCACTGCGCCCAGGCCGAGCAGGAAGGTGAAGAGCAGGAGCACCCAGGGGCCTATGCAACTGGTGAGCGTCATGATGCCGAGAGTTGCGGATGCCAACACCATCCATCCCTGGGTGAGAAGGAGAAAACGGCGGCGGTCGACCATGTCTGCTAAAGCACCCGCGGGTAGGATGACGAGGAAGACGGGCAGCGATGCGGCGGCTTGCACGAGGCCAATCATCAGCGGGTCGGTCGTCATCTGCGTCATTAGCCAGGCGGCGCCGACGTTCTGCATCCAGGTGCCGGTGTAGGAAATGACGGAAGCAATCCACAGCGAGCGGAATAGTGGCTCGCCGAGCGGCGCCCATGGGGATAACGAACGCCCACTGGTGATTGGCCCGATCGGCATTTTGATCATTTCGGCCATAGCAAATTCTTTGGCGAAAGGCGAACGACGAATGACGAATGACGACGAATTGCAAACGGGCTAACGACTAGCGACCAGCGACCCCTCCGCAAACGGCCACTCCCTCCGCCGCCATGACCGCACCATGTAAATCGCCAAGCCAACTACCAGAATCACTCCCGCGTAACGAATCTCGCGGAGGAAATTCTTTCTTGAAATCAGAATGAAGGTAAAACTGGCCGCTGCGATCAAAGCCGGAGCAGGATACAGCCACATGCGAAATGGCCGCGGCAAATCCGGCCGGCGGATGCGCAGCACAATTACTCCAATGCTCTGCACGAGAAACTGCAGCACAATGCGGATCACGATCAGCGCGGCAATCAAGTCGGCGAGCCGCAAAAAACAGAACAGGGCGGCGACTCCCGCCAAAGCCAGCAGCGAAACATAGGGGAACTGATATTTGGGATGCACGCGCGCGAAGGCGCGGAAATAATTGCCGTCGAGCGCGGCGGCATAGGGCACGCGCGAATAGCCGAGCGTTAGCGAGAATACGGAAGCGAAGGCCGTCCACATTACCAGCACCGAAATAAGCGACGCCGCGCCGTGGCCGTAGACGCGCTCCATCATCGTCGAGACGATGTAAAGCTTCGTGTCCGACGTGCCCGATTGCACCAGTTCGCGCCACGGAACGACCCCGAGAATGCTGACATTCATTACGATATAAAGACTCGCGACAGCGAGAATGGATAGCAACAGCGCCCGCGGAATATTTTTCCCCGGGTCCTTGACTTCGTCCCCAAGAAAACAGACGTTGTAATACCCGCCAATGTCATAAGAGGCAATCAGCATCGCTCCGCCCAGTCCGTGAAAAAAGTCGCGGGAAAAGGAAAATGCGCCGGGTGGCAGGTCGAATGCCTGATGCGCATTGAAATGGGTGAGGCCGGTAAAGATGATCCATCCAATCGTGGCCATCACTCCGGCCCAGAGCACGTTGGTGAGGCGCGAGATGGCGGTGATGCGGCGGTAGAGCAGGAATGCGGTGAGAGCGCAAACGCCGATGGCGAGAAACGTCGCCGGCATCGCTACCCAGGAAAGTTGCAGCGGTCCGATGAGCGGAAGGTTCAGGCTCCAGGCGCGTGTCGACCAAACGCGCTCGAGGCTCGGCCAGAAAAAGGCGGCATACTGAGAGAGGCCGATGGCTCCCGAGGCAATCGACAGCGGAGCGCTGAACGACAATTGCCAGATAAATAAAAAAGCGACGAGCCGGCCCAATTTTTGCGGGCCGTAGATTTCTTTCAGATAACGGTAAGACCCTCCCGACCCCGGCAGCGCCGCGCCCAGCTCTGCCCAGACCAGGCCATCGCAAATGGCGAGCAGCGCGCCCAGTATCCAGCCGAGCATCGCCTGAGGCCCACCCATGGCGGTGACGATCAGCGGGATGGTAATAAACGGGCCCACGCCGATCATGTCGATCATGTTCAGCGCAGTGGCGGAACCGAGACCGATGCCGCGGACGAGAGGAGTTCCGCCCGAGGCGGCGTACTCGGATTGGCCGGTAGTCTGCATGGCAAACAGAATTCCCCTGTGAACCTCTGTGTACCCTGTGGTTCAGCTCTCCTTTAACCACAGAGGACACAGAGTGTCACAGGGGAAGGAATGGCAAAAGCAAACAACTAGCGACTGCTGATCAGATTTACAAACAGCCGCACCGCACCCGGCACCCCCGCTGGTAATTGCCTGAAGAACGCGTATCCCGTGTAGATATATGTACCCTTGCCGTAATGCGCCACCAGCAGGCCGCCCTTCTGCTCGTTTTCGCCCGGATCGTGCGATTCGAGCAGCGGCGTGAAGTTGCTGTCCCACTGCGTCATGAAGTAAAGCCCGCGCTCCTGCACCCAGCCGTCGAAATCTTTTTGTGTTATTTCGTTGGGAGAATGAAAGATGGGATTGGCGGGATCGAGAATGACTACCGGAGCCTCTTCCACAGAAACCCGTGCCCGGCCGAGGGTTGCGGGATAGGGCGTGTATTTGCCGGAATTAAAATCGATCGGCACCCCGAACGATCCCAGCGTGTTGTACTGCACGACCAGGCGCCCGCCGTTTGCGACGAAATCGAGTAGCCGCTTGTTGTTGTCAATCACGCCTTTCTGCGTATCATATGCGCGGATACCGAGCACGATCGTCTGATACTTGCTCAAGTCCTCGCTGGCCAGCTTGTCAGCCGGAATCATCGTCACACTCATCCCTAGTTGCTCGAGCACCGTCGGAATGTCATCGCCCGCTCCCATGATGTATCCAAGTTTTAGATCCTTGGGAACCTTCACATTCACGATCGACACGTGCTGCACCGCTGGCTGATAGTAATAAAACGTGCCGAGATCCTCGCGCGTGACCACTGTATATCCCTCGCCGTAAGCCTTTTTCCCGCTCGTGAGTTCCGCCCGAATATGAGTCTCGCTTTCCTTTAACTCGGAGGGGAAGACCTGGAATGAGGCGTCCCTCGACCCATCTTTGGGAATCTCAACGGATTGATGCGCCGGCTCCGCGCGCCACCCCTTCGGCACATTCAAAGCAATCTGCGCCTCAGAACCCCTGCTCTGGTCGCGCGCCGCAGTCTTCACACTCGTGCTGCCGTGCTTGTCTGAGGGGATAACTGAGTTCGACGGTGACAAGGCAATTGAGAATTTCGGGCCAATCGCCAGCGGGTGCTCGCCCTCGCTCCCGTCAGGCTGTTGGAACCGCACCATGACGGGAACCTCGATCGATCCGGCGAGCCCCTGATATTGATATTCCATGCGCACGTGAAATGGCGGAGGCGGGAAGGGAAGCGTCTCGTACTGCGGTTCGTCAATCGTGTTTAGCGCGTCGCGCTCCGGGTCGTCACGGTGCCAATACGGCCGTGTGTAGCCGGCGTTCGCACACGGCGTCATGCGAAAATCGAACTCGGCTGCTGAAGGTTTGTCGGCCGACATTGCTCCTTGCGCGCTCTGTTGGCAATCCGGAGCGTCCAGGATTAACTTTGCCGAGATTACGGTCCCGCCTTTGGCAAAGCCCAATGACTTCACCGCAATGCCTTCTCCCGGAACAGCCATCGCGGCTGATTCCGGAGAAGACGCCATTGGGCCGTCGTAGGTTGCCGTCAACTTGACTCCCAGCGCGACGTTCGCTGCCTGCTGGAACTGATTGCTCTTCGTCTCAAGTTCAATTATCAGAAACTTCTTCTCATCATCCGACAGCGATGATTGTTGAACGCGTTGCAGCAGATCATCCGTTGCCCTTCGTCCGCTCAGAAGAACTCTCGTGCTCTTGGCTGAGTCGCTATCAGGGTTGTGCTCAGCTTCGTCAATCTGTTGCTGGATCCGAGAAAGTTGCTCACGCAGCCACGGAACCTTTTTCTCTTCACTCCCGAGCCTCGACGCCAGCCCCACTAGCGTGGTATCGATGCCATCGAAGAAGCCCTGCTCGTGGCCGTCTTTATCCTTTGGAGTTTCGACGACCGAATCCACCAGCTTGTAATAGGCAAATCGATCGCCCTTCGGAATCGAGACGCCACCCAAGGCTTGCGATTGCTGATGACGCAATCCCTCGATCGCAAACTGCACGTACGACTCGCCCAGCAGCGGATCTTCTTTCCCGGTGTTTAGCTTGACGGTGTAATTGGCTGGGTCGCAGGTCGAAGCGCCGAAGCCGCATACATTGCCGATGTACAGCTTCTTCGGCTGCCAGGGCTGCAATCCTTCTTTGATCTGCTCCGGAAAGCGATTCGGGTCGGCGGCTGCGCGAAAAGCTTCTTTCGTCAGGATCGCCGATGCCTGGTGGTGGCCATGGCCATCGCGCTCCGTTCCCGAAAAGCGCGCAATCAGCACATCCGGACGAAACGTGCGGACCACGCGCACGATGTCGGCGAGCGCGATGTCGTGCCCGTCCCATTTCTGAAAAGTTTCTTCCGCAGTTTTCGAATACCCGAAATCCGCAACTCGCGAGAACCTCTGCTCCACGCCGTAGTAGCGGTCGGCTGCCAACACCTCCAAAGTCCGCACCACGCCCAGCACATCGAAGAGGTTGCTGCCGAGCTTGTTCTGTCCGCCCTCGCCGCGATTGAGCGTCATCAGGAGAGTCGAAACGCCTTTGCCGCGCGCCTCCAGCGTCAGCATGCCGCCGTCTTCGTCGTCGGGATGCGCGTCCACCTGCATCAGCCGGGCCGTGGTCTGCGCGCGCCGCAGCATCAGCTTCAGGCCGTTGGCTCCGGTGTCTTGAGGTAGGGGCTCGTAAAAGTGATCGGCGCCTTGACCTGACGAATGATCGGTAGCGTGATCGGCAGGACGATCCACGTGATAAGGGGCGGCCTTTTCCGGCGCCTGTGCCATAGCGAAAATTGCCGCGCCGGTTGCCAGTAAAGCGGCGCCAAGTGCGATTGCCAACCGGTTGCGCAGGCGCGTCAATCGGGACCCGGGGACCTTTCCTATCACAAACATGACCATCTGATGGATTTTACTCAATGAAAGAAGCAAATATATTCTCTTCAATTTATCGGCTCATTCCCTGGGCGGCGGCGAATTTCTGCTGGCATTCCGCTGCCGTCTGCACAATGCGGCGGAATTCTGCAACGCCTTGCACGCTCGCCAGCAGCGGATCGGATTGCAGAGCCTGATGCGCGCAATAATTTCCGGCAACGGCCTGGCGCAAAAACTCGAATGCAATCTGTGGTTCGCCGCAGGCGGCCAGCAGCGCGCCCTGCTGATACTTTATTTCGGGATTCTGTTTCGCCAGTAATTCGTTTTTTGCCTGCTCCGCAAAACGATGGATATCTGTTGCGGGCGCCTTATCGAGGCATGCCTCGACCATTCCGCGCATCCACATAGGATTGTCGGTCATCTGCGATGCGGCTTGGCGAGCTTCCGTCATCTTCCCCTGCCGCATCAGTACGGAGACGCGCACCGCATCCGACCACTCCGAACCTGCGTCCTGTTCTATGAATTCCAGCGCACGTGCTGCTTTGCCAGTCTCCGCAAAAGCGAGGGCGCAACTTCGCCAGTTATAGTTGGAGTCGATCTTCAAAGCTTTGTCGCACTCACGCTGCGATTCATCGAGGCGGCCGGCGTAGCGCAGCACGTAGGACAGCGAAAAATGCGCAAATGCAGCATCCGGACGCTTGCGCACCAACTCGCGCGCGTCGTCATAGGCGCGATCGAGGTTTCCGCCTTCCGCTTCATTCGCGGCTAGCAAACCAGCGGCGCTGACCCGGCCGGGTTCGATCGAGAGCGCGCGACGGTAGGCTGCATTGGAGCGCTGGTATGCGGCGTCGCCTCCATCGGAATAAACCGCATCGAAGTAGTAGCGACGGCCAAGCGCCTCCCATGCGGGCGCGTAGTTCGGATCGAGCTTCACGACGTTCTCTAAGGTTGCGATTGCGGTCTTGTTGGACTTGACTTCGTGCGGGATGGCGAGTGTGCGTAAATATGCGTCGTAAGCCTCGCGATTGGCGGGCGCACTGCCGGTTTCCACCGCGCTGCGGGCGATGCCCAAAGCCGGCACCAGTTCAACGCGAACTTTTTTCGCCATCTGGTTGCGCAGATCGATCAGGCTATCGGTTGGCGAGGTGAGCGTGCCGGTCCAAATCACCTTATTTTGTTTGACGTTGACGGCTTCGAGCGTCACCTGGACCGTTTTTCCCTGGCGCAGGAAGTGTCCGACAACGACTGTACCCACACCCAACTCGCGGCCCGCTTTCGCCGGATCGGCTTCTTCGTTGCCGTATTTTTGCGTCGCCGTCGATGGCCGAATTTCGAGCGAATGCGCATAGGTGAGAGCGTTGGCGATCTCATCGGCCAGGGCGAAGCGCAGAAATTCACTTTCGGCATCGTTATTGACATTTTGCAAAGGCAGCACGGCGATGGTGCGGTTCGTATCCTTGACCGGCGTTACACGGTGTTTAACCCACCACGTTCCTACCGCCGCGACGACTGTAAGCAGCGCAGCCGCGAGGCCGACTATGATCCAGATCTGGCTCGACCTCGCGGGTTGAAAAGTTTTTGTCGCCACCCGCATGTCCAAAGCTTGACGAAAGCCGCTGCGCAGCGCCGCGTCTGTGCCTTTCTTTATCTTTGTCTGTAGCTTTTCCAGGTCGGCCTTCATCTCGGTCGCGTTTTTATAGCGCAGGTCGCGGTCCTTTTCCATCGCTTTGCCGATGATGGCCTCGAGCTCGGGCGGCACACCAGGATTGATGGAGCGCGGAGATGCTGGCTTGGAATTGATCACCGCGTGGAGCGTCATCACCACGTTCGTCCCGGTGAATGGCTTCTTGCCGGTGGTCATTTCGAAGAGCACCACGCCGAATGAAAAAATGTCGCTGCGCACGTCGAGGTCTTCGGACCGGGCTTGCTCGGGGGACATGTAAACCGCGGTTCCGGGGATAACGCCTACTTGCGTCAGAGATTCTTCGATTGACGAGTCGGTCGTCATACCGAGGCTCTGATCTTTAGCCAGCTTGGCCAGGCCGAAGTCGAGAACCTTCACCTGGCCATTGGAGGCGAGAAAAATGTTGGCCGGCTTGATGTCGCGATGGACGATTCCCTTGGCATGCGACGCCGCCAGCGCATCCGCCACTTGTACGGCAATGTCGAGCAGGTCTTCAATCTCGATGGCCTTGCCATGGATGCGCTGCTTGAGGCTCTCGCCTTCGAGCTTTTCCATCACGATGAAGGGGTGCCCGTTGTTGTCTTCGATATCGTGAATGGTGCAGATGTTGGCGTGGTTGAGTTGCGAAGCGGCGCGCGCCTCGCGCATAAACCGGTCGAGGGCGCGTTTGTCGTTGGCCAGGTGTTCAGGAATAAATTTCAGCGCGACATGGCGGCCGAGGCGAAGATCTTCCGCTTCATAAACCACTCCCATTCCGCCGCCGCCGAGTTTGGAGAGCACGCGGTAATGGGATACAGTTTGGCCGATTATCTCCATAAGTTCGTGTGGCGCGGCGCCCTCGCCCGCGAAGGCGTATGGTAGGCGGTCAGCGCGGTTGGGTCAACCGAGATTGGCGGCGAAAATATTGCGCGATCGAGAAGCGCGGCTTAACCAATCAGCGCCGCCGACGAGCCTACCCATTTCATATTCTTATTTTGATCGACGCCCATCATCAGGCCGCGTCCCATGCGCACGATGGTCAGCACCGGCACCAATTCATCGAGCCACACGTACATAATCCGTAACTCAACCTTGGTTCGGCCGTACGGAGTATCTACTACTGGCGTGAAGTTCAGCCGCTCCTGCAGAATGTAGCTGCTGCGTTTCGCGCCGGGAATCGCGTCAATGTCGGCGCGCGAGGGCGCAATCACCACGCCCAGCCCAGCGAATGAGTAGAGTGGCTTGAGGACAAAATTTTCTAGATCGGCGGGAACTTCGGGCAATTGATCTAGAAACCAGGTTCGCGGCACTGAGGGATGTTTTAGATAGGGGATGGAATACTTGCTGATGCGGAAATACCAGTTGGGATGCCCAGCCCACTCGACATCGAGATCGTCGCGAAAATCAAATGGCGGAGTCACACCCTTGCGTTCTAGCTCATCGACAATGGTGCGGTTGTAGATTCGCTCGATCGGAATCTGCTTGCCTTGCTCTTCATAAAACAGATGGTGCCCCTGTTTGCGAATCTTGGTGATGCATACCGTGCGAATTCCAAGCAACTTCTCGGTCAGCAGAAAATCGGGTCGCGTCTTCTGTTCTTCGGGATGGACTTCCATTAGCACTACATTCGCGGGATTGTGGCCTGCGACGATAGCGTCTTTTAGGAGTTGGTTATAGGAAATCGAGTCGAGACCACTAAGAAAGTAGCGAAGCTTCGCGGCTAACTCGAAGACGTTGATATAGGCCTGAGCTAGCACCGGCTGATAGGCATAAAGAGAAGGAAAGGCTTGTAACTCGACTAACTTGGGATGTAAGTCGCCTCTCGAATCGCGCACCAGGCCGAAGTCGACCTGAATAAACATGGGATGCGGCGATTCATGCGGCACCCGAAACTGCGCGGGGATCGAGGCTTCCGATCGGGCGCGGTAATCCTTATTCTCGACTAACTGCAGAATCAGAGCTTTTCCGTCTTCGGCCATGCGCTGGACTAGAGCGTCGGCAAAGAAGCACGGAGTCTCGCAGAGAGCGAAGGGAACCTCCATTCCGCAGCGCAACGTCATCTCGTGCCGAAGGCGATCATATTTTTCTTGGGTGAAGCGCGCGTTGAAGTCTTCGCGGTATGAAGGAATCATTGGCGTTGAATGCGCGCTAATCCGATCTCGGCGCCTCGGCAGTGAAAAGTCTCTACGCCTCGATTAAGAAATGACCGTCCCGCATAATCTGTTCGTCATCGACCCAGATATCGAATCTCCGTCCGACGACATCGATATGCGTCGCTGAAAACCACTCTGCGCCGGTGTGCGCGCCGTACGGATTTCCAAACGCAATGTGGACGCCCGGATATTTTTCATCTTGCAGAATCTCGCCGATCACATCTTTCAGTTCGATGTTGGTGCCAATGGCAAACTCGCCTACACGGTTGCTGTTTTCGTCCGTGTGAGTGTAGGCCCAGAAATCGTCTTTCAATTCCTTGTTGGAAGAGTGCGCCTCGATTACGCGATTGCCTTTTACCAGGATGGTCAAAGGATTCGCTTTTAAATCGCCAAACTTTGCGCACAAATAATCGCCGACTACTCCATCGATCACGAATGTGCCGTTAACCTCGCCGGGCGTGGTGAACACTTCGCCGCCGGGAAGATTGCCCCACTTTTCAGTGCTGATGATTCCGCTGGTTTTTACCCAGCGATAGTTAGGATTCAAATCGGCTACAAGGTCGGTTCCGGCGGGGGTTTTGGCGTGAATCTGTTTTGCTTTACGCACCGTCTCCAGCACTCTTACGCTCAGGCGATCGACCTTCTGGAAGTCGGCGCGCATGCCTTCGAGCATGATGCGCTTGTTGATATTGACCATGTGCGCGTGGCGAATTTTTTGCCGGTTAACGATGTCGGTCATCTGCATCCGCGACCTTAGTTCGTTGGTTTGCGCCTGCACGGCGAAAATGCTGACCTGGCTCGATTCGAGGTCGTCCGCGATCACGAGCGGCAAATCGGTCAGCGGACGAGTGGCGACATCTTCGAGCACCCATGTTTTGTACGTACATCCCAACTCTTCCAGTTCATGGACGATCGCAGCCGCGATCTCGAGGCTGACTTCATCGGTGATCACCGTAACTTTTTCGGAGGGCTGCACGCGCAGGCAAACGCGGACTGCATTCCGCGCCCCCAAACTCAGCTGCGGATCGAAACCCATCTGATTCAGTTGTCGGCTGGATTCTGCGTGTAATTGCGAGTCAGTTTTCATCAAGCTCATTAGACGGCGCGTGCGGTGGGCAAACTGTCTGCTTCGTCGACGCCCACCTCTGTCTCCTCAATGATGTAGTCCATTACGGCCTTCATATCGCCGGTTCTGCGGTAGACCTCTAATTGTCGGTCGGCGCCGGTTCCCATCTTCATAATCTCGCGGATGTATTCGACTTCTCCTCGGCAATCGAGTTCGTCGAGCACGTCATCGACGAAGGCGAGATATTCTTCGATCAGATCGCGCTCGGGAACTTCCATCTGCTTGCCGAAGTCGATCAGTTTTCCGTTGATGCCGTAGCGCGCCGCGCGCCACTTATTCTCCATCAGCAGCGACCTGCGGTAGAGGCGGAAGCCCTGGTTCTGTGAGTACAGCTTATAGAGCTTGGCCACGGTTGCCTGGATCAGGGCCGCGAGCGCAATCGTTTCATCGAGCCGCATGGGTAGATCGCAGACGCGGAATTCGAGGGTAGGAAAGAATGGATGGGGCCGGATGTCCCACCAGATTTTCTTGGCGTTGTCGATCGAGTTAGTCTTCACCAGTAACTTGACGTAATTCTCGTATTCGCCCCAGCTCGGAAAATAATCAGGCAGGTTGGTCCGCGGAAATTTGTCGAAGACCTTGCAGCGATAAGAGTGGAGCCCAGTATCCATGCCCAGCCAGAAAGGCGAGTTCGAAGAAAGCGCGAGCAGATGCGGAACGAAATAGCGGGCATGATTCATTAGATGAATCAGCGTCTCGCGGTCTTCGATGCCGACGTGCACGTGCAGGCCAAAAATCAGGTTGGCACGCGCTACGAGTTGCATGTCTTCGACAATGTTCTTGTAGCGCTCTCCCGGAGTGAGCGCCTGCACGCGCCAATCGGCGAATGGATGGGTCGCCGCGGAGGCTATTCGCAAATTATTCTCGCGGGCCAGGTGGATGATGTGATGGCGCAGATTTTTCAGCTCTTCGCGGGCATCTTTAATATTGGCGCAAATCGACGTGCCTACTTCCACGACGGATTGATGCATCTCCGTCTTAACCCGCTCCTGAAGCACCAACTTGCCCTTCTCGATGATCTCGGCGTGGATGTGCGAACGAAGATCCCGAGTCTCGGGGTCAACGGTCTGATATTCTTCTTCAATTCCCAGCGTGAATGTAGGTTTCATCGCGGCATCCGGAGCTGCCTGAGAATGGCAGGCAGTAAGTCAAACTAGTATATCAATGAGCTGGTACGGCGAGGACCTGTTATCGCTTAACGGTGGTTGCTCTGCTCGCGAAACCAGTAACCACAAAGGCCACCCTTCGACTGCGCTCAGGGCAGGCTCCGGTTCACGAAGGAAAACCTTGCTCCCAGAAGCCTTCGTGGTACTTTGTGCCCTTGGTGGTTCATGCGTTAGGCCTTTTTCCTAACTTTCGAGGTGCGGATCTCCGCCGGTGCCGGGCCATTCAAAAACGCGGCCCAGCGCAATTCCTCCGCTGGGTTTTCCCCGCTCAGTGCTTTCTTTACCGCCATCTCAGCCACGGCGTCCACAATCCACTCGAAATTCTGTTGTCCTACAGATGTGATCTCGGCGTCCGGCGCAGGATTCATGAAGTCAATGGCAAACGGGACGCCGCCCTCCACCGCGAACTCCACTGTATTCAGGTCGTAGCCGAGCGCGCGGCATAGTGCCAGCGCATCTTTTTCGATGCGTTCTTTTAACTTCGCTCCCGGCTGTGGATTGCCCTTCACGTAGCGCTCGTGATGCGGAGCTCTCGGGTCGTACTTCATGATGTGGACCTTTTCCTGGCCCACTACATAACAGCGGTAGTAATCCTCGAACTCGACGCCATGTTGCAGCGTCATGCAAAGGTCGCCCGTCAGGTTGTAGAAATGGAAAAATTCCTCGGGAGAATGCACTTTGTATACATGTTTCCATCCGCCGCCGGAGTAAGGTTTCAAAAACGCCGGGAAGCCCACATAGGCAAACAGTTCTTCCCAATTCAGCGGGTATATCAGATTCCGCATCGACTTATCGGTTGTATCGGGCGGATGCTCATGATGCGGCAAAATCACTGTAGGTGGAATGGCCACGCCCATCTTATGCGCCAGCGCATAATTGAAAAACTTGTCGTCGGCCGTCCACCAGAAAGGGTTGTTAATAACGATCGCCCCGTGCAACATCGCGTTCTTTAAGTAGGCGCGATAGAAAGGAATGTCCTGCGAAATGCGGTCGACGATCACGTCGTATCTCTTCGGCTCATCCATGCGTATTCCACCGATTTTTACAAACTCGGCGGAAACGCCGTCGACCTTCATCGCGTTGATCTTTTCAACCAGCGCCGGCGGAAAGGTGTTTTCCATGCCAAAGAGAATTGCGATTTTCTTGTGTGCCATATTTGAATCCCGTTAAATAATCATTGAGTAATCATGATCTGTGCTAGAGGCGCACCATCAAGCCGCCCGTGGTCCTCTCAAAAATACTCCGCCTAAAAATACTTTTGCGCCATACGCTGCCACAGCGGCCAATCGTGTTTGCTGTTATCTCCGTAAATATCCAACCAGTGCGGAATCCCCTTGCCATCGAGAATCGCAGACATCTTCACGTTCGCATCCAGGCACATATCCCAATCCGACGACCCCAGAATTATTTTCATCTGCCGGATGCGGCTCAAGAACCACTCATCGCTCATGTTGGAAAGATAGTCTGGAGGATTATTGAAATAGACGTTATCGTCGTAGTAGCCGTCGAGAAAGCTCTTGATGTCGAACGATCCGCTCATGGTCGCGCAACCCGACACTAGATCGGGATGGCGCATGGCAAAATTCAGAGCATGATAGCCGCCAAAACTGCAACCGGTCACGGCGATTTGCGGAGCCCAGTTTTTCCACTTTAAATACGGCAGAAACTCATTGAGCAGATAGCGCTCGTACTGTACGTGGCGCCAGATGCGCGCCCCCGGATGCACGCTTTTGTTGTACCAACTCTCGCTATCGACGCCGTCAACGCAGAAGATCTGAATCGCGCCGCCTTCTAATCTTCCCGCCAGCGCGTGGATCATGCCGGCATCTTCATATTCAAAGAAACGTCCCTGGGAGGTGGGAAAAACCAGGATGGGCTGGCCGGCGTGACCATAGACGAGCAACTCCATGTCGCGGCTTAGTTCCTGGCTATATTGTTTGTGATATTCGCGGTTCATGTGCGCGAGGATTGTAACCGAAGAACGGCCGGAAAGAAGATCAAAAGAAAGGTTAGGTCTCAGCCGAGGCTATTCGCGACTAATGGCTCAGAGATTTTGAATGCGGGTCAATCTTCAAATGTTTAAGCTTCGATTGCAGTGTGGTGCGCTTCAATCCCAACCTTGTCGCCGCGCCCCGCAATCCGCCGATCTGCCCATGGCTTTCCCGCAAAGCTTGCAGAATGTGCTCGCGTTCCGTTGTCTCCAGAGTCTCGTCTGTTTTTTTCGCCGCTGCAACGGCGCTGCTTGGTTGCATCTCACTTAATGGCGCCACCAGCACCGAACCTTGTGTCAGAATCACTGAGCGCTCAACAAAGTTTTCCAACTCCCGCACATTGCCCGGCCAATCCCACGCCATCAGGATATCCATGGTTTTTCTGGGGATGCTGGTGATCGATTTGTTCATTCGCCGCGCGCACTTGCGCACGAAATGCTCCACCAGCAACCGAATGTCCTCGCGCCGTTCTCGCAACGGTGGAACGTGTATGGGAAATACATTCAGCCGGTAATACAAATCGCTGCGAAATTCCTTTTCCCGCACCGCCGCACCAAGATCGACGTTCGTCGCCGCAATCAGCCGAAAATCCACTTTCAGCGTCTGCGTTCCGCCCAGTCGCTCGAACTCCTGGTCCTGCAAAACCCGCAGCAGCTTGGGCTGCAGGACCAGGGAAATATCGCCGATCTCGTCCAGAAAAAGAGTGCCCTTGTCCGCGAGTTCCAGTCGTCCGATTTTCTTGCTCACGGCCCCGGTAAACGCGCCCTTCTCGTTGCCGAAGAGTTCGCTCTCCAGCAGTCCCGACGGTATCGCGGCGCAATTCATCTTGATGAAACTGGTATGGGCGCGCTGGCTCAAGCGATGGATGGCCCGGGCAATCAGTTCTTTTCCGGTGCCGGTTTCGCCCAGCAGCAGCACAGTAGCGTCACTGGATGCGACTCTCTCCACGTTCTCCATTACGGATTGCAGAGTCTTGCTCTGTCCGATGATTTCCCCGAAACCGAGTTCCGTGTTGATTTCCTGCTCGAGGTAGAGTTTCTCTTCGGTTAGTTTTCGCTTGGCATCGCACACCTCTTGCACCAGCCGGCCAATCGCCGCCTCCGATTTCTTGCGCTCTGTAATGTCTTCGACCAGCCCCATGTGCCACCGCTCTTGTTCGCCTTGGCTCGCCATGGGGACACCCAAAACTCTGACCCAACGCACCGATCCATCCGGGCGCAGATACCTTTTTTCCAACTCCTGCTTGGGCTTTTCGTTGGTTAATTCGCGGAGGTATTCTGCGGTCGGGGCCATATCGTCAGGGTGGGTGATGGCAGCCAAGTCGGTCTGCAGCAAAGCTTGTTCGGTGCGGCCGGTAATTGCGCAGAACTGGGGATTAACCTGGCGGAATCGGCCGGTGCGAGAGTCGACCAATGCAATACCGACGGGAGAGCGCTCATAAACAGTTCGGAAACGTAGTTCGCTTTCGCGGAGGGCTCTCTCGACTTGCTTCAGTTCGGTAAGGTCAATCGACGCTCCGACCGAGCCTCGAGGCTTACCCTCTTCGTCTAACAGCGGGACCGCGGTCGACACGGTTTCCCGCTCGCTGCCATCCTCGAAGACAAGGGTTAGCGGTTGGTCATACACCGCTTTGCCGGTAGTCGCCGCCATTTGCATTGGCAGCAAATCCGTCGGAACCTCGAGGCCATCGCGCATCAGCCGAAAGTTTGGCCGTTCTTCGGGTAGGGCTGATTTTGAAATGCCTTTGCCGGATGGCACCCGCAGTTGTTCGTGTGCGGCGCGGTTGCCGGTCATATGGCGGCATTCGGCGTCATGCGCGATACAGACGGCCACGGGAACCGCATCGAGTACCGAGCTCAGTTCTTTCGCGCGTGCTCGCTCGCGCCCCTCACTCTGCCGTAACGCCTCCTCCGCCTGCTTGTGTGGAGTGATATCGCGTAGCACGCAAGCCACGCGGTCGATCCCGGTCGGACCTTCTACCGGCACATAAGTGATAGATAAGTTCCTCGTCCCTTTTCCCGGATATTCGCAATCGAGTTCGTAGCTGACGAATTTCCCCTCGAAGCACTCATCCAGCTTTTCCTTCACTACCTCTTCAAAGAGCTTGGCGTCTAATACGTCCGCGATCAAACTTCCTATCACCTGTTCTTGGGTCATTCCGCGATACTGTAAGAACGCGCGGTTCGCGAGCACATAACGGTATTCGCGATTCACCACCACGATCATATCTTCGAGATTGTCGACCACTCTTTCGAACTCGCGTAGCCTGTCATCCGCCTGCTTTCGCGCGCTGATATCGCGCGACACCGCCACGATGTATTCGCGCTCCAATTGGACCCGGCGCATATTCACTTCCACCGGGAAAGTCGTTCCATCCTTCCTCCGGTGCAGTGTTTCCATAATCGCGAATCCCGATTCCCGCAACTGCTGTAACACTAGCGCGGCCGAGCTTTCGTCGGTTTTCGGATCGATGTCAAAAACTGTCATCGACAAAAGCTCTTCCCGGCTATATCCCAACTCCAGGTGTGACTTCTCATTCATGTCGAGAAAATGCAGCGTCTCCGGATCGATCACCTTGATGGCATCGTTCGATTGGTCAAGAAGTGTGCGGAACAAGGTCTGCCCATCGAGCAGCTGTTTCTGTTCGATGGCTTTCTGGGCCAACATTTGAATGCTCGCGCGCAGGGTCTTCTCCGCTCGCCAACGGTCGGTTACGTCATGCGCTATGCCCCTGACGATCGGCTCCGCCACTCCTTCGGTGCGCAGCGTGTTGTGAAATTGCCAGACACGCCGCTCACCGGAACGGGTCATGACTTTCAGCAGTCCGTGAGCTTCGCCGCGGCGCTCGATCTCGCGCAGATAAGCATCGAATTCGTGACGGAATCTCGGATCGATAAATTCCAGCATCGGAGTCCGCAGTATTTCTTCGACGCTGTAACCGAGCAGACGAGCGGGTACGGGATTGATAGAGAGGAATCGGCCTTTAAGATCGTGGACGCACAGCAAGTCCTGGCTGTGCTCGACCAGATCGCGATACCAGTCTTCGTTCTCTTCGAGGGCGCGACGGATTGGATCCCAGCCGACGGGCGCTTCTTCCGGAAAGTGGCGCTTTCCTTCTACAGGGTGCAATGCCATGGCTCACCCGCAGCGGTCTACAAGGAAGCTTAATAATCTACCACTAGCCAGATTGATTCCAGAGACCGCTATTAGATTCTCAGAGGCCATTTTAACAGCTGCTCTAAGATCACCAACTGTAAGATACGCCGATTTGGCGTTTGGTGGAAGACAAGTAGATATCATTATTCCCCGTGCAAAGATATGGCACCAACAGGCTGGAAAACGCGCCCAGCGAAAATCAGGTCAGGAAGTCTTGCCAATGAACTTACACTGCGATTTGCGTGGTGCCAATCTTACCGCAGGCCAGCGCCGTGGTTTCGAAAACTCGCTCCCGCTTAAACGCTGGCTTTTGATATGCGCGTTTCACAGGTTCACCTAATCGAGTCGCAGCCCTGCCCGGAATCTTCCGCTTGAGAATCTCTCATCGGCCCCCCTGTTGCATGCCCAACCTTAGTCTTAATCGCGTAAATATGTCGGGAGTCGGGGAATCCGTCCGCGGATCGTTGAATCGCAGGGTGAGCGACGGGCTGGCGAAGCATACCTTCCCGTTTCCCGACCAACTACCCACCGACGATTGGATTCCCGCGCTGTATGAGATTTCACCAGGAATTAACCCCTACTTAATATTGGGTGGCTAATATTTCTACTCTCATGGAGGCTTCACATGAAGGCGAACAGGGTGGTATTGGCCTGCGTTGCATTGACGCTGGTGCTGGCATCGAGCTATGGAGTAGCTCAGACGAAATCTGTGGGTTCGGGGAATATCCAGCACGTACTGTTGTTGAGCATAGATGGCATGCATGCGGTGGATTTCTATAACTGCTCGCACGGCATTGCAGGCGCAAACGACGGGAAGCCGTATTGCCCGAACATGGCTGCGCTGAGTCAGACCGCGATCAATTATGTAAACACCGAGTCGTCGAAGCCTTCAGATTCTTTTCCCGGCATGGCGGCTCTGGCTTCTGGCGGCACACCCAAGACGACCGGCCTGTACTATGACGTTGCCTATGACCGGTCGCTCGACGCCCCAACCATCACCACGGGCACGGGCCTGGCTGGCGGTCCGTGCACACCAGGCGCGGCGCCTACTGGAACGACAACCGATAACGACCAGGGGGTCGACCTTGACGATACCAAGCTGAATGGCGGCGCACCGGGTGCGGGGCTGACGGAGGGCGGCATCGCATCTCTCGACCCGAAGAAATTAGTGCGCGACCCGGCGGCGGGCTGTGCGGGGGTGTATCCGTGGAATTTCATAAGGACAAACACGCTCTTTGGTGTGATCCATGCGGCGGGCGGATACACGGCGTGGATTGATAAGCATCCGTCGTACTCGTTTGTCGGTGGCCCCGGCGGCAACGGTCTGGATGACTATTTTTCACCGGAGGTCAGTTCGGCTGTTGTGCCCTTGCCGGGTGTAAAGACCCTGGACGGCGTTCCGTGCGAGCCCATTCGCGACAAGATTGGCGCATCGGCGTGGAACAGCAGCTTTGACAATATTCAGTGCTATGACGCGATAAAAGTCTATGGCTTGCTGAATCAGATTGCGGGAGAGACGCACTCGGGCGCACCGGCGATGGTACCGGCAGTCTTCGGCATGAACTTCCAATCCGTTTACGTGGGAGAGTCGGTGAACGAAGCTGGCGTTGCATCTGGCGGCTACAAGAACGCGGCGGGTCTCCCGAGCCAGGAGTTGCTGAAGGAGATCGAATACGTGGATACGGCGATCGGCCAGATCGTCAACGCACTCCAGGCTGCGAGCATTTATAACAACACGCTGCTCATCGTTACTGCGAAGCATGGCGATTCGCCGATCGACCCGACTCGCTACGTGGCCGACGGAACCGGTACTCCAGCGACGATACTGGCCACGAACGACATGATTCCTTACTCCGAGTCGCCGCTCAACCCGACCGGCATTGGTGCCACCGAAGATGACGTCTCTGTGCTCTGGCTTAAAAAGGGCGCGAGCGTGCCCAAGGCCGTGAAAATTCTCGAACAGAATGCGACCGCTATCGGCTTGGGAGAGATTTACTACGGGCCATCACTATGGCTCAATTACAACGTAGGCGGTTGGGAAGCGGGCGACGATCCGCGGACTCCAGACATAATCGTGACTCCGAACGTAGGCGTGACCTACTCGGGCAGCACGTCGATGATTGGAGATCATGGCGGCTTCGCGCACGACGATACCAATGTCGTTCTTATGGTCGCAAATCCTGGCTTCACGGCCCAGACGGTCGCGTCGCTAGTGGCAACCAGACAGATCGCACCGACCATTGTGCAGGCGCTGGGACTGGATCCGACCGCACTAGACGCGGTACAAGCGGAAGGCACGCAAGTGCTTCCCGGGGTTGCGGCACAGTTAGCGAAGTAGCCGGTCACTTCACCGCCCGAGCCGCGCAGACGATTTCTGATTTTCGGAAGACCGTCTCCGCGGCGCGCGAGCGTTTCGACTTCCAGTTTTCTTTATTCACATTTCTTTCATCTCTAAGTAATCTTCGCGTAACCGAAGACGCCTAGACTCCTGCTCTGTCTTGACATCACTCACACTTCGTTTCCAATTCCACTCGTCCCGAAAGGAGCAAGTATGAATTTCAAAAATGGCCGATTGGTCTCTGTCGTCTTATTGGCCTTGATGTCCGCTCTCCCTCTGGCAGCCGGTTCAGGTGCCCCGCAAAACAGCGGCAATAAACGGAATCACAACAGCCAGTTGGCGATTCAGCACGTGTTGCTGCTCAGCATTGATGGGATGCATGCCGTCGACTTCATCAACTGCGTTAACGGGATCAGCGGCGCCAATGGCGGGCTGCCTTATTGCCCCAATATGGCTGGGCTCAAACCCAATGGAATTGATTACCTCTTTGCCTATACATCGGAACCGTCCGATTCGTTCCCTGGGCTCATGGCCCTGATGACCGGCGGATCTCCGCGAAGCGTGGGTGCCTTCTACGACGATGCATATGACCGTTCGCTCGCCCCGCCCGAAAAAACAACCGGCGACGGGCTGGCAGGCGGCCCCTGCGTTCCCTATGGAGAGCCCTCGGGAACTACTACCGAGTATGACGAAGGCATCGACATCAACCAGGCGAAGCTGAATGGCGGCGCGCCTGCGGGAGTAGATGGCGGAATTCAATCGATTGATCCGAAAAGATTGGTGCGCGATCCCGCCCAAGGCTGCGCTCCGGTTTATCCGTGGAATTTTGTTCGGACCAATACAATCTTCGGCGTAGTGCACGCCGCGGGCGGCTACACGGCTTGGTCAGACAAGCATCCGTCCTACTCGTCAGTTTCCGGTCCGGGAAACGGCACCAACATCGACGACTATTACTCGCCGGAGATCAATTCGATTCCGGTGAACCTGCCCGGCGTGAAGGCCGGCCTTCTCAGTTGCAGCCCACTGCCCGATCAGACCGCTAAATCGTCATCGAATACCTGGACTGACAGCTTCCAGAATATTCAGTGCTATGACACCTTGAAGGTCAATGCCGTCGTGAATGAGATCAATGGCAAAACACACAATGGCTCAGGAACAGCTCCGGTGCCAGCCGTGTTCGGCATGAATTTCCAAACAGTGAGCGTGGGACAAAAGCTAATCGAAAAGTCACTCACTCCGACCGTGTATGGCGGCTATCTCGATGCGCAGGGAACGCCGTCTCAGTCGCTGCTGAATGCGATTGAGTTCGTCGACCTTTCCATTGGAAATATGATTGAGGCTCTGAAAGCTGACGGTTTATTGAACTCCACGCTGATCATCATCACCGCGAAGCACGGCCAGAGCCCCATCGACTCCTCTCGCTACCTGGGCATAGCGAACTCGCCGAGCGACCCGATCACCACGTCTCCGGCCACCATCGCGGCGAATGCAGGGTGCCTGCCCTACTCTGAATCACCGCTAAATCCCACCGGCCTGGGGCCGACTGAAGACGACGTCTCTCTCGTCTGGCTGAGCACTAATTGCACCGCGGAAAATGTGGTGGAGATGCTGGAGACACAGTCGCCCTCAACCAACAATATCGCTGGTATCGGCGAGATTTTCTGGGGAGCGGGGATGACGCAGCTTTACAACGCGCCCGGGCTGCCGCCAAGTGGCGATCCGCGAACCCCAGATATTCTGGTCACTCCGCATATCGGTGTCACCTATTCCGGCAGCACAAAGAAGCAGGCGGAGCACGGCGGTTTCGCCCATGACGACACGAACGTCATGATGTTGGTGTCGAATCCCGGCATCCAGGCAACCACCGTAACCACCCCGGTCACAACCATGCAGGTAGCTCCAACCATTCTCCAGGCGCTGGGACTTAATCCTTCCGCTTTGCAGTCGGTGCAACAGGAGGGCACGCAGACACTTCCGCAGTTTTAGTGCACGAGGTCCTAACTGCTGCTGACAGCCAGGCGTTGGCATCAATAAGAGCGCGGCATCAACGCCGCGCTCTTACTGCGATGACTTGGTCGCTTCCAGGACCCTTACTGCTGCGTTGGCTCGTGATCGCTTCAAGAAGCCGATCAGCGAATACTCCAGCGAACTGGCGATTGACGTCCGAATCGCACACTATGCCGTGGCAGCGTACCGGCCGGGCGGGTATATTTGTCAGATAGGTTCCACTCTGGTTGCAATGAACCACTGATCGGTTGGTGGGGGCGCGCTGTGAATTGCCTATCTGCGTGGTCACTTCTCCTTAGTGTTCCATTCGCGCAAGCTGCGGAGATGCCCGGTATTAAGATGACGATCGAGTACGGGCAGCCGGGAAACGCGAGCCAGCGAACTATTTATCTTCAGGCCGACCGTAAGCGTTTCGAATATCAAAATTCTTTTGGGCAGCGGAAGGCGGATGGTTCCCTGCGACCGATCTTCGGGCCACGCATTGTTTCCATTACCCGCTGCGATTTGGGACAGTCTTTCGAGTTGAATCTCGAGGTGCACGAATACACATCAGGGCCGTATCCTCCGAAGCCGCTAACTAAGGAAAAAATGGAGAAGCGCGGAATGCGGAGCCGCTTGACATATATCTCAGATAAGCCGACATTGCGGATCGAGACAACGACCACCGATACGGGCGAGCGGAAGGAACTTTTCGGGCAGACGGCACGGCATGTCATCACGACGAGAAAGCAGACGCCGATCGAAAGCTCTTTCTCGCAAGCGCAAGAATCGGTGACGGACGCCTGGTACATCGATTCGACGGTGCCCGATTCGGATATCGATCTCTACCAGCGATTGTCGTGCGACCGGAAGTGGACTGGGAAAAAAGCTCACGCTTACCTCCACGCGGGAAGCGGAAACCGCCCGATGGATCGGCCTGAGTTTGTCGATATCGGCGAGCCTGAGACCGGATTTGCTGTGGAATCGGTGACGACATTCAAGAGCGTAGGCACGCTGCCGGACGGAAGCGAGAAGCAGTTCGATTCGAAGAATGAAATGCGAATAACAGAGCTCGAGAAAGCGTCGTTCGATCCCGCGCTCTTCGAAATTCCCGAGGGCTTCAAACTTGTGGAGCGCATCGAGCGCAATCCGCCACAGTCGGTCTTTCTCAGCTCACCCAAGAACTTCTGGCAGGAAGCTTGGAGAAGCGTGACAAACCTCTTTCGCTAGGCCCCTTCTCACATCGTTACTGTTTCGCTAATTCTTCCTGAAGTGAATTTGGCATGGATACTGCGACCGGCTTTCTGACGCGAGTAGTCGTGATCACAATCACACTGACGAGCACCAGCAGCGTTCCCAAAATCGTGCGCGGACCGACGGTTTCGCCTCCGAGGAAGTAGCCGATGGTTACGGCCACTACCGGGTTCACATACGCGTAGGTGCCGACCTTGGTGGGCGATTGATGATGGATAAGCCAGACGTAAGCAGTGAAGCCCACGATGGAACCGGCGACGATCAAGTAGGCAAGCGCAAACCACGCCCCGCGCGACATGGTTTGAATATGAAATTCGCGGAAGTTCCCGAAGGCCGCCGCTACCAGTGCGAGCATGATTCCTCCCGTCAGCATCTGGGCGGCTGCGCTCATGGCTTTCGATTCCGGCAGCGGGAGCTTGCGCGTAAGTGACGACGCGATCGACCAGCTTATCGAGGCGATGACCAGAGCGACGGCGCCGCCAGTGTCAATCGGAGCTTCACCGAAACTCACGGAGTGGCTCACGAGGACGGCCACGCCGCCCAGACCGACGAGCAGAGCGACCGCCAGGCGAAACGTGAGCTTTTGCGTGCGCAGGATAACGATCTCCGAGAGCGTCATGAAGACGGGGATGGTTGCGAGCATGACGGCTGCAATGCCTGACGGCACGCGTTGTTCGGCCCAGAACAGGCATCCGTAATCGACAACGAAGATGCAGACGGCGAGCAGCGTGGCGGCGACCCACTGGCGTAGCGAGGGATTGGCCGTGCCTTTCAGGCGCATCCACGCATAGAGGGCGATGCCGGCAACGAAGAAGCGCATGGCGGCGAAGAGAAAAGGTGGGACTTCATGCACGCCAATGCGAATCGCCAGAAAGGTCGAGCCCCAGACAAAATAAATGATGCCAAAGGCCAGCAGGGTTTTCCAGACTGGAGGATGAGCAGGTGCTTCCATATGGAATAGATCGCTGGAAGGGGCGCGCGGACGCAGAGATTTTACGTTCAGCGCTTTCGGTGGGCTCTTGCCCGACGAGGTGGTCGCGGTTGAGATTGTTGCGAGTGCCGAACTGCGCCCGGCTGGACAGACGAGGGTGTCTATCCCTGCGCGATTAAAACCTGAATTTCCTCACGAACTACCAATCCAAATTCCCACAGCAAATACCAGTACTCCGCCCACCACCACCTGAAAAGCTGCCGACAGCAGCGGCGTATCCATATAGCGATTTCGAATCCACGCAATTATGGCCAACTCCAGCGCCACGATGATCACTGCTGCAGTGAAGGCGGTGTGGAAATTTGACAGCAGGAAAGGGAGAGTGTGGCCGATGCCGCCGGCTGCGGTCATCAATCCTGTGACTGCGCCGCGCAGCATCGGACGGCCGCGGCCGGTCATTGATCCGTCGTCGGAGAGTGCCTCGGCGAATGCCATCGAGATTCCCGCTCCAATTGACGCCGCTAGGCCCACGAGAAATGCGTCATGGCTCTTTCCCGTGGCGAACGCGGCCGCGAATACTGGAGCCAGCGTCGAAACCGACCCATCCATCAAGCCGGCGAGGCCGGGCTGTACGATTTGCAGTACAAACAATCGCCGTTGGGCAACGTCCTCTGCGTTTTTCTCATCGGGCGTGATGCTTTCCGACATTGCCTCCGCCGCCACCTGATGCTTGCGCTCGACCTCCTCCAGATCGCCCAGCAGTTTCCGGATTCCGGCATCGGTCACCTGGCGCATCGCTTTCTGATAAAAGCGTCGTGTCTCCAGTTCCATCAGTTCGGCTTGTTTCCGCGCGTCGGCGATCTTTAAGGGGCGCGTCAGCCACATCGGCCGCCGCTGCACAAACCCCTTCACATCCTGCCGCCGGAGCAGCGGAATGTGTTCGCCGAAGCGCGTGCGATAAGTTTCGAACAGCGTTGACCTATGCCCCGACTCCTCCACACTCATGTCATCGAACAGCTTGGCTGTGGCCGGATAAGACTCACGCAGGCCGTCGGCAAAATCCGCATAGACGCGGCCATCTTCTTCTTCGAGGGAGATAGCGAGCGCCAGAATTTCGCGCTCGCTTAGATCTTTGAAGTTTCGTGCCATGCGACAAGTGTACTTTTTCTAGGTATGGTTTCAACCACAGGGATTAATACAGCCCTAACCGCCTCGATACCTTATGTGAAAAGCAAGAACAGGATTCGCATGCGCTTCGCCCGGCAGCTCTTGCCTCCGCCAGCCTGCAGAGTTTGCCCACTCGCTGCGCCTCGCGGGCGACACGCAAAAGATTTAGATCCGCAAGCGATACAAAATACTCGACACGCGAGCCGCTGACTCAAGCAGCATGCGCTAACGCGAATGGAATCGGGCGTGCTTTAACCTCACAGGAAGGTTCAATTCAAATTTCACAGCGAGGTCTATCCATGTCGGTTTCCGCGATTCTCAGTAGCGCCTACAATCAGCCGCAGATCGGTTCCAGCAACAATCCTTACCAGCAGAGCATCAGCCAGTTGGGGAAGGATTTGCAGTCGGGGAACCTATCCGCAGCACAATCGGAATTTGCCAGCCTGCAGGCAGCGTTCTCTCAGCCCTCCACAACCACTGGAGCGAGCACAACTCCTGCGACTCAATCGACGGCCAGCCCCATCGCGCAAGCTTTCAACCAGCTCAGCAGCGACTTGCAGTCGGGAAATTTATCGGCTGCGCAAAAGGATTTCTCCACCGTTCAGCAGGATCTGCAGAGTCGCGGAAGAGCGCTTCCCTTCAACTCCCACTACCTTGGCGGAGGCAGCAACTCGGGCAGCCAGAATTCGCTGGTGCAGGATCTGAATCAGATCGGTCAGAGCCTCTCCTCCACGAGCCTTGCCGGAGCGCAGCAGGCTTATGCCAGCATGCAGCAGGAACTGCAAGCATTCGAGTTAGGTGGCGGAGCCACCGAGACGCTGAATAACCTGCCGCTCTCGTTGGCCGCTTGATCAATCTGGAGGCAGGGCGCAGCTAGACACGAATCAAGCTAGGCTAGCCGCCCTGTTTTAGCTCGGTTAGAACCTGGCGGGCGATTTCTTTCAGCGTCTCGAATACGCCTACGCCCTGGAAGGCGACCGCCTCGACCACCGGCTCGTTCTTCTTGCGCAGCTCTTTCGACAGGGCGTCGATGGGCATAACGTTGGGCAGGTCGCGTTTGTTTAGCTGCAGCACGTAGGGAATTTTGTTGAAGTCGTAGCCGTGCTCTTTCAGATTGTCCATCAAGTTGTCGAGCGCTTCGACATTGGCATCCATGCGCTCCTGCTGCGAATCGGCGACGAAGACGATGCCGTCGACGCCGCGCAGAATCAGCTTGCGGCTGGCATCATAAAAGACCTGTCCGGGAACGGTGTAAAGATGGATGCGTGTCTTGAAGCCGCGCACCGAGCCGAGATCGAGCGGCAAAAAGTCGAAGAACAGCGTTCGATCCGTCTCGGTGGCGAGCGAGATCATCTTGCCCTTTTGCTGTTCCGCTGTTTTCTGGAAGATGAACTGCAGATTCGTCGTCTTGCCGCCTAGTCCGGCGCCGTAGTAGACGATCTTGCAGTTGATCTCGCGCGCTGCGAAGTTGATGAAACTCAAAAGGCTTCCTCGGGAAAACCGGCGAACAGAAATGCCGCAAAAAAGATGCTCGCAAACTACTCCCTCGATGCGCGAGCCTGTCTTTGAAAATCTCGCTACAAATTCGCCTGACTACAGTATCGGTTACTGCTGGTTTTTATACCATACCGGAAGGCTCAGGTGCAGGTTACCCATGTTACTAAGGCAGTTGCCAGTTGCCCGTCGCCGCTACCCGCACCCTCGGACCACGTTCATTGAGGCGTGGGCAGCGGATAATATCCAGCCTTGGCATAAACCTTAACGTCCGGACGGCGCACCCGCACTTCGATCTCGCGGTAGCCTCCAATGCCGGACCTCGGCGAATAACCAAGTGTGTACTGATTGCGCGCGTCTCCGATCGCCTGCGAATAGGCGCGCTCGATCGATGCCTCCGTCATTTCACCGAGCACCGTGCCCCCGCCGGTAGCGGAGACGTATTTCGGCAGAATGTCGCTATAGCCCAAAAGCTTGGTCGTTTTCGGCAAATGAATGCGCTGCAGGCGGTCGTAGATCGGGATCCCTCCGCCTTCCAGTCCCAACGCGTACACGGTTATGTTCTGGGTCTGCAACACCTTCAACGTGTCTTTGTAGCTGGCGGTCGAGTTCAACTCGCGTCCGTCGCTGATGATGAAGATGATCCTGCGACGGGTCCGGTCGCGCTTCGAAAGATCGCGCGCCGCCCGCAGGATGGCGTCATTCAAGACATGCGCTTCTCGCGGCGGGTTGTAAACTGGTGGCGCCGGAACATCCACCTGGTTCCCATTGATGATCGGTCCGCCCGGACCGAGTGGGCCGCTGACCACCGGAGGGCCGTTATTTTCGCCCTTGAAACTTCGGACCTCGTTCAAAGCCGCCGTGAGCGGTTGGCCCGCCGTGGTGAAGTCTTCTATCTGGCTGACCGTGCTGCTGTAACTGTAGATGGCGACTTCATCGAACTGACTGAAGGCTCCTTGCAATGCGGACAGCGTGTCTTGTACTTTTTTCAATCCCACGTCAGGCATGCCGGTATCGAAGATCACGGCTGCCGAGAGCGCAAATGGATCGCTGGTGAAAAACTTCAACTGTTGCCTCTTGCCTCCTTCGAGGACATAGAAATCCTCGGGACCCAGGCCGCCGATCAGGTGTCCGCTGCGGTCGGTGACGGTAACAGGAACCATCACGAGATTTACGGTCTTCGAGATTGTGTAGAGATCTTCGCCCGTTTCCGCATCCTTCGGAACGCTGCCCGCAGGCACGGTTTTCACCGGAGGCATGGGCGGCGGCGGATTGGTCGAGTCCGCATCGCTGCGCGGTAGTTCGCTGGACCCGCCGTTCACGCTGGAACTCTCGCCCGTGGCTCCATCAGGTTGCGTGTCTCCACTGGCTCCTGGGCGTGCGCTGGGGGACGGCGGAGGTATGGGCCGCGTGGCTGAGGGTGCGTCCGGGATGCTATTGTCAGGATTCTGTTGCGCCGTTAACGAACCTGCCAGCAGCAATGTGAGCCCTAGTATTAGTGCTGCGCTAATTTTTGTGGTCATCCCCGAACCCTCTGTCTTTATCATCTTTCCTTTTTCGTCTTCTACTATTTTAACGGCCCGGCTTTGAGGCCGCCCCGGCGCCAGCCGTTTTTTCCATAATGAGATGCCTAAGCGCACCCCTGCGGTGCATCTAACCGTTACAGGCTGTTACAGGATAGACTAGCAAAGTCCAGGGATAAAGACTCTGATGCCAAAAGTACATGGTACACACTCGGCAGGCACGAGCTTGGCTCTCGCCTTTTTCGCTCTGATGGCGTTGGCCCTCGTAACCACCCTCTCGGTTCCGCTTTGCGCCCAGAATTCTCAGGCTCCCCCACCGTCGACGACACCGCCGAGCTCTTCGACAGGCCCAACCTTCAATACCGATTCCGACCCCAATGGCAGGACCAGTGATCAATCACAAGACCAGCCGCAAGACCAACCGGCCGCGACGGTCAAGGTCAACGTCGAAGTCGTGCAGCTGTTTTTCAACGTCAAAGATAAACACGGCGCCCTCATCCCCAACCTCGCCAAAGACAACTTCGACATATTCGAAGACGGCAAGCAGCAGACCATCAAATATTTCAAGGCGGAATCCGACCTGCCCTTGACCCTCGGCATCCTCATCGATTCGAGCGGCAGCCAGCAGCGTGTGCTGGACATGGAAAAAGAAGTTGGCGGCTCGTTCCTCGAGAGCATACTGCGCCCGAAGGATGAAGCCTTCGTAATCAGCTTCGACGTTGACATCACTCTGCTCCAGGATTTCACCACTTCGGTAAGCCGCTTGAGACATGCGCTAAACGAAGCGAAGATCAATACCGGCGGAGTTAGCTGTGCGGGCGGACCGATTGGACCCCAGGGGCCGATTCCGTGCTCTTCTACCGGCCCGCGCGGCACCGCCCTTTACGACGCGGTCTATCTTGCGTCGCACGATGAATTCAGCCACGAAGTAGGGCGGAAGGCCATGATCCTCCTGACCGATGGAGAAGACGAAGGCAGCCGGCTGAAGATTAAAGACGCGGTTGAAGCGGCACAGAAGGCCGACGCCATCTGCTACGTCTTGCTCATCGCCGACCGCGGCTTCTATGGTTTCGGCGGCTACCACGGCGATTCCGAGATGAAAAAGTTGACACAGGAAACCGGCGGCCGCGTCATCGAAGTGGGCAACAAGATCGACAAACTGCGCCAGGCCTTCGATCAGATTGCGCAAGAGCTGCGCAGCCAGTACAACATTGGCTACACCCCTACCAATGCGGCGCGGGACGGCTCATTCCGTAAGGTCGAAATCAAGCCCAAGGATGGCGACTATAAGGTGCAGGCGCGCAGCGGATACTACGCGGTGGCCCGGCAGGAAGACTAACGCGACTCATCTCGCTTGCGAGAAGTCCTCGACGACGAATAACTGGCCCTCACGGTCGGCGACGCCGATTCCAATCGAATCCATATCGCGGTCAAGAACATTCGCGCGATGTGCCGAGGACTTCATGAACTGCGCGTGAATAAATCCTGGTGTTGGCCCTTCGCATACATTCTCAGAAAGCCAACTGAAATGCGCACCGGCCTGTTTGACGCGTGCCGAGAGACTCGGTTCACCCTCGAACCCATGCTGTGCCGACCCTCGTTCCGCCATCACCACCGCGTGACGCCGGGCCGCCGTGGCGAGCGATTCATCCCAGCGCAGCGGAACCAATCCCTGCGCCTGTCGCGCTTGGTTGACTGCTGCGAAGAGTTCCCGCTCCGCGCGAGTTACCGATGTCTGGCTGTATGCCGACCAACAGAGCATAATTACCGTCGCCACCGCCGCCAGCCGGGTTCTGATTCGCATGGTTACTCTCCACAGATATAGAACCCGCTTTTGCCAATTATCGGCAAGTTACCAATGACGCAGAGTTATGGGGTGCATGGGGGCTGTTTACTAAAACCCGTCTTGCGGGCGCAAGTTGCGAGGGAAGTTACTCTAGGCGGCGCTTGCCTTTAGGACGGTTTTTGACCGGAATCACGAACTTCAATCCCGACCACACTTCCGTGACGGCGCAGACTTTTATATCGACCAGGCCGGCAGCCAGGCCGCTCTCCCGAACAATGTCTCCGGTCAGGTCGGTCGGAACCCCCGAAGTTTTTTTCGGCCACGAGATCCACAGCATTCCGGCCGGCGTGAGCGCCTCTGCGGCTGGGGTCAACTCGAGTTCCAGCCCGGCGCGCGATTTTGCAAAAAGAAAGACGAAATCGAGATCTCGGGCGTTAGGGCCAAGCGTGTTTTGCACCTGGC
The DNA here is from genome assembly GCA_963822025.1 of uncultured Acidobacteriaceae bacterium. Lineage (GTDB taxonomy): Bacteria > Acidobacteriota > Terriglobia > Terriglobales > Acidobacteriaceae > Acidiflorens. The sequence continues at coordinate 971,582 of CAWGFW010000005.1, read as the reverse complement.
ATTTTCCCAGCGCCTCGCGAAGTACCGACTTCACTTCGCCCGGCACATGCAAGAGCGCAACGCGGAAATCATCTTTGATGCCCAACTTTTTTGCCAGGGGAGTTCCGGAATATCCAGGCATAGGGATTAGAAATGATTAGGTTCGCACTACTGCTTGGGAGAGTAGTAACCTTTTTTTGCCCGCACCTTCAGATTTCGATCCTGCGCCAGAATTTCGATGGTGCGATAACGTCCGTCCGCTATGAAATTTGCGGGTTTGTAAACCAAGGCGTACTGGCTGCGCAACTCCTCTTGGATCGAAAGAAACGAATCGGAGACGTTGCGCATCTGAAAGGGAAAAAATGCGCGGCCTCCCGTCGCTTCTGCGATGCGCTCGAGCACTTTGTCGCCCTTGCCCTTCATACCGCTGATGTTGGTGCTGATGGTGTAAACGATCGTATCGGCACGCAGCGCCATCTCGATAGACTCCTCGCGCGTCACGTGGCTCAGGTTATCTTCGCCGTCGCTCAGCAGAATGATGGCGCGGCGCACGGGTCCTGTCTGCTCCTGCTTCAAGAGCTTGTCGCGGCAGGCGAAATAGAGCGCGTCATACATGGCTGTGCCGCCGCCGGCGCGCAACACGCGAACTCCGTTCGAAAGACTTTCCGTGCTGTCGGTAAAATCCTGAGTCACTTCCGGCGTAGCATCGAAGCCGACGACGAAGGCTTTGTCGTAGCGTGGCCGAATGATGGAGTTGAGAAACTCGATGGCTGCTTCCTGCTCGAATTTGAAGCGGTCGCGCACGGAGTTGCTGGCGTCGATCAACAATCCCACCTGCAAGGGCAGATCGGTTTCGCTGCGGAAGGTTTTGAGTTCGGCAGGGAGTTGATCGTCCATCACGGTGAAGTCGTTGCTCTTCAGATCCTTGATGTAGCGGCCGTGGCGGTCGGTGACGGTGAAGACCACGTGGACTTCATTGACAAACTTCTTAACTCTAAAGGAGTCGTCGGACTCAGGATTGTCAGAACTGTCGGGCGGCGCCGGAGTCTGCGCAGCCGGCGGCTGCGGCGAGGCGGGCGTTGCGTTGGGCGACGGTGTCTGGCCGTTGCCGTTAATCTGCGGGTTCGCTTTTTCAGCCGCAGTCTGCGATGCCGCTGCCGCCGGTCCGGAAGCAGCCGGAGCCGTCTGGGCGACGAGACAAGCAGCCAGCGTGAAAAAAATTAGAAGCGGGAAAATGCGCGATTTCATCGGGACGACTTATTTTGATCGATTGATGCAATTATAGCTTGTGGCCAGCCATCTGAGCGACATCTAGAATCAAGGTTAGAGCTATTACCGAAGTACGACTTGCCGGTTTCCACCTCCGCAAACCAACTCCTGACCTCGAATCTGACCCTATCCAACCTTGACAGGAGGCTTACCCAGACTCTGCAGGAGATTCTCAAGTTCCTTCGGCAGTGGCCGCGAAAACTTGAGCCTTTCTTTGCTCCGCGGGTGAGTGAATTCCAGCGTAGCCGAGTGCAAAAAATTTCGGTCGAGCGCGAGGATCGAGGGCATACCGGCTGCGCGGCGTTTATTTGACTGCGAGCGCAATTCGCCGGGCGCGCCGTAGAGTGCGTCGCCCACTACCGGATGTCCAAGCGACGACATGTGCACGCGAATCTGGTGCGTGCGTCCCGTCTCGATCTTTAGCTCCACCAGCGCAAATTTGCCGTAGGGCGAATCGATCTTGCGCAGGACCACATAATGCGTCACCGCCTCGCGACCACCAAACCCGCGCGTGGTCATGCGCGTGCGCTTTTGCGAATGCCGGCTGATGGCGCTTTGAATCGTGCCGCGATCCTGCTTGGGCCAGCCGTGGACAAGCGCGATATAGGTTTTATGCACCTCGCGTGCGCTGAACTGCTTCGCCAGCCGGCGATGCGATTCGTCATTCTTCGCCACCACCATCAGGCCGCTGGTCGAGCGATCCAGGCGATGGACGATGCCGGGACGCAGGTCGCCGCCAACCGCGGAGAGCTTGGCGAAGTGATGCAGCAGGGCATTGACCAGCGTTCCACGATTGCGGGCGTCGTCGGTCGCTCCCGCGCCGGCATGCACCATCATGCCTGCGGGTTTGTTGACGATAGCGAGGTCGTCGTCTTCGTAAACGATGTCGAGCGCAATCTCCTCCGCCATGGCGCGCAGCGGTTGAGCGTGCGGTGGTTTGGTGACAGTAATCTGCTCATCGCCTGTACCCCTCAGTCGCAGCGAGGATTTCGCGGCGGCATTGTTCACCAGCACCTCGCCTTTCGCGACGATTTGCTGGACGCGGGCGCGGCTGACTTCTGATCCATTGATTTCGGAAAGCTGCGTGGCCAAATATTGGTCGAGACGCTGACCTGCGCCATCGGGAGAGACGACGAGAGTCATGGGGTATTCCGGCATGGGTGGCGAACTAAAATTGCTGCGACTAAATGCGGCTCTGGGCTGGGATTTGCTTCGGCACTCCGCTCTTGAACCACCAGATCAATCCGCCGCTGATGACGAGCAGAATCGAAATCAGCTGCGTTCCCGTCATCAGCCCGCCGAAAACTTCGCCGCGTCCAGGATCGTCGCGCAAGAACTCGATGAAATAGCGCTCGATCCCGTAGAGGATCATGAAGGTGCCCCAGACCTGACCGTCGAATTTTTTGCGCGGAAGGAGCCAGGTAAGAAACAGAAAATTGACGAATTCGGCGGCAGCTTCGATGAGCTGGGTGGGCTCAATGCGAACGCCCAGCGGAGTTCCGCTCACGGAATTTGCCAGAGGATTCGTGAAAACGACGCCCCAGAAATGATTAGTCGGCTTGCCATAACAGCATCCAGCGGAGAAACAGCCAAAGCGCCCGAGAACATGGCCAAAGGCGAGGCCGGGAGCGAAACCGTCAGTGGTGCGCAGCACCGGCATGTGGTGACGGCGCATGTACCACGCGGCCATAATGAGCGCGGCGATCAATCCACCGGAGAATACGCCTCCCGCCTGCAGCGTGTTGAGGCTGAAAATCTCGCGCCAGTTGTTGGAGTAGCTGCTCCAGTCGTTGATAATGTAGAGAATTTTTGCGCCGAGGATCCCGGCGAGGACGACGAGAATACCTAGATTCCAGGCGTCGTCGCCGTTGATGCCTTGCTTCTCCGAATTGCGGACGCTGATCCAAAGCCCGATCAGAACCCCCGAGGCCACAAGGAATCCGTAAGTGGGCAGGTAGAAACTGCCAATGTGAAATAGTTGCGGGAACACGTTAGTTTAGATGCTCCGGGAGCGCGGTAAGTTCTAAGGAGAGTCTAGCAGGAAAGCAGGTGGCAGGTCTTGGGTGGCAGGTGACAGGAAAAGCAAAAGCAACGAACAGATGACGGGAAAGCAAGAGTATCTAAAATCGCGGTGAGACCAATTCAATCCCAGCTTTTCCTGAGCCCTGTCATTGCCCATTACCTGAAGTAAACAAGCCGACCCGCTATGCCGTGTGGTGGGCCGAGAATGAACCCGTCTCAGACGGTGGGAACCCGCCGCGACCCATTAGGCTTTTCCGCATGGCGGAACGTAGCACACCGGATCTTTTTGCGAGTCGAGTCCCCGTTCATTCGGCATTGGTTCAAAAATCGGTTACCACCAACACCAACCTTGCAGGTCGGCTTTCACATAGGATGCTAGGAAACTGGGAGCAGATTCGCAAGAGGAAAATGGAAAATAGTTGGCAGAAAGTTTGCTACAGGTCAGGTTACTAAGGTGTGAAGAAAATGAACCCAGCGTTTCAACCCGTGCGGCGCGTATCTTCTAAAACCTCATCCAGCGCGCTCGCCAGTTTGCTGGCACGCTGCCGCGCTTCCGGCGAAGCCGGTTCCAGTCGCCGCTTCAGCAGATGATATTCATCCGCAATATTCAGTGCCGCCAGCACCGCCAGTCGCACCGAATCGACCGTCGCCGTCTGCTCCGACACCGCCCGCATCTTACCATCTACATACTCGGCAAGTTTAGCGATGTAATCGGCATCCGAGCCGCGCAAGTTGTAAACCTGGTCAAAAATTTCCACGCGTACGCTGCCGCTGGCTGCGCCCGGCCCTGGCATCTCTCGCGGAGGAATCATTTTCGCGCGCCCATCCGTGGCGGATGAACCAGCGGTCGCTGACTCTCGATCCAACGATTCTCGATCCAACGATTCTCGATTCAACGATTCGCGATTCACTGATTCCCGATTCAACGGTTCCCGATTCAACGAGTCTCGATTCAACGAATCCGCTGAAGGCTCCTTGCTCGCACTGGCCATTTCACTCCTTGGCGTTTGGCTACCGTTCCACTGGGGATTAGCTGGCCGCCTGTTCTTCAGTCAAGGTCTCCATCTGGCTCAACAATTTTTCTACGCGGACGCGAATGTCTTCGCGATCCTTGCGCAGTTGCACCAGTTCACGGCGCATGCCCTCATTCTCCTCTTCGCGCTCTTCAAGTTGCTCGCGCAACCGCTTGGCATCGCGCTCAGCCGTCGCCCGCGCCTCTTTGGCAGCCTTGTACAACTCAATGGTGCGATAAACTTTCTCTTCCAGCGCCTGAAAATCTTCAGCCGGAACCTCGGCAGATACCTCTTCCACGGTTTTCACAGACATGGGCACTCACTTTCGAGGACGTAAGCAGCGTTGACCGGAAGTATAACGCAGTTTGCTGTGGAAGAGGTCATAAGACACGCCCGATCGTGTGGGCCGCCGATTAGAATGTCGCGTAGGCAAAATGATGAGCACCTCCGTCGAGATCATAGTGGGAATCCTCGCCATCGTCGGATACTTGCTGGCGCCAGTTGTGTTGGTCTGGGGCTGGGTACGTTGGATTCAGCAACCAAAGCTGCGAACCATATCTGCAGTGCTGTCGTTACTGGGCTTCATCCTCGCCTCAGCTTCAGCCTGCTGGCTGTATCGGGGGCAGGTTTCGCACAAATTCATCGATTCGGGTTCTACGACCCTTCGCTTATGAAAATAATGGCTATCGGATTTCTGCTATCTGTCGGCGGATTCCTCTTCGGCGTAGCTGGCGTTTGGAAATCTAGCTCGCTACGTTGGCATGCTCCGGTTTCGGCGGTGGCGACCCTCGCATTTTGGCTACTCGCGGCGTCGATGGAATAATCATCATCCCCGAAAACTTCGCAGTTTCTCCAGCCGTCGCGCCGCCTCGTCCAGAGTCTCAGGCCTCTTGCAGAAAGCGAAACGTACCTGTTGGGATCCGTCTTTCGGATGCTTGTAAAAACTCGACCCGGGCACACAGGCAATACCAATCTCTTTCACCAGATGCATTGCGAATTCCACATCATTCGCGAATCCGAAGGCGCTGATGTCGGTCATCACGTAATACGCGCCCCGCGGACGATAACAAAGAAAGCCCGCTTTCTCGAGCGCCGGGATCAGGTGATCGCGCCGGGTTCGATAACGATCGGCCAGTTCGCGGTAATAGCTTTCAGGTAGGCTCAGCGCGGCGGCTCCGGCCTCCTGCAAAGGCGCCGGTGCTCCCACGGTCAAAAAGTCGTGCACCTTGCGGATTGCATTCGTGATCGCTGGAGGCGCAACCGCCCAGCCAACGCGCCATCCGGTGACACTGTAACTCTTTGATAAGCCGTTAATAGTAATGGTGCGCTCGCGCATGCCGTCGAGGCTGGCGAGTGAAATGTGCTCCGATCCATCGTACAGAATGTGCTCGTAAATTTCGTCGGTAATGGCCAGCACGTTGTATTCGACGCAGAGGTCGCGAATCAGTTCCAGTTCTTTGCGGCTGAACACCTTGCCAGTAGGGTTGTTTGGCGTGTTAACGATGATCGCTTTGGTGTGATATTGGCTTGTCTTGTGCTGAAACGCCTCGCGCAATTCCTGTTCGTCGAACGTCCATTCGCCGTGCGCAGCCTGCGGCGTCCGCAAGCTGACGAAGCGCGGCTTGGCTCCGCTGAGGATCGAATCCGGTCCATAATTCTCGTAGAAGGGTTCGAAGACCACGACCTCGTCGCCTTTATTGCACACCGCCAGCAGCGTTGCAATCATCGCTTCGGTCGAACCGCAACAGACCACAACTTCTTTTTCCGGGTCGACCTCGATGCCTTGCCACTCGTGCATCTGGCGGGCAATAGCGTTGCGCAGGCTTTTTGCGCCCCAGGTGATGGCATATTGATTGACGTCGGCGGCGATCGCTTCCTGCGCCGCGCGCTTGATTTCGGCGGGCGCGGAGAAATCGGGAAACCCCTGCGCCAGATTGACCGCGTCATATTGCATCGCCTGCCGCGTCATCTCGCGAATCACAGACTCCGTAAAATGCTCAACCTTGTCAGAGAGAAAATGCTTGGAGTGGGCAGAAACTTGGGTCATGGAGAGTAAGGCTAGCACAAGGCATGATCCGGTAATAACCGCGGTTGATCGCGTGGTAAACTGCGCAAACGATGAAGCGTATTCCGTCGCTCGACGGTCTCCGTGCAATCTCTGTGTCGCTGGTGCTAGCCGGCCATCTTGGGCATGCCGGTTATACACCTCAGTTTCTGTCGGTGTATGCGAACAGTGGAGTGCGGATGTTCTTCGTTATCTCCGGGTACCTTATTACCACCATCCTGCTCAACGAACATACTCGGACATCGACCATCAACCTGCGCGAATTTTATATACGGCGAGCCTATCGCATCTTGCCCGCAGCTGTCGTTTTTATGCTGTTTGCATCGGTAGCGTACTGGCACGAACTTCGGTGGATCGACATCGGCGCCATGTTTCTGTACCTGCTGAACTATGACATGGCAGCGCCTTGGATGGTAGGCCACCTTTGGTCGCTCAGCGTTGAGGAACAATTTTATTTTCTCTGGCCGGGCGTGCTCAGAAGGTGGTATCGCCACCAGGTCGCGATTCTGCTGGCCGTCATCGCGATCGCTCCTGTTTACAGCGCAATGTGCTATCACTTCAAGTTTTTGGACGGCGGCTATGGAACGTTTCCTGCCGTTGCCGACAATCTGGCTATTGGGTGTCTGCTCGCAATTTTTGGTTCGAAGCTTCCGAAGATCAATTCCTGGGCGGCGCTGGCGATGCTGCTCGCGGTCATTCTGATCCCGTATTACCCCGCCGTCACGCCACTCAGTACGCTATTCGAGCTTTTTGTGCTGTGGCCGATTATGAACTGCTCCATGGCGGGACTTCTGTTGCACGTGGTCCAAACGCCATATCGGTTCTTGAATATCGCCCCGATCGTGTGGCTGGGAAAAATCAGCTACAGCCTCTACTTGTGGCAGCAGCCATTTTTCTTCGCGCCACCCGGACAGCCAGGGTACAAACTTCTTGTGGGCGTCGGCCTTGCTTGTCTTTCGTACTACCTTGTGGAGCGTCCGATTTTGGAGTTGCGGGAGAAAAGAAACGTTCGGCTTCCGGCCAAGCCTGCGGCGTTAGAAACCGTCTAACCGCTCGTCACGGCGTAAATGGTCAATTAGATTGACCATAGTATGATACGATGACCAGGAGAATGAGCCATGCAGGAAATCGCCATTTCGGAATTCAAGGCCAAATGCCTCGCATTGCTGGAGCAGGTGCGCGCCACCAGGAAGCCGATTCGGATCACGCGGTTTGGCAAGCCGGTGGCCGAGGTCGTTCCGCCGACGGCAGTGGTAGATCGCAAGGCTTGGATAGGATCGATGAAGGGCACGTTCGAGATTCTCGGCGACATCGTGTCTCCAGCGAACGACGAGGACGAGTGGGAGGTCCTGCGCGATTGAGACTGCTGCTTGATACGCATATCTGGCTGTGGAATTTCCAGGACCCGCGGCGGCTTGGACGACGCGTCTCACGTTATCTTCAAGACTCGGCGAACGAACTCTGGCTTTCGCCGATGAGCACGTGGGAAGCATTGACCCTCGATCGCAAGGGAAGAATTCGCATCAACGAAGATTTGGCGACCTGGCTGGCGCGAGCGACCGCCGGCACTCGCGAGGCTCCGCTGACGCACGAGATCGCGCTGGTGGCGCGGCAATTGCCGCTCCATCAGGATCCGGCGGATCGCATTCTGGCCGCGACGGCTGAGGTCTTGGACTTGACGCTGGTTACGGCGGATGAGCGGTTGCTGGGATTGGGGACGATTCGAACCTTGGGCAACCGCTAGGTAGCCCTACGCCCGTTGCACGCCCCCGAGCCCTTCCAGTGCCTTCACAATCTGCTCAGCCCACTGCGCCACCTCGTCGTCGCGCAACGTTCGCTCGGCCGACTGAAGCGTGGCTCGCATCAGGATCGAATACTTGCCTGCGCCAACTTTTTCGCCGCGAAAAATTTCTACCGCTACAAAACTGCGCACTTCGGTAATACCTAATCCACCAACGCCCTCGTGAATCTTCTCGAACTCCACCCCGTCGTCGAACACGAACGAGAAGTCGCGCTCGACGGCAGGGAAGCGTGGCAGGGCTTCATAACGCGGCTGGCGCAGATCGTGCTGATAGAGGCGGTCGAGATAGATTTCCGCTACGAAAACATCCTGCCGAAGTTTGCGCGCTGCCGCCACATCGGGATGAATCTGGCCAAACTGGGCTACGGTTGCGCCATCCATGATGGCGCGGGCGGAGCGGCCGGGATGATAGTAGTCCGCGGTTTGCGCGTCGTAATACAGCGTCCAATGAGTAAAAGGCGCGAGCACATTTTCGACATCGCCCTTCAGATCGAAGAATGTCAGGGGACGCGCCGCCGCGCCGGGAGTTAGTCCGCGCACTATCTCTGCATCGACGTTGCCGGTCGCGCCGAGGGAGATGCGCTTCGACTCGCGCGGCATGTTTACTGCGCTTGCGTCGGCGTTTGACGCTTCAAATATGTTTCCGGCTTCGAACAGGCGAGCGTTGTCGCTGCCGCGATTGAGATTGTAAGCCAGCATGTTGAGCATGCTGGGAACGAGCGAGGTGCGCATCACCGAGGCTTCGTCGCTCAGCGGGTTCGCAAGATCGAGTTCGGGAGCGGTCGAGAAGCGCCGCGCATCCTCTTTGGAAATAAATGTCAAAGAAATAGCTTCGTTGTAACCGGCCGCCAGGAGCGATGTTCGCAGCCGCGCATCTTTGTGCGCATCGGGCAGGTCGCGCACCTCCCCGCTATAGGCGGGAAGCGTGTTGGGAAATTTATCGTAACCGTGCAGGCGGGCCAGTTCTTCGATGATGTCGATCTCGCGCTCGATATCGAGACGCCAACTCGGAATGTGGATCAGGAATTTATCTTCTCCACCTGCCAGCAGCGTGAAGCCGAGCCGAGTCAAAATGCGGCTGATTTCAAACGTGCTCAGCTGTTGTCCTAGAATCCGCTGCACTTCGCGAAGATCAAGTTCGACCGGAGCGAGATCGAGCCGGCGCGCGATTACGTCGACGGCCTCGCCGATGAGCGCGCCGCCTCCGGAAGCGAGAATAATTTCGGCGACGCGATTGGCAGATGGGACGGTCGACTCAAAATCGGCTCCGCGCTCGAAGCGATGCGAAGCGTCGGTGTGCAGGCCGTGGCGCTTCGACATGCGGCGCACGGTGACTGGATCGAACCATGCGGATTCGATCAGGATATTCTTCGTGCGCTCGGTGATCATGGTGTCGAAGCCGCCCATCACACCGGCGAGGCCTACAGGTTTTTTTGCGTCGGCTACGACCAGGTCTTCGGTCGAGAGCTTGCGCTCCACGCCGTCTAGCGTCTTAAGCGTTTCGCCAGCCGCCGCCTTGCGAATAATTAACCGCCGCCCTTCGAGCAAGTCGAGGTCGAAGACATGCGTGGGCTTTCCACTCTCCCACAGAACGTAATTTGTAGCGTCGACGGCGTTGCTGATCGGGCGCTGATCGATCAGTTGGAGACGGCTAGCGATCTGCGGCAGGGAAGTTTTGATGGTCGCACCACGAATTTCGCGCGCTGTAAATCGCGCGCAAAGTTCCGGCTCCTGAATTTCGATGGTGACTTCCGACTTGCCTTGCGGCGGCGGCAGTTTTGGCTCAATCGGGCGGAGCGGCAGATCGTAGAGCGCCGACGCCTCGCGCGCCACTCCATAATGATTCATCGCATCGGGACGGTTGGTCGTGATCTCCATCTCGAAGACGGTGTTGTCACCTTCGCCAGAAATGCCTTCAACAGCGACGCCGGCGAGCGTGAGCTCTTCGGCAAGCCGAGGGTAATCGACATTGAGATCAACGAAGTCGCGCAGCCAATGGGGACTAATTTTCATGAAGGAATTTTACTTACTACTTGTCATCCTGAGCGACGCGAAGGATCTATGCATTCTGCTGGTGCGGGCGAAATACATAGGTCCTTCGCTTCGCTCAGGATGACAACGTTTAATCGGGAATGTTCGAGTCGCCTAACCAAACTGCTCGAGAAATCGCACGTCACCTTGAAAGAACAACTGAATATCATCGACGCCATATTTCATAATCGCGATGCGTTCCACGCCCATGCCGAAGGCGAATCCCGAAACTTTAGCGGCGTCGTAATCCACGAAGCCATATACATTCGGATCGACCATGCCGCAGCCGAGCAACTCGATCCATCCGCTAGCCTTGCAATTGCGGCAGGGAGCGCCATCGCGCGTGCCTTTGCCGTCGCAGAAAATGCAACTGATCTGCACGTCGGCGCTGGGCTCGGTGAAAGGGAAAAATGACGGATAGAAGCGCGTCTTCACGCTGGATCCAAACATGGCTTTCATGGCGTGGTCGAGCGTGCCCTTCAGATCGCAGAAAGTGATGTTGGTGTCGACCGCCAGGCCTTCGATCTGATGAAAAATGGGCGAGTGGGTGGCGTCGAGCGCGTCGTTGCGATGAACTTTGCCCGGACAGACCACGCGCACCGGCGGCTTCATCTTTTGCATGGTCCGAATCTGCACCGGCGAAGTATGCGTGCGCAGGAGCAGACGATCACGCAGCGGCTTCGATTCCTGGCCGGCGATGAAGAGCGTGTCTTGCGTATCGCGCGCGGGGTGATTCGGCGGAAAGTTTAGCGCTTCGAAGTTGTAGAAATCGGTTTCTATCTCGGGACCCTCTTCGACCGAGTAACCGAGATTGCGGAAGACGGCGATCATCTCGTTCATCGTTTTGATAACAGGATGCTCGGCGCCCACGGGGCGGCGGATGCCGGGGAGGGTTATGTCGAGATGATCGGCGGCGTGTTTGCTTGAGGGAGTCTGGCTTTGGATTCTAATAATCGTCCCATCCACTGCTTGCTCGACTCTGGCTTTAATTTCGTTGACGCGCTGGCCCACATCGCGCTTGCTCGGTCCGGGCGCGGTTTTGAGCCAGAGATTGTTAAGGTGAGTAAGAATGCCGTTCTTGCGCGACATCCAGCGATCGCGAAACACTTTCCATTCGCTCTCGGAGTTAATCGCTGCCAATTCCTGCTCCACCGCAGACAGAACTTCGCGGACGGCGCTGTCGAGCGCCGCGGCGGAGAAGTCGGTTAGTTTGGGAACTGTGTAAGGCATGCTTCCCGACAAACTCTTAACGAAATTGTCATCCCGAGCGAAGCGAGGGATCTGCAGTTCCTCCACACCGCGAAAACTGCAGATCCCTCGCAAGAGCTGCTCGGGATGACAAATCTTAGTGACCTGATAACTTACGACTGAAAGTTGGAAGTTACGCTGTCGCGGTCGCCGCGTTCGCCTTCTTCGCCTGCTCCGCCAGATTGCCAAATCCCGCCGGATCGTTTACCGCCAGATCGGCCAGAATTTTGCGGTCGAGTTCCACGCCGGCCTTTTTCAGGCCGCTGATGAACTGGTTATAGTTCAGACCATTCAGGCGGGCTGCGGCTCCGATGCGCACGATCCAGATGGAGCGGTACTGGCGCTTTTTCTGCTTGCGGCCGGAGTAGGCGAACTTGAGTGCGCGATCGACGGCTTCTTTGGCCGAGCGGTAGAGTTTGGATTTAGTTAGGAAATATCCACTGGCGCGTTCAAGAATCTTTTTGCGCTTAGCGCGGCGTTTGGTTCCGCGTTTTACACGAGGCATTGCTGTTCTCCTTTTTTATTTCAAATGGCGGCTGGAGGTAAGGAGGCTTCTACCACGTTTCCCTGAGGGAAGCGGGATTTCTAAAGCCCGACCTCTTCACGCGCCGCTGCGGAGTGTTGCGTTCCGCAGACTTGGTCGTTGCCTACTCGTTAAGGACGGCGGCCCTCCCTCAGCAAAGCCGAAGCGGCGCCGTCGCTCCATCACATGTACGGGATCATTCGTGCCGCTTTTTTGTAATCTCCGTCACTCACCAAGGTGGGCTGACCCAGCTTTTTCTTGCGCTTCTTCGCCTTGGATGACAGGATGTGACGCAACCCCGCCTTGTGACGCAGAATCTTTCCCGTACCGGTTTTCTTGAAGCGCTTGGCAGCGCCTTTGTGTGTTTTTAGTTTAGGCATAGAACCTCAGCTATTAGCATTTAGCACTTAGCCAAAACTTACACCGCCCCTCAAGGCTAAATGCTAAGCGCTAAATGCCGTTTCCTGATTTTACGCTGTTTGCGCGCCGCCTCGCGGCGCGGGCGGCGGTGCGGCCTTTGGCGGAGCTGGTTTCTCTTTGGAATGCGCTCCGCCTTCTTTCTTATTCGGCGCCAGAATCAGGTGCAGCGTATTGCCTTCCTGACGCGGCCGGAACTCCACCAAGCCTCTCTGGTCCACGTCTTTAATCAGACGTTCCAAAATCTGGCGGCCCAGGCTCTGCCGCGTCATTTCGCGTCCGCGGAAGAAGATAGTCGCTTTCACCTTGTCTCCTTCGTCGAGGAAGCGCAGCACGTGATTCTTTTTCGTTTCGTAGTCGTGATCGTCTACGTTGATACGAAACTTTACTTCTTTAACCGTAATAACTTTCTGTTTCTTCTTGGCTTCGCGCTCGCGCTTTTCGTTCTGGTACAGAAATTTCCCGTAATCCATGATGCGGCAAACCGGCGGTTGCGCGGTCGGGGAAATCTCTACCAGGTCAAGGTTTCTTTCGCGGGCCATCTTCAGCGCTTCGAAGGGCGGCATCACGCCGATCTGTTCCCCCTCGTCACCGATCACGCGTACTTCACGTGCCCGGATGCGCTCATTCATGCGGATAAAACGCTTGTCGATACCGTCCTCCGTCTGCTTGTCTGACAGGATGATCTAACAGAAAAGGTGCTCCAAAAAGTATAGCATGGGGTTGCCGAGAAGCTCAGGTCGCGATATTTCGCGTAGTGGCTCAGTTTCACTTGTTTTGAAGGGGCACGGCTTTAGCCGTGCCGTACGCATCGCATTCCCAATGCGGCTTCAGCCGCCGAGGGAATGCATTTTTCAAACTGAGCCATTACCAGATTTCCCATCCGCGAAGGCGCAGATTCGCGTTTCACTCAAAGCTCTGGCATTAAATATCGCCCTTCTATCCGCATTACAATCGATTTGGAAAGCTGTTCACTGGCTGTTCGGAGGTGTCGACTTGAATCAGCGTGCCGATTTGTTTTGGGCGACTCTGGGCGAAGGTGGTCTGGTGCTGGCACTGGCCGCGATCGGTTGGGCCACGAAAGAGCCTTTGATTTTCGCCAGTCTTGGCCCCACGGCTTATGAACTGGTGGAACAACCACAGGTGCGAAGCGCCCGAGTCTATAACATAGTTGTCGGACACTTGATTGGTCTAGGCTCCGGTTTTCTTGCGGTTTATCTGTTACACGCATGGAGTGCGCCCAACGTGATTTCCTCGGGCGTTGTATCCACCGAAAGATTATGGGCGACGACGCTCGCAGCCACCCTTACCACGTTCTTCACCTTAATTTTAAAGGCTGGCCAGCCAGCCGCGTTGGCAACCACCTTGCTCGTCTCCCTGGGAGCGATGCAGACTCTCCAGGGAGCCTTGGCCATAGTTGCCGGTGTGTTGATCATCACCATCATTGGAGAGCCGGTGCGTCGCTTTCGCCTTAAGCATACCGAGATCCGGACAGTGCTAAATAAACCCTGAGCTGCCCCAGCGGTCACTCTGGATCTTCTTGACCGACCCCGCCGGAAGAGGCTAGCATTGCCGGGTTGCGAGCCCCTGGGTTTCTTTTCCCCATACTGGAACCAACTTGCTCTTCAGCGTCTTTCGAGGATTCCGGCTATGCGTCGTTGCACTTGGCTTCGCTTTCTCAGTTTCATGATTCCCATCTCTCTGTTTATTTTCTCCGCAACCACCTTCGCCGAGACGCCCGTTGCTCCGCCCCGATCCCTCATCACCGATCCCATTGACGAGTCTCAACTGACAACTCTTACCGGTAACACGACTCCCGCCGCGCTCAGCGCCCAAAATGATCGCGGACCAGTGGCGGACAACTTGATGTTCGATCACTTGTTAGTCGTGCTCAAGCCTGCGCCCGAAGCTGAAGCGCGTCTCGAGAAGCTGATCGACGCCATGCACCATCAGGATTCGCCTGAGTTCCATCGCTGGCTCACGCCGCAACAGTTCGGCCAACGTTTCGGAGCTGCTCCACAGGATCGAGCAACCATAGCGCGCTGGCTCGAATCGCATGGCTTTTCGGTCAATCGCGTTTATCAAAATGGTTTGATCATCAACGTCGCCGGAACCGCCGCGCAGATTCGTGAAGCTTTCCATACTGCGATCCACAATCTGGTTTTGCCGAACGGCGAGAAACATATTGCCAACATGAGCGATCCGCGGATTCCCGCGGCACTCGCTTCGGCTATCCAGGGCATCGCCTCATTGCACGATTTTTATCCCAAGCCGCATTCCATACAGCTTGGCCCCGTTGCCTATAACCCTGCTACGCATGAGTGGCACCCGCGCTTCAACGTCAAATATCAGGGACAAACTTTTCACACCGTCAGCCCCTATGACTTCGACATCATCTACAACGTGCTCCCGCTCTGGAAGCGCGGATTTACCGGCAAAGGCGTCACCATTGCGCTGGTCGAGGATTCCAATCTCGCTCATGTATCAGATTGGTCCGACTTTCGCGACACCTTCGGTCTGAAAAGTTTCAAGGACGGTAACTTCAAACAGATTTATCCGAACTGCAAGAACCCAGGTCAGAATGGAGACGAGATCGAAGCCGCGCTCGATGTCGAGTGGGCGAGCGTGGCCGCTCCTGACGCGAACATAGAGCTTTCCGCGTGCCACAGTGCTCGCGGCGTCTCCGGGCTTGATCTCGCCATCCTTAATCTTTTAGATCTCGAACCGCCCGACATCATTTCCGACAGCTACGGTTTGTGCGAAACGATCACGGGCCAGACCGAGATTGCACTCGAGAATCGCGAAGCCCAGATTGCCACAGCGCTCGGCACCACTTTCTTCATCGCGCAGGGAGACACCGGCGCCGACGAATGCTCGCCGGTTGAAGGTTTTCTTTCGCATCTCGGCATCAACAGCGGCGACAACACCGCCTCGGCCTATGCGGTCGATGTGGGCGGCACCGATTTTATGGCCCAGTACAACCAGGACGTTAATGGCGTTCCGATCAGCGATTATTGGAGCGCCAAGAATGATCCGCAAACCAAGGCTTCCGCACTGTCGTATATCCCCGAGATTCCATGGAACGACGGTTGCACCAGCGAACTCATCTACAGCGATCCAATATTCGCCTTAGGCAGCTACACGCAATCCTACGGAACCTCAGGATTCTGCCACAGCAAACTCGGCAAGGAACTCAGGTATTCAGTGAGCGGCAGCGGCGGTCCCAGCACTTGCTTCACCGGAGTGCCGTCGATTCCCGGCGTCGTCAGCGGAACCTGTCAAGGCAATCCCAAGCCCTCTTGGCAGGCGGGTGTTCCGGGGATTCCAAATGACGGTGAGCGCGACCAACCCGATCTTGCGCTCTTCTCCGCGGACGGCGTTTGGGGAAGTTTCCTGGTCGAGTGCATGTCGGATAAGAACGAAGGCGGCGCGCCCTGCACCGCTACGAACGACGCGCTGCTCGAGGGTGGTGGCGGCACATCCTTCGCTTCGCCCGCGATGGCGGGCATTCAAGCCCTGATCGATCAGAAATATGGACGGCAGGGAAACGCTAACTACGTATACTATGCGCTAGCGGCGAGTCAGTTCGCTACTCAAGGAACGAAGATCTGCAATGCGAGTCAAACCAGCGGTGGACTGCCCGCCGCGTCCTGCATCTTTAACGACGTCACGCAGGGCGACATGGATATTCCTTGCGGCCAAGGCTCCAAGCTCTCTTACGATTGCTTTGGCAACGGCACCAAGATTATCGGAGAACTCTCAACCTCCACATCTTCCAGCGCGCCAGCGTACCCGGCGACCGTCGGCTACGATCTCGCCACCGGACTCGGCTCAGTGAACGCAACCACGCTCTTCGATGCGTGGCCCCAGGGCAACAATTAAGTAGAAGCTATCTCATGAATCGGCTTTGGCTAGGGCACGGCCTCGGCCCGTGCCGCAAACCCAGTAACGACAAGGGCTTTAGCCCCTGAGGAAGCGGCTAGTTTACTCACCCGATTCATTACGAGATGTCTTCTAGACAAGTCCTGGCGTAGTCGAAACACCTTCGTCGGCTCAAATCGCCGCCCGCCCAATGGTCGCTAATTGCACCGAAACGTTTTTCCAACTGAGGACACTATTAACACTGAGGGCGATTTGAAATACACCGAACGGGAGATATCGAGATGCTGCAACGATTACTGAGAACTCTTCTGGCCCAGGCAATTCTGGTCTGCGTTGTTCCGCTGGGGCTTTGGTCACAAAATGTGCTTTCGAATCCGAGCTTCAATACACCGGCGGCTGGGGTTCCGCCTGGCACGCCCGTTTCCTATAGCAATTTCTGTTACGCGGGAAACTCAGCCGCCGCCGATTGGAGCGTTTGGGTCAACAACTGTTCGCAAGGGGGAGATGACATTTCCACCGTGTTAGTGCCATCGACACTCCCTGGGACCAGCGGTTACATGATGCACGTCATAACCGATGGGAATGCAAACGGCATTGTCCAGACGCCCTTTCGCAGCCAGCAGACGAACACACTCGCGTCCCTTTGGGTTTACGTTAACAGCGGCTGCGTCTTGATCGGCACTGGCGACGGGGGCGATACAGGACTCGATGAGGCGACCTGCGAGACGGGGCGCTGGTTTCACTTTTCCAGGGTTCCGAACGGCGTGACCCCGGCGACCGAATTCATTGTCTACTCACTTTTCAACGCCGACTTCTACGTGAAGGACGCCAGCGTGGTACCTGCTCCGTAAAGCTGGGTACTCGGTTTCCCATTCACGAACTGGGTGATCCAGGTTGGCGTCCCCATCGCGCACGGCTTCAGCGTGATGGGGACGCCACCACGTCAAACGGCCGCATCATTTCGTTGTCCTCGTGTTCCAGCACATGACAGTGCCACACGTAGCGTCCGGTGAATCCCTCGAAGCGGATGATGATGCGCGTCACCATGCCAGGATCGGCGCGCACCGTATCTTTCCACCCAGCCTCGCCCGGTTCGGGAGGCATTGCCGGGCCTTTATAGGTGATTTCGTTGTGCATCCAGTAGGCAGCGATATTGAAGGCGCGGCGGTCGAGAATCTGAAACTTCACGAGATGCAGGTGAATGGGATGGGCGTCGTCCGTCGTGTTAATGAGATTCCAAATCTCAACCGAGTCGAGAACTGGATTCTCCGTCACCGGCATGCTCCAGTGGGTGTTGTTCAATAACATCTTCATCGGGCGTTGTACGAGATCGTCAACTTCCACCAGAGACAACATGCGAGTCTTTACCGCCGAGGACTCGAGAATCTTCGGAACTGGCCGGAGAGTTTGCGGCAGTGCGCTTTCATCGCGCGGACCTTTTGCTGCTACACGAAATTGCATTACCTCGAGATTGTCGTTCTTGAGAATCACATTCGACCCGGCACTCAAGGAAAAATCGACGATCACATCAGCGCGCTCGGCCGGCGCAACCGACAAACGTTGCAATGGAACGGGCGCGGACAGTAATCCCTGATCGGTGCCGATCTGGTGGAGAGTTTGAAGCTTGCTTGACTGGGAATCGTTTAGCGTCAAATGAAAAAAGCGGCCGTTCGCTGCGTTAAGCACGCGGAAACGATACTTGCGCGGTTCGACTTCGAGATAAGGGAAGAGTTTGCCATTGATCAGAATCGCATCGCCAAAAACTTCTGGTACCCACGCCGATTTCGCATCGCCTGACACCGGGTAGTTCAGCTGTCCCTCGAGATCAAAAAGCCGGTCGTAAATTACCAGCGGAATCTCGCATTTGCCGCGCGGCAGATTCAATTCGTCTTCGAAATCGTCGCGCACGAAAAACCCGCCAAGCAGTCCCGCAAAAACATTCAGCCGATTAATGCCCAGGGCGTGATCGTGGTACCACAGCATGGCCGCGTCCTGCTGGTTGGGATAGTGGCACACCGCCGACTTGCCCGGCACATACCAATTCTCAGGGTAACCGTCGCTCGCAGGCGGAGCCTTCGCCCCATGCAGATGCACAACCGCCCGCACTTCGGGCTTGTCCGCCTCGGCGCCATGAATGCTGTGGTCGATAGGAAGAAAATGGGTTTCCGGAAGTTCGTTGACCCACTCCACCAGCAAGCCCCGCCCGCTGCGCGTTTCAAACGTCGGTCCAGGCGAAGTGGCCGCGTATCCCCACAGACGAGTTGGCTTCAAGTCGCGGTGGATTTTTGTTTCGAACTGCCGCATGGCCACGCGGTAGTAGGGAAGTTGCACCGCAGGATTGTCCGGGCTCGGCCGATGTCCGCTGGCCTGAATGATCTCTGGCACCGGCAGCGGGTCGACGAACGGCGCGAGCGACCTGGCATTAAGCAGGGTGCGCTCCCTGGATTTCTGAGTGGCAGGGGATTCATGTATGGCGGGCGCGGTTTGGGCTGCAGCCCGGCGCATGGCGAGCGTCATGGTGGCCATTCCGCCCTGCGCCAGAAACGCCCTTCGGGTAATCCCCAATGTCGGATCTCCTTACTTTCAGTGTTTGAGAGGCGATGCACTTCTGCGTCGCAGATAAATTAAGCGCAGGCGCAAAAAGAAGAGCGGGCACGCGAATCGATTTTCGCATGCCCGCCTCCAATGCGTTACGCCTTTCGAGTTACAGCCCGCACTTCGAGGGGCTTTCTTTTTCTCCCGTCTCCGGATTCAAGCATAGCGTTCCATTGCTTCGTATTTTCGCGAAGTCGAAATCCTGGACGATGGAGTTTGCAATGCCATCGAAGGAACCATTGCCAATGCGCTGCCCGCCCAGCCAGTTGTCTTCGATGAAGTGGATGATGGACGACTGGTCGGTTACCTGATGGTCGACGAAGTTGTCTTTCGCCCACGGCGAAACGACCAGCAACGGCAATCTCGGGCCGTAACCGCAGCGTCCCAGAGCGTGCGGATTGACCGCCGCGCCAGCATATCCAGGCAATGAGGTAGCCGCCGTGCCGCAAACTCCTGGTCCGGTCAGAGCATCCAACGGGCCAGTCGAGGTGTTGACGATGGGGCCGAGCACGTGGTCATACCAGCCGTCGGAGTCGTCATACATGATGACCACGGCAGTGCTGTCCCAGTTTGGATTGTTATTGGGATTTTCCAGGAAGTTGATCGTATTCACGATGAAGTTCTGTTCGTCGATCGGGTCAGAGTAACCGGCGTGGGCGTCCTGATAGGCGGGAGCCTTCAGGAAGCTCACTGCCGGCTGATAGCCAGCCTGAACCGCGGCGTAGAAGTCTTCGATATCATACTGATGGTTGGCGGGACCGGCATTTCCGATTTCAGAAATCGAGGCGGGCCGGGTGTGATTGGGATTGGCGACCGACGGCCAATAACCGAACAACGAGTGGTGGGCGATGTAATCGGTTTCCTTGACTCCTGTGATGTTCGAGGTCGTGCTGCGGCTGCAACCTGTGCTGCCGTTCGGATTCACGATGGACAGATTGAATCCGCCCATGAAACCACCCCAGGTTACTCCAGCGGCATTCAACAGGTCGCCAATCGTTACACCTCCCATTTGTGCCTGATTGCGAGTGGGGCTGGAGCAGACATCCCCGATCGGATCGGGATCGTCAATGTTGGTCAGCGATCCATCGGGTCCGCCGGGGACAAAGCTTCCAGTTCCATTCAAGTACGCGACCACGCCATTGGTCTGGCCAGCCACAAGGTTCATCACACCAACCGACGACGGGCCGAAAGTGCTTCCGTAGGAGTTATCGCTCAAAACGAAATTCTGCGCATAATTCCACAGGCCAGTGACCGTGTTTCCGTCGTAATAGCCCATGACCAGGCCATTCGTATTATTAATTCCCCCACCTCCCGGCGGCGGTCCGGCGGTCCCTGTGTAAAGCGGGAACAGGTCCATCAAACCCGCGTCTGACGCCTGTTGCTCGGGTTGGTAGTCATGATCCTGGTCGGCAGTCGCAGCCTGCGTAACGTCGAGTCGGTACGGATTGGTGGCGCCCGTTCCGTTAGCAGGGTTGAGATTCGGATTGGCATTCAGCAGAGCATTCGTCAGCCCGTTGACGGTAGGCGTATTGGCCTTCGCCACGAACTTGTTTTCAAATTTCGGATTGAGCGCGTTGGGATAGGTTCCGAAGTAGTGGTCGAAGGAAATGTTCTCATTGAAAATCACGACCAAATATTGAATCGGCGTGGCTGTGGCGTGGGCTACAGCGCGACGAGTTGCCGGTTTAGCGGACGAGGCAAATGCGGGAGCAACGGTCGGTCCCAGGGCAATGGCTATCGTCAGTAGTGACGCCATCGCCCGCCTGAAAGTGGCAAGGGTTTGCTGCTGATCAAACATGCTGTGTTCTCCGTTTCCTGGAAATTGCCTGGCGCAGGGCACAGGACCTGCCGCATGGCGGAAGCTTGGAGAACATTAGGCGGCATATGTTTCTGCAACATGACTGCAATATTAAGGAAAGATGAAATCCAACGAACTAGTCGGGCAGATGGCAAAAACCTTGCCTACAATGGTCGGTTTACTGCACTAAGGCGGGATTAGATTCCACCCCGGTTACGCCGCGGACACCTTCGAACCGCGCAAGCGTCTGTACAACCGCATATAGTCGTCCACCATCCGGCGCGCGGTGAAGCGCTCGCGGGCGCGATTGTAGGCGCGCGTGCCGTAGAGGCGCGCCAGTTCGCTGTCTCCATTCAACTGCGTGAGAATCTCGCTCAGACTATCGGCGTTGTTGCGCTCGAAGTACAAGGCCGCGTCGCCCCAGAGTTCGCGATAGACCTCTGTGTCATTCGCCACCAGCGCGCAGCGCGAGAAAGCGGCTTCCACCGACGCCAGTCCTGTGGGCTCATACTGCGAAGTGGCCGCAAAAATTGTCGACTTGCTATAGAGCGAGCGCAGTTGCGATTCCGTTTGCGCGCCCTTGACCGAGATCTCGTGCTCTCCCGTGGACACGCGAACATCGGCCCGAATGGGCACCGCCGGCGCCGGGATTGGGTTATCGGCTCCGACGATGCACACCGGCAAGCGGTGGGTGTGCTGGGTCAGCAAAGCTACCTGCTTCCCCGTATCCCACAAGCGGCCGATAGCGAGCACCGACTCTTCCTTGGTCACAAAAGGATTGAAATAAATCGGATTGCGGCCGGGAGGAATGACGTGTCCTTCGAAGCCGTCGCCGTAGGCGATGCGCAACATCTCTTCCATCCAGCGCGAAGTGGTGACCACAGTCTCGGCGCGCTTCAGTCCGGCGATCATCGTTTCGCGGTACCACTTCAGCCAGGCCGAGGCGGCCGGTTCATGTCCGTGGATGCTTAGCCACCAGGTGATCACATCGCCGTGCGCCACCACCAGGCGCGGCGTCGCCACCGGCAGCGCTCCAAAACTGAGCTGATTCAAATGCAGAAAATCGGGGCGCGTGTCGCGTATGATCGCGCACAAATAATCCTGTGCCGCGTGGAAGTCCTGCACCCCTTCCTGCATCCAGTCGAGACGAAAAGCGGTGGGAATATATTCCAGGCCGTGCAGCGAATCCATCCATGCGGTCTGATGGGGAAGCGGAATTTCTCCGAAGCTGACCAGCGTAACCTGGGCGCCGTGAGTGACCAGTCCTGATACCAGTTCGCGCGAGTAAGTCCACACTCCGCTGAACGTGTCGGCCGTAACCAGTACGCGCACAGAACCCCCGAAATTCGAGGGCTGGGAGCGCCCTCGGCCTGCCTGAACATAGTTTAGGGGGTTCGGACCTGACAGGAAAGCCTTTTCTTGAAGAAAGTACCCAGTAGCCAGCCAAACCTCAAAGACAGCCGGCGCTATCGATTCTGGGTCCTGGGAAGCGATCTCATGAATCGGTTTTGGGTAGAGCACGGCATCAGCCGTGCCGCAAAGGCCCTTAAAGACAAGGGCGTCACAGTTTGCTAAAAAACTCGCGTTTCGTATCACGGTATCGCTTTAGCGATACCGTAACTGCTCAGGAATTAGACGCCCCTTTTTAGGGGCTGCGCCTCGAGATCGAGTTTTTCGGCAAACTGTTTAGCCCCTGAGGATGCAACTCGTTTACTCACCAGATTCATTACGAGATGTCCTCCAAGCACCGAGTACTGCTTTATGTCGAGTCCGCCCACTGCGTCATAGTGCGCGGATCGCCGCGGTGATCGTGCAATGCGACCACTTTTGGCTGCACTAGAATCCTCATCGTCCATAGCAGATCGTCGAGCGATGTGCCAAACCCGAAGTGCGCATCCACAAACGCCAGTTCCGATTTCGGCAATGACTGACGGCCGGAGAGCAGCACCACCGGGCTGTCGGGGACGAAGAATTTAAGCTCCCGGGCAAGTTCCGCGCCCGACATCGAAGGCATTTCATAATCAATAAGGGCGAGATCGAAATAGGTCTTTTGGCAGAGCGCGAGCGCCTGCATGGGATCATTCATCGTAATCACTTGAAAACCGCATTCTTCCAGAACACCGCTCAACAATCGGCTGGATTTTGGATTATCGTCCACGTAAAGCACGGTCGTTCGGTTCTCCATTGGTACCTCGCTTTCTTTCCTGAAGAACGTCCTGTCCCTGTCCGGCTTGCAAAAGGAGTGGGTAGAGATTTGTAAATGATCGGGCCGTGCAACTGAATCGGTTGTGGCCGGCTTCGGGCCAAGCTTCTAGGACGCGTTTGCGGATGCGGCAATTCGCATGGGGCAAGACTCTTTTTCCTCCGCCGCATGCCCGGGCAGTGTGAATTTGAAGATCGAACCATGGCCGGCATTCGACTCGATCCAGATTTTTCCACCACAGCGTTCAATGATCTTCTTGCAAATCGACAGGCCAATTCCATTGCCCGGATACTCCGTGCGAGTGTGCAGCCGCTGGAAGACCACAAAAATACTATCGACATGTTCGGGAGCAACGCCAATTCCGTTATCGCGCACGCTGAACAGCCAATGCCCGTCGGTTTTCTCCGCCTGCACGAAGATTTTGGGCGCCTCGCTGCCGCGAAACTTGATGGCGTTTCCGATCAGATTCTGCAAGACCTGCGCCATCTGTGAGCGGTCGGCCCACACCACCGGCAGCGCCGCATGGGTGACCTCTGCGCCGCTTTCCTTGATCGCTGGTTCGAGGTTTTGCAGAACCTCCGCCATCAACGTTTCACAGTTGACCTCGACACACGCGTCACAACCTCGGCCAACCCGGGAAAATGCCAGCAGATCTTGAATGAGCGTCTGCATGCGCAGCGCGCCCTCGCTGGCGTAGCCGATGAATTTGTCGGCGTTGTCGTCGAGTTTGCCGCGATAGCGTTCGGCCAACAGTTGGGTGTAGGCGGCGACCATGCGCAACGGTTCTTGCAAATCGTGCGACGCGATATAGGCGAACTGCTCCAGTTCCGCATTGGAACGGGCCAGTTGCTCAACCTTGCGCGCCAGAGCTTCTTCGGCCTGCCGCCGCTGACGAAGCAGATTTTTTTCCTGCAAAGCGCGCCGAATGGCTTCGGGCAGCCGCGCCAGCCCATCTTTCAGGACGTAATCCGTGACCCCGCGTTTGATACACTCCACCGCCGTAACGTCTCCGAGCGCGCCAGAGACGAGAATCAGCGGAATATCCAACCCTTCGCGGCGCAGCACTTCCACCGCTTCCACACCTTTCCACTGCGGCAGGTTGTAGTCGGCGAGCACGATATCCGGAGGGTGGGCCCGAAGTTGCCGCTCGAAGGCAGCTTCGGTTTGCACTACCGTAGTGGTGACCGCGAAGCCTCCCTTGCGCACAGCCTGCGCGATCAGTTCCGCGTCCATGTCGCTGTCTTCGACGTGCAAGACGTGAAGCGGAATCGTTGCGAGCGTGGAAGCGTTAGCGGTGGTCATGATTTAGTTCCGGCGAGAGTAGTTCCGGCGACAGGCGAGGAATCTTGCGCTATCGGAGGCTGATTGATGACCAGCCAGTACAGTCCGATGGTCTTCACCGTGCTCCGGAACTTCTCGAAGTCGACCGGCTTTTGAATATAGCTGTTAGCCCCCAGATGGTAACCGGCGGCCAAGTCACGCTCTTCTTTCGATGAGGTCATGATCACCACCGGGATGCTCCTCAGTCGGGAATCGGTTTTAACCTGTTTGAGCACTTCCAGGCCATCGACTTTGGGTAGTTTCAAGTCGAGCAGCACCAGCTTCGGCGGGGGATCGACCGATCGACCTGCGAACTTCCCGCGACAAAATAGAAAGTCGAGCGCTTCCTCGCCGTCGCGTACCACCAGGATTTTGTTTGCCAGGTTCTCGCGCCGCAGCGCATGCAGGGCGAGATCCAAATCATCCTGATTATCTTCCACCAGCAGTATGTCGAGATTTTCTGAGCTCATGATTGGCCTCCCGCCGTCGCTCCATTACTTTTCGCTTCCACTTTCTTCCCCGGACCCAGCGTGAAATAGAACGTTGCACCCTTGTCGACTTCGCCTTCAGCCCAGACGCGGCCGCCATGTTTTTGCACAATGCGTTGCACGGTGGCCAGACCTATGCCGGTGCCTTCAAACTCATCCGCCTGATGCAGGCGTTGAAACACTCCAAACAACTTATCGACATACTTCATGCTGAAGCCGATGCCGTTGTCCCTCACCATGAAGATGCGCTGGCCCTCATTCCGTATTTCGACCTGGCTTACTTCAATCACCGCGCGCGCGCGCGGCCGCGTAAACTTCAGCGCATTGGTCAGCAAGTTCTGAAAAATCTGCTTCACCAGTACGGGATCGCATTCGATAGTGGGCAGATCGGCGATTATCCACTCGACACGGCGCCCTTCGCTTTCTGACTCGAGCATGGCAATCACCTCGGCTACGATGTCGTTCAGTTCGGTCGGCCGGCGATTGAGCGCATGGCGGCCGACTCGCGCCAGGTTGAGCAATTCGTCGACCAGCAGGCCCATCTTGAGCGTCCCCGCCAGGATGCGATCAAGGTAGCGTTGACAGTCGGGATTGAGGCTCCCGCCGAGTTCTTCCACCAGCATCTGAGAAAAGCCGCTAATGTGGCGTAAAGGGGCGCGCAGGTCGTGCGATACCGAGTAACTGAAGGCTTCCAGTTCTTGGTTGGCGGCTTCCAGTTGCGCTGTCCGCTCCAGCACTCGGATTTCCAGTTCATCGTTGAGTTGTCGGATCTCGCGCTCGTCTGCTTTTCTCTGCGTGATATCGCGAAACGCGGTCACCCCGCCATGGGCGATTCCGTTCTTGTCGATCAAAGGACTCGCGCTAGCCTCGATCCAAACCCCCGCGGGGGTTTTCGGATTGCGCACAAACATCTCGGCGGTGCAGACCTCCCCGTGAAGGGCGCGTATTAGCGGATCTTGCTGCGGCAACAAAGGGGTCACGGTGTCAGGCAAGAAGAAACCGTAGTGTGCGGGCCATGCCTCGCTCGGCAGCTTGGTTGGGCCGAGACCAATGATGCTCTCCGCTGCGGGGTTCCAGATGGTGAATTTCCCCTGCTCATCGGCCACAACCAACCCCTCGGACATGCTGTCCAGCACCGACCGGAGAGTGAGGGTCTGGATTTCGAGGGCCTGCCCGGAACGGATCAATTCTTCCGTTTGCCGGGACAATTCTTCCGCCTGCCCGGCCAGAGCCGCCTCCACCTGTTTCCGCTCGCTAATGTCGTGCAGAACGGCGACACCTCCGCACAAGCCGCCCGCCGCGTCCCTGAGAGGTCGCGCCGTGACTTCCAGAAATTTCCCCGGCAGACTCTCCGGCGGCTGCACGATCAATTCCACCCGCACCGATTCCCCATGCAGAGCCCGCACCAGCGGGAGACGATCCGGCGGATACGGCGTGATTCCGTCCGGCAGAAAGACGTTGTAGTGCGGAGTCCACTGCTCGGTGGGCAAATCCTCTGGCCCGCGGCCCATCAGTTTGTGCGCGGCATCATTCCAGATGCGAAAGCGGCCATCCTCGTCGGCCGCAATCAAGCCCTCGCCCATGTTGTCGAGGACCAGCTTGAACATGACAGTCTGCGCCTCTAAGGCTTTTCGCGAACGTGCCAGTTCCTCCGCTTGCACCGAGAGCTCTTCCGCGGCTCGCTTGCTCGCGGTGATGTCGATGTTGGTTTCCAGGATACGAACGGGCCGCCCTTGGCTATCGCGATGCAATACCCAGGCGCTGGAGACGACGATGATGCTACCGTCACGCTTGCGGTGGATCAGTTCGCCTTCCCACATGCCAGTTTCAAACAGCTTTATCTCGATGGTCTCCAACGGTTCTGGAAATTGAGTATGGAAAAGATCGTGGGAAAGGATGCCCAATGCCTCCTGCGAGGTGAAACCATAAAGTTCCTCCGCGCCTTTAGGCCAGAACACGACGCGGCTCTCCATATCGCGTACAAACACCTGGGCCGAGTCCATAACCTGGGCTTGCTCGCGCAGAGCCTCTGCCGCCCGCTTGCGTTCGGTGATGTCGCGGGCAACTTTTGAAGCGCCAACAATCACACCGTTATTGTCGCGGATCGGCGAGATGGTGGCGGAAACGTCAATCAGTTTACCATCCTTCCGCACGCGGATGGTTTCAAAGTGCTCGACGCTTGCCCCGCGGCCGATGCGCGCCAGAATTTCTAGTCCTTCATTCGCGCGTTCGGGTGGTATGAGGATCGCCACCGGTTGGCCTACCGCCTCGGCTGCTGTGTATCCGAAAATCTTTTCGGCACCGTGATTCCAGGCAGTGATGGTTCCGTCTAAAGTCTTGCTGATAATGGCGTCGTCGGAAGACTCGACGATGGCGGCGAGACGTTCGCGTGCTTCCGTCATCAGCACTCGCTCGGTGACGTCCCGCAGGATTACAGTGAAAAGTTTTTTTCCGCCGGTGACCACTTGCGAGATGGAAGCCTCAATCTGAAATTCCTGGCCGTCGGCGCGAAGCGCTCGCAATAGAGTCGTTGGCCCCATGGCCCGACTGGTGACGTCGGTGTCGCCGAATCTGTGAATGTGCTGCGTGTGAGCTCCGCGGAAGGATTGAGGAATGAAACGATTGATGGGCTGTCCCATTGCTTCCGCTGTGGGACAGAGAAAGGTTCTTTCGGCCGCGCCGTTGAACAACACGACTCGCTGCTCATCATCCACGGTGATAATCGAGTCCATGGCCGACTGGATCACGCCGGCGAGGCGGCCTTCGCTTTCACCCAATGCGGCGGTGCGCTCGGCCACGCGCCGTTCCAGGTCCGCGTTCAGAGAACTGACCTGGGCGCGCGCCCGGGCGCTGATGCCAATCTCGCGGCTGACGGTGGCTCCAGCTACGGAGAGGAAGATCACGCCCACAACCGACCCCAAGACGATGACAGAAATGTTGATGCGGCTGGCGGCGCGGGCACTCTGCAAGCGCTGTTCCAGGAGAAGATTTTCCGCCCCTTCCATTCCCGCGATCGTGGCGCGCGCCCCATCCATGAGCTGTTTGCCCGGTTCAAGCTGGGCATCGGTGGGAGGTTTTCCCGTGGTCTGACGCAAGTTTACGAGTTTCCGGGTGGATCCGATCCTGCCATCCACCTGCTCTTCGAGCGTGCTCAATCGCTGTTCCTGAGCGGTGTTGTCTGCCACCAGCACGCGCAGTGTGCGGAGGTCCTGGACGGCCGCATGTCTTCCCGCTTCGTAAGGCTCCAGGAATGGCTCACTTCCAGTGAGAACAAAACCACGCCCTCCCGTCTCCACATCGACCAGATGTCGGAGTGTGAGCTCCAGCGTGGTTGACACTTCATGCGTTTGAGCGACCCAGGCGGCATCGTCCGCCGATTGCTGTGCCATGCGCCACGAAAAATAACCGAGCAAACTGGTGAGAATGATGGCGAAGGCAAACCCGACCGTTACCTTCCGGCGTAACTTCACCTCGGCTTGCGGTTGGTCGATACGGGCATCGATGCGATCCACCAGCCGGTCGAGTTGCTCCTTGCTGATTTGTAGTGCCGCCTCCAGTTTTTTTCGTTCGTTGTCGCCGCGATCGACGATGAAAGCGATCCAGGCAATGAAGCCCGACAGTATGACGCTGCACAATATGGCGAGCGCGCTCACTTCCGTCCAGGTGAAGTGAGCCTCTGTAAGCAGTGGTTTCGAGATCAACCAGCCGATCAGGCTTAGCCCGAGCAGACCGGCGGGAACCGTTTTGCGCAGCAACCGCGCACCCCGCGAGTCGCTGGTCAGCAGGCCGCCGAGGGCCCAGGGTGAGCGGGTACAGACAATGCCGAAGGCCAGGGCAAAGTAGGCTATGACGGCCGGCAAAGCCAGTGTGATTGGGGACACCGCAGGCCCCACAACCAAGCCGAGGAGCCCAAAAGCGGCACCCATCGCCGCCCCGAGAGAAAAAAACTGGGTAGGCCAATCGTCGCGTAGCGTCCGCCAATCCATCAGCCACAGCGCTAGACCGAACAGTAGAAAAACCACAGCCGCAATCGGGGACATGCGAACGCGAACGCCAGCCATCGCAAGCGCAGGATCTGTCGCCAACAATAACCGGTCGATGCCAAGGTCGAGGACGAACAGATGCTCCGCCAGAGTGAGGACGCCCACCAGTGCGATGACGGCCGCCGCGGCCCTGGCGACAAGGTTCGCCACCCGTGCGACACGCTGCTTGTCTTTGTTCCGCAGCAGCCACAAAGAAACGCCCGCCAGCACAGAGCAGGCGGCGGCGTTCGGCGCCATCGTCGTGGCCGCTCCCCAAGTGAGCAGAATCTTGATGTGAAGCGTCCAGCCCACCAGCACCGACAGCCCCACCACCACCGCAAACACAGCGGAGACAGAGGCGAAGATGCTGCATCGCCGGACCAGGCGAGGGTTGGCACGTTCATTCATCCGGCGGAGCCCTTCAGTAGAAAAACCACAGGTGAAGGGTTGCACGGTGGCTCGCCATGACATCGCATAGGCATCTCACGTAGCAATCGGCCAAATCACCGCCGTAGGTGGTAACAAGCGAGGTTACTTAGGGTCGCGGCGCCCACCGAGCGGCCGATTCGGCATCTCTCGATCCCCAATCGGTTACGCACCAGCCGCCTGTTGGGGTTCGTGTGCCAGCCCTGTCCCTTCTAACTGTCGGCGCAGTTTCTTCACCAGTTCGTGGACAGACTGTAGTTTTTCGCTGGCCGCCAAAGGCAATTCCGGTGTATCCAGAGCGAGTTCGCTGGAGAGCAGCAAAGCGGTTACTGTGTCGTTCAGTTCGCTTTGCAGACGGCTCAGGGCGGATTGCCGCGCCTGTAGTTCTTCGCGCTTGCGGCGCTGCACCGCGGCGCGAACATCCCGCACCAGGCGCTCCATACCGCTGATCGCAAAATTAACCTGCACCGGGATGGCAGTGCCTAAATGTTCAAGTGTGGTATCGGCCTCGCGGGGCTCAGCTTCGAGAAGGTATTGATCGAGCACCGCCGCCAGGTAACAGCCCGCCCGCAGAAGTGTGACCGCCCTGGGCAAGCTTTCCGCTACCACCACTTCTTCGCCGATTGCCCCACGCAGCGCCGCGGCGCATTCAGGGGCGCGCTCATTGGGCGTCACTAGAAGAATCATGCCCCACTCTTCGCAACTCGCGGGCCAATTGTCAGTCCCTGAAAAACCAATGAGTTATCGAAACAGGCTTCAGCGGGGCGTTCCGTTTTGGGCGGGATGGGTCTTGGGCAATTTGTAATTGGTAATTTGTGATCTCTAATTCAACCTCAACAAAACACGCGAGCCTCGCCATCACCAATCAAAACTAAATTTAAAATTTCTAGATTGCCAGTTCGGCCCCGCTACCTCGCCTCATACTCCTTCAGCTTGCGGTAGAGCGTGGTCTTGCCGATGCCAAGCAGCCGCGCCGCCAGCATTTTGTCGCCGTTGACTTGGGTCAGTGCGCTGAGAATGGTCTGCTTCTCCAATTCTGCCATCGGGACGATACCATTCGTCGGCTGGCTCATCGCCATCATGTCCGCGGGCGCGCCATAAATCTGTGTAGGCAGGTCGCGCAGTTGAATCTCCTGTGCGCTGCTCAGCGCGCATGCCCGTTCGAGCGAATTCTCCAGTTCGCGGACGTTTCCCGGCCAGTCATAATTCAAGAGCGCCTTGAGCGCCTCGTCTGAAATCTTTTTTTCTACGCCTGCGTCATGCCCGATGCGCTCCAGAATATGGGCGACCAGCAGCGGGATATCCTGCCGCCGCTCGCGCAGCGGCGGAATGCGCAGCGTGAGCACGTTCAGCCGGAAAAAAAGATCGCGGCGGAAGGTGCCTTCAGCAACCGACCGTTCCAGGTCGCGATTCGTGGCGGCCAGGATCCGCACATTAATAGCAACCCGCTTCACGCTGCCGACCGGACGAATCTCCTTCTCCTGAATCGCCCGCAGCAGCTTGGCCTGCAAGTCGACGGGCAGTTCGCCAATCTCATCGAGAAATACCGTGCCGCCTTCGGCGATCGCCAGCAATCCATCCTTCGGATTAGTCGCGCCGGTGAAGGCGCCGCGCACGTGGCCGAAGAGCTCGCTCTCGATCAAAGTTGGCACCAGCGATCCGCAATCGACAGGAATGAACGGCTTGTTGCGAAAGATTCCGGAGAAGTGAATCGACTTCGCGACCAACTCCTTGCCCGTGCCGCTCTCGCCCAGAATGAGCACGGGATGCACGCTCTGTCCCGCTTTGGCGATGATGCGGTAGAGCTTTTCCATATCGGGCGCCCGCCCGATGATGTTGCCGAAGCCCTGCCGCGATTTGATGGTCTCGCGCAGCACTCGATTTTCGCTCTTCAATCGCAGATGCCCCGCCACGCGCTCCAGGAGCAGCCGCAGCTCTTCCATGCTGAAAGGCTTGGTGACGTAGTCATAGGCGCCATCCTTCATCGCCTGCACCGCCGACTGCACCGTGCCATGTCCCGTCACGACGATCACCAGCGCCTCCGCGCGATGCTTGCGGATGTTATGCAGCGCATCGAGGCCGCCCGAGCCGGGCAGGCGCAGGTCGAGGAGCACGGCGTCGGTGCTCGAAGAGTCGAGCAAGCGATAGGCCTGTTCGGCGGATTCGGCCGTCTGCGTGTTGAAGCCGAGCGACTGGGCCACCTCGCGGCAAGCCTCGCGGATGGAGCGGTCGTCATCGACGATGAGAAGGTTGAGAAAATTTGCGCCTTCGATTTGCGGCGGGCGGCTGTGGGTGAGCACGGCGGCGGTGGATGCGCTGAACATAGTGAATCTCCTGGGTGCAACCTGACTGGACATAATTTGACGAGCAACTCAATCAACCGTTCCCGCTCGAACCATTCTCGTCCGACGATTCGGGGATCGACGACTCTGGGATCGATGACTCGGGGATCGACTTCGTGCCTGTGCCAGATTCGAGGGCGGGGAAAAACACTTCGATTGAAGTGCCGCAGCCCGGTTCGCTCTGCACCTCGATGACACCACCAGCCGCGCTGACGATGCGTTGCACGGTGGCCAAGCCGAGGCCGGTGCCCTCGCCGGGATTCTTGGTGGTAAAGAAAGGCTCGAAGAGACGCGCCCGCGTGGCGCCATCCATGCCGCAACCATTGTCGGTGACCGCGAGAGCTACGGCATGGCGCACAATAACCGGCGTGCCGGGAAACTCCGTTGCCCGGGTTCGCAACCTGATCTGTCCGCCGTTGGGCATGGCGTCGCGCGCGTTCAGCACCAGGTTGAGGAGAATCTGGCGCAACTGGGCCGGGTCGACAAAGACCAGCCCCGCATCGGCGTGCGGCTCCGAATCAATGATGGCAAGGCGCGGAGGATTGAAAATGTCGACCGGAAACTTATCCAGAGTCAGGACAAGTTCAATCTGTTCGCCGATCAGCCGCTGCAACAGGTTCTTCGTCGAAGCCACGATTTCGTTGATTCTTACCGGTCGCGGCTCCGCGGCTTGCTTGCGCGCGATGGACAATAACTGATGGGTTAGCGCCGCACCCTGCTCGCCTGCCATGCGGACTTCATCGACATGCTGGCTGAGTTCGCTCGTCGTGGGACGACCGCTTTCGATTGCGACGAGGTCAAAAGCGCTGTCGTCCCGGCCGTTTTTTTCCAGGCCCGCGGTCAAAAGATCGCAATAGAGCAGAATGCCGGTGAGCAGGTTGTTAAAGTCGTGCGCGATTCCTCCCGCTAAGCGGCCGATAACCTCCATCTTTTCCGCCTCACGCAGATGTTCCTTTATGCTCCTGCGCTCGGTCGCATCCTCAAGCAGCGCGATCAGAAAAGCAGGCTGGCGGCGGCCATCGCGGCCCAGCGACACAGTCAGATGCCCCCAGAGTTCGGAACCATCTTTACGCAGATAGCGCTTTTCGATGTCGAAACAACCGCGCTCGCCGCGGATCAATTCCTCGATACACCTTTGATCCGGCGAAATTTCGTCGGGGCAAGAGTCGCTGGAAGTCTCGGCGGAAGTCTCGGGCGAAGAATCGCGTTGCTCCAGACGTTGTCCCGGATTTGGACCGTGCGAAGAATAAGAATAATGTTGGCCGCCGCTTCCGAGAGCGAGTGCGCCCGCGTGTGTCCCGGCGAGTTCCTGCGCGCTGTAGCCGAGCAGGCGGCTCAGCGCCGGATTCGCTTCCAGAATCTGGCCATCAAGCTGGCAGATGCCGATTCCAATGGCCGCTTCTTCGAACATAGCTCGCAGGCGGCGATCACGGTCGTAATCGTAAGCAGCCGGAAGCTGAGTCAGCACATTCATAAGACAACATCGCTCTCAGGTCTCAGCTGTCAGATCCTAGGTCTTGGGAAAAGCTGTGCGGAACCTGACAGCCAGCCGCAATTCCAAGCCGGGAAAAAGTTGTGTACTTTTCCGCGAACGGACCTCGCCCGCCTGATTAGGGAAAGTGTAGAGCGAATCCGATCCCTGCAAAGTGCGGGCCATCACACCAAATTTGTGATGATTCCGGAGGCGCAACCAATCCTTAGCTCCGCTCAAGATTCGCTAAGACCGCAAAACTTTGCACTCGCCGCCTCCCGCCGCCGCCCCGCCGCTTCCGCCCGATGTATAATTCCGCTGCCTTTTTTACCGCTGGCGACGATCTCTTTGTGGGGGAGATCGTTAGGCTGCCGAGGGCAGTGGTAAAGCTGCGTTCAAGAAAAATCCAATTCTGAAAAATCTGTGGGAGACACTATGAAACTGCGCACCGTTGCGATCACTTTGGTTCTATTTTTCGTTGCCACACTTGCTTACTCACAATCGTGGATTCCGTTGGTCAACCAGCCTAACGATGCTCTCGGACTCGGCAATCCTCTATTGCTGACCGATGGCACTGTGATCCTGCATCAGGCCTGCGGGCCGTCCTGGTATAAGCTCACGCCCGATCAATTTGGCAGCTATGTAAACGGCACGTGGTCGCGCATCGCTTCGTTGCCCGCGGGTTACGCCCCGCTCTACTTCGGATCGGCCGTATTGCCCGACGGGCGAGTAGTAATGGAGGGCGGCGAATACAACGCACCCACCGGGCCGAACAGTTGCCAGGGTGTGTGGACGAACCTGGGCGCCATCTACGATCCCATAAAGAACCAGTGGACTTCCATTACTCCGCCCGCCGGTTGGTCAACCATTGGAGATGCGCAATCCGTCATTCTGCCCAATGGACTTTACATGCAAGCGAACTGCTGCACGACGGAGCAGGCGATTCTCAATCCCTCCAACCTGACATGGGCGATTACCGGCAAAGGCAAGGCCGACGTCAATGATGAGGAAGGCTGGAATCTTTTAGCGGATGGCACCGTACTCACCGTCGATGCTTACGTCTTCAAGAAGAATTCGACCGGAAAAAATTACGAAATCTACAATCCCGCGACCGGCACTTGGAGAAGCGGACCGAAGAGCGGCACCATCGTTCAACTCTGGGATTCGTATCCTGATTCGAAACACTCATCTCACGAGGTTGGCCCAGCCGTCTTGCGCTACGACGGCACAGTTTTCTATACCGGCGCAAACGGCGCGCCCGGAGAACCCGGGCACACCGCCATCTACGACACCAACACCAAGACTTGGACGGCTGGCCCCGATTTTCCGGGCGATCTCGATATCGCCGATGGCCCCGCCTCCATACTGCCCGATGGCAACGTGCTGATGCTGGCCAGCCCCGGCATCTTTAATCTCGGCGGCGTGTTCCTGGAGTGGGACGGAACCAGCTTCACCGATGTCACCAAGGGCAACACCGACGCTCCCAATATCTCCTCTTATTACGGGAATATGCTGGTACTGCCCACCGGCGAAGTTCTCTTTACGGACTTCGGCAACGTCTGGGTCTATCGCCCAAAGGGAAGCCCCAACCCGGCCTGGCTGCCGCAAATCACCTCCGCTCCCACAACCGTAAGCCGTGAAAAGTCGTACGCAGTATCGGGTTATAACCTGAACGGCTTCACTCAAGGTGCTGCCTACGGAGACGACGCGCAGGCGGCGACGAATTATCCCTTGGTTCGTCTCACCAACCGAGTCACGGGAAATGTCTATTACGCCCGCACTTCCAACCCCAGCACCATGGGAATCGCCTATACCGGCGTTGCGTCCACAAATTTCGTGGTCTCAAGCAAGACCGAAACCGGCATCAGCAATTTGCAGGTGGTGGTCAACGGACTGGCCTCCGCTCCCGTCACTGTGAACATTCAGTAGAAGGATCTGGGGCGCTAATTCGGCAGTAGTAATGAGGGTTCCATCCGAGATTTTGTTCGGGTGGAACCCTCGATCATTTAACCCATCGCTTCACATCTACCATCCAGCTTAATCGTCATCCCCGTCATTATCAGGCGGAAGCGCCGGACCTTTCTGCGCTTCCTGGCCGAGGAAGAAGCTGGCGGGTTCTACTGCCGGCACAAATGAGTATTGGCGAAATGCACCGGTGAAGAAGTTGCTCAGATCGGTAGTCGAACGAGCATCGGCAACTCCCAGCGCGCCCTCGGTTATGCCGTAGATTCCCTCGATTGTGCGCAGGATGCTGCCAAAGTCGTAATTGTCATTGTCGATGTATCCCTTGGGCGTGTAAGCCGAAACCACCACCAAAGGTACGCGGAACCCAATTTGATAATCGGCTTGGCAATTAGTGGTGGTGCAGGGCAATCCCGGTTGAATGAGCGCCGGCTGATTATCCGACCAGCCTCCCCAATCGTCCCAGGTAAGGATGATGGCCGTGTTGTTCCAGAACGTCTGTCCTGCATCCAGTCCCGATGTGCAGGTGGGGTTCTGGCCGATGGCATTGATGATCGCCGTTACCCATGACGGTCCATATTGATCGTTCGGCCCGGCATGATCGGACCATGAGCCATTCGGAATCACCCAACTCACGCTGGCCAGATTGCAGTTGGTGATGTCATTCAAAACATCCGCGCCTTTCAAGTTGAGATCCACTTTCGCCTTCCACTCCGCCCCGCTGCACTCCAGAGTGTCGTTGGTTTTGCTCTTGAATTTCGGCACGCAGATGCTTTGAATCGAATCCGGCGCCGTCCAGATCGAACCGGCTGACGGCGCATAGTACTTCCACGAAATCGATTGCCCGTCCAGCAGGCTGCCCATGCTCGCCTTGTCGTCACAGTAACTCCCCACCGGGTTCGAGGGGAACACCAGCGCGGTGTTAGTCAAGGGACATTCCTGCACCGAATTGCCCGCGTAACTCTTGCCGCCGCTGCACAGCGCGCCTAACTGCGGAGACAGCAGCCACGTCGTCGCATTAGCCGGAGCGAGGCAGCCAACCTTAGTCCCTTGCGGGCCAAAGTTCTCCGAGATGAAAGTCGAATCGCTATCCTCGGCTATCGAGCGCGCCGAGGTGCCGCTGAAAATAAATTGATGCGAAGGGTAACTCGGCCCCTGGTTGGTCTGATACATAAAGTTCGCCCACCCGTATTGCCTCGCGTAGCTCAAATAAGGATCAAGTAGGTGGCCGCTCGATCCGTCGTAATTGGTCACCGCCGGGCTGCCTACGTACCCATACGAAGTCTTTCCCTTGATACTCTGCTTGACCGCCCAGGCGCCATCGTTGCGGCAGGCGTATCCATTTTCCGGATCGGGATCGCACATATTATTAAACCCAGTGTGCGAGTGGTCGGGATCGGTGCTGCCCTGCAACGGCACTTTGGTCAAAGTCACAGGCACAGGACTTCCCGATTCGTTGGAGACTCCACAAGGCGAAATGTCATAGCAACTCGTGGTCACCGGGCTGGGCGTGCACGCGGCTAGCCCGCTCGCGCCATTCGGAATGGGACACGCCGGAGTTAGAAAATGAAAAAGATTGTCCGGCGTCCGATTCTCCTGATAGATCACCACTACATGCGTGATCTGCGGCGGGAAGGAAGCTGGTTTTGGGCTCTCCGTTTTCGATTGTGCCAGCAGTGTCGCCGATAGACACGCCAGCAGGAACGGCAGCAGAGTCGTAGCTCTTAACTTCATATCGCTTCTCCTTAGGAATGAACCTGGTGTATGTTCGTCCGCGCGCAGGCATGCGCGCATCTCTCGTGCGAAGTGAAACCGAGCGCCCCGCGCCCAATCTGGCGCAGCGCAAGTCTGAAACAATTCGCCCTGACAGTCAAATCAATTTCTGCAGAATCTGACCGCGGAGATCGCTTTCGTCACTGAAATTTTGCCTAATCCATTAAGTATGACCAATAGTCACTATTAGGGCCTTGGTCCGTTCGCCGAAGACCGAGCCGAAGACCGAAGACCGAAGACAAGAAGAGAATTTATCTGCTGCATTTACCGTCCTCGCGCAATCGGCATCCTACGAGCGGCACCAAAGAGCGGCACAAACCACAAAGGGAGAACTCTATCTTGAAAAATCTTGAAGGACTGAAAGTCGCAATCCTAATCGCTGACGGTTTTGAAGAAGTGGAAATGGTCAAGCCTCGCCGCGCGCTCGATGAGGCCGGCGCCGAAACCCGCATCATCTCTCCCAAGGGTTCAAGCGTCCGCTCCTGGAGTTTTACCGAATGGAGCGCGGACTATCCAGTCGATCTGGCGCTCGACAAGGCGCGGCCCGAAGATTTCGACGCGTTGCTCCTGCCCGGCGGCGTGATGAATCCGGACAAGCTGCGCATCGACCCGAAGGCGGTCGCTTTCGTCAAGGCTTTCTTCGACGCCAATAAACCTGTGGCCGTGATCTGCCATGGCCCCTGGACCTTGATCGAAGCCGGAGCAGCCAGCGGCAGGAAGATCACTTCGTGGCCCTCGGTTAAGAGCGATCTTCGTAACGCCGGCGCCAGGTGGGTGGACGAAGAAGTCGTGGTCGATGGAAATCTAGTGTCGAGCCGCAAGCCCGACGATATTCCTGCGTTCAATCGCGAGATGCTCAAGCTGTTCGGCAGCTCGCGCGCACGACAAAATCCGGCAGCCTGATGCCAACTCATTCGAGCGCAGCCTGGCATCCAATTTCGGCAGCGCATTTTTGGCGCCGCATTCTTGACCCGGCATTCTTGACTATGATGGTTAGTGGATACGCAGTCGTTCGCGTCTCCACTAAAATCAGATTGGTCAAACATGCCGTTCTCCGCCCATCGACTGGCAGTCGTGGTGTCAAGGCTAATGGCGTTGCCGCTCCTTGTCTCGACGCTCTTGCAGACGTGCCTCATGCTGGTGTGCCTGATGCTCGTGTGCGCCTGCAGTCGGCCTCCCGCCGAAAACGCGACCACCTCCAGTTCACAAAACTTGCCCTTCGATCGCCAGCCGCACTCGACCGGCGTATCGCCCAGCCAATCGCTGGTTCCGTCGGCGACGAAACTGCCCGAGGGAACTCCGATTCCAGTTCGCCTGCGGAGCGCTCTTTCCAGCGCCTCCTCGCGCGCCGGCGACAGCTTCTACGCCAGCATCGATGAGCCCGTGGAAATCAATGGCCAGACAGCAATTGCTCGCGGCACGCCCGTCATCGGGCGCGTACTCGAAGCAAAGGCTGCGTCAAATAATCGCGAAAGTCCGAATGAAAGTGCGAATGAAAGCGCGCTCGAGCCCGGATATCTTCGCATCGTCCTGGTGAGTTTAAAGGTGAGCGGCAAGACCGTGGCGATCGAAACTTCGAGCATCTTCGCCAGAGGCGGTTCCCGTGAAGAACGCAAGCCGACCGGCGTCGCTCCCGGCCCTCGTCTGAGAGGCAATGATGGTAATGACAAAGATACCGATAAGGACAGGGACGCCGTTTTCGGCCTTGACCGTCGTCTCAACTTTCGTCTGGCGCAGGCAGTCGATCTGCAGTAAACCTCCACCATAACCACCCTCTTGCTCTCTACATCGCTAACCCATGTCCTTCTACAAGGAACGATGTAGAGCCACCCGAATATTTCTTCGTTTCAATGAGTAGTAACCTGCCGCCCGGCAACTCCGCAGCATCTCAATGCGGCAGTAAGAATCGCAGTCGGAACCGACGTCCCGGTTATGGTCTCGGTCAATGGGAACCGAGCGGGCTTCAGGTTCAGAAACTGGCGGAGGTATAAATGCTTCCGGATTACGCGGCGATGATATTAGCGCTGGCGATCATCACCTTGGTCACCTTGGGAATGATTCTGCTGGCCATGCTCTTCCTGCAACGGATGCTCGATATAGGTCAGCTTCTTCGTGGGGTTCCCGTAGCGCGTGCCGAAAAGCTTCTGGCGGATGATGCCGCGATTCTTATCCCCGCGCGTGAACTGGCCGGCGATTGAATTCTCCGCGGCTAAGGTTTCGCGGCTAAATTTTTTTGTGCGAAGGAAAACGTATGAAACGACATTTGCTTCTTGCCCTACTCAGCAGTGCCGCGCTCCTCGGAAATCTCGCGTGGGCTGCCTCCGATCGCGAAGACGCGACCGATCGCCTCAACAAGTCAGCGGAAGTGTTGAAAGACGTTGCCGCGGCTCCTGGCAAAGGCATTCCCGATGAAGTGGTGGAACATGCGAAATGCATCGTCGTGGTTCCCGATCTCATGAAGGCTGGTTTGGTGCTCGGGGGCAAATACGGTCGCGGAGTCGCCGTCTGCCGCACCGACGCCACCGCCAAAAGCGCACACTCCGCCGCACCAGGATGGAGCGCGCCCGCCTTTGTCATGATTGGCGGAGCCAGTTGGGGCTTGCAGATCGGTGCCGAGGGCATCGACCTCGTCATGGTTGTGATGAATGACAACGGACTGCAGCAGTTGCTTACCAGCAAGGTCGAATTCAGTCTCGAGGGCTCGGCCGCTGCCGGACCCGTTGGACGCCATGCCGCCGTCGGATCCGATTCAACACTGAACAGCGAAATATTGACCTACTCGCGAACCAAAGGCGTCTTCGCCGGCCAGACCTTGGAAGGTGCCGTGATCAAACAGGATGACGATTCCACCAAGGCGATCTATGGCAGTGATCAATCCTTCAATCGGATATTAACGGGAAAGGTTGCCGCACCCGCTCCCGCCGCATCGTTCTTGCGGGCGGTCGCCGAGATTAGCCGCGAAGCCAGGCAGCAGCAAGCCCGCCAACAGGTTCCGACTGATCGAAACAACAAATGATCGAAAAAAGCGGTCGAGGAGAACAAACCAGGGGAATAGGAGCAGAATCTAAAATTCACATCATCTTCGGCGCAGTCGAGTCAGGTTTGTTCCGGCAGAGGCTGCGCCAAGTGCGTTACTCAAGTGCGTTAAATTAGAGTCTGGTGTCGTGCCCTGGACGTGAGATCGGCTTGTGTACAGGACAGACGTTTTCAAGTTGACCTCCAACGTTGCCGGGCCCGGCAAGTCTCGCCCACTCAATCCACGAAACCCGCAGCAGTAGAGCAGCACCGGGCAAACGAGGGATGATGGGCCAGAGGAATCACCATGCAAAACCGTTTCATTCGTACGCTGTTGTTAGCGCTGGCAAGCCTAACCATCATGCTGACGATTTCCGGAACCTCATTCGCGGAAGTTGGCGTCGCCATCACTTTCGGACCGCCTGCGATCCCTGTTTATGACCAACCGATTTGTCCCGGCGATGGCTACCTGTGGACGCCCGGTTACTGGGCGTGGGATTACGACTATGACGATTATTACTGGGTCCCTGGCACCTGGGTTTTAGCTCCCGAAGTCGGCTTCCTGTGGACTCCCGGCTGGTGGGGATGGGGCGACAACGCTTTTCTGTGGCATGAAGGTTTTTGGGGACCGCAGGTCGGTTTCTATGGCGGAATCAATTACGGCTTCGGATATTTTGGCGTCGGATTTCAGGGTGGCCGTTGGGATGGCGGACACTTCTTCTATAACCGCGCTGTCATGAACGTGAATGTCTCCGAGATTCACAACGTCTATAGCTCCAACGTAGTGGTCAACAATAATACCCGCATCAGCTATAACGGCGGCAACGGCGGGGTTGACCGCCGGCCAACTGCTGAAGAAGACGCCGCAGCGCACGAACGGCATATCGGACCCGTGACGGCGCAAACCCAGCATATGCAGGCGGCGCGATCCGATCCGCAACAGCGCGCGTCAGTGAACATGGGAAGACCCGCAGTCGCGGCGACCTCACGCCCTGGAGAATTTAAGGGCGCTGGGGTCGTAGAGGCGAAACAAGCCGGGGGCCGTTACACGCCTCCTCCGAATCGCGGCAATCAGGCCCGGGGAAATGAGGCGCGACCGGAGAATAACGCCGAGCGTCCCAGCACTCCGACCCACGTAAGCGAGCTTCCGCCAGCGGAACGGCCGGCGCCTCCAAACACCGGCGACGCGAAGCAAGACCAGAAGCTCCAGAAGCAGCAGGAAAAACTCTATAACCAGCAACAAAAAGAGCGCCAAAAAGTAGCTCAACAACAAGAGAAGGAAGATCAGAAGCTCGCGAAACAGAATGCTTCCGCGGCGCAAAAGCAGCAGCAGGAGCAGCGGCACTCGCAACAGACGCAACAACTACAGCAGAGGCACGCTCAGCAGACCCAGCAGATGCAGCAGCGAGTACAGGCGGCACGCCCCGCCGGGAGGCCTCCTAAATAAGTCTCTTTAGTAAGTCTCTTTGCCAATAACGTTGCTCGTTGTCTTGAAGCGAAGCGGAAGACCTGTGCCTGGCGGTGGCCAAATGCACAGGGTCTTCGCTTTGCTCAGGATGACAACTTTATGATGACAACCTAATTTTGTGGCCGGAACTCTGCCGCTAACAACTAACGTCTATGCACTCCAGCATCGAGAAATTTTGGGGCGCGGCGCACCACATGCTGGACAGCGTCGTTACCCGCCTGCCTTCGCTGATCGTCGCCTGCTTCGTCTTTCTCCTCTTTTATGTGCTCAGCATTGTCGTCAGCCGTGTAATCCTCCGCACTACTCGCAAACATCGTCCCAACCTGGGAGTAGTTTTCGCCCGTCTTACCGGAGCGGCGACCGTTCTGCTTGGCTTCCTCGTATCTTTTTCCGTGGTTGCGCCTTCCTTTCAGGCCGGCGACTTAATTAAGGTTCTCGGCATCGGCGGCGTCGCCATTGGCTTTGCCTTTCAGAACATATTGCAGAATTTTCTCGCCGGCTTGTTATTGCTCTGGGCCGAACCGTTTCGCATCGGCGACGAGATCAAGTTAGATCCTTACGAAGGCGCCGTCGAAGAAATTCAGACGCGGGCCACCTTCATCAAGACCTACGATGGAAGACGAGTCGTAATTCCCAACGCCGACTTGTTTACGCACTCCGTCATAGTGAACACCGCGCTCGACAATCGCCGCTGGGAGTACGATCTGGCGGTGAAAGGCAGCGACAACTTAGCGCAACTCAAGTCTTTCATCATCGACACCGTCGCCAGGGTCGAAGGCGTGTTGGCCGACCCCAGGCCCGAGGCGCTGGTCATGGACCTGGGCGACGCCGATGTCGGTACGATCAGAGTGCGCGTCTTGTGGTGGACGAAAGCTCCTCACCATCACGAAATGCTTTCGTCCTACGACAAGGTGCTCACTGCGCTGAAGCAGGCTCTTCATCCCGCTCAGGCTCCACAAAATCGCGCCGCCTGATGCTGCTCAAGCGGAATACATCGTGGTCATTCGGGCCGTCTGCCGTGAGAAGGATCGCTGGAATTAGCAACGTCCAGGTCGACGTGTAATCGCTCAGCCGCAGGAATGTTCGGCGGATAGCAATTTCCATCCTTGTTATAGGTCGCGCGGCAACCCCTGGCGAAATCAGGCCGCCTCGGCGATTGCGCGAATTGCCAGACATCGGCGAACTCAATCCCACTCCCGTCAGGCGCCAGATTCTTCTGCGAAACAGTGCATCCCGGCGATGGCGGACAAGCGTCATTGACCACCCAATATTTTATTCTTCGCTGGCCCGCATTCTCGCGAATGTCTTCCGCAGTCACAATCGAAATCCCGGCCTCTTCTCTCGCGGCAATGCCCGAGCAATACACGCCCGCGCCAAAGTGCCCCGCGCTCACGCCATCGACCCAGGCGAGAAGATAGGAGCGCTGTTCGGGAAGCAATCGTCCCCCTTGTTCCTGATCAAGAAAGATTATTGTCTCTAACGGAAATCCTTCGGCCCGCGCCGCCCTGACCGCAGCGGCAGCGTCGGAACGGCCCAGTTTCGCGGCATCTCCGGCCGATTTGATCGCCGCATACGTGCGCCCGTTGAAAAGCACGAGAAAGCCGAAGCCTGCGGACTGCAGCGCTCTGCGCTTGCCAACCCACAAATTACTCTTTGCCCCCGGCGGATTATTCAGCCAATAGCCGGAATAAGAGAATGTCTGGCGCAAAATTCTTAAGTTCGCATCGCCGGGATATTCGTTGCGATCAAAGCCAATATATCCAGGCGCCGCGCGCTCGGCGGGTGTTGGCGTTTGCGCATATACGCCGGTGAGAGTCGCCCCCACAATCGCAGCGATCGAGAGCAAAGTCCGCAGCCCGCTCAGGCGGTCATCTCCTGGTCCTGCTGGCGATCTGGTTTTGCCGCCGCCGGCATTCGCAGTCGGAACGTTGTCCCCGTGCCGACGACAGTCTCGAAGTCGACCGAACCATAGTGCCACTGCATGATCTGATAAGTTTGCGCGAGCCCAATTCCGCTGCCTCCTTTATCGCCCTTGGTGGTGAAATAGAGTTCAAAAATTTTCTCCTGCGCTTCCGGAGGAATGCCGCAGCCCTGATCGATGATTTCGGCGAGAATCATGTCGTCG
Organism: uncultured Acidobacteriaceae bacterium; assembly: GCA_963822025.1. GTDB lineage: Bacteria > Acidobacteriota > Terriglobia > Terriglobales > Acidobacteriaceae > Acidiflorens. Next base: position 928,324 of record CAWGFW010000005.1, on the reverse strand, counting down.
TCGCGCCGTGCCTTCAGTGTCAGCACTCCTCCCGCCGTCATCGATTGCGCGCCATTCAGCACCAGATTCAGAATCGCCTGCTTCATCAGGTCGCTATCCACCCGCACCATGAGCGCGTCGTCTTCCTCGGGCACATCCTCATTTACTTCATGACCGGGCAAATCAAGCACGATCTTCACGCCCTGTCGTGCCGCATCGGGAGCGGCCAGCACCGACACATCGTCGAGCAGTTTGCGCAGATCAACATCCTCAAGCCGCAAATCGCGCGGCCGCGTGAAGTCGACCAGGATTTGTACCACGCGGTCCAGGCGATGGATCTCGTTGCCGATAATATCCATGTGGCGGCGCGTGTCAGGATCGTCCTGATGCAATTTGTTCTGCAGCAACTGCAGATGCAGCACGATGGCGTTAATCGGATTCTTTACTTCGTGAGCCACGCCCCGCGTCAGGCGTCCGCTGGCGGAAAGGCGGCGTGAAATTTCGATCTCGTCTTCGATGCGCCGCACCGATTCAGCATCGCGCATCGTCAATAGCGCGCCGATCGGTGTTCCTTTTTCCTGAATGAAGTCGAGCGACACCTGCACGCGCCGGTCATCGACCGCTTCGAATTCGTATTGCACCAGCGGACGCTGCTTCTGGAACGCGGGCAGAACTACCGCGCCCAAAACCGTTCCATCGGAGAAAATTTCTTCGGCGGTCCGTCCCAGTATTTCGCGGCGCGGTCGTCCCAGAAATTTCTCCGCCGACGCGCTCACCAGCACCACCCGCGAATCGCGCGTGAACAACATCAGTCCGTCCTGCAGTTTGGTCATGACCTGCTCGACGTTATCTTTCAGCGCGGAAAAGATCTGGTTCGTATCCCGAATCTGGCGGCCGAGGTGAGCAATTTTCAGCGAGACCAGGCCAACTTCATCTCCCGACCCGGAATCTGCCTCCGGCAAAAGATCGCCGGCGCTGGCGCTGTCGAGGTTCCGGCTGATGACTTTCAGCGGACCGAGCGCGACATTCGAGACGATCGCGGCCAGCACCAGCGAACAAAAAATCGCCAGCACTGAAAAAAAAGCGGCCTGCTGCAATTTCGGCGTGAGTTCGTTGCGCAGAAAAACCGTCGACACACCAACCCGCACGCTGCCGAAGGTCTGCCCGTCGAGCTCCACTCCGATGCTTACGTCGTAAACCGAACCGGGGGCGTAAATCAGGCGCAACTGCCGCCGAAAGCTGGCGTCGCGCAGCACCCGCAACGGAACCCGATCTGGAATCAGCTTGCCGTTCAGCGCCGGGTTGGTGTCGAGAATCGCCACTCCGTCTGGATCAATGATGGCGGCGTCATAAATGATGCGCGAATTGCCCACCACTGATTCCAGCATGTCGTTGAGGTTCGGATCAGTCTGCAGATAGTTGGTGATGGCCACGCGCATCGCCTTGGGATTTTCGGTATTCACGCGCGTGCTGGTGAGATCGGGCACCGCCTTCGAGGCCGCATATTCCAGTTGATTGGTGAGTTGCGAAGCGGTTTCATCGGCCCAGAGCAAACGCTGATGCAGCAATTGCGAGAGGTAAACCCAGGAAAACCCGACGACCAGCGCCGTGAACAGCGTTGTGATCACGATCACGATAATGAATTTGCGCGTCATCGAAAACCAGTTCCAGTTCTCGGTTCTCAGTCAGAGCCACAGGGGTCATTTCTGAGAACTGGGAACTGAGAACTGAGAACTTTTTGTTACTCCTCTTCAGCCATTACCGCATCCTGCGGCCGCCCATATTCCTTCAACTTGTTGTGCAGCGTCTTCAGGCTGATGCCTAACATCTCCGCGGCTCGCGTTTTGTTGTTGTTCGTTGCCTGCAGAGTTTTCAGGATGAGCAACTTCTCCGCTTCCTCTACCGTCGTGCCCACGCCCAGGTGCACCGCGTCAGGATCGTTGACCACCGGGCGCACGCTCTGCCCAAAGCCCGGCGGCAGATGCTTGGTTTCAATCAATCCGCTTTCGCAGACGATCACCGCGCGTTCGAGCGTGTTGCGTAACTCGCGCACATTGCCCGGCCAAGAGTAACTCTGGAAAACATTAAGCACCGCCTCGCTGACGTCCGCCACTTTGCGGCCATGCTTCTCATTCATGTCCGCCAGCAGGCTCTTGACTAACTCGCGGATATCATCCTTATGCTCGCGCAGCGCCGGCATATGAATATTGAAAACGTTGAGCCGGTAATACAGATCCTGGCGCAGCTCTCCATTAGCCACGGCGTCGTCGGGAACCTTATTAGTGGCGGCAAGCACGCGCACATCCACCGACGTTTCGACCTTACTGCCCAGCCGCCGCAACTTATGGTCCTCCAGCACGCGCAGCAGCTTCGCCTGTGTGCCGACCGGCATTTCGCCGATCTCATCGAGCAGCAGCGTTCCGCCTTCCGCGAGCTCGAAGCAGCCCGTGCGGCGCTCCGCTGCCCCCGTGAATGCGCCCTTCTCGTGGCCAAAAATTTCGCTCTCGATCAGCGTCTCAGGAATCGCGGCGCAATTGATCGGAACAAACGGTTTGCCGCGCCGCGGGCTTAGATCATGGATGGTGCGCGCCACCAGTTCCTTGCCCGTGCCGCTCGCCCCTGTGATCAACACCGACGCCGTGCTCGGAGCGACTTGCTCGATCAAGTGGAAAATTTCCTGCATCTTGGCCGAGGCGCCGACCAGGCTTCCCAGCGCTCCCTTATCGCGCAACCGTCGGCGCAGCGATTCATTCTCCACCCGCGTGTTCAGAATCTCGCCGATGTTCGTGAGAATTGAGCGCAGCCGGCGAAAGTCGATCGGCTTCTCGATGTAATCCTGCACGCCAAGCCGCCCCGCGTGGAACGCGGTATCGGTCGCCTTCTGTGCCGTTACCATCACCACCGCGATCGACTGCGCCAGATCCGCCAGTCGCTCCACTAGCTCCATGCCGCCCATGCGCGGCATCTTTACGTCGGTAATAACAATGGAAGGAGCGAACACGGGAATCTTTTCCAGCGCCTCCTGCCCGTCCGCGGCTGTATCCGTGCGATAGCCCCAGCTGGACACCAATTCGGCGAGCCCGGTCCGTTCGTTTTCTTCGTCTTCTACAATCAGCACTCGTTCCTGGGTCATATTCCTTGAGGCATAATCTATTCAGCATTATTCAGGGAAGTGCGCCACCTAGCAACCCGCCCCAACCACCTCATATCAATTTGAGATTACTGCCGCGCCGGCTCATTGAAAAAACCAGCGACAAAACCCGCGCCATGCCCGCGACCGCGAACCACGCTCCCGACCCGCGCTGTATCTGCCTCGAATGAGCAAAATGGAACAGATTGCGGATTTCGATCGTGCGATTCTGCAACGTGCGAAATAGTCGAAAGCCGTAACTGCGGCCTGCATAGCCGCAAATAATGTCCCTGTTAACGTCTTAAACTTTTGCAAAAATCTCCATTTGCTGTAAAATTCGATGTTTCCCAGGTGCAGCCTACCCGTGCGTGCCGTAAGGGCTTTATTGATTCCAGTTCTATTTCAATAGTTTTGTTGTGGATTTGATTTCGGAGGATTCCATGTCGCTTGGTCACCCAACATACCGAAGATGCGCGAGTGTCGCGCTCGTTCTAGTCATTCTGATTGCGTTGCCATCTTTATTGGCGGCACAAACTGCGCCCGCACCCAAGCCGGCTCCAGTAATGTCGGATGACTCCTATCCTAAGTGGGACTTATTCGTTGGCTATCAGTGGTTGAATCCCGGTGGCAGCGTTCCCGATTCCAGCTCTCCGCCGAACGCCATACAGATGCCTTCCTTGTCCAAAGGATTCGGCACCAGCCTCTCTTACAACTTCACCAAGGTGTTTTCCCTTGAAGGAAGTTACGGCGGCAACTCCGATGGCAGTAGTTACAGTGATAACTTCATCGGTGCGGGACCGAAGGCTACCTATCGCGGTGACGGCGTGAACTTCTTCGCGCACGCGCTGGTCGGACTGGACCGCCTGCATGCTCCCACCGCTAACACCAGCGACGGTGTCGGTGCCCTGCTGGGTGGCGGTATGGATCTCAAGCTCTGGAAGCAGATCTCGTTTCGCGTATTCGAAGCCGACTTCCAGTGGTCGCACCAAAATTTTTCCTCCGTTGTCCCGCCAGACGATCCATCGTTGCGCCGGCCAAACTTTGACGGCGTTGTGCTGCGCACTGGTCTTGTCTTCAACTTTGGTGGTGGCGCTCCCGAACTTCCGGTAGCGGCGTCGTTGACCCTGCAGCCCACCGAGGTAATGGTGGGTGAGCCGGTGCACGGTACTGCCACGGCCAGTAACTTCAATCCCAAGCACACCCTTACCTACAGCTGGGCGAGCAGCGGTGGGAAGATCGATGCCAAGGATACGTCTGCCACCATCGATACCAACGGCCTCAGCGGGGGCAGCTATACCGTTACCGTCACCGTGACCGATCCGAAGGCCAAAAAGAACAATACCGCCAGCGCCACAGCGAGCTTCACGGTGAAGGAGCCGCCGAAGAATCCGCCGCAGTTCTCCTGCTCGGCCAATCCCGCAATGGTTCAGGCCGGCCAACCCTCCACCATCACCTGCACCTGCACTAGTCCGGATAACGTGCCGGTAACGGTTGGTGGATGGACCGCAACTGGAGGCAGCATCTCCGGCAACGGTAACTCCGCCACCCTCACCACCACCGGCGCTCCCTCGGGCACGATCACGGTCAGCGCTACCTGTACCGACTCGCGCGGCTTGACCGCTTCGACCTCGAGCTCGGTGACGGTCGAAAATCCGCCACCCCCGCCGCCGCAAGCCACCAAAGTCAACGAATGCGCCTATCCGAATGCCAAGAAACTGTGGCGCGTCGATAACACTTGCAAGGCTGAACTGGACGATGTTGCCCTGAAGTTGCAGCAGGATCCGGACGCCAAGCTGGTCGTCGTCGGAAACGCTGACCCGGCAGAACTCGCCAAGTCCAGGCATAAGAACCTGGCGGCCGAGCGCGCCCTCAACGTAAAAGCCTACATCTCGGGCGGCGAGGCGAAACAGAACATCGATCCCAGCCGTATCGAGGCGCGCACCGGGAACGCTGGCACGGCAACTTCCGAACAGTGGATTGTTCCGTCCGGCGCGACCTTCCCGAATGCCAACAGCACCGCCCCGGTCGACGAGTCAAAGGTCAAGGCGATTCCGGATCATCCCAAGCCGGTCGCCAAAAAGAAGAAAAAGGCCGAATAACAGGCTTTTTGCCCATTTAGCACGAAAGGCCGGTAGGGTTCACCCTATCGGCCTTTCTATTTTTCGATCTTCGGTAACCTTGCTTGAGTCGTGCTAGCCTGTCACTGTGGGGCGCAGGCGAATATCGTTCGCAGGGGTCAACCTACGCGCATGGAATTAACAGGGCAACAGAAAGTTCTCCGCACCGGTTTCTTGCTTCTCGCTATCACTTTCCTCAGCACTGCGCTGCTGGCCTCGGGGCCCTGGCAGGTATTAGGTCCGGACGGCGGCGACGCCCGCAGCCTGGCCTATGACGCTCACAATCCCGACCACATATTGCTTGGCACCAGCACCGGCCAGATGTTTGCTTCGAACGATGCCGGACGCACCTGGTCGCGCCTCGCCCGCCTTGGCGACGATTACGTTCTCGACCACATCTCCATCGATCCCCAGGATTCCCGGCGGATCTACGTCTCGGCCTGGAGCGTCTCCAGCCAGCAGATCGGCGAAATCTTCCGTACTCGCGACGGTGGCGCCAACTGGCAAACCCTGCCCGCCATGCATGGCAAATCGATCCGCGCCATGGCTATGTATAAGGGCGATTCGCGCATCATGGTCGCCGGCGCGCTTGATGGCGTCTACCGCAGCAAAGATGGCGGCGATACCTGGGAACGCCTGTCACCCGCGAACTCAGCTGAGATTAAGAATATCGAATCGATTGCTATCGATCCGAAAGATCCCAACACCGTCTACGCCGGAACCTGGCACTTGGCTTGGAAGACTCCCGACGGCGGCGCCAGCTGGCAGCATATTAATAAAGGCATGATCGACGACTCCGACGTCTTCTCAGTGATCGTCGACCACGACAATCCTTCAGTCGTATTCGCCAGCGCCTGCTCTGGAATCTACAAGAGCGAGACTGCGGGCAACCTGTTTTCGAAGATTCAAGGCATCCCGTTCTCAGCCCGCCGCACGCGCGTGCTCAAGCAGGATCCGACCAATGAAAATATCGTTTACGCCGGAACCACCGAAGGCCTGTGGAAGACGACCGACCTCGGCAAGGTGTGGAAGCGCGTCAGCGATCCCGAAGTCGTCGTCAATGACGTCCTCGTCGATCCGCGCGATTCCAATCGCGTGCTGCTCGCTACCGATCGCAGTGGCGTGATGGCCTCGACCAACGGCGCGTCAACTTGGACGACCTCTAACAAAGGCTATGCCCATCGCTATGTCTCCGCCATCCTGGCCGATAACAAAGATGCGAGCACGCTCTATGTAGGCGTGGTCAATGACCGCGAATACGGCGGCGTCTTCCACTCCAATGACGCCGGGCAGCACTGGCTGCAAAAAGCGGCCGGCCTCGGCGGCAAAGACGTGTTTGCCCTGAAGCAGGCTCCGAGCGGGATGCTCGTTGCCGGCACCAGCCACGGCATCTATTATCTCGAGCATAACGGTACCCAATGGCACCCGATGAACGTGATCGTGATCGAGCACACCTCCAAGGTCGCGCGCAAGGGAGCCAAACCCGCGACCAGGACTGCCATCGAGAAGAAAGAACTAGTGGCCCGCGTCAACGATTTGGAACTCGGCTCTATGCGCTGGCTGGCGGCAACCACCAGCGGCATCTACGTCAGCACCGATCAGGGCAAAACCTGGAAGGGCGGACCGGTCCTCGGACAGGAAGACTTTATTTCGGTACGAGCCGACGGTTCGACCGTAGTCGCGGCGACGCGCTCACGCGTATTCGTCTCGAAGGATCGCGGCCTGGTCTGGCAACAGTCCATCGGTCTGCCAACCTACCTGGTTGGCATTCGCAGCTTGGCGCTTGGTTCCGATGGTCAGATCATGATTGCGGCGCGCGAAGGCGCGTATCGCAGTGAAAACGGTGGTGCGACCTGGGAGCATGTAGTCAACGGCCTGCCGGGCAAGGACATCACCTCCGTCAGCTTCGATTCCACCCATCATCGCCTGCTGGCCACCAGCGACGCGACCGGCGTGATCTTCGAAAGCCACGACGGTGGACGTTCCTGGCAGCGTGGTCCCGACGCCGGCTTCCCGCTGCGCCGGGTTAGCGTCATCGGTGGCCGCCTCGTCGGGGCGACGCCATTTGACGGCGTGATCCTGCAACCCGAAAACGAATCGATCAGCGCCGCAGCCGAGGCTGGCAGCAGCGAGTAAACAATCGCAACCGTTTGAATTCCGCCCCGCCCAAGCTCAGCTTGGGCGGGCTTTTTTTGATTCATCCATTCTTCGTTTCACGCCGAGTAGCGGCCCCTTGCTTTCCGAGCGAGCGTGCGGAACAATCTCGTAGTCACATCATGCGATTCGCCTTTACCTTCGTACTTGCGCTGGCGCTAAGTCTTCTTTCATGGGGGATGGCTTCCCGGAAGCAGGAAGCCCCCGCAACCACTGCACAACCCGCGAACGCGCCAACCCAGCCCCCGCCCGCCGAGCAGGCGCCCGCCACGCCTCCCGCAGCCACCGCTCCTGATACAACCGCTCCAGCGGAGAACAAAGCTCCAGAGAACGACACCAATGCAAAGCCGGATTCCACCAAAGCAGCTTCATCCAACGCCACTGCCTCAAGCGCTGAGACCTCGAGCGCTGAAACAAAAACCGTAGTCACCAAGCGCCCATCGCGCAGCATATCCGCGCCCCCCGCTGCGCCACGGAAAATTGTCGTTCGTCGGGGCGGTGCGAAAGAGCCCGCGACACTGATCGCCCCCGGCATGACTCCCGCCGAAGCCGCCCGTGAGCGCCAAAGCGCGGAGCAGTGGCTGCGATCCACCGGCGATCAGCTACCGCAGTTGGAGGTACTTCCCGATGTCCACCAGCAAGAGACCGTCGTCCAGATTCGCAACTACATGGATGGCGCCCGTTCCGCGCTACAGGAAGGCGATGTGCGAAGGGCCAGCACCCTGGCGGAGAAGGCGCATCTGCTCGCGGAGGATTTGCTCAGGCGGTAGAGCAGGTGACAGGGAATAGGTGACAGGTTACAGGAAAATCCGGGGCATCCGCATGTTTGTGGCTTTTCCTGTCACCTGTGACCTGTGACCCGCTTCTTCTTCTCTTGTTCTAGCCGCTATGTGATGCTAAAATGTATCACATGACCAAGGCTTCGGTTCGCGACCTCCGCTACGAATTTAAGAAAATCGAACGCCTTTTGCGCCAAGGGGAGGAAATCCAAATCACCAAGCGCCGGCGCGTGATCGCGCGCCTGGTGCCCGAAAGCGTGGAAGCCGTGAAAAAAATGCCGGACTTTCGGGCGCGGGTGCGAAAGATCTATGGGGATAAGATGCTGGCGGTGAGCGGAGCGGACTTGATAGCTGCCGATCGGGATCGGTATTGATGTTTTACGTCGAACCGAGCTTTCTTATGTCGCTCTATAGCCCGGACGCAAATTGGGACGCCGCCACACGCACGATGGAGGTTTCAAGAGGAAGTTGCCTCGTTTCGACGCTTGGAGAATTCGAAGTCATCAATGCTTTTGGATTACGGGTTTTTCGGAGGGAGGCTTCTGCCGCGCAAGCCCAATCGTCAGTCATCGACTTCGAAAATGACTTGCGCGACGGGATCTTCCAAATCAGGAGATTATCGGACGAGGTCTTCGAGCGAGCACGGCAGTTATCCCGGCAAACCACCCCGAAACTCGGGACCCGGGCAGCAGACCTGCTACACGTTGCGGCGGCGCTCGAATTCGGCGCGACTCACCTCTACAGCTTTGACCAGAGACAGAGGAAACTAGCGCGAGCGGTTCGCCTCAAACTCAACTAGAACAAGTCTCAGGTGTTCGAAAAAATCTTTCAGGCAGGAGCGTTCGAAGGTTTTCCTGCGGGCTGTCACTTGCCTCGCCGCCTACTCACTGGTGAAGTAATCCACCGTCACCGGATTCTCAAACAGAGAGTAATCGCGTGTCACCACCGTAATTCCGCTGTCGGTGACAAAGTAGCGTTCGCGATCGGCCTCCACGTCATAGCCAATCGTTGTGCCCTCCGGAATATGCACATCCCGGTCGATGATCGCTTTGCGGATGCGGCAGCTGCGGCCTACATTCACATGCGAGAACAGAATGCTGCTGTCGATTTCACTATACGAATTGACGCGCACATCGGGAGAGAGCACGCAATTCTGGACCAGCCCACCGGAAATAATGCACCCGGAAGAAATCAGGGAGTCGAGCGCGTGGCCCATGCGCCCGCTCTCGGCAAACACGAATTTTGCCGGCGGATACTGCCTCTGATGCGTGCGGATCGGCCATTGTTCATCGTAAAGATTGAACACCGGAGAGACCGAAACCAGATCCATATTGGCTTCGTAATAGGCTTCCAAGGTGCCGACATCGCGCCAATACAAGGCTTCTTTCTTGTTCTCATCGACAAAGTTGAACGAGTGAACGCGGTAGTCGCCCAGCATCTTGGGCAAAATATTCTTGCCAAAGTCGTGACTCGAATCCGGATCTTCCGCATCTTTCAGCAACACCGGAATAAGCACGTCGGTGTTGAAAATATAGATGCCCATCGATGCTGAAATCTTTGTCGCATCATAGGGTGATCGGATCTCGGTATGCTGCGGCTTTTCCAGAAAGCCGACGATGCGATGGTCGCGATCGATGTCAACCACTCCAAAATGGCGGCTGTCCGCGGGGTCGGTCGTCAACGTAGCGACCGTGACATCGGCGGCGGCATCGACGTGCTGCTTGAGCATGCGCTCATAATTCATCTTATAAATGTGATCGCCCGAGAGGATAATCACGTACTTCGGCTGTTCCGAACCGATGGAATAAATATTCTGATAGACGGCGTCGGCCGTACCCATGTACCAGTTTTCGCTGACCCGCTTCATCGGCGGCAGAATTTCGATGAATTCGCCAATCTCCCGCCCGAAAATATTCCAGCCTTCGCGAATCTGGCGGTTAAGCGAGAGCGCCTTATATTGCGTGAGAATAAAAACGCGGCGCAGGCCGGAGTTGACGCAATTAGAGAGCGTGATGTCGATGATGCGATAGATGCCGCCGAAAGTTACGGCCGGCTTGGCGCGGTCGCGAGTGAGCGGATAGAGGCGTTCCCCTGCGCCTCCGGCAAGCAAGATTCCGAGCGTATCTTTCATCGGCACACTCTTGGATGCAGCAGTCGATGCGGATGCTGCTCCGCTCAACGCGAAATACTAGCATAGGCGTGGTATTCCTACGCTGCCTTAGAACGTAACACCCGGCGACGGAAAAAGAAGAGAAAAAGCGGCAACGACTGGCACGCCGCCCGGACGGTCGGTTTTCGAACAGACGCCGCGGATGGCACCGTCCGCGACACGACACTTAGCAGTGCACGATCTTGTCGCTCTTTATGCCGCGCGTGGCATTGCGCGAATCAACCACCAGTTGAGCCTCACCCACGATCTTCTTGTAATCGTAATCGGAATGATCGGTGACGATCAGTACGCAGTCGTACTGTCCAAGATTTTCCAGCGGCGAACACTTCATCTGCAAGTCATACTTGCGCCCGCGGCCGACGAAGGGGAAATAGGGATCGTTATAGCTGACCACTGCGCCTTCTTTTTGCAGCAACTCAATGATGGTGAGGGCGGGCGACTCGCGCAAGTCATCAATATCTTTCTTGTAGGCCACGCCCAGCACCAGAATCTTCGACCCGTTGATCGCTTTCTTCCGTCGATTGAGCGCCGAGATTGTCGACGAGATCACGTTATAGGGCATGGCCACGTTGATCTCGCCGGCCAGCTCAATGAAGCGTGTGCGGAAATCAAACTCCTTCGCCTTCCACGAAAGATAAAAAGGATCGACCGGAATGCAGTGCCCGCCCAGACCCGGCCCCGGATAAAACGGATGGAAGCCAAAAGGCTTGGTGGCCGCAGCGTCGATGATCTCCCAGATGTTGAGGTTCATGCGCAGGCAAAGCATCTTCAGTTCGTTGACCAGCGCGATGTTGACGCAGCGATAAATATTTTCCAGCAGCTTGGTCATCTCCGCCGCAGCGGGTGACGATACTGGAACCGTGCGGCGGAAAATCGCGCCATACAGCGCGGCCGCGATCGCGCTAGCCTGCGGATCGAGTCCGCCAATCACCTTCGGAATATCGTGGCGCGCCACCTGCGTGTTGCCCGGGTCCTCGCGCTCCGGCGAGAACGCGACCCATATATCATTGTCGCCAGCCGCGCCACTTCGCGAAGCCTTCAGGCCAGCCTTATTTTCTTTCTCCAGAATCGGAATCAACACCTCTTCAGTCGTGCCTGGGTAAGTCGTGCTTTCGAGTATGACGATCTGCCCCGCCCGCAGGTGCGGCGCCACCGCATGAGCAGTATTAGTGATATAGCTGAGATCGGGCTCGTGATATTCATTGAGCGGAGTCGGCACGCAAATAATAATCGCGTCCATTGCCGTGATCTGCGAATAATCAGCCGTGGCTTTAAAGCCGCTTGACTTCGCCGCTGCGATCTCCTCCGGCGTAATGCGGAAAATATAAGTGCCGCCGCTCGCCAGCGTATCGATTTTTCTCTGATCGATATCGAAGCCGGTAACGGGAAATTTCTGCTCGCTATAAAGCAGCGCCAGCGGCAATCCAACATAGCCGAGACCAATAATTCCGACCTTGGCCTCGCGGGCGTCGATGCGGCCCTTCAAATCGGTAAACAACGATGAAGCAGTGAGTTGAGTAGTCATAAGTAACGATTAATTCTAGCATCGGAAGGTCGTACGTTAGCCGCAGAATCAACGCTGAATCTCCGATTTTCACCCAATTTTCACGCGATCTGCCAACGCGGCTACCCAGCTTGAGTACTCCAGTAATCAAGTTTCACACGCAGTGGTTTCCTTAGTAACATGCGGAGTGCGGTAAGAAGCAAGGTGCCTTCCGCCTCCAATGCGATTCTTACGACTCCTCCTCATCCTCGCGGTCCTCATTGCCCTCGCCAGCCAGGCGGCGCGCTTTCTCGTCGTCGACCATCCCGAGAAATCCGACGCTATCATCGTGCTCGCCGGCGAAACGAATGTTCGTCCCGCCCGCGCCCTCGAACTGCTGCATCAGGGAATTGCGCCGCGCGTTCTTCTCGATGCCGAAACTCGAGATCTGATCTACGATCAACGCCTGACCGACATCGCGCAGAGATACGTCAACAGCATCGGAGAAGCCAACCAAATCTCCGTGTGTCCGATTACCGGTTTCTCGACCAACGCGGAAGTTGATGACGTCAGCCGATGCCTGCAGTCACTCGGAGCCCACCGCGTCCTGATCGTCACCTCCGATTATCACACCCGGCGCGCCCTGACGATTTTTAGCCATCACCTGCCCCAATATCACTTCAACGTAGCGGCCGCTCGTGATCCATCGCGTTTCGGCACCTCTTGGTGGACGAACCGCGAATGGGCCAAGGTCACTCTGGACGAATGGATGAAACTGCTGTGGTGGGAAGTCGTCGATCGGTGGCGGTAGCTAGAATCCCGTATCTGGCGGTAGTCAGTCCCCAGTGCAAAACCCGTAGTCGCGCCATCTCGCAAATCGCGCCTTCACTGGGTACTGGCAACTTTTTCTCTTGTGCGATAGTTTGGAAAAGCAATTCATTCCTCCGGAGGTTTCATGGCTCAAGTAACGATTACGTTGCGCCCCAACGGCCCCTTGCGCATAGACGATCCTAACGGTGTTGTCGAAGTAGTAGACGCCGAAGGCAATAAGTTCGACCTGACCGGTAAGCCCGCATTTTCCCTCTGCCGCTGCGGCGCCTCTGCCAATAAGCCTTTCTGCGACGGCAGCCATAAAACAGTTTTCCCCGCGCCGGCCGCGGCCATCAAAACTGAGTAGCGTCATCAAGTCGCAGGAAAAGCAGGAAAGGCAGCTTCACTGGGGTGGATGGAGATGGTGCATATCCCTACGGAGATTTAGTGTTCGACACTGACTATTCACTAGTGCTACGACTTCTGGTGCGGATAGCGCCGTCCCTAACTGCTAGACTCTGCTCAGAGCACCAATGCCACGCCTTTTCTATCTCGGAGCCCTGCTCGGCTTGGCGGCTTCCCTGTCTTCCCCCGCCCCGATTCACGCGCAGACCGCTGCGCCCGCAGCCGCTCGTGTGCAGCACATCGTCTTGCATGAAACCGCCGCTGGCCTCGAAGTCGAGATACAAACTTCCGGAGCAGCCGTCGCGCCCGATACTCAGGCCATCACCGGCCCCGACCGCATCGTCGTGGATTTCCCTGGAGCGCTTCCCGCCGCTGAGTTACGCGCCCTGAAAGTGAATCGTGGTCCGCTCAAGGGAATTCGCGCCGGATTATTCTTCAGCAATCCTCCAATTACGCGCGTCGTGCTCGATCTCTCGGAGCCGCAGTCCTACCAGATTTCCACCGGTCAAAATGCGGTTGTCGTTAAATTAAATTCAGTTAAATTAAATTCAGTTAAATTAAATTCAGTTCAATTAAATTCAGTTCAATTAAATTCCGTCCAGTTGAATTCAGCGAAGTTGACCCCAGCCAATTCCGCCCCTAAGCCAACTCTGCTTCCAGCCGTCAGAACTCAGCCGTCCAGTGTAGCGCCGCCGCCCGCCGCCAGACTTCAGAATGCCTCGCTGGCGGCGCACACGAGTGTTGCAGTTCCGGCGATATCCACGGCGTCCTCAATCACCAGCGCGCCCCCACCGCCCGCTGTAATCCCGGTACCTGCTCCCGCCCCGCCTGCGACTCCAGCCGTCTCTGTGAGTTTTGTCAACGGACTGCTCAGCATTCACGCTGAAAAAGCCACTCTCGCGCAAGTATTATTCGAAGTCCAGCGCCAGACCCATGCCGACATTGCCATTCCAGCAGGCGCCGAGCAGGAGGAAGTGGCCGCTGATCTAGGCCCCGCTCCCGCGCGCGATGTGCTCGCCGCCTTGCTCAACGGCTCCCACTACAACTTTATTTTTGTCGGCAACGAACTCAGCCTCGACCAGGTGATCCTCACCCGCCGCGAATCCACCCCTTTCTAATTCGTCGCGTACTCGTCTCACTCACTTGCCCGCGCTTATGAACCCGCCGGTCGTCGCATTGATCGCGCTTATGCCTTTTCTGTCCGTCTGGCTCGTCCCGTAGATGACATACCACAGCGGCACGTTCAGCCTCCGATCCTTCAGCAGCACATACATCACTGGCTGCCGCGCATCTTTTTTGAGGAGGGCCTCTCCTCCATGCTGCAGCGTAATCTCGAATGCCTTGTCGGTGTCGGTCTTGACCAGTAACGGCAAGAACGCAAGACTGGCGGCGTCGGCGTTGTAGGGACCGTCATTTCCTTCGGCTGAAACACCGAAGGGCGGAGCATCCGGCGTCCGGCTTCCCGAGCACACGATGGTCTTGGTGGCACGGCGGCTGGGCGAGGCAAAGTATCCGCGCCAGATGGTAGCTTTCCCCTGCTGCCCGGTAGCCTCAGGCGTGATAACTGATTCCAGGCGAGCCGGCTGCGCGTCCGGCGACCATCGCAACGCCAGACCCATCATGCGATTGAAGGCGTCCAGCCCGGTGTAAAGCACGGGCTCTTTAGGTTGGGACGCGGCGGGCGCGGGACTCGAAGAGGCGCTCCCAGGCTGATCCCCACTTGAATTACATGCGGTAAGCGTAGCCAGACAGATTACAGCCAGCGCGAATGCCAGACGATACTTCATAGTTCGTCCCTCATAGTTCCTCCCTCGATAGTCGGTTCCTTCACGGAGGATTCTTAAGCAACGCCATCGTGGCATTGCGAGGCCGGATTCATCGCCCCGCCGCGACTGTCGCGTTGGCGCGGATTTTTTCAATTTTCAGCGGGAATTCGCCCGAATTGTACCGCTTGCCCATGCTTTTGCAAGCTTAAATTCGAGACCAAACAAGACTTCATCCGCGAAGAGATCGCGTTGCCTCAAAATACTCCGCTGGGGGAGGGAAGCGGAGTTTACAAAAACTTTAATTGGACGGTCTGCGGCAACGATTTACGCCACCGCAGCCGAAAGTACCTCGCCAGGCTCACTACATGGTGCTGATCTTGATGTAGCGAATCATATCCGGCAGGGAAGCCACAATCGCATATCCGGCCAGCAGCAAACCCGCAGCCGCAAAAAAACTCTTTAGCGTCAATCCGTTTCTCATCACGATTTCTCCTGACCCCTCTACCAAACACTTCTAGCGTAGTCGACCACAAACCGGCTCGCCATCCATTGATACGTTGACTGGGCCCGGGAGAATCCTGTAGGCCTTCCGCTTCGAGCGGGCAAATATCATTCACCGCCACCCACTCCTTATAGATAGATCATGTCGTCGCCCCGAATGTACTCATCTAAGGGGAGCGCGTGTTGCCAAGCGTCGCATCCCCGCTCGCCAAAGAGGCCAAGTGAACAAAAAGCTCGTCAAGATGAACCCTCCGCCAAGCGAAACCACCATCTCGACCCTCGCCGAAAAAAAGCAAGTCGAGGAGCGACTGGCGATCGGCCCGCAGGTGGTCTACGAAACCATTCGCCGCGAAGGCGAAGAGGAGTTGGCGCGTCCGGCCTCCGCCTTGGCCTGGTCAGCGCTGGCCGCCGGTTTGTCGATGGGCTTTTCCTTCATTGCCGAAGGCCTGCTCGCCAGCCGCCTGCCCGATCAGCCCTGGCGCCCCCTCATTTCCCGCGCCGGATACTCCGTCGGCTTCCTCATCGTCGTCCTGGGCCGCCAGCAGCTCTTTACCGAAAACACGCTCACCGTGGTACTGCCCCTTCTTCTAAAAAAAGATTTATCCACCTTGCTGCGTATGTTGCGCCTGTGGGCCGTCGTGCTCGCGGCAAATCTGGTAGGAACGTTCCTGTTCGCGCTCTGCATCGGCAAAATTCATCTCTTCGATCCGCACACCCAACAAACCTTGACTGACATCGGCGCAACCCACCTCGGAGGCGGTTTCGGCATCGTCCTGATGCGCGCCATTTTTGCAGGCTGGCTCATCGCGCTGATGGTTTGGCTCCTCCCCGGAGCCGAATCCGCCCGCGTCGGCATCATCATCATCATCACCTACCTGATCGGAATCAGCGGCTTCAACCACGTAATCGCCGGCTCCACCACCATGTTCTTTCTAATCGTCACCAAAGTCATCACCTGGAAGGTGTACATAGCGCAATTCCTAGTCCCAACATTGCTGGGCAATGTCATCGGAGGAATGTCCCTGGTAGCAGCCCTAGGCCACGCGCAGGTCGTCGGCGGAAAAGAACAATAGAAAACTCAGAGGCAGGGTTGGCGCCTACGGCCCTGAAATCAGCCGCACTGCCACAGGAGAGGCGCCATTGCCCAGAATCGGCGTCCCGACGACGCCTGATCCGGGAGTTCCGCAACCCGCAAGATTCACGACTGCGGTGTCGATATTGCCGGTGCCCGGAGCCGCGTTGCCGTTGGGATTCAGAAATAGCTGGACGAATCCTATGATCTGGACGTTGGTAGTCGACGAAGTGAACGCGGTATTATCAAATACTGGCACCGTCACCAGCGAGTCGCTAACCATTACGTCGCTACTAGCCAGGCCAGGAATAGGATTATCGGCACCCGCGACGAATTGAAACGGCGCGCTCGGCGGACTTGGGGAAGCGACGGAGTCTCCGCCATTGTTCGTCGCATGGGTCAGACAATTCACCGCATTTGCCGTGTCCGCATTTCGCGTGGAGTCATTGCTGAGGTCAATATTGGCAGAGGAGGCATTGCAAGAAATCGGAATCTGAATGCAACCCGCGATGCTCTCCTGATACCCGGGGTTTAGCGCCGGCAAGCAAGTCGGCAGCGATGTAGTCGGCGGCGGGAACGTTGTTGTCGGATCACCGGGGTAATACTGCCATTTCGTTGGGGGCGGAAGTCCCATGCTGCAATTACCTCCGGGACCGCAGGCAAGGCTCATCTGCGTGCCGGTTCCGACCGAGGACCAGCCCAGCAGCGTTGTATCGCTGATCGTCCCGGTGGCGGCGTTAAAAATTGCGCCTCCCGTTTTTGGGCTGATATTCGGCAGCAGCCATGGTTTCACACAAATTGGCGCGACTGGAGGCGCACTGCTGAACGAAACACCCGTGCCCGCCGACGGGTTGTAGGCCTCCGCCGTCGCTGACGCCGCCACCCCCACCTGTGTTCTTCCCCAGATGCGCGCGAAGAAAGTTGGCAGATCGGTTCTCTGGGCGGTGATGGTCACGCGAGGATTGGAATTGCTCCCAGAAAAACTGACGTTAACTTCGCCATTACTCGCGACGAGAAACCTTCCACCGACCATACTGCTTTGCGCCACCTGAACAGCCACGCCCTGGGCCATCGGTTGCGCGAGTGGCATCAAGGTGCCACTGGTATCGGAAGTCGCACCGGAGTTGGCGAGCACGCGCGCTGCCGCCAGAGCTGCGCTATCGGCCACAAGCTGCGCTTCGCTCCGCGCCGTGTAAAGGGTCACCACGTCGATCGAAAGCGCGGCCATCGCACCGACGACGGCTAGCATGAAGACTGCCACCAGCGTAATGATGACTCCTTGTTGCTCTCCGAAACCGGATCGAGTTCGCGAATTAGTTTGGCGTCGTCGCAGGTATCCTCACAATTGATTCTGAACCGTGGAGCTCTCGCTCAGTTGCGTTATGGCCGCATAGTTCGCGCCCGGCATTAACGATTGGATTACGCTGTTGAATCGCCAATGATAGGGATACGTTACCGTCACGATGCTGCCAACAGAAACCAGTGGCGCGGCAACAGAACCTGGCCCAGATGTCCATCCTCGGTTGATGGTAATCACCAGTTGATCTGAACCAGAGCTGCTTGAACAGCCGGGAATCGTGTAGGTCCAGGACAGGCCGCCACTGGGCTGGGTGGGTGCCGGAGGTGGCATCGTGCAAGTTCCCTGGTTTGCGTAGGGCAGCGCTCCGCTTCCGGCCAGAGAATTGAAAATCGCGGTCACAACCGGTTGCAGAGAGGCGGGGTTGGACGGCGTCGTGGTGCTGCCCGCCACAAGATCGGTCAACGGCTGCGCTCCGACTAAGATGGCGCCCTCTTGTGCTGCCTGGTCAATTTTCTGCTTCTGGTTGAAGGCGCCGCTGAAGTCGTAGATACCTACAACGAACACGACCAAAAGCGGGAGGGTAATGGCGAATTCGAGCAGCGCTGAACCGCGTTCATCCCTCAGCGGGGCCGCGTCGAGCACCTCACGTCCTGCGCCTCCTGATAAACAGCGCCTCTCGCGGCGCCGCAGAATTCGCCAGACGACCATCTAGTTCTCCATCCTGCTCTGCGCCTGAGCTGACAATATAACCTGTTGCAGGTTGAGAGACGTGAACGGCAGATAGAAACTGAATGGATACTGAAAACTCACCACGGCGCCACATTGTGCGGGCGGTGTCGAAACGGAATTCAGCAGCACCTGTTGGCAGACTGTAACGTTAGTGCTACTACTGGTTGCGCAGGTTACAGTCTGGGCAGGATTGACGCACGAGAGCAGGGAAGGGGAGCTAGGTTTTATCTGGCTCGGGTTGAGACTGGACGCCTGCATCACTGCCTTTACGATGGTATCCACGGAGGTCGGAAACGAACCCCCGCATGTGGCACACGGCTCACGTGCCGCCGTAATCGCTCCCTGCTGCGCCGCCTGCTGAATCGTGGAATAAATGTTGAACGCCCGTCCAAACCACACGATGCCTAACAGCAGCATAAACACCAGCGGCAGCACCATTGCGGCTTCGGCAATCTCTGCGCCGTCAGCGCTTCTAAGTCGGGTAGCAATTCGCTTGAGATTCATACGCGACCGGTCATTGCCCATCGAAGACAATCACAAATTATATTTTCCCCAGCATTCGACCTGCTCCGTAAAACAAAACCGCCAGCGCCATGGCCACTCCAAACGGAATCTTGGTCGACTGCGGATCGTCAAGCGATACCTCCGAACCCGGCATCCGCAGGCTGAACAACGCGGCCAGCAAGTGCGCCATATTCCGAAGCGTGCGCGTCAGCCGCCCTTTCCAGATCACCAGCGCGAGGGCCATCACTCCCGCAACCAGAATCGTACCCACCAGCACCGACATCAACTGCCGCGGGCCCAGGCACGCTCCCAAAGCCCCGGCCAGCTTCCAGTCGCCGGCGCCAAGGCTGCGGACCAGCACGAACGGCAACAGCACTCCCAAGCCCAGCAACGCCCCCAGCAGCGCCGTTTTCAGCCCCGGCCAGCGATAGAGAATTGTGTTGATCACCACTCCGGCCGCCATGCCCGATACCGTCAGCCAGTTAGGAATTCGCCGATAGCGCCAGTCGAGAATGGCCGCAACGATCGCCAGCAGCACAGCCGGAATCCAAGGCCCGAACTGTGGTCCGAACTGCATCCCAGCCCCAGATCGCAGCCCCAGCCCGGACTGAAGCATCATTGCCGCTGCCAGACAGGCGCCTCCGCGCATTTCGCTTAGTGTACTTTAGGGCTTTCGGGCGGCGCACTCAAGAGGGAAGTTCGTATTTCCCCGTGCACCTCTGTGGCCTCTGTAGCTAACGCTTTCGCAAACCGACACTTTGATATCTGACGACCGAACCGTTGCCTCACCGCACCCCGCGGAACACACGATTCGTTTTCAGATGTTCAGGAAAATGCTCTTCATACGACGCCAGCGTCGGGCAGATCAAGTGATGTGTTTCGGAGAATCCAAACTCTCGCATCTCGCGCATCGCCTCGTCGGCCGTCCAGCCCTCGTCCGCCATACGATACGCCGCAATCATCATCCCCGTGCGATCATCGCCCAACCGGCAATGCACGAATACTTTCTTGTCGCGACTTTCCCGCATCAGCCTGAGAAATTTCGCGAACGTTTCGTCATGTGGAAAAGGGCAATGCCACGGAATCGCGACGTACCGCATGCCCAGGCGGCGCACTTCTTTCCCTTCGCTCTTGCTGCGGTTGCCACGCGTATCGACGACGATGTCGATCCCCATCTCTTTCAGGGCTCTAAAACCGGCGCGGTTCGGTTGCGCTCCGCGAAAGAGCCTGGGCGTCACTTCGCCAAAATCGCCGACGCCCGAGATCCTGCGCTTCTCGCCATAGGCGCGTGCAGAATGCCCTGACGCATTCCCGCCCTCGGGCTGCGGCGCCGCGCTGCTACACATAACCATCGTCAGCAGCCAGGGCAGGACCAGCGCTCGAAGACAATGACAGATTTGTTTCATATAAAAGGCGACAGTAAGATGCTATCGCCTAGGTAGACGTTGGAGATGAATTGGCAGCGCCCGCAACCGTCAAAACAAAATAAAAAAGCCCGGTTGCCCGGGCTTCTCCAGTTGAAAAAGTTTTCCCTCGCTAGCGCGGAACCGGCGCCGCCGAATTTCGCTCCGCAACCACCTTCTTGGCATTATCCGCTAACGCGCGTGCCTGCGGCATCAGTTCGAGCGCCTTCATCACATCCGGATCCGTCTCCGCCCGCACCTTCAATCCTTCTTCCTGCCCGAAAGCATCGACAAATACCTCGCTCTTCAGGTTCGAGCGCAGCCAATCGTTGCTCTCGATCATCTCCGCTTCGGTGTAAGGAATCTTCTCGTCATCGAGAAATTTGCGGAAATCCTGCAGCACAGCGTCATCCACTTCGAAACTCTGCGCAATCTTGTGATTCAACGCGTAGTGCTTGGCAAAATTAAATAACGCATAATGCTGCAGCAACTCATCCTGGAATTTATTGGACTTGTAAGGCGGCAACTTCACATCCGGAGTGATGCCCCCCCCGCCATACACCGTGCGTCCGCCATCGGTGAGCTTCACTTCATGGTTCGCATTATTCTCTTCGCTGTCGCGGTTGTAGTAATAGTCATAAAGCGAGAGGTTAGAGTAATCGCGCTGAATCAGCCGTCCGCTGGGCGTGTAGTACTTCGCGGTGGTCAGAGCGAGGCCGGTGTTTTCAGCCAGAGGATAAACCGTCTGCACCAGTCCCTTGCCAAAAGTAACTTCGCCAACGATCAACCCACGATCATGATCCTGAATCGCTCCCGCCACAATCTCTGCTGCAGACGCCGTGCCACGATTTACAAGAACAACCAGCGGATAATCTTTTCCGCCATTGCCATGCGCCGCTACGTAACGCTTCTCCGGTGACGAGCGCCCATGATGCGAGACGATCAATTGTCCCTTCTTGAGGAATTTATCCGCCACGCCCACGCCTTCGCTCAGCAGTCCTCCCGGATTCTGGCGCAGATCAAGCACCAGCCCTTTCAGATCGCCCATCTGATCGAGCGCCTCGGATACTTCATGCTCGGTGGTCTCCTGGAACCCGGAGACATGCATATACCCGATGCCCGGCTTGATCATGAAATGCAGATCGACGCTGTAGCGCGGAATCTCGTCGCGAACCACGGCAAACTCCAGCGGATGATCCGACCCTTCACGCAGCATGGTGATGCGGACCGTCGTTCCCTTCGGTCCCTTGAGCAAATCGGCAACGTCAGACGTGCTCATGTTATCGGTGGGCTTGCCGTCGATGGCGGCGATGATGTCGCCGGGGCGTATGCCGGCGCGATAGGCTGGAGTGCCAACGAAGGGCGCGATGACAATAACTTTATTGTTGCGCGGGCCGACCGTCATGCCGACGCCGTAATACTTGCCCCGCTGTTCTTCGCGCAAGGCGGAGTATGACTTTGGATCGAAAAAGTTCGAGTGCGGATCGAGCTGGTGCAACATGCTGGGGATCGCGCCGTTGTAAATGGCCTTGTCGGGATTCACCGGATCGGCATAATTCTGCTCAACCGTTTCGTAGACCTCGGTGAACTGCTTCAGGCTGTCGCGTACGTCCGAGTCGCTGCTCGGCGTAGTCGCCGGGCTGATTCTCTGCGCAAACAGCATGCCCAGCAGCCCAAACAGGCCCAGGACAAAAATAATCAGGAAAAGGGAACGAAACTGCGAACGACGAGAACCAGCCATGTGTCGAAATCCTTGGGCAGGAACTTGGAGGGATCCACCCACCCCATCTTAGCGCAGTATACCATGCAGCGGCGCTTGTTCAGTTAGATGCAACCGGGCGCTGCGGGTCACTTTGGGGTAGCAGTTTTTGGCGTTTTGCGGAAAAAGAGAGTTCCGCCAAGGACGCCCAAACGAGATTTGGCGCGACGGCGGAATCCCCGGCCCCGGCAAGCCGAAACCCGGGATTCCCATCCCCTGCGATTCCCGGCTACTGCGCCGCCTTCGCCTTGTTCGATGCCGGATGCGCGGGATGATCCGGAACCGCTCTCACCTTTGACTCATCCACCGGGTGGGTGCCTTCGCCAGAGAATGTGGCGCCCGGCGGCACAACCCAGTACTCCGCGGTCTTCGTGCCGCCGCCGCCGGTGCGTACCTCGATCCGGTTGGGATCGATCCCCAGTTTCGATTCGCCGCCCGTCAGATAAGCCTTTGAATTCACGGCACGTTCCGCCGCAAGGTTCTTCCGCTCCTCCGCGGGCTCTGCATTGCCAACGATGACTAGCTTGCTGTCGGCGTTTTGCTGCAGGTTCTTGGCCACGTCGTCAAGAGCTGCCTTGCACGTATTGTCTACCCGCCACGGCTTCACGGGGTTCGGGAAGTCACACTGCGTCAGTTTGCTCGCCTGCGGCACCGGCGGAGGCGGAGGATTTTCCACCATCACCTGTGTGGTTGCGGGCGCCGACTTCAGACCGCGAGAGTCGGTCGCCACTGCACTGACCGTGATTGGACCAGCATAGACACCTGTCGTATTCAGCACGGCACTGTTGCCATTGGCAGAGAGGTTGCCGCTGCTGGCCGTCCAACCGCCAATCGTCACCGGAACGTTGTCCGGACTGGTGCCGGTGCAACTGATAGTGGAAGAGGCGCCGATCTGAACCGTCGCGGGATCTGCCGAACACGAAATCGCCGGCGGATTCTTCCGCGCTTCTCTTACCGTGAAGGCCGCCATACAGCTGGTCTCGCCACCCTGCCTCATTTTAGGATCGGCTATATGGGCGGTAACTGTGTAACTGCCGCCCGCCGCGCCATTGGTGTCAATGCTCGCCGTATTATCCTTACTGCTAATTTGGCCGCCGGTGCTGCTCCATGTGTAATTCAGCGTGTGCCTGGGATTAAAGTTGGTCACCTCAGCCGTCGCCGTGACCGGCTCACCCACCATCACGGAGGATGGACTGACGGTGCAACTGGCGGAAACAGCCGGCTCGGCGTGTTCCCCACCCCACCTGAATACCACGCCACTCTCCGCCCTTAGACCTCGTACATCCGTGGCGGGAACAACCGACGACGGACCATACTGGTGATTCGAGAACACGTAGTCAGCTCGCAGCAGACGCAAAGCGAAGTGTCTGTTCAGATTCAGATCGAGACCGCCGCCAGCCATGAATCCGACTTCGTCATCGGCCCTGAAGACCTCGGACGTCAGGCGATGCCAGCCCACGAGAGCTTCGAGAAACGGCGAGAAACGGCGATGACGAAAAGTTATCTTAGGCCCGACCGAAAAGTTAAAGAACTCGCCGTCGTCAATTCGCGCAGGCACTCCATCCTCGCCACTTCTCAAATCCCCACTGATGTCGGCGGTCAATCCGAAGCGGCGGTTGAAGTCGTACGTGAGGCTGACACCCGCGCCTCGCGGGTTCCCTTCCACGGCGCTCGACACCGGAACCACTCCCCCGGGAAGCAGTCCGTACACAGTGGCGCCAGGATAAACAAAGGAGTAGCCGCCAAAAAGTTCCCATTTGGAAGCAGGCTCATCCTGCGCTATGGCGACGGTGGCCACGCTGCACAGGATGGCAATCGTTGCCGATAACATGGCGAAGACCCAGCCCGTGTGGCTCTTTGATCGAAATCGAAATCGAGATAACATGCGAAGCTTCCTCCGAACTTCAACCACGTGAAATCATCTTTCCCAGCCTGCCGCTTCATTGACATTGACCAGCTTCCAGTGCGGATCTTCATGCCGGATACTTCACGGCCGAATACCTCATGGGCACGGAGGCACATTGACCGGGTTGCTCAGTAATGTCACCGCACCCGTCCGCGCCAGCGCTCTGCCATTCAGCGTCGCGCCGGTGTCGAGCGAGATTGATGCCTGGGCCATAATCGTTCCTGCAAAGGTGGTGGTAGTTCCAAGCGTTGCCGAGCTGCCCACCTGCCAATACACGTCTTCAGCCGTGGCGCCGCCGCTCAAGATGACATCGCTGTTCGTCGCCGCCGTCGTGAGTGTCGACACGATCTGGAAGATATAGACTCCATTCCCTGCGAGCGTAAGATTCCCAGTTATTCCGAGCGAAGGTTGGGCGCTGGTCGTCTTATAAACTCCGGGGGCGAGGGTTTCTCCTCCGATATCAGCGGGCAGGATGGCCCCGCCGGCTGCTGCCGCGGCAAAGTTATACGCCGTGGTCAAGTCGCCCTGGGCGGTCTGAGCAACCGCATCGCCCGCATATTCCGTTCCCGTCAGTGTCCCCGGCGGAAACCCGGTGATGGAAGCTGCCGGCCATATGCCCACATCTCCCGTAACATTGGTGGGGCCGCTGTTGGCAACCGCGGGCGTAGCGGCAAGGATTCCAAACGTGCACGCCGTTCCCAGCGGAACCATAGCCTGGCATGCCGCCGCCGCCGTAGTGAACGTCCATACATAGTTACTTGCTAGCGGATCGCCCCCAAGATCCTGGGCGCCCGTGGTAATGGTGGCGGTATAAAGCGTGTTGAGCGCCAGAGGGCTACTAGGTGTGAAGGTCGCAACGTCACTTGCCGCATTGTAGGTAACCACGCCCGTAACCGCGACAGGCCCCGGCGCAGCCAACGTAAAGGTTGTGGTATTGATCGTGGCCGCGTTCATCGCCTCGCTGAAGGTGGCAACAACCAGGCTGTTCGGGCATATCCCGCTCGAGCCATTCGGGGGGGCGACGGAAATGACAGTCGGTGGAGCACATGCCGCGCTGCCCGTGGTGAACGCCCAAACGTAGTTACTCGCCAGGGCGAGGCCGGATGAATCGATGGCGCCGGTGGTAATGGTCGCGGTATAGAGAGTACTAAGTGCGAGAGGAGCCGAGGGCGTGAAGGTCGCGGTTGACGCAGCGTAGCTGACCACCCCCGTTACGGCTGTAGTTCCCGGTCCGGTCAAAGTAAAAGTTGTCGTATTAATGGTTGCCGGATTCATCGTCTCGCTGAAGGTGGCGGTCACCACGGTATTCGGGCAAAGGCCAGCCGTGCCGTTCGGTGGAGTTACCGAAATCACTGTCGGCGGAGCGCAAGGGCTGCTCGCCGTGGTGAAGGTCCACACAAAGTTGCTCGCCAGCGCGATGCCATATTGGTCGATCGCTCCGGTCGTAATCGTGGCCGTATAGAGAGTGCTCAATGCCAGGGCGCTTGACGGCGTGAAGGTTGCAGTGTTGCCGGTCGCATCGTAGGTCACCACGCCTGTAACCGCTGTCGTGCCCGGCCCAGTCAAGGTGAAGGTGCTGCCATTGATCGATGAAGAATTCATCGCCACGCTGAAGGTCGCGGTCACTACAGCGCTGGGGCAGACAAGAACCGCACCGGCGAGGGGAGCCTCGGCAATGACCGTGGGCGGAACTAAGGTGGGGTTCGTGCTCTTGTCCGGGTCACTGCATCCGGCGCCCAAGAGAAGTAGTAAGAATGCTGTGAACCAGATCGTGTGATTCTTGTATCTACGCATGACTGTCATCCTTCTTTTCTCTCGGTTCAGCTGCTGCCGCCCAGTGGAACCTGGCATTGAACTGTTCACAATTGCTCACCCTGAAATGTGTCGAACGGTGGTGACCGCGCAATGTGCGCTGCTAAAGCTTCGGAGCAGTGCTGATTCTGATCACTTCGCGGGAGGCGCGAAAGCCCTCTTTCGGCCCGCACACTTTCGTGGCACGTCCATTTTCCTGGCGGTTGGCGGGCTGCCAAAAATCCGGCGGGAGCCGAAAATTGACGAAAACCTGCTAATTCGAATGCAGCGGTCCCTCGTCTTCGAATAGATCTTCTGCTGGAGGTTACTGTGGGGCGGCGATCTTTGGGATCTTCCGGGCGATGTTCCGGGCTTCGGAGGGTTGCCCCGGTTCTGAGGTTTCCGACACTGAACGTGCCGGTTTTGGCATCGAGGCTGGTCCGGGCATGGCTGGTCCGGTCATGGCTGGTCCGGTCAATGATTGCTGGTTCAGCGATGGCCCGGGTCAATGACTGCAGGAATGTGACAATCTGCCAGCGCTCCGGCTCCGGCAATTTCGACCACACCGGCATACGCCAGCGAACGTTCGCAACTGAGTCGCAACTAAGAACAGGAGACTTCCAATGCCTCTTCCGCAAACTGAAATTCCCGGCCGTTTGCAAACGCAATTGGCCGAGCGCGGAATCCGCATGACGGGCCCGCGCCGCGCGATACTAAGCGTGATCGATACCGCGAGCAAACATCTCGACGCCAGCCAGATTCTGCGCAAGGCGCGAAATCTCGACGCCTCCGTAGATCGCAGCACCGTCTACCGCACGCTCGACCTGCTCAAACGGCAAGGCCTGATTGATGAATTGAACTTGATGCATCTGAATGGTGAGGGCCATTACTACGAGCGCAAACTGAGCCGCGATCACATTCACATGGCATGCCTGCGCTGCGGGAAAATCACGGAGTTCGTCAGCAAAACCTTCGAGGCGTTGAAGAAGCAGCTGGAGCGCGATTGCCAGTTCCATATCGTCGTGGCGCCGACTGGAAGTCGGCGGCTACTGTCCCGCCTGTCGGCACTGAATGTCGGATGAGAACCGCAGCGAAGCAGGATCAGTTGCGCGTCAATTCTCCCTCGGTGACTCCGGTCAACGTCACAAAGCGAATCACTCCGTTAGCATCCTCGAAGACCAGGGCGGTCATTCCGTGATTCACCACCGCGCTCACCAGATGCCCGTACGATCTCGGAATCCCTCCATGCGTAGGAGTGCCATCGTAGCGCGCCAATTCGCCCTCTTTCATGCCGGTGACGCTGACAAAACGGATCACGCCTTCCGCATCCTCAAACACCAGGCCGGTGCCAATCGAATCCGGAATCACCGCTGCCAGCCTGCCGTACGACTTCGGCACGGCTCCCTGCGTCGGCGTTCGCGCATAAGCCTCGGTTGCCTGTTGAGCTTTCGCCGTGGATTTCGTGATCATGATCAGCCCGAGCAAGAGTGCGATGCATGAAACCAACAGCACCTGTCTGCGCATAGGTTGCCTGTCCTTCTTTGTGGATTGTTTTGGAGGAATTACTTGCCCGCCGTAATTGCGTCTTAAATTGTCGCCGCAACTACGGCTCGACCAGAATCTTATGCATCATGCCCAGATCCTCATGCAGCAGGATATGGCAATGAAACAAGAACGTCCCCGCAATCGTCGGATCGCGGAAATCCATCCGCACCTTCACACTGTGATACGGTCCGCTGCCCGACCAATACGGAATCGCAATCGTGTCCAGCAGTTCCGGCTGCCCCACCGGTTTTCCATCGATCTCTAAAACCTTGAAGTGGATCTGATGGATGTGGAAGGCATGCGTCTCAAGCGCGCGGTTTTCGATGGTCCAGTCTTCGACCGCTCCAACCTTCGTGGTAATCACCGGCTTCTCATCCGCCTCGAAAACCTTTTGCTTCTGTCCGTCCACCGTAATGTAAAACTGTATCGGCCCGTTCGTCCCGCCAAATTCCTCGGAGAAATAAAGCTTGCGCTGCGCCGTCACCTTCACATTATCCAAATCCGAAAACTTGAGCCCCGCCGCCGACGCGCTCGACTTCGGCATGTGCGAAGCTTGATTTTGGTTCTGATTCGTCACCTGAATATTCGCCAGCGTCTCCGCCAGATCCGCGTTTCCCGTCGGCCCCGTCGAATAGGCCTGCGTGTAAAAAACCGCGCTGCCGCCCGCCGCCGGAGCAGTCACGATAAACTCCGCCCGTCCCGCCGGCGGAATCAGAATCGTCTTTTCATACTTCACGTCCGCCAGAGGATAGCCGTCGAGCGCAATGATCTGCATTTTCTCCGGCTTCTCATTGACCACCACTTGCAGTTCGAGGAAGTCCTGCAGCGAGGCATTGGCCACGCGCCAGAACTGCTGTTCACCCGCTTGCATTTGAATGGTGGGCGGCGTCCCCACAAAAGGAGCGATGTTGTAGTTCACACTCAACTCGTATGGTCCGGGAATCCACGGCACGAGATATTGCTGGCGAATCACAAAGACGCGTTCGGTCAGCCCCTGCACCTCCGGCCGATACTTCTCCATGCCCTCGACAACGATCGCGCCCGCCGCTCCGCCGTTCACCTGAAATTCGGTGAAGCCGTGTATGTGCGGATGGTACCAATACAAGCCCGGCGGCTCCGTCGTCGGAATCTGAATGCTGAAGTGAAATCCCGGCGAGCCCGGCTGAATCAGCGTATCGATCACATCGTCCTGATGGCATACCGGCGGAACATTCAACCCATGAAAATGCATGTTCGTGGAATCAAGCGTCACATCGCCGCCATCGCCGCAGGTCTGCCCTTGCGATTTCGGCATGCTCATCTTCATCTTCATCGCATCGTTATCCTGTATGCGGTTAAGCACGTCGAGTTCGAGTTGGTCGCCAGGGTTGAGCCGCAAAGTGGGAGCTTCTTCGATCTGGCCCGAGGCGTTGTATTTATAGCAATAGTGCGTATATCCCGCCTGATCGACCGAGTGCGCCAGAATGAACTGAGCCTTGAGCACGCCGTTCTGCGAAGAGATGCTATAGGGGTCGGCGATGACGCCACCATTAGCAGGACGAGCCGGACAATCGTCCGCCAGAACATTCAACGAAAATCCGCACACTACGATCGCCACCAACCCCTTCAACAGCGAGCCCATATCCAGCTCCTTCATCCTTACCTTACCAGTTTTCCAATATCGCCCAGATACCCGCAAGTAACCTGCACCCAGCGATCCCAAGAAAGCGTTATCAGTTGTCAGTTATCAGTAACTGCCACTAGGCTTTTACCGGCCACGGCTGTTACTGACTACTAATAACGGACGACCGACGTCCTAAAAAGATCGCGGCGGAAAAGTGCCAATCGACAACAACCCCAACGTGTTCGGATCCGTAAATGGCGAACCATTCACCTCCTGCATCGAACACGTTTGCCCGGTCACCGTGAGGCTCACCAGCGCAATCCCCGATGGGCTGCCATACTCCGCAACATAGACGCCTCCACCGTTTCCCGTTTGACTGGCTAACCCTGCGCTCGTCAGATACGACCAGTCCGCCGACTGCCCGCTCACCGTCGACGACGTGCAACCGCCCGAAAGCACGCCCGTGGCCGCGTTGAAAAAGAACGCACTCACACTCGCTCCCTGCGTATTCACCACATAGAGCATCGTCTCGTCCGGACTCAGCATGATGTTGCTCGAGCTGATGCTCTTATTACCGGTATATAGAATTGTCGGAGTTAATCTTCCCGAAGAAATGTCCGACACCTCCACCACCACCGACGTTGAAGTGTCGCCAAAGATCGCATAGTGCCCGTCGCTCGTGATGTCGATGGTGTTGGGATAAGTGGCGTCCATCGAATTCAGCGTGGCCGTCGAATACTGCTCGTCGCCATTCGACACCGGAGCGCCCGCCGAAATATCAAAGGATTGAATCGACCCATCCGTAAAAGTGGCGATCAGCATCGAGCCGTGGATCGCCATCCCATTGATAACGCCGCCCGCCAGCCCGGCGACCGAAACATCATTGATAAAAGTCAAGCCGCATCCCGACTGCACCGCAAATGTCCCAATCGTGTTCGTGTCAGTAAAGCTGGCATAGAGATATTGGCCATTCATCACCATGCCAATGCCGTTAGTGGTGCCGAGGTCGGTCGGCGATCCGCTGGTGCTCCCGGCGACCGTCAGCGTATTAATCGCGATGCCCACAATCTGTCCAGTGGCGGCGGACGACGCATAGACGCACTGCTGGCCTCCGCTATTGAGCACGCTGATCCGGTTCGTCCCAAAAAAACCGCCCGAGATCCCAAAGCCCAGGGTTGTTATCTGCTGCGGCGAACTCAACTGCCCGCCTGCCTCCACCGTATAAACGCTGATGCCCGTGATAAACGGATACGGCAGGTCGTCATTGGTGATGACGTATTGCGTCGCCCCCAGCGCAAGACCGTTCAAAGCGAGGATGCCCCCCAACAGCGCAGCAGCGCGCGATAACCAGCATTCAGAGAATCTCTTCATACGCTGTTCCTTCAGGCGGGGGACCACTCCGATAGAGTAGATCACACATCTAGAGTAGATCACACATCCCGACGGTCGCTCAATAACTACGCTCGAAATCGGCTGGCGATAGTATCCGGAACTGCAATTAGTTGCCAATAACTGGCAGCATTGTTCCATTTGCGCTTCACGGCTGCATAAATTCTAAGAGTTCTTTCCAGCTGTCATCCTGAGCCAACTCGAAGAGCCTGCCCTGAGCGAAGTCGAAGGGACTCCTACCCATCTTCACCGCTGCGGGAGCTTGCGACTCTAGAAACTCCGCGGCGGGAAAGTGCCAATCGATAGCAGCCCCTGGCTGTTAGGATCCGCAAACGGTGACCCATTCACTTCCTGCATCGAACAGGTCTGTCCGCTCACCGCGAGACTCACCAGCGCAATCGCCGACGGGGCGCCGAACTCCGCCACATAAACGCCGCCGCCATCGCCGGTCTCACTGGCTAAACCAAGCCCCGCCAAATATGACCAATCCGCCGACTGCCCGCTCACTGTCCCCGACTGGCATCCGCCAGAAAGCACGCCCGTGGCCGTATTGAAAAAAAAGGCCGTAACGCTGGCGCCCTGCGTGTTGATGACATAGAGCACACTTTCATCCGGACTCAGCATCACGTCGCTCGAACTGATGCTGCCCTTGCCGCCATAAACTACCGTCGGCGTCAATTTCCCCAAAGAAATATCGGATACTTCCACCACCACCGAAGTCGATGTGTCGCCAAAGATCGCATAGTGCCCATCGCTCGTGATGTCGATGGAATTCGGATAAGTGGCGTCCATCGAATTCAACGTGGCCGTCGAATACTGCTCGTCGCCATTCGACACCGGAGCGCCCGCCGAAATATCAAAGGATTGAATCGATCCGTCCGTAAACGTCGCGATCAGCATCGCCCCGTGGATCGCCATCCCATTAATCACGCCACCCGCCAATCCACTCACCGAGACATCATTGATAAACATTAACCCGCATCCCGCTTGCACCGAAAAAGTTCCAATGGTGTTCGAATCCGTGAAGCTGGCATACAAATACTGGCTGTTCATCGCCAACCCGATCCCATTCGAGGTCCCGCCATCCGTCGGAGATCCCGTAGCACTCCCGCCCACGCTCAAGGTCGAGACTGATAGCCCCACAATGTTTCCGGTTGACGACACGGATACGTACGCACATTGCTGCCCTCCGCTATCGAGCACTCGGATCCGGTTAGCGCCAAAAAAGCCCGCCACGTTGCCGAACCCGCCAATCTGCACCTGCTGCACCAACGTCAGCGCCCCACCCGAGCCCACCGTATAAAAGCTGACTCCCGGATCGTCATTAGTAATAACGTAGGATGTCGCGCCCACGGCAATTCCGCTCGCCGCCAGAACGCCCGCCAGCAGCGAGGCCGCGCACAAGAGCCTACCAGTCAAGATGTGTCGCATGTGGTATTCCTTCGGGGCGGGGGACTACTCGGTAGAGTAGATCACAGCTTGCAGGCTGGGACAAGAATCCTGATTGGGATTAGAAGATCGGTCCGCAAAGTTTTGCGCTTCTATGCCCGGGTCAGCTTGGTAATAACATCCCGATGTTGCGGATAAAGTCCGACCAACTTATCGCGCTCCGCCAGCTCAAAATCCTCAAAGTCAAACCCCGGAGCCACCGTGCATCCCACCAGCGCAAACGCCTTTCCGTCGCTTATTTCCGAGGCGAACCAGCATCCCGCCTTGACCACCGCCTGCAACACTTCGCCCGCCTCCACATCGCTGCCAAGTCGAATCGCCGTATGCCCGCCATCCGCTCCAATCACATGCACAGTCAGAGCCGACCCCAGGTAAAAGTGCCAAAGCTCATCCGATTGCAGCCGGTGAAAAGCGGAAAAATTCTCGCCTTCGAGCAGAAAATAAATAGCCGTCGAGGCCGCTCGCGCACCCGCAAACCGCTCCGGCAATCCCTCCAATACCAGCTCCGCCCGGTAGCTTTGCCGATAATACCCACCCTCCGGATGCGGCTCCAGTTGCAGCATACGAATCCAATAAGCCGCGTCTTTAATCATCAGGATCTCAGCGAAGAATCTCAAATAACGTGGTAGACAAAATGGGCGAAGAGAAGTGCCATGATCACACCGGCAATACCAAGCACCCAGAAAAGAAAATGCTCGGTCAACTTCGGTGAATTGATTTCCTTCTTATCCATAAGTGAAGAATACTAATAGTAAGGATACTCGCCAAACCAGCTTGCGGTTAAATTAGTGTGCGACCACAAACGCGATCGCAACGCCAACCATATGCAGCGCAGAAAATTTCTCTCCCTCCTCGGAACCACCGCGTGCGTCGAACTGGCGCGGCACATCGGTCTCGAAGCCCAGGCCGGTAACTCCAGGCCCGACGTGACCATTCGCATCTCCGAAGTCGAGATCGAAGTCGCGCCGAAGAAAGTGATCAAAACGACCGGATACAACGGCTCGGCTCCCGGCCCCATCTTGCGCCTGCGCGAGGGCCAACCCGTCACGGTCGAGGTCATCAACGACACGAAAACTCCAGAACTGGTTCACTGGCACGGCCTCTTCGTCCCTTCCGACGTAGACGGCTCCGAGGAAGAAGGAACTCCACTCGTGCCCGCCGGCGGCGTCCGTCAATATTCGTTTGTTCCGCGCCCCTCGGGGACGCGCTGGTATCACAGCCATGTTCATGCCGGCCGCGATCTGAAGCGCGCCACCTACACAGGCCAGTTTGGATTCCTCTACATCGAGCCAAAAGAAGATCCAGGCCACTACGACATCGAGGTCTTTCTCGCGCTGCACGGCTGGGATCCATACCTCAGCAGCCAGGGCGGAGATGGCAGTCTCGAAGCCACCTATCCCGTCTATTCCGTCAACAGCCACGCGCTCGGGTCGGGCGATCCCGCGCGCGTGAAAGAAGGCCAGAAGGTTCTTTTTCGCATCCTGAACGCCAACGCCACCGAACAGCACCGTATCGCCTTGCCCGGTCACAAATTCAAAGTCGTCAGCCTCGACGGCAACGCCGTACCCGTGCCACGCGAGGTCGACACAATCGAGATGGGTCCCGCCGAGCGCGTCGACGCCATCGTCACCATGAACAATCCCGGCGTCTGGATTCTCGGGGAAGCAAAAGATCAAACGAGGAATGCCGGCCTCGGCATCGTAGTCGAATACGCCAACCGCAACACCGCTCAGCAATGGATCGCGCCCGGGAATACACCTTGGGACTACACCATCTTCGGCCGCGACGCGGAGACTCCCGAGCCCGCCGGTGGCGTCGTCCCCTTAATCTTCCGCAAGAAATTTGCCGGCAATCGCTGGGTCGATAACTGGACCATTAACGGTAAATCGTTCCCCAAAACCGATCCCATCCGCGTTCGCGCCAATACCAGATACCGCCTTCGCTTCGATAACCAAAGCGACGAAGCCCACCCCGTTCACCTCCACCGTCACAGCTTCGAAGTGACAAGGTTTGCCGGCAAAGCGACCGCAGGCCTCATGAAAGACGTAATCGTCGTGCCCGCCAGAAAGCAAGTCGAAGTGGACTTCACCGCCGACAATCCCGGCCCAACCCTATTCCACTGCCACCAGCAGCTGCACATGGACTACGGCTTCATGACCATGTTGCAGTACGTGGGCTAAATGTCGGAGAGGACTTTATCGGCGAGTGGCAGCCGTAGCTTTCGAGCGTGCATTCGCTGCATACACCTCCAAAGTCGCAGGTTTGCCTGGAGCGCGGTCTGGCGGTGACGGAAATGTGCACGTCCTGCCCGTGCAATAACAGAAATCGCAGAAGGCGCTCCAGAGAAAATTCGGTGAGACCGCCTCGCATCAAGGCGGATACCTTCGACTGATCCACTCCGAGCACTTTACCAGCCTGCACCTGGGTCAGTTTGCGCTCCCCAATTATGTCCACGATCCTGTCAACCAGATCTGCCTTCGCCCGTGCCCTCTCCGGATCGGCAACACCCAGATCGGCGAAGATGTTTCCACCGCCCTCAACGCACCCGTGCTTTTTCATTACACTCCTGCGGTCAATTGCATCGCGACAGACGCAGAATCTAGAGCACAGGAATGATCTGCTTCTTGATCTCATCCAAATATTTTGTAGCGGATAGCGTATCGCTCTTAGTAAACCCAGACACCTCATATCTCGCATTGTATCCGTAGTATTTCAGGTGTGAGTACTGCGAGAAAACCTTCTTAAGGACGGCCTCTTTGGCAAAGTACTTATCCCGAGTTGTGTGGCTCCTCACATGTGCGCCCCATTGTTTGTAAAGGTACGCTTCCACATAATGCACAGCAGCGTAAAACAGAACTACCAGCGTCCAGTCGATCTCTGTTTGAGTGGCTGATGGGATACCAGCGGCGAATGTTTCGTTTCCTTCGGCTTTCTTGACGTGCTCGTCCTTAGTTGGCACCGTCTAGATCCTTGCGCGAGTATATAACCTTCGCACTGGAAGCAAATTGGTGAGGATCGCGGCTCTTCGCCTGAACTACATTGAAGTCGAAATCAATTTCCGGGAAGCCTTCTATCAATTCTAGTTCCTTCTGGAATACACGTTCACGTACTTCGGCGATCGGGTTATCAAGAGCGATCCAAACCAGCAGATTATTGTCTGCTCGCTCGACAGAAACGTGGCGCACTTCCCTCACAAGGGATAGATCAAGCGCAAGCGCATCTTCCAGATGCAGGCCAGAAAATAGTTCAGGTTCGCCCTGCCCAACGGCCGTGAGGGTTACCGAATCGCAAGAGTCTATGCGAAGTATACGTTTCCCAGCCTCGCATCGTTCGGGAGACCGAGTCAAAACGACACAGAGGATTCCGACTTCGACCAGCATAATATCTTCTACTGAGGCTTGCGTTTTAACGCTTCATTCGGCACGATGCCGATTATGTGCTGGAACTGGAACTGATACAGTGGGTCACCTTGCTCATTGTACTCATCAAGCCGCGCTGCATTCAGAAGAACTATTTTTACCTTTACTTGAGTACCATCTGCGAGCGTATATTGGCTAAAAGGTTCGGATGTTGGACTGAACTCTACATCTTGTCCCGAAATCTGTCGGCCTTGATGAGCGTATGTCTTCTTAGGACTCAAGGTGCCATCCTCCCTTTTCGACGGGGCAATCGTAGCACAGTTCCCATTGATTTCAATTGTGTTAACTGGTTTTCCGTTGCGACCAAAGCACCTTTGATAATCGTTATGCAATATTAAGGGGTCCTTTTCGCTCGTGGACATGGCACACTCCTACGGACAGAGGTGGTTGCACTTCCCGTTCCACGAAAAATTAGGATTTGCCAAGAAAACCCGCTCCAACGAAAACGTAAGTCTCTTCTCTTTGAACCCTACCAACCTCAGAAAAACCGCGTGATGCCTTCTTCCAGCACCACCACTTTATCTTTCACTCCAGCCTTCGCCGCTTCCCGTTCCAACAACTGCAGCGGCTCATCAATCGGCTCGTGCGAAAGCCGGAAGGTTCCATAATGCATTGGCACCATCCACCGCGCATGCAGATCAAGGAAGGCGCGTGTAGCATCGGCAGGGCTCGTATGCACATTGCGAAATTGCGGCGGATTATAAGCGCCGATCGGCAGCAGCGCCAGCTCCGGCGAAAGACGCTTGCCGATCTCGCGAAAGCCGGCAAAATACGCCGTATCGCCCGCGTGATAGACAGAATGCTTGCCGCTGCGCAACACATACCCGCCATAGCCGCGATGCGAATCCTTCAGAATGCGCGCTCCCCAATGTCGCGACGGCACGTGCGTAATGTCGACGGTGCCGTGCCGATACGTGTTCCACCATTCCAGCTCCACAATCTTTTCATAGCCGAGATCGCTTACCAGATCGAAGAGATGATGAGGAACCACCAAAGTCGGCGCCGTCCCCGTCGCCCGCCGCGTTTGCCTGGCGATCGTGCGCAGCGATTGCTTATGCAGGTGATCGAAGTGCGCATGCGTCACCAGCACGACATCGGTCGGCGGCAGATCGCGTAGATTCAATCCCGGTTGCCGCAGCCGCTTCAACACAAACAGCCAGCGCGCAAAATTAGGATCGATGACCACGTTCAGTCCGCCGATTTGCAAAAAGAAGCTGGAGTGCCCAATAAACGTCACCCCCAGCTGCCCATTCGACACCAGCTTCGGCTTGTGCGTCTCGCCCGTCCGCCGAGTCACCGCCGAACGCCGCACCAGTTGCGTGAACTGCCCCGCTCGCTTGCGCAGCGCCCGATTCTTTAATGAGGACTTTAACATCGTCGTAGCGCTCACCTCAGCGCTCACAGCGGATTAAATGGAACGAAGACTCCAAACCCATTATGGGCTTTGACAGCCCAAGTCTCTAGTTCAATTTGATGCGCTCGGGAGCAACCGCGACACCAGCGATTGTTTGCCGCAGCTCCCGTTTCAAAATCTTTGCCTCTTCTCCTTGACCACTCCTTTGCCGCTCGTATTTAATCCAAAGTTAATCTAAATTCAGGAATTTTCATCTAAAAACCTCAGAGCTCGGAAAAATTGCTTTCGGCTCGCCGTAAATTAGAAGCAAAATTAGAAGCGCCGAACTCGTATAAATATTCTTGGAGGACTAACCCCGATGCGCGTCGCTTTTGTAGGTCTAGGAATCATGGGACGTTCCATGGCCGCGAACCTGGTCAAGGCCGGACACGAGGTCTCCGTCTGGAATCGCACCAGCGGCAAAGACAAAGAAGTAGAAGGCGCGCGCACCGCGTCTTCTCCTGCCGATGCGGCCCAGGGCGTCGAAGTCGTGTGGATGTGCGTCTCTGACACCAAGGCTGCCGAATCCGTTTTGTTTGGCCCGAACGGCATCAACGATTCGCTCGCCGAAGGCATGATCATCGCCGATTCCAGCACCATCTCTCCGGCCGCCACCTTGCGCTTCGCCCAGCGCGTCAAAGCCAGGGGCGTCGCCTACGTCGACGCTCCCATGACCGGCTCCAAGATCGCCGCCGCCGCCGGCAGCCTCATCTTCATGGTCGGAGGAGACGACGCCGCGCTCGCTCGCCTCCAGCCGCTCTTTCAGGCCATGGGCAAGCAGGTCTTTCACATGGGCGAAACCGGCAAAGGGCAAGCCACCAAGATCGCCATGAATCTCCAGATCGCGATGATCTTCGAAGGCTTCGCCGAGGCGCTCACCCTGGCCTCGAAGCTCGGCGTCGACGTGGAAAAAATGTTGCCGCTGATCCAGGCCTCGATGGTGCGTTCGGGAGTGGTCGAATATAAAGCTCCATTTATTATGCAGCGCGACTTCACCCCAAATTTTCCGTTGCGCCTGATGCTGAAAGATATTCGCCTCGCCCTCGACGCCGCCAAAGAATCCCGCGTCCGCCTCCCCGGCCTGGAAGCCGTAGAAGAGGTCTACGACGTAGCCGCCGAAGAAGGCCAGGGCGACCTCGACTACGCGGCAACGCTAACGCTGCTCGAAAAATGGGCCGGAATCGAAGTGAGACCCACGGCTAAAGCCAGCTGAGAAAACGGCGTCCCCTACATCAAACCAAAGCCGCGAAGCGGCGCCAGAACGCAGCCCACGGCGCGAGCCGTGGGTGGGCGCCGGTACATGCAAGCCGAGACGGGAGTCTCGGCCCGCTATTGCAGCGGCGTGATGCTGCTATCGCACGTATTGATGGCGCTTACCGAACTGCGCACTACGGCGTCCGCGAAGGAGCAGAAATAGCGCGTTCCGGTTT
The DNA here is from genome assembly GCA_963822025.1 of uncultured Acidobacteriaceae bacterium. Lineage (GTDB taxonomy): Bacteria > Acidobacteriota > Terriglobia > Terriglobales > Acidobacteriaceae > Acidiflorens. The sequence continues at coordinate 890,338 of CAWGFW010000005.1, read as the reverse complement.
GGTTGGGCACCGAAGGCGAGGCGATCACGCTGTAGGTTCCGGCGGGAGTGCCGTTGACTCCGGATAGCGTGTAGACGTAGCCATTCTTCGTGCCCGAGGCGAGTTGGCTATCGATCAGGCAGGCCCCGGCTGAGCTTGGCGGAGTGCAGGCCGTTCCGCCCAGAGCGCCGAGCGTAGCGGCATAGCCCACCGTCGGGTAGGCGGAGTCATACGAAATCTGGGCAGTGTTAATCGTACGCACCGCTCCGACAGCCGAAGCTTCGTTGGCCGACATGCGGGCGCGCAACAGGTTCGGGATCGCGATCGAGGCGATGATCAGGATGATTGCCACTACGATTAGCAACTCGATCAGGGAAAAACCTTTTTGCCGCTTTTGTTTTTTCATCGGTTCACTCGATTCGCTTGCGCTGGAAAAACTTTCGCGCCTGCAGCGTAAAACGCCCAACCGTCGCCGCTTTCGGCGCACTCAGTCTACACCCATTGCATTAAAAGAATGTAGCAATCTTCGCTTGTCTACTGCTCATTTGCAGTTTTGTGTCTAACTTTTGCGCTCACACGCGGTAATCCAGCGAGGCTGCCGAACTTGTGCTCGGCTGAGCAAGCACCTTCCCTATGGGAACGTCGCCCCCGCTCGAACTTGCGTTTTAGGGTTGCGACGGCAACGATTTCAGATACGCTACCACCGCTTCAGCGTCGCTGCGCTCCATGCGAAATTGGGGCATGGGGGAACGGAGATGACTGCCGGTAGTCCAGATGCCGGTGGTTAACAGCTTGACCATGTCGGCGTCATCAGCAGGAGGAGTGCCTCCTATGCGGGGAACGCGAACTGGCCAGTCGGCGTCGGGCTCCGCCGGCAGGAAGGGCACAGCACCGCCCTGCAGCCAATGCTTGCGGTCCGGATTGCCCTGGCTGTCGCGCGGAGTGTGGCACTGTCCGCACCTGGCTACGCCTTCCACGATATATTTTCCCCGAGCCACGTCACCGCCCTTTTCGGATGTGCGCTGCGAAGTTTTTGCCTGCGGCTTATTGTTTTGAGCCAACGCAGGCTGCACCGCCAGCGGCGTCAGCGCAAGCGCCGCGGCCAGCGCAACCAACGCCAGCCAGCATCGCGCGGATATTGCGGACATGGATTGAGAGAATCGCGAGAACATTATTCGAGAGAACATTGTCTTAGAGAACATTGCGGATGACTTTCTGAAGGCTGCGGTTCCAAACGCCGCCATCGTGCTCGATCAATCGTGCTCGGTCAATCATGCTCGGTCGATCATGCTCGGTCGATCATGCTCGGCGATATTGTACGCTTCGAGACTGGCCGAGCGTTTTACTTCCTGGATTATCTCGATTGCGCATAGCGATTGTCTACTTCGACATACGTCTTGGCTCATTCGTCGTTAGTGTCCGCTCCACACGAACACCGCCTAGTCGCAGACGCTGCGGCCGGCGGGTTGGAAGCTATCCATCTGCGCCTCCCGCTGGCTGGTGACATGGCCGTCTGCCGTCTTGCCGTATTGCTCTTCGCCGGGACAGTAGTAGACAGCGGAGTGGGTATCGACCCATACCTGAATGCTGGGGTCTCCTTGCAGATGGACAACCGGCGCGGGAGCCTCGGCGATTCCGAGAGTGATGAGGGTTCGCTCCCACGGACCAAGCGCGGCGCGCCGCGGAGTAGCTGCAGCTGGCCACAAGAGAGCCATCACGGCTACAAATAGCGAGACTCCGAGATAGAGATCGGCGCGATGAAAGCGCACCGTGACGCTGAGTTCGGCAAGGCGCTGCATGAGCGACCTCGGCGCAGAGTCACAGGCGGCGCGATCGTCGATGGGATCACTGCTCACATCGTCGTTCGGGTATCTACTCGGATAATCCGCTGCGTCGCTCGCCGTGCTTTCGGAGGCCGCATCGGCGGGAAAAGATTCATCAAGCGCGGAGGACTCGAAGCGATGTGCGAGGCGATCCGAGCCTTCAACTTTTTTCTCCTCGCCGGAAGTTAGAGGATCCACCGCAAAGCGCTCGGGCGCGGAACTGGGAAGTGACGAGCTCTTGGTTCCGAGGTGCGAGAAGCGGTTTGGCAGATCTTGCCGAATTTTTTGAACGGCGTGGTCGGTCTCGGAAGAGCGCTCCGGCCACAAGCCCTGTTCCTGGCTCCTGAGCCACATCGAAGCCCAATTCCTCTGCAATCGTTCGCCAGGACGAAACTGATCGAGGCCGCATTTCGGGCAAGTCGACGTCTCAGCCGGCTTAAGCGCGCCGCAATGCTGGCAAACGGTAGTAGCTTCCGGCGCGAGGCTTGTGGGCGGCTGTTCCTGGTTAAGCTGCTCGGACGGTTGCTCGGTCAGTTGAGTGTGAATCTGGGTGTGCGGTCGGTTGTGTTCTGCGTGTTCTTCTTCTCGGAGTGTGAAATCGAGAGGCTCTTCCGGCGGCAGGATCTGCGCCGTAGGCGTGCGACTGGGTTCCTCTTGCTGCCGCCGATCGTTATGTTCCTGAATGACGAACGCGGCCGAAAGCAGGCCCTGGAAAGATTGCTCATCCAAGGTGAGCTGAAGCCGAGTCGGGCTGGGCCGAGGTGTGGACATGGCAGAACGGGGAGAAAGCAACCAAACCAGCACCATTGTAGTGCAAGTGTCGACGCTGTGAAACGAAAGAAAAGAGGGCTTTTTGGGAGGAATTCCCGTTTGGGAGTGCCAGACTGGAAAGCAGAGATGAAAACCATTTAAGAAATGGTGAAGAAATGTCGAAGGTAAAGAGGTAAGAGCATGGATTCAAACAGAATCGCACTGGAGCGAAGATTTGGCGAAGTATGTGCTAATGGTTGAGTGTGGGTCGCGACCCCAAGACTGAACTGAAGGAGCAGACGAAACGCCAATGATTAACCTCAATAACATTAAGATAACGCCACGTGACCACGAGGTGCTCCATCTGCTGGTGCAGGGATGCAGCAACAAAGAAATCGCGAGCCACCTGAACATCAGCCCGCGCACCGTCAAACAACACCTGCGCACGCTCTTTCTGCGCGCCGGGATCAAAGAAGGCCGGAAACGCGTGAAACTCGCGACCGCCATGTTCATCAAGGAGCAGGTGCCGCCATGCAACCCCGTGATCGGTTGACCGCCAAGGAAGTCCAAGTGGCGACCCTGGTCTGGCAGGGTCTGACCAATAAAGATATTGCCGGAGTGCTCCGAACCAGCGAGCAGGTAGTGAAGAACTATCTGCGGACTGCCTTTGACAAACTGGGTGTGTGGACACGCCTCGAACTGGCGCTCTACGTGGCTGGCCATGGAGGCGCGAACTGGCATTTGCAACTCGGCAACGGCTTGCTGCCAGTCGAAGAAGGCTTGCTGCCGGTGGAAAAAGGCTTGCTGCCGGTGGAAAAAGGCTTGCTGCCGGTGGAAAAAGGATGGAGAACAGTTGCCGGAGAGGAGCCTCATCTGGCGCGCAGCCACGATTCCAGAATCAACGACTCGAGAATCAACGATTCCAGAATCACCGATTCCAGGAGCAGCGAAAAACGCTCCGCTGGTGGAGCCCTCTTGTAGAGACGACCCTCGCGTTTCGATTGGTCACGCCCATGATCTCGCGAACCACCGATCTCGCGAACCATGATCTCGCGCACGCGGCGCTCGTAATCGCGCCGCGCGCGTCGCGAGATCGACTATCGCGAAATGGATCGCAGACGCAAACCGATTCACGATGGCCGTCGCCGCCGCGCTCTGAGCCTCGGAACTTCGGACGCAACCGTATCTCAGTCCTGTTCCCATTCCCAAGACTCCCTTCTTTCTCTTCTCTCCATAAAGCTTTTTGACCTGAATTTGATGCTCTGAGCGAAACAGATTTCACAGTCCCATTTGAAACAGATTCTTGCTCACCCCAGAACTAGCCTGAAAGTTGCTCTCCGCGTTAGCGCTAACTGGCGTCTTTTCAAAGAAATAGCCTACAACGCTGCTCCCCCGAAGCGGCATTTCGGCAAAGCCCCTTGTCTGCTGTGACCCGGTAATCAAATTGCTGGGTTACTTGGGAATCGGTTTGCTCTGTTCGGTACTTCCGGGTTCCACAGAATCAGGTTCGACGAAATCAGGTTCGACAAAATCAGGTTCGACAAAATCAGGTCCGGCAGAATTAATCGTTTTGGACATATCGGTTCGGGTTCGACTGGGGTAGGGATGGCTCACAAGGATATTTTCTGGATGGCCTGCGATTCAACCGAGCAACTGCGGGCTGAATACGGGCCGTTCCATACGCGCGAAGAAGCCGAGGTCGAAGCGCGCAAACTCGGCTTTCAATATCTGCTGCGCTACGAGCACATTCTTGGGCCGGATGAGGAAATCGAAGAGGTGCGCTGCATCTTCCTTGAACTACAGGAGGCGCCGACGACGCAGCGGCCAGGCATTACTTTTCATACACGCTGTGCCAGTTGCGGTGAGGCTGCGGCCCACGAGAGAGCCTGGCAGGCCGAAGTGTGGGCTGATATCCACGAGTTTGAACATACCCGCCACAAAGTCAGGCTCTTCGAACATGCCCGTGGCGAAGGTCTGAAAGAGATTGGCGATTGGCGCGGCCACGCCGCCTGACGATCCGCTCAACGACGCTTTGCTCAACCACGATTCGATCAACCACGTCGCAAGGAAATTTCAGGCGCGCCAAATCTACCCAACATTTTCCCGGTGTATCGATTTCCCCGGTGTATCGATTTCCCGGTGTATCGATTTCCCAGTGTATCGATTTCCCGGTGTATCGATTTCGGTGCATCGATTCCACATGCCGGCAGTGTCTCTACATTGACCCTCTGCCTGATTCTTAGCTATCCCCGTGAACCCGACCCAGAGCCCATTCAAAGCCAGCCCGAATCTGTAACCTTTCTCAGCGCTCGCGAATCCAATCGGCTGTGAGGTATTCCCATGACGATTGAGACAACGACGATTAAGGCCATTCCTGTTCCGACTAAGCGTTTTCCAGCCTGCGCCAAGGTCGCCGTTCTTATCGCCATCCTTATTATCGCCGTTGCTGCATCGCAGCGCGCCCACGCCGCCGGAGCCGCCGTCGCTCTTCCCAATCCCGCCGTCGATGCCCCTCTCGCCGCGCATTCCGGCAGCCAAACCGCGGTCTTCGCCGGTGGTTGCTTTTGGGGAGTCCAGGCCGTTTTCCAGCACGTCAAAGGCGTCAAGGATGCCACCTCCGGCTACTCCGGAGGCACCGTCGCCTCGCCTGACTACGAAGAGGTGAGCAGCGGTAAGACCGGCCACGCCGAGTCCGTGAAAATCACCTTCGACCCCGCTCAAGTTTCCTACGGCCAGCTTCTCAAGGTGTTCTTCTCCGTCGCTCACGACCCCACCGAACTCGATCGTCAGGGCCCGGATTACGGCACGCAATATCGCTCGCTGATTTTTTACGCCAATGCGGAACAACAACATATCGCCGACGCCTACATCTCCCAACTCGAACAGGCCAGATCGTTTCCTCGGCACATTGTGACCCAGGTTGTGCCCCTGAAAGCCTTCTACCCGGCCGAGCCCTATCACCAGAATTACGCCGCGCTTCACCCCGACAACCCGTACATCGCCATCAATGACGCTCCCAAGGTAGAGCATCTCCGCGAGCAATTTCCAGACCTCTATAAGAGGTAGGTCAACGTTAGAGTGTCAAACTCAGGAGAGCTACATGAACCACCGAATTTTTCCTTAGACTTCTAAGTGGCCCAAGATTCAACCGTCGAGCTAGCCCATCGGCACCCGCACCCCGGCCTTCGCCGCAAACTCCCGAGCCTCCTCATACCCCGCGTCCACATGCCGGATCACGCCCATCCCCGGATCCGTCGTCAGCACGCGCTCAATCCGCGCCGCCATCATGTCGCTGCCATCCGCCACCGTCACCTGCCCCGCATGCAGCGAATAGCCGATCCCCACGCCGCCTCCGTTATGTATCGATACCCACGACGCGCCCGCCGCCGTATTCACCATCGCATTCAGCAGCGGCCAATCCGCCACTGCGTCCGATCCATCCTTCATGCTCTCCGTCTCGCGAAACGGAGAAGCCACCGACCCGCAATCCAGATGATCGCGTCCCATCACAATCGGAGCCTTGATCGTCCCCTTCTTCACCAGCTCATTAATCGCCAGCCCAAACCGCGCCCGCTCGCCATATCCCAGCCAGCAAATCCGCGCCGGCAGCCCCTGAAATTTAATCCGCTTGCGCGCCAGCTCAATCCACCGCCGCAAACTCCGGTTCTCCGGAAAAAGTTCCAGCACCAACTCATCCGTCACTGCAATATCCGAAGCCTCGCCCGAAAGCGCCACCCATCGAAACGGCCCCCGCCCCTCGCAAAACAGCGGTCGTATATAAGCCGGCACAAATCCCGGAAAGTCATACGCATTCTTCACCCCGCGCTGAAACGCAAACGTCCGAATATTATTTCCATAATCAAACGTCACCGACCCCATCTTCTGCAGCCGCAACATCCCCTCAACATGCCGAGCCATAGCATCCAGCGACCGCTCCTGATAAGCCTTAGGATCGTTTTTTCTTAACTCAAGAGCGGCGTCGAGCGTCATCCCATTCGGCACATATCCGTTCAGCGGATCATGCGCCGATGTCTGATCGGTCAAAATATCCGGCACCACCCCGCGCTCCGCCAGCTCCGGAATAATATCCGCGCAATTCCCCACCAGCCCCACCGAAACATTTTCTTTCTTGCGCACCGCATTCTTAAGAATCCGCAGAGCCTCATCGAGCGTAGTCACGAGAAAATCGCAATACCCCGTCTTCAAGCGCTTCTTGATCCGCTCCACATCGACATCAATTCCCAGAAACGCCGCGCCCGTCATCGTGGCCGCTAAAGGCTGAGCTCCACCCATCCCGCCCATGCCGCCCGAAACAATCAGCTTCCCGCTAAGATCGCCACCGAAATGTTTGTCGCCCGCCGCATTAAAAGTCTCGTAAGTCCCCTGCACAATCCCCTGCGACCCAATGTAAATCCACGATCCCGCCGTCATCTGCCCATACATCATCAGCCCCGCGCGCTCGAGCTCGTTAAACTTCTCCCAATTAGAAAAATGTCCCACCAGATTCGAATTAGCAATCAGCACCCGCGGAGCATACTCATGCGTCCGAAACACCCCCACCGGTTTCCCCGACTGCACCAGCAAAGTCTCGTCATTCTCCAGCGCCTGCAGCGCCCGCACGATAGCGTGATAACACTCCCAATTCCGAGCCGCCTTCCCCGTCCCCCCATAAACCACCAGATCCCGAGGACGCTCCGCCACCTCCTCATCCAAATTGTTCATCAGCATCCGCAAAGCCGCCTCCTGCTGCCACCCCTTGCAAGAAAGCGAATTCCCGCGAGCCGCGCGAATGCGCGCATAAGAAGATGTGAGACTTTCGGTATCAACAGGCATGGAGATATGTTAGTTGCAAGCCAGCGAAATCATCAATCAGAAGAATGCCATCAGCACCCGCCCTCGATTTGTCATCCCGAACGAAGTGAGGGACCTGCAGTTTGCGGGAATGCCGATTCACGGAAGGCGCCGACTTCGCCGGTCTGTCGAAAGGTCGCTCAATGAACCCACGCAATGCCCGATCGCTCCCTAACCCTGTCATCCTGAGCGAAGCGCTGCAAGCAAAGCGCAGCAGCGCGCAGTCGAAGGACCCCTACGTTCCTCGTCCTGCAGACCGACGCAGGGAGCGCTCCTACTGAACTGACCCATACTTTCAATCACCCTCTTATAATTTGTCATCCCGAACGAAGTGAGGGATCTGCAGTCCGCGGCAAAATACACATCACCTTGCAAGGAATGACAATTCACGGAAGGTGGCGATTTCGCCGATGTGAAGAGAATCGCTCAACGAAAGCCCACCATCCGTGCGAACAACCATCGACATCGTCGACACCCTAATGCGCAAAGCAACGCGCCTAAGCGGACTAACCACAAAGAAAGCATTAGTCAAGGCTGCCCTACGCTTGCTAATTCAAACGCGTTCTCAAGTCGGCATCCGGCGGTTCAAAGGCAAAGTCAAGTGGGAAGGAAATCTCGCCAACTCTCGTCGCGGCCGTACCTGAGCGCACCCCCTAACCCTGTCATCCTGAGCGGAGCGCTGCAAGCGAAGCGTAGCAGCGCGCAGTCGAAGGACCTATGCGTTCCTCTGTCCCTGCAATCCTGCCGAGGAAATTACCACATTCTCATACAGGCAACGTTAAAACGCGTTACCGTCCGCGTGGCCGATAAGTGTTCCTCTTGCTGACCGAAGGCCGTATATACTTTCCCAGTCAATTGAGCGCACGTAAGAGGAATGCCGACCGCGGAAAGGATCACAATGACTCAGACTTATCGGATTCGAATATCCAAAGGCGACCAACAGTTCGAGGCCGAAGGTGACAAGCGATTTGTGCTTGAGATGGTGAAGCGCTTCGAAGGAGACTCCCCGACTCCCCAAAAGGGCAAAACCGCTCGCGATCCCGTTCAGTTAGTGTCGTCCAAGCAGATATCCGTTGGGGAATTTATTCGACAGCTTGGAGTCAAAAAGCACACGGATCTTGTCGTCGCGTTCGGGTACTACCTTGAAGAACAGGCCGGGCTAAGGGACTTTACACCCGCCGACATTAATAACTGTTACTACGAAGCGAAAATGGAGACGTCAAATGTCAGCCAGTCGATAATTCAGAATATAAAGAGGGGCTATCTAATGGAAGCCAAGAACGACAAGGCAAAGAAGGGGCGCCGATACACAATAACTTCCTCGGGCCAAGCCTTTGTTAGGAAGTTAGCCTCCGCATCCAGCAAAGAAAAATAGATGAGCCGACCGATGGCATCGCGCAATACAAGACCGCGCCGAGCCACAAAAGTTCCTGCGCTTTCCCCGCTCCTCAGGTCCGCATTCGAAGTGCTCGAGCATGGCCTGTACCATTATCTGCGAAGCACAACTCCGAAGGACATGAAACTTGCGCTTCTTCACATTGATCAGTCAATCGAATTGCTACTCAAAGAGAGGGTGAGACTAGGCGGCCATTCCATTTATAAGACGCCCAAAGAGACAATCACGATCCATGGCGCCTACGACATTCTCGAAAATAAAATGAAATGCATGATCCCTGAAAAACCAGACCTGGAACTTCTGCACGAAGAGCGCAACAACATCCAGCATAAGTACGCGAATCCGAGTCCAGACGACGCCGCATTCCACGTGCAGAAGGCAATAAAATTCATCGCACGGTTCTCAAAAGACGAATTGAAACTAGACTTGGCGGACTTCCTCCCCTCGGAGTTCTTATCGAAGGTGCTGTAATGCCCCCACTATCCCCGCTACTCCCACTCAATCGTCCCCGGCGGCTTCGAAGTAATGTCATACACCACCCGATTCACCCCGCGCACTTCATTCACTATCCGATTCGAAATCGTCTTCAGCACCTCATACGGCAGCGGAACCCAATCCGCCGTCATCCCATCCTCCGAATGCACCGCCCGCACCGCGCACGTATAAGCGTACGTCCGCTGATCGCCCATCACCCCCACCGACATCACCGGCAACAGCACCGCAAACGACTGCCAAATTTTCTGATACAGCCCCGCCCGCTTGATCTCCCCCACCACAATCTCATCGCAATCGCGCAGCAAATCCGCCCGCTCCCGAGTCACCTCGCCCAAAATCCGCACCGCCAACCCCGGCCCCGGAAACGGCTGCCGCTGCAAAATCTCCTCCGGCATCCCCAGGTCGCGCCCAATCCGCCGCACCTCATCTTTAAATAAATCCTTCAGCGGCTCAATCAACTTCAGCTTCATCTTCTCCGGCAGCCCGCCCACATTGTGATGCGACTTGATCACCTGCGAAGGCCCGCGCACCGACCGCGACTCAATTACATCCGGATAAAGCGTCCCCTGCACCAGCCACTCCACTTCACCCTCTTCTTTCAGAATGCGCTTAGCCTCGTCGTCAAACACTTCGATAAATTCGTTGCCGATAATCTTCCGCTTAGTCTCCGGATCAGTCACCCCCGCCAACTTGTTCATGAAGCGGTCAGTAGCATCGACGGCAACCACATGCAGCCCAAGATTGTCGCGCAAATTCTGCTGCACTTTTTCAAACTCATTCTTGCGCAGCACGCCGTTATTAACAAACACGCAAGTGAGCCTCGATCCGCCCGAATCAGAGCGCATAGCCCGATCCACCAGCACCGCCGCCACCGAAGAATCCACTCCCCCCGAAAGCGCGCAAATCGCCCGCCCCGCGCCGACTTGCTGCCGCACCTGCGCCACCGTAGCGTCAATAAAATGTTGCGGAGTCCAAGTCGGCTTCGCTCCGCAAATATCCAGCGCAAAATTCCGCAAAATCTGCGGCCCCAGCGGCGTGTGGTGCACCTCCGGATGAAACTGCACCGCCCACATCCGCCGCTCCGCATTCTCAATCGCCGCCACCGCATTCGCCGTCTTCGCCGTCAGCCGGAATCCCGCAGGCAACTCCTCCGCCGAATCGCCATGCGACATCCACACCGCCAACTCGCCCGGCAGCCCCGAAAAAAGCTGCGAGGAAGCGTGCGAAATCGTAACCTGCGCATGTCCGTATTCCCGCTTGGCCGCCGGCGTCACCTTCCCGCCCAGCGCATAGACCATGAACTGCAATCCATAACAAATCCCCAGCACCGGCACGCCCAGCTCAAACACACTCTTATCCGCGAGCGGCGCGTCTATGTCATAAACCGACGAAGGCCCGCCCGACAAAATAATTCCCACCGGAGAATAGCTGCGAATCTCCTGAAGCGAAGCGTTGAAAGGAAGTACAACCGAAAAGACTTTCAGTTCGCGGATGCGGCGCGCAATCAGCTGCGAATATTGCGCCCCAAAGTCGAGGACAACAATAGATTGGGTTTCCACGGAGAAGTTTCTCAGATTGATGCCCGGGTTGCAAATGAAGAAATCGCTACGAGCCCCGCCGGACAAAAATAAATCATGGGCTAGGTTTGAGACCACAATCGGTGCCCCATTCAAGCCCTCTTTTGGCTTGAGTGGGCCAGTTCGCCGTCTGGGCGGAGTGTCCCTGGTGCTCGTGTACGCATTCGCAGCCTATTACCTCACAACAATATTCACGAGCTTCGAAGGCACCACAATCACCTTCACGACTTGCTTCCCAGCAATAGCCGCCTGCACCCGAGCGTCCGCCAACGCCGCCTGCTCGATGACATCCTCCGGAGACCCCGCCGCCACCACCACCAGCCCGCGCAGCTTCCCATTCACCTGCACCGGAATCTCAATCTCGTCCTCCGCCGCCAGCGCCGCATCATACTTCGGCCACGCAGCCTTCAACAAATTTCCCGTCTCCCCCGTCATCTCCCACAATTCATGCGCCAGATAAGGAGCCATCGGAGCCAGCAACAGCGCCACATCCCGCTGCACCTCGGCAATCAACGTCCCAGGAATTTTCCCCGAAGCAATCGCCTCCTCCGCCCCATAAACCTCATTCATCAATTCCATGATCGCGGCAATGCAAGTATTGAAATGCCAGCGCCCCTGAAAATCGTGACTCACGCGCTTTATAGTCTGGTGCAACTTCCGCTGAATCCCGCGAGCCTCCGGCGACAAAGACAAAGTCGACGAGTCCGCCGAAGCCACAGATTTTCCCGCCCCAGCATTCCGCAAGTAAAACCGATACACCCTCCCCAAAAACCGCTGCACCCCCTCAATCCCCGTCTCCTGCCAATCCAAATCCCTATCCGGAGGCGCCGCAAACAAGCTATACATGCGCGTTGCGTCCGCCCCATATCTCTCCACCATCTCGTCCGGAGAAACCGTATTCCCCAAACTCTTCGACATCTTCGCGCCGTTCCTGATCACCATCCCCTGCGTAAACAGCCGCTCCACCGGCTCATCATTCTTCACCAGTCCCATGTCGCGCATAAACTTCGTCCAGAAGCGCGAATAAATCAAATGCAGAATCGCATGCTCGACCCCGCCAATATATTGATCGATCGGAAACCAGTACGCGATCTTCGACGAATCAAACGGAGCCTTATCATTCTTAGCGTCCGCGTAGCGATAGAAATACCACGACGAATCGACAAACGTGTCCATCGTGTCCGTCTCCCGCCGAGCCGGCCCGCCACACTTAGGGCAAGTAGTATTCAAAAACGAAGGCACATTCATCAGCGGAGACCCGCCCGCCAAAGTAATCGGCACATTGTCCGGCAAAATCACCGGCAGATCTTTTTCCTCCACCGGCACCACGCCATCCTTATCGCAATACACCATCGGAATCGGCGTGCCCCAATATCTCTGCCGCGAAATCCCCCAATCCTTCAGCCGAAAAGTAACCGTAGCCTTGCCGAATCCCTTCTTCTCGGCAAGCCCCGCCATAGCCGCGATCGCCTCGCGACAACTCAAGCCGCTAAACTCGCCCGAGTTCACCACGATCCCATCCATCGTAGTAAACGGCAGCGGAGGCTCGACCATGGTTTCATCCGGATCGGTATTCGCCGGCAAAATCACCACCTTAATATCCAACTTATATTTCGTCGCAAATTCGAAATCGCGCTCGTCATGCGCCGGCACGCTCATAATCGCGCCCGTGCCATAATCCATCAAAATATAATTCGCCACCCACACCGGCACCGCTTCGCCATTAAATGGATTCTTCGCATAGCGCCCCGTAAACACGCCATGCTTCTCAATGCTTCCAATATCGCCCGCTTCTTTAGCCCGCCGCTGCTCTGCAATTAAATTCTCGACCTGCCCACGCAGCTCAGCATTCCGCGCAATCAAATCGCCAACAATCGGATGCTCCGGCGCCAGATTCAACGAACGTCGCGCCGTAAATCGTATCCACCCGCGTAGTGAACACCGTGATCGTCGATCCCGCCGGCCCTACCGTCCCGCCCAAATCAAAATCCACCAGCACGCCTTCGCTGCGCCCGATCCAATTCGATTGCATCACCCGAACTTTTTCCGGCCAGCCCTGCAGCTTGTCCAAATCGCGCAACAATTCATCCGCGTACTTAGTGATCCGCAAAAACCACTGCTCCAACTCCCGCTGCACCACCGGAGTGTCCTCATGCCGCCAGCACATCCCGCCAACCACCTGCTCATTCGCCAGCACCGTAGCGCACTGCGGACACCAGTTCACCTTGCTCTTCTTGCGATACGCCAACCCCGCCGCATACAGCTTCAAAAAAAACCACTGATTCCAGCGGTAATAATCCGGCAGGCAAGTCGTAGCCTCGCGCGACCAGTCATACGCGAAGCCCAGCCGATTCATCTGCACCTTCATCGCCGCAATATTCCGCAGCGTCCACTCCCGCGGAGGAGTATTGTTCTTAATCGCCGCATTCTCCGCCGGCAACCCAAACGAATCCCACCCCATCGGATGCAGCACGTTATACCCATTCATCCACATATAACGAGCCAGCGCGTCGCCAATCGCATAGTTGCGCACATGCCCCATATGCAGCGCGCCCGAAGGGTAGGGAAGCATCTCCAGCACATAAAACTTAGGCTTAGTCGGATGCACCTCCGCCGCATAAAGCGTCGGATCACTCAGCCAGCGAGCCGCCCACTTCTGCTCAATGCGCTGCGCATCATAACGCTCCTCGCGCAGAGTAGAGATCGTTTTGTCTTCTTGTGGCATAGATGTGTATATAAAAGGATAGTGTGCAGCAAAGAGCAAAGAGTAATCTTTGATTTTACAACGGCCAACCGGCTCACCGGTACGACATTGCTTTGAAGGGGCACGGCTTCAGCCGTGCCGAAACTGCCGCTAAATCAAATGCGGCTCTACAGTTTGCCAGAAAACCCGATTTTGTCTTTGCTTTTGGGTGGCGCAGCGGTTTACCGCTGCGATAAGAGGATTGTCTTTAACTCCGGCTTTAGCCGCCGAGGGTAACTGCCGCGCACCGCGTGAGTTTTTCAGCAGTCTGTTTAGCCGCTTAGAGAACGTCTATTTCAAACCGCCCCCAGCTCACCGGTACACATCCTTCCGATGCCCAACCCGCAAAACCAGCACCGTGATCCGCTCATCCTGTATGTCGCAGATCAATCGATAATCGCCGACCCGATACCGCCAAAGCCCGCCCTTGTCCCCATGCAGCGGCTTGCCCAATAGCCGCGGATTCTCTGCTGCAAGCACCCGCTCCCGCAGAAATCGCACAATCGCTTCCTGCGCATTACGATTCAGTTTTTTGATTTGCTTCTCAGCAGTGCGGCTGATTTCAACCCGCCAGCTTTTACCTGGAGAGGCCTTACTTGGAGAGCCCAAGCCGCCGCTCCAACTCGTCGAGCGTGATCGTAGGTTCGCGCCGTTCCAGCGCCGCAATTCCCTTCAAATAATCTTCGCGGTCTTCCAGAAATTGCCGTATCGCCTCGCGCGCATAATAACTCTTGCTGCGCCCAGTCTCCCGCGCCAGCGACTCCAGCTTTTCTTCGAGTTCCCGCTCAAGCCGAATGCCAAGCATATTTGTTAAACATGTTTAACATATCAGATTCCGCGATTCAAATCAATATCCCCTGGAATTTCTTGCGAGATCTTCCTTCGTGTCCCTTAGTGACCTCTGTGGTAAAAGCTCTCGCAAATAGCGCCAACCATCTCATCTCTTGCGTGAATGCCTCCGCGCAACCAACTCTTTCAGCGCCTCCACATTCCGCAAATCATCCCCCGCATCATCAATCGGAGTCTCCGCAATAAACGCCGCATCCTTCAACCGCCGATCATTCAGCAGCGCGCGAAAAACTTCCAACCCCAACTTCCCGCGCCCAATATGCTCGTGCCGATCCAGCCGCGAACCGCGCTCCGCCTTAGCGTCATTGCAGTGCCACACCCGCACATTCTCCAATCCCACCGTCTCCTCAAGGTGCCGCAAGGTAAGCGCGCGCCCCTCCGGAGTAACAATGTCATATCCCGCCACATGGGTGTGACACGTATCAATGCAAGCTCCCACCGGCACATGAGCCCGCAGCAACTCCAGTAACTCCGCCACCTGCTCAAACGTCCCGCCCGGCGAATACTCCGCCCCCGCCGTGTTCTCAATCAAAATCGTCAGTCCACCCGCAGCCAAATCCATCCCCAAGCAAGCCTCCGCAATCGAAGCCGCCGTCCGCGCCAATCCCTCCTCACGCCCACCTCCGCGAAACGATCCCGGATGCAGCACCAGATACTCCGCGCACAACGCCAGCCCCCGCTCCACTTCGCCGCGAAACGCCGCGATCGACTTCTTAAGAAAAGAAGAGTTAGTCCCCGCCAAATTAACCAAGTAATTCGAATGAATCACCAGCGGCTTCAAATCATATCTCTGCCGCAACGTGCTCATAGCCTCGCACTGCGAGCGCCCCAAAGCATAAGGCCGCCACTGCCGCGGACTAGTGGAAAAAATCTGAAACGTATTGCACCCCAGCCGAAAAGCCCGCTCCGCGGCATTCTCCACTCCGCCAGCAATCGAAGTATGAATCCCAATCCGCCGCGAAGTAGCCGGAGAAGCCTTCCAATCCGCCGCCCATCGAAGCGGATCCTTTTCAGAAGGAGACAACTCAGCCACCGGAGCCTCAGCCATAAAGAAAGTCTAGAACATCAGGTTGTCATCCTGAGCGGAGTCTGTTTTTCACGAAGTGAAAAACAGCGGAGTCGAAGGACCCCTACCGCCACGTGCGAGCCCGCACCGGCGAATCGTTCGTTCCCTTGAAGTTCGGTTTCCCCGCACTAGGTTTTCTCGGCCTCTCGGCGGTGAAAAGCTCCCGCTCGTATCCCCCAGGTTTGCCCAACACCCCCCACACAGCTAAACTTATCAGTCCAAGGGGAACCCTATGTTAGTAGTCATGCAAGCGCAGGCCACCGAAGACCAGGTCCGCGCCGTCTGCCAAAAAATCGAATCCCTGGGCTACCGCCCGCACTCCATGCCCGGAGCCCAGCGCACCGCCATCGGCATCACCGGCAACAAAGGCGAGGTCGAAGCCGGCACGCTCGAAGAAATGCCCGGTGTCCAGGAAGTCATCCGCGTTTCGAAGCCCTATAAGTTAGTCAGCCGCGACACCAAGCCCGACAACACCGTCATCAAATTCCCTAACTCGCCCGCAACCATCGGCGGAAAAGACCTCGCCATCGTTGCCGGCCCCTGCGGCATCGAGAGCCGCGATCAGGCCTTCATCACCGCCGAGCGTGTAGCTCGCGCCGGAGCCCAGTTCTTCCGCGGAGGCGCCTACAAACCCCGCACCTCTCCATATTCTTTCCAAGGATTGGGCGAAGAAGGTCTCAAGATCATGGCCGAAGTCCGCGACCGCTTCGGCCTACTCATCGTCACCGAAGCCGTCGACTACGAATCGCTCGACTTAGTCGACCAATACGCCGACGTAATCCAGATCGGCGCCCGCAATATGCAAAACTTCTCCCTCCTCAAGCGTGCCGGACGCGCCCGCAAGCCCGTCCTCCTCAAGCGCGGCATCGCCGCCACGCTCGAAGAATTTCTCATGGCCGCCGAATACATCATGAGCGAGGGCAACTACAACATCGTCCTCTGTGAGCGCGGAGTCCGCACTTTCGCCGATCACACGCGCAACACCCTCGACCTCAGCATCGTTCCCGCCGTCCAGCGCCTCAGCCATCTCCCCATCATCGTCGATCCCAGCCACGGCACCGGCAAGCGCAACAAAGTAACTCCACTCTCCCGCGCCGCCATAGCCGTAGGAGCCGATGGCCTGATCGTAGAAGTCCATCACGATCCCGACAAAGCATTGTCCGACGGAATGCAATCCCTCTACCCCGATCAGTTCGATGCGCTGATGGAGCAGGTAAGGCAAATCGCCGCCGTGTTGGGAAGAGCGATTCCCATCCGAGAGACTGTCGTTGTCGGCAGGTAGTCGATTATGCCCGGTGCCCCATTCAAGCCCTCTTTTGGCTTGAGTGGGCCAGTTCGCCTATCTGATACTCTCTCGCAGCAATGTCGTCGAAGAAGGAACCTCTGCTCCAGCTGTGGTGTCGAAATAATTCATCCCGCTATACTGGAAGACGCTATGCGTTCCACCTTGCCGCTGGCCTTAGTACTGTTGAGGACCAGCCCCATCCTGACCGCTCAAACCACCTTGCCAACAACGCACCTGAATGCGTCCAATTGTGAATCCTCGGCAGAAGCTCCGCAGGCGGCCGCAGTTCCAGCGGTTCACTTGGTGCATCGTGTTAACCCACAGTACCCAAGAAAAGCGCGCCGGAAAAAACTGGAGGGAGACGTCACTCTCGACGCCACCATTGCGAAAGACGGAACGGTCAAGGATATAAAGGTGCGCGGCGGGGACCCTATTCTTGCAGACGCCGCGGTGGAAGCCGCGAAGCAGTGGCGCTACGATCCCGTGCTGGTGCAGGGAAGCGCTGTCGAGGTTCAGACCACGATCACGGTGAACTTCGTGCTAGAGGGTCGCGGCCACTTTGGCACGACTGCCTCGCAAGAGCCTGCCGGCCCACCAGCCGATGCATCGACAGTGCCGCCCACCAATGACAATGCTGGCGAACCCGGGGCCGTGTACAAAATCGGTGGCGACGTAAAACCGCCGAAGCCTACCTATAGTCCCGATCCCGACTACCTAGAAAGCGCCAGGAAGGCCAAGACGCAAGGGACGGTTACATTGGAACTACTGGTGACCCCAGAAGGAGCAGTCGGCGACGTTGAGGTGTGTAAAAGCCTGGAACCATCTTTGGATCAGCGAGCCGTTGAAACCGTCCACCGCTGGAAATTCAGCCCCGCGACCAAGGATGGAAAGCCAGTCGCGGTGTACGTTCGCGTCGACCTCACGTTTCGGTTGTATCAATAGTCCGGTTTTCTTGGTTCAATGCAACCTTGAGAAAATTTCTCCTACTCGCCTTCACCATCCCGCTAGTCCTGGCCGCCGGATGGTACTACTTCCACCAGCGCACTCTCCCCGCCTACGGTCCGCTCTATCGCGAATACGCCTACATCACCAACGGCAAGAGCAACACAGTAACTGTCATCGACCTCCGCAGTTTCATCCCCGTCCGCACCCTCCAGGTCGGCAACGATCCCACCGGAGTCGCCGCTAATCCCAAACGCAACGAAATCTACGTGGTCAACTCCGGCTCCTCCAATGTCACCGTCATCGACGCCGAGCAAAATAAAGTAGTCGCCACCATCGGCGTCCACGGACGCCCCTTCTTCATCGACGTCTCACCCGACGGTCACCGCGCCTACGTAGCCAACTCCGGCTCCGCCAATGTGTCCGTCATTGATCTCGATCGCCGTGCCGTCGCAGCCACACTCAACGTTGGCGGAAGCCCCGGCCTGGCCCGCGTTTCGCCCGACGGCTCAACCGTAGTAGTCAGCAATCGCGCCGATAACTCCGTCTCCATCATCGACACCACCCGCCTGGCCGTTCGCTCCGCCATCAACATCTGCATCCATCCCGAAGACATCGCCATCCTCCCAGACTCCTCGAAAGCCTTCGTCTCCTGCTCCGGTTCAGGCCAGGTAGCCAGCATCGCTCTTAAGAACCAGACACAAAACGACAAACTCCTCGCCCTTCTCGACGTAGGAAAATCTCCAGTAAGTCTCGCGCTAAAGCCCGATGGCGGAGAGCTAGCCGCCTTCAATTTCGACGCCGGCAGTATCTCCATCATAGAAACCGCCGCCAATGAAGTATCAGGAAGTTACCTGGTAGGAACTGAACCAACTCGCGGAGTAATATCTCTGGATAACTCCCGCCTCTATATCTCCAACTTCGGATCGAATAACATCGCCGTCTACGACATAGACCTGGGTAAGATCATCGCCTATCTCCCCGTAGGGAGTAACCCCGACGCCCTAACCCTCTCGCAGAATCAAAATTATTTGTTGGTTTTAGATTCCGGCTCCGGAGACCTCGCCGTAATTCAGAAGCGCCAGCCCAAAAAGAAATTCGAGCCCTCGGAATATTCCCTGCTAACCATCATTCCCGTAGGCATGCAACCCAATCAAATCGTAGTCAAATCCTTCCGCGCCACCAAACTAATCGACGGGCGCTAGGAAATCATCACTGGAAAAAGATTGTCGTCCTGAGCGCAGTCGAAGGACCCCTACGGTTGGCTACCACGCGGACTGACCTCGCGCCCTTCTCACCGTGAAGAGAGAAGCTCTACGTTGGCCCTCGCTTTTGGGTAGCGCAGCGGTTCACCGCCGCGATGATCAGCGTGCCTCAATGCCCGGCTCCAAGCCGCTGCGGGAGACCGCCGCGCATCAAGCTATATCTGAACATCTTCTAGTAAAATGAAGTCCTTTTCGGAGAGTGCGACCTCTATGCGCGAAACATCAGTCCCAACAGAAAAATCGTATTTTTCAGCCTGTCTGCGATCTGCCCTCTTCTTGCTGGCCGTATCGTTCCTCGCTGCCAGCACCCTGCTCGCTCAACAATCCGCCCCGCAGCCGCCTCCGACCGTCGTCTTCATGACCGACTTCGGCATCGTCGATGACTCGGTCGCGCTCTGCAAGGGAGTCATGTATGGCATCGCGCCCAATCTCCGCATTGTCGATCTCACCCATGAGGTGACTCCTTTTTCCATTCGCGACGGCGCTCGCTTCCTCTTCGGAGCCACGCCCTACTTCCCCGCCGGCACCGTATTCGTCGTGGTCGTCGATCCCACCGTCGGCAGCACGCGCAAAGCCGTAGTCGTGAAATCAAAGCGCGGCCAATTCTTCGTCCTCCCCGACAACGGCCTGATGACCATGGTCGAAGACCGCGACGGCATCGAAAGCGTTCGCGAAATCACCAACCCCGCCTGGATGGTCGGCGCCAAGATTTCTTCCACCTTCCATGGCCGCGACATCTTCTCTCCCGTAGGAGCCCACGTAGCCCGCGGCGACGACTGGACCCAGGTCGGCCCTCCACTCAATCAACTCGTCCGCCTCGATCTCAAGCCCGCAACCGTCGACGACAAAGGCCTGACTGGCGAAGTGATCGCCCTCGACGGTCCCTTCGGCAACCTGGTAACCAACATCAGCGCCGAAGACTTCCTGAAGCTCGGCTATCAACGAGGCGATAAACTAAAAGTGACGATCGCCGGACGCGAAGTCGAAATGCCCTTTGTCAGAACTTTCAGCGACGTGCCGCTGAAACATCCCTTGCTCTACATCGATTCCCGAGGACGAGCCAGCTTCGCCCTCAATCAATCCAGCTTCGCCGCCGAATATAAAATCGATCCTCCGCAACCAATATTCATCCCCCGCAAAGGCCACTGAATCGAAGCATGCCCCAACTTCAAAGTGTCATCCTGAGCGCAGCCGAGCCAGGCGCGAAGCGAATGGCCTGGCGCAATCGAAGAGCCTGCCCTGAGCGAAGCCGAAGGGACCCCAATAATCTTTAACTCTCCCGACCGCCGCCGGAAGGATACTCCTCCGCTTCCAACTCTTCCGCAATCCGCGGCAGCAGCGCCCGCAGCAGCGCCACAAACTGCCCCATCACTCGCCGCCCCACTTCGAGCACTTCATCATGCACCAGCGCCTTATCAAGAATCCCCGCAGCCATATTCGTGACGCATGAAATAGCCAATACATTCATCCCCATATGCCGCGCCACAATTGCCTCCGGCACCGTCGACATCCCCACCAGATCGGCGCCAATCGTCCGCAAGTATCGAATCTCCGCCGGGGTCTCATAACTCGGCCCCGCCAGCGCCGCATAAACCCCTTCGCGCGGAGCAATCGAAAGTTTCTCCGCTTCCTCCAGCGCAATCTCTCGATAGCGCTTGGCATACGTATAACTCATGTCCGGAAAGCGCGGCCCAAAACGCTCGTCATTCGCCCCCGTCAGCGGATTCTGCCCCTGCAAATTAATATGGTCGCGCAGAATCACCAGCGCGCCCTGCCCATATTCGACGTTAATCCCGCCCGCCGCATTGGTAAGAATCAATGCGCGTATGCCAGCCCGCCCCAGCACCCGCGCCGGAAACGCAACCTCGCTTGCCGGATACCCCTCATACAAATGCACCCGCCCCTGCATCACCGCCACCGGAACGTCGCCGCACTTTCCCATCACAAGTTGCCCAGCATGACCCACAGCCGTTGAGCGCGGAAACGTAGGAATGTGCCCATAAGGAATACGAACGGCCTCCGAAAGATCGTCGGCAAACGATCCCAGCCCCGAACCCAGCACAAGCCCGATCTGCGGACGCAACGGAGTCTGCGAGAGCACCAATGTGGCCGCAGATTCGGCACGAGTAAAGAGATCTGGAGTCATATGTACGCGTTGTCATCCTGAGCGCAGCGAAGGACCTATGAATTGGAAAGCTCATCAATGCATAGGTGTTTCGCTTCGCTCAACATGACACCATTATGGGAGCTTACGTTAGAACTGCTTCTCAAACTCCGCGAAAGACCGCTCCAACTTCCACTGCACCCGAGCCCGCTCACTCGCGGCAAGAAACTTCTCACACTCCGCAGAAACGCGATCGCCAGACGCCTTCTCATCCGCGCATGCCGCAACCCTCCCAAAATCGCCGCCGGGAACCCAAAGACTATCCCCCGCAATAAAACTGTGCTCCAAACTCGCCCGCGCCATGCGCTTCAGATCGCCATAAGACAACCCATAAGTCTCAGCCGCGCGCAGATATTCGTGCGTCATATCGCTGCGCGAAACGCCCTCATCATCCGTAGCCAGCGCCACCGGCACTCCGTACCTCATATATACCGGCAGCGGATGCCGCGCCCCGCTCACTCCCAGAATTACATCATTCGACGTCAGGCAGATCTCAACCAGCACATTCTTCGTCGCCATCTCCTGCAGCAGCCCGATCGGATCATCCTCGCTCATGACCGCTGTACCATGCCCAATGCGTTCCGCTCCCGCGCGCTCAATCGACTCGCGGATATGAAACCGCAATCCCTCCGGCGGCACCAGCCCCATCCACAATTCATCGGCATGCAACGACACATGCGTCGCCGGATAAAACTTATGCAGCGCCTCGATGATCCGCATATGCAGATCGAAGTCGTGCATCGGTACGTAATAATCTTCCGGCATCACCAGGTTGAATCCCACAAACCGCGGATCAGCCTTAGTCAATTCGAAGCCGAGCAGTATCTGAGCAAAGACCTGCTCGCGCGGCAAGCCCCGCAACACCTGGTACAGATAATGCAGCGTCACCGCGCATCCCGGAGCGGCCTGCGCCGTCCCGCAATGCAACACTTCTTTTTCCCGCGCTTCATCGGAATCCAGTTGCCTGCGCACCGACGACACCACATCCGACATTCCGCCGGCCAGCAGCTTGTCGCGAAGCTTGCTGAAGTCGTCATCCCACCCCGTCTTCGTGCCCAGAATCGCCGCTTTCGCGCCGTCGGCGGTGTGCATCACCTCGATGTATTGCAGATGATCCTCGGCCCCACGCGCAGCGACCTCCGCCAGCGCATCTCCAACATGGCCTTCCATCGCCGGACCAAACTTCTCGAACGTCGCAAAAAAATGATCGTGCCCCGACTCCTCCGCCGGATGCCAGTTCCGCATCGACCACGCATCGATCAGCTGGCCGTAAAGAATATGGTCCTGATAGGCGCAACGCACCGACGGCTTATTCGTATAAGAGTCGCAAGCGTCGCAAGAAGCATGAATCAGCTTCGACGTGCTGCGATCCACGCACAGCGCATTCTCCGAAGCCCAGTCGATGAAGCTTTCCGCATAAATCGCCCCGCTCAAATGAACATGCAGATCGCCGCCCTTCGGCATCTCCTGCAAGAATGCCTGCAGCAATCCTGGACTGATGCCGGACCGATTCGAAATACTTCGCCGTCTTGTCCTCAGCGCTCTCCGCCGCGGAGATTCGCCCAAGGGCAAGAACGACGACAAGAGGAAGCACCATCCAGATGCAACCGAGAGGCACCAAACTCAGCTTTCGCATCGCCGAAACCCTCCAACCGTTCTTCCGGCTCACCGTGCAATTGTAGAAAAAGCGATTGTAGGCCATAAGTATCGCCATCGGAACCGGAGCCAGTCTGCACAATAGACAGTATCTATGCGGCTAAACCTGTGATTTGCACAATCACAATCCTCTGTGATTTGAAAGCCAAGCCGTTCCCATTTCGGCAATTAGCCAAGAAAACCGCATGGATACTGGAGATTCCGCGATCAGATCAATGCCATTGCACAATTTCCGCGTCACCCCGCTGTGCACGGGCTGCACTCGATTGATACGCAATAACTTACAGGCGCATGAATTTCGTTGACCTGAAAAACGAATATGTTAAAACCATAATCGTTCTTTGACACGTTCTGAAGTTTTTCCGGTTGGTGCAGCGTCCGGGGCTCAAGCGTAGTCACTCAGACAACCGCGAGGTGAGTCTGGGAGGGCGAGCAAGGGTCTATAGCTAAGCGCTGGTCGAGGAGAACAGGAGCCTCTGTTGAAGGCAGGATAGAGTCCCGAGGCGTTGGACTGATTTATCCGGTTGGCGGTGAGCCCGGAGCCCGAGCAAAGATCGTCTTACAATGAACCCGCAAGGGAGTTGTAGGAAAGGGTCAGCAAGGGTCTAAACGCGAGCTACTGGCCGAGACGAATGAATCCAACATCACCTCGGGACTCTCTATTTTTTGCAGGCAGTCAAGATTCACGTAGGGGCAGTGCCCTCACCTGCCCAGCCGAGTGAAGCTCGGCACTTCTCTAGTCCGCGATAAACTCTACTCCCCGTATCTTCCCTTAAGCTCGCTAGCTAATTCATCCCGCAGCTGCCGGTAATCCGAGTGCACCGTAGCGCGCAACGCCGCCTCCGTAGAACTGCCCTGCGAAAGCATCTCCAGAATCCGAGTAATCTCGCTCATCCCATAAGCGTCGCGTATATATTCCGTTGCCGCAAGCGACTCCGCATAAGCCGTAGCCGCCTGCTGAGTGTTAAAGCTCATGAAGCTGCCTTCGAGCACATTAAAAGGAATCTCACTCCCCGAGGCAAAAAGCAGCGACAATTGATGCCCATAAGGAGCCGACGACTTGCCCTCTTCAACCTGGGCTATGCCTTCGTTGAGCCACGTGGGGCAGCGATTGCTCGCCATCTGCGAAATAAACGAGTGCGTCAACTCATGCTTCAAAATCCGCGCCAGCTCCGGCGTCACGCTCTGCACTCCGCTGATCGGAATCCGCAGCTTGCCATCATTCACCGCGCCGCTCCACGAAGGCGCACGCGTCACATCAAAAAATGCCTGCTGCGTATAGAGCGTGACCGCAATCGTATTGTGCGGAGAGTACCCAAGATCGCGCACCAGGTCGTCATACTCCGAATCCAGCGTCGCGACCAGATCACGCCGGAAATTCTCCGACGTATCCTTGCCCTCGAAGTGCAGGTTGAAGTGATTGCTCTCGCGCTGCGAAAAATCCGACTCCGCCGTCGATTCGCGCTCCGCCCGAGCCAGATATTGGCTCACCGTCGCATCCGGGCGCAGTGCCAGCGACTTTTTCCACGCCCGAATCGCCTCCGGCGTGTGGTCGCTGGCAAACTGCACAAATCCCAGCATCCCCAAAGCGTCCGCCGAATCCGGAGCAACACTGGCCGCGTGCTGCGCGTAAGTAAGCGCCTCCGCCGCATGACCCGTGCGCAGGAGCGTAGCCGCGTAATAGATCAGCAAAGTTGCATTATCCGGCTGAAAGCGCAGCGCCGACTCATAATAGACCTTGGCCTGCGGGAAATTACCATGATCCGACTCATGCTTGCCCGCCAGAAAATAAGCCGTTGCCGCCAGTTCCGCATTACCGGTCTGCGCGGTGCTAGCGAGCGCGTCGGTATCGACCTTGCCGTCATGAATGACTTTCCCCGCGACATCGGCTTCGTGGCTGAACGAGGGCGCCTCGGGAGTGATATCGATCGCTCCACCGCCGCCTCCAGATCCCGCGTGAACCGGCGCAATCCCGCCCGTCTCTATGCGCTCGACCGACGACTTAGGAATCGCGTAAGTATCTTCGCCCAGATCGTATTCCACGCGATCTTTGTTTTCCCGTACCTGGTCAGCCCAAATGGTCCGCCCATTCTTAAGATGAATAACGTCGGCCATTGCGGGCAGCACCGGCAGAAGCGCCAGCATCACAAGCACTAGAATAAAGATTAGGGCGTGGCCTCGCATTCGGCTGATTCTAGCAACCGCCCCAACGGCCAGTAAGGTGACCAAGGTGCTGGAACTCGGGGCTATTCCGCAATCGAAAAACGGCGAAAAATTCTCACTTCTCGGTTTCTCAGTCACAATCGAACGGGTTTGCGGTTTCACTGAGAACTGAGAAACGCAAGAACCGACAACTCCTATGAAACGGCGGCGGACGATCGGGCTGGCAAACTGTTTCCTGGCCTGCTGTTTCTTGGCTCCGACGGCGGGCGCGCAGACTTCGGCATTGTCTCCGCAGTGTCCCCAAACCACCAGCGCTCTCTACGCCCGCATCCACTCCGTCGGCCTCGATCCTGATCGCGTCTACCACGTCCGCGGCGCCACCATCGACCGCCCCAACCTCCACATCGATTTCGACGATGGAACCCTCGCCTTTACTTCAGACATTTGCGGCCGCACGACAGGCGCGTTCTTTGAAGGTGATGGCGAAGTGCTCTTGCGTCCGCCAAACCGCGCCGAGCGCGGCTCCCTCGCGCTGTTTACCGGCATGGCGATTCTCGAAGAACAGTTCACCACCGGCTATCTCCGCTTCAACGACGACACAGCGGCACTCCTGCAGCCCTTTCTAACGCCCGCACAAGACCCCGCCGAATTCATCAAAGAGTGGGGCGATACCAGCCTTACCCTCGCCGAGTTCGATGGCCTCCGCCTGCTCCTCGACTTCAGTCATTTCCTTCCTACCGCCACCGGCAACGATCCGGAAGGAAAATTCCCGCCTCTGCTGCACGCTCATCTGCTGGGCAAAAAACTCGGCGGTTTCGAAGTCGTCTGGGACGCCGCCAACCCTGAGCCTCTCTGGGCCGGTCAGCCGCGCATGAAAGAAGGCAACCTCTTCTTCGATATCTGGACATCCTTCGCGCCCCCCGGCACCGCAGCTCCGCCCTCGGTTGACGCCTCGATCACCGAATTCCGCATTCGCGCTTCCGTCGACCCGCCAACCCGCTTGCAAGCCTCCGCCGATCTCAGCGCCCAAATTCGCAGCGGAGGCGAACGCACCCTGCTTTTTGAACTGTCGCGTTATCTCAAAGTCGACGCGATCGAGTCCGATGGCCGCCCCCTCGACTTCATCCAGAATCCTGCTATCGAAGGCAGCGAGTTGCGGCGAAAAGGAAACGATCTTGTCGCCGTCGTCTTTCCCACTCCACTCTCGCCCGGCCAGCAATTGAAGCTGCGCTTCCACTATGCCGGCAACGTCCTCTCCGAAGCAGGCAAAGGATTGCTCTACGTCGGCGAGCGCGGCACCTGGTATCCCAATTTCGGCATGAGCCCTGCCCAGTTCGATCTGGAGTTCCACTATCCCCCCGACTGGACGTTAGTGGCCACCGGAAAACAAGTGCCACGTACCAGCGGCGAAGACCCAGAGGCAACCCCAGCAGCCGCCACCGAGAAAGTCTCGCGCTGGATCTCCGATCGTCCCATCCCCGTCGCCGGATTCAATCTCGGCAAATATGTTCGCGCTGAAGCGAAAACCGGCAACATCCTGGTCGAAGCCTATGGCACAAAGGGAGTCGAAAAATCCTTTCCCAAGGCGCAGGAGGAAGTTGTTGCGCCCATTCTTCCCGCTTCTCCAAGGCAACAATTGAGATCAATGGATCCGATCGTCGTCACGCCCCCGCCGCCGTCGCCAGCGCGTGATGCCCAGGCAGTGGCCGACCGTGCCGCCCAGTCGATTGCCAGTTTCTCCCAATGGTTTGGTCCCTATCCCTACCATTCGCTTTCCCTCACCCAGATGCCCGGCCTGATGAGCCAAGGCTGGCCCGGACTAGTCTTCCTCTCCAGTTTCGCCTATCTCAACCCTCGCGAACAGGCCGATATGCATCTCGGTCCGATCGCCAGCGCAATCGACAATCAGGTCCTCGTTCATGAGACCGCCCATCAATGGTGGGGCGATCTCGTGCAGTGGACGACTTATCGCGATCAGTGGCTCTCCGAGGGCCTGGCTAACTACGCGTCTCTGTTGATGCTCGAGCAGCGGAGTCCTGCCCAGTTCCAGCTGGTCCTCGAAAAATATCGTCGCGATCTTCTCAGCAAAAATAAAGACGGAGAGTGGCTGCGCGACGCCGGGCCAGTCACCTTCGGCCAGCGCCTCGATTCCTCCCACTTTCCCAACGGATACGACGAGATCAGCTACGAACGCGGCACCTGGCTCTTTCACATGCTCCGCACCATGTTGCTCGATTCGGAAGTGGCGTCCCATTCCCGAAAAGGGCGGGCAAGTTCACTTTCCCCGAATTCCATTTCCGACGAGCTCTTCTTTCGCGGACTGCGAAAAGTCCGCCAGCGCTATGCCGGAAAGAGCATCAGCACGCATGAGCTGATTCAGGTTTTCGAAGAGGAACTCCCGCGCCCACTTTGGTACGAGAATCATCACAATCTCGACTGGTTCCTGCATGGTTGGATCCAAGGTACCGCCATCCCCGAGCTCGAAGTCCACGACATTCATATCGTCGAGAGAAACGGCGTGACTACCGTTACCGGTGTGATCGTTCAAAAGGACGCGCCCAGCGACCTAGTCACCGCCGTCCCCATCTACGCCACCCTGCCCGGCGACGCCATGGTTTTCCTCGGCGAAGTGCTCGCCGATGGCCCGGAGACCGCCTTTCATATGCCCGTGCCACGCACCGCTCGCAAGATTGTGCTCGATCCGAAGAAAACCATTCTCAGCGTAGCGAAGTAAAGTTTCGAACCGATTCCGCATCTCATCCCGAAACGCCGCGCTTCCGTGCGGCCCGCGCGCACCCGCGCGGCGATGCGATTGCTAAGTGAATTGCACAACCTTAACAGGAGAATAACCATGACTTTTCAACCCTACATCCGCGCCGAACCTCTCATCCCGCGGCGAATCATTCTCCTCGTTGAAGACGAGCCCTTCGTCCGCGAAGCCACCTGCGGCATTCTAGAAAGCGCCGGCTTCCAAGTCCTGCCCGCCGACGATCTGCCACAAGCCTTACAAACTTACGAAGAGCACCAGCGAAAAGGCGGCCCGCGGAAAATCGACCTCGTAATGACCGACATGATGTTGTCGACCGGCACCGGCCATCAATTGGCTCAGGACCTCCGCCAGCGCTCCCCCGGTCTCGCCGTTCTTGTCACATCGGGATATCCCAACCCCGGCTTTGAAACCGAATTCCCCGAACCGTACCTGTATTTCCTAGCCAAGCCCTACTCCAGGCAAACCCTGTGCGAAAAAATCAATCAAATCCTGGCCCCAAGAGCCCAGGCAGCCAAGCAAGCCAGCTAGCATAACCCGCAGACAGTCCCATCAATCACGTAGCGGCGGCCGCCCTCATCCGTTTCCGAACAACCTGATTCGCCTAGGGACAGAGCCTGCCCTGAGCTTGTCGAAGGGGACCCTCACCCGTCCAGCCGAGGGAAGCTCGGCAACAGTCAATATCGTGACCCAACCGGATGAGCGCCATAACCTAACCAACAACCCACACAGCCGTTTATAATCCTCGTTCCAAAAATCGATCCAAACGATAGACTCTAAGTTCGCCTAACAACCGCACCCAAGAACAAGGAGCCCCAATGTCACTAGAAGGACGCGTAGCGCTGGTCACCGGAGCATCCCAAGGCATCGGCCACGCCTGCGCGCTAGCCCTGGCCCGCAACGGAGCGACCATAGCCGCCGTCGCCCGCAATCAGCAAAAGCTGGACGAACTGGTAGCCGAAATCACCAAGACCGGAGCCCAAGCCGCCACCTTCGCCATCGACGTAACCAACGAAGACCAGGTCAAGTCCGGAGTCAAAGCCGCCATAGCCCAATTCGGCAAGATCGACATCCTGGTCAATAACGCCGGCATCACCCGCGACCAACTCGTCATGCGCATGAAGCGCGCCGATTGGGACGCCGTCCTCTCGACCAACCTAACCTCCGCCTATCTCTGCATCCAGCAAGTCATCGGCTCCATGCTCAAACAGCGCTGGGGACGCATCATCAATATCACCAGCGTCTTCGGCCAGATGGGCCAAGCCGGCCAGGCCAACTACGCCGCCTCCAAAGCCGGACTGATCGGCCTGACCATGGCCATGGCCCGAGAAGTAGCCTCCCGCAACATCACCGTAAACGCCGTAGCCCCCGGCTTCATCGACACCAGCATGACCGCCGCGTTGAGCGAAGAATTCAAGCAAACCGCCGTAAACCAAATCCCCCTGGGAAGAGTAGGCAAACCCGAAGACGTAGCCGCCGCCGTCCGCTTCCTGGCCTCCGAAGAAGCCTCCTACATTACCGGCCATGTGCTGAATGTGAATGGCGGGTTGCTGATGGGGTAGCGGGCCGTAGCACTCTGTCGTCCGGAACGACATCGGCGAACGTAGTGCGATCACAATCCTACGATGGGGCCGAAAGCAACTCGACTTTCGCCCGCTTTGGGAAGTCCCGCTGCCTGGCCTATCATTGCTTCCCGTATACCTTGCCAACCAGGTACAGCGAGTTGTTGAGTTTATATTGTTGTGCGCATTCGATTCCTCTCGCGCTACCGTAAGTTTGTCGGAAACGTCTAACATAACGATTGTTGGAGATCATGACCACAGTTTTTAGGATTCTCGGATCCATATCATTGTTGTCCGCGCTCACACTTGCGGGATGCGGAGGCAGCGCCAGCTCCGCGCAGGCATCGCGCGGCAGCGGAGCGATTGAGAGGCCGCGCGATACCACGGCTGTGCCGGTTACGGTCGCCCAAGTCGAACGGAGCACGATTCCGGTGCAATTACACGCCATTGGCGCCGGCCAGGCCTTCAAGACCGTCTCCGTGGAGTCGCAAGTTGCCGGCATCGTCAAGGAAGTGAATTACAAGCAAGGTCAGTTCGTCCGCCAGGGAGATCTACTGCTCACGCTCGACAAGAGGCCTTTTCTCGCCGCCCTCGATCAATCCAACGCGACGCTCGCCCGGGACAAGGCGCAGGGCCAACTCGCTCAGGCGGAACTCGAGCGCTACGAAGGGCTCTACAAACAAGGTATTGTCTCGAAAGAGCAGTTCGACCAATATCGGGCAACCTCAACCGCCGCCGGTGCCACTGTCAACGTCGATGAGGCCGCCGTCGAGACAGCCAAAATTCAGCTTTCCTATTGCTCCATCTATGCCCCCATCAGCGGCGTCACCGGAGCTCAGCTTGTCTACCCTGGAGCGGCAGTAAAAGCGAATGACCTCCCGGTGCTGGTGGTGATCAACCAGGTGTCGCCGATCTACGTTAATTTCTCCGTTCCGCAGCAGTACCTCGAATCGGTCAAGCGGCTCATGACGCGCTCTCGTTTGCCCGTTCAAGCCACGCCGACCGGCGATTCCAAGCCGGAAACTGGAACTCTGGCATTTGTCGATAACACCGTGGATGCAACCACGGGCACCATCGCTCTTAGGGCTTCATTTCCCAATAACGACCAGCATCTTTGGCCAGGCCAGTTTTCCAATGTCCTGCTACGGCTGGGCGAGCAACAGAATGTGCTGGTCGTCCCCTCGCAAGCGGTTCAGGCCGGGCAGCAGGGTGATTATGTCTTCGTTACCAAACCGGATATGACCGTGGATGTCCGGCAAGTGAATGTCGGGCAAACGGTGAATAACGAAACCGAAGTTTTGCAGGGACTTTCACCTGGGGAAACCGTGGTCACCGACGGTCAAGTGCGTCTGATTCCAGGGACGAAAGTATATTTCACCAAAGGCCTCTGACAGGGCTCGAATCAAAGCGATGAATCTCTGCGAACCTTTCATTCGCCGGCCGGTCATGACCAGCCTCGTGATGCTGGCCATTCTTCTCTTTGGCATTCTGGGCTATCGCGACCTTGCCGTCAGTGATCTGCCCAATGTTGATTTCCCGACGATTCAGGTCTACGCCGGCCTTCCGGGCGCCAGCCCGGAAACGATGGCTTCCTCGGTAGCAACACCGCTGGAAAAACAGTTCACTACCATTGCCGGCCTGGATTCGATGACATCGACCAGTTCGCTCGGCAGCATCCAAATAACCCTGCAGTTCAATCTGAGCCGCAATATAGATTCCGCCGCGCTCGATGTCCAGAGCGCGATCTCGGCGGCCGCCAATCAGCTTCCGCCCAACCTGCCTTCGCCCCCGACGTTTCGAAAGGTGAATCCCGCGGATCAGGCCATCTTCTTGCTGGCCGTTACCTCGCCCACGCTGCCGCTCTACGAAGTCGACAAGTATGCGGAAAATCTGTTGGCCGAGCAGATTTCGATGGTGCCGGGCGTCGCCCAGGTCAACGTCGACGGTTCCGCCAAATACGCAGTCCGCGTGCAATTAAATCCGGAGGCTCTCGCCAGCCGGCAAATCGGTATCAACGAAGTAGAGCAGGCGATCCAAAATGCCAACGTCAACATGCCGATGGGCACGCTGAATGGCGCTCACAAGACTTATAACGTCGAATCGAACGGGCAGCTTTCCGACGCCAGGGTCTACCGCCCACTCATCGTGGCCTACCGCAACGGAGCTCCGGTCCGGCTCGATCAGGTCGCTACGGTCGACGACGGCATTCAAGATCTGTACGTGGCAGACTGGATCAACAACGTCCCGGGAATTATGCTGGCCGTCCAGCGCCAGCCCGGCACCAACACGATTGAGATCGTCAATAACATTCGCAAGCTCATCCCACACTTCTATGCGCTTGTGCCTCCGTCCATCAACCTCTCGGTCGAATACGATCACGCGGTTCCGATCCGCGACTCGGTGAATGACGTCAAATTCACTCTTCTGCTGGCGATTTTTCTGGTTATTCTTGTCATCTTTCTTTTTCTACGCAACGCATCGGCCACCATCATCCCGAGCATGGCTCTTCCGATGTCGATCATGGGCACGTTCGCGGTCATGTACCTGCTTGGCTACACGGTAGACAACTTATCGCTGCTGGCGCTGACACTCTCGGTGGGCTTCGTCGTCGATGACGCCATCGTTATGCTCGAAAACATCGTGCGCCACCAGGAGATGGACAAAGGAGTGTTCGAAGCCGCGCTCGACGGCTCGAGGGAGGTCAGCTTCACGATTCTCTCGATGACTTTGTCGCTCGCCGCTGTTTTTCTGCCGGTCTTCTTCATGTCCGGCGTCTTGGGCCGCTTGCTCCACGAATTTGCCGTCGTTATTATTTCCGCCGTTCTGGTCTCCGGCTTCGTTTCCGTCACCCTCACTCCGATGCTCTGCAGATACTACCTGCGCCCCGAACACGAAAGTGAGCACGGGTGGATTTATCGCAAGTTGGAAAACATCCTCGATACGTCGCTCCGCTGGTACGGATGGAGCCTTCGCCGCGCGATGCAGCACCGCGCCCTGGTGATGATTTTAGGTTTTCTCATCGTGGTGGGGACCGCTTGGCAGTTTTGGGTGATTCCGAAAGGCTTCCTGCCGCAAGAGGATACCGCGCAGATTTCCGTCTCCACCGAAGCCAATCAAGGCATTTCCTTCGACGCGATGAAAACTCACCAGGAAGCCATCAATCGTATACTCCAGGCCGATCCGAACGTCGTTCAGTTCTATTCCGGCATCGCCGATTCGAACGGCTCCGGTCTCAACAATGGCTACGCTTTCCTGCATTTGAAGAATCGTTCCGACCGTCCCTGGACCGATAGCGCAGCCTATGATCGTCTGACTGCCCGTTATGGTCATGTCGCGGTCGCCGACTCCGCGCTGCAGTACCTCCGTCCGCTCTTCGAACGTCACATGACTATCGACGACGTGATTCACGGGTTGCAACCAAAGCTGGACCGGGTCCCTGGGATGCGAGTTTTTCTCCAGAATCCGCCCGCAATCCGCATCGGCGGCCTATCCACCAAGAGCCTGTATCAATTCACGCTGTCGAGTCCGGCAACGGATCAGCTCTATAAGTATGCGCAGTTGCTCGAAATAAAAATGAAGACGCTGCCCAGTGTGGCCGATGTGGCCAGCGATCTTCAAATCAAGAATCCGCAGGCGAATGTCGTGGTCGACCGAGACAAAGCGTCTGCTCTGGGAGTGACACCACAGGAGGTTGAAGACGCACTGTACAGCGCCTACGGCCAACGCCTGGTTTCGCCCATCTACACTTCGAATAACGAATACTGGGTCGTTCTCCAGGTGCAGGATCGGTTCCAGAGCGATCCCGACATGCTCTCGGAGCTTTATATCCGCTCATCCTCTG
This sequence comes from uncultured Acidobacteriaceae bacterium, assembly GCA_963822025.1. Classification (GTDB taxonomy): domain Bacteria; phylum Acidobacteriota; class Terriglobia; order Terriglobales; family Acidobacteriaceae; genus Acidiflorens. Next base: position 857,164 of record CAWGFW010000005.1, on the reverse strand, counting down.
GCCAACTCGTTCCTCTCGCGGCCGTCTCGAAATTTAGCACTGGCGTCGGCCCCCTCACCGTCAACCACACCGGGCAACTCCCGTCAGTTACGATCTCATTCGACCTGGCGCCGGGAGTGGCTCTTGGCCAAGCGGTGAGTGACGTGCAGAAGCTGGCCAATTCCATGCTGCCCATTTCAATCAACACCAGCTTCCAAGGCAATGCCAAGGCATTCCAGCAATCGATCGCCGGCCAGGGCATTCTGCTGATCATGACCGTGGTGGTCATTTATATACTGCTGGGCATTCTCTACGAGAGCTACATTCACCCCATCACAATTCTGACGGGGCTGCCGGCTGCGGCCTTCGGCGGTTTACTCACACTCTCTCTGTTCCACGAGCAGCTCGATATTTACGGCCTCGTCGGTTTGATCATGCTCATCGGCATCGTAAAGAAGAACGCGATTATGATGGTCGATTTCGCTTTGGAGCTGGAGCGCAAGGGGGATTACACAGCCAGCGAATCGGCCTACCAGGGCTCGATGATTCGCTTCCGCCCGATCATGATGACCAGCGCCTGCACGATTATAGGCACCCTGCCCATCGCCATCGGTTTTGGCGCCGACGCCGATGCCCGCCGTCCACTCGGTCTTTGCGTGGTCGGCGGTTTGCTCTTCGCGCAAGTTGTAACGCTTTACATTACGCCCGTCTTCTACACTTACATGGATACTTTCTTGAAGTGGCGCACCCATAAGCGGCCGCAGACTCTTGAAACTTCCGTCGAGCCGCTTACTCGTACGTGATGTCACCTCATGGGCTCGGCATTGTCCTGGTGCGCAGTGACGCGAGAGAGAGTTACTCGCAATACGGCACAGACAATCAATATCCATATGATTCTCAAATTATGACGGCTGATGGGCCAAGAGTCGGAACGGCAGCTTACGGTCACCCCCAGATCTTTTCGTGACTTTTGGCAGAGGCGGGGGGATAGTATGCCCGCTGTAAGTTTTGTAACGGCCTAGGACGATTTCGCTGTTAGAAATGCGCCGGTCGGTGGCGGGAATGCTCGCGAGGTCGCCCTTATACATGGCAGTGGACGTCCCTCGAGTCGAGTGCACCGTTACCTTCGGCTCGATTGCTGCGCCACAAACGAATCGTCTCGCGCGCGGGCCCGAGCTTCCCCGCCATCCTCACCAGTTCGGGCAGCGAGCTCGCATTCATCTTGCGCATGACGTGTCCGCGGTGGGCCTTCACCGTGATTTCACTGATGCCCAGCTCTGCGCCAACCTGTTTGTTCAACAATCCTTTGACCACCAGCGCCATCACCTGTCGTTCGCGAGCACTTAGTAATGCGTAGCCGTTCCGAAGGTTGCGCGCCTCCGTTTCGCGGCGCAGGGCGAGGCGGCTACGCTCGAAGCTTTCGCGGATTCCGGCCAATAACATCTCATGACCGAATGGCCGCACCAGGAAATCAACGGCGCCAGCCTTCATGGCTTCCACTGTCGTCGGAATATCTTCACACCGAGAGATGACGATAATCGGCACCTCGGCTCGCTCTCGGGCGATTTGCTTTTGCTCTTCGAGACCGTTCAGATCCCGGAGACAGCGGGCAAGGATCAAGCAACTCGGAACAAGGGGTCGCGGCCGGGCGAGAAATTCTCGCACCGACTCAAACGTCTCAAACTGCCAGCCTTGGCGGCTGATCAGCGATTTCAGCGACTCCTGTTCAGAAATGTCGTCCGTTATAAGAAAGACGATCGGTATGGCGTGCGAGTGGAGTTGTGAGTCAAGTTTCTCGCCAAATGTCAGCGCGATGTTTGCGGAGTTCCCATCAAGAATTTCTGCTGTTGCAGCCGAAGCCATATTGCTCCTCTCAAAGATCTCTTTCCTTGTTCTCCCCGTGATCGGTCCCTGGAAACTCTGCTTGGACAACTCGTATTTTGCGAACCCACCTTTCTTTCTCTAAAGGTGGCGTTGTGTTGCAGTTTTAAACAATTTGAGCCCAGCCGCAACGGTAGATGGTCGGATTGTGATTCCAACGAAAGTGGGTTGAGATGGTAGCCTTTTGGTGGATGAAAGGATGTAATTGTTTGTTATGTGTCGCGGCGTCGTCTACCGAAAAGACGAGCATCGACAGAAAAAACCCCGCATCGTCGGCTGGGGTGGACAGGAAACCCGTCAACTTTTCGTTACCAGCAATGATCTGAAGCTGGCGATTTTGACTCGGGGCGCGACCTGGCGACGCAGGTCGCAGCGCAGCGTTAGCAGCCGCGTGGGTAAGCTTTTCACCACGACAGCGTTTATTCGGCGCCCTTTATCCCTGACGGCGGAGACGGGATATGTGCGGTCAATTGAAGTCCGGGCCTAAGTCCTGAATAGCATTCCGGCTCTCGTCGAGTGCCGTCTGACCCTCATTGATCGCATCATTCAGCGATAGCAGGGCCTCATCAGGATGCCGCGACATCAGATTGCGGGCCGCCTGAAACCGGAACATCATTCCCTGGAAATTCTGCAGAATGTCGTCGTGAATTTTTCGCGCGAGACGCGACTGTTTGATCGTGCGCGCCTGCAAAGCGATGGCCTCCGCTTGCTTTTGTTTGCTCATATCCAGCGCAAAAACTACCGCCTCGGTCCGAGGCTGCTTGAATCGTGCCACGCCCATCAGAACCGGCACGCGCGTACCATCTTTGCGGAAGAATTCCTTCTCAAACGGCTGCAGCCGTCCAATCCTCGTTACTCGTTCGACCCGCTGCTTGTCGGCGGCATGCCACTCTGGCGGCGTCAGCTCCGTCCAGCGCAGGCGGCTCGAAACGAGATCCGCACGGTTGTATCCCAGCATGCCAAGGTATGCGTCATTGGACTCCAGGATCGGGCCTCTGATATCCACGATGTATATCCCGACAATGTTCGCGTCGATCATGCGTCGGATCTTCGCTTCCCGCACCCGAAGATCGCCGTAGAGACGCGAATTTTCGAGAGCGCTCGCTCCGAGCGATGCGACCAGCTTCAGAGTCCTGATTTGCGTGGGCGTAAAGACGCCCGACGCCGAGTCGCTTTCAAGCAGGAGTACGCCGACCAGCTTGGCTCGATTGAGCAGCGGCAGGTAAAGAATCGCCCTCGCCTGGTGTTGGGGGACATAAGGGTCGGCGGCAAATCTTGCCCGTGTGGATGTGTCGTCGACGACCACGCTCTGGCAGGTGTCGAGGACGTAATGAAGCACAGACCCTGGCAGAAGCGATTCATCGGCAACCTCATCGCGAAGACGTACCACGATTCTCTTCGAGCGACGCAGGGCCTCCGCCGCGACGCGGTGTTCACCGCCACGCGGGAGGATCAGCAAGCCGCGTTGTGCTCCAGTCTCCTCGACTGCGGCGCGAAGCAGTGTAGCAATCAACTTTTCTTGCACCATCTCAACCTCTGAAGTGTCTGTGGGGCGTTGGCCGAATGAGCCTCGCGGTTTCTGCATGCAACAACCCGCGCATTCGCGCAGGTTGCGGTCAGATTGATCAACTTCCGATGATCTTTCTTCCGAAGAGCCGAGCGTCTATAGACCAGGCGCCCGGTCCAATCATCGCCAACGTGCCGCCGAAAACTGCCAGCGTGAGTGACATCCAGATATTAGCCCCACCTGCGACGACCATCCACAACTCGACGGCTCCGACCAGCGCCCCGGCCACGGGAGTCCACAACCCAGCCAAGATGAATAGCCCCAGGATAGCTCCGGTTATTTCAGGGATCATCGGACCGGCCCTCGGGGTTTCCAGTTGGACTATACCGTTATGCAGCAGAACGCATCCTGTGAAGACCCGCTGGACTAGAAGGCCGACTCCCGGCCAGCCATTCGCAAATGTCGAGAACAGTCGCTGCAAGAGCACCCCTTTTGGGGAGGGTACGGCACTTGCAATGGCGCGGGAAGCGCTGAAAGGAGAAACAGAAATCATACTTTTGGGTGATCAGAGTTCAATGATTCCCCGCTTCAGCGCGATGGTGACCGCATGTGCCCGATCGCTGGCGCCGAGTTTAGACAGGATGTTGGTGACTCGGCTCTTGATGGTTGCCTCCGCGACAAACAGCTGATCTGCGATCTGCTTGTTGGAATGCCCAGCTGCAATCAGCCGCAGAACATCAACTTCGCGCTCGCTCAATGCTTCATCAGTAACGTGTTCAGCCAGTTCCGCGGCAATCTCCGGTGGGATTCTCTTTCGTCCCTCATAGACGGCATGGATCGTCTCGACAAGTTCCCGATCATGCCCTTTCAATAGGTAGGCCCGCGCGCCGGATTCAAGAGCGCGCTTCACTTGAACATCACCATGATAGGTCGTCAACACAATAATGCGCGCGTCTGGGAATTCGCTCAAAATGCGGCTCGTCGCTTCGATTCCGTTCAATCGTGGCATCTGGAGATCCATCAAGACCAGGTCCGGGCGGTGGATTCGAAACTTTTCTATGGCGTCTTCTCCATTGGAGGCTTCCGCCACCAACTTCATGTCGGGCTCCGCATTGAGCACGGCGGCAAGGCCTTTCCGGAGAAGATTGTGGTCGTCCACCGCCAGAATTCGAATCAGCCTAGGAACGTTGCTCATCTCTACCTGCCCGCTGGAATAAACGGAATCGATGCCCGTCACGGCGATTCTGGTAGGCCATTGATGCGGGAACGGTCAGTTCCACCTCAGCGCCCGCACCCAACTCGCTCCAGAATTCCAGGTGCGCCCCGATGCGCTGTGCTCGCTCGCGCATCCCAGGTATGCCAAAGTGTCCAGATTCTCCGCCGGCCAGTACCTTGGGGTCGATGCCCTTGCCATCGTCACGCACCCGCAGACGAAGCTGATCCTGATCGTAGCGGATCTCCACTTCGATGTGGCTGGCAGCGGCGTGTGCGAAGGCATTTCGGATCACCTCGCGCGAGATCCGGTAGACCTCGTCTTGCAGCATTGGCGATATGTCCTGTTGCTTGCCTTCGACCAGAACGCGGTAGCTTGGAGCCTGCCCATTCAGTTCCTGAGCCGTCGCCAGTTCACGGCCAGCGGCATCCAGCAACTCCGAAAGGTTGCGCTGCGCGGCTGGTTCGGGACGCAGGTCCCGAATTGCGGAACGCCCCTCCCGAATAGCTTCCTCCGTCGCGAGAATAGCGTCATCCAGGACCTCCTCCGCATTATTCGCTTTCCGGAGCATTAATTTACGAGCCGCCTGAAGCTGAAAGGCCACGCCCTGAAAACTCTGAAGGAGCGTGTCATGCAGTTCTCGCGCGATGCGCAGGCGCTCGCCCACGTGCGCTTCGAGTCCGACAGCAAACTGGCGCTGCATCTGCTGAAGACGCAGTTGGTAAAGGGCCCAAAGCAATCCGAGAAAAGCAGCCACGCACAAAAATCGGAACCACGTCGTCTGGTAGTACGCCGGCAGGACAGAAAACTCCAGCACTGCCCCGGCCTCGTTCCATACACCGTCGTTATTACACGCAATCACATGGAAGCGATAGCGACCGGGGCGCAGATCGTTGTAAAAGGCCTGGCGGCGGGTTCCGGGTTCCTGCCAGGCCGTGTCGTGGCCCTCAAGCATGTACCGAAACAGAACCTTTTGCGGCACGGTGAAGCTCAGTGCCGTGTAGTCAATCTCAAGATCGCGCGTGAGCGGAGGCAGCCGAAGCCCTTCCTGCGGCGAGTGGTTCCTTCGATCTGCGACGATGCTATTGATTTGTACAGGCGGCGCCACGGTATTCCCGGCCATGTGAGATGGATCGACCATTTGCAGCACGGACCCGTTGGCGAACCACAACCGTCCGTCAGGCGTCCTTGTGCTCGTATTGAAGTGACCCACCCCCGCCTGTACTCCGTCCCACACATCGAAAAGTTTCAACTTCAAGGTGCTTTCTGGCTGTTCCCACCAGCGTCGCACTTCGTTTTTTGCGATCTCAATTAGACCGCACTTTGCGTAAAGCCACAGATCCTCTTCATTGTCGGAGATCAGGGCCGTGATGTCGTCGCAAGGCAGGCCATTGCGGACCGTGAGGGTTTGTTTTTTACCGTTCTTCCATCCGACGACTCCGAATCCGGTCGCTCCTAGTATGGACCCATCGGGCGCCGCGAAAAGTGCCTTTACTCGATTATTCGGGTGACCGGTAAACGCGAATATCTCTGTCTTGCCGTCCCGGAAACGAGCCAGATCGCCATTCACTAGACCTAACCAAATCCCGCTTTGCGGATCGCGAGCCAATTTTCGGGCCAAGGGTAATGGCGGCGCTGGGAACGCTTCCCGAACTTTCAGGTCCCGAATGCGAATGAGCAATGGTGGAGGCCCGTGGGTCTCAACCCAGATGTTGTGTTCGGAATCCTCAGTTAGACCCATGATCATTCCGAGCGAGCTGCCATCCTGGTTTTTAATCTGACTGAACTTACCTTGTTGATAGATCGATAGCGTGTCATCCATTCCGGCCCATAAACGACCGGCATGATCTTCGAGCAGAGACGTAACTTGATGTCCGTGCAAACCCTTACCAGGCTCGGACGACACGCCATGCGGGCCAAGAAGGTCCAGGTACGCCGAACCGACCCAGACGGAGCCGTCCGGCCTGGCAAGAACTGAATCGACGCCGTCATCGCTTAATCCTTCCCGCGTTGAAACGGTGCTCACGCGAAGATCACGGAACATATCGATACCCTTCGTCGTAGCCACCCACAAGTTGCCCTCTCGATCCTCAAAGAAGCACCTCACCTCGTCACTGGACAATCCGTCCGAACTTCCATAATGTTCCACGTCGTTGCCGTGGACTCTGTAGAGGCCCTGATTCTCGGTTCCAACCCAAAGATCATTCTGATGATCCGTAAGAAGAGCGTCTGGTGCGATTGTCTCGCCATTGAACTTAGGCGCGACAAATGGTCTCAAGCCACCGTCTACCATGTGCTGCAAACCCCCGCCGTGGCCCCTGACATGGATTGCAACCCAGAGGGAGCCGTCGGCCGCAACCGCCAGCGATGCCACGCCGCTCGCTCCAGAGGAGGATCGCAGTGCCTCGGGCCTGTAAACCTTAGATGATCCCGGCCGCCATCTGAGAAGCATTGTAGAAGAGCCTAACCAGAGGTAGCCTGAAGGGTCCTGCACGAGGAATCCTGGGCCTGAAGGAGGCACCCCGTCCTCGCTGCCATAACAACGAACTGCGGTATCGGTGACCTGACAGAGGGGGTGGCTGTCATCGCCAATTCGACCACGTGCGATCCAGATTTTCCCCTCCTTATCTTCGACGATGGATCCGATAACCCATCCCTCTCCCTCTTGGTAGTTGATTAAGTGATGGTTTGTCCAATGAGCCAAACCAACGTCGGTTCCAATCCACAGGCTTCCGTCTCGGGCCGCCAGCAGCGCATATATATCAGAGGAGGGCAACTGTTCCTCAGACAGCGAACTCCACGGTACAAACCGCACACCGTCAAATCGAAAAAGCCCAGCCCCCGTCCCTACCCAAACGTACCCATCCGTGGTCTGCGTGATCCTTTCTGGCTGCCCGGGAAAATATCCGTCCTGCATTCTCCACGCGGTGTGACCATATTGTGAAATATGACGGGCCGGGTTAAGCGCAGTCATCCAACCGACGAACGAAAGTAGGAAAATCGCAAGGCACGAGAGCGCGCGCGCGTCTGGGAATCCGCTCAAAATACGGTCCGTCGGTTCGATTCCGTTCAACCCTGGCGTCTGACGGTCCATGAGGACCAGGTCCGGGTGATGGATTCGAAACTTTTCTATGGTACCGTCACCGTTGGAGGCCTCCGCCACCAACTTCATGTCAGTCTCCGCATTGACCACGGCGGCAAGGCCTTCGCGGAGAAGAGCGTGGTCGTCGACAGCAAGAATTCGAATCATCCTAGGAACGTTGCCCATCTCTACCCGCCCCGTGGAGCAACTGGATATCAATGCCCGTTACGCCGCTTTTGATATGCCATCGAAGCGGGGACAGTGACCTTCTCGACCTCAACGCCGTAGGTGTCGGGACGCAGATTCGATAAGTAGTACTCGCCGGAATCATTCGTCGCTGTTTCATAGCGGAAATTGGTATCACCACTAATGTCGGAGACCCTGGCATCTAGGATTCGAGCTTTCGAGGGATTGGTTACGCGCCCGCTGAGGAAGTCATTTGTAGACTGAGCGCAGAGCACTCCTGCAAACAGAGAAAGAGAAACGACAACGACTGATGCTTGGCGTGTCCTTTGTGGGCACAATTTCATCGCAACAAGGGTGCCTCAGTCGATTACGGGTCGTCCATTGTACTTTGGTATCAGTGTCGGCGCGAGATTCGAACGCCGGAAACACTGCATGGTCGCGCAGACCTGAGCAAAGCCAGCGCACTAACACAATGCGGTAGAATGTCGGGCGTTGTGAGGATCGCGCGCGGACGAGCACGTTATCACACTGGGGGTACTCCCGCTTGTAGCCGCGCTCGCCTGACCTGGAGAAACCACGGCTCACGGTTGTCAGTAATTCGACATTTTCGCCTGAGAATTGGCCCCCACTCGCCGTTCGCACGCAAAGATTCGACCTCGCCCTTAGGCTTCACTCGCTGAACATTAACAAGGTTCTGGTGGTCCCAAGATCTGCACCGACGCGGTGATGCCGGACCCTCCTGTGTCTGTCTCGGTTTTGGTCAGACAGTTGCATGAGAACTCTCCATCTTGACCGGAGGTGATTACCGTGACGAGAGCCGCTAAATTCCGCATCGATGTAGAAACTAACGATCTTCTGATGAATTCGATCGAACGATGGGTGCCAGCAGAGGGAAAAGGCCTCACCCTTCGCAGCCCGGTTTTTCCCCCGCATCGAGAACGGTTGCACGATCCAGGGCCGATTGCTTCTCCGGAAAAACGCAAGCGGGGTGTGAACGGAATCTACTGGACTGCACTCGGTTGGCTGTTCCTCTACGTTCTAGCCGTCCTGGTTGTTTCGGCTACCTGTGCTGCGGACGACGTCGTCAGCGCCGTCCACGGAACACTCACAAAAGTCGATTCCACCACCAAGACCATTGTGGTGAAGATGGCCGATGGAACGGAGCACTCGATACACGTGGTCGACCAGACAACAGTCCACGATGCGAGTACCTCAGCGCTGCATGCGAAAGATTCTTGGCACGGTTTGAAAGAAGGAACCGAGGTCGTGGTGCACTACACCAGGGAGGGAAGCGAAGATACGGCTCTTGAGATCGACAAAATTGGCAAGGCTGGTTTGAAATCGTCCGTCGGCACGATCGAAGACATTGATCGCGGCGGAAAAAAGCTTGTCGTCGCGTCCAGTGATGGTGTGGAGTCAACCTACCGTCTGACCGACCATGCGGCCAAGGATGGAGGGAGGGACATCGGTGCTGGAGTGGAGAAGGGCAGCAAGGTTACGGTGTACTACACCAAGGATGCGGGGGAAAAGATAGCCCACTTTTTCGAAAAGGAATAGAAGGGCTGGCAAATCTAGACTACTCGGATTTCCCAAAGGGAATGTACCAGGAGGCCGTTCGTGAAGAATCACTTCGCAGAATCAAAGTTTTCGCGTTTCGCTGCCCGACAATGTTTGCCCTTGGTCACCATCTTTATTGCGGCTTTACCCCTGCTCGGCTCAGCTCAAAACTTCAGTGTCCCCGATGACATCGCCCTCCGCATTCGCCTGGACGACACGCTGACCAGCGTCGACTCCGAAGTCGGCGACCCCTTCAGTGCCACCGTCGTCGACCAGGGCGACTATCAGCGTGCGCGAGTTTACGGCCATATCGCTAACATTGACATGTCTGGCCGAGTTGACGGTCACACCAGCATGGTCCTGCAATTCGACCGCTTGGTAATGCCCGACGGCCGCCGCGCGCCGATTCATGCCGAAATCGTAGAACTCCATCATGCACCCTCCGGCGAAAAGGTAGACGTCGAAGGCGCCATCGAATCGAGCGGGCGTGGCAGAAAGAGCGTTGAGCACACCATGCTTGGCGCCGGCGCTGGTGCCCTCCTCGGCGGCATCTTTGGGGGCGGAACAGGTGCGGGTGTCGGTTCCATTGTTGGGGGTGCAGGGGGATTGGGAACGACGGCTTTCTATGGACGTCAAAAGATCACGCTGAACAGCGGACTCGAGATGTTGATCCGCATTACCGGACGCTGACGCACTGCTTCGCACATCCCAATGGTTGCATCCCAATGGTTGCTGTACAACGTGGAGACGCTCGGGCGTACATCGTCAAATCGTACTTGCGATCCTGTTGATTGCACCTGCGGAAGCTCGGACGCTTTTTGCGAATTTCCTCTAATGCTCCTGTATCCCCCTTCGTAACAAGCTACGGATTGACGTAAAGCCGATGACCCCTTGGTATGTGGGAACGGATTTTGGTGGTACACCCTTTGGGGCGGCAAATATAACGATCAGATCGCATCAAGGTCGTCGGAGCGGTTGCTCCAAGATGTTGTTGCATTCATTTGGCATTCGCCACGAGCACCATACAGGCGCCATCCCAAGAGTCCTTTCCGGAAGACGGGGGCGCGGTAGCGTTTAACGCTATCACTCCAATCTTTTTAGCGCTGAGATGGAAGCGTTTCTCCAGGTAGCGGGCGACGATCAGAGACCGCGACCTGGAAGTCACCATCTCATTGGCAGCTGAAGGTTGTTTAGAATAGCCTTCCACGATGATCGGTTGGCCAATTACGGAATCCTTGTCTGCACCGATGACCTGATCGATTTCCTGCTTGCCCGCGGCAGACAGGAACTCATTGCCCTTCGAGTCTTTCCCGAAAGCATCTGCCGCATTGAGCCAGGTGCGCCGATTTCTCGGGCTGTCGAAGTAGGCGTTGCTGCGATACTGCTCGGGGGTCAGACCTTTTAGGGTGTAGTAACCTCTCTTCCTGAAAAATCCCCGAAAGAAGAACTCATGTTTGAGGGCTTCCGTATCGTCCGCCATATTCGCGGTCGCCAGATTTACGTTCGAAAGGGTCTCCCTGATGTTCTGCCCTGCGTTCTCACCCGACCGGTCGGGACCCAGTGCATCGTTCAGGGTGAGATTTACTTGCTGTGAGGCTTGAGCGATCTGTCGGGACGCGTCTTTGGTATTGTTCAGCGTAGCTTCAGCCCTCCCAAAAATGTCCCGCGACTGAAAGTCCGTCATCACCTGCTTGGCTTGAACTGTTACCTGATTCAGATTGGCGGCAGCCTGCTCTGCGTTTCCCACGGTGTTCTTCACTTTATTTGCGGTTTGTTGGTCAGTAAGCAGCATACCTACTGTGCCGTTGCCGTTTCGGATGCCGGTCACGAGTGCGTTTGCGTTATTGACGGTTGTGGTGATGGCGCCAAGCGAACGATCGACGTTAACCTTTATATCTCCAATGGCGGAATTCGCCTGGTCCATGACTCCCGTCGCTTTGGCAATCACGGCGGAGAGGTCGATCGGTTCTTTGCCCGGCAGCGTCGCTCCGATCGCTGCCTCTCGCGCTTGATCGCTTCCTTTATGAATCACCAGGAATTTGTCTCCCACTAGACCATCGGATTCCACCGTTACAAATGAATCGTCACGAATGAGACGATGAAGTTTGCTTTCGACTTGCAATTTCAGCCTAAATTTGTCTCCTGGCTGATCCGGTATCTCAATACCGGTGACTTGACCTGCTTCGAAGCCAGACACACGCACTTTAGAGCCTGGCAAGATGCCGTTCACATTATTCAGCGCAGTAAAGAAATCGACATGATGACCAAACACTTTCTGGCGATTTCCGATCAGGAACAAGCCAGCGCTGAACAACAACGCGGCAGAAAGCACGAATACGCCCACGACGGCATAGTTGATTTTCATTCAGGACTCCGATACCAGTCGTCGCACGATCTCGTGATCGCTTTTGTCCAATTCGGTTGCTGTGCCAAGGCCAATCAGGCGGCCTTTGTCCAGTACAGCGATGCGGTCGCCGACTCTTCGTGCACCCCGCACGTCGTGGGTGACGATGACAATCGTTGCACGATACTCCTGCTTAACTTTGAGGAGGAGATCGTCGATTTCCGAGGCGGTGATCCGGTCGAGTCCGCTGCTTGGCTCGTCGACCAGTAATAGCTTCGGGTGGAGGACGAGGGCTCTCGCCAGGCCCGCGCGCTTGCGCATTCCTCCGGAAAGCTCAGAGGGCATCTTGGCTATGTCCAGATCAAGACCCACACGTTCGAGTGTCTCGTCCACCGCGCGCTTGATCTCTGACGGAGATTTCGATTTATCCAGGCGGCGAAGCGGCAGAGCCAGATTGTCTCCCAGCGTGAACGAATCGAGCAGAGCGGCGCTTTGAAAAAGAAAGCCCATATGGCGCCGCACCCGCGACAGATCTTCCTCGCTGGAATGAACGATATTCTCCGAACCAATGCAAACTCTGCCGCTGTCCGGTTTAAGCAAGCCGATCATCAGTTTGAGAGTGGTGCTCTTGCCAGTGCCACTGCGGCCCATGATGCAGAGGGCCTCCCCCTCGCTTATCGTGAACGACACATCGTCGAGAACGTTTCTGTCTCCGAAGGTCTTAAATACGTGCTCGAATTCCACCGCGGCCGGATCGCTCATAGGGCGTTCCTTGGAAAGAGGAAGAAGATGGCTTTTACAAGGACAACATCCGCCAGGATGATCAGAAGTGAAGACAGAACCACGCTGTTCGTAGCCGCGCGCTGCACTCCTGCGGACCCTTCGTCCGTGGTATAGCCAAAATACCCTGACACGGTACCGATGATGAAACCGAAAACGCTGGTTTTTAGCGTAGGCGGAATGAAGTTGGCCCATTCCACTGTTTTGAAGGCACGATCAAGATAGAGTTGCAGAGAGATATGTGAGGCGAAGTATTCGGCGACAAACCCGCCGGCGATACTGGCGAAGTCCATGAAAACGGTCAACATTGGCAAAATAAGAATGCAGGCGACAATTCGCGTCACTACCAGCATTTTGAAAGAGTCGACTGACAAAGACTCAATTGCGTCGATCTGTTCGGTCACGCGCATATTGGCTATACCGGCGCCGATGCCCGCACCCACTCTCCCTGCCACCAGCAGTGCAGTAATGAGGGGTCCCATTTCATTGAAAAATGCGGTAGATTGCAGGCTTGGAATCAGTGCTTCTGCGCCAAACTGGATCAGCATGACTCGCGTATGCATCGACAGTATGACTCCGAGAGCGAAGCCAGCGGCCAAGATGAGTGGGAGCGATCGCCACCCAATCTCCTCGATCTGAAATACGAAGAATTCCCATTCAAGCGGCGGCCGAAATGCGTCCACCAATGCTTTCAGCCCAAATGAGCTCACCTCCCCGATAAAAGTGAAAAACCTCCCCATAATCGCCGTTCCTTATGATTTCCACCCTCCACGATGCATCATTGCGCAAACGTGCTGGTGACGGACCTCTGGTTACTGCACTTGTATTTCCACGCGCCGACAGCAACGCCGTGATAATGGAATCATTCGAGGGGTGCAAAGATATCGAATTTCGAAGCTTTAGTTCCGGTGTGGATACGAATGGTACGAGGCTGGACAAGATCCTGCTGGTCTCCCCGTGTTCTAGAGTAACCAGCGCTCACGGTTGTCAGTAATTCGACATTTTCGCCTGAAAATTGGCACACACCCGCAGCCTGCGCGCAAAACCCGCATCCCCCGTAGGGTTCACTCGCCGCACATTGAAGGTTGGGTGGTCGCAAAATCTCGTCTTCAGTTCAGACCGGCGTGCTCCGCGAGGACGGTCAGACAGTTGCATAGGAACTGTTCATCGTTTTTTCGTGGTTCCGGGTTCCATAAAGAGTAGGGGCAGTCGGTGATGAGCCAATTGTGGGGTTCGCGGTGAGCATGAGCCTTGAGCCATCGGTGCAAGTGGCTTGGCGTCATGGAAAATGGAGGCTGATCTATTCTCTGATCTTCTGATACAACTCCACAAAGCGAGTTCGAAGGCGGTCGGTGCCTTTGCCGCGCCGGTGAGGTCAATCGAGCAGGCTTCTCGCCTTGTTTGCAAGGGAGAGCTTCAATGAATGGAGTTTTCGCGGTGGCCGAACTTGAACGTCAACTGGGAATCCCGGGTGTCGCAAGAGTTTCCGAAGGCAACGGTGGGTTGGCGCGATTACAGATCACTGGCACTTTCGGGGAAGGGGAGATGTATCTGCATGGCGCCCATGTGACCTCTTGGAAGCCCGCGAGCAATGACGAAGTGCTTTTCATCAGCACGAATTCCCGCTGGGAGGAAGGCCACGCAATTCGAGGGGGAATCCCGATTTGTTTTCCCTGGTTCCGTGGCAAGTTGGACGACCCACAGGCTCCTGCGCATGGATTCGTGCGTACAAGATTGTGGCAGGTCGAGTCCATCATTGAAGATGAAAACGGAGTTGCCGTGACCATCTTCACGCAAAGTGACGAGCACACACGGAAATGGTGGCCTGGAGAATTTCGTCTTGTGCATCGCGTTACATTTGGCGCTGAGTTGCGTTTAGAGCTTGTTTGCACGAACACCGGGATAACGCCCTTTCGCTTCGAAGAGGCGCTCCACACCTACAACCGAATTGCGAACATACAGGATGCGCGGCTGCAGGGACTCGATAGCGTGAGCTATCTCGACAACACTGAATCGAACAAGGAGAAGACGCAGCGCGGTGACGTTATTATCGCCTCACCGACCGACAGCGCATACTGCAACACTCAAAACGAAGTTGACCTGCTGGATCCGAACAAGAAGCGCCGAATCCGTTTGCGGAAGGAACATTCGCTCAGTACGGTGGTGTGGAATCCGTGGAGCGATGGGGCAGCGCGCTTGCCAGACCTGGGCGATGGCGAATGGAGACAGTTTCTCTGCGTCGAGGCCAGCAATATCCTCGACGCGGCGGTCAATCTTGCACCAGGGCACGAGCACAGAATGGCCGCGGTTCTCACGGTGGAGAGGGTTGGCGACCCTATCGAGGCGCTGCTCACGCATTAGTTCGAGTGTCACGCTGTGGTTCATCTCACAAGATGAGCCGTAACTGAGCCGTGCCCTTCGATGCTACGTACCCTACTCAAGTTTTTTCTCTACCTTGAAGTACTAGCTTTTACTTTCCACTCTTGATTGTTCATGCCCGTTCGAGCACTACCAAGGTATCGCCGATACCATGGTCCAATTGTTTCCCCTCCCTCGATCTGCTGTGATGGCCTGGTTGTATCCGGTCACATCGGATACACGCAAGACTTCTTCCAAGAGCGGAGTCGATTGTGTCTCGCGAAGACGTACGACCCACAGGGAAAGCCCGCGATACGAGCAGACACGGCGACGGCTCCCGTGGCGACGCGAGCTGGCTGAACGTCAATCTGTCGTCTTCTAACACCACGGGCACTGAAGCCAGCCCCTGGGAGTGGTTCGCTGCTGCTTCGTCACGTCTGATAGCGCGCTTCTTCAAAGCGTTAATTGAGTTTTTCAAAGGGAGGTGAAATGTGAACGGTGGGGCCGCCGAAAAACAGAACCGAGACGGAGCCAATTCATCCTGGGAACCAGAGGCAGCGATCGATGCGAGCAGAATGCGGTTCCGGCAGGGCTGCAGAGGAAAACGCGGAAAGAACGCTCTACGCTTCTACTGCCGATCCCGGCGCAGTGGCGGGCCATCGACTTTGCACAGAAACGGCGGGAGTCTTTAGTTCACACGCAGCGCGGCATTAAGGGCCTCGATCAGAGCTGTCTCGCTGAAGGGCTTGAACAGGCATTCCACCGCACCCTGTTCGATCAGCCGCCGGCGAACCGTCGTATCTCTGTCACCGGTGATAAAGATAATCGGAATCGCTTGTCGCCGTCGCATCAGCTCCCGTTGAAGATCGGGCCCGCTCATCCCCGGCATAGAAACGTCGAGGATCAGGCATCTGGTCTGATCGACGCGATCGGAGGCGAGGAACTCTTCCGCCGACGAGAACGTTCGTGCCGCAAACCCGAACTGCTTCACCAGATCGGGTAGCGACTCGCGTATCGATTCGTCATCATCTACGACTGAGACCAGTGGAAGGTCGGGGGCGCAGCCCTGGTCGGACTCCATAAGCCCAGAGTGCGCCGCTTCGCCAAAAAGTGTCCATTGCACTTTGGTGTTGGTCAGCCGCCGATACCAGGAGTGGCGTAGCCTTTACGCTGCGCCCGGACCGGTTGCGGTGGGTCCCTGAATATTGCGGATGCCGTCAGCGCGAGCCAACCCTTCGGGTGCTCGCGGAATGGAGAACGAAAAGGCGGCTCCCGGACCATCGTTCAGCGTCGCCCAGAGACGGCCATGATGCCTCTCGATAATGGAACGGCTGACAGATAACCCGATTCCCATGCCATCGCCCTTGGTGGTATAGAAAGCATCGAAAAGCCGGTCGACGGCCTGCGGATCAAACCCGACTCCCGCATCTTGCACGGTGAGACGCACGCGATCGCCCTCGTCTCGTTCGGTTCTGATCAGCAACTGCCGCGCGCGATCTTCGATTGTGCTCATGGCGTCCGAGCCATTCCTGAGCAGGTTCAGTATGACCTGCTGAAGCTGCACACGATCGCCCGCTACCAGCGGGAGATTGTCGGCGAGTTCGGGACGCAGCATTACGCGATTCTTCTGAAGGTCCACTATGGATAGTGCAATCACCTCCAGAACAGCCTCATTCAAGTTCACAGGTTCGGTCGTGGGTTCTTTCTTGCTGAAGAGCGCGCGCAAACGGCTGATCACCTCGGACATGCGGTTGCCATCGCGAATCGTGCGCCGCGCGGTTTCGCGAGCGCCCTCGACATTTGGAGGCTCGGTCGCCAGCATCCGCAGACAGGTACCGGCATTGGTGATGATGCCCGAGAGCGGTTGGTTGACTTCGTGCGCGATCGACGCCGTCATCGCTCCCAGGCTTGTCACTCTGGTCACGTGCGCGAGTTCCGATTGCGCCTTGCTGAGCGCCTCCTCGGCGCGTTTCCGGTCTTCGATATCGATTAAAAGGCCATACCATCGAGTTATTCTGCCGTCTGCGTCTCGCGCGGGATGGATTCGGACCTCGAACCGCCGATAGACACCATCAGCCCTGTGATAACGGATTTCAAGGTCAAAGGGAGTTCCGGTTGCTATCGAATTCGTAAAGGCGTCGATCACGCGAGGGAGGTCATCGGGATGAATAACACCGTTAGTCGACCAATTGCGCATTTCCTCGGCCGTCTTACCGAAGTATTCCAGGAACGGCTGGTTCATAACTTCAGGCACTCCTGCCGGGCTGATGGCAGCCACCAGTCCGGGAATGCCGTCGATAATTTGGCGCAGATTGGTTTCACGCGCCTGTAACTTCTTCTCAGCGCGCTTCCGATCTTCGATATCGGTGTTGGTTCCGTACCATTTGATGATGTTGCCCGATTCGCCGCGAAGAGGGCTCGCGCGAAACAGGAACCATCGATGAACTCCGTCGAAACGACGCATTCGTGCTTCTGTGTTAACCGGCGTGCCAGAAGCCAGACAGGTCTTCCAATACTCCACGAGCCCGGGCAAGTCATCGGGATGAATCGCGGCCCCCCAACCCCAGCCTACAGCCTGTTCCGCCGAGAGACCTGCATAGTCAAGCCAGCGCTGGTTGACGAACTCGCAGTATCCGTCTGGACGCGCGGACCATGCCGCCGTGGGAATGGTGTCGATGATCTGCTTAAGATTAATTTCGCTCGCCCGCAATTTCTCCTCCGCCCGTCTTCTGTCATCGATGTCGGTGAGCAGAACGTACCAGCGGATGATGCGACCTTCTGCGTCAAGTAGCGGCAGCCCGCGAGCATGGAACCAGCGATACACGCTGTCAGCACGGCGCAGACGATGATCAATATCGTAGGGAAGCAACGTCTCGACAGAGTGCCTCCAAGCCGAGATCACAGCAGGTAGATCGTCTGGGTGGACCGCGTCGCTGGTTGACCATCCTTTCATCTCTTCGACGGCCTTGCCGAAGTAGTCCGAGACCTGACGGTTGACGACTTCGACTTCACCCGTCGCGCTCATGATCGCTACCAACCCGGCGATACCATCAACGACCAACCGCAAGCTCTGCTCCCGATCATGCAAGGCTTCCTCAGCGCGCTTGCGGTCATCGATGTCTGTGCTTGTGCCGTACCATCTGACAATCTTGCCTTCGTCGTCGCGGAGTGGCTCAACCCGGATCATGAACCACCGATAGGCCCCATCATGGCGTCGAAGACGAGCCTCGATCTCGCCCGATTCCCCTGATATCAACAAGTGCTGCCACGTTTTCATCAGCGTCGGCAAGTCCTCCGGGTGGAACGCAACTTGCCAGCCCCAGCCGTGCGACTCTTCGGGCGAGAGACCTGTATATGCGTGCCAACGCTGGTTCAGGAATTCATTGGGACCATCGGGCAGATTGCACCAAGCCAACGTTGGGATCGTATCAATGACAAGGCGAAGGTTAAGTTCGCGCGCACGGAGGGCTTCTTCAGCGCGTTTCTGGTCGTCGATGTCGGTGGTGGTACCGACGAATTTGAGGACTTTTCCTTCTGCATCGCGCAAGACTACGGCTTGCTGGAGGTGCCAGCGATAGGTTCCGTCGCTGAGCGCGGAGAGACCTGGTTTCGAACGCGAAATCCTTTCCCGAATGCACACCCTCCCAAAAGCTCTTGGCTGCTATCTCCCGGTCCTCAGGGTGGACCGCCGTCATCCAGGCCTCGGGATGCGAGCGGACGAAATCGAGGGTCTGACCGGAGTATTCAAGCCAGACGTGATTCACGAAATCAGGGGTCCCATCAGGCTTGAGCGTCCAGGTGGATACAGGAAGATGCTGCAGCAGCCCAACCTGGAGTTGCAGTTCTTCGTTCGCTGCGGCAAGTTCGGCGGTTCGTTGCGCGACCTGTTGATCGAGTTCGGCGGCGACGCGGTTTTGTTGATTCCGGAGACGCGCCTCCCGCAGCCCGATGGAAGCCTGACTCGCCGCAATGCTCAGGAGGAGTGCCTCGGTTTGCTGCGGGAAATCTGCTCGCTGAGCTGCCGCGACCATCATGCCGAGTTCGCCGTGCAGCCCTAGTGGCAGGGGCACGATCGAAACATCTCCCTCGCCCATAACGCTCCGAAGCAGGGGAGGCCATTTCCGCGAGTCGTCTCCGAAGGAGCGGCCGAGTGCCTCGCAGATCTCGTGCGTCGGGGGCATCGGTCCCCGTAATTGGGCGACCTGCACCATCTCAACGGGTGCCTCGCTGACTGGATCCTTGAGGCTCACAGAGACGAGGTCGAGACGCAACACGCGCATCAGCGCGTCGAGCAAAGTATGAAGGACCTGGGATGGATCGCCGCCGCTCCAGATGGCAGGAAGAGCGAGCAGGCTTACCAGATCGTTAACGCAACGCTGAAGGCGTTTGATTTCGCCGGAGGCATGTTCCGGTTGGACCGCCATGTCAGGCAGCCGCGGAGGAGTCGTCGATCGCTTTGTCGCCACAGTCGAACCCGTTCCTAATGAACGGAAGCAACACGCGATACTGTTCGTCGCCGTTGTTGAAAAACACGCAGATATGGCGTGCTCCGCCGAGCCGGAAGCCGGCGAGGGAGATTGCTGGCGCGACCTTCTTCATGGCCTATTCCTCCCCACATGGATATGGGCAACGCCCCGCTCGAAATAGGATGCACGAACTCCGAGAGGAATGTCCATCCGGTCTTTGCTGTATGCTGCGTGGATGCCAACGCCTTCCGAGAGGTAGAACACGGAGATCTGGGGCGTAGTCGGAGATGGTTTTTCGGTAACGTCGAACCATGGTTTGCGTGTCGCGACTGAGTTACTGGGTCGGACGTGAGATACCAAACTTCTTCATCTTGTATGCGAGACCTGTCCTGTTCAGGCGAAGCCGGGCCGCTGCTCCGCGAGTTCCTCCGACCACCCAATTGCTTTCGCGCAGCGCTCTCAGAATCAACTCCCGCTCCATTTGCTCCAGGGCGCTGTCGTCACTGGCACTCCTGAGATCGATGACATTAGAAATGTCCGTCAATGGCACTCGCAACGCGGGGCCGGATGAGCGCAGCACGGCTCGCTCCATAAGGTTCTGCAACTCGCGGATGTTGCCCGGCCAGCTATGCCGGCACAGGGCTTCCATCGTTTTCCTGGAGATCTTCTCAATACGCTTCTCCATGCGTTGGGCATATTTGTTGGCGAAGTAGCGTACCAGCCGTGGAATATCATCACGGCGGTCGCGCAGGGGTGGGAGTGCAATCGGGAAAACGTTCAGGCGATAGTAAAGATCGCTGCGGAATTTCTTTTCGGCGACCATCGGAGCCAGGTCGGCATTCGTGGCTGCCACTACTCGAACATCGACTTTTTGAGTGCGAGTGCTACCCAGACGCTCGAACTCCTGCTCCTGCAGGACCCGGAGAAGCTTTGGCTGCAATTCAAGCGGGATGTCTCCAATTTCGTCGAGAAAGAGCGTTCCTTTGTTCGCCATTTCGAATCTTCCGATCTTTTGAGCGATCGCTCCCGTGAAGGCGCCTCTTTCGTGGCCAAACAGTTCGCTCTCAAGTAGCCCCGAGGGAATCGCGGCACAGTTCACCTTCACGAACTCGTAGTTCCTGCGGGGACTGAGGTCGTGAATGGCACGGGCGATCAGTTCCTTGCCAGTACCCGTCTCACCGAGGATGAGCGCGGTGGAGTCGGCGGGTGCCACAATTTGAACATCTTCAAGCACGGCTCTCAGTCGCACATTGCTTCCGACGATGCCTTCGAAGGTGTTCTCTTCGGTCGTGTCTTCGTCGAGGGAGATGTACTGTTCAGCCAAGTCTTCCATGGGCAGGGCGCCTTCCTGGTATACCGAGTGCTTTCTTAACGGAAAAACAATCGGATGGACTCTTTCTTCAAAACCGCCCTCGTTCGGATTAGGCCATGTGCTGTGTGAGGTGACATCTCGGAACATTGCGTTTTCCATGACTCACTCCTGTCGTCTTCAAGTTCAGAGCTATTTTCGACCCGCGCGTTTCATATTAGCGATTAAGCCTGAAGTGTTTCGAGTCGTCCATTGGACGATGGTATCGATCGATACCATAGCATCAGTCGATGGTGTGCTTAGGTCGAGGTTTCCCAGTGAGCTGAATTGATGTGATGGTTCGGCGCGAAGACGCGTCGATGTGTCGTGTGTTCAGGTTGTCGTCGGGTTCGTGCGGGCAATGTCAAACAGCACTGATGTTTTTCGCCGCGCTTGCCCGTTGAAAATCCGCTTCGAAGTCTGGACGTATCCCTCGCTTGCGTACCACCCTGATTTCAAAGTTATTGTTAATTTGAATCGTCATGTCTCGACAGCACGAGGCACACAACCAGAAGTATTCATGGATCCAGGGGTCGGCTGCACATTTCGATTCCATCCGCGCTCTGTGCTGGACCGAGGCTGCCTTCGAGTCGACCAGGTAAAGCCTGCCTTCGCTGAGATAGAGAAAGGTAGTGCAACAGGCTGGATTCGCGCACTTGGAAAGCATGGGATATACGAGTGATCAGTTCACTTCACGGCCCTTACGTTGAACGGCGATCTATTCAAGCATTAGGCCTGAAGCGCGACGGGGAAGCTATTGGACGATGGTATCAATCGATACTTTTGTATCAACGTGCGGAACACCAAAACTCTTGCGTGCCCGCAGCCGCCATCCTAATCAACAACCCCGGCGTTTCTTCATAATTCCTTTACGATCTTTTACATTTGAATCACCGGAAATGTGGGAACATCGTAGGCCAACAAATGGTTTCAGGGCTCCGAGCGTTGCTGCTGTAGTCGATGAGGTTGATCCCCGGGCAGAATTTCCGTTGTGAGATAAGCTCACGCAACGTTAACAAAAAATGACCACTGAAACACAAGGTGCAAACCAAACTATCGATCCGCTGGATCTTCGGAATCTTATCGAAACGATGCCGGCGCTCGTGGTGTGTGCATTGCCTGACGGCTCGGTTGAGCTGGTGAATCGTGCGTGGCAGGAATATACCGGTTGCTCATTACATCAATTGAGCGGATGGGTCTGGCAAACCACAATTCACCCAGATGAGGTTGCCAAGTTCATCGACGAATGGACCGCGGCTTTGGCCGGCGGGAAACCGTTCCAGACCGAGGCGCGTATCCGGCGCGCCGATCGCCAATACCACTGGTTCTTGATCAGGAAGGCTTTGAGTATCCCGCTAAACCAAGGCGGCGACTCGTCCGTGCACACCTTGATCACTTGCGAAGACATCAACGACAGAAAAGAGACGCAGGCCAAGCTGCAACAAAGCGAGGCCCAGCTGCAGGCGTTTTTAGAAAATAGTCCGAACCTGATTTTCTTGAAAGATCGGCAGGGCCGGTATCTCTATGCCAACAAGGAGTTCAAGAGAGCCCTCCGCATCACCGAAAAACAAATCGAGGGGAAGAAGGACGAGGAACTATTTTCGGCCAAACAGGCCGCTGCCTTTCAAACTAATGATCGCCGGGTGATCGAGGCAGGCGTTCCCATGGAATTTGAGGAGGTCGCTCTCCATGAAGACGGGGAACACACGAGCATCGTCCAGAAGTTTCCCCTGCTCAACGCGGAGGGCGAGATCTATGCCATCGGCGGTGTCGTGACGGATATCACGGAACGTAAGCAGGGGGAATATGCGCGCCGCTACAGTGAAGAGAGGCATCGCCTTGTAGTCGAAACGGCGCCCGATGCCGTGATCAGCATGGACGAGAGCGGTGCAATTCAGTTTGCCAATCCGGCCACCCTGGGAGTCTTTGGCTATGAACCAGCGGAGTTGATCGGGAAACCACTGGCCGTGCTCATGCCAGAATTCATCCGGAAGGTGCACGAGGCCGGATTCAGCCGCTACCTGGCTACCGGCCAGCGGCATATCAACTGGCAAGGTACCGAGCTCACGGGCCTCCGCAAGAATGGGCAGGAGTTCCCGGTGGAAGTATCGTTCGGAGAGCTGGTCAAAAATGGGCACCGGATATTTACTGGCTTCGTTCGCGATATCAGTGAAAGGAAACTGGCTGAGGACAAGCTTCGCGCGAGCGAGCGTACTCTGCGTCAATTAACCGAGACCATTCCGCAGATGCTTTGGAGTGCCGAGGCAGACGGTGCGATTGATTACTGTAACCAGCGCGTGCTCGACTACACAGGATTATCCCCAGAGCAAGTACGAGGCGCTGGCTGGATGAACTCAGTTCATCGGGACGACATTGAGAAAATGACTCAGGCTTGGACAGCTGCAGTTTTAACCGGCGGGCCGTTTCAGTATGAATTCCGCGGCCGGCGCGCGGCGGACAATGCATATCGTTGGTGTATTTCCAGCGCTCTACCGTTGCGTGATCAGGAAGGCCGTGTCATCAAATGGTTCGGGAGCGTTGTGGATCTGCATGATTGGAAGGAAGCACAACAAGCATTGCGGATGACGCAAGCGGAGCTTGCCCGGGTCTCTAGGCTCACAACCATGGGCGAACTGGCAGCGTCCATCGCCCACGAAGTCAATCAACCCCTTACCGCCGTGACCAATAACAGCAATGCGTGTCTGCGATTGCTCGCCGCTGATAACCTCAAACCTGAGGTTCTGCGTCGGGCTCTTGCGGAAATCGTTGCGGACGGCAATCGAGCGAGCGCCGTTGTTGCCCGAATCCGTGGATTCATAAAGAAGGAACCTGCCGAAAAGAGCAAGTTGGATATAAACGACGTTATTCAAGAAGTGTTGACTTTGGCTGACCGCGAGCTTTCTGAGAATCAAGTTCTGCTTGAGCGCCAACTGACGGAGGCTCTTCCGTTGGTGTCGGCTGATCGGGTCCAGATGCAGCAAGTCCTGCTGAACTTGATCATCAATGGCATAGAGGCTATGGCTGCGGTAACCAATCGAACGCGTTCACTCTCCATCCAGTCTCGGATCGACGACTCTGGGGATGTATTGGTTGCAGTATGCGACTCCGGTACTGGCCTTAGCTCGGAAGCACGTCGCCTTTTCACTCCCTTCTTTACAACCAAGCCGAATGGTATGGGGATGGGTTTGTCGATCAGCCGCTCCCTGGTTGAAAGTCATGGCGGTAGACTCTGGGCTGAGCCCAACTCTCCTCATGGCGCGGTTTTTTGTTTCACTCTGCCAGAATCCGTCGGCAGTGCGTCATGACTGATGCTCCGGTCGTTTTTGTCGTCGATGATGATCCATCCGTACGTTCCTCGCTCAAGTTCCTCTTAAGCACCGTGGGTCTGCAGGTTGAGAGTTTTGACTCGGCCGATACCTTCCTGGAGAAGAAACCGCCAGATGCGCCCAGTTGCCTTGTGCTCGACGTTAGATTGCCCGGATTGAGTGGACTCGATTTCCAGCGCGAGCTGGCAGCGAGAAACATTCGTATTCCCATAGTCTTTCTCACGGGCTACGGCGATATTCCAATGAGTGTTCACGCCCTGAAGGCTGGGGCGGTCGAATTCCTCACCAAGCCATTCCGCGATCAGGATCTCCTGGACGCTGTTCGTATCGCGCTGGAGCAGGATCGTGTCAGCCGTGAACAGCAGAAAGAAGTAGCGAACATTCAGCAGTGCTTCGACTCGTTGACTTCTCGCGAGCAGCAGGTGATCTCCATGCTGGTTTCGGGCATGCTCAACAAACAGATTGCGGCTCAACTCGGAACTGCCGAAAGTACCGTGAAGGTCCAGCGCAGCCGGGCAATGGTGAAGATGCACGCGGAATCCCTGGTTGATCTGGTGAGAATGATCGAAAAGATCAAAGACCCCTCGGAAAAAGCCTCGTAAGCGAAAGCTTACCCGCATCATCCTTTTTAGGATCTAAATCTACCAACGCCCAATAGATTCTGTCTTCTTCCGCGAATACTTTAAGCTTAGTGAGGAGTTCAGAGTGACAGCGAATCTGATCTCGGTAGTTGACGACGATGAGTCAGTTCGCAGCGCCACTACACTGCTCGTCGAGTCCTTTGGCTTTCGAGCGGCAGCTTTTGAATCTGCCGAAACTTTCCTGAGTTCTGGCCATTTGCACGATACCTCGTGTCTCATCCTTGATGTGCAGATGCCGGGCATGAATGGGTTACAGCTTCAAAGCCACCTCGCTGCCGCGGCCCGCGGCATTCCTATCATCTTCATCACCGCTTACGAGAGCAAAGATTCCCGTCAGCGAGCCATGCAAGCGGGCGCTGCCGCTTTCCTGGGCAAGCCTTTTAGTGACGAGCAGCTTCTCCAAACCATTCGTTCCGCCCTACGGTTTTTCCATGGGGACGACGACTGCTGAGAGCAAATTGAGGAGTGAAATATGAGTTTATCGTATGCACTCTGCCATGGATTGGGGGCACCACCTATGTCGGACCTAAGGCCAATCGTCTTCGTGGTCGACGATGATATCTCGGTTCGCGAATCGCTGGAATTGTTGATCCGCTGCGAAGGCTGGCAGCCCCAGACGTTCGCGTCCGCGAAAGAATTTCTGGACCGCCCACGAAGCCTCGTTCCAAGCTGCCTCGTGCTTGACTATTCTCTTCCCGACCTCAACGGTATCGAGCTGCAGAAGCGCGTCGCGATCGAACGGACCGACATGCCGATCATCTTCATCACAGGCTGCGGAGACGTGCCCATGACGGTCCAAGCCATGAAGGCGGGAGCCGTCGAATTCCTAACGAAGCCATTCGGTGAGGATGCGCTGCTGAACGCCGTTCGAGCCGCCCTCGAACGGAGCCGCGTTGCTCTCAGTCGGGAGGCGGAGATGAGGGTGCTCCAGGGTCGTTACTCGTCACTTTCGCCTCGCGAACGGCAGGTTATGGCGTTGGTGGTTTCCGGCTTGTTGAATAAACAGGTTGGTGGGGAACTTGGTATCAGCGAAATCACGGTGAAGGCACACCGCGGCAACGTAATGCACAAGATGAAGGCCGATTCTCTAGCCGATCTGGTGAGAATGGCCACAAAGCTCCGGCCGGCACCGGCAGCGATAGCCGCGGCCTAATCGCTGTATTCACGGTCGTAGTAATTCGTGAAGAAGGCCTATTACAGATGCCGTCCGACCCGAAGCTGAAAAGAGTGTGATGGCTTTTGTTAACGCTTGAGGTCTCAAATTCGTAACCACACAGATGGAGGGGAGAACATGGCCAGCTTTGCCCAACCGCATGATGTTCCCCTGGAAAATTATGTTCCCGGCGCTCCTTTGGAATCGATTCTTTGCACGGAGGAGTTGCAACGTCGCCCATCGCGCACGCCAGATTACGAGAAGGAGAACTGCGCTCTCGTGAAGCTAGTGAGTGGGCTAGCCGATTCGCCGAGCACCATACTGCAGCTGCTAGCTGAAACGATCCTGGAGATTACGCAGTGTGATTCCGCCGGTCTTAGCCTGTTGACGAGCGATGGCAAAACGCCCGACCCTCGCGGCCGACAATTCTATTGGCCAGCCATTGCCGGCGCGTGGAATCCGCACGTCGGAGGCGGAACCCCGGGCAATTTCGGAAACTGCGGCGACGTGTTTGATCAAGATCGCACCCACTTGTTCAGACACTTCGAACTGCGCTTGCCCTCTTTGTTGCCGGTAATTCCGGCAGCCGAAGAATGCCTGCTGATCCCGTTTTACGTCGCCGGCAAGACGGTCGGAAGCATCTGGGCGATCATGCACGGCGACCGTCGTAAGTTCGACGCAGAAGATGACCGGGTTATGGCTTCTCTTGCAAAGTTTGCCTCTTCCGCTTATCAAGCGCTAATGCACATACAAGACCTGAAATTCCAGGTATCCGAGCGCGAAAAGGCGGGAGCCGAAGTGCGTGATCTGGCCAGGGGGTTGGAAGCGAAGATCCGGCGTCTGGTCGAGGCGAATGTTGTGGGAATTGTGATGTGGAATCTCGAAGGTGCAATTACCGGAGCCAACGAAGCATTTCTCCGCATGGTGAAATACGAGCGTGAAGATGTCGCCTCCGGCCGTTTACGCTGGACGGACCTGACACCCGCCGAATGGCATGGCCGTGCCGAACGGGCTTTAGCTGATTTGAAGGCGACCGGCATCTTCCAACCCTTCGAGAAGGAGTACTTCCGAAAAGATGGCAGCCGAGTTCCGGTACTTCTCGGCGGTGCCCTCCTGGAAGGAGATGGCAACGAAGGTATCGCGTTCGTGCTCGATTTGAGCGAACAAAAACGAGCCGAGAGAGCTTTGCAGCGCAACGAGGCGTTCCTCGCGGAAGCCCAACATCTCAGTCAAATAGGCAGCTTTTCCTGGCGCGTGGCGACCGACGAAATCACGTGGTCAGCGCAGCTCTATCGCATCTACGAACTTGAGATCGGCATGCCCGTGACGATCGAACTGATCCGTACTCGAGTCCATCCGGAAGACGTCAGTCTGATTGAGAAGATGAAAATGGTCGACCAGGCAGGAGACGACGGCAACGATTTTGAATGGCAGTATCGATTGATGATGCCGGACCACTCGATCAAGTATATGCATGCAGTCGCCCATGCAACCTGGGACCGGGATGGTCAGTTGGAATACATCGCCGCGGTTCAGGATGTCACGTCCCGCAGGCTGACGGAAGAGGCACGCGACAAGGCTCGATCGGAACTTGCACATGTGGCCAGGGTGATGGGCCTGGGCACGCTGACAGCGTCAATCGCCCACGAACTCAACCAGCCCTTGTCCGGCATTGTCACCAACGCCAGCACCTGTATGCGAATGCTGGCCGCCGATCCTCCAAACGTCGAGGGCGCACGCAAAACCGCACGACGCACGATTCGCGACGGCAACCGTGCCTCTGAGGTGATCACTCGATTGCGCGCGCTTTATACCAAGAAGGACGATACGACGGAACCGATGGATTTGAACGAGGCTGCCCGAGATGTGATCGCCCTGTCTTTGAGTCAACTCCAGGGAGACGAGATGATTCTGCGGCTTGACCTGGCCGACGACCTCCCGCTGGTCGAAGGCGATCGTGTCCAGCTTCAGCAAGTCATCATGAACCTGCTCCGCAATGCGTCCGATGCGATGATCGGAGTCGACGATCGTCCCAGGGTGTTGCTGATCCGAACGGAAAGAGAAAACGATTGTGTGCGGCTGACTGTGCAGGATGCTGGAATCGGCTTCGGCACTCAAGGTGCCGACAAGCTTTTCGAACCGTTTTACACGACTAAGAGCGGCGGCATGGGAATCGGACTCTCCATCAGTCGTTCGATTATCGAGAACCATCATGGACGTCTGTCGGCAGCTCTCAATGATGGTCCGGGGGCCGCGTTTTCGTTCTCTATTCCTCGAGCGCCGGAGAGCTTTGTCTCCAGCCGAAGTGTGAATGCGGCGCAACGTTTCTGACGAAAGTGTCAATTTACTGTCAATGTTTAAGTTCGGTCCCCGCTGCTTTCGGCAAGTTTGCTATGCCGACGTGGCCGAAATCTGAAAAAGCAATACCTTCGGTTTATTGCGCCGTCACGGTTTGATCCCGGACCGTATGTGACGTTCAGTGTTCGGGGAATCACTTCCACTCAATTTCGAGTTGGACCGTCGCGTGCTATGACAATGTGCATGGAGCCTCGTGACAAGCACGGGCTTCCGGCCCGAGGTGATGTCATGAGCGAGATGGTCGACCCCTCAACTTGGCAATTTGCGGTAATAGCGCTGCGGACGGAACCTCGACGCGAACGGTTAGTCATCGCATATCCCGACGAGAAAGCCCTGCACAGTCTTATCGCAGCGCCCAGCATTATTGCCCTGGGCTACCATTCCCGCGACCGGGCAGCGGCAGACATTGACCAGTGCGCACCAACGGCTGTTGTTCCGCGACGAACTTCCGGAGCGGCGATAGTCGGTGTGAATGAACAATCTCGGCAAGAAACCTGTGCAGCAAAGCGGAGAACCACAGGCCGATTTGGTCTTGTGTGGGGCCGGAGCGCTATCGGTCACGTTCTGCGGTACGGCGTCGCCGCAGCGATTGTTCTCTTGCATTCGAGAAATATTCTGTCCGCGACGGTTCGGGCCTTTGTCTCGTTTTAGTTTGGAGTAGGACACTTTATGCGTGGGAGCGCAACGGAGGAACAATCGTGAAGCAGCAATTTATGAAACAGTTCGCAATGGCAGTGACCTTGACCGCAGTTATGATGCTCGGCGCGTGCAAGAAGAAGGTTGTACCAGCGCCGCCCCCGCCACCACCTCCGCCCGCACCCACGGCTTCCTTGTCGGTGTCCCCGAACAGCATTACAGCGGGGGAGACCGCGTCGCTCTCGTGGCAGACGTTCGAACGCCACTAATGTCTCCATCGACGGCATTGGCGTGGTTCAACCGAATGGCTCGCAGAGTGTCTCTCCGACAGGATCGACGACCTATCACCTGGTCGCGAAGGGCCCGGGCGGAACGCAGGAAGCGTCGGCGCGACTGACCGTGACGCAGCCTCCACCGCCTCCGCCACCGCCGTCAGTTGCGTCGATTTCCGATGAGGACTTGTTCAATCAGAATATAAAGGACGTTTACTTCGACTACGACAAGTCCGACATTCGTGCAGACCAGCAGGCGTCTGTACAGGCTGATGCGGCCTTCCTCGCGCAGCATCCGAACCTGGGTTTTACGATTGAAGGCCACTGTGACGAGCGCGGTTCAATAGAGTACAACCTTGCCCTGGGCGACCGGCGCGCCAATGCCGTGAAAAATGCACTGACCGCCGCTGGCATCAGCGCGAGCCGAATCAACACTATCAGCTATGGCAAAGAGAGACCGTTCTGCACCGAGAGCAACGAAGCTTGCTGGCAGCAGAACCGCCGCGGACATTTCGTGTACCAGAAGTGACCGCGGGTGCGACTCTAAGCCAAGCGCGAGAAACTGATGCGAGACCAGTTTCTCGCGCTTGTTCATTCGCGAAGTTGACGTTTAGGTCATTGCGCGACATGGGAGAACAGAATGAAAATAGGGGTTTCGAGGTTGTGATCAGCGGAGATTTTACCCGGCTCTTCTCCTGTCTTCGACTGCCAAATCGGGAGCTGCCGCACGATCAGCGAACACTTGGCCTCGATCGTGTCGAATCCGTCCTGAGGGGATCGAAACGTCACACTTGCGCAGGCGCGCCAGCATATCGACTTTCTCCCTGCCAGTCACCAGCCAGAGAAGGCGCCGGGCACGATTGATGACGGGATAGGTCAATGTCATTCGCCGTCTGCCCTGGTAGATGCCGGTCACAGCCACATCCCTGTCAGTAACGCTGAGCACGGGATCTCCCGGCACCAACGAAGCTGTGTGACCATCGGGTCCAAGTCCGAGATGGACTAAGTCCAAAATCGGCGGCGAACCGGCGATCTCGCGGAGCGTCGAAGCATACTGCCCGGCCGCGGCTTCGAGGTTCGGCGATTCGACGGCCATGGAATGAATTTGCTCGGGACGAATCGGAGAGTGCTCGAGCAGGCTTTCTTGAAGGTGTGTGAGATTTCTGTCGGCGTGCCCGATCGGCGCGACGCGCTCGTCGACTTGCACCACATGCACGTGCTCCCACGGAAGTGCCTCATTGGCTAGCGCCCGAAGCATGATCCAAGGAGTGTGGCCGCCGCTGACCGCCATCACGAACCTGCCGCGCGCAGCGACGGCGGCAATGGCGTCAGCGGCCATATACTTCGCGGCCGCTCGGGCGGTCGATTCATCGTCGGCAAAGACTTCAATCTCCATCCCAGATCCATTTTCTCGGAAAATTGCAGTTTATTCGTGGCGTTTCCTCTCTCAGGCGGCCCGATTCGAAACGACTGAAAGATCGTGTCCCACAACCGGATTCTGCCAACCTCCCGGCGGCGTTACGCGCTCGACCTCATTCGGCCCCCACGTCTTCGGCTCGTAAGGATATACCGGCGTTACCTTCTTCAGCACCGGATCGACGATTCGCCAAGCCTCTTCCACATAGTCCTCGCGCGCAAACAGGGTAGCGTCTCCGGCCATGGCATCCCCCAGCACTCGTTCATAGGCATCCATTTCCTCGGCGTCAGGCGGCTTGCTGGCAACCATCTCCGCCGGCTGACCTGTCAATTTCTCGCCTGGCCCCATCACCGTCATGCCCATAGCGATTGACACGTCGGGGCTGATCCGGAACCGCAAATAATTCGAGTGCAGAACATCCGCCGGGATCACGGTGGGCGGTTTTCGCAACTGGCAAACGACTTCCGTACAGGTGACGGGCAGAGATTTACCCGCGCGAATGTAAAACGGAACACCTTGCCAGCGCCACGAATTGACTTCGAGTCGAAGCGCAGCGAAGGTCTCCACCTTCGAATTGGGAGCGACTCCCTTTTCGTCAAGGTATCCGCGAAACTGTCCGCGTACGATGTCTCTCTCGTCCAGCGCCGGAATTGCTTTCAGCACCTTGACCTTCTCGTCGCGAATAGATTCGCTGTCGATTCTTACCGCCGGTTCCATCGCGAGATTGCACAGAATCTGAAAGAGGTGATTCTCGATGACGTTGCGGATGGTGCCCGTCTGATCGTAGAAAGCGCCGCGGCCCTGGACGCCAAAGTCTTCGCCCATGGTGATCTGCACACTTTTGACATAATTGCGGTTCCAGAAAGCTTCCATGAACGCGTTGGCGAAACGGAATACGACCATGTTCTGCACCGGCCGCTTCCCCAGGTAATGGTCGATGCGGAAAATTGCAGTTTCATCGAAATGCCGCAGAAGCACCTGGTTCAGATGTCGCGCCGATTCCAAGTCGTGACCGAATGGCTTCTCGACGATGATCCGAGCCTCTGTGGTGCAGCCACAGTGCGTCAGGTTTTTCACGACAGTTTCGAACATCGCGGGTGGAACCGCCAGGTAGTGCGCTGGCCGCTGCGCAGTTTTCAATTCCTTGCCAAGAGCCTCAAAAGTCGCTGGATCTTGATAGTCTCCATCAATATAGCGGAGCAGACTGGATAGCTTCTCAAAGGCCGCGGCATCGACTCCGCCATGTTTTTTGAGGCTGTCGAGCGCGCGCGCTTTGAACTGTTCGAAGGTCCAACCGGCCTTGGCAACTCCGATCACCGGCACATCGAGGTGACCGCGCTTCACCATTGCCTGCAGCGTAGGGAAAATCTTCTTGTACGCGAGGTCGCCAGTAGCGCCAAAGAAAACCAAAGCATCCGAATTCGTCACAGTCATCTCCTTAAGCGGCCTTGGTTGTACTGTTGGGTTTTTCCAGGTGTCCGCCAAATTCATAACGCATAGCGGACAACAGCTTGTCGGCGAAGTCAGCTTCACCCCGCGAACTGAATCGCTCGTAAAGGGCGCAGGTGAGGACGGGCGCCGGTACCGTCTCATCAATCGCGGCTTTGATCGTCCAGCGCCCCTCGCCGGAATCGGAAACGCGTCCGGCAAACTTCGATAGATTTGGATCCTGCAGCAACGCGCTGGCCGTCAGATCGAGCAACCACGAAGCGATCACGCTGCCGCGACGCCAGACTTCGGCGATGTCGCGGAGATTCAGATCAAACTGATAATGCTCGGGATCACGCAGTGGCGTCGTCTCAGCATCCACCGCGCGGCCTGTCTGTTTGCCTGCGTTAGCCGAACGCAGAATTCCTAACCCCTCCGCGTACGCCGCCATCACACCGTACTCGATGCCGTTATGTACCATCTTGACGAAGTGGCCGGCGCCATTGGGCCCGCAGTGGAGGTAACCTTGTTCTGCGGTGCCGCGCTCTGCGGTGCCGTCGAGTGTTTCTCTGCCGGCAGTACGCGGAATATCGCCCATGCCGGGCGCGAGCGCGCTGAAAATCGGGTCGAGGTGCTTGACGACCTCGTTCTCTCCGCCAATCATCATGCAGTAGCCACGCTCTAGACCCCACACGCCACCGCTGGTACCGACGTCCACATAGTGGATTTTCCGGGAGGCGAGTTCCTTCGCGCGCCGGATATCGTCGACGTAATAGGAGTTCCCGCCGTCGATCAGGATGTCTCCTGCTTCCAGGTGAGGCAAAAGTTCAGCGATGGTTTCATCTACAACCGCAGCCGGCACCATCAGCCAGACTGCTCGCGGCTTCGCCAATTTGCTTGCCAACTCTGCCAGGGATGCGGCGCCACTTGCCTTACCCGCGACCAGTTCGCTGACCGCGCGCGGCGATTTATCGAACACCACACAGCTGTGACCCCCATGAATGAGTCGCCGCACCATGTTGGCGCCCATCCTTCCCAAGCCGATCATTCCGAGTTGCATCGCCAATCTCCTTTATGACTGCTTCGATTTCCGGTAATAACGAATCAGGTTGTTGGTGGAACTGTCGTGCGCAAGCTGTGGTTCTGCCTTGCTCTCTACTTCAGGGATGATGCGTTGCGCGAGGACCTTTCCTAGTTCGACGCCCCATTGGTCGAAGGAATCGATATTCCAGATCGTCCCCTGGGTAAACACGGAGTGTTCGTACAGCGCCACCAATTTTCCGAGAGTTTCCGGCGTGAGTTTGTCAGCCAGAATCGTGTTCGACGGACGGTTGCCCTCGAAGACTCGATGCGGAACCAACCACTTTGGAGTGCCTTCCGCCGCGACCTGTTCGGGCGTCTTGCCGAAGGCCACCGCTTCTGTTTGCGCGCAGACATTGGCAATCAGCATGTCGTGGTGCTGGCCGAGTGGATTGAGCGCCTTCGAAAATGCGATGAAGTCGCAGGGAATGAGTCTGGTCCCCTGGTGAATCAATTGATAGAAAGAATGTTGACCATTGGTTCCCGGTTCTCCCCAATAAATTGGACCCGTGTCGTGCTTGACCTTTTTTCCGTCAAGCGTGACGTGCTTGCCGTTGCTCTCCATTGTCAGTTGCTGGAGGTAGGCCGGGAAGCGCTTCAGGTACTGTTCGTAGGGCAGGACTGCGACCGTCTGCGCCCCGAAGAAGTCGTTGTACCAGATCGCCAGAAGGCCCATCAGCACGGGCAGGTTTTGCTGGAAGGGAGCCGTGCGGAAATGCTCGTCCATCTGATGGAAACCATTCAACATCGCCTGAAAATTCTCAGGGCCAATCGCGACCATGGTCGACAGGCCAATGGCGGAGTCCATCGAATATCGTCCGCCAACCCAGTCCCAGAACTCAAACATGTTCGCGGTATCGATTCCGAACTTGGTAACCTCAGCCGCATTCGTCGAGACTGCGACGAAATGCTTTGCCACCGACTTTTCGTCGCCCCCTAGTCCGGCGAGCGACCAATCCCGAGCCGTGTGAGCATTCGTCATCGTCTCAAGCGTGGTAAAGGTTTTCGAAGAGATGATAAACAGTGTTTCCGGCGGATCGAGGTCACGAACGGCCTCCGCGAAATCGGTGCCGTCAACATTTGATACGAAGCGGAACGTCATGGCTCGATCGCTGTAGAACTTCAGCGCTTCGTAGGCCATAACAGGGCCGAGGTCGGAGCCGCCGATGCCGACGTTGATCACGTTACGAATGCGCTTGCCGGTGTGTCCCTTCCATTCGCCGCTGCGCACGCGGTTGGAGAAATCCGCCATGCGGTCGAGCACGGCATGGACCTCAGGCACAACGTTCTTTCCGTCAACGACTATGGAACTGCCTCGCGGCGCACGCAGAGCGACGTGCAAGACCGCTCGCTTCTCGGTGACGTTGATTTTCTCCCCGCGGAACATGGCATCGATTCGCGCCCTCAGGCCAGACTCTTCCGCCAGTTGAAGAAGAAGGCGGAGCGTTTCATCGGTGACGCGATTCTTGGAGTAATCGAGATAGAGGCCAACGGCGTCGACCGACAAACGCTCACCTCGTTTCGGATCGTCCGCAAAAAACTGCCGCAGATGCAGTTTTGAGACCGCTTTGTAATGTGACGCCAGTGCGCTCCAGGCTGTGTGTTTGATCTTCGGCTGTATCGTGAGTGGTTCGACCCGTGCTGCCATATGAATACTCCCTTTTGAATTCGCGCGTTACTCTCACGAGCTCAGGTTCTTTGATTTAACTGGCTGCCTTTAGGGTGCCGCTTTTGTCTAGTGACGCGCTTTTAGAAGAAATCACTGCCATCAAGTCCTTCCAGGACTTCACAAAAGACTCGGCTCCTTCGGTCTGTAACTGCTCCGCAAGCGCATCAACGTCGATGCCCGCCTTGCCAAACTCTGCCAGCACTTCTTCGCAATTGCCGCCGTCAACTGGCAGTAAGTTGCCCAATTCTGTGTGGGTAGCCAGGGCTTTTAAGGTCGCCTCGGGCATGGTGTTCACCGTGAAAGGGGCCGCCAGTGCCTTAACATAAAGAACGTCGGAAGCTTTTGGATCCTTGGTTCCAGTGCTCGCCCACAACAGACGCTGCGGACGGCCGCCGAGGTTGTAAACGCGCTGCCAACGCGCGGAAGAGATCAGAGCGCTGGCTGCCTTGTATGTGCGCTCAGCGATCGCGATGCCAAGCTGGTCGCGAAGTTTCTCAGGAACCTTGCCGGCAACGGCGACATCCCAGCGACTGATAAAGACCGACGCCACGGAGCCAACTTGAGGGTTGAGGCCGGCTTCGATGCGGCGTTCTATTCCACGCAGGTATGCGTTGGCCGCGGACAGGTACTGCTCGCGCGAGAACAAAAGAGTGACGTTGATCGGAACGCCGGCGAAGATGGCCTCCTCGATTGCTGGAAGACCTTGCGCGGTGCCCGGAATCTTGATGAATAGATTGGGGCGGCGTGCTCTGGCAAATAACTCTTTCGCGGCGGCGATGGTGCTGGCCATGTCATAGGCGAGAAATGGCGACACTTCCAGCGAGACCCATCCATCGACCCCGTTGGTCTTTTCGTGAATTGATCGAAATAGATCGGCGGCGCGGGTGAGATCTTCCAGAGCGACTTCGAAAAAGAGTGCCTCGCCTGATTTTCCTTGCCGCAGCTTTTCAACGATCTCGGAATCATAGGTCGCGCTATTTCTGATTGCGTGGTCGAATATTGTCGGGTTTGAAGTGAGTCCTGTTACCGAAAAGTCTTCGATGTAGTGTTCGAGGGTGCCGCTGTCCAGCAGATCGCGGGTGATGTTGTCGAGCCACAAACTCTGGCCCTCGTCGTGAAGTAATTGTGTCGCTTTCATCGTGTGACCTCCTGGGCGGCGGCGGAACGCTCCCGAGCGGCTTGTCGCGCTTTTCCATCTGACGTGCGCACATGATGGGTGTCGTTCCAGAACCGGATCGCCGGCTGCGAGAGACTGTTTTCGTAGCTCAGTGCGCTCAAGCTCGCTGTGCCTAGCATTAAAGACTCGCCGTTGATCGGTTCCATTTCAATCCAGCGCGTCGCGAGCACTCGCAGAAAATGTCCACTGGAAAAGAGCAGAACATTGCCAGCCATCGCCCGAACGCGCCTCACTATGCGATCCGCTCGCGCGGCGACTTGCTGCGGCGATTCGCCGCCGGGGCAGCCGTCGCGGAACAAATGCCAGTCCGGACGTTCGCGAAGAATGTCTGCCGTGAGACGGCCTTCATACTCACCGTAGTTCCATTCGACGAGGTCACGGTCAACTTCGGCGACCGATTCGAATCCGGCCAGTTCGCAGGTCCTCGTGGCCCGCTGCAACGGACTGGTGAATACTTTTGCGAAGGTCAGGTCTCTTAAAGCCTCGCCAAGCCGTCGGGCGTTCTCCTCCCCCCGCTCGGTGAGTGGGAGATCGGTGAGGCCGGTGTGCTGACCCGTAACCGTCCAGGCTGTCTCACCGTGCCTGGCCAGATATACGAAAGGGAACGCTTCGCTCATACATTACCCGTTATGGTTTTTCAGGTTCTCAAGCCCACAGCTCGCGGTCTTGCCTGGATCAACATCGAATCCGAAATCGTGAAAGTCGCGACGGCCGGCTTCCAGATGCGACCGCGGAACTCACCTTGCCTCGTCGATGACCCTGCATATCAGCTGCCAAATGAACGTCGGGCTGGATGCCGTGAGTCGGTTCGTCAAAGGTCAACAACGCAAGGCTCTGTTCCGGTGACATCTTCAATTCCTATCGGTTCAGCCTCGATCGCGGCCCTGCCGACACAGTCGTGACAGATTTCTGGCCCGGTGCCAGTCTTCTGTCTTCCGGGCGAAGTTCAGACCCCCCGTATTTTCCGAAAGTGCTCATTTGTTCAAGAAAATGGTGTGGCCCTGGTTTTCCGAGTCACCAAATTTTGGTACTTCGGTTGCTTTTACCTTCACGCGACCGTAGAGATCCGAATTTTTGGGTGTGGACCTTTGATTAAATGCGCTGGCTGGGCGATCAGCCAGCGAAGGAAGTGTTTCTTCTTATGTGGCCACCGATTGCATGTTTTGCGTTGGTGCTTGTTTTGGTTACGGCAACTCTTCTCGTTTCCTACCTGCTGGGGCCGCACCATTCCGAGCCTGCTACCAGGCAGCCATATGAGGGCGGCATCGTTTCAGAAGGCTCAGCTCGTGTGCGTTTTTCGGTGCGCTAATCAATCAGTACCGCACGAAGATTGGCATCCGCGTTGCAATCTGTGTATCGAGATTGGCGCCGGGATCGCATGGCGTGGAAGATCGCCACTCCGTGAACGAAAGCGGAAAACGTTTTTTCAATCTAGTGGTTCTACAGGGGCATCGTGAATTTCCTAGCTCCAAAAAACTTGACTGCTAAACGTGCGAGGCTTTCTACCAAGCTGGCCGCGCTCTGCGTGGCTTTGCTGGCAGCTCCGCTTTACGGGCAGTCCGACCTGACTGCCACGAGCCCTGGAACAGCATCGTACGGCGCCACTACACTCGCAGTTCAGGACACCTCGGATATTCAGACGCAGAATCCTTACCTGGGAGGAGTTCCCACTGGCAAAGTCAGTCCGACGGCGCTGCCGCTTTCTCTGGAGGACGCCGTGGCGCGTGGTCTGCGGCAAAATCTTGGCGGGCTGCTCACCTCCGACTCAGTCTCCGGCACACAAGGCGAGCGGTGGCGGGCGCTCAGCGCACTGCTGCCAAATGTGACCACCGACACCAGTTTCGGTGTTCGCCAGGTTGATCTCAAAGCCACGATAGGCATCAACGTGCCTATTCCTGGCGTCCCTCGCGTCATCGGCCCTTTCGGAGTTTTCGACACACGCGCTTACCTTGACCAATCGGTCTTCGATTGGCAGTCGATTGAGCGTGCACGCTCTTCCGCCGCGCAAGTGAGATCGGCTCAGTACAGTTACAAGAATGCCCGCGAACTGATCGTGGTTGTGGTTGTGTCAAATTATCTGCTGGTCATTGCTGACCAGTCGCAAGTCGAGTCTGCTTTAGCTCAGCGCGACACTGCAAAAGTGATCTTCGACCAGACGACCGATCAGAAAAAAGCCGGGCTTGCGGCTGCGGTTGATGTACTGAGGTCTAATGTCGAACTTCAGGCACGCGAACAAAGGTTGATTGTTGCGCGGAATAATCTGGCTAAACAGAAGCTGGTTCTGGCGCGGGCGATTGGACTTCCGGCGGGTCAGACGTTCGACATAACCACGGAAGTAGCTTATCGGCCGCTCACAACTTCAACCCTGGACGAAGCGTTGCAGCGGGCCTACAGCTCTCGCGCCGACTATAAAAGTCTGGCCGAGCAAGTACGTTCCGCTGAGTTGCAAAAGAAGGCCGCCTCAGCCGAGCGCTACCCGACACTATCTGCCGTCGCGGACTACGGAAGTATCGGCACCAACACCGCGTCGAATCACGGCACGGTAGACGCAGCCGCGGAGCTCCGAATACCCATTTTCCAGGGAGGCAGGGTTCATGGAGATAACCTTGTCGCGGACTCCGTCCAGGCGAAGGCCAGACAACGACTGGATGACCTCCGCGCCAGCATCGACCAGGAGGTTCGTGACGCTTTCTTCGACTTGCAAGATACCGCCGAAGAAGTGTCCGTCGAGCAGAATGCCGTCCAACTCGCTACTCAGACCCTGCAACAGTCACGTGATCGCTTCTCCTCGGGTGTGACGGACAACATCGAAGTGGTTCAGGCGCAGGAATCCCTCGCCGATGCCAACGACACCTATATTGCCAGCCTCTACCGCTATAACACGGCAAAAGTTTCCTTGGCGCGAGCCATCGGTTTCGCGGAATCGAACTACGCGCTGTATTTGAAAGGACAATAAAATGACCGACCAAGCGACGGCCAAGAATACGGAAGGTTCATCGTCCCCAACACCGATTAGTGCAATGGAAAAGCCCGGCACGTCGCCGCCGCTCGCCTATCCGAGACGGCGTTCTCACAAGCGCTGGATTATCGCCGGTGTCGCCCTGGTAGTTATCGTCGGTGGCATCTTTCTGTGGCACTACTTCTCGGGTTTCGAGGACACCGACGACGCGCAGGTCGATGTTCACCTCTATCCGGTGAGTGCGCGGATTGCAGGATATGTGCAAGCGGTGCACGTCGGGGACAACCAGTATGTGCAGCAAGGCGCCACACTCGTGGAGATTGACCCCAAAGACTATCAGGTCGCTGTGGCGAGAGCGCAGGCGAACCTCGAAACTGCGGAGGCGTCTGCTCGTGCCCTCAACATCGATGTGCCCATTAGCTCGGTCGACACCACCAGCCAACTGAAGTACACATCTTCTGACATCGAAAACGCCAAGGCCGCAATCGCCGCCGGTGAAAAACAAGTTGCCGCCGCACAGGCACGCATCCTGGAGGCAGAGGCCGAAAACGTCAAGGCCCAGGACGACGTCCAGCGCTATCACCTTTTGCTGATCAAGGACGAAGTACCCAAGCAGACTTACGACCATGCCATAGCCGCGGCACAAACCGACAATGCGGCGGTAACAGCCGCCAAAGCGGAAGAGGCGGCGGCGGAACAAAATGTCGACGAGGCACGCAGCCGGTTGATCGAAGCGATCGCGCGTAATGAATCCGCACGGGCCGGACCGCAACGTGTGGCTTCCACGCGTGCTCGTGCGCTCTCGGCCGTCGCGGATGTGGAGCAGAAAAGGGCCGAGCTCGACCAGGCCAAACTCAACCTCGGATACACCAGGGTATTGGCTCCGGTTAGCGGTGAGGTGACGAAGAAAGTGGTCGTGGGCTTGAATGTGGATCCCGGCGAACAAATGCTTACGGTGGTGCCGCTGGATGAAGTGTGGATCACCGCGAACTTCAAAGAAACGCAACTCAAACACATGCGCCCGGGGCAGAAGGTGAAGATCGACTGCGACTCCAACGGCCGTTCCTACCAGGGGCATGTCGACAGCGTGGCGGGGGCCACAGGGCCTCTGTTCAGTGTGCTGCCTCCGGAAAATGCCACCGGCAACTACGTCAAAATCGTGCAGCGCGTGCCGGTGAAGATTGTCCTCGAACCGGGAGAAAATCATGACCGCCAGCTTCGGCCCGGTATGAACGTCGAAGCGAAAGTGTACTTTCGATGAGCACCGCGGCGCTGACCTTCCCTTCAGAACAGGTTATCTGGCGTCCTAAGGTAAATCCCTGGGTCATTGGCGCCACCGTTTCGATGGCGGCGTTTGTCGAAGTCTTAGATACGAGTGTTGCCAACGTTGCTTTGCCTTACATCGCCGGAGGCTTGGGAGCCAGTTACGACGACAGCACGTGGGTGCTTACGTCGTACCTCGCAGCCAACGCGATCGTCCTGCCCATCAGCGGATGGCTTGCCGAGCTCATCGGCCGCAAGCAGTATTTCATGCTCTCTCTCCTTATTTTCACGGTGAGTTCTCTGCTCTGCGGACTCGCGCCGAGTCTGCCTGTATTGCTGCTCTTCCGAGCTGTGCAAGGCGTCGGTGGAGGCGGACTGCAACCGATGGCGCAAGCGATTCTCAACGATTCATTTCCTCCCGAGAAGCGTGGCGTCGCCTTTGCCCTCTACGGCATCTCTGCGGTTCTCGCCCCAACCGTCGGGCCGATGCTCGGCGGTTGGATTACAGACAACTACTCCTGGCGCTGGATATTTTTTATTACCCTGCCTGTGGTTTCGCTTGCCATTTATTTGACCCACGCACTTGTCGAAGATCCACCGTTCCTCCCCCGTCTGAAAAGGGGGGGCATCCGTGTCGACTACATTGGAATATCCATGTTGGCGCTCGGAGTTGGCTCGCTGCAGGTGCTGCTCGATAAAGGGCAGGAAGACGATTGGTTGGGCTCGCACTTCATCACTACCCTGGCGATAACTGCAACGGTCTGCCTGATCACGCTGGTCATCTGGGAATGGTTCCGCAAAGAGCCGATCATCGATGTCCGTATGTTCAAGAGCTTTAACTTCGCCGCGGCGAACCTGATGATGTTCATGATGGGCTTCATGCTTTTCAGCACCCTGGTTCTGATTCCCGAATTCCTGCAGACGCTAATGGGTTACACCGCCGAACTCGCGGGTCTCGTGTTGTCTGGAGGAGGGCTGGTTTTGTTGGCAATGATGCCCATAACTGGGCGCCTTACGACAAAGATTCAGGCCAGATACTTGATTGCGATGGGATGGCTGTGTCTCGCCATAGGACTGTTCTATTCGGCTCACCAGGTCGATTTATTCATCAACTTCCGTTTTGCGACGTGGCTGCGCATCACGCAAGTGGTGGGAATCGGATTTCTTTTCGTCCCCATCACAGCGGCGGGTTATATCGGAATTCCTCCCGAGAAGGGCAACAGCGTCTCAGGAATCATCAACTTCATGCGCAACATCGGCGGCAGTATAGGAACTTCGTTGGTGACCACTCTGATTGTCCGGCGCTCTCAGTATCACCAGCAAATTCTCGTCGGCCACCTTACTCCCGATACTCCTGAATTTCGTTCCGCACTCCACGGCCTGAGTTCAAAAGTCGCACATTCCGGGCTTCGAGCCGCGGACGCCCACAACCAGGCCATCGCGAGGTTCTACGACTTAGTGAATCAACAAGCACACGCGCTGTCTTATATGGACACGTTCTGGATCCTGGGTGCGTTCTGCTCGGTCATGTTCGTTCTCGCTTTTTTCTTGAAAAAAAATGACCCCGGAGCGGGCGGCCAGGTTGCGGCCGGCTAGGAGTTGTCATGATGATTCGAGCCGTGACTATCGAACGTGAATTTGGCTGCGGCGGTTCAGAAATCGCCGCTACGCTGGCGGGTCTTCTCGGTTGGAAGCTATGGGACCATGAACTGATTCAAGAAATCGCACGCCTCACTAACAGTACGCCGCAAGCGGTCGAGCAGCGGGAATGGAAAAATGATCCTGCGGTTTATCGCGTCTTTAAGTCTTTTCTTCGGGGAGCATTCGAGGGAGGGCTACCGCCCACTCATCGATTGGAGCTGCTCGATGCGCGCCGCATCGCCGCCGTTTCTGAACAGGCGGTCAATCACGCACTTTCTGACGGCCCGTGCGTAATCGTCGGCCGGGGCTCGCAATATTTTCTTCGCAATCGCGGGGATGTGTTTCGAACGTTCCTCTATGCTTCGCGCACGTTCAAGATCCACAGACTAATCACTGCTGGAACACCTCAAGAAAAAGCA
Source organism: uncultured Acidobacteriaceae bacterium (assembly GCA_963822025.1). GTDB lineage: Bacteria > Acidobacteriota > Terriglobia > Terriglobales > Acidobacteriaceae > Acidiflorens. Next base: position 815,024 of record CAWGFW010000005.1, on the reverse strand, counting down.
ATAGCGGACGTTGACACGATTGACGGTGATCGCGCTGCCTTCGTCAAGAGATACTTGAATTTGAACTGGCCCGAGATCCACCTGTATGACGCAATGTTCAATACTGAGAGGGGTGATTCTTTTGTCGCTGAAACGCTTGCTCGTTGCGTTCAACGGGTTACTGGACGGGCTTCAGTCGCTCAGGAATTCACTATGAAGGGCTAACCGTCATGCAAGAACTCCGACTTTCAGAGCGGTTGAGTGGGGATATGTCTGGTGCGCTGGTGGGCGAAGTTTGTACGTTGGCGCGACTGAGGGACAGTCCGGTCGCGTGGTTAGCCGCTCATTGCAATGGCGAGGACGGAGTTAATGCGCTTAGCTGACCAAGCCGGCGCTGCCGTAAGTCTGGTGGCACTAACGCTCTGGCTGCAGTGTGCGGGAATGAGCGTCCTTATTCACTGGGCAAGGACTTTTATCGAGCGAGGAACAAATAAACTAAGTCCCTGGCATTCCGCCGTGTATATGGTTCGGTTCGCCTCCACCATGATCGTTCTGCACATTGTGGAGATACTATTATGGGCCTGCTTCTATCGCTGGAAATGTTTTTCAGCGTGGGGAGCTTGTTTCTATTTTTCAGCCGCCAGTTACTCAACCGTGGGCTACGGCGACGTTCTTCTCCCGCGGATTTGGCGATCCCTGGGACCGGTCGAAAGCCTTACCGGAATGCTGATGTGTGGCATGTCCGTGAGCGGACTGTTCGCCATCCTGACTCGAGTTTTGGCGGCCGAAGCCAAGTCGTCAGTGGGGGACTACCTATCCTGCTTGAAGCAATGATTCGCAGACTCGATGACGTTCAGCCCAACACTTCTCATGGCGGTCGCTTCGTTTGCGACCTTCGGGAAGAGTGATGAATTCACGGAAGCGCGCTTGACATGCTGGCCATTAATGAAAAAAAGGTCAGGAGCCTGTGATGGCCGTACCCGCGGGTATCGCCGTTGTCGACGACGACGAGTCTGTGCGCGAGTCCCTGCCGCACTTGCTGAAGGTGCTGGGCTTCACGGCCCGGGCGTTCCCATCGCCAGAAGAGTTCCTCGCATCCGATTTCTTTCACGAAACTGACTGTCTGATTCTCGACGTGGCCATGAGAGGAATGAGCGGCCCACAGCTGCAGACAGAATTAAAGCGTTTAGGCTCAAAAATTCCGATCATTTTTATCACCGCTCAATCGGACAAGTCCCTACGCCAGCGCCTGGTCGAGCAGGGTGCAGTGGCCTGCCTCTTAAAGCCATTTAGCGATACGGCTCTGCTGGATGCGCTCAACCAGGCCCTTCACCTGAGCTGAGAGAGCTTGCTGCCGCCGCACACGACCTCGACAGCTAATTCGGAGCTAGCGTTGCGACGTTTATTTTCGATATTTCCTGCAGCAAGAACGCGCAGGCCGTATTCGCGCAGAACAATGAAATGGCCTTGGACGTGATCGGGGCGATTGAAGAGGACCGGCTCAGGAATGTGGTGGTAGTGGGTTTCGAGGCGACGGCTGATACACTGCGCGCTGTCAAGGCGGGAACGCTCTCCGGCACCGCGCAGCGCAACCCGGCCTAATCGGAAAAACCGGCGTCGAGGCTAGGTCGAGCTTCCAAGGTACGATCTTCCAGCTGTTCCGCAATTGTTACGATGCTCATTCGTCGTGTCGAATATGGCAGTTTCCTCCCGCAATCAAGACAGCAAACGTAATCGAGCCCGCGACAATCGGAGTGCGGCCACGTGGTGTGATGGTGGACACAGCCAAACACATAGGCCAGAATCCATTTGATCCCCCTCATGGTGATGCTCCTGCCGAAGCGCGCTGCACAGTAGGAGTAGTTACGTTCCCGGTGCTGGGTGTGATCGCTCGCTGCATCAACTGTCTGAGCTTCTTGCGTGCACGCGCCGATTGCGCCTTCACGGTTCCAAGCGGTACACGCAAGACTCGTGCCGCTTCGTGGACCGATAAGCCATCGATTTCACGAAGCTGAAACGTTTTGCGCAAAGTCGGTGTTAGCTGACTCTGGAAATGAGTTAAGCGACTGCTAAGCTCGGTATGTCGATAATCATCCTCAGGACTCGGGCGGCGATCCGCCAATAGCTGCGAAGCGGAGAGTTCTTCTACCTCCCCTAGCGGCTCATCCAGAGAAACATGGTTGTGGCGCCGCCGCCTACGCAGCTGCATTCGGGCGGAGTTGTGCACAATGGCCAAGAGCCAAGTGGACATCTTTGATTGTCCCCTGAACTGGTCTATGTGGGTATAAGCCGCAAGAAGCGCATCTTGAACTGCATCTTCTGCGTCCGCTGCATTGCCCAGCAGCCGAAACGCTCCTCTGTAAAAAGATGACAGGCCGCTGGACAAAATGTGCCCAAATTTCTCACTCGAGATCTGCTTCGGAATTCCGGCAAATTTGCCAGTCTCGACGGCTGCATTTCTACTTCGCATGTGCAAGCCCTCCTGTCACAAGAGCAAGGCACGCGTTGTTCCAATCCCTGGGAGTGTGAGTATCTGTGCATTTTGAGCGATGTAAGTCAATGACCCCGGAGCGCTCTGCCATCTGGAGCCAGAAGAGAATCGATAACGACAGAGTGCTGGCAGTCGGATCGTCATTGTGGAAATGATTGGTGCGGTTCTGACTTGGTGCGGTTCTGTCTGACGATGATCGGCGCGTCCGCTCCAAACGGATGCCCGGCGCCAATTGCAGCCGTTGCGCAGATCATGGACGCCGTGCATGTTTTCTGACGAAAGTGTCAGATCGCTGACATCCTCAAGTCCACAATTCTTGACTTGGACGCATTTTGTGCCGACCACGACCAGCTCAAACTAATGTCGAACTTGGACTGTCGAGTGCTAAGACTCGACGTGGACCCAAGCCATGGCTCCTCGGTTTCGACTGTGAAGCGAATTTGTCGCAAAAGTGGGGAAGGGAAATGCAACGCGTGATAGACAAAATTCTCAGGATAGCGTTGCGCTCAGCTGCCTTCTCATTCGGCTGTATGTGTACGGCCGCCGTCGCGGGCCCTTCTGCTATGGGGCAGACAAATATCTTTGCTCCTGAATCCACGCCGGCAAAGTCAATCTTTCACCTGTCAATATTCGTGTTGACCGTCACGGGAATCATATTTGGAGTTGTTGCTACCCTCCTGATCTATTCCATCTTAAAATTCCGTGCGAGATCGGCGAGTGCGAACAGCGAGCCAGCCCAGGTTTACGGAAGTACACAGATCGAATTGGCCTGGACGGTTATCCCAATATTGATCGTGGTCGTACTGGTTGTAGCGACAGCACGAGGCATCCACCAGATACAGGATGCTCCGATGCCCCCAAGTGCGGTAGAAGTCACCGTTATCGGCCATCAGTTCTGGTGGGAATACCGGTACCCGCAACTCGGCGTTGTCACCGCCAACGAGCTACACATTCCGGTGAGTGCTAAAGCTCATCCGAAGCCGACCTTCTTGCAGTTGCTTTCGGCGGATACCGACCACAGTTTCTGGGTGCCGGAGTTGGCTGGCAAGACTGACCTTATTCCGAACCATCCGAACCGGATCTGGATGGATCCGCAGCACACCGGAATCTTTGTCGGACAGTGCGCGCAATACTGCGGAATCCAACACGCCAAGATGCTCCTGCGGGTGTTCGTCGATAGTCCTGAAGATTTTGCAGAGTGGGTGCGTGAGCAGCAACGGCCGGCAATTGCAGACGAACGAGTCGCAGCTGGCAGGCGAGTGTTCGAAACCACCTCCTGCATTAACTGTCACTCCATCAGCGGCACGGTTGCGAACGGCCGCTTCGGGCCGGATTTAACGCACCTGATGAGCCGCACCACGATCGCCGCTGGCGCGGCACTGAATACGCCCGACAATCTTCGTCTCTGGATCGAAAACCCAGCGGCGATCAAGCCCGGTTCACTGATGCCAGCAATGCAGTTAAGCAAATCGGACCAGGACGCATTGGTGGCTTATCTCGTGACACTTCGTTAGGGAAGTCGAAAATCATCTATGTCATCGAACGCAATCACAATTCCTGGTGGGCGAGTTGAAGGAAAGCCGTGGGTCGACGCTCTGCATGAGTGGGTCACGACCGTCGATCATAAGCGGCTCGGGATTCTCTACATCGTTTACGCCCTCGTCTTTCTGGTATTGGGCGGTGTCGAGGCTCTCATCATTCGAATCCAGTTGATGCATTCGCACAACAATTTCGTCTCTCCGCAAGTATTCAACCGCATGTTCACCATGCATGGCACGACCATGATCTTTTTCGTGGCGATGCCGGTTCTGTTCGGATTTGTGAACTATCTCGTGCCTCTGATGATTGGTGCGCGCGACATGGCGTTTCCGCGGCTGAATGCCTTCAGTTTCTGGCTGTCGGCATTTGGCGGTCTGCTGCTGTATTTCAGTTTTCTTGGGGGAAGCGGACTGTACGGCGCGGGGAACGCGCCAGACGTGGGATGGTGGGCGTACGCACCTTTAACTGCGCGCGCGTTTTCACCAGGGCATAGCTCAGACTATTGGACGCTTGCGCTCCTGGTTTCCGGGTTCGGAAGCATCGGAACGGCGATCAACATTATCGCCACTATCCTTTGTCTGCGATGCCCTGGCATGAGGCTCAATCGAATGCCTCTCTTCGTGTGGCTCAATCTCGTGATGGCCGGAATGGTTCTGATCGTCATAACCCCGCTCTCCGCGGCGCAGATCATGCTGCTGATCGATAGATATCTGGGTGGGCACTTCTTTGACGCTCAGGCTGGCGGATCTGCTGTGCTCTGGATGCACTTCTTTTGGATATTTGGCCACCCCGAAGTGTACGTGCTGATCATTCCGGCTTTTGCCTTCATGTCGGAAATCATTCCGGTGTTTTCGCGCAAACCAATTTTTGGATATCCCGTGATGGTAGCAGCCACTGTTTGCATCGGTTTTCTGAGTTTAAGCGTGTGGGCGCACCACATGTTCACAGTCGGTATGAACTCGTATGCCAATAGCTTTTTCGCAATCACCACCATGGCTATTGGTGTTCCCACGGGAATTAAGATCTTCAACTGGATCGGCACCATGTGGGGCGGTCGGATTCAATTCAAAACTGCAATGCTGTTCTGCATCGGATTTCTATTTCAATTCCTCATTGCCGGTTTGACCGGAATCATGTTGGCCTGCGTGCCCTTCGATTGGCAGCTGAGTTTGTCGTATTTTGTGGTCGCGCACTTTCACTATGTGATTGTGGGAGGGATTCTGTTCGCCCTCTTCGGTGCGTTCTATTACTGGTATCCGAAAATGACCGGGCGAATGCTAAGCGAGCGTCTCGGCAAATGGCATTTCTGGCTCTTCCTGATCGGTTTTCACCTTACGTTTGATGTGATGCACATCCCCGGATTGCTGGGCATGCCGCGTCGCATCTACACCTACGAACCTGGGCGCGGGTGGGACACGTTGAATCTCATCGTCACTATCGGCGCCTTCATACAAGCAGTCGCCATCCTGGTCTTCGTATGGAATCTCATCAGTTCTTATTTCAACGGAGCAAAAGCGGGGAACGATCCCTGGGACGCTTGGACGCTTGAATGGTCTACAAGCTCTCCACCACAGCCGTACAACTTTGCAACCATACCGGTGGTCGCGAGCCGGCGCCCCTTGTGGGATCTGAAACATCCGGAAGACCCGGACAGCCAGTATGAGTGAAGGCAGAAAGCAAAGCAGAAATCAATGAGCGCAGCAGCAATATCAATCTCTGAAATGCAGCGGTCGTGGAATCTTCCATATCGCGGCAAGGTCGCGATGGCCTGCCTGATCGTCGCGGAGTCGGCGATCTTCACGATTTTCGTCGTCGCCTACCTCTTTTATTTAGGCAAGAGCTTGACCGGACCGACCCCGCGCGAAGTGCTCGAGACTCCGATTTTCTTTACCATCTGCCTGCTCTCCAGCAGCCTGACAATTCACTATGCGGGAAAATTCCTCCACAGGGGCGAACGCGGCGCGTTCTTAAGCATGTGGTCCCTCACGATTCTGCTGGGCGGTCTGTTTCTTTTTGGAACCGGGCGGGAATGGCACCGGCTGATCTACGAGCACGGCCTGACAATCTCCACCAATCTCTTCGGGACAACTTATTACTCACTGGTCGGCCTGCACGCGTTTCACGTCACCGCAGGAATGATCATGCTCCTCGTTGTCGCAATTTTTGCCTTCGCCGGCCGGGTCGGCACCGAACACTCCCGTCGCGTCGAAGTGCTTTCCTTGTACTGGCATTTTGTGGATGCGGTTTGGGTCGTGGTTTTTACCGTGGTGTATGTTCTGGGACGCTGAGGGAAGGGAAATATCAATGTTGCTGGCAAACGAGCAATTGAGCGAGAGCCGCTCGGCCCCACGCGAGATCGAAGTACCCGCGTCGACAGCGTGGCCCTTTGTCCTGGCTTTTGGATGCACCTTATTATTTGCCGGCCTCGTCACTAGCTTCTCGGTAAGTTTACTTGGCGCTGTGCTTTCTCTAGCAGGATCGATCGGTTGGTTTCGCGAAGTCTTCCCGCACGAGCATGAAGAGTCTTTGATTGTGGTTTCCGAAGATCTTCGCATAGCGACTGAACGGCACGTGGTTGAGCGGGTTTCCGTTCCGGATCACCAGCGTGCCTGGCTCCCCGTTCGCACCTATCCAATTTCGGCCGGTGTGAAGGGCGGATTCGCAGGAGGAGTAGCGATGGCTGTTCTGGCCTGTACGTACGGATTGTTGAAGGCCGGAAGCATCTGGTATCCAATCAACCTACTCGCGGCCGCAGTCTATGCCCAATCGCTGAAGCTTACCCCTGCACAGTTGTATTCCTTTCATGCCGACAGTTTCGCCATTGCTCTGGGCCTTCACGCTGTCGTGTCAACACTTGTGGGATTGTTGTATGGGGCGATGCTTCCCATGTTTCCGCACCGGCCGATCATTCTTGGAGGACTCATCGGCCCTGTGCTGTGGTCAGGAATGCTTTACAGCATTCTCGGGCTGTTGAATCCAATGCTCGCGAGCCATATTGACTGGCCCTGGTTCGTTGCTTCGCAGGTGGCCTTCGGAATCGTGGCCGGGTTGGTGGTCATCCGCCATTCGCCAATGCCCACACGCGAGAACCTGTCTTTCATCATCCGCGCCGGCGTCGAGGCTCCGGGAATTACCCCACCGCGAGGAGGAGAGACGCGATCGTGAAGCGATTCTGTTATCGCCGATTTTGCCAGCGCGGATTTTGCTATCTGTGTGCGGCCGCGCTGCTGAGCCTCTTGCTCTCCGCTTGCAGTTCGTTGCCTGGCCGCCCAAGCAAGGTTGCGGAAATCCCAGCTCCCAGCGAGGTCACGGATTTCAGCACCCTTTACGCGGAAAACTGCGCGGCTTGTCACGGTGTTGAAGGTCGAGGGGGAGCGGCAATTGCTTTGGCCGATCCGGTTTATCTTGCGGTCGTGGATGAAACCACGATGCGAAAAATTATCGCTGACGGTGTTCCTGGGACTTCCATGCCGCCATTTGCGCAAAGCGCGGGTGGAAGCCTGACCGACAGACAGATTGATGTGATCAGCAGCGGAATTCGGTCGCGTTGGAGCCGGCCAGGAATTCTCGACGGAGCTAATCCGCCCTCTTACGTTGCCAAGTCCTCGGGAGATGTTCAGCGCGGTGCAGCCTCTTACAGAACTTACTGTTCATCGTGCCATGGTCCGCAGGGGCAAGGTGGACCAAAGGGCAGTTCTATCACGAATGATTCGTTCCTGGCGCTGGTGAGCGGTCAGGGTTTGCGAACCATTGTCATTGCCGGCCGACCGGAGTTGGGGGCGCCCGACTGGCGCGGAAACGTGACTGGGAAACCAATGTCGGAGCAGGAAATCACCGACGTAGTTGCATGGTTGGTGTCACGCCGGGTCCAGAGCCCCGGTCAACCGTATTCCACCGCGAAAAACGTGCAACCTTAGGAGTCAGAACCATGGCCAATAAACCTGCACCCGCGCCGGCGACCGATGGCCCGAACGAGGCAACGACCGATGCCAAGATTTCTCGGCGCGGATTCTTGATGAAGCTAGGCATTCTGTTCAACGTTCTTGCTGCGAGCGTCGTGGCCATACCGATTGTGGGATTTCTTTTTTCCGCGATCATTCGTGGCCGCGCGAACGGCTATCTCTCCTGGGTGCCGCTCGGCAAGGTCAGCGAATTCCCTGAAGGCGAAACGCGGCTGGCTACATTTCAGAATCCCTACGTCATGCCGACCGATGGCAAGACAGCGGACACAGCCTGCTGGGTGCGGCGCATCGCGGGAGAACAATTCCAGGTCTTTGCCGTCAACTGCGCGCATTTGGGCTGTCCGGTTCGCTGGTTTCCGCAATCCGCCCTGTTCATGTGTCCGTGCCATGGCGGAGCGTACTACCAGGATGGCTCGCGCGCTTCCGGACCGCCGGAGCGCGGTCTTTTTGAATATCCACACAAAATTGAAAACGGCCTGATCACCATCCAGGCCGGCGAACTACCCACACCGGGAGCACCGATCGCCGAGCTCACCGGAGAGAAACCGCTATGCGCATCCTGATTTCAAAAATCCAGCTGGCAAAGATTGGAGCCTGGTTCGACCGTCGCCTTCAGCTGGCGGCTCCAGTTCGCGAAATCGCCGAACATCGCGTACCGCGCAATGCCGCCAGTTGGTGGTATGTGTTCGGCACCGCGGCGCTGACCGTATTCATTCTGCAAATCGTAACCGGAATTCTGCTCGCCCTTATCTACGTGCCCTCGGCTGGCGAAGCGTGGAGCAGCCTGCAGGCCCTGAACCACGACGTCACGCTCGGCTGGTTCATCCGCGCCATGCATGGCTGGGGCTCGAATTTCATGGTGGCGATTGTTCTGATTCACATGATCCAGGTTTTTCTTTTTGGAGCGTACAAGTTTCCCCGCGAACTTACCTGGATCGTCGGTGTCTTCCTGTTGCTGATGACGTTGGGCATGGCGTTCAGCGGGCAGGTTCTGCGCTTCGATCAAGACGCTTATTGGGGGCTCGGCATCGGAGCATCCATATCGAGCCGCGTCCCCATTCTCGGTCCCGCGATCGTGAAGTTGATGCTGGGAGGGCCGATTATCGCTGGTGCGACTCTGTCGCGATTCTTCGCCCTGCATGTGTTCGTGATTCCCGGACTACTGATCGGCTTCGTGTGCCTCCATCTATTAATGGTGTTGAAATTAGGCATTAACGATTGGCCGGTGCCGGGCCGCATTGTTCGGCGAGCAACCTACGAAGCCGAATATCACGCACTTACGAAACAGGATGGCGCGCCATTCGTTCCCTATGCCATCTGGAAAGACCTGTTCTTTGCGGCCTTCGTTATCGTCGCGGTTGCCGCGTGCGCGCTCTACTTCGGTCCATTTGGACCGAGCGGCCAACCGGACCCGACGATCATCCAGACTGTTCCCAAGCCGGATTACTTTTTCTTGTGGCTCTATGCGTTGCTCTCGCTGCTTCCGCCCTCGCTCGAAACACCGGCGCTTCTGATCGGCCCGGTATTGGTAATTCTTGGGCTGTTGCTTCTTCCGTTTCTCTCCGGCGAAGGTGAAAAGAGTTGGAAGCGCCGTCCCATCGCGGTTCTGACCGTGTCACTGATCGCGATCACTCTGGGCACCTTCACTCATCTCGCGGGGTTTACGCCGTGGAGTCCGCACATGAATGCGTGGAGCAGTGATCCTGTGCCGGATCGATACATTCATGGCTCGACCGCGCTCGAGCGGCAGGGCGCGCTTGTCTTTCAGGTGAAGCAGTGCCGTAACTGCCACTCCCTCGGTGAAAGAGGCGGACAGAGAGGTCCGGCACTTGACAGCGTTGCGGTGCGCCTCACACAAGACCAACTTATTCGCCAGGTAATTCAAGGGGGCGGCAACATGCCCGCGTATGGAAAGAACTTGAGCCCAGCGGAGACAACGGCGCTGGTCGCGTTTCTTGGCACTCTGCATCCCAAGGGGCAAGCGCCCGCCCGCGATGCTTCACGCGCCATAGCGCTCAGCAATGAGAATGAACCGGGTGCGAAACCGTAGGAGAACGGCCTCATGCCACATCTCCATCACGCCGCCTTTGAATCGTCCCGATCAGCGTTACTCACTCTGATTCTCGTTTTCACGGCGCTGGTTTACCTGAGGGGATGGCTGTCTGTTCGGGCCTTGAAAGTCACTTCGGCGTGGCGCGCCTTCAGTTTTCTCGCAGGGCTATTTTTCATCTGGGTCGCCGTCGCCTCGCCAATGGCTGCGCTTGACCACGAGTTGCTTACCGTTCACATGCTGCAGCATTTGCTCCTCATGACCCTCGCTCCTCCGCTGATCTGGCTAGCGGCGCCCATTGGGTACGTATCACACGGTTTGTCGCAGCGTGTAAAAAGTTTAGGTGTTCCAATGTGGCAATCAGGGGCCGCGAAGAGCTTTGCGAAGACCCTGGGAAGTCCTAAGTTCGCCTGGCTCGCGGCCTGCGCGACCCTGGTCGGATGGCATATTCCGACATTCTTTGCCCTCGGAATGCGCTCGGTCGCATGGCATCAGTTCGAGCAGATCTCCTTTCTTGCGGCGGGCCTTCTGTTCTGGCGGCCGGTCGTTCAACCCGCAGCCGGCGCACCTCAGCAGGATCTCTCGATGATCTTGTACCTCTTCTTTGCCACATTGCCATGCGACATCCTCTCGGCGTTTCTTGCTTTTTCCGATCGCGTGGTTTATCCAATTTACTTTTCGTCATCACACCTGTTGGGATTCTCTCCACTCATAGATCAGCAGTGCGCTGCGGCATTGATGTGGACGTGCGTCACCGTCGTTTACCTTTTGGCGGGGGCGATCTTGACCATGCGTCTTCTGTCGCCTGAACTTTTTCCGCACAACGGCTTAGTGCAACCAAAATTGCCTGGAACTGGAATTGGCTACACTGCTGCACAGAGCCAGAAGGCGCTCTAAGCGTGGCCTTAACGCCAGTAGTCGCTGACCGCGCACGATGCGCGCATTCTCTCGGCTCTCGATGGCGGCCCAGTTGTAGCTCCTGAGTTGAAACTATCGAAGTCAGATATCTGGCGTTTTTGCATATTCCTCGGCAACGCAATTCTTGTCATTTCGAGAAATGCCCGTTCTTCCTCGACCTCCCAATGACAACAACACTCTAGATGCCGCCCGTATGGCCTTGAGTGCCGTCAGATTTCTCGAACACCGCATTTGGCACGACCCGTGCTTATCTCAGACTTGCTGGAGCTTAAATTCCAATCGGTGTTCGGAGAGTTGGCATGCGCACAAGCTGTTTCACTCACGTCCGCCGCCAGCGTGGCGCGGGTGTGTTCATGCACAAGGCCTCCAATGCGGGGCCAAGGGCACCGAGAAAATCGGCATGATTCGAAGACTGGCAAAAATCGTATTCGCCATCGGGTTGCTCGCGATTGGCGCCCTCGCTCAGGGCACAGGCTCAGCCACGGGAACGGTTCGAGGGTTGGTGTTTACGGCCGACGCAGATGGTGGGCGCTCGGTCGTGCCCGCGGCGAAGATTTCGCTGGACGGTCCAGCACACCTTGAAGTTCAAACCAACGCCGAAGGTAAGTTCGCGTGCAACGCAGTCCCGCCGGGCTCATACAGAATCAGCGCAGAAGCCATGGGATTGGCTGCCACACAGAATGTCTCAGTCACAACCGCAACGGTGTCAGAAATAGCGCTCGAAATGAAGGTCCAGGCCGTCACGCAATCGACCACCGTAACGGCCAGCGCAGAGCGGGCTAACCCAAGAGCACCTTCCGGAACAAACACGGTGGGAGATTCTGCCATCCGGAACATGCCAAACATTGATGAACAGTTCCAAAGCTTGCTGCCTCTGATTCCCGGCGTCGTTCGTGGCCCGAGTGGCTTGATCAGCATGAAGGGCGCTAGAGCCTCTCAGAACGGATCCCTCGTCAACAGTGCCGACGTCACCGATCCCGCGACCGGCACAGCCGCAATCAGCATCCCCATTGACGTCGTGTCGTCCATACAGGTCCTCTCGACCCCTTACGATCCCGAGTATGGAAAATTCACCGGCGCGGTTTCGAACGTGGAGACGCGGCCCGGAGACTTCAACAGGTTTCGCGTGTCCGTCCAGAACCTGCTTCCGCGTTTCCGCAGAATCGACGGTTCGATTATGGGCGTTGCGGCATTTTCGCCGCGGATCACGTTCTCCGGTCCGGTCGCAAAAGACCGTGTCGCCTTTACCCAATCGTTCGAGTACCGCTACGAACGAGATCCGGTGGATAGCTTGCCAATACTTCAGAGCTGGACCCGATCCGAAAACTTTAACTCTTACACGCAGATCGATTTCAATATCACTCCGAAACAAACTGCCACCGCATCCTTTGCGATTTTTCCGCAAAGGCTTGATTACTACGGCCTGAACACTTTTACGCCACAACCCAGCACGCCCGACTTGAATGAGCGCGGATACCAGGGATACTTGCAGCATCGATATATTACCGGCTCCGGCGATTTGCTCACATCGCAGGCGAGCTTCAGAAGATTCGACGCCGACCTTGTGCCTAATAGCGATGCGCCCTATGAACTTCTCGTCGAAACCACCGAGGGTGGTTTTTTCAATCAACAAGCCCGTGATACGACACGCACTGAATGGGACGAGATTTTTCGTTCTCATCCACACCATTTCTTCGGGTCGCACGAACTCGATGCGGGGGCGGAGTTCGCGCACAGCTCTTACGACGGCCGGCAGGAATTTCTCCCGGTACAGATTGTTGGAGTTGCCGGATATCCTCTGGAGCAAATCCAGTTCGGACCCGCCTCAACTTTTTCGATCGATCAAAACGAAATTGCCTGGTTCGTCGGTGATAGGTGGACCGTCTCAAAGCGGTTGAGCTTTGATCTCGGTCTTCGATTCGATCACGACTCCATCACGGATTCAGTAAATACAGCGCCTCGCGCCGGATTCGTTCTCGGATTGACGGGCGATGGCAAGACCATGCTCAAGGGCGGAGCAGGTTTCTTCTATGACCGCATTGCTCTCGATATTCCGGCGTTTCCTTACTTGCCGTCACGGACAGTGAGCACGCTCGATCCGCTAGGCGGACTTCTTAGTTCGACCGAGTACGCGAATGTCATTTCGAACGGCTTGCGCAATCCCCGCAGCGAAGTGTGGAACCTCGAAGTCGATCGTCAGGTCACTAGTGACTTCCTCGTCCGCGTCGCCTATCAGCAGCGCAATACGGTCCACGAGTTCTTTCTGAATCCCATCGCATCGGGAGCGACCGGGATCCTTTCGTTGTCCGACCGCGGTAGTGACCTCTACAAGGAATTTCAAGTGACCGGTCGTTATCGCATCCATCACAGTATCCTGAACGCCTCCTACACTCGTTCGCGAGCTTACGGCGACCTGAACGACTTCAACCAGTTCTTTGGAAATGATCCTCAGGCGGTGATCCAGCCCAACCAGCGTGGCCGCCTGAACTTTGATGCGCCAAATCGAATCCTGGCCTGGGCCGAAATTGCTGCGCCATGGAAATTGACGTTCGCGCCGGTTATCGATACTCACACTGGTTTCCCGTATTCGACGATCAATCAGTACCGCGACTTTGTTGGCCCGAGAAATGAATTGCAGTTGCCGCGCTTCGTTTCGACCGATTTGCAGGTCTGGCGCAGAATCCGATTGCCTTTCAAGGAAAAGCATGCGCGGATCGGCTTGGGAGTCTTCAACATTTTCAATCATCCCAATTATCGCGATGTGCAGAACGATATTGACAGTTATCGCTTCGGCGAATTCTTCAACGGTGTAAGCCGGACGTTCCACGGCAAATTCGTATTGGAGTTGTGATTATGAGACTGACCCTGCAGCGCGCGCTTTTCACTCCGGCAATCGTACTTGCCGCAGCGACCATTACTTCAGCGCAAATCGGCAATCCGCTTCCTTCGGCAGAGGATGTTGTTGCGAAGATGATGCAGTTTGACGCCCAACGACAATCTGAGCTGACCGGATATACGGCCGTGCGCCGCTATGCGGCAGACAACAAGAGCCGGCATGCCCAGATGCTCGTCCGCGTCACGTGTGACAACAGTGGCGCCAAGCAGTTCAGCATTCTGTTTGAAGAGGGATCGGGTTCGATTCGCAAGCATGTATTTTCCAAGCTGCTGAGCGAAGAGACGGAAGCATCTCGCCATGGAACGCGCAACAGCACTCGACTGACACCGGCGAACTACGATTTCCAGTTTGCGGGGCAAGAAACGCTCGAGACCGGGCCCGCGTACGTGCTGGCGGTGTCGCCGAAAACCGCGAACAAATATCTGATCGACGGCAAGATCTGGATTGATGCCAATGATTATTCCATCGTTAGGATCGAGGGCCAGCCCGCACGAAATCCATCCTTCTGGGTGCGCAGCGTTCATTTCGTGCACACGTATCAGAAAGTGGGGCCGTTCTGGCTCGCCTCGGCAACCAATACAAAAAGCGAGATCCGGATCTTCGGAAGCTCGGAATTGACCATCGAGAACTCTGAATACACCCTGAATCCCCCAATCGACCAAATAACAGAGGCGAATCGCCAGGCGAGGTTAATCCAGTGAGGAAGACTCATCTCATTGCGCCTCTTGTTGGGGCAGTCGCGTTCGCCTGGGTGATCGCTCACGTCGGCCTTCCAACAATGATGGAACAACTGAAGGCAATGCGAGTCGCACTGCCGATCGTGCTGGCTCTCAGCTTGGTCCGCCTCTTTCTGCAGAGCGCCACCTGGTCGGCGTCCCTGAAGGGCGAGCATGTCTCGGTCGGCATCACGAAACTGATAGGGGTTCGGTTGGCTTCGCAGTCGATGGGCTATCTCACCGTTCTCGGCCCGCTTATCTCCGAACCCATGAAGGTCAAGCTTCTTGGGACATCCAGTGAGCCAACGATTACAGCCACCTTTCTCGATAATGGAGTCTACTGGTTCACTTCAGCCCTGCTTGCCATCGCAGGTATCGTTAGCCTGCCTCTGGTCGCGGTCCACGGCAGAGCCTACCATTTGATTCCCGCCGTCCTCGGGCTTGGATTCGCCATCCTCATTATCAGACGGCGCACTCCCATCCTGTCCCTGGTCGTGCGCGCCTTGGGCACCCGGCACCCGGCCTGGCTTGCTCGTGCCGAGCACATTGAAGTATCCATCCGAGAGTATCGCCTCAATCAGCCCACATTGGTTCGCCGGATGTTTTGGATCGACATCGCCTGTCAGGTATTGCTCGCTGCCGAAGTCGTCGTGGTTTTGCTATCGCTCCGCCTGCCGGTCCATTTCGGTGCGGTTCTTGCCATCGAAGGGGTGACCCGCGCATTGAAGATGATCAGCGGCTGGATCCCAGCCCGTCTTGGTTCGGACGAAGGTGGAGCGATCTCGGCCTTTGCGTTGACCGGGCTTTCTCCGTTGCTCGGCCTCGCGCTTGCATTAACGCGGCGCAGCCGTGATCTGCTCTGGGCGCTGATCGGCATCGTCTGGCTTGCCTGGAACTCCCGCAAATTGAACGACCGGGCCGACACCGGAAGTTGCAACCGATCACCCATCCTGAAGGAGGCTTTGGAATGCAGGCCGTCGTAGCAATCCCAGAAATCGCCTCGCTGGTGTGCGACAAGAAGGCGTCAGAACTAATCATGCGGCCAGTTGCCGGCATTCCTCTGCTGGTGAGGACTCTGATAACCGCGGCGCGCGCCGGAGCAGACGACATCCTGCTGATTTGTCCCCTCGCTTTGAGCAACGAGCTCGTGCGGAAATGTCTCGAAGCCGCGCGGCGGTATGGCGTTCGCGTAAGGGCAATTCAGCTGGACGAGTTTGATCCCCGTGCCGCCTCGAGCTGGGCGAGGCTAGCGCCTCACCTCAACCATGATTTCCTCTGGCTGCCCTGGAACTGGATCACAACCAAGGAATTTCTGGCGCATTTGCCGCTTGCGCAGATCCACTCCGTCCATTGGGCCGAACCAGCCTATGCAACCTTCCATGAGGTGACCCGCGACAATGACTTATCTGCCCTCCTCCATCCTGAGGGAGTCGCGGTCACCTCGCCAGAAAGTGTGTCGCGGGCTGAACGTTTCCTGGTCGTGCACTCTGGCAAGGTTCTCGATGGTATTCACACATCGTTCAACCGACGACTCTGCCGCCCCTTCGTCAGACTTCTGTCTCACACGTCTGTCAGTCCGAATGCTGTCACCTTGGGTGGAGTCGTGATCTCCATCGTGTCGGCCATCGCGTTCGCCCGGGGGTCGTACTGGTGGTCGGTGCTCGGCGCGTTGCTCTTCTACGTTGCAGGACTCTTCGATGAAATGGATGGCATGCTGGCACGGGTCACGTTCGCCGAGTCGCCGCAGGGGACTTGGCTTGAGGGGTTTGCCGACGGGCTCAGCTATCTGCTGCTGTTTGGTGGAATCACCATCGGTTTGCATCGTCATTACGGCAGATCGGCGACCGTCATGGGTATCACTCTTCTGGTCGGCGCCATTCTCGCGTTGATCGCCACTTCCCTGCAGCGCAAGCGGGCCACCACCTCTGACCGGCCTAACGAGTATCTCGGCCGCTTCTATCACTTACTCGAAAAGGACTCCGGAAATTGGATCTCGCGCGTCGTGCGCCAGGTGCAGGCCTTTCAGAAGAGAGGTGTGGTGATCCACTATGTTGTCCTCTTCACGGTAATCGGCGCCTTGCCGGTCTTGTTTTTCCTGGCAACACTCGGTGCTCATCTCACTTGGATTTTGACGCTCTACTTCAATCGCCGGTTCTTTGCCCAACCAGCAGAAAGTGGAGTCCAACCCGATGCAAGCACCATCGATGTGAGCACGATCAAGGAGGTAGTATGAAGGCGGTAATCTTGGCTGCCGGTCAGGGTACGCGGATTCGCTCTGTGCACGGCGAACACCCCAAGTGCCTGATTGAAGTTGACAACACCACGATTCTCGACCACCAGCTCGAAGCGCTGTCGATGGCGGGAATCGATGACGTAGCAATCGTTGTGGGATACGAAAAGGAACAGATCATCGAACACGTGAAATCCAGAAGACCCAGCGTCACCCAAAGGGTTAGCTTTTTCGAAAACCCTGCTTTCGCAATCACGAACAATATCTATTCTCTCTGGCTCGCGCTGGATTGGCTGCGCGGCGAGAGTTTCATCGTTCTCAATGCGGACGTTGTATTCGATCCCGAAATCCTTTCCGCCGCCGTACGCTCGAGTGCACCGATCTCGATGATCGTAGATCCCTTGTGGCGGGATGAGACGATGAAGGTAATCATCCGAGGCGACCGCGTGATTCAAATGAGCAAGAAGATCCCCCGTGAAGAGTTCAGCGGCACCTATATCGGCATTACTGTTTTCTCGAAGGCGGTCCAGGACAACTTTTTCCGCAGAATCATCGAGCTGATCTCCGCTGGCCAGGTGAATGAATTCTTCAATGTCGCGGTACAAAAACTTGCGAACGAAGGGACTCGGGTCGGCTATACCAGCACAGACGGCTTGGTTTGGGCCGAAATCGACGATCCCCTGGACCTCACGTTTGCCCAACAAAACGTATTTCCACAACTCGTAACAGCAGCAATCTAATTGTGTCAGTGAACGACATCCTCGCCGAAAACTTTGCCCCGAGCCAATGGCTATCGTGGCCACGCAGCTCCCTGCGAGTCGTGGATTGGAACATTGATCGTGGTTTGAAGCTGCCTGCGGTCATAGATTTCCTGGCGAATACGAATGCCGATGTTTTTATTCTTCAGGAAGTCGACATCAATGCTTATCGGACGCATCGCCTGAACATTGCACGGGAAATCGCCCGAAAATTGCGGCTGAATTACGTCTTTGGGCGCGAGTTTGTGGAACTGACGCAGGGCACGAAATCCAGCCCCGCCTATCATGGTCAGGCCACGTTTTCGCGCTGGAAAATCTCGAATCCGCGATTGATCCGCTTCCAGCAGCAATCGGACTTCTGGGAGCCGCGCTGGTTCAAGCCAAAGCTGCAAACGTTCCAGGAGCGGCTTGGAGGAAGAGTTGCGCTGGCTGCGGAAATCAATATCGCTGGCGCCTCAACGCTCTGCTACAACTTGCATTTGGAGAGCCGCTCGAATGACGAGCTGCGTCGCGCCCAGTTGAACGAGGTCTTGGTGGATTCCGCGAGGTCCGACTCGGGCCTCGTCATCCTGGCCGGTGACCTTAACCTGAATGCATCGAACCCTGGCATAGCGGGGGCGCTGGCCCGCGCGGGTTTTCGCGATGCTGTCCCCACCGCTCGCCTGGCGACGACTCCCGCACGTCACCTCCTTGAAGCTGGCCGGCACATCGACTGGGCATTTGTTCGAGGCCCGGGTGAGGCCGATGCGGGAAAAGTTCACAGATCGGTGACAGCTTCCGATCACTATCCGATTTCCTTCCAATTGCGTCTGCCCAGTTGACATCTGCGGTCGAAGGAAAGCATGCGGTTATGTCAGAAACCACGGGGGTCTGGCACCCCGGACTCTCTGCCACCCAAACGGTGGTTGATACGCAGTAATTTGTCGAATTCACACAGCAGTCGTCGTGATCAATCGTCCGAATCTTCTCGCACATACAGCCCGATGCCCACAAAGCAGTCTTATCCTCGTATTCGGCGTCGTCGTGTTTCTTCCTCGCAGGATGGCCTCTTCTTTTAGTCCTCGAAACTGCGGACACCACCCTGGAATCTATTCTTGACCACGCTCGACCACAGCCACTTGATTACCCGCGCATCGTTGTAGCAATACGCCAGGTTATGGTTCAGAGTTGAGAAACAGTGCTGCTGGCAGGTGGACTTCATCGCGGATAGTTGGCCTTGATCGAATTTTGGCCGATCGATGTTTCCCCAGTCGAAGGTTGCGCCGTACATGGGGAAGCAGGGAGCGACAGTGCCATCAGTGCGTATGATGACATTGTTCTGCCCCGCGCGGCAGTTCCACTCCCCAAAATGCAACTCGCCATTGTCCTCCTGCACAATCCCAGGCATCGAGGCGAGTAGCTTTGTCTTTTGTCCATTTGCGTTCGTCCCATCGCCACTCCAGCCATACTCCTTCAGATCGAGCCCGGAAGACATCCGCACAAAAGCCTTGATCTCCTGCAGGCGTGGCACTGAGTTCACCATCTGATAGCCCGCTTTATTTTTCTCGATCAACCAGTCGACCAGAGAATCAACTTCGCGCCAGTCTTCCGGCCGGATATACGTCGGATTGTCGTAAAGATGTTTGAAATGGTCGTCCTGCTCGAGCATCGGTGTTTCGTTGATGTGATAGTCGGTGGCGATCCTATGATCATGCGCATATTCAGTGAGCTTTCTAACATCTTCCATGTTGTTACGGCAGATATTGATGTTGAAAAACACCAGGTAGCCATCGACGTATTGCTTGCGGAGAATGTGTTGAAGATTCTTTTGCGCGGGAACAAATGCTTTGGGCAGGCTCGGCTGCAAATCCCACGAGTCCAGCGCGAAATTAAATACAGCGACTCCGGCATCGCCCAGGCGGTCGGCAAAATCGGGCTTCAGCAAACGCCCATTAGTCGCGATATAAACCCAGAAGCCTTTCTTCGCCGCGTAATAGACCACTTTATGAATAAAATCTGGCCGCAGCAGAGGCTCGCCGCCCATCAGCGCCAGAACCCGGCAGCCGTTGTCGTGCAGCCAGTCGATCGAGCGCCGGGCTACATCTTCAGTCATGCCCTTGACTTTGTTGTTATACGACCAGCAATACCAGCAATCGAGATTGCACTTGTATTCGACAAACAAATAGGCGGTGATGGGGTGAAACTCTCCAGGCAAAACTCGCGAGCGAATGTAAGGGCCGAGCCAGCCGCGCGAGTAGCGGTAGACATCCTTGACTCCCCACTTTCGCCTCTCCGGCGGCGCCTCAGGACCCGGATCGTTGAAACGCTCCGGGTGCTGAGGAAAAATAGGCTCGGGAAGGGTAAGCCCCATGACGGGCGCCGGCGCAGGGGGGCGCTGGGTAGAATTCGTCAGAAGATCGTGAATTGCTACGTCGATGCGAAACTTGGCGGCAGTCGCCATTACAAAGTCACCTCGGACAAAAGTTTGTGAGACGGTTCCTCTCGTGAAAACCGTCGCCATTCCCAGCCAAAACTTATGCAAAGAAGATGCCAAACTGATATGAGATAAGTTCTGCGGGGAAATCCGTCAATGAGCCAGGTTGCGAAGGCCCAGAACTACCTGAAGCTTCGCATCGCCCTGTTTCACCGTCGAAAATAGTGAAGCTTCTAGCCTCGGTTTCCATCGCCAGGGCTCCGTTCAAGCAAGTGACATGTGTAGCAGTTCAGACACTTGTGTCACTCTTCTGTCTCAGTGACACCTGAAAAGAATGACTCGAAGGTAGCCTTCGGGCAGGAGATTTCCGTCGCCGATGGGAGAGCATGCCTCTTCTTTGTCTTTTTGCTGTGCCTTTGTGTGTCAGGGAGTTCAACACTCAGAAGCAACTGACTCTCCTGACTAACGCACCCAAGCCGGGGCCAGCAACTATTGTCGGCACTGTAGTCGATATAAACGACGACGCGATTCCAGGCGCCACCGTCGTTCTTGAGGGCCACACTCTTAGGAGTCCGCGCACCTTCGTGACGAAGGAAAACGGATTTTTCGAATTCAGCGGCGTCGGGCCGGAAACATATCAGGTCAAGATCAGCGTCAGTAACGCGTTTTCGTATTACGATGTCAGGAGTTGCAGCGGTTCACCGCTGTGATGACCGCATATACAACTGCATGTACAAGTGTGTCATCCTGAGCGAAACAGGCCGATACGCGAAGCGAATCGGACTGCGGAGTCGAAGGACCCCTACTCCATCGAAAACTCGGCGCTTTGTTCTCGCCTTTGGGTATCGCAGCGGTTCACCGCTGCGATTAAGGGACTCTCTTGAGCGCAGGCTTCATCCGCTGAGGGCGGCGCCACGTCAACTCATCAAGCAATAACGCCCGCTCAACCCTACGGCGTAAACTTCCACAGATCGTTGAGCAAGCCATTGGTGTCAGCCGAATCATACCCGTCTCCGCCAAACACCCAGAAATTTCCCGACGAGTCCGTCCAGCTGATCGCATCCCACCGCGCCCCCGGAATATTCCCCGGCGCTGCCACTCCCTGCGTCCCATACACGCCTTTTTGATTCACCACGTTCGGTCCGCCCATCCACGCCCACTCATTCACGCCCGGGCTATATCGCCATAGGTCACTCAGCGGATTGTCGTTCCCTTCCGAGTCCTCTCCGTACCCGCCAAAGATCCAGAAATTTCCAAAACCATCCTGCCATTGCACCGTCAGAATTCGTCCCCCGGGAATATTATTCGGCCCCTCCACTCCTAAAGTTCCATACTGCGGACTTGAACAGCACTGTGTGGGCGGGTCCCCGTCAATCCACGTCCACTCTCCGCCCGAGTACCGCCACATAATATTGGCGCCTCCGCCAAACATCCAGAAAGCTCCCGCAGCATCCGTCCACGTAGCTGCTCTCTCCGTATACGGAGGTATATTCGCCGCCGCCGGTGTTCCCTCCGTCCCGTACACTCCCGGCTGATTCACCTCATTCGTCCCGCCCACCCATGTCCACTCCACCGTCGTCGGATTGAACTCCCACAGGTCATTCCCGTAGGTGTTCGATCCGCTGCCGCACTCCGCGCAAAAAACTTCGCCGCCAAACAACCACAGATTCCCCTGCGCGTCCGCCCACGTCTGTCCATAGAATCGCGAACTCGGAACATTCCCCGGATCCGGCGTCCCCTCCGTCCCATACACTGCCGACTGGTCGATCACATCCGCGCCGCTCACCCATGTCCACAGGCCCGTGCTCGGTTGGTACTCCCACAGATCGTTGAGGATGTCGCTCGCTCCTGTCGAGTCGTAGCCCATTCCCCCAAACAGCCAGAAATTTCCCGACGGATCCGTCCAACTCATCGCATACTGCCGCGCGCCCGGGATGTTGGTCGGCGCAGCCGCCCCTAGCGTCCCGTACACGCCCTTCTGGTTGGTTGTGTTCGATCCGCCCATCCACGTCCACTCACCCGTGTTGGGGTTGAACTCCCACAGATCGTTGAGATCTCCAATGCCGTTCACTGCCCATCCGCCCCCGCCAAACAGCCACAGATTTCCTGAAAGGTCCGCCCACGAAACCGACCCATCTCGCGGCCCTGGTAGGTTGGTCGGCGCCGGCGTCCCTAGCGTGCCATATGAGATGCCCGCGTCGACCATATCCGGCCCGTTCACCCACGTCCATTGATTCACCACGCCCGCCGCGCAACTGATCTGCACCGTAGTGACATTCGCATTCCCCACCGTCCCGCCGCCATTCGCCACCGTGCAAGTCTGCGTCGGACCCGTCGGCTCCGTCAGCACCGTGACCTTATAAGTAGCGCCGCTCGCCACCGGAGTCGCAAACGTGAAATTTCCATTGCCCGTCGGCGACAAATTATCGCCGCCGTTATCCTGCAACACCAGTCCCGTTCCCGTCAGCCCAAGGATCGTCCCGCCAATCGTGTAAGTAGGCACATTCGCGCAAGTCACCACCACCGTCGTGACATTCGCGCTGCCCACTAACCCGCTGCCATTCGCCACCACGCATTGCTGCGGCGGATTCGAAGGCTGCGTCAACACCGTTACGTTATATCCCGATCCCGCCGCAATCGCCGTAGCAAAAGTAAAACTCCCATTCCCCGTAATCGTGAGATTGTCCCGGAGATTATCCTGCAACACCAGCCCCGTTCCCGTCAGCCCCGAAACCGTCCCGCCAATCGTAAACGTCCCATTCCCCGCGCCGCACGTGACTGTCACTCCAGTGACATTGTTTTTGCCGACGTTTCCGCTGCCATTATTCACGAAGCACGTCTGCCCCGAAGGCTGCGTCAGCACCGTCACCGCATAAGCCGCGCCGCTCGCCACCGGAGTCGCAAAAGTAAAGCCTCCATTCGCGCTCACCGGCAAATTGTCTCCGCCATTGTCCTGCAACACCAAAGTCCCCGTCAGCCCCGAGACCGTCCCGCCAATCGTAAAATTGCTGGTCGTGCAGGTGATCTGAACCGTAGTGACGTTGGCCGTCGCCGTCCCGCTCCCATTCGCCACCACGCACGTCTGCGCTATCGGATTATTAGGATCTACGGTAAGTGTTACGTTATAAGTGGCGCCGCTAGCGACCGCCGTAGGAAACGTAAAGCTTCCATTGTCCTGGACCGGCATCTCGGCGCCGCCATTGTCTTGCAGTTGAAGACCGTTAAAGCCAAACAGGTGGCTGGGCAGCCCCGACACCGTGCCCCCAATTGTGAAGCCCGCAGGAGGAGTCTTAGCAGTCGTACCGCCGCAAGCAGAAAAAGAAAGCGCCGCCGCCATCGCCGCCGCTAACATGAACACCCGTAACTTCATCACGGTCCTCCACTAATAGCGGTGTCCTTTTACCGACACTTATTAATGATGATTAACGTGGAGAATATCCCGATCGTTAGTTCCTCCGAAAGTTACTGCCGTAATGGCGCCGAGCTAGGCATTCTCGGTTTCACTCATGTGCGGACAATTCGATCGGGCGGCTGGCCCACCCTGGGCCCACCCAACTGCGTGTTCCCCATTCTTGCGCGTTCTGTGCGCAAGAGTGGGAGACCACACTGCCCGCACCACGAGCCCTTCTTTAATCTCACCCAACTGAGTGTTCCCCATTCTTGCGCGTTCTGTGCGCAAGAGTGGGAGACCACACAGCCCGGACCACGAGCCCTTCTTTAATCTCACCCACCCTGAGTGTTCCCCCATTCTTGCGCGTTCTGTGCGCAAGAGTGGGAGACCACACTGCCCGCACTACGAGCCCTTGTTTAATCTCACGCAACTGAGGGTGCCCCATTCTTGCGCGTTCTGTGCGCAAGAGTGGGAGACCACACAGCCCGCACCACGAGCCCTTCTTTAATCTCACCCAACTGCGTGGCGCAGCGGTTCACCGCTGCGATAAGAGGCTCTTTTCAGTTCCGGCTTTAGCCGCTGAGGGAGACGACCGCTAGCGCTCGACTTCATACCCCAGCGACATTCTCCCTGACCGGTACAGTCGATGGCTAATCAATCGCAGTTTGGTGGGACTGTAAGGAGGCGGAAGCAACGGAATCCCGCTGCCCAACAACACAGGTATCACAGCAACCTCGACGCCATCCACCAGGCCAGAGTCAAAAAACGACCGGAATAGACTGCCGCCACCAAACAACCAAATGTCCTTTCCGCTGTGCGCTTTCAGGTCTCTTACCCAATCTGCATTCAACTCTGGCACGACAGTTACGTGCGGGTGCTCTTGCTGTTTGAGAGTTCGCGAGAAAACGATGGAAGTAACTCCAGTGAAAGCCGTGAAAGCCGCTTTCCCTCGTGTTTCAACGGCCAGCTCGTAGGTTCGCCTGCCCATCAGCAGCGTGTCAAATTGCGTCCAGAACGCGGCAAAATCAACTTCCGGATCCGCGCCAATCCAATCGTATTCTCCGTTCGGCCCCGCGATATATCCATCCAGGCTCATCGCAACCGCATAACGAATCTTCCGCATAAGTGCGCCCCCGCCAAACCATGAGCACAATCCGCAGCCGTCCATTCTTTCACAAAAACGGATAACTCCCGAAAGTCTCGAGAGTCGCTCATCGATCACAACCGGGGTTCTGAGCGCTATCGCCTTCCATGAGAAGGCCGAATGAGTACAATTCTTCCCATGCGGGTCCTATCACTGCTGCTGCTCTTGTGTCCGCTATGTCATGCTGAATCTGTAAAGGTGCTGGTGCTGAACGGAAATAACGGGCAGGCTCTGTCCGGCGTGCCTGTATCGGTTCACTTCATCTATGACAAACCGGCAAACGCGATGCCGCCGCTGTTGTTGACAACGAGTTCCGAAGGTGAGGCAGAGTTCAGTCTTCCGAGTTCGGCCCCAGAGCGTATAGGTGTACAGATTTCGTTGGATTGTTACGCTTGCGACTGTTGGATGTTGGCGGAGACGAAAACCATACTCCAAAAAGGGGTGTTATCGAAGTTCCACGGACAGAAGGTGAAATCCGGTGTCAGTCTTCAACCCGGACAAATTACGTTTCTTCCGCGTCCGGTCACACTGATGGAGAGGTTCATGCTCCGACTGGTCAATGCGTTTCACGTTCATTAGTTGGCGAAAAATCCCATTTACACTCATTCACCTGTCAAAATGTGTTCTAATCCCAATCCAACCGCGAACCCCTAACCCCCCACCACCGCCTCGCGAAAATACCTCTGTATCGCCTCCGCCTGCGGCTTCGTAACCACCGACGTCAGCGCCGCCACGTCCGCCTGTTTCACCGCCTGCAAGCTCCCAAAATGCGCCAGCAGCCGCCGAGTAGTCGATTCCCCCACTCCCGGAATCTCCCGCAACTCCGTCGCCCGATCCCGTATCTGCCGCCGCTTGCGATGAAAAGTCACTGCAAACCGATGCGCCTCATCCCGAATCATCTGCACCAGATGCAATACCGGAGAATGATGATCCAGCACCACCGGATCATCCTCCTGCCCATAAACATAAATAATCTCTTCCCGCTTCGCGATCGCCGCCAGCGGCTGATTAATAATTTCCAGCGCTTCCAGCGCCTGCGCCGCCGCGTGCAACTGCCCCAGTCCTCCATCGATCAGTACCAGGCTGGGCATCCCCATCTTCCCGTCGATCTTTTTCTCCTCGCACACCCGCTTATACCGCCGCGTCACCACCTCCCGCATCGACGCAAAATCGTCCACTCCCTCCACCGTCTTGATAATAAATTTCCGATAATCCGACTTCTTCATCTTCCCGTCTTCCCACACCACCATCGAAGCCACCGTCTCCGCTCCCTGAATGTGCGAGATGTCGAAACACTCGATCCGCTTCGGCAACTCCGGCAGCCCCATTACATCCTGCAGCGACTCCTGAATTGCCCGCCCATTCGGCTTCATCACCCGAAACCGCTGATCATAAGATTGCTTGGCATTAGTCCCCGCCAGATCAATCAACTCCCGCTTATCTCCGCGCAGAGGCACCGTAACATGAACTCGTGTGGAGCGGACATTCTTGTCCGCTAGCTGTTCGCCAAGTACTTCCTCCAGTTCCTCGCGATCCTCAAAATCCACCGGCACATAAATATTGCGCGGTACATAAGGCTGCCCCAGATAAAGCTGCTTAACCAATGCCGAAAAAAATTCTCCCGGATGAAACTCCCGAGCAGAAAGAGAACCATCCCCCGCAGCGCCCGGATCAGCTTCCACATACTCCCCAAACTCCGGCAAATCCTCCCAGAAAAATTCCCGCCGATCCAGCACCTTCCCCCCGCGCATATGAAACAAATTCACCGCCAGCATCTGATTTTCATAGTGAAAGCCAAACACATCCGCATCATCCCCCTCGACCGTCGCAATCCGCTGCTTCTCCTGCAACTGCTCCACCGTGGAAATCAAATCGCGATAACGCGCCGCCCGCTCAAACTCCTCAACCTCCGCCGCCTCCGCCATGCGCTCGCGCAGCGACTTCACCAGATCCGTCTGCCGCCCCTCAAGAAAAAGTTTCACATCCCGAACCGCCTCCGCATAAATCTCCGGAGTAGTGAGATTCGCCACACAAGGTCCCAAACACCGCTTGATATAAAACTGCAAACAAGGCCGCGGATGCTCCCGATTCAAATCCACCTTGCAAGAAGGCACCAGAAAATGCCGATGAATCAAATCCACAATGCGATACGCCAAATTAGCAGGGAAGTACGGCCCAAAATAAGCGCTCCCATCCTTCCGCAGCCGTCGCGTCACATACACCCGCGGATACCGTTCCCCCAGCGTCAGCTTCACATAAGGATAAGTTTTGTCATCGCGCAACAGAATATTAAAGCGCGGCTTCTTCTGCTTAATCAGGTGATTCTCAAGCGCCAGCGCCTCCTTATTATTAGCGACGACAATATAGTCGACGTTGACCGCCTCCCGCACCAGCGTCCCCGTCTTCGCGTCCTCCCACCGCCCCTCGTGAAAATAAGAAGACACCCGCGACCGCAGGTTCTTGGCCTTGCCGACATAAATAACGTCGCCCTCGGCGTTCTTATACAAATACACGCCCGCCGTAACCGGCAGCGACCGAATTTTCTCAGGAAGATCCATTCTTATTTACTTCAGATTCAAAGCGGAACTAACTCCCGCCAGCCCACCCAACGCGGGATAATCTCCCGTATTAGATGGCCGTCGGGCCATCACGGTTCCTTAGTGAACCTTAGTGGCCTTGGTGGTGAACGCTCTTTGCTCAATCGCCTGTGATCTTTGTCACCACCCAACCAGCCCTACATCACACCGCGATGTCCCCTTCGCTAGCTAGAATAATCCCACTAATTGCGAGAGAATGTATTGTTTGGTCTGTTGGAGTGTGACGCACTCCTGCAACCACGGAGAAGCCTATGGCCACCACCATCCTCGATGTTCAAACCCCCACCCACGAGCAACGTCATCCCAAACTCGAACGCTGGGTCGAAGAAATGGCGCAGATGTGCAAGCCCGACCGCGTCTACTGGTGCGACGGCTCCGAAGAGGAAATTGCCGCCATGCAGCGCTACCTCATTCTAAGCGGCATCGCCATCCCGCTTGATCCCGCCAAGCGCCCCAACAGCATGCTCGTCCGCTCCGACCCCGCCGACGTGGCCCGCGTCGAAGATCAGACCTACATCTGCTCCCGTAATAAAGAAGATGCCGGCCCCACCAACAACTGGGAAGATCCCGACAAGATGAAGCAGAAACTCCGCGGCTTCTTCGACGGCTCCATGAAGGGCCGCACCATGTATGTCATCCCCTACAGCCTCGGCCCCATCGGTTCGCCCATCTCCAAAATCGGCGTCGAGATCACCGATTCCACCTACGTAGTCGTCAGCATGCACATCATGACCCGCGTTGGCGCGCGCGTCTTCGACACTCTCGGCGAAGACGGCGAATTCGTCCGCGGACTCCACTCCGTAGGCGACCCGCTCGGCCCCAATCAAGCCGACTCCACCTGGCGCTGCAACTCCGATAACAAATACATCTGCCATTTCCCCGAGACCCGCGAAATCTGGTCCTACGGTTCCGGCTACGGAGGCAACGCCCTCCTCGCCAAAAAATGCCACGCCCTCCGCATCGCCTCCGTTCAGGCCCGCGATGAAGGCTGGCTGGCCGAGCACATGCTCATCCTCAAGCTGACCAGCCCCACCGGCGAATCGAAGTACATGACCGGCGCTTTCCCCTCCGCCTGCGGCAAGACCAATCTCGCCATGCTCATTCCAACCCTCCCCGGCTGGAAGGTCGAAACCATCGGCGACGATATCGCCTGGATGAAGTTCGGCGCCGATGGCCGCCTCTACGCCATCAATCCCGAATACGGTTTCTTCGGCGTAGCCCCCGGCACCAGCATGAAGTCGAACGCCAACGCCATGCTCAGCGTCACCAAGAATGCCATCTTCACCAACTGCGCCATGACCCTCGACGGCGACGTCTGGTGGGAAGGCATGACCGAAGAAAAGCCCTCCTATCTTGTCGACTGGCTCCGCCGCCGCTGGACGCCGGAATCCGGTCGCAAAGCCGCGCATCCCAACGCCCGCTTCACCGCCCATGCCAGCCAGTGCCCCTGCATCGCTCCCGAGTGGGAAGATCCGAAAGGCGTTCCCATCGATGCCATCCTCTTCGGCGGGCGCCGCGCCGGCATCGTCCCCCTCGTCACCGAAGCCTTCAACTGGCAGCACGGCACTTTCCTGGGCGCAACCGTCAGCAGCGAAACCACCGCCGCCATCACCGGACAAGAAGGCCGCCTGCGCCGCGATCCCATGGCCATGCTCCCATTTTGCGGCTATCACATGGGTGACTACTTCGCGCACTGGCTGAAAGTTGGCGCAAAGACCACCGCCTCCAAACTCCCCAAAATTTTCTACGTCAACTGGTTCCGTCAGGATCAAAACGGCAAATTCCTCTGGCCCGGCTACGGCGAAAACAGCCGCGTCCTCAAATGGATCTTCGAACGCTGCGACAACAAAGTCCACGCCAAAGACACCCCCATCGGCCGCATCCCAGAAGTCGCCGATCTCGACACCAAGGGTCTCGACATCAAGCCCTCTCAGGTAGAAGAACTCCTAAGCGTAGACATAGCAGGCTGGCGAGCCGAAGTCCCCCTGATCAAAGAGCACTTCGCCCGCTTCGGAACCCATCTGCCCGAGGGATTGAACCAGGAAGTAAAAGCACTTGAAGAGCGCTTGCAATCAACCAAGCGCTAGCAGCGCAAGCTTAGCGCCGGCGTCCCGCCGCCTTTCAAAAGGGCCGGACCTGAGCTTGCCGAAGGGGTCGGCTACGCAAGTAGCAGCGCTCGCTATTAAGACCGCTGCAACAAGAAAACTACCGGTTGTCATCCTGAGCGCAGCCGATCCGTTCGCGAAGCGAATGGATCGGTGAAGTCGAAGGACCCCTGCCTTCGCCCAAATCCCAAACCGCCGCAGAGCTTCCGCGGCCGCACAGAATTCGTTCCACCGTTGAGCAGCGCTGCGGTTCACCGCAGCGCTAACAAGAACGACCTCACCCCCGCTTTAAGCCGCCGAGCCCCGCAAAAATCTACGCCACCCCCCGCGTCTTGATCGGAGCCGCCATATCTGTAGCCGGAGACGGTTGTTCCGACCTTCTCACCACCTTCGCCGCCAGCGGTTTCAGCCACAGCAACGCCATGAACGCCGCGATCAAATCGCAGACAATCATCGCCCAGAAGACCTTCGTCCACGAACCGGTCTTGACGAACAACCACGCCGCTCCCGGCCCTGCAAACGCCGCCGCCACTCCCTTCGCCGTGTACACGATCCCATAATTCGTCGTGGCCCATTTATTTCCATAAAGGTCGCCTGTCACCGATGGGAACAACGAAAAGATATTGCCCCATGCGAAGAAACACAACCCCGACAACGCCACAAACCAGACCGGGCGATTGATCAATTGCAGCAGCAGCCACACCGCGATTGCCTCCAGGACGAAGGACGCGAAGATCGCATTCTCCCGCCCAACATGGTCCGATACCCATCCCCAGAAAGGACGTGTCAACCCGTTCAGCAGGCGGTCGACGGTGATCGCCAGCACCAATGCTGTCATGCCGAAAGCCACGATGACGTTATCCACATGATAGGAGGCAGCCATCGGTTTGAGTTGCGCCGTCACCACCAGCCCGCCAAACGCCAGCATCGTCATCATCAGATAAATCACATAAAAAGACGGCTGCCGCAGCATCTCCAGCGGCGTCATGTCGCGCGCCGATGTGTTTATTTTGGCTCGTATCTTTACTTCCTTTTCCTTCCAGTTGGGCGGCGTCCATCCCACCGGAGGCCTCGCCAAAAACAGCGACGCTGCCAGCACCACCACTCCTTGGATAATTCCCCACACAATAAAAGTGTGCTGATATCCCGAAATTTTCAGCATGTTGGCAACCGGCGCAATCGTCGTCGCCGTGCCTA
This sequence comes from uncultured Acidobacteriaceae bacterium, assembly GCA_963822025.1. Classification (GTDB taxonomy): domain Bacteria; phylum Acidobacteriota; class Terriglobia; order Terriglobales; family Acidobacteriaceae; genus Acidiflorens. The sequence continues at coordinate 784,638 of CAWGFW010000005.1, read as the reverse complement.
TGCCGAACGCTCCCGCCGTCAGCCCCACGCACAACCCGCGATAATCCGGGAACCACTTCAATGCGTTTCCAATCGCCCCCCCATACACAATCCCGGCGCCAATTCCGCCCACTCCATACCAGAAGTAGAGGTGATTGATCGACTCCGCATAGCCGGAGCCGACCCACCCCAGCCCGACCATGATCGAGCCCATGCCCAGCATGAATCTCGGCCCGATCTTATCCACCAGGTATCCTTCAAAAGGCACCAGCCAGGTCTCCAGCGCAACGAACAATGTAAATGTCCATTGCACCGCCACCAGGCTCACGTGCAGGTGCGACTGTATCGGCTTCGTGAAAAGCGTCCACGCATACTGCAGGTTCGCAATTGCCATCATGGCAACGATGCCCGCACATAGCTGGACCCAACGGTTGGGAATTCGGGAAGGGTGAATCAGGGAAGCGGGAGAGACCGGACTCGTGGCAGCCACAGGCATAACCTCCAAATGACGCGTTAGACGTTAACGGTGAAGAGCAGGAACTTCTTGGTCCCACATCGCCAAAAGACCTTGATGCCGCATCCTCGTGCCAGCTCACCTGGGAGTCCGTGAACTCGCGAATTGTGTGGCGCTTGATGACGCGTAATTTATACTGGTCTAGTTAGCGAACCAGTTGCGGGACGGAAAGTATCACGTTTGCCGTCCACTGTCAAGGACGCCCCTTTAAGGGCTGCGCGCTGAGATCGGAGTTTTTCCGCAAACTGTTCAGTCGCAAAGCGCAAATATTTTTCTAAAGATACCATTTCTAAAGATGCCAATGGATCAAACTCAACCAGCCCAGATCGAAATCTACCTGACCCACCTCGCCGGCCTCATCCGCCGCGGCCTCATGCTTCGCGACCGCCTGCTCTCCGAGTCGCCAAACGCCGGCAACGGCGCCGCCATGGCCGAAACCCGCGCCTGGCAGGAAGACTGCGGCGTCACCATCAATCAACTCTCCGGAGGCAGCAAGTCCCACTGGCTAGCCCGCGCCTTTAGCGGAGCCTTCCTCATGCGCTCCCCCGCCGGCCAAGCCGTAGAAGCCGCCCCTCCCGCCGAAATCGTGCAGCGCCTCCTCGACGTCCTCGAGCAAGCCGTCGCCACGCTCTCAACCCTCTCAACCCTGGACCGCCGCGCGAACGACCGCGCTCCAGAGTCCAGCACCGCACCCGCCCCATCCGACGCGCCCCCGCCGCACCGTTTCGATTTCGTTCACAATCCCGAACTCCGTCCCGTCCTCGAGCAAGCCTACATCGAAAGCCGCATCGCCTTCGGACAAGGAGCCTACGACGACGCCCTGCGCACCACCAGCGGAATCCTCGAAGCCATTGTCACCGACGCGCTCGAATTTAAAGGATTACCCGCCTTAGCCGCCGCCGGCATTCCATCTGTCGAAACTGCCGGAGGAAAAATTTCCGACTGGTCCTTCAACACTCGCCTCGCTGTAGCCGAGCAATCCGGATTAATCCGAGGAGGCGCCGCCCGTCTCCCCGCCCTGGCCCGCACCTACCGCGATCACGCCGACGACGATGCCACCACCCCCAAAGCAACCGAGCGCGATGCGCGCTTAGCCAGCCAAGTCCTCCACGTAATCATGCGCGACCTCGATCCCGGCCGCTAACATCGTTTCTTTGCTCGCGGGTCAAGCAATATTTCACCGCTGCATTCAATAAACCTTTGTGTCATCCTGAGCGCCGCCGAGCCAGACGCGAAGCGAATGGCCCGGCGAAGTCGAAGGACCCCTACTCGCCCTTACCGTCCGCCTTGCATCAGAAACCAAGGTTGGTCAGTGCGGAATCAACTGCTATGATGACCTTCGGTAAAAACCAGATGGTTTTTTCTCTCGAATTGAATCTGAGGTCAACCAGGGATAGTCATCTTTATTCCGCCAATGGGGGACGCATTGACCGACTCGATCCATAACGCTTTCAATCGTCGCGAGTTCATTCACGGCGCGCTTGCCGGAGCCGCCTTCGCCGCATTGCCCATCTCTGCTTTTTCGGCAGACCATTCCGACCTCCAGTCGGTGCTGAGCCAGATACCGAAGATGCATGATGAGAATGTGAAGCGTCTGCAGGACTGGATCGCGTTGCCCTCAATCGCAGCCGAGAACCGCAACTATCCGCAAGGCCCTGACTATATGGCGCAACTCGCTCGCGATGCCGGATTCGCGAACGTCGAAATTTTGCCAACCTCGGGCAAGCCTGGCGTCTTCGGCACTCTCGACTCTGGTGCGGCAACCACCGTCGGCATCTATTTTATGTACGACGTCAAACAGTTCGATCCCTCGGAGTGGTCTTCGCCTCCACTCGAAGGTCGAATCGTAGAGAAAGAAGGCTTGGGCAGCATCTGCGTAGGTCGCGGCGCGGTCAATCAGAAGGGCCCAGAAACAGCTTTTCTCGGCGCTCTTCACGCTTTTAAGGCAGCGGGGAAAAAGCTCCCCGTAAATCTCGTGCTCGTCTGCGAAGGGGAAGAAGAGATTGGTTCGACCCACTTTCCGGAAGTAGTTCACCAACCCAAGGTCACCGCTGCGTTAAAGAAATGCATGGGTGTCTTCATGCCGGAAGCGGGTCAAGATACGGACGGGGGCATACAGATATCGCTAGGCGCCAAAGGAGTAGTCGAACTCGAACTGGTTTCCAGTGGAGAACGCTGGGGGCGAGGGCCCAAGCATGATGTTCATTCCAGCCTTGAGGCGCAGGTCGACAGTCCCTCGTGGCACCTGGTGCAGGCGCTCAACACTCTGATTGAGGCCGACGGGCACACCCCCGCCGTTGCCGGCTTTTTTGACAAGGTCAAGCCGCTTACTGCCGCGCAGATGAAGATGATTCAGGATGTCGCCGCTCGCCGCAGTGAGGCCACCGTGAAGCAGCAGCTGGGCGTCGAACACTGGGTGCATGACACAAACTGGCTTGACTCACTCGTGCTGCTCGAGTCCAAACCGACGATCAACATCGAAGGCTTGGTCGGTGGCTACACAGGCCCCGGTGGCAAAACCGTTCTGCCTCATCGCGCCGTTGCAAAAATTGACATGAGGCTGGTGCCTGACATGACAGCTGCCGGTACGCTGGCTCTTCTCAAAGATCATCTGGCCAAACACGGCTTCGGCGATATAGAGGTCAACATGAGTGGCGGCTACGATCCGACGCAGACCTCGCCGGATACGAAGCTCATCCAGGCGCAAGTTGCGACTTACCGCAAGCTGGGACTGGATCCCGTGCTGTGGCCTCGATCGGCTGGCTCGTGGCCTGGATACATCTTCACTTCTGAACCTCTAAATCTTCCCGCCGGACATTTTGGATTAGGGCACGGTACTGGAGCGCATGCTCCGAATGAGTACTATCTGATCGATTCCACCAATACAAAAGTCGCGGGCATTGATGGGGCTGTGCGCTCCTTCGTCGAGTATTTTTACGCGTTGGCTTAAAGCACGGTGAGACAATAATTATCGATCCGCAGCCCAGGCAAACCGACTGTCAGGGTCGAATCAAGGCTGGACGCCTGCATAAAGAGGAATCGCGCCCCGCGCCGCGTTCTTGTAAACCACGCCGCCCTTCATAACAAATACAACGCGCCGAACGGCCGTGATGTCTTTCAACGGGTCTCCATCGAGTGCAATGATGTCCGCTTGAAAGCCCGGAGCGATCGAGCCAATCTGATCGCCCAAACCTAGCGCTTCGGCCCCCAGCGAGTTAGCGGAGACCATTGCCGCCATCGGGTCGACGCCGCAGTCACGCACACGATCGATAAACTCCTCGGCATTGCGTCCGTGAGCGCCGGCCACGGCGTCCGTGCCAAAAACAACTTTCAGTCCCGGAGTTTTTGTTGCCTGTTCAACGATCTCATGGTCCATCGGCAGGATCTTTTCCATCGCAGCAAATCCCTCTGCCGTATAGCCTTCCGTGCCGATATACTTTTCTTTGTTCAGCAAGTAATTCTCAATGACCAGCCCGCATTGCGGATCGAAATAGGTGCCCTTCTCCGCCATCAATTTCAAATCATCGTCCGGAGCCAGCGTGCCGTGCTCAATTTCAGTGCAGCCCGCGAGAGTCGCGGCGCGGACCGCCTCTTTATACGCGTGCACCAGCGTGCGCAATCCCTGCTTCTTTGCTTCGTCACAAGCCGCGTTCAATTGCTCCTGCGAGAGGGTCATGCCTCCCCCATAGCGGATGGACTTCGAGGCGAAGATCTTGATCAGGTCCGCACCCGCTTGTTTTTGCTTCCTCACATAAGCGCGGATTTCATCAGGCGTGCCGGTCGCCTCACCCCGCCCAACCAGCGGCTCGTTCGCAGTCAGAATCCGCGGCCCGGGAATTATTCCTTTCGCGATAGCATCGCGCAGCGGAATGTCGTTCGGCGAGCCCACACTTTGTACCGTCGTAAACCCTGCCATCAGCGTCACCCATGCATTCGACGCCGCTTGATATGCATCCTCTTGTGTTTTTCCTTCCGTGCCCGCGTTTTTCCCATCCTTGCCGAAGATCCATGTGATGTGCACGTGCGCGTCAATCCAGCCCGGCAACACCGTCAGGCCCCGCAGGTCATAGTCCACCGGCCCCTCGACCTTAGGACCTACCGCAACAATCTTTGTGCCCTCGATCACGATCCGAACGTCATGAAGTGTGTGACCCTTGCCATCGATCACCGCGCTCGCGGCAATTACTATGGGTCGCGGCGAGGCAAGCGTTTGTGCAGGAGTTCGAGCCGTCAGGGCGCAGAGCCCAACCACGCTGAGGATGCACGAAATAACCTTTGCCGATCGCATGACCCGCTCTTTCTTCACCTCGATCTGAAATGCGAACCAATTCTCTAGCTCTTGAACCAGAATTCCGATTCCGATCTCTAGCTTGTGCATTATAAATAAGTGCAAGTTGGCCTTATGGTCTTCCCGGGCCGAGCAGCGCTTTGCCCGGGAATGTGTCGGGCACCAGTTTACCCTGATCAATCAAAACCGTTCCTCCGACGATCACAAACTTCATTCCGGTGCTCGCTTCCATTGGCTTTTGATAAGTGGAGCGGTCGGCAACCGTCTGCGGGTGAAAGACGACGATATCGGCGTCGGCTCCTTCCTGCAGGCGACCTTTCATGCGAGCCGCAGGAGTGGCTTTCTCCAGGCGCTCAAATTGTTCGGGCGAGCGCCTGAGTTCAATGACATCAGCGAAAAAATTCTTTTGTATAAGCGTCGAGCTCCCGATTGATGAATACGCTCGGATGGGCGATAAGGGCCATAAGCGGCAAACCAGCCCAAGCTATTATTCTGGAATGTGACTGAAAAGCCAGACACGCACCCCAAGGCACCGTCTCGCAACGGTTTTCTCCGATCCTTTGTTCGATGGCTTGCCATCGGCGTGCTCCTTCTTTGGTTGCTTGCCGCGCTGATCCTTCTGGCCTCCCGCTGGATCAACCCACCGTCAACCGCGGTGCACATGCAGCGCCACTTGCAGTCCTGGATTCACCACACTCCGTATCACGAACGCTACAAATTCGTTCCGCTCAGCCAAATCTCGCCCGATCTCCAGCACGCTGTAGTCGCCGCGGAGGACGCCCGCTTCTACCAGCACCATGGGTTCGATTGGCACGAGATCCAAATCGCTGCCGAAGACGATTTGGAAGGCGATCGCACGCGCGGAGCTTCCACCATTACGCAGCAACTTGTAAAGAACCTGTTTTTCGGAACGGGCCGCTCAATCCTCCGCAAGGGAGCGGAGTTCACGCTGGTGCCGGTGGCCGAAATCGTCCTCGGCAAGCGCCGCATTCTGGAAATCTACCTCAACGTGGTCGAATGGGGTCCTGGAATTTACGGTGCAGAGTCGGCGTGTCGCTACTACGACGGAACCTCGGCCCGCAATGTCGGCCGGGAACAGGCGGCGCGGCTCGCCGCGATTCTGCCGGCTCCCCTGAAGCGACGGCCCGAGCGCATGAATAACTACAGCACGCTCATCCTTGAGCGGATGCGCCAGATGGGTTGGTAATCGCCGAGCAGCGCTTGCCGCAAATCAATACGCCCGCCTGTTTTATTTTTGTTGAGGCACAATTTTGAACGCTGTTCCCTGCAAATTTGTGCCACCAGCGGTCGTTGTGCCATATATATTTTCCTGCGTGTCCAGGAACGGCGGCGATTTAGCTTCGCGAGGACTTTCCGTTTGAGCCGTGAACAAAAAACCCTCTCCCCGGTAATCGGGGAGAGGGCCGTTGCGGTAGGAATGGGTTTTAGTCGTCGTCGCCGTCGCCGGCGGGAGCCGGATTGTTGAATTCGCTCGGTGGGCGAACCGTGGTCTCGCCGGGATAAGGCCGGGTATACCCGGTGGACTCATACCAGTTGAGATGGTTGACCGTGTCCGGATCTTCGGCGTCGGGCTTGTTCAGCTTGCCCGCGAAGATCTCCGCCTTCTTGTCGAGCCAGGCCCTTCTCAGGGCCTTGACGCCGGGGCTGTCCTTCGAGTGGTCTACGCTCTCGTCCACGCCCTGGTTCAGCGGGATCTGGTTCGCCACGTGCGTCCACGGTTCGAAGTTCCCCGCGGGCGGCTGGCCCACGACGAAATCCGTCCCCATCGGCGAAGCAATGAGGTCGGACTGGTTCATGGGTGTAAGACCGAGAATTTGCTCGATCGTCCGTGTCATGTTGACCTGCGTGTAGAGAGTGTGGTCGGTGGGTCCGTTCTGCACCACATACGGGCTCACGATATAGCCTGGGCTGCGATGACCGTCAACGTGGTCGACGCCGTTCTGCGCGTCGTCTTCCTCAATGAAGATCGCCGACGTGGACCACACATTGCTGTGGCTGATGTAGTCGATAATGCGCCCAACGGCCAGGTCGTTATCGGCTTCTTCCGCGTCCACAGTCGGCGGGCCGCCGGTGTGGTCGCACATGATCCAGCAGCATCTCCAACGTGGGCACGGTACCCTTTGCGACATCTTTCTTGAAGTCCTGCTCCCACAAATCGACGCGGAATTGGTCAGGGATACCCAGATCAAACTGCGGGAAGTTCGTGACGAGGCGGGTATACACGGCCGGGATAGAAGATTCTGCCTGAACCGTGTTCTGATAGTAGAGCGTCTTCTCGCCCGCCGTCCCAGGAGGTCCGCAATTAGGCCCTCCCTCGAAGCACTGCGAGTCGGCGTAAAACTGGGCCCAGCTCGGTTCGCTGGTCGATCCATTCGGCTGCAGGAACGTATCGTTCTCAACATATTCGCCGTAGATCTTCACCGGCAGACCGGCCTCCTCCGCTTCCGAGAACAGAAAACCCTTAGGCTGATAGGCGAGCGCATCGCCGGCGTTCCCGCCCGGATAGCTGCGCACCCAGTCCGGCGACTGGATGTCGTCGGCGTAAGGCGCCATCGCTTCCTGAATCCATTGGTGACCGTCCGCCGACTGCCGGCTCGGATCGTAAAAATTGTCCAGGAGAGGGAAGCGCTGCACCAGCGCGTGCACATTCGGCGTAACCGGGGGGCCTCCCGCTGCCGCTCCGTCCCCGAACACTGCCAACGAGGGATCGCCATTGCCGGCGGCCACGTCGCCCAGGACCTGATCATAAGTCCGGTTTTCACGAATGATCAGGAACACATGCTTGATCAGCGACGGGTCGCCGATGTTGGCGGGGAGTGCGACCGGCGTGGCATTTGGGTTGCCACCGGCGGCAGACTGGATATTCTGCGTCAGATCCCAATGGTTATTCACGAAGACCTGGTTCGTATCCTTCGCCAACGTCTTCGCACTCGGCACCGGGACGATACTGACAGTGCCATTGTCCTGGTGCGTGTTGTAGCCGCAAACGCCATGGTCGCACTCGTACGAATAACGCGTGCCGATGCCCTTGTCATTGGCCACGATCAGTACCTTATCGGCCGTGTCCAGCACCACCGAGGCCGGCGCATACGCTACCGGGATCATGCCTTCGACCGAAAAGGTTTTGAGGTTGACCACCGCGATCGCGTTGGCATTGTAAAGTGCGACATAGGCAACGCACGTTTTTGCATTGACCGCGATCGAGTTCGGCGCCGCGCCATAGGCCGATTGGCCTGAGCCGGGCACTGCGATCGGCAGCCCCAGGTTGATCGTCGTCTCCACCTCGTCGGTGTTCGTGTTGATCACCGAAATGGTGTCGCTATACGTGTTAGCCACCAACACGTACTGCTTGTAGAGCGCCATCCCCGTCGGGTGCAGACCGGTCGCGATTGTATCGGTGACCGTCATCGAGCCCAGATCCACCACAGAAACGGTGCCAGTCACTGAGGCGCCAACGAACGGGTCGGCGACGATTTCCGTGCCGGCGGAGTTGATCTGGAAGTCCGACTCCGTAGCCGCGCGGCCACCTTCGTTGCTCACGTACGCGGTCGTGCCCGCGCTGTTGATCACGATGCTGTGCGGCGCGTTGCCCACGCGAATCTGCGTACCCTGCGTCGGCGGCGTCGCCGTCAGGTCGATCTGGGTGAGCGTGTCGTTCTGGTTTAGCAGGGCGTACGCGCTCGTGCCATCGCTAGAGAGCGCGACCCCGCCAGGATAAGAAGTGTAGCCGGAATAGAACGAGCCGCAGGGATTGTCATAAGCCGCCGGCGGGCTGTTCGGAAAGCAGGCGATGAAGGAATTGTTCGGCGCCACATAGACCTGGGCATTGTCTGACAGCAGGCCTTGCGCATTGACGTTGGCAATGGTGACATTGCTGCTGTCCTGGCTAAACACCAGGTGGCTGCCGTCCGCCGAATAAGTGATCCCGCTATAGCTGCCGCTCGGATCGGCTGCGAACGGGACGTAGTTCTGCAGCACAACACCGGTGAGCGTGTCGAACACCTCGACCGCGCCGTTGCCATCCGCCGTCGACGTACCCATGGTGAGCACGGCGGCGGTGTGATTGCCGCTGTTCGGGTTCAGCGCGATGGCCTTCGCGCGCACCCGTATGCCGAGGTTGACTTGTTTGCCGGCCGGGGTGATGACCTGCCCATCGCTGACCACCCACGAGCCGTTCGTCTGCGGGCCGACGAAGTAAGTCGGATACTCCTGGGACTGGGCAGCGGCGAGCGTCGACAAGCTCAGCCCCGCCGCCAGCAGTCCCCCGAGCGGACGCAGACGGTTCAGTCGAGACCTATTTCGAGACTTCTTTTGCGGCTTATTTCGAGAAGCTTTTCCAGACATACCGTTCTCCTCTTTTTTGGAATTTTTTCATCGCGCAACTGGGATCCGCCGTGCGACGCTGGGATGGAAAGACATTTGGGTGGAACCAACGAGCGACGATAATAGTCGCCAATCACTATTACGGATTTATTACCGGTCCATGAAGATCGGGTGAAACTTCTGTTACAGAGGGTTCGTTCGCGGTTCCTGATGAGTCCGCAAACGCATCGTTGATCACACTCGAGGTGCGAACGGTGAGGGTTGAATAAAAAACCCTCTCCCCGGTAGGGGAGAGGGCCGTTTAGTCTAAGCGTGTTTTAGTCGCCGTCGTCATCTTTGACGGGTGCCGCACGGTTGAAGTCGCTCGCGGGGCGAACGATCGTCTCGCCGGGGTAGGCGCGCATAAACCCGGTGGATTCGTACCAGTTCAGGTGGTTAACAGTGTCCGGGTCTTCGGAGTCCGGCTTCTGGTACTTGCCAGCGAAGATCTCCGCCTTCTTTGCCATCCAGCCCGCCCGCAGAGCCTGAACCTTCGCGCTCTCTTTCACTGTGGACTGCGCTTTGGACTGACCCTTGACCACGCCCGCAGAACACGAGGGCGGCAGGGTCTGAGTTGGAGTCTGGGAAACACCGTAGGTCAGCGGCACTCCCGCTGCCACGGGTGTCCAGGGCAGGAAGTTGTCCGCCGGTGGGTGATCGAGGAAGAGCGTCGACATGGGCGAGGCCACGAGGTCGTTCTGGTTCATCGGCGCAATGCCGAGAATCTGCTCAATCGTGCGAGTCATGTTGACCTGCGTGTAGAAGGTGCTGTCAACGTATGTCGAACCACCGGTACTCTGGATGACAAACGGGCTAATGACATAGCCAGGGCTGCGGTGACCGTCGACGTGGTCGACGCCGGTCTGCGCGTCGTCTTCGGTGACGAAGATCGCCGACGAGGACCAAATCGGGCTGTTGCTGATGGCCGCGACGAAGCGGCCAAGCGCCAGGTCGTTGTCGGCCTGCATGGCTACCGCGTTCGGCGGACCACCGGTGTGGTCGGAGCTGATCCACATCATCTCCAACTGGGGAACCGTGCCTGCCGCAACGTCGTTCTGGAAGTCCTCATTCCAGATATCGAAGCGGAACTGGTCGGGAATGCCCAAGTCGAATTGTGGGTAGGTCTGGTGCGTGTAGTTAATCAGGTTCGGCAGCGGGGAGTGCGATGCCACCGTGTTGTAGTTATAAAGCTGGGGTTCGTTGCCAGCCTCGTAACAGCTGATGTCGTTGTAGAAGTCGATCCACAGTGGCTCGGCGGTCGAACCGTTCGGCTGGATGAACGTGTTGTATTCGATGTACTCACCGTAGTTCTTGAACGAGACTTTGTACTTGGCAGCCTGGTCCCACAGATGGCCGGCCTTCTGGTAGGCAAGCGCCTCGCCTCCGTTGGAGGGGTAGTCGCGCAGCCAGTCCGGTGACTGGACGTCGTCGGAGTAAGGAGCCATGGCCTGCGTGATCCAGTTGTGACCGTCCGCCGACTGGCGGCTCGGGTTGTAGTAGTTGTCCAGCAGCGGGAAGCGCTGCACGATCGCGTGCGCGTTGGGTGTTACGACCGGGTAAGGTGTGTAGGTCGAGTTATCGCCGAAGGTTGCGAGGGAGGCGTCGCCGTTGCCGGCAGTCACGTCGCCCAGGATCTGATCGTAGGTGCGGTTTTCACGGATGATCAGGAAGACGTGCTTGATCAGCGAAGGCGAGCCGATCTTGGCCGGGATCGCGACCGGCGGAGTCTTGCTGCTGCCACCGGAGGCAGACTCGATATTTGCCGTGAGATCCCAGTGGTTGTTGTATAGAACCTGCGTCGTCAGCGCCGGCAGGTTCAGGCTCGCAAGGGGAATGATGCTCACGGTGCCGAGGTCCTGGTGGGTGTTAAAGTCGATCGCGCCGAATTCTTTACCGTACGAATTTTCGAACGTATTCGTCGGAGGCGGCGCTACGCCGTAGCCCGTGGTGCCAAGGCCTTTGTCGTTGGCGACGAGCAGTTCGCCGTCCGTCGCGTCGAACACGACCGAGCTCGGCGCATAGCCGGTCGGAATCAGGCCCAAAACAACTTGGATATTCAGGTCGATTACGGCAACCGCATTCGCATTATAGAGCGCCACGTAGGCGTTGTTTGAATTGTCGACGGCGATCGCGTTTGGCCCCACCGCGGTCACGAGTCCTTTGGGCACTGTGACCCCCAGCCCAGCCAGGAAGGGATCGAGATTAATCGTCGACGACACCGTATTGGTGCTCGTGTTGATCACCGAGATCGTGTCGTCATAGGCATTGGCGACCAACAGGTAGGTGGTCGACCCACTGGTCCAGAAGGCCAAACCCGTCGGGTGCAGACCCACCGTGATGGTCTTCGTGACTTTGGACGTGGACAGGTTCACGACGGAAATGGTCCCATCGCTCGTCGCGCCAGTCGGATATTCGGCGATGACCGGCGTGCCGTTCGAATACCCCTGGAAGCTGCTCGCGGTAGGAACCTTTCCCGCCTCATTCGCAACGTAGGCGTAAGTGCCGGCGCTGTTGATCAGGATGTTGTTCGGAACCTGACCGACGCGGATCTCCGGACCTTCCACCGGGGTTCCCGTCAGGTTTATGCTCGTGATCGTGTCGTTGTTGTCCAGCACCACGTAAGCAGTATTGCCATTCGGAGTGACCGCGATGCCCATCGGATAGGAAGTCGGCGCACCATCTGATACAAGCGAGACGGTCTGCCCGCACGGGATTTCAATGCTGCCCGTGGTCCCCGGCGGGCTGCCGGACGGCGGTGCCTTGGCAGTGTTGAACGGAGCGACCCACGGATAGCAGGTAACGTTGGTCAGATAGCCGCCACCGTCGACGTCGAGCGGAACGCTGACCTCAGAGTAATTGGAGAGCAAGCCGGTCGAGCCGACGCTCGCGATGGCAACGTAGGCTGGGCCGTAGTCGCCGTCCTGGCTAAAGAGCAGGTACGCCCCATTCGGCGTATAGGTGATACCCATGGAGCTACCGCTGTTGGTCTTGGACGGAATGTAGTTCTGCATGACCTGGCCTTGCGCGTAGGTCCCGCCATCGCAGCCGGCCGTGGCGACGCAGAAAATCGAGACGGACTGTGGGGCTCCCATCTGAAGCACGGCGGCGGTTCCGTTGCCCGAGGGGTTGAGGGCGACGGCCTTGGCCCGGGTCGTGATGCCGAGGTAGACCTGGGTGCCTGCGGGCGTGATGATCGTGCCATCGCTGGCGACCCACGGATCGGACAAAGGCGCCGAGTAGGTCGGGCCCGTGCTCGCGTTCGTGTTCTCGCCGGGTGTGTAAGTCGGGAACTCTTGCGACTGCGCGAGCGCCAAAACGCTCAGAGCCGCTGCCATTGCCAGGACGACGAGCATCCGCAGACAATGGGCACGACGCCTGCTTAGCGAATGATTTCGAGCCATTTTTCGTGACATAGTTCTCCTCATTGATTTTTGGTTCTCAGCAACCGGGAATCGGCCGTGCGACGTGGAGTGGAAAGATTGGCATGGAACTACGAGCCGGATAGTAGGTGCCAATCGTTACGGGCTTATTAAGGAACTATGAAGATCGAGTGAAAGTTCTGTTACAGGGGGCTGAACTTCTCTCGTGCATTGTGACGCGCGTAGCTCCACGTTAAGCAGAGTCCGTTTCGTCGATGTTGTCTTCGAGTTTTTGCTGTGAGGTGGTTTGTTCCAGCCCAATCAAGATCAGGCGCTACCCGTGTCCAGACCCGTCATAGATTCTGATTAACATCAACGAGCGCGCGCAGCGCCCCCAGCCACGGTTCGTAGCGCCGCCAGCGCGCGACTGAAGTGCGATAGATCGGCTGCCGCGCCTGCCACTTGCTCGGCGTGCTCACCGCCCGCGGATTGGATTCCGGCCGCAGGCACGCATCGTCCCACGCCAGTCCGCAGGCCGCGATGATCCGCCGTATGACTGGCCCGGGCGCGCCGGTCAGCTCCTCGTAATCGACCTCGATGAAGCGCTCCGCCGGCAGCACCCTCCGCCAATGATCGGCGATCCGCTCGTAGTCGCGGAAATAAGCGACCAGTTCGGCGCCTCCCGTCGGAAACGCCATGCCCGGACGGAAATGGGTTTGATGGATCGACAGCGCCGTATCGATTGCAGCGCGGCGGCAATGGATGATAGTTGCCCGCGGAAACGCCACGTGGATCAGCCCCGCCCAGAGAAAGTTGAATGGCATCTTGTCGGTCACTCGCGCCGCCCTCGGCGCAATCGCGCGCAACACGCCAAGATAGTCTGCCGCCGCCTTCGCCAGAAAATCCGGGAAGACGAAAGGCATCTCGTTCCCCGCAACACCGTTCCCCGCAACACCGTTCCCCGCAACATCGGAGCGGTGCCACTCCGCTCCGCGCTGGTTCCAGAAATGCAACTCGCCGCCCGCCCCGACCTCTGGATGCATCGAGACGATCTGCTCCACCAGAGTCGTGCCCGACCGCGGCATGCCGATGATCAGCACCGGCGTCGCATCCGAGCTGCCAAGCTCAGACGCGCGCGCGATCCATTCGCGCGTACACCGGCCAATCAAGCGGTCGATCTCGAGCGAGAACGCGGCTGAGTCGAACCGCACAGTGCCGCGGCGCACCGTATCGGCGGCATCGAAATGCTGCATCGCCAAGGCGTAGTCGCCAAGATCTTCCGCCGCCTTGCCAATCGCGAGGTGAACCCGCAAGCATTGCGCCGCTTCCAGTCCCGGTGTCGCCACGGCGGCTTCCATCGCTTTAAGCAGACCCTCATCATTGTCTTTGCTCGTGACCGGACGGCACCGAACCAATTCGTAGTAGCTTCCCGCCAGCATCGGCGCGATCGCGATCGCGCGTTCGAAGCATGCGCGGGCCTCGTCGAAACGGCCAAGCTCAGACAGCAGGTTTCCCCGCAACTCGTACGCCATGGCGTTCGTCGGATCGGCCGCCAGCGCCTCTCGCAATACTTGTTCGGCTTCCTGATTACGATCCTCGATCAGCAGCGCCCGCGCCTTGGCCAGGCGGCCGTAGCTGGTCTTCGCTGCGGTCGCGGCCGCGCGGCCGAAACAGCCGATCGCCTGGTCGCGATGGCCCAGTGTGTAGGCCAGGGAGCCGGCGCGGAACCACGCCTCGGCCAGCGATGGGAGCAGCTGAGTGGCGCGGCTGTACGCAACGATCGCCTCGCCGACGTTACCCAGCTTCTCCAAAGCGATTCCCAGTCGGAAGTGTGCATCGCCGTACCGCGGGTTGCTGGCAACGGCCCGCTGCAATGCCGCGATGGCATCCGATACGCGGCCGACCTCGAGGCACGCGAGGCCGAGATCGTGCTGGATGGCGGAATTAGACGGTTGCAGCAGCGCGGCATCGCGCAACGGCGCGATCGCATCGCCTGGTCGCCCGGCTCTGAGAAAATTACGGGCCAGCGCAAGCAGAGGCGCCACCTGCTGCGGCACGGCTGGGTTTGGAGACTGGGACATAGCGCGAACCTAACCGGAAAACCTTGCGTGGAAGCTGTAGCGTGGCCATCAAAATCGCCAGCGCAAATTGTTACCCTAACATGCTCTGCAAGAAACTGATCTCCCAAAACTGATCTCCGAAAACTGATCTCCGAAAAATGATCTCCGAAAAATGATCCGCCAACTATGATCCGTCAACCTGGGAAATTTTGTGCGCACTTTATTTCTGGCGGTCATTGCCGCACCGCAAATGGCCCAAACAATTTGCCCTTACAGAGTGCTGAAAAAACTTGGATTTCGCATCTTGGGAAATCTGCGAATTAACCAACGAGAATGAGGTTCGACCGGCCACCCCCAAATTCTTGTCAATCCCCCCTCTTCACATTTTCCCCGCTAACTCACTGACCCACCACAAAAAATAAATCCCAAAACCGTGTCGGTACACCCCCACTCAAATTGATATAATAAGAATAGAAGCAGAAAAAGGGTGCGGATTAACCTCCGCGCCCTTTTCTATTTCACAGGCTTTTCCTGTCACCTGTCGCCCATCGCCTGTCGCCTAAGACCTGTCACCTGATCCAAGGAGCCCAAATGCCGACACCACCCATCACCTTCCACCGTTGCCAGCACATCAAAGTCAACGGCATCCAGTGCGGATCGCCCGCCCTTCGTGCCAAACGCTGCTGTTTCTTTCACCAACACTGCGCCGTCCTGAACAACAAAATCCAGCCCGAACTGATCTTCAGCTCCTCTTTCGAGGACGCCAACTCTATCCAACTCGGAATCGGCGAAGTCATTCGCCTGCTCGTCATGAAGCACGTCGATCTTCCCACCGCTACGCTCCTGCTTCGCGCCCTGCGCCTCGCCGCCGCCAACGTCAAGTTCACCTCCTTCGAACCCAAGTCCGCCCAGGTCGTCGTCGATCCCACCGCCGTCGAGGATCGATTCGCCGACGGCCCCGCCACCTTCGACCCCGACTACGAAACCGCGGAAACCCTTCCCGAAACGCTGAACGAAACCAACCGCCAGAAAAGCGCCGTCGACAACCAGCCCTCCGAAACCCGCCCGCCGAACAAAACCGAACCGATAAAGAACGGCGCTCCCCAGTACATCAGGGAACTAATTCGCCGCTTCCACGAAAACAGCGAGCAAATGCGCCTCTTCAAGAAAGCATCCCCATCGGAAAGCGCAAAACTCTCAGAGAGCGCAACACCCTTGGAAAGCACAAATCCCCCGGAGAGCACAAAGCTCTCAGCAAGCGCCAAAGAAACTCGACAGCACGATTCAAACCTCCACGATTCGAATTTTCATGACTCAAATTTCCAGGACGCCGCAGCTGCCGACCTGAAGATTCCAAATCCCTCAACCTTCCCGAACTCAGAAATAAATCAGACAGCCCAGGAGAGCTGCCACTAACTCCTTATTCCGCAATATTTTCCATATAAGTCATTTAAACCGAAAGATTTGGCAGGAATTTTTGTCTAACCCAATGATTCCATTAGACCGGAGGAAAATTTTTTAGCGAGGATGCCGCAGCGCTCCACCGTCGCGCGATGCCGCCCGCCTGTTCGTGGTGGTCGACGCCCCACCTCCGCACCATCCCCAATCTGAACCGAAGAAAGTAAAATCTTCGCGCACGATCTCCGCGAGGAGGCTGTATAACATGAAACTCGCCACGTTTGTCTTCCCTTTGTTTTTTGTCCCATGCGCGTGGACCCAAGCCTCAACTCCGTTCAACTGCGCAACTGACGCCGCTTCTGGCGACTCCAACACAATCTCTGGCTGGTCCATCCAGCAGCCAGGCGATCAGCCTTTTCTCTGGTCCACCACTTACGTGCAATCCCCCAACACCTTGCGCTCAACCGGCTTCACCGCTGAAACGAACGACCGCGAACTGGATGTTTTCTATTCGCCCGGAAACGAATACGGAATGGGTGCCGCGATCTTAGCCAGCGGGAGCAGCGGCGATCTCGTCGTGAAATGGTACGGCGTAGCCACCGACACAGCGTCAGGTGTTTGTGAAGTGCCGGGAAAATTTTTCCACTGGGTGCTATCGGCGCAAGACGACCCGAAAGCCGGCGGCGAGCAGCACGTGCAGGAAACCGTCGCCAGTGGGACGCTGCATTTGCCTGATGGAAATTTCATCGCCATCTTCTGTCTCGGCGGCGGACTGACGAACCTGTGGGACTTCGATCCGCCTCCGGGCTGGACGATGCTCTTCACCTTGCCTTACGGTGCGTGCTCCTGGGCGTCGGTGCGCGGCGGAGCGCTTTCGACCTCCCTGACCTTTACCAATCCCATCCTGCACGCCTACACATGGCTTGGGGCGTGGGCGCAATGACGCGTTTCGTATCAGGGTATCGCTTCAGCGATACCGTAAATTCTTCGAAATGAAATGCCCGTTGACGGGCCGAGCGCAGCGATCGAAAGTTTTCAGCAAACTGCTTAGCCCGCCCAGGGAGCGTACCCTCAATCCTCCAGCCCCTCCCGAAACACCGGCTGCGTAGGATCCAGACTCCCATCGATCACCGCCACCAGCAACTCGCGATAAGCATCTTCCGCTTCCGGTAGCGCCGTATAGCCGCGCTCCCGTTGCAGTCCGCCTGTGGGCGAATAGACCAAAGTAAAATACCGCCCCGACGAATACTGCAACTCGACCAATTTGTTCGGCATGGCTGGATCGCCCTCCTGCCCGAGCACATCCATCAACGCCACCGTCCACTGCCGCCCGCTCGGGTCGCTGACCACCTCGCGCTCCAGATACCGCCACTCGTCCATGCTCCACAATGCCATATTGATTCCAACGTGCGCCTGTCAAATCACCACTCTCTCAGCGCGCTGTAGTTTGAAGAGGGCACGCCTTCAGCGGTTGCAGGAAAAGTCGATGCACGGCAGCTTAGGGCAGGGCGCGGCTTTAGCCGTGCCCCTGGAGCCAACAAAAATGCGGGCTTTAGCCCCTGAGGGAGATCGCCGCCAAATCACTAAGGCTCACGAAGCCAGCAACTCATCCAGCGCCCGCGCCACTTGCGCCCCGGTAAACGGCTTCGGTACCAGCAACACTCTCTGCGCCTTGCGCGATCGCAGACTAGCGTCTGCCACCTCCGGAGTATCGCTGATGATCACCACCGGAAGCTCGCCGTGATTCGGATGATTGCGCACCGCGTCAAACAGCGCCTCGCTCATCTCGTACGAGGTGCAATCCAACACCACCGCATCCGCGCGCTGTTCGACCACCAGTTCGTTGACCATCGGCGTGAAGCCCTCAGCCCTGACCTCATAACCGCGGTCGCGCAGCGAGAACGTCAGCAACTCGGCAATCTCCGGCGTGTCGTCAATGAGCAGGATGCGGCGCAATTTCAGCCCGCTACTTCTTCGCCGGACCAGTCCCCGGCAGCCGCGGCTTCTTCGCCGCGCAAGGCTCTATGTCCATCACCCAGATGCGCCCGCCCGCCGTGTAATAAGCGCGATGGTCATTCTCGATCATCGCACCCCAAGCCTCCAGCGTCCGCATCGCAAAGGTGTAGCCCTCGAAGTTCCCGCGCGCGTGGTTGAGCACCTCGTTGGTGTGCCAGTTGTCGGTAAGAATCGCGTCCCCGCCATGCACCCGCAGCACCGTGTAGAAGCGGTCAAACGCCGCTTCCGCCCGCACATCCCGCGACGACCCGCGCTTCTTGCCTTCGCTGACAATATAACTCTCCTGCGCTTCAGGAGCCGCAGCCGCCGGTGGAACTGCGGGTGAAACTGCGGATGAAGCTGCAGATGAAGCAGCAGGTGTATTCCCTTGTGTCGTCATACCGTCTCCGCCACTGTCGCAGCCTCTTCAGCCGCCGCCATGTTAACCAGGTTCTTGGCATCCGCCGCCTTGATCAATGCCTCCGGTAGCGCGACGCCCATCATCCGCCATTGCTCATTGGCGAACTTCTGCAAGTTAGCAATGTGCTCCGCGTGCAGATGGCCGAAGCGCCCTTGCAACTTCAGATACTCCGACACCGGCCGCATGTTCGCCGGGCGGAAGCTGTAATCAAAAGCGCGCTGCTCCGGGCTCCACTCCCAAATCGGATACAGTCCGCACTCCACCACCAGCCGCCCCAAATCGATCGAGCGCGGCGTCTCATACACAAAGCCCTTCTGGCACGGCGTGTAGATCATCAGGTAAGCCGCGCCTTTATGGTTGAGCCCCTTGCGCACCTTGTTCATCAAGTCGATTGGATAGCCCACGCTAGCCGTCGCCACATAACAATGTGGATGACCCGCCGCCATCATGCGCGCCAGATCTTTCGGATAAAGTTTCTTGCCCTCCGGCACTTCCGGCCCCGGAGGCGAGAACGTCGTCATCCCGCCATAAGGCGTGCGCGACGAAGCCTGTATGCCAGTGTTGGCATACTGTTCGTTGTCATAGCAGATGATCAGGCAATCGTGGTTGCGATAGAGCGCGCCCGAAATCGACGCGAGGCCTATGTCCGAAGCCGAGCCGTCGCCCGCCTCGCAGATAATATTCGGAAATTCACCCTTCCACTTGCCCTTGCGGATCATCGCCTCATACGCCGCCGCAACGCCCGCCGTAAAGCTCCCCGAGCTGCCAATCTGCGTGTGCGCCCACGGCACATTGTAGGGCGTGCACAGATATGAACTGTTCGCCACATACATGCACCCGGTCGGTCCGACCAGAATCGTGTTGTCGCCCGCCGCCTTGCTCGTCATCCGGTATTGAATCGACGGCCCGCAGCCCGCGCAAGTGCGGTGCCCCGGCACAAACGGTTCCGACGAAGGCAATTCGGGATTATAAAAACGCGCTCCCTGATTCGGACTGCCAAGTATCGGCAGCACTTGCCGCTGAACTTCTATGGTTGCCATTTGGATATCCTCCAACAAACTCGTCTATTGAAGCTTCAAAAAACTATCGTGCTGCCACAACAAACGCAGCCGGTAGATTTCCTTAGTGTTCCTTAGTGTCCTCTGTGGTTAAGCCCTCTCTAAACGCAGGCCAATTCCGCAGCCTCACTCTTCGAACCCAACCCAGTGCGTCCGCTTCTCGATCTTGCCGCGCTTCTGCGCTTCCTTCATCTTCTCCGTCATCCAGTAAAATTCCTTCAACACAATCGCCTCGCCGCCCATGCCCGCCATGAATGAGATGACCAGCGGTCGCCGATCACTTTCATAGAGCGCCGCGCAGACTTCAGCATAGAGCGACCCGCCGCTGCTGACGCTGCCCAGCCCCATGTTGGTCTCGATCACACCCACGACTTTAAACTTGCTAAGCGATTCCCGAACCTGTTCAGTCGGATAAGGCCGGATCGTCCGCAGCCGCACCATCCCCACCTTCAGCCCCTTGTCGCGCATATGCTGAATCGCAAACTTAGCCGTCACCGCATGCGCCCCCTGCAGGAAGAACACGACCTCGGCATCATCCGTCATGAACTCTTCGAGCCACGGATCGTAGTGCCGCCCGAAGATCTTCCCGAACTCCTCATGCACTTCCTCGATCACCGCCATCGATCCTTCCATCGCCCGCGCCCGCTCCAACTGCAGCGGCGGTCCCTGCTCCGGCATGATCTGCGGCCCGTGCGACACCGGATGCCGTGGATCGAGCGGATAAGGATGCTTATAAGGAGGCAGAAATTCCTTCACCTGTCCCGAGTCCGGCAACTCCACATCGCCCGTGATATGGGAGACGAAAAACCCATCCTGGCACACCATCTGCGGCAACAGTACCCGCGGATCCTCCCCAATCCGATAAGCAATCAGATGATTGTCAAACGCCTCCTGCGCATCGCACGACCACCCCATCAGCCATCCCATATCGCGCGTCGAGAGCGCGTCCGTATGTTCCGATCCAAAATCTCCCGGCGGATCAAGCGTCCGATCAGCAATCATCATCTGCACCGGCATGCGGCTGCCAGAGATCGGAGAATACAGCTCGTAAGCAAACTGCACGCCCACCCCCGAACTCCCCGTAAACACCCGCGCTCCGCTCGACGATGCGCCATGCGAGATGCTCAGTTGCGAGTGCTCGCTATCGGCGACGATGTATTCGGCGTCCAGTTCGCCGTTCGCCACCATCTGCGCCAGCGCCATCATGGTCGCCGTATAAGGACGGATTGGATACGCCGCAATCACATCCACATCCGCGTACTTAGCCGCCTGCGCCGACGCCACGCATCCATTGATTCGCACCATCTTCTTCTTAAGAGCCGTTGCCGTAGCCATAGTTCACTCCAATCTCTGTGTCATCCTGAGCGCAGCAACCGCTTCGCGAAGCGAAGCAGTTGCGCAGTCGAAGGACCCCTATTCCCGCCACACTCCTGCCGAACCACCAAAGCATCCAGCGAGCCGCTAAATATCCTTAGCCGGCCGGCTAGCAAGGTTCCGCAACTCTTCCGCCTGCCGCCCATGCAATCCCGGCGAGATCGCGAACGCCGTGTCCATGCGCACTACGCCCGTATCGAAGTCGAGCTCGGGCACGCCCTCAAGGCAGCCCGTCGGGCACTCTTCGATGCACACGCGGCACCCTTTGCAATAGTCGACCAGAATCTTATACATCCCGTTCGACCGCTCTGGGCGCGCGATGCAAGGCTCCGGACAAACCAGGTAACAATTGTCGCAAGCATTACAAGTGCCGCAACTGAAGCAGCGCCCCGCCTCCTCCACCGCCTGCTCTTCCGTGAATGCCTGAATCACTTCCTGCTGCGTCTTGCGCCGGCTAGTCGGCGGCAGCATTTCCTGCTGCACCCGCGGGAAGTGTGGGAAGTAGGTCATGTTCATGCGATTCAAATCGAAGATCACATCGATCGGAATCGTCCGCGGTTCCAGCGCTTCACCGCGCATCACCTTGTCAAGATTGAAAGCGACGCGCTTGCCATCACCCACCGCATTCACCACCATCAGCGGTTGACCCGAGCCCAGTTGCACGATGTCGCCCGCCGCAAAGAAGTTCGTATTACCCAGGCGCCCGAAGCGATCGATCTTGATCGTGCCGCGCTCGTTCTTGAATTCCTGTGGCAGCCAAGCCAGCGAAGCGTGCTGTCCGACCGCGATGATGACGTTATCGGCAGGGAAGCGCTCGGCCGCCGCGTCGCGATCCACGTTGATCGGTGAAGCATTGATCGCGCCCGAAAAGCGCGCCGGATGCAGTTGCAACGCCTCGACGCTGCCATTGCCCAGCACTGCCGTTACAGCGCGCCCATGCATCAACTCCACGCCCTCTTCGAGCATGTCATGCAGATCTTCGGGCGATGCCGGCATTTCTGTGCTATTGCCCTCAACCGTGATCATGGTCACTTCAACCGCACCTTGCCGCAGCGCTTCGCGAGCGCAATCGATGGCAGTATTTCCGCCCCCAATCACCGCAACCCGCGCACCCAGCTTCACTTTCGACGCGCCCATCCCAATGTCGCGCAGGAAGGGAAGTCCATAATGCACGCCCTTCTTATCTTCGCCCTCGGCGCGCACGCTATTCGGTTCCGTAAGTCCGACCGCCAGCACGACCGCGTCATAATCCTTTTTCAAATCGTCCCAGCTGACGTCCTTGCCAACCTCAACGCCAGTCTTAATCGTGATCCCAAGTTCGACCAGACGCTCAATCTCGCGATCCAACACATCCTGCGGCAGCACCCAATCAGGAATGCCGCCGCGATTCAGCCCGCCCGCCTTCGGCGATTTTTCAAGAATCGTAACTTTGTAGCCGAGTCGCGCCAGTTGATAAGCCGCGCTGTGCCCCGCCGGACCCGATCCGACGACCGCAACCTTCTTCCCGTTTGGCTTGCCCGCCTTCACCACATCTTTCTTCAGCGCCTGTCCGAGGTCGCCGAGAAAGCGCTCGACCGCGCGAATCGAAATGGCCTCATCGTACTTTCCACGATTGCATGCCGCCTCGCACGGGTGATAACACACACGGCCAGTAACCGAGGGGAAGGGCATGTCTTCCTTGATCAGCGCATAAGCATCCAGATACTTGCCTCGCTTCACTAAGTCGAGATACCCCTGGATCTTCTCGTTGGTTCCGCAAGCGTTGTTACAGGGTGGTAACTTGTCGCGATATACCGGTCGAATCGACCGCCAGTTACCAGTAGGGAATAAGTCCTGACCCTTTTCCTGTGTAGGCGCGGGTGTAATGCCAGCAAATGGAACCTTTAACCAATCGGGAATATGAGTATCTTTAGTCGACATGGATTCCTTCCTGTAATTCCTATTCAGTCTGCGGCTGCGAGTCGTTAGTGGTTAGTCGTCAGTACCTCAGGTTTTGCGAACGGCGAACGACGAACGACCGATTTAAGCCGCCACCGGGCTAAGCTTCATGATGTGTAACTCTTTGAGTGCCATCTCGAACGCGTGCTTATTCGCAATCATCGGCTCAATCGTCTCCATTTTGACGATGCCCGTAGTCTTGATCACCGCGGCAATCAGCGGAGCGGCAATATCCGGCGCAATCGACTTATTGCGCTCCGCCGCACCCTCAGTCGAAAGTCGATCGAGCCCAAGCTCGCCCAAACGATAGTAAAGCCACTTGTGGTCGGCCAGTTTGGCCGCATCGACGCAAACCAGTTGAGACAATCGCTCGGGGCCCGGCACAAAGCGAATCATGTAATCCGGCGTGTAATGGGTATTGATCACCAGCGTTCCACCTGGAGGCATCCCGCGCATATAATCCCAGCCCTTCACCATCGTCCCTTCCACCAGCACGACGATGTTAGGGTGCTCGTTCTCATAAGTGAGCTCGTTCTCAAGGACGCTATCGCTCACCCGGCAATACTTACGCGTAGGGCAGTTAGTGCGATCGGGGTTGTCGACATAATTCTCCATCGCCTGCGCGTACTTACCCTCAATGCGGGCCGAAGCAGAGACAGAGTTGACAATGTCGCGCCCCTCTTTGTCCATGATGATGCCGCGTGTCCAAACTGTAAGTTCCGTATAACTCATATTCAAACCTCGTTCTTACCTGGTTGGTGCGACTTAGTCGGAGGCGTCTGGGTATTTATTCCCGGCGCCGTTACTCAACCCATTAGTTTTTTTCCACTTGCTGATAACTGCCACCTGCTTCGGACTGCCACGATCAGACTCTAAAACCGCGAGAAAATCGCTGCGTAAGACAGCAAACGGCCCAACCCGAGTCCCCTCTTCAAACTCCGCAATCGCAAAGAGCGTCGCCTTCTTACACAGGCTCTCGATATCCGCTCCCGTAAGTCCATCCATTTTCTCCGCAAACTCATTGAAATCGACATCAGGCGCAACCGGTACGCGCCGGCAACAAAGCTGCATGATGGCCGCGCGTTCCGCCACATCGGGCTTCGAGAAGCGCAAAATATAATCGAAGCGCCCGCTCCGCAAAAGTGCCGGATCAATTCGCTCCGGCCGATTGGTGGCCGCAAGCAAGATCACGCCTTTGACGTCGCGCAGATTATCGATCTCGCGCAAAAGCTGGCTGAGAATCCTCTGATAAACGTCCGTGCCAAACTGATCCCCGCCAAACTTGGGAGCGACCGCGTCAATCGTGTCGAAGAAGAGTATGCAAGGCGCCGCCCGTCTGGCCTTTTTGAAAACCTCGCGCAGCGCTCGCTCCGATTCCCCCAGCCACTTCGAATACAGTTGCGGCCCGTCAATGGCGATAAGCGGAATCTGCTTCTCACCGGAGAGCGCTCGCGCCATCGCCGTCTTTCCCGTTCCCGACGGTCCGGTCAGCAGGATGCCGCGCGGCGGCGCCAGCCCAACCTGCTCATAAATTTCGTCGCGCACATGCGAATGCTCGAATACCGCATCCAGCAGCCGTTTCACCTCGTGCAGTCCGCCAAGCGAGGCAAACGTCGATGCACTCTTTTCGATAAAGAATTCGCGAGTCGCGCTCGGCTCCACTTCCTTGAGACCCGCGAGAAAGTCGTCGCGCGTCACCTGCAGCCGTTCCAACTCAGCTGCATCCGCGCCCCCCGCCTCAACCGGGACGGCCGAGAGGAATCGGCGCAAAGCGATCATGCCCACTTCCTGCCCCAACGCTTCGAGGTCCGCGCCGACGAAGCCGTGCGAATGTTCGGCGATCTCTTTCAGGTCGACGTTGGCCGCAAGCGGCATAGCGCGCGTATGTATTCTGAGAATCTGCAGCCGCGCCTGCGTGTTCGGAACGCCAATTTCAATCTCGCGATCAAATCGTCCCGGCCGCCGCAGCGCCGGATCGAGCACTTCAGGAATGTTAGTCGCGCCAATGACGATGACCTGGCCGCGCGCTACAAAGCCATCCATCAAGCTGAGCAGCTGCGCTACGACGCGCTTCTCCACTTCTCCCGCAACTTCCGTGCGCTTCGGAGCCACCGCATCGATCTCGTCAATGAAAAGAATCGCCGGCGCATGCCGCGCCGCTTCCTCGAAGACCTCGCGCAGTTTGGCCTCACTCTCGCCGTAAAACTTGCGCATAATCTCCGGTCCGTTGAGATGGATGAAATGCACCCGGCTTTCGGCGGCGACGGCGCGCGCCAGCAGCGTCTTTCCCGTGCCCGGCGGCCCATACAGCAGCACGCCCTTCGGGGCGAGAATGCCCAAGCGCTCGAAGATGCGCGAATACTTCAGCGGCAGTTCGACAATCTCCCGCACTCGCGCCACTTCACGCTCGAGGCCGCCGATATCTTCGTAAGAGACCGACGGAGCGCGGGCCGCCGTCTGCTCGCCCTCGACCACGCGAATATCCGTGCGCTTCCCGATCACTACCGGCCCCGACGGAATCGTGCGCACAACCTGAAAGTTCACCGCCTTGGCAAACGTTGGCACGCGCACGACGCAGCCCGTCATTACCGGCACGTTGACCAAATCCTCCAGCATGCGATCAGGAGCGATAGTCGCGGGCGCGGCGCCAACCCACAAAGGCACGAGGCGGACCGCCACGGCTTGCTCGCATTCGACAGGAGTCACCGTTACCTGCTCCTGCAAACCAGCGCCGCAATTGCTGCGGCACGTGCCGTCGATCTGGATCATGCCCTCGTGGCCGTCGTCAGAGAGTTCGGCGCGCGCCACGCCGATGGTGTTACCGGTAATCTTCAACACTGATCCCGCTTGCCCGCCCAGCCGCTGCAGGTCGACAGGCGCCAGCCGCGCAATGGCATGGCCCACGTCTTCGACGCGAGCTTCCGCAACACGAAGCGTCAGGGCTTCCGTGAGCGACTGTGGACCGTTCTCGGTCATAGAGTGATCGATCGATGAGTGACGGACCAATTCCTTCTCAAAACTTATCAAGTACGATCTCTTCCACGTCTTCAATGTGACGCCGCATCGCTGCCTTCGCCGCTTCGCCATCATGGCGTTTGATGGCGTTCAAAACCTTCCAGTGGCCGGCAATCGATTTCTGCTGGCGGCCAGTTACCTGCAAAGAGCGCTCGCGCGTGTCGCGCAGCATGTCCATGAGAATATCGAGCACCTTGAGCACGACACTGTTGCCCGATGCCAGCGCGACGGCATAGTGAAATTCCGCGTCCTCGGCGATCGCCGGATCTCCGCTGGCGAGTTTCGCTTCCTGCCGGCGCAGGATATCGTCCATCTCCGCAATTTCGTCGGCGTCCGCGTGCGTGGCGGCGCGCGCCGCCAATGGCGGCTCCAGCATCTTACGGAAATCCAGAAGCTCGCTGACCATTTCCTTGCGATGCTTGAGTGCGCTGGCAAAAGGATTGACCAGCGTCTCGGCCGACAGTTCGCGAACGATGGTTCCCGCGCCTTGACGCGGCTCCACTAAGCCGATCAGTTCCAGACCCCGAATTGCGTCTCGTATGGAACTGCGGCTTACCTGGAGCATCTCCGCCAGTTCCCGCTCGGAGGGCAGTTTGTCACCCGGCTTCAGTTTCGTTAGAATGAGGCGCTCGATCTGCTTGGCAACTTCTTCGTAAACTTTGTTTCTTCGGACTGCCTCGAAGTCGGATTTGATCGGAGAGGGCATGGGCAAGTGGTCCGATAAGTGGACCAGCAACGAACGGAGTATACTCCCGCTGTCTCGGCCTCTGTCAAGCCCCTCCGTCGATATATTTTTAGTAGAGAAATGTAAAGACGAGGAGAACGTCCCAACTCAGCCTGCCGCTCATCGTAGCTGTCGAGGTATAGCACACTGGGATAGGAGTTTAGTGCAGTTATAGACAGTCCGCGTGCAGGTCATCGGAAGGCCCACCCGTTCGCCAAGTTCTACGACCGCGCCCACCAGCGCTTCCAGTTCCATGGGCCGGCCCGCCTCGAGATCCTGAAGCATGGAAGTTTTGTGCTCACCCACTTTCTCCGCGCCCGCCATGCGTTGATCGATCGAGACGGGCAACTCCATGCCGAGTTTGTGCGAGACCGCCTCAACTTCCTCCATGATGCTGCGGATCACCGTAGAAACTCCAGGATCGCGGACCATCTGCACCAGCGTGGCGCGCGTCAGCGCGCTGACTGGATTCAAAGACGCATTGCCCAGCACCTTCACCCAAATCTCGTGGCGGAGGCGAGTCGTAACCGGGCAGCGCAATCCCGAAGCGATCAGCACCTCGGCAATTCGCCGGCAGCGATCGGAGCGCGAACCGTCGGGCTCGCCAAGCGAAATGCGATTGCCCTCAATGTGCTGAATCACGCCGGGTGACGGAATCTCGGTCGAAAAGTAAACGATCGAGCCGACCACCTGATTGGCTGGGATCGCCGCGGAGATCACGCCGCCAGGATCAACGCGCTCCAGTCGCAACCCTTCCCACTCGCCACCGAAACCCTGAAAGTACCACCACGGAATTCCATTCTGCGTGCTGACCACCGTGGTATCCGGACCGAGCACCGCCTTCAATTGTGGCGCCAGTTGCGGCAGGCCGTGCGCCTTCACACCGAGGAAGACCACGTCCATCGGCCCCACTTCTTCGAGAGAACTGGCGATGGCCGGGCGCGCTACAAAATCGCCCTCCGGACTTTTCACCTGCACGCCGTGCTCCTGCATGGCGCGAAGATGCGGACCGCGCGCAAAGAGCGTCACATCGAAACCGGCGTTCGCCATGCGCGCGCCGATATAGGCTCCGATTGCGCCCGCGCCCGCGATCAGGAATTTCATCGTTTGCTATCCACGATGCCATTATGCACGATGATTATGCGCGCTGGTCATCGGTAAGCGCAGCGGCCACCACGCGGCGGCGAATTTTCCCGGTGGCGGTGGTGGGGATGCTATTTACGAAGTAGATCTTGGTGGGACATTTGTAATCCGCTAGAAACTCGCGCGAGTGTTTGATGAGCTGCGCCTCGGTCGTACTGCCCGGCTCGTGCAAGACGACAGCGGCGGCGACCTCCTCCCCGAGCACGGGATGCAGGCAGCCGAATGTGACCACCGCGGCAACGGCGGGATGCCTTAGAAGAACTTCATCGACTTCGTGCGGCGCGATGTTTTCCCCGCCGCGAATGATGATGTCTTTGATGCGGCCGGTCAAATGCAGATAGCAGTCTTCGTCGAGAAACCCTTCGTCGCCGGTGCGGAACCATCCATTCACAAAAGCGCGAGCGTTGGCTTCGGGATTATTTGCATATCCGCGAAACACGTTGGCTCCCTGAATGGCGACTTCGCCACGCTCATTGGTATGGAGGTGATTGCCCTCTTTATCCATGATGCTGATGCGCAGCCCCGCGCCGACACCGACTGATCCGGCTTTGCGATGCCGAGGGGGCAACGGATTCGAAGTCATCTGGTGGGCGGCCTCAGTCATTCCGTACGCTTCGACAAAAGGCACGCCAAAGAGATCCTCAATTTTGTGAATGAGCTCGGCCGAAAGCGGCGCGCTGCACGAGCGGATGAAGCGCAGCGTGGCAGCTTCCGCAGGTTTGTGGTGAGCGCGCGCCAGCAGCAGCTGATGCATAGTGGGCACGCCCGAATACCAGGTTACGCGATGCTCTCGCACCGTCCGCCAAAAAGCGAGCGCATTGAACTTGGTGGGAACAACCACGGTCCCGCCAGACAGCAAAGTTGCCATGGTCGAGCCAATCAAACCGTGGATGTGAAAGAGCGGCATGATGCAGAGCGAAACATCTTCTTCGGAGAGCGCGTAAGTGTTGGCGATATTCGCCGACGACACGGCGAGATTGTAATGCCGCAGCGGAACGCGCTTCGGCCGGCCTGTGCTTCCGCTGGTGTGGAGGACGAGAGCAATGTCATCCGCCTTAGGTTCGGGTGCCGTAGCTCCGGTCGGTGCATCGATGAGATGAACATTGCCCTGATCGGTCATTCCGACCGAGATAACCGGAATCTTGCGGTCTGCGGCCGCGCTGCGCGCGAACTCCGCTCGCACCGGCGGGCAAAGCATGACGCGGGCGTTGGTGTCTCCGAGAAAAAAAAGAAATTCTTCGTAGGGATATAGGGGATTTAAAGGCGCGGCGGTTCCAGCGATGGAGGCAGCCAGAAAACTAACAATCGCCGGCAGCCCATTCGGCAGCGCGATCGCGACCGCATCCCCGCGGCGAATGCCGGCGGAGGCCAGCGCGTCCGCCATGGTCAAAACTTGCTGGCGTAGAGAATCGTAGGTGACGCTGATGCCCAGCTCGGGAACGACAATCGCCGTATGACTGTTCGCGAACTGCAAAACGTCAAGAAGTGTGACGACTGACTTCAGAGTCATTAGTTGTCGCCTTTTACGTTCATGATCTTCGTCGGACTATTGCGCGTAGCCTTCCGCGTGCAGCGCTTTCCCAAATTCTTTCAAGAAAAACTGCACGTTATCTTCCGTGGCCAGGGGTCCCATGATGCCAATGCGGAAGACTTTGCCCGCGAGTGGGCCGAATCCGCCGGCGATTTCAATGCCCGGGCCGTCCAGCAGCCGCTGCCTGACTTTCGCCTCCTCGACACCTTTTGGAACGCAGACGGTATTCAGCGTGGTGATGCGATGCTCTTCCGGAACATGCATACTCAAGCCCATCGCTTCGATGCCCTTGACAAAAAGCTGGTGGCAACGGCGATGCCGCTCCCAGCGCTTCTCGATGCCTTCATCGGTCACCACCAGGAGCGCTTCACGCAAAGCGTAGAACATGGAAATCGGCGCAGTGTGATGATAGCGATGCGATACGGTGGAGTAATCGTGAATCAGTTTGAGGTCGAGATACCAACTCCGTGAGGGAGTGCTGCGACCGCGCAGCCATTCCATCGCCCGAGGCGACATGGCCATGGGAGACAATCCCGGCGGGCAACTCAGCCCTTTTTGTGTGCAACTGTAGGCGATATCGATGCCCGTCTTGTCAAACTCCACCGGCACGCCGCCGAGCGAGGTGACGCAATCGGCAATCACGAGCGCACCCGCTTCGTGAGCGGCGGCGCAGATCGCGTTCCCCGATTGCAGCGCTCCAGTCGAGGTCTCGGCGTGCACATAACCCACGACCTTGGGCTTTTCGCGCCTGATGAACTCGCGCGCTTCCTCGTCGGTGTAAGTCTCTCCCCACGCTTTTTCAAAGCGCACGATATTGGCGCCGTTGCGCTTCGCCATTTCGGTCAGGCGATCGGAAAAATATCCGTTGGCGAATATTGCGATCTTCGTTCCTGGCTCGACGAAGTTAACCACTGCGGCTTCCATGCCCGCACTGCCCGTGCCGGAGATCACCAGCGTCGCGCCTGCCTCGGTCCCATACGCGATCTTGAGCAACTGCTGAACGTCCGTCATCACCTGAATGAAGAAGGGATCAAGATGCCCGACAATCGGCTTGGCCAGCGCTTCATAAACTCGGGGATGAACCATCGTCGGTCCTGGCCCGAATAAATAGCGGCGAGGCGGTTGCAGGACAGGGAAGTGGATCGCGGAGTCTACTTGTTCTAAAGCACTCATATAATTAATGCCCCTCGTTTCGTTTGCGAAACACCTGATATTACGGTATGGAGCTGACAATCTCCAATGTCCATACCCACGTCCAGCCCGCCGCTGGCGGCAGGCAGTTTGATAGTTGGCACCGGTAATGCCATGATAGTCAATTTAATTCTATTACTGATTTCTATCAGTTTTTCTTATTATGTAGATTCGGAGCTAAATTCACTGGCGGACTATTACGATGAGCGTGGCTTGCTCTAGCGAGCTTTTATAAAGAAATATGCTGTCATCGCGATGCCTACCCCGATCACCAGGGCGCGCACCTTCTTAGGATCGGCTTGCTGGGCGTAGTGTGCGCCAAACCAGCCTCCGGCGAGCGCACCGGCGATCATTACGAGACACTGCGGCCACAACACCGCGCGCGCCACGATAAAGGTGATTACTGCGGCGGCATTAACCGCCACCGCGAGCAGCGTCCGGATCGCGCCCATGGCATGAATGTCGCGCATGCCCATCAGCGCAAGCATGGCCAGCGCCATGAAGCCGATACCCGCCCCGAAGTATCCGCCATAGATCGCCACCAGCAACTCGGTAATCGAACCGAGAACAATGGCCTTCACGGAAATATCGCGGAGATCGTCGACGACTGCTGATTTGCCGACGATGGCGCGCAGCGAGTTGCCGAAAGCAAAAAGCAGCGTGCCTGCCAGCAGCAGCCAGGGAACCAGGCGCATAAAAGTGTGCTGTGGAGTTTTCAGCAGGAGCAGCGCTCCCGCCCACCCGCCAATGAGGCTCGTCACAAGCAAGGGCGCGAGCACGCGAAGCGGAGCGTTCAGCCGTTTCAGGTAAGCCATGGCGCTGGCGACCAGGCCAGGCCAGAGCGCAACGGTGTTGGTGGCATTGGCATCCACCGGCGGAATGCCCACGAACAACAACGCTGGGAAGGAGATGAAACTGCCGCCGCCTGCTAAGGCGTTCAGGGCGCCGGCGATTCCAGCCGCGAAGAGCAATCCGATGGCCTGAGCGAAGTGTAATCCCATGGGTGACAGAAAAATCAAATCCACCGAAACAACTCGCCCAGTATAACGGCCCGCAGAGGGACGCCAAATTTATCAGGATCGCGCCGGCGAATCTCTCTCCTCGAATTTTTCGCGCAGTTTTCGGCCGCCGCGAAAAATTTTCATGGCGAGATTTTCACGAACTTTTTTCGTGTATGCATCTCTTTATGCACTCCCTTGAAGCCGCTAATTCTGCTAGCGTTTTTACCGACCCGACTCTGCTGGCAGGAATTTTGTCTGTGCTCCATTGAAGGGTGATCCAAAAAACTTTTCCTTGACATTCATTCTTTCGATATGATAAACCGCCTTCTCGTAACTGGTCCGCTCTTCAGACCGGATCGCACTCATACGCAACTTTACTTCGAAGTCTTTCGGTTCGTGGCCCGAACGAACAAGGCGGCGCCTGCAGTATTCGTGTGCCTGCCTTGAGTCCAGGCCGTTGTGCATTTTATTCCGGGAGAGGAAACACATGCGCTCGCTAACAACGTTTTTCGTGCTTCTGGTGGTATCCATGGCGCCCGGTTCGTTCGCCCACGCTCAAGGCGCGGAGCCAGCGAGCAAAACTAACAGCGCCGCTCCCGTGGCTGCGACCAAGGAAGAAGTCAATCAATTGCGCAGCGAGGTAGCGGCGCAGCGCAAGACCATCGAGGAGTTGAAAGCGCTGGTCGAGAAGCTGGCCGAAGGAAAGATGCAAGCGGCTGCGTCTCGGACAAGCGATAGCCGATCAGCCGAGATCGAGCCCGTAGCCCTTCCGGTTGCGACCCGCACAATGGACGCTTCGAACGACTTCGGAGCTCGGTTGCTGCCCGCTGTTCTTATACAGCCGGCGCCGACCGTGGATGCCATGGTCGATCAAGCTGCCGCTGCTGCGCAGAAGAAAGAGCCGCCGCTCACCGCGGGATGGAACGGCGAACACTTTTTCATTCGCAGTTCCGACGGCCAATTCAGCATCAGCCCCTATGGCTACGTGGATGTTGATTATCGCGCTTACAAGGGCGATGGCGCGCCCGCCGACACGTTCGTCTTGCGCCGCGCCCGCTTCGGTTTTCAGGGCAACTACGGATCGCACTTTGATTTCGCATTGCTGACCGACGCGGCTTCCACGTCGGGTTCCGTCGTTCGCGATGTTTATCTCAACGTAAGAATTAAACCCGAGTTCCAATTTCAGGCAGGCCAATTCAAAGTGCCGTTCGCTCAGGAAACCGGCATCGGCTCCACCAACATCGACTTCGTTGAGCGCGGCTTCCAGGCGATGTTATATCCCTCTGCCGCCTCCGCATTTCGCAGCCCGGGTTTGGCCATACACGGCGATATCGATGGCGGCGTGGTGCAGTACTGGGCCGGAGCATTCAACGGCAAGGGGTATGCGCTCGTCAATACCACCAACCAGCCGGAATTCATCGGGCGCCTGCGCTTTTATCCGTTCCGCAAATCCCAGAGCTCTTGGTTCAAACAGTTCGCCATCGGCGGATCGATGGACTTTGCGCGTTCGCGCGGCCTCTCGGGAGATCAAAGCTTCCTGGGCACGCTGCCCGACTCCGCTTATACGTTCTTCCCGCAATTCGCCATCAACGGAGACATTCAGCGCTACAACGGCGAATTTACTTACATCAAAGACCGCTTCGCTCTGCGCGGCGAATACGATCAACTCGATATGGATCGCACGAACGTCGGCTCCGAGCAGGTAGGAAATCTAGGCTACCTGAGCCTGCCCACCATCCGGGCCAAGGCGTGGGACCTCAGCACAACTTACTTGCTGACCGGCGAAAAGCGCCCAGAAAATGGCACGCCTCGCGTCCACCGTCCACTGTTCGGCCCCGAAACCCCGGGTGGCGCAGGGCGTGGATTGGGAGCCTGGGAACTTGCTTTCCGATTTACCGGTATCCAGGCTAACGAACCCGGTACAAGTCTGCTGAACTATTACACGCCGGGTTACGTTCCCACATTTGATTACCACACCTTCGAATACACCATGGGACTCAACTGGTATCCGAACTATTGGGTTAAGTACATGGTGAACGTCGCCATCGATCAGTTGAAGGAACCGAGCACAATTGGCGCCGTGCCGCAGAACTACTATGTGGTTCTGCAGCGCCTTCAGTTCCGGTTCTAGCAGCGGCACGCAGTTCGTTGCGGGCCAATGGTGAAACAAGTTTGGCATCGGCAGGGTCGGCCGCAAACCGGCCCTGAAGAAATTGCAGGAGGGGATTCGATGAGACCGAGGATTCTGCTTACTATTTCTGTGATCGCACTGTTTGTGATTCTGAGCGGCTGCGGAACTGCTCCGAACTGCCCGACGTGCGGCACCACCAAGAATGGCGCCTATGCCATCATCAACGTCGTGACTGTGCCGGAACACAACCCGACCGGCGAGCCCGGCGGCCCATTCAACTCCTTCGACATTAGTACGATTGCCCCGAACCCCGCTGCTTCCGGACACTATCTCGACTACATTTCCGATCGGATTGGCTTGGCCATGGTGGTGATCGACACCGGCCAGGACATCGCTGTCGATGCCCTGCAAGGATCCAATGCTGTTACGGATGCCGGAAATGGCGCTAGTCCCTGCGATCCCAGCATTCCGCCCATTGCCACCGTATTCGGCAATTTCACCAGATTCGGCTGCAGGAATCCTCCCTTTCATCTCGATTCCGGCTTCGGTGCCAACGGTAATTTTGGCGGATTCCCCGGCGCGCAGTGCTGCGCTTCCCGCGCCAACGGTGTCAATCCGATGTCCGGGCCTGACGGCAATACCACCACTCCCGACGGTAAATTTCTCTTTGTCGGAAATGGCAGCGCCAGCTTCGTGGCTTTCGACCTGACCACGATGGACTTGACCACAAATCCCCCCACCCAGCCCGTGGTCATCGCCGACGTACCCACTGGAGTTTCGGCTGATTATGACGGCCCCTTAGGCATCGCTCCCTGTGTGGCTTCGTGGAATGGCGAAGCCGGTTCTAGCGCCGATTGCGGAGATGATCGCGGCGACGAAATGGCAGAAGGCTCCGTCATGGGTGCCGACGGTGCAACCCATCAGGTTCTAGCGATTATCAATGGCGACCCCGGACTACCCTTCATCACATTCTTCGATCTGACGCATGTTCTTGCGAAGAACCCAGCGGACAGCCTCCAGTTGCAGCATTGCTTGCCCATTGACGCGGCATATCCTTACGGTCCCTATCCGGCGGGATTCACTCTCGCTGGCTATAACGCCGGCGACTATCCTTACCAGGCCACTTCGCAAACAACAGTTGCTCCGGCGCCTGGTGCTTCCTTTAATCCTCCGAGCTGTGTCATCGGCCAGATCTATTACGACGGCGCGGGAGGTACAGCCTCTGGCGGAATTGGACTTAATGTTCCCACCCCTGTTCCGGTAGACAACGTTGGAGATACATTTCCCTGTCCCGATCCCTCCAATCCACAGACCTTCGGCGGCGTCTCGGGATCGGCGGCCGCTTCGCTCGTCCCCGGAATTGGTATCACTCCGGTTTCGGGCACGCTGTACACAATCCCGTGCCATCACGGCCCCATTCTCGACTACACGACAGGTGCATTTACAACCGCGAACCAAACCGCCCCGTGCGGCACCTGCGCCGGCGCCATAGCGCCAGCCGGATTGGGAGGAATGGCTTGGAATCCAGCGACCGGCCATCTGCTCTTGGCAAACGAAAATGCCATCGCCGTCACTAATATCGGGACCATCGACGAAATCGATCCACAGGTTGCGAACAACACCTGCGGAGGACCCTGTGGGCCAGTGGTCGTCAACAGTTTTATCATGCCCAATTGCATGCCCACCGGAGTCACCCAGGGTCCGGGAAATTACTTTCTTGTCGGCTGTGCGGACCATGACGGCGAGGCATTCCCTCCCAACGAATACATCATTAATGACGCACCGGGTAACACCATCGTCTGCAACACCACCGCGGAGACAAGCACGAATTGCGTGCCTATCTACAACGTGGGCGGAGTGGACGAGACCTGGTATAACCCGACCGACAACAAGTACTATCTCGCGGCGCGCGACATGCCCACCGGGGCGGTCATGGGCGTCATCGATGCCGGACGCAACGAGTGGCTGGTTAACATGACGACCGGCTCCAATGCACACAGCATCGCAGTCGATCCGAACACGAACCATGTCTTTGTGCCCCTGCAGGCGGGTTCGATGTGCACCACCCAGAGTGCCAACGGTTGCGTTGGCGTCGCCACAGAACAATGAGCATGTTCGCGCGGTGATATATTGATGAAAGTTGGCGAAACTGAGAACCTTTCGTGGGCTGTGTGGAGAAGTGATTTATGAATAGGTCTACGCGTCATCTGTCTACGTATGCGCTTGCCTGCTCGCTCGTGCTGTTGATCCCCTTATTGGCCAGCGCTGGCGAGCAGACCACGCCCAAACCCACCGACCTTCCTGCAACCGTGATTGGCCACCTTGCTCTACCGCAGGCAACCGGAAGTCAAATGTTGCTCCAGAAGGAAGGCGGGAAACATTACCTGTACGTGCAGCAGGCGGGGAAGCAAGGATTCATGGTTGTAGACGTCACCAGCCCAGAGAGGCCAAACCTCTTAAAGAGGACGGCGGAATCCAATCAGTCCACTTCCGGAAACCTGCAAATGGTTAGCCCTGATGTTGCCATCGCGGAAGCTCCGGAGAGAACATCCTCGACTCTAACCAGCACCAACCGACCGACCGAAACTGTGCGTGTTCTCGACCTCAGCGACCCGCGCAATCCGAAGACGCTGGAGACATTCAACAAAGTCACCAGCCTCCTGCCCGATGGCGGACACGGCTTGATCTACCTCACTAACAACGAGGGCCTTTGGATTCTCCGCTACAACCGTATCTCGGCGCTGGAGCCAGCCAAGAAAAAGCCACCCTGCGACTCGGAGTCCGAAATCATGGCTATGCCGCCGGACTGCGAATAAGCCAACGTCTAAATCACTAGCTGTTTAACCAATCCCCTACTGTGCGGCTCGCTCCGGGCAATCCTTGTCGAGCGTTTTGATCGAGCTGATGGTTAGCGTCACCGAAGCCGGAGAACCCATTCGGGCCATGGAGTCGGAACTTGTGCTCATCGATGGCGACTTGGTTCCTGTCACCTCAACTCGCTGCCCCAGGTAGTGGCGAAGTTTTATTTTGTTGGTCGCCTGCAGTTCGTAGGTTTCCGCCGGATTCTGCTTCATCAATACGTAATCCCCGCTAGATCGGCTGACGCAGCCCTGTAGGGTCACTTGCCCTTTGGCGTCTTTCGAATTGTCCTGGCTCATCGGAATGCTGTCTTGCGCCAGGAGAAAGCTGCTGGATAGCAGCAAAGCAAAAATCAATTTCGACATACGCGTGCCTCCTCGTCGTTAAACTCCGACGCTATTGTGATGGCGATGCCGGGGCAACGGTTGCAGAGAATCCGTGGGGCTCGAAGGCTATTTGACGCGTGTTTCCTGGTAGTGGAGTTCCTTCCACTGCCCGCCGCGCTTCACCCATAGTTCGCTGATATATACGCGCGAATAGCGTATTTGCGCGGTCGGCGGAAACTGAATGGTGCTCTCATAGATAGCCAGAGCAGCATCCGGACCGAGCGGAATCAGTTTGTACCCCCAGAGCGTGTAGTTGGAAATGTTCTCTTCATCCAGATCGTTGACCGACTGAATCTTATTCCGCTCACCCTTGCCGTCGACTTCCACCGCTTGATAGTCGTCAGCCAACAATTCGGCATAACTTTTCTTGTCTTTGTTCTTGAGCGCCTCCCACTCGGCTCTTATCTTCGCATCGAACATATCCTTCAGTTTCGGGTCAACCGAAACGCCGCTCGGTAACGGGCTCTCAGCAATCTTGCCCGGCGCGACAGACGGCGTGGCCGGAGGCTGAGCCTGGGCAAGAGATGCCAGCGCCACGACACAAACCAAGACAAAATAATGTCGCATAATTCCTTCCTGTGATTTCTTGACTTCAGAAGTGTAGCGAGATCTTATCAGGTCGCGCGCCCTACATTCACTATCCGGCGCCATGCATTCAACGATAATTCTTGATTTTCTCTCTCAGGGATACGAGCAAGGGCACAGGCAGGCTGGCATAGCCCTCCTGCGCCGCAAACTGCTGGCCGTCGCTATAGATCCAACTCAACAAATCGCGCAACGCTGCTGCGTGCGGGGAATCGTTTGTCTTGGTTTGGAGGTAAATCCAGGAAAAACTGGTAATGGGATAGGAATCGGCTCCCATTGCGTTGATCAATGAGGCAGCGAAGTCTCTCCACCCCGGCGTTTCGGTTGCGTGGCATGCCGCTGTCATGCTCGCGGAGGAAGCTTTAACATATTTCCCGGCACGGTTGAGCACCGCAGCCTGGGGAATATTATTCTTCATCGCGTATTGGTATTCCACGTAGCCGATGGAGCCGATTTTACTATTCACTTTGTCGGCCATATCGGAGCTGCGTTCCGCCGGAATTCCCACGGGCCATTTAGGCGAAGTGGTGGTTCCGATCTGCGTACGGAATCTGGAGCTCGACTTTGAAAGGAAGTCAGTGAAGACAAAGTTCGATCCTTTTCCCGCCGGCCGGTTCACCACTTGGATGGCAAGATTAGGCAAAACAATTTCTGGATTGAGCTTGGCGATTTGTGAAGCATTCCACATTTTCACATTGCCGAGAAAGATCTCGGCCAGCACTTCTCCGGAAAGCCGAAGTTCCTGATGGATGTCGGGAAGGTTATAAATCGGAACGATAGCGATGATCACTATGGGCAACTCGATCAAACTGCCTTCTTTTCGCTCTGCATTAGTGAGTTGCGCTTCCCCCGCCGCAAAATCTCCCGCGCCATGCGAAATCTGCTTGATCCCTTCGCTCGTGCCGATAGTGAGATATCGCATCTGAAGGCCGGAATTACGTTTGTTGTACTCCTCTGCCCAGCGGTTGTAGAGAGGTGTGGGCACACTCGAACCAGCACCTACCAGCACCGTTACACTTTGAGCATGCGTGACGCGTCCGAAAAAAATGAGAAACAGCAGGCCTATGCTCGAGAGTATCTGGCGACTGCCATGCACGGAGACGACGCGCGATGCTGAAAGTCTCGCAGTTCGCTTCATCAAGCCTCCCGTTGATTGCGGTCGACCGAACTCATCGCGCACTGAACCGGCGAAACGCTGCAACCGCTCGTTGACACCGTTCGTTGACTAAGATACCACCACTCTCTTCCGAACCAGAAACGCTTCCATCAACCCGTCGCGGTCAGCTCAAGAGCGCCAGTTGCCCGCGGGTGGCACCGCGGCTCACCGCCTTAGCCTAGCGTTTATGCGACAGATGTTACGATTCAGGATGGCGCGAGTTGCACTTGGATATGCGGCAGCCTGGATATGCAGCAGAATGAGATCGAAGCCTTAGCGCGCGAATTACTCTCCGCTTACGAGACCGGCGAGATGGTCCCGGTCCCTCCTTCGCAGCGTCCCGGATTCGATCTAAACGCAGCTTATGCAGTGGAAGCGACGCTCCGGCAGTGGCGTGAAACTGGTAGCGCAAAAGCAATCGGCCGCAAAGTTGGCTATGCCAATAAAGCCATGTGGCGTGTGCTCAAACTTGAAACGCTGGTTTGGGCCCACATGTACGATGACACTGTACATTACAGCGACGGCAACTCTAGCACGCTGTCGCTCGCTCATCCCCGTTCGCTGAAGGTTGAGCCCGAAATTGTCTTCGGCTTGAGGGAGTCGATTACGAGTGAGGCGCCGGACGCCAGCACCGCGCTCGCTTCCACTGACTGGTTAGCGATCGGATTCGAGATCATCGATTGTCCCTTCTCAGAGTGGAAGTTTCAGCCCAGCGATTTCGTCGCCTCATTTGGATTGCATGCGGCGCTCGTTGTCGGAGAACGCGTGCCAGTGCGGCCCGACGCCATCGCCGCCTTGGTCGAGGACCTGGCACGATTCAAAGTACGCGTTTCGAAAAACGGCGAATTCGTCGAGGAAGGGTCAGGCAAGAATTGCTTGCGAAGTCCAGCCTTGTGCCTGGCAGAACTCAACACGGCCATCGCGCGTCGATTTCCCGATGAGCCTTTGCGCGCGGAAGAAATTATCAGCAGCGGTACGCTTACCGCCGGACACGCCGCTAGTAGAGGCGATCGCTGGACAGTAGAGGTCGACGGCCTTTCTTTGTCGTTACCGCCGCTGACTTTGCAACTTACCTGATCTGGGGCAAGACGATCAGGAGCAAGCTCAGAACCCAGCTCAGAACCCAGGTCAGAACCCAGGTCAGAACCCAGGTCAGAACAAAGACTAGCCCAGATTCTCCGACCGCAACTGCTCCATCACGCTGACAATCGTCTCGCACATATGCAGGAATTCCTCTGGGGTCAGGCCCATCTCCTTCATGCGCTGCGATGGTTCCATTGTCACCTCTTCGAGGCCCACCAGCTTGTGATGCGGTGCGACTGCCGCCTTGCATATTTCTAAAAATTGCTCTGGCATTATCCCGAGTTCTTCTGCCCGGAACGCCGCATTTAAAATTGCGGTGAAGAAAAACGCATGATCTTCATCACGCGCGTATTGCTCGGTGGCTGTCTTCGTGGCTTGCTCGCGAACCGCGGACTCATTAGCCATATGCTCCCTCCATAAGGAATTTTAGGTCCGCAGTCTCGATCATCGCGGTGACGAGTGTCACCGGCGTCAGTGCGCGTGCAGGAATTATTTCCCGGCCTACCTTTGCTGTGCAGTCAGCGTCGTGCGTTCAGCTTGTCGAGCGCACGCTTCAAGTCCTCAAGCTTCTGTCCGGCTTCTCCGAGTTTGCCTTCCGCTGTGAGCCGCTGATAGTCGGCAAGATCCCTCGCGGCTTCCGAGATCAAAGAGTTGAGATCGGACGCCGGTTGAGACGAAGATTGGAGCGACGTTGGTGAACCACTTCGCGGCGGTTCCGCGGAGGCTGACGCAGCGCTGGCCGTCGGCGCGCTCATCGACGACGCCGCGCCGCCAAAGAGCGCCGCCATCGCCGACTCAAACGTAGGCCCATACGCCAGCCGATCCTGCAGCGCCAGCACCACCAGGCGCAACTCCGGCATCGGACTTCGCTCCGCCTGCAAATAAATCGGCTCCGCATACAACAATGCACGTCCTGTCGGGATTACCAGCAGCGCGCCGCGCCGCACATGCGATCCCTGCTGATTCCACAGCGTCAGTTGCCCCGAAAGCTGCGCGTTTTGATCGATGCGGGCCTCGATCTGGAGCGGTCCGTCGACCAACTTCGTCTTCGGAAAGTTATAGACCACCGACTTGCCGTACTCGTCGCCGTCGCTACGGCCCGCAATCCACCCAATCAAATTGTTCCGGTTGGCAGGCGTGAAAGGCAAAATTTCCACGAACTCCACGCCCTTTTCGTCGGGCAGTTTCATCAGCACGAAGTTAGGTTGCATCGCTTGTGTCGTCTGCGCTCCACCTTCGCCCATGCCGACTTCGGTCGCAACTGTCCAGAGATCTTCGCGGTTGTAAAACGCTTCCGTATTCGTCATGTGATAGAGGCCGTAAACTTCCGCCTGCAACTGGAGTAGCAACTCTGGATAGCGCACGTGCTTGCGCAGTCCGGCTGGCATCGTGGAAGCATCTTTGAACAGACTCGGAAAGATTCGACGATAGGCTGCAATGATTGGATCGCCGGTATCGAATACGTAAAAAGTCGTCGTGCCATCATAAGCGTCGATAACTACCTTGACGCTGTTCCGCATGTAGTTAATAAGATCGTTGCCCAGCCGATAATGGCTCGAGTAAGGATAACTGTCCGAAACCGTGTAAGCATCCATGATCCATGACAACCGACCGTCGTCATCGAGCACGATGTACGGGTCCGGATCGTAGGTGAGGAACGGCGCCAGCATGGCTACGCGATCGCGAATGTTGCGCCGCATCAGCAGCCGGCTGTCTTTATTAACGTCATCGCTGAAGGGCAACTTCGCCAGGTCATCGCGGTCGAGCGCAATCACAATGCGGCGCAGGAAGTTGCCGAGGACGATTCCGCCAGTACCTTCATAAGAAGTAAGGTTGTTACTCTGGCCTTGCGGGTAATTGAATTCCTGCTGGCGCGTCTTCACATAGACGTTGGTATTAGTAAGCTCACCGAAATAAATTTCCGGCCGGGTTACATTGAGGCCGCGCACCGTACTCTGCACTGGCATGTTACTCAGCATCAGAGTCGGTAGACCTTCCGAGGTAAATCCATTGACCGGATTCATGGTGAGGCCGTAACCGTGGGTATAAATCAGCTTCTCGTTGATCCAGTTGCGGCTGCTCTCTGGAAGCTTATCGACATTCAATTCGCGCGCCGCCAGCATGACCTCCCGAGTCGTGCCGTCGATGTTATAGCGATCAATGTCGATGTCGGGAAAGTCATAGTAAGTCCGGATCTCCTGAATCTGGCGCAAAGTATCCTGCAGGGCGTGCCAATCCCACAGCCGTATATTTTGCAGCGTCGCTTGATTATTCTGCGGATCAGCCGCTTCGACCGTCGTTTCCGCCGGAAACTCACGCTGCGAAATTCGGTTGAAACCGTAGGCCAGTCGCGTCAATTCGATGTTGTGCGCAATGTAGGGCTGTTCGCGCACCAGTTCGTTAGGTTTGACGATGAAACTGCTGACGTACCACGTGATTCCTTGCAACGCGACGTAACAGACCGCAGCCGGAAGAATAGCCGCAATCAGCCCGCGCCCGCGTGGAACTCGCACCGCATTGATGATCGCAATCACCGCCCCCACAACTAACGCGATGCAAACGATGAGGAGTCCGGTCAGAGTGACGTGCGCGTCCGTATAAGTCACCCCGCCAAACACCGTATGATCTTCAAGTAACAGCTCGAATCGGCTGATATACACGCGAGCTGCGATGATGAGTAAGAGGAACGCAAACGTAATAGAAAGCCCGCGCCAGGGCAGAATCACGGACCGGCTGAGACGGCCGGTGAGCACGCGGCTTCCGCCTGTTATCAGGATAAAGAAACCGGCGAGGGCGCAGGTAATCACGGCTAACGTCAGCAGCCAACCCAAAATCAACTGCCACGCCGGCAGAGTAAAAAGAAAGAAATTCAGCGGCCGGCCAAAGATTGGATCGACGACGCCGCCAGCACTGGGAGCTGCGTTCCAGTAAAGCGCGAGCGTTGCCCAATCCGCCATGATGCTCGCGCCCGTGCCAGCGGCGATGACCAGCGAAATGCCGAGCGCGATGAGCCGGAGGACAGGTTCAACCGGCAGCTTCAACGGCTGGCCGCCGATGAAAATCGTGTGACCGCTGGGCAAGTCGGGAAGATGGGCTCGCTTCAACGCGAGAAATGTCCCATACAAAATGATGAAAGTGGCCACCGTAAAAGCGGCGAAAATTCCCCACTGCAAGCTCAGCGTTTTCCAAAACACCTCGGCGTAGCCGAGCGACCCGAACCAGAGCAGATCGACATAATAAGACAACGCCGTCCGGCCACCGAAGAGGATGGCGGCCAGGACGACGAGAATAATAATGAAACGACGGCGGCGCCGCGGTGGCGGCGGCAATGGCCAGTCAATGGATTCGGGCGGCATTCTTCTGCTCCATTTTTATACTTTCTTGATCATCCGCATAATACTCCCTTCGCTTGCGCAAATTTGCCGCAGGTTGGTGTTGCGCTCCTCAAATCCCATTCTTGTAGGAAAATAAATCATGAACTCCGTGCGCATCGACAAGTGGCTGTGGGCCGCCAGGTTTTTCAAAACGCGTTCGTTAGCGGCACGCGCTTGCGAGCTCGGCAGGATTCAGTCGAACGGGCAGCCCGCCAAAGCCGCGCGCGACGTGCGCATTGGCGACACGTTGCACGTGACCAATAACGGTGGCGAATTTCAAATCGAAGTGCTATTGCTGGGCGAAGTGCGCGGACCAGCGTCGGTTGCGCAAACCATGTACCGCGAGACGGAAGAAAGTCGCGAATTGCGAATGAAAGCGGCGGCAGAGCGCAAGGCGATGAAGCAGTTCGAAAAATTACCCGCGGGCAGACCTTCGAAACGCGATCGCCGGAGAATTATCCAATTTCGCGGAAGGGTTTGATCGACGGTAAATGACGACACGCGTCGGATATCATTTATACTCACCCTCCATGCGCGGACAAGAAATCAGCCCTCAAATAACTGACAAAATGAAAACAAAAATAAAAATAATGACGAAGTCTCGAACACTTTGCGCCGCTCTGTCGTGCACCCTAGCGGTTCTAATCCTCTGCGTTGCCCCGCTCCGTGCGCAGAATCAGGATCACGATCCGGCGGCCTCCCGCGCCGCCGCCGTGCTCGCCTCTTTGCCGCACGCCAAAAGAGTCGACCGCGTCGCAATCTCTCCCGACGGCACTCAGGTTGCCTACATCGTCGATAAAGAGATCACGGTAGTCTCCGCGACGGGCGGCTCCGTCCGCGAGATTTCCGTGGACGGCGATCTTGCGCTGCGCCAGGTCACATGGTCGGCCGACAGCAAACAGATCGCTTTCCTCGCTGACTTGCCGGGCGATATTCCTGCCGCTCAAGTT
Organism: uncultured Acidobacteriaceae bacterium; assembly: GCA_963822025.1. Classification (GTDB taxonomy): domain Bacteria; phylum Acidobacteriota; class Terriglobia; order Terriglobales; family Acidobacteriaceae; genus Acidiflorens. The sequence goes on along the minus strand of CAWGFW010000005.1, from coordinate 740,742 downwards.
TGGACCGCGGCAGTGGATGGCAGTTCTCCGGTAAAGCATACCGAACTGAAGGGATACGTTCAGAGCCCGCGCTTCTCTCCCGATGGATCGAAACTCGCATTCCTCTATATTGCCGATATGCCGCGCGTCGCGGGGCCGCTGCAGCCGATGACCCCTCTCGCTGGAGTCGTCGACGAGCAAATTTATGAACAGCGGATCGCTCTCCTCGATCTCGGCACGAACCATCTGACGGAGGCTACGCCCGCCGATTTGTATGTCTACGAATACGACTGGACTCCCGGCGGACGAGGCTGGGCGGTAACGGCAGCGCACGGTTCCGGCGACGCGAACTGGTGGCTCGCACGCCTCTATACGGTGAACGCGCAGAGCGGCGAGATGCGTGAAATTTATAAACCGAAACTGCAAATTGCCGATCCTCAGGTCTCTCCCGATGGGAAAAACGTGGCGTTTATCGAAGGCATCATGAGCGATGAGGGTTCGACGGGCGGCGACATCTACATTGTTCCGATCGCGGGAGGAGCAGCACGAAATCTCACGCCCAACATCAAAGCTTCTCCCAATTCGCTCGCTTGGACGGCATCCGATCGCATCACTTTTGCCGAGAACATCGATGGCAATTCTGGTTTCGGCAGCGTCACCACTCAGGCAGGCATAATTCAGACACTCTGGACGGGCGAAGAGTCCGCTTCACCGGATGGACGCGAGTGGGCCTCGCGATCCTCAAACGGCGATCAACTGCTCACCGCCATCGTACGGCAATCGCCGAGTGCTCCGCCAGAAGTCTGGGCAGGCCCAATCGGCGATTGGAAGCAACTCACGGACATAAATGCCTCTGCGAAACCGACCTGGGGAAAAATGCGGAATGTGCATTGGACCAATGGCACGACGCAGGTGCAAGGCTGGTTGCTCATGCCCAAAGATTTTTCCTCCAGCAAAACCTATCCGTTGGTGGTCACTGTGCACGGAGGGCCGTCGGCGGCATGCACCTCGCACTGGGATGAGCGCAGCATGGGACCTGCGTCCGCTATGGGATATTTCGTCCTCTGCCCCAATCCGCGCGGCAGCTACGGGCAAGGAGAGGCGTTCACGCAGGGCAACGTAAAAGATTTCGGCGGCGGCGATTTTCGCGACATCATGGCCGGAGTCGATGCCGTTTCGAAATGGTATCCGATCGACAGCAAGCGGATCGGCATTTTCGGACACAGCTATGGCGGCTACATGACCATGTGGGCCGAAACCCAGACGCAGCGCTTCGCCGCTGCAGTGGCGGGCGCCGGCCTCTCCGATTGGCTGAGCTACTACGGTCTCAACGATATCGACGAATGGATGATTCCATTTTTCGGCGAGTCGGTTTACGACGATCCCGCGGTATATGCCAAGAGCGATCCCATGCATTTCGTTACTGCTGTGAAAACGCCGACGCTGATCCTGGTCGGCGATCGCGACGGCGAAGTGCCCATGGAACAATCGGTCGAATGGTGGCACGCGCTTCGAACCATGAATGTACCGACCAGGCTGGTGGTCTATCCGAACGAGGGCCACGCCTTCGTCAAGCCTGCCGACACTCGCGACTACACTCTTCGCACCTTGGAATGGTTCGAGCAATGGTTCGCCAAAGCGTCGGCGCACTAAACGCTGGCGTGCGAAGTGCACAACCTTCTGCGACGGCTCATTCCTTAGGTATCACTGTCTGAGCTTCATTGTTTGAGCGTCAACGTAATCCCCTGCCGGAACAAGTCGCGAATCGAACCATCGCTATTAAACCGCACGTAGTACAGGTAGGGGTGATTGCCGACAATGGAAAAATTCATGTCCGGCGCTGCCGGATCGATCAAGGAAAAATAAGCATACGACCAGCTACCCGGCGGCTCCTGAGCGAGGAACTGATCAAGCGTGGCCACCAGCGTCGGCTTGGTCCAGTTCACCAGGTCGGTCGAAGTGGAGAGATAGAAACCTTTCGCCCCATATTCATTTGTCCACGGATTCCATAGCACCGCGATGACTACGCCCGACGATTCAAAAAGATTGATCCCAGTCACAACGTCCATGTACGGAACCGGCGTATAAACGTGCTCCAGAGGGCGCTCGACGGGGCCCGGATAAGGATCGACAAAGGATACCGAAAAATCCGTGCCGCTCCATCCGCGCCATGAGGAAGGATCGAAAACGTTCTGCGTGCGCATCGGCCCACCGCCGCTCGGCGTAATGCAACGATTCGGTCCGGTCTCGCCCGAGCATCCCGCAGGCCATTGCCACGATGTCACCATGGCGTAATACCATCCGCCGAGCTCAACAATGTTGCTGTCCACGCTATAGCCTGACGGACCTTTATCCTTCACATATTTGTAGGGAACTCCGGCCAGGAAATTGTTGGGCGCGTTGAACGACTTGAAGTGGTAGCCGCCATCCTCGGACTCGTGATAGGTATCGGAGTCATACTCGCATCCGTTATATCCATTCTTGAAAGTGCACTCGCCCGGATGCGCCCAGCCGTGATATTCCATGTGCGTCAGGCCGGCGACCTTATTGCCGTCAAAAGTGTAAAAGTCATCGATCCAGCTTTGGTCGTTAAAGTCTGCCGGATTAGGATCGCCCGCCGAATAGTGACCTACCTCGCAACTGTGTTGCACACTTTCGAGCGTCGGGCCCAGATTCTGAAAGAGTTCGGAACTAGCTGCCACCAGGTGAACCGTCCCGGTCGAATCGCGGAAGGCGCGCGCCATCGCGTCAGGAATGTCATTTGAGTTGCACGATTGCTGGGGCGATTCGAAGACTACCGTACGTGAGCTATCGAGTACGCCTTTGACCTTGGGTGTCTGGGACAGGTTCGGATGACTTTGTCCGGAAGACATTGTTGCCAGTGCAACACCAAATAGAACAAGAAATATTTGTCGCAGCATTGGTGTCCCTCCGCTTGCCTTCCTCAGTTAACCCAGGATTCAGCGGATCCACTCGGACCCCGAGATATTTATCTCCCATGATAGATCATGCCCAAATTCACGGACCACTCTTTCTCCACGCGCTCCGCGCGGAAATTTGGCATCCGCCTCCTCGGAGCACATGGAAGTCATCTCCCCGAAGCAAGCCGCTAGCGCGCCACCGCCGGAGTCGCGCCATACTTCTGCGTGGCATATCCCACGATCAGTCCCACGATGCTTCCCGGAAGGATGATCGCAATATAGTGGTCGTGCTGCATATAGGCGACCAGGAAAGCAAGAACGAAATCAACAGCTAGTCCAAACATAATCCACCGAATTTACGTCGCGTGCAAAAAAACCCTGCGTGAGATCCTGAGCGTCGGCAGCCGCGCGATTCCAGCGCAATCGCACATATTTATAAACCGGCTTCCAGTATGCCTCGCAAAGCGTGCCCAGCGCTCGCTTGCGCTCCACCTCATCATCACAGCGCACTCGAGCGATGACCGACCAGCGTGTGGCGGGGAAGCGCCCATTCCCGCCATTGAATCCATCATGATTCATAAACGATCTTCAACCGGAGCGACCTCACCACACGCGGCAGGCGTTCTCGGAGACCATGGGTTGTCCGGCCTTGCAGCCGAAAGCTTGCTCGAAAGCAGCTGAGTTTTGCACCGCTCCATTCACGCGCCAGCGTCCGGGAGAATGCGGATCGGTGAGCACGCGCTTGCGCGCCTCCTGATTGGTCACGTTCTGGCACCAGATCTGCCCATAGGCAAGAAAGAAACGCTGCTGCGGCGTATAGCCGTCAATCTCTTTTACAGGCGTGTTGCCGATAATATTCATCAGCGCCATGTAGGCGAGCTTAAGCCCGCCATTATCAGCGGTATTCTCCCCCAGCGTCAGTTTGCCATTAAGCTTGACCTCGCCCTTGTCGTCCTTCACGGATGTAAAGCTGGAATATTCTTTGGCGGTGCAATCGACGCGCTGCTCAAATTCCTTGCCGTCCTCGGCCGTCCACCAATCGCGAAAGTTGCCCTCGGCATCGTATTTGCGGCCCTGATCGTCGAAGCCATGAGTCAGTTCGTGTCCAATCACCACTCCGACGCCGCCATAGTTCACCGCGTCGTCCATCATCTTGCCGTAGAAAGGAGGTTGCAAAATTCCGGCGGGAAAATTGATATCGTTCATCGGAGGCCGATAGTAGGCGTTAACCGTTGGCGGAGTCATGCCCCAATCCTTGCGGTCGGTCGGCTTGTCGATCTTGTCGTATTGCCGATGCACCTCGAACGCTTCGGCGCGCACTGCATTGCCGGCGTAGTCGCCGGGCTTGATCACGACACTGCTGTAGTCGCGCCATGTGTCGGGATAGCCAATATTATTGACGATGGCGTTGAGCTTTTCATAAGCCTTCTGCTTAGTCGTGTCCGACATCCACGTCAACTGGCCGATATCCTGGCGCATCGCGCTCTCGATGCCCTGCACCATTTTCAATGTTCGTTCTTTGCCCTCGGCGCCGAACGTTCGGTCCACGTAAAGCTTGCCCAGCGCCATGCCCAGATGGGTGTCTGTAGACTTCACGCAACGCTTCCAGCGCGGCTCCATCTCCTGCTGTCCCGACATGTATTTGCCGTTAAACAGAAAATCTTCTTCGACGAAAGCTTTGGTCAGGAGCGGCGCATAATCATTAATCGTCTTCCAGCGCAGATAGATTTTCCAGTCGTCGAGTGGAACGGTGTTCAATTCCTCATTGACCTGCTTGAAGAAATCGGGATTGCCCACGTTGAGCGAAGTAAACTTCGGCGAGCCATTGTCGGCAAAGTAGACAGTAAGGTCGAGATTCGGCGCCGCAGCCGCGATCTCCGCCACTGTCATCTTATGGTCACGGGTCTTCGGATCGCGCCGAGCTGTGCGATCCATCGATGCCCGCGCCAGACCGGTCTCGACCGTTAAAACGGTCTTGGCCTCAGCCGCCGCTTCTTCCGGCTTGTCCCCGGCCAGCACAAACATCTTCTCCACGTGCTCCGCATACTTTTGCCGCGTCTCCACAGACTTTGGATCATCCTTTATGTAGTAGTCGCGATCCGGCAGCGTGATCCCGCCTTGATCGAGCGTCGCAACCGTTGCCATCGAATCGTGCATGTCGGGCTGCGGATAGAACGCAAACAACGCAGGTATCGAGCCACGGTGCATGGTCGCAACCTCGCGAATCAATTCCTCTTTCGTCTTGATGTCCTGGATCCGTTTGAGTTGCGGTTCGAGCGGGGCCGTCCCTGTTTTCTCGATGGCGCTTTCATCCATGCAGGAGCCGTAGTAAGCGCCAACCATGGTCTCGGTCGCCGAGTGCTTCCCCGCAGCCTGTGCCTCGGTCAATATGTCTCGCAAAATATAGAGATTGTGGTCGGCCAGTTCGTCGAAACGTCCCCACCGCGATTTGTCGGCAGGGATCGGATTGTTCTTCATCCACGTGCCGCAAGCGTATTGGTAGAAGTCAACACAAGGGTCGATGGTCTTATCAATAGCGTTCAAGTCGAATACCGGGATCTCGCGCGGTACGTCAGACGAACCGCCGCCTGAATGGGTCGAACTTTGGGCCAAAACTGGGGACGAAAAAAGCAGAGCGATCGACAAGATTGGAAAGAGACGGAGTATGCGAGTTCTCATGCGTTCCTCGAAGTGCGAAGTGTGATTCAACGCTTGCAGCTAGCGCGCATCACCACTGGAAGAAATAAAGCGCCTGGCGATACGGAGACGGCCTGCAAACAGACACACTACTACAAACGGCGCAGACAGGGGAAATTCGCGGCAACTGCATTTGCGGCGAATCGAAAAGTGAGTAATCGCATCGAATCTTATTAACTTGAACTCAATCTGCCCGCCCGCGGCAAGATCACTCGACGGAGGCAACAACAACATGACGGAGGCAACAACATAATGACCGAAACACTGGATGCCGCGCACCCAGCCAAGATTAACGCGCAGTCGCTTGATCAGATATTCCGCCAAGCCCGCACCCACAATGTGTGGCTGCCGAAGCGTGTTCCTGTTGAGAGGCTGCGCGAAGCGTATGACCTCGCGCGCTTCGGTCCAACCAGCGCGAATTCGAGTCCAGCTCGGCTCGTTTTTCTCGAAAGCGAAGCGGCCAAGGCGCGCCTGCTACCCGCCCTCGCTCCGCTCAACGTAGAAAAAACGAAAGCCGCTCCCGTTACGGCCATCGTCGCATGGGACACCGAATTCTACGACAAACTTCCACAGTTGTTTCCTCGCGCCGACATGCGCTCGTTTTTCGCGGGCAATCAAAAATTGTCCGAAGAGACGGCCTTCCGCAACAGTTCGCTCCAGGGAGGCTACTTCATCCTTGCGGCTCGCGCCGTGGGTCTTGATTGTGGTCCGATGTCGGGCTTCGATGCCGCTAAGGTAAATGCGGAATTCTTTCCCGACGGTAAATGGAAGGTGAATTTTCTCTGCAATCTCGGCTACGGCGACAAAAGCAAGTTGTCCCCGCGCAATCCCCGCCTTGCTTTTGATGAAGCCTGCCGCGTGCTTTGAAGCGGTGTGTTAAGCCGCGCTTTGTAGCGGCGATAAGCAGTTTGCAAATTCTTCGAGTCCTACTCAACCTTAATGCGCTTATGTGCGCAGCACGACCCTTGTGCTGCGTCCTTCCTAATCAATGCTACGGACAACGCTGTATGGACGCACGCTCTCGCCCAAGCTACAAGTGATGGGTGAATAAGTACGCGACGCTGTCCGCGGGCCAAGCCCGGGCCCCCAAAGGATCGAACGTCAAAACTTTCCACCTGCCGCTTCGTCCGCCGGAGGTGTGATGTGAAGCAAAAGAGGTGTGATGTGAAGCAAAAGACGAGCCTGCTGGTAACGACGGGTTTCCTGCTGATTCTGGCTGGCTCTATGTTTGCTCAGGGCGTTCAACCTGAACCCGCCCCGGCTCTGCCGTCAGGCGTCCTTGGACCTGACTTAATCGCGTGGTCTCAAATGCAAACGCCGCGTCCGGTGCCGCAGCCGCTTCCGCCTGACCAGAATCCGCGACCTCAACAACAGCCGACAGCCGAGATCTTCGCCGGGACGATCGTGAAGGTCGATGCAAACTATGTCTTGAAAATGCAGAGTGGGAAAACTTACCGTCTCGATCAGGACGATATGAGGCAATACGAGGGCAAGCAAGTTCGACTTGCCGGCAACATGGACGCGAACCGTAACCAGATCCACGTTATTAGTATTGAGTTGGGTTCCTAAAACCTAGTAGCAAAGATATAAAAGATATATATCTTTCCGCAGCGTTTTTTTGGGCTAGCGGAGATAAAAGCCGCATCGCACCTACAGTATTCACCCGATTGGAGCATTCCACACGCAGTATTATGCTGGTTTTACTGCCCGATGAGCCTCTTTATGTCGACTGCGCGTTCCCTCCCAACTCCTGTTGCCGCTTGGCACAAACTCTATCAGGCGGCTCTATTCGAAACGGATGAACGCGAACTTCCCCGGCGAATTGCAGAGGCTGAGAGGGCAATGGCGCAGCGTGCCCAAGAGCTGTGTCACTCAAGCGCCGACAGCATCGAAGAAGACGAGGCTCTGGAAGACGCTCTGTATGGCCTGCAGGCCCTACAGAATTCACTGGCGCGAGAGAAAAGCGCCGCGTGATTTTCCGCATGTGCTAGTTGAACTAGATTTGCTGGAGTGTGGGTCTCCGGCATACCGTGGCACGGGTACTAAGCCCCGCCCGCCACGCTCCTTAGAGGGGGCACAGAAACCGCGCCGGACTCACTTCCGAGTGATTCCCGTCCGGCGCGGTGATTTTCAGATGCGCCGAAGTTTCAGAATTACGTGATCAAGCTTGCGTGATCAGGATTATTGCGATCGCAAAATTATGCGATCTTCTTCCGCTTCTGCTCGTCCTGCACCGGCGGATCCCCATAAACCTGTTCGTTCTGCGGGGGCGGGCCACCCTGTTCGTTCCCGGAATGCTGGCTATTTTGATGGGCCTGCAGTTCGTGATCGGACTGGAATGACTTGTTGCAGATCTGGCATTTCTTGACGCTCGTGGAGTTGGGATTCGGGTTCATATTTTATCTCCTTCGTTTAAATTGTTTCACTGATTGCAAAGATTGCAAAGGCGACGTGCTCTCAGGCTACCGAGTCGCGATCGCGAACGATGCCAATCAGCAGCGCGAGGGCTGCCAGCAAAAGCATAATGTTGACGGACCCGCCGATTGGAATTGAGCCGACGATTCCCAGGATCCAGCAAATCAAAAATAAGACGGCAAGTGCCCAGAGCATGAATCGCATTCCTCGTACTAACTAAATCACTAATCGACTCTAGAGAGATCACGGGGCAACGATAATCCAGTGAATGCCCCAAACCTGCGCGAGTCTTACCCTACCGAGGAGACCGTAGCGAGCGGCCTTACCAGTTGGGCAATCCAGCCGTCTTGATGAAGCTCAATAAGCGAGTTCAATAGACCTGAACGATGCTGTTGCGCACGGCATAAAGAGTCAAATCTGCGACTGAATGCAGGTTGAGTTTGCGCATCAGGTTGGTGCGGTGGGTTTCCGCCGTTTTGACACTGAGGTGGAGAGTGGCCGCGACTTCCTTCGTGGTCTTTCCTTCAGCCAATAGCTGAATCACCTCGCGCTCTCTCGGCGTCAGGATGTGCCGGCAGGGCTGCTCGCTGCGCTGGTTCGGGTGCAGGTAGCCGTCCAGCACCATCTGTGTCACCCGAGTGGTGAAAAATGTCCGATGATTTTGCAATGCTTCGACCGCAGAAACCAGCTCGCGGCCGGAGTCGGACTTCAGCAGAAAGCCCCGCGCCCCCACCGCCAGCACTTCTCGCACAACCTGCTCGGAATCGTGCATAGTGAGAATCAGAATGCTTATGTCAGGCTGGGCGGCGAGAATCTGCCGCGCCGCATCGAGGCCGTTCAGACCGGGCATGCCGATATCCAGAAGCACTATGTCCGGCGTTAGCTGGCTGGAGAGGTCGACGGCTTCTCGTCCATCTTTCGCCTCGCCACAAATTTGCCATCCCGGATGGTCTTCGAGCAGGCAACGGATTCCTTTGCGCGCCACGTCGTGATCGTCGGCGATCAGAATTCGCAGCAAACCCACGCTACCCCCCCGCAAGAAACACCCAGTCCTCTTCGCTACTGCCCCAGATTCATAGGTGCCCCGCATTGCAATGTTCTTTAGACGACATTCTGAGAGGGTTTAAAACCTCCTGAGCCCTCCAATACAGTTTTTATTTGGCGACAATACGGTCTTTCTGGTATGCTTTAGAAACTTTCCAACCAAACTTTTCTGAGTGCGTTTCGGCTTCGTTGCTTGGCCTCAACGGTGCGCGCATTCGCTGTCTGGTTGAAACTGCGCCCAGTCCGCCACTTCCGAGCTAATCCCAGGCGTTCCTGCTATTCGCGGCCACACATAGCGCCGTTCCATGGAACCTCAGGGCAATCCACTAAGGGAGTTAAAGCAGTATGCAGAAGTGCGTCCTATCGACCCTATCCTTCCTCTTAGCCTTAACCTCAGTCGCATTCGCAGGTGTGTCCGTTAACTCCCCGAGTAACGGCGCTACTGTGCAGTCCCCGGTGAAGTTTGCAGCTTCGGCAACCTCCAGCTGTGCAGAAGGTGTCGCATCGATGGGCATCTATACCGCTCCCAACGTCCTGGCCTATACAGCCAATGGCGCCAGCCTCAATACCAGTCTCAATCTGAGTCCCGGTGTTTACAACACGGTCATCCAGGAATGGGATTATTGCGGCGGCGCGTCCAAGGTTCCGGTAACCATCACGGTTTCGAACCAGTCACAGGTGCAGGTGGTCACGCCGGCCAATAACAGCGACGTGGGATCTCCGGTGAACTTCGTGGCCTCCTCATCATCTTCGTGCCCACAGGGTGTCGCTGCCATGGGCATTTACTCCGCCCCCAACCAGCTCGCCTACAAAGTCAGCGGCGCCAGCCTAAACACCAGCCTCAGCTTGACCGCCGGAACCTACAACACGGTCGTTGAAGAGTGGGACTACTGCGGCGGAGCGGCAACCACGCCGATTACGGTCACCGTCAGCAGTGCGTCTCAGGTCCAGGTAACCTCGCCGGCAAACAACAGCACGGTCAACTCGCCAGTGCCATTTACTGCGACCTCGACCTCGTCTTGCCCCAAGGGCGTCGCCTCGATGGGGATCTATAGCGGGCCCAACCAACTCGCTTACGAGGTTAGCGGTTCGAAGTTGAATACCACCTTGTCTCTCGGCCCCGGGACGTACCATGCGACGGTCGAAGAGTGGGACTACTGCGGAGGCGCTGCCACCACTCCCGTTACCTTCACCGTGAGTTCCGGCGGCAATGTCATCTCTAACATCCAGGGCGGCAGCGGCTGGAGCGGCTACATCGAACTTCCGCCGGACTATGGCATTTGCTCAACCTGCAGTCCCAGCGGTCCCCAGACCACCTGGTGGACGAAGCAAGGCGTGAGTTCACCCTCGATGAGCGGCGACGCCATGGAGTTTGACATCGGAGGTTCCACGGACTATTCCGATGTCCTGTGGAATGTTCACTTGCTGGGCGACGGCTCGCCAATCCTCGACCAGAGCCATCAGATCGTGCCCAACACCCATAACTTCATCTATGATGTCTGGTTTTATGGCACCAGCCTGAACGAATCGGAGGCGTTAGAGTTCGACATCAACCAGTTCGTCGATGGCCTGTCTTTCATATGGGGCCATGAATGCACCGTGATGGGCGGCCACGTTTGGGAGATCTGGAATAACCAGGCCAATACGTGGGTGTCGACCGGAATTTCCTGCTACCCGAATAGCAACGCCTGGAATCACCTGACCCTTCAGGTGCAGCGGACATCTGACAACCAGTTGCTCTACCAATCCATTACCTTCAACGGGCAACAATACAACTTGAACGCGACCTACGCTCCGACATCATCGTCGTGGTACGGGGTCACCATCAATTACCAGATGGACGGAAATTACGCGCAACAGAACTACACCGTATATCTGGATGACTTAAACTTCACCTATTGGTGAGACTAAAGTTGCATAGATCGAGACAGGGGGCGCATCGCTGAAATGATGCGCCCCTCATTTTTTGGCAGCGACGAACTCGAATTTGGAGCCGGCGTCAGGTGTTTCCAGTACGGCGCACGGCTTTTCGCTGTATCCTCCAGCCGCTGTTTCACACATAGGCGGTTCTCTTCAGCCTCGAAAATTGCATCAAAGATCAGTCGGAGGATTTCCATGCATGCGGTTGGTCTAGCACGCCCGAATTGGGCTGTATCGATTCTCTTTTTGATAATTTTGACAACGCTGTCGGCGGCCGCGCAGGTGAGCGCGTCGCAACCCGCGCCGCCAGCCACTGCGCCAGCAGCCAACACTTCCGCGCAGCCAACTCAGCAACCGGCAAATCAGCCATCCGCGTCCGACCAATCGACGCAACCCACGACGACCCAGGAGCCCACAGCGGAAGACCCCAACACCGTCGGGCCGCCGGCCAATGATGAAGGCGGCATGTTCGTATTCAAGCAGCAGGTGGAAGAGGTCGTGCTTCAGGCTACGGTCGTCGATGACAGCCGCCGCCTGGTTTCAAACCTGGCGAAGAACGATTTCGCCGTCTATGAAGGCGGCTCGCAGCAACCCATCACCTCTTTCCACCAGGAAGAAGTTCCGGTGGCGGTGGGGATCGTTATCGATAACTCCGGCTCCATGCGCGACAAACGGGAAAAGGTGAATCAAGCGGTCTTGAACCTGATTCGCGCCATCAACCCGCAAGACCAGATTTTTGTGGTGAACTTCAGCCGCAATTACTATCTCGATCAGGATTTCACTTCTGACATCAACTTACTTGACCGCGCCCTGCAGCAGGTTTCGACCCGGGGGAGCACGGCCCTCTACGATGCGATCGTTGCGTCCGCGGTCCATCTCGCCAACAATACCAAGTTCGAGAAAAAGGTTCTCCTCGTTGTGACGGATGGCCAGGACAACATGAGCCAGGAGACATTGCGGGAAGCCACACGCCGTCTACAGGAGAAGAATGGCCCGACGGTTTACGCGATCGGTTTAATGGGCGGAGGGCCACAAAGCCCCGGTCGGTCAGCTCTTCAAAGCCTCGCCGACGCGACCGGAGGTGCGGCATTCTTTCCCGATACGCTTGACCAGGTCGACACGATCTCGCGAGATATAGCCCACGATATTCGCAATCAGTACGCGATCGCCTACAAGCCCCGCAATCAGGATGCGCAACATGCCTATCAATCTGTCCGCGTCGAAGCGCGCGCTCCGGGATATGGCCGGTTGACGGTTCGCACCAGAACCGGCACCTACGGGGAACCATCGCCGACGCAAACTGCGAATTAGCTTTCCCGCAAAAAAGAAAAATGTCGTCCAGAGCGAAGCGAATAACCACATGCATGGCAATTCGCTATGCATACGACCTTCGCTGCGCTCAGGGCGACAGTTCGTTACTGTCCCGCACTTAGCGGGAACTCACACTTAAGCTACCGTAGTCTGCGGACCGCCGTTAGGGATCTCATTCTTCATCCCCATCGGCATCTCGATCTGAATGATATTGTTCTTGATGGCGTAAACCACCAGGTCGCGGATGGAGTGCAAGCTCAGCTTACGCATGATGTTGCTGCGATGCGTTTCTACCGTCTTCGTGCTCAGGTTGAGCAGCGACGCGACCTCCTTAGAACTCTTCCCCTCCGCCAGAAGCTGAGTAATCTCACGCTCGCGCGCTGTCAAAACCGGAAGATTCGGCGGCTCGGTTCTCGAAATTGGATGCCCTTTCTCGAGAAAGCCAGCGAGCACCAGATCGTTCACGCGTGGCGTAAAGAACATGCGCTTGCTCTGCAGCGCTTCCACCGCGGAGACTAAATCCCGCGCCGCATCTGACTTCAACACAAATCCCCGCGCGCCCGCATCGAGAGCTTCGCGGATCACCTGATCGGAGTCCGTAATTGTGAGCACAATAATTTTAAAGTTAGGATCATGTTGCAGCATCTGCCGCGTAGTCGACAGACCATTCAAGTTCGGCATGCCAATGTCGAGGATGATGACATCGGGCTTCAATCGTTTGGCGAGTTCGAGCGCTTCCCGGCCGTCGGACGCTTCTCCGCAGATTTCCCATCCCTCATGTTTCTGCAGCAGCGAGGATAAACCACGCCGTACGATCTCATGATCGTCGGCCAACAAGATACGCAATTTCATGACAGCCCCTTTTAGGGTTAGACAGTGACTGCTGTCTTACCCTCATGACGCAGTTAGAGTGTCCCGACGAGCCAGAGCTACAAATACTTTGTGCTGACTTACCGCTTCTACCGCTTCCAACAAATCGCGCGCCGCATTGGATTTCACCACGTAACCTCTGGCGCCTGCATCCAGTGCTTCCCGCAGCATCTGCGGAGAATCATGTTGGGTGACAAATAAAATCTCAACGCTCGGAGTCGACTGCCGCAGCCGCCGGCACGCTTCCAATCCATGCATCTTCGGCATGGTGACATCGAGCACCACCACGTCCGGCTGCAACGTATCAGCCTTGTTCAAAGCCTCGAATCCGTCGGATGCTTCCCCCACAACCTCCCAGCCTGATTGACCCTCCAGCAAAGTTCTCAGCCCTTGCCGCACCACCGGATGGTCATCGACTACAAGAATCCGAATCGTCATGATTCAATTCCATTTCGCACCTCAGGGAACTGAGAGCAGAAGCCAGCATTTCGATTTTTAATCGCTTCCTTCAGCGGCATCTGGATTGTCAGGAGGTCCATTCTTCCCAATACCTTAGGGAATTGACCCAAAACTAACATGCATGTACTGAGCCTCGAATACAGGGAATCCTGTATTTCGATGGCATAAACCCTAGATGTTATTCAATTTTAGGGCGATATTGGTTTGAATGGCGGGGAAATAGGTCTCCTGGTGCAGCAAGGCTTCTACGCCCTCCATTATCGAGCCCACGTCCGACTTTGCGCAGGCTCCCTGAATACCTACGTCACGCGCCGCTTCAGCAAGTTGTTTGGAGAAATGAAAAGTAATCATCAAAATCGGGATTTTCGGAAAAAGCTCAGAGAGTTGCTTAGCTACCTCCAAGCCGTTTAATTCCGGCATTTGAAAGTCGAGCAGGATGACATCCGGAAGCGTTCTTTGTACCTTCGGCAGCACCTCACCTCCGGTGCGGGCCTCGTCGCATACCCGCCAAGTGCCGCGTTGTTCCAGCACCTCTCGGAGATAGTGCCGCACCATCGGATTGTCGTCCGCCACCAGAATTCTAACCAAAGGACAGACTCCTCACTGCAAATGGCCCCGGGGCAGAACATTGTCGTTCTGGGGAAGCCGTGAACGGTGCTCCGATATCATTTACGCATGCAATCCTCAGTGTTCGCATCGCCGCTACCAGCGAGAGTAGGGCGTGCTGCGAGCAATGGCAATCCTGTGAAGTATGTAAGGGTAATGTCCTAAAGTATTGAGCGAACGGTATTTCAGCGACGATAGAGCAAGCGGCGCCACGCCCGGCTACCAGATCCCTTTATCGCTGCCGGTAAGGTTGTGTTCTAAGGCGGCCGCCGTGGCCAGGCCGGGCAGAAGGCTCAAGCGCAGCGCGTTGCGAATCTCTCCCTTGCGGAAAAGACTTCTCCACTCCGCGGCGTAAAGTTGTGCAGCGTGAGGAACAATTGGAATGCGCAGCCAGTTTCGCCGGTAGTGAACCAGTTCGCCGCCGAAGCGAGCAGCGGACGTTATCCACGCCGGCAGAGCGATACCTTCGCCCCGGTATTGCTTCACATAGTCTGACACCACCACGAGATAGGTCGCCAATCCTTCCCACAGCCCCGCCGACTGCGCCAGTGAACGCAGATAGACATAGTCGACCTCACCGGTCTCCATCAACCGTGCATTGTCCACGATGTCGCAGAGCCGTATGTAGAAATGGCGATACATGCGCTGCAGCGTGCTGACGATCATCCGATCTTCGGGCGCGGATGTTCGGACTTTATACCCCTCCAGCTCCAGGTTCCGCGCGCGCGCGACCAGCGATTGGGTGATGGTTGTCTGCTCGCCGGTCTGTCCCAGTCGCCCTACGTGGATCTCCACCAACTCAGGCAATCCCGGAACAATAAAGTTCCATTTGTTGGCCAGCCGGTCTCCCCAACTGCGCTCCGCCGTCTCCGCTCCGAGTTCGCGGCGCATAACCACCGCTACCTCGGCGGTGGCCGTACCCGGGCTGCAATCAACGTAAAGATCGATGTCGCTGCCAAAGTCAGGCCAGTGATCCAAAGATTTGATGACAATAACTTTTCCGCACTGCTGCAAAGCGTGAGTGATGGGCTCGAGGAAAGAGATGGCGTGCGCGATGCGTGCGCGCTCTTTCTCGATGGCCGCCGTCGTTAGTTCCGCTCCCTCGCTGTTTCCGCCGTCGAGCATCAACTGCCGCAAAACCGGGAACGACCGCATGAGGACATGGTGCGAGTTTGCCAGTTCCGCTAGCTCGGATAGGTCCTCGGTCTCCAAAGACGCCGCCGCGCGCGAAGTCCGCTGCGTTCCACCCAAAAGCAACTCCGAAAGAATGCGAAAGCACTTCGGCGGATTGCTGGCATCGTTCATTTGCAGATTGCTCCTCATTCACTCCGATAAAAGGGAGTTGTATTCCTCGGACTGTATTCGATGTTCCAGCCGCTGTTTGGGGTTGTTACGAAAAGCCTTACGCTTCACTTCTGCGGCTCGCCGGCGCTACCGCAGCCTGTCGACGGACGCTCAATCGCAGTCCCTTCTTCGTAGTCGTTCCAGGTTTCAATCATAAGAAACGGCAACGGATTGGAATCGTCAAAGTAGCGGCGGTAGAGACTCAAGGTTTCGTCCAGCGTTTTTCCGCAGCGGCTCTGCATGTGGCGATTAAGTCCCCATTTCGCTTTGGAGTCGTCGAAGCCCGGCCAGGCCGCCCCAATGGTGATCTTGTCGGGACGCTTGCTCATCGCCTTGTAGAAATTGTCGAGATACTCCTCGCCCCAATTGCTGCCATCAGCGGTCCATCCCGCGCGCCCCGGCTGCACCCAGGCAAAAGACCCGGCAAAATCGGCGCTGTACTGCGGCGGAGGATCGTCCTTATAAAAGATCAAAGGCGCCGCTTCCCACCCACTGCAATGTTCGCGGATGCGATTCCAGTCCACGTGACCGCGCTTCGGAAAAATGAAGATCATCGGCCGTCCGTTATATTTCAAATAGGCGTCGCGAAACTTGGCCTCTGGCCCGATGTACGCTTTATAAGCCTCGTCGAAAGCGGTCATCGCTTCATCCGTCGCCTGCGCATCCTCATCTTCAGGCTCGTTGTAAAGCAGCGCCACCTGAAAATGGTTTTCGCTCGCGACCTCTTCCAGCACGCCAAAATTATGGTCGGAGTAAGGCCGGCTTTCACCATACCAGTCGACCACGAAGGCCGAAATTCCCCGTCTCCGCGCCTGCTGAATTTGTTGCTTAAGAACACCTGGATCCTGGCTGGAGTAACCAACATCGATGTGCGTGTGATCGCCAAACCAGGGCATGTAGACGGCGAGAAGTTTCGGCGACTGCCCGGGGGCCATAGCATTTTGCCGCAGCGACGAGTGAACGTTTGGAGCGGTGCACCCGCTCGCGATCACAAAACACGCTATGGCTAGCACGATCAATACCTTTGGCAATCGAAGGCTCCGTCTTCTCAGTTTGTCCTTTGTAAGTCAGATGCCGCGAGCAAAGCGGCGGTTGGCGGGGCTATCGTGTAGGTTGCTCTAGTCAATTCTTTAGCGTTCGAGCCGCTTAGGTTCGGATCGCGTGCCGGCAAAACCATCAAAATTGAGACACCGCCTGCAACTGCCGCACCACCCAATGATCGGCAGCCGGAGTCATGAGCACGACATAGTGCATCACCACATGCTCGTCATGAATCAGTTTTCCGCCGTCCAAAATTTGCAGTTGGTAATCCGCCGCGTCGTGTAGTTCGATGACGTTGCCCTCCGGAGCGTAATACACCGCTTCGACCTTGTGATTCTGATTCACATAGCGCGTGCTGAGCCCGGAGCGCTGCTGACCCGAGACCGTATTCATGAGCGACTCTTTGGCGCTTGCGACGAATGGTCCGGACAGCGCGTCAGAAGCATTAAATTCTAAAGCATGCGCCAGGCTTATCCACGCAATGCGATAATCACGCAGAATCCCGCGCTCCGTGAGGCTTTCGACCGCGCGCGGACCAGCATGAGATACATTCATCTCGACGTTGATGGCAGCGCTAGACCGCGGCGTGCAGAAAAGAAAGAGCGACGCGGCCAAGCCAACCATAACGCATGAGGTAGTGCGCGAATTCATAGACGATCTAACGATTGGTCTAAGGGAAGGCCCTCGGCGGCGGCGCGCGGAACTTATCGTCATGGCGATGGTGGTCGCGCCGATTGTAGTAATGCCAATCAGGGTTATTCCCATCATCGCGATGGCAATCGTATTGATCCAGGTCGTCATCGTCATCCAGAGTAACGATGTCGGGATCATCGTGACGTGAAATGTTGCCGGCGCAATCATTGCCCACCTCCGATGCGCAGTTCGTTGCCCATAGCCACTCCCGAAGCAACCGAAACAACCACAGGGCCCGAGGCCGTAATTTCGGCGCGTGCGATGCCGCGCTTGATGGGCGCGTCGACCGTGCTTTTTCCGCTGGCATCCGTCGCGGTAAACGAAACAATTGTCCCATCAGGCACAGGGTTCCCAGCACAATCTCGAACCGGCTCCGTCTCCACCACCAGCCCGTCTTTTGTCCGCTGACCAGTGATCCGAAGGTTGCAGGGCTCCGACGCCACCTCTTGCACATTGCGTCGCGCGGAGAGCTCGCCGATGCTTGCCACAACTTGCAGCGGCCCGGCAGACTTGCTCGAGGTGGTGCGAAACCACGCGATGCCATCATGCGCCGCGACCCCTCGTGAGAGCAGGGAAGTCTTTCCAGCGGTGAGTTGGAAGTTGATCGTTCCGGCATCTACGACCAGATTGCCAAACTGGTCAAAGGCAAGCGCCACTCCGCTGACGGCGTCGCTCTCCGCGACCGGCACGCGCGAAGGGTGCACAAGAAAAGCCAGGCTGGCAGGTTTCGCCGGCGTCACGTAGAACGAGGCGCTGCGGCAACTGTCCGAACAAAGGATGGCGAGATATTCTCCGGCATCGCGCAAATCCTGAGCACGCAGCGGAATTTCGTTTCCCAGAGAAATCTCGCTCTTGTTCGCAACTCCCGGACCGACGAAATAGAACGTGGCCTTCCCACTTCCAGTGGTGGATATCGCACTCGCTTCACCTGCAGTCACCGATGATGGAGCACGAAGATCCTGCGCCGCGCAGATTTCGTTCGCGCAAACGATGGAAGTCGCGACACCAAGGCAAACACACAAAAGTAGCCGCATTCTACGACTTCCCCAGACTGTATTGGTTGACCACAACATGAAAGCTCTGCACCTTTCCTGCCAGCGAGTGCGGGATCTCGACCAAGAACGGCTCCGACGCTTCGGGCTGCAAGGCCCGATCCACGTAGCCATCTGCGACCCAGATCACTTTGCCGTTGTTGTCATAAAAACTCGCAATCACATGCGGGATGTTGACCGTCTGGCCGCTCTGATTGAGCAATTCTCCGCGCAGAACGCTTCGGCCCTGAACATCCGCGTCAATTTTCTGATTCATTACTCCAATCACAGGATCGGCCGATGCTGGCACCAGCGACGCCTTGATATCCATGTGCACATTCTTAACTTTGCTCAAGTCGATGCCCGGAAAGTCGATGCGGTAGGGCGTGATCTGCTTCGGCAAAAGCACGTGATCAATCTTGTCGAAGCTGTTCTCGTCGTCGATCGGATTGCCCGCTCCATCGACCAGCGTGGCATTGACGTTCACAAACGCGGGAACGGTGTCTTCATTCACAACCTCGCCCATCACCACCGAGCCTTCCGCTGAATTGACCGCATTCATCGAAATGATGCGCACGTGCGGCGGATCGATATTGCGCGCCCCCCATTCATCCTTGCCGTTGCCGGTGACCAGGTCCCACCGCAAGTAAGTGACCGGAACGACCTGCGCCGGAATATTCGTGACTTGCTGTTTCGGCCAAACTACCTTCCAGATTCCACCCTCGCGGATCAGATGAAAATCGCGCACGTCTTCGACCGGGCCGACCGGCGTAGTCCAACGCAACCGGGCGCGAATCTGCGCGTCATCATTGGTCGCATGCAACGGACGCAACTCAGAACCGTCAAGATTTGAAAAGGTTCGCAAGCTGCCGTTCGTGCCCTGCCATTCTTCGCGGAAGGTTTGCTCATCGACGCCGCTAGTCTTCGACAACCCCTCATATGCCGCCTGCCAGTGACGTTTCTGCACATCGTTCAGCAGGTTGGTGACCGCCTGCTCCGGCGTGTCGGCCTTGGGAGTAAGCCCCGGCAACGCCGAGCCGTTCGCAAAGCCAATCGTCCCCGGCTTGGTCTGGCCAGCACCCAGCAATCCCACAGCCACCAGCACGACCGTGGCGACGACGATAATAGTCACGATTGTTTTCATATCCCTCTTCTCAGGCCACTTCTATCGCGGCAACATATTCAGGCAACATGGGGCTGCCGCACTCGAACCGGCACTCCGACCGGCGCCAGCGCACGATGTCTTTCGGGTAACCATAGCTCAAGGAAAATCGCCAGAAAGCTGACGCCCATGGGCAGCGTACCCCACAGCACACCCTCCCACGGCGCCGGCATGGCGTCCGATGAAATCGGATGAGCGGGCGGCACATCGTCTTTCGACCAGGCAGTAATTTCGCCGTTGTCGAAAGTTTCAATCTTGCGCCAGCCGGCAAATGTCAGCAGCGGTTCGTAATACGAATCGTGAACGAAAATGAATTTGAGGCCATATCGGTTGGCGTGCTCAAGCATCGCGCGCAGCGAAGCCATTCCGGCCGAGCCATAAAACTTGGCATTGGTGAGCTGAGCCGAACCGTAGTTAGTCATCTCCGGCAAGAGGCGCGCCGAGTTATAGTCGCCGTCGACGCTGGTCGCATTCGTGTAAGTCGAAACCTGCGCCAGTTCGCTGCCTAGCCCAAGAGTAATGTAGCGATAAGAATCGTGCCCATCGCGGTTCAGGAATGCGATCACCGGATTGACATCGACGATAGCGGTTGGCCGATAGGGATTGGCATTCAACCACCACAGTGCCGCGCCCAAAGTAGCCACCGACGCCAGCGCCAGCGCGGCCGCGGCTTTGCTGGAGAAGCGATCGAGCAAACTCACCGCCACAGCGCCTAAGAGTGGCATCGCCAGCAGTGTCGCCCAGAAGGTAAAGCGCTCGAAGGTCAGAATTTCGAAGGCCCGTCCGAGCAACCATCGTGGCAACGGAGTCGTGCCGCCTAATCCAAAGATAAACGCCAGCCAGAAGCCAAACAGCAGCGGCCGCAAACGTCGAGCCCTCGCGCCCCGCACCAGAATGAAAGGAATCGCGAGAATCAACGCTCCGTAAGGGATCACGAAGTAATTGATCGCCGTAGTCGAATTGAGCAGGAAATTCGAGCGGCTGTCGTGCGGAATCGGCATCTGCCGAACCGGATGGCGAAGAATGCTGATCCAATATGGAGCGAGCACTATGCCAATCCCGAGTCCGACAATCAACGCAAACCCCGCCGTCCGCAAAAGCACGCCACGGACCGCGCCCGGCACTCGCTCTCGTTCGTCTCTGACCCGAACCTCGGGGTCTCGCGCAACCTCGCGCGCATCAACCTCCTCGATGACCGGCTCCCGCGCATCCAGAATCGCGACCCACAGCACGGGCAGCACGAAAAATACCACGCCGAAAATCAAAGTAACGTGATGGGCCGCCGCCGCCGTCCAACTGACCGCGATACCTTTCAGAAAAGAACGGCCGGATGCAGTTGTGATCCATTCATAGAAATAGGGCAGCGCATTTAGGTAAAGAGCGGTGGAAGTGACGGTCGCCAGTTGTCCTGCCTGATAGACGAGGAAAGCCAGTGCGCCAACAAAAATGCTGGCGAGCGCCGCATAGCTCGCGGCGCGCTCGTTCACCCAGATTTTTGCAAATCGGAATACGCCCACCGGCAGCAACATCACCCCGATCAACTGCACCAGCATGTAGCCCATCTTCAAACCAACCACGTTCGACAGCAAAGCAATCCACTGGTGAGTCAGCGGCGGATACGTAGTTTGAGAAAAGCCGGCAAACCACTTTACGTTCCATGGATCGAACCAGTGACTCGCATAATGTGAGGCAAAGAAAATATGGAAATTTGTGTCGAATGAACCAGCGGGGAGCTGCATGAACAAAAGAGGCCCGTG
The DNA here is from genome assembly GCA_963822025.1 of uncultured Acidobacteriaceae bacterium. Taxonomy (GTDB): domain Bacteria; phylum Acidobacteriota; class Terriglobia; order Terriglobales; family Acidobacteriaceae; genus Acidiflorens. The sequence goes on along the minus strand of CAWGFW010000005.1, from coordinate 719,492 downwards.
GACCGCCAGCGCCACTAACACGATGGCAAATAGCGGAATCGGACGAGAGTAACTTTCGGCAGTGCTCACGATAGTGGCTCCAGTTTTCGGTTGGCAGACGTTGGATTCGCAATGGTCGTCCAAAGGTTTACTGCCAATTTGCCGGGTTGGTCGGTTTAGGAGGCGTAAACCCAAGATGGGACGAGAGTTTCAGGCCGGGATGCGGGGAGTCTGAATAAGTAAGCAGGGATAATGATGCAGTTTTTTGCAAAGCAAACCTAACTCCGGGAGTCGCATCTGAAAAGCACCGCAGAAAATCATCAAGGGAATGCGGGAGGCTACGCGCAAGACTCTTATTGCAATGGTGAATCAGTGAAAAGCCGCTTCGTCAGCTGCTCTATTATTTGTTTTCTTGTCAGCTCATATCTGAGCGTTTCTCCGGGTTGCTACGCTCTCGGCCAAACGTACGACGTTAACCAGAGCGGCGCCGCCGCGCCCGCGAATCAGCAGCAAAATTCTTCAACCAGTGACGCGACCGCTAACGGTGTGGCGAAGACGGCTCCGAATAACGACGCACAACAAAACGGCTCGAACCTCGGCTGGGGATCAAGCATCGACGTTGCTCGTCGTGCGCGAGCGGCGCAAGAAGCTTTGCAGAGAAACGATTACGCCGCTGCGGTGACGTTCGCCGAGCAGGCTGCCAAATCGGCACCCCAGAATGCCGAACTCTGGTTCTTGCTGGGCTACGCCGACCGCCTCGCCGATCATTATCAGGCGTCAGTCGACGCCTACAATCGCGGACTTCAGCTCGAGCCCGGATCCGTGCGAGGTCTAGCCGGACTGGCCCAGACCTATGCCAAGATGGGCCGCGATGCTGAAGCAGAAAATCTGCTGCGCCGCGTCGTCGATGCGAATCCGAAAGATGCCAACAGCCTGCAACTGGCGGGCGAACTTCTCCTCTCATCCGACGCACAACGCGCTCTCGATCTGCTTCTGCGTGCCGACGCCCTGCAGCCCACTCCGCATACCGAAATCTTGATTGCTCACGCTTACCAGCAACTGGGAAAGACCGACGACTCGTCCCGCTATCTCACTCGCGCCCGGAATCGCGCCCCAAAAGATCCTGAAGTCCTGCGCGCGGTCGCCGGCCAATATCGCGATCAGGGCCAATATGATCAGGCGATCGCCAGCCTGCAGGCCATCCCTGACAAAAACTCAGACGTTCAGGCCGAACTGGCCTACACCTATCAGTTAGCTGGCAAGCCCCAAGAGGCGGCCGATCTTTATGTTCGGCTGGCAAAAAGCGCCAAAGGAAATATCGGCCTCGATCTTAGCGCGTCGCAGGCGTTGGTGAATCTGGGACAAGCCGACGCTGCCCGCGGTTTTCTTGAAGACGCCCGCCGGGTTGACCCTAATAATTATCGCCTGCACGCAATCCTCGGTTCGATTGCCGAGTCGGAAGATCGCACCGCCGACGCCAGCACGGAATATAATCTCGCCCTCAATAATCTGCCCGCGCGTGTTCCGGAAGGCCCACTCTACCCGATCGAGCTTCGGCTCAACTTATATGAGACTGACGTTCGTCTGGAAGACGCCGCCGCCGCGACCCAGCAACTCGATTCCGCCGCCGCCGAGATTAATCAGATTCAGGTTCCCGACGCGGCGCGGCCCGAAATGCTGCGCTTGCGAGCCGCCATCGAGGCTGCCTCGGGCAACCTTGACGCCGCAAATAAAGATTTGAAAGAGGCGTTGGCTCTCGCGCCATCGAACCTCAATTCACTTCTCAACTACGCCAGTCTGCAATGGAAGCTGGGTCAGAAAGATGCCGCTCGTGACACCTTCGCGAAAGTCCTCGAAGCCGATCCCAACAATCGGACCGCACTCTCGGCTCTCGGCTATCTGGCGCGCGATCAGGGCGACAGCAAACTCGCTGAATCTTATTTCACACGCGCGGCGAAGGCCCACCCCAGGGACTTTTCGCCTTACCTCGCGCTAGGCGACTTATACACCGCGGAAAAGAATCTCCCCGCCGCGGAAACCGCGTATGAAGGCGCATTTCAGCGTGCGCCGACCAACGCGCTGATCGTCTCGGGGGGCGCCAACGCCGCCCTCGAAGCGCACAATTTCGATCTTGCCAAGCGGTGGCTCGACCGCGCCGACGCCAGGATGAATGAACGTCCGCAAGTCGAGCGCGAGCGCGAACGCTATCTCACTCTGAAAGGCGATTACGCCGAATCGGCGAAACTCGGCTACGCGGTTCTTGAGAAGCTGCCCAACGACCGCGAAGGCGCAGTCTATCTTGCCTACGACCTCTACTATCTCGGCCATTACGACGAAGCTCTCGCATTAGCCAACAAATATGATTCCGTACTCGCCAACGACAAAGATTTGCCGCTGATCAAAGGCTACGTGCACGCGCACAACGGCCAGTCGCGTGAGGCGCTCGACGATTTCACCCGCGCTCTTGAAATCGATCCGAACATGGCGCCCGGCTTTGAGGCTCGCGGATATGTATTGAATGATTTGCGCGAGCCAACCAAAGCGGTCGCCGATTTCCGCACCGCGCTGCGATTGCAGCCGAACTACGGCGAAGCGCATCTTGGGTTAGCCTACGCCGATCTTCAGTTGCATCATCCGCAACCGGCGCTAATCCAGCTAGAGGTCGCGCAGAAGTTGCTGGGCAAGTCGCATGCATATCATCTGGCGCGGGCGGAAGCCTATCGGCAAGAACAGAATTTTTCGCGCGCCGAGCCTGAATATCGAGCCGCGCTTGAGGAAGAGCCCAACGATCTGCCCACGCGCCTCGCCTACGCGGACACGCTTTTCCGCCTGCGCCGCTATCCGCAATCTCTGGCCGAAATTGATCTCGCGGCCAAGCTCTCCGCGAACGATCCGGCGGTTTATGCTCTCCGGGCGCAAGTGCATGCCAAGCTCGGCAACCGTGAGGCCGCGCATCAGGACATTCAACTCGCCGAACAATACGGCAACAACAAGCTTGAAATCCTGATGGCGACCGGCGATGCCTTGTTGAGTCTCGGCGAACAAGACGCAGCCATGCAAAGATTCTCGCGTGCATTGGATGATCCGAGCGGCGACCGCATTGGCGTGCGTCTGGCAGTGGCTCAAGTTTTTCTGCGGCAAGGTCACTTTGACGAAGCGCGCCGCCAGATCGCTCTCGGTTTCGCAGAAGTGCGGGTCGATTCTTCTTCGGTCACCGCCGACGACATCCTGGCCGCCGCCGACATTTTTCTGGCCATGCATGATTTCGATTTAGCCGAAACCTACTTTGACAAGGCTCGCCTCGCGGGCGCCAATCCGCTGAATGTTGCCATCGGCTTGACCAACACTTATCTCGCCGAGGGTAAGACGAGCAAGGCGCAGGAGGAATTAGCGAGCCTCGGCCCAGCCGATGATTTTCGCGACGACTACGATTACATGATGGCGTCAGCCAACCTGGCTCGCCAGCGCCAGGACACCGTCCACGCCCTCTCCGCCTTTGCCGAGGCAAGCACCGTTGCCGGCGAGGAAAACAACAACAACGAAACCGCCCAGTTGGCGCAATATCAATTGGCGGACGAAGAGGGCCGGCAGATTAATCGCGTCGTAAGTTTCCTGCCCGACGCATCATTCGCGCCGGTGCTCGAGGACATCAACGTTTATACGCTGGATGCAAGACTCCTGAGGGTGACCGATCCGTCCCTGTTGCCTCCTCCACGCCATTCCTTCCAAAGCATGGCCGAGTCTCATTACCGCATTCATGCCGGAGATTTGCCGCCGATCTCCGGCTTTGTCGGCCAGAGCGTTACCGACGGCACACTTTTATTTCCCAGCGTGAACGTCGTCCAGACACGCCACACCTTCGACACATTCTTCAACGGCGGAATCGAACCCGCACTGCATTTCGGATCGAACTCCATCACCTTCAATGGCGGAATTCAATTTACGGTCCGGCGCGACACGGTTTCTCCCGTGTACATGAGCCAGAATCTGTTCAAACAATTTCTCTATATGTCCACGAGTTCGTTTTTCAACTGGTTGTCGGTGACGGGCAGCGCAGTTCGAGAGGCAGGCCCATTCATTGATCAGGATCGGAACTCGCGTGACGCTTCGGCCAACATCGAATTCACCGTCGGCCGCCCGTGGGGCAGCACTTCTCTCATCACCGGATACTCGGCCCGCGATCTGCTTTTCCGGCCCCTGGTTACCGAGTATTTCAACACCGCCAGCTATATCGGGCTTCAACATAAGTTCGGCAACCGGATTACAGCTGCAATTTTGGCGGAAGACCTCCGCTCCTGGGAGGTGAACGGGACGTACTACGTTACGGCGCAGGCATTGCTGCCGGGCGGCCGCTTCGATTTCCGTGTCAATCCGCGGTGGAGCGTGCAGAGTTCCTTCGTGCTTTCAAGAGGGTTGGGCTATCACGAATATGACAATGCGCAAAGCGAGTTTCTTGTCTCCTATGTGCGGCCAGTTCACGGAAGTCTGAAGGATGGCAGCGCTGACGTTCCGGTGGCCTATCCCATCCGTTTGTCGTTTGGCGTCCAGCAACAAACCTTCTATGACTTCGCGGGATCGTCGCGAAGCACGCTCCTTCCAGTTGTGCGCTTCACCTTATTTTAGAGACCATAACCAGGCCGCCGGACGTAATGATGATCGAAACGAACCTCCGCACGAATAACATGCGCACGAATAACATGAAAGACGCGAACGAAGCAGCCGTCGCCTCGGGAACGGTGAGCCCTGCCGTCGCGACTGCCGCCGCCGCGAGCGCCGCCGTGGCGACCAAAAAGCTGCGCTCGAAACTCTTAGGCGGAACGCTCACGCTCCTCGCCGGATCCGGTTTTGTCGGCCTCACCAATCTGATCTACAACGTCGCGACCGCCCGCCTGCTCGGTCCCTCCGGATTCGCGCATGCCACTGCCGTCTACACCATGCTCATGCTGATGTCGGCGGTCACACTCTCATTTCAGACGGTGTGCGCAAAGTATATTGCGCGCTACACGACGACGGATGACCGAGTCGCCGTCTTCGTCAGCCTGCATCAGCGCGCCTGGGCGGCGGGCATCAGTATGGGCCTGGTCATTTTCCTCTTCGGCCAAGCCCTTACCAATTATCTGAATCTGCCCGATCTCGTCCTCGTCAGGCTGCTGGCGCTGGGCACTGCTTTTTACATTCCCCTCGGCGTGCGCCGCGGATATATCCAGGGAATCCACGCCTTCAAGCCTCTCGCCTTCAACTTCATGCTGGAGGGACTGGTTCGCCTCGGTGGAATCTTCCTGCTGACGAGCCTGGGTCTAGGTGTGAAAGGCGCTGTGCTCGCCAGCGTGCTGGCCATAGTCGTCTCTTATTTTCTCGCCTACCCAACTCCCAGCGTAGCCCGGCTGAATCTTCGCAGGATCCCGGGCTCTTTCCGCGAGGGTCTGCAAGCAATCGTTTTCTTTTCCAGCCAGACCGTCATCAACAACTTCGACATCATCCTGGTAAAACACTTTTTCCCCCCCAATGAAGCCGGTCTCTACGCCGCCGTGGCGCTGGTGGGCCGCCTGGTAAATATGTGCGCGTGGTCGGTGGTCAATACGATGTTTCCGGTGTCCGCGGCCGCCGATCCCGGTGAACAAGAGGACAGATCTGTATTGTTCCTCTCCTTCGGCATGGTTTTTGTCATCTTGACCGTCCTCATCTGCGGTCTGTGGATGGTGCCGAATTTTCTTTGGAAAACTCTTTTCGGCGCTCATTTTGCCATGGCCAACTACGGCTCCCTGGCCTCGCTCCTCATTCTCTATGCCATCACCACCGGCGTGTATTCGCTCAGTTCGGTGATCATCACCTACGAAATGTCGCGCAAAATCGCGAACACCAGTTGGCTGCAGTTGGCTTTCAGCGCCATGCTGACGCTCGGCGTCTACGCCTTCCACAACACGCTGCGGGAAGTCATTCTGGTCCAATTGGCGCTTATGGTGGTGTTGCTGCTGACGCTGCTTGTTCCGCTTTTGCTGCATCAGGCTACTTCCGTAGTGTTGAACACCTATGGCAGCCTGCGTCTGCTCCGCCCCTTAAGCGAAGAAGAGGTCATTGCCGACTTCCTGAAGAGCGAGTTTCACCATTCTGAATTCGATGGATATCGCAGCGAGTTCGACGCCGTCGTTAGCCGGCCGGACATCGGCAATGCAAAAGAGAATGCGGTTCGGCGAGCGCTCCTCTTCCTGCGGCGAGGCGCCATGTGGCGAGAGTTGCCGCTCGACACGAAATGGTTCGAAGTAGAGCTCACCACCGAAGATCTCGCGCGCATACGCTTTTTCCCACGCGCACAGTGGCGGCGTGTTGCTCAGGGCAGCTTTTATCTGACCGATGTGGTCGAGCGCATACGAAAAAAATTAGAAGGTGAAGTCGACGACGAGTTTCTTCAAAAGCTGCGTCGCGTCAGCAACGGCGTTCAGGAAAGTAGCGTCAACCCCACCGTGTTGCTCATAGGAGTTGGCGAGAAAGGGCCGTTGACGATTCTCGATGGCAATCATCGAGTGGCTGCGGCCATGTTGTCACAACCGCCGGTGTTACTCCAACGTTTCCAATTCGTCTGCGGTCTTTCGCCCGATATGACCAACTGCTGCTGGTATTACACCAGCGTCAACACGCTGCTGCGCTACTTCAAGAATCTCGTGCGTTACTTCTCCTACGATCCGGAGTCGGATATCGGGCGCTTCCTGGAGATGGAAAGCGATTCGTAAGCTGGATTGGGGCGCTGTATCTCGATCCCCTCAATGATTCTGCTGCGGTTCCGGCGGATTCTCAACCGGCTGCAATGGCTTCGCCGGTGGAGTACTCGGCTCCTGCACCGCCGAATTATCCCGGCGCCGCAGCACGATCGGTTCTCCCTCGCGACGTCGCGCCGCCCGCTCTTCGCCCACTTTGGTCCCAACTTTGGCATCGCTGTCTTCGGCAACCTCAAACAGCTTGCGACCCTCAGCTGCGCGCCGCGTTGCGAGCACGACCTTCTCGTTCGCCCCGGCGGCCTTCTGCGCGTTGTTGTAGAAAAATTCCGCCGTCTCCCGGTCGCCCTCCAGTTCAGACACATATCCAATATTGTTGAGCGCGAATGCGTTGCTCGGATCGATCGCATACGCTTTCCGGAAATCCTCATTCGCCGCGGCTGGGTCGTTGCGATTGACCGCCGACACGCCGCGCAGATTCAATTCCGCCACTCGCGCCTCCGGCGTATTATGCGTTTCCATATGGCGATTCAGCGCCTTGGCATTCTGCGCCGCCATGTCGCTCGCGGCTTTTCCTCTCCACGAACGCGCCATTGTCACCACCGCAGCAGCGTTCGAATGGCGATCAGCAGCGGCGCCGTAATATTGCAACGCTTCCAGCGATTCGCCTTCCATCTCCTTGGCGACGCCCAGATTATTCAGCGTAAATACGTTGTTCGGATCTTTCTTCAGCGTCTGCTGCAACAACATATCCGCTTCCGGAGCCCGCCCCTCCGAAAGCAACCGCACCGCCTCGACGTTATCGTGATTAATCTGCAGCGGCAGCTGTGGAACTGCAAGCGCTTCATTGATCGGCCGGCCTTTCACTTCCTTCGACGTGGACTGGTCGATGATCGCGTCCGTAGCCTGCTTCGCCGCCAGAACATAAAAAGTCTGCGCTCGCTCTACCTGCCCTTGCAGTTCTGATGTGTAACCGAGATTGTTGAGTGTGAAGGGATCGTTCGGATCGAGCAGATAAGCCTTATAGAAAAGCGATTCGGCCTTCTTGTAATTGTGCTTCTTGATAGCCTCAACCCCATCGCGATTCAAACGTTGCACGGGAGTAAGGTGGCTACGCCTGGGGAGATTGATTTTCAGATCTCCTGCGTACGCGTGTGGACCCACGCACGCCGTTATACCCGTCACCAAAGCGATCACCATCCATCGCGCGTATCGCCTATTCCGCCATTGAGTCCAAGACATTAAGCCAGCCCTCACTACTTAGATTTTCACGATATTTTCGGCCTATATTCGATGCCGGGGCAGGGAATTTGTTTGTCATCCGTTCGCTTTTCTTTGCCCGAATTATGGCTACCCTGCGTCCCTCGGTTGGCATCCAACAAGAGCTTCAAATTGCAGACATAAGGGGAGACACAGTGCGCAATAACTTGCTGATTTGCATTCTGAGCGGCCTGACATTGGTCGGCCTCGCCAATGCGCAAGCTGCCCCCATGCAGCCCGGCCAACCGCCGTCATCGGCACAAGCTCCGCCGGCGGACGTTCCGCCATCGGCAGCACTTTCGCCCTCCACTTCCTCGTCCACCGCGCCAGCAGCCGCACCGGCGAACGAAAATAAGGGAGAAGAACTCTTGCCCACCGACGGCGCTTCGGATAACGCGGAGTCGGACAACGCCATCGACCCCGCCAGCCTTCTGCCCGATCTGCCTCCACTATCGAAGTCAAAAGTGACGCTGGTCGGGGGCACCATCGAAAAGCTGGATCGGGTTCGCGATCAGCTCACCGTGCGTCCCTTCGGAAGTCGCAGCCGTATGAAGATCCTCTTCGACGCGCGCACGCGCGTTTACCGCGACGGCCAGGTAACTTCGCCGACTGACTTGAAAAAGGGTGATCGCGTTTATGTCGACACCATTTTGAATGGCCCGAACGTCTTCGCCCGTAACATTCGCTTCAACACCAATGTGCCACAAGGCGAGAGTCAGGGAGCGGTAGTCTCTTTTAGCCCCGACCGAGGCGAGTTGTTGTTGCATGATGCCCTCTCGCCGCAGCCCATGCGCGTGCGATTCAATTCCTCCACTCGCATCCTGCAGGGGGAGCGCGCCGTACCTGCAAGCGAACTAGAACCGGGAACCTTGGTCGATGTGAAATTCGACTCGGAAAATAATGGCCACGATGTGGCACGCGAAATCTCCGTACTCGCTCTTCCCGGAGCAACTTTTACCTTTGCCGGTGAACTCGTGGCGGTCAATCTGCGCTCCGGTTTTCTGGTACTAAACTCTGTTACCGATCACAAGACCTATGAGATTAATTTCGATCCGTCGAAGTTCGCTGTGGACGACAACTGGCGGCAGGGAACCGACGTCAGTGTGCAAACGCGCTTCGACGGCAGTCGCTATACAGCCCAAAACGTAACCATCATTTCACCGGCAAAGCAGTAAAACTTCAGAAAAGTTAACAACTATAAATGCAGCAGCGCCGCCGTTGTGCTAATGCACTAACTATTGCCCGTCGTTATTGCATGTCAACCGCTTATCAATGATCTAGAATCTTACCCGTCACCAGTTAATACCTTAGTTCCCGGCACCGAAGTAACCTTTCGTCACCACTAATCCTCTGCTAAGCTGACCTCGTTTTTCAAACCTTCCGACCAATTCATAGGAAATCTACAGGCGGGCGTCGCCTCCCTACTGTCTTGGCCAAAGTGTGATTTGAGTTAGCAAAGCGACTCGGCTCGCTCCCGCTCTGAGGCCCGATGTATAGAAAAACGTGTAAACAATTTGTTGTTGCAGCCATACTCCTGGCGTTGCCAGCGGTGTGTTCGGCAGGGAACTACGTTGTACCGACCACGACGCTCGCGGATCAAACTTCCAATAACACAAGCGCAGCGAATACCTTTGTGAGCCAATCCAACGGCAATTTAGGCGCTGGGAATATCAGTAAGGACGATATTCACACGCTACTCTATAACGGAGCGACGACGAAGATTTATGCCCACCTCATGCTCTGGTTTGGACAAACGAACCACATGAATGTCGGCTATAGCTCAACCGATTCCGCGCAGATCAAGCGCCAAGTCACTGACATGATCAGCCGAGGCATCACTGGCGTGATCATCGATTGGTACGGCCCCGGTAACTCCATCGACCAGGCCACGCAGCTAGTCATGGCCGAAGCCGAGAATCACCCGGGCTTTACATTTGCAATTATGGTCGATCAGGGCGCCATCAAATGGGATTCCTGCCCTGGTTGCTCTCCGCAGCAAGCGCTGGTCGAGCAATTGCAATACATCGAACAAATTTATTTTCCTTCGCCCGCTTATATGACGATCGGAGGAAAGCCGATGGTCACTAACTTCAATATCGACCTTTCTTATTCGATCGATTGGAATGCCGCCGCCGCCGCACTCAGCACACAGCCAGCCTTCTTATTTCAGAATAGTAACGGGTTCACGCATACGCTCAGCGACGGTAGTTACTCATGGGTAATGCCCACCACCACCGATTACGGCATGAGTTATCTCACCAGCTTCTACGATACGGGAATGACCTTCCCCAGTGAACAAACTGTAGGCGCGACTTACAAGGGATTCAACGATACGCTGGCATCCTGGGGATCGGACCGGATCATGTCACAGCAATGCGGCCAGACCTGGTTGCAGACATTTTCTGAAATCAACGGCCTCTACAATTCCGCGAAGCCGTTACCCGATCTCGAACTTGTAACCTGGAACGACTACGAAGAAGGCACCGAGATCGAGTCGGGGATCAGTAATTGCTTTGCTGTCGCCGCTTCCGCTTCCTCCGGCAACTTGCAGTGGACGATTACTGGAAGCGAGAGCACTATCGATTCGTATCGCATTTATATAAGCACCGACGGTCAGGATCTCATGCAACTGGCCGAACTCGCCCCAGGCCTTCATTCGCTGAACTTGTGCAGCTATCCAATTCCCAACGGAACGTACCAGTTATTCGTGCAGTCCGTAGGAAGGCCAACTATGGCCAACTACATGGCCGGGCCGATCAGTTACGCCCCGGCGTGTGGCGGCGGCGCCAACCCCGTAACCTTCGATGCCTCTCCCGCGGCGCTAACGCTTGCCTCCGGCCAATCCGCTACGCTCACCGTAACCGCGACGCCGCAATCTGGGGCGTTCAACAGTGCGATAACGCTTTCCTGCTCCGGTCTTCCCAGTTCGCTAAGCTGCGCCTTCTCGCCCGTCACCATTACTCCCGGCGCGAGCAGCGCGGTTTCCACCCTTACCATTTCCGCCGCTCCCGCGGTCGGGATGCAATCCCAGCGCAGCGGCAATCCGCTCCTCGCCACTTTTTTGCTGCCCTTCGGAATCGCCGGGTTCGCGTCCATCGCCAGTTTCGGCCGCGGCAGTTCCCCACGCCGATATCCGCTTCGCCGTCTGGCTCTGCTGTGCGCCATCGGAGTCAGTATGGTCGCCGTTTCCTGCGGAGGAGTAGGTTCCGCGACTAAGGCCGTTCCCGCTCCGAACACCTATTCCGTCACCATTGCCGGAAGCTCGACTCCCCTGCAACTCGCCACGACCGTTACCGTTACCGTGCAATAAGTTGTTCCCATCGCGAGAATGAAAAGCCGAACGCGGCATGGCCGACCGATAAAACCTGCTCAGTGAGTCACGCGTGATTGCGCGCAGCAGCAGCGATTTCGACGGCATCCAGTTGGGTAACCTCCGCACCCTCGCCGCATATTTCAGCGCCTGCGTGCGTTGTTGCAGTTCGAAATGTCGAAGATATTTCTGCACGATATTTGGCATCGTCATTCGCAATGCGGCCGAGAAATTCTGATTTGCCATCGTCTGCTGTTGTGCCGGGTCTTCCAAAAAGCGGATCAGATAGTCTGCGAGATCTATCGTATTCCCTGGCTTGTAAAACCCCATTGCCAACTCTTCTCCCTCGGCCATCTGTCGAAAGTCTGGCAGGTCCGCGCACACGATGGGCACCCCGTAAGCGCAGGCCAGATGCGCGACTCCGCTGCAGCCCGCCGACGATGAATAAGGCATCACCGCAACCGACGAACTCTGGAAAAGATTGGGTAGATCGTCCTCATGAACGTATCCCGTGAATTCAATCCCCGGATTCCATTTCCACTGTTCTTTCAGAGATTCAACATAACCATGGGCATGCGGATGATTGCCTCCGGCGACGACCAGTTTCGCATTGGGCACCTTCCTGGCGATAAGGTCGAAGGCGTCGATCATCAATTCCAGTCGTTTGTAAGTCCCCCACTTGCCGAAGGCGAGAATTCGATGTTCGGGATTTCCCCGCCGTGAAAAGTCAGGCGGTTCCGGTCGCCGCGTCAGAATGCCATGCGACCGTACGTGCACATTGTCGCTGCCGTACTTTTCTGACAGGATCTTGCGATATCCCGGCATAAGCACTGATACGGAATTCGACAGCAGAAGAATTCTTGTGGCCACTGCGCCCGCCCAACGGTAAGTTCGCGCGAACCGGACGCCCGCGTCCTGCAAATCGACCGTATCCATAAGGTGATGCAGCGTGACATGGGTGTAGCATCCACTCAGCCGCGCGAGAAGAGGCGTCATCAGTCCAGAGAAAGCTACCACCGGATTGCGCCCGAAGGTGCTGAACAGCAGATTGAACCAGACGACGTCAGGTTTCAGTTCGCGGACAGCCTTGATGATGCTGCCCACGCTTCCCGGATCGTTAAACGACCAGCAGCGTTGCACCGGGAATTCCGGCAGTTCCGCCTGGCCGCCGTCAATTTTATCGGCGAGAATGGTAAGGCTTAAGAACGGATTGCGCTGCAATTCTTGGGCAATATGGAGCCCATACTCACTAAGTCCCCCATGGCTCGGCGGAAAACTGGTCACCAGGCAAATCTTCATTCCTTCTCCCGCCTCACCAACGGTCTAGCTTCGATGAGCTAATCCCGAAAGATGTTGCTGTTACGAACGTGATCCGTTAATTAGAGATTCGGTAACTCGAAATTTGTTAATTAGATGCGTGGAAGGCGCCAGCAGAAAGCGGTACGGCGGATTTGAAAATCTTTATTAGCGTACCGCGGAAACTGTAGACAGGTCCGCCGCCACCAGCGGCAGTTGGTTCGCGAGCGCCGCTGCCACTTTGGCCTTCGTCGCTTCCACTGAAAGCGGATCGATCAAAGTCATGTGGCCACTTAACCGGCTCAAGGCAAGATAGGATTCTCGATTTCGCAAAAGAAATTCGAGAGGATATTCCGGCTTTCGCTCCCGCGCCAGAACCGGATCGGCGTCGATCAGGAGGGCCACATCGGGCTTCGGAATCAACTTCAACACCAGGCGCGCAAAGGCCCGCGGCAGCCAGCGCTTCAGCGGAACGTTTGCCAGTTCATCGTAAATATAGCGATCAAAGATCAGCACATCCACATCGTCTGATTCGATTCGACTTACCTTGAGCTTGAGGTTAACAGCATCGCCCAGGTAAAGAAGGAATCGCGTCGCCGTCACCGGCCACGACGATACATTCTTGTCGCGACGGTTCAAAGGCTTTGTCGGAGTGCCAATTCCTTGATCGCCTTTGAACGCCTTATAACTTATGGCTTCTCTGAATTTCGCAAAAATCACAACATCGTCCCAAAAGGTGAGCAGCTTGACGCGAAGGCCGGCCTGCTCGAGTTGGCCTTTGAGAGCGTCAATCTGGGTGCTCTTGCCGGCCCCATCGATTCCAGAGAAAGTTACGATCTTTACACTCCGCGCTGACATGGTCGAGACGATTCCCCACGAGATACTCATCGGGATTAGTGCGCTCCTGGCGGCTTGCTCGATGTGCCTTCGCTCAACGCCACCACCGTTCCAATGGCCACGCCTGCGCCAATAATCGCTCCCGTCCTTATGAGAATAGTGCGAAGCCGGTGCTGTTTGGCGGGCGCAATCGCCACGCCCGCCGGTTGAGATGCTGCGACTCCACTCACGTACGGAGCCTCAGCCGCGGCCGTACCCACGGGTCTTTGCGGAGCAGCCGGAGAATCTGGCGGCGCCTGAGCTCGCGCTAATACTTGTGCTCCCGATTGGGTTCCCGATTGTGTTCCCAACGATTGTTTACCCGCAGCGGACTGGTCGGCCGCCGTGCTGGGGCTATCCGGCAGCGCAGCGGCGCCGGACGCCGGTTCAGCGGAATTGGGTTGAGCGCTCGATTGCCCCTGATTATCCGCGGATATTTGCTGCCCGGACATTTGTTGCCCCAGAGCGGGTAATACTTCACCGAATGACAACCAAAGGAGCAACCCGCTCCAGACGACATGTGCGAGTATCTTGTGCCGTAGCATCATTATTATCTCCCGCATTCCCGTCTTACGTTGTTACTCCGCTACCGATACATCAAGTCGATAAATACTGATTAGCTGGCCGCCTTGAGATCCGCGAAGGCCCCGTAAACGCCTGGGGTTGGCTCAATTTGCGGGATCGCGGGCATGGTGAAGGCGTGGAAGCTTTGCACCGCTTCATCCGTGGTCTCGAACGTTTCGAACAATCGGTCGACCCGCATTAACTCCAGAATCGCGGCAGCTGCCGGAGAAACCGCAGCCAGCTTCAGATCTCCATCGCGCTTCATCGCTTCCTGCACGCAACGCAGCAGCATCTCCACGCCGGCGCTATCCATGTACTGCACCAGCGAGCAATCGAGAACGATGCGGGGACGGTCGGATTCGAGGATTGGATCCAGTTCGCTCGAACAGGTCTGCACGTCCCGGTGATTTAATCTTTCCGGCAACTGCATTATGATTACGGGCCCACTCTTATGCATTGTCATTCACCCCTTGTATAAAATTGGCACTCAGTCGTCGTGTGGCCCGAGCTGCGTGCTTTTGTAACATCGGTACTCTTTGTTCTTCCTGTAGTGGCCTCAACTTAGACCGCTTCAGGCGCAACCAATCATGGCAAAATTTCCGTTTGCCTCTTTCTTGACCGCCTTGTTTACCCTGATCAAACTCGGGTCGGCAATCTCCAGCGAGACGTTGTGGGCCAGATTCAAAAGCTGGTTGCCTTGCACAACCGCATGACACATGTCGAGCCAAATCCCGACATAGGTATTCGTGAGAATCGAACTATCCTCGATCACAGTCCCGTAATCGACGAATGAAAAACTTTCAATATTGCTGAACCGCGTAATTAAAGTGTCTTCCCTGATGGTCGATTTGCAGCCCAGATATGCCGGAGCCACCACGCGAGCGCGCCGGTCGATCTGCGCTCCTTCATCGACCCAAACTCCCGGCCGTATCTCCCGCCCCACCGGAGTCACCTCGCAGCGTCTGCGAAACGCATCCGCGACCAGTCGCCGCAAATCTCGGGGATGAACCAGCCGGTTGACATATTCCTTCACGAAATAAGTCACAGGCCACCCCCCGTCTTTGCCCGTTCGCGGCGTGGTTTCAGGATCCGCAAACATTGTCTGCGCCGGTTCACCGCATCCGGAGATCCACAAATCGAGAAATCCTTCGCTATCGGAGGCGCGTGTCACCACTTGCCTCGTCTGCCGGTGAAACTGAAAGAGATCGACGAGATCGGCTTCCAGGTATGCATTCGCCCTGCAAACGAAGGCATAATCGATTCCTTGTTCCGAATACGCCTGCAAAGCTTGCGCGACTCCTGTCCAGACATCGTCCACTACTCGAATCTCGACATTGCTGAACGAATTCCGGAATGTTGGCAGCAGATGAAGTGCGCCTGCCTCTACCTGAACCGAAATCGTTTCCACATCCGCTTTTACGAAACGCTCGATAGTGCGTTCCACCACCGATCGTCCCAGAATTTCCACGCACGTTAAAGGACCGCTGGCAAGAAAGTCTGTTCGCTCGACTCGCGAGGCTTCGGGGCTGCCTACATTCTCGAAGGCCTTCCCGCTCTCCGGCTCCACTACTAGAATGGCCCCTAATGCTACAGACATTGGTCCTCTCAAATCGGTCTAGTCCCAATTCCGTGGGCTATTCGCTAGCTGCGCTATACGACGTGCCGTACAAGCCGGACAAATGGCTCAAGCTGTCGGTCTGCGCAACAGCTTCCGCAGCCTGGGCGTTTTGGCGCCGCCGAATCGCTTTCTTCTTCGGGAAGAGCAGGTCGCGCATTTTCAGCTTCGCTTTGTGAAGCTGCGATTTGGAGTTGCCGATGGAACAGTCCAGCAGTTGGGCGATCTCGTGATGCTGATAGCCTTCGACCTCGTGCAGGGCGAAGACGGTGCGGCAGCCTTCCGGAAGCTCCCGGATAGCGCGGCGCAGAGCGATGCGATCAATCGCGCCCGAGAGCGCCGGATCATTCTGACCGAAGTCGCGCCGCACGTTCGAATCCGGTGACACCGGCTGGTCAAGAGAAATAGCCGGTGGAGATTTCCGGCGGCGAAGCTTCATCAGCACAGTGTTCACCGCAACCCGATAGAGCCACGTCGAGAATGCCGAGTCCCCTCGGAAGCTGCCGATGGCGCGAAAAACCTGCAGGAAGGCTTCCTGCGTCAGATCTTCTGCTTCGGCCACGTCTTTCGTCATCAGCAGGCATACCGAGTAAACGCGCTTCTGATGCATCTGGAACAAAGTTGCAAAGGCTTGCTCGTCGCCTGCTTGCGCGCGCTGAACAAGGGTGCGCTGGGAATCGTCCCAGCAGGCTTGTTTCTTGGCAGGAACATCGGGAACCACATTAGGAACCACGTTCGGTGCTGTCGCGGAAATTACGCAAGTCGCCACGGTAGTCTCTCCTTCGACGCTTATTGCTCTTAAAGATTTCGGGAGCATTCAGCTTTCAAAAAGAGATTAGAGAAATCGCGGCGTTCGTCGTATCGGGTTGGCTCTGTAATTGACTGCAAGCCTCGCTGTACTGGTATCAGTTTTTCAGATGAGAACGAACTATTTCCAGGGCGAGAAACCGTGCAACTTTTTCCAGCGGCAGTGAAAACCGTGAAACTTTTTCCCGCAACCATGTGCAGAAGCGAAGCCAGGCCCCGAATTAGCCCCGGGACTACAGTGAATGGTGCAGATCACGTCAGAATAGGCCGTAGAAGCCGGCTGGGAAGACTTAGGGTTAATACAGCTTGAATCCCACCTCTACACTGATCTGCACATTGACCGGCTTGCCATCTTTCATGGCTGGCGCAAAACGCCACTGCTTGACCGCTTCCACCGCTTTCGCTTCGAGTCCGTGTCCCAGGCCATGAACCACGCGAATATCCCGCGGATGCCCTTCGGTATCGACGATCAACCACAGAATGCAAGTGCCTTGCGTCTTGGCGTTGCGCGCTTCGTCGGTATACTGCGCCTCCGGCGTAGAAACTGGTTTCGGAGCCGAGATTCCGCCGCCAACTTTATACACTCCGCCGCCAATGCCGCCGCCGGTTCCTTGGCCAACGCCAGGCCCGTGGCCAACTCCCACTCCACTGCCCGTGCCTGACCCAATTCCACCACCTGCGCCGATTCCGTTCGAAGGTGGTGCTGATGGAAGCGCGCTCATGGGGTTACCCAGGCTCGGCATGCGATTTTCCGCAATCTGTATCTGTGGAGGCGCGACCACCGTCGGTTGGACTGCTAACTTTGGAGCTTCATTATGCACCACGATCTGCGGCGGCGTAATCTGCGTCATCGCCATCTTCGGCAATCTTCCTTTAGGTGCCTCCAGCCGCGCATGTTCACCTCCGCCTCCGCCTCCGCCGACTTCTTTCTTCGCGGGAGCCAGGGTATACGTGTCAGGCGAGGGCGCGATCAGTGTTACCGTTTCCTGCGGCTGAATTTTCTCTGCGATTTGTGAATGGAACGTCGCGCCCAACAAAATTAATCCGATCAGGACTGCATGCACCACTGCCGATACGGCGAGGCCATTCGATCGATAGTTATTGTAGTGGCCCCAGATTGCGTCTGGCCCAGCATTAGCTATGCTCGGAGCCCGCTCGACCGCGGCACGATCCGCTTGTGCACTGGCAACCCGTGAACCGCCTCGGGCCGCCGCCACGAACGGCGTTCGAGCGGCATAACTGACACTTTCCTGGTTCGACATTGGCGCTCCTTCTAGGTCCCAACCTCATTTACTTACTTCTTTGTCGCGTTCTTCGCGAATCTTCTGCGCGCTTCGTCCGTGTCGCCGACCCACTTCATCTTGTTAGGACATGCTTAAGATGCGTCATACGGTCGAGCGGTTTACGCAGCATGATCCAGCGAGGAAGTGTCTGCTTTTCCTGACACCTGTCACCTAAGATCTGCCACCTGCTTCTTAAGGAAGGGGCAGGTGCCGGATCCTCCCGCGGACCCGGCACCTGCTAAATGGAGGGCGTCGTATCGAGGAACTCAGAATAGCTGCGTACCTCGTTAGCCTCAATACCCTCCGCACTGTATTTCCGGGGTGGGTGCTTCTGGAAAAATTACGAAAAGCTGCTCACGATTTCGCGTAAGCCTGATTCGCAATCGAATAATGTAAGGGAGTTGCTTAGAACGGGAAGCGCGGCAAACGTCAGCCTTGCGCGTTGAGCACTGCAACCTCTCGAACTACCGTCTTGCTGAAAGGAACCACGAGTTCAACCAGCGTGCCCGGATTCGTATTGATCAGCCGCAGTTCGCCGCCAAATTCCTTGGCTCGCTGCTTCATCCCGCCAATGCCAATTCCCACGCTGTCCGGTTGCAGTTCCGCGACTCTCTGTTCGATTCCTTTGCCGTCATCGCGTACTGTAATCACGGTCGCGTCTTCCCTTTGCGCCAAACTGATCCACACGTTGTGCGCCTCCGCGTGGCGGAAGACATTGGTGAGCGACTCCTGCACAATTCGGAAGATCGCAGTCTCCACATCCGACGCCAGCCGCGGAAAATCGCTGGGCTGAACCTCGAGATACGTTTCAATCCCGCTCCGTTCTGTCAGACCCTCCAGGTACCAGCGCAGCGCCGAGGTCAAGCCGACTTCATCGAGCAAAGGTGGATGCAACAGGTGAGACAGGCTGCGCACCTGTTGAATTGCGCGATCGATAATATCGCTCGCCTCGATGGATGCCTGCTTGTCTGCTCCCGCTGCCGCCGTCTTCCGCTGCGCCGTCTTGTCCAACACCATCTTGGCTACAGCCAGTTCCTGTCCTAATCCGTCGTGCAAGTCGCGCGCGATGCGGCGTCGCTCTTCGTCCTGCATAGTCATCAACCGGACCGAAAGCCGGCGCAATGCAGCCGTTCGATCGTCCACCATTTTTTCCAATTCCGCCGCATTGTCTCGAATCGACTGCTCCAGCAGTTTGCTGTCGTGAATGTCGGAACACGTTCCGTACCACTTCACTACGTTTCCTTCGTCATCGCGGATCGGCACCGCGCGCGAGCGAAACCAGCGGTACTCACCGTCCCTCCCGCGCATCCGATATTCCGCCTCGTAATTCGTTCCAGCGTGATCGGATTCGACCCAGTGCTTCATACTGTGCTCGCGATCTTCGGAATGCACATAATCCCACCATCCCAGGCCAAGCGCCCTATCCGGATCAGCTCCGGTAAATTCAAAGAAACGGTCGCTGATGTAATCTCTCGCGCCGTCTGGTTGCTTGCTGAAAATAATGTCGGGAGCGGTACGCACAATCGCGTCAAGCTCTTGATTCTTCCGCGCCAGTTCGCGATTGAGCACCAGCAAAGCCTGAGCTTTACTCTCCAATTCTTCCGTCCGCTCAGCGACGCGCCGTTCCAGTTCTTGATTCAGCGTTTCCAGTTGGCGAGTCTTGCGATGCAATTCGGCAAAGATGCTAACCTTTGCCCGCAGAAGCTCCGGAATCACGGGCACAGAAATATAATCCACCGCTCCATGCTTGTATCCCTTGAGCCGGTCCAGGTCGGTGAGATGGACAGCGGAGATAAAGATGATCGCGGTCTTCTGAAAGCGCGGGTGCTGGCGGATCATCGTTGCCAACTCGAAACCGTCCAACTCCGGCATGCTCACGTCCATCAGCACCACCGCAACGTCGTTCTTTAGCAGATGTTCGAGAGCTTCTTTGCCGGATGTAGCCTGGATCAGATTCTCGTTCAGTTCCCCCAGCATGACCTCATAGCTCAACAGCTTCGCGGGCTGATCGTCCACCATCAGGATATTGATCTTTTCCTTCGTGGTCATCGGTTTCTCCGCCACAACCATCCCAACCTCCAAACCTAATCTACGCCCTCTGCGGCACGCCGCCAAACGCGAGAGTTACCGATGCAGCCACATGCGAAGCGCCGAAAGCAACTGCTCCGTGTTGACCGGCTTCGCCAGGTATTCTGACGCGCCCGCCTCAAGGCACTTCTCGCGATCGCCCTTCATCGCCTTCGCTGTCAGCGCGATGATCGGCAAGCGGCGAAGCGCAGATTTTCGCCGGATTACCTGCATCGTTTCATAACCGTCCATCTCCGGCATCATGATATCCATCAACACGATTGCCACATCGGGTGTGGATTCAAGCGTGGAAATCGCTTCACGGCCCGTGCCGGCGGTTAGAACCGTCATCCCCCGCCGTTCCAGCACGCTGCTCAGCGCGAAGATGTTTCGCACATCATCATCCACCACCAGCACCTTTTTTCCCGCCAGCGCATCGTCCGTGCTGTGCAAGCGATCGAGCATCTTCTGTTTTTCGATCGGAAGGTCGGCCACCACGCGATGCAGAAACAGTGCCGTCTCGTCCAACAGTCGCTCTGGCGACTCGACTCCTTTCACCACCACGCTGCGCGCCAGGTTATGCAGCCGTGCGTCCTCGTCAGGTGAAAGTTCCTTACCCGTAAACACCACCACCGGCAAGTCGTTCAGCGCCGGAGCGTCGCGGAACTTTTCCAGCACGTCGAAGCCTGACATATCCGGCAACCGCAGATCGAGCACAACACAGTCAAACGTCTCTTCGTGGACGGCGGCGAGCGCCTCCGCCCCCGTTGAAACCACCGTGATATCGATGTCCTCGTATCCCAGCAGCTCTCGAATCGTGAACTGCTCTGCCGCGTTGTCCTCCACCACCAGCAAGCGCTTCCGCCGCGGAGTCGCATACTGCTTGATCCGCGTCAGCGCCGCTTCGATCCCTGCCTGCGTCGTGGGCTTGGTTACAAATGCAAAGGCACCTCGCGCAAGTCCGTGATGCCGGTCTTCGTCCAGAGTCAGCATCTGCACCGGGATGTGCCGCGTTGCCGGATCCTGCTTCAAGTGGTTGAGCACCGTCCACCCCAGCATGTCAGGCAGGAATACGTCCAGTGATACAGCTGTCGGCTGATACTCGCGCGCCAACTCCAGCGCTTCCGCGCCGCGTGTGGCTACCAGTACCTTAAATCCCCGGTCGCGCGAAAGGTCGCACAACACGCGGGCATAATGAACGTCATCTTCGACAATCAGCAGGACAGCATCGCCCGGCTGAAGATTCTTTCGGTCATCGGCGATGCTCTCGACGATTGGTCGTTCCGGCACCCGGACGACCGACGGCGGAAGCATAGAAACCGACGATCCTTCCGACCCCGATCGGCTGGCCGAAGCTCCGACATAAGTCTGCGGCAGGTAGAGGGTAAACGTGCTGCCGACACCGGGCGCGCTTCGCAGTTGAATTTCTCCGCCCAGTAGGCTAGCCAATTCGCGGCTGATCGCCAGTCCCAGGCCGGTGCCGCCGAACTTGCGGCTGGTGCCGGCATCCGCCTGCTGGAACGCTTCGAAGATGATTCTCTGCTTCTCCAGCGGAATGCCAATACCTGTATCCGCAACCTCGAAAGCCACGACCGTCGCGGCGTTTCCGAGAATCGGGTGATCCTCGCTCCACCCGTCCTTGGCCACCGATACCGACAGCTTCACTCCGCCTTGTTCGGTGAACTTGAATGCGTTCGACAGCAGGTTCTTCAGCACCTGCTGCAGGCGCTTCGAGTCTGTGACCACACTCGGAGAAAGATTCGGATCGGTCTGCACCTCGAAATTGAGGCGCCGATTCTCCGCCTCGTGACGGAATGGACGCTCCACCATGTCGAGCAGATTGGAAACCAAGACTTCTTCCGCTTCCACCGAAACCGTTCCCGACTCGATCTTCGACAGATCGAGAATGTCCGTGATCAGGTTGAGCAAGTCCGTGCCCGCGCCGTGAATGGTGCGCGAGAACTCCACCTGCTTCGGCGTCAGGTTGCCATCCGGATTGTCGCTGAGCTGCTGGCCCAGCACCAGAATACTGTTGAGCGGCGTGCGCAATTCGTGCGACATGTTAGCCAGGAATTCCGACTTATATTTCGAAGTCAGCGCCAGTTCCTTGGCCTTCTCTTCCAAGGCGCGCCGAGCTTGCTCGATTTCCTGGTTCTTCCGTTCCACTTCGACGTTCTGTTCCGCGAGCTGTTGCGCTTTTTGCGCCAACTGCTCGTTGGTCTGTTGCAACTCCTTCTGCTGCATTTGCAGTTCGGTGGCCAGCTGTTGCGACTGCTTCAACAGTCCTTCCGTCTGCATCGTGGCTTCAATACTGTTGAGTACGATGCCGATGCTCGCGGTCAGCTGTTCGAGAAATGCCAGATGCGAAGTTGTGAAGTTACTAAGTGACGCTAACTCGATAACCGCCTTCACGCGATCCTCGAACAGCACCGGCAGCACGATAACATTTTGCGGAACCGCCTCGAACAATCCGGATCGAATCGCGATCGTATTCGGCGGCAACTCCGAGATCAACATACGCCGTTTTTCTGCCGCGCATTGTCCAACTAACCCTTCGCCAAGTTTCAATCGTCGCAGATGCCCATCCTCGCCGTCCCCAGCAAATGCCGAGAGCAGCACCATCTCCGCCGATTCTTCCGATCCCATCTGGTAGATCACGCCTTGTTGAGCGTTGACCAGAGGAGACAATTCCGACAGCAGCATGCGTCCCACCGTCGTCAAATCGCGTTGCCCCTGCAACATGCCCGTGAACCGCGCAAGGTTTGTCTTCAGCCAATCCTGCTCGGTATTGCGGTCGGTCGTGAGGCGGAGGTTGTCAATCATCGTGTTGATGTTGTCTTTCAACTCCGCCACTTCGCCGCTCGCTTCCACCTGAATCGACCGAGTTAGATCGCCCTTAGTAACTGCCGTTGCAACCTCGGCGATCGCACGCACCTGGTTGGTCAAGTTATCGGCCAGCAGGTTGACGTTGCCCGTGAGATCCTTCCACGTACCCGCCGCGCCCGGCACGTTAGCCTGTCCGCCGAGTCGCCCTTCGACGCCGACTTCGCGGGCCACCGTAGTCACCTGGTCAGCGAACGTAGCCAACGTGTCCGTCATGTTGTTGATCGTTTCGGCAAGCGCCGCAACTTCGCCCTTCGCGTTCACCGTCAGCTTCTGAGTAAGTTCGCCGTTAGCGACAGCGGTTACAACCTTCACAATGCCGCGCACCTGTTCGGTAAGGTTGGCGGCCATGACGTTCACGTTGTCGGTAAGATCCTTCCACGTTCCAGCCACACCAGGCACCTGCGCTTGCCCGCCCAGCTTGCCTTCGGTGCCGACTTCGCGCGCCACGCGTGTTACTTCAGCCGCGAACGCATTCAGCTGATCGACCATCGTGTTGATGGTGTTTTTAAGTTCGAGAATTTCGCCCTTCACGTCGACCGTAATCTTGCGCGACAAATCGCCGCGCGCCACGGCCGTAGTAACTTCGGCAATATTTCGCACCTGGCCCGTAAGATTGCCGGCCATCGCATTCACCGAATCCGTAAGATCCTTCCAAGTACCGGCCACGCCCGAGACGTTCGCCTGCCCGCCGAGTCGCCCTTCGCTGCCCACTTCGCGGGCCACGCGCGTTACTTCAGCCGCGAACGATCGCAACTGCTCGACCATCGTGTTCAGCGTTTCCTTGAGCTGCAGAATTTCGCCGCGCACGTCGACCGTAATTTTCTTGGAGAGATCGCCGTTAGCAATAGCCGTCGCGACTTCGGCGATGTTACGCACCTGACCAGTAAGGTTACTGGCCATGAAGTTCACATTGTCTGTGAGATCTTTCCACGTACCAGCCACTCCCGGAACCTGCGCCTGCCCGCCCAGTTTGCCGTCGGTACCCACCTCGCGCGCCACACGCGTAACTTCGCCCGCGAATGCATTGAGCTGGTCCACCATCGTGTTAATGGTGTTCTTAAGCTCAAGAATTTCGCCTTTCACGTCCACGGTGATTTTGCGCGACAAATCGCCGCGAGCCACAGCCGTAGTAACTTCAGCGATGTTACGAACCTGGCCGGTAAGGTTGCCGGCCATCGAGTTGACCGAGTCCGTAAGATCCTTCCAAGTACCAGCCACTCCTGGAACGTTAGCCTGTCCGCCCAGCCGGCCCTCGCTGCCCACTTCGCGAGCCACGCGAGTAACTTCGCCGGCAAACGCATTCAACTGATCGACCATCGTGTTGATGGTTTCTTTCAGCAGCAGAATTTCGCCGCTGACGTTTACCGTGATTTTCTTCGAAAGATCGCCGCTGGCAATGGCCGTCGAAACTTCAGCGATATTACGCACCTGGCCAGTAAGGTTGCTAGCCATCGAGTTGACGGAATCCGTGAGATCCTTCCACGTTCCGCCGACGCCCGGAACCTGAGCCTGTCCGCCGAGTTTGCCGTCCGTACCCACTTCGCGTGCCACGCGCGTAACTTCCGACGCGAACGATCGCAACTGATCCACCATCGTATTGATGGTGTCTTTGAGTTCGAGAATTTCGCCCTTCACGTCGACCGTGATCTTGCGCGACAAATCGCCGCGAGCCACAGCTGTCGCGACCTCGGCGATGTTACGCACCTGGCCCGTAAGGTTACTGGCCATGAAGTTGACGTTATCGGTGAGATCTTTCCACGTTCCGGCGACTCCCGGCACCTGCGCCTGTCCGCCGAGTTTGCCTTCCGTACCGACTTCGCGGGCCACGCGCGTCACTTCGCCAGCGAACGCGTTGAGCTGATCCACCATCGTATTAATAGTGTTCTTCAGTTCAAGAATTTCGCCCTTCACATCAACCGTAATCTTGCGCGACAAGTCGCCACGGGCCACAGCCGTAGTCACCTCGGCAATATTTCGCACCTGGCCAGTAAGGTTGCCGGCCATAGAGTTCACCGAGTCCGTGAGATCTTTCCACGTTCCGGCGACACCAGGTACGTTCGCCTGTCCGCCGAGTCGGCCTTCGCTGCCTACTTCACGGGCCACGCGCGTAACTTCTCCCGCGAAACGGTTGAGTTGATCGACCATCGTGTTCAGCGTTTCTTTCAGCTGCAAAATTTCGCCGCGCACGTCGACCGTGATCTTGCGCGAAAGGTCGCCATTAGCAATCGCCGTAGCCACTTCAGCGATATTTCGCACTTGGCCCGTAAGATTGCTGGCCATGAAATTAACGTTGTCCGTGAGATCTTTCCACGTTCCTCCGACGCCCGGCACCTGCGCCTGTCCGCCGAGTTTGCCTTCCGTACCAACTTCGCGAGCCACACGAGTCACTTCGCCGGCGAACGCATTGAGCTGATCCACCATCGTGTTAATCGTGTCTTTAAGTTCGAGAATTTCGCCCTTCACGTCGACCGTAATCTTCCGCGACAAATCGCCACGCGCCACAGCCGTTGTCACCTCGGCAATATTACGCACCTGCGCCGTCAAGTTGCCGGCCATGGCGTTAACCGAGTCCGTAAGATCCTTCCACGTTCCAGCGACGCCGACGACGACAGCCTGTCCGCCGAGCTTTCCGTCCGTTCCAACTTCGCGAGCCACGCGCGTCACTTCCGACGCAAACGATCGCAGCTGATCGACCATCGTATTAATGGCTTCTTTCAGCTGCAGAATTTCGCCGCGCACATCGACCGTAATCTTGCGCGACAAGTCGCCGCTAGCCACTGCGGTCGCCACCTCGGCGATATTACGTACCTGGCCAGTAAGGTTGCTGGCCATCGAGTTAACCGAATCCGTTAAATCCTTCCACGTGCCCGCAACGCCGGGAACCAGCGCCTGCCCGCCCAGTTTGCCATCCGTGCCGACTTCGCGGGCCACCCGCGTTACTTCCGCCGTGAACACGCCCAACTGCTGAATCATCGTGTTGACGATATTGGCCGAGCGCAAAAACTCGCCTTCCAGCGGACGCCCGTCCACATCCAACCGCACCGTCTGCGTCAGGTTGCCCTGCGCGACCGCGGCAATAGCGCGCGTCACCTCAGCCGTAGGACGAAGTAAATCTTCGACCAGCGTATTTACCGAGACCTCCATCTCGCCCCATGCGCCCCTAGACTGATGAAAGCGCGTGCGTTCGCGGGTCCGGCCTTCTTTACCGACCACCTGCCCCACGCGCTTCAACTCCAATGCGATGTGCTGGTTGGCCGCAACAATTTCATTGAAGGTATCGGCAATCTTCCCCGGCAGTCCCGTCCACGATCCGGGCAACCGCACTGAGAACTCTCCGTCCCGCATCGTCTGCAGGCTTGCCAGAATCGCCGTTAGCTCAGATGAAACCGCTTCCCCCGCACGCATTGCCAGTTCGCCACTCCCCTGGTGGAGGTCACCATTCCCGTTCCCGCGGTTCGCGTCCGGCTCGCCGTTAGCGACTGCCGTTCCGCCGTTCCGGGGGTTCATATCCACCCCGCTGTTGGCGACCGCCGGTGCAGCATTGCGATTACTTCTTTTCATGCATCCCCCATTTGCCTTGCATGTTCCTTCTTGACGAAGAAGAAGGAGGAACCTTAGTCTGGTGTAACCTCAGTCTGGTGTAACCTCCGACATTTTCCCAGGTAGCCAGACACCATCACCGCAACCGAATAGCGACCTCAATCCGAATTGCGCCGACCGGAACCGCGACTGTAGACGAGACTACGGGAATCCACGGACTACTTTAATTAGGTACACGATGTTCACAGAGTTGACTCTAGGGTGTTTACTGTAGCGAATGACGGCCGCTATTTCCGTTCTCCAGGCTCGCTTTACTTAACAGACCCCTGCTCCGGCCTACAGGATCGACCCTAGTGTCAAGCTTTGCGGCAATACTGTACTCTCTCCTGATTGTTGCGCTTAACTGGCGTGTGGCGCCGCGTACGCTACGCTGGCTTCACAGGAAGATCGTTCCTCATTCCCCGCAATTCCGGAGACTTGCTCATGGCCTTAACTAAGCCAGCCGCCTACGGGCTTTATTCCCAGGATGTCGCCCTCCGCGAAGTCATAGGCACCTTGAACCAAGCCGGCTTCGGAAATGAAGACATCTGCGTCATGCTCTCCCCCACTCATCCCATCTCCACCGTCGTCCGCGACGCTCGCATCCTCGATCCCGAACGAAAAACCGCCCTCAGCGCCGGTATGATTGGATGGCTCTCGAAGTTCGGCGCCGTCTTGATCCCCACCGTCGGCTTTTTCGCGCGCTCCCAGGCTTTCTTTCACGCCATGATGGCGGCCATGGATTCGCCCGCGTTATGCGCCAGTTCAAGAACTCTTGTCGCCCTCGGCTTCCCCGAATTCGAAGCCGAGCGTTTCGAAGACCATCTCCACCGCCGGGGCGCCTTGATTTACATATCCTGCGCCGAAGCAGCAGAGACGAATTGGGCTATGCAGTTGTTGCAGCATACCGGTGCCAAAGAAACTGCGACGCTGGATCAAGATAAAGATAAAGACAGAAAACTGATGTCCGAAGCCGCTGCCTAAGCCCCCGCCCGATCCCAGCAGCCTGCGCCGCTACCTCTGCGTGCTCCGCGTCCTCGCAAAGAACCCTCAGTTTTGCTCGCGAAAACAGATGCCGCGACCCCGCAGCAATTCCAAATGTTATCTTTATGACGGCAGCGAGCCGCCCAACTCACCTGACATGGAAGTTCTGAAACGACTTTTTGAGCGCCATTTCCACACGCCCGTCGAGCGGGTCGAGCCGCTGCAAGGCCAACTGGGCGGTTCGGGACGCAAAATCATTCGTCTGTCCACCGAAAAACACAGCGCCATCGGCATTCTCTACGGCATCCGCGAAGAAAATACCGCCTTCCTCGAATTCTCCCGCCACTTCCGCCGCCATGGCCTGCCGGTGCCCGAAATTTATGGAGAGGATTTAACCCAGGGCGCTTATCTGGAACAAGATCTCGGCGACACCACGCTGTTTGAATTCCTCTCCGACCACCGTCAAGGTGCCACCATCGCGCCCGAGGCCATTGCCGCCTATCGCCAAGTAGTGGCTCTACTGCCGCGCTTTCAAGTCGAAGCGGGCCGCGATCTGAATTACAAAGTGTGTTATCCCCGCGGCAGCTTCGACCGCCAATCCATAACGTGGGACTTGAATTACTTTAAGTATTACTTCTTGCGCCTCGCCGGCATCCCCTTCAACGAGCAGGCGCTGGAAGACGATTTCAGCCGCCTCACCAAATTTCTTCTTAGCGCGCCCCGCGATTTTTTTCTCTATCGCGATTTCCAATCCCGCAACGTTATGTTGCGTGGCGGCCTTCCCTTTTTTCTCGATTATCAAGGAGGCCGCAAAGGCGCATTGCAATACGATATTGCCTCTCTTTTATATGACGCGAAGGCCGACCTGCCTCCCGATCTGCGCCAGCAATTGCTCGACCATTACCTCGACAGCCTCGCCGGTTTCCTCGATCTCGATCGCGCCGCCTTCCTTCATTTTTATTACCCCTACGTCTACGTTCGCATCATGCAAGCCCTCGGCGCCTACGGTTTTCGCGGTTTCTACGAACGCAAAGAACACTTTCTGCAAAGCGTGCCTTACGCCCTGAAAAACCTGCGCTGGCTACTGCACAATGTCGAATTGCCCGTAGCACTCCCGGCTCTCACGGAAGCTTTCAAAAACATGGTGGCGTCGGATAAGTTGCAAGGCCTGACCGCCGAGCCCGGAACAACCGAGAAATTAACCGTCCGCATTTTCAGTTTTTCCTTTCACCGCGGACTGCCGCAAGACGACTCCGGCAACGGTGGCGGCTTCGTTTTCGATGGCCGCAGCCTCCCCAATCCCGGCCGCGAAGATCGCTTCAAATCCCTCACCGGTAAAGATGCGCCGGTCATCGACTATCTCAACCAGCAGGAAAGCGTTCATCAGTTTCTGGCTAACGCCCAGTCGCTAGTGGATGCCAGCCTCAGCGCCTATCAGAGTCGCGGATTCAAACACCTCATGGTCTCCTTCGGCTGCACCGGAGGCCAGCATCGCTCCGTCTATCTGGCTGAGCAATTAGCCAAACATTTGCGCGCAAAAAACGGAATCGAAGTGATCCTGCATCATCGCGAACAGGAGCAGCTGAATTCATGAGAGCACTGATTTTATGCGCAACGATCCAATGAAGGCGATGATCCTGGCCGCCGGCCTCGGCACGCGCTTGCGTCCGCTCACCGACGATCGTCCCAAAGCGCTGGTCGAAATCAACGGCCGCACGCTGCTCGAAATCACGCTCTCGCGTCTGCGGAGCTTCGGAGTCACCGACGCGGTCATCAACGTCCATCACTTCGCCGACCTCGTAGTCGATTATCTGAAAAAGAACGATAACTTCGGCATGCGCATCGAAGTCTCGCGCGAGGATGTGTTACTCGACACCGGGGGCGGCCTGAAAAAAGCCGCGGATTTTTTTCTCGCAGATTCTCGCATTCCCGACGACCCCTTCATCGTGCACAACGTCGACGTGCTCAGCACAATTGACTTGGCGCGCATGGTTGAATTTCACAACAAAAATCAGGCTCTGGCAACGCTCGCAGTGCAAGACCGCAAAACATCGCGCTATCTATTGTTCGACGACCAACTCCAGCTTTGCGGCCGCCAATCCGTCAACAATCAGCCCGAACTTGTCCGAAGCGGCCAGCCAGCGCAGCCGCTGGCTTTTGCCGGAATCCACATAATCTCGCCCCGTCTCCTCACCATGATGATCGAAGACGGCGCGTTCTCCATCATCACCACCTATTTGCGCCTCGCCGCCCAAGGAGAAAAAATCCTCGCCTTCCGCGCCGACGAATATTATTGGCGCGATCTCGGCAAGCCAGAAAACATCGCGCAAGCTGCCGAGGATCTAAAGCAAAATGTGGTCGCGCCAGGCAGCTAAAGCTTTTCTGAAATCACCGGCGCGTCTAGTTTTTCCTTCGTGTTCCTTCGTGTCCTCTGTGGTAATGCTCTTAGTCTGCCGCCGCGACTCTCTCGGGTCGAACGAGTAATCCCCGCGCCCCGCCGTTCAACTGATACCCTGAATCAAGCAATCAATCTCTGGAGACCGCAACACATTGCCTCCCACCTCGCCGCCCATCGCCAACGCGCAACAAATCTCCAAGGCCTTCGGCGCCAATCCGCTCTTCCAAAATGTTTCTTTCACCATTTCTGATGGCGATCGTATCGGGCTGATCGGCCCCAACGGCTCCGGCAAATCCACCCTGCTAAGAATTCTCGCGGGCCACGTCGCTCCCGACAGCGGCGAAGTCTCGCTCCGCAAACGCACCCGCCTAGCCTGTGTCGAGCAAGATTCGCGCTTCGATCCCGGAGCCACGGTGCGCTCGGTCATCGAAAGTGCCCTCGACCGCAGCGGCGTCTCCGGCACCGACCGCGGAGCCCGCTTCGCCGAAACTCTCGGCCGCGCCGGCTTCGAAGATGTCGAAGCTCGAGCCGCCGAGCTCTCCGGCGGCTGGCAAAAGCGCTTGGCCATCGTCGAAGCCCTCGTGCAGCATCCCGACATTCTTCTTCTCGACGAACCCACCAACCATCTCGATCTTCCCGGAATCACCTGGCTCGAAGACCTGCTGGAGCAAGCCGCTTTCGCCAGTGTGATCGTCAGCCACGATCGCTATTTTCTCGAGAACGTCACCACCGCCATGGTCGAACTCAATCGCATCTATCCCGAAGGCTCGCTCCGCGTGCAAGGCAACTACAGCACCTTCCTCGAAAAGAAAGAAGAATTCCTGCATGCCCAATCCAAGCGCCATGAAGCTCTCGAGAATCTGGTTCACGGAGAAATCGAGTGGCTTCGCCGCGGCGCAAAAGCTCGTACCCGCAAATCCAAAGCCCGCATCAGCAAAGCCGGCGAACTCATGGGAGAGCTGGCCGATCTCAATGCCAGAACCCGCACCGCCACCGCACAAATCGATTTCTCGGCCACCGACCGCAAAACAAAACGCCTCATCGAACTGCAAGATGTTGCATGCGCGATGGGAACCAAAACGCTTTTCGAAAATCTCAACTTCATTCTGACCGCTGGAATGCGAGTAGGTCTCGTAGGCCCCAATGGCAGCGGCAAGACCACACTGCTGCGTCTATTACAAGGCGATCTCGCGCCGACTGCAGGCGAAATTCGCCGCGCCGATTGGCTGCGCATCGTCTATTTCGATCAAACCCGCACTCTCGATCCCGACGTCACCCTCCGCCGCGCGTTGGCTCCAGACGGCGATTCCGTCATCTATCGCGATCGTGTAATTCACGTCGCCGGATGGGCGGCAAGATTCCTCTTCACCGGCGAGCAACTAAGCCAGCCCGTCGGCCGACTCTCCGGAGGCGAGCGCGCCCGCGTCCTGATCGCGCAGCTCATGCTCCAGCCCGCCGACATTCTTCTCCTCGACGAACCGACCAACGACCTCGACATCCCAACTCTCGAAATTCTGGAAGAAAGCCTGATCGACTTCCCCGGTTCACTCGTCTTGGTGACGCACGACCGCTACATGCTCGACCGCGTCTCCACCATCGTCTTAGGTCTAAACGGAAAAGGCGGAGCCAACACTTTCGCCGACTACGCGCAATGGGAGCAGTGGCAATCGCAGCGTCAGAAATCAGACGAGGCAGGCCCAGCTACCTTGCCGACGTTGGCAAGCTCAACGCAGGCAACGCCCACAAGAAAGAAGCTGTCCTATCTCGACGCGCGCGAATACGCCACAATTGAGCAGCGAGTGGAAGAGGCCGAGCAGTTAGTGCAAGCCAAGCGTGCGGAACTGGAAGACCCCGCCAATGCAACCGATGCCTCGCGTTTAGTGGCCGCGCAATCCGATCTCGACGCCGCCCAGCTAGCACTCGATACCCTTTATGAGCGCTGGGCCGAACTAGAAAAAAAGAACGGCTGAGCGCCGCAGCAGTCGCGACCCGCAACAACTTTAAAAGAATCAGCTATTTTGCTCGCTTCACCGCGATCCCCATGACCTCGAAGTGCGCGCCTCGGACCAAACTCGCCACTCCAACAAAAGCCCGAGCTGGAAACTGATCGTGGAAGTACGTCCGATAGACGCCATTGAACGTGTCATAGAGAGCAAGGTCGGTGCAAAACACTTGCACTGAGACCAAATCATCCATGGTCATCCCCTCACTTTCGATGACTTGCTTGACGCCGTCCAAGGCAAACTTGGCTTCCTGTTCCGCGCTGGCTGGTAGCTTGCCGGTGGCATCGAGGCCTATGGTCCCAGCGACGTAAAAGGTGTTTCCCACCATTACGCCGTCACTGAAAGGCAGGGCGCTGCGCGCAGCCGATGGATGCAGAACCACGTGTTTGCGGTCCGTCTCCGCGGCCAATGACGATATTGAAAGCAACTGGAGAAAAACCAACCCGAAGATAATCGGTTTCATTGGGAACCTCGCTTGTTAAATTTGCAATGCGGGAGCAGCGTACCAGTTCGGCGGATGAAGAGACAAACGGTTCTGGTGCGGGAGGTCAACCATCATTGCAATCGATGTCGTTTCTATGCTCTGGCGAAATCAATAAACCCGTGTTGCACATCGGTTCGCGTCAGCTTCGCCCGCACCTTGTCGCCCACGTGTAACCCCTGCCCACCCTGCGCCAGCAATCCTTCCATGTGCGGCTGCAGCACGCGAACAAACGTCCCCTTGGGAGTAACTCCCGTGACGATAGCATCGAACGTCTCGCCCAAACGATGCATCATCGCCATGGCCGCCAGTCGCTTCGACATATCCCGCTCGACCTTGCGAGCCGCATCCCCTTTCTGAGTGCAATTGGCGGCGATCGCGGAAAGGTCGTTGTCCGTATAAGGCCCCGGTTTCCCGTCGAGCAAAGACTTAATCAGCCGCTGCGTGACAATATCGGCAAAGCGCCGATTGGGCGCGGTCGAATGCGTGTAATCCTGCACCGCGAGCCCAAAATGCCCCTCCGCAGTATCGCCCGGACGCTCCAGCACATATTCGCCCGGCCCAATCAGCTTGATGGTCGCCAGCGACAGGTCGGCAAAGTGATCGGGGTCAGCCGCTTTACGCTTCAAAAGAAAATCATTCAGCGCCTTCGAATCGGGCTCTGACGGCAGTTTGTCCCCCTGCGCCGCCGCCAGCCGTACAATCCCGTCCCAGTGCTCGGGAGTTCTTACAATGCGGCGCAACGACGAAACTTTTTCCAGCAGCCGCGCGACCACGCCATTAGCGGCGATCATGAAATCTTCGATCAGTTCAGTCGCGCGATTTTTCTCCACCGTCGCGACCCCTGTCACCTTTTCGTCGAGTAGCAGCGGAATGACTTCCTCGGTCTCAAGATTCAGCGCGCCATTCTCATAGCGCAGTTTTCGAAGCGCCTGCGCAACTTCGTCCTGCAACTTGAGCTGAGCCTGCAGATCGGCCGAAGCGGCTACTTTCGGCGGAGCCGCGCCCCTGCCTTCGAGCCACGCTCCAACCGCGTTATAAGTAAGTTGCGCCTTGTTGCGCACCAGCGCCCGATACACGTTGCTCGAACCGAGCGCACCCTTGCCATCGACCACGAACTCCGTGACCACCGCCGGCCTGTCCACATCCGGGAGTAACGACGACGCGCCCGTCGATAACTCTAGCGGCAGCATGGGGAAAATACTGATCCCCGTATAAACCGTAGTCGCCTCCTTCTCGGCATGTTGATCGATGGGAGAATCCTTGGCAACAAAAGCATCCACATCGGCAATGCCGATCATCACTTTTGTACCGCCATCCGGCAATCGCTCGGCGACCTCGATCTGGTCCAGATCCTTCGAAGTATCGTTATCAATCGAAGACCAAAGCAGCTCGCGCAGATCACGCACCTTCTCCGAAGGCGTAAGCGCCGGCGGATGCGCCTTGATCGCGGCCAATTGCTGCTGCGTCCCCGGAGGAAAATTGGGTTCAAACCCGCGCGCCAACATCACCTGCCGCGCCATAGCCTGAAGATCAACACTAGGAGTCCGAGAATCAATCATGCGTCTCAAAGGCTAACACGATCCGCCAGCATCGCAGGTGTGGACCTTCGTGAACCTTAGTGCCCTTGGTGGTCAAAGGTTTCCCCCGTTGGCACTCTGTGTCCTCCGGGGTACCGCCCCCCGACCTAGCAAAGGCCGCAGGAACGAATGAGTACAGGAACGAATGAGTAGAGGATGAAGCCGTGTTATCCTAGTAACAGCAGCTGCGTTTTCCTCCGATACGATTTGGACCGATTCCCGCAGTTCCCTGAACATCATGATCTCAGTCAGCAATGTGTCCATGCGCTACGGCGCTAAAATTCTGTTTGATGAAGTTTCCACCGGTTTCACGCCGGGGAAACGTTACGGCCTCACCGGCCCCAACGGCGCCGGCAAATCCACCTTCATGAAGCTCCTCACCGGCGAGCTCGATCCGCAGAAGGGCACCGTCGTCCGCCCGCGCAAACTCGGTGTTCTAAGCCAGGACCAATTCGCCTTCGATAAATATCGCGTCATCGACGCGGTAATCATGGGCAACCGCCGCCTGTGGGCTGCCCTCGAGGAGCGCGAAATCATCTACGCGAAACACGAAATGACCGACGCCGATGGCATGAGGCTAGGCGAACTCGAAGGCATCGTCGGCGAAGAAGACGGCTACACTGCCGAAACCGACGCCGCAATTCTCTTGCAGGGTCTCGATATTCCCGACGAGATGCACGAGCGCAAAATGTCAGAGTTGCCCGGCGGACAAAAGATGCGCGTGCTCCTGGCGCAGGCTCTATTCGGGCATCCGCAAGCGTTGCTCCTCGACGAACCTACTAACCATCTCGATCTCGATTCGATTCACTGGCTGAAGAATTTTCTCAATCAATATGAAGGCGTGCTGATCGTAATCTCGCATGATCGCCATTTTCTCAACGGCATCTGCACTCACATCGCCGACATCGATTACGAGACGATCATCACTTACACCGGCACCTATGACGACATGGTGATCGCGAAGACGCAGATCCGATCGCAGATCGAATCGCAAAACGCGCAGCGCGAAAAGAAAATTTCGCAGTTGAATGAATTCATCGCCCGTTTCGCCGCCGGAACCCGCTCCAGCCAGGTGCAATCAAGGCGCAAGGAAGTCGAGCGCTTGCAGGTCACTGAACTTGCCAGGTCGAACATTCAGCGTCCCTATCTGAAGTTCGATCAGAAGCGCCCGTCCGGCAGACACATTTTAGAAATCGAAGGCGTGACCAAATCGTACGGCGACGCCAAAGTGATTTCCGGTTTCACCGCCAGCGTGCTGCGCGGAGAAAAAATTGCCCTCATGGGCCGCAACGGCTCCGGCAAGACCACGCTGGTCAACGCGCTGCTCGCCAACTCTCCGACAATTTCCGAATCGGAGCTGCGAAAAACCAGCGGCTACGATGGCCCCTTTCTCGATAGCGGCAAAGTTATCTGGGGTCATGAGGCCGCGGTCGGATATTTCCCCCAGGATCACAAAGCGGTAATCGAGCCCGGCATCAAGGTCCTGGAATGGCTCCATCAGTGGGATCCCTCCG
The DNA here is from genome assembly GCA_963822025.1 of uncultured Acidobacteriaceae bacterium. Lineage (GTDB taxonomy): Bacteria > Acidobacteriota > Terriglobia > Terriglobales > Acidobacteriaceae > Acidiflorens. The sequence goes on along the minus strand of CAWGFW010000005.1, from coordinate 684,300 downwards.
CCTCCACCGAAGAAATTCGCGGCATCCTAGGTCAGATGCTTTTCCCGCGCGATGACGCCGAGAAGCGTACGGACGTGCTCTCCGGCGGAGAAGCAGCGCGCTTACTCTTCTGTAAGCTGATGCTGCAAAAACCGAACCTCCTTGTGTTCGACGAGCCCACCAACCACCTTGACTTAGAATCGATCAACGCCCTTAATATTTCGCTGCAGCGCTATCAGGGAACGGTGTTGCTGGTAACGCACGACGAAGATTTGATCGATGAAGTAGCAACCCGCATCTGGCACTTCGAAGGAACCCACGAAATCACCGATTTCAAAGGCGCCTACAGCGAGTACGAGACTGTTCTCGCGCAAGCCCCTGCATTATCGGTAAAAGGGTAACTAAAGGATTTGTCATCCTGACCCTGAGCGCAGCCGAAGGGGAAGGACCTGCCTTTCTCAACGCCTCTATCGCGACGAAGCCATCCTCAGCGCCGGGTCGCCGGCTTCATCGTGCACTTCGCCTTCGATGCAAACCCGGTGCCACCATTCAAGATTGAGCAATCGCCATATTCGATCGGCGTTGTCGCGATGCTGCGCCCGATGATCATTGAATAACTTCTCGACGGCCTCGCGCCGGAAGTACCCGCGATCAAGGCTGCGCGGTTCAAGCAGCATCGCCCGAATCGCCTCCAGTCGCGCCCCGGCCAGCCACCCGCTCCATGGCGTCGGAAAGCCCATCTTCTGCCGGTAGAGAATCGAGTGCGGCAACAAATCTTCGACTGCCTTTTTCAAAATCCGCTTACCTGCCAACCCTTGAATCTGCACCTCCCGCGGAATTCGCGTGGCGAATTCCACCAGCACATGATCGAGAAAGGGCACGCGGCTTTCGATCGATGCCGCCATGCTCATGTTGTCCTGCTTCATGAGCAGTTCAACCAGGTAAGTCTTGATGTCGGTGTAGAGCAACCGTTGCAGCAGTTCGCCCGAGGAATGATTCCAGTAGTCGAGCACATGCTCATACGCCGTGCTGGGTGCGGCTTCTCGCGCGAACCCGTCCGTCAATAACCCGCGCTGCTCCTCTTCACCGAACGCGGAAAAGAAATTATCGAAATAAAAAGACGCCCACGAATTCCCATCCTTGGCGAGAAATGTATGTTCCAGTTTTCGGCGCGCAGTCGCTCCCAGCAGGGAAGACGTAGCAACCGTCTTTCGCAATCCGCGGCGCAAGAAGTTCGGCACCACGCTGCGATAGGCGCGATCCATCGCCGCGTTCTTCAGAGTAAAGGCGTAACGCGTATAGCCGGCGAGCGTTTCATCCGCACCCTCCCCGGTCAGCACCACCGTCACGCGCTCGCGAGCCAGCTTGGCCACAAAATACAGTGACACGCTCGATGGCCACACGAGGGGCTCATCTTCGTGCCAGATCAAGTGCGGCAGCGCACCAAAAAAATCGTCTTCACTAACCTGTACTTCGTGATGCCGCGAATGAATGTGATCCGCCACCGTGCGCGCAAAAGGTAACTCGCTTTGCGCCTGCTCAGCGTAACCGACCGAAAAAGTCTCAACCGGTTCGCGTCGCAGTTTTGTCATTAGCGCAGCCACTGCGCTCGAATCCACGCCGCCGCTAAGAAATACTCCCAGAGGCACGTCGCTCATCAAGTGGCTCTGGACGGCCCCTTCCAGCAGTTCGCGATAGCTCTGCACGTAATAACTTTCATCGCGCGACTCATGCGTCGTCGACGCGTCCAAATCCCAATACTGTTTTATCTCCGCCTTACCCTCCCGTCCGATCGTCATCGCATGCCCAGGCAGCAGTTTGCCAATTCCGGAATAGAAGCTTTCCTCGCCCGACAAATATCCGAACGCCAGATACTCCGGCAAAGCCGAGCGATTAAATTCCGGACGAATCCCACCATGCGCCAACACCGCCTTAATCTCCGATCCAAACAACAACCGCTCCGGCGTCAATTTGTAATAAAGAGGTTTAATCCCCAGCCGGTCGCGTGCGATAAAAAGAGTTCGCGTGTTGCGATTCCAGATGGCAAACGCGAACATGCCGCGCAGGTGCTGCAAGCAATCCGCGCCATATTCCTCAAAAAGATGAATGACGGTTTCGGTATCGCTGTGCGTAACGTAGCGATGGCCGCGCGCGATCAGTTGCTCGCGCAATGCGAGGTGGTTATAAATCTCGCCATTGAATACGATCCATAGCGTGCCGTCTTCATTTGAAATCGGCTGATGCCCCCCCGCCACATCGACGATGCTCAGCCGTCGCATTCCGATTCCCAACGGGCCGTCCGTATAAAAACCCTCATCGTCCGGACCGCGGTGGGTGATGATGCGGCACATCTCGCGCAGCGCTCCGGCGCTTGCTCGCGCATCGCGTCCGAATTCAAGAATGCCAGCGATCCCGCACATTGAGGGCCTTCCCGCGCACTACGTCTAACTCTTACTTAAGTGAACTATGAGTGAAATCGGGCGACAAACGCGAACCGCCGACCAGCTTTTCGAATGCAGATGTCACCGAAAAGGCGTCTGCGTTCGTGCTCATTATTCCATCCTCTTGCCGCCATTCGAAAAAGTCCGATGACCCCGCCGCCTTCAGCAAAGGCTGCTCCTGCCATGCGACGTGCGTGCCGCCGATGACGATCAGTTGAGCAAGCCTCTCTTTGTCAATGCGGCAATACAGCACCCGCGCGTCCGACGCCCACGGGCCAAAACTCCACGCCCCCTCGCCCAGCGCGAAAAAGAAGCCGTGGCTCTGGCCATCATAATCCAGTTCGTAAACTTGCACCGCCGCATGCGCCATCCGAACCAGCCTGGCGGTATTCGCTCGCTTGCTCGCTTCGAAATTCGAATCACTCTTCGAATCACTCAATGACCGGCGTTCCCGCCCAATCGGCCCGGAGCGAGTTATCAGAACTGTCGCCGTCTCTGCCGGCAGCGTCACCTTCGCATGGCTTCGCACCAGCGGCGCCGGCTGAAACGCGCCATAGGCGGGCGAAAGCAGAGTCCTCGAAATTTCCGTCGCCCAGACTGTTTCTTCGGGAATGATCATCGTCAGCCGAGTCTCGCTGGCGGCGACGTTCACCGCCGCATCGACCCGCGCCTCCGGTCTCGTTATTTCTACGCGCGCCGGCCCCGCCTTTTGAACCATGAGATCGGGTGCGAAATGCCACCGTATCTCCAATTCATGTCTGGCCCGGCCGAGCGCCATATCTCGTATCAACCATAGTTCACCCGCAATCTGCAGCACGTGCCGTCGATGCAAGACTGGATCCGACAGCCGCGAATATCCATTATGGCTGCCTACAAAGTATGTGAAACTCTTTCCCACGATCCAATTCTCCGCTTCAGCGGTCGGAATGTTAGTCCAGGAAAAAGGTTCATCTGCGACCGCCTGGTCCGCCCCATCCACACGCATTGTGTTGTGCGCGCCCGTGCCGCGAAACACGTTTCGGTCCGCAGGATCCTTCGAGATATAGACGCCAGATCCCGCGTCTACTAACCAGCGCTGCCCATCCATCGTGAGTCGCAGGCTCAGCGCGTCGGCGTGTCCATGCCCCGAACGTCCCTCGCCGTGCGGACCCGCATCCACCACCATCGCCTGCCGACACGGTTCCGTATCGGCCATCACGTAAAGACCGCCGTCGGCAAATGCCTTCGAATGCGCCTCCGCGTTCGCCGCCGCGCGCCCCAGTTCGTCAACCGCGCGTTGACCGAACAACCAGATCGCTTCTTCCGTCAACCGCGCCGCAGAAAACTGCTTTGCGTACGTCAGCGCACCGAGCGCCAGCGGATCCGTCATCTGCTCAGTGCGATTACGCCGCGCATTCCACAGCCGGCCGCCATCATCGTCTCCGAAGCCCTCCGCCGGACCAGCCTGCGCCAGCGCTTCCACCACATCGAGCATTCGCCCCAGCACCGCGTCATACCCTGGCGGAATTTCCATGGAGTTCCGAGCCGCCAGCAACCGCGCATACAGAAAAAAATCAAGCGCATAAACGTGGTAGTAAAGCGATTGCTCGAAATAAACGCCATCCCGACGAACCTGCCGCTCCGCCTCCTGCCGCAGAATCCGCCATCCCGATTCCTTCCAGCGATCAGCTCGCGGCATCTGCGGATATAAACTTCCCAGGAAAAACAGCGTCAGTGCTTCGCCTAGCAAGTGCGTGTTCGGAGAAAAGTGCGTAGAAAAATAGCGTTCAATATAACGTCCGTGAAAGGCCAGCGCCGGCGCCATTGCCGAACGAAACTCCGCTCCCGCATCCACGCCTCCTTCCGCTCCCGCAAGCAACTGATCCGCCCACATCCATGACAGACTGCGGAACGCCACTTCCAGCGTGCTTCCCCAGTTGATTCCTAACGGATAAGGATTCGCCTTGCTCCAACTGTGCCATTGCGCCATCAGCTCACGAGTGTATTTCTCGTCCCCGCTCAGCAGTCGCGCCTTGGCGAGCGTCACCAGATGCTGGTGCCGATTCAATTCCCATATGATCTTGTGATCGCCCACCACCGCGAAATCCAGGAATGGGATGTTGAGCCAAGGCGCAAGCGGCGCACGCTTGCCATGAACGGGATCGAGGTGCCAGTCGATCTGGCTGGCGCCTTGGTTCGCCGGTTCATTAATAGGATGGTCCGCAGACTGAAGAGCAAACTTGAGATTTTCGTAGCCCAGCAGACGAAAGCGATGCTCGCAGATCTCATCGGCTTCGCGCAGAATTCCGGCCGCTTCGTTCGGCAGATATTTACGCAACAACTCCGCACGCGCCGAAGCTTCGCCGCCAGAAGTCCCTCTCTTCGAAATATCCCCTGCCCGATTCTCGCCCGCCGAGAAGAAGAACGGTCGCGGTCGCGCGGCCCTATCCCCGTTGAACTGAATCGACCCGGTCTGCACTCCCAACCGGTGCAGCACCAGGTCTCGCCGCTTGCCGACGTTCTGCCCCAGGCGCACACGAACCTCTTCCCAGTCCATTCGCGAGATCCGCGCAATCAGGTTGTGCCATCCCATGGCCATCGCGTTTCTTTATCTTACATGTCGGCAAAAGGCCGCTCTCGCGATGTCGGTTACTCTGGTTATCCCGCGTCGGTCGCGACTTTGATATTCGCGCTGCCTGCCGCGTTACGATCAATGTTGTCGGGAATTTCGCCCACAGTTCAGCGCCACATGCCAAATCGTTTGCTATTGTTCAATCGGGCATTGGTATAGTTCATTAGCGGTGCAGAGCGGGCTGGCTCTCTGTTTGAAGACATTGAAGCGCTGCCCTGATTTCCGCAAAATATCGCAGCGCTGAGCGCGCAGTCTGCATACTACCGTTAAGGAGAAATCGATTGGGTTCGTCGGTCAGCATATTTGGGTTAGGATACGTCGGTTCGGTGTCGGCGGCCTGTTTCGCCTCCATGGGCCACAAGGTCATCGGGGTCGACGTGAGCCGCGCCAAGGTTGAGATGATGGGTTCGGGCCGCACTCCCATTATCGAAGCGCGCATGTCTGAAATGGTCGCCGAAGCGCACCGCGCCGGTCTGCTCCAGGCAACCACCGACGCCAACGAGGCGGTGCTGAATTCCGACGTTTCATTCGTCTGCGTCGGCACTCCGAGCCTGAAAAATGGCAAGCTCGATCTCAGCCACATTGAGCACGTGGCCAAAGAAATCGGCGCCGCCATACGCCAGAAAAAATCGCCGCACGTATTCGTTCTGCGCAGCACCGTGCTGGCGGGCACCACCGAGACCGTCGTGCTTCCTATCCTCGAAAAAGAAAGTGGCAAGACGTGTGGCGAGGATTTCACCGTTTGCTATAACCCGGAGTTCATGCGCGAAGGCAGCGCGGTCGCCGACTTCCTCAATCCTCCCTACACGATTCTCGGAGCCAGTGACACGCAGCACCTTGCGCCCCTGCGCGAACTTTATAAGCAGACTCCCGGCACGCTTTACGAAACCACCATTCCCGTCGCCGAAATGGTCAAGTATTTTTCCAACTGCTATCACGCGGTGAAAGTCGGTTTCGCCAACGAAATGGGCACAATATGCAAACATCTCGGTGTCGATGCGCATGCGGTCACAAAGATTTTCACTTCTGACACGAAGCTCAATATTTCTCCCGCCTATCTATCTCCCGGTTTCGCCTTCGGCGGTTCGTGTCTCCCCAAAGATTTGCGCGCCATCACCTATAAAGCCAAAGAACTCGATCTCAAACTGCCGCTGCTCGAGTCACTCATGCCGAGCAACGCCGAACACGTTGATCGCGCCGTCGAAATGGTCTTGAGCACCGGCAAAAAGAAAATTGCGCAGCTCGGCCTGAGCTTTAAAGCCGGCACCGACGATTTGCGCGAGAGTCCCCAGGTGCAATTAATCAAGCGCCTGCTCGGCGAGGGCCTCGAAGTGAAAGTCTGGGACGAGGACGTTTCTCTGGGCCGCCTCGCTGGCGCCAATCGTCAGTACATCGAAGAAGTCATTCCGCACATTGGGTCCGTACTCTCCGCCGATCTCGAAGCCGTACTGCGCACCGCCGAAGTCGTGATCCTCGGCAACAAGTCGGCGAGCAAAGATCAACTCGCCAAACACCTACGCCCCGAGCACATCGTGATCGACCTCATCCACCTCGATAAGACGCGCCGCCCCGAAGGCGCGAAGTCTTACGAAGGAATTTGCTGGTAGAAGAGTGGAGCACAGAATTGTACAAGCACCTCGACCATCACTTGCGTCAATTTAATGTGTGATCGAGCTGAAAGGGACGAATAAGCAGAAAAATGACAAGCAGAAAGTAAAACCCGAACCGTGAATCGTCGCAATTAACGCGACTGCGGACCTCATTCCGCGCAACTTCCGCACCAGAGACACTCCGACCGCGCGACATCCAACCCGCTAATCACCACTTATAACCTTAGGGAAGCTTGGTTACATTGGCCGCCTGCGGCCCTTTCTGTCCCTGCACAATCTCAAACTCCACCTTATCTCCCTCCTGCAGACTCTTATAGCCTTCGGTGGTGATTGAGCTGTAGTGAATGAAAACATCCGGTCCGTCTTCTCGCCCGAGGAAACCGTATCCTTTGGCGTTGTTGAACCATTTCACGGTGCCTTTCAAACGTTCCACGTGCGCCCCCCTCTTTCTTGCGGATTTGCCCGGAAAGGCGCGAATCCGGGGCCCGCAAAAAATTGTGTAGGCATTGTGCTGCTCACTGGCAGGACTGTCAAGGATTAGCGTCACATCGCCCTGTAAGCGGGTGCAGGTGGCGAAGCGGACCCGCAGAAGCCGATGAAGATGCCTCCGCCGAATGGACGCAAACCGGGTCCTCGCTCTAGCGTGCCGGACGCGCCATCTGAGCCAGCCACAGTATGCCGCAGATAGTCTTGGCATCTCGGATGCTCCCGCCGATCGCCATCTTTTTCGCCTCCGTCAACCTGAAAAATCTGACGGCAATACGCTCGTCCGCTTCCGGTTGGGCGATTCCAGATCGCAGTCCTCGCGCCAGATAAATAGTCATCGTCTCGTCGAGAAAACCGGGGCTCACATAGAAATGCAGAATCCGCTTCCACCGGCGCGCCGAGTAGCCAGTTTCTTCCAGCAACTCGCGCTTCGCCGCCGTGAGCGCCGTCTCCCCATCGTCGATGCGCCCGGCGGGCAACTCCCACATCATCGAATGCGCCGCGTGACGATATTGCCGCTCCAGCAGGATGCGCGGCTCGCCACCTCGCGCCGCTTTCTTCGAGCGTGCACGTGCCCCGTCGTCCACCGCCCTGTCATCAACCGCGAGCACGACAATCGATCCGGAATGTCTTATCACGTCGCGCCGGGCGCGCACACCGCCCGGTTCTTCGACCTCATCCGTAGTGACGCTGAACACCGGCCCTTGATAACTCACCCGCGAAGAGATCACGCGCGCCAGCGTGGATTTTGTCCCCGCTGACTTCGCCGCCGACTTGATTCCGGCTGATTTCATTCCTGCTGATTTCATTCCTAACGATTTCGCCATGACAACAATATAAGGTATGCTGCGCCGGTGAGCCGAGTAGTGGTCAGCAGCGAATGCGCCAAAGTCTAAAAATCAAGAACCCGCCAAATAAGAAGCCAAGCGTGGCCATTGTCGGAGCCGGCAGCCTGGCAACTTTTCTGGCCGCAGCATTGAGCCATGCCGGCTTCACCATCACCGAAATCATCGCGCGCGATTCCAAGCCATCGTTGCGCAGAGCCCGTCGGCTCGCAGAAAAAGTGGGCGCGAGCGGAGTCACCGCCGATTCCGCACGCCTCGACGCCACTTTGCTATGGTTATGCGTGCCCGACCGTGAGATTCGCCGCGCCGCTTCGACTTTAGCCAATCAGCTCGTTGCCCGCGCCGGTCTTAACCAGAAAGGAAGAGTCCACTTTGCCCTCCACTCCAGCGGAGCGCTCTCCAGCCGCGAACTCCATCCTCTGCACGCCGCCGGCGTGAAGGTCGCGTCAGCACATCCGCTCATGACCTTCGTCGCCGGAACGCATCCTTCTTTATCCGGGTTCCAATCCAATGTGCCATTCGCGATCGAAGGCGACAACGCGGCCACGAGAGTAGCGCGCCAAATAGTCCGCGCGCTCGGAGGCGAAAGTTTTCGATTATCCGCGGCCCGCAAAGCTGCGTACCACGCCTGGGCGACGATGACCTCGCCGCTGTTGGTCTCGTTTCTGGTCACGCTCGAAGAATCCGCCAGCGCCGCCGGATTCGCGCCCAAAGACGCCCGCCGCAAGAGCCAGCCCATCATCATGCAGACCTTGGCAAACTACTCGCGCCTCGGTCCTGCGAAATCTTTCAGCGGCCCGCTGATTCGCGGAGACGTTGAAACCGTGCGAAAACATCTGGCGGTTCTGAAAAAACATCCCGGAGCTCGCGAGGTCTACATGGCTCTCGCCCAAGTCGCTCTGCGAAAATTGCCCGTGAAAAACCGCGATGAACTGAAGCGTCTGCTGCACGACGCAGCTTCGTAGCGAGCGGCATCGGTTTCAGTCCGGCGGCCTGAATGTTCCAACCGCAAAAGGGTCCTCGCTATCGCTTTTTCGGTTCTTCCATGTGAGCCTCTGTGACCCCTGTGGCGAAAGCTAGCCCATTAATGTTCGCCCTTGCGGCTCGTAAATAGATGCCCTAGTTTCTCCTGCTTCGTCTTCAAATATTCCTCGGTAAATTCCGTGGGCGCGACTTCGCAAGGCACGCGCTCCGTCACCTGAATCCCAGCCCGCTCCAGCGCCGCCACTTTGTCTGGATTATTCGACAGCAGCCGCACCCGCCGTATGTCCAGCGCTTTCAAAATCTCAACCGGCATCAGAAACTCCCGCTGATCCGCCTTAAATCCCAGGCGCTCGTTCGCTTCCACCGTATCAAACCCGCTATCCTGCAGCGCGTAGGCCTGCAGCTTCGCCATCAGCCCGATGCCTCGTCCCTCTTGCTGTTCGTAGATGAGCACGCCCGCGCCCTCGTGAGCAATCATCGACAGCGCCATTTCCAATTGCTGCCGGCAATCGCACCGCAGCGAACCAAACACGTCGCCCGTCAGGCACTGCGAGTGAATCCGTACCAGCGGTGATCCCGAGTGCACCTCGCCCATCACCAGCGCCACCGCTTCTTCCGTCTTCGCGCCATCGCCCGTCGCCGACGCCCGAGTAGTAAATCCATGGATCAGGAAATGTCCCCACCGCGTAGGGAAATCCGCCGATGCAACCTGTTTTACCTTTAGAGAGCTCACCACCAAATTATAGCGGCTGGACTTCACGCACCCGTGTTTCGAGGGTTGTTGATTTTGTTTTTCCTGTCACCTGCCACCCAAGACCTCTGACCTGCCCGTCGCGTGCATATAGGCGAAATCCGGCGACGCTGCTAAAATTAAACTCGCCGCCACACGGGGCTATAGCTCAGCTGGGAGAGCGCATCGTTCGCAACGATGAGGTCGTCGGTTCGAGCCCGACTAGCTCCACCAATCTTCTCAACGGGTTGGCGACAGTTTCAGCCATTTCTGTGACCCACAAAAAAGCGACTTATTGGACCGTAATGGACCGTGAATCTTTGGCGAAGTCCGAAAGCTGTTCTAGCGCTCGGCGCTGTGCCGGTGGAACAATCTGCGCGTAAATCTCCATCGGTCGAAATGCGCGAGTGGCGCATCTGACCTTGCACCGATTTCGGACCGGCTCCGGCTTGAACCAACCATGTCGCGTGAGAAGTACGCAGGCATCGCCAGTTCACATGCAACCCCAGGTTGATTTTTTTGCGGGCGGGCGTTCGGGGATTCTATAGTGATGTGCGATTGCCGTCAGCCTACGTATCAGAATGCCTATGGCGTCACTTCGTATACAGTGCCATAGGTTTCCGCTCCCCCGTTGAGCGTCGTTCCGTAGAGGTTTCCCAAGCTATCCAAAATCGGGCTGGCTTCTGGAATGGCGCCATCCGTGTAGTCGAATCTCCAAAGAGTTTCGAATTTGTAAGTGGTGTCGCTGACAGCCAGTTTAAAGACCGTCCCGCCGCTGCCGCCCAAGCCCCCGAACACGGTCGTGCCGTAAATGTTGCCGGAAGAATCCAGCGTTACGCCTGCCCAAGGATAAATTCCACCTTTGGTGGTAACGAAGAAATGTAAAATTTTTTTCTTGTAAGTCCCCTTGTCTTTTCCCTTCGTGACTAGGGTCAGCTTCCATACCGTTCCATAGTCTTTGCTTCCCCCGTTCAGGGTCGTACCGTACACATTCCCGGCGCTATCGACCGCCGGGCTGCCTTCAGGATTCAAGCCGTCTTTCGATCCGCCGGTGAAGGTGTAGAGGTTGGTGACTGTCCAGACACCGTTGGCGAACGATAGCTTGAAAACATCATTCGAGGCGTCTACGCCATAAAGGTTTCCCGAGGCATCGATCGCCAGTCCAGCATTGCCCATGGCGACGGGATAGATGACTTTTTCGGTCCAGCCGCCTCTGCCGTTGGGCGACAGTTCGTACACCGTTCCGCCCGCATTCGCGCTGCCTTGGGTCGTACCATAGAGATTGCCCGCCGAATCCCAAACCAGGCCGTTGGAGGGGTACTCCCCATCGGCACACCCCGTAACTGAGCAAAAACTGTAAAGCACGGTTTCGCACCAGTTAGTGCCGGGATTACTGCCTTTGGGGCAACCGCTAAGGGGCTCAGGGCTGAGCTCAAACACCGTGCCAAAGCCGTTGCTGCCGCCTTGCTGGGTGGTGCCGTAAAGATTTCCCAGGCTGTCGAAGGTGACATAAGAGTAGGTAGGGAACAATCCGTCCGCACAGCCCGCAATTGAGCAAAAGTTATAGAGCACGGTTTCGCACCAGTCGCCAGTGGAGCAGCTGCTGGGGGGACTCAGTTCGAACACGATGCCATGCGGGTTGCCGCCGCCAGGCGCCGAGTAAGCGCCGCCAACGGGGCTCGTGCCATAGAGATTTCCCTGGCTATCGAACGTGAGCTTGGCGTCGAGATCTCCGCCGTCAAGGTAGGCATCAAACTCAGCGAGCACAGTTTCCGTTTGTGCCTGCGCTGGGCGAGCGGCAAATGTGGTCACGCACAGAAACAGGCAGATGAGATGGGTATGTTTCATGGGAGTCCCCTCGCATTTTGAGCGTTGTGAGACGTGGCCCGGCTCGACTACCGGTCAGGTGAGGGAGTTTCGCGGCGACCGGCGCGAAACGAATTATCCTCTACAACATTTCATCCGTCAACGACCTATCAACGGAACGGTTTACTGGTACACTTGCCGACTTTCTCCGCTGTGCGTCATGGTCAAAAACCCACTGGATTTGCAACGTTTTGGAACGTGGATTGGAACATAGATCCAATTCTGCGTTTTCATCTTCAGCGTTTGACCAAGGCATTCTTGAGGTAGGCACGACTCTTCTCCGCGTACCGCAGAGCGGCCGGAGCCCCTCTTCCGTTCTGTGGCGCTGCAACCCGCGTTGCGCGTGCCCGATTACAGCTATTAATACAAGAGGGTTGACGTCACGTTGAAGGGTGACGCTTGTCCTTGCGTCATTTTTCACGGCGGTCTGAAATGAAGGCGTAAATGGTCGGTCGTCAGACCAATTGCCATGACAGCCACTGCAGCACCTGCGCGAGCCGAGTTCGAAGCGATCCCCAGAAATAAGGTTTATCAGGAGATCGCCAAGCGGCTGGAGCGCCACATCGCGGAAGAGCTACATCCGGGCGATCGGCTCCCATCGGAGCGTGATCTGGTTCGAATGCTCCACGTGAGCCGCGGCTCGGTGCGGGACGCGATTCGGACGTTGGAAGTGATGGGTCTGCTTGAACCACGCCAGGGCGTCGGCACAGTCGTCTGTGTTCCTGGCTCCGGGCAAGCCAATCCCTTGACCAGCGCGCTCCGGGAAAAGCGCAAGATGATTGCGGAACTGCTCGACGTGCGTATGATGCTCGAGCCATCCCTGGCCGGGCGCGCTGCTCTGCACGCCACTTCCGATGAGATCTCCGACATGCAGGACATTCTCTTGCGCCAGGAGGCGAAGCAGAGCCAGGGTGACCTCGGAATCGACGAAGACTCTGAGTTTCATTACAGCATCGCCCTGGCATCCAGCAACACCGTGGTGTTGAAAGTGGTGGATGTGCTGATGGACTTGTTGCGGGAGACTCGGGAGCGCTCTTTGCAGGGAGAAGGACGGCAAGCAAAGTCCCTCGCCGCGCACCATCGAATTCTCGCCGCGATAAAGCGAGGCGACGCTGCCGCCGCCGAGGCCGCCATGCGCCGGCATTTGCAGGAGATTGAAAACATAGTTCTGAAGAAGCTCTAAAGAAGCTCTGAAAAAGTCGTAAAGAAATGGAGGTTGCAAAATGGGCCAGCTATTAGCGGTTGAAGTGGTCTACCGAGGGGTCTTCCAGAAGACCCTGGCCAAGAACATAACCCGCGACATTGTTTTAGCCGCGCATAACGAAGGCAAACTGGGCATTTCCTTTGGACGTTATGGAGATGCTCCGGAACGCAATGGGATTCCAGCGAAGAGTTTTGCCATCGTCGCCAACGATGAGCAGACGCTCGAAGAGGGAATGGCTCAATACGAGCCCAAGCACGTCGATCTCACCGTGGTTCTCGATGACACGCTCGCGAAGGGCGCGGAGTCCTGGGCATGGTACGGCCTGCAGCCCGTTCATCATGCATTAAAACCGGGCGCCACTCTGATCGTGATTTCTCAGGAGGACGCACCTGTTCTGCTGAAAAATATTCATCGTCGCGACCAGCCTTACAAGCTGGGAATTCTCAAGGGCATCCCCAGCTTCTCCGGTATGTGGGTCTATAAGGATGACCACACCGACGTCCGCGTACTGGGGGCGATCGCCAGTGCGTTCCCGCAATTGTTCAGCCTCGACTCGGTGCTGCAATTCGTCAACGAAAAATTGAAGAGCCCGCTGAAAGTGATCTCCGCTCGCAACGCTTTCGATCGCTTTTCTACATTTGATGTGACCAAGGGACAAGGCAGCACCGAAGAGCTGTTCAAGTTCGAACTGCCTGGTTGGGATCACATGCGGGATGGCGTCTCGATCAAGGGTCAGCCGCAGGGTGGGCCGTATGCCGATCCTGTAACCGGAGAAGTCGGCGGCTTCCGGCCAGCGCGCAACGAGCTGTTCAAGAAATACTCGACGCGCAGTATGCGTCCAGTGGTGAACTTCTCTACGTGCACAAAATGCACGCTGTGCGGGCTCAACTGTCCGGACGCGTCTTTCGACGTGACCCCGGAAGGAACCTACGACGCGAATCTCGAGTCGTGCTGCGGTTGCGGCATTTGCGCAGACGTTTGCCCGGTGAAAGAGTGCGTCACCATGGTGAACGAATCCGAATTCCACGATAACAAGAGCCAGTGGGAGGCGTTCAGAAAAGATAAAGACGCTTATTTGAACTGGTTGGAAACCACGATTGCGAAGGCCTCTCCAATCGAGAAGCGGTCGCATGGATTCCGTTATCGCGGGCAGTATCAAGAACAGGTCCTCGAAGCCCTGGAAGTTGCTCGCAAAGGCTAGTGGCCCGGCGCAGGCTGAAGACCAAGCCTGAAGACCTTGCCCTGAAAAACAAGGAGATTGAAATGGCGACACTGACATTACCTGTTGAGGAAAAAAAGAAAAGCAAGATTAATGAGCAGGAAGCTTTGATCACCGGCGCCGAGGCCATTGCGATTGCCTGCAAACTGGCCAACGTCGATGTGGTCACGGCTTACCCGATCCGGCCGTACGACACGGTGATGCAATACATCAGCCAACTGGTAGCCGACGGCGAGATGGACTGCGAGTACATCGTGGCGGAAGGCGAGCATTCTCAATTCGAAATCGTGAAGCATGCGTCGGTTTGCGGAGCGCGCGTGTTCTGCGGTTCGAGCGGCGTGGGCTGGATGTATGCCATGGAAGCGCTGACCGTTAGCCCGGCTCTGCGCGTGCCCATGGTCTGCATGGTGGGCAACCGGGCGCTCGACGATCCCGGCGCCTTTGGCGTGGAACATAACGATGCCCTGGCTGTCCGCGACCTGGGCTGGCTGTTGACCTGGGTTGACAGCGCGCAGGAAGCACTCGACACGGCGCTGATTGCCTATCGTGTGGCGGAAGATCGTCGCATATTCGTGCCTTTGGCCATTAGTTGCGACGGCGCATTTCTCACTCATTCACAAGCGCTGGTAAAGATTCCGGCGGCCGAGTTGGTTAGGAAATTCCTGCCGGCTTACAACCGCGGCGATCTGCTGCTCCATCCTGACAATGTTATTTCGGTGGCCCCACAAGCCAACGAAGATTGGGTCATGGAGATTCGACGGCAGAACTACCGCGTCACTGAAGTCGCTTGCGACGTGATTCGCGAAGTCTATGCCGAGTTCGAACAGACATTCGGACGCAAGTACGGCAATCCCTTCTTCGAAGAATATATGACCGAAGATGCGGAAGTCGTGCTGCTGGGCATGGGAACTCTCTCAACGCCGGTCAAGGTTGCAATCCGCAAGCTCCGCGAAGAAGGCAAGAAAGTTGGCTTCGTTCGCCTGCGCTGGTTCCGGCCGTTTGCCGGTCCGGAGATTGCGAAATGCCTGGAGCGTTTCAAAGCCGTCGGCGTCATTGATCGCGACTTCTCGTTCGGCTCGCCGGACTTGAGTGGCGTGGTGGCAACGGAAGTTCGCTCTGCCATGTACAGCAATAGCAAGACCAGACCGCCGGTGATCGGATTTATCGGAGGCCTCGGTGGCCGCGAAATCACCGTGCCCGACGTGGAATCGATGACTGACATCATTTTCCAAGCCGCCAAAGGTAAGGCGCAACCCCTGACGCAATGGATCGGGCTGCGGGGATAACGCCGCTCGACGCTGTGGCGTTATTCATAGCCGGAAAGGAAAAAATTATGAGCACCAGCACTTTTGTAGATGAAAAACCGACGCAAAACCTGGAGCCTTTCAAAGGAGTCAAGAAGGTTCCACATGAGGAGTACTACACGTCCGGCCACCGCACCTGCCAGGGCTGTGAGTCTGCGCAAATCATGAAACTGATGGCGAAGGCTGCGGGCCCGAGAACCATTGTTCTCGGCAGCACCGGTTGCATGTACGTGGCGAACACCTCTTACTACTCAACCCCGTGGGGCGTCCCCTGGATGCACACGCAGCTGGGTAGTTCGGGCTCGAGCGCGCTCGGAGCGGCCGCGGCATTCCGCGTTCAGATGCGCAAGGGCGTTATGAAGAATGAGCCCATCAACGTCATCGCCTTTTGCGGCGACGGTGGTGGTGCGGACATGGGACTCGGCGCGATCTCGGCCACCATGTGTCATCCCGATTACAACCTGCTGATCCTGATGTACGACAACGAGTCCTACGCCAATACCGATATCCAGATTTCCGGGACATCGCCCTATGGCGTCAACACCTCGTTCAGCACGCCAGGAAAAGTGAAACGCATCATGAATCATCGCTGGAAGAAGAACATGGCGCCGTTGATGATGGTGGGTCATCCCACAGTTAAGTATGTCTCGACCATCTCGACTTCGTACCCGTTGCAGGCGATGAACAGCGTGCGTAAGGCGCTGTCGGTGGGCGGGCCTACGTTCATTCACTGCTTGAATCCCTGCCCGAAGGGCTGGGACTTCGATCCCGTGCTTTCTTTCCAATTGGGCGAACTGGCCGTAAACACGGGCATTTTCCCTCTCTACGAGATCGAGAATGGCAAGCTGAAAATGTATGGCAAGAGCAAGGATATTGTGAACGGAAGATTCAAACGTCTGCCGGTTCGCGAATACTTGCTCAAGCAGGGGCGCTTCGCGCATTTCATCGAGGAAGACATCGAATACTTCCAGAGCAAGATCGACGAGATGTGGGATAAATGGCTGGTGCCGGGTATCATTCCGCTCCAGAAAGATGTCGAAGCCGAGTAACACAAGCCGCCCCCTGACTAAGGGGGCGGTTCTTCGTTTCTCAGGACACTTTGCAATCAGGAGAACAAACCGAGAAAAGACCACCGATTCTGACAAATAGGTAGGAGGACCCCATGGCCACAAGTGTGACCTCCGTAGTTTCCACCGAGATTCCCAGCAAATTGCGCCCCGCGACCAAACTCAGCCGATTCTCTGGCAACCGGTGGATCCAGTTGGTGTGCGGCATCATCGCGATGATCGTCATCTCCAACTATCAATATGCCTTCACCCTCTTTACGCCCGGCATGAAACAAACCTTCACCGGCGTGCCTTACGCGAAAATAGCAGCCATTTTTTCAGCCTTTATTCTGTTCGAGACCTGGCCCATGCCGGTGGCCGGATACTTTGTCGATAAGTTCGGCATCCGGAAGCTGATGACCTTCGGCGCGACATGCATCGCGCTCGGATGGATACTGGGTGGGACCATCGCCAAATCTCCGCTTGACTTGTACATCTATTACGGCGTCATTGCCGGAACCGGCGCCGGCATCATTTATATTTCCTGCGTTGCCAATGCCGTGAAATGGTTCCCGGACAGACGAGGTCTGGCGGTTGGCTTGACCGCCGCAGGCTTCGGAGGCGGCGCCGCGCTCACCATCATGCCCATCGCCAGCACCATCCACAGTATGGGTTGGGCGGCTGCCATGGCGGTCTGGGGCTTAGGCCAAGGCCTGGTTGCATGCGCTGCCGCACTGGTACTCCACCATCCGCCAAGTGGCTGGGCGCCCGCGGGATGGGACGCGAGCGCCAAGACGGTGCACAAAGGCGTGGCCCAGTCGAAGGTCAACTTTACCTGGATTCAAACTCTGGGCAGACCCGAATTCTACTTGCTCTATACCATGTTTTTCTTTTCCTGCGCCGGAGGGTTGATCGCAACCGGCAACCTTTCCCAGATTGCCAAATCTCTCCATGTGAGTGACGCGAAAATTTGGGGTCTGGCGATTGTTCCGCTGGCCGCAACCCTGACCTCACTCTGCAACGCTGTGTCGAGAATCGTGTGGGGATCGGTCTCCGACCGCTTGGGACGGGAATACACAATGTTTCTCACCTTCGGAGTCGAAGCGGTGCTCGTATTCCTGGTGACCCGAATCGCCGGAACTCCGATCGGTTTCCTGGTTCTGTTTTCGTTCATCTTCCTTTTCTGGGGGGAAATCTATTCGTTGTTCTCAGCGACAACCGGGGATGTTTTCGGACCCAGGAACGCCTCTGCCAATTACGGCATGGTATACACGGCCAAGGGATTGGCTTCCATTTTTGCCGGCTTTGGAGCAGCCACGCTGGCCGCATACTTCGGCGGATCTTTTGCCGTGCCCTTCTTCATTTCCGCTTTCCTGTGCGCCATCGCCGCGATCTTCTCTCTGTTCGTCCTGAGGCCTCTGGTTAGAGGAAGAATTTCTCACGAGGTTCGTGTGGCGGAGGGAATGGCGCTGTCAGCAGCACTGGCACAAGCCATCTCGGCCAAAGAAAAAGCTAACGACGAAAATAAAAATAAAACTAAAGAAACGCTGGATGACAAACATTCTGCTGTTGTGGGCCGGTAGCCAGCGTTTATCGACTGCAATGCTGGCGCTGTGACCACAAAACTATCGAGCGCTCTGAACTGGAGGGAATTTTTCGCGGTATATACTGGAAAGTCGCAATAAGATTATGCTCACTAACTCGAAGAAGCCCCCGCTTCCTTCGGATGACAAGCGCTGGCGAATCGTCACTGGCACCATGCGGCGGCACGGGTTCGCCCGAGACGCCCTGATCGAAACTCTGCACACCGTCCAGGAATATTTCGGATACCTTGACAAACCATCCCTGAAGTTCGTCGCCGCGTCCTTGCACGTACCGTTGAGTCAGGCTTACGGGGTCGCGACTTTCTATCACTACTTCACGTTAAAGCCGCCCGGCAAGCACACCTGCCTGGTTTGCCTGGGCACGGCTTGTTACATCAAGGGGGCAGCCCAACTGCTCTCCGCGGCAGAAGCCTCGCTGCAAGTCAAGGCAGGTGAAACCACGCCCGACGGCAATGTTTCCCTGGTGAGCGCGCGCTGCATTGGCTCGTGCAGTATGGCGCCCGCGCTTATTTTTGATGGCGAAACCGCCGGCAACGTCAGTGAAACCGTTCTTCGCAACAAGCTGCAAGGATGGAATCACTGATGACGCTCGAAGAACTCGAACAAATCGCAACCGAAGCCCGGGCCGCGAAAGAAACGTTTCCACGCGCCTTGAATGTTTGCGTTGCCGCGGGCTGCTTGTCTCTGCACAGCGATGCCATCAAGTCAGCGCTCGAGAAAGAAGTGCGGCGCAGGGGAGCGAATTGTCGCGTAGCTGGAACGGGCTGCATGGGGCTTTGCTCCCTCGGTCCGCTCGTGACCAGCGAGCCTGATGGGCACCTCTTAAAAAACGTGGCGGAGTCGGATGCGCCCGAGATCGTCGCAAAATTGCACAGCGCCATTCCAGAGCGTCTGCTCTACTCGCGCGACCAACCGTTCTTCCAACGCCAAACCGCCATCGTTCTGGAAAATTCCGGCCGCATTGACCCGGAAAAGATTGAGGAGTACATCGCCGCCGATGGCTACCAGGCTCTGGTCCGCGCGCTCACCGACCTGACTCCGGCGCAGATTGTGCAGGAAGTTTCGAAGAGCGGCTTGCGCGGCCGCGGCGGCGCTGGCTATCCCACCGGTCTCAAGTGGGGAACCGTAGCCAAGACAAACGGAGCGACGAAATATGTCATCTGCAATGCCGACGAGGGCGACCCCGGCGCGTTCATGGATCGCAGCGTCCTCGAGAGCGACCCCCATCGAGTGCTGGAGGGAATGATCGTCGCCGGCTACGCCGTGGGAGCAAGTCAAGGCTACATTTATGTGCGCGCGGAGTATCCGCTCGCGATCAAGAGGCTGCAAGTCGCGATTCGCGAGGCGCGGCGGCTCGGCTTTTTGGGCGGTCAGATTTGCAACACAAAGTTCAACTTCGACGTTGAAATCCGCATCGGTGGCGGAGCATTCGTTTGCGGTGAAGAGACCGCGCTGATCGCTTCGATTGAAGGCCGGCGCGGCACGCCACGTCCTCGGCCGCCATTTCCGGCGCAGTCTGGCCTGTGGGATATGCCAACGCTGATCAACAACGTCGAAACGTTCGCCAACATTCCGGCCATCTTGCGTCGAGGCGGTGAATGGTATGCCTCGCTGGGCACGAACAAAAGCAAAGGGACGAAAGTATTCGCGCTCTGCGGAAAAGTGCGGAATGTGGGCTTGATCGAAGTGCCCATGGGCACTCCGCTCCGCCAGATTATTTTTGAAATTGGCGGCGGCGTACCCGAAGGCCATCGTTTCAAAGCAGTGCAAACCGGCGGACCTTCCGGCGGTTGCATTCCCGAGCAGTTTCTCGATCTTCCGGTGGACTATGAATCCTTGAAAGAAGTCGGTTCGATCATGGGCTCCGGCGGAATGATCGTGATGGATGACAGCGCCTGCATGGTCAACGTGGCGCGCTACTTCATGGAGTTCTGTATGTCGGAATCGTGCGGCAAATGCATCCCGTGCCGCGCCGGCACCGCACAGATGT
Source organism: uncultured Acidobacteriaceae bacterium (assembly GCA_963822025.1). Taxonomy (GTDB): domain Bacteria; phylum Acidobacteriota; class Terriglobia; order Terriglobales; family Acidobacteriaceae; genus Acidiflorens. The sequence continues at coordinate 664,381 of CAWGFW010000005.1, read as the reverse complement.
TCGAACTCCTCACGCGCATGACCGCTGGAACGGGGACCTTGAAAGATCTCGATCTACTCGAAGAACTCTGCGACATGGTCAGCAACACCAGCCTGTGCGGACTGGGGCAGAGCGCGCCCAATCCTGTGCTGAGCACGCTGCGTTACTTCCGCGACGAATACATGGAGCACATCGTTCGCAAACATTGCCGCGCCGGTGTGTGTGAATGCAACAAATCTGCGGAGGTCCTCGCATGAATCCCGCGCCTGCTGTAAAAACCCTTTTGATCGATGGCAGGGACGTGAGCGCCAGCGGCGATCAAACGATTCTGGGCGCCGCGCGCGAAAATGGGATTTCGATTCCTACTCTCTGCCATCTCGACGGTCTCACCGAAGTCGGAGCCTGCCGCATGTGCCTGGTGGAATTGAAGGGCTCCGCCCGGCTGCAACCCGCCTGCGTCACTCTGGTGGAAGAAGGCATGGAAGTCACCACCCAGACGCCACGGCTGCAGAAATACCGGCGGATGATTCTGGAGCTTCTCTTTGCTGAGCGGAATCACGTTTGCTCCGTTTGCGTCGCCAACAATATGTGCGAGTTGCAGGATCAGGCCGTGGCCCACGGCATCACGCACGTGCGCTTTCCCTACCGCTCGCCGTCGCTTTCTGTCGATGTCTCGCACGAACGTTTTGCGCTCGATCACAATCGCTGCATTCTGTGCACGCGTTGCGTGCGTGTGTGTAACGAGATTGAGGGCGCGCACACTTGGGATCTCCTCGGCCGCGGCGTAAATTCCCTGCTCATCAGCGACCTCCACGAGCCCTGGGGCGAGTCCGATACTTGTACGAGCTGCGGCAAGTGCATCCAGGTTTGCCCCACCGGTGCGCTGTTCGATAAAAGTAAAGTTGGCGGCAAAGTCCGCAAGAATCCCGACTTTCTTTCTTACTTGAACGAGATGCGTGAAGGCCTGCGATGAGTAAGACGAAGACGACGAAACCGGCCCTCGCCACCGTCTGGCTCGACGGCTGCTCCGGCTGTCACATGTCGATCCTCGATATGGATGAACGTCTGGTGGAACTGAGCGAGCAGTTTGATCTGGTGTATTCGCCGCTGGTGGATTACAAGGAGTTTCCCGCGCACGTGGATGTCGCGCTTATCGAGGGCTCGGTGAGCAGCGATGAAGACGAACACAAAATACGGCTGGTGCGGGCGCATACCCGAACGCTGGTTTCACTCGGCGATTGCGCGGTGACGGGCAATGTGCCTGCGATGCGCAATCCCATCCCCGTGTCCGAATTGCTGGATTGCGTTTACAAGGGAAACGGTTTGCTGCAAGGGCAAGTGCCCGCTCAGCTGCTGCCCTCCCTCTTGCCACGCGTTCGCCCCGTGCACGAAGTGGTGGACGTGGATGTGTTCGTTCCCGGCTGCCCACCCTCCGCCGACACAATTTTCTTTGTGATTAGCGAGTTGCTTGCCGGACGCGTTCCCGATGTAGCAGCCTTGTCCCGCTTCGGGGCTTAGCTCGATTTGAATTTCGCAAAATAGGAAGATGATGTCCAAGACGATTACCATCGATCCGGTTACGCGCATCGAAGGCCACGCTAAGATCACGCTGCAAATCGACGATCAGGGCAAGGTTGCCCAAGCCTATTTCCACGTCACGCAATTCCGCGGATTCGAAAAAATCTGCATAGGCCGCCCCTTCTACGAAATGCCCTACCTCATGGAGCGAATCTGCGGCATCTGCCCGGTCAGCCATCTGCTCGCCTCGGCGAAAGCCTGCGACGCCCTGCTCGCCATGAAGGTTCCGCCATCGGCCGGAAAACTGCGGCGTATCCTCAACCTGGCGCAACTCATTCAGTCGCACGCGCTGAGTTTTTTCTACCTTTCGTCGCCGGACTTGCTCATCGGAATGGATGCCGATCCAAAAGAGCGGAATCTTTTCGGTGTGATGCGCCAGCATCCCGAGTTGGGGCGCGGCGGCATCCGGTTACGGCAATTCGGGCAGCAAGTGATCGAAACCCTCGCCGGCAAGCGCATTCATCCCGCTTGGGTCGTGCCCGGTGGCGTGACGGAGCCCTTGAGCATCGAAAAACGTGACAAGCTGCTGACGCAAATACCGGAAGTGATCGCGATCGTTCAAAAGGCCCTGGCCTGGTTCAAAATTGAATTCGAGAAATTTCGTGAAGAGATTCGCTCGTTCGCGAATTTTTCCAGCCTGTTCATGGGATTGGTCACTTCAGATGACCGCGCCGGCTATTACGAAGGCAAACTGCGTTTTACCGACTCTCATGGAAACATCGTGGCCGACAAGCTCGAAGCGGCAAACTACGCCGACTTTCTTGGCGAGGCGGTAGAACCGTTCACCTTCATGAAGTTTCCCTATTACAAGCCCCTGGGATATCCCGCAGGCATCTACCGCGTCGGTCCCCTGGCGCGCATCAACCTGGTCGAGAACTGCGGCACGCCACTCGCCCAGCAGGAATGGATTGAGTTCCGCGCATTGGAACGCGGCGCCGTGTTGAGTTCGTTTCATTATCACTACGCGCGGCTCATCGAAATGCTGTTTGCGCTCGAGCATATCGAAGAGTATTTGCTGGATCCCATCATTACTAAGACCCACGCCCGCTACTCCGCCTCGCTGAATAATCTCGAAGGCGTTGGCTGTTGTGAAGCGCCGCGGGGCACCCTCATTCATCACTATCGTGTAGATGAGCAGGGCCTCATCACCTGGGCCAATCTGGTGATTGCCACCGGACACAATAATCTGGCGATGAATCGCGGCATCCTCCAGGTCGCTCGCCATTTTGTGCGCAGCGAAAAACTCAACGAAGGCATGCTGAACCGTGTCGAAGCGGTGATCCGCGCCTTCGACCCGTGCCTCAGTTGCTCCACGCATGCCTACGGACAAATGCCATTGCAGATTCGTCTGCTTTCCTCTGACGGAAAACTGCTGGACGAACTCCACCGCGAATCATCTTCTGGAAATCATGATTTCTGGAAATCATGATGAAAGCGCTCGTGCTGGCCTGCGGTAATTCTCTGCGCGGCGACGATGGCGTTGCGCTCCAAATTGTGCATCGCATGCAGGAAGGCGTGTGCGATCCGGCGACAGAATTTCATTGCCAGCAGCAGTGGACTCCCGAACTCGCCGAACCGATAAGCAAAGCAAAACTCGTGGTATTCGTGGACGCTGCCCTCCATACGCCGCCGGGATCAATTGCGTGCCGGCAGCTGCAGCCCATGCGAAGCATGCCGCTCGGCTACACGCATCATGTTTCTCCTGAATCTCTGCTCTGGCTCGCCGAAGAACTTTATGGCAAGCGCCCTGTGGACGCCTATCTCATCACCATCGCGGGAGCGACCTTTAAGTTGGCGGAACCTCTATCTGATCCCGTTCAAAGCGCCATCCCCAGCGCAGTGCAGCGGATCAACGCGCTGCTATCGCTTTGCCGAGTTGAATAATCACATCGAGCCAGCGACCTACCTACCCGGTTCAGAAGATCGAACGTTTCCTCTTATTCCTTGCAAAAACGTGGAGTAGCCGCTAGGAATCTAAATTTTCTCGTCGCGCCCGGCCCAGTAGGGCTCGCGGAGGACGCGCTTGAGCGTTTTACCGGCGGTGCTGCGCGGAAAATCCTCCATGATCACGACCGCGCTGATGCGTTGATTCTTGGCATCAACCCGTTCATTAATCCAGTCGCAAAGCGCCTCTGCCGCGATCGTGCCCGGCTGCTGCAGAATCACCGCCGCCAGTGGAGTTTCGCCCCACCTCTCGCTCGGAATGCCGAATACTGCCACTTCACGAACCGCCGGATGCTGCACGATGATTTCTTCGATGTCCTTGGGGAAGATATTCGTGCCGCCGCTGATGATCATGTCCTTCTTTCTGTCGACCAGGTAGAGAAATCCGTCTTCATCGACATATCCCAGGTCGCCGGTATGCAGCCAGCCGTCAATAATTGCCTGGGCAGTCAAATCTGGCCGCTTGTAATAGCCCGGCATTAACGCTGGCCCACGCCCGACAATTTCCCCAATCTCCCCAAGCAACGCTTCCTTCCCGTGCTCATTTATGATCCGCATCTCAAAGAACGGTTGCGGCGGGCCCACAGAAGTTGGCTTGGACGCGTAATGACTCTTGTCAAGCACCGTCATGAATCCTTCCGTCAGCCCGTAAAGCTCATAAAACCTGTCGGGCAGGCAGCGATTCAGCTTTTCCTTGTGCTCCATGTGCAATGGAGCGCCGACGGTGCCAATCATTTCGAGCGACTTGAGTGCATCCGGCGAAAAGTGTGGCGAGCTCAGAAGAGCGACAATCTGTGAGGGGACCATCATCACGTGAGTTACTCGCTCGCGCTCTACCGTTTCCACAAATTTCCGCGCTTCAAAGCTCTTGTGCAGAACGTACTTCGCCCCCAGATACATCGAAGGCATGAGCGTAAGAAAGGCGCCGTTGAAAACGATGGAGCCAGAGTGAAGCACCACGCTCTCGGGGCTCATGCGGAAGGTCGACGCAAAAAGCATGCAGTATACGGCGCGTATGTAATGCGTGAGCACGATTCCCTTCGGAGAGCCGGTCGTGCCACTGCTGTAAATGATGTTATAAGGATCGCCGTCTAAAATTTCGGCTGGGCGGCGGCTCGTCTTCACTGGCTCGAGAAGTAAGCTCCTCATAACTTTGAAATTCCGGGACATGCGACGACCCAGTGAGGATAAAGCCTTCGTTGGAAACGTTTCGCAGTTCGCCTTTTATGGAGGCAAGTGGCCCGGCAAAATCGGGACTCGCGATAATCGTTCCCGTGTCAGAGTCCTGGATGAGTGTGGCCAGAGCTTTCTCACGCAGCAGGGGACTGAGCGGCACGACGACGGCACCGATCTTTGCCACAGCCCAGTAGGTCTCGATCAAGCTCAGACCATTGGGCAGGATGGTCGCGACTTTATCCCCTTTCTTCACATCCAGACTCGAAAGCACATTGGCAAGCCGGTTCACTCGACGGTTGAACTCTCGAAAACTCAGCCGGCCATCTTCAACCACAACGGCTGTGTGATCTGGTCGATAGCGGGCGTGGTGAGGAAGAAGCGAGCCGATGTTCATTTTGTGGTCTCACTCGATGATGGCTGCGAGAAACCCGAATGCGAGAACCCTGGAGATGACAAGGAAGCTGTCGCCTTCATGCCAGCTTCACAGAAGAAGCGCCAGATTTCCGCGCTGGCATTGGGACCTTTGGGATCACCGTATTTGCTGCGTTCCGGGGAACCCGACCAGGCGTGGCCCAAACCCTGGACTAACCATTTTTCCAGCAACAGCCGGGAATCATTCTCTACGTACACGTGCTTCTGGTAGGCATAACCACCCGCCACTTTGCCGTCGATAACCTTCTCGGTCAGGGAGAATACGGTCTCCGCATTTTCCTCCGCGAGGCATGCATTGGTTTTGCTCCACTGCGCGATGACCTGATCGGCATTTACCGGACTCACGCGATCATCCGCAGTCCCGTGAAACACAATCACCGGCATGCGTCGCCTTTTCGTTTCTGCGAGTCCGCTGCGCATGACTTCAAAAGCAAGTTGCCCTTGCCGGGTCGGGTCCGGCCCGCCTCGTTCCATCGCAGCAAATCCCTCGGAGGTTGTGCAGGCGGCTTTGAATTCCGCACCGGCGGAGACCGCGAGGGCGGCGAAAAGATCGGGGTAGGTTGCGGCAAGAATGGCGGCCATCGCGCCCCCCGCCGAAACGCCAGCCACATAGACCCGATCGGGATCGACATTGTAAGTGGACCGCACCTGCCCGACGACGGCCGCGAGAATCGACGGTTCACCGGCTCCACGCTCCTGGTGTTCAGGGCGAAACCAGTTCCAACACCTCAGCAGATTGGCCCGGCGTGACTGCTCCGGATATACCACCAGGAAGCGGTTTGCTTCCGCGACGTCGTTCATCCCCGAGATCGCTGCCATGTGCTCGGCATCCAGCCTGCATCCGTGCAGCAGCATGAGCAACGGCCAAGCCCGTCCCGATTCCGGTGTCGACGGTACCCATAGCTTAAAATTCCGCGAACCTCCAGTCGCGCGAACGGTCCCGGCTGTCCATCCTGCTTGTCGCACGACGTAAGCTCCTCCCGCGGGATAAGCTGCAATTCGCGTTAAACCTTCAGCTCAGATGTGGCCGGCTGGCAAGTTCACTGATCAAATCGGCGATCCTTGCCGCTCCGTATTCACCCAATGCAATCGTGTAATGCGTTGTACCGGCGAGCTTGTGCTCCTCGACATGCGGAACATAAGTCCGGAATCCCGGTACAACTGCATCCGCAAACAAGGGTGGCTGCGCTGGAGTGAAACCATTCTCGGCGCGCAGCCACAGCGTCGGAACAGCGATCGATTTCAGTCGCGCATTGACCGCGTCGCGATTAAACGCCTCGCCCAAGTCGGCGCGCACTCCTGCCTCTGAGGCTTTCGGTTGTACGGGCGAATCGCCGCCGACTTCATAATCCAGAAATGCCTCCACCCAGGGATTCCATTCGTGGGGCGGAAAATGTGGCTGGGTTCGCCAGAAGTCCCGATAGTCTTGACGCGAAGGATAGGTTTGGCGCAACTGCGTGATGCGCAGCGCGAGCGCCGCGTTAATGCCTTGCCCGGGAGAATTCGTAACTGGTGTATCGGGTACGTATCCCCCATCGATCAGGACCAGACCCGAGACGAGACTCGGCTCCTGGGCAACCAGCGCAGTTGCCACGTAAGCTCCCATCGAATGACCCACGATGATGCTTGGGCCGAGTCCCATAGTGCGCATGGCTGAGGCCACGTCACGCGCGTGCTGGGCCAAGCCATACGGTCCATCAGGTTTGTCGGAATCGCCGCGGCCTCTCAGATCGAGGCCGAAGAGCGCACGTCGGCCGGCCAGGCGGTCGGCAATGCCGATGAAATTCATGTGCGAAGCGGTGAGGCCGTGCAGCGCGACCACCGGCGCAGCGCGGCCTGGCCAGTAACCGAAGGCAAGTTCCACACCATCGCCTGATACGCGGCCCTGTGCTGGGCGAGTTACTCGCAGACCATTCTTCAAAGCTACATTCTCGGGAGTCATAGCCTTACATTCTAGTGGACTACATGCTAGTCCCCGCGTGCAGCTAGAAATTGACCTTCAACGCGAACTGAATCACGCGCGGGCCTGTGCTCGGCTCCAGTATCTGTCCGAACGAGGGTGATGCGATGACGTTATCTGGATTCTGGAACGACACATTATTGAATGCGTTGAAGAATTCCGACCGGAATTCGACCCTCGTCCGCTCAGTGACGGGAAAGAACTTTACCACCGAGATATCCACATTTTTTTGGTTAGGGCCGTGCAGAATGTTGCGCCCGGTATTGCCAAAGCCGCCCGCGGCATCGGCGGTTGCCGACGAGAAACAGGCCGTGTTGAAGTACATATCCAGCCGCGACCGCACGCTGCCACCTTCCGCCGGATCGCATCCCGGAACATAGTTGGCACGCGCCTGTATAAAAGCGGTGTCATTGGTGAGCACCGAAAATGGTGTGCCACTTTGTAGTTGGATGACGCTGGACAGTTCCCATCCATTGACTGCCTGCTTCGCGAAGCCGGTGCTTCCCTTGTAGAACTTCGGCAGATCGTAAATGCCGCTGAACACAAAGCGGTGGCGCCGATCGAAATCAGAACTGGCATAGTTATTCAACATGCCAGGCGCCTGGTTTCCCGGCACCACCGTGACGTTGCTGGTTCCCGTGGGGTCGCCCGAATAATCGTCAAATGAATGGCTCCACGTGTAAGAGGCAAGGAATTGCAGGCCGTAAGAGAAGCGTTTTTTAATGCTTGCTTGCAGAGAGTTATAGCTCGAATCGGATGAACTCTGCATGACATGGAGACCGAAGCCCTGCACCGCGAGTGCAGACAGCCCCGGCGAATAGACTCCAGCAGGCCCGAGCGCCGTTTCGGCGACGGCCTGATTCAGGTCCACAAGCCGGTACATTTTGCGCCCGGCAGAGCCCACATAACTTAGATTCAACATCCAGTTATTCGCGAACTCGTTCTCAATTCCAAAGCCGTACTGCTGAATGTACGGAGTCCGAAAGTCGTGAAGATCGGGGTAGATTCCGTTGGCCGAAACGTCTTGAACGGTGGCCGGGAAAGGAATGCTCGCAGCTCTTGGCAGGAACGCGGGAGGTCCCCCAAAGGGAAACACCGAGGCGTTGTTGAACAGCAGCGGAAACTGGTTCGGCTGGGGAACTTGAACAAATGGAGTTGAGATCGGGGTCAAGAACGCCTGTGCCAGCGTGTAGTAGGGAAAGTCCAGGATTTGATTGTTGAGCAGCCGGGAATTGGCACGATCGTAGTAAACGCCGTAACCACCCCGAAATACGAGGCGGTTGTCGGAGCGCGGCTGCCAGGCAAACCCGACCCGCGGTGCAAAGTTGTTCTTGTCAGGCGAAACCAGCGACGATTGCACCAGCGGCACTCCCGGCAAAGGATTGCTTGCGTTGGCGGCCTGCACGAATCCGCCCGTAACCACCGCCCCGAGGCCGGGAACCTGAACCGTAGTCACGCGATCCGGGTCAAATCCAACGAAGCGTCCCCGCGATTCAGTGAATGGGCTGAAGTAATCGTAGCGGACGCCGAGGGTGAGAGTTAACCGGTTTGTCACCCGCCAGTCGTCGTTCACGAAGCCGTTCACATCGTGTGCAAGTACGTCACGATTGTTTACTCCCGAGCCCATGATGGTAAGCCCGGCGGTATCGGCGACTGCTCCCAGGAAATCGGCAAATGGATTGCCCGAAAATCCGAGAAAGAACATCTGGCCGCGAGTATAGAGGTTGAAAGTCTCGTTCAGTTCGTGATGCTTATATTCGCCGCCGAACTTCAGACTGTGACGTCCCTTCTGCCAGCTCAACGTGTCATTTGCTGTATAGGTTTTCTCGACGCCACTGTTATCCGCGAAGGGGCTCGCTCCCAGGTCGAATTCGTTGGCTACCGAGATCTCTGGCATGCCCGCGAACAAATTTCCAAGCGGCGAGCTGATACCCAACTGGGCCGCCGTGAATGGCTCCTGCGGCTGGGAACCGGTAGTGATAAAACCGAACCCAAAATGCAGATTATTCACAATCTGCTGGGTGACAAGATACGTGTCATCTACGGACAGCACTCTTTGATTGAGATTGGCGGTGCCGCCAAAACCGGGAACGGGGAGAGCGTTCGCAAGTCCGAACAAGTTGAACAGGGCCTGCGTGGCGGGATTGTTCGCCCCAAAGAATTTTGCGGACAGGCGGTTCTTGTTCGACAACTGGAAGTCCAGATTCCCATTGAGCTGGTCCTCCCGGAACTTGGATATTCCGACGACGGGTGCGTTACAGAAGCCACCAACCGGGACACAGTTGCTTGGCGCCGACGGGATCACCAATTGTCCATTGGGCAACGTAGCCTGCAGCAGAAAATCCGCCATTTGGTTATTGGCCTGAAGGCATCCCAAATTCGGCGATGTTGCGCAGAACGCCACTCCGTAACCTTGCGCTAAGTTGTCCAACGTTTGCTCGGAGCGGTCGTTCGTCAGGATACTGGGAACCACTACGGTGCCGACAGAGTTCAGCAGCGAGGTGCCGTTCCGTTCCCGGCTACCCTGGTAGGAAACGAAAAAGAATACCCGATCTTTCACCAGGGGTCCGCCCAACGTGCCGCCAAACTGGTTGCGCTGGTACTGCGGCCGCGGCACTCCTGAGTGATTCAGGAAATAGTTATTGGCGTTGAGGTCGGTGTTGCGCAGAAATTCATAGGCATTCCCGTGAAAGTTGTCGGTCCCTGACTTCGTGACCGCGGCCACAACGCCCCCGGCCACGCGTCCCTGTGAGGCGTCAAACTGGCTGGTCTGGACGATAAATTCCTCTAGAGAATCCGTAGCCGGCACCGCCAGATTGGGGGTCGAGCCGGTGCCAATGGAGTTCGCGTCGGTGCCATTGATAATCACCGAGTTCGAAGTCGAGCGCATACCATCGACATAGATTGGCGCCGCACCCCGTCCCAGTTCCGCCGAGTTTTGCACCGGCCCCGACGTTCCCGGAGTCAGGGTTAACAGTTGCTGAAAGTTTCTGGTCGGCAACGGCAGTTGGCGTATTTGTTGCTCATTGATGACCGTGCCCTGAGCCGGACTCTCGGTATCCAACAATGGCGCTTCGGCGGCAACTTCGACCACGGCTTTTTGCGAAGCAACGGTGAGAGGCAAATCGAGGCTGGTGGTCTGCGTGATCTGCACGACCACGCCCTCCGCCGTAGCCGCGCTGAATCCGGCTTTTTCCCCCTCCACGCGATACGTTCCCGGAGGCAGAAGGGAAAAGGCGTAATGCCCGCTCCCATCACTGGTCGTACTGCGTTCGACTCCCGCCGAACTCGTGAGAGTGATCTTCGCACCGGCCACGACGGCGCCGGTAGCATCTTTCACCACTCCCGCGATCTGCCCCGTCGTCGGCGACTGCGCCGACGCGAGCATGGTAAACCAGAAGACGATCGCCAGGATTGAAAGTGGAAACGCTCTTCGCAGTTGCATACCGTTCTCCTTAAGCTCAGTCTGTTAAATTCACTTGCCCGGCGTGACGCGGCCTCCCGTATAGAGAAGAACAAGTTGATCAATCGCTTCTTCGTCGCTCATACCCAGGTGTCGCTTGGCTCCAAAAAGTTCTTCCGCCAGGAAGTAAGTAAAAAATTGCAAGTAAATGGCGGTATAAGCGAGGGAGGCGTCCACTCCGGGCGGGAATGCGATTCTTGATTTCTGGATCATCGCGTTGGCATACATGCGGAGACCGCCCGCGATTTCACGAAAGCTGTGAATGAAGTGCTTGTGCCGGAACTCAACAACATCGATGTACATCAGACGCCAGTAATCCAGGTTTTCGGAGACGACCCGGCCGATCGCTCGCGCCAGATTTCTGAGTGAATCTGGATCGAGGGAAGCCATCAAGGGGATGAGCTCCTTCTGGCGAATCGCTTCCATCTTGCGGCCCTGGTGATGAACCAGATCGATGAAGATGTCTTCTTTGGTGTCGTAGTAGATGTAGAGCTTGCCCATCGAAACGCCCGCCTTTTTTGCAATCTCGCGAACGGTCGTGCCGTGAAACCCCTTTCGAGTAAAGAGGTGGAGGGCGGCACGCTCAATCTTGAGCTTGTTCTTCTCGACGGTGCTGCTTAGCAGCTTCGGCATTTATTCTCGAATCGGCTACACTACGTTTCGATCAAAGCGAGCGCTCGCTCTGTTTTAAGACATATGGCTTTTACATCCCGCGGCCGAGGCTTGTCAAGGAAATTCTTGGCAAGGCTTCGGAAATGACTCTTCTCGGCCTCGTCGTCTATGATTACGGGCCTCCCGAAGGCCCGTTTCTGTGGCCCCCTCCCACGCTCTTTCCCCTAAATCGGTAGACTGGTATCTCGCTCAGCCCTGAATCACCATCGCTGAAACCCGCGGAGAATAAGTGAAGCGCCTCGCCATTTCGAAATTCCTGTCGCGCGTTCTCCTGTTTCTGCTCCTTCCTCTGCCGTTGTTGGCCCAGTCAATCGTGGTCAAAGGTCGGGTCACCGATCCCCAAGGCAATGTATTGCCAGGAGCATCTATCCAGCTCACCGGCCGCAGTCGCGATCTCAAGACGAGTCCGGCGTTAGCCAAAGCAACCTCCGGACCAGACGGCCACTTTGAAATCATCGCCAACGCTCCCGGCGATTTCGACCTCACCGTGGAGGCGCCCGGCTTCCGCCCTGTAACCCGTTCGCTCACGCTCCAGCCGAACACGCTCCACCCAAGCAACGCTCATGCCGACAACCATCAAGAAATCGAAATCAGCATGGTCGAACTCTCCTCCCGCGCCGAAAGCGTGAGCGTCACCGCCGACGTGAACGAGCTCGAACGTCCTCAGCCCAGATCCCGCCCTGAAGGTTTTCGTGCGCCAGGACCTGCTCGACGCCAACCCTGGCCGTCCCGGCGCGCCCGTCTCCATTCCTGGATACCCCATCGAAACTGCCTCCAGCGGCATCAAGGCTCCGCAATACTTTGCCCCCGGCGTGGCCGGAGATCACGGCGAACCCATCGCCCAATACATCGTCGTGGGCAGCTATCTCGTCCCCAACAATCTCTCGGCCAATGCCCACGGCAACGGCTACTCCGATCCCAACATCTTCATCCCCGAAATTCTGGAGAGCGTTCAAATCGATGGCGGAGCCTTCAACGTCCGGGAAGGGAATCACTCGGTCAATCTTGCCGCCACCTATGGCCTGCGATCTCGCCTCGATGCGTTTCTAACTATTACCGGTGACGATCGCGATCTCGACGCCGTCGCCGGATGGAGCCCGTCCCATGATTCTTTTCTCGCCTGCGAAGCCTCCTACGGCAACGGATTCCTCGATCGCCTCGAACATCGCCAGCAATATAAATTCAACGGCGAGCGAGTGTTTCATGCCGCCGATCACCGCATCACCTTATTTGGCATCGGATATTTCGGCCGCTCCTACGTTCCTGGACTCGTCCCCATCTTCGCGGAAAATCAATACGACAACCTGTTTCCAAATTACGGCGACACCATTGATCCCCGCCAGAAAGATCAAACCCACACTGCGCTGGTGGCCGTGAACGACGTCTGGCAAATCACCCGCAATCAGCAACTCCAACTCTCCAGCTTTTTTCGCACCTACAATCTTTCTCTCTTTTCAGATTTCGGACAGGGCCTCATCCGCCAGAGTGAGTTCCGCACCGTCGCCGGCGCCAGCGCGAACTACATCAACAAACTCGCCGAATATTTTTCCTTGCTCGCAGGCTTCGACTATGAGCGCGAGGCTCCCCGCCGCGACGATCTCGACCACTACAACTTTTTCATTCCGAGCGATCCCGGCTACTATGGCCCTTTCATGCCGGTCGACGGCAACAACGTCACCATCACTTCGCTCACTCCCTACGCCGCCGCTGAGGGCAATCTCGCTCGCCATTTCCGCTACTATCTCGGCTGGCGTCGCGATGAAATCGATGTCGATAACGACGATCTGCTGCACTCGAACAATTCATTTCAAAAGTGGGTAGGCGTAAATTCGCCAAAGGCAACAATTTCCTTCCTGCCCAAAGAATCCTGGTATCTTCCCCTGCTCTCGCTGAGTTTCGGCCAGGCGTTCTTCACCGAAGATCCGCGCATCGGCACCGGAACCGCGCCCGGCACGCCCGTAGCTACGTCGCATTCGTATCAACTCGTCGCCAGCAAAACCATCCGCAACACGGACTTCAAACTTACTCTCGGCCACGTCACCAGCAGCGCCGAACTAGCGAAGCTCGATCCCGATACCGGCCTGCCGTTCGACGAGGGCCCCAGCCGCCTGCGATTCATGACCATCGCTCTGCGCCAAAATTTCAGCCAAGGCTCGCTGCTGGCAACCTTTTCCAAAGCTGACGCGCGCGACCTCGACTCCGGTCAACCCACTCCCGAAGCGCCGCGTACCCTCTTTGATCTCTTAGGAATGATTCAGAAGCTTCCGTTTCGCTTGCAAATGCGCGGTGAGTTCGAATTCGTAGGCGTCAAACCCTTGGGCACCGGATGCCTGCCGGACTCGACCGCCGAATGTACTGGAACTTCAGTGAAGGAGTTTCGCGGCGCCGCAGTTCGCCCGTTCATGAATGGCCGCCTGACCGCCGGAATAAATTTCTTGATCGCCGCCGGCTACACCGGCCAGACCACGGAAAACTTTTGCCAGCAGACGGCCGTGCCCACCGAGTGCGATCCCTCCGCCATCCAGGAAGTAGTCGGAGTTCGCATCCCCTCCTACGCCAGCGCCAGCGTCACCTATCACTTTGGCCGCTGAAGCCATAGCCATTGCAAAAGCCGCTACCCCCACCGAAGTGGAGTGGTGTAAATGCCCTGCACAAAGTATTTTCCCAAACAGGGAAGTGCGCCTCGCAGAGTATCGTTTGGGAGTGAAATTCCTTGCACAACCCTGCTAAAATGAACGATCTTACACCCTAAGTTCCTGTATCCGAGCCGGTTCCCAGCCGCGGTTTTGGACGCAGGAGTGCTCTAACAATGTTGGCTCTCCCTCTGCGGCTCCAGTGCCGCACTGCCAGGTAGGAGTGCTGTTTGAAAGACCCTGTTTTTGGCGACCCCATATCGAACGATCTTGCACCGAACGATCTGATTTCGAATCCCATCGCGCCTCGCAAGCCTCTGCGGAGAAGGCGCAGTTGGTATCGCCGTCGTCTGCGCACGCAGCGCATCCTGGTCGCCGTCGTCGTCGGCACGCTGCTCGCCGGCGCCTGCTGGCAACTAGCCCCGTCCTATCTATCCGAGCGCTCTCGCTACGAATCCCGACTCGCACCCAGCTCTCTCTGGACCCGCGGAAATGTCCGTAACAATCTCGCTTTGCTCGCCGGACAGTCCGCCAAGTCTCAGAGAAGCTTTCCGCGCGTCCCCGGCGTCTACCCATATTCAGTAATCCCCGGAGGCGTCAAAGACTCCGAAGATCTGCGCTATGCTGCGTTGCGCGATTACGTCGTGCGCCGCCACTACGCCCGCTTTAATTTCGCTCACGCCCGCCTCTTGCGCGCGACCGAAGCTCGCGAAGTCTATCTGTCATACCGTATCCGTGATGCCGTCTACTGGACGCGCCGCAAAGTCCGCCTTCATCCCGGCGAATTGCTCCTCACCGATGGCAAAATCACCGCCCGCGCCCGTTGCGGCAACCAGATCTCCGATACCATACAACCCGAGGTTTCGAACGAAGAGCCCGATGTCGACGTGATGGACCAGCCCGTCTTGGCCGTCGACGCGGCCCCGTCGCTCACGCCGCGGCCCGTCCTCGCCGCGCCCGACTTGCCCGTCGGTTCGCCCGCGCCTCCTCAGACCTTTGCCGGCGGATTCATCTTCCCCTACGTCCCCTTCGGCGGACCCCTTCTCGGCGGTTGTGCTGTTGGCGACATAGACAAAAACGGCGTTTGCCATCACAAGCCCCCAAGACGCACAGTAACGCCCGAGCCCTCGACGATCCTTCTTCTAGCCTCCGGCCTCGCACTGATCACCTGGCGCTACCGAAGATCGATCCGCCAGGTAGCTGCTTAGCCAATTCCCCAGCTCACCTCCGAAACGTTCGCCAGTATAATTTCGACGGAGTTGCAGAACAGATCCGATGGCGATCCCGTGGTCACTGCTCGTAGAAATACCTTGGATTATCTTCGTCGTCTATTGGGTGGCAAGCGCGCTCAAGACACGCCGCACCATCACCCGCGAATCTTTCGCCTCGCGTTACGGCGTTCTGCTCTTGGAAGTAATAGGCTTTGTTCTGCTTTTCAAAGCCATAGACTTTGTCCTGCCTTTCGCCCGGACAGCCGGAGCAGGCAATCTCGGCAGTCGCATTTTTCCTCGCACCTACGCTGTGTCCTTCGCTGGCGTTGCCCTCACCTGGATCGGCATCGCCCTCGCCCTCTGGGCGCGCTGGCATCTCGGACAATATTGGAGCGCCCGCATTACTCTCAAAGAAGATCACCAACTCATCCGCACTGGCCCCTACGCATACTTTCGTCATCCCATTTATTCCGGTCTCGATCTGGCCGTCATCGGCAGTGCCTTGGCGATTGATCGCTGGCGCTGCGTCGCCGGAGTCGTCTTCATCATCCTCGGCTATTGGATCAAAGCCAAAAAAGAAGAATCCGTACTCTCCGAACGGTTCGGCGAAACTTTCCAGGAGCACCGCCAACACACCGGCTTCCTCCTGCCAAAGTTCTAGCTAGTGTGGAGCGGACATTCCTGTCCGCTGCCCTTAGCAAGTGGAGAAATTATCCAAATAGCAACGCAGGCATACGACAAAAGAGTGAAAGGGAAGCCGAAACCCAGGGAACTTCCGCAACCCACCCTCCGTATCTAAATCCAGACGAAGCAGGGTGCAGACGACCCCCGCAAAGGAGCTAATCATGGACGGAAACTTCATCGGTTTAGTAGCAGTCACATTGTTTTTTGGAATTCCGCTCGCGGCCATGTACACCTACTACCGCGTTCGCAGGCTGCGGACCGAGGAGCGCCTCGCCGCCATCGCCCGCGGAGCGAACGTCGCCATGGAGCCAGATCTCTCCGAGGCCGCCCATTCCCGCCGCTGGGGAATTCTCTTAGCCGCCATCTCTCTCGGCTACATCGTCATGATGTCGCTGATCGCGCGCGAGGAACCCGATGCCTGGAAAGCAGTCGCCTTCGGCATCGTCCCCTTCGCCGCCGGACTCGGCTTCTTGCTCGACTTCGCCCTGATCCGCAAGGATCTGAAATCGGCCCAAAGCAGCCACTAGAAATTTATTCTTAGCTGCTCGATCAAGCTTTGGGAAGGGCACGAGTTCTACTCGTGCCATAATTTCGTTGAAATGTGTCCGCGCTTTAGCGCCTGCGGCAACGTCGTCGTGAATCATGCCTGCGTCTCGTTTCAGTTACTGTGAAAATCATTGCGCACGCCGTACTCCGCGCGCGGTTTCCAGCTTGCTTTTGCGCGCCGCAACCGGCATCATTACCGACGGCGCAAAAGGAGCCAGCGAATGAAACGTTGCTTTGCCATCATGCTCGTCGTCGGAATGATCGCAGTCCTACCATCTCTCTCTTCACTAGCCTCCGCCCAAGCCCGCACCGAGGGCGTTTTCAACGGCCATAAAATCATCATCCCTGACTCCAGCATTCCGCGCCCCGGCCGCCATCACACCAACTACTTCTTCGTCGATTCCGACCAGCCGCAAAATAGCCCTCCCGGAGGCGTAGAAACTCCCGGCTCCCTGGCCTGCGTCTACCAGTTAGTTGCCGGACCGGCCGGCTGCCCCGTCGCTTCGAGCACCGCTGTGCCAACCGGCGGTTGGGGCGCAATCGCCATCATCGACGCTGGCAGCTACCCGACCGCAGCCTCCGACCTCGCCGCCTTTGACGCCTACTACGGCATTCCCGCCGCAGACTTTACAGTTACATGGACCGGCAAGAAAGAGCCGCCGTCCTATTCCGATTGGGAAGTCGAAGAGGCGTTAGACATCGAGTGGGCCCATGCCATGGCGCCGCAGGCCAAGCTTTTCCTGGTCGAATCCGTGCTCTGCGTGGCCCAGCAATGCGCCACCGATCCCACCTGGGCAGCCGTTCAGCTCGGATCCAAACTCGTAGCCGAAAATGGTGGGGGCGTTATCAGCATGAGCTGGGGCGATCCTGAAGTCGCCGAGGAAACAACCTGGGACAAATATTTCAAGCATAAAGATGTCGTCTACTTTGCCGCTTCCGGCGACTCCGGCATCGGTGTCAGCATCTATCCCGGTTCGTCTCCCAATGTCGTTTCCGTCGGCGGCACATATTTCGACCGCAACAGCAAAGGCGATTTTGTTGAAGAAGTCTATGGCGGAGGCGGCGGCGACCTCAGTCCCTACGAGCCGCGACCCGCATATCAGAACGGCATTTCCAACATCGTCGGCACCCAGCGCGGATATCCCGACGTTGCCTCCGATTTCTGTTGCGCCCCAATTTATCTCCAGGGCAGCTGGTATTCCGTCGGAGGCACCAGCTGGGCCTCGCCCACCTTCGCCGGAATCGTCAATGCCGCCGCCAGCAAGCAGAAGACGACCGCAGCCGAGCTGACCATGATGTATGACGAATTGGCCAATCAGACCGAATACGCAGCCGACTTCTACGACATCACCCAAGGCGCTCCGCAGTGCACGATCGGCTGGGATTTGTGCGCAGGCATAGGCACGGCTCGCACCTACGTAGGCAAGTAGCCTGATGAGTAGCGCCGCCGTCCCCTTGTCATCCTGAGCGTAGCCGGGCCGTGAGCAAAGCGAATGGCCCGGCGCAGTCGAAGGACCCCTACCTTCACGAGAATGCCAACCGCCGCAGAGTTTTCGCGCTGCACAGCCTGCAAACAGATTTAGCGCAAGCTGTTTGCCGGAGCAGCGGCTCACCGCTCTTGCACTTGCTTTCGGGTGGCGCAGCGGTTCACCGCTGCGATTAGACCCCTGCCTTCGAACGGCGGCTTTAGCCGCTGAGGTCTACCCTCTCTGATGCCCTGGCGACTCCGAAGCCTGTCGCCGCGCATCTCTCCCTAGTGTCTAACTGGAAACCCGCTCGCCGAAATTCCGTGCTCACCGCTTTCTTGTGATCTAGCATGATGAATGCACACTTGTCGCTGGAGCGATCGGCCCCGATTTTCTTCGCAGTACCTCTAACGCTATGGGCCCTTCTGAAAAAGCACAGCACGCGATCCGGCGCAGCACCCGACTGCCCCTGGAAATTCCTGTGCGTGTAACCAGCCTCGACCCCGCGCAGCCATTTTCCGAACAGTGCAACACCACCCTCGTCAACGCCCACGGATGCGGCCTGATCGCGCCTTGCGAATTCGGGCAGGGCATTCAAGTTCGCCTGGAGATCGTTTCCGCGCAGCGGCACACCACGGCGCGCGTCGCCGAGGTAGTCCCGCTCGGCGGCGATCCCGAAACCTGGTTGGTCGGCCTCGAACTCGATATTCCCGGCAATTTCTGGGGAATCGAATATGCGCCCTCCGATTGGAAAATCGAAGAGCTCGCCGCCCCAGCCGCGCCGCCACAGGATTTAAAAGCGTCGTCGAACGCGGCCGCAAAGCCCGCTCCCCCCCGACGCTGGCGCCTTACCGACATCAGCGTCGGCGGTTGCTACTTGGAGACCACCGTCCCCTTCCCCGCCGATACTCCGGTTCTAATCAGCGTTCGCATCCTCGACGCGGAGTTTCTGCTCGACGGTGTGGTGCGCGTCTCCCATCCGCAAACTGGCATCGGTGTCGAGTTCGCCGTTCCCTCCGCGAGCGATCCGCGAACCCGCGTCGAGGAGCTCATTCACCAACTGATGAATAGCCGCGAAGTCCCTAAGATTTTCGTAGGGCGCAAGGAAAATGCAAATGCAAAAGAAGCTCAGAAAAAAATCCCGGCCGCCTCACCCCACGCCGCGGACGACGCCGAATCGCCCGACCCGCTCCTCGAATTAATTCGCAAAGGTGCAGTGCTGACGCCAGAGCAATTCCTGAACGACCTTCGCGCACAGCGCCTCGGCAAGCGCCGCGACCCGCGCATTGATCTCGCCCTACCCGTCTTGCTCACCGCGACCGATGTCAGAGGTCGCCCGCTCGATCAAAGAGTGATGACCATGAATATAAGCCGTCGCGGCGCGCTCCTCGAAGGCATTCACGGACTGCTCGGCCCCGGCGCTGTCATTACTCTCGCCCGTGGACGCAACCGCGAACAATTTCGCGTCGCCTGGGTTGGAGCCGAGGACACTCCCGCGGCCGGCCAGATCGGTGTGGCCGCCGTCGATCCCAATACTTCGTTTTGGAATGAAGTGCTCCAAGCCACGGCCCAGTCCGGCCTCGAAGCAGCCAGCCTGCGCGGAAACGACCGCGTGAGCGGAGATTCGCCGGGTTAATGCAGTGCGTCAAACAGATCGAAATTTCCCAATCGCCGGTTTTCCCTGTGATCCTCTGTGCCCCCAGTGGTGAAAGCCCTCGACTTCTTCCAGGGACGCCAAGACCTGCGCCGCATCGAGCCGCAACATGAAGAAATCACGACCTTCGACGCACTACACTAGCACCAGCGACCTACAATAGCGTCCGCAGAATGGTAAACTGCCTTCGCCAGAGGGCCCTGTGTCCGACGAATCTCCCCAATCAAAAAAACGCGATCAAGAGCTAGGCATGCACGCGCGCATTACCCGTCGCGATTTTCTCAACGGCGTCGCGCTCACCGTGGGCGCCGCCATCATTCCACCAGAGATGTGGGCCGCCGCCGCGCCCGATCTTGAAGCACAAGACGTCCCCGGCTATTACCCTCCCGCCAAGATCGGTCTCCGCGGCGATCACACTGGCTCCTTCGAAGCCATGCACAGCGTCCGCGACGGCGATTTCTGGAACCACGCTCCCAGGCCCGTCGATACCGGTGAATCCTACGATCTCATAATCGTCGGCGGAGGCATCAGCGGACTAGCCGCCGCGCACTTTTTCCGTAAAGCTGCTGGTGACGGCGCCCGCGTCCTTATTCTTGAAAATCACGACGACTTCGGCGGCCATGCCAAGCGCAACGAATTTCGCGCCGGCAATCGCACCTGGCTCGGCTACGGAGGCACTTACTCCATCGAGAGCCCCGCCCCCTACAGCCCAGTCGCAAAAGCTCTCATCGCTGAGCTAGGCATCGACGTGCCCTCCTATCATAAGTATGTCAGCAGTGATCTCTATCGTTCGCTCGGCCTCAAGCCCAAAATCTTTTTCGACAAGGAAACATTTGGCGCGGACCGTTTAGTCGACAATGCTTCCCGCTCCTCCAGCGATGAGAGCGGCATCAATGAAGCCAGCGGCGAAGCCGAATTGCGCGCCTTTCTGAAAGACGCTCCCTTCTCCGAAAAAGCGAAGCAGGATTTTCAGCGTCTCCTCACCGAAAAAAAAGACTATCTGCCCGGCCTGAGTTCCAACGACAAGAAAGCCCGCTTGGCACGCATCAGCTACGCCAAATATCTAACCGAAATCGCCGGAGTCAGCGACGAGATCGTCAAACTTTTCCAGGCGCAGCCTCATCCGCTCTTCGGCGTAGGCATCGACGCCGTTTCCGCGCAGGATGCCTGGGGCCTTGGCTACAAAGGATTCGACGGCCTCAATCTCGACCCCGCTCCCGGCAAAGGTATGAATCGCGATTGCATCCCCAACGCCGAGGCCGACAAATACTTCTTTCATTTTCCCGATGGCAACGCCTCCATCGCCCGGCTCCTGGTGCGCAAGTTGATCCCGCAGGCGATTCCCGGAAACTCACCCGCTGGTGTAGTGCTCGCCCAGGCCGACTACTCCAAGCTTGACGAGTCGTCCTATTGGACGCGCATCCGCCTCAACAGCACCGCCGTGAAGGTGAAACATCTCGGCAAGCCGGAGTCAGCCAAGGAAGTCGAAGTAACCTATTTCGCGGACAAGAAGCTTCAGACCGTGCGCGCCGCGAATTGCATCCTCGCCTGCTGGCATGTAGTGATTCCCTACATCGCGCAGGAATTGCCGCAGCCGCAAAAAGACGCGCTAGCCTCCGCGCAGAAAGTTCCTCTCCTCTACACCAACGTTCTCGTCCGCAACTGGAGCGCCTTCCAGAAGCTCGCCGCCAGCACCATCTACGCGCCCGGCATGTACCACACCGCCGTAAACCTCGATATCCCCGTCAGCATTGGCGGCTACGAGTGCACGAAAACGCCCGACGAGCCCATCGTCGTCCACATGATGAAGGCCGCCTGCGAGCCCGGACTACCTGCCCGCGATCAGCACCGAATGGGCCGCATCCAGCTCTACGAGACGACTTTCGAAACCTACGAGCGCAATATTCGCGATCAGTTATCGCGCATGTTAGGTCCCGGCGGATTCGATCCCGCGCGCGACATTCTCGAAATCACCGTCAATCGCTGGCCTCACGGCTACGCCTACGAATACAATTCGCTCTTCGACAAGTTCTGGCTCGAAGGTGGAGAGACGCCCTGCCAGATCGCGCGCAAGCCCTTCGGTCGCCTGGCCATCGCCAACGCCGACGCCGACGCCTACGCCTACACCGATTGTGCCATCGATCAGGCCTATCGCGCCGTGCAAGAGTTGAAAAAGATCTAGAGTTGTGTGGAGCGGGCATTCTTGCCCGCTAAAACGCCGTGCAAGAGTTGAAAAAGATCTAGAGTTGTGTGGAGCGGGCATTCTTGCCCGCTAAAACCAGTGCGACGAAGCAAGATAAGGAGGTCACTTCATGACGCCGCGTGCAACGAAACCCCAGAAGAGAACTATTGAGTCGCAACCCAACGCCGATCGCCCTCACGCACCCGGCTACGGCATCGTCGGCGCAAACGAGGGCAAGGGCCTGCTCTCCTGGACGTGGGTTGCAAGAAAGCTAAACAGTTGCCGCACCTTCTGGCTCTCCACCATCAGCGCAGCTCACTCCCGCCCGCACGTTATGCCACTCTGGGGAGTGTGGGTCGACGACGCGTTCGCGTTCTCCACCGGACGCCACTCCCGCAAAGGCCAAAACCTCGCCGCCAATCCATCCTGCACAATCACCAACGACGACGGAGCCGAAGCCGTGATCATCGAAGGCCAAGCGGTCGAAGTCGAAGATGCATCCGCGCTCGACCGCATCGCCGCCGCCTACAAGAAGAAGTACAAGATGGATCCGCGCAGCATGAAAGAACCAATCTACAGCGTCCGTCCAAAGAAAATGTTCGGATTCATCGAGAAGAGCTTTCCCAAGTCGGCGACGCGATGGAAATTATGAGATTCCTAATTACAACCCCAACTTTATTTTCCGCGCCGACAAATGCGCTCCCGTCAACAACAGCATTCCCGACAAAAACGCCCAGAACATCAGGCTAACCGAGATCGCGAACGGCCCATACACTTCCGCAAAATTCAGCCTGGGCAGCGCGATGATATATAGATATTTCAACCCCTCCGACAGCAATCCCATAATCACCGCCGCCGGCAACACTCCCCGAGCCGGCACTTTCCCATTCGGCAACAGCCAATACACCAGAAAGAAAATCGCAATCGTCGCCAGAATGGAAAACACTTTCATGGTGATGAAATCCACCAGCGTGATATACCACGCGCCATAGCCGTGCAGCGCGCTCTTCACAATCGCCACATTCCCCGCCGTCAATCCCACCGACAGCAGCGCCAGCGTCCCGCAGGCAAACACCAGTCCCAGCGAGATCAACTGATTCCGCAGATAAGATCGATTGCTCCGGAATCCCCACACCCGATTCAGCGCAACTTCAAGCGGCAGAAATATTCCCGTCGAAGTCACCAGCAGCATGGCCAGCGAAAAAACCTGCGCCCGCTGATGCGCCGTCACCAGCGCATTCAGATTTCGAATCACGAATTCCTGTCCCGTAGGAATGTAGTCGCGCAATAAACTTTCGATCACCAGATACATCGTGCGCGAACGAAAGACATACCTGATCAACGTCATCAGCAACAACAAAAATGGAAAGAACGACAGAATCGAATTCGCCGCCACCGAAAAAGCGAACGTATGCACTTCCGTCCGCAACATATAGCGCGCCGTCGAGCGCACTAATCCTTCGTGCGGCGCCGTACCGTGCGGAGCCGTACCGATCTCGGCCGCATCCGCCTGGTTCGAAAGCTCAATGGGGGTGATGGAAGACAATCTTCCTAAATCTTATCAAATACTTACAGCGCGTCGTCGGATTTGCTTCGAGCCCACTCATCTGCATGGGCGCTCCCTCTCGATGCCGGCATGAGCCCCGGTCATATCGCCATCTCTCCCCCCATCAACTTAGCTCTTGCCAACTGCCATCTTCCTGCTATTATCTGGTGCTTCGCCAGCCTCCACCGGTTGGCGATACTTCAACAAAGTGCAGCTGGAACTTCAGTAGCAGTGCAGCAGGATCGACGTTTCCGTGTCAGCAGTCGTTTATCGCGCCTTCGTTTTCGCGGCTCCTCAAGTATTCCGTCGCGCGCCAGTCGCTCGACGAAATGCCAAGGGAGCCGTTTCCGTTGGAGCGGCACCGTCTGCGCGCGCAACGCGATCACAGTCTTGACGTTGCATTGAGGGGGTGCGCTGATCGCTCTTCCACGCTTGCAAGGCCATGGCAAATGCAAACCAGGAGAACCGGGCAGCGCAAACACAGCAGCGCCGCAAGATTAATTCTTAGGGAGGCGAAAGGAGTTTCTTTGTGAGAGAGAAGGGTACTGTGAAGTGGTTCAACGGGGCGAAGGGATACGGTTTCATCCAGCGCTCCACCGGCGAGGATGTTTTCGTGCATTTCTCGGCCATCCAGGAGAACGGCTACCGCTCGCTGAACGAAGGCGAGACCGTCGAGTTCGACTTGCTAAAAGGCCCCAAAGGCTTCCAGGCGGGCAACGTAGTGCGAGCCGCATAAAAATTTTCTCCAACCAGTTCGCAAACCCTCTCGGATATCAGATAGTCGAGAGGGTTTTTTAATAGGTGCGATTGGATTCTTGCACAGTTGTCCGCCGTCGCGGCTTTGTCCTTGCTTTTGGGTGGCGCAGCGGTTCACCCGCTCTTGCACTCGCTTTTGGGTGGCGCAGCGGTTCACCGGCCCTTGCACTCGCTTTTGGGTGGCGCAGCGGTTCACCCGCCTTTGCACTTGCCTTTGGGTGGCGCAGCGGTTCACCGGCCCTTGCACTCGCTTTTGGGTGGCGCAGCGGTTCACCGCTGCGATAAAAAGCCTCTTTCCACTAACGGCTTTAGCCGCTGAGGGAAACAACCTGTGGTTTCGCGGACACAACCAACCCCGAGGGTGCCCCATTCTTCGCAGCTTTTTCGCGAAGAGTGGGCCACCAAAATGCCGACACCGCCGGATACCGGACACGTGTGGAGCGGACATTCTTGTCCGCCGCCGTTGCTGTTGTTCTAGGGGTCCCGACCCGCCTCTGTGCATCGAAACGCGCCCGAGTGGCCATGCCAAGCGGCAAGACCTCCATCCATCTACGCATCGACAGCGACATATTCGAGTGGTTCAAGAAACAAGGCGAAGGCCATCTAACCCGCATGAATGCAATCTTGCGCTCCAACGTCGACGCGCAAAAACGCTGACGTTCACCGGCGACGACCATTGGTTTCGCGGATACAACTAACCCCGAGGGAGCCCCATTCTTCGCAGCTTTTTCGCGAAGAGTGGGACGCCAAAATGCCGACACCGCCGGATACCGGACACGTGTGGAGCGGACATTCTTGTCCGCCGCCGTTGCCGTTGTTCTAGGGGTCCCGACCCGCCTCTGTGCATCGAAACGCGCCCGAGTGGCCATGCCAAGCGGCAAGACCTCCGTCCATCTGCGCATCGACAGCGACGTATTCGAGTGGTTCAAGAAACAAGCCGAAGGCCATCTCACCCGCATGAACGCGGTTTTGCGAGCGTATATCGACGCGCAGAAACGATGAGCTGCCGGCACTCGAGAAGCCAACATATAATTGCAGCAGGTATCAAGCTATGGCAGACGTTGCGACCATACTTAAGGAACTTTCCGCGACGCCGAGCGACCCTGCGACCTACGACGATTGGCTCGGAATGAAGGACATCCTTGCTTTCCTCAGGGACAACGCACACCACAACGAGTTCATTGTGTACGCAACTTTCCGAAATACATTTATTCACGCCGTACTCGCTCCAGCTTCGGAATTCAATCCGCCAGATTACCAGGACCTCTTAGCTTGGGAATGCACTCCATATTCGTCCTGGGGCGTCGAGATTTCCTTCGGCAATCCGAAGTCCGTTTCGATCTGTCCCCCTCTGTCCGACACAAGAAGCAAGACCCTCGATAAGGGAGAGCAATTGATCTTTGCTCGCAGCTTTGAAGGACGGATAGGTGAAAAGGTTTATTACGAGGTCCTTCAAAAGTTTGCTCAGCTCTCAGAGATTCATTTCCTGCACGAAAGACAAGCCTACTGTCGGCTCGACGAACTAGGAGACATCGAAGAGGTGATTCGCATTGTCGAGTTTCCTGACGACGTGGACGGATACGGCGGCACAGTTATTACCTGCATGAGAAGTGTGATCGATGAATACGCCGCCCTTACGGACTCCGTGATCATCCGAACATTTGACGTTACTTTCTGCGACCCTTCACGTTTCCGCGGCTGGGCGGAGAGCCATAAGGCCGAGCAGACACTTGAACAGGATCTTTTTTACAGGGCCCACGTGGAGAAAGGGCACGCTGCGTTCCGGCGCGGATGTCAATTGGTACGGCCGTTCACCACGAAGGGATCAATTATCGGACGCTTCGGGCCAGGTGCCAAGAAGAACCGCAATTACGCATCATTCATCGCTCACGATTGGAAACATGATGTGGTTAAGGAGATCTCCTGCAGTCCGGAGCATCTTGCGAACTACTTCACGGAGTCAGATCTACCGTTCGAGACAACGCCTGCGTTTTTCAAGCCCGAGGTCCTGCTGAAATACAAGGCAGACTCCGAGAAATATCAGATTGCTGAAAGATCAATCAGTTGCCGCGGCACGTGGCACCTACAAAACTACGATATCAACGAGGAGGGTCAAGTACACACCTACCTAGTTTATTTAAGGAACCTTCCTTATCAAGAACAACTCTATTGGAAGTCTTTCAATGAACCACCGAAGGGGCCAATATCAAAACGGGCAATTAAGACTGACTTCGAGGGCTGTTGGGAGGTGGGGTACGATCCACTTAGTAGCCTGAAAGCCGCACTTCGAGAACTCCGGCAGCACAAGGCCCTTTGGTGGAATCTGGGCTCCGAAAAACTCCTCGAACAGTTACAGTACCCGGCGACCGAGTCTGCCGACGAGTGGGCAAACGACCTCCTGCTTTTCGATCAACTGGTGGTGGAGGGACTGCAGACCGGATGGCTTAGGAGCAAAGCGCTAGAACTTGGTCGAGCTCTCGACCCCAAGTTTGCCTCGATTAAATTGACGGAGGAATGCTTGGCGGGTCTTGGCTTCGCAGAAGACGAAGCCCAAAGGACCGTTGCCCCGCTGAGAACAGCGCATTATCTTCGCACGAAAGTCAAAGGCCACACTTCGGGAGGCGAGGCTCTCCAGATAAAACGAGAGGCTCTTAAAACACACGGGAGCTATAGAAGCCATTTTCAGGCGCTGTGTAAAGATTGTGATGAGTCCATCCGTCGAATTGGTGAGGCATTGAAGACATCAATATGATTCCGCCGGAAACTGCTTTATGCGTCGACTCGGCCCGGCGCGCCACTCCGCCCGCAAGAAACTCCTTGACTCCACTCCCTAGTAATGCAATAGTAAATCTTGATTGGGGCAGTTTCGAGGAGCGTCCGCCAAAAGCGACCCGCCTCGAAGCTGCCCCAAAGCCATTTTCGGAGGCGTTATCGAGGCTAAGTCCTTATTCCGGAATATTATGCATATTAACCCTTTAGAATCAAAGATCTGGAAGGAATTTCCTCCTAAAGCCATGATTCTAAAGATCGAGGAATAAAAAAAATTTCAGATCAACTGCCACAGTTACTGAGTAGTTAACATAGAGAGAAGAACCCAGCCGCCCGCCCACCTACTTTTCCACCGTCTTAATATCCAGACTCCGCCAAAGATACCAGCAGGCGACCGACCGATAAGGAACCCAAGCCTTAGCGATCTTGGTCATCACATCCGCCTTCGGCCACTTGCGTTTCTTATAGTGCTTCTTGATCGCCGCCTGCACCCCATAATCCCCCACCGGCAAAATATCCGGACGCCGCAGCGTGAACATCAGGAACATATGCGCCGTCCAGACCCCGACGCCCTTGACCTGCGTGAGATGCGCAATCACTTCTTCTTCAGACATGTCGGGCATACGCTCAAACTCAAGCAGCCCAGCCGCAGTCTTCTCGGCAAGATCGCGCAGATAGGCGGTCTTCTGCCGCGACAATCCGACGCCGCGCATCTCCACATCAGTGAGTTTAAGAATGCCCTCGGGAGTGAGCGGATCGCCGGCCAGTGCAGTAAAGCGATCAAAGATAGTAGCGGCCGCCTTGCCATTCAACTGCTGATAGAGGATCGATTCCGCCAGAGCATGAAACGTAGGGTCGCCAAACTGCATGTCGCACGGCCCAACCCGCTCAATGATCGCCGCGAGGATGGGATCAGATTTTTTCAGGTGCCGCGTGGCCGATTGGTGATTCGCCTTGTGCATTCGTGTCCTGCGCATGATAGTTTGCTACGGACGTCGATCGGGAAAGATTTTAGCACCGAGGGGAATAAATAGCGAACAAGACACGCAGAGATTCAGGCTGCGGCGACAAAACGCTGAACCACGAAGAACACCACGGATCACGAAGGTTCTGATTTCCTTCGTGTTCCTCCGTGTCCTCTGTGGTTAAAGATCGCGTAAATTGCGCCGAGACCCCTACGAAGGGAAATGGAAGTGTACGTCAACGTGAGACGCCACCGGAGCGCCATCCAGCGTTGCCGGCTGGAAGTGCCAGCGGCGTACGGTGGCTTCGATCTTCTCATCGATGCCGTGGCCGACGGTTTGCACGATCTTGGTTTCCACTACGTTGCCTTGCGAGTCGATGGTCACTACGATCACGACGTCGCCGACTAAATCCCTGGGCAACTCAGAGCGGGCAACAGGCGGATCGGGATGAATAACCGAATACGCGACATGAACTTCGTGGCCGGTGATGGGCCCGTCGACCACGGTGCCGAGCGGCGATCCAGCATGGGCGTCGTGGTCAGCACCCGCATCGGCAACAACCACCGGCTCGGGCGTGGGCGTCACGGGATGCGTGTGCGGATGCGATTTGCTTGTCCGCGGAAACAACAACTTGGCGGCATCCGGATGCGCGTCTTTGTTGGCCCCGGGCGGAAAATTAATCAAGGTGACGTTGCCGTCTCCGTGAGCTAACCACATGGGAGTAAGCGTGACCGGGGCGCGATGATAAAAGACGATGGCGGCGAGTAGCACCAAGTGAGCGGCCACGGACACCCCGACAGCTCGATGGTGTCGAATTGCTGCCGACACCGGAAAAACATTCGGAGGCTGAAGGCCGTAAAACACGTACCTTCTATTTTACTTACTTGACAGACGGGTAAGAAGGGAAAAATATGCCCGGAAGTCAGGCATCAGGAAAAGCTACGGCGCGCCTTTCCTACGACCTAAGACCTGTCATCATGACCTGATTTTTACGCGCCGGCCTGCTGTTCAGCCATGTCGCCGATCACGGGCAGCTTGAACATCTGTCCTTGATAGGCCTTCAGCACCAGGACCAGCCAGATCACGAACCCGACGAGGCTCACCAGCGGCCAGACGATGAGCGTCGCCCATCCGAGAAATGGGATGTGGGCAATGAGAGAGAGACCGATCCAAAGAACGGTCCAGGCAACGGCGAAGAACAGGCATTGAAACGCGTGGAAGCGGATGAAGCGTTTCCGGTTAAACGGCTCCATGACCAGAAACACAATTGCCGGAATGATGGTGACATAGGCCAGCGCGCCCGCCACATTATCCGCAAGCCCGGCGCCCGCAGGCACTGCGATGGTGCTGGGCACCGTTCCGGGCACACACTTCGTACAGGTTGCGCCATCCGCGATCTGGGTTCCACAGGTTGGACAAAAGGCCACAAGACCTCCTACGAGTTGTCAGGCAAGGTATCAGAATGCCGGTTGGGACGCAAATGGCGATTGGACCGATTAGAATTTCTAATCGATTTGTAAATAGTTATCGTATTTGATTGTCGCGCGCTCTGCTATATTTCCCGGATTCTCCGAAACGCTTTTGGAAAGACCCAGCGATTTCGCTGGGAGGGGCGAAACCGGAGATGCATCAATTTTATGGGCCGCATCATACTTCTCTTTCTCCGGCGATTGTGGTTGCCCACGCTGGTATTCGGCGCGTTTTGCCTGCTCTGCGTCGGCGTGTACATGCGGATGGAAGGGCTGCGCCCGCTGGACGCCTTCTTTTGGGTGTTTCATCCGCATTCGATCGACTACCGCTCAGTCGGCGCTACCACCAAGCTGTTTTCAATTTTTGTTTACGTCGGGGTGTTTGCCTTTCAGGTATGGATCGCGGAGCGGGTGATGGTCACGATCTTTAACCGGCAAGGTTTGGAGGCTTGGAAATCCATGGTTAACGATGCCAACATCGCTAAACTCGAGAATCATTTCATAATCTGCGGATACGGCCAGGTCGGCCGTACCGTGGTCGACCAGCTTACCCGCCTCGAGATTCCATTCGTACTGATCGAGACCAACGAAGGGCTCTGTCGTGAGTTGCTGAATAATGGAATACTCGTCATCCAGGGGGATGCCAAGCGGCAAGATGTACTGGTGCAAGCGGGCATCCAGCGAGCGTGCGGAATCTGCATCGTGATCGACAGCGACGCCGACAACCTCTATATCACGGTCACGGCGAGATCGCTGAACGCCAAGGCAAAGATCATCACGCGCGCCGGGCAACAGCGCTACGCCAATGCGATTCGAACCTCGGGCGCCGATGAAGTCGTGATCCCGGAATACGAAGGCGGCCTGATGACCGGAAGAATGATCCAGAAGTTCTATCCAACCCACGGGAATCTGGAGTAGGGCGCGCGCTGTTTCTTGGCAATCATTGCTTGCCGATCGTGTCTGTTCAGGACATTTGCGATTCAAGTCTGCAGCATCTTTGCGTCACCGGTGCATTCCACTGTTATGCTAAGTTGTGGATTTTGTAGGTTGAAGAGCAAGCAATCCGCCGCTTTCATTCCTATGTTGAAAGGTACTGATGATCATCATAGTTTCGGGCCTACCGCGGTCGGGCACATCACTGATGATGCAGATGTTGAATGCGGGCGGGCTGCCGGTTCTCTCTGACGGCGAGCGGAAGGCTGATACCGACAATCCCAAGGGCTATCTCGAGTGGGAACGAATCAAGCAGCTTCCGAAAAATCCTAGCCTGATTGCCGAGGCCGAGGGCAAGGTTGTGAAGGTCATCTCGCAACTCATTCTCTCGCTGCCCTCCGATCATGAGTACCGGGTCGTTTTCATGCAGCGTCCTCTACCCGAGGTGCTGAAGTCGCAGGACGAAATGTTACGCCGCCGCGGCAATGCAGATTTGGTCGCAGACAACTCCGCCATCGAAGAGTTCTTTCACCGACATCTGCTCGAAGTAAATCAGTGGTTCCTGAGCCAGGCGAACATCCAGGTCAGGCGCGTGCACTATCATCGCGTGCTCCGCGAACCCAAGGTCGTCGCCGAAGGAGTAGCCTCGTTTTTGCAGGTGCCGCTAGACATCGACGCCATGCGCGGACAAGTGGATGGGACCCTATATCGCAACCGGCTGAAGTAAGCGCACATCGCGAGGTGCAGCGGCCGCGATAAACAGTCAAGTCGAATGCGTCGCAGTAGAGCGATGGCACGGCTATCTCTTGGATTGGAATTCAGCAGCTACGTCGCAAGGAGCTTAGTCCGCGATGATGGGAGCGCGAATCCAATCTTGCTTCGGCGAATTGGTGGCGGCTCCATCAGTCTCTTGATCAATCTAACGATTTCCTCAATGGAACTGTCGTGTTTCGCTAAGTGTTTCTCCAACTCTTCGATCTTGCCCACGAGTTCTTTATTTGCGGTCACCATGGCACGTAAGCGGACAAATGCGCGCACCACAAAAACGCTCATCTCAACTGCCTGATCAGAATTAAGCACGGTCGCCGCCATGATGGCGCCATGTTCAGTGAAGACATAGGGGAGCGAGCGGCGGCCGCCGCGGCCTTTCTTTGAGGTTGCAAAATTGCAACCTCAAAGCGGCAAACTCGCGTGCTTTGAGTTGGAACATGGAGTCGCCAGGAAAGCGATTCCGGTTGCGATTCACCTGCTGGTTAAGGCGCTTTACCGTGACTCCATAAATCTCGGCCAGGGCCTTATCGAGAATGACTTTTTGTTGTCTCAAAATCGCGATTCGGGATTCAATAGGAACCACGGCAGCCTTGCGCCGTCTTGCCAGGGTGTGCATTATTACGAGGCATTTTGCCGAGCGCAGTTGCATTCCGTCATCGTACACACGAACGACAATTGGTGATGTGACGACTGAACGACTGAAGATGTGATGAATTCCGGCGAAGTGCGTCTCGTTCTCTTCCGGGAGGCCGACCAAACCTGCTCGCGGGCGCTCGACTATGAATGATCGAGGGCTGTCCTTCCGAAGAAATGCATGCCAGTAATTACAAATCTTTGCGGTTGCAATTTGCAACCGCAAACAATATCAGGTCACACTCACTTCAGTATAAGTCCCATAAACCTGGCGCAGTGCTTCGCAGATTTCGCCAACCGTGGCGTACGCGCGAACGGCATCGATGATGCAGGGCATGGTGTTGACGTTTGAGATATTGCCATTGCTGCCCGCGGTCGGATTATCTGCGGCGGCATGCTTCAGCGCGTCGAGCCGGCGCTGAACCTCCTCGCTCGAGCGACGGTCGCGCAAAACCTTGAGTTTTTTCTCCTGTGCGCGCGCCACCGATTCACCTATGTAAAGAATATGCGGCGATCCCTCTTCGATGACAAAATCGTTGACGCCGACCGTGATCTTTTCATTGGCCTCGACCGCGCGCTGGTACTGGTAACTCGCCTCGGCGATCTCCTTCTGCGGATATCCGCGCTCAATCGCCTTGACCATCCCGCCCATCTGATCGAGCTTCTCGAAGTACTCGAACGCTCCCTTTTCCATGTCCAGGGTTTGCTTCTCGACGAAGTAACTTCCGCCGAGCGGATCGACGGTTTGCGCTACGCCCGACTCGAAGGCAATGATCTGCTGCGTGCGCAGCGCGATGCGCGCGGCCTCTTCGGTGGGCAAGGCAAGCGCCTCGTCGTAGGCGTCGGTGTGTAGTGATTGCGTGCCGCCGAGCACCGCCGCCAGTGCCTGTAGCGCAACCCTTGCAATATTGTTCATCGGTTGCTGCGCCGGCAGCGAGACGCCCGCAGTTTGCGTGTGGAAGCGCATCAGACGCGTGCGATCGTTCTTCGCGCCGAAGCGATCCTTCATCAACCGATACCAGATCTTGCGCGCAGCCCGGTATTTGGCGATCTCTTCGAAGAAATCATTGTGCGCATTGAAAAAGAAGCTCAGGCGCGGCCCGAAGTCGTCAACGTCAAGTCCGCGGCGGCGCGCCCACTCTACGTATTCGACGCCGTCGTAAATTGTGAATGCGAGCTCTTGCAGCGCCGTCGATCCAGCCTCGCGAATGTGATAACCGCTGATGGATATAGTGTTGAAGCGCGGCGTAAATTTCGAACCGAATTCGAAAGTATCAATCACCAGCCGCATCGAAGGCGCCGGCGGATAAATGTATTCTTTCTGCGCGATGTACTCCTTGAGAATATCATTTTGAATGGTGCCCGAAATCTTCTTCCAGTCAGCGCCCTGTTTCTCGGCCACGACCAGATACATCGCCCAGAGCACGCTGGCCGGCGAATTGATGGTCATCGACGTTGTGACGTTTTCGAGGCTGATGCCGTCAAAGAGAATTTCCATGTCTTCCAGCGAATCAATGGCCACGCCGCACTTGCCGACCTCGCCTTCGCTAGCCGGATGATCGGAGTCATAGCCCATCAGCGTGGGCAGATCGAAGGCGACCGAGAGTCCGCCGCCGCCATGTTCGAGAAGATATTTGTAGCGCTGGTTGGTTTCCTCGGGCGAAGCGAAACCGGAAAACATTCGCATCGTCCACAATTTTCCGCGGTATCCGGTAGAGTGAATGCCCCGCGTGTAGGGCGCTTGCCCGGGATAACTGAGGTATTGATCGTAATTCCAATCGGCGGGCAGATCGGCCTGCGTGTACAAGCGACGGATCGGTGCGTTCGATATAGTGCTGAAACGGGCGCGTCCGTCCTCGTCGAGATTGGTGCCGGTCGCAGCGCCAATAGGTTTTTCAGGAGCCTTCCCGATCGTCGGCGCCAGTGTTTTTTCGGCCCATTCTTTTTCCGACGCGGAAGGATGACGTCCCTCAAATACGTCGGAAATCGGGCTGTCTACAATGGCCTTGCGCAGTTCGGATTTCGTTTTCTCAGGCATTCCATTCCCCGCTGTTCCATTCTGTCATCGATGATAGAGTAGCGCTCACCGCGCTGCAAAAGCGAGCTACCGACCAGGCGGTTGGGAAGTGTTTCCTCCGCGCACTCCGGCGTCCTTATATAGCGAGGATTTTGCCGGTTCTCTTGACGCCGCTTTTCGTGTGCACCTATTCTTGACGTTCTCAAGCGGAGGAATTCTGAAGGCATTCCGGCAATTATTGCAACGTACTCCATTCTACGGAGTCTATAAGGCGCTCGGCCACTATCCCGATTACTGGTATTGGATCCTGCGTGGCCGGCCGTCGCGATCTCCGCATCTGTTGAAGCAGAAAGTCGTGCGCGAATATGGCGAGAAATTTGCTCTGAAGACTCTGGTCGAAACCGGAACTTACTACGGCGAGATGGTAGCGGCCATGAAAGGCCATTTCGATCGCATCTACTCCATCGAGTTTGTCCCAGCCCTAGCCGAGCGCGCCACCCGCAAATTCGCGCGCTATCAGCACGTGCGCATCTTCTGTGGTGACAGCCGGGTTGTTATGCCCGAAGTGCTTGCCTTATTGTCCGCTCCGGCGCTGTTCTGGCTCGACGCTGGATACTATGGCTGGGTCGGCAAACAGGGCGACCAGCAGCGCTTGTCGGCCGAACTGGAAATGATTCTCAGCCATCCTTACCCGCACGTGATATTGCTCGACGATGCCCGCGGACTGACGGGCCGCGACGGAATCCCGTCGGTCTCAGATGTGAAATCTTATGTCGAGTCAAGATTTCCGACGCGAACCGTGGAAGTGACGTATGACATCATGCGTATCACTCTCCGCACCGATGCCGTTTGATAGCGGTGAGTAGCCTTTCTGCGAAGCGACTAAGACGATTCTTTCTTGCGCGACAATTCCCAAGCCTTAGCATACTTCCATGAAACGTAAACAGCATGGTATAGGTGCAGAAGCAACCCTTCCCGGCCGTCGAGAAATCCGAGTCGAAAAAAATAGTTGTACGTGAAGGTTGCGAGCGGGCGCACCACGATGTTGAACACGCTGAAACCGCGTTGGCCTTTGGCAACTGCCATTTCAGCCCCGAGGGACGAGTAACGGTTCATGTGGTCGACGTAGTCGGCCAGGGTGGGATAGGAGTGGTGGAGAAGTGCTCCGTTGCTTATCTGAGTGGCGATTTCACCTTCCACCTGGAAGGTTTCATGAACGGCTCGCTCCGGGCAGTGTCCAAGCCCGCGCCTAAAAATTCTTAGTTTTGGATCCGGCCAAAACCCGCCGTGTTTTATCCACCTACCCAAGAAGAAATTCTTTCGTCGTACGAAAAATCCGTCGAAGTAACAATCAGTGTCTAGCGAGTGGACATCGTCGAATTCATGTTCGATCTGGAAATTATGATGAACATCTTTCGGACGATAACCTTTGAGACGCGAGTATTCGTCCACTGCATTCCATTTGACAAAAGTCGTTTGGATATCCGCAGCCAGCTTAGGCTCAACTTCCTCATCGGCATCCAAACTCAAAATCCAATCTCCCGCCGCCTTCTCGATCGCCGAATTCTTTTGCGCAGCGTAGCCTTTCCACTCTTCGATGAAGACTTTCGCGCCGAACGATTTTGCGATCTCGACGGTGCGGTCGGTTGAGCCGGAGTCGACGACAATGATCTCGCCTTTGCCATCGGCGACAAGCGGCTGCACACTGGCGAGCGCGCGCGCGATGTTAGCTTCCTCGTTATGAGTGATGACGACAACGGAGAGGATCACACACAATTCCTAAGGAGAGAGAATACGCGAGAGTCAGCGCGGCGCAAAAGAGAAACGCCAGGATGCATCCACCCCGGCGCTTCACTGCTTGAACTCGCGTTACGATAGCATCCTACTACTGCGGTTGCTCCGCAGGGTTTGTCGGTTGCAACTGATCCGCCGGCCGGGGCGCCACATGTGGAATGCTAGGTGCGTGCGTAACCTGTCCGCGCTCCGCATCGCCGATCAAGATTCCGGCATGATCGAGCAGAAGGCCGGTGGCCCGATCGAGTTCAACTTCGGCCTTTTCATACAATGCCTTGGCGGAAACAAGCGTGACTTCGGCCTGCGTCATCGCCGCCTGATTCTGAAGTACGAGAGTCGAAGTCGATGCTCCGAGCGCATACTTCTTTTGTTCGGCATCGAGCGACTGCCGAGCCAGATCTACCGCCGCCTGGGCGGAAGCGACGCTGGCGCGATTCTGCTGTACCCCAAACTGCGCACTGCGCACTTCGATGCGCAACTGGTTCTCAATCTGCTGAATACGTAGTTGCGCTTGCCGGTATTCGAATTCCGAGCGCACTTGCGTTGCTTGCGCCGCGCGGTTGCGGAGCGGAATGTTGAGATTCACGCCTATTCCTTTGTCAGGAGCGCTAGAGTTGATCAGTTGATTCAACGTTCCAGAATAAGAGACTGCAGGCGGCGGCGTGTAAATTGGGTTGGATACGCCCGGTTCGCAGAATCCCGGATCTTGGGCGCATATGTAGCCGGGATTGGGAGTGCCGCCCAATCCATAGCCGCCGTAGTAGGCAAACAGATCCACGGTGGGCAGTAAGGCATTGCGGATTGCTCTATTGCTGATATCGGTATTGGTAAGGTTGATGCGCTGTTCGGCGAGTTCGGGGCGATGACTAAGGGCATCGTTCACCAGATCCTGCGTGGGTGCAACCGCTTCCTCCGCCGACAACACCATCGTCGAGGTAGGGATCACTTCCGCATCGGCCAGTGTCGGGTCGACCAGCGAGCGACTCAGGGCATTCTTCATGAGCAGCTGTTCCAACTGAAGATTGGTGAGCGCCACGGTCAGAGTTTGCTGATCGGACGCAACCGTACTCTGCGCGCGGACCACTTCGATCGGTGCCAGGGTCCCGATTTCTACCTGCTTCTTGCTGTCAGACAGAGTCTTCTGCGCGAAAGCCAATTGCTCCTTCTGAACTCGAACATTCTCGTAGGCATACACCAAGTCCCAGTACATGTTTTCGATCTGATCAACCGTGGAGGTGATCTGCAGGCGGAATGCGACATCCGAAATTTCGCGATCATTCTTGGCGATTTGAATGTAGCGATTGTTCGCAACAAATCCCAGGCCCTGAAACAGGTGCTGCGTTAACTTAACCTGAAAGTTCGAGTTCAGGGCGGGGGTCACCGAGTTGAAGGAATTATTCGCGGCTAATCGAGTATTGTTGAAACCCACCGTCAGATTCGTGCCCCACTGGAATCCCTGTGTGTAGAGAAAATTGCCCGTGGTCGTTGTCTGGGCGCTGCTACAAAAGGGGCTGCTGCAATTAACTTCCTGCCGGTCGAACTGCAACGTGCCAGTAAGGATGGGATCGAAGCTGGTGATAAGCGGGCCGCTACCCAAGGTCGATACGACCAAGCCCCCAGCTCCGACGCCGGCGCCACCGGCGGCCACCGAAGTCCCGCCCTGCCCCGATCCAACCTGCGCGCCCAGTCCGCCGACGCCGCCGCCGGGCGTGTTCTGCACCACGCCGCTGTTCACGCCGAGAATCGCCGATCCTGCCTTGGCGCGCCACACATCGGTGTCGGCAATATTCAGGTTGTAGCGGGCAATCGCGATATCCAGGTTATTTTCGAGCGCCAGCGCGACCGCGTCGTTCATCGAAATATAGAGTTTGCCGTCGTGCATCAGTTCGTCGATGCGGGGCGTATTCGCGAGGTTCGGCGCCTCGACGTGACGCGGAGTATACGGAGCAATCAGGTTGGGGAAGTGCGACTGTGGTTTTGAATACTCCTGCACATTAAAAGGCTGCGTTGACGAGGAGGACGAGACAGCCCGCTGCGCCGGCATCTGCGCCGATGGCGCGCTCGGCACCGGCGCATCTTGCGCCCGACTTGCAGAAACCATGCCTGCAACTACGAAGAGGGACGCAATGAAAAGAACGGCGGCCCGCTGAAACGCAGTCAACACTGTAAAGCTTCGCATTCGCATCATCTCCATTGGTGACAATCAGTTGGTGACAATCAGCTCGTGACAATCAGTGATCTGCCTCAACCGATCCGGCTTGAGGGCATGAGGACGCAGTAGTCCGCAATTTCGCCGACATCCTCTTATACGCAGGGCGATAGGCAAGAGTTCCTTGCAATCTTCTCCTTATAGTCGCCCAATTGACGACGGCGGAAAAGACAATGTTCCCAGCACCTCGGTCGCGAGTAACTTGATTGCAAATAAATTGATCGTAAGTGAAATAGTATAGCTGACGCGCCGCCGCGCTTTCTGTGCCGAGGCATCTGGTTTGTAAGTCAGAATGATGTTGCCCATGCAACCTAGGATTCGAAAAGAACGTGCGTAATCTCAGACTGATTCTTTCTTATGACGGAGGCGATTTCGCCGGTTGGCAGGTGCAACCCGGCCGGTCGACGGTCCAGGGAGCGCTCGCCTCAGCCATTGGACGTTTGACCGGCGAAAATGTACTGCCTCAAGGTTCGGGCCGCACCGACGCGGGCGTGCACGCGCTCGCTCAAGTCGCGAGTTTTGCGACCGCGTCGGCGATCCCGGCGGAAAACTGGCTGCGCGCGTTGAATGACATTCTGCCGCCCGCGATCCGCGTGCTCGAGGTGACCGAGGCCGCACCCGACTTTCACCCGCGCAAGTCGGCCCGCGCCAAAACTTATCGCTATCGCATTCTCCGCGCGTCGATCTGTCCGCCGTTCCTGGCGCGTTACGTGTGGCATTATCCTTATCCACTCGACGAGTCGGCAATGATGGGAGCCGCGGGAGAGGTTGAAGGCGAGCACGACTTCACCTCGTTCGCGGCGGCCGATCCGGAGCGAGTGAAGCGCATAGCTGCGGGCGAGAAAGCTTCTCTCGGCAATGCGCCAGGGGGCATCGCGATAAATCCCGACGCGCCCACCAATATTCGCACAATCTATTCTTCGACCTGGGCGCGTGCCGGCGACGAACTCATCTATACGGTTCGCGGCAGCGGATTCCTTCATCATATGGTGCGCAACCTCGTCGGCACATTCCTGCTAGTGGGGAAGGGAACTGTGACCCATGAAGACTTTTGCCGGATCCTCGACGCGCGCGAACGTACTGCTGCCGGCCCGACCGCCCCCGCCAGCGGCCTGTATCTCGTCGCGGTCGAATACTGAGGCGGCGCCAGAAATCCTGGCACGGCCCTCCCATCCCGCGTAAACTGCTTCCGAGATGGTCCCGAACGCCGATTTCGTCGCCACCCGCATCGCCTCCGTGAACCCGGCGACGGGCGAGGTTCTAGGCGAACTCGATAGCGCTGGCCCCACCGAGGTGCGCGCCGCGGTGGCTCGCGCACACGCAGCCCAACCTGATTGGAACGCTTGGGGCATCCGCAATCGCATCAAAGTGATGCGCCGCTTTCAGCAGATTCTTCTCGCCCGCAAGACTGACATCGCGCGCCGCATCACCCAGGAAGCAGGCAAGCCCCAAGTCGAAGCTCTGCTCACCGAAGTTCTCGTGGTGCTCGACGCGGCGCGATTCCTCATCGACAACGCCTTCGCGATCCTGCGCAACGAAAAGCTCGCACACGGCAATCTCGCGATGAAGTCGAAATCCGGCCACATCCTGCACGAACCCTATGGCGTCATCGGAATCATCTCGCCGTGGAATTATCCGTTCTCGATTCCGGCAACTGAAACTTTAGCAGCTCTGGTGGCCGGTAACGCGGTTGTGCTCAAGCCCTCTGAGTTGACGCCGCTGATCGCGCTCGAGCTGCAAGCGCTGTTGCGCGAGGCCGGGATTCCCAACGATATTTTTCAGGTGCTCGCGGGCGAAGGCGAGACCGGAGCGGCGCTGGTGGAGAGCGAGATCGACAAACTGGTTTTCACCGGCAGCGTTGCCACGGGACGGCGAATTGCGCAAGCCGCCGCCAAGCGTCTTCTTCCCGTGGTCCTCGAACTCGGCGGCAAAGACCCGATGATCGTGTTCGAAGATGCCGATGTCGATGTTGCTTCCAGCGGTGCGGTCTGGGGAGCATTCGTAAACGCAGGCCAGGCGTGCCTTTCGGTCGAACGCTGTTATGTGCATCAGAGCTTATATTCCGCATTCCTGGACGCATGCGCGGAAAAGGCGCGTAAACTGCGCGTCGGCAACGGCATGGATCCTTCCACCGAACTCGGCCCGATGATCAACGAGCGCCAGGTGCGCATAGTTGAATCGCATGTGCAAGATGCGCGGCAGCGCGGCGCTCGCGTGCTCGCCGGCGGCGCGCGGCTGCGCGAGTTGGGCCCAACATTTTTTGCGCCAACCGTGCTGGCCGATGTCGATCACAGCATGCGCGTGATGCAGAAAGACGCAGAGACTTTCGGCCCGGTGCTGCCGATCGCGCCGTTCCGCAGCGATGCCGAAGCCGTGCGTCTGGCCAATGATTCCGACTACGGGCTCGCCGCCAGCATCTGGACGCGCGATCGCGCCCGCGGCGAGCGCCTTGCTCGCCAGATCAACGCTGGCACCGTAATGGTAAACGATGCTGTCTCCTGCTTCAGCATCAGCGAAGCTCCGCACGGAGGCGTTAAATCAAGCGGCCTCGGTCGCACTCACGGACGCTGGGGCCTGGAAGAAATGGTGCGCGTGAAATATGTCGACAGCGATCTGCTTCCGCGCATGAAAAAGATCTGGTGGTTCGGCTATGGTGGCGGATTTGCCGGCGAAATGGAAAGTTTCCTCGACCTGCTCTATGCCCGCCCGCTGCGAGAGAAACTCAAAGCGGGCGTGCGCTCCGCGGGAGCGTTAGTGCGCAAGAAACTATAAGCTCGAAAACCCTTAAACTCGGAATTTCGGAATCCACCGCGGCACGGTCGCGCGATAACGATCATATTCGTCGCCGAACTGTTTTCGCAGTGTCGGCTCCTCATAAAAAATGACAAACAGGTGCGCGACCGTCAACATGCATGCCATATAAATCAAGATGTGCAGCGAGTGAAACAACCAGGCCTGCCCTGCGATGACGGTCGCGACTCCAAGATACATGGGATTGCGCACCAAGCGATGCAGCCCCTTGACAACGAGAATCTTGGTGGGCGCGATGGGAGCGGGTGTTCCGCCACCGATCAAGGCGAAGCCCCAGAAAGCGGTGTGGAGATAGATTGCAATTCCTACGGCGATGATGACCAGAGCCGCCCATTCTTCAATGCCAGACACGGTTGCCACGCCTCGCCCCAATCTCCAAGGTACATATCCAGCCACTGTCCCCGGCACAAACACGGTGAAAATCAGCGTCTTGGCGATTGCCGAAATGTTGGCGGACACAGTCACTATCCTTAATTTCGCATTCACCGGGCGTCAACCGCATGGGCGGCGATGCAACTGACGTTGACAATGAGAAAAAAACTCCTAATATATTTTGATTAGAGACAACGGTTCCAGCCAACCGCTAATATGGCGCAACCGTGGGTGCTGGCTCTTTATGTGAGCCTGTAGGATCTCGACACATTGTTCGCCCGACATTGTTTCGGCCAACATTCTTAGCAAGCTTTGTACGCCAGACCTTCTATGAATCGATTCCTGTCGCTGCTGATCGGTTTCCTGGTCGTGTCCGCAATTTACTTGTACACCTTCCCGCAGGCGAATGTTCTCTACGCCGGAATCGTGTTGCTGCACGCTGTCGCTGGCGTCGTGGTTTCAGTCTGGTTGTTGGTCTGGTTAGTTCGCTCGTGGCGCCAAGGTGAGGCGCTCGTCCGCGTTGGAATGGCTCTGCTCTTCCTGGGCGCGATCCCAGGACTGGCGCTGATTTACACCGGAGCGTTGCGCACCGAGTGGACGCTGGTCTACGTTCATTTAGGGCTAAGTTTTCTCGGCGCGGGATTGATCTTCGCGGCACGCGTTGGAGCCGATCGAGAAGCTAATCAAGGATGGCTCTCGCGCCACACCGCCCTGCGCATAGCCGTCGTGCTCGCGGTGTTGGCTATTCTGGCGCCCGTCGCTCGCTACCTTCGCGAAACTCGCTGGAGCCAGCACGCGCGCATTGAAAATCCGACCCTGTCGCCTGCCACCATGAACGGCGAAGGCGACGGCCCCACTGGCCCGTTTTTTCCCAGCTCCGCCCAGGTCTACGGAGGCGAAAAAATTCCCAGCCAGTTCTTCATGGAATCCGATTCCTGTAAGCGCTGCCATGAAGATATTTACAATCAGTGGAACAGCTCCGCCCACCATTTTTCTTCATTCAACAATCAGTGGTATCGCAAGTCGATCGAGTACATGCAGGATACGATCGGCACCAAGCCTTCCAAATGGTGCGGCGGATGCCATGACCCGGCCGTGCTCTACGCCGGCAAGATGGATACTCCGATCAAACAGATCGTACACACGCCCGCAGCCCAGGCCGGACTCGGCTGCATGATGTGCCACTCCATCGCCGACGTAAAAAGCACGATGGGTCAGGCTGATTTCTATCTCGAGTATCCCAAGTTGCACGAGCTCGCCGCCAGCAAGAATCCCGTGATTCGCACTCTCCATGATTTTCTGATCAAGCTCAATCCCGAGCCGCACCGCCGCGTCTTCCTCAAGCCTTTCATGCGCCAGCAGACCGCTGCGTTCTGCTCCTCATGCCACAAAGTGCATCTCGACGCGCAGGTCAATCATTACCGCTGGATTCGCGGCTTCAACGAATACGACAACTGGCAAGCGAGCGGCGTTTCCGGCGAGGGCGCGCGCTCCTTTTACTATCCCCCGAAGCCGCAGCAGTGCGCCGATTGCCACATGCCGCTCGAACCCTCCAACGACATGGGCAACATCGCCGGCAAGGTACACTCCCATCGTTTCCCCGGCGCCAACACCGCGGTGCCCACGGCCAACGAAGACGCTGCGCAGTTGAAGGCCACGGAAGACTTCTTAACCAGCGGTGCGCTGACGGTCGATATTTTCGCGCTCTCGCCGGCGAGCCATCCATTGAAAGCGACAGCTTTGAAAACCGGCGCGACAGGGCAACCAGAACTCGCAACCACGTTCGCGGTAGGAGAAGAAGCGGAAACAAAAATCACGCCCAGTTCGAATGCTGAAGCCGCTCCCGTCACCGCGCCTCTCAATCGCGTGCAGGCCGCTGTCCGTCGCGGCGACACCGTCCGCGTTGATGTCGTGGTGCGCACCAAGCGCATTGGACATTTCTTCCCCGGCGGAACCGTGGATGCTTTCGATGCCTGGCTCGAACTCAAGGCTGTCGACGACAAAGGCCAGACGATTTTCTGGAGCGGCATGGTCGAAGATAACGGCAAAGGTCCGGTCGAAAAGGGTGCGCACTTCTATCGCTCCCTGCAGGTGGATGAGCATGGCAACCAGATCAATAAACGCAATGCATGGTCCACCCGATCCGTCGTATACGTGCGGCTGATCCCGCCGGGCGCCGCCGACACGGTGCACTTCCGCATGAAAGTGCCCGGGAAAACGGGCAACAAAATTACTTTGACCGCGCGACTCTGCTATCGCAAGTTCGCATGGTGGGAGACGCAATTCGCCTTTGCGGGTGAGCCCGTCCACGGGCCCGATAATAATCGGCCGAAGCCCGGAGTCGCGGCTGGCTCCGCCGCGCCTCCGATGGTTACCGCCGAATACGACGATACAAAATATGCGTTCACTCATTCGCTCAGCGGGGTTTCCGCGAAAGAGGAGAAAATACCCGACCTCCCGATCGTGACGATGGCGCAAAATGAAGTCGCGATCGATGTTTTGCCCGCAAACGCTCCCGCGCCGCAGCCTAAGATCCAACTCGCGAAAGACGATTGGCAGCGTTGGAACGACTATGGCATTGGATTGTTGCTGCAGGGCGATCTGAAAGCGGCGCAAGCTGCGTTTGAAAAGGTAACCGAGGCCGATCCGCAGAACCCCGACGGTTGGGTCAATATCGGCCGCGCCGCCCTGCAGGAAGGCGATACTGCCCGCGCTCGCGCCGTGC
This sequence comes from uncultured Acidobacteriaceae bacterium, assembly GCA_963822025.1. GTDB lineage: Bacteria > Acidobacteriota > Terriglobia > Terriglobales > Acidobacteriaceae > Acidiflorens. Next base: position 621,031 of record CAWGFW010000005.1, on the reverse strand, counting down.
TCGAGAAGGCGCTGGCGCTGAGTCCCAATCTGGCTCGCGCACATTTTTTCTACGCCTCAGTCCTGCGCCAGGAAGGCGATTACAACGGTGCGGCACAACATCTGGGACAAGTCCTGGTCCAATATCCGCGCGACCGCGTCGCGCTCAATAATCTCGGACGCATTTTTTTCCTGGGGCGCAGATATTCCGACGCCATAAAGACGCTGCAGCAGGTGCTCGCCGTTGATCCCGAGGATTTGCAGGCGCACTACAATCTCATGCTCTGCTACAACGGACTGGGCGATGAAAAAATGTCGAAAGAACATCAGGCGCGCTACCTGCGCTTCAAGGCCGACGAAGCTTCGCAGGCCATCACTGGCCCCTATCGTCAGCTAAATCCCGAAGACAACAACGAGCGCCAGAGCATCCACGAACACGTTTCCGTTCCGCTGCCCATCTTGAACAACGCCGCAGCCAAGCGCCTGACAGCGAGCGCCACAATCGCATCCAGGACCCAAAGGTGATGGACTCTTTGAACCGGAAATCCACCACAGAGGCACCCTTCGGCTGCGCTCAGGGCAGGCTGAGACACGGAGAAAAACTAGGTCTTTATTTTCGAGCATTCCTCCGTGCCTCCGTGTCTCGGTGGTGGATGTTGTTTTTGCCGCTGATCGCGCCGAACCTCATCGTGGAAGCGCAAACCATCACCTTCCGCGACATAACCGCCCAAGCCGGCATCCACTTCACCCACAACAACGGAGCCTTCGGAAAAAAGTGGCTGCCCGAAACCATGGGCCCCGGTTGCGCTTTCATCGACTACGACAACGATGGCTGGCCCGACATACTGCTCGTCAACGGGCAAGACTGGCCCGGCCATGCGTCTGTCCATAAGACGACCGGCGCGACCACTCTAAAGCTCTACCACAACAATCACGACGGCACTTTTACCGATGTGACGCGAAAATCAGGCCTCGACATTTCGCTCTTCGGACTCGGTGTCGCCATCGGCGACTACGACAACGATGGCTTCGATGACATCTTTATTACTGCCGTCGGCCAGAGCCATCTCTTCCACAACAACGGCAACGGTACCTTCACCGACGTCACGAAATCCGCTGGATTGTGGGGCCCGAACGAGTTCTCAACCAGCGCCGCATGGGTCGATTACGATCGCGACGGCAAACTCGATCTCGTCGTCGCCAACTACGTGCAGTGGTCCGAGCAGTCCGATCTCTATTGCACTCTCGACGGTTCGCACAAATCCTACTGCACGCCCGAATCGTATAAGGGCACGTCGGCACGCCTCTGGCACAACCTCGGCAACGGCAAATTCGAGGATGCCACGCAGAGGGCCGGCCTGTACGATCCAACTTCGAAAGGCCTAGGCGTCGCCATTCTCGATTACAACAATGACGGATGGCCTGACATCCTGATCGCCAACGACACGCAGCCGAACAAACTTTATCTCAATAAAAAGAACGGCACCTTCGAAGAGCGCGCCGTTCCCGCCGGCATCGCGTTCAGCGAAGATGGTGTCGCGCGCGCCGGCATGGGCGTGGATGCGGCGGACTACGATCGGTCGGGTAGCGCAAGCCTGATCATCACAAATTTTTCCAACCAGATGCTTTCGCTCTATCACAACGAAGGCAACGGCCTGTTCGTTGATGAAGCGCCGCGCTCGGAAGTTGGCCGCGCTACGCTGATCACGCTCGGCTTCGGCTGCTTTTTCTTTGATTACGACAACGACGGATGGCAGGACATCTTCGTCGCCGACGGCCACATCGAAGACCAGATCGAGACAGTGCAAAAGCGCGTCAGCTACGCCGAGCCGCCGCACTTATTTCGCAATCTCGGCAACGGCAAGTTCGAGGAGGTCACGACCAAAGTTGGCAGTGCCTTCGCCGCTCCAAAAGTGGCGCGGGGCGCGGCATACGCCGATATCAACAACGATGGAGCGCTCGACATCCTGGTCACGACCAACGGCGGCCAACCGCATCTTTATCTCAATCAAGGCGGAACGAACCAGAGCCTGCGCATAAAACTCGTCGGCACAAAATCGAATCGCGACGGCATCGGCGCGGTTGTGCGCGTAAGCGCCGGCGGCGATAAGCAGTGGCTCACCATGAAGAGCGGCTCCAGCTATTTATCGCAGAGCGAACTGGTTCTCACCTTCGGCATGGGATCGCAGACCAAAGCCGACACGGTCGAGATCGACTGGCCGAGCGGACAAGTAGACAAACTGGCAAACATCGCGACCGGACAGACCGTGACCATCCAGGAAGCGAAAGGCCAGATCGCCGCGCGGCCCTACGGCAAAAAGTGATCGCTTCGCTTGGCGATGAAATAGAATAAACGGAATGTTCACAAAACTTGCGTCGCAGTCCGACCTTCCCGCCAACAACGAGGCCAAAGAATTCCCCTGCGGCGATAAAACAATTTGCGTGGCCAACGTGAATGGCGAAATCAGCGCCATGGATAACATCTGCCTGCATCGCGGAGGCCCGCTCGGCCAAGGCGTGATCGAAGATGGCAAAGTGATCTGTCCATGGCATGGCTGGGCGTGGGACCCAAAGACCGGCGAGTCCGGTCCGCTGGGCGCGAAGCTCGCAGTGTATCCGGTAAAGATCGAGGGCGGGGATGTGCTGATCGAGATCTAACTCCGCGCGAGGCGGAATATTTTATCGCCATTCCGGCTTTCCCCTGTGCCAACCTTCGCCGCCTGCTAACCTGCATACTGATCTTCGATTCGGCCAAACGTCCGCACGCGACTATGCACTCGCTTCGCACTTTCATCGCCGATTATGGTTACTGGGCCGTAGCTCTAGCCCTGCTGGCGGAGAGCGCGGGCGTCCCCGTCCCCGGAGAGATCACGCTGCTGCTGGCAAGCTTTCTGGCCTATTCCGAGCGTCATCTGCACGTCGGTTGGATCATCGCGGCCGGCACCTGTGCGGCGACCCTTGGCGGCAACATGGGCTATGCCATCGGTGAGTATGGCGGGCGTCCGCTGCTCGATCGTTATCGAAGCCTGCTGCGAATTTCACCGGAGTTGCTCGAACGCGGCGAGAAAATGTTCGAGCGCTATGGGGCCGTCGCCATTTTCCTCTCCCGCTTCATCTTCGGAATGCGCGTCATCGGCGGCCCGCTTGCCGGCGTGCTGCGCATGCGCTGGCGACCGTTCACTCTCTTCAACTTTCTAGGCGCCGCCGCTTGGGTCACTCTAATCAGCAGCGCAGGCTATCTCTTCGGCCGCCATTGGCACAAGTTGCTTCGGGTGATGCAGAGATTCAACATTGCCGTGTTGATTGTCGCCGCAGTTGTGCTTGTTGTTCTAGGGTTGCGATATCGGCGTCAGGCTGCGACGAAAAAAGATTGAAGGGCTAGTATTTGTCGGGTTTGTTCCACGACTGGGACCCCAGCGCGTGATTAACGGGCAACCCCGGAAGTAACTGTCAGCGCCTTCCAAATGCACGCCAGTCACTCACTCTTCTACAAACGCCCTTAGGCGCGACAGTGCTTGATCCCACTGCTCCGACACGAAATCGAGGTATCGCCTGACTCCCTCCATGGGCTGCGGATCGAACTCGAATCTAGTCTCGCGGCCAGTGCGGACGCAATGAACCATACCGGCGCTCTCCAGTACCCGGAGATGTTTGGTGATTGCCTGCCGCGTCAGTTTCGAGCCGCGCGTCAGCTGTGAGATCGAATAAGGACGGCGTCCACAGAGCTTCGCCACCAGCGCCAGCCGCGTCGCATCGCCGAGCGCGGCGAAGACGAGCGCGGGATTCATCGCTCCAGCAGCCCTCCGTTTCGCCGCCACGCCGCTACGGCTTCTTCGCGACATGATTTTTCGAGATATAGCCTTCGATGTTCTTCATCTGCTCCGTCCAACCGCCCTCGTTTCTCCGGAACGCGTCGAGGCGGCGATCCTCGGGAAGCTTGTCGAAGCCGGATTCGGTGACTACCAGCAACGTGCCACTAGCAGTCTTCTCCAGCCGGAACTCTACGAGCGTGGTCGGTTCACTCGAGTAGTCCTGCGCGGCAGCAGTTTTTTCAAAAGACTTGGGATGAGGCCAGGTGAAGGAAAAGAGCCGCTCGTGCTCCATCTTTTGCACGACCGCTTCCCATCTGACGTGTTCGTATCCCGGATAGGTCATCTGGCCGCGCGAAAGTTTGCCCGGCACAAATGGTCCGTCCAGCTTCACGCGAAACCATTCACCAAACTCGCGGTAATCCGTCAGGGCGCGCCAGACGCGTGAAATCGGTGCCTTGAGGTCAATTCGCTTTTCAATACAGTTGGAAGCAGAGTTCGAATCGCTGGAATTAGAATCGCTCATGTTACGCAACCTCTGGGTTGCATACTAGCTCATGTCATCGAGAAATGCAACCGAGCGGTTGCATAACAGAATTCGTTATCCGAATCACGCTGCCATCCGCTGCTCAGCCTCGCGCGGTTTCTTGCGTTTAACGGTCGAGTTCCAGGAATTTGAATTCAACCGGTAATCTCCGATCCCCCTGAACGCCCCTAAAGAAAAGAGCCCCGACGGCCGATAGAAAGTCTGGGAGACTGCCAAGATGCGTGGAGAGGCCGTCGCGGTTGTATTGGTGTGTCTGCTCTCTCTTTTCGCCCCGGCGCAGGATGCTTCCGACCGCGACGCCGGGTCGAAAATACGTGCGTTGGAAACCGTGTGGGACCGCGCGGAAGAAAAAGGGGACGTCGGAGCACTCGATTTGATCTTCGACAACACCATGATCTACGTCGACGAGGACGGCGCCCTGTTGACGAAAAAACAGTTTCTGAATCGCGTTGTCAAAGAAAGCGGTACCGATGTGCAATGGCTATCCACCTCAATCGTGAGCGTGAAGGTCTACGGTGACACCGCCGTGGTCGTGGGCAATTACACCGTAAAGGGAGCACATGGGGGCAAGCCGCACCAGTGGGCCGGACGCTTCATCGATACATGGACCGTTAAGGCAGGTATCTGGCTGTGTGTGGTGGCACAGTCGACGCCGATTCCGCGTTGAACAATGCTGAGGAACTCGCCCACCCAGGGAGGTGGTTGATGAGGATCGCGTGGTGCTCAATCCTGCTAATGGTATTCGTATGCGCGAATGCGCAAACCATCCTTCCGATCGACCCGCAGGAAGCCAGAGTTCTTTCCTTGGAAAACGCTTGGAATCGTGCCGTCCAGGAAAAAGACACGAAGGCGATTAATTCGCTGATGGACGTAGATTTGGTCTCAATCGACTACGACGGCAGCGTGATGAATAAGGAGCAGTATATCGCCAGCGTGAGTGCCCCGGCGATCCATCTCGACCACGTGGTGAACGACTCAATGCAGGTGCAGATTTACGGGCGAAGTGCGGTCGTAGTCGGCGTATATCTCGAAAAGGGAGCCAAGAATGGCAAACGCTTCGTGCACCGCGAGCGCTTCGTCGATACCTGGATTAATCGAAATGGTGCTTGGCTGTGCGTTGCGAGCCAGTCAACGTTGATCCTGCACTGATAGTTTACGCGCCGCGTTGGTCGCTGACGGCCACTGCAATGATCCGTGCTAATATGACCGCAGCGCGAAGGGCGCATCCGGTCCGCGGAAAGGACAGAAGTCCACCTTGATCGCAAAACCTGTTTTCACGAACTGACTTTCTGCCCATCAATGCGGACCTCGGGCATACGAAAGGAAGTTCGTTATGCCAGTCCGGCGTCTACCATCGAATCCCAATCTCAGCCATCTCAAATATCAGGCGAAAGATCTGCTCCAGGAGCATTCCGCGCGTACTCCAGGAGTGGCGCAGCGAATCAGGGAATTTCATCCGCGCTTCAGCCGCGCCACGGATGCTGAAATCTTCGCCGCACCGTTCAAACTCAGCGACGCGCAGCTCGCTATCGCTCGCGAATCCGGATTTCCGAGTTGGGCGAGATTAAAGGCGCATATCGAAGAACCAAAGCTCACCGATCGGCTGGATTTACCGCATCAGGAACGAATTGAAGATGCGACTTTTCGGCGCGCGGTGGAACTTCTCGATGCGGAGGATGTCGCAGGCCTGCGCGCCCACCTCAAGCAACATCCGAAGCTATCGCATCAGCACGTCACCTTCGAAGGTGGAAACTATTTCCGGCGCCCGACACTCTTGGAATTCATCGCCGAAAATCCGGTTCGTCACGGCACTCTGCCGAAGAATATTGTTGAGTTAGCCAAGGCCATTCTCGATGCCGGCGTTGATCAATCGTCGTTGAATGAGACCCTCATGCTGGTCGCGACAGGCAGTGTGCCGCGAGAATGTCGCCAGCAACTTCCGCTGATCGATCTGCTCTGCGATCGTGGAGCTGATGCCGATAGCGCGATTCACGCCACCGCCCTGCACCGCGAAATGGAGGCGCTGAACGCTCTGATCGCGCGCGGCGGTCAGGTCGATTTGCCGGTCGCGGCGGCTCTCGGGCGCATCGATGATTTTCGCCGCTTGCTCCCTGCCAGCAACGTCGAAGAACGCCACCTGGCGTTGGCATTGGCTGCGCAATTCGGACATGTTGATCTCGTTCGACTTTTGTTGGACGCAGGCGAAGATCCCGACCGGTATAACCCGGTAGGGGGCCACTCGCACGCGACGCCTTTGCACCAAGCGGCGGGCGCGGGCAATTTTGAAATGGTCCGGCTGCTCGTCGAACGCGGCGCGCGAGCGGATTTGAAGGATGTGCTCTGGCACGGAACTCCCGCCGACTGGGCGCAGCACGAAGGCAAAACCGAGGTCGAGACGTATCTTCGTCAAAAAATGGAGAGCAAGAAGAAGGAGTGAGAAAATCTAATGTGCGCATGAATTCGCCAGTATTGTTTTTCCGGTCGAAGTGTCTTCGGTCACTTCCCCTTCGCCCCTATGCGGTCATATTCTTGGGTGGAAGCAGGTCCATGCACTGGAGATCAGACTGATCAACAAAGCAATTTCGGCAAACCCGCAGAATCTAGCGCAGACTGCGTCTCCGTCCCAGGCATGGCTCGGACTGTCGCAAGTGTGGGTCCGATTTCTGGTGGCCATTGTCGGGCTGGTGCTGGCCTTCGGCGCGGCATTGTTTTCCACCGTGTCGCGCGAAGCCGGCAGTCTCTGGGGAACGCTGATTCTCGCCTCCGTCGCGCTCCTACTCGCAACGTTCGTCGGACTAACCACGGTGCCTTATCTGGCGCGGCGCGTAGTTGCCAGTCGCGTGCGCGAGGCCATGGACTATGACGTCACTCGCGCCGGGATGATCTACATCCTGACTAGCGTTTTGATCGGCATCGCCGCCCTCAGCTCCGGAAACAATCTGCTTTACGTCGTCGTCGCCGCGCTGCTCTCTGCAATTCTCGTTTCCGGAGTTGCGTCGGCGCTGGTGCTGCGCAGTCTGCAACTTGATGTTCACCTGCCGGAGCACGTATTTGCCGGGCGTCCCATGCTGGCGCGACTGCTTTTACGCAACTTGAGTTCGTGGCTGCCGTCGTTTTCCGTGCGCGTGGTCCCGGCGAAGCGCAATAACAAAAATAAAGTGCGCTGGGGCTGGGAAGCCTCGACTTTTGGCTGGCCGCGAAATCGCGCCCCTCAAGATCAGTGGTTCCGTCTGCCCGACCGCCGTTTGCGGCGCTTGCGGGAACCGGAAGAGAAGCCGATCCTGCAAGAGTCCGTCTATTTTCCTTTTCTTGCCCCGGGGCAGGAGTTGCGCGCCGACCTCGAGATCAGCTTCAGGGCGCGCGGTCGTTACTCGGAAAAAAACTTTGGCTTGGCCACACGCTTTCCTTTTGCTTTCCTGATGAAGACCCGTCGCATCAACCTGCCCCGCGAAGTGATTGTCTATCCTGGCGTCGAGCCCACTGATCAATTTCTCGAAGTTTTGCCCATGGTGACGGGCGAGTTCGAAACTTTTATCAGCGGGCGCGGCAACGATCTTTATCTGATCCGCGAGTACTTGCCAGACGATTCCGCGCGCCATGTGGATTGGAAAGCGACGGCTCGGACCGGCGCGCTCAAGGTGCGCGAGTTCAGCCGCGAGGATGAACGTAAGCTGCGCATCATTTTCGACAATCCCGCGCCCGGAGTTCTGCCGACCGCGGCATATGAGCGCGGCGTGCGCCTGGCGGCTTCGCTCGCGTGGCACTTCTATCACGAAGATGTTGAAGTTTCTTTCGTCGCGCCCGGATTCGATCCCAGCGAAGACGTTTTCGCTTTCCTTCGGTATCTGGCGCTGGTCGAACCTCAGGAGGCGACTCCCATCTTCAGTCGTCTGCGCGCCAGTGAAGATTACAACCTGATTGTGACCCCGCTCGATACCGCCGCGATTCCCTCCGTTTTGGCCGCCAGATCGTACGTGATTTCGCTCGGCGCGCGCCGAAACGCATAACCAAATTGGGCAAATACAGCGCCTTCGATCGACTGCTACTTCATTTTTTCCTTCCCCCGCGATGATTTTCGACATATACTCCGCCGCGGGTCCAGAGATAAAACGGTTTTGCGCCCTGTGTACAGATTCTGTACCACGCGGTTTGCCGGCCACGTTGTTTCCGGCGCAAGTCCGAAGGAGGTGCAAATGTTGATCTGTGATCTACTCAGAAACCAAGCCCCCATATCTGCCGAGCCGCATCAGACCGTGCTCGAAGTGGCTAGCCTGATGGTGGAGCACAACATCGGCGCCGTCCCGGTTTTACAGAATGGTCAGCTGAAAGGGATTTTCTCCGAGCGTGATCTGATGAGCCGCGTCGTGGTCGGCGGCAAGGATCCTGCCCGCATCCTGGTGAGCCAGGTCATGACGGAGGACCCGCTGACCGTTGCTCCGAACGATTCGCTCGAAACCTGCATGACCCTGATGAAGCGGCACGGTTTTCGGCACCTGCCCGTATGCTTCGGGCATGAACTGAAGGGCGTCGTCTCTTTGCGTGACATTCTGTTGCAGAACCTCGACGAGAAGGACGATGAGGTACGCATGATGCGTGCCTATTTGCATTCCACGCCGGATAACGCTGGCTAGGGCCAGGAATTGAGTGGCCTGCAAGAAAAACTCCCGTTTTGGGTCAGGGTATGACCTTGGTCAGAGGGCTATCTCTTCGCCAATGGCCTTTATCGCCGCAAAATCCAACCTCCCATTGTAGTTATCTCGTCGAGGCCGCGTCGATCGTCCTGCCTTTGTCTGCGGCGTAGCCAGAAGGTAATGGTTACTAAGGTTACCTAAGTAGGTTGACCCAGCAGGGCAATCTGCATGAGGATGTGGGAGAGGGCAGCAACGTATTTCGAGGGTCGGTCGCGTGCTGCTCCGGTAACGGGCCCATGACTTGGCATTTCCATACCGTCATCTTGGTTTTGTGGTGCGCGCAACCGATCTTGCAATCGGCGGTGGGGTTTATTTTATGGCGTCGCAAGCTGCACCAGCAGTTTCCCGTGTTTTTCCTGTTTCTCGTGGTCCAGGTGGCCGTATTTGCGGCTATTTTCCCGCTTTGGTACGCCGGCAGTCACAAAATGTATTTCGGGATGTTTTGGCTCGGCGAAGCCGCTAATGCCGTGCTCGGCTTTAAAGTAATTCACGAGATTTTCCTCGACGTATTTCGCCCCTATCACACGCTGAAGGACCTGGGTACGCTGTTGTTCAAATGGGCGGGCGTGGTGATGTTGCTGGTTTCGGTGGTAGTGGCCTTTTCGAATTCCCTTGACCAGAGCCCTCTCATGCACGCTCTGACTACGCTTCAGCGCTCGGTGCGCATCGTGCAGCTTGGCCTTATTCTTTTCCTGGTGCTATTTTCGCGTTTTCTGGGAGTGTCAAAGAGGCAAATCAGTTTTGGCATCTCGCTGGGTTTTGGACTCTTCGCCGGCGTCGATTTGATGATGTATGCGTTGAATTCAGGCGGCTTTGTGAGGCAAGGCATCTTTAATCTGGTCAATATGTCAGCCTACAACCTGGCTATCGGAGTCTGGCTTGCCTATGCGTTCTCTCGCAAAGCCGTGCGGGTTGCAGCCGTCAACCATTTGCAAACACAGCGCTGGGAGCAGAGCTTGGCCGATCTTCAACACCCTGTAACTTCCGATTCCTTGATCCCGATGTTCGAAGGGATGGTGGAGCGCGCATTTTCTCGGAGCTCGAATCTCGAATCAGCGGACGGTTCTATTCCGCTCAACCAATCCCTGAATCGACCGAGAGCAAACTCTGCCGCAGCTGGCTCGAAGATTCACTCATAGCTTCAATTGCGTAAAAGCTTCCTCTTTGTAAAACCTTGTCAAGAGGATTTTTTTGGCTCTGTTGGTCTGCCTCCTACCTGCATTCTTCCCGGTCTTCCAGTCAAACCTTTACTTTAAGAAATCACCGTAAACACCGCTTGTTTGGCGTGCCGGACGGGATTGTGAATTCTCGGCACCTTCGGCGGATTCCCTCACCTCCTGGCCACGAAGAATTAACCTCCTTTTAATCATAAAGTTGCAACGTTGTGTATAATTCCGGCGCCGAACGCTTAAGTTTTATATTTAGGCTTTCGGCAGACCCTAAGGAGAAAGTAAACCCATGAAACGTTCTTTCAGGGCGTTGTTACTGCTGGTAGGTCTTGTGGGCACATTCGCGTATGCCGCTATCCCCAAAATTTCGACTCACGGGGGACCGGTACCGCTATGTGATCCGTGGCACAACCCTAATTGCCCCGATGATGTGAGATAGGGCAGCGTTACCGTTTTGAAATGCAATTTTCCGGCTGGCCTACTTGGCCAGCCTTTTTTATTTCTTCTCGGATTTGTCCGTGGTCTCGGATTCCGGCTTCGCATCAGCTGCGGCGGATTTCTCCACCCCCAGCCCTTTCTTGTTTTCCCCCGCAGGTCCGGCAGTATCGGTTTCGCTCAGGTATTGCACAATAATCGAGATACGCCGGTTCGACGGATCGAGTGGATTTTTGGGATTGCGCAAGCGCTGGTCGGCGAAGCCCCGCACCTGAGAAACCTGATCGGCGCGCAAACCCGATTCTTGCATCAACCGCCGCGCCGCATTGCCACGGTCGGACGAGAGTTCCCAATTGCTGTAACTGTTCTTGCCAGTGTAAGGTTTGGCATCCGTGTGCCCTTCCACCGAAATATGGTTGGGAAGTTTCCCCAGTTCCTTCGCCAACAGCGACGCGATTTCCCGTCCGCTCTTGTTGAGTTCTGGACTCCCGCTGTTAAAAAACGTTCCTCCCGCCGATTCCAGCAGTTCGATGCGCAGGCCCTCGGAGGTCACCGTCATCTCGATAAATTTGCTGAGCTTGTCGAGATCGTGAATGCCCCGAATACTTTCCTGCAAGTCCGCCTTGAGCTTTTCCATATCTTGCTTCGGCTCGGCCTTCGCGGCCGCGGCTGCCAGACTTAGAGTCTCTCTATTCAGCTTCGCCGCTTCGCTCTCCCCGGCCTTTCCTGAAAGCTGACTTCCCGTTTCCTTGCCGGTCCCGCTCGGATCTTTGAAATATCCGCTGATGGCGACCTGAATCGGCTTGCTCGTGTTCATCAGCCATAACACGATGAACAGCGCCATCATGGCGGTTACGAAGTCGGCATAGGCCACCTTCCAGGCGCCGCCGTGATGGCCGCCGTGTCCACCCTTTTTCTTGATGATGATGATTGGAGGAGTCGGCATGAGCGTGGTTATCCGCCAGCGGCCACTTCGGCCGCCGCCGCCGCGGGCGCGTCTTTCGCTCCCCGGCAAGCTTCTTCGACCGCTTGGAAGGTAGGCCGCACATGACCCGGTACCGTCCGTCGCCCGATTTCAACGGCCATGATCGGGGCCACTCCTTTTAGAAAAGCAATCATCGTGACCCGCAAAACAAACAGGAAAGCGTGCTGCTCGTCTGCAATTTTGCTCATGCGTGATGCCAATGGTCCGACGAGTCCGTAGCACAATAAAATGCCCAGGAAAGTGCCTACCAGCGCCGCCGCTACTTTTTTGCCAATTTCTTCGGGAGGGCCGCCGAGCGCGCCCATCGTGATCACCACCCCGAGTACCGCCGCCACGATGCCCAGCCCGGGCAACGAGTCCGCCATGGTTGTCAAACTTGAGCAGGGCTCAGTGGCTTCATGATGATGGACCTCCATATCCGCTTCCAGCATCTGATCCAGATCGAATACTTCCACGCCCCCGCTCACCGCCATGCGCATCGTGTCGCAGACAAAAGTCACGGCATGATGATCCTTGGCGAAAGCTTCGTACTTCGTAAACAGCGGACTCTTATCCGGTTCCTCGATATCCGATTCCAGCGCTACCAGCCCTTCCTTGCGAGCTTTTTGCAGCAGCTCATACATCAGCTTCAGTGAATCGATGTAACGTTTTTCGTCATATTTCGAGGATCCAAACGCCGCCAGGAGACCGGTCATCATCTGCTTGAGGGTGTGGACCGGATTCGAGATCAGCACTGTCCCCAGCGCTGCTCCGCCAATGATGATGATCTCCGCCGGCTGCAGCAGCACCTTGATCGGACCGTGCTCCATGAGGTAGCCCGCCAGTATGCAACCGAAAACCACGACGATGCCAATAATCGCAAACATCCAACGTCACCCTTGCCCGCGCTCGGCATTCCTGCCAGCGCCCGCTGTTGCCGCCTTTGCGATCATGCTCGAGTGCGACGGCTTCATTTCCCGCAGAACAGCTTCCAGATTGTCTCCCGTGCTCACCACCGTATGCGCGACCTCGCTTTCGACCAGAAAATGATCGCCCCACCATAAAACTGCGGAGTGACTCAGCAGATGCCACAAAGTCTCCGAGGTGGTGGCGACGGTCACCGGGCTGGCCGAAGGCAGCACCGCCAGAAATTCATTCTCGCCCCAACATCCCAGGAAGTTCTCCGCATCCAGACTGTGCCGCAGGGTGTGCGCCGCCGTGCGCATAAATGGCAGCACCGACTGCGGGCCGTGTTTTGCGCCGAAGTCCTCCAGACCCAACAGCCGAATTCGTATCAGCCCGAATCCCACGTTCGATCCCTCCAGCCCAGCCATGCATTCGCTGAGCACCGCCTGTGCCAGCCGCCGCGAGGGAATTCCGGTTATCGCATCCAGACACCCATACATCGGCGGACCGGAGGCCCCTTGCTGATAACCAAATGCTTCTTCGAACAGAACCGTCGCCCCTCCGACCGCGCCGCTTCGTTCAACGATCGGTAGCGTGCGAACGCTCATGGGCACGCGATGCCCACTCTTGTGCAGGAAGAATGCAGTGACCAGTTGCGGCCTCCGCTCGTTGAGCGTCACCGTCACCGGACGTTCCTCGCCGCTGAAACTCTCGCCCTGACGGTCGCACGCCTGCACGACATCTTCCAGCACGTGTCCCACCACTTCGTGCGAAAGATACCCCGTGAGATTTTCCGCGCCATGATTCCAGAAGCGGATCCGCCGTTCGCGGTCCACGAAATAAATGCCCACCGGCAGATCTTCCACGACATGCCGAAACAGCTTCGGATCTTCAAGCAGATTGGAAAACATGACGGGCGGCGACTGCCACTTATTCCATCGGCAGCGAAGGCCGCGAACTTCAGCGGTAAAGAGGTGGCGAACCGACCCTGTGTTCGTGGACTCACTGGGGGGCGTCCATAAGGTGAGGCAATGGATTCCCTCCCCAATGATCGATCAAACCATGTCGTGCTTAGCGAAAAACCGTGTTCACACTCGGCCCATCGTTGCTTGAAACAAGAGCAGTGCTCCTACGCCCGCTAATCCGACGTAAATATATTTTAGAAAGGCCTCGCCATGCAGGCGATGATTGATCACTCTCCCCAGAAATACAGCCAGCAGCGTCACCGGCAGCGAGATTAGATAAAAGTGAGTCACTGCGTGGACCCACAGCCCTGCCAGCCAATAGCCGCCCATGCCAATGATGCTCGCCGGTAGAAAATAACCTTGCAGCGTCGCGCGGAAGTGTTGCGCCGACCATCGCCGCATGGTTCCGTAAATGGCCAGGGGCGGGCCGTTCATGCCATAGGCTCCGCCGAGCACACCGGCGAAGAACCCGCAAGTGAAAAGCCATCCGCGGCTGTCGCGCTTTAATTCCAACGGCGCTCGGCCAATCAACGAGTAGGCTGAGAACAAAATGATGATGATACCAAGCGCGGCCTTTACCATTCGCTGATGACTGCTCGTTAGAAGCAGCACGCCCAGCGGAATGCCGAGAAGGGTCGAAAGCACGAGCCACGCCGTGCTCCGCAGATGAATCTTCTTCCAGTCTTGTATGACGACGATGGCCGCGATGGTAATCGACACCAACACAACCAGCGGAGCGGCCACGCCGAGCGGGATAAAAAACGCCAGCAGCGGAACCGCCACCAGAGCCTCGCCAAAGCCAAACGCAGATCGAATCAGCGTGGCGATAAAGAGAATAATTAAGACGCTTAGAGTCGTAACGTCGATGGTGATCTCCAACGACGGCGGACGTTTACGCCGCCGGTCGCGCCTGCCGCCCCAACGCTTGCGCAAGTTCGTGCGCGTCAAAAATCGGCGGTTGGCACGCAAATCCCAAGCACACAACGGCAAACGATTTTCCTGCGCCAAGCGCGGGAAGATTCGGGATCGTCGCCGCCAGCGCCGGCGGCAGATTCTGCGCGACCGCCTTGTCGGCATTCAAACACAAAACCGCCGTATTCAAATCGAGCGACTGCACGGCCGCCCGATACAACTCCGCCGCCCCGGTATCGTTTCCGATGACCACCACCTGCGTATGCGGTTGCAGGAAGCGAACCACTGCCAGGCCGTAGGTCGAGGCAAAAATCCCATGCTGTCCCGCCACCCGCGAATAAAGTTCCAGGGTCCGCTCGGCTCGATCGCGATAGGATGCATCGTGATCCGACCCGTCAGCGGCGTACCCATGTAGCCGCAGCAACGCAATCGCCGCCGCCGAATTTCCCGCCGGAGTCGGCGAATCCTGAAACGGCTTCCGCCGCGTCCCGAGAATGCCAAGCGCGGCTTCTTCGCCCGCGGCTCCCTCCGCCGCGACGGGTGTATCAAAGAATCCACCCTCAGCCGAATCGAAGAACCGCGCCACCATCGCATCCGCAATCGACCGTGCGAAGGGGAAATAACTCAAATCGGCCGTAGCCTCGTAGGCATCGAGGCAAGCAATCACTGCGAAAGCGTAATCATCGAGCACGCCGGAAGTTTCGCGTCGCTCCGCCTTCGGATCCGAATAAGCAATCACATGCTTCAACGTGGAGCGTACGCCCTCGCCCGCTGCCGTTGCCATGGACTTTGACTCGCCGTGCCATCCCTCGGATAGCAGGCGATCGAGCGAGCGCAAAGCAAAGTGTCGAGCCTCCGCCAGATCGAGCACCTTCGCCGCCTCGAGATAAGCCGACACGCACATCGCATTCCATCCCGAATAGATCGTCTTGTCGACGTAAGGAGTAGGCCGCAGCAATCGCGCCGCATACATTTTTTTCTTAGCCGCTTCGAGCAGTGCCCGCGCGTGCTCCTCCGAAATGCTCAACCGTAGCGCAATCTGCTCCAGCGAATTCGCAATGTAGAGCACATTCTTCGCTGGATTGTGATGCATGTCGCCATGAGCCTGAATATCGTAGTACAGGATCACCACCGCCGCTTCCTCCTCGCTCAGCGCCGCCTTCGTCTCCTCTAACGTCCAGGTGAAATAATCGCCGTCATCGTCCATCGAATAGTCGGCATCCTGCGATGCGTAAAAGCCGCCATGCGCCCGGTCGCTCAACCATTCGTCCATCCAGCGAATCATGTCGCGCGCCACGTCGACAAAGAATTCATTGCCGGTTGCCTGATACGCGTGCACGTAATTCTTCAGCAGCTCCGAGTTGTCGTAACACATCTTCTCGAAGTGCGGCACAATCCAGCGCTCATCGACGGAATAGCGATGAAATCCGCCTGCGAGTTGGTCATAAACGCCGCCCCGAGCCATCTTCTCCAGCGTGTTGACAAAAATAGTGCGCAACTCTTCATTGCTCGATCCCGTCCGCGCATATTGCTCCATCACCAGATCAAGCGTCGCCGGATGCGGAAACTTCGGAGCATTTCCAAATCCGCCATTCACCTCGTCAAACATCTTTCGCGCTGATTCGATAATCGCGTCAATCACGCTAGCCGAAACCTTACCGCCGCCGGATGACAAAGACTCCGCCCGCGCGATCGCGCTCTCGACCAACTGCGCCTGCTCCATCACATCAACGTTCTTGTCGCGATACGCCGCGGCAATCGAGAGTAACACACGCTTGAAACTAGGCCGTCCATAACCATCCGCGGGAGGAAAGTAGGTCCCGCCATAAAACGGCTTGCCATCCGGAGTAAGAAACGCGGTCAGCGGCCATCCACCTTGTCCGCTGAGCGAAGCGACCGCTACCTGATAGCGGCTATCAATATCGGGCCGCTCATCGCGATCGACCTTCACCGCAATATAATTCTCGTTGACGATCGCAGCCACCTCGGGATCGTCATAAGACTCGCGATCCATCACATGGCACCAGTGGCACCACACCGCGCCAATATCCAGAAGCACAGGCTTATTAGCCGCCCGCGCTGCCGCAAAAGCCTCCTCGCCAAACTCATGCCACTGAATCGGCTGATGCATAGCCGAACGCAGATAAGAAGATGAAGCGCGAGCGAGAGAGTTGGGCGAGCCGGAGTCCATTAAGAGAGTTTATCGCGAGACTGCGGGAGAGTGTGATTCCGAGCGAGACCTACGAACTCAGTTTCTTCGCCATAGAACAATAAATCTCGACCGCCTCCACCAGTTGCGCCTTCTCCACAAACTCGCCAGTCGTGTGTGCAACGTGAATCGAGCCCGGCCCCAGCAGCATCGGCTCGCCCCAATCCGGCAGCGACGGAATATCCGTAGTGAAAGCCGCGACCATCGTGGGCAATCCGTCCAAAGTCCGCAGCCGCAGAAACGGAGTCTCGCGCGTGAAACGAATCTCAGCGAGGTCGCCCACAACCTCCAAAATCTCGCGGCGCAGTCCATCCGCCGGGCCGACCAGGCGATAAAAAAGATCAGCCTTGGCAAAATCAGAAATCACATTGGGCGCGCGCCCCCCCTGAATCGATCCGACATTTTTCGTGCAGGCGCCGGCGTCAGGGACCGAAGGTAGTTTCATGGCGTGCAGCCGGTGTAACGCTTCCACCAGCTTGTCGATCGCAGACTCACCCAGTTCCGGATAGGCCGAGTGCGCCATCTTGCCCCGCGCGCTTACTTCCACGTGCAGTGCACCCTTGCTGGCTAGCGCGAGCTTATTTTCCGTAGGCTCGCCGTTGATCATAAAGCGTGCGCCGATCGGATGATGGTTCGCCGTCTTCGCGCCAATGGAATCGCGCTCTTCGCCCACCAGAAACAGCAGCCCAACGAAAATGCCCGCCCCGCGCAGCTTCTCCGCTGCCATAATCTCGGCCGCGATAATTCCTTTGGCGTCGCATGATCCGCGCCCATATATTCGCAAGTCATCTTCGGACGACGCGATGAAAGGCGGCACCGTATCCATGTGCGTGGAGAAAACAATCTCCGGCCGCGCATGCCCCGGCCACGTGGCCAGCACATTCGCGCGCGCACCCTCGACCGGCATCTTGCGAGCTTCCCACCCCCGCCGCTGCAACTCGCCGCAAAGAAAATCTCCGACCGCAGTTTCATTCGGAGTAATCGATTCGATATCGACCAGCCGGCGGGTGAGCGCAATCAGTTCCATGCAGCAAAAGAGTAACAGCCGCTGAGCGCAAGTCGCCAGTCGCTGGCCGACAGATTCTCTGTAATACTATCGGCGAAACCCAAACGACAAACGACAAACGACAAACGACCAGCGACCAACGACAGCCAGTGGCTCACGAATCCTCCACCATCCGCTCATTCTTCCTCACCGGCCCCGCCGGCCGCCTGGAAGCGCTGCTCAACGCCGGGTCGCCGACTGCGACGCACGCCGCCATCGTCTGCCATCCGCACCCGCTGTACGGCGGAACGCTGCACAACAAAGTCGTCTTCCACGCCATGAAGGCGCTCAACAGCTTTGGATTCCCCGTGCTCCGTTTCAACTTCCGCGGCACCGGACTGAGCGAAGGCGAGCACGCCCACGGCATGGGCGAATTGGAAGATGTGCGCGCCGCGCTCGACTGGCTCGAAACAGAATTCAACCTTCCGATAATCTTCGCTGGTTTTTCCTTCGGAGCAGCCGTCGGATTACGAGCCGCCTATGACGACGCTCGAGTAAGTGCCCTCATGGCTCTGGGTCTGCCCGCAGTGGCTGTAGAAGATCGCATCTACGATTTCGAGTTCCTACGCAACTGCACCAAGCCGAAACTCTTCGTCAGCGGATCGCGCGACCAGTTCGGCCCTCCGGGCAAGCTAGAGGCGCTAGTTGAAACATTCGCCGACCCGAAAAAGTTGGTCCGGATCGAAGCCGGGGACCACTTCTTCGAAGGAAGGCTCAAGGAGATGCGAGTAGCCATCGAAGAGTGGACCCGGGAGGCATTGGGTGTCGGATAGAGCAACAAGAGTCTCCCCGGCGTACCTTCTCGGTGTACGATTTCTTTGCGTCAATTTTGCCCGATAAGGAGCGCTTTTTGAAAGCATCTTTTCTCTTAGCGACTGCGTTGTTGTTTGCGCTCCAAGCTGCTGCTGGCCAAGCAACACCTTGGTTGAGCGACGAGCAGGGACGTGACGTTGCGTCGGCGGCAATACACTCCATACATCCCGAGCCCTGCTACAGCATGTATCGTAACGAGCGCCTCGAAAGCTTTGTGGTCAGTGTTCGGAGGAATCCCATAGTCGGCAATCGCCTCAACAATTCCGTGTACTTCTATCGCGTCGCCAGCGATGTCTGTGACTACGTTGTCGAGAATGACGGCAAACCTGTTCTAATGTCTCGAGTTTCGAGCGACTGCTGCGAGTACGGAGTTGTCGCTGTAGACCGTGCCACAGCAAGGAGCTACTGGTTTACTGGAGAGAAGAAGGCGGACATATTCAAGGAGTTCGCGCGGGATGAACAAATGCACCCAGATTCGTCCCGGCCCACCTTGTTCATCGCGCTTTACCGCGAACTCGTCTGGGGTGAATCCAGCGACAATGAAATTACGAGCCAAGAACAGCTCCGAGATGTAGTGCAGCAGAATTTCCGGTCTGCGTATTCTCCCTACGAACGAGACAACGTCTGGCAGAGAAAGTTTGAGCGCTGGTGGCGGCAATTTCAATCACACATGCCACAATTGAAGTTGGAAACTACCTACGAACCGACAAGCGAAGGGACTATAGTTCACGGGTATGCTTTCAACGGGTTCGAGCTGACAATTCCCCGGAGTGACCCGCCTCCGAAAGGGACGCCCGAACTGTTTCAATGGAGCCTTCTGGTCAAGGCCGACGGAACGGTTGAACGATTACCCTCAAAGACAATTTACACGGCCCGCTGAGATTCCTGCGCCGCAACTGTTGATGGTTCCCCAGGTCACTGGCGACTGCGGCTAAGCGCATTTGCGAGATGACTTTTAGCATCCAGCAACCGTCTTTATAATCCCGTCCAATGTCCGAACTGACTCCCTATCGCCTCCAGCAATTCGCGCGCATGCGCGACACAGCCCGCGAGATCTTCGCCGCCGCCCTCAAGAACGCATCCATCGAAAGCGCCTTCGCCCGCAACCTGCACTGCGAGCGTCGTGTGCTCCGCATAGGTGAAGACCTCTACCATCTCGATTCCTACAATCGCGTCTTCGTAGTCTCCATCGGAAAAGCCGCGCACACCATGGCCGCCGCGCTAGAAGCGCAAGCCGGCGGCAGTTTCGAAGCAGGTATCGTCGCATCGTCGGTTGATCACATGACGCAAGTCCGCGCCTTCCGCTATTTTTGCGGAGGCCATCCCACTCCTACCGCCGAATCCATCCGCGCCGCCGAAGCCATTCTCAAATCGCTGAATGCTCTCGACTCCGCGTCGCTCGTCATCTTTATGATCTCCGGCGGCGGTTCCTCCATCGTCGAGAAGCCGGTAGACGATGACATTTCTCTCCCCGACTTAATTGCTACTTACAAAGTGCTAGTCCACTCCGGCGCCCCCATCGCGGAGATCAATGCCATCCGCAAGCATCTCTCGGCGGTCAAGGGAGGGCGTCTCGCCCAGGCCGCCTATCCCGCGCAGCAAGTTTCGATCCTCGTCTCCGACGTGCCCGACGCTACGCCCGACGCGCTTGCTTCGGGACCGACCATGCCCGATTCAACGTCGATCAACGACTGTCATCACATCGCCGCTCGATACGGCCTCGTCGATCAATTTCCCGAAATCTGTCAGCCCATCTTTTTCGCCAGCACGCTCTCGATGAGACGCCCAAATCCGACGACCCGGCGTTTATTCGCGCACGCTGGTGGACCGTGCTTTCGAACAAAGTAGCCATCGACGAAGCCGCCGTAGCCGCCACTCGCGCCGGGTTCGCCGTCGAAGTCGATAACTCCTGCGACGACTGGCCTTACGAGAAAGCTGCGGCATATTTAGTTAAGCGTCTGCGCGAACTGCGCAGCCAGGTTTCGCGCGTCTGCCTCATCTCGGGAGGCGAGGTGACCGTCACCGTTCGCAACGGCGGCGTCGGAGGCCGCAACCAGCAATTCGCCCTCGCCTGCGCCGAATTAGTATCGGGAGACGACATAACTGTGCTCAGCGCCGGCACCGATGGCATCGACGGCAACAGCCCTGCCGCCGGAGCCATAGTCGATGGCAGTACCCTCAACCGAATAAGCGGCCGAATAGGTGATGAAATAAAAGCCGGCACCTATGGCGTAGATAAGGCGCGCCACGCGCTCTCTACCTTCAATGCTTCTCCCCTCTTCGAAGTGCTCGGCGACGCCATCGTCACCGGACCCACCGGAAATAATCTGCGCGACCTGCGCATCCTTCTGGCCTACTAAACTCTCTCCCAATCAGGAACCATACTTATAACCTCTGTCCTTCTCCTTTATATATGTGCGCTAGCGTTCAAAGGTTTGTGCGTAACCGTCCAGCGCTAATCTACGCCCGCTTCCAAGGCACAACCCCCTGATCGTTCATGTACTTCCGCTATCCGTAAATTTCTGTAAATCTGATCTTGCACCGGCATCGCCACTCTCTTCGCTTGCATCCAACGTGTTAAATTTGAACTCAAAATCACAATTGTCTAGGAGGTTTCGATTGAAACGGACACTACGTATTGCCGTCCTCTTGACCTTTGCCTGCGCGGCGCTGGCATCGTTTTCGAATTTCGCGCAGGCGCAGAAAATCGACCTGGGGTTCGGCGTTAGCGGATTAGTAGCGCCCTCCGCCAACTCCAATGGCCCTTCGCTTGCCGGCGGTACTTATCCCGGTTTTAGCGGCGACGTGCTCTTCTGGCACAATCTGGGCATCGGCGGCGAAATCTATTGGAGAGCAACGCAGAGCGTCTACGACAGTATTTAAACGGTCCCATCCCCTATCGTCCCCTCCTCTTGGACTTCGACGCTGTTTACTCGCCCAAGATTGCAAGCCACACTCTACCTCGATCTCGATGGCGGCATTGGTGCGATTGATACTCGCCAGTACTGCAACGGCTGCGGCAACGGCTACAACACCAACTACACCAGCGACAAACATTTCATGGTCGACTTCGGCGGCGGCATCAAGTTCTATGTGAAAAGCGGTTTTTTGTCCGTCCCGAGGCGCGCCTCTACTATGCCACCAACAATCAATTGTTCAGCTCCAGCCGCTTCGCGCGCGCTGGCGCTCCGATCGGCTACAGCTTCGGGCACAAGTAGACTCAGATCGTCAATTTGTCACGGTCTTGAAATGGCCGACAGGGACGGACCTACGCATCCGGCAAAGGCGGGTCCTTTTAATTTTTAGCTTGCGCAATGTTCGGCGTGATCGATCAGCAGGGGGTGCCCGTCTTCACCATTGCGCATTATGCATTATGATAGCTGCATGAATTTCGGCGTCTCTGGCGAGACGGTTGTTCTCTCTCTGCTGCTGATCCTTCTGGGTTCCAATAAATTACCCGAGATCGGCCGACACGTCGCAGGACTCGTTCGCGAACCCCTGCGCGCCTCCAGGAATTTGCGTCGCGCTACTCGCGGCACCTTGCTCCTCGCGTTCGCTTTCCTCGCTCTTGGCGCGAGCTCGAACCTGGCGCACGCCCAGAGAATTGACGCCGCAGCCGGCGTCAGCACGATCTTAGCCCCCGGAGCCAGCTCGGCAAGCAGCTCTGAATATCCGGCCTCTCTCAGCGGCGGTCTCTATCCCGGGCTGAGCGGCGATCTGATCTTCTGGCGCAATCTCGGCATCGGAGCCGAAATCTACTGGCGCGCCTCGCAGGGTGTCAATTACGGCGGCAACCTCGGCGTCAACTATCGTCCGTTCTTTTACGACTTCAACGCCGTCTACTCGCCCAAACTCGCGAATCACACTTACCTCGAACTCGTCGGCGGCGTGGGCGGTCTGGATACTCGTTTCTACGAATGCCCCGACTTCGATTGCAATCTCGGCTACAGCCAAGGCGTCAACAGCTTCGCCCACTTCGATGTTGACTTCGGAGGCGGCATCAAGTTCTATGCCAAGCGAGGCATCTTCATCCGTCCCGAAGCGCGTTACTACTTCATCAGAAACGACACCAACTTCAGCTCCAACCACGCCGCCCGAGTCGGCATTTCGATTGGCTACACTTTCGGAGCGCACTAGCCTCAATCTAAATTTGTCATCAATTTAATTTTTGTCATCCTGAGCGGAGCGAAGGACCTGCTGTTAACGATCGCGAATGCCATCGCACTTTGTAACGCATTCGTCCTTTCTCGCGCGGCCAGTGGCCCGTTGCCCCCGTCCCGCATTATGATAGGGCTATGAATTTCGGCGTCTCCGGCGAGATGATCTTCCTGTTTCTTCTGGTGCTGATACTCTTCGGCCCCAAGAAGATGCCCGAGATCGGTCGCCAGGTCGCGCGCCTGCTCAATGAATTTCGCCGCGCCTCCAACGAATTCCGTTCGCAGATTGAGTCCGAAGTGAATTCACTCGACGCCAGCAGTGGTCGCGCGAACTATGGCAGCTCCCGCTCGCAGATCCTGCCGTCCTTGCAGGCGCCGCTGGGCTCGCTGGCGAATCGCATCTTCAATCCTCCATCGCCTGAAAAGTTGCAGGCTGTCGAAGACGCTACCGTCGAAGACGCCGCAGTTAAGGCCGCTGCCGCTGAATCCGTCGCCCGCAAAGCCGCCACCGATGCCGCATCAGCCCCCGAGCCTCCCGCGGCTGCGAAAGTAGCGCCCGATGCCTGAGTCGGCCATCTCCCCCCTGAACAATTCCGCAATCGGCAAGAATAACGACGCAGAACAAATGCCCTCCATGGGCTTTCTCGATCATCTCGAGGAGCTGCGCAAGCGCATCGTCTATTCCGTCATCGCCATCGCCGTCGGCTTCTTCGCCTGCTGGGGATACGCCGGGCGCATCTACGGAGTCATGCAGCGCCCCATCATGGACGCGCTCGCGCACAATAATCTTTCGGCTAAGCTCGTCTACGTCAATCCTACCGAGCCCTTCAACCTCTATTTGAAAGTCGGAATGATGGCGGGCCTCTTCATCGCCTCGCCCTTCGTTCTCTATCAGCTCTGGTGCTTCATCTCGCCCGGCCTTTACCGCAACGAGAAGCGCTATGTCCTGCCCTTCATGGTCTCGACCATCGCCTTGTTTCTAGCAGGCGGATACTTCGGCTACAAGGTCGTTCTCCCGCAGGCGCTGGTCTTTCTGATCGGCTACGGCAAAGACTTCCAGCCGATGATCACTCTGACCGAGTACAGTTCCTTATTTCTCACCATCATCGTCGGCCTCGGCATAATTTTCGAGATGCCAATCCTGGTATTTTTTCTCGCGCTGATGGGCATCGTCAGCGCCGGCTGGATGTGGCATAACATTCGCTATTCGGTCCTGGGCATCTTCGTGGTCGCCGCCATCGTCTCGCCCACTCCCGACATTCTGAACATGTGCATCTTCGCCGCGCCCATGGTGGGCCTGTACGTTCTCAGCACCGGCATCGCCTACATCGTGCATCCCACGCAGCGCCAGAAGCGCGCGGACAAGAAGAAATCCTGATCACATAGGACTGCAAACAAATGAAACCACAAAGGGCACGAAGGATCACCAAGGTTGTTGGCCAAGTCTTCCTTCGTGAACCTTGGTGTCCTTGGTGGTTGAGGTTCTCGCTGGCGCTACTGTTCGCCGCAGCCGTGACCGTGACTGGGGCCCACGCCGCCGCAGCCGACAATGCCCAACTCCCCCACATCGACGCCAAGCGCGCCTTCCAATACACCCGCGAGATCACTGCCTTCGGTCCCCGCTACATGGGCAACGAAAATCACAAGAAGCTTGAGCGCTACATCGTCGACCACCTTAAAGGCGACCAGGTCGAAGACGACGCCTTTACCGCCGACACGGTAGAAGGGAAGTTCCCCGTCCGCAACATCATCGCCAAATTTCCCGGCACCAAAGACGGCATCATCGTCATCCTCGGTCATTACGATACCAACTACCCGCTGCGCAATATCGGTTACGTAGGCGCGAACGATGGCGGTTCGTCCACCGCCATCCTCCTCGAATTTGCCAATCAGCTGCGCGTCGCGCCCGGCAAAAGACGCGATGGCTACAGCGTCTGGCTCGTCTGGACCGACGGCGAAGAAGCCGTCCGAAAATGGTCTGACACCGACAGCCTCTACGGCACGCGCCATCTCGCCGAGCGCTGGGAAAAAGACGGCACCCTCAAGAAAATCAAAGCCCTCATGGTCATGGACATGATTGGCGACGCCGATCTCGATATCCTGCGCGACACCAACGGCACGCCCTGGCTGCTCGATCTCATCTACTCCGCCGCCGAGCGCCTCGGCTACCAATCCCACTTCTACGCCATGCAGGGCCCCATCGAAGACGATCATCTGCCCTTCGTGAAACGCGGCGTCCCAAGCGCCGACGTAATCGATCTCGACTACGGCTACAACAACGTCTTTCACCACACCGCGCAAGACACCATGGACAAGCTAAGCCCAAAAAGCGAGCAGATCGCAGGCGACACGATTCTGCTCACGATTCACATGCTCGATCAGCGCTAGATTGCTTCATCGGCACACGTCCAGACTGCGTTGCCTTTTTTCGCCAGCGCCACTGAAATCTCGCTCAACGCGTGCTTGCATTAATCCCTATAAACATAGTAGTCTTTTCCCGCTCGTGGAGGTGACCACTAACGTCCCGCCGTGTCTTTCTGAGAAAAGTATCTGCCGCCGCGCTCGCCGCCGCGAGTGTTGCTCGTCCGCTGCTTTCGTGGGCGGCGGCTGATTCCGCTTGCCCACCGCCGAGCGCCCTCGACGAGGAAGGTTGCATCGCGCTCTCCGGCGAAGACGGCATGATCGTTCGCTCCGCCCGCTTCTTCGATCTGGAGACCCCAGTCGAGTTCATGACCGCCTGGATCACACCCGTCAACCATTTCTTCGTCCGCAACCATATGTTCGAGCCCGCCAGGTTCGACGCCAAGACGTGGCAACTTTCCATCACTGGAGAGGTCGACAAGCCGCTGACGCTCACCCTCGCCGATCTGGGAAAATTCTCCGTCCACTCCGTAGTCAACACCATGGAATGCGCAGGCAACGGTCGCTCCCTGCAAAATCCAAAAGTTCCCGGAATCCAGTGGGGCAAGGGTGCTGTCGGCAATGCCAGATTCTCGGGGCCCAGCCTGAAGACTCTGCTGGAAAAAGCCGGCGTAAAAGATACAGCCAAGCACGTCCAGTTTTGCGGCCTCGACCAGGTCCCGGGTAAAGTGCCGCCCTTCATCCGCAGTATCCCTATCGGCAAGGCGATGGACATCGACACACTCGTAGCCACTCATATGAACGGATCTCCGCTCACTCCGCATCACGGATTCCCCGCGCGTGCCGTAACTCCTGGCTGGGTCGGCGCAGCTTCCTGTAAATGGCTCACCGAGATCACCGTGCTCGACAAGCCCGCCGAAGGAAATTTCATGAGCCCCGGATACCGTCTGCCAAACAGTCCCGTAAAACCTGGCGACGCCCTCAAGCCGGAGGACACGCATTCCCTCACCGCGCTCACCGTAAAGTCGCTGATCGCCGCACCGTCGGATGGAGCCAAACTCAAGCGCCATTCTCAACTGATTCAAGGTGTGGCCTGGGCCGGCGAGGCCGACATCACTAAAGTCGAAATCTCAACCGACGGCGGCGCTACTTGGGACGACGCAAAACTAGGCAAAGATCAGGCCAAGTATGCGTGGCGTCTCTGGAGCTATCGCTGGAACCCTGTCAAAGGCGGCGACTACACAATCCTGTCCCGCGCCACCGATAGCCAGGGAAGAGTCCAGCCCGAGGCTCCCGTGTGGAATCCCAGCGGCTATCTCTACAACGCCTACGATCAGGTGAAGGTCAATGTACAAGCCTAGACGATGGAATCTGAGAAGACTCAGTGCAACGGCCCGAAAGCTCGCCTTCGTAAGCGTAGCCCTTGCGTTCGCCAGAGAAGCGTCTTCCGGCGGCCAACTGCCCGCCGGTCCCATGCAGCAGAAAGCCGCCGCCGCATGTTCAACCTGTCACGAAGCTCGCATCATTATTCAGCAGCGTCTAAGCAAGCCAGCATGGACCAGAGAAGTGGACAAGATGATCAAGTGGGGAGCCGAAGTAGATCCGAACGATAGAGATAATCTGATCGATTACTTGAGCACGAACTTTGGCGCCGACCAACCCGCCTACGTGGCCCCAAAAACCGCAACCGAATCGCAGTCAAAACTGAAAACAAAGAAATAGCATCGTCCAACGACGAGAAGTTATCTCATTTTCTGAGAACTTAGAACCTAGTCTGGGGTATTCGATCTTGTTCCGTAGAACCTTTTCGACAATCCTTCTATTCGCATTCATCATTCCAGCCGGCGCGCAAGCACCGGCTGCACCCGGCAAGCCGCTTCCGCCCGGCCCCATGCGGGCCAAAGTGAAGGCCGCCTGCACCCAGTGCCATAACACCAGCCGCATCACCGAGCAGCATCTGACCCGTCAGCAATGGTCCGCGCAGTTCGAAAAGATGGAAGGCTTGGGCGCGGTGATCCCCGACGCTGATCGCGACGCCATGCTGAATTATCTGGTCAAGAATTTTGGTCCGCCGAAGGGAACGAAGAAATCAGGAAGCACGGCAAATTAGCGGGTGTGTGGCGCGGACGCCTGTCCGCGAAATCTCCGAACCGCATGGATACTGGATGATCGTGAGCAAAGCGCTGCCGACCCAACGCCACACCTGGCGCTACGACAGCGCTGCCCGTAATCAAGCCCACACGATCGAGCTCTAACTAGCGCCAGCATGAGCCGCCGCACGCAATCCTTCAAGTGATTGTTTAGATGCGTGAGGCGAATCCGCGCCCTATGTCTTCTCCGCGCTCTCCGCGTCCTCCGCGGTTGAATGCCTCTCCGGACGCAGCAGCGGAAACAGAATCACATCCCGGATCGTATGCGAATCGGTGATGAGCATCGCCAGCCGATCCACTCCGATGCCCACTCCGCCCGCCGGAGGCATCCCATAGCTCAGCGCGCGAACATAATCCGAATCCATCTGGTGCGCTTCCTCGTCGCCACGCTCCCGCTCTTTCAGTTGCGCCTCAAAGCGCGCCCGCTGATCTTCCGGATCGTTCAGCTCGCTGAAGCCGTTGGCGATCTCCATCTTGCCTGCGAATATCTCAAAGCGCTCTGTCCAGTCCGGTTCGTCCGGCTTCTGCTTCGACAGCGGCGACACTGCCGTTGGAAATTCATAAATAATCGTCGGCTGCATCAAATGCTCCTCGGCAATCGCCTCAAAGATCGCAGCAATCGTCTTGCCCACCGGAGCCGCCGCATCATAGCTCAAACTAATCCCCGCGCCGCGCACCCGATCCACCAGCGCTTCGACCGACTCATGCGAGGCGAAATCATTGCGCGAAGGCGCCGCTCCAGCCTTCTCCGGCCAGAACTTCGAAATCGCCTCGCGCATCGTCATCCGCCGCCAGTTCGCGTGCGCCCAGTCAATCTCGTGCTCGCCCCACTTCGTCTTCGTTCCGCCCGTAACATCCTTCACCGCCTGCTCGATCGATCCCTGCGTCGTGTCCAGAATGCCAAGGTAATCCGTGTAAGCCTGATAAGCCTCCAGCATCGTAAACTCAGGATTCCATCTCCATCCCAGGCCCTCATTGCGGAAGTTGCGATTGATCTCATACACACGATCGAATCCTCCCACCGTCAGCCGTTTCAAATAAAGCTCCGGAGCGATGCGGAGAAACAAATCCATATCGAGCGTGTTGTGATGCGTCTTAAACGGACGCGCCACCGCTCCGCCCGCAATCGGATGCATCATCGGCGTTTCAACTTCCATAAATCCCTGCGAGTCGAAATATCGCCGCAAAGATTGCACCAGCTTACTGCGCTTCAAAAAAACTTCGCGCACCTCCGGATTCATCACCAGATCGACATAGCGTTGCCGATAGCGCAACTCAACGTCAGTAAGCCCATGAAATTTTTCCGGCAAAGGCAGCAGGTCCTTCGCCAGAAACGTCAACTCCTCGGCATGGATACTGAGTTCGCCCGTGCGCGTACGAAACAAATATCCGCGCACCCCAATGTGATCGCCCAGGTCAAGCAGCTTCCAAAGTTCGTAGCCGGCATCGCCGATCGCATCTTTCTTGACGTAGATCTGCAGCCGCTGCCCATCCTGCTGCAGGTGAGCGAACCCAGCCTTCCCCATCAGCCGTATCGCCATGATGCGTCCCGCCACACGCACAGTCACCCGCGGAGATTCCAATTCCTCCGTAGTCTGCCCGCCATACTCGGCGAGAATCTGCGCCACCGTATGGCTGTAATTAAACTTTCGCGGATAAGCCGGATGCCCGAGAGCCTCAATCTTCTTAAGCTTCTCGCGCCGGATTTCATAAATATTTTCGTCGAGTGCCAATGAGTGTCCTTGCGTTGCAGAGTAAGCTTCTGATTATAGACAAGCAGTAGCCCAATCCGGGCAGGTACGGCAAGGGCACGACCTCCAGTCGCGCCGTCAAGCGGAAAAAAGGCGTACGGCCGGATGTCCAGGTACCCGATCCAAAACTAAGGTTCATGAATTCTTTACACTTTTTGACGGAAAAAAGTTGCCCTACTGATTTTCTCGGCAGGAATTTTGCCCCGATTTCAGCGCTACCTATCTTCGGCAACGGGCATCCAAAAAACAAACAGCGGGTACTGAGGACCCCGGGAGATGCCCACAATCAGGTTTTGCAGCGTGGTCTTGATGGCGGTAGTGTGCCTCATCAGCGGCGTGCAGAGTGCTCACGGCAATCTGCCCTGGCCCGCGACCAAGAAAGAATCGATGCGGCTGCGCCTGGTGGCGCTCGCCTGGAATCACTCCCGCTCATCATTTTTCGCCAGCGAAGAAATTTTTGTTGCCGAGAAAGAATTGACGAAAGATGAAACGCGATTAGTGAAGCTGGTCTACGAGTTTCTCCCTTACCAGCCGCGTCTGTCCGAGCAGGGACTCAACTATTCCACTTTGCACGAATTGCGGGCGGTGAGAGATCCGCATTGCGATGAAACGCTGACCCAGATCACGACCGGTCAGCAAGGCGACTGGCGTCAGGCGCAATCGCAGCTCACCTACTCGACCGACGCACCACCCCTCAACTTCTCGCTCCACAAGGCTCCGCTGCCGTGCTATGTCACGAACGCCGAAGATTACACCAAGCCCATTCACAGCGAATCGGAATCTGAGCCGGCAACGCCGCAGCTGACACCGCGCCCTAATCCGCAGCGCTAGATCGATGGCTAGATTGGTAGCTAGATGACCGGGCGAATGGAGGACACGCCCGCATCCTGCTCGGCACTTTTAAGACTCCCCCCTTCATCTCATACTTATCCGATGGCCTCCGACGCCAACACTCGAACGCTTCACTCCTTCCTCGACTATCTGCGAATCGAGCGCGGATCGGCCAAGTTAACCATTGCGGCCTACGCCAGCGACCTGGCGCAGTTCGCGTCGTTTCTAGAGAAGCGGCGACTGGCGCTCGATGCGGCGCGACGCGAGGATGTGCGCGAGTTCGTCCAGGAATTATTTTCCAACGCGCTCGACGGCCGCTCGGTGGGGAGAAAGCTCTCGGCGATCCGTCATCTCTATCGCCATTTGCTACTCGACGGAAAGATTGAAAAAGATCCGACCCTCAACATCGATTTGCCCAAGCAGTGGAAGGTGCTGCCCAAGGCGCTAAGCCGCGCCGAAGTCGGAGCCATGCTTGGCGAAAAAAGGTTCGGCGAAAAAACGCTCGGCGAAAGAACGCCTGGTGAACCTCAACTCGCGGAAGCAGCGCCACGAAAGATGACGGCGCGCGGCCAAGCGTTAGCGCTGCGCGATCGCGCCATGCTCGAACTTCTCTACGGTGGAGGCGTGCGCGTCTCCGAAGTCGCCGATGCCCGCCTCGAAGACTTGAAGCTCGAAATGGGATACATACTCGTCCGCGGCAAGGGCGACAAGGAACGCATGGTTCCGCTAGGAGTGCCCGCCCAGCAGGCGTTGCAGGACTACTTGCAAAGTGGCCGACCAGCGCTGACAAGTTCGAAGAAGAAAATAGCAAAAAGCTCGCCGCTCTTGTTTCTCGGCGCCGGCGGCCGGCGCCTTACCCGTCAGCGCCTATGGCAGTTGGTCGGCAAGGCTGGTGTGGCCTCGGGCCTGCCTGCCGGACGCCATGTCAGTCCGCATATGCTCCGGCATTCTTGCGCTACCCATATGGTCGAGAACGGCGCCGATCTTCGTACCGTGCAGACCATCCTCGGCCACGCCGACATTTCGACCACGCAGATTTACACCCACGTTGCGCTCGACCGGCTGAAAAGCGTCTATGCAAAACATCATCCGCGTGCGCGAGCGAGATGATTTGTAAGTAGCGATTTTATGAAAAATTCTCGTAGCATCGTCGAGCGCGCCACCGACGACTTCCTGCGCCATTTGCGCGAGTGCAATGCCTCTGGGCACACCATCAAGGCCTACGCTGTGGACCTCGACTGCTTCGCCGAATACATCGGCGCCCGCGATTGGAAGGCCATCGACCACATTGCGATCCGCGGTTTTCTCTCCCATCTCTACGACAAAGGACTGAGCAAAACCTCCGTAGCGCGCGCGCTCGCCGCCGTGCGCTCGCTCTATCGCTGGCTCGCCCAAGAAGGCGTCGTCGAACAGAATCCCGCGAAGCTGGTTTCGACGCCGCGCCTCGCCAAGAAGCTGCCGCGTGTTCCCACCATCGAAGAAATGAATTCCATGCTCGACGGCAAAATGCCCGAGGTCGCATCCTTTCCCGAGCGCGATCGCCTGCTCTTCGAACTGCTCTACGGTTGCGGCATTCGCAACTCCGAGCTCGTCGGCATCAATCTCGATGACATCAGCATGAGCAACCAAGCGATCCTGATTCGCGGCAAAGGGAAGAAAGAACGCTACGTTCCCTTCGGAGGCTCGGCGTTGTCGGCGCTCGCTGTCTACCTGCCCTGGCGTCAACAACTGCTTGTGACGCTAAGAAACGCACCGAGAAATGCGAACGCAGTGAAAAATATTCTCGCGAAAGGCCCGCCCGCGCTCCTCATCAACCAGCGCGGAGGCCGCTTGACCACGCGCAGCGTGGGCCGCATCGTCAAACGCATCGCAGTTGCCAAGGGACTGTCCCCCGAAGTCCATCCTCACACGCTGCGCCATGCCTTCGGCACCCATATGCTCGAAGAAGGAGCGGACCTGCGCGCCATCCAGGAATTGCTGGGCCACGAGCGTCTGGCAACCACGCAGCGTTACACCCAGCTTTCCGTCAAACACATGATGAACGTATATGACCAGACGCATCCGCGCGCAAAGTAAAGGCGGCCAGCCGGACGGCGCCAAATTGCCCAAATGCCACTTTGAAAGGAAACTTCATTACTCCGGTAACTTTCCTCGCACCCTCGCGTGCTTCAACATGGCAACAGGCGGTTTCCTCGCCCGCACACGCGATGCTCAACGATGGAAAGTAGGCGATGAACAAGATTTTCAAAGAAACCATTCTGCTGCTGTCGTTGTTTATGATTGCGGCGCTGGTCCAGTTTTTCGCGCAGTCGCTGCCCATGGCGCTCTGCTTTTATTTTCTGCCCACTTTGTATTCGGCTTACTATTTTGGCCGACGTCACGCCACGCTCACCGCTTTTGCCTGCGTGTTTCTGGTCATCCTGCTGGATTTTCTAAACAACATCATGCCCGCGCACCGCACGCTGGTATTGCCCGGAGAGAGGCTCTTCAACTTCGCCATCTGGGCGGGCATTCTCGCGGTAACTGGCTATGTCATGGGGACGCTCTACGAGCGCAAAGAGGTGATGACCTCCGACATACGGGAAAGTTTCAATGGTCTGTTGGTGGTGCTGCAACACTTCATGGTCAATGAGAAACTTGGCTCCGGCGAAAGTCAGCGCATCGTACAGGCGGCGGCAAAAATCGCTGAGGCGATGGGCCTCGGGTCGGATCGGGTAGAGTTGGTGCGGTCGGCGGTGTTACTGCGCGACTTGGGCAAACTTGGGCTTAGCAACGACATTCTTTATAAAGCTGCGGATATGAGCCGCGAACAAGTTATGGCGAGCTTCCGCAAGCCGCGCAAGGCCGATCCGCGCACCCAGGCTGTCGGCAACTCGCTGCGGCGGGTGATTCCCATCATCGTCGCGCAGCAAATCGTCGAAGAGCAGGGCGCGCGTGCTATCAACATTCCGATCGAGGCGCACATCCTCGCTGTAGCAGACGCGTATCAGAGATTGATCAACGGCGTTGGCGGCAAACCAATGTCTCCTTATCAGGCCGAGCAGGAAATCCTGGCCGGATCGGGGAAGAATTACCATAGCGGCGTAGTGGATGCCTTCGCCAAAGCCATGGGCGACCGAGCTAAGGGCGCGGGCGCATAGCCAGGCGAAATATTGGCGACATCGATATTAATGAGGCGTGGTTTCGGACAGCGCCTTGCTGCTGGAATCCGCGCCAGAACCCGATTGCGACTCCTGACTCGTATGAGTTTTGATCTGCAATTCTTTTTTTCTTAAATCTTCCCACATTCCCACCACTTTCGATTTCAACTCTGCAGTCAGCCGATCATAAGCAGCTTCGCTAGCCTCGGCGAGCGGCGGTGGGTGAATCGGCTTGCCAAAAACAATTTGCAGATCGGCAAACTTCGGGAATGTTTTGTGTCGCGGCCACGCTTCATAAAAGCCTTCGATCGCGACCGGAACAATCGGAGACTGTGTGTGGATCGAGAGAATCGCGGCCCCTTTGCGGAATACGCGCGGCGTGCCATCGTTAGTACGCTCGCCTTCCGGATAGAGAAGCAGAATGCGTTCGTGATTAAGCCCAAAAGCGCCGGCGCGCATCGCGGGCACAAGGTTTGCGTCCGGATCAAGCACGATGACGCGCAGCCAGCGCGCCAAATGGCGCATGAATCCCGCGCCGAAAATCTCGCTGGTACCGAGCGCAAAGCACTGCCGAAAGAGCGACCAGGGAAGCGCTGGAGCCATGATCAATGGATCGACATAACTCTGATGATTCGAACAGATCAGATAAGGACCTTGAGCGGGCAGATTCTCGAGGCCGCGCGTTTTAAGGTGATAAAAATCGAGCGCGAAAAGATAAAGCAATTTTCCCAGCACAAAGAAAAAAACTTCAGCGAAAAGGTTGTGCCGCGCCAGCGCAAGAACCTCAGGATCAGTCACCGGTTCGCTCAAAATGGTGGACCAGGGAGGAGTTGCGGCCATGGCTTGCCCCTCGCCGCGATCGGCGCTGCTAAGAACAGCATCGACCAAATCACGCACGGAATAAATTTCCGCCAGCTGCGACTCAGGCACTTTGCCGCCCAGTTGCTGTTCAAGCGCAGTCAACAATTCAACCCGCTGCATGGAGTCGAGCCCAAGGTCGAGCTCCAGATTGTGGCTGGGGCGAACGTTGTCGAGCGGGCCACGCGAAGCTTCGCGGATGACTTCTAATGCGCGCTTCACATCCTCGCGGGCAAACCATGATTGCTCTTCCGGGTTTAAGGGAGTTTCCGGCACGAGTGATTTTTCGGCGCTCATGCTGGCCTCACCGCCATTGGGGCTGACTTGCCGCTCGCGCACTTCCTTCTCAATCTGGAAGCGCTTTAATTTGCGCGTCGTAGTGCGCGGCAATTCTTCCTGCCAGATGTCATAACTCCCCAGGCGTTTCGTGGAAGCGATCTTGTGAGAGAGAGCTTCGATTTCGCCGCGAATCGCCTCTTTGGAGTTGACGATCCTGCGCTCGCGCAACAATTCAAAATTGGGCACGACCACGGCATGCAGCCGCTCCGACGTGGGGTCTCCCGGGCGCCCTTCCAGCGCCATCACACAAATCTCTTTCACGTATTGCGCCTGCAAATAGTGCGCTTCGACCTCTTCCGGATAAACATTCTTTCCGTTGGCGAGCACGATGACTTCCTTGCGCCGTCCGGTGATAAAGAGATTGCCGGCGGAATCGAAGTAGCCAAGGTCGCCGGTGTAGAGCCAGCCGTCGCCCAGCGCTTCCGCCGTGGCTTCCGGCCGCTTCCAATATCCCTTCATCACGATGGCCCCGCGAATGGCAATCTCGCCCACTGGCGGTGCGCCATCTTCGGCGGGCCTCGGATTCACGATTTTGCCTTCAACGCCCGGAAGTGGCGGTCCAACCGAACCAAATACAATATGCCCCGGCGGATTCAGGAAAGCGCCACCGGTGGTTTCGGTGAGGCCGTAGGCATTGAGAACGTCGATGCCAAAAGAATAGAAATCGCGAGCTATGGCGGGATCGAAGCGCGATCCTCCTGTGACCAGATAGCGCATGTGGCTGCCGAAAGTGGCGTGAATCTTTCCGAAGAGAAGTTTGCCGGCGTTGATTCCGACACGCCGCAGCGCGCGGTTAAGCGTCATCAGCAAACGCACGATCCGCAGCGTGAGCTTGCCGCGTTTGTTCAGCTCTTTGAAAATCTTTTCGTGAATCAGATAAAAAAACTGAGGCACCACGCAAAATGCGGTGATGTTGCGCTCCTGTAGAGCGCGCAGCAGTTCGGTCGTGTTGAGTGTTTCCAGATACACGACGCGCGTGCCATTGAAGAGAGGCAGAAAAAGATTGGCCATCTGCGCGAGCACATGAAACATGGGAAGGATTCCCAGCAGCGCATCCTCAGGGCCCACCTTGATCACTGCGAGTACCGAATTCGCTTCGCCGATCAGGTTGGCATGGGTGAGCATGACACCTTTAGGGTCGGCAGTGGTGCCCGAGGTGTAGAGCAGCGCCGCGAGATCGCTATCAGCGGGAATGATAGGCTGAAAACCGGCGGGGCCGGCGGCAAAGATAGAATCGAGATCGGCGGCAAAGCTTTCTGTAATTCGCAGGGTTCGAATGCCACGCTCAGCGCGTTCTGTGTGATGAGCGGGAGCGACCGTGGCGAGATTCGTTGCGCCCAGTTCCGCAGCCGTCGAAGTCATTACCAGAGGCAAGCTTAGTCCCTCGACTGCCTGCGACGCCACCGCCAGATGTTT
Organism: uncultured Acidobacteriaceae bacterium; assembly: GCA_963822025.1. Classification (GTDB taxonomy): domain Bacteria; phylum Acidobacteriota; class Terriglobia; order Terriglobales; family Acidobacteriaceae; genus Acidiflorens. Next base: position 585,585 of record CAWGFW010000005.1, on the reverse strand, counting down.
CACGTCGCAAAAGAGAAGCGATGCGTCGCTGTCGATTAGCAACTTTTTTACCTGATCGCCATGGAAAGTGGTATCAAGCGGAACCGCAGTCCGCCCGGCAGCAATGATGCCTAAATAGGAGGCCACCCATCGGGGATGGTTGGCAGCTAGAATCGCGACGCGCGCATTACGTGGTACACGCGTTGAGAGCCAGTTCGCCACGCTCTCCGCCATGCGGGTGAGTTCGGCAAAAGTAACGCGCTCGACCGTCTGCTGGCGCTGAATCTCAAGGGCGATATTGTCGGGAAATTTGCGGGCCGATTCCTGGAAACGCTGGTAGAAGGTGGGCATGTCCGTCGTGAATATACTAAAGACAGGCCGGGAAAACTAGGAATTGAGCCGATCTTACCGTTGAGCGCAACGGCGGCAGTGCCGTGGCGGGCAATTTATCGTTGTCGGTCCATCGCCAATCCCGCCGCATCTAATGTGCTAGGCTTTAACTGTAATTTAGGACGTGTGTCCTCTGAAGGATTTCTGTTTTGATCAACGAATTTTTCGGCAAGGTTTTCGGGACGAACAATGAGCGGCAAATCAAGCGCCTGATGCCGCGCGTCGCGGCTATCAATGCGCTTGAGGCGGAGATCCAGAAGCTCTCCGACGACGAGCTCCGCGGCAAGACGGCGGAGTTTCGCGCCCGCATTCAAGAGCGCCTTAACTCAATCGCCGATGAGCCCGATGCTGATCCCGATCGCCAGAAAGAGATCGAAGCGGAACGCGGCGAAGTACTCAAACTAGTTCTCGATGAGTTGCTCGAGGAAGCGTTTGCGGTTGTTCGTGAAGGTGGAAAACGCGTCCTTAACATGCGGCACTTCGACGTGCAGTTGATCGGCGGCATGGTGCTGCACGAAGGCACGATCGCCGAGATGAAAACCGGCGAAGGCAAAACTCTGGTCGCCACGCTGCCGGTCTATTTAAATGCTCTCAGCGGACTCGGCGTGCATGTGGTCACCGTCAATGACTACCTGGCCAAGCGTGACTCCGAATGGATGGGCAAACTCTACGGTTTCCTCGGGCTGACGGTGGGCGTGATTGTGCACGACCTTGATGACGAGCAGCGCCGCGCCGCTTATGCCGCCGACGTGACTTACGGCACCAACAACGAATTCGGATTCGACTATCTCCGCGACAACATGAAGTTTGATCTGCGCGATTGCGTGCAGCGCGTGCACAACTTCGCCATCGTCGACGAGGTCGATTCCATCCTGATCGATGAAGCCCGGACGCCGCTGATTATTTCAGGCGCGAGCGAAGAATCGACCGATAAGTATTACAAGGTGAATCGCATTATTCCGAAGCTTGAAAAGGGCGAGGAAATCGATACTGCGCCGGGCGAGCCGAAGATCATGACCGGCGACTTTGTGGTTGATGAAAAACACCGCAACGTTACGGTCAGCGACGAAGGCTGGGAGAAAGTGGAAAAGCTGCTGGGCATCGGCAACATCGCCGACCCGGAAAACTGGGCACTGAAGCATCACGTGGAAACTGCGGTCAAAGCGCACGCACTTTATAAGCGCGACGTTGAATACGTGGTCAAAGACGGCGAAGTGATCATTGTCGACGAATTTACGGGGCGCTTAATGCCGGGCCGGCGCTGGTCTGACGGCCTACACCAAGCGATTGAAGCCAAAGAAAATGTCAAGATTGAACGCGAGAATCAGACGCTCGCAACCATCACCTTCCAGAATTACTTCCGCATGTACAAGAAACTCGCCGGCATGACAGGTACGGCGGAAACCGAGGCGCCGGAATTCGACAATATCTATAAACTCGATGTCGTCGTGATTCCTACGAATCGCGTATTGCTCCGCAAAGAGAATCCGGACATTGTTTATCGCACGGAGAAGGAAAAATATTTCGCGGCAGCCGATGAAATTCAGCGGCTCCACGAGAGCAATCAGCCTGTGCTCGTCGGCACGACCTCGATTGAAAAGTCGGAGCGACTTTCGGAGTTGCTGAAGAAGAAGGGATTAAAAGATCACGTCGTATTGAATGCCAAGTATCACGAACGTGAGGCCGAAATTGTGGCGCAGGCCGGACGCAAAGGCCGAGTGACCATCGCCACGAATATGGCCGGCCGCGGCACTGATATTCTGCTTGGCGGCAACCCTGAATTCATGGCCAAGCAGGAGTGCGTGAAGAAGGGAATCGCGCAGCCCATCCGCGCCGCGCAAGGCAAGATTCAAGCTGAAGTCGACGATTCCAACCGCACCGTCTGGTATTACGCCGGCAATGAATTCGCCGTTCCGACCGATCAGTGGAACGAGATTTTTGCGCGCTACAAGGCCGACACCGACCGCGAGCATCAGGAAGTGATCGAGGCGGGCGGGTTGCATATCTTCGGCACCGAACGCCACGAGGCGCGGCGCATTGACAATCAGCTTCGCGGCCGCGCCGGTCGCCAGGGCGATCCCGGCTCCTCGCGTTTCTATCTATCGCTCGAAGACGATCTGATGCGCATCTTCGCCAAGGAGTGGATTTCGAACCTGTTGCAACGCCTGGGCATGGAAGAGGGCGTTCCCATCGAATCGCGCATGATCACACGCCGAATCGAAGGCGCCCAGAAGGCGGTTGAGGCGCAAAATTTTGAGGCTCGCAAACATCTGCTTGAGTATGACGACGTGATGAACAAGCAGCGCGAAGCAGTCTACGGCTTGCGCCGGCGTCTGCTCGAAGGTCTCGATCAGAAAGATCTCATTGTTGAAGATTATGTTTCGGGTATTCTCGGTGACCTCCTCGAACGCCACTGCCCGTCGAAAGAGCACGTCGATAATTGGGATTTGAAAGCCCTGAAAGATGCGATCATCGCGCGCTTTGGAATCGACATCTACGCCGAAGGCGTCAATCCCGACCAAATGAACCGGCAGGAACTGGGTGACGCGATCTTTGAAAAACTTAAAGAGCGCTACGATGCGAAAGAAGCGCTGATCGGCGCCGACGCCATGCGTTATCACGAACGCATGATCATGCTGAGCGTGATCGACGCACAGTGGAAAGATCATCTGCTCTCCATGGATCACCTGAAAGAGGGCATCAACCTGCGTGGCTACGGACAGCACGATCCGTTGGTCGAGTACAAGCGTGAGTCCTACGACATGTTCGAGGACATGATGCAGCGCTTTCAGGAAGAAACCGTGCGCTACCTCTACCTGATGCAGATCATGGAGCGTCCGCCAGACGCGATTGCGAGGTCGGAGGCGGCTAGCCTGAGCGATACAGTTAGCCAGAGTTCCGACCTCACTGCGTCGTCAGTCATCACCGGTGGCCGAGGCGGCAATGGCCGCCCGCCGCGTCAGGTGGCGACATCGGTGGATGAAATCGAGCTAGCCTTTCAGCGCAAAAAGAAGAAAGAGTTGGAGCAGGCGCGCATGGCTGGAGCGGGCGATTTGCAAGTGCAGCAAGTAGTGCGTTCAGGCGAGAAAGTTGGGCGCAACGATCCTTGTCCATGCGGGAGCGGCAAGAAGTATAAAAAGTGTTGCGGGGCGAGCGCGTAGGGATTTACCGAAAGCCGAGTAGCACTTTTTCCCCCCGCACCACCCCGCTGTGATGCGCTAAATGCTTTTTCGTTTCTTGCCCACCGCCCTAAATGTCATCTCTGTCGCTTTGCTGCCCGTGCGCCGCTTCCATTCGAAAAACATCGGCGCATAAGTCTGGGTAATATAATCCGCACCGCTAATGCCGAGCGCGCGCGCTGTGCGCTCGATCCAGCGCGGTTTTCCTTCGATTTCGCCGAAATTCCCAATGGGAGTTTCATCGACGACCACGTGGCCCTCGCCATCGCGCCACTCGGCGCGATACTTTTCATAGCGAAAAGTGGGTCCGAAGCCCAGCGCTCGCAAAATGGCATCCATCTGCTGGCCATTCTCCACAGGCGTTTCGAACTCTACCCTTTTTTTGTAGCGGCCTTCCTTGCTCTTAGCTTTGTGCGTCAGCGTCCACGTTTCACCGTACTTGCGCAAGCGCAGCATGTCACCTCGCTTGCGCAGTTTCTGGCCGGGCAGGTCATAGAGCGTATTGATCTCGTGAGTAGAGCGGGTGATCAGCCTGAAGCCCGCTTGCTTCAGCACGCGAGATAGCGCGGATGGATTTTCAATTCGAAATTTAATTTCGATTTCGTTCGGCATGCCAAAATCATAACCGCCGAGACGCCGAGAAAACCAATGAGGTCTGCGAGTTTTGACGAAAGTATTTCTCGGCGCCCTCCGCGCCTCGGCGATGACGCGCTCTAGAATTTCGGCTCAGTGGACTTCGGCTCAACGGATTTTGGCTCGGACTCTCGCTCGCGTCGATGGAACCAGCTCATGTGAGGTAGATCACGCTCTACCTTTCGCCGTTTTGCAATTAGTTCGGCGGTGATGGAGACGGCAATCTCTTCCGGTGTGATGGCTCCGATATCCAGCCCGATCGGCGAGTGGACTCGATCGAATAAATGGGCCGGCAGGCCTTCCTGCTGCAGCTCTTTGAAAATGGTAATCGTCTTCCGTTTCGACCCGATCATCCCAATATAACGCGCTGGAGTCTGCACCGCCCAGCGCAACATTCGCATATCGTCGCGATGCCCGCGCGTGACGATTACGATGTAAGAAGATTCGCTCGGCGTGAGCTCAGCCGCCGCCTTATCGAAATCTTCAGCAATAACCTGCTGCGCTTCGGGAAAGCGTTCGCGGTTGGCGTAAGCTTCGCGATCATCAATTATGGTTACGTCGAATCCTGCAAGGCGCGCGACTTTATAAAGACTCGCCGCGACGTGGCCGGCGCCAAAAATATAAAGATCCGCCGGAGGCAAAACCGGCTCGACAAAAATTTCAAGCGTTCCGCCACAGACGAGCCCGCTGTCGTACTTCGGATCCTGATTGAGATCGAAGGTCAGCGTGCGCGGCTTCTCCGATTCCATCACATCGCGTGCCGCCTGCCACACCTCCGCCTCAACGCAGCCGCCGCCGATTGTCCCGGCGATCGAGCCATCGTCGCGCACCAGCATCTTGGCCGTCTTGAATGACGGAATCGATCCGCGCACATTGACGATCGTAGCCACGGCGCCGCGCCGGCCTTCTTTGCGCAGGCGGACGATCTCCTCGTAGAGGTCCATACGCTGATTATGGTTTGCGGAGCGGTGAACGTCAAACATCGGCGGCTTCAAGCTTGCGCGCCTGCCGAAAAAATCTGTGCTAGTTTGTAGAGTTCAAATTTAGTCTGTCAATGCCCAGGAGTCCTCATGAAAGCTGTTCGTATTCATCAGTTCGGCGGGCCGGAAGTTCTCACCTACGAAGATGTGCCCGACCCGAAGCCGCGCAAGGATCAGGTTCTAGTACGCGTCCGGGCATGTGCGCTCAATCACCTTGATATATGGGTGCGAAAAGGGTTGCCGGGCGTGAATCTCCCCCACATTCTAGGCAGCGACATCGCCGGCGAAATCGTCGAAGTCGGTGAATACATTAACGACCTCAAAGCCGGCCAGCGCGTGCTGCTGGCGCCGATGGTTTCCTGCAATCGCTGTGTGAAATGTGTAGCCGGCCTGCAGAATGAGTGCCGTCAATTCGCCGTCCTCGGCAACGCGGTGGACGGCGGCAACTGCGAATTGATTGCAGTGCCGGCCGTCAATGTCATCCCTATTCCCGACTGGCTCGATTTCAATGAGGCCGCCAGTGTTCCCCTGGTTTTTGTTACAGCGTGGCACATGCTTACAGGGCGCGCCGCGATCCGTCCCGGACAGACCGTGCTGGTGCTGGGCGCAAATTCAGGCGTGGGAATTGCCGCCATCCAGATTGCGAAAATGTTTCACGCGCGAGTGATTGCTACAGCGGGCGATGAACGGAAGATGGAACGAGCCCGCGAACTCGGCGCTAACTTCGTTATCAACCATTATCAGCAAAAGATTTCGCAGGAGGTCCGCAAAATCACCAACTTTGAAGGCGTCGACATCGTCATCGAACATGTTGGCAAGGCGACCTGGGACGAGAGCGTCAAATCGCTGAAAGCGGGAGGTACGCTGGTGACCTGCGGCGCGACGACAGGCCCGAAAATCGAACTTGATCTGCGCTTTCTCTTCTCGCGCCAATTGGCATTCCTGGGATCATACATGGGCACAATGAGCGAACTGCACGAAGTGCTCGGCCACGTCTTTGCCGGGCGCCTCAAGCCGGTGATCGACCATACCTTTCCGCTGAACCAGCTACGCACAGCGCACGAGTATCTGGAGAAGAGCCAGATGTTTGGGAAAATCGTGGTGAACCCTTAACAGCATTTCACTACTGAAACGCCAAGAATCGAAAGTTGGTTTTGCTCCGCGCACGCGGCGTCTCTGCGGTTAAAATATAGCCATGGCTCCAGAACTCAACTTCGGCCCCTACGTTGACGTTGAAAACGGCAAGAAGGTAGTCAAGGAACTGGTTTACGGAGACGGTGTCCCGGCGGGCATCGTGATGACGACCCTCGATTCGACTGTCAACTGGATGCGCAAAAATTCCATCTGGCCGATGACGTTTGGCCTCGCCTGCTGCGCCATTGAAATGATGTCGATGGGCGCATCGCGCTTTGATATCGCGCGCTTCGGCGCGGAAGTCTTCCGCCCGTCACCTCGCCAGTCAGACCTGATGATTATCGCCGGCCGTGTCTCCAACAAAATGGCGCCCGTCATTCGCCAACTCTGGGAACAGATGCCGGAGCCGAAGTGGGTCATTTCCATGGGCGCGTGCGCCACGTCGGGCGGCGTCTTCAATAACTACGCGCTGGTGCAGAGCGTGAATCAGGTCATCCCTGTCGATATTTATGTTCCCGGCTGTCCGCCGCGCCCCGAGCAGTTGATCTATGCGATCACGCTGCTACAGCAGAAGATCATGACGGAACGCGGCACGGTGAAAAAGGCGCTGAATCTCGTGCCGAGCGGCGAGTGAGGCTATCAATAGATGGCCCCGATCCGTTCTCACTGTTTCATTCTTGTGGCTTGCTGCCGTTCTGGCGGCGTCATCTGATTCCAGATCGCGTTCAAATCTTTTTCCAGAATCTGATTCGTCGGATCGGCGCGCAAAGCCAACGCGAACCATAGATACGATGTCGGCAGATCGCGCGCCACGCAGTGGCCGGTAGCGTACATGGTTCCAAAAGTGCTTCGCGCCTTGGCATTCGATTGCGCCGAGGCCATCTTAAGATTCTTTACCGCCTCATCGCAATTTTCTCGAACGCCCCTTCCGTAGAGATAGGCCTCGCCTCGGCGGAAGGCTGCGTCTCCTGTATCCGCTGCAGCGGGCTCGGGCCGGCTCGGCATCCTCGTCGCGGCCACCAGTGGTTCGTGCTTAGCTGCGGTCCTGTGGGCTGGGCCGGCCTTGGGAGTTACCGGTGTCGCTGCTGATGGCTGCGGCGGAGCCGCCGGCTTCACTTCGTTGTCCGTGGCCTTCGGATTGGTATTCTCAGGCTGCCCATCGGCTGCAGCCGTCGCCGTCGGCGCCGCTGCCGGAGGCGAAGTCGCCTGCGATGAGCCGTTATCCGGCGTTGCCGCCGTATCCGAAGCGGCGGATTTTGTTGACGGCTTGTCTTGCGGCGCGTCAACCGGCGCCGCAGTTGGCTTTTCTGCGGAGTCGCTTGCCGGAGGTTGATCGGCATTTGTAATCGCAGTCTGCAACTTCCGACTTTCAGTAGCGCCAACATAGTTTGTATACGCCCACCAACCCGCGACGCCCAAACCAACGAGGAGCACCAGCAGCAACAGGATCCGCCCCACGCTAGTCTTCGATTCCTCGGGCTCCAGGAAAGAATCGAAGCCGGAGAAAGACGTTTCGCGCAGCAGGTCAATGCTCGGCGGACCGGGACTCGCATGAACGGCGCTCGGCTGGCTCGGAACAGACTGGCTTGCGTTCGCGTGATGCGAGGTGGGTTGAACGGCCACAGGCTGATTGAGTCCCAGCATCGATGGTCCGCTGATCGGAGGAACGGGTTTGTTGACGGGCCTGGCCTCAGCCTCCGCGACCGCCGGCTTCGCCGCCTCCGGAGTGTTCGTCACTCTGGGCAAGATTTTAGGAGGGAACGCTGAGAGCGGGTCCATCGCCGGCGCGCCCGACGGGCGGCGCGCTTCGAGCGGGGTCCCACACATTCCGCAAAATCGGAAATTCTCCGAATTGTCCTCACCGCATTTCGGACAGATCACAATTTCTCCCGATTACTCTTTCAACAGTTTAACTCGCGTCCGGCGTCTCCTCGTGCCTTCTTGATAATTGCACGTTCATATTAGAATGCCGACGCTGGTCTCCGCCCATGCCGAAAGCCTCTCAAGCCAAGGCCCCCGCCGCGCAACGTTTTGAGGCGCGGCTCGAACGCCTGCGTTCGCGGCTCAATTGGATTATTGTCCACGTGCCATTGGATGCAACCACGGTGTGGGGGTTGCGTGGGCAGATCAAAGTAAAGGGCGAAATTAACGGGTTTGTATTCCGCACTTCGCTGTTTCCTCGCCGCGACGGCCGCCACTTTCTGCTGATCAACAAGCGCATGCAAAAGGGAGCTCGGGCCTACGAGGGCAGTGTCGCCCGTTTTCGCATTGAACTCGATAGCGAAAAACGGTCCGTAGTCATGCCCGAAGAGTTGAAGCGCATTCTCACCGACGATCTGGGTCGCGAAGGCCGCGTGCTCCTGCGTTGGTATGACGGCCTGAATCACTCGACGCGCAACGACATCGCGAAATGGATTGATGAACCTAAAAGCACCGCCGCGCGCGTGCGGCGCGCCGAGCAACTCGCAGAACGCTTACTTAATGTCATGGAGGCGGAACGGGAATTGCCGCCCGTTCTGCAGGTAGCGTTTGCGCGCCATCCCCAGGCTCGCGCCGGTTGGGAATCGATGTCGCCGTCGCGCCGTCGCGGGCATCTATTTGGCATTTTCTATTACAGAACTCCCGATGCGCGTTCTCGTCGCATCGACAAAATGCTTGACGACGCTAGTGCGATCGCTGAGAAAATGAGCGATCGGAAAAAGTCAGCGCTATAATTCACAGGCGCTAGCGATACAGCGGCGCGTTCGAGGTTATTCATGAAATCACGTGCTTCCACCGTTGCCATTCGGCCAATCATTGCTTCATTCATCCTTGGTCTCGCAATCGCCTCCACGATGACCGCTCAGAGTTCTAGCCCGCAGGCGAGTGGCGCGAAGCGCCTCATCACCGAAAAAGATCTTTTCAATTTCGTGTGGATCGGCGATCCGCAGGTCTCGCCGGACGGTTCGCGCGCTGTCTTCACGCGCGTGGTAACGGACGAGAAGCACACCGGCTACGAGACTTCGATTTGGATGGTCGCGACCTCCGGCAACGAATCTCCGCTCCGTCTCACCAACGGCAAACATGATTCGCACGCGCGCTGGTCTCCGGACGGCACGCGCGTCGCATTCGTGCGGGGCGGGGACAAAGACGACAGCGGCAAGCCTCGCCCACCGCAAATTGCGATTCTGTCGTTGTCAGGCGGCGAAGCCCGCATCATCACCGATCTGCCCAAAGGCGCGGCAGGCCCGGTCTGGTCGCCGGACGGCAAGCGCATCGCTTTCTCCAGCACGACCACAAAAGAAGATATCGATAAAGAACAGCACAAGAAAAACGAAGCGAAGGCGGGCGAGAACACCAAGCCCGAGGGCAAAGAATCCGCTGCCGCGAACGCCTCGACTGCATCCAAGGCTGACTCCGACGCCGACCGCGAGTCCGACATCCACATCATTACGCGCGCCGTTTATCGCGACAATGACGAAGGTTATATCGATTACAAGCGCCACGATCACATCTGGGTAATCGACGTGCCGACGACCTCCGATGAGCCAAGCAAGCCGTTGCAACTTACCACCGGCGATTATGACGAAGGCGGAATTGTCTGGACCCACGACGGTTCGCGCATCTATTTCCTCACCAGCCACGTTGACGAACCTTATTACGAGACAGGCAGCACGGAAATTTATTCGGTAGCTTCCAACGGTGGTTCGCCCGAAAAGTTAACCACCATTCCGATGAGCATTTACAGTCTTAAGTTCAGCCCCGATGGGCGCCGAATCGCTTTCCACGGCTCGGTTACGCAGCCCGTGCGGTCCTATTCGCAGCCCGACCTCTGGGTTATGGATCTGATCGCGAATGCGCAACCGCGAAATCTCACGGCGAATTACGACTTCGATATGGGCAGTTCCGTGTTCGGCGATAACGCTGCCCCGCGCGGAGGTGGTCGCGCCGCACTTTCCTGGTCGCCCGACGGCCGCTGGCTTTTCGATATCGTAGAGAAGCAGGGCCGCACTCCGATCGTTCGCGTTGACACACAGACGGGAGCGGTCACCGAAATCACCCACGGCGATCAAGCCGTGCTCGATTTCTCTATCACACCGGATACGCGCACCGCCGTTGCATTGATCTCTACCCCGGTCGTGATTGGCGACCTGTTCACGGTGAAGACAGGCGACGCCGAAAGCGGCGCGCAAACCCGCATCACCGACCTCAACAAGCCGCTCTGGTCGCAGCTGAATCTCACTCAGCCCGATGAAATTAATTACAAAAGCTTCGACGGCCTGCCGATTCAAGGATGGATCCAGAAGCCGCCAGATTTCGATCCGAAGAAGAAATATCCCATGATCCTCGATATCCACGGCGGACCGCACGCCGCGTATGGCTGGGTCTTCGATCACGAATTTCAGTGGATGGCGGCCAAGGGTTACGTGGTGCTTTACATCAATCCGCGTGGATCGACCAGCTACGGACAGGATTTCGGCAACATCATTCAATATCACTACCCTGGAGATGACTATCGCGACCTGATGGTCGGAGTCGACGAACTACTCAAGCGCGGCTACGTCGACCCCAAGAAGCTTGGCGTCACCGGCGGAAGCGGAGGCGGCGTGCTCACCGACTGGACAGTCACGCAGACCGATCGCTTTGCCGCCGCTGTATCGCAACGCGATATATCGAACTGGGCCTCATGGTGGTACACCGCCGATTTCACTTTATTCCAACCGCAATGGTTCAAGGCGCCGCCGTTTCAGGATCCCAAGGACTACGCCGACCGCTCGGCCATCACATTCGTTGAAAAAATTCACACGCCCATGATGTTTATCCTGGGGCAGGCCGATTACCGCACTCCACAAGACTCCGGCGGAGAGCAATTATTTCGCGCGCTCAAGTATTTGAAGCGTCCGACTGCGATGGTGGTTTTTCCGCGCGAGACGCACGAACTGTCGCGCTCCGGTGAGCCATGGCACCGCATCGAGCGTCTCGACAACATTGTCGGCTGGTTCGATAAATGGTTGATGGGCATTCCCCATCCCGAATATGAAGTGCACCCAGAGCCAGCGACGAAAACGGAGCGAGCGGCGAAATCCGGCGGCCAATAAGGCTTTCGAAGCCAAGATTGCCAGCGGCACTATTCTGCGGCTTTACTGCAAACCATTTCTATTCGCCGCGAACGCCGGTTGACACCCGTTCCCATACGGCGTAAGTATGGTTCCAACCCTTTCGGTGCCGGTGGTGATTCCTTTTGCGTTACGTCGATTGTACTGACCATTTTGTGCTGACCATTCCAGTCGGGCAGTGCAGAATCTTTCGGCGAGTGCTCAAGCAAACACCGACGACCCTTTCCCCCACTCCGGCCTACCGATGGACGCCCGTCTGCGATGGTGGGCAAACTTACCGTTCTTCCCAGGAGAGTTTATGTCCAAAAATACGAGAAGATTGATTCCAGCTGTGCTTGCGTGTCTAGCTGCTTTGCTCATCGCCGTTCCGGCGTTCGCGCAGGCAGCCAGTGGCGTCCGAGCTTTGCCGAATACGCAAATCCTCGGTGCCGAAGACCAAACAAAACCAATGTCAGTGACGTTCTGGATCAAGCAGCAAAATAAAGCCGGCTTTGACGAGTTGGTGCGACAGATGTACGACAAGAATTCGCCGAGCTACCATCATTGGCTCACTCTCAAACAGTATCAGGACAGGTTCGCTCCCAGCACTGCCGATCTCGCGACCGTGAAGCAATATCTTGAGGCTCACAATCTCAGCATTGTGGCAACCGACAAACTCAATCATTATGTGACCGCGCGCGGTACAGTGGGCGACGTTGAACGCGCGACCGGAGTGCAACTGAACCGCGTATCGCTGAATGGAGAAGAACATCGCGTGCCCAGCGCCGAGGCCGTTATTCCCGGCGACGCTGGCAAGGTGGTCGCCGCAGTTCAGGGTCTTTCCGACCTGGTATACAAAAACTACGCAGTGCGCCCGATCGAACCTGACACCGGCAAACCGTTTGCGAACTTTCCGCTGGCTAAAGGTGCGGCAGCACAGCAGTACTACAACGCCAATTGCCTGCGCGGAACCACGACCCGCACCTTCAAGACCGGTGGCGGCGGCCCTTATGCCATCTATTCCGGCAGCCGTTATGGCGGCCCCATCCAGGATGGGCCTCCGCATCTTCCGCCTTGCGGCTACGACGCGCCGGAAATGGCCAAGGCTTATGGTCTGACTCCGCTCTACAAACAGCATCTTGATGGCACCGGCCAAACCGTGGTCATCGTCGATGCCTACGGTTCCGATACCATCACGGGCGATGCCAATGTCTTCTCGCAGATCAACGATCTGCCCGCGTTGACGTTCAAGCAATTTCACCATCTACTACCCCACCGGCCCCACTAATTGCGGTGGCAACACTTGCGGATGGGATGTAGAGACCAGCCTCGACGTTGAGTGGTCGCATACAGTTGCCCCCGGAGCAAACATCGCTCTCCTGTTGGCCGCCGACAACTCCTTTACCAACCTCGACCTCTCGGTTCTCTACGGCATAGAGACCGGGCTGGGACCGGTAATCTCCAATAGCTACGGTATCGGCGAGATCGTTCTGATCGAGGAAGACCCCGCCGAACTTACGGTGCAAAACGACCTCTGCGAGTTGGGGGCTGCGCTCGGCGTCTCCGTCAACTTCTCCAGCGGCGACAGCGGAGACGATCTTCTCGCCTATGGCGTGACCACTGTTTCCATGCCGGCGGCTGCTCCCTACGCGACTGGGATCGGCGGCACCAGCCTCTTTATCAACCAGAACTACTCCATGATGTTGCAGACCGGCTGGGGAACCAACTTGACCCGTATCGCCAACGCAACTCCCAACACGCCGATTATTCCGCCCGACTTCATCGGCTTCTACTTCGGAGCGGGCGGCGGAACCAGCGGTTTCTGGCCGAAGCCTTCGTACCAGTCGAGCTTGCCCGGCGGCTGGCGGCTGGTGCCTGACATCGCCTACCTCGCCGATCCCTACACCGGCGTCGAATTTATCGACACCGAAGGTGGAGAGCAGTTCATCAGTGTCGTGGGTGGAACCAGCCTCGCGTCTCCGATGTTTGCGGGGATGTGGGCGATCTCCACGCAAGCTGCTGGCACTTGGCTAGGGCAGGCGGCGCCGATTCTCTACGGTCTGCCCGCGAATGCGATCACCGACGTTCTCGCCGTAAACGGACCTGACAACGTCAGTGGCTCCACTCACACTCCACCTGCGGCGCCGGTCAACTACTCGTCTGCCGAGCTGTTGGCGCCAGTGCAGAGCTCCACCGATTTCATTGGGGCTCTGTATAACGGAACCTCGACTCGCTGGTACGCGATCAGCTTCGGCACCGACAGTTCGCTGACCACGGGGCCAGGATGGGACGATGTAACGGGACTGGGTACACCGAATGGCGCGAGTTTTGTCTCGGCGGTAGCCGCGGCGAAGTAGGTCGACATTCAACGAACACTCAACCAACTATGAGCAGAGCGGGCCGGCGAAATGCTGGCCCGTTCTTGTTGGGCGATTTCAGCCTTCATCCCCTCGATGGAGTTGATCGACTAGGTACCAACGTAACTCCGCCACGCCGAGCTATCTGCTATACTGCTATTAACGCTATTGCTACGGTTTGCTAGTTACGCGGGGATCCCGATGGATCCGCACCACTTCCGCATTTCCTGCCCGCCTGGTTCCAGCGCCAATCTAACAATGCGAGCGGCATGCGAACTCTCGACAAGTGTCTGAGAAACTTAAGCCCCTCCAGAAAGAAAACAATCGAATGACCACATTTACAGAACTGCCCTTGTCTGCTGCCTTGCAGCAGAAACTGGCGGCAGCTCAATTTATTACCCTCACACCCATCCAGGCGCGCGCCATTGCTCCTGCCCTTGAAGGCAAGGACGTAATCGGTACCGCCCAGACCGGCACCGGCAAGACGCTGGCGTTTCTAATTCCGATCATCGAAATGCTGAGGGTTACCCCATCCAAGAACGTCAGTGCTCTCGTCCTTTTACCCACGCGTGAACTCGCCATGCAGGTTCATGAGCAGTACGAACAATTACGCGACAAGAACATGCCAAAGGCCGCGCTTGTCATCGGCGGCGTAGCCGAGAAGGCGCAGATTAACAGTCTGCGTTCCGGCTGCGAATTCGTCATCGCCACTCCCGGCCGCTTGCAGGATTTCATCACCCGCAAATTTGCCGACCTGCGGCACGTGAAAATTCTCGTCCTCGACGAAGCCGATCGCATGCTCGATATGGGTTTTCTTCCCGCCATCCGGCGCATCCTGCAAATTCTGCCACAGCGTCGCCAAACACTTTGTTACTCCGCCACCATGGAGCAATCGGTGGCCGCGTTGGTCAACGACTACACGCGCGACCCGGTGCGCATCGCGCTCGGCTCGGTGCTGAAGCCGGCGGAGAGCGTTCAACTCGAAGCCTACGAAGTTCGCCCCTCCGAGAAGCTGGATACTCTGCGACAGTTGCTGTATGGGGAAAAGGGACAGACCCTGATCTTCACGCGCACCAAGCGCGGCGCGCAGAGGCTGGCTCAGGAACTCGAGCGCGATGGGTTCTCCTCCGCCATGATTCACGGCGACCGCACCCAGTCGCAGCGCAACGGCGCCCTGAGCGGCTTTCAAGAAGGCCGATATCAGGTGCTGGTGGCGACCGACATCGCATCGCGCGGCTTGCATTGCGACGATGTCGCGCACGTCATCAACTACGATTTGCCCAAGATGGCGGAAGATTTCATTCACCGCGTCGGCCGCACCGGACGCGCCGGTTCTCAGGGCCGGGCCTCCACATTATTCACGGCCGCCGAGAATCTTGCTCTTCGCGACATCGAGCGCACTCTGAAGTTGCGCATCGAACGCAAGCAGGTCAATGCGTCTGCCTCGGAAAATGCCCAGCCCAAGCGTTTTGTGCAAAATACGCTTGCATCGCGCACGCTGACAGCTCTGCCGGGTGAAGTTTTTGTTTAGTTTTGACGTAGTTTGGATGGACACCGGACGGGCGAAGACATTCCCCGTCCGGCTGCTCGGTAAGCTTTAGCGATCGACGGCCTTGGTTCCGTGTGGCATGGCGAGTTCGGTCGAGACCGGTTCGTCGTCCTCAGCGCCGATGCGGAATAGGGCCGCTTGCTCGGCAGCGTGCTCGCGCATCAAACGCAATTCTTCCTGTTCGTCCACTACAGCACCTTCGGGCTGATCCTGCTTGCGCTGCGTCTTGCGCTCGTTCTTGTCGCGCTGTTTCTGTTGGCGCGCTTGTTCTTTCTGTCGTTTGCTGAAAGTTGATCGGCCTCGTGGCATACACAATCTCCCCGTGTTTCTATTTTCGTTATGATGGCGGCTACGCGCATCGTCTCCAAGGCTGGCTCGATATCTACTGGATAAGCAGAAAGTTGCCGCATCCTGAGTTTAATTTGTCTTACTTCAGTATAACCTCTAATCTAGCGACGCCGCACATCGCCCCGAACCGATAGGGTGTTCTGACTGCAGACATCCTAGTTCCATACTTGGTTCCGAATTCTCTGCGACAACCGACAGCTGCCTTCGTTTGCCACCCTCCGCACCCACGTGTTACCATCGAACACGTTACGAAAACGAGAAGAGACAGGAGTGCAACAGGTTAGTGTTAGCCAGAGAGCAAAAGCAATCCGTCGTTGACACGTATCGCACGCACGCTACCGATACTGGCAGTCCCGAGGTCCAAATCGCGCTGTTAAGCGAGCGCATTGGTCAACTGACGGAACACTTCAAGACGCACCAGAAAGATCACGGCTCGCGCCGCGGACTTCTCATGATGGTGAGCAGGCGCAGAAGTTTGCTCGACTACCTGAAGAAGTACGACTCGGAACGGTATAAAACCGTCATTTCCAAGCTCGGCATCCGCAAATAACCGCGCGCCGGCTTCCTGTGAGGCCGGCTTCAGATCTGGGTTTCCAGGTCACGTGAGCCTTAGCAAAGTGCGTTCCCAACCGCGGCCTTGGCATGTGCCTGTCCACGCGAACTCCGTTAATCGCGCGCCTGCCCCTTCTGCCCAATATAAGGATGATTATGAAACCTGAAGCCACAAAAGTTTCCGTCGATCTCACAGGCGGGAAACAAATGTCTTTTGAAACTGGAAAACTTGCCAAGCAGGCGGGCGGTTCTGCCGTTGTGCGCTTCGGCGAAAATGTTGTCCTCGCCGCTGCCACCGCCAATCCCGAGCCGCGTGAAGGCATCGATTTTTTCCCGCTCACCGTTGACTATCGCGAATACACTTACGCCGGCGGACGCATCCCCGGCGGCTTTATCAAGCGTGAAGGCCGCATGAGCGAGCGTGAAGTGCTTACCAGCCGCCAGATCGACCGCCCCGTGCGGCCGATGTTCGCCGATGGCTTTCGCAACGAGACTCAAGTCATCGCCTTCGTTCTCTCCGCCGATACTGAAAACGATCCCGACGTCTGCGGCATCAACGCCGCTTCCGCCGCCCTCACCGTCTCGGATATTCCGTTTCTCGGTCCGATCGGCGCCGTGCGCGTGGGCCTGGTGGATGGCCGCTTCATCGCCAATCCCACCTACGCTGAAATGCGCGACGGCCTGCTCAATATCATGGTCGTCGGCACCGCCGATGCAATCGTCATGATCGAGTCGGGCGCGAAAGAAGTAAAAGAAGAGACGGTGGTGGACGCGATCGAATTCGCCCACACCGAAATTAAGAAAATTTGCGCTGCCATCAGCGAACTCCGCAGCAAGGTCGGTAAGCCAAAACGCCAGGTAACGCCGCCTGAATTCGACGAGTCTTACTTTAAGAGCCTGGAATCGAAGATCGGCGCTCGGCTGAGCGACGCTCTCGATACCGCGAAGCATCAGAAAGCCGCGAGCTACGAACTGGTTCGCGTCATCGAAAAGGAATTGCTCGCTGCCGTCCCCGAAGGCGACAGCGCCGATAAGGAAAAGGCGAAGATCAAGAAGTATTACGAGATTCTCCGCGAACGCATTTTCCGCAACCAGGTCATCGATCACAAGCGTCGTCCCGATGGGCGTGCGTTCGACCAGATCCGCGAAATCTGGATCGAAGCTGGAGTCCTGCCTCGCGCTCACGGCAGCGCCGTCTTCACCCGCGGCGAAACTCAGGCCTTGGTCACGACTACGCTCGGCACAAGCGACGACATGCAGCGTCTCGAAGGCTTCGAAGGCGAAGCCAAAAAGCGTTTCATGCTCCACTACAATTTCCCGCCCTTCTCGGTCGGAGAAGTTGGTTTCATGCGTGGTGCCGGACGCCGCGAAATCGGCCACGGCGCATTAGCCGAGCGTGCCGTGTCCGCCGTTCTTCCCACCGAAGACAACTGGCCCTACGCGATGCGCGTCGTCTCCGACATCCTCGAATCCAACGGCTCATCCTCAATGGCCACGATTTGTGGTGCCTCACTTTCGCTGATGGATGCAGGCGTTCCCTTGAAAGCTCCCGTAGCCGGAGTCGCCATGGGATTGGTGAAAGAAGGCGATAACTATGCCATCCTGACCGATATCGCCGGTGCCGAAGATCACTATGGCGACATGGATTTCAAAGTTGCCGGAACCAAAGACGGCATCACCGCGCTGCAAATGGATATTAAAGTCGCTGGCATCACTTCGCAGATCATGCGCGAAGCGCTGGCGCAGGCGCAGCGTGGCCGTTTGTTCATTCTCGGTAAAATGGACGAGATCCTGAATGAAGCGCGCGTGAAGGTTTCGAGTTACGCGCCGCGTATCTACACTCTCCAGATTCCAGTCGACAAGATTCGCGACGTGATTGGCCCCGGCGGCAAAATGATTCGCAGCATCATCGAGCAGACCGGTGTCAAAATCGACGTTGAAGATTCCGGCAAGGTCAACGTCGCCTCGAACGATGAAGTCTCCGCGAACAAGGCGTTGCAGATTATTCGCGATCTGACGGCGTCGGCCGAAGTAGGGAAGACTTATCTCGGCAAAGTCAGCCGCTTGGCCGACTTCGGAGCATTCGTCGAGATTCTGCCCGGCCTCGACGGCCTGCTCCACATCAGCGAAGTGGCCGAACACAGAATCAAAGATGTTCGCGACGAACTCAAAGAAGGCGACCAGGTGCTGGTGAAAGTTCTCGCCGTCGAAGGCAATCGCATCAAGCTGTCTCGCAAGGCGATTCTAAAAGAGCAGCGCGCAAAAATGGGTGGTGGCGCTCCACCTCCTCCCGAGATGGACGAATCCGCAGGGCCCGCTCCATCCACTCCATCTGCGCCAGTTTCGCAGGGCGCGCCTACGGCAGTGATCGAAGGCGGCGCCGATTTCGACGCCGATGATGAACCGAACTTCAACCGCGTCGACGGAGTCGTTGCCTCGGTTGAAGCTGGTGCGGGACGTCCGGAAGGTTCACGCGAAGGACGCCCGGGCGGCGGAGGCGATCGTGACCGCAATCGTCGTCGTCGAGGGCGAGGAGGACGTCCCGGCGGCGGCCAGGGAGGTCACGGTGGTGGCCACTCCGGCGGCGGCGGTGGTCGGGGCAGGCGGTAATTACTTATACTCTTAGTGACGCGAAGGGGCGCAGCGATGCGGCCCTTTCCGTTTGGCAAATCAGCAGGCGAGCCGTCAGAAAGATAAGCGTTTGAAAATTGTCTCCGGAATCTGCCGCACCCCGCTCATGATGTAGCGCCAGATCCTCGGAGTATATAAAACGTCGGGTGATCGGCGTTCAAGAGCGCGGACAATATCGCGCGCCACGTGCTCCGGATCGGCGAACCGCGCCGAGTTAGGCATATGATCGGTCATCGAAGTCTGCACCGGCCCCGGCTTGATGGTAATAACCCGCACGCCTGCGGGATAAAGCCGGCTGCGCAGTCCCTGGAGAAACAAAGAAAGCGCACCTTTGGCGGATCCGTAAACGTAGTTAGATCGACGCCCACGATCTCCGGCAACGGAAGTAATAGCGGCTATACATCCCGTGCGACGTTGCTCTAAGTCGGCTGCGAACAGAGTCAGAATCGCGGTGGCACTTACAAAATTTACCTGTAACTCATCGAGCAGCACATCGACAGAAGCTTCAGACTCCTTCTGATCGCGCATGGACCCGTAAGCCAAAAACACCGTGTCGTAATCGCAAAACGTGCGTCGCACAAAGTTAAAAACGACAGAATGCTGTTGAATAAAAGCCAAGTCTGCTGCATGAGTGGCAACAGTCTTCGCCCCGCGAATGAGTAAGTCGGCTTGAATTTCTGCGAGCCGTTGCGGTGAACGGCCTACGAGCAGTAACTCGTAACCCTGGCGAGCCAATACGCGCTCAACTTCAACAGCGATGCCTGAGGTGGCGCCCAGAATGACTATTTTCTTCATCTTTGTGCCCCCGTCACGCGTCGCCAAAACGAAGACGACATCTTCGGGTCGATATACGGGACGAAGCTGCGCCAGCGCGGAAACGATGCCTCAAACAGCGCTGGACTCATGCGCGCGTCTTTGGCGGGATAAAGCGCTCCTCCGCTTTGTTGGACGATTTCATCCAGCGATTGCATAAGTTGTAGCGTGCGCTCGCCACGCATCGCGAAGTCAAGTGCAATGGTGAGACCCGGTCGCGGAAAGGAAAGCATCCCGGCAGACGGCGCGGAGCCGAATTGCTTCAGGACGCCCAGGAAAGATCCCATGCCCGAGCGCGCGACGCGATCCAATAACTCCTCGATAGCCTCCAAATTAGTTTCCGGTATTACGCACTGATATTGCAGAAAACCCTGCTTGCCATAAAGCAAGTTCCATTGACGAATGGAATCAAGAGGGTAAAAAAAGGAATCGTAGGGCACAACATCTGATCCTCTCTTTCCTGCATGAAGTTTGTAGTAAATATTGTTAAACACTCTTACCGCGTAACGATTGAGCATCCACGCAGGCAGCGCGTAGGGTACTTTTGGCCCGCGCTTTGGACGAAATTCCTTTCCCTCACTGACGGCATGATTCCCCCGAAAAAAAATACCGCGCGGATTTTTTCCGGCAAAACAGTCGAGCCATGCCACCGTATATTCAAAGTGTCCATCGCTCTCACGACTAAGATCAAGAAACGAACCGAGCGATTGAAAGGGAACCAAATCTGCATCAATCCAGGGGCCTGGTACACGTTTTAGCTGAAGATCGGCCCATGCGATCACCCCCGTCAATCCGAGGCCGCCGATCGTGGCGCGCAGCATGTCAGGATTGTCGTTATGACCACAGGCCACCAGTCCATCGTTCGATCGATGCAGCCCGATTTGACGCACATGACTCCCGAACGTTCCGGCACAGTGATGATTCTTGCCATGAACATCATTGGCGATGGCCCCGCCGACCGTTACAAAGCGAGTGCCTGGCGTGACGGAAAGGAACCATCCTCGCGGAAGAAATACATCGATGATGTCGGAGAGGCTGACGCCGCTTTCGCAGCGTAGCATCCCAGTAGATTCGTCGAACCCGAGAATGCGGTTGAGACGCCGGCAGTCGATAAGTTCGCGGCCGGCATTGAGGCAAGAATCCCCATAGCTACGGCCGAGGCCATAAGGAAGCAGAGAATCCGGCGCGGCGGTTTGAAGAATTTCCGGCACCTGATCATTCCATGCTGGCCTATGAACTTGGCTATGTGAAGTCTTAGGGTAACGTCCCCACGAAAGAATTTCCCCAGGCGGTGACGATGCTACCGTCCGCTTGCGCAAAGTCGCCGCTGATTGTCCTGACATAGTAACCGAGCCTTGTGTTAAGCCACTAACTGCTAAGAGCGCACCGTTACTGACCGCTTACTACCATTTCAGGTGCATCATGCTCGCAGCGATTACAGCCGCCGAGGCCAGCGCGACGCCGTAACTTACCCGATCTCGTATAGCCAGGGTAACCGGATCCTCGTTAAGTTCGCCGCGATGCGCCAACAGCCATGTGCGGCTGAGCCAATAAAGTATGATCGGACAAAGGCAAAACAGAAATTCTGGCGACGAATAAAGAACACGTACTTCCTGGCTGTGAACGTATAGACTGAAGATCACGACCGCGGAAAAGCTGCTGCCGACACCAAGGGATAGCAATACTTCACGGTCGCCTGTGTGATAGCCGCGGCCCGAGTTACCCGCATTGACTAAGTCGCTGGCATGGAATAATTCGGAATAGCGTTTGGCCATAGCCAGACTAAGAAAGAAAAACAAAGAGAATGCCAAGAACCATTGCGACAGCGGCGTTTCGGAAATCAGAGCCCCCGCGAGAATGCGGAAACTATAAAAACTCGAAAGAACAAAGACGTCAAGCAGTGCGACCTTCTTAAGATAGAGGGAATACAACATGGTGAGCGCTGCGTAACCGGACAGCGCGAGAGCAAATTGCGGGTCGAGAAAAAAGCCAATACCGAGCGCCACTGACAGACAGATAAAGGAGGCGATTAATCCTTCAGGGATCGAAATGTCGCCTGCAGCAAATGGCCGTTCCTTTTTCCAGGGATGTTCGCGATCAGAATGGAGGTCTAAAAGGTCGTTGAGAATATACAATCCGGATGCGCAAAAGCCATAGAGCACGAAGCCGATAATGGTCCGGAGAACAGGCCCAGCAGCTATGTTGTGCGACAGTGCAAGAGGCAGAAACAACAGAAGATTTTTTGCCCAATGATGCCCGCGTAGAGCATTGACCCAGGTGCGTAAACTAGCACGCGGTTCGAGAATCGTAATTTTGAGAGTAGTGACGGCGGCTGCTTGCCGGGCACGAGCATCGCTCCCAACCACATAGGCTGCGCTGGCTCTACGCCACACCTCGACATCGGCGGCCGAGTCCCCCACATAATCGAAGCCCGCATCCCCATAACGCTCCGACAGAAACGCCGCCTTGTTCGCCCCCTTGAGATTCAGTTCGCCATCGGTGGCGTGAACTTCGTCGAACAAGCCCAGATAGTCGGAAATGACTTCGGCAAGTGTGCGATCGGTTGCAGTTGTAAGGGCAATCCGGCGGCCGTTAGCTTTTTCCCGCTGCAGAAGATCAAGAACGGGCTGTCGATAAGTAAGAGACGCAGGGTTGAAGTGCACCCTGGCCGCAAGTTTACGCTTAAGAGAAGCTCGCCCCGAAAGCAGCCAGAAAGGCAGCAGGATGAGAGCAGTCGGTTCGGCCTTGAGGAGGACGAGGATACACTCCCAAAACACGTTGCCTCTGATCAAAGTGCCGTCAAGATCGACGCACAAAATCGGCAACGGCGTCTTAGCGGGTTTGGCTCCGGTGACCGACCCCATAGACTGATCGTCGCATAAGCAGCCGGACGAAATATGGGAATAAGTGGCACACCTAGGTAACCTGAGTAACATGCACCCGCAGAAACGGCGGGATAAGATGAGCTGATCTTAGCGGACGGCCAATCCTGCTCAGTCATGATGATCGAAACCCACGAAAGTTCGCAACCGAGCGCGATGGATCTGCTCGCAAAATATCTGCACCAGCCGGGCATAATGCTTCCACTTCTTGCCCTGGTTACTTTCGTACTCTACAGCGGCTCGCTCTCTTTCGAATTTGTGTGGGACGACTGGCCGCAAATTGTTAACAGCCCCATCATCAGGTCGTGGAGCAATCTGCCACGCGCTTTCGGCAGCGACCTGTGGTATCACGTGGCAAGACATCAGGTGTATTACCGCCCGCTCTTTGTGACGTGGTCGATGTTGAATTACACCTTATTTGGGCTGCGGCCATGGGGGTGGCATCTGGGGGCGGTTTTGCTTCACGTGGCAGCCGTCCTATCGGTCTTCTGGCTGGCGCGCAAACTGGAATTGGAATACTGGACAGCAGCTCTGGCGGCACTGATCTTTGCCGTGCATCCCATTCACATCGAACCGGTGACATGGGTCTCTGCAGCGTCTGACACGATGGTCACAATATTTACTGCACTGGCCTTTGCAAGTTATCTCGAGAATCGCCATTCTCGAACAAAGCAAAAAACAGCGTGGTGGCTTGGGTCGCTTGCATTATTTTTCTGCGCGTTACTAACCAAAGAAATGGCCGTAATGTTCCCCGCGCTGGTGGCAATCTACGCATGGCTGCATCCAGTTCGAGATAAAGCGTCATCATCAACGCAAAAAGCACTTGGCAGCCTCACAGAGGCAGCACCTTATGCGCTAGTTACCCTGTTCTACATCCTGTTGCGAAAGCACGCGCTGCTGCACTCAACCGGCCACTTCGATCCGGCTCATGGGATGTTAGATGTCCTGCGAACATTGCCTCTAGTGCTGTCGACGTATTTGCGGCAATTACTGCTGCCGGTTGGTATAACTGGACTCTATTACACTCCTTACGTTACAACCGCCGTCGTTAGTCAGATCGTATTGCCAGTGTGTGTGTTGGGTACGACGCTGTATGGAGTGTGGTATTGGAATCGTCGCGACGACAACTCCACGATTGCATTTGCGGGATGGTGGCTGCTCGTGGGGTTGGCTCCGGCGTTGTACCTGCGAAACTTTGGTAATGGCGATTTTGTTCGTGATCGTTACATGTATCTGCCATCGATCGGATTCGCCATTCTACTGGCGATAGGGCTTCGGCATTTGCCGTCATTCAAAAGATGGAACCCACAAGCAGTGCAGTTATGCGCTGTGCTGGCCCTGTGTGGCGCCTATGGGTGCGCATCAGTGGCTCAGCAGGTCTATTGGGGAAGTGATCTGCTCGTGCTGATGCGCGGTCAAGCGCTCTATCCTGGCAATCCATACGCTCTCGCGGGCTTGGCAAAAGAATACAGCCAGCGCGGCGCGCATGATCGCGCTATCGCACTGGCGCAATTGGCGGTGCGAGAACATCCCGAGTATGGCTATGGGCCACTGGCATTGGCAGAAGCGTACATCCACGCAGGTCGATTTGAAGAAGGGCGTGTCTGGCTTGATCGCGTTGATCCGGAGTATGCCAAATCGGAAGTCGGTATGGCCGGCCTCGCCGGGCTGTACGGAGAAATGGGCGACTATGAGCAGGCTCTCGCGCTCTGCTCACAAATCCTGGAAAAGGAGCCTGATCTTTATTCGGCACTCTATAACTGCGGCAATATTAATTTACTCGATGGGCAATATCACGAAGCAGAGCAGCTATTGCGGCGAGCAGTGCAGTTAGTTCCGGAACAGGCGGCTCCTAAACATTTTCTGGGCCGCGCGCTTTTGCGGGACGGTCGGAATGCGGAGGCACAACCTTTTCTGCGGCAGGCGGCAGCTATGGATTCGAAGGTGTGGGACTATCACTATTGGCTGGCTGAGTCACTGGAACAGAGCGGAAACATAACCGCCGCTCGGACGGAATATCAACGGGCATTGCAATTGAATCAGGACAGTAAAGAAGTGAAGATGCGACTCACGGCGCTGGAGTCGAAGTGAAAATGGAAAGCGAAGCATGTGATGAATAAGAGTCTACCTGAGTCACAGATACAAAGTGACTCTCGAAATTCACAGGCGTTGGGCCTGGAGATAAGGATTCGCGAGCAGCCCCCAGGGTCGCTGACAGGCAACGCACACGAAAGCGCGGTTTCGCCGGTCGCTCAGCATTGGATGCTTCGCTGGATGGTGCTGATCGCGGTGTTGACAATTGCGGGAAGTTACATCGGGGCTCATATCTCCAGCGGGTGGGTCCCGGCCGATGATGGCATTCTTGGCGAAAGCGCTGTACGCGTGATGCAAGGGCAACTGCCGCATCGCGATTTTGCGGAGATCTACACCGGCGGCTTGAGCTTGATCCACGCCTTGGCATTTCGTGTTTTCGGTGTAAGCCTGATGTCGCTGAGAATCTGCGCATTTCTATTTTGTCTGGCGTGGATTCCCGCCGTCTACTTTGTTGCTCTGCGCTTTACATCCGCCGTGTCGGCCGGCCTGATCACGCTGTTGGCAGTAGCTTGGAGCTTCCCGAACTATCCCGCGTCCATGCCCTCCTGGTACAACCTGTTTTTCGCGACTTTCGGCGCCGCTGCGCTTCTACGATATCTTGACGTGCGCAAAACGCGCTGGTTGTTGCTGGCGGGGATATGCGGAGGGGTATCGATCCTAATCAAAATAATTGGCGTTTACTATATAGCGGCAGTGTTGCTATTTCTCGCCTACTGTGAACAAAGCGATTCACAAAGTAATGATTCACATCACGACGACGAGATTCTTGAATCGTCAGCGACAAAAGCTCCGACAGGCGCTCGTCTATATCTTGCGTTCAGCACTGGCGCGCTTTTTCTCTTCATGGCGACGGTAATTTATGTATTCCGCGCGCGTCTGGGAGGCGGCGAGATCTATCAGTTTGTGCTGCCGTCGTTCATGTTGGTCGCAGTAATTCTCCTGAACGAACGGAATACGCCAAAAGCGGCATCCAGAAGCAGATTTAGCGCCCTACTACGGCTATTGACTCCGTTTTTCGCCGGAGTATTAGCACCCATCACGATCTTTCTAATCCCTTACGCGAGGTCAGGCGCGCTCGCGCGATTCTTTACTGGGGTCACTTCCAGCGCCATAGCTCGCTCGATTGGTCTAGGGGTTATTCGACCCTTAGGAATTGAGTACAGCATCTACGCTCTCGGCCTGGCGGGGTTAATCGCAGCGGCAATGTACGCGCGGCAGCTGCAGGGCAAGGTTGTTGGATCCGCCGTCGCTCTTGCATTGGCGGTGATGCTGCTTAAAGCCCCGAACTTAGCCGGAGTCGTCTCAACAGCTTGGTATTCAGTTGCGACACTTACTCCGCTCGTGGTGCTGTCTGGTTCGGCCGTCTTGATTGGAGCAAGCAAGCGCGGTGGCCTAAGTACTCTAGAGCGGCAACGAATAATGGTGCTCATTTCGCTGGCGGCAATGTGCAGCCTGGTGCAATATCCTTTCGCGGCGCCCATTTATCTTTGCTACGCATTGCCCCTGACATTGCTCGCTATGGTGGCGATTGTCGCGACTGCTAGGAAACAAGCCGGGACGTATGTGCTGGCGGCCGTGGCGGGATTTTATCTATTGTTTGGGGTGACGATGTTGGTCCCAGACCATGTTTATGAACTGACGCACAAAGTCGGTCCGATGGACGAATTGCATCTGCAGCGGGCAGGCGGCCTTCGCATCGAGTACGCCGCGAACTTTGCCGACTTGATTCACCTGCTACAGCAACATTCGCCCAACGGTTTGATGTATGCAGGTAATGACTGTCCCGAACTATATTTTCTTTCGGGACTGAAAAATGTAACTCGCGATGACGGCGGCGCTTCGCCCGAAGAAACCCTGAAGGCAGTGGAATCTGACAATCTGAAGGTGGTGGTCATCAACGACGCGCCATTTTTTCCGGGGGCGGAAATCCGGCAGGACGTGCGGGCGGAGGTGATGAAGAGATTTCCGCATACCAGCCGCCTGGGAATTTTCGAGGTATTTTGGAAGGAGTAAAGCAGCGATCGGGTTCGATGGCATGAACGAGTCGCCCTCATTTTGAGCGGCATGAGACTCCAGCGTGGGTATTAGCCGCGATCTGCTGGAAAGACCGAATATGCCCGAGATAGAGATTGCGGTCCCCGCCCATAATTGCGCGGCCTGGCTGGATGATCTGATGGAATCGATCCTGCAGCAGGGCGCTGACAATTGGCGCATCATTGCGCGGGATGATGCTTCCACCGACGACACGGCCAAACGTCTCGCGGTCTGGCGACAGCGGCTGGGAGAGCGGATGGTGATCCTGCCCTCGGGTCCCAACCTCGGCATGATCGGTAACTATGATGCGGTGCTCGCGGCAACGACCGCCCGCTGGGTGATGTTTGCCGATCCGGACGATGTATGGAAGTCCGGGAAAATGGCGGTTGATGCAGGTGCCATGCGCGCGGCCGAGGCCGAAGCGGGAGCCCACATCCCCATCGTGGTTTGCTCTGACGCGGAAGTGGTCGATTCTCAGCTTCATCCTATTGCTGCCTCGTATTGGCGGTGGTCGCGCATGAAGCCGAGCCTGTGCAGCGTCTTCCATCGGCTTCTGGTAGACAGTCCCGTGCTCACTTCCACGATGATGGTCAACCGCGCTTTGCTCGAGGTGTCGCTGCCGATGAGCGGCGCTGCGGCGTGCCCTGACTGGTGGCATGCGCTGGTGGCCTGCGCGCTCGGAAGGATCGTTTGTTTGCCGCAGGCAACTGTCGCTTATCGGCGCCACTCGAACAACGATTCAGTAGTGCCCACCAGCGCGAGCCTTACCACCGGCGCCGCTCAGATCAGAAGCGTGCATAAGCGGGTGGAGCAGCTTGTCCGCCAGTATTCGGCCCAGGCCAGCGGGTTCTCGGTTCGCTACGAAGGTCGTGTCTCTGCAGCCGACATGCACGCGCTCGAAGCGGCCGAGAAACTGCCATCGCTAGGCGCACTGCCTCGTCGATGGAGTGTAGTGCGTCATGGTCTATGGTTTGGTTCTGTGGTCAAGAACATCGGCCTGATGGTTTTCTTGTAAGCGGGATTCATCTAACGGATATCTCGATCCTTTTCTGCCGAGTTTCCGCACTCCATCGATGAGCCCACGCGCCGAGGCGGAGACTCGGGCAAGATCTCTTGTCAGGAAGAGATCTTTGGCCAGCGCGCGAAAGCCATAGTTTACGGTGCTCAAGAAAAACGCAGGACCCAAGCTGTGGAGTTTGCGAGCAATCAGGAAACGGTTGCGCTGGTAGTAATAGGCGGCAAGCGGTGCTAACGTGACGCGCTCTCCTAGAAAGCCGCCAGACACCGTATCCATGGTCCGCTTTCGTTTGAGAGCGAGCACATTGGCATAGAAGACCTTGGTCACCTGCGATGCCAGGAAGCCATAAAGTGTGTCGTCCCACATAATGAAGAGCTCGCTGCATGGATAACCGATTTTGGCCACCACGTCGCGCGCCAGCAGCATTCCTTCAAAACATCCAACATTTACTTCCTGGCAGCGGGGATGGATTATAAAATCGGGGTCCTTGATCGGACGCGTAGCGATTGCGCGGGAGTCAAACCACTCGCCCCAAGCCACGGGGCGGCCGTCGGGTCCGGTTTTCCGTCCGTGGATGCAGTGGCTTTCGGTGGAGAATCGATAAAGCTGTTCGAGTCCGTCCAGGTAGGGTTCCACATCGTCGTCCATGAGCCAGAACCAATCGAACCCGGCTTCGAATGCGCACCTTAGCCCTGCGTGGAATCCTCCGGCGCCGCCGGTGTTCTCGGGTAAGCGGACGTAACGGATCTTGCATTCACCGAGAAAGCCGCGCTGGCTGAGAAACTCTTGCGTGCCGTCGGTGGAAGCGTTGTCAATCACGTAGATGGCGTCGAGCGGCCGGGTCTGCTTCATAAGAGCGTCGAGGCATTCGCCGAGCAGCAGTTTGCGGTTGTAGGTAACGACGACGGCAGCGATGGACTCAGGCATGCAGCACTTCCGAAGAGAGTACTAGGGTTGCAGCCACCGTCGCGGCGCGGCACTGGATCACAAGTGTTTTGTTCATTGCGGCAGCACAATGGGAGCCGGCGATCAGAAAGTCGGCGGTCACGCCAATGCCTTTCGTAGCGGATGCCGTCGGAATATGCCTAGCTGCCAGACGAGTGCAGCCATCGCAAGAGTCACTCCGACTTCGACGACAAACACGCTGGCAGCCGCGCCGGAAGCTCCGAAATGAAGCACCAGCAAAGCGCAGAGGACAACGTTGACCGCCCCGGCAGCGATCAAAATGCGGCTCAATTGCTTCTCCTTGCCAAACGTTACCATGGTCTGTATGCCAAGCACATTGCTGAGGGCGATTACGAAGGGCAATAGAGCAATCCAACGTAGCACCGGCACAGAGCCGAGAGCCCTGCTTCCGAAAGCGAGCAGAACAAGCGGATGTGCAAAGATTAGCAATGTGAGGGACGGCAGCAGGGAAACAAGACCCACCCAGAACAACGACCGACTCAAGAAAGCGACCGCGCGTTCTTTCGACTCCCGCGCCATGGCATTCACGTGGGGGAAAATCCCTTGAAACACAGGTGCAAGTAGTCCCTGGGCAGCGCCAACCACTCGTTCACCGGTGCTGAAGTATCCGGCCTGCACGTTGCCGGCTAGGAGGCCAACGAGAAATACGTTCGTATTGGTGTAAAGAGTGATAGAGGCGGTGGACACAAAGAGGTGGAACCCGTCCGCCAGTTGTTCGCGTATCAGCCGGTACGTCGGGAGTTTGTAGTGGAGGTGCAACCGTTGGAAGCATATCCAAAGCCCTGCCATGCCCGAGACTAACGCGCCCAGTGGCGGCAAGGTGGCAGCGACCAGGTAATCGCGGGAGCTGTGAACAAAAATAAACAGCAAACATGCCGACGCGAGTTTGGTGACGCCGTTCAGGACCGCAATGGTCCGCATGTCCTGAAGCCCCTGGAAGAGCCATGTGGGCAGGAGAACACTACCAACCACAGCCATATAGCTGACGGCATAGACGTCCGCATCGGGACGGAAGTGTGGAACGAAGATGAGGACGATTGCCATGACGCTCAGTCCGAGGAGCATGAGAATGATTTTGATCGTGATGACGGCAGAGAAGATCCGAGACACCGCTGCCATATCGTCATGTTGCAGGGCGATCCTCCGCGTTGCCGAAAGATTGAAGCCATAGTCCGTGAAGATCACAAAGTATGTCGCAAAGGCTTGCGCAACGGAAATCAGCCCGAAAGGCCCAATACCAAGGACGCGAACAAGATATGGAAGCGTGACCAACGGAACTATGTAGTTGAGGCCTTGCAGGGCCATGAGGCTCGAAATATTCTCAAACAACCGCCTCGAAAAAAACGGAGTTCGCAATTCGGGCGCGGACCCGGACAAGTCCGGCGAGTTGGCATCCTTCAAGTCCACAACCATATTTCCATTCCTTGCCGCGGGTGAACAGAGACGGCGGCATTGGCCAAGGCAGTCGCGGCCCGATCGTCCGTCATTGCCCCGCCGCCGCGCCCGAAGCGAGAACGTGGCGGGGAAGCGGAGTGCCCGGCTCGTATTGGAAATTCAATCGTTCCCACTCGATTACCAGTGGACGATTGTGTACCTGCGTGTGGATGTTCCCAATGTACTCGCCAATGATGCCCATGAAAAGCAGTTGCAGCGATCCCAGAAAAAACATTCCGATGGCAATGGGAGCTATGCCCACCGTGAAATTCTTCCAAAAGAACAATTTATACGCGAAGTAAGCCATGCCCCCGAAGAGTGAAAGAAGCGAACCGGCAAAGCCTGAAAAGGTTACCAGCCGCAACGGAACCTTCGAGAGCTTGGTGATGCCAAGCATGGCCAGATCGTAAAGAGTGTAGAAATTGTTCTTGGTCTTTCCGCTCTTTCGCCGCTGCTGCTCATACTGGACTTCGCTGTGCGGCAGGCCGATCTCCGCAATCATGCCGCGAAAGTATGGATACGGATCGCCAAATTGGCGGACGAGTTCAATTACCTTGCGATCATAAAGTCCAAAACCAGTGAAGTTTTCATAAGTCTCTATGTCGTCGGAAAGCCGGTTGACCAGCCGATAAAAAGCTTTTCGCACCAGGAACATCGGCGCCGACTCGCGGCTCTGATGCTTGACGGCTATAACGATCGGCACTCCTTTTTCCCACTCCTCGAGCAACGGCACGAGAACTTCGGGAGGGTCCTGCAAATCCGACATGAGGACAATCACTGCATCGCCTTGCGCTTGAAACAGCGCGTGCATGGGCGAACGTACGTGCCCGAAGTTGCGCGCGTTGCGAATCACTTTAACGTTCGAGTCGGCCGCGGCGATTTCGCTAAGCACAGTGAAGGTGGTGTCGCGCGATGCGTTGTCGATGAAAATATGCTCGTAGCGGTATTTTCCCAGGCTCAACATCAGGTCGCGTACCCGTTCGTAAAGCTCGCGAACGTTGCCCTCCTCATTAAAGCAGGGCGTCACTACGCTGATGGTTTTCATCTGACCGGGATCGCTCACTTGCCACCCGCTTTCGCCGCTTTGGCCGCCTGAGGTGCAAGACCGCGATGATAGATGAGCTCTGTCAGTGATGGAATGTTGGCGTAAGGACTGTCGATCGCGTCGATCATGATCGGCTGATCTTTTGATAACGCCTTAAGAATGACTTCGCCACGCATCAGTTCGCGGCACGATATCTGCCCCTGTTGCAGCGGAATCGCCAGATAGACGTTGGCATCCTGCAATACGTGGCCCACGGGAAGATCGCGCCGGGCATAGACTCCGCGCACCAGCGAGTCGAGATAGCTGATTTCTCTTTGTGGCGGGAGGCGCTTTTGCGTCCCCGGCGCTCCGCACATTCTTTTCGCGCGCTGAAAAGCCTTGAACCATGTGTCGACCTGTTCCGGCACCGAGCAATAGGGAGAAACCGTCATCCCATCGGTTTGAATATCGACGTGTCGTTCGAAGGTCCGCGCTCCCTTGGCATACGCCATCTGCATGGATGACGTCCAATCATGATACTCATGCGTAGAAAAGCCGATGGTGTGATGGGGATAGCGATTGCGCAGAAAATCGATCTGATTCAGTTCGAGGTCGCAATCCTCCGAGGGATACAGCGAGACGCAGTGATTAATCGCGAGTGGAATATGACGATTGTCGAAGAAGGTAACCAGGTCGTCGATATCCTTAAGGGAAGACCCGCCCGTCGAGACAATGATCGGTTTCTTGGTCTTCGCCATCTTTTCAATCAGGATCCAGTCGTTGCAGTCGGAACTGGCGATTTTAAGAATGGCGACGCCAAGCTCACAGCAGAAATCGACCGAACTCTCGTCGAATGGGGTGGCCATCGGGATACAGCTGGCATCGCGTATCGCTTGCACCATGGTCGCGAAATCTTCCGGGCGCAGACGTGTGTCGATCGTCTTCTTGATGTAACGTATGTCGTCGCGACGGCGGAAGTCCTTATGTATGAAAGTATCGACATCGCGGAATTGCAGTTTGATCGCAGCCCGCACGTTGTTAAAGCGCACGACTTGCGCATAGTTACCGATGATCTTGAGGCCCCGCTGGAGATCGCCCAGGTGGTTATTCGCCATTTCTAAGACGAATAACTCATCGAATATGTCATTGCCGTTCATAATATTGCTTGCCCGTTCTTACTCGTGATGTTGCCGCCAGCAGTTCGCGCCAGTTGCGGGCCGCGAGTTACTTGTATGGTAATGTCCCTATTCCTTGATCACATTGTCCATTAGTTCAGTTTCCTCCAGGAATGGGTACATGTCCTCCAGATTAGGCGATACAATTCGTCCGTCCGGTAATTGCCGCGCTCGCGACCGCGGCTCGAACTCTTGATTCCGGTCCAGTACGACATCGACTAAGGCTGGCCCATCTGCAGCCAGCGCGCGGTCGATCTGCGCCAATTGCGACTCGCGATCAATCCGCAGCGACGAAATGCCATAAGCGCACGCCACTTTAACCATGTCCGGGAAAGAAGTCCCGGTCGAGGCGCTCTCCCCGGTGAGACGGCCGAAGAATCCCGATTGAGTCATTCGCATGGAGAGATAGCCTGAGTTATTCAGTACGAAAATCTTGAGGGGTAAGTGATGATGAACCACTGTTTGTAACTCCTGTATGTTCATCTGCAGGCTGCCGTCTCCCGCGATGCAGATAACTCTTTTGCCAGGACGAGCAAATGCCGCGCCGATAGCGGCGGGCAGGTCATAGCCCATGGAGGCGGACCCGGAGTTAGAGATCAGTCGCTGCCCCTTGCGCAGTTGCATGGCCTGGAAGGGCACGATGCAGGCGGTCGCATTGCCGCAAACGATGACGTTGTCTGCGGCAAGCTTATTTGAAAGTTGTTCGACAAAATAATAAGGATTCAAGGGCGGCCCCGCTTGCCGCTGGCGGTCCTGCACGGCCGGATAGCGTTGCACGCGTTCCCGGCACCAGGCGAGCCACTGACCGTGGCTTTCGGAGCGGTAGTTTTCGGCATCACACTGACGCAGCAGTGCTGGCAGAAACTGCTTAAGGTCGCAGTGGATCGCCAGATCTGGCTGGACTGTCGGTTTGTGGGATTCAGCCGGGTCGATATCGACTTGAATCTTGAAGGCGCGCGGCGCGAACGACTGCCAGTTATAACTGGTCTGGCGTATGTTGAGCCTCGACCCGAGAATCAAGAGAAGGTCCGCGCTCTGCACCGTAAAATTGCCCGCCCGGTTGCCGATCGTCCCCTGACGGCCACAATAGAGCGGATCGTCGGAAGCGATAAGATCGCCGGTCCAGGCCGTGGCCACGGGTATTCCGAGCCGGTGAATGAGTCGATCAAACTCTGGAACGGCGTGGGCGGCACGCACGCCGGTGCCGCCGAGGATCACCGGGCGCTTGGCTTTCCTGATGCGTCCGAGAACTTCGCGGCAATGCGATTCGAGACCTGGTGTATCACCGTTTTTGTCGTTATAGATTTCCTCTGGTGCCCGATTATATTTCGCGGGATCATAACTCCGAAGACTGGCAGGATCGATAGATGCAGCTTGCACGTCGACGGGAATATCCAGCCAGCAGGGCCCCGGACGCCCACTTTGTGCAAGGTGCCAGGCGCGTTCTAGGTGATATCGAATCGACAGCGGATCGTCGATCTGCACTGCGTACTTCGTGATACCGGCGACCATGGCGACAATGTCGGCCTCCTGATCCCCCAGTTGTCGCAGGCCGGTGATCCCCTGCGAGCGCATGCAGGTTTCGCGCTTGACCTGGCCAGAGACGACGAGCATCGGGACAGAGTCGGTCCAGGCCCCAAAAACTCCATTGAGAGCGTTGATGCCGCCCGGCCCGGTCGTGACGTTAACCACGCCCGGCCGTCCGCTTACGCGGGCGTAAGCTTCGGCGGCCATCGCCGAAGCTTGTTCATGGTGATTGCACACGTACTGAATACGCGTCTCTTTGCCGATCGAATCGTTGAGATGCATGGCGCCGCCGCCAGTGACAAGAAAAATGTGACGCACGCCCCAATCCGCAAGCTGGCCCGCGATGTAATCAGAAAGCTTCATCGGCGGCGCGCTCCAGCCCGCGCATCCGGCTGCAAGGCGACGTGCGATTCCGCCAGCAGCGAGACAATGGGATTGCTAAGTCCGAGGCGGCGTATCTGAGCGCTGATTTCGCCCGAGTGCAGCAAAGTTGCGATGATGATCGGCTCGGCTGTGCCGGCGATTTGCTGCGGGCCCACAATCGGCGCGCCCGCCAGAGTCTTGCCGCGGAGAATGGGGTTGTTATCCACCAACGCGCAAAGTTGAACCCGATCAAGGCAAGGAAGCGCGAGAAGTTTCATCGCGAATTGCCCCGCGCCCCAGACCATGACCCGCTCGACATTGGCGAGTTGACTGGCTAACAGATGATTGATTTTCTCCATCTGCTCGCTGGAATGCCGGATATAAGTTGCGATCCTGGCCGGTAAATCGTCATCGCAAGTAATCGCCTGTGCGTTCGGCGTTTGGCCGTTGTCGTGAAAAATCCCGAAAACCGCGGGGTAGAGCGTGTCTTCCGCCGTCTGAATCACTTTTTGTTCTACAAGGATGGGCTGAAAGCCGAAGCGCCGTGCGGTATTTTCCAGGCTACGCGCCGAAAAATGATTAATGTGCTCGGTATTGAATTCCTGGAAGGGCGCATACAAATATTCGTCGTAACGAGCCGCGTCCGGCGTCTCCAGATATAAGTACCCGCCGGGAGCGAGCAGCCCGCGGGCGGAGTCGAAAAATCCTGGAATATCATATATGTGTTCGAGCACGTGACTGAACACCACGCAGTCAGATTTGGGCAGGTGGGCGGGAGCCGCAACTGCCGACACCGATCCCACATGGGCTTCAAAGCCCCGCTCGCGGCAAGCAGCAGCGCAGCGCGGAGAAGGATCGAGCCCAGCGGTAGCTGTGAACCCTGCGTCGCGCAGGGCAGTGAGCAAGCCACCTGTCGCGCAACCCGCGTCGAGAATGCGTGCGGCTCGCGAAGGCAGCGCGCGCGCAAGATCGGCCGCGACAGTCGAGAGTCTCGCGGCATCGTACGGCGAAACCCCACTGCCCGTGGCCGTGGCCGAATCGTCATACTTTGACCATTCGCAATAAAAACGGTCGTAGTCGCCCTGTGTCGCGGCCGGATCGGCATAAACAAATCCGCAGCGGCGGCAGACAGCCACGTCGTACTCGCTCGGCAGAGGATAGCCGTCCGGAACAATGAACCGCTGGTGGTGGCAAATGGTATTTCCAGCGAACCCGCAAGCACCACACGCGCGATGCGGTTGCCGGCTGAGAGTGGCCGCGCTATGCATGCGTCCCTCGCGCGATATCTTCCGGTTGCGAAATCCCCGCGCCAGAAAATGCTTTCTCAGCCAACGTAGCTTCGGAAAACCATCGGTAGGTGCGACGAATCGCTTCGCGCAACGGAACTTCGGCGGTGAGTCCAAGTTCTTCGCGCGCCCGCGCCGTCGAGGGAACATAGCGGTGTGCCGGAGCGCCAAGCGCTGCCTTGGAAGCGATGTTGACAGCTGCCTCCGGCGGAAGTGCAGCGGCGACTTTCCGCGCCAGGCTGGCAATGTCGAGCGCCTCTTCGGAGCCGACGTTATACGCACGGCACGATTCCCCTCTGAGGAGAATGGTCCAGAGCCAGACCATAAGGTCGGAAGCGTAAAGATAAGAACGGACTGCCGTGCCGTCTCCCTGCACGTGAATCGCTCGGCCGCGCAGGCGATCGCCGATAAAGTTGCCTATGGCGAAATGCGCATCGAGCTTCATGCCGGGGCCGACAAACGCAAAGCAGCGCGCGACCGTGATCGCTAAGCCGGGCGAAGCCGCCAGCGAGCACAGTAACTCCGCGGCTCTCTTGCCTTCGGCATAGGCATTTGACCGGTCGAGCGGATCAGGCCCGCCAGTGAACGATTCACTCACGTGAGTGAGTTGCGGCGGCTGGGTCCCGTAAACGGCACCCGAACTGATAAGCAGAAATCTGGAGGAAGAATGAGCGCTGGAAAATTCCAGTACACGCCGCGTCCCTTCGACAATCGTATCGAACATCTCCAAAGGAGCTTCACAGTTGAGTTTGGCGCTCGCTTCGGTCGCGGCATGAACGACATGGGAAAATTCGCCGCGCGGAAAATGATCGGAGCGAACGTCGACGGCATGCAAACTAATCGACGGATTCTGTGTCAAATGCGGTGCCCTTTTCGCCAGTAGTTCAGGATGCCGCGCTACGCCAACTACACGCGCATTGAGATTCAGCCGCTCATTCGCCCAGGCAAAACTTTCCAGCAGCCAGCGTCCAAAAAATCCCGTGGCGCCGGTGACCAAAACGCGCTGGTCGCGCAATTCCCGCCACAGCGGCTCGGTCCGCGCCATGATGTCGTCGAGATCCTGAGCCAGCCGGTTTATCGTCATCGTGTCGCTCATGTGTCGGTATAGCCTAGGCTCCGCGAACCGCGGCCGCAGCTCGCGGAATCTCGTGGAAAGTGTCCACCATGTAATCGATCATCGACTCCGTAACCCCGGGGTAGAGCCCGATCCAGAAAACGTTATTCATGACAAAGTCAGTGTTTTTCAAATCGCCAATTACGCGCCGCGGAATGTCGCGATAAGCCGGCTGTCGCAGTAAGTTGCCGCCAAAAAGCAGGCGGGTGGCGATGTTTCGAGATTCCAGAAATCGCACCACCTGATTGCGAGTCGGCACATCTTTGTCCTGGCGAACGGCGAGAGGAAAACCGAACCAGCTGGGGTCGGAGTCGGCGGTCGCCTCCGGCAAGATAAAAATGTCTTCAAGATCGGTAAGCGCGGCGCGAAGTTTGGCAAAATTCGCGCGGCGCGCAGCGATGAAGCTGGGCAGCTTTTTAAGTTGTGCCACGCCGACAGCCGCTTGCATGTCGGTGGCTTTCAGGTTGTAGCCGATGTGGCTGTAAATATATTTGTGATCATATCCAGCCGGCAGGTCTCCTAGCTTCCATTCGAAGCGGCACCCGCAGGTGTTGGATTTTCCGGGATCACACCAGCAATCGCGTCCCCAGTCGCGAAACGATTCTGCTAGCTTCTTGAGTGCGGGAGACTGCGTGAGCACGCATCCACCTTCACCCATCGTGATGTGATGCGCCGGATAAAAGCTCGTCGTGGCTAGGTGGCCGAAGCTGCCGACGATGCGCCCTTTATAAGTCGACCCCACGGCATCGCAACAATCCTCAATCACCCAAAGATTGTGCTTGGTCGCGAGTTCCATGACGGCATCGACGTGAAAAGGATTGCCCAGCGTGTGCGCTAACACAATCGCCTTAGTCCGATTGGAAACGGCCGCCTTAAGCTGGGTTACATCGACGTTGTAAGTTCCAAGTTGGATGTCAGCGAAAACCGGGATAAGTCCATTCTGAATAATTGGATTGACGGTTGTTGGAAAGCCAGCCGCCACCGTAATCACTTCGTCTCCGGTGGAGAGCCGGCGCTCGCCGAGCGAAGGAGAAGTAAGGCATGACAGTGCCGCGAGATTGGCTGACGACCCTGAGTTGACCAACGAAGCGCAGCGCACGCCCATAAAGGCGGCGAATTCGCGCTCGAACTGTGCGGCAAATCTGCCGGTAGTAAGCCAGCCATCGAGCGAGGCTTCAACCAAGAGCTCAAGCTCAGACGAGTCAAAGACCTTGCCTGAGACGGGAATGCTGCTCTCGCCGGGAACGAATGCCGAAGGGCCAAAAGCAACGTCAGAGTATTCCCGCACCAGCGCCCGGACTTCTTCGCGGAGTTGGCTGGCAGTTTTGCGCGTCGTTGTAGGAGAGATCGCCATCGAGAGTTTATCCCCTGCTCGCGTGCGCCATCGCCGCCGGCGCGCCGAAAAAGTCGCGATACCATGCGAGCGTGCGATCAAGACCGGATTCGAGCGTGAACTGCGATTGCCAGTTAAGAACGGTCCGGGCACGCTCTGCACTCAGATACTGATGCCGGATTTCATTGCTTGCTTGGTTGAGCACTTCAGGACGCAGTGACGAGTGCATCTTTTGCAGAATCAAATCAACCAACTGGAGCACGTTCACTTGGCTTTCATTGGAAAAGTTGAAGGCCTGCCCGCGCAGGGAGGCATAAGACGCCAGCCGCTCGGCGAGTAACATATAAGCGG
Organism: uncultured Acidobacteriaceae bacterium; assembly: GCA_963822025.1. GTDB lineage: Bacteria > Acidobacteriota > Terriglobia > Terriglobales > Acidobacteriaceae > Acidiflorens. Next base: position 547,364 of record CAWGFW010000005.1, on the reverse strand, counting down.
CTGCGCCATCTTCAATATAAAAATAATCGCGAACGAATTTGCCATCCGAGCGCACCACCGGCCTCTCTCCGCGGATGATGGAGCGAATCGTGCCCGGCACTACACGATTCCAGTTCAAATCGCCGCCGCCGTAGAAATTGCCGCATCGTGTGATCGCGACTGGCAACTTATAACTGGCCGCATAAGTCTGCGCGATCAGGTCGGCGCACGACTTACTTACATCATAGGGATGACGTCCCTGTAGCGGCATCGTTTCGTTATAAGGGAGCTGTTCCTGGTCGCCATAAGCCTTATCGGAGGAAGCCACTACGATTGACGCAACCTTAGGCGAATGGCGGCACGCCTCCAGCAGATTCCATGTACCCTCGATGTTAGTCGAGAAAGTTGACATCGGATTTCGATTGGCGATGCCGACGATCGTCTGCGCGGCGAGATGAAAGACCACCTCGACTTCATATTCGCCCAGGATGCGCTCGATGAGATTACGATCAACAATATCTCCGCGCACCGTGATGACCCGCTCAATCCGGCGGCTGCGCACAAGTTCACTTTGCGGAGCCCAGTCGCGAATCAAACAAACGACATTCGCGCCCGCGTCGAGAAGATCTTTGACCAGCCACGACCCGAGCAGCCCCGTGCCTCCGGTGACAAAGACGGAGCGATCCTGCCAGAACGGACTCATTCCGACCACACTTTCCATGGCGTCTGTTCGCTCGCCCACAGCTCATTCAAATACTGATATTCGCGATAAGTGTCCATGGCGAAAAAGAATCCGTCGTGGCGATAGGCCATCAGTTGTCCGTCGCGCGCCAGACGTTCCAGCGGTTCGCGTTCGAGCACACACTCCGGACCGCCGAGATAGTCGAGAATCCTTCGATTAAAGACAAAAAATCCAGCGCTGATCAAACCATTCGCCTTCGGCTTTTCCCTGAACCGCTGGACCTGGCCATCGCTGTCGGTTTCGAGCACTCCGAAACGTGACACTGGAGGGACAGACGTAACCGTCGCCAGTCGCCCATGCTGGCGATGAAATTCGAGCAGGTTGCTGATGTTTACGTTGCTGAGTCCGTCACCATAGGTAAGCAGGAAAGTATCTTCATCTTCGAGATAACGAGCAACCCGCTTCAGGCGCCCGCCCGTCATGGTTTCGAGTCCCGTGTCTGCGAGTGTGACCGCAAAATCCTGCTCCTTGTGGGCTCCCATAAATTCGATTTGCGACTGGCGTCCAAGGCAGATCTTGAAGTCACTGTTCATGGCTTCATAATTCAGAAAATAATCTTTGATCATGTTGCCGCGATACCCAAGGCAAAGGATGAACTCGCGCATTCCGTAGTGCGCGTACATCTTCATGATGTGCCAGAGGATCGGTCGCCCGCCAATCTCCACCATGGGCTTGGGACGGAATTCGGTTTCTTCCCGAAGACGGGTGCCCAATCCACCGCACAAAACGACAACCTTCATAGCCGGGGTTCCCGAAGGCGCAGCCTACAAAGGCAAACGCGTCCTACTTTCGTTCTTCCTATCGTCGATTTCGGCGGCTTATACCAGCCGCAACTCAGTTATCCCACACGCGAGCTAGCGACGGAGAACTAAGACGGGGAGAGATGGTAACGAGAGTAACCACGGACATTGCAACATCAACTTACACTACGGCCTGATCGATTGCCGTCAGCGAACGATATATGGCGATGGCCGAAGAAACTGAACATGACGGAAAACACCAGCACCAGGGCGCCCGCGATATACGGCGCGCTGCGGTTGTAATGCGTTTCGCGGCGGATTATTCCAACCACGACCGGCAGCGCTGCGGTCGAAAGAATCATGCTGCCGGCATAGACGCCGACGCAACGGATCCATTCTTTGAGATAGTTGCCCTTCGTCTTGAATACAAACCACTTATATCCAAGAAAAGCAAAAGTTATGCTGAACACATTGGCGAGCAGGCTGGCCAGCACATACCCGTAGGAAAAAATTGGCGTCAGGATCAGAGTAAACAAGGCAAAGCAGCCATAGCCAAAGGCCGTGTTACAAGCGCCCACCGCCAAGTACCGGACGAGCGTTAGCTCTCGCGCGTATTTCTGAATCGGTTTGAGTGCGACGCCGGCGGCAGTCATAACGGGCGAGATAAGTTAGTTCTAAATCTACGTGGTCATTGCTAACACCCGAGGTCATAGTAGATGGATACGCAGGGAGTAGACAGGTTACTATCGTTACCGATCAGGCCTGCGCAGGAGCCGCCGCTCGCTTGGGGAAGATGTTGCCGACGCGGCGAATTTCTGCTCCGATAGATTTCAACTTTTCTTCGATATTCTCGTAGCCGCGGTCGAGGTGATAGACGCGATCGATGATCGTCTCACCATCGGCAACCAGAGCCGCGAGCACCAACGATGCAGAAGCGCGCAGATCCGAAGCGAGCACGGCGGCAGCGCTGAGCGGAGTTCCGCCGCGGACAATCGCACGCCGCCCCTCAATCTTGATGTTGGCTCCCATGCGCACCAGTTCCTGCGCGTGCATGAAGCGATTCTCAAAGATATTTTCCGTGATGATCAACGTCCCCACCGCCTGGGTCGCGAGCGCCATGTATTGCGCCTGCATATCGGTCGGAAACCCAGGATATTCTTCCGTATTCAGATCGGCGGCCGCCAGCGGCTGGTCTCCCATCACCCGGACGGAGTCGGCTTTCACCACCGTCTTTACTCCCGTTTCCGCCAGCTTCTGCAGAATCGCGGTAAGATGCGCCGGATCGCATCCGGCGATATTCACATCTCCACCGGTGAGCGCCGCTGCAATGATGAACGTCCCCGCCTCGATACGGTCAGGAATAATGCGATGCCGCGCGCCGTGCAGTTTGTTCACTCCCTTCACGCGAATCGTGGATGTGCCCGCCCCCTGAATCTTAGCGCCCATCGCGTTGAGCAGGGCGGCGAGATCGGCAACCTCAGGCTCGCGCGCGCAATTCTGCATCACCGTCTCTCCCTCTGCGAGCGTAGCCGCCATCAGCAAATCTTCTGTGCCGGTGACGGTAATCTTGTCAAAAACAATCTCAGCGCCTTGCAACCGTCCGCCCTTGAGCGGATCAGTCACAGCCTCAACATAGCCGTGTTCCTGCGTAATCTTCGCGCCAAGCTGCTCCAGGCCCTTGATGTGTAGGTCGATCGGGCGCGCTCCAATGGCGCACCCCCCCGGCAGCGAGACATGAGCCCGCCCGCAGCGCGCCACGAGCGGTCCCAGCACCAGCGTCGATGCCCGCATTGTCTTCACCAGCTCATAAGACGCTTCCGGAGCGGCCAGCGTCCGCGCGCAAATCGTGGTGCGATGATGCGCGCGTCCATAGCCGAGTTCAACTTCGGCCCCCATGGCGGCGAGCAGTTTGCGCGTAGTCTCAATGTCGCGAACCTGCGGAATGTTTTCGATGATAACCGGTTCGTCGGTCAGCAGGGCGGCGGCCATGCAAGGCAGCGCTGCATTCTTTGCTCCACTGATTCGGACCGTCCCAAGCAGCGGATTGCCACCGCGGATTACAAGCTTATCCATGAATCGTTGCGTGTATCCTTCTAACTTACTATCTTACTCGACCAGTCCCTGCCGGACGGCGTGAATGAAATCTGTGTAAGCTGGCGTCATGCCCGAAGCGCGCATCAGCAAAGCAATCTGGCCGCGATGATAGGCGGAGTGAAAGAGCACGTGTGTCAGCACGTCCTCCACACGGCTGGACCACAGTTCGCCCTTGCTGTTATGGTATTCGATCTTGTCCTCGAACGAGCCCGATCCGGACTGCGTCCCAGTCTGTTCCCCGGGTCGCGTCAGATACCTTCGCCACGCTGACCACATCTCCTCGGCCAGCGCCGCGCAATCGTCAATCGTTAAACCGGGCCATACCGCAATGCTCTGCGGGTGTTTCTGGATGCGTTCCAGCCAAAGCTTCTGCGCCGAAAGAATGTGAGACATGCGTCCAATTGTATCCACGGAAACTGTCCCACTTGTACGCATGGCAGCGAGACATTCCCGATTCGCCCAGCCATCGTAAGCAAACATCCGCTGAAAATCCTTGGCTTCCATAAGCCTCCTTTACGCGGTCGCGGGGTCAGCCCGAGCAGTTCTCCCAAAAAGTCCCCGCCATCTTCATTCTCATCGCGGATGCCAGACGAAAAGCAGACCCAAGCTTTACTTATTTTTCGCCATGGCTATCGCCTTGCGAACCTGCCCGCGGGCCTTTTTAATTGCAACTTGCGCGCGCGCGCGGCCTACTCCAGCCTTGGCCATCACCATCGCCACCGGGATGCGCCCCCCAGCGGAGGAGAGCAGCCTACGCGCCGCCCGGCGGTCGAGCCCGGCGGTCCTTTCAAGGATGCCAATTCCACGCTCTGCCAGCTTTTCATTTTTCGGCCGCAGGTTGACCATCAGATTTCCATATACGTAACCTAGCCGCGTCATCGCTCCCGTCGAAAGCATATTCAGAATCATTTTCTGCGCGCTTCCCGCTTTCATCCGCGTCGATCCCGCGACTACCTCCGGACCAACCTGAGCAACGATCGACACCTGCGCCGCCCTGCCCAGAGCTGACTTCGGATTACACGCGACTGCAATAGTTTTCGCGCCCGCCGCCCGCGCATATTCAACCGCCGCAACGGTGAATGGCGTGCGCCCACTGGCGGCAATACCCACGACCACATCGTTTCCCGTGGGTTTCCGTTTCGCCATCGCCAGGCGCCCTAGCTCACTAGAGTCTTCATCCGCTTCAACCGCCGCGGCTAGCGCCTTCGGACCGCCCGCGATGATGAACTGCACTCGGCGCGGGTCGATGTCAAAAGTTGGCGGGCATTCCACCGCGTCCAGAGCGGAGATGCGCCCGCTCGTTCCCGTTCCGACGTAGATAAGACGTCCGCCTCCGGCCAGCGCCGTGGCGATCAGATCAATCGCCCGCGCGATTTCCGGCAGAGCGCGCTTCACCGCGCCTGCAACCTTGGCATCCTCGCGATTGATGATGCGGGCAATTTCAAGCGCGGACTTGCGATCGAGACCTGCGGAAGCCGAATTGGTTTTTTCCGTGCTGAGCCGGCCGAGTTCGGCCGCCACATTCTTCCCGCCCTTCGTAAACTTGCGGTTAATGGCCTTTGATCTCACGCTTCTCCAATGCTTCCACTACCGCGTCATGCACTGCCGGCCGCACCTGTTTCATCGCCTGATTCTGGCAGTCAGGCCAGGTGCGATTGCTCAGCAGACTAATCGAAAGTTGTCGGTCCGGGTCGATCCACAGCGATGTCCCTGTATAACCCAGATGTCCAAACGAACGGGCCGAGAAATATTTTCCGGATTGCGACGGCTTCGAAGGCGTATCCCATCCCAGCGCCCGCGAAGTCCCTTCGGGCATGGATTCCCGGCGCGTAAATAGTTCGATCGTCGAGGCGCGCAGAATGGGGTGTCCGCCGTTAAGCATGGCATGGGAGAAAATCGCCAGATCTTCGGTTGTCGAGAATAAACCAGCGTGTCCCGCAACCCCGCCAAGCACGCTCGCATTTTCATCCTGTACTTCGCCTTGAATAACGCGGTGTCGGAAACTACGATCATCCGCCGTCGGCGGGATGGAATCCTTCAAGGCGAGCGCCGGATTGAAAGTCGTGTGCGCCATACCCAGCGGACCAAAGATCTCGCGCTGGCAGAATGCGTCGAGCGACTCGTCGGCCAGCCGTTCGAGCGCCACGCCAAGAATGATAAATCCGATATCGCTATATTCCGCACGTGCGCCAGGCGCCGCAGTCAGCGGAGTCGTAAACGCGGCATGCAGCAGTCCATCACGTGTCTTGGCGCGCAGAAAGAGTCTCTCGTACGCGGGTAGCCCCGAGCTGTGCGCGAGCAACATGCGCACAGTAACATCGCGCCGCCGTGCATCATGATCGCCTGGTCCGGTGTCCGATCCCTCCGCGAATTCGGGGACGATAGCAGCCACGGGCGCTTCAAGATCGAGCACTCCACGCTCATACAGATTCATGGCCATCGCCGTCGTAGCCACGACTTTCGTCAGTGAAGCGAGATCGAAGAGGCTCGCAGTAGTAACCTCGCTCGAAGTTAGATCGTAGGTTAAACGCCCGAAAGCCTCGTGGACGACGAGCTCTCCGCGAAACGTAACCGCAAGCGAGCAGGCCGGGAAGGTGCGTGCCTCTATAGCCTTCTTGAGAATGTGAAAAGCACCAGGAAAGCGCTCCTTCTGCGCGGCGAAATTGCGCACCAGGAAGGAAAAACCAGATTCACGATTCGGCAGGGTTAAATTCAAAGTGTTTGGTGAACTGTCTGGGTTATAGCAAAGGCGGAGGATAGAGGCAAACAATTGGGGCAAACGGCAGTTACTTTGAGAGCATCGTTTGCGACCTTCAGGCTTGAGCCGCCTTGCCCGTGTCATGTAGAGTCACAGCTGACGTGAAACCCTCACCGATCAGTCTATTGAAGCCCGCATTCCTGTTCATTTTTGGCGTTCTGCTCTTTTCGTCCGCCGCTTTCCCTCAGCCTCCTCTCGATTCCCGTCTCACCATCCTCGACTCCGTCATCAACGACGCCATCGCTCAGCAACAGATTCCCGGCGCCGTCCTCATCGTCGGTCACGACGGACGCGTCGCCTATCGCAAGGCCTATGGCGACCGCGCCCTCGAACCTCGCCGCGAGGCCATGACCCTCGACACCATATTTGACTGCGCTTCGCTCACCAAGGTCGTCGCCACCACCACCGCGCTCATGCAGCTCTGGGAGCAGGGAAAATTTCGCATGAACGATCCCGTCGCGAAATATCTTCCCGAGTTCGCGCAAAACGGCAAACAGGATATTACGATCCGCCAGTTGCTGGTGCATTACTCCGGTCTCGCTCCCGATCTCGATTTAACCAAGCCCTGGGAAGGGAAAGAAACCGCCGAACGCATGGCCTTCGAGGAAGCTCCCGAATGGGCTCCGGGATCGCAGTTCGTCTACAGCGATATCAACTTCGTCGTGCTCGGGGCGCTGGTCGAGCGGCTGTCAGGCCAATCGCTCGATCAATACACGGCCCAGCACATTTTTGCCCCCTTGGGCATGAAAGAGACGCGCTTCCTTCCTCCGCCATCATTGGAGCCACGCATCGCTCCCACCGAAGAAGACGAAAACCACCGCCTGCTTCGCGGAGTGGTGCATGATCCCACCGCGCGCCGCATGGGCGGAGTCGCTGGCCATGCCGGAGTATTCTCCACCGCCGACGACCTCGCAATCTTCGCGCAAGCTTTGCTCGATGGCGGTCGCGGCATTCTGACTTCGGCGACGGTTGCCAAGATGACCGCGCCGCAGCAGCCCGTCAACGGAACCGTGCTGCGCGGATTCGGCTGGGACATCGACTCTCCGTGGTCAAGCAATCGCGGAGAACTCTTCCCCATCGGCAGTTACGGCCACACCGGATTCACCGGCACTTCGCTGTGGATTGATCCCACGACCAACACCTACATCGTCCTGCTCACGAACGCCGTGCACATGAAAATGGGCCCGCCGAAAGAGCGCGGAAGCGCCGCATCGCTGCGTACGAAAATTGCGACCGCCGTCGCCGCTGCGCTCGCTCTCGACCCATCCGAAGCGGAGAAAATGCGCCTCGCCGCCATCACCGGCTACAACGAAATGCAGAGCGCCGCCCGCAGGCTCCCGGTACGCAACGGAATCGTGAAGACGGGAATCGACGTGCTCGAAGAGACGAACTTCGCTGCGCTGCATCCGAAGAAAGGCGGCGCTCCGCGCAGCATCGGCTTGTTGACGAATCAAACCGGCGTCGACGCCGAAGGCAAGCGCACCATCGACATCCTCGCAAGCGTCCCCGGACTTTCTCTCGATGCCATCTTCAGCCCTGAACACGGCGTGACCGGCGCCCTCGACACGCTCAACGTCAAAAACACGAAGGACGCCGCCACGGGAATCACCGTCTACAGCGTCTATGGAGGCAGCGACGCCGCGCGGCGTCCGCCGATGGATATCCTAAAACGCCTCGATGCTGTCGTGATCAACGTCGCCGACGTGGGCGCGCGCTTTTACACCTACGAAGCTACGATCGGATATTTTCTCGAGGCGGCCGCGAAGGCGGACGTCGAAATTGTCATTCTCGATCGCCCCAATCCCATCACCGGATCGTTCGTACAGGGCCCCATGTCCGATGAAGGCACGGAAAAGTTCACCAACTATTTCCCCGAGCCGGTGCGCCACGGAATGACCTTGGGCGAGCTCGCGAAAATGGTCAACGCCGAACGCCACATTGGCGCCCGTCTCGAAGTGGTGACCATGCAAGGCTGGCAGCCAGGCGACTGGTTCGATTCGACCGGCCTGTCGTGGGTCAATACTTCGCCCAATTTGCGCAGCGTGACCGAGGCAACGCTCTATCCCGGCGTGGGTGAGATCGAGGGCACCAATGTCTCGGTGGGTCGCGGCACGGACACGCCCTTCGAAGTCGTCGGCGCGCCCTGGATCAAAGCCCGCGAATTCGCGACTTACATGAACGCGCGTGGCATCCAAAGTGTGCGCTTCGTCCCCACCGTATTCACTCCCACATCGAGCAATTTCGCTGGCGAACGCTGTGAAGGCGTCAACCTGTTCGTGCTCGACCGAAATACTCTGGACTCGCCAGAATTAGGAATTGAATTAGCCTCGGCGTTACATAAGCTCTATCCGAACGATTTCAAGCTCGAGAAGATGATGGACCTGCTCAACAATCAATCCGTCTACGACGCGATTCAGTCAGGCGAAGATCCCAGACGAATAGCTGAAGACTGGCAGGAGCGGCTGGACGCGTTCCTGCATATGCGGGAAAAATACCTCTTATACAAATAACCAAGGGCATAACGACAATTCTCTGCCAGGCTACCTCGGTGGTCCTTAGTGGCCTTGGTGGTTAACGATTTCTCTCCATCCAATCGAGAAACTTCACGCCGATCCGCGCACCCTAAGCTACAATGCCAATTACAAGGTTGACCCTGATCATGAGCGAAAATCTGCTTCATATTCCAGTCCAGTTTTACCGTTGTGCCGGCCCGAATTGCGGCGTGCTCAAGGGCGGCAGCGACCGCTGGTGGGTGATGTGGAGCTCCTTTGGCGACTACGAAATCCCGGTCATGCATCTGGCGCCATGGGACGAGAAACTCGCGGTCGAGCAGGGCGCAATGCACGTTTGCGGCGAAGGTTGCGCGCAAAAACTCCAGTCGCAGTTCATGGACAACGTGCTGGCCAACCGCTCGCGCAAAACGAGCGGTTAGGTTTGGCGCCCCATGTCCATCGCGGTGTGAAAGACGAAAGACGTTTGAATTAACTCGCATTCCGGAGTGCATCTGAGTTTGCAAGCGAGTTACTAAGTTCGTTGAGGTAGCTTCATGAAGGTTTTTGCTCTTTGTACCTGGGTCCTCCTAACCGCGACAGCATTCGCCCAGTCGTCAACGCCGCCCGACCCCGCAAAAACTTCGGCGGAAAAATCTCTACTGACCATCCCCGCCGGAACCTCCATCCCGCTTTCGCTAAAGCAGGCAATTTCGACTAAGTCTGCCAAAGACGGCGACCCCGTCTATGCCGAAACCGCCTTCCCCTTTGTGGTCAACGAACGCGTCGTGATTCCCGCCGGCACCTACGTCCAGGGCAAGATTGAGCATGTGCAGCGCGGCGGCCACATTAAGGGCCGAGCCGAGGTCCTCATCCACTTCACTTCGATGATTTACCCGAGCGGCTACACCGTGCTCCTCGGCGGCTCGATCGAGAACACGCCCGGAGCAGAGAAGACCTCGATGAAAGATTCCGAAGGCACGATTCGCCAGGATAGCGACGCCGGGAAAAAAGCTGAGACCGCTGCCGGCACCGCCGCCACCGGAGCAACTATCGGCGGCGTGACCAACGGATTGAAGGGAGCCGGAATTGGCGCGGCAGCTGGAGGAGCCGCAGGCCTGGCGATCGGTATGCTCTCGCGCGGAGCCGATGTGAGGCTAGAGGCGGGCACATCCATCCAAATGGAAATTCAGCGCGAAGTGACGGTCGATGCCAGCCGCATTACCTCACGCCGCGAAGTCGTTGTGCAGAACGAGTAGCCAAGCGGACAAGAGTGTCCGCTCCACACACACCCTACTTCAAAACAAACATAGCATTCACGTGCGCCGTAACCTTCACGTTCTGCGGCGAGAACTCTTCCGTCGGCGCTGGAGTCGCAGCCATCGCTCCCATAGCCATGGCACGACGCGCAACCGGCGCGAACACACGAATGTTTTCTGACGTGTCAACCGAAGCATACGAGAGTTCGCCGAGCGCGCGTCCACTGGCCTGAGCGAGCGCTTGCGCCGAAGCCCGCGCGCGCCGGTAAGCGTCGGCGACCGCCTGGCTCTTGGCCTCTTCCGTCGAGTCGAGTGTATAGCTGAGCGATTGGCTCTCGCCGACGCTGGCGTCGGCCAGTTGTTGTGTTACCGGCCCGATCTTCGAAAAATCCTTCAGCTTCAAACTGACGCTGGCCGTCACCTGGTAGCCCACAACTCTATGCTTCGGGTTTTTCCAGTCATACTGCGGATTCACCGAAAAGAACCCGATCTCCGCCGACTTCGGATCAATCCCATTGGCGCGCATCACCTGCCGCGTGGCCTCCGCTTGCTTGGCCGCCAGCTCATACGCGTCCTTGGCGCTTTCCGCCTGAGCCGAGATGTTGAACTGTATCAGCGCGGTATCCGGCGCGGTCTCAAACTTCCCATCGGCGCCCACGTAAACCGTGTTGGGCAGAGCACTAAGTGTGGGACTCTGCGCGATCGAGATAACGCTCAAAACGAGAACGGCGCAAAACGTGGCGAAAGTAGTTCTCATCAAGGTACACCTCTGTACTTAGAATGCGCCTGATTGCACGGATTGCGGCCAGAAAAAATTAAGCCAGAGTTGAGAAGTGATTGCAGAAGTAAAATCTACCGGTAGCGGGGTTACCTCTGCAATCCGACTTCAGACCTCTGACTTAGCCCGAATCGCCCGCCAGGCGCGAAACAGGCGCACTCTGGCGGGCACGGGCAATGCACCCCGAAACGGCGTGACGCAACCGTAGCAGGGCCGTTTTGAACTAACTTCACTTCTTCCATTGGATGTTGCGATCCCGCCAAAACGATGCCTGCGTGGGGCAGGAATGGCAATTCCTCTACATCTTCGGGAAAGATGTATTCGCCGCGTTGATGTCAGCCCGTAAATCTTCCCAGATGTTGTCGGGCATTTCGAGAAAGATCTTTACGATCGCCGGATCAAACTGACGCCCCGCCCAGAGTTCGATTTCCTTCCGAGCCGCCTCCATCGATTGTGCGGCGCGGTAAGGCCGGTCGGTTCTCATGGCGTCCAGTGTATCCGCAATCGCAAAAATCCGGGCCCCAAGCGGAATCTCATTGCCCTCAAGCTTGCGCGGATAGCCCGTCCCGTCGTAGCGCTCCTGATGCGAGTAAATGATTTCAGCCGCCTCCGCCAGGAAAGGAATCCGCGAGATGATCTTGTACCCCAGGTAGCAATGCTCCTTCATCGTGTTCATCTCGTCTTCGGTAAGCTTGCCGGGCTTGAGCAGGATGGCGTCGGGAATGGCGATTTTGCCAATGTCGTGCAGGAATGCTCCGCGCGCAATGACGCTGATGTCTTCTTTCGGCAGCCCCATTTTTCGTGCAATGGCAATAGTGTAGGCAGTGACACGCCGCGAATGGCCTTCCGTCTCCTTGTCCTTCAGGTCGAGCGCATCGCCCAGCACTTCGAGCGTAATGTCGTAGGATTTTTCCAGGTTCGACAGCGCCGTCTTCCATTGCTGCGTCCGCTCCGCCACCAGCGCTTCAAGGTTCGTGCGATAGGCGTCGTTTTCGCGCTTGAGGCGCCGATTCTCCAGCGCCCGGCGAACCGTGGCCAGCAATTGCTCCCGCTCAAAGGGCTTTAGCAAATAGTCATAGGCCCCATTGCGCAGGGCTTGCAGCGCCACCTGTATATCGTGGACGGCCGTTACCATCACCACCGGCATGTCCGGGTAGCGCTCCTTGGAGCGCTCCAGAAGGGCAATCCCATCCATCTCTGCCATCATCAGGTCAGAGAGCACCAGGTCGAATTCATCCCCAGATTCCAGAATCGAGAGAGCTTCAACCCCACTGGCGGCTTGGCGCGTCTGAAAATGGGCTCCGCCAAGCATGGAGGAAACAATTTCGCGGATTGTTTCCTCGTCGTCGACTACGAGGATGCGGTCATTGGGCATGGCGTTGAGTCTATGGTATCGCTCATTTTAGGGGACGACTTCACATTCCGAAAGTAACCAATGGAGGACGGAAATTCGGGGTCGACCGGGGCGGAGCGTGATATTTAAAGATCTTAGGTACTCGTGCGTTTGTCTTTTGTGCGCGTACCGGTAGTGCATTCGTCGATCTCGATATCTATGGACCCTGCCGGGCTAGTGGGTAATTCGCTTGGCGCGTTGACCATCCCCTGGTTGACGGCGCGGGAAACTGCCGCCCTGATCGTCGTGGCGGTGAGCCTGCTCTTCTTCCGCGTTTTTCGCGAACGTTGTTTGCTCGCCTGGGCCGCTGGTTGGATCGCATACGGCGCTTTCCTCGAAGTCGCGGGCGCCGAATTGCACGGCGCGTCAAAGCCAATCGCAGCCTTCGCACAGGCTGACTATATCCTGGCCATCGGCCTGTTTGCCGCGGCCGCCCTGATTTCCGCGCAAGCCAAGCGCTCGCTTACCGCGCTCGTGGCCGTCTGCTGGGTGCTCATGGTCTTTGCCGCCATGCGCCCGCTCTATTTCCCCGACTCGTTGTTCTTTCTCGACGCCAGGGCGGTGCGGTTGGGCCTCGACATATCATGCCGCTTGATTGCGGTTGCAGCTACCTTCGGGCTAGTGCGTCACCGCTTCGGGCGCATTGGCGTCGGCCCTTTCCTGTTCGCCGCCGGCCTCTTGACCTTGAATCTGCACTGGCCGCCATTCACCAATCACATTCCCGTTGAAGGCTATTTGCTGGCTGAGGTTCTTTTCGGTTCGAGCATGCTGGTGGTCGTGCTCGACGACTCGCGTCTGCGCACGCGCCGCCTCACCATGCTCAATGAGTTGACAGGTACGATTGCCCGCGGACAGAATCACGCTCCCATGATGCAGACGGCGCTGGAAAAGTTGCGGGCCGTCGCCGGTGCCAAGGCCTCATGGTTCCAGTTGATGGAAGGCGATCACCTCGCCCCCACCCAGCACGCTGGCCTCTCGCCGGAATTTCTGCGCGCTTTCGGCAATGTCGGAACCGATGGAATCGAAGCGCGTGTTCTCGAAGAAAACCGCGCGGCCGTCGTCAAGCCTTCCGAGATGTCAGCGCAGCAGCGCGAACAACTCGCAAAATACGGTCTTCATCACGCCATCTTGCTGCCTGTCCAGGGCAAGAAAACGGTAGTCGGGGTCCTGGCGCTCGGCTACGCCGGCCAGCGCTATCACACCCGCGAAGAGTTGGAATTTCTCGAAACCGTGGTGCAGAAGTTGGGCATCGCCGTCGAAAACTTGCGCCTGCTCGAGCAAGTGTTGCGTTCGCAGCGGCAGTGGATGAACACCTTCGATTCCATCCAGGATTTAATTCTGGCGCACGACGCCGACTTCCGCATCCTCAAAACCAATCAAGCCCTGTTGCAGCGTCTCGAGAAGGCGCCCGCCGACGTTCTCGGCAATCTCTGCAAAGAAGTTTTACCGCAAAGCCGCAACTGGAGTGGTTGCCCTTACTGCGAGCGCGGCTCCGGCCTCACCGAAGGCTCCGATCCGTGTTTCGGCGGCCAGTCCGTCGTTTCGACTTCGTCCTATGCCGAGCAGGGAACCCAGCAGAAGGGCGTAATCCACGTGGTGCACGACACGACCGAGCGGCAAGTCGCCGAAGAAAAATACCGCATGTTGTTTGAACAGGCGCAGGAAGGGGTGTTCCTCGCCACGCCCGATGGCGAACTGCTCGATTGCAACGACGCCTTCGTCACTATGCTCGGCTACAGCAGCCGCGACGAATTGATGGCGCTCGATATGGGCAGCGTCTTGCACTCCGTTCCCGAGGAGCGCGAGGCCTTCCGCGAAGAGATCGAGGCGCATAACTACGTGCGCAACTTTGAAATTACCGTGCGGCGCAAAGATGGCACGCTGCTGGCGGTCGCGCAAAGCTGCTTCGCCACCCGCGATTCCAGCGGACTCATCGAACGCTATCAGGGCTTCGTCCTTGACGTAACCGAGAAAAAACGCTCGGAAGACGAGATGCGGCGGCGCAATCGCGAATTGAACGCGCTCAACGCCATGGCCGTGATCGCCACCCAGTCGTTCGATCTCGATGAAATTCTCAACCTGACCTTGCGCCAGGTCATCTCGCTCTTTGGCGCCGAAACCGGCTCCGTCTATCTCGCCGCCGAACCGGAAGGCACCTACCGCCGCCGCGCTGGTTGGGGACCACGCAGCGAAGCGCGCGTGCGCATGTCGGAAGTGGTCTTCCCTGAGGGCCTCGGCGATCTGGTGATGCGCTCGCGCGCGGAAGTGGTAACGCAGGATTTTATGCCGCACCTTCCTCCCGCCGTCGTAGAATTTGTCTGCGCCGACCGCTTGCCTTACTGGATCTGGGTCGTCCTCTGGAGCAAAGACAAGCCCATCGGTGTCATGGGCATCGCCAGCAAAGAAGACCGGCACTATTCGAGTAACGACGAAAATCTCCTCGTCGCCATCAGCCGCCAACTCGCGACCACCATCGAAAAAGTTCAGCTCTACGAAGAGACCTGCCGCGCCTACGAGGATTTGCGCCGCACCCAGGAGCAACTCCTCCAGAGCGAGAAAATGTCGGCCGTCGGCCAACTCATTTCCGGGGTGGCACACGAATTAAACAATCCGTTGACTGCCATCCTCGGTTACGCACAACTGCTCGAAGGCGCTGGCCTCGACAAGCAATCCGCCGATTACGTTCGCAAGCTCTTCAAGCAGGCGCAGCGTACTCACAGAGTCGTACAGAACCTGCTCTCTTTTGCCCGCCAGCGCAAGCCGCAGAAGCAGGAAGTCGACCTCTGCAAAGTGCTGGAAGAGTCGCTCACCCTGCGCGAATACGACCTCCGCGTTAACAACGTTTCGCTCGAACGCGATATTCCCGAGGGCTTGCCGTCCGTCGTCGCTGATCCGCATCAACTCGAGCAAGTCTTTCTCAACATCATCAACAACGCCCTCGATGCTATGGTCGAAGGCAGCGCCAGCGGAGTCCTGAAAGTTCGCGTCTTCAAGAAAGACGCTTATGTCTGCGTTGAGTTCGATGACAGCGGTCCCGGTATCAAAGACCCCAGCCGTATCTTCGATCCTTTCTACACCACGAAATCCGTGGGCAAGGGCACCGGTCTTGGCCTGAGCATCTGTTACGGCATCGTCAAGGAACATGGCGGCGAAATCGTCGCGCGCAACCGCGAAGAGGGCGGAGCGACCATCGAAATCCGCTTACTGGCGAGCGAAAAGCCCGCGCAGCCTGAGGCCGCAGCTCCGGCGCGTCGTGAGTCTGTGCTGAAAGGCCGCGTGCTGCTGGTCGAAGACGAAGAGGCTGTCCTGGAATTCGAACGCGACGTCCTGGTCGGCGCCGGCGCCCAAGTCACCACCTCCATGAGCGTGGAAGATACGCAGCAGTTCCTGCGCAACGGTACCTTTGACGTGATCGTGATGAATGGCCGCATGCCCGGCGGCTTCAGCGCCCGCGATATCTATGACTGGATCGCCACCAACTGCCCCGGCGTGGAAAAAGGCTTGCTCCTGACATTCTCCACTCTCACCGATCAGGAGACGCGAACTTTCCTGCAAGAAAAAGGCGTGCCCACGCTAGCCAAGCCCTTCGAAGTCGCCGACCTGATCTCGAACGTGCGCACTCTAATCCAGCGCGAAGGAAAACCTGCAAAGCCGCCGACAACTCCAAGCACACAAGAAACGAACGAAGCAAAAGCATCTGGGGCTGGCGCCGGGGCGTAGCACACCCTCTAAAGCTGCTCCTTCAATCCCCGCATCATTTCACTAATCAATTTTTCGTTGCGCCGGTACCAGCGCCAATGCCCCTCGCGCTTCGCCTCGACCACGCGCGCCTTTTCCAAAATCCGCATGTGATGCGAAACCGTAGGTTGCGCCAATTTCACCCGTTGCTCGATATCGCCCGCGCACAGCCCGGTTTCCTTATCGATCGAGCATCCGCCCTTTTCTTTGAGCAACGCGAGAATCCGCCGGCGAGTGGGATCGGCAATAGCGTGAAGAAAGCGATCAACATCGGCAGAAACGTGAGCCATGATCAGGAAGGGTAACAGAAACTATGCGGGGGCTAACGGTCAAGTTCGAAGCTCGCGGCGCGTAGCTTACTTTTTCACGATCGGATTGTACCCATCGCCAATGAGCCGCGCGCGCATGGCCTCCGCGTCCTTCAACTCGCCATACGGCCCAACCTGCACATGAAAGAATTTGTCGGCCGAAGAATTGTTGGCGGTAAACGCCGGATACTGTTTCTTCTTCAAAGCCTCGACCAGCGATTCGGCATCTTCTTGCCGGCTGACGGCCGCGACCTGCACGAAATATCCGCCACTCTCCGGCGCTGCAGTCGCGTCCGTCGCGCCCTTTGGTGCCGCCTCCGCTCCTGAGTTCGCGGGAGTAGGAGTAATCACCGCTGTCTGTGTCGTCTGATCGGCCGGCTTCAGGGAAGCATCGGCGCTCTTCTCCCCGACCGCCTTATAAAAGCTGAAATCGTTGGATTGAGACGAAGCCTGAGTCTGTGGCGCCGCGAGCGCAGCATTGTTCTTCGCCGCCGTAGGCCGAACCACCGTAGCCGGAGTTCCCGCGATCAAGCCCGGCGAACTGAACACACCTGCGCTCGCCGTTCGTCGCCCCAGCGAAAAGCCAATCGAAAAAAAGAACGCGCACACCAGCACAAACGCAAAAAAGATAGCCAACATGCGGCCCGTGCCCAGTGTAATCTCGGTATCCTGTTCTGCCGTAGTCATAAAAAAGTCAACTGACCTCTATCCCTTTGCCGGAGCCGCCGCCGACGGTGCCTTCCCGCCCGCCAGCAAGTTCTGCAATCCCGAATAGAAATCGATCGGCACCGGGAAAACTACCGTCGTATTTTTCTCGACTCCGATCTCCGTCAGCGTCTGCAAATAGCGTAGCTGGATGCTCGCCGGTTCGGAAGATAACAAATGTGCAGCGTCCACCAGGCGCTGCGCCGCCGAAAACTCGCCCTCCGCATGGATGATCTTCGACCGCTTTTCGCGCTCCGCCTCGGCCTGTTTGGCCATGGCCCGCAACATCGATTCCGGCATATCCACCTGCTTCACTTCCACATTCGCCACCTTCACGCCCCACGGAGCCGTATGCGTGTCGAGGATGCTCTGCAGCCGCAAATTAATCTTGTCGCGATGCGCCAGCAATTCGTCGAGTTCCTGCTCGCCCAGCACCGACCGCAAAGTAGTCTGTGCAAACTGCGATGTCTGATAGGCGTAATTCGACACTTCGACTACTGCCTTGTTCGGATCGATCACCCGCAAGAAAATAACCGCATTCACCTTCAGCGTGACGTTGTCGCGGGTAATAATGTCCTGCGGAGGCACTTCCAGCGCCTCCTGCCGCAGCGAAATCCGCACCATGCGATCGATCGGCGCGAACACCAGAATCACCCCGGGCCCCTTGGCCGCAATCAGCCGTCCCAGTCGGAAGATGACGCCGCGCTCATACTCAGCCAGGATCTTGATCGAACTGAGCAGGTAAATAACGACAATAACGATCGCAACCGTGACCACCGGAAACCCGAGATCCATAAATGCCTCCACCCAGCTTCCAATTCAGAGTATGAGCGGATTGTAGCGCAATGGAGCGTTATCGGCGGCGACAACCTGCCCGCGCAGTTGCTGAGGAAGATGCGTCCTGCCCTCCGGGGCGACTAGTTGCAGCGATGTCGGCTACAGCAATTGCGGCAATCTGCTAGGGCTGACGCGTTCCTTTGGCCAAGTAAATCGCATACCATGCTCCCGCCATCAAGCTGCCGGAAACCACGCGCATGAATGTATGCATGGAAGAAAAGTAGCCCGCGTAACCGGCGGCGCCGACCAGTTGCAAGAGCAACTGCCCAGCCGACCACGCCCGGCGACACTTAGGCGACAGCCGTTCGCGCCAACTGCGCAACCTGTCAAACTGTTCTCTGAACAGGATTCCCTGTTCGAGACCATCCTCAAAGCTGACTTTACCGCGTTCTGCCAGGATTGGCTGCGCAGGCTGCAAGCGCTGATCGAGTTCGTTTCCCGTCATATGGATGATGGCGACCTTCCCCGCAGGAAGAACCCAACCCATATTTCCAAACCCAAATCTGCCGGGAAAGTTGCTGGAATCGCGACTCGAATTCGTCCGCAGGGAGCCCGCTGAACTCCTATGCCGTGATCTAGGCCATCACTGTTTTCGTCGTCGGCACCGGATCAACCCGCAGCGTTAGCCCGTCCACCTGTCTCACAACCACCCGTTCTCCGGCCGGAATTGGAATGGTGGAGACCGCGTCCCAAAGCTCGCCATGCACGAAAACTTTTCCCGCTGGCGCGAGCATGGTTTCCGCAATCCCAATCTCGCCAATCAACCCCTGTTCGCCTGTAACAATCTTGTTTCGCCGCGCGCGCACAGCGATGCGCATCAGGAAAGCCGTGATGATTCCGAACGGAATGGCGACCGCTAAGGCCGTCAGGAAATGCACGCGCATTTCGGGAATGGGCGCGTCGACGAGTAGCAAGCCACCCAGGAATAGAAGCAGGATTCCGCCTGATGTCAGGATACCGTGACTCGGGAACTTGGCTTCCGCGACAAACAGGGCGAACGCTACCAGAATCATCGCCAGCGCCGCATAGCGTATCGGCAACAGGTGCATGGCGAAGGCCGCCAGCACAATAAAGATCACTCCGATCGTGCCCGGCACAACCGCGCCCGGATGATTGAATTCGACATATAAACACAACGCCCCAATCATGAGAATAATCAGCGTGATGTTGGGATCCATAATGTAAGACAGAATGCGCTCTTTCAGAGTCATCTCATAATCGCGAACTGGCTGACCCACAAGGTCAAGCGTCGCCGCCGCTCCATCAAAGCGTTTAAAACTCTTCCCCTTCATCTGCCGAAACAAATCCTGCTCGCTCGAAGCAACATAATCGATCAGCTTCTTGTCGAGCGCCTCCTGCTCAGTAAATGACTTAGACTCGCGTACCGCACTCTCGGCGAGTTCGACGTTGCGCCCGCGTCTCGTTGTTACAGAACGCATCAGCGCAGCTGCATCGTTCTCAATCTTCTTCATCATGGTGTCGTCAGGCTTGCCGAAGAGCGTCACCGGATGCGCCGCCCCAGCATTCGTTCCCGGCGCCATCGCCGCCACATCAGCCGCTTCAAGAATAAAAATTCCTGCCGATCCCGCGCGGCTTCCCGCCGGAGCCACATACACAATCACCGGCACCGGCGACGCCACAATCTTGTCGATGATTTCGCGAGTGGATTCGACCAGACCGCCGGGCGTGTTCATCTCAATCAGCACCGCCTGATCTTTATCGCGATTAGCCACTTCCAGTGCGCGCTGAATATATTCGGCCGTAACCGGCTGAATAGCGTCGTCGATAGCAATCCTTAAAACGTCAGCAGAACTGGACGCGACAAGAAAAGAGCAGGCAAGCGCAACGAGCCAAAGCCGAGATGCAAGGCTCCTGCTGAGAACTGAGAACCGAGAACTGATAGCTGACACGCGAGAACTGATAGCTGAGACCTGAAAGCCAAACGTTCGCTTCATGGCTGCGCTTTCTCCGCAAGCTTTGCCGCCAGCGTGCGCTTCATGTCCTGGCCAGCGGTATTTCCCGGCTCCAGTTGCAGCACGCGAGTGACATCCTGAGCAGCCGCTTCCATTCGATCTTCGCGCAAGTCAAGTCGCGCAAGAATCAGGTAAGCCTCGGCCGATTCGCGTATCCGAAGCGACGCCTCAGCCTCCGCCCGGGCCTCGCGCGCATCGCCACGCTCATCGTAATCTTCCGCGAGCGCGGTCAGCGGCGCCGTGCTCGACGGATCAACCGCCGCCGCGTGTTGGAATTCGGCCTCCGCTTCCGTCGTAAATCCGTGCGCCAGAAGTTCCTTGCCCAGTTCGACGTGATAGCGCGCGTGCGTTTGAGGGTCAGAGAGCGCAAAGCGCTGCTCCGCCCAGCTCCCCATTTGTGTCGTCATCTCGCGAAAGGCGTCTTCCTCATAATCGCGCTTGATACGCTCGGCTCCAAGTTTCGTCGTAGCACTGCTCGCTACGATGTGGCCCGCAACCGGCGCCAGCGAATCAAGCGTTGATTTAGCTTCGGAGTCGTCGGGTCGACGATCAAGCGTTGCCCGCAGTTCGCGCGCCGCGTCACTATGATCGCCCGCTTGCGCTAGCGTCACCGCCAAATTGAAGTGATAATCCGCATCGCTAGGATCGTTCTGAATCGCTCGCTCGAAATAATCAGCCGCCTTTTTCTGGCCGCGCCGCGCCGCCACCACTCCCAGGTTGTTATAAACCTCTGCCAACGGCAGCCGCGCCGCTACAAATTCAAACGCGTTCTCCGCCCTGGCAAAGTCTCCATGCGCGTAGGCGGCAAGACCAAGATAGAAATTTGCCTCGCGCGCAGCCGCCGCCGAAGCCTGGATCTCGCCCAGCGCAGCCATCGCTGGCTCGTAATCGCCCTCCGCGTAATAAGCCTTGCCCAACTCCAGCCAGGCCTCGGAGTAGCCGGGGTTGATGCGCACCGCCTCGCGGTAACGCTGCGCTTTTTCTCCCGCAGTCGCGGCCAGCGTGCCGCGTACATAGTTTTCCAGCGCGTCCAGCCGCATCGGAGCAGCGCTCGCGATGTACTTATCCTTTGGAACAGAAAAATCAGTACGAATCTGGCGAAGCAAATCCCATGCCAGCGCCGCTTGCAGCGTCGCCAGTTCGGCCAGGGGCGCCGATTCTGTCACCTCGGGCAACAGGCGCGGAGCGCGCATGTCAAGCAATTGAGCGCTCGCCGTCAAGCGCGTTCCATCATATCGATAAGACCCGAGCACGGCGTAATCTACATCCATCTGCTCCGCGATGCGGTAAAGCGTGGCCCGCGAAGCGTGAACGCCCGCCGGCACGCCCTGGCGTTCGTATGCGCGCAGCCGCTCCTCGCGGCTCACTATATATAAGACCGGAGAATCGAGTTGCTCGTGAAAAGTTTCCGGAAAGGATTCGCCTAGCCACTCCAGCCCCGGCGTCGGTGAAGTATTGGCGAAAGGAATTACCACCAAAGTTCGTCCGACCGTATGAGCACCGGCCTCAACAGATACCTTGCCGTCCTCCGCGCGGACCGCCGAGCACAGAGAGCAGACCAGCGAAGCCACTAAGACGAAAACAGCAGGCAGTTTCACAACAAGATGATTATATCGGCAGTCCAGACGCAGTTCACGCGCGCCGCTGGCCACCCGAAATCGCCGGCTCGCTAGCCTCGCTTTTTTTCGGCCGAAAGTTATGCTCCGGCCAACCCGGCAACTCGTCGCTCCCCGTAATCAGCCGCGCGCCGCGCTCATACGTGAGATACGACCAGGCCCACTGAATCATCACAATCATCCGGTTGCGGAATCCAATTAGAAAAAGAATGTGAACGAAAAGCCATGCCAGCCAGGCAAAATAGCCCGATATCTCGAGCTTGCCAAACTGCGCCACCGCTGCCGCGCGCCCAATCGTGGCCAGGCTGCCTTTGTCAAAATAATGAAAATCGCGACGCGGTTGATGTCCCAGATCGCGAGCGATTGTCTTCGCCACCCACTCCCCTTGCTGGATCGCGACCGGCGCAACTCCCGGCAGCATCTTGCCATTTTCGTCTTGCAGCGCCGCCAGATCGCCAATCACGAACACTTCCTTATGGCCCGGAATGCTGAGGTCACGCTCAACTTGCACTCGCCCCGCGCGGTCGACCGTCGCTCCCAATTTTCGGCCAAGCGGAGAAGCTGCCACTCCCGCCGCCCATAGGATCACCGCTGCTGATATCCTCTGATCTCCCATCCAAACCGCGCCCGGCTCAATCCCCGTGACCATTCTAGAAATGAGAACCTCTACGCCCAGCTGGCGCAGTTGCTCTTCTGCCCTGCGCGAAAGTTCTTCCGAATAAGCAGGCAGCACGCGCGGTCCGCCCTCGATCAGCAGTATGCGGCTTTGCCGCGGATCGATATTGCGAAACTCGCCATTGAGCGCATGACGCGCAATCTCCGCCAATGTTCCGGCCAGTTCGACACCCGTCGGCCCTCCTCCAATCACCACAAACTGCAGTGGAGATGAGGCTTCGCCAGCGTCATTAGCGGCCGACTCCTCCTCCTTCCGCCGCTCCGCCAGTTCGAATGCGAGCAGCACGCGCCGACGAATTTCAAGCGCATCCTCAATCGTCTTCAATCCCGGAGCCAGCGGCTCCCACTCAGAATGGCCGAAATAAGCGTGCGTCGCGCCCGAGGCGATGATCAAAAAGTCGTAATCGATCGCCTGATCCTTGGTGATCACCTGCTTCTGTTCGAGATTAAAATCGATGACCTCATCCAGCAACACCTCAACATTCGAGTGCGAACTCAATATCCACCGTATAGGCGCGGCAATTTCTCCTGGAGACAGCCCGGCCGTCGCGACCTGATAGAGCAGCGGCTGAAAAGTATGATGGTTTCTCCGGTCAACCACCGTCACCTGCACCGGCAGCCGCGCGATGCGCCGGGCGGCCGTCAGCCCACCAAAGCCGGCTCCCACGATCACCACTCGAGGTCGCCGCTTGTCAGCCGTGGGTTGTAAAGTCATCGCCATCTACTATAGAGATTCGCGAAGGTGCCCGGAGGACGAAAATAATTAATAAATTATCGGGTGATCGGTGATCTGAAATCGCTGAACAACCGTGCTTTTGATTCTAGATAGTCCGATCGCCCGATCACCCAATAGCCCCAGTCCTATACACTGCTTCTTCACACGCAATGACTTCAGCGCAGCCCACTTCGTCCGCCCTGCGTTTTCTCCTGCCCTCCGTCCGCGACATCATTTTTATTTTTCTCTTGTGGTCGGTTCTGGTGGGTCCTCTATCGAGTCGCCCACTTGCCGACGCCGATATCGGCTGGCAAATACGCACCGGCCAGCAAATCTTGGCGACGCACTCCCTCCCGCGCACCGATCCCTATTCCTCGACCATGCAAGGCCAGCCCTGGTTTGCCTGGGAGTGGCTATACGATGTGCTCCTCGGCCTTCTGCACCGATGTTGCGGACTGAACGGCGTGGCCTGGCTGTGCGCCCTGCTAACAGCGACGATTTTCGCCGGCCTTCTTTCGCAACTGCTTCAGCGCGGCACAAGTCTAGTGCTGGCCGTCCTCCTCATGCTGCTGGCCGAGGCTGCCGCCATGACTCATCTTTACGCCCGCCCGCACATCGCCAGTTGGCTCTTTTCACTGCTCTGGTTCGTCGTGCTAGAGCGCTGGGAAGAGTGGGATCCGCCAGACCACGGAACTTTGCCCCACTGGATTCCCTGGTTCTTTCCCGCGTCCATGTTGCTCTGGGTCAATCTGCATGGCGGATGGCTCTTCGGCATGGCCTTGCTCGCCATTTACACCTTTGCCGCACTCGTCGAGAGTCTACGCACAAAAAAGAAAAACCCCTTCGCCGCAATACGCACCTCGCATCGTGCTCGCGCCATGGCCGTCGTCTGGATAACCTCAGCAGTGGCGACGCTAGTCAATCCCTACGGCTGGCGCCTGCACGTCCACATCTACCGCTATCTCACCGATCGCTACCTTATGAACCGCATCGATGAATTCCGCTCTCCCGATTTTCACGGCTGGGCCGAGCGCTCCTTCGCCGTGATCCTGCTGCTAACGCTGATCGCGTTAGCCGGTAACCATATCGCCGCGAGTCGTGGTTCAAATAGTCAAAGCTCAAATGATCAAAGCAAACTGCGCCTCAGCCACCTGCTAGTCGTACTGCTCGCGACCTATGCTGGCTTTTATGCGACTCGCAACCTCCCGGTTTCTTCGATGCTATTGGTGTTAATCGCCGGCCCCATCCTTTGGGCGAACCTCACAGCGCTGGCCGATAAACCCAGCGCCTGGCGATGGCTTCGCAACCGTGTCGCGAGCATCGCAACCTTCTCCGATCGCATGACCGCGCAAGAGTTGGACCTTCACGGCCACTTGTGGCCGGTCGTCGCTACCGTCGCCGCATTGGCGATCTGTCTTCAAGGGGGATGGCTAGGCTCGCGCCAGTTGATTCACGCGGAATTCGATCCCAAGAAAATGCCCGTAGAGGCGGTGGATTTCTTGCAAAAAGACTTCGCGCAGAAGGAGAACACAAAAGAGTCCCCCATCACAGATCCAGTCTTCTCCATCGATGCCTGGGGAGGCTATTTAATCTACGAAATGTACCCCGGACGAAAAGTAGTGGTCGATGACCGTCACGATCTCTATGGCTCCGACCGGATTCGTCAGTACGTAACCCTCACCCACGCCGCCCCAGGATGGCAGACTGTGTTGAAAGACTGGCAAATTCGCACCCTGCTCCTGCCAACAGACTCAACCCTGGCCAACCTCCTCCGCGAACTCCCGCAAGATTGGCGTGTAGCCTATGAGGATAAAGTTGCGGCGGTGTTCGAGAGGCTCTGACAACAGACGCTCTTAATCGTCAGTGCAATCGTCCGGCTTCGTCAACAATCGCAGAGAAATATCTCTAGCAACACGTTGCGACGGGAAACGCGGTCACGAAGAAGAAGTGGAGGATTTCCTTCCGCGCATCAGAAACAGCGAAACTCCGAATAGCAATACCGGAAGCGAATAGCCCCGAACCAAGCTACCGGAATCGACTTGGCTGATCTGGTACGCTTTGTGATCTCTATCGCTTTCGTAGCGCGCGATGGCGATGAGCATTGGTTTTGGAAGCTTCTGAAACCACGCGATGTAGGTGGCCTGCTTAACCTTTTCAGAAGTATTCGATCCGCTGACCCGAACCGTGGCCGTGACCCCCGAATAGTATCCAACCTTTATAGTCCTGGTTAGCGGCCCGACTGCGGCTATGGTCTTCTGAACCATACCTGCTGCCTCTGGAGGTGCGCTTCCGCGCTCCTCCAATGCACCGACAACTCCTTGGAGATCAGCGTTGGGAAGCACAATAAAACACAAAAGCGGGACAAAAACGGCACACATCCACAGGCTAGAAAAGGCCAGCAGTATGACCGCTAAGGTCGAGCGGCTCGATTTGAGGGGCAATAGTTCTCCCGGGTTCGGCGACGATGGCGATGAGCATACTATGGATTTACCTCGTATAGAAGCTCGGACGCCCGAGCTTGCCTAGATCGGAGTCTGATGACTTTCCTTTTGCGCACAGTAAGCTTCTGAATTCCCTCAACACTCTCTGCAACCTAAGTGCCTGGGCGTCATCTGATGTAGTTGAGTTTGGGTGGTCTATCGGGATAGCTATTCCAAAGCGGGTTACAATTCTCCCGCGTTGACGTCCTATAGAGTGCCAACATATGCGGATCGCAACCTTACACCAGCGTCCTAAGCGAACCATCGACCGATGTCGGCACCGCTGCCTGGAGTGTTGCCTGGGGTGCCGTCGATGAAGTCGCAGTGTTTGCCCTTTACCCAGATTCCGCACACCACTCGCCTCTTCCTCGATTATCTTTCCTACTCGTCCGCCGTTCGCGACTTCTATCCTCGTTCTCCGATTTTTTCTGAATGGCTGAAAGATGAATCGCAGCGCGTCACCTACGATGCCGCGCGCCGCGCCAAAGTCGGCGACATACTGGCCCGCCAGAATCGCGCCTGGGAAGCATCGCCCAGAACACTTGCCAACATCGACCGCCTCCGCAAAGGCGCGCTGGTAGCCGTTACTGGCCAGCAAGTCGGTCTCTTTGGCGGCCCGCTGTTTTCGATCTTCAAAGCCCTCACGGCCGTCAAACTTGCCGACGAAGCGACCGCCGCCGGCGTGGATTGCGTCCCCGTCTTCTGGCTAGCGACCGAAGATCACGATCTTGCCGAGGTTAGCCACGTAGCGCTGCTGGCCGAGCAACGCCCGCCGGAACCATTCGCGGTCGATCCCGACGCATTTGAAAGCAACCTCGTCACCGACGCGCCCGTTGGCACAATCAAGTTCGGTCCCGGCATCACGCCCATTGTCCACCGAGCCGCCGGGTTGTTGGGAGATTCCGATATCTCGACCTGGCTCCGCGAAGCCTATCGTCCCGGAGAAAATCTGGGTAGCGCCTTCGCTCTCCTCTTCGCCCGCCTGTTCGCGGATTGGGGCGTCATCCTTCTAGATCCCGCCGATAAAGATTTTCACGATCTGGCAAAGCCCTTGTTCCGCGAGGCGATCGAGCGATCCTCTGAACTCGATGACGCACTCCTGGTGAGAGGCAAAGCCATCGAAGCCGCCGGATATCACCAGCAAGTCAAAGTGACTTCAGCCACCACGCCACTCTTTGCAGTGAAAAACGGCGCCCGCACTGCAATCCGCCGCCGCAACAATTCAACCAACGGCGAAGAGTTCGCCGTCGGCGAAGAACACATCTCGCGCGCCGAACTGCTCGACCGCATCGAAAAATCTCCCGAGAATTTCAACCCGAACGTCTTGCTCCGCCCCGTCGTGCAGGATTACCTCCTACCCACCCTCGCCTACACCGGAGGAGCCGCCGAGGTCGCTTACTTCGCGCAGGTCGGCGTCGTCTATGAGAAACTGCTAGGCCGCGTGACGCCAGTCCTCCCGCGTTTTTCAGCAACGTTGATCGAGCCCAAGCCCGAGCGCATTCTATCCCGCTATCAATTAAGCCTGCCCGACGTGCTGCAAGGTCCCGACAAAGTTCGCGAAGCCCTCGCCGCCCGTTCCTTGCCGCCAGAGTTGCAAGCCCGCTTCGAAGCAGCCTATGCGAGCGTCGAGCGTTCGATGACGGCGTTACGCGAATCGATTGCCAAGCTCGATTCAACCCTCATCGACACCGCCGAAAGCGCGCGCAGCAGTATGGCGCATCAAATCGATCGCCTCCGCGCCCGCGTAGCCCGCGCCGAAGAATTGCGCAACGAAGTCATCACCCGCCACGCGGAAGTTTTAACCAATGCCCTGTTCCCGCACAAATCTCTACAAGAGCGCGAAGTCGCCGGAGTGAGTTTCGTGGCCCGTTACGGCCCCGACCTGCTGGCCAATCTCTATCAACTGATTCGCCCCGATTGCCACGATCATCAGGTGATTGAAGTGCAGTAGGCCGCTTTGCCTATCCCTGCAGCACCGTAAGCAATTCTTCCAGCGATTCCACCCGCGCCACTCCTTTGTCGCGGTAAGCGCCCCCCACATCCATCAACATCGCCTGCATCCCGGCGCCAGTCGCGCCCAGATAATCCACGGAATAAACATCGCCCACATAAAGGCTCTCTTCCGGCCGAGCATCCATGCTCTTCAGTGCGTGCCGAAAAATCTCCGGACGCGGCTTCTCATAGCCAACAAGTCCTGAGTCAGTGATTGTGCCAAAGCAATCGGCAATTCCGCAGCGCCGCAGCACATCCTCGATCCCCCCATCCGCATTCGAAATAACCGCGATCGGATACAATCCGCCGATCCGTCGCAACCGCTCCGCCGTCCCCGTAGGAATCCTGTCCCAGTTGCCGGAATTACGAATCGCCGCCACCAGTTGATCGCGCAGGGCATCATCATCGATCCCGATTTCAGCGAGCAGTTGCGAGTAGAACATCCACCAGAAACTATGGTCAGTGCTGCCATTGCTGGCCAGCATCGCATCGAACCTATTCTTGGTGCGGCGCTCCAAATCGCGCAGCTGCTCGTCATCAACCACGATCCCGCGTTCCGCAAGAGGCGCGTGAATCCGCTCGCGATTGGGAAAGAGCAGCGTGTTCCCCACGTCAAAGAAAACCACCTTCAAATCCATAGCGCCTCAATAACCGTTCGGCCTTCGTGCTACCTAGTGTCCTTCGTGGTTCAAGCTTTCGCACATTGCTCGCTAAAACTGTGCCACTTACCAAAGTATGACCGCCCCGCCCCCTGCGAGATACTCCAATGCATTAAACTGAAAACTTTGCCGATGTAGTTAGTTAGGAACGAAACCTAAAGATCATGTCCCAACTTCGAGTCGTCGTCCTCTGGCACCAGCACCAGCCCTTCTACAAGGATCTGGTGACCGGGCAATATCGCCTGCCCTGGACGCGCCTCCACGCCCTCAAAGATTACTACGGCATGGTGAAGCTGCTCGATGAGTTCCCCCAGGTCCACCAGACATTCAATCTCGTTCCCTCCCTCATCACCCAGATCCAGGATTATGTTTCCGGCGACGCGCAGGACCCATTCCTTCAGGTCGCGACCAAGCCCGCCAAAGATCTCACTGTGCAGGAGCGCCGCTTCGCCCTCCAATATTTATTTCAGGCGAATCCCGTGAACGTAATCGGCCGCTATCCCCGCTATCGCGAGCTCTGGGAAAAATTTCACGGCGCCGACGCCTTGCCCGAGCGCGCCGAAAAATATTTTCAGGATCAGGACCTCACCGACTTACAGGTCCTCTCGCAGATTGGTTGGTTCGACGAATACTTTCTCAAGGAAAAAGACATCGCCGAACTGATCCGCAAAGGCCGCAATTACACTCTCGAAGACCAGAAGTTTGTCATGGCACGCGAACGCGAACTCCTGGCCGAGGTTTTGCCCGTGCACGCAAGAGCGGCCAAGAAAGGTTTGATCGAAATTTCGACCTCGCCTTTTTATCACCCCATTCTGCCGCTGGTCTGCGACACGCAAGTGGGAGCGGTTTCTTCGCCTGGGCTGTCCTTGCCGCAAAACCGCTTTCGCCATCCCGATGACGCTCGCGAGCAATTGCTGCGCGGGCTCGATCTTCACAAAAAGGTTTTTGGCATGCGCCCCAAAGGCGTGTGGCCATCCGAAGGCAGCGTCTCCGAAGAAACACTATCGATCGCCTGCGAACTCGGAGTCAAATGGATGGCGACCGACGAAGGCGTCCTCGGCCGCAGTCTCGGCCTGGATTTTTCGCGCGATGGCTACGGTCATCTCAATCCGGATCTCGCGCACAAGCTCTACACCATCTATCGCTACGAAAATGGCGATACGCGGATGAATATGATCTTCCGCGACCACACTCTCTCCGACCTCATCGGCTTCGTATATTCCGGCATGCCGCCGCAGGATGCCGCCAATAATCTCATTCACAAAATCAAACAGTCGGCCCAGCCCATTCTGTCGAACGGTCAGGACGCCGTGGTTCCCATCATTCTCGACGGCGAAAATGCGTGGGAGTACTATCCCAATTCCGGTCGCGAGTTCCTCCGCAGATTTTACGAGGCGTTACAGAACGACCCTGGCATGGAGGCAGTCACCATGACCGAAGCCATCGCCCGTCACCGGCATACCAATACCTTGAAGACGCTCGTCCCCGGCTCCTGGATCAACGCCAACTTCAACGTCTGGATCGGCGCCCCCGAAGATAACAAGGCGTGGGACTATCTCTATCATGCGCGCAACTTCTACGCGCAGGCCGCACCCGATGCCACCGAGAAACAACGCCAGCTGGCCTTCGAAGAAATCCTCATCTCCGAAGGCAGCGACTGGAACTGGTGGTATGGGCCCGAGCACCATTCCGCCAACGATCGCGACTTCGACGAGCTCTATCGCAAGCATCTCTCCAATGTTTATCAGGCATTGGGCGCAACTCCACCCGATTATCTCTTGCAGCCGATCAGCGGAGAGGCGGTGCGCCCATCCTTCGCCGCGCAAAGCGCCTACATTCATCCAAAAATCACGGGCGACATGGTGCGTTATTTCGAGTGGATGGGGGCGGCCAGCTATAAGGCTGACCAACGCTCCAGCGCCATGCACGGCAAGCGCTTTCTAATGGATGCAGTATTCGCCGGTATCGACGAGAAGTTTGTCTTCGGCCGCCTTGATTTCGCCGGCAAAGTTCCGCAAGAGTCCTTTGAAGTAGTGGTGAATCTGGAATCCTGGGCCAACCACGCCGCCAAGCCGCGCCGCGAATTGCGACTCGATGCCTCCGTGAAGGCAGGCCGCATAGAGTCGTGGAAGATAACGCCTGAAAAAATCAAATCCGCACCTGAGTCGACCGATGCGGAAGACATTCCGCGCGTGGCTCTCCTAAAGAACTTCGAGTTTCGCCTTCCCTTATCCCGGCTGCTCGCCGCTCCCCTGGACATCGAAAAAATTCGCGGATCGCAGTCCTCCGACCTCCTGACCGTGCGCCTGCGCCTCCGCTTTAGTCTGTGGCAGAACCAACTTCCGGTCGACGCCCTGCCCGTCGAAGGATGGATGGAACTTGAGCTGTTAGCCGAAGAAGACCTACTGGCTGCCGGAAGCTAACCTCCAAGCACCCGAAACCTAACACCTTTTACCCGTCACCTGCGAGCTGTCACCTGCCTCACTGTCCGCTGCTCGCAACCGCCACACTCATCGTCATCGGCCGATTCAATTCCATCACCAGCTCAGTCCCCGCCGGCAGCGTCGCCGAACGATGTTTCCCCAGCCAATGTGCAACCGTCACCGTCGCGCCCACCGCGCCGCCAATGAGCAAACCTTTGCCGCCACCTGCCAGTCCGCCCACAATCATTCCGCCGCCCGTCCCCATGCCGATTTCAGTGAGATCTTTGGCGTCGTGACCGTCGCCTTTGAACCGCCCCTCCGTATCCACATCCGTCCCGTGACGGCGGTTGGTGTCGATCAACGACGCGTTCAGCATGAAGCGGTCTCCATTCGGCAGTACCAGATTTTCCGGAAAGATCGCAATCGTCGGCTTGCCCGCAACGCGCCGCGGTTCGCTCGTCTTCGTGACTCGGCCCTCGATCGTCGTCCCAATCGGAATCACCGTCTTCCCATCCATCACCACCGCCTCAGTCACCCGCGCCGAAAACGGATCTCCCGCCTTCGAACTGAAAGTTGCCAGCGTAGTCTCCAACTTCATCTTGACCGCGGTCCCGCTAGGCAAAGCCGTCTGCGCGCAAGCGAAGCCGGCAATCAAAATCATCGATGAAAGTGAAAGTGTCTTTTTCATGTCGCCTCCAACCTCCAAAATTCAATCCCGCTTTTATCGAAGTTTCTCCTTCGTGAACCTTAGTGCCCTTGGTGGTTCACGCTCTTACGCAACCGATCGACTAGCCCTGCAAAGCCCGCACCACCTCATCCAGCGGCGCCCGATCCAGTTGATTGTCGCCACGATAGATGTACCGCACCCGGCGCTCCCGATCGATCACCAGCGTCGCCGGATGCGCAATATTGATTGCGTCGGTCCCCAGCGCGTGATGCAGCCCGTACTCGCGAGTCACGCTGCGATCCTCGTCGAGCAGAAAAACGCTGGCCATCGGATGCTTCTCAAAGAATCTTCCCGGCTTCCAAACTCCGTCGCGCTTCTCAGCCGCAATAAATGCCAGCTCCGCACCCGCCGCCCTAATCTCCGGAATCCGTGACTCGAACTGAGTCATGCGCTTCATGCAGTTCGGTCACCAGGTCCCACGCACAAACTCCAGAACCAACTTGTTCTGCGACAGCAACCCATCGAGAGTGAACGTCCCCTCGCGGTTGGCCGCTCCCACCGAAAAGTATGGAGCGAGTGAGCCAACCTCCAAAGTCTCAGTGCGGTTCTTCACGTTGAGACGACTTTAAGCGAGCGAGAAATCAGGAGCAATAACGGACGGGGTTCGGGGATGGTTTGCTTCTCGACACGAAATCAGGCGCCAAATGAACAACGGATAAAGCGACTCTGTCTCTCCGTCCCGCCGGTTTTCGCGCCGCCGCGCTAAAATCGGTGGAGGCTTATGGCCTTTGCCGCTGGAGATCGAGTCGGTGCCTACCAGATCATCGCCCTCCTCGGAAGTGGAGGCATGGGCGAGGTCTACAAAGCCCGCGACACCAGGCTGAACCGCATCGTCGCTCTCAAGACTTTGCCTATCCAGAAACTGGCCGTGGCTGAACGCAAACGCCGTTTCCTGGTTGAAGCGCAGGCCGCTTCCCGTCTGAATCATCCGAACATCGTCACCATTTACGACATCTCCGAGCAGGAAGACCTTTGCTTCATCACCATGGAGTACATCGCTGGCGTTACGCTCGAACAGGCGATCGCTGGCGTCGGCCTGCCCCTCGATGATGCTATGAAGTATGCCGCCGAGATCGCGGATGCTCTCATCGCCGCGCATTCCGCCGGCATCGTGCACCGCGATCTCAAACCGGCAAACGTCATCATCAGCAACGAAGGCCGAATTAAGCTGCTCGACTTCGGGTTAGCCAAACTAAGCGATCCGACGGCGCCGCCCGACCAGGCCGAGACCGCGTCCCTGCGCACCATGCCCGGAACCATCATGGGCACCGCGGCCTATATGTCTCCCGAACAAGCGGAGGGACGAGAAATCGACGCGCGCTCCGACATTTTTGCCTTCGGCTTGGTTCTCTACGAGATGCTCTCGGGCGAGCGCGCCTTTCAAGGACGTTCCTGGATCTCGACCCTCGCTGCAATTCTTAACGACGAACCCCGATCCCTGCGAGACATTAAAACCACGATCCCTCCCTGGCTGGCGCGGCATGTCGAACGTTGCCTCCGCAAAGATCCAGCCCATCGCTTTCAGTCCATGATCGAAGTCAAGCAGGCTCTTGCCGAAGCGCTATCATCCCCAGTTTCTTCATCAGGCGCTGCGGCGGCACGCGATGCCTCGCCCGCCACCAACACCACCTCCAACAAAGGAGAAGCCGCGTCCATTGCCGTTCTCCCCTTCGCCAACCTGAGCGGCGACAAAGAAAATGAATATTTCAGCGATGGCCTGGCCGAAGAAATTCTCAACGCTCTCACCAAAGTCCCTGAGTTAAGAGTGATCGCGCGCACCTCCGCCTTCACCTTTCGCGGCCAGGAGCGCGACCTGCACAGCATTGGCGAAAGGCTCAAAGTCTCCACCATTCTCGAAGGCAGCGTCCGCCGCGCCGGCAATCGCATTCGCGTCTCCGTCCAGCTCATCAAAATCGCCGACGAATCCCATCTCTGGTCCGAACGCTACGACCGCGAGATGACCGATATTTTCGCTATCCAGGATGAGATTGCGCAGTCGATCACCACCGCCCTGAAAGTAAAGTTCGCGGGCCCCCAACCTCGCGCCAGGAACATCGAGGCCTTTCAGAATTACCTCAAGGGACTCTACTGGTATCAACGCTACAACCCCGAGAGTCTCGCCAAAGCCAAAGAGTCGTTCGAACTGGCTCTCACCCACGATCCAGGCTACGCGCCCGCTTATGCTGGATTGGCCGTCTTCTATTACGGCCTCGGTGCCCTCAGCATCAAGCGCATGATTGAAATGGCGCCTCTGGCGAAGTCCGCTGCGCAGCAAGCCCTCGCTATCGATCCCACATTGAGCGAAGCGCACAGCGTGCTCGCCCTGGTGGTCGGCGCCGTCGAATACGATTGGAAGTCCGCCGAAAAACATTTCCAGGCCGCTCTCGCCGTCGACGCCGTCCCGCCTTTGGTTCGACTCCGCTACGGACTTTATTTCCTCACGCCGCAGCGTCGCTTCGACGAGGCGGTCGCACAATACCGCCTCGCGCTCGAAACCGATCCTCTGTCGATGATGGCTCACTTCGGACTCGCCTCCGTTCTATATTGTCAGCGCCGCTTCGACGACTCGATCGAGCAGGCCGCCCGCGCCGTCGACATTTTCCCCGACTATTGGCTGGCTCATCTCGCTATAGGCTTAGCGCAGGCGCAAAAGGGCTCATTGCAGCAGTCGATCGCCAGCTTGGAGAAAGCCGTAAAACTTTCACCCTCCTTCGCCTTGTCAACTGGTTTTCTGGCAGCCTCCTACGTGCGTTCCGGCAACGCCGCGCACGCAAAAAAGCTAATGGACGAATTCCATGAGCGCAGCTCGAAACAATATGTCTCACCCGCCTGTTTCGCTCTTTACCACGCCGCGCTGCACGAGGCGGACGAAATGTTCGACCATCTCAACGCCGCCTTTGCCGAGCGCGATCCTTACCTCACCCGCATGGACGCCGAACCCTATTTCGATCCCTTCCGCAATGACCCGCGCTATCGCGAATTGATGGCGAAGCTCAACCTCGCTTGACCTCCACTTCTTCCGCGTCCGATATAATTTCGCTTTACGCAACGAGACGCGGACTGCCGCCTCTCTGCAATCAGCAACAACGTTTTCTAAATTAAGAAAAATAAGGACGCCCTCATGGCCATCACCAGCATCGCCGATATCCGCGGACGCCAGGTCCTCGACTCCCGCGGCAACCCCACCGTTGAAGCCCAGGTCTTTCTCGATGGAGGAGCCAACGCCAGCGCCATCGTCCCCAGCGGCGCCTCCACCGGCGAACATGAGGCCTTCGAACTCCGCGATGGCGACAAAACTCAATATCTGGGCAAGAGCGTTCTGCAGGCCGTAGGCAACGTCAATGGCGAAATCGCCGAAGCTCTCAGCGGTTCCGACGCCGCCGACCAGCGCACCCTCGACGCTCGCCTCATCGAACTCGACGGCACGCCCAACAAAAGCCGTCTCGGAGCGAACGCCATCCTGGCCGTCTCCATGGCCGCCGCCCGCGCCTCGGCCAACGCCTGCGACCTCGCCCTCTATCGCTATCTCGGCGGAGCCGCCGCCAACATCCTGCCCGTCCCCATGATGAACATCCTCAACGGCGGCGCCCACGCCGACAACAACGTCGACTTCCAGGAATTCATGGTCATGCCCGTAGGCGCACCCTCATTCTCCGAAGCGCTGCGCTGGGGAGTAGAAGTTTTTCACACGCTAAAAGGCGTCCTGAAAAAGCGCGGCTACAACACCTCGGTTGGCGATGAAGGCGGTTTCGCTCCCTCCGTAAAATCAAACGTAGAAGCCATCGAAGTCGTCCTCGAAGCCATTCAGCAGGCGGGCTACAAGCCCGGCGAAGAAATCGCAATCGCTCTCGATCCCGCCGCCAGCGAATTTTATGAAGATGGAAAATATGTCTTCAAAAAATCCGACAAGTCCGCCAAAAGCTCCGAAGACATGGTTCGTTACTATGCAAAGTGGGTGAACGATTACCCCATAGTCTCGCTCGAAGACGGTCTCTCCGAAAATGATTGGGACGGCTGGGCCCTCCTCACCAAAGAACTAGGCGACAAGATTCAACTCGTAGGCGACGACATCTTCGTTACCAACATTCAAATCTTCGCCGAAGGCATCGAGAAGGGAATCGCCAATTCCATCCTGATCAAGCTCAACCAGATCGGCACCGTAAGCGAAACGCTGGACGCCATCGACCTCGCCCGCCGCAACGGATACACATCCGTGATCTCCCACCGCTCCGGCGAAAGCGAAGACACCTTCATCGCCGACCTCGCCGTAGCCACCGGAGCAGGACAAATCAAAACCGGCTCGGCCTCGCGCACCGATAGAATCGCAAAATACAACCAGTTACTGCGCATTGAGGAGGAGTTAGGCGGGGCGGCGAGGTTTTTGGGAATCAAAGCCTTGAACTATAAGGCCATGAACTATAATGGTAAGTAATTCAATGAGCGGGGCCGCAACCCCGATGCAGCCGGACGTCAGGACTTAGCATATCGAGGCTAGTGAGACTTATGGGTGCACATCCCGCATCTGCGGCTGTTCCCTGTATCGTGATCGATAAGGAAGCTTTTGTCGGCCTAAAAACTGATGAGCGATTCTGGTGCCTGGTCACGCTTGCCAGAGCCGTGAACAGTTTCCGATTCTGTTGCTCAGCCTTGGCGTCGAGCTCAGGCTGTAATAATTCGGCAATCCGGGCAAAGCGCAGTTCCTTCTTGTTCATCTGCGCTCTCTTTACGGAGGTCCAACATCTCGTGGGGAACACTGGACGATATTTTCGTGATTTCGAGACGTTTCAAGAATTGTCGCGGGTCATTAATTCCCAGAATGCTCAAGCGCTTCTGAAGTCGAATCTACGTCCTGTGCGGAACACCCAAGTATTTCATTTTGATCCGACCGATACCGGGAAGCAGTTAAATTGGCCGTTGCTTCCGACCGAGCCAGTTTTTCTTTCTGCGACCGGGACTATCGATAACGAGACATACTGGGAGCTAGCCGACCTGTGCTCCATGTCGACCTTCCTACAAGGGCCAGATCTTCAGGAGGAGGGATTGCCGGAACTCATAGACAGCCGAATACGAACCACAGTTGATATGACGATTAAATTTGTAAGAGCTGCCGAGGCTTTCTTATTCGACGCCTTGAATAACCGCTCGAATTGGATCACGCGCTGAGGAATTATGCCACACACCGAGATCACCTTCTCCATTCAAAGGTCGCCCGAGGGCGGCTACGAAGCTCCGCCAGGGAAAATTGTCATCGCCGATGACTTCAACGATCCGCTTCCGAAGGAGCTGGAAGATCTTTTCTGGTAACGAATGAAACTCCTGCTCGATACCCACACTTTTATCTGCGGTTGCGATGAGCCACTCTCTCTTCGAAAGCGGCAAGCCGAATGCATGGTAAGCTGAGGTGAATCGTATGTGAGGCTGTGCGCTGCCATTTGGAGACGAGAATACCTCCGCTGATTCATTTCTGACGGGGATATGGCCTAACGGTCGACTCCCTCGGTTCAGCAAAAGGCGAGTTCACCGTCCCATGATGACTTCGACGACCCGCTACCAAAAGAAATCGAAGAAGGATGGCCGATCATCACAGCCGATCCATGGTTCGCCCGCTATCCCTTCGGTCTCTGGTAGTCAATTTTTACCGCTCCCCGCTAGAACCCCATCCGATCATCCGCCGAAGGCCCATAAGTCGACGGCACCGGCGTATCGTTCAGCCGCAGATAAACTCCAAGTTGCGCGCGATGATGCACCAGGTGATTGAGAAACATCTGCCGGTAGGCAAGAAAGCGCGTCCCGCTGAAAATCGGCTTATCCCCGAAACTCAGCTTCCAGGGCTGCGTCCATGCCTCATCTTTTGTGTTCTTAAGCGCCGCACGAGCCTGCGCCGCGCCCTCATCAAAAGTCTTCACCAGTTGCGCCGCTGATTCGAACGGCACCGGCGGCATCTTGGTCTTGCCAAAATCGAGTTCAGGAGTAGTAAGAATAATCGTTCCAAAGCCCGCCAACTGCGCCACGTGCGGAGCAAGTTTGTTCAGCGGCATCGATTTGGGGTGCGGCGCAAAGTCTGGCTTACTTGTCGGAACTCGCTCGAGCATCGTGCGCGTCTTCTTGATCTCTTCATCGAACTCGGTCAGCAGCAGTTCATTAATGGCCATATTGATCTCCGCGAGTGATTATAAAGCCTCCGAATGGAATTGAATTTCAAGGGAGCGCAACAAGCGGATTCTCGCTGGCGGTCGCTACCTATCGGCAGAGTATAATCGTCGCCAATGACAGAAACTGAGATCATCTTCTCCGTACAGGAGTCGCCCGAGGGTGGCTTTGAAGCGCGCGCCCTCGATTACTCCATCTTCACGCAAGCCGATAGCATGGACGAGTTAAAGCGAAACGTGCGGGAGGCCGTGCGCTGCCACTTTGACGAGGGGAAAGCGCCTCCCGTGATTCGGCTGCACCTCGTGAAAGACGAGGTCATTTCGGCTTGAGATTGCCGCGTGATCTTTCCGGTCACGACCTCATCCGACTGCTACAGCGGTACGGCTACGAGCGCACTCGACAAGTGGGCAGTCACATTCGATTAGAGTCGACGCTTCGCGGTCATCCGCATCACCTTACTGTTCCCGACCATCACAGCTTGCGACTGGGCACGCTCAGCGCAATTCTTAATGATGTAGCCAAGTACCTGGATATGGAACGGTCAGAACTGGAGCAGGAACTCTTCGGATAATAATGCTTGCAGAATTGTTTGTTTGAAAGCCAACAGCTAAGAGCCAAGAGCCAGGAGCCAAAAGCCGACCTATGTCCCGTCCCAAACCTCTAGTCCTAATCATTCTCGACGGCTGGGGATATCGCGCCGAAACTAAAGCCAACGCCATCGCACTCGCGCGCAAACCCGTTTATGATCGCCTCCTGCGCGAGTATCCCAACACGCTCATCCATACCAGCGGCCCATTTGTCGGATTGCCCGAAGGCCAGATGGGCAACAGCGAAGTCGGTCACCTCAATATCGGCGCCGGCCGCATCGTGCACATGGACATTACGCGCATCGACCTCATGATCCAGAATGGAGAATTCTTCCAGCACCCCGTGCTGGTCGAAGCCATGAAGAACGCTCGCACCAGCGGCCGCAAACTCCACTTATTCGGCCTGGTGTCAGACGGCGGTGTCCACTCGCGGCAGGAACATCTCTACGCTCTGCTGAAAATGGCCAGGCAGCAAGGAGTCGATCGCGTCTTCATGCACGCTTTCATGGATGGACGCGACACGCTGCCGACTAACGGCGCCGGCTATCTCGAACAACTGCAGCAGAAGATGCGCGAATATAACTCTGGCAAAATCGCAACCGTCAGTGGCCGCTACTACGCCATGGATCGCGATCGCCGCTGGGAGCGCATCGCCAAAGCCTACAGCGCCATGGTCGACGGCAAAGCCGAAGGCGGAACTTCCGTCGATCCCGTGCAAAGCATGAAGAATTCCTACAACAAAGACGTGACCGATGAGTTCGTAGTGCCGTTCGTTTGTACGGATGCGAAAGGACAAGAAATAGCTAAAATCAGCGATGACGATTCCTGCATCTGCTTCAACTTTCGCGCCGACCGCGTCCGCGAGATCACGCGCGCCCTCTGCCGCAACAGCGGCCTCAACGAAAAAGGCGGAAGCGATCTTCCCGGCGCAGCCGAACTCGACGCAACCATCCCGCGCGACCGCGTCCCCAAGAATTTGAAATATGTCTGCATGACGCGTTACGACAAAAACTTCAGCTTGCCGATAGTGATCCCGCCCGAAACGATGACGAATATTCTTGCGAACGTCATGGGCGGCCTGAATATGCGTAACTTACGGGTTGCAGAAACAGAAAAATACGCCCACGTCACCTACTTCTTCAATGGAGGAGTCGAACAGCCCTTCCCCGGTGAAGATCGCGTGATGATCCAATCGCCCAAAGTTGCAACCTACGATTTAAAACCGGAAATGAGCGCCGCCGGAATTGCCGAAGCCGTAGTCAAAGCCACGAACGAAGGCACATTCGACGTGATCATCGTCAACTTCGCCAACGCCGACATGGTAGGCCACTCAGGAAAAATCGAGCCGACAATCAAAGCGGTAGAAACAGTCGATGCCTGCTTAGGCGAGATCGAGAAAGCAGTCCGCGCCAAGGGCGGAGCCATACTGATCACCGCCGATCACGGCAACGCGGAAATGATGATCGACCCCGTAACCGGCGGCCCGCACACCGCGCATACAACCAATCCCGTCCCGTTCATAGTGATGGCCGAAGACGCAAAACAATATTCACTCAAGCCCAACGGCTCGCTCCGCGATATCTCTCCGACAATCCTTGGTATGCTCGGCATTCACGAGCCAAAGGAAATGACGGGAACAGACCTTCGCTTGAAGCGAAGCTAGCGACTTGCATATTAGTTCTAGGTGTCCGAACTTAAGTTTTTCCCTGTGCATCCCCGGGTCCTCTGTGGTAAAGATTTCGTTGCCAGATGAAACTGCTGATTTTCGTCCACCACCCCTTCGATCAATGGAATGCTCCCGATTGGTTCCCAAAAAAGTTGCAGCAGGAGTTTTCGCAAGTCAGCGTCGTTAACCTTCCCGACTACAAGCACGTAGACGAACAGATCGTCGATGCTGAGATCGTCATCGCGTGGTCGATCCGCCCCGAGCAGATCGCCGCGGCAAAAAGACTCCGCTGGATTCACTCTCCAGCGGCAGCCGTGCATCAGTTGATGTTTCCCGAACTTACAAATAGCGACATCGTTCTCACCAATGCGCGAGAAGTGCATGGGCCGGTGGTCGCGGAACATGTCATCGCGCTGATCTTTGCGCTCGCCAAGAAAATTCCCGGCTCAGTCCGCCTGCAGGAGAAGCACATCTGGGGCCAGCAGATTCTATGGGACGAAGTGCCGCGCGTGCGTGAAGTAGCGGGCGCAACCCTCGGCCTGATTGGCCTCGGCAGCATCGGCCGCGCCGTCGCGAAAAGCGCGAAGGCCCTGGGCATGAAGGTGATCGCCGTCCGCGAGCATCCCGAGAAGGGAAGCGAAGGCGCGGACGCCGTCTATGGCCCCAGCCAGATCAACGATATCTTCCGCCAAGCCGACTACATCGTGCTGGCCGCTCCGGTCACCGATGGCACGAAGGCGATCGCCAATGCCGAACGCCTCGCGCTCATGAAGCCGGAAGCTTGCCTGATCAACGTTGGCCGAGGCCCGCTGGTCGATGAACCCGCCCTCGCCGCCGCCCTAGGTCAGAAGAAGATTGGCGGAGCGGCGCTCGATGTATTCCCTAAGGAGCCGCTGCCCGCTGACTCGCCCCTGTGGGATGTGCCCAACCTGCTGATCACTCCTCACACGGCTGCCCTGACCGACAGGCTGTGGGAGCGGCACTACGCGCTCTTCTCGGAAAATCTGCGGCGCTACCTTCAGTGCAAACCATTGGTGGCCGTCGTCGACAAGCGTAAGGGTTACTAGACCGGCCATCTACCGCGTGTCGATTCCGAAGCCTAGAATTGCGTTCACTTCTACGGGGTCGTTGCCGCGGAAGGCGGGACGGAATTTCCAGCTGTGGAGGGCAACCAGAATTTTGGAGGTAGTTTCGGCCGCGCCGGGTTCGAGAACTTTCAGGTCTTTTAGGTCTCCAGAGCGATCGAGGGTGCAGGCGATTACTACATGGGTGGGACGGAGGCCTGCGGGAAGATCTTTGCGCATGGGTTCGGGCGCGCTCAACTCCTGGCCGGAAGAATGAATGGCCGAAGCAGGATCGGCGAATTGCATCACGGCTGTGCCTAACGACGTTTCAATGTAGATCGAGTAATTTCGATCGCCCTTCAACACGCCGTAATAGTTGAAGACTCCGCCCGAGCGTGGCGTGGCTTCGATGGTGATTCCCGATCCAGTGTGAGCACTGGTTGAGGAGCGGCCGGGGCCGTTGGATGCGTCGCCGCCGGGGGCTCCAAAACTGGGCAGAGTGATGGTGGTGGTGCCTCCCTGGACGGAGACTCCGGGCATGGCTGGTGTGCCGGTGGTGCCGCTGCCTGCGCCGCCCTGGCCGGGATAGGGTGAGATGCCTGCGTGGGCGTTCGGATCGGAGCCGCGTCCCACGCCGTCTCTGCCTGCGCCCGATCCTTCGGCCTGCAAGCCGCTGCCTGGGCCGTTGCCCTTGCCGATGCTGGCTCCGCCGCCGCTGCCGCCCAAGCCACTCTTTGCGGTGCCGGTGGGTGACATGGCGATGGCGCCTGACTCCGGTGAATTCGGCAGGCCTACTTTTGTTCCGGGCTGGCTGGAGACGACGACGCCGTTGCCGGCGGTGTTGCCTCCGGCGTTCGCGGGCGGAGCTAACGGAGAGCCTAAATCGAGGTGAGCCCCCGCGCCCTTTCCTTTGTTACCTCGTCCGCTGCCTCCGCCGATGCTGGGCGGAGGTGGTACGACAGTGGCGGAGCCTATCAATCCCGCGGATCGCGCAGCCGACTTTCCCGAGGCCCTGGCGTTTGCTTCACTTCCTTCAATGCTGGCTGGAGGCGGCACTACTTGCGGCGTCAGCGTGGCTCCGCTTGATCTAGCCAATGAGCCTCCGCCGCTTGCGGATGGCGGTGGAGGAACGGGCTTGGCGCGCAGATCGCCGCTGGCAGTAGCTCCCCAGCTGTTGAGGTCGCGGCTGACTTGCGACGGCGGCGGAGCGACCACCACGGGCGCGGGCAAAGTGAGCTTGTGCGCGGACGAGACATCGCGCTGCGGCGCCGAAACCGGCGGCGGAACTACTTCGACAGTTTGCGTTATCGGAGTGCGGGAACTGGCCAGGTCGCGTGGCGTGTCCCGTGGGGCAGGCGCGACCACAGTCTGCGCGAGCGGATCAGCGCTGCGCATCTTGTCGCGGGCAACGTCGGGTGCGGGCGCGACTACTGATGCATTCAATGTTGGCGATGTGCGCGTGCTGGCGTGAGCAACGTCGGGCGCGGGAGGAATGATACTCGGCGTGAGGCTGTTGGCGTTGCGAGCTTTCAGGTCCGAATTGAGTTCAGGAGTGGGCGCGACGGGAGCCACCGTCGGCAGAGCCGGCGCGATAAGCGACGAGCGCAGCCCTTCCGACGGAGGCGGTCCAGGCGTCGGTTTAAAGGCAAGCAGATTGGCCACCGCGGAATCGGAGTGCGGCAGATTGACATGCGGCGCGTCGACAATCTTCTCGCTAGGCCGGTCGCCGCGCGCTACGCGGATGGCCTGCGTGCGATGGTGAGCTTGCTGTCCGCCGGCGCGTCCCGATTTGCCCGACTGCGCCCCGCCGCGATCCTGCGTCTGCGGCAGCTCGTCGCCCGAATAATAGATCACATCCCATTGCGGACGCGTTGGCGGAGGCGGAATCTCAAGGCTGACAAAGCGCTCGGGCAGCACGATGACCGCGATCAGCAGCAGGCACTCCAGCAGCCAAGAGATAAGAATGCCGCGATAAGGAAAGATGCCGATGGGCGCTTCTCCGGCAAGAGCCTTCGGAGAGCGCGCAAGCGCAGGCCGCAGCGCCGATTTGAATTCGTCCCAAGGAGACGACCATTCAACCAGCAGCCGCGGCGGATCGGGCCACTGCTCGGCGATGGGGACGACCTCGGGTGTCGTGATGACTGCGGACATTGATTTTGGGCTGCGTTGCTTCTGGGGGATTAGTCATAGTGTGCCAGAAGAGTGGGCGATTTTCGCGTCACTTCAGTGTTTTTTTCTGGTGGTTGAGAAATAGTTAACCCGGGATTAGCATGTATTAACTCTTCAGTTACTTGTTGCTGTCGGGGAAAAAGGTAGCTAGTCATTTAGAATCCTCACCTTAGCGTGGCAAATAATATATTTGCCTCATCAGACCAAAGTCATATCTTGAAATTGACAGGGCAGCGGAAGGTGGTGATTCCGACCCATCCTCGCGAGGGAGTAGTGCGCCCCAGCATCGGGGTGTACGATGATTCTTCCCCTAGATTGGAGTCGCATGGAATACCACAACAGAGAGATGAAAGTAGACCAGATTATTGGCTACTTCAATAAG
The DNA here is from genome assembly GCA_963822025.1 of uncultured Acidobacteriaceae bacterium. Taxonomy (GTDB): domain Bacteria; phylum Acidobacteriota; class Terriglobia; order Terriglobales; family Acidobacteriaceae; genus Acidiflorens. Next base: position 504,266 of record CAWGFW010000005.1, on the reverse strand, counting down.
CACAAGATCAACCTCATCCCGCCCTTCCAGCGCGGCATTGTGTGGACTCTTCCGACGCGCCAGAAGCTAATCGTGAATATGATCAAAGCGCGTCCCATCCCAGCGATATTTCTCTACAAGCAAGTCGAAGGATCACAGTTTACATACAACATCCTTGACGGGAAGCAACGCCTCGAAAGCCTTTTGCTGTTCGTTGGTAATCGGCACAAGGACATGAAGGTCGATCACGTAGAGCAATATTTTTTCGGTCACCCGGCCAAGGGAGATAAAAACTTTTCCGTTGAATTAGCGGAAGGGGAAAGCATTACCTTCAAAAAACTCGATGATGATTTGGTCGCCAAGTTCCGCGAGTTTGCAATCCCAACGATTGAAATTGATCTAGATGATGAGAATACTCGATTGATGAGATTATTGACTTATTTATCGACATTAATCAACAAGGCGTAAAGGTCAGTCGATTCGATGTGGTTAAGGCGTTAGGGAAAGATCCACTGTTTAAGCAAGCCTTTGATTTTATTGCGGTCAGTGAGCGCCGCGGTAAATCAATGTATTACAACGCGAAGCTTAATAGTTGCTTCGTCTTTGTCTTGAAGAGATTGAATTTAGTCAAGCGCCTCACGGACCCGAATTCCAGAGTTGATCGAATGTGGGAACGCTTGACCGAGATAGCTTTGTTTTTGCGCTCAAAAAAACATCGAGCGCCAGCGGAAATCTTAAAGGCGTTCATCAAGGCCGGGAGTGTACCCAATGAGCCACTGAGTAACAAGGAAATTAGAAAGTTGCGGAATGCCTTCACCTTTCTGACGGCTGCATACCGACAAGAGCCCGATCTTTTGGCGAGTAAATTAGCAACCGATCAGCCGCAGTTTTACACTCTAATCACGTTACTGCTATCCACCAGTGTCCTCGATAAGTTCGACCATGAAGATTTGGCGCGACGCTTAGCTGCCATTGGAAATATGATCGACAAAAACATACGTACCCCGTCCGAACTTAAGAAGCCTATGAAGGAATATCGAGAATTGGCAGCTAAGCAAACCACGCACCCAGCTCGTAGAGAAAGGCGCCAGGATATTTTGCGTGACATGATCGATGCAGTCGAGGGTAAGAAGAAGCAAGAAGTCGAAGCGGCATGATATGAAACATTCAGAAGAATACAACAGATTCACGGAACTGGTAAATCATCTGCTTACCGTTCCACACGAGGAGATGCAGGTGGAAGCGAGTCCCACAAGGCGCGGGCGGAAGCGCGGATCAAAAAGAAAAACAGCAGCACTTACGTCCGAATCCTCACCCGAAAAATAATTTCTTTAGTTTTAGATGTCGAATGCAGATGCGAATGTAATTAAAATAGCGGTCCTCAAATCGGTGCTGGACGAGTCCTGCGAGCATATCGGCAAATTGAACCCCTCTGCAATTTTTGCTATCCAAGGGCGTCGTTTCCAGAATCGTTTTTACCTTTTTTGTAAACCACAATTCTGTTTGTAAATAATCGTGCAGACTGCTACCGCTTTCGACCTTTATTGACCGTGGATCAGGGATAAACTTCACTTGATCCTCAAGGGCCATACAATCAAGAACGCAAAGGCGGATCATATAGTTGTAAAGCTTGTTTTCGTCCCGCCTGATATGCGCCTCTACGCGTTCCTTCTTAACGGTAATCGCGTGAAGATGAATATCCGGGTGCCGTTCACACATCTTCAATGCCGCCGATGCGAACGCAGTGCGTTCCTGAGTTGTCATTTGATTCCATTTTTTCTCTATACCTACCGACCACTTGAAAGTGTCGTATAGATTCCTAATGACGCGCTTCGGAATATGCTTTTTGTTGGATGGGACGCACATTGCTCCTACGGTGAGGTATCGACTGGACCCTCCTTGGCGATAAGGGGCGGTGAACGTCCATCCTAGATCGCCGCTTTCGTCAGCATAAATAATAGAGCTCATAAAAAAGCCCCCTTGGAAGGGGGCCTGTGGCGCGAAATCTTTGGATGGACCCTGGGTCTGGCGCGTTTAGACCGCGCTTACGATACCCTTGTGGGGCGTCGCAGTTTGCTCAGGATTTACCCATCCGCCTTACAATTCTACCTCGTTTCGGCGGTATACCGCCGAATTATTGTCCCTTTGTTTGCAGCGGATTGATCAACTCTAGTAATCGCTCATGCCCCGATCAGCATCGTTCAAATGGTTATCCTTTGTGGCGCGATTGTTGTATCTGAATACTTGCTTATCAATGTAGCGGCGGGTGGCCCGTCCTATCGCGAAGCGAAGGGCGGGGCCTTTGACTCTCTTTATCACAAACGCCACGTGAGCACCATCACAGACCCCCTCTCGCCCGCCGACGACAATAGACATCGACCTGTGTGAGGGCGGAGGTGTGCCTGTCAACCGGACGCCTTCGAACCGACCACAACCACACCAGTCGGCACTCTCATGAAACGCGAAAAAGAGGGGGTCAGCTGTCAAGCCCCACCGCAGAATCCCGCGAAATGCTAGCGCCAGAGCTAACCCCTTTCTCCGGAATATTTTACGAATAAGTCCTTTAAAACCAAAGATTTGGAGGGAATTTCCCGCTAAACCCATGATTCTAAAGATCGAAATATTATTTTTTTCTTGGCCGAAACATAGTAACTCATAAGCAAGATTATTCACTTGACAAAAGCGGTGATGGGGGTGAAAGTTGACCCATAAGCCGCACCGAAGAACAATACCCAAATTCACTGAGCGGCTGGGGCGGAGGAAAGCCGTGACGATTGGAGTGGGATTTCTCGTGCACAGACGGGATCGTATTGTGCTCTGACAGACAAATCACTGATGCTGGGGCGGGTTTTAAATTTGAGGAACGAAAGATATTTTACTCAGCTGGCGAGTGGACGATGGTCTTTTCCTACGCTGGCGAACCAGATGCAGCCCAGACCATGTTCCGGAAAGTTATGCAAGACCTGATTCCAGAAATGGAGAAACTGAAGAAAAAACCGCCTCAGTTCCGACTACTCGGAGCGCTGGAGAAGATATTTCAAGAACAAAAGTTCCAAGGGCCTGCAAACATTGATTGGCATTCGTTTCCCATCCGAAGAAACTTTTACCTATTCAAAACCACGCACCACAAAGTGGTAGAGGGGTTTACTGACTGGATTGGGAGTGGGGACAGTTCGGCTCTCAGATATTTGTGCGATTTCTTATTGCAAACCAGGCTGTCGGTGCAAATGAGGCGCACGTAATCGGCTCGTACATTGTCTCCGTGGCAAATCGCTATGTCGATGGGTGTAGTGGGGGCCCGGATGCCACGACGATCTATAGCGACGGGACAATTGGAGAGAACAGCGGCGGACCTTTCCTTTTTAACTCGAAAGCACGATTTATATCGTGCGAAGAGCAGGTCGGGAAAGGATTGCGCGAACTGTTATTTTCTGGTGGCGACAAAAATCTCATTATTCAATCGGCCTCTCTAGGTTCAAAAAAGGAGCAGCGAACATAATGCCAAGACAGCCAATGATCGTCGATCAATCACTCCTTTTTATGTTGTCAGTTTTTCAAATGTTAGCACTGGAGTAGTAACCATATGACGCAAGGTATCCAAGAACAGGGTCGAACTCTTTCGGCGATTGAAGCGGAATGTCATCTCGTCCAAGTAGGACGGAAGATGTTTGGCGCTGATCTTGTGCCAGTTCCCCATGATGCCGCGCTTCAAAAGCGAGAATGCGGATTCAACGGTATTGGTCGTGACGCACGCGCCACTCTCGTAGCGGACATATTCTCCAGCATGATGATTGACTGTCTTGTGGTCCATTTCGCCAACCGCATTCTTGTAGGCCGGGAATGTCGTCGGTAATGAGCACGTCAACATCGGTGCTTACATTCTCGCGAATGTATTTTGCCAGCGTACCGCTCTTGGCATCTTCGGAACGAAAGAATCGCAGAGCGCCGCCGCGTTGCCGGATGCCGATAACAATTTCTTTCGCTTCTTTTTCCGGCGCGTGGGCCGCAACCTCGCAACTTGCCGCCAACATACGTCTCGTCCATTTCGATAGTACCGTCAAGCATGGGCTGATCTACTTCCTTCATGGCCGCACGAATTCGATGGCAAAGATACCAAGCCGTCTTGTAGGAACCTTTGTGTTGGCCCCAAATCGTGCGCTTGAGCTGCATCGCACTCATTCCCTTCTTGGCTTCGCAGAGCAACAGAACGGCGAGGAACCACTTTTGCAGCGGCAGATGGGAATCATTGAAGATCGTTCCAGCGGTGACGGTGAATTGATAGTCGCACGCTTTGCAGTAGAAGAGTTGCTTGGCTGTCTCCAATTCAACGACGGGCATCTTGCAGCGCACGCATTCAACGCCGCCGGGCCAGCGCAGACGCACCAGAATCTCGCGGCATTTTTCGTCGGTGTCAAACAGGTTGATAACGTCAATTAAGGTCACAGGGAGCCTCCATTGGACGAGAAGCAAAAACGGGAAGAATTGAAGAAAGTACCGACTAGAAAGCTATTGGCAAGCATCAAAAGGGACTTGCGGGGAGCCTTACGCGCATCTCGCTCAACCTCTAAGCCAAAGAAAGGATGACGGTTGGCTTTCATGAAAAGAAGTATGCCACTCACAGTAACTTTTGTCAAGTGAATAATCGTCCTCATAAGTAAACATCTCGCGGTCCCAACATTGGGTAGCCCGCAAGAATACGGGCTAAGTACCTGATTCCAATACCACTAGCCGACGGCACGTGCCTCGCCCAGGACGATGCAGCCCGAAATTAATCTTACGCAGCTTCGGTGTGAATCGGCTCTTCTTGCAGGATGTCAATCAGGTCACCCAACATGGTTTGGGATCCCTGGATGGTACCGGTGGGGACCTCGATGATGGAAACAGCTTTTGCTCGGATGGCGGCCATACGCCAGGGTTTTAGATCCTCTTCAATGTGGATGACTTTGCGGTCGCGGTCGAGGTAGACGGCGTCGATGGGGAACCGCATGGCGAAAGTGTGGATGCCGTGGGAGGGATTAATCCAGAGGCCTTGGCCGGGGAGGAAGTGGTCGGCGCTGGTAGCCATGAGGCCGCGGAAGCGCGACCAGTGAGTGCTCGCGATGACTAGGTCGGTCGCGAGGTAGGTGTTGCGGGTGCGGTTGAAGGCGTAGGACTTTGGCCCGCGCGGCGACATCACCGTTTGCCGGGAACTACGGGCATGAAGATGTGCATGAGTTGGATTACGGCGGGGCCAACCGTCACGAAGATCAGCGAGGGCATTACGAAGAGGACCAGCGGGATGATCATTTTTACGGTGGTTTTGGCGGCTTGCTCTTCGGCGCGCTGGCGGCGCTCGGTGCGCAGGGAATCGGAGTGGACGCGCAGGGCTTGGGCGACGCTGGTTCCGAAGCGATCGGTTTGAATCAGGGTTCCGACCAGGGAGCGGATGTCGTCGACTCCGGTGCGATCGGCTAGATTGCGGAGAGCTTCTATGCGCGGTTTGCCGGCGCGGGTTTCGAGATCGAAGAGATGGAATTCGGCGCTCAGTTCGGGATGAGCGTAGCTGAGGTCGTTGCCGACGCGCATCATGGCTTGATCGAGCGAGAGTCCGGCTTCGACGCAGATTACGGTGAGGTCGAGTCCGTCGGGAAGGCCTAAGCGGATGCGGCGCTGGCGTTCGGCTAGTTTCTTTTTAAGGATGAAGCGCGGGAGGAAAAAGCCGAGAGCGGTGAGGCCGACGAGGAGCAGAGGCGAATCGAATCCGGTGAAGACGAAGACGGAGACGAAGGCGATGGCGGCGCAGAGGACCCGGAGGCCGCGATAGATAGTGACGTGTTGCGGGCTGCGGTATCCGGCTTGGATGAGCCAGAGGCGGGTTTGCGAGGCGTCGGCGGAGGAGAGCGGCAGGGCGCGGCTAAGGGGGTCGAGAGCCTGTTGCATGCGCTCGCGGATGGCGGGCTTGGTCTCGGGCTTGGTACGCTGCCAGCCGATTTCGCGGAGGCGGGAGCCGAGCACAGAGGAGGGCGTGACGGTGGCGGCTCCGAAGGCGAAGACGATGACGGCGATGGTGAAGAAGGCGACGATCGAGATGATTAAGGGTAACGACATGATAGTTGAGAACTTTTATTTCAAACCTGAATCCTGATAATTCTGCGAATGAAAAAATAGCCTAGAGTTTGCATGGTGATGCCGGCGACGATTAAGGCGTGGCCGATTGGATCTATGAAGAGCGGCATGATGAAGCCGCGGTTGAGGACGTACATGACGACCACCACCGTCGGCGGCAGAGCCATGAGTAAGACCATGGTGAGGCGGCCCTGGGCGGTGTGGACGCGGACCTGGCGTAGGATTTTGAAGCGCTCGCGGATGACGTAGGAGAGGTTGTCGAGAATTTCGGCGAGATTGCCTCCGGTTTCGCGCTGCAACATTACGGCGGTGACGAAGAATTTTACGTCGACCAGAGGGATGCGGTCGGCGAGGTTCAGCAGGGCGTCGCGCACGGGCAAGCCGAATTTTTGTTCTTCGAAGAGTTGGCGGAATTCTCCGGCGACGGGCTCGGAGACCTCGTTGGCAATCATTTCGAGAGCGGTGGTGAAGGCGTGTCCGGCGCGGACGGCGCGGGCGAGCGTGTCGATGGCTTCGGGAAATTTTTCCTCGAATTTCTGGAAACGCTTTTTGCGCATGTGCGAGGCGTAGGCGTAGGGGAGAAAGAAACCGAGGACGACGCCGACCCAGGCGAAGATGATGTTGCCTCCAGCGATGTAGGAGATGACGGCGAGGAGGAGCGCGGAGGCGGCGCAGAGCATGAGGAAATTTCCGGCGCGCACGTCGACATGGCCCTGGGCGAGCACTTTTTGCAGGGCGGAGACGCGATCGGAGCGGCGGAGAAAACTGTCGAAGGCGGGGATGCGGCTCAGGACTTCATCACGCAGCAGAGCTACATTAGGGGCGGCTTCGGCGGTCGGCTGCTGAACGGTGGAGAGCCGGTCGCGGAGAACGCGTGCCTGGGACTTGCGTTCGTCAAACAATGAGATGGTGACGAAGACGGCCATGGTTACGACGACAAAAACGAGGATGGCGATAACGAACTGCATGAGCTAGACCTCCATCCGGGATTCGAAGAGTGCGGGACTGAGGCGGCAACCGGCGGTGGCGAGGCGTTCGGCGAAATGAGGCGGTTGGCCGGTGGAGTGGAAGACCCCGCGGACTTTGCCGGTCTCGTCGATGCCGCTGCGGTCGAAGACGAAAATGTCGCGCAGGACGATCATGTCGCCTTCCATGCCGGTGACTTCGGAGACGGTGATGACTTTGCGCGAGCCGTCGGAGAGGCGCGCGACCTGAACGACAGCGTGGACGGCGTTCGCGATCTGATGGCGGATGGCGCGCTCGGGAATATTGAGGTTGGCCATGGAGACCATATTTTCGATGCGGGCGAGGGCGTCGCGCGGGGAGTTGGCATGGACGGTGGTGAGCGAGCCCTCGTGGCCGGTGTTCATGGCCTGGAGCATGTCGAAGGCTTCTTCGCCGCGCACCTCGCCAACCACGATGCGGTCAGGGCGCATACGCAGACTGTTGATGACGAGCTGGCGCATGCGGACAGAACCTTTGCCTTCGATGTTGGGAGGGCGAGTTTCGAGGCGCACGATGTGTTCCTGCTTGAGCTGAAGTTCGGCGGCGTCTTCGATCGTGACGATGCGCTCGGAGTTTGGAATGTAGCCGGAGAGGACGTTGAGGACGGTGGTTTTGCCGGCGCCGGTGCCTCCGGAGATGATTAGGTTGAGGCGGCCCTTGACCATAGCGGCGAGGAGTTCGAGCATGGGCTCGGTCAAAGTTTTGTTGTCGAGCATGTTGCGGGCGGTGATGGGATCGCGGCCAAAGCGGCGGATAGAAAGGCAAGCGCCATCGAGCGCGAGCGGCGGAATGATGGCGTTGACGCGCGAGCCATCTTGCAGGCGGGCGTCGACCATGGGCGAAGATTCATCGACCCGGCGGCCGATGCGGGAGACGATGCGGTCGATAATCTGCATCAGGTGCTGATTGTCTTTGAACGACAGGCCGGTGATTTCGAGCTTGCCGGCGCGCTCGACGTAAACGCGGTCGAAGCGGTTGACGAGAATATCGGAAATGGTGGGATCTTTAAGCAGCGGTTCGAGCGGGCCGAGGCCGAAGATTTCGTCGAGGATCTCGCGCGATAACTGCTCGCGCTCGGCGAAGCTGAGAGGGACGGCTTCGCTGTTGACGGAGCTACGGATGAGAACGAGGACTTCGTCGCGGGCGGAGTCGCCGGTGGTCCGGCCCAGTTTTTCGAGGTCGAGGCGATCGAGGATCTTGCGATGGAGATCGGCTTTGACCTGTTGGTACTCGCTGCGCTCGAAGGCTTGAAGGTTGGCCATAGGAAATCGGGTGACAGGTGTTGGGAAAACCTCGCTGTTCGTCGTTCGCTTATCGTACTTCGCTAATCAGTCGTTCGCGGCTCGCCTCTATTGGCGAACAGCGAACAGCGCCTTTACTAACTATACCGTCTTAAATAATGACCAGGCGGCGCGTTTCACATCCAGATCGTCTTTTGTTAAATAATCAGCGAGCCCGGAGATGGAGCGGGCGATTTCGGTGTTGCCTTGCTGCATCAATGGTACGCCGCGATCGATGGCGGTGGAGACGGCGAAATACTGGTTGGGAATTCGCCAGAGCACCGGGGCTCCGATGGCAGCTTCGGTTTCAGCTTCGTTAAAGCCGGCGACTTTGCGGTAACGATTCAAGACCAGGGCGAAGCGGTCGCGGGATCCGCTCTCGCCTAGATATTGCGCGATTCGTCCGGCGCTCCAGAGGGAGGCGACGTTGGCGTGGGCGATGAGCAGAACTTTTTCGGAGAGATTGCTGACGAGTCGGGTGGCGCTGTCGAGGCGTGAGGAAGCGTCCACGACGATGTAGTGGAAGAGGCCAACCATAGTGTCGAATAGGCGCGCGAAGTCGGCGGCGGAAGGTTCGACGGATGTGGGCGCGGCCGCGCCCGCCAATACTTGCAATCCGCGATCGTGACGGGCCATGAAGCTGTCGAGGAGGGACGAGTCGAGGCGATGAAGATTGGTGACGGCGTCGGACACGGTGAACGTGGGTTTGAGATTGAGATGCAAGGCACAGTGGCCGAGCGGCGCCAGGTCAACCAACGCGGTGTTGTGATGAGCCGACTGTAAGGCAAGCGCGAGATTGACGGCTACGGTGGTAGCGCCGCTGCCTCCCTTGGCGTTGACGACCGTGAAAACTTTTCCGCGAGAGTTTTCGCGACCGGGCTTGCGGCGGGTCGAGGTCAGGCGAACGAAGGCTTCGAGAAGATCGGTGGTGCTGGTGGGGCGCTCGATATATTCGCGGACGCCGGCGCGCATGGTCCGGACAATCAACTGTGGCTGCGTCATGGGGCCGACGGCGAAGACCGCCGCATTGGGGAGTTCCTGATGGAGCAATTCGATGGTGCGGAGCGCGGACTCGACTGCGTCGGTGGGAATGTCTACCAGGAGCACGTCGGGCGCGAAAGATTGAGTCTTGCGGATGACAGGGTCGTTCGCGGCCATCGGCAGGGTGGCATGGCTGCAGACGGTGAAGGCCACGCTGGTGCCGTCGACTAAAACCTGCAACACGGCGCGCTGGTCATTGTCCGTGGCGAATACGGCTACTGATAACTCGGGCATGACAGATTCCGGATCGGGTCATTACATCATCGGGTGACCGGGCCATCCAAAGTCGATCGCCCGCTCGGCATCATCCGATTCCTTACCATTCTACTTCGTGGCTCCTGACTTATCTTTGTCGAACTTTTTTGGGTCCAGATTGGGCACTGGCATCGCCGGACCTTTCGGCGGGACGGTGCTCGGCGCCACGCGATGGACGGTGCATAGAACCATCAATTCTGAATTGCTCTTCTGGTCGCTCTTGCTCCTAAAAAAGGTGCCGATGATCGGAATGTCGCCGAGCCAAGGCACTTTACTGGTGACATTGGTGACGCGATTATCCATGAGGCCGGCGATGACGAAACTCTGGCCATCCTGGAGTTCGAATTCGGTTTCCGCCTTGCGCGTACTAATGGCGGGAATGGTGGTGCCGGAGACGGTGACGGCGTCGGCGAAGTCCAAGGTACTTACTTCGGGTGCGACGTGCAGATGAATGTTGCCATTGGGCTGAATTACGGGAGTGAATTTCAAGCGCACACCAAATTCACGAAACTGAACGGTGACGGTGGAGATGCCGCCTGCGCCGGGCTGCACCACGGGGAAGGGAAATTCTCCTCCGGCGAGGAAGCTAGCTTCTTTGCCATTGACGGCGACGAGATTGGGTTCGGCGAGAATCTGCAGCAGGTTCTGCGTCTTGAGCGCTTCGATTACGGCGCCGAGATGAACCTGCGGGTTAAAGAAAAACAAGTTGAGGACATTCGATACGGTCGCGGAATTGGGAAATGGACTGAGCGATCCGGTATCGCTGATGGAACCCTGGCCGGTGATTCCGCCGAACTGGCCGGTGGTGGTGCTGCCGATGGTGTTGCCGGAGCCTGTCGAGAGCAGATTGAAACCGATCTGGGTTAAAGCGCTGCGATCGACTTCGGCAAATTTGACTTCGAGCAGGACTTCGTCGGCGCCGACGGGGCCGAAGGTCAGAACGTTGACCACGTTCTTCGAGTAAGCAGAAGCAAGGGCGCCGGCATGTTTGGCCACGTCTTCGGTGGTTACGTGCCCGGAGAGAACGATGGCGGAACGCGACGGCGTCACATTGATCTGTTCGTTGGGAAAGAGATGATGTATTTCTTCGGAGGCAGCGGTGATGTCGACATCGACGCGGAGGTCGAAGCTGCGCGAGCGCTCGAGTTCATCCCAGATCAATAAGGAGACCTCGCCGGGGGCGAGCCCATTGACGAGGACTTGCGTGGGGGTAACGACGATCGCATCAGCTACGGACGGGTCGGTGACGGAGACGCGCTTGAGGCGCTCGGTGGTGTTGATGAGGAGAGATTTTCCGACCATTACGCGGAGCGGAGCGGCGCCTGAAGTTTCCGTGGATGTAGAAGTGGAAGTGGTTGCTGTGGCGGGCGGCGCGGCGGGGTTGTCTTGAGTTTTGGCGGCAGCGCTCGGAGAAACGGCGGGAGACGCGGTAGTACTGCTGTCGACCGGGGAGCCGTCGAGCGCCCACCGATCGAAAGCTAACGGATCGAAAGCCAACCGATCGAGCGCTAACTGATCGAACCCTGACTGATCGAACGCTAACCCGTTGACTGGCAACCCAGGGAAGGCCACGGGGCGCGCGAAGATCGCTGTCGCGCCGAGAAATAGAACGGCTGCGACGAGCTTAAAAGCTTTCATGAATTCAGACCTCTTGGAGGCGGCACGATCAAATCGTTCGAAGGCACTGTGAAATTTATCAAGACAGCGATAGAAAGAATGACCGGGCGCGAACGAATGCGATAGCGACGGTCCGTTTGACCCTCAGTGTGACTATTGCGATTTATCTTCTGGAAACTTGGTTTCATCCCGTTTGCTGCCACGAATCATTTCTACCTGATAGGGCGCATTGACAGGCGCCGAAACTTTGGCGGTCATCTTGTGGACTTTGGGTTTTGCCTCGGCGGCTGGCGGTTTCTCGCCGGGGTAGAGCGCACTTACATGGGTGGCGCCAATGCCTTCTTTTTTGGTGTCGAGCGGATTACGGAGCGCGAGCTGAATTCGGCCCTCCTGGGAAGCGAGCGCCAATCTCTGAGCGTCGTCGGGGGAAACGAGCAGCGTGATTACGGGAGCGCTCGATTCACCCGAGGTAAGACGTTCGAGAAGACTTCCACCGACGGCGATTACGGCGACGTTTTGCAGAACCGTGATGGTTTGCGGTTCGCCGCCACTGCCTTGCGTGCCGGTGGACATCACATCGACGCGCGTGCCGGGTTGCACGAAGCCGGCCACGGAAACAACATCGTTAACGCGGACGGAAACGGCGCGCATGCCGGGTGGAATCAGCGAAGGCAGGCCAGCTCCGGCGTTGAGCGCCGCTAGTTTGCTGGTGAGAATGAATTCGCCTTTGCTGATAGGCAAGATGGCACCGCGGTTTAAAACTTTCGCGGGAGAAGAGAATGAGCCAGGAGGGACGGCGGTGGGCGGGAGATTGACCACGCGAACATCCTTGGCGGCCAGCTTGGCTCCGACGTCGATGTCATTGGCGGCTACGACCACGGGTACGCCGGCGGCGTTGCTGCTGGAACCGGCGAAGTTTCGCAGTTGGTTGTAGACGGCATAACTGACGAGCAGGCCAACGGCTAAAGCCAAGCCTCCAATCATCAACAGACGACGTTGATTCATTCCACTCCTTCCGGAAACAGTCCGGACCTATTGACTGCCGCAGAGGGCTACGTTCGCCCAGGGGAACTCAGCGCTGCGGTTACTACTACTGGCCGATTTGGCTGGCCACGCCTGAGAACACGTTATTGGCATTGCTGCCGATGAGACGAACGGTGCCAATGACGATCACCAGAATTACTGCGAGCATGACGGCGTACTCCGCGATGTCCTGGCCTTCTTCATTACGCCACAAGAGTTTGCACAGCTGTGTCATAGAGACTCCTTTGAGAAGTTACTTACTTTAGAAGTTTACGATCTGGGGAGCTTTGGAAGCCATTCCCTATATGCGCCCTAGTTTCGCAGATTAAGGATGGGAATGCGAAACATTTTTTCATCTTTTTGCCAATTTAGCGAGTGGTTTCCTTGTGGAAAAGTCAGTATTTCCGGGCGCCAGAAGGCTTCGGGAAAGGATGATGGCATGGGAGTCGCTAAAAGTCGTTTGCCAATGGCTATTGAGGAGGAGAGCTTGCGCCAGGGCGCAGGACGGGGGAATCAGAACGGCCTCGACTTGCCAGCCGTCGAGAATACCCTGCCAGCCGGAGCGGAGGTCGATGAGGGTGCGAATCGAGTCGCGCATCAGATCGTCGCCGTAAAGGTCGGCGCGGCCGTCCACGAATACGCGATAGCGGGGGTAGAGATTGAAGATGGCGTAGCCTCCCCAATCGTAATAAACGAAAAGTTTTGTGTTTTGAGATGGGGCGATGAAGGGTAAGGAGTTAGTGCGCAGAAACTCGACTGCAGCTTGGGGAAATATTTGGGCGACGCGTGCATTTTGACTGCGGGCAAGAGTGGCCCATTTGGCGAGCGCAAAGAGCGCCATCAGAATGATGGCGAAGGCGCTGAAAGTGGGCCGGAAGCGCCATGAGGTGGGACGCAATGGCTCAGGGGATGAATTCGAAATCGGGAGGGCGGCGGCTAATACCGGGACGGCCAGTAAGACGAAAATCGGGATGTGGCGGGAGGCATCGAGTGCAGCCAAGGCGGTCAGAAGCAAGGGGACGACGACGCGGCCTTTGAGGTGGGTGCGCGCGCTGGCGAGGGCGATGAGAAGCAGCAGCCAGAGTAGTAGAAGTGGACGGTAGAGGCCGGCGTGAAAATCTGGTGAGCGCCACTCGGTGATGAAGGAGCGCATTCCGAGCGAAGTTAAGGTATCGAATGGATAACGGTAGAGATGAGTTCCACTGGGGTTGAGGGGCACAAGTGCCGCGCATGCTATGAGAACGAGCAAAATACGCAAGAGGATGGGGCGCGCTTCTTGCCAGGGCGTGTTGCCGGTGGCCGATTCGAACAATACGCCCGCACCGTAGGCAATGAGAAGAGCGGGGCCCAGAGCAAATCCGCCATGCAGGTTAAGCCAGAGAAGAAATATCGGCGGGATCCAAAACAGGAGCTTGGGGCGAGCCTCGCCGCGCTCGACTAGGAAGAGGAGGAGGCTGGTCAACGTGAACGTGAACATCTGTGGGCGCACGCCCCAGTCGGGCGCCGAGGCTAGAGCGCCGAGCGCGGTGGCGGCAGCGGCCCAGTGCCGTTTTTGTCCGCCGGGAAGGCAGCGCAGATAGAGCAGCATGAAGCCAGCAGTGGTGACGATCGCGGAGAAGACAATCAGCGCTGCGGCTGCGCCGTGTTTATAGAGTTCGAAAAAAATTACCTCCGACAGCCACTCATGGGATATCCAGGCGTGGCCGGCGCGAGTGAAGGAAAAAGGATCGGAGTGGGGAATGTGGCCGGATTCGACGATCCACTGGCCGGTGCGCAGATGCCACCAGAGGTCGGGATCGACGGCATTGCGCGCGGTCATGGCGAGGAGGCCGAAGAGAAGGATGGCCGCGAAGGGGATCCGGGTGCCGCGGAACGTCTGGAGGATTGGTCGCATCGTTGGTGGCGATTAGGATACGTTAGCAGCCGTCCGCGATTATAGAATGCGGCGCAGCGGCGGTGCGGCTCGCGTGCGCTTGTAAGCAGGAGCGCATAAGAAAACCAAGTGTGGATAGAATGGTTTCGATTCGAGCCAAGTCTGTCGTACCCATGTCTGTCACACCCATGTCCGGTGCGCCGAGGTCTGCCACACCGAGTCTGCCACACCGGGGTCTCCCACACCGAGAATGCGCGGCTTGCTGATGGGCCGATTCCTGACGATCGCTCTGCTGTGGATGGCGATTGACAATGGCTATCTGCTATGGAAATCGCGCGAGCAGATGGCGCAGGGTTATGGTGATTTTGCGAATTTCTACACTGCCGGGACTCTCGTCCGCAGAGGGCAGAGCGCGGAACTTTATAGTGCGGCGGCAGAGTGGAAGGTGCAGCAGGAATTTTCTTCGGAGGTAAAGATACGGCGCGGGCCCATGCGCTATATGCGGCCTCCGTTTGAAGCGTTGTTTTTTTTGGTATTTGCGGCGCGGCCTTATCCTACGGCGCTGCTCATCTTGACGGCCCTCAAACTTATTTTGCTCGTCTGGATTCCGTTCATCGTGGCGCACGGCAGACACTGGAGGGAAGGATTGCCGCTTTGGCTGACTCCTCTTCTTATCCTCGGGACATTTCCTGCTTTTATGGATCTGATGATGGGGCAGGATGCGATGGTGATGGCTTTCCTGTTCGCGATTTGTTTCCGGCAACTGGAGACGGGGCGGCGGGATGTGTGGGCTGGCGTCGCTCTGGGGCTGTCACTTTTTAAGTTTCAACTGGCGCTGCCTTTTTTTCTCATTCTTTGGATAGCGGGACGCAAACGGGTTGTGGCTGGGTTCGGCATATCGGCGGCCGTTTTGGCCGTCATTTCCGCTGGCGTGGTGGGTTGGAGAGGGGTGTTGAAATATCCCGGCTATTTGCTGGCTTTGAGCCAAGCGAAGGGGGTTGGGATTTCGCCAGAGATTCAGATAACGCTGCGCGGACTGCTTACTCTTTTCTCGGAGCGCGTGGCTGACATCAGAGTCGTTGCATGGTTGCTGGCCGCTGTGGCGGTCGGAGCCATTGTGTATACAGGGCTTCTTTGGCGAAAAGCTGGCGAGAATTTTTTGGCGGAAGGTTTTGGCCTGGCGGCGATTGTCGCAATTGTTACGAGCTATTACGCTTCGGATTATGATCTGCTCTTGCTCGTGGTGCCGCTGCTCGCGGTGGGCACACGTTCTGGTGATGCGCCCGCGGTGGACCGAGTTACGCAATACCTGGAAAGGATTGGACTGCTGTTGTTACTTGTGGCTCCTGTGTATTGGTTCTGCAGAATACATCACGCCGAGTGTCTGATGGCGATACCGCTAATGGCAGTGGGCCTGGCGCTGGCGCGGAGATTGCGTGCTGCGGAGACTGGTCTGGTGCCGGCTTCATTATCGACAATCGCGGCGCCGGGTGGGCCGGAATGAAGACGGGAGAGACGGCAGCCTCGCCGCGGCTCCACCTTCGCGCCTGGATGTTCTTATTGCTTGCGATTCTCTGCGCGGCCGGCACTTGGATCTATGTGGGGCGGGTGCTGATTCCGCATCAGATTTCGGACTCGGCGGCGCGTGGGCGGCCACGGGGAAATCTTTCCGATCTCTATCCGCGGTGGATTGGGGCGCGGGAACTTCTGCTGCATGGGCGCAATCCTTACCAGCCCGATGTAACGCGAGAAATTCAAGCGGGATATTATGGGCGTCCTCTCGATGCCTCGCGGCCGGGTGACCCGATCGATCAGCAGGGGTTTGCCTATCCCGTGTACGTCGTTTTTTATTTGGCGCCTACGGTTCGGCTGGATTTTGGAATCGTCCAGAGAGCGTTCTTTTGGATTCTGGTTTTTATTACGGCGGCTAGTGTTCTGCTCTGGCTGCGAGTTTTGGATTGGCGAATGGCGTATCCGGCGCAGGCTGCCATTGTGGCTTTGACCCTGGGCAATTTGCCGGTACTGCAGGGGCTGAAACTTCAGCAACTAACTCTGCTGGTGGCGGTGATGTGCGCGGCGGGCGTGGCGTTGCTGGTTACGGGTCGGCCGCTGTTGGCCGGGATGGTGCTGGCTCTGGCAACGATTAAACCTCAGCTCGTACTGCCGCTGTTGCTTTGGCTCGGCATCTGGAGTTTGGGCAACCTCCGGCGGAGGTATCGGTGGGCGGCCGCGTTCCTGGTTGTGATGGTTCTTCTCTGCGCGGGATCGGAGTGGATTCTACCGCATTGGCTGGGGCTTTTTTGGCGGGCGATTGGCGAGTACTGGCAATATACGCAAGCTACGCCGATGCTGGAGGCGATGCTGGGACGGCCCTCGGGCAAGGTTATCGAATTCGCATTGGCCGCGATCATCGCACTGTTCTGTTATCAGCGCCGCAAAGGGGCCGAAAATAGCCGCGCCTTTCAGACGTTGACATGTATGGTCATGGCGCTGACTGTGATCATGGTGCCGACTTTTTCGCTCTACAATCAAGTGCTCCTTATCCCTGCGATTCTGCTGATTGCTCGTGATCGTCGCACGATCTGGGGAGGGAGTCTGGTGGGGCGCGTTTTGTTAGTTTTGGTTGCCGGATTACTGGCGTGGCAATGGCTTACGGCTGCGGCACTGGCGGGACTGTCGTTCGTTCTGGCGCGGGAGACGGTCGAGCGCGCCTGGGTAATGCCACTCTGGGCGGTGCCTCAGATTCCGCTGGCAGTGGCAGGCCTGATGCTGATCCACTATTATCGGAGCACTTTTACTGCGGCGGCTGAGGCGCGTACGTCGTAGAATGCTTGGGGGCTCGTGTCAGGTGCTGGCGTTTTCTGCCGGCATCGTTTCTTGCATTGGCCGCAGGAGAATTCAGCGTACATGTCGGCGTCGTCGCATTCGGGCATATCCAGCATTTTTCCCATCGCTATTTTCGTACAGGGAAGCGATCAGCAGACGCTGTCGCTGAATCACACTCCTTATACGGTGGGGCGCAAGGTCGATCGCGATCTGGTGATTGCGGATCCGCGGGTATCGCGCGAGCACGCTTCGATCGTGGCGGAAAATGGCGAGTTTTTTGTCGTTGACCTGGGAAGCAAGCACGGCACGTTTGTTAATGGTGAAAAGGTCGATCGCCATAAATTGCAGCGCAACGATCGTCTGGAGTTTGGCGCGCGCGATATTGCCTACCTGATTTTTCATCCGCTGCACACGACCTCAAACACAGCGCGTGAGTTTCTGAGTCAGATCTCCGGGATACAGATTGCGCCCGAGGCCAGCGATCTGGAAAAGCTGACACTCTTCATGGAAGCGGCGCGCAAGCTGAATACGATCGGCGTGCTGGATGAAATTCTGGTGACGCTGATCGATGCCACGCTTAAACTGACGCGCGCGGAGCGCGGCTATATTTTTCTGCGCGACGTGGAAGGGACACTGACGCTCGCGGCCGGGCGGAATTCGAAGGGCGAGCCGTTGCTTGATGACAAGACTATTTCGCGATCGGTGCTGGAGGGAGCGCTGATTTCCAATTCGGACTACATTGTGACCGACACCAGCAAGGATATTGACGTCCAGCAGCGGCAAAGTGTTGTGGCGTTCGATCTGCGGACGGTGATTTGTATGCCGCTGCGCAGGCCGATGGTGCAGACCACGCGCGCGGATCAACCGGCTGCCGACGAGGTAATGGGCGCGCTTTATGTTGATTCGCGGTTTGCTTCACGCGACATCTCGAGTGTGAGCCAGGATATTCTGCGGGCGATTGCGACAGAAGCCGCGCAATTGATCGAGAACGCGAGGCTGGTGCAGGCGGAAGAAGCGGGGCGGCGTTATCAGCAGGAACTGTCGATTGCGGCGTCAATTCAGCAGCGGCTTTTGGCGGTGACGCTGCCGGAAGTGCCTTTTGCGCGCGTGAATGGGCGCAACATGTCTTGTAAAGAAATCGGCGGCGATTTTTTCGAAGCGGTGAATACGCCGCAAGGGTTGGCCGTCGTGCTGGCGGATGTTAGCGGCAAGGGAGTTTCGGCGGCGCTGCTGGCTTCGATTCTCCAGGGAATGGTTTATTCGCAGCTTATCTCGGGGATGCCGCTGACGGAAATTGTCGATGCGGTCAATCGGTTTTTCACCTACAAACATATTGGTGAGAAATACGCGACCATGATTATTACGCGGCTGCGAAATGACGGCGATCTCGAATATGTGAATTGCGGGCATGTGCCTCCAGTGTGGATTTGCGGTAAGGAAGTGTTGCGGCCGGCGCATGGAAATCTGCCAGTAGGATTGCTGGCGGATGCGACGTATTCGAGCGATCGCTGCCAGATGCGGCCGGGGGATCGGCTGATCCTGGTGACGGATGGCGTCACGGAAGCGGAAAATGCCCGCGGAGATATGTTCGATAGCGAGCGACTGGAAATGGTGGCGGGCAAGAGCACGTCGATGGAGGATGTGTTCAGCGCGGTGGCTGATTTTTGCGGAGGGACGCCGCTGAATGACGATTGCACGGTGGTAGAGCTCTTCTATACCGGCAACTAAAAGCGGCTACTCAAGCTATTACCTTGGTGATCTTCTGCTGAATGGGCAGGGCCGTTAGACTCACATTTCAGTTGAGAACAACGGCCATGACCCTTTTCCCTCGATCCTCACGGGCATTATTTTCCTGGATACTTTTGATTCTTTTCTGTTTGGTCATCACTAACTCTTCGTTCTCACAATCACAGTCTGAGGCTGCCAGCAAACGCCGGGTGGTGGAGCGGATTGAGCCAGTTTATCCGTCACTGGCACGGACCCTGCGGTTGGAGGGAGTGGTTCGCATTGAGGCGGTTGTATCTCCTGATGGGAGTGTGAAGAAGGTGGGTATAAAAGGTGGTCATCCGGTTTTGGCCGACGCGGCGGCGAACGCGGTACGGCATTGGAAATGGGAACGAGCGTCTCAGGAATCGACTGAGTCGGTGGAAGTAAAGTTTACCCGCCCCGATTGAGCTTGATCCTCTACGGCTGAGCGCTTGGGTGAATCTCGACCGTCGACCAGGTTTTATCGGCGGCATGGCAAAGCTTCTCTAGTGCGCAATCGGCGCACTTTGGCGTGCGTGCGATGCACAGTTTTCTCCCGTGCCAGATTACTTCGTGAGAAAAATCGGTCCAGCGTTCCTGAGGAATAATTCGCATTAAATCTTCTTCAATTTTTCGCGGGTCTTCCTGCTTGGTCAGCTCCAATCGGCGGGAAATGCGTGTGACGTGGGTATCGACGACGAGCCCGTCATTCTTTTTGAACCAGGTGCCTAGGACCACGTTGGCCGTTTTGCGGGCGACGCCGGGGATGGTCAGTAACTCGTCCATCGTTTGCGGGACATTGCCGCCGAAGTCGGCGATTATTTTGCGTGCCGCGCCCACCAGCGATTTTGACTTGTTGCGAAAGAAGCCGGTGGAGCGGATGTCCGGCTCTAGTTGTTCGGGTTCGAGCGCGGCGAAGGCCTGGATGGTGGGATATTTTTCAAACAGGATGGGCGTGACCATGTTGACGCGCACGTCGGTGCACTGGGCGGAGAGAATGGTCGCTACGAGTAGCTCCCACGCGCTGCGGTGCGTTAGAGCGCAGGTTGCTTTGGGGTAGAGCTGGTCGAGGCCGGCGATGATTTGGCGCACGCGGTCGGGGGCTAACGGGTTGTAGGAAGAAGCGCGGCTGGCGGAGGCTTTCGGTAGTGGCACGGATTTCTTTTTTGAAGGCGCGGGTTTCGACAATTTTGGAGCGGTTGCTCGCCGCGCGCCTTCGTGGCGTCCGCTGCGGCTGGGTTGACGCGGTGTGTTGCCGCGAGCCATGGTTCCTCCTGATCAGTGGCTTATGGTAACAAAGGCGTGTGTGGTTCGGTCAAAAGTAACTGCGCTGCAATTGACGGCTTGGTGGGCGCGTGAGTAGTCTGAGGACTAAAGGAAAAAACTTGTGGCTGTGAAGAGCATTAAACTCGGACAGGTCTGGCGGCATGATGCAACCGGCCAGGACCATCTCGTCACCAAAGTTTACAGCGAAGTGTTCACGCAATACGCGGTGCTGCGTCCGGCGGAGGTCACGGCGCCGGATGCGCCGGTGGTTAAGGTGAAGGTCACGAAGTTGGCGGAGGGCGTGACCTTGCCGGGCTTCAGCTTCACGCAAGAAGGGGCGTTTTGAAGAGCATCGAGTGATCTGGCCATCGAGTGATCTGGCCATCGGATGATCTGGCCATTTAGATCAACAGCCCGTTTGCCGCGAATTTGATTTTTGATCACCCGATCACCTGATGACCCGATTTCCCTTGACCCTATATTCATGACGGAAAGAATACTCACCTCACTTTTTGCTTTTGTCAGTTCTCTGGTGGCGGCGACGGGCTACTTTGGGATTACGCTGCTCATGGCGATTGAGTCGGCGTGCATTCCTTTGCCTTCGGAATTGATCATGCCTTTCGCCGGCTACCTGGTTCATACGGGCGCGATGAAGCTGCTATGGGTGGCGACGGCGGGGGCGATGGGATGCAATCTGGGATCGCTCGTCGCGTATGAGATCGGATGTTATGGCGGGCGTCCGCTGGTGGAGCGCTACGGGCGCTGGATTCTGATGGGACGGCGGGAGCTCGACTGGGCTGACAGATTCTTTTTGCGCTGGGGAGATATGGCGGTATTCATCGCGCGCCTGTTGCCTGTCATACGCACCTTTATTGCGCTGCCCGCGGGGATCGCTCGCATGCCGCGTGGGAAATTTCACATCTATACATTTCTCGGGTCGTGGCCTTGGTGTCTGGCGCTGGCTTACTTTGGGATGAAGCTGGGCGAGAACTGGCGCTCGCTGGGGAAATACTTCCACAAGTTCGATGCGGTGATCGGCGCGTTTCTGGTGGCAGGGATTGTCTGGTTTCTTTGGTCGCACTGGCAGAACCGGTTGCGGGTTGAGGAAAGCTGAAAGTGGGCCGCTAAATTCGCGGAATAAGATTACTTGGGTTTGGGCAGTGAATCCGCGGACTGATTAACGAGTGTCAATTTCATTCCGCTGGCCTTGCTAGTTGTGACGCCACCAACTTCCACTCCCCATCGCGCTTGCGCAAAACGTCGAGATAGACATATCGGACGGCGGATCGCTTGCCATTGACTTCCACTTCATCTGATTCTGCTCCGTGGACGACGGCGGTGTCTCCGAAGAGGCGAATCTTGCGCGCGGTCGAGATGATTGAGGGATAGCGGATCGCGCCGGTTCTGAAATTATTCAGCACGTCTTGCTTAGTGAAGGCCTGGCCGGCTTCGTTGTATTGCACGTAGTCATCGGCAAAGATATGGGACAGCACGGCTAGATCAGCCGTCATCAGGGCTTTGTCGCCGGCCTGGTGCAGGGCCAGAATCTGTTGCTTGTCGTCGTTGGCATCGTTGTCGTTTCGCTTTTTGCTAGGCGGATTTGACATCCCTGTTGCCACTCTCTTTCTTTTGCGGCGGCTTAATCTCGCAAACGCGCGCTGACTTAAATCTTGAACCACCAAGGCCACGAAGGCACACGAAGGGAACCTTGAGTCCGTGGTCTTCGTGATACTTTGTGGCCTTTGTGGTCACGGGTTTAGAAGGCTGAGCCAACCAGACTATTCTCTTCATCTTCCACAAATGTGTAATCTCACGCTAGTCTTGAGAGCAGCATGGGACTTCTAACCTACCTTCTATTTCGATGGGGTCTCTTCGGCCTCATCCTTGAGGGACTAGCAATCGTGCACTTTATCCGGCGGCGGCCGGATAACTATTGGATTTTTATCATTCTGTTTCTAGGCCCGCTCGGCGCAATTATTTATCTTGCTGTCGAGGCGCTGCCTGATATTGGGCTGGTCGGCCAGTCGTTTAAAGTTTTCCCGCGGCGGCGGCGCATTGCTGAGCTGATCGCTGCGATTCGCGAGAATCCGTCGGCGGGAAATTATGAAGAACTCGGCGACCTCTACATGGATGATGGCGAGTACGCGCAGGCGCGCGCCGCGTTCGATAAGGCGATTGCCGCGCGGGCCGATACGCTCGATCCTTTTTATCGCCGAGGAGTTTGCGCCATTCTGCTAGGGGACGCCGCGGCTGCGTTGCCTGATCTGGAGAAGACGGTCTCCAAAGAGGCGGATTACGATTTCGGCCGCGCCGCGGGATTGCTAGCTCACGCCTACGCGCAGACCGGACAAAAGGAAAAAGCCGAGGCGCTCTTCCGGCAGGTAACGATCACGTCGACGTTGTCAGAGACATATCTGAATTTCGCGGAGTTGCTGGCGTCGGAGGGTCGGAACGCCGAGGCGCGTGAATGGGCGCAGAAGGTGCTGGATAAGAAGGCGACTATGCCAGGATATTTGAAGAGGCGGGAGCGGCCGTGGTTTCGGCGGGCGAATGAGGTGCTGAAGAGGGTGGCGGCGTGAGGATTACACTCGTCTCTTCGGGCGGCGATCCAACTCAGCTCGCAACTGCTCCCACGTGATCGCTTGGGTTCGATCCCGATCGAGAGTGCAAAGCCTCTGAGCGAGTTCGGCTTTTTGCGCCTCCGTCAACGGAACGTCGGTATCCCTAGGCAGTTCCATGTTCACGTAGTCCCACTACCGATCGTCATTGTTGAGGATACTGAGAGGTTTCTTCGGGTCGGGACTGTTTAGGAATGCCAACTCCCGAGCCGCCCACTGAAGCATGAATAGCCCGATCAGGCTGGACATTCCGAACACGACGGCCGCCGCAACTCGCATGACGAGCGATAGATGCATCTTGGGACCTACCAAGCCGAGCAGGCATCCGAACGCAAGTAGGAATAGACCACGCTTAAATCGTCTATGGTTGATCTTGACCAGATCAGAATCGACGCCGATCGCGAGTTCGCGTTGCCTCTCCTGAAATCGCCTCAGCCAGTTCGTCATTCTGGCACTATTCTAACCCTCGGCCGCGCGCGGAAGCCAAAATGCTATCCTTCCCTCAATGCGAATTTCTCACCTTGAATGCACGCGCTGCGGAGAGCATTTCTCCGCTGAGCGTCCGCTGAATGTCTGCCCTAATGATGGTGGAGTGCTTTTTGTCCGCTACGATCTTGCCAGCTTAAAAGGGAAGCTGCGGCGCGAAGATTTGTCGGGGCGCGTGGCGAGCATGTGGCGCTATGCCGAGGTTCTTCCGGATGCAACGCCCGTCACGCTGGGCGAGGGATTCACGCCTTTGCTTCCGAGCCGCGAGTTTGCGCATGTTTTTATTAAGGATGAAGGGCTGAATCCTACGGGATCGTTCAAGGCGCGCGGCATGTCGGCTGCGGTGACCATGGCTCGCCATTATGGATTGAAGAAGCTGGCCGCTCCTTCGGCGGGAAATGCTGGCGGGGCGCTGGCGGCTTACGCGGCTGCGGCGGGGATTGAGGCGCACATCTTTATGCCGAAGGATGTGCCTTTGGCGAATCGCATGGAGTGCGATTACTACGGCGCGCACCTCACGCTGGTGGATGGGCTTATCAGCGATTGCGGCCGCATGGTGGCCGAGCGCATACAGAAAGACGGGTGGCCGAAGAATAACGACGGATGGTTCGATGTGTCGACGCTGAAGGAGCCGTTCCGCGTCGAGGGCAAGAAGACGATGGGGTATGAGATCGCTGAGCAGATGGGCTGGAAACTGCCGGACGCGATTATTTATCCGACGGGCGGCGGCGTGGGGATGATTGGGATGTGGAAGGCGTTTGATGAGATGGAGGAGTTGGGATGGATTGGAAGCCAGCGGCCGAAGATGATTACGGTGCAGGCAGCGGGCTGTGCGCCGATTGTGAAGGCCTGGGAGGCGGGCGCTTCCCAAAAGAAAAGCGCGGCGGACAAGTGGACGAGTGAAGTGTGGGTTGGGGCGGAGACATTTGCGGCAGGCCTGCGCGTGCCGAAGGCGTATGGCGATTATCTGATTCTCGACATTTTGGAAAAGAGTCGCGGGACGGCGGTCGCTGCGACGGATGAAGAAATTCTGGCGGCGATGCGGCACTGGGCCAGCGTGGAGGGAATTTTTGCCGCTCCCGAGGGAGCGGCGTCGCTGGTGGCTTATTGGAAGTTGCGGGCGAGCGGATTCTTTGGCGCTGAGGATACGGTTGTGCTGTTTAATACGGGGTCGGCCTACAAGTATCTCGATGTGATTGAGGCGCGGGAGAGAAAAGCTCGAGTCGAACTGCCCGCGCGCAGTATTGGTGGGATCATCGGTCCTTACTAGCTGGCTGTTGCCCTCATGGATGCTGGTCTCCAACGCGAAGAGATGGTGCGCGTGCAACTTGCGGGGCGCGGGGTTCGCGATGCTCGCGTGCTTGATGCTATGCGGCGAGTGCCGCGACATGAGTTTGTTCCCGAGCCTTATCAGGAAGCGGCTTACGAAGATCATCCCCTGCCGATAGGTGAGGAGCAAACGATTTCGCAGCCTTACATAGTGGCCGCGATGCTGGAGCACCTGGCTTTGCGGGCCGACGATCGAGTGCTCGAGGTTGGAACGGGATCGGGATATGTGACGGCGTTGCTGGCGGTGCTATGCGCGCAGGTTTATTCGGTGGAGCGTCATGCCGCGCTGGCGAGCGGAGCGGAAGCGACGCTGCGGCGGCTGGGATATTTGAATGTGCGCTTGCGGGTGGGCGACGGCCGACTGGGGTGGGCGGAGCATGCGCCTTACGATGCCATTCTAGTTTCGGCGGCGACGGCGGAGATGCCTCCGGATCTGTTTGCCCAGTTGCGCGAAGGCGGACGGATGATTTTGCCGGTGGGTCCGTCGTCGAGCCAGGAGTTGCAGTTGATTACGAAGACCGGCGGACAGGCTGAGGTGAAGATTTTGGAGGGCTGCCGGTTTGTGCCGCTAGTCGAGGGCGTGGTGGACGGTATCCGCTGATCACGGCTTCCTCCAATCATTGCTTCAGTGCTGTTTTACAATCAATTCGTGGGACTCTTCCGAAATCTGAAGATCACGTTGGAGATGATCAAGTGGGAGCATTCGATTTTTGCGCTCCCGTTTGCGCTCTGCGGAGCCATGTTAGCCGCCGGAGGGTTGCCGACTTGGCGGCAACTGGCGTGGATTGTAGTCGCGATGGTTTCGGCGCGGTCGGCGGCTATGGCGTTCAATCGGCTGGCGGATGCATCGATTGACGCGGCGAATCCGCGCACTGCGACTCGCGCTTTGCCGGTTGGAGAGTTGACGCCGGCGTTTGTCAGTGTGTTTGTTCTGGTTGCGTGCGGGATTTTTATTGTGGCCGCTTCGCAGTTAAATCGCTTGACGCTGCTGCTTTCGCCGGTGGCGCTGGCGGTGATTCTGCTTTATTCATACAGCAAGCGATTCACGCGCTGGTCGCATCTTTTTCTTGGATTCGCGTTGGGGATTGCTCCGGCGGCGGCTTGGATTGCGGTACGCGGGGCGCTTGATCCGCGGATTTTGCTGCTTACGGCGGCGGTGACGTTTTGGGTGGGCGGGTTTGATGTGATCTATGCTTGCCAGGACTATGACTATGATCGCGGTCACGAACTGCACTCCGTGCCCAGGTATCTAGGGATCAGGAATGCGTTGGTCGTGGCGCGTTTGTTTCACATTGTGATGCTTGGGCTTCTGGTCGCGCTGATCATTGCCTTCGGATTGGGAAAGCTGGCGGTGGTTGGGTTGGTTGCGGTGGCTGCGCTTTTGCTCTACGAGCATGCGCTGGTGCGGCACGATGATCTCAGCAAACTGAATGCGGCGTTCTTTACTATGAACGGAGTGATTTCGGTGGTGTTCTTTTTGTTTGTAGCTGGAGATTTGCTGCTGCGGCGCGGGTGAAGTTCAGTGGTCGGGTTTTTGTATGCCGCAAGTTTATTGCAGGTTGTGTCGGCGCTTCGCGGCCCACCCTTGCAACGAACGCAAGGATGGGGCACCCTCGATTATGGTGACGCACACACGAGCATAGTTAAAAAAAGGAGCTGCGCATCAGATGGCTCTACTGTCGCACCCTTAGCAGCAGCAATGTGCCGTCGTCGAGCTTGACGTTATTTTTCTCCGAGGTGACGAGCGATCCCTCGGTGGCATTGGGTGCGGCGGCGAGTTTCAGATTTGGAATTCCGACTACGCCCTGAGTGCTTCCGGTGATCCGGGGTCGAGCTTGCCCGGGCGCTTGACCCGGTGCGGTTGGAGTTTGCGCTGCAGTGACTCCGTTGGGTGGTGTGCCCGGTCCCTGACGTCCATTAGGGACGGCGTCGGTGGTATCGCGCGTTTCCACCGGAGCGGGAACGCCAGACTCGGAGGTAGAGGGATTGCGTGGGGCGATTATCGCCTGGATCGCCATGGGCATCTGCATGGATGCACCGTGTTTGAAGATCGCCTCGTCGAACGTGATCGCGAGCTCGGATTCTTGATCTTTACTTCGGGGTTGCGCTTCGGTCACATGACCGATGACCTTAGTATCTTTGGGCACGATGACGGCGCCCGCAGAGTCGCGGAGGTCCTGCGTGATCTTGGCCGTGACTTCGTCACCCTTCTTGGCTTTTTTCGCGTTGACACTTTTGGTGAGCTCGACGAGAAGAACGCTTCCGGGTGCGACTTTAACGGCAGGGGCGGTTTGCGGCGATTGTGCAATGAGATTTCCGCAAAGCGAGGCAGCGGCGAAAACAGTAATCGCAATCGTGATCAAGGATCGGTTCATCGGGAGTCTCCTGGCAACGCGGTGCAATCCACTTCTCGAATGATAGGGGCCCGAGGTTCATTTTGCTAGATGCAAGATTGAGTTGGCGGGTAGCCCGGTTTCTGCGATTTCTAGTGAATGTACACAACTGTTGACCTACAAGATTTAGTAGGCTGTATTCGGGTTATTATATGGATGATGGCGATCGACGATTATCACACCCAGGCACTTCCGACGCACGCATTTCAGACCGACGATCCACAGCTACTGCCGGTTAAAGATAAAGTTCTCGCCGGCGAACGGCTTAATGAGGCCGATGCGCTTGCTCTTTATGGAACGGGCGACATTCTTGCTGTAGGGTGGCTGGCGAACTGGGTTCGTGAGCGGATGCATGGCGACAGGGCTTACTTCAACGTCAACCGCCATATCAATCCTACGAATGTTTGCGTGGCGGCTTGCCGGTTGTGCGCGTTTGGGCGCAAGAAGGATGCTCCCGGTGCTTACACGATGGCGCTAGAAGAAGCGTTTCAGACGGCGTCTTCCGGCTATACCGAGGCGATTACTGAGTTTCATATTGTTGGCGGATTGCATCCTGATTTGCCGTTTCAGTATTTTCTTGATCTGGTTGCGGGATTGAAGGAGCGTTTTCCTCAGGTGCACATGAAGGCCTTCACGATGGTGGAGGTTGCTTATCTCGCGAAACGATCCAAGCTTACGATTCGCGAGACGCTGGAGAAGATGAAAGAGGCGGGCGTGGATTCGCTGCCCGGCGGCGGCGCGGAAATTTTTTCTGACCGGGTGCGGCACATTATTTGCGATCACAAGATTGACGGCGACCAGTGGCTGGATACGGCGCGGCTGGCACACCAGATCGGGTTGAAATCGAACGCTACGATGCTCTACGGGCACATCGAAAATGATGAAGACCGGGTGGATCATCTGCTCAAACTGCGCGCGTTGCAGGATGAGACAGGCGGATTCCAGACATTCATTCCGCTGGCTTTTCATCCGGCGAATACGCCGCTGCAGCATCTTTTTACAACCACCGGGATGCTTGATATCAAGCAGATCGCGGTGAGCCGGCTGGTGCTGGATAACTTCGCGCACATCAAGTCTTATTGGCAGATGATGACTCCGAAGATTGCGCAGATTTCGCTGCGCTTTGGCGCCGACGATATTGATGGCACCGTGGTTGAAGAAAAGATTTATCATGACGCGGGGGCGACGACTCCGCAGGGACTGCGGCGGCATGATTTGGTGCGACTGATCAAAGAGGCGGGGCGCGAGCCGATCGAACGCGACACGCTGTATCGGGCGGTTACACGGACGGAGACTTCGTTTACTGTATCGGTCTAGCGGCGAATCGTTGCCACTTCGGACTGAACGCCTAACCACAAAGGACACTAAGGAACACGAAGGAAATCTAGAGCGCCTCTATTTTGCGGGCGCGCAACTTCAGGGTCAGCGGCTCATCCAATCATCATGGCAAAAGAACAGACAGCGGTTTTTGGCGGCGGATGCTTCTGGTGTATGGAAGCGGTTTTTCAGCGGTTGACCGGGGTGACCCATGTTGAGTCTGGATACATGGGTGGGCGCGCCGACCAGGCGACTTACAAGCAGGTGTGCGACGGCGACACGGGGCATGTGGAAGTGGTGCGCGTGACTTTCGATCCCGATGAGATCAACTATCGCGAACTGCTGGACGTATTTTTCGGGATGCACGATCCAACTACGCTGAATCGGCAGGGAAGCGACACGGGCGAACAATATCGCTCCGTCATATTCTACGCGGATGAAGAGCAGCAGCGGATTGCCGAGGATGTGATTGCGGAGATGACAGCGGCGAAAGTGTTTCCTGAACCGATCGTGACGGCGGTTGAGCCGGCCGAGGAATTTTACGTGGCTGAAGGCTACCATCAGAACTACTACAACGAAAATTCGCGCCAGCCTTATTGCATGTTCGCAATCACGCCGAAGCTGGCCAAACTGGAAAAAAAGTTTGCCGAAAAATTAAAGGCGTAATGCCTGGAGTTTGCCAGGCTGAGGTGAATCTACGCTGCGGAATCGCGGTCAGGGCTGACCGGATCGGGCTCGGAGTGGTCATCTAACGGGCGTTCCTCGAGCAAGAGGCGTCGCAGCGTGCGCAGATCATTGAGCAGGCGACTGCTGGTCTTCAGATGATGTTCCAGTTTCTCCAGCTTGAACTGTACGATCTGCATTGCCTGCACTCGTCGGTCTAATTTCGCCTTGGCGGCCACATCAAGGTCGGCTGAAATTTCATTCCTCGCTTCTGCGATGGCCTCAACCAGCAAACGCACGTACTGCTGAGCGTTCTCGACACTGTCAAAGGGCGTCTGAAGGCGACTGTTCAAGGGCGCTAGCTCCTGGGCCCGGGAGTGTGTCACGCCGGCTTGCGAGTACGCTACAAGTACATCACTCTCCTGTCAATACGCTATTCCTTAGGGGAAAAGGGAAACTAGTTACCGGAAACCCACTCGGAAAAGGGACCCAACGCACGATTTGAAGCCGGCAAATAAAGGAAACACCGTATTCGATGCTCAGAGAGAGGATGACAGAATCGTTATCTAATAAGGTTTGGGTGCGTCTATCGGCGATATTGCCCTTCGGAATTCGAGAACTTCGAAAGCTTTGACTTCGAAAGCTTTGGAAGAGCGCTTCAGAAATTGTGGGTCGAAGCGCATTGTTGTTGGCGATCATCAAGAAGCGAAGGCCGAAGGGGTGAAGGAGGGAATCATCTGTTGGCACGCGATGAACGTGATAAAACTAAAAGCGTACGACGGGGTGTGGCGCGCATGAATCTCAAGAACGACGATGCGGGCGTTTTGGCGGACCGGCGCTTTCGCGCGATGATCGATGCGTTGCCGGCGGCGGTTTATACCACCGATGCAGAAGGCCACATCACGCACTTCAATCGGGCTGCGGTTGAACTCTCGGGCCGCGCGCCCGAACTGGGCAATGATCAATGGTGCGTGACTTGGAAATTATTCTGGGCTGATGGGACGCCCATGGCGCACGATCAGTGCCCCATGGCGGTCGCGCTGAAGGAAGGCCGCATTATGGAGGGGGTGGAAGCCATTCTGGAACGGCCTGACGGAACACGGGTGTGGTTCACTCCCTACCCACGGCCGCTTTATGACACTGAAGGCAAGATCGTTGGCGGCCTCAACATGCTGCTCGATATTACGGAGCGAAAGAAGACAGAAATCTCGACCAATCTGCTGGCTGCGATTGTGGACTCATCGGATGACGCGATTATCAGCAAGAATCTCGATGGCATGATCACGAGCTGGAACAAGGGAGCGGAACGGTTGTTTGGCTATGACGCGGTGGAAGCGATCGGCAAGCACATCACGCTGATCATTCCGGCCGAGCGCCAGGACGAAGAGCGGAGAATTATCGAGCAATTGAAGCGCGGCGAGCGCGTCGATCATTTCGAAACGATCCGAAAGCGAAAAGACGGCGCCACGCTCGATATATCGCTCACGATTTCGCCAGTAAGGAACAACGCAGGCAGCATCGTTGGGGCGTCTAAAGTGGCGCGGGACGTGACCGAACGCAAGCGGATAGAACAGGCTTTACGGGAGAGCGAAGAGAAGCTGCGCGCGCTGGCGGGCGGACTGGAAGTGCAAGTCGGGGCCCGCACCCGGGAACTGGAACAGCGCAACGCGATGGTCTTGCAACAGTCGGAACAGCTTCGAGAATTGACAAACCGGCTGCAGTGCAGCCAGGACTATGAACGACGGCATATCGCGCGCGAGTTGCACGACAGCTCCGGTCAACTGGTGGTGGCGCTCGGAATGAATCTGGCTAACATCGCCGAATCGATCAAGCGGCATCCGGCGCTCAAGGGCGAATTGGCCGCGGTGGAAGACGCCCAGAACCTGGTGCAGATGCTAAGCAAAGAGATACGCACGACGTCTTATTTACTGCATCCGCCGCTTCTGGATGAAGCCGGATTATCGGGCGCGATTCGCTGGTACATGGAGGGCATGACGAAACGGAGTGGGCTTGAAATTGAATTGACGATTGCGGAGGACTTTGGCCGCCTTTCTATGGAAATGGAAGTGGCGCTGTTTCGCATCGTGCAGGAGTGCGTCACCAATATTCATCGCCATTCGGGCAGCAAGACGGCGAGGATTTTATTTTTGCGGCGGCCGGACAGCGTTTGCCTGGAAATTCTCGACGAGGGAAAAGGAATGCCCGCTGCGAAGCTGGCGGGAGTTCGGGCGCAACGGGCAGGCGTGGGGATTACCGGAATGCGTGAGCGCGTCCGACATCTCGGTGGGGTTATGGATATTCAATCGAGCGAAGCGGGCACTAAGATCTCGGTGGTGTTGCCGGTTTCTGCCCATGCCATTTCGGAATCAGAGATCAACGTGGCGTGAGCGCTGACGGTGTTAGTGTCCAGGTCCAAAGGCAGCACACCAAATCCACGAAGGAAACTAAGCACATTGCGCCACTGCCCTGACCACCCATCAGTAGGCCGTTAGCTTCATCTCGTCTAGCCAGACATTATAGGGTTGCTGGGCGTAGTCTCCATCCATCTGAAAGGCTACGTCGATTTCTTCCAGGGTCCAGTCGGGTTGATTGGGGTAATAGGTGTCGACGTTATAAACCTGATCGCCAACCGTCAGGCTTATGTAGTGGACCTGATTGCCGACACGTTCAAGGTTCCACACCAGATGAATCCATGTGTTGGCTGGGAACGGAGTGCAGGGAAAGGGCGTTGGCTGCCAACCGGTGACGTCATTCCAAATGTCCCACACTCCATCAGCCTTGAAATTGCATTCGGAACCCCACACCCACCGTTGGCCACCGTAGGTCTGATTGGTGTCAAACTCTAATGCTTGCGCGTAGTCCGGCTGGTCGATGTAGAAATATACGTCATAAATAAAATGGCTGACGTTGTCTCCGCCCGCGACTGGATTGAAGTACAGCATGTTGGAGTAGGGCTGGGATCCACCCATGGTGAAGTGCGCCGACTGGCCGTCCATCGAGGGCGAGGATTGATTCTGAGTCATCGTCGAGACGGCGGTGCCCAAACCGGCGGCGCAGATTTGCCCGGCCCGACCCGAGCCCGGAGGGAACGTTGCGGAGCAGGATTGCCATCCGGGCATACTCTGAATATTTGAGATCGTCGTCTGCGCTGCCTGCGTTGTGACGGTCACACTGATGGGAGTGGCGGAAATGTATCCCTGGTTGTCTTCCGCCATGACTTCGATCGTGTGCTGGCCGGGAGCGATGAAAATCTGCGTGTCGATGGAATTGTTAAACGTGAAATAGACGGCGAGCTGATCGACATAGACGCGCATGAAGAAGATCGGATTGGTCGGTGTCGCCGAAGCGACGACATTAATCGGCGAGGTTAGGCTTACGCCGGACGCTGGACTCGAGACGGTCAGCGGAAAGTCGGTGGATGGCGTAGGCGGCGGAACTTGCGCTGGCGGAGCAGGGAGTGGACTGGTGCTGGGCGACCATGTGATGGGCACAGGGGGCACAGATGGATATGTCGGTTGAGTGGGCTGAGTGGGCGGGGGCGTAGTTTTAGAGGCTGATGAACCGCTGCCGCAGCCGGCAAGTGCGAAGCTCAGCATAAGCAGGCCTGCTAGGGCAACCAATCGCTGGATGTTACCAGCAAATCCCACGACGAAGATCCGGCGCATTTACGACCTCCCGGTAGATGGCCGACGCAGGCATCCAGCGATCGGCAGAGGCTGCGCGAACGACTAGACCTTACGTGCGGGTGACGTAACTATGAGAGAGGCGGCTGCCACTGCGCCATACCGGCAGACACCTAAGATCACTGGTTTGTTACCTGATCGGCCGCCGTGGTGCGTTCAATACTACGGAGGCAGTAGGCAGCGCACCGGATTACCCTAGCGAACATTTACCGGAACAACCACGACCGCAAATCACATCATCTTCTGCTACGGCTGCAGGGGAAGATGTGAATTCCCGCAGCGCAGGGAAGCAAAGGGGAGGTAGAGATGTGGTCAAAAGGAGTTTTTTTCTGCTGCCTGTCGTTCTTGGTTCTGCCCTCGCTGGCGCACAAGTACTTAACCAGGTATCGGGAGGACCAGGACCCGATCTCAAGACTCCGTATGTTGGGAGTGCTCTGACGTGTTCTCAACCAAGCATGATCGTCGTTCCCAGGCCCCTTTTAGAGCGAGCAAAACTAAAAGCTCGACTTCTCACTCTTTTGCACGACAGCCTCTACGACGATGCGAGAGGAATCGTGAATATCGAGCGGGAAAAAGAGATAAGGAAACTTGCAAATAAGCTGAAGAGCGACCGGGAATATTTTTAGACGGCAATCGTGGCCGTTGCTTTGCCGGTGCGCGAAAACGCTCGGCGCCAACCATAGTTTCTGTGAAGTGACGGCAAACCTCGTCACTTCACAGGCATCCAAACCTTCGCTGTCACACGTTGTCGAAGTGTATCCAAATAACGGTTGGGTTTCTCAAAGGAATTCATCTGTTGGCCTGAATCACAATGCTAAATCTTGCAATCCTAATTGTTCTCACGGCCATGCTGAGGAGCCCGCGCTGAATGGCGCTTCAATCCCAACCCGTCGTCTGGCCGGGCCGCCCTTATCCTTTGGGTTCAACCTGGGATGGCGAGGGCGTGAACTTTGCGCTTTATTCGGAGCACGCGGAAAAGGTGGAGCTTTGCCTGTTCGATGGCCCGGGGAAACGCGAAATGCTGCGGGTGACGCTTCCTGAGCAGACTGACATGGTTTGGCACGGCTATCTGCCTGAAGCGCGGCCCGGACAAGTATATGGATACCGCGTATACGGCCCATATGCTCCCGAGCAGGGGCACCGTTTTAATCACCACAAACTTTTGCTCGATCCTTATGGCAAACAGATTCAGGGGGCGATTCACTGGAGCGATGCGCATTTTGGATATCGGGTCGGGAACAAGCAGGAGGACCTATCATTTGACCGGCGCGACGACGCGTCAGGGATGCCGAAGAATCGAGTGATTGACTCGGCCTTTACCTGGGGAACGGATCGGCCGCCGGGCATACCTTGGCACGAAACTCTGATTTATGAGCTGCATGTAAAAGGATTCACCATGTGCCATCCCGAGGTGCCGGCGCACTTGCGTGGGACTTATGCTGGTCTGGCGACCGCACCCGTGATCGAACACTTCACGCGCCTGGGAGTGACATCGATTGAACTCATGCCGGTGCACAGCTTCGTCGATGATCGCCAACTGGTGGAACGCAGTCTGCGCAATTACTGGGGCTATAACTCGATTGGCTTTTTCGCCCTCGAGCCCCGATATCTGGCTAGCGGATCCATTACTGAATTTAAAACCATGGTTAAGGCGCTGCACTCGGCCGGATTGGAGGTAATTCTCGACGTTGTCTATAACCATACGGCGGAGGGCAATCATCTGGGGCCGACGCTATCGCTGAAAGGCATCGACAACAGCGCGTACTACCGTCTGGTGCCGGACAATCTCCGCTACTACAAAGATTATACGGGCACCGGAAACACGCTGAATATGCAGCATCCGCGCGTGCTGCAGTTGATCATGGATAGCCTGCGCTACTGGGTACTGGAGATGCACGTTGACGGCTTTCGCTTTGATCTCGCCGCGACTCTGGCGCGCGAACTGCACGAGGTAAATCGTCTGGGAGCGTTCCTCGACATCATCCATCAGGATCCCGTGCTCTCGCAGGTAAAGCTGATAGCAGAACCGTGGGACCTCGGTGAAGGTGGCTATCAGGTAGGGAACTTTCCTGTGGGTTGGGCGGAATGGAATGATCGTTATCGCGATACGCTGCGCGGCTATTGGAAAGGGGATGGAGGGTTGGTGGGGGACTTAGCCTATCGCATGACCGGCTCCAGCGACTTATATGCTCACAGCGGAAGGCGCCCCTATGCCAGCGTAAACTTTATAACTGCCCATGATGGTTTTACGCTAGAGGATTTGGTGAGTTACAACGATAAACACAACGAAGCCAATGGCGAAAACAATCGCGACGGCACCGATAATAATCGCAGTTGGAATTGCGGAGCCGAGGGACCAACTGATAATCCTGACATACAAGCGTTGCGCGCCCAGCAAAAAAGAAATCTATTGGCTACTTTGCTGCTCTCCCAGGGTGTGCCGATGATCTATGGAGGAGACCCAGTCGGGCAGACGCAGAGGGGTAACAACAATGCTTACTGCCAGGACAATGCTATTAGTTGGGTGAACTGGGATGTGACCGCGCTAGACCGTGACTTACTGGCCTTCGTGCAACGCATGATCAATTTGCGCAAGAAGCATGCCGTACTTCACCGCCGGCGCTTTTTTCAAGGCCGTCCTATCAAAGGTGCAAATGTGAAAGACGTGCTGTGGCTCAAGCCCAGCGGTCAAGAGATGAATGAAGACGATTGGCGCGACGCGGGAGTTCGCTGCCTCGGGATGTTTCTGTCGGGCCAGGGATTAGATGAAACCGATGAGCGCGGTAGAAAGCTCAGTGACGAAAATTTCCTCATGTTGCTGAACGCGCACTATGAAGATGTGCCCTTTACTCTGCCAGAATTGCATCCTGGCGCGCGTTGGAGCGCGTGGATGGATACGTCGCGAGAAGGCGGCTTGCGACCTGCAGAAACCCGCGACGCTAATGCTCCCTATCCTTTGCAGGCGCGCTCTCTCGTAGTGTTGATGGAGCGGCGCGGCAATGGGGGAAACAGCAAAAAAGAAGAATCGAATGAAGCGCCGTCATAAAATGCCCTTCGGCGCTGAATGTCGTGACGACGGCGGCGTGCGCTTTCGCCTGTGGGCGCCTGCTGCGCGGAAGGTGGAGTTGTGCCTGGGGGACGGGAACCGGGCGACTCACATTCCTCTGGAGCGCCTCGATGAGGGTTGGTTTGAGTTGGTCACCGATGCGGCCAAGCCAGGCACTCAGTACCGTTTTCGTATCGATGCAAAACAGGAGGTGCCAGATCCCGCTTCGCGCTTTCAACCTCGAGATGCGCATGGGCCGAGCGAAGTTGTCGACCCTAAGGCTTTCGCTTGGGAAAATGACTCATGGAGTGGACGCCGCTGGGAGGAAGCCGTTATCTATGAAATGCACGTCGGCGCTTTCACAAGGGGCGGGACTTTCGCCGCCGCTCGTGAGCGACTCGACTATTTGGCGGACTTAGGAATCACGGCGGTTGAGTTGATGCCGGTTGCTGACTTTCCCGGGAAGCATAACTGGGGCTATGACGGCGTCTTACCCTTCGCTCCCGATAGCGCTTATGGACGGCCTGAAGACCTTAAAGAGTTGGTGCAGAGCGCCCACAGTCGCAACCTTATGGTGCTACTGGATGTGGTCTACAACCATTTTGGTCCAGAGGGAAATTATCTTAAATATTACGCGCCGCAATTCTTTACTGATCGGCACCACACTCCGTGGGGCGATGCCATTAACTTCGATGGGCCCGAAAGCCGCTCGGTTCGAGATTTCTTCGTTCAGAACGCTCTGTATTGGCTGACTGAATACCATTTCGACGGGTTGCGACTCGATGCAGTTCACGCCATTATTGATGACTCGACACCCGATATTCTCACAGAATTGGCCGACACAGTTCGGCGCTCCATCGAGCCCAATCGTCGTATACATCTTATCGTGGAAAATGAGCGCAATCAGGCGACCTATCTCCGGAGAGATAAGTCGTGCCAGCCTGCAGCTTACACGGCGCAATGGAACGACGACATTCATCACGCGTTGCATGTTATCGTGACCGGCGAACAGGGTGGTTATTACTCGGATTACGCTGAACGCCCACTCGAGTTATTAGGTCGATGTTTGATTAGCGGATTCGCGTATCAAGGACAAATTTCGCAATATAGTGGGAACAATCGTGGTGAATCTACTCGCGGACTTCCTCTGAGTGCTTTTGTCTCTTTTCTACAAAATCACGATCAAGTTGGAAATCGAGCATTCGGTGAGCGGATAACTCAACTTGTGCCGGATGCCCGTGCGGTTCGCGCCGCCACAGAGATACTGCTGCTGTCGCCCTCTCCTCCACTGGTGTTCATGGGGGAAGAATTTGCAAGTGAAACGCCATTTCTTTTTTTCTGCGATTTTGGGAAGGAGTTGGCTCAGGCGGTCACGGAGGGGCGGCGGAATGAGTTCGCTCGTTTTGCCAGATTCAACGACCCTTCAGAGCGCCAGGAAATACCGGACCCAAACGCCGCGACGACGTTCGAGGATTCTCGCCTTGACTGGGATGCGCTTACACGGCCTCGACACCGACAATGGCTCAACCTATATCAGCAATTGCTGCGGATAAGATCCGAACACATTGTCCCACGACTACGCGCAGGCTGCGGTGTTAGGGCCGACTGCGGTCTTCATGGAAATAGCGGCATTCTGGCTGACTGGACGTTTGGAAATGGTCCGAAGCTGATGTTGCGAGCGAACCTAGGATCGGAACCATTGTCAGGCCTTAGTGCACCAATTGCGGAGCCGATCTATGCAACCGAGGGAGTTAGTGGCGAAATACTGAAGCAAGGCATGCTATCAGCCTGGTCCGTCGCATGGTATGTCGAATCATGAACCTGTTGTGTAACATTCCGCGCGCAACCTACCGACTGCAATTAAATCGCGACTTCACTTTTGCCCAGGCTACCGCGATCGTCCCATATCTTTCTATCATTGGCATCAGTCACTGTTACGTGTCTCCGTGCCTGAAAGCTCGACCGGGCAGTGTGCACGGCTATGACATTGTAGACCATAACTCGCTAAACCCCGAGATCGGAAGCCGGGAAGACTTCGACCGCTTTGTTGCTACCCTGCATGAACATGGCATGGGGTTGATTCTAGACATTGTACCCAACCACATGGGCGTGATGGGCAGCGACAACGCGTGGTGGTTGGATGTTCTCGAAAATGGAGAGGCGTCGACTTACGCCGGAGTGTTTGACATCGACTGGCATCCGCTGAAAGAAGAACTTCACGGGAAGGTATTAGTGCCGGTTTTGCACGACCATTATGGCGCAGTGCTGGAAAGCGGCGACTTGAAATTGGTTTTCAATGCGGCTCGCGGTGAACTCGACATTTGGTATCACGAACATCGTTTCCCGATTGACCCGAAAGAGTATCCGCGCGTCCTCCAACCGAGCGCGATGAGGACGGCTGAATTGCTCGGTGAGCAGCATCCTGATCTGCTTGAATTTCAGAGCCTGAACACCGCCTTCGGCCACTTGCCGGAGCGGCAAGTAATGAGCGGCGAGCGTATCGCGGAGCGCAGGCGCGACAAGGAGATTCATAAGCGGCGGCTGGCCGACCTTTGCGCCCGATCGCCTGAAAGTGCGGCTGCCATCAAACAAATCGTCGACAAAATTAATGGAAAAGTGTCCGACCCAGCGAGCTTTGACGAACTTCACGAACTGATCAAGGCTCAGGCGTTTCGTTTGGCCAATTGGAGGGTTGCTTCTGATGACGTTAACTACCGGCGTTTTTTCGACACTAACGATCTTGCCGGCATTCGCATTGAAGAGGAGGATGTCTTCAAGGCGACGCACGGACTTATTCTTAAGCTAATAGCAAATGGCGACATAGATGGATTGCGGATTGATCATCCTGACGGTTTATACGATCCGGCGCAATATTTCGAACGTCTGCGACAAAGTATCACGGCAGTCACGTGTAAGTTCGACAGTGGCCGGGCGGACAATAAAGCAAATCATTGCGGACAATATGTAGCCATAGAGAAAATCCTTACTGGGCCGGAACAGCTGCGCCCTGATTGGGCGGTGTGCGGCACCACAGGCTATGAATTTGCGAATCTGGTAAATGGCCTGTTCATTGATTCGGCCGCCGACATGCGGATGGAGCGCATTTATAGAAACTTCATTAGTGGCCAAATTGATTATACGGATCTAGCTTATCGCTGTAGAAAGCTAATTATGCGAGTTGCTTTGGCCAGTGAACTGAACGTGCTTGCCAACCGACTTGTTCATATCGCTCTTTCCAGGCGTCGCACCTGCGATTTCACGCTCAACAGCCTGCGTGATGCCCTAACAGAGGTGGTTGCCAGTCTTCCCGTATATCGCACTTATGTTAGCGCTGACAGTTGTTCGGAGGAAGACGCTCGTTATATACGCGCGGCTGTAATGTCCGCAAAATGGAGAAGCCCCGCCGCGGATACCAGTATCTTTGATTTTATCAGCGACGTTTTACTAACTCGTATCGCTGACGGTCAAGATCCAACGTATCGTAATTCTGTTATCAGCCTTGCGATGAAGTTTCAGCAGTTTACCAGCCCGGTAATGGCGAAAGGATTGGAGGACACAGCCTTCTACCGTAGTAATCGATTAGTGTCATTGAACGACGTTGGAAGCGATTTAAGACGATTTGGAGTTACCACGGCGGAATTTCATTTGGCAAATCAGGAACGCCTCCGTCGCTGGCCGCATAGCATGTTGGCGACCAGCACGCACGATTCTAAGCGTTCCGAAGACGTGCGTGCACGAATCAATGTGCTATCTGAAATATCCGGGCCATGGAGGCTTCGACTTCGAGATTGGAGACGCTTTAACCGACGTTACAAGCAATTCGTTAACAAGAAGCCCGCCCCTTCGGCCAATGATGAATATCTTCTGTATCAAACCCTGGTTGGAGCGTGGCCTTTGGAGCCTCTGAGTAAGGAGGAGGATTGGAGTCGTTTTCGTGAACGCATAGAAACGTATATGCTGAAGGCGATTCGGGAAGCCAAAGAGAATACCAGTTGGATCAATCAAAACAAAGATTATGAAACCGGCGTATCGCGGTTTGTAAAAGCACTGCTGACGCCGACGGCCAAAAATCGCTTTCTTGGCGACTTTATTCCGTTCCAGCGACGCGTAGCTCGCATAGGTTTATGGAATAGCTTGTCGCAGACGCTTTTGAAATTGACATGTCCGGGAGTTCCGGACATCTATCAGGGAAATGAATTGTGGGATTTCAGCTTGGTCGATCCAGACAATCGCCGTCGCGTGGATTTCGGGCGCCGTCAGCGGGCGTTTGCAAATATCCGGGGATTGGTGAGCGATTCCAGTACTGCATCATGCGGCCAATTGTTGGAGACTCCGGAAGATGGGCGGCTTAAGTTATATCTACTGTGGAAAACGCTGTGCCTGCGCAAGCAAATTCCGAAGCTTTTCGAAGCGGGAGGATACGTGCCGCTGGGAGTCGCGGGAGCGAAGGCTAATAACGTTGTGGCGTTTCTGCGAAGGTTAGACGATGCGAGCGTGCTTGTTGTTGTTCCTCGTCTGGTCGCGACCTTATTGAATGGGGGTGACAATAACGCGGGGCTTCCTCCCGTCGGGCCTGATATATGGGATGATACTTACCTGTTACTACCTGCAACTACCTGTGATAACTATCGAAACGTATTCACAGGCGAAAGCCTTCAACCACATAGAGTCGATGAGATCGAGGGCGGCGACTTCATGAAGATCGATATCTCGCAAGTATTCACGGAGTTTCCGGTCGCGCTTTGCCTCGGTGGGTGACGAATGATCGCTGAAACTCTAATGTGCCTGAGTCTTGGGATCTTTATCGTTATCTTTACGCCCAAAGTCCGGGCCGAAGTGAACGTCTGATTTTGTTCCCGTAACCTTGACTGGAACCTCCGTCCCTGCGCCATGCTTGCTGAAAAATGGATCGACGGGTTTGAGGAGTACTGACTTCCATCCCGTTACCATTTGCGATAATTTCGCATCCAGGCGCGCCGTTCCATGAAAATCGATTTGATTCCCATCCAAGCTATAAGTGCCAGTTAGATCGACCCGCGTGCCGGGAATTGTAAAGTCGAGCCGCGAAAAAGAAAGAAGCCCATTGGAAAGAGTGAATGTACCTTGTAAGTCGGAGTGCACGTCGTTAGTCGGACTATCGTTAGTGTCCTTTATTTTACCCTGACTTCTTTTGCTGAAAGCATCAAGCTTTTGCTGAATGGGCTCGTCCGTGAAATGCGCGCCGGACACGTCGAAAGTGCCTGATAGTCGCAGGCGGCTTGTAAGGTCGGGCTCTCCCGGAGGAAGGTCGAACTTAGTGTTGAGTCGAACGACGCCAGTTACAATAGGAGGATCTTTGTGGACCGCGAGTTTTAACAGGTCCTCTATCCTCCCTCGGTCGATGATGACGTCAAGCATTACGTGGTGTCCTTTGATGTCCTTAGTGCGCACCACGGAGCCGTTTGCCAGCAGGTAGGTATTAAGGAGCCTCGCCTTCACCGGTTGGAGGTAGGTGTCTCCGCTGGTTCCGTCTACAATGGCGTGAAAGTCCGTATGCAGGGGCACCGGCCGATCGCCGGTGACGATGCGAAAGTCTGGGGTGTCGGTCGATCCATCGACGACGATCTTGTCGAGAATGCCGGAGTATTTCCCAGTGGATGAAAGAGTGCCGCCGAGACCTTTAATCGTACCCAGGTCTGCATCGTGGAATGAATATGTGCCGCTAACCGAGGTATCGCGTGGACTATCTTCGCGCCATGGACCAAACCAACCACTGGAAAGAATCCGTCCGACGGGTTTGGGGTTGATGAGGTTGGCGTCGAAGTGCATCGGTTGATCGGAGCCGATCCGCGTCATTCGCAGGCTTTCAATGTTAAATTCGACGGGCAGCTTGCCCGGTCGCAAAGTATTGATGATGAGCTGCGCCTGATCGCAAATGAATTTATCCACAATGATTTTTATTTTGCCGTCTGGAGGCCTCATGTTATTGAGTTCGTCGCGATGTTCTCTGGGCGGCAGATTCAATTGCAACCCGCTAACGAATACGGTGTCGACATGTTTTGGAGTGCGCAGAAATTGACGGATGCCAAGGTGAAACCGAAAGTCTGCCACACTAATGATGGGCTGAAAGCCGGGCTCATGATTGTTCGGGTCAGTCTCGCCGAAAATTCTGAGGCCCGAGCCGGAGACTTGAAGTCCCTTCATGAGCGAGACGTGAAAAGCGTCGAGTTCAACCCTGCTCTTAAATCTTGTCGACAAAGTTTCGATGACGGAGGCGCGCAAGATTGGTTCGGCGTGAGAAATAGCGATGGCAATAGCGGTGAAAATAACGACGACCGACGCCGCGGCAATGACGCCGATCCAGCGCCAAAGGCGAGAGTTTTTCAGATGAGGCGAGTTAGATTCGCTTTTTGTCAACGCTTGCGACCGATCATATAGATGCCGTCACAAACAAAATCGACCGCCTAAGTAACATCGCCTAAGTAACTATGTCCAGCACTGGCGCAAAAGCGGCATCATCCTCTTCGCGCCAGTCTGGCCCACTCGGTTTCAGTATTTCAGGCAGCCTTATCAGCTTTAACGTTGGCGGTGTCGGCGATGCCGGTAAGAATTGCGTCAGCGTGCTTTTCTTCTTCCAGCGTCTGGTTGAGCAGAGTAGCGTCGTCTTCGTTTCCTAAGATTTCAGCGAAGGTACGCACGGTGCCGTAGACGGCCATTTCGTAGTGCTCGATTTTCTGAGCGGCGGCAATGATACCAGCGTCGCGAACCGATTTGTCCGCCGTATCTTTAATCACATCTTCACCTTCGATAATGAGGGCTGCGATGCCTTTGCACTTCTTCGAATCGACCGAACCTTGCGCCTGATTCAGAATACGCTCCAGGCGCGAGACGTGCCCCTCGGTTTCTTGGAGATGCGTTTGTAGTGCATTTTTCAAGTGTGGATCGGTAGTCTTGTCGATCATCTTAGGCAGGGCTTTAGTAATTTGGGTTTCGGCTGAATAGAGCTGTTCCAGTTGATCGACGTAAAGCTTCCGGAGACTATCGAGATTTGCGGAAAAGAATTTCATGGTTACCTCACAGATTTAAATTGAGTTACAACACTTGTAGATAAATTCTCGCGGCGCAAAAGTGCCAGTCTGGGGCTTTTTGTAAAGCGGCGGAGAGCAGTTTATAAACTTGCTGCGCGCTGCCAAACTACGCAGCTTTTCGAGTGCGGGCGGCCCTCATTGCGGCCGCGCTGCGCGCCTTTTTCCCTCGCTCGGCTGCTGCTTTCCTCGCTTGCCGGGAGAGGGTTGATTTGCTCGCTGAAGTTCTGGGTTCGCGCTGCAATGCCTTTTCGGTGGCTCGCGAGCGTTTAGCGGAAACCTTGCGCCGGGGATGTTGACTCGCTCTCTCGTCCTGGTCTGCTTTTTTCTTCAGAGCGGCGGAGCCTTTCGGGGCGGCGAGTTTCACGCCGGCACGGCGCGCTTTCGACAGTCCAATCGCGATCGCCTGCTGTGACGACCGCGCGCCGTGTTTGCCTTCGCGGATATGATCCATCTCCTCTCGCACGAACTCGCCCGCCTGAGTAGAAGCGGACTTGCCTTCACGAGCGTCTTCTCTGGCGCGGTCGATCGTTTCCTGATCGGGCATTAGCATCTCCTGACAACGAGTTAATAACAATCGTAGTGCGACGCGTCGCCGCCGCCAATCCCGGATTTACCTTAGGGCTGCCGCACAGTTCTAGTAGTGAGATGCGCGGGCGCTCACGCCATATGGATCGCGAACTGAGTTGAATGCGGTGGCTCCGTCATTCTTGGGTCACCAACTCAACTCTTTTGAAACGCATCTCAGATTCGCTCGCACAGGGGCGTTCCTGAAGCCAAATCGCCTGACCGCGCGGGCGCGGGCGGATTACTTGCTAGCCGGTCAACCGACTTCTTTATGCGTTTATTAGTCCTGATGTTTCTGTGGCTCAGCGCGGTAGTGGGCCGGGCTCAGGTATTTTCGATGGGGCCACAGGCGTTGTATGACGGGCAAAACGTGAGTGCCATTGACTTGATTGCGAACCCTCACCGCGATGTGGAGCCCTTGCGCGCGTGGGTTGCTCAAAAAGTTGGCGAGCCCTATGACCAAGACAAGGTGCTCGCGAGCATTTCCGCGTTGCAAAAGAAAGGCAATTTCGAGAAAGTTACGGTGAATGTGATTCCGGATATTTCGGGGTTGCGGCTCGATTTTCTTCTCGAACCTGCTTACTACCTGGGGATGATCGATTTTCAGGGCGTGACCAAATCGTCGCTTTCCTTTACGCGGCTGCTCCAGGTCGTGAATCTGCAGGAGGAAGATCCGTATGATCCGGCGCGAATTCCGCTCGCTCGGGAAGCGCTACTGCAGTTCCTGCGACACGATGGATTTTTTCAGGCCGAGGTCGATGTCACCCGACAGATCGATGACTCCCACGAACTGGTGAATGTTAACTTTCGGGTGATACTCGGCAAACAGGCTCGCATCGGAAGCGTCACCGTGCAAGGCGCGTCCGCTGCTGAGCAGGCTTGGTTGCTCCATCAAGCTCGTTCCTTGCACGCGAGATTCACCGGTGGATTACTGAAGCCGGGCAAGCCTTATAGTGCAGCGCGCATCAAAGCCGCGATCCGCCTGGTCAAGCGGTCTCTGGCGCGACAACACCGGTTGGCGAGCAAAGTTCATGAAAATCCGCCGCAGTATAACGCGCAAACGAATCGCGTGGATGTATCGTTCACCGTCGAAGCGGGGCCGGTGGTAATGATTCGCGCCACGGGCGCTCGTCTATCAGTTATTCCTTTCGTGTCGGGCCGGGAGATGAAGAAGCTCATTCCCATTTACTCCGAGGGCACGATTGATTCGGAGTTGGTGCAGGAGGGGCAGAACAACCTGGTCAATTATTTTCAGAAGAAAGGATTCTATGACGTCAAAGTTACTACCGACTTTCGGCAGGGGCCAGATAAAATCTCGCTCGTCTACGTAATCGATCGGGGAAAAAAGCATAAGGTGGGTCGCATTTCGTTTCGGGGCAATAACCAGATTGCTGCAAAGGACTTGATGCCACAGATCACGATCCAGCGGTCTCATGTGTGGTCGCATGGGAGCATCAGCCAGTCGCTCGTGAAGCAAAGCGAAAACAATCTGAAGGCTTTTTATCACGATAAGGGGTATGAGGAGGTGAAGGTTGCGACGTTGATCGCGGAGCATGATCCGAAGAT
This sequence comes from uncultured Acidobacteriaceae bacterium, assembly GCA_963822025.1. Classification (GTDB taxonomy): domain Bacteria; phylum Acidobacteriota; class Terriglobia; order Terriglobales; family Acidobacteriaceae; genus Acidiflorens. Next base: position 459,518 of record CAWGFW010000005.1, on the reverse strand, counting down.
CGACGTCACCTTTGAAATTGCGGAAGGCCAACAGACGCTAGTGGAAAGCGTAAAGGTGACGGGCAACGACAATGTCGCACGAAACCAACTTACCGTGCCGCGAGGCTTCGAACTAAAAGCAGGCGCGCCTTTTTCCGCGCGGCAGCTATCGGATGACCGCAACCGTATCTCGGCGACTTACTACGAGCGTGGGTATCTTAATGCCGAAGTCAAAACAACGGTAACTCGCCACTCTGACAACACACACCGCGTGGATGTGGCTTACGTGATCATGGAGCATCAGATGGTGCGTGTGGATGACGTTGTCTATCTCGGGCAAAAGCACACCCGGTTGTCGCTCATCAAGCAAACCGCGAATGTGCGGCCCGAATCTCCTATGAAAAGACAGCAGCTGCTGACCGGGGAAAGTCGTCTTTATGATTTGAATATTTTCGATTGGTCGAGCGTGGGGCCGAAAAGGCCGATCGCGGATCAGAACGAAGAAGACGCGCTGGTAAAGGTGCATGAAGCCAAGCGCAACCAGATCACTTACGGGTTTGGATTCGAAGTCTCTCACCGGGGCGGGAATGTTCCGACCGGAACTGTAGCGGTGCCTGGCTTACCGACGATTGGGCTTGGGAGCAACCAGATCGCGCCGAGCCAGGCGCTTTTCGCCAGTCCCCTCGGCTCGATCGACTTTACGCGGCGAAACATGCGCGGGATGGCTGAAACGGCGAGCGCTTCGATTCTGCTGTCACGCCTCGACCAGCGTTTTCTAACGAGCTACATGCAGCCTCACTTTGTGGGTTCGGGATGGAGTTCTCTGACCAGTTTTTCGATTGAACGGACGACGGAAAACCCACTTTTTGCCGCCGGCCTCGGCGATGCGTCATTCCAGGTGGAGAAACTCATCAGCCGGAAAAGTAATATGCGGCTGCAACTGCGTTATGACTTCAATAAAACTTCGCTGTCGCAACTTCTTGTGCCCGAGCTGGTCCTGCCGCAGGATCGCAATATTCACCTCTCGACGCTATCGAGCACGCTGATTCGGGACTCGCGCGACAAGCCGCTCGATGCTCATCGGGGAATGTTTTCAACTGTCGATCTGCGAATTACGCCGGCAGCGCTGGGCTCGAGCGCAACCTTCGCCAAGCTGTTTGGCCAATACGCTTTTTATAAATCTCTTCATTCCCTGGTGTTCGCCAATAGCGTGCGACTCGGCTTGGCGAAGGCATTTGACGGGAGTTTTGTTCCTACCAGCCAACTATATTTTTCGGGCGGGGGAACTTCGTTGCGTGGCTATCCGATCGATGAGGCTGGACCGCAGCGCGTGGTGCCGTTCTGCAACGTTCTAAAGAACCAGACGGGTTGCGTCAACGTCACGTTGCCGGTCGGAGGCAGGCAGTTGTTCATACTGAATTCTGAAATGCGCTTTCCGCTTCGGATTATGAAAAATTTAGGTGGCGTGGTGTTTTACGATGGGGGCAACGTCTATAGCGCAATCAATTTCAATAATTTCGCGAACAATTACACCAATACGATTGGAATTGGGCTGCGCTATGCAACGCCCATAGGCCCGATCCGCATCGATCTTGGGCACAATCTTAATCCGGTGCCCGGAATTAATTCGACACAGTATTTCATCACGCTGGGGCAGGCATTTTAATGGCAAGCATTCTTACGAAGCGATGGCGGCGAATTATTGCGTGGACATTGGCGGTTGCGGACCTGTTGATCGTCGTCGCCGGCGTGGGCGGATATCTATTTCTGAGGAGCCCTAGCTTTCAAAGATATGCGATCAGCACCATCGTAAAAGATACGGACCAAGCGACGGGCGGACGCGCGGAGATTGGCAATTTCGACTTTCAACTGTCGACCCTGACAGCTCACCTGTACAACATTACCCTTCATGGCACTGAATCATCTGGTCAGCCTCCATTGCTGCATGTCGACAAATTGACGGTGGGGTTGAAAATTCGATCGATCCTGCGGCGCAAGGTGACGCTCAGTGAGCTGGCGATAGAGCGGCCGGTTATGCACGTTCGCGTTGAGGCCGAGGGCAAGAGCAATATTCCGCACGCTCCGCCCAGCCCGGATGGCGGTCACACGAATATGTTTGATCTGGAAGCCAGGCACGTGCTCTTGACAGACGGCGAAATTAACTATAACGACGACGCGGTTCCACTGACAGCCGAGGTGTATGACCTGCACATGGAAATCGGTTTTGACTGGCTCGCTACGCGTTATCGCGGATCGATTTCGTATGACAACGGCCGGATTAGGTACGCCAATACCGCCCCGTTGCAACATAGTCTGGATGCGAAGTTCAGCGCGACTCCATCTCGCTTTTCATTGGAATCCGCAGCGCTGAATGTAGGATCATCAGTTCTGTCGCTCCACGCTGATCTGGCCAATTATCAAAATCCTGCGGTCGAAGGCGACTACAATGTGCGGCTTCACACGCAGGATTTCGCCGCATTGGCAAAGCCCGTAACGACCGCGGGAGATGTAACGCTCTCCGGCGAGATTCACTATCAAAACGCGAACAATGGGTCGCTGTTGCGGAGCCTTTCGATCGTCGGTCAAATGGCTAGCGAGACCCTTGCAGTCCGATCGGCCGATGGGCGTCTCGATCTGCATAAGCTTCAGGGACGATACCAACTCGCGGACGGCAAGCTCGAAGCCCGCGACGTTGTGTTCGAAACGCTTGGCGGGAAGGTCACCTCTGAAGCCGATGTGGAGCACCTTGATACGACACCCGTGGCGCGGATTCGAACCGCACTGAATGGAATCTCGCTGCAAGCGGTGCAGCGAGAGGTGCGCGGCGCAACTCTTCACGAAGTTGTTTTGCTAGGACGCGTGGACGGCACAGCCCGGGCTTCATGGACGGGCCGCGTCAGCGATCTCCGTGCTCATGCCGATTTGAACATCAGGTCTGGCGACGCACGGCATTCGGCGCATGCCATTCCGGTGGCTGGGGCGGTGCACGTTTCTTACGACGGACCAAAGAATACGATTGCTTTTCGTCAAACGACGATTCGTATGCCGTCGACGACCGTCGTGGTACAGGGGCAGGTAAGCAACCAATCGAATCTGCAGATCGCCGCGAGTGCCAATGATTTGCGACAGCTTGCAGCATTAATTTCGGCGGTTCGGGGCGGGCAGTCTGGCGCCGTGCAGGTTTCCGGTTCTGCTTCGGCAAATGCCGTGCTGCAGGGCTCTATGCGAAAGCCAGCGCTGGCGGGCCAGCTCAGCGCTCAGAATTTGCTAGTCCGCGGAAGTCAGTGGAGCAGCGTGGCGTTTAAGTTTCAGGCTAACCCGTCGCAGGTCGCGTTGCAGAATGCAGTTCTGGTAAATGCTCATCAGGGAAAGGCTGTGCTGAACGCGAAGGTGGAATTGCATGACTGGGCGTATCTTCCCTCCAGTTCACTGGCTGTGAACCTATCGGTGCAGCGTTTGGCAATGCGCGACTTAGAGCGCTTAACTAACTTGCAATATCCAATTTCGGGCGACTTATCGGCGGAGCTTTCACTGCAAGGCTCGCAGGTCAACCCGTCGGGTAATGGGACGGCAAGAGTTGAAAATGTGCGTGCTTACGGCGAACCGGTACAGCGTTTGGCGGCGACGTTTCGCGCGAATAAAAACTCAGTGACCTCGACGCTCGACGTCAACCTTCCGGCAGGCACAGTCAATGGAACGGTCTCCTATACTCCGAAGAGCAAGGCCTACACGGTACGATTGAACGCGCCATCGATAGTGCTGCAGAAGTTGCAGACGGTGCAGGTGAGAAATCTTGGAATCACTGGAACGCTGAAATTGTCGGCCAGTGGAGCGGGAACCTTAGACGACCCTCAGCTAACCGCGGAAATTGAAGCACCTCAACTTCAGATTCGGGATAAGTCAATCTCACAAATAAAAGCAAGTCTTCAGGTTGCGAATCACCGGGCGGAAATGACGCTCGATTCCGAAATTGCGCAGGCCTCAGTCCATTCTCATGGAACTGTTAACTTGACAGGCGATTACTACACGGAAGCGGCAATTGACACCAGCGGCGTACCGCTCGATCCGTTGCTCGTCGCGTTTGTGCCTAACTTGCCGCAGGGGTTCCAGGGGGAAGCGGAACTGCACGCGACGGTAAAAGGTCCGTTGAAGGATAAATCTCGAATCGAGGCGCATCTCACAATTCCTATCTTGAAAGCCAAGTACCAATCACTGGAGATCGGCGCCCAGAAGCCGATTCATGTCGATTATTCCAATTCGGTGATCACGCTGCAGCCTGCGGAAATCAGCGGCACGGATACATCTCTGCGCATACAAGGCAGCTACCCGCTTGCTGGAAATATGGCGCCGAATCTCTTTGCTCAGGGCTCAGTGGATTTGCGCATTCTGCGCATGATTGAGCCGGATGCGCAGAGCTCCGGAACTCTATCGTTGAATGTTCATGCTTCCGGGAGCGCGAGTAATCCAACGATTCAGGGACAAATCCGTCTTCAGAATGCTGCGCTATCCAGTCCCGAAGTGCCGTTGGGCGTGGAGAAGCTGAACGGGACATTCGATATCGGCAGCGAGACGGTGCAGATATCCAGCCTCGCCGGCGAAGTGGGCGGCGGACAAATGTCGGCCGGAGGATCGATCTCGTATCGACCGAACCTGCAGTTCAATGTTCATTTGCAGGGCAAATCAGTTCGTTTACTCTACCCTTCCGGGTTGAGGACTGTGCTTGACGGTAACCTGATGTTGAGCGGGACGGAAGAGGCGTCCACGCTAAACGGTCGCGTATTGATCGACAGTCTCTCGTTTACTCCGGATTTTGATCTGAGCAAGTTCAGCGATCAATTCAATGGCACCGGCGTCCCAGCCGAGCCTGGCGTGGCCGATAATGTGAAACTTGCGATCGCGGTGCAATCCAAGGGAGATCTCAGCGCGAACAGTTCGCAGGTCAGTATTGAAGGCCAGGTGAATTTGCAAGTGATCGGTTCGGCTGCGAATCCGGTGATTATCGGCCGAACCGATGTGACATCCGGAGAGCTTTTCTATCGCAATGTTCGCTACCAGTTGGACCAGGGCCTTATCACCTTTAACAATCCAACCGAAACCGAACCTCTGGTGAACGTCTCCGCAACTACCACCATCGAACAATACAATCTCACGTTGAAATTGCGAGGATCGTTTGACAAGCTGGTGACGTTTTACACTTCCGACCCGCCGCTGGCGACGGCCGATATTATCAATTTGATCGCGCAGGGCCATACTACGCAGGAACAAAATCCCGCCAGCCAAAGCACCGATTCAATCATTGCGTCTCAGGTCACGGGACAGGTAACGGGCGGCATTCAGCAACTGGCGGGGATTTCAAGTCTGGAGATTGATCCGCTGCTCGGCGGAAACAATCAGAATCCCTCGGCGCGGGTTGCGATTCAGCAGCGCGTGACGAAGAATCTCCTGTTTACTTTTTCCACGGACCTTTCGCAGCCGGGAAGTGAAATCGTGCAAGGCGACTACCAGATCAACAAGCGGTGGTCGGTGAGCCTTACGCGGGATGAAGTGGGAGGCGTCTCGGCAGACGGAAAATTTCACACCAAGTTCTAATCCGAGATAGCCTTCAGACCACAGAGTTCGTCTGGTCAGCTTTCGAGCGGCGCTTCGCGGCGCGTTCCTTACTGGGCGTGGTGGAAGCGGCTTCTCGCAGCCGCAAGGGTTCAGCGCAGTTTTCTTCTTGCAGTTCCGCGTTGAGCTCTCCTCCAACCACGAAAATAAAGTATGCCCAATAGAGCCAAGTCATTAAAGCCATCAGGCCACCCAAAGTTCCGTAGATGCGGTTGTAGTTTTCAAAATAATGAAAATAAACTCCGAGTAATGAGGAAAGAATCATCCAGCAGGCGACGGAAAGAATCGCGCCGGGCAGCGTAGCGCGAAACCGTTGTTTCACGTTGGGAGCGAAAAAATAAACCATCTGCACTGCAACGATGGTGAAGCCAATGGCGATGGTTTTGTGAATGAAAGGCCATATCAGGATGAAAACTCCCGACATGGACATTGTGCTGGCCAGCCACTCGCCGACCTTGGGACCGATAACCATGGTGGCCACTGCGCATATCAGAAGCGCACCGGTGATGCCGGCCAAACCGAGCGCCAGAAGCCTTGTCTTCCAGAATGGGCGTTGATCAGTCACATCGTAGGCGGCGTCAAGCGCGTCAATCATCTCATCGAAAGCTGACGACACGAGCCACAGTGTGCCCAGCGTTCCGAGCGAAAGCCAAGCGCGCAGGTTCGCTCCGAGAACTCCGATAAGGACGGAATAAACCGTGGGCATCACGGTATGGGCCGGCAGAACCCGCGTCATCGCCATCAGGAGATCGGCGAAGAAGTTTGGCAGCGGGATGTAGGCCATCACGGCAGAGAGCAAGATCAGCGCCGGAAATACGCAAACGATTGTGTAATAGGACAGAGCAGCCGCCGCCTGGAAAGTCTGGTCCTTAAGGGCGCCGCGATATGCGCGCCCCACCGCAGCCTTAACATTCGCCAAGGTCATGCCCATCGTTCCGGCGCCCCGCAACCGCGAGCGATCTCTTATACAGAATTGTAGTGCCTTTGATGCGAACTGCCCGGTTTAGCGGTTGGCGGGATGCGGCTGGGGGCTGGAAGCTTGTCATCAATCGGAGACAAACAGCGGAGGGGGCAGTTGCTGGAGAGCCGCTGGCCCGTCACACCTGACGCTGCTGCTCTCCAGCCGTGCTGTGGAACTGCGCGTTTACGCCGCTCTGCCGGTGCGACGGTTCCCCATGAATTCGGCTTCCGCGTGAAGCCAGTCTTCCACTTCGAAGCCATCAACCTTCCCGCGCTCCTCGTAAAGCTCATAGGCGCGGCGCCGTACTTGCTCCTGAATGTCAGTCGGAGTTTTGAGGGGCTGCAGTGATTGCTCGTTGCTGCTGCTTTTCATTCCAAATTCTCTTTTTTCCAATTTCATTTCGAATTTCTCCTTGTCGAGAGAGGACACCTCTCCCATCTATTGCGTGAATTGAATGAGATACGGCTGAAGGGCGAAAGCCATGCTCTCGCGACTGCCATCTTCACATCTTCTGATTTCAATGCTACACCCTCCGCGGAGAATAGAGTCTACGGTAATCGCTGTATTAATTGGAGAGTTATGCACAGAAGAAACCTTGCGAAAAGATTTCTTCACGCGTTCGGAAGCGTACGGTCATCCCGAGATTGAATTTACAGGCTGCACCGGATACAGGTCGAGTCGGGCGAGGGGTAGCTTGAGAAGGTGGAGAAATATCTACTATCCAAAGAATTCCGAGGAGGCTGTGCAATGAAGTCGCAAAAGAAATTGACTAGCTGCCTTGCCATATTGGCCGTGTCGGTTCTGGTCATGGCGGGCACCAGTTGGGCGGAAGAAAGATCAGATATCGAAAAGCGGATTCAGAAATCCGCGGATGTTCTCAATGAAATTATGGGTACCCCAGACAAAGCAATTCCTGACAAAGTTATGTCAGACGCGAAGTGCATTGCCGTCGTACCTTCGATGGTGAAAATTGCGGTCGGCTTCGGGGGCAATCACGGCAAAGGCATAGCGACTTGCCGCACGGAGCACGGCTGGAGCGCGCCTGCTCCGATCACGGTTACTGGCGGGAGCTGGGGTTTGCAGCTCGGAGGCCAGGCCGTCGACCTGGTGATGGTAATTACCAATGACCAGGGAATGCAGCATTTGCTGGCCAGCAAATTCAAAATTGGAGCGGACGCTTCCGCCGCCGCCGGACCAGTGGGACGCGATGCGGGCGCCGACACGGATTGGAAGATGAAGGCGGAGGTGTTGACTTATTCGCGCGCTCGCGGTCTTTTTGCCGGCGTCGACTTGAGCGGCTCCGCGATCACGCAGGATAAGGACGAGACGCGAGTGCTGTATGGCCGCATGGAGCCGTTTGGAGACATTTTGAACGGCAAGGTTGCTCCTCCAGCGGGCAGCGATGCGTTCCTGGCGACAGTCAGAAAATATTCTGCCCAAGCCCGGACGCAGGAACAAGGTAAGTTGGAGACTCACTGACTGATTTTTAATTAAGGGGCAGCCGGAGCTCTCGTCGCGCGTTTTCTAGTGATGTTTGAAATATTGGACGGCGCGCTCGTGAGCTTCGGCTGCTTTTCTTGTGGCAAAAGTTCCAAGATTGCGTCTGCGACCAGTCTTGGGGTTTTTCTTGCGCGAGTACAGCCGGTACTCGCCGGATTTCAGTTTACGAATCAATTTTGCACCTCGCCTTTCTTTGTTGCAGGCATTTGATGCAGGTTAGGCGCCGAGCGAGGCGATCGCCTACAGCAAACAGCCTGTCAGACTACTAGATTCATACGATTTGCTCTCTTGCAGTCATCCATTAAGGTCAGCGGAGGTCGATCATGCCTAAGAGGGAACATTGAAATGCGCGTGGCGCCGCTCTCGACTGTGCAGAAACCTGCAGAATTAATTGGGCGGATTCAATGGCAATTCACGCAATTGGCATCTAGATCAGATCAAAGGAGAAATAATAATGGGAACCATTCTGTTGATCATCCTGATTTTGCTGCTCGTCGGTGCATTGCCAACCTGGCCCTACAGCAGTGGATGGGGGTATTACCCCAGCGGCGGCCTCGGGTTGGTGGTCGTCATCGTGCTGGTCCTGGTGTTATTGGGACGAGTCTAGCTGCTCCACTTGGAGATTTTCAAATGCTGCACATTTCTAAAACTTAGGAGAGTGACCGTGAACTGGGATGAAGCGAAAGGCAAGTGGAAGCAGATGAAAGGTTCGGTGAAGACACAATGGGGTAAACTCACCGATGACGATATGGACGTAATCGCGGGACAGCGCGACGTGCTGGTGGGCAAGATTCAGGAGCGGTATGGGATCGCGAAGGACGTGGCGACTAAGCAAGTTGACGATTGGAATCCTCCAGTCGTGATCGATGATCCTAATCCTCAGCGGGAGCGCGACCTGCAACGGGAGCGCAAGGCGAGCTAAGTTGATGTGTCGGGGGTGAGCGGGCACAAGTTGTGTCCGCTTACAACCTACGCAGTCGTTTGTAGTTATTAAAGCTGAGATAGACCGCTGGTGGCGCGCAATATCTAACTGACTACTAACTGTCCCGCTATAACTCCTGTAAACATTCTTGCTGACTACAGAACGCACTTTATATGCTTGCCCGCGTAGAGTCTTTTACTCTGCTGGAAGGCATTTCGAGATATGTGAAGCGTCCTCCAGGACAAGCAAAGGCAATCCGGGCATGCACATTGCCATCTCACAAGACGCACAACGTGGCCGTCAAACGCGGCATCTACCGGCGTTGTTCCCGGTTGCGGCTGTGGCGAGCATGATTGTCTGGGTGCTGTTTTGTTGCGCTCCAGTGCTGGCACAGGGCCCGTCGGCGGATAACAAGTTATCCGCCAGCGAACTGCTGCGTCGTGCGGTCGATGGAGAGCTGAAAGGGCAAGCCGATGATCACACGCATTGGATGTATCAGGTAAAAGAGATTCACTCGGGAAAGGAAGAAGTGCGATGCGTGGTTGAGACAAAACAAGGTGAGCTCGATCGCTTGCTGTCGGTAAATGGTAAGCGCATTTCCGCGGAACAGGAAAAACAGGAAGACCACCGCATTGCTAGCCTGCTGAACAAGCCGGACGTGACCAAGAAAAGACAAAAAGAGCAACAAAAAGATGCGCGCCAGACGGAGGATATGTTCCAGATGCTTCCGAAAGCGCTGACGGTGAAGTATGGACAACGCAAGGACGATCTGGTGGAGCTGCTCTTCGAACCCAATCCGAATTTCGATCCACCAACTCGAGAAGCGTCGGTCTTTCATTCCATGGAAGGCCGTATCTGGATCAGCTTGAAAGAGGATAGGCTGGCGGAAATCGAAGGCCATCTTATGAGGGAGGTGAAATTTGGCGGCGGCCTGCTCGGCTATCTCGACAAAGGTGGAGAGTTCCACGTCAGACAGTTGGAGGTATCGCCGCACCACTGGGAGATCAGCTTCCTGCACGTCAACATGCACGGTAAGGTTCTATTTTTTAAAACTATTTCCGTGCAGCAGGATGAGAGTCGAAGCGATTTCCGGCAGGTACCCGACAATTTAACGCTCGCTCAAGCCGCCGAAGAGTTGCAAAAGCAGTCGGGAGTGAATTCCGTGCGGGGTGATCGTCAAGATTCGCCGGCAGCGCAGGTGCAATCGTCCGCCGAAACCAGGCAACGCTCAGGAGGGGTTTTATGAAACGCGCAGTTTGTGTACTCGTGGTCTTACTTGCGGGATGGTGCCTCGGCCAGGTCCGAGCGTCGGCGTCTGCCTCCGCGGACGGGATCGCTCCGGTCTTTCAGACAGCGCAATCATCGGTCGAACAGTCTTATCCGCCGACGCAATCATCCTGGGACCTGACGACGCCAGAAGTTCAGCGACTTATCGAGGAACGCTTAAGTTCGGAGTCGGCCCTGGAAAATGCGAAGGTGGACGTGAGAACGGACGACAGCGCTGTGGTGTTGGCCGGGAGCGTGGACAGCGACAACAAGCGCGAACTCGCGGGCGAGATAGCGAAGGCTTATGCGGGCAATCGACGAATTGAAAACAAGATCCGGGTCGAGGGACTGTAAGACTAAGAAGTTAAGAACTAAGGAAGAGAGGCTTCGAAATTGACCGACATTACGTATAGCATCGTCATCCCGGCCTATAACGAGGGCGAGCGCCTGGGTACGACTCTGGAGAAGGTGCTTGAATATGTTACGGAGCAAGGATGGGATGCCGAGGTAGTCGTGGTCAACGATGGATCGCGCGACAATACCGCGGAGTTAGCGCTCGCGTTTTCTGAACGGGATTCGCGATTGCGTTTGGTGGAGAATCCCGGTAACCGTGGCAAGGGCTATAGCGTGCGTCACGGAATGCTGCAGGCGCATGGTGAGGTCATCATTTTCAGCGATGCCGATCTGTCTTCGCCGATTGAAGAAATGCCGAAGTTGCTAGATGCACTGGCCGCGGGTGCTGATATCGCTATTGGATCACGCTGGATGCGCGCGGACTTACAGACCAAGCGCCAATCACCGGCTCGTCAAATTTTCGGCAGAGTTTTTAATTTGTTATTGCGGCTGATTCTCGGCCTACGCTTCAAAGATACGCAATGCGGCTTCAAAGCATTTACCAGGCAAGCCGCGCGAACGATCCTGCCTTTGCAGCGCATCGAAGGCTGGGGCTTCGATCCCGAAATTCTTTTTCTCGCGCGCAAGTTTGGCTTTCGTGTGCAGGAAGTGCCGGTGCGGTGGGCGCACAGCGAAGGCACGCGAATCAATCCGCTGATTGACGGAGCGCGCATGTTGCTGGAGACGGCGTGCATCCGCTGGTATGACGTTTCGGCCAAATACGACTGCGGCATAACAGTAGGCGCGCAGACGGCCAAAGTACTTCCGGAAGAAGCTGCGCCGGAAGTGTAAGTTTTCGGGCAGTTGCTTGGCGCTTCGGTTCAGAACTCACAAGGTTAAACGAGGCGTTCTTCGGACCTGTGAATCGGAAACTGTGAGTTTAGAACTCTGAATCGGTGTAGATAATGTTGGTTCCATTCAGAGAAACAGTAAAAATCTGAACTTCGTTACCGCATATCCTCAAACGATTCTCTGACACTGTTCGTCTTCGAGAGCCCGACCGTTGATCCTAAGAACGCCCAGACGCACTTTAGATGCTCGGTCCGGATCAAGTTTGCCAGGAAAATTGTCGTCGTCGGTTTTTCAGGCGCCAGCCTCTCAGTTTGAGGCCCAGGGACGATTACAGCTTCGGAAGTCGCGAAATACAGGTTGGAGTGGATTCGCTCGCCCTAGCGTGGCAGGTATAGTCGACACAGCACTCAACTCGAAGGAGGCATCATGCTTTATTGGACGCTAATGTTCCTGGTGATCGCGGTGATTGCTGGAGTCCTGGGATTTACTGGCGTAGCGGTCGCTGCTGCGGGTGTCGCGAAGTTGCTATTCTTTGTATTCCTGGTGCTCTTCGTGATTTCGCTGTTCGCACATCTGACGCGGCGCGGAACTTCTGTCTGAAGCTTCTTTGGCTCACACTTTCAAATCGGTGTGCGCGCGGTGTTTGACTCGTACGTGTTTAATTGGCACGTCGAGAATTCGCACGTCGAGGGACGCGATGTTGGCCGAACCTGACTACATCCGTCCTCGGCGCATGCGTTTGTAAAGTGGCTGTTCTCCAACAGCTTGCACGGTACGAGGGCTGAATCCGAGCGCGTTTCTCATCTGAAAAACGAAATGCTCAGAGCGATAAATTTATCCCAACCTTTGCAATCAGTTGCGGCAACTAACATGTGCACGCGATTAAATTTCGATGGGGCGGAAGCTCCGTTGTTTCTCAGGAGGAAATATTCAATGGCAGATGATATGGAGAAAAAAGGTCAGCAAGGACATCAATCGGGACAAGGCCAGCAGGGCGGGCAATCCGGCCAGCGACCGGGCCAGCCGCAACAAGGTGGTCAGTCCGGGCAGGGTCAGCACGGCAGTCAATCCGGCCAGCCTGGCCAGAATCCGCCGAAGAAGAGCGGACAAGACAACCAGAGCGACAACGAGCAAGACCAGAAACGTCGCGCATCCTAGTCATTCTTTTCAGCAAAGGATTACCTGGAAGTCCCGGCCCGTCATGGGCCGGGACTAATTTTTGTCTTCGATGGCCCAACTTATGTCACCGACAATGAAGAATGAAATTGCGAGAAGTTCGATGTCAGCGAAGAAAGAGCCGGTCAAGCAGGAGCCCCTGCTAAGTGCGGTTGCCCGCAAACTCGGGCGGGCAGCGGGAACGGTGACTAATCTTACGCACGAACTTCTTAACCACGGGTTAGGGGAAGACTCTTCTTCACCGTCAGCGACTGAAAAACCCGTTGTCCGCAAGGCGGCGAATATAGGCGTACCCGCGAAATCTGCTCCGGCCGGGAACGCGCATCATCCCAAGAAGAGCGCGCGTCGAGCCGCTGGCACAACCAAGAAGGCGAAGCGCGCCGGTGCGAAACGTGTACGTTCGCGCGGCTGAATTGCGTCTTGATCCGTAAGCGCGACAGAATTCACCATCCTCCTGTTACTAACTCCCTAAACGCGGCACTCCGGGAAATCACTCGGTAAGTGTCCAGGCCCCTGGCTCATAACAATATGCGAAATGATGGCGGGAGGCGTGAAGCATATGGCAAGGACTGTTGGGAGTTTTTAGTTTGGCGTTTTGCGTGACAAGCAAAAAAGCGGACCCGGAGAGAGTCGGGTCCGCGTCGAAAAAGGAGAAGCCGAAGCTATCTCCCAAAAGTCTTTACTTCGAATGCGGCGCAGCCGATCCGCTGGCGGGCGGGCAGGGCGCGGTCGAAGAGGTTCCGGGGCTGGTCGAAGTGCCTGGAGCCCCGGAGGAACCTGAGTTTGAGGAACCGGAGCTAGACGAACCAGAATTCGATGTGCCAGAGCTGGACGAATTGGACGACGTATTCGGCGTTGTGCTGCCGCTTGTTCCTGGAGCAGCTCCGGGCATATTTCCGCAAGGGCCGCCACTGGGGCTCGTTTGCGGGTTGTTCGGACTTACGCTGGAAGGCTGGGTGTTGCTCCCGGGCGTCGGCGGGTTGGGAGAGTTTGATCCCGGGACAGTGCCTGGGGTTGGACTCGGAGTGTTCGGAGTCGACGTGCTTCCGGGCGGTGTCGCTGTACCGCCGGACGGCGTCGTGGTTCCACCGGGAGCTGCTTGGCCCGCAGCCCCTGCTGACCCGCTCGGTGCGGCTCCTCCAGCTGGTGCGCTTTGCGCCATAACCCAAACCGCGCAGAATAGAAGCGTCGAAAGTAAGGTAAGTTTTGTTGCAGACATTTAAAAAGCCTCCTGCGCCTTGTTTTCTATGTGATTCCTCGAACGACGAGGAATCATCCAGACGACAGTGTGCGCGTCGAGCTCCAGGGAAGCACATCCGGTGTTTGCCGTAGATGGGCTGTCAACAATCAAGTAGCGGGAGACGCTGCATTGCGATCTCCCAAAAAGAGGGGCTGGGACAAGGCTCTGGCCAGCTATTTGGCGGGCGTTCTTACTGGCCGGTCTCGGTAAACACAGCGGGCGTCGCCACGCCCGCGGCGGTCGCGCTCACATAGATCGTGCCTGGAGTCGACGGAAGAGTGTACATCTGGCTCGCGGTTCCCGTGTTGCTAGTCGTTACGGGATTGGTATAGGAGAATGATCCGCCGGCGCCGCCATCGCTGAAACTTACTGCTACGCCGGAAACGGGATTGCCGTATTGGTCAGCCACGACAACGCTCAAAGCTTGCGGCAGCATTGAACCCGCAGTTGCGAACTGGTTATTTCCCCCACTGATCGTGACCGTAGCAGGCGCGCCGGCGCCTACGGTCACAGAGAACTGAGTGTTTAGGGCATTCACGGCAGCGGTAACCGTAACCGGGCCCACGGAACTACCGGTTGTGTAATTCACGGAGACTGTTCCGCTGGAGCCGGAAGTTGCCGGGGTCCCACTCACGATTCCCGACGTCGCGGAAAACACGACCGAAACGCCCGCGACCGGATTGCCCGATGCATCGTTCACCTGCACCACCAAAGGTTGCGGCAGGGCAGTGTTTACAGGGGCTGACTGATTGTTTCCGGAAACCGCAATCAGAGCGGCCGGCGCATCGCCGGTGGCGTATTCGGTGAAGAGCGCGGTCGTCTTGATTCCGGGTGCGCTGGCCGTGAGCTTATAGGTTCCGGCGATGTTCGGAAGCTGGTAACTGACCTGCGCAAATCCGCTGGCATTTGATACAGCCATGCTGGGAGTTAGCGTGCCGGCGTGACTGTTGTCCACGAACGTCACGGTGATACCCGAAACGCCGTTGCTGTAGGCGTCCTCAACCTTGACCTTTAACTGACTGGGCAGGATCGATCCTGCTTGCCCCGACTGCTTGCTCCCCGACGCGACAACAACTTTTGTGGCCGGTCCAGGCAGCGCAGTTTCTGTGAACGTCAAGCTCGCTGCCATCGGAGAACTGGCGGTGAGAGTGTACGTGCCAGCGGTTTTCGGAAAAGTGTAACTGGTCGACACGTTGCCGTTAGCATCGGAAACGACGCTGGCGGGATCGAAGACCCCTCCCTTGTTGCCATCGCTGAAGGTCACCGTGACATTCGGAATTCCGGCTCCGCTATAAGGATCGACCACTTGCAATTGGAGCGGCGCGGGCAACGACGTGAGTATCTGAGCGCTCTGACTGTTGCCGCCCACCGATGTCAGACTCTGGAAGAGCCCATAGACCTGGAGAGTTGTTCGTGTGGCTACATAAACTTTGCCATTCGCTACCGTCTGAGTTACGAAGTGAGCGACGGTTGGCAACTGATCGCGCGCTTTATTTTGGGTCGTGTTGTAAAGCATCGCCATGGTAGTGGCGTTGATTGCATACAAATTGTTGCCGCTGATTGCCCACAAAATTCCGTTGGTGTTGCCATTCGCTGAAATCGATGGCGAATGCGCGCCGGTATACTTCTGGGTCGTGGTGATGGGCGTGCCCAGCAGTCCGCCGGATATTGGAAAAGCCAATATAGGAGAAGCGTCGGGCTCGAAGTAGACAGTATTATTCCAGTACGCTGGAGAACTGAACAGCACATCCTTTTTTGAGCCTTCTTGCGCTCCCGGAATCAGCGGGAATTCCTGAACGATCTGGCCGTCGTTCCCTGAAGAAGAGTACATGCCCATGTTGTCGCGGTCCAGAACATAGACGAAGCCCTGTTTGCCGGCAGCCACGAGTTCATGAAGATTCGGTCCGTCCTGATCGGGAAGAATCAGAACGCCGGTGGAACTTAGATCCAGGTCGTTGGCGTTGAGGAAGGCGACATCCCATGGAGTGAAGTAATCGCCTACGGACAGGTCCGTGGGGTCGAGCTTCAGCACGCTGTTGCTGTAGGTTTGCCCGCCTTGCGGGATGTTGTAGCAACTGGTGCAGGATTCGGCCGTCTCTACGAAGATGTTGCTATTCTCATCGGCGGCGAGGCCGTTGCCAGTTTGCCAGATCGAGGTCAACCCGTGATCGGGCGAAGTGTTAAAGACCGCGGTTTGCGTCAGGCTGGTTTCGTCGTACGCCAATACCCAACCGCTGTTGTCGTCATTGCAGGAGTTGGATCCGAACCCAATGTAAATGGTGCCGTTCAACAGCAGCAATCCGGGGCGATTCAACTGGTGAAGGCTGTTGAATACGGTGACCTGTCCTTGATTGCTCATGCTGGTGGCGGCGATGAGAACCGGGCCACCATATTTTTCTTCTCCGGTGGTGATGTCGAGCGCGTGCAGGCGATGGACAACCTTGCCGTTTTCCACGGTTTTGGCTACGACATACATGGTGCCGCTGTTGATATCGATCGTCGGAGTGCCGGCGATTCCTTCTTCGGTGAAACCGGTCGTTTGGCCGCCCGAGCAGGGCAGATTGGCGCCCGTCGCCAGAGTGACTCCGTTTGCCGGATCGGTGAAATTCACCCACCACAGCGGAGCCGCATTCGATCCGGTATTGTTGTCCGCGTCGAAGGCGTAGACGGAATCGGCCATGGTCGCAACGTAAACCACGTTATGCAAGACTCCCTGACCGTTGATGTTTACGTTGGAAACGTAGAGCGGTTGCGCCAATGCCTGATAGTCGATTGCATTGCTGAACAATGTGCCGAATCCATTCTTATTTACGTTGCTCGGCGTCAGCAGCGTTTCATTAAGATTGGCGCCGGTCCGCTGGTTGTCCGAGCGGCCGGTTGTTAGCAAGACCTGTCCCGAGGAAACAGAAACCAGTGCCATGCCGAGAAGGATGGTGAAGGCGAGTAGCCGAATGTGGGCGATAGAGAGTCTTCCGATCCCCGAAGACCGAGCAAAACACGTTACCATTGGTTACTCCACTAGGAGATGGGCCATAGGCCCCTGTCTGGGAAATAGCAGTTATTAAGCCGAAAGAGTCCGACGGAAAGGAGTTGCAAACTCTACTTTATACAACTCTTTATTCGAGTAAAAAAACGTCCACAGCCGATTTCGGCTCGGGCAGAAGAAATCTTTTGCAGCTATTGAGCACTAAATCCTACGGAATCGTAGCCCAGAAAGCTGCTGCTTGAAAACCCCACTGAAGTGGGGGAAGACCCATCAAACTGTTTTCTTCGCCGACGGCCAAACCAGTGTTACCGCCAATGCCACCGCTATTCCCAGCGACACCTCCAGGAAGCGGTGCCAGCCGACGATCCAGGGTGGAAGGGTATGCGGAATCAGCAAAACAATGCTCAGCGTAATCGCCGCGAATCGGTAGGCGGCACCGACCCTTAGCAGCCAGGACAGCAACCCGCAGCAGAAAATTCCCAAAGCATAGACGGGCGCGCTGGGGCGGAAGAGTGTCGCCAGTGCCGCGCCGAACACCGCTCCCAGCGCCGTTCCCACAAAGCGCTGCCATCCCACGGTTCGGGGAGGGATGGTGGATTGAACGATGACGATGGTCGAAATCGGCGCCCAATAATATTCGGGCATTTTCAGAAGACGAGCCAAGACCATGGCAATGACCGCCGCTATCGTGGTTCGCGCCGAGTCCAGAATGGAATCCCGATTAACACTCGCCCAATGAACACTCGAAAGAATCGCGCCACGCGGCATGATGCCTCCCCGGCAGTGAAGCAAGAGCGGCTATTGTATCGCTGCCTCGCCGGCTGACCTCTTGACTCTTCGTGCTATTATTTTCGCGTACCTCGCGGGACCCGCGCGCCCGTTCGCTTGGCGCCACCTACAATGAGGGCCCCTACCTGCGTCCTTCCTCGCAAGGGTCGTGGATGGAGGAGATGCGAGCACACCGGAAGTGTGCGCCATCGTCCTTCATGACGAACACCGTCCGGAATCAACTCACGGTTCACTTTACGGTTCCATTTACGAAAGAGAGGAAGACTTATGCAGATCAAGAAACTCACGCCCAATCTAGTTGTCCGCAACGTGGAAGCCAGCCTGAAGTTCTATGGCGAGATCCTCGGTCTCGAGAAAGCCATTACTGTCCCGGAAGAGTCACCCTATGTCTTCGCGTCCGTCTCAAACGGAGCGGTTGAGATTTTCTTCAACGACCAGAAGACGGTTGCCGCCGAATATCCCAAACTCGCCGCGACTATCGGCGGAAGCCTGACTCTCTACATCGAAGTGGACAGCCTGCAAGCCGTCCTCGAGCGCGTGCAGAAAGCGGGAGCGAAAATCTCGATGCCGGTGACGGAGCAGTTTTACGGCATGAAAGAATTCGGCTTTGAGGATGGGGATGGATACACGATTACCATCGCGCAGAAGATGGGATGAACTTTCTGGTGGTGGAGGAAAAGCGAGCGCGGTGGCGTTCCAAAAATCAAGCCGCCGCGTTCGCCCGAATCTGCTTGAGCTTTATCTGTGCTTCAGCACCAGGGGTTGCTTATAGGAGCAGCGAGGACATGCAGTAAGCGACCTTCCCATTTTGATACCGTCGTCCCAATAGTATTAGGAAGATTTGAGTTTTTGGGTGGCGCAGCGCTTCAGCGCTGCGATAAGGTCGCCCTCAGAAGACGGCTTTAGCCGCTGAGGTTGAGATGGCCGCGCCACAAAGAGGTAATACTGGACTCAGCACTTACTTTATTACCGCTGCGACCTTTCAGAAACACAGCCTGTTTCAATCAGCCAGAATGGCTGAGTTGTTTGTGCAAGTTCTCTTGGGTTACAGGGAGCAGCACAAATATCTTCTCCATGAGTTTGTTCTCATGCCTGACCATTTCCATCTCCTGATCACGCCGACACTAACTCTGGAGCGAGCTCTGCAACTAATCAAGGGAGGATTTTCATTCCGTGCAAAAAGGGAGTTATCTTTTGCCGGCGAGATCTGGGAGAAAAGTTACCATGACCGTCGCGTCCGGGACTGGCAGGAGTACTGCGCCTTCCGGCAGTACATCCTTTTGAATCCTGCGAAGAAAGGGTTGGCTGCGACTGCCGAGCATCCATATAGTTCAGCCGGCGCCGGGATGACGCTGGATGCAGCACCGCAGCGGCTAAAGCCATCAGATTCGGCAGCCTGAATCGCAGCGCTGAAAGCGCTGCGCCACCCAAAAGCCTCCAGAGGCACTTTTCAAACTGAACCACTGCCCGCGTCCTTGCACTTGCCTTTGGGTGGCGCAGCGGTTCACCGCCTTTGCACTTGCCTTTGGGTGGCGCAGCGGTTCACCGCCTTTGCACTTGCCTTTGGGTGGCGCAGCGGTTCACCGCTGCGATAAAAGCGCTGATTCCAACGACGGCTTCAGCCGCTGAGGGAACCGCCGCCCGCTGCATGACTTTTTCAGCGCGCAGTTTAGCCCCTGAGGGAATGCATCTCAAAATGAACCACTACCCGCGCTTTTGTCCTTGCCTTTGGGTGGCGCAGCGGTTTACCGCTGCGATAAAGGCGCCGATTCCAACGACGGCTTCAGCCGCTGAGGTAACTGCCTCCTACTGCTGACTTTTCAAGCACGCTGTTTAGCCCCTGAGGCCAGAGCCATTCAGCTGAAATTGAGCGGCTAGTCGGCGGCCTTGGGAATGCATTTTTCAAAGTAAACCACTACCCGCGTCCTTGTTCTTGGCTTTGGGTGGCTCGCGCGCTCCACAGCTCTTGCACTTGCCTTTGGGTGGCGCAGCGGTTCACCGGCCCTTGCACTCGCTTTTGGGTGGCGCAGCGGTTTACCGCTGCGATAAAAGTGCTTATTGTAACGACGGCTTCAGCCGCTGAGGGAACTGCCGCCTACTGCTGGACTTTTTCAGCCTGTTTAGCTCTCGAAAGTCAGAGCCATCTAGTTGGAATTGGCTGCTCACCCCAACCACCGCACCCAACGAAAAGCGCGTTGTGTGGCCAGCCAACCCAAAACTCCGCCGTGTCGCCGAGCAAAGAACGCACGCGAGCCTTGGTCCACGAGGCTATGGGGCGGCGGGTTTGGATGAGGCGGTGGCGACCTTCGCCTGCGCGAAGTTGACGAACGCCGAGCAGACGACAAGAAAAAATTTGGCATCATCGAACGTCAAGGTTGGCAAATCCATCAGTGCGTGACGGATCCCATCCGCATCCGACGTATAGCCGTAAAGGGTCCCGAACATTTTCCCGAGTGCTGGATGAAGTTCAATTTCATCCCCAAGCCGCTTGATCAGCTGCCCTAAAGTTCCTTTCGCTCCTACTGTAGTTGACACCAAGCTTTCCACCGCGGAAATGGATTCCTTTATTGAGTTGCGGTAATCAGGGGACTTCCGGTCCGATAGAAGCTCCAGCGCCCGATTTAGATGCGTGCTCACAGGCCGTTTCGCGGTATCAGGGCCGTGTCAATCTCATCGAGTTCTACTTCATCCGTGATCCTTACAATTTTCCCTGCCACAACCCTGTACGCGGAAACCTCGCGTTGCAAAAGATCCCATTAACGGCCTCGACGAACCCTTCTCTGGTCGAATAGGGAAAGTTTTCTATCGCAAACTCCACGAAATCATAAACCTTGTACCACTTGCAGGAGAAGAAATGCTCCTTAATTTCCGCGACTGTAACCTCCCAATCGTCATCAAGGTCGTCGAGCGGTTTCTTAAAGTAGTCACACCAAAGATCAGTACAGAAGCTCTGGATTTCCTCATTGCTAGGCGCGGAAAGATAAGATCCAGCGTATGCCGAACTGTATTGGACGTGATTCCAGATATAACGCCTCAACACATTCCAAAGCGAAGTGCGGAGATCGCCGTCAATCGAATCGAATTGCACCGTTTCGCGGGCGGCCTTGTGCCTGTATCTCTCCGAAAAGCTCAAACGGCACCCCGAATAGATATTACCCCGGCAACTATCCGGACACTAGCCTAACGGCTGCCATCTCGCCGCTCCCTTTCCATCACCTTCCGCAGCCTCTTGTTAATCTCCCACTGGTATCCCCGCCCCATCCCTCGAAACCAGGCCAGCACGTCGGCGTCCAGATTCAGCGTGACCCGCTGCTTAGGCAACTCGCGCCAGAGCATAAGCGCCAGGCTCCGCTCCCGCCATTGCTTGCGGAGGCTCACCGCGGACTCCTGTTCCACGCCCCTGGAAGCCCTCAGGCGGACGATTCTCCCGCGCCTCTTAACTCGTTTCTTCCGTTTCACTTGTAGTCGATAGCATACATAACCATACGTACAAAATAAACTGCATAGTGTTCCACGTGGAACATAACAAAAAAAGCCCCGCTCTTTGAAACTTCGAGCGGGGCTCTGGTTTTGCGCCGAAGGCGCGTCTGCCTGGACGGTTAGTCCTTAGTACATGTCGCCCATGCCGCCGCCACCGTGGCCGCCCGGCATTGGAGCATTCTTCTTCTCTTCCGGAATGTCCGCTACCAGGGCTTCGGTGGTGAGCATCAGGGCTGCGATCGAGCCGGCATTGGTCAGTGCGGTGCGCACTACCTTCGTCGGATCGAGCACGCCCGCCTTGACCAGATCTTCGTACTCTCCGGTCAGGGCGTTGTATCCGTAGTTGTTATCTTTGGAGTCGTGGATCTTACCGATCACGATGGCACCTTCTTCGCCGGCGTTCTCGGCGATCTGGCGCAAGGGCTCGGTGATGGCGCGCTTCACGATGTTGACACCGATCTGCTCGTCACCCTCCAACTTCAGCTTGTCGAGAGCCGGAACGCAACGCGCAAGCGCTACGCCGCCGCCCGGGACAATCCCCTCTTCAACGGCTGCGCGAGTCGCGTGCATGGCATCTTCGACGCGGGCTTTCGTTTCCTTCATTTCGGTTTCGGT
Organism: uncultured Acidobacteriaceae bacterium; assembly: GCA_963822025.1. Classification (GTDB taxonomy): domain Bacteria; phylum Acidobacteriota; class Terriglobia; order Terriglobales; family Acidobacteriaceae; genus Acidiflorens. The sequence continues at coordinate 437,812 of CAWGFW010000005.1, read as the reverse complement.
CGCGGCGCCGACTTTGATTACGGCTACGCCACCGACCAGCTTGGCCAACCGCTCCTGCAACTTCTCGCGGTCATAGTCGCTGGTGGTCTTTTCGATCTGGCTGCGAATTTCTTTTACGCGGCCCTGAACGTCACCGGGCTTGCCTTTGCCTTCGACGATGGTGGTGTTGTCCTTGTCGATGGTGACTTTCTTGGCCTGGCCGAGATCGGCGAGCTGAACGTTCTCCAGCTTGATGCCGAGGTCTTCGGTGATGGCCTTGCCGCCGGTCAGGGTTGCGATGTCCTGCAACATAGCCTTGCGGCGATCGCCGAAGCCGGGAGCCTTGACGGCCGAGACTTGCAGCGTGCCACGAAGTTTGTTGACGACGAGGGTCGCTAGCGCTTCGCCTTCCACGTCCTCAGCGATGATCAGGAGCGGCTTGCCGCCCTTGGCGATCTGCTCAAGCAACGGGAGCAGGTCTTTCATCGAGCTGATTTTCTTTTCGTGGATCAGGATGTACGCATTTTCTTGTACGGACTCCATGCGCTCCGGATCGGTAACGAAGTAAGGAGAGAGATAGCCGCGATCGAACTGCATGCCTTCGACCACGTCGAGCTGGGTTTCGAGCGTCTTCGACTCTTCAACAGTGATGACGCCGTCTTTGCCGACTTTCTTCATGGCTTCGGCAATGATCTTGCCGATGGTCTCGTCGTTGTTCGCCGAGATGGTGCCGACCTGGGCAATCATGTCGCCAGAGACGGGTTTGGAGAAGCGGTCCAGTTCGCCCTTCTCGCGATTGCCTTCCTTGTCGAGACGGCCGGTAATAGCCAGAACCGCCTTCTCGATGCCGCGCTTGATGGCCATTGGATTGGCGCCAGCAGCAACGGTCTTCACGCCCTCGCGGAAAATTGCCTGGGCAAGAACGGTAGCGGTGGTGGTGCCATCGCCCGCCACGTCCGAGGTCTTCGAAGCAACTTCGCGGACCATCTGCGCGCCCATGTTCTCGATGCCGTTGGGCAATTCAATTTCCTTGGCTACGGTGACGCCGTCCTTGGTGATGGTTGGCGAACCGAATTTCTTTTCAATTACAACGTTGCGGCCCTTGGGGCCGAGAGTGACCTTCACAGCGTCAGCGAGTAAGTTGACGCCGCGGAGAATCGCCTGTCGCGACTCTTCTCCGTGAACAATTTGTTTTGCCATTTTCGTTTGCTCCTAATTTAATTTTTGCAAGCGCGTGGCTTGCGGGATGTTTGACTTGGCTGCGAGCTTCGAGCCAGCAAATTCAAAAACAACTACCTGCGCGAGCCGGCTGTTTCTTTCTTGGTTGCGCCTGCGGTCGCGCCCGTCAGGATGCCGAGTACTTCTTCTTCGCGCATGATGATGAAGTCCTCACCATCGATTTTGATTTCGGTGCCCGAATACTTGCCGAAGAGAATGCGATCGCCTTCTTTTACGTCGAGCGGACGAACCTTGCCTTCTTCGCTGATCTTGCCTTTGCCGGCGGAGATGACTTCTCCCTCCTGCGGCTTGTCTTTCGCGGAGTCGGGAATGATGATTCCGCCGCGGGTGGTGTCGGCTTCTTCGACCCGACGGATCAGGATGCGATCATGCAGCGGGGTGAACTTAGTAGCCATAGTTGCGTACTCCTTTCAAGAGTGGTTAATGGAATAGGTTGAATTCGAATATTGGATTTGCCCCGAACGTGGGGCTGTTAGCACTTGAACCCTACGAGTGCTAATTATAGGAATGTGAGTGGGTGATTGTCAAGCAGAAGCGAATAATAACAATAAAACTGTTTGTAATCAATAATATAGAAATGGTTACGACACCTTGTCCACGGCGTAGAACCGTGAGCTGGTCGAACGAGATATCCCTGGGGCATGACGCAGCGTAGGTGTTCCCGATGAGTGCGTTATAGGGACTTACTGCCGCGCGGCGCCGGTTCGCAACTGGGCTACCTTGGTGTGGGGCGCGGCTTGCTCGTAGCGGGCGATGCCCTGATAGAGAGCCTCGGCGATTTCCTGGCGGTAGGCGGGGTTTTGCAGGTTGCGTTCGTCCGCCGGACTGCTGACAAAAGAAATTTCGGAAAGAATCGCGGGCATTGTTGTGCCCGTCAGCACCACAAAAGGCTTGTCTTTGATGCCGCGATTGCGAATGCCAGGGCTTGTCGCCGACAGGGTGGAGTAGAGAGCGCGCTGCACGCTGGCCGCCAGACGCTCCGATTCGGTGATCTTTTCGTGTAACGCTCCGGCGGAGAGCGAGACAGGCGTGAGCTTGGCGAAGCTTCCATCATCGTGCTTTTCGAGCTCGCGTGAGCCGGGAGCAGAGAAGAGATTCGAATAGTACGTCTCGACTCCGCGGGCTTCCGCGGACGTACTGTAGTTCGCATGGACGGAGACGAAGAGATCGGCCTGCGCCTGATTCGCGATATCCGCGCGCTGCTCGAGCGGCAAGTAAGTGTCGTCGGTGCGCGTGAACACGACCTCGGAGCCAAGGCGCGATTCAAGCAACTTGCCGAGACGTTGGGCGACGTCAAGCACGAGATCCTTTTCAACGACTCCCTGATGGCCGACCGTACCGAGATCCCATCCGCCGTGCCCAGCATCAAGCACGATGCGAAATTTACCGGTTTTGACCGGGATCGAGGAAGCCTGCTCAGGCGCTTTCACCGCCAAAGCCGATGCCGGAGCAATGTTTGCTGAGGCTTGCGTGGAATTCACGGGCGTTAGTTTTGGCGTCGCAGCTTTCGGGGCAAGTTGCTTCGCCATCAGTGTGCGGTCGCTGCCGCGGAGTTCGACAACCAGGCGATAGGGATTCGACTCCATGCTGACGGAGAAGTTCGATCCATCTTTGGTGTCGAGGACAATTCGAGTAACGCCTGCGACGGGCTGCGCCACGCGCACGCGGGTGAGAGACGCGTCACCTACGTCCATCGTCTTGCCATCGAGGTCAGGCGCGAGCGCGGTGTCGTGCAAGTCGAAGTAGATGCGCTCGGGCGACATCAGGCGATGCACTTCGTAGGGAACCTGGTCTTCCATGTCGATGACGACTGTGCTTCCCATGGAGGACGACCAATGACGTAGGCCGGTAATTTTGGGCAGCGCTGCAAGCTTGCTGTCGGGCACGGCGGTGAGCATTGATGAATCGGGATCGAGCTTCGCCGGCGTCATCAGATTATCGGCGACGGCAGGCGACACAACGCCGGCGGGTGCTGGCGGCGAGGTGACCGATGCTGGCAAAGAATCGACCTTGCCCGCTACAGCCTTGACGGCAGTTGCCCCACGATTTTCCAGACCCCACCAGGCTCCGGCGGAGAAGAGCGCGGCCACGATCACCAGCGCTAGAACGACGCTCAGGCCGGGGAGCGAACTGCCGGGGAGAGAAAGGTGAGGCAGGAAGGCCAGGAGACGTTGCGGCTCTTTGGGTGCGAGATCTTTGGGCGTTGCGACATCGTTGCTCGCGTAGGAGTCGTCGGCGGCTACAGGCGCGAATTCCGGAGCAACGTCGGAAGCGAATTCCGATGCGGTTTCCTCTATCGAAGTCTCTGCCGCGAACGCCCAATTGGATGTTTGCGGTGGCTCATCCGCGACAGCGGGAATGAGGGCGAGCGCTTCTGCCACCGCCTCTGCCGGAGCTGGGAGTGAACCGTGAAAGAACGGCTCGATCGTCGAGACGGGTGACGCGGCGAAATCCGTCTCCGCGATTGTGACGGGCTCGATTTCAGCGATCTCACTTTCTACCAGAGCAGCAACCGGCGCGGCCGCGGTTTTCTTATGCAGGACTTCGTCAGCCACGTCGGAGAGCCAATGAATGCGGCGGTCTTCGTCTTCCGGCCTGAGGGCGGAGAGGACGAGCTCGGCGAAGAGATCGAACGAGCGAACGTCCTGATCGGTGAAGGCCCAGGGAGCTTGCGAGAAGGCTTGCAGGACACCCAGTTGCTCGCGGCGTCCGCGGAGCGGAACGAGGACGGTGGAGCGCGCTCCGAGGGCGTGGGCGAAGTCGAGTTCGACGCGAGCGTCGATTTCGCCGTCGTCGCAACGGAGAATGCGTCCCGTGTCGAAGGCGTCTTGCAGGAATTCGGATTCGGCGATGAGGTGAACTCCCCGCATGACGGCGAGCGGGCCAGCAGCGGCGCGGCAGGCTAGGTGACGGCTGACGGGGACTGAATTTCCTTCTTGCCCTGATCCTTGCTCTGATCTCGCGTCTGACTTTTCCGCCAGAGCGATGATGACGGCATCGGCCTGGGTGATGGATTGAACACGATCGCAGATCAGTTGCAGCACTTCGTCGAGAATGAAGCGCTCGGTCTCGAAGAGGTCGCGATCGGCCTCACGGCCTGTGGCCACACGGCGATTGCGGATCTGCTCGTGGAGTTCGGAGAAGGCGAGTAGAGCGCGCATCGCCTCCCGCCGCGCTATCGATTCGAGGACGAGGTTGCCTTGCTGCAAAGGAGAGGCGGGATCGTTGCCATTACCACTGCCGTTGCCGTTAACGTTGCCGTTAACGTTGCCGTTAACGTTATCCTTGGCCTCGCAGTCGATTCGAGTTGGATGGGCACTGGTTAGGGCACTCATGCTGGCGCGGTCAGTCGCGAGAAAAACCTGTATTTATAGCTATTTTCGTCAATTGCTTTATCGTTCTTATCGTAGCTCTGGCTCGACGCAGGGCTCATTGCCGGCCTTGGTTCGACGGGGCTGCAAAGTTCGAGCGTAATAGTCAATGGGTGGGTATCGCAATGTCCGGTAGTACATGTCCGACTGGGTGCGGGGGATGTCCTGTGGTGGCGAACGGAATCGACTGGAATAACCGCGTCGCGACCTACGACCCTTCAGATTTTGCCCTCCGCGGCGATTCGTCCTATCTTAAGAAAGCAAGCAAGAGGCAAAAGGAATCAGGTTTCGAAATTGATGAGCGACTTAGTGGAGCAGGGAAAGCCGCACGCAACCAAGAAATCCAGTTGGTGGTGGCCCGGAGTTGTGGCCACAACCCTTGCGGGGGCAGCCGCTATGGCCTTTCGAGGGTGCTGGCATAGCCGGATGAGCTGGCCGGTGGGGGAGCAGGGATATTCGTACCAGGTGTGTTTGAGTTGCGGCGCGAAGAGGCTGTTTGACGAGAAGACTTTCTGTGCTTATGGGCCTTTTCGTTGCGACTTGAACCAGCTCATCCTTTGGCGGCGATCGACGAAAATGCAGTCCGAAGCGGAGGTAGCGGCAGATGTAGACGCCGGGCGACCGTCATAGTTCAGCGGTCTTCGGCTGCGAAGCGATGCACATCGTGCGGCGCTCAGGCTCCGACGGGCTGGTGTTCGCTCTTGTACCACTCCACCGTGCGGCGCAGGCCGTCTTCGAAATTCACCAGAACCTTATAGCCCAGGTGCTTTTGCGCCTGGGTGATGTCGGCGAGAGAGTGCTTGATGTCTCCAGCACGCTCCGGAGCATACTTGACCTCGCCTTTATAGCCAGTCAGAGGCTTCAAGGCGGCAAAGGTTTCATTGAGCGTGATGCGGCGTCCGGTGGCGCAGTTAAAGACGCGGCCGGCACACTCGAAGGCGGGCGCGGAACAGGCCAGCAGATTGGCGGAAACTGCGTTGTCGATGTAGGTGAAATCGCGGCTGGTTTCGCCATCGCCAAAAATCGTGGGCTGTTCGCCGCGCAACATCTGCATGCTGAATTTGGCGAGGACGCCGGAATATGGTGAAGAAGGATCCTGGCGCGGACCGAAAATATTGAAGTAGCGCAGGCAGACGGTTTCGAGGCCATAGCAGCGGAAAAACGAAATCATGTAAAGCTCGCTGGCAAGCTTGGCCACGGCATAGGGCGAGATAGGATTTGGCGGCATCGCCTCGTGCTTCGGAAGTGTCGGCGTATCGCCATAAGCGGACGACGACGCCGCATAGACGACGCGTTTTACTTTGGCATCCCGGGCCGCGACCAGAAGATTGACCGTGCCATCGATATTGGCGCGATTGCTGCCGATGGGGTCGAGGACCGACTTGGGCACAGACGGGATGGCCGCTTCGTGCAGCACGTAATCGACGCCTGCGCACGCCTTGTGCATGGCGTTCAGATCGAGGATGTCAGCTTCGCGGAAGTCGATCCGCTGCAGCACTTCGGTGAGATTTTCGCGACGCCCGGTGGCGAAATTATCGATACCGCGGACTTCGTCGCCGCGTTGCAATAAGGCGCGTACCAGTGATGACCCAATGAAGCCGGCCGCCCCTGTGACCAGAAACTTAGCCATAGGCCTTTAATGATAAAGGATGAATTGTGTCCTGCACGCGGCTGCCAGTCACCAGAGTAATCATTTTCTATTTTCAGAGTAATCATTCGGCCGGAGCCCGCCAAACGGTCCGCCAGTGGCTGCGATCCCTTAGGAGACAAGGATCAGGGCCGGCGAACTCGTTTGGCGATCTGGTAGAACTCTTCGCGCGAAAGCAGTTGTTGTTTCTGATAGAACTCGGTGATCGCGTCGAAAAAGGCTCGTAGGTCAGCCGCTGCCACCGTCTCTTTCTTGGCAGACTCGTCAGCCGCGACACTCGGGGCGAAATCCTTTTGCCCCGCCAGTGCGGCGAGCAACTGCTTTAAACGCTGGTGCTCTTCGATATCGATTTCAGTGAAGCAAATGCCCATTCCGAGGAATGGGTAGGTGGCTCGAACCGTGCCTGGGGAGTGGATGCGTATGCCGAATGACTTGAGGACCAGGTCCACTCTTGTCCCGGTCGGGAAGGTGGTGTTCATTTCGACATAACAACCGTGCAGGCTGATATCTGTAAGCGTTCCCCACATGCGCACGTCGGTGCCGAGGGCCCGAAACTCAGCGCTGCCGGAGCAACGCAGCCGTGGACTTTGCCGGCGCTCTTTCCAGTCAATAGCAGGCTCCGCGGCGATGGCTGTAGATCCGGGCTTTGCCGCTGCCACCGGAGGCGGAGCTTGTGCCAAATCGCTTTTTAGCCGGCGAAGATAACTCACGCTCTCGTCGCCCTTACCGGGGTCCGGCGAGTCGCCGAATCGTTCAGGATGAATGTGAGGATCCACGACGCCTCCGACGAAGTGCTACACCTACTTGATCGGAATATTGCCGGGAAACTTTAACCCATCACGACTGTGCACGATCTGGCGTTGATGCTGTGGTGGCGCTGCTTGCGCTACGCCGCTTGGAACTTTGCCGCTGCCGTCCGAATCTGCTGCCAGAGTTCGTCCTTGCCAGCTCCGGTTTTGGCCGAAAAAGCGATGATCGGGACGCCGCTATAAGCTCGTCCGAGGGTGTCGATCGCATGCCGCATCGAGTTGCCGGACATGCGGTCACACTTCGTGGCTACGATCAGATGCGGCCGTCCTTTGGCTGCCAAGAATTCCAACAATTGTCCATCGCTTTCCTGTGGAGGAATGTTTGCATCGACCAGCGCCAGGGACAATGCCAGGCTGGATCGCTGGTGAAGATAAGGATCGACGAAGCGCGCCCAATCCTCGGAGATCGAACGCGAGATCTTCGCATAGCCGTATCCGGGCAGGTCGGCGAAGCGCAATTCGGGCCGCGGTTGCCCCGCCTTGCGCACCTCATAGAAATTGATGCTGCGCGTCCGTCCGGGAGTATTGCTCGTGCGCGCCAGCTTGGTGCCCAACAATGAATTAATCACGCTCGATTTCCCAACGTTTGATCGCCCCAGAAAAGCAATTTCGGGCACGGTCGGAGCAGGGAAGTGGGCGGTGTCGCTGGCCGACAATAGAAAGCGCGCCAATACTCTCATAAGTTTGTCGCCATCCCTGCGCTCAGAATCATGAAATCAAGTTTCGCCGTAGCGTGAGTAAATCGCAAGTGGATCGCGCCGCGCTTTGGCAATTCAGTTAGGCAGGTTAAAGCTCAGAGTTACATCTGTCTGAAACTGCGCGGGGCGCTCATGGCGGCGATAAGGGCGGTAACGCCAGTTGCGTACTGCTTCGGTGGCGGCGCTCGCTAGGAGAGGGTCTCCGCTTAACGTTTGCACGCTCGAGACCGAGCCATCTTCCGCCACCTGAACTTCCAGGACGACACTGCCCGTGCGGTGCGCGGCCAGAGCCTCGGCGGGATAGAGAGGTTCGGTGCGGGTGAGCAAAAGTTTTTCAGCCTGCGTGGCAGAGAGCCAGACGCTGGCGGAGCTGCTGAGCTTAGTCGTAGACGAGGCTTGTACGATCGCTTTGCTGTCCGCCTGGGGTGAATCTGACGTCACCGAATTGGGCTTGTCCTGGGGTTGCTTCGCTGAGTTGGCCTTGGCGGGCGCGGGCTTCATGCGGAAAATAACTTTTCCTTTTTCATAGACGACGAGCTCGTCGGAAATTGGCTCTGCCGCAGGGGCCGAGTGCGCCTGCTTGGCCGCCCGCGCAGACGTTTCTTCCGGAGCTTTCTTTGCCGTTTTTCCCAGCGACGCCTTTCCGAACGATGACGATGAATTTGATTGCCCCGCCGCGCCGGATTCGCTGGTGTCGGATGAGACAGGCGGCGCGACCTGGGCATGAGGCGAGGCGTAACGCAGCCATCCGATGCGCGTGCCGATCAGGAAGCTGACCGCGATGGTCACTACGATCGCCAGGCCCCCGAGCGCCAGAGTCCATGCTTCATAACGTGGTCGAATCGCGCGCGGTGGGCTGACGGTGACGACCGCTGGTAGGGGAGCGTCGGGTGGAATCAGATCAATGGGAGGTATGGCTGTGACCGGTTTCCGCCGGCTGAGTTCGACCGCCGCCTGACGAATCCGGGCACATTCCGCGGCGAAAGCCTCGAGCAATACTTGATCATTGTGCGAAAAGGCGGCGGGAGACAGGGAAAAAACTTCGAGAACGCCGGCAAATTGAGCGTTCTTTTCGCTGCTTTCGAAGACCGGGACGATGAGGATGGAACGGATACCGAGGCGGCGCGAGACGGCGGGATCGACGCGCGGATCATATTCGGTGTCGACGGAGAGCTGCGGCTGGCGCGTTTCCAGGCAGGCGCCGGAGAGTCCATCGCGCACATTGAGAGGGATACCGAGATCCGGCGCGAGCTGGCCGGTGGCGGCGCGGCAGACCATTTGCCCGTCGCGCATCAGCGCGAGAGCGCCGGCAGCGGCATGCGTGGCTTCGGCAGCGCGGACCACTACTTCGTTGAGCACTAAATCGAGAGCCAGGTCAGGCGGGAAGCCGGCGAGCAGGTGCTGCTCCAGGGTGCGAGTCGGGTCGGGCGGAGACGAATCGTCAATGCGAGAATCGTCAACCCGAAGATCGTCAACCCGGAAATCGTCAGGGCCGAACTCAGACCTGGACATAGGCTGCGGGAATGCCATGGTTTCGGCAGCCTGCCGCAACGCGGGGGAAGGCAGGCACAGAGCGAGTTTCCCGCGAAACCAAGGGGAAGTCAATCAGCGAAAAGAATGGATGGTGGTGCGCGTCGCGAAAGCATGAACCACGAAGGCCATAAAAGGTAAACGAAGGAAATACTTGAGAGAGCCTTGGTGATCCTTGGTGCTTCAAGGTCTTATGGAGTGCCGCAGATTGGCTGCGGCGCCAGCCACGGAAAATTCTGAAAACACGATGTTCTTGAGTCCGGCAGCGCTGGCGGTGACATTAACTTTGCAAACGGTATTGGGCAACTGCAGCGTAACGGAAGCCAGTCCACTGGTGCCGCTAACCACGCTTGGCGAACTGGGAATGCCACCATTGTTGGCCGCAAAATTGATGGTGACACCGGAGACGCCGTTACCGTAGGCATCCTCCGCCTGGGCCACTAGCGGATTGGGGAGGGTTGTTCCCTCATCGCCAGTCTGTCGCGATCCGCTGAATACGATCATGTGTGTGGCGACGCCAGCGGTAGCCGTGGCGGTGGTGGTGGCATTCGCGAAAGTCGCGCTCGAACTCGTGCCGGAAATTGTCAGCGTGTAAGTGCCGGCTTTTTCTGGGACGGTGTAAGTGGCCGAGGCATTGCCGTTGGCGTCGGTTACGGCGGACGGTGGATTGAATGTGCCGCAGGAGATGCTGCCGCTCTTGGTGCAGCCATCGCTAAAGTTTACGGTTACGCCGACATCGGGCTGGCCGGAGTATGGGTCGTCGGCCTGGACCTGAATGGGATAGGTTAGCGGGGTGCCTACCGTAGCGCTCTGCCCCACCCCGCCGGTGATGTTGAGCACCTGGAACAATCCGTAGGCTGCGAGACTACTCTCTGTGCCCACGTAGACTCTGCCATTGGCGATAGTCGGGGTTACAAAATGGCCAAGCGTTGGCAACCCGTCGCGCGCTTTGACCTGATTGCTGGCATAAAGCATCTGCAAGGTCATAGCATTGAAGGCATAGAGATTTCCGCCCGTGAGGTCCCACAGAATTCCGTCGCTGTTGCCGTTGGCTGAAATGGATGGAGAGTGGGAGCCGGTATAGCTCGCGGCAGTGGTGGCGGGAGCGCCGAGCGATCCGTTCGACAAAGGATAGGCCAAGACGGGCGAGTCATCCGGCGAGAAGTACACTGTGTTATTCCAATAAGCGGGCGAGCTGAATAAGACGTCCTTGACCTGGCCGGTTTGTTCTCCTGGAATGAGAGAGAATTCTTGTATGTCTTGATCATAGGTCTGGTGGAACTCTCCCAGGTCATCGCGATCGAGAAGATAGACGAAACCCTGCTTGCCGCCGGCGACCAGTTCGTGGGGATAGGTGCCAGCTTGATCGGGAAGGATGAGAACTCCGGTGGAACTCAAGTCTTCGTCATTGCTGTTGAGAAATTGCACGTCGAACGGCGTGAAATAATCTGCGACAGTTAGATCGGGAGTTAGTTTCAAAACGCTGTTGCTGTAAGTCGCACCTTGCGGAATGTTGTAACAGGTATCGCAGGACTCGGCCGTCTCCAGGTAGATGTTGTTATCTTCGTCGACGGCAATGCCGGTGCCCGTTTGCCAGATCGAAGTGAGTCCGTGATCTGGCGAAGTGTTGAAGATGGCAAGTTGCGCCAGGCTGTTTTCGCCGTAGGAGAGCAGCCAGCCGCTATTGTCGTCGTTGCAACCGTTGGAGCCGAATGCCAAATAGATGACACCGTTGAGGAGCAGGAGGCCGGGCCGGTTCTTCTGGTGCAGGCTGGTGAAATTGGTGACTTTTGTCCCGTAAGTGGTTTGCGCGACGATTTGAACCGGGCTGCCGGGACGATCATTGCCGGTGGTGATGTCGAGAGCGTGCAGGTTATGTTCAACCGTGCCATTGACCACCGTCTTCGCCACGAGATACATGGTGTTGTTATTAGGGTCGATAACCGGTGTTCCTATGATTCCTTCCTGGTCATAACCATAGCCATTGCCGCAGGGCAGCGTCTTATTAGCGGTCTGGGCCGTGAAGATTCCTTCCGCTGGGTTGGTGAAGTTCACCCACCAGAGCTGAGTGCCCGCTTCGGCGTCAATCGCGTACACCGAATCCGCCTGCGTCGCGACGTAAATAACGTTGTGGACTACGCCTGAAATGGTCACGTTAGGAATGTAGAGAGGCTGCGCCATCACCACATAGTCAACGGGAAAGCTGAACAGGTGGCCGAAGCCGTTCTTGTTGACATCGGCGGGAGTTAGCAAGGTTTCCTGAGTGTTGGCGCCGTCGCGGACGTTATCGACGCGGCTGGTGGAAATGATCACCTGCCCAAACGAAGAAGACAACCAAGCCATGCAGACTGCAAGAGTCAGGCAAAAACTATGAACAGCCGATCTACTCAACATTAACTTAGACATCGGATGCCGACCCGTCGAAAGGATACAACAGAATGGATGTTGGCAGCGTCCGGTACGAAAAAAAGTAGATCAACTTATACCTCCCAGACCCGCATCAGGCGTGGTCGGAAGCTGGCCTCCTAAAATGCGAGGCTTCGACGACCGGCGGTTAGAAAGTCGTGGTCAGGCGCAAGGCTACGCTCCGCGATGGGCCGATGGCGTTGCCTGAGAACAGTCCGCCGAAGTCGATAACATCGAGGATGTTGGTCAGATTCTGTCCGTCGATCTGGAACCTGGTTTTTAAATGGTCTGATTGGTAAACATCGGCGCCCGCCGAAGCATTGACCTGGAAGGATGGATAGATGCGTCCGCGGGCAAAGTTAATGCGATCGATCACCTGCTGGCCATATTCGGCGAGCGCCTGTTGTTGGGTGCCTTCGAACTCAAAGGGCAGGCCGGTGTCGTATTGAATTCCACCTGCGACCCAGAAGCGCGACGTTGCCTGATAGCGTAAACGTCCGCGGACGGTGTTGCGCTGATCCTGCGAATCCGGAAAATGTCCGCTGGGGGGCAGGTCCTGGACGTTGTCTCCCAAAAATAAGCCGCCGGTCACCGGATACCATGCTTGCCCCACGGTGTAGGAATAGCTCACGAAACCGGAGAAGCGGCGCCAGTCGGGAAGATCGATTTTCGCCTCCGCACCATAAATGATGGCCTTGCGGAATGCGATTGGAAAACTGATGGCTGTGTTCTCGATTTGATCGTCGTCCGCATAGTTGGCCACCAGCCGGCGGAAGTAGTTGGTGTCGAGTTTGACCTTTCCGTGGAGTACCTTGGTTAGACCCGCTTCGTAGTAGTTCCCTTCGGACGGTTCGACCGGCAACCGGAGAAAGCTCCCTGGGTCGATGGATTGAACTGCAACCGAATTCGAAAGCAGGATGTTCTCAAAGGATGGAGTCTGAAAAACCCGGTCATAGGAGAAATGCACGATCAGGTCGGCGGACGGAAAGTATCGCGAAATAGAAAACCGCGGATCGACTGCGTGACGGTTCAATAAAAGTTGATAGTGATCCCAGCGCAGGCCGGCATTGATGGTTACATTCTTGAGACGGATCTGGTCCTGCACGAAGGTGGATTGCTCGAGGTCGGGCCGGTGCGCGAGAAATGAAAAGTCGGGCGGGGTACTGGGGCCAAATTGCGTGGGATCGGTAATATGGTAGCGGAAGGCTTCATTTAAAAAGAGGTTGTCCGACTCGATGCCAAACTTCCACTCGTTCCGGCCATGATCGATGGTTGTGGAGCCCTTGAAATATCCTTCGCGAAAAAAATTGTTCTGAAAAACTTCGATCGGAGTCGAATTGTCGTTGGAATTGAAATCGATCGCATTGTCGCGGACCATGCCGCGAAAATCAGAGACTACCTTCGAAGAAAAAGCGTGCTGGTAGGAAGCAATTCCCATGGTCTCGATGTTATCGGCCGTTTGCAGTTGGCTACTCGCCTGCTGCACCTGTTCGTTGGGCAGTTCGTAGCGCGAGAACTCATGACGAACAATCAAACGCAGGCGATCTTTCGAGGTCAAATCGCGCTCGTAGTTGACGGAAAAATCACCGAGCGTTCCCGCGTTGGTATAGTTCTGTGGCACCACCGGATTCAGGTAGTGATCCGTCATGCTGCCACTGGCGCTGGCGCCAAAGGTATTTTTGCCGCATGCATACTGCCCCTGCGCGGCGGCGCCGGCCGTATCGAAACTGCCGCCCGAAAGCACTAACTGGCCGTGGAAGCCGGGCTGTGAATCCTGCAGCGTATTGACCTCCACTACGCCTCCCATTTTTCGGCCATATTCGGCGGGGATGCCAGCCGTATAGATAGTCAGCGATTGCACGTCGTCGGCATCAATCGCTGGTCCGAAGCTGGGCGAGCGATTATCGGTCAGCGGGATGCCATCGACCACAAACTGTGTCTGATACTCCGAACCACGCGGATGCAGGACGGCATTGCCTTCGTAGAGCCAGCCGGGCTGCGAATTCACCAAATCCTGCAAGGAGCGTCCGGGAACCGAGCTCAGGCGGTTCTGGATTTCGTCGGCGCCAATCTGATTCACGGCGCCGGCTTGATCGGGGTCGATCAGTGTATTGGGCGCATTGACGGTTACGGATTCGTTCACCGAAGGCAGTTTGAGTCGAATGGTGTGTTCGGTCGGAATCGAGGAATGAATATCGACAGAATCGGATATCTCGGCAAAACCGGGCTGCCTGATTTCGAGCTGATAAACGCCGTAGGGCAGACGTTGCACATCGAGGCGGCCCTGATCGCTGGTGGTGAGAGCATTGCGATACCGATTCGCCTCGCTGACGATCTGAACCGTGGTTTTCACGGCCAGGCCGGCGGGATCGGTCACTTTAAGGCGCAATTCGCCGCTATTGCTCTGGCAGAAGAGCGGCGTCGCGCACAAGAGAAAAAAGGCAGCAAATCTCGTCGTCATTATGAAGAGTCGGCCTTTGTAGTTTAGCTGTTCCCCGGGCGGGGATTGTTGGGTGTTTTCCTGGAAATGATTACCTTTAGGGGCGTCACGGCGTCATTAATGCTTATGTGAGATTCGAATTCCCATTCCTGGGCAGGGGCGCGCGACAATTACGCTAGAGTGGCTGCCTGCGGCGAAAAGACTGTTAAAGTAACAATTGCACACCGACGAGCCGGATGTGCCTACGAAGATTCTGTAAATAATTCAAGGAGAGCAGGCTCGCTATGCGCATCGCGGTAGTCGGTTCCGGGTACGTTGGGCTGGTGACGGGAGTGTGTTTCGCCGATCTTGGGCACCAGGTTGTCTTGGTCGATAATGACGAGAAAAAAATCGCCGCTCTCAGAAACAGCGAGGTGCCAATCCATGAGCGCTTTCTGCCCGAGCTGCTGGCGCGGCATCGCGGCGAGCGCATACAGTTTTCCGGCGATTTGCAGGCGGCCACGCGCGAAAGCGATGCTGTGTTTATTGCAGTTGGTACTCCGCCGACCGAGAGCGGCGATGCTGACCTCTCTTACGTTGAATCGGTAGCGCGCGAAATCGCTGGCGGCGTCGATGGATATAAGGTAGTGGTCGAAAAAAGCACAGTGCCGGTCTATACGAGCCAGTGGATTCGCACTATCCTCCTGCGGAATGGCGCCGATCCCGCGCACATCGAAGTGGCTTCGAATCCGGAATTTCTCCGCGAGGGCACTGCAGTCACTGATTTTCTTTATCCCGATCGAATTGTGGTTGGCGTCGAGAGCGAACGTGCCGCCGAGACCATGCGCGCACTCTACGGACCGCTGACCAGCGGATGGTATTACGGGCGCGGCGAAGCGATTCCGCGGCCCGAATCGGCGCGGGACAAAGCGCCTCCGCGCTTGATTATCACCAGCACCAAGAGCGCTGAGCTGATCAAGCATGCGTCGAACGCATTTCTCGCCATGAAGATTTCTTTTATTAATGCGGTGGCGTCGATATGCGAATCGGTGGGCGCGAATGTGCAGCAGGTCTGCGATGGCATTGGTACCGATTCGCGCATCGGGCCGCGCTTTTTAAATCCCGGCATTGGCTATGGCGGCTCCTGCTTTCCGAAGGACCTGATGGCCTTTCGCGCCGTCGCCAAAGAAAGCGGATACGATTTCCGGCTGCTCGAAGAAGTGACCCGAATTAATGAGGAGCAAAGGCATCGATTTCTGCGCAAGGTGCGCGGTGTGCTCTGGACTTTTCGCGGCAAACGGCTAGGCGTGCTCGGCCTCGCCTTCAAGGGCGGCACCGACGACATTCGCGAATCTCCCGCACTGCTGCTGGTGCAGGATCTGGTGCGCGAAGGCTGTCATGTTCGCGCTTACGATCCGGCGGCGATGGTGCGAGCGAAAGAAGTACTGAAGTCGGGAGTCGACTTTGCTGCCGACGCGTATGAGGCTGCGAGCGGCGCGGATGCCCTGCTGATCCTGACGGAGTGGGAAGAATTTGCGGCGCTCGATTTGGATCGATTGCGCACGCTGGTCAAGTATCCCATCGTCCTCGATGGGCGGAATCTGTATGATCCCCAAGAGATGGTGGATCACGGATTTTCTTACTACAGTGTGGGGCGCCCCGCGGCGCTAACTGAGGAGTCGACGGCCGCCGTGCTTCCGAAGAAAAAGGAGCGTGCCTGAATTTGATGAAGACGAAACGCGCGCTGGTGACTGGAGGAGCGGGCTTTCTTGGCTCGCATCTGTGCGACGGGTTGCTGGGCGAAGGTTATTCGGTCATTGCTGCTGACAATCTGCTGACCGGGCGGACCAGCAACCTGGATCATTTGCGGAATGATTCGCGCTTCGAGTTTATCGAAAAAGATGTTTGCCAGCCCGGCGAGTGGGGCGCGCTCGATTATGTGTTTCACTTTGCCAGCCCAGCGAGTCCCGTAGATTATGCCGCGCATGGCATCGCGACGCTGCGGGTGGGATCGTATGGAACATTCGAGGCGCTGGAGACGGCGCTCCGCTGCGACGCGAAATTCATGATGGCCTCGACCTCGGAGTGCTACGGCGATCCGATGGTGCATCCGCAAACCGAAACCTATTGGGGAAATGTGAATCCCGTTGGGCCGCGCTCGGTTTACGACGAGGCGAAGCGCTTTTCCGAAGCTGTCACCATGGCCTACAACCGCTACCACCGGGTGGACACGCGGATTCTGCGCATCTTCAATACCTACGGCCCGCGGATGCAGATTAACGATGGGCGCGTGATTCCTAATTTTATGTGGCAGGCGCTGCGCGGAGAAAATCTTACCGTCTACGGCGAGGGGCGCCAGACCCGCAGCTTCTGTTACGTAAGCGATGAGGTCGATGGCATCCTGCGCCTGTCGCGTTGCGACGAGCATGGGCCCGTGAATATCGGGAATCCATCCGAGTTCACCATCCTGGAGTGCGCGCAGAAAGTGATTGCCACGACCGGATCAAAGAGCGAAATCAAATTTGAGGCGCTGCCGCAGGACGATCCCAAGCAGCGCTGTCCTGATATATCAAAGGCGAAGCGCTTGCTGGGGTGGGAGCCGAAGATTAACCTGGAGGCCGGGCTCAAACTTTCGCTCGAATATTTTCGCCGCGCGGTAGCGGAGAAAGAACAGCCGGCTTAGCGGAGTTGCTCGTCCAGTTCCGGCCCAGCCGAGAGAATTGCCAGCAGGCGCAGAACTTCTTCGCGCTCGACCGAATCGCGAAACATAAAACGCACGCCCATGCCAAAGCCGGGATGGATGGTCATCACTTGGCCTGAGATTCTTAACTTTGTGTCGGCGGTGCGCACCAGAATCTCCACCCCCGACTGCCCGGAGAAAGGGCTCGGCATTTCGACGTAGCAACCACCTTCGCTGATATCGGACAAAATGCAGCGATTTGGCACTTTGCTGCCGAGCCGGTAAACTTCCGCGCCGAGCTTGCAGGCGAAACGGTGCTCGCCGCGCCGGTTGCTGGCGTTAGCAATGGCGCTGGAATCCTTGAGCTCGGGCTTGGCTTCGTTACCCATACGCGGTGGAGTCGCGAGCGACTGGTTCGCCGCGGATTCTGTGACCGTCGCTGCGATCGCCCCCGCGATCGTTGCCTGAGGGTTATTTTGCTGCAGCCAGTTCTGCATTAGGCGCCGCGAAGACTGGGGCACGTCGAGGAAGCGAATTCCGGTGCGCCCACTGGCGTCCTGCCACGCCACCTCGCCCGACAGCCGGATAAGCTGCTCCTGACTGGGAAGCGCGAACTCAAAATAGACTTTGCACGACGACGGAATGCGGCTGTTGGTGTGAATCGAAGTTCCGCCCTCGCTGAGGTCGGTCAAAAGGGCGCTCAGTTCGGGCGCTCCCGGATACGCGACGTTCGCCTTCGAATTTACCGGAGTGCGCGAAGCGCGCCGCCGTTCGCGCCGCATCAAGCCGCGCGCGGCGCGTAAACTGATGCGCGTTCGTTCAGAAGAAAGTGGACGATAGAGCACAAAGTTGGCGCCCAGGCCAAAGACTGGGCGAGCATTGAAGCCGCTATCGACAATCGCAATCAACAACGTGGAGCGGTTTTTGGGCGACAGGCGCAAGCGTGTCAGAAATTCTTCGGAACTCTGATCGGGCCGATAGTCGAGGACAACGGCGTTGAAATGATGGCTTTCCAGCAGCTCCAGTCCCTCCGCCGTCGAGGGGACGCGCTCCACCAATATCCCCAGTTCGGACAAGCTGAGGGTCAGCAAATCGGCAGATTCCTGATCCAAACACACCACTAGGGCGCGCAGGTCCATAGTATCAAGATGGTAAAAGAGGGCAGGGACCGATCACAAGTTACCAATGTCATGGCGTTGGCGGAGTGACATTTCGTGATCGCAGATCGTGGCTGTGTTTATGTTCACCCCTTGAAGTGCTAGCCTAGGACCGCGATGCGCCAACCCCGCCGCCATGTCGTCCGACTTATCGCAATACTTCTTTTTGGTCTAGCCGCAAATTTGTGGGCAGCAACTGCCGCCCATTGGACAGTCCTCGATCAGCCCGTCCGCCTGGTCAACGGGTCACCGGTTCTTTTCCGCGTGATCACGCCGCAGCCGGTGCGCACGCTATCCGGTGACTGGCTGGGTCACGAGATCTTTTTCAGCTTCGATGCGGCGCACAAAGTCTGGTTCGCCCTCGCCGGAGCTGGACAGGAAACCAAGCCCGGATCGTATGCCCTCGAACTCCACGCTGAAACCTCCGCCGGACACACGATCTCATTTGAAAAGAAAATTCGCGTGGAACACCAACATTATCCTCGCGTGCTGCTGAAAGTTCCGGCGCGTTACACGGCGCCCAGTACAGAAGATCAGCGCGAGATCGCGCAGGACAAAGACGTAAAGGCAGAGGCATTCAAAACCGTAAGCCCAGGCCGCGAATGGAAAGGTTCTTTCGCGCCACCCGTTGATGCCGAAATCTCTGACGTTTTTGGCGTCGAGCGCGTCTTCAACGGATCGGTTCAGAGCACGCACCAGGGGCTCGATTTCCGCGTCCCTGGCGGAACTTCGGTTGCCGCCGTGAACAATGGCCACGTCATTCTCGCGCGGCCGCTCTTTTTCGAAGGGAATTGTGTAGTGATCGATCACGGTCAGGGATTGCTGACGCTGTATCTGCACTTGTCGAAATTCCTGGTCAAAGAAGGCGACAACGTCAGTAAAGGCCAGGCCATCGCACTGAGCGGCGGCACCGGCCGCGCTACTGGCCCACATCTGCATCTCGCCGTGCGCTGGCAGGGAGTGTATTTGAATCCCGAGGTGCTGCTGAAATTAAAATTGCCCTGACCGCGGATGATCCTGTTAGTCGCCCGCAGCGAGCAGCACTTCATCCGCGTCCCACACGCCGTCACGAAACGCGACGCTTCTCCCCGAGATGGCCGGGATGCGCTCGCCGGGAACAATGATTCCGACGAGGTTTAGCGGATCGGCGGCGGCGATCACGACGCGCTCGGCATTCGAAGCCTGCGGCAGCTTGCGATGAGCGCGCAAACTTTCAACCGCGACCGGCAGCGCGAATTGCTCTCCCAAAAATCCATCGACAAAGCGACCCCCGCGCACCTCGCCGCGGTCCTCGAGTCGCCGGTAGCCGATCTGCAACTCGCGCCAGCGCGGCAGATTGGTTTCGCGCACCAGCAAGTCGCGGAAGACCACGCCATAACGCAGCAACAGCATCCAGCAACAGGATTCAACGCTGCGGTCGCGATCGGCGCCCTCGGTGTGGAGGAGCGACCAGCGCCCCGGCGCATGACGAGGCCGCCGCACCTTTCCGATGCCGCTTCCGCTTGCGCTTTTCGGTGTGACCAGCGCGCGCAGATTCTCGAAACCGTCAGCCGTTACCAGTCCGGCAGCGACCAATTCCCACAAACCGGTTTCGACTTCCGCTTTGAGCCTGCCCGTCGCGCGCACCATGTCGGGAAAAAACAATGCGCCGCGCTGTTTCAAGAGCTCGAGCAGTGCCTGCGCCACCGGGCTCAGAAACGACGAAGTGGAATCATCTGCCCCCGGATGATGCGGTCGCATCCAGTCAGCATCTTCGCGTACGAAAAATGCAATCGGCGCGACCCGGGTCGGAATCACCCGCCGCCGGTTCTCGCGGCCGCTCTCATCGCTTCCCGTCGCCTCAAGAGTCGCGGGATGCGGCGACAGACGGCCCCATCCGACCGCGCCCGCCAGGCACAATTGATCGAGGTGCGCCGGATCGTAGTCCGTAATTCTGCGCGCCAGGATGAAGCGCTCCCACGCGCTCGCCGGAATTTCAAAGCCCTGTAACTGGCGAATCACCTCGAGCGTCCCATGTTCGCCACGCACTTGCGTGCCGGGAGCGATGTGCTGCCAGCGCAAAAGCCAACCCATGAACTGCGCCGCGGTGACGGGAGCAATCTGCTTGCGCAGGGTCGCCACCGTCAGCCGATGGATGCGCGCCAGTAAACGCCGTTCGCACCATTCGGTTTCGATCTCGCTAGCCGATGAGTTCGCGGGATGCGAATCGCTGGAACGGAATCTTCCGCGCAGAATTGTTCCGCTCGCCTCCATGCGCAGTAAGGCTTTTTCAATCTCAGACGCCGGGAGGCCTAGCAACTCGCCAATTTCCGAAGCGGTTGTGGGGCCGAGATGCGGCAGCCATCCCTGCATCGTGGTCAATAGAGCGTCATCGAATGCGATCGGAGCGGTGGCGGCGATCGCCCCGGCTTCCACACGATGAATTGCCTGGAACCATTCCAGCCTCTCGGCGGCGACCCAATATTGTTTGCCCGCAACATCCGCCACAAGCGCGCGATTCGCGGCGCGCAAGCGATCAAAGAACGGAGTCCAATGCGCGGTAAACCCTGATCCTGCTTGCGGAGAGGTCCGAGCTGAAAGCTGATTGCCGAAAGCTGAAAGCTGATCGCCGAAAGCTGGCTGCTGATTGCTGATTGCTGAATGCTGAGTGCTCCCCGCCGGCAGCGCAACCAGCGTATGCAGCACATCATGCAGTTCATCGGCGTCGCGCACATCAGGCCACGCCTCTTGCTGTACTTGCGCAATCGCGGCGGCATCGAGCGCTCCGACTTCTTCTAACACCGATGCCGGCAACACGCGTCGCATCTCGACCGCGCGCGCGCGCCGCTCTTCAAGCGGGGCATCATCGAGGTAGGCGTACGGATTCGCATTGAGAATTTCGTGCGAAAACTGCGACGGCACGGGCGTATCGACCGCGATGCAGCGAATCCGTCCCTCCTCGATTCCGCGCAGCACTGCGCTGAGGCCGTCGATATCGAGCGCTTCGGTGAGGACATCTTTCATCACCTCGCGCACCAGCGGATGATCGGGAATCTTGATGTCGCCTTCGATATTTTCCTGGCACGCGGCTACATCAGGAAAAACCGAGGCCAGCAGGTCGTCGGAGCGCATGCGCTGAATTTGCGGCGGAACTTTCTTGCCGCCTTGAAAGCGCAGAAGTGCCAGCGCGCGCGTCGCATCCCAGCGCCAGCGCGTTTGAAAAATCGGAGAAGCCAGCGCCGCCTGCTCGAGTATCGGCGCCATCGTTTCAGAATGCAGGAACTGAAAAACGTCGGCCAGTGGAAAACTATGCTGCTCAGCCAGCGCGATATTCAATCCATTGTCGGTTGCCGCTGCTTGCAATTCAAAATTGAAGCCGCGGCAGAAACGCTTGCGCAGCGCCAGTCCCCAGGCTTTGTTGATGCGGCCGCCGAAGGGCGCGTGGATAATCAACTGCATCCCTCCGCCCTCGTCAAAAAATCTCTCTGCGATGATGGTCGTTTGCGTCGGCACATCGCCGAGCACGGTGCGGCCTTCGAGCGTGTACTGAATCAGTTGCTCGGCGCCTGATAGATCAAGGCCACATTCTTCGCCCAGCCAATTTACGGTATCGGCGACTACAGGAAGATTGCGCCAGCCTTCGAGCGGCAGCACGCCCGGCAAGCGGTCGCTGATCTCTTTGCGCAGTTCGCCCAGTTGCAGCGAGAGCTCCTCGGTGCGCGCGGGAGCCTCGCCGCGCCAGAAGGGTACACTCGGCGGTGCGCCATGTGCATCTTCGACCAACATGCGCGATGTTCTGCCCTCCACGCGCCGTATGCGCCATGAAGTGTTGCCCAGCAGCATGATGTCGCCAGCCATACTTTCGACGGCGAAATCTTCATCGACCGTTCCGACGGTGCCGCCATCGGGTTCGGCGACCACGGTGAAGAGAGCATTGTCGGGAATCGCACCGCCGCTGGTGATCGCTGCCAGCCGCGCTCCCCGGCGCGCCCGCAGCTTCCGATTGATGCCGTCGTGATGCAGGTAAGCGCCATAACGCCCGCGCTGCGAAGCGATGCCTTCCGAGAGCATCGTTAGTACTTCGTCGAAAGTCTGGCGCGTGAGATTGCGATAGGGATAGGCGCGCTTGACCAGCGCGAATAACGCGTCTTCGTCCCATCCGTCGTTGGCTTGACTATCCGATGATTGATCGCCCGATCTACTATTTGCCGCCGGGCTTCCCGCAGCAGCGCAACAGGCTACAATCTGCTGCGCCAAAACATCAAGCGACGCTTCCGGAAAAATCAGACGGTCCAGTTCTCCCTTGCGAATTGCCCGCACCAGCACGGCGCATTCCGCCAGATCATCGCGCGTCGTAACAAAAAATCGTCCTTTTGGAACGGCGCCGCGCCAGTGCCCCGATCTGCCTACGCGCTGCAGCGCAACTGCAATCGAACGCGGCGAACTGATGTGGCAGACGAGATCGACCGTCCCAACGTCGATGCCGAGCTCGAGCGAAGCGGTCGCCACCAGCACTTTTACCTGGCCTTCTTTTAACTTGCGTTCCGCCTCCAGACGCAACTTGCGCGACAGACTGCCATGATGCGCGGCAACGTTTTCCTCGCCTAGCCGTTCGCCGAGTTGATGAGAGATGCGCTCGGCCAGCCGCCGCGTATTCACAAACACCAGCGTCGAACGATGCGCATTCACCAGTTGCACGATGCGCTCGTAAATTTCGTCCCACATTTCGTTCGAGGCAACGGGGCCCAGTTCGGTCGATGGAACCTCCACGCCGAGATCGAGCTTGCGCTTGTGGCCGACGTTGACGATGACCGGATCGGGCCGCGGATTTTGAGGATCGGGATTGCCCGCTAGAAAACGTGCGACTTCTTCAATTGGTTTCTGCGTCGCCGAAAGGCCGATGCGGACCGGCGGCTTGTGAGTCAAGGCCTCCAGTCGCTCCAGAGAAAGCGCCAGATGTACGCCGCGTTTGTCGTCGGCGACGGCGTGAATTTCATCGACGATTACGGTTTCGACATCGCGCAGGATGGCGCGACTTTTCTCCGCCGTCAGCAGGATGTAGAGCGACTCGGGTGTGGTAACGAGAATGTGCGGAGGCCGCTTCAGCATCAGGCGCCGATCTTTCATCAGCGTGTCCCCGGTGCGGACGGCGGTGCGAATCTCCGGCATGAGCAGGCCGCGATCGCTCGCCATCTGCAAAATTTCGCCGAGCGGAATCTCAAGATTTTTCTGGATGTCGTTGCCGAGTGCCTTGAGCGGTGAAACGTAGAGGACTTCGGTGCGGTCGCTCAATTCTCCGGCAAGCGCTTTGCAAACGAGGCGGTTGATGCAGGCTAGAAAAGCGGCTAGCGTTTTGCCTGAGCCGGTCGGAGCGGAGATAAGCGTAGTGTGGCCGGCGAGGATGTGCGGCCAGCCCTGCTCTTGGGGCTCGGTTGGCGTGGAGAAGCGCGCCGTGAACCATTCCTGAACCAATGGATGCGCCCAGGTGAGCGAGGAGGAAACGGCTGACGACATGAAGATTATTGTAAATAAATCCGATGGTTTCGTAAAATGTTCGCCTGAAAGGAGTGCGGTATCAATGGCGTAGCGCCGGTACTACGCGATCAGGCTTTGCCGTGAATCTTTGCCCACCACCAGCGCACTCCGATAAATAGAAAACGCCAATCGTGAAAAAATTCTGGCGGCTTGCCTTCAAAGGCGTGGCCGATGAACTGAAAGAGCCATCCGATCAGGAATAGAGCGGCGCCATAAATCCATAGCCAGTGCACGAAAATGCTCGCAATAAAGATTGGCAAAGAGAGCAGGATTGTCGGAATCCCGAGCGTGTGACACACGCGGTTCGCCGGATGCTGATGGCTCGATCCGTATTGCGCAATCCACTCGTCGTTGGTGCGTCCGCCCAGCACGCCGAGATGATAGCACGAAAAGAAAAACGGCCGGCAGCGCGTCTGCCAGCCGTTTAATGATCGGGTGATCGCGCCATCGGGTCATCTGCATTGAGCGGCCTTTGAATTTCGATGCCCGATGGTCAGATGACCCGATGCGTCACTTAGCGTCCGCCGCGGGAGCCACCACCGTGGAATCCGCCGTGCGCCACGCCGCCGCGTCCTTCAAAGCCCCGTCCCGCGTTACCGCGTGCGACGTAGCCGTGTCCCACATAGCCGCGACCTGCATATCCAGCGCGTCCGTAATATCCGCGTCCATAGTAGCCGTGTCCGTAGCCCCAACCGTGGAACCACGGGCCTGCGCCGATGAATACTCCGTTAGCGAAGTAGCTTGGCCCATAGTAGCCATAGGGCGCGCAAGAGTACGGGTAATCAGGATAGTAGCCATAAGCGCAAGCCGGAGGACCAGCCACGCCGACGCCAATTCCCACGGGGCCGACTCCTACGACCACCCCAGCGTTCGCGTAGGCGACTGGCAGGGCCAGTAACGCGATGACCATGACTGCATATCTCAGGTATTTCATAGTTGAACCTCCCTTTCATTCCCGTCTGGCGATTGACTCTCAATTCGCCGGATTCGGAGGTCCTTCAGCTTTCGGTTCTTTCTGAAGCGCCTACGGACTTAAACGCGGATGGGGCGAAAAAGTTTCGGCAACCGGAGTGGCTGATTTCAACCATCCTGCTTGAAATCAACCAGTTGCGCGGGCGATGAGGCGGAATGTCGGCTAGCGGGGGACTGTCGAGGGTCGAAATGGGAAAGCGAGGCTGACGCCGATCTGCACCTTTCACCGATCATTCAGGATCACAATAAGCATCAGCGCAACTAGTAGTAAACCGATGCGGATGGGGTGCTCCCGACAGTACCGGAGAACTGAAGGCCAAGTCATTATGAGTGATACTCCATTCGGCAACGGAGTCAAGGTTAGCCCGTGGAAAGGCTACCATGCAGGGCGTAGAGTGTCGGGAACGGCATTCAGGGGGTTAACCGGAAACTCGAATGGAAGGGATATGTTGGGACACAGCACTTCGCAAGTTACAGAAGCACACTATGAAGCTGTGATGCCTGAAGAGGTGTTGAAGGGGATGAAACTGTTGAAGAGAAAGATACTAAATGATGTCATTTTATAAGGTTGGTCAAAGGGTTTCCATGCTCAGTCGTCCATATTGCAACAAAGGCACAGTGATCGAAGTTACACCCGGTAGTGTAACTGTACAACTTGAGGTACCGGGCGACCCGCGTGGGTTACACGGGCTTCGTTCGGATATGGGGTGTGTAGTTCGTTTCGACGTGACCGGGAAATCGTTTCCCGAATATGATTCGGAAGCTGGCCCTTGGTACATGGACGACCCTACAAGCTAATATCTGAAGAAGTGTTGCGAGGCCGGGGATATACTTCTTCACCACCCCATCATGAAGCGCCACGTCCTCATCTTCGGTCTTGTCGGCGGCCTCCTTATCGCCACGCTGCAATACACCGAATACCGCTTCATCGTCATCGAACACTCCGTCGAGCTCTACGGAGCGCTCATCGCCATACTCTTTGCGACCTTCGGCATCTGGCTCGGCCTCCGCATCACGCATAGTCGCGAAAGGAGCGGCGAAACCATCCCCGAGACGGTCGTGGTGAGGGAAGTGCTGGTTCCCGCGAAAGCCCCCGCGGAAACCCCGGCCCGCGAACCCTTCGCTCCCAACACAGCCCAACAGCAGACCCTCGGCATCACCGCCCGCGAGCTCGAAATCCTCACCCTGGTCGCCCGCGGCTGCAGCAATCGTGAGATCGCGACGCAGCTCTTCGTTTCCGAGAACACCGTCAAGACCCACTGTGCCCGTGCCTTCGACAAGCTCGGAGCCGCTCGCCGCACCCAGGCCGTCCAGCGCGGTAAAGAACTAGGCCTCCTGCCATGACGCGTGGAGCATGACCGCGTCACCCGAAAGCATGATTTCTGACTCCGTTCCTGCAAAATCATTAAAAAGGATGACGACATCCCGCGCGGTTACACCGTATCGTTACTCCGTTCCTCACTCGCGCGTTTGCATTCTGCACAAGGAGCTTCAAATGAAGAAAACCGTCCTCACCTTCGGCCTCATCGCCGGCGTCATCATTTCCGTCCTTATGGACGGCTCGCTTCTCATCGCGAACAGGATCGGCCCCAGCCACAGCATGGTTCTCGGCTACACGATGATGGTGGCGTCGTTCCTGCTCATCTACTTCGGCATCCGCAGCTACCGCGACAACACTCTCGCCGGCCAAATCTCCTTCGGACGCGCCTTCGCCTGCGGCATCCTGATCGCCCTTATCACCACGGTCTGCTACGTCGCCACGTGGGAGGTCCTCTACTTCAACTTCATGCCGCACTTCATGGACAGCTACTTCGCTGCGCAGATTCGCCACGTCCAGTCCTCTGGACTCGACCCCGCCACCACCGCCGCGCGGGTCGCCGCCATACAGCACTCCCAGCAGCTCTACCAGAACCCCTTCGTCAACATGGCCTACACTTTTATCGAACCGCTGCCGGTTGGGCTGGTTATTACTCTGATCTCCGCGGCTGTCCTGCGGCGGAAAGGCGGTGTCGGACCCACTGGCGCTCGCGCAGTGGTGAGCGCATAAAGCAAAAGGCCGGGGCGTGAGCCTCGACCTTTTGTCGTCTTATCCGGAGAGAACCGCACATCCGGCTCCTCACGATAACTGTGGTGACTCTTGTTCACTAAGACTCTTTGCCCTCCGCCTGGCACGGGGTTGAATCTCTCGTGCCCGGTACTGCTGATCAAGGGCTTGGCGGATGAGGGTCTTGATTACGGCCTGCCGACTAATGTTCAACTCTTTGGCAGCGCGGTCCAGTTCTTCCAACATGCCGGCCGCCAAGTCCACATTGACTCTCTGTATCGATCCCGGCGCCATCATGCGTCCGGCGTTCGTGAAGAAGCGTGACACGTCGTTGCCCCGGTCGGCGAGGCGGGCGATGGATTCGGCGGGAATCGGCTTTTGTCGTTTACGAGTGCTCTTCATAGAGTTCCTGTTCCTGATTCGTGGCCTTCCAGAGAGTCACGAGATGGTAAAACTCTCCCTCGTCGTCCTCTCGCACCTCAAAAATCACGGCGTACAACCTACCGCCCACCCAACCGATCGCTCTGTACTGCTCAGGACAATCGGAGCGCTGGTCGAGATAGTATGGGTGTGAAAAAACCTCCTGGACCTCTTCGAATCCGATACCTCTTTTCGGATTTGCTCTTAGGCGCTTGCTCTTGCGCTCATCGAAGTGGAATCGCATGAGGTATAACTGTTATACCACTGAAATTGTAGCAAATTTACTGTTTGACGGATACGGGCACTGTCTGTCCCCGAATATCCCGTCCGTCTGTCCATTCGGATCTTCGCCAACAGGCCAGAGAATCGAGCGTTGCTTTGGCTGCTCCATAGAAATCTGGATATAGAGTGGCTGCGGTTACGCTGTGTCGTTCGCAAAGGTCAATTATCCGTGGCGCCTCTAACACAGGTAAGGTAATTTTTGCTAAATCCTGGCTTCCGCAGGATGCAACGTAGTCGTTTAGGCAGTGTGCTCCCGTGAACGGCTTTCCTCTTGAATACTCCTGCCTTAGCAGCGTAAATAGTCCACTCTGCGCTGCTACGTTGGCGCTATTACTCCCTGGGACAGGAATGATTTCGGCATTCTTTAATTTATATAGGTTCTCGGTGTTCAGGGCCCAAACGACAAATCTTCTGTCTTCGCCGCCTCCCCGAGGTGCGGCATGAGTGCATGCTTCGGATTCCCTGAGCGCTCCAGACGCCGCAAAATATGCAGCCACGGAAGATCTGCGACTCCAATCAAGTAACCTAGTGGGAAGGCCGTAATGTTGCGCGAGTGCCATGATTTCGAAGTACTCCCGCGACGGCCATAATTGTCTGTGGAAAATGAACCGATCCATTACCTTTGTGGGGTCAAGATTTTTCCTCAACTCGTCACCGTCGCCGGGGATTCGCAGACCTGCGGAGTCGCAATAGGTGGCGAATGTGTGCAGGGCACAAATCTCTGCGAATATCCGATTTTCTGAGGCTTCCGCGCTCGATCTGAACAGGGACGAATAGACGGGGTGATTCTCTTTTCGGAGTATGGATGGTTCGAGGGGCAATTCTGCATCCCTTTGGCCTCGGAAAATGGGCTTGCTGTTGGGTCCAAAGAGATACTTCTGGGGGGAGAGGGCTTCCCAAAAGTCCTCAGCGGTCGATGCGCGATATTCCGTAGCCGGGCCGTCTATTCTCTCCAACAAATCGTTACCCCCTGCCGGGCCAGGCCAGCTCATGGCCCCTATCGTTCGGCCAAAAGTATATCTCGTGACTAGTAATATTTCGTACAGGCGGTGATTGCAGCGGTGAACGCTGCGCCACCCAAAATTAAAGGCACACCGGGCATGGGTAATGATCTGTGGATGCGTTCTTATCGCGAAATGCGCTAAACTTTCCGCATAAAAGCCATGATCGACGACAAAGAAAATCCGATGACGAACGACCCGCATACCGGAGACATTACGCGCCGCGACTTTGCAACCCTCCTGGTGGGTGCGGGCATTGCCGCCTCCGTAGCATCGACTGCGACGGCGGATATTGGCATGGAGATGGTCGAAACCGACGTTGAGATCAAGACTCCGGACGGAACTTGCCACGCCGCGTTCTTTTATCCGAAACCTAATCCGAAGTCCGCGAAACCCGGATCTTATCCCGCCGTGCTGGTCTGGCCCGACGCATTCGGTTTACGGCCGTCGTTCCGCACCATTGGCAGAAATATTGCCTCCGAGGGCTATTCCGTCCTGGTACCCAATCCGTTTTATCGCGTGTCCAAAGCGCCTTTCACCGATGCCTCCAAATTCAACTTTCAGAATCCCGACGATATGGCGAAACTGAGGCCGCTGATGGCGTCCGTGAACGCGCCCGGCAACGCCGAAAAAGATGCTGCCGCCTACGTCGCTTTCCTCGACGCGCAAAAAGAAGTGAACACTGCAAAAAAGATCGGAACCCAAGGCTACTGCATGGGAGGCGCGCTGGTGATGAGGACGGCCGCGACCGTGCCCGACCGCATCGGCGCGGGCGCGTCTTTCCACGGCGGAGGCCTCGTGACCGACAAGCCCGATAGCCCGCATTTGCTTGCGCCGAAGATCAAGGCTCGCATGTATTTCGGGATCGCGTCGAGTGACGACGTGAAGCAGCCCGATGCCAAGGACAAACTGAGGGACGCCTTTGCCGCTGCCCTGGTGCGAACCGAAATCGAAGTCTACCCAGCCCAGCACGGATGGTGCGTGCCCGACATGCCCATGCGCGATGGCGCGCCGATCTACGATAAGGTCCAAGCTGAACGCGCCTGGGCGAAACTCGTCGCCTTATATAGAGCCACTCTCGCCTAGCAAGCTACCCGCGCGCCAGCTCTGGTGAGGCGGCCCCGTTCCTGTCAGAAGTTTTTACAATGTTTTTGCATTTCCATGACAACTGATGAGTCTTCCTTGAGGTATGGTTCACGGCGCGCGAAAATTACAATTTTCATGGGGAGGCTCGGGAAGATGACCAGACACATTCGTAGATTTATCGCAATGGCGTTGGCGATTGCGGCCTTCGCACTCACCACCAGCGCTGCCATGGCGCAGAGCTACACTGGCAATTGGCAGGCGACTGTGACCCAGTCGCAGCGCTCCAACGGCACGTACTGCGTCTCTCTTACCGACAATGGCAGCTACGGCTTTCCGCACAGCGGCACGGCCGAGCTGAACGGCCAGAACAACCCGTATGGCGGTTATTTCACAGTGATCGATGGGCTCATGACTGTAACTTTCACCTATCCGTCGGGCGAAGGCGACTGTTGTGACTTCCAGGTTTTCACCGCTCACGCCAGCAATGGCAAAATCACCAAGGGCGTCTTCAATTACTTTGGCTTGACCGACATTGGTCTAGTGTCGTTCGCCAAGAAAGACAGCTGCGGAATCTAAGTTAATGTCTTCGGAGTTAACGGGCAGGAATTGCCAGAACTCCCGATCCGAGGCGCGGTGCGAGGCATCATTTACAATCGATGATTCTCCTGAAAGGGGATTCTCTCTAAGAGATTCTCAATCGATTGGAAACCATACTCATGCACCGCTGGTCGCAACTTTTTATTCCTACGCTTCGCGAGGCTCCGGCAGATGCCGAGGTCGCTAGTCACAAGCTGCTGGTTCGCGCTGGATATATTCGCCAACTAGGCGCGGGGATTTATTCGTTTCTCTTCCTCGGCAATCGCTCCACGCAGAAGATCATGGGGATCGTCCGCGAAGAGATGGACAAGATTGGGCAGGAATTTTATCTGCCGGCTTTGAATCCGCGCGAAATCTGGGAGGCGAGCGGGCGCTGGACGACCATGGGCGAAAACATGTTTCGCCTCAAGGATCGCAAGGGCGCCGATCTTTGTCTCGGCATGACGCACGAAGAGGTCATGACCGACATTGCTCGCAAGGAACTCCGCAGCTACAAGCAACTGCCGCAGATCTGGTATCAGATTCAGACGAAGTTTCGCGACGAGCCGCGCCCTAAGTCAGGGCTGCTGCGGGTGCGGCAGTTCATCATGAAGGACGCGTATTCGTTTGACATAGACGCGGCCGGTCTCGACGTTTCCTATCTCAAGCACTACGACGCGTATTGCCGCATCTTCGATCGCTGCGGGTTGAAGTATATGGTGATCGACGCGCACTCGGGCGCGATGGGCGGATCGCAGTCGCAGGAGTTCATGGTGCGGACTCCGGCGGGCGAGGATCAGGTAGTGAGCTGCGAGAAGTGCAGCTACGCGGCGAATATGGAAAAGGCCGCGTCGAAGCTCGCTCCGGTTGAAGACCTGGCGGCGGAGGGCGACGGTGAGCTGCTCGAAGTGCATACTCCGGGGCAGAAGACGATTGAAGATGTGGCGCGCTTCCTCGGCGTGTCACAGAAGCACACCATCAAAACGCTGGCGATGATCATCACCGAGGACGATAAGAAAACAGGCAAGGCCCGCACGCGCCCCGTCGTGCTGCTGCTGCGCGGCGATCACCAGATGAATGAGGCCAAGCTCTCGACGGCGATTGGAGGGAAGGCGACGCGCCCCATGCAGGAGGATGAGATTCGCGAATTGTTTCGCGCGCCTGCGGGATACTTGGGTCCGCTCGGCACCGAGTGGGCCAAGGACATGAACGATTCCGGCAAGCCGATTTTGCTGGTCGATACGGCGCTCGAAGGCCGCACCAACCTGATCGGCGGCGCGAATAAAGAGGACTATCACGTCAAGCACCTGACGCCGGGAAAGACTTTTCATCCTACGGCATATGTGGATTTGCGCAGCGTGACGGCTAGCGAAGATTGTCCCAATTGCGGCTCGCCTCTGCGCATCGATACGGCGGTCGAGATCGGCCATATCTTCAAGCTCGGCTACAAGTATTCGGAGTCGATGGGCGCGCGCGTGCTCGACCGCAACGGCAAGGAAGTTGCGCCGATCATGGGCAGTTACGGCATCGGCATCGAGCGCATTTTAACCGCAGCCATCGAGCAGAGTAACGACGAAAACGGATTCTGGCTGCCGCCTTCGATTGCTCCGTTTGAGGTGGTGGTGGTTTCGACGAATTCGAAAGACGAGGCGATTCGGACGGCTTCGGAGGCGATTGCCCGGCAGCTTGAGACCGCAGGCTACGATGTTTTGCTTGATGATCGCGATGAACGGCCGGGAGTGAAGTTCAAGGACGCCGATCTGGTGGGCATCCCCTTTAGAATCAATGTGGGAAAGAAGGTTACCGAAGATACTGTGGAAGTCGTTCAGCGCTCGACTCTGCACAAGGAGGACGTTAAACTTTCTGCCATAACCGAGTATTTCCAAGGACTGCACCCACCCAGGCATTAGTCGGCAGCGGTTAAGGTGCATGATGGAGAACTCGCGATCAACGTCGCAACCAGCGATTGGGCGTTTGTTTTTTATGGCAACCTTGAAATTAATCTTCGGCTTCGCCGTTTTTGCGGCTCTGGCGTTGGTGGGGCTGAAGGTTGTTCCGCCATATTTCGCAAACTACGAGCTCGAGGATTCGATCAAGACCGAAGCGCTGGAGGCGACCTACAGCACGCGCACGGAAGAGGACATTCGCGAAACCGTGATCAAGCAGGCCCGCAACTATGATATTGCGCTCACGCCCAAGCAGGTGAAGGTGTCCCGGGTGGGCGGCTTTGGCAGTGGCAGCCTCAACATCGAAGCCGATTACAGCGTGCCGATCGACCTGCCCGGCTACTCGACCACGATCGAGTTTCATCCTTCGACGAAAAACAAGGGTGTCTACTAAGGACGCCGGTCAGCTCTAAGCTGTCAGCTCCCAGTAAGTGCTGGCCAACTTTTTTGCCCGCGTTGCCTGCTCCTCTTTCGACACCTTCCTACACCGTCTCCTTACGCCAGATATTTCTTGAGCGGATCCCAATAATGGCTGTGCCATCCCTGATCTAGGGAATCGAAGTCGCCTGCGGGAAAGCCGGTGTGGTCGAGAACCACTACAGTTCCGGATGGCTGCATTTTCAAGTCGAACTTTACTATGGAATAGACGCCCGCGTCCCAATGGGTGGGTCGCCATGCCTGCACGATGCGCTGATTGGGAGTCAACTCGACGTTGCGGCCAACCACCAATCCTCCGAACATGGTGAATGCGCCGCCCGCTTTGGAGTCAATCTCGGCGGGCATGCCACTGAAGGCTGCGAACTGCTTCGCATCGAGCAGCACCTCGTAGATGCGCTGAGGCGTTGCCTTGTAGTCAATCTCCTGGTGAAGAGAGGTGCGATCTTTGTTGGCCGCCGTGGCCGGCGCTTCCTTCATCGGGGTCATCTGCGCCTGGACGGGAGAGCCAGCGGCCAGAGTGCCCAAAGTGACGGCAACGCCGGCGAGCACTTGGCGGCGCGTTGAAGAGTAATTCGTTACTGCGTTAGCTGACGATGCCCTCGTTGCTAATAAACTTACCAGCGTGGCCGAATTCGTTCCGTCGCTCATCATTCGCCTCCTTGGACGATTCCTGGTAATCAGTTACGCCTTTTGCTCGACTCCCAGATAACTTAAGAAAGAGCGCAGCAGTTCGCGCTTGAGGGTTTGGTCATCTCTTGGAATCACCGCCTGCCAATTCCTCAGATCGTGGTCGACCAGGATTAATTCTACGAGAGTGCTGGTCAGCACGATTACTGCGAATGACACCGCTGTTTTCGGATCCGGGTGCTTGATCTCTTTTCGATGGATCAAAAACAACTCGACCAGGTATTCGAACGTGCGCATCTCTAGCCTGACCACTCGCTTATAAAAAGTCGTGTTATCGCGTCCCTGCGCGAACTGGCGTATGGCGCGTAATAACCCGGCGTTGGCGCGATAGCTGACCAGCATATTGGAGATGAGCTGCTCGGCAAACACGGACAGCGGAATCTGCCGCGCCATGGCCGGAGTGAGCCCCATGCGCAAGCGCTCGTCCTGCCGCTCGAGGATGCCGATGATCATGGTTTCGAGCAACGCCTCTTTATCGTGGAAGCGGCGGTAAATGGCGCCCGGCGTCAATCCCGCGTGCTCGGCGATGCGCGGAATGGTAGCGCCCTCGACCCCGTGCTGCCCCAGCACTTCGGCCGCCGCCTTCAGCAGCTTGCGCGTGGATTCGCGGCTGCGGGCCTGCTGCGGGGCGAGCGTTTTCGTGGCCATGGCTCCTTTTATATCAGGCTGGGAAAATAATACTTGACATAAATGTAAATGTAAATATACATTTACAAACAAGAAATCGGCCGCGTCCCCGGCATAGCTCCCGGGCCTTCCCACCGGCCAATTTCCTATTTTGAGGAGGGTTTTATGGCGACTGCAGCAACCATTCCAACTTCCGTTATTTCGAGCGCCACCGTCGAGCATCCGCTGCGCAATCCCGACTATCGCCTCTGGTTGATCGGCGGCACAATTTCGCTTCTTGGCGATCAGTTCTACCTGGTCGCATTGCCCTGGCTCGTCCTGCAGCAGACCGGTTCCGCTGTGGCCATGGGCGCAATCATGATGGCGGGAGCCATTCCGCGGGCGCTCCTTATGCTGATGGGCGGCGCGGTCAGCGATCGCATTTCCGCGCGAAAAATCATGATGGCTACGGCGTCGGCGCGCACCGTTCTGGTCACAGCGATAGGCGTTCTAGTGTGGGCGCATATTTTGCAAACGTGGGAACTGTACGCTCTGGCGGTTGCGTTCGGTGTGGCGGACGCTTTTGCCGTCCCCGCGCAAACCGCCTTCATGCCCTCGCTCGTGAAGCGCGAGCAAATGGTCGCGGCCTCGTCGGTCAGCCAGAGCACTGGTCAGTTGACTACAATTCTCGGTCCGGTGCCAGCGGGGTTTGTGATCAAAACGCTGGGCGTAGCGTGGGCCTTCTTCGTGGATGCGATCAGCTTCTTGTTCATCATCGGCGCGCTGTGGAAGCTCCCTGATCCGCCCAAATCTCAGACCGCGCGGAAGGCGGTGTGGCACTCGATTGCGGAAGGAATCGCGTACGTGGGCAAGGATGTTCCGCTGCGCTCGCTGATGCTGCTGGCGACGATTATGAATTTCTGCGTTGCCGGGCCGGTGGCGATCGGCCTGGCGTACTTGACGAAAACGAAATTC
Source organism: uncultured Acidobacteriaceae bacterium (assembly GCA_963822025.1). Classification (GTDB taxonomy): domain Bacteria; phylum Acidobacteriota; class Terriglobia; order Terriglobales; family Acidobacteriaceae; genus Acidiflorens. The sequence goes on along the minus strand of CAWGFW010000005.1, from coordinate 403,329 downwards.
GGCTCGCCAGCCGTGTACGGCATTGTGATTTCGGCGGTGGCGGGGGGAAGCTTGCTGGGCGCGCTATTGGCAGGCGTTTGGAAGATACGTCGGCGCGGCATCCTGATTCTTCTGGTCTCGGTCGTATTAGGTCTTTGCCTCGGAGCCATCGGTCTCATGGGAAGTGTTTGGAGCATTGCCAGCGTTCTCGTGGTCATGGGCGCGGCCGCCGGATTGGTCAACGTCCACATTGGCGCCTGGGCCATGCAGCGGATCGACACAGCGGTGCGCGGGCGCGTGGCCAGCGTGCTGATGTTAGCCGCGTATGGGATAACCCCGATCTCACTTGCGGTAGCAGGTTTCTTAGTGGCGTGGAGTTTGAAGTATATGTTTCTGCTCGCCGGAGGATTGATGGTGCTGGCCACCGCTGGAGCAGCGCTTCCTAAACCGGTGCGCGAGATCGAATAGCAAAATCGCTAACCACCAAGGGCACCAAGGTTCAAGAAGGACCATTTTCTGATTTTCCTTCGTCTACCTTCGTGTTCTTGGTGGTAAGGTGACCTTTGTCGGCACAACGAGCCAACTCTACAGCCGCCTAGTCTCCTCCCACACCCCGTCCATCCTTTGACACGCATCCAATGCAGTAAGGGCCTTTCGGTGATTTAGAATCGATTTAGAATCAGTGACAACGCCACTCATCGGTTGCGGGCTGAGAATTGCTCTCAGGCATGAAGCACGCTTGTGTCCATGGCTATTAAGCTGAAAATCCCGTCATCCCGAGGTGCCAACCAGCGGGGAAGAGGCCGCGGAAACCGCCTGCTGGCCAATGATCCTCTGGTGCGCATCTCTCTCCTTGGTTTTCTCTGCGTCTCGATACTGCTGGTCGGCGTGTTTATCTTCTGGTATGTGAAGTATGACCGCATTATCGAGCAGCGTTTTCGCAGTCCGGTGTTTGCCGCTTCGGCCAAGATTTTTGCTGCTCCGCAGGTGGTCAGGGTCGGATCGAAGGTGACCGTCACTAAGATTGCGGCCGAGCTGCGCCATGCGGGTTACACCGAAAAGGAGGGCGAGTCGCCGCTCGGCAGCTATCACTTGAAAACCGGCTCGATTGAAGTGCAGCCCGGGCCTGGGTCGTACCACAGTCCCGAGCCGGCAACCATTACCGTTGCCGATGGTGCGGTGACGGCGATCAACAGCCGCGTCTCCGGCGATCTCGCGGCCTATGAGCTCGAGCCGCAGATGCTGACCTCGCTATTCGATGCCGAGCAGCGCTCCAAGCGCCAACTGGTGAAGTACGACGAGATCCCCAAGGTCATGGTGGACGCGGTTACCTCGATCGAAGATCGCCGTTTCTTTCAGCACAACGGAGTCAACTTTCTACGGCTGGCCGAAGCCGCCTGGATCGATTTCACACATCAGCGCCATCAGCAGGGCGGATCGACCATCACCATGCAGCTCTCGCGGGCGTTCTTCTTAAGCCCGGAGAAAACCTTCAAGCGCAAGATGATCGAAATGCTGATCGCGGTTGAGCTGGAACAGAAATTCTCCAAGCAGCAGATTTTTGAGTTCTATGCCAACCGCGTCGATCTCGGGCAGCGCGGATCGTTCACCATTTCAGGGCTGGCCGAAGGCTCGCGCTCCTATTTCAACAAAGACCTCAAAGACGTTACGCTGCCGGAAGCCGCGCTGCTCGCTGGATTGATCCAGGCGCCGAGTTATCTCTCACCGTATCGCCATCCCGAGCGCGCACTCGATCGGCGCAATACCGTGATCGAGGCGATGGTCGACACGCACGACATCACGCGCGAACAAGCCGATAAGGCGAAGGCGACGCCACTGAAGCTCGCTCCGCCGAACGTCGAGGCGAGCGATGCGCCCTACTTCGTCGACATGGTGCGCGACACCGTCGTCGGCAAGCTGAACGAACACGAACTCAATGAGCAGGAGTATCGCATCTACACCACGCTCGACCCTGACCTGCAACGGGCGGCGGCACAGGCGGTCGAAACCGGTATCAAGCTGGTCGACGATCAAATCACCAAGATGCGTACGCACAAAAAGAAAATCGGCAAGAATAAGTTCGAAACGACTGTCACGCCAGGCCCCCAGGCGCAGGTGGCGCTGATCGCGATGGATCCCCACACCGGCGAAATCAAAGCGCTCGTCGGCGGACGGAATTACGGCATGAGCCAGTTGAATCACGCGCTCGCCAAGCGGCCGACGGGCTCTATCTTCAAACCGTTTGTCTATGCGGCGGCCATGAACACGGCCCTCGACGGCTCAACCAACGTGATCACTCCGGCGTCGACCGTGACCGATCAGCCCTCAACATTCTCCTATGGCGATCAGATTTATGAGCCGCGCAACTATAAAGAGGAGTATCACGGCGACGTCACGTTGCGTTACGCGCTGGCGCTTTCGCTCAACAACGCAACCGTCAAAGTGGCCGAAGAAGTCGGCTACGACAAGGTCGCCGACTTAGCGAAGGCCGCCGGAATCACCTCGGTGAAAGCTACTCCGGCCATGGCGCTTGGCGCCTATGACGCAACGCCTGTCGACATGACGGCCGCTTATACGACTTTTGCCAATGGCGGCTTGCGGCTTTCGCCGGTGTTTGTCAATTCGGTGCGCAATAGTGCGGGTGACGTGGTCGTGAATTTCGGCACCACGAAGTCGCAGGTGCTGGATCCGCGCATTGCCTTCGTCATGACCAACATGCTAGAAGGCGTGATAAATTTCGGCACCGCGTATGCAGTGCGCACGCTTGGCTTTACGGCTCCGGCGGCGGGCAAGACGGGCACTTCGCACGATGGCTGGTTTGCCGGCTACACCAGCAATCTGCTCTGCATTGTATGGGTTGGATACGACGATTACAGCGACATTCGCTTGAGTGGCGCGCAGACCGCGGCTCCTATATGGGCGGAGTTCATGAAGAGGGCCGTGGCGCTCCCGCAGTATGACGATGTAAAGCCATTCACCCAGCCGCAAGGCGTGATTGACGTGCAACTCGACAAGATCACGAACCGTCTGGCGACCCCCGCCTGTCCCGACGATTACACGATTGCCTTTGTAGCCGGCACCGAGCCGCACGATACATGCGACCAGAGCAGCGGCATAAAGGGCTTCTTTTCTCGCGTTTTCGGCGGAAACTCAGAGAGAGCGCTGCCCCCGCCGGTCACCCCCGGGAACCCGCAGCCTGCCACCGGTGTCCAACCATCAGAGGAAGAGACTCAGAAGAAGAAGAGTCTCTTCGGCAAGATTGTGGGCGTATTCCGGGGAGACAGCTCGTCTTCGGATAAGGACAAAGATAAAAATGATAAGCCCGCACCTGCGCCGTCTAAGGCGGGTGACAGCGGCCTGCCGCCGCAATAGGTGGGCGTAGAAAGGCCTTCCGATTTCGCGGCCTAAAAAGTGCAAGCAGCATTTACAACGCCCGCTTCGTGGGTAGCGGGTAATTTGCAAGATCATTAACCGCAAGGGCTACTAACGTGAACGAAGGAAATGCCTGAGACCAAAAGCCTTCGTGATACTTTGCATCCTTTGTGGTTGAGGGTTTTAGGAGTGGGATCGCCAAGCTGCGCCCTGCTCTGAAATGCTCTGAATCTCTGTAGATTTGTAGGTACGGCCGGGGGTGGGATATGTTTTCCTGGATCCGCGTCAGCTCTCTGTTAGTTCCTCTCGCTTGTCTTCTCGTCATCCCAGTTCAAGCTCAGAGTTCAGAACAGGTGGAAGTTGGCCCTCCCCCGCTCCATCGCGTGGCGCCACCTCCCGCGCAGGCTTCGCCTGCCGAACTCGAGAGCCGTGGCGACGAACTGCGCACTGAGAAGAACTATCTCGATGCCGTTGACTACTATCAAGCTGCGCTTCGAAGCACATCAGGCAACGCGACTCTCATCAACAAGATCGGCATCTGCCAGCTGATGTTGCAGCACTATAAACCCGCGCGCAAGAGTTTTGAGCACGCCATCCGCGTCGATCGCAACCATGCCGATGCCTACAACAATCTCGGCGTCACTTATTATGCCGTCCACAACTACAACGCCGCCCTCAAGCAGTACGAGAAGGCGATCGCGATAAAGAATGACGCTGCGTCGTTCTACAGCAACATGGGCACTGCGTATTTCGGCAAGAGGGAGTTCGAGAAGGCGATTCGATGTTACGAAAACGCGCTGGAGCTTGATCCCGAGATCTTCGATCGCAGCTCGCATGCCGGGCTCGAGGCAAAACTTCCGTCGCCTGAAGATCGTGCTCACTACGACTTTGTCCTTGCCAAGTTGTTCGCCAGGACGGGCGAGACCGACCGCTCCCTGCATTATCTGAAGAAAGCCATGGAAGAGGGGTACAGGGGGATCAAGGCGGTCTATAAGGACGATGAATTCTCGAGCCTGCGCAAGGACCCACGCTTCGCCGAGTTGATGGCCGCGAAGACTCTCGCCATTTCCGACTAAGTGGCGTGCGGCAAATAACTTAGGAAAAAAATCGACAAATTTCTCGCGCCCGCGAAACTTTCGCTGCGCCGGCGGGTTTGAGGCTGCATTGCTCCTGAAAACGACAGGGTGAGTAAGGAGAACGACCGCCCACCGGCTGCCAAACCCGAGCACGCCCCAAACCGGCAACCGGTGGGCGTTTCAGCGCTGAGACGACCAACGAACTCTTTCCGAAATTCCATCCAAATCCTCTACCCGAAAAACATGTGGTAAGGGATAATGCCCAAGATGACCTCGACCCGCCTGTTTCTGTTCATCGCGGTTTCATGCTTCGTCGCCGCCTCGGCTGTGACAGCAGGCTGCCAGGATTCAGCCGGGACAATGCAGTGGAAGATAAAGAAGTTCGCAGTAGAGGAACGTCGGCCTGAGCACATGGGGCATGGATGGGGTGTCGGTAAAATCAGAGACCGTGCGGGAATCTTTGTCATTGATACTCCGAGTTCATCTCCGAGAAGGCTCGCATGGGGCAGGTTCCCGGCGCTCTCGTCGGACGGCAAAATGATCGCCTACTGCACGTGGACATGGGATGACAGAGGCCAGCTTCAGATCATAGGCGTCGATGGTTCGGGTCGCAGGAACCTGGCGCGCGCGGATGGAGGCGCATGCGACCCGGATTGGTCTCCTGATGGGAAGAACTTGGCCGTTACCATAGGTTACAGCACGAAACCGACGATCGCAGTTATCGAAAAGGATGGCGAGAATCTCACACGTATAGCGGACGGGGAGCATCCGCGGTGGTCGCCGAATGGGAAGCAGTTGGCGTTCTGCCGTTCCGTCGGCCACAATTCCATCTGGACCATCAATGCGGACGGGACAGGAGCGAGGAAGCTATGGGAGGGCGATACGTCCTGTCCGACATGGCTTCCCGATGGCAAAGGCCTTGCTTTTTCCCAGTGCAAGATAAAAGGGGCTCCTTTTCCTACGTGCCGGCAGTCGGCCATCTTTCGCATTCAGCCGGACGGAACTGGTCTTGAAGAGATTGCGTCGGATGAGCCTTTTCAATCCTGGGACCTTGAGAGCTATTTCTCTGCGGAACAGAGGGTCGCATTAGACCTGGACACTCACCGGGGCACCATGAACGTTCCCCATACGGGCATCCTTTGGGAGAACGTAAGTTTCGTGTGGGAGCCGAAATAACTGCGTTTTCGCAAGACTCATTGAACGGCTATAGGTCCGCAGGAGTTTTGTCGGAAGCTATTAGATCTCAGTTTTTCTCCGCAATATAATCTTCGACCGCCTGCTTCCACTTGCCTTGCGCCTTGAGGATGTACTCGACAGCATCGCGCGCCGCGCCGTCGCCTCCGCTGTGCGGCGTAATCCAGTGTGCTTCGGCCTTGACCTCGGGGCGCGCATTCTTCACTGCGATGGCCATTCCGCACATGCGCATCGCTGGTAGATCGATTACGTCGTCGCCCACGAAAGCGGCCTCGGCTGACGTGATTCCGTCTTTTTCTAAAATTTCCGCCAACACTCCTGCCTTATCCTGCACACCCTGGTGGATGTGATCCATTCTTAGCGCGCGCGCGCGCAGGGCGACCGTCTCGGACAAGCGCTTGGTGATGATTCCAGTCTTGATCCCCGCTTGCCGCGCCAGCGAAATGGCCGTGCCGTCGTGCGCGTGGAAGCCCTTAGCTTCGATCATGCTGGTGGTGTGACCTTCTTGTCGCGAGAAGCCGGGCGCGGAGCGCTCCAATGCACTCAGCGGCGCGCCTGACTGCGAAGCGCCGGGCGCGGGAAAAATCCATATCGTGCCGTCAGTAAGCACGCCATCGACGTTGAAAATAATTAATTTGATTTTGCGGGCGCGAGCGGCAGCGGAAGGTTTAGGCATTGGCGAGATTCTAGCATTCGCAGGAATGACGATTCACGGACGAGTATCGCATTCGATATACACATACAAATGTGTGATGATTTACACGGGCGAGCAACGCGAAGATATCCCGTCGCAGCTCATGATGGTACTCGTCGATACTCCCGTCTGGTCGCTGGCCCTGCGGCGGCGGCCCGAGAATCTCAGCCCTGAGGATCTTCGCTTAACCCAGTCGCTCGCCGAACTGATTCGGGATGGGCGAGTGCAGATGTTGGGACCAATTCGCCAGGAATTGCTTTCGGGCCTTCGCGAGGAGGCGCAGTTTCGCAAGTTACGGGACTACCTGTGGGCGTTCCCGGAGAATCCGCTCGAGCTAGCGGATTACGAAGAAGCTGCGAGCATGAATAATCGCTGCCGCTCAAAGGCATTGCTGGGTCGGCAGTAGATTTTCTAGTCTGCGCCGCTGCTCACCGCCGCAGCTGGGCCATCTTCACCACCGATCAAGGTTTTCAGAACTACACGTCCGTGTTGCCCCTGCGCATGCATCGTGCCCCGACAAGTTAGAGACCCTACGCCGACCGCCGTTCATCCTCCTCCGTATCGTCCTCAATCCCTGGAGCGCGGGGGCTGTACGGACGGATCGCCTTGATATTCCTCGGCGTTGCCCGGGGAGCGGCGATGGGCTCCGGTGCCGTGCTTTTCGTCTTCGCTGAAGGGGTTGTTTTCTTTCTTGCGGCTGGGTTGCTCCTGATCCGCGGGCGGCTGGGCTGTCTTCGGCTCGTTGACCATCGGTCGACTCTCTTTCGATCGAGATGAATTACAGCCGCGAACTGCGGCCGTTATCAGATGAGAGTTTTCGAGACAAGGGATGCCTCGAATGCGTCGAAGTTTCGCAGCCTGCGAGCGCGTCAGGCTGCCAGACGCTGAAGAATCGTCTTGCCCAATTTCTGCGCTTCACCGAAAAATTTCTGGTATTCGAGAAAAATACGGTTCAGCTCGAGCGACTGATCGGCGCTAAGCTTGTGCCGCAACATCATGTCGCGCACGTGCACCGGATTGGGCAGGGTCGACTCTTCGGTCAGCTCTTCCAGGGCGGTTGATGGATTGTAGTGGTACATGGATACATTTTAATTCTCCCAGCGGAATTTCTCAGAGCGCTTTTTCTTACCACTGGCCGCCGAGTCACGGATCGTCTTGACAGAGCGTGACTATCTTCTTATTGTGTCTATCCGTTATCGTTAACCCATCATGAATATCGTTAAGGCTACGAAGAAGTATGAGGATTGGCTGCGGCAGCGTATCCGCATTGTGGAACCTGATCTGCGCTACAAGCATGAGCAGATGGCATTGGCTCTTTTTCCGTTTTTTCGAGGAACGTTCTATCGCTGGGCGCAAGTGTGGTCAGACGTATGTCCGGAACTGGATCGCGTGCCGCACATTCTCTCCGTCGGCGATCTTCACGTCGAGAACTTTGGCACTTGGCGCGATACCGATGGACGGCTGGTTTGGGGTATCAACGATTTTGATGAAGCCTGTCTGTTTCCTTACACCATGGACCTGGTGCGGTTGGCGACCAGCGCATTGCTGGCCGCCCGCGAAGAGCATCTGACGATGAAGCCGAAAGAGTCGGCGGAGGCGATTCTAGAGGGATACGAACGCGGCATGGAGGAAGGCGGGATGCCCTTCATCTTGGGCGAGCGGCACGTGTGGCTGCGTGAGATCGCGGAGAACAAGCTGCGGGATCCGGAAGTCTTCTGGGCGAAAATGGATCGGCTTCCGACGGTGAAGGGAGAGATACCGGAGAGCGCGCGCGAAGCGATCGAGCATCTGCTGCCGGAGCGCGGGATTCCGTACCGGCTCGCACGGCGCCGGGCGGGCATGGGCAGCCTGGGTCGGGTCCGCTTAGTGGCAATCGCAGAATGGAAGGGCGGTCGTATAGCGCGGGAGGGGAAGGCGCTGACCGCTTCGGCGTTGCAGTGGCTGTACCCGAAGCATGTGCCCGCTGAGATTCTGTATCAGGCGATTCTGCGGCGGGCGGTGCGATGTCTCGATCCGTATGTGCAGTTGCGGGGGCACTGGATCGTGCGGCGCTTGTCGCCACACTGCTCGCGGATTGAACTGGAGGCGCTTGGCACCAGCCGCGGGGAGTGCCGGCTGCTGGAGGCGATGGGACGGGAGACCGCGAATATTCACGTGGGGACGGAAGAAAAGCGGCGGCCGATCTTAAAAGACGTGCGCGGGCGGAAAGCGAACTGGCTGATCAATGCGGCGGAGAAGATGGCCGACGCCATGGAAAAAGATTGGCAAGTATGGCGGGAGCGCTGGCAGAGCTAGACTCTGCCAGCGCCTTATTGGAGCGACAGTCCGTGCGTGGACCGCAGTTGGTCGGAAAGATGAAATTCGAGGGCATGCGGTTGATTTTCATCTCCGATGGTGATCAAGGCGTCGACGATGCATTCGAGCGCTGCGGCGGAGCCTGACCATACGCGTGAAAACGACTCGCGATGGACCGCCAACTCGCCGAGCAGCCGACCTACCGCATCAGGACCGAGATCGATATCGGCCAGATTCGGATCGCTGCCGATCGGCAGCGGCGCCTCGTGGATTGGGGGAAGGCGGAGGCTGGCTTGGTTCAGCCAGTGCCGGATTAAGGTTTTCAGATGCTGGCGGCAGCAGACGCTCCGCATGTCTTTCTGCGCCGCGAGCGAGGCATGCCAGGAGAGAATCTTGAGGCGGTCGAGCCAGCGGTTTTCCACCACCAGGAACCATCCCTTGTGGCGAAAAGTGTCGAGACCGCAAACGCAACAAGACGTGCGCTTCGTGATTGGGTAATCCATCAGCTTTCCCATGCCTCAGTAACCATTGGCTGCGGCCCGCTCGAGCAGGTTCGGCCTTGGGCGTGAGTTAAGCGGGACGGTCAACATCCCTTGCGTGGGGTCGAAACGCAGCGTGAAGTGGGCCGCGCAGGCATCGCATAGCCAGAAATGTTCTCGCCTCCGCAGCTTCCGCCGATTGCCATCGAAGGCTGCAGGATCAGGGAAAGTTTCTGCTAGGAACAGCTTGCCTTTGTGCAGCGAGAGGAACGGAACGGCGCAGGTGGGGTTGGCGCATTTTTGCAGCATGGGCTGGGTCCAGTCTTTTCTTGGTCGGAGTTTTAGCCAGAAAGCTCAACGAACATTGCACGCGCAAGGCCGAACAGTCGTTGTGGGATAAGAATTTACTAACCTGTCGTTGCAGCAAGTTAGTTGTCCAAGCTGTCTTCTAAACCATGCCCCAAGAGTTGTGCTGACGGAGCGCAGTCACCGCCGACGAATGGTCGTCAGTTCTCGTCCGTCGCACCTTGCCCGCCGCTAGCGCACCATCCAAACCGAGGCGGCAATGAGGACGCCAGCCGCAGCCATAAACAGCCCGAGGTGCCAATAGATTCGTCGGCCCGACAGCAGAGTAATGGAGGTGATGACCAAGGCGATCTCCAGAAAGACCTCCGAGAGATCAAAGCGGTCGGCCTTGCGGTGCGTGAGCGCGAATTCCCGCTCCAGTTCGTGGCCTTTGGTTTCGAGCTCCTTCTTCTCCTCTTTATAGCGCTCGGCTTCGCCACGGGATTTCTCCTGAAACTTGGCCGCACCCTCAGCATCCTTGGACGCCACCACGCTGGCCAGATCGGCGAATAACTCGTCGTTGTGAAGGCGGATATTCTTAGCCTGATAATAAGCCCACTGATCGGTCACCTTATTCTGCAGGATGATTTCTTCGGTATGAGTGCGATGGCCAAGCAGCGACGCCGTCGCCACCAGCACCGCCAGCACCGCCATGGTGAGTGTGACCGGTGCCAGGTCGGGATGCTCGCGGGCATGCTCGGCGTGTTCCTGCAATTCCTTGAGTTCTTCGCTCATATCGACGGGCTCCTGACATCTGAAAGTGATAGCGCTATGGCCTTTGAGGATAAATCAACCGGCCTATTCTCCCATTACTTTAATGATGACCCGCTTGTCGCGCTGCCCATCGAACTCGGCGTAGAAGATCTGCTGCCAGGGGCCGAAGTCGAGTTTTCCGTTGGTGACAGGCACGATGACCTCGTGGTGGATGATCAACGATTTCAGGTGCGCGTCGCCGTTGTCTTCCCCCGTTTGGTGGTGCTGATAGTTCTGGCGGAAGGGCGCAAGCGTCTCCAGCCACTGGTCGATATCTTTGATCAGCCCGCTCTCGTTGTCGTTAACATAGACTCCGGCGGTGATGTGCATGGCGGAGACGAGGATCATCCCATCCCTGATTCCAGACTTCTTGAGCGCGCTTTCGACCTGAGGAGTCAGGTGAATGTAAGCACGCTTGGTTTTCGTGTGCAGAGTCAGGTATTCTGTGTGGAATTTCATGTACCCACATTTACCACGGCCAGTTGTGGTCGTGGACAGGAATTTCCACGCCGCCCCAGAAAGCTGTTGACGGGACGAAACTTATTTTGTGCGGACGGGTTTGTGAACACGACTTTCGTATCTTTCTGCGAAGTAGCATCGGCGAAGTACATCGGAGGAGTGACAAATGAATCTGCGTGACCTATGGACAGGCATCGTGCCGAAGTGGTCCCTCTTATTGGTTCTTCTCACCATTACCGCAGTTGCTTCAGCTGGCGGACCTCCTAAGCAGGAGGAGCACAAATCTGGTGGTAGCAAGCCCGCGTCCCACGCGGCCCCAGCAAAGGGCGGCGGAGGCGGACACGCCGCGCAGGGCGGACACGCCGCGCAGGGTGGACACGCCGCGCAAGGTGGGCACACAGCTCAAGGCGGACATACCGCGCAAGGTGGACACGCAGCGCAAGGTGGACACGCAGCACAAGGCGGGCACGCCGCGCAAGGCGGGCACGCTGCGCAGGGTGGGCATACAGCGCAGGGTGGACATACAGCCGGAGGCGGGCACACCGCGGCGGGCGGACACACGGCCGGAGGCGGACACGCCGCGGCGGGTGGTCGCGTCGGTGGGGGCGGCCGAGCGGGCGCAGCCGGTCATACTCCTGCTGGAACCAGGAACGTCTCACTTCGCGGTGGTGGTTCCGCGAGTGTCCGTTCCAACGGACAGATTCGATCGATCGACCGCGGCGGCATGCACATCAGCAATGGCCTGCACGGTGGTCGCACCGTCGTCGGCATGCACAACGGAGCGCGCGTGGTCAACATCGGCGCGCATGGCGGATACGTGCAGCGTCCCTACCTCAATCGCGGCGGCCACGCCTATTATTCGCGTACCTACTTCAGCCACGGCCACTACTACGCTGGCGTCTATCGCGGCTACAACTGGCACGGTCACATGTACTACGGCTTCCACCCCGGTTTCTTTTATCACCCCGGATTCTATGGCTGGGGCTATCATCCCTGGGGCGTTCACCTCGCCTGGGGTGTAGGCCTATGGGGTTGGGGAGGAGCGCCGTGGTATGGCTTCTACGGCGGCTGGTTCGCACCTTATCCCTACTATGCCGGGCCAGCATTCTGGCTCACCGATTATCTGATCGCAGCCGAATTGCAGTCTGCCTACGAAGCCCGTCAAGAGGCAGCTGCCGACTCTGCGGCCGCGAGCTACGGAGACGACGGTGGATATCCTCCATCATCGGCTTCGGGTTCGGCCTCCGTAGGATTGACTCCGGAGGTCAAACAGGCGATTGCTGACGAAGTGAGCGCCCAGCTGGCCGCGCAGCAAGCGCAAGCGAGTCAGGATAGCGGCTCAGGCGGCCAAGCCTCTGCGCCCGCAACTCCATCTTCAGCTCCATCGGCGGCTCCCGCAGCCGACGAAGTCCCCCCCGCGCTTGATCCGGCTCGGCGGACCTTTGTCGTCGACAACAATCTCACCGTAGTGGCGAACGGTCAGGAATGCGGTCTCACCGGGGGCGATGTCCTCACCCGCCTGACCGACACTCCCGACGCCGATAACACTGTCAGCGCCAGCGTCTCGGCCAGCAAGAAGTCGGACTGCGCAGCCGGGCAAACCGTAGCCGTGAAAGTGGACGACTTGCAAGAAATGCAAAACCACTTCGCGGAACAACTCAACAACGGCCTCGGTGAACTCGCGAAAAAACAAGGCACCGACGGTATGCCGAAGGCGCCAGACACCGGCACCGTTGCGTCGGATGTACCGCCTCCAGCGCCCGACACAACGGCGGAAAAAACGCTGCAAGACCAGCAACAAGCAGCCGATCAAGCCGAAGCGGATGCCAAGCAGCAAGCCGCAGGCTCACCCGGCGGGAATTAAATAAAAACAGGGTGCCCCGTCCAGTGTCTGCGTTCTGCGCAGACACAGGGCGGCGGGGATTTTGACTTCCTGACCTCAACCACTCCGAGGGTGCCCCATCCTTGCGCGTTCTGTGCGCAAGGGTGGGACGGTGAGTGATGGCACAACTGGCTCCCGTCAGACTCCAATTCCTTAAATGTCGTCGCTCGGAAGGCACGATAGACAACATCATTTGATGCTACAATCAGTGCCATGAGAACCACCGTAGCGCTCGACGACGATCTCCTGCGCAAAGCCGAAGAGTTCACCGGAGTAGCCGAAAAAACCGCGCTCCTCCGCGAAGCTCTCAAAGCCCTGATCGAGCGCGAGAGCGCCCGCCGCCTGGCATCCCTCGAAGGCACTATGCCGAAATTAAAAGACATTCCCCGCCGCCGTCCTAGGACAGGAACAAAGAAGAATTGATTCTCGCCGACACCTCGATCTGGATCGACCACTTCCGTTCAGGCAACTCCGGTTCCCGAAAGCCCGGTTCCCAAAATAACGACCTGCGAAAGCATCTGAACGAAGGCCAGATCGTTATCCATCCCGCAATCATCGCCGAACTGGCGCTAGGCTCTTTGCGGGATCGTACGAAGACGTTAGCGTTGCTAGACCTTTTACCCCAGGTGCAAGTAGCCCAACCAAGCGAAGTGCGGAGAATGATCGAGGCCCGCCATCTCTACAACCTAGGCATCGGACTAACCGACGCTCACCTGATAGCCTCAGTCTTCCTCAATCCATCGACCCTTCTATGGACGAAGGACAAGCGGTTGCGGAAAGCTGCAGAAGGACTTGGGATTCACGCTGGGCTGGCTTAGAGAATCTGAAGAAACGAGTAGCGCATGTCCCGTGTCCCTCGAAGGCTCCCACTCCTCGGTTCCGGTTTGGGATATGCTAGTCACAAGTGTGAGTTCTTGGAGCAGCGGTTGGTACTGAATATCGAACAACAGAGGGAGCGGGAAGCTGCGGAGGACTTCCGCAGACAGCTACAAGAGCGGTTGTTGCGAGACGGCGGGCAGCCAAGCCCAGCGGACCTTATACGGTGGCTTGACGAAAATCCGGAACTGCTCGCTCAAATCGCACGCGTGAGCTGGGGAGGCGCGGACGGCAGCGGACTTACGCCCGAAGAGTTTAGGAAAGAGATAGCCGACGTTCCACTGCCAAGTCCCCACGACGAGCCTTGCACCCGTTTTATCGTCCATATGCTCTCGCAGGAAATTGAAACTGCATGCCAGCACCTGGGAATACCGCTGCACAGTGGAGTGGCTTATGGCAGCAGCGCTGCCTTGGACGTCACCGCGGCACAATATGGCGTTCCCCTCACCGATGCGAGCGTCATCTCGCTGAGCACGGGGTTCATTACATTTTGTAGCAGCATTAGCAGGATGCTCTCTCTGAGCCTGCCGCATGAACGCGACGGCGACCGGCTTATGGTCACTTTCAAACCGGAACTCGTGCTCGCCAAGATTGAATCGAGTGCCGATCTGCCAAACTATTGGGAAAAGGTAATCGGCGATTACGCGTTCGGCTTAGGTCCGCTGTCCGGCGATCACCACCCCGTGCCTTTTCCGGCTTCTTTTACGAGAATGCAGCTTCTCTTCTCCATGGAGCGTTTTTCGCTGGCCCATGAGTACGGACATCACGTAGGGAAGCACGGCAAAAGGGCGACGATCGGGGTCGGCGGTGATGCGGACGCACTCGGACACGAGTTCGAGGCCGACCTATTTGCGCTGAGCCTCGAACGCCATATTGGAATTCGGAGCGGGCGGCCGAACCCGTTCGCGGCATCCGGTGCAAGCGCGGTATTTTTACTAAAGTGTCACGATTGCGTTAGGCGAGTCCGACAGATTCTCTTGACAGGTGAGGACACGATTCAGTCGGATGGGGTCCACCCCGAAACCTCGAACCGAATCTCGGCATTCGACGGTTTGGACCACCAACTTCCGGATTCCCAAAGGGACCATCTCAGGGAGATGAGAGATAGTTGCGGTGCGATAGTTGACGAGATGTATCGCAGACTCAAGCCGGTTTACACGGCGATGTACAAGCGGGGGCCAACGCAATCGGGTTCCACATCCCATTGCGACTTTGACCCTCCTAGCTTTCTCCTTTAGCCTGAATTGCGAGTGGCCCATCCCATCGCAGAAGGGCGCCGCCCGATCCCTGCTTGGGCGAGCCGTTTTGAGTTACTGCGCGTGCAGTTCCTTCACCACATACTGACGCCGCACCTTAATCTTGCTCTCGTCTTTTCTCGCCTGCGCGAGATCGTAGGCGAGCTGCATACGCAGCCACGTTTCCGGAGTGCTGCCAAATGCCTTCGAGAGCCGGATCGCCATCTGCGGGCTGATCCCCGACTTGCCATGGATGACGTTGTTGAGCGTTTGCCGGGTCACGCCGAGGACTTCCGCTCCCTCGGTGACAGACAGGCCCAAGGGCTCAAGACACGCGCTTCGAATACTGCGTCCGGGATGCGAAGGATTTTTCATCGGCATAGCGTTTTGCTCCTTGATCACCGTAAAGTGTACATTGTCACTTGTCAAGGTCGCCGAGGGGGGGATGCAAAACCTAAATTAACTTCCTACCGCATCGACTCTTCAATCTCCGAGATCCAATCAGGACGCTTCAGCACTTCGCGTGGCTTCGGCCCATCCGCCGCGCCGACGATTCCGTCGCGTTCCATCAGGTCGATAAGATGCGCAGCGCGTCCGTAGCCGATGCGCAACCGGCGCTGGAGCAGGGAAGTCGAGGCTTTGCCGAATTCGATCACCAGCCGAACCGCATCGTTGAAGAGCGGATCATTGTCGTCAGCCGAAATTTCTCCCGAATCGCCATCGTCTCCAACCGCTGCATCGCGATCTTCTTTCGGCGTCTCCAGGAATTTCTCCTGATACTGCGCCTGTCCTTGCGCCTTCCAGAATTCCACCACCGCAGCAATTTCTTTTTCGGTCACATAAGGAGCATGCAACCGATGCACGCGCGCCGAGCCCGAAGGCAGATAGAGCATGTCGCCCTTACCAAGCAGCGATTCCGCGCCATTCGCATCGAGAATAGTGCGCGAATCGACTTTCGTCGCTACGCGGAATGACACGCGAGCGGGGAAGTTAGCTTTGATCAATCCCGTGATTACATCGACCGATGGACGCTGCGTAGCCAGCACTAAGTGGATGCCAACGGCGCGCGCCATCTGCGCCAGACGAGTTATCGACTCTTCCACGTTATTGCCGTCAAGCATCATCAAGTCAGCTAACTCGTCGATGATGATGACGATCTTCGGAATCGGACCGTCCTCGGGATTTGTCTGGTCGCTGAATAAACTCGGCGTGTCGTCAAACAGCCGATTGTAACTATCGATGTTGCGAACGCCCTTGGCAGCCAGCAGTTTCAGTCGCCGCTCCATCTCGCGAACCGCATTGCGCAGTGCATTAGCGGCCAGCTTAGGCTCAGTGATGATTGGCGTATACAGATGCGGAACACCTTCATAGTTCCCTAACTCCAGCCGCTTCGGATCAACTAACACCAGTCGTACTTCGTCAGGAGTCGACTTATAGAGAATCGACATGATCATGGCGTTGATAGCCACGCTCTTGCCCGTGCCAGTCGAGCCGGCGATTAGCAGATGAGGCATGCCGGCTAAGTCGGCGGCCGCAATGCGTCCGTTAATGTCTTTGCCCATCGCCAAGGTGAGTTTCGATTTCGTGCCGAGGAATTCCTGCGACTCAATGTTCTCGCGCAGCCAGATAATCTCGCGATCGCGGTTCGGCACCTGAATGCCGACTGTGCTCTTTCCCGGCATGCGTTCGACGAGAATGCTTTCCGCGCGCAACGCTAAGCAAAGATCGTCGGTGAGCCCGATGATGCGGCTGTACTTGATTCCCGCTTCGGGCTTGAACTCGAAGGTGGTCACAACCGGTCCAGGATTGATCTGCGTGACTTGGCCAAGGACGTTGAACTCCGCGTATTTCGCAGTCAGAACCTGCGCGATGAGTTTGAGCTCTTCTTCGTGCACGGCTTGCTGCTCATCGGGACGATGCAACAGGCTCGATGGCGGCAGCTTATAGCTGCCCGCGATTTTCGGGAGAGTAGTCTTCGCCTTGCGCTCGGAGTCAGCGCGGTCGGTGACTTCAACGTCGATGCCAGCAGGGGGCGCCGACGGCGCGGGCGCGAATGCGGATTCGTCTTCCTCGCTCATGCGCTCGATACCAGTGCGCGGAGCGGTTGCGGCGCAAGCAGCGCTCGATGCTATTTCACTGTCGCTATCGTCTTGCCGCGAATCGTGTTGTGGAGATTCGTTATACCGAGAATCGTTGCGTGTCGATTCCTGGCGCGGATTCTCCGGGCGCTGGCGCGCAGGAACGAGTTGCGCAGTGACAGTTGGTTTCTCGGCGCGCCGCTTTTCCAGTTCCTTCTGCTGACGCTTACGCTCGCGCTCATCCTGCCAGTCTTTGAAGCGTTCTCTTAGCGCCACAACGAAAGCGAAGCGAGTAGGCGCCCAGAGTTCAATCGCCGAAAATGAGAAGGCGGTGGTGAGATAGAGCGCGACGGCCAGAACTGTTGTGCAGACGATGTAGGCGCCCGCGACGTTGAGGTAGCGGATTAAGACGTCTCCGACGATGCGGCCGACGAGGCCTTCGATGGGGATCGAGCCCATCCATCGCAGATGGCCAGGAAGAATCGCGAGTAGCGCGGGCACGAAAAGCAGCAGCCAGATTGCGCCCAGCGTCTTTGCGATGGGCGATTGCACCGCGCGTGAGCGGAACCAGCGCGCTCCGAGCATCACCATGAAGACGGGCAGGAGGAACGAGCCGACGCCCCAGAATTGCAGAACGAGGTCGGAGAGATAGGCACCGAGGATGCCGATCCAGTTGCGGGCAGCGTGCGAGCCGGTGAGGATGGAGGCGCTGTTGAGCGAAGGATCGAGCGGCGAATAAGACGCGAGCGAGAGAAAAAGGAGGAGCGCGGAGACGCACAACAGGAATCCGATGAGCTCGTTCAGACGCCGGTTCCTGGTGGGCGAAAAGATCTTCGAGAAAAATGTCATTGGGCAGCGACGCGCCGCCGGAGCGAGATTCACCCGACAGCGTCGTTACATGGCCAGAGCTTGATAATTATGCCAAGAAGGGAGGATTCGAGCAATGCGGGGAGAGGGGGCGGGGTGGCGAGTTGGGTTCGGGCGGTGATGTTACGCCAATTACGGCCGAGAACGGACCTTCTCCGCCAGCAACTGTCGTAGCGAGCCGATGTCGTCCGCCGCAAGCGCTCGCTTCGGGATCGTATAAAACAGAATGCCCGATTCGATGACGAAGAATAGTGAATCCGTTTCGTTAGAGCTAGAAATCGCGGGCCATTTCAGATGTGATTCCGCGTTTGCTAGACCACAATGGAAGCCCGTCTCGTCGAATTCGTACCAAATCTCCTTGCCCGCCATTGGGGAGAATCGCAGTGCTGTCTACGCTCCATGCGCAATTAGATTTGTTATTAATACGAGCCAGGCCAGAATGAAAATAGCAAGAGAAACGGGTTGCATTTCGTTTCCAGGTCGGTAAGCTAGCCCGGTCAACATCAGAACGACCAATAATCCGGATTGTACATATCCGGCCCATTTAATCTTTGGCGGCAGATTTTGGAGTGCGAGCCTCGATCCCTTGTTGAACTCATCACGCTCCAGAACAAAGCGAGTGTTTATTGGCATTTGTGGTGGCATGTCGCAGAGACTAGCATTCGGACGCGCCGACTTGTCAAGGTGATAGCGCACATTGACCCAGACGGTCCGGTGCTGATCTTTACTTCGCATACTGACATGATATAGTCATAGTACTTACAAGAGGTTTGGAATGCCCAAAGAAGCCGTCTTCACGCTCAAGTTGGAATCTGAACTTCGGGATGCCTTCGCCGCAGAAGCGGCGGCCACTCATCGGGCGGCATCTGATCTGGTTCGGACGTTTATGCGGGAGTTTGTTCAGCGTCAGCGGGAGGCGCGAGAACACGATGCCTGGTTTCGCGCCAAGGTGCAGGAAGCGCTTGACGATCCGCGTCCCGGCATTCCTCACGATGTTGTGATGGACGAGACCCGCGCCATCATTGACTGGATAGTGGCTGAGAAGGGCTGAGCGGTTGAAGATCGAGTGGCACCCGGCGGCACGCGCCGACTTAGCCGAATTGGTTCAGTACATCGCGGACGATGACCCGGCCGCTGCCTATCGCGTGCTCGACAAGATTCGGAATCAAATCAATACGCTTGCGACGCACCCGAGAATCGGCCGTGCTGGCCGCGTTATCGGAACACGAGAGTTAGTGATTTCGGGGACACCTTATATCGCCGCGTATCGCATCTTCGGCGATGTGCTGACGGTGTTGCGGCTACTGCACGGCGCGCGATTGTGGCCTCCGAAACTATAGCCTGACTTTCGTCGAATTTAGGATTGCCGCGGCGTTACTTCGCCGGTGCCGTGCCTTCCAGTCCACGATACTTCAGCATCGCCTTCGAATTCGGCGGAGCGCCTCGCCACGCCTCATACATTTTGGCCAGGTCTTCGGTGTTGCCTCGCGACAGCACCATCTGCCGGAAGCGGTCGCCGTTGGCTCGAGTTAGTCCGCCGTTTTCGTTGAACCATTCATAGCCGTCGTCGGCCAGCATTTCTGTCCAGAGGTAGGCGTAGTAGCCGGCGCTGTATCCACTCTCCCAGATGTGGCTGAAGTAGCTCGATCGATATCGAGGCGGCACGTACGTGACGTTGAGGTGAGTTTTATCGAGCGCCTGCTTCTCGAATTCGTCGGGATTCTGCAGCGGAGCGGTTGGCGGCAGGAAATGCCACTGCATGTCGAGTTCGGCGGCGGCGAGGAGCTCGGTCATCGAATAACCTTTGTTGAAGGTTTCCGCCTTCTTGATCTTTGCGGCAAGCGCTTCGGGCATCGGCGCGCCGGTTTTATAGTGCTTCGCGTAGTGCGAAAAGATAGTGGGATAGAGAGCCCAATGCTCGTTGAACTGTGAGGGAAATTCGACGAAATCACGCGCCGTGGCAGTGCCAGAGAGCAGGGGGTATTCGGCGTCAGAGAACATGCCATGCAAGGCGTGGCCGAACTCGTGGAACATGGTCACAACATCGGTGAAACTGATCAGTGCGGGTTCACCGGCGGCGGGCTTTGGCAGATTGGCAACGTTATAGACGACCGGGGTTGTTCCCAGTAGATGCGACTGGCCTACAAATTGGGACATCCAGGCCCCGCCATTTTTGTTGTCGCGCTTGAAATAATCGCAGTAAAAAAGAGCCAAGTGCTTGCCGTTGGTGTCGAAGACTTCGAAGACGCGCACATCGGGCTGATAAACCGGAATATCGTGGCGCTCCTTGAAAGTGATTCCGTAGAGCTGCGTAGCTGCGTAGAAGACGCCATTCTGCAGGACGCTGTCGAGTTCAAAGTAGGGCTTAACCTCGGCGTCGTCGATATCGTAGCGAGCTTTTCGGACTTGCTCAGAGTAGAAATTCCAATCGTAGGCCTGAACCTGAAAGCCACCTTTCTGCGCGTCGATCACCGATTGAATATCGGCAGCTTCTCGCGCAGCCTGCGCCGTCGCGGCGGGAACGATGGCATCCATAAACTGCAACGCGGCTTCCGGCGTTTTTGCCATCTGATCTTCGAGCTTCCAGGCGGCGAAGCTCGGGAACCCTAAGAGCTTGGCCTTCTGTGCGCGAAGCTGCGCGAGACGCGCGATCGTGTCGCGAGTATCGTTTGCGTCTCCCCGTTCGGCGCGGTTCCATGAATGCTCGAAGATAGCTTGGCGCGTGGCGCGATCGCTGAGTGAAGCGAGGTCGGGTTGCTGCGTCGTGTTCTGGAGCGGAATTACGAAACCTTCGACCTTGCGATCTTTGGCCGTCTGGGCAAGCGCCGCGATACGCGCCTCGGAGAGACCGGCTAAGGCGGATTTGTCGGTCGTGACAAACGCGCCAGCTTTGGTGGCGGCTAAGAGCTTAGTGTTGAAGGCGTCGGAAAGTGACGACATCTCTTCGTTGATTTTCTTGAGCTCTGTTTTGTCGGCTTCGGAGAGATTGGCGCCGGCATGCACGAAGTCGTCATAGTAGCGTTCGATGAGGCGGAGCGACTCGGGATCGAGATGAAGATCAGCGCGCTGCTTATAGATTGCGGCGACACGCGCGAAGACCTTCGCGTTGAGATAGATGAAATCCTGGTGCGCGGCGAGTTTGGGGGCCTCGATGGTGCGCACTTTCTGCAGAGTCGGGTTGGTGTTCGCGCCGGTGACTCCAAAGAAGACCGCTGTCGCGCGATCGAGCAACTGGCCGCTCTTTTCCATTGCAACAATGGTGTTGTCGAAGGTTGGCGGGGCGGGATTGTCGGCGATGGCTAAGACTTCAGCCTGCTGCTGCGCCATGCCAGCTTCGATCGCGGGCTGGAAGTCATCATCCTTTATTTTGTCGAACGGCGGAGCATGAAAGGGAAGCGTGCTCGGAGCATAAAACGGATTGTCGGGGCCGAAAGCAGTCGTGGCCGCGAGGGCGGAATTGACGGAGCTGATAGCGATTGCTCCGGCAGGAAGTAAAGTGCTTAAAAATAAGAGCATAGTTTTGGCGATTCTTGGTCGCGCGGATTGCATCATTCGATCAGGATCCTCGTCTGAATGATTGTAAATGGCGAACGCAGAATGTGGGGCGCCTCTTCATTCGCACTAGAGATTCCGCTTTCGAAGATCGGTGCCCGAAGATCAATGTCCGATCATTCCTGCTGCCCACGCCAGCACCGCAATCCCCAGCACAATGCGATACACAGCAAACGGAGCAAAGCCGCGTTTGCGCACCCACGCCATGAACCAGGCGACCGCTCCATAGGCGACGATGAACGACACGACGAAACCGATCGCTAGGATGACCCACTCATGATTTGTGATCTGCGCGACGCCAATGGGATTTTCATCTTTGCCGCCGTGGATCGATTTGAAGAGCGTGTACAGCGTGGCCATGGCCATGGTCGGCATGGAGAGAAAGAAGGAGAACTCCAGAGCGGCGGCGCGCGACATTCCCGCCAGCTGACCGGCGGCGATCGTGGACATGGAGCGCGAGGTGCCGGGAAAAACGCCGGAGAGAATCTGGCAGGCACCAATCCACACGGCTTGGCCGCCATGGATGTCGTCCATTTTCCAGGTGTGAATGGGAGAGCCCGGCGCGCCGGGGCCGGCTTTTTCCCAGGGCGCCTTCATCGCGTCGACGATCCACATCACGATGCCGCCGAGCAGCAGGGCTGTCCCCATCACGTACAGACTCTCAAGATTCTTGCCGATCACTTTGGTCAGCAGGTAAGACGGGCCAGCGGTAATCACGAATGCGATCATGACCAGGCTCAGGGGATGAGTCAGGATCGTACAATCTTTTTTCTCGCCTTGCGGGAATGTGGAAAAGAGCTTGACGATGTGGCTCCAGAAATAAATTGGCAGCACGAGAATCGCGCCTAGCTGAATGACGATCGAGTACATCTTCCAATAGCCGCTGTCGAGCGGCACGTGGAGTAGAACTTCGGAGAGCCGAAGATGGGCGGTCGAGCTGACGGGGAGGAACTCGGTGAGTCCTTCGACAATTCCTAAGAGCACGGATAGAAGATAGTCGTTCAAGTTTGTTCTCCACACTGATGTTGCCGTTTCTCGTGATTAGTGATCGCGGCTGATCCGAATGCTTCTCGCGCAAGCTCCTAAATCGTCTCGCGGGTACCTAGTGGCTCATTGTCGCAACTTCCGCGTATCGGCGGAAGAAACTATCTGGCTTCCACTCGGGACGATGGTCGCCGTTGGCGATGTTGATGAGCAACGCCCGGACGATCTCTTCATATTTCGTAGCTGCGGCGAGGTCGACGGGTTGATTCACGTCATCGGAGGGTGCGTGATAGCGCTGGGTGAGCCAGTCCTTGAAAAGTTTGACCTCGGGAGTGCCGGACTCGGGAGCAATGCCCATCATGACCGAAGGTATTCCGTGGCGGATAAAACTGTACTGATCGCTGCGGACGAAAACATTACGCAAGGGCTCGGGATCGGATTGCACCCGCACGCCAAGCGTTTGCGCAACCTCGCGCACCCGATCGCCGAGATCGGATTCGTCCACGCCCCAGACGGTGAGAAGCTTGAGCGGAACGATGGGCAGGAACATATCGACATTAACGTCGGCGACGATGGATTTGGGCGGAACGGTGGGATGCGCGGCGAAATATTTCGAGCCGAGCAGGCCTTTTTCTTCGCCCGTGACCAACACGAGAAGAATCGAGCGGCGCAATTTTTCGGGATGCTTCCGAAAGCTCGCGGCCATGTCGAGGACGAGGGCGCTGCCAGAACCATTGTCCATCGCTCCGTTGTAGATGCGGTCGCCATTGATCGGCTCTCCGATGCCGATGTGATCGAGGTGAGCGGAGAGGACGACGTATTCATCCTTCAGGGCGGGATCGCTGCCGGGAATTTTGGCGACGAGATTGGCTGACTCGATTCGGGTGACATCAACTTTTGTTTTCGCCGCTAGCGAAACCGTGAGCGGAAAGTGCGGCAGCGGCTTGCGATCTTTGCCGAGAGCGGCGATTTCATCGAAAGTATGCCCGGAGCCGGTGAAGAATTTTTCGGCGCTCGCGGGATTGACGGTAACGGCAATCTTAGCGCCCGCGGTCTCGTTGAACTCGGGATAGTCGAGATCCATGGAGGGATGGGCGCGATTGAGCGCCATGCGCGACCATGGAATATCCATTGAGGCTGGATTCGGCAGCGAGACGATGCCGATCGCTCCGGCGGCGCGCAGCACTTTCCAGCGCTCGGCCGCTGTCTGATAATGCGAAGCGAGCGCGCCAGGGATCTCGGCAGGAGATCCGGCGAGAATCACGATGATCTTGCCGCGAACGTCGAGGCCGGCAAAGTCGTCGTAATTTTTCTCCGGAACTTTGAGTCCATAGCCGGCGAACACCAGCGGCGCTTCAACCTCCGGCGCCGGCATGACGCGCGTGCTGATGATGGCATCTTCGCCGAGCGTGAGCGGGTCGCGGTGTCCATCACGGATGAGGGCGAGGCTGCAATCTTTTTCGACAATCTGGCGCGAGACGAATTTTACAGGCTGGTAGAAGCCCTTTACTCCGGCCGGTTCTGCGCCTGCGAGCTTAAGTTGTTCAACCGCATATTTTTGTGCTTCGCGCTCGCCGCGGCTGCCGGTATCGCGGCCCTCGAGTTTGTCGTCGGCTAGAAATTTAATGTGATTCCACCAGGTCTGGCCGTCGAAATGAGAAGGAGATTGGGCTACGGCGGAAAATGCCAACAGCAGCCCAAGCAAGAATGCAGAAGACTTGATTTTCATGGAACCCTCGATTAACGAAGGTTTCTAGAATAGCAGGAGCGGGCTGGACGAAGGTTAAAGTTCCTGTTCTTAGAACTCGTAATGCACTCCAGCGCTTACGTTGTTTGCATGGAAGGTCCGAGGAGCGGTGAACCCATAGGCCGGACCGTTCATCGCAGTATTTGGCAGCGTGCTGCAGAGCACGACCGGAGCCGGGGTAGTCGGCGTCGGGAGCGTGCTGGAGGCATTGCAATACTCTGCTCCCGAAGGACCACCCTCGCCGTAGCCGAAGTAGTTGTACTCGGCCTTCCAGATCAGATTCTTTCGCATCGCATAGAAGAGATTCACAAAAGGCGACTGGTAGCTAGAGACCAGCGATCCGTTCACATCGCGCGGATCGTTGAAAAAACGGCTGCCGTTGACCGAGCTGATTCGGTAGCCAATGTTGGCGTGGAACTTGTCGATCGGCGAAAGAGCCAAGGCCACTGACGCGTACTGCGTCGGAGCGTTCATGAAGTCCTTGGCCGGACCAAAAGTATAAGCCCCAACTCCCCCGCGGGGAGTTGGAGACGGGCAAGCCACGCCGGTGGGCGTCGCGGCGCCCGGTATGGTGGTGCTTGAGGCCGTGCCCAGGAAGCAGATGTTGGTCGCCGTGTACACGTCGCTGTAGGCATAGCCGATGTCGAACCCGTAGTGCTCGTTCGGCATTAAGTCGGTGTTCAAACTCACTATGCGGCTATGATCGACGTGCTGAAGCGGGCCATCAACGGAGGCTGTGCCTGTATTGTTCGTATTGTTGTGGCGCTCGAGGTCGTTGTACGCGCCGGAGAACGTCGCCCAGGTCTTCGGCCGGTAAACGGTGTGAATTCTGTAATGCTGAAGCTCGCGGGGTGCGACCGGGGTGAGGACATTGTCGGCATACAGAACCTCGACCGAACCGTTGATGTGCCAGCTGTTCGCCGGTTGCACATTGACGCCGAAGGTACCGCCGTTCTCGTTGATGGTGAAGTTGGAGATGCCGGAGAGATATCCCGTGGTGTTCGCGGCACCTTCGCCGATGTCGTGCTGCTGGTGGTGCCAGGTGAGCGTGAACGTGGTGCGATCCGTAAGGTCGTACGCCGCGGTGAGGTTGTTCGTGATGAACTTCTGACCGAAGAAATCAAACAGCGGCGTAGCCACGCTCGGACTGCCTTCAAACGTAGAAGTTGCCTTGCCCGTGCCCGGGTTGATCGGAGTGTTGTACACCGTGGTGGTCAACGCCGTGCTATTGATGCTAGGGGTTGCGGCAGTCACGGTGGTTAGACTCGTCATGTTGGCAACTCCCGGCTGGTGCACATTCGAGTAGTCGATCTGCTCGGAGATGCTGAGCTTTCTCAGCGCCTGCCAGGTGACGCCGTAGTCGGTGGCGATCGCTTCCCGCTTGGCGTAGGCGTTGCCGGCATACGTGCTTTCGCGGTTCGTTCCCGCCAGACCCTGGAAGTCGTCGTAGTAGTTCGCCAGGCTCGCGTTCGCCCTGGTGTAGCGAATGTTGCCGTTCATCGTGACGTTCTTGATGCTGGAGCTTTGTAACCGGAAGATTTCGGTCGGGAAGATTTCGCGGGTTGGCTGGGAACGCGAATAACTGGTAATCACATTACACGCCGGATCGACGACCGGGAAACCGTTCGGAGTCTGCGCTGGGGAAATTGGTGAGGGTCCAACGCCGGCGTTGCAGGTGATGCCGACCGGCTTGTTGATCGGATTGTCGTAGTTCTGGAGCACTGCGACCCTTAGTCCGTTCGCTTCCTGCAGGTTGAAATACTGGGGCGCCATGCTGTAATCGGAATCGCCCTTGTAGTGAGTGACCTGCTCTTCGTAGGTCAACCGGGTCCGCCATACGGGCTTCCACTCGACCGATCCCGTCCAGTCATCCGTGCTGTTGCGCTGGTACTCCTGTAGCAGCAGGTCGTAGGCGCCGGCAACCTGATAACCGCTGGGCGTCAGGCTCGGGCCCTCGAAGACGTTCTGCGAGTAGCCGACGCGAAAGGTCACCTTCGACAGCGGAAGCAGTGTAAGTTTGGTGTCCGTCATGCGGCGCACCGAGTTGTTCAAAAACGGCGACTGCGTCACCTGCGGCCACGCGTAGGCACCCGTCGGAGCCGCGGTGGGACCGATTGGAATCGACTGGCCGGGCGGAAGGTTCGGATTGCCCAGCAGGTTGTAGTCGAAGTACTGGCGGTCACGGCGGAACAGGCCGGAGAAGTCGTAGAGCTTGCCCTTGGAAAAGTCCAGCTTGGCAACGTTATTCGGATCGCCGCCGAGCCCACTGGTAAAGGCCTTCAAGTGATCGACCAGGGTGTGCTTCGTGCCCGGCAGCGCGCGCAGTTCGTAGCTCTCGCCCAGTATGCGCGGACCGGACTGCTGGTTGACCAGAGTGTCGTACATGGCGCCGCTGCCGTCGACGTTGGCCACATGTCCGCCCAGATCGATAGACTCATGAAGCGTGTAGCCGTCCGGAGCGGCCTGGTGAGACACAAATATTGGAACCTGCGCGACGGCACTGCCCGCCATCAAGCCCATCGTTAAGCCCAACGTCAAGCCCAAAATGGCTGCGGCCATGCCCCCGACAATGCATCGGGCCGCCGCAAGAGAATGCTTTTCACTCAACCGCCGGGAAATCCATCCTGCGTTCATCATATTGAAAGCCTCACTTGAAAAACCTTGCTCGTCGAGACCTTGAATTCCTACGCGCAATCGAAACGCGACCGCGCCTCCGCAATTCTCCAGACGCCTTGCAATCCATGACTCCTACCTGAGGAACGCCGCATTCATGTTCGAGCCATGAATATTGGTATGGCAGTTCGTACAAGTTATGGTTTCCGACGACCCCGCGCCCATGCCGTGAACCGTGTTCGCGGCTACCCCGCTGTGGCACTGGTTGCAGAGCGGGTTGATGGCCGGCATGTTCAGCAGGCGGGCGTTCTGGGAACCATGCGGAGTGTGGCATCCCAAACACCCCTCGGCCTTGACCGCGACGTGTTCAAAGACGAACGGCCCGCGCGTCTCCGTGTGGCACTTGGTGCAGATCATGTTCTGGTCGGCCGTGGACTTCAGGTTGTTGGCTAGGAAGGTGCCGTGCACGTCGTGGCAATCGCTGCATGTGATCAAGCCTTCGTTCACCTTGTGGTGGAACGGCATATTGAATGCCGGCTTAGCGTCGGCGTGGCACTGGAAGCAGAGCGCAGGCTGCGCAGCCTTCAGCAGATGTTCTCCTTCCTTGCTTTGATGAACGCTGTGGCAGCTGGTACAGCCGACGTTCGCCTTGGCGTGGGGCGAGCGGTCAAAGTTCGGATGCGCTCCCGCGTGACAGGTCAGGCACTTGGCGTCAACCTCTTTGGCCGAGTGCTTCGCGGGATTGAAGATCTTGGTCACGTCGCCGCCGCCGGCCACGTGGTCCGCACCGGGACCGTGGCAGCCTTCGCAACCCTGGTGCGCGGGCTCCTTATTTAATGTGGTCTTCCAGTGCGGCGTCTTTTCCCAGGCGTTGTAAATGTCCTCATGACAGGTCTTGCAGGTCTCTGCGCCCACATATTTCGAGGCGTCAGGCGTAGCCGCGCTCTTGTCGGCGAGCGACTGCTGGGCTTGGCCAGAAGCGACGGCGGTTATCACCAAAAGACACGGAATCAGGAAAAGAAAAGTTCGATTGCTCTTGAAGTTTTCCGGCATAAGCATGTGCACGCCCCTCCTCGACACCGGCGGTTGGCCATGAATGGGTGATAATGCAATTCCTAAGTTCACAGGTTTGAAGTCGTCCGCCTTCATTTCTTCACCAAATCCGAATTTCATCAGTTAGGCTCGCCCAGCGCAAGACAGCGATTGGGCGCGTTCCTTTTGTCAGTTTCGAATTATCAGTTTCGACAAGGTCTTCTGTATCGTGAGGATCTTTTCGTCGCACACCTAACTCACGAACCGGCACCGCGGCATAACTCATATCTATCGGCGGAATATCGCTGAGCATTAGCCGAGAGTCCGCATTACCGCCTACTAAAAGGGGACGTAGCGAGTTGGTTGGATTCCCGATTAACTGCTGATCTTAAAAAAATTCACAATGCCCGTCTGTTCAATTCTGCACACTTTCACGTACATCAAACAGTCAACAATCAACGCGAAAAGCATGCTTCGAGCTAGTTGCTGCGCGAAGGCCACGTGGATGGTTGCACTCTAGCTGACGAGAGTATTAAAGATTGCTTATACCGGTCTGTGATGGTTGTACGAATGAAATGTGATGAATCCGAAAGTCGTACAAACAGTTTTTGCTGGTGATCTCGCAACGGCAGCCGCGGCACGCCATATCCTTTTGGTGACGTGCCGGGCGCACCGGTTTGACACTTGCCTCCTTGCAACCTACGATTTGCGTGATTATGCCGAACTCTAGAACTCCCAATCGTCGTCAAGCCTCCGCGCAGCACTCGATGAGCATCGCGCCGAGGCTCTTCGCAACAACGCCCACCGCCACAAAGATTATTGCAATTGTTATTTCTCTCCTCGCCATTACATTTCTTTCGGCCGCCGCGCCGCCGACAATTCCCTCCGCTGATCCGCAACGCTACCTCGACGACATCAAGGCGCTGACCACTCCTGCCATGGAAGGACGCGGGGCCGGAACCAAAGGCCTTACGCGAGCCGAACATCTGATCGAGAAGCGTTATAAGACCCTTGGTCTCGAACCCGCGGGCACTCACTCTTACTTACAGCCTTTTACCGTCATCACCGGAGCGCAGTTGAAAGGGAAGAACAGTTTCGCGGTCATGGCGGGTACTGAGAAGCGCGAACTGACGAAAAGTGAACTGAAAGTCAAGCAGGATTTTGTTCCCTTCAGTTTCTCGGCTTCGGGAACAGCACGCGCGGCACTGGTCTTCGCCGGATACGGGATTACTGCCGACGAGTTTCACTACGACGACTATGCCGGCATCGACGTCAAAGACAAGATTGTTATTGTGATGCGCTATGAGCCGCCAGCGTTTGGCGCGAGGGCCGGCGATCATTCCACGACGAATCAAGCTGCGGCGAATAAGGCTGTTCCGAACCAGGTCATGACGCAGCATTCCCAGTTAGTGACGAAAGCCATCAACGCGCGCAATCACGGCGCCAAGGCGCTGGTGCTGGTGAACGGCAAGTTAGGCGACGGCGAAGAAGATCTGCTGACGCGCTTCGGCAGCGTGAGCGGACCCGAAGATGCAGGCATTATTTTTCTTCAGGTAAAGAACGACGTTGCCAACGGCTGGCTGAAAGCGGCGGGAAAGTCGCTCGCCGACCTGCAGAAGCAGATCGACGATTCGTCGAAACCCGCATCGTTCGCGCTCCCGGAGAATGAGTCCGCGGCGATCGACGTGACGATTCGAACGACGCGCGCGACGGTAAACAACGTCCTGGCCTATCTGCCGGGCAAGACCGATGAATACGTAATCATCGGCGCGCACTATGATCATCTCGGCCGCGGCAATTTCGATTCGCTGGCGCCGTCGCAGATCGGCCAGATTCATCCCGGAGCCGACGACAACGCATCGGGCACCGCCGGAGTCCTCGAGTTGGCGCGGCTGCTGGCGCCGCAGAAAGGCCAGTTGCGGCGCGGAATTCTCTTCATGAACTTTGCTGGAGAAGAACTCGGCCTGCTCGGTTCTGCCGCATGGGTGAAAGATCCAACGCGTCCGCTCGACAAAGCCGTGGCCATGCTCAACATGGACATGATCGGCCGCATCAAGGATCAGAAGGTTTACATTGGCGGCGTGGGCACTGGTTCGACGCTGAAGGCCGACGTTGAAGATGCGGCGGCTAATTCTGGGTTCAAGATCGAGTACTCGCCGGGAGGATATTCGTCGAGCGATCACACCTCGTTTGTCGCCAAGAAAATTCCCGTGCTGTTTTTCTTCTCCGGCCTGCACTCCGATTATCACAAGCCGTCGGACACATGGGAGAAGATCGACCCGGTGGCCGCAACGCGTTTGCTGAACGTGGTAGGGGAGACAGGCGAGTTGTTGGCCGACGCGGAGGCGCGTCCATCCTTTATTGTGGTCGCCGAAGACAAGCCGACGGGTGGATCGGGAGGCGGCGGCTACGGACCCTATTTCGGGTCGATCCCCGATTTTGGCCAGGTCGAAACGGGCGTGAGGTTCTCCGACGTAAAACCAAACTCGCCCGCGGCGAAAGCCGGCCTGAAAGCGGGAGACATTCTGGTGCAGTTCGGCGACAAGCCGATCAAGAATCTCTATGACTTCACCGACGCCCTGCGCCGCAGCAAAGTCGGCGATGTGGTCGAGGTCAAAGTACTGCGCGACGGCCAGCCAGTAACCGCCTCGGTCAAACTGGAGCAGCGGAAATAATCACGGCGAAGAGCCATGATATGACGTGATCCACACTCGCCTTGGTGTTTTGCGCTCTACCGCCCGCCTTCAAACCGATACCCAACTCCGCGCAATGTTTTCAGATAGCGCGGGTGCCGCGGATCGCGTTCGACCTTCTCCCGCAAACGGCGCACAAACACGTCAATCGAGCGCGGAGTTACGAACGAGCCTTCTTTCCATACAGCGTCAAGCAACTGGTCGCGAGTAAAGACGCGTCCGCGGTGCCGGGCGAGGTATTCGAGTAGGCGGAATTCGCGCACCGTGGTGAGTACGGTTTTGCCCGCGACGCGAACCGTCATGGATGCTACGTCAATCTCAAGTTCGCCGAGCTGAATCTTCTCGTGGTTCGGGGCATCGGGCGCGACGCGCAGAACGTTGCGGATGCGGGCGAGCAATTCGCGGGGACTGAAAGGTTTGGTGATGTAGCCGTCGCCGCCCACATCGAAGGCCTGCAGGCGGTCCGGTTCCTGAGTTCGGGCGGAAAGGAAAATGATGGGCGTCTTGGCCAGCAGTTCGTGCTGGCGAATCTGCCGGCAAAGATCGAAGCCGCTGATGCCGGGCAACATGATGTCGAGAAGAAACAGCGCCGGCTGCGCGCGAGCTGCCATGGGGACCACAGGCGCTCCCGAGAAAAACGTGGAGACCTCGTAGCCGGCGGTGCGCAGGTTGTGTTCGATCAATTGCGACACGTCGGGATCGTCTTCGACCACGTAGATAAGATCGGGGTAACGCGGTTTGTCGGCTGCCGCCAAATTTTCCATGGTCTGAATGAGACAGAAATCCACACGCTCGCGGTAGAAAGAACTTTGCTGTGATGGTTCCCCTAGCGACACTACGGGGACTGTGTTGCAGCAATGTTGCGCCAGTGTTAAAGGAGGGTTAATTTGCGAGAAATTGGCTTATGGACGCGGCTTTGGCCATATTGCCCTCAGTTGCCGCATAGAGGTGTAGCTTGATCGGGCCGCGGAGGCGCAGCGGGCCCGCGTCGCTGCGGAATGCTTGCGCTCTTTGCTACGATCTTATCCCACGCGTTACACTTCGAGTCATGAATACGGCGATCCAACCGAATGTGAAGTTTGTGCAAACGCCCGACTACCGCGAAACCTATGCCAACAGCGTGCAGATACGCGTCAATGTCTGGGATTTCTTCCTGGTTTTCGGCACCATGCAGCAAAGCTCGGAGACGCAGGCGGAGATGCGGAACTTTCAAGGAATTTATCTCAGCCCGCAGCAAGCCAAGGCGCTGACCGCGCTCTTGCAGCAGAACGTGGCCAACTATGAGTCGGCGTTTGGCGAGATTAAGCTTGATCCGCGGACTCCGGGCGGACCAGTCCATTAATGGACCAGCCATGGACGCAGCGCTCCGACCCGAAAACGAAGTCCCGAGCAGCGGCGTCCGAGTCTGAGTGGGCGCAGCAGTTTTTTCTCTTCGCTCTGTTCTTCGCGGGACTGATGCTTCTGCACGCACCGCTGTTGCGCCTTCCTTATTTCTGGGATGAAGCCGGCTATTACGTTCCGGCCGCGCGCGATTTATTTCTGACCGGCACCCTGATTCCGCAGTCCACGCTGTCGAATGCCCATCCCCCGCTGGTGATGGCGTGGTTGGCGCTGGCGTGGCGCATTTTCGGGTATTCTACCCTCGTCACTCGCACCGCCATGCTGGCGGTGAGCGCGTTCTCCTTGCTGGGAATGTTTCGACTTTCGCGCGTTGCCGCGAACCCAACAGTGGCGTGGGCGACCACTGCGTTGGTGGCTGTCTATCCGGTGTATTTCACGCAGAGTTCGTTGGCGCAAGTTGACCTCGCTGCCGCTGGGCTGACGTTTTGGGCGCTGGGCGATTATCTGGAGGATCATCCGTGGAAGGCGGCAGTTTGGTTTTCGCTGGCGGCGATGGCGAAGGAGACGGCGATTTTGGCGCCCCTTGCGCTAGCGGGATGGGAGCTGCTCGGTTATCTTCTGCGTCGGCGTCTCAATCTGCGCGCGGTTGACCGCGAGAACGATCGAGATGATGTGCGACTTGATGATGCGCGACTTAAAGAAATTCTGCCTCCCGCAGGTCGGGGCACGCGCTGGTCGCATCTGCTGCTTCCGATCGTGCCCCTCGCCGGTTGGTATGCCTATCATTATTTAAAGACCGGCTTTCTTCTTGGCAATCCGGAATTCTTTCGCTACAACGTCGCCGCTACTCTAAGCCCGCTGCGCATTCCGCTGGCTTTCGGAATGAGGCTGTGGCAACTCTTCGGATATTTTGGTTTGTATCTGCTTACGCTGGCGGGATTGCTGGCGATGCTTCGTCCGCCGCTGACCGTGGGCCGAGTTAGCGGCCGAGTTGCGGACCGAGCTACGGAATATGTTGCGCGACCGCGGATTGCTTTCTGGGTGCAGGCGGCATTTCTTTCCGTCACCCTTGCCTATCTGGTCTTCATGTCGATGGTAGGAGGCGCGGTGCTGGCGCGCTACATGTTGCCGGTTGTTCCGCTGGTGATTCTGGTGATGGTGTCGACTCTCTGGCGGCGAGCGCGTTTTTGGAAGTTGATTGTAGGAGCGGTCGCGATTGCCTTCGTCGCCGGATTATTCACCAATCCTCCTTACGGATTTTCTCTCGAAGATAATCTGGCTTATCGCGACTACATCGTGCTGCATGCGGAAGCGAGCCACTTTCTAGCCATGCAATATCCGGGCGCGCGCGTGCTCACCGCGTGGCCAGCGTCGGATGAATTGACGCGGCCCTGGCTCGGTTACGTTAGCCGCGGCCAGCATTTCAGAGTCTTGCGCATCGAGGATTTTTCCGCTCCGCAGATCGATGTGGCCGCCGCAGTTCGGGGCCACTTTGACGTGGCACTGGTGTTTTCCACCAAGTATCAGCCGCCGCATCCGCTGCTGGAGAATTGGGATGCGTGGCAGCGCACCAAAGGGAGATATTTTGGCTACCATCGCGATTTGCTCCCCGACAATATCGCCCAACGCCTCGGCGGGACGATTACGTATCACCAGGAAAAGTACGGACAGTGGGTTGCGGTGATCGCGATGGACGATAGTTCAGGTAACAGGTGAAGGAGACAGGAAAAGCGAAGGAGACCTGCAATTTTTCACACCGCCATCAGGTGGCAAGAATGTGTTTTGACCACGACCCAAACCGCTTTGCCGGGCGTCAATTGCAGCACGTCGCGGGCCGCCAGCGTGAGGTGCACTTCGAAGTCGATGCCTCCACACTCAACGATCGCCGCGATCATCACGTCTCGTTTGATCAAGCGTCGAATCGTTCCCGGCAAAATATTGCGCGCACTCAACCCGTGCGGCTCCTCTGTCGCCAGTAGCAAATCGCCGGCCTGAATGCCCACTCGCAGCGGCGATCCAACTTCGGCCCGCACCAGCGGCGTTTCTAACTCCACCGTACCGCGCCTCAGATGGCAGGTCATGGTGCCGCGAGTTTCGTGCAGCGCCACCACGTTGGCATCGAAAATGTTTTCGAATCCGGCGAGGTTTGCGACCGTCTCCAGCCGCGGAGCGCGCATCACTTCATGCGGCAGGCCTTGCGCCGCGATTTTTCCAGAGTCGAGAACAATCACTTCATCGCCCAGGGCAAACACCTCCTCGCCGTTGTGAGTGACGAAGAGGATCGGGACACGATGGTTCTGGTTCCACTTGCGAAGATCGTCAACCAGAGACGACTTAGTCGGACGGTCCAGTGCAGACAGAGGTTCATCGAGCAACAAGGCGCGGGGTTCGGTCACCAGCGCGCGCGCCAGGGCGACACGTTGACGCTCGCCTCCGGAAATTTGCGACGGCCTGCGATCGCGCAGGTGTTCGATGCGGAATGCGTTGAGCATCTCACGGCTGCGTTTTTGTCGCTCTGCCGCGTCTAACCTGCGCAGACCATAAGTGACATTTTCTTCGGCAGTGAGGTGTGGAAAGAGCGCCAGGTCTTGATGAACGTAGCCGATGTTGCGCTTCCAGGCGGCGACGTTGCGCTTCTTCTCCGCGTCATAAAGATCTTCACCGCCAACCGCAATGCGGCCATCGTCAGGATCGGTCAGACCGGCAATGCAATCGAGAAGCGTGGTTTTTCCCGCGCCTGAGGGACCGAACAGAATAGTAAATCCGGCGAGCGCGCGGAAATGGACATTGAGATGGAAGCTGCCTTCAGGATGGGGAAAGCGTTTGCGGATGCGGACTTCAAGATCGGAAGAAATTGGCTGTATCGGTTTTGGCGGCGCTACCGATGGAGCGGGAGAGGTTCTTACCGCCATGGAGTCACCATCCACACACGCCGGTTCACGCCATGCACGACCGATAACACAAGGAACGAGATGATCAGCAGAAACAGAGCCGTCTGATTTGCGCTGGAATAATTTGCCGCCTCCACCTGATCGTAAATATCAATCGAGAGCGTGCGGGTTACGCCGGGAATGTTGCCTCCGACCATGAGCACCACTCCGAACTCGCCGAGCGTGTGTGCGAAGCTCAGCGCAAATCCTGTGATCAAGCCTGCTTTGGAGAGGGGAAGCACGATGCGGCGAAAGGTTTGCAGCGGCGAATGCCCGAGCGATGCCGACGCTTGCAGCAGCGTGCGATCGACCGCGCCGAAAGACGCCGCGAATGGTTGCACGGCGAAGGGCAGACTATATAACAAGGAGCCGATAACCAATCCATCGAAAGTAAAGGCCAGGGTGTGGCCGGTGAGAGACTCCCACCAGCGGCCAAGCGGGCTACGTGAGCCAAGCGCTACAAGGACATAAAAGCCGAGCACCGTCGGCGGCAGGACAATGGGAAGCGCGACTGCGGCTTCAACGAGAAATTTCCAGCGCCAGCGCGAGTAGGTGAGCCAGTAGGCGATGGGGATTCCGATCGCGATCAGCAACGTTGCTACGATCGCAGCGAGGCGGACGGTCAACCAGAACGCCTCCCAGTTCATTTCATTATTTCTCCCGTGGAGCGCTTCTCCGTGGGCAAACTGAAGCCGAAATTGACCAGCAGCGCGGCCGCCTCAGGGGTGCGCAGGAATTGCAGGAATGCGCGGGCTGCATCCTGTTGTTTTGATTTCGAAAGCACAACGGCTGCCTGGTTCAGCGTGGGATAGGCATCGAGCGGGACCGTCCAGTAGCGTCCTTTATCTTTCATCGCGGGCGCGAGCGCGTGGGAGAGCGCGACGAGACCCGCCTGCGCGTTGCCCGATTCGACGAACTGCGCCGCCTGAGAAATGTTTTCTCCAACGACCAGGCGGCTGGCGACCTCATCGTAAATTCCAAAGTGTCGCAACGCCGCAGCGGCGGCGCGGCCGTATGGGGCGGTCGCTGGGTTCGCGACAGAAATCTTTTTGACCGACGGATCGAGCAGAGCGTTCATGCCGAGCTTCGATAGGTCCAGCGGCGAATCCTTCGGCACCCACAGCACCAGGCGGCCGACCGCGTAACGATAAAGTGTTTCTTTCGTGGCCAATCCCTCGGCAATTAACTGCTGAGGATATTCTTCATCCGCAGAGAAAAAGATGTCGAAGGGCGCGCCGTTGCGAATCTGATTGGTCAGATTGCCAGACGCGCCGAAAGAAAGCTTCACCGTCTGTCCGGTCTTCTTCGTGTAAGCGTCGACAAGTTGCGGAAGAGCGGCGCTCATATCGGCCGCCGCGGCCACTGTGATTTGTTGTGCGGACGCGAACGATCCCGTGAGTAGGACAAGCAGCGTGAGTAATCTGTTCAATTTGTTCATCAAGAATCTTCCACCTATACCAGCTTCGTCTTGGACAACGGCAACTCGCGCACGCGCTTGCCCGTAGCGCCAAAAATTGCGTTGCAGAGAGCCGGCGCAAAGGGTGGCACGCCGGGTTCGCCTACTCCAGCAGGCGGCGCTTCGCTTTCTACAATCGTCACGTCAACGTGCTGCGGAGCGCGATTCATGCGGGCGACCTGAAAATTATTGAAATTACTCTGGTCGATGACTCCATTGGTCGCGGTGATTTCGCCGAACAACGCGAGGCTTGTTCCAAAGACAGCCGCTCCCTCGAACTGATTGCGAACATTGTCGGGGCTAACGATGGTGCCCGCATCGACCGCGGTCCAGACATTTGGAATGTGCACCTGCCCGCGGTTGTCGACTTCGACTTCAACCACGGTTGCGACATAAGTGAGGAAACTGCGATGAGCCGCGATCCCCATGCCGCGTCCTTTACCCAGAGGCTTTGTGCCCCAGCCTGATTTCTCGGCTGCGACCTCGACCACGCGCCGCAAGCGAGCCGTGTCGAGAGGATAAGTCTTGGCGTCTTCAGCCTCATCGCCCGTGAGATCGAGCTTTACGATGCGCGGCGGACCAATCAGATCGAGCAGGTATTCGACTGAGTCTTTGTTGGCATTGTGCGCAAGTTCGTCGGCAAAGGAGTGAATGGCGAACGCGTGATAAATATTCGCCACGCTGCGCAGCCATCCGATGCGTACGTGGAAATCGGCAGGGCCATTTTCGGCGCGATGGTTGGGAATATCGAAGGGAAGATTGTTCCATCCCAGGCCCATCTCGTCGTCGGCATATCTGGCCGAGGCATCGAAAGTTGAGCCGATCGGCGGATAGACTGTGCGTTGCAACCAGGCCGTGGGCTTGCCATCAGGGCCGATGGCGGCCTTCATGTACATGGCGGCAACGGAGTGAAAAAAATCGAAGTGAATGTCGTCTTCCCGGCTCCAGACAACTTTCACCGGCTTGCCGAGTTTCTTCGAAAGAACGGCAGCCTCGGCGACCTGATCGGGTTTTGACTTGCGCCCAAATCCACCGCCCAGCAGCGTGACGTGGCAAATCACGTCTTCTTTCTTAATGCCTAACACGCTGGCGATCGTTTCTTGCACTGCCTGCGGATTTTGCGTCGGAGCCCAGGCCAGCACTTTTCCGTTACGATACTCGGCAACGGCTACGGGCGGCTCCATGGAAACGTGCGCCAGGTGCGGCGTGTAGAACTCGGCCTCGACAATTTTTATTCCCGGCTCGCCCGCCTTGGCGAAAGCAGCATCCACATCGCCGACGTTGCGCACGACTTTCCCCGGTTGCCGCGAAGTGGCTTCGAGCGTTTTCCGAAACGGCGCCGAGTTATAGACCGAGTGCGGACTGCTCTCCCATTCGATCTTCAGGCCTTTGCGTCCCTGGAATGCGGCCCAGGTACTGTCGGCGATGACCGCGACTCCGCCCAAAGGTTGGAACTGATGCGGCGGCTTGAAAGTGTCAATGGTCAGCGTCTTCTGCACGCCCGCCACTTTGAGCGCGGCCTTGTCGTCGTAGGACTTAATCTTCTGCCCGAGGACGGGCGGATGCTCGACCGAGGCGAAGACCATACCGGGCATGGTCGCATCCATGCCGAAGATCGCTTGGCCGGTGACGATCTCGGGAAGATCGAAAAGAGTATTGCTCTCCTTGCCGATGTAACGCCACTCGGAGCGCTTCTTCAGCGGCAGAGGAAGATTCTCTTCTCGGGGAACCGGGAGCCTGGCCGCAGCGGCAGCAAGGTCGCCATAGCCAAGCTTGCGGCCGCTGGCTTTATGCACAACGAAATGCGGCTCGGTCGTGCACTCTGCTTGTGGAACGCCCCACTGCGCGGCGGCCGCGCTGATGAGCATTACGCGGCCGGTAGCGCCGACCCGCCGCATCAAGTCGAAATTGCTGCGAACCGAGTGCGAGCCATCGGTGTCCTGTTCACCGTATTTCGGATCGCCGATCGCCTGATCGATCTTGACCCTGGACCAATCGGCATCGAGTTCATCGGCGACAATCAGAGGCAAAGCAGTGCGGCTGCCGCATCCCATCTCGGAGCGATGGGCGACGATGGTGACGGTGCCGTCGGAGGCAATTGACATCCACACGCTCGGATCGAACGCCGGGGCAGTTTCGCCTTCCGCGGCAAAAAGCGGCTGCGGAATAAAGCGAACGCTCAGCACAAAAGCGCCGCTGGCGAGTGCGGCTTGCAAGAATCCTCTCCGACTGACATGCAGGCTCGAACGATGCGGGCTGACTTGACGGCTAACATTTTCAATGAGATTCATGCCGTCTCCTTAGTCGTCTGATGCTTGGCTGCCTTGTGAATGGCGGCGCGTATTCGCTGATACGTTCCGCAACGGCAGATGTTGCCCGACATGGCGACGTCGATATCCTGATCGCTGGGATTTTTATTTTCTTTCAGCAGCGCAATCGCTTGCATGATCTGGCCGGTCTGGCAGTAGCCGCATTGCGGGACTCGGATTTCCATCCAGGCTTTTTGCACGGGGTGCATCGCAGCGATGCCTTCAATCGTCGTGATCTCGGCGCCGCTGACTTCTTTCATGGGAGTGACGCAGGAGCGGACGGCCGCGCCATTCTGATGCACGGTGCAGGCCCCGCATAGCGACATGCCACAACCAAACTTCGTTCCCGTCAGCTGCGCCACGTCCCGCAAATACCAGAGCAACGGCATCTCCGGATCGCCGTCGAAGGTTCTATCTTGGCCGTTCACTTTGAAACGGATCATGGTTCCCCCGGTTAATTCTCGATCAACTTTTCAATCAAACGCTGGCTGCCGCCGGATGATTTCCATATCGTAGTCGTAGAGCGCGAAATGTGGAAGAGTGGAGCGGCAACGGCGGGAAACTTCATGAATGCTGGCGAAATTCTTGAACCACCGGGGACACAGAGGAACACGGGGAAAAGCGGGGAGCCGTCATATAATCGTCTGTCATTTCAGGAGGAATTTTGGCTTACGACGATCTGCGTGATTGGATCAAGGCACTCGACCGGGCCGGTGAACTGAAGCGCATCCGCACAACAGCAGACCCGATTTTAGAGATTACGGAAATTGCCGACCGGGTTTCGAAGAGTCGCGACCGGGAAGGAACTGTCGGTGGAAAAGCGCTGCTTTTTGAGAATCTGAAAGGCTACCCGGGCGCGCAACTGCTCATTAATCAGTTTGGTTCGGCACGGCGCATGCGCCTCGCGCTGGAGGTGGATCGGCTCGATGAAATTGCCGAACGCATACGCGGCTTCATGGACGTGAAATCTCCGCAAGGCTTCCTCGACAAAATGAAAATGCTGCCCATGCTCGCTGAGATGGGCAAATTGTTTCCGAAGACTGTCGCTACCGGTCCGTGCAAAGAAGTGATCAAGCACGACAATTTTTCGCTGCTCGATTTTCCCATTCTGCAATGCTGGCCAAAAGATGCGGGACGATTCATCACCCTGCCCTGCGTGATCACGCGCGATCCGAAGACGGGGAAGCGCAACGTCGGCATGTATCGCATGCAAATCTATGATGAGCGCACGACCGGGATGCACTGGCAGCGGCAGAAAGTTGCGGCCGAGCATTATCGCGAGCGCATGCGGCAGGGTGTGGCGAAAGACGGCGCTGCAGGCGAACCTCCGCGCGCCGCGGTCGACATCATGGCTAGATCATCAGGCGGGTCTATGCTGGCTGCAGGAGATCGTCCGTCGGGCAAGATGGAAGTTGCCGTGGCCATCGGCACCGATCCGGCGCTGACGTTTTCGGCGATCGTGCCGGCGCCGCCGGACGTCGAGGAATTTATCATCGCGGGATTCTTGCGGCAGAAGCCGGTCGAACTGGTGAAGTGCGAGACCGTCGATCTGGAAGTTCCGGCCAATGCCGAGATCGTCCTCGAAGGCTACGTCAATCTTGACGAGCTGCGCACCGAAGGCCCGTTTGGCGATCACACTGGTTTCTATTCGCTCGAAGACGAGTATCCGGTCTTTCATGTTACGTGCGTGACGCACAGAAAAGATCCGATCTACGCGACGACGGTTGTGGGCAAGCCGCCGCAAGAAGATGCGTGGATGGGCAAAGCCGTCGAGCGCATCTTCTTGCCGCTGATGAAGCTGACGATCCCCGAGCTCGTCGACATTAATCTGCCGATCG
This sequence comes from uncultured Acidobacteriaceae bacterium, assembly GCA_963822025.1. Lineage (GTDB taxonomy): Bacteria > Acidobacteriota > Terriglobia > Terriglobales > Acidobacteriaceae > Acidiflorens. The sequence goes on along the minus strand of CAWGFW010000005.1, from coordinate 363,250 downwards.
AAGGCGTGTTTCACAACCTGATGATTATTTCGATTCGCAAGTCGTATCCCGGGCAGGCGCGCAAGGTAATGAACGCAATCTGGTCGCTGGGGCAGGCGATGTTCACGAAGTGCATCATCGTTGTTGACGAAGACGTTGATGTGCAGGATGTGGCCGACGTTACGCTGAAAGCGCTCAATAATATTGATCCAGAGCGCGATATACAGTTCACGTTGGGTCCAGTTGATTCGCTCGACCACGCGGCGCGTCTCGCGAATTACGGATCGAAGATGGGCATTGATGCGACGCGTAAGTGGTCGACCGAAGGCTTCGGGCGTCCATGGCCGGACGAGATCATAATGGACGCAAAGACGCGCACGTTGGTGGACGGGAAGTGGAAGGCGCTGGCGAAAGAGTTAGGGTTGGATTGAAGCTATTGAGAGGAACCATGGTTACCAAGCGAACACAAATATGGCTGCGGGCGCTGCTGGATAATCAGATCATTAAGCACTTGATCTTGAGATTTCCCTCTGCCGGCATCAACTCAGGAAGCCTGGAGGATGTTGATCGCGACAAGTACGACAAACTGCAGTCGCTTCTACACAAGGAGATATTGGAGGACTTTTACTCTGCAATCCATCCCGTGGAATACGACGATATCATGTTCCGTCGGCTCAATCGCTAGCCGAGCTGGGCACCCAGTCCTTGCGCTTTTGTCGCGAGAGTGGGATTCCACGGCCGCGTTCCGCTTGGACGTTCATGAGTTAGAATACCCCCATGGAAATCCGCCTTCGCCCCGAACTCGAGGAGTTGATCAAACAGGATGTCCAGCGCGGCCCCTACGAGACCGTCGATGAATTCGTGGAACAGGCTGTTTCCATGCTGCATGAGCAGGAAGCGTGGTTGGCCGCAAATCGTGAGGAGATTCAAACGAAGATTGCCGAAGGCTATGCCTCCGCACAGCGCGGCGAATTGATGAGCCCGGACGAAGCGCGCTCCAGGCTAGCCGAACTCAAGCGAGCACGATCTGGTGATCAGCAGAGCTGATGGAGAGGTATGAACTAACGCCGGAAGCTGTCAGCGATCTCTTCGAGATTTGGAACTTCATAAACCGGGACAATCCGGAAGCGGCAGACAGGGTTGAGGCAGCGGTTTTGCGGGCGTGCTGCTCGCCGACTCTCCATTCGCCGGTCGTGTTAGGAAAGACTTGACTCCGTTGCCGGTTCGCTTTTGGGTCGTGCATCCTTATTCGAAGTACCTGATCGTCTACGATCCGGAAAAGAAGCCGCTTCAAATCGTTCGAACCTCCACGGGGCCCGCGATCTGCGGTCTGTTCTAATGTAGCGGTTTACCCCGACGCGTGAGGCGGTCGAAGATTTGCGCGCTTGTGGAAGGCGCTGGCGAAGGAATTGTGGTTGGAACAAAGAGCTGCGCGTTTTTGTTTTTTACTTTGATCAGGGTTCGAAAGATTCTCCACTATTCAGGATAATCATCTACCTATGCAGATCCTCGCCTCGCCTCGCCTGCTTCGTCTCTCGGTGGTTTCATCGCTGATTTGTCTCAGCTGCCTGCTTTACGCGCAGCAACCTTTTCTTAGCGAAACGCAGTGGGCCGCGATCCGCGATGAGGCGAGCGGGGTCGCTCCGTATGAGAACCTGCGTTTTCTGACGCGGTTGCACCGTGTGCCGGCGACCCCGGAGTTCGACCAGGCAGCGGACTTTATGCTGGCGCGCGCGAAAGAATACGGTCTGCAGGATGCGCACACGGAACAATTCCCGATCGATGGCAAGATTCACTACGGGTTGATGCGCTCGTATCTGGCGTGGCATGTGGAGGCCGCGAGCCTATGGGAGATCGAGCCGGAGCACACGTTGCTCGGCGACTGGGCGACAGATCCGATCCGGCTCGCGGACTATAGCCGCACGGCGGATGTGGATGCAGTATTAATCGACGTTGGCGCAGGCACGAGCGAAGCGGACTACGCAGGCAAAGATGTGCGCGGCAAGATTGTTCTCGCCGACGGGCCGCTGGCAGCGGTGCAAAGTCTGGCAGTCATTGCGCATGGCGCGGCTGGCATTGTTAGCGATATGCCGAATCAGACGACGGCGTGGTCGGGCCTCGACACCACGATTGTGCGCTGGGGCCACCTGAATGCGCTGCTGCCGAACGGATTTGCGTTCATGGTTTCTCGGGGCACGGCGACGGCGTTGCGCGCGCAGCTTTCCGCGGGACGACCTGTCATGTTGAGCGCGCACGTAAAGGCGGAGGTCACGCCGGGGCACTGGACAGTGGTGACGGCGACGATTCCCGGCACGGATCCGCGCGCGGGTGAGGTGGTCTATAGCTGCCATCTCGATCATCAGCGGCCCGGCGCGAACGACAATGGAAGCGGATGCGTGACCATCATGGAGTCAGCGCGCGTGCTTAACAAGCTGATCGGAAGCGGCAGGCTTCCGCGTCCAGCGCGCACGCTGCGCTTTATCTGGGGGCCGGAGGTCGAAGGCACGATGGCTTTTTTGAGCGCCCACCCTGATATTCGGCGTTCTCTGCGTGCCGACGTGCATATGGATATGGTCGGCGGCGATCCTTATAAGAACAAATCCATTCTGCACGTAACCGAGACGCCGTGGTCGCTGCCCAGCTTCGTCACCGATGTGGGCGAGCTGTTTGCGGAAACGATTCGAGATGGAGCGACGACGTACGCCGGGGATGGCAGCCATGCGGAGGCCGCGGTGGTGGAGGATCGGGATGGTGCGCGCGGCACGCGCAACGAGTTTTTCGCCGACCGGACACCATACTCCGACGGCAGCGATCACGACGATTACGATTCGTCGACGATTGCGGTGCCATCGCTCTACCTGCGCGACTGGCCGGACATTTATATTCACACCGACCACGACACGCTGGAACAGATCGACCCCACCAAGTTGCGGAGAGTCGCTTTGCTGGGTGCGGCCTCGGGATATACCTATGCGATGGTCGATGCCGGGAAAGCTGCGTCGTGGTTTCCATTCTTTGCGGCGCGCGCGCAACGGCGACTGGCGGAGGGTTTCGAGCGAGCTCAGGCTCTGGCGCAAGACAGCAAGTTGCCGCCGACGGAAGCGTGGTATGAGGCGCGCAACCTGATTTCGCAAATGCTGCGGCGCGAACAGGCCGCGCTTCGCTCTTTCTCGACCTACACGCAGAGCGATGCGGGGAAGGTTGCGGCGTTTAGCAAAGACCTGGAGGCGCAGGCTGCGACATTGAATGGGTGGCTCAACCAGACTGCCGCGACGCGCGGCGCCCGCGATTTTCCCGCGCAGCCGCCGTGGCATGGAGAGCCGGATGCGACGCGCGTGCCAGCGGGCACGGCCGAGTTTGGTCCGCTAAATTATCAGAATGATGACGTGCTGCTGGATCGTCTGGGCAGCGAGCGGGTTGCGAAAATCAAGCTGCTGCAGGGCGGATCGAATCGTCTCTTGCGCGTGCAGGATCGCGGGACGCTCTATGCCTATGAAATTGTTAATTTCGTCGATGGGAAGCGGTCGGTGGGCGAGATTCGGGATGCGGTGGCTGCCGAGTTTGGGCCGATCCCGCTGGATGTTGTAGCGGATTATCTGAAGGCTTGCGAAGAAGCGAAGATCGTGGCGTTTCGCTAGCCCAGAGTTATTTCTAACAAGAGTTATTTCGAGCGAAGGAGAAAACGATTGATAATGCTTCCGCGATCGAGAATCGGATTTGTGGCGCTGTTGTTTGTGACCACTTTCTGCCTGGCGACTCAGTCGCAATTGCAGTCCGGCCCCGCGCCGGGCGCTTTCGAAGTTACATCGGGCTTGGGCCGCAAACTTTACGCGCAGCCAGATGACGACAAAGTTATCGCTGCGCGAAAGAACCTCGCTGCCGATCCCAAAAATGTCGAGCGTGTGCTCCAGCTCTCAAAAGCTGAAGCCGCGAGGAGGCAATATCGCGAGGCCGTCGCGACCACCACTCAGGGGTTGACCTTCGCTCCGAAGAGCGCCGAGCTTTATCTGGAACGCGGCCATCGTGAGCTGGGATTGCGCGAGTTCAAGCAAGCAATGAATGATCTGGAGCAGGCAACCAAGCTCGCTCCCGATATGCTCGACGCCCATTATCATCTCGGGCTCGCGCATTATTTTTCCGGCGAGTTCGAGGCGGCGGCAGCTTCGTTCGATCGAGCCAGAGCGCTGGCAAAGAACAATGACAGCCTGATCGACTGCACAAATTGGCTTTATGTTTCGCTGCGTCGCGCGGGCAAAGAACAAGAGGCGGAGCAGGCTCTGGCGCGCATTACGCCTGAGGTCAAGAACACCGAGCCTCACCTTTATTTCTATCTCCGTCTGCTCCATTTCTATCAGGGGCAACTTACGGCCGCGGCTGTGCTGCCGCGTCCGCCGGCGGGTCCGGATGATCTTGAAGGCGAGCTCGCCTTCGATACGGTGAGCTACGGTGTCGGTAACTGGCGCGTCTATCATCACCAGCGATCTGACGCCATCGGATTGTTCAAAAATGTGGTGAAAGGTGAGGCGTGGAATGCCTGGGGATTTATTGGATCGGAACTGGAACTTATCCGCGGAGACAAGTAGCAGCGTCATAAAGCCTAAGCAGTCCATTGTTTCCATATTCTCCTTTCTTTCGCTATAATGCCGGCGTCGGAGCCTGCGTAGCCGGTCTGGAGTGGGCTACCGTCTTACCTGGATTGAACCAGAAGAGACTTGCATGAGTTTCGCTGCCGCCCTTCGCCGTGATCTTGCTGAATGTGCTCGCAGGTATGCGCTCGCCGAGGCCCTCCCTCATTGTCTCAGCTACGGTGAAGCGCCCATCGTTTGCTTCGAGCCTTATCACGACAATTCGCGGCATGGCAACTTTCTGCCGGGCAGCTACAGGACGATTTGCAAGAATCCGGCTTGGCGAAAACGATTGGCGAAGGTGCACACTCTCGCCCGCCGGTCTTTGCCTGTGTGCGCTACCGGTCGCGGACGCTGGATGGAGCTCGACACCTGTACCAGTTCCGATGCCCTGCTGATGAATATTTTCTGTCATCCGGGTGCGTTACGAGAGGGAAGATTTTGCGCACTGCTTGGCGTCGAGCCTAGCTTGTCTCCATGTTTCGGATACCGAGCGCGCGTTCCTCTCGCCAACGGCAGATTCGATCGCACTGAAGTCGATCTCCGCTTGGGCAACTTGTTAGTCGAGGCGAAACTTACCGAGTCTGACTTTCAGAGCGCTCCAAAACCAGTTCTGCTGACGTACCGAGATTTCTCGAAGGTATTCGATTCACGCCAACTTCCGCAGACTGCCAACCACTATCTTTCCTACCAACTTCTGCGCAACGTACTCGCCGCCTATGCTCTGCGGTGTTCTTTCTGCGTCTTGCTCGACGCTCGCAGGCTAGATCTGATTGATGCTTGGTACGCCGTGATGCGCTGCGTAAAACTGGTTGAATTGCGGACTGAGCTCAGAATTTTGACCTGGCAGGAACTGACGGACGCCGCGCCGCGAACGCTTCGCGCCTTCCTGACGGCGAAGTATGGAATGGGTCGTAAGCCGTCCGAAGCGCTATTGCCGACCGGATAGAGTGGAATTCTTGCTGTCAAGCGCGGTTCTCCTCTTGGCTTCCAGAGGCAAACTTTGGTAATTTCTCATGAACGCCTCCGTTAGGTTTCAATACAGAGGCAATCCAATAAACGGAATCATAGATTATGAACAGCTTGGAGCTCTGCCTCATCGTGCAGGTGTGTCTCGCGTTCGGAGTGGCCGGATTATTTTGGCCAGATAAACTTAGGCCGCTGTTCGACGTCTTGATGTTTCCCTGGGTAGCCAACTATCGCGCCATTCGAGCCAACTGCATTGCTGCGATCGCATTGTCTCTCGTACTCTTCGTCAGGCTGCTGACTGGGATCTCCTAAGCTTCGCCGTCGTCGCACTCAATTCACCCGCCATCTTTAGAAGCCTCCCTGAACTGCCCTCGCTTCTCGCCCGATTGCGTGTCCGACGCGCAATGCTGTCAATACAGGAAACACGGTATATCCCCAGGCTATGTCGATGATGCATCCTGATTGTTCGTTCTTCGGAGCATTGCAACGATTCAACACGAGACGATCTAACCGAACCACGGATAAAGCGAAATGGGTAAAGGGCCGAGCATGGGTTCCATGGAAATCTTGATTGCGGACGATCATGAGTTGTTTCGTCGTGGGTTGCGGTTGTTTCTCGAATCGCGACCGGACTGGCACGTCTGCGGCGAAGCAGTCGATGGCAAAGAAGCGATTGCCAAGGCGAAGGAACTGAAACCCGACGTGGTGTTGTTGGATGTATCCATGCCGAAGATGAACGGACTGGAGGCGGCGCGCGTCATCCGTCGGGAGATGCCCGACTCCAACATTCTGATCGTCAGCCAGAATGATGCAAATCTCATGGAGAAGGCGGCCCTCGAGGCTGGCGCCAGACGGTACATCCAAAAGACGAGAATTTCGCCGGATCTGACGGAAGCGCTCGAAGCGCTCAGTCGGGAGCCTGTGAGTAATGATCGGCAGGCCGTGAATGCATCTGAAGGGAAAAATGGCCACAACACAGAACAGGAAAAATTGGACGGGGAACCACAGGATCCGATGGTGCAGAAGCCCGAGCAACAATTCCGCGCGATGATCGACGCACTTCCTGCCGCGATTTATACGACTGATGCCGAAGGCTGGCTCACACACTTCAATCCGGCGGCCGTCGAATTTTCCGGCCGCGTGCCCGAGTTGGGGTCAGACCGGTGGTGCGTAAGTTGGAAGATTTTCCGGGCCGACGGCACGCCAGTTCCGCTCGAGGACTGCCCCATGGCGGTGGCGCTCAAGGAAGGGCGGATCATCGAAGGGGCGGAGTGCATCGCAGAGCGTCCAGATGGAAGGCGAGTTTGGTTCACTCCGCATCCGAGGCCTTTGCGCGATGGGTCCGGCAAAATCGTCGGCGGTATCAACATGCTCGTGGATATCACCGAAAGGAAACATGCGGAGCAAACAAACTCTTTGCTGGCCGCCATAGTGGATTCCTCGGACGACGCGATCATCAGCAAGAATTTCGATGGAATCATCACGAGTTGGAACCAGAGCGCAGAACGAATTTTCGGTTATACCGCTGATGAAGCCATCGGTAAGCCGATCACGCTTCTCGTTCCGTCGGAGTGCCGCGGGGAAGAAGAAGAGATTATCGCGCGGCTGAGGCGAGGGGAGCGGGTCGACCATTTCGAGACAACACGCATGCGCAAGGACGGCTCGACTCTGGATGTGTCGTTGACGATTTCGCCGGTGCGGGAAAGCACGGGGCGGGTGGTGGGCGCGTCGAAGGTGGCGCGCGACATTACTGAACGGAAACTTGCCGAGCGAGCTTTGCGAAGCAGTGAGGAAAGCTTCCGGGCTATCGTGGAGACCACTCCTGAATGCGTGAAGCTTGTAGCTCGCGACGGCACTTTGCTGCACATGAATTCGTCCGGTTTGGCGATGGTGGGCGCTGAGTGCCTGGAGACAGTTGTCGGCAAGAATGTTTATGACCTGATCGCTCCACAGGATCGCGAGCGATTTCGCGCCTTCAACGAAGCGATTTGCCGCGGTGAGAAGGGTTGTCTGGAATTCGGTATCGTGGGGCTGGGTGGTGAATACCGGCACATGGAGACGCACGCTGCACCCTTGCAGAATCGAGACGGAGACATTGTCCAACTTGCGGTGTCACGCGATATTACGCGACGCAAGCAGGCGGAAAAGGACTTGGCCGACGCGGCGCGGCGGCAAAAGGCGCTCTTTCATCTGGCTGACGAATTGCATCGTTCGGTATCAATCGAGGATGTGTACGAAGCCGGGTTGCAGGCGATTTGCGGAGCATTGCAATGCGATCGAGCGTCCATCTTGCTCTATGACGATCAAGGCGTGATGCGTTTTGTAAGTGCGAGAGGCTTATCGGAAGGCTATCGCAAAGCGGTGGAAGGACATTCGCCATGGCGCGCCGGAGAAACTAATCCCCAGGCGGTCTGTATCGATGACATCGATGCCGCTGAACTCGGAGAATCCCTGAAAGCCACCGTAAAAGCGGAGCGCATCAGAGCCCTGGCTTTTGTTCCTCTCGTTTCCGAGGGGATGCTTATGGGCAAGTTCATGATGTACTTCGACGCGCGTCACGACTTCAGCGAAGATGAGATTGAACTCAGTCTGGCGATCGCCCGCCAGCTGTCTTTTGCGATTGATCGCAAGCGTGCGGACGCGGCGTTGCGCCAGAGCGAGGAAAAATTCCGCAAACTCTCGGCATCCCTCGACGGCGAAGTGCGCGTGCGGACGAGCGAACTGGAAGCTCGAAGTAGCGGCATGGTGAAACAGTCGGAGCAGTTGCGCGATCTCTCCCAGCGTCTGCTGCAAGCCCAGGACGAGGAGCGTCGCCATATCGCGCGGGAATTGCACGACAGTGCGGGGCAAACCCTGACCGTGCTGGAAATGAACCTTGCTCAGTTCCTTCAAGAGGCACAACGAAGCGCACCCCATCTCGCCAAAGATGCGGAAGAAACTCAACAGCTGGTTCAGCAACTGACCCGTGAAATACGCACAACGTCCTATCTGTTACACCCCCCGCTACTGGATGAAAGCGGTCTCGCCTCGGCGCTCAGTTGGTATATAGAAGGACTGCGCGAGCGCAGTGGTCTCGAGATCATGCTTGCCATTTCCGAGGAATTCGGCAGGCTTCCGCGCGATATTGAGCTTGTGGTGTTCCGGTTGGTTCAGGAATGCCTGACCAATATTCACCGGCACTCGGGGAGCAAGAGCGCTTCTATCCAGATTGCTCGCGAAGGCGAAGCTATTTCCATCGAAGTCGAGGATCAGGGCAAGGGCATGTCGCCAGAGAAGCTGGCGGAGATTCAGTCGCGCGGTGCAGGCGTAGGAATCAGAGGGATGCATGAGCGTGTGCGGCAATTCCACGGCAACATGCAGATCGAATCGAGCGGCTCGGGCACAAGAATATTCGTCATGATTCCGATTTTGGGAGATGTGCAGGCGGAGGAGCGGAGTGCAATTGGACCGCTTCAGACCGTATAACAGATGCCGTAGACAGTCCTATGAGAATTCTGATTGCGGACGATAATCAGCTGGTGCGACGCGGGATAGCCCGAATTTTGTCGAGCTATGCGAACTGCGAGGTTTGCGCCGAAGCATCAGGAGGCATCGATGCTTTGGAGAAGGCGCGTGAGTTTCGCCCGGATCTTATTCTTATAGACATTAATATGCCCGGCATGGATGGCCTGGAAACTTCGCGTCGCTTGCGTCAGGAGTTGCCTGAAATCAAAATCGTTATCATGAGCCACAATGATGCGGATAAGTTTTTGCCCGATGCCCGTAAGGCCGGAGCGGATGGATGTGTCGATAAGGCGCGCATCGTTACCGATCTGCCGTTGGTTATCGAAAGTCTGGGGAATGCTTCTCTTGAAAGTTGCCGTAGCAAGCTTGCGAGCTTCCCATCCCCACGCGCCGCCCGTTAGGGATTCTCCGTGGGAAACACCTGCTCGATATCAAATGAATCATCGTCGGCTTTCGGATTTTCCTGGCGCAAGCGCTGCGCCTGCTCGGCCTCGCGCGCCGCGTCCTCTGTCTGGCCGAGCGCTCTGTACGCTTGCGCCAGCGTGTATCGCGCCTGCAGATTCTGGGGACGCAGCCGAATGGCTTCGCGCAGATGCTGAACGGCTTCTTTATAGTCCTGCTTGTCGTAGGCAACACGGCCGGCGAGGGCCTCGATCAGCGCTTGCGTCGTCGGATTCGGATTTGGATCTGACTTCGCGGACGCGAGCGCCTCGCCGATCTCCTTGGCAGCGTCGTCAAGCCGATCGGGAGTTGCGCTGAGCGTGGATTTTGCCAGATAGAAATACACTTGCGGCCCGGATGCGCCCAATGCGAGCGCGGTCTCAAGCTGCGTTTTTGCTTCATCCGAACGCTTTTGACCCTCCAGCAAAATTCCGTAGGTCACGTAGGTGGCGGGCCACTCCGGCCAGTGATTCTCGATCTGTTTGAGGACGCGCTCGGCATCGCCCGCTCGCTGCGCTAACGCAAATAGCGCGGCTTGCAGCAGCCGGATTTCGCGATTATCAGGCAAGGCATGCGAGGCCTGATCCAGCAGGCGAATCGCGTCGGCGAGACGGTGGTTCCTAACGAGAAAACGCGCTGCTTCTTCATACAGATCGGCGCGAGTCGGGGCCGCGCCTAGCGCACGCTGCAGGTCGGCGAGCGCGCCGTCAGGCTTTCCTTCGGCGTCCAGCATCTGTGCGCGGGCGAGGTAGTAGTCGCCCGCGCGTTGCTTCTCCGGTATCTGTTCCAGTTGGGCCATGGCGGACGGGATACCATCGGTGTGAAAGAGAGCGATAGACAGGTCGAGTTGAACATCGGCCGTCGGTGCCGATGCCGCAGCATATTGGAGGAGTGGCTTCGCCTCGGCATACTGGCCCGCTTGCAATAAAGCGTGCGCAGCCTCGGCCGCCAGGAGCGGCGGCGGGTGCAGCGCTTGAAGTTGCGACGCGACCACGGCTGCGTCTTTGCTCCTTCCCTCGTCAGCGAGCAGTTTTAGATAGCGGACATTTACTTCCGGATTTTGCGGCTCCTTCTTGTATCGGCTTTCTACCTCGGCGCGATACTGAGCATAAAGCTGTTCTGGCGGAAGGCTCAATAGATCGGCCATACCCGGCGGTGGAACATGCTCCGCCTGCGCGGGACCAAGCGCGCGAAACCGTTCCATAGCACTGCGCGCCTCATCCTTTTGTCCTGCACCCAGGTAAGCGCGGCTGAGATGAAGCAACACAGTCGCGTTTTTGGGTGATACTTCAGCGGCTTTGTTCAGCACCCGCTGGGCATCGGCAAATCGATCGAGGTCGATGTAAGTTTTGCCCAAGCGATCCAGAACTAGCGCGTTGTCGGGATATTGCGCGGCCGCGAACTCCAGGTCGGGCAGCGCCGCTGCGAACTCGCCTTTCTGGCAATGCAAAGCGCCACGCGCGAAACGGGCGGGCCCAAAATCGGGTTGGAGCGCCAGCGCCTTTTCGAGTTGCGCCGCGGCATCGGTTGTATCGGAGGCCGACTCGACTACAGCAATCTCGTAACGCGCGGTGGCGTCCCGGGGATGCGCCTGAACAAATGCCGCAAGCTTGGGCATTCCCAAATCTTTTCGTCCGCACACTGCCAGCATGAAAGCGTGTTCGCGCTGGGCTGCATCGTCATGGGGCGCCAGCTTGATGTAGTTCTCATACGCAGTGGCCGCATCGGCGTAATAGCCCAGGGCGCTTAAGGTCTGTGCGAGCGTTAACTGCACGTCGCGGCGGGCGGGATCAAGGCGCGCAGCCTGGCCGAGCAGCGGAATCGCGTCCGCGCTCCGCTTGAGATCGATGTTGACGACAGCGAGATTATAGAGCGTGTCGACATTCTGAGGCTGCTCGGCAAGAGCGGCTTGCAACACATCGTGGGCGCGCTGCCGATGGCCCGCGTGGAAGGCGGCGAGGCCGAGATTATAGAGGACGTCAAAATTGCCGGGCTCGGCTTCAAGAGCGCGCGAGAAAAAATCTTCCGCCTGCTCGTACTTCGCGACCGAAACCAGCGCAAGTCCCGCCGAAAAGGTTAACTGCGCATCGTGCCCGGCGGCGTTAGAAAACTCGAGAAGAAGCCGATTCGCTTCTCCGTCGCGACCACAGAGATAGAGCGCACGCATGCGTAAGAGACTAAGTTCCGGCGTGGAAGGCTGAGACGCGCCCAGACGTTCCAAATAATGCAGAGACTCGATGCCGTTCTTTTGGTCGGCGGCTATGGCGGCTAACTGCAGGTTAGCGTTGCGATGGTCTGGACGCAGGGCGACGACTTTGAGGAATGTTTTGCGGGCGGCCGGCGCGTTGCCAGTCGCGAGTTGGTGATTTCCAAAATTGTTAAGCAGCGAAGCTGAATTCGGAGTCAGCGCGAGAGCGCGGCGGTAGATATCATCGGCGTCGGAGAATTTCTTTTCTGTATCCAGGACGACGGCTAGCAGTCCAAGCGCTTGAGGATCCTTCGGCTGATCGCGCAGGATTTCAGTTAGGGTTGTCTCGGCCGCAGCGACGTCCCCTTTTTGAAACTCATCGGCAGCGGCTGCAAAGCGATCGGAATCGCCGTTGGCGGCAGAAACTGGTGCCCATGAGATCAATATCAGGGCCGCCACGAGAAAAAACCTTCTATCGAATTTCATCACGAGGAAGGCGGCAAGCGGCCTGATTGGAGGGAGGCCCAGGTTTTTCAACGGGGAGGTCATAGCATGGCAAAACGGAATAGAACCAACAATATCGTTTTTTTCGGCCCTTTGATCATACATAATAGTGCGCGAGGACGCGGATGATCTATTGTGACCGGAATGTCTCTGGTCCTGAAGCGCGATGAGAGCCGATCTACAAACCCTTCTGCGTCTGGCGCTGCTCCTGGCGCCCTGCGTGACTATGAACTGGTTCTGCTCAGCGGCGCAAGCCGCATCGCCAGACTGCGCCTCCTGCCACGCGAAAGAGAACGCGCGCTTTCTTGCCACGCCGATGGGCAAGTCTCTTATTCCTCCGGAGACGAAGTCTCCGGGAAGAATCACGCACGAGCATTCGCATAGTGTAATCACCATCGAATACCCGAATCGGCATATGGTTCACAGCCTCTCGGAAAGCGGGCTTACGGCGGAATATCCGGTGCGCTACCAGGTGGGCGGAGAACTTATGGGTAGCAGTTACCTGGTGCAGATCGGCGATTATCTGTTTGAGTCGCCCGCCTCTTGGTTTAAAAGTTATGGATGGGATATTTCGCCAGGGTATGCCGCGGCTCCCGTAATCGATTTCGATCGCACGATGAGCGATGCTTGTCTTTTTTGTCATGCCGGAAGCGCGCGCTTTGCGGATGCGGATGGACGGCGGCTTCAGGGGCCGCCGCTCGGATCGATCACCTGCGAAAGATGTCACGGAGCAGGCGAGGAGCATGCGCGGCATCCTTCTTCGAAAAACATTATCAATCCCGCAAAGTTGGCCGGAGCGGAGCGTGACAGCATCTGCGAGCAATGTCACCTCGAGGCGGCGGGCCGCATTTTAAATCCAGGGAAAACATGGACAGACTTTCATCCCGGAGAGCCAGCAGAACAAACTTTTGCCACTTACATCCTGAACGGGGGGGACGATAAAGATGTGATCGCTGTCAGCCAGGTGGAGGAGTTTGCTCAAAGCGAATGCGCGCGCAACTCTGGCGGCAAGCTTTGGTGCGGCACCTGCCATGATCCGCATGGCGCGACTGGCGCGGCATCTGACGGCACGAATGAACGCTCGAATAACGACCGCCAGCGTGAGCTCCGAGCGATTTGCACGTCGTGTCACACGAAGTTGTCTCCCGCTGCGCACCCGGCCCACCAGAGTGAATGCACAAGTTGCCACATGCCGAGCACCCCCACCACGAATGTCACACACGCCGCTCTTACCGATCATCGCATCCTGCGCCGGCCATTGGATGCAGCCCGAGATGCGGTGGGCAAGCAGAGTGCTCCACCAAAGATTGCAGCTTGGCGCGAACCGCCTCGCGAATTTCGGGATCGCGATCTGGCGCTCGCCGACATACTGGCGGCGGTTTCGAAAAATCAGCCCACATTAGAAGAACAGGGAAGCCGTTTGCTCGAAGCGTTGCCGGACGAACAGCGGAATGGAGATTTCGACGCGTTGTCCGCTCTGGAGGGCTTGATGCTGCAGCAGGGAAACCTGCCTGCGGCGGTGCAACTCGGCCGGCGCGCTGTAGAGTTGCGTCCGCTGAGCGCAAAAGCCGCGATGAACTTTGGGATGGTCTTGCAGCGTTCCGGAGATTTGGACGAGGCCGAGCGGCAATTCAAGCGAGCGATCGAACTGGATATATCGCTGAAACCGGCGTATCAAAGGCTCGCCATTTTGTATAAGAGCCAGGGGCGACGGCAAGAAATGCTCGACGTAATCGACAATTTTCTGAAGTGGAATCCGCAAGATATTCTGTTTCGGTTGCAAAAAGGGCAGTTGACGCCCGCTCAGTAAACGAAAGGGAAATTGTGCCACTCCGACGCGCAAATCGAAACGAACGGACCCGCCTTGCGAGGTCATCGCGTCCGCGAGATCGCATAGGAGCGCTGAATTCATTCACTCGCGTCCTTGCCTCATTTGCCATGGTTGTCATCGTGGGCGGTGTTCTTTTTTTGCAGGCCGCGCCGGCGCCGCAAAGCCCAATTCGCTTTTCATTTCAGGCAATCCCATTTCGTTTGGAGAACGACGAAACTCCCCTTCGGCACGTGCCCGCGGCCATGGCTGGAGGAGTCGCAATTCTCGATTACAACAAGGATGGGCGTCCAGACATCTTCTTTACCAATGGCGCCAACCTGGCCACCTTGAAGAAAGATTTGCCGAAATATTCGAACCGGCTTTTCCGCAACGATGGTCACGGCGTGTTTACCGATGTAACGAAAGAAGCGGGTTTGGCGGGGACGGGATATGACTTCGGCGTGGCCGTCGGCGATTACGATAATGACGGCTATCCAGACATTTTCGTGGCTGGCCTGCATCGCAATACTCTCTACCACAATAATAAGGATGGAACTTTCACCGATGTGACGGCGAAGGCTGGACTCGACCGTCCCGACACGGAATACGGCCCGCTATGGTCCATCGCGGCGGTGTGGGTTGATGTTAACAACGATGGACTGCTCGACCTTTTCATAGTCAATTATCTGCAATGGAATTACGAGAACGAACCACGCTGTGAATATGCGGGCGTAGTGCAATATTGTCATCCGCGATCTTACAAAGGCCTGCCCAACCAGCTATTTCTTAATAACGGAGACGGCACATTCACCGATGTGTCGGCGCAATCGGGAATTCGCGCTCATATTGGCAAGGGCATGGGTGTGGGTATGGCGGATTACGACCTCGACGGAAAACAAGATCTTTTTGTCACCAACGACGGCTATTACAACTTTTTGTTTCACAACCTCGGCGGAGGAAAATTTGAAGAAAACGCTTTCCAGACGGGTGTGGCGCTGGTCGATATCGGCGACTTCATCAGCGGCATGGGATTGGATTTTCGCGATTTCGACAATGATGGCTATCCTGACATAGCTTTTGTCGCGCTCAATAACGAAACCTTTCCGCTCTTTGAAAATACCGGGAAGGGAAGTTTCGTTGAAATCACCGCGAAGAGTGGAATGACCAAGGCAAGCCGGCCCATGGCGGGCTTTGGCGCGGGACTTTACGATTTTGACAACGATGGCTGGAAAGATTTATTTGTCACGCGCGGCCACGTAGACGCCGTACCCGCGCAGCATGAAGAAATTGAGCAATACAACACCGTGTTTCGCAACCCGGGTTTTTCTAGCGCTAGTTCTGCGAATGCCGGCGCAATGGGCCAATGGCTGCCGCTTACCGAGGAGGCTGGCCTTAACGCGTTTCCTCCCGCGCGCCATCGCGGTGTCGCTTTTGGCGATCTCGATGGCGATGGCCGCATCGATGTCGTGACCACCGCTCTGGGCAAAGACGCCGAGATCTGGATGAACCGCAGTCCGAACTCCGGCCACTGGCTTGATGTTGCGCTGGAAGGAACGCGCAGCAACCGAGACGGCATTGGCGCCCTGGTGAAGGTGGTCACAAAAACTGGAACGCAATATAACCACATGACCACCAGCGTCGGTTACGCCTCGTCGAGCGACGGACCGGTACACTTTGGCCTCGGGCCCGATGCGATTGTGGATACAATCGAGATCCATTGGCCTTCCGGAACGGTGCAGCGTCTCGAACATGTCGCGGCGGATCGCGTACTCAATGTGAAGGAGCCGCGCTGATGGGTGAAACATCAGTGCTGAGGGTGGGATCGCCTTCGAGTTGACGATCTTGCTTCTGCGGCTCTGCCAACAAATCGTCGACAATCTGCCGCTCGCGCAGGCCGTCCTCCGCACGATGCAAGCGGTAGTAAATCGCTGCCAGTTGAACGTGCGCCTTGAGCAGGTTGGGTGCTTCGCGAATAATAGCTTCAAAATCAGCGGCCGCCTGCGTGTCATCCCCAGCTGCCATCACCGTCACCGCCATCTGATACCGCGCCATCAGCGAATGCGGATTGATTTGCAATGCTCGCGCGAGATAAGTCTTCGCGTCTGCCAGATTCCCTTCCGCGCGTAAAATCGTTCCCAACCGCAAACTGGCCTCGAAATCATTGGGATCGAGTTCGATTGCTCTGCGAAAAGCCGCCTTCGCCCCTTCGTCATCGCCGGTGCGCAACTTTGCGATGCCGCTTAGCGTGTAAGCGCCAGGCATAGTCGAGTCCAGGCGCAGGCCCCGTTCGAGACTATCGCGCGCGTCAGAATATTCCCCTAGTTTCAGTTGCGCCATTCCAGCGAGCATCCATGCATCGGCATCATTGCGCGACCTCGCGACTCGTTGCACCAGATTCAAGCCGTCTTGCAACTTCTCGTCATGAATCAGCGCTTCTCCGAGAACAAATGCTAAGTCTAGATTTTCCGGATGCCTTTTCTCGAAAGGCCGAAGCAACTGAATTGCGTCATCATAGGAGGTTCGAAGTACCAGACAGTTGCCCAGCAGAACCGCGATTTGAGCATTGCCCGGCTGTTGCTTCAGCGCGCGGCGATAGCTGTCGGCGGCTTCATCGAGGCGTCCAAGTTGTAGGAGAGCGGCCGCCATGTTGGTCCGAGCGACGACCAAGCTTGGCTCCACCGTCAGCACCTGCTGATAGCCAGCGATAGCGGCGGCAAGGTCGCCGTGTTGTTGTTCGGCCAATGCTTGGTCGAACAATTCCTTGGAGTTTGTAGCCTGTCCCCAGCAGAGCGAGCCGAGAAGAAGCAATGCAAGCGCGGAGCGCATCACGACCACCATACCGGATGCCCATCTACGAAAAAAGCGGCGAGCCGAAGCTCGCCGCCCAGTGTAATTATTCAACCCGTCAGAAATAAAGCTTTAGAGCAAGCTGTAGTATGCGGGGGGAGTTCGCCTGGCTCGAAGTGATCCCGAAGGTTGAGACCTGTCCTGGCTGGGGAACGGTTGTGTTCGGAGCCGCGAACTGCACACGGTTTAGAACGTTGAAAGATTCGGCCCGGAACTGAAGTCGGGCACCTTCGCGAAATTGCAAGGGGAACTCTTTGAAAATCGACGCGGAGAGATTGTTCGTTCCCGGTGCTCGCACATTGGGCAAGACGCGAGGAGCTGTACCCAGGGCGTAGAAAGCTGGGGCCGACACCACCGTCCCCGCACACGTGGTGCCGCACGAGAAATACGAGGCGGGAGTCGGATCGCTCGATCTCTCCAGCGGTTCGTTGAGGTCGGGCCGTTGATTGCCGAACGTGGGTACTGGTTTTCCGCCATTTAGATTCAAAATGATGGGGAGCCCGGTATCCCAACGGTAAATGCCGTTTACCTGCCAGTTGCCGAACGCCGTGTCAACTAACTTATTCATCCCTCCGCCAAAGCGTTTGCCCCGACCGAAGGGGAGCTCGTAAACGGTGGTGACCTGGAAGACCTGTGAAACGTCGAACTGTGAGAGTGATCGTTCGCACGCCGGGCAGTTGGGATCCTGAATCTGCGCCAGAGACGCGGCTCCTCCGGGTGAGCCCGTCGTGTATTGGCTATTGCCCGCGATGGATGCGTTGTCAATGCTTTTCTGGTTAGTGTAAGTGCCCAGGAACTGCAACCCTTGGGAGAATCGTTTCTCGACCCGCAAACTGAATCCGTTATAAATCGAGTTAGCTATCGGCGGATCGACATTTTGCAGAAGATTACCGCCCCAGGAAGTTGTTCCGTACTGCGGATAGGGAAGATCGGCGTTCCACGGCTGCCATGCCGCACCGTTTGGATTTGAAGTACTGGCTCCCCAGAATCCGTTGCTATAAGGCGATGTCACGGCCTGAATTGCGAAGGCAAGGGAACTGGGCACGGGTTGCGTACCTGTCCAGTAACTCGAGTTAGTCACGAATTGGCTGGCGATGCTGTCCGGCAAGTGGTTGATGTAAAAATTGTCGCCGCCCATATATAAGCTGCTGCCTTTTTTGCCTATATATTCAGCATCGACCAAGACATTCCAGCCTACTTCGCGCTCGATGCCGACGCTCCAGGATTGCTCTCGCGGCAACTGATTGAGCGTTCTCACCGGCACTGCCGCACCGGTTCCCAATTCGCCGACTCCGAACTTGGTGCCGAGGCTATTGCCAATTACAGTGCCTTCAAAAGCGGTACCTAGTGGCTGCCCCAATACATCGACTTGCAGTGGATAATAATTATTGGTGAATGGGTACGGAGAATTTTGATCGTCATAACCGGCAAAGCCATAAGCGCCGCTGCCTAAACCGGCCGCTCCGCCCTTCGAAGGATCGTAGTAAATGCCGTAACCGCCGCGCAAGACAGTCTGGTTATTGATGCGAAACGCGAGTCCGACGCGCGGTCCAATGGCGTCCCAGTAATCGTTATAGGGCCTGGTCGGATTACCGCCCATCCCGACGTATTCGAAGGAACCCTTTAATCCCGCTATTACAGAGTTAGCATTGGGGTCGAAGTAACTCATACGGTTGTGGCGCTCAGTGCGTGGCATGTCTACGTCGTAGCGCAAGCCCAGGTTGAGCGTTAATCGGTTATTTACGTGCCAGTTGTCCTGCACAAAACCGGCATACTGAAAATTCTCTGTCGCTGGCGAGGCTGGAATCTCGTAGGCATCCCAGCCGGTTGCATATCCGATCAGAAAGCTGGCCATCGAATCGCCGCCGTTGGAGAACTGTTGAGAGGTGGCCGTCTGATTGAATTGCCAAAGGCCGCCTGGAAGGCCCCACTGTGTGAAGTTGATCCGGTGAAGACGGATTTCGCCACCAAACTTAAGTTCGTGACCGCCGGTTGTATGCGAAACCGAAGCCATGATCTGACTTACGTCCTGGGCGTATATCAGGCCCGACCATGGTTGTCCGCCAAAGTTTGCGTTACCATTCTCCGCAGCATAACCGGACATGGTGAAGGCCGGAGGAGCGGGGAGGCCGGAAACTTTCAAATCCGACGCCATGCCGATGGAAGTAGGATCCCAGCCCGGATCTACACCCAGAGTATGGGCGTAGTTATAAGTGTAGCCGAGCGTAGCTGTAAGAAGCGTCTTGGGACTAAAGATGTGGTTATAACTCAGCGCTCCCGACCAATCGTGACCCAAACTCGGTCCCTGAGTATTGGCGTCAAAGGGAGTACCAAAAAGGTTAGCGAGCTGCGAATTGCCCCAACTACGCGATACTCGCAAATTGAGCAGATCACTCTGCCTTAACCGATAATCCAGTTTGATGTCGAACGAATTCCCATTGTTGAGATTGGATGCATTGCCGAGATAGTCGTTTTGTGTCAGGCTGTAGCCCGGCGAGGAGGGCGAAAGGTTGGGGAGCGGAACGAGATTCTTCGCGAAGATGGCTTGTACCACCGGATTCATGAGGTTTCCGACCACGCCAGGAGTGATCCAGGGAGCAGCCGAATTTCCCGCGCTCGCGAAGACGGCGATATTGTTGTTGGGAATATAAGTGTCGTGATACGGATTTCCGCCTTGGCTCAGTGTCGTATCGATGCTATAGGGATCGAATATCTGACCCGCGGTAAGCGTATTGCCAAGAGGATCCACGCACTGACCGGAAGAATTAAAGCTGCCTGAGCCGTTATTGTCGCTGGCCTCGGTGCAAATTACGCCAAAATCGCCGTTGCGCTCCGCCTGTGTCGGAAGGCCAAGATGAGCCGAGCCCGGCGTGATTTGCCGGTTTCCCTCGTAATCGAAGAAAAAGAAAAATCGATCCTTTATGATCGGTCCGCCGACCGTTCCGCCGAAGTCATTCCAGTGGTAGGGTGGATTGGGAATCCCCGCGGCATCATTGAAATAGTTATTCGCGTTAAAGACGGTGTTGCGTACAAACTCAAACAGGCTGCCGTGGAACTTATTGGTCCCCGATCGGGTGACGACGTTAACCACGGTTGTGCCAGTAAAGCCGAACTCCGCGCTGAAGTTCGTTTGCTGAACTTTAAACTCCTGAATGGCATCTACGCTCGGTACATAGAGCGGATCGACGAAACCCGAGTTCTGATCGTAGTTGGTTGTGGTGACACCATCGAGTACGATGTCGGCCTGCCCGTTGCGCGAACCTTCGGAAACAAAATTGTTGGGCGTCGAATTGGATTGAGTCTGGGCCGGCCCATATGTCTGCCCTGTCGTCTGCGAGACGCCGGGGGCAAGATAGGCGAGATCCATGGCGCTGCGGCCGATCAAGGGCAGGTCATTCACGTATTTTCTATCGATCGTCTGCCCGGTAGAGGCATCCTCCGACTGCACTTGGGCCGCTCCACTTTGCGAGACTTCGATCGTCTCGGACGTCTTGCCCACTTGGAGTTTAGCGTCTTGCGCCACGTCGCCGTTCACATTCAAAGTAATGTTGTCGACCTCTGCTACCGAGAATCCCGAGGCTTCAATTCTTAGGGAGTAAAGACTCGGTTGCAGCGATCGGAAGGAATAGCGGCCGGAGTTATCGGTGGTCGTGTGGTAGCTGAAGTTCTTAGTTACATCGGTCAGCGTAACGGCCGCTCTAGGGACGACTGCGCCCGTTGGATCCTGAACGATTCCACTAATCGCCCCGCTGTAGAGTTGCGCCCAGGTTGGGCTTGCCGCCATAACAACCATAACCACGGTGAGCAATAACATCGAAGCTGCACGGCTAGTTTGCCTCATGGCAAATCTCCTCCTTGCAATGATCCCGCAGTGGTAAGACCCCACACGAGCCGCCCACCTGACTCCACAAAAACCTGGCTACTAGAGCGCCGAAGAAACTTCCTTGGCTGCAAATAGCCTCAGCCGTAGCAGCACACTTTGCAGCCACAGAACCTTGAGGAAAGCGAGTCTGCAACACTTCGATTCTGATTGTCAAGCTAAAATAACGTTTTTGTATTAGATTTCTGAGGGTCGCGTCAATTCGCGGCAATTCCGCGCCTGAGATGTCGTCTTCCCAACAGCTTTTCCGGCGAAGCCGAAATTGTCCGAAGCGCGAGGCCCGCGACACATTGTTTGCCCGACAACAGGAGGGGATTACAGCTCTGAATCGTGCGGCTCGACGGCTCTCCAGTTTTTCATAGATCGCAAAGCCAGCGCGCAAGACCTGCTAGAGAGAGTGACTTCGAGGTCTACGATAAGTTAGAGATTCGTAGCCCCAACTTATAACAATCACCTAATACGAATTGAATCTCAATCGAGATGCTGTGCTAAGCTATCGTCGATTTTCGATACTGCGGGCAAAAATTATGGCCGGTAATCAGCAGCACTATTATGATCTTCAGCATTTTTATCAAACTATCTGCGGCAATTGTTATCCAGCCATACTTAGGTTGTGCCGACACGCGAGGGCGGCAGGCGTTCTCTCAGTATTAGCGTTGGTGTTTGGTTGTGGCGGCGGATCGATGAGTTCGCCGGGAGGAGGCGGAAATCCTCCGCCGTCCGCAACTGCAACGATCAGTAAAGAAGTGACCGGCACCTTTAAAGTAGCCACGTCAACGTCATTCCAGCCCGCCGAATGGGATTACACACTTTTTCAGAGTTTTCCCAGCCTAACTACAACGTTGGGAAATTTGCAGCCACAGCACATACGATTGCAAGGCCAATCGGAAGGCATTCCTCAAGGAGTGTCGGGGAGCAATTCAACAGCTTGGGATTTCACGGTTCTTGATGCGATCACCCAGCCGGTGTTGGGAGTAGCCGATCATAGTCCCGAGTTCCAGATCGCGAAAGCGCCGCCTTTCATGTATGCCGGCGCCGGCAACAGCAACGATTTTCTCGATCTCACTTTTCAGCAGTTTGCCGCCTACGCCCAGAATCTTGTGCTCTATTACAACAAGGGCGGATTCATCGCCAATGGCCAGGCCTATGCCTCGCCGAGCCCTTACCCAATTACTTGGTGGGGTATCTACAACGAGCCCAACATCAACAACAATCTGACGCCGCAGCAGTATGTTGAAATGTATAACACCGTGGTGCCTGCTATGCAGGCGATTGATCCGTCGCTCAAATTTGTAGCAGTGGAGCTTGCGGATTTCTCCGGTCAACCGCAGGCGTGGCTGCCGACATTCGTCAATGGCGACGGTGGCGTTACTGCGCAAGTGGACGCGATGGCCACTCACTTCTACTCCACCTGCAATCAAAAAGACACGGATGCCCAGCTCTTCAGTACGATTCCAGGCTTTGTTTCTGATGTCGCTTATTTCTACGCGGAGACGGCCACTAATCCGGCATTAGCCCAAGTGCCGGTATGGGTGACGGAAAATAATGTCAACGCGGATTACGACGCGGGCAATGGCATGAGTGCGTGCAATCCCGGCCAGCAATACGTTGTCGACCAGCGCGGTTCGAGCGCCTTTTTCGCGGCATGGCGGCCCTATGTGTTTTCGCAACTCGGAAAGGCGGGCGTGCAAGCGCTGTACCACTGGGATTTCGGAGCGGACGCGCAGTTTGGAGAAGTCAATGCCACGAGCGGACAACTGCAGCTCAGCTATTGGGTGGACTACTGGCTCGATCGTATGTTCCCCTCGTCCGCTGGCTCGAGCCTGTTGCAATACTCGGATACCGACGATGCGGAAATCGAAGTGTTGCCGGTGCTCAACAACGATGGCAGCGTCGTGGTAATGGTTGCTAATCATGCCGTCAACTCGCCCGATGACAATAACGGTCCCGGCGCGCCGCGCACAGTGCTGGTTGACGTTCTCGGCGTTGGGAACTTTTTCCAGCGGCACCTTGCTCGCGATCAATGTCGATACGAGCGCAGTGAGCGGACCTTCAGCAACGTCAATAACACCCGCTCCCCAAATCACCGTGACGTTGGGTGGCTATGGAGTGGTTTTCGTCACGCTCCAACCTTAGTTCCAGAGGATCTGGTTCTGCGCGATGCCAGGGCAAATGTTTTTTGGGGGGTGCTCAGGGTATTAAGAAAATCGTTTTTGTGCTTGACAGCGGATGTGTTCCTATCTGACACTACCGATTCTTCCCTCCTGTTCTGTTTCGCGCGGATCGGGCAATGATGGGGCTGGCATGAGAAAACTTATTCGATTGGGCACACTCTGCGCGCTGCTTTGCCTGATGCTACCGCTGGTTCTGGCCGATGATCACATCCCTGCTGTCGCGTGGCGCATTCCCATCGGACAGCCACCGGCGAATCCCGGCGGCAACGAACCGGAACTTACTAACATCGACGACGGTTTTTGGCAGGGCGCGCCGGTGGGCGGATTCGGCGCCGGTACTTTCTCTCGCACCTATCGCGGTAATTTTGAGCGCTGGCACGTGAAGGCGGGAGTCCACAAGTATCAGGATGTTCCGGCGAACCAGTTCGCGGTATTTGTCCAGCCTCAGGGCGAGGCTGCGAAGGCCGAAGTTCTCTCTACCCAGCGGCCGCAAGGAGATGCTCTCTCCGCCTGGAATTGGTCCTATCCGGCCGGTGGTGGCGAATATGCCGCGCTTTATCCGAAGTCGTGGTTTGCCTACCACTCGCCAGATCTTCCTGTTTCTCTGACGCTCGAACAGTTTTCGCCGATTCTGCCCAATAACTACAAAGAAACCAGTTATCCAGTTGCTATCTACAATTGGTACGCGGAAAATCCCTCCGGCAAACCGATAACTGTGTCCATCCTTTTTTCGTGGACCAATATGGTTGGCTGGTTTCGAGACGGCTCCAGAAATTTTGCCGGCGCTCTAAATAATCAGAATAAGAATGTCTATCGTTCGGAGAACCTATCTTCTGGCGCCATGCAAGGCATCGTGTTCGATCGCGTCCGTAGCGGGCCGGTTTGCGAGGAGTGGGATGGCCAGTTCGCTATAGCTGCTTTGGCCGCTGACGGAGTGGAAATAAGTTACCTGACCGATTTCGATCCGCGCGGACCAGGCGCGCAAGTTTGGAAAGCTTTCGCCGGCGGGGGAAAGTTGCCGAATCAGTCACCCGATGTGGCCAGCGCCGGCGAACAGATGGCGGGTGCGATTGCCGTTCGTTTCACGTTGGCACCGCATGAGAAGCGCACTATTCCTATGGCGTTGTCATGGGATCTGCCGATCGAACAATTTGGGGGAGGCCGCAAGTGGGTGCGACACTACACCGAATTTTTTGACGCCTCCGGCACGAATGCCTGGGCGCTCGCGCGCACCGCATTGCAGAGCGATGAGCAATGGAGCCATGAGATCGATGCCTGGCAGAAGCCCTACGTAGAGGATGAATCCAAGCCGGCCTGGTATCGCGGAGAACTCTTCAACGAGCTTTATACTCTGGCCGATGGCGGCACGGTGTGGGCTCATGAATGGAGTGAAGGTTCGGATTCAAATCATCTCACGGCGAAAACTCCAGATAGCTTTTCGTATCTCGAATGTTTCGACTATCTCTACTATGGTACTTCGGACGTCCGTTTCTATAGTTCATTTCCACTGCTGAAATTCTGGCCAGAGATAGAGAAGCAGGAGATGCGGGAATACACCGATACGGTTGCCGAAAGCAATCCCCAACTCTACGAATGGACATGGAAGTGGCAACACGAGCACCATCTCGAGACGTTCCCGCGTAAGGTTGCAGGCTCCGTCCCCCATGATTTGGGATCGCCCACGGAAGATCCGTTGGTAAATCCGAATCAGTACACCTATCAGGATGTTTCTAACTGGCGTGACCTGAACAGCAAATACGTTCTCATGATCTGGCGCGATTACGTGTGGAGCGGCAGCACCGACAAGGAGTTTCTGAGTTATTCCTGGAACGCCGTCAAGCAGGCCATGCAACATCTGCGGCAGTACGACACCGACGGCGATGGCATGATCAAGAACGGCGGTTTCCCCGATCAGACCTATGACGATTGGGTAGCTCGCGGAGAAAGTGCCTATTGTGGCGGCCTCTATCTGGCTGCGCTCCGCGCCACGGCAGAGATGGCGCGCGTACTCAACGACAATGACACCGCCGCCGGATATGACGCGCTTTTCAAAAAGGCACAAGCGGCTTACATCAAGAATCTTTGGAATGGGAAGTATTTCAATTACGACCAGGGCAGCGCGTATCACGACAACAGCATGGCGGAGCAACTCGCCGGGCAGTGGTACGCTGATCTAACCGGCCTCGGTGATTTGGTTCCGATGGCGATGCGACGCTCCGCTCTACAGCACGTCTACGACTACAACGTAATGATGTTTCACCACGGGGAAATGGGCGCCATCAATGGAATCAGTGCGGATGGAAAGTTACTCCACGAAAATAACCAGGTAGAAGAAGTTTGGACGGGCACGACCTTTGCGGTTGCCTCTATGATGCTTTCTCATGGCATGCGCGACGAGGCATTTCGCACCGCTAGTGGCGTGTACAACGTCGTCTGGAGAGACCGGGGCTATTTTTTCCGCACGCCAGAAGCCTATGACACGCGCGGCCTTTACCGCGCCAGTATGTACATGCGGCCGACGGCCATATGGTCGATGGAAATGTACTCGAAGCCGCCTATGAGCAATGACTTAAGCGCCACCGTTCACTAGGCGCGACGGGACTGGCGCGCAACCTTCGCCGTAGATTCACGCACAACCAGTTCCGGTTCAATCGCGATCTCCGGCGGATAGTCGTTCTTGCCGGCGATGCGTTCAAGCAGCGTCTCGGCGGCGACTTGCCCCATGCGGGCAAGAGGTTGCCGCACTGTGGTGAGCGAAGGAGTGTTGAAGGCGGCCCCAGGAATATCGTCGAAGCCCATCACGGAAACATCTTGCGGCACGCGTAGACCCCGCTCCTGCAAAGCGCGGATCGCTCCAATGGCGGAGATGTCGTTGTAGGCAAACAAAGCCGTAAATGGTTTGTTACGCGCCAATAACTGCTTGGCAAAAGGATATCCCAACTGCGGCGTTGGATCTTCAATATCGATCTGCACTGTCAATTCGGAGTCGATCTTAATACCGATTTTCTGCGCCACTTCGCCGATCGCTTTCCAGCGATCCTTCGAATCCGAACTCAGTGGATTGCCCTTCATGAACGCAATGCGCTCATGGCCCAGGCTGGCCAAGTGATTCAAGGCGAGGGTCGCAGCTTGCACGTGATCCAGAACTATATTTGTAACGCCTTTAACTTTCTTGTGTCCCGCAACCGCCACCGTCGGCAGCGACGGTGTGTCATAAACGGTAGTGTCTACCGTAATAAATCCCTCGACGCCTCTTTGCAGCAAGAGCTGGGAATACTGACTCAGCATTTGCTCGTTATGCCGATGAACGACGGTCAGAAAAAAGTAATCCATCTTCCGCAGATAGGCTTCAATGCCGCTGATTACCATCGAACCGTAGGAATCGCCGATCTCTTCGGTGATCACGCCGATGGTGTAGGTTCGTTTGTTGCGCAACGTCTGCGCGAAAAAATTCGGTCGGTAGTTCAGTTCCTTCGCGGCGGCAAGAATGCGGTTCTTGGTTTCCTGCGGAATCGCGTAAGCCGAGGGAGCGTTGTTGAGAACAACGGAAACCGTGCCCGGAGTCAGGCCTACATGCTGCGCCACGGCCTTGAGTGTAACGACCGCGGATTGAGGGCCGGGCCTCTTGCTTTTGGCCATGGGTTATTTCAGGCTGCAGAGCGTTGGAATACGGGAGTCCTCGTGGCGAATCATCGCATACCAAGCTTTCCTTTTTACATCCGCATTAGATTACCATCAAACCCGCCCGTCTCGTTAGCGATGCTGTCTGTCCCAGCGAAGTGGAAAGGAGCGTCGACGCCGCAAAGGATAGACTGGCAGATCGGCTTCAATCTGAAATACTATTACGCGCGGCGCTAATCGCCGCGAAGGCTGCGTGGTGGCCAGCAGATAAAGTTCGCAAATCTTAGCCTGAAGGATGGTTGATCTTGAGAAGACGTTTGCAACTTCCACTTCGTGCCCTGGTCTGCATGGCATTAGCGATCGGATGCTCGTCGTCGCAGAGTTTCAAAGGCAATAGTCCCCAGCGTTGGGTCACCACTTGGACCACCGCGAATGCGGCCAGCGATCGGCCTGCCTCGTTCTCCAACCAAACCATTCGCGAGATTGTGCACACCACGATTGGTGGCAATGGGGTTAGGCTTCGGCTCTCAAATACCTTTGGGACACGCGCGATTCGCTTCGATGCCGTTTTCCTTGGCCTGCAGGCGGTTGGGGTGCAGGGCGGAGCATCTTTGGTTCCGGGATCAAATCGCGAAGTTATGTTTGGCGGACGGCCCTTCATTGCGATTCCTGAAGGCGCGGAAGTTTTGAGCGATCCACTTTCTTTTTCTGTAGAGCCACAGCAGAATCTCGCGATCAGTTTGTTTACATCCGGAGACACGGGACCGGCCACAGTTCACGGATCTGCCTTTCAAACAAACTATGTCTCAGGTCCGGGCAACTTTGCGGCCGAGGAAAGCGGAAAGGCGTTTGCAGAAACAGCAGGAGCAAAAAGTATTGGATCATGGTACTTCCTGAGTGCGGTTGAGGTGATTCCGACCACCGCCGTAAAAGGCGCGGTTGTCGTGCTCGGCGACTCGATCACCGACGGCGCCGCTACTCACCCCGATAAGAACGAGCGCTGGACGGACGTTCTGGCGCGGCGCATGCTCGCTAGCCACATCGAGTTGGCGGTGCTGAATGCGGGCATTGGCGGCAATCGTGTGCTGACCACTTCGCCATGCTGGGGACAGAATGCTTTGGCTAGACTGGGACGCGATGTTTTAGCGCAGGCGGGAGTAGAGGCGGTGATTTTATTCGAGGGCACCAACGATATTGGGCAACCGGACGCGGCCGCTAATACCAGCCCGTGTGTCAGCCACACGCAGGTGACTGCGGATGAAATCATCGCTGGCTATCAGCAGATCATTGCTCGTACGCATGCCCGAGGCCTCAAGATTTTCGGCGCGACTATTCTTCCTTATCAAGGTCTGGGTAATTGGACTGCCTCAGGTGAGGCGAAGCGCATCGCCGTGAATCAGTGGATTCGTACTTCGCAGGCCTTCGACGGCGTCATCGATTTTGATGCGGCCTTGCGCGATCCAGTGTCCCCCACTCACCTCGCGCCTCAGTACGATAGTGGAGATCATTTGCATCCCGGAACGGCAGGGCACGAGGCGATGGGAAACGCGGTGGATTTAGGGTTGTTCCGCTGAAGCGTGCAACCACAGCATAAGGTGGTGTGGCGTGTGGACGCTCGGCGTACTGATTTTTCTACAGGGAACAACCGATGATTCTCGTCACACGGTCGTCGTATTCTGGCATTCCATGTAAGATGTGTTGCCAGCCGCTAATTTCTGACAGGCAGCGCCAGCGCTGCCGAGCGGCGAAGAACTGAGGGGAGAACGAGGCCAATGGCGCCAAGCGTCGGTTCAGGAACTCCAACGAAAGCAGCAGCGACAACGCCGTCCACTTCTTATGCTGGCCCCCTGGTCATTCTTACCACCCTCTTCTTCATGTGGGGTTCGCTGACCTCCCTCAACGACGTTCTGATTCCCTACGTGCAGCACGTCTTCAAGATCAGGCTGGCGGCAAGCATGCTGATTCAGACCGCATTTTTTTCCGCCTACTTTGTTTTTTCAATTCCGTCAGCCAGGATTATCGACTGGATCGGATACAAAAAGGCGATCGTTGTCGGTTTGATGACGATGGTCGTGGCTTGCCTCGGGTTCTATCCAGCCGCTCGAATCCCTTCGTTTCCGTTCTTCCTCTTCGCGCTCATTGTGCTGGCGACCGGAATCACGATTCTTCAGGTGGCGGCGAATCCCTACGTGGCTGTGCTGGGGAAACCACAGACGGCCTCGAGCCGCCTGGTTCTCACGCAGGCTTTCAATTCCCTGGGCACGGCCGTGTTTCCGTGGGTAGGCGCGACCCTCATTCTTGGAAGCGCATCTGCAGCGCTCGCGCAGACCGCCTCGCAAGAGGCGGACGCCATCGTTAAACTCTATGTGTATTTCTTCGCCGCGGCGCTGTTTATTCTCGCCATCGGCATTGGCATTTCGAATCTTCCCAAGATTGAGTCGGCGGAACATCATATCGGCGAAAAAGTGAATGACTCGGTCTGGAAACATCCCAACCTCGTCTTCGCAGCGATTGGAATTTTCATGTATGTTGGCGGCGAAGTTGCAATTGGAAGCTCCATCGCCAACTATCTGGCTTTGCCCAACATCGGCGGATTCGCGCCAGACATCGCTGACTCAGCGACACGCTACCACGCGGCCTTAGGAGAAGCGGCCAGATATATATCGGTATATTGGCTCGGCGCCATGATTGGCAGATTTATCGGATCGGCCATTTTGCAAAAAGTAAAAGCGGGCACGCTGCTGGCACTGTTCGCGGTGATGGCAATATTGCTGGTGGGTATTTCGGTTCTGAGCGGCGGCCATGTTGCGATGTGGTCGATTCTCGCGGTAGGGTTATTTAACTCGATTATGTTCCCCTGCATTTTCACTCTGGGCATCGCGGAACTCGGGCCGCTCACAGGCGATGCCTCGGGCATCTTGAATATGGCAATTGTGGGCGGCGCTGTCATTCCGTGGCTCGTCGGCAAGTCCGCGGATGTCATCAACCGCGCTTATTATCCGGCCATGACGCAAGGCGAAACGAGTTGGGGACAGGGCATTCACTACGCGCTTGCCGGGGCACTGATTTGTTATCTATATATTTTGTTCTTCGCCGTGAGCGGATCGAAACCCAATAGCGAGCGGCGCGTTGGGGCATAATTCTCTTAAACGCACTGCATCCTGTTTTGCTCTGATCCTGATAAGGAACTAGTAATACCGGATGCACTGTATCGCCAACCCATAACCGTGTTTCATAAGATTTGCGAGTTTTAGTATCGCAAATAGAGAGGAGTGGGGCCTTGAATCGACGATTTGGAAAAACAGCAGTTGCAACTCTTATGATGGGTGCGTTTTTGTTATTTGTAGCGACGCCCCTTGTGCATGCCGATGAAAGAGACAAGTGTCGACATGCGATTGAAAAAGCCGAAGCCCGGTTGGACAAAGCGATTCGCGACAAGGGCGAACACAGCCATGAAGCCGACGAGCGTCGGCGCGATTTGAACGCCGAACGCGAACGTTGCTGGAACGCATACCATGCCTGGTGGAACGGCAAAGACAATCGCTGGGAGACTGAACATAACTGGGATCAGGGTCACTGAGTGACGTTGATAGCCGAGAGCCTTGAAGGCTGATTAAAAAGCGCCCCGTGACTCGACGAGTCCGGGGCGCTTTCATTTCTCACGGCTTATGTTACGAATGTCTGGCAAGGGATTACCGCCCCTGCGCTGTCGCCTTCTCCAGGTCATCCGCAGCCTTGTCAATCGCGGACGCGACATTTTCCAGCACTTGTCCAACCATAGGCACCTGGGCATCCGCTTCTTTCCACTTTTCCTGATCCATATATTCGCGAACCGCCGCAATCGGCTTAGCACCGTAACCAGTGTAAGCGCCGGGAGCATAGACCTGATGCCTGAACCACGGACGCTCAGGCAAGCCTTTCTCGGTAAGAAATGTTCGCTGAATCTGCATCAGATCGGCATTCAGAGTAGCGGCCGTCGCGGCCGGCAAATCGTTTCCGCCAGCCTGCCATTTGGCAAACGCTGACTGATAGCGTTCCGCGCTCTTCTTGATTGCCTCCACTCCATTCTTAAGCGGCGCAAAATTCATAAACGGTGGAACCGGCTTTGCCGGCGGAGGGACGGAGGTTTTGCGCGGGTCGGCGGTCGCCGAGAATACACCTTCTTTCAACTCCAGATTGCGCTCCGTGATTTCGTCCTGCTTGTCCTTGAGCAGTTTTTCCAGTTCCTTGACGTATCGCCCAATCGTGTCAGCCTCCGCATTGTACTCGTAAGGAATCACATCGGCATCCGCCAGTCGCATCACCGTAGTTCCTCCCGTCTGCGCCAGCGCGCGGCCGTAGGAGAAATCGGTATCGATAAACTTCGTATACCAGGCGAAGTCGTCGTAGACAGAGTGATACTCATTGGCATCGTTTTCGCCGCCGTAACCGATGTTGAGTGCGGAAATGCCGGCGTGATCCATAAATGCCGTAAAGTCTGAACCATCGCCGAGCGCATTGATCCGCACATCATTGCTTTTTCTGATCTCGCCGCGCTCCTCGGCATTGGGTGCGCGGGCGATACGTAAAAGGTGCGCGCGTTGCTGAACCGAGATGTGCTTCTCCGGATCTTGAATATCGGAGGCGACATCATTAATAAGGTGTTGCAAGTCATGCGTGCCGCCGGCAAACAAAAAACCGCGGCCATTGCTGTCGGAATTAATGTAAGCGACGGCGCGCTTTTCCAATTCATCCTGATGAGTTTCGACCCACTCCGTCGAACCAAGCAGGCCGGGCTCCTCTCCGTCCCACGCGCAGAGAATAATGGTGCGCTTCGGATTCCATCCTTGTTTATGCAGTTCACCCAGCACGCGACCTTCTTCTAAAACCGCGACCATGCCTGAGATGGGATCATCGGCGCCATTAACCCAGGCATCGAAATGATTGCCACGGATCACCCACTGGTCAGGCGCATCCGATCCACGCATGGTGGCGATGACGTCGTTGACCGGCTTCAAATCCCAGTTGGACACCACTTTCAGATGAACCTTCGCCGGGCCGGGTCCAATGTGATAGGTGATGGGCAGCGCGCCGCGCCAGGCTTCGGGCGCAACCGGCCCTTGCAACGCAGAAAGCAAAGGCAATGCATCGCCCCACGAAATCGGCAGCACCGGAATCTTAGTGATCGTCTTTGCGTCTTTGATATCAAGGCGTTTCGCATTCTCAGTCGCGCCCACCCCGGGAGTTAGAGGATCGCCAGGATAATCCGTATCCATCACGCTCCCGCGCTGCGCGCCTTCGCGCGGACGCCATCCGCCTTTCGGATAGTCGTCGCCGTTGAAAAATCCGTCTTCCTTAGGGTCGGAATAGATGATGCATCCAATCGCTCCATGCTCCGCGCCGACTTTGGGCTTGATGCCGCGCCAGCCTTCTCCGTAGCGCGCGATTACGATTGCGCCCTTGACGGAAATTCCCAGACGGTCGAGCTGCTCATAATCTTCGCGGTTGCCGTAATTTACATACACCAGCGGAGCGGTCACGTCTCCATCGATGGAATATGCGTTGTAGGTCGGCAACTGCTCGGCCGTTTGATCGGAGGTCGGGTCACCGGGGACAGGAGGCTCCTGCAACTTGGCGCGAAACTTCGTGGGCTCGATCATTTCAACGACGCGCTCTTTAGGCGTCGGAAAAAGCACCTTGAATGTTTCGATATGAGCGTCAAATCCCCACTCCTTGAACTTGGAAAGAATCCAATCCGCATTCTCCTTGTCGTAGGGAGAGCCGACGTGATGCGGGCGCGCGCTCAGGCGCTGCATGCTCTGACGTAGATTCTCGGCGATGATGCCCGCCTGGAATTTCTTCTCCCAGTCTCGTTCTGCGTTGGATGATTGCGAGGAGTAGCCGGCGAAGCGGGAGCCGTCGTGCGCTGTGGTCTGCGGCGTTTGCGCAAAAGTGAAAGGCGCGCCGGCCGTCACAATCGCGATGATCGCGAGATATACGACCAGGGAACGGAGCGAATTCAAAAGAAAAGTCAAGAGAGCCTCCTGGGGGGTATTGGTGCAATTTGCGAAATCACTTACCACGAAGGTCACGAAGGAAATTCGTAAGCTAAAGCCTTCGTGAACCTTTGTGTCCTTCGTGGTTCAAGGTTTTGTAGGTTGCGGTTTGAAATTCCCGTACCGCCCCTGAGAAATTCCGCCACGCTGCCGCGGCAAGAAACAATTGATTTTGCGTCATCTATTGTTTTTTCCTAAGCAGCGATTCCGGCGACAGTCCGCGAATCGAAGCGTCTACGACTTCTATCATGTGCACCACCGGCACATCGCTCCCCGCCTGCCGTAATCCGCTTCGCAACTGAAGCACGCAGCCGGGATTTCCCGTGGCAACAACATCTGGCGAGGCCGCAAGTACATTGCGCACCTTGCGATCGCCAAGTTCCTTTGCCGGCCCGGGACGTACCAGATTATAAATTCCAGCGGACCCGCAGCACAGCGCCGCTTCGGCCGTTTCGAGAATTTGTAGTTCAGGAATGGTCGCGAGCACGGTGCGGGGCTGCACCCTCACGCCTTGCGCGTGCTGCAGGTGGCACGCGTCCTGGTAGGCGATCTTCAGGCGTAGAGGATGCCGCGGCGCCCGCGGCTCGAGCGCAGCCAGCACTTCAGAAATGTCGCGGCACTTGGCGGAGAATGCTTTCGCGCGCTCACTATAGTTCGGATCGTCGCGCAGCAGGTAACCATACTCTTTCATGTTCGATCCGCATCCAGCAGCATCGATCACAATCGCATCCACCGGCTCGCGTTCGAATGCATCAATGGTGCGCCGCGCGTAGTCGAGCGCGGCTTTCTCTTCGCCAGCGTGAATCATGAGCGCGCCGCAGCAACCCTGATTTGTGGGATCAGGAATTATCACCTCACAGCCCTCGGCGGCGAGCACCCGAGCAGTAGCAGCATTTACTTCGGGAAAGAAAACGCTCTGCACGCATCCCAGCAGCAATGCGACTCGCAGTCGCGGCTCACCTTGTGCTGGCAAGCGCTCCGGCAGCGCGGCCGCCTTTGGCGGAGCGGACGGCGTGAGATTTTCCATCGCTCGCAGGCTGGCGGGAAGCAGCTTAAGCAGACCACTGCGGCGGACTAGCGATTGCAATCCCGATCGCTGGTAGATTCGCAAAGGCCCGAGCAGCAGGCGCATTCGGTCGGGCCGCGGAAAAATTTCAAAGATCATGCGGCGCAAAAGTCCGTCAGGCATCGCGCGAGGAAAGTTCCGTTCAATCTGCGCGCGCGTCGCTTCAATCAGCTTTTCGTACTTCACGCCCGAGGGACACGCCGTCATGCAGGCCATGCAGCCAAGGCAGTTGTCCATGTGGTGGACGAAAGTTGAATCGAGCGAAACCTGGCCGTCGAGGCCAAGCTTCATCAGATAAATTCGTCCGCGCGGCGAATCCATCTCCTCGCCCCACAGCGCATAGGTGGGACAGGTAGCAAGGCAAAATCCACAATGCACACACTCATTGATCAGGTCGGTCGAGGGCGGATGGTGTGCGTCGAATGCGCTGGGACGCGCCCTTGGCGGGATGTTCGCGGGCTCCGCCATCAGATATTCTCTACCATCAAATTCCACCTATGAAACGGCCCGGGTTAAGCGTGCCCGTCGGATCGAATTGCTCTTTAATACTCTTCATCAGCGGCAACGCGTCGCCCGTGCTTCCCCAGACATCCATCTGCGATTTGATTTCGAGCGGGCAGCGCAGGATTACGAGAGAGCCGCCACGCGCTTCCAGTTGTTTTCGCAAGTCTTCGAGCGCAGGAAATATCGTTGAAGTGTCCTTCCCCTCTAGCCGCAGATGACCGACTCCGACTGCTTGAGCGACGAGCCGCCAACGTAAACTCAGCGGTTCTGAAATTTTCTTTAGCGAATTCAAGAAACTGCCAAAATCGGCAGGCAATAGGCTGAACTTGCACACGACGGATGGTTCGGCGCCACTCCACAATGTCGACTGCGCATTCCAGACATCGGCCGGAGGTTCGATTCGGCGTGCGCCAGAAACCATGCGTAGCGTCTGTTCAATTTGCGCTTCACAGCCGGCCGTCGTTCCCTCAAATCGCAAATCGATTTCGTGCAGGTCGGTTTCAATCGATGAACTGGCAGCGCGAATTTGCACGCCGGTTGGAACCATGTTGCAATCCTGAATAGCGAGCGCGAAATCTTGCAGGGATTCGCCACCCGAAGTAAAAGCTTCGGAACCAGCGAAGCTCAAAGTGCGCGTCTCGCGCGGGATGGGATGAAGCCGGAAAATCGCCTGCGTAATAATTCCTAAAGTGCCCAACGATCCGGTGGCCAGTTTGGGCAGGTCATATCCAGCGACATTTTTTACCACCTTGCCACCACTCTTCGCGAGCGTACCGTCGGGCAGAGCCAGAGTGACGCCGATAATCAAATCGCGCAGGCTTCCGAAACGAACACGCAGCGGGCCGCTGTCATTGCTCGCGAGAATTCCTCCAATGGTCGCGTGCTCCGCCCACAGCGGGTCGAGAGCCAGTCGCTGACCATGCGCGGCCAAAGTTTGCTGGAATTGCTGAAAGGTGCATCCGGCCTCGACTGTTGCCGTCATGTCGCCCCAGGCGTGTTCGATGACGCAGTTTAAGCGGCGCGTGGAAAGAATCAGCTCGCCGCTTTGCCCGTCGCGCCGAAGACAATTCCCCCAATCCATCTTAGTGCCACCGCCGCGCGGGATCACATGCAAACCGGCGTCGGTCGCGATCTTCAGCGCCCGAGCAACTTCCCCGGCATTCGCGGGCTCGATGATCATCTGCGAAACAATGCCATCGGCCGCGTCGTGCTCACCGCCGGTGCGCACATTCTCCTGGCCGACGAGCGCCCGCAAATCGCGCCACGCGGCCTCGGCGCCGGCAATGGCCGCACCCGGCGATGACGCTCCCCATGGCGAAGGTGAATGAGTTCCCATGATTCTCAAAAAAACTGCGCGACTCCGGCGACTTCCAGTGGATGCGGCTGGTAGGGGCCGGTGCGTTCCGCACACAGTCGAGTGCGCGGGAAAACTTTTCCGGGATTTGAAAGGTGCTCCGGATCGAACGCGCAGCGCACGAGTTGCATCGTCGCGAGATCCGGCTCGGCGAACATCTCGCCCATCATCATCTTTTTCTCTTCGCCCACGCCGTGTTCACCGGTAATCGAGCCGCCGCACTGCACGCACAGCCGCAGAATGTTGATTGAAAGTTCCATGGCGCGCTCCTCTTGGCCGGCGATGCGGCCGTCGTAGAGCACGAGAGGATGCAGATTTCCGTCGCCCGCATGGAAGACGTTAGCTACGCGCAACCCCGCTGCCGCGCTCATGCGTTCCATTTCGCTGAGAACTTTAGGCAGCGCAGTCCGGGGAATAACGCCATCCTGCACGATGTAGTTGGGCGAGATGCGTCCCATGGCGGCGAAGGCGGCCTTGCGCCCTTTCCATACGACGGCGCGCTCGGCTTCCGATTGCGCGACGCGAATCTCCCACGCGCCGCACTGCGTGCAGATCGCGCTCACCTCCTTGATCAAGTGCTCGACCTCGGCGGCCGGGCCGTCGAGTTCCACCAGCAACAGCCCGCCGCAGTTCGGATACCCAGCGTGCACCGAGGCCTCCGCTGCTTGAATCGCCAGGTTGTCCATCATCTCGATCGCAGCGGGCAGCATTCCCGCCCCAATGATTCCGCTTACCGCCGCACCCGCTTCCTCAGTGGTGTTAAAAGCTGCCAGCAGAGTCTGAATCACCGCGGGCTTCTTCACGATGCGCAATACAACTTTGGTCGCGATGCCCAGCGTGCCTTCCGAGCCGACAAAAATTCCCGGCAGATCATAACCCGGGCGATCGAGCGCGCGGCTGCCGAGATGCACGAGCGACCCATCCGGCAGAACGACCTCTAGCGCCAGCACATGAGTGGTCGTAAATCCATATTTAAGACAGTGCGCGCCGCCGGAGTTCTCAGCAACATTTCCGCCGATGCTGCACACCGACTGCGACGACGGATCGGGCGCGTAGAAATATCCGTGCGGAGCCACGCGTTGCGTGACATCCGCGTTGATAACCCCCGGCTCCGCAATCACGCGCGCATTCGCCAGATCGACTTCAAGAATGCGATTCATGCGGGCTAAGCTGATAACGATGCCTTTGTCGACAGGCAGCGCGCCGCCGCTCAATCCTGTGCCCGAGCCACGAGCGACAAACGGAATCTTCTCGCGCTGGCAGATCTGCACAACCGCCTGCACTTCCGCAGTTGAAGTTGGAAGCAGGACCGCCTGCGGCAGGGCGCGAAAGTTCGTCAGGCCGTCGCACTCGTAGGTGTGCAGTTGCGATGTTTCGGTGATCAGGCCGCGGCCAACAATGGCGCGAAACTGGTCGAGGATACGGGCTTCCATGGATTTCTCACCGCCAAGCCATGACTGTCTAGGCGGGCGCTTTCAACTGGCTGCAAAGATCGACTGGAATGTTATATCAGAAGGCGATCGAGCACAGGCGAACTTGCGGAGGGAGGTGCCCCTGGAGGTGAAGCCTTCCCGCATCACCCCCAGCTTGGCATCCCTTTGTTAATTTGCGTGCTCGGCGCGCCGGTTCGTGGCAAAATGTTTCCACTTACCAGTGACCGTTGGGCGACAGTCTGCACTATCCCCCGCTGCATGTCCTGACGGAATTCTTAAGAACTCTAAAGTGTGGCTAAGTCTATGAATTACAAAGAAGCTGTCGGAGAAATTGCCCAGACTTCCGGCCGCCTCTGGCGCTTCGCGGATTACGAATTCGATGAATTGGGACGGGTCTTGCGGGTCAAGGGCAGAGCAGTCGAGCTGGAATCAAAACCCCTCGATATCCTGCTGCAACTTCTACTCCACGCCGGCGAAGTCGTCACCAAAGAAGAACTTTTGGAAGCTGTCTGGCCGGGTGTCATGGTGGTGGATGCATCTCTGGCAACCGCAGTCTCAAAGCTTCGCAAGGCCCTCGGAGATGAAGACCGCCCGGTAATTGTTACAGTCGCTCGCGTCGGCTATCGGCTGGCCGTGCCGGTCTATTGCAAAACTGTGGCGGCTGCAGCCGGACCCGATCTCGGATTCAAAGCGGGCGACTTCGTGCCCGGACGCGATCAATGGCGACTGACTCGTCCCATGGATGTCTCCGGATCAAGCGAAGTCTGGCTGGCGGAGAATCCGAAGACTCGCGAGCAACGGGTATTTAAGTTCGCGTCAGATGGCATGCGGCTCAAGGGATTGAAGCGCGAGACCACCGTTTCTCGCTTCCTTCGGGAATCGCTCGGCGATCGACCGGAGTTCGTTCGCATATTGGAATGGAACTTCGAGACGCCTCCGTTCTTTCTAGAGAGCGAATATGCCGGCCCGAACCTGGCAGAATGGGCAACCGCCCAGGGCGGGCTAAGCCAGATTCCGGTCGATGTTCGATTGCAGCTTTTGATCGACATCGCCCAAGCCGTGGCCGCCGCCCATGGCATTGGCGTGCTGCATAAAGATTTGAAACCGGCTAACATTCTGGTCGTTCCGAGTCCGGCTCCATCCAGGGTCAGCCGTTGGCAGGTCAAGATTGCGGATTTTGGCAGCGCCTCATTGTTCGATCCCTCCCGGCTGCATGCCTTGGGAATTACGAACCTCGGTTTCACGCAGACCGTCGCGCTCGAGAACGCTTCATCGCAGAGTCCGTCCGGTTCGTCGGGAAGTTTCTCCGGAAGTTCCGCCGCAGCTTTGACCGGAACCCTGATGTACTTGCCGCCCGAAGTGCTGGCCGGCCAATCTCCAAGCGCTTCCGCCGACGTCTATGCTCTCGGCGTCATCCTCTATCAATTGCTCATCGGTGATTTTCGCAAGCCGCTCGCGCCCGGATGGGAGGCTGGAATTCAAGATCCGCTCTTGCGCGAGGATATCGCCGATGCCGCCTGCGGAGATCCGGCGCGTCGCCTGGGCAGCGCAGCCGATCTCGCCGAGCGCCTGCTCACGCTCGAAGCTCGCCGCATCCGTCGCAACGAACTGGAAACCGCAAAGCAACGCGCGCAGATTGCCGAGCGCCAGCTGTCGGCCGCCCGCGCTCGTCGCCCATGGGTCGTGCTCGCTGTAGTTGCCTTAGCAATCGGACTAGGATTCAGCTTCACGCTCTATCGCCGAGCCGCTAGCGAACGCGATATTGCTAATCGCCAGACCGCGATCGCCAGCGCCGTCAGCCGTTTTCTATCCGACGATCTGCTCGGTCGCGGCAATCCATTTTCCAGCGGCAAGTCGAGCGAAACTCTTATGGAAGCAATTCAGCAAGCGTCTCCCAGCATCGACCGCCAGTTTAAAGACGAGCCACTCGTCGCCGCACGCCTCCATCAAACCATCGCCCGCGCTCTCGACAACCGCACAGACTATCCCGACGCTCGCCTTGAATACGACCGCGCCGCGCATCTCTTTCAGCAAGTCGACGGCGAACTGTCGCAGGACGCGATCGTCGTACAGTTGCAAAGAAGCACTCTTGAGGCACGCGCTTATCAATCTGGATCACTGCCCCTAGCCAAATCCATCCTCGAGCAGCAAAAAGCGCTCATCGCGAGGCTCGAGCATCCACGCCCCGACCTGCCCGTCTGGCTAGCCTCGGCACAAGGCATGATCGCGCTAGTTGAGAACAACGCGAAGTCTGCGGCTGAGAATTTCCAAGCAGCAGTAGAAAAAGCAGACGTTCTCCCTGAATTCGACGAGAGTGCGCGCCTGACCTTCAAACAACGGCTGGCGTTTTCCTACATCCGTCTGGGCGAAGGCGCGAAGGCCGAGCAATTATTTCGCGAACTCATCGCTGCCTTCACGCGCGTCGCCGGGCCGGACAGTCCTCATGTTTTGCGCGTGCGCCTCAATCTGGCCCAGGCTCTCATGATTCAGAACAAGCACGAAGAGGCGGTCAAAGAAGCTAACGCCATCTATCCTGAATTCGTGTCGCGTCTCGGCCCCGATCATGAACTCACCATGCAGCTCTTGACCACGCGCGCGCAGTCCGAAGGCAGCCTCGGCATGTGGGATGACGCCATCCGCGACGATCTTACCATCCACGATCTTGCCGCGCGCAAGCAGGGACCGCTCTCATTTTTCGCGGTGGCCACGCTGGCCGACGCTTCGCTGGCGCAATGTCGCGCTGGCCGCTATCGCGACGGTGAGGCGAACGCTCGCCAGTCATATGCCGCGTCGGCGAAGGCCTTTGGGCCACGCGCAGGGCTGACCGGAGGCGCCGCCTACTCCTTGGCCACTTGTTTGATTGGCCTGAATAGATTGGACGAAGCCGCCGCACTTTTGCCGCAAATCGATGCGAAGGCTGTAGCGCAACTCTCCGGCGATCCCGATTGGGGAGCCGGAATTTCCCTATCTCAGGCCGAGATCGCTTACCGCCGCCACGATTACCCTGCGGCGCGGAATACTCTGCAAACGGCGGCGCCGGTGTTTACCCGCGCGGACGCTGAGCCTTATCAGAAACACGCTTTTGAATCGCTGAAGGCCGCCCTGGACAAAACAGCGGCCCGCAATTAAGCCATGACGAATTCTTTCTGGTGCAGGTCGTTTAATCGCAATCGGAATGCACGTCGCTCTTCAGTCCGCGCCGCCGGATTGTTTCTCATTGCCGTCACCGCGCTTCTGATCTCGCCGGCTCTCGCAAAAAATCCTGCGCAAACTCAGAGTGCGCCGCCCGCCAAACGATTTCGGTCACCGGCCACGCTTCCACTGACCAACTTTTACGACACGGCTCATCCACTCCCACCGGGCAAACCTGGAGAACTAATTCGATCCGAATCCATCGACCAATACAACTTGCCCTACGAATTATCCGCCTTGCGGATTCTCTATCACTCGCGCACTGCGAACGGCGAAGACGTGGCTGTGTCGGGCGTGGTTTTGATTCCCGATGGCAAGCCTCCGGCAAGCGGTTGGCCCGTGATCGCATGGGCCCACGATTTCAGAGGCACGGCTCGATCATGTGCTCCCTCACTGATGAAAAATCTCGGAGCGGGACCGATCCTCGCAATGTACGCCAATCTCGGCTATGCCGTGGTCGCGACCGACTATTCTGGACTCGGCGCCGATTCTGGCAAGCCGATGCTCGACATGCAATCGAACGCGTTGGATATCATGTATTCCATTCCAGCAGCGCGAGCGGCCGTGAAAGAGATCGGCTCTAAGTGGATTGCCGTCGGTCCTTTTGAGGGAGGCTTGGCCGCGGTCGCCATCGCTGAAAGCGATGTCCGCGATCCCGGCTATCTGGGCAGCGTTGACACTTCGGGCTTAGCAGACGCGCAGGAAGCCTTTGAGCGCTTGGCGCTAATTTCATCGAATCGCATCATGTTAGCGGTGGCATCCACCGTGAAGACGCTTTATCCCGAGTTTCAAGTCAGCGACATGCTGAAAGATGCTGCGCTGCCAGCGTATCAATATGTCTCCGCCGTTTGCGCCGTAGAAGACGAGCCAAAGTTCAGCAGCGAAATGCTTAAACCGGGCTGGCAGAACAACCGCTTCGTGAAGGAATTCTTCAGCCGCAACACTCCCGGCCAAAAACCAGCCCATGGCCCCCTGCTCGTGATCAGCGGAGAGGTCGAGCCGACCATACCTTCAGACATGACGGCAAAAACCGTGGCCCACATGTGCAAGCAGGGAAGCCGTGTGCTTTTCTTGAAGTATCGAGATCTCGATGCCAGCGGCGTGATGGCAGCGTCCGCTTCCGATCGGATCAGTTGGATCAAGGCGAGGTTTGACGGCCACCCCGCACCAGGAAACTGCTCTGCGGCTCCTTAGAGGTAAGTTTGCGCTAACAGTAAGGAGATCTTGCAGCTACCACTCGCGACCGGAGCGATCGGACGCGCCTTCAGTTTCCGCGTCGTCCTGTCTGAACTGATTATGCTTGTGCCGCATGATAAAAATCATGCAGACCGACATAAAGGTCGGTGGGACGATGAGAATCAAAATGCCGCTGCGCAAGGCCTGAATCATTCGAGTGCCGGCCGAGGCGGCTTGCGTGTAACACAACGCGCAACTCTGGGAGAATGCTGGCAGGGGAGCGGCGAGCATCAGCAACGCAACCAGCGCCATCGTCATCAGCGTCAACGGTCTGGCGCCTGTCAGCTTTGATTCCGCTCTTGCCATCTAACCTCCACAAACCCGCGGCTTACTTAATCAACTAGCGGAATACGGCGCGGCGCCCACCAGCATACGGAAGCTGTCGGTCCACCCATACTGCATCCCCAACAGAACAGAAACGGTAAAAATTATGACAAACCACAGAAAGGCCCGCTTCTCTGACCAGAGATGCATGAAGAACAATTGCGCCAGGCCCGCCTCGACACAGGCCACCACCAGCATGCGCGTGAACATTCGCGCCGGATCGATATTCTGATAGGCGATGACAAATTGCAGGCCCGCGAGGACGAGTAGGCAAACATAGACGATCAAGTCTTTTCCGATTCCACCGCTCTCATGTTTTGCCGCTGGTGTCGTTGTCATAGAATTCTTGCTCCCGAGCTTCCCGACCTAGTGAGTGAGATTTAAAAGATAGACCAATGGAACGACAAACATCCAAACCAGAT
This sequence comes from uncultured Acidobacteriaceae bacterium, assembly GCA_963822025.1. GTDB lineage: Bacteria > Acidobacteriota > Terriglobia > Terriglobales > Acidobacteriaceae > Acidiflorens. Next base: position 321,142 of record CAWGFW010000005.1, on the reverse strand, counting down.
CCACGAAGTGCCAGTACAGCCCTAAAACCTCGATGTCATCGGCGTTGTAGCGGCCGGTGCGATAGCGCAGACCAACCGCGACTAATGCGATTATGCCGCAGGTAACGTGGGTCAGGTGCAAGCCCGTGATGCTGAAAAACGACGCCCCGAATAATCCCGTTCCCCACGGATTCTTGAACATCGTCATGCCTTCATCGATAAGCTGCAGCCACTCGCGAATATGCAGCAGGGCGAAAAGAATACCCAGTGCCGCAGTCAGCATAATCCAGCGGAAGGCCTTGGCTTTATTGCCCGCCTGGGCTGCGCGCAACCCGATCAGCATGGTCAAGCTGCTGGTGAGCAGAACGACCGTCATTATGGCGACATTGGTGATGCTGTGAAAGGGACGCGGCCAGTTGGCAGTTCCATTGCGCAGGAATCCATAAGCCACCAGGCAAGCAGCGAAGGTCATGGTGTCCGCGATAATGAACAGCCACATCGCTAACTTCTTGGTGGGGATCGAAAAGGGTGGCTCGATCGTAAGGCCTGTCGAGTGTGCTCCCATGGTCAAGTCCGCTTGGCTCACGGCGCCTCCTAATGGTCGAGTAACTGAAATCCGTCGCTTAAAAGCTGTGGCTTAGTTTTTTCGTTTACAGTTTGAACCAGAGCAGCAGCATCAAATACACCCAAAGGCCGCCCATAAAGTGCCAGTAGCGTGCAGTCGCTACGACTGCATTCCTTCGCAATGTCGACTTACTCAGCTTGCGAATGACATAGAGGAGGCCGCCCAGACCTCCCAGTACGTGCACTACATGCGTCACCGTTAGCACATAGAAAAAAGAACTGCTTGGATTGGTGGCCAGATACAATCCCTGCGCCCGTAACTGTGTCCATGCAACATACTGGCCGGCCACAAAAAGCACGCCCAGAGCCAAGGTGATATACAGCCAGCGCGCTGGGTTCTCAGCATGGCTTTTCACCCCGCGCATAAAAACCGACACTCGGCGCCGTGCGACTTCCAGCGTCACGCTGCTGGCCAGAAGTATCAGCGTGTTCAGATAGAGGATGGGCGGCAAAGTGAAGCTCTGCCAGTCCTGCGATGAGCCCTTGCGAACGATCAGAGCGCTGGAAAACGCGGCGAACATCATGGTCACCGCGAACAGTACTACCCAGATTGCGGTCGACGACGGAGGCGGAGAATACTCCAGCGTTACACGCAGGTCACCGTCGCTCGGAACGAAGTTCCCCCAACCGCCATTCCCCGTATGTCCTTTCTCGGGTATGCGGTCCTGATCGATTCGCGGTGGCTCGTGTATCGTGGTTGCCATAAATACTCCTAACTTCCCATCCCAACACCTACGCCATCGGCCGCTCTAGCTCCGGCCAATCACATTTTCGAGTTACTTCTCTTCGTGCTCCGTGGCAACCTGCTCCGGCGAAGCTTGCATAACATAATCGCCCACCGAACTCTTCACTCCGTATTGGAAGGGATCGTGGTAAACCACGGGAAGCTTGCCGCCAAAATTATCGAACGGCGGTGGCGTAGCCGTGCTCCACTCGAGCGAAGTACCCTCCCAGGGATTGTCCGGCGCCGGTGCGCCCCAGAAGCGGCTGTAAATCAGGTTATAGACAAAAATCAGCTGCGCCGCGCCGGTGCAAAGAGCGGCGACGGTGATCCAACGATGCACTGGAATCAGTGGTTGAAGGTAGTCATCCACAAAGGTTGAGTAGCGGCGTACGTTCCCAACCATTCCCAGATAATGGAACGGCATGAAGATGCAATATGTGCCCACGAAGCTCAGCCAGAAATGAAGTTTCCCCAAAGGCTCGTTCATCATGCGGCCAGCCATCTTCGGGAACCAGAAGTAAGTTCCGGCAAAGATGCCGAACATCGCGGCCACGCCCATCACCATGTGGAAATGGCCGACCACGAAGTAGGTGCCATGCAGCATGATGTCGATCGACGGCTGAGCCAGAAAGAAGCCACTCACGCCGCCGCTGACAAACATCGAAATGAAACCTAACGCAAACAACGATGCCGAGTTGATCCGCAGCTTCGAACCGTACAAACTGAAGACCTGGATCAGCACGATGATGGTTGCTGGAATGGTGATGACCAGCGTCGGGAAAGAAAACGCCAGCGAAGAGATAGGATTCATGCCGCTGACGAACATGTGATGCCCATAAACCATGTAACTGAGGATGGCCAGGGCCCCCATGGAATAGAGGATCACTCTCTGGCTAAGCAGCGGCCGACGCATATTGGTGATCAGGATATGGGACACAATGCCAATGCCGGGCACGATCGCGATGTAAACCTCCGGGTGACCGAAGAACCAGAAAAGGTGCTGCCAAAGCAGCGTCGAACCCCCGGAGTGGGGCAGCAACTGGTCATTCATTACCGTGCCCGACGGCACGAAGAAGCTCGTGCCAGCTACGTGATCGAGGATGACCAGGATGCATGCCGGCATCAACACCGCGAATGCGGTCAAGCCCATGCATGACGTAATGAACCATGCCCATGCGCTAAGGGGAAGACGCATCAGGCTCATGCCTTTGGTGCGAAGATCCAGCGTAGTGGTAATGAAGTTCAACGAGCCCAACAACTGGCCAATACAAAACAGCGCAATCGAAGCCATCCACAAAATCACGCCCATGCCTTGGCCAGGCCCACCGACCGCACCCACCGCGTTCAGCGGCGCATACTGTGTCCACCCTCCCAGAGTCGGTCCGTCGCTCACAAAGAAGGACGCCATCAGAACTATGAACGCCGTGAACGTAACCCAGAACGACATCATGTTGAAGCGCGGGAAGGGCATGTCTTCGGCACCGACTTGAATCGGCAGAAAGAAATTGCCGAAGGCCGCAAAGGGCGCCGTCGTCAGTACAAAAAAGACCATAATCGTGCCATGCATGGTCATCAATTGCAGGTAGTACTCGGGCGTCATCACGCCGCCGGGAGCGCCGTTTGGCGAAAGCAACTGCAGGCCGGGAATCGGCGCATTCGTCCAAGCCAGGTGGATGCGCATCATCCACGAGAGCACCATTCCGCACAGCGCGGCGACCAGGGCCAGCGCATAATACTGCTTGCCGATCACCTTATGGTCGAGACTGAAAACGTGCTTCCGAATGAAACTCGTCGGAGGAGCGTGGTGGTGCACTGCTGGCGCTGACATATCGTGCATGGCCTCACCTCAATGGAATCCGTCCGCGCCCAATGCGGACGGGCAAAGCTTTACTGCAACGCCGCTTCTTTCTTCATCCAGTCGTCAAAGTCCGACTGCGACATTACGTCCAAATATGCCTTCATGTTGTAGTGTCCCAGCCCGCAAAGCTGCGTACATACAATTTCGTATTTACCAACCTTGGTGGCGGTGAAGTGCAGAGACACATCCAAGCCGGGAACAAAATCCTGTTGCACCCGCAACTCGCGTACAAAAAAGGAATGTCCAACATCTTTCGAATGCATGAGCAGGTGGATTTCCTTGTTTATCGGAATCGCCATCTCTGCAGTCACGATGTCGTCCTTGGAATCCTGATCGTGATCAGTGTCAAGCCCAAAGTAGTTCTGCGTGCTCTCATTGATCAGTTCCGGGTGAAGAGGTCCGAACTTGCCGTCCGGACCGGGGTACCGGAAATAGAAAGCAAATTGTCCGGCTTGCACCTGAATCGGAATGGCATCAGCCGCCGGCGGCGTGAGATAGACATTGGCCCATGCCTTCACTCCGAAAACGCCCAGTGCCAGAACTTCCACTCCCACCACCAGGAACGCGGCAATCACCAGACCTTTAGCCCCGCCGGGGAATTTCTTGATCTTCGCATCCGGGCCACGGTTGGAGAACATCCAGATGAAAATCGCCAAAACGAACTGCGCGGCGAGAAAAGCGATTCCGGCCTCGGCCATCGTCTCCGACATCTGTTCGTCGATCAGAGCGCCGTGCGTAGAGATGTCCTCGGGCGAATCCCAAGTGTGCCGCAGGATGGGAATCGCGGAAAGGATTGCAATAATGATGATGGTGACCGCAAACAATTTCGCCATGTTACCCTCGCCTAATTTTGTTGTAGCCGGCAGCGCATACTTCCCCCCGTCCCGGCTCGGCCTTGGCATTCAACCTCGTCTGCCGTCGACCAAGCTGGGTGCGCCGTTCGCGTCGGCCAGTCCCCGCTATTTCCCTACTTAGCCTTAAAGGTAAAATCGGCGGTCGCGGCTCCGCCCGCTGCCACCGTCACCTTTTGAGTCTGAGTACCATAGGTTTCCTGCCACGCCGTCACCGTGTAACTTCCCGGTGGAACATTCTGGATCGTATAGGCGCCATTCTCGTCCGTGGTTGCGTATGGACCCTTGACCACAGCGAACCAGCCACTCATCCACGGATGGATATTGCACTGCACGTGGATCATCTCCGGAGCCTTCCAACTTTTGATGACGGGAGGAGCACCCGGCGGTTGCGACTGGTTCCAGGGAATATTGCCGGTGAGTGGATTCGGCTGCGGGTGAATATTGTGGGCCGTCGCATCGCTGGTCTCCACTTTGAATTCCTGGCCTACGTCCATCGCCAGCACATGGGGAGTATACATACATCCTTTCTGGTCAAATATGGGGATTTGTGTCGGTTTCGAGCTGAGCTCACTCGCACTCAACCCCTCCGAGATGTACAAAACCACATTCTCCAAACCGTCACCCTTGCCGACGACGACATTTTCAGAATGGGCGGGGTCATTCGCGTGTGCCTTGACGCAGTAGGGATCCTTCGACATGTCAATGCCCCGCATGTGCGGCGCGGTGCCATTGAGTTTGACAGTCCCTGTAATCTTGCCGTCCGCGGCCGCGATCGCCTTCCGGCTTCCTACCTTCACTCCAACACCGACCATTACCAGAAGGGTTAAAACTACAGTCAACAACCGGTTGTAATTCCGCTTCATGTCTTTTCTCCTGAGTTCATCTGAGTTCGGAAGGTTCACCCCTTCCCACTCACTGTGGTGGTGGTGCATTCGGGTCGACCGGCTTCAGCCCCAGTTGCTTGGCAATTTGCCGTTCTTTTTCGTTGAAGGAGTTGTGGGGCTGCAAACTGCGCAGATAAAATACCAGATCCCACGCCTCATCGGGCTTGATGTTATCGGCAAACGACGGCATCGGCGTGCCGTCTAAGCCGGTCATAAAGATTCTGTAGATATCAGTGTCGGTGCTGCCGCACTTCGGTCGGGAACCATCAGTGAAGTTGAAGGGCGCAATGGGCTGAGTCAGATCGTCGGCAAGCGTAGAGGCGGATGGGCCATTGGCCATACCTTGCACGCCGTGGCACTTGTAGCACTGCATCTTGGCGAACACGGTTTGCCCCGCCTTGACCCGCTCTGCCGTGATTTCGGGCTCCGCTGGAATCTGGATAGGCGTCCCAGGTTTTTCCGTCTGCCAGCGTGGCGAGTAGTGCTTAATCCACGCAACCAAATCCGCTCGCTCCTGTTTTGACAACGGATTCCACTGCGGCATGTTCGAGCGGTCCATCCCCCGGGTAATCGTATCGAAGAGATCCTGGTCCGTCGGCAAAGTCCCGGTGGGAGTGGACCGGCATTTGAAAGTCGCGAGTTGGAAGTCCCGCGGCTTCTGGTACATCGGTGTAACAAACCACGTCGCATTCTCGCCGTTACCATCTCCCATCTCGCCGTGACAACCGACGCAATAACGACGATACGGCAAAGCAGCGGCCTGGGCGTTGCCCGTCGTATTGCCAATGTGGCTGGTCGCCGCTGGCGTATGTAACCACTCTTGCAGTTGGTTTGTCGTAAGTTGCGCGTAAGAGACACTAGACAGAGAGAGAGCGACGACCGCGGTGAATCCGGCGGTGAGAATGAAACTCAGAATCGCGCTCATAAAACGCGTTGGCTTCAAGCTATTCATAGTCAGCACCCTTAAACTGAAGTCAGCGCCGGCGAACTGAGTCCGCCGGCGGCTCATCCTGATGGTTAGAAGTCGAAGTCAATTCCAAACAACAGCTCGCTGGTGTTCACGTTGGTTGCAGTAACGGGCGAAGTACCGTCCTGGTGCAACCAGTTGTACTCGCCGTGGTAGGCGAAACCAGCCCGGCTCGTCATAAATGGGTTGTAGCGGTAGCCGAGTGTGTAAGTCGAGATGTTGCCGAGGTTCGAGGGATTTGGCGTAGCCGATCCCGACCCATTTGCCTGTTGCGACATTCGGATCGTTTCATAGCGCCCGATCAAAATCATCTGTGGGCTGACTACGTAGTGAGGCTCGATGAGAACGCCATTCCACGTCGGATTTTGCGCCCCCGCCGGCAATGTCGAAACACCGGGGATGAAGTTGTTCGGAGCAAAACCGTCGATGAAATCTCCATAGCCCTGCCCGAACCAGACGTTGTCCGATCCATGCTGCGTCACCACCGTCACATCCGCATGCGGGCCGAAGTAGAACTGTCCGACGAAGCCTTCACGGCTATAGCCTTTGTTGTTGCCGCCCGAGCCGGCGATCACCCCGTTCGGCCCAGTCAGCCAACTGGTCGGTGCATCGCCGCCCATGAAGTAGAAGCCGAGGCGTTCCACGCCCAGCTTGCCGGCGTCAAATGCCTGACTCGCCGTGATGAACGTGGAATACGATTCCGCTCCATACGGCAAGCCTACTTGGCCATCGTTTGAGCTAAGCAACGATACCGAGTACCGAGTCCGGTCGTTGTAAGAGTGTCCCATCACTTCGAGGCCCAACTGGTTGTCGCCCATCTGCCCGAATATGTTTCCGTCACCCGTCGGAATGAAGTGATAGAGCTGGTAAATGCCGCCGTTCGCCGTCAGCGTCAGAATACGCTTCTCAGAGAGCAAGTTATCGAGTTCGTACTTGCCAAACTTTACGTTGAACCACGAACTGCCGCCGATGTTGTCGAGCCGCGCCATCACAGTCTCGAAGTGGAAAGACGCGGTCGGGTCGGAGGAGGGCAGCACGTAGAAGGAGAAGTTCTTTTCCAGCGTGCCGCCGGTGTGAAAGTCGAGACCGCTCAGGTCAAAGCCCGATTCGGTAAGCTTCTGTTCAACCGGGACGCTTGAGCCGTTCGGGATGACAGCGACCTTGTCTTCGCTGACCCGGTGCCAGATCGGCGTAATACGGAACGTCACCGGCCAATAACCAGGGTTCTGCCACACCGGAGAATCCCGATCGTTCATCAACTGGTAGCCGTTGTCCTTGAATTTTTGGCCAAAAAAATTGAGCATCGGCCAGCTTTCATGACAAGCGGAGCACCGCAGGCCATATTTTCTGGCGAAGGCAGGTAGGGCGCTCGCCGACGGACTGGCGCCCAGGAGCAAAAAGAACAACGCGAAAGCGGCGCTGAGCAGAGAACTGACTCGACGCGGCTTCTGACAGAGATGAGACTGCGCCCACATACGCATGCTGCACTCCTCAGACACTTTTCAGATTTTCAGAAACTCAACTCTACGAACACAACAAACACCGCAGCCTCGGATGCACCCTGCCATCCTCGCTACTGCGCCGGCGTAGAACCTGCAAAACTTTTCCGGTAAAGTGGTCCAACCACCACTCGCCGACGGATACTACTACCGTGCACGCTCAAGTGCAATAGGGTATCCGAATTTTTTTTTCATCGTGTCGCGAGTATGAAAAATGGAATGACGTGTAGCGTACAAAGCGCCGGGTTGACAGCGATCAAGCCAACGTATAAGACTCTTGCAACAGGACACCGGAGCCAGTTGTGATCACGGAAAATGGATTTCACGGTATCGGGCGGGAGGACTCGCGCGTGTTTGCTCGATCTGCGTCCGCTTCGCGTCATACCGCAGCATTGCTCTTGCTTTGCCTGGTCATCACCGCGGCATCTTCGGCGCACGGCCGCGACAAGAAAGTTCTTCAATACGGAGCTGGTCTCATCGTAAACATCCCTTTACCCGAGCCGGAAGTTGAGCAGGTGATCGAAGACATCGCACAGAACACAATCATTCGGGGAACCAAGGAATACAACAAGGACGAATATGTCGCCCATGCCGTAGCGGCTACATCGACGACCGCGTTTGCGCCCTGGACGCAGGGTGGCAAGGTTCTCTACAAAGTACGCGAGCACGCCCTCGATCCGCGAAATTTCAAAGACAGCAGCGATTCAGGCACGCTCGCGGTGCGCTATGTAGTGCAACCCCAGGGTGACAGCAATACTGTTTTGCGCATTGACGCCATATTCGTCGAAGATTTTCGCCACGTGTCCCATGCCTCGGACGGTTCCGTCGAAAGCGCCGAGTACAAGGACATTCAGGATAGACTGAACGCCGTCGAGTTGGTGAAACAGGAGACCGCCGAAGCGCTGCGAGCGAAGGAGCAGCGCGCCGCGAAGCAAAATTCCGCGTCGCGTAACGGTGAGAGTTCTTCGCTGGAATCATCCTCGACGAGCGAGACCCGCGTCGTCGCCGATAATGACAACACAAACGCAACTTCGCAGAACGCGCCACGTCAAACGACAACTCAAGTGACATCCGGCGAGGAGCCATCGCTTCAAACCGCGTCCGCTCCGTTGCCGGCATCCGCGGCTCCCGAGACTTCACTCGCCTACGAGCTCACCGGCGAAGCACTCGAACAACACATTGCCGATCTCCGCCGTCAGGTGGTGCGAGTCGTTAAGAAGCCCGGAGCCCCGCTCCAGTCCGCTCCCTTTCACACCGCCACAACCATTAGGCCGCTCCAGCCCGGCGCCGAGATTCTGGTGGTGATCACCACGCCTTACTGGTTCGGAGTGGAGACGCACGAAGGCGAGCACGGATGGATCCGCCGCGACGAATTGGAGTTGGCCCCATGAAGCGGCTAGATTTCCATTTTTCGGGCCGTTCAATTCCCGCCGGGCTGTGCGCGTTTCTGATCGGGTTTCTTTCGGCAGCAGCCCCGAACAGTACTGGTCAGATCAACGCCCCAGCATCTGCACAGGGCAGCCGATATGAGCGCACCTATCGTCAGTCGAAAAGCGCCGTAGAGAAAGCGTTGAAAGAGTTGCAGCCTTCCATGGGCGGACGTCTTCCCGTTCTCGATGGATTTGCCGTGTCAGGCGACCATCCCTTAAGCCGCTATCAACGAGCTTATTTTCAATCGAGCGTGGAAGTTGTCTCAACTCCTTCAGGTGGCTCTGTCGTGCGCGTGAGCACGAAGGTGACCGCCTGGTACAGCGATCCAACTCCATCTCGTTCCGGATACCAGCTGCTGACTTCAAATGGACGGATCGAATCCGACCTCCTCGATCAACTCAACGATCTTCTGGCGACCCGGCCCGGCGCCGTAAGCGCCGACAAAAATGCCGGTGAAAGTTTCCCCGCGAACGCTCCGCCGGCGGCCTGGGCCAAGCCTCCAGCGGGCGCCAGTAAAGTGGTCGCCGACCACGGCGTCGCGAGCCAAAACATTGCGAAGCCAGGCGCCGAAACGCCAACTTCGGCAAGTTCAGGCACGTCCGAACCGGCCATCTCCGCTCCCTTGCCGAGACCAACCGACAACACCAAGTCGTTGTCGTCGTCCTTGCAGCCGGGTTTGACCGCCCAGCAACTGGCGGATTCGAAAAATTCGCAAAAGCCGGATTTGGCCACCACCAGCCTTCAGGCGCAAGCCGCAAGCCTGGAGGAGGTGCTGAAAAATCAGGCGCACCCCAGGAACCTCGTCGCCATAAAAAAATCGGGAACTCCTGTGGTTTCCACCCCCAGTTTAAGCGGCAAAACTTTGTTTCTGGCCAGCGCGCAAGACGAATTTGAGATGTTGGATTTCAACGCGGATTGGGTTCACGTGCGCATCTCCGGCTTGTCGCGAGGATGGATCTGGCGCACCAGCCTGGAAATGCCCGAGGGTATTTCCGACATTCCCCTCAATCGAGGTAATGCCGCGCCCGTTGCCGCTGACCTGTTTCAGGTAACCCGCGAAGAAACCGGGCCGTTTCCGGGAGACTGGGAGCCACTGCGCGGCCGCAGCGTGCGCATTATCTCCGTGCAAAAAATACAGGAGAACGAGAAAGACAGCGGCGCCCAAGCCAAGCTCGAATTCGCCAAGTCCTTGCTCGATAAGAACTATGCGGAGCTAGCGGCAAAACCGCAGGAATTCGCGGGCGTGGTTTTAATCTTCGATTCGGTCGATGGCGGCATGATCGCCGCAACTCTGCCGACGGTTCAGCAGTGGAAGGCGGGCACGCTGTCGGACGCAGCCCTGTGGCACCGATGTTATTTCGATCCACCGGAAACATTTAACGTCTCCAGTCCGGGCGGAGGTCAGTAGTCAAAAGTGGCCGACTTCCGAGTTGCCAAAGGTCGCTTTTAGTGGGAGCATCGTGAGAGGAATGCGGGGTCCGTTTTAAATTTTGTCTTGACATCGAATTCGGGGCGCGATACGAATGCTGTCTCTTGACGTAGTTTCTGTAAGGATTGATTTGAAACCGATTTAATAACTGCCGGTTTGCGCGAAACCGCCGTAAAGGCGGAAGAGTCAAGCCCGCGAGTGTGGGGTTCATGTTACAAAAATTTGTAGCGCTGCTGCGCGACTATGCCGAATTGACCAAGGCGCGCATTACAACTTTGATTGTGCTTACCGCTTGGTGCGGCTACTTCTTTGGCGCGCACCGATCCGGCGTTTCCTCCTGGTCGCTCGGCTTGTTTCACGCCCTTCTCGGCGTGGCCCTGGTTTCGAGCGGAACCGCCGCCCTCAACGAAGTTATCGAGTCGAACGTGGATGCGAGGATGCGCCGCACCGCCCTCCGCCCCGTGCCTTCTGGGCGAATGAACCGGGCGCACGCCGCTGCGGTGGGCTTGACACTAACTCTCGGCGGTTCCGCCTATCTCGCCGTCTATGCCAACTTACTAACTGGCTTATTAGTGTTCTTGACCTCGCTCGTGTATCTCGCGGCCTACACTCCGCTGAAGAAAATTTCTCCCATCTGCACATTTGTGGGCGCATTTCCAGGCGCGATGCCGGTAGTGCTCGGCTGGACGGCGGTTCGGGGAAAACTCGAAGTCGAAACTCTGATTCTTTTCGCCATCATGTTCGTGTGGCAGTTTCCGCATTTTCTCTCCATCGCTTGGCTCTATCGCGAGGACTATGCGCAAGGCAACATCCGCATGTTGCCAGTGGTAGATTCTGACGGAAAGTCCACGGTATGGCGGATTCTGGCCTATTCCGCAGCGCTAATTCCGGTGAGTCTGTTGCCGGTCGCGATAGGAATGGCAGGACGTATATATTTAGTCGGAGCCATCTTGATGGGTGCCGCACTCTTTCGTGTGTCCATGGGAATGGCGAATCAGCAACTGCCCGCAACAGCCTCAGCGTCGAAGCCGTCGGCTCGGCGCTTGCTGCAAGCGACCATCATCTACTTGCCCGCCTTGTTTGCACTAATGATGGCTAACTCGGGTAGTTAGCATTCGAATTGAGTTTCCAGTAAGTCGCCCGTAACATTCTTCAGTGAAGTTAGCATAAGTCTCACATAAATAGCGCCAGCACCGTATCTTGCCGGCTGTCCCAAGTGCATCCTCGCCCTTCGGCCAGGCGGACCAGACGTTGCCGGGCCGCCGCCGGAAACGAAACTACGGTCATCCCCCCAAACAGAACACTACCCAAAGGACGGCTTAGATGACAAAGACAAAGAGATCAACTAAACTCTGAAATCAAGCCTTCACCACTAAGCCGGGATGGCGGAACTGGCAGACGCAGCGGACTCAAAATCCGCCGACCTTCGGGTCTTGGGGGTTCGACTCCCCCTCCCGGCACCAGCATAAACATTGGCGATTCTCACTTTTTCTTGCTCGTGGTGCCCTTCAGCCGTTTTTGCTTTGTACCTAGATTTGTACCTACCGGCAATTGCGAGGGGTTGATAACCTGCCCCATGGCCACGCGCTGCGCGTGGACGTACCGCTGCGTTGTGGTGATGCTCGTGTGGCCAGCCACGGCGGCCACTACAAACGGGTTGTCGCCGCTGCGCTCGCCAAACCGCGTTAGCGCAGTGTGCCGCAAGGTGTATGGCACAAAGGCTGGCACACCGGAGGCCACCAGCGCCTTGGTGTGCTGGTCCTTGGCTACGTCGCCGTTCAAGTGGCCGCTGGTTGCACCACTAGGAAATACCCATCCATCAACCGGCCGTCCAGACGCCGCGTGCCGTGCGCTAAGCAAAGCATGGACGCGTGATGTTATTGGCAGCGTGCGGCGCGCAGCTTTGGTTTTGCCTTCCACAACTTTGATAAAACCGGTGCCGTCGTCGTTGAGCAGAACCGCTGGCCACCGCAATATGAAAACTTCGCCGGGCCGGAAACCCTCGTCCAGAATCAGGGTTGCAATATCCTTCCATGGCTGCTGGCAGGCCGCTAGGTACGCCGCAATTTCCGTTTCGTCCAGAACCCTGTCGCGCTGGCGCTCCCCTTTGGCCATTTCGATTTTTGTTAGGTGGCCCAACTTCTTCCATTCGGTAGCCAGATTTAAAGCCCGCCGCAATGTGCGCAGGCCACGGTTAATGCCGGACGGTGACAGCTTGGCGTTCCTGCGCTGGAAGTCCCGTGCATGTTCGTCGTTAATTTCGTCAATGGGCAGAGCCGCCAGTTCCGCCTTAAGCAGCATGTCTGCGCCCTGCTTGTAGTAGCGAACGGTCATTGGCTTGGCCGCATGGTGGGTTTTAACGTAGGGCAGGAAGTCGTTCTTGAGGAATTCGCGCAACGGTGGTGGTGCCTTCTTCTCGCGGATGCCAACTTCGCCATTGGCCAGCCGTGCCCGGTGTGCCGCCTCCATAGTGAGCGCCGCCTTTGCGCTTCCTTGCTTTGAAGATTCGCACACCATCCGACCCTGCCACATGAACTTGTACCAGTAAAACTTGCCGCGTTTGTAAGTTCCCATACGATAGGCTACCAAATTCTCTTGTTATTCTCCTAGTAACTTGCTAAGATAGTGTTACTGGGAGCTATGCGGGGCCGGTTGAACGGTTGCTACAGCCGGTTTGGATACTGCAATAGCGGCTGCCCCAAGCGCAACCTACGCGGTACCTATACCTGCACCAGCCCAGCGGTGTGGCCTGTGGTACCAGCGCCCCACCTGTAAATGATGGGCAGCGCATCCTAACCCAAAACCAAGGATGCCTGTCCTATGCACACAAATGCCACGCCCGAAACAACACCAACACTTTTGACTTTGACGGAAACCGCAAAGTTGCTGCGGATTCAACTGTCCACTATACGTGCGTGGCGGCTGGCCAAAAAGTTCCTAACGTTCCGCAAAGTCGGAGGCCGCGTGCTGGTGGCGCGCAAGGATATTGAGGCGTTCATCGAGCGCAGCAAAGAAGTTGCACGCGCGTAACTTTGCAAGCCCTCCCCCGCTGTGATAGCAAAATAGAAGAGGAGACGTATATGCCAAAGATTTATCTGGATATCGATGTTATCGAAGAACAATTGCGGGTAGGTACACCAGCAGATGAGCCTTGCCAAAATTGTGGTGTGCAAACAGGGTCGAGGGTTCACATTTCCGCCTATGTGCTTTGCTACGGGTGCCTGCACACAGGACTTGATGCGCTGTCAAAAGCGTGGCGGGAAGGTCGCCGCAAGGTAGCCACGGTTATCCCGGTATAGCTGGTGGCTGTGGTACCAAAAGTCTAAGGAGCAGAAGTCTATGCAGGTTTACGCGCAACACGTTTTGATAGCAGCCATCAAGTATTTGGACGGCACTCCGAATGGATATGAAGGGTGCACCACGGCAGACGACCGCAAACGCGCAATCTACCTAATGCTGAATAAGCTTCCATCGGCCACGCGCAAGCAACTATGGAAAGAGCGCACACATTTTTGGAATATTGGCATGAGGGTAAAACTAATTTGAAGCAGGCCCGCGCAACTTCCAGCACGGCGTAACAGTACGCTGCGACAGTAGCAACACTGGTCGAGTGGCTGAGCCGCTCAAACAAATTAACAACCACCTTGGAAGGGTGGCGGCAACAACGGTGAATGGACAATGGAGAACAGGTCTTGCATTATCAACTTTTCATAAGTTCGTCACGTGCTTCCAACACGTGCGAAGACACGCCGCCTGCGTGTGTTGTCCAATGTGCAGCCCTAGCGATAGGGCTGCACAGCCGTTTTTGCCAGAAAACGGATAGGGCAACATGGACAAGACAAAAAACTCGATTAAATGTGTCGTGGATGTGCGAAATATTCCGCCCTCTGCTTATGCTTTGCCCACCGACGGCCGGAAGCAAAAACATCTGTGCCACCTGCGGGCCTATGTCGCTCTCCACTTTGCCACTTATGCTGACCCGGACGGTAGCAACATTTACGCCAGTATGAAGACGTTGGCCACCAAGCTGGAAATATCACGGCGTACTCTTTATCGCGTGGTGGCTGAATTGAAGGAGCTAGGATTTTTAACTGATACCGGGTGGCACAAACAAAGCGAGATTATTCACACCAGAAAACGTGCTCTGGATGTGCGAAGACTTCAACAAAGGGGCAATGTGCCAGATACGCCAAAAGAGGTCGGAGGCAATGTGCCAGATAGGGAGGGGCAGAGTGCCATATACGCGGAGGCAGTGTGCCAGATAGGGGAGGGCAATGTGCCATATACGACCCTACACAACCGCCCTTCTGAACCGCCCGAGATAACCGCCCACACACCAGCAGCGGCTACGCCGCAGCAGGTAAAAACAAAAGCGGGTGTGTGTGTTGATAATTCTCTCGCTACCATGATGGCTAATGTAAATAAAGCAATGCTTGGCGGTAGCTACAAACATGGTGAACTTGCCGCGCTAGAAAGATTGGTAACGGAGCATGGCTGGGAAAAGGTTGTGGCCGCCGCGCACCTGTACTGGACTCAGACCCCTGATAGCTTTGACAAAACGATTTTTAAGTGGACAGGCTTCTTGGCCGAAGCAAACGCGTGGCTAGCTAAAGTTACACCATACAAGCTAAGCGAAATGGAGCGCGACCGTTGGTATGCAATTCCGGGCAACACAGAAGCTGCCAACAAAGCAGCCGCCGATGCATATGCAAAATATGTAAAGGCAACTTATCCATCCACGGCAACGTTGCTTGCGGCAGAAGATAACAAAGGCATGAACGAATTTTTTGAGGAAGTCGCATCCGGCAAGCCTGCACCATTTCGTGACCGCGTTTGGCAGGAGATGGACATTAAAAGGCAACAGGCCGCCGAGGCTGCAAAGTGGAAAGCTGTGCCGCCGCAAAACGGCAGTTCAATTGAAGATTTGTTCCCCGAGCTTTTTGTGGACCCGGACGATTTGCTTAAGCCGTAACACGTATCGTAGTGTACCTGCCGCCCGCGCTGGAAGAATGGCTACAAAAAGAAGTGGAAACATGGCGCTGGCACTATCGCCGTCCGCAAAATTTGTTGTGAGGAAGTGGAGTTGGTTGCCACCACTGCGGCGGCCATTATAGTGAAAGCTGAAAGATGCTGTCGTTATTGTTCAATGAACCACCACGTGCATTACAGGAAGGAAAAACCAGCGCCCGTTGTGATAACGAACCGAGGTTACGGCAAAGATGATGATTAAATACGTAAACACACGTGGCATGTGCTTGCCCGCCGATTGCATGGATGTTGATTGGCTGCCACCAACACCAGCGCCGCCCAGCCGCAAAACGTTTAAACCTACAAGGCGCTGGAGAAAAACAACCCCACGAAAAGTGATGCGCACTATAGCAAAGCGGCAAGGATAGAAACAAGCAGATTTCCACACGCAATTAGCAGTACGATAGTTGGCATGGCAGGAAACAAACAAATACCAGTGATGTGCGTGTGTGATACTTGCAGTGCGCGGCACATAATTAACGTGCCTGAGGCGTCAGCCGATGAAGAAGGCGAGTGGCACGTAGCTACCTGTGGTAGCTGCACCGAACTACCAAGCGTACCGGATACCGGAAAACGGTAGGCCCGCGCCAGATACCAGCCACCGCACAAAATCCCAGATACACCAAAAGCGCTGGGTTCCAACAACCCCAAAAAGCAAAACATACTGCGTAAGGCATAAAGCGAGGAACTAACACAAGGGTGTACTGGCCGTATGGCCAACCCCTAGAAAGGGGTTGTGGCCAGTACGGGGGAGTGTACTGGGCCAGTACTCCAAACCAGTACTCCTAATCAAACGATTCATTCCGCATACGTTAAGCCGTACTGGTGGACCAGTACAGGGGGGAGTACTGGTAGGGAGTACTGGTGGCATTTTCAAATCTCGCCAGTACACCCCCAGCCAGTACACCTGAAAACGTAAGGCTGTGGCCCCTATCACGTTAATCACGTATCACGTACTACAAAAGCAAAGTGCGGGCAGGAATCGGTGCATATCACGTAAATGCTTACCACGATTTTTCAAGCGTATGAAATACAAAGGGATATTTGCTTTTGTAGTACGTGATACGTGATTAACGTGGTGTGGCTGCCCGCCTTCGGCCTTCTTCTGAACAGAAGCAACCCCAAACCCCATGGTTGGAAACTGGAAAGGCGTAACAGCTTTGTGTTTATTGTGGAGCTTGCAATGCAAAAAGATAAGCAACTGGTGCTGCGCGTAGATACGCCAACTTTTGAGTGGCTAAAAAAGCACTACGAAGATACCGGCGTTTTGCCGAGCGAGTTTGCACGCCGCCAAATTAGAGCGGGAATTGATGCAGAAAAATCCAAGGCAGAAACAAAGCCATGACACCTGCCCAACAACACGCCGCTAACACCTTCCCCGGATATCGTATTCAGGGTGACGGTGCACGTTTTGCCGTTCGGCTGGAATGTTCCATGGTGGTGGAGCTTGTAGACACAACCACGGCTGCGCAGATAATAAAAGTGGCCCAGTGTTGCCGCTCTTGCAACATGCAACATTTTGTCCACCAAAAACGTGAACCAAAACCGCTGACGATAATTACCAACACTGGGTACCGCGATTGAAACTGCCACCTACATTAACCATCTACTTGGCTGGCGATATAACGCTGCTGGAAATTGTGTGGATGGATAAGCCAACACCGCAGCGCCGCCGCGTGCCCGCCCGGCCATTTTACAAACGCGCTGGGCACACCAACACCAGCATGGCCGCCCGGCTGCGCACCATCCGCGCCAGATATAGCAAACCCGCTGGATACCCCAAACCCACAAGCAAAGGCCCAACACATAAAAGCCATAAACCTATCCAGTAGCCAACCAGCCCAGTAAGCCGACAACACGTTGGCCAGGCAATGTGGCACACTGCCGCTGGACGCGCTGACAAGCCCTGCAAACCGTAAGCCAGCCGGTGCCCACGCGCCAGCCCTAGCTCCCCATCGTTGCCGGTGAAAAAGCGCCCCAGAACGCCATGAAACAGCCCCGTATTTGGCAGTGCGCTGGTGGCGCAAAACGCTCCTATCAACGCGCACCCGGTGCACTGGCTGTAACTATCTGATGCCACATTGGTTGTTACTAAGTGCTTTGTCGTCAACAAACCAAGCCTGTTAGTACCGGCCTTGGATGCCCTTGTAACTGTCTGAAACTACACCAGATACCCCATACGGCCTTGCGTTTTACCTTGAAACCGCCCCGCCAAAAAGCGCGCAGCCCACGTACGTGCGTCCGTGGTATGACGCCCAGCAAAAGACTTTAAGCCGAGATTAGGCGCGTTAACAGCCCCTACAAGCGCGTGCCAGCCCGCAGGGCAGCCACTTTCCACCTCCTTTAGGCCCGTTGATTGGCCTGCCCAGCGGTACCCGTAACAGCTAGCAGAGAGCACGAAGTAACAACCTGCAAGCAACAAGGAGCAAGTTATGGCAATGACAATGGCCGAGGCTGGCCGCAAGGGAGGACTGGTACGTTCACAGGCCAAGAAAGATGCTGCACGGCGCAGTGCTGCAAAACGCATGGCTCCAACGCCTGCGGAAAATGCACCGGCAACACCGGTTGTATTTCAGTGTTCAGAAAACCAACCAAACAAAAACGTGCCAGTTTTGCTGGTGCCGAAAAGCTAACCAATGAGCCGCCGTGCAGAAGATACATCCCGAAGAAAGCTGACTGCCGCCGAGGGAATCAAACGGCAAAAGCAGATGGCCGGTGCATTCATGCTTGGAGTGCCGCTGTGCCCTGACCAATACGCTTACAACAACAGACCACTTTGGGCGCTCTGGAAAAAGAACGCTCGCAAATTGTACGAGGGAAGGCTGCTCGCGTATTCCGATGGACCAGCGTTGTACCAATTTTGTTGCGCTGAATTGAATGGCCAGAGTGAGGTCACTAAAGCGGTCTACGAAAGTACATGGCAAAACCGTGTGCCTTTTCCCGCACCAGCGCCACCACCAGCGGCTACTCTTGAAGATTTCATTGCCGCAATTAAAACACAAGAGCGTGACACGTTTTCTTCGAGAATTCAGCCAACAGAAACCGTGTGCCGAGATGGTGGTGCGGATTATGCGTGGCCTGCGGGCGATGCCGCAACGGTTGCACGCGAATATGCCCTAGCTATTCGCGCAGGCACGGTGGTGGCAGGCGAGTTAATGCAGCGTAGCGCGGCACGTTTTTTAAGTGACCTCGAAGACGGTGCCGCTCGCGGCCTGTACTTTGACCCACTGGCGGCGCGAAACATAGTTCACTTCGCCACGACATTTTGTGACCTGCAACTGCTGCCATGGCAGGTATTTTGCCTTGCGAATATTTTCGGCTGGAAGAAGCCAAGCGGTGCACGGCGCTTCACAGAGGCTTGGGTTTCGACAGCTAAAAAGAACGGTAAGACGCGGTTGGCCAGCGTGGTGGCGTTGTGGTTTTTGATTTGCGACCAAGAAAAGTATCCAGATGTTTTTTGCGCCGCTACGAAAAAAGAACAAAGCCGCCTTGTGTGGCGCGATGCCCGCAGGTGTGTCACTGGTAATCCCATGCTACTGGCCCATGTGCAGCGTTGGGCCGGTGTGCTGGCTGTTAAATCTACGGACGGCAACCTAACCCCTCTGTCATCCGACACGAAAAGCATGGATGGGTTGCGTGGCAGCGCCATTCTTTGTGATGAGGTTGCCATGTGGGACGACAGAGCCCATTTTGATGCGCTGGTTAAAGGCGTTGTTAGTCGCGTCCAGCCGCTGGTATTCGCAATCACAACAGCCGGGAAAGCAAAACAGTGTTTTGCTTACGGCAAATTCGATTTGGCTGAAAAAATACTACGCAGAGTTATAAATGACGACACAACATTCGTTGCCATCTATGCGCTAGATAAAGACGATGATCCGTTTAACGAGGCGTGCTGGCCAAAATCGAATCCCTCGCTTGGGGTTACATTGCGACTAGAACACCTGCAAAAAATAGCCGAGGAAGCAAAGCAAGACCCTAGCGGATACAATGCGTGGCTTCAATACCACACCAATCAGTGGCCCGAAGTTAATCTGTCGCGTGCGGGCAGCATTACGGCGGCAAAGTGGGACGCCTGCGCACACCGCGAGCTAATTGGCAAAGCCACGCCCATGGAAAATATCGTGGCGTTCATGGAACTCAACCGCGACACGCGATGCTTTTTAGGCGTAGACATAGGGCAGACGGACGATATGTCTGCTGTGTCAATGCTGTGGCCCCGTGCACGGTTTGTTGCGGGCGGCCCGCTGGTGGAAAAGAAAGTTGTCGTCGTGACGTGCTTTGCCCCTGAGCTGGGCTTATTGCAAAAGGAAAAAGATTGGCAAGTTCCGCTAACCACTTGGGTACGTGAAGGTTTTTTGGAATTGCATCCCGGAGATTTGTGCGATACCGGCCTTATTGAAAACTTTTTATTGGAAGCGCGGCAAAAACTAAAAGTTTATGACATTGGTTTTGACCGTTGGCAATTTAAAGACCAAGCTGCGCGGATGTCACATCGAGGTATCACCATAACGGAAGTGCCACAATTGCCAAGCGAGCTGACGGCACCTTGCCGTGCTTTCTTGCTGGCCATACACCGCGACGAGCTGGTTCACTTTGGCAATCCGATGCTGTCGTGGCAGGCTGGCAACGTAATCCTTGCGGAGTCCGAAACAACAGGCGGTATTAAGCCCGCGAAACTATCGCGTGCGGAAAAGATTGACGGCATACAGGCGACCATCAACGCGTTCCACCGCATGGCCGCTGCACCGCAAGAAAGTGTGTATGCATCGCGTGGGATTAAGTTCATTTAACAAAAGGAGAATGTCATGGGACTCTTGAGCAAAATTAAGGATGCATTTAACCAAAACGTTGCGGACAGTGCAGAGCTTGCGGCCTATCGGCAAATGCACGGCGTACAAACACGGCTGCTTCGACAGTGGTATCGGCTTTTGAATGAAGCGGGCAACCACGTCGGTTTTGAATACACCTGCACGCACGGTACAACGTACACGCTGTTGTCAATCACCGATTGGATGCGTGTTTACAAGTGCCCTACGTGCGGCGATGAACTTGCCCTGCTTAAGTTCTGCAATGTTCCGAAGGGCACAGAACCGGAGGAATGGCCAAATTATTTTGCCAAGCTACCGGCAAGGCCGCGCATCACTAAGCGTTCGCCTTACGTCGATACGTGGGGCGGTGGCGACGGCAATGATACCGTGCAGTGGACAGGTAGCGTGCAGGCCATACCGAAGGGGATGCAATGATAGCCGCGCCTGTGGCTTGCGCCGCTGGCTGTGGTCAGCGGAGTGTTGAAGGCAGCCGCTATTGCGCGGCACACACCACGGCACCGCCAAAGCGTCCCAAAGACGCCGTGGACAAAATGTACAACACGGCACACTGGCGGCACTTTCGTGCGTGGATTATGAAACGCAACGTGCAGTGCCAGCGTATTTGGTTTGGCGACAGGTGCCGGGGCACAAGCACCATTGCGCATCACCTCATAAGCCCTCGAATGAAACCGGAATTGATGTTCGTAGGACGAAATATCGTTTGCGTCTGTGAACACTGTCACCCGGATACGATTGGCTCGCCCACGTGGAAGGTCGATGTCAATTACGTGGCTACGGTGGTTTAGCTGAGCCGTAACACACCACTGTGAACTTGACAGCCACACAAGGCTGATATGGTGCGCAACCTTTGCGCAGGAGGAAATGTTATGTCGAATATCCAAATCAAAGAACGCATGTTTTACGGAGTAGACTCCACGGTGGCTGAACTTTTCGTTACCGCTGGCCTTGCAGAGCACATTGTGCCCGCTCCAAAGCCGCCTGCACCTACGTTTCCCGAATGGAGCGTAATTCAGGGCGCTATTGAGGGCACGTTTGCAATTCGTTATGTGAACGCTGCTAACGGCCACACCTACACGTTCACGGGCGATGTTGCACAAGCTAAGAACGGTTTTAAAGCACGGCAGTGGGTTGGTGGCGTAGATGGCGAGGAAGGCCACTATGCGTTTGTTGGCCCGGAACCACCGGCTGAGGTAATTTCGAACTTAGCGGCACTGCGTGGTGAAGCTGCAACGGAAAACCAAAATGCGTCACGCCATAATGAAGTCGTGAGGAATAGTCCGCACAATAAGAAATAGAACCCGGCACACGTTGCGGTAATGGTGTAGTGGAAGGAGATTTGTTATGGAAAAAGAATTGAGAATGTCAAAAGAACTTCGTGCGGAATCTGACTTTTCTTTGGTTGGTTACGCGGCAAGCTACGGCGTGGTTAGCAAACCGATTGGCGGGGCGTTCCGCGAGGTTATTCAGAAAGGCGCGTTCGCGAGGTGCCTTGCAGGTTTGTCGCAGCAGCGCGATGAGGACGATAGCGACGACGTGATTTGCGATTACAACCATGACCCAAGCACCATTCTTGGCCGCACCAATAATGGCACGCTAACTTTATCGGAGGATGAGCGCGGCCTTAAGTTTCGTTGCCAACTTAATCAGGCATCGCAAGCCCACCGAGATTTGTATGCCAGCGTTAAGCGTGGCGATGTGTCGGCGTGTAGCTTCGCCTTCGGTGACGTTGATGACGACTGGAACGAAAATTACACCGACGAGGATGGCAAGCGCTGCTCGCTGCGCACACTGCGCAGCATAGGCAAACTTTACGATGTGGCGGTGGTTAATTCGCCCGCTTATAAACAAACACAGGTGGACGCCCGCAGCATACTGGAGCAGCGTGCAAAGCGGCCATATACGCAGGCTGAAATCAAAGCCATCAAGGACAAGCTGCAAATCAAACTCAACAGCAAAGTTGCCCTTGCGGAAAACAGCTTGGTGGATGCAGGCGACATAGCAGAAGTTGGTGAAACGGTTGCCCGCGCTTTGGCCGGTGCCCAGTATGTGGCCGACGAGGAACGTGCGGCCCGCGTTGCCAAAGTTCTTGACGAGTTCAAGCACGAGGCAGTGGTGAAATGGTTGCGCGGCGACAGCGGCAAGTAAAAACAGGCTGCGGGCACCGGCCTAAACAATGTGCCACACAAACCAAGGAGATTTTTTATGACAACGACACTAACCGAACCAACTTATCTGGTGGTGGATGGCTACCAGCTTTTGTTTATCGCAAATCCTGCGGACCCCAACTACAACCCCAGTACCGGAATGCCAACTGGCACGCCGTACGCCCTCTACCACGGTGCCGTGGTTGGCGACATTAAAGTGTTCAGCAAAGGCGTGGCCAACGGATTGGTTGCTGGCGGCTACGCGGAATACATCGTCGGCTAATGGACGCCGCGTTGTTAAAAGGCAAGCGCAGCGAAGTGCTGAAAGCGCTTGCCACGCATTTGCAAGAACGCGACGACGATACCGCGTTGGAGCTTTTGCACGAGCTGTTGGAAATTTCCAACATGCAATTTACGTTGGTGGCCGACGCGGTGGCCGACGCGACATCGCAACCTTTCCTGTGCAGGTGGCCGAGCAATACAGGGGCAAGGGTAACGGAGCCGGTGCCACAAGAAAACGAGGCAACAAAATGACGTTAACGCATGAACAGCAAATTAACCTTGGCATGATTGCACCCCCGGCACCAGCGCCACCGCCAACCAATGCGCAGCGGGCGGCCAACATTTGCCACCAAGGTGGCGTGCGGGCCTTTGTGCCGTTGGTTACCGAACTTCTGAACAGAATCCAAGCGTTGGAAAACGTAAACGTTGAACAGGCACGCAGAATTTCTGAAATTGAATTGGCCGAGACGATTCGGCAGGCGCGACGAAAAGATAAATCGCTCATGGCTGCTACGAGTTAACGTGCATGGCCACGCCCGCTGCGCCGAATGGCCAAAGGTACCCACCTAGATGCTTCGGCGCATTAAAAAGTTTCCCGCTAAATGGCGGGAGTGACCCTAGAGTGCGGGGCTGGCATACACGGTAACGTGGTGCTGGAATGCGCTACAGCGTCTCCAGCGTACGACTGTTTCGCAAAATCGCTGGCAGCGGTGGGCAGGCCCACCAACCTGTCTAACTTGGTGCCGTACGCCCTCCTGCTGCGGCACCAAACTTTTTTGTGGGCGGACCCGGCACACCTCCCCATACATAGTAGGTGCTACACAGCGCCTGCGGTTGAAAGCCTCGCCTTGTCGCTTGGGAGAACCTGCCCCACCGACAAGGCCACAGGCAAATTCAAATCAAGGAGTGCCCACCTTGGCCACAATTCAGCAGTGCCCAGCAATGCCCGCTCACATAACTTTGCCACCTGAACCGCAACATTTGCGCACGAAATTTGAACAAGCAATAGAAACTACGTATGGCCGTTTGGAAGATGGAACGCTTGGCTTCCGCAGCACAGGTTTTGACGCCCACGACATGATAGGTGTTCCCGGCGGCTACGCCGGAATGCATGTTAGTACGCAAAAATTGGAAGGAAACCGACAACTGGAGGTGCCTGACTGGGTGCGCGACCCGAAAAAGTTAATAGAGGTTTACGTTCGAACTCTCGAACGCCGTGCGCACGTATGGCGCTATGCGATTGCGGCACCTATCAAAGAACGCCTTCACTTGGCGCACAAAAGGCTAGAACTGAAACGGGGCGCGCAATTGTGTCAGTTGCTTGACCGGCTTTGTGCGCAAGAATTTGAATTGCGACAAATACCAACCCGTACGCCCTTCCAGCAAAAAAAGATGAAAGACTTGCAGGAAAGTATTCATGGTGTCGATACGGAGTTACGGTGCGTGAAAGGCGAAATTATTTTGCAGGTGATCGACCTATATTGGAGACTAGGTTGGAATGCTAAGCAGGTGGCAGAACACCTTGGCTTTTCCCACGCGCACATACGCCAAATATTGTGGCGGCTGCGGCGCACGGCTGAGAGACTGGAACAAGAGAAAACCAAAACACCGGAACACGCTAATGAATGGCTGGCAACAAAAAAGACAAAAATTTGTGCATTCTGCGGCAACCAGTTCCTGTACGTACCCAATGGCCACGAGCGCAAATACTGCGGGCGGCAATGCTTTATCCGCCATCGCAAAATCCAAACGGCCGTCAAGTATTTTTGCTCTGCGATGTGCAAGCTGAAGTTTGAGGCCAGCGGCCAAGGCAACAAGCCGGTGGTGGGGAACTTTGTTAGTCAGTTTACGACGGCCTAAAGAAAGCTGCTGGCACGGAATTAAAAAAGGGCCGCGCCAGCGACCCTAATTCCGTACCTATGTTGCTACGACCAAAATAGCAGCATAATGTTACGGGGAGATTATCCACCAGTTCCAACAGCCCGGTAGCCCACGACGCTGGGCACGTAACCGTGTAATGGCGGCCCGCCGCGTGTCCAGTTCCTTGCGTTCGCGTGCCAGTTCTTTGCACACGCACATACAGTTGGTACGATTGCACCCTGCGTTCGGTTGGGTTGGCGCGGAATGTTTGCCGCGTAGACACGCTTGGCACATCATGACCGCCTGTGCAGCGGTGGCCGCTTAGTTCTTGCGCCGCCTAATCATGGTTGCGCTTTGTTGATGGCGGCGTCCATATCCAGTCGCTTGCTTTGCGCGGCTAGTGTTAGGCCAGCATAGCTGGCATCCCAGATAACGCGGTTCACTGTAACCACCGCACCGTCACTCCGTGTGCACTGCACCTGCGTGTCGTCCAGTTCCACTTTCCAGTTCATACAGCCTCCATGGTCGTTGGCGCGGTACCGCCGCGCAGCCGGGTGCTGGCTTGCTTTCTTGGTTTGCTTGCCGTACCGCTTCGCGCTAGCGGCAAAGTGCGCCTTCGCCTCAGCGCAGCTTTTTACCAACAACGCCCGCGTGAAGTTGAGACCTTGGCCGCGTTCTTTGCCAGTAATTTTTTCCGCTATGTCGGTCAGCGGCAAGTCCTTCTTAAAAAGCTGTACCGCGTGTTTCGCCAATTTTTCTTTATCAAGTTGTTTAGTAGCCATGGTGCCTCCTGTGTCTCGACGACTCTGGAGGAGACGACTAATCAGATAGGTACGGGCTGGCGCAGGTGGCGTGCGTTGACGCCAGCGGTAGAATAAACGTCCTTACCGTAATCTTCGACCAGCTAGTACAAAGCGCACCTGCTGCCACACCACGGTAACTTGCCCGGTGCAGGTGGCCTGCGGCACACACAGGCCAATAGCACGAATGTACTATTTGCTTGGGTTGTTGCTTAGGTTACACTAGCGGGCATGTTTGAAAAATATGATGCTGGCGCAGGCCAAAGAATAGCCGAATGGGACGTGGCACAGGATTGCACGGTGCGCACCGTGGCCAAGGCTATGGCGCTGACCTACAACGCAGCATGGGAGCTGTTGTACCGAGAACAAGGCAAGTACCGCACTGCTGGCTATGCTTTGTCTGAATATTTACGGCACGACCCCAAGCCTTTTGGCGTGATGCGCTACCTGTCGTTCCCTGCAAAGCGCGGTACTGACCGCATGAACGCACGCAGTTTTGTGCGACTACATCCAACCGGAAGTTTTATCCTACGCATGGCACACCACTTCGCCGCCGTTGTGGACGGCACGCTGTATGACACATGGGATTCCAGCGGCAAGTGCGTCTATGTCGCATGGCAGGTGGACCACAACCTAAGCAAAAACCCAAGCAAAGCACTATCCGCAATACGTGCAGCCGCTGGTAAGCAAGGAGGCATTGCGAAGTCGCGTGCAAAGGCCGCCGCAGCACGTGCCAATGGCCGCAAGGGTGGCAGGCCACTAGCCGAGACGCGGCGTCAGGCCGCTGACATCTGCACGCCAAAGTGTGCCTAAATTTGTACCTACCGGCAACCCCTAGCATTTACCAGCCGTTGCTATGTATTCCGGCCTAACGCTCTGGCGCATAGCAACTTATAGCAATTGACTGTACCTACCTCGTAAATGCCGTAAGTGCTTTGTTTGCAATGTATTGGTAACTCAAAATCCGCCGACCTTCGGGTCTTGGGGGTTCGACTCCCCCTCCCGGCACCAGCATAAACATTGGCGATTATCGCGTTGTCTGACCTGCGAACGGGTCATCCCTAGCCGCCGCTCCCAACATCGTTAAGGCGGTATGCCGCAAGGTGTACGGAACACATCTTTTCGCGGCGTCGATGCACGACTTTCAGCGAGATTGACAGTTTGGGTTTCCCCGCAAAACGCCACACCCAAAAAAGAAGGAATGCATACGCGGCTCGGGAGAGTGCTCTTTCGAATGATCGGCCATTTTCTTGCCAGCAATTAAGGTCTCTTGGCCATCTACCTCGCAAAGTGGCAGAAGAGAAATATGCGCGATATCTCCTCCACATCATGCGGAAATTCAAAGGTGACGGGTACGTCTCCAACGATTCGAGGCACGTTGATCTTATATTCGCCGATGTACAAGTTAGAGCAGCCTTCGCTCGTAACACAAGCCGCCTCGATGCGATCATGGCGGCGACCAGCTTCGCATTCCGGCTTGAGCAGCAAGCCAACTTCGTAGGAGTCGCGCGGTTTGGGCTTGAGGCAGGCGCATTCCCCAACCTCACAGCAGTCGTGGCGGGGCTGACCGGCTTCGAACAATAGCGTTATGCCTTCGATCCGCAAATCGGGGCATCCGGGAACGTAGGGGAACATGCGGCGGGTCAGGCGCAGGTTCAGCTGTTTATGGCGCTTCTCTTTCCCCTTCTCTCTCTCTTGCTCTTGTGAACTGGCCATGCGCAGGAGTTCCCATGAGTCGGGGAAATCGTGGCGCACATCGAAGAAGCACCAGCCCTCGCCGGGCAGATGCTTGCGGGTGTTTTCGTTAGCGGCGCGGCGCAGCATGGGCCCACCTTCGCGAGCGGTGTGGTAGAAACACAGAATCGCGTCGGCCACGGTGTCAGGATCGCGAAAGTTGTTGTCGATGGGCGCCTCGATTCGCATGCGGCAAACTACGCCACGATATTCAAAAGGGAGGTAGCGCTCGTCATGGAAGTTCATTTCGAACATGCCGGAATCGTTCTTCCCGCTGGAAGTGGCGATGGCTTCGCGGGCATCGTATTGACGGACGGCGCGGGGATCGCAGGGACAGAG
Organism: uncultured Acidobacteriaceae bacterium; assembly: GCA_963822025.1. GTDB lineage: Bacteria > Acidobacteriota > Terriglobia > Terriglobales > Acidobacteriaceae > Acidiflorens. Next base: position 293,877 of record CAWGFW010000005.1, on the reverse strand, counting down.
TTCATATTCGCTGAGATGGCGGCGGTCGCAGCAGCAGCGATGGGCTGGAGGGTCGAGACGGGGATCGATGCGCGTCACGCTGCCCAGCAGGGTGAGACGGCAATTCACATTGTTGAACGGGCCCGTCGTGCAGGGCATGGTCATGGTGACGCAACGGATGCGGCGCATGTACATGCCGGGGTAATCCTGATCGAACATCCATTCCGGAATGTCGACTTCGCAGTAACCGGTGGTTCGCAGGCGTAGATACTCCAGTGGGAAGTGTTCGCGGAGCGAGATGTGCTTGGTCAGTTCATACTCGCGCACGTTTTCATCGAAGTAGGATTTCTCCATGTGGCGCAGGGCCACATCGAGGCGCTCGCCTGCGAGCAAGCCCTCCTGCAGGGAATTCCATGCGCACTCGGGAATGAATTTTCTGGTGGTATGCCCGCGCTCCAGGTTGAAGGCGCGTTGCGCCTGGCAGGCGCGGCGGTAGGCCAGATCGAACATGCGGCGGTGCAGGTCGAGCGTTTCTTTTTGCAGATAGAGATAGAGATCGTGGGCGGTGAACTTGTCGCGCAGGAAGTTGAGGACCTGAGTGGAATGCTCGATTTGGCGCTGCTGGATATTCAAGTCCTGCATCGCCGAATCGCGGCGGCGCTGCGCGCCCAGAATCTGCAACTCGTTCTGTTCGATTTCGATGGTGAGAACCGCGACCTGGTGCTGCCATTCTTCCATGCGCCGCTGCCATCCGGCTTCGGTGAGTTCCAGGCCGGCGGTGGAACCGGCGATTGCCGACAGGCCGTTCATCACCCGGGCGGCAATGCTGAAAACTTCTGACAGCGGTTCGCCGATGGGGAGTTGCATGTAGAAAAGTGGGGAGCCGCCAAAGCCGGCGCCCCCAGAGAAGGTATTGGGGCCGATGGCCATTCCGCCCGCAATTCCTTCGAGCGCATCCCCCGCGGCACGCAGGACGGTGGAAGCAATGGTGAGATCCTGATAACCGATTTCGTCGCCGTTCAGGTTGTTCTGGATCAGCTGCGTGTAGTAAGAGAAGTTGGTCTGGCTGACCGCCTTGGTTTTTTGCAGCGCTTCGACCTGCCAGTCGGCATCGCGCCATTGATCCTGGCGCGCCGCCAATTGAAGATCCAGAATCTCGCGCTCCTGCACCGCGTGGAGCGAGGCAAGGTATTCCGCATCGCCCTTCTCGAACGCAGAGAGTAACTCGGCGCCCAGTTCGCGAACCTTGCCGGCGTATTCCTCAGCCTTTTGGATGAGGAAGGTGAAGCGGTAGGGGCTGTGCAGATGGCACCAATCGTTTTCGTCGCAACAGGCGTCGGCGGCGGTGCGCCAACCTTCGCGCAGAGGGCTGTTTCCGAAGTAGGGCATATCGCAGCGCGGATGGCCGTTGCCCAAACGAAAAGCGTTGCCACAATTGCGAATCAGATTCAAACGGTCGCGCGTAATGTCGTAAAGATCCATGAGTCGCGGATTCAGCGGGGCATAGTCCGGGATGTATGTGGCCACCGTCTGCGACGTGGTGGGTTCGGCAAGAAGAATGGACAATGGCCGCTTGCCCAGGATGAGTTCGATTGTGTCAAACAGCAGGCGCGCCTTCTGGAAATGCTCGGGAGAATTGCCGCGCATCTCGGCCTCGCCCCATTCTTTGAGGGTTTCTAAAAACTCGAGCGTGATGGCGCGATTCTTGGTCTGACCGAAGGAAATGTTAGTGCTATCGCAACAAGCGCCAGTCGAGGTTCCTCCATTTTCTTTCGCAGTTGAGGGATGGTTGTTGTCCAAATTCGGTCCCGAATTCTGCTGGCAGTCAATCCAGGTGCAATCGCTGGTGAGAGGATTGAAGGCCAACTCATACCACTTGAGCGCGGCTTCGAAGCTGCAGTTTGCACGCAGGGCGCGGGCCACGGCATTGGCGGGACTAAATAGTGAGAGCGGTAATAAGTGCGTACCGGGAGCGACATAGACGAAAAATGGATAGGCGGGAAGTCCGCCGAGAAAAGTCGGAGGAGTGGGCGGCGCCAACACTTGCGGGAGTACCACTGCGCAATCCGAAGCAAGGTCGTAGCGAAAACCGGGAGCGGAAGTGTCGCCCAAGATTGGTGGCGGAGACGGAATCGCAGGATTCGTCACCGAGAACATAAGAGAGTCGCCGGTTCTGCCCAGAAATGTCAGATCGTTGGTAGTACTGGGTACGACGGGCACGCCAAAGGACGACGTGCGAGGCTGCTGAAACTCGCCATTGTGTACTCGCACCCAACCCAGCCTCACCATGGGAGTCGAATTCCACAGCAACATCTGCGGCAACTGGGTGGGATCCTGCCATCCCGATTGCTGGTCGCTCTGGCTGTAAAAATCGTCCTGGAAACCGTACTGGTAATCGTCGGGATTCGTAGCCGATCCGCTGGAACCATTCTGGTTGGGGTTGGTGGGCTCGACGTAGTATTGGCAAGGAATCAGCCAGAAATAATATTCGTCGACCAGGGGACAGTGTTTGCAGCCGCATTCTTTGCAGCAGGCGCCGCTCGGATTACCGAGACATTTGCAGTCGGCGCTGGCGGGAGGAACTCCGGCGGCGGCGATGCGGTAAAACGTCTGCCCCATGCCGATGGCAGATTCCATCCAGAAAGGAAGCGACGTGGTTGAGGTGGAAGTCTTGGCCGGCGGCAGAGTGGTTTGCACGGCGCTGAGCCATGTTGGCCGGGCGGCACGTTCCTGCGTGGCCAGCAGATTGAAGCCCTCGCGCTCTTGCGAAAGCACTACGATTTCGTCGGGTTCGACTCTCTGAAGCAGTTCGACAGGATGATGAGCGGGCGGACGCGAATCGGGCCACCAGTCCAGGCCGCCAGGCGCGGCGATGGAAAGAGCATCGCGGCCGAGCTGGGTTTCGAGCATGCGAAACGCTTCAATTTGGCGTGCCTTGCCAAGTTCTTCCCACTCGATAAAGTTTTCTTTATATAGATGGCGGCGTTTGCAGGCTTGCCATACGTGGAATGAAGCGAAATGGCGATCCCACATCTGGACAAAATCGCAAGTCACCTGCCAGGTAGGCTCGAGGCCCAGGCGCGCGCGCCGAATAAAATTCTGCACGGCAGTGATGGCTTCTTCGATCCGGCTGGCCTTCTCGCAGATACCTACTTCGACGTCCAGCAGAAGAAGATCGCTGAGGTCACGCGCAACCTGAGCATATTGGCCCGTCGTGGTCCAGGGCAGCGGAACACGATCCTCCGCGCACAGATAGCAGATCAGGGCGCGACGGCCGCGCTCACGCAATCCGTCGTTGAGTTTGCGGATTTCTTCATAGCGACGAGGATGGTCATAGTTGAAGCAGCGGTCGCATAGGAACGTGGAGAGATTGGCATTGCCGGTAACTCCTTGCGTGTCCACGATGCCGCTGGGATCGTCGGATGCCCAAAGATCGGGCCGTGCAAGGGCGACATCCTTGTCGCTCGAACCTTGAAGAATCATGCGAGCCAAGCGCTCGGCGTGCCACACCCGGACCACCCACGGATCGGAGGTGAGGTCGCTGCTGGAGACCTGGTAAGGCGCATTCCCCTGATCCAGGAAGTAGCGCAAATCGATCGGCCAGTCGCGCTTTCTGGCGCCCATGTGACGGAGAAGATCGGCAGGGTTGGTAGGGTTGTGCAATTGCGCATCCTCAAACAACTCCCAAAGATCGGAGTGATGTTCGGCCCACACCTGATTGCGCGCGATGACGTAGTCGAAGCGGCGCTCGAACCAGTCGAACATAGCCTGAGTTCGCTGGGTGGAAGGTTGCACGCGTGAATCCTGCGCGGCCGTGGGCGGGTCGTAGTTATCGACCAAAGGCAGGAAGCTGAAATCGAAATACGCGGCATGCTGAACGTAAAAGCCGCCGCTCGAATAGTAGGCTTGTCCCTCAAAGTTTTCCGGCTGAGCCAGCATGAATCCCAGCTCAGACTGGCCATCGCTGCGCCGCTTAGAGGAAAGGGGGAAGCGGTGAACAAATAACAGAGCTTTGAACGCTCTTTGGTAAGTGCGGCGGATATCGCGCAGAGTACTGCTGTAGTAGCCGTTCAGGAAGTTCATGGCGCCCGGAGCTAGGCCGCTGATTCCAGAACTAAGATCCTGATATCCCGACTCTTCGTCCTTATAGAACACCTTCTTGGAGATGCGGAAAAGGTGGCTATGGGGAATTTCGATCATCCGGTCGTGACTGTCCGGTCCCTTGTACTTGACCTGAAAACCGGTACGCAGCCGGTGTTCGTCCGGGTTAGAAAATGGCGGGGCAGGCTCGCTGAATTCAACGGTAATGTCGTATGCGCCCGCCTTGAGGTGCGGGAACGGAACGGTTGGTCCAGTTTGCCCGGGCCAGTTGTGGTTGAGCAGAAGGCGCGTCTTGCCATCGCGAGTAATCGTGACACGCCATTGGCACTTGTCGGCCGCTTCCAGGTTCGGACGTTCGTCTTCCGGCGTAGGAGCGCCCGCGGCAAATTCGTAGACGCCATCGTGATCCACCAGCAGTGCGCCCGACCAGCGCACGGCGAAGCCTTCGCCGCCGCCCAGCCATGCTCCGCTTACGACACTGGAGGCGATGCCGTTCAGCATGCCCACGTTCGCCAGTTGCGCTGGCGTTAGTGTGAGGCCTAACGACGGAATGATTGTGGGTAGTGGACAATTCATGCGGTCGGATTCGCGGCCGAAGCCGCCGAGCGGGCCGGAGAGGTCGCGCCAGGTCACGTTGCCACCTGCCGGTGCAACCTCGCGCAGCAGGCCAGTGCCGATCAAACCAAGCAGGGCTGCGAACGCGCCGCCATTGGGTCCGGGCCAGGGAATGGTGGGCGGCATGCCGGTGTCGTTCTGCCAATTTCCGGGATTATTTTCATCGGCATAGAGCTCACGCAAGATGATGAAGGCGTCGCCGACTCCTTCGGGGTGATGTTGATGCGTGGCGGAATCTACGTGGGCGGCGAGGTGCTCCGCGAGGATTTTGCAGCGCGCATGGCAGAGAACAAATTGCCGCCGGAAATAATTCCAGCGCTCATGCTCTTCCTGTTCCTCAATCAGGTGCGCCTGGGCCTCGGCGAAGTCGACGAACAGAAATGCAAAGGCGGCGAGCGTGGCTCGGGGCTGGAAATATAAATCCTGAACGGCGGTTTGTTCATTCGTGTTCAGTTGCTGCACCTGCTGCAACTGCTCGATGACCGCTTTATCGGTCAATGGCAGTTGAATGAACAACGCACCGCTGGACGTGGAGTCATATTGGAATGGACCGGTAGCGGGCGTGCTCCACATTGCCGGCGTGGTCTGAGCGGCAGGCAGACTTGAGGAGTAGCGGCGCTGTTGAGCAGTCACTTGATATCCGGCGGACTGGACGGTGGCCGGGAAAAAATGCTGGCCGAGCTGCAATACGGCGGAAGCCGAATATCCGAACTCTTCCCGAAGCGAAGTTTCGAGGCGGTTCCATGACCAGTGATGCAGGTCTTCGTCGGACACCCGCGCTTCGAGCAGCTTATGTCGCAGCTTCCAGAGGGAATGTTGGTGCTCGTCGTCGGGCAGGTTGAGCGGGAACTCGACGGCATCATCGTTTCCTTGCAGGGGGAACAGATTGGCGGTCTCGGCTTGCGCACCGGTGGTGAAAAGGTAGAAAAAGTCATCGCTATGGAAGCGCGATGCATAAATCTTGGCCAGAACTTCGGCAAAGCGCAGAGTGCAGGTTGGAAGTGCGTTCCAACTGGCGCCAGTGGTTGAAGTGGGATCGAATCCGGCGAGAACAGAGAGGGCATCCAGGTTCGACGCCAGCATCTGCACAAACTCTGCCGGGCGGTGATCGCACTTGTGGCGGCATTGAGCGTGACGTTCCACCCCCTCGCACAGTTGCCGGATCGCCCATGGATATTGCGCGGCGCCGGAGCCCGCCCACAGAGCCAGAATCTGCGTGCGGTCGGCGTCGATGGCGCCGGCTGCCGGTTTGTCGGCAGAATTCACTAGAGGCAGGCGGAACTGATCGCGCAACATCTGAAACGCAGCCAATTGCCGAATGAACTCGGGATTAATCACGCCGCCAATGAATAGCTGCAGAACATCGCAAATGTCGCGCAGTTGGGCGAAGGTGTAGTTGGCGTTGCAAACATCTTTCAGCTTGCGCCACAAGCGAATGAAAACGGCAAGCTGGCCGACTGTGTTGCCTTCTCCCGCCACCGGCGCTGGGGTTGGCGGGTTGGTTGCGCCCGGTGCCGGGGCAGGCGGATTTTGCGGCTGGTTAGGATCGGTCGGCTGGGTTTGCTGATTGGGGAGCTGCAGCCAATGCTGTTCCAGACAACACGGCTCGCAGTCGGGAAATTTCCCATCCTCTGTGCCGCCATCGCTGAATGCCACGAATTGCGATTTCCAAAGTTCGATAAATTCGCAGTAGCTGAGGCAGGCCTCCTGCAGGAATTGGGACAGTTGAACTCCAGTCTGCTCCTCGGAGTTATCCCCGGCAGCCGCTGGTTTGAGTCCGAACGACTGCGCTGGCTGGCGTGCTGCAGGCTTTTTCGCAGTCGGATTATTGGCCCACGCGGACCCGCATGGTTGCGGCCACGTGCCTCCAAACACCACCTGAAATTCGTCGGGGGTAATGCCGAGATATTCGATGGCGATGTCGATGCGCACGGGATAGCGCCAAAGGTAGCTCTCGAAGTCTGTAGGCGGACTGTTCGGAGCCAGCACGAACTCAGTGATGCACTTGCGGAAGGTACGCATCACCTCGAAACGGCAGGTGGAAAGATGGCGGAGGTAGGTGCGGCTCACGTCCGCCGCCTGTGAATACGGAAGGCAGCATGCGGAAGTATCCGATTCCAGAGTGTTCCAGACAGCCGGCTCGAACTGCTGATTGGCTACGCCTGGCGTGCCCGGAGTGGAATACTCGGGCAATGCGCTTAACAGTTCTTTCGGATCGTGGCATTCACAATCTGGCTTTTCTTCTGGCAGGCATCCCTCGTGGCACAATTCGTATCCCGCGACTGCGTCGGAGGAAGTGTTGTAAACCGTTCCATTGTCGGTAACCGTGCTAGTCGAGGCCATAAACTCAAGACACTCGTTCACGAGATCGATCATGGGAAGGGGAGTTTCCAGATTTGCGCAGCTGGCGGCCAGTTGACCCAATGGACCGCGGCGTTGCGCGATCACCGTTCCCAGGGTGGTTGTTCCGCTAGCGCTTGGATTGGCGCAAGTGGCATTGGGCGAGACTTGCAGCATCTCGTGCAGATACTCGATAGGCCCCAGCGGCGAGCGGCATGGTGCAGGAATGCAGTTGGTCAGCGATCCATCCGGATTGATCGGCGTGAAAGATCCGGTAGAGGGCGAAGCGGGAGTGTTGGGGCTCAGGTTCTGCGCCGCGGCGAAAAGAGCAGCCGCGGAATCGTAGGCGACCGTTCCGGTAAGCGCAGTCTGAAAGTCCGCACTGGTGAGCTCCGTCACGTCCGCCGAAGATTTGAATCCGCGCGCGTACAGGGCTTCAGCAATTGAAAACTGAAGATTTGCTGTTACGCCCGGCAGCGCCTGCTGAATCAGTTGGCAGAGAGCGTCGAGAGTCAGGATTGCAGCGACCACCCAGTTTTGTATGCAAGTCTCGTTCGGAAAAAGGGTGGCCGCAGCGTTTTGCAGCGATGTTGGATCAATTGCGACGGGCTTCTCAGACCCCAGCACGTAAGTCGGGCCCGGATAACTGTTGAAACAGTTAGTAAGCCAGTCGGTGGACGGCCCCTGCAGAAGATTCAAACCATTGGCCGATCCAATGGTGGCATAGTTGGTGGTGAAGGTGATGGTGGTACCGGCGGGAACGTCTCCGGTCAGAGCGGGCTTTATAGTGACCTGCTTGCCCGTTGGCGCTGGCGTACTGACTTCGGTGCCTAGGGCGATGGTTGTGATGCCGCTGACTGACATGCCAGTCACAATTCCGGCCGTTGAAGCGAACGTCAGAACGGTGCCTCCGAATCCGTCGCTCGGCTTGGCGTCAAGCTGGGTTACCAGAAAAATGGTGCTGGCTACATTTGCATCGGTGACCGCGAAGAATTTCTGCAGGTAGGTCAGGAAGTTAGAGATTTGCGCGGCGAGGTTGCCGGGCTGAGTGAACGGAGGCAGCCAGGTTGGTTGAGCGGTGAAGAAATCCTCCCATTGTGTATCGGTGATGGTAACCAAAACGGCGACAGATGTTATAGCTGGAGTTCCCACCGGCCAGTTAGCCGGGGTGATAATCTCGCTGGCCAGGGTCGGATTGGGGAGCGCGGGAATCTTGTAGCCTTGCGTCAGCGCGCACAGCACAAGTTCGAGATAGGCTGCGGGCTGGGCGCTCAATTCAGTCGTCCAAAAGCCGAGTTCATCGCTGGGCTGATAGGTCTGGGTGCTGGGTGAAGCATCCGCGTTGGCGAACTTCAGCCAGTCCGTCACGATGTTCTGGACTGTGCTATCCAACGACAATGTAGACGCCGACGAACCCGAGGGAACATTCAGGACTTGCATGCGGCGTGCAGCCTGCGCCGCATTAATCGCTGGCATGGCGGAAGTGACAAACACTTCCGCGTCCGTGATTGTGCCGGCGTTGAATGCTGCGGTGAGTTCTGCCAGCATTTGCGGCAGGCCCTCGCTGAGGGCCAGCGTGTATCTTTGTGGCGCCAGCATCGAGGTCGGCATGTTCGCGCCGAGGGCGTAGAAGTATGCCGCAGGCACGCCAAAGTTCGAGGTCGCGGTGCCCACACCTTGCAGAATCACTTCCACGTCAGGGCTGCCCGTCTCCGCAGGATTGGTGGGAAACTCTAAGTAAACCTGAGTGGCGGCGAGACTCGTTTCCTCGCAAGCTACGGCGGCTGCGAGAGAAAAAACAAAGTTCGTCAGACGGTCGGCATTGGCGTCGGGTAAACCGTAATAGCCGGCCAGGTTTGCCTGAAACTGCTGGCGGTCCCCTTCATTCTGATTCGGAGTGGGGCTGCTGCCCCCGGTCATCATCTGCCCGTTGTTCGGAGGGTTGGTGTACATATCCTCGATTGGCTCGGGCGGCGTGGTGAGCGGTGGCTGCTGACTCCATACGATTTCATAGGCGATGTTCTGGCATTGCGCGAACGTGAGCTTGCCTAAGTCAGGCGTAGCTCCGCCGGGATCAATGGCCAGAATCGCTTGGACCGCCGTCAGCAGATCGTCGAACTGCGGCGCACTGCCATCGGAGGGAAGAGTGAAGCTTGTGCTGCCGGGAGTGGCCGGCGGGGGAACAGTTAGATAAACGCTTGGCGAAAGAGCCGACCAGGCGTCGATGGTGTTGCCGGCAGGCATAGTCACGAAGTTGGTAGCAAGCGGAGTTGGGCCGTCTGCCAAGGGGACATTGTAGTAATCCTGAGTGATGGATATGGCTTGCGCTCCGCCTGTTTGCCACGTAGCGACGAGCTTGAGATTTTCAAAGAAAGTTGCGGCCGATGCCGGGGTGAATTCGATAATCGCCGTCGCCACGGACTCGAAAGTGTAGTAGGGCGATTCAGTCTCCACCGCTCCCAAGTATTGCGCTGGTTCTACGTCGAGTTGCTGAATGATTCCGGTGCCGGCGTTGTAGGACGCCTGGGTTGGGGTAAAGCCCGAAGGCGGAGTTGGCGTCGGACTCGTCTGCGGCAGGGTCTTCGGGGCGCTATAAGTCGCCGTCCCTACCAACGTGCCGGTTGTGGGATTTCCGTAGGACAAGTCATAGGCCGCGATCTGCAGCCCGCCATTCTGCGCCAGATAGTCCGTAAAACTCGGCGGTGTAGATCCCAGCGGCGTCGCGGCAATCGGTGCCGGTGGTACAAGGCGGATTACGATCAACTTAGTAGCCATAACTATCTCCTAACTCACGCTGCGAATCACTTATCCCCGAACAGCGGCCGGTTTGGCCGCTTTAACTATCCAGTGACAATTAATGAGGCGCGAAAAGATCTATCGGGTCACCTAAGTACTCATTGACTGGGTTGTCGAGACTGTTCATCTGCTCGTACATCCCGGCCGGAGCGTCCGGATTCTTGGCGTACCAACGCTCAGCTTCCTGCCGACTTCCTTCTACAATCGTCTGCTCCAGGGCCGCGGATCCTCCCTTGGCCATTCCATAAATCATTAGCGGGAAGCTGAGAATAATTCCGGCCCCAGTGACCGTTGCACCCGCCGTCGCAAGACCCGCGGCTCCCTCAACGCCACCCCAGGTAAGAAGTCCCCCAGTGACCTGCATCCCGCCCCCCAGGAGCTGTGCGCCCCCGCTGGTGTATGTAAGTGCTTGGATTGCGGTCGGATCACTCTTGTCGTTGCTCCAGATCATCAGACCTCCGCTCAACATGCCCAAGGTCCCCATCCCTGCTGCATATTTCCCAAAAGTCGGTAACTCAACCATCGCTTGCGTGGTTGTTGGACCCACGGTCCCTGGCGGGTTCATGCTGACTGTGCCCTGCCCGCTGATGGCTGCATCTCGGCTGGTCAATCCGCTCCATTTGTCCCAAATCGCGCGCTCTAGTGCGGGATCGAGGTTCGCCCGAAACGCGCCTGGGGGCAAACCTTCCGTGCGCGCAGCCAATTCTTCGGCGCTCGCACGGCTACCATACAAGGTCTGGCCGATTGTGTATCCCTCTCCTCTTGCGGCTGCGGCATCGGCTGCATCACGAGCCGCCGATCCACTCCAAAGGAGAAAGGGTCCGCTGACAGGACCGTTTGGTCCCATGGGAGTGAACGCAGTGCGCACGCCGAGTTCCACCATCGACGTTGCGTTTGAAGCTAGCCGGGGGACATTGATGTCCTCATTGTCGTCGCCATTTTGTCCGCTTCCCTGAGACGAGGAGTCGGAACTTGCTTCGGGATGCTCCGAGGGAAGGCTCTGCTGCGCTTCTTCTTCTGCAGCGGTCGGCGCGGGTGTACTCGGATCGATGAGGCAGGCTTGGGCGTCTTCTTCGGCGGCCGTCGGTGCGGGTACATCGTCCATGCCGTTCGGATCGCACAGGATGACGGGATTGTTACTGCAATAGGCGAAGAGGTTGGCGCTGCCTGCCAGACCTTTTGGATCAGGCGCCGTCCATCGTCCTAACCACGAAGCGTAATAGCGTGCGCCGTGGTAATAGAGTCCGGTTTCGCTGTCGCGTTCTTTTCCCGTGTAGCGGTATCGTTTCGGGCTGGCCTCAATCTTTTTGCGGACGGCCTCATACGAGGTGCTGCCATAGGGGTAGTACTCTTCGTAGGAGATGATTGCGGCTTGTTCATCTAATTCCAGGGATGACGATTCCAGGTGATTCGTGAACTGGTAACGAATCAGCACATGAGGCAGATGGTTGGGTTGCGCCTCGATGTCAATCGTCTTCGTTTCGACCAGCGCGATGCGGCGCTTGTCGTCCATCACGTGCAGGGTTTCTCTTTCCAAAGAAACCTTGTTGCGGTGGTACTCGCGATAGATTTCAAAGCCGCCTAAATAAATGCGCTCATGCGCTCTCGATCCGTCAGGGCGTTCGGTGATTTTGCGGACGCGCTGTCCGGCGGAATCGTAGACGTAAAACGTTCTCTGCCCGTCACCGTGCTTCACAACTTGTTCGCGCGTGACGTGGAGTTGATTTTTGAAATCCCAGCCCAAGTGTGGCAGGTGCGGCATGCGAACCATGTTGCCGTTCGCATCGTAGACATAGTGCTCTTTGATCTCTCCGACTCGCGTGCGCTCTAAACGATTGTTGAACTCGGAGTAGTCGTAATGCCGGCGCCAGTTGCCGTCTGCCGCGTGGTGAATAACGGAGAGGATGTTGCCGACGAGGTCGTACTGGTAGTCCTCTTGGTAGCGTCGCATGGCCTGACCGTCGCTGGGTTGGGGTTGATTCATTCGCGGCTGGTCATTCCAATCCACCTGGGGACGGGCGAGAAGGCCGATGTGCTCGCGTCCGTGCGCTTCGATCAGCCGGTAGATCGCGTCATAGATGTAGTCGTTGCTCGGGGAAACGACCTGATTGTCGAAGTACACGGTTTGCTGAGCATGGTCGGCGATAGAAGTGATGTTGCCGATCGGGTCGTAGGTATATTTCAAATCCTGCAGGTGCGCATGATTGTGCGTGCGCGTGGTGCGGAGATGGATCAATCGGAAAGTAAGCGGGTCGTAGGAGTAATGCGTGCCGGCTCCGTTGCCGAATGCAATCGATTCGCGCTGGGCTTTGGCGTTGTAAGTGATGTTCGTAACGAAGTGGGTGACGGGATCGGCTCCGCGCAGGTTGACCCTCACATTGTCGAGGAGGCTTGCCTGGTTGTAATCGAGCCGGGCCACGCTCGAATCGGGCGTGGTGAATGTCACGATGCGATTCAGCGCGTCGTAACTGGTAGTGGTCGTAAATACTGTATGTTCCAGTTCCGGCGAGCTACTCCAGTCAACCTCGTCGTGATAGTCACGCAATAACTGGCGTGAGCCACTGAGCAGATTGCCCTTAAAGTCAAAGAAATTGCTGGTTGTGATGCCCGCGGCATCGAGATGCTGGAAGAGCTTCCCGCGCAGGTTGCGCGCCAGGTCGTTATATTGGCCCTCGCCGTAGGTGACCTTCTCCGCCAGTTTTTCGGACCCATTCTGGTTTCTTACGAATAACTCAGTCTGGCGGCGCAGCGCGTCATATTCGTAACGGAATCGGTAACCGCGGCTGTCCCAGGCACGCAGCGGTTTCTTGGCGATCTCCACCAGGCTCCAGCGCTGTCCTGCATCGACGCTGGACTGGTGAATGCGGTTCGATACCAGATCGTAGGCATAGGTCATGATCCGGCGGCCAAGCGCATCAGTTACTGCGAGTTGCTGCCCTTCGATGTCGAGTTCGAGTCGGGTGACGATGTGCTCTTCGGTGATCGTTCCGTCCCGCTTCGAGCGGTTGAGATCGACCGACAAGAATGTGCGTCCGAGAGTATCGAGATAGGCGGTCTTGGGAGTGTCGGCGTGCAGGACCGTCTGCTCGGCAGCCTCTTGTGCTTTCCGTCCTAACTCGCCATTACGCCGTTGCTCGTACCAAGTGGGCCGGAAATCGTCCTGCGGAAGACGGCGAAAGAATCCCCCAACGTCGCGATCCTCGGCGGGATCGCGTTTCAGCACAGTGTCGTTGACGTCCCAGGTAATTTGTCGCCAAGGATCGAAGACGACCTTTTCGAAGGTATGTTCGGGATGGAGGGTGGCAATGACGCGGCCCACCGGGTCGTAAAACAGAGTCGAACTGACGCCGACTATATTGGCGAATTCGAACTGGTGCGTGGCGCTGAAGAAGGGCTCATACTTACGCACGGGCTTTCCCTTGTTGTTGAAAATAGTCCAGCCAGTTCCGAGCCAGCGTGGGTTGACCGATGGTCCGGAAGGTTCGAGAGGCCCGGGCGCGGCTTGTCCCTTCTTTTGCGCGATGCGGCCAAAGCCGTCCGAGTACGAGAACAAATGTTGAATCTTCGTGGGCTGGCCGGGTTCAAGATCCGACAGGTGAGTCTCTCGAGCCAGCGCATATGTGACTGCGGGGTGGGGTTGGGCATCGCGCCGCGTGCGCGCGAATGCGAAAAGGTCGCAGACAAAGCGAGTGCTCGCACCTTGCAGGATATCTTCGGGATCGCGCAGCGGATGGCGGGTGTGCCGCAGAATTATGCGTTCGCTGAGATCTGCAACGAACCCGTCGAGCGAATCGCCCTGGCCATCGCCCTCCTTGCCCATGATGGCCGTGCCAGCCAGCATCCCTAGCGCATCAAAGGCCGCTGCGGTGCGGTTGCGGTTGGCGTCGCTCACCAGTTTTGGGGCAAGCACGCGATAGTCGGTGATGGACGTCACCGTGTTGCCGACCGCGTCGCGCGTCTTGACTAAAGTCAAATCATGCGCATCGAACGTGACCAACGTTGTGTTTGCGAAGGCATCGCGGTAACGACGAGGTGTGAAGAAATGCCGGCGCGCATACGCGAGTTCGGAGGCTGCAGTATCGTTCAGTTCGGACGAGTAAAATAATTGGCCCGAAGGGATCCACCAGTGTCCATCGCCATCCAGATCACAATAGCCACCCTCTTTCAGCACCGTCTTCGGGTCCGGCAGCAGATTTTCAGGCGCCCGATTAGGCACTTCTCGGTGATATATGTCGCGGATGACACCGGGCGTCAAGGCGAGTTGGTACACCTGGCCCGGCAGCGCCAGTGATTCCAAATGTCCTGGTGGAAGCAGGCGCTCTAAATCGTCGCTGCGATAGAGCGTACGCGAGCGCTGAAAAAGACGGCGACACGGCGCTCCATCGAACGCTCCTCCGGCGTGCATTTCTTCGTAAGGAAGATTGTGGCGGCCATCGCTGGCTTCGGCGAGTTTCCTCTGCATTTCCTCGAAGCGAAAGAGATTCGTAACGCCGAAACGCGGTGCTTCCGGCCGAAGGTTATACAGCTCATACAAACGCGTTTCTGACGGCAGTGGAGTACGGTAGGCATTACGCTGCGAAACCGCATTCGTATAGTCACTCTCGGTGCAGGTGAGCAGGATTTGCTCCTGCTGGCGCCGGTCTTCAACACGCGGCAGGCCGGAGATATCTGGGAAGCGGCGCCCGTAGCCGATGTTCACCGCCTTGAGCACATTGCCGTATTCATCCACGTCGAGCGTCATGGCATGGGCCACGCGCGGGTCGGCACACTCAACACCATCGACTTGATAAAGTTGGCGTTCGTAGTTGAAGGTCAGGCTTTCGCGCGGATGCGTGAAGAAGACGGAGTGTCGGTTCCATTCTCGCGGCTGCAATGGCCGTATAGTGAAGTTGCTCTCAGAAGCTACGTAAGGTCGCGGCGAATACTCGGTGCCGTCCAGCGCGTACATCTCTTGCCGGAGCATCGAGCCCTTCAGCGAACGACAGGCTTCGCGAGCCTCTTCGGGTGTGAGATCGGGGGGCAGGATCGTGTCCTCGAGCAACATCTCGGAAGTTTCGTGCGGCTCACGATAATATTCGTGCGCGAGGTGGCGCGAGACCCGGCCGTTCCCGATAAATACGCCGGTGTGATACCAGGTTTTTGTGAGCACGGGAGGAACATTGAAAGATGCTTGTTCATTGCTCGCGATGGGGAGATTACCGCTGCCGGTCAGCGCGCCAAACTCTTCCGTATCGAGTTGTTCGACGCGGCTAAAGCCGCGGAATTCGCGCTCGACGCCATCGTAGTAGCCGTGGTGATAGGTTTTGCGCGAGACGAAGCGGCTTCGGCTGATGGCATCGTAAGTTACAACTCGCTTCACAACGTGGACGGGAAACGGGAGGCGGGTAATCCAGGGATGCCCTGCAGCTTCGTCCGCCAGATAGAACTCGGTGGAGGAAGCGTACTCAACCGCAGTCTCAGCGCCCAGGTTGTTGCAAATGCGGATCAGGAGATGCGGCTTCTGGCCGCGCATTAAATCGAGATAGCGCAGCGGGCATTGAGAATCCGAGGGCAGCGGCGACGACCACACCATGCAGGCGGTACCCCGCCCCAGAAAGTCCGTTACGGAAATCGTGGTGAGATCGGCGGTGGGAATGCCTTCGAGCGTGCGACGCGCCGACCATCCATTGCCGGTTTGGTTTAGATAGACATCAACTCCGTGAACCCCTATATAAAGGATGTCGGTGGTACCGGAGCCATCGGTGTCCGCCAGCCGGATTCGCTTCTGATCGAACCTATCGGGCAAGTCAAACCACGGAGAATTGTCCATGGTGATTTTTCGGCCGAAGCATCCGTAACCGAGGTTCGGCCAATAGCAGACCTCACCGTTGCGGATGCGAACAATGTCCGACAAACCATCACCCGACATGTCCGCCAGGTAGATGGATTGCGTGCCGTCATCAAACACTACGCGCGGGCCTTGCTCTTCATGTTGAGCGGCGGGGATGCGATGCTCTTCTCCGAAGCCCTCGCGCAGGTAGGAGGCATGCCAGCGGAAGGCGATATCTTCCGTGATCAGAACGTCGGCGATGCCATCGCCAGTGATATCGACAAATTTAAGATTGGGGTCGTCCCAGTTGATAACCGGCATGGAGCGGAAGGTGCGGAATGGCGCCCATCCCGCGCCATCGGTGGTGCGCTCGTAGAATCCGGCTTGAGCAAATTCTAACTCGACCAAATCAAGGTTGCCGTCACCCCCGACATCCAAAAGTTGCTGCTTGCCTTCGGTCAACGCGCCAGTCGAAGGTTTTCGCGCCACCAGTTCGGTTGCGCCGAATCGTCCATAGCCTAAATTCTTTTTGTAGTACCAACCTTTATTTTGTTCGGAGAGCACGCCGGAGATGCCCACACCATCCAAATCGAGCCAGCGGTAATTGGTTCCGTCGATGCCCTCGGGCAGGTTTTGCGCCTCCGCATTCTTGAGATCCGCATAGCGATCGAACGACTCGTCCTCGATAGGGCTGGCCGAATAGGTCAATTCAAGAGTTGGCATGCTCTTCTTGAGATATCGGCCGTTGGATTCCCGCGTATAACCTGACTGCACTGCGTGGGTCAGAAATGACCCAATCGCTTTCTGCTCATATTCCAGTTCGGTGGAGCGCACCAGATACCGCGGCATGCCCAGTTCTTCCGGAAAGCGGTGAAAGAGCAGCAAACGCCGGCACAGGCGGTAGGTTCGAACCTCGAATCCAGAGCGGTATTTCGAAAAAGGATCCTTTCGTGCAGGCCATGGGCGAAACGGCCAGTCGTTCGCAACTTCGACGAAGACGTTGCCTTCGGCGTCGACTGGGTGCGAGCGATAATCTTCCTCGCCGTAATCGAGAACGATTTCGAACATCCAATCTGCGTTTTCTATTGCGGAATTCGAGCGCAGATGCGGTTCTCGATTACCGTACAGAACACGTTTCAAATACCGGTTGGCGGTTCGGTCGCGGTCGCGCTCATTGGTGAGGGTCAAATCGACGTTGGCATCGTTTTCGGCGACGTATTCGTAGACAATGGCGTTTCCTTTGCCATCGGAGCTCGAAGAAATCAGCCAGCTGAAAACGTGGCGCTCGTTGGCCGGGTCGCAGATGCGTGACTCGTCGGTCGCCCCATACATGGTCAGAACATCGTTTTTCGAAAACGACCGCCAGTGGATGTCGCCATCCTTGAGACGAGTCCATTTCTCAATGCGCGCAAACAAGCCCTCGATACGAGGGCGATACAGTTTGACGCAGTATCCGTCGCGCTCGAACTCGTCACTCACCCAGCACCCATCCCCTTCGCGGCGGAGAACTGGAACCAGGTCTTCGGCTCCGGAGAGAATGAAGACGTCGGACTCATTGAAATCGCGTGGTACGGCAGGGCCTACGCGATCGTGATATTGCGGAAGACCTTTATCGGTCTTGCGGGTAATGGAAGGTGTCGAGAGGGACCAGCCCATTCCAAACGGACCGTTTCCAGAGCCGGAATCGTATTGCAATGACAACTGCGGTGTGAAGCCAGAGCGCGCCCTACTTGCCGCAATCGGGATGGTGAGTGAACCGGTGCCGGTGACTGCGTTGGCAGAAAATTTCTCGCCGATGCCGCGAATCGCACCGCCGCCTTTGGGAAGGTTGATCTGGGGCGCGGTGAACTGCGAAGGTGTCGAAGAACTTTCGTTCTCAGCGCTCGCCGGTTTTACATTCTCATCCATACTCACCGGTCCGATCCCTTATTGCGTGATTACCGCGTTAGTCTTCTGATTACTCTTTGTTTTTCTTCCGTGTGGCCGAAGCCGTCTTCGGGGCGGTCTGAGACGAAGAACCGCTGTCCGGCACAGCGGCGGATGCCGGAGGCGGAGCCGGCTGAACCTCTGCCTGACTCTGGCCAGCGACGGCGGTTCCGGGCCCGGAAGATGCTGCGCCAGCCGAGGGAACTACGACGCAGGCGATTTGAGAGAAGGGAACAAAGAATGCCCAAGTCGTCGGCTGCGACCTGTAATGATGATCCAGAAAGCCGCCAGCCAGACCAGGGCTTTGCAGCCAAAGTCCGATCAATTCAATTCCGATCAGCGTATAAGGTTTGCAGTTCGTGTCCCCCGCGAGAACGGGGATGGAAACCAGGATGGTTTTGTTCACGTACTTGCTGAGATTTGGAGTCATTCGAACCGCCTGTCGGAATAGTGCAAGAAATGGTGCTGCCGTTTCAGAGGATTTTGGATCCGCTCAGGCCCTTACACAAAAATCTGGGAACCGCGAGATCTCGGGCTCAGCAATTTTCAGATGCGAGTTCCAGAACCGCTTCTTTCCTGAATGGTTCGAACGCAATCTTCTACGAATAAACTGAAGCTGGTGCCGAACTCTTCATCGCATCCCATGCCGCGCTATCCACTTTCTCGCCGCTCAAAAATGGGATAGCGTATCATCGTGGCGATGAACTGAATTTCGTCCAGGCCTTGCGCCTTGTCCGGCTAGAGATGATCTTGTTTTCGATGATCGCATCGCCGATGCTGATATCGACAAGCGCCGTCGCCGCGTTTGCGATTTGTCAGAGGAACACGCACCGTGTCTAACCCAAGCTCAACCTTGTCTGCCGGAGATGTCATCGGCAACTACAAGATCTTGGGTCTGGCCGGCTCCGGTGGCATGGGTGTTGTCTATCGCGCGCTCGATATGAAACTCGAGCGCACTGTCGCCCTGAAGTTTCTCCCCGAACATGTCGTTTCCAGCAGCGACGAGAAAGAGCGCTTCCTGCGCGAAGCACGTACCGCATCCTCGCTCGATCATCCGAATATCGGCGTTATCCACGGGCTGGAGGAAACCGCCGACGGCCACTCCTTCATTGTGATGGCCTATTATGCGGGTGAGACGCTGGTGCACAAACTGCGCCGCGGCCCGCTTTCCGTAAGCGAAGCGGTCGATATCGCTATCCAGATGGGTGAGGGCCTGGCCGCGGCGCACGCCGGCACCGTTGTGCACCGCGACATCAAGCCTTCCAACGTCATCCTCACCCAAAGTGGAGTAGCGAAGATCGTCGACTTCGGCCTCGCCCGTCTGACTTCCACAACCGGCAGCACGCAGAGCATCAGCACCGCCGGCACCATCGGCTACATGTCGCCCGAACAAACCATGGGGAAGCTAGTCGACCAGCGCACCGACATCTGGTCATTAGGAATCGTGCTGGCCGAGATGGTGACGGGCAGAAATCCCTTTACGCGCGAGACGCCTGCGGCGACCATCTTCGCGATCCTCAACGAGCCGCCGCTGCCCATGGACGAGATCGCGGAGGCGTCGCCCGACCAGGTGCCACTCGAGTTGCTGCGCGTCATCTATCGCGCCCTGTCGAAGGAGCCGGCGACCCGCTATCAAAGCTGCCGCGAGATGGTCGCTGACCTGAAAGAAGTTCGTAGTCATCTCGAACCCGCAGCAATGACGTCGCCGATTACCAGCCGGCGATCGACCCGGACAACAAACTCGCCATCGACGCGTTCCTCCGGCCGCGTCACTTCGTCCGCCTCCGACTTGCGCCAGCAGATTGAACAAGCCTCGCGTCCAGTGTGGGGCGCCGCCGTTGCGCCCTCCCCAAAGTGGCACCGATGGTTGATCGTCGTGGCTGGGGCTGCGCTGGTGGTGGCAATTCTTTCCTTGCTGCCTGCGGTTCGCGACCGCGTCGAAGGATGGTTCAGCCGTCCCGAAGAGCACGTCGCCGTTCTGCCCTTCGAAAACGTTGGCAATGATCCGGCAAACGAGCAGGTTTCCGCCGGACTAATGGACAACCTCGCCAGCCGCCTCACCAACCTGGAAGCAGGGAAGCAGTCGCTATGGGTTGTGCCAACGAGCGAAGTGCGCCGCCTCAAGATTTCCGATCCCGCCTCTGCGCTGCGCGAGCTCGGAGCAACCGTCGCAGTCGAAGGCAGTCTGCGCCGCGATGGCCAGACTATCCAACTCACCGTAAATCTCATCAACACGAAGAACCTTCGCCAGATCGGCTCCGTCAACCTGGAAGATCGTGCTGGAGATTTCTCCTCCATCGAAGACGAGGTCGTGGCCCGCCTGGCCAAGTTGCTGCACGTCGAGATGACGCCGGAGATGCTGCGCGCCTCAGGCGCAGCAGTCAATGCTGGCGCGTTTGAGCTATATCTGAAGGCGCTTGGCTATACCCAGCGCTACGACAAGCCGGAGAATCTCGATCTGGCCATCGCTGCGCTCAACGAGGCCGTGAGGAGAGATCCTCGATTCGCCTTAGGATTCGCCCAGCTCGGCGAAGCCTACCGCCTCAAATACCGCCTCGACAAAGACAAGAAGTGGCTCGATGAAGCTCTGGCGAATTGCCAGAAAGCCCAGCAGTTAGATGATCGCCTTCCCATGGTCTATGTCACCCTGGGAAAAATCCATAGCTATACCGGAAACTACGATCTCGCCTTGCAGGAGAGCCAGCGCGCTCTCCAACTCGATCCGCGCAACGCCGACGCCATCATCAGCCTCGCTCGATCCTACGAAAGCGCCGGACGCATCGCCGATGCCGAAGCTGCCTACCGCAAGGCCATCGCGCTTCGGCCCGATTCATGGGATGGTTATAACCAGCTCGCCGGCTTCTTGAATGACCACCAGCGCTATGACGAGGCCGTTGCGCAGTATCGCCACGCCATCGAACTTACTCCCGATAACGCCGCGCTCTATCTCAATCTCGGCGCGGTTTACTCCAGCATGGGAGATAAGTACTATCCCGAGGCCGAGCAGATGCTCCGGAAATCGATTGAGTTAGAACCAACCTACGGCGCCTACGCCAACCTCGGATATCTCTATAACCAGGAACAGAAGTTCACCGAAGCCGCCGCGGCGACCGAAAAAGCCCTGCAAATGAATGACAGGAATTACGTAGTGTGGGGCAATCTTGCCATCGCCTACGAAGGCCTGAAAGATAAAGAAAAAACAAGCAAAGCGTGGGACCGCGAAATCGACCTTCTCGAACAAACGGTGCGCGATACCCCTCGCGACGCCATCGCCCAGTCGAATCTGGGGCTGCTCTACGCCAAGAAAAAGTTGCGCGATAAGGCCGTTTCTCGCATACAATCGGCGCTCGCGCTCTCTCCCGACGATCCCAACGTTCTGGCCATCGTCGGCGTCGCCTACGAAGACATGGGAGATCGCACCGAGGCGTTACAATACGTCGAAAAGAGCCTGCAGAAAGGTTATTCCCTCGAGGACCTGAAGAATACTCCAGACCTGCAAGGTTTGTTCTCGGATCCCAGGTTCAGGCCCAGCGGTAAGTAAGCAAATTCAGTTTGAAAAAAGGAGCCAGCCATGGCTACTGCGCGCGAACTTCCGATCGAAGACTTTAACGCAAACCCCACCATTACCATTGACGCAACTCTTATTCCGTCACCGCAAGCCTGCATGGTTGCAGGCGCCAATGAGATGAGCGTCACTTTCTCAAATACTTCCGGGCAGTCCATCCAAATTAGCTTTGTTCCCCCAGCCGTTCAGGGAGGTCCGGTTTTGTTCAGCAACATTTCCAGTTTTCCCAACACCCAAACCATCCCGGCTGGCACTAATGCCAGCGTGAATTACACCCTGACTGTGAATGGGGTAGTCTCCGAGCCCTATTGCATCCAAATCAACGACGGGCCGATGATCGTTCAACTGGCCACCGTCAATAATGTCATTACCTACACGCCTCCAACGGTTGCGGTTCCGGAGACCAGCGTTATGGCCGATGGCACGCTGGCGATTCTCGGGGCTATTAGCGGCAACAGCTACCCCATTTCTTGGACTAACAACGATGACCCTTTCACTCCGGCTATCACCTCGTCCGGCAGCGCGTCCCACGCTAGCAACCCCGGTACCGCCGGAAACACCTACACCTACACAGCCGGTCCTCCGCCAGATGACCAACCCGGCGGCGGTACCGTGATCATCAGGAGCACGTAACGTCGCGGCGCACAAAACTGCGGCGGTGAGCTAAATATAAGGCGCAGCCAATCGGCTGCGCCTTTCGCTTGTCGCGAGACGAGAAAAATAGCCCTAAAAATGATCGTCCGCGGCATGCCCCGGGCGTTCCAGCGCTCGCGCCTGAATCGCAACATCCCAGGGACTGCCTTGCCAGTTATCCTTCTTGTGATCGGTTGGCACCCACTGCGGCAGCGGCATCAGAAGCCGCCGGCTGAGCGCCTGCAGATAAGGTTCGTAGAGAAGCCGAAGCTCCGCCAGCCGTTGCTGTGCCTCTGCGCCCAGAGAAAGAGCCACTCCATGCTTCGCAAGATCCGTGCGCAAGCTCGCCAGGTTCTCATCCGTGAGCCGCTCCGCATCATGCGGACTATATTGCGCATTCACCACCTGAGAAAGATCGACGGCGGCATGCCGTGCCATGGCAAACGTAAGCTTCGCCTGATCAGGATGTATCCCTCCGACGCCCGTCATGATCAGCGAAGTGACATCGAGCATCGCCGTCAGCGCGCTCACCCATGATTGATTGGGATGCTGCGACCGGAAGAAAACCAGCACCGGATACGAGATATGGCTCGACAGCAGATCGGCGCACCAGCGCTCCCAATCGCGAAAAATTTCGTCGAGCACGGTTTGTTCGGGACAGCATCCCAGCCGTCCCAGAAACTCCGCTGCCGTCGGCGGTGAGCCGGCGCGCGCATCCAGCAGCGAAATTTCAACCTCGCGCGCCGCAAAAGAATTGTAAACCACCGGCAAATAGCCGATCACCACGCCGAGAAACGCGAAGCCCATGCCCGCTTCCAGCACCGCCAGCGCGCGCGCGGCAGTATTGTTCGGAGTAATGTCTCCGTAGCCCAGCGTGAAAAAAGTCTCGCCGCTAAGATAGATAACTTTTCCAAAGGTGATTTTTTCGTTGGCCAGAGTGAGATGTTCGCCCAGACCATATTGCACGCAGGCGAATCCCAGAATCAGCCCGAGCGCCCAGAACCCCAGCAGCGGAAACAGCGACAGCGGCCCGTAGTATGCCAGGAAGCCTTCGCGGCGGTACGGGGATTTGATGCGCAACGCCACTCTGGTCCAAATGCGCCAGGTTTTCTTGTAGAACCGGGACGAAATGCGAAAGAAAGTCCGCCGGATGCGCCGCGGCAAAACCACAGTCTCAAACGCATCCATGAGGATGACGAAAATAAGAACAAAGCCAATGATTGATGCCCACCAATGCATAGCAATGAGATTTCAGATGACGCGGGAATAGTAGCAGATTCAGGAGGGGTGTTGGCCTTACGGCGTGCTGTGCGCTACGTCCAGCGCCTTTTTGACCGCCTGCAATTCTTTCAATACGCCGCGAAGATTCCTACTATCGAGCGCGTTCGCTCCGTCGCTCTTCGCCTCTTTCGGATTATCGTGGACTTCCATAAACACCCCATCCACTCCCGCCGCGACCGCCGCGCGTGAAAGCACAGGAATAAATTCCGGCTGCCCGCCGCTCACTGCCGGCTGATCTTCATCGCCATGCGAAGCCGATGGCAACTGCACCGAATGCGTCGCGTCAAACACCACCGGCGCGAACTTGCGCATGATCGCCAGCGACCGCATGTCGACTACGAGATTGTTATATCCAAAACTCGATCCGCGCTCGGTCAAAAACACCTGGCTATTGCCCGCCTCGCGGCACTTTTCGACGGCGTGCTTCATGTCCCAGGGCGAAACAAACTGTCCCTTCTTTATATTCACCGGACGCCCGCTCAAAGCCGCCGCCACCACCAGATCGGTCTGCCGGCAAAGAAACGCGGGAATCTGTAGTACATCGACAACTTCGGCCACCGCAGCGACGTCAGCAGCCTGATGCACATCGGTCAGCACCGGGATGTGCACTTCATCTTTAACCTTCCGCAGAATGCGCAGCCCTTCCTTCATCCCCGGCCCGCGATAACTCCGAATCGAAGTGCGATTCGCCTTGTCATAAGACGCTTTAAAGATGAAAGGAAAATTCAGCGAACGCGCCACACCCTTAATGATCTCCGCCATGCGCAGCGCGTGCTCTTCGCTCTCAATCACGCAAGGCCCCGCAATAAGAAACAGGTCGCCCGCGCCCACGCGCACATTATCGATTTGAAAGGATAAGGTCAAAGTCTGCTACCGCCGAGGCGCTGAGCGCACCGAGAAAATCTTCATAAAACTTGTCATCCTGAGCGGAGCGAAGGACCTGCTTTCCTCGACACACTCTGCGTCTCGGCGGTGATTATCTTCTCCCCACCTTCTCCGGTCGCAAGAACATCTCCACCACCGCCGCGTCTTTCGCTTCTTTCTTTTTCTGCCCGTGTTCATACGCAGCGCCCACAAACGACTTAAACAAAGGATGCGGCTCCAGCGGCTTCGATTTAAATTCCGGATGAAACTGGCACCCAAGAAAAAATGGATGCCCCGGAATCTCCACCATCTCCACGTAAGTACCATCCGGAGTCGAGCCCGAAATTCTCAGTCCCGCCGCAACCATAGGCTCTTCATACTCGCGGTTAAATTCGTAACGATGCCGGTGCCGCTCGCTGATCTCGGTTTGCCCATACACGCGATAGGCCAGCGTTCCGGGCTCAATCTTGCAAGGCCAAGCACCCAGCCGCATAGTGCCGCCCAGATCCTCCACCCCACGCAACTCTCGCAATTTGTAAATCACCCGATGGGGAGTCGCCGGATCGAACTCGCTGGAATTCGCATCCGCCAGCCCGCAAACGTTGCGCGCATATTCGATGCAAGCCGTCTGCATCCCTAAACAGATTCCGAAGTAAGGCACGTGTTTTTCGCGCGCATATTGAATCGCCCGCAGCATGCCTTCAATGCCGCGTTTGCCGAATCCACCCGGCACCAGCAATCCGTCATAGTCCTCTAACTGCGTCTCATAACTCTTGTCAGATTTGTCGGCGTTTTCCAGCCCCTCGGCCTCAATCCAATTCACTTCCAGCTTCAGGTTGTGCGCCAGCGCGCCGTGAACCAGCGCCTCTTTCAGCGATTTATAACTGTCCTCGTACTCCACATACTTGCCAACAATTCCGATGCGAACCACATCTTTCGGGTTATAAACCCGATGCACCAGGTCGTTCCACTTCGAAAGATCGCGATCCTTAGCCTCCAGTTTCAACCGCCGCAGGATCAGCGTGTCGACTTCTTCATGAGCGAAAACCACCGGCACTTCATAAATCGAAGCAACGTCCTTAGCCGTGATCACCGCTTCTTCTTCCACATTGCAGAAAAGCGCAATCTTCGACTTGATCTCCTTCGACAAAAACCGATCCGTGCGGCACAACAAAATATCCGGCTGAATTCCAACGCTGAGCAATTCCTTGACCGAGTGCTGCGTAGGCTTGGTCTTCAACTCCTGCGCTGCCGCAATAAACGGAACCAGCGTCACATGCACAAACAAAGTGTTATCGCGTCCCAGTTCCTGCCGCATCTGCCGGATCGCCTCGATAAATGGCAGCGACTCTATATCGCCAACCGTCCCGCCGATCTCGATGAGCGCCACATCCACGTCCTGCGCAACTTTCTTAGCCGCCGCCTTGATCTCATTAGTGACATGCGGAATCACCTGCACCGTCTTGCCCAGATAATCGCCGCGCCGCTCTTTAGCAATAATCTGCTCGTAGAGCCGCCCGGTAGTCCAATTGTTGTCGCGAGAAAGTTTGGCGTGAGTAAAACGCTCGTAGTGCCCAAGATCAAGATCGGTTTCCGCTCCATCATCCGTGACGAAAACTTCGCCATGCTGAAACGGCGACATCGTCCCCGGATCGACATTCAGGTACGGATCGAACTTCATCAGGTTGACTTTGAGGCCGCGGCTCTCCAGCAGGCAGCCAATCGAAGCCGCCGCCAAACCTTTGCCCAATGAAGACACCACACCGCCAGTTACAAAGATGTACTTGGCCGACATCGCTTCCTCGCTTTAAATTGTTTTGGAAAATTGTGCGGGCTGGGGTGCACAATCAATTATGCCAGAAACGTTTCGCGAAAGGAATGTGGAAAAAAACAGATGGGCCGTCGGAGTCAGTGGAAGCTGTATTCGAAAACCGCGCGCTTCTCAAAATCGCTGTAAAACAGTTCATACCCGCCCCGATTATCCCGAATGATGGCGAACAGCAGTTCCGACCTTCCGTCATCGTCATAATCCCCGGTGTCCACGAGCCAGAGCCCAGAATCAAGGTATTTAATTGATCCCTTCGGATCGACTACGAACCAGGGGTCATCCATCTCGAAACCAGCTTCTACGTCGTTGCAATGAATCGCCTCATCTAGGTGCAGCCGAACCAGAGTCCATCCCTTCCTCGATGCATACACCTTGACTGGTTGAACATCTTCGTCTCTATACGGAAATACGTCCAACTTCGTCTCATCCTGCTTGCTAGCTCTGCAAAGCTTTGGAAATCTTCGACGGAACTGTTGGCGGAAAAGTATGGTCAGATCAGAGGATAATTTCGCAGGCTTCCATGACTCGGGATCTTTGAAATATGGCTGCGAATTCGCCACGAGTGGCCTAAAGACAGGAGGTCCCTCGAAGACTTCGGTTAACCTCTGGCCCACAGTCGGTATCGGACCCGTGCTGGTTATGTCTTGTTGTCCGACGCTTGCATACCACTTGAACTCTTTCGGAGTCCGGCCCGTGATCTGCCCCACGCGCCTGCCATCGAACGCGATCGTCCAGTTCACTTCTTGTGGGTAGTCGAGTGTGACAGTCTTCAAGCAATCTTGGTCGGGACAGTTGCTTCGAAACGGCAGCCAATCAGATCCGGCCTTCTTAAAGACCACGCGGACGCTGCGAAAATTCGCATCGCCAAAATAATGCCCAGGGTTGTCTTCCAGCACTCCGAGCAGAACTTCCTGTCCGGACACGTTAACGAAAACCAGCCAGACGAAAGAAGCCAGAACGACAACAGACCGATTAATCATAGGACACGCCCTTTTACCGCCCAGGTTCGCATTCCCTAGGGCCACTTCTGTGCTCCATGCAAAATTCGAGCGATTTCAATAACTTCATCGCGAATGCGATAGACAGCCAAGAATGGTAAGCCGGAAAAGACTAACTCGCGAGTGCCCGGTTTGCGTCCCAGCCGGCCAAGATGAGGAAACGGAAGAAGCGCGCCGACTGCTGCATAGACATGCAGGGCCAATTTGCGGGCCGACTCCGGCCCCAGGTGTTCTCGCGTGTAATCGCAGATGCCGGTGAGGTCACGCGCGGCTGGCTCCGTCCGCCGTACGCGCGTCAACCAGGATACCGACGGTCAACCAGCTTCCCGACATCCTCATGATCAATCAATTCGCCCCGATCGGCAGCGGCCAATCCTTCTTCGACCTCGCGAAGAAACCACCCATCGTAGTCAACGAGCCTCTCAATCGCTTCGCGCACCAGCGCTTGCGTATCGCGTCCCCGCTCCGACGCGAGGCGGTTGAGCTTGGCTTGCAAATCAGGGCCAATATTCACTTCCATACAACAAGCGTAAAGACCGCCGAAACCTCTGTCAACGACAAGAAAGACGAGAAAAAACTCCGTTTCCTTGCCTTCCGCTAAAATATCCCATGCCCGACATTCCACTCTGGGGCGAAGGCGCTCAAGCCGATCGTCTCGCCGAGTTCACCGCCGACACGGCCGATCCCGCGAAAGAAATTCCACTGCGCCGCGACGTGCGCTCGCTCGGAATTCTCCTCGGCCGCGTCCTCGTCGAGCAGGAAGGCGAAGCCTTCTTCGACAGGGTCGAGCAGTTGCGCCATCTGCTCATCGAACATCGCGAACAATCTGCCGACAGCGGCAGATCTGAGAGCGCCCGCAGCCTGATGGCCCGCGCCCGCGAAATCATCGGCGCCCTGTCCGTAGAAGACGCTTACCGCGTCACCAAAGCCTTCGCCATTTATTTCGAACTCACCAACCTCGCCGAAACCAATCATCGCAAGCGCCGCCGCCGCGCCGCCCGCATGTCGTCGAAAAAAAATCCGCTCGACGGCTCATTCCGAGGAACTCTAGCCCGCATGCGCGCCGCCGGAATCACCGCCGATGCCATGCTCGAAGCCCTGCGCAAGGTGAAAGTAACTCCCGTCTTCACTGCTCACCCCACCGAAATCACCCGTCACACGATTCGTCTGAAGCGCCGCCGCATCGCCGCCTATCTCGAACATCTTGACCAGTTGCCGCTCCCCGATTCCGAGGCGCGCGAATACGAATCTCTGATCCTCGCCGAGATCACCGCCCTCTGGCAGACCGACGAAGTCCGACTCAACAAACCAACCGTCCGTGACGAAATTCACATGGGACTCGACTACTTCCCCATGGTTCTCTTCGAAACTCTGCCGCGCCTGTTTGCGGAACTCGAAGAATCCCTCAGCGATATTTACGACAACGACGAAATACCTGCTGTGCTCTCATTTGGCTCCTGGATCGGCGGCGATCGCGACGGCAATCCTTTCGTCACCGCTGCTTCCACCGTCGACGCGCTGGACATGGCGCGCGGCACGATCATCGACCACTACATCGCCGAAACCACCAGCTTGATCACTCAATTGAGCATGTCCACCCGCCGCATCGGCGTCTCAGCGCCTCTCGCCAAACGCGTTCGCCTATACGACGATAAGCTCGGCGAAAAATATTCACGCTGGAAGCAGATCACCTCCGCTGAACTCTATCGTCACTTCCTCGAATTTCTGATCGCCCGTCTGCGCTTCAGCCGCAAATCGTCAAAGCACGAGCACGCCTACAAGTGCTCGCAACAGTTCGAAGAAGACCTCAACCTCATCTTCGACAGTCTGAACGCAAACCGCGGCCACCGCCTGGCGGAACTCGTCTCGCCTCTGCTGCGCAAAGTCCAAACCTTCGGATTCCACCTGCACGCGCTCGACATTCGCCAGCACGCCCGCGTGCACTCCCAGGCGCTCTCCGAGTTAGAGTCGGCAGAAAAACTGCCCGCACGCTCCACTCACTTCCCGCCCGAGCTTTCTCCTGCGTCCGTCGAACTTCTTCAAACCTTCCGCGCCATCGCCAAATTAAAAAAGACGCACTCGCCAAAAGCCATCCGCAATTTCGTAATCAGCAACACCCAATCCGAGCACGACATTTATGCCGTGCTTACGTCTAGCCGCGTTCAGCGGCGTTTCCGCCGCTGCCAATAACGGCGACGGCGATCCCGGCCTCATGCCCGTGCCTCTATTCGAATCGATCGATGCTCTGCGCTCCTCGGCGGAAATCATGCGCCGCGTCTGGAAATCTCCCCAGTTCCAGCCCCTCCTAGCTTCCTGGGGACAAAAACATGAAGTCATGCTCGGTTATTCCGACTCAAATAAAGATGGAGGCATGTTCGCCAGCACCTGGGAACTGCATCAAGCCCAGCACAATTTGCATGAGG
The DNA here is from genome assembly GCA_963822025.1 of uncultured Acidobacteriaceae bacterium. Classification (GTDB taxonomy): domain Bacteria; phylum Acidobacteriota; class Terriglobia; order Terriglobales; family Acidobacteriaceae; genus Acidiflorens. The sequence continues at coordinate 264,719 of CAWGFW010000005.1, read as the reverse complement.
TCGCGCGCGACTGCGGAGTCAATCTGCGCCTGTTTCACGGCCGCGGCGGCACCGTAGGCCGCGGTGGAGGCCCCACCCACGCCGCCATCCTCGCCCAGCCCGCCGGCGATTTCTCGGGCGAGATTCGCATCACCGAGCAAGGCGAAGTTCTAAGCTGGAAATATTCCGATCCCGTTCTCGCCGAATGGAATCTAGAAATCATGATCGCCGCCTGCCTTGAGGCCAGTCACGATGCCCACTAAGGCGTCGTCCGAAGCCACACGACGCTGGCACGATGCGATGGAGACGATGTCGAAAGATGCTTTCGCCTTCTACCGCAAACACATCGCAGAAAATCCCGAAGTCCTCGAATATTTCGAGCAAGCTACGCCCGTCAATGAACTAGAGTACGCCCGCATCGGCTCCCGCCCCGCGCGCCGCGCCGCGAGTCGCGCCCTCGACGATTTAAATCTGGACGATCTCCGCGCCATCCCCTGGGTCTTCGGCTGGATGCAGAGCCGCCACGCCGTTCCCGCCTGGTTCGGAGTCGGCCACGCCCTCGATCGCTTCGCCAGCCGCGCCCCGGCAAACGCCGAACTCCTCCGCGAAATGATGCGCGGCTTCCCGCTTTTCGCGAGTCTGATCAGCAGCGTTGAAATCGCCATGGCCAAGGCCGACTTCGCCATCGCCCGCCTTTACGCCGATCTCGTAACCGACGCCGCCCTTCGTGACCGAGTCTTCGAAATGTTCCGCCAGGAATTCGAGCGCACCGCCCGTGTCATTCTGTCGGTCACCGGCCAGCACGATCTCCTGGAGAAAAACTCCGTCCTCTCCCGCTCCATCCGCCTCCGCAACCCCTATGTCGATCCTCTCAGCCTGATCCAGGTCGACCTGCTGCGCCGCAAACGTGCCGCTGCAGATTCCGTTGTCCATCCTGCTCTCGACTACGCTATCGGCGCCACCATGAACGGCATCGCCGCCGGTCTGCACAACACGGGATAGCCGCTTGGCACCCGTTAGTTCTTGCCGACCGACCGATCGCTTCCTTTGCATCTAACCTTTCGGAAGCGCAGAAAAAGTCCGATAATGTTTCGCGGTATGAAATTATTCTCCAGAAGCGCGGGGCTTCTCGTGGCAACGGCCGCCATGTTTGCCCTCTTCTGCCTACCGCCAGCGTCCGCTCAAAATCAAGCCCGCCGCCTCATCCTGAAAGACGGCTCCTATCAATCGGTCACCAAGTATGAGATTCACGGCGACCGCGTCCGCTACTACAGCGCTGAGCGCGGCGAATGGGAGGAAGTTCCAAAATCGCTGATCGATTGGGATGCCACCGACAAGTTTGAGCAGGGCCGCAAAGACGGCGGCCTCGCCCCGGAAGCTGTCGAACTCGACAAAGAACTGGAAGCCGAGCGCAAAATCGAGCAAGCCCGTTCCCCGCAGGTTGCGCCCGGCCTGCGCCTGCCCGACGAAGGCGGAATATTTCTCCTCGATACTTTCGAGAATCAGCCGCAGTTGGCCGAGTTACATCAATCCGGCGGCGACGTAGAGAAGACCAGCAAGACCAACATTCTTCGCGCTGTGATCAACCCGCTGGCTGGCGCAAAACAAAATATCGAACTGCCCGGGCCGCACGCCAAAATTCAATCGCACACCACCGTGCCTTCCTTCTACGTCAATATCGATCCCGATCAAAGCGCTCCCGCCACTGCAACCGAAGCACCCACAGCCGGCACAACAACTGCAGCCGCGAGCAGCCCCGCGACTAACCCCGCCAGTAATAACGACCGCTTCAAGATAATTCGCATCGATCTGAAAAACGGCAAACGCTTTGCCGGAGCCGTCAAGATTGCGGTCAACGGAAAAATGAAAGCCGACGAACGTTTTATCGCGGCCACCTCGACCACCATGACCGGAGGCTGGATCAAAATCGCGCCCACCGAGCCGCTCGCGCCCGGCGAATACGCTGTCGCCGAGATGCTCGGCACCGAAGGAATGAATCTTTATGTGTGGGATTTCGGCGTGAATCCGTCCGCACCCGCGAATGAATTTACCTGGAAGCCCGATCCAAACGATGCGCAGCCGAAACCCGACCAGCCACCGGAATTGCAGAAGCGAGACAAGCAATAACGAAAAAATAACAACGAATGGGGACGGGCGGCTGTTGTTGGGCGTTTCAAACACCTGTCACTTGAGACCTGTTCCTAAGTCTCCATTACGCCGCGCGAGGCCACGCCAATATTGTCGCGGCTGGTGTTCTTCACCACATACATCATTTCATCGGCTTGGCGGATGATATCGTGCGGCGTCTGCGCGTCGTTCGGAAAAGTCGCCAGCCCCATGCTGGCGCGCACATTTAAGTTCAGTCCTTGCTCGACGCAGAAGGTTCCAGCGCGCAAAGAGTCCTGCAAGCGTTTCGCCACCACCACCGCCTGATCTTTGCTGGTTTGCGGCAACAGAACCACAAACTCATCTCCACCATAGCGGAACGCGAAATCAATCAACCGCAGCTGCGCTTTGATCAGGTATCCAACTTCCGCCAGCAGTCGGCTTCCTACGAGGTGTCCGTGCGTATCGTTGACCTGCTTGAAGTGGTCAAGGTCGATAAAAATCACGCTGAACTGATAACCAAAACGCGCTGAACGATAAACTTCAGTCTCGAGCGTTTTATGCAGATGGCGCGCATTAAACAATCCTGTGCAATCGTCGGTGATGGTCAGTTCCTGAATTTTTTCCACCGACCGCGCATTTTCGATAGAAATCGCAGCGTAATCGCACAACGCCTGGAGAAAAAACAGCTCTTGTTCGCTCAGCCCCACGTTGGCATTGATCAGTTGAATCACGCCCAGCACGCGGTGCTTGGAGCGCAACGGTACGCAGATGACCGAGCGCGTCTGTACCTGCGTCATCTCATCGAGCCGTGACGAAAAACGCCGATCACTCTGCACGTCAGGCACGATTAGCACCTGCCCTTGCCGCGCCACCCATCCCGCAATTCCTTCGCCCATCTTCAGCCGCGCCTTCGACAGCACCTCCGCCGCCGCTCCTACCGCAATCGCAAAATAAAGCTCATCTTTCTCTTCATCCACCATCAGCAGAGACCAGGTGTCGGGGCGAAAGTATTCCGCCATTTTCTCCATGATCGTCTGCAGGATCGAATCAAGGTTGAGCGACGATGTCAGCGCCTTGGCGACATCGTGAAAGATGGTTAACTCTTGCGACAGGCGAATTGGGGATGTGCCCGCTGCCTCCGGCATGAACTCCTCGTTCGGGTGGTGATTCAGAAATTATAGGTTTGGTCGCACCGCGCGGGCAACGAACGGAGGTAACCACTACGGGTCAGGGGGGATTCATCTCCGTCCAGTCCGCAAATTCTTGGGCCCAATATCCCTCAACGTCCGACGAGCGCACCATGCCGCTAGCCTCCAGACGCGGGAGGCTTCGATGTACTTCATAAATGCCCAGCCACCCTGAATCCTGTGTGGAGTCTTGCTCTGGAACCATAAGGTTCGCGAACGCAGTCACTAAGCCGCCGAACTGTGCCCCGGACGGGCCACGTCCCGATGTGTTTTCAGATTACAAGTCGCAAATCGCAAATTACCAATTTTCTATGATCTTCCTTCCCGGCAGAGTAAAATTCCGTTCTCCCAACGAAAGCGAGAGATTCGGTTGCCTTCCTTTGGCGAAAAACTGAAACAGGAGCGCGAGAAGCGCAACATCACGCTGGAGCAGATTTCCGCCTCCACCAAAATCGGCACCCGCATGCTGCAGGCGCTGGAGGAGGATAAGTTCAACCAGTTGCCGGGAGGCATCTTTAACAAGGGCTTCGTGCGCGCCTACTCCCGCTGCGTTGGCCTCGACGAAGATCAAATCGTTGCCGACTACTTGCAAGCATCCGGCGACTCCCCGCGCATTGAACCGAGCCCGCTGGAGGGCGACGCCCCCAAATTTCCAGAGAAAAGTCGACAAAAAGATCAGCCCGGAATTCATGACCGAGTTCGAGACAGAGCTAATGACAAAGGTCAAGAGACCGTTCCCCGTCTCGAAAGTAGCGCCGAGAATCCGCCGCGCCAGTTGCCCTGGGGCCTTTTCGCCGCCATCCTGCTCCTAGTCGCCCTCGCCCTCGCTCTCTGGAATCGTCGCCACGAGGAGCACGAAAGGGGGTCGCTCAATCCCGCTTCGAATAGCTCCACATCGCAGTTATCCGGAGTGGCTCCCGCGGATGTTCCCAGTGGAAAGACCCAGGGCCAGGCGAAGGCTGGTGCCCTTTCCGGCTCGTCCACCGGAGGGCGGACCGCGTCTGCCGCGTCAAAAACTCCGCAAATCTCTCAGCAATCGTCCGCAGCTCCGGCGCCCGGCGAATTTACCGTCCTCATCGAGGCTCGCGAGGATTCCTGGATCTCGATTACCGCCGACGGTAAGACGGTCTCCTCTGAGCTTTTGGCGGCCGGCTCCGAGCGCACCGTTCGTGGCCGGAAAGAGGTTATCGTCAAAGCCGGAAATGCCGGTGGGGTCGACTTTCAATTCAACGGAAAGAGGGTCGATCTCCAGGCCGAATACGGCGAGGTCAAAACCGTTACCTTCGGTCCTGCCGGATTGTCACGAAACGCTCCGCCGCCAGCGCCGCAGCCCTAACTTTGTCGCTTTATTTTCTTCCATTTGCCGCCCGTTTCTTCCGTTTAATGCCCCCGGCTCCCCTTCAATGTTGTCTCCACTCGCTACCGCCAATTCCATTGCTTTCCACCGGTCGCCTCTGATACCGTTTTGAAGTAGAATTGTTCAGACCCCCGAGTACAAGCCTCATGGCTCCGTGAGCCTCCCCAATCGGACGTGACGGCTAGAAGTTACCTTGAAGGAGATAAAGCTTGCCAGCAAAGAATCGTTTTCTGTTTACCTCGGAATCTGTAACCGAGGGGCATCCGGACAAGATTGCCGACCAGATTTCCGATGCCATACTTGACGCCTGCCTTCGTGAAGACCCGAGCAGCCGCGTTGCCTGCGAAACCCTGACCTGCACCGGCCTGGTCGTCATCGCCGGCGAGATCACCACCAAAGCCTACGTCGACTTCCAGAATCTCGTCCGCGGCGTGGTTCAATCCATCGGCTACGACAATGCCGTCTACGGTTTCGACTCCAACACCTGCGCCGTCATCTCCAGCATCAACAAGCAATCCGGCGATATCGCTATGGGTGTGGATACCGGAGGCGCTGGCGACCAGGGCATGATGTTCGGCTATGCCTGCAATGAAACCCCCGAACTGATGCCCCTCCCGATTTCACTCGCCCACAAGCTCACCCAGAAACTTTCAGAGGTCCGCAAGAACGGCACTTGCCCTTATTTGCGTCCCGATGGCAAGTCCCAAGTCACAGTCGAATACGACGCGAATAAGAAAGTGAAGCGTGTAGACGCGGTGGTCGTCTCCACCCAGCATTCCGAAAGCGTCGGCAACGACGAACTCCGCGCTGACATTCTGAAGCACGTTATCCAAACCGTCATTCCTGCCAACCTCCTCGACGAGGACACCAAATACCACATCAATCCCACCGGCCGCTTTGTCATCGGCGGTCCCATGGGCGACTCCGGCCTCACCGGCCGCAAGATCATCGTCGATACCTACGGCGGCATGGGACGTCACGGCGGCGGCGCCTTCAGCGGCAAAGATCCGACCAAGGTCGATCGTTCCGCCGCCTACATGGCGCGCTACATCGCCAAGAACATCGTGGCCGCTGGCCTCGCCGATCGTTGCGAAGTGCAACTCGCTTACGCTATCGGAGTTGCCGATCCGGTCAGCGTCCTAGTGGATACTTTCGGAACCGAGAAGATCGATGCGAGTCTGATTCCAGATCTGGTGCGGGCAAATTTCAAGCTCAAGCCGCGCGAGATCATCGAGACCCTCAACTTGCGCCGTCCCATTTATCGCAAGACCGCAGCCTACGGACACTTCGGCCGCACCGACCCGGATTTCACCTGGGAAGCGACCGACAAAGCCGCCAAACTGGCATCGGACGCCGGCTTGAAAAAAAATGAGCCAGTCGGAGCCCGAAAGTAGTTTTTTCAACACGGAGGCACAGAGGCACGGAGAAAGTCGCTTTGGGTTTTCCCTGATTAGGGTTTCTCCGTGACTCGGTGCCTCCGTGGTGAATGGTTTGTTCGCGGTCCACAACCGCATAGACTTTATTCAGCGTCATCATCCGGGGATTAGGAGAGAAATGGCTACTACATCAATCAGCAGCGACGTAAAAGGATTTGAACTGGCCGATCTGGGCAAGAAACGCATCGAATGGGCCAACCAGTCGATGAAGGTTCTGCAGATCATCCGCAAAGAATTCATCAAGAACCAGCCGCTTAAGGGCGTTCGCGTTTCAGCCTGCCTGCACGTGACGGCCGAGACCGCCAATTTAATGATCGCTCTCCGTGACGGCGGCGCCGACGTGGCTCTGTGCGCCTCCAACCCGCTTTCCACGCAGGATGACGTTGCCGCCAGCCTGGTTCGCGACTACAACATCCCAACCTTCGCCATCAAGGGCGAGGACAACGACAGCTACTACTCGCACATCATGGCAGCGATCGATCACAAGCCACAGTTCACCATGGATGACGGCGCCGACCTCGTCTCCATCCTGCACACCAAGCGCAAGACGGAACTGGCGAACGTGATCGGCGGCACCGAAGAGACGACCACCGGCGTGATTCGTCTCCGCGCCATGGCCAAAGAAGGCGTGCTGCCCTATCCCATCATCGCCGTCAACGATGCCGACACCAAGCACCTCTTCGACAATCGTTACGGTACCGGCCAATCCACCATCGACGGCATCATCCGCGCCACTAACTTCCTTCTCGCAGGCTCGAAGTTCGTGGTCGCGGGCTACGGCTGGTGCGGACGCGGCCTCGCTTCACGCGCTCGCGGAGCCGGCGCTGAAGTCATCGTCACCGAAGTCGATCCAACCAAAGCCCTCGAAGCCGTGATGGATGGCTACCGCGTGATGAGCATGGAAGAAGCTGCCAAGATCGGCGACGTTTTCTGCACCGTCACCGGCAACAAGAATGTCCTGGCCAAGCAGCACTTCGAAGCTATGAAAGACGGCGCCATCATCTCGAACTCCGGCCACTTCAACGTAGAGATCGATATCCCAGCGCTCGAAAAGCTGTCGTCCTCAAAGCGCACCACCCGCAACTTCGTCGACGAATACTCGCTGAAAGATGGCCGCCGCATCAACCTTCTAGGCGAAGGCCGCCTCATCAACCTGGCCGCCGCCGAAGGCCATCCCGCCTCCGTCATGGACATGAGCTTCGCCGATCAGGCTCTCTCCTGCGATTACATGATCAAGAACCACGCCTCGTTAGAGAAGAAGGTCTACACCGTTCCCGTCGACCTTGACAAGCGTGTAGCCAAGCTAAAACTCGAATCGCTCGGAATCAAAATCGACCGCCTAACCTCCGAGCAGGAAGAATACCTAGCCAGCTGGAGCGAAGGCACCTAGCCTGGTGTGAAGCCAGCCCAGTGTGGAGCGGGCGTCCTCGCCCGCTGCTCTTGACGTTTTCGTAGGGCGGCGCAAGCCGCCCTTTTTACCGCTCAAGTTTCCCCCCGCCACGCCGATGAATCCCACGAGGTTCACGCGTGGCCGTTCCGAACTCCAAAGTGTTGTTGGTCGAAGACAGCAAATTTCTCCGCATGGCCAATGAGAAGGCTCTGTCCAAAGCCGGTTTCGAGGTCATCACCGCCGCCGATGGCGAGGAAGCACTAAAAGTTGCCAACGATAAACTGCCGGATATCATCCTGCTCGACATGATGCTGCCGAAGATTAGCGGCACCGAAGTCCTGAAAGCTCTCAAAGCGAATCCGGCCACCGCGAATATTCCCGTGATCGTTCTGACCAGCCTGTCGCAAGTGAACGAGGAGAAACTCCTTGGAGCAGGCGCCGCCGCCTACTTCGAAAAGTCCAGCTTGGATCTTGACAAAAGTTCCGATCGACTCGCCGCTACGATTGAGGCCGTCCTCAATCGAGTCAACATCAAAACAAATCACGCCGCTAAAGCCTAACCCGCTAGCCCCTTCTTCAAGTCCGCCGCCAGTAACCGATGAAATAAATGTTCGCCCGCTTCCCGCCGCACTGACAGCCGCCCCGCTTGATAGGCTCGCGACTTCAGCCCCCGCTGCACCGCCTCGCAAATTCCCAGGTCCTCATCCTGCACTCGATTCCCGACCTCAACGCTCTGCTCGTTGTAAGCCCGAGCACTCTCGCTCACATCGCTGAAATAGAAATCGAAAATCACCCGGCAATGATCAACATCAATCGGCACCACCAGGTTCGTATCCAGATACCCTTCGTAACAATTGAACATAAAATTCGGATACAGCCAGAAATACCATGCCCGATTACCTCGCCGCGTCATCCCCGTCGCCGCGTCCGTCTCCGAACTCACCATCGGACTCGACTGCAAACAATACCGTCCGTCATTCTCTATCGTATATTGCTTGTAATCCAGAACAGAATTAAGCCCCTTATGCAGATGAGGAACGTGATACCCGCCATCGAGGTAGTTATCGACATATACCTTCCAGTTACAATGAATGTCATAACTACGGCTCGTAAAGTAATGCAGTTTAGTAAGTCCAAGCGGTGCCGCGCGCTCGACTAATCCCCCAAGAAATTCAGCCAGCGGCGCCGCGTCAGCATCCAAATTTACAAATACGAACTTCTCCCAAGCCCCCACCTTTACCGGAACCAATCCATTGTCCTTGCGCTCAAAGTTCTTCACCCCGTCAAACTCTGGCATCCCTTTGAGCGTTCCATCCAGCCCATAATTCCAACCATGATACGGACAATGCAGAATCGACGCTCGCCCACATGGCTCTGTCACCACCGCTGCCGCATGATGCCGGCACACGTTATAAAATGCCCGCAACACGCCATCATTCCCTCGCACCGCGACCAGCGGCTCGCCCGCGACCGTCGCCGTCACAAACTGGCCCGCCTCTTGCACTTGATCGCTTCGCCCCACGACCTGCCACGTTCGCGAAAAAACCGCCTGCCGTTCCAATTCCGCAATTCGTGCATCCACGTACCACGCCGCCGGGATCGTCGAAGCTTCCGCCAATGGTGCGGCATCGTCATACCTCGCGATGATCTGCTCCACCGTCAAGCCAGTTTTCATGCTTTCGTTTCCATAATTTGTGCTTTGTCCGATCCAACTGCCCGTCGCAGTAACTCGACAAACTGTTCAATCCTCTTTTCTTTCTCCTGCGGGATTGGTCCTGACTTACGAAATAATCCCGGATCTAACTCCTCCGTAAGCAGCGCATCCTGAAACCGGTCGGTTGTCCACTCTAGGATCGATCCAATCATGTCCGTATCCAGATCCGATCGTAACTCCCCCTGACTAACTCCAAAGCTCACAAACTCCCGCCATCCATAAGGATCCTCCGCCACCAGAAAGCGGTTGATCTCTCGCCGCAGGGCCAGGTCCGTTCCGTAGTTACCAATTAAATAGATCCGATACGACGACCAGTTATCGCGTACCATGTTTTCCGTTCGCGCCAGCCAATACCGCAGCAACTCAAAAAATCCCCGCTCCCGCACCGCCGCAGGAGTCTGCATATATTTCGGAAATGACTGCACCGCTTTCTTGTAGGCCTCGAAAAACAATCCGTCTTTGCTTTTGAAATGCTGAAACACCGACCCCTTGGCAATCCCTAACTGAGCCGCAATATCCTCTACCCGCGCCTCGCTGTATCCGCGTTCGGCAAAATGCCGGATCGCCACCTCCACAATCCGTGCCCGCTTCGCTTCCGAGCGTGGACGCGGCTTTCCGTCCCGTCTCATCTGCGTCGGTTTTGCCAAACTGCTTGTAATTCCTTCCATGGCCCAACTCCCCTGATTCGATAAAATCTGATTCGATTGATCGAGTTCAACTGACCCTCGGTCAAAGGCACGATACAGCACGCGCAAACTACTTTTCAATCGTTTTATTAAAGGCTTTTTGTTAATTTCTTGGAGCGCACATGTTTAGAGCGATTGACCGCTGGTCAGTCGACAAAAAACGTAGCCAGAAAATACAACCGGCCGTGCTCGCCAGCAGGGGCGAGTTTGGATTATAAATATCAAATGTCGGAAACTGCGCAGCAATACACACAACGCATCGTGGCCAACGCCCAGGGCCAGGATCCAATCAAAGTCCAATCCGCCACTCCGAAAAAATTGGCGCGTCTCATCAAAGGCGTTCCCACCGCAAAACTTCGCAAGCGTCCGGCTCCAGACAAATGGTCAGTCGCCGAAATTCTCGCTCACCTGGCCGACGTCGAAATCGTAGTCGGCTGGCGCATGCGCTCCATCCTCGGAAGCCCCGGAACGCCCATCTCTGCCTTTGATCAGGACGCCTGGGTCATCGCCGGCCACTATGAAAAACGCGATCCCAGGAAATCCATCGAGTTACAGGGCGCCCTGCGCGAAGCCAATCTCGCGCTCCTCAAGTCGCTTTCCCCCGATCAATGGAAGCACTTCGGCCAGCACGCCGAGCGCGGCCAGGAATCGATCGAACATATAGTCCGCATGATCGCCGGCCACGACATCAACCACATGAGCCAAATCGAGCGCATTCTGACTCCAAGAAAATGACACAAGCGGCGCTACTTTTGTCGGCGCCGTCACCCCAGCAGCGAATAATTTCCGCTGCCGTCTTCAATCTCAACCTGTTCCCGCAGCTCGGGATAATGCTTCACCAGCGTCTCCGGAGCCGCCACTTTTCTTCCCTCCAGCAGATGCCGCAACTCCAGCGCATTCACCGCGGCCTTCGCCTGAAAATGATTATTTGCAATCACATAAGTTGATTTCGCCCGCCGCGCAATCGCCTCGATCTTCTCCTTCCACTTCTCCAACTCCGCCGGCTTGTAGAGATAGTTATAACGATCGTTGCGGTTGTCGCTATCAAACCCGCTGTCAAACCAATGCTCATAGTTGCGTCCGTGCAGTCGAACATATCCCACTCCCGACGTCACATGTTCCGTCGGCCCCAGCGAACGCCCCAGCCGCGGCTGATCGATGTTGCAGAAGCCGACATCGTGGCGCATGAATTCGTCGATCGTCTCCGCATTGTTCCAACTCTCATGCCGCACTTCGACCACTCGCGGATACTCTATGAACTGCCGCAGCAACTGCTCCAGATACTCGCGATTCAAACTCGTGTTTTTGAACGAGACCGGAAACTGGATGAGCAGCGCGCCCAGCTTTCCCTCCGCGGCCAGCGAGTCCAGGCCCTCGCGCGCAAGCCGCTCATCTTCGTCATTCGGTCGGATACTAGCCGCCGAAGTCGGCTCCATCACCGCCAGCGGAGAGTGCGTGAACGATCGATGCAGCTTCGCCGTGAAAAGAAAATCAGGATTGACTGCGGCGGCTTTTCGCGACCACAGGCGTCCCAACTCCGGCCGTATGTGTCCATAAAACGAAGTGTTGATCTCGATGGCGTTAAAGAATCGCGCCAGGAATTCCACCGGATGAATTTTCTTCCGCGTCACTTCCGGCGGATACAGGATCCCGTCCCAGTCCTTGTAAGACCAGCCGGCAGTCCCGATACGAATTCGAGAAGCAGCATCCATGCGGCCAGCCCAGATGCTCGCAGGTTAGCACAGAGAAGGCGGCGAGGTGGCTGGCAGGTCCGGTGTGGCGTGCGGCGCGGGCGCCCTCGCCCGCGTGCTGCGAGAACAACAGAAGATGAGGTAGGGACCGATCTCAGTACAGCAGAATCGCGACCCAATACATCCCGGTAGGATAGGCCGCAGTGCGCGCGAAGCAAGCCCCCACCGCAAACTGTCGAACGTCAGGATCATCCACCAGGCGCACTGCTTCCGCCGGAATAATTTCGGGATGGCTCTGCGTGTAGGTGATAATTCGTCGATTATTGTAGGCGACAGCGATCTGATGCACGCTGGGACGCTTTTCCTTAGCCAATGAACAAGTAGCCTCGTTGAGACTCGCCGGCGTCAGTTGCGCAAGCTCCGGAAGCCCCGCCTGACGCCGCATCTCCGCTATAGCGCGCCCCACCAGCGCTCGACTTTCCCGCGCCGAATAAGATGGAAGGTCGTGCGCGAAATCCTGCACTACATACAGCTTACCCTGGCTCCAAATAGCCACCATACCCGCAACATTAAATCCGCGATCCAGCAAGTTCTCACGGTGCGGAGCGGAGTGCATCAGTACTGCGTTCACATCCGGCGCGCTCTCCGCGTAAGCAACATTCTCGCCAACGCGATCGATCTTCAGCGGGCTCACCTCACCAATTCTCTCGAGAAGCGCCGGCTCACCCGAGAACTGATGCTCCAGTCGGTCGTTCGCAATCATGCGCAGGGCGTGGGTTCGCGCCGCCTCACGTAAACTGTCATCCATGCGCAGCCCGGCCACGCCAGCGTCCGCGCGGCTCCTATTCGCAGCTTTCAGAAGTTCGTTCTCGGCGGCCGTGTCCTCGCCAGAGGTGGCTCCAGCCGCCGAGTTTGCATTGGGGGTGGGCTGCTTACTGTCGATGTTTGTGCTGCTATCGGACGCTGCCTGATTCTCGCCGGCCGCGTGAGTCCCAGGAATCACCACCAGGATCGCGAATGAAACCACCAGGGCCCGAAGCATAATATTGCGGTCAGCGCTGCGGCGTTGGGGGCGCCGTCAAGGTCCAAGTAAAACTTCCGCTTTCCATCTCTGACGCTAACCTCTAAAATTCACCTAAGCCACTTACTATGGAGACCCTACTGCTGGTTACTGTGCTCGCCGGAACCCTTGTCCTGCTTGGCTTTTCGGCCATCCTTCTCCGACGCATTTCCGCTGCTCCGCAAGTAGATGTAAAAGCGGAAGTTGCAGGTCAGCTCGAAAGGCTCGGTACGTCCCTTGGCCAGAAGTTCAGTGCCGCCACTGCCGACATGGCCACTAGGCTCGAGCAGACCAAAGGTGATCTCCGCCAGCAGGTCACAGACCGCATCCAGCAAGGCTTTTCAGAGATTCGCAGCTCCGTCGAGCAGCAACTAACCGCGGGCAGGGAAGAGCAAAATCGCAGCCTCACGGACGGCCGCAGCGAGATGACCAATTCTCTTTTGCTTACCACGCAGCAACTCAAGATTGAATTTCAGTGCCTGAATCAGCAGACCGCACAAGGCCTGGACGCGATCCGCGATCGCGTCGACTCGAAGCTGATGGCGATCACCGAGCAGGTGCAGCAGAAACTCGACCAGAACATCAAGGAAGGATTCGCGCAGTTCGAAAAAGTTCAGCAGCACTTGAAAAACGCGGAAGAGCAGTTGCGCGAAGTCGGCGCCCTCGGCCACTCGATTAACGACCTGAATAATCTGCTGAAGCTGCCGCACCTCCGCGGCCAATTCGGCGAAGCCAGCCTGGAGCGCCTGCTGGCCGACTTTCTGCCAGCCCACATGTTCGCGTTGCAGTCCTCGCCCGGCGAGGGCGGAGGACGCGCCGACGCCGTAATTTACTTCCCCGATCGCAAGCTGCCGATCGACGCCAAGTTCCCGCGCGAACAAGTGATCGCGCTTTTCGAGAGCAACGACAAAGCCGAAATCGATGCGGCTCGCATTGCGCTGGTCCGCGTGATGAAAGCCGAAGCCAAGCGCATTCAGCAATACATCCAGCCCGAGAATGGCACCACCGAAATCGCGCTCATGTATCTGCCCAGCGAAACGCTCTACATGGAAGTGATCCGCAACCGCGAACTCGGCGACTGGATGAACGAGCAGCACGTCTTTCCCGTCTCGCCCAACACGCTGCTCATGACGTTGCACACCATCTCTCTCGTCCACAAGTGGTACGAAGTCGCAACCCGCTTCGAGAAGAGCCGCGCCGAGCTGGCCAAGGCGCAAAAATCATTCGACTTCTTCCAGGGCCAGTTTGAAAATGTCGGCAAGAATCTAAACAAAGCGCAGGAAGCTTTCGAGACGGCGCAGCGACATCTGAAAAACTATCGCGGAAAAGTTACTGCCCTGAGCGGTCAGGAGCAGTTGGAGTTGGAGACGTTTACACCAACGTCCGTCGAAAAGCCGCTGCCGCTGCTCGACAAAGCGAGCGCCTGATGGTTCCCTGAGATGATATATACTTATGATAGCTATCGACTATCTATTATTAGTATATACCCTGCCAAATGGTGGGAGGGGGGCAAATGGCTAAGACGGGAACTGCCAAAATATTCCGCAATGGACGAAGTCAGGCCGTGCGCTTGCCGCGCGAGTTTCGCTTTGAGGGCAAGGAGGTTCGCGTTCGCCGCTTGAATGAAGGAGTACTTTTGGAACCCTTGATCACTGACCCCGAAGAGTGGTTCGCAGAAATGGACCGGCTGAGAAAGGGATATCTCCTTCCCATAGAGCGGAACCAACCGCCCACACCGCGCCGCGAGATTTTCAAATGAAGTATCTGCTCGATACAAACGCTTGCATTGCGCTGATCAACGACAAAGCCCCCTCAGTCCGCACTCGTTTGCAGAGAGCGCTGGCCGCGGAGGCAGCGGTGGCCGTCTCATCCGTTGTCGCGTTTGAGCTTTGGTATAGAGTGGCAAAAAGCGACCGCCATGAAGCCAATGCTCAACTGCTCGAGAAATTCTTTGCCGGTCCGCTAAGCCTGCTGGCTTTCGAACCCGAAGACGCGATAGTCGCGGGCCGTGTGCGCGCAACATTGGAGGCCGCAGGAAAGCCGATCGGCGCCTATGACCTCCTCATCGCCGGACAGGCGCTGCGTCACGGCCTGACTCTGATTACTGCCAACAGCAGAGAATTCGCGCGCGTCAAAGGTCTTGAGTGGGAGGATTGGGCGAAAGCCCGGACCTAAATCGCGCTTACCCGTTGGCCACGAAGCTGCGCACCGCTTCGCTCATACCTTTCTCATACAGCCCAATCAGCTTGTCCATCGTCGCGTTCACTTGCGAGTCGATCTGCTTCCGCGCCCCATCCGCATTGAACCACGCAAGCGACTGCCGAATCCCTTCCGCGAACGAAGTTGTGGCGCAATATTCCGGAACAAAACGTTTGACCTTCGAGTTATCGAAGACCACGCTCACTGACTTATCGCCGATGAGTGTTCCTTTCTTGTCCGGGAGGCACGCCGCAATGAAGTCCGACGGAATGTGCACTAAATGCGGCTCCACGCCGACGGCCTCGCCAACAGTACGGAACATCTGATCCCACGTTAGCACCTCATCTGACGTGATATGAAAGGCGTGCCCAATCGCTTGCTGGTGGCCGAGCAAGCCCACCAGCCCCTTGGCAAAATCAGTGTTGTGCGTGATCACCCATAGCGACGTGCCATCTCCCGGCACAATCAGCTTTTGCCCGCGAATCATTCGATCGACTGCCGTGTACGAACGTTCCCAGCTATTGAGCACCAGCGGAATCAGCGTCTCGCCATAAGTAAGCGACGGCCGCACGATGGTCACAGGAAAACCCTCGTCGCGATAAGCTTGCATCAACCGCTCTTCGCAGGCAATCTTATTGCGCGAATAATCCCAGTACGGATTCGCCAGCGGAGTCGACTCATCAATCAGATAACGCGTCTGCGGCTTCTGATAAGCGCTGGCGGAGCTGATGAAGACGAACTGCCGTGTGCGTCCACGAAAAAGTTTGAGATCGCGCTCGATGTCGCTAGGAGTGAAAGCAATCCAGTCGACGACAGCATCGAACAATTCGCCGTGGAGTTTCCCGGTCAAGCCAGGGTCGTTCGCGTCGGCAATCAGAGTCTTAACGCCGCTTGGCAGTTGTGACGCATGCCGTCCACGAGTGAGCAGCGTCACGTCCATGCCGCGCCTCGCAGCCAGCGCGGTGCAGGCCGTGCTGATAATTCCTGTTCCGCCAATGAAAAGAATTTTCATAAGAATATTATTTGTAACAGGAATTCGTAACCGTTCGAACAACCAAATATGCCGAGCGCAGAAAGAATGAACTAACGAAACATCCTCAGATCAAACTCGAAGGCCCTCGCTTTTCCAATTTTGAGCTTGCGGAAATCGGTATGCTCCGGATTCAACAACACGTTCCACTCGCCGCGAATTGCCGCGGAAGGCACATGCAGTGCCAGAGTCTTGCCCGCGCGAATCCAGCGGTCGCCGATTGCCCGCAACGATTCATCTCTTCTCTCATGCCATCTGCGCGGAAGAGACTTTAGATCGATACGCTCTGTGCGCACTTTGGCAGGAAGTTCGGCCTCAATCGCCACCAAGTCATCGGGCCGCAGATTGGGTTCGAGATGAACGAACGTCTCGATGGCAGCCAGCGCCAGAGAGGGAGAAGCATAGACCACTCGCACGCCCTGACTGTTCCAGCGTCCGCCAAAAAGTCGCGCACCCTCGCCCGAAAAGGCGCTCGCAGCATGGATGTCGCGGCAAATCCTCCACAGGCGCATCAGCTATAGACGCCGTAGGCGATACGCCCGAGAATATTTTCCACTTCTCTGGTCCCCATGTCCGTATCCAGTTGATCGATCGGAACCGCCCCCCCGAGCGCTCGGTTTGGCGTGCGGAGCCATTCGGCAGCCTTGTCGGCGTTGCCAATCATTTCGACGGCTACGCCATAAACTCGCGCCAGTCGGACCGTGCGGTCAGACTCAGCGGCCGTGAGGCGGGAGTGCCGGCTCAGTCGCCGAGTTAACGTTCGCGGCGGAATGCCAAGCTTCTCCGAAAGCGCCGTATTCTTCAGATCGAGCTTTTCGCCGAGCGCGATAAGCGCATCCGATGGCAATCCTTTGCGGATCAACTCTGCCAGTTCGCCAAATGTCCGAATCGAGCGGCCCAGGACTTTTCTGCCCCCAAGCACCTCGGCAATTCCAGCAGAAGTCATAACTAGCCTCTTGGCTGTTAATAATACGCCATTTGGCGAAACCATTCAACTTACTATGAATTGAGGTCCGCGTAATAAACAAGATCGCGCGCGCAGAACTCAAGGCCTATGCTATCCCGCGGATGGTACCGATCGTTTCCCCTCCGCTCCAGATATCAGGTGTTCGGCGTTTCGCACTTCCCAGACTCCATCGAACTTCACGAAGTAGGGCTCAACCGAAATGCCAGGAAAGTTTGACGTGAGCAACTCTCCGGCACGCAGTAGTTCTTTGCGGTGGTGTTCGGCCTCCGCCTCGCGGTCACCTTTGAAGTGGGCGAGGCCGCCGTATGTGGCGCAATCGGAATGGCTCATGACCAGCGCACGCTTCGTCTGGTGCAGTCGTATGGACATGCGCACTTGCTCAAGAATAAAGTCCTGCTCGAAATCGTTGCGCGGAGAAGCCAATGTTTTGGCCCCTCCAGCGACGACAATCATGTCGGCCCGCTCGATGCCCTGTTTCTTAAGAAACTTCCGCACCGCGCGGCTGATGCGATGGTCAAAGCAGCAAAGCACGGCGGCATCGGCCACATAAGGCTCGGGAGCAGAATCGAAATGGAAGACCTTCCGCATAGGCACAAACCTGATTGTAACCTGCTACGCTCCGCGCTTCGTCTTCAATTCCGTTAACAACTGTTCAATCCGGTCTTCCTTTTCCAACGCGGCCAACCGGTCTTCGACATCGTCCGCCAAAAGTTGCGCCTTAGCTCCACTGATGGCTTCTTCGCGCGCCACCTTTTTCTTCATGCGATCGAAGGTGGCGGACTTGCTGTTAGCGCTCATCCCAGACTGCGCGTCCGTGGCTCGGTGTGCGGCCCGCGCTCGGCGGTGCTGTGCGATCAGCAGGTCAGCTTTCGCGTTCGCTTCCGCCAGTTTCTGATCGAGATTGCGCAATGCCGACTTCAGATTCTCGACCTGCGCTTTCTGATCTTCGAGCTGCTGAGCAAAATTTGAACTCAAGTCGCGATAACTCTCGACACGTAGTAACGCGGCGCGGGCCAGGTCGTCCTGCTTCTTGTCGACGGCGAGTTCAGCCTTGCGCATCCACTCCTTGATCTTGTCGTCGTTTTCGAGTTTCTTTTTGTCGAGCAGATGCTGATCGGCGATGGCGATGGCAACCTGCGTCTTAACCTGCAAGAGCTGGTTATTCATATCGAGAATAACTTGCTTGATCATTTTCTCGGGCTCTTCGGCCTTGTCGATCAGGTCGTTGAGATTGGCTCGAACCAACGTAGAAACACGTTCCAGTAATGCCATAGAACACCTCGTGTAAGTCAGTTGTTAGTCGTTGTTGTTACACGACTATCGTTAGTTGTTGCGCTTGTTACTCCATGCTCCGCCTACCAGCGAGATCGCTATGTAGGCTGCGATTCCAACAGCTACCCAGATTCCTACATGGCCCGTGACTGCGCCCAGAGCCGCGCCCATGGCGGCTCCGAGCGCGACCGACAGGCCAAGCGATCTCGCGTGATGAAGTTCTTCTTGCACAGCAGTCCTCCTGGAATCATCTTTGGTCACGGTCGTTGGTCGTTCGCGTTTCGCCGCTAGGATAAGCGTTTACGGGCGACTACCGACCAACGACCAACGACCAACGACAGGTTTTACTTTTTTTCCTCCAGCTTCGGTGTCTTGTCGCCAATTTGTCGGACCTTGCCCAATAACTCTGCCAGCGGCATGCCAGAGAGCGTCTCGAACAGAGCGGGTACTTGCGCCGCCATTTTCGTGATGTCACCCGTTATCTTGTTCATGCCGGCAGCATCGCCATTACCAGTGGAGACGATAGTGATCTTGTCCACGTTAGCCAGCGGAGCGGCCAGGGCCTTCACGATTTCTGGCAGCCCGGTAATTAGTTTGTCGATGACCGCGGCCTGGTTGTATTCCTGATAAGCTGCGGCTTTTACGTTCATGGCCTTTGCCTCGGCTTCGCCTTTCTTGAAGATGATTTCGGCCTCGGCTTCTCCCTGGGCTCGAATCGCCGACGCCTGCCCTTCGGCCTCCGCAATCAGGCGCTGCTTCTCGGCGGCGGCCAGTGTCTCAATGCGCTGACGCTCGATCTCGGCCCCTTTCAGCACTGTTGCGATCAATTCCTTCTCGCGACGCGCAATTTCGGCGTCCTGCACCTTTACTTGCCCTTCCTTTTCAACTTGCTGCACGCGCACGCTTTCGGTGATGACCTGCTGCTGCATCACATTCGATTGAATGTCATACGACTTATCCGCTTGCGCCTGTTGCTTCTTAGTAACTTCGAGATACTGCGCTTTCTTCACCTCTAAGTCGCGCTGCGATTCGGCTTGTTTGGCCTGCGAGAGCGTCTCCGCCAGCACCCGCTCCTGATCCGCCTGTGCTTTCGCAACTGCCGCCTCTCGCGTAGCGATAGCGCGTTTGATCGCTGTATCGCGCTCCGCCTCGGCAGTGGCTACGTCGGCGTCGCGCTTGATCCGCGCCACGTCGGGCTTGCCCATGTTGGTGATGTATTCATTCTTATCGCGCACCTCCTTGATCGTGAACGAAATTACCTCCAGGCCCATCTTATTCATGTCGTCCGCGCAGGTGCCGCGCATGCGATCACCCACCATCTCCGGTTGCTTCACAATTTCTTCGACCGTGAGCTGCCCAATAATTCCGCGCAGATGCCCTTCCATCACCAGCCGAATCAGGCTTTCGCGCTCCTGGTCGCTCTTGGTCAAAAACTGTTCAGCAGCGGTGAGAATCGATTCCTTGTCCGACTTCACCTTGATCTGCGCGACCGCCTCGACCGTGACCGCCACGCCCTGCTTGGTGTAAAGATCCTGTTGCGGAGCCACGTCGAACGACATCAGTTCGAGCGAAAGGTCCTTACAATTTTCGACCATCGGAAAAATGACTGTGCCGTGGCCCTGCACCACGCGCGTTCCGCGAAAACCGTAAACGATCAACGCTTCATGCGGCCCCGCTTTGCGGTATAAGCGGGCCAGCATGCTCATCAGGAACAAGGTCGCCAATACGACCAGCCCCGCGATGACCCAGATTTCAATTGCTATGCCGAGATACATATCCCCTCCTCAAAATCTTCCCCGCATCGCTTAGTAACTCATCACCCGGTCGAGATCGCGCACGATGCGTTGCGGATCGCTGTGACCAAGAAAAATGTCTCCGTTCATCGTCCTGATGTGAACCACCTTGTTACCCCACACATAGGCGCGCGAATTGCCGACGCCCCGAATCCCATAGCCGCGCAGTGCGCTCCACGGTTCGATCGCATAACTCTTAATCTGCTGCCGCGGAATCGACCGCAGCCGAAAGCCGAGCGCGCGAATCTCCAGCCCATGTCGCAGAAAGCGATATTGGAATCCGCTCCAGGCAGCGGCGATCGTGGCCAATCCGATCACACCGACGAGCGCCAGCGAGAGTCGCAACGCCGGCGCAGGCACCGCCGACGCCGCGATCGCGAGTCCGATCAGAGCCGGCAAAATGAACAGCGCCATCGGTCGTCCCGAGTGCGTTTCTTCAACCAAAAGATTGGCTGATATAGATCCGTTAGAAGCAAGCGCCGGTTCGCGCCTGCCGACAACGTAAACCGCGATCAGCAAAATCGCCGCAATCGGCAGCGCAATCAGCATCCCTCCCAGTTGCAGCGGCGAGCCCCGCAGGTTGTAGTTCACGATGCTGCGATTCACCTCGACCATCACGCCGAGGACGAGAGCGGAGAAGCCCAGCGCCGCCCACGAAAATGCGTCGACCCGGCTGCGCGCGTTATAAAGCAGAAGCGCCGTGAATATAACCAACAGAAACGCCATGAATCCCACGCCAAAGTTCACCGCTTCCCCGCGCGACATCCAGCCATTCGCCTGCCCCGCGGCGTTGAAATGAGTCGCCACCCGGACCGGCAGATGGTTCCACACCTGCGTGTATTGGGTCGCGACCAGCGGCAGCGACAGCCAGAGGAACACGATTGCGAATTGGAAGATTCGACGATGCATAAACGTCCCAGTTTCAAGGTTCCAGAGTTTCAGGTTTGGAGCTTCGCAATGTTTCAAGGGAATGCTTTTGTTTTTCCCTGAAACCTTGAAACTCTGAAACCTGCTCCGAAACTGCTACTCCCCACTAACTTCCTCCCAGCGCTTCACATACGCGATGCCCTTCTCATAGCGAGCAACCATAATCTCCGCGCCTTTTTCGAGCGCGCCGCCATTTTCACTGCGCGCGCCGCAGGTGCGCCTCGTTCCCGCCTGCGAATAAATAATTTCCCCCGTGCCGTTTTCGCGTATGGACATCGAGATTCGTCCCAGCACGCCGACCATCTCATAGTCGGCTGCGTCCATGTTCTCCTCACGCGAAATCAGCACGCGTGTGAGAAACAGAAAAACAATTCCCGCGCCGAACAGTCCGGCCGCCAGCGCAATCAACAGCCCGAGCGCGAACCATATGCTCGAGAAGCGCGTGATCAAAAAGCCGATCCCTCCAAACCACGCGAGAAACGCAGTCAAGGTAACGAAGTTGAACGGCGACATCGCCGCCTCGTGACCAGAGCGCGCCCCCGCACTATTATTTGCGGAGCCCGCAGCGTGCCCACCCGCACCATGGCCGCCCGCAGCAGGTCCCGCCGGACCATGCACGCCCGCGTGCGGAAAATGCGGAAGATGCAGATGCCAGCGCATGCCGCCAGCCACAAAAGAAATCGCGCTCAGCAGAAAGCCGACGGCGAAACACGTCAGATAAAAGTCAGCCCAAGTCATAAGCTCCGCCTCGCAGTTGCCGCCTTCGAGCGCGCATTGCTCGTAGCGTGCGCCATTTCCGGCCGCAGCGCTTCGAACAGACGATCGGCCAAGCCCGGCGTATTCAGAATCTCGCCCAGCAGCAGCAGGCACCGCCGCGTATCCTTATCGCGCGCCAGTTTGATCAGCACCTCGCTCACCTCTGGATCGTTGGCAAACCGCTCCGAGCCCTGCAGCAGCCACACATCAAGCTGACCTTCCGTCGTGCGCAGGTCCGACGTAAGCTCCGCGTGATAACCCTCCGGGTCATCCACCAGAAATCCCGGATGCACCTTGAAAAAGCGCGCCAGCAACGTGCGCGACGATTGCGTCATGTGCGGCCGCTTCCCGCGCTCGATCTGCGACAGGTACGACTGGCTGATCGTCTTGCCCGTCTCGGCCTTGATGCCCTTCATCAATTCCTGTTGCGTCAGCGGGCGATTCAGTCCGCGCAGCGAACCTTCCACCTCGCGCAAATACCGAATTTTTTCGCCCAGCGTCATATATTCCAGATCGCGATAATAATATCGCAATATGGAATATTGTCAAGAACTGCATTGCCCCTGTTTGCAGGAGGTTAGAAATCCCCGCCTGGCCGCAGCCGGCGCCCCATTCTAAACGTCGCGTTCTGTGCGATGTTTAGAGTGGGCTGCAGAACTCTCGCTGAATTGCCAGGTTGGCGTGCACAACCGTTCCGCCTCCGCCAAAAGAAAAGCCTCCGCCAAGGCGGAGGCCCATAAATCAAATGCGGCAGTCTTAGTTCACCGTCAGATTGAGCTGGCAGCTGTGCGACGAGCCTGTCCCGGCCGAGCCCTCGATCGTAATAATGTAAGTCCCCGCCAGCGTCCCGCCCGTGCTGGTGGCAACGTTGCTGTTCGATCCGCAACTCGGCAGCAGCAGGATGACGCCCGCAACCAACCCAAGCACAGCTCCCAGCAACCAGCGTCGCCGCTTGCGCCCCGCCCCGATACCCAGCCCAATCAGGCTCACGCCTCCGATCGGCAACCAAGTTGCGTAAAACGATGCGTAAAACGAACCGCGCCGCAACAAGCTGCCGCTATTCACCGGACGCGCCACCGTCCCAATGCTCAAAGTCGTGCTTCCCGAAGTCTGCCCTGTCATCGGCACGTTGATGGGGTTAAACGTGGGAGTCGGCGACGTCACCATCGAAGGCGAGATAGTATCGCTCGGGGTGATGGTGGCGATGTAGCCAAGCGACCCATCCTCCGCCGCCGGAGCAAACACCACCTGGATCGCCGCCGTGTCGCCAGCGCTAATGATGGGAGTTGTCGTCGAGCAGCTGACGGTAAAGTCCACAACCTGGACAGTCGCAGCTTTCGAGACTTGCAACGTGTTGCCATTCGCACCCGCGGCTCCAGATACCGTCATCGAAGGCACCGGAGGGTAAGTGGTGGCGTTCGCTGTCACTTCCACTTCGACCGATGCCGAAGCTCCCGCCGCCAGCGTCGGAATGGTGCAAAGGATGGTCGTTCCCACGACTTGGTTACAAGTTCCCAATCCACCGGCAACCAGCGCCTGTGGCGTATTCAGCAGGCCAGTGCTGGGCACGGTCGCAATGAAGGTCACATCGTTTGCGTTGTCTCCACCCGCACTATTCGTGATGGTGAAAGTAAAGGTCGCCTGCTGGCCGGCGTTAACCGGGCTCGGAGTCGCCGCCACCGTCATGGTCAGAGTACTCTGCCCAGCGAGCCGGCTAACAAAAGCATTCTGCGTGCCGTTCAACTGCGGCTGATACGGATTCACCAGCGGATAATTCGCCGCCTGCGTCGTACCCGCCACATAGCTCGCGGCCAGGTTGTCGATCGCGACTCCAGTCCCTTGTGTGACCCCGCTGCCACCGAGGCAGGTCGAGTAATCGCCAGCGCCTTGGTTCGGCAAGCTGGTTTCGATCAGAGCCGCGAACGCATAAGGCACGGCGCTGCTCGCGCCGCTGCAACTGGCGCCCGCGACGGGATTGAGCGTAGGGAAGTTGGGAGACTCCGTGTAGCCCGCGACGTGGACCCCGTCCACCGAATCGACCTGAATCCCCAAAGCGGTATCCGGTCCCGAGCCTCCCAGGTAAGTAAAGTAGTTAATCGGAAAACTCAACCCGTTAGAGTTGACGAGTTCAACCACATACGCGTTGCTAGCGGACCCGATCCCGGCGTAGGTAGGCTGAAAGCCGGTGCCGAGCGTGAAGTTCCAATCGCTCGAATTCGTCGAGCCCGCAACGAAGGCGTTTCCCGAAGTGTCCACTGCGATCGCGTTGCCAGTATCAGTGCCGCTGCCCCCTATATAGGTGGAATAAACCAGAGATTGCGAGCCATCGAGGCTCGGGTTAAATTTGGCAACGAATCCGTCCGTAACCGACGTCGCGTTTTGCGAGGTGCAACTCGTCCCTCCGGCCTGGTTGAGGCAGGTCTGCTGCGCGTTGAGCAGCGGAAACGGCGCTAATCCCGAGTTCGTCGGAACCGCGTACACCATGTTGGTAGTCCCCGTGATGTACATGTTGTTGCCAACATCCACCGCAGCTCCGCCCCCATTGGCAATGATCGGCACTAGCGTCGCCGCCGTCGGATATGCGCCGCCAAAGTAAGTGGAGTAGAGCATGCTCAGCGCGCCGCTGGTAGTAGTGCTGATCTTGCTGGCAAAAAACTGTAAGTTCCCGGGAGAGTTCGACACCAACTGGTAACCGTTGGGGTTGGCAGGGAAGCCGTTGCTGCTCCCGACGGTCGAAGTAGTATTGCCCGTGACGTAAGCGTTCTGGTTGAGGTCGACAGCCAGCCCCGTGACAGTATCGGTCCCA
The DNA here is from genome assembly GCA_963822025.1 of uncultured Acidobacteriaceae bacterium. GTDB lineage: Bacteria > Acidobacteriota > Terriglobia > Terriglobales > Acidobacteriaceae > Acidiflorens. Next base: position 240,360 of record CAWGFW010000005.1, on the reverse strand, counting down.
TCACCCGAAAGATAAGTGGAGTAGGCCAGAGTGTATGGTGTCGATCCCGAGCTCGACACCGTAAACGCGCTGAGGAATCCATGCGTCCCGCAAGCTGGTGCGACACAAGATGGCCCATAAGGCGTTGCCTGAAAAGCAGTATTCGTGCCACTCGTGTTGAAAGTCCCCGAATTCGTCGAACCCGCAACGTAGATATTCTCACTCTGATCGACGGCGATCCCCGCGAGAGTATCAATCTCATTCGTGTCCGTGCCGCCGAGGATGATCGAGTACACAAGCTGCGCGCTTCCCGTGCCCAGCGGATAAATCTTCGAAATAAAAATATTTTGCTCGCCCGTCGGAACATCATTCCCACTCGTCACCGGAAAATTCGTCGACGTAGTCGACCCCGCCAGATAAATATTCAAAGCCGCGTCGGCCGCGACCGAGATTACATTCCCCGGACTAGCCAGCCCACTCGGCCCTTCAATGCCAGCCGTTCCGCCCAGAAACGTCGAATAGCTCAGCGTAGGGTCGATCACCAGTTCGCGGCTGTGATCGTAGTCGCCAATCGCGAAGCCAATTTTATTATCGGCCAGTTGGCGAAAGCTTCCCTTAACCTCTGTCTCTCCGCTGCCCGCCGATCTCCCCGCCGCCGTCGTAGCCGGCTGATAAATGCGAGGAGCGTGGAAGCGAACCTCTCCCGAGCCAGTCGTCAGCACCAGATCTCCCGACTCGCCATCCAAAATGTGTGGTGTCGCTCCCTGAAAATTCAATGCAATCTGACCCGGATCGGCGCCCGGAGCCACCCGGAAGTCATACTCAAGCTGCCCCTGATTGCCGTAGTAAACCAGATCGACGCCGCGATACACGCTCGCATATTCCACGCGCCCAAATTGCGGCACGTCGCGATGCCACTTTGCCGGATTATTGCCGATAAAATAACTAGTCCTGCCCGGCATCGGCGCGCCGCCGGAAACGCGAGCCGAAGCGTTCGCTCCGATCAGCCGCATCCGAATCACCGAACCGGCAGCACGCCGCGCTTTGGCCCCCGCCCCCTGCAACGCCAGCACCGCCTCATCCGACGTCAGAAACAACCCATAGCCCGCCCCGTGCGCCACGAACTTAACCGGAGCGGCAGTCTGGCCCTGATTCGGCTCAAACACCAGCGGCAGCGACAGCGACTTCGCCGCCAGCGCCTGTTGGTTAGCCACCTGCGACCCTCTAGCTTGGGTGCCGCTAGCCGCGGCGGTAGGAAGTGAGCTTCCAAAATGGAATACCATGCCCGCGGCCGCCAATACTGCCGCCGCCAGAAATATGACTGCCAGCCCGCTGCCTGTTCTTTTTTCTGTCACCAAACTTCTCACCGAGCCTCCTACCGACACAGGGTAATTCCTATTCACTAAGCTCCTCCGAATTCCCAATTTCGTGGGTTGAGAAAACGACTGGCACACCAACACCGCTACGGCTCGTCGCCCAAGGGAGCGGATGCGTACCTGTCACCAAAATTAGGATTGAACCAACAAATACTTTTACATCCAACAGATACGCTGTCAAGCCGGGATAGAGTGTGTGGGCCGGATAGTGAGAAGCCAAATGCCGGCGAAATGGTTGTAAGGGCAGGAATCACGTGGCAGAACGCAAGTGACAGGTGACAGGGAAAACCCGCACGGCGGGAATGCGCGGGTCTACGTCGCACCAGAACTCTGACTGTCATCCATTAAACTCTGATTGTCATCCTGAGCGGAGCGAAGGACCTATGTATTCTGTCTATACTACGAGAATGGCTGCTCCCGGCCGCACCGGCTTTCCCTGTCTCCTGTCACCCGAACCAGCTTTTCCTGAACTTTTCCTGTCACCTGCGACCCCTCACCTACTTTTTCCTGAGATTTCCAATCTCCCGCTTCAGCCGCGAATAGCGCGACACAATCGTCGCCAGATAAGTGATGTGAATAATCCAAGTCACCGCATACGCGGCAAGAAGGTAAGCGTTATTGCCCTTCATTGAGCGTACCTCAGATCGTACCTCAGGCCGTACCTCATTCCATGCTCCTCATTCACGATCCTCATCGCCCACTCCCGCGCGGCGCCATCAGCGATTCCAGCGCATGCGCCTGGTCAACCTCGCGCTGCAGCACTTCCAGCCGATACCGTGACCAGCACACCAGAAACGCAAAGCAGGAAAACGCCAGCCAGTTAATCAGCAGCACATGCAGCATCCGCGGATCGATCGATCCCCCTCCGCCCATCACCGGCTGCGGATGCTGTGTCCGAAAGAACCAGATCGAAAAATAAACGAACGGCACGCACAGCGCCCCCAGCACCGCCAAAGCCGCAGCCAAAGTGGGCGTCTCCCCGCTCGACGAAAAGCGCCGCAAAAAAAGATAGCTGACATAAATCAGCCACAAGACGAGCGTCGAAGTCAGCCTCATGTCCCAAGTCCACCAGATGCCCCAAACCGGCCGCGCCCAGATCGGCCCCGTCACCAGCACGACCGTGCAAAACACCACGCCCACCTCGGCGCTCACCAGCGCCACAATATCCGCCGCTGCCTTGCGCTTGACCAGATAAACAATCGAAGCCCCAAAATTAACGAAGAAGAGAACGAACGCCGTCCAGGCCGAAGGCACGTGGTAATAAAAAATCCGCTGCACATTCCCCATCGTCTGCTCGGTAGGAGCCCACACCAGCGCCATATACAACGCATAGACCAGCAAGACCGCCGTCACCACGCCAAGAATGGGAAACGCTTTTTTCAAGAGCACGCTTTCTTTCTGCGAATGCTTTCTTTACCTGAGGAGAGCCCGATCTTTACCTGTGGAGAGCACGATTTGGGTAGGGCACGGCTTCAGCCGTGCCATTCAGCCAATCAATAGTGGGGCTTTAGCCCCTGAGGTCCGCTCTTCGCCTGCGAACCAGCCCGTTCCACTACTCCGCATTCAGCACCGTCTCAAACAAAAGCAGGCACACCGTAGTAAACACCAGATCGTACGTCATAAGCAATGTCATCCAGAAGCGCGCCCCTTCGCCATTCAATATCGCCGTCGTCGCCTGCACCATCGCCAGAATCGCCGGAATCGAAATCGGAAACAGCAGCAGCGGCAGCATGATCTCGCGGCTGCGCGTCCGCAGCGACATCGCCGCAAAAAAAGTTCCATTCACCACCAGCGCCCAGGTCCCAAGCATCGCCACCACCAATAGCTGCCACGACGGGCCAATCGACCGCAGCCGATAAAACGCGATAAACAGCGGAGTCATCAACGCTTCCAGCACGCTTACAAAAACAAAGTTCCCCAGCACCTTCGCCACAAACAGCGAGTTCGCCGGAGCCGGCGACACCCTATAAGCATCCAGCACCTGATTGCGAATCTCGCGCGCCCAGGTCTGATTCAGCGCCACCACCGCCGCAAACAAAAATGCCACCCAGATCAGCCCGCCCGCAATCTGCCGCGATTCTTCCGCGCTCGGATCAAACGAAAAACTGAACACCACCACCACCAGCAAAGAAAAAAACAACATCGAGTTAATCGCGTCCTTCGACCGCCATTCCAGCCGAAGATCTTTGAGCAAAGTGACGCGAGTGATGCCGGAGGGCGCGCTCATTGTGTGGTTTCCCTTGCTTCACCAGATTCCTGCTGGGACAGCTCATCACGCTGCAGGAAGACAACGAGTCCCGCGATTCCGATAACCAACGCCCCTCCGTGGTGCACCCAACTGGTTGGCAAGGAAAAAACGATAGGTCGCAGGAAAATCAGAAAGTACATAGAGCTCGCCGCGATTCCCCATGGCCTCCGCGAGGACTTTCCCTTCAAGATGGTCCACCAAGCCAGGCCAGTAATAGAGGCAACAACGACCTCGAACAGCACGAAGAGCACGTTTTGGAAAGTCAGTAAAGCGGGGCTTTGGTTTATCGTGTACACGCTCCGAACAAAAAGGAACACGTACATTAGCGAAGTAGACGCGAATATCCAGCAAAGAAGCTTTCGGATATCTTTCATACATTAACGCCGCCTTTACGCGACATTGCAGTCTATGCCCGCTTCCAATAAACTCGATCCAAATTTCAACCGTGCGAACTCTCCGGCCGTTTCAGCTCCCGAGTGCGCCCGATAATCTTGCCAAATTCCATCCACACAAACTCATCCGCCGCGCTCTCCAGCAGCGCCGCCTGATGCGTCACAACAAAAATTGTCTTCCCCGCATCCCGCGTCCGCGCCAGCAGCCGAACCATCTCTCCCGCGGAATTCAAATCCACATTCGAAAACGGCTCATCCAGCAGCAGAATCTTCGGATCATTCAACAATGCCCGAGCCAGCGACATCCGCTGCCGCATCCCTTGCGAATACTGCCCCACCGGCCGCGCCGAGCTCCGGATCAAGCCCCACCGCCCGAATCACCTCCGCGCACCGCGCAACGCTAGTAATCCCATACAGCCGCGAAAAATAGGCAAGATTCTCCATCCCGCTCATCTCGTCATAAAGCAGCGAAGGATGCGCCATGTACCCCACCTGCGAGCAAATGTCGTGAAATTCGTCCGAGCCAAGCTCGCAGCCAAGAATCGAGATCCGCCCACTCGAAGGCTGGTTGAGCCCAGCCAACGTCCGCAGCAAAGTAGTCTTTCCCGCCCCGTTATCGCCAAGAATCGCGTAAAGCTTCCCGCGAAAAAATTCAGCCGAAACTCCACGCAAAGCCGCAAAGCGTCCAAATTGTTTAATTAGATTTGAAACGGAGATAACGGGGACGGTCGCGTTTTCAGGCAGATTGTCCATCAGGATTGTGAAGGGTGCAAAAGTATGACAGCATGCCTATTGGTGTGCCTGGGAACCCGGTACCGACGGATGGCTGGTTTCATAGCTATGGTTGGCATTAGCTAATTCCGACTGATGTTTGGCTACGATTGCCTTCATCAACTTCATTTGCTCGTCCATCGTGACCTGCCCGGTTTCGGTTCTCATTTGCGCCAGAACCGGCTGCATCTGCTGCCAGTGGCCAAAACGCGACTCAAGATCGCGCAAATCTTTGGCACTCATGCTGGAAACGATGTGCTCGACTTCCTCCGCTTCGTTACGGGCGAGCTTTGCTAGAGCTTGGTCGCGCGCTTGTATAGGGGCCGCACCGGCATGTTGCGCCTGCACATCCCTTGTCAAAACAGATTGGAGCATCTTCTGGCCTTGGGGCGTAGCCATAAACCTGATCAAAAAATTTGCGTCGGCCTCACTAATGTATTTCTGATACACCGGCAACGCTACCTTTGGAAGGTCGATGTCGTCGATCGCATCTTCGATTTCGTCCCATACCGACTGTATATACCACTCTGGAAGCTGCTTCCGCTGCACCTCCATCTTCTCGTGCGTCAACTGGCGAGACAGCGAAGGTATGTGGCAAACGTTGTAATAGGTACGGAGCTGCTCCTCTGTGATTGGATGCTCGGGAGGCGTTAACGCCTGCGCTTCTGAGGATGCCTGAGTAGTTTTCTGATCCTGCGATGTCGCGGCCACATTCTGCAAGATGCTCGTGATTGCAGCAATAGCAACGAGTAAACGGGCAAATCTTCTCGGGAGCTTCATGGCAAGAGAAAAATCTCGCGAGGTTGATTGTAAACTAGGTCATCGTCCGCGAAATCAGTTGCTCGCTTCGCCGCCCAGTCCAGACGCCCACGTTCTCCGACATGCTCTTAGCCGGAGCCGGCGTAACTCCCGGCTGCCCCGGCTGTGGCGCATACTTCGAAGCGCACTTAGCCTGCAATTCCTTGGCATGGAAAACGCCATCGCGCCCAAAACTGCCATCGGCCAGCGCCTGTGCGTCGTCCTTAAACGTGTCCGGAGGCGCCTCCGTCCCCGTATACGAAACCGGCAGCGTCAGCTCATTCTCCTTCAGCATGAAATCGACCCGCGTCCCCGACCGCTTGATCGACCCCGGCACCACATTCCCCGCCACCCGCAGCCGCTTGGCATAAGCCTCGTTCCCCATGCCATTCAATTCTTTGATAGTCACGTAATAACTCTTGCTGTCCTGCACGCCCGTATAAGCCAGATACCCGAGCGAAACGATAATCAACACCGTGACCGAACCAAATTTCAAATATTTGCCGGTTTCATTAGACATGAGAGCCCCACTTACTCAGAACTCTACGCGCTGCCCACATGCCGGTCAAGGAGCATTGGTCCGCACCACAATCCAACCCAACTCTGTCACCCTGAGCGGAGCCAGGCCAATCGCGAAGCGCTTGGCCGCAGCCTAGTCGAAGAGCCTGCCCTGAGCGCAGCCGAAGGGGCCTCTACCGCCGCCATAAACTTTCAGGCGCCTCGACCGCTACCGTATGCCCGCCAAATTACTTGGCGAATTTTCCGCAACACCCGCGAAAATCCTGTCAAGCCCCCATTTGCCCAATTATCCTCGCAAGCCCTTGACCACCCTGCGAAAATAAAGTCAGAAACCGTGTCGGGCCAGGTAGGTGTGAATTGATATAATAGAAATAGAGATGAAAATAAGGGTGCGGACCACCTCCCAGGCCTTTTTGTTGGTGGATTGGTGGTTCTCCGAACTCCTTATCCCGCAATATTTTACCAATAAACCTTTTAGATCCAAGGATCTAGCGGAAAAGTCGGCAAGTCGGCAGCCTAACTCCTTATTCCGCAATATTTTACGAATAAACCTTTTAGATCCAAAGATTTAGCGGGAATTCTTGCGTATAGTCATGATTCTAAAGATCGGAGATAAAAAAAAATTCGATCCGCGCACCACTACGACCGAGCAGGAACCCTGAAAATCCCCAAAGTCGGCAAGTCGGCAGCCTAACTCCTTATTCCGCAATATTTTGCAAATAAACCATTTAGATCCAAAGATTTAGCGGGAATTCTTGCGTATAGTCATGATTCTAAAGATTCAGAGATAAAAAAAAATTCAAACCAAGAGAGGCGTGAAGGAGCAAAAGGGGGTCGCTCCCATCGCGGTGAGAACTCCGAAACTCCGAAACTCCGAAACTCTGAAACCTTGAACCCTAGCCCTCAGCTAAAATCCAAACAGCCCCAAATTCGCACCAACAGGCAGGCACCGACTCCATGATCCACCCCTGGCACGACGTTACTCCCGGCGGCAAGCTGCCCCACGAGTTCAACACCGTCATCGAGATTCCCTTCGGCTCCAGCGTGAAATACGAACTCGACAAACCCAGCGGCCTCATCAAACTCGATCGCATCTTGTACTCGGCGGTTTACTATCCCGCCAACTACGGCTTCATCCCGCAAACCCTCGCCGAAGACGACGACCCGATCGATGTGCTCGTCCTCTGCCAGGAACCTGTGGTGCCCCTGACCATCATCCATGCCCGCGCCATCGGTCTCATGACCATGATTGACGCCGGCAAAAAAGACCACAAAATCATCGCCATCGCCACCGAAGACCCCGAGTTCAATCCCTACCGCGAAGCCGCCGAAATGCCGCCGCACCGCCTGCTCATGCTGCGCCGCTTCTTTCAGGATTACAAACAACTGGAAGGCAAGTCAGTCGAGGTCGACGAGATCCAGCCCGCCACCATGGCCTTCCCCATCATCGAGGACGCCCTGCACCGCTACAGCGAACAGCGCCGCAAGGGCTTTGACGGCGCCAAAACGTAGGCCACTGCTCTTGGTGGGCTGTCTTGACAGATTCCTGTTATAGAAGGATCGAGCCAGCGCAAAACGCAAAAAATGGCAACTTGGTTGCGCCTGGACACATCATAAAAAGAGTGCTAGAGCGAGTTCGCCCCAAAACTGTTGTTGTTTGTCAAGGCACTTATGGTGTACAAGGTTAAGCCATTACGAAAGGCATCTTTTACCGGTTCCCCGCCGCGATGCAAGATGCTGGAAGGTAATATTTGCGCAGCGTTTCCGAACTGGCAGGGGATTCTCTACGAGAAATCGGTATTCTCCTCGTAGTATTCGTCCCCTTGGATGCTGTTTTTTCGCAAGGTGACTTACACTCAGAAACGATTATAGCCTTAGCGATTCTCATAATCGTGGGAGTTGTCTTGATATTCATTGGAATCTCTCTAGAGGAAGGATAGCAAAATGGGTTTTGTTGTTCCATTCGTGATGTTTGGGATTGCTGTCGGTGTCATTTTTATCTGGGGACTGCGGGATAAGCGCAGTCGCCAAGCAGCCAAGGGCGCGGTCCGCCCTCGGAAGGCAGCATAGCGCCCGTGGAGAAAGAGCCAGAGTTGGCTCACCGCTAAGCTGTCGCTCGATCCGCTCCCATTAGTTCGTGTACGAGTCCTTCGATGTCGCCGTATTGCCAGTACAAATAATAAAGTCTATAAACTTACTTGACATTATCCAAAAACCGTTCTATATTCAGAATCGTTCCTCCTAGCCCGTACCGCTACTCGCCTGGCGGTGCGGGCCTTATTTTTTGTTTGATTAGAAGAACGGATTAGAATCCCAGAACTGCGCTAGCTGCCTTTTTCCCGCTCGAAGGGTTTTTGCATGTAGCGGCGGCATTCTTCGATCGCGCCCTGCGTGTTGTCGTTCGTCTGCAGCGCCTGGCGGTATTCATTGACCGCCCGCTCCCGCTGTCCCGTCACATCGAAAATCTTTCCCAGTTGCAGATGGCTCCAAACCTCCGTCCAGCGCGGCTCGCCGTCACCATTCAGCGATTCGCGATAGGCGTTCGCCGAAGCCTGATAATTTTTCTCCAGGAAAAACACCTCGGCAATCCGGTAGTGAGCGAGCGAGCTATTCTTGTTCACTTCGAGCGCCTTGTTGAACTCGCTCAACGCTCCCGCCAGATCGCCCTGCTGCGTCAGTCCCTGTCCGCGCAAGATCGAGGCCCGCAGCTTGATCTCCTTGCTGTTGGTGAGCACACGGTTTTCCGGATCGATCGAGATTCTCCGCGGACGCCCGAAAGTCTCCACCGAAAACGGCGAATCGGTCCCCACCACTTCGATCCGCTTCTCTTCCGTCCTTCCGTCAGTATCGATTCTCAAAGTTACCGGCATGCGAAACAGATCGAGATCCTGCGAAATCGCCCCCACAATGCGGAAGCCCTTGTTGTTACCCAACCGGTAAATCGTGTACTTGGCCTTAAACTCAGGAGCGCTCGTCGAATCCATCCACTGCGAATAGAACCACGTCAGCTTCTCGCCCGACACCTGCTCGGTGAGTTCGCGGAAATCGTCGCTCGTGGCCGACTTGCCCGCATATTTCGTGGCGAAATCACGCATGATCTTGAGATAGTTTTTCTCTCCCACCACCGAGCGCAGCATGTGCAGGATCATCGCGCCCTTGTCGGTCACAAGCGACTGAAACTCCGGCGAGAAATAGTCCAGCTTTTCGGAGCTCGAAAGCGGCACGCTGTCATAGGCGAGCGCGCCCACCGACATATCCTTCACCATCTCCTCCAGCCCCGCTTCGCCCGCTGCGCTCTCCACGTAGCGCGCTTCCGAATAGCGTGCGAAGCCGTCGCTGATCCACCAGTCATTCTTCGACGCCGGACTCACCGACACGCCCCACCACTGATGCGCCAGCGTATCAGCCAGCAATCGGTAGTTTGTCTTCTCCGTAATCGCGCGATCCGACAGCAGCGCCATCTCCGGCGCCCACGCCGTAGGTACGGTTTCATCCGGAATCTCAACAATCTTTATGTGCGTCGAGGGCGCCGGTCCATATTGCGTCTCGAAAAAAGTGAATGACTTGATCGCCGTCGCGGCGTAGTCCGCTCCCAGGTTCTGCTTATTCGGTTTGAAGAACACATGCAGATCGAGGCCCGCTTCGTCACTCTTGAACTCCTGGAACGTCCCGGCCACAATCGTGCCCGGAAAACTTGGCTTGTCCCAGGTGAACGTAAACGTCTTCGAGTTCGCCAGATCAGGCCCCGACGGCTTCTTCGCGACTTTCTCGACTGCCGCCGCCGATGGCTGTTTCCCGCTCCCGATCACAACCATATGCGCCGGCACGGTCACGCTGATCGTCGAAGTGAAGCGGTTGACCCCATACCCCGCCACCGGAAACCACAGCCCGGAGTACAGAAGATAGCTGGTCTCCGGGCCGACGTAAGCCAGTCTCAATCCCGGAACCGGGCTGTCGTCGGCGCTCTCCAGCGTGCCTTCGTATTCGAAAGTAAAAGTGGTGCTGGCATTTTTTGCGATGCTGTCATTGAGCGAGAAACGCACCGTGGAATCCTGCGTGTTGCGCTCGGGACTAAGCGGCTTGTTGTTCGCATCCACCAGCTTCGTGATGCGCAGCGCATTATTCAGCTGAAACGTAGCCACGTTAAGATCTTCGAGCGCGGTGACCTTCACCGTCGCGCGCGCCGTTAGCTTGTGATTTTGGGGAAGAAGCTCGACGTTGATCTGGTAGTCGTCCGCGCGCAGGCGGGGCTTCTCGGCCGCCAACGCCGTCCGTCCACCATCCAACGCAACAAACCACCCAAGAGAAAAGACGATAACTAACCAAAGCGCCCAGCGCGCTGGTCGAGAGTGGCAGAGCTTCAAGTAAAGTCTCCTGGCAGGGCTACATTTTCTATGATGTTAATTTTCCCGCAAAAGATGCTGGGAGGACAAGGGTCGGGAAAATTTGTTTCGTTCATTCTGTCGCCGTCTCCTGCATTACCAGCCGTGCTTCGATCCGCGGCTGCTAATGCCTTCGCGGCTGAGTTGCAGTATACCGGCAGCAAGTGCGCGCCCCCTCTCTGAGCGACGGAAAAAATACGGTCAAGCGGTCAAAGTCTTGCGCAAGCCAAACCGTGGGGTGTCCCTGTCCGGCCTAACCCGTTTAAAAGGCCGCTCAGCATCGCCAGGCATTGGCGCTGAGCTTGCACCGTAAGTGATATCCCGAATCGACCGCCCAGCAAGCGTTTTCGCCCCACGCCCCTTTGCCGGATGCTTTCGCGATAATCAGTCCGCAGGAGTTTTTGTTTGCAAACTGTACGCTTGCTTCTTGTCATTTTTCTGGCCATCTCTCCCGCAGTCGCCGAAAACCCTCGACTCAATGAAGTGCCTCGCACTACAACCTCTCGCGACGCAGCCCTTCGCGATGCCGGGAGCGAGACCAACGCCCCCACCGCCTCATCAACCACCCTCCAGACTGGTTCCCTCCAAATAACGACAGCTTATGTGCTCCCCGCTCCCTCGTTGCCTGATGCCCCCACTCCGCGAAAAGCCAGAGTGATCGATAAGAAGTTCATCGCCGTCATGGCCACGCTCGGCGGAGCGGAGAGTCTCCGCTTCACCACCCACAAACTCGTGCTCGATCACGAGTTCGCCGCCGGAGCCCCCTGGGTCCCGAGCGTCCCGCCAAACCAGCACCTCGTGGCCAAGTACGCCGCAATCTACACGGCCGAAGTGCTCGTCACGTATGAACTAAAAAAGCCTCACTCCTGGCTGCCCGGAGACAAAGTGATCCGCAAATTGTGGTGGGCCTACCCCGCAACCATGGCGCCCATCCACATCATGAACGGCATACGAAGCATTCGAACCCAAGCTCCATCAGGATGCCCACTGGCTGAGTGCGGAGAGCAATAGAAACAATAATAAAGATTGTCATCTTGAGCGAAGCGAAAGACCTATGGATTCGCTCGCTGCGGCGGAATGCTTTTGTGTCGCAAGTTTGCACTCGATGAGATCAGATCATCCCCAAAATAATCTCCGCCGCCCGCTCCGAAGGGTGCGCCCCGCCGTCCATCTGCGAAAGCCGCGCCTTTACCATAGCCAGCCGTTCGATCATGCGCGAACGCGGTTCTCCATCAGCAATAATCTTCTTCATCTCCGCAATAATATTTTCCGCCGTGAATTTGTGCTGCACCAACTCCGGCACAACCTCCTCCTCCGCAATCAGGTTGACCATGGCGAAATAAGGAATCTTCACCCGCGGCTTGCCCAGCGCATAAGTAAGCGGCGAAACCCTATACACCATGACAAACGGAGTCCCCATGAGCGCCGCTTCAACCGTAGCCGTGCCGCTAGCCACAATTCCGGCGCGGGAGTGATAGAGAGATGCCCGCGCGTCGCTGGTCAATGCAATAAACGGCCCAATCTTCTTCTTCGCTACGTGGCTGTAGAAGAAAAGCTGATCATGCACCCACTTCGAGTCCAGCGTGGAGGCCACAGGCAACACAAATTCAAAATCCTTGCCCAGCAGCCGCACAGCACCGACGATTGCGGGCAGATTAAGTCGAAACTCCTTGCGGCGGCTGCCCGGCATGATGGCGATCCAATGCTTTGTCACGTCCAAGCCGTATTGAGCTGCAAACTGCTCGCGCGATATATCCGGTGCCGGCAAGTCAGCCAGCGGATGCCCCACAAAAGTCGCGTCCACTCCGCGATCGCGATAAAACTTTTCTTCGAACGGAAAAATCACCAGCGCCTTATCAACATACTTGCGCAGCAACTTAACGCGCCCCTGCCGCCAAGCCCAGAACTGCGGACAAACGTAATAAACCACCGGAACGCCGCGCCGCCGCATCTGCCGCGCCACCCGCCAGTTAAACGCGGGAGAGTCGATCACAATAGCAATCGCCGGCCGCTTCTCATCCGCCACCCGAATCAATTTTCGATAAAGCTCAAGAATCCGAGGCAGCCGGCTAAGAATCTCAGTGATTCCAACGACAGCCAGCTCCTTGGCATCGACAACAATCTCGCACCCAGTAGCAGCCATACGCTCCCCGCCAGCCCCAAAAAATTGAAGCTGCCCATCTCGTGTAGGGGCTGACGCCCCCGGGAGCCTGCCCTGAGCGAAGTCGAAGGGCCCAGCGGAGCGAAGCTCCGCAGCTGTCCGCAGCGCCTCGATCAGCTGCGCCCCATACATTTCGCCCGAGGCTTCGCCCGCGGAAATGAGAATTTGCACGCAACACATTGTAGCGGGAGCGGTGACGCTGGTTTTCTAGTCGTCCGCATTCGCGGGCGTGGGCGCCCGCTCTACACCAACTTCCTGATCCTTATACTGCAGCTGATATAGCTTGTAATAAATCCCGCGCTGCGCCAGCAGTTGCTGGTGCGATCCCATCTCGCGCACCTGGCCTTTATGCATCACGATGATCTTGTCGGCGCGCTGAATCGTCGATAGCCGGTGTGCGATGATCAGCGCCGTACGCCCTTCCACCATGCGGCCAAGCGCGTCGCGCACGCGAAATTCCGTCTCCGTATCCACGCTCGAAGTCGCCTCATCCAAAATCAAAATCTTCGGATTATGCGCCAGCGCGCGCGCAAAACTGATCAACTGCTTCTGCCCCGTCGACAGAGTCGATCCCCGTTCGCGCACTTCCTCTTTGAATCCTCCCGGCAGCGTGCGTATGAAGTCGGCGACGTTGACATCCTCCGCCGCCTGCTCCACGTCCGCGTCCTGAATGCGTGTCGTCCCCAACCGTATATTGCCCTCGACCGTGCCGCTGAAGAGAAACGGATCCTGCAATACCACGCCAAACCGCCCGCGCAGTTCGTCGAGGTTCATCTCTCTTATATCCACACCATCGATGCGAATCGCTCCCCGCTGCACATCGTAGAAGCGCATCAGCAGCGAGATCAGCGTAGTCTTGCCCGCCCCAGTATGCCCGACGACAGCAATCGTCTCTCCCGGCTCAAGCACAAAGTTAACATCGCGCAAAACCCAATCCGGCTCGTTGGCTTGCGTAGGGACAGGCGCCCCCGCCTGCTTGCCCTGAGCGGAGTCGAAGGGTCCAAGCCGACTCGAAGAGTCGGCAGGCTCTTCTGCCGCAGTCTTTAGACCATAAGCAAACCACACATGGTCAAACTCAATTCGACCCGACCCCTGCGGCCGTTTCGTAACCGTTGGCGAGGTCACCTCAACCTTCGTATCCAGCAGCTTGAACACGCGTTCACCCGCCGCCATGGCCGATTGCAGGATGTTGTACTTCTCGCTCAAGTCCTGAATGGGACGAAAGAATCGCTGCGCATATTGCATAAACGCCACCAGCACGCCAATCGTTGCCACGCCCCGAACCACATCTCCGCCGCCGAACCAGATGATGCTGGCGATGGCAAACGCCGACAATATTTCGACCACCGGGTAATAGACCGAATACGCCATGATGGCATCTTTGTAAGCCTCCATGTGCGAGGCATTAATATCAGAAAATTTATTGAAGGCGCGCTTCTCGCGATTAAAGAGCTGGAGCACCAGCATCCCAGAAACCGCTTCCTGCAGATAGGAATTAATGCGGGCGATCGCAGTGCGTATGCGCCGATAGGAATCGCGCACCTTATCGCGAAAAATCTTAGTCGCGTAAATGATCAGTGGGAGCACGGCAAACGTGATCAGCGCCAGCTTCCAATTCATCTTCATCATGATGCCGATAATTCCGGCCAGCACGAAGACGTCCTCGAAGATCGACACCACGCCCGCCGTGAACATCTCGTTCAGCGCATCGACATCCGTAGTGACGCGCGTCACCAATCGCCCCACCGGATGCTTGTCGAAAAACGCGACGTGCATCTCCTGTAGGTGGCGGAAAATCTGCCGGCGCAGGTCAAACATCACCTTCTGCCCCGTCCACTGCATCAGGTAGGTCTGAATGAATTCGAACGTGAAAGTGAGGATGAGCAGCCCGACGTAAAGCCCGCCAATCTGCGCAATGCCGGTCAGCGGAGTTGGGCTGAGCCGATCACCAATCCACGAATGTGCCCCCGGCGACTTGGCCAGGTATTTATCGATGGCGATCTTGGTGAGCAACGGCCCCAGCACGTCTGCCACCGACTTTAGTATGATCGCCCCGAGCGCGACCGCCACGTGCCACTTGTACGGACGCAAATACGTAAGCAGCCGCCGCATCAGCCGCGCGTCGTATGCTTTCCCTAGTACTTCCTCTTCCTGATTGGAGGCCATCGGTGGCGCGAGATCGGCGAATCCCTGGCCATCTCGCTAGAAGGATTATCTCAAAAACCTACCCCGATCGAAGCCCCGCACTCCGCCGACGGAGCCCATTTCCTCAATCTAGCTGGTCTTCCTGAGCGCTTGCCCCTTTTTGAGCGCTGGGCCTTTTACGGCCGGTTTTGGAGGTTCGAATTGGTGAATTTTCCCGCACTTCGGGCAGGTCGCAACCTTGGCATTCTGGTCGGCCATCTCTTGCAGAAAATTGGTAAACGCCTCGCCACAGCCCTCGCACAACACTTGGTCTTTCTTATCGTTCATCTTCCCGCTCTCTTCCCAGTTATGATTCGTTAAGTTTCGGGAGCCTGTCGTCGCGGCGCCTCTGCTTTATTTTAAGCGACCATCACTCCGCTTGTAATGCCCGCCTAAATACTTTAGTCCGTAGTTATCGAAGTTGCCGCGAAACCTAAGCTGTCCCAAAGCGGCTCTGCCATAGAATAAACACAGCATGTCACTGGGCCTCTATATCTCCGTTCCGTTCTGCCGCACCAAATGCAGCTATTGCAACTTCGCTTCTGACGTGTTCTCGAAGTCCGCTTACGACAACTACGTTGCGCGCCT
This sequence comes from uncultured Acidobacteriaceae bacterium, assembly GCA_963822025.1. Classification (GTDB taxonomy): domain Bacteria; phylum Acidobacteriota; class Terriglobia; order Terriglobales; family Acidobacteriaceae; genus Acidiflorens. The sequence continues at coordinate 224,962 of CAWGFW010000005.1, read as the reverse complement.
GCTAGAAGATATTGCCAACTCCCAAGATCTAGCGTCGCGAATTGGATGCACGCTGCGGGCCGCCGCGAATGACGCCGCCGACTCCATTTATCTCGGCGGAGGCACGCCCTCCATTCTGGAAGCCTCGCAGTTGCTGCGCATCTTCGCCGCCGTGCGCGATGAATTTGCAGTTGCGCCCGATGCCGAGATCACCGTCGAGTGCGCTCCCGGCACTCTTGCGCCCGCTCTCATCGAAACTCTCCAGCAATGTGGCGTGAACCGTGTCAGCCTCGGTGTGCAGTCTTTTGTCGATCAGGAGGCGCAATCCGTCGGACGACTGCACAACCGTGTGACCATTCTCGAAGAGATTGCTCGCTTGCGACAGGCCGGCCTCGATAACATCAACATAGATTTGATCGCTGGCCTGCCGCACCAGACAGGCGATAGCTGGGCTTTCTCGGTGTCCGAAGCGATCGCGACCGGCGTACCACACGTCAGCGTGTACATGCTCGAAGTGGACGACGATTCGCGTCTCGGCAGGGAATTGATCGCTGGAGGCGCCCGTTACCACGCCCACTTCGTCCCCGACGAAGACAAGACGGCTGACTTCTACCAGCAGGCATGCGAGAGGCTAACCGGCGCTGGGATTGCGCAATATGAAATCTCCAACTTCGCCCGTGGCACCAGGCAATCCCGCCATAACCTGAAATATTGGACGCGCCAGCCGTACCTTGGCTTCGGAGTAGACGCGCACTCCATGCTCGGGGCTGGTAAGGCTGCGCTTGGTCATCAGGCTGTTCGCTTCGCAACTCCCGATTCCCTCGATGCCTACATGAACCGCGCGCCTCATAACGTGACGCCGGTTACCGCGCCGTCAGCGATCGAAGAAAGCTTCTTCCTCGGTCTGCGCCTCAATCGCGGTATCGATCTCCAAGGCCTTTGGCGGGAATTTGGCCGGGAGGCAGTCGGCCCCTGGGAGTCTGCTATCCAGGAGTGCATCCAGGACGGCCTGCTCGAACAGGAGGGCACAATTCTGCGCCTCACCGCGCGCGGCCGCCTCTTATCCAACGAAGTTTTCGCCCGATTTCTTATCGAAGAAACAGAAGAAACAAAAGTGGGAACCGGCCACGTGAATCCACGTTAGGTGACCGATAAGTGCCGTTCGGCATTGGCCTATCCGGTTCCCACCATCTCAAAAACTTGAGGGAGGCCGATGCCGACGCCCATGTCCATGCCAAAGACGGGCGGCTCGAATGCCAGAGCCTGTATGCCGGCCTCTCCCGAAAGACTGATCCACACAATTCGAAACTGTGTCCGCGAAGACCCCAGTTGCACGTCGAGCACTTCGCCGGTTTGGATCTTTGAACGCACGCCCGTCAGCACAGCGCCACGGTTGCTGACGTTTCGCACCCGAACCAGTTCTGCAAAGGGATGCGCCATCTTGTCGACTCCCCAGATCCGTACCGGCAACTCCAGGTTGAGTCTGCGCTCTTTTCGCCGATCCATTTCCGCTCCCAAACTGAAATGCAGCATAACCGCAGACGCCCGAAAATAAAACGTCACATCGGTTACACGCAGGGAGTTCCCGAGGTTACCTTGTGTCTGGGAGGGACAGGCAGAAGCAATTGTCGACAGAAAATCTATATCCTGTAGCTGGTAAAGAGGCAAGAATGGCCGACGCGCAGCCCTTTTGGACAGGCCAACCCTAGTCGAAGTCCTTCATGGAACAGGCTCCCGCCCCGCGAGGATCGCCGCACGAACCGCACGGTCCCCCACCCGAGAATGCTGGCTGAGACGCCGCTCCGCCCTTGGCCGACACGGCAAACACCGAAAGCTGCGGCTCCAACTTTGTGCTCTCACACTTTGGGCACGCGGCTTTTTGTTTGCCGAAGACCAGAGCCTCGAATTTATGGTCACACTCTTTGCAGACGTACTCGAAGATAGGCATGAAGAAACTCCGCGATGAAAGTTACTGTCTCTATTTAAAATCAAAGTGTGAGCATTCCGCAAACACCGGAAGAGACACGTCCTTTCACGCCGCGCCGCTGGTTGCGCGGCGGACACGTGCAAACCGTCGCCAGTTTCTTAATTGCGCGGCACCTTAACGTGCCTGCGCCCGAAGAGCGTCTCATCGAAGTTGAGCATGGCGTCCAGGTGCTTTGCCACTGCCACTGGCAAGCGGACCGGGCGCACGCGCTGACCATTATCATCGTGCATGGGCTCGAAGGATCGAGCGAATCGCAATACATGCTGGGCATCACCGACAAGGCCTTGGCCGCGGGGATGAACGTTATCCGCTACAACCAGCGTAACTGCGGCGGCACGGACGCGCTCGCGCCCGTCCTCTATCACTCCGGATTGTCGAGTGACGTCGCGGCGGTGGCGCGCGAGGTCATCGCCCGCGACGGCGTCTCCCGCTTCGCTTTGGTTGGCTTTTCGATGGGCGGCAACATCGTGCTCAAGTTGGCAGGAGAGTGGGGAGCCGAAGCCCCGCCGCAGTTTCGAGCCATCGCCGCCTGTTGTCCGGCGATTGATTTGGCGATTTCGGCGGATACGCTGCACGAACCCTCCAATCGAATCTACGAGAAATATTTCTTGTGGGCGCTTCGCCGTCGCATGATGCAAAAGGCCCGCCTGTTTCCGGGCCACTTTGACGTCCGCCGCCTGCGCGGCGTCCGCAGCTTGCGCGAGTTCGACGACAAGATTACTTCCTTCTATTGCGGTTTCACCGGGGTCGACGATTATTACGATCGCGCATCGGCAGCTCACGTAGTCGATCGGATTGCAGTGCCGGCTCTTATTTTGTACGCCGCGAACGATCCCTTCATTCGCATCACATCGGATACACGCAGAAAGATTTCGTCAAATCCCAACATCACATTCGTCGAGACGGCAGATGGCGGGCACTGCGCATTCATAGGCCAACCCTCGAAATCTGGCGTCAGAGCGGGGCCCAGGAGTAATGGTCGCGATGATGGTTATTGGGCTGAGCACGAAATCGTGAACTTCCTGCGCAGATTCTGATTCCACTTCCAATGATTGTTCCCCGTTAGACAAACGATGAATGCTGACTTCTCAATCGAATTGGGGCACGATGATGCGGTTATGGATTTCCCGTGGACGGACCCTGACGGCAAGCTGGCCTATCTCGACCTGAAGCGGCATCCAGAGTTGTTATCGCAGATTCGAGAGGCGGAGAGATTCCCCGAACTGAAGGAGTTTCTTCGGATCGTAAACTCGCCGCGGAGCTTATTGGAGACAGCAAAGTGTGATGCCTGGGAGACCCCCGAGCTCAGCGCCGAGGAAGAAATTTACGGTGCTTCCCAGAAGTTCGCAAGTTATGTCGACGTGGTGTTGTCGGCCATGGACACCCGTCAATCATCACCCCGGCAGTCCCTATCAACTCATCAGGAGTTCTGCGCGACCCTGGTCAAACTGTTGCATCGTGCGCCCGAGACGCCGTCGACCCTCGAAATCTGTGTGCGCCGGTGCTACTTCGCCGCGCCTGCCGGTGTTCAGGATGGTTTCTACTGCACCTTATACGTGACCGGCTATGGTGGCGATGAAGCCAGCGCGCGCCAAAACTGGGCAGTCGGGTTGAAACTGACCGCGAATGCGATCCTGCAAATCTCCGCGACGCCTCAAGCGACGCCATGAAGCAAATCGTCAATCGGCATTGATCCTTAACACGCCGTCTGGTCTGTTCGATATCGAACGCTGCCACCCGCGCAAGACACTACAGTAACTTGGAGCCATCTGGCGTCCCAGCGGACAATAGCGGCTGACGCTCGTAATCCCCTTTGCGTGCGCGGCCGCTAGAGAGACGGGCTGAAAATCTCTCATCTGGGGGACGCATGGCTAATGAAAAAACGGTGACCGAAAGGTCGGGAGTTGGTTTTGGCGTCAGCCGTCAGGCTGGTCCGGCGGTCATAGAAATTCGATTGCACCACGACACCATCCCTGTCCTTAAGGGCGTTCAGATTGCCTTTGAACTGCTCAATGGCCTGAGCCTTGATCAGGCGAAGAAAATTGCCGACGTGCTGAGCGAAAACGTAGTCGGCATTCGCGTCATGACCGCGACCGAGGGCAAGGCGGAAGCGGCCTCGCGCTGATCTGGTGAAAACTGGTTTCAAAAACTCTGAAGTTCCAAGACCGCCGAAGATACCTATGGATGATCGCGGACGCGAACGTTTTGGACGATACGAAATCCTGACCGAACTCGGGCGGGGCGCCATGGGTGTCGTCTACAAGGCTCGCGATCCCAAAATAAACCGCGTCGTCGCCGTCAAAACCGTCTCGCTGGCGGGCCAGCCTCTCGAAGATGAACTGGAGTATCGCGAGCGCTTCATCCGCGAAGCCGAAGCTGCCGGTCGCCTGTCCCATCCCGGAATCGTAACCATCTTCGATGTCGGCGAAGAGCCCGAAACACGCTCTCCCTACATCGTGATGGAGTTCGTTGGCGGCCGGTCGCTGGACGGCCTCCTCTCACAGCAAGACCACAAGTTGTCGGTTGAAACTGCGCTACAACTAACTCTGGAGCTTGCGGAAGCGCTCGATTGCGCTCATGGCCAAGGCGTAGTTCACCGCGATCTCAAGCCGGCGAATATCCTGCTGACCGAGGACGGCCACGCCAAGATAGCTGACTTTGGAATAGCGAAACTCAACCTCTCCAACCAAACCCTGGCTGGCCGCACCCTAGGCACTCCCGCCTACATGTCGCCCGAACAACTAAATGGCGACCAAGTGGACGGGCGCTCAGATTTGTTTTCCCTGGGAGTTATCTTATACACGATGTTGACCGGCCACCGGCCATTTCAGGGCAACAGCGCGGTCACAGTTTCCTTCAAAGTGGTGAACCACGATCCCATGCCGGCGTCGCTTCTCGACACTGAGTTGCCGCCAGGCCTTGATTACATTATTAGCCGCGCCATCGCGAAAGATCCCGCTCTGCGCTATCAGCGCGGTTTGGAAATGGTGCTCGACATCCAGCACTTGCAGCAAGGGCGCGAGCCCTGGAGCAAGGCCAAGCAGCCTTCGCCGGCTTCTGACGGAGAAGCCGACCGGACTGAGCAAGAACTGGCTCGCGCCTCAGCACTCAGCTACAAAGCGATTCGAGCCAACGCGCGCGCTATTGCCGCAAACAACGATAAACCCCCGGACTTGCGCGAACACATTCGCAAGGCGTCGTTAAGCGGCGCCATAATATTAGCCGGACTCTTCATCCTCGGATTTTGGATTATTTCGTTTGATCCCGCCCCGTTTAGCCGGAGGATGCCGCCGAGGGTCGCTACACCGTCTCCACTTTCCGCAGCCGTTGCGCCGGGGGCAGCGGCGTCGGCGCCAATCGCGACCTCGCCCATTACCGCACTCACTTCGGATGCCAGGTTGACGGACTCGACTGTCGAAAAGCACGCGAAGGTAGCTTCATTCGTCCGAGCCCCCGCCCCTCAACCAAGAATTACAGGTGCCACCCAGCCAAAGCTTACGCGCGCTACAGTTCCTGCCTCACCCGTTACTCCCGCCACTTTGGAAATCGAGGTTGACCATAAGTTCGCCGAAGCGCGTCTTTCGATTTGGTCGGACAATCACCTCGCTTATACGCACGTCTTAGAGGGAGCCGACAAGAAGCACCTCGGTTTGTTTCATCATGTGGAGGGGCATGAAGTCCATGCCGCGCAGATTCCACCCGGAAAACATAACCTGCGAGTGGAAGTCACTTCAAAAGAAGCCAATTACGACCAGTCCTCTACCGTAGACGGCGATTTTCAAAGCGGACAGGAAAGCCTCTTGCGCATCATCATTGGCAAACACGGCGAAATGAACCTAAGCCTGCAATAGCCAACGCCTACGCCGGCTCAATCTTCCGATCTGCCCTTTTCCAGTTCATCCATTTCTTCCATTCCATCTGTTTCCAATCAATTCTGGTGCGCAATAACGAAAGAATCAACATGAACACGCAGATCTCAAGCAAGCCTCGTGACGCTCCAAGAATGCTTTCAGCTCGTTTGGGGAGCAGTGAGAAGCGTCCGTACACGAATTCGATGTGCACCCAGTAGACCAAAAGCGACGTTTGCCCCAACTGAATCAGCGGGCTGAATCCTCGGGCTCCGAAGCCCCAACGACACCAGGCATAACTCGCGAACGCAATCACTAAGAGAAGGCCTATGCGCATCATCAAAAAGTTCGGGCTGGTGTGCCAATAATCGTAAGTGGAATAAAGATGAAACGAAGAATGGTCGAATTCACGCGCGACCAAAATCGCCGCGGCTCCGGCAACGGCGAACCAGGCCAGCGTCTTCGTTGTTTTACCGCGAGCTTCGTCGCTAAACAGAACGAATCCCGCAGCCAGTCCGGCGAAGGCGAACGCCGCCCAAGGAAAGAGCGGAAACAGCCAGGGCTGCGGCGCTCCCAGATTATGACAGCCGTCAATATACGATTCGAGCGGCCAAGGCAGCCATGTCGGCCGCCACGTGGTATAGAGCGGAGGAGTTAATAACGCGATTGTGGCCGCGATGCCGAGCGCGAACACTGCCAATAGAGCGCGCAAGCGGTCAGTAACTGGAGTTGGCTCTGATCGAGACGCACTTATGGCGGTGCCGAAATCGCTTTTTTTCAAAGCATCGCGCGATCGTCCCCACACTGCGAAGGTGAAGCGACAGGCCAGGGCCATCAAGATCATCGATAGCCCGATGATGTTCAGCACGTCAACGCGGAGCAAGTCCGACCACGGTGCCCATCCCCAGGCAATCAGGAATTCCTGCAAACGAAAAAGCAGCCCAAACGCCAGAATCTCGCCACCGCGCCGCGCCATGGTGCGCGTGATTTCGGCAGGGCTTAAATTCTTGCGAATGAGTTTATCGGTGACCAGGGCGAACGAAATTCCGGCGAGAAAAAGAAAGAGTGGCGCGGGCAGTGTTCCGAGAAGTTGCGATCCTTTGAGAAAGTTGGTGGTGCGGGCATCACCGCCGAGCCACGCGTCGTAGCAGTGCGTCTGGAACATCAGCACGCAGGCTAGGCCGCGCATCCAATCGATCCAGTTAAGACGTGAAGATGGAGCCGAGCTCACGCACGAGAGTGTAACGTGCGAACTGGCGCGAGGCCAAGACGAAAGGAATTGCGGGCGCACGGCTCCCGCCATTGCTATACCTTAATTCACGCAATGGCATCCAAAGGTTGTTGCTGAGAAAAACTAAATAAAGACGGTAAAAAGAAGATCGCCCAATCAAATCGAAGGCCAATCCAGGAGGATAGAATGAATCGAGCACGTGGCGACGAACAAGCGCAACCGGATGACCTGGGGCATGATCCCGGGCAGGTCGGCCCCGATAGTGCCGGACAATCCGGAGACATCCAACGGCTCTCCTCCATCGCAGACGCTGCTGACGAAAGCGTGCAGGAACTCGCCGAAGACGATCAGGCGCTCGAGGCCGGTATTGTCGAAGGCGTCGAAGATGCGGCCGATCACCCCGAACGTCCGGTGCACACTCACCTCGAATACGGCCGGCCCGACGATCTTCCACCGCGGGGCGACCCTGAGGATCCAGACGATCAAAGACCCGCCGACGGTCGCAAGGACACTGGCAATGGAGAGATCAATGTTGAGGACCTGCCCGACGAAAGCAGCGAGACAGCCGCATAAACTGCTTGTGGCTAACGACTGCAGGGCAGGTTTCCAATGCGGCTACGTTTCGCTCGATGACCTCCGTCATGCTAGCATTCCGGAGAAGCTTCCAGGCTCGTCATGCGACACAGCCGGTTCTCTCCGATCCAGAAACGCGCGGCCTGGGCTGCCGTCTTATTAATTCTTGTCGCGCAAATAGTGTGCGCAGCAATTCCAGCCCTCGCTCTCGCTAAGGATGAGCCCAAATGGCTTGAAGTACATTCCGCTCATTTTTCCGTAATCACGGATGCAGGGGACAAGCGAGGCCGCGAAGTTGCTTTGCGTCTCGAGCAGATGCGCGCTGTTTTTGGTCAGCTAATTCTCAAGAACAAGTTGAACATGTCGGTGCCGATCACCGTCGTCGCGTTCAAGAGCGACAAGCAGTACGGTGACGTTGCCCCGTTAAAACAGAGCATGGACGGGGGTTTCTATGTTCCGGCTTCGGATCGTATCTATATCGTCCTCAATCTGTTTGAAATCGATCCCTGGCGAGCCGTGGCTCATCCACTGGCGCACTATCTTCTGAATTACAACTATCCGCCAACGCAAGGCTGGTTTGATGAAGGCCTCGCCGAATATTTCGGATCGATCAACATTGGCAAGAAAGTAGAACTGGGAGGTGATCCGGAGTTATTGCCCGAATGGCATGAAGATGTATTCGATGATATGGCCGGAATGAAACGCGACCCAAATATCCCGCAGTCGTTGACCCAGTTAGTAAGTTCTCCGGTATGGCTGTCAATGACCGACCTCTTCACCATGAAGCATGATGTTTACGGAAAGCGCGAAGGCACGCACAATACCTTGTTTTACGCACAATCCTGGATGATCGTTCACTATCTAGTGAACAAGAACAAAATGCCCCAGGTGGGAACTTATTTCGACTTAGTCAACAATCATCAGGTTCCGGTAGATAAAGCGATGGTGCAGGCGTTTGACATGACACCTGCGCAGATGGAAGAAGCGGTGAAGACGTACTTCAATTCGATGGGTATGTTGGGCGTTGCGCTCGATGAATCAAAGAAACCGATTCAAAACCCGGTAGATAGGGAACAGCCGATTCAAATTCCACTTCCCTTTGGCCCAGACGACATCGGAATGACGGTTACTCCCGTTAAAGATGATGATGCGAAGGCAACGGTTGGGGACATAATGGCGCGCATTCCCGAACATCGCGACCAGGCGTGGCACGACTTACAGCAACTCGCGGCCGATCCGACGAATAATGAGGTGGCTCATCGCGGATTAGCGCGGGAGTACCTGCGGCAGAAGAAATTCGATGCGGCCGCCGACGAGCTCGAGAAAGCCGCGGAGGCGAATCCTCAAGACCCGTGGATTTGGTATTACCGCTCAGTGCTGAAATATCAGAAGGCGCAGGCGACCCGCCAGGAAATGCAGGGACTGGCAAATATGATGCAGGATTTGCGGGCAGTAACGGATTGGTATCCCGACTTGGCCGATGCCTACAACATGCTCGGAATGGCCCGGGTTGAAGGTGGCGGTGTCAACTCCGCGCTCGCGGCCCAACAGCAGGCCATCACGTTTGCGCCGCGAAATGCCGAATACCAGTTCAACCTTGGGCAAATTTATGTATCGGGAAAAAAGTGGGAGTTGGCGCGGGAAGTATTTACCCGCTTGAAGTCAGGATCGGATCGAGCGGCTGCGGCTGCCGCAAAAGAGCAATTAGAAGATTTAGACACCCTCCAAAAGTATGGAGTACGCCCGCAGCGAGCCGGTGAGCCGGAGACGCCGGCGGGCGCAGCGAGCACTCCAACTGCCAGGAGCAACGTTGCGTCAAACGCCACGGTCACAACTCAAGGTCAGGATCAGGATGAAGATGCGGACGCCGCGCCAAAACCTGCGCCGTCGAAGCCAGAGTCAAGCGGCCCCGTCCAATTTCTCAAGGGTAAGATTGTAAGTAGCGATTGCTCGAAGCCTCCGGAGGCAACTGTTACTATCTTGAGCGGTATGACGACTTATAAGTTCCATACCGGCGATTACAAGTCATTAGTAGTGATGGGAGAAGATCAGTTTTCCTGCGATTGGAAAAATCGGTTGGTTTCTGTGAATTATCGAGCGGCAGGGAAGCAACAGGGAGAATTGGTTTCGATCGAAGTGCGCTGAGATCAGCCCCTCGCAAGCAAGCCGCGCGAGTCTCACCAGCCCGCAGGCGCAGCGTAAACGGGCGCATCGTTCTTTATTAAGTACGAGAAATGACTCTTGAAGCGAGCGACCGTTCCCTTTGGACCGACCGCCCATCCTGCTTGGCCTTCAAAGCTGGCGGCATTGAGATTGAGTTGGTCGGTATGCTGCCAGTGCATGGCCTCGCCCATCTCGTCGTGACTGATGTCCGTGCCATTCGGGCCAACTGCAGCGAAATCGCCGTATCCGCATTCGCCGACCGCCGACCGATAACCTCCAGGCTGCTGTTCGGCAAGATGCCACGTCGCGCCGAAATCATTTGAGTAAGCTGCCGCACGTTTTGCGCTGGCTGGGTCTTTGTAGTCACCACCCACCGCCACGACCATGGAGCCTCCGCAAGCGACGCTAAAAATCCCACTCGAAGCGTTACCGCTCGCGATTGGAGTTTCAACGGCCGTCCACGAACGTCCATGATCTGCGGAGCGAAAGACTCGAGCCGAGACACCGCCTCCGGTGCCAAAGTAAATGTTGTCTCCGCGATCGCAGATAGCGATTGACGTGCCGCTTGCGGCAAATGCTCCTTCTTTAGGAAGCGCCGCCGGCATCTTTTCGCGCGGCAGATCTCGCCAACGCTCACCGTCGCCGGTGCTCAATACCAAGAATTTCCCTTCGACCGGATCGCTCAGCGCATAGCAATGCGTTTTCGAATCGCAGACCAGCGAATCAAGAAAAAAACCAGGGCGCTTGTCGGCGTATTGCAGCGTCCAAGTCTCACCTCCATCCGCCGTTTTGTATATCCGCGATCTACCGCCATCCCCACTCGACATGACATACGCTGTGTCCGCATCGAATGCCTTGATGCCGCGAAAATCGAGACTGCCTCCGTCCTTCACGCTCCGTTGCGTCCAAGTTGCTCCTTCGTCCGTCGACCGCAGAATTACCCCGTTCGAACCGCATACCCACACCACATAATTATGCTTTGCCGAAGGCGCAAAGCTGACGCTAACGCCGCGCAAGTTTGTGTCAAGGCCGCTAGTCTGAACGTGCCACCACGGGCCGGCGTCAAAGAAGGCAACCGCGAGAAGAAAGAAAGTCAGCATGAGCGCAGGTGGATTGTAGAACGGATTCGAGAATCCGGCAGGCTCCGGTAGCCGCTCGCAGCGCCGCGACTTGCCCTAAAGGCATTCCCTGATACGAATCATGCCCAAAAATATGCGAAGATGGATTCCGGGAGAGTACTGCGAATGGAGAATCCTCTCAAACTCAAACGCATTCACCATGTCGAATTCTGGGTCGGCAACGCCCGGCAGGCGTCCTATTTCTATCGCAAGGGGTTCGGCTTTTCGCAAGTCGCTTACAGCGGACTCGAAACCGGCCAGCGACAGCGGACCTCTTACGCGCTGAGCCAAGGCAAGGCAAACTTTCTTCTGACTACGCCTTTGACGCCGGAAGACCCGGCCGCCGACCACATTCGCAGGCATGGGGACGGCGTGCGCGATATCGCGTTAGAAGTTGCCGATGCGGATCACGCTTTTGAAGAGGCTGTGCGTCGAGGCGCGCAGCCGGCTGAAGAGCCGCATGACGAAAAAGATGAACACGGCACGATTCGCCGCGCCGCCGTCCACACCTACGGCGACACGATTCACTCGCTGATTTCATATAAAAATTACAAAGGACCGTTCTTGCCGGGGTTCGTGGCAGCCCCGCTGGCCGGCGACGATTGTGGCATCCTGCGCATCGACCATATCGTCGGCAATGTAGAGTTGGGCAAGATGCAGTACTGGGCTGATTACTACACGCGCGTCTTCGGCTTCCATCGCTACATCACCTTCGACGATAAAGATATTTCCACTGAATACAGCGCGCTCATGAGCATTGTGATGTCCGACGATTCGCACTCGGTGAAATTTCCCATCAATGAACCCGCCGCAGCGCGCAACAAGAGCCAGATTCAGGAGTACATCGAAGCCTACGGAGGAGCTGGCGCGCAGCATATCGCGCTCCAGTGCAAAGATGTCATGTGCACAGTGGCGAAACTGCAGCGCAATGGCTTAGATTTTCTGCGCGTTCCGGATACCTATTACGATGTGCTGCCGTCGCGAGTGGGCCCGGTGGAGGAACCCATCGGTGAACTAAAATCTCTCGGCATACTTGTGGACCGAGACGACGAAGGTTATCTGCTGCAGATTTTCTCGAAGCCGGTGGAGGACCGTCCGACGGTCTTTTTCGAAGTAATCCAGCGCAAAGGCAGCCGCGGATTTGGCAAAGGAAATTTCAAGGCGCTCTTCGAATCGATTGAAATGGAGCAGGCGCGGCGAGGAAATCTCTAGGCATGGCCAAGGCAGCGACGAGCGCAAAAACCATAAAGACGGCCAAACCATTGCGTTATCAATCGGGATTCGGCAACGAGTTTGCCAGCGAGGCGGTCGAGGGCGTTCTGCCGCTCGGACAGAATTCTCCGCAGAAAGTCGCGCACGGCCTCTACACCGAACAACTGAGTGGCACGGCCTTCACCGCGCCGCGCGCTGTCAATCGGAGGACGTGGCTTTATCGAATTCGTCCGTCGGTGGCGCACAAGCCGTTCCAGCCCATCAGCCCGAAGAGGCTGCGCAGCGCTCCGTTCGATGAGGTCCCGACCCCCCCCAATCAGTTGCGCTGGATGCCCATCCCCGTTCCTTCCGAACCGACCGACTTCATCGACGGCTTGGTCACGATGGCCGGCAACGGCAACACTCACATTCATTCGGGTGTCGGAATTCACATCTACGTCGCGAACACCTCCATGACCGAACGCTTTTTCTACAACGCCGACGGAGAGATGTTGATCGTGCCGCAGATGGGACGACTGCTGCTGCGCACGGAAATGGGTCTACTCGCAGTTGCTCCGGGCGAGATCGCGGTCATTCAGCGCGGAATCCGCTTTCGAGTCGAACTGCTGCAAAAAGAAGCGCGCGGATACATCTGCGAAAACTATGGTGCCCTTTTTCGCCTGCCCGACCTCGGTCCAATTGGCGCGAATGGCCTGGCGAATCCGCGTGATTTTCAAGTACCAGTGGCCGCCTTTGAAGATCGCGAAGGTGACTATAAAATCGTCACCAAGTTTCAAGGCCGACTCTGGACTGCGGAAATTGATCACTCGCCACTGAACGTCGCCGCCTGGCATGGAAATTACGTGCCCTATAAATATGATCTGGCAAATTTCAATTGTATTAACACCGTAACCTTCGACCATCCTGACCCGTCGATTTACACGGTCTTGACTTCGCCGTCCGAAATTCCCGGAACCGCCAATGTCGATTTCGTAATTTTTCCGCCGCGCTGGATCGTCTCCGATCACACATTTCGTCCCCCGTGGTTCCATCGCAATTTCATGAATGAGTTCATGGGCCTGATCCGCGGCGAGTATGACGCCAAGGCCGAAGGCTTCGTGCCAGGAGGCGCCAGCCTGCACAACTGCATGGCCGGTCACGGTCCGGACGCAGAGACATTTGAGAAAGCAAGCAAAGCCGAACTGAAGCCGGTCTATCTCGCCGACACCATGGCATTCATGTTCGAGACTCGCTTCGTCTGCCAGCCAACGAAGTTCGCGTTGGAGACTTCCCAACTCGATCATCAGTACTTCGAGTGTTGGCAGGGATTGCGAAAAAAGTTCAAGGAATCGGGCAGCTAAGCCTACGGCCAAACAACGATGAGTTTGCCAACTTCCCATACAGTGCCAGGCGCCACGGATGCGGTTGACGCAGCCACTGCCTTGCTGCGCGACTTGATCGATTACGCGGGATTATTCCCTCCCGCTTCACTGGCAATGGTCCGATCCGTTGCCAACTATGACGAATACTCTCGTTCGCAATGGAAGTGGATCCTCAGCCGCTTTATCGCTCCAGTCGCGCGCTTAGCAGAATTTGAAGACGCCTTTACCAGGTTACCGAAGCTGGCGTCTGGCTCAAACGCCGCGAAGTGGCGCCTCTCGGTCCTTCTTGGTTCCGATCCGGTTGCGGATCTCGCTCGCATTCGCGAATTCAATATTCGAATGGCAAACTCAAGTTCGTCGTGGACAGCAGTTATCGATTCAGTCGAGGTGAAGGTGGCTCACCCGAGAGAGGTCGAGCGGATTTCCGCCGCCATTCCTCCTGAGATCTCAGCCTATTTCGAAATTCCGCGCTCATCTGCGAGCGCATGTATTCCGGCGTTGGCCAAGTCCGGCCGCAGAGCCAAGATTCGCAGCGGCGGCGAGACAGCCGACATGTTTCCTGCTCCGCAAGACGTTGTCGAATTCATTCATCTGTGCGCAGCCAACAACGTGCCTTTCAAAGCCACAGCCGGACTACACCATCCCTTGCGTTCGGTCCATCGGCTTACCTATCAACCCGAGAGTCCCTTAGGAATGATGCACGGTTTTATCAATGTCTTTCTGGCAGCTGCGTTTGTGCGTGCAGGTATGGATTCGGGAGTCGCAGTTCAGTTGTTGGAGGAAAGATCGCAACAAGCATTCCACTTCGACGAAGATGGAGTGAGCTGGCGCGAGCACCGGCTGCGCGCGCGCGAAATCGCGGCCGTCCGCAATGACTTTGCCATCTCGTTTGGGTCGTGCTCCTTCACCGAGCCCATCGACGACTTGCGCTCTCTGCGTCTTATATGAAACCCGCGCTCGACGAGACGCACGATCCGACTGCGCGAAGCTGGGTTGAGTCCGCCAATATCGCGGGCGCCGATTTTCCTCTTCAGAATTTGCCTTTTGGAGTCTTTCGGCGGCGCGATGCGGGTTGCGAGCCAAGCATTGGCGTAGCAATCGGCGATCGCATTCTCGATCTCCGCGGAATGCAAAGTGAAAGTTCGTTTGCCGCTGAGAGCATTCGTCTCGCTGCCGATGCGTGCGCCGGGAGCTCACTCAATCCGCTCATGGCGCTGGGAACCGGCCCGCGGCGCGCCTTGCGCCATTCCATTCATGGGATATTGCGCGAGGGCGCGTCTGACGGCGATCGGCAATCCGCGTTGCGCCATCTCGTCGCGCAAGCTGATGTTGAAATGATCCTGCCTGCGGTCGTCGGCGACTACACCGACTTCTACGCTTCAATCTTTCACGCCACCAACGTCGGAAAGTTGTTCCGCCCCGACAATCCGCTTCTCCCGAACTACAAGTACATCCCGATTGGATATCATGGGCGCGCCTCGTCGCTGGTTCCGTCCAGAACAGAAATCCGTCGTCCCTGTGGCCAGACGCGCGACGGTGATAAGCCGCCAAAATTTGCTCCCACCAAATCTCTCGATTACGAACTAGAAATTGGTTTCTTAGTGAGTGCCGGAAATCAGCTGGGAGAACCCATCCCCATCGCCGAAGCGGAAGATCATATTTTCGGAATCTGCCTGCTCAATGACTGGTCCGCCCGCGATATTCAAGCGTGGGAATATCAGCCACTGGGACCTTTTCTTGGTAAGAGTTTTGCCACTTCGTTGTCGCCCTGGGCGGTTACAACAGAAGCGCTTGCTCCCTTTCGTACCACTGCCTTCGCGCGCCCAGAAGGCGATCCCGCGCCATTGCCTTATCTTCTTGACCAGGGCGATCAAGAGCACGGCGGCCTCGACCTGTGCCTGGAGGTTTCGTTGCTCTCGACTCGGATGCGCGACAAGAAGATGGCTCCCGTAGTTCTTGGCCGAAGCAATTTCAGAGACATGTACTGGACCATGGCGCAAATGCTCGCGCATCACGCCAGCAATGGTTGCAACCTGCGCACCGGCGATCTTTTGGCGAGCGGAACGGTCTCAGGCGCCGACAAGACCGCCTGCGGAAGCCTGCTCGAGCTAACTTCGCGCGGCAAAGATCCGGTCACTCTGCCGACCGGCGAGCAGCGAAAATTCCTGGAAGATGGAGATGAAGTTATCCTCCGGGGCTTCTGCGAGCGCGATGGATTCCGCCGCATCGGACTCGGTAGTTGCTCTGGAGTGATCCAGCCAGCGACTGCAACCCGATGAGCCTTTCCGCACCGCCTCCGAGAGCCATGCCATCCACCCCGTCTCGCTTCGTTTTCGTTGTATAGTAATCGCCGTCGCCGAGGAGGAATTCTGAGCTCGCTGGCGGATTCAACTGTGCCGGAAAATATCTTGCCCTCATCGAAATCAGACGGTCACGGTGCCGCCGTCTTCGCCGGCTTTCTCGGATGGACACTCGATGCCTTCGACTTTTTTCTCGTCGTCCTCTCGCTCACCGCTATCGCCCAAGAATTCCACCGCCCTGACAAGCAAATTGCTTTCTCCATCACGCTTACGCTGGCATTTCGTCCTGTGGGCGCCTTCATCTTTGGATTGATGGCTGATCGTTACGGACGCCGCGTCCCACTGATGCTCGATCTGATTTTCTACTCCGCCGTCGAAGTGGCAACCGGCTTTGCTCATAGTTTCACCACCTTTCTTGTATTGCGCGCCTTGTTCGGCATTGGCATGGGCGGAGAATGGGGAGTGGGCGCCTCGCTCGCCATGGAAAAAGTTCCGCCGCGGCTGCGCGGCCTGCTCTCCGGCGTCCTCCAGCAAGGCTACGCGCTCGGCTACCTTCTCGCGGCAGGCTGTTTCTATTTCGTCTTTCCTCGTTGGGGCTGGCGTCCTATGTTTTTCATCGGAGGCCTTCCCGCGCTGCTCGGTCTCTTCGTCCGCTTCCGCGTGAAAGAATCCGAAGTGTGGAAAAAAACGCGTCATCCCAATTGGAGCGACCTGGGCCGCGCCATCTTGTCGAACTGGAAATTGTTTCTCTATTTGACCCTCCTGATGATGATGATGAACTTCGCTTCTCATGGCACGCAGGATATGTTCCCCACCTTCCTGCAACGCCAGTGGGGCATGAAGCCTACGCAGCGCGCGCTGATCACCGCCATCTCTATGGTAGGTGCGATTTGCGGAGGTACCTTGGTCGGCTATTTGTCCGACCGCTTCGGACGGCGCCGTGCCATGATCACATCGCTCGTGTGCGCAATCTTGTTAGTTCCGCTCTGGGCCTATGCGCCGTCACTAGCTTTGCTTGTGCTCGGAGCTTTCCTGATCCAATTCATGGTGCAGGGAGCGTGGGGAATTATTCCAGCGCATCTTTCCGAGTTATCGCCCGACTCGGTGCGCGGATTCCTTCCCGGATTCGCCTACCAGTGCGGCGTGCTTCTGGCCGGCTCGGTCGCTTACATCGAGGCCATTCTCGCTGAACATACAAGTTATGCAAACGCCATGGCTCTGACCGCCTTTGTGGTATTCACACTTGCCGCCGTGGTCGTGGCATTGGGCCGCGAGCGCAAAGGTATCGAATTCGGTTTGTAGCCGCGTTCGTCCATTCCTCGCTAAGATGAGATAGTTATGACCCCCACCGCAATCACGAAAGAAAAAGTAGAACTCGCCGTTTCCGGCGGAACTCGCATGTCGGCTTACGTGGCGCGACCGGAGCAACTCGGCCCGCATCCCGGACTCATTCTGCTCCAGGAAGCATTTGGCGTTAACCACCACATCCGCAGCGTGGCCGAACGTTTTGCCGCCGAAGGATACCTTGCAATTGCTCCCGAGTTATTTCATCGGACCGCGCCGCCCGGCTTCGAAGGCAGTTATACAGACTTTCCCGCCGTCCAGTCGCACGTTCGAGCCGTGACCTCAGAGGCCTTAGAGTTAGACGCACGCGCAACTTATGACTGGCTGCGTTCGAATGCTCGAGTCAAACCAAACGAGATTTCCAGTGTTGGATTCTGCATGGGTGGTCGCGCTTCCTTTGTCGCCAATAGCATTCTTCCTCTGCGAGCCGCCGTGTCGTTTTACGGAGGCGGCATCGCTCCTGGATTGCTCGATCGCGCCTCCACGCAACAAGCACCGTTGCTGCTCGTATGGGGTGGCCTGGATAAGCACATTACACCTGAGCACCGCAAAGCGGTTGCCGACGCCCTCACCGCGCACCAGAAGACTTACGTGAACGTTGAATTTGCCCGCGCGGATCATGGATTCTTCTGCGACGAACGCGCCTCCTACGAGCCGCATTCGGCGCGTCAGGCTTGGGCGTTGACTTTAGAATTCTTGCGCTCGTGAAACTTTCGGCCACTATGACAGTCGATATTTTGCGCTCCGACGTCCTGCATTCTCCGGTGCAATTTCTGCTCCACATTGGAATCCCCTCCGATCACGACTGGTTGCACGACTATGACGCGTGGTTCGAAAGCGAAGGGCAGGGCATCTCTGACGCAGTCGATCGCGCCGGAACGCCATGGCTGCGCATGTTCGACAAGTGGGGCGCGCGCGTCGACGAAATTCTGTATCCACCCGAATACTGGCGCATGCTGAAACGCGGTTATCGCGCCGGCGTGCTCTGGCGAGTCTTTGACCAAACTCCTGAGCTCAATTCGCTACTCCCCGCTTACCTTCTTCTCTACGCCACCAGTTTCTATGACGCCGGCTTAGCCTGTCCCTACACAGTTTCTCTCTCGACTATTTGTCCGCTCTCAAAATATGGCGATCCTGAGCTGAAGGCACGTTTCTTGCCCCGCATGTTGCTGCGAGATGACAGCATCTGGCAGGGAGCGACGTGGATGACCGAGATCAAGGGCGGTTCCGACCTGGGCGCGTCAGTGGAAACGATTGCGCGACGCGATGGAATTAAGTGGCGCTTAACCGGCGACAAATACTTCGCCAGCAATGCCGGCGCCGAACTCGCGGTAGTTGCGGCTCGGCAGGAAGGTGCGCTACAAAATGTACGCGGCCTGAGTCTGTACCTGGTGCCGCGCCGCACTGAAGATGGGCAGCTCAACTATCAAATACGCCGCCTCAAAGATAAGATCGCCACCCGCTCGGTTCCCACCGGAGAGATCGAGTTGCGCAATAGCGAGGGTTGGCTCCTCGGACAATCCGAACAGGGAATCTATTTGATTCTCGAGGTGCTCAACCTCTCGCGCGTAGCCAACTGCGTGGGCAGCGTAGCACTCGCCCAACGCGCCATAGCCGACGCCTACGCCTATGCCCAGCGTCGCACAGCCTTCGGCAAACCGATCGTCGAGCATCCATTGCTAAGGCAGCAATTTGACGATCGCGTGCGCGGCCTGCGTGCCGCTTCAAAACTGGCGTGGGGAGCCGTCCACATGCTCAACAAAGTTTGGCAGGAGAAGCCGCCATACTCCGAGAGCTACCATCTCTTTCGTTTAATCGCCCATCTGGCCAAATA
This sequence comes from uncultured Acidobacteriaceae bacterium, assembly GCA_963822025.1. Taxonomy (GTDB): domain Bacteria; phylum Acidobacteriota; class Terriglobia; order Terriglobales; family Acidobacteriaceae; genus Acidiflorens. The sequence continues at coordinate 206,012 of CAWGFW010000005.1, read as the reverse complement.
CTGGACTGCAGAGTTCGCCGTCCAGACCGCCAAATGGGCAATGGAGGTCTACGGCGGTGTGGGAACACTGCAGGAAAACCGCGTCGAGCGCTGGCTGCGTGAGGCGATGATTCTAGCCATCTGGGAAGGTACGTCGCATCGCCAGATGCTCGATGGACTGGAAGTCATGCAGCGCAAAGGCGCGCACCGCCTGCTATTTCAGCATCTCGCCGGCAAAGCGCTCGAGCCGCAGTTGCGCGAGATGGAGGACCGAGTGGAACGACAACTCGCTCTGCCTGAGGCCGAAAGGGAAGCGACCCTGGAGAAGCTATTCAGCGATCTGGCTTCGTTCACGGCCGACGCTCTCTCGGCCGATTGACGGTGGGGAAGATCCGATTTTCGTCTGGGCATAGCTGACGAACTTTTGACGAATCAGATACGTATATGATTTCGACTCTTACTTTGCTCGCCAAACCCTGTTAGTCACGTCGGATAAGACAACGGATGACAACCATGCGCAAAATCTTCATTAATCAAGAAGGCCAGATACGCTCCGGCTGGAGATTGCTGATCTGGTTCGCCATCGTGGTCGCAGCGCATCTCGCGATCACCTATATCGGGACCCATCTGGGCGCTGGCAGCCCGCACGCCTTCCTTGATCCCCGTTGGCTGATTGCCACCGACATTCTCCTCATATTGATTCCGACCGCGCTCGCCACTCTCGTCATGATGCGCATCGAGCGCCGCCACCTCAGCGACTATTACGTGCACCTACGCCAGCTTTTCGGAGGCCTTTTCTGGAAGGGCTTAGCGTGGGGCGCCGCCTCAGTCGCGCTCTTAATTGGATTGATCGCAGCTTTCGGAGGCTATCGCATCACCGGCCTCGCCAGCCATGGAAGCGCATTGGTTTATGGCCTGCTGCTCTGGATTGCGGCTTCTCTTGTGATCGGCGTAGTAGAGGAGTTCGCCTTCCGCGCCTACATGCTTCGCACCTTGGCTGATGGCATCGGCTTTTGGCCCGCTGCCGCTGTGTTAGCGCTCTGCTTCGGAGCGCTTCATTATTTCACCAAGCCCAACGAGCGCTGGGAAGATTTTGCCTGCACTGGTTTATTGGCCTTCGTACTGTCGATCACAATCCGTCGCACCAGTGACCTGGCATTCGCCATCGGCTGGCACGCCGCCTTCGACTTCGGCAACATTTATTTCTTTGCCGGACGCAACGCGGGTGAGTTTGCCGAAGGCCGACTATTCGCCACCGCGTGGCCCGGTCCCGATTGGCTGACCGGCGGTCTCCTCGGTCCCGAGGCGAGCTGGATGATCTTCGTCGTGATTGCCGGATTGTTTCTGGTTGTCACTAAGTTAGTACCCAGGATTTCCGTGCCGAACGTGCAATGAATTGCAACATTAGCGCAGTCCTCTGCGTTCTTAAGCCGCCAATTCCATTATTTTCTTGAACAGGATACGTCAAAAATATTTTTTCGCCCCATGACCCATTTCGCTCCCCGTTCCCGCATTAACAGGTAGAGCGCGGGATTTGCTGAAAGGACGTTCCGCGAAATCCTCGGTGGCGGATAGTTTGGGGAAGCTATCCGCCGCTGATTGGATCAATCGTCGGCATCTTCCTAGTTTCCACCCCTTTCAGATCCTCCCACCCTACTTCACCAGATATTGCTTTACGAACATCACCGTGGCGTAAAACTGGTAGTCGACGTTCTGCTTTTTGCGGAAGCCATGCCCTTCATTCTTACCCAGCAGCCACCACACCGGCGTCCCGTTCTGCCTGACGATCTGCACCATTTGCTCCGATTCGCTCGCCGGCACCCGCGGATCGTTCTTCCCCGCGATCACAAATAACGGCCTGGTAATGTTCTTGGCTTTGTTGTATGGCGCAATCCGTTCCAGAAACTCGCGCATTTTCGGATCGCGCTCATCCCCATACTCCACCCGCCGCAGATCCTGCCGATACCCAGAGGTGTGCTCGAGAAACGTAACCAGATTCGACGGCCCCACCACATCCACCGAGCAGCAAATGCGATCGTTGTAATTTGTGGCGACCGCGAGCGTCATGAACCCTCCATAACTTCCCCCCGTGATCATTATCTTGTTGGAATCGATTTCAGGCTGCTGCTGAATCCAATCCAGCAGCGTATCAATATCCTTATAGGACCCCTCGCGCAAGAAACCGTTATCGAGCGAAAGAAAAGTCTTGCCATAGCCGGTCGATCCTCGCACGTTGGGGAAAATTATCGCGATGCCAAGTTCGTTGAGCCAGTAATTATTGCGTCCCAGGAATCCCGGCCGAAACTGCCCCTCCGGGCCGCCATGAATGTTAACGATCACTGGCCGTTTCCCTGTAAACTTCGCCGGCGGCCGATAGAGAAAGCCGCTGATCATCCGCCCATCCCAACTCTTCCAGTGGATCAACTCCGGTTCCGGCAGGTTGGCCGTGTTGATTCCGCCAGTTTCACTGAATGTCCACCGATCAACTTTCCCCGTCTCTACGTCGAGGGAGTAAACATCCGAACTCGCGCGCGCCGAGGTCAGATTGAATCCGAGGTCGCGATTGTTCTTATTCCATGACACGCCCGAGATGATCCCCGTCGGCAGCTTGGGCACGGACCTTTCCTTTTTTGTCGCAGTGTCAAGCAGGTGCAACACGCCGAAGCCGTCTTCATTGGTCGCGAATGCGATCATCTTACCGTTATCAGTAAGGTCGAACTCCGCCACATCCCAGTGAATGTCGCTGGTCAGGGTAGTAGTCTGCTGCGTCGCCAGGTCGATGTAAGCCAGCCGATGAAACTCAGAATCTTTGTCGGTCGTGACGTAAATTCCCTTGCCGTCTTTGCTGAACTTTCCACCCGAGTAGCTCACCTTGACATCGCTGTTCGGCGTGAGCAGCGTCTTCTCTCCCGAGTTCGCATCCATCAGCCAGAGCGAGCTCTCCTCCGCAGAAACATCATTGATCGCCAGAATCTTCCGGCCGTCCGGAGACCAATCCAGCGCTTCCCAGCCTCCGCCATCAAGTTTGGCCAGCATATGATCGCTTTTCGGATCAGCTGGGTCCATGACCCATATATCCACGTCGTTGCCGTTGCGCCGCGTCGAAGCATAGGCGATTCGGTTGCCACCGTGCGCCCACACCATGCCGACATTCCGCGATTTCCCGTCGGTTAGCAGCGTGATATCGCCGCTGCCCAAGTCATATCGATAAAGTTGATAGAATTCTCCGCCGCCAACATCCTTGCTGAAGACGAAGTAGCCACTTTTCTGCGGATTGAAATGCGCCTCCGTCACCGGATCCGTATAAAACGTTAACTGGCTGCGATCGCCGCCCGGCATCTTCACCAGATGAATCTCCGCCACGTCGGCGAAGCGAGTCGAAATTAGCATCTCGCGCCCTTGCGGATCCCAGCTCGCCAAGCCGGCGCCGCGATAATTGCTGTAACGCTCCACGCTCGCCGCCAAGGCACCAGGAATCGGCGGTACCCCTTCCACCGCCAGATTTTCGTTAGGAGCGATCTGAGTAGCGACACTCTGATCACTCTGCGCCAAGCTTAGAGTAACGAACACGGTAAGGACCAAAGTGCCGGACAGAAGCAACCGCGGAAAGGGCTTGATCACGATGTTTCTCCTCAATTAGGTTTCGACGGGTTTGGACAGAACAGCCTAGCTCACTATTAATTTTCTTGCACCGCCGGAATGGCGCGTGAGCCGGCTGTTCACTGATCCGTGCCTTAAGACCCGTGCCTTAATATGTCTAAATGTCCTCGACACCGCACACTCACCCATCCCGCCAGCGGACTGCTTTCAGGAAGAAGATTAAGATCTTGGCGCTCGCTGCTGCCGTCTTTACGTTCTGCGTTTTCGTCAACTCTACCCCGTAAGCGAGGCTATCGCTTCATCACCCTAGGCGATGCGTTAGGCGATCAGGCCTACAGCCTGCCCGATACTTTCGTTGGCGAAGAAGGTGCCGGGTGGATTGAGCGTTGGGCAATCACTCTCGGCCATCCTCCGCAAGGAGTTCCCGTGTTTCCACAATGGGTGATCGACCGTGCGAACGCGTTGCAGCCGACCCAACCGTGACAGCAGCGCTTCCGACGTGTGCACGTCTGGGCGAAACGGAAAGTTTATAAGTGGACTAACCTGCGCTGCAGAGCAGTTACTACCGCCTGAGTAGGATGAGTCACATTGAGCCCTGTCACATCCACCAGAAAGCCCGCCCCGCGCCGGTTTTGCATAAGTAACTTGTGCTTTTTTTACTAATTTAGCTTGACATCATATTCGAAAGTGCTAACATCTCGCCCCAAGATCATGAGCTCAACAATCGCGCCGCTTGCTTAAGAAGCGAAGGCTCAACTCGCAGCCAGAACGTTGACAGTTTCGACTGCCAGGGCAATGCGGGACCTCAAACACCAACGCGAGACGCGAGTCTCTGACCCTTCGTCAGGGCTACACGTCGCATGCTTCCTCTTCGACCTTTTGGCCTCAAGAGGAGATTAACGCCCGACACTATTGTCTGAAAAACCTTGGGGAAAGTTCTGTCCCTGGCATTGGCGTCATACGTGTCTGTGCGACACGTGTCTGCGAATGACATGGGTAGAGCGGCGCTGGCGTGTCCCCACGAAACGCTACGCTGAAAACGCTTTCGACAAGGAACCGTGAAGTAGGGCCCGAACCATCACGAAAAATGCCCATCAAGGAGGAAACGTGATCAGGAGAGAGAAACTAATATCAGCTTTAACCTCGGCGGTGCTGTTCTTCGCAGGAATCGCATTCGCTCAAACCGACCCCGGAGTTCAGAGTGCCAGTCGCGGCACCGGCGTCACCATCATCAATCGGTCGGATGACCCGAACGGCTTCACCGCGTTCTTCAATGACGGTCTCACGCGCTTCCAGGCAGTGGAAACGGTTTCCAACTCCGCCAACGTCGGCCTGGGACCGCGCTTCAACTCAAATAGTTGCAGTTCCTGTCACGCGCAACCTGCCGTTGGCGGAACTGGCGCTGCCGTCAATCCCCAGTTCCAATTCACCAGCAACGGAGTTGCCCCCGGCAACACCATGCCGTCGTTTATTACTGCGAATGGTCCAACCCGTGAAGCGCGGTTCCCGTTCGGATTTAACTCCAATGGCTCGGTCAACACCAATGTGATCATTGGTGGAGTGGAAGATCTATTCACCGTCACTGGCCGCTCCGACGCCGGCACCTGCAACAGCGCCACCGCGCTGCCGCAGCCCAGCTTCGCCCTGGCGGTAGAGGAGAACAATGTAATCTTCCGCATTCCCACGCCCACGTTTGGCGCTGGCTTGATCGAGAACCTTGACGACTCAACGTTGCTCAAGAATCAAGCCACCAATCTCAAAAACAATTTTGGTATCACCGGAACTTTCAACCACAACGGCAACGACGGCACCATCGCCCGTTTCGGATGGAAGGCGCAAAACAAATCGCTGCACCTCTTTGCCGGTGAGGCCTACAACGTTGAGATGGGTATCACTAATGAGGTGTTCCAAAACGAACGCCCCCTGCCAGGTGAGGATGGCAACGGTGGCACCGGTGACACCGGCCTGATCGCAAGCTGCCTGAACCTCGCCGGAGTTGGTTATCCGGAAGACACGTCGAACCCGAACTCTACACCGAACGCAGCCGTTCTCGATGATGTCTCGGCGTTTGCCAACTTCATGCGCTTCCTGGCTCCGCCGCTACCAGGCGGAGTTGTGCTGAACGGGCAGTCAGTCTCTGCGTCGACAATCTCCGCCGGGAGTGCCTTGTTCAGTTCGATCGGCTGTGCGACCTGCCACAATCCAACGCCCGGCACAACGCAACAGTCAAACTTCGCTCCTGCCTTAAGCAATGCCCTGGTCAATGCGTTCTCGGATATTGAGATCCACACCATGGGTAATACTTTGGCGGACAACGTGTCGCAGGGCGGCGCCGGCGGCGACCAGTTCCGCACCGCTCCCTTGTGGGGCCTGGGACAACGCATCTTCTTGCTCCACGATGGCCGCACCACCAACCTTATTACCGCTATCGAGGATCATGCCAGCAACGGCAGCGAAGCTAACACGGTGATTGAGAATTTCAAAAGCCTCTCAAGCACGCAACAACAGGAATTGTTAGATTTCCTGCGCTCGCTCTAACTGTCGTGAGTCATGCTTGCAGGCGAGATAACGAAAGTGTCTCGCCTGCAGGCTTCTGCTTCAGAGGAGAAGTATGAATAGATTCGTGCGTGTCTCACTTGCTCTTGCGTGGTCCGCGTCGTTGCTGGCCTGGGGACAAGGCGCTCCGAGGAACAACATGGACTTCCCCTCGAACTCCGCCGGCCAACTGACAAAAGTCCCCGAGGGAGTAGTCCTGGTAAAAGGCGCTCGCCCCAGCGCAAGCGATTCTGTAACTCCCGTGCCCGAGGGCGGGAACATAACTAACAATATCCTTACTAACAAATATTTTGGGATGACTTACTCGTTGCCTCCGGACTGGAGGCAGAAATATGAAGGCCCGCCGCCGTCCGACAGCGGCCGTTACGTCCTCGCGCAGATCACGCCCGCGGACACGTTCAAAGGGCCTGCCCGGGCAAATATTCTCGTCACCGCTCAAGACATGTTCTTCTCGCCGCCGCCAACGGCCAACGCGGTGGAACTCATCAATTTTGAGAAAGATAATTTGCAGGCTGATTACAAAGTGGAACTACCGCCCACGCAGATGAAGATCGTCGATCGCTCCTTCACCTTTTTCGCCTACTGGTCGCCTGTAGCCGAGCTTCATTGGTATGTTCTTGCAACCGAGATGCGTTGCCACGTGTTGCAGATAGTGCTGAGCAGTCGCGACACAAAACTGCTCGAGAACCTGATGCGCGACCTGAATAAGATGCGGTTGCCGCCGCAAGCCAATGCTACGGCTGAAGCGGGTGGAAGCGCGGTCCCCGTATGCATCAAGGATTATGTGCGCGACGAAAACATGATTGCAAAAGTTAATCCCGTCTTTACCGAGCATAGGTTTAATCCAGTGCCGGTAAGAATCATCATCGACAAAGAAGGCAAGATAAAGCACATTCATTTCCTGAGTGCGTTTCCCGACCAGGCAAAGGCTATCACCGAAGCTCTTGGCCAGTGGAAGTTCAAGCGCTACCTCCGGGATGGGCAGCCTGTGGAAGTGGAAACTGGAATCATATTCGGCCGAGCATCGCAACAGCCCGGACACCTGGCCGAGAACGCCGTGACTCAGTGAATCCAACCAATCGCCCGTAGGAGGAAGCCTGTGATAGCTATCCGCGATAGGCAATTCTGGCGAGGTATGATTCTGGGCGTAGTATTCATCGCTGTTTGTTCCGTTGCCGCGTCGGCTGCAGATTCAATCACCGGCGTAGTCCGCAATCAGACCCGCGGCCAGGTCGCAGCTGGCGCCGAAGTCATTCTTTTTCGACTGATTGAACCCAGCGTGGATACGCAAAGCCTCCAGCCAAGCATGCAGGAGGAAGCACGCACCCACACGGACTCGCAAGGGCATTTCACTTTCGACGTAAAGTATCCGAACCAGCCGCATCTGGTGCGAGTCGTTTACCGGGGCGTCAATTACGATCAGCAAGCGTCTGTGGGCGAGACGATCTCCATCGAAGTTTTCGACGCCGTCTCAAGAGTGCAAGGCGTCACCGGTAGTATCGAAATCATCCGCATAGGGGCACAGGGCAATCATCTTCACGTCTCTGACATGATCGAAATTAGAAATGATTCCAACCCGCCGCTGACGCAGGCTGGCAACAGTACGTTTGAAACTTACTTGCCCGCCCATGCCGAACTGGATTCCGCTCTGGCCGCTGGCCCCGGAAGAATTGCTTCGCTGATTTCCGCGACGCCGGTGCCCGGCGACCCCGGGCATTATGCAGTCAACTTCCCCTTGCAACCCGGGGCCACAAAGTTCGCGTTTAACTACAACCTGCCTTACGCTGGCCACGCCGCGTTTCGCACAAAGAACGTGTATCCGCTGCAACAGCTCGCAGTCATGATTCCGGCAACGATGAAATTCACATCGCGGTCTGCCGCTTTCCAAATCCTTCGCACCGGCAATGATCGCTATCAAGTCGAAGCGGCGAATCTGGTAAGAGCGGGAGAAGGACCCGCTTTCGAAATCTCGGGAATTGGCCCGCTTCCAGCTCTGCAAGCGCAATCTCCGGCGAAGGCGCCAGTTCCCGTGCCGCCCGCTCCTGCTCCGAAGGTAGCAGTCAAGCCCCAAGCTGCAACTCAAGCCGCAAACGGTTTGGACGCGCGAGCTCCCCTCGGGATTTTCGCCCGGTCGTCCCAGGCGCAATCTCAGGAGAAATGGTTGGTGCTGGTCACCGGCGCTGTGATGCTTGGGGTCTACGGCATTCTATTCTGGGGTGCGCGACGCCTATCCAACAAAGCCACCACCAAGGCTGAACACGCGAAAACTGTACACGAGGCCACGCAAACAGCGAGTGCGCCCGCGTCAATGCTGGGGGCTCTGACCACAGAGCTGCGTCAACTTGAAATCGACCGGTCGCTCGGCACCATCACCGGAGAAGAATACGCCTCAGCCAAACAGGCGCTGGAAGGAACGGTCAAGCGAGCCTTGGCGCGTGCCGGGGCTAACTAACCAACCACGTTTGAGCTATTCCGCGACCACTCCTGAAAAGTAACCTTCGCGGAAAACTGCAGCTGCCGCGGATTGAACATCGTCCGCGGTGTACCAAATAAGGGATTCTGCAATCACGTCTGCTCCGGTTTAAGAAGAACATTACTCGGGCTGGATCGTTCACAAATAATTTGCTAAAGCCGGCGGGCCACCGTGCCGATAGAGGACTAGGGCGGATTCCGCGGTCACGGACACCTCTGGGCCGGCATGGGGGAGCTGTTGCTTCGGGATGGGCCGCCCTTTTTTTCTTATGTGAATCCCACGAACACCGGCTCCGGCTCCAACAAAATCCCCCACGCTTCACGCACGCCGCGCTGGATTTCATCCTTCAGCCGTACAATATCGCTCGCTTTCGCGTCTCCGCGGTTAATCAGTGCCAGCGCGTGCTTTGCCGAAATCCCGGCGGCTCCAAGCGCGTAACCCTTCGAAAATCCGGAGTGCTCCACCAGCCACGCCGCCGAAACTTTGTGCTGGGCATCGAGCGCGGGGTAACTAGGAATGATGAATCCTTTAGCCGCGGCGCGCTCGGTCAGCTCTTTGAATTGCTCCTCGCTGAGCACAGGATTCTTGAAGAATGACCCGGCGCTGCGGCAATCGTCGTCGCCGGGAACAATCAGCATGCCTTTCGCGCGCCGAATTTCTCGCACCGCCGCGCGCATCTCGACGAGCGAAGGCGGCGTTTTTCTTTCGGCAAAATGTTTTTGCAAATCGGCGTACTTCAAACTCGGAGCGCCGCCCCGCTTCAATCCATAGTTCACTCGCAGGATGATGTAACGGCCGCGCTCGGTGGTGTTAAAGATGCTCGCACGATAACGGAATCCGCAGGCCGGCTTCGGCAAGTTCACAATTCGATCCTGTTTCAAATCGAAAGCGAGCACCGATTCGATGGTGTCGGCGACCTCTTGCCCGTAGGCACCCACATTCTGCACCGGCGTGCCTCCCACGCTGCCCGGAATTCCGCTCAGGCACTCGACTCCCGCGCAATTCTGCGCGATCGCTTGCGCGACAAAGTCATCCCAGTTGACGCCTGCGCCCACGCTGAAATGCACGGAGCGGCTGGAGGTGGATCGCGGGTCAAAGAGAATGCCTCCGATGGCAACGCGCAGCACCAAGCCGGGCCAGCCCGCATCGGCGATAACCAGATTGCTTCCTCCGCCCAGCACAAACAAGGGCAGGTCGCGAGCTTCCGCGAATTGCACCAACCCGCGGACTTCGTCCTCTCTTTTTATTTCCGCGAAATAGCGCGCGGCTCCTCCGACCTGTAAGGTCGTCAGTGGAGCCAGCGGAACGTTTTCCAGAATCGTCATGCCCGATTGCGCTCTGCTCCTGATGGATTGAGCATCTCACGTCCGCCCGTCACAGCCTATTAAGCACCAAGCTACGTTTTTCTTGAGCGCGCTCTACGTCCGCGGTGGATTGACAGGAATGACCGCGGCCATTAGCTTGTCTGCAACGTGGGCGACGGGTGAGTTCCTTCGTGCGACCGCGTAATCTTGGTCGTTAAGTTCAGAGCGGACCACTCGCCGAATATCCCGGGTGTAGTTGTGGTTGTCTTGCATCGGGTCCACCTAACAAGGAGAACCAACCATGTCACAGAGATCTATTGGAAACATGATCGCCGGAAGGATGAATCTCGGAACGATGATTGTCGGAAGAATGATCATCGTCTTCGTGTTCCTCCTCTGCGCGTCAACTGCCGCACTCGCGCAGATGCCCAATCCCTACGGCTTAAGCATTACTCTCGAAGCCGCGAAGAAGGCGGCCATGCCAGCGCTGGCCGAGGCGGCAAAGAACAACTGGTCAATGGCGGTGGCGATCGTCGACCCGGCCGGAAATCTCGTTTACTACGAGAAGATGGATAACACGCAACTCGGAAGCGCCAACGTCGCAATTGATAAGGCGCGTTCCGCTGCGCTGTTCAAGCGGCCGACAAAGGCCTTTCAGGATGCGCTGGCGGCTGGCGGGGAAGGCCTGCGCGTTTTGGGATTGCAAGGCGCGACGCCGGTTGAGGGCGGCATTCCGTTGGTCAGCGACGGCAAAATCGTCGGAGCAATTGGTGTTTCCGGCGGCGCCAGTGCACAGGACGCGCAGTGCGCCAAGGCGGGCGCCGATGCACTCAAGTAAACGGTTCTAACAGGCCAACTGATCGCGCGTGAGTTTCAGGCCCGTCAGATTGCCGAGGATGGTGACGGCGATCTGTTCGGTGCGGAAGAACTCCTCGGCGGTTTGCTGCAGGTCTTCGACGGTGACCGCTTCGATGCGTTCGATCAGTTCGTCGAGACCGTAGAAATGGTCATAGTACATTTCCTGGCGCGCGAGGTTCGACATGCGCGCGGTCGAAGATTCGAGCGACAGCATGAGGCTGCCCTTGAGTTGATCTTTAGAACGGCGCAATTCTTCTTCGGGCACCGGCGTGGTTTTCAGGTTGCGAAATTCTTCGACGACGCACTCAACCACTTTGATTGCCGACTCGCGCGAAGTTCCTGCATAAACGCACATGGAGCCGGTATCGCGATAAGGGTTGAGATCGCTGTAGATGGAGTAGGCCAGACCCTGGCGCTCGCGGATGTTCTGGAAAAGACGCGAACTCATGCCTCCGCCGAGCAGCGTATTCATGATGTACGAAGCATAGCGGCTTTCATGGGCCATGGGGTGCGAAGGAACGCCGATGCAAATCTGCACCTGCTCTAGCGATTTCTTATTGCGCAGATTGATCCGCGAATAAGTTTTGGGTGCAGGCGAGTGCAATCCATTCTTCGCCGGCTTGACTTGCGCGAAATACTTCTCGACTAACTCGACAAAATGACTGTGCTCGAGGTTGCCGGCGGCGCTGACGATGAGGTTGCCGGGCGCGAAGTGATGTCCATAGAAGCGGTTAACCACAGGACGCTCAAACTTTTTAACCGTGTCGCGTGTGCCGAGGATGGGCAAACCGAGCGCGTGATCTTTCCAGAAACTCTGAGTGAAGATCTCGTGGACGAGGTAGTCGGGATTGTCCTGATCCATTTTTATTTCTTCGAGAATGACGCCCCGCTCCTTCGCGATGTCTCCGGCATCGAAGACGGGATGAAGCACGAGATCGCTGAGAACATCCATGGCGACCGGAAGGTGCTCGTCGAGAACCTTAATATTGAAGCAGATGCATTCCTTGGCGGTGAAGGCATCCATGTTGCCGCCGATGGAATCTACCTGGCGGGCGATGGCCTCGGCCGAACGCGTCTCCGTGCCTTTGAAAACCATGTGCTCGATGAAGTGGGAGATGCCGTTCCATTCCGAGTCTTCGTCGCGGGAACCGGACTTGAGCCAAATGCCGATCGCCACCGACCGGATGTGAGACATCTGCTCAGTAATGACGGTGAGGCCATTCGGCAGGACTTGACGACGAATGCTGCGCGTTTCTTTTACCATTAGTTGCTATTAATGCTTCCTAGCCCGCTGAAGGGCGTCTAATTTGTAAGAACTGTTGATTGACGCTCAAGCCGCGCATCGATTCAAAGTCGACTTGAGCGGAAGACAGAATGATATGGGATAAGAACGACCCCCGTATTTATTGTCCCACAAACCTTGGCGCCCGAGGACTTGAGATTATCAGTATTGGTTTTGTTAAGCTTACAAAGAATTATTCCACGCATCCTTTATGCAGCAGCCGTCCGAAAAATCACTTTTAGGGCTTAACTTGCATGAGCTTACAAACCTCGCAACCGCGACCGGCCAGCCTGCCTATCGCGGCCAGCAGCTATTTGATGCGATATACCGGCAAAAGATTGAACGGTTGGATCAGGTTTCAACGCTGCCGCTGGAATACCGTGCCCGTCTTGCAGATGAAGGCTGGGTGGTCGGCTTTCCCGCGATTGCGCGCAAGTTTGTTTCAAACGATGGCACGGTGCGTTATTTGATGACCATGGCCGACGGCGAGACGGTCGAGACAGTTTGGATGCCGGAGGGAGACGGCGGCGAAACCGGCGACGGAAGCGAGGCCGGCGACGAGATGGAGAGCGGCGCGGCTCCCTCGACGTGGCGAAGGTCGACCATTTGCGTGTCGAGCCAGGTGGGATGCGCGGTGAATTGCAAGTTTTGCTTCACGGCGCTGCTCGGAGTAAAGCGGAATCTGGAGGCGGGTGAGATCGTTGGTCAGATCGCGGCGGTGCTGCGCGATCAAGGAGTCGAGCCTCCGCTGCAGCGCGTGAACATCGTTTTCATGGGCATGGGCGAGCCTTTCTTGAATTATGACAACTTCATGAAGTCAGTGCGACTGCTGGTCGAGGGCGTGGGCATTCCTGAGTCACGAATGACCGTGTCGACGGCGGGAATCGTGCCGCGGATTCGGGATTTTGGGCAGGAGCCGGTGCGTCCGAAGCTGGCGATTTCGCTAAATGCGTCGAACGACACATTGCGCAGCGAAGTGATGCCGCTGAACCGTAAATGGAACCTGGAACAGCTCATGAATGCGGCGCGGGAATTCCCGCTGCGGACGCGGGAGAAGATGACATTTGAATATGTGCTGCTGGCGGGGGTGAACGATGCTCCGGAACAGGCGCGCGAGGTGGTGGAACTGGTGCGAGGGCTGCGGGCGAGAATCAATCTGATCGCGATGAATCCGGGGACCGAATTGCCCTACAGGACGCCCGACCAGGAGCGGGTGGCGGCGTTTCGATCGATTTTAGTCGAGGCGGGAATTCCGGCGTTTGTGCGGCGGCCGCGAGGGCGCGACATTTTCGCGGCGTGCGGACAGTTGAAGAGAACGGTGGAAATAACGCCCATCGTCGAATCCAAATCCGTGTTGTCATCCTGAGCGAAGCGAAGGACCTATGTAACCCGGCCGCGCCATGACATGCCTGGGCCCAGCGCTTCGTTCACGATGCCATCTTCTATAGAAGAAAAGTTACAAACTGCCCCGCGCCGCGGCGCGATTAGGCGCGTACGCCGAGCGTCCGACCGCGCTGCTGGTGACTTTCAGTTCTAATCGGAACGCGCCGCCGCCGGAAGTCGACGACCGCATGAGGAGGCCGCCATGCTCTTCAATGATGCGGCAACATGCGCTTAGAGAGAGCGTAGAAGCCTTGTTCGCACCCTCGGAATTCAGCGCCAGGAAGTTCGCCGGTAACTGCGAGGAAGACCGTTCTGAAGGATCAAAAGACGAAAAGTCAACCAGCACGCGATCGCCTTTGCTGTGGGTATGAACAAACAAGGTCGAGCGCGCTCCGCGCTCGGCGGGCACGCTGATCTGCCCTGCAAGGTGCAGGCAGACGTGAAGAATCTGGTTGGAGTCGGCGAGCACGGGCGGAAGCAATGGAGCCAGTTCCATGCGCATCGAAGTGGACTTCGCCTCCAATTTCGGAGCCAGCAGGCGCACCGCCGTTTGCAGCACTGAATTGAGATCGACGCTGGCCAACTTCGCCGGAGCCTGGCTGGCAAAAGTCAGCAGACTCGCAACCAGCGTGGTGGTACGCCGAACCTGTTCTCCGATTTGCGCTGCCTGAATCTGTTCTTCCGGCGGCAACGCGGATGCGCTGAGCAACTCGGAGTATCCCAGCATGGCGGTGAGCGGGTTATTGATCTCGTGCGCCGCACCGCCTACCAACTGGCCGAGCGATGCCAACTTCTCGGACTGAATAAGCTTTTCCTGCAAAGCTTTGAGGTCGTCGAAGGAACGGCGCGATCGTTCCAGAAACTGCGACAGCTCGTCTCGCAGCAGGCGCTGACGCCAGAAAACCACAATGCCCATCACGATCATGGTGGCAAGACTCACCCTGATGCGGAAAGCCTTGACGGTATCTGGAAGTGCGGGCGCCAGCTTAGCCTCCATCGCCGCCCACAGCAGGCTGAAGAGCGCGAGCATGCTGAGGCGCGTGATCCAGACGCCGAGGAACGGCTGCGATGGTTTGGATTCGGGCAACTGCTGCCGGCGAGCGAGCAGAGGAACAGCCGCCATCCAGGCGATAGAAACCGTCAACGGGATGTCATAAAAGCTGCCGCTATAGTAAATCTTGTGGCCAATGGCCCAGTTAGCGACGTAAGAACTGGAAGCATAAAGTGCGCTGGCGCCGAGCAGTTGTCCGTAAAACTGCCTCCAGCCTCCATGCGCCGTATAAGCGACCACGGCGAGGCAGCCGAGGAGGACTAGTTTCTCGGTTAGATAAGTGAAGTTAAAGTTCGCGCTGTAAATTGCCTCGTCGACCCGCACGGCTTGCCATGGTATGACCGCATACACATAAATGAAGACCCACCAGGTGAAAAGCAGAGTGAGGTCGAGCATGCGTATGCGTTCGTCGCGCTCATCTTCTCGAAGATGAGGAAGCACGGCCACGGCTGCGATCATCGGCACCAAGTGCAGGAAGAGTACGACGTCTCCCGCAAATGGATCGGGCACATCCACACGCTTGAAGACCTCGAAGTAATTCCACATTCCCTGATAGGTCAGCCATAAGAGCATGCCCGCGCTCATCAGGATCCAGAACAGTCGTATGTGGAAGGTGGGGCAGCGTAAGCGCGAGGTATTAAGCAGGAAGGCCACAGTGGCCACCAGCAGAAGACTGCCCTGAATCAGGTCGCTGGCAATCGTAAGCGTGGCTCCCCGCGACATCAGGAGAGAAGCCGCCGTCTGGGCCAGAACCAGCGTGACCAGGAGCGCGAGCCACAGTTTGGTGATCGTATTCAAGACAGACAAACCCCGCCTCCATTCTAGAGCGGTTCGTGGGCTTAAAGAGGTTACTAGAGTAACCATCTTCGCTGATCTCTTAGGATGAGGATATAGGCTGAAACATGGCAAGTCTCGCCTCTACAGTAAGATGCTCATGGAGTTCGGTGACAATTGCCATTAGAATAGTCGCTCCACTTTGTCGGATGGCTTTCGCGACGAGAATCCCTTGTCTTGGATAATCCCTAGATATCGTGGCTTGTGGCGTTTTCGGGCGCCGCTGAGTCCGGGCGAAATAAGGCGCACCGAGCGTTGGCTGGCAACCGCACGGGTCGCGTTGACCATCGCCGCGGAATTTGCCCTGTGGATAGAGCCGGAGCGCGGTTTCGTATACTCACGCTGGCTCAACTGGCTGCTGATCGTCTACCTGGCGCATTCGGTGGTGGTGATGTTGTTGCTGCGCTTCCGGCCGCAGTCGACTCGTGCTTTTCGCCTGGTGGTGCATGCGATCGACATCCTCTGGCCGGTCCTGATTTCCTTGTTCGCATCGGCGCAGCATGGACCGTTCTTCCTTTTCTTCGTGTTCGTAATGGCCGCGGCGGCTTATCGCTGGGGATTGTGGGAGACGGTGGGCACCGCAGTGATCGCCGTGGCGCTGCTGGAGGTGGAAGCCTATGCGGTGCAAGCTGGCCTGGAGCATGTCGTCGATCGCTGGTTGCACATCGCACATCTGCCGCGCCTGGGCGTGAGCGTGCGCGAACTCGATCCGCAGCAGCTCTTCATGAGTTCGGTCTATCTGGTCGTGCTTGGATTCCTGCTGGGCTACATGTCTGAAAATCAGAAGAAGGTGCGGGCGGAGCGTGCCGTGATCATGCGCGTGCTGAGTTCAACGCATGTGGAGGCGGGACTGACCGGAACCATGCAGCAGATTCTGGGCGAGGTGATGAACATTTTCGGGGCGACTCGAGTGTTGAGCGCTTCGCAGGAGATGAATAGTTATCGCGTGTTTCTCGCCGAAGTAAGCCGGTTCGCAGGCGGCGAAGTATTGCGCTGGCGCGAAGCTCTGCCGGAAACGGAAAAGGCCTATATCTTCGAATCGCCGGCGGACGCGATTTATGCCGCGCGCAACGGCAATGGATTTCGCACCGTGCTCCTGAATCGTGAGGGAGTTCGGCTGCGCGAGGTCAGTTCGGAATATCTGGACGCGCTGGCGCATCTGGAAAAATTTGAAACGATGGTTTCCGTGTCCCTGGCATTTGGCGCCGAGTGGACCGGCCGCGTGTTCCTCTTCGACGCCGCGATGATGGGCGATCCGGAAGAGGAAATGAGATTCCTGCAGGAGTTTGCGCAACAGGTCGGCCCGGCGATCTATAACGTGTATCTGATGCGGCGCCTGCGCGAGCGGGCCGGGGCGCTGGAGCGTGCGCGATTCGCACGCGAGCTGCACGACGGAGCGATTCAATCGCTGATCGCGGTGGAAATGCAACTCGACGTGCTGCGGCGCCAGTCGGGAACCCAGGCGCCGGTGGTAAATTCCGAGTTGGGCCGCATCCAAAAATTGCTGCGCGAAGAAGTTCTGAAGTTGCGCGAACTGATGCAGGCGATGAAATCGTTCGAGGTTGATGCGGATCGCGTGCTCGGCTTTATTTCCGACACAGTCGAGCGCTTCCGGCGAGAGACTGGTATTGCCGCGGAATTCGTCAGCGAACTGGAGCGCGTGGACCTGGCGCAGAAAGGCTGCCGCGAACTGGCGCGCATTGTGCAGGAAAGTCTGGTGAACGTGCGCAAGCACAGCGGAGCGCACCACGTGCTGGTACGTTTAGCGCAACGGGCGGGGAATCTGCAACTGACAGTCGAAGACGATGGCAAGGGATTTTCGTTTTCGGGAAGGCTATCGCACACGGAACTGGAGACGAGCGGCAAGGGGCCAGCGGTAATCCGCGAAAGGGTGAGGTTGCTGGCAGGCGAACTCGCGATAGAATCGACACCGGGCCATGGCGCGCGGCTGGAGGTACGCATTCCGCCGGCGAGAAAGGCAAGTCATGGATAGGCCAGGCGACAGGCATACGATGGGCAGGCCGACAATGGATAGAACGACGGATCGAACGGCAGATCGACCGGCGGATAGGCTAACAACGGAAAAACGCCTTCATCCCATACGCATTGTGATTGCCGACGATCATCCTATCTTTCGCGACGGGCTGCGCCGCCTGCTCGAATCCGAAGGCGACATGAAGGTAGTCGGCGAAGCCTGCGATGGTCTGGAGGCGGTGAAGCTGGCGACTGAGATCAAGCCCGACATTCTATTGCTCGATCTTGCCATGCCCCACCAGACAGGCCTGGAGGCGTTGCGCGACCTCAGCACGCGCCCCGGCGCTGCGGGTGCTGTTCGCATCATCCTGCTGACGGCGGCGGCGGAAAAGAAACAGGTCGTAGAAGCCTTGCAATTGGGAGCGCGTGGCGTGGTGCTGAAGGATTCCGCCACACAACTCTTGCTCAAGAGCATCCATGCGGTGATGGCCGGTGAGTATTGGGTGGGGCGCGACAGCGTCTCGAACCTGGTGCAGTATCTGCGCAATCTGATGCAGAGTACGAATGAGGAAACGAAACAGAAGAAATTCGGCCTGACGCCACGCGAACTTGAGATCGTCTCGGCAGTAGTAGCAGGCTACGCCAACCGCGAAATCGCCGAGTATTTCAAGATCAGCGAAGACACGGTCAAGCACCACCTCAGCAATATTTTCGACAAATTAGGCGTATCGACGCGGCTGGAGTTGGCGCTGTTTGCGGTGAATCAGGGGCTGCCGTTGAAGACGATTGTGTAGCGCGAAGATCAGTCGTTGGTCGTCGGTAGTTAGTCTTTTGCGGCTCATCTAGCGACCAACGGCGAGCGACCATCGACCGACCGCCAGATGACATAAACTAATCCGCTCATTATCACAACTGAAATTTGCAGGTGCGCCCAGCGGGCGATTGGCCCGCTTAGCAGCGGCGCCAAGTAGGCCACGTAAAGAACGACCTTCATAGATGCTAAGCAATGAGAACCGGGCGGCTGCGCGATTCTCGCTTGCGCAATAATCCAGTCCGCCATCAACAGAAAAACTGGCGCAAGAATTACCAGGTCATACACAACCAGGTGCGGCGCTACCAATACGCTCGCCAGCAACAACGCTGAGTAGCGCAGACCTAAAGGCAGAGTTGGGCGGCGAGTCCAGGCCGTGATCGTCAATCCGAGGATCACCAGCGCACTGATAATGTAAAGCGCAAACGGCAGCGTCTGGCCGGGAACCAGCATCGTCCAGAAAATTCGCAGATTGTGCGTCTGATAGGGACGTGGTTCGAGCACTGCGACGTTATAGCCCACACTGCGCATCACGCGCACCCATGCGCGCAACGATTCTGCTCCGTAATAAATCGCGGGCAGAGCTAGCTGAGCCGCGGCAGAGACAATGCCTCCGGCGATCACTCCCCACGCACGCGTGTAGATGAAGAGGATCGCCGCCGCGACTCCCAATTGAGGTTTAAAGATCAAACATCCCAGCGCCAGCCCTGCCAGAAATGGTCTCTCAGCACGCAAGAAGAAAAACGCCGCCGTGAAACAGGCGAGCGCCATTGCCGACGTTTGTCCCCATACCATCAAGTGGAAGAAACCGGGAAACGCAATGGCGAGCAGCAGAACGGTCCAACGCTGGTTACGCAGATCTGGGCAGGCAAGCCATAGCGCGTAGCAACAAGCGCCGTATAAAGCCGCACTAACCATCAGCCAGATGATCAACGCCACCGCATAAGGCAGCATCGCCAGCGGCGCGAAGAAGATGGAGACTTGCGGGGGATACATCGGGATATAGGCGATTCCGGCTGCGCCCGGAATGCGGCTTGCTGTGAGCTTGGCTTGCGCGTTCACGTCGTACAACTCGGCCGTACGATGCGTGAGCGCCACCGATCCCAGCGTGTACAGATGCGAAAAGTCAGCTCCTTTCAGGTTACCGTTGCGGTCGCGCAGGCTCGGGGTGGTGAGTATCCAGCCATAAACCGACCACAAGCAGAGGGCGAGAATTATGCCGTGAGCGCGCAGGCGGCGGCCATTAATCCAACTCATATTGTTCGAGCCCGGGGCACCAATGGGCATGGCTCAGCCTATAAGGTAAACCAGGAATTTGCCTCACGTAATCACCTAATCAACACTGAATCAATGATTTAGCCGAATTGCGTAGATTTTTGCGGATGGCACGATAGTGCCATATCAGGCACTGCGGTGCTATTGGGATCGAGGCTCGATTTACGATACCTTAATAATCTACGACGGCGAAATATTGTCCCGAGGTGTGTGGATCGGGCGCGCCGCTGTTCAGGGGGTAACAGTGATTACTAGAATTCGTCAATTTTGGAATGAGGACACCGGTCAAGACGTTGCGGAATACGCGGTGATGCTTGCCGTCATTCTCGTTATTGTTATTGGCACGGTGAAATTAATTGGCAGCAACGCCAACAACGTTTTTTCTCAAGTCGGCAGTCAATTGTCGCAGTAACTCCCCGACCGAGCCCCCCTTATGTTCGGCGCGGGGCTTCCCCTGATTTTTCCGCTGTTATTCGGCCTGAAGGAAAAGTTCCCAAAGTTTTTATCTTAAAGACTTGGTGCACCCAGCGCGAGCCTGTGCGCCGCAACTCCGGAAAACTCACGAGCCTGAGGCGTGCTTCCTACCGTCCCGAAGGAGCTGCCGCCGTTTTCTCCGGGGCCGGCGCCGTTTTGTCTGGAGTCGTGCCAAGTCTGGTCAGGAATGGGAAAAAGGGCGTCACTTCGAAGGGCATTTTCTCCGCAGCGGTGGTGATCGCCACCGGCTTCGTCTTGATCAATTCCAGTTGATTGTTCCACGGATCGACCTTGACTCTGCCACCCAGCGGAAGCGCCGCGACCTGATCGGTTTTCTTCGGGTCGAATTGCGCCGATGCCGTCATCAACGACGACATCCTCGTAGCGTTGCCATTAAGCAGGCTGTCGCCGAGATGCGCGCGGATCAGATTTTTCAACTCCGGCGCGCGCGCCTGCACTGCCTTGAGGAACAAGCCCGCGTTGCCCAGCTTGTCTTTGTAAGGCGAGTTGTCGAGCAACTCGATCGCTTTCTTGTCGGCGGCTTCCTCTTGCGCGCGATCGCGAGCGAAATCCATACGCTCGAAAGTGCGATCATCCGGGAAAAACATACGATCATTGAAGGCCATCTTGGTATCGAGGTGATGGCCGAGCACGATGTGCGCCAGTTCATGCGTCAGAATCATGGCCAGCGCCGCCTCGTCGGGCAGCACGTCGATCATGCCCCGGCTCACGACGATCGTATGTCCAATGGTAAAGGATTCCAGGGGCGTGGTCATCAGCACGCGGCACCTGACCTCCGGTTGTATGTCGAGGTTGTTGGTGACCATCACATTGTTGACGACGGTCGCTAACACCTTGTCGATTTCGCCTTCCGGAGCCAGCAGGCCAATCTGTTGCAGCCGGTCAAGTACGTTGATTTCGGCCTGGCGTTCCCACTCTCGCTGTGCTTCGATCGGAGTCGCATCCTGCGCTTTCTGGCTCTGGTCCTGCACCGCTTGCGGGGAATCAACCGTAATCTCGGTGAACTCGGAGTTGCGCCGCAGATCCTTGAGGTTATATCCCCAGAGCCGCGTCTGCGCTTTGTAGTGCAGCGTTTGACCGAGGCGGCTCTTCATATCGGACTCCTCGGAATAGATCAGCGAGGGAAGCCATGTGCCTGGGCGCAGGTTCTGCCGCCAACTGTCAAAATGCAGGTAATAGCTGTTGCGCCGCGCCTGGGTATAAGTGCCGTTGAAGCGGACAATGTTGTAGTCCTGATCTTCAATCCAAATGCGGCCGAGGAAGCGGCCGCCGGGCGCGCCTTTCTTGGGCGCTACGTCGAGCACTACGCAGCGCACTTCGCCGAGGAACTCACGGCGGACGAAGGTGAAATCATAGTTCCGGCGCTGAAAATCCTGATCGAGAATCACCATCTGCGCGAAGCCGAGAGGCAGGAATTTCACCGAGTACACATCTTTCAGTTTGCTCAGCATGCGCTTGCCCAGACCGGCGGTCGTGGGCGAGGAGAACGTGCGATCGTCCGCCCCATCGCTCATATCCAGACGGCCGAGGAAGTAAACGTCGCTGACCGGGACAGGCGCGTCCAAATCCTTGTCCTGTTTCAGATTCTGGATATAGGTTTCCACCAGCGGATGAAGTTGCTTCATCTGCGCCATGAAATAATGCTCGCGCTCAATCGTTCGATCGATCATCTGATCGAAGCTGTTGGCTGCGGCCGAAGCCTGTTCAGCGGCTGCGTCGCGCGTGGCGAGTTGCGGATCAGGCGTGGCGGGCGCGGTCTGAGAGAGCGAGGTCCCGGAGAACGCGAACACGACGCAGCAGACCAAGGAAAGCGTAAGCGGTGCAAGTGGGGAACGCAGCATTTTGTGTGGTTTCATTCTACCAATTAACGGTCGGCCCTGGCACGTTACCTAGGACGCTAGCTGAAATACAATGTGCAATACCGCCTCAAAATCCGCGGGTTGGCCGTCTCTCATGGCGGGCTTGAACTGAATTTTCTGCGCGGCCTGCACCGCTGATTCATCCAACCCATGACCGAGGCCATGCACAACTTTCACTATGCGAATTTGCCCGCTCGCTGAAAAAACAACATCCAGCAGGACTTCGCCTTCAATCTTCAGCTGTCGCCCTTCTTCAGTGTAAACCGGACGCGGCTTGTAGGTAATCTCCGCCGGGAATGTCTTGACAACGGCCTCTGCCGCTTTCGCTTTGGGCAGAGACGCTACCACATCGGCATCGCCGAAGCCACCCTGGCGAACCGTGCCGCGCGAGCCGGAAATCCCCGAACCGTCGCCCGTCGCCACTCCGCTGCCAAATCCGGTGCTCGCAACCACTCCGCGCGCGCCATGCGAACCGCCGGTGCCATTGCCGTAGCCTGGACCGTTCGGCATATCAAAAGAGCCTGCCTGCGCGATCGTGACCGGATGGCCGTGAGTGTCCTGATTGGGCATTCCGTTCGGATCGCCAAACCCACCCGTTTGTACCTTCGCCGGCGCAGCCGCCATAGTTGGCGTCGCCGAGCTGCCCGTCGAGAACACGTTTGTTTTGACCGGCGGCCTCGGGATAGTAGGAGCTACGTCCGGCAAAACTTCTTTCTTTGCGGCGAGCATAACCTCAGGCACCTTTTCCTCATGCACTACGGGTTTTTTCTGGACCAACTCGGCGGGAACGCGTAACGCTTCTGGCCGCGGAATTACTGGTTCGGTAAACTTCGGCGTCGGAACGGGAAAATGCCTGACCGGCGCTGGTGCTTGCGGGACAGGAGGTGGGGTGTCGACCAGGCTGACAAAGTGATAGTCGTGCTCCCGAGGCTCAAGAACATCCGGGTGTAGGATGGCCATGATCACGAAGAAGGTAACCATCAGCGACTGCACGCCATAGCTCAGCACAAACCGCTCCCAGCGAGCTTTGGGTTCGGGAAGAAGGCCTAAGGTCATCTTTTGCGCCTGGGAATCCATGTCGGGTACCTCATGAGTTTGCCGTTTAGCGCCGGTGAAAGAAGTGGTCCCACAACCACTTTCTTAACGCTCAAAGACTGCGGGAGACCGGTCGAACGACGACACTTCACATTGAAGAAGTGCACGCCAAAGGCCATTTTCTTCGTAGGTTCTCCACACTTAAGATGCTGCTAAGCGGCTACTTAGATGAGGAAAAAACCATTTTAGCAGACCACCGAACCCGATCTGCAAAGTTTTTCCTATTTCAGGAAGGGAATTTTTTGGGGAAAAACGGAAGTTTTTGCTCACGGGCTAAGGTTTCAAAGTTTCAAGGTTGCAAGGTCTGGAGATCACGGAGTGCCGCTTACAGCTTATTTGAGTAAGATACCGGTCGTTGAAACCTTCAAACTCTGAAACCTTAAAACCTTAAAACCTTGAAACCTTCAAACCTTGAAACCTTGAAACCTTGAAACCTTGAAACCTTGAAACCTTGAAACCTGCTACTCTTCCTCTTCTTCGTCCAGTTTGATGCGGAGCGATTTCAGAAACTTCAGATCCTGATCGCTGATCTTCAGTTCAGCATTGGTGCTCAAGGTAGAGACCAGCGAAGTCTTGTCAGTGGTGCGTTCGCCTTGCTTGCTGACCCCGATGGTGGCTTCGAGGACGAGGAATATGTCGTAGCCGCCTTCCTTGATCCGGGAGACCACTTCGGCGATCGATTCGGAGTCGGAGAGCGACTCATTAATCGCCTCACCGAGTTCTTTCATAAGCTGCTTCAGTTGCTGATCCACGAGCCCCCCTGGAATCGGACGCCGCTGATGGTTAGGCGTCACAAGTGCGGGTGACGCTCCCCACAGTCATTGTAACTCCCACGGCTGCTAAAATCGACTGAGATAGTGACCGGCAATAACGACCGATTTCTAGTTCGACTGATTCGGATTTCAATTGATCGAATTTCAATGATCGAATTTCAATGATCGAAATTCAATGATCGAAACATGGCCACCGCCCAGTCAGTGACAAACATCGCGCTAACCTTTCGTGCCGCCGTCAAGGCGGTTCTCAAGGTAGTCGAGAGCAGCCGCATGGGTCGCGCCGTCATCGCCGGCATGCGCGAAACCGGTCGTTCCATAGGTCGCGTACTGCATCAACTCTGGCTGGAAGTAACGGGATTCGTCTTCCTGGTCATGGCCGCCGTAGGAGCCATGGCCACTGTCCGCGAATATGCAAAGTACCAGTCGGGTCATGCCAACGGCCCCGGTCGTTTGCTGCTGGCAATATGTTTCACTATTTCGTTTGCCTGGTTCGGGCTTAGTTCTTTCTGGCGGGTGAGGCGAAAAGCTAAAGGCGCATAACGGGCAGTTCCGCAGCGAAAGCAAGAAGGGGAGCACAACATGACGCAACTTAAAACGGCCGAACCGATTCCAGCGTCCTCCCAGCCCGGCCAGGAAACTTCTTCTCATATTTCAGTGCGTCCTCTCTATACTCCTGACGATCTCGCGGCATGGGACTATGACCGTGATATAGGGTATCCCGGCCAGTTTCCCTACACACGAGGCGTCCAGGCCAACATGTATCGCGGCCGCCTCTGGACCATGCGCCAGTATGCCGGCATGGGCGACGCCGAGGAATCGAACAAACGTTACAAATATCTGCTGGCGAATGGAACGACTGGGCTCTCGGTAGCTTTCGACCTGCCCACCCAAATCGGTCTCGATTCCGATCACCCGCTCGCCGCCGGAGAAGTCGGCAAGGTCGGCGTGGCCATCGACTCCATCGAAGACATGCAGCGCCTCTTCGATGGCATCGACCTGACCAAGATTTCCACCTCGATGACCATCAATGCGACGGCGTCAATCCTGCTCGCCTTATACGTCGCCATGGCGCGGCGCCAGGGCATGGACGTGCGCAAACTTTCGGGCACGGTGCAGAACGATGTGCTCAAGGAATACATCGCGCGCGGAACCTATATTTATCCACCGCAGCAGGCCATGCGCATTATCACCGACATTTTTGCCTGGACGAATGAAAACGTGCCCGACTGGAACACGATCTCCATCTCCGGCTATCACATGCGCGAAGCAGGGTCGACGGCCGTGCAGGAAGTCGCCTTTACGCTCGGCAACGGAATTGCGTACGTAGAAGCGGCGATCCGCGCCGGGTTAAACGTCGACAAATTTGCGCCGCGGCTATCATTTTTCTTTAATGCGCACAACAATTTCTTAGAAGAAGTCGCGAAATTCCGCGCCGCGCGCCGCATGTGGGCGAAGATCATGCGCGACAAGTTCAAAGCCAGGAATCCAAAATCGTGGATGCTCCGCTTCCACACGCAGACTGCCGGTTCGACTCTGACCGCGCAGCAACCGGAGAACAACATCGTCCGCACCGCGATCCAGGCTATGGCCGCCGTGCTAGGCGGGACGCAGTCTCTGCACACCAATTCATTCGATGAGGCGCTGGCCTTGCCCACCGAAGCCTCGGCGCGAATCGCGCTGCGCACGCAGCAGGTAATTGCCTTTGAGTCAGGAGCACCGCAAACCGTCGATCCGCTAGCCGGCTCCTATTACGTCGAATCGCTCACCAGCGAAATCGAAAAGCGAGCCGTCGCTTACCTCGACAAAATCGAAGCCATGGGCGGCATGCTCAAAGCCATCGAACGCGGATACGTTCAGCAGGAAATCCAAAACGCCGCCTACGAATATCAGCAGGCCGTCGATCGCGAGCAGGCGATCGTGGTCGGCGTGAACCGCTTCCACATGGAAGAGGAACATGCCGTGCCCGATCCAGCGCATCGATCCATCGCTCGAACCGAAACAAATCGAGCGCCTGCGCGCCGTGCGTGCCAAGCGCAACATCGACACGTGGAAAGCCGCGATCCGCGCGGTAGAAGACACGGCCCGCTCGGGAGACAATCTAATGCCGCGCATCCTGGCGGCCGTAGAAGCAAATGCCACGGTCGGCGAAATCTCAGACGCTATGCGCAAGGTGTATGGGGAATACAAGGAAGTGATGGTGATCTAGCAGATATGTTCAGAGGATCTCGCTTGTCCATGCTGAAGCGGATTGGATGCGGCGTCTGCGGTGGGACGATCCTCGCCTTGGGTCTTTACTTCTCCCGCGCGGCGTATGGTTTTTCTTATCGGAACTGGTTCGGTGGCCTGGTTTTTGGGCCCGTCGCGATCATCCTTGGAATGGTGGCTCTCCTAGGGGCGGTCTTCAACTGGTCAAAGATATGGGACTCGCCCCCGACAGATCCTGAGCAAAAACGGGAGTGAAGTGGCGGTTGCCGCCGATCAGTTCGCGACTTTGTAGTCGCATGCTTCGCGGCAGGCTTCGCAATAGAACAGACCGTCGGTGCAGAGGCGTACCTCGAGTTGCGACTGGCAGTAGACACAGTACTTTTCGCAATAGCAAGCCGTTTCCGGTTGCTCGCACTGCGCGCAAACGATCTTGCCGACTCCAGGCTTAGCGGACATAGATAAAGTTTAGTCGGCGCAGGCCGGGGATAGAACGTAACGGAAGTCACTCAGAACAGGTGACAGGAAAGCGACAGCGGGTGACAGGTGACGGAAAAGGCAAGCCCCTTTTCCTGCTTTTTGTTTTTCCTGTCACCTGTGACCTGTCACCTGTCACCTCATATCCGCTCCTCTGTGTTAACTTAAACAGTTCCAGATTCCCGAGGGCCTTCTGTCCGCCGCTGAAGCCATTCCGCCCGCCTCTCCGCCAACGGTTCGCAAGACCGCGCTGAACGCCGTCCATCGCCAGATGGGCGCGAAGATGGTGGATTTTAACGGCTGGGATATGCCGGTCGAATACCCTGCATCGATCGGTTGCGGCATCGTCAACGAGCATATGGCCGTCCGTACCGGCGTCGGCATCTTCGATGTCAGCCACATGGGCGACATCCGCCTCGCCGGACCCGGAGCCCTCGCCGCTGTGCAGCATATTTCGATGAATGACGCCTCGCGTCTCGCTGTAGGGCAGGCGCAGTATTCAGCGCTCCTTTATCCGCAAGGAACCTTCGTCGACGATGTGATCGTCCACCGTCTCGGCGAAGACGAATACCTGCTCGTCATCAACGCTGGCACGCGCGAAAAAGATTTCAACTGGGTGTGTGACAACACGCGCCAGTTCGATTGCAAGGTCGAACATCTCTCTGACGACTTCACGCAAATTGCGATTCAGGGCCCGAAGGCGGTCGATCTGCTGCAAAAGCTAACCGACGCTGACCTGAGCGCGGTAAAGTTTTATTGGGTGACGCGCGGAACTCTGTGCGGCCTCAAAGACACCTTGATGGGCCGCACCGGTTACACCGCCGAAGACGGATTTGAGATTTATATCCCTTCTGACGAAGCAACCAGCGCCCGCGTCTGGTACGCGATTCTCGATGTGGGCAAGGACTTCGGCGCCGTCCCCTGCGGCCTGGGGGCGCGCAACACCTTGCGCCTCGAAGGCAAGCTCCCGCTCTACGGCCACGAAATCTCGGACACGATCAACGTCTGGGAAGCCGGCCTCGATCGTTTCTGCAAAATGGAGAAGCCAGATTTCATTGGCCGCGCGGCGCTCGAAAAGGCGAAGTCCGACGGAGTGAAGAAAACGCTGGTCGGCCTCGAAATGGTCGAGCGGGGAATCGCTCGCGACGGATATAAAATTCTCGATAATGGTGGGAGTGAGATCGGCTACGTCACCAGCGGATCGCCCGCGCCATTCCTAAAGAAAAATATTGCGCTAGCCTACGTTCCTCCGGCGCAATCCGAGGTCGGAAACACCGTAAAAGTTGAAATCCGCGGACAGGGCGTAAAGGCCCAAGTAGTGCCGACACCTTTCTATAAGCGTCCGAAGAAGGCAGCGAAAAGCGAATAGCGAAAAGCGAACAGCGAGGAGCCAAACGCGATATGCCATCCCCAACCGATCGCAAATATACAAAAGAACACGAGTGGATCACCGCCGACGGCACCATCGGCATCACCGACCATGCCCAGGAATCGCTCGGCGACATCGTGTTCGTGGAACTGCCCAAGGCAGGAACGGAGCTGACTAAAGGCAAGCCGTTCGGCACGGTAGAATCTGTAAAGGCGGTATCCGACATTTACGCGCCGGTGTCGGGCACCGTGATGTCTGCCAACGACGCACTGGCCACGGCTCCCGAGCAAGTAAATAAAGATGCGCATGCAGCCTGGTTGATCAAGATCAAAGTGAAAGATCCGTCCGAGATGAACGCGCTGCTTTCCGCAGCCGACTACGACAAATTTGTGAGCGAAGAGGCGGGCCACTGAAAAGTATTTACCACAAAGGACACAAAGGCTCACGAAGGAGTCAGCAAGTAATCCTCCTTCGTGAAACTTCGTGCCCTTGGTGGTTAGCGGTTTTGCCGGTGCCACAATCGAATAATCAACTGACTACATCTAATAAAAGTTCCCATGCGATACTTACCTAAATCCCCCGCGGACCGCGCCGCTATGCAGCAGGCGATCGGCATCCGTTCTATCGACGATCTTTTCTCGCCGATCCCCGCCGAATATCGCCTGGCGCGCGATCTCAACGTTCCGCGCCAGATGGCCGAGTCGGAAATTGTCGACTGGTTCAAGCAGCGCGCCAAAGAAAACGGAGAAGGCTACTCGAGTTTCCTCGGCGCTGGCGCCTACGCCCATTATCGTCCGATAGTGATCGACGCGCTTGTGCAACGCGGCGAATTTCTAACTTCTTACACACCCTATCAGGCCGAGTTCGCGCAGGGAACGCTCCAAGCCATCTTCGAATTCCAGACCATGATCGCGGAGCTCACCGGCATGGATCTGGCGAACGCATCAATGTATGACGGCTCGACGGCCGAAGCCGAAGCCGTGATGATGGCCGTCCGCGTGACGGGAAAGAATTCCGCCGTCATCGCGCGCAATCTGCATCCGGAATATCGCGAGGTGCTAACGACCTATGCGACGCATCAGGAAATCCCGCTGAACACGGTTGCGTTCACCGACTCCGGCCAAATCGATCTCAAGGAACTCGAAAAGGCATTGGGCGACGATACCGCCTGCGTGCTGATTCAGTCGCCGAATTTCTTCGGTACCATCGAAGACGTTGAGGCCATCGCCGACATCGCGCACAAACGCGGAGCGCTGCTCATTGTATCGATCGCTGAAGCCGTGTCACTCGGCATTATAGAACCGCCACGCGCGGCCGACATCGTGGCCATGGAGGCACAGTCCTTCGGAGTGCCGCTGGGCTTCGGCGGTCCCTACTGCGGCGTGCTCGCGACGAAAGATAGATTCGTAAGACAGATGCCGGGTCGCCTCGCGGGTCAGACCGTCGATAAGAACGGTAAGCGCGGGTTCGTGCTCACGCTGGCCACGCGCGAGCAGCACATCCGCCGCGAAAAGGCGACTTCGAATATCTGCACCAACCAGGCGCTGGTGGCGCTGATGGTGAATATTTTTATGACGGTCTACGGCAAAGTCGGTTTGCGCGAACTCGCCAAGCAGAATCTAGCTAAGACGGCGTATGCCGCCGCCGAGTTCAGCAAGCACGCCAAAGTGCTGTTCTCCGGAGCGCCGAGATTCAACGAGTTCGTCGCCCAGACGAGCGAAGATCCGCGCGCCATCAACTCGCGTTTGCTGGAGCATAGAATCGTCGGCGGATTTCCACTAAAAAAGTTTTATCCCGAACTCGGCAATGCGGCGCTGTGGTGCTGCACGGAATTAACGACGCGGTCCATGATCGACAAAGCAATCGATCTCGCAGTCGGAAGCGGCGCCGAAAGCGACAACTCGACTCAAAATGTAAAAGCTCCCGAGCCCGAAGAGGTGGCGCGATGACCACGAAACACATCACCCGCAAAGCCACGCGCCACATCAGCCAGAACGAAGGTTTGATCTTCGAAAAATCGTCGCCCGGCAAAGCAGCATGGAAGCTGCCGCCGCTCGACGTTCCCGAAGTCGATACAGCAAAATTGCTAGGCAAGCAGGAAAGAAAAGACCTCGGCAACATGCCGGAAGTGAGCGAGATTGAAATCATCCGCCACTTCACGCGCCTTTCGACTTGGAATTATGCCATCGATCTCGGCATGTACCCGCTCGGCTCCTGTACCATGAAATACAACCCGCGCGTCAATGAGTTTGTCGCGCGCATCGAAGGTCTCGCCAACGCGCATCCCTATCAGGCGGAGAAAATTTCGCAGGGCGCTTTGCAGATCATGAAGACGCTGAGCGATTGCCTGCTCGAAATTACCGGCATGGACGCGATCACCTTGCAACCCGCCGCAGGCGCGCAAGGCGAGCTCACCGGATTGCTGATGGTGCGCGCCTACCACGAGTCGCGAGGCAACGCGCGCAAGAAAATTCTCATTCCAGATTCCGCGCATGGCACGAATCCCGCGACAGCAGCGACGGTGGGCTACGCGGTCGAAAATTTAAAGTCGAACGACCTGGGCATGATCGACGTTGCGGCTCTAGCTGTGCAGATGAATGAAGATGTCGCTGCGCTGATGGTCACCAATCCCAACACGCTCGGCGTCTTCGAACAGGAGATTCATAAGATCGCCGACCTGCTGCACGAGAAAGGCGGCCTGCTCTACATGGATGGCGCCAACATGAACGCGCTGGTCGGCAAGACGCGGCCGGGCGATTTCGGTGTCGACGTCATGCACCTCAACCTGCATAAAACGTTTTCCACTCCGCATGGCGGAGGAGGACCCGGCTCCGGCCCGGTCGCGGTCAAGAAAATTCTGTCGCCGTTTTTGCCTACGCCCGTCGTCATTACTAAGCCCGATGGCACGCTCGGCTTTGATTACAACCGACCGCAATCAGTCGGGCGGGTGCGCGCATTCTACGGAAATTTCGGTATGTTCATCCGCGCTCTCGCCTATATTTTTGCCAACGGCCCCGATGGCCTGCGCGAGACGACCGAAGACGCTGTGCTCAATGCCAACTACATCCGCAAAGGCCTCGCAGGCGTTTACGACCTGCCTTACTCGACGCCATCGATGCATGAAGTTGTCTTCAGCGACAAAGTGCAATCGAAGAAGGGCGTGAAGACGATGGACCTCGCCAAGCGGCTCATCGATTACGGATTCCATCCTTACACCACGGCGTTTCCGCTGATCGTAGCGGGCGCATTGATGATCGAGCCGACCGAAAGCGAGCCCAAAGAAGAACTCGATCTTTTCATCGAAGCCATGAAGTCGATTGCGGAAGAAGTAGAAGAAGATCCGCAGTTCGTGCTCGACGCTCCGCACAACACGCGCATCTCGCGTCTCGATGAAACCGCCGCCGCGCGCAAGCCCGTGCTGCGCTGGAAACCGGAAGGGAAGGCCATCTAGCACCAAATCTGCATCCCACCCCGGCTTAAATTCTTTATGGTTGTCAGAAACGCTTTACGTTTGTCATCCCGAACGAAGTGAGGGATCTGCATCTTGCAGCGAAACTGCAGATCCCTCACTTCGTTCGGGATGACAAACGGATAAGCGGATGATCGCGCTGCCGGCTTCCGCTGGTCGGCTTGCTAAAATCACCTAAGTCCATCCTATGCCCGACGACCCCGCCAACCCCGAAAGTCCTCGCCAGCGCGCCGAGCATCACTATTACGCCGCGCTCGATCTGGTTCTCGAAGGCCGCCACGATCGAGCGGTCGAAGAATATCGCCAGGCGGTAGCGGCCGATCCCAAATTTACCGACGCACTGCATGGTCTAAGCCGCGCCCTGCAGGATCTCAACCGCTTCGACGAAGCCATCGAAGTTGCCCAGCAAATTTCCGAGATCGATCCCGACGACATCCTCGCCCACACCAGCCTCTCGGTCCTCTACCAGAAAAAAGGAATGGTCCCCGAAGCCGAAGCGGAAGGAAATAAGGCGCGCGTGCTGGGATGGAAGCAGCAACTGAAAGGCAAGAAATGAACTTTCAGTTGTCCGAAACGGCAAGCTGTTGCATCTTGACAGCTCCTCAGCCCTCCGCCATTCCATCCTTGTCGGCCCCGCCCCGACTTGCGTAAACTGGCCGGCATGCCGCACGACCAGATAGCCACTTTCTCCAGCATCGAACACTCCACTCGCGAAGATTGGGCACTCATCGCGTCTGACTTCATGAAATATGCGCAGCAGCTTCCGCAGCGCATCGTCGCCCACCTCAAACTACTGGACGGAGACTTTGGCGGTTTCCCGGTCGACCGCCTGCATCACTCTTTGCTCACCGCGACCCTGGCCATGCAGGCTGGCCGCGATGACGAGTACGTGGCCTGTGCACTCTTGCACGATATTGGAGACACGCTCGGCACCTTCAATCATCCCGATATTGCCGCGGCCATCCTCAAGCCTTTCGTCTCCGAAGAAAATCATTGGATGGTCGAGAAGCACGGCATTTTTCAGGGCTATTATTTCTTTCACCACATCGGAATGGATCGCAACATGCGCGAGCGGTTTCGTGGGCATCCGCATTTTCTACGCACCGCGGAATTCTGCGAAAAATTCGACGGTCCCGCTTTCGACGCCAAGGCGGAATGCTTTCCGCTGGAGGCCTTCGAGCCCGTGCTCAATCGTGTTTTCGAGCGGCCGAAAAATACGATCTACCGCGTCGGCGATCGTTAACACCCCGCGCTTCCTGCGTAGCGCCGATGACCAGTGGTCAAACTCACACAGCGCACCTGCAGTGGCGTTACGGCTAGGTTCCCTGTAAACTCCGACACGCAGCTGACGGCATAGTTAGCTCCCAGCGCGGCAAGCGAACCGGTCGTATCACCTCGGGGCGCACTTGCCACTAGCTCTCGAAGCTTTACGACACCGAATCAATGCTCACGCTCTCGCATTCCAATCTCATCCCCGGAGGATTTGCAATGACCCGACTGAACCCATGGCAACAAACCTCTGCCGTCCTCGCCTTCTGTGTGGCGGCAGCTCTGCTCCTTCCCGCCCAGACTTTTAAAACTGTGCGCAACTTTCACGGCTGGGACGGCAACAATCCCTACGCTGCGCTCGTCATCGGAACAGACGGAAATCTCTACGGCACCACAGTCGACGGCGGACCTCACCATGGTGGCAACATTTTCAAGATCACACCCAAGGGACAATTGACCCGGCTCTACAACTTCTGTTCGCAAGCTGCCTGCGCCGATGGCGAATATCCCGTGATGGCGCTGGTCGAAGGCACGGATGGAAACTTCTATGGCACGACGCAATCTGGAGGCACGAACGGCGGCTGGGGCACGGTCTTCCAGATCACGCCGACCGGCACGCTGACCACGCTGCACAGCTTCGGTGGCCCGGATGGCGCCGGCCCGTATAGCCCGCTGCTCGTCACCGGCAACGGAACGTTTTACGGGACAACCAACGGAGGCGGCAGTGGCTACTCAGGCACCGTGTACGAGATCACCTCGACCGGCGCGTTGACGACGCTCTATAACTTCTGTTCGCAACCGGGCTGCACAGACGGCCAATATCCCGTCGGAGCGCTGCTCATGGGAAGCGATGGCAACATCTACGGAACCACCCACGCCGGCGGCGACTATTCCGCCTGCAACGTGGATGGCTGCGGCACCGTCTTCAAAATGACGATCAGCGGAGCGCTGACCACGTTGATTGCTTTCGACACGACGGACGGCGAATACCCCTACAGCGGCGTGGTCGAGGGCCCGGGCCAAATTTTTTACGGCACCACGGGCGGAGGCGGTGCGAGTAACGTCGGCACTGTCTACTCAATAACCGGTGAAGGAGCGCTCACTACTCTGCACAGTTTTGATGTTAAGGATGGCGCAACTCCCTACGGAATTTTGCTGGCCAGCGACGGCAAACTCTACGGAACCACCGAAACTCGCGGCGCCCACTTCGGCGGCACCGTTTTTAGAATGACCACCGACGGCGCATTCAGCACCGTGCACAGTTTCGATGGCACCAACGGCAAGAATTCTTATTGTGGTTTGGTCGAAGGGGCGAAGCGGGTATTTTACGGGACCACATATTTCGGCGGCACGGAGAACGATGGAACCGTGTTTAGCATCTCGCTGGGAGAAAAGTAGCCTGGAATAGCGACGATCGGCAACTAGGAAAAGCCCAGGTCTCGAACAGTCCGAGACCTGGGGAGCCCGGTTTCCATCTCCCGCGCTCTCAGCGCCCTCTGCGGTAAAATCATCCTATGCGAGAAGTCGTCGTAGTCTCTTCCGTCCGTACACCTGTGGGCCGCGCGTTCAAGGGAACGCTGCGCGCTACCCGTCCCGATGAGTTGGCTGCCGTCGCAATCAAGGGCGCGCTCGATCGCGTGCCCCAGCTTGATCCCAAAGAGATCGAAGACGTCATCCTCGGTTGCGCCATGCCCGAAGGCGAGCAGGGGATGAACGTCGCCCGCATAGCGTCGCTGCGCGCCGGCCTGCCAATTGAAGCTTCGGCGGTAACGATCAATCGTTTCTGTTCTTCTGGCTTGCAGTCCATCGCCATGGCTGCCGAGCGCATCATGAGCGGCGGCGCCGAGGTGATTGTCGCGGGCGGCACGGAATCGATGTCGATGATTCCCATGGGTGGCCACAAGATTTCGCCGAACCCCTGGCTGGTCGATCATTATCCCGACGCCTATCTCTCGATGGGCCTGACGGCCGAGCGGCTGGCGACCCGCTTTGGCATCACCCGCGAGCAGTGCGACCAATTTTCCTTGCGCAGCCATCAGAATGCCCTGGCGGCGATAGCGGCCAACAAGTTCGAAGATGAGACCGTCGCCGTACCGGTCAGCTTCACGACACCGAATGGATCGAAGCCCAAACGGCAGGAGATCACCTTCAAAGTAGATGAAGGCCCGCGCGCCGATACTTCGATCGATGCTCTCGGCGCGCTCAAGCCCGCGTTTCATGTGAAGGGCGTGACGACGGCCGGAAACTCCTCCCAGATGTCCGATGGCGCCGCCGCAACCGTAGTGATGTCGGCAGAGCGCGCAAAGTCTCTGGGCATCACTCCGCTGGCACGCTACGTCTCGTTCGCAACCGCAGGATACAAACCGGAAGAAATGGGCCTGGGCCCCGTGTTTGCCATACCCAAGGCGCTGAAGCTCGCAGGATTGAAACTCTCCGACATCGACGTGATCGAACTGAACGAAGCCTTTGCGGCGCAGGCCCTAGCAGTGATCAAGGAAGGTGGGCTTGATTTGGAGCGCGTGAATCCGAACGGCGGCGCGATCGCGTTGGGTCATCCGCTAGGCTGCACCGGGGCGAAGCTGACCGCGACCGTGATCCGCGAATTGAAGCGGCGAAAGGCGCGTTACGGACTGGTAACGATGTGCGTCGGTGGCGGCATGGGCGCAGCGGGGATTTTCGAAAATCTGAATTAAGGTTCCTTCGTGTACCTTCGTGTTCTTCGTGGTCAAGCTTTTTTCTTAACCACGAAGAACACGAAGGTACACGAAGGAAACCAACCTATTACGTTGTGACCCAGGTCCTACCCAATTGACCTTGCAAAGGCAATAACTGAGGTCATGGCTACCTCAACAATCAATCGAAACCCTACGCAGCAAATCAGTCACGCCGTGATCACTGCAGCAATGCGAGTTCATTCCGAGCTAGGCCCTGGGCTTCTCGAAAGCGCGTACGCCGCCTGTTTGCAGCATGAACTCAGAAAAGCCGGCCTGAGCTCGAATGCACAGGTAGGGTTGCCCGTAGTCTACGATGGTGTCAAACTAGACCTCGGCTATCGAATCGATCTCTTGGTGGAAGACCTGGTAATCGTCGAACTGAAGTCCGTGGACGCGATTTCACCAGTTCACCAAGCGCAAATCATCTCTTATTTGAAACTAAGTGGACGTTCCCTCGGACTTCTCATAAACTTCAATGTTGCCCACTTGAAAGACGGCATCAAGCGATTTGTAAATGGCACCGGCTGGAAATAAAAGCTCTAACCACAAAGGACACAAAGTTTCACGAAGGAAGGCATTGGCTGTTGCTTCTCCTTCGTGAACCTTAGTGGCCTTAGTGGTTAACGCTCTGAGCGCGCGGAGGAATCTAACCATGGCCACAACCGCAATCCCGAAGACCAAAATTTCCGGCGGCAGCTTCCTGCTCGAAGAGCGCCTGACCGCCGATGTCTTCACTCCCGAAGATTTTTCCGACCAGCAACAGATGATCGGTCAGACCACCGAAGAGTTTGCCATCAATGAAATTCTCCCTCAGGCCGAAAAAATCGAGCATAAGGATTACCAGATCTCGCGCGATCTCTTGAAAAAGGCCGGCGACCTCGGCCTCAGCGGAGTCGAAGTTCCCGAGGCCTACGGCGGCCTCGAAATGGATAAAGTCACCGCCGCCGTCATCGCCGACCACATGGCCAAATATGCCGGCTTTGCCACCACCTGGGGCGCCCACAGCGGCATCGGCATGTTGCCCATCGTCTATTTCGGCACCGACGAGCAAAAGAAGAAATATCTGCCGCGCCTGGCTGCGGGAGAAATCGTCGGCGCGTATGCGTTGTCCGAAGCGACTTCCGGCTCTGACGCGCTCAATTGCCGCGCCCGCGCCGTGCTTTCGCCCGACGGCAAGCACTACATCCTCAACGGTGAAAAGATGTGGATCACCAACGCCGGGTTCGCTGACCTCTTCACGGTCTTCGCTAAAATTGACGGCGAAAAATTTTCCGCATTCCTCATCGAGAGAACATTCCCCGGATTCTCCACCGGCGCCGAAGAGCACAAGATGGGCATTCGCGGATCTTCCACTTGCCCCGTAATTCTCAACGACTGCAAGGTTCCGGTCGAAAATCTTCTTGGTGAAATTGGCAAGGGCCACATCATCGCCTTCAATATTCTGAATATCGGACGCTTCAAACTTGGCGCGATGTGCGTCGGCGGAGCGCGCGTTTCAGTCGAGAGCGCGGTGGCGTATGCCAAGCAGCGCAAGGCCTTCGGCAAGTCGATCAGCGATTTCGGCTTGGTCCGCGAAAAAATCGCCAACATGGCCACGCTGATTTATGTCGGTGAGTCGCTCGTCTACCGCACAGTAGGAATGATGGATGCGCTGCTCTCTGAGATTGACTCGTCGAGCCCCGATGCCGCCAAAGAACAGCGCAAAGCGATCGAGGAATACGCAGTCGAGTGTTCGATCCTCAAAGTCTGGGGATCGGAAATGATCGATTACGTCGTCGACGAGAGCCTACAGATCTTCGCCGGCTACGGCTTCGTCGAAGAATATCCCGCTGAGCGTGCCTATCGCGACGCGCGCATCAATCGCATCTTCGAAGGCACGAACGAAATCAACCGCCTCATCATCACCGGCTTCCTTTTGAAGCGCGCCATGAGCGGGCAATTGCCGTTGATGCCAGCTATTAAGAAGCTGATGGACGAAGTGCTCAGCGGCCCATCGAACGGCGACGAAATCGAAGGCGCGCTGGCCGAAGAGCGCAAACTCGTAGCGCAAGCCAAGAAGCTCGGCCTGTTTGTCGCTGGCTCGGCTACGCAGAAATATATGCAGTCGATCCAGGATCAGCAGGAAGTCATGGGCGCGATCGCCGATATGACAATCGAAATCTACGCCATGGAATCGGCCGTGCTGCGCACGCAAAAAATGGTCGAACGAAAAAGCGAGGCCTCGTCGTCCCTCGCCATCGCAATGACCCGCGTCTATCTAACGCAATCCCTCGAGAAAGTCGAAGCGGCGGCAAAGAAAGTCATTGCCGACGTAGCCGAAGGCGACATGCTGCGCACGCAGTTGGCCATCGTGCGCCGGTTGTCCAAGCACGAACCTTTCAACACGATCGCGTTGCGCCAGCAGATTGCGCTGAAGACGATCGAAGCTGGTAAGTATCAGCTCACCTAATATAATCTCACCTCATAAAATAATGATGTTTGGTTCACAGTTGCGGAGACTGGCCGAAGGGTTTAGTCGAGGAGTAGTTCTGCGCCGGCGTTTGCCGAGAGATTTTCAGCGCCTGCCGCTCTACGTTACTCCTGAGGCGGGTCTGCGACATTGGGGAGGAGTGTCCAGGGTCGATAGGCGTTTGCTGCAATTAGCGCGGCAGCTTGTCCGGCCAGGATCGGTGGTCTGGGATGTAGGTGCTAACCTCGGTCTGTTCGCATTTTCCGCAGCTGCGATGGCCTCGCCCTCCGGCTTTGTGCTGGCTATCGAACCCGACATGTGGCTGGCTCATCTGATGGATCGATCGTCGCACGAAATTGCCGACAAACATCTAGCGGCTGCCCCGGTTAGAGTCTTGTGCGCCTCCGCGTCCAACCAGTTGGGCGTGAGCGAACTGGAAATTGCGCAGCGGGCGCGCGCCGCGAATCACCTGCACGGCATCTCCGGCTCCACCCAGGCGGGAGGCCATCGCTATTTGCAGCCCACCGTTTCCGTGACGCTGGATTCGCTGCTCGACCTCTTTCCCGCTCCCAATGTGCTCAAGATCGATGTCGAGTCGCACGAAGCGGAAGTGCTTCGCGGAGCGGCGCGCTTACTCGAAAGCGCGCGCCCCGTGATCCTATGTGAAGTTGATCCGAAGAATGCCGATGCGGTTTCGAATTTGCTTCACGAACGAAACTATCAACTCTTCGGAGCCGCCGAGGATCCGCATCCTCCCATCCAGCGGGCCTGGTGGAACACGCTGGCCGTGCCAGGAGAAAGGGCGGCATAGTTTGGCCTACTCCTTAGGAAAATTCGGATCCGCCTTCACTTCCTCAATCTGTTTGGTGTGCCGCTCGGAGTGCGTCGAAATCAGCAATATCCACTGGTAAGCATCGAGGGGACCGAACACCGGATGCGGCCCGAAGTGGTCGCGCAGATCGTCGTTCGTCGTTCTCACGTAATCCATCGTCGCTTTGCGGCTATCCTCGAAGGCCTTGATCAGCTCCGCCTCGGTCGCCCAGCGATTAGTCGGCTTCAGATATTCTGGCGCCTGCGCTTTATGGCTGCGGTCCGGCACCCTCGTCAGAATAATCTCGTCCTTGCCCGCCACTTCGGCCCGCTTGGAGGGATCGGCAGGCGACGTCATGATCTGCTTCTGCACGAATCCAAAGATGGTGGACTCGGATATAGCGATGTGTTCCGAGACTTCAGCCACCGACCAGCGGTCCGGCGCCGGCTTGAATCTCCACTGCTTCTCCGACAATCCCGCAATCGATTGCAGAAAGGCGTCGTGAGTGGCCTGCAGACTTTTGAGCGCGGCCGCACGCTCTTCGGGGGTCAAAGTGGTTGTCGCCGGGGTTGCCATCGTTTGGGCCACGCCGGCCATCGCAAGAGTGAAGACCAGGCACAGTACGGCTGAGAACTTCCGTTGGATTTTCATTGTTCGCCCCTGTGAGATTGGAATTGCGGCCCGACAATTATCAAGGGCGATCGAAAAAAACACAATTGCTTACTCGAACCAGCCACTCCGGTACGCGATCCACCACGAGAAATACATGATCGGGATGGTTGCGCCCACCGCCCACCACAATGGCAGCACCAAATCGGCGAGTATTCCGAGCAGGGTCATCGACCCCCAGAAAATCTTGCGCTCCATACTCTCGATTGTAAGACTTTTCCGTGCCCGATAATCTCGCTTAAACTGACCGCCAAAACACTTCGGGTTTGTATCGAAAGTTTCTTCCGTCCCTAAAGTTCGGTCAATACGAGAGTTCCGTCCATGCGCAACACGAGCGCTCAGGCCTTGGTTTTCAATTCTTCCATCACGCTCTGGATCAGCTCCTTGGCGTCGGTCAGATTCTTCATGATTACTTGCACATCCATCACCGGTTTGCCCGGCCAGCGCTGGCTCTGGCAATAGACGCCGTGCTGCCCGACAAGCGCCATGGCGTCGGTGACCAGATCCATCGTGACGGCAAGACGCCCGCGCGGCACGCCCATGCGCATTTCAAAGTGTTCCAGTTCTTCCTGCTTTTCGTCGAACACGGCCATGGACAAATTGTAACGGGGATATGCGTATAATTCTTGGCGGACAATAATCAGCAGGCGAACAGCAATCAGCAGTCAGCGCTCAGCATTCAGCCAATGCTTTTGGTCTCGAATTAGCTGATTGCCGGGTGCTGATTGCTGAATGCTGAATGCCCACAGGAGGAAACAGATCATGAAGAAGAAGTTCGCTTTAATCGCAGCCTTAGTCTTTGCGGCGGCAACTTTGGCTTCGGCCCAGATGGACAACTCGAAGCGGCCCAGCCCCGCAGCCAGCACGGAGTGCAAGTTCTCCGACGGCAAGACCATCAAGGTCGACTATTCCAGTCCGCGCGCAAAAGGCCGCAAGATTTTCGGCACCGAAGATGAAAAGGCGCTCGTCCCTTACGGAAAAGTCTGGCGCACCGGCGCCAATGAAGCGACCAAGTTCGTCACCGACACGAATGTCAAGATAGGCGGCAAGTCACTGCCTGCGGGAAGCTACACCATTTTCACCGTCCCAAACGCCAACACGTGGAAACTGATTATCAACAAAAAGACCGCCGAGTGGGGCATTCCCTACAAATATGAGGCTGACGAACTGGGCCGGTTTGACATGCACGTGTCGAAAACATCCGCGCCGGTAGAAAATTTCACCATCGCCTTTGACCAGGAAGGAAGTAAGTGCGAGATGCGCCTGGAGTGGGAGAACACCCGCGCCAGCATCGAC
The DNA here is from genome assembly GCA_963822025.1 of uncultured Acidobacteriaceae bacterium. Lineage (GTDB taxonomy): Bacteria > Acidobacteriota > Terriglobia > Terriglobales > Acidobacteriaceae > Acidiflorens. The sequence goes on along the minus strand of CAWGFW010000005.1, from coordinate 165,682 downwards.
ATCACAAAGTAACGGGGCGTTATACTAATACGCGATGCGGCCAATGCTGCGCTTTCTCTGGAACTCGACACGGGGCCACCGTATCGCCCCGTGGCGCAGTCCCTATCTTCTCTGGCGCATCGAAACCTATACCGGCGTCAAGATGACCCAGATCGGGTTCCTCGAATTCTGGGAGTTCTTGTGGACGGAGCGCGGCGACCTGTGGCGCTTCCTGAAGTGGACGGCCGAAATGGATCGCTACGTCCATCCCGGAACAAAGAGCAGCACTTAAGCCGAAACCAATGCGGGACACGCCCCAGCGAGCCACCATTCTGTACCTCTCGTTTACGCTGTTGTTCAGCGCAGTAATCTGGACGCTGGTCATCTGGTCCGGTCATTTGGGCATGGCGTTCGGGATGATGATCACAGCCGTCATGTGGTGCCCGGCGCTGGCCTCGTTGGTGACTTGCCGCCTTATGGGGCGCAGTTTCCGGTCTTTGGCGTGGCGATGGCCGGAAGGTCGTTATCTGGCGGTTGCCTATTTTCTTCCGCTCGGATACGCGGCGATCGCTTACGGATCAGTGTGGGCGCTGCGGCTGGGTGGATGGAATTCGGACTTGGTCGGCCTGGTCACGCAGCGTTTTGGCTTGCGCGGCATGCCGCAGTGGGGAGTGTTCGCGCTCTGGTTGCTGTTCACGTCCACGGCAGGGTTGATTCGAGGTCTCTCCACCGCGCTGGGCGAGGAGATCGGCTGGCGCGGCTTTCTCGTTCCCGAGTTGGCCAAGCAGATGTCTTTCACCAAGCTGAGCCTCTTAAGCGGCGTCATCTGGGCGGCGTGGCATAGTCCTCTGCTGCTATTTGCCGACTATAACGCGGGGACGAATCGCTGGTATGCGTTAGGCTGCTTCGCCGTAATGGTCATCTCGGGCAGCTTTGCTTTCGCTTGGCTGCGATTGAAGTCAGGAAGTTTATGGACAGCCGCTGTGCTGCACGCCAGCCACAACCTGTTCGTCCAAACCGTTTTCGACAACATGATGCGGAACACCGGGAAGACGCTGTGGTATACGACTGAGTTCGGTATAGCGCTAGCCGCCGTGAATATCGCCGTCGCGGTGTATTTCTGGACACGACGGGAAGAAGTGGAGCAGCCAAGCCAGCAACCGTCGCTCGCCGCTGTAATGGAATGAAAATGCTCAAGGCCAAAACCCTAAGCCTAATCTCCGCAAACAGCTAAACAATCTCTCGCACCGCGCGATAGGCCTCGTCAATGGCGGCGTCGGTTTCGGCGTCTGCGGCTGCATCTGAATTTGCTATCGCGATGCGGCCGAAGCGTTGACGCCCCACTACCCACGGCTCTTCACCTTCTTTCCAGTCCGGATCGAATAACGAATTCGGAGAGTAGGCGTAGCCGTGCGCCCAGCGATTCACGGTTATGCCCTGGATGTCGCGGGCGGGATCGAATCCGGCGGAGCCTAGCATGAGCCCCAATTGCTCGCGGATGTTGTGTTCGAAGGTGGCGAAGGGTGTGCCCATCAACTCGACGCGTCCTGCACGATTTTGATCGCGGACGGGCAATCCGCGCTCGCAGGGCGTGCGCAACATGAAGAGAATCATCGGCTCTTCCGGATTTGACGGAAAGTGATAGTCGCCCAGGCTCACCGGATAGTCGAGCGCAGTAAAACAGTGATAGCTGCCGGGAGAGACGATCTGATGGATGCCAAGTTTGTGGAAGCTGGTCCAGTTGGAGATGGCGACGTGAGTATAGACGAGCGGCATCTTCACCAGATACGAGAGCGCCTGCCGCTGGCCTTGCGGCAGTTCGGGACAGAGATATGGAATCATGGTGTTGTAGCAGGCGAGGATGCAATGTTTCGCGCGCACGGTTTGCAACTTGCCGCCGCGGTCGTAGGCGATCGCAACCTCCCTCGCAGTTTGCGCAGGGCCGACATGACTAACGTGCACGACGGTACTGTTAAGCCGTATGCGCACCGGCGAGTCAGCCTGGTCGAGGCGGCTGTAATCGGCGCGCGCAGTGACGATATCGTCCATCGCGTCGCTGTGCGCATTATGTCCGCGAGCGCCGTGGCTGGGGATTGCGGAGGGTACGAGGCTCTGCACGAGCAGCCGCGCAATCGACGCGTTGCCGTCGGGAAAATGAAAAATATATGGCTCCCTCTTAGGAGCCTCAAGCCCAAGTCCGTCGAAGCCCGGATAGCTGATGGCACCGTAGTCGTCTCCTGCCATGTAGCAATCGAGCGCGGGAACGGCGTCAATGCCAACCGTAAACAAATCGTTGGTATAGGTCTGAAAGAAGGGAAGCGCATCAGGCGTGACCTTGCACACCTGAGTAAGAAAGTCAGCGTAGCTGATTTTGCGCAGGCGCTCGATCTTCTGCTCGCGATTGAGGCCGGGGAAATAATCTTTCTTCTCGGCGTAGACGCGAGCAATGTCGTGACGGACGTTTTCTGAGAGCGGAGACTTTGCCAGAAATTCTGGCCACGGCGTCTTGCCGAGGCCGGTGACGATGCGATCTTCGCCGAAGGTGGAGCGATTGTAGAACACAGCAGTGCCAAGTTGGCTATAAAGTTTGCGATCGTAAGCCTTGTAGAAGCGGTTGAGATCGATGCCGAGCTCGGTCAGCAGGCCGCGCGCAACCTTACTGTACTCGGCGGGCCGCTCGATCGACATGGTGCCGCCGTGGGCCAGCAGCGTGCGATCGCCGACGCGAAACTCATTGCGCTTGGCGTGGCCTCCGAAGTCATCGTGATTGTCGAGGATAAGGATGCGCGGACTTTGCGCGGCGGCCGTTTTCGCGCCCAGCTTTTTCTCGGCAAGCTGGCGATAGAAATAAGCGGCGGAAAGTCCGCTGATGCCGGCGCCCACGATTACCAGATCGTAAGTTTCGCCGGTGTTTTCGGGTTTAGTAGCCGAGTCCGCGTCCCAAGCCTCGCCGTCGCGCAGCCTGTGCGCATAGGTAAAGCTGCCATCGTGATTGCCGCGCATTCCGGTCAGCGCCGGCGGGTAGTAGCCGGGCGATTTCTCGGGCGCGAAGGGTGGTTCGTCGAAAGCCAGCGCAGCCGGCGGAAGCAACGAGCCGCCAATAGTAAGTGCAACTCCGTTAAGAAAGTCGCGGCGCGAGATGGCGCGATTCATTCCGAGGTCATTGTTTTGACCGACGTTATTGCGGCCATCGCTATTTCGCAAATCTTCGTGGTTGTTCATTATTAAAACTCTAACTTTTTCTCGCCGCCAGATACCGCGCCAATTCTTTCAGAGTGGTCGCGGCCTCGCCATATTCGTTCATCTCCGCGCATGCTTGATCGACCAGCGCGTCGGCCTTGTATATCGACTCCTCAATTCCGAACAGCGCTGGGTATGTCGCTTTCTCCGCCGCCGCATCTTTGCCTGCGGTCTTTCCCAGTTGCTCGGACGTTTGCGTCAGGTCGAGCACATCGTCGACGATCTGAAACGCCAGGCCAATGGACTGTCCATAGGTTCGCAGACGCGCGATATCGCCCGCGCTCCCGCCCGCGTAAACCCCTCCACTGACAACGCTCGCGGTGATGAGCGCGGCGGTCTTTGATCGATGAATGTATTCGAGGGTCGCGAGATCTGGTTTCTTGTGTTCGGCTTCGAGGTCGACAACTTGGCCCCCGATCATGCCGTCGATGGTGCCGGTGGCGTGCGCGATTTCGCGGATGATCTCGACTCGCGCCCCGGCCGGGCAAATGAGTTGCGCCAGCACTTCGTAAGCCCGCGTCTGCAGGGCGTCTCCGGCGAGAATGGCGATCGCCTCGCCGAAAGCTTTGTGACATGTCGGGCGTCCGCGGCGCAGGTCGTCGTTATCGAGCGCGGGCAGATCGTCATGAATCAACGAATAGGTATGGAGCATTTCAAGCGCCGCGCCCACCTGATCGATGCCTGGGGGCAGCGAAGACGCGTATGGCGACTTTGCCTGCGCTGATTTCTCCGAGGATGCCGCGGTTGCCCGAGCATGCGACCGAGTATGCGAATGAGCACCCGCAGCGGCTCGAATCATCCGCCCCGCTTCCATGCAGAGAATCGGACGCAGCCGTTTGCCGCCGGCAAAAACACTGTGCCGCATCGCCTGATGAATGGAAGATGGATGCTGGATGGCCGGTGGCAAAAGCTCTTCCAGCGCCACGTCGGCGGCTTCGCGTCCCTGCTCCAGAACCAGTTTCAGCATCGAGACGCAGTATAACAAGCCAAATGCAGGAGAAGCAGAAGCCACGAAAGTCAAAAGCCAGGAAAAGCAAGAACCAGGAAAGAAAATCGAGGAAAAGTAAGGGTCAGGAGAAGCGGCAAAAGACTAGAGTTATCTTTTCCCACCTTCTGCCTTTCCCGACTTTACTTTTCCTGCGTTCTGCTTTCCCTGATTCTTCTTTTTCCAGTCTTCTGTCTTTCCTACCCCTCACGCCACGGCTCGCTGCGTCAGTCCTTGCAATACTGAACGCACGACGTCATCCTGGCGCGGTTCGCAAATGTCGGATGCGCCCTGATTCAGAGCGGCGGTCCATAGTTCTTCGTCGGCTAGACGGTGCGTGCCGACGATGCAGAGGCTGGGATAGTCTTGACGCAAACGCTCAAGGTCGGCCCAGTCCACCGCTTCCAGGTCGAGAACGAGCGCCTCGGCACGATGCTGCGAAATGGCCAGTTCTGCTTCGGCGGAGGAACGCGCCATGTAAACCGATTCAAAGTGTTGGGAAAGGCTGACCGCCAGAGTTTCGGCTGTTCCGGGGTCATTTTGATAAAGAACTACGCGGAGTGGTTCCATAGATCCCCCTGACGTTCACCGCAGGTTTGCGGCGGCCTTGGCTGCGACAGCTAGACGGCTAGCACAGGCGTTGTCAATTCCGAACCGAGCACGACAGCGTTATTTGCGCGACGCTCTCTCGGCCGGGGGCTCGAACGGTTCAGCTTGAAGTTTTCCGTTCTGCTTGAGCAGAATCTCAACCTTGCCTTCCGCGTCTTCCAATTGCTTGCGGCAGGTGGCGGAAAGTTGCATGCCTTCTTCAAAAAGCGTCAGCGACTTTTCCAGGGGAACCTCCCCTTTTTCCAGTTCCTGAACAATCTTTTCGAGACGCTCGAGGCATTCTTCAAACTTTACCAATCCAATTGCTCCTACTCTCTATTGTAATGCGGCTTGCGGCGAAAAATGTCCAGTGAAATTTTTTAATCCGCATAATTTGTTGGGCAGGTGTTTTCCCGAAACTAAACTGATGCGGGGCGCTGCGAGCCCAGCGCCTCTAGCACGTCGACGGCCGAAGCATACCGGCCCTGCGGAGCGCTGATCTGCGCTCCCTGTACACGGTCGCGGAGCGCGCTCAGCATCTCGCGCGCAATGGCAACCCCCTCTTCGCGAGCCGCTTGCGGACTCGCCGCCCGCGTCATTCTGTTGAGAATTTCATCAGGTACGGATACCCGCAACTCGTTTTTCATGAATTCAGCATTACGCGCGCTCACCAGCGGCCAGATTCCGGCGATTAGCGGGATGCGGCAGTGTTCAATCCGCCGCAGAAACTTCTCCAGCAGGTTAAGGTCAAACACCGGCTGCGTTACCACGTATTCCGCGCCCGCCTGCACCTTATATTCAAAACGTCTAATCTCCTCATCGAGATTCGGCAGCCCGGGATTGGCTCCTACGCCAATGACGAAGCTGGTTCCAGCGCCGATCGGGTTCCCGCCAAGATCGAGTCCGCGATTCAGGTTGTGGACGATATTCACCAAGCCGATCGCGTCCACATCGAACACCGCCGTAGCGTCGGGATAGTTGCCCATCTTCGGCGGATCGCCGGTGATGCAAATCAGATTGTGGATGCCAGTAGCGGCTGCTCCCAGTAGGTCGGACTGAATGCCGAGCACGTTTCGATCGCGGCACGTGTAGTGCAGGATGGCTTCGATGCCCACCTCTTGCTGCATCAGCAGCGACAATGCCTGATTGCTCATGCGCGCCGAGGCGCGCGGGCTGTCGGGAATATTAATCGCGTCGACGCCAACCGACTTGACGAACTTCGCGCCCTCTATCTCTTTGCGAATGTCGATGCCCTTCGGCGGGACGATCTCAACCATGGTGACAAACTCGCCTGCAGCGATCCGGGAGCCGAGGCGCGAGCGTTCGGCCATCGGAGTCGTCGCGGGGGCTAAGGGCGTCGTTCCGGAATGAATCGCCTCCGTGACGGCAGTCTTGCCGCGCGCTTCGCCCACGCGCAGTGCCGACTTCATGGCGCGTATGTGGTCGGGCGTGGTGCCGCAGCATCCGCCGATCAGTTGCACGCCAGCCGCAACAAATTTTCGCGTATAGCTCGCCATATATTCCGGCGAACATAGATAGATATTCCGTCCTTCAACCGAGCGCGGCATACCGGCATTCGGTTGCGCGGCCAGAGGCAGGGAAGTCGCCGCGCGCACCCGCTCGATCGCCTCGAGCATGGCGACCGGCCCCACGCTGCAATTGATGCCGAGCACGTCGATATTCCACTCTGTTAGCCGTGCGGCGAAGGCTTCCGTGTCGGAGCCATCAAGGCAGTTGCCGTCTTCGTCGATCGTGACCTGTGCGATGATCGGAATCTTCGCATCCACATCGCGGCAGGCGAGCACAGCCTGGTGTAATTCTTCGACGTAGCCGAAAGTTTCAAGCATCAGAAGATCGACCCCGCCCTCAATGAGAGCGGTTGCTTGTTCGCGAAATGCAGCGCGCGCTTCTTCAAACGAAGTCTTGCCCAGCGGCTCGATGCGCACGCCGAGCGGTCCCATTGATCCCGCCACCCATACGTCGAAACTCTTCGCCGCTTCGCGAGCCACGTGCGCGCCCGCGATATTGATGTCGCGCACACGGTCGGTCATGCTGTGCCGCGCCAGGCGAAAGCTGTTTCCGCCGAAAGTATTGGTTTCGATGATCTCGGCGCCCGCCTGCAGATAATCGTGATGCACGCCGCGGATCAGCTCCGGCTGCGACAGATTGAGCTCGTCATAGCAGCGGTTGATGAAAATGCCCTTGGCATAAAGAAGCGTGCCCATGGCTCCATCGCAGAGCACGGGCGCTCGCTTCAATCGTTCAATAAGGTTTTGCGCCATTCATTTCAGGATACAAGAAGGTGCGCGATAATTGCATCTTTGAGTCGGACGGTGGCGCGCTAACTCCGCACACTGGTGACTGTAGCGCCGCCGTCCATTCGGCGGTCCGGCGGGCGTCCTGCCCGCCGAGGCGAGGCGAGGATGCCCTCGGGGGCGGTTGGGTTTCTCCGTTTCTCCGTGCCTCGTGGAAAAAAGTGCAATTGGGATTCGGTGGGCAATGTTCACCCCTTTGCTATAATCCTTGTTCTTGCATCCAAACAATGATCCGTCATAAAGCTGGAGTCCCAGGTTTGAAGAAAATCCCGATCCTTTTGTTATTTCTGCTGCCCGCGAGTTTGATCTGTCTGAGTTGCGGAGGCAGTTCCCCCACCACCACCAGAACCAGTGGCCTTCCTTATCGCGCATTCATCTCGAATAGCGTCAGCTCTGGCACTTCGTCGGCCGGCGTCTATGTCGTCAACGCTCTCAGCGATGTGCGTCCCGGAGTCGCTCCCATTTCGGCCGGCAATAATCCCGGCATGATGGTCCTCACGCCCAACCTGGCGCTCACTCTCGTCTTCAGCGGAATCGGCACGCAAGCCTCCGACAATCAGTTCACCGTTATCAACAATGCCAGCGAATCTGCCGTCGGCCACGTCTCCTTGCCAGGCTTGACCGAGAGCTTCGTCGTCGCCCCCGACAGCTCCACCGCCTACGTCGCTATCCCTACCGCAAGCGTAGTGGGGCAATCGCCCGGTCTGGTTGAGGCCATTTCGCTGAATAACGGTGCCTTTACCGGCGAGGTCGACATTCCCTCGATCCACTATCTCTCTATCGATAACACCGGCGACCGCATTTTCGGCTTCAGCGATAACTCCGATTCGATCGCAGTGATCACGCCCTCGGATATCGGCATACCCGGCACAAATCCTGTGTCCTACATCAGTGGCTTCGATCGTCCAATCTGGGCGCTCTTCAGCCCCGATGACACCACTGCCTATGTCCTGAACTGCGGCGCCGAATGCGGCGGAAACCAGGCCAGCATTCAGCAAGTCGATGTGACGACGAGCACGCTCGTCGGCCCCGCCGCACCACTCTGTGTTCCGAACACAACTCAGTGTGCCGGTACCGTGGCTATGCTGAATGGTTCGACGCTATATGTGGCGGGCACACCATATGCCGCCGGCGGAGGGCCGTCGCTGTTGTGCCCAGCCGGGACCACGCAGGCAACTTACTGCGGTCTCCTCACCATGTTCGACCTCAATACTATGAGCGTGGTCGGCGCGCCCATCATCATCACCGACGGATATCACACGCGCATGGCAATGGGCGCCAACGGCCAACTCTTCATCGGCGCGCGCACCTGCACCGAGGTCGTTCCGCCCATCCCCGCGCCCGCCGGAGCCGAGACCCGCGGCTGCCTTTCCGTCTACAACACCCTGACCACCGCCGTTGGCAGCGCGCCACCCGGAGGAATTCTAATTCCTCCCGCCAACGGAGACGTCACCGGCCTCCAGCCCATCGCCCAGCGCGCCAACAATCCCGAGGTTGCGCAGCAGGTGATCTATGTAGTCCAGGGCGGATCGCTCGATATCTACGACCTCACCATCGACTCCCTGGAGTACAACCCGAACAATCCAAATAATCCCGGAAAGATCTCAAATCTGGTAGGCCAGTTCATCAACGTCAAGACCGTAGATTTCTGAAATCCAAAAGATGTTGTCATCCTGAGCGTAGCGAAGGACCTCTGCATTCACCCCGCCCCAACGATGCAGGTCGCTCGTTTCAGGCGACAAACGACTAGCGACCGGCGACCGACTTCGGCTCCAGCGTCAGCTCATGTGCCCGATGCCCCTCGACCGCTTTTTGCGTGAACGAAAACGCAAACGTCGACCCCTTATACCAAGCCGTCCACTGATCCATGTAATAAGGACTCAGAAACACTCCGCTCTCTCCCGTCACCAGGTTCAGCGTGCTCTCATCAAAATTCGCAAAGCTCATCGTCAGCCGCTCCGACGGCCCAAACCCGAGCGCCACTTGCTTAACCGTCGAAGTGCTTCCGCTCAGAGGATGGATCCCCGGCCCCGTGAATCGCCCAATCACCGGAAGCTGCCGCAGCACCAGATGATCGATCTCCACCGGATAATTCTCCCCCCACTTCCACCGAGTGAGATCGGCCGGAGCCAGCGCGTGGTCTCGCGCAGGATCTCGAGAACGATCGTTCGCATCGACAACGCTTCGCGACTGCGCGACCACATTCTCCATAGCCGCCGTCAACAGGCTCCCATAATCCAAGTAGCCCGGCGGCAGCCAGCGCGCCGGCTGCTTGGTCAACACATTCTCCAGCCACACCGACGACATCGCCCAGCGATAAGTCTTCCAACTCAGCTGGCCGTCATCAATTGGTCCGCCAGATGCCGCGCCCAGCTTGGCCTCCAGCAATAGCCGCACCAACTCCTGCCGCGCCTTCGTCTCAATCGTCGGAGCCGCCGCATCCGCCGACATCCTCCCATCCCAGTCGCGCAAGATATCCGCCGCCTTCTTCGCCCGCTCCGAAACGCCCGCCGCATGATCGATCGCATACACAAACTTGTCGGCGCAGAAGCGATCATAGGTCGACGACACATCCATCTCCAGCGCCAGCATGTCCGCCGGAGCAAACTTCTTCCCCGACTCCAGCACGCGATAAATTCGATCCGTCCGCCAGGGCGCGTCCCACTCCGTGCTGATCGAATACTTATAGCCCGTAGGAGTGATGCGTCCATTGGCCGTCGCCAAAATCCCCGACGGCGGATCATAAACCCGCGGCATCTCGTCGTAAGGAATCCATCCCTTCCACTCATGCGCATCATCGCTACCACTTACCGGCAAGCTGCCATCGCCCGCCACGCGAATCGGCACCCGCCCCGTAGCCTGATATCCAATATGCCCATCGACATCGGCATACATCACGTTCTGACCGGGCGCGCCAAACGTCGAAAACGCCTCGCGAAACTCATCCCAATTCCGCGCCGAGTTGACGTTGAAAAAAACCAGCCCCTCGCCATCCTGCAAAGTCCAGCGCAAAGCAATCTTCCGCGTCTCGCCCGGAATGAGGTCACTAATAATCGGCCCATGCCGAGTAGTCACCACATCAAAAGTCACGTCTGCCGCGCCCTTGACATGAATCGTCTCCGCGCGATGCACCGGCGCCATCCATCCCGCCGGAGTCTTGTATTGCCCCTGCGCATTGAACTCTTCGATGAAGTTGTCCTCCACCGTAGGCCCAACATTGGTGAATCCCCATCCAATCCGCTGGTTGTGCCCCGCAATCACAAACGGAACCCCCGGCAGAGTAACTCCAGCAACATCGAAGTCAGTGGAGTTATTAGTGGAGCTACGACCGGAGTTAGTCGCGACGTCAGCTGCACCCTTAGTGTTATTGTTAGTCCCACCATTAGTGCGGTTGTTATTACTGCTGTTAGTCGCACCGCCAGCGCCGCCGGTCATACGAAGATGCGCAGCAAACCATAAGTTAGGCATCTGGTGGTTAAGGTGCATATCGTTCGAGAGCAGCGGCTTCCCCGAAACCGTGTGCTGACCCGAAACCACCCAATCATTCGACCCCGCCCGAAACGAATCATCCTCTTCGGGCGATGGTTCTTGCATTTGGGTGGCGCAGCGGTTCACCGCTGCGATAACACCGCTGTTTTCAACGCAGGCTTTAGCCGCTGAGGGGGACTGCGGCGCGCCCGACGAGTGCTTCATTAAACTGTTTAGCTGCCGAGGATTAGCCCGCGAAGGTTCCGCCGAAGTGATCCGGCTGCTCCCACCCTCCGGCTCCACCTCCTCGTCGTCATCATCGTCATCGTCGCTGTCCGCGCCATTATCCTCATCCATCCGCCGCATCTCCGTCGGAGGCCGATCCCTCCACGAAGAATTCACATAAAGGTCCGCCGTCAGCTCCGGCCCGAGCTTCGCCAGAATCTTCTCCCGCTCCAGCGCCCGCCGATAGCTGTAATGATTCAAATCCTGCACCATCCGCGCCCCAATCAGCATAGAATCGGTCACCGTCCACGGCCGCGGCGTGTACTTCATCAATCGAAATTCCAGCGACAACCGGTCGCGATGCGACTCGATAAACGCATTCACCCCGCGAGCGTAAGCCTCAAAAAAAACGCGGTCGCGCGCCGAAATACTTTTCTCCGCCGCCTCCGCCGCCTGCCGCAGCCCCAGAATCCGCTCCTCGCGATCCATCTTGACGGTCGCCGGGCCAACCACCTCCGAAAGCTCTCCCGCCGCCGACCGCCGCATCATATCCATCTGCCAGAGCCGGTCCTGCGCCGTCACATACCCCTGCGCAAAAAATAAATCCGCGAGTGACGAGGCCTCAATCGTAGGCACTCCCCGCTCATCCCGAATCACCCGCACCCGAGCAGAAATCCCCGGCGCCGAGAAAGCCCCATCCAACTGCGGCAACGGACGCCGAGCCTCCCAATAAAGCCACCACACCCCAGCAATCACCACCATGAGCAAAAAACAAACGGAGTAATAAACGACCCGCAGCGCACGACCGCGCCGCCGAACTCCAGTGTGAGAAACTTCAGGCAGGGAAGAAGTAGAAGACATTACTCAAAGATTGTAGGGGCGAGGAAAGTCCATGACAACCGCGCATTGCGTCCCTCATTCATCTAGCGAATCGTGCATATTCGCCGGTGATTCGACTATTGAGAATGCCGACTGTTGGTCTGGAACACGCAGATTGTTCGTCCCTAGTTAGGGCCTTTCTGCGAAGTGGCTGCGCAGCCATGCGGAGCCTCAGCGTCGGAGCAGTTCGCCCGAGATTTACCACGTAGATACGGTGTGCAATTGTGCATGAGCTTTATTGACCATCCACGGCAGATTCCCGGGCCATATGATTTATTTTCTATACGGTAGACGGCACCCCCAGTTGAGTTGATTGTCCTGAAGAGACAGATGGCGATTGAACAAACTCCCGGTTTCAGTTCCACAGTCTTCCGCAAGAAGTTCCGCTCTGCGATGTCTGTGCGGACCTGCCGGGACAACGAGATCATTTTTTCGCAAGGGGACAAAGCCGATGCGGTTTTCTATATCCAGAGCGGCACGGTGAAGCTCACGATGGCCGCTACCCGTCGCAAAAAAGCGATAATCGCCGTCCTGCCGCGAGGTAGTTTTTTTGGCGAAGGCTGTCTCGGCGGGCAATCTCTGCGGATGTACACGGCGCGATCCATAGGTCCCTCCAATGTCACTCGCTTGCAGAAGGAGAGCACGCTTCGCATGCTCGAGCGCGACCCGAAGTTTGCAGCGTTGCTGACTGCATATCTCCTTTCCCGAGTTATTCGAGTCGAGGAAGACCTGGCAGATCAATTCTTCAATTTCAGCGAAAAGCGACTGGCACGGGTTCTGTTGTTGTTTGGGCAAATAACAAAGGAATCAAAGCCGGAGAACGCCCTGAAGGTGAGCCAGGGAACTCTAGCGGAGATGGTTGGTACCACCCGCGCAAGGGTAAGTAAATTTATGAGTGCATTCAAGAAGAAAGGGTTCGTCCACTACAACGGGGGCTTGCAAATAAATAGCGCACTTATCAGTGCCTTTCTGCAAAATCGGCCGATGTCCGTTGTCAGAAGGGCATAGACGCAGATCGTCCAGATCAGCTCCCGGAACTGGTCTAATTGACCACCCTTTTGTGCGTGGAGGTTGTGTGCCAAAAGAACTCATCCCAAAACAGGTGCTCGCCGTCCGATGTCCCACCTGTGGGGCCGCTCCCGGAGAGAAGTGTGAACTCAGCACCGGGCAACCGCGAACCAGTCCGCATAGCGACCGCGTATGGATCGCAAAGGATCGACCGTAACACCTCCGTAAGCACACACGTAATCCCCCGCTCACCTTTTCAAGCGAGTCTGTCCCCGAGTTTCGCGGAATCCCGGTTTTGCTTTCCTTCGTGGGCGCAACCCTCGAAAGCCCCCCTAACCCCTCTCGCTGCCGTCACGTACAGCCAATCCTCGTACATCTATATACGTACAGTACTGCCACCACAAATGTTCCACGTGGAACATTCGTACATACAATATCATCAACATGATGTTCCACGTGGAACATAGAAACCATTTTTCCAGGAATCCCACCGGCCGGCGAGAGGGCGGAGTTGGCGGAACCCGCGCTCCCCCAGTATCATGTTTGCAGTCCTGGCGCGCCGTATCATTCAGGGCGCCGGCCTCCATGCTGCAGAAACGAATCGACGATCAGCCGACCATCTCGCAGGAGAACATCCGCGAGGCCGAGGAGATCTTCCTCCGCCACCTCAAGCGCGTCGGCCTCAAGCAGACCGGGCAGCGCAACGCCATCCTGCGGACCTTCCTGGAAACCCGCGAACACCTCTCGATCGATGAGCTGCATCGGCTGGTCAAGAAGACCGATCCGCGCATTGGTTTTACCACCGTCTATCGGACGCTGAAGCTGCTGGCAGGCTGCGGGCTGGCCAGCGAGGTCGCCTTTCATGATGGCATCGCCCGCTACGAGCATCAGTACAACCGGCGCAGTCATCATCACATGGTCTGCACAGAGTGCGGCGCTTCGGTAGAGTTCTTCGCGGAGAAAGTTGGAGAGATCGAAGAGGAGATTGGGCGCAGGCATCGCTATGTCACTACGCGGCACACCTTCCAGATTTATGGGGTTTGCGAGGAATGCCGAAAGAAGAGGAATGGACGGCGCATTGTCTAGCCCAACGAATATTCCGTCAGGCGCTGCGACGCCCCCGCGGGCTTCCGTACTTTGTCCTCATTGCTCGACGGAGATGCCGGCGCGGGCGGCGTTCTGTCCGGGATGCGGATGGTCGATGAAGCCGCTCTCTTCGGACGACCGGTCATTGGCCGCGTTTTCCTACTTCCCGCTGCCTATCCCATTGCTCGCGCCCGGAGTGATTCTGTTGTTGCCGGCATTTCGTGATCGCGCTTATATCCGCTTTCATGCGTGGCAAAGCATTCTGCTCTGGGGACTGTTTCTCGTACTCACGGCGATCGCATTACTGGTTTCGAATGTTGCGGCGCCGATGGCGCTGCTGCTGTGTGGAATTCTCTCGGTGCTGGCCATGATATTTCTGTGGATCGTCCTGTCGCTCAAAGCGTGGCTGGGCGAGCGCTTTGAACTGCCGCTGTTGGGCGGGTGGGCGGCACGGTTGCCTTGAGGCAGGTGTCAGGTGTTCGGTCTTAGGAAAAGCAAAATCAATTTCTTATTATGTTAGTTTTTCCTGAGACCCAAGACCTGACACCTGATTCCTGATGCCTTGCTAGAATAGTGCTTCACAATTCATCGTCACTTCTTATTCCTAGGAGAAATCATTGAGTCAGCTACAGCGCGTTAAGATCAGCGCTCTTGGTACTTACGTTCCACCTCGCCTTCTTACTAACGCCGACCTGGAAAAACTTGTCGATACTAACGATCAGTGGATCATGGAGCGCGTCGGCATTCGCGAACGGCATCTGGTCGACAAAGGGGTGGCCACCAGCGATCTTGCAGTCGAGGCGGCCAAGAAGGCGCTGGCGGAGCGCGGCATAGAGGCTTCGGAGTTGGACGCGATTATTGTGGGGACAGTTACTCCGGACATGTTTTTTCCTTCTACGGCTTGCCTGGTGCAACACAAGCTCGGCGCCAAGAATGTTTGGGGGTTCGATATTTCAGCGGCGTGCTCGGCGTTTGTTTATGCGCTGCAGACGGGGGCGCAGTTTGTGGCTTCCGGATCGCATAAAAAAGTGCTGGTGATTGGGGCGGATGTAATGTCTTCGATCATCGACTATACGGATCGCGCAACCTGCGTCATCTTTGGCGATGGGGCAGGGGCGGTGCTGCTGGAGCCGGCCGAAAACGATTCAATAGGGCTGATCGACTTCCTGCACGAAGTGGATGGAGCGGGTGCGTGCTCGTTGTATATGCCGGGCGGGGGAAGTTTGAATCCTTCTTCGCATGAAACGGTTGATAAGAAAATGCATTATGTGCATCAGGATGGCGGGGCGGTATTTAAGTTTGCGGTGCGGAAAATGGCGGTGCTCTGCGAGGAGATTCTTGAGCGCAATAATATCAAGGGGAGCGAGATTGACGCGTTTATTCCGCATCAAGCCAACAAGCGGATTATCACTGCTACGGCTGATCGTCTGAATATGAAACCGGAGGCCGTGATTATCAACATTGAGGAGTTTGGAAATACTACGGCAGGAACGATTCCGCTGGCCATGGAGTCCGCTCGACAACAAGGAAAGTTGAAGAAGGGGAGCCTTGTGCTACTGGCGTCCGTGGGAGCGGGTTTTACGAGTGGAGCGACACTCTTACGATGGGCGTATTAGGGCCATGTTCAAAGTTTCGGAGTTTCTGGGTTTCAAAGTGAAAGCTAGAAATCGCTCGGCTCTGTCAACGTCATGGTTCGATCGTCGCGCACGGGAAAGTTTGGGCGAAGGTAGGGGTGCTTCGACTGCGGTTGAGCTTCGCATTCGCGAAGCTCAAGCTCCGCTCAGCATGACGAGATTGCGAGGATGTCAGCAGAGCCAAATCGCTTCCTGAAAGCTGGTTCTACTTGATCTGCATTGCTCCCACTACGGATTCGAAGATTTTTAGGCCGTCGGTGCCGCCTAGTTCGGGTTCGGCGGAGCGTTCGGGGTGGGGCATCATGCCCAGGACGTTGCGGCCGGGGCTGCAGATTCCGGCTATATTTTCTAGCGATCCATTAGGATTCGCTTCTGGTGTGATCTCGCCTTTTTCATTTGCGTAGCGGAAGACTATCCGATTGTCTTGTTTTAATTCGGCAAGGGTTGAGTCGTCACAGAAATAGTTGCCTTCCATGTGGCCTATAGGGATGGTCAGGACTTCGCCTGGGCGGCAGGCGCTGGTGAAGGGGGTTTCGTTATTTTCTACTCTCACTTGCACGGGCTTGCAAACGTATTTCAGGCCTACGTTGCGCATCAGGGCTCCGGGAAGTAATCCTGACTCGCAGAGGATTTGGAAGCCGTTGCAGATGCCTAGGACGAGGCCGCCGGCGGCGGCGAACTTTTGGACGGATTCCATGACGGGGGAGAATTTGGCGATGGCTCCGGTGCGGAGGTAGTCGCCGTAGGCGAAGCCTCCGGGGACGATGATGATGTCGCAGTTTTCGAGGTCGTGCGACTCGTGCCAGAGGAAGGTTGCTTTCTGTTTCGCTACGTGTTCAGCGGTCCAGAAGGCATCGTGGTCGCAATTGGAGCCGGGGAAGATGATTACGCCGAATTTCATGAGAGCCTCGTATGCTTATAGTTTATCGTGGCGAACATCCGGTGGCGGGTCAAAATTCTTAGATGTTGGGGAACGTTACTGGTTATGTAAACAATCTTCCCTCAGCGGCTAAAGTTGTTACCGCAGCGCTGAAGCGCTGCGCTACCCGAAAGCGAGGGCACGTTGTGCGGTCGGTGTGGGCTCCCACTCTTGCGCACAGAACGCGCAAGAATGGGGCACCCTCAGTTTGGGGAGGGACGAACAAGGCTGCGTCGACTTTGAAGGGAATTGTAGCGATGACGGCATCTGACTTTCGACGGATAGCTTTGAGCTTCGACGGAGCGGTCGAAGGCTCGCACATGGGTGCGGCTGACTTCCGCGTGGGCGGAAGGATCTTTGCCACGCTGGCCTCGGAAAAACAAGGATTCGGTAACTTAATGCTCAGCCCAGAGCGACAAGCCGAGTTTGTGCGCGAACTGCCCGAAGTTTTTTTGCCGATCGCCGGCGGATGGGGACGCATGGGAATGACTCATATTCGGCTCGCGAAGGCGAGCGAGGATGTAATGGCGGGGGCGCTGCGCGTGGCCTGGAAGGCGCGGGTCGAGAAGAATGCCGGGGCTAAGAAGAAGCGGGCTCCAAAGCGCGGGTGAGGTTACGCGGTGTTGCCGTTTCACTTCGCTGGCGCGTAGAAATAATAGTCCGCGGTGTAGCTGATCTTCGTTTCGGCATCAGCGGTCAATTGGTCGCATCCCTGGGCGGGCGGCTTGCCGCCGCGGGTGTTCACGCGCTGAATGGTGGTCACATGGGCAAGCAAGCCTTGGCCGGAATGACTAATAACATCCACCCGCAACCACGCAACCGAGTTGGGATCCGGGGAGTCGACGTGAGCCGCAGCTTTGCCGGTGACTTCGCTCCCGTCCTTCAGTTTCCACGCCGGGCCGGCAAAATGACTTCCGATGACTTTGCCGTTGCCGTCTTTCAGTTCGGCGTCGGGTGCCTTAAGGGTCCAACTGAATTTGCCATCGGCGCCTGGGCGACAGGCGTAGATCTGCGATCCGGAGGCGTGCGCTACTAGGACAACCTCTTCGCCGGGGTGGGCCTGAATCGCGTCCGGCACTTTGGGCGGACTTATTTTCTGGGCGTGGGCTGACGGTTCCGCCAACAACAATGACAGGCCAAGGATCGAGAACGCGGCTGCGGTTTGCATAAATCTGACTTGTCTGGACGCTCGCATGGCGGAATTGTAGCAGGGGCGAGGCTGGGTAGCAGTCGCCGAGTGGCAGTCGCGGAGTAGCAGGTAGAGATAAGTCATGGATTAGCCTTTTATGTCGCTCCTGTACAATTCCCCGGAATGAGGCGGCGGACGAGAATCTCGGCGAAGTTTTGCGCAGCGGGTCTCGCTGCGTTTCTGGGATGGATCTTGCTCGGCACGCCCGCGTCAGTTTCCGCCGAACCGATCGCTTCGCTGCAGCCGCATAACTACGTCAATGATTTTGCCGGGGTGTTGGACGCAGCCACGCAGGCGCGGTTGAATGCGCTGTGCCAGCAGGTGGATCAAAAAGCGCACGCGCAGATTGCCGTGGTTACAGTGAAGTCGACGGATGGCGAAGATGTGGTCACATACGCGGTCGCGCTTTATCAGAAGTGGGGGATTGGAGCGAAAAAGACGGATCGCGGGGTGCTGATCCTGCTGGCTACCGACGATCATAAGTATTGGACGACCGTCGGCTATGGGCTGGAAGGGATTCTTCCTGATGGAAAAGTTGGCGGGTTCGGGCGCGAGATGGTGCCGATCTTGCGCACAGGAAATTACTCCGCGGCAGCCACGCTGATCACTACGCGCGTCGCTTCGGTGATTGCGCAGGATGCGGGCGTGACGCTGGATAATCAGCCGCGAGTTGCTGCTCCGCGCCGGCAAACTGCGCCAAGTGCGGGTGCCGTGCTTTTTCTCATTTTCATTATTATTTCCATTATTGTTTCAATTCTACGGGCGATATTTCGCGGCGGGGGACCCCGGAGCGGGTCAGGATTCTGGTCTGGATTGTTCTGGGGCATGCTGTTTAGCAATCTCGGCGGACGGGGCGGATACGGTGGAGGCGGCTTTGGCGGGGGTGGCTTCGGTGGCGGCGGCGGAGGGTTTGGTGGATTTGGCGGCGGGAGCACAGGCGGCGGCGGAGCGGGCGGCAGTTGGTAGCTTATGAATTCGCAGCATCAGCGCAGGCTGTGTCAGTCCGAGTGAAGTGAAACCTGTTCGTCGCCGCGGTCCAATGCATAGGTCCTTCACTTTTGCTCAGGATGACAACGGGTTTTAGGAGAGTGAGAGTCACAATGGCTCCAGAAAAATTGATTGACGAGTTTGTCGAGCGTTTGCGGGCGGCGGCGGGGACGAATCTGCAGGCAGTGATTCTTTATGGATCGGCGGCGGCGGGAGATTATGTTGCCGAGCATTCGGATGTGAATCTGCTGTGCGTGCTGGGCGAGACCTCCTATGCCTCGATTGCCGCGCTGTCTCCCGTAGTGGAATGGTGGGCAAAGCAGAAGCATCGACCGCCGCTGCTGATGTCCGCCGAAGAGATGCGGCGGTCGGCGGATGTGTTCTCCATCGAATTTCTGGACATGCGGCGGCACTATCGCTTGCTGTGGGGAGAAGACGTTCTCAAGACATTGGAAGTTCCGATGGGGCTGCATCGGGCGCAGTTGGAGTATGAGCTGCGGGAGAAGACGATTCTGCTGCGGCAGCATTTACTGATGGTGTCGGGCAAAGATGACGCGAAGTGGGATCTGTTGCTGCGCTCGCTGCCGGCGTTTGGCACTTTGTTTCGCCATGCGCTGATTGCGCTGGGCGATGCGGACGCGGGATCGAAGAGAGAAGCGGCCATCGCGCTCGGGAGCAAACTCGGGATTGATACTAGCGTGTTTGGGGAACTGCTGGATATTCGCGAGCGTAAGAAGGATCGGAAGTCGATTCGGGTGGATGAGCTGTTTGCGCGTTATTTGAAGCTGGTCGAGCAGGTGACGGCGGCGGTGGATAAGATGCTCGATCCGGCGGCGTAAGTCACCTTGATAGGTTGCGTCCAAAGCAGGTCCTTCGCTTCGCTCAGGATGACAAATCGTAATTAATCATCAGTAAGGTTTTGGCGAACTAACTTGGGTTCAGGAGAAAAACATGAGCAAGGGCTTGATCGTCTTGGTGGTGATTGCGGTGATTGTGCTGGCGCTGTTTGGGCAGTACATCGGAGTGAAAAATAATCTTGTCGCGAAAGATCAGGCGGTGAAGGCGGCTTGGTCGCAAGTCGATATTGTGTTGCAGCGGCGCGCCGATTTGATTCCGAACCTGGTGGAGACGGTGAAGGGATATGCGGCACAGGAAGTGACCGTGTTTGGCGACATCGCGAAGGCGCGATCGGCACTGCTCTCGGCGCAGACTCCCTCGGACAAGATTGCCGCCAACGGGCAACTGGATGGTGCGCTGGGGCGGTTGCTGCTGGTGGTCGAGAATTATCCACAACTGAAATCGAATGAAAATTTTCTGCGCTTGCAGGATGAATTGGCGGGAACGGAGAACCGCATCGCCGTCGAGCGCAAGCGCTACAACGACACACTGCAGGATTACAACACGTATGTGCTGCAGTTTCCGAACAGTCTGTATGCGGGTTGGGCGGGATTCAAGCAGAATCCGGCTTACTTCCAGGCTTCGGAAGGATCGCGGGTGGTGCCGAAGGTCGATTTCGGCGCGAAGCCGGCGGCCCCAGCGACGGCCCCAGCGACGGCTCCAGCACACTGAATGCAGTCGATGGTTGTTGGTCGCTGGTGGTTGGCATAATCGTTGAGGCTTTGGAAAGCCAACGACCAGCGACTGATGACTGAAGCAAACTGAACATATTCATTGTTCATGCGTCACAACGGTGCGCGATCTACGGTGGTATATCAGTGGTAGGGTTTCTGGAATCCCCTCCGATTCCGAAGTCTCGGACGCGAGGGGATTCCCATGGAGCCGCAGTAAGCAATTTCTGTTTGCGCTTCGCCGTGTTTTTGGCGTAGCTGTCTTGCGCGTGTTCCTTCTGCAACTCATCCTGATCCTTATTACTATTACTACTGCGGCTTGGGCCCAAGATGCGTCGACCGGCGCTCTGCGCGGCGTGGTATTGGATGAGCAGGGAGCGTTGATCACGAACGCCGATATTGTTGCGATTCAGGTAGAAACCGGCGTGCGCTATCACTCGGCCACGGATTCAGCGGGACGATTCGTAGTGGACCTGCTACCGCCGGGAGAATATTCGGCGCGGGCGGAGGCAGAAGGCATGTCGCCAGAGATCTCTCCGACGATGCGGGTGGAATTGGGGATGGCGACGCAGGTCACGTTCAAGCTGAAAGTAGCGGGGCCGCGGGAATCGATTACGGTGACGGAGGCTCCGCAAATCGTCGACGCGAATCCGAGTTCGATTTCGGCGCTGGTGGATGAGCGGGCGATTCAGGATTTGCCGCTCAACGGACGGCGCTTCACGGATCTGTTATTGCTGTCGCCAGGAGTGACGCAGGATCCGCGCGGGCTGACTTCGGGATCGAATGGCGATCTTTCTTACGGCGGGATTCGCGGATACAACAACAGCTTCCTGATCGATGGCGAGGATAACAATAACGGGTTTTATGCGCAGGCGTCGGGGCGGTATCACGCGCCTTATCAGTTCTCCGACGAGGTGATCCAGGAGTTTCGCGTGCAGTCGAGCGGCTATGGGGCGGAATCCGGGCGTGCTGGCGGCGCGGTAATCAATGTGGTGACGAAGTCGGGCACGAATAAGTGGCACGGGAATACCTTCTATCATTTTCGCGACAGCGAACTAGGAGGAGCAGCGCCAGCTTTTGTGGGCTTCAATCCGGCCAATGTGCAGAACCAGTTTGGCGCGACGCTCGGAGGCCCGATTCAGCGCAGCAAGACGTTTTTGTTTGCGGGCTATGATCAGCACATTTATAACGTGCCGGCGGTGGTGGAATTCTACAACGGTCAGACGGTGGTGGTGCCGCAGTTGGGCGAATACCCGACTCCGGGAGATTACGAGATTTGCAACCCGGCAGTTGGAGGGCAGGCTTGCGATGAGGCGCTGGTGTTTGCGTCGGCGGCGCAGCTCTCGACGCTTGGTGGCACCTTTAATGCGAAGGTGCTCGGGCAAACCGGATTTCTGAAGCTGGATCGAGTGCTCGCGCCACATCAGTTTCTTTCGGCGCGGCTGAGCGCATCACATTCCTACGGAGCCAACAACGTTTATTTTGATCCGGGAAGCCCAATCACTTTCGATGCGATCAGCGCGAATGGAGAAGAGGACATATCGACGGAGAGCGCGTCGCTCAGTTTGCTGAGCGGAATTTCTCCGCGCCTGTCGAGCCATCTGCATGTGCAGTTTTCGCGGGATCTGGAACAGTTGTTTCCGAACACTACCGGCACGCAAACCGATATCTACGACTGGATGCAGGATTTTGGGCAATCGTCGAACCTGCCGCGCCTGACGCGGGAACACCGGCTGCATATGGGGGAGACGCTAAGTTGGAGCCGCGGGCGAAATGAGTTCAAGTTCGGAGTCGATGGAATGAGGACCTGGGACTACGACTACTATCCATCGCTCTTCGGCGGCGAGTATTTCTACGATTACATTTCGGTGAATCCGTTTACGTTCGTGCCGATGGGGGAAGGGTTGCAGCTAACGCCGCTGCGGGCGTGGGCGCACAATGTGCCGCGATATTACGAGCAGAATTTCGGCAATCCGATATCGCACCCGGACAGCAACGACTATGCGGGATTCATACAGGATACGGGCCGCGTGACGCCGCATTTCAGCTTGAGCATGGGTGTGCGCTACGATCTGCAAACATTTTCGAAGGCGGGATTGATGAGCAATCCGCTGTGGCCGCAAGCGGGGAAGATGCCATTGAATGGAATGAATTTTGCGCCGCGCGTTGGGATTGGATATTTGTTCGGCGAGTCGCGGCCGGTGATGGTGCGGGCTGGATTCGGAATTTTCTACACGCGCATTCCGCAGCTTTATGAGACGGCGCTGATCAATAACAACGGGCTGACCGATAACTTTATTTCTCTGGACAATACGAACTATTACCAGGGGCAGGTCTTCCCAGCGTATCCGAATGCGGTGGTGAATTGTGTGCCGGGTCCGGTCTCGTGCACAATACCAGCGGCGTGGCAACAGTATGCGACTAGCGAAGTTTCGGCATTTGAGCCGGGCTTTAAGACGCCGCGAGTGCAGCAAGCAAGCCTCAGTCTGGAGCGGCAAGTCGCAAAGGGGTTCACGGGAACGCTGTCTTATTTATTTGTGCATGGTGTGGATATGATCCGCGCGCGAGATATAAATTTGCCGCCGCCGACTTATTACAGCTATCCCATCTTCGATCCCACGGGAGGCACTTTTCAAAATCAGCTTTATAACGTGGAGTCGTTTGCGACATGGCAGACAAGTTACAGCATTAGTTGCCCATATCCGCCGTGTATTAATAGTCTCGAACGTCCAATCCCCCAACTCGGAGCCATTGACCAGTTTGAGAGTGCCGCTACGAGCGTGTACAACGGCATGACCGTAGCGCTGCGCAAGCGCACGTCGAACGGTATGTATTTCAACCTGGCCTATACCTGGGCGCACGCTATCGACAGCGGCCAAGATGCGCTGGTAGCGGGACAGCCGGTGACCGTACAAAACTCTTATGCGGCGAAGAGCGAGCGCGGGCCGAGCGTGACCGATCAGCGGCAACGGTTGACGATTTCCGCGATCGAAGAACCACATCCTTTCGCGAAAGGTCTGCCCGCAACGGTGTTCAATCACTGGAAGCTCTCCGGAATTATGACGTATGGCAGTGGACGGCCGGCCAATGCCACGGTCTCTGGCGATCCTAATCAGGATGGGAATCTGAGCAATGACCGCTTGCCCGGTTATGGACGGAATGCGTTTACTGGGCCGGACTATGCGAGCTTAGATCTCAAGCTAGGAAGGTTATTGAATCTCGGCGAACGATTTCACTTGGAGTTGAGCGGAGATTCGTTCAACCTCTTTAATCGCAACAACGAAAGATTAGTGATCACGGACAATGGTTTCCAGAGCACAGCGGGACAGTTCATCAAGTACACGCAGAACGTGGGTGGTACTTATTATCCCGCTTATTATCAGCAACCTACAACTTTTCTTAAGCCGGCTAGCGCATTTGCGCCACGGCAGATGCAGTTGTCGATGCGGCTGAATTTTTGAAAGGGGATGAAGATTTCTGCACATTCCACTTGACTTAGGAGGGTAATGCTTGCCATAACTAACAAGTCCACTTAGGACGAGTGGGGGGGTGTAGTCCCATTGGCGGAAGTTCGACTGCAAGAGGGTGAATCCCTCGAGAACGCGTTGCGCAGGTTCAAGCGGAAGGTACAGACCGAGGACATAATCAAGGAAGTAAAACGTCACTCGTTTTACCTGAAGCCCGGCGAGAGAAAGCGAGTAAAAGAAGCGCTGGCCCGGAAGCGCAGCCGCAAGAAAGCACGCAAAGAACAAGACTGAACGAGAACTTAATTAACGACGAACGACCAGAACCTAAGGAAAAACGACTAAGGAAAAACGGGCTGATCCAGATCGGACGGCCCGTTTTGCCTCCCGCAAGAGCAGGTTACACCACAGACTGCAAAACAGAAACGAGTACGAAACGAACGAGAGATTGCTCAAATTCCCACAGTTGTTCAGCGATCTTTCAGTAGTGGTAGATCACCATCAGTAACCATGCGGTGCACACCGCATGGTGGGCCGAATCCAAGGGGTCAGCATGAGGGGGATGTAAATCTCCTGCCCACGTTGTGAACCGGATCCTTCCCTATTCGGGTCTCCCGTGATGAGCAGGTCACGCGTAATGGGAGCGCCTCTTCAATGGAATACCAGGACAAAGTGTTGAAGTGCATCGATTGTGGCACGGATTTCGTGTTCACTGCGGGCGAACAGCTGTTCTTCCACGACAAGCAGTTTAAAAACGAACCAAAGCGTTGCAAGAACTGCAAGGGCAAGCGCGTAGCAGTGCTGAGCTCTTCGTCGCCAGGGCCGTCGCGCGGGCACTCGTACGCGAAGATGGAGACTCGGACGAACTGTTCCCAGTGCGGCAAAGAGACTACGGTTCCGTTCCGCCCAACACAAGGACGGCCAGTGCTCTGCCGCGAGTGCTTTCAGGGGCGACGGGTCGCGAGCGCCTGATCATTTCTTCGACGCTTCTTCGGTTGCTTCGGGATCCCCAGTAATTGAGGAGCGTGGTCGACTGAGAGAAAAGCGGCCAGCGGGATGCTCATCCTGCCTGGCGCTTGCTTTCCTGCGCCTTAGACACGGCAGTTTGACGGTGCTGCTGCTTGTCGGCGTGATTGATAAGCAAGGCTTCAACCTGCCGCAAGAGATCCTTGGTGCCCAGCGGTTTGATGAGCAACGAGTCCGCCGCACCCCCGTTCCAATCCTGCCCGTCCGCCGGTTTTTCGCGACGGTCGCTAGCAGGACGCTGCCAATCTCGGGCGTCCGGTGGATGGGCGGTGAGGAGCGCGGTAGCGGGATTGTAGGCTTGACTTCGCGCCCGGCGGAGAACCTCGATACCGGATTCTTCGGTTTCCATGCGTAGATCGCTGATAACCATGTGGAATGCAGCGGACTCCATTCGGGTGAAGGCCTCGGCGGAACTGGCAGCGGTTTCGATTTCAAATCCGTGAAGTTCCAGGACTGCTTTCAGCGTCAGGAGGACCGCGAGGTCGTCATCGACTAAAAGAATGCGGCGTTTCATGTGCGCCTCCTGGGCAGGGGGAAGTTTAGATGCTACGCGTTGCCAGTTAGCGAACCCCGAATCTGTCCAACTACAGATCGTTCAATCGCGACGCCTGCTCATTTAGTATAGGAGCGTGCCGCGCTTCTACATAGAAAATTTTGGCTGTCGCGCTACCCAGGCAGACGGGGCAGCGCTGGAGCGGCAATTTCTGGAGCGCGGACTGGAGCGCGCTGGAGCGGCGCGCGACGCTGAGATCGTGGTATTGAATACCTGTACGGTGACCTCGGGCGCGGATAAAGATGCGCGAGCATCGATACGGCGACTGCAACGCGTGAATCCGGATTGCAAGATTCTGGTGACGGGCTGCTACGCGCAGAGAGCTCCGGAAGAGTTGGCCACGCTGCCCGGGGTGACGTGGGTGGTGGGCAATTCCCACAAGCACCAGGTCGCCGCGATTGCGACGTCTCCGCCGTCTTCCGAAGGATTTGTTTCGCTGGCTATGCTTTTGGGTGAGTCGCACTCGGAAAATGTTTTTGTAGGCGACATTTTTGCGCATACCGAATTGCTTGCAGCTCCGGTATTCGAAGCGGCTAATGAGCGGACGCGGCCGAATCTCAAAGTTCAGGATGGATGCGACAATCGCTGTTCGTTCTGCGTGATTCCTTATGTTCGCGGGCAAAGCCGCTCGCTGCCAGCGGAGCGCGTGATCGCAGAGGTGCGAACCCTGGTCGACGCCGGCTATCGCGAGGTGGTGATTTCGGGAATTAATTTGGGCCGGTGGGGAAGAGACTTGCGCGCTGTTGGCTATTCGTCGTCCGCGATTTGCGAAGGACAAGCAGAAATACGAGTCTCGGGGGAAATGGATCGCGAACGGCGACCAGCGAATGGCGAACGACCAACGACCGATGACCAACGACTGGTCGACCTGATTCGCACGATTCTTGCGCAGACTTGCATCGAGAAACTTCGAATTAGTTCGGTCGAGCCCATGGATTGGAGTGACGATCTGATTGAGTTGGTGGCTTCGTCGGAACGGATCGCGAAGCATACGCACGTGCCGATGCAGTCGGGTAGCGATGCAGTGTTGCGGCGCATGCATCGCAAGTATCGCCCCTGGCATTATCGCGAAAAAATATTGAAGATTCGGGAGACCATGCCGAATGCGGCGATCGGCGCCGATGTGATGGTTGGGTTTCCGGGTGAGACGGATGCTGAGTTCGAAGAGACGCGGAGCATGATCGAAGAGCTGCCCTTTACTTATCTGCATGTTTTTACCTATTCGGCGCGCCCAGGAACGCCGGCGGCAGGTGCTCCGGGGCAAGTTGCGATTGGAGTGGCGCGAGAAAGAAATCGGATCTTGCGAGAGATTGCATCCGAGAAGAAGGCGGCGTTTGCGCGAACACTGGTGGGGACAACCGTGAAGGTGATTACGCTGCAGACAGGAGGCGCAGACTTCACCGAGGCGCTCACCGACAATTACCTGAAGATGAGAATTTCCGGGCGGTACGCGGCCAACCGTTGGATGGATGCAAAAGTTCAAGGGGTGACAGGAGAAATGCTGGCGGGTCAGTTGCTCGCAGAGCCGACAAAATCGGCCCGGTTGAAAGTCTCGGATCCCGCCGTAAGTAAGCGGCTCATCCCCTAGTGACACAAAAGTGCACTGGAAATGACAAAAGACATTGACCAGCAACCCTTTACCGGCTTACGATAACAAAAATCAATAAGTGCGGGAGTGATCCGAACCCATGTCACAGTCAAGGCTTCGGTCTGCTGTGTGCGGCTTGCTGTTGATCCTGTTTCCGGCGCAGATGATGCTGGCAGGAGAAACGCCGTCGGCGATGCTATACACGAATGGTGCGGCGTGGTTGAACGGGAGCGTGGTGCCGAAGTCGGCAGCTGTGTTCTCGGGAGATTTGTTGCAGACGCGTCCCGATTCGACAGCCAGCATTCAATTGACCGGTTCGAGTGTCATGGTTCTGGCAGACTCGCTGGTTAAATTCGAAGGGCCAGCGGTGGAGCTTGAACATGGTGCTGTGCGCGTCACAACGTCACGCGGTATGGCGGCGCGCGCCGGTGATGTGACGATTAAGCCGGCGGGCGATAGCTGGACTGAGTTTCAAGTAAGGGATGTCGATGGGCGAGTACAGATTGCGGCCAACAAGGGTGATGTGACGGTTCAAGACGACAAGGGAACCACGACCACGGTGACGCAAGGGCAAGAGACCACGCGCGACGACACGACCGACGCTGAGAAGAAGAAGAAAAAACGCCGGCGCGGGGCTGGAGCAGTGCCGTCGGCCAGTGGCGGAATCATGAGTTCTACACCTGCGGTGGTTGGCGGATTGGCCGTTGGGGGTGGGGTTGCGGTGTGGGTATGGACGCGCTCGTCGGCTCCCGTGAGCCCGTCGTGCCCGTCGTCGCCCTGCGAGTGATTCCAGCGACAAGCTTTGTTTTGAATACTTTCTCTCCAAGGTGTGCTGGGGTAGGCGACTGAATCCATGTCGCGCTACGTTTCCTACCGAGATTTCGATTGGGTCCTGATGGGCTTCGTGCTGGCGATCTGCGCGCTCGGCGTGGTGCAGATCCACAGTGCGACTGAGCACACGAAGTTTGCCGGATCCCACATTCGGCAGATCTACTGGATTCTGGGTGGTCTCGGCGCGATGTTCCTGGTCAGCCTGGTCAATTATCAAGCGATCCTTGAACAAATTCACTGGATGTACGTTGCCTCGCTGGCCTCTTTGATCGCGGTAATTCTCTTCGGACAAAAATATCTGGGTGCGCGGCGCTGGATTAAGCTGCCGGGCGGAGGTCATTTTCAGCCGTCGGAGTGGGTGAAACTGATCCTGATTTTGGCGGTGGCGAAGTACTTTTCAGATTTGCACGAGCGCGAATTGTCCTGGGCGGATTTTCTGAAAGCGGGCGCTATTGTTGGTTTTCCTATGCTGATGGTGCTGGCTCAGCCGGATCTGGGAACCGCGCTTACCTATCTCCCGGTGGCACTGATGGGTCTGTTTCTCGGTGGACTGCGTTGGAAACAGGCGCTAATCGTGGTGATGATCGCGGGCTTGCTGGTTCCGGTAGCCTGGATGAAGTTGAAGTCGTATCAGAAGGAACGGTTGACGAGCTTTATGAATCCGGATGCGGACCGGCAGGGCTCCGGGTATCAGGTCAATCAGTCGCTAATTGCGGTGGGGTCGGGAGGAATCTGGGGAAGCAGGCAGGGATCGCAGACGCATTTGGCGTTCTTGCCGGTGCCGCAGACCGACTTCATTTTTGCCGCCTTTGCCGAAGAGCATGGGTTTGTAGGAGCTTTGGCGGTGCTACTGTTATACTTTATAGTGCTGATGCGGTTGACCCAGAATGCGCAAACGGCGCCCGACCGCGCCGGGGCATTTCTGGTGATGGGTGTGGTGGCTGTGCTTAGCTTTCACATTCTGGTCAACGTTGGCATGGTGGTTGGCTTTATGCCGGTCACCGGAATACCTCTACCGCTCATGAGTTACGGTGGGTCTTCCGTTCTCTTCATGTTCTTGGCGCTCGGAATCGTAATGAACGTCCGAATGCGCCGCTTCGTGAACTGAGACGGATTGGTAGAAGTGGGGGCGCCTTTCACAACAACGCAAACGGCGCTAAGAAACAAGATTAGGCAGGAAACAAGATTACGAAGGCCCTCGCGAAAAAGGAGGGCAGAATGCCGGCAGAAGTCGAAGCCGGACAGGATTGAAGCCAGTCAGGCGGGGAACGGCCCTCTCGGCGGAATCAGAGAGTTGTGGCCACAGACCTGACAGAAGGCTTTACGCGATCAGTGCAGAGCAAGAACAATTCACTGCTGCAGTGTGGGTCCCGGGAATTATTTCTTCTTGGAGACCGCGCCCGCTCCTACCCGGAGCGGCGCTGAACGCTATCGATCCGTTGGTCCGCCTTGCGCTTCTGGTCCGGTGCGAATAACCGGAGTAGAAATGAACAAGGAATTGTATGTATCGACCACGCCCCATGAAACCAAAGTGGGGATCACAGAAGACGATCAACTCGCGGAAATTTATCTTGAACGCGAAAACGAATACACCCTAGCCGGCTCGATTTATAAAGGCCGAGTCACACGCGTGCTGCCAGGTATGCAGTCGGCCTTTGTCGATATTGGCCTGGAACGCGACGCGTTTCTCTACGTCTCCGATTTCATGGATCTCGAACAAACGGATGAAGACCTGGATGAAGCGATTCCCGCGAATCGTCCAGTAACTGAAGCGCGTCCGCGCAACGGATCAGAAGCGGTCCCTGCGACTGATGGCGAAGGGCAGTTTGGTGAGGCTGGTGGTGTGGCCGACGAAGCTGAAGAATCGATGGCTACAGCCGCGGAGGTGGGCAACGTGGCGAGCGCGCCGCGCGATTTTCGCGGTCGCCGCCGTCGTCGCGGACGCCGTGGAGAAAGCGGCGATCGACCTGGGCGCGGCGAACGTCCAGAGCAAATCCGAACCGAACCTCGTCCTGAGAATCGCAGTGACACATCTAGCGAAGCACGGCACGAACCTCGCGACGAAAATCGAGGAAACGAAACAAGAGGTGAAGCCAGAGAAGGAAGAAACGACCGCTTCAACCGCGGCGATCGCGCGGGACGTGGCGGCTCCGACTCGCGATTTCAGCGCTCCGCGCCCGCCAGTCGCGTGGGCCGCGACTATGATTACGGACCTCCTCCGGGATACCAGCCGATCGTGTTGCCCGGCGAATCGATCTCGAAATACCAGCACTTAAACCAGAGTCAAGCTCAACCTCAAGAGCCAGTCGTGCCCCGGGAAACTTCATCCGCGACGAGCCCAGTTTCCATACCCGCCTCGATCGTTGCGAGCTTTCCGGATGATGAGCCGATCTTCGCGGCGGATGTTGCCGAGCCTCTGCACGAGCAGCACGATCACGTTCCGCACGCCGAGTTCGATGAAGAGATTCATGGTGCGTCCGTCAACGCCGCGCCGGATATAGCCGAAGCACGGAACGAAGGCCGCGGCGCGGAAGCATCTTCAACTCAGCCGGCCGCCATTAACGAGACGAGGCAGGATGAAACTCCACGCGAAGCGGAGACGGCTCAACGGACGTTCGCCGATGCTGTTGACGACGACCGAACCGAATCGACGCACACCGTAATACATCGCTCCATGCAGGGCTCCGTGGAAGAGCAAGAGATCGAGGAAGAAGAAGTCGAGCTTGCATCCTATGGCGAAGAGCCAGGAGACGATGCGGGTTTTGAAGAAGAGGAATTGCTCGAGGTAGAAACGCGGGCCGCCGGTGGAGAATTACCTGGCTCTCCCGTCGCAGACATTGCTCCTGGCTTGGCGGCCGGTGACGAATCGACTGTCGGAGAAGCGCCGACGAATGGCGAAGTAGTTCCAGAAGCGGTGTTGGAGGCCGAAGAGCGCGAAGCACAGGAGTTGGAACTCGAAGAGGCGCAGGCCGAAGCCGAGGCACTGCTCGAGGCGGAAGCGATTGGCGACGGCACAGTCGATGCCAGCGCGGAAGTTCGCGGTCCAGCGCCCGAAGCGATGTTGTTACAGCGGACGCAGCGGCGGGCGCCGGAACGGGGTTTTGATCGAGGGCGCGGACGGCGCGGTGGACGGCGCTTTCGCAGCCGCGAGAACCGCGTGGTGCCGCAGATCAGCGAACTGCTCAAAGAAGGACAAGAGGTGCTGATCCAGATTGCCAAGGAGCCGATTGCCAAGAAAGGCGCTCGCATCACCAGTCACATTGCGCTTCCCGGGCGCTTTCTGGTTTTCATGCCGACGGTGAATCACACCGGAGTATCGCGCAAGATTTCGTCGGAAGAAGAGCGGCAGCGGCTGAAACGAATCATCCAGAGCGAGCGCGAAAATGGAGGCGGCGGGTTTATCGTTCGCACGGCGGCAGCGGGCGCTACGGATGAAGAACTGAGAGCCGACATTCGTTTTCTAAAGAATTTATGGAGCGAGATTAAGACACGTTCGGAGAGCAGCAAGGCTCCGGCGCTCATTTACCACGACCTGAATGTGGTAGAGCGGGTGCTGCGCGATCAGGTTAGCTCGGATTTTTCTGTTATCTGGGTCGACACCGAGCAGGAGTACGAGCGCATTGTGCGCTTCGCCAACCGCTTTCAGCCAGGGTTGGTCAAGCGCGTCAAACTCTACACCAAAGAGACGCCGCTCTACGATCAATTCGGCCTGAACGAGGAAATCAATAAGGCGCTGAAATCGAAAGTGTGGTTAAAGAGCGGCGGTTACATCGTCATCAATCAGACCGAGGCGCTGGTCGCGATCGATGTGAACACGGGCAAGTACGTCGGCAAAACCGCTCGCCTGGAAGACACGATCGTGAAGACGAACGTGGATGCGATCAAGGAAATCGTGCGCCAGGTGCGGCTCCGTGATCTGGGCGGCATCATCATCATCGACTTCATCGACATGGACGAGCGCCGCAACCGCCAGAAGGTAATGCAGGCGCTGGAAGAGGCGCTACGCCTCGATCGGGCTCCGTCGAAGGTTCTGCAGTTCAACGATTTCGGACTGGTTGCGATCACGCGCAAGCGCGTGAAGCAGTCGCTGGAACGGACGATTGGATCACCCTGCCCATATTGCCAATCGACCGGCTTCGTGAAATCGGTGAGCACCATCTGCAACGAAGTTTATGTTGAGATGCGCAAGATCTCGAACCATCTCGAGCACAGCGACGTTATGCTGCGCGTAAATCCAGAGGTTGCGAAAGCACTGAAGGCGAATAATGCGAAGCTGCTCACCGAGATGGAAGAGCTCACCAAGAAAACGATCATTGTGAAATCGGACCCGGCGCTGCATCAGGAGCAGTTCGATATTCACTAAGTAATAACCGCGGGTTTGGGCACGGCTTAAAGAGGGATGGGCGGACAACCTGTCCCTTTTTGTTTACGATTCGGCGATGAGCTTTGCTGCTTCGGCGGTGCGCTCACGCAGCTTGTCGAGAGAATTTCGGAGCGGTTCGCTGTTAGCCTGCGTCTCCGCTTGCTGGCCAACAGTTAAAGCGAGGCGGTCTACAGCTTCAGCCAGGCGTTTAGCGAGATCGATGAGAACCACGAGCGAATCGGCGTGCAGTTTCCAGACAGAGCGCGAGTTTCGCGATCGCTTCAGCTCTTCCATCTCGGTGGTGAGCCGTGCGTTCACCGCGACCAGGCGGAGTAGCATGCGGGCAGCGTCGGCTCGCGGGCCTGGTTGCTCAAGATAGTCCGCGGTGTAAGCTTCCACCTCGGCAGCATTGAGCATAAGGTTGAAATAGCGCATGGGTACGATCTGACGGAACTTGGGGTCGGCGACACGCACGAATACGCGGACTGATTCTTCGACTCGGCGCAACTTCGCCTCTTCGGCTGAAAGTGCCTGCGGGGTAATGGTGGCGGGAACATACTTCACGGCGAGCGCGGGAGCGGCCGCCGCAGCGCCGGCGCCGACTGCGCGACCCGAAAGCGCGGAGTCGGCTGGAACGCGTCGAATCGGTGGCCTGCGCTCTAGCTCTTTCTTTAGTCGTGAAACGCGGCGGAATTTCTCCAAAGCCGATCCGTAGTCGACGGTTAACAACGCCTGCTGATTCAACGCAGCAACGTGCTCAACGGTTACTTCGACGCCGTCGATTGTGCTCAGAATGCTGCCACCCAATTCATCGAGGCGTTTGGCGAAATCCTTGATCTCGGCCGTGGCGGAGGCAAAGAGGGAATGGAAACGGTCGCCGAATGCCGCATTGTAAGGCGCAAGTGTGGCCAACACTCCGGGGTGATAAATCGATTCGCCGAGCGAAGCTTTCAATTCCCGAACGCGCTGGATGATGCCCGAGTCCATGAGCGCGCTGAAGTCCTGAAAGCGATTGGCTTGATCGAGCAAGGGGCCAAACTCGCGCAGTAGTTGCACGTGATTTTCGGGCAATACCGGGACATCGGATTCCGAGAGGATTTCGAGCAGCGCGATTTCAAACGGAGACAGAGGAATCGAGCCATCTAATCCATAGCCACGCCGCTCCCATTGACCGGGCACGCGAGGATGGCGGAACAAAAAGGTTGCAACCAGATCAGTCTTGTCACGATTGGCGCCGGAATCGTCGCGATGACGGGCGAAGTAGCGCAACAGCGCTTCGGCAACTTCCGGATCCATGTCTGATTGCACGCCGATGCGGAGCATGGCGGGAGTAATCGCCATGTCGAGGAGCTGTATCCAGAGCTGCATTTGATCGAGAGTCGAGCGCACGTCGGTGGCGCGGCTGATGACCTCAGGAGCGAGTTGGGCGGGCGCCGGCATCTCTCCGCCAAGCTGGTCACTTAGCAGACGATGGTAGAAGCTCTGCACGGTGGCGAGCAACGCGAGTTCCCATTGGGGATCCTCAACCACAGTCAGCTCCTTCGAGATCGGGCCGTAAGATTTTTCAAATGAGGGCCGTCATTAGTAAAACCGAAAGGCTAACGCAGTGCAATTGGTTACCCGGTTACGGAAGTGATGGCACTCCTACTCCATTTCGCGTGTGTTTAATTTTGGTGCGGAAAAGGCCGGGATCGAGAGCCAGCCCACAAAGATCGGGTGTCTGTCGAGTACTTCAGTAACGCGGTGAGTCGCCAAGAAAGCCGCTGGTGTCGCCGACTATTTCCGTAGCGCCTTAACGATCACACGCGCGGCGTTCGCGCCCGATCCGCCGGTAAGGCCCGTGCCAGGATGGGTTCCATTGCCGCATAAGAAGAGTCGCTCGATCGGTGTGTGATAGCGCGCCCAGTCGAGCAGCGGACGCATGGTGAAGAACTGATCGAGAGCAAGTTCACCATGAAAGATGTGGCCGCCGGTGAGGCCATAAGTATCTTCGAGATCCTTCGGGGTGATGATTTGGTGACGCAGAATCATCTGTGGCAGATTCGGTGCGTACTGTGCGATCGTTTTGACGACAGTTTCGCCGAGTGCTGTGCGCTGGCTCTCCCAGTCGCCATCTCTTAGTTTGTACGGCGCATACTGCATGTATATGGACATCACGTGCTGGCCTGGGGGGGCGAGCGATGGATCGGAGAGAGACGGGAATGTCATTTCAATATAAGGATTGCGTGAGAAATTGCCATACTTCGATTCGTCGAAAGCGCGCTCCAGGTAATCGATCTCGGGACTGATCTGGATCCGCCCCCGCAGCAGGTCGCCATTTCCCTTGCTTTTAAGAGCGGTAAATTCGGGCAGTGCAGACAGCGCAAGATTGATTTTCGCCACCGTTCCCATACAACGATAATTCTTAATTTTTTGTATGAAATCTGGCGAAAGGTGTGCGGGGTCGACGAGGCGCATTAAAGTGCATTTTGGGTCGGCGTTTGAGACCACGGCGCGCGAAAATATTTCTTCCCCCGAGGTTAGGATGACTCCTGTCGCGACGCCATCCTTCACGCGAATCTCGGCGATCTCGGTGTCCGTACGAATTTCCGCGCCGGCTTGCTTCGCCGCCGCAGCCATGGCTTGAGTGATGGCGCCGACTCCACCGGCGGGGAACTGCACGCTACCGGCAGGAGATGAATCGACTGATCGATCAGCGGCGGCGCGCAACAGCAATACCAGCGCGCTGCCCGCCGACCACGGGCCAAGAAATGTTCCGAAGATGCCGCGGGCGGCGATGGTCGCACGCAGCGGCTCAGTGTCGAAAAACTCCGCCACCAGATCGGCGACGGCCATCGGTCCCCAGCGCAGCACGCGATACAGATCTTTCTTGCCTAAATTGCGAATCGATCGCCCGGTCTGCAACATTCCCCAGAGATCGCCGCTGCTGGGGTTGTCGATATTCGGTGGAGTGAGCGCAAGCGCTTCGGCGATAACTTTGCCAATCTTGCCGAGCGCTGCCCCGAAGTCGGCATACGAGACAGCATCTTTCTGCGACCATTGCGCGATTTCCTCGGCAGCTTTTTTGGGGTCGGAATGAAGGACGAGCGCGCGGCCGTCGGGCAGCAGGGAAACAGTGCTAACCTCGGGCACGGTTAGTTTTAGACCATGCTGCTCGAGTTGCATGTCGCGCACGATGTCGGCGCGCAAGGGACCGGGGAGGTGCGCCAGCGTCGAGCAGCGAAAACCGCGATGCAGTTCTTCGGTAATGGCCGCGCCGCCCACCTGTGCGCGCCGTTCGAGGACGAGCGGTTTGAATCCCGCTTTGGCCAGATAGAATGCGGCAACGAGTCCGTTGTGCCCGCCACCGACAATGACAATATCGCGAGTTTCCGCTGCCGATCCGACTGCGGACATCATGCTGCCCCGTCTTTCAGAATTTCCAGCGCCGCTAGACGGCCGGGAGCGCCCATGATTCCGCCGCCGGGATGCGTGGCGGATCCGCACATATATAAGTTCTTAATGGGCGAACGAAACTGCGCCCATCCAGCAACGGGGCGCAGAAAAAATAACTGTTCGAGCGAGAGTTCGCCCTGAAAAATGTTGCCTTCGCTCAATCCCCACGTGCGTTCGAGATCAAGCGGCGTTACAACCTGGCGGTGCAGAATAATGTCTTTGATATTGGGCGCGTATTCGGCAATTGTATTTACAACGTTGTCGCCGAATTTTTCTTTTTCCGTGTCCCAATCGAGTCCGGGCGCCAGC
The DNA here is from genome assembly GCA_963822025.1 of uncultured Acidobacteriaceae bacterium. Lineage (GTDB taxonomy): Bacteria > Acidobacteriota > Terriglobia > Terriglobales > Acidobacteriaceae > Acidiflorens. The sequence goes on along the minus strand of CAWGFW010000005.1, from coordinate 130,043 downwards.
TTGTAAGGCGCGTATTGCACGAAGCAGGAGAGAATATGTTTACCCGGCGGCGCAAGCGATGTATCGGTGAGCGTTGGAATCACCATGTCTATATAAGGATGCGAAGACCAGTGCCCGTACTTCGCATCGTCATAAGCTTTCTCCATGTATTCCACGCTCGGTGAGATCGAGATGGCGCCGCGCAAGTGCGCTCCGACTCCGGGCATGCATTTGAAATTCGGCAGGGCGTCGAGCGCCATGTTCACCTTGCCGGAAGATCCGCGAAACTTGTAACGCTTCACACCCTCCATGAATTCATCGGGGAGATTGCCGGGCTCGATCATCTTAGTAAACGTAAGTCTTGGATCGACGCTGGAGGAGATGACGTTGGCAAATATTTCATCGCCGTTCCCGAGCACAACGCCGATGGCGCGCCCGCTCTTGACGTCATTTTTGACTATGATGTTTGCGATCGGCGCCTCGGTGCGAATCTCAACTCCCGCCTCGCGGGCTGCGTCGGCAATCGCATTCGAGATCGCGCCCGTACCGCCGCGTGCGAATCCCCATGCGCGAAAGGCACCATCAATTTCGCCCATGTAGTGGTGCAGCAAAACGTAAGCCGTACCCGGCGAGCGCACGCCGAGAAAAGTTCCGATGATGCCTGAGGCCGACATCGTTGCTTTGAGCACGTCCGTCTCAAACCACTGATCGAGAAAGTCAATGGCGCTCATGGTCATGAGTTGGACTTGGTTGTATTTATCCTCGCTCGACATGCCTTGAAAGCGGCGGCCGATGAAAAGCAGCTTCATCAGTTCGCGCGGATTCAATGTCGCGGGGTCGGGCGGAATCATGCTGAGAATCGGTTTCACGAAGCGGCACATCGCCTGCATCGCCTTGCCAAATTCGTCATAGGCTTCGGCGTCTACGCGCGAGTGACGGGCGATTTCGCGATGCGTCTTGCCGTGGTCATTCACTCGCCACAGATGGTCGCCGTTCGGCATCGGAGTGAAAGTGCCGTCGAGCGGCAAAATCTCAAGTCCGTGGCGGGGAAGATCGAGGTCGCGAATGATCTCAGGGCGCAGCAGCGAAACTACATACGAACAGACCGAAAACTTGAAGCCGGGAAAAACTTCTTCCGTGCAAGCGGCGCCGCCGAGGACATGGCGGCGCTCGAGCACCAGCACTTTTTTCCCTGCCTTCGCCAGGTAGGCGGCGTTAGTCAGGCCGTTGTGGCCTCCGCCAATCACGATTACGTCATACTTCTTACCGCTTGGGACAGCAGGCATCGATGAGTCCAGAATGACTGGGAAAAGTGACGGGAAATGACTGGCTATTCTATCGAGAAAGCGCCATTTTGTCTTTATTTACGGGAAAGTCCTGACTTATGGTCAAGGATGATCCGAGCTTGCCGAGCAATCGGCTCGGTCCATATAATCCGGCTGTCAGATTTCCTTCGTTTTTTCCCTCGGCTGGGAAGTTCCTTACCACAGAGGGCACGGGGAGCACGGGGAAGATCACACAGGAAAGATCACACAGGAAAGATCACACGAGGTTGAATTTTGCCCATCGGAACTGCATTTCACGAAAGAACGTTCGCTCTCTGCCAGAGTTTGAATTATCGCGAGTGGTCGGGATATTACACGGTCAGCGTGTATGAAGTGCACCACGAGCATGAGTACAACGCGATTCGCAACGCTTGCGCGTTGATCGATATCTCTCCTCTTTATAAGTATCTGATCACCGGTAAAGACGCGACGAAACTGGTGAATCGCGTGATCACGCGCGACATCAACAAAGTCGCGGTTGGGCAAGTGATTTACGCGTGCTGGTGCGATGAAGAGGGGAAGGTGATCGATGACGGCACAATTACGCGCCTGGAAGAAAATAAATATCGTTGGACGGCCGCCGACCCGAGCCTGCGCTGGTTTCGGCAGAATGGCCTCAACATGGATGTTCAGATCGAAGACATCTCCGAGCAGACGGCGGCGCTGGCGCTACAGGGGCCAGCATCCGCGAAACTTTTGAAGATGGTTGCAGAGGCCGATATTGCGAATCTGAAATATTTCCGAAAAACTTCGGGCAAGATAGCCGGCGTGCCCGTCGATATTTCGCGCACCGGATACACCGGCGATCTCGGCTACGAAATCTGGGTTCCCCTGAGCAGCGGGGATGACGCAATTCATGTGTGGGACGCGCTCATGGATAAGGGCAAGCAGTTCGATATACACGCCGCCGGAATGCTGGCGCTCGATGTGGTGCGCGTCGAAGCCGGCCTGCTGCTGATCGAAGTCGATTACACCAGTTCGAAGAAGGCGCTGATTCCATCACAGAAATATTCGCCGTATGAATTGGGCTTCGGCAAGATGGTGCACCTCGATAAAGAGAACTTCATCGGCAAGCGCGCGCTGACGCGCGATCACAAGCAAGGCGTGGCGCGGCAGTTAGTCGGCCTCGAAGTGGATTGGGTCGAAGTCGAAGAGCAGTTCGATAAGTTCGGGCTGTCTCCGGCGGCGCCCAGTCAGGCATCTCGAGTTGCGGTTCCCGTCTATGACGGTGAGAAGCAGGTAGGCAAAGCTACAACAACCGCTTTCTCGCCGCTCCTAAAAAAACTGATTGCCCTGGCCAGCGTGAGCACGGAGTATTCGCAGCCTGGAACCAAACTGCAAATGGAATTGACGATTGAAGCGCAACGCAAGCAGACGACCGCCACCGTCGTCCCGTTGCCCTTCTTCAATCCGAAGCGGAAGACGGCGGTGCCGGTGTAATGGCCTTCGGGTGCGCGGCTATTCTTATTTACTGGCTGAAAGCGTCGTAAATCCTCAAAAATTGCAGCGGACGAAACTGCTCAAAAGCCGGAGCGGCGGGGACGACCGTTCCATTATCGTCGATAATGTTGAATTCAGAGCCCAGAGCTGCAGCCTCATTGTTCATGTCCGAAGGAGTGAGATCTTCCCATTTCCCGGTTGCCAGGCGTAGCTGCAGCGTTTGCATCGCCGTGATCGTTTCCGCGGGCGAGAAAGCGCAGTGTCCCGCGCGATGCACAAACGTCTTGCGCAGCCAGCCGCCGTTATTCGCCTCGTTGACAACCTTGGCGTACGCGCGCTCATTTTCCACCGGGACCAGGCCGTCGCCGGTGGTGTGCATGGTGAGTACGGGGATGTTGATTTGGCCGTCGTAGATTATGTTGTCGCTCAGGTAAGTCAGAGCGCCCGGATCGGCTGCGATTCGCGTGGCGTGATTCAGTGTTTCAAGGTCGGCGTCCAAATTTAATCCCGCAGCGGCGTAGAGCGCTTGCACCTCCGCGTAGTCTACCGAGCGCGACAGTTGGTATTTGTAGTTCACTCCGGTATTAAATGACGGATTGCCACCGGCTCTGTACTCCAACTCCGCCCGGAATGCAAACATGAAGGGCACGTCAACCTGCGACAGCCACAAAAACTGATTGGCTTGCTGAGTCGTGTAGTCGGTCGGCGAGGGTTCGGGAGAAGCGGGATCATACCAACCGGGCAGGTCCCCGAGGGCTGCGGCCAATGCAATTCGCGCCTGCCCTTGCGCGGTCGCCTGCGCCTCGGCGAGAATCGTCTCGGCAGCGACGTAATTGTCGGCCGGATTGGTAATGTCGACGACTTGCAGCGTTCCCCCGGCGACCAGTGTGTTGAAAGCGAACGCCCCGTCCAGCGCCCCGTTCCACTCTCCCACGCCGCCGGCCACGACTCCGCACATGGGCAGAGCCGCATTGAAGCGAGTCGGATATTCCTGCACCAATGCGGCAGTGATCATGCCGCCCAGAGAGTGTCCCCATGCGACCGTCGTGGTGGGAGTTCCAACCAGGCTTTGAAAAACATCAAGCGTCGCAATCTGATCCGGAATCGCCTGCTGAACCGCCCATCCCGTACTCGCGTAAGACGATCCCGCCAGCGCATACCCCGCCGCCAGCATATAACCGCCGGTGAGCGGATCGCCCACGTCTTCCGCGGGATTGGCGGATCCCGGCGTCACGTATCCGTGGCTGTAGAGAAGCAGAGTGCCATTCCACACTGCGGGGACATCAATCACATAGGTGGCGCCGTCGGGCAGCGTGCCGGTGAGATGTTGTTGCGCTGCAGCGTTTGCGCAGAGCGCGACGATGATGAGCGACAGAGGAAACAACATTGCGAGCTTCGTGAAATTCGTCATGGAAATCCTCGCTAGGGAAATTTTCGACATGGAAATCTTCCTCTGGGACGCCGAAAGCCCCTCCCCAAGCCAAGTTCCGCACAGGAAGGATCGGCGACAAAATTGTCTGAAAGTTTGTGCCTCCGATGGGAACTTGTCAACCGCTAAAAAGCTTGATCTCGGAGCGCCCGCCGTTTCCCCGTCCAATACAACCCCACTCCGATCAGAACCAGGCCACCGCAGCCGCCGACAACTTTGAAGACGGCCAGCGCCTTGTTCGGCTCATCGGGCGGCGGCAGGACCGAGAGCGCGATGGTCAGCAAGGTAGCGGCAAAACCGACGACCGCGAGCACGTAGGCCGCCGGTCTTCCGCCCGGCACTCGAATGATTTCTTCCGGGGCAGGTTCGCCCTGTAATTTAAACATCGACGCAAATAAATATAAGTAGGGGATGAAATAGGTGATCACGCTCATACTTACCAGCACTTCGTACGCGCCTTGAACCGAGGTTCCCGCCTGTCCAAGAAAAATGAAGATGGCGCCGATCACCGCCTGGGTGAGCAGCGCAACCCACGGCGTGCCCCATCGCGGATGGAGCTTTCCGAATGAAGCGGGGAGATAATGATCAACGCCGGCTACGAAAGGCAAACGCGCTACAGCGGCCAGATACGCTCCCGACGAACCGACGTTGCTCAGCGCGATTAGAAACGCCGCGATGGGGAGAAACCATGGCAGTCCCACGCGTTCGGAGGTCTTGGCAATCGCCTGCACCAATCCCTGCAAAGGACTGACTTCCGACGATGGGAGCGCAAGCAACACGCAGACTGTTCCGACGATGTAACAGAAGGCGATCGTCAGTCCTCCCACGAAAAGAGCTAGCGGGATGGTGCGGCGCGGGTTCTTGATTTCCTCGGCCATGAAAGATCCGGTTTCGCATCCACCGAAGGCAAAAGCAAGGACCGACCAGAACACGATGTCATTGAGACGCAAGCTGGGCGTCACGCTATGGAACGAAAAGTTGTTGGCCGATCCGAAGCGGTGGTAGGCCAGAAGCCCTAAAGCGATGATGATGAGGACGGGAATCCACATGGCGAGGGCGCCGATGTTGTGCAGCCATTTGCCCACGTCGAGCCCAACGACGTTCAAGAGCGTGGCGACGGCGAGCGTTACCAGCGAAAAAACGATACAGTATGTAGCGCTCGAAGAAAGATGCGACCATTGCGCCTGCCGCATAAAAAGCACGTTCGCGGCGGCAAAGTAGAGGACCGCAGGGAAGTAGGGAAGGTTGCTGGTCCAGTAAGTCCACGCCGCCATGAACCCTGAGAAATCGCCGAAGGCGCGCTTCGACCAGACGTAAAGACCGCCTTCATTCGGGTAGCGCGAAGAAAGCTCGATGACCGAAAGCGCGAGCGGCGTATAGAACAAGAGCCAAGCGCCCAGCCAGATAACGACTGAACTGGGTCCGGCGGCGGCCGCAGTAGCGATCCAGCGCAGGCTGACGCCGGTGACGACATAGAACAACACCAAATCGCGAAATCCCATGACCCGCTTAGGGCGGTTGGGATCTTGTGCTTCGGCAATGGAGACGCCGCTTCCACTCAAGGAGAGCAATTCGAGATTCGGGCCGTTCTCTTGGTTACTCACAGGGAAAATATTTGCTTTCGATTATTAGCGACAAGAGCGAGTGGTCTGGCCGATCGCCGATCGCGTCATCCCATGGCTAGCTCGTCGGAAGATTCCAGAGGCGTTCCGCAGCGGCGGCAGATGACGGCCGAACAGTCGCCGCAAGTCAGCGGATCGCTGACTTCGACGGCACAGACCGGACAATAGAAGATCGCAACAGGTTCGCGGGCCTGTGGCGTGGTTTTCGGAGTCGACTCCATTAGCACGGAACTGTACCACAAACTTTGGAGAGCGCTGACAAACAGCGTTAGCGATCTTAATCAGGCGGCTTGCGCAGGATGAGGCCGCCCTCTGCCGGCGGCAGCGAGAATGGAAATTGCCAGATTTGATCCTTCATATAGAAATTAATAATGAAATCTTCCCGCTCTTTCCATGGCCCAATCCACTTATTATCGGTGGCGAAAAAGACCCAGCCATGCGCTTCAGGATTGCCCGGAGTTAGGTCCACGGTAACGGGATCGAGGGTTTGTGTGCTTACAAACTCGATGAATTCGGCAGCCACCTTTTCATATTCGCGTAAGAGGGCCGTTTTCTCGTCCGTAAGTTTGGGATTCTTTTTGATCTGGCGCTCGGTTTCGAAGACCTTCGTATCGATGTCGTTCTGCAATCGGTTGGAAAGTTCGGCAGGATCCTCGAGTCCCTCGAAAACATCGTGATGACGAACGAAGTCGATGCGGACGTTGGCCGGAAATTCAAACTTACCTTTACCCGAGTAGGTCACGCTTACATACACGCCGAGGAGGCGATAGAAGCGGTGACGGCTTTTTGCCAGCTCCTGAGAATCGACGACGAGCGCTATGCTCAAATCATGGCCAGTCATGGTCCAGCGGTAGTGCCCGTCCTCGCTTGGTTCAAACGTGCATCCGGGCGCGCCGGAGGTCCAGCGCACGGTGGGGAGGTTTTTTTTCTTTGCCGCGTGGCCAAGGGGCGGCGAGAAAACCGTAAGAAGAAGAATCGCGCAAATCGGAAATCCAGGCCGGCGAAATACGCTAATCCGTGACATCCATGCAGAGTGTATAGCTTTTGGGTCATTGACGTCACCGTCCCGCGGCACGCGGACTGGCGTACCACGGCGGGTTTTTACTCCTTTCGCGTTGCATGGCGGGCCGAAAAGTGGGCGAAGGTCACAGTCCCATGTATCCGCCGTCACAGAGCCTAGGACAAGCCCCGCCGATAATGAAAGCATCTCGTTGGGCAGGACTGGCAACCGCATTGACCTCGTCGGCCCTGGTCACGGCGAGACTCCCAAGCACACCCAAGGGTTAAGGAGTTCTGTGATGGCCGCAAATTCTATTGTTGCACCCGAATTAGAAATTGTTGCGGAGCGAAAACCGACAATTGACGACAAGATTGTGGAACTTCGCAACCTGCGAACCAAGATCGAGGCAGGCGGTGGCAAGCAGCGCGTCGAAAAGCATCAAGCGGCGGGTCTGCTGACGGCGCGAGAGCGCGTGGAAAAACTCGTCGATCGGGAAAGTTTCCAGGAGATCGGCGCCTTCGCAAAGCACCGTTCCACTTACTTTGGCATGGCGGAAAAAGAACTGCCCGCGGATGGCGTGGTGACAGGATGCGCGGCCGTGGACGGGCGTTTGGTTCATCTTGCGAGCCAGGACTTCACCGTGGCCGGTGGCGCTGCAGGAGAAGTGCATTGCGCCAAGATCACCGAGATGATGCAGCTTTCGCTGAAGACGGGAAGCCCCTTCATCTTCATCAATGATTCGGGCGGTGCGCGGGTTCAGGAAGGCATCGACAGTCTCGCTGGATACGCCAGCGTGTTTTACAACAACACATTGCTCTCGGGCACGGTTCCGCAGATTTCCATTATCTGCGGTCCCTGCGCAGGGGGCGCGGCTTACAGTCCGGCGCTAACCGATTTCATTATCCAGACAAAGAAGGGACGGATGTTCATTACCGGTCCATCCGTGATCAAGCAGGTGACCGGAGAAGAGGTAACTTCTGAGCAGTTAGGTGGTCCGGCCGCGCAGATGAATCGCTCAGGCGTGGTTCACTTGATTGCTGAGAACGACACCGGCGCGTTGGATCTCTGCCGTCGCCTGCTGACCTTTCTGCCTTCGAACAATCTCGAAGAAACGCCAAGGCTGCCTTATAACCTGCCGCGAGAAAACGATCCCGATCTCAATCATGCCGTTCCCGTCGATGCCAAAATTGCTTATGACGTGCGTACCGTCATCTCTCGCGTCCTGGACTATCAAGACTTTTTCGAGATTCAGCCTGGGTTCGCCGCCAATGCCGTGATCGGCTTCGGCCGCATTCAGGGACGCACCGTCGGCATCGTGGCCAATCAACCCTGCGTGCTGGCGGGTGTTCTCGATATTGATGCGTCGGATAAAGTTGCTCGCTTCGTGCGCTTCTGCAACGCATTCAACACGCCACTGGTGACGTTTGTGGATACGCCCGGCTTCTTGCCCGGCATAGAGCAGGAGTACGGCGGAATCATTCGACACGGCGCCAAGATGCTCTTCGCGTATTCTGCGGCGACGGTTCCGAAAATAACCATCGTTCTTCGCAAAGCCTATGGCGGAGCTTATATCGCGATGTGCAGCAAAGAACTTGGGGCCGATCGCGTAGTCGCATGGCCCACGGCTGAAATCGCAGTGATGGGCGCCGAAGGCGCGGCGGAGATTGTCTTCCGCCACGAGATCGACGCGGCGGAAGATAAAGAGCAGCGCCGCAAAGAACTCATTGAACTTTACCGCAGCACTTTCGCCAATCCGTACGTGTCGGCTGGCCGCCGCTTGGTGGATGACGTGATCGAGCCGGCCGAAACTTCAAAGTATCTGGCACAGGCTCTTGCCTCTGTGAGTTCAAAGCGCGAACTTCGTCCGCCAAAAAAACACGGCTTGATTCCGCTTTAGGAATTGGATGGCGCACATGTACTTGCTGACTGCCACGCTGGTTATTGCCGGATGGGTTGTGCTGTCGATCGCCCTGCGGCGCGGGCTCGCACGCAGATGCGAAGAGCTTCGCCTTGAGTTTCGGCGGCAAATCGATTCGCTGTCGGCTAATGTCACGGCTCTGGAACGAACAATTGCGACGCGTAATGCTCCCGCTAAAGGGGAGTCGACCGTTACCAGTGCTGGAGCCGCGAGTGAGGCCGTGGCGCAAGGTCCACTAATGCAAGTCTCCGACGAGATTACGCCGGAGACATTGGCGGCGATTACTAAGACGATTACGGCTTTGCTGGGTAGGAAGATTCACGTTCGCTCCGTGCGGTTGCTGGCCACGCCCGACGCGGCCTCCAATCCGTGGGCGCAGAACGGGCGCGCTGTGATTCAGGCATCACACAATTTCTCGCAGAGAAAGCGCGAATCATGATGCAGCGAATCATGGACGGGCGACCTGCGGTCGTTTCATTAACCATCGGTTCATCGACCTTCGCTTCAGTCGAAGGGAGCCGCCCTTGAAGATACAGATCGCGATCGGCGGAAGGGCGTATGAAGTTGAGGTCGACGTAGAGGGCGGCGAGGATCATCTGGGTGTGCCCGGCCATCTTCCCGCGGGGACGGCAACCATACAGTCCACGCGCGTGCCGACAGCTCCTCGCCCCCACTCTCCGTCAGAAGTGGATACGGATGAATCGAGAGTATGCCGCAGTCCAGTGGCAGGAATCGTTGCGCGAGTCTGCGTTCATCCCGGAGACGCGCTGCAGTTGGATGATCTGCTCGTGGTTCTGGAAGCCATGAAGATGGAAACCAGCGTTACGGCGCCGATTGCAGGAAAGGTGAAATCCGTGAAAGTAGCGCCCGGTGAAGCGGTGAAACTTAATCAGGTCTTGGTCGAGTTCGAAAGAGATAAGGCGTAGAAGCCGGAAAGAAGTAGTGTTATGTCCGTAAAACCTTTTGTGATCAATCGTTATGGCAGGATGGTCTTCCCCTGCAACTTCTTTCCGGAATTGGATTTCAGCGTGTTCAAAACGCTCCAGCAATTCAACTCTGTCATCCGCCGCGACTTCGGAGAGAAAGCGCCGTCGGAAACTGAGATCGTAGCCCGCGTGGAAAGCGGTCAATACAAAAATCGCTACGAAGTCTGCCGCGATATGGCGCTGAATCTGTTCTGGGCGCAGCGCTACGTGCTCACCATGTATGAGAAACGTCCGACCCGTTGGGGTGATCTGCCGCGGAATCGGAGCGATATTTTCATGGGCCTCTATAAGCCCCGTGATTCAGCCGGGTCTTCGTCGTCTATCGAAGCGGGTTACCTCAAGCTGCCGGCTATGTGGGACGAGCAGACCGAAGACAAGAGCTTCCGTTTGCTGATGGACGTGCTGCGAAATAAACAGGGATCCGGCGGAGAATTTCGCGCGCTTCGGCCGACCGTGGCCGAGATCCTGACCGACCCGAAGAATCGAACCTATCGCCTCTTAACGTATGACCGCGATTATCACGGCTATGACTACGACGATGTCATTGACTGCATCCACACGATTCCTGAGCTCGAGGCCCTGATGCGGCAGGCCATGATTCTCCACAATCAATACCGCTGGGATCCGGCTGTTAGCACCACTGCGGAAGTTGGCCAGCTTCGCGACGACGATTATGTTGTAGCGTTCCATCCCCGCAACAGCGAAGTAATCGAGTTCCTGCGGCGAGTGAAACGCAACGGCCATTCCGCGCATCGGCCGCGGCCTGCGCGACCTGAAACGCTAGCATTGAGCGAGCCCGAAACGCCTTATCCACCGGTGATCGTGCGCGACACTTTCTCGGTGATGCCGCGGATCGAAGCGATTGCGGTTTATGAGGGCGAGATCCCTTGCACCAACACAGACCTCATCAGCAACCACGCTTACTGCTGGTCGCGCATGAGTGCAACCGACATTTCCGAAAAAACGGGTATCGAGTCGCGCTGCTACACGGAGTTGAGCCTCGAAGATATGTCGCTGCTGGCGGTGCGCGCCGCATTGACTAAGTCAGGCCGCAAGCCCTCGGAGATCGGGGCTGTCCTATTCTGCAGCTGCACCAGCACCACACTCATCCCTTCGGTCGCTACCTGGTTGTCGGGAGAATTAGGACTCCGCCAGACTCATAATTCTTGCGACATTATCGCTGCCTGCGCCGGAATGTCATACGGCTTGGCGGAGGCGGTGCGCCTGCTGCAGGAGGTCAAGCGCCCCATCATTGTCGTGTGCGCGGAAAAGTTTTCGGACAAGATCGGAACCGTCCGCACTTCGCGCATGATCTTCGGCGACGGCGCCGCGGCCATGGTAGTCGGACCGGCGCCTGAGGGCGCAGCGCCCGACATCGAAGTCTTCCAGACCTACGCGAGCGGCCCGTGGTCGGAAGTTAACTCCATCATCTGGCCGAATCCGGAGTTCGACAACAACATCACTGTCTACGGGCCGGAAGTAAAGATGCTGGCGAGGCGATATCTTGTGCAGATGATCGGAGAGCTCAAGAGCCTCCCGCGTCCCGACGGTGCGGCGGGCACGCTCATGGATGCGCTCGATCTCGTCGTTCCTCATCAGGCTAATAAAAACATGGTGCTCGATCTGGCGAAGGCCGCTGGTGTCGCTCCCGAACAGCTTTATTTCAATATTGACCGAGTAGGGAACACTTCCTCCGCCAGCATCTTGCTGGCGATTCACGATGCTGTGCAGGAGGGACGAATCGATCGACCCATGCGCGTTTTCGCTCCCGGCTTTGGCGCTGGAGCGGTGGGCGGATATGTGGTGATGCGGGTAGACCCGGCAATAGTGCATTGCAACTCTCAGGAGAGGAACACGTTTATGGAAAGCAACGGCAACAACGGCAACAATGGAAATGGCAATGGGAATGGGAACCATGGAGGATCGTTGAAGGGCAAAGTTGCGCTCGTAACCGGTGCGGGGCGGGGCATTGGACGTGCCATTGCAATCGAACTGGCGCAGCGTGGCGCAAATGTGGCGCTCGACTATCGTTCCGATGCTACACACGCCGCAAGCGCGTGTGCCGAAATTCGGCAACTCGGCGTGGAGTGCATCACGATTCAAGGCGACGTATCGAAAAAGGGCGAGGCGCAGCGCATCGTCAAAGAAGTGCTGGATAAATGGCAGCGCTTGGATATTCTCGTCAACAATGCCGGCATTACCCGCGACCGATCGATGCGCAAGATGACGGACGATGACTGGGCGGAAGTGATCAACGTCAACTTGAACGGCACTTTCTACTGCACCAGCGCCGCTTTGCCGGCGATGATCAATCAGCGGTTCGGGCGCATCATCAATATCAGTTCGGTGGTCGGTCAGATGGGTGCCTTCGGGCAGGCCAACTATTCCGCAAGCAAAGGCGGCATCATTGCTTTCACCAAGACGCTCGCGCTCGAAATGGCGAAGTTCAACATCACCGCCAACGCGATTGCGCCGGGGTTCACCGCCACCGAGATGGTCGATGCTATTCCGGAAGAGATTTCGGCCCAGATCAAGGCCAAAATTCCATTGGGTCGTTTCGCCTCGGTCGAAGAAGTGGCGAAGGCGGCTGGGTTCCTGGCGGCCGATGCCGACTACATCACGGGACAGGAGCTGAATGTCAACGGTGGTTACCACATGTAACTCGATGGCCCAGGATTGTTTTTTGAGGACAACTTGTGATGTAATGATGCAGTGCAGCAATTATTTCGCTGCACTGCAGCGAGGGGATCATAATGTCCTTTACTCTTGATGGCAAGACAGCTTTGGTGACCGGGTCCGGTCGCGGTATAGGCCGGGCGATTGCGGAAAAACTAGCGGATTGCGGCGCCGCCGTGATGGTCAATGATCTCGACGAGGGCGCACTGCGCGAGACCAAGTGCTTATTAGGCTCGATGGGAAAGAGGGTGGAGGTCTTCGCCGGCGATCTCACCCAGCCGCAATTTCCCGATCAACTGGTGCAGGCGACGCTGGACGCATTTGGCTCCATCGACATCATCGTCAACAATGCCGGCTACAGCTGGGATGGTGTCATTCAGAAAACTACCGACGAGCAGTTTCAGGCCATGCTGGAAATCCACCTGGTCGTGCCTTTCCGTGTTCTGCGCGCCGCCTCAACCTACATACGGGATGCAGCCAAACGCGAGATCGCAGCCGGCAAGCAAGTGATGCGCAAAGTCGTCAACATAACCTCAATTGCTGGCACCGATGGCAATCCCGGCCAAGCGGGTTACTCATCGGGCAAAGCTGGTGTACTTGGACTGACACGCACGCTGGCAAAGGAGTGGGGCCGCTACAACGTCAATGTCAATGCGGTGGGATTTGGTCTGATCGAAACGCGCCTTACCCAGGTTCTTCGTGACAAGGAATCAAGCATCGAGATGCGCGGGCATTCGATTCGGGTCGGAGTGCAGGCTGAGATGCTGGAATCGGTGAAAACCGCTTGCCCGTTGGGGCGGCTAGGCACACCGGCGGAGGCGGCAAGCGCGGTCCTTTTCTTCTGCTCGCCGCTCTCCGATTACGTGACCGGCGAGGTGCTGATTTGCGGCGGAGGCTTCCACTTCTAAGACACTAACGGCCGCGATGCCCTAGGATGCCGCCCGCATCGGCGCCGGAACGTCACTTGCTTCTTTCTTTTCATCGAGGAGCAGAAGTTTGACGTTGACATAGTGATCGAAGCTGTGTTCGTATCCTGAATCAAACGAAGTTACGGACGGCCGCGCGCCAGTATTATTCGGGCGAGACGAATTGAGTGCGATTGAGGAGGTCATGAAAATTTCCTTCCTGCGTTTATCTGAGTCCACTTCAACTGAAAAGATAAACACTCGGCAATTACTGTCTGCGCAGAGTGTAGCCCATAATCCGGATGGAAATTTGTGATGTTCGTCACTCTGCGCGGTGTTTTCTATCACGCTACGCTAAAAGATCCCGACTTTTTCGACGGATGGCGGCGCGCTGCGTCTGCTACTGATTTTCTCGATAGGATGAATCTACTTTTTGCATTTCCCGAGCGGTTGCCGGGCCGGTAAAGTAGTGGCATCGGTCAAATCTGCAACCCTTAAGCAGGTGCGATCAATTCCAGCCGAAGGGGTGGAAGATGAAAAAAATAAATGGTTCCGTGAATCAGAAGGTTGTTCGTATTTGTCGTGCTATCAACCACGGTGCGAATGATCGGCGGAAGTTGCGAACGCTCGTGGTTCGGTTGCAAGCTGCTCTGAGTTCAGCGGAAACAAAACAACGACTAAGCCGAACGCGAGCGGGGAAGGGAACTCTGCAGGCCGACGATCCGTTCGACAAGATCATGATCGCCTAGCCGAGCGGTTCTTGACACTCGGAAAACGCGCGCCAAAACACGCGGATCGAATCGACAATTTCCCTACGACTTCCGTTTCCGTTTGCGCGCGGTTTTTTTCGATGCAAGCTGGTCGACCATTGAGGTCAACTTTTCCACCCGTCGCTTCAGTTCGTCGACATCCTCCGTGTCGTCGTTCTTCTGCTGAGCGCTCCCAGCATCATGCGACATTCCGGCCTGCGGACCCCAAGGTTCTGGCGGCGCATGGCGCGCTGCCGACTGCATAAACTCAAAAGGGCTGACCGGCGGAGCGATTGCCCGATAGGCATTCTGATACATATCCAGGACAGCCTTCATATATTTCAAGGTAGTCTCCTGCGTCGCCTTGCCGCCGGCCGCCACCATCTGACGCAATATATCCACCGGGAAGACGGAATCAGGCTCTTTCGCATTTTGCACGATGATCTGCGTCAGCACCAGACGCGTCAAATCTTCGCCGGTCGCGGCATCCACCACCTGCACGTCCTGGCCGTCTCGTATCATCTGGGCCACTTCGTCCTGGTTGATGTACTCACTGTTAGTGGTGTCGTAGAGGCGGCGATTTCCGTACTTCTTGATGACCACGGTTTTGCGCTTCATGATTTCTCTTTTTCCCTTGACATTTTTCCTTGACATTGCGGCCCGAAGGTCTATGATTAAACCATGCTGCAGTGCAGCACGATTCGCAACATCCGAAATACCCTTGAGAGGAGCAAAACATGAGCAACCCCAAAAAGTCAACCAAAAGCGCAAATGGTGGAGCCGCAATAAAAGAAGAAGTGGTTGAGGCCTTCATCCCCCTTTATACGAAAAACGTGGAACGTCTGGCGGAACTTCAGAAGCAATCGCTGGATACCGCTGCGGAACAGAGCACCGAGCTGATCGACGCTTGCAAGAAGGCTTTTTCTCACATCCCGGAGACTCCAGGATCGTTCCTTTTTGATCTGGTCGGGCAGTCCTTCCAACGCTTTGTGGAAACCCAAAAAGGTGCGATTGACCTGGCCGTCGAGCAGAGCCATGTCGTTGTTGGCATCGCCAAAGAGCGCGGCGCGTATGCCACCAAGGTAACGGAAGGCGTGACCTCCCTGTTCAAGCAATCGGTCGAATATTCTGTTGCAGCGCAAAAGAAAGCGTTGGACTATTATTCGGAGCAGCACAAAGAAGCTTGCGAAACCGCCAAGAAGCAGTTTCGGATTCCGAGCAATCCTGCCGCCGACGCGTTTCAAAGTGGCATTGATGCTTTGATTCAAACGCAGAAGACCATGCTGGACATCGTCTCCAAGCCATTCAGTAGCAAGGTGGCCGCGTAATTTACGTTGTAATATTCAGATAGGCAGCACGACTGGTCCGCCGCCGCTGGAGGCGCTTGCTTCCGCGAAGTCGCGGTTGCGAAAAGTAGAGGGTTGCGGCCAGTCTGGGAAGGAAGTCGAAAATGGGTGATGAACAGGCAACCAACGGCAAACAGCCAGATCCGGCCGAAGCTTTCCGTGGCCTGCGCGACAGTTACCTCGATGCCTGGGCGAAGGCGATGGTGGAAACAGTCAACACCGAAGCCTACGCCCAATCAACCGGGGTGGTGCTCGACACTTACCTGTCCGCGTCTTCTCCATTTCGAGCGGCCGTCGAGAAGGCGATGTTGCATGTTCTGGAGCAGTTGAGCATGCCTTCGCGGGCTGATTTTGTAGCGCTGGCAGAGCGGGCCACTAATATTGAAATGCGTCTCGATGATATGGATGCCAAACTGGATCGGATCGAGATCTTACTTACAACGCCTGAGGCGAACAAACGAACAGCAAAACCAGCAACACGAAACAGAAAGAAAAACAAAGGGGCGAGGTAGCAATGGCAGACGCTGCGGTTGTCATCGACCCGTTCACCGACCTAGTGGGAAAACTGACCGCCTTCAATAAGGCGGTAACCACGCGCACCGCCATTGCTCAGACCCCTAAAGAATTAGTCTGGACGCTGAATAAAGCTAAGCTGTACCGCTATATTCCTGTGGTGCCCAAAGAGCAGCGTCATCCGACGCCGCTGCTGCTCGTCTTCGCGTTAATGAATCGCCCCTACATTCTCGATCTTCGACCGGGTCACAGTTTCGTTGAGTTCATGGTCAGAAGTGGATACGACCTTTATCTGCTCGATTGGGGCATTCCCGGCCCGGAGGACAAGAATCTCAAGTTCGACGATTACACGCTCGATTACATGCCGCGAGCCATCCGCAAGATGAAGTCGATTGCCGGAGTGGAAGAATTCAGCATGCTCGGCTGGTGTATCGGCGCGATCCTGACTACGATCTACGCGGCGTTGCGACCCGATGATGGACTACGCAACCTGATTCTATTGACCGCGCCCCTTGACTTCTCCAATAAAGACGCCATCACTTTCGCCCGCTGGACCGATGAGCGATATTTTGACGTGGACAAAGTACTCGGCACATTCGGCAACATGCCGGGCGAAATGATTGACTACGGCGCGAGAGCCCTCAAGCCCGTCGAGAATTACATCGTCAACTACCTGAAGCTCTGGGACAACATCGATAATCCTCAGGTCACAGAGGCCTGGCAGGCAATGAACACGTGGGTCACCGATAACGTCCCGCTCGCCGGAGGCGTGTTTCGCCAGCTTATCGTCGACCTTTATCGCCATGACCTGTTGATGCGCGGCGAGTGGATGATTCGCGGGGAGCGGGTGGATTTGAGCCACATAAGTGCGAACCTGCTGACGGTAATCGCGGAAGGCGACCACATCACCCCGCCCTGCCAATCGGAAGCGATTCTGTCGAAAGTAAGCAGTCGAGACAAAGAACTCTTCAGCGTCCCCGGCGGGCATATTGGAATCATGGCGGGCAGCGGCGCCAACAAGCGCACCTGGCCCCATATTGAGGGTTGGCTGGGCCCCCGCTCGAAATAGCACCTGGCAAAACCTCGAGCCACCAACGCCAACCAAGTGCCGCGAAAGGTCCGACCTGCGGTATTTCCTTCGTGTTAACTTTCATCGCCTTTTTGATTTATGCTTTCCCAATTTGCGCGACTACCGGCTGGCAATCGGTAACGACACAGAAAAGCCAAATGTGATAAAACTAAGTGCTGATGGTGAAACGGCGCGCTTGCGCGAGGGCAGCGAAATGAATTCAGGCTCAGGACAGATTTTGGAGCTTTCAGAAGCTCATTCGCAGGTTCAACCATTGTCTCAGTAAGAGCTCTCAATATTAAGTAAATAAGGAGCTTTTTCTGGGTTGTTGATAGGTGGGGCGCGTAGCTCAGTTGGTAGAGCAACGCCCTTTTAAGGCGTGGGTCGCAGGTTCGATTCCTGCCGCGCTCACCAGTTTTGAAGCCGCAGCAACAGGCCTTCGCGAGAGGGCCTTAGTTTTTTATGCCAAGTTTCTTGCGGACAGTTTGACTGCGCCAGCATGTAAGTCGAGACGACATGATCACGATTCGCTGTAACGCCCTGCTGTTTGATATGGACGGTGTGCTCATCGACTCTACTCCGGCAGTGGCGCGGGTGTGGACTCGATGGGCTGTGGAGCGCGGCCTTGATCCAGAAAGGGTGGTCCGCATGGCGCACGGGCGTCCGAGTCGAACCACAATTCGCGACTTGTTGCCCCATGCGGATATTGATCTCGAAGATCGCGAAGTGGAACGCCAGGAGATAGCTGACCTTGACGGTGTAGTTCTGTTGCCGGGCGCGCGGCAACTGCTGGATAGCCTGCCTCCTGAACGCTGGACAATCGCCACTTCGTGCACGCGCGAGTTAGCCGAAGTGCGTCTGCGGGCCGCGGGTTTGCCCGTACCCAGGAACATGATCACCTCGACCGATGTAAAGATTGGCAAGCCTGATCCTGAACCTTATTTGAAGGCGGCGGCGAAACTCGGGTTTGAGCCCTCCGATTGCATCGTGGTGGAGGACGCTCCCGCAGGAGTTCGCTCGGGCAAGGCCGCTGGCGCCAGAGTGATTGCGTTTCTCACGACGATGCGCCGGCGCGATCTGGAAGATGCGGGCGCTGACTGGATCTTAGAGAATTGTTCAGAGATCACAGCCTCCGGTGACCAAGATCACGGCCTGCATTTGAAGCTTGGGCTATAAGCGGGAGTTATCAAGAAGATGATTGCGTGAAGCCACGCGCTCAACTAGAATCCTCACTTTCGCGAAGCTTATCCGCAAGAATTGCCTGCACGAATGGGATTGATGCGACTATTTTCAAGTCATTTTAGCCGCGGTACGACGAATCGGCATAGAGGTAGGGTCTCGTGATCATTGGCGTTCCGAAAGAAATCTATCCGGGCGAGCGGCGGGTTGCGCTCGTGCCGGCCGTTCTCCCCACCCTGACCAAAGCGGGTTTCGAGATCCATGTGCAAGCGGGTGCGGGCTTTGCCGCCGGCTACCCAGACGGGCAATACGCCGAGAAAGGCGCGAAAATCATTGCCGATCGCGGCGCCATATTTGCGGCTGCTGACATTATTGCGCAGCTCCTCGGTTACGGCGCCAATGACATTAACGGCCAAGAGGATATTCCACTTTTTCGACGCGATCAAATCCTGATTGGATTTTTGCGGCCATTCGGGTTGCTCGACGTGGTGGAGCAAATTGCGAAAACTGGAGTCACTGCATTTACCGTGGAGTTGATGCCGCGCACCACCCGCGCGCAAAGCATGGATGCGCTTTCGTCGATGGCAACAGCCTCCGGATACAAGGCAGTGCTAGTGGCCGCCGACGCTCAGCCGCGGATTTTTCCCATGATGACCACCGCAGCTGGAACCGTAACTCCAGCTCGCGTATTGGTAATCGGCTGTGGCGTAGCCGGACTCCAGGCGCTGGCGACGGCTCGCCGCCTGGGCGCGGTAATCTCCGCTTACGATGTAAGGCCGGCAGCGAAAGAGCAGGTGCAGAGCCTCGGTGGACGGTTTGTCGAGCTTCCGATTGAAGCGAAGGATGCGCAAGACGCACGCGGCTATGCGCGCGCGCAAGATGAAGACTTCTACCGACGGCAGCGCGAGTTACTGGGGAAGGTCGTGCAGGAGAGCGATGTGGTGATCACGACGGCGGTAATTCCCGGGAAAAAAGCGCCAGTCCTGGTGACGGAAGAGATGGTAAAAGGCATGGCGCTGGGATCGGTAATCGTCGATCTCGCCGCCGAGCGCGGGGGCAACTGTGACATTACCGAAGCGGGTAAGACTGTCGTTAAGCACGGCGTGTCGATTATCGGCGAAATCAATATGGCCAAAGGCGTGCCCTATCATGCCAGCATGATGTATGCCCGAAACGTCACTTCCTTTTTGACTCATTTGATCAAAGATCAAAAGCTGAACTTGAATCTGGCGGACGAGATCGTGCGCGAGACATTGCTGACTCGCGATGGCGAAATCGTGAATGCTCGTGCCCGCGAGTTTTTCAAGTTGCCCGAACTCACCAAGCAGGGTTGATGAATGCCGAGTTTGCAGGAGGAGCGTTGAATGCAGTCCGACAATTCGCCGCCGCTGTGGAAATCCGGTAACGGTTGCGGTTGTTTGCTTTTTCCAGTTTGTTTGTCCTGCGAATGGCGGGGAAACTGAGTACTGAATCAATGCAAAGGAGCAATTATGCCGGCAGATTTTATTTCTAATCTCTATGTCTTCATCCTGGCGGGGTTCGTCGGGTTTGAAGTCATCAAGCGTGTTTCTCCCCTGCTTCACACCCCGCTCATGGCGCTGACGAACGCTCTCGACGCGATTGTCGTGGTGGCGGCCATCATCATCGCCGGCCGGCATGAAACGCGGCTCACCACGGTGCTGGGAGCAATTGCGGTGGCGGCATCCTTCAGCAATATGGTGGGCGGATTCCTGATTACCGACCGCATGCTGCGCATGTTCAAATCCGGCAGGTCGAAGCAATCATGACCGCACTCGTGCTGCAGCAGTATCTCGATTTCGCCTACATTGTCGCGGTCGTGTTGTTTATTCTTTCTCTAAGGTTTCTGAGTTCGCCGGCCAGTGCGCGCTGGGGCGTTCTGGCGGGAGAGATCGGCGCTGCCCTGGCCGTCGCCGTCACCCTGTTCAACCCCGAGGTGGTGCAGTACAGGTGGATCCTGATCACTCTGATCATCGGAGCCGGAGTCGGCGTCCCCCTGGGCCTGGTGCAGATGACGGCCGTACCCCAGCGGACAGCCTTGAGCCACGCTTTCGGCGCGCTTTCGGCAGCCTTGATCGGCATCGCCGAGTTTTACGTGGGCACCGCGCCGGTCACCCGGTTTCAAATGGGCGAGATCGCGCTGGAGGTTATTATCGGGTCACTCACGTTCACTGGGAGTGTGATCGCCGCGGGAAAGCTGCAGGAATTACTGCCGCAGCGGCCCGTTGTCTATCGCGGGCAGAACATCGTCAGCCTTTCCGTTCTAGCAGGCGCGCTTGGGCTGGCCATTGCGCTGGTGGTGAATCCCGCGCACACAATACTGTTCCCGATTATGGTGCTCGTGGCCCTGATTTTTGGCGTATTGCTGGTCACTCCCATTGGCGGCGCGGACATGCCGACAGTCATCTCGCTGCTCAATTCCTACGCCGGCTTCTCGGCGGCCCTGCTGGGATTTGTTCTGAACAGTAAAGTGCTGGTGGTGGCTGGCGCACTCGATGGATCTTCTGGATTCATTCTATCCGTGATCATGTGCAAGGCCATGAATCGCTCATTCACAAACGTGATGTTCGGAGCCTTCGGACAGGTGCAGGTGTCCGCCGCTGCAGTTAAAGAAGAACGGCCCGTTCGCAGCGCAACCCCCGAAGAAGCGGCGGACATTCTCTCCGCCGCCAACCGTGTCATCGTGGTTCCTGGATACGGCATGGCTGTGGCCCAGGCACAGCACAAAGTGCGCGAACTTTATGATGCGCTGACCAAGCGGGGAATCGACGTTCGCTTTGCCATTCATCCGGTCGCTGGACGCATGCCCGGCCACATGAACGTGTTACTGGCCGAAGCGGATATCCCTTACGACCGCCTCATTGAAATGGATGAGATCAACGGCGACTTTCCTCAAACCGATGTCGCGCTGGTAATTGGCGCCAACGATGTTACTAACCCCGCTGCTCGATCCGATGCCTCCAGCCCTATTTACGGCATGCCAATCCTCGACGTTGACAAGGCCCATACGGTAATGGTTATCAAGCGCAGCATGAACCCAGGCTTCGCGGGTATTGATAACCCGCTGTACTATCTCGATAACACGCTGATGCTGTTCGGAGATGCCAAGGCATTTGTGGGCGGAATCGTGCGCGAGCTCGGCGGAGGACACAGCTAACCCTCTCGCGGCTATATGAGATAGGTGTTTATGTGGGGAGTAATCGTGACCAAAGCGGAGCCCCACCCCACCGAATAACAGGCACAATAAAAAAGCCGGAGGGCGTCAGCGTCGCGAGGGGAATTCGCGAAATCTTCGGCCCGCCGGGCATGGTTAGGCTGCTTTCTTGGTTTGTCTTATCTTGGCCCAACGTGCTTTTTGAGCCAGAGAAATTCGACGGCGTCCGGCTGCGGAAAGAATGCGCTTGCTGCGCTGAGGTGTTACAGCGTGCACTGCTGCGCCCGTACCCCGGGAAAGCTTTTCGAGAACGGCAATCGCTTCTCCGAGTTTCTGGACTTGGTTCTGAGCATCGCGGCGTTCCTCACGGAGCCGGTCAATCGCCTTAGCAATATTTGTCATCAATACCCCCTCGGGTAACTACCGTCGCACATTGTATTACTAACTCCTCAGTCCTGTCATAATTTTAATTTTGTTTTTGCAAGGGGATGGTTGCAGGAAGAGTGAGTTACGACAAGTTGACCTGAGACATGACGCCATAAGATCGACAGTGACCCGCGGTAACTGTTTTTATACTATCAGCCTGCCGCAGAGCATCATCCGAGCGACGGCAGTAGTCCGGAAGAACCGAACAGGAAGATAACCCCAACCGCGAGGCTATAGATCGCTGTAAGTGCGGTAACTACAAACTGAAAGCGCGGCAGCCGCGAACTGAATCCGAATAGCCCTACCGCGGATGCCGTCATCACCGTATTCATGACCAGCAGCCCGGCGATAAACATAGCCAGCCCGATAAAGCCCTTGGCAATTCCGCCTAGATTGGCGGCCAACAGGAAGATCATAAGTTGACTGGGCGTTTCGGCGCCGAGGCCGTGAATCACCCCGATCGTGAGCACGGATTTAGCGGTGTAATTCCATTTTTTATCCGCCGGGCGCGGAATCTCATGATCGTGCCAGTAACTCTTCATCTTCCAGTTGAGCCAGCGCACGGAGCCCGCCATCAGATGAAAGCGGCTGCGTGGCGCGGGTTTCCCCGTGAAGAGCGAGCCCAGAACATACACTCCAAGAATGAGTAGGGTAATACCCACCAGACGTTCGGCGATGCGATCGATGCCATGCGGCAAAGAAAGCTGGAAGACGATGACCGCGCTTCCTAAAGCGGTAACTGTCGCGGCGTGTCCCAGGGCGTAGAGCAAGCCGAGCCGCATCCCGCGCCAGCGATCGGATTGAACGCTGGTGATGTCGGAGATAGCCGCTATGTGGTCATAGTCAAAGCCATGACGGAAGCCGAGTATCGCGGCCGACAACAGCGCAAGTTGAAGACTATTAGGCGTGACATTCATGGACGCAAGATCGGTTTAAGCCAGAATCTCTTATTGTTCCACACGCTGCCGAGAATCGGAAATGCGGGCGCCCCATCATTTTGGGCTGGGACCTAACCGCCATGGTCGTACGCCGCGCCAGTGGCGTCCCTCTTCGCCTCTTCTGCAACGAGTTGCAGCCGACGGTCGCGCCTCGCGAGAACCTTGGGCCTAAGTAATTGAGACTAAAGAATAATGATGGCGCCCAGCTGGAAAACGAATTGCACGATATACGCCCGATGCAGTGTCTTTGGACTAATTCGAGGGCGACGTCCCTGCACAAGGCCCGCGCGAAGATCAAAATCGTTCGCGTGCTGGCGGCAGTCTTGCTTCTCGCTGTTTGTGGCTGCCTCCTTTCCTGGTGTGCTGTGATTTCCGCCTCGCGTGTCAGCGCGGATCGACCCGCGCTCACGCAATCAGAAGAAACGTTGCGCCGCGTGCCCGCTCACATTTCAGAGTTTTCTCCGATGTCGGAGCCGCTGGCCCTGCCGAAATGTGGCGACGTTCGACCGCCCGAAGCTCTACTGACTCCGGACCCCCTGCTGCACCTGAACAATGACGAACTCCATGTGCGCGTCAGCTTTATTGTGGGATCCGACGGCCACGTGCACAGTGCCTTCATTCTGGACAGCGGCGGACCGGAAGAAGATCAGATCGTGCTCCGCGTCGTCGGCTTCTGGCGCTATCGTCCAGCTCTCTGCAACGGCGTTCCCACCGATTCCGAAGCTCGCGTAAGATTCAGCATCCGCTAGCGCACAATTTCTCCTACAATGACAGCGGAGAGGTGGCAGTGAGCCCAGAGAATCCAAATCCTCCCGGTCGCAAGCCGGAAGATCGGCCCCTTGCGCGGCCTGGCGACAGCGGCCAGGGCGAACGCGAAGAGCGCAACGGTCAGGCAATCGCGGGCCACGATGTCGAAGAGTTTTTTCAGCGCCTGCCCGGCAGCTTTCGCTGGCCGAAGCCCAATGCCGAAGCCGTGGCCGCCGCTGTAGAGGCAATCCAACGTATGTCAGGCAGCGCCGCCGCTGAAAATCTGGCCGTTGCCGCCACTGTGTCGGCGGTTGATGGGGAAGGACCCGGTACTGCCTGTTCAGGATGTGGAGGCTTGCTTCCGGCGGGAGCGCGCTTTTGTGTGTGGTGTGGAATCCCGAACCAAGCTGTCGCGGGTGATGCCGCCCTTTCGACGCGGCCTTCGGGCGGACAACATCACATTCACCATCACTACCATCATTTTGTCGAGGGACGCGGTACGCCGTCGGCTGGCGAGCCCGAGCCTTCTGTTGCTCGCGGCCGTGTTCCCGGGTCGCTAGGCACTTCAACCGGTGGGCGCGCGGAAGTTGCCGCACGCCAGATCGCTCAGGACTGGGCGCAAGCCTGCAACACTAAGCACATCGATGACCTGCTCGAACTCTACGCCGCCGACGCTACTCTCATCCGCTCCAGTGTGCCGCCGGTTCGCAGCTTGCCCGCGATTCGTGAATTCCTCGTATCGTTGCTCGAAGCCGGGCTGGGCGACGTCGAGATGGAATCGTTGCGCGTTGAGATGATGGGAGACATCGCGCTCGATCTGGGCCGGTGCAAAATGCTCGTCCCGGTCTCTATGGGGAAACGCCGAGAGGAGCGTGGGAAATATCTGGTCGTGCTGGTGCGACAGCCGGCCGGCACATGGAAGATTCTCGCGGATTGTTGGTCGTCCGATTTAGCGGTCAGTGCCCCGCCGCCCGATCCAGCGGCTCGCCGCGGAAGCGAAGCGATTCCGGCCGTTCGTAAGACGCGCTAAAACGTCGTTGGTTTGTCGTCGCTAGTTCGCTTACACCGACGAACGACCTCCCACTAATGACCGCCAACAAAAACCCCGATCCTCGCGGATCGGGGTTCAGCGCTTACGTTGATCTGCAGCTATTGTCCAGTTTGCCGGGTCGTAAACAGTTGCCGATAGCTCAAACTTTCCACGTCGCGGAACATCGGCGTGCCAGGAGGCAGGCCTGACGGAAGGGTGAAGTCTGAGTCGAAAATGTAGTTACGAGTCGGCGGTTGGTATACGGAATACGCGCAACACTTGAATACGCCGGTGTTGTACGTTGCGTAGTACAAGCTGACCAGTGAACCCCCGTAGTTCAACGTGGCTCCAGTTGTGTTCCAATCCTCCAGGAAGCGCAGGAAGTTGTGCACTCCACCGTCGGTGCCGAAACCGTAATCGGTGTTGTTCTCCCATGCCGGGAAGGGGAACGCCATGTTCTTCCCGCCGGCCACCGCCACTCGGTAGTAGGTGGTAGAACCCGGCCGGTTGCCTTGCGCGAGTGTGGGCGAATTGTTGCCGCCATTGTTCGGATTGCCGAGCGTGCTGTATTGATCCACCCAGTTATCCGAGAGCACCGTGACCGCGTCGGCGATGATCGCGGCCGAGGAGTGTCCGGCTAAGTCTGCCACGCCGGTTTGCACGCCGTTGGGCCAGAAGTTGTCGCCCGCGTTGGTGTTGTAGTCGCCTTGGATGTATACCGGGTTTTCCGATGCCACCGTGAACCCGCCAGGGTCAGCGGCAGTTCCCGTCGGGCTGTTCGGTACGTTGCCCAGCGAACCATCGACCAATTTCAAAACGTGACGCGCCCCGCTGACCCAGTTCTTGCGCGCAGTGGCGCAGCTGTTAATCCTGCTATTGTAGGACGCAGTGCCAAACTGATCGTTCGGATTGGCCGCCACAATGAAATAGTTCAGGTTGATGGCGGTGTTCGTTCCTGTCCCGTAGAAGCCCAGCCCCATGTTATCGGTGCCGAAGCCATCCAGCAGCCCGTCCTGATTCACATCTTCGGGAGACAAGTTTCTGCCCGCCGGAATCGGCTCCAGTACTCCATCAGGCGTGCCAGGAGCGCTGCTCGAGTTAATCACATCCTCCAGCCCAGAGTCGCCGCTTTTGGTAAAGGTGGTGCCATACAATACTGGGTTCGGCAGCATTCCCCGGCGATCCGAGAAATACAACACGTATCCGTTCTGCGCCACATAATCGACGCTCGTGCCGCTGCTGCCGATCGCTCCCGTCAGCCATCGCTTCAGGTTGCCCACATCGATTTCGACGGCATTCATAATGCCATTGGCGGTACAGGTGTTATCGGACGCGGTGGTGCTAGACCAGACCGTGTCGCGAGGTTCGCCTTCGCGGGCATCGTAGAAGTTGATGGGATACCAGTTGAAGCGAGTTAGGCTCTGGGCTGCCAACGTAGAGGTCCCAGGCGAAGTCGCCATCGCCGTAGTAGTCACGCCAAACTGCCAGATTCCCGAAGCTGCCAATGACGCCGTATCGGTCAGGACTTGCGGCGGAGTGACGGTCCATGCTTTGCAAAAACTGCCAGAGAGCGCGGTACATGTCGGTGCTGTTCCAGTGATCCCGCCGTTTCCTGTGACGCCGACGCCGCCCAACGCGGTTTCGGCTGCGGCCAGACCAGCTTGTGAACTGGCAAACGTGTTGTTGGTGTTAGTGACGCGGTCGGCCGGTTCTTGCAATAGCAGGATCGCATTCGGATTGATCGGATTCGTGCCAGCGGCCGGCGCACTGCCGCCGTTAACCGTGGGCGCTGCCAGGCCGCGCGCAAATCCAAGTTGCAGCCATTCGCTGGTCACGGGGTGCCAGACGCCTGAAGCGTCCTTGTATTCCACCCGCAACCAACCATCGATCAGGTTCCAGGTTGAGGTTAGATATGTGTCCGCGGTACCCTCGGTGTACGCTGTGCCGGCAACGAGAGGATAATAGGGTGCTGCCGTCGTGGGCGGATTTACTGGCCATGCCACGGTGTTGGCGGCCGTACACGCTGCCGGTATGGCGGCGGCCAGCGGCGCATAAGCGGTGCCGCTCTTCAACATGGTCGCCGTCGGGCAGGGGATGAGTGCGGGCGGAACAATGTTGCTCGTGCCCGTTCCGCTTAAGCTGCTGGAGCCGGCGAGGGTGGCGCCATTGGTCGAAATAAACGGAGGCGGACCGCCCGGGTTCGCGGCGCTACCGTCAGGAAAGCCGCAGAGCAACACGCAATTTGAATAGGTCGAGTCAGAGTCAGTTCCCGCTCCTACTGCTGTCTGCATGGCAGCTGTCCACGGTGCGGGCGGATAAGGCCAGTCCGGTAGGCAAGAAATCGTAATGCTCGTGCCGTAGCTCAAGGTGCACGTGTTTGACGGTATCGCATTCGAGGCGTGAGCGAAATACATGTTGTAGGTGCTTCCGCCGGCTAGCGCAGGAAAAGTGGACGGGTGTGAGGTCGCAATACCATAAGGCAGGTTCGCGTTAGAGCCCGCCGAGTTCGCAGGGATGTTCGCCAGGCGGATGTTGTTCGCATCCGAAGCTCCGCCCGGCAAGTCGGCCGGATCGTCGCTCAGCAGCACGTGAATCTGCGCCAGATTGTATTCGCGTGAATCGCTCAGCGCGGTCGAGTCGGTCGACAGGGGCCGGCGAATAATCTGGTAGGGAAAGGTAGTTCCAGTGACGAACGGCATCGACAGTTTCTTCGCGCCAGTCCCCGGCGTCGTCGTGCTTCCGTAGTTGCCGTTGATCAGCATGTAGTTTGTGCTGGTCTTCGAGAAAGGATTCCAATTGGTGGCGTTATAGCTGGCACCCGACTGCGCGGTAGAGGATCCCGCACCGGTTACGCTGCCATCTCCATAAACGGAGTCACCATTGGTAGGCTTGAGCACGCAATTCGTAGTTGTAGTGCTGCAACCGCCGACTGCGGTTGGGATGTATACGTTGCCCGTATCGCTGAAGCTGGAAGCCGAGAGCCCGTTCGGAAGCACCTCTGTAACCACGTTGCCGTAAGCTTCCAGTTTGTTGTTAAAGGTAAGCGTGGACCCGTTAGCCACACCCAGATACAGATCAGAGTTGGTGTGAACGGGGCCCGCAAAACTGAGATTCGGACTGTCGAAGAAGCCGCAGTCGCCTTCGCAAAATACACCGAACTGGAATACCGGAATCAGCGCTACCTGCGCGCCACGCGTCATGCTGACTTCTTGGCCGCCCGACAACTCTGCCGTCGCCAGCATGTTGATCGGAATGATCTGCGCCCACAAACCCGCGTTCGGTCCGGAAAGAATTTGTCCCCAGGTATGGTTCGGTGGGTCCACCGAACAGCCCGACGCTGGCGTGACCGAATACTGTGTCCAAGTCACGCCCACCATTGCCGGTTCGTTCGAGGTTGTTCCCCAGGGCGGACCACCAACGGCGCAGATTGCGGCAGTGTGCGGGGACTGCGCATTCGCGAATGCCGCGGACAGATCGGAAGCCAATTTCTCAATGCCGCCGTCGGCCGCGTGAAAGGCCAGATTATTCTGCAGATCGGTGCCGCCCACCTTGCCTTCGGTGTTGACCATCATCAGCAAGCCGATGGCCAGCCCCGACAGCAGCAACAGCATCAGCAATGACGCAATCAGCGTGAATCCCTTGGCGTACAGTCTCGCGCTCTTCATCATCCGATCACTCCTCACTGCATTCATACCCGTCGCTTTGCTCCCCATCATTTCGCTCCCCATAGGTTTCTCGTCTTCGCCATCTCCGCCGCTAATTGGGGTAATTGTTGGCGTAAGTCAGATTCCGCGCGCAGACCGAGGTCTGTAAATCCAATCTCTGATATCCGTTACCCTGGCCGAACTGTGTGCCATTCATCGTGCTGTCCATCGCCATATTCTGAACATTGATCTTGGTGATCTGGTTCGGGATAAGGCCCGACGAAGAGCCCGAGACACAAACGTCACCCGCTGCCCCGGGGTTTTCACAGCCCACGGCTGGCGTATTGGTAGCGTCGTTGAAAAGGTCATAGGTCAACTTCAGGTAAACGACGTTTTCTGCCGCCGGAATCGGAGTGTGCCCGCTGACTTGCCGCATCAGCCGTGGCGGAGTCACTGTGTTGTTGATGTAATAACTGATCAGCAGCAGGCGCACCGGCGAGGTTCCCGTAGCGCTGTGCGGCACACTGTTCAGGTAGTTGGTGCCGCTCGTCTGATTCATATGCAGGACATCCGCATTGGCGAAGGGCACGGTGTAGGTGTTTGAGCTCACGAGAGTGGGAGCGCCCGTCACTTCGGCTACGATCGGCGTTCCGTTCAAGGACGGGAAATAGACCAGATCACCGGCGGTTAAGCCAATGGCGGCGTCATTCACAGCTTGCGGCGCAGTCAATGTCGTGCCGCTCGGCAAACAACCGGTATTTGCCCAGGTCGTGAAGCCGGAGGGCGGCGCGAAGGTCACGACTCCGACCGCTGTGACCGTCGCCGTGTAACAGTTAAGAAAGAAATTGGAATCGGTGTAGGCAACCGTAACGATGTCGGTGGGACCCTGCGCCGCGAGCAGCGTTGGCCCGTCGTTGTAGCCCGGCAGCAGACCGTAAAGATAAGGCGTCGTGCCCTGCTTCGGATACTGGACCGAACCTCCGTTGATATAACAGGTGCCGGATTGATCGCATCCGTAAACCGGAGTCACCGCCGATGGCAACGCGATCGCTGTTCCCGGATTCAGACCAGCCCCGGCAAGACTCAGATCCTTGGTCAACAAGTTCGAAGCCGCACGGAAGTCTTGTTGCATCTCTGCCCGTTGCGTCGTCGTCCAAGTCGCCTGCACACCCTGAATGTAGATCTGGACCGCCGCACCCAGAACAATTGCTCCCAGTGCCAAAGAGACAACCATTTCCAGCAGGCTGAAGCCACTCTCGCGTTTGGTTGAGCGATGGTTCATAAATCCCCTTTACTGGAATTCCGAAATGAACGAATTCAAACTGTAAGTTTTCTTCGTCTTCGCCTGGGCTGTCTGATATTGCACCGTGATTGTTGTACTGCGCAGCGTACTGATCAGATTGCCTCCCGAGTCATAGAGCGGCGAGATCGTGATCTGGCGCTGGTAGCCGGTGAGAGGGATAAACGTGTCGTCCGCGGTCTGGAAGACTCCATCCGGCCCTGGGTCCTGAATCGTTTCCTCGCCGGCCGCCGAGTCATCCGCTGTCCCAAAGATTCCATCCGCTCCGGAGTTGTACATGGGCAGAAAACCAGTCAGAAAGATTCCGCACGTGGAGGCGCCAGTTTCCGGGCAGTTTGTCGAACCCACGTTCTGAATGTTGTCCCAGTTCATCTGCGACGTGTTACGCGCCGTCATGATGCTCTCGTAGGCCTCGTTGGCCAATTGCTTGGCGATCATGTCCTCCTGCGAGGTCTGGGTCGAAGCCATGGCTAGCCCGAACACGCCGAGCAGACTCACCATTCCAACCGTCAGCACGGCCATCGAGATCACCACTTCGAGCAGCGAAAAGCCTTTTTCCGCTTTTCGGCCCGTAGCAACAACTTTGTTGTGCATGACTATTGACGCAGCCATTGATACCCTCCGCCCGTCTTCGGGTACAGTCGCCATCCGCGAACTCGTCCCGTCCCGCCCCACATGTCCACTGCCCGCGAACTCAGCACATTTCCCGATTGCGAGAGATACACCACGCCGTTGTCCAGGCTGCCCGAGCAATTGCCAGCTCCATCTTCGGCGTCCTGCGCTGAACCATCCGGGCAAAAATAAAATGTGGTCGCCCCACCCGCGCTACTGTTCGCCGTGTAGCCGAAATCAATCGCGTACGCCCCGCTGCCAAAGCCGTCCGGGGCCGCTGTTGAACCCACCGCCGATTGCGCTAGAAACAAAACATCCGTGGGCAAGCTGTAGGTCGTCGTATTCTGATCGCCTTGGAACCCCGTCAAGGTCGGCGCGACCGTGATCGTGTTGGGTATGGTGGTGTTCTGAAACGTCACCGAATAGGATGTCCGTTGCGATACCGCGTTGTCGCGCGCTTGCCGCATCGCCGAGAGCGTCGTGTTGTAGGCGTTGACTACATGCTGCGCGTTAAGTATGGGCATAAGGCTGACGACTGAGATGACAGCCACGACAATGGTCAGCGCCACCACCATCGTCATCTCAATCAAGCTGAAGCCGCTGGCCCGATGCCGGCAACGTCCCGCGTTTATTTCCAGGCTTCTCATAGCATTGGCCGCACCCGCGGCTCCCTGCGTCGTAGAACTAAACCCGCTTACAAAACTCGTGTAACTAAAATGGGTCAGCCGGGCGCCTCCACTTATCCTTAGGGGATCGCAGTCGGGGCACCTGTCTGACTAACTCGATGTTAGGAACTGTCCCGTAACACGTCAAAGTACCGGGGTACACCGGCCTTTCGTACGCTGTCCTTTAGTAAGGTAATCAGGAGGGAGTTACAAGTGTGCTAGTCATCTGGGAGATGCTCAAACTGAAAGGTTGGTTAGATAGTCCTTCACTACCAGTGAGCGGAGGCGTCAAGTTACTTCTTGGCCAGCGAGCGCACGTAGTTCACCATGTTCCATATGTCTTCATCTTTGGCGCGGTCGCCTTCGGGTGGCATATTCTCACCCTTGCCATTGCGGATGATGTAGAAAAGCTCACCATCGGTGCGGCCTTTCAATGCGTCCGGATGAGTGAAGTCGGGCATGTTTTTCATGTCCGCCGCCATATCGCCCTTGCCGTCGCCATCCTTCCCATGGCACATTGCACAGTCGTAGCCATATAACTTCTTTCCCTTGGCCAGCGACTCCGCGCTGGGCTTGACGGGATTTGCCTTGGCGGCATCTTCGGGGGGAATTTTGTATTCAGGGTTCTTCGCGGTTGCGGGGGGCGGTTCTTTCGACTGCTGCGCCGCCAGCGCCAGCACAAACAAAACCAATATAAAAAGGATCAGGTGGAGTTTTTGAAGTGGCTTTCTCTTCCAGACTCGTTTCATCGCTACCAGGTTTTTCAACACTCACCTCCTGACAGGGAGCTCGGTTGAACTACTGGTGGAACTGCTAAAGATACTCCTCGACACGGCCACATGCACGCGGAAGTTGCAGCGATGGGCTGAGGAATTTCTAGTTTCCCGCCGCAGCTTGTCCCGCTGGTCTGGTGACCGCCGCTGGACTGCGCAGCGTTCGCACCAAGACCGGCTGGCGCAGCACGGTTTCGAGCAGATGGCGCGCGGCGGCGATTTCTTCCGCCGAACGATCCAGCGCTGAGTATCCCGGCACACGCAACATTACGGCATGATCTTGCACGCTGACCTCGAGCCGCGGCGCATGCTCCTTTTCATGCAGATTGTGTCCGTTGCGCAGATCAAGCGCATTGGCCAGACGCAAAATGCCGGATAGTTCCATCGCAACCGGCCGAATCGGCAGTTCCAGCGTCTGCATGGTTTTTCGCCGCGGCCGGGGCAATGCCCCGCGATGATAACGCGCCACCACGGCGGCGAGGTCAAGTTCTTGCGCGCTCAAGCCAAGCGGCCGCGGCAACTTGCGGATCATCAGGTAAGAAGCCTTGTGGTGATTATCGGACTTTTTGGCTTTGCCCACCTCATGCATGAACGCCGAGGCTTGGAGGATGGCTCTCCAATCCTCGTCCTGATTCGACGAAGCCAGGTTCGACGGTCGGCCTTTCAAGGAAGCAGCCTTCGGCGCCAGCTGATGCGCGGTCGCCGCGTTTGCCGTAAGTAGTCCAGCATTTCTCAGTCCGTCGTACAACAAAAGAGCCAACTGGGCAACGCGCTGGGAATGCGCAAAATCGGGATCGAGATATCCAGCCCACACGCGTAATCGGCTCAGCGCCGCCGCGCGCAACTGACCTCCCGCGGGCAACTCGGCTCGCCACACGCGCCACAGCGATTGACGGCCAACCATCTTCTCGCGATACTTTGCGATTCGCCGCGAGCGCTCCGCATTCAGCTTCTCATGCCACCGGCGCTGGCTTTCAATATCGGGGAATGCCATGATCTCAACCGCGGTCGCCCACAGCACGTCGAAATCGTGGACCTCGCCCAGCAGGTCCTGCAGCTCTTTGAGATCGTCGCCCCACAACGCGTGCTGGCGCGGCAGAAAATTTTCCACCGTGTAGCGGAAGCGTTTAATGCCGATCCGCAGTGCGTGCCAACTGACTTGCGATCGCGTCCGCAGAGCGTGTTTGTGCAGTTCGTAAGCGGCCGTCCACTTTTCGAGCGCCAAGTGCATATACACGACGCTCCCCGGACGCGCCCTCGCTGCGCGCCGCGGCAGGCTGCGGCCCCACTGGCGCCATTGCTTGCGGTCAAATTGCTGCAGGGCCTTAAATGCGTCCTGCTTGCATTCGGCTTCGCGCCGGTGCACGTGCTCGAGCAATTTATCGCACACCGGATCGCTCGGCTGGCTGGCATCGCCCAGCTTCTCGATCCACTCCTGCATCACCTGCATGTCGCGCAGGTTACCGAGCGCCTGAAAGAGTTTCTTCCCCGCCTTCTTCATTTCTTTCCACGAAGGATCGGGATCGAGCGCCATCAATCCATCGGCCAGTGAACGGCAGCGCCGCAAAGCAACCCGCAGGTCGTGTACCGGATCGGTATCAAAACCTTTGGCCGCGCGATCGCACTCCACCAGCACGCGCTCCATCCACGCCCGCAGGCCAAGCTTGGGCTTGACGCCAGCCGGCCGTGGACTTGGTTTCAGAGTGGGTTTCAGAATAGGACTGGCTGCCACCAGGGCTCCCTTGTGTCGATGGCAACCATTGTCGTCTCTTTGCGCGGATTCTTCCAGACCGAAGCAGTCTGGGCCGAAGATTGCGGCATTGGTCTCAAAAAAAAATGCCAACTCCGCGTTCAGACTGGAAACGCAAAGCCGGCAGCTGACAACTGATTGCAGACAGCCGATAGCCGATAACAAGCTCTACGTGCTGAGCACTTTCTCGCGCTCCTCCGCATCCTGAAGCTCCTGCTGCGGCGATGCGGGCAGCGCAATCTCAAGCACTTCGTCGATGGTCTTCACGTAATGCGTCGTTAATCCCTGTAACTGCTCGGGAGTTAGGTCTTCCTCGACGTTGGTTTTGTTATCCGCGGGAAGAACGACGTCATGCACGCCGGCGCGCTTCGCAGCCAGCACTTTCTCTTTGATGCCGCCCACGGGGAGTACATTTCCGCTGAGCGTAATCTCGCCGGTCATTGCCGTCAGCGGACGCACCTGTTTGCCCGTAAGCAACGATACGAGCGCCGTTACAATGGTCACGCCGGCCGACGGGCCGTCTTTTGGAATCGCTCCCGCGGGCACGTGAATGTGGATGTCATGGTTGGCGAAGAATTCTTCGTCAATGTTCAACTGCTTCGCGTTCGAGCGCACCCAGCTCAGCGCGGCCTGCATGGATTCGCGCATCACGTCCTGAATCTGCCCCGTTATGGTCAGTCCGCCCTTGCCCTTCATCTGATTGGCTTCGACGAACAACACGTCGCCACCCGATGGCGTCCACGCCAGTCCTACAACGACGCCAGCGCGTTTCGTGCGCTCCGCAATTTCGCCTTCGCTGCGCACCTTGATGCCGCCGAGAAATTCCTGAACAATCTTATTAGTCACGACTAACTTCTCGGTTTTACCTTCAGCCAAACGACGCGCCTGCTTGCGACAGATCGTCCCGATGGTGCGTTCGAGGTTGCGCACACCCGCCTCGCGCGTGTAATGGCGGATGATGTAGCTCACCGCCTCCTCCGGAAATTCGATCTGCTCCGGCGTGATCCCGTTCTCTTCAATCTGCCGCGGAATCAGGTACTGGAAAGCGATGTGCACTTTCTCTTCTTCGGTGTAGCCCTGCAGCTCAATAATCTCCATGCGATCGCGCAACGGCTCGGCAATCGGATCAAGCATGTTCGCGGTCGTGATAAACAAGACCTTCGACAGATCGAAAGTCACGTCCAGATAATTGTCGCGGAAGGTCGCGTTCTGCTCCGGGTCGAGCGCTTCGAGCAGTGCCGATGCCGGATCGCCACGAAAGTCGCGCCCCACCTTATCAATCTCGTCGAGCATGAAGACCGGATCTTTCGTCTCCGCGCGGCGAATGCCCTGAATAATCTGACCGGGCAAAGCGCCAATGTAAGTGCGCCGGTGACCGCGAATCTCGGCCTCGTCGTGCACGCCGCCAAGCGACAGACGCGTAAATTTGCGTCCCAGCGCGCGCGCGATCGACTTGCCTAAAGAAGTCTTCCCCACGCCCGGAGGGCCAACAAAACAAAGAATCGGTCCCTTCATGCTGGGTTTTAGGCGCCGCACCGACAGATAGTCGAGAATGCGATCCTTCACTTTTTGCAGATCGTAATGATCAGCATCAAGAATCTCTTTCGCCTTTGGAATTTCAATCTCACCGCCCGAAGTCTTAGCCCAGGGCAGCACGGCCAGCCACTCGATGTAATTTCGCGTCACGGAATAATCCGCAGCCATCGGCGACATGCGCGCTAGGCGCCCGAGTTCTTTAAGGGCTTCTTTCTTCACGTCGTCAGGCATCCCGGCCGATTCGATCTTCTGCTTCAGTTCTTCGGTGTCTCTCGCGCCTTCATCCTGCTCACCCAGCTCTTTCTGGATCGCCTTCATCTGCTCGCGCAGATAGTATTCGCGCTGCGTCTGCTGCACGCGATCCTGCACTTCCGACTGGATCTTGTTGCGCAGCTGCTGCACTTCAAGCTCTTTCGCCAGGTGCTGATTGATTTTTTCGAGACGCACGCGCACATCGGTCGTCTCCAGCGTCTCCTGCTTATCGGAAGTCGACAGCGAGGGCAGGGAAGAGGCGATAAAGTCGACCAGGCGCCCCGGTTCTTCGATGTTCATTGCCACGGTAGAAAGCTCGTCCGAAAGCGTGGGCGACCCCGCCACGATCTGCTGGAACAAGGTCAGGACATTGCGCTGCAAGGCTTCAATCTCAGAATCCTTCGGAGGAATGATCTCCGGAATCGTGGTCACGCGCGCACGCATGAAGGGCGATAGTTGCGCGAAATCTGCCAGGCGCACCCGCTCCAAACCTTCGGCAAAAACAAACAGGCTCTGATTGGGCATCTTGACGACTTTGTGCACCACGGCCAGGGTTCCGATGGCGTAGAGATCGGTTGGCTGCGGAGTGTCCACGCGCGCCTCGCGCTGTGCTACCACGACAATCGTCTTGTCATCGCCCAGTGAGTTGATCAATTGCACCGAACTCTCGCGGCCGACCGTCAGAGGCAGTACGGCATGAGGGAACAGAACCGTGTCACGCACCGGTAGAATCGGTAGCGAGCGTTCGGTGGTTTCGTAAGAAGTATTTTCAGTAGTAATAGGATCGCTCATGATTTTCCCTTGAGTGGGTTTCACTCAACCTTTGATGTTCCGAACAGCGAAAAAGATGCAGGCTTTCGGGCTAGGCTGTTGAATTCTAGACCTTTTTCGCAGTTTTGCAAGACACAGAATGGATACGGCCCACTTCCGTAATCCAGGCAGGGGCGTGCCTCCCGACCATGCGGGCCGGTCTGCGCGCCCCGGTGCCATCTATTCTCTTACTACCGATTTCTGCCTCCTCAAAACACATGCTTCGCGCGATCACCCTTGAACACGAGTTCCTGTAGAACCTGTTCGTTGGCCGCGTTGAGGATGAAAACTTTTTCGCTCGAAGTCGCCTTCGCGCTCAACGGAACCAGCGTGCACTTCGCGCGCAGTTCCACCGGCTTCTTTGTCCCCAATTGACGGAACACCATGATGTGGTCTGAGCCCTGCATCACATGACGGATCTCGTACTCGCCCTTCGGCAGCAGCGTATCCGCCACCCGGACGTTCTGTGAAAAGTTCACCTGATAGCGATCGGCAATCCCCATTTGATTCTCGGCCAGCAGCACTGAGCCCAACGTGCAGATGCACATCAGGATTAAAATTCCTGCAAAAATTCGACGCATAAGAGCCTCCTCGTGAGTTTGGGCCAAACCGGCCCACGTTCAACCTAAATGGAAGATGGCGTTTGCGCAGTGCAGTTGCTCACAGTAAGTTGTGATGAAAAAATCGCGGATAGGGAACGCGATCCTGGTCGGCTGCCCGTCATCCCGCCCGTTTATAATGGATGCATGCCAATTTCAGCCCGCAACAAACTGCGCGGTAAAATCGAAGAAATTCAACTCGGCGACATTATGGCCCACGTGGTCGTTCGAGTCGGAGACAATCTCATCGAGAGCGCCATCACACGCCGCAGCGCCGACGAACTCAAGCTCAAAAAAGGCGATACCGTTACCGCCGTCGTCAAAGCCACTGAGGTGATGATCCAGAAGGATTAACTCGCTCACGGCGCAGCGTTCAAGGCGCGGCAACAATCCTCAACGTCGTTACCTGCCTCACCCATCGTGCCATTCTTTTTTCGTCAGGGACCACGATTCGATAAGGGCCCTCCTTGGCATCGAGCGGCTTGCCATCTTTCAAGAAAGCCAGAATCACCTGTTTGTTGCCGAATGCCGGGTCGATCTCAGGCAGGGCAAACACCACGCGATCTCCGTCGGCAGCTTCCACCAACAAATAGGAAGCCATCCGTTTCCCCTTCATGGTCTCGCCTAAACTGACATCTGCCTTCTCCAATAAGACGTTGAGCGAGACGCCTTCAAACGCTGCGGACGAATTGGATGCGCCGGTCGTCACCTTTACACGCGGCAACGTCTCCAGTTCGGCCCGCGTCAGGATCGTCTGCTTTCCACTCTCGTCTTGAATGGTTAATTGCTGCCCCGAGGAAAGAACAGCCTGCAGCGTCACAGCGAGAAGTACGGCGGGAAAGAGCAGGCGATTTCTCATCTCACACTTCTAATTCATTCTCTTGAATCAAACCCGTAGAATCATTACTTCTGTTGCCTTGATCAGGGCCGCGGCAGTCTGGCCCGCCTTGAGGTGCATTTCACGGGCGGAATTGGCTGTGATAATCGAGGTGATCTGCTGGTCTCCAATCGAAATCTTTACCTCTGCCATCAGGCCGCTGATGCGCACCGAGTCGATGCGTCCCACCAGTTGATTGCGCCCGCTGACGCGCCGGACCGCTTGTTCCCGTTCTTTTTCGGTTCGACCGCGCGTTCGAAACAATAGCTTGTCCACTTCGCTTAGCGGGATGCGATGGTGTCCTCCCGCTGTCTGCACGCTGCGAATTTTATGTTTGTAAATCCACTGCTTAATCGTCGGAAAGCTGATTCCCAACTTTAAGGCGGCGTCGCGCAGGTGGAGCAACGCCTCAGCATTTTGCTTCTCGGATTTGCCGCTCCCGCGCATCGGAACGAAATCGTACCCCCGATGCCAGTCACGGTCAACCGCCGCTCCTCCCAGTAGCAAAAGCAAAAGTGCTCTCTAATATAAATAAAACTACATCATATTTGACAGCTAAATTGTATTTCGAATACACTTCGTGTTCTTTTAAGAGACCGATGGCCGGAGGTTATTTCATGCGCTGGGCTGCTCGATTTCCCACCCTGCTTCTCATTTGCCTGCTTTGGTGGCTTGCGATGGGGGTGTTTCCGGCGTGGGCCCAAACGGGAGCGAGCCTTTCCGGCATCGTGACGGACCAAAACGGCGCAGGCATTCGCGGTGTCGCGGTGAAAATCAGGAACGTCGACACAGGTGCAACGCGCACCACCACAACCGACGACTTGGGGCGCTATCAGGCGTCTGGCCTGCCTGCAGGGTCATTCGAGATTCGTGCGGCAAAGCAAGGGTTCGCCGATGAAACGCGCACGGCAGTCAGCGTGTCGGTTGGCCAGGACTCCACCGTCGACATCAAGATGCAGCGCAGCACTCCTGACGCCTGTGCCAGCGGCCACGAGTTCGCCACCACCGATTGCACGCTGACCTGGCACGGCATCACCGTCTACGGTGCCTATGACGTCGGCGGCGGCTGGGTCAGCCACGGCTTACCAGAAAATGGCTATAACTATGAAGGCGAATCTCTGGTCAACCGAAACGGCTATGAGCATCGCTTCGTCGTCGCGCCGAACAATCTGCAGCAGACGGGTTTTGGCGTCAGGGGCAAGGAAGAGTTTCGGCCTGGCTGGTCGGTCGTATTCAACGCTTCCACTGGCATCAATCCGCAGTCTGGCCTGCTCGCCAACGCGTCACAAACTGACATCATCAACAACGGCCTTCCGCGGGCCAGCTATTCGATCGCCATCGACGGCGCGCGCGCCGGCCAGCCCTTCAATGACGAATATTATGGCGGTGTGTCCTCCAAGCTTTTCGGCACGCTGACCTTCGGCCGCCAGCGCTCTCTCGGCACCGATGCGATGCTCCAGTACGATCCCGCCAACGGCGCCTACGCTTTTTCTTACATCGGCTATAACGGCACCATGGCCGGAGGCGGCGACACCGAGGACTCCCGTTGGGACGACGCCCTGAAGTATCGCCTCACCTATGGCCCCGTCCATTTCGGCGCGATGTATAAATTCGCCGATGGTTCAGCCGGCTGCTACTCGCCCATCGCCGGCTGGACCGCCACTAGCTGTACGCCCGAAGAGGCCCACAACAACGCCTGGGGATTCGACCTTGGCGGAGAAGTCGCTGGAGGCCCGGGCAAATTCTCTCTCGACGCCGTCTTCCAACACTATAACCAGGCGATCAGCGTATTGAACCCCCTGCTCGGGCCGCAGAGCCCGGCGACGCCGCATCTTGGTTTTACGGAGTCGCTCACCGACAGCATCAATACCAACCCGATCAACGGCGGCGACGGCGGCCCCAATCTGATCTCGACCGACAACACCGTCTATGGCATCGTGACCGACAACAACGGAATTATCGTCGCCGCCAAGTATGTGTGGGATCCAATCAAGTTTTTTGCCGGCTACGAATACATCTGGCAGAACAACCCGGCGAACCCGTTGGGAGTCGGCGCCTCCGACCAGGGCGGCTATTACATGAGCGGAGTCGAAGACAACAATCTTGATTCCGAGAAGTTGGTGAACATCTGGTGGACGGGAGCGAAGTACACCTACCGCAGCAAGACCGACTTCACCTTCGCCTGGTATCAACAGCGGCAGAATGATTTCCGCACTCCGCCAACCTGCTCGGCCTCAGCCGGCTTCCGCAGTTCCTGCGCCGGCACGCTCAACGAGGGATCGCTCTATGTGGATCATCACTTCACCAAGCGTTTCGACGGTTATGCCGGAATCGCCTATTCCTGGGTCAGCGGAGGCCTAGCCATCGCCATTCCTCACGGCCCCGGCGTCCCCTATAACTCGGACAACAACTTCGCTCCGACCATCGGGGCTCGTTTCGCCTTCTGAGCGATTGTATGTACAAATGTTACACGTGGAACATTTGTGGTGGCGGAAGTGTATGTACGATTGTTCCACGCGGAACATTTGCGTTTATTGTTCGTCCGTACAAGTATATAGGTACATCGCCTTCGTGATGATTTATATGGGGTTAGGTGTTTTCGACGCTCGCTGGGTCGGTGCCCCATTCAAGCCCGGTTTTGGCTTGAGTGGGG
Organism: uncultured Acidobacteriaceae bacterium; assembly: GCA_963822025.1. Classification (GTDB taxonomy): domain Bacteria; phylum Acidobacteriota; class Terriglobia; order Terriglobales; family Acidobacteriaceae; genus Acidiflorens. Next base: position 90,123 of record CAWGFW010000005.1, on the reverse strand, counting down.
CAGTTCTGCTGTGAAAGAGTCCTCGGGGCGCCCGGGTCCTGAGTGGTCCATTCTGATCGATCCCCGCGCAAATTCCCCACTCTAGATTTCGCAAAATGCGCGAAATTTAGAATGGGCCGACCGGCCCACAAAACTATCGTAAGTTGCCCAGGGCACCGAAGTGCGGCAGCATGGCGTCGTTATGGCCGATCCGACCGAGATGTATGGCGAGTACAAGGTGCTGCCCAACGAAAGGTCGCTTCTGATCGGCATGTCGGCGTCAGCCATCCTCGGGCTGTCATTCCTCGGCGCGGCGGGCTGGTGGAAAGGGATATCTGTGCTGCTCTCGGGTGTCTTCGTCGTTTGTTTTTACCAGCTCTACTGGCCTCCGCCCATCATTCGCGCCAACCGGGAAGGCCTCTATTTGAGCATCGGCACCTTCGGGCGTCCCTTTTACGTGCCCTGGGAGCGAGTGAATGGCGTAGTGCTGACCAAGGTGTGGTCGCTGGCGGGCCCGGATAGTTATAGCCACCCCACGGACGCTCTCGGTTTCGTGATTCAACAGGACGATGCTTTCAAGCTTCCCTCAGTGCGATGGAACGCCGCGGGCGACACCGGCGAGGTCCACAGCGACATCAGCTTTGACAAGAGCATGATTCAAGGCGACGTAAAGACCTGGGTCGCAAAGCTCGAAGCCTTTCGCAAAGACATTCGGGGACTGTCCTGAACGTGGCTGCGCAGACCCGTCCCGATTACTGCGTCCAATTCCGTTTTTCAACGGCTTCCCAGGGATCGATGGCCCATTCAAGCCCGGTTTTGGCTGGAGTGGGGCAGTTCTTCTGTGGGAGAGTCCTCAGGGCGCTCAGGTCCTGGGCTGTCCATTCTGATCGCTCCCCGCGCAAATTCCCGAGTCTAAATCTCGCAAAATGCGCCAAATTAACCGTATCGCCTGCCCTTGGAGATTTCCTAGCGCCTGAGTTTCCAATTCACTATCTTCACCGCCTCAGCCGCGTGCTTGCAGCAAGGCTCCTGCCTCCGGGCGAAGTTGAAGATCGCGCTCATGCACTGACAGGTCGTGCGAAAGCTGCCATCGCTCACCTGATGCACAGCGACGAAGTACTCGGCCTTGCCTTTGGAAGACTCCGCGAAGAAATGGAACAAACGATCGCCTTCCGGGAGTCCTTGTTTCGCGTCGGGATTCGGCTCTACTTGGCGAATGTTCATAGCGACAGAATTGTAACTGGATTTTGGCTGACCCAACATCTACACTGCTGGCGTGCCCGACGTCCCAGAAGAGCTGCTTGAGCTTCTCAGGAAGCTCTCCCCTCGCAGGCTCGCCTATGTGTCCAGCGTCGTAACCGGGCTGCTCGGTGCCATGACCGAGAAGCGCAACGAGAAATCCGATCTGGTCACGGATGTTTTCTTAGAGGAGTTCGGCGTTCACTTACTCGCTCACCATGGGACTGCTACACGCCCACTCACCAAGGAGCAATTCGAGCGAGCGATGGAGCGGGTAATGAAGCTCGCGGGCCACAACGCTCAGCGTTCGCCTATGGGAAATCCTGGTCATGACGTCACGATTGACGGCACGAAGTTCTCGCTCAAAACCCAAGCCGACGCCCATCTGAGGGTTGGTTCGATCTGGATCTCCAAGTTCATGGAGTTGGGAAAGGGCGATTGGTCTAACAAGCCGGAGCAGCTGAAGGGACTCCGTGATCAGTTCCTGTACCACATGAAGAATTACGAGCGCATATTGACTCTCCGGGCATGGGAACGCGAAGAAAGCGGCAAGAAGTTCTGGCACTACGAACTCGTGGAGATTCCCAAAGCGTTATTAGAAGAGGCCGCGAAAGGCGCGTTAGAGATGCGGCTCGAAAGCACGCAGAACCCTAAGCCGGGTTACTGTACTATCAAGGATGGGAAGGGCAATGTGAAATTCGCGCTCTACTTCGACGGCGGGACGGAGCGCAAGTTACAGGTGAAGGACCTGAAGAAGAGCCTCTGTGTCGTCCACGGAGAGTGGGACTTCTCACCAGCCTAAGCGTTTCCTCGCAAGCTGAGCGTATTCGGGATTCAGCTCTATCCCTACGAACTTCCGCCCCAAGGCTCCGCTGAGAAGGCCGACGGTGCCCGATCCGAAGAACGGGTCAAGCACGGTGGAGTCTGGTTTGCTCCCGGCGAGAAGGCACGGCAGGATGAGGGCGCGGGGGAACGTCGCGAAGTGAGCCTCAGCGTATGGCTCCGTATTCACCTGCCAAACCGACCGCAGGTTCCTTCGTGAGCCGTTGTCGCCCTTCTCCCGTACAGCCTCGTGGTCATAGAAGTATTGTTCGCTCTTAGAGAAGAGGAAGACGTGCTCGTGAGCGCGGGCCGGACGATCCTTCACCGACTCCGGCTGCGCGTTGGGCTTGTACCAGATGACCTCCGAACGGAGATACCAGCCATCGGCCTGCAAAGCGAACGCCACACGCCAGGGAACTCCGATGAGGTCCTTCGGCTTGAGGCCTTCCGGCGTGGGAGCGCGGTAGTCCATTCCGCGTCCCTTGTTCTTCTTGTCAGGATCGCGCCACGTCCGCCCACCGCTCGTGTACCCGTCTCCGATATTGAGCCAGAATGTCCCGTCACTCCTTAGCGTGCGCTTCACTTCATGAAAGACCTGAACGAGCTTCGTGACGTAGTCCTCCAGCTTCATCTCCGCACCAATCTGGCCGGGTATACCGTAATCGCGAAGTCCCCAATAGGGCGGACTTGTGACGGAGCACTGGAAGGTCTCGTCAGGAAACTTCTTCAACTCTTCAAGGGTGTCGCCAACGATGATCTGGCCTTCCGACTTGACGGGGACTTCTGGGTCTTCTCCGGGTGTGGAAGAAGAGAGAGTTGGCTTCCGGTGGACACTCTGGATAGGCTCCTCAGAGTTCTGATATTACCATCTATGCGCTCCGATATTCCGCCGGCAACAGCACTGTAGTAGACGACCGTTGGCCTTGGTGATGAGCCGCTCCTTTTCGCCCGACGAGGGAGGTAGGGGGTGGTGGCGCTAACCAGAAAGACTTCGAGGCATTTCAGACCGGCGTTGACTCGATAACGACCGACCGAGGTAAATTTATTTTCGAGTAAAATCCACTTCACTCAAGCGTCCCCGGAGCCAGACGCCTCACGCCTCCGGATAAAATCCCAGCACCTTCACCAGGTCCGAGATCTCGCCCAAGTGACGCAGCGCATTGCGCGTGTCTTCGTCGTCGCCGCGGAGCAGGTCGACGAAGAATGCGTACTCCCAGGGACGGCCGCGCAGGGGACGGGACTCGATTTTGCTCAGGCTGATATCGCGCAGGGCGAAGACGCTGAGCGCCTTGAACAGGCTCCCGGGAATGTTCTTCGTGCTGAAAGCGAGCGAAGTCTTATTGGCAGCGGGCGCGGCCTGCGGCTTTCCGCGCTTGATCAAGAAGAAGCGAGTGAAGTTCTTCTTGTCGTCTTCAATGCCCGGCTTGAGAATCTTTCCTTTGTAGACTTCGGCGGCGCGGCGGCTGGCAATTCCGGCGGCGTCGCGGAGGCCCTCGGCTACTACGTGCTTCACGCTGCCGGCGGTGTCGTAGAAGGGAACTGGCTCCAGCTTGGGATTTTTGGCGAAGAGGTCGCGGCATTGATCTAGCGCTACCGGATGTGAGAAGACTCGCCGGATGTCTTTTAGTTTGGTGCCGGGGAGGGCGATCAGGTTGTGGACGATGCGCAGGCGGAACTCGCGGACTATATGAACGTCGCGGCTTAGCAGAAGATCGAAGTGTTCGGCTACCGAACCGGCCAGCGAATTTTCGATGGGGATCACGGCTCCGTCGACCGACTGGCGCTGCACTCGATCGAAGACTTCCAGCGAACGCGCGCAGGGGACCACCTCCGCTCGCGGCAGCATCGTCTCTGCGGCTTCGTGGCTGAAAGAACCTAGTTCTCCTTGAATCGCTAGCTTCATGCGGTGCCACCCCATTTATTCGAATTCCGAGTCCCAGATGTATTCAGCAGACTGCAGATCCCTCGCTCCGCTCGGGATGACAACCTTAAGCGCAGATCCCTCGCTCCGCTCGGGATGACAAACGTAAAAGCGGGATGACAAACGTAAAATTGATTTCGTTCGCGTATCTTTCACGTATTTTGCACATATCTACGGGCCGCCAGCCAGTGTTTTCGTCATCACCAGCGCATCCATCTGGTTTGAATAATATCCGGCGAGGGTTTTTTCTACGAAATATCCCTCGCTCTTGTAAAAGCGAATCGCCGCGGCATTATTGACCGGAGTTTCGAGGGCGACCGAAGTAGCTCCCGCCTGCAGCAGTTTCTCCTCGGCAGCCTGCATCAGGGCCGAGCCGACGCCGCTGCGCCGCGCCTTCTCGACCACATCGATGGTGATGATGTGCCCGGTCTGGCGACGGTTCTCCGCCACAATGAAACCGAGAATGCCGGAGTCAGAAATTTCATCCGTCGAGGCGCCATTGCCCCGAGCCGAAGCGCTTTTGCCCTTATCTGCTTCATTAACGGCTTCGTCGGCCGCTGCATCTTCTGCCACCAGGGTAAACGATCCGGAGCGCCGCATATAGAAGGCCAATTCCGCTTGCGAATAAGCAAGTTGCGGCTCAAAGCATAGCTGGTCAATGTGCCACAGCACGTGAAAATCCGCTTTCTTGAATTGTCGGATTCGAAACCGCACTCGGCCATTGTAGCGGGAGTGTTGAGGGCGAAGTGGCCGGATTCCTAAGCGGGGAAAATGTTAAGTCTTCCACAACCTTTTTTCCGTTTCCTCCGCTTGCGTAGTTGCATCTATTAGACGTAGGATTTCACGGCAGAGGCAGTCCGGTTCATGGCCCGTTTCCTTCTCATCGATGTTGGCGTAGCGCTCGCCCTTTGTTTCCTCTGGTACGCCTGGTTCGTGCGTTATAACCGGCGCCGAGCAGGGAACGTGCTGCAGTGGGTGCAGGCGGCATGCCTGGGGAAAGGGCGCGTCGCCGATCTGCGCTGGCAGGCCAGCAGCTCGCGGCTGAAGGCGACTTTGCATCTCTCTTCACGCTGGTTCGATGACGCCCGGCTCACCATTCGTCTCTTGCCGCGTCCGCTGCCGATGCAGTGGGCTCTAAGCCGCTGGCGTCAGCAGCAGGAGACGCTGACGTTTGAGGCCAACATGGGATTTCCGCCGGGCTTTCACCTTGACGTGATCCGCCATCGCTGGTCAGGTCATTCGGGTCCGAAGAAGCCTGGAGTTAAGAAAGCGGAAGGATTAACCGGCGACCGCGCGTGGACGATCAGCCGGCCGGGACCGGTGATTCTTACCACCAAAGAAGACTGGCCCGTCGAACTTAGCCCGGTGGTTAACGCGCTTGCCTCGTGGCGCGATAAGGATTTTGTCGGCGTCCGCTTCAATTCGACGGCACCGCACTTCACCGCGACGGTGGCGCTCGAAAATCTCTCTGATCAGCAAGCCGCAGCGTCCCTGTTAGGCCTGTTCCGCGAGCTCGCGGCCAGTTCGTCTGCCAAACAGCACTAAGAATGGCGGGGAATTGCTCTATCTGTTCACGTGCAGAAAGTCAGCGCTTGGGCGCGGAATGGAATGGATCGTCTTGCGGATTTTCTGCCGCGTCCTCTGAGCTGGGAATGTTTAGATTGACGACGATCGGTTCCTGCCCGCTGCGCACGATTACTGCTTCGACCGGCTGGTCTTTGCGCGCGTTCAACTCTTGATGGGGAAGGTAGGGAGGGACGTAGACGAAGTCTCCGGGGCCGGCTTCATCGACGAATTCGAGGTTAATTCCCCAGCGAAAACGAGCGCGGCCGCGCACGACATAGATCACCGTCTCGAGGTCGCCGTGATGATGTGGGCCGGTCTTGGCATTGGGGTGCACGACTACCGTTCCCGCCCAAAGTTTTTTCGCGCCGGTGCTGGCGTGCGAGATGGCTTCAGCGCGCGTCATGCCGGGCGTCTGCGGCGTGTTGCTGTCCAGTTCTCCGCTGCGAACGATGCGCAAGCCGTTGGTCTTCCAGTCGGGCTGGTTGTTTGTATTTGTTTGAATCTCACTTGAGCGGGAATCGTTCATCGTAGCCTCTCGCTTACTGCTCCGGCTCTGCCACGAACTTGTATCCCACTCCGCGCACGGTTTGCAAATGCTTGGGATGGGCTGGATCTTCTTCGATGTAACGCCGCAGCCGCACCACAAAATTATCGATAGCGCGGGTATCGGTGTCTTCGTGCAATCCCCAGACCTCTTCGAGAATCGCCTTGCGTGAAACCACTCGGCCTTCGCTATTCACCAGGTATCGTAGAAACTCCGCCTCCATCACGGTCAAATGGATGGTATTTCCGAGGGAACGCAGTTCGAGTTCCGCGAAATCGATCGTCTTCCCGCCAAAACTGAAGGTATCGAGCGGATGCCCCGCGTCTCGCTCTTTTCGAGACGCAGGTTCTTCGACTGTCGTCGCGGCGCCTTTCATCCAGACGCTGCGCCGGAGGAGGCTTTCCAGGCGCGCAATCAAAATCGCCAACTCAAACGGCTTGGGCAAATAATCGTCGGCGCCGGCTGCGAATCCCTGCAGCACATCTTCCGGACGCCCGCGCGCGGTCAGCATCAGAATGGGCACGTAATTTTTTTTCTCGCGCAACAATGACGCCACATCAAAGCCGCTCTTCCCTGGCAGCATTACGTCTAGAACCACGGCGTCGAAGCGTTCACTTTTCTCGACAAGGCGATCGAGAGCCGTCTCACCGTCGGCGGCGACCTCGACAGCGTGCCCTTCGGCCTGCAGGTTAAAGCGCAAGCCATCGGCCAGATGCGCCTCGTCCTCGACGACCAGTACGCGGCTCATGCTACGGTCACTTTCTGCGGCAGTTCTTTTTTCGGCAATTCTTTCCTAGGCAATTCCAGAGTCACCGTCGTGCCTTTGCCAGCGCCCTCGCTTTCGGCGAATACGCGGCCTCCGTGTTTGCGCGCGATCGAGCGCACGATGAACAGCCCCAGGCCGGTGCCCTTTACTTGCGAGAGCGAGCGCTGCGTCACCCGGTAGAACCGTTTGAAGATACGTTTCAATTCGTGCTCCGGAATGCCTACACCGCGATCGCGCACCCGCAACACGATGCGCTTCTCGTCGGGAGTGTCGAGTTCAACGGAAATATGCACGCCATCTGGCGAGTACTTTACGGCATTGTCCAGCAGATTCGAAACCGCGGTGCGCAACTCCTCTGGATCACCGACCACGCGCACCCCGTCGCTATTTCTCGGGGACGAGGGCGAAGATAAAGACAAAGACTCGCGGTACTCCAAGTCGCCCGCCTGCAGATGATGGCGAGTTCGCGCCAGTTCCATGCACTCGCGCACGAGCGCGTCGAACTCCACCGGCGAGCGCTGCGCCGGACTCTTCTTCTGCGCGGCTTCTCCGGCTTTCAAAACCTGTTCGACGGTGTGCAGCAGGCGTTCGGTATCGACGAGCATCAACTCGTAGAACTGTTGCCGCTGCGCCTCCGGCACTTCGCGCCTCTGCAAAGTTTGCAGGTAGAGCCGTATCGAAGCGATGGGCGTCTTCAATTCATGGGTGACGGCGTTGATGAAGCTGTCATGCTGCTCGTTGCGACGAATTTCGCGAACCAGAAAAATCGTATTGAGGACAAGGCCGGCAACGATGGCGCCGAAGAAAATGATGCCGAGGAAAACTTTGATGCCCTCGCGCCAGTTGAGGATGATCCAGCCGCTGCCGACCGCGAACGCCACCGCCGCCAGGCAAACGCCGAGCGAGAGGAATGTGTAGATCGCCTTCTGGCGGCTGATGATGCGCACAGGGAGATTGTAGCGGGGTGGGGGGCGGGTGTCAGGTGTTAGGTGACCACGGCCGAGGGCAGAGTTGCGGCGGAATTACCTCTTCCATTCGCCCAAATCGATGCTTCCGCGTCTGGGTTTGCCTGGAGCGTAGATCGTGAAAAGGGTCTTGATGCATTCGCCTTCACCGCAAATGGTGAACGAGTCGAAGAATTTGTGCCAGCCTTGTGGTGCTTCTTCTAGATCAGGAGCTTCGGGACGGCACTTGAGCCATTCATCCAGTTCGATCGCCATAGGTGCAAGGAATTGGCGCTGTTCAACTCGATCGCGCAGATGGTCACGGTAGACGCGGCAGCGGGCATCTCTGGGCGGCCTGATCGTAACCGCCGCCATCACCTAGCCTATGGCGTCTACAATTTGTCGGGAAATGCGCTTGGATGTTTCCGAGCCCGGCTGGGTTTTTTCGAGGCGAACGTAGAGGTTCTGCAAAGTCTGCTTTTTTGAAACCGATGGCTTGCGGGCGGCCGTCGACGATGCAGAACTGGGTCGACGCTGACGTTTCACGGTTGCCATGAGTTCAATGTTAACAGGAGGGTGCCACGCTGGGAAGGTGTCCGGTGTCAGGTCCTGGGTGTCAGGGGTACGGGATGGCAAACGGGTCGCGGATCCTCGAAGAAGGGCTGGTCAGTTTCGTCCAGCCAATCAATTTTCACTTCACCTTCCGCCATTAGAAAACGAAACCTAAACTGACACGTGCGACCCCCACCGGCGCGACGATTGAGACTATGTTGTAAATTCCCGGATTTGCCGTCGTAACCTTTAACGTCAATGTGGTACTCGGCGCGTCCATGTTCTGTCACTGTAAATATGTAGCGGCCCGTCACTGCGTCACACACTTCGAGGGCTACGGATTTGCTCATCTCCGGCGACTTCGGGATCTCGACTGTCCTTCCATACTGGCTATGCGGTATGGAAACACCGCGCGGATCTTTGCCTGCATTGCGTCCCCGCGGGTCGGTCAGACTTAGTTCAACATCCGGGAATCCGTCGTGTCGGGGTGAATAGGCTGAGACGCCGATGAAGGGGCTTTTCAGACAGGAGTATTTGAGCGAGTTGAGATAAGTCGACTCTGACGTCGCAGTACCGCAGACGGCCAGCACAAAGACAACCAAGTGAATCCGAAATCGACATGGCATATGCCCCGATTGTAGCCGTAGGCCTTGCGGAAAAAAATGGTTGTCGCTACCGTGTTTACACCAAAAGGCCCTCGACCCCGACCACCGTGGCCGGTTCAAGAGCCTTTCCTAAGACCTGACACCTGCGACCTGTCACCTGCTTTTTAGTCGTTGCCCGCAGCCGCGGCCATCACCGCCGCTGCTTTCACATCCCGGGTAAGCGCAGGCTTCGGTGGAAGCTTTTCCAGATCAACCTTGTATACATGCCGCGCCAGCCCCAGTTTCTTCAGCGCCCAGATGCCATACCAGTTCATATCGATTTCATACCACTTCAATCCATGACGCGCGGAGACGGGATGGGCATGATGATTGTTGTGCCAGCCTTCGCCGAAGGTCAGCAGCGCAATCACAAAGTTGTTGGTTGAAAGGTCTTTGGTCACGAAGCGCCGCGTGCCCCACATGTGGGTGATCGAGTTCACCATCCAGGTGGAATGCAGGCCGACTACCGTGCGCATGAATACTCCCCAGAGCAGCCAGGGCAATCCGCCGATGGCATAAAGAATGACGCCTAAAATAACGTTTGAAGTCCAGTGATATTTGGTCAGCCAGACGTGAACTTTATCCTTGGTCAGGTCGGGGACGTAGCGGGCGAGGGTTGTGGTGTCGTGATGCATCGACTTGCCCATGAGGATCCACCCCATGTGAGACCACCACTTGCCGTCGTTGGGGGAGTGGGGATCGCCTTCTTCGTCCGAAAACTGATGATGAATGCGGTGCGTCGCCACCCAGAAAATCGGGCCGCCTTCGAGGGCCAGCGTCGCACACCAGGTCAGAAAATATTCCACCCACTTCGGAGTCTTGTATCCACGATGCGTCAGCAGACGGTGATAGCTCATGCCGATACCGAGGCTGCCCGAGACCCACCATAAGAAAATAGCGACGAAAAATGCCGGCCAGGTAAAGAAAAATAATGCCGCCACCGCGCCCACATGAAAAAGGCCCATAGCAATCGCCGTGCCCCAGTTGAAACCATCGCGGTTGGCACGCTCGCGACGATTGGTGCCTTCTCCGGTATCGCGCATTTCCTGGCTGGTAACTTCGCTAATTGTCTCGCGCATGGTCTCGCTCATGGTCCGTTTTCTAACCTCGTTTTCTTCCTACACCTATTTGACTGGAGTTCGATTAGGAAGATACCAAGAACGCGCGCGGTTCTTTGTAATACTTCTGTAATTGGCCATGGATAAAGGGGTTACGAGCGTAACGTGAGGCGGCGATCAGACTGAGAGTCACGAGTGGAAAAGTTAGAAAAGCTTGAACTCAGGAAGGGCAAGGTCTCCTTTTCCCGCCCCGTCGCTACTCTGATACTTCTCAGAATAGTGTTCGCCCGCCAAACTCTTAGGGAATACGGCATCTATGACACACGCGAAGCTGGTTTCGATGGCGGTGGCATGGCTGCGGCGCTATCGCTGTGGCGTGGTGCTCAGCGAACAGGCTTGTGTCAGCGGTGAGATGCCGGATGCGATCGGCTGGAAGCGCCAGTGCCATTCCGTGGTCGTCGAGAGCAAAGTGTCGCGCGCGGATTTTCTGGCCGATCGCGCCAAGCCCTTCCGGCAAAGGCCGGAGACTGGAGTCGGCTGCGAGCGCTATTACCTGGCGCCAATCGGACTGATCCGCATCGAGGAACTGCCCGCGGGCTGGGGTTTGCTGGAAGTGAGCGGGCGCGACATCGAGCGAGTGAAAGCGTCGGCAAGAAACCTGCGTTCCGCGATCGGATTCGAGAACGAGATGAATCTGCTGCTGGCGAGTCTGCGACGCGTGGAGATTCGCATTGAGCCAGAGAGCATCACAGAATTTCTCAAGTGGAAAAATCGTATGGCGGAGTACAACCGCGGCACGCTGCCCGAAGGACTGGTGGCGGAGGAAGAAGAAGCCAACGGATTCCTCCTCGGGACCGCCGGTGACTGACAATCGCGTAGTTCCGCGAGGGCTAGCCTTATCTTGCGAAATCGTCAACCCCAACGGTCGCGAAAAGTAACCGCGAAAATCAAGCAAGAAAATATCTAAAATCAAAAGGCTCCGTGATCCTTGGCGGTCTTCGTGGTTCCAGTTCGCCGGAGCATCCCCAAACCGCAGGCTGGAGCAAAAGCGCGCCGACCTTCCAGCCAACGGCACAGTTAAGATATAATTCTGGCTCTGCGGGATCGTGTTGCCGATCTTGGTTCTGGGGTTAAGAGTCTGCTTTCGAGGTGAACGTTGAAAATGCCGAACGGGAATCCGGAGAGAACTGAAGAAGGAAAACCGGGGCCTGAGCCCACGCTAGCCCGCAAGCCCTACAAGAAACCTGCCTTCCGCTACGAGCGTGTGTTTGAGACGCAGGCGCTGAGTTGTGGCAAGACTGATGTCTCTGGCCCGTGTCACCGCAACCGCAAGACCTCTTAGTCGGGAGCGGCGTGGGAGTTCTCGATCAGCCAATCTGCCGAACAAGCCCTAAGCCCAAGTAACGGGCTCTGCTCGCCGCCCCCTACTGAAGGCCGCTTTGCGTCAGCTTCACTGCGCAAAAGTGATTGGCAAAGCAAGGGACCGTGCCGGTGGTGGGGTCGGGAGTAAGCGTCGAAAAATAGATGCTCTCCGCTTGGGCTATCCCGCTGGCATTGTTGTCGATGGTGAAGCCCGTCGTGCCGCCAAAGTAATCGTTGGAGCTGATCGCAGTATAGGTGGAAGCGTCGGTTAGTTGCGTCGTGACATCCCACATCGTGACCACGTTGGCCCCGTCGGTAGCGCCCACGTCTCCCATGCCGACGAAGATGCGATCCCTGTTGCCATCATAAAACTCAGTGATCGGCGAACAGATGCCAGGTCCGCCGCCCGGATTCACCCCGACGTTGGCCGACATGACAGGGTTAAACTCGGCAATACCAGTGTTTACGTGGAAACCAACTGCGTAGAGAGCCTGTGCCGTGGTTGTCGTCGGGTCGGTGCCGCAAGTATATAGAGTTGACCCGGAGACGGCTGGGCCGTTGGTGAGATAGTTATTATCGAATGCCCCGTAGAAGAGGACCGGATAGGGCGACGTTGAGGCCGGACCGAGCGGGACGACTTTGTAAGACGCCATGCTTGTGGGCAACTGCGTCAGGGAGGCGTGAGGTGTCACGTAAGCGTCTTCCCCGGTGAACATGTATACGAACCCATTGAAAGAGTCGAGCAACGGGCCCGAAGTCACAGTGTTGGTCGAGTCGGTGCTGCCATATTGGTACGACACAGGGAACGTGAAGCTTGAAGCGCCCACCGTATAGGAGTAAAGGTACTGGGGGTCCGAGATAAAAACCTGGCTGGTTGTGGAGTCGTATATCGCGGCACCCAGAAGACTTGGAGCGTTGGGGTTGGCGACGCAGAAGTCGACGGTCGGCGTTCCCGAAAACACTCCATTGATATGGTAAAGAATCCCGTTGTCGGCACCGATGTAACCGGCGTCGTTCGCGTAGTCGATGTAAAGATCGGAGTTAGTGTTGGTGCTCGGTGTTGGCGTACAGCCCGCAGCCGTAGCGCTGGTGTAGTCGAGGGTCACGTCACTCGAACCACTTCCGATTGCAACGGATTTCACCGTGGCGTTGGTTCCTTGCCCAGCAACCCATGTGGTGACGTGGAGAATGGCCGGGTTCGCGTTCTCGATCCAGGCAACCTCAGACCCATCGAGTGAAAGTACGGGCGAAAGGCCGGAGCCAGCCGACCCGATCGCGTAAGAAAATAGAAACGTCGGACGTGTTCCGCAGATGCCGGTGGGGTCGGTGCCCGAGTAAAGATTCGTTATACCGACGAGATTTCCCTGGCTGCCCGCGGCAACATGATTAGTGCCCGGGACGTTAATCGTGAACACAACAAAGTCGCCAATCGTTGGGGGTACAGCAGTGAGGTCGGTGCAGGTAGGCGGCGCGTTCGGGTCAAAGGTGTACTTGGCGGGGGTTTCGCCAATCGCCATGCCGGCGAAGTGGCCCAGGGAAACAGCCCAATCGACCTTTGAATTCTTGCTTCCGGGCGTCCCGCCTGTACCCGCTAGGTTGGCCTGACTCCGGCGCTCCCGCATTTTCTGCAAGCGAACGCTATTGATGAAGCGCGGATCGTCCCGCACCTTCACCATGTCTTCAAACGAGCCGTTGCGGGTGTAGACAACGTGCCGATTGCTCCAATCCTCGGGAATGCCGCGAGGGGTCACGCTTGGCGCGGGAATGGGGCGCGCATCTTGCGCTTGCAGGTTACACACACTTATGTCCGCTACCATCAATACGGCAGCGGCGCCAAAAGCAATTGTTTGCAGGAAGCGTACGGCACGGCGCATTGCTCATTCTCCCGGGGAAATGTCTCGCCATTATACGCGGGAAAGTTTGCTGTGAGCCAGTGCCGTTCAGGTAGCATGCGGGCTTGAACTGGAGTTAGCGTTTTGGCAGGCGGGGCCAGGCAAGAGCTACATCTCGCGGCGGCCTTCCATCGCCTTGAGCATGGTGACTTCGTCGGTGTATTCGATGTCGCTGCCCACCGGAATGCCCATAGCGATGCGGGTGACGAGCATTCCTTGCCGCTTGAGTTGCTGGGCCAGATAGGTAGCGGTCGCTTCGCCCTCAACTGTGGGATTGGTAGCGAGGATGACTTCTTCGATCTCGCCGCCGCCGACGCGGCTCAGCAGATTTTCTATGCGTAACTGCTCGGGGCCGACGCCGTGCAATGGCGAAAGCGAGCCGTGGAGGACATGATAGACGCCATTAAAGTGGCGAGTTTTCTCGACCGCGGCGATGTTGGTCGGTTCCTCAACCACACACACGAGCTTTTGATTGCGCGTAGGACTGCTGCAATAGACGCAGGGATCGACGTCTGTGATGTTGTTGCAGATCGAGCACAGATGAAGGCTGGCTTTAACGTCGCGAACGGCGGAGGCGAGGGCTTCGGCGTCGTCCGCACTGGAGCGCAGAATATGAAAGGCGAGGCGCTGGGCGCTCTTGCTGCCGATTCCCGGCAACTTTTTTAGTTCGTCGATGAGCCGGGTCATGGGCTCAGCAAATTTAGACATAGGGAACCAATCGGGTCATCGGGTGATCGGGCCATCGGATGATCGGAACGGCAAACGGATCTGCTTTTAAATCTCCGTTCACCCGAGCATCCCTCCCAGTCCGCCTAGCATTCCGCCTACGCTGGATTGCATCGCCTGATCGACCTTGCGGCTGGCTTCGTTGAGGGCGGCCATCACCAGATCCTGCAACATCTCGACATCGCCCGCCTTAACCACCTCGGGATCGATCTTGATGGCCAGCACTTGCTTGCGCCCATCCATCTTGACGGTGACCGAGCCGCCGCCCGACGAAGCTTCGACCACAGTCTGCTCCATCTTCTTCTGCAGCGTTTCATACTGCTGCTTGGCTTGCGCCATCAGTTCCTGCAAATTAAATCCAGACATAGGGAAATTTGTAATCGCTGATTTGGAATTTGTAATTGAAAACCCCGCTCTTAAATTACAAATTACAAATTGCTAATTACAAATTGCTCTCACCCTTTCTCCCGATAGTCGATCACAGTACGGATTTCGGCTCCGAATTTTTCCTGCATTCTTTGTACGATGGGATCTTGCTCGGCGCGGTTGCGCGCGCTTCCGTTGGCGGCTTGGCGCGGCACGGAGGCTGCCTGGGGCGCGCCACCCGGTTCGACTTGCACCCTGATCGGTCTTCCGGCCTGAGCAGTAGCCGCTGCGCTGGCCAAGCGTCGGGCTTCGGCATTGTAGGACATCTCGATCATCGTGCCGGAGGCCGCTGCTTTTGCAGTCAGAGAGTTTCCATTCAGCGCCCACTCCGCGCTTTCTAAAATCGAAACCAGCATCTGTTGATTAGCCAGCGCGCCGAGAACAGCGTCGCGAAGTGATTCCGCATTCGCCACGGCCTCGCCGACGCTGGCCGGTTGCACCTCGATCGCCGGAGATTCTTCTACCGCCAGCGCAGTCGATCCCATCACGACCACCGGGGCGGCAAAATTCCCAGCCCGGTTGGCTATTGCCGCAACGTTGTCCGCCGTTTCGTTCTTCGGTGTGTTCTTCCTGGCCGAGTCTGCGGCGAAGGGAGAAACGGAACTGGTGCGCGTAATAGCCGGGGATTCGGGACGGCGAACTTCTGCCGCCGCCAAGTGCGGAATCTTGGTCGATCGCGCTGCGCCCGCGGTAAGCGGCGCCGCATCGCTGAGCAACTGTTCGATCGGCAGCAGGCGCTGCGCGTGCGCCATTTTCAGCAATCCCAGTTCGAGGTGGAAGCGCTGTTCGTGGCGATAGCCGAGTTCTCCGTGGGTGCGCAGCATGATCTGCAAATGACGGGTCAAATCTTCTTCGCTAAATCGATCGGCGATGCGCGCCACGCGAGCGCGTTCGTCGGAAGAAATCTGCAGCAGCGGCGAGTCTTTCCCTGCAATCTTCGCGACCGTTACATTACGTAAAAAGCGAACCAATTGACGCGCAAAATGCGTGGGACTGTGACCCTCGCCAATCAGTTCGTCGACCAGCACGAGAATCTTCTCGCTAGAGCTTTCCGCAACCGCCTGCATCACCGTTTCGAGCGCCGCTGCGGGAGCGGAACCGATCAGACTGCGCACCGATTCCGCCGTCAGATGGTCGGAGGTAGACGCAATGGCCTGGTCGAGAATTGACAGCGCGTCGCGCATCGAACCGTCGCCTGCCTCGGCCAGCAGCGCGAGGGCGTTCTCGTCGGCGGGGATATTTTCTTTGGTGACGATATCGCGGAGCTGAGCGACAATGTCGTCGAACTTCATCGCGCGATAGCTGAAGTGCTGGCAGCGCGAGCGAATGGTCTGCGGAATATCTTCGGGCTGCGTGGTGGCCATCATGAAGATGACGTGGCCAGGCGGCTCTTCCAGCGTCTTGAGCAAGGCGTTAAAGGCCGCGTCGGTGATCTGGTGCGCTTCGTCGAGAATATAAATTTTGAAGCGATCGCGCGCCGGCCGATAGCGCGCAGCCTCGCGCAATTCGCGGATCTCGTCGATGCCGCGATTGGTGGCTGCGTCGATTTCGATTACGTCGACCGAATTGCCGGCGCGAATTTCTGTGCAGGAATCGCACACGCCGCAAGGCTCGATGGGCGGCTTGCGCGTCGTTTCATTGGTCGAGCGGCAGTTCAGCGCCATGGCCAGGATGCGAGCCACGGTCGTTTTGCCAATGCCGCGATGGCCGCTGAAAATGTAGCCATGCGCGATGCGCTCCTGCGCGATGGCATTCTGCAGGGTGCGGGTGACGTGCTCCTGGCCGATGACTTCGGAGAATTTTTGAGGACGGTATTTGCGGGCCAGGACCTGATAGCTCATCGGAATCCTTGATTATACAATTTCGCTTATCCAATCTCGCGAGATTCGAGTTGCTCGCAGGCCTTCCGCTTGCGCCGCCGAGTCAGCCGGGGTAGGCTCTTGAATTGCACTATTAACGTATGAGACGGAGAAGCTGTCTATGCAACTGAGAATGAGCACACGAGCCTTGGAGGGGGTAATGGTGGTCGATTGCAGCGGAAGGCTCGTCTTTGGCGAAGAGTCGGCCAGCCTCCGCGACGCGGTCAAGAAACTCCTGGCCCAAAGCCCCAAGGTAGTC
The DNA here is from genome assembly GCA_963822025.1 of uncultured Acidobacteriaceae bacterium. Lineage (GTDB taxonomy): Bacteria > Acidobacteriota > Terriglobia > Terriglobales > Acidobacteriaceae > Acidiflorens. The sequence continues at coordinate 73,564 of CAWGFW010000005.1, read as the reverse complement.
CTGAATCTCCAGGAAGTGAATCATATCGATAGCGGCGGCCTCGGAACATTGGTCTCGCTCTACACAACTGCCCGCAACGCGGGAGGTTCGGTGAAACTGGCGAGCCTCAGCCAGCGCGTGGGCGACCTGTTGCAGATTACTAAGCTGCTTACGATATTTGAAGTGTTCGAGAATGAAGAAGCAGCCGCAAAGTCCTTTAAGAGAGACGCAGCGTAGCGCGCGAGTGTTGAGGTAGTTGTGGCTCCAGCCTGCCGCGGCCGCGATCAATTTAGATCCGGCAACTCCAAAAATGACGGCTGCATTGCACTCACACCCTGAAGCTTTGTGTTCTGAATGTCCGTAAGCACCAGCGTGCGAATTGCTCCGTCCGCAGGATTGATCGCCTCGCTAAAAATGACGACGCCCGCTGTCGTCGTGACGTATAAAGTGAAGCCGGGCGCGGGCATTACATTATTCGGATTATAGGCAACAGACAAGTAGCCGCTAGCCTGCGTGTAAATCAAGTTCGAGATGGCAGGAGTTCCCGTAGGACCAGTCGACGGATTCGATTCGATATACACGTTCACCCCGCTTGGTCCGCTGGGTGACGCATGGATGACGCGGAATTCGACATCGCCCGAGGCGGGCGGCGTGTTGTTGTCAGGAACAGAGATGATCAGAACGTTGCTGCCGGGTGGTGTGCCGGTCTTTGAAAATCCCGTTGCCACGGCGGTGTATTCGATTCCACCGCTCCAGTTGACATCGGTTCTGATAAAACCGACGGTCGTCGTGCCCGTCAAGAAGCCCTCGATCGCGTTACTGCCAGAGTCGAGAGTCGTATAGCCGGGCTGCGTCGGTTGAACGCCAAGAAAAGATATGTCGCTAAATTCAACCGTGCCGGTGGAATCGTTCGTGCCGTAAACGTCGACGTCGAGGGCGCCCGCGTCCTGGATGGCGTGTATAAAACGTACCTTCGCCTGTCCGCTCGAGGAACAGGCTATCAACAGGCTTATGGCGGCTAGGGCCGAGGCAAGGGACAGAGCCTGCAACCAGCGAGGCATCCTTAATTCTCCAAACGGCCACGGGGCGGTGAGCAAGAAGGAATTTTAGCAGCTTGTAACGCAGACCCGACCTCGGTTGATGCGCACTTCTTTTTCGTTAAGATCCGCTACCCTGCAGGTCTTCGAGGATGACGGGAGTCGGGCTCATGAAGCTGCCATTCTGAGTGTCCACCAGCACTATGGTTGTGATCGATCCCGCTGATCCCGGCAAGGTAGTTTTGGCGATAAGGCTGGTGCTGTTATGAAAAGTTACGAAAAGCCCAAAAGTGCCACCTTGAATTGCGGTGAACGATTTGTACGGGCTGATATCTGTATAGGCAAGCCCGGAAATGGGACAGTTGGTTTGCCCCGGCGATGCACAGGAGCCCTCGGGGCCAGTGGTCGGTTCCGGAATGATCCAGACATCCACACTGGCCGGCGAGTCAGGAGATGCATTGATCACACGAAATTCCAACGTGTTCGCGGCTGGCACTATGTTCTCGTCGTGCTGATAGATGAGCGTCGGAGCCAAGGCGCCGCTGCCGCCGGCGAGTCCAGCCGCAATCAGTGTGTACTGATACCCGCCCGTCAAGTTGGCCGTAAGACCGGTGAACACTGGCGTTGTGTCTGCGCAGCATTCATACCCGTCGAAGGTGTCATTGCCTGTGGCGATGGTCGTGTAGGTGGACGAAGGAGTCGCGAAACCAAGGCTGCTGAATATCTTGGTTTGATTGATCTTGACGTTGATCGTCGCGCCCACGCCACCATAGGCGTTGGTGTTCTGAAGAGCATTGAGGAAACGACCCTTCGCCGGATTGGTGGCACAGCTGGTGGTTATGATGCCGAGAGCGGCAATCGCCACAGTGAGCGGCAAGGGTTTCAAACAGCGGAACATGGGATTCTCCAAAAAGGCGGTCTTGGCGGCGGATAAAAGCATGGATGCGGACAGAGTAAGGCCGGGTTTGATAGACATGTGTAAAATTTCGTTTTCGGTGAATCTAATTTAGCATGACTGGCGGAAAACGGCGCGAGCGCGAGAGCCATTCGCCGGCCTTCGATTCGGACATCAATCCGGACTTCAATTTATGAAACGCACTGTCACCGTCGACCAGAAACGCGTCCGCGTCGTGCGCTGCATTCGCGCCTTGCCGCCGGGCATGGTCTCGAGCTACGGTGCGATCGCGCGCGCCGCCGGCTGGCCCGGCGCGGCCCGGCAGGTGGTGCGCATTCTGCGGCAAGTTCCAGGATTGCCCTGGCATCGCGTGCTTGGTTCCGGCGGAGCCATTAAGTTGAGCGGCGAGCACGCCGCAGAGCAAAGATTCCGTCTGCGAATGGAAGGCGTGACCTTCCGCGGCGCTCGCGTGGATATGAAGCAGCATGAGTTTCAATTCTCGAAAGCGAATCGCGCTCGCCGCAAAAAGCGCTAACCACGGAGGGTACGAAGGTACACGAAGGAAAATCGAGGCCACCTCCTTCGCGTACCGTGTCCTCAGTTCGTTTAAGGGTTTATTCGTGTTGCGGCAAATTTCCATCCAGCAAGTCGTACAGCCGATTTGCGGGGCAGCGCAGGCCAATGTAAAAATTTCCGAAGAGCGCGTAGACGGCGCTGACATGGTCGAAGCGCATTTCGTAGATCAGCTTTTTGAAAACCAGCGGGTCGTCGGCAAAAAGGTCAACGCCCCACTCCCAATCATCAAATCCAATGGAGCCGGTGATGATCTGCTTCACCTCGCCCGCATAGCGCCGCCCGACGAGGCCGTGCTCATTCATCTGGCGCTGGCGTTCTTCCATGGGCAGCGTGTACCAGTTCTTATCTTCGCCGCGCCGGCGATCCATCGGATAAAAACAAATGTATCGATGCGGCGGCATCGACGGAAACAAACGCGGCTTCATCGCCTCTTTCTGGCGCGAGATCGTTTCTGCAATCGCCTTTTTCCAATCGTCCGAATACGGTTCGATGCCGCGATCGGCGAGCGCCTTATAAGTCTTCATCGACGATTCATATAGCCCCAACTCAATCACCGATAGATATGACGTGGTGGGTTCGAGAAAATCCCGCAGCCGCAGCCGGGCCAGCTTGAGTTCCGCTTGATTGAGTTGGTCGAAGCTTTCGCGAAAGTGGACCAGCATTAGATCGCCCTTATGCCCCAGCAATGAAAAGAGTGCAGACTGGCCACTGGCGCTCCCTTCCATTTCCGTCAACAGAGACGCAGCCTCGGTCGCAATTTCGCGACGCACGTCCTCTGCCAGCGCCCGCCATGCGGTCCAGCGGAAGCGCATCATCTGATGCAGAGTGGCATAGCCCTCGAGCGTAAGTGGTACAGCCGGGAGTTGGTCAGCGGCTATCGGCAGCGTTGCAGGATGCGTCGGATTCATGGGGATATTGTAGCGGGTGATCGGGGCATCGAGCAGGAAAGGCAGGAAAATCGGGAAAAGCCTGGAAACCAGGAAAAGAAGGAGCCCCTGATTCTTCGTGCACTCCCAGCCAGTTCTTGCTTTTCCTGATTTTGACCTACAGGTATCCCTCCCGATACGGGGCGCAGATTGCTCGGTTGTGCGCCGGTGTGCTACAAGCAAGCTATATGCGTAAATGGATGAGCGAGCGCCTGAAGCGCCGCAAGAAGCCTACAGATGATAAGCAAGTCGCCAAGGCTCCCGAGCCGTTGCAGCCCAGATTTTATGATGACGAACCGGCGGCACGGCAGCATGAGGTGGTTGAGGTCCCTATAGCCGAATCGCGGCGCGTGAAAGCCGCGCCTGAGCCAGCGCCGCCTGAGCCTCAGTCCGAGCCTGCTGCGGCCGGCGGCGGAATTTCCGCTGCAGTGGAACCGGGACAGCGAGTGACGCGCCGCCGGCGCAGCCGCGGAGGGCGCGGGCGATCTCGTTCGCGAACGGCCGGATCGCCGCCGGCTGCAGTTGTCGCCGCAGCGTTATCCGCAACTGAACAATCTGCTACGCAATCGGTTGCTGCAGAACCAGCCGACGGGGAAGCTGCGGTCGCGAGCGTGCCGAGTACTGAAACTTTGCCCGCAGCTTCCCCGCTTCAATCGACGCCTGCTCAGGTTGCGGCGCCTTCCGCCCGCCCCAGCAAAGGAACCGTGGTGCTCGCGATCGGTTTGCCCGGATCGGGCAAGAGTTCATGGTTCAAGCGGCACAACATTCATCCGCTTTCGAGCGATCTGCTGCGTGAACTTCTTTTCGATGACGCGCAGGAACAGCGCTTTCAGGACCTCGTCTTTTCCAATCTGCGCTCGATGCTCAAGGCAAGGCTCATTGCGCGTCGTCCGATGAATTATGTGGACGCGACCAACCTCACGCCCCACGACCGCCATAGCTGGATCAAGCTGGCCAAGGATTACGGCTATGACGTGCAGGGCGTGTTCTTCGATGTTCCGCTGGAAGTCTGCCTGGAGCGTCATCAGCGCCGCGGTCGCGTAGTGCCCGAAGACGTCATGCGCAAGATGGCAGGGAAGCTAAAGCCGCCAACTTTCGACGAAGGGTTTTCGAAGATCACGGTTGTGCGAGTGAAACAGAAAGAAGCCGCAGAGTAGTCGTTAATCGATGTTCGTTAGTCGTTGGAGAATCCGCAGTTATAGACAAGGCCCCGCGAACGACCATCGACGAACGACCGCCGACCATTATCCCTTCAGATACGGAAGCAACTCTCGAAACGCGGGCGCTCCCGATGAGCGCAGCAGTTCGTAGATCATCATTTCGGCCGACGACAGAATCGCTCCGGCGGCGCGCATGCGATCGAGGCCGATGCGCCAGTTCAATTCTGTGCGCGAGCTGACGGCATCGGACGCTACATGTACCAGATAGCCGTCCCGTAGCGCGCCCAGGGCCGTTTGCATTACGCAGATGTGCGTTTCCATGCCGCAGAGCAAGACAGTTGTACGCTGGCCTGGGATGCGCTTGAGTAGCGAACAGAAAACATCGCTGCCGAAGCAGGAAAACATCAGCTTGTCGATGGACGGAGTATCCGGCAACAAGCTGGCAATGTCTGGCACGGTGCTGCCCAAACCCTTCGCATATTGCGTCGTCACCACCGCCGGAATTTTGAGAATTCCAGCCAGACGAATCAGCAGTTGCACATTCCGCACCAGCCGCTCTTTTTCCCAGATCGGCGGCAGCAGCTTCTCCTGCATGTCGACGACGATGAGAGCGCATTGTTCAGCCTCCAGCGGACGGCGCGCCATCTCGGTGTAATCGCTGTCGGCTGGGATAACGCTTCTCGGGAAAGCTTCAGCGGTAGGCATAGCGGCTCCTTATTTATTCCTTTGCCAGATTCTAACTCCGGTTGGCGTGATTGTTACTGTTATCGACGGGTGAGTGGCTCGACAGCCTTGAATGCGGTTTTGCAGTCGTCGCAAAATGATTTAGAATTCTGGCACAGCCCGGTCGTTCAACGGTAGGACTGCAGCCTCTGGAGCTGCGTATCGGGGTTCGAATCCCTGCCGGGCTGCCATGAAGCAGGAGCTGGAAACCCTAACACAGTCTTTCCTTTATCCTGCCTTATCCGTTTCTTGCCTATCCTGGTTTTCCTGCCCTTTCCTGCCTTTCCTGCTTAATTCAACGGTGCCGCGGATGGATCGCTCAGCGCGATCAGTTTCCCCAGGGGATAGTCGTTCGCCGAAAGCGGACTCTCCGGCTGCGGGTTGACGATCACAAGCACCGTCCCGCTGACCACCCCCTTAATCAGCAGGCGATCACCCTCGACGGCAACCACGCGGTATTGCTCATCGAAAATGGACATCCTTTTGGCCATGCGCTTCTAGTGTGCAGTCCTTTGGATGCTCACCTTTATGTCAATGCTGCTTTGCTTCTCGTGCTGAATCATGACGCTGGTCAGGGCTGTACTGCCCGCTAGATCGTAGTCGACATCAGCATGAAGGATTGTTGTGCAGCTCATAGGAGCGCGTCGGGGCCTAAAAGCTTGACAATCTCGCTATATAGGCCTAGCATCAATGTTGAGCAGTTAGTTACTTACTCTTTCAGGTCCTCTAACTTACCTTTCTGAAGATTGTCTCCTCTTTAAGCTCATCGGAGGAGTGTGAGTCACGGCGCTGCTGAGCGGCTGGAAAATCTTTTTGATGGCAAGTCCAAGCTGGTCAGTGATCGCGTTAACGCAAGAAGACAGATCGAAGAACCTGAAAGGAATCATGAAAAACATCAAGTTTGTCGTGAAGGTCAACCGCGGCGGCGCCCATGCCCCGCAGTATGTTCTGCGTGTTGATCGACTCCCCATTCAGACCACAACCGACCGTAAGCTGGCCCTGGTCATGGGAAGATTTACGGCGGAAGACGCGGTCAAGTCGATGCAGAATTCACACTGCAGCCCGGAACTTGTGTCCGTCCGCGTTAGTGCCTAACATCTTCTAGACCTTTCCTTGAGCGTGTGGCGAGCTCCCCAAATCGCCACGAGGCGAGCTCTCGCCCGTCAAGCACAGGTTATTTCCCCACACTTGCGACCTGGATTTATTGGCCGACACTGCACAAAGCTGGCCCTTGCGCGGGCAGGTTGGGATTACTCTGCACACTAGCCCCACTAACCACTGTCAAAGACAGCGACTTCAGTTGATCCAGATCCGCTTCCAATTTTTGCCTCTCCGCCTCGCTCTTTTTCGTGTCGATCCCGGCAGAGGGTTCGGAATAGAACGAGACGATATTCGCCCGCAACTGGGGCGTCATGCCTTCGAACTTTTGGCCGGTTAGCTTCCCCAGCAACTTCGCATAAGTGTCGTCGGCGAGCGAGTATTCGCCGGGAGCTGTCACTTTTCCGTCGTCAAGATCGCAATTCGTCAGCCGGAGCGAATCCGCGCCAACCTCACGCAGGAGAGTTCGATACTGATCAACCGTGGCATTGACACTCTTGAAATACAGGTCTTCCGTGTGCGGAGTCGGATTCTTGAAGGCCAGTCCTTTGAATGGTCCAATCTTCGGCATGAAGCGGAAAAGTAGCCCGAGTATGCGCGTGCCAAAACCGGGCTTCGCGTAATCCTTTCCCCATTCCTTTTCGTACGCGGTGCGCGACAGGCGATACAGGAATTTCTTCTTCGCGAAGTCGGGCTGCTCTTTCATCATTTCTTTTCCGCGGCTTTTGAGCGCCACTTGGGTCATCTCCGGAATCAACCGGCTGACTGCGAAACGATAAGACCCTATGGCCAAGTCCTCGTGCGGAATTATGTCTTTTAATTGCACTCCGTAAACGACGGGGAAAACTCTCTCCAAGAGCGGCTTGGATACCTGAAACCCGATGAAATCGTGATATTGCTGAGATGCATAGCGATTCTTCGCCACCTGCACCATGTCGAAACCAAACTCGATTTTAATGTGCGCGGTATGATCCTCGGCGTAGGTCACTGACTTACCGTACTTCTTGCGCAGCTTCGGATATTCGATCGCGACCGAAGCGTTCACCGTCGGATGCCCAGTGATGTCGGACGAATAGTGCGCGAGGGCGCCCAGGGCGAACGCATATTCATTGACGTCTTGCGCTTCCAGCAGAAGCTCGCGGACGAAGTCTCCGGTGCGCACATAGTGGGCGAGGTCGCTAAACTCCTTGCTGCCGAAGGGGTAATAACCCAGATCCTGTATGACTGCGCCCCCATAGGCGTAGGCATGCGCCTGCTTGATTTGATCGTCGGTCAAACCCGGAAATTTCTTGAGCAGCAAAGGCCGAATCTCATCGGCCCAGAGCAGGTCGATGATCTCTTCATGCGTCAAAACGGAGTAGCCGAAGGAAGGATGGTTGCACAGAATGACCATCAACGAGAGAGCGAGGATGCGGTGGAGAAAAACGCGCCAGCGACGGTTGGCTCCGGACGCTGGCGATGTGTTCCTGGGGTTAGTCGAATGAATGCTTAGCATCGAGGTATGCGAACTTTGCAGGCAATTGCACACAATTCCAGAGGCAGTCTGGATTGATCAGCTTGCGACTCTGGTAAAAGTGTAACCGATGCCGAGCCCGCCGCGGACCCGCCCGATGATCAGATCCGCCCAAGAACCAGCAGAATGACAACGATGCACAGGAGCAGTCCGAGGCCGCCCGTCGGAGCATAGCCCCAATTTCGGCTGTGCGACCATCTGGGGAGTGCGCCAAAGAGAGCTAAAAGCAAAATCACGATCAATATCGTTCCAAGCATATTGCGCTCCTTCTTCCAGTTCAGAGATAGTGTGGCAACGTTCGTGCGTAAAAGCACGGCGGAGGCTCAACTTCCGTTATATGCGTTCCGCCGGTTTCTGAATGGTCAAAACTGCTCAGCGTGAAGAATTAGCGGAACTTGGCGGGCATGGCCGAATGAGTACAGAGCTGTGAGATAGCATTTCCCTCCTCGGCGAATCATTTCGGATCTTCCTGCCACCAGAAAAGCAAAAGGCACGAGCCCGAGGAGCCCGCACCACTTTGCCGCAAATCGAGTGACTGACTTAACAGGTCGTACTGACCAAGCTATTCTTTGTCTCCGGGACTCTTTTTCTCCGAACGGGGAACGGTTTCGGGCCTGGGCGCCGGCGCAGGTCGAGCGGCGGGCTGGGCATGAGCCGCGGTCGCGGGACGAGGAGCGCTTTCAGGACGGGCCTGAGCTTTCGGCGCACTCTGTTGACGGGCAGCAGGCTGCGCACGGGCTGTGGTGGCGGCATGAGGAGCGCTTTCAGGACGAGCCTGAGGTTTCGCCGCACTCTCTTCACGAGCTGCGGGCTGCGCGTGAGCTGCGGGTGGATTATGAGCAGCAGGCTGCGCGTGAGCTACAGGTTGCGAACGACCTGGCTTGTTCTCATTCGAACGCGCTGCAGATGGTTTATTCTCGGCTGACTTATTGTCATTCGAACGGGTCGTGGCAGCTTTGCTCGTAGCTGCCTTATTGTCGTTTGATCGAGTCGTGGCTGCCTTGCTCTCGGTTGCCTTGTTCTCATTCGGGCGAGTCTCGGTAGCCTTATTCTTGGGAGCTTTGTAAGTCGCGCCCGCCTCTTTGGCCGCTACCACCCCGGAGCCGCTAAACTCCGCTGGCTTCGCGGTTGCGGCGATTGCCGGACGTCCCTGGTTTACGGACGCCAGGAGCGCATGGTTAGTGCTGGCAGCGTGTACATGTTCTGTTTGCAAAGCTGTTGCGGGCGTGTGGCGCTCGTGCATCGCGGTCTCTTCGGCAGAGGTCGGACGAGCGGTAATTCCGCCCTCGCCACCGTTATAGCTGACATGGTTCACCGCGGTCTCATTGATCACGGTCTTGCTGTAAACGTTAGTGATGTTCGTAACATTCACGTTATTCACTGAGCGGTTGTAGAAGAAGGCTCCATTATTCCAATAGCCGCCACCGTAGCCGACTCCACCGTAGCCGAAGCCGTAGTTGACGCCACCGTAGTAGCCGACACTTTGTCCCCAGTAACCTTCATTCCAGGCGAAGGCGTTGCCGCTCCAGCCCCAATAACCGGGTGTCCAAAGCAGACCAGCCTCGGGAGCCATCACCCAGGTCCCCGGCACCCAGAAATAGCCTTCATCGCCATAACCCCAGTAGCCGGGGGTCCACAGATAACCAGCGGCCGGAACCATGGGTTGCGTGTATACGGGAAGCGCGGGCGGAGCAATCGTGATTGAAATGCCGAACTGCGCCAACGAGACGGCCGGTATGGCCAACATCAGAAAAGCAAGCAACAGAAAGCGGATTGTGCGCATTTGACTACCTTTGCCAGTTCATCCTTAGGGTGCCCGGTCGTACTCTTAGGTGCTGCGGGCTGCTTGGATTGAACAGTTACGCGTCGATGCAAGGATTTCACTTGGTGCGGGCCAAGTCTGTGCACTTCTGCTCACCCTTCGTGGATCACGCGGCCGAATGCGTAGGATGGTTTATCGAGACGATCTGGCGTGCGACAGGAAAGAAAGTGGCGCGAGCCCAGTGGATGGACCCGCGCCGGTTATATTCAAGCGATCAGGTTAAGCGATCAGATTAGGCCGGTTGCGTCCGCAAGCGATCCCGGGCGACCTGGCTACAGTGTGAAACTCAGCTCGATGTTGACGCCGGGATACGACGGGTTGCACAAGTAATACACGCCGTTGATTTCGATGACATAGACGTCTTGCGTGTACAACCAGTTGCTGGGCCACGCGCCAGCGAATCCGAACGTGTAGCCACCATATTGGAATCGGCGATTGTTATAGTCGCCTTGGCTGACGTGGAAGGTGTGTTGGCGCCCAAAGTTAGCCTGGTACTTTGCGGCTGGAATGCGGTTGCCGCCGTTATTGCCGGCTGGCTGTCGCTCCTGTTGCACGTTCTTTTCTTCCGGTTTGGCGTTCTTCTCTTCCTGCGCGTTTTTTTCTTCCGGCTTAACGTTTTTCTCCTGTTGGGCGTTCTTCTCCTCCGGCTTTACGGATTTTTCCGGTTGTGCTTTTTTCTCTTCTTGCGCGGCAGGTTTGGATTTGTCGTCCTGGTCGTGCTGATCCTGCGCGAACGCTGGCACTGCAACTCCCAGGGCCAATGACAGAACTGCTGTGCTGATAACTCCGACTAGTTTCATAGGTAATGCTCCTTTTCGATTCTTGACTGTTTAATTAGCTCGCCCTCTTACCGCAAGCTTCCTGTGGTCGCGTTCGCCGGGCTGCCAATGGCTTCGCCGGAAACCACGAGCTCCACGCGCCGGTTCTGCTGGCGTCCGGAAGCGTTGTCGTTCGAGGCTACCGGCAGTGTGTTGCCGAAACCTTGCGACGAAACTGAATTGGTCGCGACCCCTTCATGGACCAAGTAATCGCGCACGGAACTGGCACGATTTTCGGACAGTTTCTGGTTCATATCGTCGCCACCAACATTGTCGGTGTAGCCGCCCACTGCAATATCGAGACCGGGATAAGCGAGCAGAATGCCGGCGACCTTCGCCAACTTCTCACGTGCCCCTGGCTTCAAAGAGTATTTTCCGGTGTCAAACAAAACATCGGACATGCTCACGATCAGCCCGCGAGCACTGTCGCGAGTCTGAAGGATGGAATTCAACTGCTCCGACAACTTCGCGCGCATGGCCGTTTTGTCGGTTTCCGCCTGTTGCGCCGCTAGACGAGACTGCTCCGCGTCCGCTTGGGCGGCCGAAACCGCATCGGCTGACGAAGCCGCATTGGCCGCCATATCGGCTTTCGCCTGCGCGGTTGCGTTTTGCGCATCGGTGGCCTCGGCGCGTGCCCTGTCAGCATCCGAATCCGCTTGAGCCTCGGCGGATTGCGCGCTATGCGCATCCGATTCCGCCTGATTTTTGGCGGCTTCGGCTTTCGCCGCGTCTGCCTCTGCTTGCTCTTTCTGGCGCATCGCGCTGTCAGCCTGCCCTTGCGATACTGCCAGCGAATCGGCGGAATTCTGGCGTTCGTCCGCCAGCCGTATTTCATCCAGCTTCTTGACCGCGATTTCGCGCGCATCTTCGGCAGTCTGCACGGCATCGCGCGAGACGGCGATTAACGGTTTGGTGTCGATGTGTTTGCTGACTGCGTATTCATCGGCGTTGTTCATCAACTGAACTGCATGCTGATAGCTATCGCTGGCGTATTGCTCGGCGCCCTCGGATTGTGCGATGCGCAGGGCATTGCGCGCCTCGAAGAATTCAAGCGGCAACCTGGCATTCAGTACCACAGGATCAAACTTGTAGCCGGTGGGAATATAGCCGCCACGCTCCATCAGTTCGTACTTGGCGTTCACTGCCTCGGTGGTTCCCTTGGTGGTTTCACGCACCACGTTCTCGAGCACAACCACGTTGCTGGGCTGGCGGACGGCATAATAAGGTTCCGCGGTAACGATCAAAGCGAAAGCCTGGAGGTCGGTGGTTACGCGAAGTTTGCTGCGATGGTTGTCGCCGACTAACACTTCGCCCAGGTTAACTGCCCGGCCTTCAGGAGAAATCGCCCATAAAACGTAAGTCAAATATTCGTTACCGAAAGTCGTCGGTGACTGCAGGCTGCCGAATTCCGCGTCGATCTCAATCGACCCACGCTTGCTGGCTACCTTAGCCTCACCATCTGCCGAGGGCATTAAATCCGTGCCCGAGAAGTCCACCCGTGAAGCTCCGCTGCGGTGCTCGTAGTCGACGGCCTGCACGTTGCGGCTGACCACCGTGACCCGGAATGTCGGCACCGGAGCCGCAATCTCTGAAGCCGTGGTTTCTACAACGATATTGGTGTGGACGTTACTTTGCGCGAACGCGCTCAGGCTAAGGGTAATCGGGATGGCTAACCAGAACTTATTCAAAGTGTCTCCTTGGCAGGTGTTCTGCCGGGCTACGTTATTTCTTGCATTGGTGGTTTGGTGTTCCTCGGTTGTCATCCCTTCCCAAGGCGGATATTGGGAAGAGAATGGAACAGTCCGGTGACATTGAGGATCCACAGGACCACGGCGATGACCACGATGCCGTTAAAGATTGATTTGATGGTTCCCTGCATGGGGATGAAGCGATTTACCAGCCACAGGAGAACACCCACCACGATCAGAACTTCGAGAAGTTGAATTAAAGGCATAATCTTGACCTTCCTTGATGTTGAGCGGTCTAATCCCCTTCATTCGCGCTGAGATGTCGCACTTGCGGATGGGAAATATCAGGGTCGATTCGGGTTCGCCGCAGGTTCAATAGTGAGGCATGCGGGCTCCGGCGTCTGAGCAAGATAGCTCACATGCAGCATATTAAGCGTCGCTGCTTGAGGCTCCCAGCAAGCATTACCACTGGTCAATATTGATCGTTGGTAGCCAGCTATCTGTGACATAGTAGAGATACACAGTAAATAGAGTGAATCAGATCGGGGACGCAGCAGTGCGGCGGCCTATCTTCGAACGAGTCTTAACGGGAGTTATGCAAAAACGGGAATGTTCGGCATGTGGCGGTGAGTTGGTTCTGGCAATGCGGGGAAATCAGCCGCCGGCGAAAAATGATGGGAACGGCTTTATGACCACGGCATCGACCAGTTGGAGATGCGGCACCTGCGGGTCTGCATTTACCGCGGCGCAATTGCGCGAAGGAAAGCGCGAACGGTCGAAGGCAGCGCAACAAGCCTAAATTGAGCTAAACGACCCAAAGGGTTCGGCGGGGCAGCACGCCCCGCTGTTACGCCTTCGCTGCTTTTCTACCTTGTCCCGTTTTTCGTGCTCCTTAATCCCCCGACGGCATAAGTTCGTCGGATTCCTCCCATCGGTTAGCCATCAGTGACAGGTCCGGCAGAGTCATTTCACCGATGGTTTCGGGGCTCATGATGGTATGGCCATTACCGTTGTCCGACGCCACACTCAGGGCATGGACCACGTCGGTAAACTGCGCCTCTTCGGTTGAACCGTGAAGCGCCGCTGTCGAAGTGCTGCCGCTCGTAATGACCTGCTGTACCGAATCGAAGTATCCGGTTCCGACGAAGCGCTGGTGCTTCGCCGCTTCATAACCGACCTGCTGCTCGCGGAGAAATTCTTTCTCCTGCAGCCGGGAGTAAGCGGTCATGCCAGATTGTTTGTAGCCGCGCGCCAGTTCAAACATCGCCAGGTTGAGTGCATGGAATCCGGCGAGCGTGATGAACTGGAACTTGTATCCCATTTTGCCCAGCTCATATTGGAAGCTGGCGATGGTTGCATCGTCGAGATTCTTCTTCCAATTAAAAGAGGGAGAGCAGTTATACGCGAGTAGCTTGCCGGGGAATTCTTTGTGAATCGCTTCGGCAAACTGCCGCGCCTCCTCGAGATCGGGCTTCGAAGTCTCGCACCACAGAATATCCGCATAGGGAGCATACGCCAGCCCGCGAGCAATGGCGGATTTCAGGCCGCTCTTAATGTGGTAGAAGCCTTCTACGGTGCGCTGGCGAGTGACGAATTCGCGGTCGCGCGGATCAATATCGCTGGTCAGCAAGGTGGCGCTGTCGGCGTCGGTGCGCGCCATGATCAGCGTCGGCACGCCCATCACATCGGCCGCAAGGCGGGCCGCCACCAGTTTCTGGATCGCTTCCGTCGTCGGCACCAGTACCTTGCCGCCGAGATGGCCGCACTTTTTAGCCGACGAAAGCTGGTCTTCAAAATGAACGCAGGCTGCGCCCGCCTCAATCATGGCCTTCATCAGTTCGAAGGCGTTAAGGTTGCCGCCGAAGCCGGCTTCGGCATCAGCGACCAGCGGAGCAAACCAGGTGATTCCATTCTTGCCTTCGGCATGATGAATCTGGTCGGCGCGCATCAGCGCCTGATTGACGCGGCGCACCAGGTTGGGCACGCTGTCCGCAGGATACAGACTTTGATCGGGATACATCTGGCCAGCATTATTAGCGTCGGCCGCGACCTGCCAGCCGCTGATGTAAATTGCTTTCAATCCAGCCTTCACCTGCTGGACCGCCTGGTTGCCAGTCGCCGCACCGAGTGCCGCCGTGAACGGCTCGGCTTGATCATGCAGCAGACTCCAGAGACGCTCCGCGCCGTGGCGCGCTAGACTGTGCTCGATCTGAAACGAGCCCCGAAGGCGGTTTACATCTTGCTGCGTGTACGGACGCGTGATGCCGCGCCACCGAGGGTTAGTCTTCCAGTCGTTGCCAGTGCCGTTGCCGTCCGAATTCGTCATATTTTCCCCGCTGCAAAAGTATTGCGTCCAGAGGCAGTAGACCTCGGATTGCTCCTCGCTGACAAACTCCGGAGTTCGTCCCGACCCACTAGGTCAAAATGACCCAGTGCGAGATATTGCGTCTCGAAACGCGCTGCCGGACGGACTATGATATTGATCATGAACCCGATGTCTGTTGCGAATAACACCATCGAAAGTAAGGCCCTCTCAGAGATCGAAAACGGCATTCTCACACCCGATGCTCGTGCCTTTTTGTTGAAACTAGCGTCCTGCTTTGAGCCGCGAAGGCAGGAGTTGCTGGCGCGCCGCCATACCGTGCAGCACGATATTGATAAGGGAAAATTCCCAGATTTTCTGCCGGAAACTGCTGCTATCCGCCAAAAAGAATGGAAGGTCGCGGCCATTCCTAAAGACCTGCTCGACCGCCGCGTCGAAATCACGGGCCCGGTCGATCGCAAGATGATTATCAATGCCCTGAACTCGGGGGCCAGCGTTTACATGGCCGATTTCGAAGACTCGAATACGCCGACATGGAGCAACAACATCGAAGGTCAGCACAATCTGCGCGACGCAATTCAGGGAACGATTCGCTATGAGAGTCCGGAAGGGAAGACGTATCAGCTTGGATCGAAACTCGCGACGCTGATGGTGCGTCCGCGCGGATGGCATCTCGATGAAAAACATTTCTTAGTAGAAGGGAAGCCGATCTCAGGCGCGCTGTTCGACTTTGGCCTGTTCTTTTTTCATAATGCCGCAACCTTGCTGAGCAAAGGTACCGGCCCATATTTTTACCTGCCGAAGCTGGAGAATCACCTGGAAGCGCGCCTGTGGAATGACGTCTTCAACTTTGCCCAGGACGAACTGAAAATTCCACGCGGAACGATTCGCGCGACCGTACTGATCGAGACCATTCTCGCTGCGTTCGAGATGGATGAGATCCTTTACGAGTTGCGCGATCATTCTGCCGGCTTGAATTGCGGCCGCTGGGATTACATTTTCAGCTACATAAAAAAATTCCAGGCGCATCCTCAGTTCGTTCTGCCCGACCGCTCCGAGGTCACGATGGAGACGCATTTCCTCAGCTCCTACGTGGAATTGCTGATTCAAATCTGCCACCGGCGCGGCATCCATGCGATGGGAGGAATGGCGGCGCAGATTCCCATCCGCAACGATGCTGCGGCAAACGAACAGGCGCTCGACAAAGTCCGCCGCGACAAACTTCGCGAAGTACACGCGGGCCATGATGGGACGTGGGTCGCGCATCCTGGGCTGGTTCCCGTGGCCAAAGAAATTTTCGATAAATACATGCCCGAGCCAAATCAGATTTCTTCACATAAGAGATCGACGCGGACGGTGACAGCACAAGACCTGCTTGCGGTTCCCAAAGGCGAGATCACCGACAAAGGTTTACGGTGGAATATCGATGTGGGCATGCAGTATCTGCATTCGTGGCTCGGAGGATTGGGCTGCGTTCCGATTTACAACCTGATGGAGGACGCCGCGACCGCTGAAATTTCTCGCGCCCAGGTGTGGCAGTGGGTGAAGTACAAAGCGCAGTTGAGCAACGGCAAGCCGGTGACGGCCGCCAAGGTGAAAGAGATCATCCATCATCGCGCCGGAGAACTGGGGAGCAAGGACGACGAAAAGCTGCGCCAAGCAGCCAAACTCCTTGAAGACTTGACGACGAGCCCGCACTTCGCCGAATTTCTAACCCTTGCCAGTTACGATTTATTGGACTAGAACCTCAATGAATGGCAATGGGCGCACGCAGAGGCATTCCCGCAAATCTGCCGGCTGGTTCGGTTCCAATTGACCCTGCCTTCCTCTCGGAGTTGCGGGAACACGTGGCCGCCCGCGAAATCGAGCGCGGAATTGCGTGTCTCCAAGCCCACCACGGTCTGATCGAGCGACTCAATCCCTCCCAGCAAAACGCGGCTCGTCTCGCGGTCCAACTTGCCATCTGGACGGACATCGGCTTCGCCGGCCCAAGCCTTCGCGAGATTCTTAATCGCTTTCAACCGGAATCCCGGTCCGACCTCTCCATCGCCGATTACATCTGCCTGCGCTCAGCCGATGGGATGTCTGCGATGGCGGAGGAGGCAATGGAGTCCGCGATCAGCCATTTTGATTTCGTGGTGAGTCTGGGAGACGAACTCGACGACCGCTTTCTGTTGGCCATCGTTTATTTCTGGAAGGGCCGCTGCCTCCGGCGAAGAGGCGAATACGACGAAGCCCTGATCTACACCGGCAAAGGGAAAGATCTGGCCCTGGGATTAGGCTATCCGCGCATGGCGGCCGTCATGCAGGTCCTTGAGAGCTGGCTATTATTTCAACAAGGCAAATGGAAAGAAGCTGTGCGCATATCGCAGGTGGCGGAGAGCGTGCTTGGCGAGACCGATGATTACGTGACCCTCGGCAACATTCAATCTTTTTATGGACGCATGGCGCGCCGCGAAGGCCGTTTCGATAAAGCGATTGAGTTTTTCGAGAGCGCAATTGGTCATTATGGCAAGCGCGATCCAAGGCATCCGAACCTGGCCCGCTCCTTGGCTAACATGGCGCTGGCCAAGCGCGGCATCGCTCTTCAGTTGCAGAAACGAATCGACCGCGACGCCGAACTGCGGCGGAAAAATTCGAGCAGCCAGGCAAAGGCTGGTGCCGGAGGCGATCTTCGAAAGCGTGAACTTAGGAAGTTAAGCTCGCGCGACCCTGCAACTCGCGAAACGGATTCGTCTAAGAAAGACTATCGCAGCCGTCTAACTCAGCTTCGCCGCGAAGCGCTGGAGCACCTTGATGCGGCGCGGGCCATCTACCAGCAGCGCCCCAACCATCATGGAGTCGGTACTGTGTACCTCAACGCCGCCTATCTCCACCTCGATAGCGGAGACTTTCAGCGCGCCGAGGAAGAGGCGAGTTCCGGATATGACGTAGCCGATGAGAAGCAAGATTACATTCTGATGGTTCGCGCGCGCATTTTACAGTGCATGATTGAAAATGCGAAAGTGGAGGAGGAGATTGGCGGTGGTGCCGATCCCGGTAGCCACGCCCGCCGCGCGTTCGAGTTTAGTCAAGAGGCGATCGATCTGGCGAAGCATACTCAGCATCACCTGCTGCTTGCCAATGCCCATCTCTGGCAGGGATTGACGCAGTGCAATTCGTTTTTCGATAATCCGGAAGCGGCTCGCGAATCGTATGATCTGGCGCGGGCATCGTGCGGCGCGAATCAACCCGACAACAACATGTGGCAGGATCTGCAGACTCTGGGCGCGAAAATTCTGCGCAAGGGAAGCGTGCATCCGGCGCTGAAGGCGTGGTCGCAGGGCGCGGTCGGCGACAAGACCTTCCGCCAGATCAGCGACGAATTTGCAGAAATAGTAATCTCGCGAGTCTGGGAGCGCGAAGGCCGAAAGGTGTCGCGTGTCGCTGCCCGGCTGTCGATTTCTCCGAAGAAAGTGCGGCGCATCCTGGCGAGGGTGGGACGGCGAAAGCCGCTGCGTTGAACTGATCCTGAATCCATCTGCAATTTCACGAATCGAAGATTTATGAAAATCGCGAAGGATGTAACCGAACTGATTGGCCACACGCCGCTGGTGCGGCTGAACCGGGTCACGCAAGGCGCAGTCGCGGATGTGGTAGCGAAACTGGAAAGCCAGAATCCTCTGGCCAGCGTAAAAGACCGCATCGGCGTAAGCATGATTGCCGATGCCGAGCGTGCGGGACGCATTCAGCCCGGCAAGACAGTTTTGATCGAGCCGACCAGCGGCAATACTGGAATCGCTCTCGCGTTCGTAGCCGCGGTGAAAGGCTACAAATTAATTCTTACCATGCCCGAAACCATGAGCCTGGAGCGGCGCGTGTTGCTGCTGGCGCTGGGCGCCGAGATCATTCTTACGCCGGGTCCTCGGGGAATGAAGGGCGCGATTCTGAAAGCTGAGGAATTGCTGGCCTCGACGCCGAACGCGTACATGCTCCAGCAATTCGATAATCCGGCCAATCCAAAAATTCACTTCGAGACCACCGGCCCTGAGATTTGGCAAGACACAGACGGCAAAGTAGATTTTTTAATCTCCGGCGTCGGCACCGGTGGAACCATCACCGGCGTCGCCGAATACATCAAGCCAAAGAAGCCCTCATTCAAGGCCATCGCTGTCGAGCCGACTGACAGCCCGGTGCTCTCCGGCGGCAAGCCCGCTCCTCACAAGATTCAAGGAATCGGCGCCGGTTTTGTTCCGAGCATTCTGCGCCGCGATCTCGTCGACGAAGTCATCACAGTTTCCAACGAAGATTCCATCAACATGGCGAGGCGGCTTCCCCTCGAAGAAGGCTTACTAGTCGGCATTTCATCGGGAGCGGCCGTGGTCGCGGCATTGCAGGTCGCGAAGCGTCCGGAAAATGCCGGAAAATTGATCGTCGTGGTTCTGCCGTCGTTTGGCGAGCGCTACCTCAGTAGTATTCTCTTCGAAGGGCTGCGGAACCAGGCGTTGCAAATTCCGACGTCGGAAGTTCCGGCCTGATAAATGCCGCATCTGCTATCGCTAATCCGCGAAGATGTTGCCACTGTGCTGGAACGCGATCCCGCGGCAAAATCGCGCCTGGAAGTTTATCTCTGCTACTCCGGCCTGCACGCAGTGTGGCTCTATCGCATGAATCACTGGCTGTGGAATCACAATCTCTTGCTGCTGGGGCGCTGGCTGTCGCAAGTAGCGCGCTGGCTCACTGGTATCGAGATCCATCCCGGAGCCCAAATCGGCCGTCGTTTCTTCATCGATCATGGCATGGGGGTCGTAATCGGCGAAACAGCTGTTGTCGGCGAGGACGTCACGATCTACCAGGGCGTGACTCTCGGCGGAACGAGCAATGAGCGTGGCAAACGCCATCCCACGCTTCACGACAATGTGGTCGTCGGTGGAGGCGCCAAGATTCTTGGCAACATCACCGTCGGACGCAATTGCCGCATCGGCGCCGGTTCCGTCGTCCTCCGCAACGTCCCCGACGATTCCACAGTCGTCGGTGTGCCCGGACACATTATTTTTCGAGAAGGGAAGCGCGTTATCATCACCGACCCCAAGCAGATCAACGACCCGCTCTCGGAAGCGTTGGCAGCGGTTGCATCGGAGGTGAAGCGCTTGGCGGAACGCGTGCGTTCACTCGAAGGAACGGAGGGCAGCGAGCCTCTCTCTGAGTCAATGCAGCGCATCATGGAAGATATCGATTATCAGATTTAGCGGACGTGGCGAGAGTTACCCTTCACAACCGCCCCAACAACCTAACTCCGCTTTCGGCCCAACCAAAGTATGATTAACTGTTTTGGGTCGAAATTTTCCCAGGCATGAAATACGGCTTCGTAATCGATAACCGGAAATGCATAGGCTGTCACGCCTGCACCGTGGCGTGTAAGACCGAGAACCAGGTGCCCGTAGGCGTGAATCGCACCTGGGTCAAGTACGTCGAGAAGGGCCTCTTTCCCAATACCCGCCGCGTTTTTCAAGTGACACGCTGCAATCATTGCGAAAAGCCGCCCTGCGTTACGATTTGTCCAGTGACCGCGATGTATCAGCGCAAGGACGGCATCGTCGATTTCGATTCCGACCGCTGCATTGGCTGCAAGGCCTGCATGCAAGCTTGTCCCTACGACTCCATTTACATGGATCCTGACGATGGCACCGCGGCGAAATGTCATTTTTGCGTGCATCGCACCGAAGTCGGACTCGAGCCTGCTTGCGTGATCGTCTGTCCCGAGCACGCCATCATCGCCGGAGATCTCAGCGATCCCGCCAGCGAAGCGGCGCAACTGATCGCGCGCGAACCGGTACGCGTGCGCAAGCCGGAGCAGGGAACTCAGCCCAAGCTTTATTACATCGACGCCGATGAGAGCGCGATCGTCCCGACCGCCGCTCGCCACGCATCGATTTATATGTGGTCGCAACGCAATGCCGCCGTGCTTGGCGGGGGCGCAGTCTATCCACTTGATAGTCCGCTGCTGCAAAAAGACGCCGTGGCCGCCTACGACGTTTCGCACGCACGCCCCTGGGGATGGCAGGTTCCGGCATATTGCTGGACAAAATCGGTCGGTGCAGGCGCGCTTGCCATACCCGCAATCGCCATGGCATTCGGAAAATTATCCGGTGATCGCGTCCGCGATATCACCCTCGCCACGATTGCGCTTCTTTTCACGGCGCTCACCACTGTGCTTTTGGTTTGGGATCTCGATCACAAAGAACGATTCCTACGCGTGGTCTTCATGCCGCAGAGTAGATCCTGGCTGGCGCGCGGCGCTTTCATTCTGATCGGCTATAGCGGTCTATGCAGCGTGTTTTGGCTGGCCGCAGTTCTGGGATTCTCGGTCGCCACTTCAATATTGTTGTGGCCAACGGTACTGGTGGGCTTCTGCGCTGCCTGCTACACCGCCTTCCTCTTCGGACAATGCGAAGGCCGCGACCTGTGGCAAACGCCGCTCCTGCCGGCGCATTTGATTGTTCAAGCTTTGCTCTGCGGTTCGGCCGTGCTGGCGCTACTTCCTGACGCGCTCGGCGGCTCACAGCAGACTTTGTCGGTGGCGATCCCCGCGCTGGTAATAAGTTTGGGATTGCATTTGCTCATGCTGCTCGGCGAGGTAGCAATGCCGCACACTACGGACAATGCACGCTACGGCGCGAGACTGATGACACACGGACCGTTCGCTCGCGCTTTCTGGGGCGGCGGCATTGTATTGGGCGGCGTTATTCCATTATTTCTTTTGTTGTGCCGCCGATTATTTTTTGTCGCGCCCAACCGCATCACAACTGGATTCGCCAGCGTGCTTGTTTTAGTTGGGCTTTTGATTTTTGAATGGTGCTTTGTGATGGCCGGACAGAGCGTGCCCAACAGCTAATGCCGGCGTAGCGCCAAGCTTAATGGAGACTGCGCAATGACCGATTTCAAGCGCGACGGCAGCCATCTTTCCACGTGTCCGCCAGTCGAAAGGTGGGACGATTGGGTCGAGTTCGATGCCGAAGCGTGGCCGCGCCGCGTCAAAAAACATTACCAGCTCATTCCGACCATCTGCTTCAATTGCGAATCCGCATGCGGCCTTCTCGCATACGTCGACAAAGGAACCGGACAGGTCACAAAGTTCGAAGGCAATCCAAAGCATCCTGCCAGCCGAGGACGCCTCTGTGCGAAAGGTCCAGCCACGATCACACAGATTCACGATCCCGATCGCATCCTTTATCCGATGAAGCGCTCCGGTCAGCGTGGCGGCGGAAAGTGGACGCGGACTTCCTGGGATGAAGTGCTGGAAACTTTCGGCACTCGCATTCGCAAAGCGTTTCAAGAAAATCGCGGCGAAGAAGTCATGTATCACGTTGGCCGCCCCGGCCACGATTTCATCATG
Source organism: uncultured Acidobacteriaceae bacterium (assembly GCA_963822025.1). GTDB lineage: Bacteria > Acidobacteriota > Terriglobia > Terriglobales > Acidobacteriaceae > Acidiflorens. Next base: position 51,631 of record CAWGFW010000005.1, on the reverse strand, counting down.
GAGCGCACCCTGCAAGCCTGGGGCATCGACGGTCACAATTCGCATACGAATGTGTGTTCATCTTCGGCGCGCCTGGGATATCTGCTGTGGCATTATGCCGACCGTCCATCGCCCGATCACGCCAACGCACGTTTTATTCTGTTGCTATCGGCGCACCTGGAATCCGGCCATTATTTCAATCCGCACGCGCAACGCATCATCGAAGGAAAAATGGCGGGAGCGAAACTCGCCGTCATGGACCCTCGCCTTTCGAACACCGCAAGCATGGCCGATTATTGGATGCCCAGCTATCCCGGCACCGAAGCCGCAGTGCTCTTGGCGATGGCGATGGTCATTCTCGGCGAGAATCGCTTCGACGCGGCATTCGTAAAGAATTGGACCAACTGGGAAGAGCTCGAAGTCGACGGATTTTCCGCGAAGGGCCAAAGTTTTGAAGCGCTGATCGAAGTGCTCAAGCGCCATTACGCGAAGTACACGCCGGAATTTGCCGAGAAAGAAAGCGGAGTAAAAGCAGAAATCATCGTCAAGACGGCACGCGAGATCGCAACCGCCGGAAGTCGCTTCGCATCGCATCTCTGGCGCGGCAGTTCCTCCGGCAATCTCGGCGGATGGCAATCGGCGCGCGCCTTGATGCTGCTCCACGTGCTCACCGGATCGGTAGGCACTCCCGGCGGACACAACCTGAATGCCTGGAATAAATTTGTTCCGCGTCCCTACAAAAATCCGCCGCCGCAGAAGCGCTGGAACGAGCTTCTCTACCCGCCCGAGTGGCCACTGTGCACGCACGAAATGTCTCCGCTGCTCCCGCACTTCCTCAAAGAAGGCCGCGGCCGCATCGAAGCCTATTTCACGCGCGTATTCAATCCCGTGTGGACCTATCCTGACGGATTTTCGTGGATTGAAATGTTGCGCGACGAAGAAAAAGTCGGCCTGCACGCCGCGCTCACTCCCACATGGAGCGAGACCGCATGGTTCGCGGATTATGTCTTGCCCATGGGCTTCAGCTCCGAGCGTCACGACCTGATGAGTCAGGAGTCCTACGCTGGCAAGTGGATTGGCTTTCGCCAGCCCGTGTTGCGCGTGCTCCAGGAAAAAGAAGGCAAGAAATTCGACTACACCTATCAGGCGAATCCGGGAGAAGTATGGGAGGAAGATGAATTCTGGATCAACCTTTCGTGGGCGATCGATCCCGACGGCTCTATGGGAATTCGCCAGTGGTTCGAATCGCCGTATCGTCCGGGACAGAAATTAACCGTCGACGAATACTACGGATGGATTTTCGAAAATTCTGTTCCGGGATTGCCCGAAGCCGCTGCCAAAGAAGGTTTGAAGCCGCTGGAATACATGCGCAAATACGGCGCCTACGAAGTGACCACCGACGTCTATCGGCAGAATGAGAAAGCTGTCACCCCAGCGGATCTCGCTGGATCGCAGGTCGAAGCAAATGGCGTCGTCAAGAAAGACGGCAAAGCGATCGGCGTGATGGTTGAAGGCAAAGCGGTAGTCGGCTACAACACGCCGTCGCGAAAGCTGGAATTGTTTTCGCAGACGATGGCCGACTGGAAATGGCCCGAATTTGCGCTTCCCGAATATTATCGCAGCCACATTCATCGTTCAGCGCAAGCCGCGTCGATAGGCGACCTCACAGAAAAATCGGGCGCCGATTTCGATCCGCAATACATGCCGCTCGTGGAATGGCCGAAAGATGCGAAGGGCGAGGTCTACACGCTGCTGCCCATTTTTCGGCTGCCACATCTCATCCATACGCGATCGGGCAACTCGAAATTTCTCTACGAGATTGCACACAAAAATCCGCTCTGGTTGAATCCGCGCGACGCGCAGAAAATCGGCGACATCCGCACCGGCGATCTGCTCAAGGTGCATACCGAAATCGGCTTCTTCGTGCTCCACGCCTGGGTCACCGAGGGGCTCGCTCCCGGCGTTGTAGCCTGCTCTCATCACATGGGCCGCTGGCGCACTAATAAAGAAGATCAAATGGAGCGCATGTCGAGTGCCTGGGTCGACCTGAAAGAGGTCGGCAAGGGACAATGGAAGATGCGCCAGACTGCAGGCGTCGAGCCCTACCCAACGTCCGACCCCGACACCAAGCGCGTGTGGTGGAGCGATGCCGGCGTCCACCAGAACCTGACCTTTCCCGTGCATCCCGACCCCATAACGGGCATGCACTGCTGGCATCAAATGGTGCGTGTGGAGCGCGCTTCCGCCGACGACCGCTACGGCGACATCTTCGTCGATACCAATCTTTCCTTTGCCGTCTATCAGCGCTGGAAAGCTCTCACCCGTCCCGCGCCCGGTCCTGGTGGACTTCGCCGCCCGCTGTGGATTCCGCGCGTGCATCGGCCAGAGGAAGCGGCATTTTATATGAAGAAGGACTGAGCGCGACCGGCTGGAAATTGCTTTGTCCTGCCATTGGTGAGTTCTTCGCGCGATGCCGTGGCATAATTGCACTGTGTCGGCAGTCCCACAGCAATCAACAGATCAAATCGAGACGGTCAGTCACGAACCGCGAATTCGCTGGCTATTTGCCGGGCTCCTTGTATTCTCCGTTTTTGCAATCGGTGTTGCCGGGTTCGGGTTGATGGGGTTTGGACCTAGCACCGTGTCGAATCCTTGGGTTCTATTTTTCAGCGGCGGTCTCTCCCTAGCCGCTATTTATAGTTCCGTTCACGTGCTCACACATAGGCAGCGAAGATTTCGATTGCGTACTGCGCCCTTTTATTTTGCCGTACTCGTGGCCATCCTGTTTGGAGCACTGCAATTTTTCTTGCTCTTCATTTTTCTCGTACACGGAAACTGACGCACGGCCGTGCTTTCCCAGATCACTCGCCGTTGTAGAATGACCACATGCCGTTACAAACAGGAAATCCAAATTTTGGCAAGAAGCGCACTCCGCCTCCGGACGAGACTTTTGAAGAGGCAGCCTATCTCAAGGCGCTGGGCGAGAAGCAGAAAGTCGTCAGCCTGAAGCTGGCCGACGGCGAAGTCGTCCGCGGCTGGATCGAGTACTACGACAAAAATATGGTGCGAGTTACGCGCGAAGATGGGCCGAATCTCTTCATCTTCAAGCACGAGATCGTTTACATTGCGGAAGACGGCAAGAAGAAATAGCCGCTGCATCGATTGTCATCCACTTTGTAGATTGTCATCCTGAGGGAAGCGAAGGACCTATGAATTTGACTGCGGCAATCCATTAGCTCAGGATGACGAGGCTCAATCCACTCCGCAAACGATCCTGAAATCGAAATTCGAATCCCACATGACATCCCGTCAATCTCTCGATCTGATTTCTCCCATGCAGGCGATGGCGCGCGAAGCGGGCAGTCTCCTGATGGACTACTTTCACCAGCACGTGAAAATTGAATATAAAGGTGACGTTGATCTGGTCACAGTCGCTGATCGAAGGTCAGAGGCGCTGATTCTCGAAAAGATTCGCGGACAGTTTCCTTCGCACGACGTGATGGGCGAAGAGGGGACGCGCATCGAAACCGGCGGCGAATACAAGTGGTATGTCGATCCGCTCGACGGCACAACCAATTTTGCGCACGGCTATCCGGTGTTTTGTGTTTCGCTTGCGGTCGAAAGAAACGGGAAGCGAGTCGCAGGAGTAATCTACGATCCGACCCGCGACGAGATGTTTGTCGCCGAACTGGGCGCCGGCGCGCGTCTGAATGACGAAGCGATTCACGTGTCCCCCATAGCGAACCCCGGTGAATGCCTCATCGGCACCGGCTTCCCCAGTCAGAGGCGCCATAAGAATCCAAATATTTATTTCTATCACCAGCTTACCTTGCGCACACACGGCGTACGGCGGGCGGGTTCGGCCGCGCTTGACCTGTGCAATGTAGCGTCGGGCCGATATGAGGGCTTCTGGGAATTCAATCTCAACCCGTGGGACACTGCGGCGGGCGTACTGATTGTCGAAGAAGCGGGCGGAACAGTGACAGACTTTTCCGGCGGCGCATTCCAAATCGCGAGCCGCGAGACTCTTGCCTCTAATGGCTTGGTGCATGACTGGCTGTTGCGCGAGTTTCAGGAAATCTTCGCGGGCCGCGGGCTGGACGAGTTACCCAGCCCGGTTGAATACGCGAAAGATCGCAAGCTCTAACCGCGCGTCGTTCCGCGCACCTGAAGCGTTACAATTATTCCTGTGGGCTCGTCTCTCCTTGAACGTAAGATCGAAAAGTGCCGCGACCACGTGCGCTTGCAGGGGCGCATTCTCTTCCTCACCGAAGATCCCGAGCTAATTAAAAAGCAGCTGTCCGGTTGGGACCTGCCGTGGGACACGAAGAATCCCGCCAACAATCCCAAGCTTCGCGACGATATTTCGACCGACGAGATCACTCCCGCGCACTTCTGCTTTTACTTTGATCGCACGCTCGGCGAAATTCCATACGTCGGCCTGCGCTGTGGCGACACGCTTCCCATTGGCCGAGGAGATGTGAAGAAGGGTGCCTTCGTCTGCTCGGTGAGTGGCAAGCGTCGCGGCAAGGGATCGAGCCGCGAGCAGTCTCCTTATGCTGAGATGTGCGCCGGTATTCAAGTTGCGATAGCGGAGAACATTGAGCGCATCTACAAGCAGAATTGCCAGAACCTCGGTCTGCTCACCTCGACTAACTTTTCCCTGATTGATCGGATTCGCGCCGGCGAAGAAATTGCGCTCAGCGAATTCACTGCTGGGGAAGACGAGATCACGAGGCAGGTGATTGAATACGGTGGATTGTTTCCCTTTAATGTCGCGCGCATGCAGGGCAAGGTTTTTCTGCCGCCGATCAAGACCGAGAGCCGTCTTGAGATTAACGGGAACATCCGACGATATGTCACTCGCCCCATGACGCTCGCCGAGAAAATCTTCGCCCGCCACATGGTCAATCCCGATGGCACGGTCGGCGTTGCCGCGATCAAGTCTGGTGACACCGGATTTACTCGCGTCGATCTGCGTTTCAGCCATGAGTACGTGACGCCGATGGCGGCCATTTTCTACGAGCAATATGTGGGCAAGGATGTCCCGGTGAATGACGCGTCGAGCATCCGCTTCTTTCGCGACCATCTCACCTTTCTCGACGAAGTGATGTCCGAAGAAAAGAAAAAGATGGGCCTACTTGATCTGGCCACGCAACTTAAATTGAAGCAGGAGGATTTCGCCAAGCAGCAGGGAATCAAGCTGCACGGCGAACTCACCGACCGCAAAGGCTCGGAGGGAATCTGCCATTCGGTGATGCTCGAGACCTACGCGCTGCCCGGCCAAGTCAATGTGGGCTCTGATTCGCACACGCCGCACGTCGGCGCCATCGGATGCATTGCTTTCGGTATTGGGACGACCGATGTTTTCAACTCCTGGATCACGAAAGATGTGCGTGTCAAGGTGCCGGAGTCAGTGAAGATCGTTGTCCGTGGCAAGCGGCATCCCAACGTCACCGCGAAAGATTTCATCCTGAAGATTCTCTCGCTCGATTACGTGCGCAGTGGCAAGGCGCTCGCAAAGGTCATGCAGTACGCGGGCGATGCGGTCGAAGCGCTTTCGGTCGACGAACGCGCCACCATGACCAACATGGCGGCTGAGATCGGAGGTTTTACGGGCATCGTTGCTCCCGACGAAAAAGTGGTTGAGTTTCTCATGGAGCGCCGCGGCATGAAGCGCGCCGACGTGGAGAAGATGATCGAGGGCTTGCAGAGCGACCCCAATGCCGAATACGCCGAGACGATAGAACTCGATGCGAATGAGATTACGCCGATGATCGCCACTCCCGGCGATCCTGGCAATGGCAAATACGTCCGCGAACTCGATAGGCGCGTGCCGATAGAAATTGCATACGGTGGAACCTGTACGGCAGGCAAGAACGAAGATATGGACATGTACGCCTCAGTCCTCGGCGATGCCTTAAAGCATGGCCGGCGAGTTTCAAACCATGTCGAGTTCTGGATCCAATTCGGCTCGCAGGAAACGCGCGAATACTCGAAGCGCCGAGGCTACATCGACATTTTCGAAAAGGCGGGCGCGCGCGTGATTGAGCCGAGCTGTGGCGCGTGTATCAATGCGGGTCCGGGAGTATCGACGCGCTCGGATCAAGTCGTAATCAGCGCGCAGAATCGAAATTTTCCCGGACGCAGCGGCCCCGGTCAAATGTATTTGGCATCCCCGCTGACGGTTGCCGCGAGCGCGGTCGCCGGTTACATTGTCGAGTATGAGCCGAGTCAGCAGCGCGAACTCACCACCGCCTGAACCGCGCGCAGGCCGTGCTAACGAATTGGCCTTACGACGGCAGTGTGCTCCTGGCGGGCGGTTATCCAAATAATGACGCGGCCACTGCCGAAACCTGGATCTTTCGGGAATAAAACGCGATTGTGAGTTACACTCCTCGGATGCCAAGCTTCAAACGTCGCAGTCCTATCTCCTCCCCGATGCGGGAAGGGTCCCTCCCGAAAAATCAACTCATGTTTGCCCGCGTACGGTATACTGTGCGCTAGGGTACATTTTAACGAAAGCCTTCCGAAGTTGTAGCGTCAGGAGTTCCTGCCGGCCTGACGCTAACCAGTTCGTTCAACAGCCACACCCCCCGCAAAGCCGCGCTTTGCAGAATCGCTGATCCCCTATGAAAATCCTCCTGTATAACCCCGACAACGGTGTCACGCGCAATTTCATGCCTCATCTTTGGATGTTCCTGCTGCAAGCGCTCACGCCGCCGGGCCACGAGGTGCTGTTGGTCGATGGTAATGCAAATCCAATGGATGAAACGGGGATCGCGCAGTTTGTGCGCGACAACAACATCGGGCTGGTCGGCATCGGCGCCATGACGCGAATGATCGCGAAGGCCTATCGCATGGCCGATGCGGTGCGCGCCACTGGAGTTCCCGTGGTGATGGGCGGACCGCACGTAACAGAAATGGCCGACGAGGCGCTCGGTCGCGAAGGAGGCGCGCGCCACGCCGACGCGGTCGCACTCGGTGAGGCCGACGCGACCTGGCCGCGGATTGTTGAGGACGCTGCTCGCGGCCAGCTTAAAGAGGTCTACGAACCGGTCGATGCCTTTGGCCAGGAGAGCAAGCCGTCGCTGAAGGAATACCCTGTGATTCCTTGGCAATCGATTGATCTCAAACAGTTCAATCTCGTGCCCAAGGCCGCAGCTGCCCTGCTCCGGACGATCGGAGAAGGCTGGGGATCGTTTCGCATCATTCCGGTCGAGTCTGGGCGCGGTTGCCCCTACGGCTGCGAGTTCTGCACCGTAACAGGTTTTTTCGGCGACTCGATTCGCTTTCGCACCAACGAGAGCGTGGTCAACGAACTGCTTTTGCTGAAAGCTCGCGCCCGCACCGAAAAAGGCCAGATGGCGGTTTTCTTCATCGACGACAATTTTGCCATCAACATCAAGCGCACCAAGTCGCTGCTCCGCGACATCATCGCCGCCAAAGCGCAGCTGCATTGGGTCGCGCAGATCAGCGCCAATTTATTGCGCGACGAAGAACTGGTCGACCTGATCGCGGCCTCCGGAGGCAAGTGGATCTTTATCGGCATGGAATCGATCGATCCGGCTAATCTCAAAGACGTAAATAAAGGATTCAACAAGCCCGGCGAATATGCGGCCGTGCTCGAGCGCCTGGCGCAACGCAACGTTTATGCCATCACCTCGTTTATCTTTGGCATGGATAATGACACGGTTGGAGTGGCCGAGCGAACGATGGGGCAGGTTCGAACCTGGCCTCCCGGTCTGCCAATCTTCGGCCTGCTCACTCCATTACCTGCGACGCCGCTCTACAAGCGGCTCGAAAAAGCTGGGCGGCTGACGCGGCCGAAGCACTGGCAGGAGTTCATTCCATTTGCCATGGCGCACACGCCCTTAAAGATGACCATCGACGAAGCTCATGCCGAAGTCAATAAGGGTTGGGCAGAGGCCTACAGCCCAGAGGCGTTGGCGGCCGCGGTCAACTCGCTCAATGACCAGCCACTGGGCTACCGCGTCAACATTTTTCTGGCGCGACTCTGCTTCCGCGGCATCTACTTTCCAATGATGGGCAAGATGGCGTGGGTGAAGGTGATTGCGCAGAATCGGCGAACGATTTTCAAACTCGTGAGGGAGGGCTTCAAACGCAATGCGTGGCGCGGCGCCCCGGCGAGGATTCCCGCGAATGCAGTGCAGTCGGCGGAAGCAGGAGCGCATACCGCGAGGGCTTTTCCCGCGGATTGAAAAATGCACCGCATTCTTCGACCCTGTGGCATGATAACCATGTGATGGGAGGCGTTCTATGTACGAACAAGAAAAGGTTCAAAAGGGAAGACTGATCGGCTATGCCGTTGGCCTCGTAGTCTTTGTCGCAGTGGTGGCCTGGAGGTTCCTGGTCCGCTGAAGGAGGAAATCACCTCTGGCGCGTCGCAGGTCTCACGAAAGTCGCTCGCACCAACGTTTCCTGTGACCTGTCGCCCGTCACCGTTCGTCCTCCGCCTGTACCGATCCCGGCGTTCTTGTTAGAATATGTATTCCAATACTCTCCGTGCGCCGAGGAGCATGAGATTCTATGGCCTACGTAATTGCCGAGCCCTGCATTGGAACCAAAGACACCGCTTGTGTCGACTCCTGCCCCGTCGATTGCATTCATCCCAAGAAGGACTCGGAAAAGTTCTCGACGGAAGAAATGCTGTATATCGATCCGGTGGAGTGCATCGACTGCGGCGCCTGCGTTCCGGTGTGCCCCGTCTCGGCCATCTTCGCCCTCGACGATTTGCCGGAGAAGTGGAAAGAATACACCGAGCGCAACGCGAAATATTTCGGTCGATAGGGCAGCTTTTAGCAATTAGCTCTTAGCCGTTAGCTTTTAACCAGCCTGTTGCGGGATTTGAGCGAAAGGCCAAAAGCTAAGGGCCAAACGCCGCTGTTCTCCATGTACAATCACTAATTAACGTGTAGACCTTCCATGGCGCTGAAGGAGTCGGAAGCGATCGTTCTGCGCACGTATCCGTTGCGTGAGTCCGACCTTCTGGTCACGCTCTTTACCCGCCTGGAAGGCAAAGTGAAAGGTGTGGCGCGCGCCGCCATGAAGTCGCGACGCCGCTTCGGTGGAGCGCTCGAGCCGCTTACTTATGTAAGAGCGTTTTACGATGACCGCGAGCGGCAGGAATTGGCCAGAATCGATTCCTGCGAAGTCATCGAGTCGCCGATGGCCACCGAAGTTAGTTACGCGCGCGCCGCGGCATTGGCGCATATCGCCGAATTGCTGGACGAGTTGATGCCCGACCGCGAGGCGAGCGATGCGGTCTTTCGCTTGAGCCTGGCGGTTTTGCAGGAGTTACGCGGCCAAGCCGTGTGGATGCCGCTCACCTATTTTGAATTGTGGATGACGCGGCTGATGGGCTTTTTGCCCGAGTTTTCCGAGTGCGTGATTTGCGGACGCGCGCTGGATGACAGCCGGGCGTTTTATCACGCGCTAGCCGATGGCTTGGTCTGCGCGGACGACAAGCGTGTAGCGTCATCCGAGCTGTCGCCGGAGTCGAGAAAGATTGCAGCGCAAATGCTGCGCTCCCGAGTTTCCGAGTTTACGGAGATCGACTGGCCAAAAGCAGTAGGCCAGGATCTGCGAAAGTTTCTCCTACAGATTTTGGAGCGGCACGTAGAGAAGAAGCTGGTGACGGCGAGGATGCTGGAGAAAATCGGCAGTTAGCTTCTATCTCGTACTCGCAATACTCGCAAGGTGTTCCATAGATCGTAAACTAATAACGAGTTGTCATCCTGAGCGGAGCGAAGGACCTGCTGTTTGCCGCGAGCGGAAGGCACGTCGCCGAGGCTGACGATCTGGATTAATGACCACATCCAAATCCAATTCGCTAACGTTCCAGGAACTGATCCTCAAGCTCCAGGCCTTTTACGCCGAGCGTGGAGCGGTCATCCAGCAGCCCTACGACGTTGAAGTAGGCGCCGGAACCATGGCTCCAGAGACATTCCTGCGCGTGCTCGGCCCGAATCGGTATAAGGTCGCATACGTGCAGCCGTCGCGCCGTCCCGCCGACGGCCGCTACGGCGAAAATCCGAATCGCCTCTTCAAGCACCTCCAGTTGCAGGTGATCCTGAAGCCGCCGCCAGAAAACGTGCAGGAACTCTACCTCGAATCACTAAGCGCGATCGGCATCGATCTGCGCCAGCACGACATCAAGTTCGAAGAAGATAACTGGGAATCGCCGACCCTTGGCGCCTGGGGTATCGGATGGCAGGTCATGCTCGATGGCCTCGAGGTCACCCAGTTCACCTACTTCCAGCAATGCGGAGGCGTCGACCTCGATCCCATCTCCGCCGAGTTGACCTATGGATTGGAACGCCTCTGCGCCTTTCTGCAAGACGTTGATTCCATCTACGACATCGTGTGGGCGCGCGATCCGGAGACGGGCAGGGAAGTGAAGTATGGCGAAGTGCGTTTGGCCGACGAGCAGCAGTTCTCGGTTTACAACTTCGAAATGGCGGATGTCGAAAAAACCTGGAAGCATTTCGAGCTGTGCGAAGCGGAGTGCAAAGCCGTGCTCGACCGCTACGCTATCCTGATGAAAGACAAAACGGAAGGCGACGGAGTCGCCCGCGAGAAATCACGCTTTCCTTTGCTCGGCGCCTACGATCTCTGCCTGAAGTGCTCGCATTTCTTCAACATTCTCGATGCCCGCGGAGCGATCTCCGTGACCGAACGCGTAGGCGTAATCGCCCGCGTGCGAGCTCTCGCGGTCGGCATCGCCAAGGCGTGGATGGATCAGCATTACGCAAATGAAAAACAAACAAAGAGCGACGACGCTCCCAAGGCGGCGGCTAGGGAAAAGAGAAAGAAGTTGGAGCCCGCGGTTACCTAGGTATGTCTGACTTTCTACTCGAAATCGGCTGCGAAGAAATTCCGGCGCGAATGATTGACGCCGCCGCGCGAGAACTGCGCGAACGCGTGCAGACGCTGTTGCAGCGCGAGCGCCTTGCTCCTTCCGGAGCGATTTCAAACCTCGATACGCCACGCCGCCTGGCCGTGCTCGCGTCCGGCGTCCCAAACTCGCAGCCAGATATCACCGAGCAGGTGAATGGCCCCTCGGCGCAGGTCGCCTATAAAGATGGGCAGCCGACACCCGCAGCGCACGCGTTTGCAAAGAAAGTCGGCGTCGATGTAGGCAATCTGGAAAAGGTCACTACTCCCAAGGGCGAATACTTGGCAGCCACCGTCACCCGCAAAGGCCGCACCGCGTCCGAGATTCTTTCCGAAAGTCTTCCCAAAGAAATCTCCACCCTCTACTGGCCCAAAAATATGTACTGGCGTAAGCGGGGAGAACTATTCGTTCGCCCCGTGCGCTGGCTGGTAGCGATGCTCGATGAAGACGTCGTTCCGCTGGAATTATTTGGCATCGCCGCCGGTAAGACGACGCGCGGACACCGCATCATCAGCAGGGAAGACGTCACCATCCCCAAGCCAAGCGCCTACGTCGAAACTCTGCGCGGAGCAAAGGTTCTCGCCGCTCCTGAACGCGAGCACGTAATCCGCAAAGCCCTCGACGCCGCGACTCGCACCATTCCCAGAGCGCGGTGGCGTGAAGACAACCCGCTGCTTTCGACTGTCGTCAATCTCACTGAGTTTCCTTCCGTCCTCCTCGGCAGCTTTGATTCCGAGTTTCTCGATCTGCCCGAAGAGGTTCTGGTCACGGTGATGCGCGATCACCAGAAATATTTCGCCATCGAAGATGGGGACGGGAAACTGCTGCCGCACTTCCTCGCTGTCCTCAACACGGCCGGCGACTCCGACAGCCTGATCCGCCATGGCAACGAGCGTGTTCTGCGTGCCCGTTTCAATGATGCCCGCTTTTTCTGGCAGACCGATCAGAAGCAGAACTTGCGCGCGCGCGTCGATTTGCTGCGCAGTGTCACTTTCCAAAAAGATCTCGGCAGCTATTACGACAAAACTTTGCGCGTGCAGCACCTCGCCAGTTCGCTTTCCGAAACCGTCAAGCAGCACGGCCTCGCAATTCGCCCGGGCGTGGTCCACAAAGCCGCGCTGCTGGCCAAGACTGACCTGACCACCGAATTGGTAAAAGAGTTCACCGAGTTGCAAGGAATTGTCGGCGGCCTTTATGCGCGCGTCCAGCAACTCGACGACGACTTGCGGCCGGATGTGCAGCTGGCCATTTCACGTGCCATCTATGATCACTACAAACCCGAGTCGATGGAGGACGCCGCACCCGCGACACTCGAAGCCGCCGTGCTTTCGATCGCAGACAAGGCAGACTCAATCGCCGGGATGTTCGCGGTGGGCCTCATCCCCAGCGGATCGAAAGATCCCTTCGCGCTCCGCCGTCAGGCCAACGGCATCGTGAAGACGATCGCCGAGCACAAACTGCCGCTCCGTCTCTCCGAGATCATGAGCGATGCGCGCACTCGCTACGATGGATCGGAAGCAGAGAAGAAGTTTTCGAATAAAACCTACGCCGAATCGGTGCATGGTTTCTTCCGCGAACGCGTCGAGTTTTACCTGAAAGATGCTCGCGGCTACGCCTATGACGTGGTTAGCTCCGTGCTCGCGGTCGATGCCGACGATGTTGTCGATGCCATCGCTCGCGCTGAAGCCGTCAGCAATGTTCGCGGCTCCGTCGACTTCGAATCAATCTCGATCGCTCTCAAGCGCATGAAGAATATTCTGCGCCAGGCTAGCGAAAAAACTAAACTGATAGCTATGCGTGTTGATGTAGCCAGCCTGCAGGAAGAATCCGAGAAGGAATTGGCCGCCCTGATTCCGCCGACGGCAGCCAAGATCGAGAAGCTAAGCGCAGCTCAGGACTACGAAAGAGCGCTGCTCGAAATCGCGAAGCTGCGTCCCGCGATCGACAGATTCTTCGATAAGGTGATGGTCATGGTCGAGGACGCCAATCTGCGCGCCAATCGCCTGGCTCTGTTGCAACTGCTGGTTAAAGAATTTTCCACGATCGCCGATTTTTCCGAAATCGTCACCGAAGGCAAGGATTCTGCGAAATAATAGAATACGAATAGAGAAAAAGAGGACCTGGACATGGCAACAACAACTCTCCCCGAAGCGGAAATCGCCGAAACAAACAACGAATCGAAATCCACAGAAAAAAAATCCTTCTTCACAAAATATGTCTACTTCTTCGGCGGCGGCAAGGCCGATGGCAACGGCAAGATGAAAAACGTCCTTGGCGGCAAAGGCGCTGGCCTTGCCGAGATGACGAATGCCGGCTTGCCCGTCCCTCCCGGCTTCACCATACAGACCGAAGGCTGCCGCGAATATATGCGCAGCAATGCCGTCTCCAAAGATCTCGATCGCCAGATGGAAGAAGCATTGGCGAAGCTCGAAAGTCTACAGGGCCAGAAACTCGGCAAAGGCGACAACCCGCTCCTCGTGAGCGTGCGGTCGGGCGCCAAGTTTTCTATGCCCGGCATGATGGATACGATCCTCAACCTCGGCCTCAACGATCAGAGCGTAGAGGCGCTCGCCAAGCGCACCAGCAATCCTCGCTTCGCCTATGACTCCTATCGCCGCTTGATTCAGATGTTCGGCAACGTCGTCCTTGATATCGAGAAATCGGTCTTTGATGAAATTTTCGATGCCAAGAAAAAACAGAAAAAAGCCAAACTCGACACCGACCTTGATGCCAAAGCTCTGCAAGAGGTTATTCTCGAATACAAGAAAGCCGTCAAAAAGCATGCCAAGCGCGACTTCCCGCAGGATGCAAACGAACAACTGGTCATGGCACGCGATGCTGTATTCCGCTCGTGGCAAAACGATCGCGCGAGGCACTATCGCCGCATCAACAACATCGATGACATGCTCGGCACCGCCGTCAACGTACAGGCCATGGTCTTTGGCAACCTCGGCGACACCAGCGGTACGGGTGTAGGATTCACGCGCAATCCCGCGAATGGCGCGAAAGAGTTCTACGGAGAATTTCTGCTCAACGCGCAAGGTGAAGACGTGGTTTCAGGCGTGCGCACGCCGGTTCCAATTCTTGAACTTGAAAAGATCATGCCGGACGTCTACAACCAGCTTCGCGAAATCACGACGCGTCTGGAAAAGCATTACAAAGACATGCAGGATTTCGAGTTCACCATTCAAGACGGCAAGCTCTATATGCTGCAAACCCGCAACGGTAAGCGCACCGGACTCGCCGCCGTTCGCGTCGCATTGCAAATGGTGGACGAAGGTCTGATCACGAAAGAAGAAGCCATCTTCCGCGTCGAACCAAATCAACTCTATGACTTTCTCGTCCCGCGTCTCGACGAGAAGAGCACAAAAGTCGAAGTGCTCGCCACGGGATTGCCGGCGTCACCAGGGGCCGCTGTAGGCCAAATTGTTTTCACCGCAGAAGAAGCCGTGAAAAAAGCCGGCCACGGCACGAAGAAAAATCCCGTGATTCTGGTGCGCGCGGAAACCACTCCCGAAGATATTCAGGGCATGGAAGTCGCCGCCGGCATTCTAACTTCGCGCGGAGGCATGACAAGCCACGCTGCGGTCGTCACGCGTGGCATGGGGAAATGTTGCGTAGCCGGAGCAGGCGACATTCAAGTCGACGAGCGTGCCGGCGAAATGCGCGTCAAGGGACAGGTCTTCAAAGAGGGAGACTGGATCTCGCTTGATGGCACAAGCGGCCGCGTGATCAAAGGCAAGCTGAACACTCTTGAGCCCTCAGCCGACGACGCCGACCTGCAAAAGCTGATGAGTTGGGCCGAGCCCTTCCGCAAAATCGGCGTGCGTGCTAACGCAGACATTCCGCGCGATGCGATTCAGGCGAAAGCCTTCGGCGCCGAGGGCATCGGCCTTTGCCGCACCGAGCACATGTTCTTCGCGCACGATCGCATCCCTCACATGCGGGCCATGATTCTGTCTGACAACGAAAAAGATCGGCGCAAAGCGCTGAACAAGCTGCTGCCTTTCCAGCGCAAGGATTTCGTCGGCTTGTTCAAGGCCATGGAAGGCCTGCCGGTCACCATCCGCTTGCTCGATCCGCCGCTCCACGAGTTTCTGCCGAAGCGCGAGCAACTCATGGTCGACATCGCCAGCCTGCCCAGCGCCAGCCCCAAGCAGAAAAAAATCATGGTGGAGGAATACAAGGAATACGGAGCAAAGGGCGCTGGTGATCTGAAGAAAATTCTTTCGGCTCTCCTGGCGCGCGTGGAAGAGTTGCACGAATTTAATCCCATGCTAGGCCATCGCGGATGCCGCCTCGGAATCACCTATCCCGAGATCACCGAGATGCAAGCACGCGCCATTTTTGAAGCGGCTGTGGAAGTGGAGAAAAAAGGCATCAAGACGCATGCCGAAGTGATGATCCCGTTGATCGCCACCGTGAAAGAAATGGAGAACCAGGGAGCAATCGTTCGGCGCGTCGCCGACGAAGTATTCAAAGAAAAAGGTAAGCACGTGCATTACCTGGTCGGTACAATGATCGAGCTGCCGCGCGCCTGCCTGGTTGCGGACCAAATCGCCAAAGACGCCGAGTTCTTCTCCTTCGGCACCAACGACCTGACTCAGACCACCTTCGGCTTTTCGCGCGACGACATCAACAAGGTGTTACCGACATATCTCGCGGAAGGAATTCTGAAGCAGGATCCATTCGCCGCCATCGATCAGGAAGGCGTAGGCGAATTGGTAAGAATTGGAATCGAGCGCGGCCGCAAGACCCGCCCCAAACTCGAGGTTGGTATCTGCGGCGAGCACGGCGGCGAGCCCTCCTCGGTTGAATTCTGTCATCGCGTAGGGATGGATTATGTCTCTTGCTCGCCGTTCCGCGTATTGACGGCGCGGCTAGCCGCAGCCCAGGCAGCGGCCAGCGAAAAGCTGCAGATTGATGGTGGACGAACCAAGTAGTTTCCAGAAGGCATCGAGATCTTTACATACGGGTTTCGATGCCTTTCATTTTCCCCGACATAATCGTGTCTTGTGTCGGACGATCTTGTGGAAAACGAACCTTTCCTACTGCACTCGTTGCAGCCGGTTGATCAGCTTCTGCGCCAGATTTTCTTCTGACTCCGACCACAGCAACCGCCCGGTAGCCCCGGCGTTCTTTTCCACTTGAGCGGTAAATCCCACCAGTTTCTGCACGTTGCTGCGGACATTCCGCTCCGCCCCAGGCGTAAACTCCACTTCCTCGTGCAGAAAAGACGTATCTAAACCAAAATCAATCTGAATGTGCCCCGTCTCTTCCGCCGCGCGCTCTTCAAATTCCAAACCGTGCGCTGTGAGGCGAATCAGCGCGGGTTCGAGCACCCATTTTTCCGCGCCCTCCGGAGGCGTCCACAAATCCCAATAAGCCTCGAAAACATAGGCGTAGTCGTCATGCAGAAATTCCGCCACCTCCGCCACCGCTTCTTCCGGAGCAACTCCCGGACGATAGCGCCGCTCAAGAATCGTCGGCTCGCTCCACGACACCGGCTGGACGGCCGAGTAGGTTAGCCCACTGCGCCCTGCAGAAAAAGGAATTTGCCGCAGCACACTGACGGTACGAGGCAGAATCCCCGCTTCGTCAAAGCTCGGAAACCACAGGCTCAAATAAAGCGAATCAGCCATGAATACATTCTAACCCGCAAGTGTGTCAGAAGCGCGAACGCTCATTGTGACGACCGGAGAGCAAGCGAGTTGTAAGCGCGTCCCGTTTTGACGCAGCAAAAACGCCCTGTTACTATGAACTTCGGCGGCAACACCATCTCTTCCAAGAAGTCCCCGTCGTCTAGCCTGGCCTAGGACATCGCCCTTTCACGGCGGTAACACGGGTTCAAATCCCGTCGGGGACGCCAACCTTATCAATCACTTGCAAATCCCCTCCAGAATTTTGTAGGTCCGTTACAGTCCGATAAGCCTCGGTGCTTGTTTTTTCTTCGTTTTTGTCGAGCAGCAAACTCACAACTCGGCTCTGCGCGTCTCGCTTCGTTTGCGTGATTGCTTGCGCATAGACGTTCAGAGTGACCGAGATGTTTGCGTGCCGCATTAACTCCTGCACAACCTTCACGTCTTCGCCGTTCCCTTTGAGGAGCGTCGCGTACGTGTGCCGAAACGTGTGCCAACCGAAATGGCCCACGATTCCGATTTCTTTCGCCGCTGGCTCCAGGTGCGCCTTGTACAGCGAACCCGGCCAGTACGGCAGTTTCCCTCCGCTGTGCGGACTGGCGAATACCCAGTCCTCATCGGTTGGGTATGGACTATGCAGCCGCCAGTTCCACAAAACCTTAGACAGTCGCAAATCGAGCGGAACCGGCTTGCGAGAGGCTTCGGTCTTGCAGTCCCCGACATGTTGCATCACGATCGAGCGGATGACATGGACTTCCATCTTCTGAAAATCGATATCCTTCCACTTGAGGCCTAACAACTCCCCAACCCGAAGGCCCGTGAACACGGCGAGGAATACCATCGTGCGCGTAGGTTCCTTCAGGATGCGAAGCAGTGCCGCAATCTGCTCGATGGATAGCACAATCGGCATCCTAGTCCGCTTGGCGCTCTGACGCACCATGCGTATGGGATTCAGATCAAGCCATTCCCACCTGACCGCGTGATTGAAAACGGCACTCATGATGTTTCGAGCTTTGGCCTTACTTCCGTTCGCATACGACAGCGAACGAAGCCACTGCTCCACCGCGACTGCCTTAACCTCGGTGACGCGATAGCTTCCCCAACGAGGCAGAATCCACTTGTTGAAATAGCCCTCATAGGTGACCTGCGTCTTCCGTGTTTTGCTGCAATTCGTGCCCAGCTCCTTTTCTCGGTAGTGTTCGATGAGCGTTTGAACACTGATCGGGGACAAGCTGGTGCGCGGATTCTCAGCGTTGATGTCTGCCCGAAGTGCCGCGACGGCCTTCTGCGCCGATGCCTCGTTCGGATATTGTTCGACCGAACCAACGATCAGACAGCGTCGCTTGCGTGAGCCGTCTGCCTGGAGTTCGTACCACCGATACTCCCATGCGTTCCGGCCGCGCGCACGCTTCACAATCTGAAGGCTGCCTTGCTGAAATCTCGTCCGTCTCATCACGATCCTCCGTGGTTAGGGACGGTACGGATAGCTGGCTAACTTTAACCTCAAATGCACCCACGCGTCGAGATCCGATGTGCGAAAGCGCCACAATTTTCCGATCCGCATGGCGCGTATCTCGCCCTTGCGGGCGAGTCGTTGAAGTGTTTTCGGGTGGATCTGCAGCAAGGCTGCTGCCTCGCGCGAATCGACTAACCTCTCGAAATGAGGGAACGGCTGGCTGACTGGCATTGCTTCGTGCATCTCGCTCATAAAACCTCCTGCAGCGAGAGTCGAGACCGGGCTGAAATCACGGCGTCGTCTGAAGCTCGGCTTTGGCGTCCGACTTCGTTCGACAGATTTCGAGCCCATTCACTACTCGGCTGGCGTTAGTCTTCGCGTCATGGGCGGACGAGAACATTATTCGTATAGAAACCGTACAAGACGCATTTGTTGCTTCCGCTCAAAGAATCTTTTTTCTTTTTGACTTCGAACAAACTTCTCAACAATTGCTTAAAGTGCCTAAAGCGCCTAAAAGTGCTTTTAGGTACGTTTGGGGAATCCACGGGAACAGAGGAATGGACGCACTCAACCAGCCACCTCTTTAGCGAGGTGGTTCCATAGATTCAGGCGAAATTTTGCCCTCTATGTATGTAAGGAACATGTAGCAGGGAAAAGGTATCGAAAATATTTTATTGGGGACGCGGTCGTGACAAGAGATCGATTCGCCCGCGCTCAAGAAGCAGCTTGTATCCGGCCCATCCCGCCAGGCTCATTGTGAATACAGCTGCGATGGCAACGGCTTGCACCAGAAATGTAGGTACGATGAACATCATGAACGTCGCAACCAGCATGATGATAAGGAGGACCAACGCAAAGCCAAAAAACAGAATTGTTTGCCAGTTGATCTGCCTTGTATCGTTTGACCCGGAGGAAAAATGCCCAGCGACGATGACCGGCTGAAGAGCCATCAGGATGAGAACGACATCTAAACCTATTCCGCTGCCATACTCGAACGAGTAACCAAGGCGACGAGCCAAGCCCGCGGCATAAATGATCGCGAGAGGCGCCCAGGTCGACGCGCGTATCAGATTCGTCTTTAGCATCACGCGCGAGATCTCCCCATAGCCGATGGGGAAACAGGCATAAGCAGGAAGAACGAAACCGGACGCAAAGGGGCCCTTGAAGCCGGGCCATGAGCCGCCTAGGATCGGAGCACTCACAAAGCCAGCAACGACCATTGGCAAGAAGAAAAGCCAGGACGGTAGTGACGGCGTAGCCAAAGTGAGAGCCACACCTGCCCCCGTCACTATCGCCGCAGTCCGCCATTTCTTAGACCAAGTGCCAAGATCATCCACCAGCATGAATTCCGCAACCACTTTCTGTCTGGCGGTCAGCGACGCCGCGACTATTCGCTCGATCCATCCCAAACGGGTCCAATCAGCACCTTTCAATTCACGAACCAACGGAATGTGCGCCGGCCAGGGTTGCCCAGTTCCGCTTGGTTCTGCCATTGGCGGCTGTTCTTGATCGTCACTTGAAGCTGAAACAAAGACCGCGTCGAACGCGCTGTCAGGCGACGCAAGTTCGGAGGCAAGTCGGAATCGAAGCCTACGCAGCGCAAGAGGCAGAGCCGCCGACAGGATGAAGGCCGGAATGAACCAAAAACTTTCGGCGCTGTCCGCACTACCGACCATAGCGGCAAAGCCATGGGCGACCCATCCAGCGGGTGTAATCAGCGTGGCAGACCAAAGGAACCGCAGAGCGTCTTCTGGCAGATACAGGCATACAATCATCAAGCCGTAAAACGGAAAAATCGCTGAGGTCCGAATCCACTTCGGCCTATAGGCGAGCACCGCCGTTCCGATGGAAAGCCCGGAGAACGTTTGAAGCACCGCTGCAACCAGTATGGCCCCCAAGTCATTCCAGAGATTTCCGTAAACAATCGCATATGCGCCATAGGCCAATACGAAGACTGCAAAAGCACCTACCCACGATCGGAAGAAACGGCGTGACTCGTGTCGCAGATAATCATCATCCAGAATAGGTAAGGCGATGAGCACAGCGCGGTCGTAGCCGCGAAGTGCGCGCGCGTAGTAGTTTGCGCAGCGAAACAGCGCAGTCCCAGACGCGTATAGCGCGACAACGCACAACAACGCGAGGGCTCTGCCGGAGCGTACAGCAACAAGAAATAAGACCGCGAGAATGTAAACAGATCCGAGCGCAGCTCGGAAGTTTCGATTTCGCCTCCACCATCGCGTTCGGTGCTGTCGATATTCTTTCCAGAGCAAACGCGATTCCCGCAGTTCTCTGCGTGCTTGCGCTCGGACTCCACGCTCGACAGCCGGCGCGCTTAGTTTCACTGTGGGGTACTCCGCAGTTGTTGAAATAATTGCTCAAGTACGCTGCTCCCATCATGACCCGTGGTAGCCCCCTGAAGCTCACCCAGAGGAGCGTAGTAGCGAACCTGGCCACGCTCAATTATCAGCAGCCGGTCGGAGAGAGTTTCGGCGATGTCGAGTATCTGAGTTGAATAGAGGACCGTGTTGCCCCTAGCTGCTGCCGCTCTTGCCTCGCGCTTCAAAAATGTGATTCCATTTGGGTCCATGCCCGATGCAAACGGTTCGTCCAGCAACAGAAGCTCCGCATTAACGGCCAAAAGAGCAGCCAGTGCGGCCTTGTACGCTTGACCGCGTGAGAGTTTGGACATCGGCGTGTCGATCAAGGGCAACAGATCGAAGCCCCTCAAGAGCTCTAAGACACGTGGTTCGACAGCCGAATCGTCTGCTTCATATAGTCGCAGGACCATCCCAATATGACGCAGAACAGTGTGGTGCGGAAAGGCAATTGGAAAATCGGGAAGGAATGCGATCTTTCGGCGCAGGTTCATGCTTCCACGGGTGAACCTCTCACCGTCGTACGAGATGCTCCCAGAGCCCGCAACTACGCCGCTGAAGCAGCGAAGCAGTGTTGTTTTTCCAGCTCCGTTGACGCCCAGGACTGCCAGTATCTGTCCGGGTTCGATTGTGAACGAGACACCGTCCAGCGCGCGCACTCCGCCGTACCGCTTTGAGAGCGACTCGACCGTTATTCTCATATAGACGCCGAATCTAACGTGTCTCGGCGAGAACTGCAACCTGAGGCTGAGATACGAGTTGAGCGGAATTTACGAATCCCCATCTCGGCGTTTCCATGCTAACCCATTAGGTCTGGAGGGCGCCCCTTTCCAGTGTGTTTCCCGTAGCGGCATTCCCCACTGAGGTAGCATGGCCGGGAAGCGGCTCGTGTCAAGGCTCTCCGACCGCTTCGCGGCGCAGAAAACGCGGCCTTGACACAAGCCTTACCCCCGGCTCGTTTCTCCGCCATGTGGGGAATGTGCAGGTGTGGCTTGGCGAGGCCTCAAAGCCCGAGACCAAGACCGGGGCCACTAAGGTGATGTTCCACGCCGACATGGGGAGTCCTTTCCGGTTCCGGTGCGTGAGTTGGAACGGAAGAATGCTGCTCTGCGATCTGCTGTCCAGCGAGCGGGTTCACTCCAGGAACAAGGTGAACATCGTGCCTGATTTCCAGAGTGTGCGCGGATAGCTGTTTTCGAGCTAGTTCAATCGCAGACTGCCGCATCGTGGATACACCGACGGATTCACGAAGTTGCTCGCGGTCGCTGGTGACGACAGCGATCTCGCTCCGGCCGCGGCTGGCGGCGACATAGAACAGTTCCTTTTTCATGGCGTCTGCCGAGATGATCACGGTATCTACGGTTTTGCCTTGGCTTCGATGGGCGGTGACCGCATATCCGTGGGTGAATTCGTGATAGTTCGCAGGAAGCGTTCTTCCGTCTTCGAGGCGAATGGCACCACCATCTAGGGAACTCACTTTGACCAACTCTCCGTTGGTCGCCCGGAGTTCCGGCCCTCGACGGTTTGCTGTGAGCATGAGGCTGTCGCCAGGGGCAACCTCAATGGGCTGACGCTCATAAACCGAAAATGCCCGTGTTTGTTTCGGCGAGATGTTCACCTCTTCACCGGTCTCTTTTCGCGCAACCAGAGATTCAGGCCCAACACGCACGACTTCCAGAGACTCATGGCGTTTTGCTAGTCTTGCGTCTCTGTGGAATTGCAGAACCTGCCCCTCTTGGTAGTTGGACAGTTCTTGTTTCTGCGCTGTCGTCCACTGGAGTGAGACGTACCGATCAAAAGACTGGCTGATTCCCAATTCGCCGCCATCTTTCCGATCTTGGCGAATCGCGTCGGTGAGTTGCGAAATCTCAGCATGAGTGCCCGCAACTACCAGCGTATCGCGCCCTTCGGCTCGAAACTCACGATGCAGCTCCGCCACAATCTGGCCGCGGTTGAAGATTGATACTTCGCGAATGGCTCCGAGCTTTTCCAATTGTGCGAACCCCTCTTCCGGTGAATGTCTCATGGTCATTACGGCCTCGCGATACAAGGAGTTCGTCTGCCGCCGTACTTCAGTGAGGGAAATACTCTTCAGGTCAGACTCCCGCTCCAAGATACGCAACGCATCCGAGGCCTCGACGCTGGGAATTTGCCGCGTATCACCGGAGAAGACAATTCTGGCTCCCTGATCTTCGGCGAGGTGCAGCAGGCTTTGCATTTGCCGGCCAGAAACCATGCCCGCTTCATCGACGATCAAGACCCTTCCGCGCAGAGTGCTCTGTGGTTCCTGAGCCTCCAGAAGTCGGGAGACAGTCATCGCGTCGCGGAAGCCAACTTTTTCAAGTTCATCCACCGCGCTTCGGGTTGGAGCCACCGCAAGAACTTCGTGTCCGGCCTCTCTGAGGCCACGGTCAATTTCACGCAGTGTCGCCGTCTTGCCAGTACCGGCAGCGCCTCGAACATTGATCACCAGATCGCGAGAGTCGAGTACTGCTTCGACGGCACGCTTCTGTTCTGGACGAAGGTGGTCCGAAAGCTCAAAGTCACGCCCCTTGCCGAGGCGATCGTAGCGGTCCAATCCTCGGTTAACCACCGCGATCATGTCGCGCTCACGTTGGAGGCTCGCGTGTGTCGCAATTTCATCCCCGGAGGAGATGAGAGTCCCTTTCGCACGTTCAAGGGAGAGAGAGCCCTGAAGGTCGCTGAGTTCGACGTTGCCACGCCCGTGACGAAGAGCCTCGGTTAGAACCTCATGCTCCCTGGCGACTGAGAGCCGCTCGAAAATGTGCTCCTGAGAGTATGCAAGCGAAGCCTCATGCAGACCGCGATTGATTTGACGCGATTGGGATTTTGTCTGAGCCTCGTTCAAACCATCCCGAAGCGCTTGCTTCTCATCCGGGGTCATTCGTTCTTGCTGAAGGTTACGGACGCGCTCGGTTGATATCTCTTGCAGCTTTTCAGCTCGCGTTTCCCGGACGAGTACGGCAACCTCGTTGTCTGTGGGCACGCGCCCGCGCTCACGAGTGAATTCCTGAATGGCCGCATCCCGCTGGGCGCTGCGTTGGCTGAACTTGTCAAGGAGGTCCTGGGAGAATCCTGCGATTTCGAATCCCTTGTCACGACCGCGAACATCGTGACGATTTTCAATCTCGTAACCAAGAGCGCGTACTTCGCGAGCCAGGGAATTGCGATAGACCTCGGTCAGGTAGCCGCGACGCTCGTACAGACCGGAAGCCTGTAGCGCCTTCCAACGCCCTTCATTCCCGTCGTAGGTGAGATTGGCAGCGACGGCATGAGTGTGGAGCTGAGGATCTAGCTGACGACTCGCGTCGTGAGTGTATGAAGCCACGATCCAGTTTCCGGTGGCTCGATTTTCGTTTAAGCCGGCGAGGCGAGCCCTGGTGGCCGAGTATTTCTCCGCTTCTTCCAATGCCTCGCGCACGGCGGTTCCGTGCGCGGCGACCAGTCTCTCATCACCGCCAACAATGGCCATGACAGAGACTGACTTCGGCGCCGAAAATGTCATGTCATAAAGAGAACGCGCCTTACTTTGCTCCTCACCATTGCTGGCAATGCGATCTGCCCCGTGACGTTGCCGGAGGAATTCTCCCGTTTGTGGGTCGAGGCCCTGACGCACTGCCTCGAAATCCTCGGAGGTAACCTCTCCTTTCAGACCCAGCAGTTCAGCGCCGCGTCCGTGCCACTTGCCTTCGACAGTCCGATTCTGGTCGTAGTAGTCGCTCTGTTGGAGATGGCGCTGTGCGTAGCCTTCACCGCCGGTCATGGCACGAATCGTCAGCACACGCAGACGCTAGCGCTGTTCGAAGTTCGGGATCAAGGGAGTTGCTGCCTGTGGTACTGTGCCTCCCACCTCCAAACGGCTGCCACTTTCGTGGCGAAGGTGCTAAGTCGGTGACAGATAAAGGAGCGGAGGACAGCGAGTAACTTGAGTGACAGAACAGCTTGTTAGTGCTGGATTCCAGCCGAAAGCAGTGCTATACTCGGTATCGAAAATGACGATAAAGACCAAATCCATGATGAGACGGCGCGTCAATCGCGCTCGGCCCTCGGGATTGGTCTGATTATTCGCCAGACGTAAAGCGAAGATTTCCAAGTTCAGATTCGATTTCCGAGGCTCCGACAAAAGTCGGGGCCTTTTGCTTTTTACGAATGTTGTTTTTGGCCGGTAGCCAAGCTGGAAAGGCACGTGACTGTTACTCACGCCATGCGCAGGTTCGAATCCTGCCCGGCCAGCCAGATTTGAAGTGTAAAGAACGGCTCGCTAGTTCAGTAGGAAGAACGCGGCTCTCATAAAGCCGTCGCGGATGGTTCGAATCCATCGCGAGCCACCAGTGGAGGGGCCTCCGGCGAGGGGCAGTGGCTTATACCCACTTCGGCGCCAGATTAGCGCGGCCAGGCAGGTTCGACACCTGCACCCTCTACCAAGTTTGCGCCGGTAGTTCAACGGACCAGAATAGTTGGCTTACACCCAACAGATGCGGGTTCAACTCCCGAACGGCGCACCATGCAGGATTAGCTCGAAGGTCGAGCCCGCGGTCGATAACCGCGAGGTGTTGGTTCGATTCCAACATCCTGCACCATTTTGTTGTAACGCATGGGTGACTGGCAGAGATGGCTGATGCACTCGCCTCTTAAGCGAGACCAGGCTGGTTCGATTCCAGCGTCACCCACCAGAACTTGCGGGGATTAGTTTTGCGGGATTGGCAGATACGGATATGCACTCGCCTTTTAAGCGAGACGAAGTGGGTTCGATTCCCACATCCCGCACCAGGAGCAACAAAGAGGCGGCATAGCATAACGGATCAATGCTCCGAGCTTCTACCTCGGACGATGAGAGTTCAAATCTCTCTGCCGCCTCCAATGTGGGGATGTGGTCCAACGGATGAGGGCGCAAGGCTACGAACCTTGAGATCAGAGTTCAATTCTCTGCATCCCCTCCACATTGATTAGGCTCGCGTGGTCTAAGGCATGATGACGCTTCGGTCCTAACGAAGAGATCCGGGTTGGATTCCCGGCGCGAGTTCCACAGGGTGGGTAGTGTAACCGAACAACACGGCAGCGTCCGAAGCTGCAAATCCGGGTTTGACTCCCGGCCCGCCCTCCACCTTCGAGCGATTCGTCTCGTGAGATCGTACCAAAGTAGGTTCTTGGCTTCTTTCTAAGTAAGCAGATAATAAGACGAAGTGACGGGGACTGCGGATAATCCGTGGGTCCCCTTTTCAATTTTCGAGGCGCGCCATGCGAGTACGAAGACTGACGATTCAGAATTTCAGGGGTGTTGATCACGGAACGGTCGATTTCCTTGGTCATACTCTGCTAGTCGGCGGAAACAATGTCGGAAAGTCGACCGTTTGCGAGGCTCTCGACCTGGTACTGGGGCCCGAGCGATTGTCTCGCAGACCTGTCATAGATGAGCACGACTTCCATCTGGGACGCTACCTCGATGACCAAGGACTATCAATAGAAATTCGCATCGAGGCCATACTCGTGGATCTCTCCGAAGAGGCAGAGCGGCGATTCACGAGCCATTTGCGACGATGGGACGAAAAAAAAGCCTCGTTCTCAGACGAGGCGTCCACCGGACCGGAGAGCAGTGACGAACCCGGAACAGCGTGGGCTCTCCCCGTCATCTTCATTGGAAGGTACGATCGCGAGGACGACGACTTCGAGGGAGATACCTTCTTCAGTCATCCTGAACCGGAGCCGGAAGAAGAGGAGGATGTGCAAGAGGAAAGTGCTCGGCTCGGGGGAGGGCTCGACAGGTTTGGAACTCGGCACAAGCGATTATGCGGGTACCTCTTCCTTCGTGCTCTTCGTACCGGGTCTAGAGCGCTAACGTTCCAACGAGGGTCACTTCTAGACACCGTGCTCCGTCTCGGGTCTGGCGGACTCGCAGATATGTGGGAGAACACGCTGAACCGACTCCGTGACTTGGACCCCGCAATCTCAGATCTTCCACAGCTCAAACAGATTTCGGCCGAGATCCACGCTCGCATGACAAAGTTCGTGGACTTGGCAGAAGCAGATGAAGCAACGGCGTTTTTTGCATCCGAACTCACGCGCGAACACCTCCGCGAAGTAGTCAAGTTCTTTGTGTCGGCAGAACCATGCGCATACATTCTGCCGTTCAACCGTCTAGGAACCGGCTCAGTTAATGTGCTCGTTTTTGCTCTTTTGACATTCATAGCAGAGCTCAAAGAGAAGCAATCGGTTATCTTTGCAATGGAGGAACCTGAGATTGCCCTTCCGCCTCACACTCAACGTCGGGTAACGAAATTCGTACTGAGTGAGATGGGACAAGCGATAGTCACATCACACTCGCCCTACGTCATCGAGCAATTCGAACCACACCAGATAACCATATTGTCGCGCAGTGGGTCCGGTGAACTCACCGGGACGCCGATAGATCTGAAGGGCATAAAACCGAAGGCTTTTACAAAGGAGAGACGGCAGTTTGCCGAGGCCGTCTTGGCGAAAGCAGTGCTTGTCCTGGAAGGCCACACCGAGGCGGTTGTGTTCCCGGCTGCATCGGCCATACTGGAGTCTGCGGCTGGTGGGCAGGGATATAGCCACCTTGACCAAGCCGGAATCAGCATCTTCAATGCAGGGTCTGACGGATCAGTGCCAAAGTACGGACCAATTTTCAAAGCTCTCGGGAAGCCCGCATTCTGCTTTTATGACAAGCCGAAGGCTCCCTTTTCATCGGATGCCGTGCAACAGTTGGCAACGTATGTTGGTAGTTGGCAATCGCCTGAAAAGACCATCGAGAGACTGCTGGTCACGGAAACGCCAATTGCGGCTCTTCGGCGTTTCTTGGAAGCTGTTAAAAGTCGACCGGATTATCCAGGTGGGGTCGCGAAGGTTTCCATGGCTACTCCAGATGCAAGCATTGCTGATTTGGCTGAGAAGGTACTTTTGGCACGGAAGGGAGATGTGGGTGGGTACGCGGCGCTTCTGATCGAACAGTGCGCTGTGTCTGAACTAGCTCCTACGATCCGTTCCGTACTCGAGAGCATTCAAGCCCAACTTTTTCCTCAACCAGTCGCATCGGGAGAGAAATCTGAAGCTTGAAATAGACACAAAGCGTAAAGCCATTC
Source organism: uncultured Acidobacteriaceae bacterium (assembly GCA_963822025.1). Classification (GTDB taxonomy): domain Bacteria; phylum Acidobacteriota; class Terriglobia; order Terriglobales; family Acidobacteriaceae; genus Acidiflorens. The sequence continues at coordinate 24,146 of CAWGFW010000005.1, read as the reverse complement.
TTGACCAGGGCGGCCACTTGCTTGTTTGTGGCGGGCCGGGCTCAGGAAAGACAACTATCGCACTGCTGAAAGCCAGAATGCGCTGCCGATCCCTGTTGCCCGGGCAGAACGTGCTTTTCTTGAGCTTCTCCAGAGCTGCCGTTCGGCAAATTCTGCAACGGTGCAAGTCCGTCCTGACGGCACAGGAACGTCAGTTGATCGAGGTGAAGACTTACCACGCCTTTTGTCTCGAGATTTTGAGGTCGCATGGAAGACTTATTAGCGGACGGCAATGCCGCCTTATTCTGCCTGCTGACGAACTCGTCACCAAAGGGATATTCAAGGGAAACTGGAACACCGAATGCAGACGACGCGCCTTGGAAGAGGGTTCCTTTTGCTTCGATATGTTTGCACCTGGAGTATCGACTCTCCTTGAAAAATCAACTGCCGTTCGGTGCCTTTACGGCGGCAGGTACCCGATGGTCGTAATAGACGAATTTCAGGATACCGACAACGACCAGTGGCGAATTGTTCTTGAGTTGTCGAGGGTATGCGAAATCTTTTGCCTCGCCGATCCCGACCAGCGGATATTCGAGTATCGCGGCAACGTCGACCCAAAACGAGTTGAAAACCTTAAGAAGCTGGTGCAAGTAACCACGTTTGATCTGGGATCTGATAACCACCGTAGCGCAGACGCCGGGATACTCGATTTCGCCAACGCTGTACTTTATAACCGTGAGCCCATTCCACAATCGAAGGATGTCAAGATCGCCGCTTACTACCCCAAAAACTTTGCCGCCACTGCTCACGCTGGAGTGGTTTTCACCTTCAGTCAACTCAGAAAGAGAGGCGTACCCCGCCCCTGCGTAGCGGTCTTGGCGCGAAGCAATTCTCTGATTTCGAATCTGTCCCAAATATTGGGGGAGTCACACACCTACAAAAATCAGACTCTAAAACCGGTCGAGCATGAAGTCGCGTGGGACGAAAATCTGGCCATTGCGTCCGCCGCAATTGTGGGCTCAATTATGGAGTGGCCAATCCTGTCTCAAGGCGTCGCTCTAGCTTCCACCCTCGGCTTAGTAGTGCAGTACTTTAAGCTCAAGAACGCCGAAAGACCCACCAAGTCAGCCGTGCAAAGCATAAGCAGATTTGGCGCAGCAAGAGATGCAATTCTGTCCGGAAGCCAGCCACGGATTAAAGCCGCTCAAAGACTTCTTGACGTGCATTGTTCAGGAATCCAGATTGCGGGTGATCCGGTACAAGACTGGAAACGGGCCCGCGCGGTGCTTGAGGGAATCGAGGATCTTAATGAGATCTATCGCGATGCGCGGATGGTGCGTCTGTTGGGAGCTAGGGATGCATTGGCGACAATGCTGTCGTCGCTCTGGCTATCGTCTGGATCGTATCGAGGAGCCTCCAAAACTGTTAAGAGAACCCTCGATCAAGAGCGACTTATAGCGTCAGAGAGAGAACCGCGAGGCTGCACTTTGATGAATATGCACAAGTCAAAAGGCAAGGAATTCGATGGTGTTGTACTAGTTGAGGGAGCATTTTCCTCCCGGTTCTTCGACACCGAGCGCGAGAAATTCCCTTTTGAGCAGAGTCGCCGCCTCTTCAGGGTAGGCGTTACCAGGGCACGAAGCTTCGTTACGATCATTCGTCCGGCAAAGGCCTTTCCACTCGTCGGTGGACCTTGACCGAAAGTGAGTGCGAAGGCGACCAACACTTTTGGGTATTGACGAATTCCTAAAATCATGTGAGAGTGAAAAGTGAGATACACGCAATGATGCGCAAACCCCATACCGATTGCTTCCCGACACCGGCCACGTTTACGTGGCAAGGAGCGGGGGAAGGTACGTTCATGTAACGGGGGCGATCCATAGCGCGTAGTTTTTCTGAGCCTCCGATACAAATCGGGGGCTTTTGGTTTTTATGGCGCATTTTCGCCAATGCGCGGATAGGAGGCAGCGTCGTCTAACGGCCAGGATCCGGCTCTTTCAAGGCTGAGATAGGAGTTCGATTCTCCTCGCTGCTACCAAGTTATGAGTACACAAACGATTGAACTCGAAGGCTTTGAAATCGAGCTTGCATCGGAGCTCTATTGCGAACGCGGAGGAGACCACCGTGACTTAGTGGATCGTGCGCGTATGGATCGCAGGAGGCTTGGCCACAACGTCGATGAGTCAGCGGTTTTGTGTGTCCGGTGCATGAAAGCAATTCCGTTGAAGGTGTGATGCCGGGTCGTCTAGCGGCAGGACTCTGGACTTTGAATCCGGATACGGGCGTTCGAATCGCTCCCCGGCAGCCAGTTCTTTGACAATTTGAAATTCCCTCTTCGTCCAATGGCAGGACGCTGCGCTCTGAACGCGGAAATCGTGGTTCAAGTCCACGGGAGGGAGCCGGAGCTATGGTCTATCGGCAGGATGGCTGACCGTCTATCAGCAGGGACGGGTTCAATTCCCGTTAGCTCCGCCATAAGTTTGCGGGAGATTCGTCCAGCGGCTAGGACACTGGCCTCCAGATCCAGTTACGAGGGTTCGAGTCCTTCATCTCCCGCCAAGAGCGAGCATGGTATAGCGGCTGGTGCCTTGGGCCTCCAACCCGATGACGCGAGTTCAACTCTCGCTGCTCGCTCCATAGAGTTTTGTTAGAGCGGAAGTCGTCTAGTGGCCAAGACGCGACGTTGCCAACGTCGAGAGCGCGGGTTCGAGTCCCGCCTTCCGCTCCAAGTCAGTAAGTCAGTTACGAGGCGGTGTAGCCAAGACAGCAAGGCATCTGCCTGCAAAGCAGACAAGCGGGAGTGCAATTCTCCCCACCGCCTCCAGATTGTCGCAAAGAAGTTTTGTGCTGGTGTAGCTCAGTGGGAAGAGCGCGGGCCTCGTAAGTCTGTGATCGGCGTTCGAATCGCCGCACCAGCTCCGCTGGTATAGCTCAACGGGAAGAGCAGGCGCACGGTAAGCGCCCGATCGCAGTTCGAGGCTGCGTGCCAGCTCCAAAGTTTGCTGGTCTAGCACAGTGGAAGTGCAGAGAGCTTGTACCTCTCCGACGAGTGTTCGATTCACTCGACCAGCTCCAGATTTCGATGGCGGGATTGGCCGAATGGCTTAGGCACTGGATTGTGGCTCCAGTCACGAGAGTTCGATTCTCTCATCTCGCCCCAAATGGGCGGTTCGTATAAGGGGATTACCCACGGCCTGCAACCGTGAAATGCGAGTTCAATTCTCGCACCGTCCACCAAAGTCTGGCTCGGGAACTCGACGGCAGAGTGCTGGTCTGAAAAGCCAGTGGATACGGTTCAATTCCGTGCCGAGCCACCAGATGTCGGGGAGTGGCCTAGCTGGTTGAAGGCGCGTGCCTTGGGAGCACGAGATCGGGAGTTCGAATCTCCCCTCCCCGACCAGAGTAATTCACAAGGAGATGATCATGGCGAACGAACTGATCTCGATGAACTACATTGAGGACCGACTCACCGCGCAAGATGACCCTGCACTCTGGAAGGAAGTTCTCGCCGTGCTGGGTGAAGAGTTCCTACAGCGATACCACGCCGAGCGAGGCGGAAAGGAATCGTGGTTCCTCCGGATTGGAGCGTGTTCGCATTGGGTGCGGCCGCACCAAAGCCGCTGGCTTGCGGCAGGCGAGTTCGCCTTGCCCATCGGATACCAGGGTGCAGCTGGCTGGTCGAACGGACTGCCTGAACTCGATTGGTCGGTAATTCTCTCGTTCGACGGTGAACGTTGGAGCCGAGTTGATAGATTCTCCGGCAAGAAACAAATCGTGTTGCGCGTTGCTGTCCCGGCGCGCACTGCGCGACACAAACAGGCGGCGCTCCACACAATGTGGTCCACTTCTCACCAAATGACGCTCTACGGTTTTCGGAACGTTGATCAGAAGTGGCTCTGCGTTGCCGCGTCTGATGAACGCAAGCATGGACGAATTCTTTACGCAGAAGCAGCGGCGGAGTAACTCGGCTGAGGAAAGACGATGACTGATTCGACCTACAACGTAATCAAGCCCGACAACGGCGTACTAATAAAGGCTTGGACCAAGGGCGTCCCGCTGGAGGACGCCGCGCGTCAGCAGCTTCTAAACGTCGCGCAGTTGCCGTTCATCTACAAGTGGGTGGCAGCGATGCCGGATGTGCATTGGGGCATTGGCGCGACGGTGGGCAGCGTAATTCCCACGCGTGGCGCGATCATTCCGGCGGCGGTCGGCGTGGATATTGGCTGCGGCATGATGGCCGTGCGGACTTCTCTGCACGCCAACCATCTGCCCGACAATCTGCATGGCATTCGTACGGCGATTGAAAAAGCGGTGCCGCACGGACGCACCGACAACGGACGCGCAAACGACCGAGGTGCGTGGTCGGATGCCCCCGAGCATCACGTCGACGTGTGGGCGAAGATGGAGCCTGCGTACAAGGCGATCATCGACAAGTATCCCAAGCTGGATCACAAGCAGCGCGTGAACCACTTGGGAACGCTCGGCACCGGGAACCACTTCATCGAGGTCTGCCTTGATGAGAGCGAGAATGTCTGGTTCCTGTTGCACTCGGGATCGCGTGGCGTGGGCAACCGCTTCGGCACGTTTTTCATCGAGCTGGCCAAGAACGATATGCGCCAGTGGATGATCAACCTGCCCGATCAGGACCTCGCCTATCTGCCGCAGGGTACCGAGCACTTCGATGACTACGTCCGCGCCGTGCACTGGGCGCAGGACTACGCGCTGGCCAACCGCGACTTGATGATGCGTAATCTGATCGCGGCGGTAAAGGCGTCGGGAGAAGTCCCAGCGTTCGAAGCCAATGTGGAGGTCGTGAGCTGCCATCACAACTACGTGACCTGGGAGCACCACTATGGCGAGAACGTCCTCATCACGCGCAAGGGCGCAGTACGTGCGCGTGAAGGCGACATGGGAATTATTCCCGGCAGTATGGGGGCGCGTTCCTACATCGTGCGCGGCAAGGGCAATCCGGAGAGCTTCATGAGCTGTAGCCATGGAGCCGGACGCGCCATGTCGCGTACGGAAGCCAAGCGCCGCTTCAGCTTGGACGACCATGCCAAGGCGACTGCCGGTGTGGAGTGCCGTAAGGACGCGGACGTTATCGACGAAACGCCGATGGCGTACAAATCCATTGACGCGGTGATGGAAGCGCAGCGCGATCTTGTGGACGTAGTGCACACGTTGCGCCAGGTGGTGTGTGTGAAGGGGTAGACAGGAGAGGGCTGAAAGGCCCTCTCCCGTAATCCGGGTGTAGGGTAGCGACCGCCCACATGTCTTGGGCACATGTCCACGCAGGTTCAACTCCTGCCACCCGGACCATTTTTTGTGTTCGCGAGGCGGGACATTCGCGCCAAAGCTAAAGATTACAGACTCGTATAATTCGATCATGCTGCTGACGCTCACAACTACGCATAACCCGGCGACGGACTTGGGTTTTCTGCTTCACAAGAACCCGGCAAACTTGCATTCGTTCGATCTGTCGTTTGGGAAAGCACATGTTTTCTACCCCGAAGCGACCGCGGAAAGGTGCACTGCTGCCTTGCTGCTCGATGTCGATCCGATTGGACTCGTTCGTGGCAAGCGGGGTCAGCATGAGGGCGGAACTCTTGATCAGTATGTGAACGACCGGCCTTACGTTCTCTCTTCTTTCCTCAGCGTTGCTATGGGCAGAGCTTTTGGGACAGCCATGTCTGGTCGCAGCAAAGGGAAGCAAGAACTGGCAGACCATGCGATTTCGTTGACTGCAAAACTGACGGTTGTGGCCTGCCGCGCCGGTGAGGGGCTGATCCGCGAGCTATTCGAGCCTCTCGGGTATAGCGTAACTACCGAGCATCATCCGCTTGACGAGAAATTTCCAGAATGGGGTGAGGGACCGTACTACTCAGTGACCTTGGCAGGAACGTTCCGCCTGCAGGATCTGCTCAATCATCTCTACGTGCTTGTGCCGGTGCTGGATGCTGAGAAGCACTATTGGATTGGCAAGGACGAGGTTGAGAAACTCTTGCGCAAAGGGGAAGGCTGGCTGGCGTCGCATCCACACAAAGAGGCGATCGTAAAGCGGTACCTTCCTCGCCAGAGGCAATTGGCAAGAGAAGCACTCGCCAGGCTAGCGGAGGAGGACAACCCCGATCCTGACGCAACAGAGGAAGCCCACTCTGAAGAAGAAACGAAAATGGAGGAGCCGATTCGGCTCTGGCAGCAGCGCATGGGAGCAGTGGTCGCTGTGCTTCGATCCGTCGAGGCGAAGCGCGTCCTAGACCTTGGCTGCGGAGAAGGGAAACTCCTGCGAGCCCTGTTGGATGAGAAGTCACTGACCGAGATCGTGGGTATGGATGTTTCGTACCGGAGTCTCGAGATTGCGAGCCAACGTCTGAGACTCGACCGGATGCCCACGAAACAGAAGGAGCGGCTGAAATTGATGCATGGTTCGTTGATGTATCGCGACAAGCGCCTGGCCGGGTACGACGCGGCCACGGTGGTTGAAGTCATCGAGCATCTGGATGCACCCCGGCTGGCGGCATTCGAGCGTGTTCTTTTCGAAGCAGCACGTCCGAAAACGATCATCGTGACGACGCCCAACTGCGAGTACAACGTGAACTTTGAAACCCTGCCAGCGGGAAAGTTTCGTCATAAAGATCACCGCTTCGAATGGACTCGGGAACAATTCGAGCAGTGGTCACGCCAAATCTCTGAACGGTTCGGGTACGCTGTGAGGTTTCTGCCCGTAGGAGAAGAAGATCCCCAAGTCGGTGCGCCCACGCAAATGGGGGTCTTCAGTCTTGGTTAAAAGCTCAAACTCGACTCTCCACCTGATTGTGCCCACAGGAACTCAGATCGTTTTGCGAACAGATGTTTTTGTCCATGCTTCGCAGGCAGAGTACCCCCGTGGCTCGGTAGCGGAGATCGTGCGCCCGCCCGACGACGGTGGCCATTCCTATCGCGCAAAGGTGACCGATGGAGCCGAGTTCAGCGTGCGTCGCCATGAATTCTCAATACTGAAGCAGGTAAAGGCAGGCCCAATGGGTGATCCCGCCCATGTGTTGGCAGAGTACGATCTCTACGAAAACGTGATTTATAAGTGCGTGGTCGGTTCCCAGGCCTACGGCTTGGACCGGGACAGTTCCGACGTGGACCGGCGAGGTATCTACCTCGCTCCCGCGGAACTGGAGTGGTCTTTGTACGGCGTGCCCGAACAACTCGAAAGCAGAGAGAGCGAAGAGTGTTACTGGGAATTGAAGAAGTTCATGGTTCTGGCTCTTAAGGCCAATCCAAACATTCTGGAGTGCCTCTATACGCCGACTATTGAAAAGCGGACACCGATTGCGGATGAGTTGTTGGCAACCCGAGAGATTTTCCTCTCGAAATTGGTCTATCAGACCTACAACGGTTACGTGATGTCGCAATTCAAAAAGCTGGAGCAAGATTTGCGTACATCCGGTCAGATCAAGTGGAAACACGCAATGCATCTGATCCGGCTTTTGCTAGAGGGCGTGACAATACTCAGAGACGGGTACGTTCCGGTGCGGATTGCGGAACACCGTGACACTCTGCTTTCCATTCGTGATGGACGAATGAAATGGGATGAAGTGAACAACTGGAGACTCGCACTGCATCGAGAGTTTGAGGAAGTATTTCGCTCGACCAAGTTGCCCGACGAGCCCGATTACGCCGCGGCGAACAGTTTGCTCATAAAAGCGCGCCGCTCGACCGTCGGGGGTGCAAACGCGTGAACGAACAGTTGCTGCTTGCGGTCAAGGGACACCCGTATCCGCTTCTATTCGCAACGATCAGCGGGGCGCATCTCTATGGGTTTCCATCGCCTGATTCGGACTATGACCTCAGGGGTGTTCACATCCTACCCGCAGACGAAGTGCTTGGGCTGGGCTCGGCCCGTGACACCGTGGAGATTTCGAAGAAAGAGCCTATCGACCTCGATCTGGTAACGCATGACGTTGAAAAGTTCTTTAAGCTGCTTTTGAAATCGAACGGATATGTCCTTGAGCAGTTGTACTCTCCACTCGTGGTACATACGACACCGGAGCACGAAGAGTTGAAATGGATCGGGAAGGGCTGCGTCACCCGCCATCACGCGCATCATTATTTCGGGTTTGCCGAGAATCAATGGCGGCTCTTCCGGAAAGAGGACCCGCCGAGGGTGAAGCCTCTCCTATATGTTTTTCGAGTGCTGCTGACGGGGATTCATCTGATGCGGACGGGGGGAGTGGAAGCAAACTTGAATAGTCTGAACGAGCAGTACAAGCTGGGTTACATACCGGAGCTGATTGAGCGGAAGACGCGGGGTGCCGAGCAGCAGACCCTGGACACGACTGAAACTTCGTTCTACGCCAGCGAGTACGATCAGCTTCGCAAGAGGCTTGAGGAAGAGGCGAGTAAGTCCTCGCTGCCTGAGTCTCAAACTGCGAGAGCCGCGTTGAATGATCTGCTGGTTCGAATGCGTTTGAAAACCGTAGGTGTTCTTAGAGAGCCCGGCACACAGTGCCCAGTCTGTCTGTTGCCCTACGCCTTTCAAGAACCGGGTGGACATGAGAACTGTTCTCAATGCGGATGGGAGGACGATCCGGCTCAGCGAGCTTGTCCGGAAATGAGCGGGAGTGCTAACAAGTATTCGCTAGTGGAAGCAAGGGAGTCGTGGAGAGGCGCGAAAATCAGTCAATGAACATTACGATCCCAGAACTTTCATTGGTGGTACTCATTGGTCCTTCCGGCTGCGGCAAGTCTAGTTTCGCTCGGGAGTACTTCAAATCTACAGAGGTTCTCTCTTCAGACTTCTGTCGCGGCCTTGTGTCAGACGACGAGAATTCTCAAGAGGCGACAAATGATGCATTCGATGTCTTGCACTACGTTGCTCGCAAGAGGCTCGCTGCTGGCCGCCTGACCGTAGTTGACGCGACTAACGTCCAGCCTGAGGCGCGCAAGCCGCTAGTGGCGCTCGCTCGCGAGTTTCATGTGTTGCCGGTGGCAATCGTTCTGAACTTGCCAGAGAAGGTCTGCCACGAACGTAATCAGAGTAGGCCCGACCGTCAGTTCGGCCCTCACGTCATCAGAAACCAGTCCCAGCAACTGCGGCGTTCGCTTCGGGGGCTTGAGCGCGAAGGCTTCCGTCATGTCTTCGTGCTGTCGAGTCCAGAGGAGGTCTCCTCGGTCACGATCGTGCGACAGTCGCTTTGGAACAACCTGAAACATGAGCACGGACCGTTCGACATCATCGGGGACGTACACGGTTGCTACGAAGAGTTGACCGCTTTGCTTGTTCAGCTCGGTTACAAGATCAACGAAGGACCGACAGCAACAAGTGTTACTCCGCCCGATGGACGCAGAGCGATTTTCGTTGGTGATCTGGTTGACCGCGGACCCAAGATTCCAGAAGTGCTGCGCCTGGTCATGAAAATGGTTGAAGACGGCGCGGCGTTCTGCGTTCCTGGAAATCATGACATGAAGCTGATGCGGAAACTGAAGGGACGCGATGTGCAGTTGACGCACGGATTGGCCGACTCCGTTGAACAGCTCGATAGGGAGACTCCTGAATTCAAGCAGACGGTCATCAAATTTCTTGACGATCTGGTCAGCCACTATGTGTTCGACGAAGGGAAGCTCGTCGTGGCACACGCCGGCATGAGAGAGGAGATGCAGGGACGCGGTTCTGGCAAAGTGCGCGATTTTGCGCTCTATGGAGAGACCACCGGGGAGACGGACGAATACGGACTCCCAGTGCGTTACAACTGGGCGGCTGAGTATCGTGGCAAGGCGATGGTGGTTTATGGGCATACGCCGGTTGCCGAGCCGGAATGGCTGAACCGCACGATCAATATAGATACCGGGTGCGTGTTCGGCGGAAAACTGACTGCCCTGCGTTATCCCGAACGTGAACTGATGTCGGTGTCTGCTCTCCGAACCTATTACGAGTCGGCCAAGCCGTTCTTGTCCCCGGAGGAAATGGCACCAGCGTTGACTGCACAACAGCAACTGGATGACCTGCTCGACATCGAGGATGTCATTGGCAAGCGGATCATTAACACGCGGTTGCACCGCAACATCACGGTTCGAGAAGAGAATGCGATCACAGCCTTGGAGGTGATGAGCCGATTTGCAATAAATCCAAAATGGCTGATCTATCTGCCGCCCACGATGTCCCCATGTGAGACCAGTAAACGTGACGGACTGCTCGAACATCCTGAAGAGGCATTTGCCTACTACCTGCACGAGGGCATACACAAGGTAGTTTGCCAACAGAAACACATGGGATCGCGGGCGGTAGTCGTCGTCTGTCGTGACGCCGATGCTGCGCGCAAACGGTTTGGAATTATGGAGGGGGAGGCCGGAGCCTGCTACACACGGACGGGACGACGGTTCTTCAATGACGCGCCTCTGGAGGTGGAGTTTCTGGAGAAAGTCCGCAAGGCTGTAGGAGGGGCAGGCATTTGGGATGAACTGAAAACTGACTGGGTCTGCCTGGACTGCGAATTGATGCCGTGGTCAGCCAAGGCACAAGAGTTGTTGCGCCAGCAATACGCTCCAACCGGGGCGGCGGCCCGATCGGCCTTGCCGGCGGCCATCACAGCGTTGAGAGCGGTTTCGGAGAATCCGGAAATTGCCGCGCTGGCGGAACAATACGAACAGCGCAAGGAAGCCGCCAATCTCTATGTCGAGGCATACCGGCGATACTGCTGGACCGTGCATTCTCTCGCCGACCTGAAACTGGCCCCCTTCCATCTGCTTGCCAGCGAGGATGCAGTTCAAACCGCGAAAGATCATCTGTGGCACGCGGGGACGCTTGCGCGAATCTGTCAGGCCGATACTGGTCTACTACTCGCAACACCATTTCAAGTCGTGGACCTCACCGACAGGGCCGACCAGGATAAAGGAATCAAATGGTGGGAGGAGCTGACGGCAAGTGGCGGTGAAGGCATGGTTGTTAAGCCGCTGGAGTTTGTGGCTAAGGGTCGGAAGGGATTGGTACAACCTGCCGTGAAGGTCCGTGGACGAGAATACTTGCGGATCATCTATGGCCCGGAATACACGCTTCCCGAGAACTTGCTGCGGCTAAAGAGCAGAGGCCTGGGCGCAAAGCGGTCGCTAGCGCTTCGGGAGTTTGCTTTGGGATTGGAGGCGCTGGAACGGTTCGTTCACCAAGAACCACTCCGCCGAGTTCATGAGTGTGTTTTCGGGGTGCTTGCGCTGGAGAGCGAACCCGTAGATCCGAGACTGTAGGTTACGCGCCGCAAATGGCTAGCGGCCACTGAGCCCTAGGGCATTTTCTCTTTCTTTCATTGCGATATTAGCGTAGAAGAATAGGTTCTACTCTGGCCACCGAGGTTCCAAACGTGCATTCGCTGCTGCGTCTTCAGACATTCTTGATCGTTGTTGTTCTTTCAATCGGCACCCGATTGAGCGCTACAGATGCTTGGGACAGCCCAGCTTTCACGACGGATGCGGCAATTCTGCGGCAGGCAGCTCAGGCAGTCCAGGCAGGAAAACATAGTGAAGCCACCGTACTGTTGAACGAGCTGCATTTCAAGTTCGACGAAAACGGCAAGATGCTAGAGACCCGCCACTTGATCTACCGGATCGAAAATCAAGATGGTGTAAAAGATTGGGCTGAGACCAGTGGCCGATGGGAGGCGTGGCATCAGGACAAACCGGAGATTAAGGCTCGCGTCATCACGGCCGAAGGCGCTGTCCACTGGCTCGATCCAAAGACTCTGAATGACTTCCCCGTGCACGAGGATGCACCAGATGTTTACAGCGATGAGCGAAAGTATGGCGGACCGTTACCAGCAGTTGCTCCTGGCTCAATTGTCGAGGAGGAAGTGTCGGTCCGCGATACGGCTCCCCTTTTTGCTGCGGGAACAGTTCACAGGTGGATATTTGGTTGGAATGTTCCTGTAAACAAGACTCGTGTCGTTCTCATACATCCTGTCTCGCTTCCCATCCAGTACGAAGTGCACTTGCTGCCAGAGGCAACCGTTGGGAAGTCAACGAACGGCGGCCTGGAGACAATTACTGTTCAGCAAGGGCCATTGCCTGCCTACACGGAAGAGATAAACCACGTTCCAGCCGATCTCGTTTTGTACCCGGAAATCGAGTTTTCGACCGGCACCTCATGGCATCAGGTTGCTTCCGAGTATGCGCGTCTATCGAATGACAAACTACGGTCGGAGGACGTTCAGACACTGATTTCCAAGATCAAGGCGAAGAATGGAACTCGCAGCGACCTGATTCACGGCATTGTCGGCACCTTGCACAAAAACGTTCGTTACACAGGGATAGAGTTTGGGGAGTCTAGTTTAATCCCGCAGTTTCCATCCGAGACTCTGAAGCGCGGGTACGGCGATTGCAAAGACAAGGCCACGCTGCTGGTCACAATGCTTCGGAGTGCAGGAATTCCTGCGAGTCTAGCTCTTCTCAATACTGGGCCAGGACGAGAGCTTAATACTCGTCTACCTGGTATGGGGATGTTTGACCACGCCATCGTATATGTTCCCGCGTCTGGTGCCGATTCGGATCTTTGGGTTGACGCTACCGCCCAATACTCTCAAGTGGGGATGCTGCCATGGATGGACTACGGGCGTTGGGCCCTCATCGTTGATGAGAAGACCGAAGCGCTGAAGAAGACTCCTGACATTACATCAGCGGGAAATGTGCACCGGGAATCACGAGAGGTCACGCTCGCCGATTACGGATTGGCAACTTTTGTGGAAACCGATGAGGAGATTGGCCCGGATGAAGCTGACTATCGCGAATACTACAGTGGCGATAACAAGCAAGTCAGGGAGGCCAGTGAAAGCTATGTAAAAGACATGTATTTAGCTGATTCGCTCACCTCCTTAGAGCATGACGATTTATCTGACTTGGAGAAACCAGCTTCAATCCGGTTCGTGAGCAAGGGGAAGCGCGGGAATACCGATCTGACTACGGCCCTCGTGGCCATCCGCGTTGAGTCTCTCTTCGACCGTCTTCCTAAGTACTTTAGGACCAAAGAGAACGACGAGACGACTGAAGGAGAAGACTCGGAGAGGCCAAAACCACGGACGACCGATTGGTTGATAACACCTTTCACCACCGAATGGCACTACAAGGTAACAGCGCCACTCGGTTTCAAGCTGCGGGCGCTTCCTTCAGATAAGGACGAGAAGGTAGACACTCTGAGCTTCACTCAAAAGTACTCGACCAACTCCGAGGGCACCATTGTGGAAGCGTTCTTCCGAGTCGAGAATACAAACACCAGAATGACGGTGCAGCAAGCCAAGGATCTGCGCGAGGCGGTGCTGCAAGCGCGCGCTGTCGATCCCATCTTCGTCACATTCGACAATGTCGGACACTCGCTCATTTCCTCCGGCAAGATCAAAGAGGGGCTGGCCGCTTATCGTGAGGTCGCAGCCCAGCGCCCCAAGGAGGCTTTGCACAAGGTGCAACTTGCTCAGGCGCTGATCACGGCCGGACTGGGAGAGCAAGCCCGCCGCGTGGCGTCGGAGAGTACTGCCCTTGAACCCAACTCGGCATTGGCACAAAGCACTCTCGGGATGGTTTTGAAACATGATCTGATCGGCCGCGTTCTGAAAAAGGGGATGGACTATGACGGGGCGATCGCCGCATACCGAAAGGCCATCGCGCTCGATCCGAAGGATAAAGAGACGCGCGCAAACCTCGCCCTTTTGCTTGAGTACGACGCAGACGGAACCCGGTACGGCGAGAAAGCGCGGCTAAAGGAAGCGGTGGAAGTCTTGCGTGAATTGAAGAAGGTTGACGAAGAATACAGTCGCACCTACGACGACAATATTCTCTACGATCTCTGGTACGCGCACGACTACAAAGGTGTCGTCGACTACGCGACAACTCTGCCCGCCAGCGATGTTCGAAAAGGCCTCATGTTGGCGGCGATTTCCATCCAGCAAGGCTCAGATGCAGCGCTGAAGAGGTCGCTGGAGATCACAACAGACGACCAAAGCCGCAGCAAAGTATTGGCTAATGCTGGAGCGGTCCTGGTTCGAGTCAGAAAATATCCGGAAGCTGCTGCGTTAATAACCGAGGGAGCGCGGGGACAAAGCAACGAGAGTCAGATCACGCGAAGTGCAGCCATCTTCGCCACAACTAAACCGTATGACGCAACAGCCATCGATCCAGCCGACCCGCGCGGCGTGGTGCAGCAGTTATTTGGCCTGATGTTAAGTGGTCAGCTGACCCTTGAAGAGTTCAAGTCAATGATCTACATCGACCCGAAGGACTCAGAAGCGATGCAGGACGAAAAGCAATTCCACGAGATGATGGCAGGACTCAAGTCGCAGATGGTGGCTACGGGACTTCCGCTCGTCACCATCGCTGATCTAGCAGTGTCCAACATGCATTACACGGTGGACGGCGATGACTCGCTCGGGTACAAGATCATCATCGAGAGCCCCGGAGCGGCTGCCCAGGACGTGTATGTCGTGAAGGATGGAGGGCGTTACAAAGCAGCTGCTTTTGCCGAGTCCGGCTCGAACATCGAAGAACTGGCTCCGCTCGCGCTTCAAGCCATCGAGAACAACAACCCGTCTGCTGCAAGGAAATGGCTGGATCGGGCACGAGACAAGATACATGTGAGCGGTGGTGACGATCCTCTCTCTGGTCAGCCTTTTCCTTACTTCTGGACCAAAGGACAAGACGCTGATGTCCCAACCATGCGTACCGCAAGCCTAGTGCTGCTCCGATCCAAAGCAGTCAACGGGCCGTATTTCGCCGCGCTGGATCAAGCGCGGAAGGCAGGGAAGACAGATCTCGACCGCAACCGACTGACGATGGTAATGGCATACGCCTATGCAGCCCAGGAGAAATGGGCCGACATGCTGCCGCTGACAGCAGAATTGCTAAAGGCCGCACCCACCTCGGTGCGTGCTTTCGAACTTGCTACGACAGCGTTTGCGGGACTGAAGCGGTTTGACGATTGGGATAGGCTCGTTCAAACTCGGATACAAGAGTATCCCGATGAGTTGGCCTACGTACGTTCGTCCGCGAGGCTGGCTGCTTATCGAGAGCAGTTCGGCAAGTCAAGGGACATTATTAAGGGAATCATTGACAAGGGACTGGCCACGGAGAACGACCTGAATCTGTATGCATGGTATGCGTTGCTTCTCCCCGGTCCGATCGAGCAGAGCGCGATTGATGTAGCGCAGCGTGCCAACGACCTGAGCAAGAACGCCAATTTCGCTATTCTCCATACCCTCGCTTGTGTCGATGCCCAGGCGGGGAAGACCAGTCAGGCACGCGATCTATTGCTGAAAGCCATGGATACGCTGCACCTGGAGGAGCCAAACTCGGAGGTGTGGTTCGGGTTTGCTCTGATCGCGGAGCAATATGGCGTTCTCGATGCGGCCGAGAAAATGTATTCCCGCGTAGAGAAGCCCAAGATGGACTATCCCGGTACCTCTTACGTCATAGCGCAACAACATCTGACAATGTTGCGAGGTACGAACAACCCGTCGAAGGCCGTTGGCCAGTAGCAGTGGACAACCGATTTCCGACCATACACAGTTGGTCAAGAATACTGGTGCCAGCGGAGAGATTCGAACTCTCAAACACCTGTTTCTAAGACAGGCCGCTATTCCAATTCGCGCACGCTGGCACTGGTGCACAGGGGAGGATTTGAACCTCCGCGTCCCACTAGGGGAAACCGGGTTACAGCCGGTCCGTTTCGTCCGGGCTCACGCACCTGTGCAAACTTGGCGGAAGGTAGACGAATCGAACGCCCATCGCTCATCACGATGCCCCGGTTTTCAGGACCAGTTGCCGGCCATTCAGCAGTACCTTCCGCGTGGCGGAGAGTACGGGAGTTGAACCCGTTAGCCTCTTGCGAGAGCCCTTGTTTAGCAGACAAGTGCCTTACCGTCCGGCCCACTCTCCGTTGAATTGTCAAAGAACGTAGGGATTCTGGTAGGCCCGGTGGGAGTTGAACCCACAAAATGGCTGCTCTTGAGGCAGCTGCGTATGCCAGTTCCGCCACGGGCCTGAAGCTATAAATTGTGCAGGAGTTAATAACTCAGTCGGGATGGACTGAGTCGTAATGACGATCGAAATTGAAGCAGGCGCTTCACAAAGTCAATTTAGCATGAATCCGTTGGTAGTGCACGCGTTTTTCGCCGGCCAGCCTTGGAACGGTAGGCTATCCACGACTGATGCAGATTTGGCGCAGCATGGACTGTTCGAGAAGAAACCAATTCGTTTTCCAAAGAGACACCATCCCTAAGCCTTCGGCTTAGGTCGGTGCAGGCCGTCCTGGGATCAGCGAACGCTGCTCGCACGAAGTCGAACAGCATTCGAGTCCGTTCGAATTGCGTCCGATTCCGATTCGAACGGTTATGAGCAATCTGAACTGCCACTTTAGATTACTCAACGCCGCCGCAACCAACCCTGTTCCTTTAGCAGTTGACACAGTTACGCAATATGCGTAATAATGTACGCAATATGCGTAACTCTTCGGTGCTGACTGCGTTGTTCCCACAGGTACGTCAAGGTGTGCTCGCGGCTACGCTCGGCCAGCCAGATAAGTGGTGGTATCTTTCGGAACTCGCCGGGCGTTTGGGCACGAGCCCGTCGAGCCTTCAGCGGGAGCTATCATCTCTGGTGGCGAGCGGAATATTGGTGCATCGTCGGGAAGGCACAAGGGCTTATTTCAAGGCGGAGACCCAGTCCCCGGTGTTCCGAGACCTGCAGCATCTCTTCGAAAAAACGGCAGGACTTGCTCCAATCTTGGAGCAGGTACTAAAACCGTTTGGGAACAAGATTCAGAGTGCTTTTATCTATGGTTCTGTGGCACGAAGCCGGGAACATGCGATGAGTGACGTGGATGTGATGGTCATTGGCAGAGCAGGTCTTGCTGACCTATCTCCCGCGCTCCGCAAGGCGGAGACGCGGCTCGGAAGAGAGGTCAACGTAACGGCCTATTCCCCAGAGGAGTTTCGCGAGAAAATCAAATCGGGCGACCATTTCCTTGCCGCCGTTTTACGAGGACGGAAACAGTTTGTGAAAGGAGGCGAGAGTGACTTGGACGAGCTTGTTGGCAAATAAGGAAGCCCAGAAACACAAAACCTCCAAGAAGGAATTAGACAATATGCGCGCCCTGATCGCCCGCGACCTCGCAGACGCGAGTCTTGCTGGCCTTTCAGCAGATCGGAGATTCGCCACTGCGTACAACGCTGCGCTCCAGGCTGCGAATATGGCCATAGCCTGTGCGGGGTATCGGATCGTGAGCAAGGTCGGACACCACCGGGTGTCCTTGGAGAGCACGAAATTGGTGTTGGGTAAAGCCGCGCACAAGTACGCCGACTATTTTGAGACGTGTCGACGGAAGCGAAATACTATCGACTACACTTTCTCCAGCGTTGCGACTGACACAGAAGCAAAAGAGATCGTCGTCCAAGCAAAACAGTTTTACGTTGAAGTCGAAGACTGGATTACGAAAAACCACCCCCCGCTGAAAATGTGACAGTTGAGACCAGCCTAATCGACGCCGCAGCCATCACACATGAGCTCACTCCCCAAGCTGCCGGAGAATCACCGGGTCCTTAATCGCCCTATCCTCTGCGAGCAAGAACGCCTTGCTCAAGATGATCGATAGAGTTGCGTCCCCTTCAAACGGCAAGTACACCTGAGGCGCACCTGCACGTGCCCTCGCATCCGGCACGATACAGAGGTACTGGTCGTTCGGCTCCATCAGAATGTTCCCCGAGCCGAGGTGAATCTTGTATCGCCGTCGCGTCCCCTGCACCAGTAGAAACCGATCGCTCAGCACGCACTTGTCGGCAATCTTGAGTCGTGGAATGAGCCGCTCCAGCGTCTCGCGTCGAGAAATTGCAGTCGCAGAGAGCTCGCCAAACGAGTAGTTGCGCCAGTACTCTCCATACCGGGTCTCGCGTCCGCCGTCCTGCCATGTGGGATCGTTGCCAATGCATGCCACCCCTACGAACAGGTCGACATCACGCATGATTTCCGAAAAGACCAGCGTCGGCACTTCATCCATGCGCACCGGTTCGTTGACCACTTCTGCGCCGGGCCCGAACGCTCGCGTACGGTAGCCGCCACCCCCGGCATGTGCGGTATTTGGCGTAGCGCCGGTCCGGTAGAAGCGGACCTGGTCGGAGGCCAGCCGCAGGTATGTCCCAGCCTCATTCGTATCCTGCCCGTAAGCATCGCCGACGCCTTCGATCCAGAACTCCGCCCTAATCCCCCAGGCGGCAAGTTCGCGGCTAGCAGGCGGATACTCGTCGTCGACCATCAGCCGCAGCTTGTTCTTCCAGCCCCGCGCTCCGCACAGCGCATTGAACTGGTGTTGACGCAGGATATGGGCCGCGAACCGGTTGGAATAGCGCTCGGTGCGCCGTTCTGCGTCCGTCACCAGGTAGACTTCGCGGTGCGCCTGCTTGAACGGCTGCACTATGCCGAGCGATTCGATGCGCCGCCGCCACGCTACTACCTCTTCGACGTTTCGGCCTGCAGGATGCCACAGGGTAACCGTCGAATCATCGCCAATGGCAATCGTCTGTGCTTCGAGGTCCTGCGCTTGGCCTTGAATCATTGTCACTGCCACGCCGTCCACGCACCAGATGAGCCGCCGACCAATCGTGCCCACTACCGGGTGATCGATGTACCTCTCGCGCCATACGCCGGCAGGCCAAGTCTTCTGCTCTAGAAAGAGCCCGTCGATCCGGTCCTTCTGCGCCGATATCAGGGCCTGCAAGTCCTTAATATCGCCCTGCAAATCCTTCCAATCCTCGGCATGTTCCTTCTTGACCGCAAGAGGAATGGACTTCAGTGACTTGCCCTTTCCGTCGAACCAACTCACTTCAACGTCGCTGCCCTTAACCTCGACCCTTACTCGGTAGTCGCCAAATGCATCTTCACGGACGCCTACGCTCGTGAGTCCACAATCCGGAACGCTGAGTTCTTCGATCTCCTCTCGCGGCAACTGAAGCTCGCGCGCCGCTGTGTCAAACGCCTTCTCGACCTCCTTTTGCGCTGTGCCGAACCTTACCCGCACCTTTAGCATGGCCAGCTGCCCCATTGCCTCGGGACCAACCATTTCCGATAGTGCGTAGACTGCTGCGTTCCCAACCTTCACTGCCCGAGGACCAACGCCCGGTACCTTTCTGTACGCCGAAAACGCCACGGCTGCCGCTAACCTTGCATCGCCGTCGCGCCGCTTTAGCAGCGGGAGCAGCCACAGAAAGCTTCGCAGGACGTTGGCGTTTTCGTCGTGAATCGTATCGCCTATTCCTCGCGGATCTTTTGCAATGGTGTGAGAACGGCCTCTACCGACCCTCGGTAGCCAAGCTTCCATCGCTTCCCGAAAGGCTGCCTCGCCCAGTGTTGCTACGAGCTCACTTCCCGTCTTCAGCCACTTCGCGGAAGGACGTGCTCCGGTGGCGGTGAGTCCGTGTCGCAAAACAGCAACCCATCGATTTTGTTCAGCCTCGGGGAGAGCGGCAATATCTGCGTTCAGGGCATCGCTCCAACTTTCGCCAGGAACCAGGAAATATTTTGCGCGGTCGCCGATCCAACGTGTCAGACGGGCGATATCGCGTGGAGTTGTTCCAAGATGCGGTCCCAGAACGCGCGCCAATCGCCAAAGCGCCAGCACGAAGCGCT
Organism: uncultured Acidobacteriaceae bacterium; assembly: GCA_963822025.1. Lineage (GTDB taxonomy): Bacteria > Acidobacteriota > Terriglobia > Terriglobales > Acidobacteriaceae > Acidiflorens. Next base: position 4,532 of record CAWGFW010000005.1, on the reverse strand, counting down.
CGCCCTCGGTGAGACTTCTGCCATCGTCGGTAAATGTTCCGACTGTTTCCAGCAACGATGCATCCGACTCGTCCGACAGCTTCGCCCCGTGCGGAAACGTGTGATAAGGCTGCATCGCAAGGTACAGAATCAGATCGAACAGTAGGGCTCTGTTCAAACTCACGGGCTCTCGCCCGAGCCTGCTTACGATGCCAGGGAGGGTACCGCGTGATTTCCAGGAGAGTTCATCGTTATAGTCGAGGCTCGGGCCCAGCAAAGAAGCCATATTGCGTTCCATCGCAGCCACCAGCACCATGCTGCGGGGGGACCTATCTAGCCCGAGAATAGCCTGCCCCGCTCCGAATGCATCCAGGTCCGTGCCCCACTTTACGGCTTGGATCTTTTCCTCGAGCAATCTCGTCAGGAATACGTGCCCGGATGCTAGCGGAGAGTGAGTGAGCATCGCGTACCTGTCCGGTCCACACACAGTAGTCTCAGACGCCGCCTCAGCCGGCAACATGCCTAGCATGACTTTCAGAGGCACAAGCACCAGTTGGTCTCCGGCGGGAGATGGAACTGGTGCTGGCTTCAGTTCTCCCGGCTCGTCCTCGTCATCCTGCTGCGGCAGGGCAGCACAGATCTGGTCCACCGCCGTGGCAAGCCGGTTGGCATCCTTCCCGCCGCCCTGGCGAAGTATGGCCGCGAAGCGCCGTGCCGCGTTTTGAATCTCTGGATCGATCCCATGTTTTGCGGTGTAGCGTTCCAGAGACTTTGTCGCCTGCCCGATTGGAAGGCCGTAGGAATGTCCTGTCTCCGTTAGCCATTCGAGAAGCTGAAGCAGGTCCGTTCGATCGAGCGGCAAGCTACGCCTGAGTAGCGCCCCAATGACTGCGAGCGTTTTGTACTCGGCCCCGAGAACCGCTGACCAACCTGGTACACGAGCGAGATTACTCCCCTGTCCATCACGAACCGCGCGGTCGCGGATCTTCTCCCTGCTGGCGTGCCAGAACTTTGCCTGCGCCACCGCTGCCTGCACGAGCAGTCGGCCACGAGCAGGCGAACTGGCCAGCAACTCTCGCCCGCTGGGTAAATTCTTCAGATCTACATCCTGGTAATAACGATCGACCGGCGTGCTGGCGATTGCCTCCCGCACCCATTTGCATACCAAAGCGTGCTCGGCCGCCAAGGGGTCGTCGGATGAAAATTGAAAGATCGTGGGCCCGTCGGGACCTGACACGTCTAGCCGCCCACCAGCGGCGTGAGCTTTATGAAGCTCACTGTAGTTTGCGGGCCAACGACAAACTCCTCGTCCAGACTCTCCGCCTGGCGGTTGTCGATTAGGATGAAGAACGCATTTGTAGAGAATCCCTCAACTGCCAGCTTGAACTGTGCCTCCCAATCGAGCGGCCGGTGAGCTTTTAGCTTGCTGCCGTTCAGCGTGCGCTCAGCGTCCTCCGGCTGAACGAGACCATTAAAGACGAGCCTATCCTGCTGCCGGTTGAACTCCCGCACTTCGTGATGCACACGCTCGCGGAGCAACTCGCGCACCGTGATACTCTCGCTCAGAAACTCAAGCGATAACTCCCACAGACTCTGTCCCGAAGGCGTCTCATCGCGAACGCAAACTTGCATTGGCGGCACCTCGGAGCGATTTTACCAGCGCGGCCGGAAGGCGGCGCGCCTTTCCAGAGTGGTGCCTGAGAACCGTGTTCTTTGAATCCTGAGAAGTCGGCTTCGGGGAAAAATGCTACTGCCGATTGCGAGCGTCTTGCTGGGGACCGCGAGCCACAATGGCCCAAAGCGGCGCAATTGTGGAATCCTAGGTTTGGAGAGAGCCGATAGCTCGAACGAACCCTGGACTACTGGATATTCAATGGATCCGAGCGGCGTAGCTCGCTCAGCCTCTTTGCCTTCTCAGTCATCAGCAAGTTGATTTCGTCGAAGTGCCACGGGCGGAAATCGTGAGTGTCAACGCCGACATCCATGGAAAGGGAAGTAGGTGTGTCAGGGAGGTTCCCATGAGAATGTCCGTACAGGTGCCACGCTCCATGATGGGAGCGATTCCAGACCCGCATGGCGTAGTGACAGATCACGATGGGTTGGCCATGTATGGAGATTTCCGCAAGGTTGCTGAGCCAAGAGAACTCCTCGGTCAGCTTGCGAATTTGTTTGTCGTGATTGCCCGGCACCGCAAAGATCTTCTTGCAGCGAATCTGCTTGCGGTGCTCCAGAGCTTTCGCCTTGCTCCCGATGCAGAAATCCCCAAGGAAATAGAGGATGTCATTGGCCTTAACGGAGGCGTTGAGACGGTCGAGGATCGTTTGATCCATTTCCTCGACGCTTCGAAACGGTCGATTACAGTAGCGGATTATGTTGTTATGCCCGAAATGAAAATCCGCCGTGAACCATATGTTCGGCATGTCTCTTGTGAACTCCCTAGCGACCTAGCCCCGTCTCAATGATGCTTTGCGTTCCGCTGCGGAACGACTTGCTGCGCAGGAGCTTCCGGCATTGGCATCTGTTGTGACTGAGCGGCACTTGACGCTTCTGGCGTTCCTTGTCGCACGTTGGCAAACCACGTACCCAACGCGAATCCTAGTGCTAGAGCAGCACTGGCAACGACAGGCAGCCAAATAGCCCAGACCTGCTTTTCCAGCCTAACAAGGAAATCGTCCATCTGCTGCGCCCTAGTAGTCATGCTCCGCAGGAGCGAGTCATTGGCGCTTCTGACCTTTTCGATCACTCCGATGTCAGGGTGAGCTACTTCTCGTAGCACGTTCACAAGTTGCTCTTGAACGGAGTTCATTTCAGAACAGGACTGGTCAAGCGCTCTGGCCGTATCCGGCAGACCGGACTGCTGGAAGCACTGTCGCAGGCTCTCGCCCAGAAGCTTTGCTATGCGTGGCGGGTCCAAACCTGTTTCCAATTCCTTCGGCAATTGTGCAATGCGTGACTCAAGCCGTGACGTGTATGTTGCCATTCGCTTCTCGACTTCACCAGCCTTAGATAGAGCATTTTCCAGAATCTTCTGCAAAGACTTCCGTTCTACCGCGATTGCCGCGGGCGTTTCTCTCGTGAGAAGCGCCAGCATACCCATCGCTTCCAATACGCGGAGCACCTCGTCGTTTGGACTGAGGGTGCGAGTGTGCGCGATGACCCTGTAGTATTCCGCCTGCCGTGCAGCGGGCACCAGTCCTGCCAGTTCATCGAACAGGGTTTTGCTCTCGGACTCCGCGCCCTCCAGATTGAGGAGTTCCTGATCGGGGCTCATGGTAGGAACATCTCCTTTGCGCGGTCGAACTCGGAGAAGAGCCGCCGCCGGTAGCTTTCGGCACGCATCACGATCGAGGCACGCTTCAGTTCGTTGATCGCATTCTGCCTTGGCAGCAACCTGGCCAAGGCGGATGCCGTGTTGCCGGGCGGGATTCTCAAGTTCCGCCAAGCGAAATTCCATCCGAATCACGATCGGCGATAGCGCTTCGCGGAAACGAATGGCTTGCTCAGCCGAGTCCCAATAGCTGAAGTCTGCCTGAGGACTTGTCGCATTCTGGACAATCAGATACTGCGCCCGACTCCTGCAGTCGGTTCGCCCATGCGAGGACACTCTCAACGCTTGCTGGGTCTGGCGTGACAACGCCCACAGCAGTGAAGCGCGCGCCGGTAGCCGCGACATCCTCGTGCATCGCGTCGAACCAGTCACTCGCAACTTGCCCCGAACCGGCTCCCATGTCGGCGAGGATGATCGCTGCGCCGGATTCGAGATGATCGACGAACGTGTCGAGACCGGCGGGCGTGTGAATATTCACCTTCGCTACTGACCCGTTGAAGAAGTGCTTGAGTGAGCCCCGAGCCTTATTTTCCGTATCGAGGTCGAGAAGCGTGAATGGAATCTCATTGGCTTCGAACCACTCAGCCAGGGCGACCATCAGGCCGGTTTTGCCGACTCCACCTTTGCCACCCATGGTGAAAACGACTCGTTTGTTTCTTGGTTGGGTGTTCATCGCGATCCTCCTTGGCCAACGAGCTTCAGCGGCTCGCTTTCTTCGAAGTGAAAGTGTTTGGGTTTTGCCCTCTGCTCGACTGGCTTTGCCCTGAGCGCTGCAATTCGGGAGGCAACGTCTTCGGGATTCATGCGGGCGGTCACGGGCGATTGCGGTTCGAGCGATGGCAGTTCGTACTGCACCTGCTTTCGGTGTTTTGCGCGAACCTTGATGAACGAGTGAATCGTGCTGACGGCCACGTCGAGGCCGACACGCTCGTGAAGAATGCGAACGATGTCGCGATACGTGCAGCCTTTTCGCCGCAACTGGCGAATCAGCTCGCGGTGAGTTTCGAGTTTGGATCGAGGAGGTTTCTGCGGGATCGAATCCAGCAGGGAAAGAATCGTTGGGTCCATGATTTTCAGGCTCCTTAGCACCTGGCCATCACAGTCCGTTAACAGTCCGATAACCCGTCTCCACAGTCCGATAAGTGCCCTAGAGCGCTATCCGTACCGTTTAGTTTCAATCGGTTACGAACTCTAGGACGACTTTCACGGCGGTAACACGGGTTCA
>CAWGFW010000004.1:0-230784 GCA_963822025.1 uncultured Acidobacteriaceae bacterium | reverse complement strand
CCTGGCTCTTCACGTCGACGCCTTTGTCGTAAATTTTCAGCTTTTCGTCGGCCTCAAGATCGTTCCAGACCAGCATTTTCTTTTCGCCACCGATCAATGTGGTTCGGACTTTGACGGGCGAAATCCAGTTCACGTTGACGTGCGCGATCATCTTGTTCGGATAGTAAGCAGTAATGAAGGCGATGTCCTCGTGACCGTTCAGGTGGGATTGCCCGGTGGCCGAGATAGCTTCCGCATCTTTGTGCAGCAGATGGTTCATGATTGAAAGATCGTGCGGCGCGAGATCCCAAATCACGTTGCAATCGTGCTGAAAGAGCCCGAGATTCACTCGAGTCGAATCGTAGTAATAAAGCTTGCCGAGCGCTCCCTCGGCGAGGAGTTTCTTAATCCTGCGGACCGCGCCCGTAAACAGAAAGGTATGGTCCACCATGATCTGAAGATTTTTCCGCTCTGCGAGGTTGATCAGTTCCTCGGCCTGCGACGTCTTGCTGGTGAATGGCTTCTCTACGAAGACGTGCTTGCCATTCTCCAGTGCCGCCTTGGTCAGTTCGTAGTGTGTCCAGACCGGAGTGATCACCGCAATCGCATCCACGTCCGGCGACTGTATCAATTCCTGCGCATCGCTGTGCACGGGAATACCAGGATTTGCCGCCTGTATGCGCTTCCGAGCCGCCGGCGTCTGATCGCAGATTCCGACGACCTGGCAACCTTCGAGCGCGCGCAGATTGCGCACGATATTCGGCCCCCAATAACCATAGCCGATAACTCCAAACCTAATCATAAGATTCCACCTTCACGAGAATGCCCTGAAGTCGAGAAGAATAAGACTTTTGCTATTTCGCGACGAGCTGACTTGGAGGAGGAATAAATAAGATTCGTTGTAGCTAGCATGCGCCGTTGCCGGCAATCACGGCCCGCGGAGTCTGCACCAGAATTTTCAGATCGAGCCACGGAGAACTGTGGCGTGCGTAGCGCAGGTCGAGCCGAACCATTTCATCAAACCCTACGCGACTGCGCCCCTGTACCTGCCACAACCCAGTGATTCCGGGCTTTGCTTCGAGCAAACGCCGCCGATGCCAGGTCGCATAAGCCTCGACCTCGTACGGAACGGGAGGGCGCGGCCCGACCAGCGACATGTCACCGCGCAGCACATTGAGAAATTGAGGCAATTCATCCAGGCTCGATCGCCGCAGGAAGTTCCCTAGCGGGGTAATCCGCGGATCGTTAGTAAGCTTGAAAACGCCTTCGCCTGCGCCGTCAGTCGGTTGCTTCGCCGCCTGCCCGGCAATTAATTGGCGAACGTATTCCTTGTGCTGGCTGGCATCGTTATCGACGTACATCGAGCGGAATTTCAGGAATGTAAATGCCGTCCCGTGCTCGCCAATGCGTTGCTGGCGAAACAGAATCGGCCCGCGCGAAGTAAACTTCACCGCCGCCGCGATTACGAAAAATACCGGCGACAACAGAACCAGCAATACCAGGCTGCCTAGAATATCCATGCCCCGCTTCAACGCCCGGCCCAGCCGGTTGTCTCCATCGCGTTTGTGGAGATCGGGATACAGTGTCGGGTTGCTCTGCCGTTCTGGATTGTTTGCGTCCCACTCCTCCGGAAACAAGTGAAACGAGAACTTGATCTGGCTGAACTGCTCCGTCGTCAGCCGACCGCGCAATACATCGCTGATGCGCCCGAGAAGAGTGCTGAGAATGAGATTGTTTTCCAGCGTGATCTCGGTAAACATTACGCCCACTGCAGCGTTCTCCTCGTACCATCCCATCACGTCGGTCTCGCGCGTGGCCGCCTGCAGCGCGGAAAGAATGTCGAGCAGAATCCGACCGTTCTTGGCCGTCGCCTGGGTGCGTCCCGTATCCATCAGCAACAAGACAAACGGGCGCTGCGTGCGCTCGCTGCGCTTTCGCTCCAGCGAAATCATCCGCCGAAAAACATCTTCACCAAGCACTTCCTTGGACACAACTTCCTTCGAGCCTAACCAGTCCTGGGGTTGCGATTTGCCGTCGGCAGACCGCGATTTTGTCGTTGTGGGCGTCACGGATGCATCTCCTCGCAGCCACGGGCAGCAAAAGCCGCCGTAGCCTGACAGAATTTGGGATTAGGGAAGGGAGATTGAGCTTAATGGTGAGGCAAATCTAGGGTTCAGTTTTCAACTTCTGGTGAAGATTCCTGATCGCTTGCGGTCGCCCCGTACCGTGCATAGTAATACTTCTGCTCATTGGTGCTGCAACTGTTCACAACCACGCCCAGCATCGTGGCTGGGTCGATCACTTCAAGCGCCCGCTCCAACTGCTTCTTCTCGCACACACCCTCGCGCGTTACGAGCAGCACACCATCCGCCAGTTTCATCCAGAGCGGCGTATCCGCCAGGGGACGGACTGGCGGCGTATCAATTATCATCCAATCGAAAGAAGCATCGAGTTGTTCGAGCAACTGCTGTAGCCGGCCCGATTGCATCACTTCCAGTGGATTCTCAGGCGTCATGCCCGCCGGCAGAAACCAGAGGCCCGAGCCCTCGAGCTTGTACACCACTTCCGACAACTGGCGTTCTCCGCGAAGAACTTCGCTCAGCCCTGCCAGGTTTCGATGAAAGCCGAACCGGCTCGCCAGTTCCGGCCTTCGCAGGTCGCCATCGATCAGCACTGCGCTGAGAACCTTGCTGCGCGCTTGATTGAGCGCCAGATTGGCAGCGATCAAACTCTTCCCCTCTTCCGGAATGCTGCTGGTAATCACAATACGCTTCAGCTTGCGCTTTTCGCGCATATGCCGCAGTTTCAATCCCAGCACGCGAAATTTTTCCGCCGCCATACCGCCTTGATCGGTCAAACAGACCAGGCGGGCATCACCCGCCAGCGCCGGCAGCAGCACCTTCGCCCCGGCAAAGATTCCCCGCGCCGGAGCCTCCGTTCTCGTCGCCGCTAACGTCAATTCGCTCAGGGGCAATTCGGCGGGAGGCAATTCTGAATGAGATAGTTTCCGATCGATTTCCTGCTCAACCTTTTGCAGCAACTCCGCAACCGAGTCCGCGTCTTTCGGCACACTTCCGCCCGACCGCTCCGCTTCTGCCCGCTGCAACGCCTCAAAGATATAGCTCATGTGGAAGAAACCCGTCCCCTACTGCAGCCGCCCCTTCGTCTCCGTCTGATGCATACGGTCGCGTACTTCGAGCAGCGTCTTTACCGCCTGCAGAAGCTCGTTCTGCTGCTCCTCTTCTTTAGATCGCCGGGCCGCAGCGCTGTTCTTCGGATCTGCCGCCACCACCCCGATCCGCAAGTCCTGCGCCACCCCGTCAATGATTTCTGACGTGATCGTAGACGCATGTTTGGCATAACCCGCGAGCAGCGCATTCTCGCAGATGGTATTGATCAGCCGCGGAATCCCGCGCGAGTGTGTGAACACAGCCTCAATCGCCGGTCCGGAAAAAATCTGCATCGCTCCATTTGCTCCCGCAATCTGCAGGCGCCGCCGCATATATTCCCTGGTCTCAATCGTATTGAGCGGATCGAGATGACAGCGCAGCGCGATCCGTTGCTTCAACTGCCGCAGTTCATGGGAATCAAGCTTCTGATCCAGTTCCGGCTGACCTGCCAATATGATCTGTAGCAATTTTTGTTGCGAGGTTTCAAGGTTGGTTAAAAGCCGGATCTCTTCCAGAACTTCGGACGTCAGATGATGAGCCTCGTCCACCACGAGAATCGTCGTAAGTCCCTTCTGATGCCGCGTCAGTAGAAAGCCATTCAACACATGGATTAACTCATCCTTAGCTTTTCCCGACACATGCAATCCAAAATCCAACGCGATATAACGCATGAATTCCAGCGGCGAAAGCGTCGGATTGAAAATCAGCGCAAAAGCCACGTCGCGCCGCTGTAGCAATCCAAGCAGCGAGCGTAGGATCAACGTCTTCCCGGTGCCAACTTCCCCGGTCAGAACCACAAATCCTCGGTGCGCGGTCACGCCGTAGTACAACGAAGCGAGCGCCTCATTGTGCCGCGTCGTCGGAAACAAAAACGACGGATCCGGCGTGATCTCAAACGGGGCTCGCTGCAGATTGTAGAAACTCTTGTACATGATTTCGAAGAGATAACTCTAACCGTACAAATAGGTAACTGCCGATCCCAAGAGGATGACTCCCACAACGACGACTGCCGCAACAGCAGCGATCCAGGCGCTGCGGCGGTGGGCTGAGTGCTCCACCGGGCTCTCGATCGTGGGAATCTCCGCGATTACATCGAACGGAACCAACTTCTTGATCTCGCGCTCGCTGTAGATTATGCCGCCCAGCTTCTCCCGGCCAAAAGCGAAACCGCCGCCCAGAACCAGCCCCACGGCCAGTCCCGCCCCGCACAGCATCAAACGATTCGGCTTATATGGCTTCACGGGCAGATTCGGCGGATCCAGCATACGGAAAGTGTTCGCCCTGTTGTGTTTTCTCCAGATCGGTCGACATCTCTGACTGGTTTTTCTTCGCTAAGAGCGCTTCGTAATCAGTCTTCGACTGGTCATAATCGCGGGTGATGTCGGCGTACTGTTGCTCCATCACCGGCGCCATATTCAGCCGCGCCTGATACTGATTGATCTTGCTCTGCTCGTCCTTGATTTCCGCTTCGCGGTTCGCAATTTCCTGCCGATTGGCCTTCAGCTGACTCTGCAGTTCTAGAATCGGTGCGCTCTTAGGATCAAGAGACGCCGCGGTCGGAGCCGGTTCCGGATCAGCATCTTTCGGCTGGCTATTCATGTCCGCGATGATACGTTCGCGCATCTTCTCGGTCTGCGCAATCTGCTCTTTGGTCTTGCGCACGTCTGGGTGTTTGTCTGTGTAATGCGAAGTCAAATCCGCCAACCGCTCTTTGAGCTGATCCAACTCCTTATCAATATCCGCCAAGCCGACTGAGCCGCCGGTTCCGCCGGACTTCGAGGTACTCTCGATCGCGCGATATTGATTGATGAGCGATTCCAGATACGTATTCTGCTGCTTGGCCCGATTCAGTGCGTCCTGGTTTGCTTGCACTTGGCCCTGGAGTCCTGCCAGAATCTGCAGATTGCTCTGCGTCTGGTTGGGTAATTCACCCAGATGCTGATCCTTGAACACGCGCAATTTCGCTTCCTGGGCAGCGAGTTTGGCGCGCGCCTGATCGACTTGGTCCTGCAGAAACTTCGTCGTATTCTCCGAGCGCTCCTGTCGCTGCTCCAGATTCTCGGTGATGAATAGGTTCGCCAGTTCGCTCGTAGCCAACTGCGCTGTCTTCGGGTCTCGGCTGGCGTAATAGATATTGAAAGCGGAGAGCTTCTTGTCGTCGCTATGCGTCAGTTCGATCTCGATGTCCTTTCGCATTTTCTCAACCAGGTCATCGGGGCTCGTATGTTTCCGGTCTTGAGCATAGAGACCAAGATTGTCGATGATGCGTAAGAGGCGCGTGCGGCTCAGGATTTGCTGCGTAATGCTGTCCAGTTGATGCTGAATATCGATGTCAATATTCGAGACAACGTATTTCTCCGGCACCGAAGGCTGCTCGACGAGGATGAGGGTACCCGACCGATAGGTGGACGGAATCACCCAACTCGCACCCCAGACCAGCAGCCAGCCACAGAAGAATGGCACCAGAAACTGCCATCTCCGGCGGCGGACCATGCCCTTGATCTCGTTAACGTCTATCGACGCGCCTGATTGTTCGAGTTCTTCGTCCATGTCTAAACCCTAATGACCTATGTTCCTAAATCTGACATTATCTTCCCAGCGGTCTTGAGAACTGGTAGGACACCGAAACAAATCCTCGATTCGTGTCCGGGTTTGTCGAAAGAACGGCCACATTGCTATAATTCTGGTGAAGTCGTGTGTAGCCAAGCTGCACATTGATATGCTCGCCAAATTGTTTCTGCAATGAAGCCGTCCCTGTAACCGTGTGCCCGTCCGTAGCGCCGCCAAAGAGCGGTGAACCCAGAACGTTATTCTGTGTATACGAGGCCGCTACCGACCCGCTCAAACTCCGCGCGATTTGTTGTTGTATCGAAGCACTCGCGCTATCCAGATGCACCGCTCCGAACAATCCACCGCCTCCAGAGATGATGTGCTTGTAGCTTACTGCCACGCTATTAAGGCGGCCTTGCCAGCTAAGACTGGTTCCCGCCGCAGGAGTCCATGCTCGCGCCGCAGGCAGTTGGATATTTAACGGCGGTAGCGGCGGTTGCACCGTATCCGAGTGTTGGGGACCACCAAAGAACGAAACGGACAAAGTCGGCGTGGCGTACAGCGTATAGAAGAAAAGAACTGCGTGCGTTTGCGTCTCGTTCAAACCTTCAGTCGGATAAGCTAGCAATCTCTGATATTGGTAATTCACGCCGAAGTAATGCATCTTCGAAACGCGAAGCGAAGAGAAAGCCGATGCGCCCTGCGAACTCGAATCACCCAGTCCAGAAACCTGCGCCGGATTTGGATAATGCAGATTCGTAAATGTCCCACTTGCTCCGACCATGCCGTTCGCGGCGAACTGGTAAGTCGCGCCCACGTTCCCCGAGTTACTAAGAACCTCGGCGATTGGCGCAACCACCGAAAGGTTAGGTACCTGCGCTCCGCCCGAAACCGTCCCCGGCGCGTTGTCTGGCTCGTTAAACACGCTCGAGCTTTTGTGGAAGCTATCCCCTCCGCTGAGAGTCACGTGCGGACTCACACGGTAACTTAAGTTGATCGAAGCAGTTTGATCTGAGGCGTCCAGGGCGCTCGTCTGCTGATAAAAGGTAAATCCCGGGCTGTACGTGAGCGTCGAATGCAGCGTCGAGGTCGTTTCATCCAGGGCGATCGTTGGCCATAGAGAATAACTCGCCTCGCTAACCGGGCCTCCACCTGATCCCACCGCATTGTCGCTGTAGGCAGTATTGAAAGTCAGCCCATAGCGTAAGTAATTGGCCCGCGCTTCTCCCGCCGGGGCGGTCGGGTAATTCTGTCCACTCACTGGGGGCGGCGTAAGCATCGGTGCAGCATCACTAACCGGGCTTGCCGGAACAGTGCTATTCGTATCCACTTGCGACCATGCTGGCATAGCCATCAGCAACGCAAAACTCAAGCAAGCTCGTATAAACATAACTGCTCTTAGGGCACCACAATCGTGTCGCGCGGCTGAAGCTTAATATTCTGAGCAGGATTCTGCCCTTTCACGACTTCCTTGTAGTTGAAGGGGATGCGCACCTCACTGCCGTCGGCGTTCCGTCGCAAAACGTAGATCGATTTCTTCTTGGCAAAATCCCGAAACCCGCCCGCCAGCGCAATCGCATCCAGCACGGTCGCCGAGTTAGTGAGCGGGAACGAGCCCGGCTTGCTCACCATTCCCAGAATATTGAACTTCTGACTATTGATCTGCTGCACCATTACCGTAACTTCGGGCTCGGAAATATAACTCTGCAGCTTGCTCGCAATCTCCCGCTCCAATGCCAACGGGGTTAGCCCTGCTGCCTGCATTTCCCCCGCCAGAGGCAGCGAAATTTTGCCATCCGAGCGCACCGGGATGGACCGTGAAACATCCGGCTCTTTCCACACGTTAATCGCCAACACGTCGTCGTCGCCGATGACAAAAGTGTCGTCGTGCGGCTTCGTGGATCCTTCAGTAGAAACTGCGTGCGTAGGAGTCGCCGCGTCCGCATTCGAATCGCCCGCGGATTTGGACGGTGTAGTTTGCGCCACAAGCCGGCCCATCACCAGCAAGCATGCGGCCAGCATCGTTACACGCCGCGAATAAGAGTCCTTGATAAAAGTGCTCATAGATATTCCTGAGAGAGTCGATTTAGACGAACTTAATCCAGTCTTCCTGGGATGCCATGACTCCTAAATCCATTGCCATTGCCGTTTCCGTTAGCGCCCTGTTCCTCTGGCAAGCCCGGCGTCGACGGCCGCAAATGGTACTGGTCGATCTTGTACAGCAGCGTTCGGTAGCTCACTTTAATCATGCGCGCCGCTGCCTTGCGATTCCACCCAGTCTTCTGCAGTGCGGCGACAATCGCATTGCGTTCGGCCTCGACTCGTACGCCCTGCACCAGCGATTTCAGCGACTCCGGTGCCTGCTCCAGTGAGTCGCTGGTGCTCGCCGTCGCAGGTGCCATCAATCGCGGAAAGGAATAACCAGCATCTGTCATTCCGCCTGGAACAGCTTCCTGTCCCGACGAGAACTCGGAATCCGGCATCACCAGGTATCGCTTTACGAACCGCTCCAGTTCGCTCAAATTCCCCGGCCACGCATAGCGCTGGCAGGCTTCCAGAACAGATGGCGAGAAGTCACGGGCAGGCAGCCCATAGTGTTTCGTCAACTGCTGCATGAAGTAGTGTAAAAATAGCGGAATCGCTTCTTTCCGCTGGCGCAGCGGCGGAACCTGCAGCGTGAAAGCACTCAGGTGGTAGTAAAGGTCTTCGCGAAGCTTCTTGCTGGCAACGGCCTGATCGATGTTGGCGCTGGTCAAGGCCAGTATTCTTACATCAACGTCAATTGCTTTATCTCCGTTCAGTCTCACCAGCCGCTTATTCTGTAGAACCTGCAGTAGCATATGCTGCACATCGGGTGGCATCTCGAGGATTTCATCCAGCAGCAGCGTCCCCTTATCGCACAATTCGAGTTTGCCGACACGGGTTCTTGGGCATCCCGCTTCCAGATCCTTCTCACATCCGAATAGCTCTTCTTCCAAAAGATGGCCGGGCAATGCCGCACAGTTTACCTTGAGCAGTTTGGATCCGGCGCGGATCGATAGCGCGTGGATCAACTGTGCCGCCACACTCTTTCCGCTGCCGCTCTCTCCGACGATCAGCACCGGGACCTGCGCTTGCGCTAGCAGTTCCGCTTGCACCCGCAGCTTGCGCATGATTGGGCTAGCCGCAATAAAGAATGCCCCGTCTCCAATCGGCTCAACGTCTTCGCTGTGGATATCGCTCGCCGTATTTGAGGAAATCGCCTCGAGGTTCCGCCGGATTATAAATTCGAGCTGTTGCTCTTCGAAGGGCCGCACCAGAACTGCCTGAGCGCCCAGCCGCATCGCTTCTTGCTTGTCTTTTAGTTCGTCCGTGGGAGAGATCAAAATAATCGGAAGCTGCGGACGCACTCTGCGCAACCACCGCAGCATGTGCAGACCGTCGCTGTCACTGTCGGATAACTCGAGCAGAAGCAAGTTGGGGCTCGCCCCGTTTTGCAGTCGCTCCAGCGCTTCCCATCCGCTCGCTGCCGTCTCCAGATGCCAGCAGTTAGATTCGCCGATTGACCACAGAGGCCGGAGCACAGCCGGTTCCCGGCTTACGACGAGAAGATGCACCGATGCAATCGCGTTGGTTGCCACGGAGTTGTTTGTTCTTTCTGTTGGAAGGGATTTGCTGCGGAAAAACTAGGCGGCTTCGATCTCGTATCCTTCAACTCGAACCGAAAGAGACCGCTGGATCGCATCAACGGAAACTACGACCGATCGTTTTCCATCCTTAGAAACCAGAATACCTTCGACCCCAGCCAAGGCGCCGCTGCGAATGCGTATGCGCTGGCCGATCTTGAGGAAGGGATAGGACTCCCAATTCACTCGCCCTTCCACAATGGTTCGCACCGCGTCGATCTGATCGTCGGGAATCGGCGTTCCGTATCGCGAAACTCCAACTAAGTCGAAGACGCTGTCGGTACGTAGTACCTTGAGGCGATCTTCATTGGTAGCCAGCATCTTGACGAACACATAACAACCGAATAGCGGCACTTCAACCGATTTCTTGCGGTCGCTCCAGCGACGCACCTCGGTGATCAGCGGCAAAAAAGTAGTCAGACCTTTTTCACGGAACCGCTGCACCACAACTCTTTCATGCCGTGCGCGAGTCTGCACCGCGTACCAGCTTTCGCTGAGTTCGCCGATAACTGGCGCTGCGCCCGTGCTTTCCCAGACCTGAGTGCCCGCCGCCATAGCTTCGCCCTCTGAGTCACATAGACCGAAGTGACCCCAAAAACTAAAAATGAAAATGTAGAAAAAGACTAAGACACGTAGCTTCGGGGGATAAGACGACGTGTGGTACGGGGGGAAGGTTTAATCACTACTACTTTAGTAGACTATATTTACGCCTGAAAACCTTGTCAAACGGGAATTTGAAGCAACCTGGTTTCAAACGGAAACGTTGTCCACGTTCAATGCTCACAATTTATGCGCGGGTGCAGTTCGTTGCAAGAGGTACGCGAACTCAGAGAAGTAGTTCTCGCAGGTAAGCGGGTGCAATTACTCACTGACCACAACTTCGCCCTTAGAGGCGATCTTCTCATTTTCGCGTCCAGTGCTCGATATGATAAATTCCAAAAAGCCGATGGGATAACTTCGTTAAGTTACTACATACACTAGACTTATCTGATGAAGTTCCCGAGCCAGCCCGACTCAAATGGCACAAAGGTCTGTGGCATAGTTGTGGGGTGCAACCTTGCAAGGCCGTGCGACCATTGCAAACAATTGCCACTTAAGGCCGCCAATGCACTTGTCAGAGTCAGGCATTTCTTGATAACATTAGTGGTCTTGACGGGTAGCTCCTCAATGGAGGACGGCTCCCGTCGGGAATGTGTTTCTCCCCCAAGTTCGACAATTCAAAACAAAGTACGTTCGTGCCTCACGGTTGCTGTACCGCGGTGGTGGGGGGCAATCCCCGCAGCCTCAACCGCTGAGGTAGATGACAACTCTTGTCAGGCGTCAAGGCTTTTGTAGCCGGCTAACCAATTGAACTGAGGCTCCAGATTTTCGGCGTACCGTTGAAGGGACTAATGCACGACCACAGCCAGCCTGCTCCTATGATTCGCGTTCTCGTCGCCGACAATTCGCCTTTTCATACGCAATTGCTGGCTGGCGCTCTCAAGCGCGATCCTGCCTTTCAGGTCCACAGCTCAGACTTGAGCGCCGCAAGCCTGACAGCCGCTTCGACTACCCAGACAATTGATGTATTTGTCCTTAGCGCCTCCGCGGAAGGCGACGCGCATCACGGCCTGAAGATCTTGCAGGAACTCCGCGAAACCAATCCTCAGGCGCGGGCGGTGATGCTTCTCGAATCGTCGAAGCCAGACTCCATTCTCGAGGCCTTTCGCGCCGGAGCCAGAGGAGTTTTTCACATTCAAGAATCCTCGGACGTGCTCTGCCTATGCATCCATCGCGTACACGAAGGAAAAGCATGGGTAAGCCACGACCAGCTGACACTCGTGCTGGAAGCATTGGCCGCTACGCCAAAAATTCGGGCCGTCAACGGAAAGGGCATGAATCTGCTATCCAAGCGCGAAGTGCAAGTCGTGCGCTGTCTGGCGGAGGGCCTGACCAATCGCGAAATTGCTGAACGCATAGGCCTGAGCCAGCACACCATTAAGAATTACTTGTTTCGCATCTTCGATAAACTTGGCGTGTCCAACCGCATCGAACTCCTGTTTATGACGCTCAGCGAGAGCTCGGCTGCGCCCTTGATCGCGCCAGCTCTCCGGATAGATCCAACTGATCGGTATGACGCCGAGACCATCAATTCGTGTCAAAAGGCCGCAGAAGAAGGTGTGGTCCCTGCGCAATTGGCGCTGGCGCGCATCTTTTCCAAGGGACGGACCAGCGACAGAGATCTCATCCAGGCATACCTGTGGTTTTCCGTTGCGATTGATCAGGTCAATCGCGCTAGGAACAGCCTGAAGAAATCGATGAATCCAGTCCAACTGGCCGAGGCCGAACGCCGTGTGCGAGATTTACTAGGCACATTGCGAGAAACCGATTCTGCCAGCCCCACTCAGACCCCTGTTGGATTTGAACTCACGCAAGAGATGCCAGACCCCTCTTTCTGAGGCCAGAGAATTAAGACTCGGAAGAAAGAGCCCGCCAGAAAAACCCGAGGAAAAATTACTTGAGCGCGAAACTTAAAAGCTGCGCCCATTCCAGCGGCGCAGCTTGATTTTTCGCTTACGGGCTACGTCAGGCTTGCAGCGCACCCGCGGTGCTGCGGGACCGAATCCACATGGCCCCAAAGCAAGTAATCCCGCCAAACAGAAGGTACATGAGAGCGGTACCGCCCTCCGGCACCAGTTCAAAGAACTCCTGACCTGGGCAATTGCCACCCGACCCTCCCATGGAAGGCGTACACACCTCCCACTGCCCACCTACTTGGACTAATGGGGTTAGGATGGTGAGATTGGAGTAGTTCCCATTCATGTAGTTCTGCTGCGCCATCCATAACAGGCTGTTCTTGGTCACGTTCGTGCTCGCACAATTGTTCCCGGCCCCAAACACAGCATTACACATGGCCGTATCGCCAGCATTCTTCAGCCAACTCAGAACGCTGTTCGGATCAAACACGGCCCAGACAGCAAACGAATATTCTGCTTGGTTAGTCGACCCGCCCGCCTGACCCAACAGACCTAGCGTCAGCCATGCCGCCTCGTCATACATTGTGAGGATGGCGCCGGCCGTATAGCCCTTGCTCTCGTAGTACGATCCCCAAAGCGTGTTGCCGAGGTTGGAGCTCAAGTTCGAAAACGAAGTACTGTTGATATTCCATGTCGAGTTGAGATAACTCTCGTCGGCAAAGTCGTTGCAGATGACCGTCGTATTCTGGGCGCCATTCACGGTAGCGTAATAGGGGCTCATGTAAACACCGTCCCAAGAACTGCCCTGCACGCCCGTCAGCGTTATAGACCCTTGAGCGAGCGCCAACGGCGCGAACGACATCAGCACCACTGCCATCGCTACCCAACAGAACCTTCGCATAGCCCTCGTATTCATCCCTACTCCTCACGCACTTACAAGATCGGGGGAGTTTCGTGGCGCAAGCCTCATTTGGGTCTGCACCTTTTGTGACTACGTTACTCTAGCCCGGGACAGTATTCTGTCAAGAATGATAATTTTTGCGACTCATTGCAAGCCTTTGCAACCTTTATGCAACCCTCTCATTATCAGCAGGATGACGCACGCCTCTTTCCGGGACACATGAGAAATATATTAGCGGCGTGCCACGTGGACGAAACTCGCGCTTCGCGCTTCAACTGTACTTTTCTTTGTTCTTAACGGAGTAGCAAATGGCCAACCCGCCTTTTTTGCCGTTCCGGCAACCGTGGCTTATAGTGCTGTAGAGAATCCGTTCTCGCTTTGCGCCCGCTGCAGGGAGGTTTTTCGTAGTGAAAATTTCTTCCGCTCTCCGTCCGCTATTATCGCTCGCCCTAATTGCACTCCTTTTTACCGCTTGTTCCAGTGATCCCAATGTCCGCAAAGAGAAGTACTTACAGAGTGGCCAGCGCTACTTCGAGACTGGCAAATACCGCGAAGCTGAAATAGAGTTCGTCAACGCCATCAAGATCGATCCAAACTACGCCGACGCCCATTACGAACTGGCGAAAAGTTGCATCAAGACCCAGGAGTGGCCGCGCGCCTACCAGGAACTCACCCGCGCGCTCGAGCTACAGCCGGACAACTATCCCGCTCACCTCGAAATGGCCCGCCTCCTGATCGCAACGGGTGGCATTAAGCAGGCGCAGGAACAGGTCGACTTGATACGCCAAAAATGGCCGAACGAACCAAAAACTCATTTCATGAATGCCAATCTGCTGGCTGCTCAAGCGAACTTCCCAGCTGCCATTGAGGAGATGCAGAAAGCCATCGCGTTGGATCCCGCCGATTGGGACTTTTATTTTAATCTAGCGCTGATGCAGAGGAGGAACAATCAACCGGATGCCGCCGAGCTCAATTTCCAAAAGGCTATCGAATTGAATCCTAAAGCAATGGATCCGCGCTTGATGCTGGCGAGCTCTTATCAGTCGCGGGCCCGATTTGCTGAGGCCGAACAGCAATTGCACCAAGCAATTCAGATCGATCCGAAAAATCCTGACCCGCGAGCAGCCCTAGCGCGGCTATACCTCGAAGAAGGTAAGAAAGCCGACGCAGCGGAATTTCTTCGACAGTCCAAACGCGACTTCCCCGACGACTCCTCCGGCTATCGCCTTCTCGGCGACTTCTATTTCGTGACCCACGACTTGGACAACGCCGTTGCAGAGTATGCCTCCCTCTATCAGGAGCATCCCAAGGATCTGCAGGTAAAGAAGAACTATATTGAACTGCTCATCCTCAAGGACCGTGACCCTGAGGCGGCCAAGCTAAACGATGAAATTCTCAAAAGCAATCCCAACGACAACGAAGCTCTGATCGATCGCGGTGAGTTGCAACTTCACGCCGGAGATGCCAGCGGAGCCGCCAACACTCTCCAGACGGTCATAAAGAATGACCCCAGCAATGCTCAAGCCCACTATCACCTAGCGATCGCACTCCAAAAATTAGGCAACCTCGAAAACGCGGAGGGCGAGTTGAGAGAAGCAGTGCGTTTGCGCCCCGACTTGGCCGACGCGCAGCGCGCCTTAGCTTTGCTGGCAATGCGCAAGGGCGATATGACTACCCTCGCACAAACCTCCACGCAGATGATCAATCTGCGGCCCACCTTACCAGACGGCTACGCTCTGCGCGCCGTTTCTGAGATGAATCGCAAACAGTTCGCTCCCGCCGAAGCCGATGTGCGCAAGGCCATCGACGTGTCTCCCAACAGCTCGGCCGGCTACGTCCAAATGGGAAATCTCGACTTCGTTCAGGGGCGATTTAGGGAATCAGAATCTCCCTACCGGCAAGCCCTCGACCGCGAACCGAATTCGAATGACGCCCTGCGCGGCCTGATGAATACGTTCATTGCTCAGAAGCAACCCGACAAGGCCGTCGCCGCCGCCAGTGAGCAGATTGCGAAATCCCCAAACAATAGCAGCTTCTACGATCTGCTCGGCACGGCATTATTCCACAACAAAAAAGACCTCGGCGCCGCCGAAGCAGCCTTCGACAAATCCGTTGCCCTCGACAAGCACAATTCTGACGCCGTGCTAAAGCTTTGCCAGGTGCAGGCCGCGAAGGGAGAGATTGATCAGGCTCTCAGCACCGCCCAGCAGGCGCTCACGAACAACCCGCGCGAACCGGCCCTCCACGTCGTAATGGGAAAGTTGTATGAATCAAAGTCCGACTGGAAAAAAGCCGAGGACGCCTATCAGAACGCATTGACCCTCAATTCCCAAGATCCAATGGCCTCCAGCAACCTGGCAAAATTGATGGTGCAAACCGGCGGTAATCTCGACGTCGCGATGTCGCTAGCGCAGACGGCAAGAAAAGGCCAGCCCGATTCACCTTCGGTCGCCGACACACTGGCGTGGATCTATTACCAGAAAGCCGCCTACCAGTCGGCGATCGGCCTCCTTCAAGAAGCCTTAAAACTCCAGGAAAAAAATAAGGCCCCCGACAGTCCTGACATCCACTATCACCTCGGAATGGCCTATGCAAAAAGCGGTCAACCCACGCTGGCCCGCCAACAGTTCGAGCGAGTCTTGAAGATCAACCCCAATTCCAGCAGTGCCGCGGACGCGAAGAATCAACTCGCCCAGCTCAAATCGTGAGTGCAAGTCCACCTAAAACTACTCCGACTATCAATTCGGTTTCGTCCAGGGAAGCAATTAAGTCCCATGAACCTCCGTGCACCTCTGTGTCCCCTGTGGTCTGTGCTTCTTGCCGGCGCTTAAATCGGAATCTCCTGAACGCCTAATTCCCCTGCGAAGGGGTGCCGATCCACGAAGCTATAACTGCAGCAAATTCCATTGCAGCTTCACATACCCCTGCTTTTCCGCCCAAACATCCAGCGGAATCGCCGCCATCTCATCCACAATTGGCTCCGCTCGCCCCATCTTCGTCATGTCCACCGTTTTTATATAGGTCCGGCAACTGTCGCAACTTTCCACCCGCACATGCTTCAACTCCTCCGCCGTATACACCGGCAGCTTCGTATGATCCTCTTCCCCGCATCCCGGACAAACAATCCGCCGAAATTCCCATTCCGCTAAACAAAATGAGCACACCAGCGAGCGCTGCCCGCCATCTCCCAGCGGACGCAGCACGCCCAGCCCCGGCTTCCGTTTGCAAAACGGGCAAATATAAGGTGTCGACCCGCTCCACCGCATGCCCGCCCGCAATCCAACCGCATAAGGTTGAAGATAAGCGCGGGCAAAAAAGTCATGTGGCGATGGCGCCCCGCTCTCGTTCCCCTCCCAGAAATCCGTCAGCAGTCGCGCATGAGAATCTTCCCCGCCCGCTCGCAATTCGCGCGCCGCATCCCGAAGGGCCGGCGTACCACTCTCTTCAACCACCGCCAAAAATTGCCCAAACTGCCGGGTCACATCGCGCGGCAGCGGCCGAGCAAAAGCCTCGCCGTCCGCCGCGACTCCAGGAGCGCCAGAACTCGATCGCAAGGAATTTCCAATCTCTCCAAAGAATTTTCCTTGGAAGCGTGCAACCACCGCAAAAAAGCGTAAGATTTCCGCCGCAAAACTATATTGCGCGCCCAGATCCTCCGCCCGCGCAATCCTCCGTTGCCATTCGCTCTGCGCCCCGCCCGGGTTAGACATGGTGAATAAAGATAATGTAACTAGAGTCGCTGTGACTCAAGATGATTTGAGTGAAGATGAAATTGAGGGACGGTGGTGCAATTAATCATTGTGATCGAACCGCGCTCCGATTATTACTCTCCCTCTCCCACCGCGCAACGCCAGCACCTCGGTTGAGCGGGCAGAATGCGGACACCATTACTTTAGTCTGCATAAACTTGACTCGTCACGCACGCCCGGCAAACTGAAGCATGCCTGAGAACGCCCACCCAGCACCGCATTTGACCCTCACCACTCTCCCATCTTCAAGGTTCGTACACGAAAGGCGGTACTTGGGTAACTTGAGTAACGAGTTTCACTAAAGGAGTATGCCCTTTCTGACGAGACGGGAGAAGGTTTTAAAACTCCCGCCGTCAAGGGGGAATTGTGAAGCGTGTTGCCCGTGCAGGATTACTCTCAGCGTTCATCGTTTCTGTTTTATTGATTCTGTCTGGATGCGGTTCTTCAGCGGCTCCGCCCATCGCGGTTGCATTAACTCCCAGCAGCACGCAGGGCGTCGATCAAGCGCAGACGGTTGCCATCACCGCAACGGTCAAGAATGATCCGAAAACAGCCGGCGTCACCTGGGCGGTTTCGGGCGGCGGCGCTCTCGCCAACACCTCCACGTCGTCGGCCACTTACGATGCCCCTGCCAGTGTCACCACCGCGTTCACCGCAACCGTGACCGCAACCTCTGTTAGCGATGCGACGAAGATTGCGACCTTGCAGATTAAAGTCGCGCCCCTGCCAGCGATCACCACAACTTCTTTTTCCGCAACCGCAGGTACCGCCTACAACGGCACTCTGACTGAGTCGGGTGGAACCAGCCCATATACCTTCGCGATAACCTCTGGCTCTTTGCCCGCGGGATTGAGCCTGAACAGCAACACCGGAGCCGTCTCGGGCATGGCGACCGGTCCTGCTGGCAATAGTTCGGTCACATTCCAAATCACCGATGCGGCGAAGATGTCCGCCAGCCAGGCGGTAGCCGTCACCATAAACGCCCCCCCAGCGTTGACCATCACGACTGGCTCTTTACCCGCCGGAACAACCGGCACAGCCTATAACCAGACGCTGCAAGCGACCGGCGGAGTACCGTCTTACACTTGGGCAGTCACGACTGGAAGCCTGCCCTCTGGATTGACTTTAAACTCCGCGACCGGTGCGATCTCCGGCACACCCAGCGGCACCTTCACCGGCACCACGAATTTCACCGTCACCGCGACTGACTCGCAGACGCCGACGCACGCCACTACCACCGCCATCCTGAGTATCACCGTCAGCGCGCCCCCGTTGAGCGTGACGACGACCTCGCTCGCCGGTGGATCCATCGGCAATGCATACACGAGTCAAACCCTGCAGGCTACTGGTGGAATCTCGCCCTACAAGTGGTCAGTGACCGCGGGTAGCCTTCCCGCTGGGTTATCGTTGAATGGCAACACCGGCGTTATCTCTGGCACTCCGACCGGAACATACGTCGGCACCGTAAACTTCACCGTCACCGCGACCGACTCCGAAACGCCGACCGCAAAAACCGCGAACGCGAACCTCAGCATCGCGATCTCCGTCGCGCCGCTGAGCGTGACTACTTCCGGTTCGCTGGCCGTAGGCGTCGCCGGCTCCATTTATCCGGGCGCGACTTTGCAAGCCACCGGCGGCATCATTCCTTACTCGTGGGCCGTTACGACAGGCAGCTTACCGGCGGGTCTAACTCTCAACGCCGCCACCGGAGCCATCTCCGGCACACCGACTGCCTCCGGCACCGCGAACTTCACCGTCACTGTCACCGACTCGGAAACGCCAACGGCGAAGACCGCCACCGCCAATCTGAGCATCGTGGTAAATCCAACTTTATCGGTGACGACCGCGTCGCTTCCGGCGGGAGTGATTGGCACTAGCTATCCGGCGACAACATTGGCCGCAGCGGGCGGCATCTCGCCCTACACCTGGGCAGTGACCACCGGCAGCCTTCCCGCTGGACTCTCGCTGAGCTCCAGCACCGGCGCGATTTCTGGCACGCCCAGCGGTACTTTCACCGGAACCGTCAATTTCACCGTCACCGTCACCGACAACGAATCGCCCACCAAGCAGACCGCGTCGGCGAATCTAAGCATCGTCATCAGCGCGCCGCCGCTAAGCGTCACGACGCAATCGCTCGCAGGCGGAACGATCGGGAACGTCTACACCAACCAAACTCTGCAGGCGACGGGCGGAATCGCACCGTACTCGTGGACCATCACCACTGGCAGCTTGCCGGCAGGCTTGTCGCTAAACGCTGCGACAGGCGTGATCTCTGGTACGCCGACCGGAACATTTGTCGGCACCGATAGCTTCACGGTTACCGTAAACGACTCCGAGACGCCGACCCAAGCGAAGGCTAGCGCCAACTTGAGTATCGCGATCTCGGTCGCTCCGCTCAGCGTCACCACGACATCAAGCTCTCTACCCGTTGGCGTAGTCAGCTCCGTCTACGCGGGCGCCACCTTACAAGCGACCGGCGGCATCTCGCCTTATACATGGTCAGTGACAACTGGTAGCTTGCCGGCGGGTCTAACTCTCAACGCCGCCACCGGAGCCATCTCCGGCACACCGACCGCCTCCGGCACCACGAACTTCACCGTCACCGTAACTGATTCCGAAACGCCGACAGCCAAGACTGCCACAGCCAATCTCAGCATGGTGGTGAATCCAGCCTTGTCGGTGACAACCGCTTCTTTGCCAGCGGGTGTCATTGGCACGGCTTACCCCGGTGCAAGTCTCGCGGCAGCGGGTGGCATCACTCCCTACACGTGGTCGATAACCACAGGCAGCCTGCCCACAGGCCTGTCCTTGAACGCCAGCACGGGCGCGATCTCCGGCACGCCGAGTGGAACTTTCACCGGCACTGTGAGCTTCACAGTCAACGTAACCGACAGCGAATCGCCCACCAAACAGACCGCGTCAGCGAACCTGAGCATCGCCATCAGCGCCACGCCGATGAAGGTGACAACAACATCGCTCGCTGGCGGTTCCGTCGGCATCGTATACACCAACCAAACCTTGCAAGCTACGGGCGGCATCACACCCTACAAGTGGGCGGTGACTACCGGCAGCCTGCCCGTTGGTCTGTCATTGAATGCCGCCACGGGAGTCATCTCCGGCACGCCGACTGGAACATTTGTCGGCACGGATAGTTTCACGGTTACCGCAACCGACTCCGAAACACCCACCGGCCAGACAGCCACCGCCAACCTCAGCATCACCATCTCGGTCGCTCCGCTAACCGTCACGACAACATCGAGCTCGTTTGTCGTGGGTGTCGTCAACTCGGTCTACCCGAGCACAACGTTGCAGGCCACCGGCGGCATCGCCCCATACACGTGGGCGGTGACGACTGGCAACCTGCCCGCGGGTTTAACTCTGAACGGAGCCACCGGAGCGATTTCTGGCACACCGACCGCTTCCGGCACAGCGAACTTCACCGTTACTGTGACCGACTCGGAAACACCAACTGCCAAGACCGCCACCGCGAATTTGAGCATCGTGGTGAATCCAGCCTTGTCAGTCACGACCGCCACTTTGCCAGCAGGTGTGATCGGCACCACCTATCCCGGCGCAACGCTGGCGGCGGCGGGAGGCATCACTCCATACACGTGGTCGATAACCTCAGGCAGCCTGCCAGCTGGCCTATCCCTGAACGCGAGTACAGGCGCGATCTCCGGCACGCCGAGTGGAACTTTCACTGGCACCGTGAGCTTCACCGTCACCGTAACCGACAACGAATCGCCCACCAAACAGACCGCGTCAGCGAACCTGAGCATCGTCATCAGCGCGCCGCCGTTGAAGGTTACAACGACATCGCTCGCCAATGGATCGATTGGCACTGTCTATACCAACCAAACTCTGCAGGCAACCGGCGGAATCACACCTTACACCTGGAAGGTCACAACGGGCAGCCTACCCTCAGGCTTGTCGTTGAATGCCTCGACGGGCGTGATCTCCGGTACTCCGACCGGAACATTTGTCGGCACCGATAGTTTCACCGTTACGGTGACTGATTCCGAAACGCCCACCAGCCAAACGGCCACCGCCAACCTCAGCATCACGATAACGGTCGCCCCGCTAAGCGTCACGACAACATCGAGCTCGTTTGTCGTGGGCGTCGTCAACTCGCTGTACCCGAGCACAACGTTGCAGGCCACCGGCGGCATCGCTCCTTACACGTGGGCAGTGACGACTGGCAGCTTGCCCGCGGGTTTAAGTCTCAGCGGAACCACCGGAGTCATCTCCGGCACACCGACCGCCTCCGGCACCGCGAACTTCACCGTAACCGTAACCGACTCGGAGACGCCAACCGCGAAGACCGCCACCGCGAACCTGAGCATCGTGGTGAACCCAGCCTTAACGGTAACCACTACCTCTCTCGCAGCAGGCGTCATCGGAACAACTTACAATCAGACGCTGGCAGCAGCTGGCGGCATTACTCCCTACACATGGGCGATAACCACCGGCAGCTTGCCCGCAGGTCTGTCTTTGAACACCAGCACCGGCGCAATCACCGGCACGCCCAGCGGAACCTTCACCGGCACTACGAATTTCACTGTCACCGTAACCGACAACGAATCGCCCACCAAGAAGACCGCGTCGGCGAATCTCAGCATCGCCATCAGCGCGCCAACTCTGAAGGTAAACACGACCAGTCTGTCTAACGGAGTGCTCGGCAATACCTACAGCGCAACCCTGCAGGCCTCGGGCGGCGTGCAGTCTTACTCCTGGCAAGTTACTGCCGGAAGCCTGCCTCCGGGCCTGTCACTTTCATCCACCGGCTGTGGCAGCAATGTGAACTGCGCGATCACCGGCACTCCCACGTCAACGGGAACCTATAACTTCACAGTGACCGTGACCGATTCCGAGACGCCAACGCCGCAAACCGCGTCGGCGAACCTCATCATCGCCGTCAACAACAGCGCGCCCCTTGCGATCATCACGACGGGACTCCCAGGCGGCGTTGTGAATGCGCCTTACCAGAACGGAGTGCTGCAGGCGAGCGGCGGAGTAACGCCCTACACTTGGAGCATCAGCGCAGGCTCGCTGCCGGCAGGACTAAGCTTGAACGCCAACACTGGCGCCATCACCGGCACTCCGACCGCGACCGGAACCTCCAACTTTACGGCCAAAGTCACCGATTCGACTCAACCAACCCCAGAAACGGCGACCGCCAATCTAAGCATTACCATCAACGCCGCGCTTACCATCACTACGACATCACTACCAGACGGCAGCACTGGCGCTCAATACAACAGCGCGGTGAATGCGGCCGGCGGTCTACAGCCCTATAGCTGGAGCGTCATCACCGGCAGTCTGCCGCCGGGGCTCAGCTTCAACAACAATAACAACAGTCTCGACATCACCGGACAGCCGACCACAACGGGCAGCTATACCTTCACGGTTCAAGTTACCGACAGCGAAAATCCGCCCGTCTCCGTCAGCAACAGCTACACGATTGTCATTGGCACGCAGCTTCCGGGCTACACCGTCTCGGGCACGGTTAGTTATGGTGGCTCGAAAACTGGCTGGGTCTATCTGCAGCTGAACAGCAACAACTGTGGCGGCTGCAACAATAACCTGGGCACAAGCATCTCCGAAGCCGTACTCACTTCGGGCGGAGCCTTCACCATACACGGCGTGCAACCCGGCACCTACACCTTGCAGGCCTATATGGACAACCTGGGCTACGGCGCCCAGAACGCTTCCAATCCAACCGGCAGCGTGTCGAACATAACGGTCGTCAGCTCGCCCGTCACCGGTGTCGCCTTAACGCTGTCCGATCCGGGCGCAATAACTCTCAGCACCGCTCCGGTGTGGAACGCAAACAACGGAAACGGCGCATTCAATGGCGGAGCATTCGTCTCCTTCAAGACGATCAGGAACAACAACGGCATCGAGATGCCGGCCTCTTACACTGTCCAATGGAGCACCAGTTCGTCGTTCTCCTCAATCACCGGAAGCAGGAGCTTCCCGGCAACCGGCAATAACAATCCGTGGATCATCAACGGGCTAACTAACGGACAAGTCCTCTACTTCCGCGCCCAAGGTGTGGCAGGAAGCTCGACGAGCAGTTGGTCAAGTCCTTCTAATGCTATGACCATCGGCGCTCCCACCGGCGGCAATACGGTTTCCGGCACGGTCACCTTTAGTCAGACGGCCACCGGGCCGTTGTATGTGGGCTTCTACAATCAGAGCACGGGCGCCGTCTATGTCGATGTAGTGGGAAGCAAGACCAGTCCGCCGAAAAGCCCTGCATCGTATACCGTCCAGGTTCCGACTGCATCCGATTACTTCTTCGTCGGCATCCTCGACCAGAACAATTCCGGCCTTTTGACCGGACCGGGACAAGTTACCAACACCAACGGAAACAACCAGGCCCCTGTTCCCGTCACCGGCAACATGACCAATGAAGATCTGACTTTACCGAGCGGCAATAGTACCGCCGCGGTGATGACGCAAGCTTGGGAACAGATCAACTCAAACGGCACCAACATTTCTTACAACATCGGCTTCAACGTCAACGGCCTTGTCAAACTGCCGGTGGCCGTCGAACTCGCCACCGGACCTGCCCTCGGAGTCGTGATTCCCGCAGACGTTGCCACTGGCGGCTTCTCTGGCAACTCCGATCAGTTCAGCTATTGGACTAACCTCAACGGCGCGACCCCGCAAGTCGGCGATACCTACACCTTGAACGTCACCTACAGCGATGGCTCCTCCGAAGTTCTGACGGTCACCGTCAGCGCCGTGCTGAATGCCTTCGCCACCAACCTCTCGCCGCAGGGAAGCGGCGTGAGCACGACACCAAACTTCAGCTGGACCGATCCTCAGAACGCCAGCAGCTACGTCTATCAATTCCAACTGTCGGATCAGAACGGAAACCAGATCTGGCAGATACCGGGCAACAACTCCAACTCGAACGGCTTCTCCAGTTCGATCACCTCCATCACCTGGGACGTCGATCCAACAGGCTCGGGCGATCTGCCCAGCGTATCCAGCCTGAACGCCAGTTCGAACTACAACTGGCAGATCACCGCCAGCGATGTGAATGGCAACTCCGCCGGAGTACAGGTCACCTTCCAGACAGCTAACGCGCCTTTGACCTTGCCAGCGCCCGGATCCGTAGGAAGCACCGTCGTCGGCCAAAGTTGGGGCGGAGCTATCAACGCCTCAGGCGGCGTAGGACCTAACTACACCTTCACCGTGAACGGGACACCCGTCCCCACCAACGGAGCCCAGGTCAGTCTCGGAGATAACTTGTACGCCTGGAACACCGGTGGCAACACCTTGTCGCTGGGCGGAACTCCCACTGCGATCCAGACTGTCTCATTCACGGTTTCGGTGACGGACAGCGCCAGCGACACCGCCGGCCCGAACACCTACACGATCAGCGTCGGTGCGACAACACCGTTGACCATCCAATCGACGACGCTGCCTGGCGGCGACAAAGGCTGGGTCTACAACACGTCTTTGCAGGCCAACGGTGGAGTGCAGCCTTACACCTGGAGCATCACCGGCGGCACTCTCCCCGGTGGACTCTCCATCAGCAACAGTAACGGGAACGGAAACATCCTCGGAACGCCAACCGCGGCGGGGACCTCCACCTTTACGATTACGGTCACCGATTCGGCGTCGGAAACGGCCAGCGCCAGCGTCAGCATCGTGATTGGAGATTGCGGAAATAATGCCAACCTCAAGGGGAACTATGCCCTGATGGTGAACGGCTGGAAAACTACAAATGACGCCACAAGTGCCGTGGGCAGCTTTGTAGCCGATGGAGCGGGAAACATTTCAAGTGGGAGCCTGGATTCCTCCGATCAAATCAACGGACCCACGACGGGCGCGCTCACCGGCACCTATTGCGTGAATTCCGACAATCTCGCGCTACTTACCGTCACCCCAACTGGTGGCTCAACTCTCACACTCGCAGCCGCGCTGGACATCAGCGATGGCAACGGCCACATCATCTCGTACGATCCCAATAACACGGAGGTCGTTTCCGGCTTGCTGCGCAAGCAGACAACCTCCGCCTTCTCCACCAGCAAGATAAGCGGCAATTACGCCTTTGGATTTGTCGGAGCAGATCAAGGTTCCAACCGCTTCGGCATTGCCGGAGAATTTAACTCCAACGGTAGCGGCACCCTGACTGGCTCGGCGGATTACGACGACAGCTGCTCGGGCAATGGATGCTCAGGAAACGTTGGCACCACAAATCTGAGCGCCAGCGATTTCAGCGTCGTGTCTTCGACCACTGGACGCGGCACGGTCAGCATGTTCGTTAGCGCTCCGGACGTTACCGTGAACTTCGTCTTCTATGTCGTCAGTTCTACGGAACTGGTGATGATGGCGGCCGACAATACAGAGTCGCCGTCGATGATCATGGCCGGCCAGGTGCTGCAGCAAAGCGGAACCTTCACCGATGCCTCGCTCAATGGCATCAGCGTCATCGAACTGCAAGGCGTCGGCAACAACGGAGGCTCGCCTCAGGCAACCGCCGGTTTCGTAACGACAAATGGCAGCGGTACGATCTCCATCGATGCCGACCAGAACCAGGGCGGCACCATGGGAACGATCTGCGGGTCGGGAACTTACAGCGTGGCAACGAACGGTCGCATGACCTTAACCAGCTTCACGCAATGCGGAGGCGGAGGTGGAGGCGGACACAATCCCGTCTTCTATCTCGTTGCCAAGAATCAGGCCTTCGTCACCGGGACTGACAACTCGGTAACGCTGGGTATGATGACCCCGCAAGTGGGAAGCGGCTTCACGGTCGCG
This sequence comes from uncultured Acidobacteriaceae bacterium, assembly GCA_963822025.1. Lineage (GTDB taxonomy): Bacteria > Acidobacteriota > Terriglobia > Terriglobales > Acidobacteriaceae > Acidiflorens. The sequence continues at coordinate 205,536 of CAWGFW010000004.1, read as the reverse complement.
TCGCTCAGCGGTAACTACTTCGGCGGAGGTCAAGACATCGACGACCCGAATGCGAAGGCTCAGATCATCGAGATCCACGCCGACGGAGCCGGCAATCTGACCGGAATTTCATACCAAAATGCCGGTCAGAATGGTTGCGGCGGAAGCTGCCCGGGCACACAGAGCAGCACAATCGTGGCGACCTATGCCCTCTATCCCGGCGGTCCTGACGGAAAATTTGAGATTGAGCAGGACGGCGTCCCCCAAGTCTATCTCTACATGATCTCTCCCACGCAGGCCGTCATCCTGCCGGTGAGTTCATCCGAGAACCAGAGCAGCAACCCCTTGCTGGATGATTTCCATCAATAAAGGCTAGAAGCAGGAGTTAAATCGCGGACCGGTGGCTCATCGCGCCGGTCCGCTTCGTTTTGTGAGTACGCCGAGCATCCGCGCGGTCACTACCGTAACCCTCGCTTTCACGGAAAAATCTCACGAACCAAACGCCAACGTAAAGTAAAATCTTCCGATCAAACATGCCCGTCAATTGACTTTAGACTGGAGCATGTCTCATGAAAATTGAGTTGGAAATTTCCGGAGCTATCCTTCGTCGTGCCAAAGCACTTGCAGCGTCACGCGGAATTCTGTTTCGATCGCATGTATTGGAAGCACTGGCCGACAATCTACGCGCCCAAAGTAAGAATCAAGAGAAACCGTGGATGAAATTGTTCTGCAGACTGCTAGTCGTGCAGTTGAACTGCACCACTACCGGCAAACTCCGCCATCTGCACAAGGAAACGATGAAGTCGGATTATTCAGAAAGAATTCGACCAGATCGACTGATCGATTTTTCCTCCCTACCTTCCCCGATTGACGCCTCCGCCCAACAGGTTTATAGTTCTCCGCATTAGCGAGTAAACACTGGACGCTGTCGTGGGCGTCTCAAAAGTTCACCTCCGTAATTTTCTGGAAAGCGCAGTACCGGGGGCAGCAAAAATGGAACTCTCTCGCAGGAATTTTCTCAAGGGCACCGTGCTTGGCGGAAGCGCATTCTCCGCCCTCGGCTTTGATCTCGCTCCCGTCTACGCTCAGACTGCCTCTCTCAAGATTTCCCGTGCCAGCGAAACCCGCAGCACCTGTCCTTATTGTGCTGTCAGTTGTGGCGTAATCATTTACACCTTGGGCGACAAGGCCAAAAACGCGATTCCTCAAGTCCTCCACGTCGAAGGCGATCCCGACCATCCCATCAACCGCGGCACGCTCTGCCCCAAGGGGTCGTCCCTCGAACAGGACATCCTCAACGACCGCCGCCTGCTCAAGCCGCAAGTCCGCCGTCCCGGAGCCACCGACTGGGAAGACATCACCTGGGATCAGGCTTATGCCGAGATCGCGCAGAAGGTCAAAAAGACGCGCGACGATACCTTCATCGAGCAAGACGCCAACGGCAAAACCGTTAACCGCTGCGAAGGCATCGCCTTCACCGGCGGCTGCACCGACACCAACGAATTTAATTATCTCGCCGTCAAAAGTATGCGCAGCCTGGGGGTCTGCTACCTGGAAAACCAGGCCCGCGTTTGACACGGCCCAACGGTCTCCAGTTTGGGGCCCACCTTCGGACGCGGCGCAATGACCAACGGTTGGATCGACATCAAGAACACCGACATGATGTTGATCATGGGCGGCAATCCCGCCGAGAATCACCCCTGTGGCTTCAAGTGGGCTGTCGAAGCCAAAATTCACCGCAACGCGAAGACCATCGTCGTCGATCCGCGCCTCACTCGCACGGCCGCGAACGCCGACATGTACGTACAAATACGTGCCGGCTCCGACATCGCCTTCCTCGGCGGCGTCATCAAGTACGCGATCGAAAACAACCGCATCGCCAAAGATTATCTCGTCAACTACACCAACGCCGCCTTCATTATTAAAGACGGCTTCCAACTGCCCGAGGACGGCCTCTTCTCCGGGTTTGATCCCGAGAAAAAGATCTACGACAAGAAAACTTGGAATTACGAAGAAGGTGGAGACCTCGCTGGCAAGGCAGTTGTCGGATCACCCGCAGAAAAAACGGCTCCTCCTCTCGCACCGGGCGCGACGCCGCCCGCGCCCGCGCTTCCGCCCAACGTGGCCTTCGATCTCTCTCTTCAGCATCCCCGCTGCGTCTATCAATTACTGAAAAAGCAATACGAGCGCTACACGCCCGAAATGGTCGAGCGCATCACCGGCATTCCCCAGGATAAATTCCTCAAAGCCGCCGACCTCTTCACCTCCATCCGCAAAGATGGCGACATGAAAAAAGTCGCCACCGTTATTTACGCGGTCGGCTGGACCCAGCACAGCTTCGGCACCCAGATCATCCGCACCGCCGCCGTCCTCCAGTTGCTCATGGGCAATGTCGGCCGCGCCGGTGGCGGAGTCAACGCCCTCCGCGGCCACTCCAACATTCAGGGCGCCACCGATATGGCCGGAATCTTCGACATTCTCCCTGGCTACCTCAAGATGCCGAATCCCTCCGATGTCGATCTCGCCGCCTTTGTGAAGCGCACAACGCCAACCCAGTCCAAGCCCGATCCCTGGGAGTCATTTAATTACTGGTCGAATACTTCAAAATTCACCGTCTCTCTCCTGAAAGCGTTTTACGGACCTGCGGCTACCAAAGAAAACGACTTTGCTTTCCACTATCTGCCCAAGATCGATCGCAACTATTCCTGGGTCAATATCTGGAACAACATGTACGAGGGTAGTGTTAAAGGCCTCTTTGCCTTCGGCATGAACGGCGTCATGATCGGACCCGACTCCAATAAAAATATCGACGCCCTGAAAAAGGCCGACTGGTTGGTGGTTTGCGAAATCTATCCCGATGAAACCAGCGAATTCTGGCGCGCCCCCGGCATCACCGCCGACGACCAGAAAAAAATCAACACCACCGTCTACCGCTTACCCGGAGCAGGTTTCGCCGAAAAAGACGGCACCTTCGTCAACTCCGCGCGCTGGCTGCAATGGAAGAATGCGGCCGTGCCGCCCCCTGGTCAGGCGCGTCTCGATCAGGAAATCCTCGCCACGATCTTTTTGAAAGTTCGCGACCTCTATAAGACAGAAGGCGGCAAGTTCCCCGATCCCGTCCTGAACGCCACGTTCGCCTACACCAAGCCCTATAATCCGTCGCTCTCCGAGGTCGCCAAAGAACTCAACGGCAAAGCCCTCGCCGACATCACCGACCCGAAGACAAACATCACTATCAAAGCGGGACAGCAAGTTCCGGGCTTTGCCTGGCTCAAGGACGATGGCACGACGATGTGCGGAAATTGGCTGTATTCCGGCTCCTGGACCGAAGCCGGCGCCATGATGCAGCGCCGCGGTACCGACGACCCGTCCGGCCTCGGTATTTATCCCAATTGGGGATGGTCATGGCCGGCGAATCGCCGCGTCCTCTACAACCGTGCCTCCTGCGATCTCAACGGCAAGCCTTGGGATCCGTCGCGCCGCCAGGTTTGGTGGGACGAAGCAAAGCAAAGCTGGGTGGGCGTTGACGTTCCCGACTTCAAACCAGATTCCGCCCCCAAAGATCACATGGGCCCCTTCATCATGAACCCCGATGGCGTCGGGCGCTTGTTCGTTCCGCTCGGCGGAATGCAGGACGGCCCGTTCCCCGAATTCTACGAGCCCATCGAAAGCCCGCTCGCGAATCTCTTGCATCCCAAGCAGTCCAACAATCCGGTCGTGAAGAAATATAAGACCGATATGGACAAATACGCGAAGACGGGCGACACCGAGTTCAACATCATTTGCACCACCTATCGTCTCACCGAGCACTATCACTACTGGACAAAAAATAATCCGATGAACGTCGAACTCGTGCCCGAACCGTTCGTCGAAGTCCCCGCCGAACTCGCCGACCGCATGGGCATTCGCGGCGGCGAAAGAGTCAGAGTCACCAGCGCGCGCGCCTACTACATCGCGAAAGCCATGGTCACGCGCCGCATCCACCCCATGAAGATCGACGGCAAAGAAACATTCCAGATCGGCATCCCCATTCACTGGGGCTTTCGCGGCATCGCAGAAGACGAAGGCAAAACGGCAAAGACGCTGGCCAACCAGCTGACGCCAACCGTAATCGATCCAAACGCATTCACCCCCGAATTCAAAGGCTTCTTAGTGAAGATAGAAAAAGTTTAGCGGGCAAACGAAGGATTGATTTTGATGGCGACAGATTGATTCTAGTGGAGACAGATTGATCTTTGGCGACAGAATGATTTTGGGTGGCGCAGCGGTTTACGGCTGTGAGAAATGCACATTTTTACACTCAGGCTTTAGCCGCTGAGGGGAGCACGATGGCAGACCGTAAGACTCTACAAGCCGTAATGATCTCGGGCCACACCAATCCCTCGCCCGGCTACGGCATGCAGCGCGACCTCGAAGTCTGCAAACTGGTCGACACCACCACCTGCATCGGCTGCAAAGCCTGCGAAGTCGCCTGCGTCGAGTGGAACGACATGCCCTTCACGCCGACCACCTTCGACAACACCTACCAGACGATGCCCGAGACCAGCTACCACTTCTGGAACCTCATCAAGTTCAATGAGCACCAGAATCCCGACGGCACCATCCAGTGGCTCATGCGCAAAGATCAATGCATGCACTGCGCCGATCCCGGCTGCCTCCGCGCCTGCCCCGCCGAAGGCGCCATCGTCAAATACGCCAACGGCATCGTCGACTTTAATCAGGAAAATTGCATCGGCTGCGAATTCTGCGTCTCCGGATGCCCCTTCAACATCCCGCGCTTCAATCCCGCAACCAAGCGCGTCTACAAATGCACCCTCTGCTCCGACCGCGTAGGCGAAGGCCTCGAGCCCGCCTGCATCAAAGCGTGTCCTACCGGCTGCCTGAAATTCGGCACCAAGGACGATATGAAATTCATCGCCGAAGAGCGCGCCAAGCAACTGCGCGACAATTTCGGCTGGCAGAACGCCGGAGTCTACGATCCGCAATCCGTGGGCGGAACCCACGTCATCTACGTTCTCCACGACGCCACTGATCCCGAGCGCTACGGCAACCTGCCAAAAGATCCGCAAATCCCGTGGAGCTACACCTGGTGGAAGTGGCTTTTCAAGCCCGTTCTCGGCACCTTCGCCCTCTTCGGCCTGCTCGGTGTCCTGGCGCATCACGTAACCCACGGCCCGCGAGTCGCTCAGCCCGAGCCACCGAAAAAAGATGACAATATAAGGGGGGCATACTGATGTCCAGCCGAGCCATCGACCGCTTCGACGATAAAGCCCGCGAGACCTTCGAGCACGCCGGCCGAACCACCGTCTATCGCGGCGAAATCCTCCGCCATCCCGTTTACACCCGCGTGCTCCACTGGTCAGTCGCGCTCTTTTTCTTTCTCGCGCTCTTCAGCGGCTTCGGCATCTATCTTCCCTGGCTCTTCCGCTGGTTCACGCCCATCTTCGGTGGCGGACAACTCGCCCGCATCATGCACCCCTATTTCGGAGTAGCCTTCGTCTTCTTCTTCGCCCTGCAAGCCCTCAACTGGATCGAGCCCATGCTCTGGACCCCAGCCGACACACGCTGGATGCGCAAACTTAAAGAGATCACGAGCGGTGAAGAAAAAATGGATCCACCCGACACTGGCTTCTTCAACGCCGGCCAAAAAGTTCAGTTCTGGGAGATCATCGGCGGCTCGATCGTCTTCGTTATCACCGGAATCATCCTCTGGGCGGGCGCTAAGACTTTCGGTCGGATGGCCGTCGCGGTCAGCTACGTCGTGCACGATATCTCCGCCCTCATCATGCTAGGCGGCATCTTCATCCACGTTTATCAAAGCACCATCGGCGAACCTGGCACCTTTGGGGCAATGATCCGCGGCGCCGTAAGCGAAGCCTGGGCCTGGACCTTCCATCCCGCCTGGTACAAACAAGTCACCGGCCGCGACCCCGTCCAAGCCTGCGAAGAAGCCCGCCGCCAGATGAACAAATAAACGTGTGTGGAGCGGACACTGCCGTCCGCTTGTCCCAAACTCAGAAAGACTTTAATCGAAGCCCATCCCTGCGAATGCCCTTCGAGGCGCGCTCGCTAATATCTATCCCTGCCAGTTTTCAGAAATAACCAACATTCTTTTCACTTGATGAGGGAATCCGCGTCGCAACCACGCTCTTGGAGGTGAAGCAGTAGAAACATCGAAATCAAAACACACAACCAGGAGACCACCATGCAATCCAAGAAAAACTTCACCTATATCGCCGCCACCTTGCTGTGCCTTATCGTTCTCGCATCGGCCAGCTTCGCCGCCACCAATCCCTTAAGCCTTCCCCGCGGTTTAGCGGTGGATGCTTCGGGCAACCTCTGGGTCGCTAATGCCGGCACCAACAGCATTTTGGCCTTCAGCCCTACCTACAAGCAGCTGACGTCGGAGACCATCACCGCCAACGTCAGCGAACCCACCGACGTTGCCTTCGATTCTCTCGGCAATCTCTGGGTCGCCAATTTTTTCCCGGCTTCCGTCACCGAGTACACCAACGGCGTGCAAGACACGAACGCGACGCTCAACACCGATATTCCCGCTCCGGGAGCCATCGCCGTTGACGGGCTCAACAACGTCTGGATCGCAAGTAACGTCAACAACGAAGGCTCGATTGCCGTCTATCAGCCGAGCGCTGTTTACGGTCCGGCCAATCACTTGCAGGATTCTTTCGGCCCCTACGCTGCTCCTTTCTATGGCATCAAGGTTGCGAGCGGGAACCTGGTTTGGGGGAACGGCGCGGCACTGAATTTTGCTCCCGCCTCTTCGACCCTCACCAGCGGTGCCATCGACGGAGTCCCCGTCGGAGGCACTAACACCGCGACCTATCTGGCCGCTGCTGCCAACGGGACGATCTACTTCGCCACCACGAGTAACACCATCAACTATGCGATACCGGCTGCTTACGGAGAGGCGTTCCTGTTCCTCGAATTATCTTTCTCTCCTACCGGGATCGCGGTCGACAGCGTGCGTGGGCGAATCTATATCGCGAATGGCTCCGGAGATTCCATTTCCGTCTACAGCACGGACGGAAAGCTGCTCCACACCATTAAATAAAATGAATTCCTCTGGCTGGCGGGCAAACACCATCTGTCCGCCAGTTTTTTCTTCAGAAGAAAGCCACGATTTCGCGCCTCTACCCTCTTACCCGCACCGCCGAAGCATCCGTTCGGGTACGGCTAAATGCAAACTCTAACTTCCATGCCCGCGTGCCAACCTCAGCCGCCGCGGGAGAAAATTTCCACCGCCGCGCAGCGTCCAACGCCACGCGCGAAAAATACTTGCTCGCCCCGGCGGATTCGATTTTCGCCTTCGCCACGTTGCCGGCAGCATCCACATCGACTTTCACGCGAATTTTGATAGTGCCTCGAATCGTGCGCCGCGAGAACGCTGAAACCTCCGGCAGCACTCGCTCCACAACCCCGTCCTTGCTATTCGCAGTCGGACTCACGCCGCCACCCTGCATTTCCGGCTGCGTCGAAGGCGCCGAGGGTTGAGTGGCTGAAGACGGAGCCCTTTCAGCAGACGCTCCATTCGATCCAGTCGGCAATTTCGCCCGCGTCATCAAAAACAAAACCACTACCGCAACCACCGCCAGCAAAAACACATAAGGCCATTTCGCGAATTGCTTCGGCTGATCCAACTCGCCACCATCCACCTTCCCCCGCCCCGATACAGCCGCGACCGCCGCAGCAGCCGGCATCCGCTCTTGCACCGCCCGCGCCGATTCCCCCGTCTCCAGCCGAGTACCAATCTCCGCAATTGTCCATCGCTGCCCCGCATCCACCTGCAAACAGCGCCCGGCAATCTCGCGAAACGGCTCCGGAACCTCGCGCGAAATCTCCGGCGCGCGAACCCTCGCCCGATCCCAATCCGGCACTCGCTGCGTCAGCACCTCAACCAGCGTCATTCCCAACCGCCAGACATCGCCCGCCGCAGAATCCGCTCCCGCAGCGGCTTCCGGCGGATCATAAGCACCAGACGCCGTCTTCATTTCTCCCGGCGCACCCACCGAGTCACTCGACAGCTTCACCTGATCGCCAATCGCCAGAATATTCGAAGGTTGAACGCGCCCATGCACCAGTCCGCGCCCGTGCACGAACTGCAACGCCTTCAGAACCGGCGGCAAAGTCATGCCAACTTCTTCCGCCGTCAGTGCTCTCTCGGGCAAGATCTGCGCCAGATTCTCCTCCGCATATTCCTCCACCACATAAAGCAGCGCCACGCCATCGAGTTCAGCGCGTCCCGCCGCAAAAATACGAATCAGATTCGGATGATCTAACTCCTGCACCGCCCGCCAGCGCGCAAGTTGCTTTTCCGCGTCCGCCTCCGCAGCAATCAACTTGATCGTGGCGCTCTCCGACTCGCCCCCGCCGCTTCGCTTGTCTGTCAGGAATACAGCGCTGTGATCGGAACCGCCCAAAAAACGCTGCAGCGGAAATATCCCATCAACGGTGCGCCCCTCCCACCGTTTCCATCCTTCATTCATATTTAGTCCCAATAGCCCGCCATTGTATGGCACCGGGAGCCTCGCCCGTCAGAAACAATCGACGCAGAAGTTCATGGCGTCCCCATTGTGCTGATCATCCTGCGACCGTCGGCGAAAACCCTTCGTAGCACTTTACAATATCCCAATGGCCCCCATCCCCGCCGCAATCCGCGGCCAGCGCTACATCACCCTCGCAACTTTCCGTAAGAGTGGCGTTCCCGTCTACACTCCCATCTGGTTTGCCGAAGACGCGGACAAACTCTACGTGATGACGAACAGCAAACTAGGCAAGTGCAAGCGCATCCGCAATAACCCGCAAGTCAAAATCGCCCCCTGCTCCATCCGCGGAAAAATCACCGGCCCCGAATTCCCCGCAATCGCCCGCATCCTGCCACCCGAAGACCTAGCCCGCGTCCGCCAGTTGATCCAACAAAAATACTGGCTAGCCCGCCTTCCCTTCCTCTGGCGCAACACCGACACAAGCATAGAAATCACCCCCGTCTGAGCGAGGACTAAGACCGCACCAAAGGACGCGCCCCTCATTTACGCTCCCTCCTCTACCCTGTTACCATCGAATGTTGTCCTAGATTCCTGCGCATACTCTTAGCAACAAAACCTTTTTTTGGGAGGCACAATGGCCGTAAAAGTTGCCATAAATGGTTTCGGACGCATCGGGCGCAACGTTCTTCGCACCGCCCTCGCCGACAAAAATCTCGACTTCGTAGCCGTCAACGATCTCACCGATCCCAAGACTCTCGCTCACTTGCTCAAATACGATTCCATCCTCGGGAACCTCCCCAACACCATCACTGCCGGAGCCGACAGCATTTCGATCGATGGCAAAGTCATCAAAGTTTTCAAAGAAAAAGATCCAGCCGCCGTACCCTGGGAATCCGTAGGCGCTCAAGTAGTCGTCGAATCCACCGGCCGCTTCACCGACGCCACCGATGCCAAAAAGCATCTCCGCGGGACCGTGAAGAAAGTCATCATCTCCGCCCCCGCTAAAAACGAAGACCTCACGGTAGTCCTGGGCGTCAACGAAGAAAAATACGATCCCGCCAAGCACCACATCGTCTCGAACGCCTCCTGCACCACCAACTGCCTGGCCCCCGTGGCCAAAGTTATCAATGACACCTTCAAAATCGTCAGTGGCACCATGACTACGATTCACTCTTACACCAACGATCAGGTCATCCTCGACTTCCCGCACAAGGATTTACGCCGAGCCCGCGCCGCCGCCATCAACATGATTCCGACCACCACCGGCGCCGCTAAGGCGCTCAAACTCGTCGTTCCCGAACTGGCCGGCAAACTTGACGGCTTCTCCATGCGCGTGCCTACCCCCAACGTCTCGGTCGTCGACCTTGTAGTCTGGGTAGAAAAAAAGACGACCAAAGAAGAAGTCAACGCCGCCCTGAAAAAAGCCTCCGAATCCGGCCCGCTGAAAGGCTATCTCGGCTTCGAAGAAAACGAACTGGTCTCCTGCGACTTCAAAGGCGACTCCCGCTCTTCCATAGTCGATGCCCCAATGACCCTGGTAGTCGGCGGCAACTGTGTCAAAGTCATCTCCTGGTACGACAACGAGTGGGGATACTCCTGCCGAGTCCGCGACCTGATCAACCTGATGGCAGCCAGGGGACTTTAATCTACGACTATGCGCACGCCTATATTCCAGATTGACGCCTTCACGACGCGGCGGTTCGCAGGAAATCCCGCCGCAGTGATGCCGATGGATAGCTTTCTGGATGACGCAGCCCTGCAAGCCATTGCCGCCGAGAATAATCTCGCAGAGACCGCGTTTTTGGTTCGCGAGGACGGTGACTATCGCTTGCGCTGGTTCACACCCGCTGTCGAGGTGCCTCTTTGCGGCCACGCCACCTTGGCGAGTGCAGCCGTCGTCATGGAGCGATTGGAGCCTGGACGCATGGCTGTCGTCTTCCATTCGGCGAGCGGTCCCCTGACGGTCAACCGCGCGAATGGCGCCTACGTGATGAACTTCCCAGCCCGTCCGTCCGATCCGGTCTCCGCACCGGACGGCTTAGCTGAAGCCTTAGGCGTTGTTCCTCTCGAGGTCTTCGTAAACACATTCAACTACATGGCCGTGTTGGAGAACGCGCAAACCCTTCGCAAGGTTGCCCCCGATATGGCGGCACTCGCCCGCTTAGATCGCCCCGGCGTAATCGTAACGGCGGCCGGGGACGGAAAGTACGACTTCGTCAGCCGCTACTTCGCTCCTGCCAAGGGTATCCCGGAAGATCCCGTGACCGGTGCGGCCCACTGCATGCTCGCACCCTATTGGGCCAAACGACTGGGCAAGATTGCTTTTCGCGCTTATCAAGCCTCGCGTCGCGGAGGGGAGATCTCGTGCCGACTCATCCGTGATCGCGTCGAACTGGAAGGCGCTTGCGTGTTCTACCTGGAGGGCGAGGTGGAAATCTGATCAATTGCCAGGACACCGCACCGCGCCATCAACAAGGTTCATCGACCATGAGACCGCTGCATACTGCTCAACAAACCTGATCGGCGATTCCAGACAATGGAGCTCCCATGCCAAAGCTTTCCATCCGCGACCTCCCACTCAACGATCACCGCATCCTCATGCGCGTCGACTTCAACGTCCCCCTAGACAACGGCCGCGTCATGGATGATACCCGCATCCGCGAAACTCTGCCCAGCATCGAATACGCTCTCCGTCACGGAGCCCGCCTCATCCTCGCCTCTCATCTCGGCCGTCCCAAAGGCAAGCCCAATCCCCTGTTCAGCCTCAAGCCGGTAGCGGAGCGTCTTCGCATGCTCCTAGACAAAGAACTCTCCCGCGGAGAAAACGTAGGCTTCTGCCCCGAATGCGTCGGCCCCGAAGCCGAAGAGGTAGCCTTCAAACTAGAAAAAGGCCAAGCCCTGCTTTTAGAAAACCTCCGCTTCCACGCAGAAGAAGAAAAAAACGACGAACATTTTTCCAAGCAGCTAGCCAAGCTAGCCGAGTACTACGTCGACGACGCCTTCGGAGCCGCCCACCGCGCCCATGCCTCCACCGTAGGCGTCACTAAATTCCTGCCAAAATCCGCTGCCGGCCTGCTCATGGAAAAAGAACTGCAATATCTAGGCCGCGTCCTCCAAGATCCCGAACGCCCGTTCCTCGCCATCCTGGGAGGCGCCAAAGTCAGCGACAAAATCGGAGTCATCCAAAATCTCCTAACCAAAGTCGACGTCCTAATCATCGGCGGAGGCATGGCCTACACCTTCCTAAAAGCGCAGGGCCAATCCATCGGCAAGAGCCTCGTCGAAGAAGACAAACTCGATCTCGCCCGCAACCTCCTCGAGCAGGCGAAAACGCACAAAGTAAAATTCCTCCTCCCCACCGATCACGTAATCGCCGACCGAGTCGAGTCGAGCGCCATGACCAGAATCATCGCTCCCGGCGAGCCCATTCCGCCGAACATGATGGCTCTCGACATCGGCCCGCAATCCATCGAAGCCTTCTCCGAAGAAGTAGCTCGCGCCCGCACCCTCGTCTGGAACGGCCCCATGGGTGTCTTCGAGCTCCCGCCCTTCGCCAAAGGCACTTTCAAAATCGCCCAAGCCGTAGCCGAAAATGCCGGAGCCATCACTATCGTAGGCGGAGGCGATTCCGTAGCCGCCGTGAAAGCCGCCGGAGTAGCCGACAAGATCACCCACATCTCCACCGGAGGAGGCGCCTCGCTGGAGTTTCTAGAAGGAAAAAAATTGCCAGGAGTGGAAGCGCTGACCGACAAAAAATAGATGTAGGTAGGAAATAGACGAGGCTTGTATTGTAGTCCTCGACATTAGCCCTTAGGCTTTTTATCAGGGCATCGCTTTAGCGATGCCAAAAATCGCACTTCACTGATTGCCCCTTTAAGGGGCCGCCATGTCCGACTTTGCAGCCCGACTAACTCTCGCCAATACCAAGACCCTCGAACTCCACGGCCCCGCCGACATCACTAAAGAAACTACCGAAGCCATAGTCAACGCCGCCAACTCCTCGCTCCTCGGCGGCGGAGGCGTCGACGGCGCCATCCACCGCGCCGGTGGTCCCTCCATCCTCCAAGAGTGCAAGCGCATCGTAGCCAAAATCGGCACCCTCGCCGCCGGTAAAGCCGTCCTGACCACCGGCGGCCGACTGCCCGCCAAGTATGTAATACACACCGTTGGCCCCGTCTATGGTTTTGACAATCAGCGCGGAGGTCGCCATAGTGAAGCCGAAACTCTAGCCAGTTGCTATCGCGAATCCCTCCGCCTAGCCGACGACCACGCCATCCAATCCATCGCCTTTCCTTCCCTCTCCACTGGAGCCTTTGGCTATCCCGTCCACGAAGCGGCCGCCATAGCGATTCGCACCGTCGTCGAAGCTCTCCCATCGTGCATCCAAGTAACTCATGTCCGCTTCGTACTCTTTGACATTGCCACGTGCAAGGCCTACGTGCGAGCCGCCGAAACAATTTCCCGCGAATCGTCAGCGATTTCCGTTATCTTCGAGAAAGGTCCTTCATAAAAATGCGCAAAAAAATCCTAGCCGCCAACTGGAAGATGTACAAAACTCCTGACCAAACCACCGCCTTCTTCCAAGAATTTCTCCCCCTTGTCCAAAATCACGACCGCGACGACATCGTGGTCTGCCCCAATTACATCGCTCTCCAGGCCGCCATCCACGTCACCAAAGGCTCGCGCGTCGCCATCGGAGCACAAAATCTCCACTGGGAAAAAGAAGGCGCCTACACCGGCGAAATCTGCACCAGCATGTTGCTCGCAATCGGGGTCACCCACGTCATCATCGGACACTCCGAACGCCGCCAATATTTCTGCGAGACCGACGACACCGTCAACCTCAAACTAAAATCCGCCCTAAGCGCCGGGCTCACGCCCATCGTCTGCGTAGGCGAGGTCCTCGAAGAACGCGAAGCCAACCTGACCGACGACGTCCTCCGCCGCCAATGTCTGCGCGCCTTCAACAAAGTCTCCGCCAAGAAAGCCGCCAACCTCGTGGTAGCCTACGAGCCCGTCTGGGCCATCGGCACCGGAAAAACCGCCACCCCCGAATTAGCCGCCGACGCCCACGCCATCATCCGCGCCGAAGCCGCCGACTCCTTCGGCCAGGAATTCGCCGACAATCTCCGCATCCTCTACGGCGGCTCCGTCAAGCCAGAAAACGCCCACGCCCTGATGTCCGAACAAGAAATCGACGGCGCCCTGGTAGGCGGAGCCTCCCTGGATCCCAAATCCTTCGCCGCGATAGTGAATTATTAGTCTAGTAGAAAATTATCAGGGCTAATGGAACGAGGCCGAAGGACCCAGCTCCAGTAGGAACGGGTGCCCTCGCCCGTCCAACCGAGGCCGGCGCCACTACCCCCACCATGCCGACTGTGATGATGAGCGCGGACGAATCGGGCTCAAACCAGGCTGTTCTCGTTCAGAATGATGCGTGACACTCTGTCTCGATCAAAAAAGCAGCATTTGCAGCAGCAGTCGCAGGCACGGTGGAAATGTGGGAAAGGTGCGGCTCTTTGCAGCTTTCCCAAGCGCCTTGAATCCGACAAGTATCACGCCCACTGGAACTTATCTGTTCGGAATCAGCGCTTCTTAGGCGCGTCATTTCCACGGTGCACATTCTCTCGTCAGCCCGCTGTTTCTCTGCTCGGGCCCCGATGATCTTCTGACCTGAAAAGTGTCACTAATCATGTGGACGAGTACACAGGCTTGACTTTTCCATTGCCTGGAGTATTGTGATGGCGTTCAGGCCAGCCCCTATCAGCTGGCAATCGAAACCTGCTGAACGAGCCCCCTGAAGGGCGCACTCCATGCTAGCCAAGGAGCCTCTCATGGCCGCAAACCCTATTCCGATCTCAGAATTAAATCTGGAAGTTATCGCGGGTCCCGAGGAGACTATCGTTCGCTGCAACGGCAAAATCATTTCCAGCACAACCGGCTCGCTGCAGACGACCGTACGTGGCCTGATTCCGAAGACCGAGAATCTCGTGCTCGATTTGACTGACGTCACCTATCTCGATAGCTCCGGCCTGGGCGCAATCGTCGGCTTGTATCTATCCGCGAAGCGCCAGCACTGCGTCCTGAAACTCATCCACTTGAACGAGCGCCTGCAGGAACTCTTCAGGATAACCAAATTGGCTTCCGTGTTCGAGGGGCACCAGGATTACCTTGGGTACACCCCTGATTAGAAACCTTGTGCGATAAAACGTCTTCAAAACCGTGTATCCCCTTGCTTTCCATCCATTGTTCACGTGCGTCTTTATGGCGAATGTTTTTGTCACTTCGTGAATAAACTCCGCGCGCGTCGGGACACTCCGCGATGGGCAGGCTCCATGACATGATATGTTGGAAAATCTATGATCCGCACCTACAAAGGCATCACTCCCCAAGTCCCTGAAACGGCCTACGTTGACGCCTCAGCCCAGCTTATCGGCGACGTCATTATCGGAGAGCACTCCAGCGTATGGATGAACGCCGTCCTCCGCGGCGACGTCCACCAGATTCGCGTCGGCCACTACTCCAACATTCAGGACAACTCCGTCCTGCATGGCATGAAAGAACAATATGGCGTCTACGTTGGCGATTATGTCACCGTGGGCCACAACGTGATTCTGCACGGCTGCACCGTCGAAGCCCGCTGCCTGATCGGCATGGGCTCGATCATCCTTAACGGCGCAGTCATCGGATCGGGCTCCATCATCGCCGCCGGAACACTGATCCCTGAACGCACCATCGTTGAGCCAAACTCGCTCTGGATGGGTTCCCCCGGCAAATTCCGGCGTCGTCTCGAAAAAGCCGACGAGGAGACGATTCTCCGCTACGTCGACAATTATGTGGGTTATAAGAAGTCCTACTTGTTAGAGAGAAAAAACTGGTAGACGGTCAGCCTCAGGAAAATTACCAATCCGCCACGCGATGCTTGATGCTGAAGGCCGCGCCCAGCCCATTCATCAACGCGCCTCCCGCTAGGACCGCGTGCCCCACCAGTTCGTGGCGTCTCCGATGCAATAAGTAAGCGCTCACGATTTCCGCCCCATAG
Source organism: uncultured Acidobacteriaceae bacterium (assembly GCA_963822025.1). Lineage (GTDB taxonomy): Bacteria > Acidobacteriota > Terriglobia > Terriglobales > Acidobacteriaceae > Acidiflorens. Next base: position 190,011 of record CAWGFW010000004.1, on the reverse strand, counting down.
AGTGCCGTCATCGACGCGACTTGCACGCCCGCCGTATGTACAAACGGACGTGCTATCGGGTCATATTCCATACCGCCGCCATCAATGTTCTTCCGTGTAGCGTAACAGTCAGCCGCCTTTGCCGCTCCGTCCAGCGCGACCAGCGCTATCGTCGGCACCTTCCAGAATCGCGAAGCGGACATCTCTCTTTTCGTCACATAAGGACGCACCGCAAAGACGTGATGCGCCTCAGTCGCTCCTATATCTGGAGCAGACACGGCATCGGCGCGCACATCTTGGGCACTTAAGTTGCCGGTCCCCACTGCCAGCGCCAGAATCACTGCGAGTATTTTCATGGGAAGGGTGGGCCATGAGAGTTGACCCTTCCATACTCATCGGAGGAGAAACAGCTTTCTTGACCCACACATCGGCCGACGCGGGTTAGCTTTGGGAACTGACCTTTTGGTATCGCCAGGGATTAAACTAATGACGAACGACGGAGTCGCCCGTCTGACCATCATGCGCCTTGCAAAACTTCTTCCCGTCTTCCTGTTCGTTTCGTTATGCTGTGCCGGCCAAACTCAACTTCCCGACACTCCCGCTGCCCACCAGTTCTCCGCGTGGCTAGAGGCCTTCAACCGCGGTGACCGCGACGCGTATCGTGATTTCCTGCAAAAAGATTTTCCCTCTAGAGTGGCACGCCTTGATCAACACTTGAGTTTTCGCGAACGGACTGGGGGCTTCGACCTCAAGAAAGTAATAAATTCCACGCCCACGAAACTGGTGGTGCTGGTGCAGGAGCGAGTCTCCGATCAGTTCGCCCAGCTAACCCTCGAAGTCGAGGAGACCGCCCCCCACAACATTCTCAGCATGGAGGTGAACGCCACTGACCGTCCCGCCGACTTCCCGCTGCCCCACCTGACCGACAGCGCACTGATTACGGCCACGCGCAAGAAGATTGAACAGGAGGTTGCCGCCGATCGCTTCGCCGGCGCAGTGCTGATAGCTAAGAACGGTAAGCCAATCTTTGAAGAGGCCTACGGCCTCGCCGACCGCGAGCACAAAATTCCAAACAAGATTCAAACCCGCTTTCGCGTCGGTTCCATGAACAAGATGTTTACCGCAGTCGCGATTCTCCAACTCGTCGAAGCCGGCAAGCTCGGACTCAACGATCCGCTGGGGAAATTTCTGCCCGACTATCCCAATAAGGAAGTCGCAACCAAAGTCACCATCCACCATCTACTCACTCACACCGGAGGCACCGGCGATATCTTCGGTCCGGAGTTTGACACGCATCGGCTTGAACTGCACACGCTTCAGGATTACGTAAAGCTTTACGGCAACCGGGAACTCAAGTTCGATCCGGGCACCCAGTGGGATTACAGTAACTACGGTTTCGTTCTACTCGGCATCGTGATCGAGAATGTAAGCAAAGAAAATTATTACGATTACGTGCGCGAGCACATCTACGAACCGGCGGGCATGAATTCCACTGGCGCTGAGCCGGAAGACCGCCCTGTAACCGATCGCAGCGTGGGCTATACAAAAACGGAGCCGGGCAGCCCCTGGCGGCCAAACGTAGACACACTTCCCTATCGCGGATCATCGGCAGGAGGGGGTTACTCGACCGTCGAAGACTTGTTGAAATTCGCGAACGCGATCGAACAAAACAAGCTGCTTAATGCGCATGACACCGAACTTCTGACCACCGGCAAAGTGGATACGCCGAACGGCGGCTACGGGTACGGGTTCCAAGATAACAAGATCAATGGCACGCGGTGCTTTGGTCACGGCGGCGGCGCGCCCGGAATGAATGGCAATCTGGAGATCTGCCCCGGGCCAGGCTTCGTTGTCGCAGTGCTCGCCAACGTTGACCCTCCCGCGGCCACCGGAGTGTCCGATTTCATCACGAACCGCATACCGGAGAAGTGAGCTCGCCGGCAGACCCAAACGTATCCGCTCAGTTGCGCATTCCCCCTCCCACCGTGGATACTGAAATAGTCCATCATGAATACAAACCTTTCTTCCACCGCCCCCTCAAAACTGGAAACCGATTGCCTGGTCGTCGTCGTCCTCGACCGCAGCGAAAAAGACCAAACCGAAAAGGATAAGCCTTCCCCCTCGATCGAGACTGCCGACACGGCCGTGCGCAACGCGGCCAAGGACGTGATCGCCAGCGGCGAAGTCACCGCGAAAATATTCGAAGCCACGCTCCTCCACCGCCCCACCGGCTTAAAAGCGAAACGCCTGCTTCTCTTAGGTGGAGGCAACGCGAAGAATTTTTCCACCACTGAGTTGCGCAAGCTGGCCGGGGCCGCCGTCCGTACTCTGAAAGGAAAAAGCATCCGCACTTTCGCCCTGGTTCTTCCCGAGACCGCTGCGCCCAAAGACGCGCCACCCGAGAACGCGAAAGCTGAGAATGCACCGTCCGACGGCATTTCCGCACCCGATGCAGTGCGTGCCATCGTCGAAGGCGCCTTCATCGGCGACTTCGATCCCGGCTACTACAAGAGCGGAAAAGATAAAGACAAAGATCAAAAGATAGAAACCATCACTATCGCGGCCAATGCCGACCACAAGTTTTCGGAATTAGAAGCAGCCCTCCACACGGGTCGCATCGTAGCCGAGTCGCAGAATTTCACCCGCGACCTCGTCAACGAGCCCTCCAATCACATGACGCCAACTATTCTCGCCGAGCGTGCCAAAAAAATGGCCTCGGAGGTCGGTTTGACTTGCGAAGTCTACGGCGCTGACAAGATTAGGCAACTCAAAATGGGCGCCTTCTGGGGGGTCGCCCAAGGCTCCGACGAGCCTCCCGCCCTGATCGTCCTGCGCTATGACCCCATAGGCGCGGCCAAAGATGTTCACCTCGGCCTGGTCGGCAAAGGCGTCACCTTCGATACCGGCGGCATTTCGATTAAGCCTGCCGATGGCATGGAGAAAATGAAATACGACATGGCCGGAGCCGCCGCCATGATCGGCGCCATGCGAGCGGTCGCGTTGCTTAAGCCAAAAGTAAAAGTCACCGCCGTAATTTGCGCCACTGAAAACATGCCCTCCGGCAAAGCGCAAAAACCCGGAGACGTCCAAATTGCAATGTCGGGCAAATCAATAGAAATCATCAACACCGACGCCGAAGGCCGCCTCATCCTGGCCGACGGACTGAGTTACGCCCGCCAACTAGGCTGCACTCACTTGGTCGATGCCGCGACCCTTACGGGTGCGGTCGTCGTCGCTCTCGGCTACGTCAACGCCGGAATCTTCGCCAGCACCGACGACATGTACGAACGCTTCACTAAAGCCAATCAGCAAGCCGGCGAAAAAATGTGGCGTTTGCCGTTAGACGACGAATACAAAGAGCTGATCAAATCCAACATCGCCGACATGGTCAACGCCGGCAGCCGCTACGGCGGCGCCATCTTCGCCGCTATGTTCCTAAAAGAATTCGCCGAAGATACTCCCTGGATCCACTTAGATATCGCCGGCACCGCCTGGATGGAAGACAACAAACCCTGGATAGCCAAAGGTCCTTCAGGAATAGCCCTACGCAGCCTCGTGGAATTCGTAAAAGGATGGAGCGAATAAGCTCCTAAAATCTCCCCCTACAGCAATCACTTTAGTCGGCAAGTGCAAATATCGACAACATCCGCGAGCAAACTGAATGAGTCTCTGAATCTCAGCGCCCAGTCAGACGATCGAACTAAGTGATCGATGCGAAATGGATTCGCTGGCGCACCCTCTGGTGATAAAGGGCTCCGTCGATTCCGCACATAGTGCCAAACGCATTCCAGTAATAAAGAATGTTATTGAGACAACAGATCTCCTGACTAAGGTTTGAAAGCGCTCCAAGCATACCTTAGATCTGAAGGCGCACAATTCCTGAACCGGGAATCTGCCATCAGTGCTCGCCCGGTATTGGGTGCTCCTGCTCATTGGCATTCGGTACGAGTTGCAGATAGACCTGCTTCGGCAGATTCGTATTCCACTGTCCGGTGACCTTCGCGTAACCGACCACCCCAAGAAACAAAATCGCGATTCCCACGGCCATGCTCCACGCTGAGATTGCACGGCTCTTTCGCACACCCAACGGTACGCTCATGGTCAGCGTATCTTTGGCCGGACAAACTGCCACACACTCCAAACATCCGGTGCACTCGGCCGACCGGATCTGCAGCAACTGGTCGACGGGCAAGACCGAGGGACAAGCCTTCGCGCACTTGGCGCAATCAATACACGTGCTTGCGTTACGCGTGATCCGCATTGGACTGAGGAGGGAGATCAGTCCGAGGAGCCCTCCGTACGGGCAAAGATAACGGCACCAGAAGTTCTGCACAAAAATCGAAGCAATAACCAGCCCTAAAACAACCCATGCTGCCGTTCCGCCGAGGTAACGGAAGAAGTTGAGCATGCGCACATCGACGATGAGTGCATACGGGCTGTTGAGAAATTCGGCGATCGAAACTGCCGACATGCCGATTACGGCGTAGGCGAAGAAGCTCAACACAAGGTACTTCAGCGAGCGCAACGGAATGTCAGCCCAGGGCGGCAACTGGAAGCTTCGGCCAAAGATTGAGCGGCCAACTTTCCACAGATATTCCGAGACGGTACCCACTGGACATATCCAGCTGCAAAATGCCTTGCGGAAGGCGAACGAAATAACCAGGAACGCGGCGAAGAGAAAAAAACCAGCCGCATGCACATGTGGTACTTTCCCTGTAATTAGAAAGTACTTCAACTGCATCAGACCTTCGATGGGTAGCCAGCCTTCAACGCCGGCGGGCCGGAAGACTTCGAATGCTCGGCCCCCGCTTTCAGCCCAGCGCACCCAAAGATAAAACTGCACGCCGATCCACACGTTTAGAATCGCGAAGAGAATCTGGACGGTAACCCGTAGCGCTTGCGAGTGGTCGCGATCATCTCGCCGCATCAGTTTCTTGCGCGCGGGCTTCTGTGTTTGGGATCTCTCTTGGCGCTCATCTGGCACGGCTGCATCCCTCAATACCGAGCATAGGAGAACGGCAAACCGTGAACGATGACTTATGTCACAAGGCCCAAGATTTGTAGAGGTACAATAGCCCCCGTGCCCGAATCCACGGCTACACCTGCGCAAATGCTGGCGAAAGTCCAGATCTTCTCCGGCCTGTCGGAGAGCGAATTGAGTTTTCTGGCGCAACGTGCGGCGCCGCGCAGCTATTCAGCGGGGCAGAGCGTGTTCGGCGAAGGTGAGCCTTGCTCTGGACTCTATGTCGTCGAGTCCGGCCACGTGCGAATCTTTAAAAGTTCGTCCAATGGACGCGAACAAGTACTCAGCATTGACGGTCCAGGCAGTTCCATTGCCGAGCTCCCCGTCTTCGATGGCGGAAGCTATCCCGCGTCGGTAACGGCTATCGACGAGGCCAAGCTGCTCTTTGTCAGTAAGCAGGATTTTCAGGCCTTATGTTTGGCCCATCCTCAGGTAGCACTGAAGGTCTTGCGGGTGGTTGGTGCGCGCTTGCGCCGACTGGTCGGCATCATCGAAGAACTCTCGTTCAGCACGGTGCGTCACAGGCTGGCCTCGTTTTTGTTGCGTCTCGCGCAGAAAGAAGGCAAACGTTCCGGCGCAGGCGTGGAAATCACGTTGCCCGCCAGCAATCAGGAACTGGCATCGCATATTGGCACGGTCCGCGAGCTCGTCTCTCGGAATCTTTCTCGCCTCCAGGCAGAGGGCATACTGCAGATCGAGGGGCGGACGGTGACGATCTCTAATCTGAAAGCGTTGGAAGCCGAAACCGATTCGCCGGAATAGGTCGGACGAATGTATCACGAGTACGTGCGCCGGTCGGCACACCTCACGTCATCGCGGATTATGGCCATCAAGTCGATACTCGCCGAGGAGATCCGCGAGAATCCATACTGCTCCGCCAATCGCGAAAGTCTCGGCGTTTTCGCTCCAATTCGTTTGACTGTGGGGCTTCGAAAGAACCAACGGTACCCACACGAGTAGCCCAAAGCTCACTAGCATCATCGTCAGTAGCCGAGCCGCGAGAAGTGCCTTTCGATTCGCAAGCAGAGCCAGCGCCGCGAGTGCGAACAAAACAGTTGTCGCTATCGCCCAAAACATCTGACTTGGCGGAACCCACTTCGGAACAAGATGGGCGGTAGCGTCAAGATAAAACGCCTGTTCGAGCGTAAAAGAAGTGACACAGATGCCCAAAAGAATGCGGCCGATCCGCTTAACCGTTTCCTGTGACCATGCCGATGACAGGCGGGCGTAAGCGATCGCCGCGCCGGTCACGAGAGAGAACTGCTCGAAGAAATTGCCCCAGCTATTGTAGATCTGCGGTGCGGCGACGATTCCCGGCACGCACAATAAGGCGAAGACAAGATAAGCCGCAACCAGCACCACTGCGCCCGTTTTGGCGATCCGACTGAACTGAATCGCAGCGCCGCCGAAGATCTCGGCAGCGGATGCGGCGTAGACAATGTAACGCAGTTGATGCGGGTCGTTATAGTCGTGCCAAACCAGCGTAATGAGGCCAGAGGCCAAAACCGCCACTCCAAACACATGACGGCCGAGGTTCGAACCAGGCGTTGATACAGTCATTTGTTTTCAGCGCTGTGCCACTATACCCTTTTTCGATTCCGTTGTATCTGCTCGTGGCCTGTAGTCCATGCGAGCCTCGTCCCAAGCCCTGCTGGCAATTGCGGATCTGTTTACCGTTTTCTATAAAACCGACGCTGCAATAAACAAATCTAAGCTGGCAGAAAATAATTGCGCGAGATTGGAGGCGATTTTAGTTGTGGATTTTAGGTAACCGAATTGGATGGTTGCTACTTGCTTTGTTTTTGCTTTGCCTATGCTCAAGCCCTCTTTGGTGCCAATACTCCCGCGCTTCAGGATCTTATAAAGTAGTCACGGTCGATACTTATTGTCGGGTGTCTGTTTTCTCTGCCGGCGCGGAAACGTGCCCGAGGTGCTGATAGTTGAGGATAGCGTTGAACACCAACGCGTACGTTCCGATCGTCTCGCCGCGATAAACCGGGTTGTTGCCGAAGAGCAGCACGTTTCCCTGGCCGAGGTGCGCGTCCACCACCACCGCATGCTCCGCAATCGATCCACCCTTGTCGAGCAGGCCGTCGAGCAGCAAGTTCTTGCCATCAGAAAAGCGCAGGATGACATCCGGCCGGCTTGGCACCGGAATCACCAGCGGATTGTTGCGCGTTTGTTCCTCATCCAACGGCTTCGGCTCCCAGGGCTGCTGTTTGACCAGCGGTTCGGGCTCCGTGATCTTTCTTCCCTGCGGCTCGTCGCTGTCCTCGACGCTGCCGCGCCCGGTCGCGCGTTTCGCGTAGGGGTCAAGCGGATCCGTCAACGGATCCATCAACATGCGCCCTCCCGTTCGTCCGAGTATGCTGCTGACGTTGAACGCCATCCCGCCGGCGCTGATGACAGGAACGCCAGGCCCGTAGCCGAAGGCCACTGGATCCTCGCGGTTAACGAAAACCGTGTTCAGCACCGTCCCAACCACGCGCGCGTCGCCTGCAGGAGCAACGCTCACGCCGGGCGCAAGACCCGTATCGATAGCGAATTGAGCCGTGTCTTCACAGGTGATCAAGAGGCCGCCTTGCTCGACAAACTCTTTCAGGTGAGCCAGTCCGTCGTAACCCAAGCCGGGGCGTATGTCAGAGGTGCTGTCGATGGCCCCAAGGTTCGGAGTCAGCTCAGATTTCTGCCAAGGCATCGGATTATTCCACAGCGGAATTCCGTTGAGAATTTCCAGCGTAGACGCACGACCAACCGGAGCAAAAATGATGACGTCGTATTTTGCCCGCAGGTCTGATTCTTTGGCGACGGTTTGCGTGTTGATGTAACCGAAGGGCACGCCCGCCGTATCGAAGGCATAGCGCCACCAACCTTCCGTTTGAGTGCTTAGCCATGTGTGCATGAATGCGATGCGCGGAGCCGTGACCGCATGGACCGCCACCGACGGCGCCGCGCTGAGTCGCGAGGCGTCGAGAGATAAGTCGCGCAGAATCTTGGCCACGCTGTCATCGTTATTGTTATTGGCAGCGTTCGAGATGAGCAGCGAACCCGCCGCGAAATGTTTGCCGTCAGCATCGAAAGCCTTTTCCGCGACTTGAATGGTTGCGCCCTTCAGTTTGTAGACGAGCGGCAAAATCGAAATCTGCCCCGTGTTGGCCACGGCCAGCACACCACCCGAGCCAGACAATTTGCCGGCGAGACTCGTCGGATCCTCAAGCAGTGTCATCTTCGACTTGAGAATCGTAGGATCGACAACGCGCACAACCTTCAAGTTGAAGAGATGAGAAAAAGACCATCCCGTATCATCGTACGGATGCCTTTGCGGATCGCCGGCAGCCCAGAACTGGTGATCGAGCAGCGCATCGGCGGCGCGCGAGTAGGGTTGGTCCATGCGGATAACAATGCTGCCCGCAGGAAAGGTTTCCTGCTTCGGCTTGTCTCCGCGCTTTTCCGCCGGGACCGCGGAAGTCACTGCCTCGGATAGTTGTTCGATTTCGACATGCTGGCGCCCCAACACCTTGACCAACTCAACCTGGCGATTCGCATCGGCTGAGTCAGTTGGAATCACATAGGCCGCTGGCCCTTCGAGCGATGGTTTTTCAACGGCACGCTTGCTCTTGTCGTAGTAATTCTCAAGAAAGTGGTGCGTGTTATGCGAGAAGTAAGAGAGCGTGGAGAGCAACGCGCTTTCTTCGTAGTTGTTGTTATCGCGCTGCGACCAGTTCACCACCGGCAGTGGCGGATTCTGCCGGTACCAGGTGCGCGAGTAATCCTCCGGCCGCAGAATGCGCTTCTCCGTATCGGCTCCGCCGTTGCCGAAAGTTTCATAGAGGCGGCTGATGCCGTTATGCATGCTGGCCAGAAACATCAGATAGCCCGGACTCCAGGTATCAAAGTCGCCGTGAGTGAACACTCCGGGCATTCCGAAACTCTGCATCTGCGCAACATTGTTCCATCCCAGTTCCGCCCACTCGTCGGCGAGAATCGGATCAACCCACGCGTTGTAGGGTCCATCGCCGACCGTGTTGTCGTAGAGAAAAGGAACCGACTCGTGCAAATCGTGCAACACCTGCGCATGCCAGCCCAGATAAGTGTCGAGAACGTTACGCGTCAGTTCGAGAGTCATGGCCATCGCGTCGCGATTATTGTCGTGCGCGACGTAGTGTCCCCAGTACTGCAGGCGCGGCCAAACCTCGCCGGGATGCGCTCTGTGCCATTTGTAAATGTCGACCATGCGGTCGCGGCCGTCCACTTCAACCACCGGAGTGATCAGCACGATCACGTGCGACCGGATGTACTTGATATAAGGCGCATCGTCGACCGCCAGACGATAAGCCAGTTCCATCAGAGCCGTTGGCGCTCCCGTCTCGGGTGAGTGGATGGTGCCGGTAATGTAATAGACGGGCCAGGATTGGTCGATCAGTTGGCGTGCTTTCGCATCGTCGAGGCCGATCTTTCTCGGGTCCGCAAGCTGGGCCAAACGAGCATCATTCGCCTTCGCGTTGCTGAGGAGATTGACGTCGGCAATGGCCGCGGCAATCATCTCTCGTCCTTCCTCGGAGTGACCGATGGTAAAGACCTTTACCCGCGGACTGCTCGCCTCCAGCAAGCGAAAATACTTGTAAACATCTTCCGCGTAAGGCAGCATGTCGGGGGCTCCGGATACGTCGCCCAGTACTTTGGCGGGCGTGGGCACGGTTTTCGACGACGGGAGGTAATCCACCAGCGGAGAGATGAAAGAAGGATCGGTGGTGTACTTGTGTATCTGGTCCGTGTATTGCTGATCAATGGGCTGGCCCGGATCGCGGGCAAAGTTTGCGTTCAATTCCTGCGCCAGGGACGCCTTGCAGAAGAGCAATGTGAAACAGACAACGGTTAAGGTCAGTTTGGAGGGAGTCATTTTGCCTCGTTTGGATTTGCTTCGGGGTCCAAGTGTCACACAACAGTGCCTTTCGAGGGAAGAGAGAGTCTCTTCTAACCCGGAAGACCGGCTCAGGGCGCCTAGAGGATCAGTGTGGCACCCACATCGATCAGCATTCACGAAATTCTGTTTCCCACTGCGAGTCACAGAGTCACGGAGAAATCCTTGAAGTTCAATGCCCGATTGCCGTCGGATGCCTCGGCTGATACAGCCCAATCTTGCCGCCTCCAGGCAAAGAGATTGTAGTCACGCTGCCCCAACGCTCTTCTTTCACAGCGCCACACTTCACTTTCTTCGCCTTCAGCGATTCCATCTCGGCCTTCAGGTCGTCGCACATAAAGTAAAGCGCGTGCACATCATTCTCGCCAGGATGAAACGCCGCCTCGGCCGCCGGTAGCGCAAAAATCAGCCAGCCGTGCCCGGCATCCACCGCGGGAAATTTGAGAACATCGCGAAAGAAAGTGCGGTCGCTTTCCGCATCCTTGCTGTAAACGATGACGTGAGCCCCGTTGATCATCGCTGATCCCTCCCTGTCCCAAAATCCCGTCAGCCCTCATTTTGACAACTTTCCACGTGAGCCACCGAACTGGCTGCGAAAATAAAAAACGAAAAAGTTGGCGGGGTGCCCAGGTCAACTCGATATAAACGATAGAAGCTGGTACACTCCCGTGCAAGTAGTTAGTCCTTCCCCGCAGCGAAAACAACGATACACACCGGGAGCCGTAGTGTGGGCGGCCACCTTAAGTTCTCGAAGTCCAAAACAATCTGGAGGATATCCATGAAAACAATTGCAGTTCGCCTTATGCTCTTTTCTGTTTGCCTTGGCCTGGCCCAGCCCTCTTGGGCCAGTTGGGGAAGTTTCGTCTCGACCGGCACTACCACCGGATTCGGCAATCCGTCTTGCGCTCCTGTTTCGACCGGAAATGTCGCGTGTGCGGTGCGCAGCGGCACTTCTGCCGTCATGGTCAATGAATTCAACGGGACGAAGTGGGGAACATGGAAGAATCTGGTGGGCGCTGTCAGTTCCGATCCGAGTTGTACGAGCGATGGAAACGGCAATGTGTTCTGCGCGGCAATTGCTACCAATGGCAACTTGCGGTAGTGGGTCAGTCTGATTTCCACAGGGCTAGATCACCGGGAATAACGTTTTGATCGGACAGTTATAGCGAGTGCTCCCAACAATGTGTAAACGATGTTGCGGTGGCGAACCAGTTCAACGGTTATGCTTGACGTGCTTTCCTGAATTCCGTAAATAACCCTATAGTCACCGACTGTAAGACGACGCAGATTCTCTGCTTTGCGCAGCAGTTTGGAATTGTCTGGTCTGGGATTTTCGGCTAGATCGTCGATTGCGTCGATAACGAGGCGTCGATTGCCACGCGAAATTGCCAGTAGGCCCCGTTGGGCTTCCGGGCTAACTTGGATATGATACGGATTTATCGGTCCAGTTTCTTCTTGAAGTCTTCCCATGCCATTGGCTGCTCACCACGTTTCGCAGCGAGCATTCGGGCATGGCGAACGGTCCGGAAATCGACGCGATCTTCGATTTCACACCGACTCTTTTCTAACTGGCTTTTCTTCTTGGATTCGTCGAGGGGTTTAGAGCGTTCGTCGCCCTTACGCCGTTCAATGGCTTGGCCAGACGAAAATGCCATGCGTTTCCTTTCACTTTTAGCGGACATACGAGTCTACCCCATGTGTCAATAGGCAATTCAATGGCCTACGTCACAATGGCTGAGAGGGACCGGGGAAGACAATACCCTCAATACGTTAGACGCTCCACTAGGAATACGTACAGGTAAAAGAATTGTCATTTTTCGTCAAATATGACGAAATATGGACACTTGGGGATTGAGAATGAGAATTCTCTAATTGCTGAGAGCTTTCTGGACTAGCATCCGATCAATCTGCGGGCTTGAGAGCGCGGGCTTGGGCAGCAGCGAACATAACTCTTCAACCGCCCAAACATGATCCGATAAACCGCTTTCCATCGCCGGGGTAACTCGTAACGTGGAATGTATACGACAGAAGTTGTAATACATAAAGTACATCGCCACTGCTGCGATGTGGTTCTCGATCTTCTTGGAGAAGCCGTTGGTAAGGCGAGTAAAACGGCGCATGGACATACGCATGGTAAGGTTCTGTCGTTCCACATAACTTGTGCTGATGTGCTTTGGATTCGGGTTCCCACTGACAACCTTCATGTCGCTCCCGATGCAGCGAGCAGGTGAATAGCGCGTTTCGTTATCACTCGGTGCTCCGTAAATTTTCTGTAGCTGCGCATAGTCAATATCGGCACCGAAGGCATTTTCCACCGCCTCTAAATATGCCTTGTGGCCATCCGTGGTAATCTGCACACGATTAAGAATCCGACTGGCACAATCCTCCATGAACTCTCTCGCCCAACCGCTGTCTCGTCCGCCCACAAGATACGAAACGCATAACTTCGTATCCGCATCAATCGCCGTCCATGTCCACGTGTCGCCCCATCCCTCAGCTTTCTTTTCAGCGCGAGCATTCTTTGCTTTGGCACCTACGAACTGCCAAATCTCGTCGCACTGAAGACGGCGCACGCGAATGTTGCGTACATGCCGATCGTGGTAGGCCATGCAAGCATTGCCGAGGTCAATGACGAGTTTGGCAACGGTGTTCTTGGCGATCCCTGTGAGTCTGACCGTAGAGCGGATTGAGTTTCCTTCCGCTAGCGCGGAAACCACTCTGGCGCGGTCGTAAGTGCTCAGCGTTTTCATACTGACCACTATACTTGAGCGCTGATTCCTAGTCAAGCATTGTGGTCAGTATTTATTGCGTTTCTTTTCTGTCAGTTACAACCGTTGTGCGAATTTTTCCATCCCGAACTTCCTTAGCAGCTCGTCTAAGTTCGTGGACGCTCTTCCGCGCGTGCTTCTCCGCTTCCATTAACCCGCCGTTGCGCGGTTGCGCCCCTGGCGGATCGACTTTTGCGCATGGTCCTGTCTGGCTTATCGGCTTGGCGAGGTGGTACAAATCCATGGTAGTGATCCCTTTCTACGTTCAAAAGTGCGTCCGTGAGTTTATGGTCCTGTAGCTCAGGTAGTCTCTCGACAGGCAACCCCAATCCCTTCGCTTCCTCGAAATCGATTGAAAAATCATGGGAGGGGTAGTCCCATACCATCTTCTTGATGATGTCGTCGGCTCTTTCGTTGCGTGTAAGGGCCAACATTCGTTTCGCGTATTCCTCGCCGATTGCTATGGCACGGCGATAGCCGCCCATCTTGATCGGGTCAATCTGTCCAAAGATAGGGCGCATCAGCCCAGTGACCAGAGGAACGCTGTCGTGAAGTCCTTGCTTCAGGCTTGTTCCATACTGGAATTTCATTAGATTGGCGTAGTAATTCATCCATTCAATTGAAAGCTCCCGCAGGAATTCCATCGACTTAAATTCATCGAGCGGGGAAAAACTCCTCTCGCCATGCTCATAAGCGTCATCGATCTGAATATCGATAGGCCCGAGATCAGCGAGTTCGCCTGTGTAAATATGATCGGCCCCCAAACACATGAGAGCAGCAGAACTCTTCGCGGTTAGCGGAACGATGGTATTAACTTCCTTGAACCGGCGGCGAAAGAACTTCATCACCGTAAACGCAATCTCTGGATGCCCACCACCGGAGTGCAAGAGGATTTCAATTTTCTCCCCATGTCCAACCTTATGTCTCGCGCTATATACGCTCCACATGGCCGGAGCACAAATGTGCCCATAGTTGCAGTGGACGATGCACCATATCGGACAGCCGCGCTCCTTTTGCAATTCATTCACGACATCGTGAAGCGCACTCATTCCGCCGATGTTTCCGCTCGGCGTGGCTTTGTGTGCCATGTGACAGACTCTACTTTCCATGCCAACGCTTCTTGGCAGCGAGGACCGCGATCTTTCTGCGCTGCTCTTTGTTTAGACTCTTCGCCCTGGCCTTCCCGCCCTTCTGACCACCGAGCCGCCCCAGTGCGACAGCGTGCGGGTTTTTGCCATCGTTTGGATCGTCCAGCGGCGTCCCGTCCAGCTTTTCCCCGATTGCGCGTTCTACGACATGACGCGCCGTTACCACAAAATCCCTGTCCATGCTTGAGCGTGTTGGCATAACGAGGGAAGTCTAGCACGAGTCCTGCACCGCTACCAGTGCGCCGATTCTTCGCCGTTACCATTTGAGCATTACCTGTATTATCTGCATGTGACCGTCATCACCATGCGGTTGGTCTATTCCGCCCTGTGGAAATCAGACTAACCCACTACCCAACTTGCAGGTCGCGGAGCTGACGAGCGGAGTATGGGGTAAGCCGGTCAAAATAAAGGCAACGCTGTATTCGGCCCCCAGTTGCGCCGAAGTGGTAGCGGGTCAAGTGCTCTGCGTGGCGCGGAACTCCTCTGGCGGCTTGGCGTGGTCACTCTACAATGGCAGCACATGGAGCGCGTTCGCGAACCTCACCACCGCGGCATACAGTGCCCCTAGCTGCACTACCGACAACAATAGCGGCGTGATTTGCGCGGTATATACCACTGGTTACGCCACCGTGGTGAATCGTTTCACGGCCGGCGCCTGGGAAGGGTTCCTCAATATCGGCGGAATCGCCGCCGGCGAGCCCGATTGCACATCGATGAATTCGAGCGGGAACGTGGTGTGCTTTGCCCTGAGCTACACCTCGGGCATCTATGGCTCCCGTTTCAATGGAGGCGCTTGGACTGTGGGTGACTGGACCGGCTACGGAGGCATCGGCGGAGTGGTCAATACAAATGCCGGTTGCACCACACAAGCTGCCGGTCAGCTGGTTTGCGGAGCATATGGCGTCAGCACCGACGACGACGCATTTTACGCCAATGTCTATAACGGATCGAGCTGGTCGGGTTTCATCCTGGTTGGCGGAACTGGCGTAGGCACGCCCGCGTGCGCGCCTCTGGGGACAGGCCAAGCCGTGTGCCTCGTCATGGGCCCGGACAACAAGCTAACCAGCACCGTCGGACCGTAAGCGTCTGCATGCTCCTCCTGCGCTTTGCATCGACGGCCTCCTGTCGCAGGGAGGCCGTCGCTGTTTTATTCTCTAGCTGCTCGCTAATCCTTCAATAACTGTCTTGCAATTACTAGCCGCTGAATTTCGCTGGTTCCTTCGCCAATCGTGCACAGCTTCACGTCGCGATAAAATTTCTCTGCCGGATAATCTTTGATGAACCCATATCCGCCGTGAATCTGCACGCCTTCATTGGCGCACCTCACCGCGACTTCGCTGGCGTAGAGTTTGGCCATTGACGATTCGAGCGTGGTCTTCATCCCCGCATCTTTCATCGCCGCGGCGCGCAGCGTCAACAGTTTCGCCGCTTCGATCTCCGTCGCCATATCGGCCAGCTTCCATTGGATCGCCTGAAATTCCGAGATCGCCTGCCCAAACTGTTTACGCTCTTTTGAATACTTCAACGCCGCACCGAATGCGCCTTCCGCCATGCCGAGCGAGAGCGCGGCGATGGAAATGCGTCCGCCATCGAGCACGCGCATGGCATCGATAAATCCATTCCCTTCCCCGCCCAGCAAATTTTCCGATGGCACAAAGCAATCTTCGAAGATCAACTCAGCCGTATCGCTCGCCCGCAGGCCGAGTTTGTTTTCTTTTTTCCCGGCGCGGAATCCTTTCGTATCTTTCTCCACGGCAAACGCCGATAGACCATGCGTATGCGCCGCGCGATCGGTGACCGCAATCACTACCAATACATCGGCATAGTGACCATTGGTGATGAAGGTCTTCGAGCCGTTGAGCACCCATCCGCCCTTCGCCCGAGTCGCTGTCATGCGCGCGCTGCCCGCATCCGATCCCGCCGACGGCTCCGTCAATCCCCAGGCGCCGATATATTCGCCACTCGCAAGCTTCGGTACATACTTCTTTTTCTGCGCTTCGTTCCCCGCAACAAAAATATGGTTCGAGCAGAGCGAGGTATGCGCCGCGACTATAATTCCCACCGATCCATCGACGCGTGACAACTCGGCAACCGCCGTCGCGTACTCCACATACCCCATGCCCGCGCCGCCATATTCCGGAGGAAAAATCATTCCCATCAGCCCAAGTTTGCCCAGTTCTTTGATCGTCGCCAGCGGAAACTCGCAAGCTTCATCCCAGCGCATGACATGCGGAGCAATCTCACGCTCGGCAAACTCGCGCACCGTCTTCTTAAGCTGCAGTTGCTCGTCGTTTAACTGGAAATCCAAATATCCTCCAACAAATTCCCGCGTTCCATTTGATATGTTTTGTTAAGAACTTGCCACGCTGTTTGAGTCCCTACTTCACCTCCAACCGAAGGGAAACAGACTCGTAATTCGTTCTTACAGTTATGCTTGGATGCGCGCGTGGGGATGGCGCTAAACCAGACGCCCAACCTCTCATTTAAGCACGGTCAGCAATAATCACGAAATATTCGAACCGACCGGTTGGTATAGCGCTTTTGGCTGACGCCGGTTGCAAGAAAGCACTAACACGGCAGGCTACTTATTCCCCAAGGATCATTTCCGGGGTATACTCTCGTAGCATATTGGAGTGCTGGGTTCTCGATTTCCCCTCGACTACCTGAGGCAAACGCTGCCTTTGTCAGAGGACCGAGGCGCGCTCCCCTCGCCAGCTCTCCGTACCCGGGCCAACTTCATGGACGAGCGCGATCGCAGACGCAAGGATTCCGACAGCCCGACGATGCCAGGCACCCGTCTGCCCGGCTCTGAAGACGCCATCGGCGCCGCCGCCCTAACGCCTCCCCCGCTCTCCAATCCACCCATTTCCGACGCGCAAACCTTGGCACATGGCAGTGGGCTTCCCGGCCTCACCCAGGCTCTACCCTATGTCCGCGGAGCGCATCCGTCGCCGCCCTCTACACCCTCCGTTCCCGGCATCTCCGCCTTTCTCAGTCTCCAGCCCGGCGTAGTTTTCGGTGGACGTTATGAAATTCTCGGCATCCTCGGACAAGGCGGCATGGGCGCGGTCTACAAGGCGCGCGACCGCGAGCTCGATCGCCTCATCGCGCTGAAAGTGATCCGTCCCGAACTCGCAACCGATCCCGCGATTCTTCAGCGCTTTAAGCAAGAGCTGATTCTCTCGCGCAACATCACGCACAAGAACGTCGTCCGCATCTTCGATCTGGGCGAGGCGGAAGGCATTCGCTTCATCAGCATGGAATACGTCGACGGCGAAGATCTCCGCACGCTCTTGCGCCGCGCCGGAAAATTCACGCCGCAAGACGCCATCGCCGTCATCGAACAAGTCTGCCGCGCCCTCGACTCCGCCCACTCCGAGGGCGTGATTCATCGCGACCTTAAGCCGCAGAACATCATGCGCGACCGCCACGGTCGCATCGTGGTCATGGATTTCGGCCTCGCCCGCTCCCTCGGCGATTCCGGCCTCACCCAGACTGGCGCCCTGGTCGGCACGCTCGAATACATGTCGCCCGAGCAGGCTCTCGGCAGCACACTCGACCAACGTTCCGACATTTTTAGCGTCGGCCTCATCTTCTTCGAACTGCTCACCGGCAAAGCTCCTTACCACGCCGACACCGCCATCGCTAGCCTCATGAAGCGCACGCGTGAAGAGGCGAAATCTGCATCTGATGTCGACGCCTCGGTTCCCCGCTCGCTGAGCGCCATCGTCAGCCGCTGCCTCGAGCGCGAACCCGCCAATCGTTATCACTCCGCGGTCGAACTCTTGCAGCAGTTGTCGACATGGGAAGCGAATCCCAACATCAGCGTTGAAAGTCTGTCGAAGATGATCGCGCATCCTATCGTGCGTCAGTCCCGCTTCAGCCTGGATCTTCCGGGCAAGAGTTGGATGTGGATCGCCGGAGCCGTTCTCGTCATCGCCCTCGCGACCTTCGCCGGACGCACGATGCTCAATCGCTCTGGCCCATCCTACGGCCAGATGGCACAAGGCATTCCCTCACTTACTCAGGGGAAATATGTCGCGATCCTGCCCTTGAAACTGGTGGGCGACCAGAAAGCGCTCGGCTACGTGGCCGACGGTATTCAGGAAGCGCTCGCGGCCAAGCTGTTTCAGCTGAAAGAGGTTCACCTCGCATCCTCCGATGCCGTTGAGCAAGCGGCAGCCAAGAATCTGCCACTCGCGAAACTCGCCCGCGAACTGGGCGTCAACCTCGTGCTCCAAGGCGCCGTGCAGGGCAATAGCGATGCCCTCCGCGTCACTCTCAGTCTCGACGATGCCACCACCGGCAAGCGTGTGTGGAGCCAGGAATTTCCCGGCGCGCCCGGCGACGTGCTCGCTCTCGAAGATCAGATCTATGGCACCGTAGCAACCGCCCTTGCCGTCAAACCCACTGACGACGAGCAAGCTCGCGTCGGCGCTCATCCCACCGAAAACGTGAAGGCCTACGATCTCTACCTGCAAGGGCGCAACACTTTACGCAACGGCCATAATCAAGAAGCCTATCGCCAGGCCGTCGGGCTCTTCGAACAAGCCATCGATAAGGACTCCAACTTCGCGCTGGCGTATACCGGCCTCGCCGATTCCAGCGTGCAGATGTATCAGGAAACCAAGGAAGGCGTCTGGGCGCAGAAAGCTACGCTGGCCGCTCAGCAGGCCGAGCGCCTCTCCGGAAACTTGCCCGAAGTTCATCTGTCGCTCGGCAACGTTTATTCCACCACCGGCAAGAACACCGAGGCCGTCGCTGAGTTGAAAAAGGCTCTGCAACTGGCGCCCAATTCCGACGAAGCCTATCGCCATCTGGGTGACGCCTACAGCCGCACTGGTCAAAGTGACGAAGCCATTGCCGCCTTCCAGAAAGCAGTCGCCGCCAACTCCTACTACTGGCAGAATCACAACGCCCTCGGCAATGCCTACTGGAGTCTGGGTGACAATGCCAAGGCGTTGCCCGAATTTCAGAAAGTCATCGAACTCTCGCCGGATAATCCCACGGGTTACGAAAACATCGGCTCCGTCTATCTTCGTCAGGGCAAGTGGAGCGAGGCCATTCCGCAATATCAGAAAGCGCTCGCGCTGGCGCCCGACTCCAGCACCTACTCCAACCTCGGCACCGCGTACTTCTACCTGAAGAATTACGACCAGGCCACGAAGATGTATGAGAAGGCGGTTGAAATGACTCCGAACGATGAAGTGCTGCTAGGCAATCTGGGCGACGCCTATCGCTGGTCAGGACATTCCGACCAGGCCGCAACCGCCTATAGCAAGGCCATCGCCCTCGCCTTCCAGGAGTTGCAAATCGATCCGCGATCCGCCGCTATCATGGGCGATCTCGGCCTGCTCTATGCCAAAAAGGGTGATGCCGCGAACGCCGTGCAATATACGAACCAGGCGCGCGCCATTAAGCCCGATGATTTGCAGTTGGTGTATTCGGAAGTTCAGGTAAAGACGTTGATTGGAAAGCCGGATGAGGCCTTGAAGTCATTACGGCTGGCGCTGGATAAGGGTTACCCGCCGCAGGAAGCCTGGAACGATCCCGAACTGCAAAAGCTCCAGGCCCTGCCGGAGTTTTCCCAATTGGTGAACCGGAAAAAATCCCACTAAGAATTAAAGCGGTTCTTCCACGTCTTGCGCCGCGAGATCAGCCCTACCAGTCCCGTCGCCATCAGTGCAATCGTGCCCGGTTCCGGAACCGCTCCTATATTCGGGCTCCCGTGTCCGTTGAAGCTTAATCCGCCCGGCCAGCAGCTCTTGTCAAGACAGCTGAAGGAAATGCCGAAGTTCTGGCCGTTCTTAATTCCTTGATCTTTCCACTGCGCGCGGCCCCCGTTCGTCAGCAAAATTTCCACGGAACCATTCTTCAGCGTCTCGGTAGTGCAACTGGCGAACAGATTGGAGTGGCAGCTGATGTCCGCCGCCGGTTCGCCGGTTTCGATCAGTGTCAGCGAATTCCAGTTCTTTCCGCTCTGGTTGGTGAAATAAAGCGTGCCCGATCCGCTCTCCGGGACGGTAAAGCTGAAGTTGAAGCCAACGCCCTTGCACTGCGGGCATTGCGTCAGGTCTTGCGATACGCCTTTAATGATAATTTTCGGATCTTGAATACCGTCGGCGAAAGCCATCATCGACCCAATCATGAGCAACAATGCTATGCCGCAGAACTGAGAGATTTTCATCGAAGTTTCCTGTTCACCAAAGGAATATAGCCGGGATTTTTCCCCAGCTTTAGGGGAGTGCGCCGAGGTTAGCCCGTTCAACCGCGCGGGTCAAGAACAAACAAACGCGCAAGGGAAAATATTTTGGCAAGGATGCAAAGCATTGCGCACGCCCCGCTTGAACTGTGCAAACCTGTGCAGCTTGTGTCGGCGCAGATTGCATTACATTTCACACGAGATTGCGCACAGCGTCGCGCGCGCCCGGGCAAAAAAAAGCCGGAACCCGAAGGTCCCGGCTGTCCAGTTGGTTGTGTGCCCGGATAAACTCTCGAAAAAACAAATCTTGCGCCGCTAACGATGCGCACCCTTACGATGCGTTTCCAAGCTTCCGAGTTGCCGGCCCGGCGTCTAGCTTCGCGTTCGTTACGCGCTTCGACGCGGTCGCACCGTCAAGTCGCGCACCTGCGCCAGAATGCTGGACATCTGCATCCCGCTCAGCTGCGATAGAAACGGCATCACGTCGGCCACGAATTGATCTTCCATCAACTCGCGCACCTCCTCCTGCCGGCTCCGTTCTCCGCCAGAAAGCAGATCAGGCACGCTGACCTCGAGCGCCCTCGCCAGCCGTTCCAGCGAAGACAGCGTCGGAGTCGCTTTTTCGTTTTCAATTTTCGAAACGTAGGTGCGCGGTACCGACATGCGCAACGCCAGCTGCCGCTGACTCAATCCATTGCGCAACCGCAACGATCGAATCGAGTGCGCCAGCCGCAAATGCCCGCGTCCCGTTGAATCCATGTGCACCGGCATCACTTCCGGAGCCGGGGTCATGGCGGCGTTCTCCGCCTCGTCCTCATCCAATGACAGATGGCAACGGCGGCAAAGACTGTTAGATGTGCGGAATTGCACGAGAGAACAACGGTCGCACCGTACAACTTCCCGTGAGTCCACGGGCGCTAAGGTTGTGGCCATTCAGGTTTTGCGAGTGCCAGAGCGGGGCTACTCTCAAAGCCAACTACTGCGTAATCTGGGGGATGCGCCCTGTGGAAGTCAAGCGAAAACTGCGAAGAGAATAAAATGCTTCCAAAGATCGCACTTTGGTTTAGGTCAAAAAGCGCCTAAAACTCAGGGCAAATCATGAATTAACGCCCAGGTCGCGTAAAGCCGCGCAATGTTTACTAACTGTATTCCAAATAATATTTCTTTGCGCCGCGCGAGTAATAGCCAACCAGCAGACGCCCGAGGACCGCCACGGTGACGACGCCAGGTACGTCGAAGCAGAGAATGAGGATGACGATGCCCACCGCCGCAACAGAGCCGGTCAACTGCGTCAACAACAGTCGTTCGATCACTTTTTACTTTTATGTACTTTCGCACGAGCACCCGCATGCGCTTTCTTCTTCAATTTGATCTGATTGTAATCAACTGCGGCACGGACAAGATTTTTTAGAGCACGCTCATTAACCTTGTCGCCCTCGAAAAGATCAATCGCTCGCCACTGGTTGCCTCCGAGGCCCGCGTTGAAAAGCTTGTCCGGATCCGCGAGGCTCGCCCCATGAGAAAACGTAAGCTTCACCTTATCTTTGTGGGCGTTGCCGACCACGATTATTCCGTCGCGAGACCACACCGGGCTTCCCATCCACTTCCATTCCTCGATGATCTCCCGGTCGGCCTCAAGGATAGTTTTGCGAATGCTGGCGAGCGTCTTCCCACGCCAGTCTGTGAGTCCCGCGATCAGTTGGTCAATACGTTCCGACGGATTCATGGATCTCTATGCCTCCAATTCTTGCCCCGCCTTTATGCGAATAGCTTCGCTGCAGCGCCTTGTTTGACCGATCTCTTCGAAAGAAGTCGTCGAACGACATGGCCTTTCCACATCCAAAGCCCCGAAAGCAGCAGTGCCGGAAGAAAGATATACCTGACACTAGGGGCATAGTTGTGAGTATCCGATGGCGAATCATAAATGTAACCGAGTATCGGAATGCCACAAATGATGTGAACCCAGCGAAAGATTAAACGTCTGGTAGCTTCTGTCATAATTAATTTATTCTCCCTTCATCGGCGATACCGGGTCATTTACTCTGCCTTCGCCTGAGGCGGCCAGTGAGGCGCTTCAATGCCGAACTGTTTGGAGTACTCCGCATTCAGCCGCTGCCAGCCGCCGAACTTCATCGCCTCGGGCCCGACCATGCGCCCTAAAGGAGTTCCGCTGAGCAGGTGATCCAGAACATCGAAACAAATGTGCCATCCGGCCGCTCCCATGGCGATGAAGCGGTGACCGATGTTGGTCCACAGCGTCAGCCGCGTGCCGCCACCCAGACCCTCGAGCCCAAGATCTTCGAGTTGCCATCGCATATCGAACTGACCCCAGTTGTACTCCAGCACCTCGGGAGCGTCGGCTCGCGTCACCGTAGTCTCGGTAATGCGCGGAATAGGCGCTCCCACCGTGGTCAGCTTCACCGTGCCTCCAACCGTACCCAGGCTCCCATCGGCGTCGAAGGGAGCCCACTCCCTCAGATGCGCCGGGTCGGTCAGCGCCTGCCAGACTTTTTCCGGCGAGTGACGCAGTTCTCGTACGAGGATGAGCGTCCACTTCTCTTC
This sequence comes from uncultured Acidobacteriaceae bacterium, assembly GCA_963822025.1. Classification (GTDB taxonomy): domain Bacteria; phylum Acidobacteriota; class Terriglobia; order Terriglobales; family Acidobacteriaceae; genus Acidiflorens. The sequence goes on along the minus strand of CAWGFW010000004.1, from coordinate 167,408 downwards.
CCCATCTTGTCCCCGGTCCTTTCGCACCCGCGCTCCGCGGGCTGGACCCGGCGTGTAGTGCTCGCGATCGAGCATCTTCTTCTCCTGTTCGACATCGATATCGACCCGCGTGCTACCAGCGCTTCAGCTGCGTCAGCTGAATGAGGTTGCCGCAAGTGTCGTTCAGCATTGTAATGGTCGACGCGGTCACGTCGGTGGGCGGCATCGTGAACACAGCGCCGCGCGCCTTGATCCGCTCATAGTCGCCCTTCACATCGTCGGTGAAGAACATGGCCGCGGGCTGGTTCTGTTGAAACATCGCCTGCTGATACGCTTTGGCTGCGGGGTTGTTGTTCAGCGCCAGCTGCAGCTCGGTGCCGTCCGGCTCCTCGGGCGAGGCCACGGTCAGCCAGCGATATGGGCCCTGACTGAAATCGGTCTTCTTGGTAAAACCCAGTACCTCCGTATAGAAGCGCAGGGCCTTGTCTTGGTCATCCACATATAGGCTGGTCACTTTGATTTTCATTTCGCTTCTCCTTTATCACGTTCGCGGTTTGGGCCGCGTCGTCTTTTCTTTAGTCTTCCTTTTCGTTGCTGTTGTCTGATCGCTATCCATGCGGTCGCGATCCATACGATCGAGGTGGCGTTCGAGAGCATCTACGTGAGCATTCCAGAACCGGCGGAACTGAGCCAGCCAGTCATCCACCTCCTGAAATGGCTCAGGTCTCAGCCGGTAGAGACGGCGCTGTGCGTCCACCGTCGATTCCACGAAACCGGCATCGCGCAGCACGCGCAAGTGCTTCGACACGGTCGGCTGCGACATTCGAAGCTGACGCTCGATCTCGCCCACCGACTGTTCTGAGGAGACCAGCAGGCTCAATATCGCGCGTCGGTTAGGCTCCGCAATAATTTCGAAGACAGATCCCACTCTTTTTATATACTCCAATACGTATATACGTGTCAAGGAATATTTAAAGGGCGGGTGTGAGAATTTCCCCAACTCTGTCATCCGACCGGAGAAAATCATCGCGAAAGCGCTCTGCGCTTCTCTCTGGGCTGCGATTCAAACTAGTTACCGCGAACGTTCCGCCTGTTCCCGAAGCTCTGATAACAGTTCCGAGGGCGGCAACTGACCCACTCAAACTCGCTTTTCGACGGTGCCCCATTCTAAATTTCGCGATCTTTGCGAAATTTAGGGTGGGAACGCTGAGACTCCCCCAACTCTGTCATCCCGACCGGAGAAGATCATCGCGAAGCCGATGACCTGCGGAGTGGAGAGCCTGCCCTGAGCGAAGTCGAAGGGGACCTTGTGTTTAGCGGCGTGCCATCGAACATCGTACTCAGCGCCTGGGGAAAAGTGTGGCCCCAGCTTAGTTCCGCACGAATGAATGAAGAGTGCGCCCGCTCTGCGCTTCTCTCTAGGTTGCGATTCAAATTAGCTGCTGGGAACGTTCCTTCTATCCCCCGAATTCAGATAACAGTTCTGAGGGTGCCCCATTCTAGACTTCGCGTTCTTTGCGAAATTTAGAATGGGAACGTCGAGACTCCCCCCAACTCTGCCATCCCGACCGGAGCAGATCATCCCGAAAGCGATGATCTGCGGAGTGGAGGGACCTTGTGTTTAGGCGGCGTCCGTAGATGGCCTTGCGACTAGGCGGGGGCCGGTTTGTTCGCTCGCCTGTTTTTCCAGCACGAACAGAATGTGATACTCAGGCCCAATTTCGATGTCCTGGCCGAGGTGAACTGTTTCCTTCAATCGCATGTCATTGTCGGAGAAGAGCGATATCCAGTTTTCCGGGGATGTGAAGTTATACGGAACAGGGATGTTATCGTGGAGCACTCTGTTATAGAACCAATCCACGAATGCCGCGTAGGCAACCTGATCCGCATCGGACGCCTTGAGCAACTCGTAGCTTGCCTTTGGTTCTGCCTCGTGGACCCCTACAACAGACTCTATAACGATAAGTTTCTTCTCTGTAACAGACCATGCTGCTTGCAGAAGGCGAAGCGGATCTTTCGAATGATGAAGAACGTTAAGCAGTAACACCGTGTCGAATGAGTCATTGAAAGGGAGTTGATCACCTTCCGAATACTTCGCGAAGGACAAGTCAAGGGTCCTGGGCACGTAGTCGACTACGTCCACGAGTTGAATCCTGGTAAATCGGCCTCTTATTTTGTTCGCGATCAACCCGTTACCGCAGCCGATGTCTAGCAAAGAACTACCGTCTAGAAAACGCTCGATCTCGCCGCATATCACTTCTGCTCTTTTCATTGACGCGTCATAATCTTTGTCCCACCAGTACCGAGTTCGACCTTCCAGAGCACGTTTAAGCTCCCCTTCATAGTTCCTGGAACTTCCGGGAAGCCTCGCTTTGGCTCGCGCAATTCGTATGAAATCTTCTATCCCCTCCTCGTCCACTCCTCTCATCAGGGAAAGCACCTTTTCTATGAATCGGTCAATGTTGCTCCTGAGGCGGCGATTGAGAATGACTTCCTGAGGCGTCGGAATGGGAGTATTCCAGCAGTTCTTATAAACTTCGTCATCGTCTATCTGCCACATGCGAGGCAGCGGTCGGGTGCTAAGCATCGAGTCCAGCCTTTCGAACATAGCCTCGCCACGCTGCTTTAGAACCACCAGCATGTCGTATTCATCAGATTTACCTCTACAAAACCATTCCGCGATGCCCTTGGATCGCACTTCTAGGTCGGGAGCTTCTGATTCGTTCCGCGCTGATCTGAAATAGCCGGCATAAACGTTGATTCTTTTTCGTCCCTGTTCACGGACCGTTTTCGCCAACTGGAACTCCAGGAGACCACCCCTATACCGCCGCCTAGCGTGGTCTTTCTTGTCGATGCATAGCCTGATTTGGCAAACCGTGTCTCCGTCTGTTTCAACTGCGCGAACCTCTGTTGATCTATACGCTACACAGCTCATGATGTTTAGATCCTCATCATCCCAGTCGAAGGACGCCCCGTCGACGACGATGTCTCCCGTTTCCCTATTGGGCCTTATGTGACAATACCCTATGACTTGCGACCTGCGGCTCGCGTTGGATTCCTCCGGCAAATTGAAGCAATATAGGAATGTGCTCGGATAACTCCGCACCTTAAGCATCTGGTAAACGCGTATTACTCCCCAGCAACCGAAGGTTGTAACTACCGTGTCAATTACGATCACCCACGTCTCTTGTCCATTCCTTAGGCCAAACGCATTAAGCATACTAGTCACGATTTGTCTTCCGGCCCCCGCGTAAATACCCACTAACGCGCTGGCAAGGAAAATGAACAGTCTCTCAGACTTGCCAAGATCCGCCCAACCGGGTCGGGTAACTTGATATATGTCTTTCATCCTTGGGCTCCTTATCTGAAGGTAACAACAACCGTCTCAGCTTTAATGACAGTGAGGGCTGTGTTGTCAAACTCCCGGGGAAACAGATTGCGAGGGGAAGAGCCTAAGTTAAAGCTTGACGCCCGTAGTATGCTCGCCGAGCGCGTCGACAAAAGTACCTCTCGTTCACGACAAATGTCAAGTTATAGTTGGGAGGGCTCTTGAACGTCGGGACATTGAATGTAGAGACTGGAACGGTCACCCCACAGCTCTTTTTACGGAGAACATCCTGTTTGTCGCCGCATTCCTCCCTCGCATTTCTCGATATTATTACCCCATGGAAATCAATCGCTCAGATGCCGACTGGAAGCTCCTGACCGAGTTCACGCAGTCCGAAAGTCTTCTAAAGCACGCGCTCGCCGTCGAAGCCTGCATGCGCGCCTACGCCCGCAAAGCTGGAGCCGACGAAGATCTCTGGGGCACGGTCGGCCTGCTCCACGACTTCGATTACGACAAATATCCCAGCCTAGAAGACCATCCTTATAAAGGCTCCGAGATATTGAAAGAGCGCGGCTACTCCGAGGAAATCCGCCGCGCCATCCTCTCCCACGCCGAATACACCGGAGTAGCGCGCGTCTCCCCCATGGAAAAAACTCTCTTCGCCTGCGACGAACTCGCCGGATTCATCACCGCCTGCGCCCTCGTCAAGCCCGGAAAATCCCTGGTCGAAGTCGAGGCCCCCTCTGTCAAAAAGAAGATGAAAGACAAAGCCTTCGCCCGCAGCGTCCACCGCGAAGACATCCTCCAGGGCGCCGCCGACCTGGGCGTCGACCTCGAAACCCACATAGCCTTCTGCATAGAAGCCATGAAGTCAATTGCCCCGGAGTTAGGCCTGGCCGGATCCGCCAAATCCGCCTGACCCGAAGGCCTTCAAAAGTGCGTTAAAACGCGCCTATTGTACGCACACATTTGTACTGTACATACAACTTCGCCCCTACAAATGTTCCACGTGGAACATTTGTACGTACAATTGTTCCACGTGGAACATTCCGTAAATGTCAGAGGAAGCACACGGCTGACGGTTGAGTTCGCTGCCAGGCGTCCCCCTTTCAGTCCTACCCAGAATCATTCAATCATTCATGAAACACATTCTAATTTCTATCCCAATCGGAGCCTCTCCTTGCCGCGTCTCGGCCCCTAAGATTAAAGCATCTTCGAACTTTCGAACTACACCGTTACCGAGCTTTCCGCCCTCCGGAATCGCGCCGAGAGGTTCCCATTCGTTGTGATTGATCGGGAATAGCGGGATACTCCGTCCGACCCATGCGGCCCATCATTCTCCGCTGTGCGATGTGGGTCGGATACAATGCTTCGGCAACGAGAACAAAACCGATGAACGACCAAAGGGAAAAGTCTCCGTCCAACGCTTCGTCACAACCCTCCGTCCATAGTCAATGGGATCACATTGCCAGCAGCGAGCAGTTTAGTAATCTGCTTCAGATCAAGAAGCTGTTCATCATTCCGGCGTTCGTTTTCTTCTTTGCATATTACTTCGCCTTGGCGGTCCTGGTAGGGTATGCGCCCAAACTAGCCTCGACGCGCGTAATCGGAACCGTAACCGTGGCCTACCTGTTCGCACTCTCGCAATTTGCCGCGGGGTGGATCATCGCTGGCCTTTATCTGCTCGCTTCCGCGAGGTTCGACGCGCTCACAAAAGACATTCTCGCGCAGGTTGCGTTGCAAGAGGTTGCGTTACAGAACGACGAGCCGCAAGGAGACAACTGAGTGTCGGCGTCGCTCGTAGTCTTCTCGATTTTCGTAGCGAGCACTCTTGGCATCACCTATTGGGCCGCAAAACGCTCGGGTGGCGCGAGCGCCTATTTCGCGGCGGGACGTTGCATCACGGCGTGGCAAAACGGCTTTGCGGTGGCGGGAGATTTCATGAGCGCAGCATCGTTCCTCGGCCTCATTGGCCTGATCGCGCTGCAAGGCTTCGATGGATTCCTCTATTCCGTTGGCGGTTTCGTCGCCTTCGTCACGATCCTGCTGGTCATTGCGGAACCCTTGCGCAATATCGGCAAGTACACGATCGGCGACGTGCTGGCATACCGCTTGCGGCCGCGCCCGGTGCGCGCTTTGGCCGCCCTGAGCACAATGACCGTGGCTACGTTCTACATGGTTGCGCAGATGGTCGGCGCCGGTGCGCTGGTCACGCTCTTGCTGGCGGATTCCGGCATCAGCTACAACGTTGCCGTCGTCGGAGTCGGCATTTTGATGATGGTTTACGTAATTTTCGGAGGAATGCTGGCGACGACATGGGTTCAGATCGTCAAGGCCATTCTGCTCTCGGCATGCACTCTTATTCTGACGCTGTTAGTGCTAAGACAATTTCATTTCCACCTGGTGGAGTTCTTCGCCGCTGCCAGCCAGATCGCGCACCATCAGGGTGGACAACCGGTCGTCGCTGATTTCATGCAGCCCGGATTGCACTACAAACTCCCCTATGGCCCGCTCGATTTGATTTCCTTGAGCCTGATCTTCGCGTTCGGAACCGCGGGATTGCCTCATATTCTGGTGAAGTTCTACACCGTTCCCGACGCAAAAACGGCGCGCCACAGCGTCGTGTGGGCCATGGTCGTGATTGGCACTTTCTATGGGATGACCTCCGTTCTCGGCCTCGGCGCGGCCGTTCTTGTCGGCCCCGACTACATCGTCACTCACGGCGGAACCAACATGGCGGGTCCACGGTTGGCACAGGCCGTGGGAGGAAGCGTTTTTCTGGCAGTCGTGTCGGCGGTGGCGTTCGCCACCATCCTTGCCGTCGTGGCCGGACTCATGATCAGCGCGTCGACTTCGTTTGCCCATGATTTCTGGACCAACGTTATTCATCGTGGAGTCGAACGAAAGTCCGGAGAAAGCGTGCTGGTCGCGCGGATCGCGGCTCTCGCAGTCGGAGCCGTTTCCATCACAACCGCGATTGCGCTGGGGCCGGGATCGAACGTGTTGATTCTCGCGACCTTCGGGATGGCGGTGGCAGCCTCGGCAAATTTTCCCGTGCTCGCTCTCTCGATTTTTTGGCGCCGTTTTAATACTGCCGGAGCAGTCGCCGGTCTCGCCCTCGGCCTGCTCTCCACAATCGCGCTGATTGTGGCGGGGCCGGCTGTGATGGGTATTGATTCCCCGAATGTAACCGGCGCGGCGCGGCACTTGGTCCAGGAGAAACCGTGGTTTCCGTTGGAGAACGTAGGCATTGTCAGCGTTCCCCTCGGATTTCTGGCGGCGTTAGTAGGCAGTTGGTTGGGCAAGGAGCCGAGTGCGCAAGCAAAATTCCAGGAGTTGCTCGTTCGTGCGCAAATAGGATTGGGCGCAGAGAAAGCTGCGGGTCAGCAAAGCCGCCTCACACATTCTCCGCCTTCATCTGTTGGCTAACGTACTCCGCTTGCCGCAGCGCCAAGGCCACGATGGTCAAAGTCGGATTGGCCGAGCCGGGCGTAGTCAAAACGCTACCGTCTGAAATGAACAGATTCTTGATGTCATGGGTCTGGCCCCAGGCGTTGGTCACACCGTCGCCTGGGTCCGCGCTCATGCGGGCCGTGCACAAGTTGTGCGTGGCTGGAGGAGTGGGACCAAGGACGACGCGTTTCGCGCCGATCGCCTCGTACATCCGGGACATCTGTCCTTGCGCGTGTTTGCGCATCGCCCGATCGTTTGCGTGTTCGTCCACATGAATATTCGCCACTGGCAAGCCGAAAGCATCCTTCACATCGGAATTCAGGGTGATGCGGTTGTCGGAGCGCGGCAGATCTTCGCCGTTGATGAACATGCCGGCGAGATTGCGGTAGTTTTCCATGACCCACGCAAAATCGCGGCCCCAACCGTACGGCAGTCCGACAAGGGGTAGGGTCGGCAGATCGAGCGTCACCAATTCGATCCGATACCCGCCTGCAAATCCCCGCCGCGGATCGTTGGTCGCTTCGTCTTCGACCACGCCGGCCAAAGTTGCTCCCCGCCAGGAATAGATGGGCTTGTCGAAGACTCCCCACACAAAACCCGTGATCTGGTGACAATAATTCCGTCCCACTTGGTCAGAGGAATTCGCTAGACCTTGCGGATATTTCGACGACGCGGAGAGCAGCAAGAGTCGGGCGGTCTCGACGGCATTGCCGGCGATACAGATGACGCGCGCCTTTTGCCGCTGTTCCCGGCCCTGACTATCCCGATAGATCAAGCCAGTGACGCGTCCGTCAGATCCATGCTCGATGCGTGTAGCCCTGGATTCAATTCGCAAATCCAGATTGCCGGTGGCTTCCGCATCGGGGATTTCGGTGTAAAGCGTGCTCCACTTCGCGCCCATCTTGCAGCCTTGCACGCAAAAGCCTTGCTGGATGCAGTAACCGCGTCCATCATAGGCGCGCGAATTGATTGCCATATGGCCGGTATGCACCTGCTTGTATCCGAGCTTCTTCGCGCCCGCATACATGACTTTGAAGTTATTGGAAGCGGGCAGGCCCGGCATGTCATTGCGGCGCGTCACGCCCATGCGGCGCTCGGCGGCGACGTAGTACTTTTCGAGCTCGTCGTAAGAAATCGGCCAGTCGACGAGCGATGTATCCGCAATTTTGCCGTAGGTAGTCCGGGCGCGCAGTTCCCAAGGCTGAAGCCGTGGCGCAGACGCCGTCCAATGAACCGTGGTGCCGCCGACGGTTTTGCAATGCCACACTGGCAATGCCGGAAAGTCGCGCGCGACACCCCAATTGCCGCTCTGGGTGCGGGTATCGAGCCATGTCAACTGGCCAAAAGCTTCTCCGGGAATCTGAGAAAATGTATCGAGCGACTGCCGCTTTCCTGCTTCGATCAGCACCACCTTGATGCCGCGGCGAGTCAGTTCGTGTGCCAGCGTGCCGCCACCGGCACCCGAGCCGATTACTACAACCGCGCTATCGTCGTTGAGATCGATATTCGCCATGTCGAAATTTCGCATCCGCTACTCGTTGCTCGGTACCCGGTACCGGACCGCTGTCCGCGAGAGGCACTTCGGGAAGCCAGCGCAAATTGTTGAATCCTCGCTCTATGTATCCTCCCTTGGAGAAAGCCTCGCCTTCATAACCAAAATAGGCATAAGCCATCGGAGTAGCGTAGAGCACCTGCAGGGTTTTCAGACGCACGCTCCGAAAGAATTCGGACGACTCGATTTTCTTTAGAGCGGCAACACGATCCGTTTCCGCCGCTTTCACAAACTCTGTTCCGAGCCGGTCGAGGCTCTCTCTGAATACCTTTCGAGTGCTCCCGTCGTTGGTCGCGTCAGTATCCAAAGCGTGAACCACGAGCGCGTAAGCTGCATCGTCAAGCTTGTCGTGTGGCGCGATGGTGCGAGCGACGGCCATGAGCGTGGCCGCTTCAGAACTCGTGAAGGCAGTTAGATCCACTGCCCAGGCCCGTCCCGGCGCGATCAAAGCCAGCGGACTTCCCGCGATGACCAGGCCCGTCAACACGCCAGTTGTGGTTCTGAGGAACTCACGGCGGCGCATCGTCGCTTCATCCATGCATGATCCTCTACCGCGGTGACGCGGCATTCTCACCGGTAGTTTGGCGGATGGACCGACTGATCCATCCCCATGCATTTCTCTCCGCCCTTGGCCACGTTGAGGCTGATCAACCGAGGCTCGTGCGCCGCGAATGCGGCTTTCAGCGCAGCTTCAAGTTCTTCCGGCCGATCCACTTCATGCGCGGCCATGCCATAACCTTGAGCGATCTTCACCATGTCGATGCCGGGAATATCCATACCGGGAACATTTCTCCCCACCTGCGTGAAATCGCAAAACCCTTTCAGAGCTGAGTAATCCGAATTACGCAGCACAATCACGATCACCGGAGCCTTCTGTTGCACCGCGCTCCACAACGCCTGGATCGAGTACTGAATCGAACCATCCCCAATCGGGCAGACGACTCGCCGCTCAGGATGCGCCATCTGCAGGCCGACCGCTGCCGGCAAACCAAAGCCCAGCACGCCGTTGGGTACAGAATAGAACGAACCTGGCTCGTCTAAAGCGAGGTGCTGATCGAGGTCGCCCTTCGACGACGGACACTCCTCGACGATGACCACATTGCGCGTCATCACTCTGTTCAACACACTGAAGAAATAAGCCGGCGTGATGGGATATTCAGCCCTCGGCTCCGGCAGCGGCGCGGCCGACTCTGACGTCTTCATGGCGCGCTGCCGCGCACGGGTTCGGGTACGAATGTGCTTGGCCGCCACAGCAACATTGCCCACGATGCTCGTTCCCGCAAGGGCCGCCGCGGCGTCGAGCGGCGAGTTGGTGATTTGAAAAAGTTTCGTTCCCGGTTTAACGGAATGACCCTTAATGGGATAGCCCGGCACATGGGCGTAATAAAGAAAAATCCGCGCTCCCAACACAACGACGACGTCATATGCGGACAACTGATCCGCCAGTGGTTGCTGGGCCGGAAGCAAGCCCCCTCGAAATAGCCGGTGACTTCGCGGAAATGTCCAGCGTGGCGCAATCGGTTCCTGATAAACGTCCGCGTTGAGGTGCTCGGCCAACGCCAGCACTTCGCTCCATGCTCCGTCTTCTTCGATCTGCGACCCGGCAACCAGCGCTGGATTCCGGCTTGCATCGAGCGCGCTTACGACCTGGTCAAGCATCTCGAAATCGGGCAGGACAGTCTGGCTGACGCGGCGAGCAGCGACAGGATGGCAGTCGCGAGTCCAGTCGTCCATGGGAATGGAAATGAAGATTGGACCCATGGGTGGTTGCATCGCGAGATAGTAACCCCGCGCAATCGCGGCGGGAACGTCTTCGGCGCGCAACGGCTCATAAGCCCATTTCACGTAGGGCGCCACTGTTTCGACCGCGCGGCTGGAAAGAAACGGCTCGGCCAGAAGATGCCGTCGATCCTGCTGGCCCGCCGTTATCACCAACGGAACATGCAAGTGCCACGCATCCTGGATCGCGGAAAGACCATTGCCCGTGCTGGCAATGGAATGCAGGTTCACAAATACCGCATCTGTTTTTGCGAGTGAATAACCCAATGCCATGCCAGCTGCGGCCCGCTCATGCAGGCCGAGGACATACTTGAAATCCGCAGGCATATCCCGCAGAAAAGGCAATTCGGTCGACCCCGGGTTGCCGAAGATCACCGTCATTCCCAGGTTACGCAGGATTTCGTAAGTCGCTTCTCGCACCGTGCTCACGGTTTGGCTCCGGCTCCGATCAAGTCGTGGAATGTTATACCACTTCATTCGGAGATGCCGTCAACGTCCTCCCTTCGAGTTTGGTTGAATCACATTTTGAGAGATGGTATCGTCTCTCACTCAGCGGACCGGCGGAGCGATGGACCGCCGAGCGATGAGGCGATAGAACTGTGAAGCCGCCTTAGTGTCGAATCTCTATGTCAGTGAGGATTTGCATTGTGGGCTGCGGCGCGCTGGGCGGCGTCATTGCCGCACACCTGACTCGCCTCGACGACGCCGAAGTGTACGCCTATGACGTCTCCCGTGAACACATGCTCGCCATTCGGGAGCGCGGATTGCGCATTAGCGGTGCGGCTGAATTTACAACCAAACTCCATGCGACTTCCGAGGCCTCAGAGATTCCAGTCTGCGATTTTGGAATCTTTGCAACGAAGAGCATGCACACCAGCGCCGCGATCGAACAGACCGCGCATATTTTCGGAGACGCGAGCGCCGTCTGTTCGGTGCAAAACGGATTGGGCAATGAAGAAATCATCGCCGGCCGCGTGCGTTCCGTGATTCGCGGAGCAACTACCATGGCCGTCCACATGATCGGGCCAGGTCATGTAGGATTCGAATTTTATAGCGATCTGTGGATTGGGCCCTTCGAGCCTTCCGGCACGCCGTTTGAGCGCGTGCTGGAACTCGCGACCGTGCTGCGGCGTTCGGGACTGCGGGTCATTCCACTCCCGGACGCGCGCGGGGCGCAGTGGACCAAACTCATTTTCAATTCCGCGGTCAATCCCGTGGGGGCGCTTACACGTCTTCATCACGGAGCCGCTCACCGCTTTCCACCGGCGTCGGCGCTGTACGAATCCCTCTTGCAAGAAGGAGAATCGGTGGCGGAAGCGCTGGGCATCGCCCTGCACGGGGACCCGCGGGAAATGATCGCGGAAGGAGCAAGAGCGCCCGGGAAAAGAAACGCGAGCATGCTGCAAGATATTCTGGCTCACCGCCAAACTGAAGTGGATTTCATCAACGGCGCGATTGCGGATTGCGGCGAAAAACTCGGTGTTCCGGTGCCGCTGAATCGCGCGCTCTGGCAACTGGTGAAAGGACTCGAACACTCGTGGAGCAATCCTGAGTAATGGTTGCTCTCGCCATGGTTGCTACGGATTTCTATTGGGAGATTCTCGCGCCGTCAACCTTCACGCGAAACAAAACGTACGGTTTTCGCCGAAGATCCTGGCCGTTGTGGAACCCAGCCCCGCGCTCGATTTGATTGACGGTGAAGTAGAGATATCCATCTGCCGCTAGCGACAGCGTGTCCGGCCAGAGCACGCGTGGATCGTGCACCAGCGTCTCAATTGTCCCCGGCGCGCTCCACCGCCGAATAGCATCGTGTTCGTAGTCGCTGAGATAGACGCGTCCCTGTGCATCGGACTCGAGCCCATCCCCAGCGCCACCCTTCTCGCCGAAATCTTTGACCGTCGCCGCCACCTCAGCCTCCGACTTGCTTCGATCCGCCAGCGCATCAACGCTAACGCTGTACAGGTGCCTGCTCGTCAGCGGACAGTAGTAGAGTGTCTTGCCATCCGAACTGATCGCGATTCCATCGGCGCCGACAGCGAAACGCGCCGGCGGTTGTCCCGGCAGCCGTTGTTGCAGGACATCTCCTTCCACCACTGGGACAAAAACCGGATCAGGCTTGGTCGAAGGATGGTCGTTCAAGCGACGCCAGCTTTTTCCGGAGGCAAGATCGACAACAATAATCGCGTTCGCCCCGGTGGAAGCGGAATCTGTAATGAACGCCATCCCCTCGACGCCGCGATGCAAGTCGAACCGCACATCGTTCAAGTACGTCGTGGTCAGCGCCACATCCGCGGGGAAGACGATCTTCTTGACGATCTGGTTGGTGTTGAGGTCAACAGCGATTAACTTCGGTCCGCCAGGTTTGACCGGTCCGAATGCGATGCTGCTGGTGTCGAGAATCCACAGACGGTTTCCGGTGGGATCAACCACCACGCTCTGCACCGACACCAGTTTGTTGCCCGGATCATCGCCCTCCGCGTAGCGGTTGACATCTGCGTTCGGATACGCCACGGTCTTGCCGTCCTTCACTTCCGCCACCGTGTATTCGACGTTGTCGCCCCACCGGGGAAAGTTCACAAAGATGCGGCCATGATTGGCCACGGTGACGCCAGTGGGCATCGGACCGTTGAAGGTCGCGACCACCTCCAACTGGCCGATGATGCGATCCTTTGCCAGATCCTGCGACGCGAGATGCGGCGGCGCGAGATCTTGCGCAAGGCCTTGAGACCAGCTCATTGCAGCAAGGGAGCAAACAAAGATCAGAGTCGCAAGCCGTTTCACGTTGCGGTTCCTCGGAAGAAGACTAACAAAATCGTCCTTGCCGTGCAGTGGAAGACACGCGATTCATTTCCTGGTCTACAAATTAGGATTACAAATAGGTTTACGAATACCGCGAGCCACTCCCGCGAAATTCAGGATGGAATCGGCGGCGCGTTTGCTATCATGCGTCCCCATGGACGCTGCTAGGCGCTACGAAAATACTCTGGTCGCAATTCTGTTTTTCACCTGGGGCACGGTTTTCCTCGACCGCATGTCGCAACTGTATCTGGCTCCGTACTTTGCTCCTGAATTTCATCTCAGTCGCGGGCAGATCGGAACGCTGGCTTCGGTGCTGGCCATTACCTGGGCCGCCTCGACTTTTTTCTTCGGCGCCGTATCGGACCGCGTAGGCAGAAGGCCGGTATTGATTCCCGCGGTCTTCGCCTTCTCCGCTTTGTCGTGGATATCGGGCTTGGCGCACAGCTATCACCAGTTGCTATTCATCCGCGCGCTGATGGGCATTGCGGAGGGACCGACGTGGTCCATCATGACCGCTTTGATCGAGGAGTCGTCGCCGGCGAAACGGCGCGGACGAAATATTGGTCTCGTAGTCAGTGCCGCTGCGCTCGTCGGTCTCGCAGCGGCGCCGGTGTTGACCACGCAAGTGGCCAGTCGCTGGGGTTGGCGGTCGGCCTTTTTTGTTGCTGGCATTCCTGGATTGCTGGATGGTTTCTTGATTTGGAAGTTCGTGAAAGAACCATCCGCAAACGGGGAGACAGCCCACCGCAAGCCATCTCTACGCGAGTACTTTTCCATCCTGCGCTATCGCAACATTTGGCTATGTTGTTTGGGCGCGACCGGTTTCATGTCGTGGTTGTTCGCGCTGAACGTATTCGCACCGCTCTACATCACGGAAGTAGCGCATCAACCTGCGACGACGGCTGGATTTCTGTTGGGCGCGAGCGGCTTGGGGAGTTTTTTTCTCGGCTTTCTCTTGCCTTCGCTTTCCGATCGAGTAGGACGCAAACCGGTTTTGCTCCTGATGGCCGCGGTATCCGCAATAGTGCCGCTCGCTTTTCTTTGTCCGTTTCTATATGTGTATCCGTTGCTGATGGCGCTGATCGTCTTCGCGGCCAATACCGGTCAAGGCATCGCGAGCCTCGTCATGGTGTTGGTTCCAACCGAGAGCGTACCGCCGCAATTCCGGGCAACATCCATCGGCCTGACAACTCTGGCCGGTGAAGTTATGGGAGCAACCGGGGCGCCGCTCCTGGCCGGAGCCTTGGCCGAAAGACACGGCCTCAGCTTGACTATGTGGCTAGCCGCCGGTGGAAGCGCAGTGCTGTTTCTCACCGCACTCTTTGTCCGCGAACCCGAGCGTGACTCCTCCACCTCGCAGCTTATTCTCCAGAACCCGGACTGAAACGGCATCTGCACGCAGCGGTGCGTAACCCAACTAGGCGATCTTTTTGTCCGCTGGTTGCGCTAATGTACCGCGTATTGAACCCAAGAATCCGCGGACCGCAACTGAATCCTCGCCTTTTCTCCAGGCCGCATAGACTTCGATCTTGGCCTCCGGTTCATTGAGCCGGACCGAGGCTAACTCCAGTCCAGGAATTGAGTGATTCAATATCGCGCCTGGGCCAACGAAGATCGCTTTCCCCGAAGCTACCATGATCGCACCAGCTTCTTCGTGCGCTTCCACATGAGTTACTACGACGTGAGGCGCGAAGCCTTGCCGGTTGAACATGCCCATCATCTTGTCCTGAAGCCCCGAAAGCCTGCGGTTGAAACCGATCAGCGGCTCCTCGGCGATATCTCGCAGTCGAACCGAGCGGCGCTTTGCCAGACGGTGACCCTTGGGAAGAATTACGACAAACCCCTCCTCGTAAAGAGCTTCACAATCCAGGTTCAACTCATCGACCGGAGGGCGCAGAAAACCAACATCAATCTCCTGCCGGCGCAGAGCCTCATTCTGAAAATTGGAAAAGATGTCGCGGCATTCTACTTCGACCGCCGGAAATCGCCGGCGATGCTCCAACACGACTCTACTGACAATGCCCCCCAATCCGGAAGATAACCCAACGCGCACGGTACCCCCGCCGCCTTTCTGGGTATGGCGGGCAACGTCGGCAGCATGGCCTGCCTGCACGATGAGCTTGCGCGCTTCTTCAAGAAAAGCATGGCCGGCGTTGGTTAGTTCGACTTTGCGTTTATTGCGAACCAGGAGCGTAACCCCGAGGTCATCTTCCAATTGACGGATCTGACGGCTGAGAGGCGGCTGCGCCAGATGTAACTGTTGCGCCGCCTGCCGGAAGTTCAGGCACTCAGCCACCGCGACGAAATACCGGGCGTGACGCAGTTCCATGGTCGCGCATTCTATACCGTCTGGGGTTCTTTAGCTACTGATACCTAACGGGTATCACGCACCAGCCAAAGAATGTATTGGACACTTTTCTCGTTTCCAACGATCCTCTGCGCCATTGGCAACAAAGGCTTTACTCGAAGAGCGCAATCGGACGTGGGGTCCGATGTCGGCACTTTCTTCGACTCTTGCATCGAGCGAAGGGCGCAGTTGGAGCGCGGCAACGCCTTCCAATTTGCCTTGACGCAAGAATGCAGGTTTTTGGCACGGCGGTTCACCTCAACGAGGAGCAGAAGCAATGAGACTACGTCGTCTTGTGTTGACCCTGTGCGTCACGGCAGTCCTAGCCGCAGCTCTAGCGCCGCCGGCGGTTGGGCAAGCCACCATCAGCTTCGCGCAACTCAGCGGCACCATCCTCGATCCCACCGGCCAGGTGATCGCTGGAGCCTCGATTGCGCTGCGCGATCAGGGAACCAACCGGACTTACACGGCAGCCTCCAATGCGCGCGGTTTCTATGTCGTGCCCAATCTTCTGCCGGGACAGTACGAAGTTACGGTGCAGGCATCTGGCTTCGCCAAATCCGTGCAAACCGGGCTTACTTTGACCGTGGGCCAAACCGCAACCCTCGACGTATCGCTAAAAGTGGCCGGCGTCGGAGAGACGGTCACGGTGACGACCGAGGCGCCGCCAGTCGAGACGAGTCGTACCGAGATCAGCCAGGTGATCGACACGCCCGAGATTAACTCGCTGCCAACCAACGGCCGGCAGTTCGTGGATTTTGCGCTGCTGACGCCCGGGGTGGCGACTGGCAGAACGAGCATCCAGTCAACCTTCACCGAGCCCGAAGTCACTCGGATCTCGTTTGGCGGCATGCGCGACTTGAGCAATGCGGTGACCGTTGATGGCGCAGACTACATCAACGAGGCCACGGGTTCGCAGCGTGCTACTCCTTCGCAAGAGGCGGTCAGTGAGTTTCGCGTCGTCAACAACAGCTTTGGAGCGGAGTATGGGCGCGCGCTGGGCGGGATCGTAAACGTGGTCACCAAGTCAGGCACCAATGACTTACATGGTTCCATCTACGGTTATCTCGGCAACAAGGCCTGGGATTCGCGGTCGCTTCTGCAAACCGCGCAATACGATCAATACCGCCGGGGCCAGTTCGGAGCCACTCTGGGCGGGCCGGTCGAGAAGGACAAAACGTTTTTCTTCGCCAACTATGAAGGCCAGCGGCTGGGAGAATCGCCGACTTATCCGGCCACTCTGATCGGCAATCTCAGCGATTTCGATGCCGCCAAGGTCGCCTTGGGTTTGCCTCCCGAGAATCTCAATACCCTCAAGACGCTGGACAACGATAATGGATTTGCTCGATTCGACCAGCAAATTAACAGCAACAATCGGCTCACGATTCATTATGGAATCGTCGACGCGCGTGATTTGAATGTGTTGGTCGGGGACACGCTCGATGGCGGAGGAATTGGCGTGCCGAGCGACGGGCACAACACCTTTCTGCGCGATCAGTCGCTGGTCGGCACCGTCAATTCACTCCTGAAGCCCAATCTGGTCAATACCTTTCTCGTGCAATACGCGCGCCGCCACTACAACTTCCCGGCTACGACCGGCCAGCCGAATCTCGATTTGCCCAATGAGCTCTCCTTCGGCCACAACTTCGGCACCTTCGACGCCATGGATGAAAACCGGCAGCAGATCTCCGACAGCCTGGCGTGGATCAAGGGCACGCACTACTGGAAGTTTGGCGTCGACACCAATCTGATTCAGAACTTCGTAATCTGGCCGGGCTTCACGCCGATGCGCATCGTATTGCCTGGCAACAACTGCCTGGTGGATTTTGCCAACTTCGTCAACCCGACCGCCGATGTGCCTGCTTCGCCCGGGCCTCCCTGCCCAACGGCAACGGCTCCGCCCAGCGGACCGGGGCCGAACCCGAACGATCCTCTCGATGGCGTGCCGATTGTTTTCTGGGGCGCTCCGGTGGGAACCGGGCCGATCACGGAGGGCAGTCTGCCGCCGGCGATACCGACCACCTGGCAGAATGCGTACGTCGATCCGCAGGATTATTTCGTCAAGCTGAACCACAATTACTTCGGATGGTTTGTGCAGGACCAGTGGCGGGTAAATTCGAAGTTCACGCTCAATTATGGCGTGCGCTGGGATGTGGAGACTGGTTTAACGCAGATTGTGAATCACGATTTTCGCGGCTTTCAGCCGCGGATTGGCCTAGCCTATTCGCCGAACAAGCGCACCGTGATCCGCAGCGGCTACGGAATCTTCGACGACCACTACAACATGACGTTCTTCTTCGTCACGTATCCTCAGCGCGAAGTAGTGATTCCGAACGCTGCGCAACCTTGGGTGAGACAGGGCAACTCGAGCGCCCCGTGGGTGCTGAATCAGCTCAGCTTTGACGCGCCGAACCCGCTCAACGGCTTTGCGCCGCTTCCCTATCCGGATGGATCGACCGTGCCGACGCCCGCGCAAGCGGCGGGAACGCTGGTGACGACCGGTCAGACTCCTCCGAACTTCAGTACCGGTCCCGGCCCGGGACAGAATCCGGGTTTCCCGGGAGGGACGTTCGTCACCAACAGCGGCGGCGGCATCGACCGCAACATGCGTTACGCGTACTCGGAGCAGGCGAGTTTGCAAATTGATGAGCAGTTCGGCAAGGGGCTGGTGGTGAGCGCCGGCTATTTATTCCTGCGCGCGCATAAGCAAATCCGGCCGGAGAATCTGAATGTTTGCCCGTCGGCGGGCCTTTCCAATAGCGCGACCGTCTGCTTTCCCGCCAACACGGTGCCGGGCCCACCGATTACTCCGACAGGTCCTTTCCCGAACAACGTCGAACCCGATGGCAAAGCGGCGTTCAGCGGTGCGCAATATCAGAACGCAGGCCTGATGTATTACCTGGATGGCAGCGGCAATGCAGAATATAACGCGGGCACGCTTTCAATAGCAGATAGATTCGGGCAGTATTTTCGCTTCAATGCGAATTACACCTATTCGCACACCCAGGACGATGGCACCTTCACAACCTTCGTAAGCACGCCGCAGGATCTCTACGACCGCAGTTTAGAGCGCGCGAACTCGGTGCAGGACGTTCGCCATCGATTTGTGGCGAACTTCACAGCTGACGCGCCCAAGGAAAGTTTCTTGCGGGATTTCGAATTCAGCCTGATTAGCGAGTTGCAATCGCCGCGGCCTTTCACTATGTTTGTGGGCAACGACGAGAATGGCGATACCAACCCCGTGACCGATCGCGTGGGGCTGTCTCCACGCAACGCCTATCGCGGCGATCACTTTTACGATTTCGATGTTCGCCTTTCGCGCTTGGTGAGATTCAACGAACGCTTTCAGGTATTACTGGCTGCCGACGCTTTTGATGTATTCAATCGGCAAAACATTAACGAAGTGACGTCCGTCTACGGAGGCGGAACGCCAGACTTCTGCGGCGGCACAACACCCTTTAACGGCCCCGTGCCCCAGCACTATAACGACGCTGCCTCGGTCGCCATCCAGCGGGGCCAGGTAGCATGTGTACCCTATGGCGGTGCCTACGCAGGGTTCGCTGAGGCTCCGGCGCCGAGCCCCTTGTTCGGCACACCAAGAACCATGTTCAACCCGCGGCAACTGCAGTTTTCCGTGAAGTTCAACTTCTAGAAGGGGCGAGGCGGCAACACGCGGACCTTAGCGGGTATACTCTTTCACTCGACAGTAATCGGAGGAAAAATGCACGTCCGGTACTTTCTTTGTTTCGTTGCCCTCATCGTGATTGCGACCATCGCCGCTGCTCAAGATCAATCCAAGAAGATTGAGCATTCGACGGTAGCCCAAACGTCGCCCGCATCCGGCCACGACATGTTCGTGAGTTATTGCGCCTCCTGTCACGGCAAGGATGCCAAAGGCGATGGTCCCGCGGCGAGCGCGCTCAAAGTTCCACCCGCCGACCTCACCGCGCTGGCCAAACAGAATGGCGGCAAATACCCAGCAAATAAGGTGACGGCAATCCTCAGCGGGCAGACCGATCTGGCAGCGCACGGCAACAAGGAAATGCCGGTTTGGGGCAAGATCTTCTGGAGCATGAGCGGCGGACATGAAGGCGAGGTCCAGCAGCGCGTAGCCAATTTGAACCACTACATCGAATCGCTGCAAGTAAAATAGCCCTCATCGGCAACTAGCACTTCAGGGGTCCAAACCGTGCCGAGTTCACAACGCACGCAGGTCGGGATCGTCGGCGCGGGACCGGCGGGTCTGGTGCTGTCTCACCTTTTATATTTGCAGGGGATCGACTCCGTTGTCGTCGAGAATCGCAGCCGCCAATACGTAGAAGAGCGTGTCCGCGCCGGGGTCTTGGAGCAGGGAACCGTCGACCTGCTCACGGAAATGGGCGTTGGCGAGCGGATGAAAACCGAGGGCTTGGTCCACTATGGGATCGAGTTGCGCTTTGGAGGTCAAGGTCACCGAATCGATTTTCGCGATCTCACCGATGGCAAGGGAATCACGATTTATGCGCAGCAAGAAGTTGTGAAAGATCTGACCAACGCCCGAATCGCAACGAGTGGCCAGATTCTTTTTGAGGTTAAAAATATCAGCGTGCACGACTTCGACGGGTACAGTGCGAAGATCCGCTACGAGAAAGATGGAAATGCCTGCGAACTGATCTGCGATTTCATCGCGGGATGCGATGGCTTTCACGGCATCTGCCGGCCGAGTGTTCCCTCCGGAGTATTCACCGGGTATGAGCGCGAGTATCCCTTCGGATGGTTGGGCATCCTCGCCGACGCGCCGCCTTCATCGGAGGAACTGGTCTATACCTACCACGATCGAGGCTTTGCCCTGCTCAGCATGAGGACGCCGCAGATCGGCCGCCTTTATTTGCAGTGCGCCCCGGATGAAGACATCGATGCCTGGGGCGATGAGCGGATCTGGGAAGAGCTTCAGATTCGTCTAAGTTCCTCCGGCTGGAAGCTCACCGAAGGCCGCATCCTGCAGAAAGGCGTCACTGGCATGCGCAGCTTCGTAGTCGAACCGATGCAGTACGGAAGGCTGTTTCTGGCCGGCGACTCCGCCCACATCGTACCGCCCACCGGCGCCAAGGGCCTCAACCTAGCGGTTGCCGATGTACAAGTGCTGGCGCGGGCGCTCGCGCGATTCTACGCCACGGGCAGCCAGTCTCAGCTCAACAAGTACTCGCACACCTGTTTGCGGCGTGTCTGGAAAGTGCAACGGTTCTCCTGGTGGATGACGTCCATGCTCCATCGCTTCCCGGACGAAAATCCCTTCGACCGGCGCCGCCAACTCGCGGAACTGGACTACGTGACCAGTTCTCGAGCCGCCGCCAAGACCCTCGCAGAAAACTACGTCGGCCTTCCGATGGAATGAGGGCCCGTTGCCTTCGCCGTTATCCGCTGCCAGCAGCCAGGCAATGCGCCGCACTTCTCTACCTCGACCCGCATCCACCGTCTTTGCCTCCAGAAAACCCCGAAGGATCTGAGCACGCAGAACGTCTGTTCTAAAAAGACGTGGCCGCGTTGATACATGTTCTGGCCGTGGAGTCTCTGGGTTCCGCAGGCGCGAATGCCTCGATGTATGGAAAATCAAAAATCCCATGTTGGGTAGCCCAACGGTCAACGAATTCCTCCAACGAGTACTCCCCCTCAACCCAGAAACCCAACTTTTGTCTTTGGTCCGAAAGCTGACGCTTCGTTCGCTGATGAAAAACGTCGATGACCTGCCGTATCGTCGATCCTTGTTCGACTGGAGAACGCCGCTTCTCCAGCGACAAGTCCGCCCGCCAGAGTTGAATTTCCGCAACGCTCAGCTGGTTGCCTGCCGCGGTCTTATCAGCGAGTGCCTTCTCGTACATCTAACGGGCGTCAGAGAAATCGGCTTCCACCGCTTGTGCTTGGTTTTGGTCAGATCGATCCCACCCAACAACAGAGAAAGCTCTTCATGGCTCAGGACGACCTTGGCCTGCGCATCACCGGACTGCGGCCAGGTGAAACGCCCCTTCTCCAACCTTTTGGCACAGACCCAGAGTCCGCTTCCGTCCCAGACGAGGACCTTCAGCCGATTACGTTGGCCGTTGCAGAACAAGAACAAGTGCCCGCTGAGCGGGTCACACGACAATCGATCTCGCACCACACCGAACAACCCCTCGAACCCCTTGCGCATGTCAGTGACCCCGGCGGCCAGATAGATCCGTGTGGCTGGGCCCAGTCCAAACACGGCTTGCGCCCGCTCCAGGATGCCCACCAAGCGTTCGAACGTAATCGTATCAAAATCAGGGATGCACCTCGATCCGGCGTCCGCGCGGCCGCACGACGGCCAGCCCACAATTCGATTCGTGCTGCTTCGGCGATTTCCTGGCCGCCAACTCCACCTTCACCAACCGATCGGTCGAAGAAACTGGCCCACGTCTTTTCTTCCAACGCCCTTTCTTCAGGCGGCGATCCAGTGTGCTGAAGCTCAAACCTCGACTCTGGCAAAACTCGCCTCGGCGCATACCGCTGCTCACAAATTCAGCCACCAACTGCTGAACTTCCGCGTGCGTACGACGCTTGGGCGCTGACAACTCCGTTTTTGCGGTCATTCGAACACTTCAACACGGATCCCGCCTGTCGAACAGGTGTGTTGGTCAGACGCTTACGAACATTCGTACATACAACTGGGTTTTGTTAGCGCGCCTAGCGCAGCACCGCCGCTACCCTCCCGCTGGCGATCAGCTCCGCGATCCGGGCGAAGTCCTGATACATCACCCGGTCCTTCTCCATCGTCCGGCACACCGACCGTATGGCGGCGTGCACCTGCTGCAGGGGCTTTGAGGTCTTGAGCGGGGCGAGGAAGTCGATGGCCTGCGCCGCCGCCATCGCCTCGATCGCCAGAGTGTTCCGCGTGTTCTCGACTACCTTCTTAAGCTTGTTGGCCGCCGTCATGCCCATCGACACGAAATCTTCTTTATTCCCCGAGGTGGTGATCGAGTCGACCGACGCAGGATGGGCGAGCACCTTGTTCTCGCTGACGAGCGCCGCGGCGGTGACCTGAGGCATCATGAAGCCCGAGTTCATGCCCGCGCCCGGCGCTAGGAATGGCGGAAGGCCTTCGCTGAGCGCGGGGTTGACCATGCGCTCCAGCCGCCGCTCGCTGATGCCAGCCAAGGCGCTCAGAGCAATCGCCAGAAAGTCGAGGGCGAAGGCGAGCGGCTCGCCGTGAAAGTTTCCACCGGAGAGAACATCACCCTCGCCGTCTATCGCTTTGGGATTCTTCACGAAAACTAGCGGGTTATCGACGGCCGAGTTCGTCTCCGTCTCAAACACTCGGCGGCAATGAGCTAGCGTGTCGCGCACCGCGCCGTGGACCTGCGGGATGCAGCGCAGGGAGTAGGCGTCCTGGACGCGGCCGCAGTCACGATGGGAGTCGCGGATCTCGCTCTGGTCGAGCAGGCGGCGGAGGTTGGCCGCGGTCTTGATCTGTCCGGCGTGGGGGCGCGCTTGATGGATGCGCTCATCGAAGGCGACGTTGGTTCCCTTCAATGCGTCGCACGCCATGGCGCCGATAACGTCGGCGGTGTCGACCAATGTCTCGGCGGCTAGCAACATCAATGTGCCGATCGCTAGCATCGCCTGGGTGCCATTGATTAGCGACACGGCTTCTTTCGCTTCGAGCACCAACGGTTTGATCTGGGCGCGCTTCAATGCTTCGGCGCTTGCGATGCGCGCGCTTTTTTCATCAAGACATTCGCCTTCGCCGATCAGTGCTAACGCCAGATGCGCGAGCGGCGCAAGATCTCCGCTGGCTCCTACGCTGCCTTGCGACGGGACCATTGGGGTCACGCCGCGATTGAGCATCTCGCAGATGGTGTCGATGGTGACGCCGCGGACGCCCGAGTTTCCCTTTGCGAGAGAGTTAGCGCGGAGGAGCATCATCGCGCGCGTCTCCGCGATCGCAAGCGGCTCGCCTACGCCTACGGCGTGCGAACGCACGAGGTTGACTTGAAGTTCGCGGACTTGATCGCCTACGATGTGCACGTCGCTCAGTTTGCCGACGCCTGTCGTGATCGCGTAGGAAATTTTGTTGCCGGCTACGAGCGTGTCTACTACTGCGCGCGCACGATCGACGGCTTCGCGCGCGTCGGGAGCTAGCAGGACTGGCCGTTTGTCGGCGGCGACTTCGCGCACTGCTTCCAGAGTCAGGTCGTTGCCACTAATGTGTAGAGCGTTCACTTGGAGTTCTCGGTTTTCAGTTCTTGCAATACTACTTTGAAGGGATAGAGCATTGCTGTCATTACGCGCTTCTTTACTGCGGGATCGTCATTCATGATGCGGCGGGCGGCTTCTTCCGATTCGGCGCGGAATACGGCTAGGCCCATCGTATTTTCGTCGGTGGTCAGGGTGCGGCCTACGAAAATGATTGTGCCCTTCGCGTGAAGACCTTGAAGATGGGCGAAGTGTTCCGCAACTACAGCCTGTTCGACTGCGGTCGGGCCGGTGCGGAGCATATCTCCGCGGACTAGTTGAAGTTTGTAGAGGAACTCCTGCATCGACGCCTTCTTTTCTATTCTCTTCTCTTTTCTATTCTTCTTTTCTATTCAGTCTTGGATTGCCGCGCGGAAGACTTGCATGTACTTTTCCGGCAGCGCTCGCGGTTTCATCGTTGCGTTGGCTACGATGTGCGTGGTCTCGCCTTCGGCCAGCAGCGCGCCGTTTGCTGCGTTTCGCAGTTCATAGGAAAAACGGATTACTTTTTCTCTCACGTGTTTCAGGCGCGTGCGCACGATGACCTCGTCATCATAATGTACCGGCGCCTTGTAGCGGCATTGCGCATCGACTACGGCGATGAAACAATCGTCGTCGCGCTCCATATCTTTATAGTTGAAACCGAACTGGCGCAGGAGTTCGACTCGTCCGATTTCAAACCAGATGAAGTGATTGGCGTGATAGACGACGCCCATTTGATCGGTTTCGGCGTAGCGCACGCGAATGCGAGTTTCGTTGACCGATGCGGCTTTACTTATATTTACGGGCATCGATGTTTGTGGCTTGCTCATCGATTTGCTCATCGATTGGCTCACCGATTTTCTCATCGACCCGTCCAATTTGGTTTGCGCTTTTCTAAGAATGATTCAATGCCTTCGCGAAAATCGGCGGTTTCGCGAATGCCGGCATTGGCACGAATGGCGCTGTCGATCTGCGAATCGAGTTCGGCGCGGGCGTGAGCGGTCAGTAGGCGCTTGGTGTGAAGTAAGGAGAGCGGACTTAGTTCCGCTAACTGCGTGGCTAGTTCGCGGGCGCGGTCGAGGAGTTTTTCCAGGGGAACGATTTCGTTGATCAGGCCCATCTTCAGGGCATCGGAGGCGTCGAAGATGCGTCCGGTGAGCAGGAGGTCGCGGGCGGTTTTCTCGCCGACCTGGCGCAGGAGAAAAGTTGCGACGATGGCGGGAACGAATCCGATGCGAACCTCGGTGTAGCCAAACTTGGCTTCGGGCGCGGCGAGCGTGAAGTCGCAGAGCAGGGCGAGTCCGGTGCCTCCGGCGATGGCGGCTCCGTTGACGGCGGCGATGGTAACTTTGGGAAATTCGTAGAGGGAACGAAAGAGGCGCGCCATGATTTGGGAGTCTTCGATGTTTTGCTCGGTGGTGCGGCCGATCAGGGACTTGAGATTTTCGAGATCCATGCCGGAGCAGAAGGCCTTCCCTGCTCCGGTGATGATGAGGATGCGGACGTGGGGGTTGTTCACTTCGTCCAAAGCGCGGATCAGATCGTCGATAAGTTCGTAGCTGATGGCGTTGCGCTTGTCGGGGCGATTGAGGGTGATGGTGGCGACGGCGGAGTCGAAAGTGACGTTGAGGGTTTTGTAGGTCATGCGTAAACCTGGAACTGGTGTTCGTGCGCTGCTTATTAAGCGTTCGTCGTGACCCGATAATTTGTCATCCTGAGCAAAGCGAAGGACCTGCTTTCCGTCGAACCATTTTTCACTCAAGTCTTCCCATGTTGGATTTTCCGCTTCGATCAGCGCGATCTTTTTTCGCCGCAGCCATCCTTTAATGGATTTTTCTCGCGCTATCGCATTTTTCACATACTTGAACGTTTCATAGTAAACGAGGCGGTGGATTTTGTAATCGTTAGTGAAACCGGGGTTCGCGTCGTTCTTGTGTTCCCAGGTGCGGCGGTAGATGTTGTCGGTGATGCCGGTGTAGAGGACGCGCGACTTGCTGGCGAGAATGTAGACGTAGAAGTGGCGCATAGGAAAGCATGGCAAATGTTTGGGTGAAGTTGATGTGCCATCGATCACACGCAGTTTGGGCGGTTGCGGTGGAACCCGGACGATTTTGCGGCACTGGGGACAGCAGGTCCTTCGCTTCGCTCAGGATGACAAAATCTTGGGTAGTTATAAAAGTCCTCGATTCGTGTGCAGTTCTCGGCGCTCTGAAGATAGCGGTGGCGCTGGCAAACAGCAGGTCCTTCGCTCCGCTCAGGATGACAAATCTTTTTTGGGGAGGTTGGGTTCGAGTTATTGGGTGGGTTGAGTTTTGTAGCGCGCGCCGATCTCGGCGGTCGCTCGTATCAGTGCGTCCAGGGGCTTGAGCTGTGGCAGTTGCGCGCCTTGCTTCTGGAGGGTTTCGATCACGGTTTCGGTTGCGATGTTTCCGACCAAAGCGTCTTGGGCGAAGGGGCATCCGCCGAGGCCGCCTATGGCGGAATCGAAGCGGCGACATCCGGCTTCGTAGGCTGCCAGGATTTTGGCGGCTGCTTGGTCGGGTCGGCTATGGAGGTGGGCTCCGATTTCGAGATAGTCGTATTTCGCCATGACGGCGGAAAATACGTCGCGAATTTTTTCGGGCGGGGCTACGCCTACCGTGTCGGCTAGGGAAATCATGCGAATTTCCTGGATCTCCAGCAGGCCGACGGCTTCGACTACTTCTTCGATTGTCCACGGGTCGCCATAGGGATTGCCGAAGGCCATGGAAATGTAGACGACGGTGTCGAGGCCGGCTTCGTCGGCTTTCTTTTCGATCTTTTCTAATTCTTCGATTGCGTCTTCGAGAGTCTGGTGCTGATTGTTTTCTAAAAATGTCGGCGAGATCGAGTAGGGGAAACCGAGGGTGCGCACGGCATTTGTGGCGATGGCGCGCTGCGCGCCTTTTTCGTTGACTACGATGCCGATGATTTCTACGTCGTCGGGCGGGTCGAGTTCTTTTAGAACCTCTTCGGAGTCGGCCATTTGTGGGACTGCGTTTGGGGAGACGAAGCTGACCGCGTCGATGTGCTTGAAGCCGGCGGAGATCAGGGCTTGTAGGTAGTTTGTTTTTAGATCGGGCGGTATCTGGCCTTTTAGGCCTTGCCAGGCATCGCGGGGACACTCGATTAGTTTGACGTTAGCAGTTGGCATTCGGGCGATCGACAAAAGCAGGTCCTTCGCTTCGCTCAGGATGACAAATCAATTTTGGGTGAGCGATCGTTGGATGGACGATTATTGGCTGAACGACCGTTGGATAAAGGATCGTTAGGTGAACGATCAACTGGGACGCATGAATCATGTTTGCAGCACTCCCACTTTAAATTCCGCTACCTCGGGATTTAGTGATGCGGCTTCCAGGGCTTGTGTGATGGCTTGGCGGGTTTCCATGGGGTCGATGATTTTGTCGATCCAGAGGCGGGCGGCGCCGTATCTTGGATCGGTTTGCTCTTCGTAGGTTTTTTTTGTTGAGTCTAAGAGTTCTTTTCTTTCTTCTTCGCTTAGTTTTTTTCCGCTGCGTTCCAGTTGTTTGACTTTGATTTCTACTAAGGTGCCGGCGGCGGCGTCTCCGCTCATCACGGCGTATTTGGCGGTGGGCCAGGCGAAGACGAAGCGCGGGTCGAAGGCTTTGCCGCACATGGCGTAGTGTCCGGCGCCGAAGGAGCCGCCGACGATCACGGCGATTTTCGGGACTACGGAGTTGGAAACGGCGTTCACCATTTTTGCTCCGGCTTTGATGATGCCGCTCCACTCGGCGTCGCGGCCTACCATGAAGCCGTTTACGTCATGGAAAAAAACCAGCGGGATTAAGTTCTGGTTGCAATCCATGATGAAGCGGGCGGCTTTTTCGGCGGACTCTGTGTAAATTACTCCGCCGAATTCTACGCGCTTGTGGCCTTCGTGATCGGTCTGTTGGGCGTGGAGTTTTTGATTGGCGACTATGCCTACGGCGAAGCCTCCGATGCGGGCGTAGCCGCAGATCAGCGTTTTGCCGTACTCGGGCTTGTACTCGTCGAAGCGGCTTTCGTCGATGATGCGCGCGAGAATTTCTTTCATGTCGTAGGGACGCGCGGGCGAAGCGTCGTAGGAGCCGTAAATCTCTTCGGCCGGAAAGGCAGGATCGACGGGCTGTTTGCGGTCCCAGAGGGATTGGCGGCGGTATCCCCATTTCTCTATGAGCGAGCGGATGCGGGCGATGCAGGCTTGGTCGGTGGGCTCGCGGAAGTCGACGGTGCCGCTGATGGCGGAGTGCATGGCGGCTCCGCCTAACTCTTCGGCGGAAACTTTCTGACCGATGGCGGCTTGCACCAGCGCGGGGCCGGCGAGGAAGAGGCCGCTGCCGTCTGTCATGAGCACGTTGTCGCACATCACGGGAAGATATCCTCCTCCGGCGACGCACATACCCATGATGGCGGCGATTTGCGGGATGCCCATGGCGGACATGACGGCATTGTTGCGGAATACGCGGCCGAAATCGTCGGTGTCGGGGAAGACATCTTCTTGCAGAGGGAGGAAGACTCCGGCGGAATCGACGAGGTAGATGGTGGGGATGCGATTTTCGATGGCGATGTTTTGCGCGCGGATCACTTTTTTCGCGGTCATGGGAAAGAAGGCGCCGGCTTTGACGGTGGCGTCGTTGACGATGAGCATGACCATGCGCGTGTGGACGCGAGCGAGTCCGGTGACGACTCCGGCGGAGGGCGCGCCTCCCCATTCTTCATACATTTTGTAGGCGGCGTAGAGGCCGAGTTCGAAGAAGGATCCGGGATCGGCTAGGAGGTTGATGCGCTCGCGGGCGGTCAAGCGCTTCTTGGCGTGCTGACTTTCGATGGCTTTGGGGCCGCCGCCTTCGCGAATTTTTTCTTCTTCGTTGCGGATCTGGGCGACTAGGTCGGCGAGGGCGCGCATGTTGGATTCGTAGCGAAGAGAGCTGGGGTCGAGCTTGGTGGAGAGAATGTTGTTGATGGTTAGGGCGGTTGATACGGAGCGTTCGCGCATGAGAGATAAATTCGTAGCCGCAGGAAACTACTATATCAGTGCGGCAAAGGCGGGCGTGGGTGGAGGCTCCGCTACAATCTGAAAATGTTGCGGAAGGTTGCCGGCTGGGCGGACTGGCAGATCGCGCTGGCGATGAGTGTTGGGATGCGTGTTTTTTTTGCGGCGGTGGCGGCGGCTCTCTTTCCGTTTCTGCATCCTGATGCGGCATTGATTCGGAGCAATGCGCTTACGGAGTCTTTGCCGGCGGCGCATGGGGTGGGCTATGCGCTGCTGGGAATTTGGGAGCGCTTCGATACTTTGTGGTACCTGCACATTGCTCAGCATGGATATGACCGGGCGATGGCGGCGATTTTTTATCCGCTGTATCCGGCGGCGATTCGGGCGGTGAGTGGGGCGATGCCGGGGATGGCGGCGGCGCTTCTGATGTCGACAATTGCGGCGTTTTTTGCTTTTTGGGGGATGTTGCGGTTGGCGGAGGCGGGCGCGATGCCGCGATGGCGTATGTGGATTTTGCTGGCAATTGCGGTGTGGCCTAGCAGTTTTGTCTTGGTCGCTGGCTATGCGGAGTCGCTGACGCTGGCTTTGATTGTTTGGACGGTTGTGTTTGCGCGCGGGGAAAAATGGGAATCGGCGACGGTATGCGGAATTCTGGCTGGGCTTAGTCGGCCTTCGGGCGTGCTGGTGGCGGTTCCGCTATTGGTGTTGGCTTGGCGGAGCCGGCGTGTGCGATCGCTGGTGGTGCTTCTCTCGCCGATGGGAACGATCGGTTACTGGGAATGGCTGCGATGGTCGGGACGGACGTTGGTTGTCGAGGCTTATCGCGTTTATCAGGGAGCGACTTTTGCTCCGCCGTGGGCTGGGTTCGCAGAAGCGGTGCGCTTGATTGGGCATGGAGATGCGGTGCTGGCTTTAAAGCTGGCATTAATTGCGGTGGCGCTGGGTTTCAGCTTGCGGCGTGAAGTTCGAATCGAAGACAAGCTGTTTGCGCTGGCAATGACGTTGCAGATGTTTATGTATACGGGGCGGCCGCTGCTGGGTGGGCCTCGATATGTTTTGCCGATGTATTCGGCGTTTGTGGCGATGGGAGGGTACCTCGCTCGACGATGGAGTGAGAGACAGTTCTCATTCGGGTTGATTGTTGGGTGCTTCGCTGCGGTAAATCTTGCTTGCTTCTGGGCTTTCTTGAATTGGTCGTTAGTGTTCTAGCTTCGGCCTTCTAGCTGGAGTTCCTTGGCTTTCGTTTTCTCAATAAATGGTCGCGAGATGACGCGCCTCGGCGATGGGATCGCCGGTGACGGCGTCGACCAATCCTATTTCTAGCGCTCGGGCAGCGGAGATTTTTTCGGCGGTGATGAAGAGTTCGAGGGCTCTCGCTTTGCCGATCAGGCGCGGAAGGCGTTGCGTGCCTCCCCATCCGGTGATTAGGCCGAGAGCGGCACCGCGATGGCCGAAGATGGCTTGGGGTGCGGCGATGCGACGATGACAGGCTAGGGCAACGTCGAGACCTCCGCCCATGCAGTGGCCTTCGATGGCGGCGATGACAGGGGTGGGATGCCTGGCGATTGCGTTCATCAGCGCTTGGCCTTCGGCGGAGAATTCGTAGGCTTCTGGGCCGGTTAGGGCGGCGATTTCATTGAGGTCGGCTCCTACGGAAAAGAATTTGGGATTCCCGGCGATGATTAGGGGGTGGTCTCTTAGTTCTTTGGTTGATAGCTCATCCGTCAGTGCTCGGATGCAGGCGCGGGTCAGGCGGTTGGTGCCGTCGGGCGCGATCAGACGTAGGATGCGTGCGGGATCGGCATATTCGATCTGGAAGCCGTCGTGGGCCACGGAAACATCATGCACTATTGAAGTGGTTGCGATGCGCGGGAATTTTGGAAGAGTGAGCAAACAGCAGGTCCTTCGCTTCGCTCAGGATGACAAATTTTTTTGGTGGGTGAATTCTCAGATTAAAGGGCGGGGACGCCTTGGGGTTTCACGTGTTCGCGGATGAATTTTACTATGTCGTCCATGGGGGTGCCGGGTTGGAAGATTGCGGCTACTCCTATTTTTTTCAGGCCCTCGATGTCTTGGTCGGGGATGATGCCGCCTACCAGGACTAACACGTCGTCCATTTTATTTTGCTTCAGCAGGTCCATAACACGCGGGACGATGGCGTTGTGCGCTCCCGAGAGGATAGAGAGTCCGATGACTTGGACGTCCTCTTGTAGCGAGGCGTTGACTACCATCTCGGGCGTCTGGCGCAGGCCAGTGTAGATGACCTCCATGCCGGCGTCGCGGAGGGCGCGCGCGATTACCTTGGCACCACGGTCGTGGCCGTCCAGGCCGGGCTTCGCTACCAAGACGCGGATTTTAGGTTCCGTCGGCACCGTGATCATTTAACCACAGAGGACACAGAGGAGCACAGGGGAAACCAGCTTTTCAAACTAAATCCAGATTGAGGTCCCGCACTACGGTTTTACTCCCAACTGCCAGAACAGGAAAGAGTAGACGTTGGTGCTCTCTTCGATTTGCTTAGTCACCGGTTTGCCTTGGCCATGGCCAGCTTTGGTCTCGATGCGCAGCAGGATCGGTTTCTGCTGGCTGGCTCCGTTCTTGGCTTCGGCTTGCAGGAGCGCGGCCATTTTCTTGGCGTGCATGGGATCGACGCGGGTGTCGGTGTCTCCGGTCATAAATAGGATGGCGGGATATTCGACGCCTGGCTTGACGTGGTGATAGGGCGAGTAGGCGTAGAGCCAGTTGAATTGATTGGCGTCATCGGCGGAGCCGTATTCGGGGATCCAAAGCTTTGCGATCTGGAAATTTTGATAGCGCAGCATGTCGAGCAGCGGGACCTGGCAGATTACGGCGCGGAAAAGATCGGGGCGCTGGGTGATCATCACTCCCATTAAGAGGCCACCGTTGGAGCCGCCTTGAATGGCTAGATGATCTTTGTCGGTGTATTTCTGCGCGATGAGATATTCTCCGGCGGCGATGAAGTCGTCGAAGACATTTTGTTTTTTCTCGAGCATGCCGGCGCGATGCCATTCTTCACCAAACTCGGCGCCGCCACGGAGGTTGGCGACGGCGTAGATGCCGCCGTGCTCCATCCAGAGATAGGCGCTGCGGCTGAAAGAAGGCGTCTCGGAAATGTTAAAACCGCCATAACCGGTCAGCAGCGTGGGATTCTTGCCGTTCTTTTCGATTCCCTTTTTGCTCACGATGAACATCGGGACTTTCGTGCCGTCTTTTGACCGGTACCAAACCTGCTGAACATCGTATTGAGAGGGATCGATCGAGGGCGCATCGACGTTGGCCCAGAGCGTGCTCTGGATCCCGGTTAGATCTACGCGGTAGACCAATGGAGGCACGGTGAAGGATTGGAATCCGAAAAAGATTTCGTTGCGGTCGTAGCGACCAGAGACTGCGAAAACGTTGCCAATCTC
Organism: uncultured Acidobacteriaceae bacterium; assembly: GCA_963822025.1. Classification (GTDB taxonomy): domain Bacteria; phylum Acidobacteriota; class Terriglobia; order Terriglobales; family Acidobacteriaceae; genus Acidiflorens. Next base: position 135,521 of record CAWGFW010000004.1, on the reverse strand, counting down.
TGGAAGCGGAATGTCAGCTAACTTTTTGCCGTCGAGCGCGAAGAGCTTTAGTTCGGAGGTCGCGTTATGTTCGTATTGCGCCAGCAGTTTGCCGCCGGTGACGCTCGCGTTCTGGAGCACGGCATCGGACTGCGGGATAATTTCCTTCCAGTTTTCGCGCCGGGGATTGGCCGTGTCGGCGACAAAGACGCGATAGCGGGGCGCGTCTTCGTTGCTGGTGATGTAGAGTTTGCCTTCGAAGAAATCGCCGGTGTACTGGAAATCTTTACCGACGGTGATTTCGACGGGAGGATTCTTTGTCGTGAGATCCTGCAAAAATAATTGCGTCTTGGTCCAGCCATGCTCCTCGTCGATCAGCAGCCAGCGTCCGTCGTCGGAGAGATTGACGTTCGGCCACGATTCGGGATTGCGGCCTTCGCCGAAGATGTGCGGGTCTTGCGCCGGATCGGTTCCGAGCGCGTGATAGAAAACGTGCCGGTAATAGACCTCCTGACCGGCGGGAACGTCGCCTTTCTTGGGATAGCGCGTGTAGAAGAAGCCGGAATTGTCGTGCTTCCAGGCGAGGCTGGCGGCGCGCGTGCGCTCAATGGAGTCAAGCAACACTTTGCCGGTCGCGGTTTCGATCACGTGCAGCGTACTGACCTCGGAGCCGCTGGGCGACGTGCCATAGGCGACATACTTGCCGTCTTCCGAGGCATACCACCAGTCGAGAGCAACGGTGCCGTCGGTGGACATTTGATTGGCGTCGACAAGGACTTTGTCCTCGCCGGTGAGGCTGTCGCGCACGTAAAGGATGGGCTGATTCTGATTGCCTTCGCGGCGGGTGTGGAAATAATATTTGCCGCCCATCTGCGGCGCCCCGACGGTGCCGATCATTAACAGTTGCGAAAGGCGGGCGTTGATTTTGTCGCGTCCGGGAAGCGGGTCGAGGACGGAGCGGGTGTAGTTGAGTTCCTCTTCGACATAGAGCCTGGCATCGGGATCGTTTGGATTTTCGAGGTAGCGGTAAGGGTCGACTATTTTGTGACCGTGGATGGTGTCTTCAACCGGCGCGACTTTCGCCTTCGGCGGACCAATAGAAATGGTGGGAGTGGAATCTGCAGGACGAGAATCGTCCGCTTGGGAGTGGTTGACAAAGGCCAAGGTAAATATTCCGATAATTAAAAGAAAAATAGCAAGGGACAAACGTGAACCTCCCCACATAGATACCTCACTGCAGTGGTGAACGAGACGCTGAAGGTTAGGTTAGCAGAAGCGGAGGCTGCGCCGGAACGCAACTCGACACGCTGAAGACGCGGTCTCGCTGCGAAACTTTTAACACCGAGGGCAGTAAGGTGGGCTATAGGGAAAAGTACACGAAGGAAAATCTTGGGGCAACACGGGTTCGTGATGCTGCGAAACCTACCCAGCGCGGCAGCGTGCGCATGTTTTCAATCGCGGTAGCGTCTGATATGATTTGGTTGATAATTCAAGCACGCGCTAGCGTCGTGCTCTCACTCCTCAGTAGCTCAATGGCAGAGCATCCGGCTGTTAACCGGAGGGTTGTAGGTTCGAGTCCTACCTGAGGAGCCATTCTTTCTGTAGGGTACGAACCCTCACCTGCCGTTTGGTTTCCTTCTCGCGCTAGTTGCACGATCTTGCCGTGCGCCTCACGCATATCCGCCGATGCCGCATCGCCATAAATATTCATGGTCGTTCTGATGTCTGCATGACGCATGAGCTTCTGCTGAACACCGACTGGCGTCCCTACTGCGTCAATCCACATCCGGCAGGAGTGCCGGAACGCGTGAGTGCCGATGTGGACCGATGCCCGATGCTCTGCCAGCCCGATCTAGCTCTCGCCAGAGTTGGCTCGCATTGAAAGTCATGGGTACGGTTTGCGTGGCCACTTGCGACTGCGTATTGATGACCGAGACTCCGCCTGACAAGTTGTCCACGCCCGTCGCCATCGAGTTCTCATCGAGCGTCCATTGCCCTGTAATACATGCGGCAAGTTGCTCGGTGAATTTGGGGTTGCCCTTGTCTCCTAATAGGTGGAGTATTCGGGTTATCCTGCGGCACGCCCGGTGAACACTGGCGCTGCTGCAAGGGGAATTGCAGGAACGGCGAATCGAGCACGGCGGCGAAGCAGAGAAGTTCTACCGTGGTCTTGGGGTACAAGGAGTGAAAGTGCGTGTGGGGATGGAAGCCAGGGGGCAAGCGCGCTGGTTTGAACGACTACTCTCCGACCTGCAGTTTGAGTTGTGGATCGGGGATGCCACCGAGATCGCCAGGAAGCGTGAACGGAAGCAGAAGACGGATCGCCAGGATGCCCAGCATATTCTGAGGTTAATGCTGAAGGATGACTTTCCCCAGATCTGGGTGCCGAGTGGGAAGAATCGCGATCTGCGGCAACTGCTATGGCACCGGCACCGGATGGTGCAGGCGCGCACGCGCATCATGAACCAGTTGCAGGCGGTGGCCCTGAACGAAGGAGTACGTTGCAAGAAAAGGCTGTGGCGGGAGAAGGGACGCGAGCAACTGGAGTCGTTCCGCTTAGCACCATGGGCCAGCCGGCGACGGCACGACTTGCTGGAATTGTTAGACCGACTGAACCCGACGATCGCCGCACTGAGTCAGGCGGTCGAGCAAGAAGTGGAAAGGTGTCCGGAGGCCCAACGCTTGCGGACCCATCCCGGAGTGGGTCCGCTGACCGCACTGGCCTTCGTGTTGATCATCGGGAAAGCGGATCGCTTTCAGTGTGGGAAGCAGATTGCGAGCTATCTGGGACTGGTGCCGTTGGAGGATTCGAGTGGGAATCGGCGGCGACTGGGACACATCACGAAACAAGGGAACTCTCTATTACGTTTTCTGCTGGTGGAAGCGGCGCAAGTAACGGCGCGCAGTCTTCCGGAATGGCGCAGTAAGTATGTCCATCTGACGATGCGGCGAGGAAGGAAGATCGCCAAGGTGGCCATGGCGCGGAGACTGGCGGTTCGCTTGTACTGGATGATGCGCAAGGAATGGGATTATGAGCAGTTGAAAAAGTTCGGTTCGCACGCGGGACAGCCCGGAAATCGCGATGGTGTGAAGTAGAACACCGAGTAATTGATTGGGTATCCCGCTCCCCTTCACGGGGAGTTCGAAGTAGTAATCATGATCGAAAGTGCGATCGAAGAGATGCATGGGTCGGACTGAGTTTCTGACCTGACAACCGATTACGAGCGGGCCTCGTTGGTATGGCAAAGGCAAGACCTTCAAGTAAGAGCGAAGTGGCGCGCTCTTCGGAGTGCACGGGTTAGTACGCCCAAAAAAGTGATTGACACCGCCGACATTGTTAGAGACGCGATTTATCGCCGATTGAGACATTTGCTTGCCAGTAAGAGGTTCGGATACTTCCGGTTCGCCGACAACTCGTCCGGAACCGGTCTAGTGATGCTTACCGGAGGATCTACTTCTTCGGGCCTTTTACTTGTGTACGGTTCTGTCCAGTAATACAATCACAACGCGCCACAAGCATGAGCCCCTGCCTTGTTCACCCTCGAAGACTGCCGTGCCTTTTACGCCCAAGAAATACGATTTGCTGCCACCGTCGCCACGCCAGGACTAGTCGAAGCCTACGCGCGCGTCCCTCGCGAAAAATTCCTAGGCCCGGCGCCCTGGCAGATCAGCTCGCCGGAGGCCCGCGCCCTGTCCATGGCCGGTTTGCGCGAATCCTCTTACGTCACTGTCGACGACCCGCGCGATCTTTATCATAACGTCGTCGTCGCGCTCGACCGCGCGAAGGACATCAACAACGGCCAGCCCAGCGCCCTCGCGAGCTGGATCGACGCGCTCGCGCTTCAACCTGGCGACCGCGCATTTCATCTCGGCTGCGGCGTCGGTTATTACACAGCCATCATCGCGGAAGTCGTCGGCGCAAGCGGCAGCGTGGTCGCACTGGAACTCCAATCCGATCTCGCCGCTCGCGCCAAAGAAAATCTCGCGAGCTACGCGAACATAACCGTCCACCAGGGAGATGGATCGGCATTCGACCCCGGCTCCTGCAACGCCATGTTCGTAAATTGTGGCGTCACGCATCCGCAAAAGATTTGGCTCGAGCGCCTGCGCCATCGCGGACGGCTCGTCGTCCCTTTCACCATGGCTGTGAACCCCCTAATGGGCCAGGGCGTGATGACCAAAATCTTTCGCGAACCTAGCGGTTATTCCGCCGCCATGGTCACGCCCACTGGCATATTTTCTGGCGGCAGCCTTCGCGACCCAGGGCTCGAACCATTGATGAAGAAAGCTCTCACAACGGGCGGCCCGCTGAAGCTCAAATCCGTCCGCCGCGACGCGCACGAGCCCGCCGACACTTGCGTCGTACACGCCGCCGAAGTTTGTCTCAGCACAGTACCCCTCTCCTCCTCAGCCATCTCCTGAACACGCACACCCCGCGGAGCGACGATGAGATCAGAATCGCTGATTCATGGCGCCGCCGGGCTAACCGGAAGTCAGTCGATTCCGATTGACCCGCGTTGTGGCGTTCTTCGGAGTTCATTACGAATCGAGGGTAAGGCAGGCTTGTGGAGACAGGTCCGTGAAGATAAATCCAGTCCCTGGGCTGAGTACGGGCAACCAAGAAAGTGGCTGCTGGTGTCAAAGCAGACAAAGGACTGTTCCGGGTAATAGCACGAGCGAGTGGCAGGTGTGGCATAACTCGCGGCTAGTCGCTAACTCAGTGACCCTTAATTGTTCTTTGCGCGGAGAAACCCTGGGTAACTCGGGTTTAACGCAATATTTGGTTTGTCGCGCGTTCGTTGAAAGAAGAAGCCAAGAAAGCCAAGCTATCGAAGTATCTCTACGGAGGACTCCATGGGGCATGGCAACTGGTACGGAACGCACGCCAGATTCACGCTTTTACTTCTCGCCGTATTTCTAGCGACGGCCGGGGTTGTATCCCTTCAAACATTCCAGGCGTCTTCTCATGCGCCCTCGCCGGTTGCAACTTACTCGCAAGGTCGGTTGCGAGTCACCATGCCTTACTATGCCTTGCACGGCGCCGGACAATTCACGGTGGAAGTGCTGAATCCGGAAGATGAAGTTCTTGGACGCACGGAGCAGCGGGTCGAGATCACAGAGAAGCGCGGGCAGTTGCAAGGCGAGATCAGGCTGGAGAAACCGCTGGCCCTCGACGATCTGGTGTGGCATCGCGTTCGCTATCGGTTTGAGTATGACGACGCGAAGAAGCCCGCAGTGGAAGGTACGGAATCAATCTCGCAGATTCTGCGCCGGCCGGTAATTCACATTTTAGGACAGCAGTCTTATATCGCCGGGGGCCAGGCGGCGGTGCGTGTGATTGTTACCGACTCCAAGGATGCGGTCATTGCCGGGCGCGGCTCGGTGGAGATCGAATTTCTTAGCGCGGGCGATGCGCCGGCGAGCGAGAAAGCTCGCGTACTCTTTTCGGGCCATCTGAACCATCGCGGAACTACGGAAGCTCAGTTTCACTTCCCTGCTGGCGTGGTTGGGAATTACAGGTTGCGCTACGTCGCTGAAACGCCAATCGGATCGACTGAGTTCACTCAGGACGTGCGCCTGGAAGATAAAGTTTCGATTTTGCTCACGTCGGAGAAACCGCTCTACCAGCCGGGTCAGACGATCCATGTGCGGGCGCTGGCGCTCGATCGTTCGGATCATGAGGCGGCGGCGAAGCGCGCGCTGACATTTGAGCTCGAGGATTCTCGCGGCAACAAAGTCTTCAAGAAAGCGACGGCGACCGACCAGTTCGGAGTAGCCTCGGCGGAGTTTGGACTGGCGGACGAAGTCAACCTGGGTACGTATCATCTGCGCGCGTTGATGGGAGATGCCGACGCGCCGACTAATACGGGCGAGATTGCCCTCAATGTGGAGCGCTACGTTCTGCCGAAATTTAAAGTGGCAGTCGAATTCAGTGAGAACGGCAAGAAGCAGAAACGCGGCTATCAACCGGGTGACCACGTGACCGGAACGGTGCGCGCGAATTATTTCTTCGGAAAGCCGGTAGACAACGCCGAGCTTGGCATGAAGGCTACGGCGATGGATGTCTCCATGGTTGAGGTCGCGTCAGCGGCGGGTAAGACGGACTCCGATGGCTCATATCATTTCGATCTCACGCTGCCAAAATACTTTGCTGGGCGGCCGCTCAATCACGGCGCCGCTCGCGTGTTGATTGAGGCCACGGTGAAAGACTCCGCCGGGCATTCGGAGACTCGCGGGCAGCCGATCACGGTCAGCGACTCGCCGCTGCTAATTACGGCGATTCCTGAGGGCGGCACGCTTGTACCTAATCTGGAGAATGAGGTTTTTATTCTGACTTCGTATCCGGATGGAACTCCGGCGAAGACGGATGTGACGGTTCGATCATCTGCGAATTGGGATCAACATGCGGTCACCGACGATGGCGGCATTGCCGTGGTCCCCATCAGGGTAAAGAGGGGCAAGGATACGTTCGAGATCGAGGCCAAGGATTCGGAGGGAAATCAAGCGTCTAGCAAAGTGGAGTTAGAGGCGCGCGATGGCGAGGATCAGATTCTGCTTCGCACAGAGCGGGCTGTCTACCGGACGGGCGAGCGCATTCAACTGAGAGTGTTTTCAACTAAGGCGCGCGGGGCAGCATACGTCGACATCGTGAAGGAAGGCCAGACGGTGCTGACGCGCGACCTCGATCTGGAAAATGGCGAGGCGGAACTTTCGCTGGCGGCGACACCTGAGATGGCGGGAACGGTAGATATCAGCGCTTATCTTTTCAGCAGAGACGCGCGGCCGGTTGGCGATCATCGACTAATCTTTGTGCAGCCGGCCAACGAACTGAAAATTGAGACGGCGGCTGATGCGGGAGTCTACAGGCCGGGCGGTGACGCGCGGATTAAGTTTCGCGTGACCAACTCGCATGGCGAAGGCGTCCACGCCGCGCTCGGATTACAGGTGGTGGATGAGGCCGTATTTGCTCTGGCGGAAAAACAGCCTGGGTTTGCCAAGGTGTTTTTTTACCTGGAGCAGGAGGTGATGAAGCCGCGCTATGAGATCCACTCGATTGGCATGCCGGAAATTGTTGAACCGGCTGCGACGTTGACGTTGCAGGCGGAGCAGCGCGACCGGGCGGCGCGGGCGCTGTTCTCCGCTACGGAGATTGTGACGGCGAATAAGTTTGAGACGAAATTCGGCAAAGATGTACCGATGACTAAGTACGGCGCTTATTGGCTTCGCTATCAACAGCAGTTTCAAAAGCAGGCGAACCAGTTAGCGAAGGAACTGAGCTCGGCTTATGCGAAGAATCCGAAGGCGGGTGATCCGTCGGAGGTTTACGCGAAGCTGGCGAAGTCAGGCGGGGCGGAGTTTCGCGATCCGTGGGGCAGCGGTCTTACATTTGAGCCGGCGCGTTGGGATCCTTCGAAGAACTATTACGTGATGCGGAGCGCTGGCCCGGACCGGCAACCGGACACTGCAGACGATCTGCAAGCTGTTTTGCTATTTCAGCGCAAGTGGTTTGCAAATCCTCCCGATCAGGGGGCGACCAAGATCAAAGTCAACATCGAGCATGATCGTGGAGCGCTGAACGGGCGGGCGGAGGTTGTTGGAACTGTGACCGACCAAAGCGGCGCGGTGGTGGCTGGTGCGGATGTTGAGTTGCGCAGCATGGCCGGGCGGACAATCCGCACAGCAACTGCCGACGCTACTGGCAAATTCAGTTTTTCTGGATTGCCTAAAGGCGACTACGTGATCCAGGTATTGCGGCAGGGATTCAGACAGGCGGCGCAGGTGCTTACCCTTGAAGCACGCGACCGGGCCGTACTCTCGGCAGTGCTGTCAGTTGGTCAAGCGTCGGAGGTGGTTGAGGTCACTGGGGCGAACGTTGGGGTTCAGACGGATCAAGCGGCGATGGTTGTGAGTACGGCTCCAGGCGTGGGCGGGGGAATCGGAGCGGGTCATGGCGGCGGTACCGGCGGCGCAATGTTCAAGGTTGGCGGCGCTCGGGACATGAAAGACTTAGCGGTCACGGGTCGCAGTGTCATGGATCTTGTGGCGGTCAACGGCGCAGTCCTCGCAAAGGAAAGTTCTGCTCCCGCTGCGCGCGTGCGCTCTTATTTTCCCGAGGCGCTTTATATCAATCCCGAAATCATCACCGACAAGGACGGGCGCGCCAGCATCGTGATTCCGATGGCGGACTCCATTACCACGTGGCGCATGGCGATGATTGCCTCCACGCAACAGGGAGCGCTTGGCACCTCTACATCGAGCTTGAAAGTTTTCCAGGATTTCTTCGTCGATCTCGATTTGCCGGTCACGCTCACGCAGGGCGATCGGGTTTCGATTCCGGTTGCTATTTACAACTACTCGGATTCGCGCGGCGATGTAAATCTTCAGCTTCAGGACAGCGATTGGTTCGCACTCGTCGACGACTCCGGTGAGAAATCTGTAACGGTAGATTCGGCGCGGGTGGGTAGTTCGCAGTTCACGCTCGAAGCCAAGCGCATTGGAAAATTTAGGCTGACGCTGGCGGCGCGCATGAAGGGCGGGGCAGATCGTGCCGACAACGATCGTGCGGACATCGTGGTCCGAGAAATCGAAGTGATCCCTAATGGACGCGAGCAAAGCCTTGTCTTTAATGGACGCCTGGAAAATGCGGTGAAGCACGAGCTTGATTTTCCGGCCACCTCAATTCCCGAGGCGAGCAAGATTTTCGTGCGCCTTTATCCCGGTCCGATGAGCCAGGTGGTGGAGGGGATGGATGCGATTTTGCGCATGCCGAACGGATGCTTCGAGCAGACTTCGTCAAGCACTTATCCGAATGTGCTGGCGCTTGACTACATGAAGCGCACCAAAAAACTAACTCCAGAGGTGCACGCAAAGGCGGAAGGATTCATCGCCAATGGTTATCAGCGCCTGCTCACCTTCGAAGTTCCGGGAGGCGGGTTCTCGTGGTTCGGCAGCGCGCCCGCCAATAAGATCCTCACTGCTTACGGCTTGATGGAATTCTCGGACATGTCGAGAGTGCACGACGTGGACCCGAAGCTTATCTCACGAACGCAGGAGTGGCTGGCGAACCAGCAACTGGAAGACGGAAGCTGGAAGCCGGACACGCAATTCATCAATGAAGGCGCGACCAATCGCTACAACTCTGACGTGCTGCGCATTACAGCCTATATCGCTTGGTCGCTCAAGAACACCGGTTACCAGGGACCGGCGGTCGAGCGCGCGAAACAGTTTGTGGAAAAACACATGATGGCCAAGGTCGACACTTACACGCTGGCCGTCGGCGCCAACTTTGCCGCTGATTATGGCTCCGACCGCGAGTTCACGCGGCAGGCGATTCAGTTGCTGCTCGACGCGCGCACCGAGAAAGACGAACTGGTTTGGTGGAACGCCGAAGAGACGAGCGTTTATGCGACCGGGCCGAGCGCCAGCGTGGAGACGACGGGGCTCGCGGTACAAGCGCTGCTGCAGTCGGGCGAGTCGTTGGCGACCGCGCGCAAGGCACTCAGCTACATTGCGTCGAAGAAAGATGCTTATGGAACCTGGGGCACTACGCAGGCGACGATCATGGCGCTGCGCGCTCTGCTGACCGCGACGGAAAAAGGCGCAGCGGATACACGCGGAACAGTGGTGGTGCTGCTTAACGGCAAGCCCGCGGAGAAGCTCGAACTAACGCCGGAAAATAACGATCTACTCCATCAGTTCGTGTTCCAGAATGTCGACACGCAAAACGCCTCGACTGTCAGTCTTCAGTTCGAGGGAAAGGGCGGTCTGGCCTATCAGATCGTGGGAAGTTACTACCTTCCCTGGGATGAAAAAGCGGCGGGCGAGCCGCTTTCAATCGATGTTGCCTATGACCGCACACACCTGGCGCAGGACGATATCGCAACGGCGAGTGCCACCGTCAGAAACAATCTCGCGAAGCCAGCCAACATGGTGATGGTCGATCTCGGCATTCCTCCAGGTTTTGATCTGCTCAGCGAAGACCTGCAGGATTACCAGGAGAAGAGCGCGCACCGCAAGAGTGGCCATCTGTCGAAGTTCAGCCTGACGGCAACGCAGGCGCTTCTATACTTCGATTCTTTCGCTCCGGGAGATGCCGTCACGTTAAAGTACCGCCTGCGCGCCAAGTATCCTATCCGTGCTCGGACCTTCAAGTCGGAAGTTTATGAATATTACGACCCGGAGATAATTTCTGTGGCGCGGCCGGTGCAGTTGGAGGTGCGAAAGCGGTAGTGCGAGTCCAATTTGAGTACAATGACTTTCCTTCGTGGTTGGTGTGGACGTAAGGAGCAAGAGGATTATCGCCGCCATTCACATGGATATTGTCCCGAGCAAGTTGCACCTTGTTCGGGAGCGGCCAATTCTTAATGAGCAAAATCGCTGTTAATGACAATCTGCTGGTTTGTCCGTAGTTGATCTCGAGCTTTCTACTAGTGATCTGATTCTTTCGCTATTTCGGCAACCTTCTCGGGCTTCCCCCAATCCTTGTAAAGCTGGACGAGCCACTGATGGGCACGTTCCAGGTGGTAGCGATCGGAGGCGGAGATGCTGTTTTTTCGCGCCACCATCCCATGATAGCCTTCCAGTAGCAGCGGTTCGGCTTCCGCGTATTTCTTTTCTCCCGCGAGGCTGACGCCGAGCAGGCTTTCGGCGCGGAATCGTTGCCAGTCATCCGGCTGCTGCTTTTGATCCAGTCCCACTGCCTCGCGGGCTAGAGGCTCGCTCTCGGTGTACTTCCCCTGCGACACATAAGCCAGCGCCAGATCGGTGGATGTGTTAATCGTATTCGGGTGTTCCGGGCCCATGGTACGCCGTCGCCCGGCCAGAGCCTGCGCGGAGTAGGTCTCCGCCAGCGCGTACTTGCCCTGCCTTTGGTAGTCGCCAACCATGCCATCCATGGTGTTGAGCGTGTAGGGGTGGTCGGGGCCCAGTACACGACGCTGGATCGCCAAAGTCTGGCTGAATAGCGCGTCGGCCTCCGCGTACTTGCCCTCGCCCCCATAGAGGGTAGCCATGTTGGCCATGGCATTCAGGGTGTAGGGATGCTCGGGACCGAGCACACGACGCTCGATCTCCAACGTCTGGCTGAACAGCGCATCGGCCTGCGCGTACTTGCCCTCAAACCAGTAGACAATGGCCAGATTATTCATGGAATTCAGCGTGCTGCGATGCTCGGGACCTAACACCCGGCGCTTGATTTCCAGATTCTGGCTGTCGAGCACCTCGGCCTGCGCGTACTTGCCCTCCTCTTCGTAGACGATCGCCAGGTTGTTCATGGACGCGAGCGTGGAAGGATGCTCGGGACCTAATACGCGGCGGCGAATCTCCAGAGTCTCACGGTTGAGTTCTTCAGCCTGCGCGTACTTGCCCTGATGCTCGTAGACCACGGCCAGGTTGTAAAGGGACTTCAGGGTGTCGGGATGCTCGGGACCTAATACGCGGCGCATGGTCACCAAAGTCGGGCTCTGGAGCGCCTCGGCCTGCGCATACTTGCCCTCATCGGAGTAGACGAAAGCCAGATTCATCATGGAGCGCAGGGTGTCGGGATGCTCGGGACCCAACACGCGGCGCCGGATTTCGATAATCTGGGTGTCCATCGCCTCGGCCTGGGTATACTTGCCCTCCACCTCGTAGAGAGCGGCCAGATTGTTCATCGTAGACAGCGTGTCGGGATGCTCGGGACCTAATACGCGGCGCCGCAAATCGAGCGCTCGTTCCAACTGCTTTCCTGCCTCGGCGTGTAGTCCGAGGTCGGTGTAGGTCTGGCCAATGGTGTCTCGAATGGCAGCTTCGACCTCAGGTTGCTTTGCGAACTTGCCTTCGATTCGATCCGCGGCTCGGTCCAAGGCGGTGCGTACCTTCATGTCTGGATCTGGTTTTACGGTCGGGCCCGACTGCGTGGCTGCGCTCGCCTGTGCTAACAGATCTTTTTGCAAGAAATCGTTGACCGCCTGGGCGATGGCTGACTGCTGTTTGGCTTGCGCTTCCGCCCGGCGCGCTTTCACCGCCTGCCAGGTGCTGGTGATTACTCCTGCCACCAGAACCAGCAAGACGGCTGCCGCTCCAGCCACCAGAGCCTTGTGCCGCAGTAGGTATTTCCTGGCGCGATAGCCGACGCTGGCGGGCCGCGCGGTCACAGGTTCGTTGCGCAGATAATGTCCGATGTCAGCCGCCAGCTCCATCGGCGAGCCGTAGCGCCGGGCGCGATCTTTTTCCAGCGCCTTCATCGTGATCCAATCCAAATCACCGTGCAGCAGACTGACTAACTGCCTGGGGTCAGCACCGCGGGCTTCAGCCGTGTGCTTTGAGGTTTCCTTGTCGGCGCTGACCTTGGAGCTGGGGCGCAGCGGATCGTCTTCGCGCAAGCGGCGCAAAAAGTCGTCAGGGCGTCGCTTCTTGCTTTCGAACGGCAGAGAACCGGTTAGCAGGACATAAAGGACCGCGCCAAGCGAATAAACGTCGGTGCGTGTGTCCACGTCCATGATGGCAGGATCGGCTTGCTCCGGGCTCATGTAACCGGGCGTACCGACCCAACCGCCCGCGCGGGTAACGAGAGTTTCACCATCAAGCTGTGGACTCGCCGCCTTGGCCAGCCCGAAGTCGATGATCCGAGGGACGGGTTTGCCGTCGACTTCGACGACGAGAATGTTTGCGGGCTTGAGATCGCGGTGGATGACGGCTTTTTGATGGGCATGCTGCGCGCCTTCGCATACCTTGATGAACAGTTCCAAACGTTCGCGAATGTTGAGACGCTTGCGATCGCAGTAGTCGGTGATGGGCTGGCCGGGGACATACTCCATCACGAAGTAAGGCTGGCCATCGGGCGTGGCGCCGGCGTCGAACACTTTGGCGATGGCGGGGTGATCCATCATGGCTAGCGATTGGCGTTCGGCGTAGAAGCGCTGCAGAACGGAGTCGTCGAAGCGGCCAACGCGGATTAGCTTGAGCGCGACTTGGCGCTTGATGGGAGCGGTTTGCTCGGCGAGCCAGACCTGACCCATTCCGCCCTCGCCGAGTTTGCGGATGAGTTGATAGGGGCCGATGGATCTGGCTTGGCTGGCGCGTTCGGCAGCAGTGAAGGCAGTAGCGGCAGAAGTGTCTAAAGTCGCGTCGGGGGTAGCGTCGGGAGCGGAAGTCTCGTCAGCGTCGATCCGCGTCGCAGCGAATTCGGGACTGGTATTTTTGGCAACCCCATCGGCTTCAGTCATAACCACTCCGGGGGAAGTGGCAGAAGTCTACCACAGACGTTCAAAGTGCGTGATCAGGAATGTTGCCGGTACATTCCTCGGCGAAAGGTGCTCAGATGTCTCAACGTAGTCCTATCCGGGGCGACAACCACCTGATTTGCATGTCCCTGTCCACCTTCAAAAGAACTCGACTAGCCAATCATTTTGCGTTGATCGCCGATGCGGCGCTCGCGTTCGTTTGCGAATCGCTCCACGCCTGCGAAAATCGCATCGGGGTCGAGATGCGCTTCCGCGATTACTTCCGCTTCGAGGCCGCCGCTTCTCCAGGAATTGTCGAAGTCGGACGTGAGTGAATACTCATCCGTCAACGGACCGAGGTTGCGCAGCGGCCACATGCGTCGCGTGCCTGTTGATACCACCATCAAATCGTAGCGAGCCTCGGGCGGCAGCACGGAATCGCGATATGCTTGCGGCTGGCGATCGAACAACTCCTCGCTGATCGCCGCGATCACCTTCACGTTCACGCCGGCCGCTTCGAGTTTCGGCAGCGCTTTCACGAGATTCACAGTGGAACTCGATCCTTGCGCGATCACGTAACCGTGGCGCGGCTTGTCCGGCGCGAAATCGCGAATCACGTACAGGCCCTTTGCCGCGGCGCGCAGATCGGAGTCGGCAAAATGGCTGCGGTCCGCGACCGGGAAGTCGGGACGCGCCACTTCCAGCGTGATGATGCCCACGCGCGGATCGCGCGCTGCGATCTCCGCCGCCGCGAAATAGCCGGGCGCGACATCGTTGTAATCCCAAAAGCTCAAATTGATAACCTGACTGCGCGGGAACAGCTTCCACACTTGCGGCGCGAAAATGCCGAAGTGTGTACGCGCGTCGGCTGCGGTTTCAGGACCGGAGTGCGCGGAAAGGATATGCAGCACGCCGACGCGGAATTTGCTGTCCTGATTTTGTTGACTCCAGACACGCGCCGGAGTGTACATCAGCGGCGTGAACGCTCCATACGTGCCGCTCAAAGCCCAAACGCCGGCGAATTTTTCGGGATCGACGGAAGCGCTTTGACTTACCAACCCGATGGCAGTGGAAACATTGCCGGCTTCTTGTATGGGCGCTTTCAAGCGCGTGCCCAGCGGATTGTCCGTGGGACTGTAGTGTCCCCACAAACTGCCGTGCTCCACGTTGATCGACTCCGAAAGGTCGGCGGCCACCGTGAAGAATCGTCCTTCGGTGACGTAATTCATCCACTTGATGATTTCAGAAATTGCGCGCCGCGCTCCGGCCACCTCGCCCGGCTTCTTGAACAGCGCAATGCTGACCTGTTTTTCTGCACCGGAAATCGCATTGCGAATCGATACCTTCTGCGGGTCTTCCGGTAGCGCAGCGACGCGCAGGCGATCGTCAAGGAACGGATCGCTCGATGCTGAGATGCGCAACTTCACGTCGTCGCGCACGGTGTCGCCAATTTCCACGAGGCGATCGGCGAGGCGATCGCCCAATCCGTTGCGGTCGAGAAGCGACATTACGATGTCGATGTTTGTCTTGAACTGGATCAATCGCTCGCGATTGTTGCTGACCGCGCCCTTGCGAATTCCTTCGAACTCCACGTCGTAGTGCTTCTCGAAGGTCTGCGCCAGGGCGACGAAATACTCCGAGTTCATCTTCAGCGCATAGGGATGGCTTGGGTAACTCACCAATTGATCGCCGCCGTAGCCGGGGATTTTTCCGTCGACGGCTGTGGGCCAGTAGCCCTTGATCGTTTTGCCGATCGCGGCGATGGGACGGCGGTCGTGCGGGTCGACTGCGTCCATTGCTTTCAGCACCGCGGCCACTTGGCTGTAATCGTTGCCATTCGTCAGCGTAAAGACGTTCCATCCGTACAACGTCCATTGGCTCACGATATCGTAGCCGTCGAAGCACGCGGCAATCACGCCGCCAATCTTGCCACCAATCAGGCAATCGTCGATGCCTGCGTTGTTGTCGGAAACCATCACGCGCAAACGCTTTCCCACTTGCAGCGCGAGCGCCTGCGTCTTCAACTCCTGCGCGTGACCTTCGGTGAGCGCGAATTCGCCTTCCAGCGCGATCACTTTCGGTGAGGCCGGCGCACCCACCACATCCCAGAACGCCGCTTTGCCCGCGGCCGTCGCGATGCCGATGCCCGAGGGACCGCCGTTCACGTCGTTGGTGCAGTCGGTGCTTTCGGCATGTCCCGAGAGCGCACGAATGCCGCGGTCTTTCGCTTGCGCGAACAGTGGATGATTTTCCAAATCCGTTTCGCGCAGCAGCGTCTTCAGCGCGCCCGCGCCGCGCCGGAATCCCAACGCGTCGATCGGCAGCATCGCGACGTGCGGGTCGACGCGATAACGCGGATCGCCGGTCTGCTGATGTTTGCGATACAGCGCCTGGCCCATGATCATCCACAGCGCGTAGCACGTGGGGATCGAGTGCCCCGCCGCCAGCATGAATTTGTCGGAGTAAGGATGCTTCGGCCGGCGGTAATCAAAACGGAGTCCGCCGTTTTCTGGACCGATCAAATGCGCCGCAACATTGTATGGAGTGTATGCAAGCGGCCCGCCGAGATGCCCGGTCTGCGCGTAATTTCCCAGCAGCACCAGGGTCATGCAGGTCATGTATCCAACGTCGTCGAGCAGCGGATCGTGCGCCAAGGGTCGTTGCTCGGAGGGAGCAGGAACTACGTGAGTAAGCGATGTCATAGACGGTCTCAAAAATCATAGCACCCGTGAGCAAAGGACTTCGTGGCCTCACGGATTTAAACGCCAGTTCGTGCTGTCAGTAACCGTGACGAAACTGGAATGAAACGGCGGGTTTCGAGCGCGCGATAACTACTCCTGCTCGGACAGACGCCGCGCTTTACGAAAGATTTCGACGAACATCGGGCGGGTTAACTTACCGGTTTGCGTGTTTTGATTGGAAGGATGGTAGGACGCTAAGAGAACACGTCCATCAGGCATAACAAATTCGGCACCGTGGCGGAATTCATACGGGCGCTTGCCCGCTATCACTTTCTTGCGTAGCAGGTAGTTGAGATAGGCTTCGAAACCAATTCTCCCCAGCGCCACGATCACCCTCAGCTTCTTCAGCCCTTCGAGCTCGCGTTCGAGATAGGGAGCGCAGTTGGCGAGTTCTTCGGGGAGAGGCTTGTTGTCCGGCGGCGCGCAGCGCGCCGCGGCAGTTATATAGAGATCGGTGAGCATGAGGCCGTCATTGCGCTCGTCGGCCGTCGGTTGATTCGCAAATCCGACTTCGTACAGCACCGGATACATAAATTTGCCCGAGGCGTCTCCCGTGAATGGCCGGCCAGTGCGATTGGAGCCATGAGCGCCCGGAGCCAGCCCAAGCACCAGCACGCGGGCTTTGGGATCGCCGAACCCCGGAACCGGTTTGCCCCAGTACTCATGGTCGCGGTAAGCGCGGCGTTTCTCGCGCGCAATCAGCTCGCGATACGCAACCAAACGCGGACAGCGCGTGCAGGTAATGACTTCCGCATTAAGAACCTTCAGCCAGTTGGGGAGAGGCATTTTGTAATGTTGTAATCGGGCAATTTTGTAGTCTGAGACCGGCCCAGTTTGAAATTACCTGATTACAAACATTACCAAATTACAAAATCCCTCACTTAATCCTGTGCCGAGGCTTGGCTCGTTACTTTAGTGGGTAGGATTGCCCCCTCCGCCGTTTGACGTTGCTCTTCGAGAGTCTTTACACTCAAGGCTGCGGCACATTGCGTCGCAGTGGAGCACCACCCTTCCCGACTCTGCTGCCGCGGGCCGTTTTTGGAAAGGCAACTGTGAGCCCCACGGATACTAAAGATATTAAAGACGACGCGGCCAAAGAGAATCCGGCTAAGGAAAGCTCCACCAAGCGCGAGATTCAGGTTGAGATTCCGGTCGAGGACGTGAACCGGCAGACCGACGCGCTCATCCAGAAATATCAGAAGGTGGCGCGCATTCCCGGCTTCCGCCGCGGCCATGTTCCGGCGTCGATCATCCGCCAGCGTTTTTCGGAAGAGATCAAGACCGACATGGTCGAGGCGCTGATCCCGCGCTTTTTTCGGCAAGAGGCGGAGAGGTTGAGCCTGCATCCCGTCTCGCAGCCGCGGGTGACCGATCTGCACCTGCACGATGGCGAACCGCTGCGTTTCAAAGCTGCTTTCGAAGTGCTGCCCGAGATCAAGCTTGAGGGCTACAAAGAGCTCCGCGCCGATAAGCCGGAGGTTGCGGTTTCCGAAGCCGACGTGGAGCAAGCCATCAACGATCTCCGCGAGCGCCAGGCTGCGTTCAATCCCGTCGAAGGCCGCGCCCTCGCCGATGGCGATTTCGCCCAGGTCTCGCTCGACGGAATTCCCAAGGCCGCTGAGGGTCAGAAGGCTGAGGGCAAGAAGGATGATAGCCAGCCCGTCCACATGGATGAAGTGCTGGTCGAAATCGCGGGCGCGAATACGATGCCCGAATTTACCGAGCATCTTCGCGGAGCGGTCGCCGGCGACGAGCGCACCTTCGACGTTAGCTATCCTGAAGACACGCAGGACAAGCGTCTGGCAGGCAAGACCTTCACCTACACCGTCAAAGTGCAGGCGATCAAGCAGAAGAGCCTGCCCGAACTGAACGACGAGTTCGCAAAGTCGCTGGGCGAATTCCAGACGGTGGACGATATAAGAAAGGTGATTCGCGAGCAGATTGAATCGGAGCGCAAGCATGAGGCCGAACATACCGCGAAAGAAAAGCTGGTTGGCGAACTGATTCAGCGCAACGATTTCGAAGTGCCCGATTCGCTGATCGATCAACAGATCGACATCCGGCTGGAGCGCGGCCTTCGCGCTCTGGCGGCGCAGGGACTGACCGCCGAGCAGATGAAGAAAATGGATTTACAGCGTCTGCGCGTGGGTCAGCGCGACCAGGCAATACACGATGTGAAAGCTGCGCTGCTGCTCGAAAGAGTGGCAGAAGAAGAAAACGTGCAGGTCAGCGACGAAGAACTGAATCATGAACTGGAGGCGCTGGCCCGGCAATCGAAACAGACGTCCGAAGCAGTGCGCGCTCGTTTGACACGGGATGGGGGCCTCGATAGGATACGAACAAGAATCCGCAACGAGAAGACCCTCGATTTTCTGTATCGTCAGTCCGCGTAATAAGCCCTAAAAGACGCGCGGACCATTTCGATCCTCCCTTGAGCCGCCAAGATCGACTGAGGGCAGGAGTGTGGAAAGGGTGAACGTGAACACGAAAGATCCGCAAATGATGCTGGTGCCGATGGTGATCGAATCTACCGGGCGCGGCGAACGTGCCTACGATATTTATTCCCGGCTGCTCCGCGACAACATCATCTTTATTGGCACGCCGATTGATGACAACATCGCCAATCTGGTGATCGCCCAGATGCTGTTCCTGGCGCAGGAAGACCCGGAGAAGGACATTCAGCTCTATATCAATTCGCCCGGTGGATCGATCACGGCGGGCATGGCCATCTATGACACGATGCAATATGTTAAGAATGACGTGACCACGATCTGCATCGGTCAGGCCGCGTCTATGGCGGCGTTGCTGCTTTCGGCGGGAGAAGCTAAAAAGCGGCTGGCGCTGCCGAATTCGCGCATCCTTATCCATCAGCCCTCGATGGGCGGGCTTTCCGGCCAGGCAACCGACATCGACATTCATGCGCGCGAGATTCTGCGCATGAGGGAGATTACTAATCAGTTACTGGCCAAGCACACCGGCCAGAAGCTCGATAAAGTGGAGAAGGACGTGGAACGCGACTTCATCATGAATTCGCAGCAGGCCAAGGAGTACGGAATCATCGACGATATCATCTATAAGACGCGATAGAGGATATGATCGGCAATTCGTGAAGTAATGGACGGAGCGCGGCTGGCCGCGTTCTAGCCTGAAGCAGGAATCCAGCTGCGGCTGGCCCCCAGAAAGGGAGTAAGGCGAGTGAAAACCAGATCGGGTTCGGAAGAAATGTTGCGCTGTTCGTTCTGCCACAAGTCGCAGGACGCGGTTGCGAAGCTGATTTCGTCGCCGAGCGACTATCCCCGGGCATACATCTGCGACGAGTGCGTAGCTGTCTGCAACTCGATCCTCGAAGACGACCGCAGCGCCACTCCTTCAGCCGCCGTCCCCAACCAACTGCCCAAGCCGCTGGAGGTGAAGACCTTCCTCGACGAATATGTCATCGGTCAGGAGCAGACCAAAAAGAAGCTGGCCGTTGCCGTATACAACCACTACAAGCGCATCTACATGAATCGGCAGCGCGGCAGCGACGGCGTTGAATTGACAAAGTCGAACATCCTGCTGATTGGGCCGACCGGCACGGGCAAGACTTTGCTGGCGCAAACTCTCGCCCGCATGCTCGATGTGCCCTTCGCGATTGTCGATGCCACGACACTTACCGAGGCCGGATACGTCGGCGAAGACGTTGAGAACATCATCCTTAAACTGCTGCAGGCCGCCGAAGGCGACGTCAGCCGCACCCAGACTGGCATCATCTATATAGACGAGATTGACAAGATCGGCCGGAAAGACGAGAACCCGTCGATCACGCGCGATGTGTCCGGCGAGGGCGTGCAACAGGCTCTGCTGAAAATTCTCGAAGGCACGATCGCGAACGTTCCTCCGCAAGGTGGCCGTAAACATCCGCATCAGGAATTTACGCCGGTCGACACCACCAACATCCTCTTTATCTGCGGCGGCGCTTTCGTTGGCTTGGAAAAAATCATTGGCCGGCGCATTGGCAAGAAAGCACTCGGCTTCCGCACCGGGGCGGAGGAGGAAACCGAGCAGACAGTCGCTTCCTCCAAGCGCAACTTTGAACTTGTCTCCGAAGCGCAGCCGGAGGACCTAATCAAGTTTGGCCTGATTCCGGAGTTTGTTGGACGGCTTCCCGTTATGGGAGTCTTACAGCAATTGGACGAAAATGCGCTGGTCGAAATTCTGACTCGCCCCAAGAACGCAATCGTGAAACAATACCAGCGGCTCTTTGAGTTTGAGAACGTTCGGCTGAAGTTCAGCGACGACGCGAACCGCGCGATTGCCCGCCAGGCCATGGCGCGTAAAGTGGGAGCCCGTGGCTTGCGCATGATCCTCGAAGAGCTCATGCTGGAGTTAATGTACAGCCTTCCCAGCCAGAAGAAGGTGAAAGAATTTGAAGTAACCCGCGAGATGGTGGAAAAGCGCGACGTCTCGCTGGCGATGATCGAAAAAGCGGCAAGTTGAGAAACGAAGTAAATAAAAAAACGGCCAGGAACGGGAGAAGGCATTTTGTCGAACCCCAAGGAAAAATTCGAGAGCAAGAAACTGCCCATGATGCCGATTCGCGACGTGGTCATCTTCCCCCACATGATGACTCCGTTCGTGGTGGGGCGGGAGTCGAGCGTTCGCGCGCTCGAAGAAGCTCTGGCCAGCGATAAGAAGATATTTCTTGCCACGCAGCACGATGCCTCGATCGACGAACCAAAGGCCGGCGACATTTTTCAGGTCGGCACCATCGTTAACATCGTCCAGAGCCTCAAACTGCCCGACGGCAACATTAAAGTATTGGTTGAAGGGATTGAACGAGGCAAAATCCTGCAAGTCACCGAAACCGATGGCTATCTGCAAGCAACCGTGCGCGTCGCCCGTTACGCGACCGAGACAACAGCGCAGATCGAAGCGGGCATGCAGCGCGTCACCGGCATGTTCGAGCAGTACGTGAAGCTCTGCCAGTCGCTGAACTACGAGACCATGATCGCCGCCGTGCGCATGGAAGATCCGGCAAAACTCACCGACACCATTGCCGCCAACCTGCAGCTGTCGATTGAAGACAAGCAAGGCCTGCTTGAGATCTTCGATCCCGCTGAGCGCCTGAACCGCATCGGCGACGTGCTCGACGTGGAAATCGAAAAGCTCAACATGGATCGCACCATCCAGTCGCGCGTCAAGCGGCAGATGGAAAAGGCGCAAAAAGAGTATTACCTCAACGAGAAAATCAAGGCGATTCAGAAAGAACTGGGCCGCGGCGAAAAGAGCGAGTTCGACGAACTGAAGAAAAAAGTCGAAGCCGCAGGCATGCCGAAGGAAGTCCGCGACAAGGCGATCCAGGAACTTAAGAAGCTGGAAGCGATGCCGCCCATGTCGGCGGAATCGACCGTCTCTCGCAACTATCTCGACTGGCTGCTGGCGGTGCCGTGGAAGAAGCGCTCCAAAGAAATCCGCAACATCACGCGGGCTGAGAAAACTCTTAACGAGGATCATTATGGCCTGGAGAAAATCAAGGAGCGCATCCTCGAATTTCTCGCCGTCCGCCAATTGGTCAAGAATCCCAAGGGCTCGATTCTGTGCTTCGTCGGGCCGCCAGGCGTAGGCAAGACTTCGCTCGGAATGTCGATTGCGAAGGCAACCGGCCGCAAGTTCGTGCGCATGTCGCTTGGCGGAGTGCGCGACGAAGCCGAAATCCGCGGCCATCGCCGCACCTACATCGGCGCCCTGCCCGGCCAGATTATTCAGATGATGAAAAAGGCCGGAACCAAGAACCCGGTCTTCATGCTCGACGAAGTCGATAAAATGTCGATGGACTTCCGCGGCGATCCTTCCGCTGCCCTTCTCGAAGTGCTCGACCCCGAACAGAATTTCATGTTTGTCGATCACTACCTCGACGTCGAGTACGACTTGTCTCAAGTCTTCTTCGTGGCCACGGCCAACGTGATGCACACCATTCCGCCTGCTTTGCAGGACCGCATGGAAGTGCTGCGCCTGCACGGTTACACCGAGCCGGAAAAGGTCGAGATCGCCAAACAATTTCTGGTCAAGAAACAGATGTTGCAGGCCGGGCTAACCGAGAAAAACATCCAGTTCTGCGACGATGCCATCCGGCAGATCATTCGCGGCTATACTCGCGAAGCCGGCGTGCGCAACCTGGAACGTGAGATTGGCAACATCTGCCGCAAGGTCGCGCGCAAAGTAGTAAAGGAAGGCGCGGAGTTCACGGCCGCCATCGATCCGGAAAAGATTGGCGACTGGCTCGGCGTGCTCAAGTTCCGCGACACACTGGCCCACGAGAAGAGCGAGGTCGGCCTGGTCACTGGCTTGGCTTGGACCGAAGTGGGCGGCTCGATCCTCAGCACGGAAGCGACAGCCGTAGACGGCAAGGGCAAGCTGACCCTGACCGGCAAACTCGGCGACGTAATGCAGGAGTCGGCGCAAGCGGCGATGTCCTACATACGCTCACGCGCCCTGCGGCTCGGCCTGTCGCGCGATTTCTATCGCAACCTCGACATACACGTACACGTGCCGGAAGGGGCCATTCCTAAAGATGGTCCCTCGGCCGGCATTACCATTGCCACCGCCCTGGCCAGCGCGCTGAGCCGCATCCGTGTCCGCCGCGATATCGCCATGACCGGAGAAATCACGCTGCGCGGCAAAGTGCTGCCCATCGGCGGTCTGAAAGAAAAGCTTCTCGCCGCCCATCGCGCCGGCTTGTTCGAAGTAATCCTGCCCCAGGAAAATGAAAAAGATGTAGCCGAAGTTCCGGAGAACCTGCGCACCGCCATGAAGCTGCACTTCGTGGACAACATGGATCAGGTGCTGGCGATCGCTCTTGAAAGCCCGCTGCCGCAGATGCCATCGGATGCGGAGACGACCATGGCTCCCATCGTGACCCCGCCGGTTGCCGAGATTCCCGAAGCGCGCCAATAAGCCTAATGTATGTACAAATGTTCCACGTGGAACATTTGTACTGGCCACTCTGTACGTATTCATGTGTGCGTACCCATATCTTCTCGACGTAAGCCCAATGGCGGTAAAATCAAACAATTATGGATCCGGAATCCGTCGGCCACTTTAGATTCAACCTTAGGGGGTCGGCGGGGCTGATCGTCGCGGTTGCGGTGGTAGCGATTCTGCTGATTGCGTTGCCGGCGTATCGCTGGTTTTTTCTGATCAGCGTGATTATTGGATTGGTTATCGCGGGCGGGCTCGCATTATGGCACAAGCTACGGCCGATTAAAGAAGTGGAAGTCCACAATAAGCGACCGCTGGGATTGTAGCTTCGCTCTTTTTTGTCCCGTCACTCCTACGAGAACGCCAGCTCTTTGGCGCGCTGGACCGCCTTCACCACCGCCTTGATCAAAGTCACGCGCAACTTCCCTTCTTCCAGTTCCATGATGCCGTCGATGGTGCATCCGGCAGGAGTGGTGACTGCGTCTTTTAAGAGTGCGGGATGATCGCCAGTTTCGAGGACTACGCGGGCAGCGCCCATAGTGGTTTGCGCGGCTAGAAGTGTTGCTACGTCGCGCGGGAGACCGACCTTTACTCCGGCCTCAGCCAGCGATTCCAGAATGATGTAGATATACGCGGGGCCGCTTGCAGATAGGCCGGTAACGGCGTCCATATGTTTTTCGTCTACGGTCACGGTGCGGCCTACTGCGTCGAAAAACTTTGTGGCCGTCTCGAGATGCTGGCGGGTTGCAAACTTGCCTTTGCAGAGGGCGGTCATGCCAGCGCCCAGGACACAGGGAGTATTCGGCATGGCGCGCACTACGGGGACTTCTTTTTCGAGGGCGCGCTCAATCATATCAGTCGGGACTGAGGCTGCGATTGAGATCACGAGTTGCTTTTCATTCAGATGCGCGCGGATCTCGCGGACGACATCGGCTACTACCTGCGGTTTGACGCACAGAAAAATAATGTCCGCGCCTTTTACCGCTTCCTGGTTGTCAGTTCCAGCATGGACCTTCAACTTATCCTTTAACAGACGCGCACGCTCGGGATGGGTTACCGTGGCCCAAGTTTGTGCGGGGGAGAGCAATCCATCGCGCAGCAGGGATTGCAGCAGAATTGATCCCATCTTGCCCGCACCGAGAATCGCTACTTTCTTCTTAGCGCTTACACTTTGGCCCATGGCGGTCCTCCAGCCATTCTTGAGTGGTAGTGCACCAGACTAACATTAGCGGTAGGTCGCAGGGTTGCTCGCGGGCGCGAAATCGGTTCCCTCAGTGGCTTTAAAGCCGGAATTTGTGAGGACCTGCCGGTGCGACTGAAGCCGCACCTTTCAAAGTGGGGTGTGTCGAACGGCGCTCGTTCCACACGCACTCGAAATTTTTTATTGCACGGTCAGAGTCACTGTATCTGAGTTCGTCGCGCCACCGGCGGCCGCGGCGGTTACCGTGATTTGCGATGTTCCTATTAGCGTTGGCGAGGCCACGGTAACGAAGGCCGATCCGGGTGACGGCGCTGCGGTCGACGTGGCTGTCACTGTCGCCGTCGCAGGGCTGGGCACCGATGTGGGCGCGGAATAAAGACCGGTGGGATCGACCGTGCCATTCTCAAAACCCGTAACCGCCCAGGTTACGGTCTGGTCGGTTGAACCGTTCACGGTCGCGCCGAATTGTTGCTGCGTAACGCCAGCAGGCCAGGAATTATTTGGTTCATTGGCAAATAGAGTCGCGAGTCCCGGATTTACGGTGACAGTCACCAGTTGTGGGTTGCCACCACCGCCCCCAACACCGCCGCACGAAAGCAGCGTGGTTAATCCGAATGCGAGACAAGCGGTCGCGATGCTTCCGTAGAGACGAGGCTGGACGCTTCTTGTTCTCTTGATTCCGAGAAATCCTGCGAGCAAGGCCAGCAGGAAGGCATAGGAATGATTGCCCGTGTGAGTGCCGCGATTACGTTGAGGCAAGTTGGGCGTGAGCGTTGACGCTTGGCGCAACCGATGGCGCGATGCGGGCTTCGACTCGCTGCCCAGATTCGGGCCCATGGTTGAAATCGTGAGCGTAACCGTCGTAGTGCCGGCACCCGCCGCTATCGAAGCTGGGGTGAAGGCGCAAGTGGCGCCCGGAGGGCCGGTGATCAACGGCGGTAGGCCCGCGCACGAGAAACTCACCGACGAACTGAAGGTTCCGCCTCCGAGGGGCGCGGCGGAAAACGTATAGGTTGCGTTTTCGCCGGCGAGCACGGTTACGGATGTGCTGCCGGTGTCAGTCCAGGTAAAGTCGGCGCCGGGAGCGGTTACGGTCAGCGTCTCGGTGGGCGTCGCATGGGTTAGGGTGCCGTCGGTTCCCTGGATAGCGAAATTAAATGTAGCTATCGATGCGCTGCCTAACGTCATCGCAAATGGAGCACCGGCGGCGGTTGGCTTTACTGGCGCGGGCGTGGAGCACGTCGCGGGAGCGCCCGCGGTACAGGACACGGTGACGCTTCCGGTGTAGCCATTTAACGCCGTCAAGGTTCCGTTCCAGGTTACGTTTTGGTTGGTCACAGTTGTAGTAGGAGTCGCTGAGACGGCTATGGCGAAGTCGGGAGCCGGAGGCGATACGGTGAGCAGGAAGGTTTGCGTCTTGGCCGCGGGCGCTCCGGCGGCCATCGCGGAGAGCGTCACGATCAGCGGACCGCCCTGGGGCGTTGAGGCTGCCGCTGTCACTGCCAATGTAACGGTGACGGGGGATGCCGCGGTTGGAGACACTGTGCTGGATGGCGAGAATACGCAGGCCGCTCCGGTGGGCAATCCCGCGGGACACGCGAGGGTGACGGTGCCGGCAAAGTTCCCGGAGGCGGTTACCTGGAACGTGGACGGCGATGACGTTTGGCCATCGCCGACGGAGAGAGAATTTGGGCTGGGCGCGCTCAGATTGAAATCCACGACGTAGAGTGTGACTGCGGCGTCGCGGGTAATGTCGTCGACGTCGGTGCCTACGGCGTGGACGTTGAAACTGTAGGTGCCTACCGTTCCGCCGGCAACAACGGAATAGGTCGCGGTCGGAGTTATCTGTGTCGGATGGAGCGAGCAGGTCGGCGGGGCGGCGCCGGTGCAACTTAGATTTACCGGACTCGCGTAGCCATTCTGCGATGTCAGCTTGCCGCTGAACATGGCTGTCTGCGTGGGAAAAACGGTTTGCGGCGAATTCGAAATCACGTTGGTGTAGGCGGGCGAGGCTACCAGCGCGAAATTCCAGATGCCTCGACCATAGGTGGAAGCGACCAGAGTTTTTGTGCCGGCGTCGGGATTGAAAAGCTGAAGCGCGGTGACAGGAGCGTTGGGCAGATATCCCGTGGCGCCGGGTGCGGGCGCGGGACCGACTTCGGTCCAGTTGGGAGATGCGGTCGGACTCACGAAAACGCCAACGTCGGTGGCAGCATAAATTTGAGCAGCTCCGGAATCCACGAGGAGCGCGTTTACGGGATTGTCTGGGAGTCCGGTCTGGCCGGCGCCGGTCCAGTCGGTCCAACTTGCGCCGGCGTTTATCGTTCGCCACACGTGCGATGTGGGGTAGGAGGGCGTGCTGAATCCCATGATGCCGACGTAGGCTGTGTTGCCGGTTGGGTCGGAGGAATCCATGGCGACTGAGGAAATCGCGTAGCCTTGGGGGTTGATGTTCTGCGTTACGTTTTGCATGAGCGTCGCCCCAGCATTGGTTGTGACCCAGACTTCACCGCCCGGGGCGCCGCTTAGCGGGCCGTATCCATCGGTCACGGCGTAGACTACCGATGCGTTACCGCCGGAGGTCGGGCCACCCGCAGCCAGTCCGGTTACGAGATTGATTTCATCGCCGCTGCACACACCTGTGCCGAGCGTCTCGAAGTCATTGCTGAGTTGCTGCGGCGAGGTGCCGTTGATGCCGATCCTCCACACACGGCAGGTGCCGACCAGTATTTCGCTGGCGTCCTGCGGATCGAGAATGTAAGGAGTGACGTAGGCGCCCTCGTCTCCGCCGAGGTCGCTGGGGCCGACGATCTGGACGAATGTGCTGTCATTGCAGTCTGAGCCGGTGCCCGTTTGCGAGTCACACTCCAGGATAGTCAGGTAAGGGTTCGCGGCGAACCACAGGCTTGGATTCGCCGGACTGATAGTGGTGAATCCGCCATCGCCGCCGAGGGCGTTCTGCCAGGTGGTGCTGGTGGTCGCGGTGGCGGTTTTCGGTGAGCCGTTATTCTCGGTGCCACCGAGCAGAATGTTGGCGCTGGTCGGATGGACGGCGATAGAGACGAATTCGGTCATCGAGCCGAGCGTCTGGCTCAGGCTGTCGAACTGGTTGGTGCCCGAGCAACTTCCGCTATCGAGGCCGGAATAACCGTCGAGCGTGCGGCTGATTCCGCCGTCGTGAGCGAAGTATCCGGGCGATAAGTTGGTGGCTGGTACTACAACGAAGGCGATGCCGTGCTGGCCGGGGTGCACGTGCGCGGGCGCGGCGAGCGGGTCGCAGCCATAGGCGTGTGTGAGATTGATCCAGTCACCTTGCGTGCAGGCCGTGCTCGCGGCTGGCTCCAACGTGCACTTATAAAGGTTGATCGCCCCCGCGTAGATATCCGTGCCTGTGGAGCCCTGGGACGGCGGATCGGGAACGGCGGATAGCGCGAGGTTGTACCAGCCCTGCTCGACTCCGCAACCGCTATCGGGGCCGAAGGCGTCGTCACCGCAGTTAGTGATGCCGATGTCGGGAATCTGCGTCCAGCTGGCGCCACCATTGGTCGACTGCCAGATGCCTTCGTCGGCGGGCGCGGGAGTTGAATATTGGACGTTGCCTTGGACGTTGACGATCCAGACATACAGTTCGTTGCGGCCCGGCACGGCTGCGAACTCGCCGCGATAAATCAGGCAGGTTATGGCGTTCGCAGCGGCGGGACAATTTGCAGAGGCGAGACCCGCGCTTGGCTGGGTTGCGAGCCGCGTGTAATTCTGTCCATCGGTCGATGAGTAGAGGCCGTGGCGTCTTATAGAGGCATAGAACGTCGCGTTCGCCGCGTTGTAGATCACGGCAGTGGCCGAGGCGGGAACGGAGCCGTCGGTTAGCGTGGCGCTATTCCAGGTAACGCCAGCGTTGGTTGAGAAATAAAGTCCGGGCACGTTCGAGCTGCCGTCTTCTATTGGACCGAGGCACGGGCCGTTGTCGCCGGCGGGTGCGGTTTCTTCCCCCAGACAGAGGCCGTTGTCTCCCGCTGCGGCCGCCACCACTAGGTTGGGATTCGCGGTGCTGAAAGCAATTTTGCCGAAACCGATTCCTAGAAATGACTGGCCGCTAGCTGCGCTGGTGATCTGCGTCCAAGTTGAGCCTCCGTTCGAGGAGCGCAGGATTCCGAGACCATAATAGGAGTCGGACGAATTATTCGTCTCGCCGGTGCCTACGAGAATGACTTGGCTGTTTCCAGGCTGCAAGGCAATTGCGCCGACGGTGAGGGTTGGCTGATCGTCGAGCAAGGGCTGCCAGACGACTGCGGCCGGACTGGAGCTGAGACTTCCGGCGTTGGTCGATTTCCAGAGGCCGCCGTAGGCTCCGCCCAGAATAATTGTGTTGGCGCTCGAGTCGGCGGGATCGATCAGCACCGAAGTCGCCCGGCCGGAAACCCAGTTGTAGTTCTGGCCGCCGTCGCCGGTAGCATCGGAGGCGAGAGGAGCGGGGCCGACTGGTGTCCACACGCCGGAGGTTGCCGGCGACGTGATCGTCTGATTCGAGATCTGCTTTGGCGGGGATGGCGCGACGGATGATGCCGCCGCTCGCGCTGCCCGCATCGCAAGCTTCTGCCGATAGGCGCGCAAGCGCAGGCTAGCTGCAAAGTCTGTCGCCGGGACGGTTCGCCCTCGCTGGTTCCAGTTCCACTTTGGCGGCGACAAGGGGGCTACGGCGCTGCTTGCCCGGATCTGCTGAGACGATGCAGATCTTGTTTTCGCTTTCGCCTCCTGAGCGAGGGTGCTTCCACAAAAACCGCCCCCGAAAAGGAGGGCGAAGACCGCTGGAAAAAAAACGAAAGAAGGAAACCCAGAAGAGCGCGAACCACGGCTGGCCATAGAATGAAAACGTCACGGTTGCGCCGTCATGATGCGGCGCGCGAATAGAGTTTCAATGATTCAGCGAAGATTTCCACGTCCTCGAAAGACCGGTGGCCCTTGGTAGCCAGTCGCCGGCAGTGAAAAAACCGAAGGTTGCGTTTGATTCGGAATAGCGCAGAGGGCCTAAGCGGAACGTCTTTCCTCTGGTTGTTGATTCACTGGCCCGGCAAGTTCAGCGGCGACAAGTCTTCTGAGGCGGAGGTTATGTTCGCGGAGGGCAGATCTAAGCGCAACGATGATCGCTTCCAGCTCCGATTCCTGCGCGGTTAGAGCCTTGGCGCATAGTGCCTTGATGCGATCGTCGAGCCGCCTTTGCATAGTTTGAGAGGTGGCCAGAGTGCTTCTACTTTCTCATCCACCAAAATCTTGATCGATACCCTGCATACCGTAGTCCCATCCAAAATCGCGGCCATCCGCTATACTGGTTGTGCATGTCCGTGATTAAGAACATCGGTGCGATTGCTCAGGGGATGACTATCACCCTGAAGGAAATGTTCCAGCCTACCGTCGTTGAGAACTATCCTGACGGCCCTGGCCCAACGAAAGGCGCGAAGTTTCAGGAACGTTACCGCGGGATGCATGTGCTGCAGCGCGACGAAAACGGTCTGGAAAAGTGCGTGGCGTGCTTCCTTTGCGCGGCGGCGTGTCCGGCGAATTGCATTTATATCGAAGCGGCGGAAAACACGGCCGAAAATCGAATTTCGGGAGCTGAGCGCTACGCCCGCGTTTATAACATCGACTACAACCGATGCATCTTTTGCGGGTATTGCGTGGAGGCTTGTCCGACCGATGCGATTACGCACGGGCACGGATTTGAGCTAGCGACGTTCAGCGCGAGCAATCTGGTATATCGAAAAGAGCACATGCTGGCGCCAGCTCCGGCGCATATGGGAGCCAATCAAGTGTTTGCGCAATCGGAGTTGGATTCGGGCGGCGTGAAGGGGAGTTAGGAAAAGTCGAGTCTTTTTCGCTAAGCGCCGGTCCTTCAGGACCGGCTTTGTTGTCTACGAAAGGAATATTCCCAGATGCATTATTTACTCTTCTACGAGGTTGCTGACGATTATCTTAAGCGTCGGGCGGAGTTTCGCGATGCGCATCTAGAAAAAGCCTGCAAGGCTAGCGATCGCGGCGAACTGGTGCTCGGCGGCGCGCTACAAGATCCGGTAGATGGCGCGGTCTTGCTGTTCACGGGCGACTCGCCAGAAGTTGCGGAGAAGTTTGCGCGGACTGATCCTTATGTGACGGGCGGGCTGGTGAAGCGATGGCATGTGCGGGAGTGGAAGACGGTGGCGGGCGAAGATTCTGCGGAGCCGATCAGGCCGAACGCTGTTGCTGGCAAGATAACTCCCAGCATACCATCTTCGGATAGCGGCGCTAATAACGGCACTATCATTCGCATGTGGCGGGGGCGCGCGACAGCCGCGAAGTCGCGTGCATACATTGAACATGTCACCATGAAAGTGTTTCCGGCGCTGGCTGCGATCGACGGGCATCGTGGAGCCTATTTGCTTCGTCGCGCAGTTGATGGAGAGACTCAAGATGGAGCGATCGACTTTGTCGTGCTCACACTTTGGGAGTCGATGGTGGCAGTGCGGCGGTTCGCGGGAGCTAATCCGGACAAGGCTGTCGTGGAACCGGAGGCGCGGGCTGTGCTTAGCAGCTTCGATGAATCTGTGACGCACTTTGAAGTGGTTCACGGGACGAATGATGTGGGAAGGTAGTCCGAGCTTGGGCGCACCCCAGCGGCCAAAACCGGATTGAAGATAGCCTGATTATCCCAGCGGTGAACCGCAGCGCCACCCAAAATCAGATCGCGGACCGTTGGGCGGCTTGCAACTCTTCTCGCCAGAACCTCACCTGGCGAGGTGAGTATTATCACAGACAATTTCTTTACCTTGAGTTAGAAGTAAATCGGCGCCGCCCCTCGGAAGCTAACTTCCAGAACGTCGGTCTACCTCCCTGAGGCGCGGAACTTCACAAATCTACAAGGCTGCATAACCGGAGGCTTAGGCTGCCGACCCTGCACGTGGGCGCACGTCGAGTTGGACATTGAGTTGCACGGGCACCAAGTCTTCAACAAAAGAACGTTCGCGGCTGCAGGCGCCCTGACGCACTGGTCGCGACCGAACGAAATGAAAGGAGAGCTAAGATGAAACTACTGAAGGCATTTGCTATCGCGATCATGCTGCTGCTGGTCATCTCGCAAGCGGCTCCAGCGCAAATCTACGACGCGGTAAAAGACTTCTCGGCGCAATCAAATCCCAACGGAGTATGGTCGTATGGTTACCTCGACTCTTGGGGCACCCCGTTCACCCTTTACACCTGGGGAGGAAACTGTAGCGTTGTTCCAGGCGTGAGTTGGTGGGACACTTCCGCATGTTCTGGCCCACAACAGATCGCCCATAACGACAAACACAAGCAGCTCTGTTACGCCACCTGGTGCCTTCCGGTTAGCTACCTTTTGTTGCATCCGGGACCCAACGGCCAATTATCCGTCCTACGTTGGACCGCTCCGACGGCGGGAAATTTTGTGATGCGAGTCAAATTCGAAGGCTTGGATTGGTCGGGCCCTACCAGCACGTACGTTTATGTAGTGCTCAACTCAAAGCGCGTGCTTCTGCAGGCGGCGATCACCAGCTATGAATGGCCGCTTTCGTTCGACCCCAAACCGATACGCCTTGCGGCGGGAGACACGGTCGATCTGATGGTCGACTGGGGCAAGAATCAAAACTACAGCTTTGATTCCACGGGGGCCGAACTTAAGATCTGGAACCTCGGACAGGAGTGAACTTAGCGAACGTGCGCGTGGGTTTGAGCAACCAGCAGACGAGGCCCTCAGCCGCCGCACCAGGTGCCCCCCGCGGTAACGCGCGGGCGCGACTGGCTGAGGACATCGATCTCGAGGCGGGAGCGGAGAGGCTACGAACTTTCTTCGGCATACTCGGAGGACGTTGGCAAGGACGGGCGGATTTGCGAGTGCATTCGAACCATCAGCACTCCGACCAAGACCGCGCAGACCAGCATGACCACCCTTACGTAAAGTGCGGCATGAAACGCCTGATCACCGGCAGCGGTGCGCAGGAGTCCTGAGGTAGCGCTGATGGTGCAAAACGCGAAATAGATTTTCTCCATCCCGCCGCGGGAAATAATAAAGAGCCACAAAAGAATTGCGGAAACGATGACGAAGATTCCGCAGAGAATCCACGTACCCGGTTTCACTGTCGACGTCGGCCAAATGCCGGAGGCAGGATTGGCGGCCACCATCTGGCGTCCTGCGATCGCGAGGAACACGATGGAATGCACCAGGGCCACGATGGCGCGTTTGCGGCTAGTAAGAATGGAAAATCTGGTCATGCTTCATTCAATGTAGCGAACGCGCAAGCCCCAAGCTGTGACCCGGATCACTGGGCGGAGAAAACCGTTAGGGTCCGCGGAAAACACGGTAAGAGGCTTGCATCCGCCTCTTTTGGCAATATCCCATCGAACGAATAAGTGTGCCGTATCGCACATCTTTTAGAACGGAAACGTAGTAAGGTTAAATTGTCTCTTCTAGCATCCTTCCGCCGTACCGAAGGTGACGGTCCCTTGCGAAATTAGACAGCATCGTGCTGTGCGAGGAGCCGTATCATGATGGCCAACAAAACCCGTCCGCCCAAAAAGTCTTTCGCGCCACCACCGTCCTCTGATGGTGACGGAAACCATGTTTACAACGAGATTCTGCTCGACCTTCCGCAGAAGGAATCCGGACAGATCCTGCCAAAATTGGAATTCGTCCGGTTGAAGACTCATCAGGTGCTGCACGAATCGGGCGATACCCTGAAATCTGCCTGGTTCTGCAACAGCGGGCTTATTTCCGTTCTGAGCGTTTTCCCCGATGGAAAGACGGTTGAAGTCGGTCTGGTGGGCAAGGAAGGATTTATCGGCGTCCCGCTGGTGGCGGGGTTTCGCACCGCTCCGACACGGGCGATTACGCAGATAGAAGGGTCCGCGTTTCGGATTGATAGCGATCGACTGGTCGAACTTTTACGGGAGTGTCCCAACCTAGAGCGGCGGTTACAGCAGTTCTCGCAGATTCTGGCCATGCAAGTGACGCAGATCGCCGCCTGCAATCGCCTGCATGAAGTCGAAGAAAGATTGGCGCGATGGTTGTTGATGAGCGCCGACCGCGTGGGATCGAATTTAGTGCCGCTAACGCAGGAATTGATTGCCCAGATGCTGGGAACACGCCGCTCCAGCGTGACCGTGTCGGCGGGAATTTTGCAGAAGGCAGGACTGATCGCTCACTCCCGCGGCGAGGTACAAATTGTCGACCGGCCGGGGTTGGAAGAGGCAGCCTGTGAATGCTACGCCATCATGCATCGCCAGATTCGGGAATGGCGGAGCGAAACAGAATAGAGGTGTGCGCGCTAGCGCACCATTGTACGTCACCAGGCGGACTGACAGACCTTGCCAGTTGCGAATATGTTCCGGGCAAGGCAGCAACATTTTCCATGGAACGGGGTTCTTTGCTCCGTTGCTTCTGTTCCTCACAGGAGTTAGTCATGCCAGAACTCGAGGTCATAGAATTGGTTTTCGATAGGCATGTGATTCAATGCCCACATTGCCAGAAGGAAACTGTTCACCCATGGCCCGGGAGCATGATCCTGTTCGCTGGTTTCAGATGCAATCATTGCGGGAGGGATTTTGTGATTGCACTGAACCAAGCGCGCGGATAGGACTTCCCGCATAAAGACGTGGTTTGCCGCGGCGGGCCATGTCCGAATGATACGAACCTTTGGTTACACTAAACCACCCTCATTTCTTTTTGACAGGAGGTTGGTGGCCGGGGAGAATAGCGAATATTCAAGCGTGCCGGAAGAAACTTAACCCACAACCTGGAGAGAAAAATTATGACGAAAATGATTGCCGTTTCCGTTCTTGCTGTGTGTTTATCGTTTGTTGCCGGGGTCGCGGTCGCCGATCGAGTGCATGACTGGCACGATCTGGACGCGGTCCATCACCATGTCGAGGAAGCGATCCGAGAGCTGGACCACGCCCGTGCCGCCAACCACTACGATATGGCTGGACATGGCGCTAAGGCCGAAGAACACCTCCACGCGGCGGAGCACGAGCTCCACGATGCTGTCGAGACGATCAAGGCGGAGCGCTAGACACGGCAAGCTAGCCAGAGAATGCCATCTGTCGTCGCGCGAAGTTATTTTTTGCCGGCGATGGATGGCTTTTTCTTGGCATAAGTCACAAACCAGCGGTTTCCAGGGTCGCCGAAAGTACTTCCCACTCTTTCATCGAGCTGTGCAGCGCGGTTTTGTGAGCGGCGAGTTCCTGTGACTGCCGGTGCGTTTCTTCCGCGCTTACAAAGCTCTGCAGTTGCGTCTCACACAACGCTATTGCGGCTTCGCTCCGCGCTATCTCTTCCTCTATCTCGCGCAAACGATCTTCCATCTGTTGGCGCTTGATCGGATTCAGGCGCTTGCCCTTGGGCTCGGACACCTCGGTGGCGGCCGCGCGATCTCCGTTTACGGGCACGGCTGACGCGACGATTGGAGAGGAAGGAGCGGGCGATGCTATCGATTTGGATGTCTTCGGGGACGATGTCTTCGCCGCTTCTACCGCCGCATCTCTTCCTTGCTTGCGCCAGAGATAATCTTCATAATTTCCTGGGTAGATTTCTACTTTGCCTTCTCCGATTTCGAAGACGCGGGTTGCCAGCCCGTCGATGAAATAGCGGTCGTGAGAAACAAAAACGACGGTGCCGGTATATTTCATTAGGGCTTCGAGCAGCACGTCTTTGGCGCGCAGGTCGAGGTGGTTGGTGGGTTCGTCAAGCAGCAGAAAGTTGGCGGGATGGAGCAGCATTTTCAGGAGCGCGTAGCGATTGCGCTCGCCGCCGGATAAGACGCCGATGCGCTTAAAAACATCGTCTCCGGAGAAAAGAAAACAGCCGAGCAGGCTGCGCAGCTGGGTTTGCGTGGAGCCGGGCGAGAGTTCTCCGAGATCGTCGAGGATGCGAGCCTCGGGATCGAGTTCTTTGTATTGATCCTGCGCGAAATAGTCGGGCTCGACGTTGTGGCCGAGTTTGTATTCACCGGCGGTTAGCGGCTCCTGGCCTGCCAGCAGTTTAATCAGCGTCGACTTCCCTGCCCCATTGACTCCGACGAGCGCGATGCGTTCGCCGCGCTCGATCATGAAGTTTACGTTTTGAAAAACTTTGTGTTCGCTGATTCCACGCTCGCCGTAACTCTTGGCGACATTAGAAAACTCGGTGACGATGCGCCCACTCGGCTTGGGCTGCGGAAAGGAGAAATGAACCGTCTTCTCTTCCTCAGGAATCTCGATGCGTTCGATTTTCTCCAGCTCTTTGATGCGGCTCTGGACCTGCTTGGCTTTGGTCGCGGTGTAGCGGAAGCGATTAATAAATACTTCCAACTGCTCGATGCGGTCACGCTGGGTTTTGTAGGCGGCTTTAAGCTGCTCCTTGCGAGCGCTTTTCGCGGCCAGGTATTGATCGTAGTTGCCGGCGTAGAAGTGTATCTGTTTGTTCCAGATTTCCACGATGCGATCGACGGTGATGTCGAGAAAATAACGATCATGCGAAATGAGGATGAAGGCATAAGGGTAGGTGGTCAGGTACTCCTCAAGCCAGTTGCGGGCTTCGAGATCGAGGTGGTTGGTGGGCTCGTCGAGCAGCAGCAGGTTGGGCTTCTGCAATAGAAGCTTAGCGAGGGCGATACGCATCTGCCAACCGCCGGAAAATTCTTCTGTCTGCCGCGCCCAATCGTCGCGGCGGAAGCCTAGGCCGGTCAGCACCTGGCCAACCTGGGCCTCTAGCGTGTAGCCGTCGCGCGCGACAAATTCATGTTCGAGCTTCTGGTAACGGTCGGCGACATTTGAATATTCCTGCCCTTCATGGTCGAGCTCTGACATGCTGCGCGTGAGCGCTTCCATTTCTTTTTCCATGGCATGGAGCTCATCAAACACCGACATGCACTCGGCGAAAACGGTGCGGCCGGTCATGGTGAGGCCGTCCTGAGGAAGGTAGCCAGTGGAGATGCCCTTGGCGCGCGAGATGGAGCCGTAGTCGAGCGATTCCATCCCGGCCAGGATTTTCATCACCGTCGATTTGCCAGTGCCGTTCGCTCCGACCAGACCAACGTGCGATTCCGGCGTAATCAGCCAGTCGACGTCTTCGAAGAGAAGTTTGTGGCCATAGCGCTTGCCGGCAGAGGAGAGTTGAATCATTAGACTTCTCCTATCGTCTCACGAAAGGGATTTCTTCCGAAACGCTTGAGGGCTAGACGAGGGACTGATTCGGTGTTAACTATTTAGCAGGTTAGTGACGATGCAACGATTAAGGCTATGGGCGATTGTTGGCCTAGTTCAGGTCCTCCACCTGATCGCGCATGCGGGGAGTCCGACCGTAGCAAGGCAGAGCGTCGGAGTGGTGAAAGAGTGCCCGCCGAACTCGCCCGGGAACTGCAAGAGCCTCGACATACATTCGCCTAACGGTAAGAATTTGATTGAGGTGAGGTATTTCAATGGACAAAGAGACAGGCATTTCGCTCGCTTATCTACGGGTGTTTGCCGAGGGGAGAGAAATCGGAGAAGCCATTCCTCGAAAATTCGATCCCGGCGACAATGATGTGTTGTGGTCGCCCGACTCAAGCAAGTTTTTCGTGAACAGAGACGGAGAGCAAGCGATCGGAGTGTTTTGGATGGATCTTTACCAGCTGAACGATCCGAAGCTTACGCCGATAGATATAACTGCGAGTGCGCTAAGAGACATGGTCAAAACATTCCCACCTTGCCGCGCAAGAGGCCTCCTCTACGACTGCGAGCAGCTCACAGCGGATCCGGGCTCGTTCATCAATGTGAGCGGAGTGGATTGGCTGCCGGATTCGTCAGCTATTGTCGTGATGGCAGAGGTCATGCCTTCCTCCCGGTTCGGCGGCATTATGGGCCAGGTAATGGGTTACGTAATCGAGGTGCCGTCTGGGAAGATATTACAGAGGATGAACGCTCAAGAATTCGCCAAACGCTGGCAACACAGCCTAGCATTTAAATTCGAGGATCCGGGATCGCCAGAATATATCAATGAGACCGTCGAAGAAAAAAAGCGAAAGACCGCGCACTAGGGTGAAGCAAGCGGAAACGGGCCGTGTGCCTGATCGCATTGGCAAGGGTACGCCTGCTCGCGACTGGCCTGACTTCGCAGCCACGCGTAGGGAGATCTTTGGCGATCGCGTTTTGCCCGGATCGGATCTGGTGATTAAAGAGCGTGGCCGCTATTGAGCCCGTCTCAGCGCGCGGCCGCCATTTTCGCAATGCCCAGGTGCTCCAGCGCGCGGTCGATCACGGTTTGTAGTTCGTGGGCATATTTGACCTCGCGTCCCTTGGCGAGGATGATGCGCGCTTTCGCTGCGTCGAACCAAGTGGGATCGCGGTCGTCCTCTTCCGGACGCCGGGTCTGGCGGACTTCCATCAAGAAGGCTTTGACGACGTATTCCTGCACGCCGCCGGGCTGCCAGAAAACGCCTTTCGAGTGTATGTAGATGTGAAAATGGCGGGGCTCAATAGTGCCGATGGCGCCCGCTTCTTCTCTGGCTTCGCGTTCGGCGGCCTGGCTGTGCGAGAGGCGGGGCTCGGGAGCTCCCTTGGGAAACGTCCACTTGCTGCCGCCGTTGGTGTGGACTAAAAGAAACTCGGCATGCGAATTCACCCGCCGGTAGCAAACAGCTGCAACCTGAAGCGGCAGCGCAAAGCGAGAGATGCGGGGCAAACTCATTGAGGGTAGTTTACTGCAAAGATATTTCAGGAATGTTAAATGCAGCGAAAATGGTGCATACCGAAGGTGCACAGTCTTCCAGGCATACCTCGATGGGCGCGAAGTCGTAGGCGGTTAAAACCTATCGTCGGTGGCAAAGTAACCTTTGCGTGCGTACACGCGCAGCTTGTGGCCGGAGCGCCGGGCTGTAACATCGATCGTACGATAGTGTCCGTCAAGCTTAAGATCGGCAGGTTTATAGGAAATCCGGTAACGGGCCCGGATGACTTCCTGGAGTTCGGCGAGACTATGTTTCAAAGCGCTGACCGAGCCGGGCGCGAAGGCTGAGCCGCCACTTTGCTCGGCCAATACCTTAAGAGCATGATCGCCCACGGATGGCTCGGAGATTCCACCGGAAGATTCCGCGGTGCTCACGGTGTAGACGATTACTTCACCTTTTTCGGCAGCTTGAATAGCCTGCTTCAGCGTGGCATTGCTTGAGTTATCATTCCCGTCGCTGACGATCACGAGGATTTTTGCTACCGGATAAGGGTCCTCCCGGGTGGCTAGCTTATTCGCTGCAAAAGTCACTGCATCCCAGAGCGCGGTTCCGCCGGCCGGGGCAAGCTCGCCGATGGCATGAGAGATCTTTCCCTGGTCGGCACTGAAATCCTGCACCATCAGGACTGAGTTGGCAAAACCGACGACGAAGGCTAGATCGTCTTTGTTGACAAGAACTTTTTGCAGAAACCCAGCAGCGGCGCCTTGCTCAAACGAGAATCGGCCGTGGATCGATTCACTGGTATCGATGACCAAACCCAATCGCAAAGGCAGTTGAGACTCATTGCGAAAATCAAGCAAGGCTGCGGGAGTCTGGTGTTCGTCCAGAATTGCAACCTCTTGCTCCGTGAGATCGCTGACCGCCTTTCCATGATCTGTGGCTGCGAAAAATAATGACACCTCATCGACCGTCTTGCGTAGAACAAAACCCGTTGAAGTGCGATGAACGCGTTCAGGATCCGGCGCAGTGTTGGCAGCCATGAGCGTTGGAGAGGAAGTTCCTGTGGCAGCGGACTCGCGAGTATCGTCACCAGAGCAGCCTACGCACATCCGTTCCGCATCCCCGATCTGCTTCTGTTCCTCCCGCTGTGCCGCCAGCATCTCGGGACTTGGTCCCTGCTGCTGGACGACAGTAATAAAGTGCGGATGCAGGCGCGCATCATCGATCTGCGCAATCAATTGACGAGCCCTGTCAACACTCGGATTTTTCGGATCCTCCGAAACAAAGGCTTTCAGTTCATCTTCCATCTCGGGAAGATTCTTCTGCTCCCGCCAGGCAGCGGCGGCCAGGAAGTGAATCATGGCAGCGCCGTCATGCTTATCCTGATGAATTTTGTGAGTCTTCTCGATTGCATCCTGATAATTGTGGTTCAGTACCTCAGCATAGATTTGTGTAACTTTGAGATCTAGATTTAGGGGCGAAAGTTCTGTAGCTCGATTAATCGCCTGCTCAGCGGCGGGATAGTTCTTGAGCGCCAACTCCGCGTGGCAGAGATTTGCAAACGAATGGGGAACGTGATCGTCAAGCAGAGCGGCCTGTTGGAATTCCTCGCGGGCCTTGTCGTTCAAACCCAAATCCATGTACGCGTTGCCGAGGTAATTGTGAGCGCTAACAAACTTGGGGTAAATAGAAAGTGCTTTGGAGAGGTGCTTTACTGCTCCATTGAGATCCTTGCGCAGAAGAAGTGTTGCGCCCTTCACAAATTCCTGCTTGGCTGATGCAGGTGCTTTTAGGTCCAGTATCGAGACCCCCTCAGAGGGCTGCTCCTGCTGTTTATGCCGCTTGTGCGCCTCCATATCTGCCAAATCCATGAAAAAGAAATGGGCCTGCGTCTGATCGATCACTGGACCCAGTCCTAATTCGGGGTCGATGTAACTCAGGTTGTTTGTTGGATTACTGCCCCCGCCGCCACCACCGATGCTGCGAACCTGCGCGCTGGCGCTGAAGGATAGAAACAATAGGAAGAACAATAAAAACAAGCAGAGACGCGTCCTTTGTGAGCAGCGAGCGGCCATAGATTGCCCCGAATGGCGCTCAAATATATCCTGAGCGCGCCCAAGTAGCGGCCATGCTAGCACGGAATCTCTTTCAATGTCCCGAGAATTTCGTCACAACTTAGCGTTGAACACCGGCAGGTCGGAGACCCCCGAAGCTGAGGCCGCTGAGGCCGCCAATTCTCTTTGGATTTATTCCTCGGCTGGCGATCAGCACCTGAAAATTCTCTCCCACTCCCGCCGGTGTCACCAGATGTTTGAGTTGCAGAGCCACTTTTGCTCGCTCTTGCGGCAGGCGGCAGTCTTCGAAGGCGTCGGCAAACTGATTTTTTTCGCCTATGCCTAACAGGAATTGCGATTGTGTGAAAAGTTTTTCGCACCGCATGCCGGATTGCTCGCAGGCAGCGACTAGCGCGGTGAAATTGACGTGCGCTGTCAGGTCTTGCTCTCCCGGCGCCTGATAGGGGTCTGGGCTGGCGGAGTGACGGCGATAGGCCATGAGTGTGCCGCGATGCCGGCCGGCGAGTTGCTGCCCGCGTGTGTAACCGTAGTCGATGGCGATAATGAGGAGCGGAGCCCGCGGGCTGGACTGCGCCATTTCGCGAATCCAATCCTGCGCGATGATGGGGACTTCGATGCGCTCGCCTGACGCGGGATGGACGCTATAGCGGTCGAGGAATTCAAGTTCCTGGGCGCGTGGAGAGAGCCAGATTTCTTGCAGGCGATCGTTTTCGAACGCGAGGTGGAGTTTACCCAGCGTACTGAGAATCTCGACCGGCAAAGCGTCGAAGAATTCGTTGGCGAATACGATCAGGGGCGTGGCGGGGGCGAGAGTGCGATGAAGGCCGGCAGTCGCCGAGCTTTGCCCGGCTGGGCTGGTGCCGGCACCCTTCGACAAGCTCAAGGCAGTCTCTGCCCCTACTTGAGCGCGACCGATTCTAGCCTCTCCGCTTATGTAGGCTTTTTCTGCGGCTACGTGTTCGGCTAGATTTTCCTGCAACTTTGCTTGCAGCGCGGGCGACGATTCTTGCAAGGTGCAGGTTAGCGCGGCGAAGAAATCGGGGAATTTTTTGCTCGACCAATCCAGCACATCACGGGCGAACAGGCCTCGGCCGGGGCCGAGTTCGAGGATTTCGATTTGCGGAGGACGATCGAGCGCTCGCCATATTTCTTCAAACTGCC
The DNA here is from genome assembly GCA_963822025.1 of uncultured Acidobacteriaceae bacterium. Taxonomy (GTDB): domain Bacteria; phylum Acidobacteriota; class Terriglobia; order Terriglobales; family Acidobacteriaceae; genus Acidiflorens. Next base: position 94,541 of record CAWGFW010000004.1, on the reverse strand, counting down.
GCGCCAGCAGTCGCCCGAAGACGGCGTGCACATCGCTCGAAGTATAGAAGTCTCCGGCTTTGCCAAATTGTTCGGCATTGCGCGAATAATAGCCGGCGGCGGGATCGTAGAGGCAGAGTTCCATGTAGCGCGAAAATGGGATGGGGCCGCGTTCGCGAATTTCGCGCTCGATTTTTTCGCGGAGAGACAATCGGCTAGCTTCCCTGGCTTCCGCCACTCGCGCTGCCATCCAGCGGGCTTTGCACGAAGCGATCCTGCGGAGTGCGAATAAACATTTCAATAAAATAGTCGTGCAAGCCGTCGTAGATTTGGCGTTGAAGATGCCAGGTGAGTTGGGAATGATCGAGATCGCGGGCGTGAATCGGAAGCACGTAGGTGTGAACCGGCACCGGCGAGTTCTTGAAGTCGATCAGCACTTCGATCACACCATTATTTTCGCGCGCAGAAAAGGCGAGCAGCGGATGTTCGTAAAGCTGGAGGTGCTCCCGCACCGTGGCGAGTTGGCTGGAGCCGGACACGCATCGATTCTACTGCGGCAGAAGCGCGAGACGCCCGCCCCTTTACCGCATGCATCATTCGTCGTTCATCACTGGCGGTGGGCCTAGGCCGCCATGCGGAGCGAATGGCGTTGCTCGTGAAACGCTCGCTTGACCGATGGCATCACCAGGTAAAGGACCACGACAGCGTTGATGATTCCGAAAGCCAAAGGAATACCGTGCACGACGAGCAGGATCGGCAGCAGCAAGAAAATGCCGAGAGCGGAAAGAAACAAGGCGAGCAGTCGGCCCCAATTTTGCATGGTTAACAAACCATACCCGGCGATCAGGTGAAGTGCGGCAAACAAAATGATCATCGCGCTTGCCAGGTGTCCGAAACCGCCGAAAAAGCGTCCAGTGGCATTCCCCTCAGCGGCCAGGGAAGAGAGTTTGGCGGCCAGACCGGTGAACAGCAGGACGGAAACTCCGAAGAGCAAGCCAAGTACGCCGCGCAGAATCTGGTAGAAACCGACGAGAGTGACGCCAAGTGGGCGCATGAAGCCTCCTAAAACTTGGGAGAAATATAGCATAAGGGGCAAGGGGACAGGTGGCAGGTTACGGGTGACAGGAAAATCTCGCCGCATCCGGTATTGCTGGTTTTCCTGTCACCTGTGACCTGTCACCCGCTGCAGCCTACTCGTAGCGCAGGGCTTCGATGGGATCCAGCCTTGAGGCTTTGATGGCGGGAAGCATTCCGCTGATGATGCCGACGAAACCCAGAATCACGGTCGAGGCCAGTAATGTGGTGGAATCGATGGTGAGATGGATGTCGCCTTCCGTGCCATTTTCTACGAAGGCACTCCACAGGGTGAGCGATCCGACCGACCAGGAGACGAGATAGGCAAGCAGCACGCCGGCAATTCCGCCGAGAAGCGTGATGGCAAGGGCCTCCGCGAGGAACTGGACGAGGATGTGCCAGCCCCGCGCGCCAAGGGCTTTTTCGACGCCGATCTCGCGGGTGCGCTGGGTCACGGACACCAACATGATATTCATCAGCCCGACGCCGCCTATGCCCAAGGTAAGCAATCCGATGAAACCGAGCAGTATTTTGATGCCGGTCGTGATCACGCGCAGGTCGAGCAGATCGGCGAAAACATCAAACACAAAGATGGCGCGCTTATCTTTTGGATCGAAATCATGATGAAAAGCCATCGACCGGCGCACGGCCTCGGCGACCTTTTCATGGTCGCCTTCATATTCCATGGCGATTGCGTTGAGGTAATACGTGTTGGTGAGGTCGTTCATGGCGCTGAACGGGATATAGACTTTGCCGTTCATATTATCGTCGCCGTTTTGGATGACGTGCTTGAGGACGCCAATGACCTCGTAAGAAATGCCGTCGACCCGTACCTTTTCCCCGAGGGCGTTTTCGCCGGAAAATAACTTTTTCTTCACATCCGCGCCGAGCACAGCGACACGGCTGCGCGTGTTTTCGTCGAGGTCGGTGAAGAAACTGCCGGATTCGACGTTGATGCGGCGCATGTGAGAATAGTAGGGATAGACTCCGCTGATGGCGTAACTGCCGCTCCGCGTGCCGTAGGCGACGGTGCTTTGTTTAGAAGCCTCGGGCGAAATGCGCTTGATCAGAGGCACTTCGGCCTGGAGGTAGTCGAGATCGTTGACGGTTAGCTTGATCTCGCTGCCGGCCTTGGTGCCGCCCGCTTGCAGCGAAGTGCGGCCGGGAAAGATGAAGACCAGGTTCGTGCCCCAGGAACGAAAAGCGACCCAGAGACCACGCTCGAAACCCGCGCCGTACGCGAGCAACAGCACAACCGTGGCAATGCCCCAAGCCATGCCAAGCATGGTGAGGACGCTGCGCCGGCGGTTGTACTTGAGCGCGTTGTAGGCCTGACGGAATAGTTCGAGAATCATATTCCATTATTCCTGGCGCAAAGCTTCCACCGGCTGCAACAGCGCGGCTTGGCGCGCGGGATATAGTCCTGCAGCGATGCCCGCGCAGGCGAGCGACAAAATGGCGATGGCCGCAGACGACGGGACGATGCGTGGGGTATCAAATCCTTCGGGCGCGGGCAACGCGGCCAAAAGCATAACTAACGCGGTGGTAATGGCCAGTCCGATGCCGCCGCTCAAAGCGGTCAGGAACGCGCCTTCCACGAAAAACTGCGTCAGTATGGCGCGATGAGTGGCGCCGAGAGCCTTGCGCAGCCCAATCTCGCGGGTGCGCTCGGTTACTGAGACGAGCATAATGTTGATGATGCCGATGGCGCCAAGGGCGAGCGTGATCACGCCGACTACGCCAAGAAAATAATCCATGCCGTCGAAGATCTTCGCGACACGCTTGTTATCTTCGATGGTGTCCCAATCTTCAAAGGATTCCTCAAGCTTCGGATCGAAACCGTGGCGACGGGCGAGTATCTCGTGCACTTCCGCTTTGGCCGCCAGATTTCCGCTCGGCGTGAGCGGCCGATAATTCAGGAACGAGATTGCGTCTTCGCTGTTCTGATCTTTGAGGCGGAACAAATTGCGCATCGTCTCGATAGGAATAAAGATGCGCGCGTTGGTGCCGTTATTGCCGTCCTGCCCAACCTTACTGAGCACGCCGATGATTTCGAAGCGGATGCCATTGAGCAGAATCGGCGACCCGACGGCGGGGCGGCCGGGAAAAATGTTTTTGAGCAGCTCCCAGCCGACCACGGCCACGCGCCGCGTTTCGGTGTTGTCCTCATCATTGAACCAGCGGCCGGGGCCGACGGGAATATTGCGGATCTGGTTATACTCAGGCGCCACGCCGAAGACCTGCCCGTTGGTGGAACCGTAATCGCTCACGGCGCGAATATCTTCGCGATTGAGCACCGGCGAAACATACTTGAGCGAGCGCGCCTCGCTGCGGATGGCGAGGTAATCTGCGTAAGTGAAATGATAAGTGCGTCCGGATTGCGTATTGCCCTCGACGGCCGGGATGCGTCCGGGGAAGGTAAACATGATGTCCTGGCCAAGATTCTTGAGTTGCTTAGCCTGCCCACTGCGGAAGCCCTCGCCCAGGCCGACCAGCAAGAGTAGAGATCCCACGCCCCAGGCAATGCCGAACATGGTTAAGAACGAGCGGAGCTTGTGGGCCCAGAGGGTGGCCAGCGACTGGCGAACGATTTCGATAAGCATCCGCATGATTGAAGTTCGCGGCGCGCCCCCACCGGCTCCGGGCGAAGTTGCGCCTCCGATATACCGTCTGTTAATTGATACGCAAGAAGGGGCCGGCAGGTTCCGTAAAAAGACAGGCTATTCCCCGAGTGTTAGACGCCCAAAATGACGGCGGGTTAGCAGACGGCCACTCTTCTGTCGGCCCTCATTAAACGGAGGTTGAAAAACAATCCAAAGCAGATGCGGACGACAAGATGCAGAGTAGTGCCGGTGTGGCCGCTCACTTATACAGTCGCGACCCGTCTAACCCGCCGACCAGGGTGGGCCTCGATCCACGTTGGCCTTTTTCGACAAATTTTCGATTGATCTAGATCGACACCTTGAAGGAGGCGTTGCCCATGTTTCGAGAATTGTTTCGAGCAGCTTTCCGAGGATTCCTGTTCTGCCTTCTGATGGCAGCCCTGCCGGCAATTGGCCTAGCGCAATCGTTCGTACTCGATCTGCCCTTGCAAAGCCAGCAAGCCGAGATTACGCAACGCATCGGCATCACCGACGTCAGCATCAACTATCACCGGCCCCTAGTGAATGATCGCAAGGTTTGGGGCGACCTCGTGCCTTATGGCAAGGTCTGGCGCGCCGGAGCGAACATTAACACGACGATCACCTTCAGCGATCCGGTCATGATCGAAGGCAAGCCGCTCGATAAGGGCACATACGGATTGCACATGATTCCGAACGCCGATGAGTGGACAATTATCTTTTCCAAGAACTCGACTTCGTGGGGATCTTTCACCTATGACGAAAAAGAGGATGCGCTGCGCGTAACGGTGAAGCCGAAACCGGCCGATATGCACAACGCGCTTACTTACGACTTCGACGAGTTGAAGCCGGATTCGGCGGTGGTCGAACTGCAGTGGGAGAAAGTCGCAGTACCGTTTAAGGTCTCGGTCGATGTGCATGACATTGTCGATGCCAGTCTGAAGAAACAGTTGCGCAATCTGTCGCAATACACTTGGATAAGTTGGGACGATGCGGCGAACTACATGCTCGCGGAAAAGATCAATCTCGATGAAGCGCTCGACTTTGCCAACAAGTCGATCCAGAATGAAGATCGCTTCGACAACGAGTCAACGAAGGCGAAGGTCCTAACCGCGCTCAATCGCAAAGACGAAGCCGCCGTCGCGCAGAAGAAGGCGTTGGGGTTCGCCACCCCGCTCCAGATGCATGGCTACGCTCGCCAGTTGATCGGCGAAAAACGCAACGAAGAAGCCTATGCGGTTTTCCGCGAGAATGCGAAGAAACATCCTGATCAGTGGTTCGTCCACACAGGATTGGCCCGCATGTACTCCGCACAGGGGAAGTTTGACGAAGCGGCGAAAGAGATGCAGTTGTCGATAGCCGCCGCTCCAGAGAGCCAGAAGAGTTACCTGGATGGCTTGGAGAAGCGGCTGGAGTCGAAGCAGGATATTAATTAATAGCGGGTGTGACGCGAAGGCGTTTCCTCTGTGGAAATACCTTCGCTTCTTTCATATTTAGTTACAACGGGCAAGCTAATCTAATTTTACCGTTAACATCCGGCTGACTTTTAGTCGGGCCTTGTAAATGAGGGTTTCATTCTTTTTTAACGAAATTTTTTCGCAGTGCGGCGAAAAACCGTTTGCCGACAAGAAAATGTCATAAACTCCGGGTGGCAATTCTAGCGAGAAGTGTCCCATCGCATCAGTGGTGTTTTACTTTGTCGTCTTTCATCCCGACATTTTCGGCGACATTATCCAATCCGATCGAATCCCAGTGAATAATTATCGTGGCGTTTTTTATCGCACTTCCTGATGAGTCCGAGACCGTGCCAGAAAGGGTCGCGCCCTTCGCGGAAGGAACCGTTAAGAGCAATAGTAGAAGCAGTCGTGTCCAGTTCACACAGCGAATTATGGCTGAACTGCCAAGACACTACAAGGTCGCCACCGGCGTCGCCGCTCCCGTATACTCAAATACCCCCCGCCCCGACTTCCGCCCCAGTCTACCCGCTTTCACGTACTGCACCAGCAGTGGGCAGGGGCGGAATTTCTCCCCGAGAGACTTGTGCAGGTATTCGAGAATGTGCAGTCGCGTATCCAGGCCGACGAGATCGACCAACTCAAATGGCCCCATCGGATGATTGAGTCCGAGTTTGAGCGCTTTGTCGATGTCTTCGGCGGTGGCGATGCCTTCCTGCAACATGTAGAAAGCTTCGTTGCCGATCATGGCGTTGATGCGGCTGGTGATGAAACCGGGCGACTCCCGGATCACGACCACTTCTTTGCGCATGCGTTTGCCGACTTCAACGATTGCGGCCAGCGTGTCGTCGTCGGTTTCGAGCGCGCGCACGACCTCGAGCAGTTTCATTTTGTGGACGGGATTGAAAAAGTGCATACCCACGCACTTCTTCGCGCGATAGGTTACGCTGGCGATTTCGGTGACGCTGAGCGAGGAGGTGTTCGACGCGAGAATGGTTGTCGGACGGCAGATCTTGTCGAGCATCGTAAAGATTTCGATCTTCGACTCCATCTCCTCGGGAACGGCCTCGATGACGAGATCAGCCTCGCGCGCGGCTTCATCAACTGAGCCGGCATACTCGATGCGCGCGAAAGCTGCGTCGGCGTCGACGGCATTGACCTTGCCGAGTTCTACGGCTTTATCGAGATTAGCGCGGATTTCCGTCTCTGCCTTGCGCAGAGCGTTGGGCAAAAGGTCTTCGAGAATGGTGCGGTAGCCGCCGACTGCGGCAGCATGCGCGATGCCTCGGCCCATAATACCGGCGCCGATCACCGCAACGGTGCGGACTTCAGTCATGCTTTAGTCTTTGTCCTCTTTATTTTCCTTGCCCGCCTTCTCCAGGCGCTGCACCACGCTCTCGTAGCTTGGTTCAGACTTACGGATGTATTCGCCGAGGCGGGCGCACTCCTCCTTAGTCATCGCCGGGATGCTGGCGCTTATACGGCGAAGAGTGGTGGCGATGTCGTCGATGTAATTCATGTGGCGGATCAGTTCTCCAGTTGCAGGCATGATGGCTCCTTGCTTATTTTCTGGCGCGGCGCTGGACTCGGAATCACAGCCGCAACCAAGTTAACTATTCATTGTTCAACAGGCGGGCAGATTTAGCAAAGGGGTCGGCGCTCTTTGGCAGGCGAACTTCATCGCACAACGCGGGAAAACGATGAACCACCAAGTGCACGAAGGATCACGAAGGTTTAGGGCCGCGCTTCCCTGGGGTCACTTCGTGTCCTTGCTGGTTGAAGCTTTCGCTAATTGAGCTTATGAAAGCGACGGAAACCCGCGTAGCCATCCTTGCCCATGTAGCGTTCGAGCACGGCGGCATCGGTCTGGCGCAGGTCGACGATTACCATTCCATCGATGACATCGGAAAATTTGCGGTCGAGATTGAAACCGACCAGCCTGCCTCCGACCTTGGCATACTGCCGCAGCAGGATGGGCAGGCCTTTACCATCTTCTTCCACGTCGGAGATCGGCTCCGCCAGTTCGTCGAGATCGCGCAATGCACTGCAAAGGGCGCCGCAATCCCAGCGACGAAGTTTGGGAGCGCGGAATGGAGTGCGCGCATGGATCAAGTCGGCAAACTCGCCGCCGGATTCGCGCTGCTCAAAATAGCGGACAATCATCTCGCGCGACACACTGCTGTATTCGTTGCTGATGCTGACCGCTCCGAATAGCACGGGAGTCTCGGGATGGGCGGCCACGAACCGCGCAATGCCCTTCCATAGCAAAAGCAGCGGAGCATATTGTCGCTGATATTCAGGGCGCACAAAAGAGCGACCCAGTTCCAGCGCCGAGCCGATCTTCAGGAAAAGTTGCTCGTTGTAGCGGAATACCGTGTTCGTATAGAGACCTTTAAGCCCATAAGCACGGATAATTTCGTCGGTGTTGCCGGCTCGATACGCTCCGGCGATTTCTTTCTTTTCTTTATTCCAAAGCAGCAGGTGCCAGTAGTGGGCGTCGAACCGGTCGAGATCTGTGGTGCGTCCAGTGCCCTCGCCGGCGGCGCGAAAGGTAATTTCGCGAAGGCGTCCGACTTCATCCAACGCGTGTGGCAGGTCGGACGCGCGGGCCGCATACACGGCAAATTCGGCGTTTTCGAGGAGCATGCATGCTGGCGGCAGCGCTTCAATATCGCTGATGACGAATCGCGGAGGAACCTCCGCAGCGATCTTTTCTTGCGCCTTGCGCGGAAGCGCAGCGCGCATTTTCGCGGGTAGCGAGATTGGCTTCTTACCGCGATAAGACAGCAAGTAGGTCCGCAGGCGAAGATATTCGGTCGCCTCTTCGTCGTTGTCGAGGCTGGCGATCAATTCGGGTGGAATCGCATTGCCGACGCGAATCTCGACATTTTTTTCGCGTTGCTGCAGGAATTCTGCCAGCAGAAAAAGTGTTCGCAGGCGAGGATTGATCAGACCGAGCACCTGAAATCGCCCGCTGTTGCGGCCGCAAAAGTACACAGGGAGAGCATTCGCTCCCGTCTTGCGCGCCAGCCGCGCAGCCGCGCTATTCCACACCGGGTCGGTCACTTTCACCTCGAGCACGTTCCACTGCGAAACTTCCCCCGCCGGAAACAGGGCAACTGCTCCGCCTTGGCGCAGCCACGCCAGCGCTTGCTTCAAGGGTTTCAGATTCTTATCGGTCGACGACCGACTATTAAAGGGATCGACGAAGATGCATTGCCGATGCAGTTCGGGGATGCCATCCAGCAGCGAGTTCGTAAGTATCTTGACATCGGAGCGCACGCGCGAAAGAAGCACAGTGAGAGCCACGCCATCGAGCACTCCAAAAGGATGATTGGCAACCGCAACGAGAGGACCCTTGGCCGGGATGCGATCGAGATCGGCGGGCTGGACTTCGAGCTTTACGTTCATCTCCTGTAGGAGGGCTCCCAATTGAAAACCTTGCGGCGCCTGACGCACGCGCTGATAGAGTTCGCGAGCCTGTTCGAGGGGGATAAATTTTCCGGCGAATCCAGGGAGTCCGGGCACAAGAGGCAGATCAGTTAATGCACGGTCTTCGTCGCCAGCAATCGGGAAGGTAGGCATAGGTGATTCTTGTCTCGCCTTCTTTGCAGGTTTATGAAGAGAGGATTAACGGTTTGTGAATAGGCAACTCTTTAGTAACTGGGCAAGTACCCAGCACGGTCAGCCTTCGAGCTTGAATCGCGTCTCCGCGAGGCGATAGAGACGCCGCCATACCAGTCGATTGGTCGTGACCACAACTGCGGCCAGCGCAATTGTGCTGGCTAGCAGCAGATTGAAATTCTTGGCGTCGGTGGCGGCCGAAATCATTTCGCCGATGCCCACGGTGGAATAGATCTGGCCTTTGAGGTGGGCGTACTCGGCGATGATGCTGACGTTCCACGCACCACCGGAGGCCGTGATCATTCCGGTAATCAGAAAAGGAAAGATGCCAGGCAGGATCAGTTTGCGCCACCGCTCCCAGCCCCTCAGGCCGAAGACGCTGGCCGCCTCTTTCAGGTCGGTCGGAATCGCCATGGCGCCAGCGATTACGTTGAACAAAATGTACCACTGCGTGCCGAGCAGGAGCAGGACGATGGAGCCCAATCCCAGTCCGCCTCCGAAGCGAATCAAAACGAGCAGTACGACGGGGAACACAGCCGTCGCCGGAACCGACGCGGCAATCTGCGCCAATGGTTGTGCAATGCGCGCCAGGCGTGGGCTAGATCCAATGGCGACGCCGGCGGGAATCGTCCAGAGAGCGCCGAGCACTAGAGTGAGATTCACCCGCAGCCAGGTTGCCAGTAGACCGATTCCGATGTGGCGAAAGTCGGAGGCGCTTAGGCCGGTCAAGATCATGACGACACGAACCACGGCATAGGCGATGGCAGCGAGCGCCGCCGCTCCGACCACTCGCCCGAGCCACAGAACAGTTACGTTTTCGCCAGAGGATTCGGAACGAGCATCTTGGTTGCGGGCGAAGTAATGCACCATCTGTTCGCGGAGGGGGGTTACAGCTCGTTTGCGAAAAAGCGCCACACCACGCGAACGGCGGAGAAAATCGAGTACCCAGGAAGTTGGCGTACTCGCGCTCTCCACTTGCTCCATTTTGAATTTTTCAGCCCAGGCAATCACCGGGCGCCACACGAACTGGTCGATCAGCACAATCACGGCAACCATCGTCACAATGCCGAAGAGAATTGAACGAGTATCGCCATCGTCAGCAGCGGCCTGCAAATACGATCCCAGTCCAGGCAAGCGAAAATCGCCAAATTGCTCGCAGGCCATGAGAAAAAACCATGCTCCCGCAACCGACATCATCGAGTTCCAGACGAGGCCAATGGTCGCGAAGGGCAATTCGATTTGCAGGAAACGCTGCCACCAGTTAAAGCGGTAGATGGTGGCCGCTTCGCGCATCTCGCGCGGGATGCTTTTCAGCGAGGCGTAAAAGCTGAAGGCCATGTTCCAGACTTGGCCGGTGAAGATGAGCAGGACCGCACCTAGTTCGACGCCGAGTTGACGTCCCGGAAAAAGCGCCGCCATTGCCAGCATCACGCCGGGAAGAAAACTCAACACTGGAATTGATTGAAGAACGTCCAGTAGCGGAATCATGAAGCGCTCGGCGCGGGGACGATAAGCGGCGATGTACCCGTAGGCGATCGCGAAGAGCAGGCTCAAAATATAAGCGAGCGCGATCCGCAGCAACGAATATCCGGCATAAACCGGAAGCGCTCCGACGCTGCGGCTGATTTCAACCTGAGGATGAAATGGGCCGAGCCACTTGCGCCCGACTTCGATAACACCATAAAAAAGCGCCAGCCCGCCGGAAAACATGACGAGGTCGGGAAGACCCGCCGCGCTTGGACGCGGCAACACCGACCAGATTCTGACCAGCGGACGGAAAGCGACTCGTTGCGGACGCTTCAAGACTGCACCGGAGTGCTGGTCGGAGGATGTGGTTCGTTCACGGGCTCGGCGAGAATCAGCCGATGCGATTCGCGATCGAAGTCAAAAATCTCGGCGTAGCGACCCCAGTTCATTGCGGTTTCGAACTGCCGCGTGACTTCATCCTGGCTGAAATGCTCATCGAGAATGTCGTAGAAAAATTCTTCGGGAATCGAGCGATCCGCTTTCGCGTGCAGGATGCTATCGATCTGCTGGAGGATAACGACGTGCATGAGCGCAGCCTGCCGAAAAAGAATTTTGCGGGTGAGAATGTCGGCTTCCGCGAACCGTGTGCCTTCTGCGGTCATTTGAACATCGCCACCCTCCAATGTGGCAAAACCGAGCAACACGGCCGCCTCGACGATGGGGAGCAGATCTTCCGCGTCCATGATGAGGACTTCAGCCAGACGATGAAGATATTCTTTTCCGCCGCGGTCCTGCAGCAATTCAAGCAGACCGGCAATACCCCCGACGCGAGCGTGGGGAATCATTTGATATTTCTGGCGAACGGGTTTTTGCGGGGCTGCACCAGGGTCGGGCACGGCCAATGCGAGTTGCGGCTGAGTCATGATCTTGTAGATGTAGTCGACGAGTTCAACAAAGCGCTGCGATTTACGATCACGAGGGTGAGGGATTTCCACGGTAAAATCGGCGCGCACCCATGCCGGATTTCTCGCCAGCACGATCACGCGGTCGGCCAGCAGCACCGCTTCTTCAATATTGTGGGTGACGATGAAAATCGCCTTGGTTGGCATTTTCTTGTTGAGCCACAGCTCAAGTAACTCGTTGCGCAGATTCTCGGCGGTGAGTACGTCGAGCGCCGAGAAAGGCTCATCCATGAAAAGAACTTCGGGCTCGACCACGAGGGCGCGCGCGAAGCCTACACGCTGTTTCATTCCACCGGAGAGTTCTTTCGGGTAAGCGCTCTCAAAACCATCGAGACCCACGGTGTCGAGAATGCGTAAAGCGCGCTTGTGGCGCTCCATAGCGGGCACGCCGCGCGCTTCGAGCGGCGCCTCGACGTTGTCGAGCACGGTCAACCAAGGGAATAATGCAAAACTCTGGAAAACGATGGCCACGCCCGCATTCTGCGAGGTAATCGGCTGGCCGTGCCACAAGACCTGGCCCGATGAGGGCTTGCTGAGGCCGGTGAGAATCCGCAGAAGCGTGGATTTGCCGCAGCCCGAGGGGCCGAGCAAGGTGATAATTTTCCCCGGCTCAACGTCGAGATCGACCGGCGCGATGACTTCAATGCGATTTCCATCCGGCTGCAGGTAGTATTTTTCGACAGCTTGGGCGCGAATGATGGACTCGGTCACGAAGTGCTCCGGGAAAGACAATCTGACGGGTCTGAAGTGTCAGGTGTTTGGAAAAACCCCTGACACTTTACCCTACACCGACAATTTGGTTCGACAGCGAGAATAACACTGCTTAGGCCGCCCACTCTTCATTTGCAACCGCCGGGGGTGGCTGCGGCAGCCGGTCGCAGACTTCAACCAGTGAAGCGAATTTCTGCGCGACCTCCGGTCGCAACATCTCGGCGGCAAAACGCCAACGCCAGTTCCCTTGCGCCAGGCTCGGCACATTCATTCGCCCTTCGCTTCCCAATCCCAGCGCGTCCTGCAACGGCACCACACTGAAGCCAGCGACAGAACTCGAGGCAGCGCGAATCATCGCCCAGTTGACACCATCATCGCAATGGCCAAGATACGACTCCACCTGCTGACGTTCAAACTCGGTCGCTCCCGATTTCCACCAGCCGAGCAAAGTGTCGTTGTCGTGCGTGCCGGTATAAACAACCTTATCGATGGTGAAGGTGTGCGGCAAATGGGTGTGCGCTCCCGGATCGCCAAAACCAAATTGCAAAACGGCCATGCCCGGGATATTGAGCCGTTCGCGGAGGGCGGTAACGTCGGGTGTGATGTATCCGAGATCTTCGGCAAAAAATGGCAACCCGCCCAGCGCCTCGCGCAATTTAACAAATAAATCATCCTTCGGCCCGTCAACCCAGCAGCCATGGATGGCGGTCGGTTCGCTTGCCGGAATCTCCCAGAACTGCGAAAATCCGCGAAAGTGATCGAGCCGGATGTAGTCAAAATTGCGCGTCAGCCAGCGCATGCGGTCGATCCACCACCTATATCCCTGTTCCTTCATCACATCCCAGCGATAAAGCGGATTGCCCCAGCGTTGGCCGCTTTTGCTGAAAAAATCCGGCGGTACGCCAGCAACAACTTCGGGATCGAGCGCGGCGTTCAGACGAAACAGATCTGAATGCGTCCACACATCGGAGCTGTCAAAATTCACAAAGATAGCGATATCACCCACTACGCGGATCGAATGCTGAGCGCAATAAGTTCGTAGAGCCTGCCACTGCTCGTAGAAAAAAAACTGCACCGCGCGGCGCACGTCGAGTTCGTCAAGCATTTCGGCTTGCGCGTTGGCGACTGCGACTGGATCGCGGTGAACAAGTTCGCGCGGCCAATGGTTCCAGCTTTCAAGCTTGAAACGCGCGCGCAAAGCATCGAAAAGGACGAAGTCATCGAGCCATGCCTGATTTTGCCGGCAAAAATTTTCAAAACGCCCGCGTGCCGGCGAAGCGGCGGAGCGCACGAAGCGGCGAGCCGCCTCGAACAACAAAGGCAGCTTATGATGGAAAACCGCGGGATAATCCACGGGCCCACTGCCATCGGGTATAGCATCGACGGGTGCGCGGTCGATCCAGCCACGATCGGCGAGACGCTCCAGGCTAATCAGCAGAGGATTACCAGCGAAGGCGGAAGTCGAAGAATAGGGAGAGTTACCGAAGCCTAGCGGGCCGAGGGGCAACACTTGCCACAGACCCTGACGCGCCGACGCGAGAAAATCCGCGAAGGCATAAGCTGCCGGACCAAAGTCTCCAATACCGCCGCGCGATGGGAGCGACGAGGGATGAAGCAAGATTCCGCTGGCACGGGGAAATGACATTCAGATCAATTCTCGGTTCCGAGTTCTCGGCTCTAAGCGGCGGGATGCTCAGTTCGCGGCGCGTGGCGTCGGTTCGCAGCAACTCCTTCAGAACCGAGAACTAAGAACTTCTTTACGATCCTTCTTGCGCGCCCTGCCGCGTCAGGTTCTTCATCTCTTCTTCGTTGACCTTAAGACGATGGGAATTCTCCATGTCTTTTCTCAGGTTGGTAACGAACAGCCCGAACAAATCGTTTTGCTTGGCTTCGAGAAGCGACTGCCGGGTCTGGTCTTTCTTTTCCGCGAATTCCTGCTCCGTCGGCGCCTGTTTTTCGAGAAGTTGAGCGACCACGCCATTGCCTCCGGCAGTGATCGGCGCGCTAATGTCGCCGGGCTTGAGTGAGAAAATTGCGGTCGCGTTGTTCATCGATCCAATGTCCGGAACCTGTCCATCGGGTGCAACCAGTTCGCTCGTCTTCACCGTCGCGCCCAGTTCCTTGGCAGCTTTTTTCAGATCGTGCGCTGCCTTGGCCCGGTCAGATAGCTCCTGTGTCTTTTGTTGCAGTAGAAACCCTGCACGCTCGTTCTTGAACTCGTTTTCGACCCGCGCCCGAATCTCTTCGAATGTGGGGGTAGCCGGAGGCCTGATCGCAAGCAATTGGAAAACCACGTAGCCTTGTGGCACCTGCACCACATCCGGCGGCGCTTTCTCCGTTTCGTTGAATACCGCATCCATAAACTGGGGGTTCGCAGCCAGTCCCGGAAGGCTATCGGTTCGGCTGAAAAAGTCGGTTGTAACCGCAGCCTCGCCTTTAGCCGCCGCGGCTTGATCAAATCCTGCGGTACGCGCTTGGCTAAGCAGAGCGTTCGCCGCCGCTTCGGTCGCGTGCGCCGCTTTCTGCTCCTTCACTTTTTCCTCGATTTCGCTCTTCACCTCGGCGAACGTTTTGAGATGAGCGTCCTGTTTGTCTTCGACGCGAATGATGTGGAAGCCGTAACTGCTCTTGACAAGGTCGCTCGTCTGTCCTTTGCCCAGCGAAAACGCAGCTTTCTCAAATTCCGGAACCGTGCGGCCACGACCGATCCAGCCCAGTTCGCCGCCGCTCTTCGCGCTACCGGGATCATCGGAATATTTCTCCGCCAGCTTGGCGAAATCTCCACCCGCCTTAAGCTGCTTCAAAACATCCTCCGCTTTCGCGCGCGCCTCGGCGGCCCCCTTTTCATCTACCTTACCGTCCGGACCAGGCAGTGGGGTCTTTATGAGAATGTGGCTGACCTTTACCTGCTCGGGCACGCGGTATTCGTCGCGGTGCTGATCGTAATAGGCCTGGAGGTCCTGATCGGTAACGGTAGTCGCGGCCGCGATTTTCGCGGTGTCGATTACGACATACTTAATCTGCCGCTTCTCGGGGATCGAATTGTTATAGGTTGCCTTGTTGCGATCGTAATAAGCCTTGAGTTCTTCTTCGGTGGGATGCAGGCCCTTCAGAATGTCGGCCTTCGTGATCACGGCGTATTCGAACTTTACTTTCGTGTTACGTTGATTGAATTCGTCGCGAACGTCCGTGTCACCGACAAACGCGCTGCTTGAAACCAATGCGCGCAATTTGCGAACGAGAATAAAGTCCTTCTCCAGCGCTTCAAACTGAGGAATGGTCAGATCGTTGCGCTGCACGAAATTTTCGTACTCTTCCTGTCCGACGAACTTGCCATCGGGAAAGAGCATGGAACCGAGTTGCCCATGCTGGAGTTCTTCGCGAAGCTCCTCGTCGCTGACACGCAAGCCCATGCGGTGCGCCTCGGCGACCAGCGCTTTCTCGTTGATGATCTGCTGGGCGGCCTGGCTGGCGAAATAGGGCAGCAGCATGCTGGCCTGGGCTCCGCCGCGTGGAAACTGCTGCCGGACCATCGCCCTGGCTTCGCGCTCCACCTCATTCACCGTAACGGTTTGATCGCCAACCGTGGCGAGAACACCGGGCGGCGGTGCGCCGATGCCAAGGCTGGAACCGAGGCCGCCGGGAATCAGCGTGATCGCCATGGAGGCACAAATAATGACGAGCAGGGCGCCCAGAACGATCTTTAGCGTCGGTCCCGCATTTTGCAGCTGTCGAATCATAGTTGGATAACTCCGTGGGACACTTCTGTCAGATTAGTTTTCCGCTGGAAGCTAGAATTTATGATTATAAACTAGGCGGCGAGATGGCAGCCGCGGCAGACGACTCCATTGTGTTCGCCCAAATCAGCGCTTTCGCAAATGGCGCGGAAATCCGCTATTGAATCGAATCAATAAAGGTGTTATCAACATGGGGCACATTTGGGACAAGCACTCTTATGAAGATATTCCGTCTGTTGATTCCATTTTTTTCTCTGGCCGCAGCCACCGCCCAGCCCAGCGTTCAGCCCTCTCCCGCTATGACGATCCCTTTGCACGATGGTTGGGCGCTGCAATCCTCGGCGAAAGTATCGGCGACCGGCGAAGCGCTTTCCTCACCTGACTCTGCGTTCCGACCTGAAGACTGGATCGAGGCCGACGTCCCAACAACGGTAGTGGCGGCACAAATAAAGAACGGGCTGCTGCCCGATCCGTTTTTCGGAATGAACCTTCGCCAGTATCCGGGAGTCAGTTATCCCATCGGCGCCAATTTTTCGAATGTGGCCATGCCGCGCGACAGCCCTTATGCGGCTCCGTGGTGGTACCGCAAAGAATTTACTTTGACCGGCGTGGTCGCCAACAAAACTGTGTGGCTGAATTTTCGCGGCATCAACTACCGCGCAAATATTTTTCTCAACGGAAAGCAGATCGCCAATTCAAATCAAGTTGCCGGCGCGTGGCGCACTTATGAATTCGATGTGACGTCCGCCGTCAGGCAAGGAACGAATGTACTCGCGGTGCAAGTCTGGGCCCCGACGGAGCGCAACCTGGCGATCACTTTCGTGGATTGGAATCCTGCGCCTCCAGATAAAGAGATGGGCTTGTGGCGCGATGTGTATTTGACGACCAGCGGACCGGTCGCGCTGCGCCATCCGGCTGTGCTCTCGAAAGTGGATTCGCCCGCCAATGACGCAGCCCATCTCACCGTAATCGCGCAGTTGAAAAATGCGAGCGATCATCCCGTGGCAGGGACGTTGAGAGGAAAAATCGAAGGCATCGAGTTCGCGCAGCCGGTGGAACTGGCCGCGGGAGAATCGAAAGACGTGACGTTTTCTCCCGCCCAGTATCCGCAGCTCAACTTCAGTCATCCACGGCTATGGTGGCCAGAGCAGATGGGAGCGCCGACTCTCTATGATCTGACTCTTTCGTTTGAAATTAACGGCGCGTTCTCCGATATCTCACGCACAAAATTCGGCATCCGTGAGATCACCTCCGAAGTCACCGAAGGGTCGACGAACCACTTCAAACGTTTGTTCAAGATTAATGGCAAAAATATTCTGATTCGCGGCGGCGGCTGGACGCCCGACATGATGCTTCGCGAAAATCACGAGCGGCTCGCAGACGAATTCCGCTACGTGCGCGATATGGGGCTGAATACGATTCGCCTGGAAGGCAAACTCGAGAGTGACGAATTCTTTGAAATGGCCGACCAGCAAGGCATCCTGGTCATGGCCGGATGGTGCTGCTGCGATTTCTGGGAGCGCTGGAACAAATGGAAACCAGAAGACCTCGAGATTGCGAAGGCCTCTTTGCGCGACCAGATGTATCGGCTCAGGGGGCATCCGAGCCTGGTAATGTGGCTGAATGGCAGCGACAACTTTCCTCCACCTGACGTTGAAGCAGCTTATTTGAAAATCGAAGCCGACTTGCGTTGGCCGAATCCGATAGTCTCTTCCGCCACGGCAAAGCCGACTACTATAACCGGTGAAAGCGGCGTGAAGATGAGCGGTCCGTACGAATATGTCGCACCTTCGTACTGGGAAACGGATCCACAGCGTCCGGCGGAAGATAAGTTGTGCAATCCGGGCGGCTGCGGCGGCGCGTATGGCTTCAATAGCGAAACCAGCATGGGGCCGGCGGTTCCGCCAATCGAGAGCGTCGAGCGCATGATACCGAAAGATCATGTGTGGTCGGCGGAAGGTTCACTCGACCCATACTGGAATTTTCACGCCGGCGGCGGGGAATTCAAAACGCTGCGCGTGTTCACCGACGCCCTTAACGCCCGTTACGGAAAGGCTGCCAGCGCGGAAGACTTCACTTATAAATCGCAGCTCATGGCTTACGAAGGCGTGCGCGCCATGTTCGAGGCCTATAGCCGCAACAAATACACCTCGACCGGCGTGATTCAGTGGATGCTGAATAATTCGTGGCCCTCGATGATCTGGCATCTCTACGATTATTATTTGCGCCCCGGCGGGGGATATTTCGGCGCGAAGAAGGCACTACAAGCGCTCGACCCAGTCTATGGCTACGACGATCACGCGGTGTGGCTGGTGAACAGCCAATACTCGGACGTTAAGGGTCTGAAGCTAACGGCAAGAATATTTGATCTCGATGGATCGCAGAAATTCTTGAAGGACGCTTCGCTCGATAGCGCCGCCGATAGCACAATAAAAATATTTGAGCTTCCGCAGATTGATGGACTCTCGCCCGCATATTTCCTGGATCTCCGCGTCACCGACGGCAACGGCAATTTGGTTGGTTCGAATTTCTACTGGCTCTCGACAAAACCAGAGACGCTCGACTGGGCGAAATCGAACTGGTATACGACTCCGACGAAGTCGTTTGCGGATTACACTTCGCTCGCACGATTGCCCAGAGTAAAGCTGAATGTATCGAGCCGCAGCGAGCGCGTCGGCAATAGTGAAGACGTGGTGACTCATGTCACGGTTGAGAATCCCAGCCACGCCGTCGCATTTTTTGTGCGCTTGAAACTCGACAAGGGTAACGCCGGAGAGGAAATTCTGCCGGTGCTCTGGCAAGACAATTACATTTCTCTGCTGCCCGGCGAGAAGCGCGAGATCACAGCAACGTATCGCGCCAACAGCCTGGGCGCGACAGAACCACAGATTGAAGAGAGCGGCTGGAACGTGGAGTAAATTCCTGCAAATTCATCACTCGTCCGCAGGCAAATCAAAGTTGACCAAGTCTCCCCGGAAACCGCGCGTCTTCCATGCGCCGAAGGCAATCCCCGCTGCCATCCAGATAGTGCCGGCAATCTTCGCGCTATTCCCCAGACTGAGCCACAGCAAAAGGCAAATCACAAAACCAAGAACCGGCGGCACAATAAATGACGGCGACCATTTTCCTTCGCGCACGACATAGCGCATGAAAGCCGCAGCATTCACGCCCATGAAGGCGATGAGCGCGCCAAAGTTCAGCATCTCTGCGCCCAGGCCGTAACTCATCACGAATGCACCGATCAGCGCGATAGCTCCTACAAACAGCACGTTGTTGCGCGGCACATGATACTTCGCGTCAACCACTCCGAAGAAAGATTTCGGAAGCGCATTGCTGCGCCCCATGCCGAAAAGCAGGCGGGCGGCGCCGATCTGAGAACCCATGCCCGAACCGAAGTTTGCGACCAGCAGCGTGAATCCGATAATGCCAAACATCGGCTTCCAGGCGCGGCCAGCGACGTGAACGAAGGCGGTGTCGACATCGGGAAAAGGCTGCGATGCTGGCCAGATCAACTGCGCCGCATAAACTTCAAACGCGGACAGAATGCCAATCACGAGACAGGTCAGCACGGTTGCCAGCAGAATATTACGACGCGGATTTTCCGCCTCTTCCGAGAGCGTCGAGATGCCGTCGAAGCCGATGTAAGTGAGCACGGCAATCGATGTCCCGCTTAGCACGGCCTTCGTATTCCACATCGCCGGATCGTAGAAGGGCCGCGTATAAAAGCGTGCTTCGTCGTGCGGATGTCCGAAGATGTAGCGTGCGGCAACCACAAAGAAAATCGCAATCACCACGCCCATCGCCGCGGCCAGCGCCGAGTTGACACGCGCCGACGTTTTCACGCCCTGAACGTTGAGCAGCGTAAACACCAGCGCAAAAAAAATCGCCCATGCCCAATAAGCCACGCCCGGCGCAAACACGTGCGCCTGCTGGCTGCACCATATCGTGCAGATGATCGGATTGAGCATGTAATCCATCACCATGCTCCAACCGGTGACGTAGCCGAGCGCGGGATTAATTTCTTGCCCGACGTAAGTAAAAGCTGAACCGGCGCTCGGATAGGCGCGCGCCATGCGGCCATAGCTGATGGCGGTGAAGAGCATCGCCACCATCGCAATCAAAATCGTCGTGACCACGTGCCCGCGTCCACGGTCGCTTAGCACGCCGAACACCGACATCGGCGCGACCGGTTGAATCACGATGATGCCGTAGAGAATCAGGTCCCAAAGCGTGAGCGAGCGCTTCAGGCGCTGGTTATCTGCGGGCGGGACTGAAGAAGGGGCAGGCGGGTTATTGGCAGAACTCATTCATGATCTCAAAATAAAAACCCCATTATCCTGCGGAGATAACGGGGATTCGGGGAAGGCTTAATTGTGGCTCGCGGGATCGCACACAAAACTTTGTGCCGCAGTTCCACAATTGCTCTAGCATTCTATATGGCAGAAACATTCTGTCAACGCAAAACGCCTCTATTAAAACGATTCTTGCCGAATTCCGCCAAAACTCAGAAAACCTGCGGAATTCGATGTATCTGTCAGTCAGGGTAACGGAAAGCATACCCGCTCGCTTCATTCCCCGACATGAATCTCGTGTTGTATTCCAGCAAATAGTTCAAGTGCTCGGCATCGGAGGGAAACGACTGGTTGCGATATGGATAACTGCGCATTTCGCGAAACGGCAGCGGATCAACTGTATCGCCATGATAAGCGTAGAAGTCCATATCTTTTTCGTATCCGTTGGCGATGAAAAAATAATCGCGCACCCAGCCATGCGGCAGCACAGGCAGAGTGACCGGATTAAAATCGAGTGCAACTTCATCACCTGATCCGAAAACGACAAACTTATCGTCAGTTGATTCAAGCAACGGACGCACATCGCCATAGCGGGTGTAAGCTCCGGCCGGGCGCGTGTAAGGCCCAGTAGCGCTCGTTTTTTCGTAAATATATTTCACGTTCCCCGGCGGCTGACCTTCGATCTTTAGCGGAAATCCGTGGAAGTTCAGTTCAGCTCGCACCAGAGGAACCAGCGTCAGGCGAGCGCTCTGCTGCTGGTTCGTACGGCTGACGAGAATGTTGTCCCAGTAGATCTGCAGATTAGTCGTGATGCGAATGCGCCGCGTGCCTATCGGGATTTTGCCGGTGAGATCGCCGGTCATGGTGCGCGGGCCGCCCGCCGGAAACCCCATGTCATCGACGACGCGAACCCATTTTTCTCTTCCGCCTTGTTCAGACGGGCTGTTTGCTGGAACGAGCGCCTCAACATACGGTGCGATCGGCCGCAGATGCGACTGATCGGCGGCGTACATGCTCGTCGCCGAGTAATATTCGATCTCGCCGTGCATCAGTAGCCAGAGCGGGCCACCGTCGTAGGGCTGACCAAGATCGAGAACAAGCGTGTGCGGCTCGGCGAATCCCATAAATGGCAGAACTTTGAAATCGCCAAAATAACGATGCGCGAATAGATCGGGAAGAACGTCGTGTCCGTGCTCATCCCACGCTCCGGCCGGCGGCCGCGCATCGTTATTGTTGCTAAACACAACTTTGAAGGGCGGATATGGCGGGTTGCTGGCGAAATATTCGTTGGGGTAAACGTCGACATCGGCAGGATGATCGACAGCCAGCAATTTCGCCTGATCGAGGTAAACCGATTCTTCAAGCGGCTCCATGAAGCGAAAACTTAGCTTCCCATCTTTTTCACGCAGCGCAGCGCGGTCGAGTTTGATCGCTTCGGTGGGACGCGGAATATCGCGCTCGATTTTGTCTCCATTCGCCGAGATCCAATGCCCAACCACGCCCGCGCCCAGCATGTCGCCGACTAGTTGATATTCATGGCCATCCCACGCAAGAAGCGTAGGGCACGAACTGCCGCGGCGATCGAGTTCAGTAATGTTCTGCAATTTGTTAGCGGCAACTCCGATTTCATCCTGCAAAACGCCCGTCGGCCAAAGCATCCGGACGACGTCGGCTTCTTTCGCTTGCCCCAGCCCAATCGTCAGATAAGGCGAATTCTGACCCAGGTAGCCCGACGATCCATACACTTCAAACTTCTGCCGCAGGCCGCCGGAGAAAACTTCCACCTTCGTGCCGATGGCGCTCTTGTTGTCGTTCAACCCCTTAAGCGCGAGGCGCAGCGAGTTGTTCTTGTTGCCACCTTCATTGCGCAGGAGCACCGCCGGCCCGTGATTTTGCGTGATCAGAAGATCGACGGCTCCGTCGTTGTCGTAGTCGCCTACGATGATGGCGCGCGGCTCTTTGAGTTGAATTTTGTCGAGTCCGACGTTGGCGGAGACGTCTTTCCAGCCGTCGGGGCCGAGATTGCGGAAGAGACGGACTTCGCCCTTGCCTTCCTTCGTTTCGCCGACGGCGACCAGATCGACCCAGCCGTCGTTGTCGTAGTCGATGGCGGCGACGCCATAGGCATGACGCCAATTTGTCTCGGGCAAGTTCACCTGCTCAAAGCCCTTGCCGTGTTTATTGCGCCAGAGCGTCAGGGTGGGGTCAGTAAGACGCGTCAAAGCTATATCCATCCAGGTGTCGTGATCAAAATCCAGAACAGCCATGCCGACCGTTGACGACGGCATTGGCAGGGACGGAAGCCTGTGAAATTCCCCTTCGCGTGGGTTTTCGTATATCGAAGTCCCAGGGTTCGCGGAGGGAGCGTGATCGATTCGTTCCAAGCCTGATCCCGTCACAATCACATCGACCGCTCGGTCGTTGTTGTAGTCCGTTCCGATGGATGCAACGCTGGCTGAGGTTCCCTCCAGCCCGACCGAGTCGGTCACATCAGTGAAGGTTCCGTTCCCATTGTTACGCCACATGACGTTTGCGCCCACAGGCTGGCGGGATGGCACACTTGCGCTCTCGCTGTCGCCCGTAACGTATAGGTCGATGTCACCGTCGTGGTCGTAGTCAATAAAGGTCACGCCGATGTTATATCCCCGGCTCTTGATGCCCGCCGCCTCGGTCACGTCTTTAAATGTGCCGTTCTTTTCGTTGTGCAGCAGCAGCACGCGACCGCTCACGGTTAGTGCAATATCCGAGAAACCATCGTTGTCATAGTCGCCCGTCGTGCATCCTAGCGCATGGAGCGTCGGGTCTAGCCCGGCCTTACGCGTCACGTCTTCGAACTTTCCGCCGACATTGTGGAATAGCGCCAACCCACCCTCCGGGCCATTGCCGGCGAGCAACAAGTCTATTCGCCCGTCATTGTCGTAATCGAGGTAACATGCACCGGGTCCGAGGATGAGGTCCGGACCGTTGGCCGATACCATTCCGCCGACTTGCGTCACATCCACAAACTGGACCGAAATCTGCTCCGGAACCTTCTCCACTGCCTGCGGCGATTCTTCCGCGCGCGAATATTTTCCCTGCTCGCCATACGCTAGGCTGATGGGCGCGCCCAGCTTGTTCTGCGTGATGTACTGAAATTTTTTCATCGCTTCATGTGCTGGGTCGGCTTGTCCGGACTGCTGGTAGGCTCGCGCCAGTCCGAACTGCGCAGAGGCATGGTGCGGATCGATCAGCAGAGCTTGCCGGAAAGCATTAATCGCCCGCTCGTACTGCTTGGCCTGCGCATAAACGGACCCGAGAAAATACCAGGTGTCAGCATCTTTGTCGAAATCGCGCACGTGATGAAAGTCCGTGATCGCCGCGTCGGAGTCACCGGTGTTCTTGGCGAGGAGGCCGAGGTTATACCATGCGTGGGCGTCGCCGGGGTTATCTTTGACCGCTTTCTCCAGCAGCAGCTTCGCCTCGTCGAGCCGTTGCAAGTTGAGCAGGGCTACTCCGCGATTGACTGACGCGATCTGCAACGCCGGATCAGCGGCCGCCGCCTCTTCGAATTTCTTCAGCGCTTTCTCAAAAAGCTGCTGGTTCATGTAAGCGACGCCGATGTTGTTGAGCCGCGCCGCCTCCTGCGGATTTGCGGAGGGACCGTTGGCGGCGAGGAGCGCGAGAAATAGAATGAGAATGACAGCGAGGGTAAGAGACTTGGCCATGGGGCTGCGAGGATTTTATCTTAAGGGAGCCTGAAATAAAGTCGGCGCCCGCCGTGATCTATGGGTAGGGGTCTTTCGACTGCACGTGGACTTCGGCTTCGCCGACGACCATGTTCCGCTCAAGATGACAAGATTTTAGAACGCTGTTACTTCGGCTGCATCGTCTGCGCCACCATCACCTGGCGCTTGAAATCTTCCATCATCTGCGCTTCGAGTCGCACTTCGGTGGGACGCTTGGCGAGCGTCATGGTGTCGATCTTGTCCTGCAGCTTGAGCAGCGCGTAAAACAAATTTTCCGGACGCGGCGGGCATCCGATCACATACACATCTACGGGCACGACGCGGTCGACACCCTGCAGCACTGCATACGTATTGAACGGGCCGCCCACCGACGAGCACGCGCCCATCGAGATCACCCACTTCGGCTCCGGCATCTGGTCGTAGATGCGCTTCACCACCGGCGCCATCTTCAACGTCACGGTGCCAGAGACGATCATCAGATCCGACTGCCGCGGGCTGGGGCGAAATACTTCCGACCCGAAACGCGCGATATCGAAACGCGCGGTCGAAGACGCGATCATCTCGATGGCGCAGCACGCCAGCCCAAACGTCATCGGCCAGAGCGCCGACTTGCGCGCCCAATTGAAGACGTAGTCCACCGTCGAGATCATGAAATTCTTTTCGAATTTATTCTGCAGCCAGCTCATGCGGCCCCTTGCGGTACAGCATAAACCATGATCATACGCCCCAGCGTGACCGCGGTCACATCGCCGGCGCGAGCTTCGAGCCCTGAGCTGCAGGCGAGCAAAAGCCAAACCATCGCTCAGGCCGGACTCTGCTTGCTCGAAGCCTGGAGCTCGAAGCTCGGAGCCTCAGTAGATCGTGTATCCCGGTGCCGGATTCCGCACATCGGGCTTTGACGCCATCAGCAGCAGCGCGCCGATGCGCTTGAAAGCCTTGAGGTCGTCGAGCGATTGGAATGAAGTCGTCTGATAGTTGTCGGGCGTCGGAGTGTCGTCAGGAACCAGCGCATACTCCACATTTTCGAAGGCGTGCTTCTTCAGCAACTCGAGATATTCCGCCGCCGAGCGCACGTGCACCGGCACTTTCAACTTTGGCACCCACTGCAGCGAATAAGGATTGTCCTTATAGAGGTTAATTAAGATGAAGAGCCGCCCATGCGGCGCCATCACACGAAACAGCTCGGCCAGCGCGCGATCCTGATCGGGATAGTAATAAAACGACTCCACCGACAGTACCTTGTCAAAGAAGTTCTCTTCCCAGGGGATCTGCGCCGCCGATCCTACAACGAACATCACGTTATCGAATTCTTTCGAAGCGGCGCGCGCCTGGCGCACCATCTCGTCCGAGATATCTACGCCAACTACCTGCCCGAATCCTTGCGGCCCATCGCTGACCACGCGCGCAAGCAAGCGGGTGGCCCAACCGGAACCGCAGCCGAGGTCGAGAACACGCTCCCCCGGGCGCAGATCCATGCGCCGCATGGTCTTCCCGGTGATATCGAGATGGTGGCGCTCCATCTTCGCGCCTTCGCCGTCATCGGCCCAGCGGTTGAACTCCTGCTGCAGGCGCTCGTCGGCGGATTGCGATTTTTCGTTCGACATGAGATTTCTCCGCACTTTTCGTTTGCGTTCGTCCCAGCGACTAACAACCAGTGACCGTTCTCAACTCTTCAAAGAACGCCGGATACGACACCCCGGCCGCATCCGCGCCGTGAATCATTGTCTCGCCCTCTGCGCGGAGCGCGGCCACGGCAAAGGCCATCGCGATGCGGTGATCGCCGAAAGAATCGAGTTCGGCGCCATGCAGATGCTGTCCGCCTGGTATGCGCATACCGTCAGGAAGCTCTTCGATCTCCGCTCCCATTTTGCGCAGGTTGGTCGCAACCGCCGCGATGCGATCAGACTCTTTCACTCGTAACTCTTTGGCATCGCGCACTTCGAGATCGCCTTCGCAATAAGGCGCAACCGCTGCCAGCACCGGAATCTCATCAATCAACGCCGCCGTATCGGCGCCGGCGATTACAGCTCCTTTCCACACCGCGCCTCGCGCCTCGATCGTGCCCACCAGTTCGCCATGATGTTCCTCCAGGTGCGCGACAGAAACCTTCAGCCCCATCTGGATCAGGATATCGAGCAGGCGCGCTCGCGTCGGATTCATCAGAATTCCGGGCAAAGTAATCTGCGATCCCGGAAATAAAGCTGCCGCGCAAAGAAAGAACGCGGCACTCGAAAGATCGCCCGGAACGTGCGCCTCAATCGCGCGCAGCCGCTGTTCACCGGCAATACGCGATGCATTCCCGATGCGCTCAACTTCGGCTCCAAACGCTTGCAAGGCGATTTCGCCGTGATCGCGCGTACGAATCGGCTCCTCGACGATTGTTTCCCCTTTGGCAAACAGTCCAGCAAACAGAACGCACGATTTCACCTGCGCGCTCGCTACTTCTGGTTTGTAGTGGATTGCCTGGAGCAACCCGCCGCGAATTTTGAGTGGGGGTCGGCCGTTTTCGCTCGACGAAATCTGCGCGCCCATCTCAGACAGCGGCTTGATGATGCGTGCCATGGGACGGCGCGAGAGCGATTCGTCTCCGCATAACTCGCTCGAAAACGGCTGCCCAGCTAGGATTCCGCTAAACATGCGCATCGTCGAGCCCGAGTTGCCGCAATCGAGAACTTGCGATGGCGCCTTGAGCCGTGGCCCTGCGCCCCGTACTTCGATTGCCCCGTAGTTTTCGTTTTCACCATCCAGCCGCTTCCACTCGCAGCCGAGCTTTGCTACGCAATCAAGCGTGCTTGCGCAATCCCGCGCCGCCGAAAAATTATGGAACCGGCTTGTCCCCTCCGCAATCGCCGCCAGCATGGCGTAACGGTGCGAAATGGATTTATCTCCCGGAATGCGAATGACACCGCGCACAGCGCGCGCTGGGCGCACAATCACATTCGATTCCGCGGGCTGCGAATTATCAGGCATGAAATTAATATAACGGAGATTGTATGGGAGGTCAGAGGTGAGAGGTCAAACTGTGGAGGTGAAAACGAAAGCGAATCGCGACGCGCACTCGCACTCGCCTCTGCAATCTGACCGCTGCAATCCCTACTGCGTGCGCACTCGTACTGCGGCTTCCGCGAGGATTTCCTGCGGCACCTCACGCAGCGTCACGTTGAATTCGAACATTGGAGTTTCCGAGCCTCGGCCCCAACGGGCCACTTCCCAATGCGCGCGGATGAACTTGACCTCCGGCCGCGTGGTCAAATTAAGCAGCAGCGGAACTTCTTCGCGATAGAATTTCTGCGGAAACGCCACGATTGGCTTCGCCTCCCACGCCGCGCCATCGGCTGAGCCAAAGATGCTGACGTCAAGCGATTCCTGCTCGATGATGTTGGTAATGGCGAGCGTCAGCAGAAAAATCCGGCCTTCCGCGCGACTTATGTCAACTGCAGGACCGTCGCCTTTGGCGTTGACTACGGTTCTTTCGGGAACAAGAAAAGCTTCCATCATGACGCGGAGATTCTAGCAGAGAGGAAGGTGAATGGCTGTGACTTGGCGCGATGCCGCGGACCATGCTGAATCGTCCCGCCGATTGGTCTACCGCCGCCCGTTGCTATTTGACCACCGACTCAAGAAATTGCCGCAAAACCTTCCCTACCGCTTCGGGCTGCTCCCAAGGCGCGTAATGACCTGCCTTCGGAATTATTTTCAGCTGACTGCCCGCGATGTTCTGACGCATCAGTTCGCCGTCGGCTACGGTCGAGAGCACGTCTTCTTCGCCGATCGCGATCAGCGTGGCTACGTTGATCGTCTTCAGATCGGCGATTGAATCCGCACGTTCCGCCATGCCCCGCAGCACCAGGCTGACATCTTCGGCGGACATTTTGCGCATCATGGCGCGCGCTCCGTCGACCAGATCCGGGCGCGCAGTCAGCGTCGTGCGCCCCATCAGCTTCGGAATCATCGTCTCAAGAAAGGGTTCCGTTCCCTGCTCCAGCACGCTGGCTGCTGTCTTCAATCGATTGCCGCGGGCTTGGGCAGTATCGGCCTGAGGCCGCGTGTCGCAGAGCACGAGCGAGTTTACGCGCGCCCGAAAACGCCGCCAGATTTCAAACAGAATATAACCGCCGATCGAACAACCGACAAACGCCGCTCTGCCCACGCCCTCAGCGTCGAGTACGCGGATAATGTCGTTGGCGTGCTTTGCCATAAAAGCGGGACCTTGGCCAACTTCCGAATGGCCGTGTCCGCGCAGGTCAGGGAGAATCAGGCGGTAGCGCGAATCGAGCGCCGCCGCTATCGGATGCCAGAATCCGTGATGGCAGGGAAAAGGATGGAGCAGGACGACTGGCGGGCCGCTCCCACGAATTTCATAGAAGATCTCAGCGTCGTCGCTGCGCACGGAAGGCAAGTATCGGGCCTCGGAGTGTCAGCCTCGGATTATCAGAGGCGCGCTGTATCTAGCCCGTAACCGGCTGTTGCGATGCCGCCACGGGGAGCAGCAACGGCTCCTCCGGGATGATGATCCATCCGAGAATATACGCGATGATGCCCGGGAAGATTCCGCAAGCGAGCGTGATGAAGAACCAGAGGATGCGTACGAGCGACACATCAAGTTCGAAATAATGAGCCAGACCGGCGCAAACGCCGCCGATTTTCCGATCGGAGCGCGAACGCATCAGCTTCCTCGGTACTGGCACCGTCCCCACCACGTTGCCGCAGTGAGAGCAGAAACGACCGTCCTCAGCGATAGCCTGACCGCAAGCGTTGCAGTACATGGTTGTGACCCCCTGTTTATGATACGACGATTGTGGGCGAAATGTTCCTAGGTCGGCTTCTCGCTACCTGCTATGAGCTAAGGGCTAAGGGCTAAAGGCTCCTTCACTTCACTCCCGATACGCTTCCTTTATCCTCTTCTTCGCCTTGTCGGCCTCGGCATTGCCGGAATTCGTCGCTACCACCGCTTCGTACTTCTTCACCGCCAAATCACGCTTTTGAAGCTGATCATACATTTCGCCCGCCCCGAGATTCGCCTTCTGCAATAATTCCGGATCGGCTCCCGCGACCTCATCGACTAACTCATACGCGGCAGCCGCAGCCTGATATTTCTTTTCGCTGCGCAACAAGTCGCCCAGCCCGATTGCCGCAATTTCATAGTGCAGACTGCCGTATTTCCCCTCGCGCCCGTTCTGCCACACGCGCCGATACCGCGCCTCCGCGTCATCATTTTTGCCAGATGCCCGCAGCAGGTTCGCCTCTTCAAGCGGCAGAAGATAATTGCGCGGAAAGCGCGGACCGATCTCGCCAGCGATCTGCAGAGCCTCGTCATAGCGGTGTTCGCGGCGCAGAAAAACCATGAGCACAATTCCTGCGTCCACGCTAGTTTCGCCATTGCCGTGATAGGCATCGTTCAAATAGCGCAGCCCTTTTTCTTTGTCGCCGCTCAAGCCCACCAGCGCTACCGCCATCTTTACCGCCAGCGACAGGTTGCCCATCACGTAGTTGTGCGCTCCGACGACGAGTTTGGCGTCAGTGTATTTCGGATCCAATTCGAGAACCCGTTCGTGATCGCGGCGCGCGCCCACCGCATTCCGCAACGCCGAAAACCAGGCGCGTTCGATGAGCGCCGTGTAGAGCGCGAACTGTCCGCGTGTAACGCCGCGGGCATAGAGCATATCGACATTATCTGGATTGCTCGCCAGCGCGGCATTCTCCACCTTCTCCGCTTGCTGCACCAGTCGCTTGATGCGTTCCCTCTGCGCTGGATCGGCGGGTCGATGCGCCAGCCCTATGAAATTGTCGTTCGAGTAATCGCCCGTATTCATCGCGCCCATACGATACAACTCGCGCACCTGAATCGCCGAGAGCAGATGATTCACCGCAAACGGATCGGTCGGATGCCGCGCCAGTATCCGCTCGAAATCCTGAATCGCCGCATCGAGGTCGAGGTTGTAGTAGTGCTCGAAAGCGGCCTGATTCAGGGGATCGGACGGACGCAATGCACTGGAAGCCAAAGGCTCCGCTGCCAGGCAGCTTTGCGCGAAGAGCACAAGGATGAGGGCAGCTAAAGCGGGTCGACGCCGGAGGAGGAGGGAAACCACGCCTTTTTAGTTTAACTGATTGCAGGTCCGAGTGAGCATTCGTTAGGCCACGCGTTTGAAACGATAGAAATTTACGTTACACCGGCAGTTCTTCCTGCATCCATCCGCCGGCAACTTCCGCCTTTGGCTCGCTCGCGAGATCGAGCACCAGCCTCTCCAGTACCAGTCGCTTGCCTGGAGGATTCGACCGCAGCGCCAGATCGGCCTTCGCGACCAGACGAATCGCGCGCGTCAATTCGCGCTTCGATTTGTAGCGCCGCGCCTGCCGGATAATATCGTCGGCCGCAAACGGAGGCACGCGAAAGCCCTGCCACAACGCTGCCCACAGCATGCGCTGGTCGCGCACGTTGCGCTCGAGAATTACCAGCATCTGCCGGAAAGTTTTGGCCAACATATAGAGATGACCAATTGCCGCTTCTTCACCGTCGCCCGTCGACAGCAGCGCATCGAGCACGGACAGAGCGCGCACACGGTCTTTCAACGAAATCGCATCGGTCAATTCATAGAGAGAGCGCTGCTTCGCCGCGAGCACCATGGTCTCGACATCGACGAGAGTAATTGTTTTATTTTCGCCGACGTAAAGAATCAGCTTCTCCAGTTCATTCGACACCATCATCATGTCGGCGCCGAGCGCATCCACTAACTCGCGCGCACCATCGGCGTCGATCTTTACCCCGCGCGTCGCACAATACTCTCCAATCCAGCGCACCGCTTCACCTTCCTGCACCCGCGCCAGTTCGACGATACCGCAGAACGACCCCAGATCTTCGCGAATCTTCTGATAGCGGTCCTTGTCGGTCATCTCCATGCGGCGAGCATCCGCCGGAATGCTGATGTGGTCGGCGACAAACACCAGCAGGGCGTCGGGGTTCGGATTCTTGCAATAGGCATCGATGGCTGCAATTTTTTCTTCGTTCGAGCCGCGGCCAAACAAGTTCTTTACGCCACGCACGAAAAACACCTGAAATGGCGCCATCAGCGAGGGCGTGCGCGCGCGATCCAGAATTTCATTCAGCGAAGTTTCGGCAAGGTCGAATTCGAACAATCCAAAATCGCGCGAGTCGGGAACGAGCAGATGCTCAAGAATGGCGTCGCGGCAGCGCTTGCGAAAAAATGCCTCGTCGCCGACCAATACATAAGCCGGGCGCAGCTTGTGCGACTCGAGGTCGGAGAAAAAGCGGTCAGCCTGGCTGAAGGCGCGCATCAATATTCTCCCCGCATCAATTCCGACATCAGTAGGCCTCCAGAATGTTGGCTACCAGCGTATGCGCGAAATCTCGCGACAGGCGATCGACCGCCGGTGAATCCTCCTGAAAGAAACTGGGAAGATCGCGCGAGATTTCATACTGATCGTGAAAAAGATACGCCGGATTCTCGAAGAGCACCTTGCCCTGACGATCCGAGAGCGTCACTTGTATGCTCACCGTGACCAGAGCGCTGACGGCGCGTCCGGTTTGAGAGTCGTACGCCAGCGGCGTAGCTGACGCCGACAGCACCGTTGCCTTCAGCACCGCATCCGCATCGGCATTGGCTTCATGAACCACATGATATTGCGTGCGCGCGTTGAATTCGCGCACCACCGCGTCGGTAAGCACCTGCTCGACGCGAAAGGTCTGGCTATGGCTGACGAAGCCGGGAATGGCAATGGAGTGGACATTCTGCGGCAGATCGCCCGCGCCCACGCGATGGTAGCCGCAGGCCGTCGACGTCAACATGAAGATCGAAGTCGAAGCTAAGCCCAGCGCGCCCACCCACCGCTTCATTGAATCTGACCTCGCGGACGCGAAGCGGTCAGCGTCTCGGCGCACTCGACGGCGCTCAAAGCAGCCACGCGCAGGTTGTCAGTGGTCGCCCAAACCCACACACCATTCTTGTGATTGGCGTCGTTCGCGAGCGACACCAGAATGTCTCCCTGACCCGCAGCGCTCACACTGGTTGGCGACTCGTCCGCGCTGGCGCTGACGACGACATGCTCTCCGGCCAAAGCAGCTGACAGATCTGCGACCACGACCGGCTTTTCCATTTCAAAATAAACCGAAAGTCCGTGCCCGTGAAAAACCGGTGCATGCAATACCTGTAGCGCGGGTTCGGGTGCACCGCGGGCAATGTGCCGATAATGCTTTAGTATCCGTTTGGACACAGCTTGCAGCGACAAATTCGACCTCGATCCGTAGCGAGACACCATGTTGAACGCCACCTGAATGTCGAACACATTTTTCGGCAATTCCTGAAAGGAGAGCAAATTCACCGTCTGTTCGTGCAATTCGTCCATTCCCTTCTGGCCGTTCTCGGAGGCCGGCTCGAACACTGTCGCGATCATGCGCTCGATTTTGCCCGCTGCGCTCGACTTCTCAATTCGCAAGGCGAGCAGCGCCAGAACCGTCGCCGCCGGATGAGCGACCACCACTGGCCCGGGCTGCAATTCCGGGGCAACGGGTTGGGCCGTCTGGCGCTCGATCCACGGCGAGCGGATCGACGATCCCGTTTCATCTTCCAACGCAAACGATAGGTCGACAATGGTGTCGCCGAGATCGCGCGCGGCCTTCCAGTTATTGCGTGTCGAGCGCTGATCGGAAGCGAAGAAGGCAAAATCCACTTTCTCGAATTGCTCCGAACGAACACTTTGGACAAAACTCATCTCGTCGCCTACAGCCTCCAGTTGGCCGAGAGATTCGTCGTCATCAAGCAGGCGCACATCGACGGCGGGAAAATTCCGTTCGCGCAGAATCTCGGCGATCTCTTTGCCCTTGAGCGAAGCCGCGCCCACGATGGCCACGCGATAGATATTGGTCCCGCGCAAATCAGCCGGCGAGGAGACGGACTTCGAAAGCGGAAATTTTGGAGCAGCGGTCATGGATTCTGCGATGCCTCCCGATACGCCGGAGGCGCCGGCGGAGTCTTGCGGTGGAAGATCCATTGCAAGCGCCACAGCACTCCCGAAGCCATGTAGAGAATCGCAATAGCGAAAAGCGCGGGACCAGAAAAGAACCAGATCGAAGCGAGCACCACGCCAAAGATGACAACGAGCCGAAAAGGATGGCGCGAGCGAAAATTAATATCCTTAAAGCTATAAAAGCGCCATGTACTCACCATCAGGTAGCCGACCACGACCACCATCATCATCCAACTCAGTGCCGTCACCCACGAAGTTAGCGGCTCACCACCGGAGTAATGAACGACGGCTGCAATGACTCCCGCTCCCGCTGGAATCGGCATGCCGACAAAATATTTTTTGCCCGGCCGCCCCGGGTTTGAAGGCTGTGGATTTTTAGCGATATTGAAGCGCGCCAGCCGGCTTGCGCCCGCGATAAGAAAGGCGAAGCAGGCGATGGAGCCCAATTGCGTGATCTTCAAGTGCAGGTCGGGAAAAGTCTTAGCATCTGGCAGCAGGTGAAAGCCCCACATCCAGGCGAGGAGCGCCGGTGCGACGCCAAAAGTAATTACGTCGGCCAGCGAGTCGAGCTCCCTGCCAAAATCGCTGGCCGTGTTGGTCATGCGTGCGATGCGACCGTCAAGGCCATCGAACAACACGGCGAAGCCGATGGCTTTGGCGGCGAAGTCCATGTGCCAGGCTTCAGTCAGACTGCCGTGCACGGTCTGAAGAATCGCGTAGAAGCCAGCCGCGATATTCGCTGTGGTAAACAGCGAGGGCAGTATGTACATGCCCTTGCGCAATTTGCCGCTGGAACGATCCGACGCGCGGCGGCGCGGCGTCAGATCTTCGACATTTGATGACATGTTCGACGACATGTTCAATGCGCCTCCCGCTCCGCGCCGTGCGCGACTCCTGAGTTACTGGCATCCACCAAGCCAGCCTGAACCTTCTGCCGCACTGGCAAGAGAGCTAGTATCGTGGCGCCTCCATTGACCCGATCGCCGACCTTCACCTGGATCGCCCCGTCGCGATCGAACAGAACATCGACCCGCGAGCCAAACTTAATCAACCCCACCCGCTCACCGCACGCTACATTGTCGCCCACGCGAAACGTGAAAACGATGCGGCGCGCGATCAACCCCGCAATCTGCTTGAATATTACGACACGGCCGTCACCCTCGACAGTGACAATATTCTGCTCGTTCTCCTCCGCCGAATGCGCGTTCATCGCATTGAGAAATTTGCCCCGCTGATAGCGCACCTCCCGAATCACCCCCGCGATCGGCGAGCGATTCACGTGCACGTCAAAGACGCTAAGAAATATACTGATGCGGCTGCGCGCGACGCCGTTGGCAGTCACGATCGAAACCTCGGTGACCTTGCCGTCTCCCGGAGAAACGACAGGAACGAGGCCGCCGGCAGCTTGAGGAATCTGGCGTTCTGGATCGCGAAAAAACCAGAGAAAAAACGCCGCCAGCAGCAGCACCGGAACGGCATACGGCCAAGCCGCCAGCCAGGAAATCACGCCCGCCGCCAGTAGGCAGCCCACTCCATAGAAGTAGCCGTCGCGCACCATAGAAGAATCAGGTCAATTATATGGTGTAAGGAGATGGATCGCGCGCTGTTCGCTGTTCGTCGTACGTATTCTTAACTAGCGGATCGCTCTTAGCGATCAAAGCCTCTTTGCGCGAAGAGCGCGTGGCGAGCGACGCGGTCTCAAACAAGAAAGGGCGCGAAGAGCGCCTGGTGCAAAGACACAGCTACGGCAGTGGAGTCGACGAATGTGGCGCTCAGGCCGATGGCCTGCCCGCTTGTCTTTATCTACATCTACGCAGAGTGCCGATATACCTGGTGTTCCAGGCTCTGCATCTGGTCTTTGAGGCGCAGTTTCAGCTTCTTCAGCCGCACTTCCTCTAGTTTTTCGTCTTCGGTGAGGTATCGCTTTTCGGTGAGGGATTCCAGCCGCTGGGAGTATTGCGAATGCTCCTGAACCAGTCGCTGGAACTGCTCATGACCGGTCAGGAGTTGCTCTCTTGGAGTCAGCATCCTTGCCAGACCTCCTGGGTACGTTTTGTTACTACCAGGTTAAAAAGTAGCACAGAAATCAGCGGCCATTCAATGATATTTCATAGAAAGATTTCCACCGCTCGCCAGCGCCTTTGAGACCCAAAGTTGCACTGAAAGTAGTGCAGAATCAACACTTTTCAGCCCGAATCATTGCTCAAAACTGAAGCGCATAAAGAATAGCGTCCTCCTCCGGAACCTGGTAATACAATCGGCGCCGTCCCACCTCGCGAAAGCCATGTTTTTCGTATAATCTGCGCGCTGGCAGGTTGGACTCGCGGACTTCGAGGAGCAGCGATGATACATGCTCATCGCGCGCACGTTGAATCAACGCCCCCAGCAACTCGCTGGCGATGCCCTGGCGTAGGAACTCCGCCGCGACAACCACGTTCTCAATCTCCCATTCGCCGACGACGATCTGGGCACAAATAAATCCGCAAAGTCTGTTGGCGCGCTCGTGAGTGCCCTCTGCGTGAGTGCCCTCTGCGACCAAAATCACGCCGCGATCCACCAATTTGTTGTATTGCTCAGCCGTCCAGTGCGCGGCGCTCGCCGCACGTTGTTCAATAGCGAGAATCGCCGGCACGTCGGTCAAGTGAGCGGAGCGAATGGCGACAAGCTTCGTATCGGGCACTTCCTTCGTGTTCCTTAGTGACCTTTGTGGTTAAAGCTTTCAGCAAAATTAAACGCAAGACAGCCCGCGGACCGCCAATGCTCTCACCGGTTCTTCGCGAAAATCTCCGCATCGGAATGGCGTATATAGTTCGCCTCCAAATCCTCGGGATGAACCGTCTGCCCGCGCTGAAGATGCTCCCAACCCAGCCGCGCGATCACCGCGCCCTGCGGATACTCAATCACTTCAACGCGAATGTCGGCAGCCCGAAGGATTTCAGCCAAAGCATCATCAGGCGTGACCACGAGCTTCTCTTCAGATTTTGATTTGGACTTGGCTTCCGCAATCAACTCTTCCCTGCTAAGGAGCCGTTCACTATGCATGCAAGCTTCGGGCGCCAACTCATAGTCGCCAACATAAACGTCACCGCGACCCGCATCCAGCGCGGCCAGCACGTGAGCACGCGAGTCACTGCCGCGCGCAACTGCTTCCAGTAGCGAAACAGCGGCGATTGGCTTGTCCAGCGCCTCGGCCAGTCCCTTGATAGCAGCCAAACCCACGCGTAATCCAGTAAACGACCCTGGACCTCGGACAACCGCAAATGCTCCCAGATCGCTTTTGCTGTGGCCGTGCTTTTCCAGCAACATTGCAATCAGCGGCACCAGTTGTGCTGAGAATGCGCCACCCGTCAGCGGCATGGTCTCAAGAACTTGAATTTCGCTTTGGCCGGAGGCAACGCGGGCCAGCGCCACACTGCCGTTCTTCCCGGACGTATCAACCGCAAGCAAAAGCATAGGAAATATTGGTAGTCAGTTTATGAATTGTCATCGTGGCTGATGAGTCAGCTCAGCCAGTCGATTTATCGGCAAGGACACTCAAAATTGCAAATGGATTTAGTGTCCACCCTCCACCAGTTCCAGCAGCACGCCCGCCGTGCTCTGCGGATGCACGAACACATAGCGATGCCCGCCGGCGCCCGTCTTGATCTCATTCGACACCAGCCGCACTCCATCGCCCTGCAATTTTGCAACCGCCGCCGCGAGATCGGGAACGCGCATACAAACATGATGCAGGCCCTCGCCATGCTTGGCGATGAACTTGGCGATAGTCGAATCCTGCGAAGTCGCCTCCAGCAACTCCAATCGGCTCTCCCCCACCGGCACCATCACCAGGCGCACCTTCTCCTGCTCGACCGTCTCCTCCGGAGAAACGCTCAGGCCGAGTTTCTCGTAAATAGCCTTAGCCGCGCCCAACGACTTCACCGCGATGCCAAGATGATCAATGCTGAACATTGCTGTCTCCCCGCTTACCAGACCCCGCGACGATCTCCTCCACCAGCGAATACGGATCTCTCTTATGCTCGGCAATCTCCGCCGCATAGCGCTCGAGGCTGCCGCCATCAATGTGCGCGCGCGCTTTTTCGAGCATCGCGTCGCGCAGCATCTCAATCAGACGCTCCTGCCAGTTCTCGACGTTCTTCTTCAAGAGCAGATTTTCTTTCTTGAGATAAGCCTCGTAGTCGGCAATCGCCTCCGCCAACTCTGCAGTGCCCACACCCTCGCTAGCTACCGTCTTTACAATCGGAGGCGTCCAGCGATCGTTGATCGTGCCATGCGTCCGCGTAGCCAGCGATTGCAGCGCGCGAATCTCGCGCTCTACGCGCTCCGCCCCCTCGCGATCGCTTTTGTTGATAACAAAAATATCGGCAATCTCCATGATCCCAGCCTTGATCGTCTGCACATCGTCGCCCATGCCGGGGACAAGAATCACAACCGTTACATCGGCCAGCCGCACAATGTCAATCTCATCCTGCCCCACGCCGACCGTCTCAATCATCACCAGATCGCGCCCCGAGGCATCTAGCACCGTGGCAGCGTCGGCCGTAGCCCGCGCCAACCCGCCGAGCGATCCGCGCGTAGCCATGCTGCGTATATATATCCCAGGATCGGCATAGTGATCCTGCATCCGTATGCGATCGCCCAGAATCGCGCCGCCAGTATAAGGACTGGTGGGATCGACCGCGATGATGCCGATGGTGCGATTTTCTTTGCGATAGTGCTTGGCAAGTTGGTCGACCAGCGTGCTCTTTCCCGCTCCGGGAGCGCCTGTTAGCCCGATGACGCGCGCCTTACCCGTATGCGGAAAAAGCGCCTTGAGCAGATCCGACCAGCCGGTGGCGCGGTTCTCGACGGCGGAGATAGCGCGAGCCAGGGCGCGCGGGTCGCCGGAGCGCAGCAGGTCGACAAGAGTTGTACCGGGCTGAGTCAAACAGGATCAGATCCTTCTATGACGTTGTCATTTCCCGTCACTGGAACGGTACGGCATGGATCCCCCATCCAAGTTTCGGGCTTCTTTCCCGGTGAAAACGAACGTCTCATCACAACGGCAAACGTCTACGGTAGGGGAACGTCCTACTTAGATACTCATGAACAACCAATAAGGTTGGCCGATGAGCCGATCAATTACTGTTTACTCCAACTGCCATAAAGTCAAGCACGGTATCTGCAAAACCGGGCGCTGGAGGATAAGTGAAGAAAGATGTGGGGACGGCACGATTCTTACTCACGGGCGATATTATTACTCGGCCGAGAGTATACCCTATTACCCCAGAGAGATGCAGAACAGGCCGCGTCTCTACGGAAAATCCTGCGGATAGGAGGGAGTATCAAGTTTCTTGGGATCGACGTTGGCACTGGCGGAACCCGCGCTCTCATCATTGATATTGATAGTGATGAAAACGGCCGCGTCGCCGCCTCCGGCACAGCAGAGCACGCGCCCTTCGCATCGCCTCAGCTGGGATGGGCGGAACAGGATCCTCGCGACTGGTGGCACGCCAGCGGTCTGGCGGTTCGTCGCGCGCTCGACGCCTTGGGATCCCGCGGCGATGAAATCGCCTGCATTGGATTTTCGGGACAGATGCATGGGGCGGTCTTACTGGATGCACGCGATGAAGTCGTTCGCCCCGCCCTCATCTGGTGCGATCAGCGCAGCGAGCCGCAAGTCGAAGCGCTTTCCGAGCTTTTTGGTAGAGACCGTCTCATTCGACTCACCTGCAATGCGCCTCTTACTAACTTCACGCTTACCAAGTTGCTCTGGGTGCGGGAGAACGAGCCGCAAAACTGGGAACGCGTTGCGCACGTCATGTTGCCGAAGGATTACGTGCGCTTCCAACTCACAGGCGAACGCGCCACCGATATGGCTGATGCCTCGGGAACCCTCCTGCTGGACGTAGCCAAGCGGCAGTGGTCCTCCGAAGTATTAAGCCGCACTGGAATTGACCCTCAGCTCCTTCCCTCTTTGTGGGAGTCACCTGAAGTGTGTGGACGAGTTTCTGCGCGCGGAGCGGAAGCGACTGGCCTGAAAGCAGGAACGCCCGTGGTCGCCGGAGCCGGTGATCAGGCTGCAGGAGCGGTTGGCATGGGAATCGTACGCCCTGGAGCTGTGAGCGCAACCATCGGTACATCCGGCGTAGTCTTCGCCGCGACAGACGGGCCGGCGCTCGACCCGAAAGGAAGAATTCATACCTTCTGCCACGCCATCCCCGGCCGCTGGCATGTGATGGGCGTGACGCAGGCAGCCGGACTTTCGCTGCGCTGGTTCCGCGATCGCTTCGGCGTCGGACAGGGTGAGACGGACACAGATGCGCGCGATGCTTACGAGCGACTATGCGAGGAAGCTGCCGCCGCGCCGCCTGGGTCCGATGGCGTTCTTTGGGCGCCTTATCTGATGGGCGAACGCACTCCCCACTGCGACCCCAATGCGCGCGCTGCCTTGATCGGTCTTTCCGCCACTCACACTCGCGCGCACGTGATCCGCGCCATTCTGGAGGGAGTCGCGTTCAGCTTGCGCGACAACTTCACCATCTTTCGCGAGATGATCGTGCCCGTCGATCGGATTCGGTTGGGAGGCGGCGGAGCTCGCTCCGCGCTGTGGCGGCAGATACAGGCCGATGTTTATGGACATGCCGTGGAGGTCGTCCGGGCCGAGGAGGGCGCCGCCTACGGAGCTGCGATTCTGGCAGGAACAGGCGCCGGGCAGTGGCGCTCCGTCGACGAAGCTTGTGACGCCGTGGTGCGAACGGCTCAGGAGATTCAGCCGGATGCGAAAAGCTGTGCAATTCTCGACGAAGCCTATCGCGCCTATCGCAGAGTTTATCCGGCGCTCCAGCAGATTTCAAGTCGCGGCAGCCACTGTTAAGACACCGGCTGGTCGGCTAGTGATCAGACAGCTTCGCCGGGATGCGCAGAAAAAATGTCGTGCCTTTCCCCACCTCGCTTTCGAACCATATCTGGCCGTCGTGCTTTTTCACAATCACACTGTGCGCTAAGGCCAAGCCCTGTCCGGAACCCTTGCCCACCTCCTTGGTGGTGAAGAACGGTTCGAAGATTCTGGCGCGAATGTTTTCCGGAATTCCCGAACCCGTGTCGTGGATTTGGACCTCCGCCCATTCGCCGTCGCATTTCGTGGTAATCGTGATCTTCCCCTTGTGGGTCGAGGTCTTTCCTGCCATCTCTGCGATCGCGTGTGCGGCGTTGATCAGCAAATTCAGAATGACTTGATTGAATTCTCCCGCCAGGCACAGTACGGGAGGCAAATCGGGTGCCAAACAAGTCTCAATATCGGCCACGTACTTCCACTCATTGCGGGAGACGGCAATGGTCGTTTCAATCGCGTGATTGAGGTCGACGGCACACTTACCTTCGGTTCCGGGATGAGCAAACTCTTTCATGGCTCTGACAATTTTCGAAATCCGCTGAACTCCCTCGAGCGCCTGCGCAACCGCCTGGGGAACCTCTCGAAGCAGGTAAGCGGCGTCCGCCTGTTCGCTGCGTTGCAGCAGTGTGGCAATCGTAGTGGGAGCGACAGAGCCCGCCAGAGACTCTTCCCGCAGTTGCAGGCACAGGCGCAGGATTTGTTCGAGAGACGGCCACATGTCTTGCAGGAATCGGATATTGTCGCCTACGAACTGCGCTGGAGTATTGATCTCGTGCGCGATGCCGGCCGCCAGTTGCCCTATGGCCTCAAGCTTTTGGGCCTGACGAAGCTGGCCTTCCAGAATTCTATGTTGTGTGACGTCGGCGCCGGTGATCAGGAAACCGCGGCCTTGCCCGTCCGCGGAAAAATCGACGTTGATGATGGTCAAGCCGAGGAAGCGTCGATTCCCGTCCCGCTCGAATATCACATTTTCGCGTTTCTCAGATTTCACGACGTGGAACCAGGAATCGATTTCCAAGTTCCCCTGCGGCAGCAGCCAGCGGATGCCACAATCTCGAAGCGGTTTGCCGAATACGGTGTCAAGAGGAAGCCCGAAGACTAGGATGGCAGCCTGGTTCCACCGCGTGATGCAGCCAGCGGTGTCGGTGCCAATCAGGATGGAGGGAACGGAAGAGATGAAGAGCTCGGACTCCAGGTGAGCCGCGCGCAACGCACTTTCGGCCGATTCGATCTCGGCGAGCATTTC
Organism: uncultured Acidobacteriaceae bacterium; assembly: GCA_963822025.1. Taxonomy (GTDB): domain Bacteria; phylum Acidobacteriota; class Terriglobia; order Terriglobales; family Acidobacteriaceae; genus Acidiflorens. The sequence continues at coordinate 53,793 of CAWGFW010000004.1, read as the reverse complement.
ATTGAAACCGTCGACCAGCAGTCCTAGCTCATCGGTGCTTGACTTCGGTGCGCGGACACCGAAATTCTTCTCTCGCGATATCTTCTTGGTTGTCCTGACCAGATCCAGAATCGGATTCGAAATCAATCGCTTCAACAGAAGGGCCACCAGAAACGCAGCGGCCAGGGAAGCGCCCATCAGCATCACCACGAAGAGCACGAATCTGCCCGTGCGTCCGCGAATCTCCTGCAGATCGGAGACGAGATACACGGATCCAATTGCTTCTCCATCCGACAGAATGGCGGCGCTGTCCGTTATGCGATCCCGGTCCAACCGGTCGCCGGCCGCAGGCAGGAGGTCTGGAAGTTCGGTCCACGCGCCCGTGGGAACGCGGCGGTAGGAAGCAAAGGGTTTTCCGTTGTGATCGTAAATGCGCGCGGCAACGATACGCGGTTCCGATCGTAGTGCCTGCAGAACCAGGTCAGCGCTTCGGGGATCATTGTAGGTCAGAGCAGCGGCAACGTTGGCGCCCGTAATCTCTGCTAGACTATGGAGCCGATCGCTAATGTCATGGCGAAACGTGATGACGTCATAGCTGAGGAAGAAACCGCAGGCGACCAGTAGGGCGGCGCTGCTGGTCGCCATCATGGTCAAGATCAACTTTCGCGGCAGCGAAAGCTCGCGAAGGCCCTTCATCGGCCGCCTCCGACGGAATGGCTGGAACTTACGGTTCGCGCAACGACCAGGAGGCGCGAACTGATCTTCAGTCCGACTGCCTGCGAAGCCTCGGGATTGATCTCAAGTCCGATGGTGGCATGATCAAGTGTCAGATTAATCATTCCTCCTAGAGGAATGAACTCACGGTTTTGACCAACCGTAAGCACGCTCGACCCATGCAGTGCATTCAAGGCGTTAGCAATCGGTTCTTTGGCGGAGAAGCCGATGAAGAGGATGTGACAGAGTTTGAGTTCGGCGGAAGACTGTGGCCGTCGAGTTTCGACCGGGTGCCCGCTAACCTTCTTGCCAGAAAGGAGGCGTTCCAGCACGTCACTGGTATGCTCATCGCCGATGGCGCAGATCACGAGCGGAGAATTCTCATTGGGGAATATTCTGGTGGGCCACTCTACAAACTTGGCAAAGTTGTAGAGATAGGCCGCCTTCACTTGCGTGTCCTCGACCGTCTGGCCCGAGGTCGGCGGCGAGAATCGGATACACATAACGAGCAACAGAATGCAGCCGCCAAACATCCGCCGTATGCCGGAACGATGGCGCAGTTGTACCGTTCCAGGGAAACGATCGGGATGGCCGCGCGTTGACATCTTTCGCCAATCACCGGAAATTGAATGTGTGCATGAGCTGGACTCGGAAGTCTCGTCCGTTCTGCTGCACGGTCGACCCAATAATCTCCGCTCCCACAGGATCGCTATACCGTCGATCGAAAAAGTTATAGACACTGCCCGACAGCCGAAATCCTCTGCCGAATTCGCGGCTGGTGATGGTTGCATCGGCAATCGCGTAGCTGCCGAGAGTGGTTCCCGCAAGAGTTTTTCTCGAACTGGTGGACTCCAGTTCAAATCCCAAGGCCAGCCACCGGCGTGCAACCGGAACAACCAGGTTGGCCTTCGCCAGTTGAGCCGGCGAATCCGGCAATCGCACGCCGGTAGAACGGCTATCGGTCCCTTGCACCATGTAACTCAGTCGGCCTTCAATGTCCCAGCGCACTTTCCCCGACAACTCTGCTTCCAATCCCCGGCCGTGCACGCTTTCTGAGTTTTCGAACACGAGCAGGCCACTGCGGGCGTCGGTCTGCTGGTTAATGAGATCGCCGAACTGGTTGGCGAAAGCAGAGGCGGAAAGGCGCAGCGTGGTGCCGAGATCTTGCTCCCAGACGAATTCCTCCGTTCGGACGGTCTCCGGATCCAAATTAGGATTGGCCTCCAAACTGATGTGATCGCCGTAATAAAGCTCGTAGTTGTTCGGGGCCCGAAATGCCTGCCCGTAGATCAATTTGAAAGTAGTGGCCTGCCGCGGACTATAGATCAGTGCGAGGCGCGGGTTAGTTGTTCCGCCGAAAGGCTGATACTGATCGTGGCGTAAACCCGCATTCAGAATCACGCGTTTGCTAATGGCGAACTCATCTTGAACGAACAACGCCCATTCCCGCGAACTTCTCAGATCGTCGAGGACTGGCTGGAACGGATTGAGGTTGTAGTTGGTCTGATCCTGCCGGAGATTGTCGCGAAAATCCGCTCCTAGTGTGACCTTGTGGTGTTGCCACAGGGTTTTGATTACTCTGGCAGTTGTGCCAATGCAATCCCCACGCGACGCGTCTTCATTGAGCACATCGGTGGTCGATCCGTTGACGGGAGGATAGACGTAGACGCCGTGGTAAATAGCACGGTCGTAATAGACGCTCGCGATCAATTCTCCGTCGTGAAAAATCGCGTGGCTGTAGTTGAGCACGAGATGACCGCTCGAATCAACGGTGAGGCTGCGCGGGTCATCAAAAACTTGTCCGAAGGAAGCGGTTGGTATGCTCTTTTGGCGAGTTGAAGCGAAAGCCTCGATCGTCAATTGCCGGTAGTGAAGGCTGGAGTAAAAACTCTGCGAAGAGTCGCTGTCGGCATTCTGAGCGATACCGTAGTTGTTGTCGGCGTTGTCAAAAGCGGGAAAAAACAGGCGCGCGGCACCGGCGCTATTGTAGAACGTCGCGGAAAGCAGTCCCTCCACTCCGAGATACTTTCCTCCAATCGTGGAGCGTCCCCGATACGATCCGAACCCGCCCGCGTCGGCTGACAACTCCAGTGCAGTGCCCTCGACACTTCGAGTGATCACATTGACGACGGCGAGAAAGGCGCTCGTTCCATAAAGGGAAGAGCTCGGCCCGCGAACGATCTCGATGCGGTCGATCAGATCGATGTCCACGGGAAACTCGGTTCCGATTTGCGCCGAATTGTAGACGTTGTCGTTCATGCGATGGCCATTGACCAGCAGCAGAATTTGATCGTTGTATGCGCCGGTACGAGAGAAGCCGCGCACGCCGACATAGGCGTAGTTGCGGTCGTAGGTGACCTCAAATCCGCGCACGCTGCGCAGTGCGTCCGCCAAGGTTCGGTAGCCAAGTTGACGAATCTGGCCAGCCGTAATGACGGTCACCGAGGAGGGAGCCTCCCAGTCGCTCTGCAGATACATTGAGGCGCTGTAAACCTGTACGGTTCTGAGTTCTTCCGGGCTCAGCTCCATGATGTCTTTACTTTGACCGAGCGCAGCTTCGAGAGAGGTAAGAAGTATCCAAAGGAGCAGCGCGGCAGAACCAACCTTGGGAAACTGCCAGCGGCCGATTCCTGCGCGATTCTTCTCCAGTGAGCCGAGCATATACTCCTGCGCTGGCAGCTACCGCTCCACTTCCATCTCCTGGCGTATTCCGAGAGGGATTTGAGGATGTGTCAGCGAATTGACGAAGCTCTCCTCAGGAAGACACGGAGCTACTTGTTTTTTCATCGACAAGAGGACCGTGGAACTTTATCGGGGATTCGGCTCCGAAAACATCCCACGTCGGCGGCTAAGGCTTAGGTCGGACAGGATTTCCGCCGATTACAGGTATGACTAGGTCAAAACTTGTGCGCCGTATTTTATTGTCTTTAGGAATGGTCGCTGGAGGCATCCTTCTCAGCGCGCTCGTCTTCACCACGCTACGTAGCTTTGAAAACAAAAAGGCGGAGGTGTCTTTTGAGAGCGTTGCCCAAGAACGACTCGATGCACTCGAAACCAACATCAAGCTGACCGTCGATAACTTGGTTTCGGTCGGCGCGCTCTACGATACTTTGCCAGACGTCACCCCCGACGAGTTCGACCGCTTCACCTCAACACTGCTAGCGCGGAACCAGGCCATTCAGGCATTGGAATGGATTCCAAGGGTGCCCAAACAAATGCGCCACCAGTATGAACAGAATGGGCGTGCACACAGCTTCCCATCCTTTGAATTCAAAGAACGGGCCGCGCCGGGGGAGTTATCCAGGGCAGGCGAGCGCGAAGTGTATTTCCCGGTCTTTTTCGTCGCGCCTCTGCAGGGCAACGAAAAGGCGCTCGGATTCGACCTGGCATCGGACCCTATCCGTCGTGCGGCGCTCCAAAGTGCGGAGGATTCGGGCCAGTTGGTCGCGACCAATCGAATTAAGCTCGTGCAGGAGACATCGGATCAGTACGGCTTTTTGGTTTTCCGTCCCGTGTATCGCGGCGGCGCGACACCAGTCGGGTCCAAGGCACGTGATCAACAATTGGCCGGCTTCACGCTCGCAGTATTTCGCGTAGCCGATATGGTCGAGAAGGCTGGCGCCGCCCCCAGCACCGTGTCTGGCGTCAATCTGGCTATCTTCGACATGGACGCTCCTCGTGGAGAAAGATTGCTCTATCCGAAGGGCGTCCGCTTCGATGGGACGGAGGATCTCCCTTCGGGCCTCAGTGTGTATCGAAAGGTTTCGGTCGCCGGACGCACATGGGAGCTTGCTGCCTATCCTCTGCCAAACAGCTTCAGGCCCTCGCGCTGGGGCAGTTGGGCAACGCTCGCAGCCGGCCTCCTCTTGACCTGTCTTGTGATACTTCACCTGGCGGAGCGCCGGCGCGGCGAAGAAGCTCTCCGGCAAAGCGAGGAGCGAGCCGGCTTGTTGTTCGCTACTATCCCGCACGCCGCTTTTGTCTTCGACATTGCGACCCAGGATTTCCTCGAGGTCAACGACGCTGCCGTGCTGCAGTACGGCTATCCCCGCTCCAAGTTCCTGCGGATGAAGGCCACACAGATTCGTCCTCCCGAGGAAGTGGAACGATTCACGAATTTTCTATCGCGGGCACAAGGTTCGGAAACAGCTGCCGGCCAGTGGAAACATTGCACCGCGGATGGGCGGGCCATCGATGTCGAGATCCACTTTCAGGTTCTCGACTACGATGGTCACAAGGCCTGCCTCGCCATTGCGCAGGATGTCACTCAGCGCAACCGGCTGGAGCTGGATCTGCGCCAGGCCCAAAAACTCGAGGCGGTGGGAAGTCTGGCTGCGGGCATTGCCCATGAGATCAATACTCCGATCCAGTTCATCGGGGATAACACCAGGTTCATGGGTGATGCCTTCTCCGACCTCAACAAAGTCATGGAAAAATATCAACGCCTTAGCGACGCCGCCGCTAACGGAGTCGCCAGCCTGATGTTGGCCGACGAGGTCGCCGAGGCCGAAATGGCTGTGGACCTCAAATATCTGCTGGAGGAAATTCCCAAAGCTATCGCGCAGTCACTTGAAGGCGTAGACAGGGTTGCCACTCTGGTGCGCGCCATGAAGGCATTTGCCCACCCCGACGGGAAAGAAAAGGCAGCCGCGGACATCAATGAGGCTTTGGTCAGCACCCTGACGGTGGCACGCAATGAGCTCAAGTATGTTGCGAATGTGGAAACAGAATTCAATCAACTTCCGCTGGTCGTTTGTAATATCGGTGAAGTGAATCAGGTTTTCCTCAACCTGCTGGTCAACGCGGCTCACGCGATTGGCGATGCAAAAAAAGGAACCGAGGAGAAAGGCGTGATCCGCGTTCGCACCTCGGTCGAGGAGCCGTACGTGTTGATATCCATCGCCGACAGTGGCTGCGGTATTCCGGAGAATATTCGTGACAAGATTTTTGAACCTTTTTTCACGACCAAGGAAAGCGGGAAAGGGACGGGGCAGGGTTTGGCCATTGCCCGCAGGGTTGTGGTCGAACGGCACGGCGGGACACTGACTTTCGAGAGTGAGGCAGGGAAGGGAACCACATTCAATATTCGGCTGCCGCTGAAAGTTCCGGAGGCGATCCAGAAGGAGAGCTCGGCGCACGCCGTTTCATCGTGAAGACGTTCGCAAATTCGGTCCGCCGACTTCTACGAAGCGGCGTTCCCTAAAGCGAGGGCAACCGTAGGCATAGACACCATCGCCTCTCCCCCGATGGTCCGGCGGGCATGGAAGTTTTTGAGCTTGGCGATGAGCGGTGGCGTCACCTCCTGACCTTTGGCGACGAGCAGGGTTCCATCCGAAGTGCGAATTTCTTCCTGGATAACCATGCCCTGGGAAAGCTCGCCGATCCGGCACTTGCGTATCTCACCATTTTCGGCGTTTGGATCCAAGCTGACCAACGCTTCGAAAAACGCTGGACTGAAGCCTTTGTTCTGGCTGGCCAACCGGTGGGCCGCTTCCGTTCGCGACGTGCCTTTGTGGATCAGCTGTTCGTAGGCGAGAGTAAGCCGGAGTATTTCAGCTCCCAGACGGATCTCCGATCGATCGGATTCTTCGTCTCCGCGGACGGGACCATTCTGGTGCTCGATCATCCAGGCAATGGGTTCAAGCCTGGGAATTTTCGAAAGCAACCCGTAGGCGACGCTGGGGTGGGCATCATATTGTGCTTGTTCGTTGGAGCAGAGCTTCTCGCCGCTATAGACGGCTTCGATGGTTTCGGGCGGCAGAGTGACACAGCCTAATTGGGACATCATGGCAGCGACTTCATATTGCCAGGGATTTGTCAGCCGCATGACGGTAACAATGTGATGGATATAACGGCGTGCTCGCTCCGCACGGCTGAAGGCCGCCGGATTCACCAGGCTAAGCACGTCGGTCAATACCTGAATCGTTCCGCTCAGGGTTTGTTCGAGCAGTTGACGTTCGGCAGTGACCAGGCGGTACTGCATAACCGCCGCAGTCAGCGTCTTCGCCATCGTCTCTTTGCTGCAGGGCTTGGTCAGGAAGCGGAAGATACTGCCCTCATTGATGGCATTCACCGCCATCTCAATGTCGGCATTACCAGTCAGCATGACACGCGTGGTGTCGGGAGATTGGGCTTTGATGTTGCAGAGAAGCTGGAGACCATCCATTCCGGGCATTCTCATATCCGAAACCACGACCGCATAGGGCCCATTCTGAGTGACCAGCTTCAGCGCTTCCTCGCCGCCGGTGGCAAGTTCTAGGCAAAACTCGCGGCTTAAATTGCGACGATAACCGTCCAAAACATTGTTGTCATCGTCTACCAGAAGGATTTTTTCCGTCATAGCGTTTTCCTTTTATCGGCGATTCGTTGACTGCCTCTTCGCCAATCAGTCGCAGGATCAATCGCCTCCTACTATCATCGACATCCTCATCCACAGACGTGATCTTGCGGCGCACTCGGCTCTGTTTCAGGTTTTGTCACGATTTGTTGCTCGTGAAAACTGCGCCAGATCGGTTCCCTCTCTCGCAATCCGAGGCGATCAAGGTAGTTCATATCGAGTTCGATATCATGGTTCAAAGGGGAGGGGTCATTCAGGCTCGCGATAGCATCGGCGGCATGCACCGCGGTGAGCGAAGTGAATTGACTTTCTCCCGTATCCAGGGGGTTGTGGTGAAAGGCGAGGGCATGCACCAGAGGTACGGGCAAGCCCCAGATGCTCACCAGGTAGGCGCCCACTTGCGCGTGCGTGCAGCCCAGGCGTTCGAGTTCGAGGGCCAGAATCGAATCAGGGTTGGTGCCCAGTATCTCTTTATATTTGTCGAGCATTTCGGCCAGAAGAACAACCTTGCCGACGTCGTGCAGTAATCCCGCCGTAAAACTTTCTTCCACCAGTGCCTTGCTGGCTTTTTCAGAGGCGGCAATGCGCTGCGCCAGGGAGGCCACGGCCACGCTGTGATCCCAAAGTGCCGGCAGATAGGGCGCGATCCTGCTATTTTCGCATTCGGAGAAAACATGAAACGATAACACCAGTGTCCGCACCGTTTCTGTGCCGATCAAAGAGACTGCCTGCAAGAGACTTGACACTCGTCCGCGGGCGCCGATGAAGGCGGAATTCGATAGCTGAAGAATTTTGGTAGCCATTCCAACATCCTTCGCGATGATGCGCTCAATTTGAACCAGAGACGGGTCTTCCAAACGCAGCACCGCCGTGAGCTCCTGGTACAGAGTGGGCAGACTCGGGATCGATCGCAAGCGCGAGATGACTGTCTTTAAGGCCTGATTCGAGAGTAGATCGCGCATGGTGAAAGCTTGACCGAGCCGAGTCACCAGTTCCTGAGGATCGCAAGGCTTCGATAGAAACTGGTGGGCCGGTGCAATCGAGCGGAAAACCGCTTCGCGGCTCGACTGTCCGGAAAGTACGATGCGAACAACTTCGGGGTGACGCTCTTTGACCAGTTCAAGTAACTGCGCCCCATCGGTTACGGGCATGCGCATATCGGTAATGATGGCGTCATAAGTCTCCCGATCCAAAGCTTCCATCGCAGCCGTGGCGCCATCGACAAATTCCATGTCCCATTCCCGCCGCATCCCGTGCAAAGCCCTCCGGAGGCCGTTGAGGACCATGGCTTCGTCGTCGACAAAAAGGAGACGTTTGGGCATCAATTCTCCTTTGCCGAACGGGCGGGTACGACCGGAAGGTTGATGAAGAACGTGGTACCCCGCCCCGGTTCAGTCTCGAACCAGATCTTTCCGCCATGTTTTTTGACAATCACGCTATGGGCGAAAGCCAGCCCTTGTCCGGTCCCCTTGCCGACGTCTTTGGTGGTGAAAAACGGATCAAAGATCCGATTACGAATGTTTTCAGGAACGCCGGTGCCGTTATCGCCGATCGCGATCTCCGCGAACTCCCCCCGGGTTCTGGTAGAAACTTTGATCTGTCCTTTTTCGTCATTTTTGAATTTGTCGTGGATGGCATGTGCTGCATTGACCACCAGATTCAAGATGACCTGGTTGATGTCTCCGGGATAGCAAACCACCAGCGGCAGCGTTTCGTCGAAGTCGGTAGCAATGTCGGCCACATATTTCCATTCGCTGCGGGCGACGGTGATCGTCGACTCAATGGCCCGGTTTAAATCCGAGGCGGTTTTTTCGGCGGAGTCAGGATGAGAAAATTCCTTCATGGCGCGAACGATCTGGGCCACCCGCCGGGCGCCATCGAGACTCTGATCGATGGCCCGCGGCGCCTCGGCGGCGATGAATTCCAAATCGCAGCTTCGTTCCGCTTCCTCAAGATCGGCGACCACTTGCGCCGGTAGTGTTCCCGCTGCATCGCGTGCCGCGCTGCGATATCGTTCGAGTAACTCGTGGATCGATTTCCAGGAATCGCGCAGGAATGTGAGATTGTCGCTTACAAACTGAGTGGGAGTATTGATCTCGTGGGCGATGCCCGCGGCAAGCTGTCCTATGCCCTCAAGTTTCTGCGCATGGCGCAGTTGGCTTTCCAACGCGCGGCGCTCAGTGATGTCGCGCACGAATGAGAACAGGTATTCTTGTCCATCAAGTTCCAGGTAGTTCGCCGTTACCTCCACCGGGAAAACTCGTCCTTGTTTGGTCTGCTCCACGGTCTCGAGGGTTGTCGCACCCCGCGTTTTCATGTCCTCCCAAAATGCCGTCCATACCTCTTTAGGGAAAAGCGGACCTATATCCGGGATTGACAAGGTAAGCAATTCCTCGCGGGCGTGTTCCGTAGAGCGGCAGGCTTCCTGATTGACGTAGCGGATATGGCTTTCTGCGTCCACCCGGAAGATTGCATCCGATGCATGCTCGATTGCAAACTGCATCAGCCGCAATTCCTTCTCTGTCTCCCGGCGCTCGCTGATGTCGCGTGCGAAGCTGAAGCTGTATTCCTGCCCGTCGAATTCCAAGTAGTTCGCGGTCACCTCCACTGGAAAAATCCGTCCCTGTTTAGTTTGGTGCTGGGTTTCAAAGGTGATTGAGCCCCGTTTTTTGAGGTTTCCCCAGAACGCCAACCAAATCTCTTGTGAGAAAAGTGGATCTATATCCGGGATCGAGAGCGTTAGAAGTTCCTGCAGGGACCGTCCCAACACGCGGCAGGCCGCTTCGTTGGCATAGACGATGCGGGCTTGCGGACCCATCCAAAATATGGCGTCCGAGGCACGCTCCAACGAGGAATGTGTCAGCCGCCGTTCCATTTCCAGTCGCTTGCGTTCCGTGATGTTCAGGAAAGTCACAACCGTGCCGATTACGTCTCCACCCCGGTGTATGGGCTGCGACCAGTATTCGGCAAAAAAACTCGTGCCGTCGCGATGCCACAGGACTTCGTCATCGATGTGGGTGCCCTGCCCGCGGCGAAAAGCTTCGTAGATGTGGCACTCCTCTACGTTGTAGGGTGTTCCATCTGGCCAGGAATGATGGACCAGCGCATGCATATTCTTTCCATACAGGTCGGCAGGATCCTGATAACCCAGGAGCCGTAGGCAGGAGGGATTGCAGAATGTGCAGTTGCCTTGCAGATCGATACCGTAGACTGCCTCGGAAACTGAATCCAACACCAGTCTTACCAGTTCGTTGCTCTCTCGAATCTCTTCTTCCGCCCGCCGGCGCTCGGTGATATCCCGAAAGGTCCATATCCTTCCGTAGTAGTCGCCTTTGGCGTCGATCACCGGAGAGGAATAGCGGTCAAGTATCCTTCCGTCTTTAAATTCGACTTCATCGCGGCTGGTCTCGCCGGGATGGCTGTTGAGGTGATAGACCCTGGCGCGGAAAGACTGGGGATCTTTGATCAGCTCGGCCACATACGCGAGCATTTGCCGATCGTCTTTGTTGGAGAGCATATCCAGAGGGATTTTGAAGAGCTCGGCATATCTCTGGTTCTGCAGGATTCTCCGACCGCCCTCATCCACCACCAGAATGCCGTCGATGGTCGAGTTCGCTTGCGCTTCCAGAAACGCGCTCTTGGAACGGAGTTCCGCTTCGGCCTGTTTGCGCCGCGTAATATCGGTGAGAACTCCATCGGCATAGTGGACGCCGTTTTCCAGGTGCGTACCCAGCGCGCGGACGTGGACCCAGATCCATTCCCCATCTTTTCGGCGAATGCGATATTCCTCGTCGAAAGAAGTCTGTTGCTCAAAAAGAGCGATATGGGCCTGCCTTACCCGGTCAAAATCCTCGGGATGAATGCGCCCCATCCAGAGTTCTGCGCTGGCGCAGATTTCCTGCTTTGTGTAACCGAATACGGCTTCCGCTTTCGGGCTGATGTAAATCGTGCGGCCCCGTCGATCCAACGTCCAAACCACATCCGGAACGCTCGCCAGGATCCTGCGAAACTTTTCCGCGCCTTCTCGCAATATGTCCTGCGCCTGTTGCAAGTCGCTCCGATCCTGAAAAGTGACCATGCCGGTGGTTCGCCTCGCCGGGCGGGGCAGAGGAAGCACCCGGCATTCAGCGAGGAAGCTGGTGCCATCTTTTCGCCACAGCGTTTCGCCCTCGACATGGATCGGATAAGCACCATCCAGCGCCTTACGGAACGCGCATTCTTCCTCCGGATACTTCGTTCCATCCGGCCAGCTGTGATGCAGCAGTTCGTGAAGATTGCTCCCGATGAATTCCTCAGCCCGGTAACCAGTCATCGTCAGCAAAGCGTCATTGCAGAACGTCGTATTGCCGGCGGCGTCCACTCCACACAGACCCTCGATCATGGCGTTCAGAATCGGCTGCAGCTCGGCATTCAGCTCCGCGGAGGGTGATTTCAACACTCGGCTTAGGGGCATGAGGCGGGTCCGCCTATAACATCGGCAGTACCGCAGCCTGGCTTCACTTCACTTCCTTGGTGGACTCTTCGGCGCTTTTCACTGCCCATCTGAAACTTTGCTGCCTGATTTGCGAAGCACGCAAAGCTCTTGCGCGATCTGGCGTTGCTTCTTAAGCAATTCGAGCTTGGCGCCGATAGGACCTTAAGAATGGCCTATGCCGAGACCAATTTGCCTTGTGGACCGAATACGCAATCTGCCTGCATGAAGGCGCAATGAATACGGAGATTCCAGAAACCGATATTTCTGACCGGGCGCGAGTTCTCTTCGTGGATGATGAGCCGCTAGTCCTCGAAGGCTTGCGTCGTGCCGTACACTCCGAGTTTGTTGCCGACTTGGCCAACGGTCCCGAGGAGGGTCTGGCGAAGTTGAGAGATGCAGGCCCCTATCCCATCGTGGTCTCGGATATGCGCATGCCGGGCATGGACGGGGCCGAGTTTCTAGCCGCGGCTCGCAACATTTCGCCCGCCTCCATACGTGTCATGCTAACCGGTTTCGCTGATGTGGATGCAGCCGGGCGAGCGGTGAACGAAGGGCAGATTTTCCGGTTTCTTACCAAGCCCGTCACCCGCGAAAACCTGGTAGCCACGCTTCGTGAGTGCGAATCTCAGTATCGCTCGGCATGCCTCGAGAAAGACCATCTGGAAGTCACTCTCGAAGCGTTGAAACAATCAGACATCGGCACCCTCACTTCTTTAGCTCGCGCGATTGACGCAAAGTCAGCCTGGACCGCCGGCCATTCCGAGCGAGTGACAAGCATGGCTTTGAAGATAGCGCAGGCCATGGGCCTGAACGCTCAGAGCTTGGATATCATTTCCCGCGGAGGCATGCTGCATGATATCGGCAAGATTGGCACACCCCCCGCAGTTCTCGACAAGCCCGGCCGGCTCGACGCGGAAGAGATGCGGATTATGCGCGACCACGTGAAAATTGGGGTTCGAATCCTCGAACCCATACCGGGCTTCCGCGATATTTTGCCAATGATCGCCCAACATCACGAATGGTTTGACGGCTCCGGTTATCCTGAGGGTCTCGCCGGTGAGAATATCGATTTGCACGCCCGAATTCTTACCATCGCAGATTGTTATGATGCGTTGGTTTCGGATAGACCTTATAGGAAAGGACTGATTCCCTACGAAGCAGCTCAATTGCTGCAACGAACATCAGGAACACAATTTGATCCGCACATCATCAAAATATTCGCGCAACTATCTTCGCAACCCGAACCGAAACAACCTCCAATTCGGGGATTTTAGCAGCGCCTGACCTACAATCCGCTCGCCGGGCTTTCAAGAGGGTCATCTTCATTCTAAATTCAACCTTCTGCTTCGGACGGGCCTTAGAGTTGTGGCGGGGCGGGCGAACTCAAAAGCACTCGCTCGAACGCCGCCAGCCGGGGCTCATCCAGATGCTCAATGACTTCAACAACGGCGGTAGCATCGAACCACGCCAATCGCTTGTCGCGATACATACCTCACCGACACGATGGAGATGGCACGGCTGGCGTATGCAACGCGGTCCAGCTACAAAAGCTACCTGAACGCCTGGGTCAAAAACAAGATGAGACAGCACACAGGCAACGGCTGGCAGTTTAGGCGATTGTGAGCGCAAAGTCAGCGGATGGGCTTATGACAAAAGGCTGCAACTGATTGAAAGGATAAGGAGGAGGATCTTGTCTTCAACCGAGAAAGCCGACATTGCAGACGAGATGGCTGCTCGCCGGAAGGTAAGACTCCTCACCTCGACTTCAGAGATGTCTTAGTGATTACGTGGCACAGGTTACGGGAGAAGGGCAAACTGGTTCCCGTTCTCGACCGATGGTATCAGGCGCAACGAGAAGCTTGCTGCTGCGCTTCATCAGCGCCTTCTCGGGACGATCGGACTGCGGAGACTGCCCCATCTACTAGTTGTCCGTGTAGTGCAAGCACGGGGTCACGGCCACAGCCGGACCCGTGTCTGTTGAGATGTGAACCGAGGCCACGCAGATCATTCGCGTCCGCACTAAATGCACACTGTTTGCAGGAAAGAACGTATCGGATCATGGGGGTGACTCAATTTCCGACGCCGATCAACCTTACTTGCCGATTGCGGGGAAGCTGAAACGAGAATGTGCTGGAGAAGGGGGAAGGCTTATTAAACTGAATCAATGAACCGGATAATCGACACTGTAACCGTTTCTTCTCCAGCACTCACGCACTCTAGGCGATCGTCCATAACTGATCTGTGCTCGTGATCACAGCCCTGCGTGACGGACATCAGGCTGCGGTTTCAAGAAGGCCTCGACCTAAGGTATGGATGACTACTGTACTAGTAAACCTACGAGAGGCCTTTAGAACAAGAATTTGCAAGCCAACTGAACCAACCTCGGAGGCGCTGCGTTCACGATCTGCCCGAAATCCGCACTGCTGATATTGCCGTTCACTGCCGCAGGTCCGTAGAACTGGGCGTGGTTCAAGACGTTGAATGCCTCCATCCTGACTTCTAACGACTTGGACTCGGAGAACCGTAGATTCTTTTCGAGAGCCACATCAAAGTTGCTAATTCCGGGTCCGTAGAAGAAGCGCCTGCGGGCCGTACCGATCTCGCCCAATGCTGGCAGGCTGAACAGGGACGTGTTGAAGGCCGGGGTTCTGTTACGTGGGTTGGTGTTGATTTGGAGGTTGCCAGGAGTGAAGTTTGGCGTGTCGACCCCGTTGTTGTTAATGCCGTTTGGTATGGTTCCAAGCAGGGATCGATCGGTATTGTTGTAAAGAGTTACAGGGAACCCCGTTGTGAATCGCGTCAACCCGGAAACGGACCAACCTTCTGTCCATCCGTTCTGGCGTCGGAAAAGACTGTTCACCGGCAGCTGATACCTGTAGCTCGCCACAAAATTCTGACGCATGTCGAAGGCAGAAAGCCCTCCACTCAGCCGTGGATCGATTGGATTCACTGCTTCAGCCAGACTGGAAGATTCATCGAGAGACTTGCTGTAGGTGTATCCAACCATGAATTCGATTGGCCCGGAGCTGCGACGGAGACTGATCTGAAGGGCGTTGTAGTTCGAGTTCGCGATGGTCTTCTGATAGGTAACGGCGGCGAACTGGGGGCTAAAGGGCTCTCTGGTTCCTTGAATGACGGCGCCCGAAGGTTTGGTATAGGTACCGCTCTCTCCGAATGGTCCGCAGGTCGGAGTGCCCAGCATGACATCATTCGGCTGACTCAGACTCAAGCACAACGCGGGATTGCCTGGATTCGCCGAAGTGAGCACCAGGAGGTGATGCGCCTGCGTGCCAACATAGCTCACGCTCAGGAACGTCTTTGTCGCGATTTCCCGTTGCACCGATAGCATGTAACTTTCGGAGTAGGGCGGTACGTCCCCGTGGAAGAACGACGGCACGCCCGTTATCGGGAGGTATTGCGACCAGTTGACATTCGAATCTGGTTGATTCGGCGAAGCTCCAAACGAGGGAAAGGTTAGTGGGAAGCGTTGGCCAACGCTCTGGCCGCTCGCAGCGTCCACGAAAGGTGTGTTAAACAACGGCGGAGCAAGACTTGTGTAATCGTAGCCGTATGGCGGATTGGCGCTCATGATGCCCGCGGACAATCCTTCGAATGCGGTGTAGAAAAGACCGTAGCCTGCTCGGATATTCGTCTTGCCCGGTCCACCGAAGATCTTTGCGAGCAAGCCATCCTGCCGATCCGGGGAGTAGGAAAACCCAATGCGCGGTGCGAAACTGTCGTATTTCGTCGGCGCCAGTGTCCGGGGAACGCCGGGGTCGCCGGGAAACACCAGTCCAACAGGCGCACCCGGATAAACTCGGGACTGCTCGCCCAGGACAAGGGTTTGGAGCTGATTGTATTTCTCGGACCACGGCGCGATCACGTCCCAACGCAGGCCGTAGTTCAGCGTGAGATTGGACCGCAGCCGCCAACTGTCCTGGGCGAAGAGGCCGGCGTACTTGTTGCGGTTGTAAAACCGCTGGGAATCTCCCTGGTTATAGCTGCTGGCGATGCCAAGCAGGAAGTCGGCTATGTCCGCACCAGTCTCGGTTCCCTGGAAGACGAAAGCACCATTGAATATAGGATCGGGATTTGTATCGATCTGGTCCAGGTGCAGTTCTCCACCAACCTTTAAGGTGTGTTTGCCGATGATCCTCGAATAGTTATCCATCACCTGGAATGTATTGTTGACCTGTGTCAGTCCGGTGATATCCTCGCCGAACGTAAAGTCGTTGAACGAAACATTCTCGATGCCTTCAATCGCTGGGGCTAGCGGAATGATCCCCGGTGCACCCGATGGGTTGACGAATCCCTGCGAAGCCAAACTCGGCCCGACACCACCTACCGGGTGTCCCGCGTTGTTCGCATCGCGCATGTAGCTGAAATGCAATTCGTTGACGGCATCTGCTCCAAACGCCCTTGTGATGCCGAGACTCAGCAGCTGCGCCCGACCGAGCGTCGTGGCATTGAAACCCGGAACATTGGCCCCTCCCTGGCCCGTGGGGTATGGGTTGTTCAGAGCGTAGTCATCTAGGAAGTAGTACCCGGCAAGCGATCCCCAGCGGGTGTTGGCGTCTATTCTGATCGCTCCTTTATCGTCACGAAGGGTCTCGTTGTACGCTGATGTAGAAAACACATTTCCTGCCTCATCAGGTTTGGGAATATATTTCAGTAATGTCTTAGCAGGGGCTGACCAAGCACTCAGTGGAATGCGTGCGTTAGGCAAGACGCATTGAGACGAACTGGCGCAACCTGAAGTGTAGTAGGGCTCGCCGGAATGAACCGGGTAACCGAGCTTTTGTGAGAGCAGGTCAGCCCAATACTGCCCGTTCACGATTCCCGTCAACGAGTCAGCTAGATCAGAGAGATTGCCTGCTCGATCCTGCAGAGAAGGTACCGAAATCTGGCCCGTGTCTACGCCCTGGTTCAGACGAGTTCCTTGATAATCCGTGAAGAAAAACACTCTGTCTTTCCTGACTGGGCCGCCGATTGTTCCGCCAAATTGATTCTGATCAAACTGCGCGCGTTCAGCAGAAAAATAATTTCGCGCGTCGAGGTTGGTGTTTCGCAGAAATTCGAATGCATCCCCATGGAATCGACTCGCGCCCGACTTGGTGAGAACGAGAATCTGGCCCCCGCTGTAATTACCGTATTCTGCATCGAAACTGTTGGTGAGAACGCGCAATTCCTGTATCGAATCAAGATTGGGAACAATAGCGGTTCCCATGTTGACGTCTTCCTCCACGTCGCTGCCGTTAACGCGAAACCCATTGGCAGTCTCGCGCTGCCCGCTGATGGAAGTGTTTCCTGCGTTGAGATCGCCGGACGGCGCTGTACTTGTGACGCCACTCATGACCACGGCATTCGGCTGCTGGGAACTGGTTGGAACGATGCCTGGCTGAAGGGCGACGAGATCGGTGAAGCTGCGTCCGTTCAACGGCACGCCGGTCATCTTGTTGGCGGCGATGGTTTCGCCCATCTGACTTGTTGAAGCATCAATCTGGAGGCTGTCGGCACTGACCTCAACGATTGTCGCATCGGACTGCAACTCAAGCTTGGCGTCCAGTTTGATCGCAGCCGCTGCGACGACTTCGATGCCAGTTTGCAGGTACGGTTTGAATGCAGGCATAGCAATCTCAATCTGGTAGTGCCCTGCGGGAAGCGAGGGGAAGACATAAAGGCCATCAGAATCCGTGCTGCAACTCTCGTGTGCTCCGGTACCCGAGTTACTGATGATTACGATCGCCGCACGGACTACGGCACCACTGGGGTCTATAACCGTTCCTGAAATGCTTCCTGCTTCACTCGCGAAACTCAAAGAAGACCAGATGAAAAAGAGCAAACTCCACCGTAGCACCCCGATTGCCAACTGCTTCCCTTTTTGCACGAACGCGCCGCCTTCTTTCCTCACGCTGTCCTTCGCTCCACATGCGACGAAGTCGCATTTAAACGTTTAAGAAAAGAAACTCAATCTCAATGAAATTGAATTTCATTTTCATAATGCCTGGTGACGACTCGCCGCGCTGTGATTTGAATCACACCTTCGTGTGCGCCGTCTTAACCCCTGACTACCACTTGGCGAGCATTAAGTTCGAAACTCCTGGCATGCGGTCCCTGCGCGGACCATTACGATTGGCAACATGGGATGTGGAGAGGTGCGGGATCTGAGCTGCGGTCCGAACTGATTGCAGCGTTATCGCAAGCAGGGAAAACAAGTTGCGCGAGTTGGCTGACAGGGAGTTGCCCGCCTGTGTCAGTTCAATTGCCCCTCTATGCCGCACCAACAACTGGACATTGAGCTTTGCTTCTAGTTTGCGAATTTGCCGACTCAGGATCGCCTGGCTGATGCGGAGTCACCTGGCAGCCTTGGCAAAACTTCGCTCCTCTGCAACCGCCAAGAAACGTCGCAGATCATTCAGTTCCACACCAATTGGGGAGCCCACCCCTCACTCGGTGGCGAAGAAAATGCCCTCTCCGTCGCAGGTTGCGCCAAGCGAGCAGACTTCCTTTGAAACCTCTGGTACTTAGTCGGATACCAACACAATGATCGGCACTCATGATTCGAGCATCGCTTCGGTTTCCGAGGTCTGATTGCGTGCCACGAATATCCGCACTGCACGCACACCAGAAGCGGAAGCTGAACCTCCTCTGCCACATATCGCTCCATCGCGGAACAGTATCCATCCGTGGACGCGCCATCACAACCGGAAATTGCAATTTACCGAAGATCGATAACAATGGAAACTGGGTCGTGCTGCTCGAGACCAGCGGCGGGCCTAATGAGCGTTATTGCCGCATCGGCTTTGAAAAGGCTCAGTTTACTGCGACTCGGGCGGAGCTCAGGGAGGACGCCTTGACAGCAAAACGCGAATCCAGTCCAATGAGACTTACAGATTGCGACGTAGTTGCAACTAGCGTTGCGAGCGGGAGGGAAGACATGCAAATTGAGGCCATTGTTGCGAGTGACTCGCATCTAGGAAGATCGAAAGGCGACACGATCACCCGTCCCTCCCTGATGAAAGAACTGGCCGCTCGGGGAATACGCATGACCCTTCAGCGACGCTTACTTGTTGGCATTATTCAAGATTCGCCCCGGCATCTCGATGTTGCCACACTGTTGGAGATTGCCAGGAAGCAGGATGCCGCTATCGATCGAGCCACCGTTTATCGAACGATTGCGTTGCTTAAGGAACATGGGTTGATCGACGAACTGGATTTGATGCACATCGAGGGTGAAAAGCACTATTACGAAGCAAAAACCAGCCGCGATCATTGCCACATGGCGTGTTTTCGGTGTGGCGCAATCATGGAGTACGTGAGCCCATCTTTCGACAAGCTCAAGAAAGAGATGGTCCAGCAGAGTGGTTTCCAGATCCGGGTGGTGCGACTGGAAGTAGGCGGAATCTGCAAACAGTGCCACAAAACCAAGACGTAATGGCTATTTTTTACGAGGTAGTTGCGACTCAGTCGCATCTTGTGGACTTACCGTGAGTCGATAAAAAGAAAGGACAATGACCGCGGGGCTGGGGCAGGTCTGAATCTGATTGTTCTTCTTAATCTCTTGAAGCGTCTTACTTTATTTCTTTCCTTTGCGATAGTCGTGCTCGCCGCTGGTGAGTCGCGAGCCGGGACGGGTGGAAGTGTGTCCGGCACGGTAAAGGATGCAAGCGGTGCTGTAGTTCCGGATGCAACCGTGAGCGCAAAGAACCTCGATACGGGATTGCAGGTCCGAGGAGCAACCAACAGTGGTGGGTTTTACTCCTTTGCCGAACTCCCCGTGGGACGTTACACCATCGCGATCGAGAAGACGGGCTTCAGGCTCTACCTGCGGACCGCAGTCTACGTCGACACCAACCGTGCCTTGACCGTCGACGCCGTCCTCGATGTAGGGGCGGAAGGGAACGCGGTTACGGTAATTGACACTGCGGTGCACGCGGAAACGTCCGAGACACAGATGGGCGAAGTGATCAGTGGTCAGAAGATGGCTGCCGTGCCCTTGAATGGGCGCAGTTACACGGATCTCCTGGCGCTCCAGCCGGGCGTGGTTCCGACGACTTCTCTTACCTCGAACACGCAGCAGGACGTAGGTGTGAGTGCCCTTTCGCCCTCAGGCGGGTTGAATCCCGGTACGATTTCGATCAACGGGCAACGCGAGTTCTCGAACGCATTTACGGTGAACGGAAGCGACGCCGAGGAAGATGTCAATTCTGGGACGGCGATCATACCGAACCTCGACTCCGTCGCCGAGTTCCGCATTCTTACCAGCAACTTCGATGCCGAATATGGGGGACACAGTGGAGGCCAGATCAACGTCGTTACAAAATCCGGTACGAATGCGCTTCGTGGCGACGCGTTTGACTTCGTTCGCAACACGGATCTCGACGCCCGCAACTACTTTTCTCCGACGCGCGGCGCCTTTGACCAGAACCAATTTGGAGGGACATTCGGCGGGCCGATCCGAAGAAACAGGACCTTTTTCTTCGCTGATTACCAAGGCACTCGATTGACGGAGGGTGTGGATACGGGCGATATTGCGGTGCCAACCTTCGCTGAGCGCAACGGCGTCTTTCCTAATGGAGACACTATCCCGCAAAGCGAATGGTCTGCCCCGGCCCGGAATCTGCTGGAATATATACCGCGGCCCAACGCAGGCACGAACGAATTCGCGACCTCTACCTACAACGAAACTTTGCGCGACGATAAAGGCGCGTATCGTCTCGACCACAACAGTCATTGGGGGACGCTCTCGGCTTATTACTTTCTGGACGACTACACGCTCAACAATCCGTATCCAGTGGCACAGAGCGGGGCGAGTGTGCCGGGCTTCAACGCGCTGTACCTGGGACGGGCCCAGTTGCTCAGCCTGAGTGACACGAAGACGCTGGGATCGACGGCGGTAAACGAATTTCACTTCACTTACATGCGCGATCACAGCGATCTCGGGAAACCGGTCGGCGGACTCGGTATCAGCCTGGCGTCGCAGGGATTTGTGACCGGGGCGGGAACACCCGGCATCGTACCCCTCAATCCATCAGGAGAAGGGGTTGAAAACATAGTATTCAATGCGTTCTCCATCGGAACCAACGCCAATGAACTGAAGCAGGCAAACAATACGTTTCAGTGGACGGACAATTTCTCAAAAGTCGTGGGGCGTCACACCCTGAAATTCGGGCTGGAATTTCACTACGACCAAGTCAACACCGATGCTATCGCGCAATTCAACGGCAACTTTCTATTCGCGGGCAGCGACACGGTTTCCGACTTCGAGGATTTCTTGCTGGGATTTCCGAGTCAATACAACCAGAGTCAGTTGCAACCGTTTTATGGTCGCAACAAGTACTGGGGCTTGTACCTGCAGGACGGTTGGCGCCTGCGCTCCAACCTGACTCTGAACTACGGCCTGCGCTGGGATCGCATCGAGCCCTGGTATGAAAAGAACAACGGAATCTCCACGTTCGAACCCGGCAAACAGTCGCTGGTGTTTCCTGGAGCGCCAGCAGGAATCTTGTTTCCCACCGATCCGGGCGTTCCTCGAACCCTGGCGCCTCCCGGCAACCTGGACTTCGCTCCTCGCATCGGCCTGGCTTATTCGCCCGAAGGGACGGAAGGCACTCTTCTGGGTACGATTCTGGGTGGGCCGGCAAAGACAAGCATAAGAGCCGGTTTCGGAATGTATTACACCGCTATCGAGGCGCTGACTGTGGGCATCCTAGCCGGGAACGCTCCCTTTGGCATCACCTATTCGAGTCCAGCCCCGCCGCTGTTTGCCACTCCCTTCATCACTGCGTCAACCGGGCAGTTCCAAGGCCAGCCATTTCCGGTTGCACTGGTCACGCAAAAGGCGTCCCTCAGCCACCCGGACCCCAATGTCAATTGGTCGCAATATAAACCGATCAGCGGTATTCCCGGATATGCCGCGACCAACCGAATCCCGTATGTCGAGGAATACATGCTGTCGCTGGAGCGCCAACTGGGAGGGAATACTGTACTAAGCGCCAGCTATGTGGGAACGCAGTCGCACCGGCTTCTTGTGATGGAGGAAGCCAATGCCGGCGATCCGGCGCTGTGCCTGAGCCTCAGTCAGCCGGGCGACGTGTTGCCGGGTTCTCCGACGTGTGGTCCTTTTGGGGAGAGCAATGTATTCGCAACCGTCTCGGGCCAGGTAATCGACGGAACGCGAGGGCCACTAGGTTCTAATTTCGGAAGCGACACGAAGCAGACAACGATCGGGAAATCGAATTACAACTCTTTTCAGCTTAGCCTGCGCCACACCAGCGGACGACTGGAATTGTCGGCCGGGTACACCTACGGCAAGTCGCTGGATGAGTCTTCCAATTTGGGGGAAGAGGTCAATCCGATTAATCCCGCTCTGTGCTATGCCTTGTCTTCTTTTGACGTCAGGCACAACTATGTTGTGAGTTACAACTACAGGATTCCATTCGAGAACCTTTTCCGAGTATCAGACCGCTGGACGCAGGGATGGGAAGTCTCGGGGATCACGCATTTCAGTTCTGGTCTGCCCGTGACGCTGGTCAACTACGGCGACAATTCCCTGCTCGGGGCCGAACCAAATGGAATTAACAACTATGGAATTGATGAGCCCGATTACTCGGGAGGCGCCCCAGAGTTGAATCACGATCCGAGTAATGGAAGGACTTATTTCAATACTTCTCAATTCAGCGAGAACGCCTTGGGAACGCCGGGCAGCGCTAAACGGCGTTTTTTCTCCGGACCGGGGTTGGACAACTATGATATGGCTCTTCTTAAGAACGTGCGCTTGAGCGAATCGAAATCGCTGCAGTTCCGGCTGGAGGGTTTTAATGTTTTCAATCACACACAATTCTTCGGACCCCAATCTGTCGACGGTAATATCGGTAGTTCCACTTTTGGGCAAGTCGTGAGTGCTAATCCGCCTCGACTCGTTCAGTTGGGCGCAAAATTCTTCTTCTAACGCCGCGATTCTCACCAACAACCTCTTGGTCCCTCGCTCACTACAGTTAATGCGAAAGTAGTTCGCAATGTTTATTTCCAAAACGCAAATCGTGCTGAAAATTGCAAGACGCGAGGACCGTGCGGTCCGCGCTCAAGAGCCAAAATCCCAGCGGGCAAAGTCTAAAGAGGCTTTGTGTATCTTGGGAGCCTTTGACGAGTGCCGCTGGTCTTGAGCCTCCGCAAAGTGTTCTCAAGTTCGGAAGGCAGTGAGTGACACATCCCCCCAGGGCCATTGACGAATCGAATTGAACCTTGCGAACACAAAATCAACATGGAAGGAGCACTTGTGATTCAACCGAACCCAATTACGGAAGAATCCGCCACCGTAGAAGCGAATGGTATTCGTCTCCATGTACGCATGGCAGGGGCCGGTTATCCGCTCATATTGCTTCACGGATGGCCGCAGACATCCCAATGTCCAGGAGGATAAGAATGCACAACGGGTTCCTGGGTTTCCACTAAGAACGTCCCTCCCAAGTATTTCGAAGCGGTTTCACTTGTCTGAAAAACCGTGTCAAGAAGATCAATTCCCCATCTCACTCACTGGCCTGCAATGGGAACTCAGCCCGCATCCGTGGATCAGCGCATGCCCCGCAGTTGCTGGACGATCTCACTTAAAAAAACCGGTAGTTGGGCGCCGAGCACCGGATCGGGAACGCTGCCGCGTCGTAGTGCCCTTGGACCGTTGTCGATTGTGGACATGAGACTCACAATTTCTGCACATATTGCACTTACGGCCGAGCTTCGTATACGAAGTTGAAGGGGGTTTCAGTCGCCCGCCGGAAGCGTTTGAAGCCACCAGACGTCACCACTTCACGCATGCGCTTTTCCCCGGCTTGCGCGCCCAGGGCTAGCCCTACTTCCTGCGAGAGTGACGCGGGCGTGCACAGCAATGTTGACGCCCCATAAAACGCCCGCCCAATCGGGTGCATATTGTCTTCGAGTTTGTCTCCCGCCGCCGGTTCGACGATCATCCACGTTCCGTCTTTCTTCAAGCTCCGGTGAACGTGCGTCGATGCTCCCACTGGATCTCCCATATCGTGCAAACAATCGAAGAACGTCACAAAATCATAGTCCGCGCCCGGATAATTTTTTGCCTTCGCAACCTTAAATTCAATTCGGTCGGCGACCCCGGCCTCTTTCGCACGGTCCTTGGCGGTTTCAATGGATTTTTCGTGGTAATCGAAACCAAAAAACGTCGACTTGGGATAAGACTTGGCCATTAGCACGGTGGAAGCTCCAAGACCGCAGCCGACATCGGCGACGATTGCACCCCTTTCCAATTTGTCCTTCATGCCTTCGAGCACCGGAATCCACGATGAAATCAGATTCGCCGAATAGCCAGGACGAAAAAATCGCTCCGTGCCGACAAACAGTTCAGGATGATGTTCATGCCAGCCCATCCCCTGCCCGCTTTTGAAGCACTCTGCGATCTGTTCCTCGGCCTTCGCCGCCGCCAGCGCGACTTGAAACGCCCCCGGTAGAAATGCCGGGCTATTCTCATCCGCCAGCGTGAATGCCTGTTCTTCATTCAGAAAAAACTTGCCAGCCTTGCCGTCGTAACTTACATATCCGCCCGCAGCCTGATTGCAGAGCCATTCGCGTACATACCGCTC
Source organism: uncultured Acidobacteriaceae bacterium (assembly GCA_963822025.1). Lineage (GTDB taxonomy): Bacteria > Acidobacteriota > Terriglobia > Terriglobales > Acidobacteriaceae > Acidiflorens. The sequence continues at coordinate 29,681 of CAWGFW010000004.1, read as the reverse complement.
AGCCGTGTTGGTGCGCTTCGCCAGGTCCGCCGGAGTCTGCGAACCGCCTGCCGCAAGTGCTTTGTACAATCCGAGTCTGTCTCCCACGCGCACCAGCGCCGCGTGGAAGGTCGCGCCAAAATCTACGATCGCTTTTCCTAAAAACTCGTGCAGTTTATCCATATCTACGTCCATGGCAAGCGTCTCCTCTTGATGAATTTGTTCTCCAGGGCCGGGGCACTTGTGGGCCACGCCGGGCGAAGTGTCTCTAGTTGTCGCTCGAACAGCGACGACGGTCAATTCTTCGACACTTCTCTTTCGATACCCTGTCAATCCCCTGATAAGTCGTTTACTCGCAATAGAATGTGGGCGTCGCACTCTGGGTGGGAGCGTGTTAAACTCTGTCACAATGTGACGCACGCTGATGCCGTCTACCCTCCCACCGCTGGTACGCTTCGCGAATTTCGAGGTAAACCTTCGCGCAGGAGAGCTGCGAAGAGAAGGCAGCAAAGTACGGCTGCAGGAACAGCCGTTTTTGCTGCTCGCTGTGCTTTTGGAATCAGCGGGAGAAGTCGTCACTCGTGAAGAGCTTCGCAAACGCCTCTGGTCGGAAGATACGTTCGTCGATTTCGACCATCGCCTGGCAGTGGCCGTAAGCAAGCTAAGGGATGCGCTGCGAGACTCTGCCGAGAAACCACTGTTCGTTGAGACCGTAGGGCGCCGCGGTTACCGGTTCGTGGGCAAGCTGGAATCTGCCGATTCACTACGTGACGACTCAAAGGGTGGAGTGGGCGAGACTTCCTGGCCCTCCTCTCGACCAGCTGCGAACGGAGCACTCCCCAAGGCAGAGCCTCTGGGATCAACACGATCACGAACCAGCAGGCTCATCTTCCTCTCCTCCGTTGGATTCGCCGTGCTCCTTGGTGTGATCGTTCTGCCGAAGTTTCTTCACCCTCGATCTGCGAAGGAGCAGCCTTTGAGTCCCCGGAGCCTCGCAATCCTACCTCTGCAAAATCATGGCCAGGATTCGAATAGCGACTTCCTCGGATTATCTCTGGCGGATGTACTGATCACGAAATTGGCATATGTGAACTCCCTAAGCATTCGTCCTTCCGCCGCGATTGAGAAGTATCGCGGAACGACCATTGATCTCCAGAAAGTTGCTGCAGAGCTCAAAGTGGATACCCTGCTAACGGGAAGTTTCATTCGAGACGGCGACAACTTGCGGATTACCTACCAATTGGTCGATGCCAAAACCGAGAGGATTCTGGGGCAAGGGGTGATCGACCTGAAGTATGACAATCTGCTTACCGTCCAGGACAAAGTTACCAGCCAACTGATCTCAGAACTGCAACTGACCCTGTCTCCGACGGAAGCGGAGCGTCTCAAGCCGGACGCCGGGGTTAATCCACTCGCGTACGAATTCTTTCTTCAGGGACTCGATTTTCATGGGCAGCACAAATTCCCCCTAGCGATCAAGATGCTTGAAAAGTCCACTGAAATTGATCCCAACTACGCGCCAGCCTGGGCCTACTTGGGAGCATCTTACACTTCAGACGCAGCATTCGAGCTTGGCGGCCGCGAGCAATACCGCCGTGCCCAAGCCGCCTACGAGCGGGCTTTGGCGATACGACCGAACTTGCTGGATGCGCAAATGTTCCTCGCCAATCTCTTGGTAGACACCGGGAAAGTTGAGCAGGCTGTGCCGCTGCTGCGCGACGCCTTGAAGACGAATGGCAACTATGCCTTTGCTCACTGGGAATTGGGGTATGCCTACCGGTTCGCCGGGATGTTGGATGAATCCGTCGCGGAGTGCGAGCGGGCGCGCCAGCTCGATCCCTTCGTAAAGGCCAACGGCTCGGTGTTAAACACCTACCTTTATTTGGGACAATACCGGAAGTTTCTCGAGAGCTTGCCAGTCGACGATTCCTCATTCTTTCTCTTTTACCGTGGCTTTGGAGAATTTCACGAAAAGGAGTACGACCAGGCGTCACGAGATTTCGATCGTGCGTACGAACTCGAACCTACTTTGTACAGCGGAATTGGAAAAGCTCTCAGTGACTCGATTCACCACCGCAAAACAGAAGCTCTCGATCTCTTGAACGGATTGGAAAGAAAAATCAGAGTCCGAGGAGTCGGCGACGCAGAAGGCACATACAAGATCGCGCAAGCCTATGCCGTATTGGGAGATAAAATCTCCGCTATGCGCGCGCTGCAGATGAGCGTTGAGTCGGGTTTCTTCAGCTATCCGTACCTTTCCCAGGACCCGCTGTTGGATGATCTGCGCCACGAACCAGAGTTCGATCAGACCTTAAATACAGCGCGTCAACGGCACGAAGCATTCAAAAGCGCTTTCTTCAAATAGATGTTGTCGGTTGCACTTTCTGGAGCAGGCATCAGCGTTTCTGCTCGATCGTGGATTGCCGATAACCCAGGAATGGTTCTGTCCGCTAGGTGGGAGGTTCAGTTCGTGTGTCAGGCGCTTGAATGTTGCTTGATCGCGGATCGCATCGTAGGTGGGGAATACCATTCGATTTGGGTTAGATAAGCGTTTCACTCTCTCTTCTCCGTCATCCGCGTTGAACGACTGGCGCGTGTATTTGATTGAACCGCGACGAGAATGACGGCTTACGGCCGATCAGTCGCTTTCGACCAACTTCCGGATCGCCCGTGATACGTTCCTTATCGAGATGGCGTCGAGGCTTTTACCCAAGAAATGGTCGGCCAAAAGGAGTGGGGAGTGGAGGGTTCGATTGCCGATGCGCTATTACTGTTTACTGTTTTTCTTGCGGCCACAGATCAGAGACAGCTTCGCCTAGAATCTCTTCTGAAGAAATTCGAAAACGACATAGCCAATGAGTCCGGCTGTCGCGGCAATTTCGAAATTGGCAAGAGTGAAAACATCTTCGATTGCCCACACTACGCCCCTCTTCACCCCCATACCTGAACATTCAAATTCTCCCATCAAAAGATTGGAATAAAACAGGAAGATGATAAAGCTTACCTCGATAACCGCTCTCCAGATATTTTTTCATGGCAAGAATCATCCCCTTGGTCGCTTCGATTGATGAGGCACGAACGAGAAGCTCTGCTGGGTAACGCGGCTGAACAAGCGAACAAACTGCACTGCCGTCCGCTCCTGAGAAATACTAGATTAAAAACACAAACAATTGCAGTGCTCACTATTGACCAGTAATGGCTCGTTAGTAACGCCTAGAATTTTGCCTAATGGCCGCTGCCGTACGAGCGGAAAAGGAATGACCGACGAGTCAAATCCAGTTCGAACTGGTGTGTGCTGGAGTGAATCGCACTGTGGAAGCGTACTGTTTTGCTCTGAGCGAGGCCTTACTTTTGGCGAGTTCAACCCTGAAGGGAGATAACTATGATGAAACGTGTTTTGGCCGTGACAATCCTGATAGCGATTGCAAGTCTGACCGCTGTCGCCTCGGACCGCGAGGATGATGTGAATCGTACACAGAAAGCTGCCCAGGTCTTCAAGGAGATCATGAACACTCCGGATCAGGGCATTCCGTCGGGCCTTCTGGAATCGGCAAAATGTGTTGCCATCATTCCAGGGGACAAAAAGTTTGCCTTCGTATTCGGTGGTAGCTACGGCAGGGGAATAGCAACCTGTCGCACCGAGCATGGCTGGAGCGCTCCCATGTTTGTGGCTATTGATGGCGGAAGCGTGGGTTATCAGATCGGCGGCTCTTCCACCGACATCGTGATGCTCTTCATGAACGATCACGCCTTGCAAAGCCTAATGAGCGACAAATTCAAGCTTGGCGCAGACGCTTCTGTAGCGGCCGGCCCCGTGGGCCGGAATGCCGCTGCTGGCACTGACCTTAAATTGAATGCGGAGATTCTATCTTACTCGCGATCCAAGGGCATTTTTGCCGGGGTGAGCCTGGATGGTGCCGTAATGCAAGCCGACAAAAGTGGTGACAAAGCCATGTATGGCGACGATGTAAACCGCCACGAAATTCTTGACGGCAAAGTTGCCGTACCTGCATCCGCCCGAGAGTTGGTTGAAGAGCTTGGCGGATACGCCCACGTAGCCAAGGCTGAATAACGGCTCCGCGCGATGACATCGAAGGTGCCGCGTCTCAACAACAGCGGCGCCTTAGCAACTTCTGTTTAGAAAATTCAGACTTCGTTAACAAATTAGATTGGAGTCAATATGGCAAAAACTGCAGTGGGTCTGTTTGAGAGCCCAGTATCGGCTGATGAGGTCGTTCGCGACCTGGAGGCCAGCGGCTTCCTTCGGAAGGACGTCCGGATTTTGAAAGAGCCTCTCGAGATGGCGGGGAGCGGGCTCATGAGTACGCCACACACGGATTTTGAAGTGGGGTTGACTCGTGATCTCACGGCATTCGGGGTCCTCGAAGCGGACGCGGAAGACTACGTTCAAGGAGTACGGCGGGGAGGAGTGATGGTCTTCGCTACCGGCTCGGGTGACAAGGCTCAGGCGGCAACTGAGATTATGAACCGCCACGGCGCTGTAGAGGTCGAAAAAATCAGCGCATCGCGGCCGGAACTACCCAGCGCCGACCAGGGTGAGGTGCCTCCCGCCCACGATCTTTCCGTCCAAACTGGAAGGTTCCGCTCGCCGGGATCCGGTGCTCGATTGTTCGTGTGGTAGCACATTGTTGCTAAACAATTAGACACGACAAGAGTCGCGGCGTGCTCGAACAGGACTCTGTCGGTATGCCTGCAAGTTCCTGCGAAGATGGAGGTCCGCACGAATGGCCGCAAAACTCGCGACGGTAGACGAACGCATTCTAGCCCATGCACGCGGATCTAGCGACGCTCGGGATGCGAGCATTGACTCCTCTGGAGGCAACGAAAAACCGCAGATTCGCAGGGTGCAGTTCGACTGCGGATACCTGTCACCGTTTTTTGTCACTGACCCTGAACGCATGGAAGTTGCCCTCGAGAACGCCTACATTCTGTTTCATCAACGGAAAATCACTTCCAAGAAAGGCCTCCTCCCCTTACTTGAGCAGATCGCAAAGACCGGCAAGCCGCTGCTCATCATCGCAGAGGAGGTTGAAGGCGCAGCACTGGCGACTCTCGTCGTACAGAAGGTAAGTGGCTTCCTAAACGTTGCGGCCGTCAGGACCCCGGGTGTGGGGGATCAGCGCAAGAGTTGGTTGCATGACGTCGCCCTCCTCGCGGGTGCCAGACAAGGCCTTGACACCCAGCTGACAAACATTCAGGTCTCCGACCTCGGACGTGCGACGAAGGTCACGATCGACAAGAACCGTACGGTGATTGAAAACGGGGCCATACTTCACCAACGCTGCAGTTCTGTACCGCCGAGGAGTCATCCCGTAGCTGACTCCGGTCAGCACGGCAACCGGGGATATTCTTCTATGCAACCAACCACTGTTTGAGGAGGATACGAATGCAACTTGGGATGATAGGTCTGGGACGAATGGGTTCGAACATGGTGCAACGGCTGATGAAAGCCGGTCACGAGTGCGTAGTGTCCGACACGCATCCGCAAGCCGTGAAGGATGTGGTGGCCAAAGGCGCAAAGTCGTCCGACAGCATCGCGGATTTTGCGAAAAAACTCGGCAAACCGCGCGCCGTGTGGATGATGGTTCCGGCGGCGGTCGTCGATTCGGTATTGACTTCACTAACACCTGTGCTGGAACCGGGCGACATCGTAATCGACGGCGGCAATTCCTATTACCACGACGACATTCGCCGCGCGGGTGAATTGAAAAGCAAAGGCATCCACTACGTCGATTGCGGAACCAGCGGGGGCGTGTGGGGATCGGAGCGGGGATATTGTCTCATGATCGGCGGGGAGGACGCGATTGTGAGTCATCTCGATCCGATCTTCAAGTCGTTGGCCCCAGGTGTTGGCTCGGCGGCGCGGACGCCAGGGCGGACCGGCGAGCCTTCGAGATCAGAAAACGGCTACTTGCGCTGCGGCCCGAACGGCGCGGGTCACTTCGTAAAGATGGTCCACAACGGTATCGAGTACGGCATTATGGCTGCCTTTGCCGAGGGATTGAACATCATTAAAAATGCCAACATCGGCAAGAGGAAGCGCGATGAGGACGCCGAGACAACCCCGCTGCGGCATCCTGAACTCTATCAATACGACATGGACATGCCAGAGGTTGCGGAGGTCTGGCGCCGCGGCAGTGTTATCGGTTCCTGGCTGCTGGATCTGACGGCCGCGGCTTTGCGGGAAAATCCTGATCTCGCGAATTTTGCGGGCCGCGTATCAGATTCCGGAGAGGGGCGGTGGACGGTGCAGGCAGCGGTGGACGAGGGCATTCCGGCGCCGGTGATCAGCGCCGCGCTCAGTTCCCGTTTTGCTTCACGTGGCAATGAAGAATATGCTGCCAAACTGCTCTCTGCGATGCGCTACGAATTCGGCGGCCACAAGGAGAAATCTGCCGATAAGCAGGAGGCGGCGTAATGGCAGATTTCCAGTCTGACGCCTTTGTGTTTTTCGGCGCCACCGGCGATCTCGCGCACAAACAGATCTTTCCGTCGCTCCAGGGGTTGATTCGAGATGAAGGGTTCAATCTGCCAATCGTCGGCGTGGCCAAAGCAGGTTGGAATCTTGATCAACTTAAAGCGCGCGCCAAGGACAGCCTAGAAAAACACGGCGGTCTCGACCAGGATGCATTCAATAAGCTGACCGGCCTTTTGCGCTACGTGGACGGCGACTACAACGATCCGAAAACTTTTGCCCAACTGCGTAAAGAGTTGGGCTCCGCAAAACAACCTCTACATTACTTTGCGATTCCACCCGGCTTGTTCGGCACGGTTGCCGAGGGGTTGGCCAAGTCGGGCTGCGCTGAGAATGCGCGTGTCGTGGTGGAGAAGCCCTTCGGGCGGGACTTGGCGTCGGCACAAGAACTCAACCGAATTCTGCACCGCTATTTCCCTGAAGAACGAATTTTCCGCATCGATCATTTTCTGGGAAAGGAACCGGTACAGAACATTCTCTATACCCGCTTCGCGAATCCAATGTTCGAACCGATCTGGAATCGCAACTATGTGCGAAGCATTCAGATAACCATGGCGGAGAAGTTCGGAGTCGAGGATCGCGGCAAGTTCTACGACGAAGCCGGCACGGTGCGGGATGTGGTTCAAAATCACTTGTTGCAAGTATTGGCCATCCTGGCCATGGATCCGCCGACCGGGGAGGCTCACGACGCGTGGCGCGACCAGAAGGCCGCGTTGCTCAAGGCGGTACGGCCGATCGCTCCGGAGGACGTCGTGCGCGGCCAGTACAACGGTTATCGATCGGTGCGAGGCGTAGACGCGGCTTCCACGGTCGAGACCTTCATTGCGCTCAAGCTGTTCATTGAAACGTGGCGATGGGCCGGCGTACCCATCTATATCCGCGCAGGAAAAATGCTGCCGCTAACCGCGACCGAAGTGTTCGTTGAATTCAAACGGCCGCCGATGGAGACCTTTGGCGAGATCGTGCCCGGCACGTCCGCACATCTGCGCATGCGTATCAGTCCAGACATCGCCATCGGGATGGGGGTACGGGTGAAGACGCCGGGCGAGCAGATGACCGGCAGCGACGTGGAACTCACACTCACCGAGCAGGCCGCGGACGACAGGCCGCCGTACGAAAGGCTGCTGGGCGACGCTATGCGCGGACTGACTGAGCTCTTTACCCGTCAAGACGTAGTAGAAGCGCAGTGGCGTGCGGTGGATCCGATCCTGGGCAACGTTTCGCCGGCGCATCCGTATGAGCCGGGAACGTGGGGGCCCAGCGAGGCTCTGCAACTCATCGGCAGCGGCGGACCATGGATTAATCCCACAGTGCAAGAAGAGAAATGAGAAGACAAGAAAATAATCTGCGATACTTCGATGCTTTTGCGCTGCGCCTTGAGGGGCGACTTCTAGGCGAAGGCTAAATTTCGACCGCGCATAAATTGCCTGAAGCTGACTTCGTCTCCAGATAGCCGTGGCTGAGCAAAACTGCTCAGCTTCCGCAGTGCCTCCGCAAGATACTGTAATTTACGGAATTAAAGACCTTGCATCTGGCATTGGTTCGCGATGCGTGTCCAAAAGATCTTCCCAGACTCCCTTTTGAGCGAGACTCGCGACGGAACAAGAACGGAGAGTAGTCATCGTGGAATCAAATGTAACGAAGCCGGTGTCCAAGTCCGATTCCAAGGACGATCTGAAATCCCTGCCCCTGTCGGAAGTCGAGAAAAAATTGGGATCGTCGCCGAAAGGTCTGAGCCAAGCTGAGGCAGAGAAACGTCTTGCGCAATATGGTCCGAATGAGATCAAGGAAAAGAAAGACAATCTATTCCTGAAGTTCCTGAGCTATTTCTGGGGCCCCATTCCGTGGATGATCGAAGGGGCTGTGATTCTTTCGGGGGTGGTTAAGCACTGGTTGGATTTCTTCATCATTCTATTTCTGCTTTTTTCCAACGCGGTGGTTGCATTTTGGGAAGAACATCAGGCAGGCAACGAAATTGCCGCGTTGCGCGCGAAGCTGGCGACCCAGGCCCGCGCCCTGCGAGACGGAAAATGGGCGACTCCGAAAGTAGCGGAACTGGTGCCGGGCGACGTCATCCGGCTGTGCTTGGGGGACATCGTGCCCGCACACGCGCGTTTGTTGGCCGGCGACCCGGTGCAAGTCGACCAGTCTGCGCTGACCGGAGAATCTTTGCCCGCGACGCGAAAACCTGGCGAGGCAGTCTTTTCGGGCTCGATTATCAAGCGCGGCGAAACCGACGCGATGGTGTATGCCACCGGCACCAACACTTATTTTGGCAAGACTGCGGAATTGGTGCAGGGTGCTCACACCGTCAGCCATTTCCAGCGTGCTGTGCTCAAGATCGGCAATTACCTGATCGTTCTTGCAGTGGCTTTGGTGGCGGTGATTGTTGCCACGGCGCTCTTACGCCATGACCCGATCCTGAGCACGTTGGAATTCGCGCTGGTGTTGCTGGTGGCTGCGATCCCTGTGGCCATGCCCACAGTGCTGTCCGTCACCATGGCGGTCGGCGCCCGTCTCCTGGCAAAAAAGCAAGCGATTGTGACCAAATTGTCGGCGATTGAGGAACTCGCGGGCGTGGATGTGCTGTGCTCCGACAAGACCGGCACCTTGACCCAGAACAAGCTCACGCTGGGTGATCCATTCTGCGTCAATGGGAATGCTGCCGATCGAATCATCCTCGACGCCGCCCTCGCTTCGCGCGCGGAAGACAAGGACACTATCGATTTGGCCGTGATCGCTGGCGTGAAGGACGTTAAGGAACTGAAGAGCTATCAGGTCCTTCATTTCCAGCCATTCGATCCGGTGCACAAGCGCACCGAAGCGACCGTAAAGGGTTCCGACGGGAAGCAGTTCAAGGTGGCGAAGGGAGCGCCGCAGGTCATTCTGCAGATGGCGACCAACCTCGCGGACGTAAAACCCGCGGTTGAGAAAGCCGTTAATGAATTTGCGGCACGAGGCTTCCGCTCCCTGGGTGTGGCCCGCGCCGATCAGGACGACAAGTGGCAGTTCGTCGGCGTGTTGCCGATGTCCGATCCGCCGCGCGAGCAGGCCAAGGCGACCATTGCGAGCGCGGTGCAGATGGGCGTGAAAGTCAAAATGGTTACCGGCGACCAATTGGCCATAGCCAAGGAAATGTCTCATGAGCTGGGCATGGGCACGAACATCCTGGACGCCACCGTATTGCGGGATAAACAAAAGAAGGCGGAGACTGCAGCGTCCATCGAAAAAGCGGACGGCTTCGCACAGGTATTTCCGGAAGACAAGTACAACATTGTCGACGTCCTGCAGAAGCACGGCCACATTGTCGGTATGACTGGTGACGGGGTGAATGACGCTCCAGCGCTCAAACAAGCGAACTGCGGCATCGCGGTTTCCGGCGCGGCCGACGCGGCCCGCGCGGCGGCAGACATCGTGCTGCTGGCGCCCGGCCTCCACGTGATCATCGATGCGATCAAGGAGAGCCGCCGCATTTTCCAGCGGATGAACAGCTATGCGATCTACCGCATCGCCGAAACTCTACGCGTGCTGTTCTTCATGACGCTGGCGATCCTTGTATTTAATTTCTACCCCGTGACCGCGGTGATGATCGTGATGATCGCCGTTCTCAACGACGGGGCGATTCTCTCGATCGCCTATGACAACGTTCATTACAGTGATCGGCCCGAGAAGTGGAATATGCGCCTCGTACTCGGGATCTCGACCGTGCTGGGTGTTATCGGCGTCGTGGCCGCGTTCGGCCTCTTCTATCTTGCCGAGCGCGTATTTCATCTCGACCGCGCGCATGCCCAAACGCTGATGTACTTGAAGCTGTCCATAGCCGGACATTTGACGATTTTCTTAACGCGCACGCGCGGTCCATTCTGGTCGATACGCCCGGCTCGGATTCTCTGGATCGCAGTACTGGGCACCCAAATTGTGGCGACGCTAATCGCAGTCTACGGCGTTTTTATGACGCCTCTTGGCTGGCGTTGGGCAGGCTTCGTTTGGGTTTACGCCCTGGCGTGGTTCGTCCTGAATGACCGCGTGAAACTGCTCGCCTATCGGATTTTTGATCCGGTTAAAACGCCGTCGCCAGCCAAGAATCCAGTCGATCTTACACCGCAGATTGCTACACGGGCCTATGAACTCTATCAGCAGCGAGGCCGGGGCGACGGCAAAGCAAATCAAGACTGGCTTGAGGCGGAGCGAGAGACCCGGAAGGATCAACTGGCAAAGAAAGATGTTGCCTAACGGCCATCACTTAATCTCGTTCCGAGCACTCGAACTCGCTACGCGGAGCTCATGCACTTGGTGACACTGAAAGAAGAAGATGAACATTCATTCCAAGGATTTCCGCGTACCGCACAGCAGGAAGATCGACATCAAACGCTGGCCGACGATCGTGAAGCCATTTTGCAAGTCAAAGAAGGAATATAAAGACCTTCTGGAAAAACATATTGCTGAGTTGACCTCCCTGCAACAACTTCACTACGCGTCCAACCGGTATGCATTGCTGCTGATCTTTCAGGGGATGGACTCTGCCGGCAAAGACGGCGCGATCCGGCACGTCATGTCGGGAGTCAATCCCGAAGGCTGCGAAGTTTTCAGTTTCAAGCAACCGAGCGCCGAAGAACTGGAACATGATTTTCTCTGGCGCACGACATGCCGCCTTCCGGAACGCGGACGGATCGGTATCTTCAATCGTTCCTACTATGAGGAAGTCCTGATCGTACGCGTGCATCCGGAGATTCTCCGCACCCAGCGGCTTCCAGAAAAGTTGCTCGACGAGAAAAACATCTGGAAGGAACGGTATCGGTCGATCGTTGATCTGGAACGCCACCTCTATCGCAACGGAACGCGGATCGTCAAAATATTCTTAAACCTTTCCTACGAAGAGCAGCGCAAGCGGTTTCTCGCGCGCATTGACGTGCCCGACAAGAACTGGAAGGTCAGCTCCTCGGACAATCACGAGAGGAAATATTGGAAGCATTATATGGAAGTGTACGAGGATTGCCTGAACGCGACCAGCACCCATCACGCGCCCTGGTACGCCGTTCCCGCCGATGATAAAGACAACGCGCGGCTGATTGTGTCCCGTATTGTCCTCGACACGCTCCAGGATCTCAAGATGGCGTATCCGAAGACCACGGAGAAGCGGTGGCTGGAATTGCAAGCGATCGGCAAGGAACTGGCGAAATAACGATGAAGTAGGCGAGAGGAATAATTTGTATGCCCACTAAAGAACAAACGATAGAGGTTGACCAGGCTACCAGTTCGAAATCGCGGCCAAAGAATTTAGATCGGACTCCTAAGCCCTCTAAGTTTATCTTCGACGCGGCTTTGTCTACTGCGGTCGCCTCCAATGGCCAACAGTCAACCAAAGCGCCGCAGCCCGACGGCCCGCTGACTCCCGAAATGCTCGGGAAGATGGACCGCTACTGGCGAGCCGCGAATTATCTCTGCATCGGCCAGATCTATCTCTTCGAGAATCCCCTGTTGAGAGAGCCTCTCAAGGCCGAACAAATCAAACCCAGACTGCTCGGACACTGGGGAACGTCACCGGGACAAAACCTCATTTACATTCATCTGAACCGACTCATCAAAAAGCACGATGCCAACATCATTTATGTTGCCGGTCCGGGACATGGCGGTCCATCGCTGAATGCCAACTCTTATCTGGAAGGCACTTATGCCGAAGTCCATCCGGAGATTACGCCAGATGAGAACGGCCTGCGGCTTCTTTTCCGGAAGTTCTCGACTCCGGGCGGAGTGCCCAGCCATTGCGGACCACACGTACCGAATTCCATGCACGAGGGCGGGGAACTCGGCTATTCGATGGTTCACGCATTCGGAGCCGCCTTCGACAATCCCGACCTGATCGTTGCCTGCATCATCGGCGACGGCGAATCCGAGACTTGTCCGCTTGAAGGAAGCTGGAAGTCCGTCAACTTTCTAAATCCGGTGCGGGACGGGGCTGTCCTTCCGATTCTGCATCTCAACGGCTACAAGATTTCCGGACCGACTGTTCAGGGACGAACGAGCGACGAAGACCTGAGAGCTCTGTACATAGGACGCGGCTACAAGCCCTATTTTGTCGAAGGCGACGATCCTGAAGTCGTACATCAGCTTCTGGCTGGAACGCTGGACGATTGCTATGCCGAGATTCGAACCATCCAGCAGCAGGCCCGTCAGAGCGGGTTCAAGAAGCAGCCAATCTGGCCCATGATCATCCTACGCACTCCCAAGGGTTGGACTTGTCCGAAAGAGGTGGATGGAATCCCGATTGAAGGTACCTTCCGTGCTCATCAGGTCCCTCTTGCCACGGTCCGCGAAAACCCGGAGCATCTCAAGATCCTTGAGGCCTGGATGAGAAGCTACAAGCCGGAGGAACTCTTCGACGAAAAGGGGAGATTCATCGCCGAGCTGGCAGAACTCGCGCCGGTTGGCGATCGTCGCATGGGAGGGAATCCTCATGTGAACGGCGGGCGGCTGCTGACCGCGCTCGACATACCAGACTTTACAAGTTATGCGCTGGAGATCCCAGGACCGGGTCAAGTGGTCGCGGAAGCTCCACGAAAGCTCGGAGATTTCTTCAGAGACATCTTCAAGCTCAATCCCACAAATTTTCGCATGTTCTGTCCCGATGAGACGAACTCCAATCGCCTGAATTCCGTCCTCGAAGCTACAAAACGCTGCTTCATGGCGGAAACCGTTTCGATCGATGACGAACTGAGCCCGGATGGCCGTGTCATGGAAGTATTGAGCGAACATTGCTGTCAGGGCTGGCTCGAAGGGTACCTGCTGACCGGGCGGCATGGCATGTGGTCTTCCTACGAAGCTTTCGCGCAAGTCGTGGATTCGATGCTGACGCAACATGCCAAATGGCTGGAGCAATGCCGCGATTATCCCTGGCGCAGACCGCTCGCGTCCTTAAATGTTTTACTGACAAGTCATGCCTGGCGAAATGATCACAACGGTTTCAGCCATCAGGCGACTGGGTTTGTAGACAACGCGTTAGCACGCAGGAGTGAAACCATCCGCGTTTACTATCCGCCGGACAGCAATTGCCTCCTAAGCGTCTTCGACCATTGCCTGCGGAGCCGCAACTACGTCAACATCGTTACTTGCGGAAAGCAGCCGCAGCTTCAGTGGCTGAACATGGACGAAGCTCTCGAACATTGCTCACGAGGTGCTTCGACTTGGAAGTTTGCCACCAACGATGGAGGTGGAGAACCGGACGTTGTATTGGCCTGCGCAGGCGATGTACCAACCATCGAAACCTGCGCGGCCTCGTGGCTTCTACAGAAATTTGTTCCCGGCATCAAGGTGCGGGTTGTCAATGTGGTGGACTTGAGCGTTTTGATGAGCCCGGATGATCATCCGCATGGCATGGATAACATGTCTTTCAACGCTCTATTCACTAAAGACGCACCTGTCATTTTCGCTTTCCACAACAATCGCTGGCTCATTCACACGATGGTTCATGGACGCTCCAATGAAAGCCGCTTCCATGTGCGCGGCTATATGGATCAGGGCACGACCACGACGCCATTCGACATGGTAGTACTCAACAAGATGAGCCGTTTTCATCTAGCCATCGATGCGCTGAAGTACATCTCACGGTTACGCTCAGAAGTTTCAGACGTAGTCGACACATTTAACCGGAAGCTGTACGAGCACCACGACTACATTCGACAATACTTGGAAGACATGCCTGAGATCAGAAACTGGCAATGGACAGCCGACTTCAGCGAGCGGAGCGCTCCGCCGCCACTGGCCAAGGGACATCCCCGCGCAGGTTTGTTCAGTGATAGCTAAATGAAGCGACCGAAAATAACCGGGGAACGGAAAGCTGAAGGAGTGATCGCTGATGGAATCGGAACCAGGCAAAGCAGCAAAAGGTCGACCAAAACGCGGATTCTGGGACGTGATCCAGTGGATCTTTCTGTGGGGCACCATTTTCGGGCTGACCGGAGTGGCGCTGGTTGCGATGACAAACAAGGCGGTGATCTGGTCGAGTTCAGATTCGTTTTGCGGAACGCTCTGCCATACGATGACTTGGTCTTCAGCGGCATATCATCAAGGCCCGCACTTCATCAATGCCTCCGGGGTTCGCGCAAGTTGCGGTCAATGCCACATCCCCTACGATTCCAGCCACGCAACGGCGACGGAGTACGTGAAGCTGCTTCTGTTCAAGGCCGATCGCGGCGCAAAAGATTTCTGGTATGAGTCACGCAAGACCATTGCGACTCAGGAAGAATGGGAAAAGCAGCGACCGCAATTGCGAACAGAATTCGAAAGCTATACCAAGGCGCACAATTACATTACTTGTCGCGGTTGTCATTCGCTCGAAGCGTTTGGCGGACCGCGAAGCCGCATGAAAGCTCTGATCCACAAAGATCTCACCAAAGCCAACACCTTCGATTGTTTCCAATGTCATCAGGATGTCGGTCATGTGTATCAGCCGCCGGTGGCAAAGGTCGGCGGCTGGTACACGGCTGAACAAGCGGCTTCGGGCGAAAAACTCTATCAGGCACAGTGCGCGAGCTGCCACGGTGCGAAACTGGAGGGCGGCGCCGGGCCTTCTCTGAAGGGCGCCACATGGCACCTGATGTATGGAGGCGCGAAGCTATTGACGGTATGGGGAGAAATTACAGGCCCGATGGCCCAGTATGCGGGCACAACCTATACAACCCAGCAGTCGCTGGATATTGTTTCCTACCTGCTGCAAGAAAATGGGCTGCCCTCGGGGAACCAGCCGCTTGCGGACACGCGAGAACTGTCGGATGTGTTGCCGGCGAAATAGCGGTAAATGGGACAAAGGGATTGACGCCTACGAAACGGTCTCCCTTCAAACCAAACCGAACGTATCACACCTTCGCTTCAGGGGAGTCTGCGACTCCTTCCGGCGGTAAGACATCGGGCATGTCGAGACGTGCGACGCCAATCCGGCTGTCAGCCATCCCATAATAAACATCGAAGCGATTCAATAAGCCGATATCGTCGCGCCGGTCGATGCCGGTCGGGAACACGACGTGGGCGACGGTCCCGCTGCATTCTTGCGGCAGTATTGGGGTCAGCACCGGCTCTACCGAACGATAGCGGATCACTTGCGGATGTTCTTTTGACAGGACCATCACGCCTGCCGAATAACGAAGTTGGTGTTCGCCGGTGCTGGGCTTTTCCAACTCGCTGACGCCGTGGTAAACGATCAGCCAACCGTGCCGAGTCAGGATTGGCGGAGTGCCGCCACCGATCTTGAGACGCTCCCAGGGTGACACTGGGGTCGCCAGCCGATGATGAGACATGAACCGACCGAGGCGATTCGAATCGCGGGACTCCAATGACATTGCGCAGTACGAAATCCAGATGCTTTCCCGATCGAGATCAACCTTACGAGCCGCGGAATGGCGAACGATCTCCTCCGGACGAGTGCCAGGAAAAAGTGGCCGGTGCAGGATGGCCAACTCCGGGTGCCCGGACGGATTGGGAATCGCAACCGGAAAGAGACTAGCGTCCTTGTCATCCACGTCGCCGCACTCGACGCCGTGGTAAGGACCAAAGGTCGCGAGCCCGAGACGTTTCCAGTGGAACAGATCCTTCGATAAAGCCAGAGCGATTCGCGGGCCTTCAGGCGAAAAAGCCGTGTAAGTCATCATGTAGCTCTGCAGCGGTTCCACGAAGGTGATTCGAGGATCTTCGCAGCCACCACCGCCATCGGGCCGCCGCTCATACTCAGCTTCCGGCTCCAGCGCGATGCCGAGCCGCTCGACGCCGGAAGGATCGCCGGCTTTATTAAATCGCACTCGCGCAATTCCAATGCGCGAGTAATTTCCCTTCGCAACCATCCGCGGAAAAAGGTAGAGCTCACCGTCCGGGCCACGAGCGGCAGCCGGATTCAGGATCCCTTCAATCTCCTGTGCGTTCCCAGGCTCCGGCTCCATCAACATTCCTAGCCGTTGCAACTTAAGTCCGGTCATCAAATCATTTTCGGCGATTGGCATAACTTCACGCCGCCTTACTATCGACTGCTAAACAGGCGATGATGGTTTGGATGACCCGCTTGGTCTCGTTGGGATCCTTAACCGGGATGCAATCTACTCCGGCTGTTTCAGCAGGATAGTCATTGCCGCCCACGTACAAGGCGTCGCCGATATAGATCATCTCTTTTATCGAAATACCGAGCAGGTCTCGCAGTTTTCTGATGCCGTAGGCCTTGTCAATGCCAGGCTTGGTAATGTCAACCGATGTCGAGCCCCCGATTCGGACAGAAAACTCAGGAATGAAAGTGTCGAGAATCGCTTTGATCTTCTTCCGCTTGGCGAAATCGGGGTCCCATTTTTCCTTCTCTTCCAAGGGAGCTTGCTGACCTAAGGCGGAAAATGTTATCTGGCTTCCCCGGTCTTCGATTTGCTGGCCCCAGAGCTTTTCGATCTTGAAGTCTGCAACTCCGATCGCCTTCTTGAGGGAACCGAGGATCTTTTCTCTTTGATCTGTAGTGAAATCTTCCGAATAGATCTTTTTCCAATCTGCTGACTCGTATCGGTAAAACTTTGTGCCGCAGGTAGGAAGGAGGGAAAGATTCGCCAGGAGTTTGTCGTGGGGCAGATTCGAAACGAATTGCTTTTCAAACTGCGGCCAATCCCCGCCGGAAATCACCGCCACTTTCACAATACCGAGAAGGTCGTGCAGCAATCCTGACATTCCGGGGTCGACCGCCGATTTACTGTCGGCAATTGTGCCATCGAGATCAAACACAATCAGCTTTTTCACTATGCCTCCGCCGTCCAAATTCGCGATGACCTCAATCCGGGATTGCGATTTCCAGCAAATTCACTGCACCGCGCGGCCGAACAACGCATTTACCGATTACCGCGGGTAAGAGGAATACGTCGCCCTTTCTGACGGCGTAAGTGGCGCCGCCATGTTCAACATCTCCCGCGCCATCGACGCATACCAGTACGCGCGGCAAATCGACTGCGCCGACGGTAAACGGCAACTGTCCGCGCAGCCGCCACAACCAGAAATGTTCGCAATGAAACAGTTTCTCGCGTTGCACCGGGGTCGTCGTCTGGACCACGGGCGTCACCCGACTGACGGGACCTTCCGAAAAATCAATACAGGCCATCGCCTTATCGACTTGGAGTGACCGCGGCTTTCCCGTCTTCGGATCGACATGGTCCCAGTCATACAGACGAAATGTCACATCGCTATCCTGCTGAATCTCGAACACCACAAGATCGCCGCCCAGAGAGTGAACCGTGCCGGCGCGCAGGAAAATGGCGTCGTCGACCTTCGGAGTTAAACATGCAAGGTGGTCCGCCACCGTACCGTTCGTGAGCGCGCGCCGCAGATCGGCTTCCGTAGTACCTGTCTTCAGGCCCGCATAGATACGGCTTTGTGTTCCGGCTCCCAGCACAACCCAAGCTTCGGTCTTCGGGGTCTCGCCCGCTGGCAGCAGATTCCTGTTTGCTTTGGTGGGATGCACCTGGACCGAAAGCATTTCGTGAACGTCGAGGAACTTCAGCAGCAGGGGGAAGCGGGGGAAGCGCCCGGCCAGCTTTCCCATTATTTGCTTCGGGAACTGCTGCAGCAATTGACCGATGGTCTGTCCCTTGAGCAGTCCATCAGCAACGCGGCTCTGATGGTCGTCGCGGTCGCTGAGCAGCCAAGCTTCGCCAATAGGACCGCTGGGAAGGGGTGCGGTGAGCAAGTTGGCCAGATGCCGGCCGCCCCACAGCCGATACTGATAGATCGGTTCGAATCGCAGAGGATACAGAAGGGCTTGATTCAGCGCTCCTTCCTCGTCGTCGACGACAGGCAGGCTGACGGTGGTGTCGATCATGACCGGTCTGAGAAAGTCGCTTCGGGAGGAGGGGGATCAGTTCTGTGATTCCGTTGATCGTGCAATTTGCCGAGGGTATGCTCGATCAATCTGGCTAACTTATCTGCAGCGCCGTTGACGGCTAAGTCCAGAGTTGCCGCTTCGTCGATGGCCGCGATGGGCTGGCGGCCTTCGAGACGAGCCTCCATCATGCAACGTTTGTTATTCTCGCGGCTCTTAGGGCCGCTCTCGTCGGTCAGGTGCACCTCCACCCGCGTGATTTGATCGCTCATTCGGCTCAGGGCATTCTCCACTATGCCCCTGATCTGATCGGCCAGTGCCTCGTGACCTTCGATTGTGTGGTCCGTATTGATCTGGATCTGCACGCTGATCTCCTGCCTAATTTGTTTGATCGAGGATGTTTCTAGGCTCATACATTGCCGATACGAAGTTCATGGAACCCGTCTACCAGCCGACACTTGCTTCTTGCGGCCAGACGGCACCATCGATAAGTCATTGGTTCCGACATAGATGGCGATGGCAACGAGAATGGTGATAAGGCCCACCCAAAATCGCCAATCGTGATGAGCGCGCCGCCAATAAGGGAATTCGCCGTGATGACGATGGTGACTCTCTCCGTTGGGATGCGTGTGTTCGGTGTTGTGCATAGTCATACTGATCCCCCTGAGAAACACCCGTAGTTACGGAGGAACGTCGTAATCAACCGCCACTTCGCGCTTTCTGAGTCGGAGTTTCTGCGCATTGAACCTGCGCTGTCTTCTTGCCCAAGTCCTGGTTGAGTTGGTGAACCTTCATGGAATATTCGTGAGCCTGTTTACTTAGCTCGTGAGCGACCAACTGGTTCTCTTTTCCATGGGCGACGGCCGCAGCCGCGTGCGCGTGGGCCGCGAGGTTGTGGAGTTCTGCAGCTCGTTCGTGTGGTCTCTGTGACATGACGCGGTTCTCCTGTCCAGTTCAAATGTGCTTAATCGCACGTCTCTTTCACTGCATCCCAATTAAGACGCGGTCTTTTCATCAGCCTTTAGCCAGTAGCCGGGAGTGGCCCAGGTTTTCGTGCTAGTCGGCATTCCTATATTCCTGTGGGACGTTGTCCTCCGGCACTTGGCGGGTCGTGACCTCTGAGACATCCGGATCTTTGGCGTTCTCCACACCATCAACAATCGAGGCTTCAAAGGCGTTTCCCTCTTCCACTAATTCTTCGACACTCTCGGAATCCGCTTCGGCCGGGCGCGACATGCCCTGAATGTCGCCGGACTGCCCGGCCGAGTCGGTTTCACGTTCCTCTTCGTCGCGCTCGTTGTCGCGACGATTATCTGCAATCATGTTCTTGCCTCGTTGAAATGAGTTACCGCATGTCTGCAGCTCTGGGTACTACGCGGCCACAGCTTCCGCGGTATGCAGTGTGTAATTTGCAGGATTCGTGCTTGCGATGATCTCCTTCGCCTTGGCCACTTCTGCAGCCGTGCCATGGGCGATCAGCAGAAACTGATCTGTGGTGAGGGCAGTTTGGTACTTCACAATGCTGTCCTTGGGGATGCCTATGCTGAAGAGACCCGCTCCCAAAGCGCCCAAAGCTCCCACTTCTACGGCACCTTCCAACCCTGCCACGATCCACGCCACCAGAGGCCCCGCCACTAAAATTGGGCCGAGTCCCGGAATCATGAACAGAGCAGATCCGAACAAAAGGCCCCAAAAGCCTCCCCAGAATGCACCAACCTTGCCCCAATATTTCATGCGGTCGCCGGTATTGTAGTAGCCGACCACTTGCTCATCTGTGTGATATCCCTTCCCGACGATCGACAATTTGTGCATGTCGACTCCGCCACGCTGAAGTTCCTTCACCGCCCGATCCGCATCCGTATGAGTGTGATAAATCGCGACAACTGAATTTTCGATGGACATTTGTTAATCTCCTCGGCTATTAGCCGGCATTTGTTCAACCCATCAACACAGGTTCCCACTCGCAGTATGACAACGCATACACGCGAAGACTGGTCTTTATTGCTCAGTGTCAGTGTTTGATTCGGTGTTCGATTACACGCCCACAAACTCGGGACGGTAATCCTTCCAAATCCCCGTAGCCGGCGAGATCACGCGGACGGGAGCATCTTCAGCGTGCTTCGCGGTTCTCGCCCATTGCCAGGCGTGCTGAATTTCGGAGGATTCGAAGTAGCGCGTCTCCGACTGGAGAATGGCGGCTCCGGCAGCAAAGAGCTCCACCACCTCTTCCCAACGGTGGGCTCCGACGACTGCCATACGAGCGATATGATTCGTGTGCTTCTGGAGAAACCGCAGATCATCCCAGCGTGCCTTCCATTCGGCTCCGTGCATTTCCGTCAGGTCCACAAGGATGCCGATCGGGTGCTTTTTGTGCTGGGCAATGAAGAACTCAAGCTGCATCTCGAATGTCTTGAGTTCCTCGTCCAATAGCTTTCCGACAACCTTAAAGCCGAACGCGACTCCCCCAGTTTCCTTCAGACGCTCAATCACGGGCACACCTCACTGTTTCGTTTAGAAGCCGTACTTATTCTTCCGACGCATTGGAATCTACGACAAACCAGCCGCTTTCACTTCGGAGGTTAGACCTTTACTGCCGGATGAGAATGAGCATTCTTGCTCAGAACAACGAGAGGTCCGCTGTTAAGCTCGAACTTTTCTCGGGACAAAATAAGCTAAAAGGAGATACCTATGCCATCCAAAATGCACGCTGCGGTTGTCGAGCAATTCGGAAAACCTTTATCGCTCGTGGAATTGAATATCCCCTCTCCCGGACCCGGCGAAATCCTGGTGAAGACCGAGGCGTGCGGCGTATGCCACACCGATCTCCATGCGGCCCACGGCGACTGGCCGGTGAAGCCCAAACTCCCGTTCATTCCTGGCCACGAGGCCATCGGTCTGGTCGCTGCAGTTGGTTCAGGGGTGAAAATTGTGAAGGACGGCGACCGCGTCGGAGTGCCGTGGCTCTTCTCGGCGTGTGGTCACTGCGAATACTGTTTGACTGGGTGGGAAACGGTTTGCGCTCAGGCCCAGTTCGGCGGCTACAGCGTTAACGGTGGTTTTGCCGAATTCATCATCGCCGACCCAGATTACGTTGCCCACGTGCCCGCGGGCCTGACAGCTACGGAAGCCGCGCCGTTGATCTGCGCGGGAATCACTACCTACAAAGGGATCAAACAGACCGAGGCGCGGCCCGGAGAATGGATCGCTATTTCTGGTGCTGGCGGCCTCGGTCACTTGGCCATCCAATATGCGAAAGCCATGGGACTACTCGTCTGCGCGATCGACATAGACGATGGCAAGCTGGCCCATGCCACGCGCCTTGGCGCCGATTTCGTGATCAACGCTAAGACTGGAGATCCGGCAACTGCCGTCAAGAAGGCTACCAGCGGCGGAGCTCATGGCGTTCTGATTACTGCTCCTTCGCTCATCGCATTCAAGCAAGGTGTCGGCATGACCCGGAAGCGCGGCACTTGTGTCTTGGTTGGACTGCCGCCTGGCGAATTTCCAGTTCCGCTTTTCGACGTTGTGGCCAACTGCATAACTATCCGCGGTTCGTTCGTCGGCTCGCGCCAGGATATGGCTGAAGCCCTAGCCTTCGCTGTCGGAGGCAAGGTCAAAGCCGACATCGAGCTGCAGCCGCTATCTTCGATTAACCAGATCTTCGACCGCCTTGAGCATGGCGATGTGCCTTCACGCGTGGTCCTCGACTTCGCACCAGCAAAAACGAAAAAACAACGGCCAGAACGAGATCAGCAATTTGCAACCGCAGGAGCCAGTCCCGCAAGAGATCTGTAATTGATTCGCATAGGTCCACGCGCCCAGTACAGGACTCCGAGGGCCAGCTGAAATCCGCCGTTTGTAGATACCGAGACTGGGGAACTGCAAGAGCGGCGACTGCAGCACCGCGAGGAAGCGGAGAAGTTCTATTGTGATCTGGCGGCGCAGGGGACGGCGGTTCGTCTGGGGATGGAAGCGAGCGGACATGCGCGCTGGTTTGAGCGACTGCTGGCGGAACGCCGACGGAAAATGACTGTGGGCCACCAACGAGTTCACGAGCGACGCGTTTTTCAAGACTTTCGGTCGAGCGGCCGTGACGCGCAACGGCGATTTCGACCTTGAGTGGCGTGACCCGTCGTCGGGCGAAGTGATCGGGGTATGGGGAAAACGAGACGCCGATTTTGCCTCGGATGTTGTGATGACCGGTGCGAATGTTCTCGTCGTAATCAGCGACAGCAACCATCGAGGTGATGGCTTGCGTCTGCTAAGAGTTCCAGACGCGCTCAAGCAGCGACTCAACACTCGCTGACGGATTTCAGATGGAACGAAATGCCTAAAGTAGGCAAACGTCTGAGCAGGTCTCAACTTGCTTGCTGATGAACGCCCAACTGTCCGGGATTGCCCTGCGACATTGCACCACGACAGGCTGGGATATGTCCAAAATATCCGTTCCCCCGAATAGTGCGTTTGCACTTTGGGCAAGGTCTAACCACGAGCGCCTGTTTCTGCGAGGCGGCCACTGGGCAGGTTCGCGGTGTCGTCACTGTTTCGAGACCATACTGGGCGAAGAGGGCGGTGGGTCAAACTGTCGAGCAAGTCCCATTGCCGGAGTTCAAAGATGCTCCTGTCGTGAAGAGACTGATCAGAAAATCGAAGCCGAAAATCCAGAGAGGAGGCAAGATCGTGCTTCAAAAAGAACTTTGCGTAAATCTTTGCGTAAACAATTTCGGAAAAATCGACTGGGAATGAGGGTTTAGAGTCGCCGAGTCCGTTAATGAGATTGGCTCAACCCATTGAAACCAAAACAAAGGATTGGTTGCGGGGGGTGGATTTGAACCACCGACCTTTGGGTTATGAGCCCAACAGGACACCGCTAACCGCAAGTGATTCCAATGCACTTGCCAGTCCCTCCCACTCTAAACCGCGGGAAAACTCATCAGTTTTGGACCCAAATTGGACCCAAATTTCAGGTTTGCCGGGAGAGTTGCCTCAATCAGTTTTTCCGGCTTGTATCCCAGGGTTGCGGGAAGAAACCCGCAGCCCTAGGGGTGCACAAATCAGGGCGGCGTACGTCAGACATGGAGACGGCGGTCGAGCCCGTGAAAGCGAGTCTGGGAACGCTAGCTTTCTTAAACATTGGTTTTGTCTCCTTGAAATGTGCTGCGAAGTGCGAAAAATCTTGAAATTCTCCGTAGAGAACTGCGCAGGCTGTTTTCCCTGCTTTTGACGCGGAAACCCTATAGGAAAGGCATCCAGATCTCCGTAGAGAGTGAACACTCGTTGGCGTCCGCCGGATCTTTGCCGACAGAGAGGGCCCCCATCTTAGCGGTCGGTGGAAATGTTGGCGCGTTCGCCTGCGCTTTGATACAAGACCCGCCCTGCCTGAATGTCCTGCTGCTAGCTGCGAGCGTCGATCAGTTCGCTGGCCAGGTGGCAGCGATCAAGCCACTCTATCAGCCTTGCGAATTTAACTTAAGCCGGCGCCCTTTCGTCTGCGCGATGATTCGTGGGCAATGCGGCCTGCAAGTCGTTCTACGCGGATGCCGTGGATCGTTGCAGGGAGAAGAGCCTCTCTGTGTTCACGACCAGCACGGTCTTGCCATTGCCCATAATCGCGGCGCCTACGTACTCCGGCACCTTGGCGAGCACGCCGTTCAGCGGCTTGACGACGATTTCGACCTCGCCGAGGAAATGGTCGACGACGAGGCCGTAGGGCCCCGAAGTCGTCTCAATAATCGCGACTGCCAGCTCTGCCCGCCTCTCCACCATCTCTTCAAACGACAAAGCATGCGCCAGCCAAAGCATGGGGAAAACAGTGCCGCGCACGGGAGCGATCTGTTGTCCTTGCACGGTCCGAACCACCGATTTCGGAATTTTCACCATGTTACGGATAGTATCAATCGGCAACACAACCTCGTGCCCCGAAACGGCGACCCGAATGGCCTTGGAGACTAACAGGCTAGCCGGAAGCTCGATACGGCAACTGGTTCCTTTTCCAATCTCGCTCTGAATGTGTACGACGCCGTGCAACGCTTCAACGGCGTTGCGCACAACGTCCATGCCAACACCTCGGCCGGATAAGGCGGTTACCTTGTCGATAGTGGAGAAACCGGCTAGGAGAATAATCTTGAAGGCTGCCTCCTCATCCATCGTTGCGACGGCACTCTCGGTGAGCAAGCCCTTTTCGACGGCGCGTCTTTTGAGTTTTTCGGCATCCAAACCCTTGCCGTCGTCCTTCACCTCAATCACTACATTGGAGCCGCGAGTGTAGGCGGTTAGATCGATGCGACCGACGGAAGATTTGCCTTTCTGGGCGCGGTCGGCTTTGGACTCGATACCATGGTCGGCGGCGTTGCGGATGATGTGCGTGAGCGGATCGCCGATGGTATCGATCACCGTCTTATCTAATTCCGTCTCTTCGCCGCTCACGTGCAGTTCGATATTTTTGTCGAGATTGCGCGCAATGTCGCGTACCAGCCGGGGAAAACGCTGAAACACCTGACGCACCGGCATCATCCGGATGGACATCACGGTGGCTTGCAGATCGTCCGCTATACGGGAAACCTTGGCGCCGGAATCGCGCATCTCCTTGGCCATGGTCTTTGCCATGGTATTGGCCGTGCTCTCGGGCGACTCTTCGCCGGTAATGCGTTCGACGCGCTCCGCGAAGGCGGGCAGCGCTCCACGGGCAACGAGCAATTCTCCGGCCAGCCGCATCAGGGCATCGAGCTTGACGGAGTCAACCCGGATGCTAGTCGCAGCCACGCCCGTGGCAGCCTCTGCAGGAGCCGCGGATTCCAAGGCCGCAGGGGGAGCGAGAAGCATCAAAGTTGCGGCTACCGCGGTGGGCGAATCCACCGCCAGGCGGGCGGCCTCAATCAGGAGTTTCACCTTGGCCAACCAGCCGCCATCGTTTAGAGGATTGGGGTTTCCACCCTGCTGCGCCAGGACCGCATCGAGAACTTTTTTCGCCGCGGTTGTAGCTTCGCTATGGCCTTGAGCCTTACATGCCGAGATCAGAGTTTGTGCGGCACGGTGCGCGGTCGCCAATCCCGGCTGCTCATCGCCGGACTGAAATTGTTGGAGCGCAAATCCAAGCGCGGAAAAACACTGCAGGGCGGCACCGCGGAAGCGAGTAGCTTTGTCTTCGATTGCAATCGAAGACACAGAGCCAGACGCAGCTTCCTGACGCTCGATCGACACATCGCAGTCATCCTCGACAAACCGAAACACGGCCCGCACCTTGTCCTCGGGCTCACCAGTCTCGACATTGACTTCCCACCGCAGGTAGCAGTGCTCCGGGTCAAACGGGTCCGCGGCGAGAAGATCGCTCGCATCGCAGCGAATTTCCATGTCTCCAAGATCGGTGAGCTCAAGAAGCAGGGAGGCGGGGTCGGTTCCGGAAAAGAAAATCTCACGGTTCGGGCGAAAACCGATCTTGTATCGGCTCTTGCATGGCGGTGTGCCGCTGGCCGCAAGCTTCTCTGCCTGTGCTTTGCCGGTGCCTTTGTCCATATCCGGCAGAAGGGGTCGCAACGCGGCGAGCACCTCGGTCTCCAGCGGCAGCGGCGTATCGGACTCCGTGCTTCCGAGCTCCAGAAGCATGGCACAGCAATCGCAGGCCTTTAGTGTGGCGTCGATCAGCTCTGGAGTCGTCTCCAGCTGCTTGTTACGGATCCGATTGAAGACATCTTCGACATGATGCACGAAGTTTGCGAGCCTGCGGAAGCCGGCGCTCGCACCAGAGCCTTTCAGCGTGTGCATCGCACGAAAAACGCGGTTGATCACTTCGACGTTGCGGGGGTCGAGTTCGAGCAGCAGCAGCGCCCCACCGAGATCGGTGAGCAGATCGTCCGCTTCATGACGAAAGGAAGCCTGTAGTTGCTCGAGATCCCCGAAGTCCATAAAAATCTTCCATTCCCCTGGGCTCGCGGCCGAGGGCGACCCTCCAATCTCCGTACCCGGCGCCTAAGGCGCATCCATGAGGCAGAACTTACGGCACGCCTGAAGGCGTGCCCTGATACGAACCGATACTCCCCATCAGCAGCGGAGGACTTTTGTCACGACATCCAGCAATTGTTGAGGTTCAAACGGTTTTACAATCCAGCCGGTGGCTCCTGCAGCTTTGCCTTCTTGCTTTTTTTCCGGTTGCGATTCCGTTGTGACGAGGACGATGGGCGTGAATTTGTATTGTGCCAGTTTCCTGAGGCTCCGGAGCATTTCGATGCCCGTCATGTTCGGCATGTTGATGTCGCTCAACACTAGGTCGAAGGTCTCCGCCGAGGCTTTTTGCAAGCCTTTCGCGCCATCTTCGGCTTCGACAATTTCATAGCCCGCGCGCGAAAGAGTCATCTTGATCAACTGACGAATGGTCAGGGAATCGTCGACCGCTAACACTCTCTTAGCCATGTCCCTGCCTCGCGGCTTTTGCCAAGGTATCCAATTCGATTTCCGCCTGCAGTGCCGGAGTTTGCGTTTCCGGCTCGGCTGGCGCTGCTGCGAAAGATGACGACACAAAGGATGTTGCCAACCCCCGTTCCTTGAGTGCCGCAACAAAACCGTCTGAAGTTGCGTCGATCTGAAACTGGCCTGTCCGACTGTTCAACCGGCACAGAATCTGGATGATGCTCGTGTCCATTTCATCGAGTTTGTCGGCCTGCAAACGAATGCTGTGGTTGGCGGCGATTACCGGCTGCAGAGCGTCCCAGAGCAATCGCGCTTGTTGCACGCCGAGCCTTCCCGCTAAAACAAGACTCACTCCGTCAGCGGTCGTCTGTAGCTCAAACGGCATCAAGTTGCCCTTCACGTCCTGTTTCGCATTAAAAGAGTTCAACGTTGGCGCCGTATTCCTGCCCTTCGGCGGGTTTCGTCAGCGGCGCGTGATTTTCCGCCTCTCCACCGGAGACCGAGGCATGCACATCGTGTTGCTCCTGCATCGTGTAGCCGGCGGACGCGGCGTCGAGATCGAACGGCTTCTCCGATTTCGGATACAACGTCAGCAGGAGCTCGATGGCGACATCAAGATCGTCCAGTAGCCCTCTTGCTTCATCGACAAATTTCAGCGATCGCAAGAGGGTCTCGGTCTTTTTTTGCAGTTGGACCGCATCCTGGCAAAGACGGCTAACCACGGCACATTCAGTTCTGCGTGAATCGCGCAACGACTCGGTTACTGTCTCCGCCATCAGTGCGACCCGGCCGCACTCGATCTTTTGAACATCGGCGGTGATCACACCAACCTGGGACTGAAGAGTCGCCACGAGTTGGGCAAACTGGTTATTTTGATCCCTCGCAAGCTTGAGGACATCGTCCGAGACTTCCGAGGTCCAGACCCCGGTCCTCCAAGACCCGGAGCCGATCGGAATCTTGTGCGCGTCGACCAGAACATTGAGGGCTAGTCTTTTCATCGAGTGCGCCACTACTTCCAGTTCGCGGCTATTCGCGCTCAACATTTCGCGAATGGGGTCAATCTGTGTCACGAGGAAGTTACCCATCGTCGCCTCCCCTGCCAGCAATGCAGCAACTTCGGCGCTGAGAGCGGCGAGGCGATCGACCGCCTCTTCGAACCCTTCCACCTCGCCGTCGCTCGACGCCCCAGTTGCGCCGTCACCGGCTATTCCTTGCGCGCAGCCGGTCACGCTACTCAACTCGCGCTCGATGCGGCTTCCGGTGTTGACAACCACCTCCCTCAGGCACTTTGCCTGTTGCCGCTGTAGTAACAACGCGTGTCCCGGCTCGTCCTGCTCGTTCCCGGCTTTGTCATTGTCTTTGCGAACGGCGGCCAGCGCATTGAGGATATGCTCGAGGCGCTGACGAATCGCGTCGTGTCCCTGCAGGGCCTTGACCGCCTCCCCAATACTGGTGGCGAGCACTGTTCCCAGAGTGCTTGCCTTGTTCTGGACTCGCGACAGGCTGCGCGGGACGATTGAAAGCAGATCGAGATTATGGATAACTGTCTGCTCTGATTCGGCAGCCTGCAAGGCATAGGAGGCGCACGTTTGCTCCACCAATCGTGTGGCCGCCGAGAACTTGCCGAGAATCGTCAGCAGCACGCTCTGCTGCGAATCGCCTGCCTGCTTCATGAAACCCACTACCTGCTTCATCTCTTCATACGCCTTCACTACAGAAGTGCTGTCTTTGGGAGGAAGTCGAGACGCCTCCAGGCGGAAATGAAAAGCGATGTGCGTCAGCGGTGCAATGTTCTCCTGCAGGTGCCGGGCGGTGTCGAGTAATCCTCCGGTCTGACGCGCGGTGCCGGCTAACTGGCTACGCACTTCCTGGATTTCCAGGAGAAACTTCTTGAAGACGGCGCACCCCTGCAGCATCGATTGGCGGATGACGTTCTGTCTTTCGCTTGCGGCTGCGGTGTGTCCTGACAATTGGGCGGTGGCCTTCTGCACATTCTCCGCCATGCTCCAGCAAGCATCGAGCGCCTGGATCAGGCTGGCAAACTCGGCTTCGCTGGTGTTCAGATAGCGGACGAGGCTCGTGTCCAGCCGCTCATCGTTCGCCCACGCCGACGAGAGCGATGCCGGTTAGTTCCCGCCCGGGGTCACGAGTCACCGCTTTGCTTGCCCCGCGAGTCGCCGATCTTCGAGTCATTGATCTTCGCGCCATTGATCTTCGAGCTATCGGCCTGCAAGTCGTCGATCCCCAGAACCATGCAGATGTTTTCGATCAAGGGCTTGGGGTCCGATGGCTTTACGATGTAGAAATTTGCGCCGGCGATGAAGCCGCGGCTTTTGTCTTCAGCCTCCGACTCGGTGGAGATGATGATGATCGGCAAATCGGTATAGTCGCCATTGCTCCTCACCTGGCGTATGAATTCATAGCCGTCCATGTTCGCCATGTTGATATCGGTGAGGACGAGGTCGAAGGGCCGGCTGTACAGCTTTTCCAGCGCGTCTGCGCCATCGACCGCGGTGACTACCTCGAAGTTGGCCTCGCGAAGAATATAGGAATGGTAGTTGCGGGTGAACTCCGAGTCATCGACGATCAGCACATTCCGTTTCATGGTCTCTCCTCTAGAGATTGTCCTTCTATGTCCCGTCCTCTATAGCTAGTCCTCGCTGGTCAACCCTTCGTATAAAGCAGGTGCCCGCCGGCCTTCTTCAGATGGAATGCCGACGTGATCCGGCGAGCAGATTCAGAATGACCCAGGAAGATGTAGCCTTTGGGATTCAGCGAGTCGTAGAAGTGGCTCGCTTCATTGCGCCGCGACTCGTCATCGAAGTAGATCAGCACGTTCCGGCAAAACACAAAATCGTAGCCCCGCATGGCTTTCATCTGCTGCTGGTCGTTGAGATTGAGTTTTTCCACATGCACCATGCTGGCGGTTCCCGGAGCGATGCGGAACCCCGTGACCGTCGGTATCAGGTGCTTCGC
>CAWGFW010000003.1:0-228888 GCA_963822025.1 uncultured Acidobacteriaceae bacterium | reverse complement strand
CGTGTGTGGCGGCTTGGTTTAAAACGTGCCGATTCTTCTGCATCAGATCCCCGCCTCCTGACTGAAATACTGGTAATCCTCCCGCCAGCCGCCTTGGCCCAGACCAATGGTTTTGTGATCTTCGATGAACTCGATTGCGCGAATGTATTTCACCATGGTGAATCCAAGTTGCGTTTCAACACGAAGCCGGAGTGGCGCGCCGTGCAAAATTGGCAAGGGCTGTCCGTTCATTTCATAGGCAAGCATGGTCTGCGGATCTTCCGCCAGATCGATGCGAATTGTGCCGTAGAAGTATCCCGGGCCCTGCGCATGTGGTTCCGACGTGGATTTGTTGTCGAACGCGCGGAAGACGATGTATCGCGCGGACGCAAGCGGTTGGCAGAGTTCAACGATGCGATGCAGCGACACGCCACCCCACTCGGCAACGCCCGACCAGCCCTGAATACAGCAATGTTTTGTAATTTGAGTTTGTTTCGGCATGGCGCGGAGGTCCTGCAGTGTTAGATGCAGCTGCGTTGTTACCAATCCGCCGACCTCCAGACGATAGTTCGCAAATTTATCGTGTGCCATTGCCAAATAATTCTCCTCTTTTGGCGGGCGGCCGTTCACCCAAAAATAGGGCGAAATGTCAGCGCGTGAATAGTGTTGTGCGGAGATTTCATGGCCGAACAACACCGTGCGCAGTGGATTGGTGATTGACTCAGTGGCTTTTTGAACAAAGCGCGGCCGGTGGCGCGAACACATGGTTGTTACAACATGGATAAGCACTACGCCTGCCAGCCCCGTTAGCCAGACCACCAAAGCGCGCGTCAGATTCGGATTGTGCGTTTCACCCAGAACAATCAGTGCCAGCTCTCTCCGGAAACCATGCAGAGCCACGATGGTCACGTGGCCGATGAAAAATACAATGAACGCGCAAAGGGCGAGGAAATGCAGGCTCCGCGCGCTCTGTCGCCCGTGAAAGATTTTGATATACCACGGGAAACGAGCGGCAACGGCCGGGGACATCGCTATCCCGGTCGCGATACTAAACGGCGCGAGCATGAATACGACTGCGGCGTAGCTCAATTGTTGTAGCGCGTTATATCCCTCCGGCGTCTCCACCAGGTGGAAACTTAAATAGATGCGCAATGCGTACCACGCGTGCGGGATAATTTGCCAGGAAGTCGGAATCAGCCGCCGCCACTCAGGCGTGACGAAAAGGAGCATGACGTATAAAAAACCTGTCAGCACCCAGGCAAAATCTGCAAGAAAGTGCCAGTGCCGTCCGAGGCCAAGGTTCTCGTGGCCTGGCAGGGCAATCGCAGACGGAAAAGCGGTTTCCTCATCACTCGCTGTCCAGAGCTGGTCTTTCGGTCTCCGCTTCTTCGTGAACTTGAGCCATTCACTACCCGGAGTGCAGTGGTCGATCCAGTAGAATCTCGGATGTGCGCTCAAGATCTCAAGGCCGCTGCGGACGAGAAGCGATAAGAGAAGGAAGTTGAAGAAATGCGCAGCCCGTAGCCACAATGGATAATCAAGAGGAATCAGTGGTGTCACGCCGAACACACTTCTACCTCCGCAGTCGCCATTTCCTTTCTTTTTGTTTCAAATCAAAAGGGTGATCCAAAACCGATCCTAGAAACTGGAGAAAAGCATTTCCGGTCAATAAAGAACACTTTTAGTTTGCGCACAAATTGTCACTGGGGTGAAAGCTGTGCGATGTTGACCAGTTTTCGGCAGGCGCATCCTGGATCATTAGTAGTAGGAATTCAAGCGGTAGCAGAGCCGAGGTGTTGACCATGACCACGATCCGAAGCGCTTGCCATCCAGGCGATGGCCGTAAGGCCTTGAATAGCCTCCCGCAGTTGGCTGAGCCGCTACTGCAATTTGACTTGCGGAAGGAACTTCAGCAACTCCGCCAACAGGACTCGTGGCAGCGCGAGAGTGGACGGAGTTCGAAGACCTTAGCGAAGTATCCAGACTTCCGAATCGTTCTGGTTTTGATGAAAGCCGGGATGCAAATGAACGAGCACCAAGCCGAGGGCAGAGTCTCTATTCATCACCTGCTGGGAAAGATTCGCATACACCTGCCAGGCAAGAAGGTCAGTTTGTCAGCGGGCCAATTGTTGGTGATGGACTGCGGCGTGCTCCACGACGTTGAAGCTGTGGAAGAAAGTGCCTTCCTGCTCACCATCGCTTGGCCGAACGGCGTATCAGAATCCTGATGCCAAATGTCCCCAGTATGGGCTGGCGCATATCCACGGTATCGAGAATAGCTGTTGCCGACTTGCTGCGCCCGTTCACTCACGGCGACCGCCCGCGATTGGGGATAGCTCCGGCTGCCTGCTAGCCGGGAAGGCGCTCTGAGCCTACCCACAGTTGAGCCAGATCTCTGAGGTTGTCTTTGTATGTACGCGTTACCAAGTATTCCTTCCCGCCTTTTATACGCAGCCTGTACTCCCCCGTCGGCAAAGGTTGGATCTCCTCCACCGCCGAAATATTCACGACGACCGAGCGGTGGATGCGAGTAAAACCGTAGGGTTTGAGCTTCTCCGCCATGGACGAGAGGGACTCGTGCACCAAATAGGGATTAGTTCGGTGTTGCAACGAAACGTAATTACCTTCGGCTTGCACTGCCATGATGTCGGCTAAATCCAGGAGTAGGATGCTACCCTTTGCCTTGAAAGCGATTCGTGGCGCCTGTCGTTTTGCTATAACCTCCAACTGCCGCAAGACTCGCATGAGGTTTGCAGCATCACTTCGGATTACCGCAAGCAATGATGTATCTGCAACTTCGCGGAACTCGCCCGCTGTCGATTCAAGAGCGTAATCCCGTCTACTCTTGGTGGAGCAAATCGTAGCTCCCGGCAGTGGGCTAGCCGAAACGTCCATATTGGCGTGAGCAACTTGCTGAACAAACATCTCACGGGCAATGGTTTTCTGATCCTGAATTTCGCCGGCGCTCATGATGGAACTCCTTGCTTCCAGGCCCGTAGGTCACTTCTGCCCCGTGCTCACTGCTGACGGAAAGCTGGATTGCGCGCCGAAATAACACTCAATGGATTGCAACTTTCCGTTCTTGATTCGGAGATACTCCACGTTGCGGAACGATTTACCGCTCGTGGTGTGGCAAAGATATTTCACAAAAGCATCGTCCGCGCCAGCGGAGACCCGCTCCAGGTCAAAATGTTTAATGAAGTTGATCTGCGTTTTCCAGCATTGCTCTTTGAAAGCGCTCTTGCTGATGTGGTCGTCACCGGCGGCGCTTGAAAAGGTGAAGTTCTCGGCGAGCAGGCTATCCACGGGGCCCCAGTCTTTCTGCTCCCAGGCTGCGTACCAATTTCGGACTAGCTCCCCATTCGTTAAGTTCTGCCCTCCCAATGCGCTGGCACTTGCCGGTCGCGGCAGGCTCACGGCACCAACCAGCGCACAGGCTCCGGTTGCGAGCAGATTCCTGCGCGACACTGCGGTCGTTATCATTGTCATTGTTCGTTCTCCTTTTCCTGATCTAGTTTGAAGCGCTTGGCCGCATTACAATCCCGACTATCTGAGCATACGAACCGGTTGGTATGTGATAATGCCAAACTACTCCTTGAGACACCGATGCGATCAACCTCGCTTGCGGTTGCCCGGGGCGCGCAGGGACCGCAGCCAGCCCACGATATTTCTGATCCCCGCTTTGATCACTTTCGGATCCTGAGCATTCTTTGCCAGTGACGCATAGCCTTCGACCATGGCGATCAGTAAGCCGGCGGCGTCAGCGGGTTTCACGTCGCGGCGAACGCTTCCGTGGGTCTGGCCCTCTCGCAAAATGGAGGCAACGGCATCCCGCCAGGCATCGAAGATTATCGCCAGCCGTTTCCGGAATCCCGCGTCAAGAGGAGACATTTCCTGCGCCAGATTGTTCAGCTGGCAGCCGCCCCGTACATCAGCAGGCCGAACGGGTATACGTCGAACAGCGCCGATCAAAGCGTCGATAGGATCCTTGCCGGTCTGTAGAGGGCGCACCCACTTGCCGCGGACGTCGGGAGCGATTACCTCTTCGACGACGGCGTGTCCCAGGGATTCCTTGCTGTCGAAGTGGTAGTACAGTGCGCCCTTAGTGACTCCGGCTACGGCCAGAATGGTGTCGAGGCTGGCACTCTGGAAACCCGATTTGTAGATCTCGCGGGATGCCGCCTGCAGCAAGCGCTCCCGCGTGCGCTCGGAATCGCGCAGCCTAACCGCTCTACGTTTCAGGCTCTTGCGTGCTGCCAACATACCGACCAGTATGTATGTTAAACCACATGAAAATCAATCACAATTTAGTGGCGTGACTTTTGGCTGTCAACGCTCTCGAATTTCATAACCTGTCGCCCGTGTTATGTGAAAAGTTGGAGAAACAGTTGCTCTTGCCGTTTTGGGATCGTAGCAGGAGGTTGTAAGTCCGCCACTCGTTTTCGAACTCTGAAGTGTCGGGCGTGTTGTCTCGCGTAATCGTTGTGAACGTGGAACACCACATGCTGCCTCAGTTCTGACTCAGCAGGAGTTTGTGAAGTTGCGAGCGAATTCTGCTCTCAATTGCACGCTAACTGTCCGAGCGCCGAGTGTAGCTGGCGTAAATCGCCAGTCGTTATTAATTCGTACATCCGGCACCACGACTTTACCGGAGGAAAGAGAACATATGATCACGTTTAGACAGTTGAGGAATTTCTGGATACTCGGGGTTGCGACGATGGTTCTGGCTTGCTTCAGCAATGCGGTCGCGCAAGCCAGCTACAAAGTTCAGGATTTGGGCGTTCAGCACCCTGACGACCTGGGCATGGCCATGGGTCTCAATAATTACGGCTGGACGTTGAACATGGAGCAACTCCTGGATCCTTTCAGCGTTTCCCTATCCGCCAACCTTGTGGCAGGCACCGTGAGGATCAGCGCCGGCGAACTCAACCTCGAACTGGGCACGCTTGGAGGAAAGAACAGTTCGATCAATTGGAATGGAATCAATGATCCCGGGGAAGCTGTCGGTATGTCCGAAACATCTGTTCCAGATCCGAATGGCGAAGACGTTTGCGGTTTCGGCACACACCTTACGTGTCTTCCGTTTCTTTGGAAAAACGGCGTCATGAGCGGTCTCCCACCGGTGGGCGGGAATAACGGGCAGGCCAGCGCCATCAATAACGGCGGACAGGTCGCAGGATGGGCGGAAAATGGTGTCATGGACTCCACGTGCCCGCCTGGCATGACTAATAATCGGATTGAACTGCCGGTGTTGTGGTCCAAAGGCAAAGCCCAGGTTCTTCCTACGATCGGTGGCGATCCAGACGGACAAGCAATCGGCATCAACAATCAAGGTCAAGTTGTAGGCTACTCGGGAACCTGCACCGCAGTAAATCACGCCATTGTGTGGGAAAACGACACTGCCACCGCGCTTCCGAACCTCGGAAATCCGTACGCCGTAGCCTACGCCATTAACAGCCACGGCCAAATTGTTGGGCAAGCCATTAACTCTGACGGCACACCCTTGGGCGCTCTTTGGGAGAACAACACAGTCACAAGCCTCGGCGGCCTTCTGCCGGGAGATGAGGCCTCCTTTGCCACCAGCATCAACAATCGGGGCCAGGTGGTGGGAAGCTCCTTTGCCAACGGCGGTTGGTCCCACGGCCTCATCTGGAAGAACGGCGTGACGATCGACCTTAACACTCTATTTCCGGCAAGTTCCCACCTCTTCGTAATCTCGGCTAGCAACATCAATGATAGCGGGCAAATCGCGGGTATGGCGGTTGAAACGGCCGGGCCGCACGCGAACAATATCGTCCACGCCTTTCTGGCGACCCCGGTGGACGAAGACATGGGCAAATCGGTTGCAGACGTCGTACTTACGCGTCCGAATATCAATTTGCCCGCGGCGAATGTTGGCAAGCAGCTTTCGCTGAGGTCCGCACACTGCGCAATGCACGATAAAGGCACCTTGTGAGCTTCCGCACCCTGCCTTCCAGCCCTATGCCGTGCGAAGGCGCAAGGCCGGAGATTGTGCGAGATAACACGGGTCACGCGAATATCGCGTGACCCAGAATTTTTGCGGAAGAGCTGGTGGGACAATCCCCCAAAGGAGTTACCGACACAGGCCATGGCTGCGCGTGTTCGCCATTGCGTTGAGTGTCCAAAATGCTTAACTCGATATTTGCCTGGCTTCAGCCCGTATCGTAACGGGTCGTACTTGGTGCCGCTGGCTGAAGGATTCGCAGATGAGTGGACGCTGTACTGTGCCTGCGGGAGGCCACCCATTTCCAGCCAATGGAATTGGAGCGACCTGAAGCTATATGCGGTCTCGAATCAGGCACACGATCGCGGTTATGGTCCGCCCGAGGACATTGTGCCGGTAGACAAGAAGTCGCGTTTTTCGCGTTAAGATTGGCCGGGATTGACAGGGCTTGTCTGAACCAATTCGGTTCAGTATTTTCTTGGCTCCAGATTTGTCGGCATCGAGGAGATCATGAATCCAACGTCTGCGTTGTCCTCGCTGCAGAATTCCAACCCGCTGCTCGCAATCCTGTGGGCCGGATTCACGTGCGGCACGCTGGACATTAGCGCCGCGCTCGTCGTCTACCGGTATTTCGGACGCCCGCCGGTGCGGTTGCTGCAAGGGATTGCCGCCGGCGTGCTGGGCTCGCGCTCCTTCCAGGGCGGGCTTCCAACGGCGTTGCTCGGCCTTTTTTGTCATTTTTTCATCGCATTTTCTGCCGCCACCGTCTACTTTACGGCGAGCCGCTGGATACCATTCCTTCTGGCGCACGCCATAATCTCTGGTGTTTTCTATGGTGTGGCCGTTTACTTCTTCATGAATCGCGTCGTGGTGCCCCTTTCGGGTGCCATGAAGTATCCGTTCTCTTTAGATCTGTTGGTTGTCGGCGTCCTCATACACATCTTCTGTGTCGGATTGCCCATCGCCCTTGTAGTACGACGATGCTCAATGCAATGAAATCAGTCGATGGGCACGGTCTTGGCGACGCCGGTCGATTTTCTGACGATCATGGTTTTCTCGCCCATATGCTTCAAGGCGAACCGCGACTGAGCAAACTCGGAGGCGGAGCTGCGGTTGAGGTCCGGGTTCTCAAAGTCCATCTTCGCCGCGACTTCATCCTGCGCGAGAATTATGTCGATCCTGAGAAGTGGCAACCGCCTATTTACTTTCGCCACTACTTTGGACTCGGGGCCGAGCTCGGCAAGACGTTCCGGGCAGAAATCTGAAGGTTGCCCGGAAAACTCGCAGCGATGTGCTTTCTTATGTCGTGAATCAACAGCGACGATTTTGTGCCCTCGGCACGCCGGATCGTCAGACCCCCGTGAGTTCCATGGCTCACTCTCAGCGTCATCCTTGGCGAATATGATTTACTGGAAGCGATTCTCATGTTCTTCACGGCTCAATGACATTCTTCTCCGGCTTGATCGCAAAAGACCAAACGCAACAACGACGCCGCATCGGCAACATTTTTTTAGTAGTCGCCTTGCTTTTTGGCCTGCTGCAGGTCTGGGCGTGCCGCTATGCTTTGACTCCCGACGGCATGGACTATCTC
This sequence comes from uncultured Acidobacteriaceae bacterium, assembly GCA_963822025.1. Lineage (GTDB taxonomy): Bacteria > Acidobacteriota > Terriglobia > Terriglobales > Acidobacteriaceae > Acidiflorens. The sequence continues at coordinate 221,353 of CAWGFW010000003.1, read as the reverse complement.
GACATTGCGCGAGAAATTGCAGCGGGACACTGGGCAGCGGTCGCAAATGGCTACTGGGGCACGCTGAATTCCGTCCTGCTGGCTCCCTTGTTTCACCTCCATCTCTCGCCGGAGAGGGAATTGTTGCTAGCCCATTTGGAAGGTGTCCTCATTCTGCTGTTGGCGTTCTTGGCGTTTCGCTTTTTCTTGAACGCCAGCCTCGACATGATCAGCCTCAATGCCGACGCGAAAAACGTCGATGTGCCTGCTCTCCCCGAGTGGGCGCTCTGCGCGCTTGGATATTCGCTGTTTCTATGGTCGTCGCTCGGTATTGTTACGGTTTCGCTGATTGGTCCGGATTTGCTGGTCACGGCGTTCATTTATTTCGCGGCGGGTTGGCTGTTGCGCTTGCGTCCGCAAGCCGGCCTGATGAACTTTGCGGCATTTGGCTTGACGCTCGGCGTGGGCTATTGGGCGAAAGCGATCATGTTTCCGGTCAGCCTCGTCTTTCTGGCTGTCGCCATCGTCAGGGTGCCGCGATGGAAGCAGAGTCTGTGCAGCGTGTTGGCGTTTGCGGTGGTGGCGGCTCCTCTCTTGATCGCACTATCCTTGCCTCGAGGCCGCTTGACCTTCGGCGATTCCGGAAGATTGAATTACTCTTCCTTCGTGAGTCCGGGCGGACAGGTCATTAACTGGCAGGGCATTCCCGCCGCCAGTGGAGTGCCCAAGCACTCCACAAGAAAGATCGCACTAGAACCTCCTATCTATGAATTCAATGGTCCGATCCCCGGCACTTATCCGCCGTCCTACGATCCCTCATACTGGAACGAGGGTCACCGGGCAATGTTCAACCTACGCTCGCAGATCAGCGTAATCGTGCATCATGTGCCGCCGGTGGTCGAATTGCTCGCGGTTGCCCAGCCCAGCTTAACCGCCGGATTTTTATTCTTGCTATTGTGGAATTCCACTGGCTTTCTCCGCCGGCTGTCGCGGCATTGGGAGTTGCTGGCAATATCGCTGTCCATAGTCGGCCTTTATATGCTCGTCCATTTCGAGCCGCGCTTCGTCGGCGCCTTTGTCGTCCTGATTTGGTTCTTTTTATTCTTTGCTCTGCCTCTACCCGCGACTTCCGGCTCGGAGCCTGGCAACTCGCAACGCATTGCGGGATTGAGCGTCACCGCTTTGGTTGTGGTTATGCTGCTCTTATTCGCCAGCAGCACCGCCAAACTCTTTGTGAATGGATGTCCCGAATCTGCGGAAAGCCAGTTAGCAATGGCGCGCGAGTTGCCCATTCCGCCAGGCACCGCGATTGCCGTTGTAGGATCGGGCAACTATTCTTACTGGGCTCATTTCGCGCATCTCCGCATAGTCGCTGATATCATGTCGCCCGATGAACCGGAATTTTGGCGCTTAAGCGAAGAAGGACGCCAGCAGTTCTACGCCGCGTTTCGCAGCACTGGAGCGCAGGCGATCGTGGCTCAACCACCCCCGGCTGTCACGGGCCTGCTCAATGCGCGCTGGAAGCAAGTGGGAACGACGACGTACTACTATTATCCGCTGCACCCGTGAGGCGGCGAGCCGAACTTGTTGCCGCGCTGATCGCCTAAAATATCCCTATGAAAATCGAGAAGCTGCTCAGCCGCTACCGCGTTGAAAACGGAAAACATTTTCGGCTCAAAGATCACGACCCGGCGGATACGCACGGACTCGGCTCAGAATTGAAGCCGCAAGCGAAGGAACTGCTTGCCGATGGCGTCAAAAAGCTAGCCGACCTGCAGGATATTCTCGCTGCCCAGGACCGCTGGGGATTGCTGCTCATCTTTCAGGCGATGGATGCCGCCGGCAAAGATGGAACCATTAAGCATGTGATGTCGGGAGTGAATCCCCAGGGCGTCGACGTTTGGTCGTTCAAGACGCCCACGGCGGAAGAATTGCACCACGGCTATCTGTGGCGAACAGCAAAGTGCATGCCTGGTAGAGGTCAGATCGGCATCTTCAATCGATCGTATTACGAGGAAGTACTGGTGGTACGAGTCCACCCAAAGATTCTGGAAAACGAGAAACTGCCGAAAACCCTGGTGACGAAAGATATCTGGCGAGAACGCTTCGAAGATATCAATTGCTTCGAGCGCTACGTTACTCGGAATGGCATCGCGGTGGTCAAGTTCTTTCTGCATCTTTCGAAAAAAGAACAGAAGAAGAGATTCTTAGAGCGCCTCGACACGCCGGATAAGAATTGGAAATTTTCTTCGGCCGATATCAAGGAACGCGGATTCTGGGATGCGTATCAGGACGCGTATGAAAAGATGATTCAGCACACCGCCAGCGCTCACGCGCCCTGGTATGTCGTGCCCGCGGACAACAAGTGGTTTACGCGGCTGGTGGTCGCCCAGGCTGTGGTCGATGCCCTGAAGGGTATGGATTTGAAATATCCGAAAGTGGACAGCGCAGAAAAGGCAGCCTTGGCGAAGGCGCGCCAGCAACTGGAAAACACCTGAGCCACGGAGCGTTCGCGTCCGCGTTGCCGATCACTTGTCAGAACGTCGTTCTTGTTCGTCCTTCCTGGTTCGGCCCTTCCTCCGACATCTTTCGTCATTTCAAAATGATGGGCAGCGGCTGATCATACGGCTGAATCGCCACGGTCAGAGATTTGCGCTGATCAAACTCGTCTTTTGTGAGCTTAAATCCGACGACAATGGTACCTCTCAGTTCGGCTCCGGGTTGCAGCTTCGTCTCCGGTGAAAGCGGCGGCTCCGCACTCTGTTTCAAAACCGGGAAAGCCTGGTAGTAGCGATCGAGATCGACGGCCGACGCGGCTTCATCATCGAGCGTCTGATTGTCAGCCGTGACTAGGTGCACTTTCAGAGAGTGAATCCATAACGGCTTCTCGCCCGTGTTGCGCAGCGTCAGCGTGATGGCGCTCAGCACCATATTCTGGCCCGGCACATCGGCCACGGATACGAAGTCGATCGCGCCCGCGCCCTGCGGTTTCGCCCTTTCGGTGAAAGCAAAGATTCCCACAACTACAGCCACTGCCGCGAGGCATATCAAGACAATGCGTACGGGCGGAAGATTGCGTTTGGCGGTCCCGAATTCATCGCCGATATGAAACTCGGTGACTTGCGCAGGCGCAGCCAGAGTCGGCGGAGGCACGGCTGGCGGAGGAGGCGCAGCAGGTGGCGGAAGCGCCAGCCCGGCGGACGCCAGTTCGGGTTTGGGTTCAGGTTTTGAGTCGGAAGTTGGCTCAGGCATGGAGTGATTGTAGACGACCAAGTGACGACCGTCCCATTCGGGCGCGGGCGTTCGGCGCTGTGATATTCGGATCGATGTTCACGGTTGCTGTCGCTAGGACCAGGGTAGTTGCCGCGCACCAATTTTCCGCGAACCAGCTTTGCAAACGACAGGACAAGTATTCCCCTCCGAGCAGTGCCGTGACTTTGGTTACCTTGCCCGGTGTGACGGATGCTGCGACGATGCGGAAGATTTCCTATTGGAGGTACTCGGCGGTGAATCGTACAACTCTCTTTGCCGCGTTGATTTGCGCGCTGCTGGTATTCAGCATGCTGGGCTGCGGGTCGACCAAGAAGTTACAGTCCATTCAGCTCTCAACCTCGTCCGAATCCGAGAACGTCCACGTCCGGGCTCAGCCTGACGGGCATTTCTGCCAACATCCAGCTCTACGCCTGGGCAAACTATAGTAACGGGAAATCCGTCCTCATTCACGGGAATGAAATTACCTGGACGATCGTTCTCGATCCGATCTATAACGTCGATGCCTATGGCAATCTTCTGCCTCCGCCGCCGCAAGTTGTGCAGTTGAGCACGACCGGCTTGGCTACGGCTGTCGACCCCGCCTATTGCACATGGGTCGATACTGCCGAGGTTACACAGGCAAACCCGACTCCGACTCCCGCCTGGGCGATAAGCGGCGCGTACGATGTTACGGCTACCTTTCAAGGAATGGTTACTCCGGTCGCTGAGATCGCAGTAGCCGACACCGGCGGCAGCCCAGAGTACCCGCCAGGCGACGGTACCAACCTAAACAACCCCAGCGGACTGTGCGGCCCGAGTGCAACTCCGTAAGCTGACGTTTAAACAATTTTCGCGAGGACGGCATCTTGGCTGCCGTCCTCGTTTTCTTTTGTCCCGCTGATTTCTTGCATGGATGTTTCCACGCCCTGCCGCTTCATTTACCCTTCGCTGGCGCATCCTCCGCTTTGAGTGTCCTGCGTTTACCCTTTATAATCTTTAGGTTTGCTCGTGAAGGCGCATTCTTCCCTTATGCTTCATATTCCCGCCAATGAAATCGTGTCCGGATGAAGGTGCGCACCGGCATAGAGGTATCCAGCCAATCCGACATCGGTTGCCTGCGCCAGAATAATGAGGATTCGTTCGGTTATTGGGAACCAGAAGATGACCAGCAATTCCTGCGCAAGGGGCGGTTAGCCGTAGTTGCAGACGGCATGGGCGGCTACGAAGGCGGGCAGGAAGCCAGCCGCTTGGCGGTAGAGACGCTGATGGCCGTGTACCGTGACTTTGACGGCAATAACGATGATCCGCAGGCCGCGCTGATCGCGGCTTTGCAGGCTGCTCACGAGCAGATACGGCAGTACAGCAACGCCCATCCTCAGCTGCGCGGCATGGGAACGACCTGCACTGCGGTGGCGATTGTGCAGGACGAGCTCTATTTCGTGCATGTGGGCGACACCCGTCTCTATCTGATTCGCGACGGCCAGATTACGCGCGTAACCCGCGACCACTCTTATGTAGGGCGGCTGGTGGAGGCGGGGATGATCAGCGCGGAGGAAGCTGAACATCATCCGCAGCGGAATATTCTGACCGCGGCTTTGGGCACGAACCCCGAGCTGATCATGGACGCACCCGAGCAACCCGAACCCCTGCGGTCCGCCGACGTGCTGGTGATCTGCACTGACGGATTATGGGGACTGGTGCGCGACACCGAAATTCTTGACGCCGTCGAAAATAATAGCGCCGAGAAGGCAGGACGTGAATTGATCACGCTCGCGAAAGAACGCGGCGGGCCAGACAACATCACGGTCGAGATTCTGCGGCTGCGCTGATGGGACCACCGGCGTTGCGCGGAATTCAGACGGCTCATAGCTGCAAAGCGTTGCACATTGGCGCACGCTTCCGAGGACGTTTCAACTGTAACCCGCTGAAATCACATAGCCGGTCGAGGTCAGATTCGCACACGCTTTGGCAATGGGCCTGCATTTTCTATAATGCCGATTAGTGATATAGAGTTAGTTCAGCGGAGTCGGCGGACACTATGAAAGTTTCGCAAAAAGGGTTGTATGCGTTACAGGCGCTGATGGTTTTGACTCGGCGCTACACTCAGGGCGCGATTCGCATTCGCGACATCGCCTACGAAGAAAATCTTCCGGAAAAGTTTCTCGAGCTGATTCTGTTGGAACTGAAGAACGCGCGCATCGTGGAGAGCGTGCGCGGCGCCAAGGGCGGATACCGGTTGCGCCGGTCGCCGGCGGAAATTCGCCTGAGCGAGATTATTCGTTTGATCGACGGGCCGCTCGCGCCCTTTGGCGATGCCGACCAGTTGCGCGCTCTCATTGATCGCGATGCCGAGCACAGCGCCCTGTATAGAGTTTTTCTCGAAGTGCGAGACGAAGCGGCGAGGATTTTGGAAAATACCACGCTGGCTGATCTGATCAGCCGCGGCCCTGCCGCGAGCTCTCATCCGAAAACCATCAACCGCAAAAGCCGCAGGAAGAAAAAACCTGAGCCCAAGTTGTTGCCCATGGTGGCGCGCAGCGAAGCGCAGTGAGACAGGTCGTAGGCGTCAGGTCTTAGGAAAATTTCCCTTTTTGTCATCCGGCGGCCGATCGTGAACCTACCGCGCTCTTCCTTAAGACCTAAGACCTGACACCTAACACCTGCTTCCCGTAAGATTCCCTGTGCTCGTCTTCTGGATTCTCTTTAATCTTTTTGTGCTGGCGATGCTGGCGCTCGATCTCGGCGTCTTCAATCGCCGATCGCGCCAAGTCGGCCTTCCGCAGGCGCTCGCCTGGTCGGGAATCTGGATCGCGTTGGCGATCGGCTTTGCGATGCTGGTGCTGTTACGATTCGGGCGCCCGCAGGCGCTGCAATTTGTAACCGGCTACGTCATAGAACTGTCACTCAGCGTCGACAACCTGTTTTTATTTCTTCTTATCTTTCGTTATTTCAGCGTTCCCGAAGAACATCAGCACAAAGTGCTTTTTGCCGGAATTCTCGGCGCGCTCGTCATGCGCGGTATCTTCATCATGACGGGCGTAAGTCTGCTGCTTCGCTTTCGCTGGATCATCTATGCATTCGGCGCCTTGCTGGTTTATTCGGGGTTCAAACTGCTGCGCCACGGCGCAAAGGAAATTCAACCGGAGAAAAACATCATTCTGCGCCTGTTTCGCCGCGCCTTCCCGATAACCAAAGAGTATGTCGGCGGCCAATTCTTCACTCGTGGAAAGAGCAACCGGCTCTACGCCACTCCGCTGCTGGTGGCGCTGCTGATGGTTGAGACCAGCGACATCCTATTCGCGGTAGATTCAATTCCCGCCGTCCTCGCAATCACACTCAACGCTTTTATCGTCTATACCTCGAACGTATTCGCCATCCTCGGCCTGCGCTCCCTGTATTTTGCTTTGGCAGGGATGATGGAACGGTTTCACTATTTGCATTACGGGCTATCGGCGGTGCTGGTTTTCGTGGGGTTCAAAATGATGGCGTCGCATTACGTTAGCATCCCGACCGAATGGACTCTGACCATCGTGCTTGTCATTTTGGGAGCGTCCATCCTCGCCTCGTTGCTACGTCGCCGAAACAAGACAGCCGAATAATGCAGGTAATATGCGCTTTTTGGTGCCAGGTTCGTATTTTATAGGCCAAATCAAAACTCGATGTCCCACAAGCGACTCATTTCCGTCACAAATAGAAGTAAGCGTCATCACAGCGAAGCTGACCGAATTGGCAGATGATGGCTGCATCAGCAGCAAAATGGTTAGCGTCCGATGGAGTCTCGAATGACAACACCTACGCAACTGGCCCCCGCCGCAAGCGGCAATTTGGGGGATTCGCTCACCATGGCTCAAAAGCAGGCGCTGGAGTGTGCGGTCGCCAAGATTGTCGCGTTCGGGGCACAAGTTGGCGTCAGCGCGGACGAGATGATTCAGATGTTGCAGTCCGGCTTGACGGTAGGCGAACTGCTCCAGTATCTGGCAACCAGAACCGGCGAAGTAGCCTGACCAAAACGGCGTTTCAAAGTTTCAATGCTCTAGAGTTTCGAGATTAACCGGTGAGAGGCCGCGTCTGGCTTGAGACTTTGATAAGTTCAAACTCCGGATTGTGCCTTCTCGCGCTTAATCGTTTGCCGATGTGCCGATGATTCGGTAATCTCTAGCGATGCCATTAAGCCCGAAACTGTGCCTCTTTGAAATCGGAAGCGCAAAAGTTGCAGTCGAATCCACCATCCCGTTCAACCAGCCTTTCGGGCTGCGACTGCCGCTATGCGCTTTGATTGTTTTTGCCGTGAGCGCATTCGGCATGACGACTTCACTTTTGGCTCAGGTCACTTCAATAGCGCAAACTCAGTCGGGCGCTTCGTCATCCTCGCAACCGCCCGCCGATCAAACGTCTGCGCCCGTTTCACCTCCTAAGCCCGTGGCTATCTACAATCTGTTGGAGAGGAAGTCTATCGTCTTTCCCAATATCGCGACCAGCACGGAACGGCTTTCGGTAGGCCAGAAATTTGAGTTGTCGATCGACAACACAGTCTCGGTGAACTCGATTACCTGGGACATGCTCGGTTCCGCTGTCAGCCAGGCGGACGACTCGCCCACCGGCTTCGGCCAGGGCTGGGATGCTTATGGCAAGCGTTTCGGGGCGGGTATGGCGCGCACCGCTTCCAGCGAATTCTTCGGCACGTTCCTGCTGGCCTCCGCCCTGCACCAGGATCCACGTTTCTACGCGGAGATCAATCCGCGTCTCGGCCACGCCATTAAGTACTCGGTGCAACACGTCTTTATCATGCGCAACGACGACGGTCATGACGGCATCGCGTGGTCGGAACTCGGTGGTCCGCTGATGGCCGAGGCCTTGGCGAATGTCTATTGGCCCGACCGCAATCGCACCGTCGGAGATACTTTGTTACGCTATGGTCTTGACCTGGCGAGCCGAGCGGGCGGAAACATGCTGCGCGAGTACTGGCCCGTGGTTGTGAAAAGGATGAGCCACAGTTCCGCCTCCGGACACAATTGACGGGGAAAAAGGCTGGCGATCTTTTTTGCTCCCTGCATCTAAGTGAGAAAATAGAAATTGCAGAAGATCCTTGGCCGAAGAGCGCGTTCGATAGCTCGCCTGCAGGGCGGCTCTGGTGCCGTAGGTTGTCTGAAAAAAAGAGGAGATCAAGATTGAGGATTCGGATACTGTCGCTGGTTGTTTTTTGTGGACTCATCACATCGTTCGCTCCTGCACAATCAAGCTTCAGTCACTACAACTTCACCGCGGGCGCCGGACTGGGCATCGGTCGCGGCGACGTCGCGCAGTTTGTGGGCAACTCGTTTGACGCAGTATTCGGCGCCGGCTGGAACTTCAACCGCATTTTCGGCGTCGACGGCGAATACATGTACTACGACCTCGGCTTCAAGCCGAGCGTGATCCAAAACCAGAGCCTGCCGGGCCAAAAGGGCCGCATGCAGTCCTTCAGCATCGATGGCATCGTCAATGTGCCGCGCCATATTGGGAATTGGGGAGCCTACGGAATTTTTGGCGTAGGTTTCTATGATCGCAGCGTTTCGGCCCGCTATCAGTTGTTGTCCACCGGAGCCCTCTGCCAGCCCGCGTACACCTGGTGGGACTTGACCTGCTTCGGAAGTCCTCTCGCCCTCACGTTTCCGCAACCCTTGGCCTCAAACACCAAGATTGCCGGCGGCTACAACTACGGCGGCGGAATCACCTATCGCACAAACCATTTTCGCAATGCCAAGTTGTTTGTCGAATTTCGCTACCATAAGGCGTACGACAGTGACGTTGAGACGAGTTTCTTTCCCATAACCGTTGGCATGCGTTGGTGACAGAGAATATTGAGTTATGGGACTGAGTTGGCGACTTGATTCGGACGTCAGCTCTCAACTTCCGCTTTTGTGAACCTACCTGATTTGCGCCCCTGGCGCTGCACGAGTCCGTCATCAGGCCGCGCTCTTACGCTATGATGAATCTTCATGATCAGCATTCCCGTCGCCACGCCATCGCGAACGTACGAGGTCCTCATCGGTGGCGGCCTGCTTACCCGTGCTGGCGAATGCCTCGCTAAGTTTCTCGAAAACCGCCGGGCATTTGTGGTGACGGTTGCACCAGTGCGGCGGCGTTGGGCAAAGGTGTTGAAGAAATCATTGGCAGCCTCTGGAATCGAAACCGAACTGCTCGAAATGCCCAATGGCGAGCGCTCAAAGCGTCTTGCGACGCTGGAGAAACTGGCCGACGAACTGGTGAAGCTGGGCGCGGATCGCGGGATAACTCTGATTGCGCTCGGCGGCGGCGTAGTCGGCGATGTGACCGGGTTTCTGGCTTCGATCTATATGCGAGGCGTCGACGTGATCCAGGTGCCGACGACGGTCTTGGCGCAGGTGGACGCGGCAATTGGCGGAAAGACCGGCGTCAACCTCGTGTCCGGAAAGAATCTACTTGGAACTTTTCACCAGCCGCGCGCAGTGCTCGTCGATCCCGCCGTTCTCGAAACTCTGCCGTCGCGCGACTACCGCGCCGGCCTCTACGAGTCGCTGAAGTGCGGCATCATCGGCGATCCGGGGCTGTTCCACCTATTTGAAGACAAGCGTCGCGAGATTCTTGACCGCGATCCTGTGGTGCTTGAAAAAGTGATTGCCGATTCCGTGCGCCTGAAGGCGTCGGTGGTGAGTGCCGACGAGCGCGAAGGCGGACTGCGGCAGGTCCTCAACCTCGGCCACACCATCGGCCACGCGCTCGAAGCCGAGACGCATTACACGGAGTTGCTCCACGGCGAGGCTGTGGCATGGGGCATGATCGCCGCGACGCACATCGCACTCTCGACCGGCAAACTCGATAGCGTCACAGCGGGACGCATCTCGAACGCTATTCTTGGTTTTGGCAAACTGCCGCGCGTGCAGTTGCAGACGGCGAATATTGTGAAACGGTTGCGATCCGATAAGAAAACCAAACAGGGAGTCGTGCACTTTATCCTGCCGCGCGAGATTGGCAAAGTTGAAATCACCAGCGATGTGCCGGAGGCGATCGTGCGCTCGGCAATCGAAGAAATACGAAAGCTGGCGCGGAACTGAGCACCGTGGAAAAAGAAATTGATTCGCGAGTCGTTGGCGCTGCTCCCGCTGGCGCGCGTGACCGAGATTCGGCGGCCCGGGCCGTGCGCGAGATGTTTACTTCGATTGCGCCGCGCTACGATCTGCTGAATCATGTTCTCTCCTTCAACATTGACAAGTTGTGGTGGTGGCGTACGGCGCGCAAGTTTGACGCGATTCTGCGGCGTCCTCAGGCGCGCGTGCTTGATCTTTGTTGCGGCACGGGCGACATGACTTTCGCATTGAGCCGTCGCGCGGCTTCCCACGCTCCGCAGATTCTTGGCGCTGATTTTTCTCACGCCATGCTGCAGCGGGCTTCCGCGAAGACGGCAAAGTCGGCGGAGAAGGGAAGAGGCAACACGCTGCGCTGGATCGAAGCGGATGCGCTGCGGCTACCCTTTCCCGATCGGTATTTCGATCTGGTGACCTCGGCATTCGGATTCCGAAATCTGGCCGACTATGACGCCGGATTGCGCGAAATTGCTCGCGTGCTAGCTCCCGGCGGAGAATGCGGCATCCTCGATTTCGGCGAACCTGGCGGCGCGCTCGGGAGCCTCTATCGTATCTACTTCAAAAAAGTTCTTCCCGCCATCGGCACCGTGATCTCGGGTGTGAAAGGTCCGTATGCCTATCTTCCCGCGTCGGTCGAGCGCTTTCCTGCTCCCGACGAAATGATGAACCGCATGCATCAGGCCGGCTTCCGCGAAGTTTCCTGGACGCCTTATTCGTTCGGCATCGCGGGACTGTATCGCGGAGTGAAGAGCGTTTAGTCGCCGAGACGCAGAGAAGGCCAAGCCCGTCTCTCAGAAACGCAAAACTGATTTACGCTAATATCGTGTGCGGCTGCGCGCCCGCGGGGAATGAATTATGCCCATGCTTGAGACAGTTCTAAAGCGCTTCGAAGAGCCCGACGAGATAAGAACTTTTGAAAAAGGAAAGTTTGAACTGGTTCACATCGGAGGCATGACCATCGGCCGCGCCACCTACCAGCCGGGATGGAAGTGGTCGCTTCATGTTGGGCCGAGCGTGGGCGCGTCGCGCTGCAACGTTGAGCATGTTGGGATGGTGCTCTCCGGCTGCGCCACGGCGGCGATGGAGGATGGAACGATTCACGAGCTCCGCGCCGGCATGCTCTTCTATATTCCGCCCGGGCCTCCCGGCCACGATAGCTGGGTGGTGGGCGATGAGCCTTACGTCTCGCTGCATTTTCTGGGAGCGGACCACTACGCCAGCAAGTAGCGTGCTTGGGGTAACCCCCCACCCCCTTGCCTGTCCGGTATATTGGAATCATCAACTTAGCGAAGGAATTCCTGTCAAAGTCTTGAGCAGTCACGACTTAGAGGCAAAGTATTGAGCGACAATGGGTTAGCCTGATCTTCCTTGGCTTGGGTGCGGATCGTTTACTTTTGAGTTGGGTCATCTTCCGAGAAAAATAATTGCGCTAACCTTTAGAATCATGGCTTTGGCGGGAAATTCCTTGCAGATCTTTGGTTTTAAAGGAGTTATTTGTAAAATATTCCGTTATAAGGAGTTAGCTCGATGCTGGCCGATTCTCGGAGCGTTTTGCCTGGATATCGCTTCGCAAAATATTGATTCCAAACGGACATAATTTGCAAAATATTCAGGAATAAGGAGTTAGGAGCAAGGCTCGCGCTTCTGGCTTCAGGGCGCCCCCTCGACTATGAAGATTTCAGAGATCGACTCCGCTTAGCCCCCTGGGAGGCAGTTTCGCTGCGGAGAAGGAGCGCGGGTATTGTTTGCTCTAGTTCCATTTTACGCCGAGTTGTCAAGGCGGCGGTGTACGATGATTTCCGCCGGAGGACTCACCCATCATGGGCAAGAACGACGAAATAGCCTTGCAGAATAACTTTGATAATTGGAGCAAAAACCGGTTTCCTAATCCATCGAAAGATTTAAACGTGTGGGAGTACTACTGCGTCGAGCAGTTCGCGCGGCCATTCGACTTGGGAGATAGCGAGCTTAAATCCGGGATTGTTGGTGCTGGGCAAGACGGCGGAGTCGATGCATTTTACATCCTTGCGAATGGAGAACTTGTCGATACAGAGACGGAAATCAAGCCTAAGCAAAGACCCGAATTCAAGCTCGTAATCATGCAGGTCAAGAGCAATGAGGGTTTTTCCCCTATTGCCGTGGACAAACTCTATTGGTTCATTGACGACCTCTTAGACTTATCGAAGAGTAAAACCGATTATCACTCGACATACCATAGTGATCTAGTCGCACTGATGCGACTGTTTAAGGACAAGTTCGGGATTGTTGTAGGGGAAACACCGCCGCTTTCCGTCGAGTGTATCTACATAATTAAGAAAGATGTGCAGCCAGATCCCGATTGTGAAAAGGCTAGAGATCGAGTGTTGGAGCGTTGTAAGTTTTATTTTTCCCACGCAGAGCCAAAGTTCAAATTCGCCAACGCAACTGCTTTGTACACGCAGGTTCAAACTCGACCTCCAAACAAAAAGACACTCAAATGGGCTTCGCAGCCGATGTCCACCGAGGAAGGGGAAATCGGACTTGTAAAACTGGTGGATTATTACTCGTTTATTAGCGACGCTGATGGTAGGGTTGCGGAACGGTTCTTCGATTCCAATGTGCGCGGATACTGGCCTCATAGCCGTATAAACAAGAGCATTGCAGAGACCCTTAAAAGTGCTGAAGGGCCTGAATTCTGGTTGCTGAACAATGGCATTACGATCCTGGCGGAGAAATCAAATACGACGGCGGGATTTTTGGAGTTAGAAATACATGATCCGCAAATTGTCAACGGGTTGCAGACTTCAAGGCAGGTGTATGCTCACTTTTCCGGAAACGGCGGGAAGAAGGACGATGACCGGCGCCTAATGGTTCGCGTCATCAAAATCTCTGATAGGTCTACGAGAGATGCCATCATTAAATGCACAAATAGTCAAAATGAAATGCCCGCCGAGGCCTTGAGAACCACCGATGCGATTCATCGACAACTAGAAGGGGCATTCCACAGCAAGGCGCTCTACTATGACCGACGCAAAGGTTATTACAGAGAAAAAGGCAAACCTGTAGAAAGCATTGTTAGCGTCATTGAAGTAGCTCAAGCGATGATTGCGATTGTTCTGCGAAGACCTGACGATGCCCGTGCCCGACCAAAAGGCTACCTAGTTGATGACGAGAAGTACGATTCAATTTTTGGGAAAAAGGGGTCTGGGGAGGATCGATATTCGCTGACCTTGTACATTAAGGCTGGGGAAATTACCAGAAGGATCCAGGCGTTTCTCGAAACCGTGGAATCGGAAGCGATCCACCGCCGAAATCTGCTGTTTTACCTTTCGATGTATGCTGTCTGCGAGATAAACGCCTGTACACATATAAACCCTTCGCAAATAGAAACCTTCGATCTCGCTGAATTAACAGACCAATGGTTGCGAAAACCTTGGGAACGAGTACGGAAAAGATACGAAAACCTGGCCGCTAAACAGTTAAAAAAGGGCGGGGAGAAGGACTACGACAGAGTAGCAAAAGGGCCAGATTTGTTGAAGTCCGTCGAAAGGGACTTGCGTGCCCGTTTCGCTAAGAAGGGCAAGAAGTGACCCGATGTAAAACGAGGCTGGCGGGTCGCCCATTCTTTCGCGCTTCTGTGGACCCGCCCAAACTCTCGCGTGTTGTTGGTGACCAGCGTCAAGGAGGCTGCGGGCGTGGGCGGCGATGAAGGAGAATCCCGTGGACAGACGGGACGTACCAAAAAAGGGAAGCGCTAAAAGATCTACCTATGCGCGGACTGCGGCGGTTGACTCTCCATCACCACACGCAGAATGCGGTTGATGCGCGTCTGGTAGCCCTTGCCATGGCGCTTGAGCCAATCGAGCACATCCTCATCCAGACGAATCGTCAATTGCTTTTTCGCTGGCGGCCAGGCCATCGTCGCCTTTTTGAAAAACGACTTGTCCAGCCGCGGAATGTCCGAATAATCAATCTCAGCGTCCTTCATGCGGTCAATCCGCGCCAAGTCGCTCTTGATAGATTTTTTTCTCACGCCGGTTCCCCTTTCTCATGGAAATGATGCGCGTTGCCTCGTCACGCGGCGAATGGGCAATGACCACCAGACGCCCGCCCAACAGACCCAACGTGATGAGTCGCTCTTCGCCGTAAACAAAACGATCGTCTTCGAAGGTGACGCAGGGCCCGGCGAATACCTGTTCGGCGTCTTCAAAACTGAGTCCGTGCTTGGCGAGGTTCGTCCGGTTCTTCGCCTCGTCCCATTCGTATTTCATTCCATCTCAATGGTGATTGTAGTTCGTTTTGTAGTTACAGGCAAGGTCGCCAGCCTCAAGACCGAAGTGTCCAATTTTCGCTAACCAACCTGGAAACCCGCTCAAATTCTCGCGTGTTGTTGGTCACGAGCGTCAAGCCGAGGCTGCGGGCGTGGGCGGCGATGAAGAGGTCGTTCGCTCCGATCATGGCGCCATTTCTTCTCAGGTCAGCGCGTATGCGGGCATAGTGCGGAGAGGCTTCGTCGGGAAAGTCCAGGATCTGGATGTAATTCAGAAAGGCGCTTAGCGCGGCTGCATCCTGGCGCCGACGGGGAGAGACCTCGACTCCGTATAAGAGTTCCGACTTCGTGATTACGGAGATGCATACATCGCTGACGGGAATGGTGCTCAGGCGCTTGAGCACCGCGTCATTCGAGCGCTTCATGATGTAGGAACAGATATCTGTGTCCAGCATGTAGCGCGGCATTACGGTTCGCGTTCCTGCACGGGAAGGTCCTCGACATTTTCCATGAAATTCGGCGAGGCGACCGGGCCCTCGGCGAGGTAGGAAGTCCAATCAAACGGTCGCGGAGAGAGGACCACTTCGCTTCCTTCCTTTCGTATAAACACTTCCTGCGTGGTGAATTGAAACTCCTTGGGCAAGCGCACAGCCTGACTGCGATTGTTCATGAAAACTTTTGCTTTGCGTTGCATCCATCCTCCAGACGGCCCTGTGGCATATACACGTGTATATGCCATTTTACCCGCCTCTACCGATCTTTGCAAGGCGTGATAACTCACGCCCGCGCCGACTTCACATCGGTGCGCGAGAAGTCTTGGCCCTTGAATAGCAGCGGCTCTGCTTTGGATTTCGCCAGCGCGTAGGAGAAGCAATCGCCGAAATTCAGTTTGGCGGGATGGCCGCTGGTTTTGCCGAAGTCGCGGTAGGCCTGGCGAGCTATACGAGCCTGCGCTTCGGTGACGGGCTCGATGGAAATTTGTGCTTCCTCGATCAATTCATCAAAACGGCGGCTGGCAACTGGATCTTTGCTGCCATCGATTACCGCTCCGGCTTCGACATAACTCACGGCCGAAATACGGCGCTGGGCGGCACTTTCCACCGTACTCTCGATGATTCTCGCGAACTCGGCGGCCTCCGCTTCAAAACGGAGAATGGCGATAATGGCGGAAGTGTCGAGGATCATTTGGGCAATCCTTTCTCGTCATAGAGAAGGTCGCCATGATCGGCGGAGCGAAACGGTTCTTTCAGACGCGGGGCGCAGTCGCGGCCGATTTCGAGCAGGCGGTCGGAGAGTTTGGCGGCACGTTTGTCTTTTTCCTGCACTTTCTTCAGCCGTTCGCGGACTGCTTCGGTGACAGCTTCGGTCATACTCTCCCCGGTGAGTCGGGCCAGACGCTGGGCGAGTTTGTGGGCGTCTTCGTTTTTTATGTTCAGGCTCATAGTGGTAGATGATCTACCTTTCGGTTCTTCTATTCTACCATACATGGAGGGGATTTCGAATGACTTGTGGCATCGCTAAAGCGATGCCCTGATACGAACCCTTAGGGTTTTTGGAATGAATCGGCGAAGGCTTCGGTGTTGGTCTTCTCGATCACGCGCTCGTAGTCGCTGCCGAGAAATTTTTGCAAGCGGTCGGTGTTCATGATGTATTGGCCGGTCATGTAGGGAACGGCATCGGGCGGGATGGCGGAGATTTTCCAACGCCATAGGAATTGGAGAACGCGGCGCATGGCCCATTGTCCGGGGACGCGTAGCAACTTGGCCTGAGCTGTCTCGATACACTGCGCGAAGGTCATGGGTTCGCCTCGTCCGGCAACGTTTAGGATGGTCAGGCGCTGCGCTTCGGGCTCGCGCGTTAGAATCCAGGCGATCAGGCGCGCCATGTCGTCGACGTGGACGAACTGGATTTTGTTGTCGAGATATTTTTGGCCGTAGGGCAACATGCAGGGCAGGCGTTTGGACGCTTTGCGCATCTTCTCCGCGCGCGAGCCTTTGCCGTTCGGCGTTCCGCGAAAGGCTCCCATTAGATAATTTTCGACGGTGGCGCCGGCTAGAATGTGCGGACGCAGAATGAAGACTCCGCAGCCGCGCAGCGATGGGGCGCGCTGCTGCACTACCAGATCGCTCTCCCTTTTGTGGATGGCGTAGGGCAAGGTGTGGCCGGCTAACGGCGCGTCTTCCGCGACCGGCTCGGGTAGATCGGAGCCGTAGGCCGACACGCTGCTGGTGAAAATAAACTGCCGGATGGTGATTCCTGCGGTGCGATTGGCTTCGGCAATTGCCTCCATCACGCGCGCCGTACCGGCGACGTTGATGCGCCACATGCGGTCAACATCTAAAATTCCCGAGCGCTGCGGATCGATGACAAAGGCGAGATGCACGACCGACACCGGCTTCAGCTCGCGCAGCAGCAGGAGTAACTCGCGGGTCGATTCTTCGCGGCCGAGGTCGAGCTCAACGAAGCGGTCGACAGAATGAGCGGGCGGCGCGATATCGACGCCCACCACCTTGTAATCCGCGAGCTGCGGTATAAGCCGCTGCCCAAGATTGCCGGAAACACCGGTGACGATGATGGTGGGCTTCGCCGTTTCCATTAAGTCCGCATCTTTTTAGTCTGCCGCTTCGTTTTCTTAGTCATTGTCGGGCGCGTGGTCGGGCGCGTGTCGCGGCGGCGGCATCGGTCCCCGCGGAGGCGTTGGCATGCCAGGAACGCGGGCAGGGCCGAAGTAAGCGTCGTTGAGATCAACATTGCTCTGATATGACTGCATGGCTTCACGATAGCGCTGGCTGGAAAGAACTTTGCGGATTTCGGGAGTGGCGGCTTCCAGCGATAGCGTTTCTTTGCTGACCATCTTGTAGATGTAGTAGCCGCTATTCGCGTCCGTGATCACTTCGGAGACTTCGCCCGGCTTGAGATCCATAACCGCTTGATGGGCGGGAGGCAGATTGGCGCGGCGTTGTTTCTCTAACTTCGTGCTGGGAACGCCGGGGAGGCCAGCGGCTGTGTAGGCGGCTTTCTGCAACTTGTCGGGATCTTCGCCCTGAACGGCGCGCTCGCGCAGAGTGCTGGCGAGTTTTTTCATGGCTTCTTCGGCGGCTTTCTTCTGAGCCTCGGTCGGCTGGGCCGGAGTCTTCGCCGTTGCGGCGGTGCCGGCTTTCGTGCCGCTTGTCGTGCTCGTCTTGGTGCCGCTGGCGGTGCCCGTCTTCGCAGCCGTCTTCGGAGTTGTTGCAGGTGTGATTTGCTTGGTCTTGGGGATAAAAATTCGCGTTAGCGTTGCTTGCTCGTAGGTAGCTTCATTTTTCTTGTAATAGTCTTCGACATCGGCGTCGGTAACCTTGGCCGAATCCGCTTGCAGGGCGGCGCTCAGCTCCTGCGAAAGAATCTGCATGCGCGCCCACAGCATCTTTTCTTCGAAGGATGGCTGTTTGTCGAGGCCACGCTTTTCGGCGTCGGCGGACATTCTCAGCGCCCATGAATAGCGAGTTGCAAGTTGGCGGCGAATGGACATCGACATGTTTGGCTGCAATGCATCGGCCAACTTGTCGAATTGCGCGCGGGTGACCACGGTTTTGCAGGCGTCGCCCTGTTCCGAGGAGCCGGGGCAAAAACCTTTAATGGTGATCACCGTGTCGTTGGGGCCAACTTCTGGCGCCTTGGCTTCGGGAGCCTGGCCCGCGGCGGGAGCCTGGCCAGTTGCGGCAGGAGCGTTTTGTTCAGGCTTGGCGCCCGCAGCGGGCGTCATCGGCGATGGCGCAGTCTGCCCGTAGGTCAAGCTGGCGAGCAGGAGACACACGAGGCACTTTAAACGCATGAAAGAAAATCCTCCTGAGGGAAAATTGCGACGAATGTCATCCTAGCATGTACCGGCATAGGCGGGGCAAGGGGTAGCGTTCGCCGATGAGTCCGCGCCCATTGGTTATAATCAAAGGTTGGAGCATGATTGCGACGAGTATGAATTCAACTGCACTTCCCGAAGCAACACGAGGCGAGCTGTCCGCGACTCTTCCGTCCGACTACGGGGACGTTCGCGCCGAGTTCCAGGCCTTGCTCTCTGGCTGCGGCCTTTACGATCTCAGTTGGCGTGCCAAGGTTGCGGTCACTGGAGGCGATCGCGTCCGCTGGATGAACGGCATGGTTTCGAATAACGTCCGCGACCTGGCGGCTGGCCACGGCGCCTATGCCTTCATGCTCAATGCGCAGGGGCGTATTCAGGCCGACCTCTATGTGTTTCAGCGGGGCGAGTCGCTGCTGGTGGATCTGGAAAGCGGGCAGCGCGAAAAAGTGTTGCAGCTGTTTGATCGCTACATCATCGCCGACGACGTTGAGATCGCTGATGTGAGCGACAAAGTCGCAGCGATCGGCCTGACTGGGCCGCAATCGCGCGAAGTGCTCGAACGCGCCAGCATCACCGTTCCCGATTTAGCGCATCTGCAGTTCGCCGAAGTCGCGTGGGAGTATGCCGGCCGGCAAACGACGGTAACACTTTTGCGCTCGGGCGAGGAGGCGCGCGAGTCTTGGCAAGTTTGGACTTCGGCTGAGCAGATGAGCACATTGCGGGGTTGGCTGATTACGGCGGGAGCGCGCCCTGTCGGCACGACCGCGCTGAATCTATTCCGCATCTCGCGCGGCATCCCGCAATTTGGCGTGGACATTCGCGACCGTGACCTGCCGCAAGAAACGGCGCAAACTCGCGCACTGAATTTCACTAAAGGCTGTTACCTGGGGCAGGAGATTGTCGAACGCATCCGTTCCCGTGGCGCCGTACATCGCCAGTTCATCGCTTTCGCGGTTGAAGGTGGGCTGCCCGAGGTGGGAGCAAAGATTATCGCGGAGGAAAAGGAAGTTGGCGAGATCACGAGTGCCGCGGTGCTCCCTCTGCCCGGAGAGGATCGCGCAGTGGCCCTCGGTTATCTGCGCCGCGAAGCCGCGACGAAAGAGCTGCGCGCGGGGGCCGCAAAGCTGAAGCCGGCAGCACTGCCGCTGGCCTGAATCTTCGGCAAACTTTTGGCTAGAGCGCTACAAAATTAGAATTTCAACAATCAATTTCAATAATTCAGGTAAAACTATATGGCACAAAAGAGAAAAGAAGAGGCCGAATTTAAAGTCAGCGACCGGCGCTTGTTCACCCCCGACGGGCAACTTCGATCGGATACCGAAGAACAAGCTCCGTCGGCAGTCGCAACCGCAGCCGCGCCGGCTGCGCCTCAGCCCGCAGCCGCCCCAATGCCCGCTGCGCCAGCGAATGTGTCGACGATTTCGGAAGCCGCGCCGCCTCCGCCCGCACCCGAGTCGGATATTCCCGAGCCTCCGACGGCCACCGAGCAGCAGGAGCAGCACGATGCTTACAAGAAGTCTTCGCGCGAACTCGACGCCCGAGTCGAGTTGAATGGACATTCCGCGAAAGAACTCGAGATGAGCTTCGAGCGCTTCATGGCGTCGCTCTACATGACCGCCATGATGCAGCTAGGCCTGATGCACGAGCAGGGTGGCCAGCCCGGAGTCGACATCATCGGCGCGCGCCAGACCATCGACACGCTCGGCATGATCGCCGAAAAAACCAAAGGCAACCTCACGCCGAAAGAGCAAGGATTTCTGCAGAATTGTCTCTATGAACTGCGCATGGCGTACGTGGAAGTGACTAACGCACTCGCGCGTCCCCCGCAGGCGCCGGGCCCGCACACAGGCACCAACGGCTGATGCAAGCGACGCTGACGGTATTAGGCAGTGGCACATCGATGGGGGTTCCCACGATCGGTTGCGACTGCGCCGTCTGCCGCTCGTCTGATCCGCGCGATCGCCGCACTCGCCCCTCCGTGATGATCAGTTACCGTGATCCTCACGACAATGCCCGCAACGTGATGATCGACACTACGCCCGACTTTCGCGAGCAGGCGTTGCGCGAACACATCACGCAACTCGATGCCGTGCTCTATACACACACCCATGCTGACCACATTCTCGGCATCGATGACCTGCGTCCGCTGACTTATCACCACAAGCCCGGCAAGATGCCGCTCTACGCCACGCCGCGAAACTGCGAATTTCTGCGCAACATGTTTCGCTATATCTTTGAAGCTAAATATAAATTTGGAGGCCTGCCGCAGGTCGAACTGCACCCCATCGAAGGACCGATCGAACTCTTCGGAGCGAACTTTGAGCCGGTCACGGTAATTCACGGCGAGACGCCGATCCTGGGCTTCCGCTTCGGATCGGCCGCTTACCTCACCGATCACAGCGAGGTCCCAGTTGAGACGCTGGAGAAATTAAGTAATCTCGATGTCTTGTTTCTGGACGCGCTGCGCTACAAGCCGCATCCCACGCATTCGACGGTAGAGCAGTCGCTGAAGATCGTGGAAGCGGTGAAACCGAAGCGCACATTTTTCACGCACATCTGCCACGATCTGGCGCACGAGGCCACCGATGCCGCATTACCGCCAGGAGTGCGGTTAGCTTTTGATGGGATGAAGTTGGAATTTGAAATTTAGGTTCACCGCCGAGACGGAGATCGCCGAGAAGATCGTTTTTCATAAAATCTCGGCGATCTCTGCATCTCGGCGGTGATTGACTCTCGAATGCAAACTTTTCACCAACTCGATCACATCCCGCACGACTTTGGCCCCGCGATTGTCAGTGTCGGTAATTTCGATGGCGTTCACCGCGCGCATCGCCATGTGATCGATAAGATCGTGCGCCGAGCGAAGGCCGAGAATGCCAAATCGGTGGTTGTTACCTTCGATCCGCATCCCGCTCGCATCCTGCGGCCCGATCACAACTTCAAATTGCTGACTCCGCTTTCAGAAAAGCTGCGGCTGCTCGGGTTTACCGGTATTGACGCGGTTCTGTTGCTCCCTTTCTCGCGCGACCTTTCGTTGATGACGCCCCACCAGTTCGCCCACGAGATTCTGAGGAAGCGCTTGCACGCCCGCGAAGTTCACGAAGGGTATAACTTCCATTTCGGCCACAAGGCAGCGGGAAACATCGAACTACTACGCGACCTTGGTCGAGAAATGGGGTTTGAAGTCCACGACTATCCCGAGATGCGCCTGCGCGGAGAAAATGTTTCGAGCAGCCATATACGAAAGCTGCTGGCGGAAGGCCGCGTGAGCCGTGCGCGCCATCTGCTGGCGCGTCCCTTCAGCATTCTCTCCACCGCTGGCCGGGGGCGCGGCTATGGGGCGAAATATACTGTCCCAACCATCAATTTAGCGCACTATGAGGAACTCGTTCCGAAAGATGGTGTTTACATCACTCGTACCAGAGTCGAACAGGAGTGTTTCGATTCGGTCACAAATGTCGGCAACCGCCCGACCTTTGGCGCGGACTCCTTTGCCGTCGAGACGCATCTGCTGAATTTCCATCCGCTCGAACTCTCGGCGGAAACGGAAGTAGAAATTCATTTTCTGGATCGCCTGCGCGATGAGATCAAGTTTCCGTCAGTCGAAGCACTGAAAGAACAGATCGGGCGTGACGTAAAGAAAGCGCAGAAGTATTTGCGGCGGCTGGGGCGGGCAGGGGCCATCTGAATAAATAACCCCCCGTTTGAGTCAGTCGCTCAGCCGTTAAAAGTAAAAAATCTCCGCGACGCAACTCACTACCAACGTCTCTGGTTACTGATATTAGCTGGCTTCATACTAGCCAATTTGCAGTAACTAACTCAATTAGCCGGTTTCTAGTCATTGCGTGCTCATATAACAAGTTATACAATCCGTCTCCTAAAAGTAACCGGGAGATATCATGATAACTGGTCTGTACGATACAGTACCATTAGTAAGTTTCATTGCCGTCAAGCGGAGCTTAGTAAGCCGACACTCCGGTGTTTTCATGGTTTTGGTTTGTGCTTTTTGTGTCGGACTCGTTGGTTGTGGTTCAGGAACTAACGGATCGGGTAGCCAAACTCCTCCTCCGTCCCAAGGGGTTAGTTACGCAACTCCAGTAACTTTTTCCTCGGCAGGGACGGACGCTGGATCTCTGGCAATCGCGGACTTCAACGGGGATGGCAAACTCGATATCGCGGTATCTAACTTTTCCTCCAATACGATCGCGGTTTTTTTGAACCAGGGATCGGGCACATTCGCGGCCCCGATTATCAATTCGATTCAGATTCCGGACGGTCTTGGACCGATGGCTCTCGGCGATTTCAACGAAGACGGCAAGCCGGACTTAATTGATGGCACGGTCTCTGGCCCGCAGGTCGATCTTGTGCTCCTGGGTGTCGGCGACGGCACTTTCATTCAGTCTGGGTCGATACCCAATTCTTTCGGTTTTCTTCACGGCCGTGTTGCGGACCTGAATGGCGACAAACATCTTGATTTCGTCGGTTGTAGCAATGGCAATATGCACGTTGCTCTGGGCAACGGAGACGGCACGTTCCAACCAGTGGTCTATCTGCCGCCGGGGCCATTACCAAACACCTATCTCGGCTGTGACTTAGGCGACTTCAATGGCGACAAGAAGCTCGACATTCTGGGAGCTGATCTGAGCGGCAACCTGGTATTGTTTGCAGGCAACGGCGATGGCACCTTTCAGCCACCCGTCGCGATGTCATCAGTGAGCTCTGAGCCGGAATCGGTATCCGCCGCGGATTTCAGTGGCGATGGCAATATGGATGTGCTGGTGGGATTCAATGCCGGTACCGCGCTGCTGTTTTCAGGTAACGGCAATGGGAGTTTCGGCAACACATTCGATGTATATACCGATCTCGGCGGAGATGGCGTGACCGTCCTTGCCGCCGACGTCAATAACGATGGGGAGCCAGACGCGCTGGTAATCGATTACACGCATGGTATTTTCACCATCCTGCTGAATACCGGAACCGGTATCTCATCGCAGTCAAAGAGTTACACTTTCATCCTTAAACCCGGATTGGCGGACATCGCAGTGGGAGATCTGAATGGGGATGGGCTGCCCGATATTGTTATTACCAACGCCCTGACCAATGAGCTGACGATCTTCCTTTCGCAAAAATAGTTTTTCTGTGGTAATTTCGGGGGCTTTCGCCCTTCGCTGATACAATCGCTTCCCGCATGGCGATCAGCCCAGCCCAACTCCTGAAGCGAGCGAACCCAGCTCAGCGCCGCACTCTTCTAGCGGCCGCCCTCGGCTGGATGCTCGACGCTTTTGACGCCATGCTTTACGCGCTTGTGCTTGCGTATGTGATGCGCGATCTTGGCATGTCGAAGGCGACCTCCGGATTTCTCTACACTCTCACTCTCCTTGCCTCGGGCATCGGCGGAGTGTTCTTCGGCTTCCTCGCCGACCGCATCGGACGGAAGCGCGCGCTGATGTTCAGCATCCTGACTTACTCCGTCTGCTCGTTCGCGTCGGGCCTCTCGACCACAGTGCTCATGCTGGCCGTGTTTCGTTTCATCCTCGGACTCGGCATGGGAGGCGAGTGGAATACCGGTGCAACCCTCGTCGCCGAAACCTGGCCCACCGAATTGCGCGCCAAGGCGATTGCTGTAGTGCAAAGCTCATGGGCAATCGGCTATGCGCTCGCCGCGCTGGTGGCGGGCATCGTTCTGCGTTACGCGAACTGGCGTTACGTGTTTTTCGTCGGAATTCTTCCTGCAATTGTCACACTTTGGATCCGCAACGGAGTGCCGGAATCGCAGATGTGGATGGACCAGCACGGCCGCGAAGAAGATTCGAAAGCAGAAGTCAAAGTGTCCTTCCTGCTCATCTTTCGCGCGCCTTATGGCAAGAGCACGATTGCGCTGCTGCTGCTGAACTTCTTCGGATTGTTTGCCTGGTGGGGCCTGTTCACCTGGATTCCACCCTATCTTTCGCTCCCGATCGCGCAAGGAGGACGCGGCTTCGGCATCATGCGCACCACTACGCTGCTGCTGGTGCTCAACCTGCTCGGCATGTTTCCCGGATATCTCAGCTTCGGGTGGGTCGCAGATCATTTGGGCCGCCGGAAGTCTTTTATGCTTTACCTCTTTGCTGCGGCGTTACTAGTACCGCTTTACGCGATGGCGCGTTCCCAGGTGGTGTTGCTCATCCTCGGCGCGATCGTGGCATTCTTTGGAACGGGATTCTTTTCCGGCTCAGGCCTTATCGGCAGCGAAATCTTTCCGACAAGCCTGCGAGCGCGAGCGCTGGGCTTCACCTACAATGGTGCGCGCACGCTGAGTTCTATTGCTCCCTATGTGATCGGGAAAGTCGGACAGGTCAAGGGATTGGACTGGGCGTTCTATCTATGCGCAGCTGCGTTTTTTTTGGCAGCAGTAACCGCATCGCAGCTTCCGGAGACGAAGGGGAAAACGCTGGAGTGAGGGAGTTATAGTAAGTCCTTAGTCGACGGTCGCCAGTCGTTGTTAAGCCATGCTAAACGACTAACGACCGACGGCTAACGACTAACGACCGCTCTTATTCAATCGGCTCGACCACTAACTCCTCATCCCGCGCATCGCGTTCCGGCCACTGGATAAGTACGATCGCGATCAACACCAGCACGATTCCGACCGTCTGCCATGGCCGGAGTAACTCGCCCAGCACCAGCGCCGCGATCAGGATGCTGAACACCGGCTCCAGGCAACTGGCGACGATGGCGCGAGTTGGCTCCAGGTGCTGCAATCCGGCGAAATAACAGGAGAACGGGGCGAGGACCGACACCAGCGAAAAAATGAGCATAAATACCCACTGGCCGCGGCCATAGTGAGCCGCGACAATTTTCCACGGAGGATTTACAAAGATCCAAAAGGTAGAAGTAGCCACTAACACCCAAAGTAGAACTTTCCAGCGATCATAACGCGCCAGCACTTTGTGTCCGCCGACGTTATAAAACGCAAAAGAAAATGCGGCCAGCAGAGCGGCGATAACCCCGACGGCGTCCATGCGAAAGCCACCCGCGCCGACAAATCCCACGGCCAGTGCGCATCCGAGCACAGCCAGTCCTACCGCCGCGATTCTCTGCCATGGCGGGCGCTGCGCTGCGCGCACCGCGGTATAGATCAGCACCCAGACCGGTGCCGTGTATTGCAAAATAATGGCAGTTGCTACGTTTGTGCGTTGAATGGCCAGGTAGTAGAGATAGTTCGAAGCGGCCACGCCCAGAACGCCCAACAGGAAAAAACGCAGTAGATCGCGGGCCGGAACGCGCAGGGCGGACGCTCCTCTGCGCGCTAACAGCACTGGCAACAATACCGCCAGCGATAAAGTAGCTCGACTCTGCGAAAGAATCAGGGGATCGATTTTCTTGAGAGAATCGCCCAGCGAAATGCCAAGCAGTGGATGGCCCGTAAACGCCGCGCGACCAAGCGTTGCCGAAATTCCCCACAAAAATGCAGCGCTCGCAATGTAGAAATAGCCGCGCAACGGATGCGGTTCTGGGCGAAGTTCGGCGCGCTCACCTCCGCTCTTCACGCAACATGCTCAATGGTGTAAGTAATCTTCGCCGTCTTCGCCAGCATGGCCGACACGGAGCAATACTTTTCTTCCGACAGGCGCACCGCATCTTGCATCGCTTTTGTTGATACGTTTCCATGAACGATGTAAGTGAGATGGATCGTCGTGTAGACGGCGGGATAGCCGTCGGCCCTCTCACCCGTCGCGCGCACTTCGAGGCCGGTGAACCGCTCGCGCTTCTTGCGCAGGATGCCCACCACGTCCGACGCCGTGCAGCCACACAGCGCAATCAGCACTAACTCCATCGGCGTGTTGGCGGTTTTCTCGGTAGCCGTATCCATTACGATCGAGTGCCGCGAAGTTGCTGCGCCGACGTATCGTTCGTGGTCTGTCCAAGTAATCGAAGCTTCTATCATTTTTCCCTCTTGCGGTTGCGCTGTTCGTCATTGGCCGTTCGTAAAACTCGCAACATCTCCGCGAATAGCCAAAAGCGGACAGCGAACGACGAATGGCGGCCTTTGCTGCTACCGTCGATTATCCGTCACCGGTTCCGGATGAATCAGCACGCGGAATAATTCTGGGGCATCGTGTTTAAAGCGAATCTCGAGCGCCGTCTGCACGTCATGGACGCGCGCCAGCGGCATTTCGTCGGGCAGCGTGCAATGGCATGAAACATACAGCCGAGCGCGCACCTTCTTGAATTGAAATTCATGCACGTCCATCACCTCGGGAAATTCTTTCACAATATTCTTGAGCCGCCGCTCCAGTTCGGGCTCGCGAACTATTTCCTCTCCTCGTTCGATCGTTGCCGGCTCGCTTTCGATGTGAGTAAGAATGGTTGCGATCTCCGGAATCTCTCCCCGCATCTCCGTTTCGAGGCGGGTGACTTCGTCGTGCGCCTGCTTCATGCTGAGTTGCTCGTCGAGCTCCAGGTGCTGCTCAACGTGCAATTGTCCATTTAAGTCTTGTACGCTGACGTCGTGCACATTGAAGTTGTGGCGCGTGGCCACGGCGCGGATACGATCGAAAATGTTTTCCGTGCGCCGCGCACGCGGCACCGAGTGCACCATCACGTCCGCTTCCGGCAAAATCTCGCGCACGCGCGACGTCACCGCGTCCACCACCTGCTCTGAGCGCTGAAAGGTGAAGTTGCGTTCGAGGCCCACCGACACGTCCGCGAAAAAACGATTTCCAGCCTTGCGAAAACGTACTCGATCCACTTCCAGCACGCCATCGACGGTTCTGATCCGGTCGAGAATCAGGTTGCGCACGCCGACGGGTGCAGCATCGAGAAGGGCATCGATCGTTCTGCGCGCCAGCCGCCAACTTACCGAGACCACCACGCCCGCTACAAACAACGCGGCAATCGGATCAGCTTGGCGCAACCATCCTACGTGATAATTTCGGCCGGCCCAAACCAACGCCAGGCCGAGAATAACCACTCCGCTCGACCAAATGTCGGTCGAGAAATGCAGCGCGTCCGCCTCTAGTGCCTGGCTGTCGTACTTCGTTGCAATGCGTCCCAGGGCGCGCGAGCGCCACGCGTCTACCGCAATCGACAGGAACATCACGACAAATGCGGGAACGCTCGGCTCGATGTCAACGCTGTGAAAAAACAGCCGCCTGACTGCTTCGTATATGATCCAAATGCAAGTGAGCAGCAGCAGGCCGGTTTCGATGAAGGCGGAAAAATTTTCAATCTTGCCGTGGCCGTACTGATGATCCGCATCGGCCGGCTTGTCGGAAACGCGCACTGAGAAAAATGTCACCAAGGCCGCAACCAGATCCAATCCTGAGTGCGCCGCTTCCGATAAAATTCCGAGTGAGCCGGTGGCGATTCCGACGGTGACTTTGAGGCTGGTAACCACCACGGCTGCGAGCACGGAATTCCCCGCGACCGCGCGCTTTTCGCGGCGCATCGATCCGGAGCTGAAGGCGGCTCGAGTTGGTGGCATCAGTGTCATTATCGCTTTGGATTCGATTGCCGCCAACTCATAGTTTGGCAAGGCGAGGATTGCCGAGGCGAGTTTATGAATGGAACGCCGCTGTGCTAACGTTGCCAACGTGACCTCAAAGAAGCGCATCGCGATAATCGCCGGCGACGGAATCGGGAAAGAAGTCATTCCGCAGGCTGTGAAGGTCATGCAAGCCGTGAGCGCCGCCGTCGACTTGACTTCATTCGACTGGGGAGCCGATCGCTACCTCGCCGACAAAACTACGGTACCGCCCGGCGGCTTTGCCATGCTGGCGCGCGATTTCGACGCCGTCCTTCTGGGTGCGTTCGGTGATCCGCGCGTCCCTTCCAATATTCACGCCAGGGAAATTCTGCTCGGCATGCGTTCGCAGATGGATCTCTATGCCAACGTGAGGCCGGTTCGCCTGATGGATGCGTCATTGTGCCCGCTCAAAGGCGTCGAAACAAAAGATGTGGATTTTGTCGTGATTCGCGAAAATACGGAGGGCGTGTACGGCGATCTGGGAGGAGTTTTCAAGCGCGGCACGCCGGATGAAATTGCGATTCAGGAGGACGTGAACACGCGCAAGGGTGTCGAACGAATTGTTCGCTATGCCTTCGATTATTGCGTGAATAATAAGAAGGTTGATGGCTCGCCGCGCAGCCGTGTTTTGATGTGCGACAAATCGAATGCCATGACGCACGCCGGCGGACTGTGGCAGCGCGTGTTCAAAGAAATCGCGGCCGAGTACCCCCGGATCGAAACCCAGCATATGTATGTCGACGCGCTCTGCCTGCAGATGGTACGCGACCCGCGGAGCTTTGACGTCATCGTCACGAACAATATGTTTGGCGACATCATCACCGATCTCGCGGCCGGATTGCAGGGAGGGCTGGGCATGGCCGCGAGCGCCAATCTCCATCCCGGAAAAACGTTGATGTTCGAGCCGGTGCACGGTTCGGCCCCGCCAATTGCCGGGAAAAATATTGCCAATCCCTTTGGCGCGATTTTGACGGCGGCAATGATGCTGGCGCACCTGGGGATGACCGAAGAGGCACAGAAGATTGAGGCGGCCGTCCTCGAAGCCGTGCGGCAACGGAAAACAACCGTCGATGTGGGCGGGACGCTCGGTACGCGCGAGACGGGCGAGTGGATAGCGGAGCGATTGTCCTCCTGAAATTCTGCGAAGTCTTAGGCGGTCCGAACTGGCGGGGAACCTTCCACCGGGCAAATAAGTATAAACTCGTCTTCAATGCTTAATATCAGCCTCGTCTCTAAGAACATTGTGTCTAAGAAGTTTTTGAGGCGGCTCTGCGAACTCGCTCTCATCGCGCTGTTCGCGGGCACTCTCTGCTATGCGTCAGCCCAGGATCCCCAAGGGCAAGATCAACCTTCCGCGGGCGAAGGCGCCCGCTCCGCGCCGGCGACGCAGGAAAGCACGATCTCCTCCAAAGAGGCAAAGGAACTTTTTCGTTCAGTCGACGAGATTTTGCAATTTGCCAGTCAGGATACGGGCCTGCCCATCAAGACCGAGGTGAAGCGCAGGCTGACCAAGCGTAGCGAGGTGCAGCACTACATCCAGAAGAGCATGAAAGAAGATAAGGACGCAAAGCGGCTGGAGCGATCGTCGGCCGTGTTGAAGAAATTTGGCCTGCTTCCGCGAGATTTCGACTTGCCAAAATTTCTGGTGACTATGCTGCGGGAGCAGGTTGCGGGATATTACAACGTCAAAACGAAAACTGTGAATTTGCTCAACTGGGTCGACATCGAGCAGCAGAAACCAGTGCTGGCGCACGAACTCACGCACGCCCTCCAGGATCAGTCTTTCGGAATAGAGAAATGGATGCAGGGATCGAAGGCTGATGCCGACGATAGGAAAAACGACAAGAAAGACGACCCCAGCCCTTCCGATATCGAGAACGACGAAGAGTCTTCTGCGCGTCAGGCGGTGGTGGAAGGGCAGGCGATGGTCGTGTTGCTCGATTATTCTCTCGCTCCGACCGGAAAGACGCTGCTCGATTCGCCGCAGGTGGTCGAAGCGCTCAAACAGGGGATGCTGGTGGGAACGGCCGACTCTCCCGCGTTTAGTAGTGCTCCGATTTTTCTAAAAGAGGAACTGACTTTCCCTTATCGCTTTGGACTCGACTTCACTGCTGCTTTGCTCGAGGCCGGCGGAAAGGAACTGGCCTATGCCGGGGCATTCAAAGATCCGCCGAAGACGACGCGCGAAATCATGGAGCCGCAGACTTACCTGACCCACGAAAAGCTCGAGCCAATGAAGATCATCGACATGGATAAAGACTTCAAGGGTTATGATCCCTTTGATATTGGCGCCATGGGCGAGTTCGACGTAGATATTCTGGTCGAGCAGTATGCGGGCCGCGACGAGGCCACGGCGATCTATCCGGAATGGCGGGGCGGCTATTACTATGCCGGGCGGCCCAAGGGAAATAAATCCGCGCCCATCAGCCTGTTCTATGTCTCGCGTTGGTCGAGTCCGGCGAAGGCAGCGGAGTTCGCTGCCGTCTACGCGAAGTCCTTGGCGCAACGCTATCAGAAGCGGCAAGCTCTGGGCGCGGACGGAAAAGTTGCGAGCGACGCGCCGCCGGTCGATTCCTGGCGAACCTTGCGCGGAAGTCATGCCTGGATGACGGAAGAGGGAGCGGTGGTAATCGACGTTCGCGGCGACACGGTGCTGATCAGCGAAAGTTTGGACGACCAAACAACGAAGATCGTCGAGGACGATTTCTGGTCGCACGAAAAACCTGAAAAAACATCCGCCCCGGCCAATCCATAAGTTTTCGTCTTGTATAATCACAGGTTCCGCAGTCATCCCATTAACGGCCGGGCCTTTCAGGAGCGCAATTGCAACAGGCAGAAATTGGCATCATCGGCGGCAGCGGTCTGTACCACATGCCAGGATTTCAGGAAGTGCACGAAGTCGTACAGCAGACTCCTTTCGGCGATCCTTCAGATGCCTATATCCTAGGCGCCCTCGCCGGCCGCAAGGTGGCATTTCTCGCACGCCACGCTCGCGGCCACAAGCTTCTGCCCAGCGAACTGAATTTCCGCGCCAACATTTACGGCTTCAAGCAGCTTGGAGTCGAGCGCATTATTTCGGTATCCGCCGTGGGCTCGCTGAAGGAAGAACACAAGCCGCTCGATTTCGTGATCCCCGATCAATTTTTCGATCGCACTCGTCACCGCATCGACACCTTTTTTGGCGATGGCATCGTGGCGCACGTTGGATTTGGCAATCCGGTGTGCGGAGAAATGACTCAGGTTGCCGAACAAGCCTGCAAGCGCGCCGGCGTGACCGCGAAGGGCGGCGGGACGTACATCTGCATGGAGGGCCCGCAGTTCTCCACCAGGGCTGAGTCAAATGTTTATCGCAGTTGGGATGCGGATGTGATCGGCATGACCAACCTTCAGGAGGCGAAGCTCGCGCGCGAGGCGGAGATCTGCTACGTCACCATCGCCATGGTCACCGATTACGATTGTTGGCATCCGCATCATGATTCGGTGACCGTGGAACAAATTGTTTCGGTGTTAGTAAAAAATGCCGAGAATGCCGCAAAGGTCGTGAAGGAAGCAATATCCGCGATGCCCAAGACGCGTTCCTGCAAGTGCGGATCAGCCTTGGCGCACGCGATTCTGACTGACCCAGCCGAAATTCCGGCCGCCACGAAGGAAAAATTGCAGTTGATAGTGGGGAAGTATTTGAAGAAGTAGTCGTTAGTCGTTGGTCGACAGTCGCTAGCAAACGCGAAGGCTTTTTTGTTAACCGCTCGCTCGCTGACGACGAAGGACCGCCAACTATCGACAAACGACACATCCACGGAGACTCATGAGCATTCTTGTAGTTGGTTCGGTAGCCTTCGACACCATCGCCACGCCCTCTGGCCAAGTCAAAGATATTCTCGGAGGCGCCGCGACCTACTTCGCGTTGGCCGCAAGTTACTTCACCGAAGTGCGAATGGTAGCTGTCGTAGGCGATGACTTCACGCCCGAAAATGAAGCGGTCCTGAAAAAGCGTGGCGTAGACACTCGCGGCATCGAGCGCATCGCGGGCAAGACTTTTCGCTGGGGCGGCCAATATCTCGATAACCTGAACGAGGCGAAGACCGACTTCACCGAACTGAATGTATTCGAGAAATTTCAGCCGCGCATTCCGAAAGAATATGCGGACACCAAATTTCTTTTCCTCGCCAATATTCACCCCGCGCTGCAAAAAGCCGTGCGCCTCGAAATGGATGGCGTGCGCATGACCGGCGGCGACACCATGAATTTCTGGATTAAGGGCACGCCCAAAGAATTGGCGGAAACGCTGAAGCTGGTCGACGTTCTTCTCATCAACGACACTGAAACAAAAATGCTGGCGGCCGAGAAAAACCTTCTGCGCGCTGCCAACAAAGTTATCGCCATGGGGCCGAGTGCGCTGGTGGTGAAGCACGGCGAGTATGGAGCGACCATTTTTTTCCGTGAGGGAGCCTTTGGTGTTGGCGCGCATCCTTTCCGCGCTCCCGCTCTGCCGATTGACGAGGTAAAAGATCCAACCGGCGCCGGCGACTCCTTTGCCGGAGGATTCATGGGCTACATCGCATCGCAAGGAGAGATCAATCGCGAGGTGTTGAAACGCGCTTTGTTTTATGGCGGCGTCATGGGATCGTTTGCCGTCGAACGTTTCGGAACGGAGCGCCTGCAAAGTCTTACACGCGAAGTAATTGACGAGCGCTTCCAGATCTTTCGCGAACTGACGCACTTGGAATAGCATCCTTGCCAGCTGGAGCAGAGGCCAGCGCGAACGCAAAGTGAGTATTCGAACCAGCCTGAAAAACGCCGCCCCTCCTGACCGCAGCGCGGCCCGCGTGGCCGGAATCGCCTTCCTCGTCTCTCTGTTTTCATTTCTCCACTATTTGCAGCACAGCGATCTGCTCCTCTATGGCGACGCCGTGGCGCACATCAATATTGCGCGCCGTGTTTTTGATTCACAGACTCCCGGCCTGCTGCAGTTGGGAACCGTGTGGCTGCCATTGCCTCATCTGCTGATGATCCCGTTTATCTATTCGAATCTAATTTGGCAGAACGGATCGGGCGGTTCTATCCCTTCGATGATTGCCTACGTGTTCGGCGTGGTGGGGATATTCGGCCTGGTGCGAGGCTCTCTCGATTCCGATCCGCGCACGAAGTCCGCGGCCGTTATAGGCGCGGCGGCCGCCGCACTCGTCTACGGCGCGAATCCCAACTTGATTTACATGCAGTCGACCGCCATGACCGAGTCGCTCTATCTGGCGCTCTCCATCTGGACGGTTGCGTATTTCGCAGAATTCCTGCGCTCGATGAAAGAGACCGCTGCGCCAAGAAAAGATGACGGCGGACGAACGCGGTCGATGCGCAAGGCGCTCTTCCGTTGCGCCTGGTGCCTGGCGGCCGCCGAGTTTACGCGTTATGACGGATGGTTTCTCGCGGCCATAATAGGAGCAACCGTTATCATTCTCACTCTGCGGCGATGGCAGGATCGCGTCTTGCGCCAAACCGCAGTCAAGTTTCTGCTGCTCATTGCCATCGCTCCCACGTTGTGGCTCGCCTACAACCGAGTGATCTACGGAAGCGCGCTCGATTTTGCGACCGGTCCCTACTCTGCCAAAGCGATCGAGCAGCGCGTCGGTGCGCCGAACCCTGCGCTGCACAACGCGAAGGTCGCGGCGATTTACTTCCTGAAATCGGCGCAGTTGAATCTCGCCGATGGAAACTGGGGACGTTTCTGGCTCGCAGCCGCCAGCGCAGCGTTGATCGTCGCGGCATGGAAACTGCGTGCGCAATTGCCACTCCTGCTTTTGCTGTGGGCACCGCTCGTGTTCTACGCGTTTTCGATCGCCTACGGCTCGGTGCCGCTTCATGTCTACACCTGGTGGCCATTCGCGACCTTCAACCAACGATACGGACTGCAGATGCTGCCGATGTTCGCGGCTTCTGCGGGAATCCTGTGCGCTTTTGTCTATCTTTTCGTCTTCCCCGCGCGCAAGGCGAGCGAAGCCGCCAGCGCCGGCGGGCAGCACGGCTGGAAACTCGTGTCAGTCTTGCTTGTCCTAGTCGTCGTCAGCTATACGTTTGTGTGGACATCCGGACCGCAATGCCTGCAAGAGGCCCGGAAAAACTGGCGCATCCGCAGCCCGCTGAACTCCGCGGTCGAGGGCGTCGTCATACACCTGCCGCGAAATTCGATGTACCTGATGGATCTCGGAGAGCACGTCGGCGTCATGGAGCAAGCTGGCATTCCGTTGCGTCAAGTCGTAAACCAGGACAACCATCGTCCCTGGAAACATCCATATGATCCCCAAGGCCTCTGGGAGCGCACTCTCGCCGACCCCGCACGCTACGTCGATTTCGTAATTGCCTTCGAGGGAGACGCGGTCGACCGAGGCGTAAACAAAACTAAACTCACCGAAATGACAGAAATTCACGCGACCGGACAACCGCACGCCCGCATCTACGCCACCCACATCGTCCCGAATCAATCGCGTTAACACTTCGCTGAAAGCCGCACGAAAGCGGCCAACGTCGATGATAGAATCCGCTCGAAGCCTCGCGGCCATATGAATTTACCGCACGACGTTTCTCAACTGCTGCGTAACGAACTCGGCGTCGTGCTCAGTTCGACCCTTGCCCGCTTGCTCCTGGCGGCGATTCTCGGCGGCATCATTGGACTGGAGCGTCAACTCCGCCACAAACCGGCAGGTCTCCGCACCAACATGTTCATCTGTTTCGGCGCCGCGATGTTTACGGTGCTGTCGAAACAACTCGCGGGCGTTGAGTCCGACAGCGCCAGGATCGCCGCACAAATCATCCCGGGGATCGGCTTCATCGGCGCCGGTTCGATTCTGCACGCCAAGACATCAGTGACAGGCCTGACCACGGCAGCGACATTATTTGT
Organism: uncultured Acidobacteriaceae bacterium; assembly: GCA_963822025.1. Classification (GTDB taxonomy): domain Bacteria; phylum Acidobacteriota; class Terriglobia; order Terriglobales; family Acidobacteriaceae; genus Acidiflorens. The sequence goes on along the minus strand of CAWGFW010000003.1, from coordinate 186,532 downwards.
CGTTGCGTCCGTGGGAATGGCTGCCGGTGGCGGCTTGTACCTGACGGCGTGTTACGCCACGGCAATTATTCTGGTTGCGCTCATCGCGCTCGGTCACATGGAGGCCACCTTCTCGCTGAAGATGTTCGCCACCAGCTACGAGGTCACCGGCCGGAACGTTGATGGCATGTTGCGCGAAGTGAATCGCATCCTCGACTCCGAGCAATTGACCATGCACAGCATTCATATCGCGAATGCCGACCCCGATTTCCGCTTGGTCTTCTCGGTGGACGGCGAGCGCGAACAGCAAAATGTATTCTCAGTTCGATTGCACGAATCGGCGGCGTTTGCCGCCGTGACAACGCTCGGGACGACCGAACACGAATGAATCCCAGCCCACGTTGTTAGAATGATTTCCTACAAATGACAGGACCTCCGAAGAACGGGCCGGGCACACGAATTTCCTTCACCAAAGCATCCGCCTGTGGCAACGATTTTCTGCTGGTCGATGGAGCCGGCGTGACGGGCGACCTGGCGGCACTCACACGTCGCATGTGCGACCGCCACTACGGAGTGGGCGCCGACGGCGTGGAATGGCTGTTTCCAGATGGCGAAGCTGATATGAACGCACGTCTCATCAACGCAGATGGCTCGGAGGCGGAAATTTCTGGTAATGGAACGCGCTGCGTGGCCGCCGAGATTTATTCGCGAACCGGTAAGACCGAAATCGAAGTTCGCACCGGCGCCGGATTGAAGACCTGCCGTTTCATTGGTCGGCAAGGTTCTACTTTTCAGTTCGAAGCCGATATGGGGCGGCCCGAAGTCGGCGATGAACTTTCGATTGAAATCAACGAAGGCCGCGCGAAGGGAACAAGAATTTCGATGGGGAATCCGCACTTCGTGATTTTTGTCGATGACTTTGCCGAAGGATGGCAGTTGCAGGCCGCGCAAATCGGCGCGCAGCCCCAGTTTCCGCAGGGCACGAATGTCGTATATGTGAAGATGGCTGGCCCCGACGAACTCAAGATGCGAATATTTGAACGGGGTGCGGGCGAGACGCAGTCCTCGGGCACTGGATCGTGTGCGTCCGCGGTCGCTGCAATTGCCAGCGGCCGCGTGGCTTCGCCGGTCACGGTTATCGCTCCCGGAGGTCCGCAAATCGTGCGCTGGGAGAAGCAAGTTTATCTGCGAGGTCCGGCCACTTTAGTCTGCCGCGGAGAATTCTTCGTTTAACAGTCCGCACGCTCAGAAAGGTTTGTATCAGGGCACATCGCGTAATCCTTCAGCGGAAACGCGAGCATCACCGGGCGTTCACGCGTTTGGACGTTGGTAGTTAAGATCAAATCGCATGCCGTCGGTTCACCAAAATTCGCGAATCAAACCGCACGCCCTCCGCCCAGGCGACAAGGTGGGAATTGTTGCGCCTGCTTCGAACTTGAAGCGCGAATTGCTGGAGGCTGGCTGTGACGGCCTCCGCCGCGCCGGATATGAGCCGTTTTATTTTGAATCAATCCTCGAGCGCGACTTGTACTTCGCCGGTTCAGCCGCGCGTCGGGCTCAGGAGTTGGAAGACATGTTTGCGCGTGACGATATCCGCGCGGTTATTTGTGCGCGAGGAGGATATGGTTCGAACTACCTTCTGCCCTCGCTTGACCTGAAAAAAATCGCGGCGCATCCCAAGATTTTCGTCGGCTACAGCGACCTGACTACGCTCCTGACTTTGTTTACCGACACCGTCAATATGACAACGTTTCACGGACCAATGGTCGCCAAGGATTTCGCGCTTGCCGATGGCCTCGACCCGGCATCATGGCGTGATGCGGTATCTGGCGCCGCAGAGTGGAAGATTGGCATCGACTCGGGCGCAAAGCCGCTAGCCACGGGAGAAGCGCAAGGTATTCTCTATGGCGGGTGCCTCTCGATTTTGGTAGCGGCGCTCGGCACGCCCAATGACATCAGAACCGAGGGAACGATACTTTTCCTCGAGGACATTGCCGCCAAGCCCTTTCAGATCGATCGCATGCTGATGCAGTTAAAACTCGCGGGCAAGCTGAACGAAGTGCGCGGCATTATCTTCGGCGAGATGCTCGATTGCCGCCAAAGTCCAACGCAGGATTACACGCTGGAAGAAGTTGTGCTGCGTGTAGTCGGCGACCTGAGAATCCCGGTCGCGTTTGGATTGCGCTCGGGCCATGTTTCGCGCGCCAACGTCACACTGCCCTTCGGTGTAAGAGCGCATCTCGATGTGGGGCGCGAAGTGTCTCTGACGATTTTGGAGTCCGCGGTAAGCCGATGAGGAATTCGAACTTTTCTGATGCCGCACTCGCAGCTGCACTTGCCAAACTCGCGCCCAATCGAGTTCACGAATCGAACTGGTTCAAGAATCTGCTTTGCGAGCTTGGCTGCCATCGCTGGTATTGCCCCGACTTGGGCGGTTCGATTCCCGCAGGAGAAGTCAGCCTCTGCCGCTGGTGTGCGAAAGTTAAAGTATGCGGTGTGCTTGATGGCGAATAAAGCTTGCCTGCGTCCATCGATATCCCCACTGAATTTGACCGTTTCTATGCCGCGCGCTTTTGATTCTGTAAAGTTACAGACAGAGTGAGAAACAAGGTTACACACGAAGCTACAAACAATGACCAAAACCAAACACATCCACCTTATCGGCATCTGCGGAACCGCGATGGCCTCGCTCGCCGGCATGCTGCAGGAGCGCGGCTTTCGCGTCACCGGCTCGGATGCGTCGGCGTATCCGCCCATGTCGACCTTTCTTGAGTCGCTGGGCATCCCAGTAGCGCAGCCGTTTGCCGAGGCGAATCTTCACCCTCGCCCCGATCTTGTCGTGGTTGGCAACGCTCTCTCTCGCGGCAACGTTGAACTTGAGCTTGTTCTCGACCAGCGCATTCCGTTCTGCTCGCTGCCGCAACTGCTCCACGACGAATTCCTCTTAGGAAAAGAAGTGCTGGTAGTCGCCGGCACGCATGGCAAAACGACTACAACTTCGATGCTCGCGTGGATTTTTGAGACTGCGGGCCTTCATCCTTCATTTCTCATTGGAGGCATCGCCGAGAATTTCGGCCGCAGCTTCGGGCTCGGCGAAGGCAAGCATTTCATCATTGAAGGCGACGAATATGACACCGCTTTCTTCGATAAAGGTCCAAAGTTTCTGCACTACTTTCCCGATTCCGTGATTCTCACCTCGGTTGAATTCGACCACGCCGATATCTATAAAGATCTCGACGCAGTGGAGACGGCATTCAAACGTCTGGTCAACCTGATCCCGCGCCGTGGCCGCATCATCGGCTTCGACTCCGGTGGCAGTGGCGATGCGAGTATCGATCGCTGCCTGCAGAAAGCTTTCTGTCCGGTTGAACGCTACGGCTCCTCGGCCCGCGCGACGTGGAAAATCGCGAACCTGAAACTGGGCGAACAACAATCCTCATGGTCGATTCTGCGCGATAACAAACAGTGGGCCGACTTCGAATTCGTTTTAGGTGGCGAGTACAACGTCTGGAATGCAACCGCAGCCGCCGCCTTGGCTGCGCATTACGAAATCCCAAAAGATGCAATCGCGCAGGCCCTGAAAACATTTCGCAGCGTCAAGCGCAGGCTCGAAGTGAAGGCTGAGGTCGGCGGCATTACCATCATCGACGACTTTGCCCATCACCCGACTGCCATCGAACAGACGATCCGCGCGCTACGCTCGCGCTATCCGCAATCGCGTCTTTGGGTAGTGCTCGAGCCAAGATCCAACACTCTGCGCCGCAACGTGCTTCAGGATGCGCTGGCGCACAGTTTGTCGCAAGCCGACCAGGTGATCATCGCCGGCATTTTCAAGTCGGAGGCGATCCCGGAAAAGGAGCGCCTCGATCTGAGTCGTGTCGTCGCTCAAATTCGGCAGAGCGGAAAACCGGCGCGCATTCTCGCCGATGCCGATGCCATCGTCGACGCTATCGCGCCCGAACTGCGCGCGCGCGACGTGATTGCCATTCTCTCCAATGGCGGATTCGGCGGCATCTATGAGAAGCTACCGCAACGCCTGCGCGCACTCGGGGCGAAAGCATAACGTGTGGTTCAATTACGAATTGCACCGGGCACGGCTTGAGGCGCGCCGGAATTCGTTACTGTCGCTGCTGCTTTTAGAGGCCGGACTTCGAAACTTAACCGTGATGACGGATTAATAAGTGTTTCGCACCATCCTCATGTTACTGTTCTGGGCCGCCGCGCTCCCCTTCGCCGCGCTCTTCGGAATCCCGTGGACCTACATCACGAAAGACATCAGCTTTCTCTACAACACCTGCATGTGGGCGGCGTTCAAGGGAGTGCGCATTGCCGGCGTCAAGGTTCGTACCGTCGGCCTCGAGAAAATCAATGCGGAGCGCAATTACATCTTCATGTCCAATCACATCTCCAATCTCGATCCGCCGATTACCTTGCCGCTCATCCCGAGGCGAACCTCGGTGATGGTGAAGAAGGGATTATTCAAAGTCCCGATTCTCAGCCAGATCATGCGCATCGGATCGCTTGTCCCGGTCGACCGTGGCAACCGCGACGCGGGTATCACCGCGTTGCGCGACGCCGTCAAAACCATCGAGCAAGGGCTCAACATGACCATCTATGTGGAGGGGAAGCGCTCTTTCGACGGCAAGCTGCTGCCCTTCAAAAAAGGTCCGTTCTATCTAGCCGAAGAGTGCAATGTGCCTATTGTTCCGATCACCATCTCGGGCACTGAGGCGGTCATGCCCAAGGCGCGGTTTGCAATTCGTCCGGGAACGGTGACGGTTGCGTTCCACGATCCCATCGAGCCCGCCGATTTTGGCGAGCGAGAATGCCTGATCGCTAAGGTAAGAGCCGCGATCAATAGCGGACTGCCGATGGAGTTGCGGGAGTAGAGGACGAAAACCAATGAGTTACTCGCGCTCCGACAATCGTCTTACCGCTTTGGCTAACTCCGGCAGTTTGGCATAGGCAGCGCAGCATTTTAGCCATAGGCGGTGGTCGATCGCTGGAGCGCCGCTGACCATCGCTCCGGGAGCTACGTCGTGCGGGATACCGCTCTGTGCTATGGCGATGGCTCCATCGCCTATCTTGACATGACCGCTGACGCCTACCTGTCCGGCGAGGATTACGTTGTTGCCTACGTCGGTCGTGCCTGCCAGGCCCACCTGGGCGCAGAGCAGTGTGTCTTGGCCAATGGTGCAGCTGTGGCCTACGTGGACCAAATTGTCGATTTTTGCGCCTTGGCCGATGCGCGTCTCGCCGATGCTGGCCCGGTCGATGCAAGTATTGGCCTGGAGCTCAGCGTCGCTCTCGATCACTACGTTGCCGGACTGGACGATCTTGTGCCACTGACCAGCGTCATTCTTGGCGAAGCCGAAACCGTCGCAGCCGATTACCACTCCGTTTTGCAGCAGTATGTGGTCGCCTAGCTGGCAGAATTCTCTGACAATGGCGTGCGCGTGGGCAAAAAAATTGTTGCCGATCGTTACTCCGCGATAGATGACCACGTGGGCGAGGAGGACGGCGTTGTCTCCTATGACTACGTCTTCATCGATCACGACGTAGGGGCCGAGGTGGGCATTCTTGCCCAGCTTGGCTTTCGGACTCACTACCGCCGTGGGATGAATTCCGGCCGCGTAGCGGGGCGCGCGGTAGAAAAGTTCGATGGCTTTAGCCCAAGCCAGATAGGGATTCTTGCTGCGCAGCATTCCCGTGTTGATGGCGGGGAAGCTTTCCGGGACAATCACGGCCGAGGCCAGCGTGGTTTTCGCGGCGGCGTTGTATTTGGGATTGGAGACGAATGTAAGCTGACCGGGGCCCGCTCCTTCTATGCCGGCCACGGCGGTGATCTCGGTTTCGGGCGGGGCATTTTCCAGGCGAGCGTTAAGGGCGGCGGCTATGTCGGATAGTTTCATGGCAGTCTGGGGAATTGTAGCGGAAGCAGAAGCATGGATCCCTCGCCTCGCTTGAGAATGTCATCTGGATTCTCATGACAGCCGGTACCCTTAAGACTCGAACAGGGTGACTTGTCTGGTGTCCGGCGCCCCGCCTTTGCGTCTACGATTGCCGGAGCCTATTACCGCTAACACGATTACAGAGGCCAGAGCTTCCCGGGGCACGAACACTCTTTGCGTGTTGGAGCGGAGGTCGGGCGGGTTCATCAGGAAACCTTCGGCGGGATTCTGCGTCAGGTCGTTGGGCAGGATGCCTTCCAATACTTCGCTGTCTTTGAATTTCAGGCGCACCCACAGGCCTTCGGTTCTTGGACGGGTGGTAAAGGTCTTGCGCAGCATCAGGTCGGTGTCGGAAAATTCGCGGACGAAATAAACAGCCTTGATGTCGCGCAGATCAATGGCTACGACCTGCCCGGAAGTGTTGAGCAGTTCGAGCTTGCCGTCGACCACAAAGTTCGCGGGAGCGACGTAGCCGCTGATCGAGTCGCGGTCGTGTTTGCGCACGATCACTTTCTTGTGAGTCGAGGGCATTCTTTTTTAGAGCAATACGACAACAACAGCGCGATGAAGCGTTGTTTTCCTAGACAAGTTAGAGTTACGCGGGCGAGGACGCCGCGCCACGCCGTACAGCTTGGATTCTCGCACTTTACTGCGCAATTGGGGCAGTTTGTGCTTGACAGTAGCCAAACGGTAAACCTTATGTTATTTTCTGATGTTTACTGAATTGCAAGAGTGCGATATAAGTCTAATGGCTAGAGGGAGTTAGATTCAGCCAAACGGGCTACTCGCCAAGAGGCGGGCGGTCTCCCTGTGGAAAATCTGTGCAAAACGCCCCGAACCGGCCCCTGGACGGGCCCCCGCGAGGCGACTAGGAAGGCATGGCCGATTACATATACACGCTGGAAACCCGGCTCTCGCCGGACCAACAGAAGGCTGTCGCGCTTGTCCTAGACGCCGCTAAGGCGGCGGGGATGAATCTGTATCTCACCGGCGGCGCCATCCGCGACATTATCACTGGCTTCCCCATCCGCGATCTCGATTTCACGGTGCAAGGAAACGCTCTCAAGCTGCAAAAAGATCTCGAGCGCGCGGGAGCCGTGGTGGGCGATGCCGACTCCGAAACGCGAACGCTGCTGCTGACGTTGCCGGGCGGAGTGCGTTCGGAGATTGCAATGGCGCGCTCGGAGCACTACGACAAGCCAGGGAAAGCTCCGCAGATGGCGCCGGCGACGATCATCGATGATTTGCGTCGCCGCGACTTCACCGTGAATGCAATGGCCTTGTCGCTGAACGAAGGTTCGCGCGGCCTGTTGATGGATCCGTTTAACGGCGTAGCCGATATCGAAGCGAAAGTCATACGCGTGTTGCACAACTACGCATTCCTTGAAGACCCATCGCGGATGATTCGCGCCACTCGCTTTACTACGCGTTTTCATTGGCCGCTTGAGGAGCGAACGCAGGCGCGCTACGAATCGGGCAAAGAAAATAACTATATCGAATACATACGCAGTGCGAGCATCGGATATGAGATCGAGCAGTTGGCATATGAGGATGATGCGCTCGGAGTTCTGAAGGCGTATGAAAAAGAGGGTTGGCTGAAGGTGTTGAATCCGCACTGGAGCACGTCCAAGGTGGATACGGCCGGCCTGGGCGCGTTGATGAAGATACGTCAACAGATGAATGAACTCGGCTATACGCCGGAGGTTGCGCCGGCAGTGCTGCATTTTCTTACGGAGCGGCTCGGCGATAAAGATATTTCGGATTTGCGCCGGGCGATTCCGCGGAAGGATCTGGTCGAGGCGTGGAAGGATCTGGACGCGAATGCGCACAGCCTGGCGAAACGTTTGACGGGTAAGGAAGCGGCGACGCCTTCGCGGACTTGGCAATTGCTGTCGTCGGCGCGTCCGGAGATGATTCTGTTTCTGGCCATCACAGCGCGGCAGCAGGCAGTGGCGCAAAAGATCAAGAATTTCTTTACCAAATGGCGGCAGGTGAAGCAGAAGATTCCGTTGCCCGAGATGACGGAACTGCGGATCACGCCAGAGATGCCGGAATATCCGAAGATTGCGAACGATGTGTTCTTGCTGTTGCTCGACGGCAAGCTGCGTTCGCGAACCGAGACGCTGAAATATTTAAAGCCGCTGGCGCCACCACCGCCGCCGCCGCCACCACCGCCTCCAACCAAGCGAGGGCGCGGAGCTAAGGCGGCTGCGGCAGCTGCGACGCCAGCTGAAACAGGTAAGCCGGGCAAAAAGGGGAAGGGAAAAGCGGTAGCGGTTGCGGCAGCTGCGAGTGCTCCAGCGCAGGCTCCTATCGCCAAGCCCGCCAAAGCGACCGCCCCGGAGAAACCAGAAGGGGCTGCGAAGCCCGCTGCTCCGGCGCCGGCCAGCAGAGCTCCGGCGGTGAAAAAACCGGCGAAACCGGTCAAACCCGCGAAGCCAGCAGCTAAACCTAAGGCAAAAGCGCCCGGCAAACCGAAGCCGAAGGGCAAAAAAAAGGGAAAATAAGGCAGGCGGTGGTCTTCGCGATTTGCGCTGGATCCGCGCTATTCCGCGCTATAATGCTGTCATGCGGCGCTGGTTGTCCATAGCGGCGTTTGGCCTTATCTTGATTTCGTTGCCTGCCTGGGCGCAGCGGCACGGTGGGGGCGGCGGTGGCGCCCATTTTGCGTCGCATGGCGGATCGGTTTCACATTCCTTTTCTGCTGCGTCTTCTGCTCGCGCCTTCCACGGCGGCGGCTTCGCTCACGGATCGGGCGATCACATCCGAATAGGAAATCACTACTACAATTATCGAGGTCTGTACGGCCGCCGCGGCCTGTATCCGTATTACGGTTACGCGGGATGCTATCCCTACGGATATTGCGATTGGTGGGATGATCCGCTCGCCTACGATTCGCAGGACTCGGCAGACGATCAGGATTCTTATGCCGGTTTCTATCAAGCTCCGGCATACCCCGGTCCGTACGCTGAGAACAGCGGACTGCAACGCGATGTGCAGACGCTGAACGGAAAGATCGATCGGCTCCAAGCCGACATCGAGGCGCGCAATCATCCGAAGTCAGATCAGGAGCCGGCGACAGCTCTGGTCTTCCGCGACCAGCATGTTGAGGAAGTCCATAACTACGCGATCGCCGGAGGAACGCTCTGGGTGTTCAGCGACCAGGCCTCGAAGAAGATTCCGCTGGCGCAGCTCGATCTCGATGCCACAATCAAGAAGAATGACGAACGCGGCGTGGATTTTCAGGTGCCCGAGCCATCGCTCTCGATTCAGATCGTGCGCTGATCGCGGGCTCAACCAAACTGCACCACTTTCAGGCCTTGCGTGAATCCTTCCAGCCGTTAGAATAAATTTGATCCGCTGCGAGCTAAAGCCAAGAGCTAACGGCTAAGTGCTGCCCTCATGAGCAAAAATCAATTCGTCCATCTGCATCTGCACAGTGATTATTCTTTGCTCGACGGCGCTTGCGACGTTGAGAAACTGGTCGAGCGCGTTCACGAGCTGGGCATGCCGGCCGTGGCCATGACCGACCACGGCAATATCTTTGGCGCGGTACATTTTGTGAATGCGGCGCATAAGGCCGGCGTCAAGCCGATCGTGGGCTGCGAGCTTTACATCTGCAAGAAAGATGATCACGTCATCACGCGGACCCCTCCGGACGGCGACACCTACAACCATCTTCTGGTGCTGGCCGAAAATGAAGAAGGTTACCGCAACCTGGTGAAGATTACGTCGGAGGCGTCGCTGCACGGTTTTTATTACAAGCCGCGTGTCAGCAAGAAATTTTTGGCGGAGCATTCGCGCGGGTTGATCGGGCTATCCGGATGCCTGAAGGGCGAAGTTGCGGAACGTTTGACGGAAGGGAAGTACGAAGCGGCGCGCGAGGCGGCCGGTTTTTATCGCGATCTATTTGGCAAAGAGAATTTCTTTCTCGAGATTCAGGATCAGGGCCTGGAGATGGAACACCGCATCCACTCTGATTTATTTCGGCTCGAAAAAGAAATCGGCCTGCCGATGGTTGCGACCAACGACAGCCACTATCTTTGCGAAGACGATGCGCACGCCCAGGACGTCATGTTGTGCATTCAGACGGGGAAGTCCATTCAGGAAACGAACCGGATGAAGTTCGAGGGCACGCAGTTCTTCGTCAAGAACGCCGACGAGATGCTGCGCGTGTTCAAAGACGCGCCCCAAGTGTTGTCGCGGACGCTTGATATTGCGGAGCGCTGCAATTTGCGGCTGGAGAAGGTTCCCAGCCCGTTTCCTCATTTTGATGTTCCGGATGGCTTTACTCTCGACAGTTATTTCGAGCACATTACGCGGCAGGGATTTGCGCGGCGGATGGAGAATCTGCGCGCTGCGGCGACGAGCGGTCGCTTGAAGCATTCGCTCACGGAATACGAGCAAAGGCTGGCGCGCGAGATCGCCATCATTCAGCAGATGAAGTTCTCGGGATATTTTCTGATTGTCTGGGACTTCATCCGCTATGCGCGAGAGCGCGGCATTCCGGTGGGTCCGGGGCGCGGCTCGGCGGCGGGCGCGGTGGTCGCATATTCCCTGGGGATAACGAATATCGATCCCTTGCAGCACGAACTACTGTTCGAGCGCTTTCTGAATCCTGAGCGCATTTCGATGCCGGATATCGATATCGATTTCTGCATGAACCGTCGCGGTGAGGTGATTGAATACGTCACCCACAAATATGGGCGGGAGAACGTCGCGCAGATCATAACCTTTGGAACTATGGCGGCGAAAGCTGCGATCAAGGATGTTGGCCGCGCGATGGACATGCCGTACAGCGACGTTGACCGCATCGCAAAGATGGTGCCGACTACGCTGAATATTAAGCTAGACGACGCGCTTATAGAGTCGGCGGCCTTGCAGGAGGCGTATCAGAAAGATCCGCAGGTGCGGCAATTATTAGACACGGCGCTGAAGCTGGAAGGGCTGGTGCGAAACTCCGGCGTCCACGCGGCCGGAGTGGTGATTTCGCCGCGGCCCCTGATTGAGTTGGTCCCGCTGCACAAAACGAAGAACGATGAAATCGTTACAGCCTTCGACATGGTGGCCATCGAAAAGATGGGCCTGCTGAAAATGGATTTTCTTGGGCTGACGACGCTCACTATTCTTGACGATACGTTGAAGCTGATTGCGCAAAGAGGCCAGCACCTCACGCTCGATGACATCCCGTTAGAGGACGAGGAAACATATCAGAAAGTGTTCCATCGCGGCTTGACATCCGGTGTTTTTCAGTTTGAGTCGCATGGCATGCGCGATGTGCTCCGGCGTTACCAGCCTAACTCGATCGAGCACCTGACAGCGCTCAATGCCCTCTACCGCCCCGGACCGATGGCGATGATCGACGACTTCATCGAACGCAAACATGGGCGCCGCAAAATCGAATATGACTTGCCGGAGCTTAAAGAAATTTTGCAGGAGACGCTGGGCGTTTTCGTTTATCAGGAACAGGTGATGCAGGCGGCGAACAAACTCGCCGGCTACTCCTTGGGGCAAGCGGACCTGTTGCGACGCGCGATGGGCAAAAAAGATGAGAAGGAGATGGCGAAGCAGCGCGACGTTTTTGTGCAGGGCGCAACGAAGAACGGCTTCCCGCCGAAAAAGATCGAGAAGATTTTCGATCTGATGGCCCAGTTTGCGGGGTACGGATTTAACAAGTCTCACTCGGCGGCATATGCTCTGCTGGCATATCACACGGCCTATTTGAAGACGCATCATCCGCTCGATTTTATGGCGGCGCTGCTTACCTCGATCACAGGCGATACGGACAGTGTGGTTAAGTACATCAACGAATGCCGCGAGATGGGGATAGCGGTTGAGCCTCCGGACATTAATGTAAGCGATGCGAATTTTACGCCGCATGGGCAGGCGATACGGTTTGGCTTGGCGGCGGTGAAGAACGTGGGCGGGAATGCGATCGAGTCGATTGTCGCGGCGCGCAAGAAACTCGGACGCAGTTTCAAATCGATTTACGAATTCTGTGAGGAAGTGGATCTGCGGCTGCTGAATATACGAGTGCTGGAGTCGCTGATCAAGAGCGGCGCGATGGATTGCTTGTGCACCGCACAGGATCAGATCGGGTGTCGTGCGCGGCTCATGAAAGCACTTCCCATGGCTGTCGAACGTGCCCAGAAAGCCCAGCGGGACGCGGAGTCGGGGCAGTATGGGCTAGCTAACATATTCGCGCAAGCGGACGAGTCTCCGGACAGCGACGCGCTCCCCAACGTGCCCGACTGGGACGAACACACGCGGCTGGCGGCGGAGAAGGAAATCCTGGGATTCTTTATTACCGGGCATCCGATGGAGAAGTACAAAGACAAGCTCGCGGATTTAAATGCCCTTTCTACCGAAGATATTGCGGCGATGAAAAGATCAACAGGCAAAGATGAGAACATCACCACAGCCGGGTTGATATCAGGGCTCCGTGTGGCGAAGTCGCGACGGGGCGAGTTGTGGGCGCAAGCAGCGTTGGAGGATATGTCGGGCAAGGTTGAGTTGCTGGTTTTTCCTGAGGCCTACAGAAAACTCGCGGAAAAAGTAAAGCTGGAAGTTCCGGTGCTGATTCGCGGAGGCGTGCGCATTGAGGAAGGCGCGAATCCGAAGGTGACGGCGAACGAGATTATTCCTCTCGACGAAGCGCGCGCGCCCTTGCCGAAGGCTCTGCGGATAAGAATTCCGTTAGGCATCGCGACTGATGGCACGATCGATGCGCTGCATGCGCTCTGCTGCGACAGCAAGGGTGAGGCGAAGGTGTTGTTTGATGTAGAGCGCGCAGGCGATTTCATGGTGGTGATGGAAGCCGAGGGCTATAATGTGATGCCGAATCGCAATTTTCTCGGACGTGTGGAAGAGTTATGCGGACGCGGCAGCGTGCGCGTCATCAGTTGATCGTGCAAGAATCAATGCGGCCGATGCGACGAGCGAAAATAAGGCGAGCAAAGAAGTTCGACCGTAACGCGGCCACTAGCGAGCAAAATTCCGCCGTTGCGGGCACGGATTTTATGCTCTCGATGGTGGAAGCACATCATACGCGCAGGAATGGAAATGTCATAAAAATGGATTCTGCATTGAAGGCGCAACAGGAGCTGGAAAAAATCGAGGCGCAGATTACGCGGCTGCAGGCGGTAGAGGGACAGAAGCCGGATGCGCTGCGGCAGATTCAGCAATTGCACGACCGGGTGGACGACCTGCGGCGGGAGATTTCTGCGCAGGAGAGCGCGTGGGATCGGACGGAACTGGCGCGGCATCCGCAGCGGCCGTACACGCTCGACTATGTCGAGCGAATTTTTACGGATTGGAGCGAAATTCACGGCGACCGCGGTTTTCGCGACGATCCCGCCATTGTTTGCGGAATGGCCCGCTTCCACGGCGAAGAAGTAATTGTCGTCGGACAGCAGAAGGCGCGCGACGCGAAGCAGCGTGTGTATCGCAATTTTGGCATGCCGCATCCGGAGGGATATCGCAAGGCGCTGCGAGTGATGAAGATTGCGGAAAAGTTCAAGCGTCCGATTTTCACTTTCGTTGATACCGACGGCGCCTATCCCGGCCTCCATGCGGAAGAGCGCGGCCAGGGAGAAGCCATTGCGCGCAACCTGCTGGAGATGGCGCGGCTGGAGGTTCCGATCGTTGCGACCGTGATCGGCGTCGGCGGCAGCGGAGGCGCGCTGGCGATTGCCGTGGCCGACCGCGTATTGATGATGGAAAACGCCGTTTACTCTGTGATTTCGCCAGAAGGCTGCGCGTCGATCATGTGGCGCGATGCCAGCAAAAAGGGCCTGGCGGCGGAGGCCATGAAGATTACCGCGAAAGATTTAAATGAACTCGGCTGCATCGATGGCATCATCCCCGAACCGGCCGGGGGCGCGCATAAGGATCACGCGCAGGCGGCGGAGTTGCTGGACGCGGCGCTCCAGCAAAATCTGACGGCTCTGAGACAGTTGCCGGTCGCCGAGTTGCTCGAATCTCGCTATCAGAAATTCCGGACTATGGCGCAGTTCTTTCAGGTGGAAGCGTAAGAGAAAGCTCAGGACGCACGCCCCCCCCGCCAAGAACGGCGTTTACAGTATCGGCAAGTGCAAACAGGGCTGTACCAGAAAATCCAGGGTGTTGATTTGTTGCAATGCCTGTTCCACCAGCGACGTCCTACATTCTTCGAGCGTAATCAGAAATGGCAGATGGGATTTGGGGCAGCCTGGTTTCTGCAGGACTGCGTCGATGTTGATGTGGCACTTGGAAAGAATGGTGGCGAGGCTGGCGATGATGCCGGGGCGGTCCCTCACCAAAAAACGAAGATAGTGCTTGGCGGTGAAGTCGGCGGTGACTGTGGGCGTGATCTCGGCCAATGTGGCCGGAAGCGTCGTCCCGCCTTGTTTGGAAGAAGCAATGGCTAGAATGTCGGACACTACCGCCACCGCGGTGGGATGACCGCCAGCACCGTGACCTCCAAAAACAGTTTCTCCCCCGTACTTGCCGGTCGCCACCACTAAATTTTGGCTGCCTTCGACGCGCGCCAGCGGGGATGAAAGCCCGACCAAGGCGGGCTGAACCGCGGCAAGAAGTTGCCCTTCTTTTAATTCCGTCCATGAGATCTGGCGAATTGTGCAACCGAGCAGCTTCGCGTATTCGAAGTCGACGGAATCAATCGGCGAAATAGATCGTGCCACGATGCTGTCCACCTTGACGTTGCAGTGGAGGCCAACTCGCGCCAGGATGGCGAGTTTGGCGCGCGCGTCGAATCCGTCGATGTCTTCAGTAGGATCGGCTTCAGCGAAACCGAGTTTCTGCGCGTCGCGCAGCGCCGTCGCGAATGGAATTCCGTTCGCTTCGATCTGGCTGAGGATGTAATTGCAGGTGCCGTTGAGAATGCCACAAATTTTGAAAAGTTCATCGCCGGCCAGCCCTTCTTGCAATCCCGAGATCACGGGCACGCCGCCGGCTACGGATGCGCCAAACTGAATCTGTTGTTTCATCTGACGCGCGAGGCTGATTAACTCAGGGCCGCAACGCGCGATCAATTGCTTGTTAGCCGTAACCACCGATTTTCCCGCGCCGAGCGCACGCCGAATCCAATCTTCCGCGGGTTGGAGGCCGCCCATGACCTCGACCACGATCTCCACATCGGAGGATAGAACGTCGTCGATGTTCTCCGTCCATTGCACGGTGGAAGGAAGCCAATCGACTTTCTTGCGTGCTACGTTGCGATTGACGACGTGGGTCAAGCGCAGGTGGGTGTTAGAGCGCTCACACAGAATTCTTGCCACCGAACTGCCGACGGTGCCAAAGCCGAGCAGAGCGACATTGCAGTTTTGCGCCATGTTCTATTATCGCCGATGACTTCGTTTCGAACCCGAACTACGCGTCGATTCTGTCAGCGGAGTGGCACGCCTACCCTCCGCAAGAACCCCGAACGATGGGGGCACCCGCTATTGGTCGTGTCGACGAAAAAGGATTGAACCGCACTCCAGTTTGAAGGTCACAGCTATTAATGTTCTGATTAACCTTAGCGCTTTCGGGCGCGTATAATGAGGGGTATACTGAACGGTTTTCACTCCTCACCACCGCTTAACTTCCGGGCTCCGGGGTTTGCCCGGTTATCAGATTGATGGGTTAACACCAGAAAGGCGCAGGGATGGCCACTACCGATATCGTGCCCCATGAAGCGCACGGTCAATTGGGGCAAAGGCGCGTCGTCAATGACATGAGCATTCAGGTTGCCACCGTGAATGGCTCCGGGTCGCAGAGTTCCAACACAGTTTTGTTACGCAGCATTTTTCAGATGGGCGTGCCCATTTCGGGGAAGAATCTGTTTCCTTCGAATATTGCGGGACTGCCGACGTGGTTCACGATTCGCGCCAGTAAAGATGGATACATCGCGCGCAAGAAAGAGATCGACTTGCTGATCGCGATGAATTCCGAGACGGCGCAGGACGATGTGAAGACGTTGTCGGCCGGCTCGGCGGTGCTTTATGACGAGCCGCTGGCGCTTGATAAAGTGCGCGGCGATCTGATTTATTACGCTGTGCCGTTCGACAAGCTGGCGGCGACAGTGGGCGCGGACGCCAAGCTGCGCAAGCTGATCAAGAACATGATTTATGTCGGCGTCGCGGCGCAATTGCTCGAGATCGATTATGCAGAGGTCGAGAAGGCGATCCGCAAGCAGTTTTCGACGAAGGTGAAAGCGGCGAACCTGAACTTGGCAGCGGCCAAGGCAGGCTTTGATTATGCGGTTGCGAATCTCACCAAGCGCGATCCGTTTTACATTGCGCGCCTGGACAAAACGGTGGGAAAGATCATTGTCGATGGCAACTCGGCGGCGGCCATGGGGTGCATGTTTGCCGGTTGCACGGTGGTGACGTGGTATCCGATCACGCCGTCGTCCTCGCTGGTAGAGACGATGATCGAGTATATGAAAGAGCATCGCGTGGGGCCAGACGGCAAAGCGACGTTTGCCATCGTGCAGGCGGAAGACGAACTGGCGGCAGTGGGCATGGTAATAGGCGCGGCGTGGGCGGGCGCGCGCTCGATGACGGCGACGGCGGGTCCGGGAATTTCGCTGATGGCGGAGTTCACGGGGCTGGCGTACTACGTGGAAATTCCGGCGGTGATCTGGGACATCCAGCGGGTTGGACCATCCACTGGCCTGCCGACGCGCACCTCGCAGGGCGACATTCTTTCGACGGCATTTCTAAGTCACGGCGACACCAAGCACATCATGCTGTTTCCTTGTTCGGTCAGCGAGTGCTTCAGCATGGCGCAGGATGCTTTTGATCTGGCCGAGCATTTTCAAACGCCGGTGTTTGTCATGTCCGATCTTGATCTCGGCATGAATAACTGGATGTCGGATCCATTTCCTTATCCCGAGAAGCCGATTGATCGCGGAAAGGTGCTGAGCAAGGAAGAACTTACTAAGGCGGGCGGATTTGCGCGCTATAAGGATGTCGACGGCGATGGTGTCGGTTATCGCACGCTGCCCGGGACGGAGCATCCGGCGGCGGCGTGGTTTGCGCGTGGCAGCGGCCACAATGAACGAGGGCAGTATAGCGAGCGTCCGGATGATTTCGAACGCAACATGGAGCGCATCAACAAGAAATTTGAGACGGCGCGGTCATTTGTTCCGCGGCCGGAGTCAGCGGGGAGCGGCAAGGCGAAGGTCGGCATCATCGCCTTCGGTACCTCGCACTGGGCAATCATCGAATCGCGCGACCAACTGGCGAAGGAGCACGGGCTCGAGACGGATTATCTGCGCTTGCGCTCCTATCCGTTTACGCGCGAAGTGCACCAATTTATCGAGCGGCATGAGCGAGTCTATGTGGTCGAGCAGAATCGTGATGGGCAGATGGCCAGCCTGCTCAAACTTGACATCAAGCCTGAGTTGACTCCGCGTTTGCGATCGATCTGCCATATTCACGGATTGCCGATCGACGCGCGATCTGTGACTGACGAGTTGATGATGATGGAGGGCAAGTAATATGGGAACCACGACGACTAACCCGCCGCCACCGGCTCCTGCTCCGAAAACGAATCGCATCGGATTGCAGGTAGTGGACTATCGCGGCGGGAAGACGACGCTGTGCGCGGGCTGTGGGCACAATGCGATCTCTGAGCGCATCATCGACGCGATGTACGAGATGGGCGTGCAGCCGGAGCGCGTGGCGAAGTTCAGCGGCATTGGATGCTCGTCGAAGAGCCCGGCTTATTTCATGAACCGCTCGCACAGCTTTAACTCAGTGCACGGACGCATGCCATCGGTAGCGACGGGCGCAGTACTGGCAAACAAGAATTTGATGGCGCTCGGCGTCACGGGCGATGGCGATACGGTTTCGATTGGCGCTGGGCAGTTTATCCATCTGATGCGGCGCAATCTGCCGATCATCTATGTCATCGAAGACAACGGTTGTTACGGTTTGACGAAGGGCCAGTTCTCCGCGACCGCCGATCTGGGGTCGACGCTGAAGAGCGGCATCGCGAACGACCTGCCTCCGGTGGATACTTGCGCGATGGCGATTCAGTTGGGTGCTACGTTTGTGGGGCGATCGTTTTCTGGAGACAAACGGCAGCTTCACACTATGCTCAAGGCGGCGATCGCGCATCGCGGAACGGTAATGCTGGATGTGGTTTCGCCGTGCGTTACCTTCAACGATCACGAAGGTTCGACTAAATCCTATAAATACATGCAGGCGCATGAAGAGGCTTTGAACGAAGTCAGCTTTGTGCCGGTGTTTGAGGAGATTGACGTTGATTACGATCCCGGCACGACGCTCGAGGTGACGATGCATGACGGATCGCATCTTCGTTTGAAGAAGCTCGAGGAGGAATACGATCCGACGAATAAGAATCATGCAGTGCAGCGCCTGATGGAGTCGCATGAAAAAGGCGAGGTGTTGACGGGCGTGTTCTACATCAATGCTCATGCGCCAAGCTTTACCGACATGCTGAATCTCACGGATCAGCCGCTGGCGACTTTGCCGGAATCGGTGACGCGGCCGAGCCGCGAGGTGCTGGCGAAGTGCATGGAAGAACTGCAGTAGATTGCTGCGGTTGCCGCTACGCGATTGGGGACGCGGCCACGCTCGCGGGATCGTAGATCTCGACCCGATTTCGTCCATTATTCTTTGCCGCGTAGAGGGCGGAATCAGCAGTCTGCAACGCTGCCTCAACGTCGGCCGCAGGTCCCTCCAACGTACTGACTCCGACACTGACGGTGACCGGGATGGTCAACTGGCCCACGACCAGCTTATCCGCCCCTACACTGAGGCGTAACCGTTCCGCAACTGCCGCGGCTTCGCTGAGTGCGCAACTTGGGAGCAGCACCAGAAATTCTTCTCCACCCAAGCGGCCTACCGAATCGTAGGGGCGAAGTGCCGCGGCGATCTTGAGAGCGAGTTGTTTAATGACTTCGTCGCCTACCGGATGCCCGTACGTATCGTTGACCGCTTTGAAGTGATCGATGTCCACGATCAGCAATCCCATCTGTTGGTGCGTGCGTTTGCAACGCGAGGCCTCCCGTTTCAGCAAATCCATAATCCCCGAACGGTTGTGAATACCAGTCAGAAAATCATGGGATGCCCGGTATTCAGTTTCTTTCAAATTGCTGACCAAACGGCGCTCCACCTCGAGCTGGGTCGCGAGCATGCAGTTAGCATGCAGCAAGTCGCTTGCGCTTTTGGCTTCCGATTTAAAGATTGAGAACATGCTTACGAAGAGGCCGGTCAGCATCGTAATGTGCCCGAGAATCTTGAACGCATGACCGACGAAATATTGGGCATCAAAAGTGTGCTCGTAAAAAGAAAAGTACCCCAATCGGCTGACTCCGTAGAAAATCAGAGAGATTACCAGCCAATGCTCAAAATCGTCAGACTTCCACCAGCCCTTTCGTAAATAGCCGATCGCCGCGAACGCAAAGAAAAAAGACGGCACAAAGTCGGCCGGCCGATGAATCAAGTGATCGGGGTGAAACGGAGGAGGCACTTCCAGTAGCGCAAAGAAAAGAAATGTGACGACAAACCAGATTCCGACCAGCAGGTAAACCAGGTTGTCCTTCATGCCGATCTCGGTTGCCTGCGACATCTCTCTTTGCCATGCGACAAGACTCGCGCACATGAGCACGGAGATAAAGATCGAGGACATGATTCCGCTCCACGGCGGGAGATCGGAAAGCGAGGCGGGAATATTGCTGAATACGGAGGATGAGGTGACCAGGGCGTGGCAGGTGTCGAGAACCGCGGCTCCCAGAAAGCCAGTGCCAAGAAACAAGAATGTACTGCTTTTCTTAGCGTAGTAGCGGATCAGAGCTTGGACGCCGATGACCAATCCCAGTATGGCGGAAATCGTTTCGACGCGGGTGTGCAAGTAGGGAGCACCCCTCCAGGCGGAGTTGTGCAGGGGGAAGCCGCCGAGGAGCAGCGGCACGGTGAGGAGAATATAGCCGAGTCCGCGTCGTCGGGCGCGCTGTGGCCGCGGAGCATCCATCGCAGTAATCCATCGGCAGATTTATGCCCTTCGATTAGTGAGGCATTTGATGAGACGGTTACAGCCATTCAAGTTATCTCTGGCAAGTGTACAAAAGTGCACAGACTTAAAGCGGTGCGACTTTATAGCATAGCTAGACGCAAATGACGTTAAATTTGCGCGCGTTAGGAGAAAATGTGAAAAATCTGGCCGTTTTTCTACTGGTTCTGTCGTCGTTGTCAATTGGCGCTTTTGCCCAAACCAATATCACGCTCGGAACAGCTGACGAGTTCGCTTTGCTTGCGGGATCTGGCATCACCAACGTCAGCGCACTCACTTACATAATCGGCGATGTAGGCAGCGCTCCGACGCCCACTGTAACTGGCCTCCTGCCATCCCAGGTGAAGGGCACCCTCTACCTGGCGGCGAGTCCCGTAACGACGCAGGCGCAGACGGACCTGACCGTGGCTTACACGGAAGCAGTCGGCGCTCCCTGCGGCACCGACCTGACTGGCAAGGATCTGGGCGGGTTGACGCTTGTACCTGGAGTGTATTGCTTCTCGTCTTCAGCCGGATTGACGGGCGCCTTGGTGCTCGACGCTCAGGGGAATGCTAACGCGCAGTGGATTTTCCAGATCGGCAGCACGCTGACGGTTGCCGGCGATTCCACAGTGTCCATAGTCCTGAACGATAAGAAGCATGGGCCCAAGCCGCTTTGGGCCAAAGGCTTGGAAGGATGCAACGTGTATTGGCAGGTTGGATCCTCGGCTACGATCGGGGACGGCACCATTTTCCGGGGAAAGCTCCTGGCGCTCACCAGCATTACGCTAAATGGCGGAGTCTTTCACGGCAAGGCTCTAGCCAGCAATGGCGCGATCTCGATGACCGACCGGGAATTGGTTAACGGGCCGCCATGCGCTCCTCCGAAGCTTACAAGTTTTGTGAAGTAGAATTCCTCCCGCAAGACTGCTGGCGGCGCAATTCCTCGTCACGACGAAATGGCAATGCGCTTTGCCGAACTGACTCAATCTGTCGGCGAGCTATCCAACCATGGTTAGGACCACGCGAAAGCGAGCGCGGCCACTGATCATTTGATCATAGGCTTCGGCCGCTTTTTCCAGCGGATACTTTTCGATCATCGGGCGCACGCCGGAGAGCGCGCTGAACTGCATGGTGTCTTCGGAATCGGGAGCGATTCCAGAGGCCCATCCCTGGAGAGAACTGCGTCCACGGATAAGTTGAATGGGCGTAACAGAGAGCGAGTCACCGCTCGCCCCGACCACCAGTAGTCTGCCGTTGGCGGCGAGCCCATCAATGACTGAGGAAATGGATTTCGAATCGGGCGCGGTGGCGAGAATCACTTTCGCGCCGCCGAACTTCTGTAGTTCCTTCGAAGGATCGCCAGTCGAGGTATCGACATAGTGATGGGCGCCGAGTTTGCGCGCCAGCGCTTCCTTGTCTTTGCCGCGGCCAATGGCGACGGTGCGAAAGCCCATCTGGCGGGCATATTGGATGCCGAGATGGCCGAGGCCGCCGATGCCCTGCACGGCCACCAGATCGCCAGCGCTTGCACCCGAATGACGCAGGGAGTTGTAAACCGTGATGCCGGCGCAGAGCAGCGGCGCCGCTTCGGCTGCAGGGAGATCGTCAGGGATCGCGGCCACTGCCTCGGCCGGAGCAACCATATATTCCTGGTAACCTCCGTCGAAGCTGATGGCCGTGATCTTTTCGTTCTGGCAATTGATGAAATCGCCGCGTCGGCAGGGATTGCAGGTGAAGTCGTGGCCGCCGTGCCATCCGACGCCCACACGCTGGCCGGGCTTCCAGTTGGTGACGTCAGCGCCGACGGCGTCGATACGACCGGCGATTTCGTGGCCTGGAACGCGAGGATATTGAATGCCGGGCCAATAGCCCTCTTTCACGAGCGCGTCGCTGTGGCAGATGCCGCAGGCTTCAACTTTAATGCGCACCTGATTGCGAGCGGGCTCAGGAATGTTTTTCTCGACGACTTCGAAATTGCCGCCGGGCTTGCTTACTTGCACTGCTTTCATCTTAGGCATAGTTCTTCCCCATGAATTTAAAGTGATGAAATGTGGCGTGGTCTATCGTTCAAAAGGGAATAGATGAGCGAGGCGACGGCAACGACTCAGGTTGCCGCAAGGGTAGATCCCCCACTGCGCCCGAGCTGACAAATTCGGCGCTCGTGACGACAACTCTGCTTGGTAGTTTTGCCAACTGCTGTTAGCTGGCTTTTTTCTTTTTAAACTCGCCTTCGAAGGAATGCTCGGGGCTGTGGCCCGGCTCCGGGAAATCGCTGTCGGCGCCATCCTGCATGGGATCGGGATTGCGATGGCCGAGTTGGTCTGTCATGGAATTGTTACTACTCTGGCCGCGTTCGTCCGGTTCCTTCGAACCTTTGCCCCGATCGGCATCGTTGTGCAGATGGTCGCTGACACTTTTTTCCGGCATTGCAGCCCTTTCTCTAAGTGCGACGACGAGTTACGAATTCACCAGCAAGGTTACTCTGAAAAGTTGCGGTGGGCAATGTGCAGCCGCATATGTTGTTGTAATGATTAGGATAGGAAAAATTGATTGTCGATTAACCTTATCGCGAATCTAAAATAGGACATGACTAACAAATATCGCAAACATTATCTATTCGCCAGCGACTTTGATCAGACGTTGACTTTTAATGATTCCGGCTACGTACTGGCCGAATTGCTGGGCATTTCCGTTGAGGAATTCGAGCGCAAAGCCAAAGGCATGGCCAAGCTGAACCTGGTGCAGCAGGGCGCCGAACTTTCTTATCTGCTCTTGCATGATCCGGAATTCCATTCGCGCGTCCGGCGCGACGACCTGATCGAAGTAGGCAAGCGCATTCGGCTCAAGGAAAATATCAAGCAGATCTACGAGATTCTCGATCGGCGCATCGACGGATTCCACTTTGATTTTTACGTACTCTCGGCTGCGCCGGTGGAGGTGATTCAGTCGGCGCTGGAGGGAATCGTGCCGCAGGATCACATCTTCGGCACGGAATTCAACTACAGCGCCACGGGCGAAATCGAAAGTCTGGTACGCGCTACAGCCGGTTATGGAAAAGTGACGCGGCTGGAGCAGCTGGAAAAAGAACTCGACATTCCGGCGGACCACGTGGTCTACGTTGGCGATGGCAGCTCGGATATTCACGTCATGCTGCACGTGAACCGGCGCGACGGTTTCACCATCGCGGTGTCGGAATCAAAGCTGGTGGCGCAGATCGCGAAGCGGAGCGTGCTGAGCGACAATGCTCTGGCCACTTTGATTCCGATTCTTGAGGAGATCGCAGGTTGGCAGCGGTCACAGATTCGCCAGCTCTTTGATTCGTACGGCTTTCTGATTCAGGGATGGGATCGCGTGCAGACGGATTGGGTTACGTTACGGCCAAGCGGCGCGACGTCCGAACCGCGGCCGCTGGTGGTCGAGGCCAATTAGTTGGTGGCGACATCCGGCGCCGGCAGGCAGTTGCCCACGCAGCTCAGAAGTTTCTCCGCAGCCTCGCCGGGATCTTGCGTGGCAAAGTTCTCATCCAGGACGAGCACAGAGATGGCAGGATCGATTTCCTCCAGGGCTTTGCGCGCCGGCCTGCCATGCGCGTTTTGCAAACGCGCGGACAGCACGACCAGTTTTGCCTTGGTCGCCTTCAGCAGGATTCGGGCGTCGTCGACCGTGGCGGTGGTCAAGGCGTTATAACCGGCACTGCACAACACCTCTCGCAGGAATGTTCCCACATCGGTCGATTCGCAAACACAGAGCATCCGCGGGCGAGCATCGCCCGTTTTTCCGCGCGAATAGCGCGAGCCTAAATACGCAGCCGTGATCGCCTCTTCGACCGAATCGTAGGTTTCAAATTGCTTGATCAGATTGGTCATCTCCAGCGTCTTGCGAACTTTCGGAGGAACGCCGCTGAGTTTGAGATCGCCGCCCTTGGAACGTGCGGATTGCATCAGGCGGACCAGCGCGCCAAGTCCGCTGCTATCGACGAAATCGACCTGATCGAGTTGCAGCACGACGTTGCCATACTTGACAAAGGAATCACCCACGTATGCGTGCAAAGCGTAGACTTCGTTTCCGGCGACGATCCGCCCGTGGCACTGAATGATCAGGACATCACCGACGGGACGGCTCTCCAGGCGCAGCTGCATCAGGTCTCCTCTTGGTTAAACGTGGCTTCCATGGCGGCTTGCACAATCCCGTATTCTTTCTTGACTTCGGAAAACGGATTATAGTACCCGATTCGGCGCGGTTGCGATATCGCGAAAAAAGCTTTCATGGCGAAGACGCCGGGCGCGCGTTTGGGATGGCGGAGGTCAGAGGTCCGATTGCAAGAGTAGGACCTGCGCAAGGGCACTTCGCGAAAGAGGTTTGACTTTTGCACTCCGACATCGAACCGCTGCCCTCATTGACGGCCTTTTTGGGCCGATGGCGCAAGCTTTCTCAATTTCTCTTTCGCTTGCAGAGCCTCATTGGTGCGGGGATAGCGCTGGATGACATGTTTTAGTTCCTGCGTGCCCTCGTCGACTTTGCCGAGTTCGATGAGCGCGAGTCCTTTTTTCAGCTGGGCGGAAGCGGCCTTATTTCCGCTCGGGAAATTCTGCAGAACCAGATCGTAATTCGCGATTGCCTTCTCATAATCGCCGGCTTTGTACTGAATCTCCGCCAGATAAAAATACGCGTTCCCGGCCAGATCGGTGTTCGGATAGAACTTGATGTAATCGTTGAATTCCTGCGTGGCGAGGTCGTTGTTGCCGCCGTTGTAATCGCGCAAAGCATTGTTGTAGAGCACGTCAGGCGCTGGCGCCTGCGCGATCGCCTGCTGTTGCTGCTGTGCCTGGGCCTGTTGCGCCGCCATCGACTGCTGCGCCGACTGCAAGTCCTCGAGTTGCTTGCTGAGCTTGGTGAGCCGGACTTTGAGCTCGTCCATGGTATCGGTGAGCGCCTGAATCTGACCGGAGATCTGGTCGACCTGAGCGCTACGATCCTGCTGCTGTTTGTTGATCGACGCTTCCAGACCGTTGATGGCGGCCGTAACTTTGTTGGCGGCGTCGGTATTCTGCTCCAGAAGGTTTCTCATGACGCCCATGCGCTCGTCAAACGATTGTTTCATCGCGGTCATCTGCTGCTGCAACTGCTGGACCTCGGTTTGCAGTTCGATGATGTCTTTGTTGACGCCGTAAGCGGGAGCAATGCTGACGGCGAGAAACAGCACGGTGATGAACGCGATGCGATTGGATTTCATAGTTATCCTATTGGATGTCGAAAAGCCGCCGAACGTTCAGCGGGTACAACCAACCCGATAGAAGAAAAAAGGGGACGGGCGAGATGCCCGTCCCTCCGCTTCTATTTTTCGTAGACGAAGTGGCCGCGGCGATTTTGCTGCCAGCAGCTTTCGTTTGATTCGGTGCAGAACGGTTTTTCCTTGCCCATGGTGATGGTCTTGATGCGATCGCCGCCCACTCCCGCCTGAACGAGCGCATTCTTTACGGAGTCGGCGCGGTTGGTGCCGAGAGCGAGGTTATATTCGGTCGAGCCGCGTTCGTCGCAGTGTCCCTCGATCGTGATGTGAATATCAGGATGCTGTTGCAGGAATTGCGCGTCGGCCTGAATCGAGCCTTGCTCGGATGCCCGTATATCGTACTTGTCGTAATCGAAGAAAATGTCCTTCACGTTTTGCGCAAAGAGTTCCTCTTCGGTCGCGTTTGAGGTCGCGGCGGGCGGCGGAGCGGGCGCGGGGTTGACGGTTACGCGTGCTGTCGCATCCTGTGTTCCCCCTGTGCCCTTGGCGACGAGATGATAGGTGGTCGAGTCGACCGGAGTCACTTGACGCGAGCCGCTCAGATCGACGGCGCCGATGCCGTCGATGCTGACGTTGGTCGCGTTCGTGGTCTGCCAGGTCAGTGTGGTCGGTTGACCAGCGTCAACCGTGTTCGGGTTCGCCGACAGCGACGCGGTCGGAGCGTTGGGCGCAGGGGGCGGCGGTGGCGGGGGCGGTGCGACTTTCTTTGCGCAGGCCCCTAGGAAAACGATCATGGCCAGAGTCACTATGAGGGCTGCGACTCGTGTTATCGTCATTGTGTTTGTGGTTGCGTGCTTCACTGGTTCCTCTTTTCTGTGCGCCCTCGTGGTGGCGTGCAATTTGTAGTCTGACGATTCGCAGCTTGACGAGGGGACGCACTTTCGGGCAGCCGCAAGAACCGTGCTCGTACTGAAATTAGAAACTCGATCTCAGCCCCGCAGGGCGCTCATCATTTTGCTCCGTCACGAATAAACGCGTGCCCTGATACGAAACCAACTGCGATACAAAACTAATTACATCGTGCCACGATACGAAAACTCGTCTACTTCCAACTCCAGTTGGGCTGCGTGTTAACGCCTTTAAAAGTTAATTGTTTCACGTTGCTTCCGTCCGCGAGCATGGTCCAAATCTGGTCGCTGCCTGTGCGATGGGATTGAAACACTATGTGCCGCCCGTCGGGCGACCAGCAAGGGAAATCGTTGCGTCCGGCGTCATGCGTAAGTTGCACCCACTGCTTGCTGGCAATATCCATCAGGTAAAGATCGTTCGACCCGGGCTCTCCACCGCCATATTTGCGCATCCACGAGAAGGTCAGAAACTGACCGTTCGGCGACCAGTTCGGCGAGACCGCATAACCCTGATCGGTGAGGCGCTGCAAATTGGTGCCGTCCGATTCCATGGTATAGATCTGCGGCAAGCCGGTGCGTCCGCTGACGAAGGCGATCTGCGAGCCGGTCTTGCGATTCCAGGTGGGAGAAACGTCCGGGCCTTTGCCTTCGGTGAGACGATGCGAGTTTCCGCCGGACTGATCGACGACGACGATATTAGGGTAACCGCTACGCGAGGAAGAAAATGCAATCTTGCCATCGGGCGACCATGAAGGCGAAAGATTCATGCCGCCAAAACGCGGAAATGCGACCATGCGGTTGAGATCGAAGGAATACATCATGATCTCCCAGCCGCCTTTATTGATGGAACTGAAGGCGAGGCGCGAACTGTCGGGCGAGATGCGCGGCGACAGCGAAATGCTTCCCAGATGCGTTACTTGCTGCTGGTTTGCGCCGTCGTAATCCATCATCCAGATTTCTTTGTGGCCTGTGCGCTCGCTGACGAAGTAGATCTTGGTTTCGGCGATTCCGTTTACACCTCCGCCAAGGCGAAAGATGATTTCATCGGCAAAGCGGTGGGCAATGACTCGAACCGCATCGTTCGTCGCGTTATCTGTGTACTGCTTGCCGAGAACTTGCGGCGTCGCCTGATTCTTAACGTCATAGAGCCATCCCTGCACCGTGACTTTGCCGCCAGCTACGCCGAGATTGCCGAAGGCGAGCATCGAAGTGTTGGGCGGCGGCGAATTCCAGGCTGAGAAATTTATCTCGGAGGGTTGTCCGGGCACCTGCAAAGGGTAAAAACTTTTGGAGACTAGGTCGAAGATTCCAGCGTTGTCGAGATCGTTCCACAAGACGTTGTTGAACGTCTTGAGCAGGTTGACATTGTTAGGGTCGGAGTTCGACGCCTTGAAGTCAGATGCGGCGAGGCGCACACGCTCGACGCCGAGTCCCGTGCCAGTGCGGATCCAGTCTTGAGCCGATGCGACCGCCGACAAGATTGACAGCAGGGCGACGATGATCAAAAAGCGACAACCAACGGGGCGAACCGAGTTACTCAATTTGCACTCCCTGCACTACCTTTTGTAATCGAACCAGAATTCCACTGATACTTTGCTGCCCGAATAATCCGACGGCAGTGGACCGAAGGTATCGATGCGCTCAAGCGCCCGCAACGCCGACTGGTTAAGTGACGGCACGTTGCTGGGCTGCTCCATCTGGATATTCGAGGGATGTCCATCGCGTCCGATGTCGAACGTCAGATAAACCCGGCTCGCCTCCCTGATCCCTGGGTCGACTTCATATTTGAGCCAGTTCTCGGTGACCTTGCGCTGCACTGCTTCGACGTACCACGCGTAGCGGCTGCCGAAATCGCCGCCGCTCCCGGTAAATCCAAAGCCGCCTTTCGCGCCGCCCGCGGTCATGGTGTAGGGACCGCTGACCGGGCCGCCTTCACCATACGGAATTTGATTCGTCTCGGGCGGCTCTGGTTCCGCTTTCCTTTTGGTTGCGCTGGGCACGGGTTTCGGCTTGACCTTCGTGTTTTTGTCGGGAATCGGAATCGCTTCCGGTTCTTTTTCCTCTACCTGAGGCTGCGACTTCGAGAGACCTTTGGATTCCGTAGCCAGGACATTCGTTGTCTGGATAGGATTGGCGGGCAAGGGAATCGCGCTCACGAGGGTCGCTCCCATGGCTTCGCCCGTGCCTCCGCCGCCCCAGCCTGTACCACGAAAGCCTTGAATGAAGGTTGCGTAGAGTATCACGAACGCCGCGAAAGCGACGTGCAGTCCGAACGACCAGGCCAGCGGCCTGCGCAACTGCGCGTGTTCGGAATAAATGTCAGCGTCGTGCATCTCAATCGTCGTACATCTCAAATATCAGTGCTGGCCGCCATGCGTATTTATGGGCTGCGTAACGATGCTCACGTTGCTGATGCCTGCCTGTTTGATCGCGTCCATGACCGTCGCGAACGCGCCAAACGGCACATCTTCGTCGGACCGCAAATAGATCGCCTGGTGCTGCGGATCGCGAATCCTCTTTCTTAGAGTCGCCCCAATCTGGTTGATGTTGATCGGGTCATTACCCAGAAAAACCTTCTGCGACTTATCGATGCTGATCACCAACCGTTCTTCCGTGATCTCCTTGACAGTGCGCGTGTGCGGCACGTTGACTTCGATGCCAGACTGCAGCACGGGCGCGGTCACCATGAAAATAATGAGGAGCACGAGCACTACGTCAACCAGCGGCGTAATGTTGATGTCGGCCAGCGCGGTCTGCGTGCGTCCGTTGGCAGCGGTGAAGGCCATCAGCGGCGTACCTCGCTGACCGGCTGTGCCCGTTCTGCTGATTGCGTCTGGCGCTCGACCATGTTGAGCATTTCGAGCGCGAAGTCGTCGTTGCGCGAAGCCATTTCGCGGATCGAGCCAATGATGAGGTTATAGGCAATCACGGCGGGAATGGCAGCGGCGAGGCCGGCGGCGGTGGTGACGAGGGCCTCAGAAATTCCGGGAGCGACAGCACGCAGGGTCGCCGCGCCCGCCGTTCCTAATCCGTGGAATGCGTCGATAATGCCCCAGACCGTTCCAAAGAGTCCGATAAATGGCGTGACTGCGCCAGTGATCGCGAGCCACGGGACATTGCGCTCGAGGCGCGTGATCTCTTCCGATGACGCAATCTGCATGGCGCGCTGGATGGCAATCGGATTGTGAACACTGCCGGTCGTGCCCATCTGCCGTTTGAACTCGACTACCGCGCCTTCGAAGACCCCGACTAGTGGGCTGGGACGAAACTGTTCGGCGACCGGAGCGATATCTTGCAAGCGCTGCGCTTTGCGAAACGCGCGGACAAAGCGGCCGCTTTGCATTCTCGCTCGCTGTACCAATCGCCACTTGGAAAGAATTACCGCCCAGGAAAGAACGCTGAACGCGATGAGAATGAAGAGAACGGTTTTGGCGACCGGACCAGTCTGAAGGACGAGATCAACGATTTCGCCGCCGACAAAGAGCAGGAGGACGGAAGAAAAGTGCATCGGTTTAGGGAAAACCCCTATCTCGAATTATAGACCACAGGCGGGGCGCGCTCGGCCGGGGTACCGCATCGGTCAACGAAATGATCGATGGCAATATTGAATCATGCAGATCAAATGCCTCAATGATTTGGTGATTCGATGATCAGCGTTTCGACGATTGACTGGGGGCTCGAACTAGGAATTCGGAATCACGGCTTCGGCCACATTCGAATAGGCGCTTTCCTCACCTTCTTCGTTAACTTCAGTCGCCACATAAAAGTACGTGGTGCCGGAAACGACCGTGTAGTCGGTGTAATCCGTCGAAGCATCAAGCCCGCTGTTGATCATCTGGTAAGGGCCGCCCCGGGCAGTGCCACGATAAATGTTGTAGCCCACGGCGTTGCCGTCACCCGGCTTCCAGGAAAGATAGACGTTGTGGGAGTTTTGCGCCACGCCCGTGCCCTCCACCTGTTCCACCGTTGGTGAGTTCTCAGCATTGCTCGTGAATCCGACCTGGCCCGAAGCAGCGCCCGATGCGTTGGGCGTGAACTGAATCGTGACAGGTAGACTTTGGTTGGATTCAAGAGTGAGCGGCAGGCTCAGGCCGGTGATGGCAAATTCCGAGCTTGTCGAACCGTCCGAGGAAATCGTGACTGAGCCATTCGACGCGGTCAGCGTGGCTTGCAGGGTGGCGCTCGATCCCACATTGACCTTTCCGAAATTAAGCGAAGCCGGATTGATTCCGAGTTGCGTGCTGCTTTGGCCGATGCCGTGGCCATATAGGAAAACGTAAAGCGGGGAGTGCGGATCGTTGCTGGTGAGGATCACGATGCCGCGGACCCATCCCTGAACCGTGGGCGCGAAAGTCACGGGCAATTGGACGCTTGCGCCGGATCGCAGTTTCACAGGCAGAGGGAAGTTGCCGACCGAGAAGGCACTACCATCCACGGACAAGGATGTGATGCGCAACAGGCTGTTGCCAGTGTTGGTGAGTTGAATGGAGTAGGACCTGGACTCGCCGGTCTGTACCTTACCGAATGCATACCGGCAGGGATCGCATTGCAACTGCTGGGCGAAGGCTGGAGCAATCGCCAAGCCGCTGGCGAGGCCTGCGACTATCAATCGGGGGAAGAATCGCATGCCTTGATCTTGGCGAAGCTCTCATTCGCTCAGCAAAATCGGAAGTGCATTTGTCACACCTTTAGTACCGTTTCGGTACTGGCCGTCTGCACATCGCGCGGCGGCGGACTGTGCTATGCTGCGCCTGAATTTGCGGTGGGTTTTCATAATTAGAGTCAAAGGCGCGGACCAGAGCCAGCCCTGACCACAGTCGAAGGGCATCCGCTCACGCTTACTGCTCCACACTTACAAAGGACCCTTGTGTTGCTTGAACTGCGACTTGAAAATTACGCCGTGATCGACAATGTCGCGATCGAATTCGCGGCAGGACTGAATCTCCTGACCGGCGAGACCGGCGCGGGCAAGTCGATTCTGATCGACGCGCTGGGCTTGCTGCTCGGCGACAAAGCGTCGTCCGAGGTGATACGCACGGGCGCAGAGCGGGCAGTGGTTGCCGCCGTGTTTGAGAGCGAAGGAGGCGTTGCGCGCTCGATCGAGTCCATCTTAGAGGCGAATGGCCTGGATGTGGAGAATAGTTCCGAAAGTGGCTCCGAAAGTAGTTCGCTGATTTTGCGGCGCGAGATTGCTGCCGGTGGTAAGGGGCGCGTCTTCGTCAACAATCAGCCGGCGACCGTGGCAGTGTTAAGGCAAATCGCGCCACACCTCGCGGTGATCCACGCGCAGAATGAATCGATCGTAAATTTCGATGCCGCCGCGCGCCAGGATCTGCTTGACGCATACGCCGGAGTCGAATTGAAAGACGTGTCTGCTGCCTTCGCCAAGTGGAAACAGATTCGCGGGCGCATCGCCGAGCTCGAACAGGATGAGCAAGATCGCATGCGGCTGCTCGACCTGTGGAATTTTCAGGCTCGCGAGATCGAAGAGGCGCGCCTGCGGGCCAGCGAAGACGAAGAACTCGAAGCCGAGAAGCGCGTCCTAGCCAATGCGGAGAAGATCTACGGTGCCGCCATCAACGCCTTCGACCTGTTGTATGAGGGCAACGCGTCCACCTCGTCGAGCCTGCGCGCGGCCCAGAAACATATTGAAGAGCTGGCGCGTTACGAGCCGAAGTTTCAGGAAGCACTGGCGGCTCTGGACTCCGCGCGTATCAGCGTGGAAGATGTAGGCGCAACGCTGCGCGATTATGCCGGAGGCATCCAGGCCTCGCCCGAACGCCTCGCGGAGATTGAAGAGCGCCTCGCGCTGCTCGATCGTCTGAAGCGGAAGTACGGACCGACGCTCGAGCAAACGATAGCGTTCGGCGAAGATATCCGGCGCAAACTTTCGGAGATGGAGAATAAAGATCAAGTATTACTTGAACTGAGGGCAACGCTGGCCGTGGCGGGCGGTGAGTATCGCAAAGCGGCGCGCACATTGTCGCGCAAGCGGTCGGAGGCGGCGAGGAAATTAGAGAAGTTGGTCGAAACCGAGATCAACGACCTAGCCATGCGCGCCAGCTTTCGCATTGCCGTGGAAGAGTTAGATGACGAAGCGCATTGGACGCCGTCGGGTATTAACCAGGTCGTCTATCGCATTTCGACCAATACCGGCGAGGCGCTGCGTCCGCTGGAGGAAATTGCTTCAGGGGGCGAACTGTCACGCGTCATGCTGGCGCTGAAGGCGAGCGTCGAAGCGGGGACGAACCCGCCGGGAAGTTCAAAGAAGAAGTTGCCGGCGGCGCAGCGCACGTTAGTGTTCGACGAGATCGACACTGGCATCGGGGGGCGCGCGGCTGAGGCCGTTGGAAAGAAACTGAAGGCGCTCTCAAAAGGCAACCAGGTGGTCTGCGTAACCCACCTGCCGCAGATTGCGACCTTTGCCGATCATCACTATGTCATAGCGAAGCGCGAGGCTGGAGGCCGGGCGAAGACTACGGTTCAGGAGATTAGCGGCGACGAGCGGACGGAAGAAGTAGCGCGCATGTTGTCAGGAGCGAAGTTGACCGAGACTTCTCGCAGACATGCGGAGCAGATGATCAAGGCGAATGGGTGAGTCGCTTCATTTGCGTTTATTACGAGAACACTGAAATGTCGGAGGCACGGAACATCCTGGTACTTTTCTAATGAACAGCACCGTTGTCCAACAGGTCGAGAAATGGTACGCCGAGCATGCGGCGTCACTGTCGGAGATATCCACCAAACTTAGGATGACGTCCATACAGCCGAGAGATGCCATTAAGGGTAGTGTGGCAATCGAAATAGAGACACCGGAAATTATCGCGAGTGCGGCCTTTTGGAATTGGAATGGTGATGTAAGCTTCATCACCGTCAACAAGCGGTCGCGAGAGGAGAAGGTCGATGATCGGAGGCTCGCCCCCTCTGATGACATACCCTCGATGTTGAATGATTATTTCCGCAAAGTCACCGGCCTACAGAGTAACGGCTGATCCGTCTGGAATAGGTGCCGTGCTTGACCTAGCTAACTAAAGTTAGCTAATATTGGGGCATGGAAGTCATCACCATCCACAAGGCCAAAACCGAGCTTTCGCGCTTGATCGAGAGGGCGTGCCGGGGGGAAGAGATTGTGATCGCGCGGGGAAAGAAGCCAGTCGTGCGCTTGGTTGCGATCGAGGACAAACGGGGTCAGCGCAAGCCTGGAGCGTGGAAAGGGAAGATCGAAGTCGGTCCTGAATTCTTTTTGCCGCTGCCGCCGGAAGAAATTGAAGGTTGGGAGTAATTTCGATTGCATCTGCTCCTCGACACTCATGCCCTGATCTGGTGGATGACTGAAAATCCCTCGCTGCCGGAGTCCGTACGTCGCCTGATGGTGGAAAAGCGAAACACCGTCCTTGTAAGCGCAGCATCGGCGTGGGAAATGGCGACCAAGGTTCGTCTGGGCAGGCTTCCGGCTGCCTCCGACATAACTAGGAACTTTGAAGAATATCTGACGCAGTCCGGATTCGAGAGTCTTCCAGTGAGTGCGGCGCACGGCATTCGAGCGGGCTTTCTGCCGGGGCCTCAACGAGATCCCTTTGATCGGATGTTAATCGCTCAAGCGCAGGCGGAAGACTTGACCATAGTCAGCAATGAGTTGTCGTTTGATAACTACGGCGTCCGCCGAGCTTGGTAGGGGTTCCCATTCGCTGCCTAAATCCCTCCGCTCGCTGCTAATCCCCACACTCTCAAAGGCTTACATTGACCGGAGGGTATATCTTTCGATACTCTGAAAGTAACTTTTCTAATGCGAAAGTGTACCCTAGTGGGGTGGGGAGCCGACTTGTCCGAGACTGGCAGTTTACAAAGGAAGAAATTGCACACTAAGACCTTGCTGCTTTTGAAGCCGCGTGGATTCTGCGCCGGGGTGGTGCGGGCGATCGATATCGTCCGGATCGCGCTCGAGGCCTTCGGTCGTCCGATTTATGTCCGCAAAGAAATTGTTCACAACCGGTTCGTGGTCGAGGAACTGCAACAAAAAGGCGCAATTTTTGTCGACAGCGTCGACGAAGTGCCCGAGGGCGAGCGCGTCATCTACAGCGCGCACGGCGTTTCTCCTGAAGTGCGCGAGGCGAGCAAGGCGCGCAAATTACGGGTGATCGACGCGACGTGCCCACTGGTCACCAAGGTGCACGTGGAGGCGGTGAAGTTCGCCAAGGAAGGCTATTCGCTGATTCTGATTGGCCATCGCGATCATGACGAAGTGATTGGAACGCTCGGCGAGGCGCCCGCGGTGACCCAGGTTGTCGGTTCGCCCGCAGAAGTTGCGTCAGTGACGTTGCCCGATCCCGACCGCGTCGCCTATCTAACGCAGACTACGCTGAGCCTGGATGAGACGCGTGACATTATTGCGGCGCTACGCAAGCGATTTCCGAATATCAAAGGACCGGCGGCGCAAGATATCTGCTATGCCACGGAAAATCGGCAGGTAGCCGTGAAGCACGTCGCCTCCGATGCTGATTTGCTGCTGGTCGTGGGCTCGGATAACAGCTCCAATTCCAAGCGGTTGGTCGAGGTGGCCCGAAGTCTGGGCACCGAGGCGCATCTAATCGATGATTGCCACAATATCCAGCCGCAGTGGTTGCACGGAGTGAAGACCGTAGCGCTGACAGCGGGAGCGTCCGCTCCTGAGCATCTGGTGCAGGAAGTAGTGGAATACCTGGCGGAACAGGGCTTTGGCGACGTGCAGGAACTCGAAATCATGCCGGAAAATGTGCGCTTCGGATTGCCGCCGGAAATTGTGGCCACGATCTCAGCCGCGCCGGCCGTAGCCGCGCAGTCGTAGTTTGCCGGTTTTGGTTCGCGTGCAATAAGTTGTTTGCTTAATTGGAGTCTTATGGACGATTCCTCCCCTTATAGTTCGGCCTCCGCGCCGCAGATGCGATTTGGAAAGATTGACGACCTGGGAAGCCGGGTCGCGGTTGCGGTCGATGCGGCACGTAATTATCTTTTCTCGCAGCAGCACGAACAAGGTTATTGGTGCGGAGAGCTGGAGGCCGACACTACCCTCGAATCCGATTACATCCTGCTCCACACGCTCCTTGGCACGGGCAATCAGGCCCGCTTTGACAAGGCCGCCCGTCACATCCTCAACCACCAGAACGAGGATGGCGGATGGAGCATCTACGCCGCAGGCCCATCCAATATCAGCGCTTCGGTGAAAGCTTATTTTGGCCTGAAGCTGGCGGGCTTTACCGCGAATCATCCAGCGCTGGCGCGCGCCCGCAAAAAGATTCTGGAGATGGGCGGCGTCACCGAAGTTAATACATTCACCAAAATCTATCTCTGTTTCTTTGGGCAATACGACTATGACGCGGTACCCGCGGTTCCGCCGGAGATCGTGCTCTTTCCCAACTGGTTCTGGTTCAATATCTACGAAATTTCCTCCTGGTCGCGCGCCATTCTGATGCCGCTGTCGATCTGCTACGCGAAAAAGCCGTTCAAGAAAATTCCCGACGAGATGGGCGTGGAAGAACTCTTCGTCGGAGGGCGCGACAAATCGCGCATGCATTTGCACTGGGCCAAGAAGCGGATTTCGTGGCGGAATTTCTTCTTGGTGCTGGATCGCATTACCCACTGGGCGGAGCGTTTATACATTCGGCCGCTGCGTTCGCTGGCTCTCAGGCGCGCGGAGAAGTGGATGCTGGAGCGCTTCGAGATGAGCGATGGGCTGGGCGCGATTTACCCCTCGATGATGAACGCCATCATCGCCCTGCGCTGCCTCGGATATTCAGTCGACGATCCACAGTTTATCCGCGCCATGGATGAATTCGAAAAATTAGGCATCGAAGAGGCCGACACGTTCCGCATGCAGCCTTGCATGTCTCCCGTGTGGGACACGGCGTACGCGCTGTTTGCGCTCGGCGAGGCGGGTGTTCCAGCGAGCGACCCGCGGCTGGTAAAGTGCGCCGATTGGATCCTCCAGAAGCAGGTGCGCAAGCCCGGAGACTGGAAGATCAAGAATCCAAAAGGCGAGCCGGGCGGCTGGTATTTTGAATTCAACAACGAGTTCTATCCTGACGTGGACGACACCGCGATGGTTTGTCTTGGATTGAGCCGGGTCGAGCATCCAAACGGCCGCTATCAGCGAGAGTCTGTGCAGCGCGCCATCGATTGGGTCCTGTCGATGCAGTGCAAAGACGGAGGCTGGGCATCGTTCGATAAAGATAACGACCGCATGGTGTTTCAGTATGTGCCCTTTGCCGATCACAACGCCATGCTCGATCCTGCAACCGTCGACATCACGGGACGTATCCTCGAGTGCCTTGCGACTTACGGATACGACCAGAGCCATCCCGCAGTAAAGCGCGGGCTCGAGTTCATCCGCAAAGAGCAAGAACCTGATGGAAGTTGGTTCGGCCGATGGGGTGTGAATTATATCTACGGCACGATGCAGGTACTGCGCGGCCTGGAAGCGATGGGCGTCGATCGCAACGATCCCATGATTCAGCAGGCGGCGGAATGGCTCCGCTCTGTGCAGAACGCCGATGGCGGCTGGGGCGAGACAGTCGGATCATATGACGACCCCAATCTTCGCGGTCAGGGCGATAGCACGGCTTCGCAGACTGCGTGGGCGATCATGGGATTGCTCGCCGTAGGCGATACCCGCAGC
Organism: uncultured Acidobacteriaceae bacterium; assembly: GCA_963822025.1. GTDB lineage: Bacteria > Acidobacteriota > Terriglobia > Terriglobales > Acidobacteriaceae > Acidiflorens. The sequence continues at coordinate 149,806 of CAWGFW010000003.1, read as the reverse complement.
GAATGCGTGGCGCGCGGCATGGCGTACTTGCTGCGCACGCAGAAAAAAGACGGCTCCTGGGATGAGCCTTTCTTCACCGGAACCGGGTTCCCGCGCGTGTTCTATCTGATGTATCACCTGTACCGCCAGTATTTCCCACTGATCGCATTGACCACTTACTCGAAAGTCATGGCGGAGAAGAGCAGCACTTAGCACTTAGCATTTAGCTACCTCAGCGGTTTGGGACTAATTGCTAAATGCTAAGTGCTAAATGCTGGCTTTCGTCACCGGCGCCACCGGATTCTTGGGTAGTCATGTTGCGCGCGTCCTGCTTGAGCAAGGAGCACAACTGCGATTGCTGGTCCGACCTACCAGCGATCTGCGTAACCTTGACGGTCTGAACGCCGACCGGGGCGTTGATCGCGTTGTCGGAGACTTGCGGGACTCCGCGTCGATCGAGAAGGCGATTAGCGGCTGCGACGTTGTCTTTCATGTTGCTGCCGATTATCGGCTCTGGGTGCGTGACCCCGGTGAAATGTATCGCTCGAATGTCGAAGGCACTCGTTCTTTGCTTGAGGCAGCGCGGAAACAAGCTGTCCGCCGGATTGTTTACACGTCCAGTGTCGCAACTATGGGCTTTACGTCGGGTTTGAATCATGACAAGGTCGCCGATGAGAACAGCCCGGTTGGCATTGCAGACATGATTGGGCACTACAAACGTTCGAAGTTCATGGCGGAGCAAGTGGCCCTCGAGGCGGCGAACTCAGGAGTCGATGTGGTGATCGTCAATCCGACAACGCCGATTGGCGAGCGCGATGTCAAACCGACGCCGACAGGACGAATCGTCGTTGATTTTCTAAAGCGGAAGTTTCCCGCGTACGTGGAAACGGGATTGAACCTGGTGGATGCAACGGAATGTGCGCGCGGCCACGTGCAGGCGCTGGAGAAGGGAAGACGAGGCGAGCGCTATATTCTCGGCGGAGAAAATCTTACCCTGAAGCAGATTCTCGACCGCCTGGCCGCCATTACAGGATTGAAATCGCCCACCGTGAAATTGCCCTACGTTTTCGCATTCGCCACCGGCGTGGTCGACGAAATGATCACCGGCCGGCTCTTGGGCCGCGAGCCACGCGCCACGATCGACGCGGTGCGCATGGGCCGCAAGATGATGTTTGTCAGTTCGGCGAAAGCGGAGCGCGAATTAGATTGGCGAACAGTTCCAGTGGATGGAGCGCTGCGGCGGTCGGTAGACTGGTTCCGCGCGAATGGCTATGCCTAAAGAAAAGATTGCCCTCATCGCCGCCATGGAACGCGAGGTGCGACCGCTGATTCGAAGCTGGAAAGTCAGAACGATTGAGCACGGCGGGCGGCAATATCGTCTGTTTGAAAATGCTTTGGATAACGGGGAAGCGGCTCTGATCTGTGGCGGAATAGGGCCTGAAGCGGCCCGGCGCGCGACCGAGGCACTTATTTGTGAGGTCAGTCCGACGCGAGTGATCTCGGTCGGCTTTGCCGGTGCTCTCGATCCGTCGCTGAAGGTCGGAGACATTTTTGAGCCGCGCACCGTAATCAACGCCGCCGACAGCGCGCGGACAGAGATCGAATCAGGCAAAGGAATTTTGGTGAGTTCGGCGACCATCACCGGCAAAGATCAGAAAACTAAGTTGGCAAAAAGTTATAACGCGAACGCGGTCGATATGGAAGCCGCGGCGGTTGCGCAAGGCGCCGAGACGCGCGGAGTGGAGTTCGCAGCTTTGAAAGCCATCTCCGATGCCGCCGATTTCAGTATGCCCACGAGAATGGAACGCTTTGTCTCGGCGGCCGGAACATTTCGTTCTGCCGGATTCGCGGGTTACGTGGCGCTTCGGCCTTGGTTGTGGGGGAGTACGATCGCGCTGGCGCGCAACAGCGCCAAAGCGAGCCGCACCCTCTGTAACGCGCTCGTGAATTATCTTGATCGCGAAACTCAAAGTCATCCCACCCTGCCGAATGCGTCGTTGGGCTCTGGTTTGAATCCAATGAGTTTGCAACCAACAAACAGGGGAACGTCCGCTGGCGCACATACGACAACCAGCATTCACCCCCATACTCAAGCTACGGGGAAGCAATAGGGACATCGTCAAATCTGCTATGGCAATTGCTCAAACCTCGACAGTAACCGTGGATAAGACGATCAAGCGCGAAGAACGCGACATTCCTTCGGCAATTCCTTCGACGATGCGGGCCGCCGTCTATCGCGGCATCAACGACGTGCGGTTGGAAGAAGTCCCCGTGCCTGAGATCGGACGCGGTGAGATTCTAGTGCGCGTTTACACTTGCGGAATCTGCGGCACCGATCTCAAGAAAATCGCGACGGGATCGCACTCCGCGCCGCGAATTTTCGGCCACGAGACCGCTGGCATCGTCGCAAGAGTAGGCGAAGGAGTTCGCAAATTCAGCGTCGGCGACCGCGTTGTCGTCTTCCATCACATCCCTTGCCGAGAATGTTTCTACTGCCGCCACAAAACCTTCGCACAGTGTGCCACTTACAAAAAAGTTGGCTGCACGGCTGGGTTTGAGCCTTCCGGCGGAGGGTTTGCTGAGTATGTTCGAGTGATGGACTGGATCGTCAACAAAGGTACGGTACGCATCCCCGACGGCGTCACTTTTGAACAGGCATCTTTTGCCGAACCCGTGAATACGTGCATCAAAGGTATAGAGACACTTCGCCTCGTGGCTGGGGAGACCGTTCTGGTAATGGGACAGGGCCCGATTGGCCTGATCCTGGCGACACTAGGGAAGCGGGCAGGGGCACGGGTGATTACTTCCGATTTGTATCCGGCGAGGCTTACAATAGCGAATAGCTTCGGCTTACAACATACTATTGACGCTTCCAAGGCTGACGCCGTGCAAGCGGTGCGCGGAATGACAGATGGGCGGGGAGCCGACGCTGTGATTCTGGCAGTGGGCGGGAACGGCCTGATTCGACCCGCCATAGATGCTGCGCGTCCCGGAGGTCGTGTGTTGCTGTTTGCGCAAACAGTGCGAGGCGAGGCGACCATCGATCCGGCGGCTGTATGCGTGGACGAAAAGGCTTTGCTTGGTTCTTACAGCGCGTCAGTAGAGCTGCAGGAGGAGTCGGTGCGCTTCGTCATGAATCGTGAAATGGATTTGGAACGGCTCATCAGCCACCGTTTCCCGCTAGCAAGCGGTGTGGAAGCGCTGAATCTGGCCGCCCATCCTCAGCCCGACTCGATGAAGATCGTCATCCAGCCGGGCACCCCAGCAAGGGAAGGAAATCAACTGTGAATGGCAAGATGACAGCCGCCGTCCTCTATGGCAAAGAGGACATCAAGATTGAAAAAGTGCCGATCCCTCGCGTGGGCGAGGGCGAAGTTCTGGTCAAAGTCCACGTGGCGCTCACGTGCGGCACGGACTTAAAGGTGTATCAGCGTGGCTATCACGCCCGCATGATTGTGCCGCCCGCCTTGTTCGGCCATGAACTGGCCGGCACGGTCGAAGAAGTTGGCGAGGGCGTGCGCGGGTTCAAGAAGGGCATGCGTGTGGTTGCGCTCAATTCTGCGCCTTGCGGCATGTGCTTTTATTGCTCGAAGCATCAGTTGAACCTCTGCGAAGATCTCCTGTTCAATAACGGCGCTTACGCTGAGTACATCAGGATTCCACGCCGCATTGTGGAAACGAATATGCTCGTGGTGCCTTCGAGTGTCACGTTCGAAGATGCGGCCATGACCGAACCGCTGGCGTGCGTGTTGCGTGGCTTGCATGAAACAGGCGTCCAGATCGGCGATACCGTGGCCGTGATTGGCGGCGGTCCGATTGGCTTGATGTTTGTGCAGGTGGCAAAAGCGATCGGCTGCAATGTGATTGCGGTGGTGAAGCGCGATTCCCAGGTAGCCTTGGCGCGGAAAAAAGGCGCGCACGAAGTCGTGCAGATCACCAAGGTTAAAGACGCGGTTGAGGCGGTGCGCGAGTTGAGTCCGGAACGTCGCGGCGCCGATGTAGCGATCGAAGCGGTCGGCTGCGCGGAAACGTGGGAATGGGCGGTCCAGATGGTGCGCAAGGGCGGCACGGTCAATTTCTTCGGAGGGTGCGCGGCGGGAACAAAAGTTCAGCTCGATACCAACCGCTTGCACTATTCGGAAATCACTTTGAAGGCGACCTTCCATCACACACCTGAGACAGTGCGCCGGGCCTTTGGCTTGATCGCGGAAAAGAAAGTTTGCGGCAACGATTACATTACCGGCGAGGCGCCGCTCTCCCGCTTGCAGGATGTGTTGCGCCACATGCTGAATCGCGGCGGGGAGATCAAGACCGCGATTATTCCGGGTCACTAGCGCGCGCCACCGTTGTTTCGTGACATTAGTTTTATTGTCCTCCTGACCCTGAGCCCAGCCGAAGGGGAAGGACCTCTGCATTTCGCGCTACGAATAAATCCACAGTTCATTCGCCGCGCGAAGCGAGACATTTTTAGAATACTTGATTCTTGATACTCGATGACGACCGCTGCCAGCCATCCGCCGACCGCGTCGCTCTCCTCTGGCTGGAGTGCGCTGCCGCCGGAGTACGCCATCCCTGATCACGCTCCGTCGCTGGCCGAGGCGCGCGAATACTGCCGCCGGCTGGCGCGCTCGCATTACGAGAATTTTTCGGTTGCGTCCTGGTTTCTTCCCGAGCGACTCCGTCAGCATTTCTTCAATGTTTATGCCTACTGCCGCATTTCGGACGACCTCGGCGACGAGGTCGGCGACCCCGCGGCGTCTCTCCAACTGCTCGATGAGTGGCAAACGGAGTTAGACGCGTGCTATGCGGGTAACCCGCGGCATCCTGTGTTTGTTGCGCTGGCGGAGACGGTGCGCACGTTTGAAATTCCGAAGCACGAGTTCTCCGATCTGCTGGCCGCGTTTCGCCAGGATCAAGTTGTCAGCCGTTACGAAACCTTTGACGACCTCTTGGGCTATTGCCGAAATTCAGCGAATCCGGTAGGCCATCTTGTGCTCTATGTTTGCGGATACAGCGGCACCGAGCGCCAATTGCTTTCCGATTACACCTGCACCGCGCTGCAACTCGCAAATTTCTGGCAAGACGTGAGCGCGGATTTTGCCAAGGGGCGAATCTACCTTCCGCTCGAAGATCTGCGACGCTTCGGCGTGAGCGAGCAAGAAATACGCGCCGAACAAAATACGGCCGCATTCTGCGAAATGATGAAGTTTGAAGTTGAACGGGCGCGCGAGTGGTTTGCGCAAGGCCTGCCCCTAATTGCGAAAGTCGATCGCGCTCTCGCCACCGACATTGAACTTTTCAGCCGTGGCGGTCAGGAAATTCTCAACGCCATCGAACGCCAGAATTTCGCCGTTCTGGGCCAGCGTCCGGCAATCTCCAAATCCCGCAAATTGACTTTGGTCGCTCGCGCTGCACTGGGTAAAGTGATGCCGAAGCCACGGGAGAGGCAAAGATGACGGCCGCCGTGGGAAATGCGCCCATACAGTTTGCGCCGACCGCTTCGCAGCTTGAAATGGCGTATTCCGTTTGCCGGAGTATCGCGCGTGCGGCCGCTAAGAATTTCTACTACGGATTTATGGTACTGCCGCGGCGCAAACGGAATGCATTGAGCGCCGTCTATGCCTTCATGCGGCATTGCGACGATATCGCGGACGACATCACGCTCAGCCGCGACGATCGCCGTAACAAGCTGGCGGAGTGGTTGGACAGAGTCCATCGCGCGTTCGCGGCCCAGCCGACCGATGATCCCGTGCTGTTGGCATTGGCCGATGCGCAGCGTACCTACCAGATTTCGATTGGGTTGCTTGACCAGCTCGCCTTCGGCACCGCTGCCGATCTCGATTACAGCCAGCCGGAGGGTTCGGGTGATCCCGCGCTGGTCGCGCGTTACCAGACCTTTGAGGAGCTCCGCCAATATTGCTATGGCGTGGCTTCGGTAGTCGGCCTGGTCTGCATCAAGATTTTCGGCTATCGCGATCCCACTGCCGAGCCGCTCGCCGAACGTTGCGGCTTGGCGTTTCAGTTGACCAATATTATTCGCGATGTCAAAGAAGACGTTGGCATGGGACGCATTTATTTTCCGCAGGAAGATCTCGCGCAGTGCGGCCTTTCCGCCGTCGATCTAGCTGCGGTCCCTGTCGATCTGGCCCGCATTCGCCCACTGCTGGCCATCGAGGCTGATCGCGCTCTCGACTGCTACCACGCCGGAGAAGAACTTATCCCTCTGGTCAATGAAGACAGTCAGCCCGCACTGTGGGTGCTGATCACGATCTATCGCCGCCTCCTGGAAAAAATTATTGCGCAGCACTATGACGTCTTCACGGAGCGCCCGCAGCTCAGCGTCCGCGAAAAGCTCACGGTCATGGGCAAAGGGATTCTCAAGCGCCTGCTGTGATGCCATCTTCCACACAACCTTGTACAGTCGCAATCGCCGGCGGTGGCTTGGCCGGCCTGGCCGCTGGCTGCGCCCTGGCGGAAGCGGGTTTTCGCGTCTCACTATTTGAGCGGCGTCCCTATCTTGGCGGTCGCGCTTCTTCGTATCAGCATCCCGGCACCGGCGAAGTTGTCGATAATTGCCAGCACGTATTGCTCGGATGCTGCACCAACCTGCTCGATTTCTATCGCCGCGCAGGAGTTGAAGACAAGATTCGCTGGTATGAGAAGCTGACATTTCTCGAGCCCGGGGGCCGCGCCTCCGAAATCGCTCCATCGTCCCTGCCCGCTCCGCTCCATACGGCTCCGGCATTTCTGCGAGCCGAGTGTTTGAATTTTCACGACAAGGTGGCCATCAGCCGCGCCATGGCCGCGCTCGCTCCGTCCACGCCCCGGGATTGCGGTGAGTCGTTCCTCGACTGGCTGAAAAGCCACGGCCAAACGCCGCAAGCGATCGAGCGTTTTTGGAAGACGATTCTTGTCAGTGCCTTGAACGAAGATCTCGATCGGGTTTCCGTCCCCTACGCGGCGCAGGTGGTGCGCGAATCTTTTCTTAAATCGGCGGCCGCGGGGCGCATGGGAATTCCGACTGTGCCGCTCACCGATTTGTATAGCACCGCCGGAGACTACATCCGCGCGCGCGGAGGCGAGATACAGTTCCGCGCGAGCCTTGAATCATTCCGCATGGAAGGTTTCCAGGTCAGCGTGACTGCGAATGGGCAAGAGGACAAATTCGATTATCTGGTTCTGGCTCTGCCCTTCGACGCAGTAGGGCGCATATTGCCCGATACCACGGCCGCCGCGCCTCTGGCCGCTGCGCTAGAACAGTTCTCGTCTTCACCGATCACTGGCATACATCTCTGGTTCGATCGCGAGATCAGCAATCTCGATCACGCAGTCCTGCTCGATCGCACCATTCAGTGGATGTTTCACAAATCGCGGCTAATCGCAAGCCGCACCGAGCAGGCGCGAAATCCGGATAGCAATGATGGCGGAAGTTATATTGAGCTGGTTGTGAGCTGCTCGCGCAGCCTGGTGGAAAAATCGAAAACGGAAATTGTCGAAATGGCGATGAGAGAAGCGCAGGAATTTTTTCCCCACGCGCCCGACGCTGTATTGCTGAAGTCGACAGTGATCAAAGAAGTACACGCAACCTATTCGCCGCGGCCCGGAATCGACCAGTACCGGCCCAAGCCGCAGACCGCATGGCCGCGAGTTTTCCTGGCGGGCGATTGGACTGCGACCGGCTGGCCCGCCACCATGGAGGGCGCGGTGCGCAGCGGCTACCTCGCAGCGGAAGCGGTGGCGAAGTTCGCCGGACACAAGAATGTCCGTTTTTTAGTGCCAGATCTGGCGCCGAGCGGGCTGATGAGATTTTTCAAATAACCTTTCTAGAGCATCGGTTTTGGCATCGGCGTCGGCAACTTCGATTACTTCAGTTCCGAATTCTGCGTTACCTTGATGCCATTCTCAAGACTCCGCGTGCAACGTACGATCTTATTAACATGCCTGAAAGTCTCCCCGACGACGATCGCCGCCGCAGCCCTCGCTTCAGCTGCGCCGGTCGCGCCGAGATTAACTGCCTTCCTTCCAACGGAATTCTGCTTGCTGGCGCGGTTCGAGATTTAAGCCTTCACGGCTGTTGCGTCGATATTCCACTGCCAATCGATTGCGGATCGCGGGCGGAAATCGTGGTGCGCGTCAACGCCGCTTCGTTTCGCGCCGTCGGCGAAGTGCGGGCGATTCGCGGGCGTTCGGGCGCCGCCTTGGAGTTTGTTCGCCTCAGCGCAGGCGGGAAAGATTCACTCGAAGGAATGGTCACGGATTTGGCGAGATTACAGGCGATCATGAACAAGCTCAAATCGGTTCGCCGCGAAATGGATGAGGAGGCGTTCAGACAAGAAGTGGAGCACGGCAAACTACAAGAAATGCTGAGCGCTCGTTTCCCCTTTCTCGGGATCAGATTGCAGGCGGAGACGTTGGAGCACGATTTGAGAGCTCTACCTGATGAAAAACAACCGGATGCGGAAGCGGCGCCGATTGTCGTTGCTGTGAATTTATTCGTGTGACGAAGGTTGCGGTTTAGGGCAACAACGCGACCTCGCCCAATCAGAACGCCATCAGCACCACTCCACCCGCTACCAGCAGCGCGGCAATCCAACGCCGGCGCCCGACACGCTCGTGCAGAAAGACGCGCGCTGCGACGGCGTTGGCGACAAAAGTTAGCGATGCGGAAGCGGGCACCACCAGGCTCAGATTCCCCCAGGAGAGCCCAAAAAGCAAGCTGTAAAAGGCGACGCCCATCGCAGCCACTCCGACAGGAAATGTAGGCGTCGAAAGCACGCGTCCAATCACAGCCAGCACGCCGCGTCGCTTCCATAGTTCGCCGACGTCGCCGACTCGTTTCATCGAGTGTGAAAGCAAAACATCTCCGGTGGTGGATGCGAGGACGATGAGCGCAATCGCCGCCCAGGCGTAAATCTCGCTCATGATTTCACCTCCTGCGTGGCCGCGTCTGGCGACGCAGGAGAATTCTCTTGCTCCCGGCCCCGCGTCAGCGAAGGGCCGGCAGCCACAAAACCAACACCAGCAGCAATCAGTGCGATGCCGAGCCAGCGTGTGGGAGAAATTTCTTCATTCAGGCGGAAGTGGCCAACCAGCGCGACGAGCACATAAGCGAGCGATGTGGCGGGCAGTACATAAGTGAGGTCAGCCCAGGAAAGCGCGGACATGTAGCAGGCAAAAAATGTCAGCAGAAAAAGAATTCCGAGCGCCACCCATGGATTCAGAATCGCGAGCAAGAGGCCGGGGAGATTATGCAATGAGACGGCGCCGACATCTTTCATGCCCCGAGCCAGCAGGGAATCGCCCGCAGTGCTGAAGACGGTGATTCCGCCGAGGACGAGGTATTTTCGAAAGGTCACTGACTCAATGCACCGCTACGCCTTGGCCGGTTCAGGGGTGGGCGTTTCTTCTTTGCGGTTTTCCTTGACCCACTTGTGGCGCTGGGCGCGGAGTTTCAGGAAGGTCCGCGCTTCCTTGTACAAGCGCTTGCGTTCGGAATTGTCGAACATCGCTTTCCTCAGAATGCGATACGCCGCCTTGGGACGGAAATAATATTCATCATAGAAATGATGAACGGCTTCCAGAAGTTCCGCTGCGGGCAGACCAGGATACTCGATCTGCACCATCTGGTGGCCGCCGTCATCGACCATTTTTGTGTCGTTGGTCATGAAGCCGTTCTTGATGGCAAATTCATGCAGCTCCGTTCCGGGATAAGCGTGCGCCACCGAAACCTGAATCGTCTCAACGTCAAGTTCTTTGGCAAACTTGATGGTGTTCTTGATGGTTTCGCGGCTTTCTCCGGGAAGGCCAATGATGAAATCGCCGTGCACCACGAGGCCGAGCTTGTGGCAATCTTTGGTGAACTGGCGAGCGCGTTCGATGGTCGCGCCTTTCTTAATGTTCTTCAAAATCTGCTGATCGCCCGATTCGTAGCCCACGATCAGAAGGCGGCATCCCGCTTCTTTCATCGCCTTGAGCGTTTCGAAATCGGTAGTGACGCGAGAGGTGCACGACCACGTCAGGCCCAGCGGCTTCAACTTGGCGCACAATTCGACAGTGCGAGCCTTCTGCAGGTTGAAGGTATCGTCGTCGAAAAAGAATTCCTTCACATAGGGCCAGTACTCTTTCGCCTTCGCCATTTCACGCGCCACGTCGTCGGTGGAACGCTTGCGCCACGGGTGTCCGCTGAGCGTCTGCGGCCAGAGGCAGAAGGTGCACTGAGCAGGGCATCCGCGCGTAGTGTAAAGCGAGACAAAAGGATGCAACAGGAATGGCACGTTGTAGCGGCGGACATCAAGATCGCGCCGGTAAACGTCGGTCACGTGCGGCAGTGAATCGAGATCCTGAATCGTAGGGCGGTCGGGATTGTGCATGACGCCGCCGTTCTTACGATAGGAAATGCCGAGAATATCCTCAATCGGCTTGCCCTGGGCATACTCGACGATGGAATAGTCGAACTCCTTCCGGCAAGCTACGTCGATCACTTTTGCCTCCATCAACGACTTCTCGGGCAGCACGCTGACATGGGGGCCAACGAAGGCGATCTTGATGTGAGGATTGCTGTCTTTAATGGCCTCGGCGATGCGCACGTCGCCGGCGAAGCCTGGAGTGCTGGTAAAAAGCACGAGCAGTTCGTAGTCCTTACAAGTGCGAATCGTTTCTTCCGCTGTGATGTGGTGGGGTGGGGCGTCGAGCAGGCGTGCACCCTCGAGCATTCCGGTCGGATAGGCGAGCCAGACCGGATACCAATACGACTCAATCTCACGTGTAGCGGGCCAACGTGAACCGGCACCGCCGTCAAAATTTTCAAAGGAGGGAGGATTTAAAAACAGCGTTTTTAAAGGCATAATTTGGGAGTCTCTATTTTAACACCGCCGCAGCCGCTCTAACCCCGGCTCACGCTACTATTCAGGTACATCCTTAGAGCCGGGCGAAGCGTCGAACTCTTTGTTTAAGTGTGCCTTAGCCGCCGCTAAAGCGCAAAAGAACCCCGCCGAACGTCGTTCTGGCGCATTGAGGCGCGAGAATCTTATGCCCGCCGGATGCGCGGTTTCAGCTCGGTGCGCTATTTCGAAGCCGGGGCCGGCAAAGCCCCGTCTGGCAAAGCCCACTTTTCCAGATCGCCGGTAGCGCGCAGCAGGTTCAGGCGGACCCGCTCGTACTCGAAATCGGCGTCCTGGAAAAGCAAGTAGCGTTCCGCCGCCTGCACGCGCGCATCGGCTAATTCATGCAATGTGCCAGTCTTCGCGTCGACCCGAGTCTGGGCCGCTTCGAGGCCGGACTGCGCGAGTTGATATTCCAGTTGCGCGACCTCCCGGGCGGCTTCAAGTTGCTCGGCAGTGCGCTGTAGTTTTAGCGTTTCCTCCGCTACCTGGTTCCGAGCCGCCGTCGCTTGATTCTTCGCCTTGAGAGCCTCAGCCTTGGCGGCGTCGGCCCGTAATCGCTGGCTCGCGCTGAAGAGCGGGATTTTTAGGGCGACCCCAATGGTGGCGTTGTCCGGCTGAAATGTTCCCTTGGGAAGATATTCGGCGTAGTGGTTGAAGGTTGAGAAGCGCGAATATTGGGCGGAGAAATCGATCGAGGGCAGCAAAGACCGTCGCTCGCCCGAAGCGCGCATCGACTCCGCCAGCGAATGCTGGTCTGCAATTTTAACCGCAGGACTGGACGCCACTGCCCGCTCCGAAAGATCTTCCTGGGCTGCGACCGGCGGCAGAGTCGGAATTGTCTCCGGCGCAATTTCGATGGCGGAAACGGGCACTCCGGTCAGGTTCGCGAGATGACTTCGAAGCACGTCAGCCGAGCCACGCGCCTCCGCCTGATGCAGATGAACGCGGGCTACCGTCAACTTGGCCTTATTGAGATCGACCGTGCTGTCGACTCCTTGCTGCAGCCTCTCGGAAACAGCTTGCTCCATTTGCTGCGCCTGCGATTGATCCTGTTGCAAGCGCGTGAGCCGCGCCTCCCATTTCGCCAGTTCAGCGTAGGTTAAAACGACATCCTGAATGACAGCATTGCGCTGATCTTTGTCCTGAAATTCGGCCGCATGCCACTCTGCTTTTGCCGCACCTAGAAACTGCCGCTGCGCCGGATTGAAAACCGAACTCTGCGCCACCGCATTGGCCAGCGCCGGGCCAGATCCTTCGATGCTGAGCGGGTAGCCGTACGTCCATCCAAGTCCGGAACCGACAAAAATCTGCGGGATGTAGGCGCTGTGCAGTTCGCGATAAGAGGCCAAAGCACGCTGCACATCGGCATCGGCAATTGCCGAAGTAGTGCTGTGCGTGAGCGCGAGCCGGACGGCGCGCTCGAGGGGCAGCGGTTCGGCATAGCCAATGGATGATGCGGTCATCACTACGGACATCAGCACGACCGTTAGGGATGCGAGCAGATGCAGGGAACGCGAACGCTGCGGCAATCGGAATTTCATCTCTTCACCTTCACCCGTTAGCCATCATTGGCAAAATAATGATCTGGGAGTCCTGATCAACAAATTTGATCTGAAGATTTCAATCGGCATCCCATACAGCACCTACGGAGCGGGTCGCGGTGCGCCGAAGTGCTTGAATTCGCGATGCACAAATTGTAGTGCGAGGGACGCGAGGCCGGGAGTGACTTGGCAAGTTATGGGAGACGCCACGACGACGGGGAGGAAGTCTCGCCATCCTCAGTGAGCAACTCGGTTGAGCGCTTTCTGCGCCGCGCTGAAGTTATGAACCAGCACCAGGCAAGCGCGGTATTCGCGCGCCGCGCCGTCTTTGTCACCCTGTTTTTCCAGCAGCATGCCGAGCAGGTATCGAGTCTTGAAAGCCGGGGCCGCCTCTACCGGGCCTACGGTTAGATAGTTGCGCACCATTTCGATGGCGAGAGGATTATCGCGACCTGCGCCATAGAGCATCTGTGCCGCCTCCACCAACACATCGGGCTTCATCATCGGTGCCTGGCTGAGCTTCACGATGGCTTGCTCCATCTCATCGAAGCGCTTCCGGCGGCGGAGAAAAAGAGCGAGATTGAGCCACGCTTCCGAATCCCCATGGCTGAGGTCGATGTACTGGTGATATTCCCGTTCGGCGGTAGCCGCGTCATCTTTCCTTTCGGCGATGCGCGCGTAGACCCAATGCTCGCGGGCCGGGTTAATCGCGCCAATCGCCTGAGCCTGCTGGCGGGCTTTCTGTTCCCCGCCTCCAACGATGCCGGGAGCGGACAAATAGAACTCCGCCAAATCGAGACGGGCATCCAAATCTTTCGGATCCAGTTGCACCGCGCGTTCGAATTCTCCGCGAACCTTCCCCGCGAGGCCCGCCGCCGACAAGAAATTTACGCGATCTGCTTTTTCTCCATACACGCGTCCCAGCCACAGATGGAAACGGCTATTGTCGGGATCGAGTGCCGTGGCTTTTCGGCAGGAGGATTCCGCACGATCCCAATCGTCGAGCGCGTAGTAAGCGCGGCAGAGCAGATTGGAAGATTCAGCGTCGGAGGGCGCCGTGGAGAGTCGGCTATTCAGCGTGGCGATGGCTTCATCGATGCGGCCGGCCGTCAGCATGTCCTGGGGAGTATCGGCCACGCTGGCTGTCAGCGAGGCAATAAGCATCAGCAAAACCAGGAAAGCTTTGGCGACGCGACTGATCATCTAAAACTTGACCTGTGTTCGGTCACCGATAGGCTTGCCATTAATTGAGCTGATCGCGACCACATCTTTGGCCGAGAGGCCGCTCGTGATCTCAACCTGAGTAAGACTGGAAAGGGAAGTCTCCACATCGCGCCGCTTGAGTTCGTGGCCGAAAACCTGGAGCACATAGGGCTTGGAGTCATCCATGCGCACCGCCTCGCGTGGCACCACCAGCACGTGGTCATGCTCGGCAACGACGATCGTTACTCCAACGTTGGTATTCGGAAGCAACTTCAAATCTTTGTTATCGACAATGCTGGTTGTTTCGCCGACGTTGCGCGTGCCGTGCAATTTCACAGTCGAAGGAACAGCGGTCACGGACGCGTGCCAAATGCGGCCAGGAACGGCGTCCCACGTTACCTCAATCGCGTCGCCCGGACTCAACCTGCCCACATCGGGTTCATCGACAAAAGCGCGCACCAGTACTTTACGCAGGTCGGCGAGTTGCAACAGGAGATCTCCGGCTGCGACGAAACCACCTTGCTTCGCAGGTAGCGAATAGACGATGCCATCAAACGGAGCACGCACATTCGATTTCGACAAAACGTCCTGCGCCGCTTCATGCGTGGCCTCCGCCTCGGCGCGCTGCGCTTCAACGTGAGCTAAATAGGCGTTGGAATATCGTTTGGTTTGCTTTTGCTTAAGGAAGGTAAGTTGCGCTTCGGCGGTCGCAAGAGCGTCTTCCGCTTCGCGCACCTCCCCCGCTGTGGCCGCACCTTCGCCCGCAAGTTTTTTCAGGGCGTCCAGATTATGCTGAGCCGTATCGCGGTCGGTGCGCGCTTTCACCAATTGGGCATTGAGGCTCAACATCTCTTCCTGACTTCCGCCTCGCTCCGCGGCGCTTAGGTCGGCCTGCGCCGCCTTTAACAAAGTTTCGGCGCGAGCCGCCTGGGCGCGCGCTTCGGCGTCATCCAGAACAACCAGGAGTTGTCCCTTCTTGACCGCATCGCCTTCTTTGACCAGAACCCGCTGCACACTGGTCGCGATCGGAGCGTGCGCCTCGAAGTTATTCACCGGCTCAATTTTTCCGTTGGTGGAAACCAGGCTGCGAATCGAACCCACCGCAGCGACCGCGGTGCGTACCGGCACCGAGTCATCACGGCGCGAGACAAAGGCGGCAAGCACCACGACAGCCGCCAGAATCGCAAGCGCCGTTACCCACCAGCGCCGCGGCTGGCCTTTCGAGCTGTTTCCATTCAATGGCATGCAGAGAAAAGCACAAGCTTCACAATGTATATCATCCACCCGCCGCAGGAGGCAGGCAAATGCGCGCTGGGGACTTATCCTTTTAGATGCGGCAGGCGGGCCGTTTGCCTCAGATTTGCCTCAGATTTGCGTCAGATTTGCGTCAAAGATGACGGTCGAACTTTCTGCGGCGATGGCGCTAGGTGACGCCACGCTGATTCGATGGCGATCAGTCCGCAGATCTCCTCACATCACTCTCGGTACAATCATTAAATGGCAAAATCTTCTCGCTCCCGTTTGTCGCGCAATACGTCGCCGCGCTATACCGCCGAGCACGCCAGTGCCGGCCTCGATCATGATTTTCCGGAAATTGAAACTTGGGCCAACCAGTTTCCCGGGTATGAAATTGTTGTGGACGATCCTGAATTCACTTCTGTCTGCCCCAAGACAGGTCTGCCCGACTTTGGCAATATCGTGATCCGATACGAACCCAACCGCCTGTGCCTGGAGTTGAAATCGCTGAAGGAATATCTACAGGCATATCGCAATCTCGGCATCTTTCAGGAAAACATCGTGAACCAGGTGCTCGAAGATGTGGTGCGCTGGGCGAAACCAGTGTGGGCCGAAGTTAAGGGTGACTTCCGCCCGCGCGGCGGGATTTCCACAGTGGTCATCGCGCGCTGGCCGCGAGAGAGGAAAAGTAGCAAGTGAAATGAAATCTATCTGGGGCCGCGCGCAAAGCCCAACTCCTTCCAAATCTTGTCCCAGTGCCAAATCCCATACGCGCCATCAACCGGGAGACGGTAGCCGAGTTGATGAGTGAGCGCGATAACCTGACCACGATGATGCGCGTCGTGGGCGAACATGTAGGCAAACATGGTTGGCCCAGCCGGCCATACTGGCGCCCAACTGCCGCGTGAAAATTTCGTCACTCGCCGATCCGCGCTTTCCGACAATGCCTCTTCGAGCATCCGCAGGCAGCCTGCGTCACTTTTTTTGAGAGCGCTAGCCGCTTGCTCCAATGTGCAACGCGCCGGATCAAGCGGCGCCGGACACTTGAGATGAGGCGCCGACCACTTCAGCCAAACTAAACGACTATTGTGGATGTGAGCAAAGATGGCGGCGATGGTTCGCCCTTCCCTCGGCTTCATGCCTGGCGCTTTCGCTCGCCACGCGCGCGTATCAAGATGGCGAAGTAGAAGCTGGTTCATGCGGTCGTTCGCAGCGTAAATCTCCAGCACGACCTCGCGAATGTTTGACTGATTGAGTTCGAACTTAGTCGTGGCTCGACGCACCATACGCGCTCCTAAGAACCACCGTCTCTGACTTCTTTCTTGGTCATGCTATATTCGCTCGATCTATATTCGCTCGACTCGTGGCTCCGATCAAACTCTATCCGCGCACCGCGCTCGCGCTGCTCACGGCGCTGAACCTGCTCAACTACATTGACCGCTCCGTGCTGTTCGCAGTACAGGATCTGGTCAAAGCCGAGTTTCATCGCAGCGACGCGGCTTTCGGCCTGCTCACCAGCATTTTCTTCGTTTTTTACATGTGTGCGGCGCCCTTCATGGGGCCGCTTTCGGTCCGTTTCTCGCGCAAGCGCGTAATCGTCGTAGGCGCCTTGGTCTGGAGCGCGGCCACTCTTCTCACCGCGGTCACGACAAACTTTAATCAACTGCTCATCCGTCATACCCTCGTGGGCATTGGCGAAGCCAGCTTTGTCATTCTTTCTCCGACCTTTGTAGCCGACATGTTTCCCAGCGAAAAACGCGGCCGCGTAATGGGCGTATTTTATCTGGCGATTCCGGTGGGAACGGCGCTCGGCTATCTGCTCGGCGGAGTGCTGGGTTCAAAGTACGGCTGGCGCACGCCCTTTTATGTGGGAGCCGCGCCAGGTGCGCTCCTGGCCTTGTTACTCCTCTTGGTCCCGGAACCACCGCTTGGCTGTTTCGATACGCCAGAGATCAAAACGAAAGACCGAGACACGCTGCCCAGCCTGATCCGCAACCCGGCCTTCCTCACTGCGACGTTTGGCATGGCGATGATGACCTTCGCGCTCGGAGGGCTTCAAGTCTGGATGCCGACGTTCTTGCATCGCGCCCACGGCTACAGCCTGCTCGATGCCAATATCATTTTCGGATTGAGCACAATTACGAACGGGTTGGTTGCATCTCTTGCCGGCGGATGGATCTCCGATTGGTTGTTGCGGCGAACTAAGTCAGCACATTATCTTGTGTCGGCGGTCAGCCTTGCGTTGGGCATTCCGGCGATGTGCGTCGCCCTGTTTGCGAGCGGCAAGCCCATGGTTATTGGCATTTTTGCCGCCGAGTTTTTGCTGCTCTTGAATACCGGCCCGCTCAACGCGGCCGTCATCAATTCGGTCGGGCCACACGTGCGCGCTTCCGCCCTCGCCGCCAACATTTTTGTCTTCCACCTGCTCGGCGATGTCCCGTCGCCAGTTCTCATCGGCTATATCTCAGATAAGTATTCGCTGCGTCTCGCCTTTGTCGCTCCAGTCGTCGCAATCGCACTCTCGTCTGCCATACTGTTTTATGGCATGCGCTTCGCCCCGCCAGTGCACATGACAGAGGAGTCGGCGGCATCGCAGGTTTCCTGAAAGGCATCTTCCTAAGCAGAATGCATTGGCAAATAGTGAATTGGATTGCGGGCGCGATTCTCGCCCTGGCTTGGTTTTCGCGCATCGTAGAGGCAGTCATGGGAATGCCTCACGTCGTCGATATAGCGCGGCCCGAATGGGATCGCAGACCAGTGACTGCAAATGGCGAGCCCCGAGTCAGCATCATTGTTCCAGCGCGCAATGAAGAACAAGATATTCGCGAAACGCTGGCGAAGTTACTGGCTCTCGATTATTCGAACTACGAAGTGATTGCCGTCAACGATCGCTCGACCGACCGCACTGGCGAGATCATGGATCAAGTCGCGGAAAGTTTGCCGGCTCACGCCTTGCTGAAGTTGATTCACATCTCAGAACTGCCTTCTGGGTGGCTGGGAAAAACACACGCCATGTGGACGGCGAGCCAACAAGCGACCGGAGATTGGTTGCTCTTCACGGACGCCGACGTGCTGTTTAAGCCCGATTCTCTGCGGCGCGCCATCTCCTACGCCGAGGCCGAGCGTGCCGACCACGTCGTTCTCTTTCCGCGCATGATCATGAAGCGGCCGAGCGAAACAATGATGATTGCCTTCTTCCAGGCGCTTTTCGTATTTGGACACCGGCCATGGAAAGTGGCCGATCCGAAAGCCCGCGACCACATGGGTGTCGGCGCTTTCAACATGGTGCGGCGCTCGGTCTATGAAGCCGTGGGAACGTATCATGCCTTGCGCATGGAAGTGGTCGACGACATGAAACTCGGCAAGATCATCAAGAACGCCGGCTTCGCCCAGCGCAATGTTTTTGGTGAAGACCTGATTTCTCTTCACTGGGCCGAGGGCGCGTTTGGAATCGTCAACAATCTCACCAAGAACTTTTTCGCCGTGCTTTCTTTCCAGTGGTGGCGAACCGTGATCACCATCGTTGGCTTGGGCTTTCTGAATCTCGGGCCATTCCTTGGCGTTTTTCTGGCCCACGGATGGTCGCGAGTCCCTTATGCCGTTGCGCTGGTTTCACTGTTTGGGATTTATCACGGAATGTCTGTCAGGTCGGCAGTCCCATCCTATTACTTCTTCCTGCATCCGGTCAGCACGAGCTTGTTCATGTATACGCTCTTGCGCTCCATGATCCATACCCTCTGGAATGACGGCATCGTGTGGCGGGAGACTAAGTACTCCCTGGACGAGTTACGCAAGGGTATGGTGTGAGGTAAGTCACCCATAACTGTGATAACGTCACGACTAACTCGAATTGTCAAGATGCTATAGTAATGCTGTATTACATCAACTTTGTGTCATTATAACTCGCCTAACTGTTCACTAAGAGCCACGCTGGATTTCTGTTCCCGCAATCGGAATCGAGTTGAAGCTCAATTTCGCAAAGGAGAAAATATGCACAAATTCGTAGCTTTGATTATTTTTCTGGGACTTTTTTCGCTACCGTTGACGGCACAAAGCAGACTGGAGGTGTTTGGCGGCTATCAGTACCTTCACATCGGCGGCAGCGATGGCGTAAGTGGCCAGGGTTTTAACGGCTGGGACGCCGCGGTTACTGGCTACTTCAATAAATTTGTTGGTGTGACCGGCGATTTTAGCGGGGCCTACAAAACGCTGGACGGCGTATCCGCTCACGTTTACAGCTACTCTGGCGGGCCGGTGGTGGCGTTCCGCGAGGGTAAGGTAAACCCATTCGCGCATTTCCTGGTGGGCGGAGAGACCACCGGCGCGAGCGCCGACGGTGTAACAGTTTCCACGAACGGTTTTACTATGATGTTCGGCGGTGGCGTGGACGTTAAAGTTGCCCATGACATCTCGTATCGCGTGGCAGATGTAGACTGGGTCTACTACCACTTTGGGGGTGTTGATGGTGGCCCCTCATCCAGCCAGAGTAACGATGTGCGTATCACCACTGGTATCGTGTTGCGCTTCTAGGTTTCAAACAACAAGCGTAAAAGTGGCAGAGGGCTGCTTCAAGCTACCCAGCATGAAGCAGCTTTTTATTGCGGTTCGCCCGCCTCTTCCAGCGGAACTGGCTCTTCCTCTCTGACGTTCTTCGCCTTGGGAGCCTTATAACGCTTCGCTTTCGTCGCGTTGTGGCCGGCGCGTTCGACGTCGTATTCGGTGGGCACCATCGGAAATAATAAAAACGCACCCTCGCCCAGTTGTTTGGAGCGGCGCAAAATGATCTCGGCGCGTCCATCATAGTCCTGGATCGTCCCCTTGATCTCGATCTGCTGGCCTTCCAACTGTCGCACGTCGCCCATCTTCTTAAGGTCGGAAGGGAAGACGACCACGGTGAAGGGGCAGGCCTTGGCTGCCTTGCAGAAGTTGAGTACGGTAACGCCCTTGGTGCCACTCTCGACATGCAGCACAGTTCCACGGACGCATTGCCTAGCGCCCAAATGTTTGCTTGCATCATCAAATGACACGCAGTCGTGCGTAGCGGCATTGCCCGCCAAGCAGGTCGCGCTAGCCGCAAGAAGCACCGCAAAAATAATGCCGGCGAAAAAATTCGGCGTGAAAAAACGCATATTGACTGAGGCGGCGAGAAGTGCGTCCTCAGTCTGATTGTAGGTGTGGTGGAGAGGTTCGGTGCCGATTCGCGCGTAAATTTTCGCGGCACCGTTCCGAAAAGGGAAGCCCCGCAGCTAGCAAATAAGGTGGAGTGCCGGGGCCGCGCCCCGGCTTGCCACATCTTCGCGGCGAACTATTCCAAATAAAGCAAGCCGCGTCCGCTATTTGGTGAAGGATTTTACCGCGCCCGCTTCGTCTTCTTTCACGTCAAAGACGGTGTAGAGCTTCGTGATCTGCAGCAGGTCGTGGACTTTCTTCGTGAGGTTGAGCAGCTTGAGTTCGCCGCCCTGATTCTTGGCGGTGGTGAAAGCGCTGACCAGTTCGCCGATGCCCGAGCTGTCGATATAGTTCACGTCGCCGAGGTTGAGCAGAATTTTCTTCTGGCCCTTGGAAAGCAGGTCGCGCACGGTTTCACGCAAAACCACGCTGCCTTCGCCGAGCGTGATCCGGCCGCTGAGATCGACAATCGTGACGCCATCCACCTGTCGAGTGCTGGACTTCATTGTCACTGAGGAGCCTCCTTGGAGTCCGCGGGGTTGCCGTGGACGTGCTTGATCATTATAAGTTCCGTGCCCGTCTGGGAGGGGTGGATTTCCACCTCGTCCATGAATGAGCGTATCAGGAAAATACCACGCCCTGACGTTTTCATCAGATTTTCGGGCGCCAGCGGGTCTGGAATCTTGCTGGCATCGAGCCCTTTGCCTTGATCTTTGATGACGATGACCAGGTCGTGCGTCGTACGCTCAAACGCCAGTGTAACCTTCTTGCTCGGGTCGTACGCGTTGCCATGTAGCACCGCGTTCACTGCCGCTTCACGCACCGCCATGGAGATCTTCATGACCTCCTCGTCGTCGAAACCGGCTTCCGTCGCCATGCGGCCAGCCGTTTCTTCGGCATTGTTCACTGTCTCCAAAGTCGAATCGAGCGTATAGGAGACGCGGTCTGCGGGCATAAAATGAACGATTCCTGAAGTCAGTTCGCCTCACTTGCGACCGTGACGGTGGGCCGATTGTGCGGCCCAGCGCGGTAACGGGCGAATTGAGAGTTTGCCTGTAGGGCTAAGAAAAGTCAACGCGATATCGCGATCGAGTCATACCACAATAGAAATCTCCCCGGTTGCCGCGCGGGCAGGACTCTTTTAATGTGGTTCAACAATCTGGTTTAATCCGCGAAAGCAGATTTCATCTCTCAACGTATCGGCTTTCCATCGCATCTGCCGTACAATTGCACGGCATCGAGCAAAGTCATGGGAACTTGAGGCTGCGACCAGTTAGCTTCAAGGTCATCTAAAAACTGAGGCGAGTGCTGCAGCAGCCTCGAAGAATCTCTTTCACGGATGGCCCTGGCCGCGGAAAACATCATGCCGGTTGAACACAACCAGTCCCGCAGCATCGTGTCGCGCTCTTCAGAGCGCGGAAGCGCCATCGCCGAGCTCGCCGGCCGCCCGCTGTTGCCCAATACCGGCATTCCTCTCAATCTCGATTGGGTGCGCGAAGTTCGCGTCAACACCAGCGCCGTCGAACGCCGCGCCCAATCCCAGGTCGCCCGGCGCACCGTGAAAAAAGAATGGCAAGCGGCATGGCTTCTGCGTGCGATCACCTGCATGGATCTGACCACTCTTTCCGGCGATGACACCGACGAGCGCGTGCGCCGTCTCTGCGCCAAGGGCCGCCATCCCGTTCAACCGGAACTGGAAAAGAAATTGGGCATCGGAGAGTTGCAGATTAAAGTCGCGGCCATCTGCGTCTACCACACATTTGTTGAGACCGCTCTGCAAGCGCTCGAAGGCAGCGGAATCCACGTCGCCGCGGTTTCCACGGGCTTTCCTGCCGGTCTGTCGCCGCTGGCCGAGCGAGTCAACGAGATTCGCCGATCCGTCGAAGCGGGCGCCAATGAAATCGATGTCGTCATCACGCGAGCCCACGTTTTCGGAGGACGCTGGCAGGCCCTCTATGACGAAGTGGCAGCCTTCAAACAAGCCTCTGGATCGGCGCATATGAAGGTTATTCTAGGCAGCGGCGACCTCCTCACGCTGCGCAACGTGGCGCGCGCGAGCGTCGTCGCCATGATGGCGGGCGCCGACTTCATCAAGACTTCGACGGGCAAAGAGCCGACAAACGCGACGCTGCCGGTCGGCTTAGTGATGACGCGCGCCATCCGTGAATACGCGCAGCAAACCGGCATGGCGGTAGGATTCAAGCCGGCAGGCGGCATCCGTACCGCCAAGCAATCGATCGACTGGCTGGCGATGATCAAAGAAGAGTTAGGCCCGTCGTGGCTGCGTTCCGAAATGTTTCGCTTCGGCGCCAGTGGATTGCTGGGCGACATTGAGCGGCAATTGGAACATTATGCTACCGGTCGTTATTCCGCCGACTATCGCCATCCGATTGCGTGAAACAGTGTTGGCGTAGATAGAAATGATTTGTCATCCTGAGCGAAGCGAAGGACCTGCTGTCTCTAGCATTGCCTACAAAGCAAGTCTTCCGCTTTTCTGTGGATGACAGATGACAATGGATAAGCGTGAATTCGGCACCCTGCGAAGAATTAGCGGTGAAGATTAAAAAGAAGGAATCGAGTCAAAGCCAATGAGCATTGCCGAAAAGTTCGTGAGCATGGAATACGGTCCCGCTCCAGAAGATTCCAAAGAAGCCGTAGCATGGCTGGAGCGTCATGCCTACCGCTTCCAACATTTTATTGGCGGCGGCTGGCAGGCACCGTCGGCGGGCGAGTACTTCGACACCGTCGACCCTTCCAACGGAGAGAAGCTCGCGTCAATCGCGCAAGGGTCGGCGGCCGACATTGACGCTGCAGTCAAGGCCGCGCGGGCAGCATCTTCGGGGTGGCAGGCGCTTACTCCTCATGCTCGCGCGCGCTATTTATATGCAATTGCACGCTTGGTGCAGAAGCGTTCGCGGTTGCTTGCCGTTCTCGAGACGATGGATAACGGCAAGCCCATCCGCGAGAGTCGCGATATCGACATTCCCCTGGTCGCGCGACATTTCTATCACCACGCCGGTTGGGCGCAACTTTTGGACGCTGAATTTCCCGAGTATCTTCCGTGCGGAGTCGTAGGCCAAATCATCCCCTGGAATTTCCCGCTGCTGATGCTGGCGTGGAAGATTGCTCCCGCCCTCGCCACCGGAAACACCGTTGTCTTAAAGCCGGCCGAGTTCACGCCGCTCACCGCGCTCGTCTTCGCCGGAATCTGCCACGAAGCTGGCTTGCCTGCCGGCGTCGTCAACATCGTCACCGGCGACGGTTCAACCGGCGAGGCGCTGGTCAAACATCCAGACATAGATAAGATCGCGTTCACTGGATCAACCGAGGTCGGTCGCGCCATTCGTGCCGCCACGGCAACAAGCCACAAGCGGCTCTCGCTCGAGCTCGGAGGAAAATCTCCATTCATTGTTTTTGAAGATGCCGACCTCGATAGTACCGTCGAAGGCCTGGTCGATGGAATCTGGTTCAACCAAGGCCAGGTATGCTGCGCCGGCTCGCGCCTGCTGATGCAGGAGAGCATTGCCGAAGTGCTGATCGCCAAAATTCAAGACCGCATGAGCACACTGCGCATCGGGGCGCCGCTCGACAAAGCCATCGACATCGGCGCGATCGTTGCCAGCGTGCAACTGGATCGCATTCGCAAACTCGTCGATCAAGGCGTAGCCGATGGAGCAACTTGCTGGCAGCCGCAAGTCGCGCTGCCGTCGCGCGGCTTCTACTATCCGCCGACATTGCTCAGCAACGTTCATCCGACATCGATTGTCGCGCAGCAGGAAATCTTCGGGCCAGTGCTGGCGGCGATGACCTTCCGGACTCCGTCCGAAGCAGTCGAACTGGCGAACAATACGGTTTACGGTTTGGCCGCTTGCGTCTGGAGCGAGAGTATCAACGTCGCTCTGCACGTCGCCTCGCAAATCAAGGCCGGGGTCGTCTGGGTTAATTGCACGAACCTGTTTGACGCGTCCTGCGGCTTCGGCGGTTACCGCGAAAGCGGCTACGGCCGCGAGGGCGGCCGCGAAGGCCTGCTCGAATATATTGAACCGGCGTGGTTCAAAAACGCACCGCTGCTACCAACAGAAAAAGCACGGGAGCTCGAAGCAGAATCGGCCGATGATCCCGATGAGTCGATTAACACGGCTGTCGATGATGCACCCGCCATCGATCCTCCGGCCATCGACCGCACCGTCAAGCTCTACATCGGAGGCAAGCAGGCGCGCCCTGACTCCGGCTACAGCATGGAAGTGCGCGCGTCCGACGGACGATTGCTCGGCGAAGCGCCGCTCGGCAATCGCAAAGATATTCGCAACGCCGTCGAAGCGGCGCGCAAGGCCACCGGATGGACGAAGGCAACGGCGCACAATCGCGCCCAGATTCTTTATTACTGCGCGGAGAATCTTTCGCAGCGACGCGACGAAATCGCCCGTGGTCTCACAGCAGTAGTTGGCGAGAAGCAAGCCGCCCTCGAAGTGGAACTCAGCATCGAACGCATCTTCACCTATGCGGCGTGGGCCGATAAGTTTGACGGCGCAGTGCACAATCCTCCCTTCCGCAATGTTGCCATTGCCATGAACGAGGCGATTGGCACGGTGGGCGTCATCTGTCCGCGAGAGGCGCCGCTGCTCGGATTTATTTCCGTCGTGATGCCCTTGCTCGCCGTAGGCAACACAGTGATCGTTGTCCCATCCGAAACTTATCCGCTGATCACTGGCGATCTCTATCAGCTTTTCGACACCAGCGATCTCCCCGGCGGCGCGGTGAATATCGTCACCGGATATACATCGCAACTTCTGAAAACACTCGCCGAGCACGACGATGTCGATGCCATCTGGTCTTTCGGCGATGAAGCCAGCGCTGCTGCCGCCAAGGCGATGTCAGTAGGCAATCTGAAACAAGTGTGGACAAACGAAGGCCGCGCCATCGATTGGTTCGACCCCAAACTCGCCGAGGGCCGCTGGTTTCTTGAGCATGCTACGCAGGTGAAAAATATCTGGGTTCCCTACGGCGAATAACTTGTTTCAATCCGTGATGATCTCCCTGTGGCCGCTGTGTACTCTGTGGGAAAAATATTTCTCGACCACGGAGGACACAGAGTCCTCAGGGATAACCTTATGAGGCCCACGCGCACCCCTCGAGTAAAGATTTGTTGCATCAGCAGCGTCGCTGAAGCCGCTCTGGCCGTCGAGTGCGGAGCCTCCGCGCTGGGCGTGGTTTCGCACATGCCGAGCGGCCCCGGCGTAATCGGCGACGAGCTTATCGCGGAGATCGCGGCGACCGTTCCGCCCGCCATCGCAACCTTCCTGTTGACCTCGCGGCAAAGCGTCGCCGCTATTATCGAGCAACAGCGCTTCTGCCGCACCAATACGATCCAGCTCTGCGATCATCTCACTCACGGCACGCATCGCGAACTCAAAGATGCTTTGCCGGGCATTTCGGTGGTTCAGGTTATTCACGTGACTGGCGCCGAAGCAATCAAAGAGGCCGAGCGAATCGCACCGCATGTAGATGCTATCCTGCTCGATTCCGGCAATCAAAAACTTGCAGTCAAAGAATTAGGCGGCACCGGCAGAACTCACGATTGGACGCTCAGTCGTGCAATCCGCGAGCGCATCAGCACTCCGCTGTTCCTGGCTGGCGGGCTCACATCGGAAAACGCAGCACTGGCGATTGACGAGGTAGGCCCGTTCGGCCTCGATGTGTGTTCCGGTGTCCGAACCGACGGCAAACTGGATGGAGCCAAGCTGAAGCGTTTCTTCGCAGCAGTGCGAAGCGCAGCTGTATAAATACTTCGCGTTGACACCCAGACGTTGCGCGGCTACGCTACGATGCGATTCCACATCTTGCAATTCGTGAATCTGGAGGTTGTTTTCTGATTATCACGGGCCCCGCTGTTCGAATCCAGCAAAGATCTTCCGTTGCGGCAATTCTCTCCGCATTGCTCGTAATTACGTTGTCAATCTCCGCGTCAGCCGCTGGCAAGAAAATCATTCTCGATACTGATCCCGGCTCTGACGATGCCATGGCGCTGATGCTGGCGTTGAATTCGCCGGAGCTCGACGTTCGCGCCGTCACCGTCGTGCCGGGCAATGTAACCGCCAGGCAGGGCCTCGAAAACGCGCTACGCATGATGTCGCTGGCAAATCGTTGCGATATCCCGGTTGCCGCCGGCGCCCAGCATCCGCTCTTTCAAAAGTTGATCACCGCCGAGTTCTGGCACGGCAAGAATGGACTCGCCAACATTGAATTGCCTCCGAGTAAATGTAAAGTTGACTCTCGTTGGGGCCCCGATCTGATTATCGAACTGGTGCACGCCGCTCCACACGAAATCACACTGGTCCCCGTCGGCCCCCTCACGAACATCGCGCTTGCCGTCGAAAAAGATCCATCCATTGTTCCACTGGTAAAAGAAGTTATCCTCATGGGCGGATCGATTACTGGCGGCAATTCAACGGCCGCGGCCGAGGCCAACATCTACAACGATCCCGAAGCCGCGCAGATTGTCTTCCAGGCGGGTTGGCCGCTGACCATGGTGGGCCTCGATGTCGGTGACAAAACGTTGCTTTCGCCAAAGTATCTCGAGCAACTCGATCAGATGCATGGGCCGGTGAACGATTTTATTTATCAGATTGCCCATTATCTGATCGATCTCTCGGCGAAGTTCGGTTTCAGCGGCACGCCGATGTACGATCCGCTTGCAGTCGGCGTGGCGATCGACGCCACACTCGTCAAGGCTCCGCCCATGCACGTCGATGTCGAAACGCGCGGCGAATTCACACGCGGCGAGACCGTCGCCAATCGCCACAACATGGTCGAGCGCAACGTGCTTCACGGCGATCGTTACATGGTCGAGGGCGTCGACAAGGTCGAGCCCAACGCCAAGGTTTGCGTTGACGTTGATGCCGACAGATTCCTGCAATTATTTGTGTCGAGAATTCGCGGCAAGTAAACTCGCGGCTACGCGTAAATTCGCGACAAGTGTCTTTGCTTCGTATCAGGGTATCGCTTCAGCGCTACCGAACGACCCAGGATCGATGCCCCTTCAAGGGCCGGACACCCCAAGGAGAAACAAGGAGAAACAATGTACACACCCCACACTCTCGGCATTGCACTGGCAATGATGATCACGAGCGCCATCTGCTGGGGTTCATGGGCCAATACCTACAAGGGCGTCAAGAACTACCGCTTCGAACTGTTTTACTGGGATTACGCGGTCGGCATTTTCCTGATCTCGCTGATCCTCGCGCTCACCATGGGCAACACCAGCCATGACGCCAACCGTTTCCTGAACAATGTTCATTCCGCCGACACCACCAACATCGTCTCCACCATGGTCGGAGGCGCGATTTTCAATCTGGCGAACCTCCTGCTCGTGGCCGCAATCGATATGGCCGGTCTCGCCATCGCGTTCCCGGTTTCTATTGGCATCGCGCTAGTCGTCGGCGTAATTTCGAGTTATGCCTTGCAGCCCAAAGGAAACGCGGCACTCCTCGCCGCCGGCGTCGTTTGCGCATTCATCGCGGTCGTGCTCGACGGCAAAGCTTACGGCAGCCTGGCCATCGCCGGCCGCTCGGTTTCGAAGAAAAGCATCATCACCTGCGTCGTCTCCGGCGTTTTGATGGGGCTTTGGGCGCCCTTTGTAGCGCGCGCCATGACCAACGGCAATACGCTCGGCCCTTACAGCATCGCCGTCTTTCTCACCCTGGGAGCTCTGCTCTCCTGCGCCCTCTGGAATGTTTATTTTATGAAGCATCCGCTTGTCGGCGAACCGGTGAGCTTCTCGGGCTTTTTCAGCGGCCCTATCTCCGGTCACGCCCTCGGACTGCTCGGGGGATTCATCTGGGGCGTCGGCATGGTCTTCAATCTGGTCGCTGCCAGCTTCACCGGAGTAGCCATTTCCTATGCCATAGGACAATCCGCGCCGATGGTAGCCGCGCTCTGGGGTATTTTCGCCTGGAAAGAATTTGCCGGCGCTCCCGGCAAAGCGAAAATGTATCTCGCTCTGATGTTCATTTTTTACTGCGTTGGGATTTTGCTTGTGGCGCGCGCGAATGGCTGAACTCCCTCGAGATCTCAACCTACAATCACCCGGCGGAAAAGTCGGCAACCGCCGAATCTGAAATTCTACTGAAATTAGAAGTCCGAACATCAACTCATGCCGCGCTCGCGCAACCTCCCGCTATTGTGCGCGAATCATCACGCCCAGCCGCGAAGGCGACAAAAAATCCACGAAAACATAGGCATTATGAAAAACTGAATTCCCGATCTTGACGCAGCCGCATTCGCGACTTACCCACGAAAACTCTTGACTTTGCATTTCTAATCTATTTATATGGCCCATCGCTAAAAAGAGATAACTCCCGAATGTTCGGCATGCTTCAGTCGTGGGAGTCATGTCTAATTCGCCGCTGCGTCGATGAAGAGCGAGTGGCCGCAAAAGGTGAGAACGAATGCTAGAACTAATGCTAAAGAGAATAGCGCTGCTCGTTGCGGTTCTGTGTCCGGTATTTTTCTTTTGTCCGTTTCTTTACAGCCAGGCGAATGGCAGTCTCTCCGGCAACGTTGCCGACAAAACCGGCTCCGTAATCGCAGGCGCGTCGGTCAGAATCACCTCCCAGGCCACCGGCCTGACCCGCGAAACCAAGACCGACGACTCAGGACACTACCTCGTCCCTCTGCTGCCGCCTTCCATCTACACCATCCACGTAGAGTCGCAGGGCTTCAAAACCACCGAACAAAAAGACATCCGCCTGCAGGTCGCCGAACAGCTCGAGATCGATTTCTCGCTCATCCTCGCCTCCGTCACCTCGACCGTCGAAGTCAATGCCACCGAAGTAGCCGTCGAGACCACGAACCCAACCCTCGGCCAGGTGATCACCGCCGAGGAAGTCGCCGACCTCCCGTTGAATGGACGCAATTTCGTTCAGCTCGCGACGCTGACTCCCGGGACAACTCAATCGACCAACCCGAACAGTTTCTTCACTCAAGCCGCCAGCAGCGAAGCCGCCACCCGCGGCGCCTTTTCGCTCTCGGTCGGCGGATCACGTGAACAGAGCACCGACTGGCTGCTCGATGGCAACGACAACAACCAGCTCGACGAAGGCGGAATCGCGATCTTCCCGGATATGGACGACATCCAGGAATTCAAAGTCCTGACCTACAACTACTCGGCAGAATATGGAGAGCGCGCCGGTCCGACCGTCTTGGTCACAACCAAAGCCGGCACCAATCAGGTTCACGGCACGCTATTCGAATTCTTCCGCAATACTTCGCTCGACGCATCGACACCGTTTATTAACAGCGTGGGGAAATTCAATCTGAACCAGTTTGGCTTTTCTCTCGGCGCTCCCATTAAGAAAGACAAGACTTTCTTCTTTATCGATTATCAAGCCAAAATGCAGCGCAAGGGCGTGCCGTTCACGGGTTTTGTTCCGACTCTTGCCCAAGTCACTCCCGACGCGAACGGCAACTATGATGAGAGCTCGAATCCCTTTGGCACGCAGCTCATCAATCCCTACACCCCAGAGCAGGTTCTTCCTACCAGCAATGGTGTCCCCGTCCCGGTCCCCTTCCAGTGCGTCACCGCGACCGGCCTCCCCGAGACCCCGGTGGGTGGCAGTCAGCCCTTCGTAAACGGTGTCACGCAGAACTGCGACATCATTCCGGGTGGTCCAAACGGCATAGTCAATCAGATCGGGGCTAATGTCGCCGCGCTTTATCCGGCACCGAATGTCGCGAACAACCCCGGCTTTAACTACGTCAACCAACCCGTGCGCAAGCTCAATGAAGGTACAGGCGACATCCGGGTCGATCACAATTTTTCTAGCAAGGACTCGATTTTTGCGCGCTTCAGCTACGATCAGGCGACCAACTTCGTCCCCGGCGGATCGCCGACCTGGTCGGAGGAAAACGCCTTCGGCAGCAACCAGCACATCGAAAATCATGGCCGCAACGCGATGGTGTCCGAGACTCACGTTTTCTCCGCGAACACCATCAACCAACTCAACCTCGGATATAACCGCATCTTCAATCACATCAACTCTTACGGCACAGGAACCTGCGAAGCCGCAAAGTTGAACATTCCTGGCGCGGACCTTGGCGCTGCCTGCGACGGGATAACCGGTTACCCGGCCAGCCTGAACCAGTCAACCAAGGATTGCGAAAGTTGCGGCCTCACGTCCTTCCAGATGGGCAGTTATTTTTCCATAGGCGACCGCGGCTACGCGCCCTATCAGGGCGGGACGAACGTCTACTCGGCGGGCGACACGATCGATCTCATTCGCGGCAAGCACGACATCCGTATAGGCATGACCTATCGCGCCAATGAAATGAACGTGCGCAACAATTCATTTCAGGACGGTTACATCGTAAATTTTGGTACCGCGACCGGCGACGACATCGCCGACCTGCTCCTCGGCACCATGGGCGTCTTTGCCGCTCACGATCAAACCTTCCTCGGTGCCACCACCGGGCGCCGCTTCAAACTATTTCGTCCTTATGTGCAAGACGATTGGCGCGTGACCCCAAATCTCACCTTGAACCTCGGCTTTGCCTGGGCAATCGTTCCGCCAGAGACTGAGATCGAAAATCGCCAGGCGAACTTCGACGTTGCCAGCCTCAAGTGGTATGTTCCGGCGGGCAGCCCAGGCGTCACCGGATGCACCAACTGCGTCGCCACCGACGGGCGTGTTGGAATCGAGTTTGACAAAAAGGCCTTGGAGCCACGCATCGGCTTGGCGTGGAAGCCCTTTGGCGGAGACCGGACGGTAGTCCGTGCCGGTTATGCCATCTACCACGACTCTTCGTGGGATCAGGGTGGCCAAGGGCTCTGGCAGAACCCGCCTTACTATGCCGAAGTTGATCCGGCTACCGGCGTTTGCCTTCCGACCGCTGTAGGCTGCGGGCTCCAGAATGGCTTTCTGCCGCCCAGTGGTGTGCCCCTGAGTTCGCCCCAAAACCCGTCTACATATACAGGTTCCATTCAATCCCAAAACCGCAATTTTGTGCAGGGTATGATCCAGCAATTCAACCTGAACGTTGAGCGCCAGATTCCCGGTAACATTGTGCTGACGATGGGCTATGCCGGCACCCGAAGCGAGCACATCCTTACCAGCCAGCTGAATGAAAACCTGAATGACCCCAATGCCTGCTCGGACGGTTCCAGTCCTGTCGCCGGGTACACGCTCGGCTGTAACTTCGGAATTTTCCCCTATGCGGGGTTTTACCAGAGCGTCGACACCAACAACAGCATCGGCCAGGCCCGCTACGACTCAATTGAGATCAAGGCTGAAACCAAGAGCGTACGAAATGGGCTCTACGCTTTGCTCGGCTATACCTATTCCCGCAATTTTGACAACGGCATGCCCGACGGTCTGGGTACGAATCCCGGTGCGTTGTACTATCCTTTACCCGGAACTGCGAAGCTCGACTGGGGTCTATCGGAACTCAACCTCAACAACAGTTTCACCGCCAGCATCATCTATGATCTCCCGTTCGGCAAGGGTAAGCACTGGGGCAGCAACTGGAACGGTCCGGTCGATGCGGCGCTCGGGCATTGGCAAGTCAATCTGATCGAAAGGGCCACGTCGGGATTCCCGTTGTACGTGGTCGATAGCGCGGACGAATCAGGCACCTATTTCTCTTATAACGGGAACACCTTCCAACGTCCGAACCAAATCAGCGATCCCCTAAAAGCTGGTATCGTACCCACGAACCCCAACACCCGCTGTCAGTACTTTCCGTCCCAAACAGATCCAACTACTGGCCTACCGGGAATCGCGGCACCCCAGGTTCATACGTTGCAGAATTGGTTCAATCCCTGCGCCTTCGCTTTTGCCCCCGCTGGGGAACTCGGCACCGGTGTCCGCGCGCCGGTGTATGGTCCGCGTTTTGTGAACACGGATTTCTCCTTGATCAAGGACATTCCGTTGTCGTTCCGGGAGGGGATGAATCTGCAATTCCGCGCCGAGTTTTTTAATCTCTTCAATCATCCGCAATACTATCTGGCGGGTGCAGCAGGCACGGGAGAAATGGACATAAACACACTCTCGAGCTTTGGAGTCATCAACAACACCGTGAACAACCCGCGCCTGATCCAGTTCGCGCTCAAGCTGAAGTTCTAGGCGGCTGGATTATGGTGTTCAACTTCGGGCAGACTGGACTGCTGAATTCAGCAGTCCGGTCTGCCTTTTGATTTTTCCAGTCCTAAAGAGGCTGCAGGCAATTCAGCCATGCGGCAAAGTCCGCGCGCTCTAACCGGGCCTCAGGGTTGTGGCTGTGAGGTTGATTTGCTGTTCTGCAGCAACACCACAAACTCCTGAACCTCGCGCCGCTCACGATCGACCGACTCCCTTATTTGCTTACCTAAATCGGCATGTAGTTGAAGTTCCGCTTGAGCTTTCGCAGTGTCCCCGGTACGCGCGTACGCCTGTGCCAGCCGATAGTGCGCTTCTGCCAGCGTCTCATCGGGCTGCGAGCTGGCCTCGATGGCTTTTCGATACTGCGCGATTGCCTGGGAAAAATCCTGGCGCTGCGAATACACGATCCCGAGCTGCAGATAGGCAGCGCCAAGTTTCGCGTTAAGATGCACCGCCTTTTGCAGCAGCGTCTCCGCTTGCGCCGAGCGTTCGGCATCGGCCTGGGTATCAAGCGGAGTTTCGTCCGCCCTCGCCGAAGTCGAATTCCAAAGCGCGACCCCGTAGTAATAGTTCGCCAGCGCACTATCCGGTTGCAGCTGCGCGAATCGCGCCAGGCGATCGATGGATTCTTTCGAGAGAGTAGGAGTAACGTTCAGCATCTTGCCGAGAAACAAATAAGGTGTCGAATCGTCAGGCGCCAGATCGGAAGCATTCACCAGATCCTGCGCCGCTTGATCGTAGGCGCCGCGAGCGTACCACGAGACGCCAAGCGCAATCAGCATCCGCACCGACTTTGGAAACAGGCGATTGCCGCTGGTGAAAACTTCCGTGGCCGGCTCCAGCGCGCGATGCGTCAGCAACTCCGTTCCCCAGTCGAAGAGATACGCCTCACTGGGATCGAGTTCTGACGCGCGCTGGTATTCGCGCACCGCTTCCAGTGGATGCCCGAGCGTCTCTTCGATACCGGCCAGTTGATGATGAAGGCCAGGATCTTTAGGATTGCGCGCCACTGCATCGCGTAGCGAACGTTCGCTGGCGGCGGTGGGCGCCGGGTTTGCTGGATTAGGCGACCCCTTGTCAGGTGAGACGCTAAGTGAAACTGTCGCCCGTGCCAGCGCTTCGCTGGTTCGGAGCACCGTGTCAGATCCGTGTCCGCCCGCGCTCGCGCCTGCGGTTACGCCCGCCACGGTAAACTGCGGTTCGTCAAAAAACTCGGGCGCCGCGGCGCTCGGCTTGGCGGAGGGCGCCGCTTCCGCAGATCCGTTTTGCGCTTCGGATTCTTTGATAGGGACTAGAATCAGGTCAATTTTCTTCATCTCCTTGCGCGCGAGTGGGACGCGGCTGATCCGGACCGCGCCGTAACCGGTCAGTTCCGCGCGCAGCGTGTAGGCTCCCGCTGGAAGTGCTGCAAAGCGATAGGCTCCGTCGGAATCTGTGCGCGTGCTCGCGGCGGCCACGGCGGGAGTCGGCACCGCGGTGGCCAGTTGTAGAAACACGGTCGCATTTGCGACTGGCTGGCCTTTGGAGTCGCGCACGTAACCCTTCAAGACGCCGCCATTCGCCGGCTCCTGCGAATGGGCACACACCGGAGTCAGAACCGTCAGGATCGCAAACAAGCCTGCAGCCTTGCAAATTCCAACGGATCTAAAAACGACACTCACGCGGATCGGCCTCTGGGCGAAACGAAAGACGGAAGAACCGTCGCGAAAGATAAAATGGAACCCTTCGAAAGTCGCCGCTGGTCATTCTATTCGCGGATCGACATGGCCCGCAATTATCGCTGCGATTACGCCTCCGTCGCAAAACTGGCAGAGCGATCCAATAGGCTTTACAATGGCACGCCTTCGAAATATACCTCGACAATGAATGGGGTGCCTGAATGTTGCTGTGCCGGTTTCCGAATTTTCGAGCGATCGCGGTTATTATCTTCGCTCTAGTCACAAGTCTCCTGTCGCAATCCCAGATCTCTCAATCTCACGACAAACGCAAGATCATCATTGATCAGGATGCCGCCGGCCCCGCCGGCACTGACCAGCAGGCGATCCTGCTGCTCATTCAATCTCCGCAAACGGAAGTTTTAGGCATCACCGTAGTGACCGGCGACGCATGGCTCACCGAAGAGGTCGCGCACACGTTGCGCATGCTCGAACTCATCGGGCGAACCGACATTCCAGTTCTGCGCGGAGCCGAGTATCCGCTGGTCCGCACGAAAGAAGAGGCTGAGCAATGGGAACAGCGTTATGGCGCGGTCGCTTGGCTCGGCGCGTGGACCCCGTCAAAGTATCACCCACCGCGCGAACTCGGCGCGATGCCGGAAGGGAAGCCAACGGCCAAGGCCTCCGATGAAGATGCGGCGCACTTTCTCGTGCGCATGGTGCACAAGTTCCCGCACGAGGTCACAATCTATGAGGGCGGCCCGATGACGAATCTCGCGCTTGCCATCACCATCGATCCCGAATTTCCGAGTCTGGCCAAAGAGTTGGTATTTATGGGCGCTAGTCTGAGCCCGCAGACCGACGATCCCGAGTTCGTCGATACTCCGCGCCGCGAATTCAATATCTGGTTCGACCCGGAAGCGGCGCACATTGCCTTGCGCGCTCCGTGGAAAAAAATTGTCTGCACAACAGTGGATATTTCGGTGAAGACAAGAATGACCAACGAGCTAATCGATAAAATCAAGGCCAGCAACACGCCATCGGCGCAATACATCGGCAAATACGCGCACCTGCACGGCAGTTACAACTATCTGTGGGATGAACTCGCCTCGGTCGCATGGCTCGATCCGAGCGTCATCACGAAGAAAGAAGTCCGCTACATGGATGTAAACCTCGATCGCGGCGCCGGCTACGGAGACACGCTCACGTGGTCTGAAAAAGACAAACCGCAGCGCGAAGTGCAGCCGGTCGAAGTGCAGGTTGACTTGGATAGGGAGAGGTTTTACAAGATCTTTGTGGATTTGCTGAGCGCACCTACGCCACAGGCCAAGATGGCAACGCCTTAGTGGCGGCTCTTTTTTGTTTTCTTCTTCCCCGTCTCCGGCGCTGCCGCCGCGTCTTCGCTCCAAAACCGGTGCCCGGTGCGGTGAATGAAAACATCCTCTAGCGTAGGCTTGCTTACACTGAGCGATTGAATCTCTCCAGGAAAAGCTTCGACCACTTCCGGAACGAAGCGATGTCCATTTTCAATTTCGAGGCGGACGCGTTTGTCCATGACGGTGGCGTCGACATCGAATTTATCGCGAATGCGCGCGGCCAGAGACTGTGAGTCGCGCGCTTCCAGCAAAATCACATCGCCGCCAATCTCGTGGGTCAGAGCCTCCGGCGTGCCGAGCGCCACCAGATTCCCTTCATTCAAAATTGCGAGACGATCACAGCGTTCCGCTTCTTCCATCAGATGCGTAGTAACGATAACGGAGACGCGCTCCTGATCGCGGAGAATCGCCAGATACTGCCAGAGATCGTGCCGGGCGCCGGGATCGAGACCGGTAGTGGGCTCGTCGAGCAGCAACACTTCAGGATGATGGAGCAGGCCCTTCGCGAGTTCGATGCGGCGCTGCATACCTCCGGAAAAAGTCTCGACAAGATCACCCGCGCGGTCGAGCAATCCCACGCGAGTGAGAATCTCGTTGATGCGCGCCTTGAGTTCGGCACCGCGCAGGCCGTAAAGGTGTCCCTGATGCCAAAGATTTTCATAGGCGGTAAGCTTCGGATCGACGCTCTGCGCCTGAAAGACAACTCCGATGCGCCGCCGCAGCGCTCCTGGTTGGCGCACAGCGTCGAGGCCCGCGATCGTCGCGCCGCCGGAAGTCGGCACCATAAGCGTCGAAAGAATACGGAACAGAGTCGTCTTTCCGCTGCCGTTCGGGCCGAGCAGTCCAAAAAGCTCCGCGGGACGAACATCGAACGAGACGCCGTTGAGCGCCGTACGGTCCCCGTAACGATGCACCAGGTCGCGCACGCTAATGATGGCTGGGGCATCAGTTTTGGCAGACTGGGCGGGCGGAGCGACGTCAATGGCCGTTGAGTTCGAAGTCACAATTCATTCTACGACGGAGAGCAGGGAATTATCAGCATGCGATCGGACCCTCGGGTGATTGAATGCCAAACTTTTGCCGATTTAAGGTTCCGACCCAATCATTCGATGGCCCTATCGTACCTAAGCGGCCACCGGATCCTCGCCCGCCACGCGCTCTTCGAACGCCACGGGAACATGACGCCAGACCTGTATAGCGAGCACAACCGTAGTTGCCAGCAACAGCGCTCCCACGGCAACGTGAGTGACCGTAGCGGTCACCATCGGCGTTTCGGGCTGTGCTGCGTCTCGTCCCCACATCACGCGGGTGATAAACGCGAGAAAGCCGAGGCAGAGCTGCGCCACCATCAAGCCAAGCATCGCGATAGCCGGGCGCCTGACGGCGTCGACATTCGAGTAAACAGAAATGGCGCGAATCGCCGTCCACGAAAGAACGATGGCGACGACTCCCGCGTTGACAACATGCGGCCACCAACTCATGCCGTGATGGCGAAACATGGCGCCGAGAATCAACTGCACATAGAGAACAAAAATGGACAGCACAGTCAGCGTGAAAAGCGCAGGCCGGCGCTGATCCAGCTCAGTCCGCGGATGCTCTTCAACCCAGCGGCGTCCAGTGAAGACAGCAATGGCAACCGCGATACAAAAAAAAGTCTGTGCCACGGTGGCATGAGCAGTCGACACCCACGGCGGTTGAAATAAGAGCACCGTGAGCCCGCCAAGAACTGCTTGCGTGATCACCGTTCCCAAGGCAGCAATACCGAGCCATTTCATCCAGCGGCGACGGTCAGCAAAAAATGTCCACCCCGCGATCGAAATCGTCAACAGAATGATGGAACCGGCAATGGCGCGGTGGCTCCATTCGTATTGCACCCCGCCATGCAATTCGGGAACGCTGAACGATCCAAACGATCTGGGCCAGTCGGGAATAGAAAGGCCTGCATCATTGCTGGTTACAAGCGCTCCGGCAATGATGAGAACAAAAGTCGCGCACGCCACGAAAATGGCGAACCGATGAAGCCCGCGGTTATATGGAACCTCGATGCCTTTCAAAATAGCCCCCTTGAAACCAGCGACAAAGCAATGGCCGCTACCTTTACCGAAACGCAATAGTTTAGCAGAGGGCGGGCCGCCCACAAGATCGGAACCATCGATCATTTCCCGGTTCGGAAGGGGTTCACAACCTGAATCCCATCGATCTCGCGACCGTCTTGGAAGTCTTCGGTCAGCAGAACGCTACAGCCAGCTTGCGTAGCCGCTCGCAGAACCAGAGCATCCCAAAAAGAAAATCCGTGCAAGCGGTGGAGATCGATGGCTGCGAGAATATCTGCCACGTCGGGAACGACCACATCGAATTCCGAAAGTATTTCGACCTTCCGCCGCGCCATCTGGGGATCGACACCCAGGTTTCGTGTGACGTTTACGAAGTACTCCTGAAGCACTTGCAGGGAAACGACGCCACTCTTCGATCGCCTGTGTTCTGCCACGAGATCGCGGCAACGACGCTGCTTGGCTGGTGCCGATTCGTCGTCAGAGTAGAGGAGGACGTTGGTGTCGAAAAAACTACGAACGCTCATGAGCCTCGTCGCGATTGAAGCGCCGGCCGTGAGAGTTACCGGTACCCGAGAGGCGCTCAAACTCCTCGATACTCCGCTCGGCGTCGTCACCACCCGCGAGTTTCTGCAGATATTCGCGGATCATCTGGTTGAGGCTCTTGCCGAGCGCTTCGGCCCGTTTTCTGGCGCGTTCGACGGTCTGCTCGTCAATGGATAGCGTAACATTCATAAGCACAGTATATGTGCGCGCATATCCTGTGTCAACCTAAGAGCGGGGGACATTTATGTTGCCGCACCGGCTGTCGCCCTTTGCGTTTCCATTGCCTGAATGATCGCATCGGCAAATTCCGATGTCCCCGCCGTCCCGCCCACATCGCGCGTGAGCTTGCTGTGGTCACGATAAACTTCGTCGATGGCGTTGCGAATGTTCCAGGCGGCATCGGCCTCGCCAAGGTGCCGCAGCATAAGCAGCGCAGACCTCAGCACAGCCGTGGGGTTGGCAATATTTCTCCCCGCGATATCGGGCGCCGACCCATGCACCGCCTCAAAAATGGCACAGGTGTGTCCGAAGTTCGCTCCCGGGACAAGGCCGAGCCCGCCCACCAGTCCCGCGCATAGATCGGAAATAATGTCGCCGTAAAAATTTTCCAGCAACAGCATATCGTACTGGTAGGGGTTCATCACCAGTTGCATGCAGGTGTTATCGACGATGTGCTCGCCGTAGGTTATCTCGGGATACTCTTTCGAGACGGCACGCGAACACCGCAGAAACAATCCGTCCGACAACTTCATGATGTTGGCTTTGTGAATGGAATGAATCTTTTTGCGCTTGTTCTTGCGCGCGTGCTCGAAGGCAAAGCGCGAGACGCGGGTTGAAGCCTTTTCGGTAATGACCTTAATGCTCTCAACCACTCCAGGAATCACTTCGTGCTCGATCCCGGAATAAAGTCCTTCGGTATTTTCTCGCACCACAATCAGATCGATGCCCGGATAGCGCGTAGGAATATGCGGCAGATTCCGGATCGGCCGGAAGTTGGCGAAGAGCTCGAAGCGCTTCCGCAACTCAACATTGATGCTCGAAAACCCGCCGCCAATGGGCGTAGTCACCGGCCCCTTCAGCCCAACCCGAGTGCGCTCGATCGATTCGCTAAGTTCCTTCGGGATGTATTCGTGATACTTCTCAAACGCTTCCGCCCCAGCCGCGAAGCTCTCCCATTCAAACTTGACGCCAGTGGCTTCGAGGATGCGAACGGTGGCTTCGATAACCTCAGGGCCGATGCCGTCGCCGGGTATGAGGGTTACTTTATGCGCCATTATGAGTCAGAATAATTCGTAACTTGCCGGTGCCAATATCGGGAGTCATTGGCTATTTTAGCACCGGGTCTTAGAAATCCCGGCCAGCCATGCTTGGACGGCACGTCCCTCGAGAGTAACTCCAGATTTGGCGGTGCGCCCGAGGCGGGCTTGGCTGACGATAGAATGTTTCGATGGCTAGCAAGAAACAATCTAGCAAGACCAAATCTGGCAAGACGCACGCTGGCAGGAAGCACGGTGCCGGCCACGACACGCGGTACGTAAAGCTGCAGAAGAATAGCTGCTTCGTCTGCGGCACCGACAATCCTGACGGCATGCGCCTGCGTTTCTCTTACGATGAAGAACGCAACTGCTTCGTGTGCCGCTTTCGCCTCAGCAAGCGCTACACCGGCCCGCCTGGGCACTGCCACGGCGGCATCATCGCCACCATTCTCGATGAAGCAATGGGTAAGGTGAATAAAATCCGCAACGTCATCGCCGTAACTTCTGAGATGACCGTGAACTATCTCAAGCCCGTGCCGCTTCATCAACCGCTGCGCGTGGAATCGCGCGAGGTCAAGGTGGAAGGGCGGAAGCACATTAATATGGCCGAGATTCTCAACGAAAAAGACGAGGTGCTGGCGCGCAGCCAAGGCCTGTTTATCGCAATCGATCCGCACAGGATGTTTGCTAAGTTTGCGCAGAAGTAGCGGCAAACCCGCTCTGCCTTGCATCGACGGCCTGCGTCGCACGGTAATTTCCCAAAAGTAACATTGACAAATAAATTGGAATATAGGATATCTATATTCATCATGAAGCGCATACGTTCCCAGATCGCCCGCGGCAGCGCCGAGCTTGCCATCCTCGCTCTGCTGGCGGAGGAAGCGCTCTACGGCTTTGAAATCTCGAAACGCATCGAGGAAAAGACGGGCGGCGCACTGCATTTCACCCTGGCCTCGCTCTATCCCATGCTTTATGACCTGGAAAAGCGCGGCTTGATTGCCGGCCGCTGGGAAGCCAACCGCGCCGGCCGCGACCGCCGATACTATAGCCTCACGCCCGCCGGCAAGAAAGAACTTGTACCGCTGCGCCGCGAGTGGAATTTCTTTTTTCAGGCGCTCGACCGCCTGGCAGGGGTGACCAATGCCTGACAACCGCGCCCCAGATTGGAGCCGATTAGTCCGCGAGCATCTGCATCCGCTGCATCTGCCGGCGAACGATGCCCAGCAAATCGTCGCCGAACTGTCCGCTCATCTCGAAGATTGTTACGAAGAACAGATACAACAAGGGTCAACCGAATCCGAAGCCTATCAAAGGACTCTCCACGAACTTTTCGAAACGCGCCAATTGGCAAAGGACATCCAGCGCGCGAAGTACAAGGAGGAAACGATGAACCGACGAACCAAACAACTTTGGCTCCCCAGCTTGGTGAGCCTGGCCACCGCCATGAGTCTGCTCGCCATCCTGATACAAGTTTCGCTCCAGCCGCGCTTCCTCGGCCGCACCCCGCTGCAAATGGTTCTGCTGCCCTGGCTGGTTCTGCTGCCATTCTGTGGCGCGGCGGGTGCCTACCTGTCTCGTCGCGCCGGTGCGGATCTCCCGGCGCGCCTGGTCTCCGGCTTGTTTCCAATGATTGTCTTATTCAGCCTCGTGGGCACTCTCATCGTCACGCGCTTAATCGTGATAGCCCGGCCGCATCTGCCCTTTATCTCGATTTGGATCGCGTTGGCAATCGTTCTTCCGAGTGCCGCACTGCTGATCGGCACTGCCCCATTCTTGAAGGCCACGAAATCCAAAGGTATAGCCTAACCTCGCCCGCAGAGACGCACGCCGCGATGTAAAATACTCATTCGGGGCTGAATTCCCGCGCCCAACGTTCTCGCAGGCTTTGATCGCATGACGCGGGCGCCCGATGCCAGAAAAGAGTCAACCTATGTCGCAGAACAACGGAAACAACAACCTTCGTCTAAAAACCGGCCTCGCTGAAATGCTCAAGGGCGGCGTCATCATGGACGTAACCACCGCCAAGCAAGCCGAGATTGCCGAGCGTGCCGGTGCGGTCGCGGTCATGGCCCTCGAGCGCGTCCCCGCCCAAATCCGCGCCGAAGGCGGTGTGGCGCGCATGGCCTCGCCAAAAATCATTCGCGAAATTATGGGAGCGGTCGATATCCCGGTCATGGCGAAGTGCCGCATCGGCCACTTTGCCGAGGCGCAGATTTTGCAGGAGCTCGGCGTCGACTACATCGACGAGTCCGAAGTGCTGACACCCGCCGACGAAGCAGCACCATGTCGACAAGCATGCCTTTACTGTTCCCTTCGTCTGCGGAGCGCGCAACCTGGGCGAAGCTCTGCGCCGCATTGCCGAAGGCGCGGCCATGATTCGCACCAAGGGCGAAGCTGGCACCGGAGACGTAGTCCACGCCGTCCGCCACATTCGCCAGATCGTGCAGGAGATGAGGATTCTGACCGTGCTCGGCGAAGAAGAACTCTACGCCAAAGCCAAAGAGCATGGCGCTCCCTATGAACTGATCAAGATGGTGGCGCGCGACGGCAAGCTCCCAGTGCCGAATTTTTCCGCCGGAGGAATCGCAACTCCCGGCAGACGCGTCGCTGGTGATGCAGCTTGGAGCGGAAGCGGTATTCGTAGGCTCCGGCATCTTCATGGCGAACTCAACCGACTTCGCCGACCCCGCCGAAGCCGAGAAGCGCGCAAAGGCGATTGTGCAGGCGGCCACACACTATAAGGATCCTAAAGTGTTACTTGAAGTGAGTGAGGATCTGGTCGGGGCGATGAAGGGGCTGGCTGTGTCTGGGCTGGATGAGGGGCAGATGCTGCAGACCAGAGGGTGGTAGTTTGCAAAATGAAGCCCAAGCAATCAAGAATCTTGCCGCCGCGAACCGGAGAAAAGCTATTTCGTGGAGATTTGCGCGATTGGAAAAATAACGCGTGTCTGCGGCAAGGTGATGATTATGCTTACCGGGAAGGCTACCGACGTGGTGCTCAGATCCTTGTCAGCGCGGTTGGCGCAACGGCACAGGACCAGGATTTCCTAGTCTATCCGATCGTCTTCCTGTATCGACACTACGTGGAGCTAGTCTTAAAAGAGATCATTAGGCGAGCTCCATACCTAATTGAGCGCAAACTAACTGCAGCAGAGAAAAAACACCTCGACGATCACCGTCTCGACCTCTTGTGGGAGGATTTTAAACCAATGTCCTCGGCGATTTCAGAAGCCGCCGGATGGGATAAATTGCCGAAGGAGGACGTGGAAGGCATCGACGACTATATTCGGCAAATCTCCGAGGTAGATCCAAGATCGTACAGCCTAAGGTACGCGTACTCCAAGAAAGGAGACCCGTCATTACCTGAAAGCTTGACCCATATTAACCTTCGGCATTTCGGCGACCAGATGGAGCGACTGAGCAACTACCTTTGGGGAATTGACGTGGGCATGGGCGAGATCGAGGACATGAAGCACGACTACGAATCTGAAATGGCGTCCTATGCCGATGATTATTACGGCGACTATTATTAGCTGTTGTCCTGCTGTGTGGGCCAGCCCCATTTCCTAGTCCGAAACCACGGATAACTGTCGAAACCTTTGCCTGGCGAGTCTGGCTGCTGTAAAGTAAGCCGTGTCAAACTTCTCGTGGTATTTTTCGCCCTGCATGTACCCGCTGGGCGCTAGTGCCTTTCTAATGTCATCCTCGAAGTCGTTGATCTCCATGAACGCAGCTCTGCTGCAACTCTCGAACTGTTCGTAAATGTCCTCTGGCACAAATGGGTACAAGGATTGAAGAGTATCTACAAAGGGATTGAAGGCTTCCTTGAATCTATTGAGGCGAGTGAGAGCTAATTTGAGTTTTTCGGACTCGTCTAGCGGCGTCCGATCAACGAATGGACGAAGACCGTTGAAAGCCAACCGGAGCTTTCCAAGAGCCGAGAAGTTGTCCTTAATCGCATTAAACTCGGTGTCGAACTGCGTCTTTGTCACATACGTGCGATGCCCGAGCTCCGCTTCGATCCGCCTACGCCGCTGCTCCAGCGTGTCACGGTAAGCTTCGAATTGCTTGTCAAGTTCGGACTTGTATCGCGCGATCCAGCGGTCCGTCAGATGGCCGCTAAGTCCTCTTACCACGCCAATTGACAACAGACCGCTGCCCGCCAATGTTGTCAGGAAAGTTGTCCAGTCAAACATGGCAGGGAGTATAGCAACATTCAGAGGCTGAGCGGGCGGGTGACCAACCTGAATTTCGTCAGAATTCAAAAGCCCCGCTAGTCATGCGGGGCTTGAACATTGCCAGTCGGTACGCCACTTGCGAAACATCACTATTATAGCATCGCCGATCAACTCGATGACAGTTACGAAGGTCGAGGGCCGTGCGGAGGACGACGGAGTCGAACCGTAATGGCTGACTAAGCCACTCGACCACTTCGCAGGCGGCGTCCAGTACCCACTGGAAACGTCCTCCAGACGCAACCCGCCTGAATCCAATATTCGCTTCGCCTCAACAATTCGCAATCCCACGAAAGTAGCCGCTCCAGAGGAGCGGCTGGGGGGAACTTGGGGACAGACGGGTCGTTGCCGGTAGGCGGCTACTTTCGAGGTCTTGTTCGGCTGAGAGCGCTAAACATACTCTTGCAGGCGTAGGCTGCGTTTGGAGGATGTTGCCAGTGGGTACTGGACGCCGCCTTTCATACGGTCGAGTGGCCTAGTCAGCCACTACGGTTCGAGTCCGTCGTCCTCCGCAGTCCCCTCGACCAATAGTTATGTCGACGTAGTTGCAGTATTTGCTATACTAACAACGATAGGCGGCGTACCAACTGGCATTTGCCAAGCCCCGGATGACTACCGGGGCTTTCGTATTTCTAAGGTGGCAGCAATTCCCCTCATTTCTTGAATACCGTCACAAACTGTCATAATATGAAGGCATGCCTATGACTTCGCTAAACATCTCGCTCCCTGAAGCTCTGAAGGAATATGTTGAAGGGCAGGTCGCTTCCGGCGATTGGGGCACGCCGAGCGAGTACGTCCGCGAACTGATTCGGCGAGACAAAGAGCGCCGCCTCGGCGATCTTGAGCACGAACTCGTAGCCGCCGCCAAGGGACGAAAAATTGAGCTCCCCGTCGCAGAGATTCGCCGCAAAGGCTTGGTCGCTCTGCTCCGTGAGCGGACGCGCGGCCGTGAATCTCCGCAGCTTGTCCTCAGTGATGCCGCTGTCGCCGACATCCTTGAACAGGCCGATTGGTACAGCTGCCGCGCTCGCGCCGAGAGCTTTGCGGCAATAAACGCGTGGGAAAAGCTGTCACGAAGGCCGTCGCTGCGTGCGAAGTTAGTCGCCCGATCTCGGGAACGCCCTGCACATTTCCATCCCCAGATCTCTATGGCGTCAGACGAGCAGCAATTTCAGGTTTTCCGAAGCA
Organism: uncultured Acidobacteriaceae bacterium; assembly: GCA_963822025.1. Lineage (GTDB taxonomy): Bacteria > Acidobacteriota > Terriglobia > Terriglobales > Acidobacteriaceae > Acidiflorens. The sequence continues at coordinate 105,354 of CAWGFW010000003.1, read as the reverse complement.
TCTGCTCTTCTACGGATTTGACGGAGAAGAAATATTGTATTCTCCGCGTCGTGCACGGCGCGCGTGACTTAGAGCGTCTCTTTTAGCGGTCTAGCGCCAGAAATTCAAAAGCCCCGCTGGTCAGGTGGGGCTATCGGCAATATGCCAGCAATTGTAGCGCATGAAATTCGCTTTGGAATCCGTCTTCAATGCACCATGTCCACAAAAACTCTCCCAATTTGGGACGCGTCCGAAAAGATTCTCGCCCGCAACTCTTGTTATATTCCCAACCGTCGAGAGACTGCCGTTAGGGCCCGTAGTGTAAGGGGAACACGGCACTCTGTCACAGTCGCAGATGCGGGTTCGAATCCCGCCGGGTCCATTCTCCCAGTGGTAGAGGAGAAGTTTCGTTTGAGGAGAGAAGACAGAGATATCTCCTCAAAGTAACTTGACTCAGTCGCGTGATCCTTCGATACTGGGTTAGACAGAGTGCCTTACACTACGGTTTTCTCAATGGTCCCGCTTTGGCGGGGCCATTTGTATTTTGACCGACGGGAATAGCGGCGGGTGGCTCACTCAAGCTTAGTGGCTTGAGAAAGACAGCCCCAGGTTCCGAACGCTTCAACGGTCAATCATTGCTCGACATTTGCCTTAAGCCAGGCGGCTGCCAGACTTCACTATGATCGCCATCCCCGCTTGTTCCAACCTAATTGAGCCTCCACCGAAATTGAGTATCATAGGCGTGCGAATTACCCATGCCCAGGAGGACGCATGTCTCTCGCCGCTAAAACGCAAGCACCGTACTCCGTTCATCCCAGCGTGGCCATGGCGCAGAAAGGAATCGCGGAATTGCGCCAGAAGACGGGGCGCTCCCTAGAAGAGTGGATCGCCATCACGAAAAAGTCCGGCCTCGCCACCGAGAAAGAACTCCGCGATTGGTTGCAGCAACAACACAAGCTGGGTAGAAACAACGCAACCTGGATCGCGGAGCGCGCCGACGGTAAGGGCACAGCGGCGTTTGATTCCCCCGACACCTACCTGAAAAGCGCCGCCGAATGGGTGGAGGCTCAATACGCCGGCCCACGCGCCGCACTGCGTCCGCTCTACGAAGAATTACTCAAGCTAGGCTTTTCGCTCGGCAAGGATGTGAAGGCGTGCCCGTGCAGGACGATGGTCCCCTTCTATCGCAATCACGTCTTCGCGCAGATCAAGCCATCGACAAACACGCGTATCGATCTGGGATTCGCGCTCGGCAACATGAAAACGCCCAAGCGCCTAATCGATACCGGCGGTTACGAAAAGAAAGACCGCATCACGCGGAGGATCGAAATTAAGTCGAAGGCCGACATCGACGATGAGGTGAAGCGGTGGTTGATGGAGGCGTACGAAATGGATGAATAGGGAGATGATGAGTCCTTTCCTTGTGGTCATATCGATATGACCATGTATGCTATACTCTGACCATGAAGAGAATAGCCGCAGCGGAATTCAAAGCACGTTGTCTTGCCCTCATGGAAGACGTCCGCTCCACGCGCGAGCCGTTGATCATCACTAAGCGCGGCAAGCCGGTCGCCAAACTGGTGCCGGTCGACAGCAAGAAAGACGACTGGATCGGCAGGTTGAATGGCGTAATGAAGATTGGCGGCGATATCGAGTCGCCCATCGATGGCTGGGAATCCTCGTGATCCTGCTCGACTCCCACGTATTGATATGGGCGGTTGCCGACTCAAAGCGGCTTTCGAAGGCGGCAGCCTGGGCGATTCGCCGCGCACGCCGTGGCGATGGGCTGGCCGTGTCGGCGATTACCGCTTGCGAGGTGGCGTGGCAGATTGCGTCGGGAAGGATTCAAGGATACGGCACCGTCGAAACCTCGTTACTTCGATTTCTCGAGGGAGTGACGATGCGTCCAATCACCCCAGAGATTGCGGCCCTTGCGGCTCAGTTCCCGGAGGATTATCCGCGTGATCCAGCTGACCGGCTGATCGGCGCCACGGCGCGCGCCGAAGGGATGACGCTGGTGACGCGCGATGAGAGGATTCGGCGCAGTCCCCTGCTTCGGACCGTCTGGTGAGACTTCTCAGAGAAATGAAAAGACGCGGGCGAGGGACCCCCGCCACACTTAATCGCTAATCGTAGTACTCCAGCCCCAAATGCGTAATCAACTCTTCCCCCTTCAAATGCCGCAGCGTGTTCTTCAATTTAATTAACTGAATAAACAGATCGTGCTCGGGATACAGTCCCGGCGCCGTCATAGGCGACTTGAAATAAAAGCTAAGCCACTCCTGAATGCCCAGCCGTCGCAGCTCGGGAGTGCGTTGCGCAAGATCCAAAAATAAAACCAGATCAAGCACGATCGGCGCCGCGAGAATCGAGTCGCGGCACAAGAAGTCAACTTTGATCTGCATCGGATATCCCAACCATCCGAAGATGTCGATGTTGTCCCACCCTTCTTTGTTGTCGCCGCGCGGCGGGTAATAGTTGATGCGAACTTTGTGGAAAATATTGCCGTAGAGTTCCGGATACAAAGCCGGTTGCAGAATATGCTCCAGCGCGCCCAGCTTCGACTCTTCCTTGGTTTTAAACGACCCGGGATCATCGAGCACTTCGCCATCGCGGTTGCCCAGGATGTTAGTCGAGTACCATCCGCTTAGCCCAAGCAGCCGCGCCTTAAATGCCGGAGCCAGCACGGTCTTCATCAACGTCTGCCCAGTCTTGAAATCCTTGCCGCAAATGGGCAGTTCACGATCGTGCGCCAACTCGTGCATCGCCGGAATGTCCACCGTCAAATTCGGCGCGCCGTTGGCGAAAGGAACGCCCTCCATCAGCGAGGCATAAGCATAGATCATCGAAGGCGCAATGTTTTCGTCGTTCTCTTTCATCCCTTTCTCAAGCGCCTTCACGCTCTGGTGAGCGGCGCTCGGCTCGATGAAGGTCTCCGTCGAGGCGCACCAGATGGTGACCAGGCGGCTGGCGCCACTCGACTTTCTAAAGTCGCGAATGTCCTGCCGTAGCTGCTCGGCCAGATCCAGCTTGTTCTTGCCTTTCTTTACGTTCGGCCCATCGATCTTCTTAACGTAATTGTGATCAAACACCGCCTTCATTGGCGTGATGGCACTGAGCCGGCCCTTCACCTTGGCGAGGAGGTCGCGTTCCAGCACGCCGGCGTTTTGCGCCGCTGCGTACATGTTGTCTTCAAAAATATCCCAGCCTGTGAAGACCAGATCGTTGAGGCCGGCGAGCGGCACGAACTCCTTGATCTTTGGCGAGCGGCCATCGGTGCGCTTTCCCAGGCGAATTGTTCCCATCTGCGTAAGCGAGCCGATGGGCTGCGCGATGCCTTTGCGCACCGCCTCCACACCCGCCACAAACGTCGTTGCCACTGCGCCCATGCCCGGGATCATCACGCCCAGCTTGCCCTTGGCCGGCTCGATCGCGCCATCGCGCCCGGTGCGGCCCGAGGATTTCACATCGGTTAGCTTCAGATTTAACCTCGACTGTCGCTCGGTTAATTTGCTTCGCGGGAGACTTCTTCACCTTCGCCATATTTAGGCTGCTTCCTTATAAGAACATTGGGATATGTGCAAACCAAGTATGTTCTCCCATCGGATGAGGCTTTGGCAAACGCGCGCGCCTGAAATCGCAGGAAAGTCACTTCAATGGCATCCAGCAAGCATTGGATGGAATTAGCAATTGTTGTCATGACGCTCTCTGCAAATCCGGCAAATCGATTTTTTTCGTTGGACCGCGCCGCCGATTTCCTTCACACTATTTTCAGTTCGGAGCCAGCGAAGCAGCTGGCTCTCTGAACTCGATTTTTGCGTTCAGCCTTGTACGCTGCGTTGCAAATCTGCTGACCTCGATGTGCTCCACCTTAATCTGGGCCCACGTTTCACTGCCGTACCTGTGGCCGTGAGCTTCTTAGACAAGAACAGGAGACTGTATGAGATCAATTCGCAAATTCGCATATGCCGCCGCATTGGGCTTGAGTCTACTCACTATCCAACCGACGTTGGCGGCTGCCGAGGAAGCACACGGCAGCTTCACCTTGTCTCATGAGGTGCGCTGCCAAAATGTCGTTCTGCGTCCGGGAGACTACACCTTTTCTGTGGACACCAAGGGCTCATTCGAGTTCGTTACGTTGCGCGGATCGAACGGCGGCACCAGCGCCATGCTGATGGTCAACACGGTTGAGACGTCGAAGCCGGATCAAGCCAGCCGTCTCGTTCTCGTGTCGCGCGAAGGGCAAAGCTTCATCAGCACCATGGAGCTGCCCAAGTATGACATGTCGTTGCGCTTCGCCGTGCCCAGCGCGGGCACCTCGAAGTAAATCGATATTCAGCTGCGTTCGGGCCCACATCCCATTCGCAGCTGTATCACCGGGAGCAGGTTCAACCCAGCCTGCTCCCGGTTCTTATTGTCAGCGTTAACTCTTTGGCGTGACCTGGTCGGGAATTAATCGACGACTACGGAATGATTGACGCTTGGAGGGAACTTGGCCAAGTCTGGCAGAGACGCGGCGAACCGCGTCTCTCCATGACAGATGCCCTGTCCAGCTGGACATCGAACGTCGATCGTGCTGCAATCTTTCAGTCCACGCGCGCCCCGCGCGTATTCTCCCTTACCTCTTCGCTCAAAATAATCGCGTCGGCAATGTCCTTCATCGGTTTGCGCTTCTGGCGGCTCTGGTGCTGCAGCGCCAGATATGCCTGTTCTTCGCTCAAGCGCAGTTCGCGCTGCAAGATCCCTTTGGCGCGCTCCACAACTTTTCGCGTCTGCAACTGGTCGGTAAGGTTCGAATTGATCTCCTCCAAGCGAGCCAATTCAATTTCCGCGCCCACCAGAAAGCCAATGGCCGAAATCAAACGAATTTCTTTTCTCTTGTAAGTATGAGGAAGGCGGTGCTGTAAATTAATCGCTCCTACCACACGCCCGCGCGACATCAGCGGCACGGAGAGAAATGCTTCGTAACTATCCTCGGGTAACTCGTGAAAAAACTGGAATCGCGGATCGTGCGCCGCCTTCTCAGCAATCGCCACCGGCTCGTGATGCTCCGCCACCCAGCCTGTAATGCCTTGGCCTACGCGGAGTTTAAGCCGATCAACCACATCGGGATGCGCATTCTTCGACGCCCGCAAGACTAAGTGCTCGCCCTCAATCACATAAATCAGGCAGGAATCGCACCGCACCAGCGCCGAGGCAAACTCCACGACCCGGTCCAGCACTTCGTGAAACCCGCCCGTCTTCGCCAGGCGGCCGCCGATCTCGTGCAAGACATCGACCGGTGAATCTTCAATCCAAACTAAGTTTTCCATCACCCAAACTTAACCGGCAACGGAATCCATGTCTAACTCCAAATTTTGATGCGACCGATAAAGGATTTCTTCTAGTAATTCATCAAACTTTTACAATCGTTTTCCGGCCGTCGCGCATAACTGCAATTATTTGCTGTCCAGGTCCACTGTCTTGATGGGCAGGTCCCAGTGTGCATCGAGGATTTCAAAGCGCCGCTGCTCCTCCTTTAGATAAGTGGCCTGGTCGGGCCAGAGCTGCTTCTTCATCGCATCCTCGTCAAAAGGCTCATTCGCCGCCGCCGAGTTCTTGAACACGATGGTCACGCGATAGTCCCACCGCCCGTCTTCGGTCGTGTGATAGCGCGGCTGGTCCATCCACACCTTGAGCATGCGTCCCATCTCCACCTGCCTCTTCAGCAGAGGGTAGTGATTTTTCTTAAAGAGCTGGAGAAACTCGTCAGCATGCCCCCACTTCGTCTTGTAGTAATACTCGATGACGAAAGGCTTGCCAGTTTCGGGCCCGGACTGCGCGGGAAGGGAATTGGGCAGTAGAGTCAAGAGCAGCAGAAGGAATCTCAACTTCATCGCTAGCCTCCACGGGGAATCCTTGTGTCGGCAAGATTGTCGCACGACCAAAAGGAATGAGAGACGAAATAGTGGAATCGCCAATTTGGATTACTTACTGCGGCAGCCCCACCTTGCTCACCAGTTCCGCAAATCTCGGATCGCCACGCAACGAGTCCAGCCGGAAGTTAGTCTTCAAACTAATCAGCAGCCAATCGTGTTCCTGATAAGCAATGTTGAGCCAATGGAAAGCCTGCTCCTTGTCACCTATGTCGGCGTAGTAAGTGGCAATGATGAAGGCCGAGTAGTAGCCATTCTTACGCTCCGCCATCCCCGTTTCAATGGCTTTGACGAGAGCACCTTTCCAGCCTGCGGACCGAAATCCTCGTTCCATTGCAGCAGCGAATTCCGAGTCGACCCGGTAGCCGGACAACTCACCAAAGACCTTCCATTCTTCGATCACTTGCGGATACATGCGCCTGCCCCAATAGGCCTGCGACAGGCAATCATGCGCAATCGCAAACGTCGGATCGTCGTGCGCCAGCTTCGTGCAAATCGCAATCGCTTCGTCGAACCGCCGCTCCCACACGCGAACGCTTCCCGCCACCCTGCTGATCACGGGAGACTCCGGATCAAGCTCATGCGCGCGATCGACTTCCACCAGCGCTTCTTGTTCTCTACCTCCAATCATCGCAATATCGTCGGCATACCACTGGCGCGCCGTGGCATCGATCGGATCGAGTTCGAACGACTTCTTGAACTGCGCCTCCCCGCTCGCAAAGTCCCAGTCGTACTGCATCTCGTTACTGCCGAGAACCGCGTGAGGATGCGCCAGGGTCGGGTCCAACTCCAGCGCCTTGCGCGCGGCGCCGTTCGACTTCGGAAAGTCCTCGTTTTGATTCCCGCCATAGTTCGGCAACACGTTATAAACATCAGCCAGACCTGAATACGCCAGAGCGTAGCCGGGATCTTTCGCGATGGCTTGATTGAAATACGAAATTGCCGACTCAAGCTCGTCATAGGTACGGATGTTCCAGGCGTACCGTCCCTTCAAATACAGATCGTAGGCCTCCGGATTTTGCGTGCCCTGCCGCGTGACTTGTTGCTTTTCTGCGCTGCTTAGCTTTGAACGCAACTTGCCCGCAATGTCCCCTGCAATTTGCATCTGCAACGAGACGATATCCCCGCTTTTCCCGCTGTAGTGATGCTCCCAGATTTCCGTGTTGTCGCGAACGTCGATTAACTCCGCGCTCACTTCGATTCTGTCCCCGCGCGATGTCACTCGTCCGCTCACCAGTGCCGACACACCCAGCTCGTTGCCCGCCTTCTGCGCGTCTACATCCTTCCCTTTATAGCGGAAGACGGAGCTGCGCGACTTCACCTTGAGCTGCGGCACATGTGCGAGATTGCCGATCAGCGATTCGGTGATGCCGTCGCTGAGATAGTCCGTATTGGCATCGCCACTCCCGTTAGCAAACGGGAGCACGGCAATGGAATCGGCGCTTGCGTGGCGGCGAAGCAGCAGCAGACTCACGACTCCTAAAGCTCCCAGGGCAAATGCGGCCGCCACCACCAGGCCGGCGATCTTCCAATTCTTGATCCAATCCCATTTATCGACGGCGGTGGGAACAGCTGCGGGCCCGACTAGACCCAGAGCTTCAAGCTCGGGGCCAACCGTCGCCTCCGGGGGCGGTTCGACGTGCGTCGGAGCGATCCAGCGATACCCCCGGCGGTCGACCGTCTCCACAAAAATAGGATTTTCCGCCGAATCTCCGAGCGCGTCGCGCAGCCGCTTGATCGCACTGCGGATGCCGAGATCGAAGTCGACAAACACGTCGCCCGGCCACAGCGCCTGGCGAAATTCCTCCCGCGTAACCACTTCGTTCGGACGGCTCAGCAAAAGCTTCAGGGCGCGAAAGGGTAGGTCCTGGATCCTGACCTTGACGCCGTTTTTGCGTAACTCCTCCGAGCGAAAATCAGCCTCAAACACGCCAAACAATACGACAGTATTCGGCGCGCGATTGAGCGAGTTAAGAGGCATAGAACGGAGTCGCTTCAGGGGAGAGACCGCAAGTTTACCATCGAACCAAAGGCGGCGAAAGCAAACTTTATACCGCCGAACCTGTATTTCCAAGGGTCGCCTTGCGACGCCGATCCCAGACAACAACTTCGCGTATTTTACTGCAACTAAACGCGCTTAGCGCGTCACATTCACTGCACGAACGCATCACGCCCAAACCATTGACCGCGGTCCCCATTTCAGGGCAAAGTGGCCGCCGTGTTCAGAACCGTGCGGCACGCGGCGCGCTCTGAAACTAGAGCCCGGCGAAGACCTGCGGCGCATTCCCCAGGACCCACAAGAATTTGACTCTCAGGAGAGAAACTATGAATTGTGTTCGCCAACAGCTTATGAAATTCCGCATGGCCGCATTTGCGCTTACCATGCTCGCACTTTTCATTCTTATCGCCGCGGCAACCCTTCCACTTCAAGCGCAAACCGACCCCGTCAAAGCCGAGCCGCTAACCACGGCGAGCTGGCTGCAGACCGGATACAACGCCACCCACGTCGGCTATAACCCTCTGGAGAAGACGTTGTCCACCTCCAACGTCTCCGAACTCACGCAGACCTGGCTCTTCCAGACCAATGCCGAAATCAACGTTCCCACGCTGACTTCGGGCAGCACTGTGTACATCGACTCCAGCGATGGCAACCTCTACGCCGTGAATGCAACCACCGGCAAAGTGATCTGGACATTCTCCGGCACTGCCACCGGCTACGCCTACGGCGGAACCGCGCAAGGCATGGCGATTTCCGGCAGCACGATCTATGTCAACTGTCAGATCGATAACCTCGGTGGTGGGCACGCTGGCGTATGCGCCGTCGGTCTCACCGGCAAGAAAGCCGGCAAGCTGCTTTGGAGTTGGGCGATCTACGACGATGGCGGCGCGGTAAGTAGCGGCCCCTACAATGGCCCCGTCGTTTCCAACGGTGTCGTCGTCATTGGCGAAGCCGACACGGCAAGCCTACGCGTGGGTTACATCGTCGGGCTCAATGCCAAGACGGGCGCCCAGATTTGGGCAATTGGCAATTGCGGCGATGGTGGCGCAGGCGGTGGCGGAGATAACGATTGCTACGCCCCCACCGACTACCCAGCCGCAGTCTCCGGAGGACTCGTCTACTACGGCACCTTCTATCCGAACGACAGCAACGAAGGTGTGTGCGCCGTCGAAATCACCACCGGGGCAACAGCGTGGTGTGCGCCGACGGGAGATAGCGGCTCCCCGGTCGCTGTGTCGGGCAATACCGCCTACGTCAACACATTCAGTGGCACCGTCTACGCCTTCAACGCGAAAACCGGAACGCAACTCTGGAAAGTCACCGGCCTCGACGTCGGCAACAGCTACAACCGCCCAGCCGTCGCGAAGGGTGTGGTCTATGTTGGCGGCACCTACTACGGCCAGCAATACGCGCTTGCCGGGAAGACCGGCAAATTGCTTTGGACCGGCTCCGGGACGAATAATTTTTCCTCCGCACCCTCCGTCGCCAATGGCGTCGTCTATGCCGAATGCAACGGGACCTGCGCGCTCGACGCTTCCACCGGCGATTTGCTGTGGGATTCCAACTTCGGCGGCGGCACAACTTCACAACCGGCGATAGTCAACGGAACGGTCTACGCCGTCTGCGGCTACAACAACCTCTGTGCCTACAACCTGCCCTAGTTAAAGGCAAGTAGCACGTAACGCAAAAGCGCGGAGAATCGCTTATGGAAAAACTATGAAGGCTGCGTTTTGGCTCGCTTTAGTATCGCTCTCACTAACTGCCTCGGCTTCGTTCGCCGAGGCCCAGGTTCCAGCCCTAACCCACAATACCTGGACGAGCGGCGCGCCCATGCCGACGGCGCTCAAGTTCCCCGCCGGCATGGGCGTCATCAAAGGCGAGATCTATGTGGTCGGCGGCAATACCGCAAATGCCGTCATCGCCGACACTCAGATCTACAACCCGGTCGCGAATACGTGGACTACCGCGGCAGCGCTGCCCTCCGCCACGTTCGACGGAGCCAGCGCGGTGGTCAAGAACGTCCTCTACGTTTTCGGAGGACTCACAGCCGGGGATACGTATACCAACGCGGTTTGGGCGTACAACCTTAAGACGAATACTTGGTCCGCAAAAGCGGCCATGCCCACAGCGAGAGCGAGTACGGCCGCAGTAGTCGAGAAGAACATCGTCTACGTCATCGGCGGCAATGGCACGCCCGGCCTCAGGCTGACAACGGTCGAAGCCTACAATCCCGTGACTAACACTTGGACGGAAGAAGCCCCGCTGCTGGTGGGGAAGTCCGAACCTTCGGTCGGACTGGTCGCAACCACCATCGTGGCCGCCGACGGATACAACGCGGCCTCCGGCGACAACGGAGACAACGAAGGCTACAGCGTGTCCACGAATTCGTGGAAATCGCTCGCGGCTGATCCTACCGGACGGAATGCGGCCTGCACCGGATCAACCGGTGGCCAGTTGTATGTTGCCAGCGGCTCCAACAGCGGGGGCTCACCGCAGAGCGTGACCGAGTCGTTCCGCCTGTCGAAGAACAAGTGGACGACTCTGGCTTCCATCCCGCAAGCGGTCATCGCCCCGGGTTCCGCAGTGAATAAGGGAGTGCTCTACTGCTTCGGCGGTGGAGACAATGGCATTCCCAATGAAGGGAACGTCTACAGCAACGTGCAGATTTATCAGCCGTAGGGGCAGAGAACTGCCCCTACGCGACCCAACTTTAGCTATTGGAGAAAAAATGAAAATTGCAGTTCAACGCACGTTGGTATCGCTTTTATTGCTCGTCACCGTGTCACCGCTGAAGGCCCAGACTTCAGAAGTTACCCACAATACCTGGACGAGCGGTGCGCCCATGATCACCCCTCGCGTCGGAGCAGCTTTCGGCGTGATCAAAGGCAAGGTCTATGTGGTTAGCGGAGCCACCACCAGCGCGATCGTTACCAACAACGAAATCTACGATGTCGCCAAAAATACTTGGACGACCGGCGCTCCCATCCCCACCGCCCGTTACGCCGTGGCTGCCGCCGTGGTCGAAAACATTTTGTACGTGATTGGCGGCTGTAACAGCCAATGTGCCGTCGGCGGAGGCGCGCTGACCACGGTCGAAGCCTACGATCCGACAACCAACACGTGGTCAGAGAAAACCCCGATGCCGGTTGCCGTTGACAGCGCGTACGCAGTCGAATCGAAAAACATCATTTACGTCGTCGGTGGTTACGTTCCGGGCTCGGGAAGGGTGGCCACCTTGTACAGCTTCGATCCGGCGACCGACACATGGGCCCAGGAAACTTCCATGAATGTCGGGAAGTCGACTCCGGCGACCGGCGTTCTGGGAGGAATTATCGCCGCAGGAGGCCTTGGAAACGGCGGAGTCATCAACGACAACGAGGTCTACAACACCACCACGAAAAAGTGGAAGACTCTCGCCGCCATGCCCACGGCCCTGACCGGATCCTGCTTCGGCACCATCCTGGGCAAGTTCTACGTCGCCAGCGGTACCGATAACAGCGGTCCGAACGCAGCGGTTCAAGCCTACACCGGAGGATCGACTAAATCATGGACAACGGGATTAGCTTCGATCCCGCAGCCCACGGTAGCACCCGCTTCGGCAGTCGTCAAAAATCAGCTCTACTGTATCGGAGGCGCCAACACCGGAGCGCTCTTCGCCAGCGACGTATACGGCAACGTGCAGATTTATCAGCCGTAGTGCCAGCCACAACATTGCACCATCAAAATTTCCTACGGGAGAAAAATTACAGGAGAGAAAAATGAACGCTGCCTTTCGATTACTGTTGGTGTCGCTATTGTTCCTCACCACGGCGTCTCTACTGATGAATGCCCAAACTTCCGAGGTCACGCACAACACGTGGACGACCGGCACCGCCTTGCCCACCGCCCGCTTCGGCGCATTCACCGGAGCGATCGGGGCCAACATCTATGTCATCGGCGGCGCCACCAACTCCGGATACCAGACCACGGACGTCAACCAAATCTACAACACCAAGAAGAACACCTGGACGACCGGCGCTCCCGACCCAACCACGCGCTGGAGTGGCGCTTCGGCCGTGGTCAATAAGATCCTCTACCTCATCGGAGGCCAGAATGGAGTAGGCGCCCCTATGAACCTGGTCGAAGCCTACGATCCCGTTTCCGATACCTGGACGACCCTGGCCCCTATGCCGACCGCCAGGGCGGCCACGTCCGCCGTGGTCGACAAAGACGTTATCTATGTCATTGGGGGCTATAACTCTGCCACCAATACCTGGTACGACACGGTCGAAAGCTACAACACCACCACCAATACCTGGACTGAAGAGACTCCCTTGTTGGAGGCGAAATCGTGGCTGACGGCGGGCCTGCTCGGAGCGACCATCGCCGCAGTAGACGGAAACATCGCGCCCGATGGAGACTCCACCAATGAGAGCGAGAGTTATAGCGTAAAGAAGAACACATGGACGGAACTTACGCCCGATCCTACTGCTCGCCAGCAGTCCTGCTTCGCGACCATTAAGGGCGAGTTGTATGTGGCAGGCGGCTGGGGGAACGGAACTACACTCAGCGTCAACGAAGCCTACAGCCCAAAAACCAAGTCGTGGACGACGCTGGCTTCGATGCCCGACGCCGTTCTGACTCCTGGCTCGGCGACCCTTGGCGGCCGACTCTACTGCTTCGGAGGCGCTTCCGATGTGCAGCTTTCCACCGTCTACGACTACGTGCAGATTTATCAGCCGTAGAGGACCGGGCAGATCTAGATAACCGACGAAAATTGTGTCAAGCCCCCATTCGCATGATTTCCCCGGCAAGTCGATGAATAAAAGAGCAAAATAAAGTTCCAAAAGCTGTCGGTGCCGGGTGGTCGAAATTGATATAATAGAAACAGAGAGTCAAACTCTGACACAAAAGGTGTGGGTTCATCCCCGCACCTTTTTTATTTGCCGGGGTTCTTGTGCAAGCGACAATCTCTTGTTTCGCGGGATCATCCCCCTAACTCCTTATTCCGGAATATTTTACGAATAAGTCCTTATAATCCAAAGATTTGGCGGCAACTTTTCGCTAAACCGATGATTCTAAAGATCGACCCAAAAAAAAATTTGCGCGAGCCGCGTGCACCAATGAATGGATATTCCTTGATCGTCCCAATCCCAATTCCAATGCCGACCGTCGTGCGTTGTCGGTGTAACACACAATTTCGCCAACTACCCGGCCCACGAATCTCAACTCAATTTGCCGTTTGAGAGATCGTATCTGCCCATCGTCTGGTTGTGCTCATTTGAATACAGCCGTCATGTCACCGCAACAATCGCGACAGAAATGCTTTTCACCCTGTGACGCAGAGTCTTTCACGTTGACGCAAAAAAAGATCAGGGATACATTCGGAGCCGCTCTTGGGGTCAAGTGGAGAGCTCGGGCTCTGGAGGTCCGTCATGTCCCACCGTTTCGTGTTCATGGTTTTGCTCACGCCGATTATGTCCCTATCCCTGTTCGCTCAGAGCTACGACGGTCCGGCGGAACTGCCGATCGCGACCGTCGCCAGTTCGATGGCAAACACACCCGCCCCAGGGGCGGTCATCACTGTCAATGCCGGCGCTGATCTGCAGGCTGCGCTGAACAGCGCCCAGTGTGGCAACACGATCCAACTGCAAGCGGGCGCAACTTTTACGGGAAACTTCGAATTCCCGGCGCTGAATTGCAATAGCAATAACTGGATCATTATTCGCACTAGCTCCCCTGACAGCAGTCTGCCCGCCGAGGGACAGCGCCTTACGCCTTGCTATGCCGGAGTAGCTTCCCTGCCGGGTCGTCCGCAGTACCCCTGCAGCAACCCGCAGAATGTGTTGGCCAAGCTCGTTCTTTCGAGCGGGATGAACGGACCGGTAGTCTTCCAGTCGGGAGCGAACCATTACCGCTTGCTCGGGCTGGAGATCACTCGGCCGACCGGAACCAAGGGAGGTCCGGCTCTGATCTCCGTGAGCGCGGGCGGCACGGCTAGTTATATCGTGCTCGATCGGAGCTGGGTGCACGGCACGACGGAGGATGAGACAAAGGATGGTTTCGTTCTCGCTGGCACGAACAACGTGGCCATTGTCGATTCCTATTTCAGTGACTTTCACTGCACATCTATAACCGGTTCATGTACAGAAGCGCACGCAGTGAGCGGAGGCTGGGGGAACTACCAGGATGGTCCTTATGAGATCGAGGACAACTTCCTCGAAGCCTCGGGCCAGGCGATCGTGTTCGGTGGCGGCGCTGCCACCACGACACCGACCGACATCACTATCCACTTCAACCACTTTTTCAAGCCCTGGCAGTGGATGCCCGGGAATTCACCGTTCCAGGGCGGAGTTGGTGGAAGACCGTTCATTGCAAGACCCCACATGGAACTCAAGAACGCCATACGTGTGCTGGCTGAAGACAACTTGATGGAGGACGTATGGGGGGGTTTCAGTGAGTCCGGCTACGGCATACTCGTCACTCCCAAGAACCAGCACTCTAAATCGGGAGACAACGTCTGTCCGATCTGCCAGGTCACGGATGTGACTATCCGATACACGCACATCTTCCACGCGGCAGACGGAATCCAGTTGGCGACCTCGCTGTCCGGCAATAAAAGCGGGGGCGGAGCACCAGCCTATGCGGGAACTCGCTGGAGCATTCACGATATTGTTATGGATGACATCAGCCAGAAATATGTTGGCCTGGGCAATCTCTTCGAGGTGGTGAACGATTGGCCTGAGAACCCTCTTAACACAGTCACGATTAATCACGTCACAGGCTTCGCGGATCCTGAGGGCGCGATCATGGTCCTCGGGAATTCGATTTCGAATCCATCGATGTACGGATTCGTCCTCACCAACAGTATTGTCACAACCGGCAGGTACCCGATCTGGAACTCACACAGCCATGACAGTTGTGCGGTCTTGGACGTCCCGCTCACAAGCCTCAACAATTGCTTTAGCACGTACACGTTCGCCAATAACGCTCTGGTCGCGGCCCCATCCCACTTTTCTCCAGCAACATGGCCAACCGGCAACTTCTTCACAGCTGACCCGAATGATGTCGGCTTTGTTCAGTATGACGATGGCAACGGTGGAAACTACGAGCTCGTGCAGGGCAGTCCTTACAAGAATATGGGTACCGACGGCAAGGACCTCGGGGCTGACATCGTCGGGCTCAATCTAGCGCTGACGGGCGTCGAATAAGTTTCAACCCGATTTTGAGCTTAGGTCCGCGGAAGACTGCGGACCTTATTTTTTATACGCCACGCCGCGCCAAATTGCCGTCACACGGATCGTGAATGATTAGATGGTGAATGACCAGACCGCGAATTGTTCGCTCGGATTAATTCTCAATTGCTGCTATCCGAATGCTAGAATTAACCGTGCCGGCCAATTCTCTTCGCCTCATTGCCATCGACATTGACGGCACCCTGCTCAGCCCCGAATTCAAAATTTCCGACACCGACCTCGCCACCCTCCGCCGAGCCCACGCCGACGGCATCGAGGTCATCTTAGTCACCGGACGCCGCCACACCTTCGCCCTGCCCATCGCCGAACAGTTTGGATTTGACCTCTGGCTGATCAGCTCCAACGGCGCCATCACGCGCTCGCTCGGCGGAACAACTTTCCATCGCGACCTGCTGCCCGAGCCCACCTGCCGCCAGCTTGTAGAAGCAATGCAAGAATTTCGCGGTCAAACCGTTCTCACCTTTGACAGCCACGATCTTCATGGCGATGTGGCAGGCACCATCGTGATCGAGCGTCTCGATCAGCTCGAAGGCAGCATCCAGCGTTGGCTGGAAAAAAACATGCAGTACATAAAGTTCGTTATCCCCATCGAGAACGCGCTCACCACCGATCCCGTGCAGGCCATGTTCTGTGGCCCGGTCGCCGACATGCAGCGTGTCTTGCGCGTCCTTGAGACCTGCGGCCTTCCGATCACGGTTCTCCGCACCGAATACCCCGGCCGCGACCTCTCCATCGTCGATGTCCTCAACGCCGGCTGCTCTAAGGGACACGCGCTCGAGCGCTGGGCCAATTACCGCCAGATTACCCGCGAACAGGTCATGGCCATCGGTGATAACTACAACGACATAGAAATGCTGGCCTTCGCCGGCCATCCGTTTATCATGGGAAATGCATCGGAAGAGTTACGTGGCCGAGGCTGGAAGCTGACCCGCTCCAACGCCGAAAGCGGCGTCGCGGCCGCCGTTGAGCACGTATTGAACGGCAAGCCGATCGAGCCGAAAGCGCTCGACGAAGTTCGCGGATCAGCGGTCGGCGTCAGCCTGTAAATTCTAAGAAGATGGTTCGACGCACATCATTAGCGGCCGAGAAAGCTTCGCGGGCGACGCGCGGGTCGAAATTTGTTTTGAAAGGGTACGGCTTCCAGCCGTACCGTACCCGTCGCAAAATGGCTCGCGGCTTTAGCCGCTGGGGGAATGCGTGCATCGCGCTTTCCTGTGTCGTGATCCTGGCTCTGCTGGCAGGTCCTTCGTATGCCGCCGACTTGGCCGTCCTGCGCAACGGCTTCTCCATTCGCCACGACCATCACCAGGTTATGGGACCAACCACGCGCCTCTTCTTCTTCGCCGATGATTCCAGCTTCACCGACGTGCCGACCGAAGAAATCGCCAGCTACGAAAAGGATCTGACTCCGCCAGAGACTGCACCATCGTCTGTCTCGGTCACATCGAACACCCAGAAATCGCCCTCCGCCCCTATTAACGAAGTAGTAAACACAGCCAGCGCCACCTTCCACCTCGATCCCGATCTCGTCAACAGCGTCATCCACGCCGAAAGCGGATTCAACGCCCACGCCATCTCTCCCAAAGGCGCTCGCGGACTGATGCAGTTGATGCCCGGCACCGCCAATCAATTAGGCGTCAACGATGCCTTCGATCCCGAAGCCAACGTCACCGGCGGAAGCCGCTATCTCCGCGAACTTCTGGAGCGCTACAACTTCGATCTGGTTAAAGCCCTCGCCGCCTACAACGCCGGTCCCGAGCGCGTCGAGCAATATCAAGGAGTCCCGCCCTTCCGCGAAACTCGCGCCTACGTAGCCAAGATCGTCCACGAATACAACACCAAAAAAATCGCGCAAGAAAAAGCGGCGGCCAAACAAAAGCAAATCGCCGCGCACGCATCCACTAAAGCTCCGAATAAACCGTCCGCCCACCCCCAGCGCGCCGCGAAGCCAGTAGTGACCACCGTCGCCGCGCAATCGCAACCTTGATCTCCACGACTTTAATCTCCGCGCCGTTGACCCTCGCTGCTTCCTCATTTACCTTCAACTGGGGCCGTGCACACTGCGCCTGTCTTCGAGATTGATCTCGCAGCGAATGAACAAGAAAAAATACCTGGCATACGTCATTGTTTTTCTAGTGTTGGCTGGATTGGTTTACCTCCAGTTCCGCACCTGGAAGAACTTCGACTGGGCGCGGCTGTTTCAATTCGGATTAAATTGGCGTGACATCCTCATGGGCGTCGCGTATATCTACATCGCCTATTTCCTGCGCGCAATACGCTGGAAGATCTTTCTCCGCCCCGTACGCAAAGACGCATCCATCCTCGGACTCGTCCCACCGACCATGATCGGCTTCACCGGCCTAGCCCTGCTCGGCCGGGCCGGCGAACTCATTCGTCCCTATCTGATCGCCCGCCGCAACAACCTGCCCTTCGCTTCTCAAGTGGCGGTCTGGGCGGTCGAGCGCATATTCGATGTAGGAGGCTTCACGGTCCTGATGGTGGCAGCGATCTTTCTTCCTTCGAAATTGCGCGCCTTCACGCTCGCCTCCCCACCCGAAGTCCGCCACTGGATTCACCTCACCGGCTACGCCCTGATCGGCCTGGTATTCGGATTATTTTTGGGAGCATTACTGATCGCCACTCGCGGAAACCACATTGCCCAATTTGTCCAAGACCGCTTTGCGCATCTCGCCGAAAATCTGGGCCATCGCATCGCGCAAAAAATTCGCGAGTTCACTATCGGACTCAATACCATTCACGGCCCCATCGCATTTCTAGAATTGTCCGGTGTCTCAGTCCTTATGTGGTGGATCATCGCGCTAGCCTACAAAGAAGTAACGCACGCCTATGGCGCGCCCATGGCCGCGATGAGCGTCACCAAAGTCCTCCTGCTCATGGGAGCGAGCATGATCGGCTCCCTGGTGCAATTGCCCGGCGTAGGCGGAGGCTCCCAACTCGCCACCATCAGCGCCCTCGACCACATCTTCCACATCGTCCCCAAAGAACTCGCCGTCAGTTGCGGAATCATGCTCTGGCTGGTGACATTCTTCGCCATCGTTCCCGTGGGATTACTGCTCTCTCATCACGAACGCCTATCGCTGCGTAAACTCTCCGAAGAAAGCGCGGAAGCGGAAGATGTCGCAGCGGTCGAAGAGGCTACGTGAGTGCTCGTAGGATCTCAGTTTCCGACTATCCGCCCGTGAGTCGGATGCCCCAGCACCTTCCCGATCGACGGGGAAATCCGTTAACGCGGTAGTCACCAGACGTGTGGTACTAACCGGTAACGCACCTTCTGGCGATATTCCTTGTAGCCTTCCAGATTTTGTGCCAACAGCTTCTCCTCGCCAAAGATGCGCACCACGAGCAGTCCCACCAGGGCCACACCTGCGAGAAGGCCATAAACCGAGCCGAGCAGCAACGCCGCACCAACGAACACTAGACTTGCCCCAAGATACATGGGGTGGCGAACCAAGCTGTAGACGCCCGTGTCAATGACGTGTTGGCCACGCTCGGCCTGAATGCGCACCAGCTGCGACGCATACGTGTTATCGGTGAAGGCGCGAAAGAACGGGAAACTGCCCCCAAGGAGCAGGATGCCTCCGCATACTTCGCTCCAGAGCGGTAGACGGGGTGTCCAACCGAAGCGCACGTCCAGCGCCGGCACAACGATCAAAGCCAGGAAGCACACTTTTATCCCGATGAGGATAGTCAAATCGGAGCGCGATTCACCACCGCTGCCGGGCATGCGCATGCGCTCGGCCAGCAGCGCAGGATCCCTGGAGCGAAGCCACAAGAGAATGACGACAGCGAAGGAAACCCACCAGACGCAGAAGATCCAGCCCTCCACCCAGCGCCAATCGCCCGACAGCCATAGCATCAGCGCCGCTAACCCTAGGATGCCAACGGTGGCAGCCATCAACATGAGCCCGGTGATGATCGGCGTGGGGCGCATCGGAAGCCGAAAACATCATACGCCGGCACGGGCTTGCCTACAGTCGGAGCGTGATTGCCGCGTGGGTTTGACAGGACAGCAAGAACCCTCGGGTGGAATCACACGACACGGAAACTGAGCCACGCTGGTTACCCGCGCGCCATTGCCCGCGAAGACGCCTGCTACAATCGTCTTGAATTCCGAACTGAAATCAAGCGCATGAAATGCCCCTTCTGCGGGTTTGAAAATGACAAAGTCGTGGATTCGCGCGAGAGCAAAGAAGCCGACTCCATACGCCGCCGCCGCGAATGCCTGAAGTGCGAAAAGCGCTTCACCACCTACGAACGCATCGACGAAATCCCCTACATGGTGGTAAAGAAAGACGGCCGCCGCGAGCGTTTCGACCGCCAGAAAGTTCTCAACGGACTGATGCGCGCCTGCGAAAAACGCCCCGTTCCCATCAGCCGCCTCGAGCAGATCGTCAATGAAGCGGAAACCTTCGTCATCGAATCGGCCGAGCGCGAGCGCAAGACCAGCGAAATCGGCGAGCTCATCATGAATCGCCTCCGCCGCTACGACAAAGTCGCCTATGTGCGCTTCGCCTCCGTCTATCTCGACTTCAAAGATGTGCAGGAATTCATGGCCGAGTTGAAAGATCTGCTCAAAGCAAAAGACGTGCCCGAGCCGAAGGGCAAGACCAAATCGGGCGATCGGCTGATCGGCTGATCGGGTCGTCGAAAGCTAATCTTTGGAGTATTCCGACATGAAGATCGGAGTCCTGGCACTGCAGGGCGATTTCGACGCGCATCGCCGCCGTCTCGAAGATCTCGGCGCGCAAGTCGTTCTCGTCCGGAAGCCCGAACAACTTGACGAGCTCGACGGCCTGATAATCCCCGGAGGCGAGTCCGGCACATTTCTCAAGCTCCTCGGCGAGGAGGGCCTCGCGAAGTTAAAAGACTTCGTCCGCATGAAGCCAACCTTCGGCACCTGCGCGGGATGCATCCTACTCGCAACCGACGTAGAGAATCCAAAGCAAGCGGGCCTGGGAGCGCTCGACATCACCGTGCGCCGCAATGCTTACGGCCGCCAGATTGACAGTTCCATCCGCGACGGAAAATTTCTGAATGAGCCGATCGAGATGGTTTTCATACGCGCACCCAAAATCGAGCGCGTCGGCGAAGGCGTGGAAATAATCGCGACAGAAGGAAACGATCCAGTGCTGGTGCGCAAAGGCAAGACGATGGCCGCAACCTTTCATCCCGAGCTGAGCGATGACCGCCGCATTCACCAATATTTTCTGGACTTGGTGGCGAAGGGATAATGCTCAGGAGTAGCAAGTGCCATCGCGGGCATACCCTGCAGGAATCAAAAACTAATAATGGGGAGACGCCGAGGGGGCTCTCGGCAAATGAGATTAATTACTCAGCCGTCGACGAATTACAGCCGCCAATCCAATCAAGCCGCCGCCGAGTAAGGCGAGAATGCCAGGTTCCGGATAAGCGGAGGATCTCGCAACAACAGTTGCGGCAAACGAATTTGAAACCAAAGTCAGGACAAGTAGAACGACAGGGCCCAGAGTTCGCAAGGTGAGACTCCTTTCGCTCTGGATAGTGGCAAACGATTGTCCAAAGTGTCGAGATTTACAGTCCGTTCAAACAACCATTTTTAGGGCAAATTCGGCGGCACAAAAGTAACTCTTTACGAGTTTTTCAGAGGATGGTGTTTCTTCTGTGCAAAATGTTGCACATTTTGCCTATCGCGATTCCACTTCCGGCTCTGGGTGCCCGCTTTCGTCCAATCCGGTATGCTGTGAACTCCTAACTCGCCGAAATGGAGCCCGTCCCTGAACTTGAAGTCAGCCGTGTATCGCTGGCGTCCTACGTGCGCCTGATCGGCGGCAATCGCAATTTTCGCCGCCTGTGGAGCGCCCAGGTCGTCAGCGAGATCGGTGACTGGTTTTATACCCTCGCCATCTACAACCTGCTCCTGCAACTCACCGGACGCGCCGGATCGGTTGCGCTGGCTTTAGTGCTCCAGGTTCTGCCGCAAACTTTTATCGGTCCGACGGCCGGCGTGGTCAACGATCGCCTGCGCCGCAAACAGGTCATGATCGCCTCCGACATCGGCCGCATGTTGATCGTCCTCTGCATGCTGTTCGTTCGCTCCAAAGAAAATGTCTGGCTCGTCTATCCGCTCCTCATGGCGGAAACCTTGCTGGTCGCCTTTTTTGAGCCGGCCCGCAATGCGGTCATTCCGAACATTGTCAAAAGGGAGGATGTCGTAGTGGCGAACACGCTCGCCTCGACCACGTGGAGCGTCAACCTGATGCTAGGGGCAACGCTCGGAGGCTTTGTAGCGGCGTTCTTTGGTCGCGATACTGTCTTCCTGCTAAATGCGCTGTCCTTCGTCGCTTCGGCCGCGCTGATCTGGGGAATGCGCTTCGCCGAGCCGCACGCTGAAAGCGGCCATCCGTTTCGTGCGAAGGAGTTGATCGACTTTTCGCCGATTATTGCCGGAATCCGCTACGTGCGCGCCCACGTCAAGTTGCGCGCCGCGATCCTCGCGAAATTCGGCAACCTCATCGTCGGCCCCAGTTGGGTGCTCTTCACCGTGATGGGGCAAAATGAATTTGCGGTCCGCTGGGGAGGAATGTCTCCCGAACGCGGCGCCTTTCTTGGGATGAGTTTGCTGTTAGGCGCGCGCGGCGTAGGCGCGCTGCTCGGCCCCCTGTTTGCGGCGTCCTGGGCGGGGCACTGGCAGCGCCGCCTGGAGATCGCAATCTTCTGCGGATATCTTGCCGCGGCCACGGGTTATGCGTTAATCGGCGTCTCCGGTCATCTCTGGCAAGCGTGCTGGTGCATCGCTCTGGCGCATTCTGGCAGTTCGGTCGTGTGGGTGTTCTCGACGACGTTATTGCAGGTGCAAAGCGACGACAAATTTCGCGGACGCGTCTTTGCTGCCGACCTCTGCCTCTGCATGCTCACTATCGCCGCCGGCGCGTATCTCGCGGGACGCTTCGTAGATTGGGGATTCGCCGCCCGCAACGTCGCCAGCGTCGCGGGCATGTTGATGGTGATTCCGGCGGGACTGTGGGGATTATCGATTCGCCGGAGTACGCGTAGAGCGGGGGGCGCGCAGGTGGAATGAACTTGTGCTAAGGGCGCACAATCTGCTTTCTGAGGTGCGAGGCGATTCGGACAAAGTCTGAGACGTTGAAGGTATAAATGCGGTCGCATCCGGCTTTCTCCGCACAATGTAATTGCAACGTGTCGTAGATGGCCCCGCCACGCAAACCCGCATCAGTTGCCGACTTTAGGGTCGTAAGATAATCCTTCTCGGCAATAGATACGACTGCGCAATGTCCAGCGACAGTCTCTGAAACGAAGCGGTATGCCTCTGTGGGATGAACCATAGGAGTGATGGGGAGGCGAGTTAAAGTGCTGAAGGTTTCGGCCAAGCCGTGCGCGGAAACAAAGCCTTCATGGCGTCGGTTTACTACCTGGTGGAAAGCCGCGTACGCCAGATCGTGATGAGGATGATGCGCGACCGCGAGGGAAACCAGGACGGAGGTATCGAAGAACAGTCTCACTTGACCCCTCCGCTACTCATTTGCTACTCATACCGCTTAGGCGCTGGAAACGTTCTTCCCGATCCTCGCGAATCGCCTCAACAATGTCGAGTTCTCCTTGCGGAACGCCCTGATGCACCAGAATGCCGCCAACCTCCACGAGGCTAGGGCCGCTGTGGGCCGGACGGAGCGCAAACTCTTGTGGGCCTTCGCTGATCTCTAACTCCATACCCGGTCGCAATCCGTAACGGGTGCGAAGCGGTTTGGGAAGAACGACCCGTCCAAGTTTATCCAGTTTCAGTTTCATCCAGTAAAGTATGGCACATCCAATTGGCAATGGCAAGCTACCTTGGCAAGCGCCGGCATTCAGCGCGCTTCTCTTTGATTTAGCAAGGAGTTAGATTAGCTGGTCGATCTTGGCGGCCAGAATGAAATCCGACTCGGTCAGCCCATCGACGGCGTGTGTCCAAGTCGTGATTTCGACCTTGCCCCATCCCAGCAGAATGTCGGGATGATGGCCCTGTTGCTCGGCGACTTCGCCCACCTTGTTCACGAAAGCCAGAGCAGACTTAAAGTCGGGAAACTTGAAGCTGCGAACGATGTGATGCTCGTCGACAACTTTCCACTGCGCTGGGTCGGCCAGTTGACGATGAAGTTCAGCAAGTTTGGCTCCCTTGAGCGGCGGCACGCCGCCGCGGCAGGGAACGCAACTTCGTCCAGCCAGCGTAGAAGTGCTCAAGGCGAGACTCCTAGAAGGGAATATCTTCGTCCGTGATTGGCGAACTCCCGACCGGCGCGTGCTCTGGCTCCGGTGCGCTCTGATCAAAACTGTTGCCGCCCGACGAGGCCGCGATTCCGCGCGAGCCACCGGAATATTCGCCGCCACCGCCGCCTTCGCCGCGTCCGCTGAGCAGAACCAGATCGTTAGCAATGATCTCTGTCTTATACATCTTCTTGCCGGTTTCTTTATCGTCCCAGGAGCCAGTGCGCAGGCTGCCCTCGATGTAGCATTTGCCGCCTTTTTTCAGATACTGGCCAATAATTTCCGCCAGCTTCTGGAACGCGACAATGTTGTGCCACTCCGTACGGTCCTGCCAGTTGCCATCTTTATCTTTAAACCGCTCATTGGTGGCAATGGAGAACTTGGCGACCGGCATGCCGCCTTGCGTGAACTTCATTTCGGGATCTTTGCCCAGGTTTCCAATCAGGATGACTTTATTGACGCTCTTCATGAGGCGGGCTCCTTCGCGAATGCTTCGAGACGCTCACTATAGCAGAATTGACCGCCCCAAAGGCAGTGCGCCCCGTACCAGAAATATGTGACGAATCGGTAGACCAGAAGCCCTAAATGGAACTCCCTTGCTTCTACTTCTTCCGCGACGCGCGAGCCTTCAAAACGTTTTTCCTTACCCTGAGTTTCACAAGTCTTCCGATCAAGCCGTACGGGATCGGCTGATCGAGCTGAAATCGCAGATTGCCTTTCTCTCCCGCATAAGCTGAAACGGCCTTCGCTAACTTCGCATCGCCCCTTACTGGCGGATAGAACCCGATGTGCTTCTTGAAGGCGGCAAAGTGCACCAAATTGCCGCTCAGTGTAAAGGTTGGCATGTTGTAGCGGATCGTCTCCTGCGCGCCGGGCGCAGCTTTCTCGATCGTCAAACGTATCTTTTCGAGGATGGCCCGAACATCAGGTGGAAACGACACGATGTACTCGTCGATATTGCTGAAAGCGATCCGGCCGGCGGCCATGGCCATGTCTCCTGCGCATCGGGTTTAGACAAAAATCTGAAACAGCATGAAATATACAATCACTCCCGTCACCGAAACGTAGAGCCAGATGGGAAACGTCCACCGCGCAATGGCTCGATGCCGGTCAAACTGCGCCCGCAGGCCGCGCGTCAGCGTTATCAGCACCATGGGCACGACCACAATCGCCAGGATCGTGTGCGAGGTCAGGATGGTGAAGTAAAGGATTCTCGCCCATCCCGTGCCGTGAAAATAAACGATGCCCCCATGATGTGGCCAGTGATAGTAGAGATACGACACCAGAAAGAGCGACGACGTTACGAACGCCGTGATCATCACCGCTCGATGAGCGGCCACTTTGCCGCGCGCAATCAGCGCGCGTCCAATTACCAGCAGCACGGCGCTGCAGCCGTTGAGGGTCGCATTGATCTTGGGGAAGATGGAATAATCGGTCATGGGAGAAGATTATTTGTACGGGGAACGGAGAAACTTGGCAAGACCTTTGGTGAGAGGTCAGAAGTTAGATTGAGAGAGAACCCCGGCTTGCTCTTAACCTCCGCAATCTAACCTCTGACCTCGGACCGCACTTGCGTATAGAATATTGACACAATGCCAGATGTGGAGAGCCCTCAGCCGCCTGCTCCGGCGACAAAAGAATCGGCGGCGCGTCCGCTGCCCGTAATAGCAGTATGGGCGCGCGATCTGCTGGTCTCGCTCGCCATCTCTGCCTTCATCATCATCTTTCTCTACCAGCCAGTGAAGGTCGAAGGCACCAGCATGATGCCCGGCCTCGAAGATCAGGAACGGATTTTCGTCAACAAATTTGTCTACCGCTGGGAGCCCATCGAGCGCGGCGACATCGTTGTTTTCCGCTATCCGCGCGACACCACCAAGAGCTACATCAAGCGAGTGATCGGATTGGCCGGCGACCGCGTCCGCATTGAAAACGGTCAGGTCTACGTGAATGGCCGCGCTCTCGACGAGGAGTACGTGCCCAGCGATTACGCCGATGCCCGCTCCTACCCAGAGATCGTGGTGCCGCCAAATAGTTATTTCGTCCTCGGCGACCATCGCACCATGTCTAACGACAGCCGCGACTTCGGCACCGTCAACGAGCGCTACATCTACGGCAAAGCCGTCTTCGGATATTGGCCAATGGAAAAGCTGGGCCGACTGCGGTGAATCAGTTCTCAGCGATCAGTTTTCAGCTCTCAGCATCGGCAAGATGACTTCGAACATTCAAACCTTGGCATACAGCCTTCCTTACGCCTGGATTTTCTGGGTAGTATTTCTAGTCGCCTACATTCCCGAATTTCTCGTCGTTGCGCGAGCGAAGCCAGCTGTCGGAGACAAAACCGATCGCGGATCCATGACCGTGATCATCATAGCCTCATGGCTTGCCTTTCCCGCCGCGTTCGCGGTCGCGCCGTGGTCGAGGGTCGCGCTGACTAATCATCGCCTCAGTTGGTTTGCGCTCGGTCTCGCAATTTTGCTGGCCGGATCGGCGCTGCGCCGCTACTGCTTTCGCACCCTCGGACGTTACTTCACTGGAAACGTAAAAGTTCATGCCGATCAGCCGGTGATTGAACACGGCCTCTATCGCTTCGTGCGGCATCCTTCTTATACCGGAGGCATGCTCATGTACCTCGGCACCGGCTTGGCGCTCACGAACTGGCTGAGCGCTCTGATTCTGCTAGCGATGGGCTCAGTCACGTATGCGTATCGCGTGCGGGTCGAGGAGCAGGCGCTAGGAAGCTCTATCGGCCAGCCTTATCTGGAATACATGCGGCGAACGAAACGCTTTATTCCATACGTGTTCTAAGAACAGTGATGCGCGGCCGTGAAGGTTTTGCCGAAAGCTGACACACTTTCTGCTGACACCATCTGTCTCAACTGCTAGAATCTTTAAAATCCACTCCACAGGAGTTGCAATGCAAGCGATCCTTGCCCTCGAAGACGGCAGAGTCTTCCGAGGCAAAGGCTACGGCGCTAAAGGCGAATGCTCCGGCGAAGTCGTTTTTAATACTTCCATTACCGGCTACCAGGAAATTTTTACCGACCCGTCCTATGCAGGGCAGATGGTCGTCCTGACCAATCCAGAAATCGGAAACTACGGCACCAATCCCGAAGACAGCGAGTCGCAGCGGCCTTACATCGAGGGCCTGATCGTGCGCGAGTTTTCAAAAGTCAGCTCCAATTGGCGCTCGCAACAGGTCACAGACGAGTTCATGGAGCAGTTCCGAATTCCGGTCCTAGCCGACATCGACACGCGAGCGCTCGTGCGCCACCTGCGCGATCACGGCGTGATGCGCGGCGTGATCTCGACGCTCGAAGATGACACAGACAAACTCGTCGCCAAAGCGCGTGCGATTCCGAAGATGGATGGCCAGGATCTCGCCAGAGTGGTCTCAACAAAAAACACCTACGTGTGGGAGACCGGCGAGCGCTCGCACTTGCCTGACGAGGTTGTGGGAGTGAAAGATGAGCCGGCACGCTTCCAAGTTGTCGCTTACGACTTCGGCATCAAGCAGAACATCCTGCGCAAACTGCGCGGAGAAGGCTGCAAGGTAACGGTAGTCCCAGCGCAGACCACGGCCGAAGATGTGCTGGCATTGAAGCCCGACGGCGTGTTCCTCTCAAACGGCCCCGGCGATCCCGAGCCCTGCACCTACGCGGTGGACAACATAAAACGCCTCATGGGACGCCAGCCAATTTTCGGAATCTGTCTCGGCCATCAAATCGCCGGCATAGCGCTGGGAGGCAAAACTTTCAAGCTGAAATTCGGCCACCACGGGGGCAATCATCCAGTAAAGCAACTGTCCAGCGGCAAGATTGAGATCACAGCGCACAATCACAACTTCGCCGTAGATCCCGATTCGCTCCCGCAAAGCGAGGTCGAATTGACCCACATGGATCTAAACGACAACACGCTCGAAGGCATGCGGCACAGAAATCTGCCGCTCTTCACCGTGCAGTATCATCCCGAAGCGGCGCCGGGACCGCATGATTCGCACTATTTGTTTAAGGATTTTGTGAAGATGATGGAGGAGTGCAAGCGGTGAGATGCCTATTTATCGCCTTGGTAGCGATTACACTGGCGCCGACGGCGCTAGAGGCAAACACGTGCGTTGCGACGAAATCTGTACCAGTAAAAGTTTCCGGAGCGTTTTGCGGCAGAGCGTTTTATATCGATGGCAGTCCCGCTTCCAGTAGTTTGCAAGCGGCTCCTCACCGTCTGGGAATAAGCGGGTGTCAAGGTGGAGTATCGAAGAGACGGCCGCCGCGTGATTGAAAGATTATCTTGGTCACTGAAACTCTCTAGGAATTGTCATCCCGAGCGAAGCGAGGGATCTGCAGTTTGCTGACTCCGCGACGCCGTTGGGGGTGCGCAGCGAGGATGAAGAGCATGCAAGACGAGAAGCGCTACTACGTCTACATCATGGCAAGCCGCTCGCTGACCCTATACACCGGAGTTACGGGAAGCATTTATCGTCGTGCGTTGCAGCATAAGGCCGGTGAAACTGAAGGTTTCACGAAAAAGTACCGCATTAATCGGCTGGTTTATTACGAGACTTTCAAGTACGTGAACGGTGCCATTGCTCGAGAGAAACAAATCAAGGCATGGACACGGGCTAAGCGCTTGGCTTTGATCAAGACTATGAATCCGGCATGGCAGGACCTTGCCGACGGTTGGGGTAAGCCAGCAGAACTGCAGATCCCTCGCTTCGCTCGGGATGACAATCCTGAAAATGAGGACGAAAACTTCCCGGCGGGCGCCGACAGTTTATCTAAAGCGGCACCCCTTCAAGCCAAGGCCAAGACCGCATAATGCCAAAACGAACTGACATCTCGAAAATCCTGATCCTAGGCTCCGGCCCCATCGTCATTGGCCAGTCGGCGGAGTTCGACTATTCTGGCACGCAGGCTTGCAAGGCGCTCAAGTCCGAGGGCTTTGAAGTCGTGCTCGCGAACTCGAATCCGGCCACTATCATGACCGATCCCGAGTCCGCCGACCGCACTTACATCGAGCCTCTGACCCGCGAATATCTCGAGGAGATCATCCGCGTCGAGCGTGAAATGGCGCCCAGCGCGGGCTTTGCGGTTCTGCCAACTGTCGGCGGCCAGACCGCCCTCAACCTCGCCATTGAACTGGCCGACGGCGGCGTGCTCGAAAAGTACAACGTGATCCTGATCGGAGCGCAGATCAGCGCCATCAAGAAGGCCGAAGACCGCCTGTTTTTTAAAGACGCCATGCAGCGCATCGGCCTGGACGTGCCGAAATCGGCTCTCGTCAACAATCTGAAGGACGGCGTCGAGTTTGCCGGCAAGATCGGATTTCCCGTCATCATTCGTCCGTCGTTCACGCTCGGCGGCACCGGTGGTGGCATTGCCTACAACCGCGAAGAACTAATGGAAGTCCTCGCACGAGGCCTCGACCTCTCGCCCGCCCACGAGTGCCTGATCGAAGAGTCCGTTCTCGGGTGGAAAGAATACGAACTCGAGGTGATGCGCGATACGAAAGACAACGTCATCATCATCTGCTCGATCGAAAACTTCGATCCCATGGGCGTGCACACCGGCGACTCCATCACGGTCGCGCCAGCGCAGACGCTCACCGATCGCGAATATCAGGTGATGCGCGACGCGTCAATTGCCGTCATCCGCGAGATCGGAGTTGAAACCGGCGGATCGAATATTCAGTTCGGCGTTAATCCCGCGACCGGGCGTATGGTCGTGATCGAGATGAACCCGCGCGTCTCGCGCTCCTCGGCGCTGGCGTCAAAGGCGACCGGATTTCCCATCGCAAAGATCGCCGCCAAGCTCGCTGTCGGTTACACGCTCGACGAAATTCCCAACGACATTACGCGCAAAACGCCAGCGTGCTTCGAGCCCACGCTCGACTATGTAGTCGTCAAGATTCCGAAGTGGCAATTCGAGAAATTTCCCGGCGCTGACGAATCGCTAGGCCCGCAGATGAAATCCGTCGGCGAAGTAATGGCTATTGGCCGCACCTTCAAAGAAGCGTTGCTCAAGGGGGTGCGCGCGCTCGACACCGGGAAGAAGGTAGGCTCCGAGAAAATCGAGCCGAAGATTTTGACGCAGCGCCTGGTGACGCCGCATCCCGAGCGGCTTTCGTACGTGCGCTACGCTCTGCGCCAGGGGCACACGATCAAGCAGATCGCCAAGATGACGTTGATCGATCCGTGGTTCCTATACCAACTCAAAGAAATTAACGACATGCAGCTAGAGTTGGAAAAGCATCCGATGGAGTCGACCCCGACCGAGGTGCTGCGCGAAGCCAAACGCATGGGTTTCTCCGACGGCCGTCTCGCCGGAACCTGGCGTCTGGATGGTAAAGGCGGCCAGGAAAAGGTTCGCCACTTCCGCAAGAAGCACGGAGTGCAACCAGTCTACAAGCGGGTCGACACCTGCGCCGCGGAGTTCGAGAGCTTCACGCCCTATCTCTACTCTACTTACGAAGAAGAGGACGAAGGTACGCCGACTGCCAAGAAAAAAGTGGTAATTCTCGGTTCCGGCCCGAATCGTATCGGGCAGGGAATTGAATTCGATTACTGCTGCTGCCACGCCAGCTACGCGCTCCGCGAGGATGGCTACGAAACCATCATGATCAATTGCAATCCCGAGACGGTTTCGACCGACTACGACACCAGCGACCGCCTCTACTTCGAGCCGCTAACGCTCGAAGATGTGTTTGCCATCTGCGAACACGAGGCGTCGGCCGGCGCGCCGGTTGGCGTGATCGTGCAATTCGGAGGACAGACTCCGCTTAATCTCTCCCTTCCGCTCAAGGCCGCCGGAGTCAACATCATCGGCACCACGCCCGAATCGATCGATCTCGCCGAAGATCGCAAGCGCTTCGGCAAACTCCTCGAAGAACTCGACATTCCACAAGCTCCCGGAGCGATGGTTGCCTCGGTCGAGGAAGCAGTCGAAGCCGCAAAGAAAATCGGATTCCCCGTGCTTGTCCGTCCTTCGTACGTGCTCGGTGGCCGGGCCATGGTCATCGCATACGACGAAGATACGATTCAGCAATACATGAAGCAGGCGGTCGAATACTCGCAAGACCGGCCTGTGCTCATCGATAAATTTCTCGAAGACGCAATCGAAATCGACGTTGACGCGCTCTCCGATGGCGAGGATGTTGTGATCGGCGGCATCATGCAGCACATCGAAGAGGCCGGGATACACTCCGGCGACTCCTCGTGCGTACTACCCGCAGTTGATATCCCCGAGTCGCTGCTCAAGCGCATGCGCGATTACACATTCAAGCTGGCGCGCGCGCTCAAGGTGATTGGCCTGATGAACGTGCAGTTCGCGATTCCGCGCGGCCACGGCCCGAAAGGGAACGGTCATCACGAACCAATCGTGTATGTGCTTGAAGTAAACCCGCGCGCCTCGCGCACCGTGCCCTTCGTTTCGAAGGCAACTGGCGTGCCCATGGCCAAGATTGCCGCGCGGCTGATGACCGGTCGCAAGCTGCGCGAGTTTCTTCCGGAAAATATCGAGCGCGGCACCGACCTGGATACCGGCCGTTGTTTCTTTGTGAAATCGCCGGTCTTCCCTTGGTCAAAATTTCCCGGCGTCGACACCGTCCTCGGCCCGGAGATGCGCTCCACCGGAGAAGTGATGGGCGTGGCTGACAATTTCGGCGAGGCCTTCGCCAAAGCGCAAATTGCGGCTGGCCAGAAGCTTCCCATCAAGGGCACGGTTTTCATCAGCGTCACCGATCATGACAAACCAGCCATGGTCGAGGTCGCGCATCGCTTCGTCGACATGGGGTTCAAACTCGTGGCTACGCATGGCACCGCCGACATTCTCGAAGAATCCGGCCTCGGCGTTGAGCGCGTCTACAAAGTTAAAGAAGGACGCCCGAACGCGGTTGACCTCATCAAAGCCGATCGCATTCAGTTAATCGTGAACACGCCACACGGTCCCGATCCATATTTCGACGAGAAGGCGATTCGCCGCGCCGCTGTGACCGCCCGCATCACGACCATCACTACGCTCTCGGCAGCCCGCGCCGCTGCCGAAGGCATCGCCGCGCTGCAGCGCGGAGAGGTGCGAGTGCAGGCGCTACAGGCCCTGCACGCGGAGCGAATCGCGGCGAAATAGTCTCGCGTGAAAAACCTCGCATGAGCAAAGCCCATCTCGTCCTCGCCCTTGTTTTCGGTCTTCCCCTAATGATCGGTGCGTTCGTCCTCGGACCGACCGCATTTGACTTAGTCTTCCATCGCCGTCAGCCCGAGCGCTTCTTGATTCCTGCTGGATACACCGGTTGGGTTCGCGTAGAGTTTCGCCGCAAAGGCGCGCCGCCGCTACCGCTCGAAAACGGTCGCCTGCTGCTTAAGTTGAACGAGCGAGCGATGCTGCAAACCTCCTCCGATCCGCTCCCTGGACATGGCAGAGACGATTTCTTCTATTATGCTGGCGATCGCCGTACGCCGCTGTCGAATGCCGGAGTCTGCAAAGGTGGCATGATTTGGCAGGTCGAAACTCTGGTCGACGAGCCGACCTCCTCCCCGTTTGAACGATTTTTCGTGGGTAACGAAGATACCTATCGCCACGAAGTCGACCCAAACGGAAAGGAGCCGGCCTGCGAGTAACAAGTGCTACGCCGACCCGCGTCGTTACTGGAGTGAAGCATGGCCGCTATCATCACGTTCCATATCCTGATGTTGCTCCTTGCTCTTGGAATTGTGAGCCGAGTCGTTCCGGAGGAATCAATCGCCAATGTGCTCGGCTATGTGCATAAAGCGATCGGCATCACAACCCCGCGACCCGAGCAAACACGAATTATCGCCTTCGTCTGGATTGGATCGATACTCATAGGCGTCGACGCTTGTCTCCTGCTGCTCGTGTTTCTCGCTTGATTGTCAAACTAAGGATGACAAAGTGAAGTGAGGAAGCTGATAATTTACAAGTAGAGATAATCCACGAACGACTAACGACGAACGACCAGAGACAGGAGTTTATATGCTTTTATCCGGAATTTTTCCGCCCATCACCACACCCTTCTATCCCGACGGCGAAGTGTATTACAAGAAGATCGAATCGAACGTCGAACGCTACTCGCGCACGCCGATTGCCGGAATCGTAGTTCAGGGTTCGACCGGTGAAGCGATTTTGCTCTCCGATCAGGAGCGCCGCGATGTGTTCAAGGCCGCGCTGGCCGCTGCCGTGCCCAACAAGGTCATGATTGCCGGCACCGGCCTCGAGTCGGCGCACGAAACCCTCCAGCTCACCGAGTACGCAGCCGAGCTTGGCTATGACGTCGCTATGGTGCGCACTCCGCACTACTACAAAAAACAAATGTTGCCGGCGAACCTGCTGGCTTTTTATCGCACGGTCGCCGATCGCTCCGCGCTACCGATCATCATCTACAACTTCCCACAAGCTACCGGATACGACATTCCCGCTGAAGTCGTTATCGAACTCGCTGGCCATCCCAATGTCATTGCCATCAAGGAATCGAGCGGCAACCTCGACAAAGTGAAACGGATGGTCGATGGCACGCGGCAGGTGAAGCGCCAGGCAACGGTGACGGAAACTTTCGAAGCTGTGACGCCGCGCATGGTGAAAGCCGCCGGCATCGAAAGCGAAAAGAGGAGCAGGGAACTGGTCAGCGTTGCGACGTTAGCGGGTACCTTGGAATCAGTAGACCGGACGCCAGTTCACGCTGGCACCCCGGCAAAACCTTCTTCTTCCGCCGTAACCTACCTCGGCAAATTGAAGGTGCGACAAAAAGAAGTGGGCTTCCAGGTTATGGTTGGCGCCGCGCACCAACTCGAACCATCGCTGAGTCTGGGAGCGGTCGGCGCCATTCTGGCTTTCGCGTGTCCGGCGCCGATGGCGTGCTATGAAATCTCCGCCGCGCTCAAAGACGGAGACAGGGCGCTCGCTCGCGAAAAGCAAGAGCGCGTGAAACTGGCCGCCCAGCGCGTGGTTGGAGACTTCGGCGTCCCCGGCGTGAAGTATGCGATGGACCTTAACGGCTACTACGGGGGGCCGTCGCGCCTGCCGTTTCTGCCGCTCAGCGGCGAGCAGAAGGCGGAAATTGAAAAGCTGATGGCGGGAATAAAGAGTTGAGTGCGGGCAATCTATAAGCATCTGACTTGCGATCGTACCGTGTTACTAACTCAGCAGTAACTTGTAATTGCCATTCCGCGTGGGCTGTGCCACAATCCCGCGCATGCCCGCCTTCTGTTTACGGTTATCGCTGATCTTTCCTTTGTGTGTTGCCGTCCTAGCCGCCGCAAAGGATACGCCAACCCAGATCATCAACTGGCCCCAAACTGGCTCGGCCGTTGTTCGCGTGACGCTGGGAAAGTTTAAGGAAATCAGTTCTGTTGCCGGGCAGCACAACTATCTGATCGACACGACTGCCGAAAATTTATGGAGCAAGAAAATCTCGCACCTCGGTTTCAATCTCTATCTCTACGATAAAAACAAAGTTCGCATCGGCGATGGTTGGATTACGATCGAAAACGTTCCTCCCGGCCAATCCGTGAAGTTTCAGACCACAGTGCATGCCCTGGGCACGCCGGCTTCGGTCGAACTGGCGGTTAATTCGGTGCCCGCGGAACTGCAACCGCTAGCCCCACCGAAAAAGATCTCGATGACTGTGAACTCCGTTCCACAAGGAGCAGTTCTGTCGGTGGATGGTGTCGAGACGGGCACTACGCCGAAGTTAGTGCAGCTTACTATTGGCAAGCACAGCCTCGCGTTCACCAAAGAAGGCTTCAACACCGGAACGTTTCCTCTTGAAATCTCCCCGGACGACGCTTCCGGCGGTAGCGTGAGCTACGAACTCGGCACATCCTCACACGACACAGTGGAACTGCGCGATGGATCGGTTCTGAGCGGCGACCTAGTCTCAGTAAGCGGAATGGAGATCAGAGTTCGCGTGGCGGGAACTATCGAAACACTCGATCGCAACAAAGTAAAGCGCATTCTCCTGACTGAGCGCGATCCGGCAGACTGAATGAGATCACCTATGCTTGTGAAGTTCATCACATCTCTCTATACTTAGAACGAACGTTCGAACGTGTGGCACTCTCATGGCTACCTCTCCCGCAATCCGAGCCAAGCGCCGCCGGAGCAGAACTTTCGACCCGACATCCAGCCGTGCGCCTGAGACTCGCTTTGACCGCCGACTCGAGCATATTCTTGAACACGCCACGGATGTGTTTTGCCAAAAGGGATACGAAGGCGCTTCGATGCGCGATCTCTCGCGCGCCACGGGAATGTCACTAGCCGGGCTCTATCATTACTGCGAATCCAAAGAACGCTTGCTGTTTTTGATTCAGAAACACACTTTCACAACCATTCTCAAAGAGCTTAAGGCGCGGCTTGAAAACGTCGCCGATGAAGAGCAACGAATCCGCATTTTTATTCGGAATCATCTCGAATATTTCGTCAGTAACCAACCGGGATTGAAGGTGCTTTCGCACGAAGATGAATCGCTGAAAAATGGCTGGAACTCGGAGATTGCGGGCATCAAGCGCGAGTATTACCGCATCTGCCTCG
The DNA here is from genome assembly GCA_963822025.1 of uncultured Acidobacteriaceae bacterium. Lineage (GTDB taxonomy): Bacteria > Acidobacteriota > Terriglobia > Terriglobales > Acidobacteriaceae > Acidiflorens. The sequence continues at coordinate 70,433 of CAWGFW010000003.1, read as the reverse complement.
GGCTGATGGAGGACCTGCGGCGCACGCGCGGCCTCGATTTCAATCCGCGCACCGCGGTCATGAGCCTCTTTGGCATGATCAACTGGATCTACACCTGGTACAACCCGCGCGTCGACGGCAATGCCGAAATACTTGCCGAGCAGATGGGTAATATCGTTCTCAACGGAATTGTGCACGGCGGCAAGCCGCGCAAGAAAGCTAACTCAAGTTCGGTTCAATAAGGAGCAATTTATGGCGACGATAACGACACAGCCGGCCACCGGCGAGAGCACCAAGCAGCTCATCAACTACCGCACCGACGCCGGCGTGGCCGTGATCGAGATGAACGATCCTCCGGCGAATACTTACACCTATGAAATGAATCGCCAGCTCGATGAAGCGATTCTCCACGCACGCATGGATAACGATGTGCACGTGATCGTGCTGACGGGCGTGGGAGACAAATTTTTCTCCGCCGGCGCGAATATCAAAATGCTGGCCTCGGTCGATCCAACCTTCAAGTATTACTTCTGCCTGCATGCCAATGAAACGCTGCTGCGCCTCGAGCATACGCCGAAGCTTGTCATCGCCGCCATCAACGGCCATTGCGTCGGCGGAGGCCTCGAGATCGCGATGGCCGCCGATCTCAGAATCGCGCGCAAAGATGCAGGCAAAATCGGATTGCCCGAAGTCAACCTCGGCGTGCTTCCCGGCACGGGCGGAACGCAGCGCCTGTCGCGCCTGGTAGGAAAGAGCAAGGCCATCGAACTGATGATCACCGGCAATACATTTTCGTTTGAAGAAGCGCAAGAGTATGGCATCGTTAACGATATCTTCGAGCGCGAAGGCTTCATGGAGAACATCATGGAGTATGCGCGCCAATTCACGCCGCCGAATAAAGCTGCAAAGGCCGTGGGTCGCATCAAGCGAGCCGTGCAGACGGGCTGGGAAATTCCCATGGAATCGGCATTGGCCGTCGAGCGCGAGAACCAGCAGATTCTTTTTCAGAGTGATGACGCTAAAGAAGGTCTTGCCGCGTACGTGGAGAAAAGACCCGCTGTGTTTACAGCTAAGTAGAAACTCCTTGGCGTTCTCGGCGTCTCTGCGGTGAAAGGATTTTGATTTCATGCCAGGCAAAGTAGCAAAAATCGGAAGCTTTAGTGAGTGGGTTGGCCTCTTCAACGAGTGGCGCAAAGAAGTAGGCGTCAACAAAGATGACGTTGAAGCGTTTAAATTCGACACACTCTACGGAGCGATCGAGACGGAAGAGATCCAGTTCGGCTCCTACAAAGGCCGCAATAAGTGGGAGAACCTGCGCCAGGTGCCGACACAGCAGATGCGCGACGCGCTAATGAACATGATCGTCTATCAGGGCGACACGGAATTTGCCAGCGTCGAGCAGCAGCGCAACCTTTTTGAAACCGCACCCACCGAATATGATCGCCGCGCCATTACTCGCGTTATGATCGAAGAAATGCGCCACGGCTGGCAGATGTGTGCGCTGCTCATCGACTTTTTCGGCTCGTCAGGAAAAGTCGAAGCGCAGAAAATGCTGGAGCGGCGGGCATTTGAGAATAAACGGCTGCTCGGTACGTTCAACGTCGACGTTGACAACTGGCTCGATTTCTTCACCTATACCGACTTCGTCGATCGCGACGGAAAGTTCCAGCTGCAGATGCTCAAATATTCTTCGTTCGCGCCGCTCGGCCGCTCGACCTCTTACATGCTTCGCGAGGAAGCCTTTCACATGGGAACTGGCCATGACGGCCTGCGCCGGGTGGTCGAAGCGGGAGTGATCCCGCGCTGGCTGCTGCAAAAATATCTCAACAAGTGGATTTCAAGTTCCTTCGATCTGTTCGGTACCGATCATTCGTCATCAGCCCACTGGGCCTACGTTTGGGGAATTAAAGGCCGCTACGACGAACTGCAAAACGACAAAGCCGCCGACCTCGACGATCTCAACGATTACAGCCGCCACCTCTATCGGCAGGAGGTTGCGGGATTAGTCGAGCGCCTCAATACTTTCTTGGCGCCAGGCGAGAAAACCTTCTACACGCCTGACATACACTTCAACCGCAGCATCGGAAAGTGGGCAGGGAAGAAGTTTCACTGCGAAACGGGAGAGCCGTTGGACGATCGCGCCTACGAGCAGCATTGCGAAGAAAATCTCCCGAGCGCGAAAGATAAAGAGCTCCTGCTCGAGATCATCCGCAATGAAAAGAAGTGGATCAAAGAAAAAACAGGAGCTCGCGATCCGCTATCGACGATCGGCGAGCCGCGCAAGTCGGCGATTAATCTTTAGGCATACCGCGAAGATGACCACCGCCATCACCAGTCGGGTCGAAATAAAGGTCGAGGCGTCGGTTGCGCGCGTTAAGCTCGTCAACTCCCCGCTTAACGTTATTGACCAGCAAATGGCGCGCGAGCTCAACGATGCGCTGATAGACATCGAGGCGCGAACCGACGTTTCTGTCATCCTCTTCGAAGGCGACGCCCGTGCTTTCTCCGCAGGCGTGGATATCAAAGCGCATCTCCCCGATCAGATTCACGAGATGCTCGCCAGCTTTCACGTAGTTATCCGCGCGATCGTCTCATCGCGCAAAGTCACCATTGCAACCGTCCGCGGCGCCTGCCTGGGCGGAGGAGCGGAGCTCGCGGCCGTCTGCGATATGGTTTACACGGCGCGCGATGCCACTTGGGGATTTCCAGAAATCAAGCTGGCCTGCTACCCTCCAGTCGCAAGCGTCGCGTTGCCTGCGCTGGTAGGCCAGAAACGCGCTGCTGAGCTAATCCTCACCGGGCGCCAGTTCTCAGGCGATGAAGCAGTCGCGATCGGCCTCGCCAATCGCTCCGCCCAAGCTGCCGAACTTGACGTCCTGGTTCAAGAGACGCTGGACGAACTCCGCCAGCTAAGTCCCGCCGCGCTCGCACATGCCAAAAAGGCCCTGTACGCGTGGGACGCGATTCATTTCGACAAAGGGCTAGCTCGAGCCGAGAAAATTTATCTCGAAGAACTTATCTCGACCTCAGACGCGCGTGAGGGTATCATTGCCTTCCTCGACAAACGACCACCAAAATGGACAGGCAAATAGAAAACGAGAGAACCGACCCGCACGCCCCTGAACTATCGGCGAAGTCACCCCACCGCCATTCCGACCATCTGATGTGCGGCACGCCGTTGTGGGGTGTGGCCGGCGTCCTTGGATGCGCGTACTTCGCCTGGACTTCTTTTTCTCACGTCATGCGCAACGACTATGTATGGCCACACGACTACTGGACCGCAGCGACTTACATTGTCTGGATTATCTTGCTCGCTGCCGTGGCACTGGATACGCGTTGCCTGCGTGAGCGCGTTTTTTTCGGGGTGCTGGTCGCCAATTTTCTTTTGGGATTTGCCTTAACGCTTTGGCACGGCATTTCCACCTCAGGTGTGCGCACGGCTCGCATTGGAACTGGCGCGCTCTGGGCAATGGCGGCGGTGGTGAGCCTGGCTACTGTGAGAGGGGTGCCCGCGATTCACAAGAATAATTGATAATGTTCATCCTGAGCGAAGCGAAGGATCCCTGTATTTCGTCTTCGATGCATGTCTTGCGCTCCACTCAAGATGACAACGCAGATGGATGAAAATATGGACTTTGAAATCTCTCCCGGCCAGGTTAAGTCGCTGCAACAGAGCGGCGAAACATTTACCCTCGTCGATGTGCGCGAGCCCTGGGAATATGAAGCCTCGCGCATCGAAGGCGCGAAGCACATTCCGATGGGCGACGTTCCGACGCGTGCTCACCAAGAGCTCAATCCCGACGATCACATCGTGGTCATGTGCCACCATGGCGTGCGCTCGTTATCCGTCACCAACTGGCTGCGCCAACAGGGATATGAAAAAGTGCAATCCATGCGCGGGGGCATCGACGGCTGGGCGCGAACGGTAGACCCGAAAGTGCCGCTGTACTGACGGCCTACAGCAGTCAGCCATTAGCATTTAGCGAAGCCAAACAGTGATCACCGACTGCCACATCCACATTGCGCCGATCGATCTCTACAAACCTGTTGCACTTGAGCTGATGAAGCGCAAGCGCACCAATTTCGATCAAATCGCCGAGTATTGCCGCTCGCCGCAAGCCTTTCTAAAATATCTGGATCGCTGCGGCGTCGACCGTGCCGCGCTCATCAACTATGTCGCACCGGAGGTGATTGGCTTTACCTCCGAGGTCAACCAGTTCGTTGCTGATTACACGAAGCACGATCCCCAGCGCCTCATCTCCTGTGGCAGCCTGCATCCGCGGCACACCACTAACATCATGGCGGATGTCGAACACATCCTGCGTCTTGGTCTGCGCATGATCAAGATTCATCCGCCGCATCAACTGCTTTTTCCCAACGATTATCTGCACGGAGTCAAAGAACTCGAAATCATCTACCGCGCCGCCGAAGCGAATGGCATCCCCATCATGTTTCACACCGGCACGTCCATCTTCCCAGGCGCACGCAACAAATATGGCGATCCAATCTACCTCGACGATGTGGCCGTCGATTTCCCCAAGCTCAAAATCCTGATGGCTCATGGTGGCCGTCCGCTCTGGATGGATACCGCATTCTTCCTGATCCGGCGGCACGCCAACATCTATCTCGACATCAGCGGCATTCCGCCGAAAACTCTGCTGAAATATTTCCCGCGCCTCGACGAAATCGCTCACAAAACTCTATTCGGCACCGACTGGCCCGGGCCTGGCGTTCCCGACGTCAAGCAGAATCTCGAGGAATTCAAGGCGGTACCCATGAGCGTCGAGAACCGAGAGCAAATCCTGAGCAGAACGGCGGCCACGCTCTGGCCAGAATAAACACTGCAGAGATGGAGCTTGGCACAAAGTAGCGTCCGCATCCTTGCCGGCTATCCGAGGGGGCGTCCGCCTTCGGCTCGGCTTGACGCCCGCTGAATAGCTGTCATGGTCCATTTCGAATTCAAAGACAACTTTCTTCTGGCGAAGCCGGTCCACTTACCAAAGTACATGTCTCTTGGTTAGTTGCTCGACCTTTTGGATATGGCCTATTGTCGTAACTAGCGCGCGGTTACTTGGGGAACGCGCGTGGATTAACAAGGTTCAAAGCCGCTGACACCCCCGCGCGGCTTGGTTTCTGGTTCCCAGTTCGCGCTGTATTGAACTCCTCCTATATGGCGCTATTTCTCAAGGCGGTGTTTATGAAGTCTTCGTTTCGCCTGTTTGTGTTCGTCGCATTCTTGCTAGCGTCAATTTTGTCCACCGCGCAGTCCGAATACCAGGTGATCTCCTTCGAAAATGGTGGAAGCATCAAGGGAACAGTGAAATGGCAAGGAGCCCAACCCCACCTCGTTAGCTCGGAGATTAATAAAGATAACCAAATTTGCGATCCACTCGGGCAGAAACGCCGCGACCTCGAGCGCCTTCTGATCTCGCCCAGTGGCGGCGTAGCCAATACCGTTGTCTATCTCAGGAACATCACCAAGGGCAAGGCCATGGACCTGCCCGCGCAGCGCCGCTTCCTCGATCAGAAGAACTGCCGCTACGAACCGCACATTCTGCTGGTGCCGGCGCAAGCAACACTAACCGTGCGAGACAGCGATCCGTTGCTCCACACCGTGCAGATGTCCGGTAACGCCGATTACAACCTTCCTTTTGTTCGCGAAGGGCAAGAGATCACTCGTCCGATGACCCGCGAAGGCGTGGTCAGCTTGCGCTGCAATGCCGGCCACGTCTGGATGAATGGCGAAATGATCGTGGCGCGTCATCCTTATTACGCCGTGACCGATGAGGATGGCAATTTTGAGCTCACCGACGTTCCGCCCGGCGATTATGAAATCGTCGCCTGGCATGAAGGATGGAGGGTGGTAGGCGAGAGCTCACTTTACGATATTTCGACGCAGTTGCGCGTAAAGCGCCCTGTATTCTCCGATCCCATCGTGTGGAGCAAGGCCGTCACTGTTCCGCCTCGACAGACGGTCGATGTGAAATTCACGCTTGGGGAGCGGACTCCACAGCTGGCGCAAGGAAATTAAGGTTCGCTAGGGCTGGTTGCGGAAAAAGTTGGTTTTTGACGTTTGTCGAAAGATGTATAGTTTTCCCGCAGGTTCACTTCTAGACGGCGTCAAACCCAAAGTTCTGACACTTTCCAGGTCCTCTCGATGTTCCCCTTCAGCATCGTACATCCCTCAAACACAAGTACAATAAAAGCAGCATGATGCGGCGGGTCTATCTCGACAACAACGCGACCACTCCTGTGCTCCCCGAAGTCCTCGAGGCAATGCGTCCGTATTTTGGTGAGCATTTTGGCAATGCGTCTTCTATCCACCATCATGGGCAGGAGACGCGAGCTGCCGTCGAGCGTGCGCGCGAATCGGTGGCTGCATTACTCCACTGCCGCGCCGCGGAGGTAGTGTTTACGAGCGGCGGCACAGAGGCTGACAACCTCGCGATATTCGGCTTAGCTCGGGAAGGTGATCATGTGATCACAACTACCGTCGAGCATCACGCCGTCCTCAATGCTTGCAAGCACATGGCTGAAACGAAGCGATGCGAAGTTACCTGCATTCCCGTCGACGGCCGCGGCCTGATCGATCCTGACGATGTGAAGCACGCCCTCCGCCCGAACACGAAGCTGATCACCATCATGTTCGCCAACAACGAGACCGGCGTCCTGCAGCCCGTCGCAGAGATTGGAAAGATTGCCGCCGAAGCCGATATTTACTTTCACACCGACGCGGTGCAAGCGGCAGGCAAAATTCCGATCGACGTCAACGAAATCGGCTGCGATCTGCTGACGATTTCAGGCCACAAGCTGCACGCGCCGCAAGGGGTGGGTGCGCTTTATGTCCGCAAGGGAACTCAGCTTGAGCCGATGCTCTATGGCGGAAGCCACGAACGCTCGCGCCGCGCCGGAACGGAGAATGTTCCGGCCATCGTCGGCCTGGGGAAGGCGGCGGAACTGGCCAACGCCGGTTTCGCGCGCGGCGAGCATACGAAAATGTCCGCTGCGCGTGATCGTTTAGAGATGGAACTGCTCGCTCTCGAAGCCACCGGACTAAACGGCGAAGGCGCGCCTCGAGTGCCCAACACGACCAACATTTATTTTGACGGCATCGAGGGCGAGGCGCTGGTGATCGCGTTAGACTTGAAAGGGCTGGCCGTTTCGACCGGCGCGGCATGTTCCTCCGGAGCGATCGAACCATCGCATGTACTCACCGCAATGGGGTTGAGTCGCGAGCGCGCAAAAGCCAGCATTCGCTTCAGCTTTGGGAAACAGAATACGGAGGAGGATGTAGAGTTCGCGCTGGGATTGATTCCAGAGACGGTCGCGCGTCTGCGTGAAATCTCTCCCATATACAATGGCGTAGCGGAGGCGCAGAAGTGAGACTAACCCGCGCTGCCGCTCTTCGTTGTTTTGGTCCAATCGTCGGCAAGAGGCCGTGGCGTGCCTCGCTAGGATATGGGAGTTTCCTAACATTTGAATTTGGGCAACGGATCAGGCAGGGGAAATTCTGGCATGGAGCTTGGCATCTTTGGATTTATATGTCGTCGTGGCGACTAGATGGTCCCCATGGGTTGCTTGTGGACTCGGGCAGCCCTCGCGAGTTGATTGAGAGAGTCGTGCCGAGGCTCGCGGCACATCCGCTGACCGGAGTTGACATTGAGCAGGGCGGCCGTCGTACAACGTTTGAGTTCGGGCGGCGGTATTTTCTGAAGATCACTCCGTTCAGTTTGGAAGAGGAAAAACATTCGGATCCCGCGGACTATTGGATGTTCTTTATGCCGCGCCAAATGGTGCTAACGGTTCGGCCGCGTTGCCGGATTTCAGTAGAGCGATCTGATCGACCGAGGAATTAGTACATAAGTGACCACTCAGGACACCATTGCCGTTGCCATGTCGGGAGGAGTCGACTCCTCGGCCGTTGCCGCTATGCTGCGCGCCGAAGGGCGCAACGTCATTGGGCTGACCATGCAACTTTGGAACCAGCGCCGACTCGCCGGACACGCCGGCATGCCTGAGTCCGTACAAGGCCGCTGCTGTTCGATCGATGACGTTTACGATGCGCGCCGCGTGGCCGAGACTCTCGGCATCCCTTACTATGTGGTCAATCACGAGGAGCGCTTCGAGCGCGACGTGGTGCGGCCATTCGTCGAGGAGTATCTAGCCGGGCGCACGCCGATTCCTTGCAGCCTGTGCAACAATCACTTGAAGTTTGATCAGCTTCTTGTTGTCGCGCGGCAGATTGGCGCCGACAAAGTTGCCACCGGCCATTACGCTCAAGTCGTCTTTGACGAGCAACTTAACCGCTGGCTGCTAAAGCGGCCTGCTGATCGTTCGAAGGATCAGACTTACTTTCTCTTCGGGCTAACACAAGAGCAACTAGGTCGCACCTTGTTCCCGCTTGGTGGCCTGACCAAGCCAGAGGTGCGCGAACTCGCCCGCAAGCAAGGTCTGGCGATCGCCGAAAAGCCCGACTCGCAGGAAATCTGCTTCGTGCCCGGCGGCGACTACAAGCGTTTTCTTGAGGCCTATCTCACCGAGCAGGGAGACGCCCCGGCAGATGTTTCCGGCGAGATGGTCACCACCGACGGCCAGGTAATCGGCGAGCACGCCGGAGTGCACAATTTTACCGTCGGCCAGCGCAAGGGTCTCGGTGTAGCTACCGGCTCTCCGCTTTACGTGATCCAGATCAAGAACGACACCCGGCAGGTAGTCGTCGGCAAGGATGAGGAACTCTACTCGCGCACTCTGCGCGCGCGTCGGGTGAACCTGATCTCAACGGCCGAGCTGCGCGAGCCGATGCGCGTAGCCGTAAAGATACGCCACAAGCACCAGCCCGCTCCGGCCATTATCGAATCGACTGGGCCGGACGAAATTCTAGTCACCTTTGACGAGCCGCAGCGCGCCATCACCCCGGGCCAAGGAGCCGTTTTTTACGATGGCGACGTAGTCGTCGGCGGTGGTTGGATCGAGGCCTCCCGGTAAAGACCTACCCGCGAGTTACTCCGCCTTATTACTTACGATTACCTTCTGCCGATTTTCATAGCACCTTCGTGGCCTAGACCTGCCGATGAACCAGGGGTAGGGTTAGTTCACGGCGCGACCTTTCGTATCTCTCCCCAACCAAGGTCCGGCGTGGGGAGCGATCTATGAAAATCTGGCATCTGTGCTATGCGGCATTGGGAATTGCGGTGGCGCGCTGGGTTTTTAAGCGTCAACCAATGGCGGTAACCGATCCGATCGCCCGTTTTCGTACCTCTGGCCTGCTGTAACCGGTGAAACTCGCCGTTTCCAGCAATAAGACGATTGGTGAAAGGGCATCGACGCGCCCCGTTGCGCGTTACTTCGATCTGAGCGCGTCCGTGCCCTTTCCCATTCTTCGCGACCAACTGCAGTAGCCTAGCCTGCTACATGCCGCGGAAGTGCTAGCCCCCTCGTGTTCCTTTGGTAACTTCTCACCTTCTCTATCTCGCCTAAACTTTCAGTAGATGGAGATAGACTCGCTAAGCGACCTCTATGCGTGCTTAGCGACCCGAAATCATGCAATCCCGACTCCCCAGCCTGCGTTCCGTTATCTTCTCGGCCGCGCTCGTGTCATTGAGCGCAACCCTCGTCCCGAACGCTGCCTGGGCGCAAGACGATCCTCCACCGCTCGGCGATATAGCTCGCGATCTGCGCAAAAGCAAATCGCAGAAACAGACCGAGCAACCCGACACTGTCCCCACCGTGATCGACAATGACAATCTTGCCCAGGTCATGGAGGACGCCAAGAACGCCCGGCCCATCAAGCCAGAGAAGACGGTGTTCTCGATCGACCCATCCGGCAATACTTTGAAAGTATCGTCACCGGATGTAACGTGCAGTCTGTCATTCAACGCGAAGGCCAGTGCGCTGCTGATCAGGCCTGTGCTCATCGAAGATTTGCCCCTGCCCGAATTGCTCAAGATCGACGGCCCGGGCTCCATTCAGGATGAAAATCTGCAACTGGAAGTTTTCAACGGGACGGACTGGGAACTTCGCGAAATTACCATTGGCCTGACGCTCGAGCGCAAGCCCGGGGAGAACGCCGAATTGGCGGCGCGCGCGCGCGTGATACCAGCCGCCGAAGGCTTGGCGCCTGTTACAGTCGAGCGCCGGTCGGACGTAACGCTGCTCTATCACCTCAAGGCGGAGGCCAAACCCTTCAGCACGACCGCATTTCATGAAGATATCGGAATCACTCCCGGCCCCGATGAAGACTGGCGCTGGTCGATTGTCGAAGCCCGAGGAATCCGCCCAGCGCAAGCGCCCGCAGCACCCAACTCACTCACCGAACCTCTGATCGATCCCCTGTTTTCGACTCCGTCGTCAGTGCCTGAGTCAAACCAGCCGCCGCTCCTGCCATCAACGCCGGCTCCGCAGCCATAAATTATCTACGGCCAACGCAGAGAAACAATGGCTTGTTTCTCAGAGATTAATCGTAGGCAGGAAGCGAGGTTTTTGCCGGGCCTTGGTCAACTGCTCAAAAGAATAGGCAATCTTAAGCAAAGTAGGCTCGCTCCACGCTCGTCCGAAAAACGAAATCCCAACCGGAAGTCCCCAGAGATATCCGGCCGTCACATTGATATTTGGATAACCCGCAACCGCAGCGGCGCTCGAACTGCCGCCCGCGGAGTGGTCGCCATTGATGAGATCGGTCAGCCAGGCGGGGCCGCCTGTAGGCGCGGCCAGCGCATCGAGCTTATATTTATCCATGACGAAATCGATGCCCTCGGCGCGGCTGAGCCGATGATTCATCTCCAGCGCGTCAAGATATTCTTTTGAGCTGAGCGGTCCCTTTTGCTCGGCCTTTATAAAAAGATCCTGCCCAAAGAATGGCATTTCGCGGTCACGATTCAGCTCGTTGAAATCGATCACATCCTTCAAACTCTTGATCGGCGTCCCTACCGAAGTTTCGCCGCGGCGCGCGAGATAAGCTGCCAGGTCAGCCTTTAGCTCGTAGAGCAAAACAGTCATCTCGCTGTCGTCGAACTTGCCAATCGTCGGAATGTCCGCCGGATCGATAATCTCAGCGCCCGCATGTTTCATCTCGCCGAGCAACGTATCCATAAGTTGATCGACCGCATCGTTAAATCCAAAATACTTCCGCACCACTCCCAGCCGGGCGCCTTTCAGCCCTGCAGGATCAAGAAACCTGATGTAGTCGGGGAAAATCTTGCCCGCACTATTAGCCGTCGCCGAATCCTCCGCGTCCGCTCCCGCCATTGCTCCCAGCAGAATAGCGACATCGCGCACCGTCCGCGCCATCGGACCGGCCGTGTCCTGACTGTGTGAGATCGGAACGATGCCGGTGCGGCTGACCAGTCCCACAGTGGGCTTGAGCCCCACCAGCCCGTTCGCCGATGATGGACAAACAACCGAGCCGTCCGTCTCCGTGCCCACCCCCGCCACGCAAAGATTCGCGGAAACGCCCGCTCCTGTGCCCGAACTCGATCCACACGGATTGCGGTCGAGAGCATAAGGATTTCGCGTAAGGCCGCCGCGCCCGCTCCAACCGCTGGTCGAATGGCTGGAGCGCATATTCGCCCACTCACTCAAATTGGTTTTGCCCAGAATCACCGCGCCCGCTTTACGTAACTCCGCCGCGAGGAAAGCATCCCGCGGCGGGCGCGATCCGACTAGAGCCAACGATCCGGCGGTCGTAGTCATGCGATCGCCGGTATCGATGTTGTCTTTGATGAGAATTGGAATCCCATGCAGCGGTCCGCGCGCACCCTGTGCCTTGCGCTCCCGATCGAGCATGTCCGCGATTTGCAGCGCGTCCGGATTGATCTCGATCACGGAGTTCAGCGTCGGACCAGTCCTGTCGATCTCATGAATCCGGGCCAGATATTTCTCGGTCAAAGAGCGTGACGAATATTGCCCAGACTGGAAGGCAGTCTGTAAGTCGTCAATCGTGACCTCGTCCAGTTCATAGTCTTTAAAGTCGTTTTTCTTTGAGGAATCTCCAACTGCGGCGGCACGGATGGAATCGATCACGCGTGCTGAGGCGAGAGCAGGGTAGACAGCCGTAGCCGAGGTAGCCACACCCACGCGTAGAAAATTGCGCCGCGAATTATTTCTTATGTGATCCTTCGAGTATTCGCTGCTTAATTCTTGGGGAAGGGAATCAGCGGACATCCAACTCTCCTAGGTGACTGAGACGATTCGGATGGAGCCTAACGCAAGAATCTTACATTGCCGCGAAAGCAACAAAGGAACAAAGCAAAAGTTTTTCGCGCCGCAGGATTTGCCTGCGAGAGCCTACGTCCCCTTGTGGGCAGTAGGTCTCGTCGGAGAGAAGCGAAGCCATCAAAAGTTGTTTTGGATAAAGCAGAATGGTAGTCTAACCACAACGAGCGGGAGTAGTTCAGCGGTAGAACGTCGGCTTCCCAAGCCGGATGTCGCGGGTTCGATCCCCGTCTCCCGCTCCAAATCTGAACCGCCAGCGCGTCAACTCCAGCCCTCAACTAGAGAACGAGAGCCTGATTTACAGTGCAACACGAAGCTCTATTTGCCTGCGCTGCTCGCCGACGAAGCGGCCGACATCGAATGCATCTGCACCAGGCCAACTCCTAAGCCTCCAACGGCCCCCGCGATTAACCCGATCACAATCAGCAAAGGTATGCTCTCAAGAAACGACTTCTTTTTTGAATTCGCCATTCTTATATTCTCCCCGCGCCCTAAGCTCAAAATCACTACCTCTTAGATTTTAGCATTTGCGCTTCCCTTTGCAGCTTACAGAGGTACCGTAACTGCCTATGGCAGAGGAACTTCGCGAAGAATTCCTCGCCGGGGATCCCCATAGTGCAAAGTTTTTCACCTAAAAGGTATGGTCGCGGAGCGGCAGGACGACTACGCATCGAGTCGAAGACGCCCCTTATTTTGATCGACTTCAGGGGCTTGCCTCGACGAAAACGCGGCTCCCACCCTATCATAAGGAATTACTCGAGAGGAGCACTCATGACCGAACCAAGTTATGAAGAGTTAAAAGCCCGCTTGGCCGATCTGGAAAAGCAGGTGGAAACGAAAAAGAAAAGTGGCGCCATGGAGTTTCGCGTCAGCGAAAAGGGCGGCGTCAGCGTCTATGGGCTCGGCCGTTTCCCCGTAACTCTTTACTACGAACAGTGGACGAAACTACTCAACGCCGTTCCCGACCTGAAGGCGTTTATCGAAGAAAACAAAAGCAAGCTGAAGCTCAAAGAGAGCTAGAGGACTCGTGTCGCGCCAAGCGCATAGGGACAGAGCGTGCCCTAGCTTGCCGAAGGGTGCCCTCACCTGCCCAAGCCGAGCGAAACTCGGCAGCTGCTGGGTGTACAGGAATTTCGCGTTCGGTCAGGAAAAACAGGAGCGCATCGTTTCTCTAAAAACCTTCATGTCCGCGGAAGACATTCTTACCAAGCCGCAGCCTCCACCTGACGAGCGCGTCGCCTACGGCGCCGACCCCAATCAGTTCTTCGAAGTGCGTCTGCCGCACGGCAAGCCGCCATATCCTGTTCTCCTGAACATCCACGGCGGCTATTGGCGGGCGAGATACGATCTGATCCACACCGGACACATCTGCGAAGCCTTGCGTGCAGAGGGCTTGGCGACCTTCAATTTTGAATATCGCCGGATCGGTAATGCCGGCGGAGGCTGGCCGGGAACCTTCGACGATATTCGTGCCGCTTACCGCTTCATCCGGCAGTCGCACTCTCGATTCCATCTCAACCTCGACACCCTCGTGGTGATGGGTCATTCCGCTGGGGGACAACTAGCTCTTTGCCTGGCGGCGCATGAATCCTCGCTTCTTCGCGCAATTTCACTGGCCGGAGTCGTCGACCTAAAGAGAGCTTTCGCGCTCCATCTCAGCACTGACGCAGTGGCCGAATTCTTAGGTGGCAAGCCAGAAGCCGTTCCCGATCATTATCGCGAAGCCGACCCCATGGGACTGAGCATTCCGCGAGCCAGACAGTGGCTCGTTCATGGCAAAGAAGACGACATAGTTCCGCCAGAATTCAGCCGCGATTATGTCCGGCAAAAAGACAAGACGGACGAACAGGTGGAGTTGCTGGAGATTCCGCATGCGGGCCACTTTGATCTGATCGATCCCACTTCGAAAGCGTTCATAATGGTTAGGGATGTAGCGCTGGCCGCGGTGAGAAGCGCGTGATTGGGGTGATTCTCAATCTTGTGCGAGATGATGGTGCGCCCGGAGAGAATCGAACTCCCAACCTCTTGGTTCGTAGCCAAGCACTCTATCCAATTGAGCTACGGGCGCATCTTGCGGAATTCCGTCCCTGAATTATAACGGAACGAAATCCTTTCACCCAACTGCGGCCCTCGGATTTCACCTAGGGGAAACCCTGAAGCGTAAAAGTTTCCGGCGCCAGCGCAAAACCTACCCGCCTTAACGTGCCGCAATTGTCTGTTACCAACGCGTTAGCGATGGCAGTCCACATGCTTATATTCGGGTAAGACGAAGTGGCGCGCAACGGGGCATTTGGGAATCACTTCGGCCAGAGGTCTTTCCGAATGCCCCTTTGCATAACTCCGTTTGTCGCCGACTCGCACTCCGCTCGGTTTCCGCCCTCCCCGAAATCCTCCCCCAATTGAGGATTAGGAAGCGGAGCGGAGTGCAGCTACCGTCTTCTCGCCAGCCTCAAATCCAAATCGCGATTCGGCCCGTACTCACGCCAAAACCAGCTGCTCCTGTACGTCGATCCCAGCCTGCCGCAATAGTCGGACCACCGCGTCGCCCTTTAAGCGCGAAGCGTCAAATAACACGCGCACTGTTCGATCCTTTTCATTAAACTGTATGCGCTGTATGCCATACACTTCGCGAACGGTGTCGATAGCCCGCAACTCGGCTTCTCCCGGCTGAGTCTGATATCGGTAAGTGGCTTCAAAGTAGGTCATTCATCCCTTCCATGAAAAAAATCCAAAGTTGACCCTTCGAGTATCTAATAAAGGTACAGCTTCCGCCAACCAGATTGAAATTCGCTGGCACGAAGGTGGCCTAGGTTCACAGTGGCACACACATGCCCACACTGTCCACGCCGAGCGCAGTTCGGCCTTTAGAGCGGTCATGAAGAGACTAGAGTCGATATAGACTAGGGCGCAACCAGTGAACTATGGACCATCCCGATCTTATTAACACCCCGAATGCCGCGCCGCCACCCGCTGATGTGCCAGCGAAAGACCCTGTTTGCGGCATGAACGTAAATCCGGAAACCGCCCGCCACAAAGCTCAGCATCACGGCAAAGAGTTTTTTTTCTGCTCCGCCGGCTGCCTCGCTAAATTCCAGGCCGGTCCCGAAGCAATCCTCTCGTCCCTGCCGAAGCCAATGCCGACGGCGAAGATGTCGCCGGGCCTGATCTCACTCGGCCCACCCGCAACTCAGCGGCTGACCATCCCACAAGTTGCTGCCGCGACAACGGCGCAGAAAAATGCAAAAGGCGCGCCCGCCTACATCTGTCCCATGTGCCCCGAAGTGCGCCAGCCCACTCCCGGCCCGTGCCCCAGGTGCGGCATGGCCCTCGATCCAGAATCGCCCGCGCCCCCTGCGACCACTACCGAATACACCTGCCCCATGCATCCCGAGGTCGTGAGAAAAGAGCCGGGAAGTTGTCCGATCTGCGGCATGGCCCTCGAGTCGCGCACGATAACGCTCGCAGAAGACAATCCCGAGCTCCGCAACATGACGCGCCGCTTCTGGATCAGCCTGGCATTGACTGCACCGTTGTTAGCGATCGCCATGGGCAGCATGTTGTGGCCGACCATCTTCGTGACCGGAATATCCATCCAGCGAGGAGACGTCGACCTAGTAACTCCGTGGACCTCGATCCTGCCATGGCTCGAACTGATTCTGGCGACGCCCGTCGTTCTCTGGTGCGGATGGCCATTCTTCGAACGCGCATGGATCTCAATCGTCCATCGCAGCACCAACATGTTCACGCTCATCGCCATGGGCGCTGGCGTTGCCTACTGCTACAGCATAGTGGCCACTTTATTCCCGCAGCTGTTTCCGTCGTCATTCCGCAGCATGGCGAATCGCCCAGACGTTTACTTCGAAGCGGCGGCCGCAATCGTCACACTGGTATTGCTAGGCCAGGTACTCGAACTCCGCGCCCGCAGCCGCACCTCAAGCGCCATCCGCGCCCTGCTCGACCTCAGCCCGAAGATGGCGCGTTTAATCACCGCGAACGACGATGGGACTAACACAAAGGAAGAGCGCGACATTCCGCTCGCCGACGTAAAGCCAGGGGACCGCCTCCGCGTACGTCCTGGAGAAAAGATTCCCGTCGATGGCGTCGTGCTCGAAGGAGCGAGTGCGATCGATGAATCAATGATCACCGGCGAACCGCTGCCGGTAGAAAAAACAGTCGGCGCGCGCGTAATCGGCGCCACCGTCAATCGCACGGGTGCTCTCGTGATGCGCGCCGAACGTGTGGGCAGCGAAACCATGCTCGCTCAGATCGTGCAAATGGTCAGCCAAGCGCAACGCACACGCGCCCCTATCCAACGACTGGCTGATAGGGTGGCCGGCTGGTTTGTCCCCACCGTGATTGCGATTGCCGCGGTGACGTTCATAGCGTGGGCAACCGTCGGCCCAGAGCCTCGCCTTGCTCACGCCATTGTCAACGCCGTAGCTGTGCTCATAATCGCGTGCCCCTGCGCTCTTGGCCTCGCCACGCCGATGGCCATCATGGTAGGAACGGGGCGAGGCGCCCACGCAGGCGTGCTCATAAAAAATGCCGAGGCTCTCGAGACCCTGGAAAAAGTCGACACCATCGTTTTCGATAAGACCGGCACGCTGACGGAAGGCAAGCCCAAAGTTACTGCCTATAGCGATGTCGAAATACTTCGCCTTACGGCAAGCCTGGAGCGCGCCAGTGAGCATCCCCTTGGCACCGCCATTGTCGAGGCAGCCAGCCAACAGAATCTCCGGCTCTCCGACGCATCTGGTTTCGAATACGTGCCTGGCAAAGGCATCATGGGCCTCGTCGAGGGAAAAAGGATCGCGGCCGGAAATTCGGCGCTAATGACGGACCTCGGCGTTTTCGGCTCCGGCCGCAAGCACGGCATCCCGGCTCTGACCAGCCCGGGAGCGACCCCGATCTATGTCGCTGTCAATGGTCAATACGCCGGCAACATCGCCATCTCCGATCCACTTAAACCGACCGCGCTTCGCGCCTTGCGCGAACTGAAGGCTCAGGCAGTGCACTTGGTGATGCTGACCGGCGACAACCAAACGACAGCGCAAGAACTGGCTCGTGCATTGGAAATCGAAGATTTTAAGGCCGAGGTTCTGCCCGCGCAAAAAGCCGAGATCGTCAAGAGTCTTCAGAATGAGGGCCGGATCGTGGCCATGGCCGGCGACGGCATCAACGATGCTCCCGCGCTCGCGCAAGCGAACGTCGGAATCGCCATGGGCACCGGCACCGACATCGCCATCGAAAGCGGCGGCATCACCCTGCTTGAAGGAGACCTTGAAGGAATTTTGCGCGCCCGCAAACTCAGCCACGCGACCATGCGCAACATTCGCCAGAATCTGTTCTTCGCGTTTCTCTACAATTCAATCGGCGTGCCGATCGCAGCCGGCGTGCTCTATCCATTCTTCGGGCTACTGCTAAGCCCCATTTTGGCCGCGGCCGCCATGAGCTTCAGCTCCGTGTCAGTAATCACGAACTCGCTAAGATTGCGGAATGTGAAACTCTGAGGGCAGGTCTTGTGACCGGGGGCAGTTGACAGGAAACAGGAAAAACAAAACTATCGTGTTGCTTGCTGGCCGCAATAACGGTAGTCCACCTAGCTCCAGTCCTAGAGTTTGTTAAGGTAATCCGTAATCTCCGGACTTGTCCAATCCACCGGGCCGATAAACTTCCGGCGAATGACTCCGTTGCGATCGATGACGTACGTTTCCGGCCAGCCAAACGTGCCGTAAAGCGTCGATGCCTTCTTCGCCTCGTCCCGCACCGTGACCATATTCACTTTGTACTCTTTGAGAAACTTGTGATACGCATCGTCATCGGCGTCGATGCTTACGGCAAGCACCACTACGCCCTTATCCTTGAAACGTGCCTGCATCTGCACCATCGACGGCGTCTCTTCGATACACGGTGGACACCATGTTGCCCAGAAATTCAGCAGGACCACCTGCCCGCGAAACTGGCTGAGCGTGACCTTGTGATCGGAATCCTGGAGCGTAAAGTCCGGAGCGTTCGATCCAATACGCGCCGGATGGCTTCCGCTATAGCATCCAATAAGCAGGGTAAGCAATCCAACAAGGAGTAGCGTGAAAAGCCTCGTGGCAACAAGCGTTTGTCTCACGCCTTTATAATAACCAATAATCGATGGACAGTTCACACCCAGCCGCGCCGTTATCCTCGCCGACCCACGGATCGTCCGTCGCCGACACGACGATTCCCGAGGTTTCGATCATCATCCCGGCTCGCAACGAAGAAGTTAATGTGTATGCCTGTCTCGAATCTCTGACCGCCCAGACCGGCGTCCCATTCGAAATCATCGTTGTAGACGATGCCTCCACCGATCGCACCCGCGAAATCGCGCAGAGTTTTCCCGGAGTGCTCGTGATTTCGCCTAGTCCGCTGCATGAGACTTTAGCAGGCGAGAATTGGACAGGCGAGACTCGGACAGGAAAGAATAACGCTCTCATTGCCGGAGCGAAAATAGCACGAGCACCCTGGCTGCTCTTCACCGACGCGGACACGGTACACCACCGCGGATCGCTGGCACGCGCCCTGGCAGAGGCGAAGAAAGAACAAGCCGACCTGCTCTCGTATTCGCCCAAACAAATCGTGGCTACCTTCGCCGAGCGTGCCGTAATGCCGGTAATCTTCGCGGAACTCGCCGCACAGTATCCGCCGCACAAAGTCCGCGATCAGAATTCGAAAATTGTTGCCGCCAACGGGCAGTATATCCTCGTGCGCCGCGCAGCCTACCACGCAGTCGGAGGCCACGTAGCCGTGGCCAACGAGATATTGGAGGATGTCGCGCTGGCACGCCTGTTCCGCAATGCCGGCCATCGCGTCTACTTCCGCTACGCCGCGGACGCGGTCTGCACCCGCATGTATCGCAACTGGACGCAGCTTCGCGAGGGTTGGACGAAAAACCTCGCCCTCCTATTCCCACACCCAGAATTTTTGGCGTTCAAAACTGTTTTCTGGTGGTTCGCAGCCTGGGTGTCACTCTTCTTCGCCATAACCGCCGTCGCTGGCTATCACCATTTGAGCCTTGTGTTCGCCGCGGTTTGGTGGTTGGCCTTCGTAAGAATCTGCACATCCCGATTCGCGCCCCTGAATAACCTGCTAGCGATTGCGGCCGGTCCGCCGATCTTCGGCTATTTGCTGCTGTGCTCCGAGCGAGCGCATGCACGCGGGCAAGTAACATGGAAGGGCCGAGTCTACCGAAACACCACGGGCAATAACAACGCGCCCGAGGGAAAGCAGTCGGCGCAACGCATTGCGCGAACCGAGAAGCAAGGGTTAGAACTGAGAGCCGACAACTGAGAGCCGAAAGCTGATCTCGATGGTTTACCTGACACGCAAAGCGGAATTTTCAGCCGCGCACTATTACCACAATCCGGAGTTCACCCCCGCTGAAAACCAGCGCATTTTCGGCAAGTGCAATAATCCGAATGGCCATGGGCATAACTACACCCTCGAAGTCACCGTGAAAGGCGCGGTCGATCCGAAGTCCGGATTCGTGGTCGACCTCAAGCAATTGAAAGATGTGATGAGCAGGGAAGTGCTCGATGCGCTCGATCATCGCTTTCTCAACAAAGAGGTCCGGGAGTTTTTCACTAAGATTCCGACCACCGAAAATCTGGCCATCGTCATCTGGCAGCGCCTTGCACCGAAACTCAATGCCGCAAAGTTGCACCGAGTCCGCATCTACGAAACTCCCGATCTGTTTGTCGATTTTTATGGCGAAGATTTCGACGGCGAAGCGGCATGAAAACGACAGCCATGAAGGCGCATCTGACTCGCCGCTACATGTTTTCCGCGTCGCATCGTTTACACAGCGACGAAATGTCGGAAGAAGAAAACCGTGCCACCTATGGCAAGTGCAATAATCCCTACGGCCACGGCCACAACTACATAATCGAAGTCACGGTGAGCGGACCGGTCGATGATCAGACTGGGATGGTCTGCAATCTGGTCGATCTGGACGGTTTTGTGCACGACCACGTTATCGAGCGCTACGATCACCAAAATCTCAATCTGCTGCCTGAGTTTGCGCACGAGGTTCCGACCACGGAAAACCTATGCATTGCGATTTACGAAATAGTGAAGCGCGGCTTCAACAAAGCTCATCTACAGAAGGTGCGGATCGAAGAAACCATGATGAATTCGTTCGAATATTCGGGAGAAAACGGTCGTTAGCCGATGGTCATTGGTCGCTTCCTTTGCTAACGACTAATAACCATCGACCAGGACCAGCGACCGAACCCTATGAAAACGCCAACCGACCTGTCCATCACCCTCACCAGCGCCACCTACGAAGACCTCATCCGCGAAATGATCGTCCGCCTCGGCGAAGATCCCGGTCGCGAAGGCCTCACTCGCACTCCTGAGCGCGTAGCCAAAGCCATGCAGTTCCTGGTCAAGGGCTACAAAGACGATCCTGAAGCGCTTCTGCGCAAGGCGCTCTTCACCGTCACTTATGACGAAATGGTGATCGTGAAAGACGTAGAAATGTTCAGCCTCTGCGAGCACCACCTGCTGCCATTTTTTGGCAAGGTACACGTAGCCTACATCCCCAACGGAAAAGTTATCGGCCTGAGCAAAATCCCACGCCTCATCGAAGCCTTCTCGCGCCGCCTGCAAATTCAGGAGCGCCTGACCACCCAAATTGCCGAAGCCATCCAGAACGCAATCGAACCACAAGGCGTAGGCGTGGTCATCGAGGCGCGCCATCTCTGCATGATGATGCGCGGCGTGGAAAAGCAACATTCATCAGCCGTCACTTCATCAATGCTAGGCTGCTTCCGCAGCGAAGAAGAAACCAGAACCGAATTCCTGTCACTGATTCGCCAGCGCACAAACGGCGTGTGACTTCTTAGTGTGTTGTGAATGGAGCGGACAGCGGACAGAAGTCCGATCCACATAAACCTAATTTAATGCCCAAACGCAACGTTAGCGCGCGGAAATCCCCGCTCTCCGGTCGTCTGGCCCTCATCACCGGCGCCAACCGTGGCATCGGCCTCGCCATTGCGCGCGTCCTCGCGCATGAGGGATGCAATCTAGTCATCACCGCCCGCGACGAGCGCGCCCTGGCCAAAACGCGCGCTGAACTGGAGAAGCTTCCCATCAACGTGCTCGCACAACCCTGCGACGTGCGCAGCCCCGAATCAGTCGACTACCTCTTTACCCTGATCCGCGGATTGCACCAACCCCTCGACATTCTCATCAACAATGCTGGCATAGCGCATCCCAATCGCGTTATTTCCGAGTTGCCTTACCCAACCTGGATCGAAGTAATCGACACCAATCTGAATGGCCTATTTCTGACGACGCAAGCGGCACTAGCCGTGATGAAGCGCGGCAGCACCATCGTCAATAATCTCTCCGTCGCCGCTGAGCGCATCTTCGTCGGCTCAGCCGCCTACAACGCGTCGAAGCACGGAGCCCTCGGATTCACCGACACGCTGCGCGAAGAGTTGCGCCCAAAGGGCATTCGCGTAATCGCCCTTCTGCCCGGCGCAACCGACACCGAGATCTGGCGAACCATGTGGCCCAAAGCCCCCAGGCGGAAAATGATGTCCCCCGAATCCGTAGCTCAAACCGTAATCGATGCGTTACGGCTGCCGGAAAATACCACCGTAGAGAAGATAGTCATCAGGCCCTCGATCGGCACGCTTTAAAACTAGCGGCGACCCCGAAGCCCCGCCAAGCATCCAATACGGTGGAGTCACCCTAGCCGTCGCCGTTGTTCGCGAACGACAAACGACCATCGGCCAATAACGACGAACGACCGTCGCCCGAAGCCATGTCATTCCTCGACCACTTCAAGTCGCTGAAAGAACCCGAGCAGCGCATCGCCTGGGCTGTCGCCATCGCCGCCGACGCCCTGCAGATCGCCGCCTTTCCGCTCTTCGTCGAGGGAGCAATATCGCCGGCCGATTCCATTCTCGATCTGGCCGTAGCCTTCGTGATGATTCGCCTGCTCGGCTGGCACTGGGCTTTCCTGCCGACGGCCGCCGCCAAACTGATCCCCGGCGCCGATCTTTTCCCGACCTGGACCACCGCCGTATGGTTTGTTACTCGCCAGCAAGTAAGCGCCGGTTCGAATGACAACCTCACAGCTGACTACGAGCCCAATCCCAAGTCTCCCGGAGAAGTGGAGATTCTGCCTCCGGGCCCGGCGCCGGAACCGCGCCGCTAGCAATTCCGCCGAGAGCCGCGATGAGCGATAAGACGGTAACTAATTGCCTTTCCTGTCACCTGTAACCCCTCACCTGTAACTCGTCACCTGACACCTGCCCTACCAAGTCCCATACCGATATCGGTGTCGGCGTTCGGGAAACACGTTAATCATGATCACGCCCGCGACGAATCCTCCCACGTGCGCCCAGAAGGCCACTCCGCCCGAGGTCTGGCTGGTTTCGGCCACGGCGGTCGCCGTCCCACTCAAGAAGTTCACCACGAACCAATAACCCAGCATCAGCCAGGCCGGAACGTGAAAGAAAAATATCGGTGGAAACCACACCAGCACACGAGCTCGCGGATAAAGAATGAAGTACGCTCCCATTACTCCGGCAATCGCGCCGCTCGCGCCCACGCTGGGCACGCGAGACGCCTGATTCAACAAAATATGAGTGACGCCCGCCACCAGTCCGCTCATTAAATAAAACACCAGATAGGTGAAGTGACCCAGGTGATCTTCAACGTTGTCACCGAAGATCCACAGAAACAGCATATTGCCCGCGACGTGTAAGAATGAAGCATGCAGGAACATTGAGGCGAACAAGGGCACGATCGCCGTTGCCGCCGGATCGGGCGAATGGCCTGTCAACACGGCCAGAAAGTGGTGGGGCACCACGCCAAACTCGTACATGAACCCGGCCAGTGCCCTATGGCTGACCGAAAGCTCCCACGTGAAGACCAGGAGGTTTAGCACGATCAGAAAGTAATTGACGAACGGCGTCGAGAAGGTCGGCTGATCGTCACGAAGAGGAATCATTTAATTGGCAATATGTAATCTGTAATTGGTAACTTCAAATTAAAGATCGTTCGAGTTGATGCGGAGAGCGTTGCCTTTCAAATTACCAATTACAAATTATCAGATTACAAATCCCCATGAACGGCGTCGTCATCATAGATAAGCCCGCGGGCCTCACCTCGCACGACGTGGTCAATCGCGTCCGCCGTATTCTAGGCCAGCGCTCGGTCGGTCATCTCGGAACCCTCGATCCGGCGGCCACCGGTGTCCTCCCCATCGTCCTAGGCAATCTGACCCGTCTGGCGCAGTTCTACGCTCATTCCGAAAAGACCTACGAAGGCGTGATCCGCTTCGGCTTCGCCACCGACACCTACGACGCCGACGGCGAACCATCCACGCCGCAGCAAGAGGTCCACCTCAATTACGAAGAAGTGCGCGCCCTGGCCGCTCAGTTCGTAGGCATCATCGAGCAGATGCCGCCGCCTTTTTCCGCCAAGAAAATTGCTGGAGTCCCCGCCTACAAGCTCGCCCGCAAAAAGAAAGAAGTCACACTCCAGGCGGTTCAGGTAGAAATCAAAGAATTCGAGATTCTGGATACGAACGCCGACAAAGCCACCTTTCGCGCCCGCGTAGCCTCCGGCACCTATATCCGGTCGGTGGCGCACGAAATGGGGCAGAAGCTAGGTTGCGGTGCTCATCTTGCCAGCCTCCGCCGCACCATCGTAGCCGAATTCGCGATCGAAGACGCCCACACGCTTGAAGCGTTACAGAACGCAAGCCAGCAGGGAACTGCTCAATCATTATTTGTCCACCCCAGAGACCTGGTGCCGCAATTGCCCAGCGTAATCGCGACCGAGGAAAGCGCAGCCCTCATTCGCAGCGGACGCTCAGTGAATCTTCCAGAAATGTCGCGCGCCCCGCAGGTAAAAGTCTTCTATGGACAGCGAGAGCTGCTCGCCATCGCTACGCGGATCGCCGGCACGCTCTTCCACCCTAAGATTGTGTTTCTCGCTTAATCGCCGATGCCAATATAGTGAAGGAACGGGCGTAGTACGCCTTTCGGCAACTCAATTAACCCTACATCACAGGCGCAAAGCACAGTCCGCCATATACTCTGACTGGAGAACGGGCTATGGACTCCGACCCCAAAACAAAATCCGCGACCTTCGCCAACTGCTATGAAGATAGTGCTCGCGCAGAAGCCTACGCGACCTTGGAATTCAGGAACACTTACCACTTAGCTTATCGCGACATCCCCGCCATCCTCCGCGAGCATGTTCACGGCCACAAGAGCTTCGACTTCGGCTGCGGCACGGGGCGCTCTACCCGGTTTCTGCGCCAACTAGGTTTTGAAGTCACAGGGGTTGATATCTCCGAGGATATGATCCGCAAGGCGCGCGAACTCGACCCCTCCGGTGACTACCACCTCATCCCAAGCGACGACGGTCGCGTGGCGAACGTTCCCAGAGGCAATCTGAGCACCTTTTCAATCGGAGCTTACGATCTGGTGCTCGCCGCCTTCACCTTCGACAACATCGCCGGCCGCGATAAGAAAGTCCGCATCCTGCGCGACCTCAGACGCCTGCTTAATCCGGAAGGGAAGCTGGTGCTGATCGTCTCCCGCCCGGAAATCTACACCCACGAGTGGGCGTCGTTCTCGACCAAGGATTTCCCCGAGAACCGGTCAGCCAAGCCGGGAGACAAAGTGCGCATCATTGTCACTGACCATGCCGATTCGCGACCGGTCCAGGACATCCTCTGGAGCGATGAATCCTACCGGGGACTCTTCAAAGAATCTCAGCTGGCGCTGTTGCAAAAATACGAACCGTTAGCGCGAGCAGACGAGCCCTATCGCTGGATAAGCGAGACCGAGATTGCACCGTGGGCCGTATACGTCCTCGGATCTGCGTCGGTTGCGGGCCATTTCAGCAATGTCCGATAACAGGTATTATGTAAACTACATCCAAACGGCCTGCGCCTGTGATCTCGAATCACGACACTCGATTACGACAAAAGACCCCGCAAATCGTCCCGGAACTTCTCCAACACCGCCAGCCTCTCGGCCGTAGCCTCAACCACCTCGTTCTTAGCCTGAAAAACCTTCCGCCCGCCGCTTTCCGTGAGGACGCCCATCACCTCGCCCATGCGCCACCCCGGCGTCCCGAGAACTTGCAACCCATCCACACCCGGCACCAGCAGCGCCACACAACCGTCGCGTACCACGGCAACGCACTTCGGATAGCGCTCAAACGTCTGCAATTCAAATCCCGCCAGGTAAATACGCTGGAGCTGTTCCGCCGAATCAGCCATAAATTGAAATTCCCGGTAGCGGGAGAAAGGTCATCATAAGAGCCACGAGAGGCGCGCAGTAGAATTAGCTGAAAAGCTGACAGCTGAGAGCCGACAGCTCCTACATCTTGTACTTCCCCAGATCATCATCCCCCAGGTCTTCCAGCCACTTCCGCAGCTCCTCGCTATTCACTGCCGGCACCGGATTCGCCGACTGCTTCGAATTTTTCAGCACTTCATCCTCGACAAAAATCGGGCAATCCACGCGCAGCGCCAGCGCCAGCGCGTCCGACGGACGCGAATCAATGCTGATCACATGCCCCTCCCGCTCCAGCCAGATCACCGCATAAAAAGTGTCATCTTTCAACTCGGTGACCACCACTTTGTGAACCAGCGCGTCAAGTCCGGTGAGGACGTTCTTGATGAGGTCATGCGTCATCGGCCGTGGAGTATTCACCTTCTCAATCTCCAGCGCAATCGCATTCGCCTCATACACGCCTACCCAAATCGGCAGCACCGTGTCGCTGCTCACATCCTTCAGCAGCACGATCGGCATATTCGACACCGGGTCCATCATCAACCCGCGAATTTTCATCTCAACTTCCATAAGACCCTCAAATCACCAACAAAACTCTTATCGTCACAAACGAAGGATTCTCGCCATCCCGATCAATAATTCTTGTCATCCCGAACGCAGTGAAGGATCTGCATTTGCCCAAGACAGAACCCGCTAGACCGCCAACTCACCCACTAAACTATTCGGAAAACATCCGGTCACGCGCACGTCAACATAGCTCCCCGCCGCCAACTCCACGCCCGCAGGAGCCGTAAAATTCAGCACCTTAATCTGCGAAGTCCGCCCCACCCACTGTCCGCGGGCCGCGTTCTTCCCTTCCACCATCACTTCAACCGTCTGCCCAACATGCCGCTGATTGCGCCGCGCCCCAATCTCCTTCTGCCGATCATTCAAAATCGCCAGCCGCCGCGCCTTCTCCGCCTCCGGAATCGCATCCTCCAGCCGCAGCGCCGGAGTATTCGGCCGCGGCGAATACTTGAAGGTAAAAACGCTGTCATATCCGACCGCGTCCATCAGCGACAACGTCTCTTCAAACTCCCGCTCCGTCTCTCCCGGAAACCCCACAATCAGATCCGAAGTCAGCGAAATATCGCGCCGCGCCGCCTGAATCCAAGAAATCCTCTCCAGATACTCATCCCGCGTATAGAGCCGCGACATGGCATCCAGCACGCGCGTCGATCCGCTCTGCACCGGCAAATGCACGTGATCGCAAAGCGCCCGAGTCGCGTCGATAGCCTCCACAATATCCCGCCCAAAATCCCGCGGATGCGAAGTAGTAAACCGCACCCGCCGAATCCCGCCAACCGAAGCCACAGCGACCAGCAGCTCAGCAAAGCTTTTTAATCCAGAAGGATCGCGATAAGAGTTAACGTTCTGCCCGAGCAGCTGAATCTCCGTATACCCCAGATCCACCAGCTGCCGCGCTTCGTCAAGAACAGAGGAGGAAGTCCGCGACCGCTCCTTCCCTCTCGTAAACGGCACTACGCAATAAGCGCAGAACTTGTCGCATCCCTCAATAATCGTGATATACCCGCGATGCGGATTCGTGCGCGCCGTAAACTCCGTCTCAAAGCACTCATCCGTCATGCGATCGTCAAGCCCAGTCACGCGCGACGACCCCGCCTCCAACTGCACCAGCATCTGCGGCAGATTCCGGTACGAAGCCGACCCGCACACCAGCGACACATACGGAGCCCGCTCAAAAATCTTCTCCCCCTCCTGCTGCGCCACACACCCCAGCACGCCAAACTGCTTCCCCTGCGCGCGATACTTCTTATAATCCGCCAGCCGGTTAAACACCTTCTGCTCCGCCTTATCGCGGATCGAGCAAGTGTTATAAAGCACCAGCCCCGCCTCTTCGACCGTAGGAACCTGCCGATACCCCTGCGCCAAAAGCGTCCCCACAACTTTCTCCGAGTCGTGAGCATTCATCTGGCAGCCAAAAGTTTCCAGGTAAAACGTCTTGGAGGCAGCGTCCGACATGAGGTCAGTATAAACCAGCGCAGGAATTCCCAATTCCCTATCAGTTATCATCCTGAGCGGAGCAGGAACTTCACGAAGTGAAGTCCGTGCGGAGTCGAAGGACCCCTACACCACCCACAATCAGACGTAGGAGATTGGCGGCCATGCAGGCGGGTTAGACGTTCATCATAGCCAACAGCTCACGATGCAGGTCTTCCCACGGAACGTTAACTTCCCTGCCCGCCTGTAGGCCCTCAATGCGACGACCCACCTCCGCATCCCAAGCCTCTTGCGCGGATTTATCCGTAACCAGCAAGCGTGTCGAGCAGCGTATTAGCCAACGCGGCACGCTCGTCGACAGGGAGGGCAAGCGCGTTCGAGAAGATCGGAATCTTCGCGGCTCCATATGCCCATTCCACACCGTGCGAAATTCACCGAGAACGCCCTATATCTTCCCAAGGAACCCGGCTATACCACGGTAGGCGGGCGGGAGTCGCCTATAATTGCTTAACACGATAACCATTATGGCGGAAGCGCCGAAATCTGAACCCCGCGTCTTTATCAGCTATGCGAACCAAGACCGATCGGTAGCGGCAAGAATTCAGCAGAAGCTGGAATCCTCGCACCTCCGTACGTGGCTGTTTCACAGGGAGTTGGCAGCCGGGGACTCGGTTTCTTCAGCACTTCAGAATTCGACCCGTGCAGCCGATTTCGTCATCGTACTGCTTTCTCGCAACTCGGTCCGAAGCCATTGGATGCGTGAGGAGCTGGCGTCCGGACTCCATGCCGACCTGGCAGCCCGCGATGTCACGATCCTGCCGGTACGAATAGACGACTCTCAAGTGCCCGATGCGCTTGCCACGTACATGTGGTTTGACTTGCGCGATCAGAACGAACAGCAGCTTCAACGATTAGTTTCTTCAATCGAATACATACCTCGGATTGATTTCGCCGCCGTGAGCCCGCGAGTGTTCGAGAGTATGGTTGCCGAACTCTTGACGCTGTTACATTTCTCTGACGTCAAACTCCAGGGTGGACCTGGTGACCAGGGGATTGACATTGTCGCTAGATACCAATCTAAAGATGAATTTGGGAAACCTAAGACTGAGGACTGGTTTGTCCAAACGAAGTACACGCGCCAGGATCGGTTGAGCTTGGAATATTTCCGCCGGTTTACAGCGGACGTTTTCTCTCGCGCGGAGGCGGGGAAAGGACTCTTCGTAACAAACGGGATTCTTTCTTCAGTAGCGAAAGACTTCCTAAGTAAGGCAGGACAGCAGACGGATCTGCGAGTAATCGAGGGGCCCGAACTGAAGCGGTTGTTGGCTATGCATCCTGAGGTAACCAAGAAGTATTTCGCCGCACCTGAGCCAATCGAAGAAAATGGCTAGTCCATCAGAGCTCATAGCCCGGTTGGAGAACTGCCCTGAAGGGGCAGCAGGTTGGCGAGAATTTGAAGATATCTGCGTCGAAATTCTAACGCATCTGTTTGTACCTCCCCTCGAGGTTCCTAAACCGCAAGCCCGATCATACTCGGGCATCGACAGAAGGGACGCCGTTTTCCCGAATCGCAATATGACCGGGGATTCCGCATGGGCCAAACTTTTTGTAGAACTCGGCGCACGAATAATTCTCTGTGAATTCAAGAACTACGACAAATCTGAGGTAGGAAAGGAAGAGATAGACCAGACCAAGAGTTATATCAGGCCGCACTGGGGTCGCCTGGCACTGATGGTATGTAACAAGAAACCCAACGATTCTGCTCACATTAGGAGAAATACGATATTCAGTGACTCCAAGATCGTAGTGCTCTTTATAACACCGGATCAACTCAAAGAGATGCTCTACATGAAAGAGCGCGGAGAAGATCCAGCTCATTTCATTTTGGACCTAGTCGAAATGTTCTATATCCAACACGAATAGGTCCTCCGAAACCGGTTGGTCGGCCCACTGCCCTATCGACGTGTAAATAAAGCGAGCCAAAGATTGTCGTCTGAAAGTAATTCCACTCTCGCCGTTCACCCTCGTGCGGCGCAACCCCCTCCACCAAAATCAGCCGGCTTTTAGTCGCGGCTCTGCCGGAACGGCCTGATCGCCGAATATTCCGGCGAATCGTGCCACGCCCGCGCCTTCTCCACGCTGTCGAAACCGATCACCACAATAAAGCCCTTCGGCGGATCGCCCTCTAGCGACTGCGGGTTGCCTCCGCGAAGCACATAGCGCCCCGCCGTGCGACGCCACAACCCGCGGGGCCTTTCGCTATGCCGCTCCAGCGCAACCGGACCGCTTCCTCGACGCCTCTCCGCTGGCAACCACCGCCAGCGCCAGCCCATCCCAGGAGGAAACATCAAGCATTATCAATGACGTAACACATATCCGACCACACAGTTATGTACTTACACACTCATAACTATACAACTGCCACCACAAATGTTCCACGTGGAACATTTCCGCTAAGTGTTCGCCTTTTTCCGACCGACCTTAGGTCGCGTCAAGAGGAAAGTTTGGATTGCCGCCGCCGAGCTTTTCGGCGAGGTCGCGGGCGATCAGCTTGCCGTGGAAGCGGCCATTCTCGATGAAAATTTCGTTGGTGCGCGAACCGGCGACGATCACGCCGGCCACGTACATTCCCGGAACATTCGATTCCAGTGTCTCGGGATCGCAGATGGGACGCATCTGATCGGTGGCCAGTTCGATGCCTGCGCTGCGCAGGAAATCGTAATCGGGATGGTAGCCGGTGAGCGCGAAGACGAAATCATTTTTCAGGCGAAGGCGACCGGAGGGAGTGCGCAGCACGACGCAATCCTCGTTGATTTCCTCTACGGTGCTGTTGAAGTGCGCGGGGATCTGGCCGGCCTTGATGCGGTTCTCGATATCGGGACGCACCCAGTATTTAACGTGGTTGTGGATCTGCGGTTCCCGATGGACTAGAGTGACGCGCGCTCCGTGACGCCACAGGTCGAGGGCCGCTTCGGCGGCTGAATTCTTGCCGCCGATGACCAGCACATCGGTATCGAAATACGGATGAGGCTCGCGGTAATAGTGAAAGACTTTCTCCAGATCTTCTCCGCGGATCTCGAGTTGATTGGCGAGATCGTAGTAGCCGGTGGCGAGAATGATTTTGCGCGCCCGGTAGTCGTGGATGGCTCCGTGGCGATCGCTGGTGGCGACGCGAAAATCCTTATCTTCGCCGGTGATGGTCTTGACCCACTCATAGAGGCGGACATCGAGACGATAGTGCTCGGTGACGCGGCGGTAATATTCGAGCGCGTCGAGCCGCGTAGGCTTCGCCGCCGAAGTGGTGAAAGGAATGTCGCCAATCTCGAGCAGCTCAGGCGTGGTGAAAAACACCATGTTGGTCGGGTAGCGATAGATGGAGTTGACGAGGCATCCCTTGTCGATGATGAGCGCCTTGAAGCCAGCCTTCTGAATCTCGATGGCGCAGGCCAGGCCGGTAGGGCCGGCTCCAACGATGAGGACGTCAGTGTTCGAGTCCGGCTTCGCTTGCAACTGCGTGCGGGGCAGAGTTTCCGGGATTTGTGCGACCTGCGGGAGTGTGGGGGTTTTCATCGGCGTGGGAAAGGGTGATTTTAGCATTGGGCGAAGCGTCATGTTTGTACTCAGGCTAGCCGCGCTCACGGCCCTTGCGAACGATTGCAACTAGATCCGAAGTGGATAATTTTAATTTGACGCCCTTCACATCGAGGGGCGACGAATTGGATTTTCGCGCTGGTTGGATTCTGAAAACGGCGCCATCGCGGCGGCGAATTTCAACGGCCCCGTCGCGTTCGGCTTCCTCAAGCACCGTCGCAAACTTTTCCCGCGCCTCGGAGTAGGTGTAGGCTTTCACGGAATCTTGACCTCCGGCACGTTGTTGAGCGCTAAAGTGATAGTGTCTAGCTTCCCTGCTTCTTCGCGAACACGGCAACGTCGTTCGCGCCGGCAAACTGCGGATCCCTCGCTTCGCTCGGGATGACAATTCCAGGCGGTACCTCGCTTCCCTGCTTCCCTGCTCCTCCTCCCTACTTCTTCACGCAAACGGCTACGCCGTCGCGGATGGGCAGGATGGTGGTGAAGAGGTCTGTTGATTCGTAGATCAATTTGTTGAATTCTAGGATGGCTTTGGTTTGAGCGTCGGGATTGGCGGGGGGCTTGGCGACCTTGCCGCTCCAAAGGACGTTGTCGGTGATGAAGAGGCCTCCGGTTTTCAGGCGCGGGAGGGCCAGGCGGATGACGCGCGGGTAGTCGGTTTTGTCGATGTCGTTGAAGATGATGTCGAAGGGCTGCTTCTCTTCTGAAAGAAATTCCAGGGCGTCGCCTACGCGGACGGTGATGCGCTTGGTGACTCCGGCGCGCTCGAAATAGCCGCGGGCTTTATCGGCGTTCTTGGGATCGCCATCGGTGTAGATGACGCGTCCGGTGTCGCCTACGGCGCGGGCCCACCAGATGGTGGAGTATCCGATGGCCGAGCCCATCTCGAAGATTTTCTTGGCGCCGCTGATGGTTGCCAGTTGATGAAAGATGCGCGCTACGGCTGGGCCGACGATGGGGATGTCGCGCTTGGCGGCCTCGTTCTCCATCTCGGTGAGGACGGCGTCGCGCGCCGGGAGCATAGCGTAGAGGTAGTCGTCGACGTCGGGGGCGGTGATATCGCCCATGCGCCAGTCGGGCTTGGTCGGTTTGGTCATGGAGTTCCTTTCGTTATTTCAGGGACTAAATAGTTTGGCGAACAATTGGTCGAGCTCGCGGCATCCCTCAGCGGCTAAAGCCGCTATCGTTAACGGAGCATTTATCGCAGCGCTGAAGCGCTGCGCCACCCAAAAGCAACAGCACAAGCGGTAAACCGCTGCACTACCAAAAGCGAAAACAAATTCTTCACGAGATTGTCTGGCCAGGTTTCATCTCTAACACTTCTACGTCGGGCACGAGCTTCTGCAACTGGCTGGGCGTGCCGGTCAGTTGCGGGAAGGTGCCAAAGTGCATGGGGATTACGGTTTCGGGTTGCAGGAGTTTGCAGGCGTAGGCGGCTTCGCGCGGCGACATGGTGAAATGGTCGCCGATGGGCAGCATAACAATTTTGGGCGCGTAGAGATCGCGGATGATGGCCATGTCGCTGAAGACGTTGGTGTCACCGGCGTGGTAGAGCTTGACTCCGTTGGAGAATTCGAGGACGTAGCCGCAGGCCTCGCCACCGTAGACGATCTCGTCGCCATCCTGAATGCCGCAGGAGTGGACGGCGTGGACCATGGTGATTTTCGTGTCGGCGACGGTTTGCGTGCCGCCCTTGTTCATGGGCGCAATTTGTTTGACTCCTTTTTTCTGTAGCCAGAGGCAGAGCTCGTAGATGCCGACGGCGAGCGAGTTGTGCTTTTTGCCGACGTTGACGGCGTCTCCGATGTGGTCACCGTGGCCGTGAGTGCAGATGAGGACGTTGGCGTGCTTGACGTTTTTATCGGCGCCGGGACACTTGGGATTGCCGGCGATCCAGGGATCGACGTAGAGCGTCTTGCCTTCGGGCGTCTGGATGCGGAAGGTGGCGTGTCCTAGCCACGTTAGATGTAGTCCTTTAATATTCAAAAAACACCTCCGGGGCGACTTAGCATTTTATAGCCAAACTTAACTTGCTGCGGCTGCGACTGACGTTTCGCTCGCCAAACCAGCACGCCAGGATATTAGTTTGATTTAAAACGTTTTCGGTTGCAGGCAAAGTCGTGTATAAGATGATGCACTATGCCCGAACTTAAAGTATTGATCTCACGCGAAGCGATCGCGAAACGGGTTGCCGAACTCGGCAAAGAAATTGCGCGCGATTTTGCCGGCCAATCGATTATTCTCGTCGGCGTTTTGAAGGGCGCGGCGATTTTTTTGGGTGATCTGGCTCGGCAGATTCCGCTCGATGCGACGTTTGATTTTATCGGGGTGTCGAGTTATGGAAATCGGCCTACGGTTAAAGAGGATCCGGCGGGCCATGCGGCTTGGGATTCGCTCGGCGAGGTGCGGCTGACTAAAGATATGGATAGTTCCATGACGGGGCGCAACGTGATTCTCGTCGAGGACATTCTCGATACCGGGCTGACGCTCAACTACATTTCGAAGCTGGTGCAGGCGCATCAGCCGAAGTCGCTGAGGATTGCGGCGTTGCTGGACAAGCCTTCGCGGCGCAAACAGCCGATTAAGGCGCAGTATATCGGGTTCACTATTCCGGATGCTTATGTGGTGGGGTATGGATTGGATTATGCGGAGCGGTATCGGAATCTTCCGGATGTTTGTCTGCTGGAAAATTTGTGAAGCATTTGTAATTAGTGATCGCGAAAAACCCCGCACGTTTGCTTTTTAAGTTGCCGATTGCAAATCGCCAATCGCAAATTAATCGGCTGCTATGATGAAGCCTGTGAATACTACGGTTTCGCAAATCGAGCCTGCCCGCGGCGTGGAGCCTCTGCTGCTGGAAGTGGCCGACGTGGTCAATACCACGCTCGATCTGGAAACGACGCTGCAACGCGTGGCGGAAATCGTCCGCAAGGTTATCGACTACGAAATTTTCGCGATCCTATTGCTCAACGAGCAGCGGCAGGAATTGTATGTGCGGTTTCATGTGGGCTATCCGCCAAAAGTTGCGGAGCGGCTGCGCGTAAAGGTCGGCCAGGGCGTGACCGGGCGGGCCGCTGAGACGCGGCAGGCCGTGCTGGTCGCGGATGCGGCGCAGGAGGATTTTTACATCGAGGCCATGCCGAATGTGCATTCGGAGCTGGCGATTCCGCTGATTGTCAAGAATCGCGTGATCGGCGTGATCGACATTGAGGCGCGCGAGACCGGCTATTTCACCGAAGAACACAAGCGCCTGTTGACGCTGATCGCGTCGCGCATGGCTGTCGGTATTGAGAACGCGCGGCTGCACACCCGCATCACGCGCCAGGCGCGGACGCTGCTGTTGCTCAACGAGATTGCGCGGGAGCTGACATCGATTTTGAACCTCGATGAACTGCTGAAGCGCATCGCGGAGTTACTCAAGCGGCTGATCGATTATCAGATGTTCAGCATTCTTCTGCTCGACGCGCGGGGAGAGAAACTGCAGCACCGCTTCGCGCAGCGCTTCGAAGAAAGGCTGCATCTGAAGCACGACATTCCACTTGGGCGCGGAGTCGTCGGGCACGCCGCGCAGGCGAAAGAAGCGGTGCTTGTGCCCGACGTGGCCAAGAGCCCTATATACATCGTGGGCAATCCGGAGACGCGCTCGGAGTTGGCGGTTCCGCTGATCTATCAGGAACGGGTAATCGGTGTGCTTGATCTGGAACACACTCGGCGCGGCTATTTCACCGAAGATCATAAGCGGACTTTGACCACACTTGCCGCGCAACTCGCGATCGCGATTGAAAATGCGCGGCTGTATGAGGAGATTGCGCGACAGGAGCAGCGACTGGAGCGCGATCTGGCGCTGGCGCGCGAGCTGCAGTTTCGTTTGCTGCCGCATTCGCGCCCCAAGATGAAGCATCTTGAGGTCGAGGCGAAGTTTGTTCCGGCGCGCGCCATTGGCGGCGATCTGTATGACTTCGTTCCTTATTCACTGTCGCGGCTGGGAATTGCCATTGGAGACGTGAGCGGCAAAGGCGCGCCCGCGGCCATTTATGCCGCGCTGGTGAGCGGCATTCTGCGCTCCCATGCGCCGATCGAACCGGGACCGGCGGAGATGCTTTCGGCGGTGAATCTCTCGCTGGCGGAGCGCCGGATCGCGGCGCAATTCGTCTCAATCATTTATGCGGTGTGGGATGACGAGCGCCGAACGCTACTGGTGGCAAATTCCGGCTTGCCCCGTCCTATCTATTGTCACGAGGGGAAGATTGAGTTCATCGACGCTACCGGGCTGCCGCTGGGGCTTTTCGATGAGGCGGAGTATGACGAGTTGAGTTTCAAGGCGAAGCCCGGCGATCTTTTCGTATTCTATAGCGATGGCATTCTCGACGCGCGCAATCGACACGGCCACTCTTTTGGCCAGGAGCGCGTGGAGGCGATCGTCGCAGGCTGCGCAACAAAATCGGCAGAGTGTGTAGTCAACGAGATTTTCAAAGCGGTGACCGAACACGCCGCGGGCGTGGATACATTTGACGATCAGACGGTGGTCGCGATCAAAGTGAAAGACGGCCAGTCTACCGGCAAACGCAAGTGAAGCGCGCGCGCGAATCGTCGCTGCGGCCGCCTGCGTTTGGTTATCGCGCAGGGGACATGGGAGCGCGCACCACGGATCTCGATTGCGAAGATCTTGACTGCGAAGAGCTCGACTGTGAGGGCGTTGCGCTGGAACGCCTGGCCAAGCGCTACGGAACTCCCCTCTATGTTTATTCGGCGGAGATGATTCGCGCACGACTTAGGGCTTTCCACGGTGCGTTTCGAGCCATTCCTCACACGCTGTGCTACTCCGTTAAAGCGAACTCAACGCTGGCGATTCTACGCCTGGTTGCTGGCGAAGGCGCGGGCTTTGACGTAGTTTCAGGGGGCGAGCTACAACGAGTCCTGCGCGTCCACCGAAAGTCCGCGAGCAAGGTAGTGTTTTCTGGAGTGGGCAAGACTGCGGCGGAGATAGAACTTGCCTTGCGCTCGGGGATATTGTTGTTCAATGTTGAAAGCGCTTCGGAGTTGACTCTGCTTTCGGCGACCGCTACCCGGTTGAAGAGACGTGCGGCCGTCGCCATAAGGGTTAATCCCAACGTCTCGGCAAAAACTCATCCTTATATATCGACGGGTTTGCATCAGCATAAGTTTGGCGTGCCGATTCCGGAGGGGCAGGAGCTTTACGCGCGAGCCGCGAAGGAACCGTATTTGAACGTGGCCGGAGTGAGTGTTCATATTGGATCGCAAATTACCGATGTTGGCACATTTCGAGAGGCGCTAGCGCGTGTAGTCGAACTGGTCCGCGAGCTGCGCGGGCAGGGGCACGAAATTCGCTATATCGACGCGGGCGGAGGTTTGGGAATTTCTTACGAAGGAACGCAACCGAACTTTGAAAAACAGATTGCGGCGTATGCGCGGGCGGTGCTTGGACCGGTGCGCGGAATGAAGCTGCATTTGCTGCTCGAGCCGGGACGCGCGATTGTAGGAGCGGCAGGCGTTTTGTTGACGCGGGTTCTCTACCGAAAGACCAATCATCGTAAGCGGTTTCTGATAGTCGATGCGGCGATGAACGATCTGATGCGACCATCACTATATGGTGCATACCATGAGATCGTTCCGGTTCGCTGCGGATCGAAGGAAACGGAGATTACCGATGTGGTTGGCCCAATCTGCGAGACCGGCGACTTTTTTGCGCGCGATCGAAAACTTGCCATCGTTAGCGAGGGCGATCTGCTGGCCATCCTCGATGTGGGCGCGTACGGAGCGGTGCTGGGATCGAACTACAACACCAGAGGTCGCGCGGCGGAGGTGCTGGTGGATGGCGCGAAGGCAAAGGTGATACGGCGGCGCGAAAGCTTCGAAGATCAGATGCGAACGGAGCAGGGTTAGCTACTGCAACACCAATCTCACAGCGAATCCAGAAAGTTCGTCACTGCCCGCAACACCGGTTCCGGCTGCTGGATGAAGAGAGCGTGGCCGAGGTTGCAGAAATTCACGTGCACGTGATGAGGCAGCAAGCGCTTGGCAAGAGCAACGTCCACATCAGACATCAGGCCGCCTGACTCCTGGGTGGCTTGGAGAAGCAATGTGGGGCAGGCGATTCCGCGCAGCAACTTCTCTCCATCCCAACCCTCGAGCGACGATCCATCGAGCACCATGTCGTAGGTGTCGGGATCGGCTTGTTGCACGCAGCGCGCCCATTGGGTGAGGTACGCTTTGTCGTTTCCGGGAAGCTGACTGATCGAGATGATCTCAGCGCTATCGCTGTCACTACCCGGAAGAGGCAGCCCAATTTTCCCGATGCCTTCTGCGATTTCGTCGACCGTGCCGCCCTTGCGAGCGAGATCGCGGAGTCCCGAGAATAGGGCGGTATACATTGGATGATGAAGGCTTCCGACGATGATGCGGTTGTCTCCTAGAATGAGGGCGCGCACCAGTTCCGGATGATGCGACGCGAGCCACATGCCCAGCATGCCGCCTAGAGAATGTCCAAAGATGACCGCCGGCGCGCCAACGCGCTCGCGAAGAAGGCTGGCGATGTCGGAGGAATATCGTGGGCCGTCATATCCGCGAGCGACGCGCGAGGACCTGCCGTGGCCACGAAGGTCGGGCGCGAAAATGTGCCAGCGCTGGCTGAGGGCGGGCATGAGCGGCAGAAATACCTGCCAGTGCCGTCCGAGTCCGTGCAGCAGCAGGAGGGGCGGGCCATTGGCTGGGCCCTCGGCATAATTCAATTGAACTTCGCCGGTGTCGAAGGTGTGCTCGGTAAGACGATGATGCATTTCGTCCGCGAAGTTTTCTTTCACAACATTTCCGCGAGCGTTGTTCCCAGGATCGGCGTCGTTCACCGTTCTCCCCAATTGAGCTTGGTGGCGAGCACTTCGAAAAATGTTTTCTGGAAGCGCAGCAACTTGGCCTGATGCTCGGACTTGACGCAACGCACGATATCGCCGCCTCGCGCAGGCATGCCGACCTGTCCGTCGAAACTCAGATAAGCATCTTCCTTGCCGGTCTGGACGTGGATTTCGATCTCGACCGTGTCGCGCACAACTACTGGGCGATGGGTTAATCCGTGCGGCGAGACAGGTGTAATCACGAAAGCATTCACGTCGGGGTTGAGAATTGGGCCGCCCGCTCCCAGAGAATACGCGGTAGAACCAGTGGGCGTGGCGATAATCAGAGCATCGGCCCGATAGCTCGAAACAAATTCCGCGTCGACGAAAACTTCGAAATGATTCAAGCGGGCGATGGCGCTCTTGCTGACCACTACCTCGTTGAGAGCGGCATGCGTGGCCAACGTCTCGCCGCCTCGGATCAGCGAAGCGCTAAGCATGGAACGGCTGTCGATGATGTAATGCTCTTTCTCGATCGCTTCGAGAGCTGGATACAGTCCCGACAAAGTAAGTTCGGTCATGAAGCCGAGGGTCCCGAGGTTTACACCGAGAATCAGCGTGCCGGCTTTTGCGACCGCGCGCACGGCGGAGAGCAGAGTGCCATCCCCTCCGAGGACAAGAGCCAGATCTGGGGAACGCTGAGCCAGGTCGCCACGCGGCATTACGGCAGACGCGGAAAAGTAGGCGGCGCTCTCTTCGTCGACCACGACCGCATAGTTGTGCTGATGCAACCACTTTTCGAGCGCGGGCAGCGCTTCCGCAAGCTCGGGGCGATCGGGCTTGGAAATGATAGCGACGGTTTTGTGGCGGGTTGAGATTGGAATGGACGTTGGCATATTTGCGGATTATTTTCTACGGTCGTTCTGGCGCGTCCTCACATTCCGATATTCCGTTCGGAGATCGGAATGTCGATTGTACAGAATCAGCGGCAGACCGGCGCAGGAAGCTCGGCGTGCAGCAGGAATTCGCGATTGCCTTCGCCTCCGAGAATGGGCGACTCGATCGAGTCGGTATGCGTGCATCCG
Organism: uncultured Acidobacteriaceae bacterium; assembly: GCA_963822025.1. Taxonomy (GTDB): domain Bacteria; phylum Acidobacteriota; class Terriglobia; order Terriglobales; family Acidobacteriaceae; genus Acidiflorens. The sequence goes on along the minus strand of CAWGFW010000003.1, from coordinate 31,418 downwards.
AGGGCTGACAGCGCTGCTTCTACTTTTGTGATAGCGGCTCGCTGGGCCGCTTCGTCGCGCACGATTCCGCCCTTGCCCACTAGTTCCCTGCCCGCTTCAAATTGCGGCTTTACGAGGACGACGATCTGGCGACTAGTGGAACGAGCTATTTTGCTGGTCGCGCGGTCGATAGGCGAAGAGGCGCGAACTACCGCTGGCAGCACCAGCGTCGCCGAGATGAAAGAGACATCCATAGCGATGAAGTCAATCGCCTCGCCGATAGCGTTGGGCTCGAGATAGCGGGCGTTGGTTTTCTCCAGGAGACGCAGGCGCGGATCGTTGCGAAGTTTGAAATCGATCTGACCGTAGCCGGTATCGACGGCAATCACGCGGGCCGCGCCGTGCTGCAACATGCAGTCAGTGAAGCCGCCCGTGGAAGCTCCAACGTCGAGACAGACTTTGCCGCGAAGATCGATTGTCCAGTGCTCGAGCGCCTTCTCTAGCTTGAGGCCGCCACGGCTGACGTAGCGCAGATCTTCGCCGAGCAGGCGGAGAGCGGAATCGGGATCGATCGATGCGCCAGCTTTCTCGATCTTTTGTTCGTTGACGAGAACTTTGCCGGCTAGAATCAGGGCCTGTGCGCGCTGGCGCGAGGAGGTCAGGCCACGGTCTACGAGCAGCTTGTCTAAGCGCGTCTTCGCTGTGTGCGATTTGGTCAAGGAAGAATCAATACAGTAAGCACCCTAGGCAGTGCAGAATGTTGAAGCGATTGGTTAGTCGGAAGTTACAGGAGTAACCTTCCAGTTTTCCACAAACTTTTCCTCAATGGTGTTGAAAACTTTTCCTAATGAGGCGAGCGCAATCGCTCCAGGACTTCAGCCAGCAACTTCTTCGAGCAACTTCTGGTCGATATCAAAGTTGGCATGCACGTTCTGCACGTCGTCACTATCTTCTAACGCTTCCAGGAGGCGAATCATCTGCATTGCCTGCTGGCCTTCTAATTTGATGTAATTGTCGGGAACCATGCTGACGCTCGAGGAGGCGGGAGTGATGCCAGCCTTCTTCACGGCTTCGAGAACCGCTTCGTATGCGGAAGGCTCAGTCAGTATTTCCCAGTTCTCGCCTTCATCTTTCAGGTCTTCTCCGCCTGATTCGAGAATGATGTTCATCAGATCGTCTTCTTTGGCGGCGGACTTGGGAACGACGATGTCCCCCTTCTTTTTGAACATCCAGGAGACGGCGCCCGCTTCAGCCATGTTGCCGTTGTTCTTGCCGAAGACGTGACGGATTTCGCTGACTGTGCGATTGCGGTTGTCGGTGGAAATTTCGGCGAGCAGCGCCACGCCGCCCGGTCCGTAGCCCTCAAGAATAAATTCTTCGTAGGTTAGGCCCGGCAATTCGCCGGTGCCGCGCTGGATGGCGCGCTTGATGTTGTCGGCCGGCATGTTTTCGGCCTTGGCCGCGAGGATGGCGGTGCGCAGGCGCGGATTCATGTCAGGATCGCCGCCCGACTTCGCGGCCATGGCGATTTCTTTAATGAGACGAGTGAAGATCTTGCCGCGTTTGGCGTCGAGGGCGCCTTTTTTGTGTTTGATGGTTGCCCACTTGGAATGGCCGGACATGGTTCTACCTCGTCTCTAGAGTAGTCGAATTGCGCTGATTCTCGGAATTACGGATTCCGCCCGCGGAGGAGTTCACAGGATCGGCCTCGACGTAAACACGTTCAGGCGAATAGAGATTATAGCATGGAGAGCGGTGCGCCCATCAGGCTATGCGCCGGCAAAATGATGGTCCCGTTTGAAGTTGTTCCGCCAAGCGGTTAGGCTATGCCGATGGGCCCGCCGATCGCCTGCACGCTCAACGATGCTGAAATGCGGGAGCGCCGGAAAACTCTTCTGGATGCTTTTCGGAATACTGCCCTCGACGTGACTTCCCTGCCGCTCGGCTATGTCTATCGCTTCGCGCCGAGTTCGGCGGCGCTGGCTCAGATTGTCAGCCTTGTGGATCTTGAGCGCCAGTGCTGTCCGTTCTTAACTTTCAAAATTATCGTCGCCGCTGATAATCAAGCAATTTGCCTTGAAGTAACGGGGCCACCGGACGCTAGGCCGCTGATCGCCGATTTCTTTGCGACGCCGACGCCAACTCATCGAGCGGGCGAAGTTACCGGCTAGATGGCGACGACATTACGTCATCGCCAAGCCAACCCTGGCGGACAGGGCATGATGTACGCTTGTGGACTTGGCCATGCCTGCAAAAACTCTCGATCCTCAACTCACACTACTCGAATCCCGTCGCCACAGATTCGGTCGCGGCGAAGCGGCACACGTAGTGGAACTGCTGAAGCGGCTTGACGTTGCGCCCTTTACCGATACCGCTTCCCTGATTCGATTTCACGAAGCGCTGCTTTTTCTGCGCGCTTTTCCGCAAGGGCCAGCCGTGGTGCGCGCTACCGAGCGAATACTCAATCACTTCCACAAGAAAGTAGAAGCTCTGCGTGCAGCGGGCGGCGATATGGAGGACTTCGACACTTTTGCATTCTCAGGCATCGCCGGCACGCAGATGGAAGACGCGCTCAGTTTCGATGTTGCCCGTTGGCTCATCAAGCGCCTGCCTGGCAAAGTTGAAATCGCATGGGACAGCTACGAGCCTGGACGCGAGCTGGGAAATACCGGGCCGCGTTTTATGCCGTTGCTGGAGGATGACGCGTATGTCGAAGCTGACACCCCTTGGCGCCAGTGGCTGGAAGTGGCTGCGGGCAAAAAGGGATCAAATCGTGCCCACGCAATTCCTGCGTGGCTAGTTCAACGCTTCGCTAATCTGCGGCTGCCACCGCAACAGAAAGCTGAACTCTACGAATCGCTGCGGGTGCCTTTGCGCTGGCATCTGGAAAACTCCAGCATCACGCGCACGAGAAATTGGAAGCCGGTGCGTAATGTTTTTTATCACAGCGAGCCGCTCATTAGTCGCAGCCAGGTTTCGTTGGCCGGCGAGTTGGCAAAGCGGCCGCCGAAACTTACGCGGCTTTCGCGCAAGCGCGGCGAAGAGATTATGGATTTGATCCGCGAAGTGATGCTGGTGCGCTACCGCGAGCTGTACGGGACGACCCTCGGCGATCCGCGATCGGTGGTGCGAGCGGATGTGGGACGCGGCGCCGAAATGTATCTTTGGAACCTACCGCCCGACCGCCGTCTTCCACTGCGCGCATACGTCGCGGGACTGACGCTGAAGAATGGCGTGCCCATCAACTACATCGAGGCCATAGGCTTGTGCGAATGGATGGAAGTCGGCTTCAATACTTTCTACACCTTCCGCGGCGGCGAGGCGGGATGGATTTACGCGCAGGTGCTGTGCTGCCTCTGTCACATTATGGGAACGACGTGCGTCTCGGTCTATCCATATCAACTTGGCCATGACAACGAGGAGGCGATTGAGTCAGGGGCATTCTGGTTCTATCGGAAGCTCGGCTTTCGACCGGGACGCGCTGAGCTGGAAAGATTGGCGGAAAGCGAAGAGAGGAAAATCTCCGCCGACACAAAATACCGCACTCCTGCGCGCACGCTGAAGCGACTGGCAGCGGGGCACGTCTTCTATGAGTTGCCAGGAAGCGACGTAGGAGCATGGGACAGCTTTTCGACGCGCAACATCGGACTACAGGTCAACCGTAGGATGGCGCGCGATTTTGGCGGAGATGCGGTGCAGATACGCTTGCGATCGCTGCGGGCGCTGGAGAAAGCGCTGGGCATCAGTACATCTTCGTGGACCGACTTGGAGAAAGCAGCGTTCGAGAATTTTGCGCTTGTTCTAACCCTGGAGCCGGGATTGAGTTGGTGGACACGCGAAGAAAAAGAGGACCTAGTCCGGGTTATCCGCGCCAAATCCAATCCGGATGAAATGCTCTACCTGCATCTTACACAGCGGCATGGTCGCCTCAGACGGGCGCTGCTGCGGTTGGGCCTTAGTCCAGGTCCAGGGTGAACCCTCATTGCGTTCGGCGAGCCTTGAATGCATACACAACCGCGAGCAGCGGAGGAGCGAGCAGGAATCCCCAGAAAGGGATCAGAAATCCAAGCACGAGCGGTACGAGAATCGACGCCCAGATCGGTACTCTCGCTACCCGCCGCATGATGTAGGGTTGGAGCAGGAATCCATCCACCGCGACAATCACCGCATAGAGAATGAGCACGTAAAGCGGATGCTGCCAATCTCGCCAGCGGAGTGCGGCGGCGAGGACGGGGCCGAGCAAGCTGAGGATGGGCCCGAAGTGAGGGATGATCTGCAAGGCCGCCGCTATCAGCGCCCACAGCGCAGCCCAGGGGACACCGATGATCCAAAGACCGGCGAACCAGAGGAGGCCGACGGCGAGCGAGTCTTGCAACTGGCCGATGGCCCAATGCTTGAGCGCGGAGGCGGTGATGCGGACGTGGTCGGTGGCGGCCATTAGGAGGCTGAAAACCACTTAGCGAATTCTACCGGCAATTTTGGTGTGGCTCCTGACTGGGAGCAGACGTAGCGCGCGACTTCGTTGGCGATGTTGTTGATTTCGTCGAGGTCGAGTCTTCGAAGCAACCCAAGAACCAGTGCGGCGGTGAAGGCATCTCCAGCGCCGACGGTATCTATGACGTTCACGGGGCGCGAGGCGGAGTCCGACCAGCGTCGTTCCTCTCCATCTGCTTGGTAGAGCAGACTACCGTTGGCTCCGCGCGTCAATGCGACCAATCGCAAGCCGAATGCTTGGGCGAGGCGTTCGATTTGATGGTGCATAGATGCCGCGGTTGGCACCGAGGAGTGCTCCGGTGTTGACAACCGGACAGGAGTGTCGCCTCCACACGAATCGAACATTTCGACCAGGATCGGGAGTTCTTCGTCGTTCAGCTTTAGGATATTAGCCAGTTGGAGCGATTCTTCGACAACTCGGCTCGAATAGAAGGAGTCTCGAAGATTGATGTCCAGGACGCGCAGCGCATTGCTTGAGGAGGACGCGACCAGTTGTTGAATGGTGGAGCGCGAGCGGGCGGAACGCTGTGCCAGCGTGCCGAAGCAAATTGCGTCGGCTTGACGGACTGAGTATCGCGCCTCGTCGGTCAGAGCGAGGAAATCCCAGGCTACGTTTTCCTGGATGGTGAAACAGGCAAGCCCGTTCTTAGAAAGCGCGACCTGTGCAGTGCCGGTGGGAGCGATTTCATCGATTTGCACGGTTGCAGCACCGAGGCGCATCTTTCGAAAGCGGCGAATGATTTCGCGACCGTAATTGTCATCGCCGATGCGCGTGATGACTTCGGCTTGCGCGCCAATTTGCGTCCCAAGAGCTTGCACATGATAGGCGAAGTTCGCCGGGGCTCCTCCGAGTTGGGGACCAGCCGGAAGCAAATCCCATAGCACCTCGCCGAGGCCGATGACATTGAGGCTCATAGTGTCACTAGATGGCGGTATTCGATGCGCAGCGTCGCGCAATCTGTTCACTGGTACACACTTATTTTGGCCTAATACTCTGTGGTCTGACGTTCAGATGGTGTTTGATCGGCACAGCGGCGAACTTGAACCGCCTCGTTTGACCGTGTATAAAGACTAAGGACGCATGGTGGACGTGGTGTTCCTCGCCCAGTGTCGGCAGGCTTTGGGTTTTTCGTAGAACAGTCTGCGAGTATTGATTTTAGAGCGGAAGTGGTGGAACTGGCAGACACACCATCTACCCGCATCGCTTTAACGATTCTCTACAAGCTGCTGATAATAAATCTTCTACCTTTCGCCTCAATGACTTCCGTTGATATTCCTCGGAACGGCCAGTAAACGCCAGTAAGCCCCGGATGCAGGCAGTCGGTGCAAAATCCGGTGCAGTTTCCCGCCGCGCTAGGAGAAGCCCGCTGCGTCGATTACGTGAAACATCAGGCCACACAAAGCGGTGCGTGTGGAAGCTCATGAGCGTAGGGTTTTCAGAGTGGCGCTGATAAATACTTACAGTGACTTATCAGATCTTAGGTGGCTACCTAAGTACTTTGACGGTCGTGCTAGGTGCCCTGTTGAGATCACAAATCCGTGACCTTAATCATTCGCTAATAAGCCAGATATCGGCGGGGAAATCCGTGTCGATCGTATTCTCAGACATGCGCCAGAACACGCCATTGTCGATTTGGAGACTCATCCGAAGTTTGACGCCAAGACAATCTTCGGCAGGACGGAGATCAACGGACTTCTCGCCCCTGACCTGCCCCCTATTTCCGTTCACGGGATAATATGACAAGTTAGTTGCTACTTGCTGGCAGTTCGCAAACTTACTCATCTGTAGCTCTCAATCCACAGAGGTAAAACATAACTCCTCCTTGTGAGCCGAGAACCCGAAAGCGAGGTTTGTTACGATTTCAGCACAGTGCTTGAGTATCTACGCTTAAATGCCGCGCGGCACTTACCCGAGACTCATCTCCTTAACCTTACGATTTTGTGGCTCGTCAGGTCTAACCCGCATCGCTTTAACGATTCTGTACAAGCTTCCACTCATCTCTAGCTCTCCATCCCATAGAGGTACGACATAACTCCTTCCTGAGAGCCTAGAACTCGAAAGCGAGATGTGTTACGATTTCCGAACAGTGCTTGAGTATCTACGCTTAACTTCCACCGGGGTACTTACTTACTCTATATGTGCCGCCTTAAGCTTCGATTTGTAACTCGTCAAGAATTCCACAGGTGTAATCCATTTTGTTCTTGACATCTATTAGTAATATCCCTAAATTGATTGCCACTCCTTCTAAGAACAATTGCGGATCTCAGGTTTGTTGAGGTCTTTCTTGTTAGGACGATGTCTTCCGTTACGTTGCAGTTCAACCGTCGGCATCGTCAGCTAGTGCCTCACTTTGTATCGTATCGTCAGATCCGATAGGAGACAACTTGATGTCTGTTCCGATCGTCGGACAACTATAACTCGCAAGACAAGGAAGGTTGACGCACATTCGCGTCTCGCCAAAACGCTTTTCATGAACCGAAGTCGCGACCCCTTAACGGTTTCGTTGATTAGGCAGAATAGAAGGATTGAAAAAAGGTACTTCAAAGTGTGCGGAATCCAGCGGAGCGACGTGCCTTATTTCTTGAGTTGATGCTGTGCGGAGGACCCGAAATCAAGAGCAGTGACGGTTCGACGTGTGTCCTAGGTGTTTTCGATTGCCGTGATGGGGGCACCTAACCCTTATCCATGGGTTGCCCAATCGATGGTGTAAATGCAATAACGACTTGGAGGAGGAACTGTGAAAAGAACGGCAGTCGTGTGTGCCCTTTGCGTATTCTTGCAGACTCTCTTGAGCATCAGCTTGGAAGCTCAGAGCAATATCAACAACTGCAAAGCGTCCGTTATCTGCTTCAATAATTCCCAGTGGTATGCAGTATGTGTTCCCCCTCTGCCGCCTGGCGTTTCCGACTGTAATGGGTTTGATTTTACTGAATACTGCGTTATTCCGTTGTACGATTGTCCTCCTGCACCTTGTCCAACTTGTAACGGCGCTACGGCGGCGCAGCCGATAAATTTGGCCACGGGCGACACTTACATCCAGCAATCGGATGTCACTCTACCGGGGTTGGGCGGTGGTTTGAACCTAACGAGGACATGGAACAGTATGCCCACCCCCGATGTTAGCAACTATGGAATGTTCGGTCACGAGTGGTCGTCAACCTTTGAAGAACAGGTGTTCATCGGTCCCGATAACATGATCAAACATCTGCACGGCGACGGAAGTCTGTGGACGTACGGGTTTGCTCAGAGTTGGGGACCGACAGGCTACACGCCGGTGTTTTGGACTGCGGCGCCGCGGAATGGTGGCGCCACTATGACTTATTACGGACCTCCATATGTTGCCGCGCCGTATTGGATTCTTACATTAAAAGACGGTGCAACCAGGAGTTTTTATGGCACTCCGGGAAACCTGAGCCCTAATCAGACTTTCTATTTATCTTCGATCAGCGACCGAAACGGTAATACCGCGAGTTTGTCATACGATTCGTCGCACCTGCTGACCACAGTTACAGATGCTTCGGGGCGGCATCTCTATTTTTCATACGGTGGCGTGGTGGTTGGAGGCGCCATCTTTTCAGTGGTAACAAGTGTTACATCGGATTTCGGCGTGTCTTTGTCCTACCAATACGATGCTTCGGCGAATCTAGTGCGGGTAACTAAACCCGACGGCACGTACGTTTCTTTTCAATACAACTCTGCCGGTCAGCTTACTTCAGTAACGGATTCCGCCGGCAAGATCCTGGAAAGCCATACCTACGACATCTTGGGGAGAGGACTAACGTCGACGCGCGCCGGCGGCGCGGACTCGATAACGGTTTCTTATTGACGAGTGCGCTCCGTGGGCGCAAGAGAATTCTCACTTACCTTTAAAGCGATCTTCATCCGGCAGGATTGAGTTGCCTTCGCAAATGGAGTGATACGCAAATGAACGTTTGTCGCCGCTTGGTGGTTCTATCGAATACCACGAGGGTGTCCGTCGGCGTGCTAGTGTGCCAGCGGCTCGCGTACAAGGCCAACCGGCGGATTCCATTTCCCCAGAATGGAAAAAGCAGACCCGAACCGTCCTTTCTGCGAGCGGTAATATTTGGTTTGGTGCTGTTGTCCATGGCAGTCCAGGTCCGAGCTCAGGCGACTTATGGAAATGGCTACGCATATCGTCGAGCGCTTGTTCTCAGTCATGCAAATGTTCCTAATACCGATCAGACTGACTTCCCTGTATTGATTTCTGGGGTATATCCCTACCTGGCCACGGTGAGCAACGGTGGGTTGGTGCAAAACGCAAATGGCTACGACATCGTTTTCGCCCCTGATCCCGAGGGGGCGAGCCCACTTGATTTTGAAATCGACACGTATAGCCCTACTACCGGTTCTGTGAATTTCTGGGTGAGAATTCCCACGCTGTCGCACACGGTCGACACCGTGATCTACCTGTTTTACGGGAACCCGAATGTGACCACGTCGCAACAGAACGTTAGCGGCGTATGGAGAAATAACTACCTTTCAGTTTATCACCTGGGAAATGGTAGTGGAGTCGGGTTGGCTGATTCAGGCAGCGCTGGCTACACGCTATCGGGGTCAGCATCGGCGGTCTCGGGAAAGATCGGAGGTGGAGCAGGATTCAGTGGGAATGCCGGGACATATCTCTACAATGATTCGCTCCCGGCGTACCCGAGTGGGGCGTCAGCAGTGACTCTCGAAGGTTGGATCCAGTTGCAGTCGAGTTCCGGTGGTTTTGACATGCTTGGCTATGGGGCAAATAGCGCAAACGGATCTCGCGCCGCACTGGGATGGGGCGGGGGCACGGCGTCACTAGAATTTGAGAATATGTCTGTCAGTGGTTCTTTGCCGTTCGACACGAATTGGCATCATCTTGTGGGCGTGTACGGCGGTGGGGCGCTCAGCACGTCCGCGGATCAGTTGTACCTGGATGGAATCCCACTTTCGACAAACATTAGCGCTGGTACACCAGCGATTATCAACACCGAGTTCAAGATTGGCGGTATACCGACCGTTAACTTCTGTTGCGCGATGACAGGGTCGGTGGACGAGGTTCGAGTGTCGTCCAGCACGCGCTCGGCGGACTGGGTTGCGACCGAATTCAAGAATCAATCATCGCCATCTTCATTTTATGCAGTGGAAGCTCAGGCAACTCCGAACAGTGCGCCTACAATTCAATCTTTGTCTCCAACTTCTGGGCAAACGGGAACTGTTGTGACCATTCAGGGATTTGGCTTTCAGACATCGCAGGGAAGCAGTACGGTAGCGTTCAATGGAACATTCGCTGCCCCGACGAGTTGGAATGATGCCGCTATCGTAGTGCCGGTGCCTGTGGGAGCAACGAGCGGCAATGTGACCGTCACAGTAGGTGGGGTCGTCAGCAATGGGGTTGGGTTCGACGTATATGCCGGTTACAACGGCCAAGGATATGCCAATGGGTACGCGTATCGGCGAGCCATCGTTCTCGGTCACGTAAACGTTCCCAATACCGATCAGACTGATTTTCCCGTATTGATTTCTGGCGTATATCCCTACCTAGCCACGGTGAGCAACGGTGGGCTAGTGCAGAACGCAAATGGCTACGACATCGTCTTCGCCTCCGATCCCGAGGGCGCGAGCCCACTCGATTGTGAGATCGACACATTCGATCCGGTGACTGGGACGGTGAATTTTTGGGTGAGAATTCCGACTTTGTCACATACCGTCGACAATGTCATCTATCTATTTTACGGAAATTCCAATGTAACTCAGTCCCAGCAGAACGTTGCCGGAGTTTGGAGAAACAACTATCTTTCGGTGTATCACCTAGGAAATGGGTCCGCGGTGGGCCTATCGGATTCTGGAAGTGCCGGGTACACCTTGTCGGGATCTGCGACATCAATACCGGGAAAGATTGGCGGTGGGGTTGGGTTTAATGGGAATCCCAGTGTCTATCTTTATAACGATTCGCTGCCAGCTTATCCCATCGGAGCTTCTCCGGTGACCCTAGAAAGTTGGGTTCAGTTTGCATCAAGCACAGGAGGTTTCGACATCTTGGGCTATGGAGCAAATAGCGCGAACGGATCACGCGCTGCACTAGGGTGGGATGGGAGCAATGGGGTGCTTGAATTCGAAAATATGAACGTAAACGGCCCTGTGCCGTTCAACACCAATTGGCACCATCTAGTGGGAGTTTATAGTGGCGGTACTCTAAGCACAGCGACGGGTCAGCTCTATCTTGACGGTATCCTCGTTTCTAATACGGGCAGCGGAGGAACCCCATGGATCCTCAATAACGAATTCAAGATTGGCGGAATTCCAACCGTCAACTTTTGCTGTGCCATGACCGGTTCCGTTGATGAAGTGAGAGTTTCGTCAGTTACTCGCTCTTCGGATTGGATCGCGGCCGAGTATGCGAATCAGTCCTCTCCGTCGACCTTCTTTGCGGTCGAAAGCGAAGCCACAGCAAACAGCTCCCCCACTGTTCAATTCTTGTCGCCGGTCGCGGGCACTCCCGGATCGACGGTTACGATCGAAGGTTACGGCTTCCAGTCGACCCAAGGAAGCAGCATCGTAACGTTCAACGGCATGACAGCAGCACCTGTGAGCTGGAGCGATGCCTCTATCGTCGTGAGCGTGCCTACACTAGCAACTACGGGCTATGTAATCGTCAGCGTGGGAGGTGTGGCGAGCAATGGCGCGACTTTTGCCGTGCTCCCATTTCCAAGCATCACGAACCTGAACCCATCCTCAGGGGGAGTGGGAGCAGCCGTCATAATTACAGGTAACAATTTTGGTTCACAACTAGGATCTAGCACCGTTACGTTTAACGGTGTTCTGGCCGCACCTACTAGTTGGAGCCCAACGTCAATTACCGTGCCAGTTCCGATGGAAGCAACGACTGGCACTGTAGTGGTTACTGTAGGTGGCGGACAAAGCAACGGTGTTCCTTTCGGACTCCCGATCAGCGGGATATCCCCACAGGTCGGAATGGTCGGGACTTTCGTCACCATTTCAGGGTCGGGATTCGGAAGTTCTCAGGGTACAAATACGGTCACGCTTAATGGCATCTCCGCTTCGGTTGTGAACTGGACTGACACTAGCATTGGTGTGATCGTGCCCACCGGTGCTACGTCAGGTCCATTCTTAGTCACAGTCAATAGCCAGGCCGAGACAAGCCCTCCCTTTAGCGTGACCAACCTTCCGACGGGCTGGGCGGATGTCGATATCGGAGCCGTGAGTCAGCCGGGCGCTGCGACTTTCTCGAACGGCGCTTTCACCGTGTCAAGCGGAGCTGGAGGAAGCGAGGGCGGACTGGGGGGCACGGCGGACGCGCTGCATTTTGCTTATCAGCCTCTAACGGGGAATGGTTCGATCGTAGCGCGGTTAACAAGCAACCCAAGCGGACAAGCTGGGGTCATGATCCGGGAATCACTAAATCCTGCTTCGACTGATATTTCCGCAATTGTCTCAGGCAACATCTTTCTGCTGGATCGTGCGGCTACGGGAGCGGATGCGAACTCTCAGCCCCCTTATGGTGTGGGTGGTTATTCGCTACCGGTTTGGTTTCAATTGGTGCGCTCCGGGAACCTCTTTACCGGTTCTATCTCTCCTGACGGGGTCAATTGGACAGAAGTGGGAAGTACAACCGTTTCGATGGCTCAAACGGTTTATGTCGGGTTGGCCGTAACCGGATTTTCGTCGCCGGATACGGCGAGCTTCGACAGCGTGTCCATTAATTCGACTACAACGCCCTCACCGGTAATCAATATCCTGTCCCCGAGCACGGCGGCCGTTGGGACTCAGGTGGGAGTAATCGGCAACAACTTCGGCGCATCTCAAGGAGGGAGTCTAGTTTTACTGAATGGAAGTCCGATAACGACTGATTCATGGAGTGATGCCGGTATTTTGTTTACCGTGCCAAGTGGAGCGACTTCCGGTCCGCTGCTGGTATCAGTCTCGCCGAGCATGAATAACAGCAACCCGGTTCGCCTCGAAGTCACAAACCAACCACTGCCAACCTCTTGGCTCAACCAAGATGTCGGCGCAGTGGGCTCGCAAATCGGGACCTCAACGTCTTCCGGCGGAACCTTCTCAATAACTGGCGGAGGAGTAGGTATTCCGATTCCGGCAACCGCAGATGCATTCCAATTTGCTTACCAAACGCTTACAGGCGATGGATCCATCACGGCGCGGCTAACCAGCGTGCAAGGCGGAGAAGCGGGCATCATGATTCGGGAGACACTGAACGCCGATGCCGCGAATGTCGCCGTACTTTCCTCGGGCAACGTTATTCTCGAGGATCGTCCGTCAACCGGCGCCGACACGGCGTACCAACCCCCTTATGGGCTAGGGGGTTATTCTTTCCCGGTCTGGTTCGAATTAGTGCGCGCCGGGAACACATTTACTGGCTATGTCTCTTCCGACGATCAATCGTGGACATCGCTTGGAAGCACAACTGTCTCCATGGCGGAGACGGTATACATCGGCCTCGCGGTAAGTGGCGGGAACACGCTCGCCACATCCACCTTCGACAATGTTTCGATCAATTCGTCCGCGGCGCCGGCCCCGGTTATTACGGGATTATCCGCGACAACCGCTGCTATTGGAAGCCAGATACAAATTACTGGTAGCGGGTTCGGCAGTGCGCAAAGCAGCGGTCTCGTTGAACTCAACGGAGCCGCTATGACGATCAACCTGTGGAGCAATACGTCGATTGTCTTTACGGTCGCAACCGGGGCATCCACGGGCCCTCTAGCGGTGCTGGTGGCTCCGAGTTTGAACGCCAGCAATGCGGTTCACTTCGAGGTCACGAGTCAATTTCTCCCGGCGCCTTGGTTAAACCAGGATGTCGGCAGTGTCGTTCAAACTGGGAGCTCAACATATGCTACCGGTGTCTTCACGCTAACCGGTGGCGGGGGTGGCATTCAAGGCACTGCGGATAGCATGCAGTTCGCTTATCAGACGCTGTCCGGGGACGGTTCGATCATAGCGCGAGTAACCGGTCTGCAGGGCGGACAAGCTGCGGTGATGATTCGAGAGACGCTTAATCCTGCAGCGGCCGACGCTGATGTCTTCTGGGCTGGCAATACTTTTCTTCAGTACCGGCAAACCACGGGAGCGGCTGCGCAGGCTGTTTCTTACTATGGCCTTGGCGGGTACTCGACTCCAGTATGGCTGGAATTGGTACGCGCCGGCAGCACCTTCACGGGTTATGTTTCCTCCGATGGTCAATCGTGGACGTTGCTTGGAAACACAACTGTCACCATGGCGCAGACGGTGTACGTCGGACTGGCAACCAGCTCCAACGGATCGACCGCAACAGCTTCCTTCGACAACGTTTCGATCACGGCGGGCTCTACCCCCTCCGTTTCCAATCTATATCCAATCGTCGGCACTATTGGCACTCCGGTGACGATTAACGGATCGAACTTCGGCGCGACGCAAGGCACCAGCACAGTTACGTTCAACGGAGCTGTCGCGACATCGATCACTAGTTGGAGTAATACGCAGATCGTCGCAACAGTGCCTAATTCTGTTCCGGTCGGAACGGGGCCGGTGACGGTGACCGTGAATTCGATCTCGAGTCCGAACACGGCCAGTTCGCAGTTTACCGTGATAGAACCAATCATCACGAGTTTGCTGCCACCGGCGGGGCCCGTTGGTGGAACGATAGTGATCAACGGTTCGGGCTTCGGCGCGAGTCAGAATGGCGTCGTCTCAATCAATGGCGTCGTCGCCAACGTGGCGTATACCTGCCTTCAGAATCCGTGGTACGCGTGTTGGACTGATACGCAAATCCAGGCGGTCGTCTCGGCTGGTACGACGACCGGGCCTCTCACCGTCAGCAATGATGGAATTGTGAGCAGTCCGGTGTCCTTCACCATAACGACTCCTCCCGTCGTTACTTCCATTTCCCCCGCCATCGGGTCGTACGGCTCTGTCGTAACCATTAATGGCACTGGATTCGGGCCAACTCAGAGTGACAACACCGCGTCATTCATGTGGGCGGGTGCTGGCGTCGTGAGTTGGAGCGACACGCAGATACAGGTGACCGTTCCGGTAGGAGCGGTGAGCGGCCCTATCGACGTGAACGTCGCCGGACTCGACGGATTAAGCTCTGACTTTACCGTCGAGGAAGCTGCGACTCTTACCGATTCATTTGGCCGCGAGTCATTTTACATGTCCGAAATTACCGGGAGTTCATGGAACGTTGTTCAGGTTCAGGGGTCGGGTTGTTCTTCGTGTTCGCCGCGAGGCAACGTGCAGAACACATACGACAGCAGTGGAGATCTACTTTCCACCACCGATGGCAACGGTAATACCTGGAACTACACCTGGGACAACAATGGCAACATGCTGTCGCGGTCGATCCAGCTGGGGAGCGGCCAAAGCGCAACGACTTCGTATACCTACAACAGCTTCGGCGAAGTGTTGACCATGACCGACGCGCTGGGCAACGTCACCACGAATACCTACGACGGCAGTGGAAACCTGCTATCAGTAACGACGCCCCAGCCGACCGCGACAACACCTGCGAGCGTCACCCAATTCGGCTACGACACCAAAGGCGAGCTGACCCAGATCACAGATCCGCTGCGCCATCCGACAACGCTGACTTACACTGCGACCGGGATGATCGCCTCAATCACCGATGCGCAGAACAACACAACATCCTATGGTTACGACCAACGTGGCAATCGCACCACCGTAGTTGATCCGGTGAATGGAAGTGCGCACCCGACAACCTTCGCCTACGACATCATGAACCGGCTGACCGGCATCACCTATCCCGACGGCACCTCAGTCAGCTTTGGATACGACATCCGCGGCCGCCGCATCTCGGCTACCGACCAGAACAACAAGACGACCACCTACGCCTATGATGACGCCGATCATCTGATCTCCGTGACCGACGCGGCCAACAACCTCACGCAGTACAACTACGACACCGAAAACAACCTTATCTCGATCACCGACGGCGACAACCATACCACCTATTTCGCCTACGACGCGATGGGCCGGGTCATTCAGACAACCTTCCCGTCGACGCTTACCGAAACCTATACCTACGACCAGCTCTATAACCTGACCTCGAAGACCGACCGCAAAAATCAGACGATTCAGTACGTATACGACGCCATGAACCGGCTAACCAGCAAAACATATCCGGATTCAACCGCGGTCGACTACCTATACGACTTGGTGGGCAAGATCCAGCAGGTGAGCGATCCCACAGGCACCTACGCCTTCGCCTACGACAACATGGGACGGCTGATCGGGACAAGCACGCAGTATTCGTTCCTGCCGGGACACAACTTCCAGAACAGTTACGGCTACGACGCGGCGTCGAACCGCACTTCTTTGACCGCGCCCGACGGTTCGACGAACTCCTACCAGTACGACACGCTGAACCGCATCGCGACACTGACCAACTCGCTGACCGGCCAATTCGGTTTTGCCTACGATGCGCTGAGCCGGCGAACGCAGCTGACGCGTCCGAACGGCGTCAACACGAATTACAACTACGATTCGGTGTCGCACCTGCTGAGCGTGCTGCATCAGGCGGGATCGACGACGCTCGACGGAGCAAGCTACGGCTACGACTACGCCGGCAACCGGACGAGCAAGACCAATTACCTCAACGGAACCACGTCGAACTACGGCTACGACGCGATTTACGAGCTACTGCAGGTAACCCAGGGTGGTAGTACTACCGAGAGCTATTCTTACGATGCGGTCGGCAATAGAATGTCATCATCCGGAGTGCCGACCTACAGCTACAACTCGTCGAACGAACTGACTTCGAATTCGTCGGGCAGCTATACGTACGACGCAAACGGCAATACCCTCTCCGACCCCTCCGGCAAATCCTACTCCTGGGACTTCGAGAACAGATTGGTTTCCGCAACAGTTCCGGGTACGGGAACGGTGACTTTCAAGTACGATCCCTTCGGCAGAAGAATCTACAAATCTTCGCCCACCTGGACGGGAGCCTTTGCATATGACGGCAACAACCTTATCGAAACGATGAATTCGAGCGGAACGGTGGTGGCTCGCTATACACAAGGACCAACAATCGACCAACCACTGGCAGAGTTCCGGGGCAGCACAACGGATTATTACGAGGCGGACGCTCTCGGGTCTGTCACATCGCTGAGCAACGGCACCGGAACGCTTGCCAATACCTACACGTACGACTCCTTCGGCAACGTCACGAACAGTACAGGTTCGTTGAGCAACCCGTTCCGCTACGCTGGCCGAGAGTTCGACAGCGAAACCAGCCTCTACTTCAATCGTGCCCGATACTATGACCAAAGCTCCGGGAGGTTCGTCAGCGAAGACCCCTCGGAATTTGTCGGTGGGCGGAACTTCTATTCGTATGTTGGTAACGATCCAACCAACCTAACTGATCCCCTCGGTCTTACAGATTGTGTCGTGACCCCCACAGCCGTTGTCTGCACAAATTGGGGTCCCGGCTTGAATTGGATGACGCCTCAGGAACCGCAGCCGCCGCAGCTTCCCTCGGACCTGACACCCAATCCGCCCCCACCTCCACCTGCGCCTCCGTGTTCGTGCAATAACTGGCTGGCGAACGAGGGAGAGGAGATCGACAGAAGATCGTGGCAGAAGGTGAAGAACTTTGGCTTTGGGTTTGGGGGCGAGCAAGCGGCGGAAGCGGCCGCTGAGTACTATGAGCTCCATACCCTCGGAAAACTCCTGCCTGTTATTGGATGGGCTCATTATGGCGAATTGATGTACGACTTGTGGGAAATCCAGGAAGAGGTATCTGCCAAGTACGAGCACTGCCACTAATAAATGCAGAGCAAACGCCTCGGAGCAGAAAGGGTATCAAGCGTGGGCATGGCAGCGGTTAGGGCAGCGCCCTGGTGGGTTTACTTGTGTCTTGTCGTTGCCGGGGTGGGCTGTGACTGGTATTGTGCGTTTAAGTGGTTCTCTGGAACATACTCGTATTGGTCTGGTCCCGTGCTTCGCGGAATGGTTCTGACTGTGATGGGTTGTGCGCTTATTGCGATTCTTGCGGCTTGCGCGAGTAGAGCAAAGTGGCGGCAGGCTGTACAGATCTTTTTTGCGGTGTCATGGGGACTCTTCGGGTGCATGTTTATCGGGCTGGTTGGCCGATGGCCCGGTCAGCCGAAATAGAAGAGCTAACTGGGTTAATGCCATCTTGATCCCGGAAACAGCGCCCACTCCTACCGTCTAACTTCCCGCCGCGAATCGCTCGTGAATGCTGCAAGGGTGAAGAGGACTGTTGTGATCGGAAGCGCCAAGAACCAGCGGAAGCGAACGCAAAAGACAACGAGACCGAGAAGAACAGGTATTGGGGAACCCTGTCTCATATTCGGAAAAACAGCAAATACTGCGGCGGGCAAGCAAAACATCCCGCCAATCAATACGGTAGCTAAAATCGCAGCGGTCCTGTAGCGCACAACTTCCTCCTGCCGTTTCTTATTTGCTTAAGCTTACTTCGCGGCTGTGGTGCCCAAAAGTTACGTTGGTCCAATCTCAAATCCAGGGCAGATTCCTGCCCTGATCCGGCATGTGATCCGCGCCCTGATCGGTGTCCTTGAGCTGCTGGATGTGATCCTGATTCCGGGGTGGAATCCCGGTCCGAATCAGATCGCGTGGTCTGGCGAATCGGGCAGAGTGAGGCTGACGTGGGGGTGCTCCGGGAGGTTGGTTCGAGGGTGTCCTGCCTGCCCGAGGTGTGCTGCCGGGGGAAGTGAAAAGCTGCGCCGCCTGCGGCGTCGGGTTGATAGGGACACGTCACCCATAAATGGTTGCTGCAGAGGAACGTTGGGTTACCGCCCGGTAACCCGGTGAAAACAAGGGAAATCCAGCCAGATGTCCTTTCTAGTGCGGGTTTCGGGTTACCGCAGGGTAACTTGTTGAATATAGGCGCGGAGAGCGGTGGAGCGGTGTCTAATCAAAAAGTAGAAGTGAACCCCATGGAAAAGCTGGAGAAGTCCGTGCTGCGAAATAAGTCCATCGGCACGAAGGTGAGCGAGGACGAGTTTGGGCAACTGGAAAAGCTGGCGGAGGAGCGCGGGCTGACGTTGAGCGAGTGGCTGCGCGAGCTGGCGCTGACGGAACTGACGGCGCACTCCGCCGACGAAATCATCCTGGCGGAAGTGCTGGCGGTGCGGATGCTGTTCCTGAACACGGTGCAGGCGCTCGGGAAAAAAGGCGAGGTGACAACGGAGCAACTGCGGAAGCTGATCGAGCGGGTAGACGGGGAGAAGCAGGCGAAGGCGGCGGCGCGGCTGAAAGACGGGAAGGAAGCGCAGCCGTGAAGAACCGTTGGGGGCGGGAGGAGACGTATCGCTGGCCGGGCGGCAGGCCGGTGTGGACGATTGCGGCGCTGGCGCTGACGGTCGTGGCGGTGCTCGGGGCAGCGGGCTATGAGTACTCGCGGTGGCCGTACTTTCAGCAAGCCTATCTGGGGATGTACATCGGGAGCGAAGTGCGGCTGTGGTCGAAGACCACGCCCGCTCTGCTGGCGTACCGGGTCGAGGGCAAACAAAAGCGGCTGGCGGTGGACCGGGACCTGAGCGACGCGGCGGTGAGCGTTGGCAAGGAGAGCCAGGGCAAGGCGAAGATCGAATGGGAGCGCGGGACGTATAACAACGCGGAGCTGCGGCGGTGGTTGGAGCGGGAAATCTATGGCGGGCAATCGCCGTGGGCATTGCTGTGGGCGGCGGTGTGGAAGGTGGGAGTGGGGGTGTTGCTGGTGGGCTTGGCGTTGGCGGTTCCGCGCGACCAGGAGCGGCGGCGGACGCGGAAGTACGGGCGCAGGACGAAAGGCCCGGAGCTGGCGACGGCGGCGGAGTTTAACCGCAGCCAGAAATCGGACGGCATCGGTTTTATCACCAAGGAGCGGCGCACGCTGATCGAGTTTTTGTTGCGGTGCGACGGTAAGAGGGTGCGAGTGCCGCGCGAGCGGGAGAGTTCGCATTTTTTGCTGATGGGCGACACCGGCTCGGGGAAATCGAGCTTGATCCGGCAAATCCTCATGCAGGTGGAAGGGCGCGGGGAGACGGCGATCGTGTACGATCCGGCGCTCGAATACACGCCGCAGTTTTTTAATCCGACGCGCGGGGATGTGATCCTGAATCCGCTGGACGCGCGAATGCCGTACTGGTCGCCGTGCGACGAAGTGCGGCATGAGGCGGAAGCCGAGGGGCTGGCGGCGGCATTGTTCAAGGACGATCCGCGCACCAATCCGTTTTTCGTGATGGTGCCGCGCCAAATCTTCGCGCACTTGCTGATCGAGCAGCCGAAGCGGACGCCGCAAGAACTGCTGGCGATCTTGCGCGACGAGCGCGAACTGGCGAAGAGACTCAAGGACACCGAGCACGCGGCGGCGATCTATCCCGACGCGGGACCGCAGCGCGGCGGGATGATTGCGACGCTCAACAGTGTGTCGAATGCGCTGAAGCTGCTACCGCGAAAAGAAGAAACGAAAACGAGCTGGACGGCAACCGAGTGGGCGCAGCAGCGGCAAGGATGGCTGTTCGTCACCAGCCCGCCCGAGTTCCGCGAGAGACTGCGGCCACTGATTAGCATGTGGCTGGACATGCTGGTGCTGCGCTTGATGAATCAGGGCAAGCCGGGAGTGCGCCCGGTGTGGCTCATCCTGGACGAACTGCAAAGTTTGCACGCGCTGCCGCAGTTGCACACGGCGATCACCGAGAGCCGGAAAGCAAAAAATCCCGTGGTGCTGGGCTTTCAAGGGCGGAGCCAGCTGGAGGAGTTGTACGGGCGCAAAGCGGAAGCGATGCTCTCGCAGCCCGCTACGAAAATCTTTTTACGAACGGATGAGGCGCACTCCGCGAAATGGATCAGCCAGACCATCGGAGATCAGGAGATCGAGCGGCTGAGGGAGAGCCGCACGGACCGGCACTTTCCCAGCATCCGGCGCAGCCAGCGCAACCATCAACTAGAGCGCACGGTCGAGCCGCTGGTGATGGCTTCGGAAATCGCGGGCCTGTCCGATCTACATGGTTATGTGAAGAGCGGCAATCTGGTGGTACGCTTGAGCTTCCCGTATATCGAACTGCCGCAGCGGCACGAGGCGTTCATCGAGCGCGCGCTGACCAACCAGCATCTAAGAGAAGAAAGTAAGTTGCCGGAGCAAAATCAGCCGCGCAAGATGCCGCCGCCGATTCCGCCGAAACGGGAGCAGCCGAAACAACCATCGGCGGCGCAGGCCGCGAACGACGATCTGCCCTTCTTGGAGTAGAGGACACAATGACGGACGCATACAAGATCGTGCAAAAGAATGGCCTTGATTACGTCGAGGTGCGCTGTCCACGCGGCGACGTGTTGCACGGGCAAAAGGTCTCCGACATGACAATCAAGCAGCGCATCGCGTGCCCGGTGTGCAAGCAGGAGTGGATGACTATTATCCCGGCGACCAACGGCATGGAGGCAGTCGAATCATGCTGACGATCTCGAAACCGCTTTCCTCGGGTCAAGCGCAGGCATACCACAAGGAAGAGTTTGCCAATGCGCGGGACAACTATTACTCGGAAGGCGACCGCGTGCGCGGGGAGTGGCACGGCAAACTGGCCGAGCAGTGGGGATTGCAAGGCGAAGTGAAGGAGGAGCACTTTGCGCGGTTGGCGGACGGCCAACATCCGATGACCGGAGAGCAACTGGTGCGCTTTCGCGCGCCGCTGGAGTACGAGAACGAGCGCGGCGAGAAAATCAAAACGATGGAACACCGCGCCGGATGGGACGGGACGTTCAGCGCACCAAAGAGCGTGAGTTTGACGGCTCTGGTTGGCGGTGACGGCGCGGTGCGCGTGGCGCATCGGGAGAGCGTGAACATCGCTTTGAATGAACTGGAAAAATATGTGCAGGCCCGCGTGAGCAGCCACGAGGCCGAGACCACGGGCAAGTGGGTTGCGGCCAAGTTCGAGCACGACTCTAGCAGGCCCGTGGAAGGTTACGCCGCGCCGCAGCTCCACACGCATGTGGTGTTCTTCAATATGACGGAGTGCGACAACGGCGACACGCGGGCGCTGCAACCGAGAGAGCTGTACCGTTCGCAGCAGTACGCGACGGCCGTCTATCGCTCGGAGCTGGGGTTGCGTTTGAAAGAACTGGGGTACGAAGTCGAACCAGGAGCGAGCGGCCAGCCCGAAATCAAAGGCTACACGCGGGAGTACATGGAGGCGTCGAGTCCGCGCCGCCGCGAGATCAAGGAGCACTTGGAAGAAGAGGGCAGGAGCGGCGCCAAGGCCGCGCAGATCGCGGCGCATCAGACGCGCGGCGGAAAGCTCGATATCTCGCACGAAGAAATGCAGCAGCGGCATCGGGAAATGGCGCGGCAGTTTGGAGAGCAGCCGGAGCGCGTGATCCGCGAGGCCCAGGAACATCGGCGGGAGATCGAGCCGCTCAGCGAAGAACAGAAGCAGCGCAGCATCGGGCAGGCCCTCGGGTATGCGGGAGACAAGAACCTTGAGCGTCAGGCCGTGGCCGACGAGCGCGACTTGATGCGCGATGCGCTCAAGCGTTCGATGGGTGACGCATCGCTTGAAGAAGTGCGGGCCGGGTTTAACCGGCGAGTGGAAGCCGGAGAACTGATCGAAGCGCCACGCGCCGAGCACCAGCCAGGGCGGGCGTTTACCACGGAAGAAATGATCCACTTCGAGCGCGACAATATCCAACTCATGCGCGCGGGCCAGGACCGGCACGGGGCGCTGGCCACCGAAGAAACACGGCGGGCCATCGAAGGAGAGCACGCACATCTAAGCACCAGCCAGCGCACGGCGGTCGGAGAAATCCTGTCGAGCCGCGATCAGGTGACGGCGCTCGAAGGCGCGGCGGGAACGGGCAAGACGACTTCTTTAGCCGCGATCCGTGAAGCCGCCGAGCATGAAGGCTACGAAGTGCGAGGGCTTGCGCCCACGTCGCGCGCGGCACACAAACTCGAAGAATCGGGAATCGAATCGAGCACGCTGCAAAGACATCTGGCGCGCGGAGTAGAACAAGGCGGAGAAAAACATCTCTATGTGCTGGACGAATCGAGTCTCGCCAGCACGAAGCAGATGAATGAATTTTTACACCGGCTTTCGGAACACGACCGTGTGCTCTTGGTGGGCGACGTACGCCAGCATGAAGCGGTCGAAGCCGGACGGCCTTACCAGCAGTTGCAAGAAGCGGGAATGCAGACCGCGCGGCTGGACGAGATCGTACGGCAGAAAGACCCGGCGCTCAAAGAAGCCGTGGAGCAGCTCGCCCGCGGCGACGTTCGAGCGGCGATAGAAAATCTCGACGGCCAGGGCCGCGTGCATGAGATCGTGGGCCGCGAGGAGCGGCTAACGGAAATCGCGCGCGAGTATGCCCGCGAACCGCAAGGCACGCTGGTGATCTCGCCGGACAACGAATCGCGCCGCGAGTTGAATGGGCTGATCCATCGAGAAATGCAGGAACGCGGCGACGTGAGCCAGGACGAGCACAAAATCCGCGTGCTCGATTCGCGGCAAGAGATGACGGGCGCAGATCGGCAGTGGGCCGGACAGTACGAAGCGGGCGACGTGGTGCGTTACACGCGCGGCAGTAAAGTGCTGGGCATCGAGCCAGGGGAATATGCGCGGGTGGAGCAGGTAGACGCAAAAGAAAACCGCGTCACCATCGAGCGCGAGAACGGTGAGCATCAAAGCTACGATCCGCGCCGACTCTCCGGTGTAGCGGTGTACCACGAATCCGAGCGCGCGTTCTCGGAAGGCGACCGCGTGCAGTTCACAGCGCCATCGCGGGAGTTGCACGTTGCCAACCGTGAGCTAGGCACCATCGAGAAGATCGACGACGCCGGCGACGTGCGAATCCGCATGGACTCAGGCCGCGAAGTTGCGTTCAATCTCCCCGAGCATCCGCATCTCGATCACGGTTACGCCGTCACCAGCCACAGCAGCCAGGGCCAGACCGCCGAGCGGGTGCTGGTCCACGTGGACACGGAGCTAGGCGAGCAGCTGGTAAACAGCCGCATGGCTTACGTGTCCGTCTCACGCGGACAATACCACGCCGAAATCTACACCAACGACAAAAGCGAACTCGGGCGCGACCTCAGCCGCGACGTGTCGCAGCGCACGGCAACCGGGAGCCAGGAGCAGGAACCAATGGCGCAGAAGATCGAGCCGGTTGCCCCGAATCAGGAAGCCCACGAACCACAGCACGATCAGGCCCACAGCATCGG
Source organism: uncultured Acidobacteriaceae bacterium (assembly GCA_963822025.1). Classification (GTDB taxonomy): domain Bacteria; phylum Acidobacteriota; class Terriglobia; order Terriglobales; family Acidobacteriaceae; genus Acidiflorens. The sequence goes on along the minus strand of CAWGFW010000003.1, from coordinate 7,743 downwards.
CCAGGAGATCGCGATGTGAATGTCCTTACCTCCGAATCGGCTTCATGTACTCGCGAATCATCTCCAAGTCTCCCCTTTGCATGTCGGTCAAATCGGCCCCGACGATGAACATCTCGCAAGCGAAACGGAGGGAGAAGTTCGTCTTGTCCTTGAAGCGGATACTGATGTAGAGCGTTCCGTCCTCGATGGAATGGCTGATGAAATCTACGACCTTGCCGTGGACTTCGGGATAACGTTCGCGTAGCTGCTCATGGCGCTTTCTGATGCGCTGGCGAATCTCCTTGCGCTTCTCGGCGGTAATCGGAGTGATGGGCGTGCCCCCGACCCACACGACCTTCGGCTTTTTAGGCGCGCGTTCTTTAGTCATGGCTCTTCTCCCGGCTGGCACTCTTGGCCTTCGGAGTGGCGTTCGAGCGCTTGCTGCGGTGTTGTTTCTTCTGCTCTTGCTCCTCCTCGATGTGTTTTTCTTCGTCGGCCACTGCTGCATGGGGGACAACGCCGATGCGTGGCGGCAATCCCTGCTGCTTGCGTTCTTGCTCGCGCTCTTCGACGTTGAGATACACGTCGTCAGGATCGCGCCACTTTTTTTCGTAGGCACGTTTCTGCTTCCAGAAACGACCTTCGTCGATGCGTTCCATCTCGGCCATCTCTTCGACGAAATCGGCGTTCACGTCGGCGCGGAGTTCTTCGACCGTTAGTTGGGCGACCTGCAACGACTCTTTGTCCGCCAGCGGAAGCTTCTCCATACTGCGCAAGGTGGCGACGAGTTGATCGACGCCCTGGTTCCACAGGAACAGGCTTTCGTAGAGGCGGAGCTTTGGGGAACGTGCGGAGGGTTGCGTGGGAAAAGGGGAGCGGATACCTTCAAGACTAGCCATCGTTGCCTCCTTCGGTAGGCGACTGTTGGTTAGGGGCGCGTTCGGTGCTTAGAACACTGGCGCGTCCCGCTTCTGATGTTTTACTTCTTTCTCAGGTGCTTCTTGTACCTGCCGTTCTTGATCTTCGGCAGCAGCTTCCGAACCCGTTCGATATCGCGCTCGCTCCAAGCGTGTACGCGGATGCCACCGAGCTGGACCGTTTTCGGTGCCGGGACTTTCTTGGCTGCGATGTAACGGCTTAGTGTGGTCGCATCCAAGCCCAACCTCTTAGCTGCCTGACGAGTGGAGAAGGTGAGCATCGGCTACAGGTGTAGCAGATGCTCAAGAGGAAATCAAGAGGTGATCTCTCATTTTTTCCGCAGGGAGTGTACGGAGCGCGGGAGGCCAGTCAAGGCTCTGCGCTTCGCTCCGATGAACGCGCACAGAACGCGCGGCCTTGACTGGCCTCCCTCTCCGCTCCTGTCTGCTTCCAGCTATGGAAAAATGAGAGGGGAGAAGCTAGCTCCTGCCGGTCAGCGTCACGACGATGGACTTGGCGGCTTCGTCCCCGGTGAGCAGTGTGCCGTCACAGCGCAGAAGCCGCGACTGATTGCGCCGCCTGACGACCAGTAGCTCGTGCGTGTGCGGGTCGTGATCCACGGCGTAGCGGACAGCGAGCAGGTCCGGGTCGAAAACCACGTTCATCATGTAATCGTCGCTGTCACAGCGCAGGGCAATCATGATCCGCTCATGCCAGGGCTGGGCGTAGCTGAGGACAGCGCGCGGAGGAAGCGGAAGCGAGCGCTCAAAATGCTCGCTGTCGATCAGCATCTCGCACTGCCATTTAATCTCGGACGAAAGCCCCGTCCATAACCACCATGCATCCTTCCGAGTTTGCGGCAGTACCGACCACTCACGTGTGCTTATCATTAAACCGTGACACCGACGCCTTTTAAGAATCCATCGATGGTCTTAAGCAGATGGGTTTGCTGGTGAAAAGGCAAACTCTCGATCTTCTCCATGCGGCGCAGCACTCTACGGTTGGGCTTCTTTGTAGCAACCTTTTTCGCCTTGGGATGTAGAAACTCATCCAGACTCAAATCGAGTGCCAGGGCGAAGCGCACGGCCATCTGAGCCGAAAACTGCCGCCGATCCGTTTCGTAAGCCGACACCAACACCTGACCGATCCCGACCTTCTGAGCGAGTTCGTACTGCGTGTGGCCGCGCTGCTTTCTAAAGCGGGCTAGGCGCTCCCCCAGGGTCTCGCCGCCAAAATCCAGTGGCGGTTTTTTGATGGTGGGTCTCTTCGACATGGAGCGTAGTTTAATGCTGGAGGATTTTCCTACTTGACGTAATTATACGTGGAGTATTATTTTACGAAGCAGTTTTTAGGCTCAAAAAGTTCTTGACACGTTTTTTCGAAAACGCCTGAAAACCGAGCGGAGGCGAGAAAACCGGATGCCCTATGTTCCCCCGGAGTTGAAAGAGCGGATCAAGCGGGAAGTATCCATCCAACGGTTAGCGGAGGCGCGGGGCATCCAGCTCCGGCGCAGCGGCAAGGAACTGATCGGCCTCTGTCCCTTCCACAAGGACACCAATCCCAGTCTCAACATCGATCCGGCGCAAAACGTCTGGCACTGTAAGGGCGCGTGCGGCGAAGGCGGCGATGTGATCCTGTGGGTGATGCGCTCCGAAGGCGTGAGTTTCAATCACGCCGTGGAACTGCTCAAGCGAGACTGCTTTCCCTCTACCGTCGGCAGCACGGAACCGCCGCCGAGAAAATCCACGACGGTGAAACTGCCGCCGCTGATCGAGCACACGGCAGACGACAAGCAACTGCTCGAAATGGTGGTGCGGCATTATCACGAGACGTTGAAGCAGTCGCCGGAGGCGCAACAGTATCTCGTGAAGCGCGGCCTGCAATCAGCGGAGATGGTCGAGCACTTCCGGTTGGGCTTTGCCAACCGCACGTTGGGTTATCGTTTGCCGGCGTCGAACCGTGCCGCCGGCATCGAGCAGCGCGGACGCCTGACCCAATTAGGCGTGCTCCGCGAAAACGGACGCGAACACTTGCGCGGCTCCGTGGTGATTCCGATCTTCAACCAGGAAGGCGAAGTGGTGCAGATGTACGGGCGCAAAATCGCGCCCCGTCATCTGTTGCGCGAGGACACATCGGAGCACTTGTATCTGCCGGGTCCGCATCGTGGCGTATGGAACGAGCAAGCGCTGATCGCCTCGAAAGAAATCATCCTGTGCGAGGCGCTGATCGACGCGCTGACCTTCTGGTGCGCGGGCTATCGGCATGTGACCACCAGCTACGGCGTGAATGGGTTCACGGATGAGATCAAAGCGGCATTCCAGAAGCACGGCACAAAGAGAATCTACATCGCTTACGACCGCGACGAAGCGGGAGAACGCGCAGCGCAAAAACACGCCGAAGAACTCATGCAAATGGGCATCGAGTGTTTCCGGGTGCAGTTTCCGCGCAGCCAGGACACCAACGAGTTTGCGCTGAAGAACCAACCTGCCGCGAAGTTTTTAGGCATGTACTTGAGCAGCGCGGCGTGGCTGGGAAAGGGCAAGCGGCCCACTGTGGCAGTGATCGAGCCGCAGCCGGTCGAGAAACAACCGCTGGGGGTGAGCCAGGACGAGCCACCATCGGCAGTCATCGAGGAGGAAGCGATCAAACCCGCAGCGAAAGAACAAATCTCCGAAGCGGCCACGACGCCCACGGAAGAAAAAATCCCGGAGCCAGTTCTTCCCTTAGCCGCTGAAGCAGAAGAACTCACTCCAGCAGCTAAAGAAAAAATCTCTGCTGAAGAACCCATCTGCGGGCCTCTGCCATCGCCGCTGCGTCAAGAACAAGTTTTTTCTTTAGCCGCGCAACCGCCAATAGCGCCGCTCCCGACCGCAACGGTTGTGCCCGTCCGGGAAGCGCGGGTCGAAGTGTGCGGGGATACGGTGCACGTGACGATGGGAGAGCGGCGCTATCGCATCCTCGACTTGGCAAAGAACACAGCTCCCGGTGTGTTGCAGGTGAATGTGATGGTGACGAGCACCAGCACGCGCGGGGAGACGCGATTACACGTCGATAGGTTCGATCTGTACGGTGCGCGTCCGCGCTCAATGTTCGCCAAGCAGGCAGCGAAAGAGCTGGGCCACAAGGAAGAGAGTATCGAACGCGATCTCGCCACGCTGATCCTGAAGCTGGAAGACCTGCAACACGAGTGGATCGAAAAGACGCTGAAGCCGCAGGAAGAAAAAATCGTGATGACGGCGGAGGAGAAATCTGCCGCGCTCGAACTGCTCCGCGATCCGCACCTGCTGGACAGAATCGTGAGCGACTTCGAGCGCTGCGGCATGGTGGGCGAGGAGACGAACAAGCGGATTAGTTATCTAGCGGCGGTGTCGCGCTTGATGGAAGCGCCGCTGGCGATCATCGTGCAATCTGGCTCGGCGGCGGGCAAAACATCGCTGATGGAAGCGGTGCTGGCGTTTCTACCGGAAGAACAGCGCGTGCAGTACTCGGCGATGACCGGACAGGCGCTCTTCTATCTCGGAGAGACGGAACTAAAACACAAAGTGCTGGCCGTGGTGGAAGAGGAAGGCGCGCAGCGCGCGGCTTATGCGCTGAAACTTTTGCAGAGTGAAGGCGTGCTGACTATCGCCAGCACCGGCAAAGAATCGAATACCGGACGGCTGATTACGCACCAGTACCGCGTGGAAGGCCCGGTGATGATCTTCCTCACCACAACCGCCGTGGAGATGGACGAGGAACTGCTGAATCGCTGCATCGTGCTCACGGTGAACGAGGACCCAGAACAGACGAAAGCGATCCACCAGAAGCAGCGCGAAGCGCAGACGCGCGAGGGCCTGTGGGCGCGCGAGGAGCGCCAGGACATCCTCAAGCTGCATCGCAACGCGCAGCGCCTCTTGCGCCCGATCCGCGTAGCCAACGAGTTCGCGCCCCATCTGACCTTTCCTTACAATCGCACGCGCACACGGCGTGATCACATGAAGTTCTTAACTCTCATCAATGCGATCACGTTACTGCATCAGCACCAGCGCGAGATCAAGAGCGAAACGCGCCACGGCAAAACGCTGGAATACATCGAGGCCACCGAAGCCGACGTGGAGATGGCCCGCCAGCTTGTGAACCAAACCCTGCCGCCATCGCTCGACGATCTGCCGCCGCAGACGCGGCACTTGCTCTTGCTGATCGACAAGATGGTGAGCGAGGAATGCGCGCGGCTTCAGATCGAACGCTGCGATTACCGTTTCTCCCGGCGCACGGTGCGGCATTTTACGCAGTGGGGAGACTCGGTTCTGAAGAAGCATCTGCATCGTTTGGAGGAACTGGAATACCTGATCGTGCATCGCGGCGGACGCGGCCAGAGCTTCGTGTACGAACTGGACTTCGAGACCGACGAGCACGGTAACCCGGCTGTGCCCGGCCTGGGCTACAGTTACGACGCAAAGAAGTCACGGGCAAATGGCGAGTTGGCACCGTCAAGTCACGGCCAAGTCGCGGGGGTGGCGCGGGTGGTCACGATGGCGGAAAGCCGCATGGATACTGGCGCAAACGGTGATTTTAGCGGGAATGACGAAAACAAGGATATTAGGGGCCATGCCGCCCAAGGCGTAGCCAAGCCGGTCGTAGCTAAGCTCGTGGGGGTGAAGTAATGGCCCGCGTAAGCAAGCGCCATCCGCAGCCGGAGCCGCACACGCCGCTGGGCCGCTTGATGGAAGCGCATCTGGAATGGTTGCTCATCAACAACTACTCGGAGGACACTGCCGATCATGCGCGCTGGTCCATCGCCGACTTCATCCGCTGGGCCGAGCAGCGCGGGATGCAGCACCCGATGGAAGTGACGCGCCCGATCCTCGAAAGCTACCAGCGATATCTCTACTACTATCGGAAGGGGAATGGCCAGCCGCTCACGTTTCGCACGCAACACTCGCGGCTGACGCCAGTGCGCCGCTGGTTCCGCTGGCTGGTGCGAAACAATCACATCTTGCATAACCCGGCCTCCGATCTGGACCTGCCGCGCATGGAGAAGCGTATCCCCCGCACCATCTTCTCTGCCGAAGAGGTGGAGCGCGTCATGATCGTGCCGGATATCGGCACTGCGGTGGGCCTGCGCGACCGCGCCACGCTGGAAACGTTCTACTCAACCGGCGTGCGGCGAACCGAGCTGATCCATCTCAAGCTGTACGACGTGGACCGGGAACGGGCCACGCTGACGATTCGCCAGGGCAAAGGCAAGAAGGACCGCATGATCCCGATCGGCGAGCGGGCGCTGGCCTGGGTGGAAAAATATCTGCGCGAAGCGCGCCCGTCGCTGGCAATCGAACCGGACGATGCCACGCTGTTTCTAACGCAGTACGGAGAACCGTTTCATCCCGACGCGATGAGCAATCTGGTGCGCGACTATATCGCGCAGGGGAACCTCGGGAAATCCGGTTCCTGCCACACGTTTCGACACACCATGGCGACGTTGATGTTGGAAGGCGGCGCAAATCTTCGCTACATCCAGCAGATGCTCGGGCACGCCGAACTCTCGACCACGGAAATCTACACGCATGTGGCGATCCGCAAGCTGCAACAAATCCACGCCGCCACGCATCCGGGCGCAAAGCTGGAGCGCAAGCAATCGGTGGTCGCAAACGATGACAATGGCCGGGGTGACGACGAGCAAAAGGCCGCACTGTTGGCCACGTTAGAAGCGGAAGGAGAGGAAGATGAGTAGCGATATAATGCCTTTCATGGCGAAGCATGTCGTCCACATCTCGGAAGCCGAAGCTACCAGCAACTTCGCTGACGTGCTGGCACGCGTGCGCGCCGGAATCGAAGTGGTGATCGAGAGCGGCACGCTGCCCGTGGCGGTCGTGCGTTCTGCTGGTGATGAGTTCCGGCCCCGCCTGCTCTCCGAATCCATCGCACTGGCGAAGAAGCACGCCGAAGAGCTGGGCTACGAGCCACGAATGGACCCGGACTTCGCCGCCGATCTGGAAGAGATCATTAAGAACCGCAGACCGTGGAATCCGCCTGCATGGGAGTAATCCTCGACTCCAGCATTCTGATCGCAGGCGAGAGGCGCAGGGATAGTGTGTGGGAGATCCTGGAGCGCGTCGAGGCCGTGTGTGGAAAGACCACGGCTGCGCTCTCGGCGGTCACTGCCGTGGAACTGACGCATGGTATTTATCGAGCCAAGATCGACGCCGACCGCAAGCGCCGGGAAACCTTCGTCGAAGAACTCTTCCAGGCGGTGGCCGTGCATCCGCTCACGCTGGAGGTTGCACGGCTGGCCGGACGCATCCACGGTGAACAGATGGGCCAGGGAATCAGCATCGACTTCCCGGACCTCATCATCGGCGCTACTGCCCTGCATCTCGGCTTCGCTGTTGTGACGCTCAACGTGCGCCACTTCCAGATGATCCCCAGCCTGTCAGTGGTGCAGCTCTAAGCTTTCCGGCATATACATAATCCGTATATCCCAGCGTACTGAAAAAATCTTTCCAAAATCGCAGAATCCTCTTGACAGGTTTTTCCGAGGTGGCCGAAAACCGGCCTGAAGTACCTGCCCCTGAGTCCCCAAAGTCACTTCTTTACGCCCGTCTCGCTGGTACAATCGGCGGTGATGCTCCCCGCAGCTAAAGAAGAAATGCTCGTTCCCTTCGCTCCGATGGTGTCGAGTGATGAGAGAGTTTTTTCTTTAGCCGCCGCTCGCGTCGAGGGGAAAACGGAAACGTTGTCCAAAACTCGCGTCCGGGGTTTCGGAGAAAAAATCCGGCCCTGCATCGGGGCAACATGGCAGCTAAGTGGAAACCCACGTTGGGGATGCGAGAAGTCTAGTTGGGAAACTGTGGTAGGGTCAGCATTAGA
>CAWGFW010000002.1:0-148703 GCA_963822025.1 uncultured Acidobacteriaceae bacterium | reverse complement strand
CGCGGGGCGGCTCGTCGAATTCTCGATCATCACGAGTTCGTCAAACAGCCAGCGCATGAAAATGGCAACGCTATTGCAGGACGACCTTACGCACCTCGGCATGCAGGCCCACGTGGTTCCTCTGGAATTTCGCGCTATGATCGATCGCGTTTTTCAGAGTTTCGATTATGACGCCGCCATCATGGGGCTCGGGGGCGGCGATGCGGATCCAAATCCCGAGATGAACGTATGGACCTTCAACGGCACATCGCATCTGTGGCACATGGGCGAAACGCGGCCCGCAACGGGCTGGGAGCGCGAACTCGACCAAGTGATGCAGCAACAGATGGTCACGCTCGATTATGCCAAGCGTAAGCAGCTCTACGACCGCGCGCAGCAATTAATCGCCGAAAATCTGCCCTTCATTTTTCTGGGAACGCCCAACATACTCGCGGGCGCGAATTCGCGCGTCGGCAACTTCCATCCTGCGGTTCTCGACCCATACACCTTGTGGAATGCGGATGAACTTTATGTTCGAGGCTCGGCACAGGAGAACGCGGGAGTGCGATGAGCGGAACCGCAACAGGCCGGCAAAAGGAGAAGCCCGATGACTCCGGGAAAAGTCCGTCGTCTTCGGCTCGTTCTCCGCTGGTCCAGGCATCAGACGAAAAGCTGATTGGACGCTGCCTGCAGGGCGATCAAGAGGCTTGGTCAGCCTTGATCGATAAGTATAAGAACCTCATCTATTCAATTCCCATCAAGCTCGGCATGCATCAGGATGCGGGCGACATTTTTCAATCTGTTTGCGTTGACCTGCTTTCGGAGTTGCCGCGTCTTCGTGAACACCGTGCCTTGCCGAAGTGGCTGATGCAAACCTGCTATCACACCTGTCTTCGTCACCAGCGTGCCGCGGCGAAATTAGTTGAACTTCCTGAGGATGCGGATGGCGAGAGTCAGCTTCCGGCCGCGAATGCCGACGACCTGCCGGGGCACCTTCTGCTGCAACTCGAGCAAGAGCAGGTCTTGCGCGATGCCGTCTCGCAGTTGCCCGAAAAGTGTGAGCGCATGGTTCGCCTGCTCTTTTTCGAATTTCCGCCGCGGCCCTACGAAAATGTTGCCGAGGAATTAGGCATGGCTACAGGGTCGATCGGCGCGATTCGCGGCCGCTGCCTCGCCTATCTCAGAAAGCAACTCGAAAAGCGGGGCTTCCTCTAATGAGCGTGCAAGCCGTTCAGAAAACCGAAGCCGACGCCATGATCGACCGCTTGCTCGCGCTCGACAACACGGCGGGACGCGTGGAGTTGATCGGGCAAAATCCCGCCACTGCCTGGGATGAAATCGTAAACACTCTTACGGAAAAAGTCTGGCTGGAAGTTCGCATCGACACCAGGAACGCCAAGCGACTGGCTGACGCGGCTTTGGATGTTGCGCAAACTCTCGCCAATTCGAGTTTGGTTGCTCGAAGTTTGCGCGCCAAAGCGAACGCCCTCTATGCGCTCGACGAGCACGTCGAGGCGGTCAATTTTCATGAACAGGCCATCGCGTTGTTCGAGCAAACCGGCGAGGACACCGAACTGGCGCGGACTTTGAGCGGATCCATCCAGCCGCTACTATTGCTTGGGCGCTACGATCAGGCGCTCGCCGCTGGCGAGCGCGCGGGTGCGATCTTCCGGCAACAAGGGAACACTCGACGGCTGGCTCGGGTCGAAATCAACATTGGCAATATTTATCACCGGCAAGATCGCTTCACCGAAGCGCTCGCATTTTACGAGCGCGCGTATCAGCAGATGCTGGCGCACGACGATGCCGAAGGCTTGGCGGCCGTTCTCAGCAACCTGTCGCTTTGCCACATAAGCCTCAACGATTTTCCCAAGGCACTAGATCTGCACCGGGTGGCGCGACGGCATTGCGAGCAGAAAAACATGCCGATCCTGGTCGCGTACGCCGACTACAACATCGCCTACTTATATTTCCTGCGCGGGGAGTACGGGCGCTCCATTCAAATGCTTCGGGATGCGTCGGTCAGCGCGAAGAAAGCGAATGACGCGTATCAGCTTGCGCTCTGCAATCTTGATCTTTCTGAAATCTATCTCGAACTCAATCTAAGCGCCGAGGCTGGCGAACTCGGACGCGCCGCCAATGAAGCCTTCCATGATCTCGGTTTTGGTTATGAAGCGGCGAAAGCGCTAGGATTCGCCGCCATCGCCGCGAGCCGCCAGGGGCAGGCATTTGAGGCGGTTAAATTGTTTGCGCGGGCAAAAGAGATGTTTGTTCGCGACCGAAACCAGGTGTGGCCTTCGCTGCTCGATTTGTATGAGGCACTCGTGCTCTTCACCGAGGGACGCCTGTTTGAGGCACGACGGCTTTGCGCATCCGCCCACGAATTCTTTCGAACCTCGTCCATGCGCGGGAAAGCCGTGCTGGCCGATCTATTATTGGCGCGTATCGCCCTGCGTCTGGCGGATAACGGTCTGGCAAAGCAGCACTGCCTCGCCGCGCTAAAGGATCTCTCCACGCTCGACTCGCCGACGCTGCTATATCAGGCTGAATTCCTGCTGGGCGAAGTGGAACGCGTAACCGGAAACGAAGATGCAGCCTACGACTCCTATTGTCGTGCGCGTGCCGCCGTCGAACGCCTGCGCAGCAGCCTGCGCGGGGAAGAGCTGAAAATCGCCTTCTTCGAAAACAAACTTGAGGTTTATGAAAGCCTGGTCGACATTTGCCTGCGCCGCCAGAACAGCTTCGAGGAAGCGTTCGCCTATATCGAGCAAGCCAAATCGCGCACCCTGATCGATCTCCTGAACCAACCGGTGCACGTTGCCACCGCTGTCGATCCGGGACAGAGCGAACTGGTGCGTTCGATCCGCAACCTGCGCGAAGAGTTGAACTGGTATTACAACCTGATCGAGCGCGAACAGTTGCGGCCGGAAGAGCGATCGCAAGAGCGTGTGCAGCAGCTCGAACAGCAGGCCCGATCGCGCGAGTCGGACCTGGTGCGGGCCATGAAAGAGGCGACGGTCGCGGAAGCAAATGAAGCCGGCCTGCAAGTTCCTACGAGCATGTCGCTGGAGGAGATCAGGTCGGTACTTCCCACCGATACGGCCTTGGTCGAATTTTTCTGCACCCACGATCGCAATATCGCCTGCGTCGTGACTCGTGACAAACTGCACATCTGTCCGGTGACGGTCCAGTCGCGCGTTCAAAAGCTGTTGCAGTTTCTACAGTTTCAGATGGCGAAATTCCGTCTCGATCCGCAGTATGTTTCCGCCTTCAGCCAGCCGTTGCTCGCCTCGACCGAGGCCCATCTCAAGAGTCTTTATCAGGAGTTAGTCGCACCCATACGGCACTTACTCGAGGCGCGCCACTTAGTGTTTGTGCAGCACGGGCTGCTTCACTATGTTCCATTTCATGCTTTGCACGATGGCCAATCGTACTTAATCGATCAGTTCATTATCTCCTATGCGCCCAGTGCCAGCATCTACGCACACTGCCAAACCAAAGCGGCCAACACGACTGGTGATGCTTTAATCCTTGGCGTTCCGGACGCGCGCACGCCCGCGATCAGCGTGGAAGTGAATTCACTCGCTGTAATGCTGCCAAACTCCAGGCTGTTTCTGGGCGAGGACGCGACCGAGGCTGTTCTCCGTACCTATGGTCCGCGTAGTAAGTCGCTACACATCGCGACCCATGGATACTTTCGCCAGGATAACCCGATGTTTTCGTCGATTCGCTTGGGAACTTCGCACCTTAGCCTGTACGACATGGCCCATCTGCAACTGCCAGTTGACCTGGTCGTGCTGAGCGGATGCGCCACAGGATTAAACGTCGTAACCCCCGGCGACGAACTGATGGGCTTGGTGCGCGGCCTGTTGCAGGCCGGAGCAAAATCTTTGGTCCTGAGTCTGTGGGATGTACACGACGACAGTACGAAAGACTTCATGATCGAATTTTATAGTCACCTTCAAACCGGGCTTTCGAAGGCAGAGGCAATGCAAGCCGCCTGCGCAGGCCTGCGCGAACTCCGCCCCCACCCCTATCACTGGGCTCCTTTCTTATTGATAGGAAAAGAGTAAGCAGTTATTGAGCTTTTTTAGCTGCAGCCTGTATTTCTTGAACTCGTCATGTCTCTTTTGTAGTGAGGCGCGAATCGGCTGAGTTGGTTGAAAGTTAGTCAGATCCGGTCTCAAATCCCCCGAGGTATATAAGGACAACAATGCATTTCTCCGAGCAATCCTGGGTCGATTTTGTTAGAGGCGTTAACGGCGCTGAACTGGGCGCAGACGTTAGAGCGCATTTGGCTAAAGGTTGTTCGAAATGTAAAACGGACCATGTCGCTTGGAGCCGCGTGAACGGTTTCGCAATCGGCGAAGAAACTTACACGCCACCAGAGAATCTGGTTCGTCTGGTGAAGATAGGTTTTGTCGGGAAAACTGCGGAGCAGTCCCCCCAATGGACGTTAGCTAACCTGGTGTTTGACAGCTTTGCACAGCCGCTGCCAACAGGAGTCCGGAGCGGTGCGCTGAGAGTATGGCAGGTCATCTACGAAGCGGAAGGACTGACCGTGGACCTGCATTTCGGGCGCCGCGCCGAGTCCAAAGAAGTGCACATAGTCGGCCAGGTGTTTGACAAGAAAGCCGCGCAAGCCTTGCAGGACAGGGCAAGGGTTGAGTTGTCGACAGAGCACGAACAGCTGGTGGCGACCGCCCCTGTCACAGGACTGGGCGAATTTCATCTTGAATTTGAAGCAAAAGATCATCTCTGGCTCGAAGTTAAGGCAGCGGGCCGCAATACCGTGCGGATTCCGCTGACCAACCCGAGATAAAGGTAATCACTATGACTTACCAAAGATATCAACAGAGGTTACTGCTGAGAGAGTACCGCTGTAAGTGGCAAGCACCAAAGTTCCACTCTAAACTTGCAATTGGGGACGGGGTCCAAATGGGGAAAACAATGGGTGAAGTTAAGTCGTACCTAGGTCATCGTCGCGCAGGCGTGGTAGCATGCCTGCTGTTAATGGTAGTTACTGCCTTCTGTGCGCCATCGGCGGAGGCACAAACTCGCCTGATCGTGCGCGATTCGCTGGGACTTCCGGGTCTGAACCTGACTTGCTTGTTGACCGGCTGCAAGGTCGTGGAAGGTCTTGGCGACCCCAATGGACAGCTGTTTCTGGTGACTTTCCCCGCCATTCTAAATCCGGTCACCGACCTGCTTAAGCTCAATCTTGACCTCGGCATCCTCGATGTGGAAGTGGATCAGGTCGTGACCGCCCAGCAACCGGAAGCCACATCCACTGCTTCGTATTTGACGGATGAGACACCTACGCCTTACTACGGCGCGACGGTTTGGCAGGGTTATCTCGTGCAACCCGCGAATCAGTTAGTGCGCACGACCCAAACTCAGTCGACCTTTAACGTGGCAGGCGCGGGAACGAAAGTTGCAGATATTGACACTGGCGTCGATCCCACCAACCCGGTACTGCAAAGTGTTTTGGTTGACGGCTACGACTTCACAACCAATACCAGCGGCGGTTCGGAAATGACCGGCGCTCCAGCCGCCCCCAATATGAGTGAGGCGCAACCTGCAACGCTGCAGCAACGGACAGTCGCGGTGCTTGATCAGCGCACCGTCGCAGTCCTGGATGGCACCTCGTACTCGGACTTTGGACATGGAACCATGACCGCCGGCATCATACATTTGGTCGCGCCCGAGGCCAAGATTATGCCGCTCAAGGCGTTCACCGCGGACGGCGCTGCGTACGACTCCAACATTCTGCGCGCCATCTACTATGCCGTGGCCAATGGTGCCAATGTAATGAGCATGAGCTTCAATTACACGAGTTACTCGGCAGAACTCGCGACTGCTATCAAGTATGCGAACAGCAAGGGTGTGATTTCCGTAGCCTCCGCTGGAAACAACAGCGAGGACACGATGGTTTATCCCGGCGGACTCCCTGGAGTTATCGATGTCGCGTCGACTTCGAATACCGATGTCCAGTCCACGTTTACGAATTACGGCGTGCCTCCAGTGTTCATGGCTGCGCCGGGAGAAGGCGTGGTTACGACTTATCCGTGGGGTACCTGGGCGGCGGGATGGGGAACGTCATTCAGCACGCCATTCGTGGCTGGAACGGCCGCGCTGATGATGGGCGCGAACGGTAACTGCCCGAGCTCGCTCGTTCCGATGGGCTTAGCTAACGCTGACTACATCGGGAACCTTAATCTGGGATTCGGGCGGCTGGATACTTATCAGGCGCTTCAAGTGTGCAATCTGTTGTAGAAGCGAGCGCGAGAGCGAGCTGAAGACGCTATGGCGGGAACTTCAAACCCGGTCGTCGATGTTTCCGGGCTGGTGCTTCGCATCAAGGAACTGGAAGAGCAGCAGCTCGCTTTTCGCAATTCTCTGGTTTGCGCCTTTAACCAGATGCTCGACCTGAAAGACATCAACACCGGCGTACACAGCACGCGCCTGGCGGAATGGGCGCTGCGCGTGGCCCGCAAGATGGAGATGCCGGAAGACCGGCTCTACCAGGTCGAGGTAGCGGCTTTGTTGCATGACGTTGGAAAGATTGGCGTGCCAGACGCCATTTTGAAAAAAGCGGGCCCGCTTACGCTCGAAGAACGCGCTCTCATCAATCGGCATCCGGAATACAGCTGGTCTATCCTGCGCCTGTTCCCGGGGCTCGAAGAGGCCAGCCTCTACGCTTTACATCATCACGAGAGTATTGACGGGACGGGTTATCCCGCGGGACTCAAGGGCAGCGACATTCCCCTGGTTTCGCGAATCATTTGCGTCATCGATGCCTTCGACGCGATGGTTTCGAATCGCTGCTACAGACAAGGCCTTCCGCATTCGGAAGCGATCGCCCGCTTGATCCGAAGCAGCGGAACTCAGTTTGACTCTGACGTGTTGCAGGCATTTATTCCAATCGCCCAGCAGGAAGCGGCGGATGTGTTTGCAGCCGCCGGAACCAGTATGTCGGCCGTGCTCTAAGCGAACCTGGCGAACGCTCGCCTGGTTAAGTCTCAGTTGCTTTTCCAGATCGCGAACCTAGCTGGCCGCGGCTCGGCGCGTGCGTGGGCTCTGGCTCTTGCCGATGGCGCGCAGTAAGGCTGCAATCAGAGCGGGGCTGCGCAGTCGAAGTTCTTCCTGATGGTGCAAGGACAGCTCGCGCAATATTTTCTCGCCTTTCTTCGTTAAGGAAAGCGATACCTCGCGGCGATCCTCCTTCATGCGATGGCGGCGGACATAGCCGCCGGCAGCAAGCCGGTTCACCAACTCAACCGTACTGTGATGTTGAATCAGAAGGCGATCGGCTAATTCTCTTATTCGTGGCCGCGTCCTTGCCGGCAGTCCCTTTAATGCCAGCATGAGCTGATGCTGGCGCGGCTCGATGCCGGCTTCGTGCGCAGCTTGCTCGCTGAAATGAACAAAGCGGCGGATTTGATAGCGCAAATCTGCCAACGATTGGTAATCAGCCTGAGTAACAGACCGTTTCATGAAAACAGTATATCGTAATACGATATAATATTTTCGTGAAGACAGAATTTCATAACGACGCCGCAACCGTTGGGAAGCCGCGCCACAGTCGCAACGACGAGTTGGGAGATTTCACCACCACATGGCGAGTTTTCCCCATATCGCTGTTGGCTATTCTCATTGGCGCGATCTGCGCGTTTGTCGCGCTCGCGTTGCTTCGCTTGATCGGCTTATTTACCAATCTGTTCTACTTCGGGCGCTGGAACACCGCGCTGGTTTCGCCTGCCGGCAATCATCTTGGTGTCTATAGTTTGTTCGTCCCCATTGGCGGTGCCCTGATCGTCGGCATCATGGCGCGCTATGGGTCGGAGCGCATACGGGGTCATGGCATTCCCGAGGCGCTTGAGTCGATTCTGTTGAATGGCAGTCGCATCGAGCCCAAGGTAGCGTTTCTCAAGCCGGTTTCCTCCGCCATCTCGATTGGCTCCGGCGGTCCGTTTGGCGCCGAAGGTCCGATCATTATGACGGGCGGCGCGGTCGGTTCGATGATCGCGCAGTTGTTCCATCTCACGAGCGCCGAGCGCAAAACGCTTCTCGTGGCGGGCGCAGCCGGAGGAATGTCGGCGACTTTTGCTGCTCCTGTAGCGTCTGTTCTGCTCGCCGTGGAGTTATTGCTTTTCGAATGGAAGCCACGCAGCCTCATTCCGGTGGCTCTGGCGAGTGCGATGGCGGCGGTGCTGCGCAGATACATCCTCGGCTTCGGTCCGCTGTTTCCTGTCCCCGTTCATCCCTTATTTATTGGACCGAAAGCGCTGTGCGCATGCCTGCTGGTTGGCCTTTTAGCGGGTGCGCTGGCGGCGCTCTTGTCGCTGTCGGTGTATGCCGCCGAGGATGCTTTTCAGCGCCTGAAAATTCACTGGATGTGGTGGCCGGCGATCGGCGGTCTCGCCATTGGTTTGGGAGGTCTAGTTTTTCCGCAGGCGCTGGGCGTCGGCTATGACACGATTGGCGCGCTTCTCGTAGGAAGCGTCACTACGAAGGTCATTCTCGGTGTCCTGCTGGTCAAGTGGTTTATCTGGGCGGTTTCGCTCGGCTCCGGGACATCGGGCGGAGTTCTCGCGCCTCTTTTGATGATGGGCGGCGCTTTGGGCGGCCTGGAAGCCATGTATCTTCCGCCTGAGGGCGCGGGTTTTTGGCCGCTGATCAGCATGGGTGCCGTCTTAGCCGGTGCTCTGGGCGTTCCCTTTACCAGCATTGTTTTTGCCTTTGAACTGACGCATGACGCCAACATTTTCTTGCCTCTGCTGATCAGCAGCCTGGTCGCGTACGGCTTCACTGTATTGACGCTGAAGCGATCGATCTTGACCGAGAAAGTTGCCCGGCGCGGCTATCATCTCAGCCGCGAGTATGCGGTCGATCCGCTGGAAATTCTCTTTGTGCGCGAAGTGATGCGCACCAAGGTTGCTGTATTGCCCGCCGCCAGTACGCTTGGCGAAATATGGAATTCTTTGCGCGTGGATCACCGCCAGGAGCAGCGCTTGCTGCCGGTCGTCGATGCCGGCGGACGTTTGGTTGGAGTGGTGACTCGCGGAGACCTCAACCAGCGTATGGAACAGAATGGCAATGCAGCTCTCGATCGCCCGCTCGGCGATCTGGTACACGAGAACACGGTCGAGGCTCATCCCGACGAACCGCTGCGTGTCGTGGTCTATCGTATGGTCGAGAAAAATTGCACGCGAATGCCGGTAGTAGAGCGTGGCACGAGAAAGTTTCTAGGATTGGTGTCGATTAATGATTTGCTGAAAGCGCGCTCACGTCACTTGGAGGAAGAGAGCCGCCGCGAGCGAAGTTTGAAATTCAAGTGGTTCGTGCCGGAATCAGGTATAAAGCGGTCAGTGTGACGGTGCGCCCGACAATCAGCTACGCCCAAATCAATGGTACTTATCATGACAGCGATCGAGTTCGCCGCTATCATCCGCGGATGCGCATTCGACAGGTTCCCAGATCTCCTGAATCGGAGAGGTGATGATCGGGCGACTGTAATCCGGATGATGAAACTCGAGGTGCATGCCGCGGCCGATGAAGCGGAGCTTGAGCATCGAACCGCCCCAGGTTGAGCCCGCGATCATAACCTGAACCGGCTGCGGACAATATTGCGGATGGCCGGAAATCATTGCGGCACCTTCACCCAGAAACTGCGCGGTGTAATGGTGGTGCTGAGTGCGAATCCGCAGCACCGTGTCCGGCGCCAGAGCTTCCAGGAACACGCCTCCCTCGATCTCGGACTGGACGATATTCCGATTCACTCCATCGCTCAGGTTGGGATGAGGCGCAAACATTGATTAACTGTATCCGAAGTCTCGCTCCGCGTCACAATGTATTTAGGGCTGGTTCGCCACTCCAAAGGTCGTCCAGGCACCTGCCCTCATGTCACGCTGCAGGCTGCTCTGCCAGGCAAACTCGGGGTGGGCGCGCAGGTGGTCGGCGGCCTTGAAATCCATGCCGCAGGCGTGACCGGCCGCGGCGGCCAGGCTCATTTCCGTCACCATGTGTGCGTCGGCAGCTTTATTCTGGACCGCCCCAGCCATGCCGAAAGGGGGCTGCCAGCTGCCATCGCCGCGCGGCGAAAGGTCGATGTGGCCGTCCAGCGTGCGTTCATCCGCATCCTCTTTGTTCTCATAAGTATCGAAATGGTCGGCTAGAAAGCGCTCAGCCGCCGCCACGTCGATTTTGCCCTTATTTTCGGCCATAAGCTGCTCCCAGCGCAGATGACGGGCATTGGAGCTCTCGCTCATATCATGGGGATCAAAGTCAGTCTCTTCGCGAATCAGCTTCTCGTTTATCGGGAAATTCGAGCCGACAAAATAGCCGTCGTTTTTCCGCTCCAGCGTAACGTTCTTGAGCCCTAATTCGAGGCGGCCGATTTCATTTCGCCCGATGTCGGCGACCAGCCAGGTATTGGCATAGCCTCCGTTGTTGCCGTCTTTCATAATGCGGGCGAAATCGTCGATCGAGGTCGAATACTGCGCCGCCTTGCGTGCCCGCACAAACTCCGCAATGGCGGTCTCGTCGTATCCCGAGAAATGGCCAATCGTGGTTTCTGTAATGACGATGCCGGCTGAGTTCATGACGAAATCGTCGGCGCTGTGGATGACCCCCGGCAGGCCGTCCATGAGCATGCGCTTACCCTTCGCGGGAACGATGTCATAGATGATGGTCCAGCGTTCGCCGTCCAGATACTGCGTCCAATCGTTGTGGGCGATGACGACCTTGCCGTCCTTGGTATAGCTGCCCGTGGCCACAAACGCGCTGCAATGCTCCGCCACCTGCGCTGAGGCCGTCGCCTTGTTTCCATGTGCCTCGTCGTATTCCTTGACGTAGTACTCCCATTCCTCGGCGGCATTTAAAGCGACCACATCCCATAGATCGATCTTCATACTGGGGCCGTGGGCGTTGACTCCATCGGCGATGCCTTGCATTTCGTCGCGGTACTCCTGCTCAATGTGCGGCCACATCATGTGCTGCGCGGCCTCGCGAAAGAATTGCCAGTCCTTTTTGTTGTCGTGCGTCACTTCGAGGATCGTTACTTTAAGCGTGTCCTCGATCTCTGGGGCCAGGAGATAGCCGTTCTGAAATCCGATCTCGTGGGGCGTGCCCTCGAGATGCACGAAGGTCCACCCATTCTTAGGCGGACGGCGGAAGGCGCCCTTCAATTCGCTCTCGGGCGTGCTCGCCTGGGGCGAAGCCGCAGGGGAAGAAGAAGATGAGAACGAGGCTAGTCCCGTCAGAAGCAGAGCAAGAAGAATTAATAGCGATTGGCGCATGAGTACTCCCTGGACTCAGAATGTGGGCATTCTAGCAGAGTTCTCCGCAAAGCCAGCGCAGCGCGGATGGGTGGGACTGGGCTGTGTGTAACCAGTGACTACCAAGGACACGAGGGTAGACAAGGGAAAATAAACCAGCCAACCGCTGATCAGTGGGTGAGCGAATCGACCGACTGCCTCTGCTCGCGCATCTGTTCCAGAAAGCTATCGACCGGTACTTGAAACTTATGCCGGAAAAGATCGACCAGCGCATCTTCGCTGTGCGAAGCTCCCGGCGCGGCGGCCCCATGCGGCGAGGCGGATGGCTCGGCACCAGGTGAGTCTGGGGAGCGTGTTACCGCAACATGGCTCGAAGCCACGCTATCGTCGTTCGATGATCGATCCATACCATCGGGTACGACGTGAACTTCAGGAGATTTGCCTCCGCCAGCGCGCAGCGTAGCGATCATGCGCCGCACCCGATGCCGTTGCTCTTCGGTGATCTGGAAGAACTCCACTCCCATTCCGAACTCCGGATGCGCTACCAGCACCACGCCTTCGGCGCGCATCTCGACGTCAGCCACTTTAGTCGAAAGCGTGACCCGCGTAGCGCGCGGAAATGGCGAGTTGGTCGTCAGATAACAACCGCCAAGACTGAGGTCGGTGAGCCGGCAATTCACTGGCGGATCGTCCTGATCGGGCTCTGAAAGCTGGCTATCCAACCACTGTCGAAGGCTATTCCGTTGGTCGTCAGTAGCGTCCTTAAACCGGACGCCGGCCTGATCGCCGGCGCCTTCCCAAGCCAACTCTCCGTAGATATCGACCTTCTGGTTCGAACCCGGCAATTTCAGCGAAAAGCGCAAAGTGCTCTCTTTGGGTACGGGTCCCGAGAACTTAATCGCCATCCCTCCTTCACAAAGATCGATGGTTGTGGCCGTATACAAAGAATTCCCGTAGCACTCGACGGGGATCTGGACGGGGATGCGCAACTGCGATCGTCGCTCGCGCTTCATCAGTGCTCGCACTGCACGAAAACTTGCTTTGGCACGCTCGACCGCCAGCGGCTTGTGCAGGACGAAATGCGCTCCCATGCCAAACCCGCCCTTCAGCCCGACCTCGGCGTCGACCAGCACAATGGCCAGCGCCTGCTTATTCACCGGACTGGCTTTTGCCCCTCGGAACACGCTGGCCGCCTCCGCCGCATTCGCGCCGTCGACGATGATTGCTTCAAAGCGTTGGCGGGTGATGCGGCGTATGGCTTCGTCGGGAGCAGCGCAGTGCTCAATATCAATTTCCAAGTCGCTCAAAACCCGGCGCAGTACCCGCACCGTTATCGCGTCGGAACTCAGTAGCAAGGTCTTCAAATTCATGTTCAAATCACGGAACGCTAAAAATAAAATCTCAATCGTGCAAGCACAAGTCGTTCAAGCCGATGATTCCGAGATCAGCATTACGTTCGTCGTTCTGAGCTCTTCCAAAGGGAAAGCCGGTGAATTGTCCCGAACTCGGGCCTGGGAGGGTGGAAGCTTCCTCCTTCCCTCATGTACCTGGTTGGAACAGTCCCTGCTTGCACTCTAAGTCTAGGCAATTCCGTGGTCAACGCAATGGCCCAGTCCGCTGGTTACCTCAGTCACCCTAGGATTCCAAATGATTCGAAGGCGTGCCGAAACGGGTTAGATCTTCCTTTTTACCGCTACTTATGTGCCGCCACCGCTGGACTAAGGCTTGGGACAAGGTCTTTGAGCGATTTCTTCCCTGGACCGTCTGCTACCTTGCTACGTTGGATCATAGTGGCTATCCATTTATTCATATCTTGCAGGGTTCGGCATGTTCTTTCGTGATGCGCTGCAAGTGATTGCATCCAAATGGGATATTAGAAAGCTGGTTCCGCGCTCAACTTTTCTGTTGACGTGACAACAAAAACCTATTATTATCAATAGCTTCCATAGAGGCCGAGGGGCTAGGTCTGTGGTGCTGGTTTTCTTATCTACCCATGAATCCCCTCTACCCTTGTTGGAATCAAACAATGTAGTGGCTTGACTAGGCGTAAGTCCTTATTCCAATTGAGGGTACATTTTGATGGCAAAGCGACGAGGAAATCCGAACTGGGGCAAGCCTGAACCGATCGGGCCTGTCATTCCCACAGTCACGGAGTTTGAGCAGGTCGTGCATGAGTACAAGCTCTCTCCCGACCAATATCTGAGGTCTACCCGCCTGCGAGAGTGGGCGCGCCGCAACAAGAATTCGAAATACATCCCCGAGCCATTGCTTGAGGCCTGGGGCTTTGAGATTGAGTCCACCCTGTAATTTCAGGGAACTGCTTTACGGGAAGGGTCGCCGCTGGCGGCCCTTTTCTATTTGCGTTGCTCAGTTACACTGAGATGGGCACCGTATGGGAGTTTGTCTCTTAGAGTTGAAATTCAGCACGGGAGAAAATTGTCCTCCATGACACCTACCTCGCCATTCACTGACGTCCCCACAGCCATCGAGGAGATCCGCGCTGGCCGCATGATCGTCGTCGTCGACGATGAGGATCGCGAGAACGAGGGCGACCTCACCTTGGCTGCCGAGAAAGTCACTCCCGAAGCCATCAACTTCATGGCGAAGTTCGGCCGCGGGCTGGTCTGCCTCGCGATGACGGAAGAGCGCCTGGAGCATCTCCGCATCGGCCCCATGACCAGCGAGAACACCTCGCAATACGGGACCGCTTTTTGCGAGGCGATCGACGCGCGGGTCGGCGTGACTACTGGCATCTCCGCCCATGATCGTGCCCATACGATCAAGGTGGCCATTGACCCCTCGACGCGCCCGTCCGATCTAGCCCGCCCCGGCCACATGTTCCCGCTGCGCGCCCGCAAGGGAGGAGTGCTCGTGCGCGCCGGCCAGACCGAAGCTTCCGTCGACTTGGCGAGGCTGGCGGGCATGATTCCGGCGGGCATCATCTGCGAGATCATGAAGGACGACGGCACGATGGCGCGCGTGCCCGACCTCATCGAATTCTGCCGCATCCACGAAATGAAGATGCTGACGGTGGCAGAGTTGATCCGCTACCGCATGCAGCACGAGCGCTACGTGCATCGTGTCGGCGAGTCGCTGGTCGAAACCAAGCACGGAGAATTCCGCCTGATCGCTTACGAGAGCGAAGTCGAAGGCGGAGAGTCGCACATGGCATTTATTCGTGGCGATATCAGTGATTCGTCGGCGCCGGTGCTGGTCCGTATGCATGCGCATTGCCTGCTGGGCGACGTTTTTGGCTCTACCGGGTGCGACTGCCATCAGACGCTGGAGGCTTCGCTAAAAGCAATTGCCGAGGAAGATCGCGGAGCACTGATCTATTTGCATCAGACCTCCAAGGGCTTCACGGCGGAAAAAATTGGCGAGCAATCATTCCTGACCTTTCATCGCGAGCGCCGCCTGCCGTCGCTGCCCGAAAGCGAGCGAAAGATTCATCGCGAGATCGGGCTGGGGGCGCAGATTTTGTCCGATTTGAATTTGAAGCGGATTCGACTGCTGACCAATCATCCGAGAAGGGTCGCGGCGCTGGAAGGATTCGACATAGAAATCGTGGAGCAGATTCCGGTGAAGTTGGCTAAGGCCCACCAATAAATCACGTAGGGGCAGGTGCCCTCACCTGCCCAGCCGAGCGAAGCTCGGCTAAAACGGTTTCCGCGGCGTAATCTCTTCGTCCTTGATAAAAAATTGCGCCGAACATACTGCCGACCCGCAGATCGTCGGCAGCAATCCTGCCATCTGCTTGCGCGTAATCAATCCCAAGGTTCCGCACGAAGGGCATGAAAGCACCGCCCAATAAGGATCTTCCCGTTCCCCGACTTCGCCGGCGTTCTCCAGCACAAACACGGTACCAGGTTCCATCTGCTCGGGAATCCACTCATTGATAATGCTCAATTCGCCGATCATCATGTGCCTTCCCCCTTTCGTTTATGCTTCGATTACGCGCTGCTTTTTACGCTCTCTGCCGCCGCAAGAACCGAACACCTTCCGAAGCCGCAGCTTTTTTTCGCGACTCAACCTCCGCTCGAACCCGCCGCACTTCGTCGCTGAGGCAAATATCGAACATCGGCTGCCGCGCGTTCTTCAACAGATCAACCACTTGCCGCGCCGAGGTACGCAAATAAAGGTGAGTGCCGTCGGTTAGAAGGTGATACTCCGAGGACGCCCTGACCGTCGCGGCCAGGCTGGTGCCAAACTCCAACTGCAGAAATCGAATCACCTTCCGCATGCGCTGCAGCGAAAAGCCGCGTCGACGTAATTGGCAGATGACCGCCGCCGTAAGCAGATCGTCCCAGTTGTAGACGCGGCGATGCCCCTCCCGTGCGGGAGTAACGATGCCTCGCTCATCCCACCATTGCAGCTGACGGGCCGTGATGCCGGTCAGCGCGATCACGTCATTCGATGTGAACTGTTGTTGCATCTTGGGCTGGTTCTGTTTCAAGCAAAAAACTATCAAAATGTTTGAAACATTCTAGGCGGCAACGGCACCAATAAAACTATCTTTAAGTGGCCAGCGTAGTAACTACAAGGGTACGTAGCTGAAATCGAATTTCCGTTACGATCCCGCTGCTCGCTGTGGTGAGGATTTACAAGCGCGCTGGAATTATGCCGGGTGAGCCGTTCTAAGTAAAAATAGGACTCCGGGAATTTGTATGTTGCCGCCTCTGGCATTACCATGAATCACGAACAAATTCTTCCCCAGGGGCCATTGAATTGACGATTGAAAAAGTGCGCGCGCGTTTCGTCCTGTGTTTCGTTCTATTGTTGGCGTCAATGACGTTCTCACAGCAAAAAGAGGGTTATCGCAAGACGGATGCGGTGCAAAAAAATACCAGCAAAACTACCGCCACGAGTGACGACAAGGACGCCGATAAGGATAAAGACAAAGACGACGACGGCGATCCGCTCTTCCGCGGCATGAAATACCGTTCCATCGGGCCATTTCGTGGCGGGCGCTCTCTAACCGCTGCGGGAATTCCGGGCGATCCCACCACTTATTATTTCGGCGCCACCGGCGGCGGCGTCTGGAAATCTACCGACGGCGCGAACACCTGGTCGCCGGCATTCGACAAAGCCGGAGCTCCATCGATCGGCAGCATAGCCGTCGCAGCGTCCGATCCCAATGTGGTTTATGTTGGCACCGGTGAAGCTTGCATCCGCGGAAATATTGGCCAGGGTGACGGCGTTTGGAAGTCGGTCGACGCCGGCAAGACGTGGAAAAATGTTGGATTGAAAGATTCGCGCGCGATCGGCAGGGTGATCGTCGATCCTCGAAATTCCGATATAGTTTTTGTAGCTGCGCTAGGTCACCCCTACGGCGCCAATGCGGAGCGCGGCGTTTTCCGCACACTCGATGGCGGCAAAACCTGGGACAAGGTTCTCTTCAAAGACGAGAACACCGGAGCGATCGATGTCGCGTTCGATCCGCAAAACGCCAACATTTTATTTGCCTCGCTGTGGGAGTCGCGCCGCACCCCGTGGTCGCTCTCCAGCGGAGGCCCGGGCAGCGGCATTTACCGCTCGACCGATAGCGGCGCGACCTGGAAAAAACTCGAGGAGCACGGCCTTCCTCCGGGACCGTACGGCCGCATTGGTCTGGCGGTCGGCGCAAATTCTGATCGTGTTTACGCTTTGATCGAGGCCAAAGAGGGCGGCCTTTATCGCTCCGACGATGGTGGCGACTCGTGGGACTTGGTCAACGGCAGTCACGGACTCGTTCAGCGCGCCTGGTACTACATGCACGTGATCGCCGATCCGCAGGATGCGAATACTGTCTACGTCGCCGATGTGGAATTTTTCAAGTCGACCGATGGCGGACGCAACTTTAATAAAGTAAAAGTTCCGCACGGCGACAATCACGGTCTCTGGATCGATCCCAAAAACACGAAGCGCATGATCGCCTCGAACGACGGAGGGGTCACCGTGAGCCTGGATGGCGGAAAGTCCTGGACACGCGAGGACAATCAGCCGACTGCGCAGTTCTATCACGTCATCACCGACACACGAACGCCGTACTACGTTTACGGATCGCAGCAGGATAACTCGACCGTGGCCATCGCCAGCCGCAGCGATGACGGCCTGATTGGCGACGACAATTGGTATGCGGTTGGGGGCGGAGAAGCAGGATACATTGCTCCCAATCCAACTGATCCGAACATCGTTTATGCCGGCGACTATCAGGGCAATATCACGCGCTTCGACCGGCGCACGAACCAGGTTAAGAGTATTGCCGTTTGGCCGGAACTCACCGACGCGCGCGGCGCGGCCGTCCTCGATCATCGCTTTCAGTGGACGGCACCGATCGTAACCTCGCCGTTCGATGCCAACACGATCTACTACGGAGGCGAGCGCATTTTCAAAACCTCCGACGGTGGAACGCACTGGGACACGATCAGCGGCGACCTGACGCGCAACGATAAATCAAAACAGCAGCCGTCGGGCGGGCCAATCACCATCGACGACACCGGCACCGAGTATTACGACACCGTCTTCACCATCGCTCCGTCTCCCTTGGCGAAAGGCTTGATCTGGGCTGGCACCGACGACGGATTGATTCAAGTGACGCGTGATGAAGGCAAGAGTTGGTCGAACGTCACGCCGAAAGATCTCGCTGAGTGGAGCCGCATCAGTTTAATCGAAGCGTCTCCGCACGACGCCGGCACAGCCTATGTTGCCATCGACCGCCATCAAAATGACGATCTTGCACCCTATATCTACAAGACCACTAATTACGGATCGACTTGGACACGCATCACCACCGGCATTCCCGATGGAGCTTTCGTGCGCGCCGTTCGCGAAGACCCGAAGAAAAAAGGTCTGCTCTATGCCGGAACCGAGCGTGGCGTTTTTGTCTCCTTCGATGACGGCGGGCATTGGCGCTCGCTGCAAAATAATCTCCCGCTGGTGCCGGTGCACGACCTCGTCATCAAAAATGACGACCTCGTGTTGGCGACTCACGGACGCGCCTTCTGGATCCTGGACGATGTTTCGCCTCTTCGCCAGTTCGCCGATTCGGTCGCTGCGGAAGACATTCATCTCTACAAGCCCGCAACCGCCTATCGCGTGCACACCGGCGAGGCGCCGGCAAAATTATCGTTTGACGGAAAAAATCCTCCCAACGGCGCCGTGATTTATTTCTATCTCAAACAGGCTCCGAAGCCGGAAACGAAGCAAGAAGTAAAAATTGAAATCCTCGACGCAACGGGCAATGTCGTCCGCAGCTACTCGAGCAATAAATCCGAGCCGCTCGATGAGCCGCTCGACCCCGACGATAAGAAGCGCGAGAAAGAGATCAAGCCGGAGGATGGTTTGAATCGTTTCGTGTGGGATTTGCATTATGAAGAGGCCAATCGCGTTCCCAACTATTATCTGTGGGAGTACAACGACGGCGCGAAGGGCCCACTGGCTGTGCCCGGCAATTATCAGGTGCGTTTGACCGCTAGTGGCAAGAGTCTAACCGCTCCCTTCGAAGTGAAGATAGACCCGCGTGTGACCACATCGCAAGCTGATCTCGAGAAACAGTTCAAGCTCGAGGTGGATGTGCGCGAACAGTTGAATCGGGTGTATGACGCGGTCAATCAGATTGAGGATGTTCGTGACCAATTAGATGGACTGAAAAAACGCCTCGTACCGAGCGACTCGTCGAAAGCGTTGTTTGATGGCGCGAGTGCGCTGGACGCCAAGCTGATTGCGGTTCGCGATCCGCTGATCAATTTCAAGATCAGCGCCAGCGAAGACTCTCTGGCCTACGCGCCGGGTATCGACGCGAAGCTCGCATTTCTTTCGATGAGTGTGGCTGGTTTCGCTGATTCCGCTCCCACTGAAGCCGAATACCAGGAATTCGACAAGCTGAAGAGGCAGACCGATGAATTACTGGCACATTGGGACGAGGTGAGGAACGCGGATATTACCAACTTCCAGAAACTTGCCGCCGAACAAAACATTCATCCCATCTATGTGCCTGATGTGAGGAGTGAAAAAGTGCAGGGCGGGGAAGAAGAGTAGCCGGAAGAGTGTGGGGACAGTTCGGCCGTGGACGGGGCGATGCCCCGTCCATACCTTCTAAATAAAAACTAAATAAACATCTCGTCCTGCGGCACGCCGCTCCCGCCGTTTTTCGGATGGCGGCGTTTCTGGCCCAGAAATACTTCAACTCCTGTGGTGATTGCGCTCATCAGCCCGTTGACCTGGCGCAGCGGAGAGACGACTGTTTTATGCACGATCTCGGTTGTGTCTTCAACTTTATCCATCGTCCGATTGAGTAGTTCGTCGGCGCGGATCACCTGCAGGCGCGTGCGGTCGAGTGCGTCGGTGAGCGTAGCGTCGATGCGCGCCAGTTGATTGCGGACAAGATTGGTCGATTCCGCAACGTTGACCGAGATCGTCTCAATCTTTGGCCGCAGGTCCACTATGAGACTCTGCACCGAATCGATCGCCGGCAACGCCTTGCCGCGTACTTCGGTGGCGAGGGCTTCCATCTTCGCCGAACTCTTGCGCACGGCAAAGTAAAGGCCGATCATAATTCCTGCCTGTATTACCACCGCAAAAGTGGTTACTGCAATAAAGATTCTTAGGAGATTGTCATCCATAGTTGCTCCTGCAGCCGTTGAGATAGTAGCGGAGAAGCGCTTTCAATTTTCGAGAACGTATGGCTTCCGGGAAGCGACATCCTAATGGAACACGAGAGCTTCCCGCGGCCGCTAAATATTCTTGGCGCCGTCCGCCGTCGCCGACGTGGTTTCGTTGTACGCCTGTCGTCCCGCCTCGTAGGCGCTCCGGAATTGTTCTTTCTGCTGATTCAGCACGTCCCGTCCGCGATCGACCCAGTCGTTCGCCTGTTCGCGGGCCTTGCGCACCTGCTCGCGCGCCTTCTCACTGCCTTCCTGTGCCTTGGACCGGATTACCTCCCGCATCTCGTCGCCCGCCCGCGGCGCGTACAACACTCCGACCACCGCTCCCACTCCGAGCCCTGCGAGAAACCACAAGAAGCTGTTGCTGTCATGATCCGCCATCTCACCCTCCTCAACTTTCTCAATACTTCTTTCTCAATACTTCGGATGGTAGCACCGCGATATGTGAAAAACAATTCACCGCGCCCCGAGGCCGAACTAGATTAGAGCAGGCTTTTCCGGCCGGGGTTGCTGCTCTGTGCGAAAGAAACTCTTGTGCGGGACGCGCCAAAGGCGGAGAATGAGGCGGTTTCGAGGAGGCTCTTTTTGTCCGACCGCAAATATCGGCAACGCGGATATCAGGATTCTGGTGGCGGCAAGAAAAAGGATTTCGACAAATCCGCGGCCCCGAAAAAAGAGAATACTTTCGGACCGCGCCCCATCAACATGCCGGGAACGCGCACCGTCTCCCGTTGCGCCGAGTGCGGAGCGCTGCTGCAAAGTCTAACCGATCCCGTCGGTGAATGCCCGAAGTGCGGCTTTGCCCTGCACGCCTGCAAACAGTGCGAACACTTCGACCCCTCCAGCCGCTTCGAATGCAATCAGCCCATCCCTGCCCGAATCTCGCCAAAAGATAAGAAGAACGATTGCTCGTTTTTTTCCATCCGAATGATGGTGGAGAAGGAAACCTCGAGCAAGCCCAGTCAGCGTCCAAATGACGCGCGTGCGGCGTTTGACAATTTATTTAAAGACTGAACAGGCAGCATTACACTCGAGCTCATCCGCGAAAATTACGACAACTAAGTTACGGCTTCTGCGTCGGCCGTAACAGCACTTCGCTGGCGAAGGACTGCGGCGCTTGCGTCACCAGCATACCTACTACGTGGGCGACGTTGGCGGCTTGCAGCATTTTCTCCGTGTTCATGCCGGTATGCGGACTGAATTCGGTGTGGGTTGAGCCGGGGCAGATCACAGAGACGCGGATGCCATGGCCTCGCAGTTCCTCAGCTACCGAGTAGGTCAGGCCGTTCAATCCCCACTTCGATGCGGCATAGGCAGCTCCGTTGGGTAGGGCGTTCTTGCCGGCCAGGGAAGAGATATTGATGATGTGCCCGCCCCGCGTTTTGATCATCTGGGGCGCGAGGCTGCGAATGCAATAGTAAACGCCGCGCAGGTTGGTGTTCAGCAGTACGTCCCAATTCTCAGGCGCGAGTTTATAGAGCGGGCCGCTGAAGCTGCCGACTCCGGCATTGTTGACCAGAATGTCGAGGCGCTTGAACGTGCGCTCGACTTGCGCGGCGAGAGCTTCAACCGATGCGAGATCGGTAACGTCGCACGGGATCACCGCACTTTTTGCGGAATCTTTGTTTGAAGTCTTGGCAGCATTTTTCTTAGCGCTCTTTCCAGAGCTCGTTTCTGAAAGCTCCTGGTTGCCGCTGTTTATCTCAATCGCGGCGGCGGTTTCTTCCAGGGCGGCGCGCGAGCGTCCGCAGAGAATCGTGTGTGCGCCGAGATGGGCAAGTTTCATCGCGATAGCGCGCCCGATGCCGCGTCCCGCCCCGGTGATGACGGCGACCTGACCAGAAAGCGGCGACTGCGTTGGGGATGCGATTGTTGTCAAAGCTGGAGACTCCGAAAGAATTGGATTTAGCGAGTCGCGTCGCTATTCTACTGATGCCATTCCGCCCCTTGTCAGCGTTATTTTATTTGCGTCGTGGCACGATTCTGCATCCAAGAAAACGGTTGGGCCCAGTCCAGACTGGTCGGCGCTTCCGGGTTAGGAACTGGTAGAAGGGATGAGGAGGGCAAGCCGCTTGCCTTAGCCGAAGTACATCCTTATAATCCGCTCACCGGAATAATTTGAGCCGCGGAACATCGACAGGCACATGAGTTTCGGGACCCGTCGAATTACGCTAGACCAGTAAGTCAGGCGACAGGCTAGACGATGTGTGCTCTACAAGTGTGCGCTAAGAGCTGCTTCATGGTGCAAGCCCGGCACCAGGATTGGGTCGACCAGGGCGCGAATTCAACTCCAGCTTTCCCGAAGAGTTAAGGAGCCATAGGAATGAAGAAGATCATTCTCGCGATGTTGCTGGTAGTGGCAGTTACCGCCGTCGCACAAACCGCGGCACAGCCAAACTCCGCACTTGCGCAGTCTGCGCCGCCACAGGGCACAGCAACCACCCCAGCGCCGCAAAGCGCGGCCCCGGCCGCCGCGCCGGCTCAGCCAGCCGCACCGGCTGCACAGAAAAAGGAGATCAAAGATCCGGCCGAATATAACGCGTACGTAGGCGCGGTCGAACAGAAGGATCCAGCCGCCAAGATCAGCGGGCTGGAAGCGTTTCTGACCCAGTATCCGAACACCGTGATGAAGGAAGAGTCGCTGGAATATCTGATGATCGCCTACCAGCAAACCGGCAACTCGCCGAAGATGCTGGAGACGGCGCAGAAAGTCCTTGCCGTGAACCCGTGCAACATACGGGCCCTGGCGCTGGTGGCCTATGCCAAGCAGGCGATGGCGACTGCGGGCCAGAACGCACAGCAGAATTTTGCCGACGCTGGTCAGGCTGGTCAGAAGGGCTTGCAGTGCTTGCAGACCGCAGTGCGACCTTTTGACACGGTGCCTGCTGAATGGGACAAACTGAAAACGCAAACCGCCGGAATTTTCAATGGCGCGGCCGGCATCAGCGCTTATCAGGCAAAGGATTACGCCACGGCTGAAAAATATTTGCGGGCCGCAGTGCAAGGCGAGCCCACAAATCTGCTCGAGATCTACGATCTCGCGCTCGCCGACCTCGCTCCCGGAGCGGCAGAAAACGACCCGGAAGGCCTCTTCTATATTGCGCGCGCTTCCAATCTGGCGCAGGGCGCGGGCAAGGATCAGATCGCGAAGTTCGGCAAGAGCCGGTACGTCAAGTATCACGGCGCCGAGGATGGATGGAGCGATTTGTTAACGCAGACCACCAGTGAGACGCAGCCGCCGGCGAATTTCGCAATCACGAAGTATGTGCCGCCGACGCTGGCCGAGCAGGCGGCAGCCCTCGTCAAGAGCAAAAAGGTCGAGGAGATGAGCTTCGCCGAATGGCAGATGGTTCTCTCCGAAGGAGCGCCGGAAGACGCGGACAGAGTGTGGACGGCGCTCAAGGGTAAGCCGCTCCAGATGCAGGCGCATATCATCAGCATTGAATCATCGAGCAAATTGCAACTGGCCGGCAGTCAGGACGACATCGACGCCAAGCGTGCGGACATCGATCTGACCATGACGGCGGCGATTCCCAAGAGAGATATGCCGAAAGAAGATTCGGATTTCCAATTCGAAGGAACCCCGGTCTCCTACGTGGCCAAGCCGTTTGTAATGACCATGAACGAAGGGGCTTTGTTGGTCAAAGCGAAGCCGAAGCCGACTGCTACTCACCACAAGACCGCGCAGTGATGTGAGGTAGGTTTCGGATTTCAGGGCCTGAGAAAAGCGGCTAGAGTATTGAGAGGGCGGTCCCTAGACAGGATCGCCCTATTTGATTTTGAGCGGGCGTAAACGTTGACCGGCGGCTAACGGAACGGCGTTTACCGAACTTGTTTTCTCTCCAGTGAAAGTGGACGCGCGCTGCGGGGCGGGCGTTTGGCGCCAGCGCGCAGTGGACGAACATCAATCTTAAGTTCCTGCATGGTGCGGCTAAGGGTATTGCGATGCATACCCAGTTGCCGCGCGGCCTTGCACTGATTGCCGCGATTTTCCTCCAGCACGGTGATGATAAACCGCTTCTTAAACTCGCGAACCGCTTCGGAGTAGAGGATGTTGCTCTTATACATCTGCAGGATGAGTGCTTCCAATTGATCTTTCACTAGCCGCCTCGTTTCCGCAGGCCGGGAACCGAACAGCCTGCGGCCTAGCTCAAATTTCGAATCCCGCGCCAGGAGCGCGTGCGGCAGCAGCATGCCGAATGCATATTCTGCTACCTGTCTCACATCCATTACAAACAACTGAAAATCCTTTATGCCGCCCAATGGCTCAGCGCAGCTACTGCGACGGGAACGTCGACTGCATCTGAACTTTCTCGGACGCTGAATGTACGTGCCGCAACGAATCCAAGCCCTGGTAGAACCGTTGACGCAATTCCGCCGGCGCCAGCCAGATCGCTCCTCTTCCTCCCACCAGAAAATACGGAGCCAATTGCGATCCCTCCAGCCACTTCGCCACCGGTGCAAACGCAGTCATCGCCATAAGCACGACCGCCACCACCAGCACGCCGCGTAATAAACCAAGAACCGCGCCCAGCACCCGGTCGATCGCGCTCAGACCGGCTTTCTTCATCGCCCATTGCGCGATTCTTCCGGCAAAACCGAACACGATCAGAACAACAAAAAAAATAATCAGAAAACCGGCAATTTCGCCAAGCCAAGGCGATTTCAAATGAGGCGCGAACCAGTCCGCCAGGCGACGATACTGCCAGGCAGCCAGCAAGTATCCGACGGCCAGGCCAGCCAGATTGAAAGCTTCACGAAAGAAGCCTTCAATCGCCGCTCCGGTCACGGAGAAAACCAGGAATCCGAGGATAATCCAGTCGGCGATGCTCATGGTTCACCGGATCCGAATTTCATAATCGAATTCAATGACACCAACGCACGCCGGCTAAATCTCCAACTCGCGTCCCGTCAACTGACGATATGCCCCGAGATACTTTTCGCTTGTCCGCAGCGCCACTTCCTGGGGGAGGGCTGGCGCCGGCGGTTGTTTGTTCCAACGAATTTCTTCGAGGTAATCCCGCACATACTGCTTGTCATAGGAATCCTGCGCCTTGCCCGGTTGATAGGTGTCGGCCGGCCAGAAGCGCGAGGAGTCCGGTGTGAGAACTTCATCCGCCAGTGTGATGCCATTGGCGGTTTGTCCAAACTCAAACTTGGTGTCGGCGATGATGATGCCACGGTGCCGCGCATAATCGGCCGCCTTTTTATAAATGCGCAAGGTGAGGTCGCGCAATTGGCGGCTCAATCCGGGATCAACGATTTTGCACATCTCTTCGAAAGAAATGTTGATGTCGTGCCCTGTGGTAGCCTTGGTCGCCGGCGTAAAGAGCGGCTCCGGCAGTTGATCTGACTCTTTCAGGCCAGACGGCAGTTTCACGCCGCATACCGAGCCCGTCGCTTGGTATTCCTTCCAGCCCGAACCCGAGAGATAGCCGCGCGCCACGCACTCTATGGGAAACATCTCGGCGCGCATCACCATCATCGAACGGCCGCGGAGTTCGTCGGCGTGACTGCGAATAGCAGTCGGATACCGGTTTACGTCGGCAGTGACAAAATGGTTGGGGACAATGTCCTGGAGAAAGTCGAACCAGAAGAGCGAGATCTGAGTGAGCACTCGCCCTTTGTGCGGAATGCCGGTCGCCAGCACGTAGTCGAAAGCGGAGATGCGGTCGGTAGCGATGAACAGCAGATGGTCATTGTCAAGGTTGTAGACGTTGCGCACCTTGCCGCTGGCGTGCAACTCTAATTCGGGGTAGTCGGTGCGGAGCAGAACGGAATCGAGAATTTCGGGGCTCATCAGTAAATTCACCAGTAAAAAACTTTGCGTATTCTAGCCTTCGCTAGGAATTTGTCAACGCTTTCTATCACCCGCGCGTGGTTAAGCCGCGAGCGGTGAAAAGAAAAGGGTTGACAGTTTCAGTGTAAGGCAGAAGCCTTGTCTGGTGCAGGTTCTCGGAAGATCGCCGTGTGGAAAAACTGAGGAAGGCTCTGGAAAAACGGGCGGTGATTTTTGTCCCCCAGAAAGCAAAAAGTTGCCAATCTGTCAATGCAAGTTTACTGATCGTATGCGGTTATGCCGCGCCGAACCGCACCGATACCAGCTTCGACACCCCCGGCTCCTGCATGGTCACGCCGTACAAAACCGGCGCAATACTCATGGTGCGCTTGCTGTGCGTGATCAGGATGAACTGTGTCTGCACGCTCATCTCGCGTACCAGGTCGGTGAAGCGCGCGATGTTCGATTCGTCGAGCGGAGCGTCGACTTCGTCGAGAATGCAGAATGGACTCGGCGTGTATTGGAAGATGCCGACGAGCAGGGCAAGCGCCGTGAGCGCCTTTTCGCCACCCGAGAGCAGCAGCACGTTTTGCAGTTTCTTCCCGGGGGGCGATGCCACCACGTCAATGCCGCTCTCCGCACTGTTTTCGAGGTCAGTGAGGCGCATGAAGCCGTGCCCGCCGCCAAACAGCTTGCGGAAGGTGGCCTGGAAGTTTTCGTTAATCTTGTTGAAAGCCTCTTCAAATTTCTGCCGCGAGACCTGATCGATCTCGCGAATGGTCGCTGCCGTATCGGAAATCGCGTCGAGCAGATCTTTGCGTTGCGTGGCCAGGAATTCGTGGCGCTCCGCCGTTTCTTTATACTCTTCGAGCGCCATCATGTTGACCGGCCCCATGCCGTCGAGACGCGAGCGCATCTCGCGGTGGGCCTGATCTTCGGCGGCGAGCTCGTCGCCTGTCACCAACGCAATCGTCGTGTCGGCCATCAGAATCGGCCGCTCAATGCTTAATTCGTTGAGGCACGTGTCGGCAAGGTGTTGCAGGTCGGATTGCAGTTTCGCCGCCGTCGCTGACAATTCACCACGGCGATCGCGTGCCAGATCGAGCTGCTGGCGCGTGGAGTGCAGCAGTTCGTCAATTTCAGCGAGCCGTGCCCGCACTTGCTCCGACTCTAGCTGCAACAAGCCTTCGCGCGCTTCGCCGGCATTGCGCTCAGCTCCAAACTGCAGCAGTTGCTCGGCGAGTTGCACGTTCTCATTCTGCCGCTGCGCGATTTCCGCGCTCGCCGATTTCATTTGCGTCTGCAAAGCGCCCGCCCGCTCGCGCATCTCCGCAACCAGAGCCTCGATGCGCTGCAGTAGCATGGTTGCAGAACGATGGCGCTCTTCGAGCGTCGCAACGCGCGCTGCACCCTGCGAGGTGGTTTCAGCAGCCGTGTCGCGCTGGTTGCGCAGAGCGGCAAGGCGGTCATGGCCCGCGGCAAGCAGCGTTTCGAACCGCGCGCGCGTCTCTTCAACACTCGCGAGCTCTACTTGTCGCGACGCGATCAGACCTTCTTGTTCCTGCCGCTCCGCAGCCAGTCGCGCCAGTTCGCGTTCGCTGATCGCAATCCGTTCGCGCACCCGCGACATTTCGCTCTCCAATTGCTGCAGTAAATGCCCAGAGGTCATCGCCTGCTTTTCGGCTTCACGTTTTTCTTCTTCCAGGCGATCGAGCAGGGAAGTGTGTTCCTTGATCTCACGCGTCAGAGTGAGCGCCAGCATCTCTTTCTCTCGCAGTGCACGCTCGAGTTCTTCGACTAAGCGCAGCACGTCACGCAACTCGCGCTTCATCGACAGCGGTCCCTCGCTGCGCTGCTTGCCGCCAGTCACGGTCACGTTGTGGAAGCATTCGCCGGTTTGCGAGAGAAAGAACGCGTCAGGACTTGACAGCGCAAGCTCACGCGCCGCCGCCGGATCGGGCACGATGTAACCATTACCCAGTTTCGGCAGAATCACTTCGAGCGATTTGCCAAATCCGTTGAGTACGCGAATCGAATTCTTCAGCGGCAGGACTGTGTCGTTAACCGGCGCATAATGATGGCTCTCATCGGCGAGAAAGGAAAACTTGGCTTGTGAGTCTTCCGGATGCACGAGAAAAGTCGCGCGCCCATTGACATCGGAGCGCAGCAGGCGCAGGCCTTCATTGGCGGCGTCCCACGATTTGACCACGACAAAATTAAGTTCGTCACGGAGGAAATCCTCGACGACGCGCTCATAGCGCGGCTCAACTTCGAGAAAATCCGCGAGCACGCCGGCCGGAGTATTTCCACCTTGCATGGCGCCTGATTGAAAAAGCCGCCGCACAGACTCGGTCGAATAGCCGTGCTCGGCAATGACTGCTTCGAGCGAACCCTTCTTGCCGAGGGCCGTCGCGTACTCGGAACGGAGAGAGTCAAGATGCTTTTTGTTTTCGCTCTCGGCTGCGCGCTTGCTGTCGAGCGTATCCCGCAGGCTGGCGATCTCCGCTGCGAGGCCGCTGGCGCGCTGCGAAACGCTTTCGAATTCGAGAGCAATCTGGCCGCGTTGTCCGCCGAAGGTTTCCGATTGCGACGAAGCACTTGCGATTTCCGCGCGCAGACGCTGCTCTTCGCGGCCTATGCCCGCCAGTCGCTCTTCTGACTGCGTCAGCTGATTGCGCAGATTGGACACTCCGCCAACGTGCTCAAGAATGGCCGCGCGATGCGATTCCTGCTCGCTTTCGAGCAGCGCAAGATTGATGGCAGCGTGGGCCGTTTCTTGCTGGCTTAACTCGTACTCTTGCTGCGCCGCCGCGAGATCGGCCGCAGCCGAGTCGAGCACCCGCTGATGGCCGTTCCGCTCCTCTTCGAGCGCTGTGAGCCGAATTTGCGCCTGCGCAAACTCTGCCTCCGCCGATGCCATCCGCATAATCAGTTCGGCGCAACGTTCTTCGTTCGTGCGGATGCGCGCCTTGCCGCGATCGCCCTCGATGGCAATCTGGTTAAGACGGTCGCGATTCTGCCGTGTCTCCGTCTCGATGGCATAGCCGCGCTGCGTGCGCTCGGAGTGTTCGGCTTCCGACTGCTGCACGCTCTCCGTCTGCTGTCGAATCTCTTCGCCCAATCGATTAATCTGCGTTTCGAGCGTGACGCTCTCCTGATCCATCTGCGAAAATTTGCTGGCGAGGACGACCCGCAGTTTGGCGCGCATCTCGTCGCGCAGCTTGGCATAGCGCTCGGCCTTACTGGCCTGGCGTTTGAGCGAATTCATCTGCCGCGTGACTTCTTCGAAAATGTCGTTGACCCGATTGAGATTCGTTTTGGCGTCTTCCAGTCGCGCCTCGGCGAGACGCTTCTTCGTCTTGAATTTCGTGATGCCCGCCGCTTCTTCAATGATGTTGCGACGATCGGTCGGACGGCTGCTCAGGATCTGGCCGATGCGTCCCTGCTCAATCAGCGCATAGGACTCGGGCCCCAAGCCGGTGCCCATAAACAATTCCTGAATGTCGCGCAGGCGGCAGAGTTTTCCATTCAGCAGGTATTCGCTGTCGCCGCTGCGAAACAAACGGCGCGTCACGGAAATCTCTCCAGCGTGGTGTTGCTGCTGATTGAATTTGCGGCGGCGAATTTTCAACACTACCTGCGGACCGGCAACCGCTACCGCCACATCGGCCTCGGCGGGCGAAATGTCGGCGCCTGTGGCGACTGCCGCGCCCTCAACCTCTTCGGTTTTTCCGGGCTGAGCTTCCGCGACGGCGCGTTCGGTGTCGGCAGCAGCCTGGGCGCGAAGCTCGGCCTCATCCCAATCCGACTCTGAAGGCAGCTCATCCTGAATTTCGATCTCGGTAGGCGCGTTCGTGTCAGGGCCGCCGTAAATCTCCGGGTCGATCAGCGTCAGCGAAACTTCGGCCATGCCAGTCGGGTTGCGGTCGCGCGTACCGGAGAAAATCACGTCCTCCATACGCGAACCGCGCAGTGACTTCGCCGACTGCTCGCCGAGCACCCACGAAATCGCGTCCGCGATATTCGATTTGCCGCATCCGTTCGGGCCGATGATGGCGGCAATGCCTTCACCGTGAAATTTCAACTCGGTGCGATCGCAAAACGATTTGAATCCCAGTATTTGCAGCTTCTTGAGCTTGAGCAAAATGACTCCTTCGTGGGCGAACATTGAGACTGCTGTCCGCGGACTCGGTTGACGCTGGCTGGAGTGCGCTGCAAAGCGGGCCTTTGCGGCTAACGGTTGCTGTTAACTGCCAAGGTTCCCGCTGGTCATAATCGTTCGATGCCGTCCCACGAACCAAGGACGCCACCCACGCTTTTGACCAACTCTAATGGCGAATGCCGGGACGGGTCAAGTAATAAAACACCACATGTTGTGGTACCGATCCAAGCACCGCCTTTAGTTGCACAGACACTACAGCAATTGCGCGCAAATCCACTGGCGGGGAATGAGGAAGGTGGGAGACCGCGAGAGCACTCTTACTCTACTGCTGGCCGCGCTGCGATGCAATCGCAGCAAGGGCAAAATTCTGGTTACATGGCAAATTGCGGATATCCCACCGGAAGAAAGCAGCGCGGCGAACTGCTAATGGCTAACTGCTGATCTTCACTCCATCACCACATTCACTTCGCTGCCCTTGCCCGCTCCGAGCATTTGAAACGCCGAGCCGCGATTGGCGGCGACTTCCAGAAAACCCATGCTGCCGAGGATGCCAAAGACTTCGCCGGGAGCTCCTTCCGCATAGTTCGTACAAATGCGCGTTGCCGGAGCCTTCGCTCCAATCGCGATCTTGAAGCCCGGCGGGTCCATTCCGAAAAGTTGCGGCGCATCCTGCGGCGTAATGTTGGTGATCAGATTCCCGAAGCGATCGACCTTCAACACCACCCCGCGCAGAGTGTGCTCATCCACAGGCTTGGGCCGGGGTGCCGCAAAGCGCACGTAGTCCGTAATCTCTTCGCCGAAGCGATCAGCCGCGACCCCCTTGGCAAGATTCGCCGCCACCGGAGAAAAAATATCGCGCGCGTGAAAAGTATTGCTGCGCGGCTGCAGAAAATAATGTTCGGCGGTGACGTGACGGACGGAGAGCCGCTCTTCGCGAGCGTAGATCAGCGAGAGCACGCCGTTATCGGGAGCCACAAATAAATGGCGGTCTCCGGTCAGCACAATCGGCCGCCGCGCCGTTCCCACACCCGGATCGACGATTACCATGTGCACAGTGCCCGAAGGGTAGTAGGAGTAAGCCTGCGAGATAGTCAGCGCTCCATCCAAAATATCGAACGGCTGCACCGCATGGCTGATGTCGATGATCTGTGCGTCGGGAGCAATCTCGAGGATGACGCCTTTCATGGCGCCGATAAAATGATCGTTGAGTCCGAAATCAGTGGTAAGAGTGATGATTGCGGTCCGTGCCAATTCGTTACCTCATTGAGCTTAGGAAAGTTTTAGGAGCCCCAACGAAGTATCAAACGTTACACGATGGCGCGTCAAGCGAGTCCATTAACCACGAAGGACACTAAGGTCCACGAAGATCTGAGTAGGGTCCCTTAGTGGACCTTAGTGCCCTTGGTGGTTAATGCTTTTGAGCTGTTAGTCGACCGCAACGTCGCCCGAGCCGGTATGCACGGAGATCATTGGCCCGCCGCCAAGCACCTTGCCTACCACACTTTTCTTCATCTCCTGGATGCGGCCCTGCACGGTCGTGGTCACGGGATGGCCCAGCGTGACCGTTCCAGAACTCGAAGAAACATCAACGTCGAAAGCCGCGTCCGACGGAACGCTCAAAGTTACGTTCCCCGACCCGGTGCGAACACTCCACATATTTTTCGGCACGCCTTTGCCGTGAATATCCCCGCTGCCCGCCTCGGCGTGAAATCCGCCATTGATGCCACTGACGTTGATGTTGCCCGAACCGGTGCGGATCTCCATGTCGCCCGCGCCCGTCTCCTCGATCTCGATGTCACCGCTGCCCGCTTTGACCTTCGCAGGGCCCGCAAGCTCGCGGCCGCGCACGTTCCCCGATCCCGTCTGAAACCGCATATCACCTGTCAGCCGCGCCAGTTTCAAATCGCCGGAGCCGCTCTCCAGTTCGATGTTGCCCCGCAGCCCTTCAATCGTCTGATTGCCGCTGCCGGTGTGGGCGCGAATCGCAGTTTCTTCGGGCACGGTGATCTCGTAATCGATGGAGATGTTATTGATGTTCACATAGTCGATGCGGATGCTGTTGCCATTCTGCCGAATGGGAGGATTGCTTTGCAGTTCCTGCGCCTCCGCTTTGTGGTCTCCGCCGAACCAGGAATTGCCGGACTGAATCTTGGCATGAATCGTAACCGCGCCCGCAGCGCCATTTCGTACCGTGATGTCGCCAGAGCGAGTCAGCACCTCGAGGTCCACCGGCCCACCGACCTGAAACGAGCGGTCAAAGGTCCCGATGACCGAGGCAAAGCCCGCCAGCGAGGTGGCCAAAACAAAGATCAGCGTGCGAACCAATCGACTCCGAAATAGGGAAACTTTATTCATAGCGCTCCTTGATCAACGTAAGATCACAGGTAAGAGGCGTTTTTTACTTCTGCAATCTGACCTCTGACCTCTGAAATCCGACTACTGCAGCACCACCTGGTCGCCTTCCTTCAGACCCGAAAGCAACTCAGTCTTGGCGCCATTCGATATTCCGATATTGACGGCCAGTTTCCTTTTGCCATCCTTCGCCTTAGGATCGGGCACTTCGACCGATGCCTTCTTATCCTTGTCGTAAATAATCGAGCCTTCTGGAATCTGCAACACGCCCTTATGTTCTTCGAGAATGATCTCGGCATTGGCCGTCATCATGGCTTTCAGTTCGCCCCCGGGATTGTTGATCGAGACCCGCACTTCAAAAGTGGTGACGTTGTCCTTCTCCACGCCCATGGGAGAAATCTTCGTCACTTTGCCGGTGAAAGTCTTGTCTTTGAACGACTCGACTTTGATGCGCGCGGGTTGTCCCAAGTAAACCTTGCCGATATCGCTTTCATCCACTTTGCCTTTGACGTAAACTTCGCTCGTATCGCCGAGCGTCATCACCAGCGTGGCCGTCGAACCCAGCACCAGAATCGAACTCACCGCATCGCCAATTTCCACGTCGCGCGATAACACAATTCCGTCCAGCGGAGATTCAATCGTGGTGTAGCCCAGCTGTTCTTCAAGTTGCTTAAGATTGGCGCGATCCTGCGCCAGTTGACCCTGCGCCTGCCCAATTTTCGCTTGCAATACCAGCAACTGCGCCTTGGCGACATTCTGTTTGTTGAGCGCCATCTTGTAGTTCTTTTCGGCATCGTCGAGCGCGGAAGCGGAAACCACGCCGTCCTTAGCCATGCCGTCGGCGCGCTCATATGCGCGCTTCAACAGCGGAACATCCGGACTCTCAGCGTCTACCTTGGCGCGCTCCAGATCGGCGCGCGTGCCATTCAAGCTCGCGGTCGAAGCCTCCAACTGCGCCCGCGCCTGATCAACTCGCGCCTGAATCTCATCGCGATCAAGTTCGGCGAGCAACTGCCCCTTCTTGACTCGATCGCCGTAATCGACGTAGAGCTTCTTCACGATGCCGCTGGCCTTGGATTTAACCTCGACCTCGGTGATAGGCGTGATCTTGCCGGTTGCCACCACGCTTTTCGCGAGGTCGCCTTTTTCCACCTTCGCCAGTTTCGAGGGGTCGATCTTCACGCCGCCGCTATACGCGGCCAGCGCCCCGGCCACCACCAGGATTACAACGACCGCCGCGATCGAGGTCCAGATGATGATTCGTTTGCGCCGTTTCCTCTTGCCATTACCGTTGCCTTCCACGACCGCCTCCTGCTTAAATTCAAATCTCAGTACTGCCATCCACCTGTTGTTACGGAAGAAACCTCAGAATAGTTCCTGAGAAGTTCCTGACAAAATTCGTCGTCGCGGCCAAATTCACGCCATCTCACTCTACCGGCTGTATCAACTTAGACCGCTGCGAGAGGAAAAAGAAAGCACGAATCGCGCTGGCGATTAAGGGTTTGTTGATTCATTGTACCGCGATCCAAATCGAAAACTCACCGCCGGTGGTATCCCAAGTCTCTCCCGCTTTTCCTGTCACCTGCACCTTGGACCTGCACTGCCTTTTCCCGATCCCTGCCTGTCTATCCGTTTGAAATGTTAGAATTAGACTTCAATGGTTGCGTACGTGCTGCTGCGGGTGTTCGTTATCCTGCTCCTGGTAGCGGCCAATGCTTTCTTCGCCGCGGCCGAGTTCGCGCTCGTCAGCGTCCGCGAAACCCGCATCCTCCAACTCATTGAATCCCACCGCGCCGGCGCCCGCACCGTCCTCAAGCTTCACCAGCAACTCCAACGCGTCGTTAACGGCGTGCAACTAGGAATCACCGTCACCAGCCTGAGCCTCGGCTGGCTGGGCGAGCCCGTACTCGCTCGTCTCTTCGAAACCTGGATCGGCAGCGTCCCCCATGCCGTCCTCTATGCCCACGCCATCGCCGTCACCGTTGCCTTCGTCTCCATCACCAGCCTGCACGTTATCCTCGGCGAACTCGTCCCCAAGTCGCTCGCCTTGCAGCGCTCCGAGCGCGTCGCCCTCGCCGTAGCCGCGCCCATGGACGTCTTCCTCACCATCACCCGCCCGCTCACCGTCGGCATGAGCCGCGTCGCCGGATTCGTCCTCCGCGCCTTCGGCACCCGCGAAATCCGCCACGGCTCCGTCCACTCGCCCGACGAACTCAAACTCATCGTCACCGCTGCGCATCACTCCGGCCAGCTCTCCAATGCGCAGGAAGAGATGCTGCTCAACGCCCTCGAACTCGACAGCATCACCGCCCGACAGGTGATGGTCCCGCGCACCAGAATTTTCTCTTTGCCCTCCGACCTCAATCTCGACGAAGCCCTCTCGCGCGTGGTCGATGA
The DNA here is from genome assembly GCA_963822025.1 of uncultured Acidobacteriaceae bacterium. GTDB lineage: Bacteria > Acidobacteriota > Terriglobia > Terriglobales > Acidobacteriaceae > Acidiflorens. The sequence continues at coordinate 114,113 of CAWGFW010000002.1, read as the reverse complement.
CCAGCACTCCCGCGTCCCCGTCTATGATCCGCAGCGCGGCCCCGAACACATCGTCGGAGTCCTCTACGCCAAAGATTTGATGCGCTGGACCCGCCAACGCCTGGGCCCCGCCGTAGCTCCCGCGGCCCAACGCCTTTCTCAGATGAAGGTTGGCCAAGTCATGCACGACGTTCTCGTCGTCCCTGAAACCAAATCACTATTAGAACTGCTCAGCGAATTCCAGCAGCGCAAGCGCCACCTCGCCGTGGTAGTCGACGAGTTCGGCTCGACCGCAGGAGTCATCAGCGTCGAAGACGTCCTCGAACAACTCGTAGGCGAACTCAAAGACGAGTACGATACCGCCGCGCCCCAGCCCGGCATGACCGACACCAACGCGCCGCTGGCCTTGGACGGAGCCATTAACATTCGCGATCTCGAAGCTCAATACGACACGCAACTTCCGCAAGACGAAGGCTACGAGACCCTGGCCGGATTCGTCCTCTCGCGCCTGCAGAAAATGCCCACCGGCGGCGAGGCCTTCGACTATGAAGGCCGCCGTTTCATAGTAGAAAAAATGGATGGCCATCGCATCGCCACCGTCCGGATCGAGCCCGTGCTCGTGGCTGCCCCGGTGTCCTCAGTCTCGCCAGCTGCCGCCCCCGAGGGGCGACCAACCTTAGCCCAGCGCTTCAGCGCTGGGGAAAGCGCAGCAAAATGACGAAAGTCCCGGAGGGACGACCCAGTTCCCGCTATTACTCTGAAGCCTGCTTGTTAAGATAACTTTAGGATAGCTCCCGATGCCGCGCTACATCCTATCCCGCCTTCTCTACACCCTTCCCGTCATCTGGCTGGTCGTCTCGACCGTATTCCTCCTAATTCACTTCGTCCCCGGAGACCCCATCCAACAAATGTTAGGCGAAGGCGCCGCCGCCGGAGACATCCAAGCCGCAAGACACGCCTATGGCCTCGACGTCCCGCTAGGCCAGCAATACGTGAATTACTGGCGAGGCGTGTTACACGGCGACTTAGGTAAATCCCTACGCTTCAACCAGGGAGTTACTGACTTGATCGCCCAGCGCTATCCCTTCACCTTACAACTAACGTTGGCATCCTTATTAGTCGCAATCGTGTTAGCCGTTCCCGCCGGAGTCCGCTCCGCCCAGCGCCGCAATCGGTGGGATGACCGCGCCCTAAGTGTAGTAAGTCTCTTCGGCCTGTCGTTCCCTAACTTCGCGTTAGGCCCCGTACTAATCTTATTCTTCTCGATTGAGTTAGGATGGCTTCCCGTCAGCGGCTCCGGCAGCTTGGCCCACTTAGTCTTACCCGCCATCACCATGGGCAGCGCCTTAGCCGCGATCCTAACCCGCATGGTGCGCACGTCGATGTTAGAGGAGTTAGGCCAGGACTACATCCGCACCGCCCGCGCCAAAGGCCTGCCCGAGCGGACAGTAGTCTATCGCCACGCCCTGCGCAATGCCATGATCCCCATCCTGACCGTTGTAGGCTTGCAATTCGGTGCGCTCCTAGCGGGAACAATCGTAACCGAAACCATCTTCTCCTGGCCTGGCATAGGACGCCTGACCATCCAAGCCATAGCCAACCGCGATTACTATCTGGTACAAGGATGCATTCTGGCGATTGGGTTGACTTATGTGGCAGTGAACTTTCTGACCGACTTATTGTATTCGGCGGTGAACCCGAGGATCAGGCAATAAACTCTGGCATTCTGCAACACTCCCGTGCGGATGTACAATCGCGCTGATTGATTTCCCCGCAAAGGAAACGCACCGATGAGCCTTACTCGATCGCCGGGTGCCCCATCCTTCGCGTCCTCTGCGAAGGGTGGGCTGCGAGCGGTCAAACCAACTCAACCACGACCCGCTGCCCCACCAGTGCCGCCGCCCGCTGCAAACTCGACAGCGTGATGTCGCGTTTCGGATCAAGAATGCGATCGACCTGCGACCGGCTCGTCTTCAGCAAGACCGCCATACGCGCCTTGGAAATCTCTTTCTTCTTCATGGCCTTGGCAAGTTGCCAGGCCACGACCTCTTTAACCGCTCGCGCCTGCGCTTCCTCGAAGATGTTCTCATTCTTCAAGAAATCGTCAATGCTCGATCCCCTATTTTTCTTACTCATTCGTCTCAACGTAATTGAAAATGAGTGTACCACAAAAGGTACATTGCAGACCGCATACGACGCCTGACTTTTTCATCACAAACGCGCTGTGTGCGCCATCACTGACTGCGATCTCGCGATGCGCGACAATCAAGAAGGTTAGCGGATAGGGAAGAGGTGCGCGAGCCCTCTGGAGGGCGTCCGCTGTTATCCAGATGTTAATCAAATGTGAGTACGAAGGCGGTCCTCCCGACGCGGCGAAAACTATGAATCTTGGTAGAATCCGGGATAAATCAAGGTAACTCATTGATTCCGGAATACTCTACTTCTAAGTCATTTAAAATCAAAGACCAGGTGAAGAATTTCTCCCTAACCCTATGATTCTGCTAGCTACGGGGGGAGGGGGGTAGCAGTAACGAGGGTTAATAATCATCTAGTAAATAGTCTGAATGAAAAAACGAGCGAAACTGCGGTGCCACGTAACCATTGCTCCTCCCGTCCATTTTCTATATAAGTGATCCGAGTCGCCGCCAATGTCCGCTCTAGCCATCTCGCTCCCGCGCGTAGCTCGCCACAATCCGCTGGCCGCCATCGGAGTCGTGCTGGTTTCCATCTTCGTCTTCGCCGCAATCTTCGCGCCCTGGATTTCTCCGCAAGATCCCGCGCATATCGACCTCCCGAATCGCCTGCAATCTCCCACAGTGCAGCACTGGTGCGGAACCGACGAACTTGGGCGCGACATCCTCTCCCGCCTGATTTGGGGCGCGCGGATCTCGCTCTTCGTCGGCTCGAGCGTGGTCGCGGGCTCGCTTGCGCTCGGCCTCATCATCGGCAGCATTGCCGGCTACTACGGCGGAGGCATCGATCGCTTCGTTAACGTCGTCGTGATGAATGCATTCCTTTCCTTCCCCGGCATTCTCATCGCGATCGCCTTCGTAGCCTTCCGCGGCCCCGGAATTTTCAACCTTATTTTCGCGCTCGCTCTCGGAGGATGGGTCGGCTACGCGCGTCTTGTCCGCGCGCAAGTGCTGGCCGTCCGCGAACGCGAATTTGTCGAGGCCGCTCGCGCTCTCGGCGCGGGAGATTTCCACATCATCACGCGCCACATCCTGCCCAACATTATTCAGCCCGTGATTGTGCAGGCAGCCATTGGAATGGCAGGCGCGGTTCTCGCCGAAGCGACGATGAGTTTCCTAGGATTAGGCGTTCCTCCGCCTACCGCGAGTTGGGGCTCCATGCTCAACGACGCCCGCTCGCATCTTTTCGACGCGCCGCATCTGGTGCTTTTTCCGGCGTTTACTGTGATGTTCGCGGTGCTTGCGTTTAACTTTATTGGCGACGCACTGCGCGATCTACTCGATCCCAGATCGCGGATTGAAGCGGGCTTGTAACCGCATAACATCTATAACTTAGCCAGTAATTTCACATGTCTTTAACATTTGCCCAAAATATTTCAGCGGCTCTCGATTCGTCCGCAAGAGGTGACGTTTCCTCCGTTCCCACGTCTATAAGCTAAGACCGAAATCGTGGGAACTTTTTCAGAGGTGATTCGTATCAGTAAATACGAGACGTTGAGGATGGATTTCATGAACACACAAATGGAACTCGAATTTCAAGTCGAACGCCTGCAAGACGTAGCCGTCGTAAACTGCTCTGGACGCATGGTGCGCGGAGCCGCGCTCGACGAATTGCGCCGCCGCATCGAGCAACTGGATCGCGTCCGCGTGCTCGTAGTCGATGTTTCCAACGTGGATCACCTCGATGCTGGCGGCTTGGGAACTCTGTTACTGGTGCGCCGTTGGGCTGCGCGCAGTGGTGCGACGATGAAGCTGGTGAATCCGCCAGTCTTCTTCCGCCGCCTGCTCGAAGCCACGCATCTCAACTCGGTCTTTGAGATCTCGTCCCTGAAAGAAGCAATCTGTATTTTGCGTGCGAATGATTGCCAGCCCGCGCGCTTCGCCATCGCCTGAGTAAGTCCTGAGGGCGCGATGCGTTATAATTCGCGCCCATGCTTCTGAACGTCAGCCGCCAGTCCTCCCCGATACCCGCAAGTACCAATCTCGCGCGATGACGCAACTTGCCCGCAAATTGCGCGTCACCGATTACTTCTCTCTCGGTTGGGGAACGATGGTGGGAGTTGGCTGGCTCGTCGTCATGGACGATTGGCTGCTTCGCGGCGGTCCGCTCGGCGGCATTCTAGGCTTTGCCATCGGCAGCGTTCTCCTGCTTCCCATCGGTTACGTTTATGGCAAGCTCGTGGCCGCGATGCCCGACGCAGCAGGCGAAGTCGCCTACACCGCGAAAGTGTTCCCGCGCCCAATCAGCTTCTACACAGGATGGATGATGATGCTCGCTTACTTCATCGTCTGCCCTTGGGAAGCCGTCGCTGTTGGACGCATCGCGGGATACATTTTCCCCGCGCTCGATTCCCTCGAGTTGTATCGGGTAGCGGGAAAGCCGGTTTACCTGCCGCATCTGGTGATCGGCCTCGCGCTCACCGCGCTGGTCACAGTGGTGAATTATCGCGGCATCCGCCTGAGCGCCTCGTTCCAGAACTGGAGCACATTCGGCACGCTCGCGCTTTTCGTCGTATTCGTCGCCATTGGCGTCACGCGCGGATCGCCCGCCAATTTCCCTCCCTTATTCACGCACACGCCCTTCATCTCCATTCTGTTGGTTCTGCAGATCGTTCCTTATTACATGACTGGCTATGAATCTGTGACCAAGGCCGCCGAAGAAGCCAGCCCCGAGTTCCGCTCGCGAGGATTCTCTCGCGCCATCTTTGCGGCGATCATCGTCGGCGCCGTGTTCTATGTCATCGTGATTGCAGCGGTGGGTTTCGTTGCACCGTGGCGCACGCTGACTAGCGCCCCGTTCATGACCGCCGTCGCCTTCGAGCACGCCGTCGGGTCGCGCTGGATTGTGAGCATCGTTCTTAGCGCCGCGCTGCTATCGCTATTCAAGGTATTCAACGGGAATTTCGTCGCTGCCAGCCGCTTGTTGTTCGCCATGGGACGTCGCGGCCTCGTGGATGCGCGCCTTGCCAGTGTTCATCCCATCAATCAAACGCCAGCCGCTGCGGTCGTTTCGGTTGGCCTCGCGACCGCATTATGTATGTTTCTGGGGAGCGCGATTCTCGTTCCTATTTCGGAGGTTGGATCGGTGGCGTCCGCCAGCGGATGGTTGGCCGTGTGCGCTGCGTACCTATGTATGAGGCCACCCATAGCAGATCGCCTGATCGCTCTGCTAGGCGCACTGGTAGGCATAACGATGATGCTGATGAAGTTTGTGCCCTTTGTGCCAGGGCACTTTTCTGTTTGGGAATGGCTTGCGCTGGGACTATGGATCATTCTCGGCACACTGATCGGGCATTCGCGAATTAGAGACTAGATTGCGTCGCTATAGCAATAATCAAGGGTGGTTAACGGTTGCTTCCGTCCGCTTGGCAACCGCCCCATTCGCAGGCGCGACGCTGGGAGCGGAGAGCGTCCCCGTCAGTTCCCACGACTGGTCGTCGCCGCGTGTCAGCACGAAATCGCAGCCCTTGCTTGCGGAAGCCGCCCCGCTCACCTGATAAACGCCATCGCGCGATTCCAGTTTTCCGGCGGTGAGCTCCCATCTGCCTTTTTTTAAATGCACATCTCCCGTGAAACGATGGACCGGCAACGGGGCAGGAGATCCGGGAAGATCGATGTGCGGAAAGGCTCCGTTCCACATTACGAATCGCAACTTTCCGTCGGAGTTAGCTAACAGGCCATGAAAGCTTTCTGCGGATCCATCCAGCTCGAAACCCCCGTCGGCCGTTCCTGTAACCCAGTCGTCATTCATTAATTTCGCGACCTGTGTCAGCGAAATGTCGCGCAGCGTGCCAGAGCCGCGATACCGGATGCCCACCGCGAATTCGTCGTGAGTTAAGCCTTTTGGGCTCGACTCATTGCTATTCGAAACCTCATCCCGCGAAATATCGATGGTCCAGTTGCCCTGGTGGGTGCCTTGCAGCAGTTGCGCCCGCAACATTGACAAGGTGATCTTCCCCCGATCCACTTCCACTTGAGACGCAATCTGTGTCGCGATCATCTTCTCCAGCCTGAATCGCCCTATGTGCAAATTGCCATGGGCCTGAACGCCGAGCAGTGGCGAGCTGCCAGGCGACGTGTCGGAATTGGGATTCAAGATGCGATACCAAGGACGCTTGGCGGGATGCGGCGTGAGCCATTCGGCGAGGTCTGCCGTCGAAAGCTGGTCCGCGGAGAGATCGAACTGAAAAATGCAGTTCGGGACTACCCCCGGGCCGATGCCGAAAGAGTTGGCAGCCGCAGTATTGGCAATAGCGCATTGACGGGGCGCTGTAACGCTACCGCTCCAATGAGTGTTTCCGATACGCGCAGAAATCTTCTGCATCGATACCGAGTCGGCTGCGAGAGAAACGTTGGCCGAGCTAATCTGAATCGGCGCGTTCAGGCCGCGAATCTCGGCTCGCACATTCCGCAGTTGCGCGGTTCCGAGCGTTGCGGGAGCGGCAAATCCTTGCCATGCGCCGGAAATACTTACAGCGAAATCCGCGGAACCTACTGCAGCCGGTTGAGCAACGGGCAAGCCCAAGACGCGCTCCAGGCGAAACAAATCTTTGAGCTCGGCCTCGCCGCGCAGCGAGAAGAGATAACCAGCGGTTGAGAGCCATCCACCAGCGCTCAATGGCGCAGACCCATTCACGATCAACGCGGCTGGACCCATTTGCAGACGATGTTGACTGAGCCCCAAGTTTCTTGGCTGTGGCAGCCTTCCTGTCCGCAAGGTGGTCAACGTCTTCGTAGAAAAAACGATGGGTGGGCCCGTATCGTCTGCGACCAGCGCCAATGGAATCGTGCCGAGTGCAATTGCATCCTTCCCCGCATTCGACGACAGAATTACGTTACTCGCCGATCCTTTACCGCTCCATGCTTCCGCCGGGAAAAGCGACGAAGCATCATTCGCTGCTTTGGGGATGTGACGTCTGGCGCTAAACAGCGCATTCAGCGATCCGCTCGCCGTGAGGTCGGCGGGAATCTGTTTTTTAGCCTGGCGCAACAATCGAACGACGGAGGTCAACGGCACTTTCTCAACTTCAAGGGTGAGATCGTAAGTAGGCGATTGAGATATAACGGAAAAAGCACCGCGTAGCCGCAGCGTGCCACCGCCGACCGGCGATTCGCAAAGAAGATCAGCCAGCGAGCTTGTCATCGCGTTGTATTCTCCTGAGCAACCCGAGGCCAGGCGCACGCTTTCGGTTCCGACAATATCGTAGCGGCGAAAATCTTCGACACTCGTTTGGCTCTTGATCTGCAATGCCTCGGGAGTGCCGGTAATATTCGCAGTAAGATTTAGACCACCGCGCCATCCGCGATCTTTTCCACTGAGCAACTTGGTGATTTGTCCGAGTTGTCCGTGTTGCCATTGCATCGTCAGCTGCAGCGGAGTAAAGCGCAACGTCGGAGCGCGTTGCCAAGTGGCGTTGATTTGGACAGTACCGGTGTCCGTAAGATGGAAATCCGTGCGCACCGGCTCGGCCTTGATGCGCGCGCCCCATGAATTCTCCGACTCTTGCCAGAGCGCTACGTCGGCATCCATCAGCGCGTAGGATTTTTTCGTCTGCCCTATCTTGAAATTGATGCGCGCGCCTGTCGCCTCAAGATAAGGGAATGCCGGACGTCGCTCAGACGCGCGCTTGGCGGTTGGAGCGACAGGAATTTGCGCGTTGCGTTCGATAAGGCTTGCCAGGTTCCAGCGTCCCTGCTCGTTGCGCACCAGATTGATGCTGGGTTCGGAGGCGCTGAGCGTCGAAATCTCAAGTCGGCCACGCAGCAGGGAACTGAGCCGTATGGCGGCGGAAACCTCCTCTGCGCGAATCATCGGTTCGGCACTGAATGCGGGAGCGTCATAGATGACAAGCCCTTCGAGATCGAAGCCTGGCCGCGGTAGCAGGCGCAAACGTACGTTGTCCAATGTGACACGCCGTCCGAGGGCGCTGCCAATAGAAGTAGCGATTCGAGTTCGTAAGTGATATACGGCCGGCCGGAACAGAAACAGCACCAACAGCAGAACCGCCAGAGCAGCTAGGCTGCGCTTCGGTCGCAGAAATTTGGATGCTGAGTTCACCGCACGACCTGGAAAGTTCGCGACCAACGCGTTTCGTCGAAGAAGTGAATGATGGTATAGGCCAGAGATGCGAACCCTCGCGGGCTGTCGGGCGGCGTGTTGAATGACCAGTAAATGAACATTGGCCGGCCAATCAGATTTTTACTTGGCAGGAAGCCCCAGAATCGGCTGTCATAGCTCACATCGCGATTGTCACCCATGGCGAAGTAGCTGTCCGGCGGCACAACGATGTCATCTCCCACGATGTGCGAAGGCAACTCCTGCGCCCATTTTTCATTGCGCACTCCGTACATCTCCGATGGCGGCACGGCTGGAAAATTATCAGTATAGGGATTGTGCTCCCGCTTGTGGCGGACGAAGGGCTCAACCAGTCTTTGACCGTTGCGGTAGACAACGTCATCGCGCAAGTGAATGCGATCGCCAGGAATGCCGATGATGCGTTTCACCAGGAAGAGACCCGGTTGTTCGGGCGACAGAAAAACCGCAATATCATCGCGATGTATTTCACGATAGGGTAGCAACGGCCCCACCCAATGGGTCGGCGGCGCGAACTGCTCGCGATTCACGACGACATGATCGCCGATCAGCAAAGTGTCTTCCATCGAACTCGAGGGAATCTCAAAATTCTGCAACACAAACGTCATGATGAACAGCACGATGACGAAAAGTTCGGCCAATGAGGCGAAGAACTCCACCGTTGTCTCGCTCGGCTCCTGCTTGACGACTTCCTCTTTTTTCGTGGGCAAGTTCTTTGCAATAGTCGGCATGCGTATAGAACAAATCTCCTCTCAGCGTACCAGTTTGAGGGTTCGCGACCAGCGCGTTTGATCGAAGAAGTGAATGATGATGTGCGCCATGAAGCCAAGCCGGTCGCCAACACTGCGCATCATGTACTGGTCGGGCGGAGTGATAAACGACCAGTAGACAAACATGGGGCGGCCGATCACGTTCTTGCGCGGGATGAATCCCCAGTAACGGCTGTCGTAACTTACGTCGCGATTGTCGCCCATGGCAAAGTAGCTGTCAGGAGGCACCACCAGATCTTCGCCCTGAATGTATTGCGGCAGCGCAAATTGCCAGTAGTCGGCAACCTGGTCGACGGGCGAAGGCGCAACTGCGGGAAAATTCATCCTGTAAGGACATCGGGCACACTCGGGATCGGTCGGGTCGCCCTTTTTCTGAACGTAGGGCTCATCGAGCTTTTGTCCGTTGCGATAGACAATTCCATCGCGCAGGTGAATGCGATCACCCGGAATTCCAATGATGCGCTTCACCACGAACAGCCCATGCTCGGCCGGCGAAAGAAATACGACGATGTCGCCGTGGCGAATGTCGCGATAGGGCATCAGCGGCCCCATCCAGCGCGTCGGCGTCGCGAACTGCTCCCGGTTCACGAACACGTGATCGCCGATCAAAAGCGTGTCCTCCATCGAACTGGACGGAATCTCAAAGGCCTGCAGAACAAAGGTGATGATGAATAGCCCGGTGACTAGCACTCCAGCCAGCGAAGCGAGGAATTCCACGGTAGTCTCCCGCGGTTTCTCATGCACGGGTTCTTCGTTATTGTTCTTCGTGTTCTTGTTCGCTACAACTTCTTCTTGCTTTGGCACATTGGCCATCCGTTTTGTGATTACGTCGTTGGCCGCTAGTCGTTCGCGCGCTGGCTTGCCAACGGCCATCGACTAACGACTATCGACTCTTACCGCACCCGCCTGAACGTTCTCTCCCACCGCGTGATCTGAAACAAATGGGTCACTGCGTAGGCCAGATGATAAAGCCTATCACCGACGGTCGGCGATCCGGGCAGATCATTATTTAAATTGCCCGCCGACCAGTAAATCAGCAGCGGCCGTCCGATAATATTTTCGCGCGGCACGAATCCCCAATAGCGGCTGTCCTGGCTGTCATCGCGATTGTCGCCCAGCACAAAATAGTTTCCCTCGGGAATAATCAACTGCCGGTCTTCAACCAGCTTGGGCATCTGCTTCCACCATTTCGCCTCCACTCCGTAGTCGGGAGTATCGGTGCGCGGAAAGTCGTCGCGGTAGAAATTGCGCAGCGTCGTGTTGTACTGCACGTAAGGCTCGACCAAAGGAATGCCGTTGACGTAGACGCGTTTGTTGATGAGACGCAGGCGGTCTCCCGGCAAGGCGACGACACGCTTCACGAAGTCCTGCGAAGGATTCACCGGATAATGGAAGACGATTACGTCGCCGCGCTTTACGTTGCGATAGGGTAGAACGCGGTTCCAGCCGGTGGCGCCGCCATAACAAAACTTATCCACCAGAAGGTAATCGCCGACCAACAGCGTCCGCTCCATGGATTCCGAAGGGATGGTGAACGCCTGCACTAGGAACGTCACCACAAAAACGGCAATCACAATCGTTCCCGCGACCGACTGAACGGTCGCGGGCCAATCCCCCGCGGAAATCTTCTCGCTCCACGACATAGAACAGCTACTAGCTATTCTATCGTCAGGTGGAGCCGCAAAGGCCGATTGCCGCCGCTGAAAGAAAGTTCGAAGAAAAAGTTCGAAGAAACCGTCTGTCTGCTAACTCTTGCTGTCCGCGGTTGGCGGCGATGGGTCCGGCTTGACTTTGGAGGAAATCGGCCGGTGTTTTGGCTGGTCCTTCTTCGAAGGCTGCTTTTCTATGAGCTTGCAGTGCGTCTGCAACATATCCATCATCTGATCCGTATGGTTCATCAGCGTTTCCGAGAGGTCGTGGAACGGCTTTGGATCGAAGGGTTTTCCCGATTTCTGTTGATCCTGAAACAACCACGCCCCGAGCGTGTTCTGGCTGTAAGAATCGCTGAACCAGTTGAAGAGAGCGCATTGCAGCTGCGCCAGGCTGGCGCGGCTGCTTTGTAGCCGCTCCGGAGGGTTGGTGAGGAAAAAGGTCAGAGCATTCGCTGTGCCCATGCCCCCCAATACAATGGCCAGAATGTCCTTGCCAAAGGAAGCAAACACGATTGCCGAGACGACTAGCACGAGACCCATGATAAACAAGCTGATGTACATCCAGCCGGTGTAGCGGAAAGCCTCGCTGATTTGTTCGATTGTGTCATTCAATCCGCTTCTCATGGATGACATGACCTTCATGGTTTCTTCGAAGCTACTCGTGTAAGCTCTCACCATCTCAAGTTGCTGCCGGTCGATTTCTTCCTGGAGTTGCCGCGCCGCCGGCATTTGCTGCTGCACCCCCAGGGCTGCGGCGTTCAGCAGTTGCATGAACTCGGCCTGCTCGAACTCGCTTAGGCCCGCTCCTGCCAATGCGCGCTTCCCAGCCTCTGTGAGATTTGGGTAGAGGCTGTTCAGGAAGTTCAGATCATCCTTCGCCCGGCGAATCAGCGCGTAAGCGTTGGCATCATGCGCAGGATTCGGCCGGTTATCTATTTGTCGGTTATCTAGCGAGACGTTCTGTTTCGCGAGCGACTATTTCCATGATTGCCTCGATTCCGGCGGAATCCGACTAGAATCTCCGCATCCTGAGGTCGTTACTATTAGAACGAAAGCGCTCGGTTTTTCCCTTCACGAGTAGCCGGCTAAGTTCCGCTGCCGTTCTTGCGATTGCTCGTGCTTCCGCCCTGGGGTAGCGTGGCCAGATGCTCCAAAGCCTGTCGTGCCGCTTCCTGTTCGGCCCGTTTCTTCGTGGCGCCTTGAGCCCGGCTTACGAATTGCCCAGTTTCGAGTTGCCCCATCTCCGGCAGCCTCACCTCGACCGTAAACGTCTTTTTATGCTCGGGTCCTTCTTCTTTGACGAGCGCATAAACTGGTTGCGGACCGCCTCTAGCCTGAAGCGCTTCTTGCAATGCAGATTTGAAATCCATCACCGGAATGGCGCTGGTTTCCAGCTTCATGTGGCCGAGTTCCGGCTCGACGATGTCGCGCAAGATGAAATCCCGCGCCACGGTCCAGCCGCCGTCGAGGTAGAGCGCGGCCAGAATGGCTTCCAAAGAGTCCACCAGCAGACTTGCCTTATTGCGGCCGCCGCTTTTTTCTTCGCCGCGTCCGAGGCGCATGTAGTGGCCAATCTGCAAATGCTCGGCCACATGCAGCAGGTGCCGCTGCCCGACCAGGTGAGCACGCAGCTTCGATAGATGACCTTCCTGAAATTGCGGGAAGCGGTGGAACAGCGCCTCGCTCGTGACCAGCCCGAGCACGGCATCGCCGAGAAACTCGAGTATTTCGTTATCGCCCCGGAACGAACCAGCGACGGCTGAAGCGCCGCCCGCTCCCAGCGCCTCTACCTCCCGCGCTTGCGAGCTGTGGGTGAGCGCCTGCTCCAGCAACTCGGGGCGCTGGAAGCGGTAGCCTAGACTTTCTTCAAGCGCCGTGGTTTCGCGTGACGTCATCACAAAAGGAGAGTCGAGGCATTGGACAACAAAGGCATGGCACGCCTAAATCAATGCCTCAGTACCTCGATGATTTAGCACTTCAATGATTCAACTAGTTTTTCGGCGGAGTCTGCGCCGGTGTTGCGGCCGGGGCAGCGCCTGTTAACTGTTGCAAGCGTTCGCGTTCGTGGCGCGCCGGCGTTCCCACCGCCGTATTGTCCTGCGTCAGCTCCACGGCGCGGTTAGCCACTTTGAGCGCCTCCGGATATTTCTGCTGCTTGTCGAGCGCCAGCGCCAGGCGCAACACGACCACGGGATCCGGTTCGCTGGGATAGACGTTCGATCGACTTCTGCAAATCCTCCTGCGCCGCGACGAAATTGTCTTTCTTGAACTCGATGGTTCCAAGAATCGAATAGGCGTTCGAGCGCAGCAGCCCCTTGTATTTGTCGATCTGTGGCTGCGGCGTATTGGCGGGAATACTGATGTCCGTGTCCACCGTTTCGGTGGCTTTCTTCGCCATGGTCATCGCTTCGGCGTAACGTTGATCTTTGTCAATGTCGGAATCGCGCGTCCTCTCGGCGATTACCTCGGCGACCGTTACCAGTGCTTCGGGATTGTCAGCGTCAAGGCTCAGGACTTTCCGGCCCATCGCCTCGGTCTTGTCGGCATTATTCGCATTCTGATAAAGACGCATCGCCTGTTCATAGAGAAGCACCCGCACCTCGCTGTCAGGAAATTTGGTGGCAAAATCGTCAGCCGCCTTTTCCAATCCGGCCGCATCGGTATTGGCCACCGCCGCCGTGTAGGCATCCTGCTCCGGCTTGCTCTTGAGTTGCGGAGGGCGCTTAACTGCGGGCGCCGCACCTGGCGCGGGTGCCCCCTGAGCTGCTGCGGGCGGATTTTGCTGTGCCGGTTGTGCATTGGTCTGGGCGCCGGCCCAAACCGCTAAACTCAGTATTCCAATAAAGAGTAAAACCGGATTAACTGCTGTGCGCTTCATGCTATCTCCCCTAATGCAAAATTTTATTAACCGGTCAGCTGTCGTCAAGACTTTGAACCACGAGGAACACAAAGATCCACGAAGGCCTTGCTCAAGCTTTTCCTTCGCGAATCTTCGCGGCCTTGGCGGTGAAAAGCTCTCGCAAAATCCCGCCGAAAATTTTACTTCCGCGCTGCGCCGCCAAACGCTATTGCGGTTGTTTCGCCACCGGAGGTTCATACGGCTTGTCCAGTCCATGCTGCGCCGCCAATTTCGCCTCCGGAAGGGTCGCGCCCGCCGCGTTCAGAGCCTCTCGATACTGGTCAAGCGCTGCATCCCGATTCTCTTTCAAATCGAAAATGCGCCCCAGGTAAATATGAGACCACGCGATCAGCTTGGGCTCACGCGCTGTTTGCAGTGCTCGTTCAAAATATGAACGCGCGCCGTCAATGTCCCGATTCGCAGTGGCGACTTCCGCCAAAATAAAGAGCGCGCGGCCCGAGTCAGTGGTCTGCTCATCGAGCGCTTTTTGCGCCAGTTTCTGCGCGCCTTCGGGATCGCCCGCTGCCAGCCGCCGCTCCGCCCTCAGTAGCAGGTTGTCGTTCTGCGCCATGCGCAAAACTTCAGGTGGCGCCTGACTCGCGAACTGGATCTGCGACGCCCACTTCACCTCTTTTCCGACCTCAATGTTGCCGAGCAAATCAGTATAAGCGCTGCGCATGCCCGAGGGATCCACCTCGAATCTGCCCAGCGCATCATAAAAATAGCGCGTTAGGATATACCCTTCATTGACCGCTTCGTCGACGGCACGGTTGCGCTCCGCCTCCGGAGCCTTCGCCAGCCGTTGTTCAATCGCCCGGATCAAGCATTCATTCACCAGTAAGGAAATATTGCTCTTGAACGTCTCATCCATGGGGGCGCTGTCGACAACGGCCAGCAACGGTTCCAGACGCCCAAATGCACCCCCATTTTTCAGCGCCAGCGGGTCGAGCAGATAATGCAGATAGGTGTGGCGAATCTGTTGTAACTTGATCGCAGTCCCGGGAGTCGGCGAAATCACGACATAGTAATTTTCCGCGTAGTTGCGCGCGTTGGTCTGTCCCGGTGCACCCATTGCATCCAGATAGACAGTGAACTGCCGTCCAAGGTAGCCAGCCGATGCCAGTTTCAGATAAATTTCGGTGTCGAACGTCATCTTCGCCAGCGGTTGGTGATAGATGTCGAGCAGTTCCGCATAGCGCGCGTGATGTTTTTCCCAGATGGCGTGCAGCCCGATCTTTTCATAAAAAGCCTGCATCAGCGGCAGTATTCCCACCACCACTTCCGCATCGGGAGGTAATTCCGCCTCCCTTGCTTTGAGCGGGAAAGCCGGCGGATCTCCCAAATACAAGGCCAGCGATACGTAGTGGGATAGATCGTGCGAAGGGTCCGGGGACTGGTGCTGGCGGTAGAACAAGCACATCGGAGCAATCACATCCTGAGCCCTGTTCGTATTCTCGACCGCCTTGGCGACTTCCGAGCGGATCTGCATGCGTAACGGATCGGAAACGCTTAACTCCTGGTCATAGCCACAGGTATTGATAGCGGTTAGGACCGTGAACAGCGTTTCGCTGGTTTCGAGCGATACCTGCGGAGAGTTTTGCGCCCAGCCCGAGGCCGCTAACAGACTTGCCAAGCTAAGAGCCCAGGCCAGTCGAATGCGATGCAGGATTATTCTTCTGATATTCCTTCGAAACTCCCCTCGGAACTTGCGCATAGGCGGATGGACTAGAAGTAGTGTACGAACTGGTCAATTCGCGGTCAAACGCAGACGGGTTTGTGGCGGGATGGTTTGAAAATCGCAAACTCTTCGACGCTGACGGGGACGCAGTCGTTGCAAACCGACAGAGTTGAATCGTCTCGTATCAGCCCTGCCAGATATGTTTCCCACAGGTGCAGGGCACCGTATCGGTTGGGCGTTGCTTGGTTAGTTGCTGTTTGCATACCGGACAAGGTTTAGTCATTACGTATGTCATAATCTGGCCCCTTCTTGCCCCTCACCTGATTAAGGCGACAAAAAGCAGAGAAAAGTATCATCCAGAATAAAGAAAACCAGCAGGCGAAAAACCGACTTTACGCTCCTAGGGTCGGTGTAAGGCTATCTGAATTGATCTGAAGAAACTCGCTTTAATGAAACGTATCTAATCCGGTTGTCGCTATAGAGAGTGAGGGGCTGAACAAGCGATTTGAAAATCGTTCCAAGGCCGCTCGTTCTACATTTCAATACGAGGTGATTTATGGCGATAATAATTGAGTTTCATGTACCCAGCCGTTATACGAAAAAGGCAGTGAAGTGGGTCCCGCTGGAACAACAAGGGAAAGTGATCCCCTTCGCCGCACCGCAAAGGAAGTCGGCCTGAGGCAACGCCGGTTCGAACACAAAGTCCGCGGCCAAGATATTCTGTTGGAGGAACATTGGGTCAGACTACAAAATCAGGTGGACCTATGAACCCCGGAGAATTTCGCGAACTTGGCCATCGCGTCGTGGATTTGTTGGCCGAATACCTAGACAATATCGAAGAAAAGCTCGTCTTTCCGAATGTGGAACCAAGCACTCTGACGCAGCTTTTTGCCGAGCCCCTGCCGCAGGAATCCAGCCCTCCTGAGAAGGTGCTGGCGGAACTGGAAGAAAAACTTTTGCCCTACTGCACGCATGTCGGGCACCCGGGCTACATGGGCCTGATCACGCCGTCCCCTAACCCCGTCGGTGTCATTGCCGATTTTATCTGTTCCGCCCTCAACCAAAATATCGGAGCCTATACGATTGGCCCAGCCGCCGTCGCCATGGAGCGGCGAACCGTGCGCTGGCTTACCGACCTGACCAGATACGACGAAAAGGCTGGAGGCAACCTCACCAGCGGCGGCATGATGGCGAACTTCATCGGCCTCAAGCTGGCACGGGACGCCGTCTCGGGCGACCGCATACAACAAGATGGAGTGCAAGATCGCTGGGCAGTTTATGCCTCCGAAGAGCGGCATGTGTCGGTGGATAAAGCTGTCGACGCCGTGGGACTTGGACGAACAGCGCTGCGCGCGCTGCCGACCGATGCTGAATTCCAAGTCCGGCTGGATGCATTAGAAGCAGCCATTGCGGACGATCATAAGCGTGGCATTCGTCCCCTCTGCATCGTAGGAATCTTCGGCACGACGAACACCGGCGCGGTCGATTCTATACGCGCACTTCGCAAGATCGCCGATCGAGAGGGGATGTGGCTTCACGCCGACGCGGCCTACGGAGGTGGCATGTTGCTCTCCCATGCATGGCCGATGCGCGATCAGGGCCTGGAACTCGCCGACTCCATCACCATCGATCCACACAAATGGTTTTACGCGCCACTAGACGCCGGAGCGATTCTGGTCAAGGATGACCGCCGGCTGACCGCATCTTTCGGTATGAAGCCGTCCTACCTCACGGATGAGCTCGATCGCGCCAACGAACGATATCAATATTACGTTCACAGCTTCGAGCAGTCGCGGCGTTTTCGTGGACTGAAGGTGTGGATGAGCTTCAAGCGTTATGGAGCGAGTCAGATTGGCGAATGGATCGACAATAACGTGCGCCAGGCGAAGCACCTATATTCGGCCGTCGCCAAGCATGCTGAGTTTGAGGCGGCGAGCGATCCCCCGATGTCGGCAATCTGCATTCGATACCGTGACGCAGAACTGAACGAAGCACAATCAAAGGACTTACACGCTGAGGTTGCGCGGCGAGTTGAGTCGAGTGGAAAATTCTGGATTTCTACCACCGAGCTGAAGGGAAAGGCGTGGTTCCGCATTAATCCCGTAAATTTTCGCACGCGCACCGAACACATAGACCAACTATTGGCTCTGCTAGAAAAAGAATGTCACTCCGTGTTGGAAAGCACGCGGGTAACAGTCAGGAGAGGAAGTATTTGAGGCAGGGCTAGGTTAGCCCCTAACGCTGATCTTCGAAAACGATAGCACCGCCGTGCCCGCGGTTGGCCGACCCATCGACAGCGCGGGATGGAAGGTAGTAAAGATCAGCAGGTTCTTCAATTGCGGCAGCACCGCCTTGGCCTCATCCGGTTGTGACAAGATGCGGTAATCTTCCACGCGGCCATTGGCATCCACATAAGCTTCGACCACCACCGCATCGTCACCCATGTTGCCGAGCGATGTGCCGAAGGCCGACTGATCGAGCTGTGGTCCGGTATAGAGCATCAACGGAACGTCTCCACTGCTCGCCCGCAGTTCGGCCGGCAAGGCAAAGAACCCGAGCAGCAGCCCAAAAAACAATATCGCGCTTACCAGCCCCGCCGTGGCTGGAACCATGAAAGCATTCAGAGCATTTTCCAGCCGCACCATTATGCCTTCAAATCGAGGACGGCGCGACTGTGCGGCCTCGCGCGAAATCGCGAGCCGCAACTTCAGCGCCAGGTCCGCCGGAGCCCTCTTCGCTCTCAGTTCGGATAACAGTTGCTGCGTGCGTTGCATCGCGGCATATTCGCGCTCGCAAGCGGCGCACTGCTCCACATGGCGCGCGACCGTGCGCATCTCCGTACCGCTCACCCGGCCATCGAGATACGACGAAAACAGCTTCTTGATCTCAGTGCACTTCACGGTGTCACCTCAATCTCTCTTCCTCCGCGCGATCTCTCCCGTGAATTCTGGGCCGCGCCCTTCTTTCGCTCTTCGTCCCGTTTATCGTCCGGCGCAAGCAGTCCTAATTCCGGACCAACCTCTCGAACATATCCCGCTAGTCTCTGGCGCAGCGCGTGGCGGCCCCGCGTAATCCGCGACTTTACCGTGCCCAGCGAAATCGCCAGCACTTCCGCGATCTCTTCATACGACATATCTTCCAAATCGCGCAGGATTAAGGCCGTGTGATATGGCTCCGGCACTTGTTGCAAAGCCTGCTCCACGGCGGCCTGCACCTCCGTGTGCGCGAACTTTTCAAACGGCGATTCGCCTTTATCGACCAGGCGATCGTCTCCTGAAAACTCACACTCACCACTGGCCGCGGGATCAATCGGCGTTTCCTGCGCCTTGTGCCGGAACCACCAGCGCCTGCGATTGGCCGCTTCGTGCAGCGCGATACGGTAGATCCAAGTCTTCAGGCTCGACTCGCCGTGGAAATGCTTCATCCCGCGAAAAACTTTCAAAAAAACATCTTGCGTGGTGTCAGCCGCGTCCGAAGGGTCGTTCACGATGCGGTAGATGAGGCTGTAGATGGGCTGATGAAACTCGCCAATCAACCACGCGTAGGCCTCTTCCGACCCTGCCTTCAAGGCAGCGATGACGGCCGATTCCTC
The DNA here is from genome assembly GCA_963822025.1 of uncultured Acidobacteriaceae bacterium. Taxonomy (GTDB): domain Bacteria; phylum Acidobacteriota; class Terriglobia; order Terriglobales; family Acidobacteriaceae; genus Acidiflorens. The sequence continues at coordinate 95,257 of CAWGFW010000002.1, read as the reverse complement.
TGTACGGGCTCCGATAGCGCTGGCAAGATCGCCCAATGTAGTAGCTCCCGCCACGGTGGCGTTGCCCTCCATTATAGAGTTACTCGTGCCCGAGCGGCGGGAATCTTTAATTCATGCTGAATGGGCGGATGGCCATGCCGCTACCTACTTAGACTCCGGGCCGGCCTGCGGAGTTCCCACGGCTAAGTCGTGTGTTTGCATACAAGTCGGGGGGTGGAGATTCTCTCGCCCTGCAAGTACAATTCGGCCTCTCCTCACTCACAGTTGAAACGCAGTTCCGCCGTGCCAGTTCGATTCTGTCCCGATACTCCGAGATATTCCCTGCCATTCCGCCATTTTTCAGGGAATCACCGATATGAGTGATTCAGGTCACTGACCCAAACCACGTCCGGCAGCGATAACAGTATCGTAGTGCCCAGATAACAGTTGGTGACGTTGGAACTACATTACATAAGGATGCAGGGAGACAAGAGAGAACGGTCGTCGCGCATTAATGCTTAATTGGTCTTAATACATCCTCAAGCGCGCCAAGTCCAGCTTTCCTCATCGCTCTTTCCCGCGTCCCGCGATTCGGCACGAAACACAAGTCGGAACGCAGCAGGGTTCTACCGGCCACTGGGAACTGGGTAATGCCCTGCTCAGGAAGGCACAAATGTCCAAGCATCCAACCATTGCAGAACACCTGAAGGCGAGCGGAGTTTCCCGCAGAAATTTTGTCCAGCTGTGCAGCATGCTGATTGCGACAGCGCCCGTTGGCTTGTCGCTCACCAGCAAGAAGTCGGTCCTCCAGGTCGCTGCCGCCATCGGCAAGACCAAGCGCCCATCGGTAATCTGGTTGCATTTCCAGGACTGCACAGGATGCACCGAGACCTTGCTGCGCACCTCCGCTCCGGATGTCGCTCACCTCATCCTCGACGTCATCTCCCTCGACTATCACGAGACCTTGATGGCTGCCTCAGGGGCGCAAGCCGAAGCGGCCCTGCGCTCTGCCGTCGCCGAAAATGAAGGAAAATTTGTGCTGGTCGTCGAAGGCTCGATTCCGATGAAGGAAGAGGGCAACTACATGCAGTTAGGAAGCACGCCGGCGGTTAAAGTTTTACGCGACATTGCGGCTAAGTCGGCGGCCGTGATCGCCATCGGCTCGTGCGCCTCATGGGGCGGAGTGCCATCCGCTGATCCGAATCCTACCGGCGCGGTCGGCGTCGATTCCATCATCACCGACAAGCCGGTTGTCAATCTGCCCGGCTGCCCTCCCAATCCTTACAACCTGCTCGGTGTGGTTCTCGAATACGTCACCATGGGCAAGTTGCCAGCCCTCGACGATCAGGGTCGCCCGAAGTTCGCCTACGAGCGCGTCATCCACGAAAATTGCCCGCGCCGTGCGCACTTTGACGCTGGCCGTTTTGCCACTGCATTTGGCGATGAAGGTCACCGCAAAGGTTGGTGCCTCTACAAACTCGGCTGCAAGGGCCCGGTGACTCATGCCGCCTGTTCTACGCGGCACTTTAATGAGATCGCCGATTGCTGGCCAATCGGAGCCGGAATTCCGTGTCTCGGCTGCACCGAAAAAGGCGTGGTTTGGAAGATGGGTACCTTCGAAACCGTCCCCATTCACCTCGCGACTCCACCAGACAACTACCCGCCAATTTACAGTCCGACTGGCGGAGTGAGCATCGGCGCAGCAGCATTAGTCGGCGCGGTAGCCGGAGGCCTCGGCGGCGCTACCTACGTCTACTCGCAACGCTTCACAAGCAGCCAGGAGGCTGGCGCGGAACGAATCCAAGCTGATCGCGCTGAGAAAAGCCTCGACAAGAAATCTGACCGGAAAGAGGTCTAACGTGGCGATCACTCGGCGAGAACTGATTACGAATATCGGCAAGGCTGGAGTGCCGGTGGCCGTCGCCATGACCGTCGGCACCCAGGCGCTTCAGGCGGAAGAACTCACAGTTCCTACCGAGCCGCTCAGTCTGCTCTATGACGCCAGCCTTTGCATCGGCTGCAAAGCCTGCGAGGCAGCCTGTAACGCGGCGAACAACACGCCGCCCGATACCAGCGGTGACGGACTGCATCAGGCTCCCGCCGACCTCAATGTTTTCACCCGCAACATCATCAAGCTCTACAAACCGGCGGATGGCTCTCCTTCATCGTTCGTGAAACGCCAGTGCATGCAATGTTTCGATCCCGGGTGCGTCGCCGGTTGTCCCTTCGAAGCTCTTTATAAAGATAAGGACGACGGTATCGTTCACTGGGATGGCGGCAAGTGCATCGGCTGCCGTTATTGCACCATCGCCTGCCCCTATTCCGTACCGCGATTTCAGTGGCTCGGATTCAATCCAGTCATTACTAAGTGCGAGTTGTGTAGCCATCGTCTGGCCAAGGGATTGAAACCAGGTTGCACCAGTGTATGTCCGACCAGCGCGGTGATTTTCGGGAAGCGGTCGGCACTGCTGCTCGAAGCCAAGCGCCGCATCAAGAACAATCCTGGCCGCTACTATCAGGATCGCGTCTACGGCGAAACCGAGAACGGTGGCACGCAGGCTCTTTATCTATCTCGTGTTCCCTTCGAGAAACTGGGCTTGCCTGAGATCGGTCCGGAGTCCGGACCCTCCTCAACCCTGCGCTGGCAGAAACGCATTTATTCCTACTTCGCGCTGCCAGCCGTTTTGTATGTCGGATTGGTAACGGTGATTCGCAAGAACCTGAAGGGCCACGAGCAGGAAGCGCACGAGCAAGAACAGGAAACCGGACTGAGGGCGCAATTATGAGCACTGCAACCCTATCTAACGAGCCGTTCGCGGAAACTAAGCCGCCGGCCACCGACAATGAGCCGCGCTGGGAGCGGGCGGTGCCAGTTTATGGTGTCTCCGTGATCACCCCATTCTTCCTCGCTCTGGCTGGCTTAGCCGTATTGTCGCTTTTCCTAACCGTCTACCGCGAAGTCGTTGGCCTCGGTCCGGCCAGCGGCATGAATGACAAATTCGGCTGGGGAATCTGGAAGACGTTCAATGTGGTTGTGTTGACGGCGTGGGGCTCGGGAGCTTTCGCGGTAGGAGTTGTTGCCTGGGTGTTCGGCCGCAAGCGCCTATTTCCGCTGATGCGAATGGCCCTCCTCACCAGCATGTTGGCCTATGCCTGCGGCCTTTGCCTGCTGGGCGTCGATGTCGGACGTCCCTGGAATTTCTACTGGGTCGTTTTGCCGTGGCATTGGAACCTGCATTCGCCGATGGCCGAAATTGCTATCTGCATGTCGGTGTATGCCTCCATCCCCCTCTTCCTGGAAAATATTCCTCCGATCCTGGAGCGGCTCTGGCATGTCAACGTCAACTGGCAGCCGGCAATCGAGCGTGTCGAGCACGGCCTGCACAAATTCTTCCCCATCATCGTGGCCGCCGCTTACTTGCTGCCCGCGATGCACCAGTCGTCACTGGGCGCTCTCATGCTGTTGGCAGGGCAACGAGTTCACCCCTTGTGGCAGACGCCGTTTCTGCCTCTGCTGTATGTGGGCGCAGCCACTTTCATGTCGTTCGGGTGCGTCGCCGGAACCACGATGCTGTGCTGCCTTATCTGGAAGCGCGCAATGGACATGGAAGTTCTTGACGAAGCCGCCCGCATCACCGCCTGGACAATTTTCGGCTGGCTCGCTATCCGCAACCTCGACCTCTTATTCCGCGGGTCGCTGTTTACCGCCTTCCACTTCACCCGCTACGCCGGCATTTTCTGGACGGAAACATTACTGATTGCTTACGGCGGCTGGCTGCTTCTGCAATCGCTCAAGAATCACAAAACGCGAACCATGTTTGTCGGCTATGCCCTCAGTTCCCTCGGCGGCATGCTCTATCGCTTCAGCCCCACGACCTTGGCCTATATGCCCGGCCCGCACGCGATGTATTTCCCGTCCGCCGTTGAAATCCTGATCGCGCTCGGGTTCGCTTCCATCGGCATCGCGATCTTTCTCGTCACGGTCAAATTACTCGCCATTCTGCCCGCTTCTAATCAGGAGTGGCGCAACATGGCCGCATATTTCAAGGCTCGCAAACCGGCCATCAGCCGGAATAAATATCTCGGATTCTTCGGCCACAACGAGCTGTCGTTGTCTGACAAGAAATCCCGCTAAAAGCAGGTATCATGGCAAACCGAATCACGATCGACCCCATCACCAGAATCGAAGGCCACCTTCGCATCGACGTTGAAGTCGACAACAACGCGGTCAGCAATGCATGGGCCTCCTGCACCATGTGGCGCGGCATCGAGAACATTCTCAAAGGGCGCGATCCGCGCGACGCGTGGCTCTTCACTCAACGTTTCTGCGGCGTGTGCACCACCGTGCATGCCATGGCCAGCGTGCGCTCGGTCGAAGACGCGCTCAAGCTTGAAGTGCCGATCAACGCTCAGTACATCCGCAATCTGATCCTGATTGCCCATGCGTTGCATGACCACATCGTCCACTTCTATCAACTGTCCGCTCTCGACTGGGTCGATATTCTCCAGATTCCGAAGGCCGATCCGGTAGCCACAGCCAAATTGGCCGAAAGCCTCTCGCCCTGGACGCGCAATTCAAAGACTGAATTCAAAGCTGCGCAAGACCGTGTGAAAGCTGTCGCCGCCAGCGGCCAGCTCGGTATCTTCATGAATGGCTACTGGGGTCATCCGGCGATGCATCTCTCGCCCGAAGTCAACCTTCTAGCATTCACCCACTACGTGCAAGCACTCGAATATCAGCGCAAGGCTCTGCAAGTTGTCGGAATCCTCGGCGGTAAGACCCCGCACATTCAGAACCTGACCGTCGGCGGCGTAGCCAACGCCATCGATCTCGACAGCACCAGCGCTCTCGACATGGACAAACTCGAGATGATTCGCGTTCTCCTGACCGAGGTCGTCGAGTTCGTCAACCAGGTCTACTTTGTCGATGTCTGCGCCGTAGCCGGCATGTATCCCGAGTGGTTCAAGATCGGCAAGGGCGTCAACAACTATCTCGCCGTTCCCGACCTTCCGCTCGACAGCCCCGCTACATCCTATGATCTTCCCGGCGGCTACATCATGAATGGCAATATCGCTGGTGTGCATTCGTTCAAGACCGCAGCCGACAAAGATTTTCGTGACGGCGTCAGCGAAGATGTAGCCCACGCCTACTATCACGGCGACAAGCCGCTCCATCCTTATAAGGGCGTCACCGATCCTGACTTCACCGGCTGGAACGGCGATGAGAAATATTCCTGGGTCAAGGCGCCGCGCTTCAACGGCGCGCCCATGCAGGTCGGTCCGCTGGCGCAAGTGCTGGTTGGATTCGCGCAAGGCCATCCTCTGACCAAAAAATATGCCGGTCTCGCGCTCGAGAAGATCTCGGCCGTAGCTGGTGTTCAGGCAACTCCTGCGATGCTCGAATCGACTCTTGGCCGCCACGGTGCCCGCGCAATTCGCTGCGCGATGTTGGGCGAACTGGCGCAGAAGCATCTGCAATTGCTCATTAACAATATTGGTCAGGGAGATTACTCAGTCCACAACCAGCCCGAATTTCCCAGCGGTGAACAAGAAGGCGTTGGAACTCACGAAGCTCCGCGTGGCACGCTTTCGCACTGGGTTGTTGTTAAAGATGGAAAGATCAAAAACTATCAAGCCGTCGTTCCTTCGACCTGGAACGCGAGCCCGCGCGATGCCTCCGGCGCGCACGGCCCGTATGAAGCGTCGTTGCTGCATACGCCGCTTGCCCGCCCCGAGGAACCACTGGAGGTCTTACGCACGATTCACTCTTTCGATCCCTGCATGGCCTGCGCTTGCCACACTTTCGATCCGTCGGGCCAGCAGATTACGAAAGTGAAGGTGCTGTAAAGGCTACGATGAAAAAAGTATTGATTGGCGGAATCGGGAACGTCTTGCTGGGGGATGACGGCGTCGGACCGTATGTCGCGCGGCTTCTGACCGCTCACTACGCGTTCGAAGAGGGCGTAGAAGTCGCCGACCTCGGCACCCCGGCCCTCGACCTGATCGATCAGCTCACCGCGAACGATGCCGTCATCCTGATCGATTCCATCAATACGGATGCAGACGCCGGAACCGTGTTGCGTTACCGCAAGGAAGACATCATGCAGATCCGTCCCGCGGTCCGCATGGATCCGCACTCGCCCGCCTTGGTCGATGCTATGCTGAGCGCCGAGCTGTTCGGAGTCGCGCCTGCTGACGTGCTGCTGGTGGGCATCAAAGGGCAATCCTTCGAGCCAGGCTGCACCCTGAGCCAGCCTGTACAAGCTTCGTTAGAGGAAGCGATCGCAGAAGTCTTGAATGAACTCGATCGCCTGAGCGTCAGCTATTGGCACCGGGAACATCCCGAGGCTCTCGATACCTGGTGGGCAACCGAAGCGGCAGAACCGGCCCTGACTGAGTAGCCTACTCAGTTCTTCAACCAGACAACCGGAAACCTGTGGCCGAGTCTGCGGAAATCATTGTCGCTGGTGACTAGCGTAGCCTTGTGTTCAATTGCCAACGACGCTGCAAAGCTATCAGCGTAATAAAGCTTATATTGGGCCTTAACATCCGCGGCCTTACAAGCTCTCTGCGGAGTGGCATCCAACAGTTCGATTGCAAGTGGATTAACCGCTTGGACCGTTGTGAGTGCTAGCTCCAGCCCCAAGTCCTGGAGAATCCTGCCATACACTTCCCCGTAATTTACTGCTGACATGAGCACCCTTGCCCGCCCACGCCTGGCTTCTCGCAAGAGTTCATCAACTTTAGAAGCGCCGGGAGTGTCCCGCAGAAAAGCAAACAGCGCACTGGCATCAAGCACGTACGTCTTCATTTATCGTGCTTGCCCTCTTCCCGATGTTCTTTTTCCCAACTGGCCAGCAGGTCCGGGCCGTCTGCGAGCATCCCTCTTACGCGGTCGATATAGTCTTCCGTAAGGGGCTGTAGCACAATACGGCCAAATCGATCTTCCAACAATTGGATCTTGGTGCCCGCTTTAATCTTATGTTTGCGGCGAAGTTCGACCGGAATTACTAGTTGGCCCTTGGAGGTCAAAGTAGCACAATTATCTTTCATGTCTTACATTGTACAATAAGTAAGGCATTTTAATATACAAGTCCTAGCCCTGCGATTGAGCAGCCCCAACTAATGCCTGCCCCAAACTCAATCCGCCATCTCCCGCTGGCACTTCTTTCTGCGTAAACACCTCAAATTCAGCCTCCGACAGCCGCGCTTCGAGACGCTGCGACAAGTAGATGTTGTGAAATGTCCCACCGCTTAGGCAGACGCGTTGGAGACCGTTTTTCGTTCGCAGCAGCTTTGCCAATTCGAGGAAGCATTCGACCAGCCCATTGTGAAAGCGCCTGCTGATCGTGGCGACCGAAACGTTGCTATCGAGATCATGAATCAGCGCCTCAAATAGCCGGTAGGTGCTGATGATCCAGCGGTCGCCTTCCGACAAAAGCCTCACCGGATATGCTCCACTTTCGTCTGCTGCCGATCCCATCGCCATCTCCAATTCAATCGCCGCCTGCGCTTCATAATTGACCTGCTGCCGGATTCCCACCAGCGCCGCGACCGCATCAAACAGTCGTCCGCAACTCGAAGTAAGCGGCGAATTCACTCCCTTTTCCATCATGCCTAAAAGAAAGTTCACCTTCGTCCGATCAAGTTCTCGCGCGAACGGAATGTCGCGCTTCAGAAAATCCATCTGCAAAAATTCTTGGCCAAAATGATGTGCCAGATAGCTGACTGCCATCCGCCAAGGTTCGCGGATCGCGGCCGCCCCTCCGGGCAGCGGCACATATTCAAAGTGTGCGGTGCGCTCGAAATCTTCATACCCAGCAATCAGCACCTCGCCGCCCCAAATCTTCCCGTCGGTGCCGTAGCCCGTGCCATCCAGCGCAAATCCAATCACCCGGCCCTCAAGATGATTCTCCGCCATGCAACTGGCGATGTGCGCATGATGGTGCTGGACGCCGACCAACTTCACACCGCTTTGCTTTAGCGCCCACTGCGTCGAGAAATAGTCGGGATGAAGATCGTAAGCAATGGTCTCCGGCCGAATCTCGAGAATCCGCTCCAGATGCTCGATTGCCTCGTGAAAAAACTTAAAACTCTCGGGGTTTTCTAAATCACCAATGTGCTGGCTGAGGAAAGCATTCTTTCCTTTAACGAGGCAGATCGTGTTCTTCAGTTCACCGCCAACGGCGAGCACCGAGGGATGTTCGTCTTTCAGGAAAACCGGCACTGGAACAAACCCCCGCGAACGTCGCGTTTGCCGCGCCACGCCGCCAGCAACCCGCACCACAGAATCGTCGCACCGAAGTAAAATGTCGCGATTGTGCACAAGGAATCGGTCGGCGAGCCCGCTCAATCGCTCAACCGCTTCTCGATTGTCAATCGCAATCGGTTCTTCACTCAGGTTGCCGCTGGTCATCACCAAAGCCTGGAATCCTCCGGCAGCAAGCAGCAGGTAATGGAGCGGCGTGTAGGGGAGAAAAACTCCGAGATAGCGATTGAAAGGCGCAACCTCTTCAGGAATTATGTTGAGCCGAGTGTCGTCGCCCGGCTGCAGTTTTTTGGGCAGCAAAACAATCGGCCGCTGAATTGACTGCAGCGCTGCGCGAGCCGCGTCATCCAACTCGCAGATCTCCTCGGCAGTCTGCACATCCGGAACCATCACCGCAAATGGCTTCTCCACGCGCCGTTTCCGCTGCCGCAGTAAAGCGACTGCTTCGGCATTTGTAGCATCCACGGCCAGATGAAACCCACCCAGCCCCTTGACCGCGACGACCAAGCCCGCACGCAGGCTGGAAGCCGCTGTGGCAATGGGATCGCCGCACTTCATTCGCTGCCCCGATTTGTCCCAAAGCTCAACCTGCGGCCCACAATCCCAACAGGCGTTCGGCTGCGCGTGAAAACGCCGGTCGAGTGGATTCTCGTATTCCGCCAGGCAAGCTGCGCACATGGGGAACACAGCCATTGACGTGCTTGGCCGGTCATAAGGAATATCGCGAATGATGGTGAAGCGCGGCCCACAATTCGTGCAGTTAATAAAAGGATAGCGATCGCGCCGATCGTTAGCGTCAAACATTTCGCGGAGGCAATCGGCGCAGGTCGCGACATCCGGAGAAATCAGCGTGCGAACTTCTTCGCCCTCGCGGCTATGAATTATGCGGAATTCACGATCACCATTGCAGGCGACGTCACTCACGGTGAAGCTGGTAATCCGCGCCAGAGGCGGCGCATCGGTAGGTAAATGCTCAACGAAATCCTGAACGGCTTCGGCCGCGCCCTGGATTTCAATCGTAACTCCGGCAGAAGTATTGCGAATCGTGCCGCTAAGATGCCGGCTCGTGGCGAGACGATAAATGTAGGGGCGAAATCCAACTCCCTGCACGATGCCCGAGACTTCGATCCGGCGTCGAACCTCCATAGGCCATTAGCTTACAACCTCGACCGGCGATTTATGCGCGCTGCGCCGCTGTTCGAGCCACGTCATCCATTCGTGCAAGCCGTTGCCGGTGAGGCAAGAGACCTTTACAATCTCCACCCCCGGATGCACCTTGCGCGCATTTTCCGCGGCCGCATTCATGTCAAATGGCACGTAGGGAAGCAGATCGATCTTACTTAAGATCATCAGGTCCGACTTAAAAAATATCGAAGGATATTTCAGCGGCTTGTCCTCGCCTTCGGTCACACTGAGCACCACGATCTTCGCTGCTTCTCCCAGGTCGAAGCTCGAGGGGCAAACCAGGTTGCCGACGTTTTCAATCAACAGCAGATCGAGATTTTCGAGCGGCCAATCCGCCAGGTGCCTCTCGATCATGCGGGCATCGAGGTGGCAAGTGCCGCCGGTGGTGATCTGCTTCACCGGAAAATGAAATCGCTTGAGCCGGTTGGCGTCGTTTTCCGTTTGGATATCGCCCGTCAATACGGCCACGCGATCATGCCGCGGTAGCGTCTCCAGCGTGCGCTCCAGCAGGCTGGTCTTGCCCGACCCCGGAGAACTGATGATATTCAGGCACAAAACGTTGTGCTCCTGAAAGCGTGCGCGCAACCCGGCGGCGATGCGGTCGTTCTCGCTAAGTACTCTTCGCTCCAACGGTACTCGATCCATATTGCTCCACCTCCAAATAGGCCAGCTCTAACTCATCGCCACTAATGCATGTTGTCCCGAGGCTTGAACATTTCGGGCAGCTGCAATCGTAATCGTGCACAACAAACTCACGTCCGCAAGCCAGACAACGATGGCGGCGCGGGCAAACCTCAATCGCCAACTCGATCGACGCCAGATCGGTCTCGAGAATCATCGCCTCAAAACAAAAGCGCAACGCCTCAGGATCGATCGCCGCCATCTCGCCAACGCGAACGCCGACTTTGCAGGGATAAGATTCGGGATAGCGGCGCATCTCAGTTCGAACCGCGTCCAGCACCGAATTCGCAATCCCCATCTCGTGCATAATCTCCTAGCAAATGCGCGGTAACTGATCGCCAGCGAGCATATCGACAACACGCGAGGTTCCGAGCGGCGTTCGCATCGTCACCAGTCCAGGATTCTCTTTCTTCACGGTGCCGATAATTCGCGTCTCCGCTCCCAGCGGATGACATCTCATCGCCGTCAACACGGCGCCGGCAGCCTCAGGCGCTACGATTGCGATCAGCTTGCCTTCATTCGCCACATAGAGAGGATCCAGCCCAAGCAACTCGCAGGCGCCCCGCACCTCTTCATGGATGGGCAATGAACTTTCCTCGATTTCAATCCCCACCTGCGAGCGCTCCGCGATTTCGTTCAGCGTGCTGGAGACGCCGCCGCGCGTCGGGTCGCGCATGCAGCGAATGCCGCAGCTCGCGCCCAGCATCCGCGCCACCAATGTGTGCAAAGCGACGCTGTCGCTCTGAATCTGTGTTTCGAATTCCAGCCCCTCGCGCTGCGCCAGAATCGCGATGCCGTGATCGCCAATCGACCCACTCAAAATCACTTTGTCGCCGACACGCGCGCGGTCAGCCGAAAGCTCGACGCCTGGCGGCACCAGCCCAATTCCCGTAGTGTTAATAAACAGCCCGTCGCCCTTACCCTTCTCGACAACCTTAGTGTCGCCGGTAACGACGTGCACGCCCGCGTCCGCCGCGGCTCGCCTCAGTGAATTCACGACACGACGCAAATCCTCCATCAAGAAGCCTTCTTCGATAATGAAAGCGGCGCTCAAATATAGCGGCGTGGCTCCGCCCATCGCCAGGTCGTTCACCGTCCCATGCACCGCGAGCGAACCAATATCGCCGCCCGGAAAAAACAGCGGCTTGACCACGAAAGAATCAGTAGTGATCGCGAGCCGCTGCCCGTTCACGTTGACGATCGCCTGGTCATCCAGCCGCGCCAGCACCGGATTCTCAAACGCCGGCAGAAAAATGTCGCGAATCAACTCGGCACTCAACTTGCCGCCGCTGCCGTGGCCCAACAGAATCGTGTCCCTAGCCGGAAGCGGCGTAGGGCAGCTAAGCTCGAACTTTATTTCGCTGGACGTTATAGCTGACACAGTTTCTCCTGTTTTGCGACCGCATGCCGCCGATAGTGGTAATACGCCGCGCATGCCCCTTCGGTTGAAACCATCGGTGCTCCCAACGGATTCTCCGGTGTGCAGCGCATGCCAAAGGCAGCGCAATCCGTCGGCTTCTTTAAACCTTGCAAAACCTGCGCGCTGATGCACTCCGCGGGTTCGTCCACCGTCATCTCGCCCAAGTCAAAAACACGATTCGCATCAAACGCCGCGTATTCCTCGCGCAACCGCAAACCACTCTGCGGAATCAGCCCGATCCCGCGCCACTTCTGATCGCCAATTTCAAATACCTCAGCCACCAGTCGCTGCGCCGGAAGATTCCCCTGATAGCTCACCGAGCGCACGTACTGATTCTCCAGCCGCGCCTCCCCCGCTTCCAGTTGGCGAACCAGCATCAGCACCGCTGCCAAAATATCTACCGGCTCGAATCCTCCCACCACAATCGGCACGCGAAAATCGCGCACCAGCGACTCATACTCGCCGCATCCCATCACTGTGCACACATGTCCGGGCGCAATAAAACCCTGCACCCGGTTGGTCTGCGAAACCATCAACGCACGGATCGCCGGCGGCACCAGCACATGCGAAACCAGCAAAGAAAAATTGGTGAGCCCTTCGCTCCGCGCTTGCCAGGCAGCCGTCGCATTTGCTGGAGCCGTAGTCTCGAATCCGATCGCCAGAAACACAACTTTGCGCTCCGGATTCGCGCGGGCAATCTTCACCGCTTCCATCGGCGAATACGCAATGCGAACATCCGCGCCTTGCGCCTTCGCCCTTAACAGATCGAAATGCGACCCCGGCACCCGCAGCATGTCTCCGTAAGAAACCAGAATGACATCCGGCCGCAGCGCCAACGCGATCGCCTTATCGACAGTCTCAAGCGGAGTGACGCACACCGGGCATCCCGGGCCGTGTACGATTTCAATTCCACGGGGCAGCAACTCGTCCAAGCCGTAGCGCATGATGGTGTGAGTCTGGCCGCCGCAAATCTCCATCAGCACCCACGGCTGAGTCGTCGACAGCGCAATCTCCGCAGCCAAAGCGCGCGCGATACGATGGTCGCGGTATTCGTCGAGATATTTCATAAATTCGAAAATAAACCTAAGCGGAAATCCAAAGGACGCAGAATTTCCTTAGTGGACCTTCGTGCCCTTAGTGGTAAATGCCCTCGCCTGCACCGACAAAAATCATGCTTCCTCTGCTGGCAATTCCGCCTCTAACTCGCCCATCTCTTCCAGAACCTTATAAGTTCGCTCCGCCTCGTCCGCATCGATCCGGCTGATCGCGAAGCCGACATGCACCATCACATAGTCGCCCAGCCCCGCCTCGGGCACGAAGTTCAGCGAAACCTGGCGCACGATCCCGCCAAACTGGACACGGGCGGCGCGCAACGGCCCCTGCTCTTGAATCTCCAAAATCTTCCCCGGAATCGCCAGACACACGGTAGGGTCCTCCACTGTTAGTACAACCATCAGTACAACACCGGAAATTACCGCCATCTGTGATGTCCGACACATCGGCCTGTGATGTGCGCCAGCTGTAAACTCTGCCAGAATCTAAACTTCCTCGCGCATCTCCCTCAAAACATGGGCTACGATATCCCCATGAACCTGCGTCGCGTAGCCGAGCCCGACCTCATTACCGACGCGGAAGAACGCTTTGAAGGCTTCGAAAACTTGATGCCCTTCAAGGTGCATAACATCCTTCTGGTATCGAGCCTCTACGATTCTTTCATCCTGCGCGAAGACGGCCGCCTCAACGAACTGCTCATCGACCAGTCGCTCGACCTCAGTCCCGAGCACGTTCCGGGAATCACGCACGTCAACTCCTGCGCCGAGGCGGCCGAACTGGCGCGCTCCCGCCAATTCAACCTGATCGTCACCAACCTCACCGTCGGCGACATGAATGCTGCGCAGTTAGCGAGCGAAGTAAAGCGCGCCGGACTCGACGTTCCGGTCGTCGTGCTGGGCTACGACCATCGCGAGATCAAGAACTTCGTGGCGCGCAATCCTGTCACCGATATCGAGCGAATTTTCCTATGGCAGGGCAACGCTCGCATCCTGATTGCGATCGTCAAATATATCGAGGACAAGCGCAACGTCCTCCACGACACGCACGCCATGGGCGTTCCCGTCTTGCTCGTGGTCGAAGACAACATCCGCTATTACTCTGCGTTTTTGCCTGTCATCTATACCGAACTGATCAAGCAATCGCGGCGTGTGATTCAGGAAGGCATCAACGTCGCGCACAAACTCGTGCGCATGCAGGCGCGCCCGCGCATTCTGCTGAGCTCTGACTTCGAAGACGCCGCCAGCCTGGTGCAGGAGTATCGCAACTATCTCTTCGGTCTGGTCTCGGACGTTGAGTTTCCCTGGGAGGGCAAACTCAGCCCCGAGGCTGGCTTCGAGTTGGCGCACATGGTCAAGAGCCTGGTGCCCGACGCGCCCGTCGTCTTGCAAACCAGCCGCACCGAGTTCCGACCGCGCGCCCATGCCGAGGGCTATTCGTTTCTGCGCAAGCGTTCGCCCACGCTCCTTAAAGATCTGCGCGAGATATTGACCGAGCAATTCGGTTTTGGCGATTTCGTGTTTCGTTTACCCGATGCGAGCGAGGTTGGGCGCGCGAAAGACATGAACGAATTGGAGGAACAGCTGCAAACGGTTCCCGCCGAAAGCATCGTCTTCCATTCGCAGAGCAATCATTTTTCGCACTGGCTGATGGCGCGCACGGAGTTCGCGCTCGCGGCTAAACTGCGCCCGCGAAAAGTTTCCGATTTCGCCAGCCCCGAGCATCTTCGCCGCGATCTGATCGAATCGATCAATGAATATCGGCGCGAACAAAGTGAAGTCCTGATCGGCGATTTTAAAGCCGACACCTTCCAGCCGTCGGAATCAAGTTTTCTGCGCGTCGGCTCCGGATCGCTCGGCGGAAAGGCGCGCGGCTTGGCCTTTGTGCGCCATCTTTTGCGCAAAAGTCGCCTCACCCGCCGATTTCCGGGCGTTCGCATCTCGGTCCCTCCCGCCGTAGTTCTCGCGACCGATGTCTTCGATCAATTCGTAACCGAGAACAACCTTCTCGATTTTGCCCTGCATTGCGAAGACGATGCCGAGATTCATCGCAAATTTCTTGCCGCTCCGCTTTCCAGTGCTCTCAACGAAAATTTGAAGGCGTTCTTAGCCGAGGTGAAATACCCACTGGCCGTGCGCTCCTCCAGCCTGCTCGAGGATTCGCAATACCAGCCCTTCACCGGCGTCTACAAGACCTTCATGCTCGGCAATCAGGAACTGGATCCGCAAGGCGATCCGCATGCAAATCTTGATGCCCGCCTCACCGCGCTGAGCGAGGCCATTCGTCGCGTCTACGCTTCGACCTTCAGTCGGCACGCAAAGGCGTATGTCCGCGCAACGCCTTACCGTCTCGAAGAAGAAAAGATGGCGGTGATTCTCCAGCAAGTTGTCGGCAACGTTCACGGGCGCCGCTTCTATCCTGATTTCTCCGGTGTCGTGCGTTCGCGCAATTTTTATCCCGTGCCGCCGATGGCCTTCGAAGACGGCATAGCCGCCGTAGCGCTCGGCCTCGGACGCGCCGTAGTCGACGGTGGAAAATGTCTGACCTTCTGTCCGCGCTATCCCCTCAACCTCGTGCAGTTTTCTTCCGTCGAAGACATCCTGACCAACTCGCAATCGGAATTCTGGGCGCTCGAATTGGATGGCGCCGCCGATGGCCGTCCCGGGCACTGGCACGAAAGGCGCTTCGGCCTGCACATCGCCGAAAAAGATGGCACACTCCAGGCGCTTGCCTCTACCTATTCTCGTGACAACAATGCCGTCTACGATGGAGTGAGCCGCCCCGGATCGCGCATCGTCACCTTCGCGCCCATGCTCAAGCACGGCACGTTCCCGCTAGCCGAAATTCTCGAGGTGCTGATTGAGGCGGGGGAAGATGCGCTCGGTAACCCGGTGGAAATTGAATTTGCAGTGCGCCTGGCGCAGTCGACTGATTTGCCCACCGAAGACATCGCCGAATTCGGGTTCCTCCAGATACGCCCTCTAACCTTGGCACGCCATGACGAAGATCTCTCCTTGGATGATGTGCATCCAGAAGGCTTGATCTGCCGCAGCAGCAAAGTTCTCGGCAACGGCAGCGTCGAGAATCTTCACGATGTGGTGGTCGTCGACTCGCAGCGCTTCGAACGCGCGCGCAGCCAGGAAGTGGCACAAGCCGTCGCCCACTTCAATCGCCGCCTCAGCGACGAGAACCGCCCCTATCTGCTCATCGGTGTGGGCCGCTGGGGATCGAACGAACCTTGGCTGGGCATTCCGGTAGAGTGGGATGAAATTTCCGGCGCTCGCGTAATCGTGGAGGCCGGCTTCCGAGATTTTCGCGTCACCCCGTCCCAAGGCAGCCATTTCTTCCAGAATTTGACTGCCTTCCAGACCGGCTACTTCACCGTGAATCCCGACGCTGGCGAAGGCAGCGTCGATTGGCAGTGGCTGGCCCAACAGCAAGCTGTAGAAGAGCAAGGCTGCGTTCGCCATCTGCAGTTCACTGACCCGATACGCGTCATAATGAACAGCCGCACCAGCCAAGGAGCAATTTTCAAGCCCGAACCCACGGAAGTCGCACTCCCCACGAACTTGCCGTCGTGAACCGAAAATGAAGTCCGGCGCTATCACTCCAAACGAGTACATACAGCGATGCAACGGCAAATATGCCACGACAAATGTTCCACGTGGAACATTTGTACATACAACGCCCCGGCGGCTTCCTAGCGCACGACCAGCCTTGTGAAGGGAAACACATAGGCCTGGAGGGTCACCATGATCCCCACCAAGGCGGCTAAGGCGATGCTGTGGAAGAAGACGTAGCGCAGGATGTCGCCCTCGTGACCGTACCACTCGGTCGCGGTGCTGGCGACGACGATGCTCTGGGCATCGATCATCTTGCCCATGACGCCGCCGCAACTGTTCGCGGCCGCCATCAGGGTTGAAGAGACGCCAACCTGTTCGGCGGAGATTTTTTGCAGGCTGCCGAAGAGGACGTTCGAGGCGGTGTCGGAGCCGGTCAGCGCCACACCCAGCCAGCCGAGGAGGGTGCCGAAGAAGGGATAGAGCACGCCGGTGCGCGCGAAGGCGAGACCCATGGTGGCGTCGAGCCCGGAGTAGCGGGTCATGTATCCGATTGAAAGCATGGCGGCGATGGTGATCAGGGAGAAGCGGACGCGCACGATCGTCTGCCAATAGACGTAGGCCATCTTCCATGGGGTGAAGCCCATGATCAGCCCGGCGATCACCGCGGCTAGCAAGATACCTGAGCCGGTTGCAGTCAGCCAGTTCAAGGCATATACAGCGGCTTCAGCGGCGGGCTTGGGTACGACTGGAGGTACGCGTTGCACCATAAGATGCAGTCCAACGACGGTGAACTTCGGAGACGATATTTTGTCTAAGGCTGCCTTCACCGTGGGCAGTCCCCAGAGGAAGACGAGGATACTTAGAACCAGCCAGGGAACCCAGGCTCTTGCCACCATGGCACGGCTGTGGCCGTGGGTGCCGCGTGCTTCGCGTTGACCTTCGTTTTCAAAGCCCCAGATGCGCTTGGGCTGCCACTTCAAGAGAAAGAGAATGAGAGCCAGCATGGAAACGATGGCGGCGACAACGTCCACCAGCCAAGGTCCGTGAAAGTTCGAGACAAGGAACTGGGGAACGGCGAAGAATACTCCGGCAACCATCACTGCAGGCCAAACTTCGATCATCCCACCGAATCCGGCGAATGCCCAGATCAGCCAGAACGGCACCAGAACTGAGAAAAAAGGCAGGATGCGGCCAGCCTGCGCGCTCAATTGCAGAAGATCTATTCCTGTGACTCCGTGCAGCGCGATTAAAGGAGTTCCAATCGCACCGTAGGCTACCGGAGCCGTGTTGGCGATGAGCGATAGTCCAGACGCTTCGAGCGGCTTAAACCCCAGCCCGATCAGCACGGCGGCGGTGACGGCCACAGGCGTTCCAAAGCCAGCCGCGCCTTCAAAGAACGCGCCGAAGCTGAATGCGATCAGCAGCAGTTGCAGGCGCCGGTCTTGCGTGATTCCGGTCAGACTCTCCTGCAGGACCTTAAATAGGCCGGCCTCGCAGGTGAGCTGATACATAAAGATGACGTTCAAAATAATCCATCCGATGGGAAGCAAGCCGTAGCCGGCACCCAAGACGGCCGTTTTAGCGGCGAGTCTTGCGGGCATGCCGAAGATCCAGATCGCGCAGAGGATCGAAGTGGCCAGGCCGAGCAATGCGGAATAGTGCGCCTTCATGTGCAGCAGGGCCAGAGTGCCGAGCAACACGACTACGGGCAGTGCGGCCAATAGCGCGGAGAGCCACCAGTGTCCGGTAGGATCGTAATTCTGCGGCCAGGGATGGGCGAGGGGCGGGAGCCTCAAGATGAGCACGGCGGCAACAATGGCCGCTACTAACGCGACCAGCCAAGCAACAGGGTTGGCGGATGTAGGAGAAGTCTTAACTACCGGAGCGGCGGTAGAGGTCACGGGTTCCTCCTGGAGCCTGCGTTATTTCGTGGGCATTGTAATCCGGCAAGCGCTAACACGCTACAAGTGTTTGGGAATGGTGTTGGGATTGTGGCCCGGCTAGGCCCACCCTTCCGCAAAGTACGCGGAAAGGCGGGGGCCCACGGCTACGGTCGCTCGCGCGTAAAGATTAGGGCGGCTGATCACAGGGGAGCGTGGCACTGGTCACTGCGGCCGCGGCCCGGCGCGATCAATCTGGGTGGCTGTTTTGTTCAGGTGTTCGAGTAGCTTCCCGATTCCGGAAAAGAAAATAGCTTGACATTGAACTCGTTACAGCAGTATGTAGGGCCGTCAATTTTTGTCTCTGCCTCGATTAAGGCCGTGTTCTGTCTAGATCGGGCTAACCAAGTTGGAAATTAAGGAGAGAGCCCCAATGAAAGGAAAAGTTTGGCGATTACTCTTACTGACTTCTGCTTTTGCGCTGGCCCTGTCGGCCATGGCACAGCAGCAGGAAACCCCGACAACCCGTAACAACCCGCTAGCGATGCTGCTACAGTCCAAAGGAATTCTGACTCCTGCGGAAGTGGCGATGGTCAACCAGGCTACTTCTCCCGAGGAGGCCGATGCGCGCCTCGCTCGCTTGCTCGTGGACAAGGGCCTCATCAGTCAACAGGAGTACGCCGCTACGGTCGCGCCTGTGCCCGTGAGCATGTACGCCCAGGGGCCGCGGCTAGTTAATGCGGTGGAAATTACGCCCCAAACGACGGGTTCACAGATGCAGCCCCCGTCGGCTCCAACGGGAACTCCGCCGCAGGCGGCGGGACCAATTCAGATTTCCGCGGTAGCGCCGGTGCGCGTGCTGCCGGTTGATCTGCCGAAACAAGGCGGACTGATTCCCGACATACGGCTGGGAAGCGGCGCCAACCTGAAGTTGTACGGCTTCTTCAAGGCGAGCACCATCGAAGATACGGCGTCGAGCGGTGGTCCCACGTTTGGCGATCAGGATTGGCCCCTTCCGTTGTTCATTGGTGGCGATACCGGACCGACATCGGATCCGCAATTCCACATTAAAGCTCGCAGCACCCGCGCCGGCGCGCAATTCGAATGGGTGCCGCGACATTCCGACTTCACCATTACGGCCAAGGTGGAAGCGGACTTCGAAGGCGATTACACCGACGTGAGCAACCGAAACATCAGCAGCGTCCGTTCCAGCCAGTTCGATATGCGCATGGCTTACATGCGACTCGACCACAAGCTGGGCAACCTACCCTGGTTCGCTGAATTCGGGCAGGATTGGAGCCTGATGTCGACCACACTCCCCAGTCTGTTCGAGACCACTGGGTTGGGCGTGGCCATGGGCAGCCTGTATGAGCGCATTCCGCAATTCAAGACAGGCGTTCAGTTTCGTACCGGGGATTTGAAGATCCAGCCGGAATTCGCGATTGTCTTGCCGGTTGCCGGGTCGTCTGCTTTGACCCCCGATCAGCGGGCGCGCTTTGGAGACCGCGCAGGTTCTGACTCGAACGAGCCAGGTGTGGAATCCAGAATCGTGTTTCAATTCCCGCTCTCCCATGAATGGAGAGGGGTGGCGCCAGCTCAGTTTATTGCGAGCGTGCACCACGCCCGGATGAACGAAATCATTCCTGGCCAGGCGTTCGCTGCTGCCAGCACCACGGTTCCGGCGCTCGGCCTGGACAATACACTGCTCATCGAAAACGCTACCAATTGCCCTGCGACTGGGACCTGTACCCTGTTGCACATCTGGCCCAAGGGCATACAGGACGGCAATCCACAGAACGTGTGGACTACCGAACTGCAAGTGCCCACGCCGTTCGTAACCTGGGTCGCGAAGTTTTACAAAGGCGATGACCTGAGATTCTTCTTCGGCAGCCAGCTCAATGATGTCTGGGCGAACCTGGGAGCCGGGGTTGATCCGATTGGCGAGGGCGGATCTTCTTTCAGCGGGCGAGCAATCACGTTCGGCTGCCTGGGAGGAGCTCTCGACACGACCACCGGCGCGTGGAATTGCGGCGCCAGTGGCACCAACGAACCGGTGTACATCGCGAACCTGCAACCGGTCGGAGGCGTCGGCGGATTCACAGAGTTAAGTTTCCCGCTCTCCCGAATCTTCCATGCTGATCCGGAGGGTCACAATGCGGGGTGGGTGTTCCATATGCAATACGGGACGGATCGCGCTAAGGCGTCAGACGCCCGCAAGGGTAATGGCTTGGCTCGCACCGATCTCGACACGGTTTCGCTGACCTACAAGATGAATAGCTGGGTGTCGTTCGTCGACGAAGCCAGCTATATCGCAACCCATACCGCTTCGAGGCCCGGCAAACTCTTCGTAGGAGAGGACCGGACCCAGGCACACGATTGGCGCGAGGAGTTTGGGCCAATCTTCACGTTCTAAAGTCTGCGTGGATAATCTCCTGCGGGACCATGGCGGTCCCGTAGGAGTTTTTTTGTGATGAGAAACTCGTGGAGCGGCCAAAAATCGGGCCGCAGGCGCTAAAGTGCGGATACGTTTTCAAGGAGTTGTGGCATAGGAAACTCATGCCCTTCCCGAACCCGATCGAACTTAGCAGCAGCCCATCTTCACTTCGCCAGCTGCGGTGAGCGGCGGACCGAAGGCTTCTTGCGGCGCCGGAGCGCCGTTTAGGGTCTTGACCCATCGCCGCGCCGCATCGGCTACCACGAGCACTACGCCTGCGATAAAGATGCACATGAGGACGGAATCCAGGTAGCCGGTAAATACCAGACCGGGCTTGGTGGTCAGTGGCAGGAAAATGTTTTTGATCGACAGCACTCCAGCGGTAATGGTCGTGACGCCCACAAAGCACATCGGAACCGCCGAAATCCAGGCATATTTCTGCTTGCCCATATTGATGAGGAAAGTGGTGACGACCGCGAGGGCAATGGTGGCGAGCAACTGGTTGCCGGTTCCAAAGAGTGGCCATATCGTGGAAATATTTCCGGTGTAGATGAGGTATCCCCAGCCGAGGACGACGACGGAGCTGGTGAGGAGATTGCCCGGCAGCCAAGCATTGTTGCCGAAGGGCTTGTAAACCCTGCCCATGAGTTCCTGGAGAACGTAGCGGGCTACGCGCGTGCCCGTGTCGACCGTGGTCAGGATGAAGAGTGCCTCAAACATGATGGCGTAGTGATACCAGTAGCCCATCAGGCGATCCATGCCGGGCAGGCCGCGGAAGATTCCGGCCATGCCTATGGCCAGAGAAACGGCGCCGCCCGTTCGTCCGGCGAGTTGTTCGCCGACTTCGTGGGAGTAGAGATTCAAATTCACCGTCGATAGGCCGAGGTGGCTGAAGACGGCGGGCGTGGTGTTGATGGCGAAGTAATCTCCGGGATACATGGAGCAGGCGGCGATGAGGGCGAGGACGCCGACAAGCGACTCGGCGACCATGGCTCCGTAGCCGATGAAGCGCGCGTCAGTTTCTTTGTCGAGCATCTTGGGTGTGGTGCCAGAGGATACTAGGGAGTGGAAGCCGGAGATGGCTCCGCAAGCGATGGTGACGAAAAGAAACGGGAACAGTTTGCCCTTGATGATGGGGCCGCCGCCATGAATGAAGGGCGTGAAGTTGGGAAATTGAATGTTGGGATGAACGATGAAAACACCAATAACCAAGGCGGCGATGGTGCCGAGTTTAACGTAGGTGGAGAGATAGTCGCGGGGCTCAAGCACCAGCCATACGGGAAGAACTGAGGCGACGAGGCCGTAGATTCCAATAATGTAGATGATCTGATGTGGGGTGAAGGTGAGCGCGGATGCGGCTCCGCTCTGAGCGAACCAGTGACCGGCGACGACCGCGCCGAGCAAGAGGACGACGCCGAAGATGCTGGGTCCGGTGACAGTGATTTTTCCCGCGTGGCTCTTGAACATCCAGAAGCCCATGATGACGGCGATGGGGATAGTCATGCCGATGGTGAAGACTCCCCAAGGGCTGTTGGCCAACGCGTTGACAACAACGAGGGCCAGGCCGGCGAGAGTTACGAGGAGAATAAAGAGGACGGAGATCATGGTTACGAGGCCGGCGAAGGGGCTGATTTCAGTGCGGGCGATTTCCGCGAGGGAGCGGCCACGGTGGCGGACGGAAGCCACGAGGACGGTGAAATCCTGGACGCATCCGGCGAGGACGGCACCGATCAGGATCCAGAGAAAGCCGGGCGCGAAGCCGAACTGAGCGGCGAGCGTTGGACCGACGAGGGGACCGGCTCCCGCGATGGCGGCGAAGTGATGGCCGAAGAGGACCCACTTTGGAGAGGCGACGTAGTTATGGCCGTCGGCGTAGAGGTGGGCCGGCGTGGTGCGGCGATCGTCGAGCGCCATCGCCTTCGCGGCGATGAATGCGCTGTAATAACGGTAGCCGATGACGTATACGCACAAGGCAACTAATAACACTGGAAAAGTGTTCATGATGTGCTCCCCTTGGCGAAGAGAGGTGTTTGCGATTCTGACCGAACGCATCGTACACCCTTCGCGGAAGGCAATTCAATCGAGTTTGCTCGTGATCGTTGGGGAGTTGCCTCTTTCCGTGCTAGCTGGGCGCACGACAAGCGCTACAATGTCGGGCGTAATCATGCCAAGACCGGCAGGCCACTCTGCGGATTGCCGCTGCCGAACATATTGGACGCGAATAGAAAGGAGTGCGTATGCCCGTGCCAACGCAACAACGGAAGGGAGCGGCCACTCAGGAGCAACCACTTGTCCGGTTTGGCCTTGGGCTGGCCAGCTGGAGTGAGCGCTGGTTTCCGGATCCATTGATTTTTGCCTTGCTGGGAATTGTCGTGGTTTTTATTGTTGGACTGTTGCTTCGGCAGCCGGCGGCTAAACTGGCCATTCAGGGTGGGAAGAATTTTTGGACGCTCGTCCCCTTCACCATGCAGATGGTGATGATTATTATTGGCGGATATGTCGTGGCCTCGACACCGATTGTTTATCGCGCCATTCGCGCACTGGCGGGAATTCCGAAGACGCCGCGCGGGGCGGTCGCCATGGTTGCGCTTTTCTCCATGCTGACCTCGCTGATCTCGTGGGGATTGAGCCTGATTTTCAGCGGGCTGTTGGTGCGCGAACTGGCCAACCGCGTGAAAGGAATGGACTATCGCGCCGCCGGTGGCGCGGCATATCTCGGGCTGGGAGCGGTGTGGGCGATGGGGCTATCTTCTTCGGCCGCGATGCTGATGGCGACCAAGTCGTCGATGCCGCCGTCGTTGTTTAACATCAGCGGGCTGATTCCTCTGACGCAGACGCTTTTTCTGTGGCAGAGCATCGCGACTACCGTGATTCTCATCGTGCTCTCGGTGCTGATTGCTTTCTTGTCGACGCCGTCGCCAGAGAATGCCCGAACCGCGGAGTCTTATGGAATTGAATACGAGCCGATTCGCTCTAGTCTGCCGGTCAGGAAAACGCCTGGCGAGTGGCTGGAATACAGTCCGCTGCTGACGATTCTGGTGGCGGCGCTTTTGTGCTGGTATCTAGTGGATGTGTTCCGCACCTCGCCGCAGGGCGCGCTGGCGGCACTTGATCTGAATACTTACAACCTGATGTTCATCACGGTTGGGCTTTTGTTGCACTGGCGGCCGAAGCGCTTCATGCGGGCGGTTGCGGATTGCGTTCCAGCGACCGGTGGCGTGTTAATTCAGTTTCCGTTCTACGCTGTGATCTTCGGAATGATTATCGGGACGGGCATCGCGGACGCATTGGCGAAGCTATTTGCCTCGATCAGTACGCACAATACTTATCCTTTGTTAGTGGCGATATATTCGGCGGTGTTGGGGGTTTTTATTCCGTCGGGCGGTAGCAAGTGGGTGATTGAAGCGCCATATGTGTTGCAGGCGGCCAATCTTCACCAGGTGCATCTGGGCTGGGTGGTGCAAATCTACAACGCGGCGGAAGCGCTGCCGAACCTCGTGAATCCCTTCTGGATGCTGCCCCTGCTGGGTCTATTGAAATTGAAGGCGCGCGACATTGTGGGCTATGGCGTGCTGCAGTTGATGGTGCACGTGCCGGTGGTGTTTTTTCTGTGCTGGTTATTTGCGCGCTATATCCCTTATATTCCGCCGATGAAATAGGATTCTTCCCGCGACATCTTCGTTGCTCAGTTTGGCGGCGGATTTGTCGGCGTTGGCGTCGTTGTTGTCGCGGGCGGCTTCGGTTTTGTTACTTTCTTCTTGACCGGCTTTTTCGGCGGCTCGGTGTCATCGACCACGATCTTTTTTGGCGGTGGTGGCGGCGCGGCGGACAAGGTCTTGACCTGCGCGCGCAGATGGGTCAATTCATCTTCTTTGCTCGCGGCAAGTTTCTGCATGCGTTCGCCGAATGAGCGGCGCGCACTTTCGATGCCGTTCATGTCGTTGCTCAGGCTCTGGAATTCTTCTTTGTTTCCGAATGCGCCGGCCGATTCGACCAGCGATCCAAACACGTCATAGAGCGCATCGAGATTGCGGTAGAGTTTGAAACTCGCTGCCAAGTCCTCCGGCGAGTTGTTGAGTTGCGCGATCATGTCGGGCAACGCGTCCTGGAGATTGCGCTGGATAGAACTGACGTTGGCCAGCGCCTGTTGCTTGTTGGTCGAGTCTGTCTTCCACTTCTCGATGCGCATTTTGCCGAGGTCGGTCAGCATGCTCTGTGCCGTCTGTTGCAAAGGAGTCAGAATTCCGTTGAGCTGGCTGACCGACGCATACGCAACCGGCGGTTGCGCGGTGCCCGGCGCGCCGGATGGGCCCTGCGCGCTGGCCGTCGTGGGTGCGAGCGCGGCCGCCAGCGCGCCGATGAGGCAGGGAAGTGATCGAAGAAAGATGTTCCGCAAGTTCATGAGGCTCCAAATTGTGCGCTTTGCGATTGCCAAGCATATCCTAGTTGAGGTCGACGGTCGGAGTCGAGCCTGGCGAGTCAGTTTGACGGCGCGTCCAAGCTAAGCGAGAATTGAACGGTAGCGATTCACGATAGCGACTGCCCGCGATCGCACGTGGGCCTGTGGCGCAGCTGGGAGCGCGCTTCCATGGCATGGAAGAGGTCGTCGGTTCGATCCCGACCAGGTCCACCAAATTCACCCTATGCCAGCCGTTTATGTTCTTCAAAGCGAATGTAGCAGAAGGTTCTACATTGGCTGCGCGGAACGAGCGGAGCATCGTCTGAAGGAGCATAACCGCGGGCAAACGATTTCAACCCGTGGCCGGGGACCCTGGATATTGGTTTATCAAGAACAGTTTGATACCTTAGTTGAAGCGCGGGACGCGAGCGGCAGCTTAAAAGCTGGAAGTCGCATCGTTCCATTCAGGAATTGATAGACGCCTCGAGGCGACAGACCTGAGCGCGTCCCGGCGTTCGCCGGGGAGGTCGTCGGTTCGATCCCGACCATGTCCACCAAAATCCCTGCTTGCGAGAGGGATTCGAGAATGAGAAAGCCTCGCATTTCATCGTTCGCGCTTTGCTGGGGATTAGCGATCGCGCTCGCCCCGAGCATTGTTCCGTCACACGCGGTGGCAGCCGATACTCCTCCGATTGTTGCCGATTGGGAAGGCACGCTCGATCCGGGAGCAAAACCGAAACAGCGAGTGGTGGTGCATATTTCCGCGGCGGAAGACGGAACTCTCGGCGGCACCATCGACTACCCTGACCAGGATTCCTCCGGCATTGTCATCACCGCTATTACCTTCAAGGCCGGGGTTCTGCACTTCGAAAGCAGCTCCAATCTTTGCGTTTACGATGGCACCTTGAGCAAGGACGCGTCGGAAATTACGGGCACGTGGAAGCAAGGCGGAGCAAGCCTGACTCTGACTCTGAAGCGGACGCCGTAAAGTCGCCCTGTCATGTTGGCTAAGCCTTCGTTTCTTCTCCGAACGTAAATGCGGCGAGCCGAACTAGCTGTTTCTAGTATGCGTTCAACGTGACTTCATCGAGCCAGATGTTGTAGGGCTGCTGTTCATAATTGCCGTCGATCTGAAAGGCGACGTCGATTCCCTCTTCGTACCAGTTGGGCTCGGCGGTGTAGTAAGTGTCGACATCGTAGTCGGTGTCAGCGACACTCACGCTGATGTAGTGAACCTGATTTCCTACGCGCTCGAAATTCCACACCAGATGGATCCAGGATTTGGATGGGAAGTGATTGCACGGGACGGCGGTTGGCCTCCAGACGTTGTTTAGGTCATCCCAGATATTCCACTTGCCGGTTTGGTTGAAATCGCATTCTGTCCCGAAGGTCCAACGCGTGCCGCCGAAGGCTTGATTCACGTCGAATTCTAATGCCTGAGGCGCATCTCCATTGTCGATGTAGAAGTATAGATCGTAAGTGAAGTGGCTGACGCTGTTGCCGCCGCCGAAAGGGCTCCAGTAAAGCTCATTCGAATAAGGATGGCTTCCACCAAGGCTGAAGCGCGACGAAGAGCCGTCCAGGGAAGGTGACGATTGATCCTGGGTCAGCGTCGAACTGGCAACTCCGAGTCCGGCCGCGCAAGTCAAACCGGTGACTAGTTGTGCGGAACACGAAACCCAATCGGGCAGATTCTGGATGCTAGTGACTCCGGGCGCTTGCGAGGTCACGTTGACCTGCGTGGTTGAAGTAGCGATGTAGCCGGCCACATCTTCGGCGACGACCTCGACTGTGTGCTGGCCGTTGGTCATCCAGATGGATTGATTGATGGTGGTGGATGGCGTGTAGAGGACGGCCTGCCCGTCGACATAGAGGCGCATGGTGTAGATCGGATCGGGCGGCGAGGCCTGAGCCGTGATGAGGACGGGGGAACTGACGCCTGCGACGAGATCGGTATGAGCTGCAGGCGCTGGGTTTGAGATCTCGAGGGGAAATCCGCAGAGCGATTGCGGCGGCGGTTCGGTAGCGGGCGTGACTACGGATGTGTTCGTGGGAGGGGTTGGCATGACTGGACAGTTGGCTACGTTCGCCGGCAAGCCCTGGCAGCCGCCGAGGAGAACGAGCAAACACGCGAGTGCTGCCCATGAAAAAAATAAAGATATAGACGACACGGCACAATAGACCTGCTCGACGAAGTGCTATTAGCGTGGCGCGCTATACCATTTATCGGTGAGGGCTGCATATTCTTCAATAGGGAGATCACCGTAAAGGCGGGGTGGTAATCCCGCATGGGCGGCGCGTTGTGTTAATCCCGGCCGTTGCGTCGCCGGAAACCGCGGTGGAGCGGAGAAGGCGCGCGAGTTCAGCCGAGGCTATTCGTGGTCGGTGCCGGGGGTAGAGCTGGTTGCTGGCGTTTGTTTTAGTCGACTCGATTACGCGTCGTCAACTCGCAGTCAGATCGGCGAAGGCGAACTGATCGCGAATCACAGTTACGCCGACAGAGACGGGTAGGGCAGCATTCAGCATTGGTCCGGCATATACAAAGGAATGGAATTCTCCGCGCTCGCCGCATGGATCCACGCCGTCGGGTAGCGCTGAAAGAAGCGCCTGGTCGAATTCACGGCCAGCGAAGGACTGATCAAGCTGCGTGGTGTCGACACAAGTCAGCTTGGCCCGCAGACCGGTGGCAATCATCTCTTTGGCTAGAGCCCGCGTCGGCATGCCCCACAGAGGGAATATGGGCTCGAGTCGCGTGCCCGCCATTTGTTTTTCGCGGTAAGCACGCACATCCTCTAGAAACAGATCGCCGAATGCGACTCCTGCGATTCCATCGGAGACTGCCTTGGCGCAGGTTTGCGCCATCAGCGACTCGTACTGTTCGTTGGAGCAGGGCCAGGGCAACGGAACCGACCAAAGCGGAAGTCCGGCGGCGGCGGCTTGCTGCTCGACCAGTTCGCGCCTGACCGCATGCATGGCGACGCGGTCGGCTGCTTCGTTGAACGTAGTGAGCAGGCCCGCGACCTCATACTCGCCACGCTGGCGGAGAACGTGGAGACTCCATGCGCTGTCTTTGCCGCTGCTCCAGGAGAGAAGAATGCGTTTCATGGCCAAGGGGTTTTTCGGATCCCAATACTGAGCGCGTGCGAATCTGAGATCCTACGCGAACAAGAACTCTTTGGTCCGCAGTTCTTTGATCGTGTCACGCAGCTTCGCTGCTTTCTCGAATTCAAAGCGCTTGGCCGCCTCGCGCATATCGCTCTCTAACTTCGCGATGTAGGCGTCTAACTCTTCCTGTGATTTTAGATCGGGGATGCCGTCGACTTCGGACGAGGTTAGATCGGCGTAGTCGGCGCCGACGATCGCGACCAGCGTCATATCTAGCGGACGAATGATCGACTCGGGAGTGATTCCGTTTTCTTCGTTGTAGGCTTGTTGGATGGCACGGCGGCGGTTCGTTTCATCCAGTGCTTTTTTCATGGAGTCGGTCATGCGATCCGCATAGAGAATCGCGCGGCCGTTGAGATTGCGGGCGCATCGGCCGATCGTCTGGATCAACGAGCCGGCAGAGCGCAGGAAACCTTCTTTATCGGCGTCGAGAATTGCCACCAGCGATACTTCGGGCAGATCGAGGCCTTCACGTAGAAGATTGATGCCGATCAATACATCGAACTCGCCCTTGCGGAGGTCGCGCAGAATTTTGACTCGTTCCAGCGTTTCGATCTCGGAGTGCATGTAGCGGCACTTCACTCCAACTTCGCTGTAGTATTCGGCCAGATCTTCCGACATGCGTTTGGTCAGCGTGGTCACGAGCACGCGCTCGTTTCGCGCCACGCGGTCGCGGATCATGTGCAGCAAGTCGTCAATCTGGCCCTTCACTGGACGAATTTCGACCGGTGGATCGATCAATCCGGTGGGGCGGATGATCTGCTCGACTACGACTCCGGCAGACTTGGTGAGTTCATAGGGGCCTGGCGTCGCCGAAACATAGACCAGCTGGTTGGTGCGGTGCTCGAATTCCTCGAAGGTGAGCGGACGATTATCGAGCGCGGACGGCATACGGAATCCGTACTCGACCAGCGTCTGCTTGCGCGAGCGGTCGCCGTGATACATGCCGTGGAGCTGCGGCACGGTCTGATGCGATTCGTCGATGAACATCAAATAATCGCGTGGAAAATAATCCAGCAGAGTGGGCGGAGGCTCGCCCGGCAAACGGCCAGTGAAATGCCGGGAGTAGTTTTCGATGCCATGGCAATAGCCCATGGCTTTGATCATTTCGAGGTCATACATGACGCGCTGATGGATGCGTTGCGATTCGACCAGCCGTCCCTGCTTTTCCAGTTCGACTTCCCACCAGGCGAGCTCAGCCTTGATCGAGACCACTGCTGAGGCGCGTGTTTCCTCTTTCATCACGTAGTGCGTCTTCGGATAGATCGGCAGGCGCATGTAGCGCTGCTTGACGGTTCCGAACAGAGGATCGATTTGCGAAAGCGATTCGACCTCATCGCCTAACATCTCCACGCGATAGGCGTTGTCGTCGTAGGTGGGATAAATTTCGATGACATCGCCGCGCACGCGAAACGTTCCGCGGCGAAAGTCGCCTTCGGTGCGCTCGTAAAGAATGTCGACCAGCTTGCGCGTGATGTCGGAGCGCTTAATCTTTTGTCCCTTCTCGAGGAAGAGCATCATGCCGTAATAAGCCTCGGGCGATCCGAGGCCGTAGATGCAACTGACGGAGGCGACGATCAAGCAGTCGCGGCGCTCAAAGAGCGATCGCGTGGCCGAGAGCCGCAGCTTGTCGAGCTCATCGTTGATGGTCGATTCCTTTTCGATATAGAGGTCGGCTGCGGGGACGTAGGCCTCCGGTTGATAGAAGTCATAGTAGGAGACGAAGTATTCGACGGCATTGTGGGGAAAAAAAGTCTTGAATTCGTGATAGAGCTGGGCGGCCAAGGTTTTGTTATGGGCCATGACGAGCGCGGGGCGGTTCGCCGCCTCGATCACTTTGGCGGCGGTGTAGGTTTTGCCCGATCCGGTTACGCCGAGCAAGACCTGGTGCTGCTCGCGATCGAAGACTCCTCGGGTCAGTGCTTCGATTGCCCGCGCCTGATCGCCTTGAGGCTTGTAATTGCTTACGAGCTTAAAGTCCACACTCCATTATAGGGGAGGAACTAGGTTGGTTCCGGGGTGCACTTCTGTGTAAATATGGGCTTTGGAAGGCGATGCATATGAATTTTGTACTAAGTAGTTCACCTTAGAAGCGGCGCAAAACCACTGTAGTAAAGCGCGCCCAACCTCATGAAATTACTAAAGTGACCCGGATTTTCTGAAGAAAAGGCGTTGGAATTGACAATTTCATCAACCGATAACGTTTCCCGACTCATTTTGGCCGTGTGAATGCAAAATATTTGGCAACGACCCTAATCCAGATGCGTCCGGAAGCCGGAGCTGAATCGCCACGTGTGGTGGATGGAAGGCATCGGGAAGGTGCAGTGTTTTATGGACGAAAAGTTCGAACAAGTAGGCCCCCGGGAAAGACAGATTATTGAGCTCTTGCTCCAGGGATGCGATAACTCGGAAATCGCTCGCGATCTTCATATTGCCGAGCGCACCGTCAAGGCACACTTTAACCGCCTGTTTCTGAGGTTTGGGATCACGGGTGGCATCAAGCGGGTCAAACTCGCAACTTTACTTTATCGGAGGCAATTATGGTTGGAGAGGCAGCAGTCCGCCTCAGGCCCAACGAACGCGAACAGCTCATCATTCAACGCGTAGCCGAGGGTTGTAAGAACTCTGAAATCGCCCACTCGCTTGGGACCACTGAGCACGTGGTGAAAAATTATTTGCGCTTGATCTATGACAAGCTGGGATTGTGGAACCGGGTCGAGTTGGCGCTCTGGTATGAAGCGCGCCGGCACGAGCAGGTTTATCAAGCCTGAGCTTCCCTCCTCGAACAGTTATTTTAGCAAGGGTGTTTGCCAGCCCTGCTTAGTGGCTATTTCTTGAAATGCCCCTCCGACTATGGAGCGAGGCGATTCGTGAAAATGCCGCGGCAGGGTTGGCTTTTTTGGCTCCTCGTCCCCGACGGTTTTATCGCGTTTCAATAGCGGATAAGCGTTCCGCCGTCGACCTCTAATTTCACAACCATCCCTTCACCTTCACCGAGTTGAAAAATGTCAGCGTCGTGGCCGACCGGGAGTACTCCGCCCCGGTGGGGACATCACAAGACTGTGATTGAGAGATCACAGACAGAGGCTGGCCTGAAGGCGAAGAATAAATACGGGCTGAAAAGGTCTTCGCATTTATGGGAGGCGTTATGAAAAAGACAGTTTCTCTACTCGCGACATTAGCCTTCGCTTTTATCGTCATCCTAGTGACCGCTGCACAGACATTCGCGCAGGAAAAAACGCCGGTCAAGGTGAAAAGCTCGGAGGTGATAACTGGAGTTGTTATCGTTCACGTTGAAAAAAACGGAAAGTCAATTGAACTCCAGTGCAACGAGGGGGCGGGGCGGTGCAAGGCGCTGGCGAGCGGCGATTACACGATGATTGAGCTCCCGGAAAACTACGGAATGTACGATTGCAAGAATGTAGAGGTTTACCGAGGCGATAAAGACGGGCAGCAGGCAAGCGAGATGGTCGGCGCGTATTGCCTGGTCGAAAAGTAAGGAGAAGTGGGCTCCGGCTTGAATGCTGTTACCGTGTTTTGAAAGCAATTTTGGGTGAAGGAGTGTCTAATCACGGATCTCTTTTTTGTCCACAGCAGAGCGCTTGCAGCGACGGCCAGTTTGCGAAGGCTTGAAAGAGGTCCCGAAGAGTACACGAAGGTGGCGGAAACGAAAAGCCCCGCCCAATCTGCGCTTGAGCGGGGGCATCCAGCATTCGGGTTGACACGTTCTCCTTCCAGAGAGACTAAGTTCCCAATCCGTTGCAGGTAACGTTGGCCGCCGGGGCGCCAATCGGAATTGCCTGTAGGGAAGTGACCGCCCAGTCCTCACCCGTGAGCGTGCCTTGTGCGCCATCGAAGAGAAATTCCATGTAGTTGATGCCGCTGAAACTTGCTCCGGGAGTGTCGCCTCCGGGCGTGAAATCGGCGAAGGGAAAGTCGACGGTGAAGGACGTTCCCGCTCCTGGGTCCGACAGCCAGCAACCGGTCTGGCTATAGAGAGCGCCGCCGTTTGACCAGACGATGATATTGAAATTAACGGCTTGGTCAGCGCTGTCGAAAGTGACGCGCAGGCGGTCATAACTGGAAGCCAGGTCGAGTGTCATGGGAGCGGAAAAACCATACAACACCGCGACGTAGGCCTGTGACTTGTAGGCTCCGTTGAAGACGAGAGCGCTCGGGCTGGTCTTCGTCTTGGGCTGAATTTGGAAGGAACTGGGCTGACCGAACGGATTCCATTTGCCACAGTCGGTCTTAACGCAAGCGAAGAATGAGGTCTCGCGGCTGCCGCCAACCATGCTGCCGGACTGGAAATTTGTGTCGGTACCCGATCTGAGCGACTTCTGGTAGGGACCTGTTGAAAAGTCGTCGATCAGTAATTGCGAGAATGCCAGTTGCGGAATTATGAACGAGACTGCGGTCGCCAAGATCATTTTTGCCAGTGTGTTGTTTGCCGTTTTCATATCGAACCTCCTCGATGAATTGTTTTCGAAATAGATTTGCTTGCGGAACTTGTCGCGAAACTCGCTGACAACTTTGAATTCCGCACTCATATTGGTAAGCGGGAAGAGCAATCCAAACGGGTCATCGATCGTGGAAAAGATCGTGGAAATTACGCAGGCGAGAAAAAGGCTCCAATCGCGGAGCCCTTTCTTTGAACCCTACCGTTTTGATCAGCTGAAACAGCAATACACGGCGGAAAGAGCGAAGAGGCGAATACGGAAACGCCGCAGCGAGCTACTTCAACAAAATTCTTTGCGCCAAGTCCGCATGGGGAACGGTGACTTGTTCGCCCGACGCCAGATGTTTGAGGGCGAATGCGTTAGCTGCCACTTCGTTCTCGCCGATTATAAGGATGTACCGTGAACCGATCTTGTCGGCAGCTTCGAATGACTTTTTGAGGCGGAATGACTCGTCGCCTAATTCAACTACCAGGTCGTGACGTTGGAGTTCACGGGCCAGGCGCGCGGCTTCACGATTCATTCCGGGGCCTAGCGGAGCGATATAAACATCTGGTTTTCGCACCACCGATTCCGCCGATGCGGACAGCGAAAGGACCAGTCGATCTTCGCCGATGGCAAAGCCAATCCCTGGAGCGGGCGGCCCGCCCAGAGCTTCGGATAAACCGTCGTAGCGTCCGCCGCCTAGAATTGCGTTCTGCGCGCCCAGGCCTCCGTGGGTGAATTCAAACGCCGTGCGAGTGTAGTAATCGAGACCGCGCACCAGGCGTGGGTTTTCTGTGTATGGAATTTCGACGGCGTTAATGATTTGTTTTACTTCTTCGTAGTGGGCACGGCATGCGTCGTCGAGAAATTGATTAATGGTGGGAAGAGTTGCAATGATCGGCTGGTCTTCCGGAACTTTACAATCGAAGACGCGGAGCGGGTTGGTGACGGCGCGGCGCTGGCAATCGGCGCACATTTTATCGACCACGGGCGCGAGCGCGTTGCGCAAGGCTTCGTTGAATTTGGTGCGGTCGGAGGGGCAACCTACCGAGTTCAGTTCGAGAGTCCAGCCGGTGATGCCGACGCGGTCGAGCAGCGTGGCGAGCAGTTCGAGGATTTCCGCGTCTCTAGCCGGAGACTGGCTGCCGGCGGAGGCGGGTCCGATGACTTCGGCGTCGATCTGGTAGAACTGGCGGTAGCGGCCTTTTTGCGGGCGCTCGCGGCGAAACATAGGACCGATGGAGAAGAATTTATTGAGGCCGCGCTCCCAGAGTTTGTGCTCGATGTAAGCGCGGACGATTCCGGCGGTGTTTTCGGGGCGCAGGGTGAGCGACTGCCCTTTATCGCTTTCGGCGCGCCCGCGATCTTCCCAGGTAAACATTTCTTTGGACACGATGTCGGTTTCTTCGCCAACTCCGCGAGCGAACAGTTCGGTCGATTCAAAAATCGGCGTACGGATTTCGTGGAAGTTGTAGGCGCGAAAGACATCGCGCACTGCCGCTTCGACGAAATTCCAAAGCGCAGTGTCGGGCGGGAGAAGGTCGCGAGTTCCTCGGGGAGACTTGATCATTGGTCGTTGGTCGTTCGCTGTTCGCGATCTGGGCAGACTCCACAGCGAGGCATCGCCGCGCCATCTCTGCGAATGAGGCATCTTTAGTTTAACGTCGAATCGGCTTTTTGCGGGAAAGCTTGTGCGAGGTTTCTAGTTCGAGGCCAGCACGTCGTCGTTGGCATTCAGCATGGCGCGCTTGGGCGTGTCTTTGAGGCCCTTGAGCGGCACTTTCCGATCGATTGAAATATTTCCGATTAGATGGGTGCGTCCCACGAATGCGGTGCGCCCGTCCGCCAGTTCGAGATAGATGGGCACGACCATGCGAAATTTATCATCCACTCCGGATTGCGTGACTTTGAAGCCGAAGAGCACATCGCCGTTCGCGTCTTTGTCGAAGGTGTAATTGATTTTGTAAGTCGGCAGCGCGATGCCGTAGACGTATTCGTCAAAGAACCAATCGAGACGATGATTGTTATCGAGGTCCATATCTTTGGTCATGTGTTTTTCCATCATGGCTTTGAAGTCTTCGGTGGTGGCGGCTTTGCCGGAGTAAGTCTTGACGAAGTCCTGCATGGCAGCCTTGAAATTCTGGTCGCCGGTGTTGCGGTCCCACATCATCATGCGGATCATATGGAGAATGTAGGCGCCCTTGGGATAGATAAGACGTTGAGTTACTCCAAAGCCGGTGCGCGAGTTATCGGCTCTGTAACCCATCGTTAGCGGACCGACGTTGATGGCACGAAAACCCTGAGCATCCCTTTCGAGTAATAACTGGCGTTCATCATTCCAGAATTCAATAAATTTCTTAGGATTCTTCTCGATCATGCTGATATAGAGCGAGGCAGACATTTCGGCGAAGCCTTCACTCATCCACTGGTCGCGGCCGGAGGCGAAACCGACCGTGTGTCCCCACCATTGGTGCGCCACTTCGTGGGGCGCCACCACCTTCCAGTATCCACGATCGCCCCAATCGAGCCCCAGTTCGTGGCGGACGGTCGTGTCAAAGTAGTAGCAGATTGGAATCCAAACCAACTCCGGCCACGACTGGCCGAAATTACACGCGGTCTGCTGCGTCAATTGCATGTGTTTGAAGAGAGAAGGGCCGAAATAATCGGTGTAGAGTTCTACCGCCAATTCGCCCTCGGCCAGCGCTTTCTTGTTCAGCGAAACTGTGCTCATCGACCCGAGCGTTCCCCGGTTCCGCATCATATCGACCCAGTCGGGAGGATTTTCATTGGCGTAGGACTGTATGAAGTATTCGGGCTTGGTAAGCTTGGCCTCCTCTTCTTTGAAGAGGCCGAAGCTGAAGCCTGCCACCGTCTGCGGATTCTCGCTCTTCCACACCGTTACATTCTGTCCGCCTTCATTACTCTCGGAGACAAGCACGCCGGTGGCTGCCATCTTCATTCCCTTTGGAATTCGCAGCGTCATGTCATAGAGAGCGTATTCGCCAAACTCTGCTCCGGGATTGTTGGGATACCAATTTTCTCGCGCGACCGGAAAATAATTGCCGCCGCCCTCATTGCTCACCGCATCTTTTCCGCCATAGGTGGTGGTGATGGAAAGCTTTTCTCCTGCGCCCAGAGCTTTAGACAAAATAACCGCAAAATTGCCGTCGTCGTTCTTGTCCTCTTGAATGAAGGCGAGAGGCTGTCCATTGGTGGTCACGCTCTGTACGCGTAAGGGCCGGAAGAGGTTGAAAGGCACAACTCGCACGCCATTCCGCTGCGCGACCAAATCGGTGGTTGCTGTTCCCTTCAAACTTCCATTCTTTTCAAAGGTAACGTCGAGCTGTTGGTGCTCGATCCTGGTCAGGTGTCCCGAAGTTTTCGCATGCTCGTGCGCGAGATTGAATGAAGCCCAATGTCCCCATTTGTTCTCGTCGTAAGTTCGGAAGTTGACTTGGCCAGTTCCGTGGTCCGGATCGATCTCAAAAAGTTCCTTGCTGTCATAGTGCTTACCATGGATGAAGGCATAGAACAGTCCTCCGGGCTCAGGGCTCAAAACATCTTCCAGAATGCGAGCTTCGAGGTTATTCTTCAGTTTGTGGCGCGTGGTGTTTTGGCTGTCTTTTAATAGCCCTGCATCGCAGCCGACAGATGCCGGGCTCCCTCCTTTTTTAATGTCGTCATACGTCGAATCAGTAAAGCGAAAGACTGCCTGACTGAAGCTCTCGCTGAATTCATCTTCCTTGGTGAGCAGCTTCAGGCTATTGCGTTCGGATTGCTCGGATGGATCCAGCACGAAGTGACCTTCGCCGACAAACACTGCTCCCGTAACCTTGCCCATCACCGGCATTACAAAGCACACGGTCCCGGAGTGCAGGTGGAAGGTGCCGGCGTCGCGCTTTAACTCGAAGTTAGTAACACTCACCGCTTCGCCCGAGAGCGTTAGGTTACGAAGTTGCTGGTAAGTCGGATCGGAGTTAGGGCCGGCGGGAGCATCGGCCGCGTATAGGCATGAAGGTCGAGCGAGCAGGGAAGTAACTGACAGGATGATGACGACCCAGATACGAGAAAGCATGACTGACGCGGCCTCCATGGGCGAAGCAAAAGAGTATGCACGATTTCGCGATTAGCGCAAAGAAGAAAGAGCAGCGGGTATTGGCGTAATTTGGAGGGCACATCACCTCCGCGGCTAAAGCCGCTATTGTGCGGCGGTTAGGGCATGGCAGAAGCCCCTTCAAGGCGAATTCAAACTAAGTCACTTGAGCGCAGGTCAACGCGTCGGGCGCGGCGCCCTGTTACTATGCTGGCATACCAATCAGCGGTTACGAGCTATGGTCATAATCGCTGCATTCAAGGGTCGGCAAGCGATGCGTCGCAGACAATTTTTCGAACTCCATGAGCAAGCGTGGTTTCCCTCGTCTCTGCGGGATGGAGTCACCGATGCGCTTCAGTTTGGCATACGTCGGCTGCGGGCTTATGCGCCGATTATTCCCATGCTTGAGCGTGCGATCGAGGCGACAGAGAGCCGATCGATTGTCGATATGTGCTCGGGAGGAGGCGGTCCGTGGCTCGATCTTGCTCGTCAGCTAGAAGCTCGAAGGGCGGCAACGGGCAATGGACGGGGAAATTCGCTTGACCTTCAAATATTACTGACCGATAAGTATCCCAACCTCCGTGGCTTCGAAAATGTTAAAGCTGCTTCCAGCGCTCGCATAAACTTTTATCCCACTTCGGTGGATGCATTGAAGGTTCCTGAAGAATTACAGGGATTGCGAACCATGTTTACTTCTTTCCACCATTTCCCGCCGGACGAGGCTCGCGCAATCATTCAAAATGCGGTCGATGCCGGCAAATGCATTGGCATTTTTGAGCTACCGAGGCGAGCTCTATCGACCATACTGCTTACATTTGGCTTCGTATTGATGTTATTTGTGGGCGCTCCGTGGATCCGTCCATTTCGGTGGTCGCGGCTGCTATGGACGTACTTGATTCCCATCGTCCCCATCGCGTTGTTATTCGATGGAGTCGTGTCGTGCCTGCGCAGCTATCGGCCCCAAGAACTGCGCGAAATGGTCGAAGGGCTAAAAGGCGGTGACTATCGATGGGAGATTGGCGAGGCTTGGGGCGGGGGGATACCGATTACTTATCTGGTGGGTTCGCCGCTTGCCCCATCTTCAAATTCCTGCCTTGGATAGCTGGCGAGGAATAAGGAAAGAAAAATAGGTGGCGGCCTGGCGCACTCTCAAATGACGCAAGAATGGGTCGGCCGCCTGATTCTGCCTGGTGCGCGATACGAAACCGCTATTTGCCGAAATGAGCAGCGTTCTTTTCCAGAAACTCTTTCTTGTCCTCAGGCAGATCTTCCGCCGCGAATAGAGAATCGGAGGTGCAAGCGGGTACGCAGGCTCCGCAATCGATGCAGCCTTCGGGATCGATATAAAGTTGGGTTGCAGCTTCGAACTCGGGTTCGTCTTTCTTGGGATGAATGCAGTCGGTGGGGCAGACTTCGACGCACAGCTCGTCTTTAATGCAGTTGTCGGTAATCACGTACGCCATTGGGTGTTTCTCCTGAAAACGTTAGTGGACTAGATTCAGCCTCTACCTTACGGCGGGATGTCCGCCGGGGCAGTGATATTTGTCACAGGTGGAGGTGTCATAGTCACAAAGAATGGTGATCGTGGTCACACAACACTTTCGGCCGGGTGGCGTATAAAGTTAGCAATTGCAATCCTGGAAACAAAAAATTGCCCGGCCTCACCCCACGA
The DNA here is from genome assembly GCA_963822025.1 of uncultured Acidobacteriaceae bacterium. Classification (GTDB taxonomy): domain Bacteria; phylum Acidobacteriota; class Terriglobia; order Terriglobales; family Acidobacteriaceae; genus Acidiflorens. Next base: position 57,025 of record CAWGFW010000002.1, on the reverse strand, counting down.
CCCCACATAGCCGCCCCCAAGCGGCGGGCCGGGCAATCTAAACCAGCAGCAAAATTCTCTTAAATCTCGCCGAATTCATCGCCCATTGCGATATTCGAATTACTTGCCGTGAAAGCCTGCGGTTGGGAACTTTGGCGACGCCCGCTTCGTAAACTTGTTTATGAACGATAACTTGATTGCGGAAATCGCGGGCAGGAAAGATGCGGTGGCGCCCTCTGGCGCCGGCAAGGCCACAACGTGGATCGGCCTAGGCCTGTCTCTGTTCTCCATGCTGATCATCCGGCAGGCATTTCGAGCGGTCACGCCTGAGCCCGGAACGGCCCTGACGCTGGCCCGAGAGGCTTGCATGTTTGCGAGTGCTGGCTTGCTTGTGTGGTTGGTGCGCAAAAGGGAAGGCCTGCCGCTCACTTCCATCGGGATCGGCACGTCTCCGCTGTGGAAGTCGCTGGCTTGGGGCGTGGTGATTGCCATTGCCTGCATCGTGCCCGCGGCGGTGCTGGTGAAGCTGACCGGCTACGGCCATGGTGCCGCTTCGCAGGCCTTTGCCAAGCTTCCCGTTTGGGTTGTTTGTATCGTCGTTCTGCGTGCCGGCGTAGTCGAAGAGTTGTTCTATCGCGGGTACGCCATCGAACGGCTGCGAGCAGTAGGCGCGGGACGGATCGCGTCCTGGGCGATCCCACTCGCTATCTTTAGCGCGGCCCACTGGACGGGAGGAGCGGCCAATATTCTGATCGCGCTCGTGCTCGGGGGAATTCTGGCTGCCTTTTATTTATGGCGACAGGATCTGGTGTCGAATATGTTCGGGCACTTTCTGGTGGACTTCGTGGCAAACGTGCTGTAGCGGTCGGTGGTCATACCTGTTTTCTTCCCCGCGAGATCGCCTCGCGGGCCTCTTTATCGGCGGTGCGGCGGCGCTCGGTTTCGCGTTTATCCCACAGCTGTTTGCCCTTGGCTAGCGCGAGTTCGACTTTGATCCTGCCGTTCTTGAAATACATGCGCGTTGGAATCAGCGTCAGCCCTTTCTGCTGCGTTTTGCCGATCAGTTTGCGAATTTCTTCTCTGTGAATCAGAAGCTTGCGCGTCCGCAGGGCGGCGTGATTGGCATAATTGCCAAAGTCGTAGGGGCTGATGTGGCAGTTGAGGAGCCACAGTTCGCCATCTTTGATCAGGCCATAGGCGTCCTTGAGATTGGTCTTGCCGGTGCGGACCGACTTTACCTCGGTTCCGGTTAGCACGACACCGGCTTCAAATTTTTCGAGCAAGAAATAGTTGTGACTCGCGTTCCTATTTACGGCAGCATCCTTTTCCCCTGAAGCGGTCGGCTGGCGGCGCGGGTTTTTCTCGCGATGGGGCGCTGTCTGGTGGGTAGTCTGCTTGGCCATGGTGCTGAAAAGAAAGTAACACGGGGCAGGTGTCAGGTGACAGGTCGCAGGAAAAGCAACTGCTGATAACGCAGGGTTCTTTTTCGAGAGTTCTTGGCATCGCGCAAGAAAGGGTTTGCTCTTCTGCGATCTGTGAGCTGTCCGTCAGTACCTGTACTAATGAGTGTAAACATCGCCCTACCAATCACTTCGGGCGCCCGTTGCTGCGATGCTATAATCCGAATTTCCGGTACTTTTTGCACGTAACCGCCCCGGAGATGCCTGACCGGTTTGTTTTTTCGGGTGGTTCGATGCGTCTTGCCGGGATAAGTCTGGCCGGGCGCCACGGCCGGACGAAGAAAATTTTTATGAGGATTGCTTGATGAGACGCCTGATCCCTCCGGCTTTGTCTGTTCTAGTGTTGCTCTGTTTGGCGCTTCCGCTCGCTGGGAAAAGTCACGATTCGGCCAAAGCCCTTTACGAAAAAGGCACCGATGCCGAGGCGCGCCAGAACTACGAGCAAGCGTTCGACTATTTCAAACAAGCTTATAACCTCAAGCCCAAAGATCTGAGATATCGCACCGCTTTCGAGCGGACGCGCTTTTTGGCTGGGGCATCGCACGTACACCGGGGCCAGACTTTGCGCGATGCCGGCAAACTCGACGAGGCGGTGGTCGAATTCCAGAAGGCGATCGAAACCGATCCATCGTCTTTCATCGCGCTCCAGGAACTGAAGCGGACGCAGCAAGCGATCAAGGATGCGCAAACTCCCGTGCCGCAAGCGGCAGCTCCGACCGCGTTGCGGCGGCGGTTGGAGTCGGCGCAGGGACCAGTGGAACTGGCTCCGATTTCGAATGTGCCTATCACCCTCAAGGTGACGGAAAAGTCGAATGTAATCTACGAAACCGTCGGCAAACTCGCCGGCATCAACGTTCTTTTCGATCCCGATTACACGCCGCGCCAGGTGCATGTCGAACTCAATAACGTCACGCTGCAAGAGGCGCTCGAGATCATTTCCTTTGAGACCAAAACCTTTTGGCGTCCGGTGACGCCGAATACGATTTTTATCGCGCAAGACAATCCTGCCAAACGCAAAGAGCTGGAACAAAACGTCATCAAAACTTTTTATCTTTCGAATCTCTCCCAGCCAACCGAGTTGCAGGACGTAGTCAACGCGATGCGCACTATTCTCGAAGTGAGCCGTATTCAGCAATTGCCCTCGCAGGGAGCGATCGTAGTGCGCGGCACGCCCGACCAGGTAGCCCTGGCGCAGAAACTGGTCGACGATCTCGACAAGGCAAAGCCTGAGGTCATGATTGAAATCGCGGTCATGCAGGTGAGCCGCGATAAATCGCACACCCTCGGCATCAATCCGCCGACCAGCGTTTCGGTGCAATTGCAGCCGAATATCAGTACTACCGGGTCGACCACTTCGACTACCACTACTACCTCGAGCACTACCTCTACAACGACGAACGGCATCAGCCTGAATACGATTGCCAATCTCAACGCCACCGATTTCCAGGTGACCATTCCGCAAGCTTCGGCCACGGCGTTGATGGCGGATAATGACACCAAAGTTATTCAGAATCCGCAGATTCGCGCCCTCGATGGCCAGAAGGCTTCTTTGAAAATCGGCGAGCGCGTGCCGGTGGCTACCGGATCGTTTCAGCCGGGTATCGGCGGCGTCGGCATCAACCCGCTGGTTAATACTCAATTTCAATATCTCGACGTTGGCGTGAATATCGACATTACTCCGCGGGTACACGCGGGCCGCGAGATTTCATTGAAGCTGTCGATGGATGTCTCGGAAGTCGACTCCTACGTCAGCATCGGCGGCATCAGCCAGCCGGTCATCGGCCAGCGCAAGATTGAACACGATATCCGCTTGAAAGATGGCGAAGTCAGCGTGCTCGGCGGCATGATGGAGGATTCGAAGACCAAGTCGCTCACCGGAATTCCTGGCCTCGCTTCGATTCCGATCTTGAAGTATCTCTTTGCCCAGGACACGTCGGATCACTCTTCGAACGAAGTGATCTTTGTTCTGATCCCGCACATTATTCGCGGGCCTGAATTTTCTCGTGACAGCAATGAGATGCTCGACGTGGGCACGGCCAATGCGCTGTCGCTCCGGCTGGCGAATGCCAAGGCGCCGACGCCAGCCACATCTGCTCCGGCTGGTTCGCCAACCTCGTCCGCAGTCCCGCCGGCTTCGCCGATGCAGCCGCAGGCAGCGATGCAGAGCCCCACTCCGCAGAATTTTACTTTGTCATCTCCGACTCCACCGAACCCGGCTGGGGCTAGTGCGAGAGGTGGCACATTCCTCTTTGATCCGCCTACCCTGAATCAACCCAAGGGTTCGACGTTCACCGTGAATGTCATGCTCTCGGGCGGCCAGAACGTTTATTCCGTGCCCGTACAACTCAACTACGATCCGAATAAGTTGGAGGTGGTCAACGTTTCGAACGGAGGCTTCCTCTCGCAGGATGGGCAAATAGTAACCGTGGCGCATCGCGAGGATACGACGACGGGCACGATGCAAATTACAGCGTCGCGGCCTCCGGGCGCCGGCGGCGTTTCCGGGCAGGGCGCAGTGGTGACCCTCACCTTCATGGCCAAAGCGGCAGGCCAGTCTGCCTTGACCATCACGCGCGGCGGCGCGCGCGATCCGGCGATGCAGCCGATTGCCATGAGCGGAGCGCAAGCGGCAATCACCATTCAATAGCGCTGTCATCGTGAGCGGAGCTGGATCTATGGATGTGCCCGCAGAATGCAGACAGCGCGGGCATAACGAGCAGCGGATGTTATGACTCAATCAACAAGAACGAAAAAGGCCGGGGCAACTGGCCAGCGCGGCTTCACGCTGATCGAGCTGATCGTGGCAACGGCGATCGTGGCGATCCTGGTTGGAATGGCAATTCCAGTTGCCAAGAATGCCGTTGCCCGCGAGCGGGAGCACGAACTGCGCTACGACCTCTGGATGATCCGCGACGCCATCGATCGCTACAAAGCCGCGGCCGACATGGGCGCGTTTCAGATCAAGGTGGATAGCCAGGGCTATCCTCCCGATCTCGATACGCTGGTGAAGGGTGTCGACGTTGCTGGCAAGAAATTGAAGTTTCTGCGTAAGGTTCCGGTCGATCCGATGACCCACGACGAATGGGGATTGCGGTCGATGCAAGACGACAAAGATTCGACCTCGTGGGGCGGGCAGAACGTTTTCGACGTTTACACCAAGTCAGACCAGACTGCTTTGGACGGCACGAAATACAAGGATTGGTAGATGAAATTTCCCTCCAAAGCTGGCATTTCCAAACTCAGAAATGCTGAAGCCAATGCGCGCAAACTCCCCAGCCGTGGCTTCACGCTGATCGAGATGGTGGTCGTGATCAGCCTGATCCTGGTGCTGATTGCGATCGCGCTGCCTATGTATAACCAGAGCATCGTGCGCGCCAAAGAGGCCAAGCTTCATCAGAACCTGACCACCCTCAATAAGGTCATTCAGGAGTATTCGCTCGATAAAAAGCATGCACCGCAGTCGCTCGACGATCTCGTGCCCGGATACATCAAATTCATCCCGGATGACATCACTGGTACGCCGACGACGTGGCAGACGGAACCAGAAGATCCGGAAAACGCGTGGGACCCGAACAATACCGGCATCGGCAGTGTGCACAGCGGTTCGAATGAACTCTCCAGCGACGGCACCGCCTATTCGAGTTGGACGCATTAGAGCGTTTGAGAAATGCGAAGTTTAGGACATTGATTGGACGGGCGCGATTGGAGGTCGTGGTTTCCGTCGCACCGAAAAGTGCATCATATTCAACATCGGCCAGTTGATCGAGCGACCGACACGGGATGAACCGACGAAGGACAAGACGCAGCACCGCAGGACGAAGCAAAGGCTTCACGCTGATCGAGATGATGGTGGTGATCAGCATCATTCTCATTCTGCTGGGCGTGGCCATGCCGCTTTACAGTCATAGCCTGATGCGGGCTCGTGAAGACAATCTCCGCAAGAATCTGGAAACGCTGAATTACATGATCTACCAATACGCGCAAGACAAACAAAAGGCGCCGCAGTCGCTCGCCGACCTGAAATCGGCCGGTTACATCAAGTCAATTCCGGATGACATCACCGGCAATCCCGATACTTGGGAGACAGAATCGGGAGATGACGTGATCATGTCACTCGACCAAACCGAGCCCGGCGGGATAATAGGAGTTCATAGCGGCTCGAACCAGGTTGGCAGCGACGGCAAAGCCTATTCGACGTGGTAAGGTAAGCCTCATGGCCGAAATCTTAGGTCGCAGCTTGCAGGAAAAGTCGCGTTTCGTTCATCTGTTGACTTGCGGAGCTAAAAGGTTTTGATTTTCGCGAGACCTGACACGAAACAGCTGGGACCTGCTTCTAGGAGGAGCTCTTGGAATCTCTCAATCGGCTGCAACCGCTGGCGCTCTTGGTGATGCGTCTAGCGCTGGGCGCGATCATGATCGCCCATGGCTACCATAAGGTATGGGGCGGTTTTCATCACCACATGGATTTTGTCGGCCACCTCGGCCTTCCGCGCTGGATGGCCTATCTCTCCACGGGCACGGAATTTTTCGGCGGCATCGCAATCGTGCTGGGATTGTTCACGCGTTTCTTCTCGTTCGCCTTCCTGATCGAAATGTGTATCGCCATCTGGAAGGTGCACTTCAAGAATGGCCTGACCGGACCCGGCGGATTCGAATTCCCTATGGCGCTGGCCACTATCGCGCTAGCACTCATTTGCTTCGACGGAGGACCGTGGGCAGCGACGTTCAGTGGCAGGTCGGCGAGTCGGAAAGCGAAGTAGTGACGGCACAGGAAACGAGAGCCAGAAGCTTAAGAGCCGGACTTCAGAACTCTGCCAGTTCCTTCATGGCGCGAAACAAATCGCTCGCCTGCGGCAGAATAGCATCTTCAAGAATCGGCTGATAAGCGACAAACGTGTCGGTCGCCGCCACGCGTTTCACCGGAGCATCGAGGTGATGAAAGAGTTGATCCGCGATGCGGGCCGCGATTTCCGCGCCGTATCCCCAACTTAGCGAATCTTCATAGGCGATGAGCGCACGGTTCGTCTTCTTCACTGAAGCCGCAATCGCATCCCAGTCAAACGGATTCAAGCATCGCAAATCGATCAGCTCGACGCTGACGTGATGCTCGCGCTCAAGTTTTTGCGCCGCCTGCAAGGCCCGCGGAACCACCGCGCCATAGGTGACAACGGTGAGATCGGTGCCCGGCTGCACGACCTTCGCTTTTCCGAACGGAACCATGTAATCCGGCCCCGGATAAGGTGCGCGGCCGTAGGTTTCGCGATAGAGGCGCTTGTGTTCGAGAAACAAAACCGGATCATCGCACCGAATCGCGGTGCGTAACAGGCCCGCCGCATCGAGCGCGTTCGAAGGAAAAACGACGCGCAACCCAGGCGTATGCGTAAAAATACTTTCGCCGCACTGCGAGTGATAGATCGCGCCGCCGGTCAGATAGCCGCCGATCGCGACGCGCACCACGAGCGGCGAAGAGAAAGCATTGTTCGAGCGCCACCGCACAATCGGCAACTCATCGCGCAACTGCATCATCGCCGGCCATATGTAGTCGAAGAACTGAATTTCGACCACCGGCTTCAATCCGCGCTGCGCCATGCCCGTGGCGCGCCCCACAATATTTGCTTCGGCCAGCGGAGAATTAAAAACGCGGTCGGCTCCGAATTCCATCTGCAATCCCGAGGTCAGCTTAAAGACTCCGCCCTTGCCCTTGACTTGTTTCTGCTTGAGATAGTCTTCGCGGCTGCAATCGGCGACATCTTCGCCGAAAATTACTACGCGCTCATCGCGCCGCATCTCATCGCGCAGGGTGGTGTTAATCAGGTCGGCCATCGTCTTGTTGGCGGCGGGCGAGCGCTTGCCATCCGCCGCGGTTTCGTGCGGCGCGACAGCCGGGAGGGTGTCAAACGCCTCCGATGTCGGATCGAGATCGGGCGAGTAAACGAAGTTGTAAATCGTGTCTGGCTGCGGGATCGGGGCTGCCAAGGCGCGGTCGGTGTCGATCTGCAGTTGTTCGTCGACTTCCTTCTCGATCTTGTTGATGCCCTTCTCGTCGAGAATTCCCTCGCGCAACAAAAACATTTGCAAGCGATGCACCGGATCGCGAGCCGCATCCGCCTGCCGCTCCCCATCGGGACGATACAGCCGCTCGTCATCCGAGAGCGAGTGAGAATAAGGCCGGATTACATGCGCATGTACGAATGCCGGGCCATGGCCCGCGCGGCAGTAATCTGTCGCCCGCTTGAAAGCGGCATAGGCGACGATGGGATCGGTGCCATCAATCTCCTCAAAATGAAAATTAGGAAAGCCCGAGACCAGCCGCGAGATGTTTCCGCCCGCCGTTTGCACCTCGACCGGCACGGAAATTGCGTAGCCGTTATCCTCCACGCAAAAAATTACGGGCAAGCGCCGGTTGGAAGCCGTGTTCAGCGCCTCCCAGAATTCACCTTCGCTGGTTGTGCCGTCCCCAAGCGATACATAAGTGACTTCGTCGCCGTGGAATTGCACATCTTTAAACTGGCGGTAGTCGCCGTCGATCTTCTGCGCCGACTTTGGATGCGCCGCAAAATAGCGGCCTGCTTCCGCGCATCCTACGGCCTGCAGAATCTGGGTTCCGGTGCAAGACGACTGCGTTACCACATTCAAGCGCTTAAAAGCCCAGTGCGAAGGCATCTGCCGTCCGCCGGAACTTGGGTCATCCGCCGCGCCTACCGCGCCCAGCAGCATTTCATACGGAGTAGCGCCCAGCGCCAGACACAATGCACGATCGCGATAATAAGGATAGAACCAGTCGTATTCAGCCTTTAAGGCAAAGGCCGCAGCCACACCGAGAGCTTCGTGCCCCGCGCCTGAAATCTGGAAGAAAACCTTTTGCTGACGCTTGAGGAGGATCTCGCGGTCATCTGTCCGCCGCGAGGTAAACATGAGTCGATACGAATCGATAAGCTGCGGAGCCGTGAGCCCCTGATAGTTTTTGGCCTGCTTCGTAAGATTAGCGTGGTTCAGCTTGGGATCGACTTTAGTAGTGGCCATCGTGTGCCGTTCACTCCAAAGAGTTCCAGCCCGGCATCATTGTAAATCAGAGGTCAGGAAAAACCAGCAAATCAGGAAAAGCAGGTGCGAGGGAAACCTTTTCATCTCGCAGCCTTTCCCGCACCCGATTCTCCTGGGCCCGGCTTTTCCTTCCGGATGCCTTTCCTGTCATCTGCCTCTGCTCCCTGATTTATCCTGATCTCTAATGATTCGCTTCCTCCGCCCCTTCGATGCTCATAAAATTCGCCTGCTGGTCTTCGATCTTGATGGAACTCTGATCGATTCGCGCCTTGATTTGATTCATTCCGTGAACGCAACGTTGCACCACCTCGGACGGCCCGCACTCGACGGAGACGTCATCGCCAGCTATGTCGGAGACGGCGCTCCCGCTCTCATTCGCCGCGTTCTGGGGGATGCAGACATCGACAGCACCAATGAAGCGTTACTACCGCGAGCTCTCGAATACTTTCTCGGCTATTACCGAGTGCACAAATTGGATCACACCACCCTCTACGAAGGAATTCGCGAAACACTGGCGCAACTCGCGAAGCCTTCGAACGGAAATCCGTCGCCCGGCGCGCCACGCCAAATGGCCGTGCTCACCAACAAACCGGTTCACCCATCGCGCGACATAATACGAGTGCTGGGCTTGGCGGAATTTTTTATCAGCGTCTACGGCGGGAACAGTTTCCCTACCAAGAAGCCCGACCCCCTTGGCATTCAGACTATCCTCAACGAAACCGGCATCCAACCTGAGGACTCGTTGATGATCGGCGACTCATCGGTAAACGTCATGACGGGACAAAATGCGGGCCTCTGGACCTGCGGCGTGACCTACGGCTTTGCCCCGCATACTTTGGAAAGCGTGCCTCCCGATGTGCTGATCGAGAGTCCGCGTGAACTGGGCGAGTTGCTCCTAACTACGCCTACCGATAAGGCGCGAACCTGATCTCAACGTTGATATGTGTGGAGATCGGTTGTCCGTTGCAGATCGCAGGCTTGAACCGCCTGCCACGTACTGCTTCTAGCGCAGAGCGGTCGAATTCCTTTCCGCCCGAGCGTCCTCGGCGCCACCGGTCCTAACAAAGGCGGAGAGCCAGATCAGGGAGAGCACTATGCGACGAATCAGGATCATGAAGCGAGGCACAAGGACATCCTAGCCTAACTTTAGGTGGGAACCTGCCTCCGCTGCTCAGGTCCCCGACTTCCGCATTTCCTCCGTCATCACCTTGCGCAGCGCTCGATTGATCCTTGTCTGGTAGCCTCGTCCTTGCTTTTGGAACCAGGCGAGAACGTCGGCGTCGATGCGCAACGTGATCGGCTTCTTGATTGGCCTGAAGTATCGCGACCACTCCGGCCCGACTCCGGACGAAGGTCTCTCTCGCTCGACGGAGGAGGCCCGCAGCCGAGCAATTTTTCGCGGCTTCGCGACTAGCTTTCTTTTCTTCATAAGAGTACCTATATGTATACTATTATACGTACAGCAGCGCCAGTACAAATGTTCCACGTGGAACATATCTCATAAATGCGTGGCTAATCAAGATAATTCCTGGGGCTTGACCCCTGCCGAGCTCCGGAAGCTGAGAGGGCTGAAGACGCCCTTTGGCATCCAGCGGGCGCTCGATGCCATGCCCTACCACCTGGCCGACAGCGCCTGGTCGCCGCGTCGCGTGCTGCGGGAGAACACCTCGCATTGCTATGAGGGAGCGCTGTTTGCGGCGGCGGCATTGCGCGCCATTGGATACCCTCCGCTGATCCTCGATCTCGAGGCCGAGCACGATACCGATCACGTGATTGCCGTTTATCAAATCGATGGACACTGGGGCGCTCTGGCCAAATCGAACTATACCGGCTGCCGCTATCGCGAGCCGGTCTATCGTTCGCTGCGCGAGCTGGCAATCAGTTACTTTGACACTTACTTCAACCTGCGAGGGGAGAGGACGCTGCGGACTTTCTCTCGGCCCGTCCATATGCGGCGGTTCGATTCGCTCGATTGGATGACGACCGAGCAGCCGGTGTGGTTTGTCGCGGAATACCTGCTGACGATTTCTCATTCTCCGCTGATTACGCGGGCGCAGGCGAAACGACTGCATCGGCTGGATGGGCGGTCGTTTCGGGCGGGATGCCTGGAACGTGCGGCCAAAAAGGATTAACTAAGTAGTATCAGAATCTTTAACCGCGGGGAGCACAGAGGAACACAGAGGGAAACTCGTGGAACTGCGGCCGCTTTTGTTTCGTACTTTGAGTATGCGCTTTCGGTTTGCGCCCATTTTCTGTTTCGGTATCGGTTTCGGCGTCGCGGTTGTGTTTTTCTCCGGTCGCGTCCTGGCTCAGGACGCTGGCCCGGTCTCGCCCGTCGCTTCAACTCCAGCCGCTTTGAATCTTAAGCCTGTCGATCTTAACCCCGTCGATCTCAAGCCTGACGCCAGCGGGGCTGTGCCGGTTGAACAGATTCGTGAGTTGCTGCGGCGGGCGGAAGAGAAAGATATTCAGAACGACAAGCAGCAGCGGGACTATACGTATGTCGAGCGCGACGAGCAACATCACCTTGATGGTCATGGCGCGGTGAAGAAGACGGAATCGCGAACCTCGGAGGTTCTGGAGATTTATGGAGAGCCCGTGGAGCGGCTGACGGCGAAGGATGATAAGCCGCTGCCGGCCGATGAGGCGAAGAAGGAGGACGAGAAGATTCAGAAGATCATCGATAAACGAAAGAATGAATCAGAGGAGGCGCGGCGCAAGCGTTTGGCGCGCGACGAAAAAGAGCGTGAAGACGACCGCAAGTTTGTTTTGGAGGTTGCGGACGCATTTAATTTTCGGCTTGTCGGATCTGAGGTTGTGGACGGGCACGACACGTGGGTGCTCGATGGGGAACCGCGTCCTGGCTACGAGCCTAAGAGTCGCGAAGCGAAGATGCTAAGCAAAGTCAAGGGGCGCATTTGGATCGACAAAGCCGAAGCGCAGTGGGTGAAACTGGACATCACCACTCTTGACACGATCTCGTTTGGCTTAGTGTTGGCCCGCATACACAAAGGTACGCGGGTGCAGGTCGAGCTGACGCATGTGAATGATGAAGTCTGGCTCCCGAAGCGGGTGCAGGCCCACGTCGATTTACGGTTGGCGCTGTTTAAGAACTACGACGAAGATGTAGAGCAAGTCTATCGGGACTACAAGAAATTCCGTACGGATACGAAGATCACGGTGGTGGGGGAAGAGAATCGGCAGTGATCATCGGCGACGGGTGGGTCGATGTGAACGACACGTTCTCTCGGCTCCTAAGCCCGGTATTCAAGGCAAGTTCTTTGTCGCAGCGGTGAACTGCCGCGCAACAAAAGCAGAGACAAAGTCTGGCGATGTATTCGCTAGCGCATGGCTCCCCGTGAGCGCTCTTTCGACAGGCTGTGGTCAATTTTGACCAGTCCGAAAGGCGGTTTTCGTTGAATAATAGTGATAATGACCAGTAGGGACCTCTACTAGGGACCTCCACATCGGCCGAACTATCTAGACTCCCCAGGTGCTGTTTCCGTCCGGTCTTTTCAACCGAGCACTCAAGAAAGCGAGAAAAAAATGGCGCTACCTATAACCGTGTTTCCCGATGGACTCTTGGGAGATATGGTTGCACGCGCCATGGTGACGCAGTTGCCTCGTCCGCGAGTCCAGCCAAAGCCGTCGCTGCCGAGTCGCATCGCGGTGATCGGGAATTATCTTCCGCGACAGTGCGGTATAGCGACATTTACTACAGACTTGTGCGCGGCGATAGCAGCTGAGTATGAAACCACTCAATTGCTGGCGCTGCCCGTAAACGACACGGTGCAAGGATACGAGTATCCCGCGCCGGTGCGCTGGTCGCTCGACCAGGATGAGGTGAAGTCATACGAGGATGCGTCGTCATTCTTAAACTTCAACAATATCGACATGGTGTGTTTGCAGCACGAGTATGGAATTTTCGGAGGCCCAGCCGGAGGCCACATTCTGCACCTGTTGCGCGGTTTGAAGATGCCGGTGGTGACTACGCTGCACACCGTTTTACGCGAGCCTAATCCCGAGCAGCGCGCCGTCATGAAAGAGATCGCAGAGCTTTCCGATCGTCTGATCGTGATGAGTGAGCTTTCCTCGCAGTTCCTGCAGGAAATCTTTAAAGTGCCGGGCAGCAAAATCGACATGGTGCCGCATGGTGTTCCGGATCTGCCCTTCCTCGATCCCAATTTCTACAAGGATCGCTTTGGCGTGGAAGGAAAAGCGGTGCTGCTGACGTTTGGCCTGCTCTCGCCGAACAAGGGAATTGAAAATGTAATTCAAGCGCTGCCGCAGATTTTGGCCAGGCACAACAACGTTGCCTATATTGTTTCCGGTGCGACCCATCCTCACATTCTCCGTCGCGAGGGGGACAAGTATCGAGAAAGTTTGAAGGCCTTGGCGAAGGAAATTGGGGTGGAAGCCCAGGTGATCTTTCACGATCGCTTTGCCACTCCCGAAGAAATGGCTGCGTTTATTGGCGCGGCCGATATCTACATCACGCCTTATCGCTACGAGGAACAGGTAGTGTCCGGAACGCTTGCCTATGCCATGGGTGCGGGCAAGGCAATCATTTCGACCCCCTACTGGCACGCGATCGAGTTGCTGGACGACCGCCGGGGTGCGCTGGTCCCGTTCCAAAATCCCGACGCGATCGCTAACAAGACGATCGAACTGCTGAATACGCCTGCCATCCGCCATGCCATGCGCAAACGTGCTTATACATTCGCGCGCGACATGGTCTGGGGAAAAGTGGCGCAAGGCTACATGGAAAGCTTCAGTCGCGTTCGCAGCGACCGCATGGTGACCCCGCGGGTTCAGTTCTCGGCTCGCGCCATTCCCAAAGTGTTCGATCAACTGCCGGAGTTGAACCTGGATCATGTGAACGCGCTCACGGATGACACGGGAATTTTGCAACACGCGATCTTTACCATCCCCAACCGAGCGGAAGGCTATACCAGCGATGACAACGCCCGGGCGCTGATTTTCGCGGTAATGCTGGCGCAAATGCGGAAGACGGGATTCGGCGAGGCGGACCCCAATTGCCCCGATTTCTCTTCCCGCTATTTGTCCTTTCTCGAGCATGCGTTCGATGCTGCAACCGGCAGATTTCGAAACTTTCTCGGCTATGATCGCCGCTGGAATGAAACGGTAGGTTCCGAAGACTGCCACGGCCGCGCGTTGTGGAGCTTGGGGACGATCTTAGGCCGATCCGACAATCAAGCATTGAGGAGCGCTGCAGGGCGCCTGTTCGAGTTTTCGCTTCCCACAGCCGTGAAACTCTATAGTCCGCGCGCCGCCGCCTATAGTTTGCTTGGAATTCAGGAGTATCTCAATTCCTATCCGGGAGATCGGGACGCGCAAAAGATCAGATCGGTGCTCGGTCGACGATTGCTCGAAATGTATGAGTCGATCCGTCGGCCCGATTGGAAGTGGTTCGAAAATGTCGTGGCCTACGGCAACGCGCGATTGCCGCAAGCGATGCTGGTCGTGGGGTCCGCCTGTTCCGACGATCGCATGATCTCAGATGGTCTCGAGGCTCTCGATTGGCTGCTGCAGGAGCAGCGTTGCGAAAGCCAAAAGCATTTCGTGCCTATCGGGTCACAAGGCTTCTATCGTCAAGGCGGTGAAAAGGCGCGTTTCGATCAACAGCCGATTGAGGCTGCTGGCGCGGTCTCCGCATGTCTCGAAGCTTATCGCGTAACTGGCGACGTCCGCTGGCGCCAGGAGTCCTGGTGGGTCTTCAACTGGTTTCTTGGCAACAACGATCTCCAAATCCCTCTCTACGACGCAATCACCGGGGGTTGCCGGGACGGCTTGCATCCGGAGCGCGCCAACCAGAATGAGGGAGCAGAATCAACCCTGTCGTTTTTGATGGCACTTCTGGAAATGCGGGCGATACAAAATTCCGAGCGCCCAAGGAAAGGCTGATTCATTCATGACTACTCCCGAAACAACTCTGGCCAATGTCGAAAACACGCACTATTCAACTTTGCTTGTACGTCACGCGGCCAACCCCATCCTCACGCGGAAGGATTGGCCGTACTCAATTAACAGTGTGTTCAATGCTGGCGCGACGCTGTTAGCCGATGGAACGACATTGCTGCTTTGCCGTGTCGAAGACCGTCGCGGCTTATCGCATCTTTGCGCCGCCCGCTCCAAGAATGGGGTCGACGGCTGGCAAATCGACCGCGAACCAACCTTGATGCCCGACGCGCAGCATTTTCCGGAAGAGCTCTGGGGCATTGAGGATCCGCGGATCACGTTTGTGCCCGAGCTGCAGCAATACGTGGTGACTTATACTTCTTACTCGCGCGGAGGGCCCGGAGTGTCCTTGGCGCTGACCAAAGACTTCCGGAGTTTTGAGCGCTACGGCGTGATCATGCCGCCAGACGACAAAGACTCGGCGCTCTTGCCGCGGAGAATCGATGGATGCTGGGCGCTCATCCACCGCCCGATGACGGCGCTCGGAGCCCACATGTGGATTTCTTATTCTCCCGACCTGCGGTATTGGGGGAGGCATAGGCTGATGCTGGAAGCTCGCCGCGGCGCCTGGTGGGATGCAAATAAGATCGGGCTATCTCCTCCACCCATCGAAACTTCAAGGGGATGGCTGGTCTTTTACCACGGCGTACGGCACACGCCTTCGGGCTGCCTCTATCGTTTGGGATTGGCGCTTTTCGATCTTCAGAATCCGGAAAAATGCCTGCTGCGGGGAGACTCCTGGATCTTTGGACCCGAGGCTCCATACGAACTCCACGGCGATGTTGACGATGTGGTGTTCCCCTGTGGCTACACCATGGATGCAGATGGCGACACCATCAATGTTTATTACGGAGCTGCCGATTGCGCGATTGCGCTAGCGCGCGGTAGCGTGCGTGCGCTGCTTAACTGGCTGGATGCTAACGGCAGTTGCGAACGGCGGCAGAGAATTGCGGATTTGTAAAGTCTGGCTGTGATTTTCTGCAGAGAGATGCTGGCTCGGACGAGGGCTTCGACTTGGCAGCGCGGCGGATGTTGTCGTAGCAATAAAGGCGCGCCTGCGCGAAAAATCAAGCTGAAAGCGCACTAAGATCACCTTTTCTCGTGTAGCAGGAAGTGAAGCAGTGGTCGCATTTTCAGCGGCTTGCGCGCCCGTGCAAGTACTTCCGTACCGTCTCTAGTACCTTAGTTACTCAGAGTTGGGTGACCAGAGCTCGATTCGTGATCGGACTACTACCTGTAGTGTTCAAACCTTGACCGATAGCAATATATAGAGATCGTTTGTAAGCCTGCAAATTGCGCAATCCAGAAAAACCCCATAAAAACCAATAAAACCGGGACATTCGGGTTGAGATGCCCTTGCTTCCGGTTGAGATATGCTCAGCACACCAACAACACAAGTACGCGCAGGAAACATTAATGGCCGACTCGCGAGAAGTGATGAATATTCGTCAAGCTTCGCAGTATCTGGGAGTGAGTCCGGACACGCTTTACAAGTATGTGAACGAACAAAAGATTCCGGCGTTCAAGTTGGGCAACCGCTGGCGCTTCAAGAAATCGAAGATCGATCAGTGGATGGAAGAAAAGTCGATGGAGACGGAACCGCAAGACAAGAAAAAAATCAAGGCAGCGATGAAGGCTGCCGGAACTCCGTAAACGAACTTCGCAGGCTGACGAGGCAGACATGTTTGGAATGGGATCGAAAACGATAGTGGGTCTGGATGTAGGCTCATCGAGCATCAAGGCCGTCGAGCTCAGGAGAACACGCACGGGAATCGAGGTGGCGCATCTCGGCCTGGAGCCGATCGCGCCCGACATCGTTGTCGATTCGATGATTGTCGATTCCGGCACGGTTTCGGCAGCCATTGCCAAGCTGTTTACGGACACGATGATCAAGTCGAAGGCAGTGGCGACGGCGGTCAGCGGGCACTCGGTGATCGTGAAGAAAATTTCGTTGCCCTCGATGAGCGATCAGGAACTGGCCGAGACCATTCAGAAAGAAGCGGCGCAGCACATTCCGTTTGATCTCGCTGACGTGAACCTCGACTATCAGATTCTTTCCGACGACGCGAGCAGTCCGACGATGGACGTGCTGCTGGTGGCCGTGAAGAAAGACAAGATTCTGAACTACACCAACGTACTCTCGATGGCGGGCAAGACTCCGGCTATTGTGGATATCGACGCGCTGGCTTTGCAGAACTGCTACGAGTTCAATTACGAGCCGGCTCCAACGCAGGTGGTGGCGCTGCTCAACCTGGGCGCGAGCGTGATGAACATCAACATCGTGAAGGGCACGACGCCGCTCTTCCCGCGCGACGTTTCCGTGGGCGGGCACCAGTACACCGATTCGCTGCAGAAAGAACTGGATTTGAGTTTTGATGATGCGGAGTCGCTGAAGCTGGGGCGCAAGGTGGGCACGGTGCAGGACGACGCGAAGACGCCCATCCTGCAACAGGTGACGGAAATAATCGTGCTGGAAATCCAGAAGACATTTGACTTCTTCCGCGCCAGCGCGGCAGGCGAGCACATCGAGAAGATTTATCTGGCGGGAGGATCGGCAAAGGTTCCGGGACTGGTGGAAGCTTTGCGGCAGGAGTTCTCGATGCCGGTCGAGTTGTTCAATCCGTTCCAGAAAGTTCTGGCGCCGGCAGAGGGCGCCGGGGCGGAACTGGTCGAACAGAATGCCGGCCAGTTGGCGGTGGCGGTGGGTTTGGCCCTGAGGAGCTTTGAAAAGCTATGATCCGAATCAATCTGTTGGGATCCCCAAAACCGAAAGGCAAGAAGGGCCCGGCGATCAACATGCCGAGCTTCGATCTCGGCAACCTGGGCGGACCGGTGCTGCAGGTGGCAGTGGTCTTGCTGATTGCGGGCGCGGTCAATGCGGCCTACTGGTACCAGCTCGATCGGGAAAAGAAGTCGATCGATGTGCAGGCCCGCGCGGCAGAGCAGAAGAATCGCACCCTGGCCGACATCAAGGTCAAGTATCTGGAGCGGCAGAAACAAGCCGAATCTTACAAGCGGCGGGTCGATGTGATTGACCAGCTGCGTAAAGACCAGACCGGCCCGGTCAGCTTGCTGTCGATGCTTGCCGACACGGTGAACGGCACCGAGGCGGTCTGGTTGAACAGCATGCAGGACCAGGGAGCGAATGTGGCCATCGATGGGACGGCGCTGTCGAGCGATGCGGTCGCCAACCTGATTACCAACCTGCAAAAGACAGGATTCTTCCGCAACATCGAGATCAAAGAAAGTTATCAGGACGAGGGCGTGAAGGACATGCAGGCATTCCAGTTCACGCTCACCTGCGAAAAGGCGAAGTCGTAAAGGCGGAACCTCTTATGAATCTTGGCGAATTGACAGGTGTGAAGCTGCTGGGAGTGCTGGTGCTGGGGGCGGCCGTGATCACGGGCGGCCTCTACTACACGGTGTATAAGACGCAGCGCGACCAGAACGATGCGGCGCGGGTCAAGCTGCAATCGAAATTACGCGAGAACGCGGAGCTCGAAGCCTATAAGCCGAAGCTGGCGGATATGGACCGGCAGCTGGCGAGCTTGAAGCAGCAACTGGAAATCGAGCGGCGCATCGTACCCGATGAAAAAGAAGTCGATAATTTCATGCGCATGGTGAGCGGAGAAGCGCGCAAGTCGGGCATTGAAATCCGCCGCTACACAGCGAAGCCTTATATTGCGAAGGAGTTTTATACGGAAGTGCCGTTTGAAGTGGAGTTCGACGGACCATTTTATTCGATGCTGGGGTTCTTCGACCGGCTGGGAAAAGTGGAGCGCATCGTCAACGTTTCGAATCTGGCGGTATCGACCACACGCAAGCCGAGCGATGCGAAGGCGAAGCATACCTATCAATATGCGCCGGGCGAGAGCGTGGTGGCGACTTGTCTGACCACCACCTATTTCAGTCATGATCTGGATCCGGGAACGCCGGCAGGGAAGCCCGGACCACCGGCAAAGAAGTAAGGGGGACAGGATGAACAGGAAGCCAGCAAACACGATGAAGACGGCAATACTGGTTTCGGCGCTGGCCGGGGGCATGGCCTGGGCGCAGAGTCCCAGCATTATCCAGAACACGCGCAACACCATGAACGCGGTGTCGAGCAAGAACACGGCTGCGTCGAACGAAGCCCTCGAACAGAGTGCTCCGGCAACGACCAGCCCGATGCGCGTGCATGCCGCGCCGATGAAAGTCGCGACGGGCGCCGGTCCGATGAGCGCGAAACACTCAGGTGCCAGAAAGCCGGGTGCCAGACATGTGGCGATCGTCGGGACCCGTCCGAGCGCGCCGCCCAAGGCTGTCGAAACTGCGAAAGCTGCGGTAGCCGCGGCCGAACCCGCGAAGGGCGCTGGGGAAGGCGAGGACGCGGAGCAGGCGGAGACGGAGCAGCCGGTGACCCCGGACAGCAAGAACAGCGCGAACGGACGGCGTGATCCTTTTCTCAGTCCGGTGGTGAGCCATGCGGGCGGTTCCGGTTGCAGCACGGGTAAGAAGTGCCTGGAGATCGGTGGCATCAACCTGCGGGGCGTGGTGCGGTCGCAGAACGGATTCATCGCGGTCGTCAGCAACGGCCTGAATAAAGCGTATTTCTTGCGGGAAAACGATCCGGTGTTCAACGGCTACGTGATGAAGATCACGGGCGACTCCATCGTTTTCCAGGAAACGCTGCAGGACCGGCTGGGCAAGAGCTTTACACGGGAAGTGGTGAAGAAGATTACGACTCCGGCGGTGTAGGGCTGGGGGCGAAAGTTCGAGGCAATATTTCCGGGAAACAGATTCCAGGAAACACATTCCAGGAAGCACATGGAGGCGAAAATGGCCTCGCATGGGGAGACAGGGAAATGCGAAAGCAACTGCTGGGACTCACGGTTTCGCTGCTGGCGTTCGTTCTGATCGCGGCCGCGGCTGACACGACGGGCAAAGAGGTGGCGGCGAGCGCTCGCTTGCAGAGGCTCGAGGTCGCGCACAGCCAGGACGGATTGCGGGTGGAGTTCAGAGCGACGGGCCAATTGGCGCCCAAACTGACGACGCTCGAGTCCCCGGCACGCATCGTCGTCGATTTTCCCAACACCGTGATGGCGACGGGACAGAGCCACATCAGCGTGGGCAGCGACGGCGTGAAAAACGTCCGCGTGGGCATGAGCGGCGGAGTTTCGCCGAGCACGCGCGTGGTCGTCGATCTGGCCACAAGCGATTCCACTGGCCGCCCGCATGATCTGGTCGCCGGCCCGGACGGCAGCTTCGTTCTTACGATTCACGACGCCATCGTGGCTCATCGCCAGGCGGGGACACCGTCCCTGAAGCAAGTGGCCTCGGCCGCGCCGCGACCGACGCCGGTTTCCGCTCCAGTTTCGGCTCCGATGACCTCGGCTACCGCGTCTCCAGTAACTCCGGCTCCGGCGGCAACCGCAACGGTCGTAACACCCGCGCCTGCCGCGGCGGCAAGCCCGGAAAAGCCGTCGGACTTTGCCTTTATCGAGCCCAAGTTCTCGCCCAAGAAAGATGACAATGCGACTCCGCCTGCGGCCTCCGAACCTGCGGCGAAATCGCAGGAAGCAGCCAGCCGTTTTGCCGATAAGACCGCGGCAGAACTCGTGGCCAGCAACAGCAACGCAGCCATGGGCCAGGGTAGCAGCACTCCGGTGCCGATCACTCCCGCCGTCAATTTAGCAGCCGAGCAGAAGGTCCAGATGGAACAGAAGCCGGCAGACCGCGGAGCAAAATATACCGGCGAGCCGATCTCGGTCAATCTCAAGGATGTGGATTTGAAAGATTTCTTCCGCCTGATTCACGAGATCAGCGGATTGAACGTCG
The DNA here is from genome assembly GCA_963822025.1 of uncultured Acidobacteriaceae bacterium. GTDB lineage: Bacteria > Acidobacteriota > Terriglobia > Terriglobales > Acidobacteriaceae > Acidiflorens. Next base: position 36,746 of record CAWGFW010000002.1, on the reverse strand, counting down.
TTCTCGACCCTATGATTCATGGCAATCTGACCATCGTGCTCGATGACGTGCCGTGGGATCAAGCGCTCGACATCGTGCTCAAGAACAACGATCTCTCGCGGCAACTGGACGGCAACGTCCTGCGCATTGCAACCGTCGAAACCCTGCGCAAGGAAGCCGAGGGACGGCGCGCGCAAATCGATGCCGAGGCGCTGGCGGTGGATAAAGTCAGCATCACGCGCTTCCTGAGTTACGCGCATGCCAAGGACCTGTTGCTGCCGATCAAGAAATTCCTGAGCCAGCGCGGCGACGTGGTGGCGGACGAACGTACCAATTCGCTGATCGTTAACGACATTCCAGCGGTGCTGCCGCAAATCGACCGCATCATCCAGCAGATGGATCGCAAGACGCAGGAAGTCGAAATTGAAGCCCGCGTCGTGGCGGCCACCCGCAGCTTTGCGCGCGACATAGGCGTTCAGCTTGGCCTAGGCTGGGGCAATGGCACGACCGGCGTGGGCGGCGTAGGCGGGGTGGGGCAATCGCCGATCGTTGTGGGCGGTGGCTCGGTTCCCAATCCTTTATATCCGGTTGGCGGCACGCCTTCGACCGGAACGACGGTTCCTCTGTTCTCGAACCTGGGCGCAGTCGGGCCGACCAGCGGTCTGCAATTTGTAAACGCAACCAACAACATGCGGATCGACATGATTCTCACCATGGCCGAGTCTCGCGGCCTGCTGAAGATTCTCTCCCGTCCGCGAGTAGTCACCCAGAACAACATTCAGGCGGTGGTGAAGCAGGGCGTCAAGATTCCGATCATGACCGCGGCGTCGATCGGCTCTCCTGCGACCGCTACCTATGTCGATGCTTTTCTTCGGCTGACGGTAACTCCGCAGATCACGTCGGAAGGAACAATCTTCCTCAACGTGGATGTGGAAAACACTCTGCCGAACTTCGGACAGGAAGACAGTCTGGGCAACCCGGAACTGATCACCCAGCAGGCCACCACGCAGGTGCTGGTTACAGATGGAGGCACGGTGGTGATCGGCGGTGTGATTCAGACCAACAACTCGCTCAACGTATCACAGGTGCCGCTGCTCGGCGACATCCCGTACCTCGGCAACCTGTTCAAGCATCGCACGGTGACGACGACCAACCAGGAACTGATTTTCTTCATCACTCCGCGCATTATTCAGACATAAGTCAGACGTAGGCGCGAAGTTAGAACAGCTATAGCCGCCGGCTTTCTCGGAGAACCCGCCGAGAGCCCGGCGGCTTTTGCTTTGAGTTCTCAATTCCCGGTGCTCAGTTCTCAGAACAAGCTTGCGCTGAGAACCGGGAACTGAGAACTGCTTCTTGCTACACTCCTTGCATGGATCATGCGGGCCGGCTGCATCGTCTTCTTTCTGGGATTGATGAGAATCGGCTCGACTTTTTGCTAGTGACGCACCTTCCAAATGTTCGCTATCTTTGCGGATTTACCGGCAGCGCGGCTGCTTTACTGGTTGCGGATCGCGGCTGCACGCTTTTTACGGACGGACGCTATCGCACGCAGGCGAGAGACGAGATTGCGAGAGCGAAGGTTCCCAATGTGCGAATTGTGATTGCTCGCAAATCGCCAGCCCTGGCGGCTGCGGAGTGGCTGGCGGCGCCCCCGGGACGATCGGCGAGGGCCCGCGTGGGCATCGAAGTGGAGTCGATCACGGCAGGCATGCGCGATCGCCTGGCGTCGGCGTTGAGAGGGAAGGTGCGGCTTCGTTCCGCTCCGCCACTGGTGGAGCGCGCCCGCATGGTCAAGGACGCGGACGAGATTGTGCACATTAGGAGGGCGGTGAAATTGGGCGCCAGTCTGTTTCGAATTGCGTGCGAGAGAATTCGGCCGGGTGTAAAGGAGGTGGAAGTTGCCGCTGCAATGGAATATGAGGCGAGGTGTGGGGGCGCCGAGGGCATGTCCTTTTCGACGATCCTGGCTGCTGGAGCGCGTTCGGCAGTTGTGCATGGGCGGGCTTCGCAGGCGCGGATTCCGCGTCGCGGGTTCGTGGTCTGTGACTTTGGTGTTATACTCGCCGGTTATTGTTCAGATCGCACACGTACGGTGCACGTGGGGCAAGTTTCGCGGGCGCGATATGCTTATGAGGCCGTGCTGGAAGCGCAACTGGCCGCCATTGCGGCTGTTGGCCCGGGCGTGACTGCGGCGGCAGTCGATGGAGCTGCGCGGCGGGTACTTCGCCGGCGGAAACTGGCGCGCTATTTTACTCATTCGACCGGGCATGGTTTAGGATTGGAAATACACGAGGCGCCGCGGTTGGCGGCCGGGCAGGATTTGCCCCTTGAGCCGGGAATGGTGATTACGATCGAGCCTGGCGCGTACGTGCCGGGGAAGTGGGGCGTGCGGATCGAAGATGTGGTGGTGGTGACGTCTTCGGGCTGCGAAGTGCTGACGCCCACGGATAAAGAGTTGGTTGTCATTTAGCCATACACCCCGGAGAGAGAGCCGTTGAAATCGAGAGAAATTGTGGCGTCGCTGAGGCGATACCCTGATGCGAATTGAGCATCATAAAGATGCCGTGAAAGCAAAGCGAACCCACCTTCATACATGAATCAAAAAGAGCTGAAAGAACTTATCGAGTTCTTAATCGAAAAGGACATTGCCGAATTTGAGCTGGAGCGCGGCGATGTCAAGGTAAAGATCAAGCGCGCGGTGGAGCCTCCGCCGGCATCATTGCCCGATTCGCGATATATCGCGGTGCAGCCCGCGCCGGTGATGGCAACTCCGACCGCGGCTGCGCAGACGGCTCGGGTTGATCTGGCAGCGAGCGGCGCGCCCGAACCTCACGAAGGCCTGCACATCGTGAAGTCGCCTATTGTGGGTACTTTCTACGAGTCGCCCTCGCCTGGGTCGCCACCGTTCGTCAAGGTGGGCGATACGCTTGAAATAGGACAGGTGTTGTGCATTGTGGAAGCGATGAAACTGATGAACGAAATCGAATGCGACGTAACGGGAGAGTTAGTCAAGAAACTCGTGGCCAATGGCCAGCCCATCGAGTACGGACAGGAACTGTTCGCCGTTCGTCCGGCAAAATGAAGAGATCGGATCATCGAGTGACTGGGGCATCGGGCCGTTTAACACCAACCGGATACAACACACCCAGGCAACTGAATTTTCCACGAAGCAATCATGTTCAATAAGATTTTAGTGGCGAATCGCGGCGAGATTGCGCTGCGCGTGATTTGCGCGTGCAAGGAACTCGGCATCCGCTCGGTAGCAATCTACAGTGAGGCGGATCGCAATTCGCTCCACGTACGCTTCGCCGACGAAGCGATTTGCATTGGGCCGCCGCAACTGGCGCAGAGTTACCTCAACGTTCCCGCGGTGATCAGCGCCGCCGAAATCGCGAACGTCGACGCCATTCATCCCGGCTATGGCTTGCTTTCGGAAAATGCTAATTTCGCGGAAGTGTGCGAGGCCTGCCACATCAAGTTCATCGGACCACCTCCCGACGTCATACGCTTGATGGGTGAAAAAGAAAAGGCGCGCGCCGCCATGAAACAGCACGGAGTGCCGATCGTCCCGGGGTCGGACGGCGTGGTCGCTTCTGCTGAAGAAGCGCGCGAGTGGGCGCGCCAGATCGGCTTTCCCGTCATCGTAAAAGCCACAGCGGGCGGGGGCGGACGCGGCATGCGCATTGTGCGCAACGAAGACGAATTGCCTGCGCTCTATCGGCAGGCACAATCGGAGGCGGCAGGCGCCTTTGGTAATGGCGACCTTTACCTGGAGCGCTATGTCGAGAATCCGCGCCACATTGAATTTCAGGTGCTGGGCGACGAGCACGGCAACGTTGTCAGCCTGGGAGAACGCGAATGCTCGATTCAGCGGCGTCACCAGAAGTTGCTGGAAGAGTCGCCGTCGGTGCGGATGACGCCCGAGCTGCGCGAGGAAACCGGGGACATGCTGAGCAAGACGCTGAGCGTCGTCGGCTATCACAATGCCGGCACCATCGAATTTCTCATGGATCAGCAGCGGCGGCTCTACTTCATCGAGATGAACACGCGGATTCAGGTGGAGCATCCGGTTACGGAAATGGTCACGGACGTGGATTTGGTGAAGAGCCAGATCATGATAGCTGCGGGCGCGAAGCTATCCGATGTGTTGCAGGGACCGATCGTCCATCGCGGGCACGCGATCGAGTGTCGCATCAACGCGGAGCATCCGGAGAAGTTCACGCCCTCGGCGGGCAAGATCACGACCTTCAATCCGCCGGGAGGGACGGGCGTGCGCATCGACACGGCGGCATATGCCGAGGGCACGATTCCTCCTTATTATGATTCGCTGATTGCGAAGCTGGTGGTGCGAGGCAAAGATCGCGCCGAAGCCATCTCGCGCATGAGCCGGGCGCTGGGCATGTTTATTGTGGAAGGGATTTACACCACGATTCCTCTACATCGGCGTATTCTCATGGATCCCGAGTTTCGCGCGGGGAATTTTGATACGGGATTTATTGAGAGATTTCTGGCGAAGAAAGAAGCACGTTCTTAATTACTGCGGCCTAGCCGCGTCTATGCAGTTGAGCCTATGTTGCAGCTTCCCCGCCTCTATCCGATCCTCGACCCTGCATGTTTCGGCGACTCTGCGGAAATGTTGGCCGCGGCAGAAGAACTCGCGGCTGCTGGAATCACGCTGCTTCAATATCGCAATAAGTCGGGCACTGCCCGACTGATGCTCGAAGAGGCGCGCAAACTCAGGGCGCTACTCGGACCAAGCGTCAAGCTCATCATGAACGATCGTGCCGATCTTTGCCTGGGGGCTGGTTTCGACGGACTACACGTAGGGCAGGACGATCTACTCCCCGAATCAGCGCGGCGCATTATTGGACCTGGTCGTTGGCTGGGAGTGTCGACGCATAATCCTGAACAATTAGACGAAGCCGATAAGACCTCCGCGGACTACTTGGCCATTGGACCGATCTTCGCCACCGGCAGCAAAGCCAATCCTGATCCAGTTGTTGGCCTCGAAGGCCTGCGCCGGGCGCGGGAACTGACGCGCAAGCCTTTGGTCGCGATTGGAGGCATTACGCGCGCTAACGCGCCCTCGGTCATCGACGCGGGGGCTGACTCGATCGCGGTGATATCCGACTTGTTACGGGATCCCCGCGAATCAGCAGAAGAATTTTTCAGAATTCTGGGGTAAAGTGGGGCACCTACATTTTTTAGGAGAGTCGTGAGTACCAAAGTTCAAGCGCCGAATCCGGCTTCGAAGATCAGCGATTGGGAGCGCCATACTCATCAGGATCAGGAACTCGTTAAAGGCCTTGGGCTGACCAGCGCCACCATGCTGGTGATGGGGTCGATGATCGGCTCGGGCATCTTTATTGTCTCCGCCGAGATTTCGCGCGAGGTTGCTTCGCCGGCGCTGCTGATTGGCGCATGGGTCATTACCGGTTTTTTGACGATTGTCGGCGCGCTTACTTATGGCGAACTGGCGGCGATGATGCCGCGGGCAGGTGGGCAATACGTTTATCTGCGCGAGTCGCTGGGGCCGCTGTGGGGATTTCTCTACGGCTGGACTTTGTTTCTGGTGATTCAGACGGGCACAATCGCCGCGGTGGGCGTGGCTTTCGGCAAATTCCTTGGAATTTTCTGGCCGTCGATTTCTTCGACGCATTGGATCATCCACCTGTGGAAAGTGCCGAAATTTGCGATTGGCCCGATGCTGCTTGGCGGCATGGATGTCGGACTGAATACGCAGAACCTCGTCGCCATCCTGGTTGTAGTTTTGCTGTCGATTATTAATATCTTCGGCGTAAAGACAGGTGCGTTGATCCAGAACATTTTTACAACCGCCAAAGTTTCAGCGCTGCTCGGTCTAGTCATCTTCGGGGTGCTTCTTGGTCGCAACGCGCAGGCGATCGCTGCGAACTTTGGAGCCAACTTCTGGCACAACGCTGGTCTCGGTGCGCTGCATGACGTTGGTGGAATGGGCGCCAGCGTGCTTGTCTCGACGCTGACGGTGCTGGCGATTGCGCAGGTCGGGTCGCTCTTCTCTTCGGACGCATGGAATAACGTTACATTCACCGCCGGCGAGGTCAAAAATCCGAGCCGCAATCTTCCGCTGTCACTGGCGCTGGGAACGGGCGTCGTGATTGCGCTGTATATTGCGTGCAACTTTGTTTATCTGAGCGCGCTGCCGCTGGCCGGCAGCCCCAACGGAACGACACTGCTGGAACGGGGCATTCAGTATGCCACGGAGGAAAGAGTCGCCACTGCGGTCATGACTCAGATGTTCGGTTCTTTTGGTGGAGGCTTGATGGCCGTTGCCATCATGATCTCGACCTTCGGTTGCGCCAATGGATTGATTCTCTCGGGCGCGCGCGTTTATTACGCGATGGCTAAGGACGGGCTGTTTTTTCGCGGCGTGGCCCGGTTGCATCCTGGCTATAAGACGCCCGCTGTTTCTCTGATGGTCCAGATGGTGTGGACTTGCGTGCTTTGCATCTCGGGAAGCTACGGCCAGTTGCTCGACTACATTATTTTTGCCGTGCTTGTGTTTTATGTGCTCACCATCTTTGGATTATTTGTTTTGCGGCGCACTCATCCTGAGGCGGAGCGTCCGTATAAGGCCGTGGGGTATCCGATTCTGCCAGCGGTTTATATCGTGATGGCTTTGTTTATTGATATTGTGCTCTTACGCTACAAGCCGCAATATACTTGGCCAGGGTTGTTTATCGTGCTGCTGGGAATTCCGGTGTATTACATCTGGCGGCCGCGCGGCGAGGCGGCTTAGATTAAACTGCGATTGTGACTACACTGGTCCTAAGTAAATAGGAGAAACGTCACGGATGACTGACCTCTTTGCGAAAAAGCCGCTTGGGTTGTTGATGGAAGAGGCGCGAGAGACGGGCTCGCATAGTCTGAAGCGCACGCTGGGCGTGTTTCAGTTGACGGCGCTCGGCGTGGGTGCCGTCATCGGGGCTGGAATTTTCGTTCTCTCGGGATTGGGCGCGCACTACGCCGGGCCGGGCCTGATGTTGTCGTTTGTCCTTTCCGGCCTGGGTTGCACCTTTGCGGCGCTCTGCTACGCGGAGTTCGCGGCCATGATTCCGTTGGCCGGCAGCGCATACACCTACGCGTACGCTACGCTGGGCGAGATTATTGCCTGGATTATCGGGTGGGACCTCACACTCGAATACGCCATGGGCGCGAGCACGGTCTCGTCAGGATGGTCGAATCACTTCATCGAACTGCTCAATATTTTTCATATCAGGATGCCGTTGTGGCTGGCCTATGACCATTGGACTGGACTCGATCAGGCGGAAAAAATCGTTGCTCGCCAGATGGCGACAGCATCCGACTCCACGCTTGTGGCAGGCACGCAGGCTTTCCTGGATAAGGTCACTGCGATCATGGGAGCGCAATCGCCGGAGTTGGTGCAGAAGGGTCACGATCTGCTGAACGCTCCGCACCTGTTCGGATCTGAAATTGGCTTTAACTTGCCAGCCTTTGTGATTGCTCTGGTGATTACGGCGATTCTGGTAATTGGTATTAAAGAGAGTGCTCGCTTCAACGCAACCATCGTCACGATCAAAGTGGGGGTGGTTTTATTTGTCATCGGGTTGGGCATACGTTACATCAGCGCGGCCAACTGGGGTTCGAGTTGGTCGACATTTGCGCCTTACGGATTCTCCGGTATAGGGGCCGGAGCGGCTTACATCTTTTTCGCGTACATCGGATTCGATGCGGTTTCGACCACGGCGCAGGAGGCGAAGAATCCGCAGCGTGATTTACCGATCGGAATCATCGCCTCGTTGCTGGTATGTACAGTTTTGTATATCGCGGTCGCGGCGGTTCTGACGGGGATGGTGCCCTGGAAAGAAGTGAATATTGAAGCGCCGATTGCGCGCGCCTTTCTGGATCGAGGCCTTGTTGGCGCTTCCAATATCATTACGCTCGGCGCGCTGGCCGGTCTGACTAGCGTGATGCTAGTCATGCTGCTGGGGCAGACTCGCGTGTTGTATTCAATGGCGAATGACGGGCTGTTGCCGAAGAAATTCTTTGCGGATATTCATCCGCGCTTTAGGACGCCTTGGAAGAACACGATGCTCGTCGGCTTGCTGGCGGCGATTGTGGGGGCGCTGACTCCGATCGACGATATCGGAAAGATGGTCAATATCGGAACGCTGCTGGCGTTTGTGATTGTCTGCGTCGCTGTCATGGCGTTGCGCCACACCAACCCTGACCAGCCTCGTCCGTTTCGCACGCCCTGGGTGCCGTTTGTGCCGGTCATGGGAATTATTTTCAATGGCTACATGATGTACAAACTGGGTTGGATCAACTGGGCGCGATTGATTATCTGGCTGGTGATTGGAATGGTAGTTTATTTCAGCTATAGCCGGAAGCACAGCCGCGTGCAGGCCGCGCTCGAAGGGCGGAAGACCACTCAGGAAGTCTTGCGTTAGATACGCTGTTGCAGGGGCACGGCGTTCGAAGGACGCTATGTTGATTCTTCTCGGGATGCTACTGATAGGGCTGTTTGCCGCAGCGTGGGGATTCACGATGTGCTTCTTGCCTGCGCGATGGGACAGACTCACGGAAGCAATCGGCGGTCCTACTCCTCGCTGGATGTATCCTGGCCCCAAGGGTCTGGCTCCGATTATGAAACTCGGCAGTCGCGCAGTCGGCATGGTCATTTGCGTTGCAGGTTGCTGGTTTGCGTGTATCGCAGTGACGGAAATATATCGGCTTCTCGCCAGGTAGGGCTATTTTTCCTGCAATTTTCTTGCTACGGCGGTAACCATTCGCCTGGGTGCGAAGCGCACTGACTGCGCTACCAGCCAGTTCTTGAATCCTGAAATTACTACTGGCTTGCCTGCCATCAGGGCGCGATAACCATCTTCCGCGACCGTGCGGGCATCCATAGCGCCGAACTTCGCTAACCGAATGCCCTCCATTTTTGCGCGTTGGAGGAACTCCGTGACAGTAGGACCGGGGCAGAGGCAGGTGACGGTGACGCCCGTTCCATTCAGTTCATTGGCGATTGCTTCCGAGAAGTGCAGAACGTAGGCTTTGGTGGCGTAATAGACGGCCATCAGCGGCCCCGCCTGAAACGCCGCGGTGGAAGCGACGTTCAGGATGCGTCCGCTCTTTCGCTCAATCATCATTGGCAGATAGAGGCGCGTCAGATGGGTGAGCGTCGTTATGTTGAGTTGGATCTGACGCAGGCATTCTTCCAGATCGTTCTCGGCAAATCGACCATACTGTCCGAAGCCGGCGTTGTTGACCAGCACATCGATCTGAAGGTCGGCGCGCGTGGTCTGATCGAGTACATAGGCGGGAGCTCCGGGATCGGTCAGATCGATGGCCAAAATCAGCGAGCGTGTGCCATGGGCTTTTTCGAGTTCGGAGGCGATCTGCCGCAGTTTATCCGCGGTGCGGGCGACGAGAACGAGATTGTAGCCTTCGCGCGCGAAGATGCGAGTTAATTCCATTCCGATGCCGAAGGAGGCGCCGGTGATGAGGGCGGTTTTACGGTTGGGAGTCGGCATTTAGTGGTTAGCAATTAGCACTTGGCATTCAGCATTCGGCAACAACAAAGGCGGGTCCGAGGACCCGCCCCTGCATTTGGAACAAATTTCATTTACACGTGCGCTAGCGCCGGCTCTACTCCGTAGATTGAATACCAACTGGTGGCGGCCTTCAGGCGGTCGTTTACGTTATTGATGTTTTTCACGCCTTCGTCTTCCAGCCACTTACGGAAAGCATTGGCGCCGTGTTTCGCGTAGATCGGGATGCCGTCTTTCCACGTGGCGCGGCCGCAGAGCACGCCGTTGAATTTCACGCCTGACTCGGCCGCGAGTTCGAGCGACTCGGTGAACTCGGCATTGCTTACACCCGCTGACAGATAGATGAAGGGCTTGGTTGCGACGGCGGCTGCTTCCTGGAAGTGCTTCATCGCCTCCTGCTTCGAATAGGCTTTCTCACCTTTGTACGATTTCGTGCCTTCGACAAATTTCATGTTGATGGGAACTTCCACCTTCATGACGTTGACGCCGTAGCGGTCTTTGGTGAACTCGCGCATGCTTTCGATTACGGCCTTCGGTTTTTTCTTTGAGAAGTCGAAGCCTTTCTCGTCCACGCCTTCCTCGTAGACGACGAACTCGAGGAAGAATGGAATGTCATTGGCGCGGCACTCATCGCCCAGACGCTCGACCCAGGCGTGCTTTTTGTCGTTAACATCTCTCGAATCGAAGGGAGTGTAGTAGAGGAGAATCTTGATGCAATCCGCGCCAGCTTCTTTCAGGCGGCGCACCGACCAATGATCGAGTAGGTCGCCGAGAACGTCCGGGACCGGTCTTGTCGTAGCCGGTTTTTTCATAGGCGAGGAGCAGGCCGGCGTTTTTTGCACGGCGCTTTGAAGCGGGCAGGCCCCACTCTGGATCGAGCAGGATTGCGCTGGCATGAGGCGTGAGCACTTCGCTCACCAAAATCTTGAATTCTTCCATCATTGAGTCAGAAACGGCGGAACCCTTTTCTTTGGCGAGCGATTTCTGCAGGGAGCCGCGCTGGTCCATGGCGGCGGCGGCGATTACGCCATGGTCGTTTGAAACGGCTTTCATGCCGGTGAGTTTACCGGGGGTGAGTTTCATAAGTCCTCCGATCAATCAATGCCTACAACAGACAATTCTAAACCACGAGCACTGCGCGGGGAATAATCATTGAGGCCTGATTATCGTCCCGAATCGGTGGACTGCAGACCCCTCGCTTCGCTCGGGATGACAACTCAAAAGAGTATCGCTGGTGCGCCTAATCTGAAGGTCACGGCCTCCGATTTACTGCCGCAGGGAGAGCGTTCCGAGCAGGGTTTGTTGTTTGGCGATCAGCGACTGGATGCCTTGCCTCGCGAGCGCCATCATCTTCGCGAGTTGCGCGTCGTCGAATACCTGGTGCTCAGCGGTGGCTTGCAGTTCGACGATTTTGTTGCCTGCGGTCATTACGAAATTCATGTCTACATCGGCGCGCGAGTCTTCTTCGTAATTCAGATCGAGAAGCGCTTCTCCATCGACGATTCCGACACTGATGGCAGCTACAAAATCTTTGATCGGAGCCGCAGTCAAGGTCCCGGCATCGACCAGACGCTGCAAAGCGAGGCCGAGCGCGACGAATGCTCCGGTGATCGAGGCGGTGCGCGTGCCGCCGTCGGCCTGGATGACGTCACAGTCGATCCAGATGGTGCGTTCGCCCATGCGCTGAAGATCGGCTACTGCGCGCAGCGAACGGCCGATGAGGCGCTGAATCTCCTGCGTGCGGCCGCTTTGCTTTCCCTTGGCCGCTTCGCGCGCGCTGCGGGTCAGGGTCGAGCGTGGCAGCATTCCGTACTCGCCGGAGATCCATCCCTTGCCTGAATTGCGGAGGAAGGGCGGGACTGTTTCTTCTATCGACGCGGTGCAGATGACGCGCGTGTTGCCCATCTCGATCAGCGCCGAGCCTTCGGCGGTGGAGATGAAATCGGGAACGATATTGACGGGTCGAAGCTGGTCGGGAGCGCGGTTGTCGCTGCGAAAGATCATGTGAGGGAATTTTAACAGTCGTGCGCGCGAATCAGCTCTCAGTCGTCAGTTGTCAGTTCTCAGTTGATGCGGCCTTCGAAAGGTTGGGCACTCGCAGGTCGAAGGCCACCTTTTCTGGCTGCTTATGTTCGGGCTCTCCTTCAGCCTCAGCTTGTTCGGTCAGATCGTCATACTCGCGGCCTTCGACTCTGGACCAGGCAGAGGCGCCGATTGGACGGTCGGCAACTGACTTGCGGTCGATGACTACCTGGGTTGGCAGTTCGGGTTCGAGCGAAGTTCGTTTCAGATTGATGGACGCGGTCTGCAAGGCATAGAGCATTAGCGCAGCGGACTTGTGATCGATCTCCGACATGATAAGACGTTCCATCACGTTGGCCAGCGCTGCTTGAATGGAGTTTGCATCCTCAAGCGTGGGCAGGGGGACGCGTATGCCGAGGTTGTCAGCCAGAGCGTTGAACTCAGGCCAGTGGTAGCGAATGTGATAGTAGCAATGAGTGCTGTCGCGGAGGGCGGGGGAACCGCATTGGGTACCGTTGATTTTAATGTGCTGACATCGTTTGATGGATGCTGGATATAAGGGCATTTTGGTGACTCCTAATATGAAATATGAAATGGGAAATGTATGGCAATGCGGAGGTGTTATCCAGTTAGTACTGATACCCCCCTCCCCCTCGGTCTTATGGAATCATGGGGTTGGCGGGATTTTTTGAGCTCGGTCTTTGAATCGTAAGGACTTATATGAAAGTATTGCGGAATAAGGAGTTAGGAGAGAATTAGATTAGGTGCCCATTTCGACTGGTTCCGAGTTGGTCCCGATAGACGACTCAAGATGTCAAAGAGCGCTGAAAATGTCTTTCGAGCAGCGTCGATTTCCGCCGCTTAGGACGGGCGCGCTGCTGCCGAATCGATGATGAGGGAAGATTGTTGCAGTTGGTGAGATAGATGTATGTGATGGGGCGCACTGGGTGTTTGTGATGAATCGGACTAGGGAACTAGAGGTTGTTGGTGTAATTGCGATGTTTCGCCAAATATGACGAGTTTTGTGCTACGCACCTATAGGAGAGCCACCGCTAGTTAAGGAGTTAGCTTAAACACAACTCCGCATCCTTCGCCAGAAGCCCCATTGTCGCAGGTGTTTAATCCCCCGTTAAAGGTAGTACCGTACAGATTTCCTTGACCGTCCAGGACTAAACCCGCATACGGAAACGAGCCGTCCGCATCGCCGCTAAAGCTATGAAGCACTGTCTCGTTACCGCTCGTATCTAACTTGAAAACCGTTCCGCAGCCGTATGGAGGATCACAGGAGGAATCGCCGCCAGCAACCGTTGTACCGTAAAGATTGCCTTGTCCATCTAGCACTAACTCAGCTCGCGGACTGCCACCATCGCCATTCGTTCCACTGAAGCTGTGAAGAACGGTCTCATTTCCCGACGTGTCGAGTTTGAAGACGGTTCCATCGTCAAAAGTGCCATCCCCATTGGTGGTACCGTACAGGTTTCCTTGTGCGTCCATAATTAAACCCGCATAAGGTCCTGTGTCTGGCCCCCCGCTGAAGCGGTAGAGCGTGCTCTGAGTCCATTTCCCAGCTGCCAAAGCTACGCGAAACACTGTCCCCCAACCGTCTCCGGATGAGAAGGTAGAAGTACCGTATAAGTTTCCTTTAGCGTCTCGAAGCAGGCCCGCTCCTGGAACCCCTCCATCCGACTTACCGGTGAAGCTGTAAAGTCGAGTCTCCTTATTTTCTCCATGAGCCCGAGATACTCTAAAGACCGTCCCACACGGGAGATTTTCACACGCCCTGGAATAACCACCTCCGGAGCCAGTTGTGCCGTACAAGTTGCCTTGAGCATCTATCGCTAAACCGGCGGGTCTCGCGCCATCGGTGCATTTCGCATTTGAGCAAAAGCTGTAGAGCACGGTTTCGGTGCCGGTGCTGGACACCTCGAATACTGTTCCCCCGCCGTAAAGGCCGTTATAGTTTGCTCCGCCCAGGCCCGTGGTTCCATATAGGTTGCCTTGCGAGTCCAACACCAATCCCGCCGCGGGGAATGCTCCATCCGTGCAGTTTGTTTGTGAGCAAAAGCTGTGAAGCACGGTCTCGTTTCCGCTGCGGTTTAGTTTGAACACAGCTCCTGCGTTCGCGGCACCACCATAGTGCGTCGTGCCATACAAATTGCCCTGTCCGTCTAAGGCCAACCCCGCCTCGGGGCTGGCGCCGTCTGGCGTCCCCGTAAACGTATACAGCACGCTGAAGGAGTAAGTTTGTCCCTGCGCCGTGGTTGCTGCTACGAGTTGCAGCAGCGCAATACACGCCGTCACCGCGAAGGCTGACCTGAGTCGCCACCTAAGAATCCAGTTTTCGTGCCTCCCCTTCTTGGCCATACGCGTGTGCCTTTCTTTGAGTTCTTGCAGTCGAGGGTGGGTTGGCAGGAACGGTCGCGAACTCCACAAAATATTACTTCTGACTCTGCACCGAGGTCAATTAGAGGCGCATAGTTGACGAAACCGGCGATAGCACCAACTGAGGGTTGTTGGTGCGGGCGATGCTTCGCCAATGTTTACGACGGCTCTCTGCTGTGAGCGGGTTACGGCCGCCTAGGGGCGAAAGGGAGCTGATGGGTTGGGGAGCGGGTAGGGATCCTTCGACTTCGTCGGGACTTCACTTCGTGAAGTCCCGGCTTCGCTCAGGATGACAATCGTGATGCCTACTGATTGGCTGACTGCTCGATGGTCATTACGTCGAAGGTGTTGGTCAGGTCGGCGTGGCCGGCTAGAGTTTCGCGCTTTTTGCCTTCGACCAGGATGTTGACGCGCTGGATGCCGGGAACGTTGATGGCTAGGGTTTCGACCAGGGAGTTTACGGTGAGTTGCTCACTTAGAATGCCGGAGCGATGCTGGTCGGCGAAGGGGGCGTTTAGGTCGATGACGGCGGCTCCGGGATCGACGAGGTAGATGCTGCGGATGTCGGCGGCTGCGGCTAGAGGGTGTGCGGAACCGGGTTGCTGGTAGATGCGAAGGAGGGCGCGCAGGAGTTCTTCGGCTCGCTGTTGGCGACCTCCGGGGAGGGGGATTTGGGCGGCGCGGGGGCGGAGGATTCCGGCGTCGTCGTCGGCGACATAGAGGGTTACGGCTTCGGTTGGACCGGTGGCTGGAGGAGCGACGGGAAGAGCTTCGGTGGTCGCTGCGGGCTCGAGTTGCCGCGCCCGTTGCCGCATGCGGCGCAGGTAGATTCCCATGGACACTACGAGCAACAAGAGTGTGGCTACGCCGATGAGGAGAGAGCGAGGGATCATGGGCGGACCTTCACGATTGTGTGACCTCAGCGGCTAAAGCCGCAATCAAAATAGCGCGATCACCGCAGCGCTGAGGCGCTGCGCCACCCAAAGTCAAATCATGCATCGAGTTTGGCTCAGCCTGCGCAGGGGTCATTGTTGAACTCCTAGCCGGTCGCGGAGAGATGCTATGGCATCGGCGATGGCTGCTGCGGCGCGCTGTTGATAGTTGGCTGAGGTTAAATCGGCTAGGCCATTGGCTCCGGGGGCTAGCTCGACGGCTACGGCTGGCATCGAAACGTTGTTTAGCGGACGCAGCGACGCGGAAGATGATTGCGACGCGAAATCTTTTTTCTGTAATTCGGTGACAATGGCTGCGGAGGCGATTCGGCTGAGAGGCAAGGCTTGTGCCTGGGCGACGTTCCAGGCGTGAAATATTCCTTTGCTTGGAGCCTCGACGGGCAGGAGCGAGGTGTAGGCGCGGGCGCCTCTGCCTTGCGAAGTCGCGTGGAGGCTGATGTAGATTCCGGCATTTGCGACGTTGGCGGCGGCGGCGCGCTGGTCGAGTGTCAGCGTGGTATCGGCGTCGCGCAGCATGGTTACAGCGAAGCCGCGAATTTCGAGCTCGTGGCGGAGAAGGCGCGCGAAACCGAGGGTGACGTCTTTTTCGGCGAGGGTGTCGGATAAAGCGGCGCCGCGCTCGTCGCCGCCGTGCGCGGGATCGACGACGGCTAGAACGCGATGGGCGTTGGCCGTGGAGTTGACGGTGTTGGCGGGCTGGTTGGCGGCGGCTGGAGCTTGAGCTGGACTCGGTTGCGCAGCACCGCTTGCAGGCGTTCCGGTGGATGCGGCCGAGACCTCGATTGGCGAAATCGTGATCGTTCTTCGGTCGGAGCTGAAAGTGGCCAATAGCGGCTCGCTGGCCGATACGTCTACTTCAGCGTCGCCGTTGTTCTCGGAATAAGTGGCGTGGGTGATGATTTTGCTGTCGAAGGAAATCGACTGGCTGCCCGGAGACAGGATGGGATCGCGTTTGAAGATCATGCGCAATTTGCCGGGTTCGGTGGAAATGGTTGGGTTCACGGCGGCAGTAAAGATCACCACCAGGCGGGGCGGGGTGCCGGCGTCTAATCGAAAGCTGGTTTGGATGCCGACGTTGCCGATAAACAAGCGGCGCGCGCTTTCGCGAAAATTAACTGGCGTTCCGAGAAAGCGCGGCAGCAGCGCCGTCAGCGAGGTTAAGGGGACCAAGCCGCGGGAGTTTTCGATGAGGAAGGGCGCGCCGAAATCGAAATTGCGCCCGTGAATTCTGCCCTCCGTCTTGCCTGCGGTAAAGTCGGCGTCCAACGCGTTATAGTGCAAGCGCCAGTGGCGGCCGTCGGACTGGCTGCTGACGCGGCCGAGCGGTTCGAGCAATTCGAGCAGGCCGACATATTCGCGGCCGGCACGATCGAGAACTGGAAGAGTATAGATGGCGACGGGAGAGTAGATGGAGATGTGCTTGTCTTCCGCTCTCACTGCGACCGGCAGTACGGCAATGAGGAACAGTACCCAGTACTCAGTACCCAGTGGCCAGAGCCCTGAATTTCGGCGACGCCGAGGACTGGGGAGCCATCTCGTAATGAACCTGGGAAGCAAGCGGCCCGCTCCCTCAGGGGCTAAAGCCCTTGTCTTTAGTGGCCTTTTGCGGCACGGCTGAAGCCGTGCCCTACCCAAAAGCTGAGCCGTAGCCAAAAGCTGAGTCCTAGCCAAAAGCCGTGCGCCACCCAAATACCAGGCCCAACCCAAAACCGACTTATGAGATGGCTTCTCAGTGCTTCGTACCCAGAGCCCTGAATTTCGGCGACGGCCAGGACTGGGCACTGGGTACTGCGTACTGAGTGCTTTACTCCAGGGCATAAATCGTGAGGCCGCTTAGCAGCTTAGGATAGAAGTCGGTGGACTTCTGCGGGAGCACTTCGCCGGCGAGGGCGATGTCGCGAACCTGCTCCATGCGAACGGGATTCATCAGCAAAGCAAGTTGAACCTTTCCGCTGCGCACTTGCGCAAGGGCTTCGGCAGCTTCGCGACAGTAAGAGACGTTTTCCTGATCGCGAACGGCTTCTTCAGAGATTTGTAGGACGCTTTCGAGCAGGCATTTGTGCAACTGCACGACATCGAGCGCTTGCTGGCGTAGGGAAAGGCGGCCGAAGAGAGAAGTGCCAACGGCTTTTGGAGTGTGCAACAGAGTTGCGCGGTCGCTGGTGACTGCGAGCAGCGCGGTTCCGGCGTGGCCGGCCTGCTGAAGAATCGTGGCGGCG
The DNA here is from genome assembly GCA_963822025.1 of uncultured Acidobacteriaceae bacterium. Lineage (GTDB taxonomy): Bacteria > Acidobacteriota > Terriglobia > Terriglobales > Acidobacteriaceae > Acidiflorens. The sequence continues at coordinate 19,637 of CAWGFW010000002.1, read as the reverse complement.
CGGGTTGCGTCGATGCCGGCGTCGACTTCTTCGACATTGAAAAATTTGCTGGCCTCGGTCTGAAATTTAGCTGCCGAGAATGTGGGCAGGCCAAAGACGAGACGATGGGTGGGCAGAATTACCAGGCCGGGGCGATCCATGTCGACAAAAGTCATCATCACCCAGTCGTAGGGGGCGGGAATTCCTGAGTCTGTCTCGGCGGTGGCTCGCCGTTGATTGCGATAGGTCAAGGCCGTCTCGTAGCGGTGGTGGCCGTCGGCGATGATCAGCTTGCGATCTTTCATTTGTTCGCGGACGGAGGCGAGGATGCCGGCATCGGAAATCTTCCAAACTCGGTGTATGACGGCGTATTCGTCGGTGACCTCGATGTCAGCGTTTTTACTTTTCTCTTTACTCTTATTTTGGCTGGTGGCGGAATCGAGCAGGGCGTCCACTTTGCCGGCTCCGCTGTAGAGCATGAAGATTTGACCGAAGTGGGCGCGAGTTGATCGCAGCAGGTCGAGGCGGTCGGCCTTGGGCTTGGCCAGCGTTTGTTCGTGGCGGAAAACGACCTGCGCGGAATATTCTTCGATGCGGCCGAGGCCGATGAAACCGCGGCGTTCGGCAAGGGTTTGGCTGCCGGGAATCGTGAAGGTTTGGGAGTAGAGATAGAGGGAAGGCTCTGAATCCTGGCGCAGAATGAGTGTCTGGCGCCAGTTCTGGAAAGAGGCTGCAGAGCGGGTGTAAATGTTTTCGCTATCGTTATCCTGCGGGAGGCGTTTTCCGAGAATAATCCGAACCAGATTATAAGGACTGGCTTCGTAATAGCGTTCCTGCATGGCCGGAGTGATTTTGTCGTAGGGCTGGGTTACGGCCTGCTGGACGGGCACGCGCTCGGGGTTGTAGCGCCAGGCGCGAAATGGGGAAATGATGGCCATGAGGGGTAACGCAGAATTGTAGCAGGGACGATCAGGGCAGCCGGAATGAGAAAAAAGATGCGCACTAGTCGGAGGCAACCTCCCGAATCGGTTCGGAATCTTAGGGGCGCGTGCGAAAAAGTGACAACACTTTTTCAGGATTGTGCTAGTATCCGGCTCATATAGATTGTGTGGCTCGCCCTTTTTGGGAGATTCGGGTCGTCTCCCGTAGGTTTCCGTCAAAGGCGCGGATTTAGTAGGGCCTATGCTGTACGGCAAACAGTTCTCGGCTCGCCTCTCCTTCGCTGTACTTCTGGTGTTTTTTGCCTGCGCTATTCTTCCGCTTTGGGCTCAGAATTCGACCGAGGATGTTCACATTCAACCGCGAGTGAAGCCTCCGGCGCCGAAAGAGCCGGAGGGCGATCCGGCCTTCAAGACCCACAGCAAGCCATATAAGGTGGATGTGGATATGGTGCTGGTGCCGGTCACGATTACGGATCCGTTGAACCGACTGGTTACGGGCCTGGACCGAGATAATTTCAACCTTTTCGAGGGTAAAGATCAGCAGGAGATCAAGACTTTTTCGAGTGAAGATGCTCCGGTTTCGATCGGCGTGATCTTTGATATGAGCGGGAGCATGAGCTCGAAGATCGAACGCGCACGCGAGGCGGTGGTCCAATTTTTCAAGACGGCCAATCCGCAGGACGAATTTTTTATGATCACGTTCGCGGATAAGCCGGAAGAGATCGCCGACTTCACGAATTCGGTGGAGGACATTCAGGCTCGACTTCTTTACACGGTGGCTCGAGGCCGTACGGCGCTGCTGGATGCGATCTATCTCGGCGTCACCAAAATGCGGCAGGCGAAGTATCCGAAGAAGGCTTTGCTGATCATCTCGGACGGCGGAGACAACCACAGCCGCTATACCGAAGGCGAGATCAAATCGATGGTCAAGGAAGCCGATATTCTGATCTATGCCATCGGCATCTACGACCATTATTTTCCGACGGAAGAAGAGCGGCTGGGGCCGAGCCTGCTTAGCGATGTTACCGAACTGACGGGTGGGCGAGCATTTACGATTGATAACCCGAATGACCTGGCGGACGTATCCACGAAGATAGGTATTGAGTTGCGCAATCAATACGTCATCGGATACCGTCCTAAGAACCCGGCGCACGATGGCAAATGGCGTAAAATAAAAGTTAAGCTGTTACCGCCAAAAGGATTGCCGCCGCTCCGGGTCTACGCCAAAACGGGTTATTATGCGCCGACGGAATAATATTTCTCTGCTGCTTATTTTCCTTCTGTTTTTCTGTCTCCCACTATTCCAGCTTAAATCGCAAGCGCAGGGCGGAGTTGTGGCTCAGTCACCGCCGGCAAGCGGACCGGGGTCTTCTCAGGATGGTGCGGCGAATCCTGCCGCGGGGGCGGCGCAGAGCGCTCCCAACTCGACTCAGAATGAAGATTCGCCGCCCGGCGATGTTTTTGTCTTTCACAAGGATGTCGAGGAAGTCGTGTTGCACGCTACGGTGATCGACGACAAGCAGCGCATCGTCACTAACCTCGATAAGAGCGCGTTCAATGTGTACGAGGATGGGCGTCCGCAAGTGATCACTTCTTTCCGGCACGAAGACATTCCGGTGGCGATGGGCATCGTGGTGGATAACTCCGGCTCGATGCGCGAGAAGCGGGCGAAGGTGAATGCGGCGGCGCTGAATCTGGTGCGCGCGTCGAATCCGAATGATGAAGTATTTATCGTCAACTTTAACGATGAGTACTACCTTGACCAGGACTTCACTTCGAACGTCGGCAAGCTGAAAGAGGGGCTGGAGAAGATCGAGACGCGGGGCGGCACGGCGCTGTATGACGCAGTCGTCGCGTCGGCTGACCACTTGAAGAAAGATGCGAAGCTCGAAAAGAAAGTGATTTTCGTGGTTACGGATGGAGACGACAACGAGAGTGCCGAAAGTCTTGAACAGGCGGTGCGGCGCCTGCAGGCTGAAAATGGGCCGACAGTTTATTCGATTGGCATTCTGGAAAAGGAAGAGCACCCGAAGCACGCCAAGCGGGCGTTGCAGATCATGTCGGAGCGAACGGGAGGCATCGCATTCTTCCCGCAAACGCTGGATGAGGTTGACGAGATCAGCCGGTCCGTGGCGCACGACATTCGCACGCAATACACGATTGGATATAAACCGAGTAATCCGAAGAGCCAGGGCGGTTATCGGCAAGTGAAAGTCGAGGCTCATTCTCACGGCCATGGCAAACTCAGCGTGCGCACGAGGAGCGGGTATTACGCGGGGACCGAACCGCCGACAGGTGGGCAGTGAACGAGTCGCCTTCTGCGCCGTCACGAAAGAATCTGGATCTTTTGGCGGTTACACTCTGGTAACACGAGTAGCGATTGACGCTGGCGGCTGACGTTCCTTACTCTGTAGAGTGACCACATTGACTTCAAGCTCCCGCCTGCGCCTTAGCGATGACATCTCGAAACTCGTCGGCGAAACGCCGATGCTGCACATGAAGAAGCTGGCCCCCGCGGGGTCGGCGGATATTTTCGCGAAACTCGAATACTTGAATCCAGGGGGAAGCGTAAAGGACCGCGCGGCGATTGGCTTGATTGCGCGCGCCGAGAGTGAGGGCAGGCTGAAGCCGGGCGGGACTGTGATTGAAGCGACGGCGGGAAATACGGGGATTGGGCTGGCTTTGATTGGTGTGAGTCGCGGCTATAAGGTGCGGCTGTTTGTGCCGGAGAAATTTTCGGAGGAGAAGGTCATTATTATGCGGGCGCTTGGCGCCGAGGTGACTCGGACTCCGGAGGCCGAAGGGATGCAGGGAGCGATCGAGCGTGCAAGGGATTTGCAGGCTTCGGATCCTGGGGCGTTCCTGGCGGCGCAGTTTGATAATCCGGCTAACACTGATTATCACTACGAAACCACCGCGCGCGAGATTTTTGAGCAGATGGATGGGCGGGTTGACGCCATTACGGTGGGATGCGGTACGGCGGGAACGTTTACCGGAGTAGCGCGTTTTCTGAAGGAACGGATCGCCAAGGTTCACGCGGTGGCGGTGGAGACGCAAGGATCAATTCTCGGTGGGGGAAAGCCCGGTCCGCACAAGGTGGAAGGCATTGGCAACTCATTTATTCCTGGAAATTTTGATCGTTCGGTTTGCGACGAAGTGATGATGGTGACCGATGACCAGGCCTTCGGCATGGTGAAAGAGTTGGCTGCGAGCGAAGGCGTGCTCGGAGGCTCGAGCGCTGGCGCCAACGTTTATGCGGCGGTTGAGATCGCGAAGCGGATTGGGGCAGGGAAGCGGGTGGTTACGCTGATCCCAGATTCGGCCGAGCGGTATTTGTCTAAGAAGATTTTTGAGGGCGGAATCTAGGGCGTTGTATGCGGTTCGTCGTTCGCTGTTCGCCCGAAAGGCAAATCGCGAATAGCACCTGGCGGACTCGGGAGAGATCTTTGACCAATCAATCATCGGGCTTCGCAACCCGCGCTATTCACGTTGGGCAGGAGCCCGACCCGCTTACGGGTGCGGTGAGCGTGCCCATTTATCCGACGTCCACTTATGCCCAGGAAGAGATTGGCAAGCACAAGGGGTATGAGTATGCGCGGGTTTCGAATCCTACGCGCGATAGGTTAGAGACGAATCTGGCTGCGCTGGAGGGCGGGATCGCGGCGCCGGTGTTTGGCAGCGGGATGGCGGCGATCAATGCCGTCGCGACGATGCTCAAGGCGGGCGATCACGTTGTGGCGGGTCATAATCTTTATGGCGGGACGCCGCGACTGTTTAATCAGGTGCTGGTTAACTTTGGCCTGACATTTACCTATGTCGATACGTCGGAGCCGGGCAAAGTTGAGCGGGCGTTGCAGAAGAACACGCGGCTGGTTTTTCTGGAGACGCCGACGAATCCGTTGATGGAGTTGTGCGACTTGCGGGCGATTTGCGATCTCAGCCACCAGCATGGGGTTGAGGTCGTAGTCGACAACACTTTCATGTCGCCATATTTTCAGCGGCCGATTGAGTTTGGCGCGGATATGGTGGTGCACTCAACTACGAAATTTCTGAATGGACACAGTGATGGGCTGGGCGGTGTCGTGGTCTGCACGAAACCGGAACAGGCTGAGAAACTTGCATTTTTGCAAAAGTGCGCGGGGGCGATTCTTTCGCCGTTCGAGTGCTGGCTGATCTTGCGGGGAGTTAAGACGCTTGCCGTTCGGATGGCGCGGCACGATCGCAACGGCCGCGCGGTCGCCGATTATCTTTCGAAACACAATAAGGTGCGGAAGGTTTTTTATCCTGGATTACTTGATCATCCGCAGCACGAACTGGCCAAGCGGCAGATGTCCGGCTTCGGATCGATGATCGCTTTCGAAACGGGGTCGATCGAGAATGCGAACAAGATGCTGCGCAAGGTACGTGTCTGCTCGCTGGCCGAATCGCTGGGCGGAGTCGAGACGCTGATCTCGCATCCCGCGACCATGACGCATGCCGGAGTGGGCGAGGAAGTTCGCCGCAGGATCGGAATCACCGATGGCATGGTGCGCATCTCGGTCGGGATCGAGGATGTGGGCGACATTCTTGGCGATCTTGATCAGGCGCTGGCCGCGATCTAGCAAGTCGGGATCGCATCCTTGAACATCAAAGACAATATCAATAGCAACGGCCAAAGCGCATATACGACTATTGTCTGAGCCGCCAAATTCACGCGAATGGAATGCTGCCGAATACCATCGGGTCTCGGCGCCACAGTTTCAGTGGGGGCAGCGCGTTCTCGGCGAGCTTCGACTGCGCGGCGATGAGTGCGTGCTGGATGCCGGTTGCGGTACCGGCAAACTGACTCGTCTTCTACTGGAGAATCTCCCGCGTGGGCGCGTGACCGGCGTCGATCTCTCGCGCAATATGGCGCTTCATGCGCGGGAGAATCTGGAAGCGGATTTTTCTGGCCGTGTCGGGTTTGTGGTGGCCGACCTTGTGGCGCTTCCTTTTCATCGGTGTTTTGACGGCATTTTCAGCACTGCGTCGTTTCATTGGATTTGCGACCACGATACCTTGTTTCGCAACTTGTATGAGGCGCTGCGGCCAAGTGGCTGGCTGCATGCGCAGTGCGGCGGTGGTCCGAATCTTGATCGGCTGCGTCGACGAGTGCGTGCGCTTTCGCAGACCGCAGAGTTCTCAAACTGGCTGGGGAAGTTTCGCGAGCCCTGGCTCTTCTCCGATCCGGAGAGTGCGGCTTCGCGATTGCTTACGGCCGGATTCGAAAATGTTGAGACGGGGCTGGAGGAGGCAGCTTTTGTGGCGCCCAGCGCTCAGGATTTTGAAGAGTATTTGACAACTTTCGTACTGCACCGGTACCTTGAGCTTCTTCCAACGGAAACGCTGCGCGCTAACTTTGTGCAGAAACTGGTCGATGCCGCTGCGCAGGACACTCCGCCCTGGACACTCGATTACTGGCGACTCAATATTCGGGCGTCAAAGCCGGGATAGGGATTTTTTAACGTCATTTGGCGGGTTAAGACACTTGAGGCGCGCCCACGCGAGGACGGCTATGGGAGCGAATAATCGAAGGTCCAGGTGTGTTTACTCTGAGCGTCGATATGGATCATGAGCGAGCCCGTGAGTCCGGTCAGTTCTCCAGTGCCGGAATTAGGTACAACCGTCACGCTCAAGTCTCCCGCAGAGGGGGCATCACCTTTCATCATGCTGGCACGGTGCGAGAAGGTGAAGCTGCCCTGTCGGCCGTTAAGCTTGCCGGTCATGCGCTCGATAGCAACGTAGGCCATGGAGCCGGTGCTCGCGGTCGAGCCGGTGATCATTTCTCCGTGGCTGACGCCTTCGAAGTCACCGTGCCAAGTCTTCTCGGATGTGAACCGAGTAATGTCGTTCGCCTTCTCGAAGTCGGTTGGCTCGGCGGGAGTCATCTTGATGTCGAAAGAACCTTGGGCATGGACCAAGTGCATCTCCTTCTGGGCTGCGACACTCATCGCTAGTGCGAGACTCATCACCGCCGCTGCCACTGCGAATGTCACTCTCATATCGCCCTGAAATGCAACTTACAGAATTCTTGATCCGAGGTCGATCGTATCCTTTGCGGCGCGGGATGCGCAGCGTCTACCAACATTGCACAACCAAACGACACTGGACCGGAATTTCTTTTTTTGACTTGGAATTGCAAGGATTGTACACCGGGCTTCCCTCCTTGGCAGTTTGAACAATAACTGCCATCTCAGTTTCATCGAATCCATTAGCGTACCGATTCCCCAATCCAATCCAAATACGCGGTGCTGCCAGCTTCGATGGCAATTTCGATACACTCCGGAATTTCGTAGGAGTGGAGTTCGCTCAGCGCTGCCTGTAGGCCGTCAAAAGCGTCAGAAGTTGTTTTGATTAAAAGGAGCCACTCGGTTGCGGTCTCAACTTCGTCCTTCCAGCGATAGACGGATTCGATCTGGGGAACGATGTTGACGCAGGCTGCCAGTTGCCTCTCGACGAGCGCATGCGCGATGCTGCGAGCTTCTTCGAGCGATCCGCAGGTGGTAAGAACGAGTCTTTTGTCGGTCATATAAAATTAAGCGTCCAAACTTTTGCAGTTTGGCATCCAGGATTCTCGAAGCATACGAGGCAAGCGATGGCAACGCAAATCAAGTTTGGCACATCGGGCTGGCGGGCGGTGATGGCCGACGAGTTCACGTTTGCCAATGTGAATCGGGCGGTGCACGGCATTGCGCGTTATGTGTCGTCGCAGAAATCGGAGGGCGCGAAGATTATTGTCGGCCGCGATCCGCGATTTCTGGGGGAAAGCTTCTGCGCTTTGGCAACCGACATCTTGTCGAGCTATGGCATTACTCCGCTGCTCATCGCGGAGCCCGCGCCCACGCCGGCTATTTCGTATGCGGTTATGCAGTCGAAGGCGGACGGCGCGATTAACTTTACCGCGTCGCACAATCCTCCGGAGTATAACGGGATTAAATTTTCGACGCCCGATGGGGCGCCGGCATTGCCTGAAGCGACGAAGGCGGTTGAGTCGGCGATTGCGGCGTTTGACGCGAATCCGCAATCAGCTCCGACGACGAGAGCTGGATCTCAGCCGGAGTTTCAGTCCCAATTCCAGTCCCAATCTATCGATCCGCGACGCATGTATCTTTCGCGGTTGCGCGAAATTGTCGATGTGGACGTGATCAAGAAGGCAGGGATCAGGATTGCGTTCGATCCCATGTGGGGAGCGGCGCGAGGCTACTCGGATGCGTTTCTGCGTGAAGCGGGCGTGTCAGTGGCCACAGTGCACGACACGCGCGACGTACTTTTTGGCGGCCATGCGCCGGAGCCCGACGATCATCTGCTGGAAGATTTGCGGCACAAGATGCACGAAACCGGCGCGGCGATTGGCATTGCAACCGATGGCGATGCCGACCGTTTTGGAATTGTCGACGAAGACGGAACGTTTATGCAGCCGAACTATGTCATTGCTCTTCTTTTTGATTATCTGGTGGAAAGCCGCGGCTGGAAAAATGGGGTGGGCAAATCTGTTGCTACTACGAATTTGATCAATGCGCTGGCGGAAAAACACAAGATCGAGCTGCACGAAACGCCGGTGGGCTTCAAATATATTGGCGAGCTGATCAAGCAGGACAAGATTCTGATCGGGGGCGAGGAAAGCGCCGGTCTCTCCATCCGCAAACACGTGCCCGAGAAAGACGGTGTGCTTGCGGGCTTACTCTGTTGCGAGATGGTCGCGCGGCGCGGCGCCTCGCTGGGCAAGCAACTGGCCAACCTATTTGGCAAAGTAGGTTCCTTTTATCCACTGCGGGAGAACTTCCGCTTGACGCCGGAAGTGAAACAGAAGTTTACTGAGAAGTTACGTCGAGATCCGGGCGAGTTCGATGGCATCAAAGTTGCCGAGGTGGTGAGGACGGACGGGCTCAAACTTGTCCTGGCCGACGGATCGTGGGTGTGTTACCGGCTTTCGGGCACGGAGCCGGTGGTGCGCGTGTATAGCGAAGCGCGCAGCCATGCGGGCCTGGCAAAGTTGAGTGGGGCAGCAAAGAAATGGATCTTCGACTAGGGCCATCGTCGCGCGCGCGCATCTTTCCCGGCAAGGACGGAGACCGTCGCCCGTCGGCAGGTCAAGAGCTTTATCACGCGAAGGATCGCGCGTTGCGTCAGGCGATAGGCCAGGCCGTCGGACAGGCGAGAGATCAGGCTCCAAAGGCGGAGGCCGCGGCGGCGCGCTGGATTGAACGCACGCGCCCGGCGTGGTCGTGGCTGGCGGTGGAGTGGCGGCGACTGGGAACTGCGGCCGCCGTGCTTCTGATCGTGGGATTGCTGTTGCACGCCACGTTCGGAGCCAACGGGATGGTTATCTATCGCCAGAAGCGGGCGGAGATGCAAGCGCTGCAGGGCGAAGTTGACCGCTTGCAGAAGGAAAATAATCAATACGTCGATCAGATTCGATCACTGAAGTCTGATCCTGCCGCGATCGAGAAGGAAGCTCGCGAGCAACTGCGCTACGCCCGGCCGGGAGAAGTTGTGCTTGTTGCCCCTGATCCTCCCGCGCAGAAACCGCCTACTGGGCGCGTCAAGAACGATACGCTGAAATAGCCGACGAGTAATATTCGACTTTTTGCTGCGAAGCAGTCGACGCACTCAAAGCAGCCTCGGTCAATCCTGTGATAAAGTGCAGGGGTTCGCGCCACTAGTGGAAGCAAATTGAGGAGGATGATATGCGGAAGATTCTCTCGTTGTTACTTGCCGGCATGTTGATTCTGATGGTGGCATCGGTCTCATTTGCCAGCGATACCCAAACTGTGAATGGTTGGATTAGTGACTCGAAGTGCGGAGTCAAGGGAGCGAACGCGAGCGCGGAAGATTGCACGAAGAAGTGCATCGCCAAGGGCGCTAGCCCGGTTGTGGTTACCGATAAGGATCAGAAGGTCCTGACGGTTGACAATCCCGACTCCCTCAAGGATCACTACGGGCATCATGTGGCCGTGACGGGACGGATCAACGGAGACAAGATCCACGTTGACAGCGTGAAGATGCTTTAGGGTGAAAGTCCTATTCGCTGTCCGAGAGGTTGGAAGGAATAGGGGTCCTTCGACTCCGCAGAACGATGCGCTTAGCGCGTCGTTCTGCTCCGCTCAGCGACAAAATTGATTGACGATCGCCTGCGCGTTTTTCTTTCCTCTATCTGACTACGCCTTCGAGCGGTGAACTGGCGGTCGCGTAGAGCTTACGCGGCATTCGTCCTGCCATGTACGCTTGTCTTCCAGCGATTACGGCGTGCTTCATTGCTTCGGCCATCAGGACCGGCTCTTGAGCGCCTGCGATGCCAGTATTCATGAGGACGGCGTCATAGCCTAGCTCCATGGCGATGGCCGCATCGGAAGCTGTGCCGACTCCGGCGTCTACGATCAGCGGGACTCCGGTGATCAACTCGCGCAGAATTCTTAGATTGGCGGTGTTTTGAATACCCAGACCGCTGCCAATGGGCGCGCCCAACGGCATCACGGCGGCGGCGCCCGCATCGACGAGACGTTTGGCGAAGACGATGTCGTCGGAGGTGTAGGCGAGCACGGTGAATCCTTCTTTTGCCAGAACCCCAGTAGCTTCGAGCGTGGCTTGCACATCGGGATAGAGCGTGGCTTGATCGCCGATAACTTCGAGCTTGATCCAGTCGGAGAGGCCGACTTCGCGCGCCAGACGGGCGGTCCGGATGGTGTCGTCGGCGGTGTAGCAGCCGGCGGTGTTGGGCAGCAAGAAATATTTATTCGGATCGATGTAGTCGAGAAGCGATTCTTTGCTGCGGTCGAGATTCACGCGGCGCACGGCTACCGTCACCATGTCGGCGCCACTGGCTTCGAGAGCGCGGGCGGTTTCCTGAAACGATTTATATTTGCCGGTGCCCACGATAAGGCGGGAGCGGAATTGCTTGCCTGCGAGGAGGAATGAGTCCGTCATGGGTTTTATTGTACGACTGGGGCGGGTGGGTGAGCATCCTCTTGCGTACTAATCTCGCGTTGATAGCTTCGAGCTTCGAGCCGCGAGCTTCGAGCGACTAAGGGCGTTAGCCTCCGGAGGCTTCGGCCCTGGCGTACATTTCATCGATCAGCGCGCGGTAGCGCTCTTCAATTCCGCGGCGGCGGACTTTGAAGGTGTGAGTCAGGGTGCCATCGGCGGCAGAGAATTCTTCGGCTAGTACGAGAACTCGTTTCAGTTTTTCGAAGCGCGCCAGGTTCTGGTTGGTCTCATCAACGATGCCTTCATACAGTGCCTGCACTTTAGCGTTGGCCACGAGCGACTCTCGCGATGTGATGTCAACTTCGTTGGCTTTTGCCCAATCTTCGAGAACCGGGAAGAAGGGCGAGATCAGGACCGCAGGGAATTTGCGACGATCTCCGATTACCACGGCAGTGCCGATGAGGGGATTCAGCTTCAGTGAATTCTCGATGGGCTGGGGAGCGATGAATTTTCCGCCGGAGGTTTTGATCAGGTCTTTTTTGCGATCGGTGATGGAAAGAAATCCGTCGCTGTCGAGAGTGCCAATATCGCCGGTTTTGAACCAGCCGTCGACAAAGGCGGCCGCAGTTTCGTCGGGACGATTCCAATATCCCTTGAAGATCGACGGGCCGCGGACGAGTACCTCGCCGTCGTTGGCAATTTGCACCTCGAGGTTGGCCAGCGGTTTGCCGACTGTGCCCAGCTTGTGGGTGCGGGGAGTATTCACCGCAATAACGGGTGAAGTCTCGGTCAGGCCATAGCCTTCGTGGATGGGTATGCCAATATCGGCATACCACTCGGCCAGTTCCAGGCCGAGCGGAGCGCCTCCGGAGATGAATTCTTCGGCTTTGCCGCCCATGCCGGCGCGCACTTTGGAGAAGACGAGTTTGTCTGCGATTCTCCAAGAAAGCGCCCGGGGCCGGGTTTCGGCTAGAGTTTCGGCGCGGTGCGCGCGCCCAACGGAAAGCGCCCAGCGGTAGATTGGGGTCTTTGGAAAGCCCGCGGACTTGAGAATCACCTGTTGGCGAATTTTCTCGTAGACGCGCGGGACAGCGATAAAGATGTTGGGTTGCACTTCGGTCAGAACCTGTGCCAGGCGCGCCAGATCAGGGCAATAGGCAAGCGCCACTCCGCGATAGAGCAGTGCGAAATCGACGTGGCGAGCGGTGACGTGAGAGAGTGGCAAGAAGGACACGCTGAGTTCATCTTTGGTGCCGAAGCCGAAGGCCTCCATGGAATGCGCAATGTTGCAGGCCATGTTGCCGTGGGTGAGCATGACTCCCTTGGGAGTGCCAGTTGTACCCGAGGTATAGATGATGGTCGCCAGATCGTCCGGCACAATGGATTGCGCGCGGGCATCGAATTCGGGATCAGCTTGGATTGGGCCGCGGAGCATTAGTGGCTGTATCTGGGCTGCATGCGCAGTTTCGACCGCATCCATGACCAGGATCCGCTCGACGGGTGTGTGGCGCTGAATGGTCAGGACCTTTTCGAGTTGGCTCTTCGTGGAGACAGCGATGACGCGCGCGCCGGAATCATTGAGGATGTATGCTGTCTGCTCGGCGGTCTGCGTAGCATAGATTGGGATCGTGACTGCGCCAAGAGCGAGGGCGGCGAAATCGGTGATTGTCCACTCCGGGCGATTTTCGCTGAGGATGGCGACGCGATCGCGTTTGCTAATTCCCCAGGATTCAAGCGCGCGAGAAATGCCCACAACACTGCGATAAATCTCGGCGGAAGAGATCGGCGCCCAACCCAGGGCGCCTTTTTGCAGCATGATGCGGTCGCGGCGGCTGTTGCAGACCGCAAATAAAATGTCGTTGAGAGTTTGAAGACTCATCCCGTCCGATCAAGATCGCACGATCCCTGGAAATCATTGTACGCAGTCAACCGAACGCCAAGAAAGCGTTTTGACGTGGTGGGCACACAAGCGTAACGCTTTGACCTGCCCGCCGGTCGCAAGATACTCTGGAGAAGTTTGTGCGGAGGATTTTCCATGAAACACGTGAAACGACGGAAACTTTCGAGCGTGTTGGCGATGTGGTTGCTCATGACGGCGATGATTTGTTCGTTGATGAACGCTCAGGACAATAAGGCACAGGCGACTAAGCCCGCGGCGGTGCCGATGAAATTGAATGTCGGTGATGTCGCTCCCGATTTCAAACTGCATTACTTTGACGGCAGCGACTTAAAAGAAATTTCTTTGAGCCAGTATCGCGGCAAGAGTAACGTTGTGCTTGCTTTCTATATTTTTGCCTTCACCGGTGGTTGAACCGCGCAAATGAAGGCCTTCCAGCAGAATCTCAAGACGCTGGAAGCGGCCGACACTCAGGTTCTGGGTGTGAGCATGGATAGTCCCTTCGCCAACAAGGCATTTGCCGACCAGATCGGCGTCACTTTTCCGCTGCTCAGCGACTGGGGCGGAGATGTTACGCGCGAATACGGTATCTATGTCGATAAATATAAAGCAGCGCGCCGCGTAAACTTCCTGATCGGCAAGGACGGAAAGATTCTGGAAGAACAAACCGACAAGGAAGCGATCGATCCGAAGAAGATCGTCGATGCATGCGAGCGTAAGAAAGTGAGCCGGTAAGGCACGTTGCGTAATTTAGGGGTGCGCGACTTCAGCATGAGGCGCTCGGAAAGAGATTAGAGGATCCGCGCGCAGGGCCGGACCGTTCGACTTCGCAGCAATGCGGTGTGTTATGATTTTTCTGCGGGGTGGAGCAGTCTGGTAGCTCGTTGGGCTCATAACCCAAAGGTCGGTGGTTCAAATCCACCCCCCGCAACCAATTCTTCAAGCACTTACCAGTCATCTGCCCGCCGCGTGAGTCCAACTTAGGTCCAAAACTTACAGTACGCGTTCCCCGCCGGCATGTACGGACGGGGAAGGCAACGAGGCATTAGCCACAATCAGGGAAAAGATGTTGTGGAGAACTGTCGAAATCAGGCGTGGCTGTTGAAAAAGGAACCAAAACAGTCATTTTCAGCGAATTTCAGCGACTACGGCAAACGAAAATTCAATAACTTGCGGACGAATTTTGTTGCCGAAATTTCCTGAAAGAAGTTTTTCAACAGCCACAGGCGATTTCACTCAGAACCCGGTTGTGAGTGTAATTGGGATGTTAGGTCAACTGGCGGTCGCGACCCGCCTCGACTGTCTACACTCAAGCACACCGCGAAAAAGTGAGGGGCCGATTCCTCGGCCCCACTGAAACTCCAAACAACGTTAGTTTCAAATGCTCTTCGGCATTACGACAATCATCGAGCTTACGGTGCTTTGACCGTGAGCTTGACAGTCGTCTTCTTACTCAGCGTTCCGTACGTGCCGGTAATGGTGATCGTTGACTTCCCCGTAGCTGCCGAATCGCTTATCGCCAACGTCAACACGCTAGAGGAAGTGGTCGGATTCGTGCCGAACGTCGCCGTTACTCCGCTCGGCAGTCCAGTTGCCGCCAGAGTGACCTCCTGATCGAAGCCACCCGTCGCGTCGACGGTGATGGTGCTCGTCCCGCTGCTGCCTTGCGCAACCGACAGCGTCGTCGGCGAGGCCTTGAGTGTATAGCTACCCAAAGCTTTCACCGTCAACACAATCGTGGTCGTTGCACTCAAGCTGCCGGAGGTTCCAGTGATCGTCACCGTCACCGTGCCCGCCTTCGCCGTCTTGCTCGCCGTGAGTGTCAGCACGCTCGATGAAGTTGCCGGGTTCGGACTAAACGAAGCCGTCACGCCCTTCGGCAAGGTCGAAGTGCTCAGCGTTACGTTGCCCGAGAATCCATTCACCGGAGTAATGGTGATAGTGCTCGTCCCACTCGCTCCGCCTTTTGCGATGCTAACCGTGTTCGGCGATGCCGAGAGGGTGAAGCTCTGCACCAGAGCTTGCACCGTGAGGCTGATTGTCGTGGCATTGGTCAAGCTGCCAGACGTGCCCGTGATCGTCACCGTCACCGTTCCTGTGGCCGCAGTGGCGCTGGCGGTCAAGGTCAAGGTGCTGGCTGTGGTTGTGGGATTCGGACTGAAGGCCGCCGTCACGCCACTCGGCAACCCGGAGGCAGAAAGAGTAACGCTGCCACTGAAGCCCCCAACCGGAGTCACAGTGATAGTGCTCGTCCCATTGCTGCCCTGAGTGATGGTGACGCTGCTCGGATTCGCCGACAGCGAGAAATTCGGACCTGCCGGCGGCCACGCGTTGACCAGATTGTAGGCATTCACACTCCCGATGCCGGTGGCGAAGTCCCAGCCAGTTTGCGTGCCATAAGCCGGCTGATAGGCGCTATCCGAAGTGGAGAGCACACCGCGAGTGCCGGAGGGCAGGTAGCAGTTGACGGTGCCGGTGCAATTCGAATCGTTGTCGCCGAGCGTCACGTCATAGAAAACGCACGAACTGCCCACCGCATTTCCCAGGGTCGAACTGCAAGCAGAGTTGCCAGTGGCGCCATACTCGGCGCCTGCGAGGCTGTAGTAGACGTAATCCGGTTGGCCCTGGCGTTCCCCGACTTTCTGGTTCACCAGTGCTTGAATGCCCGCCATGATCGGAGACGAGAACGATGTCCCGCCCGCTCCCGGCCACTCATCCGGCGGTTCGGTGCAGGCAACGCCTCCGGGTCCGCTAAAGCAGTAGGGATAATAATGATCCCAGATTCCGTTCGCAGCAAAGAGCGCTACGTCGGGAATGTCACGCACTCCGTCGCTCGGATTTCCCAGTAGCGATTGATACGAGGGCTTGGCATACCCGGCGCACGTTCCACTCACTTCGTCGGGTATGGATGGCGATCCGGTCGCGCATTCGCTCGGACCTCCGCTGCCTCCAACCGGGCCAAGAAAATCCTCGTTTATCCCTGAGGAGCTGCAGAATCCACTTGATCCATAAGGTTCGCTGAAGCCTTCATAGAGCGAAAGCAACACGCTGGCGCAGGAATCGTTCCATGGAATCTCCGGCACATAGGAAAGAGCCGATTCATAGGTGGTCGAATTCGTGGCACTCCAGTAAGTGCTGTTTTCCTTCTCGTAAGTATCGCCGAAGTCGGTGCCGCCTACGGACACGTTATAGGGTGTCTCTCCCCAACCCGTGACGCTAATACCGTGCGTGTCGTTCAACCTGCCTCTGTCGCAGCCATCGGCATCGGCATCGCCCGAGGAAACGAAAACCGATACGCCTTCCGTCACCGCCTGTTGAAAGGTTGTATTAAACGATGCATTGAGCGATGCGCCGCTTACCTCTTCGCATTCGCCGTAGCTCATACTCACGATGGCTGGCGGCGAGCTGGTTTCGTTGAGCAGGTTGAGCAGCGCAATTTGGCCGCCGAAGGCGGACGTGTCCGCGCACGAAGCCAGCACGATCGCTGCGTTCGGCGCGGCCGCGCTGCTATATTCCGCATCAAGAATCGCTTCCGTATCGTCCCCGTTCGCTCCCGGGTCAGTGCAGTTATTGCTGCCCGTCGGAGGAGCCGGATGGATCTGCGTGAACGACCCTTGGCTGTACCCCGAAAGCCCAAATACCGAACGGAACGACGTCCAATCTGCCGTGGTATACACGTTCGTGTCTTCGAGCACCACGATAGTTTGGCCTTGTCCTGTAATGCCCGCGCTGAACAGCGGATTCAGGTTGTAGATCTCGGCCAGATCGCCAGGAACCACCAAATAACAGGTTCCAAACAAACAGTTGTCGCCACCGGTGTACTGTACCCGTGGCTTGTACATGGTATGAGGCTTGAAGTCGTTCAATGTCACCACACCGGCGACCGCCGGGGCCAGCGCTGCCGGAATCTTCGGATCGCTCATGTTGGCGATGTGCTTCTCGCCCTTCACATCCAGGTTGTGAATCTCCGTGTGGAAGGCTTCTCGTACTTGACCCGCGGTTCCGGAAAAGTCAAGCATCACGCCGTTCGGGTACTCCACATTGACCTTGAATCCATGCGACTGCAGCCAATTCTTAATTGTCTGGCGGTCCTGGTTCGCAAGCCCGAACCTGTCTCCGAGTTCCTTGGCTTTAAGCCATTGATGAAAGTGCGGAGAGGACTTGTCGTGCAGTTCCTCAATCAACTGGTCCAATTCGCGTTCCTGCTCGGGCGAGCGTTTCAAAAGGAGCAACATGTGCTCCATCAAAAGGCTATCGGCCACCGCTCCGCGATCGTTCTTCGCCTTCGCTTCCGGCCGCGTATTGCCGCTCAGCGTGACCAATCTGCTCTCATCGATACTTTGGGTGATCAGAAGAGGCTGGACGCTTTCCGCTTGCGCGGATGAAATCGTAAACAGCCACAGAGAAGCGAATGCAGCCAATAGATAGCACACGAAAGACACTTGACGACGCATAGGAGACACCTTTCCTGGGGGGAGGAGAATTCTGGAAACCAGCCCGCAACTCTTTTCCGAAGCGGCTTAATCGCGCACCCATGGCCCGCGAGCGCCCAATTATACGGCAAAATGAAATTGCCAATGTCAATTCTTTGTCAAAATCGCTTCTTATGCTGGCACCGGAGACGGCTAAACCGGCTTACCCTATTATGACTATCCGCAAGTGATAGAAGATAGGAAATTGACGGGCCAAGAAAATGAATTTCGATCTCGGATACCTGCAGACACCGATCAGCTTCAGCCAGTCTCAGCTGTCCCGATCTACAAAAAGAAAAACGGGCGTGACTCCGATGAAACATGGAACCTTGGTCTCTGCGTTCTCGTACGCTAGCAATCTACGCCGACGACCGGGGCGATTGCCACATGATCGACGTTGACCCCCGATTACACGTTTTGACCGCTGGTCAATGAGCGTTATTGCGATGTTACGTCAACAACCACCATGCGCGGGAGCTTTGGGGACGCGCTTTCGGTGCTCTTTGCTGCCGTAAGTTAGAGCGAGGACTCCCTCAATCAGCACTGCCCACACAGGTCCCTCCGCTAAAATGGCCAGCATAAAAGAGTGAGGACGAGCCAAAAGATTGGCCTTCGCCAGCCCGCCCTGAATACCTTCAGCGCGATAAAGCACAGGGATCCCGTCCACAGCGTTGGCAAAAGCCACGCCTGAATGCTGTCGCTCTTACCAGTAGCAGCGCCGATGAAGACCAGCAGCGCTATTATGGCGAGACCCGCGAACGCAAGGCCAACGTACAAGAGCAAACGGCGGAATACCCATCCAACGGTTACTGTCATAAACACGATGGCGACACAAGAGCAGGGTACATCACGGTAACTGTTGAGAACAGGAGATTACACTCAGAACCCCAGCGCCATCGAAAGAAGGATGGCGAACGGAGCGCCGATGTCGGCGGGTCGCGCCACGAGGCTACTTCGCGAAGTATCTCTCGAACAAATCGCGAGACCGTTGCACGCCTTCTTCGCTCAGCAGAACAGATTTTGCTTTGGTCGCGGGATACGAAATGTAACCCTTCTGATGCAGTCGATCGAGGACATCCCAACTGTGGCCTTTCCACGCCCTCCATCGTGGTTTTTCTTTGAAGGTAGTCAGGTATAGCAGGGCTAGAACCGCCTCGTCGACCTTTTCTTCATCGATTTCCATGAAGCACCCTCCGCCGAGATGATGTTACGAACTGGGCAAACAGAATATCCATGTTGTCGCCGATTCCATATCCGAGCTGATGACCAATGTCCCGCACATGGTCCAGCTTGCCGAGAAGGCGCTCGCGGATGGCTCCGGAGTTGACTGCATCGGTGGTTCGGAGCGCCTGCTCAAACATACGCACCAGCGCATCAGAATACGCAGTATCTTGATAAGCCACTTCTCGACAAAATCCAGCCGCCTGCTCGCAGTAGTAAACCATCAACTCCGCTAGCCCCTCTGCATCCCCGCTCGCCTTCCTGTAATCGCTGATCGCCTGTTTGGCTCTCGAGACAGACGTTTGTACACCTCGGGATACGTCAGGCCATAACCACCGAGCGAGGATTTTCTTATACGGCTGCAATGGGTCCCGGCCCAAACCAAAGCGGCATGAAGAAACGCCCGGTTGCCTTCAGACGCAGCGTATAGATCTTGGAGCACAGCCAGCAAGGCTGCACGATCAAAACCAGCCAGTTCGGCCTTCACTTCTTCCCACGTTGGATTTGCTTTCGACTGTCGTTTGGATATATTCCTTTCGGATTTTACGCGCCTTGGCGGTTGCAGTTGGGACTGTGAGTCTGGCGTAATTTCAGGCTGCGGCATGAGGAGGCCGTCGCCATGGGCAAGCACAGAGTTAAGCCGAATTATCGTCGCCGATTGCTTCGGCTACCGGATCTGGATCATTGTAAGAGAGCAGTGCTCAACAGCCTCGTTCGCCAGCCTCGCGCCGCGTGTACGAGTACCCCATCGATCAATTCATCGCCTGGTATTGTTCCGAGCCGCGCCTAGCGTTCAACCGCATCGTGGTGGTCCGCTACCGCATGTACCTGGAATCACGCAACCTCGCTGCAAATACGATCGATCAACAACTTGCAGCCGTGCGAAGACTGGCGCACGAAGCCGCGAAGCCGGTTTGCTCAGCCCGGAACTCGCTGCCGGGATCAGCCGGGAAAGGCGGTAAGTAGCTTGGCTTTGGTGCCGGCAACTGGTTGAGCGGAGCGCAAAGCTCAGAGGTGCTGCTACGTGCTGACGGCGAGGGGATGGTGCGAAGCGGGACTTCGCCATGCTGGCAATGCTGGTCGGTTGTGGGTTTCGCGATCGGAGTTGGTCGGCTTAGAGCTGGATGAGATCCAGATGCGCCAAGGTCACTGGGCGGTCGTGGATCTGATCGGTAAAGGCGGGCA
>CAWGFW010000001.1:0-396287 GCA_963822025.1 uncultured Acidobacteriaceae bacterium | reverse complement strand
AAGGTGTGTACAACTTGCTGGTAAGTTACCGCTCCGGCGACATGTGGGCGCCGCAGGTTGAACAGGTGGAAGCACTGAAGCTGGAGTTGACTTACTTCGTTGAGTGCATCCAGAACGGAGCGAAGCCCTTCAATGACGGTTGTGCAGGGCTGAAGGTTGTTCGCATGCTGGAGGTGGCAAGTGAATCGCTTTCCAAACGTGGTGAACTAGTCTACCTGTGAAGCGTGACCGTCGGTTTAAATGGAATTCTCAGGAATAAGTAATCAAATGACTCAAGAGTGGTATCTGCGTCCGAATGTGGTGGTTGAACCATTGGTTCACCACTGGTATGCCTGGTCGCACTTGATCCCTCCGGCGACGGCGGCGCGCAATGCGACTGAACGTCACCTGCGGATTATGGATTCGTTCATTCAGTCTCCCGCCGCGCACGCCGCTGCAGTGCAGAACCCCAAAATGCTGGGTGGACCTTTTATGGATTTGCGAGCGGGACGGTTGGAGGATGTAAAGAATTTGGCGATCGAAATCAGGAAAATGCCCCGGTTCGAATTGTCCCGCGCGATCTGTGAACTGGATGCCATGCTGTGCAGCCACGCTGAAGGATACTCGCTCGAACCGCTTTACGAGCGAATTCCAGAAGCGTTGCAGGGGTATGTCGAACTCGTTTATGACATGCACAGCCATCCATCGTTTCGTTTGATTGAGCCGCTCCTCTACAAGAGCCGCTACTACGATCCTTCGGTTCAGTCTTTGATGTTGTCATTGATCACCGGTGATGATCGTCCTTTTGTGTTGAGCACGCCGCGATTCAAAGAACCGGGAAACGTTCATCTGCAAATTCCTTTTGCCAGCGAACAAGTCGATTTCTTATTTAGATTAAAAGAGAGGTCTGCTACTTATTCCGCGATCAAGAGCACTCTCGCTCTAGCCGATGAAGACGACGAGGTATTCCAATCGTTCCTCACTACGACTCCTGCGCGCCCCTATCAAACTTATAAGGGCGATGCTGCACGATGGCGCTATTTCGGTCATGCTTGCATTCTGCTTGAATCGGGTGGGACCAGCGTCCTTACTGATCCGGTGCTGAGTTACACGTACGAAAACAATATCTCCCGCTACACGTATGAAGACCTGCCCGAAGTCATCGACTGTGTATTGATCACCCACAACCATCAGGATCATCTTTTGTTTGAAACAATGCTGCAACTGCGCAGCCGAATCAAGACCATCGTGGTGCCGAGAAATGCCGGCGGATCTCTGCAGGATCCTTCGATGAAGCTGATTCTCAAGCAATGCGGTTTTAACAACGTCGTGGAAGTAGAGGAGATGGAAGACCTGCAGTTCGGACCTTTGGCGATTAAGGCGATTCCGTTCCTGGGCGAGCACGGTGATTTGGATATCCGCACCAAGATGGCCTATCTGGCGCGTGTCAATGGCCACTCGATGCTGTTTGCAGCGGATTCGTGCAATATCAGCCCGCCGATGTATAAGCACATTCATGCCGAGGTGGGCGATGTCGATGTACTCTTCGTGGGGATGGAATGCGATGGCGCACCGATGTCCTGGCTATATGGTCCGCTGTTGACTGAGAAGCTGGAAAGAAACAAGGATCATTCGCGGCGGCTCGCTGGGTCGCACTTCAAACGGGCCAAAGCAATTGCCGATCAGTTTCGCAGCAAAGAAGTCTATGTTTATGCGATGGGCCAGGAGCCGTGGCTCAATTATGTGATGAGCGTGAAATATACTCCGGAATCGAATCCGATCATGCAATCGAATCAGTTAATCGAGGCCTGTCGCAGCGAAGGCATCGTCGCAGAGCGTCTCTTCGGAGAACGAGAAATCTTACTTGCATAGCGGCAACCGCGAAGCAAAAATGGCAACAACTCTTAACACGACCGCGACATCGAGCGAAGAACAGCTGCAAAAACTGCTGTTTGACTGGAATGACACAGGCACAGATTATCCGCGCCATCTGTGTATCCATCAGCTTTTTGAGCAGCAAGTGCAGCGCCGTCCGCAGGCGATCGCACTACGATTTTGTGATCAGCAGATGACCTATGAACAACTCAACCGGAAAGCCAACCAAGTTGCACATCGCTTACAAAGACTTGGGGTTGGGCCGGAGGTAATGGTAGGCACGCTGCTGGAACGCTCTTTGGAGATGGTGGTCGGTTTGTTGGGAATTCTGAAAGCTGGAGGAGCATTCGTTCCGTTTGATGCGAACTATCCCGCAGAGCGGCTCGCCTTCATGGCCACGGACACCAAGTCTCCCATCATGCTGGTGCAGAACTCGGTAATGCAGAAAATGGCGGAAGGGAACTGGTCTGCCGCCACATTGGTGAGTTTGGACGGCGATGCGGCTGATCTCCAATCGGAGAGCTGTGACAATCTGGCCAATGTCAATACCGCAGAAAGTCTCGCTTACGTGATGTATACGTCCGGCTCTACAGGTCGACCCAAGGGAGTAATGGTCGACCATCGTGCAGTCATTCGATTGGTAAAGAATACGAACTTTGTTGATTTAAGCGAGCGGGAGGTCTTTCTTCAGTTTTCTCCAATTTCGTTCGACGCTTCAACACTTGAGATTTGGGCGCCGCTTCTGAATGGCGGCTCCCTGGCCATCATGCCGCCGGAAACGCAATCACTAGATGAGATAGGCGCCGCGATTCAAAGGTACGGTGTCACAAGCATGTGGCTGACGGCTGGGTTGTTCAATGTGATGGTGGAACAACGCCTTGACGACTTGCGTCCATTGCGCCAGTTGCTCGTGGGGGGGGATGTGCTGTCGGTGACACATACTCGCAAAGCCCTGCACGGTCTCCCAGGATGTCGTTTGATTAATGGCTACGGTCCCACGGAGGGAACCACTTTCACCTGCTGCCACACGATCACGCGAGAGGATGCGCAAGGCACGTCGATTCCAATCGGCAAGCCGATTTCTAACACTCAGGTTTATCTGCTCGACTCGACTTTTCAACCGGTGCCGTTGGGGGAGCCGGGCGAACTTTGTGTCGCAGGTGACGGTTTGGCACGCGGCTACTTGAACCAACAGGATTTAACAGCAGAGAAGTTCGTTCCGCATCCCTTCAGTGACGAACCGGGCTCGCGGGTTTACAGGACGGGAGATTTGGCGCGTTATCTCGGCGATGGCACGATTGAATTCCTGGGGCGGGTCGATAATCAGGTAAAGGTGAGCGGCTTCCGCGTTGAGCCCGGGGAAATCGAGACTGTGCTGATGGAGCATGCAAGCGTGCAATCCGCTGTGGTCATTGCCCGGCAGGATACACCTGGTGAAAAGAAGCTGGTTGCGTATGTGGTTCTTCGTCGAGAAGAGGACGGCAGGAATGAACTGCGCACATTTCTGCAGAAAAAACTGCCTCCTTACATGGTGCCTTCTGAGTTTGTGGCCCTGACTTCTTTGCCACTCTCACCAAACGGCAAGGTTGATCGGGGCGCGCTGCCTGCGCCGCAAACGATGCGGGCGGAAGTCAATCAAGCACCGGTGTCGTCGCCACAAACAGATCTGGAGCGGGAAATTGCTGCGATTTGGCGGCGAGTGCTTTGCCTTAAGCAGGTCAGCGTCGACGACAATTTCTTCGATCTGGGTGGCGATTCGCTGCAGTTGCTGGATGCGCATGCAGAGCTGCAGAAAATAGTCAGCTCTCAGCTAACGATCATTGACCTGTTTGAATACACGACGATCAGCGCCTTAGCCAAGTACTTGGCGAAGAATAACAGCAGTTCTCACATACTTGAGGCCCAGGAACGGGCTCGGAAGCAACAACTCGCGTGGGCGCAGCACCGGCAGTCTCACACGCAGAATCCATGAATCTTCTGACTCGGAAGACGGAACTAGCATAGGTTGACATTGTAGTACGTTCGAGCGATTTCCCACCGTTGTCCGGAGCTCACTCACCAACCCAACCAAGAGAGACAGTAGCTCTTCATATGAACCCATTTGTATGCATTGCCCCAGATGTGAAGCTTGGCAAGGACGTCAAGCTCTCCAAGTTCATCAACCTCTATGGCTGCGAGATTGGCGACGAAACGAAGATCGGCGCCTTCGTCGAGATTCAGAAAAATGCGACCGTGGGCAAACGCTGCAAGATCTCTAGCCATACTTTTATCTGTGAAGGCGTCAGCATCGAAGACAACGTTTTCGTCGGGCACGGAGTAATGTTTATCAACGACTTGTATCCGCGCGCTACCACAGCCGCGGGCGGCCTGCAGACAGAAGCCGACTGGCGCGTCGAGCGGACGGTGGTAAAGAAGGGAGCCTCGATCGGCTCCGGCGCGACCATCCTCGCAAATACCTGTATCGGCGAGAACGCCATTATAGGGGCGGGCGCCGTGGTCACCAAAGATGTCCCGGCCAATACGATCGTGGCTGGTGTTCCAGCAAAGGTTCTTCGTCAAATTGAAGCGGAGGTAGCGCAGTGAGTCATTCAGGAAATAATCATTCGCAAAATGTTCCTTTTCTTGATCTGGTCACGCCGCACGTCGAACTCGAACAGGAGTTGACTGGAGTTTTTCAGCAGGTTATTCGCACGGCGGGCTTCATTGGTGGCCCGATGGTGGAGAATTTTGAAAAAGAGTTTGCCGCGTTCTGCCAGACGGAGCGTTCAGTCGCAGTCAACAGCGGTACGGACGCTTTGCGTTTCGCGCTGATGGCCGCCGGAGTGAAGTCTGGCGACGTTGTTGTCACGGTGCCGAACACCTTCATCGCGACAACCGAGGCTATCTCGCAGGCGGGGGCACTGCCGGAGTTTGTCGACATTGACGAGCGCACGTACAACATGGATCCGGAAAAACTACGCGAGTATCTGGAGACGCTGTGCACGGTGTCGGAAGAAGGCAAGTTAATTAGCAAGAGGAGCAATCGGCACGTGAGCGCGGTGGTTCCAGTTCACCTGTACGGACAGATGGCGGACATGGACGCGATCGGCGAACTGGCGGAGCGATTCGGTTTGATCGTGGTGGAAGATGCGTGTCAGGCGCACGGTGCTGAATATTTCTCGCGCAAGCAGAACAAATGGTTTCGCGCGGGTTCGATGGGGCGCGCTGGCGCGTTCAGCTTTTATCCGGGGAAGAATCTGGGGGCTTGCGGCGAAGGTGGCGCAATTACCACGAACGACTCGAAGCTGGCCGATACCTGCAAAATGATCAGGGATCACGGCCAGGCAAAAAAGTATTACCACGATATCGAGGGATATAACGGCCGTCTTGATTCCATCCAGACAGGAATTCTGAGTGTGAAATTGAAGCACCTGGCTGGTTGGAATGCCAAGCGACGCGAAAGAGCAGTGGAGTATGGCCGTTTGCTGACGGCATCTGAGGTGGGAATCCCGGCGCCTTACGAACCCTCCTGGTCGCGTGCCGTGTATCACCTGTATGTCGTTCGGACCGAAGACCGCGAAGGCCTAATTGCACACCTGGGGGACGCCGGTATCGGCTGTGGGATACACTATCCGATTCCTCTGCACCGTCAGCGGGCTTATGAAGGTTTGGGCCACATAGCAGGGGACTTTCCAGTCTGCGAAAAGATCTCTGCTGAAATCGTCTCTTTACCGATGTTCCCAACTCTTACGGCGGAACAACAAGCGAGAATAGTGCACGAACTGTTGTATTTTGTGAAGAAGCCGGCGTCGCGCGTGTCGGACGAATTGGAAGTATCGGGCCGGATAGCATAGATGGATCACAGTGCGACCTATGATCTGACCGATGTTGCGGCACACTTAGCAGCTGCATATTTCCTAGTAGACGAAAAAATGTTGAGCAAGTTTAGTCCGCTTGCATAATCTCATTCTGATGCGGCGCTTCCGTATAGATCGACTGGCTACTGTGTATTTGGTACACGCAGCGCGCGGTTTAGCCCGAATGAATGCCCGCTTCAGAATTCCTATCTTGATGTACCACAGCGTGAGCGAAAGTTCGACGAATGGGCGTCATCCTTACTTCGCCACAGAAACGAATTTGAGCACATTCAGAGCGCACATGGCGCACCTCAGCGAAAATGGCTACTTAACAATATATCCTGATCAGCTCGTTAAATTCTTGGCGTCGGGTAAAACGGATAAGAAAAAGGTCGTCGTGATTACGTTTGACGACGGCTTCCGAGACTTTTACACGAATGCCTTCCCGGTTCTTCAAGAATACGGTATGAGCGCTACAGTCTACTTGCCGACCGATTTCATCGCGATGGAAAGGCGCAGCTTTCTTGGAAAAGAATGCTTGACGTGGGACGAAGTGCGCCAACTCCGAGAAGCAGGCATCTGCTTCGGCTCGCATACCGTTACTCACTCGAAACTGCGCTTCGTGTCGAATCTGACCCTAGAGCGCGAACTGCGAGACTCGAAAAGTATTATCGAGGATAACCTCGGAGTCGCCATTGATTCGTTTGCTTACCCGTACGCATTTCCCGAAGAGGATCAGACGTTCACGCGAAGGTTGCAAACACTGCTAGAAATGTGCGGGTACACGAGCGGCGTGTCAACGATTATAGGGACCAAACATTCGACGGATGATAGATATGTTCTCAAGCGCGTACCGGTTAATGCTTGGGACGACCCTAAGCTTTTCGAGGCGAAACTAGAAGGTAGCTATGACTGGATGTACTGGCCCCAGTATTTAAAGAAGCACATTAAGTTTCAACCAAAGAGCCGCTATATATGCCCGAAATGAAGTATGTGGTGATCTCGCCAGCGAAAGACGAAGCCGAGAGAATTGAAAGGACCATTTGCTCTATGCTTCGTCAGACGGTCCGACCTGTGCGCTGGGTGATCGTGGATGATGGTTCGTCTGACGATACGCCAGAAATCATCAAGTCTTATGCGAAAACGGTTCGTTGGATTTCGACCATCCGAGTAAACCGAGACGCGACAAGAAGGATTGGATCGGCCGAAATACGGGCGTTTGAAACGGGGCTTCGATCGGTTCACGACGAGACCTTTGACGTCATAGTAAAACTCGATTGCGATTTGGAATTTGCCCCAGACTATTTTGAGCGATTACTGGACCGATTCGAGGCGGATCCAGATCTCGGAATTGCTTCTGGCGTATATCTAGAGAAAAAGGGAGCCGATTGGGCCGATGTTGTCATGCCTCCATACCACGCTAGCGGAGCCTCCAAAATGATACGTGCAAAGTGCCTGTCGGATATTGGGGGCTTTCCTGTTGAGCCTGGCTGGGACACCGCAGACGAAATTAAAGCACAGGTAAGAGGTTGGAAAACGCAGCATTTTTCGGACGTGAAGTTTTACCACCTGAGACAAGAGGGATCGGCGATCGGCGGCTGGAGAACCGGCATCCTCCACGGTCATATCTACTATGTGACGGGGGGTGGGTTACTTTTCTTCTCACTAAAGGTTATCCACCGGCTGTTCGTCGGACAACCAGTAGTTTTCGGTGGAATTGCAACTCTTTGGGGTTACTTAAAGGGCTGGTTAACCGGCGAACAGCGGCTAGTTACGACGGCCGAAGCAAGGTTTTATCGCCGGCAACTTAATGAGCGACTGTCTACTGGATTTCGGCGGAAGTTTAAGGTCCGCGGAATTCTTGACCAGCAACAGGGATCAATTTAAACCCATGTGCGGAATCTGCGGGATATTTGATTTCCGAGGTGCGCCGATCGACCCCGACTTATTGCATGTGATGACGGACCGCATCCGCCACCGCGGGCCAGACGGCACGGGAAGCTTCGTATCTGGATGCGTCGGACTCGGACATCGGCGTCTGAGCATTATCGATCTTTCTGGCGGATCGCAGCCCATTTCGAATGAGGATGGTTCTATTCAGATCATTTTCAATGGCGAAATTTACAATTTCATCGAGCTGCGCCAGGTGTTAGTTGAGAAAGGGCACGTTTTCAAGACTGAATCTGACACTGAGGTGATCGTCCACGGCTATGAAGAATGGGGCGAGAATTGTGTTCGTCGCTTTAATGGAATCTTTGCGTTTGCGCTTTGGGATGCAAATCGTCGCCAACTTTTCCTGGCCCGCGATCATCTGGGAGTGAAGCCACTCTACTACATAAGGTTGGGCCACCTTTTCCTTTTTGCGTCGGAGATCAAGGCCTTACTGAGCGCTCCGGGCTGTCCGCGGGAGGTTGACCTCAAGTCTCTGGGCAAACTTTTCGCGTTGCGCTACGTTCCTTCCCCAGACACTCTGTTCAGAGACATCAAGAAGCTGATTCCTGGACACTACATGATCTTGGATCAGTATGGCGTGAAGATCGAGCGTTTCTGGAACTGGAAGCCTCAAACCCCCACACAACTCAAAGAGGACGACCTAGTCGAAACCTACCGGGAATTGCTCGAGGACGCCGTTCGCCTACAAATGCGAAGCGACGTTCCTGTCGGATTATTTCTGAGTGCTGGGATTGATTCGGGTGCTCTCCTGGCAATGATGAGCCAGCACAGTGACCGGCCGATTCACACTTTCACTATCGGATTCGAGGAAGGGGAAAGTTCGAACGAAACCGACGATGCACGCAAGATCGCAGAGCAGTTTGGTGCCGACCACTCGGAAATGATTGTGAGTCATCGGGACTACCAAGACTACTACCAACGATATCTGTGGGATCTGGAAGAGCCGGTCGGTAACGAGAGCGCCGCAGCGTTTTACTTTGTGAGTCTGATTGCGAGCCGGAAAGTCAAGGTTGCGTTATCGGGTCAGGGTGCGGATGAACCCTGGGCTGGCTACGACCGTCATATTGGGATCAAACTATCCCAACTGTACAGCCAGATTCCGCAGGTTGTGACTCGGAAGATACTGGGCCCAATGGTAGAGCGGTTCGTACGAGACCCCCGATGGCGCCGTGGCACGGTCGCATTAGATGAACCGGACGTTCTTACTAGGCTGGTGAAAATCTATTCCTTCTACAGTTCGGACATGAAGGCTAAGCTGTTCCAACCCTGGGTGCTCGAGCAAGTTTCTCCCGACGGCCACGACGCCAGAGAGGCTTTACGTCGCTTGCACACCGACGTGGAGCATTTTGACCCCTTGACCCGGATGCTGTACATCGACACCCGCGCCAACCTTCCGGATGACTTGCTCATGGTTGGAGACAAAACATCGATGGCAAACTCGCTTGAGGCGCGGGTTCCTTACTTAGACTACCGACTCGTTGAATTCATCGAGAAACTACCGCCAAATATGAAACTTCGTGGTTTCAAAGCAAAATACCTACACAAGAAAGCGCTTGAAAAATGGTTGCCTCAAAGGGTCATTGACCAGAAAAAAAAGGGTTTTGCCAATCCTGTTTACAAATGGTTGCGGGATAGCATGCAACAGTACGTCAGTGATTGCCTGTTGAGTGAAAAGGCGGCAGTAGGCCGCTATTTCGATCGAGAATATATCCGGCGAATCGTGGCCGATCATGAGGCTGGGCGCCAGAATTACATGCGTCACATCTACCTACTGATTACCTTCGAGCTGTGGCACCAGATGTTTATTTCCGCATAAGGTCTCAGCGCGACACAGGACGATGACTTAAATCTTGGATCTCTCGATCATAATTATTAACTGGAATTCGGCCGCATTCGTCCAGCAGTGCCTGCGGAGTGTGTGCGCTGGGACAAAGGAGTGCGATTTTGAAGTTATCGTTGTGGACAATGCGTCCTATGATGGATGCGATGATATGGTGCGAAATGAATTCCCAGCGACGAAATTCATCCAAAGCGCTACCAACCTAGGTTTCGCGAAAGCGAACAACCTCGGAGCAAGCGTGGCGACGGGCCGGAATTTGCTGTTTTTGAATCCTGATACTGAAGTTCTGGGAGACGCGCTCGCGCGTTTGGTCTCGTTTCTCGATGGTGAGCCCAACGCCGGGATCGTGGGATGCAGATTATTGAATACGGACCTCAGCCTGCAAACCAGCTGTGTACAAGCTTTTCCCTCAATCCTGAATCAAATGCTGGACACGGAATATCTGCGGCGGTTCTTCCCCGGACTTGGTTTTTGGGGAACGCAGGCGCTCTTCACCGACGATAACAGGCCGGCTGAAGTCGAAGTCGTGTCGGGTGCGTGCCTCATGATCAAGTCGGACGTTTTTAAGGTTGTCGAGGGATTTACATCAAACTATTTCATGTACGCAGAGGATGCGGATCTCTGCTTCAAGGTCAAAGAGGCGGCGTGGAAGAACAATTATCTGAGTGGCGCTTCGGTGGTACATCATGGTGGGCGCAGTTCCGATAAGAAGCCGGAAAGCAATTTCGGTTCCATAATGATGCGCCAGTCTCTAATGGAGTTTATGCGCTTAAGACGTGGCTCACTCTATGCAGCTGCTTATCAGTTCAGTATCGTCGTGACAGCAGTCCTCAGACTGCTGCTGTTGATGATTGCTTTTCTGTTTACTCTGGGTGGCCAGCAACGTGAATCCGTTCGCCGGGCGTTTGGCAAGTGGGTCAAGGTGCTGCGTTGGGGGCTTTGCATGGAGTCATGGTCCAAGCAGACAACGTAGTTGCGTTAGTGTCTGTTCCGAAACAACCCTAGATGTTAACGTATTGTGACCGTTCCATTTAATTGCCTCTGCTGACGGCTGCCAGCGATTTGCTCTGCAACCACTGACTGGGTGTTTCTATGTATTTCGCGGCATTGCGAGCGGGCAAGATCGATGTGCGGTGGGCGTCGGGAGGTCCCTACTTGCGATCGTGCTGCTGAGATTGGTTTACACACGAATTCGCGACGAGTTCTTCATTCGGGACGATTTTGATCGAATCCACGGAACCGAGACGAGTCGCCGCGTCCACAGATGGCGTTTGCACATCGGGAGCATGGCCCAAAGTTATCAAGCCACTGCACCCGAGGTTTTTGCCCGGGCCTGCCAAATTCTTCCGCCACAGGCAAAGGCGTATCCTTTCTTTGATTTAGGATGTGGTAAAGGCAGAGTACTCATCATGGCCCATGAGTATGGCTTTCAGCGGGTTGTGGGAGTCGAACTATCAGCACCACTCATAAAAATCTGCCAGCGGAATCTCTCCGCGCTTGGGATGACAAATGTTTCAGTCGTTATGGAAAACGCCGCTACCGTCGGGCTTCCCAATTCTCCCGTCGTCGTGTTCATGTACAACCCGTTTCGCCCTCCGCTATTGAACGCGGTCGTTGGACGGCTTACAAGACATCGGCACCCGCTATTTCTGATCTATGTCGCCTCACCGTACCGCAACCTAATAGAACAAACCGGACGTTTCATTCCCATTCTGGATTCGCCTAGTTTATCGGTATATCAAGGCGTGGGTGCGGGGAATACGAACCCTATCTGAGGCTTTGATCATGTTTGTGGAAGTGGTTTCGGCTCGATGATTCGCGCCATCATTGCCTGCTTTGTTTCAACTTCTTCTGGCACAGTAATTCTCGGAATCAAATGTACCTATCGATCTAATCTTACTACCTCCGAGGCAAAGGAACCGACGGCGAGACGGCATCTGCGCCGCTGGCGTATCGTCGGTAGGCCTCAAACGGAGGGTGACGTCTCAAATGCCAGTTACAACTGACGGCACAACATTTATCAACGGCGTTGGTCTCGCATTTACCTTGCTCATGTGCTTGTTGATGCTTGTCCTTCCCCGGCGATATGCCCTGGTGCCTGTGATTATTCTGACCTGCTACATGACCATGGGCGAAAGGCTCATAATCGCAGGGGCCAACTTCACGATGATCAGAATTCTGACCCTCGCGGGCTGGATGCGAATCATCGTCCGAGGTGAAATACATTCGCTCCGATTTAACGCCGTTGACAAGGCAATGGTTCTATGGACCCTCAGCGGAATCGTGTTTCACACGCTTTTGTGGCAAACCAGCCAGGAATTCGTCAACCGGCTTGGTCATAGTTATGACGTCATCGGTCTTTACTTTCTCTTCCGTTACGTTGTTCGTGGGATAGATGACATAAAGCAACTGGTTCGATTCGTGGCGATTCTAATTGTGCCACTAGCGGTTTCCATGCTTGCCGAGAAGCTGACGGGAAGAAACTCATTCTTCGTCTTCGGCGGGGTGATGGAGTTCACGCGCATTCGCGACGGAGCACTGCGCTGTCAGGGACCTTTTGCTCACCCAATCCTGGCAGGTACTTTCGGGGCCACGCTCCTTCCCTGGTTTGTCGGACTGTGGTACCTGGGGAGGAAAAACCGTGTGATCGCGAGCCTAGCCATTGTCTCCGCACTGACCATCACCTTAACTTCGGCGTCCAGCGGGCCTGCTCTCGCCGCCGTAGCGGGCATTGTGGCACTGCTGGCCTGGTTCTGGCGGCGGTGGTTGCGCACCATCCGTTGGGTTATCGCGTTGGGATTGATTACACTCCAACTCCTGATGAAGTCGCCCGTGTGGTATCTGATGGCCCGCGTGGATGTGTTCGGTGGATCAACTGGTTGGCATCGAGCATGGCTGATCGATACAGCGGTGAAGCACTTCAGTGAATGGTGGCTCTTAGGTATACAAAATTCCGGGGTCTGGGATCCTATGCTGGCTGACGTGACTAACCAGTATCTTCTGGAAGGTTTCCGTGGCGGTCTGGTAACGATGCTGCTTTTCATCTGGATCATTGTGCTCTGTTTCCGTGCGGTTGGGATTGCAGTACGCAGGACGGCGGGAACAGAACCATTTTCTACGCGGTTCTGTATATGGGTACTTGGCTGTTCACTATTTGCTCACGTTCTGAATTTCTTGTCGATATCCTACTTCGATCAAAATGGCGTCATGTGGTTGTTGCTGCTTGCCTTAATTTCCACGTCAACGGCGCCCTACTTGCTCGCGCGCAGGCCGTCGTCGGTTTCAATTGCCCAACCGGCCACAGAACCTAAGTTGTCCGACGACTGGGCGACGCAACCGATTACGGACGTGAGCTTAAATGGAAATTAATAGTTCAGCAGCGAGGTTTCCAACTGGGGCGAGCGCCCAACCTTCACCCGGTCTTGCGGTTGCTTCGTCTCGTGCTGACATGCAACTTCAGAGCCCTCGGGATAGCGAAGGTGAAGGAAACAAACGGTATGCGGAGGAAATTCGCATCTTGGCCGCACGAAGTGCACGGGAGGTCGAGAACCTGCGCGATGTTTGGACTTCCTGGCAATGGGAACCAAACTCGGACATTGACTTTTACTTGCAAGTTCTTAGTGCGAGGCCGGAGATTCTACGACCCCATGTACTCGTCCTGTATCGAGACGGTTCGCCGGTCGCGATGCTTGTGGGCAGGCTTGTACAAGGCCAGGTAGAGTCTCGCCTGGGATATGCGAGATTGTTTCGGACCGCAGCCCGAACGCTCACATTTATTCAAGGAGGGCGGGCCGGAGACCTGTCGCGCGAAAACAGCCGCCTTCTGATCGCGGATGTAATGCGCTCATTGCGCACAGGGGAGGCCGATCTCGCAACCTTTCGCTACGCGAGGACTGACTCACCTTTCTATGACGTTGTCGCTAAATTTCCGGGCACCTTCGCGCGCGATCGGTTTCCGCAGATTCAGCCCCACTGGAAATTGGAACTCCCAACGAAAGCGGAGGAGCTCTATTGCAAGTTCTCGAGCAAAGGAAGAAAAAACCTACGATGGCAGGCGAAGAAATTGGAGGAGGTTTCCGGTGGTGTGAAGATCACATGTTTTCGCATGCCCAGAGATCTAGATCGGATGTTTCACGATGTCGAAGCCGTGGCCAGAAAAACTTACCATCGAGGGCTGGGCGTGGGCTTTGTTGACAGCGCCGAGATGCGCGAGCGCATGCAACTACAGGCGGAAAAAGGCTGGCTTCGGGCCTATGTACTAAACCTGGGCGATGTGCCGGCGGCGTTTTGGATCGGAACCATGTGCGGCAGAAAATTCTTTAGCGATTTTCTAGGGTACGACGATCGCTGGGGAAAGTTCTCTCCCGGAACATTCCTCATGACGAAGATCCTGGAGCAATTCTGCGCCGAGGGAGTTGAAGAAGTCGATTTCGGGTTGGGGGACGCACCGTACAAGCAGCGCTTTGGAAATTGCTGGTGGGAAGAGGCGTCGATCGATATCTTTGCGCCGACGCTCAAGGGTCTCAGAATCAACGCGCTTCGCACCCCGGCCATCTTCACGGAACAGGTGGTTAAGAAGACGTTGGAAAAGACCCAAATCTTGCCTCGCATAAAGAGATTGTGGCGGAATCGTGCCATGAAAGTCGTCCAGCACGACTCAACGGACTCGGTCCAATGAAAAAAGGAAAATACGAAGGTCCAACTCCTAAAGGACCGTATCGTCCGGTCTGTAGCTGTGGCTACCATGCACTAACGGCATCTTTGCCGTTGCGTCCGGGAGGTGCGAAAATCTGCCCTATGATGAGGACTCCCCTCCGGCCTTGGGCTTTTCCGCTGTTCGCGTTCCTTCTTTTCTGCCTAAATGTAGAGGCTCAGTCGAAGGGCTGTGACGGTAGTGGTAACTGTTACGTTCGCGCAGGGGCAGCGGGATCGGGCACCGGCGCAGACTGGAACAATGCCTATACCGGATTCGGCACTGGTAAGGGCCAAATTAGTTCATCCTCCCTCAGTCGGGGCGTAACCTATTACTTTGCCGCCGGGAATTACAATGGCGGTTCCGCTGTAAGTTTAACCACTGCCGATTCAGGCACGACAACGATTACCCTGCAAGCGGCGACGGTTGCTAGCCATGGGACGGCGACCGGGTGGAACAATTCCTATGTCGGCCAGGCGGTATTACCTCCGTTGTACATCGAGTCGGATTACTGGGTCATCAATGGCGCCTATCGCGGTAGCGGCTCCGGCTATCCGGCAACCGATTGGCGAACAGGCTACGGATTCAAGGTTTACAACAACAATGGCTCGAATGTCCCGATCAGCACTGCTGCCGGCTTATGGGTCGGTCCAAATACTTTCCCCACGTCAAATAACACTGTAATTGAGTACGTAGAGGTTGCCGGAAGTGGCGACACGACGGGAACGTATCAAGATCAGGCGATTGAAGCCGATCAGTGTGAAAACTGCGTGATTCAATACAACTATCTGCATGATATTGGCGGAACGGGGCTGCAAATCGTCGCTGAGGCTGCGGGCACGGATAACGCAGTCGTGGAATACAACTGGCTGCAAAATAATCAGTCCACGCCAGCCGAGCACGGCGAGGGCATTGGGATCAAAGCGTCAGCCACGGGCGGTAACTGGAATCTGACATTCGCCTATAACTATCTCGAAAATATGGAAGGCACGGGATACATTGGAACGCCTGATTGCTCGGGCTGCACGGGGGCTTGGTATTTTTATGGGAACGTATTTTTTGCTAACACAAGCGAGTGGCATGGGAATACGAGTCCGCAGAACGGTTTGAGTTACGCCTATATCCAGTATTTCGGGGCGTCCGGTGCCGGCAACCAGCTCAATATGACGACGATTGCCTTCTACAACAACACGATTTATCAGCTTGCCGCGGGCATGTCACAACCTGATTGCGATGCGGTAAACGGGGGCTTCGCGACCGTCACGAATTTTTACTTTCAAAACAATTTGGTCGTCAATTGCAGGAGCGCCGTGGTGAACACGCCCACCTCGGGAACGCTCAGCGAGGATCACAATTCCTATTTCTCTGTTACGACCGTCAGCGATACCGGTACAGGCGTGCAGAATGTTCCCGGCGTCATCCCGTTCACGAGCCCAAGCACAAACGATCTTAGTCTCTCGCAGGACAGCGCGATGTGGACCCCGATGAATGTTCCCTACAATGTTGATATCCTAAAGGTTACGCGGGCGTCAAGCCGGGGATCGTTTCAGTATGGCCCCCGCCCGACAAACTTAGTCGCGAACGTTAACTAAGGGTGCAGAGGAAATCTTCCGTTAGACTACTGACATTAGTGAGCGTTGGGCTTTCGGTTGGGGTGCACTTCGGCAGACAATTAGCGACCGGTTGTCGACCGGTCAATTTCCCTCTCTTATAAACTCCGTTGGAAATCTTTCAAGTGAATCCGTGAAAACCTTGGTTCTGTAAGATGGAAAATCTTCGTAAAGTAATCCACGGCTCGGGACTCCGAGTTGTTGGAATGATGCTGACCATTGCTACTGGTTTCCTTCTGATGCCCTTTCTGGTGCATCACCTGGGAGACCGGATGTATGGGTGTTGGGCGCTGGTCGGGGCCATCCTGGGGTATTACGGGATACTCGATTTCGGGGTGGTGACGGCCGTCGAATGGCACGTAGCGAAGGCGATTGGAGAAACGGACGCAACGGCGGCGAATCGGGCGGTTTCGACTGCCTTCTATTTGTTTGCGGCCATAGGCAGTGTGATTTTGCTGGCCACGATCGTGGTGGCGGGATTGGCGCAACAGTTCATCTCCGTCCCATCGGATGCGATTCTGTTCCGCAAGGTCATTGTGATCACCGGACTCGGCTTTGCGACTGGATTCCCGGGCAGAGCTTTTCTGGGTGGTTTGTCGGCTCACCTGCGTTGGGACGTGATTTCGATCACGAATCAGACTGCCGTCCTGTTGCGCACGGGGCTCATCGTGGGGGTGATCGAGGCTGGAGGGGGTCTGGTAGCGCTGGCGACGGTCAGCGTGTTGATCGATACTCTAGTATTTCTCTCGTATTACATTGCGCTGCGCCGCATTCAAGGGCAATTCAAGCTCTCTTTCGCGCTCGCAAGCATACCAACACTCAAGGGGTTGTTGCCGTATAGCTTGTTCACTTTCATCATCAAGATGAACGACCAACTGCGGCTGTATATTGACCCGGTGGTAGTGACCGCCTTTGTTGGCGTGGGCGCGGTGACTCACTATGCGATCGGCCAGCGGCTATCGCTAGCTTTTCGGGACTCCATGATTGCGCTTCTGGGGATGTTGGCACCATGGTTCGGCCGGCTTTTCGGGAGCCGAGATTATGGAGCAATCCGGAAAGTATTCGAGTTTGGGACTAGAGTCTCGGTCTCGGTAGCAACCGCTATTACGTGTCTACTGCTGCTTTACGGACGGCAATTCATCGAGGCCTGGATGGGGAAAAACTACCTTGATGCCTATTGGGTATTGGCTTTCCTGGTGAGCGCCGCATTCTTCGAGGTCTCGCAGTTTCCTTCAATGTCTTATCTGTACGGCGTGTCGCGCCATAGATTTCTAGCCTATATTACTTTGGTCGAAGCCGGACTCAACGTTGCCCTGAGCCTGTACTTGGTGCGCATCATGGGTATCGCTGGGGTGGCCTTGGGGACGATGATTCCGTGCCTGGCAATACGGCTTTTCGTGCAACCGGTTTACATTTGTCGTCATGCGGGCATTTCGCTGAGACATTACTATTTTGGGTTGTTCGGTCGAGCGATGTTGGCTACATCTGTTGGCGTGCTTCTGCCGTGGGCCCTCTTGTTTCGATGGATCAGCCAGCCAAAGATGCCCGTGCTTCTTGCAGTAATCGCGTGCCAATGCTTGATCGCGATAGCGGCGGCCTACATATTTGCTGTGGGCAAGGAAGAAAGGACAACCTTCTCTAATACGTTGCGCAGCTCTTGGAAAAAGAAGGTTCACGTCGAGGCAGCGACAGTTTCGCTCGGTGAAATTCAATAGTAACAAGCAAGACTGCAAGCAGCAGAGCCGATTTATGAGCAATCAACAATTGAGCTACCAACGATGAAGATCGCATTTATTTTGCCCGGGCACGGCAGTTCCGGAGGAGTGAGATGCATTAGTTTGGTGGGGGAAAGACTGCGAGAGCGGGGTCACGCCGTCCGCTTG
The DNA here is from genome assembly GCA_963822025.1 of uncultured Acidobacteriaceae bacterium. Classification (GTDB taxonomy): domain Bacteria; phylum Acidobacteriota; class Terriglobia; order Terriglobales; family Acidobacteriaceae; genus Acidiflorens. The sequence continues at coordinate 378,618 of CAWGFW010000001.1, read as the reverse complement.
CTCTACCGGAAGCCGGAGAGAAGTCTCAGGGATTGGGGCAGACTGGTGCAACGGAAAATGTTTTTTCGCTCGGCACCGGATTGGATTGAACAGTTTGATGGCCCGATTCTTGCTTTTGAAGATTTGTCACGATTTCAGTTCGACCGGGAGGAGATTCTGGTAGCGGTCGGCATGGCGGAGTGTGCGCAGTTAGCCGCCCTCGATTCGCTGCCCAACCCAAAAATTCAGTATCTGCACGGCTCGACTCCGTTGTCTCCGAAACAAGTGGATAAGGCTTTGAGCTTGAGATATCCAAAAATCGTTGTGGCGTCATATTTGAAGGATCTCGTCGAAAGCCGAGGGTATGGGGAGGACGTGCTCGCAGTCATCCATAACGGAATTGAGCCTGGCGACTACTTCCGCTCCGTTTCCGAGTCGGAGCGGGACGGGGTGGGGACGATCTACGCGTTGCATCCTGTTAAGGATCCGGAGACGGTCTTAGGCGCGCTGAATCAACTTGCCAGGGTTCAGCCCGAAACTCCAATACGCGTGTTCAGCACTGATCGCCGTCCAAAACAGATACCCTCACGCAACTATTGGCGATATCCCTCGCTAGCGATCGCGCGCGAGATTTATTCAAAGAGCCTGATATGGATTGTAGGGAGCCGCTCGGAAGGATTTCCGGCTCCTGTCCTTGAGGCAATGTCCTGCGGGTGCGTGGTAGTCGCGACCGACTGTGGGGGCCCAAAAGATATGATCGAGGATGGGGTCAATGGCTTTCTTGTGCCTGTTGGGGACGCCAATGGCATCGTGAAGCGGGTCCAGCAATTGCTAGTCGACCCCGTTTTGCGACAGCAGATGCAATTACGGGCCATGGAAACAGTCGGACGCTTCACGTGGGAGAAATGTGTAAATCAACTCGAACACGTTTTGGATCAGACTGCAGATTCTCAACTCAAGCAGGCAGTGAACGTTCGTCGTTGATTGTGCCTTCGACGAGAAGGCGAAACTATTATGAACCAAAACCAAGAGAGAGTCGCGGCTTCCGTTAATGACGTAGTGAAGTGCGGAGCTCCTAGATTATTTCAATTTGTCAAAAAACTAGGTCGCCAGAGGATTCCTGGAGCTCATCTTCTTGAAGCGATGTGTCGGGGTCTTTGGAGTAACCAAGTGATAATATATCCTTTCGGCTCTGCTGTCAGTCTCGCGGTTCCTATTGGAACTAAGGAGCGTTGCTGGGATTTACGCGATGTCCTCGAATATGAGAGCCATTTGGTCGCGGCCTTCTTGCTAGTCTTAGGATTGTTCTCTGACGTCACACTCTTCGATTGCGGCGCCGATATTGGTTTATTTTCGTCGGTCATCTGCGCTCGCTCCGACCGAATTACCCGGGTGTTGGCTTTCGAGCCGAATAGAAAGATACAAGACATATTTCGACGCAATATAGAGCTCCTACCCGGCGGCCAGCCGCACCCGGCGGCTGTCAGCAATTTTGAGGGATTTGGGAGATTAGAAAGCCCGGATTATGCTAATGGTGATCACGCCCGATACTTGGTGCCTGCTGATAGCGGCATACCTGTGGTCACAATCGACAGCTTCAAAGTGTTTGGCGGGGACGTTGCGATAAAGATCGACGTTGAAGGCGGCGAACTTGACGTTTTGCTTGGTTCCAAGAACACAATACGCAATGCCGCTCACTGCGTGCTGACGTTAGAGGCTCATCCCCGTGTTTACCGGCGCACTGGGATTTCCCCCTCGGACTGCATGATGTTTCTGGAATCGATCCGTCCGTTTCGTTTTGTAGTTGCCGAGACAGGGCAATCGTTGAGTTCGAGGGACGATATTATTGACTCCAATAGGGTCTTAAACGTTCTAGCTATCACTGTGTAGGTACCTCTTACTCACAGAGACTCCAACGCTATGTCCAAGAACAGCACCGCGCCCAACGGGAACAAATCGCCATTGGCTCCAATCATCATCGTCGGGATGCACCGATCGGGAACTACCATGCTTGCCCGCCAGGTTGAAGCATTAGGGGTGCTGATGGGCAAGAAGAAAGATGCGAACCACGAAAGCACTTTCTTCCTCAACATCAATCGCTGGCTGACGGTTCAGAGCGGCGGATCTTGGGACAATCCCCAATCGATCCACTATCTACTGGAGAACAAAGAAGCTCGACGACGGGTCGTGGATTACATCGATCGATACTTGCTAAGAACTCCGCGCGCCGTATCGTACCTCGGGTGGAGGAAGTATGTCAGGTATAGGTCGCCGTTCAATTTGGATATTCCCTGGGGTTGGAAGTGTCCCCTGAACACTTTTACCTTGCCGATATGGCTAGATTTGTTTCCGAATGCCAAGGTCATCCATATTTATAGACACGGCGTGGATGTGGCGAACAGCTTACGGCAAAGGGGCCGACGAGATGCGAGCCCTGCACACGCTAGGGGTTTCTATTACAAATTCCCTGTTTTGCACACGCTAAGGCCTAAAACCGGTGAGTTCATCAGGGTGCGATGTGACTCGTTAGAAGGAGGACTGTCGCTCTGGGAAGAGTATTTCGATGAGGCTCGTGCACATGTAACTGCGTTAAATGGACGGGCTCTCGAACTCAAGTACGAGGCTTTTCTCTGCGAACCGGAGCAGGTGTTAAAGACAGTTGCAAGCTTCTGTCAGCTACCTGTTGGCAAAACCGCAATAAAAGATGTCGCTGCTATGGTACATAAGGAACGCGCTTATGCTTATCGCGAAAAACCTGATTTGCAAGGTTTCGCAGAGCGAGTCGCGGGGCGCCTCAAGACATATGGCTATGAGACTTAGAACATAGTGACCCTCCGTAGTGGGACCTAGCACAGATCTCCCAGCAAGGCTGCCAAACACCCGGTTCGGAGGTTACGCTAGCGAATCAGCGGTTTCTCGATGCTTGTAAATAAAACATATTACTTTCTTAAGCCGATCATACCTTGGCGCTTGCGCCTGGCGCTGCGGCGCTGGAGGGCTGAGCGCCGTCGTCGATCCTTTGCAGACGTTTGGCCAATCGATCCTAAAGCAGGTCAGACGCCCCCAGGATGGCCTGGTTGGCCGGAAAGCAAGAGGTTTGCAGTTGTCCTCACTCATGACGTTGAGGGAACCAAAGGATTGTCTCGCATCAGGCAGTTGATGAACCTCGAACTGAAGTATGGATTCAAGTCATCCTTTAACTTTGTTCCGGAAGGCGAATATCGGGTGCCCGATGCTCTGCGGGAGGAGCTGGGCGTCGCAGGATTTGAGGTTGGAGTGCACGGGCTAGAGCATGACGGAAAACTGTATAGCTCCGAATCGACCTTTGCCGTAAAAGTCCCTCGGATCAATGAATATATGCGGCGTTGGAAGGCCTCGGGCTTTCGGTCACCCTTGATGCAACACCGGTTGGGTTGGCTGCACCCATTAGATATAGAGTATGACGCTTCCACATTTGACACGGACCCCTTCGAACCTCAACCGGATGGCGCGGGCACGATTTTTCCGTTCTGGGTTGGTCGTCCGGATGGTAGCGGCTATGTCGAGCTTCCATACTCCCTAGTTCAAGATTTCAATCTGTTTGAAGTTCTCCGGGAACGCAACATAGATACGTGGAAGCGCAAGGTTGACTGGGTTGCGGAACACGGTGGAATGGTCTTGCTGAATACGCACCCGGACTACATGTGCTTCGAAGGCGAACGAGGTCGTGATGAGTTTCCAGTTTCTCATTACGAAGAACTCTTGCGTTACCTACGCGAGGCGTACGGGGCTTCGTATTGGACTGCTCTACCGCGAGAAGTTGCTCGCTATTACTGCGAGCGAGTTCCTCTTCCTTTACGGAATACACGTAGGAAGGTTTGTATGGTGGCGTATACACCATACGAAGCTGACAATCGTGTTCGGCGGTATGCGGAAACGCTGGTGAAACGTGGCGATCAAGTGGATGTAATCGCCATTAGCGGAGCACTAGCTACCTCAGAGACCGAAATTGACGGGGTCAATGTTTATCGGGTTCAGAGCCGGGAACATAATGAGCGGAGTAAGTGGACTTACGCCTGGCGACTTCTGCGCTTTTTGTTCACGTCGTCACGAGTGTTGACGCGACTGCACAAACGGAATCGTTACGACGTGATCCACATTCATAACATGCCAGATTTTCTGGTGTTTGCGGCGTGGTATCCCAAGTTAACCGGGGCGAAACTGATTCTCGATATCCATGACGTTGTTCCGGAGTTGTTCGCGAGCAAGTTTGAAACGAAGCTCAAAGCGGCCTATTTTGGATTATTGAAAGTGGTCGAAAGATTGTCGGCAAGATTTGTCGATCATGTGATCGTTTCGAACCATCTTTGGCACAAGACGGTAGTTGCACGGTCGGTTCCCGAAGAGCGGTGCTCGGTTCTCATCAACCACGTCGACACTGAAATGTTCTCTCGGCATACAAGAACGAGAGAGGACGACAAATTTATCATCTTATTTCCGGGAAGCTTGCAGTGGCACCAGGGTTTGGACATCGCCATCTCAGCCTTTGCTGAGGTCAAAAAGAAAGTTTCGAATGCGGAGTTTCATATTTATTCTGGAGCGGGCGGAGATATGAAAGCTTCGTTAAAACGATTGGCACAGAGGCTCGGTCTCGGAGATAGTGTAAGGTTCTTGGGGGGGGTCCCGATCGATGAGATGGCGGCAGTGATCGCTAATGCTGATCTCGGAGTTGTTCCCAAACGGGCTGATTCATTTGGAAACGAAGCTTATAGCACCAAAATCATGGAATTCATGTCTCAAGGCGTGCCGGTCGTCGTATCTCGAACTAAGATTGACTCCTTCTATTTTGAAGAAGGAATTGTGCATTTCTTTCCGTCCGGTAACAGCCAAGCGATGGCCCAGGCGATGCTTGACGTTATCAATGATCCGGATCTCCGAGCGTCTTTGATCGCACGAGGGTTTGAGTACGTTGAGAGAAATGACTGGGCACAAAAGAAGCAGGAATATACCGATTTAATCGATTCGCTTTCGACAGAGCATTTCAATGGTGTTCATCCGCCGATCTTGACGCCCACGTTCCGCCGGAATAGCAATATACGCGACGCGTCCGGCCGAACGACCTCGCGGGTGAAAAGCCTATCTCTCGAAGAGGACGATTCCGCACGCGCATCACTACTTGAGAAGAGCTAGTCGAATTGCGACACCCATAACACTGAAGACCATGCAGAACAAATCTACAGATTCCTTTGTTACCGTCATTGGGGCGGGTCCTTATGGACTTTCCGCAGCTGCGTACCTACGCGCGGCGAAAGTGGAAACGCGGGCTTTTGGCGAGCCCATGGCATTCTGGCAGAAACACATGCCGGTCGGAATGTGCCTGCGATCGAATTTGGGTGCTTCGCACATTGCCGATCCAAGGCGTGAATTTACCATCGATGAATATTGCCGTCAAAATGGAAATCATGTGGGGAGGCCGATTCCGCTTGAGCGCTTTGTCAGTTACGGTCTGTGGTTCCAGCAACGTGTTGCGCCGGACGTAGATCAACGCTCCGTCCGGAGCGTCGAAATCGATGCGCGCGGGTTCAGGGTATCCTTGGCGGACGGCGAGCAATTCGCGTCTCGGCACGTAGTCGTCGCCGCTGGAATTGGCGCATTTATGGCTCGACCTGCTGAGTTTGCTGATATCCCTTCTGCACTGGCCTCGCACGCGAGCGAACACAACGATCTCCGGAAGTTCGTTGGCAAGCGAGTCGTTGTTATAGGGGCTGGACAGAGCGCTCTCGAGTCTGCTGCGCTATTCAAAGAGGCTGGCATCGAGGTCGAGGTGATTGCGCGCACGGAGGCGCTCAACTGGGTGGGGTTACATCCTCGGTTGCATCACTTGGGCGTGCTTTCGAAAATACTGTATTCGACGCGCGACGTGGGCCCGGCTGGAATTAGCCGACTGGTTGCAACGCCACATTTGTTTCGTCGTTTTCCGCGAGGTTTTCAGGATCGCACGGCGTATCGGGCGATTCGACCGGCTGGCGCGGGCTGGCTGCGGTCACGACTCACAGGAGTGCCGATCACGTTGGGGCGTAAGGTGAGCTCGGCCGCGGCCGCGGGCAGCGAGCTTCGCCTCCGACTGGACGACGGAACCGAACGCCTCGTCGATCATGCTCTTCTCGCAACGGGTTTCCGGGTCGATATTTCACGGTATCCGTTCCTGCCCCAGTCATTATTGAAGCAACTGGAAACAGTGGGCGGCTACCCCGTGCTCGATCGTGGACTCGAGTCTTCCATTCCCGGATTGCATTTTCTCGGTAAACCTGCTTCATGGAGTTTCGGACCGCTGCTCGGGTTTGTTTCGGGAGCGGAATTTGCGTCGACTGAATTGGTTCGTTCCATCACTCGCAATAACGGAAACAGTCGGAACCTCAAGAGCAACTGAGTTGTGAGCGCCCTGGTTCAACCCGTGCCAAGACCTGACATTGTCCGTTCTGCGGATCATACCGTCGGTGCGGTTGTGGTTGGTGGCGACTATCAGGGATTAGGAATTGTTCGCAGCCTCGGGCGGCGGGGGGTGCCTGTCTGCGTCGTGGACGATGAACATTCGATTGCCAGATACTCGCGATACTCGAAACGATTTGTGAGCGTACGGGATTTGCGCGATCCGCGTAAAGCGGTAGATGGGCTAATCGAAATCGGGAAACGGCTGGGTTTGGAGGGGTGGGTTCTCTACCCAACCCGCGAGGAACTTGTGGCCGCCATTTCGCATCGCCGTTTGGAACTGGGCGAGGTGTTCCGAGTTCCCACGCCCGATTGGGACACTGTGAAATGGGCATGGGATAAGCGAAATACTTATCGGCTCGCCCAGGAACTCAACATTCCCACTCCGGTCACGTACTATCCCGAAAATATTGAACAGCTGGCCGAACTGGATGACCTTACACCGCCTTTCGCGATCAAGCCCGCAATCAAAGAACATTTCTTCTATGCCACCAAGGCCAAAGCATGGCGCGCCAATAGCCATGCTGAGCTAAGAGCGCTATATCGAAAGGCCTCTGAGTTGGCAGGCAACGGAGAAATCATGGTGCAAGAGTTGATCTCCGGCGGTGGAAGCCACCAGTTCTCTTATTGCGCTTTCTTTCGGAACGGTGAAGCGGTTGGGAAGATGGTCGCGCGACGCAGGCGTCAACACCCTCTCGAGTTTGGGAGAGCCAGCACTTACGTTGAAACCGTCGATGTCCCGATTCTGGAGGAGTTCTCCGAGCGATTCTTGCGGGCGATTGATTACTACGGCTTGGTCGAAGTGGAGTATAAGCTTGACGCGCGGGATTCCCAATATAAACTTTTAGATGTCAACGCTAGAACGTGGGGCTATCACAGCCTGGGGGCAGAAGCTGGCGTTGACTTCAGCTACATGCTCTACTCGGACCAAGTTGGGTTACCCGTAGCACCCAGTAAAGGCCGTTCCGGATTGGCCTGGGTCCGCACGACTACTGATCTTCCTGCCGCCATGGTGGCGATTCTCAGCGGCGATACGGATTGGAAAAGCTACTTCCGGTCGTTGAGAAACTGCAATGTGGAAGCCGTCTTCAGCCATCGAGACCCGCTTCCGGGTTTGGCCGAAGTGGCGCTGATCCCATATCTGGCAATTAAGCGAGGTTTCTGAAGCAATAGTGATGTCGAGCCCCCAAACTTTCGGCCCGACCGTAAGTTGGTTGAAGGAGTTGACCCCATGACTGCCCTCCCTCTGCGAAAAAATGTTGCGGAAAGCCCCGAGCGGCTGGTCAGCATCGACTCGGAAAGCGCGATTTATCGAGACGGTAGCTATCTGAAATACAATCCGTTGTGGCATGTCGAAGAATCACCTTTCAAGGTGAGACAAATTCTGCGAATGATCGAACGGCAGACGCTAGCACCGAAAAGCGTGTGCGACGTTGGATGCGGCGCCGGCCTGGTGCTAACGGAACTGCAGCCTCATTTTTCTTCGGATTGTGTTTGCTATGGATACGATGTTTCTCCCGACGCGCTTGCGATGTGCGCGAACCGTGGCAACGAAAACCTGCGCTTTCGCCTGCGCGACATACGAAGAGACCAGCCTGAGACTTGTTTCGATTTGCTCTTGATGCTCGACGTTTTTGAACATGTTGAAGACTACATAGGACTGATACGCGCCGTGCGTTCCAAAGCCAAGCAGAAGCTGTTTCACATACCGCTGGATCTTTCGGTTCAGGCGGTGGTGCGCAAGAACGGTCTTCTCCTTCGCCGCGATCATCATGCACATCTGCACTATTTCACGAAGGAGACCGCACTCCGGACATTGACAGATGTCGGATATCGGTTAGTCGATTATTTCTATACTCCCCGATGCATTGAACTCGGGGACAAGTTCATCCAGAGAGTCGCAAGGCTTCCAAGGAAGCTGTGCTTCGGGGTCTCTCCGGATCTGACGGTGCGTGTTCTTGGCGGTTACAGCCTTATGGTACTCGCTGAGTAAACGCTTCGAGATTTTAAGGTCATTTGGGGGTATATAGGTGAGTTTGTCGGAGTCACAGGATCATTCGCTGCAAGGGATCGCGATTGTTGGAATGGCTGGCCGTTTCCCAGGTGCTCGGAGCGTTGCAGAGTTCTGGCGCAATCAGATCAATGGTATTGAAGCGATTTCCCACTTCCGTGTCGAAGATCTTGAAATCCCAGACGCCGTGAATGTCGCGCAGAACCCGAGTTACGTTCGTGCACGCTCGGTTCTCGATGACGTGGGTATGTTCGAGCCGGAGTTTTTCGGGATTCTTCCGAAGGAAGCGGAGTTACTAGATCCGCAGCAGCGGCTTTTTCTTGAGTGTTGCTGGCAAGCCTTTGAAGATGCGGGCTATGATCCCGCTATTTATGATGGACCGATTGGCGTCTATGCCGGCAGCAGTACCAGTACTTATTTTCTATCCCGTCTTTGCACCAGACCGGGCTTCATTCGAAAGTTTGTCGGAGGTTACCAGGTAGATAACTATCCCGAGATGATGGGAAACAACCTGGATTTTCTGGCGACTCGGGTCTCCTACAAGTTCAATCTTCGTGGACCAGCTTTCACGATGCAGGCGGGTTGCTCGACTTCATTGGTCGCTATCTGTCAGGCATGCCAATCGCTGCTGACTTATCAGAGCGACATGGCGCTGGCCGGAGGCACTTCGATAACCTTCCCACAGAAGCGCGGGTCCTACTATCAGGAAGGCGGCATGACCTCGCCGGACGGCCATTGCCGGACATTTGACGCGGAGGCTCAAGGCACAGTATTTGGAGGCGGGGTTGCGGTCGTTTTGCTGAAACGCTTGGAAGACGCTGTTCGGGAAGGCGACCAGATCTACGCGGTAATTCGTGGTTTTGCGGTTAATAACGACGGGGCAGCCAAGGTCGGCTATACCGCTCCGAGCGTAGAGGGACAGGCCAGCGTGATTGCGTTGGCGCAAGCAGCAGCCGGGATTGCGCCTTCCGATGTCGGTTATGTGGAAGCGCACGGTACCGGCACGCCGTTAGGCGACCCGATCGAACTGGCAGCTCTTGCGCAAGCATTTCGGAGCCGCACTTCTGCGAAGCGATTTTGCGTGGTAGGCACGGCTAAGACCAACGTCGGTCACCTTGATATCGCTGCGGGCGTGACCGGGCTGATTCATGCCACCCACGTGGTGCGACATGGTGTGTTTCCGCCTACGCTCCATTTCAATAAGCCGAACCCAAAGTTCGATCTGGAGAACAGTCCATTTTTTGTGAACACGAAGTTGTCGGAGTGGAAGTCCGATAACAAACCGCGTCGTGCCGGGGTTAGCGCTTTTGGAGTTGGTGGAACCAACGCGCATGTGGTTCTAGAGCAGGCACCCGCACAGGTTCCTGAGGCAACGAAACGGCCGTTGCAATTGTTGGTGCTGTCGGCGCGGTCTCAGGCTGCGCTCGAGCAAGCGACCGACAATCTTGCGCAGCATTTGAAGGCCAATCCAGAGGTGAGCCTTGCGGATGTGGCCTGGACACTGCAGACTGGGCGCCGATCGTTTCCCTTCCGGCGTACTGTCGTGGCGCGTGATGTTGCTGAGGCAACTGCCGCACTTCCCGAGCGCGATGCTAAGCGAGTTCGCACACGAACCCGCGGCAAAGAAAATCCCGGGGTCTGTTTTCTCTTCCCAGGTCAGGGATCGCAGCATCCCAACATGGCTCGTGAGGTATATGAAAGCGAGCCGGTGTTTCGCCAGACGGTTGACCGTTGCGCAGAGTTGCTGCGTCCGCATCTAGGCGAGGACCTTCGCGAACTGCTCTATCCCCAGAAAGGCGCATTGGACGGCGCCTCACGCCGGGTCACCGATACCATCGTCGCGCAGCCCGCCATTTTTACCATCGAGTACGCACTCGCTCAACTGTGGATGAGTTGGGGAATTCGCCCGCAAGCCATGCTCGGCCACAGTATTGGCGAATTCGTTGCCGCTTGCCTGGCGGGAGTGTTTACGCTAGACGACGCGCTCACACTGGTGGCAGCGCGCGGTCGGATGATGCAAGAACTGCCCGCGGGTGGAATGCTCTCCGTGCGTCTGCCGGAGTCCGAAGTTCGCCAGCGGCTCAATGGGAAACTCTCTCTAGCGGCAGTCAACGCGCCATCTCTGTGTGTGGTGTCCGGACCTCTTGACGCACTGGACAAATTCGAGCAACAGCTTAGTAGCGCGGGAGTGGCAAGCCGCAGGTTGGTAACTTCTCACGCATTCCATTCGGCGATGATGGATCCAATTCTTGCTCCATTTACGGCGCAGGTGAAAAAAGTTCATTTAAAGCCTCCGCAGATTCCATACATTTCGGGTGTGACGGGGAAGTGGATCTCGGAAAAGGAAACCACCGACCCAACTTATTGGGCCAGCCACTTCCGCCAAGCGGTGCAATTCTCGGCCGGCATAACCGAGTTGCGAAAGAGTCCCAACAACATTTTGCTGGAAGTCGGACCCGGCAATGTATTGAGCACGCTGGCCCGCCAACACAGCGGATCTTCTGATCAGCCAATAATCTCATCGCTTTCCGATGATTTTTCCGGAGAAGGCGATGAATTGAGTTTGATGAGCGCCCTCGGTTCGCTGTGGGTTGCTGGCGCGCAACCAATCTGGAAGGCTCTGTACGGCAAAGAGCGTAGGCTCCGCGTCTCCTTGCCCACCTATCCCTTCGAACGAAAGCGATACTGGCTTGAGGCGCCCGCTGTCGACGAGATTTCGACGCAACTTCCGGCGGTCGCCGCAACTGATTTCCCGTCAACCGAAATTTCTTCCCCCGACTTGGAGAAAATGGAACTCGTGACCACACCAACGCAAGCAGAAGCAATTGCTACTCCGGCGCTCAGCCGTACAGATCGAATCCGTGCCGAACTCGCCGAAATTTTTGAAGACCTGTCGGGCGTCAATCTTTCGCAAGCGGACGGCACCACGACGTTCCTCGAAATGGGTTTCGATTCTCTTTTCCTGACTCAGGTGACTCAAGCCTTACAGGCGAAGTTTGGCCTGAAGGTTACCTTCCGCCAGTTGCTTGGCGATCAGTGCAGCTTGAGCGCATTAGCCGAGTATCTGGACGCCAAACTCCCGGCTGATGTTTTCCCGGCTCCCGTCCAAACTCCCGCTGCGACTCCACAAACGCGCGTGGTCCAAGCGTCCGCTCCAACGATTATCCCATCTACAGAATTGGCCACTACCTCAGTTAGTGGAAATGGAGGTACCCCCATGCCCGGATCGTCGGTTGAGCGCTTGATGCGGGAACAGCTCCAGGCAATGAACCAGCTCTTTGCGAAGCAACTGGAAACACTGCGGGGCTCCTCACCGGTAGCCGCACCGCCGGCAGCGACGGCAGTGCCGGTCGCCGCTGCGACAAAGCCAGCGGCCACGACTGCGCCGCCCGCTCCGGTTCCGGTTACTCCTGCCCAGCCCTCTCCGAATGCGAAGGAAGAGTTCAAGCCCTTCGGGCCTTACAAACCACCCCAGAAGGGTGTTTCGGGTAATGTGACTCCACAGCAAGAACGGGGGTTGCAGCGACTGATTGAGATGTACATCAACCGGACGGCGAAATCGAAGGCGATGACACAGCAACACCGATTGCCGCTCGCCGACCCGCGAGTTGTCTCGGGATTCCGATCGCAATGGAAAGAGATTGTCTATCCCATCGTCACGGTGCGCTCAAAAGGTTCCCGTCTATGGGATGTGGATGGCAATGAATACATCGACATTTTGAACGGCTTCGGTCCGATCATGTTGGGACACCGGCCTGATTTTGTCGAGAAGGCGATTGAGAAGCAATTGCACGAGGGCTTCGAAATCGGTCCGCAAACGCCGCTGGCTGGCGAAGTCGCGCAGGTGTTTTGTGACATGACTGGGAACGAGCGGATGACGTTTTGCAACACCGGCTCCGAGGCGGTCATGGCGGCTCTGCGCGTAGCGCGGACTGTAACCGGGCGCAATAAAGTCGTGCTTTTTGCGGGTGCCTATCACGGCATGTTCGATGAAGTTCTGGTCAAGGGGTTTAAGAAAGGCGGAGTGCCGCAGTCAGCGCCGATTGCTCCCGGAATTCCGCGCGAGAAGGTTGCCAACGTGACGGTTCTTGACTATGGCACGGCTGAATCGTTGGAGTGGATCCGACAGAACGCCAAAGAACTAGCAGCAGTACTGGTTGAGCCGGTCCAGAGTCGCCACCCCCATCTGCAGCCTCTCGAATTCTTGCAGGAGATTCGGAAGATTACAGAAGAGACCGGTTCGGCGCTGATATTCGATGAGGTGGTAACCGGATTCCGCGTACATCCGGGTGGTTGTCAGGCGTTGTTCGGCATACGCGCTGACCTCGCTACCTACGGCAAGGTGGTGGCGGGAGGGATGCCGATTGGTATTCTCGCGGGCAAAGCGCAGTTCATGGACGCTCTCGATGGCGGACAGTGGCAGTTCGGCGACGAGTCTTATCCCGAGGTGGGCGTAACATTTTTTGCCGGAACATTTGTACGTCATCCACTGACGGTCGCGGCGGTCAAGTCTGTGCTGAAGCATTTTAAGGAGGAGGGCCCCGCTTTACAGGAAAAACTAAGCCAGAAAACGGCAGGAATGGTAAAGAGAATCAACGAATGCTTCGAGCGGAACAATGTCCCGTCTAGGGTTGAGCACTTTGGGAGCATTTTTTACTTCGGTTTTCCGAGCGAAGAGCGTTTCACGAGCCTGTTCTATTACTTCCTGCGAGCGAAGAGGATTCATATCCTCGAAGGGTTCCCGTGTTTTCTCACGACTGCGCACACGGATGCGGACATCGAGCAGATCGTCTCGGCGTTCAGTGAAAGTGTCGCGGAGATGCAGAAGGCGGGATTCTTCCCGATGGCGTCGGGTATTGGCGAAGTTGCGCATTCGGACGCGCGCGCCGTTTCGGCTGCCGTTTCTGAGCCTGCCCGACAGTCACCTTTGACCGAGCCTCAACTCGAAGTATGGCTTTCAGACCAGCTCGGCGAAGAGGCATCCTGCAGTTTCAACGAGTCGTTTGGGCTGCAACTGCGGGGTAAGCTAAATGAGACGGCTCTTAAAGCGGCATTGCAGCAGGTTCTCGCCCGGCACGACGCGCTGCGCGCGACATTCAGCCGAGAGGGTGATGTGCAACGGTTCTCTCCCAATCTCGATATTCAAGTTCCAACAGTTGATTTGAGCCAGCTTGCTCCCGCCGAGCGCGAGGCGCGGGTGGGGCAGATTATCAATGATGACGCCCACAATGTTTTCTCTCTATGTAATGGACCTCTGGTGAGGGCGCAACTGTTGAAGATGGAGGCTCAGCATCACCTCTTGATCTTCACCTCGCACCATATTGTTTGCGATGGATGGTCCACCAATGTGCTGCTGGACGAGTTCGCCCGGTCGTACAATGCGCTGAATCAGGGCACGACGGCTGAACTTCCCATACCGATGAGTTTCGCTGCTTATGCTACGGCGCAATCGGAATTCTTGAACGGGCCCGAAGGGGCAGAGGTCGAGAAATATTGGCTGAAACAATTTGAAAAGCCGGCGCCATTGTTGGACCTGCCAACGGATCGGCCTCGTCCCGCGGTGAAAGAATATATGGGCGCGACATATCGCTGGAAGATTGACGCAGCAACGTACAACGATCTCAAGAAATTGGGGGCGAAGCAGAAATGTACGTTGTTTGTAACGTTGCTGTCGGGCTTCCAGATATTGTTGAGCCGGCTGAGCGGGCAGGACGACATTGTTGTTGGTGTTCCGACCGCAGGGCAATCACTGCTGGATGACGCAGTGTTGGTCGGACATTGCGTTAACTTTATCCCACTGCGCGGAAGTTTGACGGGCGATCCGACCGCGGCCGAATTCCTGAGCCAGATGAAGAAAACGGTGCTGGATGGATATGATCACCAGAACTATACCTACGGAAGACTGGTGCGCAAACTGTCGTTGCAGCGAGACCCGAGCCGTCTTCCCCTTATGGAGATCCAATTCAATCTGGAGCGTGTAGGCGATGACTTGGCTTTCGACGGGTTGAAAGTGGACGTCGACCCCAATCCGAAAAGCTTCGTCAATTTTGATATTTTCCTCAATATTGTTGAATCAAAGAATGGGCTTACGCTGGATTGTGACTACAACACGGGTCTTTTCGATGAAGCCACAATCGGCCGCTGGCTCGGTCATTATCAAACCATACTCGAAGGCATGATATCGGGCGTTGACCGGCCAATTTCGCAGATGCCCCTGCTGGCGGAGGGCGACCATCATCAGTTGGCTGAGTGGAATGCAACCGAGGCAGAATACCCGCGGAATACCTGCGTTCATCAGCTTTTCGAAGTCCAGGCGAAAGCGACGCCCGATGCAATAGCAGCAGCGTTCGAAAGCCAGGAGTTATCTTATGCGGAGTTAGACCGTCGCGCTAACAAACTTGCCAACCACTTGCAGAAACTTGGTGTCCAGCCGGGTGTTCTGGTCGGAATCTTTGTCGAGCGCTCACTGGACATGATTATTGGTTTGCTGGGCGTGCTCAAGGCAGGTGGCGCTTATGTGCCCATGGACCCCACATATCCTATGGAGCGCATCCAGTTTGTGCTAGGGGATGCCGAGGTGCCCATTCTGTTGACGCAGGAGAAGCTGGCGCCGAATGTGCCATCTTCTTTGGCGCGTACCATTCAACTCGATACCGACTGGGGCGTGATCGAAGGTGAGAGCGCTGAAGCCCCGGAGACTTCGATTACTTCGGAGGAACTTGCTTATGTGATCTACACCTCGGGCTCAACGGGCAAACCCAAAGGCGTCGAGGTACAACATCGGGCGGTTGTCAATTTGCTTTTCTCGATGCGAAAGAAACCAGGGCTGGAGGCGAAGGACACATTGCTGGCAGTGACTACGTTGTCATTCGATATTGCTGGTCTGGAGCTTTTTCTGCCGCTATGCGTGGGCGCGAAGCTGGTGATCGCGAGTCGGGAAGCAGCCGCGGATGGCAACCAGCTGCTTGCTCGCCTGATCGCTTCGGGCACTACCGTGATGCAGGCAACTCCGATTACCTGGAAGCTGCTGTTGGAAGCGGGATGGAACGGAACTCCGCGACTCAAGGTGCTGTGCGGGGGCGAGGCGTTTCCGCGCGAACTGGCCAACGAACTCCTTAAACGGGCTATCAGCGTGTGGAATATGTACGGTCCAACGGAAACGACAATTTGGTCGTCAACTTTGCGGGTCACAGAGGGAGAAGGTCCGGTGCCTATCGGTCCTCCCATCGACAATACGCAGTTCTACGTGTTGGACGTACAGAACGAGTTGGCGACGCTCGGTGTGCCGGGCGAGTTATACATTGGAGGCGACGGGCTGGCGCGAGGATACTTCCGGCGTTCTGAGTTGACTGCGGAGAAGTTTATACCCAACCCGTTCAGCAGTGCTCCGGATTCGAGACTCTATAAGACTGGTGACCTGGTTCGACGGAATGCTGATGGCAGCGTCGAGTTCCTGGGCAGGCTGGATCATCAGGTCAAGTTGCGCGGGTTCCGCATCGAACTGGGAGAGATCGAAACGGTCTTAGCGCGCTATCCCGGTGTTCGGGAAGCAGTTGTTATTGTTCGCGAAGATATCCCTGGAGACAGACGGCTGGTTGCATACGTCACGAGTGACCAGCAGGCGTTGACGGTGGTTGCCGTTCGCGAATTCCTAACCGGCAAGTTGCCCAATTACATGTTGCCGTCGGCGGTCGTGCGGATGGATTCGATGCCGCTTACGCCAAACGGAAAGATAGACCGCAAAGCCCTGCCCGCGCCGGATAGTGGGCGTATCGCTAGAAAGCGAGAATTCGTAGCTCCGAACTCCGATCAGGAGAAGACACTCGCGAGTATTTGGGCAGAGGTACTGCACCTGGAGCAGGTTGGCGTAACGGACAATCTTTTTGAGTTGGGCGCGGATTCGCTGCATATATTCCAGATTGCGGCGCGAGCCGGCAAGGCGGGAATCAAGATTGCTCCGGCGCAATTCCTGAAACATCGGACGATTGTGGCGTTGTTAGCGCAGATAGGGAACAATGGCAACGGTCAGGAGAAGGCCGCGATGTCAAGTATTGTTCCAGTCTCGCGCGAGAAATACAGAGTGAAAACGGTTCTTAGTGTCCCCCAGAAGGAATCAGTGAAGTGACGGATTTGGAACACTCAAACCCATCGTTTGCAAATAGCGCTGCCGCTAGTGCGCCGGCGGAAGAAGTGTATGCTCTTCCACCTTCGCTTGGACAGGAGCGGTTCTGGGGACTTGACCGCTTAAAACCGGGCAATCCCACGTGGGCCGTGCCGGTTCGCTTTCGATTGCAGGGTGCGCTCAATATCGAATTGGTCAGGCGTGCGTTCAATGAGATTGTTCAACGTCACGAAGCTTTGCGCACGACCTTTTCGGTTACTGATGGACAACCTGTGCAGGTTATCAGGCAATCTTTGCGGATCGATGTTCCGGTTACCGATCTGCGACATCTGGTAAAGGCGGAACGAGATGCGGAGGTAGATCGGCTATCTTTCCAGGAGGCCCGACGAGGATTTGACTTAAGTGCGGGGCCGCTCTTCCGCGCCAGTTTGCTCAGGGCTGAGGACAATGAGCACGTTTTGCTGGTTACTCCACACCACACGGTCGCGGATTACTGGTCGATCGGCCTGATCTCAAACGAACTTGGAGCGCTTTACGAAGCCTACTCGCGGGGATCTGATCCTGTCCTTCCTGAGTTACGAGTTCAGTACGGCGACTATTCGATCTGGCAGCGTGAACAGGCGGAGGGGCCAGTCGTTCAAGGCGAGCTCGCCTATTGGAAGAATCGGCTGAAGGATCTTCCCTTACTGGAGTTTCCTACCGACCATCCGCGACAGGCATTTCCCACCTACGAAGCCACTATTACATCTATCCTGCTGCCGGTAGCACTTACGGATGCGATTAAAGAAATTGCCAATCGCGAAGGTGCAACCTTCTTCAACACTATGTTGGCGGCGCTCGCAACGGTGATGTACCAATACAGCGGACAAGTGGACTTCGGAGTGGCTACCCAAGTCGCGGGCCGCACTAATGTTGAGATGGAGCCGTTGATAGGGCTCTTCATCAACAATGTGATTCTCCGCATGGATCTTTCCGGCGATCCATCTTTCTCGAACTTAGTAACCCGGGTTCAGGACACGGGGATGCAAGCGCTTGCCAATCAGAATTTACGCTTCGAGCAACTACTGAAGGAGCTCCGCCCGAAGGACTATCCGAGCCACCACACTTTGTTTCGCTTGAACTTCATCTGTCAGAGGGATCCGGTTAAGCCTCTAGAGTTCGCTGGAATCAAGCTGACCGTAATCCCTTCCAAGTGTCAGGGCGCGCTCTACGATTTGAACGTTTTTCTTGTCCTGCGCAATGAAGGTTGGCGTCTGGCTTGCGAATACAACACCGATCTGTTCGATGCTGGCACGATTACGAGATTGCTGGGCAACTATCGGTCAATGCTGGAGACCATTGCGCAGAATCCTAATCGGAAGCTTTCGGAATTCGCAATGCTCGAAGGCATTGCGGAGCTTCAACAGAAGAGGCTAGCTGAGAAGAATCGTGGCAATCCCTCGACTACATCAACATCGTCTGCGGTGACGACGCATTCATTGGGTGCTGCGGTGTTAGAGCCGGAAGCCGAAACTGTAGCCGAGGAACTCGCTCAATCGCGCGAGCGCTACTTCATGCCTGCTAGCGTAGCTCAGGAACGTTTCTGGACATTGCAACAACTGGCGCCGGGCAATCCTGCCCTGCACATGCGGGCGTGCGTGCGGCTGACGGGGCCTCTTTCGCTTGAGAAGTTGCAACGGAGCTTTCAATATCTCGTGGAACGCCACGAGACACTCCGCACCTCGTTTGAACGAATAGAAAACGAACTGATACAAGTCATTTCTCCATCGTTACCTATAACTTTGGGAGTGACTTCTTTAGATGCCGTCGCAGAAGGAGACCAACCAGCGAGATTGAAAGAAGCGATTCGGAAGGAAGCGAGCGCCCCTTTTGACCTGGCGCACGGACCACTGTTGCGAGGGCGGTTGTTCCGCCTCGGCGCTCAGGACCATGTTCTGGTCATCAGCACCCATCACATATTGGTTGATGGTTGGTCACAAGGGATCATTCAGCGCGACCTGTGGACGATTTATCAGGCACTCGTCGACGGGCGAGAGCCGGTGCTGCCTCCTCTCACCATTCAATACAGCGACTTTGTGCACTGGCAACAGGAATGGTTGGCTTCGGACGAAGCGCGGCAACAGCTTGAATTCTGGAAAAAGCAACTTGCGGCTCCGCTGCCGGTCCTGAACTTTTCAGCTGACAAACCGGTCGGGCGCCAGCCGGCGTCGGAACCGATGGAGACGCTGCTGCTGCCGGACGACCTCACGCGGGCATTGAAGAATTTTGGTCAATCTCACGATGTGACGATGTTCATGGTGCTGGTAACTGGGTTTGCAGTGTTGCTGTCCAGGTACACGGATCAGAAGGATATCGTGATTGGATCTCCAGTAGCCCATCGCCAAACCGAGACGGAACCTCTGATTGGTCCGTTCGCGGGGCCGATTTCGCTTCGCATCGATCTGTCGGGGAATCTTACACTGCTCGAACTGGTGAACCGAGTGCGAGATGTGGCGGTCAACGCTTTGAGCCACGCGGACATTCCTTTTGAAGTGCTGCTGAAGAACTTGGACTCGAGCGTGCTGCGCGGGAGAAATCCGCTGTCGCAATGCTACTTGTTCTATCAGAACGCCTTTCTGCAGCCCCGATCATTGAACGAGTTGACGGTAACGCCGTTGCGGGATTTTGGATTGGGAACCCATTTCGAGCTCCAGATGGGCTTGCTGGAACGTCAGGAGGGGGTCCGTGCGCAACTCGAGTACAACCCAGACCTGTTTGACCCGACCACTATCCGCTTGATGCTCGAGGATTACCACAAAATCCTCGATGCGATCCTGGAGAATCCCAACTTGAAGGTCGCTGAGGTGGGACCGTCGGCACGGACTAAGAAGCACGCTGCCTTGGCGACACAATCTTCCCACGGAGAAATTGTGTTTCCGCAGAATGACACGGAAAGGCAATTGAAACAGATATGGGGAGAGCTTCTCGGGGTTCGCTCGATAGGCGTCCATCAGAATTATTTTGAGCTGGGAGGAAACTCGATATTAGCAGTCCGATTGTTTAATCAGATTGAGAACGTCTTCAACGCTAAGTTACCGCTCTCAACATTGCTTGAAGCGCCGACAATCCGTCAATTTGCACGTTTTCTTCAGAGCGATGCAAGCGCTCCGATGTGGTCTCCGGTCGTACCCATTCAACCGTTTGGGTCGCGGCCTCCTTTCTTCTGCGTTCATGCGGCGGGAGGGAATGTGCTCCTTTATCGGGATCTCTCGCAGCACCTTGGGGATAACCAACCGTTTTATGGTCTACAGTTTCCTGGGTTGGACGGGGAGCAGCCTTTGCTAACTCGAATAGAAGATATGGCTGCTCTATATGTCCAAGAGATCCGGACCGTCCAACTCCATGGACCGTATTACCTAGGTGGTTATTGCTTGGGGGGTACGATCGCTTTAGAGATGGCCCAGCAACTTACGAACCAGCGTGAAGAGGTGGCGCTCCTGGCGCTATTCGATACGCTTAATTGGTCTAAGATCCGACCGTATTCGATCTGGAGCAAGACATACCATCAAGGGGAAAGATTCCTATTCCACGCGAGCAATTTTACGATTTTGAGCTTCAAGGATAAAGTTAAGTTCTTCCAAGAAAAACTAAAGACTCTTAGAAGCAGATCGAATATCTGGCGCGGTAAGTTATCAAGGAGGCTATCCGCGAGCAAGTCTGAATCCTCACTCTTAGCTCAGATTTGGGATATTACCGATCGAGCTGCCGTGAAATACGTAGCGAAGCCCTACCCCGGGCGGATCACCGATTTCCGTCCTGTGAAACAGTACTCCAAGTATTTGGGTCCCGACATTTACTGGGATCGCCTTGCCGGTGGAGGATATGACATCGTAACCTTGCCGGTCTATCCTGCGGGCATGCTCCTGGAGCCATTTGTGGAGCAATTGGCTGCGGAGCTGAAAGTGTGCATGGATAAAGCCATGGACACGGTACCGACTCGGAGCCTTAACTAGTGAGAGCGTGCATGGTGTCGTACTCAATGTATGACTCTGACAACCGCGTACGCCGCTATGCCGAGACACTGGTAAAACATGGATACCATGTGGATGCTTTGTCGCTGCGAAGAGAGGGACAGACAGTAAACAACAATATTGTTAATGGTGTGCGCGTGTTTCGGTTACAAACCCGTATTAAGAACGAAAAGGGCAAATTCGACTATTTGGCAAAACTGATTTTATTCTTTTGGCGCTCATTGTATTTTCTAATACGTGAGCACTTGAAGGAGCCCTACGACCTCATTCACGTCCACTCTGTGCCGGATTTCGAAGTGTTCGCTGCGCTTTTCCCGAAAATCATGGGATCCAAAGTGATCTTGGATATCCACGATATCGTGCCTGAGTTTTACTCCAGCAAGTTTGGAGCTTCGCAGGATTCGCTGATATTCAAATCGCTGGTTGCTATGGAGCGGCTGTCGACCGCATTCGCGGATCATGTGATCGCCTCCAATCACATTTGGCAGAGACGTTCTGGAGGGAAGGTCAGTAGCCAAATCTAAAGTTACAACCATCCTCAATTTTCCGGACACGCAGGTCTTTCACACCAAAGGAAGAGATCGAGTTGACGGAAAGTTTATTCTTCTGTACCCGGGAACTCTCACCTATCATCAGGGACTTGACATTGCCGTCCGGGCCTTTTCGCTGATAAAGAACAAAGTTCCGGAAGCCGAATTTCATATCTATGGGTCAGGAGACCAGTCCGCGTTTCTGAAATCATTGGTTGCGCAACTCGGATTGGAGAATCGAGTCTTTTTCGAGGGATCCCTGGCCGTTGAACAAATGGTCAGAGTGATTGAGAACGCCGACCTCGGAATTGTACCGAAGAGAGGTAACGGTTTCGGGAACGAAGCGTTCAGCACAAAGATTCTTGAGTTTATGGCGATGGCGGTTCCGGTGATTGTTCCGGACACCGAAGTTGACACCTTTTATTTTAACGAGAACGTTGCTAAGTTTTTTCGAGCAAACGACGATAAAAGTCTGGCGGACGCAATGTTGTTGTTGATTGGGGACGGTGGGGTCCGAGAGAATTTAGTGCGAAACGCAACTGAATTCGTCAAGAAGTATGCCTGGGACGTAAACCAACACATTTATTTAGATCTTGTCGATTCGCTTTTGAACTTTCGCAAGGACCGCGATGCCGCACGGATTCTCGAGAGCACGAATTAGTCTTTGTTGCTTTCTCAGCCAGACTAGCTTATGAACACCGTCGGAGGTTCGGTATGAAGTCATTTCGGAAGCGCACAAGTGCGGATATTGACAGAGCAAAAGCACCGGTTTTCGTGGTTGGTTGTACTCGATCTGGTTCGACATTTCTGTATGACACCCTTTTGTCGTCCGGAAATTTTGCCGTTTACCAAACTGACAGTGACGTGTTTAACAGAATAGCGCCGGTTTATGGCGACCGTCGGTTGCGGTCAAAAGAGAACCGCTTGAAGTTAATAAACATGTGGCTTCAAAGTGACCACTTTAAGAGAACTGGTCTTGACGGTGAAGAAATTCGTGCAGAAATTCTATCCGATTGCAGAAATGCAGGCGATTTCTTGCGAATAGTTATGGATCGCACGGCTCAAAAACAGGGTGTCGAGCGTTGGGCAGATAGCACGAATGCCTATGTCTTGCACATGCCGCGGATCAAAGCAACTATACCTAATGCGCTGTTCATCCATAACATACGGGACGGAAGAGATGTCGCGACGTCTCTGAACCATCTGGGGTGGCCATATGAACCCCGTTGCCCTTGGGACAAAGACCACGGGTTGTTGGTGTCAGCGCTCTACTGGGAGTGGATGGTCAAAAAAGGCCGCGAATACGGCCGACGCCTCGGGGCTGACTATCTTGAGGTTCGCTACGAAGACCTTGTCCGTCAACCAAGAGAGACACTGAAGGTGATGAGCGCGTTTATTCATCACGACTTGAACTATGAACGCATCCAGCAGAACGCTATTGGCACGGTTCGGACGCCCAACTCATCTTTCAATGGCGCCACCAGTCGCGAGACCTTTAAACCGATAGGACGGTGGAAGGGGCTCGAAGGAAAAGAAGCGGAGCGAATGGAAGCGCTACTAGCGCCACTTTTGGAGGAGTTGGGATACGACGTAAATCGCCCAGCAAGATTGGATTTTACTGCAAGGAGAATGCGCGCCTTTTACAGCGTTTACCGTGAACTGAAGCAGGTGATCAAGCGGAGTCCATTTGCCAGATTCCTAACTGCTATGGATCGATTCGACTCTGGCTACTTGGACCGGGAGACGGCTTATTTTGAGCGACTCCAATCCTCGTCTTTCCGCAGAACCACTGTCAAATCTTAGATTGAGGTCAGATGTTCATTCGACTACTCGAACTACTAAATCAAAAGCTTTTAACTGTAACTATATCTGTCATTAGGAAAAGGAAATGTTGGACGTGCAATTCCTAGCTCGACAAATTAAGAGAGCCGGCGGGACTCTGTGGCGGTACTTGCCCACCGGGCTGCAAGATCGACCACCCGGTAGCTACATCAATCGCTGTATTCATACGCTATCGCGAAAGTTCAGCTCAAGGCAGCAGTCGAACATGGCTCCGACGACGACTCGCTTTCGGCGCTATCCTCCGTTACTTCTGTCGATTGGCGATCTTGTCAAAGACTTTGAATTTGGCGACACGGTTCGTTTGTGCGTCATGGGTTGCAGTACTGGGGCGGAACTTTATTCTGTTGTTTGGGCGCTTCAGAAGGCACGCGGCGATCTGAAGATTTCAGCAATTGGTGTCGACCTATCACCGCCAGTAATTGAAAAGGCAAAAGCCGGGCGGTATTCCGCGAAAGACCGGGAACTGAGTGGACTTCCGGAGGATTTCTGGCCTGAGCTCTTTGACATTACTCAAGACGAACTTAAGATTAAGGATTCGCTCGCTGCTGGGGTAGAGTGGATCGTGGGAGATGTCCGGGATAATGGACTCCGTCGACGAGTGGGTCTTCAGGACATCGTGATTGCGAACAACTTTCTCATCTTTATGAGAGAACATGAAGCCACGACCTGCTTGCGTGGGATAGTTCAGTTTGTAAAACCGGGAGGTTTACTTCTCTGTCGGGGCGTGGACCTGGATGTCCGAGAGCGGGTGGCGCGGCAATTTCGCTTGCAGCCAATTGTTCTACGAATCGAAGAACTTCATGAAATTAATGTGCGTGAACGGCGAGGGTGGCCTTGGGAGTATTGGGGGTTGGAGCCTTTGGATAAGACGCGCAAAGACTGGGCCCGCCGCTATGCGACAATTTTTCAGGTACCGATGTTCATCGGACGAGCCGGCTGTTATGAGTCTTCGTTAGACTCGAGAAACGAAAAGTACGACAAGGAGGCGATCGATGGTGACTGTGGTTGCGTCTGAAGTCGGGCGGTCGGACCGCTGGATTGTGGCAGACCCTGAGCGATTTCGCGAGCAATTCAATCGGACGAGTTTTGAAGTATCCCATTACCTCGCCAGCCATCCACTCTTTCAACTTCCCGCGTTAATGGATCTTGCCGACCGTACACTCAAGATGCGGCCGCATGATCTTCACTATGACGCGGGCGATGTTAGGGTTGACCAGCGATGGGATGAAATCGCTCAGGCTCCCTTTTCCGCGAAGGAGGCTCTCCAACGTGTTGAGAATTGTGGCGCATGGTTTGTTTTCAAGTCGGCACAGCGTGATCCCGAATACCGAGTGTTCCTAGATCGCGGCCTGGCGGAACTCAAGGAAAACATGGGACCTGAAATCGACTCTCAAATCCTGGTGGAAGACATTATTATTTTTGTCACTTCACCCAAACGAGTCACCACTTATCACATCGATCGGGAATGCAATTTTCTCCTGCAGATTCGAGGGGCAAAGACGCTCCATGTTTTTGATCGAGAAGATCGCGAGGTTCTTTCGGAAGAAGAAATTGAGCGATTCTGGGCGGTCGACTTCAACGCAGCGGTCTACAAGAAGCATCTACAACATCGGGCGAAGTCTTACAGGCTCGCGCCGGGCATGGGAGTTCATATTCCAGTGAACTGTCCACACTGGCTAGAGAATAACGATAATGTTTCGGTGTCACTCAGCGTCAATTTTCAATTCAAGGACGAACTGCGAGCCAATGCGTACCGAGCGAATTTTTTGCTCCGGAAGTGTGGCCTTAACCCAATGCCTCCGGGACAATCTAACGTGTTGGATACAGTGAAGTCATACACGGTTACGCCGTTTGTCTGGGCGAAAAAGGCTTATAAGCATACGAAGCGTGGGATCTGAAAACGTCCGCTCCTGGCAAATTAGTGGAAAAGCAACTTTTCCCGCCACGAAGGGTTCCATTACTCCTTAAAACCGCTTGCGTTCTGGTGTTGTGTGGCATTCTCGTCGCTGGGCTGTGGCCTTTCCATGCTCCCAAGAATGCGGTGAGTTGGTTGAGCAACCGTAATGGTCTTTTGTTTGGTGATTATGGCAGCATATTGAGCGCCGGCGAATTTCGCCCGTCAGCTACGCAGGATGGGCCGTGTAGCCTTGAGATCTGGTTACAGCCCGCCGCAACCTTTGACTCGAATGACATCGTTGCGTTCTCCACTGAAAAAAATCCTGTGAAATTTGCGGTCGCGCAAAGCGACGACGACCTTTTCGTAATCCAGAATGTCGTGGATCCGCGGCAGCGCCTAAGATCGTCTCATCTGGCCATTGACCACGTTTTTCGCGCTGGAAATAAATTACTCATCACTATAACGTCAGGACCAAGAGGGACGTCGGTTTATCTCAACGGCATGTTGGTCAGAACCTCTCCGAAATTTGCGCTTAGTGGTAAGGAGTTCGAGGGGGAGTTAGTGATCGGCAATTCTCCGGTACAAAATAACACCTGGGGCGGACAGTTGTGGGGCCTGGGAATGTTCGATCGCGAACTGACGGCGGCGCAGGTGTCACAACACTATGACTCGTGGGGCAAGGGCCTAGGAGTTCAGCTTGTCGGAGAGGAGAGCATTCGCACGCTTTATCTATTCAATGAGGGCAGGGGCTCTGTAGTTCACAACGAGGTCACCTCGGAACCCGATCTTCGGATTCCTAACCGTTACTTTGTGTTACACAAGAAGTTTCTGGAACCATTCTGGAAGGAATTCCAAGGCAACTGGACTTTTGGGGAGGATGTCACCCTCAACGTCGCTGCTTTTGTTCCTTTAGGTTTTTTGTTGTGCGCTTATTGTTCATCGGCGAAGGCTTTGAACCGGCCACTACTCGTTGCTATTATTCTAGGCGGTGCTGTTAGTCTTACAATCGAGATTTTGCAGGGATATCTGCCAACGCGCGAGTCAGGCACACTGGACATCATCACAAACACAATGGGTACTGCTACAGGAGCCATGCTCTACGGCACTCACGTAGTCCAAGCTCTGCTAGCGAAAACAGGATGGCACGTGAGTAAGGGAAGCATGTCCAGAGTGAGCCCGCAGGTTGCCCCGCCTGCGTTGTTGCGCGACTAGGTTGTTATTGAAGAACAGTTCGAATTGTGCCTAAGCGCCCAGCAGCCTCTGGCTCGAAGTGTCTTATGAGTTGGCGAATGTCTATCCTGGAACTGCTCGGGGACCGCTTGGCTTAAGTGTTGGCACTTGTGTGAGACTCCTCACTAGTATTGTCGGTTGATATGTCGGATGGAGTCGTTTGTCTCGTGATGCACGGAGGCGGGCCAGCCAATGGGCGGTGGGGGCACTCGCCGCGAAGGTGACAGACTCGACAAGTATGTCGGCGTGCCAAGCGAAGGATAACCAGTCCGACTGCCGCGTAGAATCCTGCCAACGGGTACATCCAATGGGAGAGTGTGGACATAGCCTCCATCCTGAGGGGCTCACTATGAACTGCTTTGGGCACTCCCGTCTGTGAGTTGAGCCACAGCGAGATGTGACATCAATCACAGCTGCTGGTTCATCGTCCACGGCCGCCTCCGTTAATGGCACAGATGCTCCTGGAGCCTGACGCATGAAACTAAAACGACTGGGGGAGACCGGAGTGGAGGTTTCGGAGCTCGCGCTGGGCACGTGGCAGTACAAGGGCGGCGTGGAACCTCTTCAGACCGGAATAGAACTTGGCGTCTCCTTCATCGACACGGCGGAAGTGTATGGGACGGAAACGGTGGTTGGTCAGGCAATTCGGGGGATTCGTAACCGTGTTTTTCTTGCCAGCAAGGTTTCACCCCGCCACTTTCGCCGGCAAGACGTGATCAAAGCGGCCGAGTGCAGTTTGAGGCAACTAGGAACTGACTTCCTCGATCTCTATCAGTTGCATTGGCCTAACTATACGGTTCCCATCGGGGAAACCATGTCCGCGATGGAGCGATTGGTTGAGACCGGGAAGGTTCGCTTCATTGGCGTCAGTAATTTTACCGTTGCTGAGCTGCGCCGCGCGCAGTCAGTTCTTTCGTCGACGCGGATTGTTTCGAATCAGGTGCGCTACAGCCTGGTGGATCGCACGCCGGAAGATCGGCTCCTGCAATATTGCGACGCCCAGCAGATCAGTCTCCTGGCATTCAGTCCCCTCGCGACCGATTTCGATAGTATGCGCAGGTGCGATCCTGGCGATGCACTTGGACAGGTAGCAGTCGCTGTGGGGAAAACTCGCGCGCAGGTGGCATTGAGCTGGTGTTTATCGCATGCCCCCGTAATTCCAATATTCAAAGCGAACAAGGTCGAGCACGTGCGCGAAAACTGCGCTGTCTCTGGTTGGAAGTTGTCCGTCGAGCATCGTCACCTTCTGGAAACTCGGATTTGCCACAATAGGCGGAGTCGTCCGGAACGATTTGTCAGAAGACTGGCTCGACGCGCTTTACAATACGCTGGGCGAAACCTTGGTGCTCCAACTGCTTTAGAGCATGATGAAGGTTGGTGAACAGCGTTAGGAAATGATCAACGAAGTCACCGAGATTGTCGGTGATCCGAACTTGAAACAGCGCCCCCACACATCGTGGTTGCAAGCCCCATCGTCACTGACATTTTCCACTGAACGCGTCGATGTTTGGAGGGTGCGCCTCGACGAATGGAAGACTGCCGGCTTCGAGGCCAGCATACTCTCTCCCGATGAATTGGGACGCGCCAACCGATTTCATTTCGAGAAGGATCGTCTTCACTTTAGCCGATGTCGTTCCGTCCTTAGGCAATTGCTGGCCGGCTACCTTCAAATTCCCGCAACCGAGATTTGTTTTGAATATTCTGCTAGCGGCAAGCCTGGACTCCTAGCCGAGCAGAATCCAAAGTCACTGCAGTTCAATGTGTCGCATTCGGCCGGCGTGGCCCTCATTGCAGTAGGGAGTCAGCACCGGCTGGGCGTCGACATCGAAAGAATCCGCGGGGATGTAGACACCGGTTCGCTTGCCGAGCGATTCTTTTCCCTCCGCGAACGTGCCGGGCTTCAATTATTGCCCGATCAGCTTCGCGTCCAAGGCTTCTTTGCCTGCTGGACTCGCAAGGAAGCCTTCCTGAAGGCGACTGGTGAAGGTCTTTCGTTTCCGCTGACAGATTTTTCCGTCACGACACACCCCAACCTCGAACCCGCACTTGAGGAAGTGAGTGGGCACACCGAAGGTCTAAGAGAATGGTGCCTCGCAGACCTCAGCGTCGCGGAGGGATATCGCGCGACGGTCGCCGTCGAGGTGGTGTCGTGCCGACTGGAAACTTATGAGTGGAACTGATCGCTGATCGTCATTACCGTTGACTGCGAATGCGGTTTGGTTTCCCGGCAGTGGCGACTAACGGCGGTGCACTCTCGCGTGGCATGAAGTGCATAGTGTGATTAAGTTTTCCTCGGAATCCACTCCAGAGTGACTACGGAACTCTCTGTGGTGCACCTCGAGATTCGTCATCGTGCCACAGGATTGGCACCTCCAGGCATCGCGACGCAGGATTTCCTGGCGTAGACTTTCGTAAGATACGGGGTCCATCCGCAAGGGCTCGTCTTTGAGGCGAATCATTCTAACGCCACGTGCTCACGCAGGTTTTCGAGGAATGTTCGTTGCTGCTCGCCCGACAGGAACCTGTAGTAGCGGGATATCGAGTTAAGCAGGATCTCCGGGTCGCCATTGTCGAGGTGCGCGCCCGCGAGGAAGTCGGCGCAGATCATTTCCAGACAATAGCCGCGCGATTTGTCTGTGCCTAGCATCAGAGCTGCCGTCTCGATCGCCTTTTCGACGACCGGAATCTGGTTCTTATAGACTTTGAAGTAGATCAGCTCCGATGGTTCCTCTTCCTTTCCCGTCAGCTCCTTCTCCACCTCCCGCCTGAAGTCCTCCTTTGGCAGCTCTCGCGCTTTGTGCACCCAGGGTGCACAATCGAAGTGCTGACCGTCCCGGCGCGCCAGTTTCGCCAACTCCCTCCCTTTCGTCCACCCGATTTCCCTCAGATCCTTCCTCGCCTGAGGAGGTAGGTGTTCATGGATCGACATGAGGTAGTACGCCTTCCTTCTCGATTCTGGGAACCGCCTCGCCAGAAACTCGTCAAACGACTTCAACTTCTCCAGCCTCCAGTACTGCCCCGCCCGTACTTCGCACAAATACCGTCCAAGCTCTACAAAGCGAGTATCCCGCTCCGCCTCTTTTTTCCGCTCCCACGCCAGGATCTCGTCGATCTTGGTGAGGACGAAGAGCGCTCGCTTGCGATTGAGTTTGGGCAGAATGGGCGTCGGCCTAAAACGAAAGTTCGTCAAACAGACCAAGATCAACTCCTGGCTTGCGCATGAGAGCAGCGTCGACCAAGTTTTGCTGATCGAGGCAAAGCCCGATAAAGGGGCAAGTCGTACATGGGTTTTGCGGGAAGCGGATGCCGCTGTGCGGCAGGAACAGTCCGGACTCGATTCGTCGCACCGTGTCATCGACTAGGTTGGCGAACTCGTCGCGCTGTTGCTGGCTAATCGTGGCGCGCAAAAACTGCACTTCGACGAGTCGCTTACGGACAAAGACAACCTGGGCGACTTCGTCGATCCCGGTCATCCACGAATAGCAGACGAGTTGCGGATCGAGCGCTGAGATGCCAGCTGGCTCTTCGGGATATCGGGCAGACGTCGTCTTCCATTCCAGAACGCAGGGCGTTCCGTCCAGTTCACCGATGGCGTCGATGTAGGCTACGAAATCCCTGTCAGCGCCGAGTGCCCTATTGAACTGAACCTGCTGCCTTGAGCGCGGCCGTCGAATGCGAATGCGATTGTCCTGAGCGAAGCGCTCAAGCAACTGGACGCCCTGCTGCAGCATGCGGTCCCAGGTGTCGTTGCCGGAGTAGGTCAGGCCCATGTCCTTGCACAGACCCCACTGCTCGAACAGCACGGCGGCCGGGTCTTCGCGGCGAAACAGAGCGGCGATGGCCTGCTCGAAGGCGCGTCCAAAGAGCATCGGCGCACGCGTATCTTTTTCCTGCCAACCGTCGAGGTAACGGTGGCGGTAACGGCGCGGGCAGCTCAGATATTGGCTGATCTGGGTGTAAGAGTAGGTCATCGGGTGACCTCCTTCGTATCAGCGCGAAGAGCGCTCGAAACGGGAGCTGCGGACAGTTCTTCCCACCGACTCGCTGGGGCGAAGCCGTCGAGGTTGATCAGTGAAATGCCGTTGAGCACGGTGTGGCTAATCTTGACGACACCGCGCAACCCGGGCAAAGCCTTCTCGTCGACCTGTTCGTGAGCCAAGAGCTCGGGATCGTAGAGAAAATCGCGGAGGAACCAGCCGAGCTTCCACATCGCTTTTTGGGTGCAGTAAAGACGACCGACGATGGAGTGTCCAGCCAAACTATGGGCTCAACGACAGCGAGTCGAAGGACATAAAAAGGTTTCGTGGCGTGCCAACGAAACTGGGCGCCATTAACCCGAACGAGGTAGACGCCGTCGGGAATTTCCGGACGAGAATCGCGGGCAGTCTCGGCGAGGCCAGGGACTTGGCGTTTCATGCGACCACCTCCTGCTTGGGACGCTCGTAGCTGTTGAGCTGGCAGAGCAGGGCATTGCGGTCCTTCGCGGCCCAGTCGGCAAGCTCCTGGACGAAGTTCTCGATCTGTTCGCGCGTGGCCCCCTTGAGCGTCTTTGTGCCGCAGAAGTCGACGGCGTACGCCTTCACAAGTTCGGGATCGAGCTTGTGCTGGCGGATGAGTTGGCAGAGACGGTCACGGACTTTCGGGCCGCCATTCCCATTCCCATTTCCGTTTCCGTTCGCCTTTTGCGGAGGGAGCTTTTCAACTGGATTTGGAATGGTTCCAATTTCCTCGATCGAGCAGATGCCGATGCCATAGGCCTTACGCAGGGCGCGGTTGACGGCGCGTGTCTCGGCCACGCGCATTTCGGCGCCGCGGACGAGAGAAGAAACGTTGGACGGATCGGCGTCGCCGTAGCCGACAAAGCCGGACGAGCCCTTGGATGGGAAAACCGTCGCCTTGAGAACGAAGCGATTTGCCGCCGAATCACAAAGCGAATCGACGGCTTCGACCCGAATGCCATTACATCTTTTGCGACGCGCCAGGCCAATTAGACCTGTGTGCGTGACGTACCAGCCGCTATTTAACTAGATCAAATCACCGGACCTACGGAAAAGTCGTGTTGCGTAGCAATCTCCCTGAGGCGAGTAAGAGCTTCTCGAGAAAGGTTGGTCCAAACCTTTCGAGCGGTGCGAATGCTCGTTCGGGCTGCAGCGCTTTTGCTTTTCATAAAATCCACTGCCTTTCATACTCAGCGCTGAGTATACTTAGCGCTGAGTATGATGTCAACGGGTATTTGATTTTTGTTAAGAGTGAGGTTAAGTTTGAATCTGCTAAATGTCAGAAAAGAAAAAGAAGAATCCTAATGCCGTAGCTTTGGGTCGCTTAGGTGCAAAAGCGCGGCAGGAGAAACTGACCCCGGAACAGCGGCGAGTGATTGCCCAGAAAGCAATTCGTGCGCGTTGGTCGAAGGCAAAGAAGACTTCAAATTCCTAGTGTTTGCCGTTCGCCAGTGCAAACCTCCAGATCTCGCAATTTCATGAGGAATTTGCGGTGGATGCCAGGGGACCCCCGAAACTGGCAGTAAGATTATCTGTCGCTTGATGCGCGTTTGCAATTGCTGACGATTTCCGAGCTTTACTGTCACGGAACTAGACACTATTGCGAAATCGCTATTTACACTCGAGCGGAACGACACCGCTAAGTGTGTCAGCGGTCACTGACTGCCCGGTTCCCAGAAACGAGAATCTTAGCCGTCGGCACTCGTTGCATCATTTCCCACGCGCCCCGCAGTTAGTTTTTCTAGTCGGACCCTGCCTGTCTCGCGAGTTCTGGTGCAGCGCCAATTTCCTGAATCTCGCGCCACTGGAGGAGTCGTCATGTCTCATCTCCGAACTGTCACTCAGCTCATGCTTGCGCGCGCGCAACGTCCCAACAAAGGTGGCGTGCGGAAACTTGTCTTGGCGAAATCGGTTTGTGCTGTTCTCGTGTTATGTGTTGCGGCAGCGATTAGTACGTCCGCACAGACCTTCACCGTGCTGACAAGTTTCACTGGGCTCGATGGGGACGAACCCCATGCCTCTCTCGTTCAGGGAACTGACGGGAACTTCTATGGAACCACCAACTACGGAGGTCCTAACGCCATGGGGGGCACGATTTTCAACATTTCCCCTGGCGGCGCGCTGACGACGCTCTACGCATTCTGCGATCAATATCTGTGTACGGACGGCGAGCACTCTTTCGGAGGGGTCATTCAAGCCAGCGACGGGATCTTCTATGGGACGACGCAGGGTGGCGGCATCAATAACGATGGTACTGTCTTCCAGCTTACCCCGGAGGGCACATTCACCACCCTGTACTCCTTCGCGGGCGAAGACGGCAAAGTTCCCACCGCGCCGTTGATACAAGCCGCCAACGGGGACCTTTACGGCACAACGGCAGGCGGCGGGCGCGATGGTGCGGGTACGATCTTCAAGATCACACCGGCGGGCAAACTGACCAGGCTGCACAGCTTCCATGGCGTTGATGGTGCCAACCCAGTTGGGGCGCTGGTGCAAACCAGCGACGGGAACTTCTATGGGACGACGTCCGGTGGCGCGGGCACGATCTTCGAGATCACGCCGGCGAACAGGTTGACCACGTTGCATAGCTTCAGTGGCTCGGACGGCTATAGTCCTGTCGCGGGGCTGGTGCAAGCCGTCAACGGAAATTTCTATGGAACAACTTCAAGTGGCGGAGCCAATGGTGATGGCACGGTCTTCGAGATCACGCCCGCCGGTACGCTGACCGTGCTACACAACTTTGAAGGAAATGGGGTTGACGGCGCTAACCCCGGCGCAGCGCTGGTGCAAGCCACCGATAGAAACTTCTATGGGACCACTACCAACGGCGGGGACGCGGACGCTGGCACCATTTTCACGATCACACCTTGGGGGAGGCTGAGCACGCTTTACAGCTTCGACTGGGGGTCTGGCGACCTTCCCTACAGCGCTCTATTCCAGGCGACGGACGGAGCTTTTTACGGAACTACGGGACAGGGCGGAGCTAACTGCTGTGGCACGGTCTACAGACTGTCCGTGGGGCTTGACCCGTTCGTAAGAACTGCGCCCGGGTCTGGCAAGGTGGGAGCGCCTGTCGTCATTCTCGGAACCAACTTGACCGGTATTACCGCGGTCACTTTCGACGGCACCGAAGCGACGTTCGCGGTCGTTTCGAGTTCCGAAATCACGACGGAGGTCCCGGCTGGCGCCCGCACAGGCAGGGTCAGGGTAAGAACGCTCAGCGGAACGCTCGAGAGCAACGTGGCCTTCCAGGTGCGACCCCAGATCAAGCGCATCGGGCCAACCAGCGGCCCAGTGGGAACGCAGGTGCAGATTGTCGGGGTCAGCCTTACGCAAACCACCGAGGTCACTTTTGGTGGCGTGGCGTCGACTGAGTTTAGCGTGAACTCGGACAAGCAGGTAACCGCAACCGTGCCTGCCAGTGCTGTGACGGGACCGATTACGATCACCACAATAGGAGGCACCGTTAGGAGCACCCAGACGTTCACCGTGACAGAATGATCCTGCGCCGCCAAAAGCGAGCAGCGGGCCGCGCTAAGCAGCCACGGAGCCTTGTCCAGTTCTTTGCCGAATCGCCTCTGGCCAAGGCGCCCATCGATCTGGAGAGGAAGCCAGACTATGGCCGGATTGTCGACTTGTGAGCGGATTCCTGCTCGACGCCAATGTTATTTCCGAGCTCGTGAAGCCCAGACCTGAGCCTGCGGTTGCGAAGTGGATCGATGCCACGGAGGAAAACCTTCTTTGCCTGAGTGTGCTCACCTTCGGCGAGATTCGCAAGGAGATCGCTGCCCTGCCTGATGGGTCCTCTCGCCGTGTCTCTCTCGAAACATGGCTGGACCACGAAATCAGTTTGCGCTTCGCGGGCCGCATTCTGGCCATTGATCAAGCGATCACCGATCGCTCGGGCGCGATTACGGCGAGGGCGCTCGCCACGAAGTCCCCGCTGCCCGTCGTTGACGGCCTTCTTGCCGCTACCGCCCTGCAGCACAACCTCACATTGGTAACCCGCAATACCCGAGACATGGCAATTTCGGGAGCCTCAGTATTCAATCCCTGGCCATCGTTTTCATGCGCACGACAACGCTGCCCAACCTAACAGCAAGTGGAATGCTGCTGAATTTTTGGCTGACATTGCTGCTCAGAATTCCCGAAGCTGACATTGATTTCCCTCGATGTAAAGGTTTGTGCGACTGAGACCCGGTGCTATTCAGAGCACGCTTGAGTCCATAAGAGTGATGCAATGCTTGAAGGCTGATAAAGAGGAATTTCGTGGTGGATGCCAAGGATTTCCGAATTGGCAGGAAGATCTCAGCAGGTGGCCCTCGCCCGCTCCATCAACATCTTTAGTGCGGCACGGTAAATCTGCTCGACGGCAGGGCGCCGGTAGTCCCAGCGCTTGTCGGCGTCGGGTGGAATCACCGTCATCGCCGCATTTGCCTCGAAGAGCAGGACTTCCCCTTGATCGTTTAAACCAAAATCAATTCCGCCATAATCGAGGCCGAGCTTTTCCTGAATCGCTTCGAGAGCGGCCACGGTGGGCGCCCCGAGCACTCCGGGCATGTTCTCCAAAAACCCGGCATCCTCGGCGCGGTGCTCCGGAAAGTCTGCCATCTCGGCGCTGAAATAATGAATTTTCCAGTGGCGCGAAATCGCGGCGTGCAGCGGATAGAGCTGTCCATCGATCATCATGACCCGATACTTGCGGATTTTTCCATCGGGCGCACGGCCATCGAGAAATTGGATCGCGGTTAGATCGCTGCCGGGGAGTTCTGCGAGCGCAGCCGGAAGTTTCGCGAGAGTTTCCACTCGCAGAAAATGTTCGCCTCCGTGAAAACCTGGCGTCCGCAGCAAGAGTGGAAACTCGAAGCCGTGGCGCGCCAGTGTGGCCTCGGCGTCCGGCGCGGCAAGCGACTCCCGCGACAACGAGATGGTCTTCGGAGCGATAACACCCGGCACGCCGGAAAGACGCGCTGCGAGATCGCAGCGGCCTGTAGCCAACACTGCCGCAGGCGGATTGATGACCGGAGCTGTGGTCGCGGCCAGCAGCGACTGAGCGCCCGCCAGCGCCGCCGCGGCCAGGTCGGCATCGCCGATCGAGTTGACGACGAGTTGATGCGGCGGCAGGGTTGTCATGGAGTCGTAGAAGTCCGTGACTACGCGATATTTCTGAAACGCGCGGTCAATTAGAAAACTTGTGATTCGCGAAATGCACTTGTTATTGGTAGAGATGAGTTCCAATACTCTTATCGGCGGCCCTTCGCCGCGATAGGTCGCCGGAATCACGCATCGGCCATGAAAGGCAGCGCGCCGGTGCCAGGATGCCCGCTCGGTGTTTTCGAGATCGGCAAAGACAAACGACAGGCCGGCGTGCGCCTGCTGATAGTTCGGATCAATCTTCAAAGCGAGCTCGTAGTGCTCGCGAGCCTTCTCCGGCTCGCCGCCCTGCATGAGGAGATTGGCCAGATTC
This sequence comes from uncultured Acidobacteriaceae bacterium, assembly GCA_963822025.1. Classification (GTDB taxonomy): domain Bacteria; phylum Acidobacteriota; class Terriglobia; order Terriglobales; family Acidobacteriaceae; genus Acidiflorens. The sequence goes on along the minus strand of CAWGFW010000001.1, from coordinate 343,064 downwards.
GACTGGCTCATGGCATCGTCCGGATGTTTCGCCACTGCTTCGGCGTAGAGTCGCTGCGCCTCGATCTTCTCGCCGTCGGCGAAAAGAAGTTTCCCGAGACTGTTTAGCGCGCCAACGTGAGAAGGGTCAAGAGCGAGTAACTCGATGTAGGCGTTCCGGGCTTCCAGGCTCCGGCCCATTTGTTCGAGGATCTTGGCCCGCAGAAAAAGGAGTAGAGGGACTGGGCCAGAGTGAGATGCCAACTGTTTCTCTACTGTCTGCAATTGAGACTGCAGAACATCGTGGGCATGAAATTCCGGGGATGGCTGCGCAGCGGTGGACGGCTGGGCGCGTCGATGAAGAGCGCGGCCCAGAGACAACGTATTGTCGACTAAGGCATCGATTTCAACGCGACTGGTGCGGTGGTTGACGATGGCGGCTCGTATTGCCACGCGGCCACCAATAGTGGTTGTAGACGGAGCGACGATGCCTTCCTTCTGGAGAGCAATGACAATCTCTTCGTTGATTTGATCGCACTGGATCTCGTCAGACTCAGCACCACGATAGCGAAGACAGACAATATTGAGTTCCACCGGAGCCATGAGTTCGAGTTCCGGCGTCTCCGCAATCCGGCTTTCCAGATAGCGGGCTAATTCGCAGGTGCGGGAAATGACCGCTCCCAGCGCGTCGGTACCATAAACCTTCAGCGTGAACCAGGTCTTCAACGCGCGAAAGCCGCGGGAAAGATCGGGTCCAAAATCGCAAGGCCAGGGTGAGCCCGCCGCCAATCCCCGATTTGCCCGCTTGAGGTAGGCTGCCGGAGAAGCGAAAGCGTTGCGCTGCAACTCGCCGTCTCGCACCAGAATATAGCCAGCATCGTAGGGCACTTGTCCCCATTTGTGAAAGTCCAAGGCCAGCGAATCGGCGCGTTCAATGCCGGCGAGTCTCGGCGCAAGATCCGGAGCGAGCATGGCGAGAGCGCCATAAGCTCCGTCGACGTGAAACCAGATATTCTCGCGCCGGCAGAGATCGGCGATAGCGGCAAGATCGTCGATGGCGCCAGTGTCGACCGTTCCCGCGCTTCCCACCACCAGAAAGGGCGTGAGGCCAGCAGAGCGATCTCTGTCGATCGAGGTTTGCAGCACATCGAGATTGATCCGGTAACGATTGTCCGTTGCGACCAGACGTAGAGCGTCGCTGCCGATGCCGCAGACATCCAAGGCTTTGGCGATGCAGCCATGAACCGCAGTCGAGGCGTAGGCGGTGAGTTGCTTGGTTGGTGCGAATATGCCGCAGCGGCGTACCTCGAAGCCGAGTGCAACGTCCCGCGCAATGACCAAAGCGATCAGGTCGGCCATCGATGTTCCGGTGACAAACAACCCCGTCGCGCTTTCCGGAAAGCCGAAGATCTCGCGTACCCATTCCAGAAGTTGACGCTCGACCTCGACCGGAGCATGATCACGGCCCGCAAGATTTGCATTTAGTCCCGCCGCCAGCATCTCCGCCAGCATGCCGACCGGTGTGCCGCCGCCATGCACCCATCCCATGAAGCCGGGGTGAACGTTGCCAGCGGCGAAGGGCAGGACTTCCCGCATGAACTCTCCGTGAACCGAGGCGAGATCAGCCGGCAGCCGTGGCAGCGTGCCACGGAACCGCGCCCGCACCTCGTCCCTCATCGGCTGCCACACCGGGCGCTCGCGAATGTTCTCGATATAGCCGAGCATATCGTCCAGCATGCCGTGTGCCTGTTTCCGAAACTCTTCCCAATCGTTTGGGTCCAGCGTTCGGTTTGGCTCGGGTGTTCCGTTGCTTCTCGCCGAAAAGGAGATGTCCACATCTCGGGATTGATAATCGATCACCGCAGATATCTGCTCTTGTTGCGAAGGCATGTTGAGTCCCGCTCTGTTTCCTTCGAGCAAACGGGCGACCAAAGCTGGCACGCTACCTACTCAGGTCATGACCACTCCTTCTTATTGTCATTAAAACGAAAGAGCGTCTGGAAGAGGTAACGAGAGAAAAATCCAGATGTACCGTCAGAAACATTAACGGATTCTTTTCGTCAAGAGAGAGGTGTCTTGCAGTTTTCTAATCAGGACTCTTAACGAGGTAAGAAACCCGATAGTGAGGAGTCCTCTCTACTCCCTGTGCGCAAAGCGGATGATCACGCGCCTTAGTAGTGCGACTCGCCACAGGATTTCATCGCTGTCGCTCGACGCACAGACTCCGTAGGACGCGGGCTGTCCATCTTGGCGTCGTGCGTTTCGGCCAGGAGGGGGTTTTTCTGATGACCACGTTGCGCAGGAACTGAAAAACGCATACATTACAGCATCTACACTAGCGAGAGAACAAGATGCCACAGAGCCCACACAATCGAATCGGAGAGCTCCACAACCTTGCGGCCCACGCCCACTCCGCAGCCGCGGTGGCTCACGGCAAGGGAGATCATCGAAGCGCTCACGAACTCAGCAAACAGGCGCTTGAGCACTCCATAAACGCCCACAAGCTCTCCGAAGAGCTCGCCACGAAGGCCCCAAAGTCCAGCAAGGCCTAACGCAGGCGTGTCTCAACTTGGTTGATCGCGAACCAGATTTTCGGCGTCCCCGCGGGTAATTACAGAATGGGAAGGGACTTGCGGAATTCTATCCAACGCACATTCACGTGGATATAGCTAAAGCCACTCACAGCTTGGAAACCGTCGAACCACGCTTTAAAAATCTTTGGATCATCGGCCAACAACTATTCGGTGGGATCCGGCAACTCCCGCAACAGGATAATTTCAGAACTATTCGTTATTGGGAGCCGAAGAGCGAGTCCGCTTTTCATCAGTTCTTTGCCCCCGATCACCTGGTCTGCAATCGAATGATCGTGGAATTGTAACTTGTAGCGCGATTGCAGATTCAGGCCGCGTAATACAAATCTATGCTCGGTTTCATTCTCGATCGAACCGTGAAACGCGTACACCACGCCACGATGCGTCTTCGGGTCAAAATATTCCATGGCGTCCCAATGAATTCCATCGGCGCGGTCGGAAATATGGTAGAGATTGGCGTCTCGGATGAGTGGCCGCAATTCTTTCTTGTACAACTCAAATTCCCCTTTGGCGGCGCGGCGTTGCTCTGCATTCCATGATGTCGTATCGATCATCACAGTCAGCCACCCCATCATCCCGCTCCGCAACATGTAAAGGAAATTCTCGATTCGCGGCGTTGGCCAACGCTCAACGTAGGTCTCCAGCATGGCGGCGGGTAAGACGAAGCTGCCGTCGTAGAAAGCGCGCCTATTGGAAAGTGGGTCGTAGGTGTCGGTAAGCGAAAAATAGTCGCCGTGAGCGGCGCTGCCAAAGTCGACCATCCGGCCTCCATCATTGCATATTTCCAGCAGCAACCCCGGATGCTTACGGCGCAGATTCGATTGAATGTCATAGTAGGCGCGAGCTGCGTGATAACTAACATCAGTGGAATTCGTGCTGCGCACGAATACAAAGCCGGCATCACGATACATACACTTGTTGAGGGGGTCGGGTGGAGCATGTGGGTGGTCGGACGCATCGCAACCTTTGGCTACTAAGTATCCGTCGTGCTCGAGCATATCGAGTTTGTAATCGTCCACGATGCGATTGGTTTCTCTCATCGCCCATGCTTTTGCCTTTGGCACTCCGAGGTCGATGGTTTGTCCCTTGAACTCCTCTGGTTTCCAGTCGGCCGGCAAATCGGCGGTTAACCATCCGCGAACCTCAGGATCGCGAATGTTCAGCGCACCGGGAGCGGTATCAAGCGCTGCCTGCGCCCAGTCTGCCCAAAGCCCAAACTTTAGTCCTCGCTGGTGAGCCTCGTCTGCCAGCGGTCGCAGTCCATGAGGAAATTTCTTGGTATCTGGATACCAATCGCCCACGCCGCGGAACCACCCTGCATCGAGGTGAAACATCTCAAAGCCGAGGTTGGCAGAGTCGCGAATCATGTGGCGGGCAATCTCTTCGTCGATTGCCATGCCTCCACCCCAACTGTTATTTACTAACAGAGGATAGTGAGGATTCTTCCAGGTATTTGGATCGTTCAGAACATCTCGAACCCAACGTCGAAGAACACTTGCCGTCGCATCCGGTCCGCCATTGGTGGCGCCGAGAAAGATTCTTGGAGTTTCAAAAATCTCACCGGGCTTGAGCCGAGTTCGAAATGGGCCCGGATTGGGGTTGAGACCAACCTCGCCACGCAGTGACTCACCTTTGCGAGTTAGCGTCAAATGCGTGCGTCCGCTAAACTCTACGCCGACGTACCATCCGGATTGTGATCCATCGGCGCGCTCAATGAGAAAATAGGGAATGATTTCCCGTGGCTCGCCGGGATGGGGTTGCGCGTAACTACTCGACGCCCCTTCCCATTCGTATCCCTCGGGAACCACAACTAAGTGGGTTCCGATCGCGGAGGGAGTGTCGGCACCTTTCTCTACATAGAATTGCTGTAATTGGTCCGAGGAGGACGTTCGCCAGTCGAAAACAAAACTCGGCTCAAGCGGTAGCCAAAGTTCAGTAGAGTCGCGGTTTTCGATTCGAATCTGGTGTTCAATCGGGCCATGCTCAGAACGAACCTCCCATTCCCAGGTGAGGCGCAGGCGCGGTGACGTTGTGTCGTAGACAAAACTCACGACCGTCCTGTCGACGTGAGTCGCGGCCGGGTTGAATTTCCAATCGAGTTGTGCGGATCGGCCATTGATCTCCACGTCGGGAATCGGAGGTTCAGAAGCGCGGTTGCTCCAATCTCCGGATTGCAGGGCAATAAGCTTAGGTGCATCGATACCTGCCTGCATTTGCAACTTAGTATCAGCTGTCTCTAGACTAACTACCATCTGAGCCGCAACATCTAAGGACAGCAGTAAGTAAGCGAGTAATATCCAGAATTCGCGACAAATCCTCATGAAGAGTGAGCGCTCGCAAAAATTATGGTGACTGTGGCATGTTGATAGATGCTATCTTTTTTCAACTGAGTGGGCTCGCTGATTGTCAGGCGATATAAGTTGGGTGAAACCGTCTCAAGGGTGGCACCTTGCGCGACTTGAATTGTCCACGGCGTTCGAAGTGCAAAGCTATTAACTTCCGCCGGTAGATAGTCGATATCTATTGTGTAAACTCGGTCCTTCAGCCTGACTCCGGTGATCTTGATCGCTTTGCTGGAATCCCCAATCATAAGTTGTGTCGGGTCAGAAACAATCGCAACTCCACCTTCGTAACCAATGCTGAGCGACGTTTTTCCATGGGGCAGAGTGAATTCTACTCTCGCGTGAGTATCCTGGGCGTGCCCTTCAAGCGTGGCGGAGATAGATTGCGGCCCTAAGTGCGAAGTGAGCAGCTTTGCACCCAGAGGGATTTCCGGATCAAATGCGACCTCGACAGGGGCGCCTTCATTTTGCATCTGGATGCGTATTTCATTCGTGAACTGAGTCATGTTCAGACTAAGTTCGGAGTTGCCGACGCGCAGATTATGAATAGTTATCGCATTCCAGTTCGGTGGAAGGTGCGGAGCGAAGGTGACGCGATTCGATAAGCCGTCAATTCGCAGACCCAGCAACCCGTTCACGGTCGCGGTGAAGAACGCTGCCGACGACCATGTTTGCTCGGGAACGGATTCTAGTTCTTCGTGATAGTAATCGCCGGCGAGAGCCTCATGCATATGTCCCAGGGAATCGAGCGAACTCCAGGAGACGAGTGCGCTCCAGATGGGGTAGGCGGTTGCAGATCGATGATTGGACCAGAACGCGCTGGCGACCTCGGCGGTGCCGGTTGCCCATACGCTTCCGCTCGAATAGGAGTTTGGGTCGTAGCGGGGGGCACTCTTGGGTATGCCGCGCGTGCCCCAATCGGTCTGACAATCTGCAGTGGCAATGTGATCAAGCAGCGCATCTCGCTGCTCCACAGGAAACCACGTTTCATCGATGACGCGAGCAGGACCTATATCATGATCGATCAAAGGTGTGCCTGAACGAGTGTAACCCGTGATCCAAAGTCGCTGGCGCTCATCCCAATATCGTTGAATGATGGCGGCATTGGCTGCGCTGCTAGCTGCCATTGCCTGCGCGGCCGCGGCGTCGTGATCCGTCGCCCGAGCTAGGCTTGCGAAAGCTTCTGCAGCCGCCGCCCAGTTTGCCGACAACGTTAGCTCATCGCTCAGGGCATCCTGCTCTCTGCCGCCTTCTTTATCCGCGGGAATACGCGGCAGGCCATCTTTCTTATCCAAAAGAGAAAGGCAGTAGTCGAAAGCTGACTGAATGGAAGCCCAATGGTTGCTGACGAAACCCCGATCGCCCGTGACAGAAAAATACTTGCCGACGGTATTAAGGAACTGAGAAGTCAAGTCGACATGAACGAACATGTAAGGATACTTATTCCAATCGAGCAATCCGGCGCTCTGCGACTGCTCATGCCAGATCATGCCGGACTTCCGATCCTGATATTTGAGAATGAATTCCAATTCCTCGCGAGCCCGTTCGTACTGGCCAGCCGCGAGCAGGGCTTGGAGGGTTACCATTCCATCCCCGGCGAAAAACCAGTCATATTGGGGCCGCCGCGCTTTGCGTGATGGACCATATCCGGCGACCAGGCCGCAACCAAGATCGGGGTTACAAACCCAGGCCTGGTCGAGCGCGATTTCAGACCAAGCTAAGGCGCGGTTTGTATCGGCATCCGGAGTCTCGATTTGTAAGGCATGACTTAGTAAGTCAGAGTAATGTTGAATAGCATTTGTCTCCAACACATCTTCCTGCTCCAGCAGTTTCTTGGCAATCACGCTCGCGTCCTGCCCCGCAGTGGTTCCCGCAACAATTACTTGCGCCGATTTTCGCTGTCCGCCCGCGCGAATCGTGAACGCCAGGCCGGCCGCTCGGCCCAGTTGCTGAGTGGCATTCGGCGTCTCGTCATGCTCAACGATATCGGGCGAGCCAATGCTAGCCGTGAATCGATGAGTGGGCTCGAACAGGAAATATGCCGAGTCTGCTGCGCTCCATCGGACTTCCTGACCACCGATGCCGGCGGGCCACATCAGATCGAGGACGGGAGTAAAGCGGACGATGATATCGACGGGGCGGGCGCTCTCGACTTCATAATGGACGATTGCGCCGGGCTCGTCGAGCGGCACAAAAAGCTTTTCTCTCACTATGAAATCGGGACCGGAATAAATGCGAGTTACGGACTCGGGACTGTATGAGATCCGACGTAAAATGCCCTGGCCGTCGATGGCCGTGGTTGCTCCTTGCTGACGAAAGGAGACGCCGTACGAGCTGATAAGCTGCAACGGATAGGCCCAAACCTCCAAGCCGCCATCCGAATAGCCGAACATGGCAGCGCGGCGTCCGTGGACAGAGATGAATCGCCGCGGGCCGGTAGAATCGGTACTCCAGGCGAGCTGGCTCAATCGGTTATCGGTGCCGAGCTTGGTTTGAGCTTCAAGTTCCGGCGAACACGCGATAGAAAGACACAACAAGGCTAGTAGAGATGTTGCTCGTGTGCATGGATGGGGTTTGCCTAGTAACATGGCGCTTGCGGTCAGTTCTAAGTTACGTGTAAGTAAGTCGAATATCTCTCGTCATCGATTGCGACATAGGGCAGCAGTGTCATTGGGCGCTGTATGGCATCGGTAGAGAACTCCCACCGTTGTTTTCCGGTTTGCCTGGCAGCCAACAGTTGTGCTCGTGTTAACGCGGGCTGGTCGCTATTGTTAATCGCGAACAGGACGAGTGGGCCGTTTAGCAATGCGACTGTGTCAGGATGCCGGGAATTAATTGGTTCCAGGCGCGCCTTACGCGGTAACTCGAGGTCGACGCGATCGCCGCTGCGCCATTGGCGAGCGATTGTCGCAAAGGTCCCCGGCGTCGGCGAGTCGACCCAGCGCCTGCCATTGATTTCAATGCGCGCGCCTTGTGCCCACTCCGGAATACGCAGGTTCAGAGTGAACTCTTTCGGCGTGGACGCAGTAACGTCAAAGGAAATCAAATCGTCGAAAGGATAAGTGCCGCTCTGACTGAGTGAAAGACTGGCGCCGTCCTGAATCCAGCGGACGCTCGAAGGCAGATAAAGATTTACGTAAATGCCGCGAACATCGCGAAAGTAGGTATTAATACGATAATCCGCGGCAACTTGCGGCAGCGTACCGGAGCAGCAAGGGAAAATATGGTTGGAGAAAACCTTTCGACCGGCGAAATTGTAGTCCGCGTAATAGAACGCGTGGCCATCGGGCTGTAATGGTTTCGCACCGAGGACGGTGTTGTACATGACACGCTCCATACTGTCGCCGTAACTGGAGTCGCGTGTAACTCGCAATAGATAACGAGTAACTTTGAAATGCGCGTAAGAACCGCAGGGTGTTTCAAAGCTGTTGTGTGTCTTCGTGAGGCTTTCGTTTATGTCGTCGCTTTCGGGCGCGCGTAGCATTTCGTCGGGTCCCCAGCCGCCGGTGGCAAAGCTCTGTGCTGTGACCATGGCGAAGGCGTTTTTAGTCGCGCGCAAATGCTTTTCGCTTCCGAGCGTGAGGTAAGCCTGCATCGAAGAGCTTAGTGAGTTGACGTAGCTATAAGCGTGCTTTCCGGCAAGAACATTTTCACCGCGAGCCAAAGGATCGAACCAGGTGGAGTCATCGAGATAGTCGATCGCCAGTTGCTTATAGCGATCTCCCGCGCCACGCTGGTAGGCAAGAAATAAATTTTCGGGGTTGGTGTAAGATTCGTCCCAGCGAAACGATTGATCCTTGCCCGGCCGCCACTCCAGTTCACGATCGATAGCTTTGCCGGGAAGGTGGGGTAGCGCTGCCTTTGTGGTGCGTTCCAAGATGGCGAAGGCATCCGGATCGCGCACGAACTGGTGTGAATCGATCAGGCCCAGCAGCAACTTATCGTAGCAGTAAGCAGGGAAGCGGTTCTTATCGTAGAAATCTTCGGAGATAGTCGGGGCATAGAGCTTGTTTAGCCGGAGGACTTTGTCGCGTGTTTCAGCGGAGCCAGTGATCGCGTAATAGCGAGCCAGGGCCGAAATCCATTGTCCGAAGGTTGCGCCCGAAGCAAAGCCGGCATCGTCCTTGTGCCAGTCATAGTTTGGATCGTAGTTGTACCATCCGCCTAAATCGGCGCCGGGCGCCGGTTGTCCGGCCATTTGGCGGAATGGCTTCAGCAAACTATCTTCACTGAGATTCATCAGCACATCGTGAGTTTCGCGCAGTTGCGCATCGTGGAGAATGCTGGTGATGGTTACATCTCCGTAGCCAAATTCTGACAACGGCGGAGCGAGCGCGACTGCATCGCCGATAGCTTGCTGCAACCAAGGCGTACGAAGTGCAAGCGCGCCCGCTGCGGCCACAGATAACTTGGCAAAGTCACGGCGCGATAAACGGGATGAGAGTTTCATGACGTTTCTTTCCCTGATCTGAATCGGCTATGTTGCTAATGCGCAGTGCCGATTGTTTCACGAGCCATTGGAGTTTCGCCTAGACCCTCAGTTAAGGTGACGAAACGATTGACGCCGCCACCTGGAAAAGTTTCAACGCTTCCATTGGGCCACCGCACCTCGATATGATCGAATTGTGCGCTGCTGCCGAGCCCGAAGTGTAGCCGCATATCATTATTCGAGATATAGCTGGAGCCACTTCGCACTTCCTGCACAAATCTATTGCTTCCAGCAAAAACCGTGACCTTGGCGCCGATGCCGTCACGATTTGACTTAGTGCCTCGCGCGATCACACCCAACCAATTGTTACTGTTGCTCGCCTGGTTCACCAGAAGCATGGGTTGACCGCTCATGTTATTTACGACGGCGGACATGCGGCCGTCATTCCACAGATCTCCGATGGCGAGGCCGCGGCTGGGTTGAGGTTGTGTGCAACCGGGGCCGCATTGCTGGCTGATATCTTTGAACTTTCCATTCCCGGCATTCCAATACAACAACCGCGGTTCGCGATAGGAGGAGCCGAGGTGGGCCGTATCCACTTCCGGATAAACGTGTCCGTTGACGGCGAGAATGTCGGGACGCCCGTCGTTGTCGACATCGATAAACATCGTTCCCCAGCCGAGATAACGCGTGTTGAGTCCAAGGCCCGCGTCGAAAATCGTCGAAGAAAATGTTCCATCCCCGTTGTTGTGATAGAGGGACGATGAGTCGTCGGAGAAGTTGGTCTTGAAAATATCGGGACGTCCATCGCCGTCATAATCGCCAATTGTGGAGCCCATCCCGGCCTGTTCGCGGCCGTCCTCATTGAAAGCGACGCCGGCTTCGGGGGCAACGTCAACGAAAGTTCCGTTCTTGAGATTGTGGTAGAGAATACTGGGCGTGCTGTCGCAGGCCACGTAGATATCGGGCCAGCCGTCGTCATCGTAATCGAGTGTGGAGACGCTGAAGCAGTAGTGGCCATCGGTCTTTTCAATTCCGCTTGACTTGCTTACGTCGGCGAATTTTCCGTTGCCGAGGTTGTGGTAGAGGATGTTGGGCGACGAATCGAGGCCGCGCGGTCCGCACATCACCGGCGTGCCCTTCCACACGCACATTAATCCTTGCCCTGGTTTGGGCGATGTCTTGAGATCGAAGCGCACATAGTTGGCGACGAGCAGATCGAGTTTGCCGTCGCGATCATAATCGACGAAGGCGCAACCGGTGCCCCATGCCGTGCCATCGCCTGCGACTCCGGCGGCTTCGGCTACTTCTTTAAAGGTGCCATTGCCTTCGTTGTGGTAGAGACGGTTCTTGCCGTAATAGGTGACATAAAGATCATCGTAGCCGTCGTTGTCGTAATCGCCGACGCAGACTCCCTGCCCCCATCCGGTGAAGTCGAGCCCGGCAGCGCGAGTCACGTCGGTGAAAGTTCCATCATGGTTGTTGTGAAAAAGATGGCTTGTCGGGTTAGCGTCTTTTACTTTTGCGCCGTCAAGCGTGGTGCCATTGACGAGAAATATATCGGGCCAGCCGTCGTTGTCGTAATCGAAAATTGCAACGCCGCTGCCCGTGGTTTCGATGATGTACTGCTTGGTTTCGACACCACCATTGACGTTTCGCATCCGCAGTCCGGCTTGCGGACCGACGTTGATAAACCAAGCCGGAGGGGAATGAAGTTCGCTGGCGGGATAAGGAGACGTTAAAATTTGTTTTGCCGAAGCAACCGTCGCGACAGGAGGTTTTTGAATCTGCGCGTTAGTGGCCGCGATGAAGACGAAGAGGTAGATCGTGAGGTTCGCACAAACATCCGATAATTTGTGCCGCGATCGCCTCATACACGAATCGTATCATCGCGCTATTACAACCGGGGAACGACTGTGGTTAGAATTGAAATATGCGAACTCTTGCCGCATTCATCGTGCTGTTCCTAATTGGCGGCGTCGCCCGGGGCCAGTCGCCTAGCGCCGAGCCCGCTGTCGCCGATCATAGTCAGGCCTCGCCAGGTCAGGCTTTGCTGGAATCTCCAGAGCAGGTTTCGCCGACCCCATCGCCAAAAACAAATGTCAAAGACACGCTGGCGGATGCGCACCAAAAGCTGGAGCACGGCAAGCCGCAAGAGGCGGTAGCGATACTCGAACAGTTGGCTACGACCGCGGGAGGCTCGGCCAAAGGGGTGCAGCACGAGCTGGGGATCGCTTACTACCGCACGGGAAAATTGCTTTCCGCCGAAAAGGCATTCGCGCGCGCGATGGAAGAAGATCCGGATGACGTGGAAGCGATCCAGATGCGTGGCTTGTCACTTTATCGACTGGGGCGTCCAGCCGTGGCCATTCCGTTTCTGGAACGAATTCGGCAGTGGACTCCTAATGCGAATGCGGACGCGAATTATGTTCTTGGACTTTGCTACCTCAACTCCAACCACTTCGATGAGGCTCGCCGGGCGTTTGCCGATCAGTTTGCTGTCTCCGCCGACTCAGGCGCGGCCTATCTTTTATTGGGCAAGATGTTGATGCAGGCAAACTTGCCAGAGGCCGCCGCCGTGGCCGCGAAGAAGGCGCTAGGGCTCACTCCGAAGCTGGCGCTTGCGCACTTCATGCTCGGCGAATTTTATCTCTTCAAGTCTGATACTGACCAGGCGCTACGCGAGTTCGAGCAGGAGCGCGAAATCAACCCGGCGAATTTTGCGGTCTATGACCGGCTCGGGGACCTTTACACGCGCACCGGACAATATCAACTGGCTCAAGAGGCCCTTGCCAAGGCGATTTCGCTCGACACCTCGAGCACAGGACCGTTCATACAGATGGGCAAGGTACTGTTGCGACGGAACGATCCGCAAACGTCGTTGCTCTACCTGCAGCACGCGGAAAAGATGGATCCAGGAAATTACACGACGCACGCATTACTAGGGCAGGTCTATCGCAGTCTGGGCAGGGAAGAGGATGCCAGGAAGGAAATTGAAGCGGCGTCCAAGATTCATGTCGAAGGTCAGTTGAAGTTGCTGCCTGCGCAGTAATCCGAATGTTCTCATTTGCGGTGCCGAACCGCCACTAACTCCGTGCCGACTGGAACTCCGCGCGTCACCTTGACGCGTAACAGCGCTTCAAACGGCTTCACTTCCCCCCCGACCGGCACTGCGAGACGTTGCAATAACTCTTCCACGGAGTCCCGCTCGCAAACATATTCGACGGCGGCTTGAGTTCCAATGGTTGTCGTACCGGCCAAAATCAGCACGTGGCGGGCCGGATTCAGCCCACGTACGAGAGCAACAATTGCATAATCTTCGGTGAGCGGATGAGACGAGTCACTCGGATAGAAGATGGCGGGCTGCCCCGGCTCCGGATGTACATTGGCGATGCCCAAGGCTCCCTTATGCGGATTGGTGTCGAGACGCTTGAAGACGAATTCCTGGCTGCCTGGCAGATCTAACAGAGTCAAGTTCTCCGCGGGAGAACCGACAAAGATGAGGTCGTTCGTCTTGGCGTCATCGAGCGTAAACAGACTTCCGCGCTTCACCTCGATGGGATGATTCAACAAGTTGAAAACTCTGTCGAGTTCATGGACGGCCAGGACTTCGCCTACCCCGGTGTAGTGATCCAAAATGAGGTCATGGGAATCGCGCGCGGGGTCCAAATATCGCATGCCCGTTTCTGGCCGCCCCACAAACGCCGCGTTGCTGAAAATTATCCACGGGGCATCTGAACTTGACACGAACTCACTCCAGAATCGGCGCAGAGCCACAGGAATGGTTGAGTTGGTGCTCACTCGGGCACGGGTCGAATTTAACGCGAACGAGAGGACGACGATGGCGACCAGTGCTGCAACCAGCGCCGAAGAAAGACCGACAACCGTGAGAATCCATCGGCGAGCACTCTTGCGCGGCCTCGGAGATTCGACTGGAAGTGGAAAAAGCGCTGGAGTTGGCAAGAGCGACGGCACGGCCACTTCCCGATAGTGAAAGCTGAGAGCGTAGACGCCGTTCGGCATCTCCACAACGATAGGGTCGGCTGCTCCTTCATGGCTGTAATACTCGAGCAACTTGAGACGCAACCTCCCGGCCTGCACACGAATCGCAGAGTCGGCCTGGGGATCAAAGTTATCGGGACGGCCGAAAACTTCGGTTGCGATCTGATATTCCTTGAGCGGAGTGTCTGGCTGAGTTAGCGCGTGGTCGGCTAAGTAACGGAGCAACTTACAAAGAGATTCAGCTTTGCGAAGAGTATGGCTATGGGTAATCTTATCGATTTGACCGAGATAACGCTCTCTATCGGCGAACTGGAGTGATGTAACTGACATGTTACATTAAAAAACAAGTACGTTCTATCTATCAGAGGGAAAAGAACATAAGTCGTTCTGTGACGCGTAACTGACGTGTAACTGACGCAGTGATACTTCTAACCAAAATCAACTAGGCTCAGCATTCCATGCTGGTTAGCGTTCGACATCTGCAGTTGCCACAGTTCTCTGCGCCCACAAACGCAGCGAAATCGGTTGCAGCTTTTTTATGCTACTCCAATCAGCAATCCGACTGCAAGCAAGCGAGTCCGTTACGCTGTCAAGAATTCCATTTTCCATAGCTTCCGCTAGGAAGCGCGCTACGTCAATCCCGATCCATCAACTCAACGTCGAGTTGTGGACGCGAGTCGCGAGACTGTCACACCCAGGAGGCTGTGGAATGAAAACGACCGATGCTGCGAGCAAAGCTCCCCGTGGTTCAGGGAAGTCTCTGTGCACTAGAACGCTGGGGCATTGTACGGCCCTGGCTTTGATCGCGATCTGTGCCCTCATGGGTTCACAATCTGTCTCCGCACAAGCTGTATATGGTTCGATATTTGGAACGGTAACGGACAGCACCGGTGCGGTTGTGCCCAATGCCACGGTGACTGTAAGCAATGCAGCGAAGGGCACTTCGGTCAGCGTTCAATCGGACGCGAGCGGCGAATACCGCGCCCAGCACCTCATCCCCGACATTTATAACGTCACGGCTGAGGCGACCGGATTCGGCAAAGTAACCACCGCAAATGTTCAGGTTTTCGCAGATACGGCGCCGAAGATTGACTTCGCTTTGCCGGTCGGTTCCACGAGTAATACGGTGACCGTGTCGGCCGAAGCACCCTTGCTGCAGACGGAGCACACTGATGTGAACACGATCTTGAATGAGCGTGCTGTCGAGACGCTCCCCAACTTGAATCGCAACTTCACGGCTTTTGAACTGCTGACTCCGGGAACGACCTACATTGGATGGGACGTTGATGAATCGCAAAACCCGCAGCGCAGCCAACAGATCGAAGTCGATGGACAGCTTCCGTTCGCCACCGGATACGAGTTGGACGGCACCGACAATCAAGATCCGGTGATCGGAATCGCAGTGATCAATCCGAACCTCGACGCGGTATCGGAAATGAAGGTGACATCACAAAACTATGACGCCGAGTTTGGCAAAGCGGTGGCAGGTTTGGTGACGGCGCAGACGAAGTCAGGCAGCAACACGCTGCACGGATCGGCATTCGAATTCTGGCGCTCAGACGCTTTTCAGGCTCGTGATCCGTTCGCGGAATCTACGCCAAATCCGGTAACCGGAAAATACATACCGACCAACACCCATAATCAATACGGTGGTTCGATCGGCGGCGCGATTATCAGAGATAAGCTGTTCTTTTTCGGGGACTATCAGGGGTTGCGCGAGAAATCTGGCGTCGCTGGGCTATTCAGCGTTCCTACGGCGCAAGCTCGTACCAGTTGCCTGGCAGCGGCGGGCAATGCAGCGCTGAACTGCGATCTGAGTCAATATCTGCTCGCGGCCAATGGAGCGGTTCAGATTTACGATCCCAGTACGGGGAATCCGGATGGCACTGGACGTTCCCCATTCGTAAACAACCAGATTCCCGGAAACGAGCTATCCACAGCAGCCATCAATTTGTTGAACCTAATTCCAGCTCCTAACACCGGGGGCACCGACCAGATTTCCAACAATTTCGCCGCGTCGGGTACGGGTTCATTCCACACCAATCAGTTCGATGTGCGCATCGACGATCAGTTCTCTGGCAAGATGCATCTTTTCGGACGATATACATTTTTTAATTCCTCGCTTGACGGCGGCTCGGTTTTTGGACCGGCGGGAGGATCTGGATTTGGGACCAATGGCTTTGCTGGAACTGATACCAGCCAGGACCACAGTCTCGCGGCGGGCGGGGATTACACGCTATCGCCGACGTGGCTGACTGATTTCCGCTTCGGATGGTTCCGCTTTCACTTCAACGAACTGCAACCCGACTACAACCAGCCTTTGGGAACTGATTTAGGCATTCCGGGAGTGAATACGGGCGACCTCGCACTCAATGGAGGTTTGCCGGCGTTCAATATTCCGAATCTTTCTCAGTTCGGCGTGACGACCGCTCCATTCCTCGAAACTGAGAACTCCTATCAAGTGAATAACAATTGGAGCCACAGCATTGGACATCACAATATTAAGTTTGGAGCGGATGTGCGTCGGGCAACGCAATTTGCTGTGGGCCTCGACAATGGAAACTACCGTTCCGGCAATTTCCACTTCCCCTCCACTATCACCGGACTCAACGTGCCGAGTGGAACGGGTGCTCCGGGTCTGGGCCTGGCAACCTTCCTGCTGGGCGACGTGGGTCAGTTCCAGCGTACGCAGACCGCCAACACCAGCGCCGAGACGCACCAGTGGCGCGCGTTCTACTACGCTCAGGATCAGTGGCGCGTTACCAACTCCGTGACGCTCAGTTATGGTTTGCGTTGGGAATGGTATTTCCCCGAAGCGGTAAACGGAACAGGACAAGGCGGACTACTTGACCTCAACACGGGCAACGTCAATGTCGCGGGCTACGGACCTTACAACGATTCGCTCAATGTTGCAAAGAGCTGGACGAAGTTTGCTCCGCGAATCGGAATTGCATGGCAGGCTCGTCCGAGCCTGGTGGTCAGGGCTGGGTATGGACGTGTCTACGGCCAAGGGTGGTCCGGAAACACCTTTGGAGAAGTGCTGGCTTGGACCTACCCGGTACAGTATTCGCAAAACGTGAATTCTGTGAATGAATACTCGAACAACTACGTAAATAGCTCGGGACAGACAGTGCCTTTTACGTTGTCAGGCGGACCGCCCGCTCCCGTATTTCCTGCAATACCGGCGAATGGAGAAATTGCGCTTCCGAATGGCTCCAGCGTCCCGACACGTCCGTTGGAGGTGCGCCTGCCCACGTTGGATGCATGGAATCTGGCTATCCAGCAGGAACTCACCAAGACGATGGCCCTTCAAATCGCGTACATCGGCAGCCATGGACTCCACAACATGTTCGATTCTTCCAACCAGTTTGATCCGAATCAGCCCACGATCAACGGATTCGACGAGACCAACCCCAACACGGGCCTGCCGTATACGTTCAACGACCGCCAGCCTTACTTTGACGGCATCGCGCAGACGCTTGGCGTTGGCTACGGAGCTCCCTTTGGATGGACCCAGGCACTCCGCTACAACTACAACGAAGCAACCAGCAACTATAACGCGTTGCAGGTGAAGCTGGAGAAGCGCTTCAGCGGCGGCCTGCAGTTCTTATCGCATTACACGTGGTCACGCGCCATGTCACACGAATCGTATTATTTCGCCATCGATCCGAAAGTGGGGTACGGCGCCAGCTATTACAATCGCCCGAACTCGTTCGTCTTCGCCGGCAATTACGATTTGCCTTTTGGCAAGGGCAAAATGGTAGGCGGCAATTCGTCACGCGCAATGGATTACCTGATTGGCGGCTATGCGCTGAATGGGACAGTGACTATTCAGAGTGGGTTGCCTTACACGCCTGGTTATGAGGACTGCAGCACTGATAATGACACGGCAGCCCAGTACGGCGGCTGCCGGCCCGATACGAATGGTACGGGCTACCATCTCCACACTGGAACGTTTAATAACAGTGCTTCGATTGGCCCCAATGTTCCTTACTTCACGCCCTCTCCATACGTGCTCGGCGGTTCGTGTCCGGGCGACCCGAACAATACTTGTCCGACCAGTTTCGGGCCGTATGTTCGTCCAGCGATCAGAACCTTCGGAGATATCTATCGTGACGCCCTGTACGGTCCTAAGAACTGGGACACCGATCTCTCCGTCTCCAAGAAATTCCCCCTGACAGAACGTGTCGGGTTAAGCTTCCGCGCCGATGCCTTCAATCTCTTCAACCATGCGAACCTCGCAGACCCCAACAGTTGCGTGGATTGCGGTGGAAACTCCGGCACCATTACCAGCACCATCGGCTCGCAAAACGGTACCTCTATGCGTCTGCTACAGTTCTCGGCGCGACTTGAATTCTGATGAGCCGAAGCGATGAGACCATAGAATGTATAAGGTGGGGGATGCTTCAACTCGGTCATAATTCTTGCGACTTAATTGCTTATGAGGGACGGGATGCAGGGATTCTGGCTCGAGGCGCGAGAGACACGCAAGAGAAATGTGCGGATGCTTCTCTTGCGCGCGGCAGTCCTCATTTTTGCGACGATGCTCTCGGGCACGGCCGTCGCGCAATCCCAGCCCGAACGCCTCACCTCCGATGCCAAACTAAATGCGATTCTCAGCTATATCCACTCGGCATGGGATTCTCTCACTCGCTCGACAAATTCTTGCGGCGGAGTTTCCGATCCTAAGCTCTCGGCTGCGCCGGTGCTTTATCTGCCCTCAGGTTTCGACGAACCCGGCGAACTTGGGCAGATGGAACGTGGCTGCAAGGTGATGGTTGAGCATCTGCCGGATGTCATTCGCGAACTGGGGTCGACTGACGCCGATTCCATTCAACCGGCAGGATTGCTTTACTTGAGAAATAAATATGTCGTGCCCGGCGGACGCTTTAATGAGATGTACGGATGGGATAGTTATTTCATTATTCGCGGTTTATTGCGAGATGGGCGGCTGGAGCTCGCGCGCGGCATGGTGGACAATTTCTTTTTTGAGATTGAACATTATGGCGCAGTGCTCAACGCCAATCGCACTTACTATTTGACCCGTTCCCAACCTCCGTTTCTCAGTTCCATGGTCATGGCGGTACACGAGGCGCAGAAAGCGGCGGCTCAGGATGACCGGGCATGGATGGAGACGGCCTACTCTTATGTGAAGCGCGACCATGCTATGTGGACGCGAGCTCCGCATCTGGCTGGCTCTACCGGCCTATCCCGTTATTACGATTTTGGTGAAGGGCCAGCGATGGAGGCCTTGCAGGATGAAAACGACATTTATCGGCAGGTAGCAGCTTATTTCCTTTTTCACCCAACGATTCCGCCCTATGAGGGGAAAGAGGCGGATATTCCGGGTGGGAGAGCATCGGGCTCACCTTACTCTGTGGAAGTGTGCGGCGACGGCGCACAACCCCAGTCGTCTGCCTCTTCGCCCTGCGAAACGGCACGGCGCATAAAACTGACGCCGGATTACTACAAAGGCGATCGATCGATGCGCGAGTCTGGATTCGATATTTCGTTTCGGTTTGGCCCGTACGGCGCCGCTACCCAGCACTATGCTCCCGTGTGCTTGAATAGTCTTCTTTTCAAAACCGAGCGCGACCTGGAAGAAATGAGCCGAATGTTGGGCAAGAATGCTGAAGCCGCCGAGTGGGGGCGCATGGCGGAGGCCCGCAAGCAGTCGATGCAAAAGTATTTGTGGGATGAGCAGCAGGGACTCTTCTTGGATTACAACTTCGATCTTGAACAGCGTTCGACTTATCGTTACGCCACAACATTCTATCCATTGTGGGTTGGACTCGCTGATGATGCCCAAGCGACCGCGGTGGTGAAAAACCTAACTATTTTCGAGAGAGCAGGCGGCATCGCAATGAGCGTGCAAGAGACGCAGGGCCAGTGGGATTATCCTTTTGGCTGGGCGCCGATTCAGTTGCTGGCGGTGGAGGGGATGCGGAGGTATGGGCACAATGCGGAAGCAGATCGTGTTTCTGCCGAGTTCCTTTCGATGGTGTTAGAGAACTTCGAGCGCGATCGGACAATTCACGAGAAGTACAACGTTGTGAGTCGATCTTCAGACACCCACGTGACGGCGGGTTATGGCGCGAACGTAGTTGGATTTGGCTGGACCAATGCGGCCTTCGTCGAGCTGCTGCGCGCACTGCCGCCGGGAAAAATCGTCGATGTCGCAAGAGTTGTTTCGCCGATGGCTGCTCCTCGCTAGATCGGTCGGTTCCTCACTGAGCGTTTTGTTTGGAGATTTCATGAAGCTGGATTTCCCTCGTCGAAGTTCGCTGGCGTTGGCTCTGCTTCTATCTTGCAGCTTTAGCGCGGAATCGCAGTCGGTTAGCCAGGCGAAAAACGCCCAGACGAAAAACGGCCAGACAAACAATCAGGCATCTGTTTTGGTGAAATTTCCCTTTGACGAAAGCGTGCCTCTCAAGATTGTGCGCGAGGCGGTTCCAACAAAGCCTTTTACGGTCGTCGGCCCGCGTGGTGCGATTCTCGGCAGGCAAGACGGATCCTTTGAGGCGTGGATTTTTCCCTGGAAAATTTTCAGCAACCTGCGCATCAGCGCGGAGATGCAAAATTATGAGGTGCCGATCGATGTGAATGAGCACGCCGCGGAAATTGAGGTGCGGCCCGATCATACGACCATCACGTTTGCTCACGCGAATTTCACCATACGCGAGGTTCTATTTGCGCCACACGTTGCGCCCGACGGTGCCGGGGTCCTGGCGTTTTTCGAAATCGAGGCAGTGCGCCCGCTCACGCTTACTTTTCAGTTCACGCCCAACATGCAGCTTATGTGGCCCGCTTCATCGGATGATCGCCCGTCTCCGGACTGGATAAAAGGAGATACGGCGGGCAGCGGGTTTTATGTGTTGCATTTAAATTTCCCCGATCATGCTGCGGCCCTGCAAATGCCAGGAGCCGAGACTGGCATCACGGCGCCTTACCAGGAGCGGGCCAAAACATATCCGCTGCAATTCGTTCTGCATTTTGATCCTGCGCGCGACGGCAATAAACTCTTTCCGCTATTGATGACGACTGGCGATACAGTCGCGGAGTCAAACAGCGGGGCGCTCGCGGTCAGGCTGGCTGGACTCGGACGCTCGCTGCAATCGCTGTACGAAGAGACCGCGAGCTATTACAAGAATTTCTTGTCCGATCATCTCCGCATCGAAACTCCCGACAAACAATTCGACGATGCCTTCCGCTGGGCGGAGGTTTCGATCGATCAATTAAAGGTGCAGACAACTCCGGGCCATAAGGAAACGGCGCTGGTGGCGGGTTTCGACAGCTCTGATGATTCCGCGCGGCCCGGCTTCGGCTGGTATTTCGGTCGCGATTCGCTGTGGAGTCTTTACGCGGTCAATGCCTATGGCGATTTTCAGTTGACGCGCGACCAGTTGGAATTCTTGTTGCGACGTCAAAGCCCCCGGGGGCAAATCATTCACGAATGGTCGCAGACGGCTGGGCTTGTGGACTGGAAAAGTCTGCCGTACGAATTTGCATCCGCCGACGCTACTCCGCTCCTGCTCATGGCGGCCAACGACTACTATCAGATAAGCGGCGATAGCGCATTCATCAAGCAGCACTGGGATGCCTTCCAAAAAGCGTGGGAGTTTGAGCGGTCGCACGATTCGGACGGAGATGGAATTTACGAAAACATAGCGGGGTCGGGATGGGTGGAATCCTGGCCTCCGGGTATGCCACATCAAGAAATCTATCTCGCCGCCCTGGATCAGCAGGCCAGTTCAGCGTTCGCTAATCTGGCCAGGGCCACCGGAAATTTGCAACTGGCCGAAGATGCCGAGAAGCGTGCTCACCACATCGCCGAGCAGTTGGAAAAAGAATACTTCCTGCCCGATGCGAACTTTTACGCCTTCAGCCGAAATGCTGACGGAACTCTGGATGTTAGCCCCACGATCTATCCTGCTGTCGCCGCCTGGGATGGAACCTTCAACCTGGGGCACTCCAGCGGAATGCTAGATCGATGGGCGTCGAATGAATTCTCGACGGACTGGGGAACGCGTGATTTGAGCCCCAGCGTCAACTTCTACGATCCCATCAGCTATCACCAGGGCAGTGTGTGGCCGCTATTTACAGGTTGGGTTTCGCTTTCCGAATATCGTAACGGCCGCAGTCTGTCAGGGTATGCACACTTGATGCAAAATGCGGATCTCACTTGGGCGCAAAATTTGGGTGCCGTCACCGAGTTGCTTTCTGGTGAGTTTTTTAGATGGATGGGCCGCAGCACCTCGCATCAGCTATGGTCTTCGGCGATGGTGGTTACGCCGGCCGTGCGCGGCATGTTTGGACTGGAATGGAACGCCGCTGAAAACGAGCTGGTTGTTACTCCCAAGTTGCCGGCGCAGTGGAGCGAGGCAAAGATTTTGAATGTTCCGCTAGGCGAGCGCCGCGTTGGTGTTGAGATACGACGTGATGCTTCGGTGCTTTCCATTCGCCTCACCGGCGAGGGATCGAGAGCCATAAGGCTCAGCTCACGTGCAGCAATCACAGCGGTTGCAAACGGAGAGATACGTACTCCTTTGCCCGCGGTTGAAGTCGGGATAACTCACGGCTTACCCGAAGCGGGAGCGATCACTGCTCAGATGAAAGTTCTCGACCAGCAGGAGTCTACACACTCTTTGCGGCTGCGATTGTCGGCTCCGGCAAATAGCTCCCAGGTTTTATTCGTTCGTCTGAACAGTTTGAAGATTCATTTGCAAATCGACGGCGCGCAGCTATCGGGCGATCCCAGTCAGCTTAGAGTGCAGTTTCCATCTGGCGCGGGCTATGTCGAAAAAGTCGTGACGCTTTCCTGGTAGCAATCTCTTTTACAAATTGCGAGCACGCTCAGGGGTTGGGGATGACGGCGGTGGCTTGATTGGAGTAGCCGCTTTCCTGGGAGCTGGAATTGACGGCGGTGGCGACGTAGTAGTAGGTGGAGCCGGAGACGACGGTGCTGTCGGTGTAGGCGGTGGTGCTGTCGAGGGAGGAGTTGATTATGGTGTAAGGGCCGCCGGAGGTGGTGCCGCGATAGATGTTGTAGCCGACGGCATCGGACGACGCGGTCCAGCTGAGGTCGACGGTGTGCTGGGTCTGGGTTACGCCGGTGCCGGTGAGGGATTGCAGGGCGGGGGAGTTGGAGGCGTTGCTGGAGAAGGAGAGCGAGGCGGAGGCGGCTCCGCTGGATTGCGGGGTGAAGGTCACGGTGAAGGGCGAGGACTGGCCGGCGGGAATGGTGATGGGGAGGGAAATTCCGGAGAGAACGAATTCGCTGCTGTTGCTGCTGGCGGAATTGACGGTGACGGCGGCGCCGCTGGCAGTGAGGTTGGCGCCGAGGGCGGAACTGGATCCGACATTGACGTTGCCGAAAGCGAGCGTGGTGGGAGAGACGGCGAGGGTGCCGGCGGCGGTGCCAGTGCCGGAGAGCGCGATGGCGAGCGGGGAATTGGATGCGGTGGAGACGACGGAGATGGATCCGCTGGCCGCGTCGGCTGAGGTCGGCGTGAAGGTTGCGGTGAAGGTGACGCTCTGATTGGCGTTGAGATTGAGGGGGAGGGTTAATCCGCTGAGGGAGAATCCGGTGCCGCTGGGAGTTGCGGCGGAGAGGGTGATGGTGGATCCGCCGGTGTTGGTGAGGGTCTCGGAGAGATTTGCGCTATTGCCGACTTGCACGCTGCCGAAGGCGAGGCTGGTGGGAGTCGCGGTGAGCGCTCCGGGGGCGACGCCGGTGCCGGAGAGAGGAATACTCAGGCTGGGATTGGATCCGTTGGAAGTGATGGTGACGCTGCCGCTGGCGGCGCCGGCGGTGGTTGGAGCGAACTTCACGGAGAATGCGGTACTCTGGCCGGCGGTTAAGGTTACGGGCAGAGTTAGGCCGCTGAGGCTGAATCCGGTGCCGGTGGCGCTGGCGGCGGAGATGGTGAGAGTGGATCCGCCGGTGTTGGTGAGGGTCTCAGATAGAGTCGTGCTGCTGCCATCTTGAACATTGCCGAAGGCAAGGCTGGTGGGGTTGGCAGTTAATGTTCCCTGCGTCACGCCGGTGCCGGAGAGTGGGATGCTGAGGTTGGGATCGGATGCGGTGGAGGTGATGCTGACGCTGCCGCTGGCAGCGCCCGCCGAGGTCGGACTGAATAACACAGAGAACGACGTGCTCTGGCCGGCGGTTAAGGTGACGGGCAGGGTTAGGCCGCTCAAAGTGAATCCGGTGCCGGTGGCGCTGGCGGCGGAGATGGTGATGGTTGTTCCGCCGGTGTTGGTCAGCGTCTCGGATAAAGTCGTGCTGCTGCCATCTTGAACATTGCCGAAAGCAAGGCTAGTGGGGTTGGCAGTTAATGTTCCCTGCGTCACGCCGGTGCCAGAGAGTGGGATGCTGAGGTTGGGATCGGATGCCGTGGAGGTGATGCTGACGCTGCCACTGGCGGCTCCGCTGGCGGTCGGAGAAAAGAGTACCGAGAACGACGTGCTCTGGCCGGCGGTTAAGGTGACGGGCAGGGTTAGGCCGCTCAAAGTGAATCCGGTGCCGGTGGCGCTGGCGGCGGAGATGGTGATGGTTGTTCCGCCGGTGTTGGTCAAGGTGCCAGGCAAACTCGTGCTGCTGCCATCCTGCACATTGCCGAAGGCAAGGCTAGTGGGACTGGCGACAAGTTGACCGGAGACTGTTCCTGTGCCCGCGAGGGAAACGGTGAGCGGGTTCGAGTGGGGTCTTCCGAAAGTTCTGGAATATTCGAGAGCGACGCTCCCGGTGATAGCGCCGCTGGCCTGCGGCGCGAAGGTCGTGGTCAAGGTCGCGCTCTTGCCAGGGAGCAAGGTCAACGGCATCTTGATCCCGCTGACGCTGAATCCATTTCCTGTGACTGTTGCCTGGTAAATCGTCAGATACCCGTTTCCGGTGTTGCTCAGACTCACGCTTTGCGACACGCTGTTGCCGACCTGAACGCTACCAAAGTTGAGGCTGGAAGGAGTAACCGCCAGTTGTCCGCTGGCAGTTGCTGCGAATAAGAAGATATTGAGACAAACGAATCCGCAACCCACAAATATCTGTGGGAAATTATGACGTTTCACTTCGCTTCTCCTATTCCGTGCGGATTGCGCACGGCGGGGGATATGGAGCAGCTGCACAAAGTCCTGCGACTAGAGCTACCGCGCAGGTGCGGTGCATGAGTCATTCTTCGGCGTACAAAAAGTTTTGGGCAGATGACGAACGATCAGGACGACGCATTCCAGCCGCGAGTAACCGAGTGTCCATCAGGACAGGTAATCGACAGGCTAGTGACCGGTCTGAGCAGGGCCGACTGTCGCAAAAGAGGCTGCCAGCTTGGCATTTCAGGCGAGACTAAGAAAGGAGCGTATCCGGAATCATTACACTCGAGGAGGCGAGCGCTCGGCTGGCTCGGTTCTCGTCTCACTTATTCGAAGTGAAATCACAGAAAGCACCGCATGGATTGATCTTCACGAATGGTGGACAATCGGAGCAAAATTGGAAGTTCATCGGCGAAATATTTAGTGCTCGCCGGACTTTTCGGTAGCGCTCAACGCAAGACCAAAATCGGCGTCGATTCTTTGCTAGGGGCCTTGCTCTTATCCCGAATCTGAGTATGGCTACGGAGTGAAACAATGGCGGAAATCGTGAACGGTAGAGTGCATCTCTCGCTTGCGCCGGAGAGGCTTCGCAGTTTTCAGCATGCGGCGGCAACGCAACAACCGCGTTTCTTGGTGTTTTTTCTGTTGCTCAATCCGTGGGGTTTCGCGGAAACTTCAGGTAGGGCAGGCGTACATTGTCGATGACGACTTGATCGGCACGGATATTTGCTGGCGCTTGAAAATCGGGCACGCCACATGGGCCTCCCGAACCACAAGCGGCATTCACTGCGCCCGCAGTAACGAAGTCATCTTCATCCACACCATCTCCACTTACTCCCAAGCCGCCGACCAGCGCGCCATTTTGATAAAGCGGCAGGCTGCCGGGGAAAAAGACGACTCCGCTCATGTTGTTCGTGTTCGGTGAGCCGCCGTCCGATCCCTGCGTACAGGGGTTGGCCGTGTCGTAAACATAGAGCGGAAGAAATGGCCCATCGCCAGAGCCGTCAATGCCTGGTGGAAACATCGGCTGCGCTCCGAAGCCGACGGTGCGATTCGAAACAGCGGTCCCGGCCGGTACACCGGGCAAATCCCGCACTCCGGTTGTGCTGAACCAGATCACATTGCGAGCTTTGGTGGCCGCCACGTCGGCGCTGAAGACGGTTCCGTCGTGCATGCGATAAAGGCCGAGAAGTGCGCCGTCGAGATCGGAAACTGCGATCGTCATTTTCGTTCGCGAGTCCGGTGGCAGCCGGATGACGGCGCGGGTTACGTTTGCCGTCGCAACGGCGTTCATGATGATTTCGTTGACGTCACTCTGCGACAGAGCCGTGCCCGCGTTCGGACCCACCAAGTACCCTTCGGGGGGAAGCGTGCCGGCGGTTGCGGGTATGCTGTACGAGCCCGCGAAGGCGCCGGGCGAAGTGCCCGCCGGCTGCGTCGTTTGAGCGACGAAAGGCAACGCGACTCCCCCAACGATGACGACGCCGGGAGGGGGAAGCTGAGCCGGCGTGGGCAGCAGGCCTGAATTCATCGCCCCGGAATAGGCGGCGTATTCGGCGATCGCTGCCGATGTACTGACCACGCCTACGCCACCGACGGCTCCGCCATTGAATAAAGGTACGCCGCCGGGATTGACTGCGA
The DNA here is from genome assembly GCA_963822025.1 of uncultured Acidobacteriaceae bacterium. Lineage (GTDB taxonomy): Bacteria > Acidobacteriota > Terriglobia > Terriglobales > Acidobacteriaceae > Acidiflorens. Next base: position 316,996 of record CAWGFW010000001.1, on the reverse strand, counting down.
ACGGGTTGCTGTCGTTGGTGTCGGCTTTGCCCGTCGTGATGCCCAGGCCGAAGCTGGAACCATCGATCGACAGAGACGGATTCAATCCCTGACCGGGCAGGTAGTTTGTGCTTAGGGTGCATCCACGATTGCTATTTTCGATGCCGTAAAGATCGCCGTTTGGAGCACCAGCGACTCCCGGCGGAAAATGCACGCCGCTGATGAAGCGAACAGTGCGGGAAGAAAGCGGTGCCTGATCATTGCTGAAGAAGGCGGCGGTGCGGGCCAAGCTAACAGCCAATTCGTCCGCTGGCACTGTCTGGCCGAAATTTCCAGTTGAGGTTGTTGGGGCTCCGGGCGTTTCAAATACGGCAAGAATATTTCCGGCGCGATCGGCCACGGCGACTACCATAGGAGCGTTCACCGACACCACCGCATTCTGCACAACGTTAGTTACATCAGCCAGGCTGAGCGGAGTAGCCGACGGCGGCGGATCAGATAAATTCGAAGAGGAGGATCCACCGCCACACGACAAGCACAACAATGCCGCACCAAGAGCCAGAGAGAATCCTGAAAGCCCAAAGAGAAAATGTTTTTCAGTTCCGGTCTTCATAGTTCGAGTTGTGCGCAAGAACGACGGCCAGATTTTCAATTGTTTCGAGATGGTCCATTATGACGGCGAGCGAGGCAAAGTCAAGCAAGGCTTGCTCCCGAGTTGCGGTTGTGATAGGTGTTAGGCCCCATCTGATCCATGCCATCAGAAGAACTCCATCTTGCGATGAGGATCAAACTGGCGAGAATGTCACTGTTGATAAAGGCGTGGACTTCTCGAGCCGTTCTTTTGTGTCTCGTCGCTTTGCAGGGCGTCGCACTTGGACAGCAGCGCATCCCCGGCCACGCGGCGATCAATGCCACGTCACTTCAAGGAACGGTGAGAGATCGGCGAACAAAGGTAGGCGTCCCGGGGGTAAAAGTTATTTTGCTTCGTTCGGACGCCGTAGTTCGCGAAAAATGGACCGACGCTGAAGGTATCTTTCGGTTTACTGACTTGGCATCGGGGAGTTACGAACTTAAGGCCGAGAAGGAAGGATTTCAGTTGCTCGATCTGCCAAGCCTGGAAATTAAGGATGCGCAGACTAAAGATCTTGAGTTGGAGCCGATCGCCGGTACGACCGCGTCGACGAAGGGTCCATCGGGATTGCCGGGCGCTGCGGCTTCGTCACCGGCATCACCGTCGACACCGGCCACCCCTTACCCTGGTCTGCGGAATCCTGGCTTGAGAACTGCCGAAGCGCAATTCTCGCCGGGACCGCTCGGCATCGCGCCCGAGCAAATGCCGCCGGACTCCGCGAATTTCGCGAAAGAGCCCAACCGCTGGAATGTTCCGATGCCGGCGTGGGATCGTTATGGCAAGGGCGGTGAGTTTCCCTATACGAAGGGCCATTGGTACGATCCGTTCAATCGGAGCCGCATCAAGGGAGACGAGCCGATCTTTGATACGAAGTGGGGGCAGCGATGGTTTTTTGATTTCACGGGGACGAGCATCACCGGGTTGGATGTGCGTCGCTTGCCTGTGCCGAGCGGTGTATCGGCTGAGCAAGGAGGGAGCTCTAACTTCTTCGGTCGCGGCGAGCAGGCGGTTGCCTCGCAGAGTTTTCGGCTCTCTTTTGATCTCTTCGAGGGTGACACGAGTTTTCGGCCGATTGATTTCCGCATACGCTTCACTCCAGAATTTAATCTGAATTTCCTGCAAACACGCGAGCGCGGGCTGGTCAATGTTGATGTCACCGATGGGACCAATCGCTTCGACACGCACGCCGGCCTACAAGAGGGGTTTGTCGAAGCCAAGCTGCATGACCTTAGCCCCAATTTTGATTTCGTTTCTATACGGGCAGGGATTCAGCAATTTGTCAGCGATTTTCGCGGCTTTATTTTTGCTGAGGAGCAGCCTGGCGTCCGCATCTTCGGCAATCTGCGTTCGAACCGCATCAACTACAACCTGGCCTGGTTTTATTTTCTGGAGAAGAACACAAACAGCGGATTGAATACGTTCCAGCCACGCCATCAACAGGTTTACGTGGGCAACATGTACATACAGGATTTTTTTGCCAAGGGCTACACCACGGAATTCAGTTTTCATTACAACCGCGACGATCCCTCAATTCACTACGACGACAATGGATTCCTGGTTCGCCCTGAGCCTGTCGGACTGATAGCACCACACGGCATTCATGCTTACTACCTAGGCTGGGCGAGCAACGGTCACATCGGCCGCCTGAATGTTAGTCACGCGTTTTACCAGGCCTTGGGTCACGACACGCTCAATCCTATTGCTGGACGCCGCGTTGACATCGACGGCAGGATGGCGGCGCTGGAGTTGTCGGTAGATAAAGATTGGGTGCGCTTCCGGTCGTCGTTTTTCTACGCATCGGGCGATCCCAGCAATCAGTCGGATGCGCTGGGAGGCGGTCGCAGTTCGAGCGCTCGCGGCTTCGACACTATCGTCGATGAGACGAATTTCGCCGGCGGGGCGTTTAGCTTCTTCGATCAGCAAGGCATTCGATTGACTGGCACGGGAATTGCGCTTACCAATCCCGGCAGTTTGCTGGTCAGCCTGCGCACCAATAAAGAAGAGGGGCAGGCGAATTTTGTGAACCCAGGAGTTTATATATTCAACGGGGGGGCTGATTTTAATCTGACTCCCAAGCTGCGCGCTTTTGTGAATGCGAACTACCTGAGATTTGACCGCACCGAGCCGTTGCAAATCGTGCTGGCTCAATCTGGCATACGGCACAGCATTGGCACAGACAGCGGAATGGGCGTGCAGTATCGGCCGCCATTGACTGAAAATATTGTGATCACGGCAGGGGTATCAAACTTGCTTCCGGGCGCAGGGTTTGAGGAAATCTTCAACAAACGCGTGTTAATCTCCGGCTTCACCACCATTCGGCTGACGTTTTGAATCAGAGCTATGCGGCTTTTTTTGGGGCGGCGCTTCGGACGGGTCTTGCTAGCGACGGCAGTCGTCTGTACTGCGTGGAAGCTGTTCGATCCTTCAGGCAGCACGTCGGCGTCAGAACGCGCCGCGGAATTGTCGTCGCAGAACGGCGCTGAAGCAGCTTCGGCAGAACAAGGCTCGCCGGGCCTCGGAGACTCGCTCGATGAGGCGCAGCAAAAATCGACGGGTTGCGTAAGTTGCCATAGTCCGATGGACAGCGCGACCATGCACACGACAGGAACCGTTCGTCTGGGTTGCACTGATTGTCATGGAGGGAATGCCCAGATCGCGCTGCCAGCGGGCATTTCGCAAGCATCGCCGCAATACGCGGAAGTTAAGAAGCAGGCTCACCCGCATCCTCGTTTTGCGGAGAGCGCTCGATCCTCTGCGAACCCGGTTCGCGCTTATACCCAATGGTTGAAAGAAGACGCAGATTACATCAAATTTATCAACCCCGGCGATCTGCGTGTTGCGGAGCAAACCTGCGGGCGGTCCGGTTGTCACAGCGCTGAGGTCCAGCGCGTGCGTACCAGCATGATGACCCACGGCGCGATGTTGTGGGGCGCAGCTCTCTATAACAATAGTGCGGTGCCGTTGAAGAATCCGGTTTTTGGGGAGAGCTATGGCCCCGATGGACAGCCGCAAAGATTGCAAACTTTTCCGGCGCCGACTCTCGAAGAGACCCGCACGAAGGGCATTCTCCCTTATCTCGAGCCGATTGAACGCTGGGAAGTATCGCAGCCCGGTAATGTGTTGCGCGTGTTTGAGCGCGGCGGAGAAAAGAAACCCGAAGTCGGCATTCCGAGCCTCGAGGAACAGCCGGGAAAGCCGGACGTGAAACTCGGCGAGCGTGGGTTCGGCACGTTGTTGCGCACAGATCCGACGGTCCTCGGTTTGCAGAAGACGCGCTTATTCGATCCTCTGTTGTCTTTCCCTGGGACCAATGATCAACCCGGAGACTTTCGCGCCAGCGGATGCAGCGCCTGCCATGTGGTCTACGCCAACGATCGGAACCCGGAACACTCGGGAAGCTATGCGATCGCTGGCAACCTGGGACAGAGCGCAACGGCCGATTCGACCATACCAAAGAACGAGTCTGGGCACCCCATCAAACACGAGTTCACGCGCTCGATTCCGTCGAGTCAGTGCATTGTTTGCCACATCCATCCCGGCACGAACATGGTGGCAACTTATTTTGGGTACACCTGGTGGGATAACGAGGTCGACGGCGACAAGATGTATCCGAAAGAACAGCGCCGTCCGAGTCCGAAGGAACAGCAGGACATCCAAACGCGTAATCCCGAGGGAACTGCGGTTCGCGGTTTGTGGTCCGATGTCGGCTTCCTCGAAAAGACGGGGACGCCAGAGTTTAATAAGGAACTCAAGAACACACAATTTGCCGACTTCCACAGTCACGGATGGATTTTCCGAGCGGTCTTCAAACATGATCGGAAGGGCAATCTTCTGGATGCCGAAGATAAGCAGGTTTCCTTTGACGATCCTGACAAGTTCAAAAAGGCTGTCCACCTGAAAGATATTCATCTGGAAAAGGGAATGCATTGTATCGACTGTCACTTTGAGCAGGACAATCACGGCAACGGAAAGCTATATGGCGAGACGCGTAACGCTATCGAGGTGGATTGCGTGGATTGCCACGGCACGATTCAGAAACGAGCGACATTGCGGACGTCAGGCATCGCGGCGCCCGACGGCGGCACTGCGCTTGACCGCTTGCGCACGCCGTGGGGCACGCGCCGTTTCTATTGGGAAGGAGATCGGTTGTTTCAGCGCTCGATGCTGAAAAAAGATGAGCAATGGGAGGTGGTGCAGGTCATCGATTCGATCACTCCGGGCAACGCACATTACAGCGAGAAGTCGCGTCTTGCCAAGACCATTCAGAAAGACGGGAACACTTGGGGAAGCGCAGAGGGCGATCAGTCGCAGTTAGCGCACCCGAACAACCGGATGACTTGTTACGCGTGCCATAGTTCGTGGGCTCCTTCTTGTTATGGCTGTCATCTTTCGATGACCGCGAACCAGAAGATGCCCATGCTGCACAATGAAGGCCTGACGACGCGTAATTGGACTTCATATGATTTCCAGGTTCTGCGCGACGACGTCTTTAGTCTGGCGATCGACGGCACGGTCACAGGTCATCGAGTCGCGCCGGTGCGCTCGGCATGTGCCGTGCTGGTGAGTTCACAGAACAACAACCGCGACTGGATCTATTACCAACAACAGACGATTTCCGCCGAAGGTTTCAGTGGGCAGGCATTCAGCACCTTCGTACCGCACACCGTGCGCGCTCGGGAAACCAAGGGTTGCACTGATTGTCATGTCTCGACAGCGGGTGACAACAATGCATGGTTGACCCAGTTGCTCCTGCTCGGCACGAACTTTATGAACTTCATGGGGCGCTACATTTACGTGGCAACGGGCAATCACGGATACGAAGCAGTTGCGGTCACCGAACATGATGAACCTCCAGCAGTCATCGGAAGCGATCTGCAAAAACTCGCCTATCCGGACGACTACAACAAACACCTAAAGGATAATCGTGAATTAAAAGAGTCTTACGGTCACGCTGGTTCGGATGTTTTGGATGTTCAAGCTCGGGGCGAATATCTTTACGCGGCTATGGGAAAGGGCGGCCTGCGCGTCTACGATGTGGCCAACGTCGATGACAAAGACATCTCTCAACGCACGATTACTGCGCCGGTCTCGCCGCTGGGCCAGCGCTTTTATGTGCCCACAAAATATGCAATGGCGGTAGCGACTCCGACGACGCTGGGTGTTGATCCGCTGCGTACGCACCGCCCCGAGAATGAGGAGCAGTCGATCCATCTCATCTATGGTTTTCTCTACGTCGCGGATAAGGAAGAAGGATTGGTCGTAATCGGCGATCCCAATCTTAAGGGGAAGAGTCCCGGCGTTGGCACCTTGCTCGACGGCGATCCTACTAATAATTTTCTCAAGCGCGCTTTGGCCTTCAATCCTGGGGATGCGCTCAAAGGGGCGCGCAGAATTGCTATTGTGGGCACTTACGCTTACATCCTTTGCGATGCTGGCTTGGCCGTGGTTAGTCTGGATGATCCTCTGAAACCAGTTCTGGTAGCGCGAGTGGGCGCACCTTTTTTGGTCGAGCCGCGAGGCATCGCGGTGCAGTTCCGTTACGCCTTCGTAGTAGATAGTGAGGGGCTGAAGGTTTTGGATATCACCCATCTCGACCGTCCAGTAGGGCTTCCAGATGGTCGAGTTCCGCTGGTCGACGCTCGCAATGTGTATGTCGCTCGCACCTACGCTTATGTATCCGGGGGCAAGCAGGGATTAGTTGTTGTCGATGTGGAACATCCTGAGCAACCCAAACTCGACCAGGTTTTCAACGCCGATGGTGTCATGAATGACGTGAACGATGTCAAACTCGGGATGGTGTCGTCTGAGTTGTTTGCCTATGTTGCCGATGGCAGGAATGGACTGCGCGTGATTCAGTTATTTTCGCCGGCCGACGATCCTAACTTTTCTGGATTCAGCCCGCGTCCAACTCCCAAACTGATTGCCACTCGCCGCACGCGCGGACCAGCGCTCGCTGTCTCAAAGGGCATCGATCGCGATCGCGGCGTGGACGAGAGCGGCAATCAAGTGGCCGTGCTTGGGCGCCGCGGCGCGCGTCCGTTCAATCATGAGGAAATGCAACGCATGTATCTGCGCAACGGCCAACTCTACACCGTCACAGATAGTCCACCTCGTCCGGCGCGCTGATCTCCGTAGCTATCGTGATGCGGCTGCCCGTAATTGTGGGATCGTGTACGTTCCCTTGATGGGTTCTTCTTTTGTCCAATTGTGATAAGCATGGCACTCGGAACAACGTCCGCTGGCGGCATCGTGCTGCGGGCCGCCATCTTGATGACAGCTGCGACAAGATGCAATTCCGGGCAGCAGAATGTCAGCGGTTCGGCGGCTTTCAGGAGTCCGGTCGTGACACGCCGTGCACGTCAACAAGCGATGGGAGTCGTGACTGAATTCAGCGTGCAAGAACCAGCGAGCCGGAATCGAAGACTTCGCAACCGTTGGCAACGGCCCATTACCTTCGATCATAACGTGGCAGAGTTTGCAGCCTTTGTCGAATAACAATCGATCGGCCAGCATGACTTGCCGATCAATCCATTCCTGGCGGGTACGCGGAGTTGGCGTTAGTTTGGTGTTCGTTGGATAAGTGGCCGATAAAACCCTTTCGGGCGCAATCGCTTCCGATAGCGCCGCCGGATGCGACGCAAAATACTCGCCATATTTCTGAACCAGAAATCGCTGAACAACTTCCGGCTTGTCGTGCGGCGCGGGTTGATCGAAGCGCCTATCGAACTGCAGGTCTTTCAGGTGACAGCCGGCGCATTGATTGACGTAAAGAATCGGCAACATGTAGTCGAGGGAACGGGGGTGCTTCAGGTCGGCGCCCGTGTCGTGGGCAATAGGCGTAGGTTTCGTGGCCGACCATGATTGTGAATAGCGCCAGCTATCGTCCATCGCTGTGAGTCGGTGGCAATCCTGGCAATCCATCTGCACCGGGCCCGCAGGTCCGGCGAGATTGGGACGCAGGTGCGCGTAGTGATTTAGCTTGATCTGGCCAGGGTCGCTGCCGCCGGGGCGCAATGCCGCAAACTCCGGATGTTGTTTGTCGAAATCTTTGACGACGCGCGCAAACTGTGAGCTGCCGCTACGAGTTAGTAAGTTGGCATGACATTGCGTGCAACTCGAATCATCTGTGCTCGCCAACTGAAAGGATCCTCGATGCTCGATGTGGCACGAAGCGCAACTTACCGTATGAATAACTTTGTCGGCATGATGTGCCGGTGCGTTGTGGCATTTGTCACAGGCGTCATCTATAACTTTGGCGCGGAAAAAACCGAGCGTAGTTACATGGCAGACGTTACATTGCTTCCCCAGAACAGCGTGTGCTGCCGAAAGCGGCCCACTGCTGTAGATCTTCTGGCTGTGGGCACGCTGGAGCACGAACCATCCAACGGCCACGACCGGAACCAGAATGGAGAGCCATAGCCGCCAACTGCGTAAAGGATGGGATTGCTTGAAATACTGCAAGTCCATCCGCTTGGCGAGATTCTTGGTTGTGCGTATGCGCCGCGCCATTGTCTTCTCTCAGTAGCGCAACGCCATTACAGCGTGCACTGCTCCCAACAATAATAGGGCGTAGGAAGCAGGTATATGCACGAGCAGCCACCCGTGGAGGATGCGGTGATACTGTGCTTGTTGGTCTAGTTCGCGCTTCTCTTCGCAGATATGTTCCAGATCATCGATCGCTGAATGCAGGTTTGGCGGCAGGAGCAAACGCAATTGTTGGAACGCGCTGTGCGATCGATTGCGATCGGCAAGCGCCATGCCCTTCGATCCACCATGCGCAACATAGGGTTCCATCTCGCGGCGAAAAAACTCCTGGAGCTGGGCGCTAGCCCCTTCATCTACGTGCAAGCCGGACGCAACGGTGACGCCGCCGATCGTTCCGGCGCTCGCCGAAGCGGCCCTCTGCTGCGCGGTGGCTTGTGAAACATTTCCGGCTAGCGCAGCGGACACTTCGTCGATCACAGTTTGCGCTTCCGCGACGAGATGCGAACGCACGCGTCCTATCTGTTCATAGATGGTTTCGAGCGGAATCCGCTCGGTAGTAAGTCGTGGCATAAAATGTTGTAGGATCGCTCCGACAATACCGCTGACGAACACCAACAGTAACAGCCACATCAAGGCTCTTGTTAGTCCGACACCAAAGCGGAATCCCGAGTGGAAGAGAGTTAACGGAAGACTGACGAAGCCCAGCCAAAGGTGGGCGCGCATCCAAGTTTGAGCGCGACCTATGCGCCAGACAGGAACCTTCTTCCTCGCTCCCAGCAGCCCTGCGAAGAGCATACAGGCGAAGGCAAAGCTCCCGTAAATCACTCCGGCAGTGGTGCCGCCACTCGCTCCTTCGGGCGCATTCCGGGCGTAGAGAAGATAGATTGCCGTAGCGACTAACACTCCGGCCATAGTGCCTATGAACCAACGTCGATGTGTCTGATCGATGCGCAATGGTCTCTGTCTCGCTGCTTACACTCAGTTACTAATTACTGCTTCGCTATCTTCTGTCGCTTAAGCAAGCCGCCGAAAAACTCTGTCGGATTTACGCGATGTGCGGCATCATGAGGGCACGCATACACACAACTAGGCTCTGCGTGATCCAGACAAAGATCACAGGATGTGGCTTTCACCTTCACGCTGGCAATCGTTCTTCCTGGGTGCAACAAGTCGTCAATCTCGACGGGGAAGGGATGCATATTGATGTTTCCGTACGGACAATTATTGGCACACTGGCCGCAACCGATGCACCAGTCCTCAATAATGACTTCGAGAGAATTGCGGCGGCGGATCGAACCTACGGGACAGCCAACCATACAGAGCGGGTCGCGGCATTGGCGGCACGAGGTTGCGACCAGATAGCGGTCGAAGCGAAGGCCTTCACGAATCAACCGGCTTACTCCGTCGTGGGCATCGGCACAAGCTCGTACGCATTGATCGCAGCGCGTGCACCGGTCGAGGTCGAGAATCAGCAAGCTCTGTGCTTCCATGAGTCCCTGGCTGAGGAATTGATCCATGGAAACATCCGCAACCTGCGCGTCTCTTTGCCGGTTCTGCTCGACATGCTCGGCCGATTCCGCTTCCAACTTCCGGCGGATGTCGGGGAAGCGGTCGAGCATGAGTTGGAAATCGTCTCCGGGGATGCGAACAACTTCAACGTGATCGAGTGCGGTGCACGTGGCCATGCGCGGCGTGCCCGTGAGAAAAGCCATTTCGCCGAAATAGGAACCGCGTGCCAGATAGGCCAGGACGATGTCTCCGCCGGGGCGATGCTGAGAAACTTTGACGAAGCCGAGCCGCACCAGGTAAAAACTGTCAGCCACCTCACCTTGTGAGCAGATAACCTGGCCCGGTTGGAACCGCAGTAACTCGACGTGCTCCCGCAAATGGTCAATGAAGTCCGCAGTTAGTGGCGCTAGCATGGGAACGCTGCGGAGATGTGAATCGAGCGCTCGCTTCTTATAAGTACGATCCAGTTGCTCGCGGAAAGTCTTGTTACGCTGCATGATATCAAGAACGTTACGCAGCATCTCGAACATCGTGCAATCGGTCTTTGCGCGTACCGTGGCCGAGCGCGGATAGTAACTCATGCAAGTCATTTCCCCGAACAGTTCGCCGGTACCTAACTCTGCGATCGGGCTTTGATACGGCAGATCCACGGAAGCGTCGATAGGTATGTAAGGACGAGTGCTTTCTTCGTTGCGTTCATCTTCATCGCGGGAAGTAAGCAGGCTAGTTAGCTTGCTTAAGAATCCGCGGGCACCGCCCTTGGTCTTAACATGGGCAATCGGACTGGCAAGATATACCTCAACCGTGCCATCGACGATATAGAACGCGGTCGCGCCAAATTCCCCTTCGCGACAAATAATTTCCCCCGCCTTAAACCGCCTTTCTACAATCGCGTTCCGGTTGAGTCCCAAAAATGTTCCCGAAACGTTCTCGAAAACGGGCAGGCCAGTAAGAAAAGTTGGATCGACAGTGTCACCTTCGAGATGACTCTTGACGACGCCACGATTGGTCAACGCGCCGGTGGGGCACGAGACCATACACTCGCCGCAGGAAACGCAAGACGATTCTCCCATCGGCAGGTTGTTATCGAATGCAATGCCCGCCTGATACCCCTTGCCGCGCCGAGCGAGCACCCAGTTGTTGCGGATGTCATCGCATCCACGAATGCAGCGGTCGCAGAGGATGCAAGCTTCGTGATCGACCTGAATCGCTAAAGAGGAGTCGTCATGTCCTCGTGGCGTGGTGCGCGTCGAAAAGCGTGGTTGCCCTAGCCCAGCCTGAGTCGCGAGGCGCTCCAGTTCGCAATCTCCCGAGTGTTGCTGTCGCGCGCAGGGAGATGGATGATCGGACATCAACAGTTCGACCAGAGTTTTGCGAACGGCCAATACAGGCTCAGTATTGGTCTTGACCTTCATTCCCGGTTCAGCTTGACGGATGCATGACGCGGCATAAACCCTTTGGCCTATATCTACTACGCAGACGCGGCATACGCCGACCGGATTCTCGTTCTGCTGATGACAGAGTGTAGGGATAGAAATGCCGCAAGCACGAGCGGCGTCAAAAAGGGTCGTACCCTGCGGGACGGACACTGGCGTTCCGTCGATCGTCAGTTGCACGTGAGTTTCAGGGATCGGTATCTCCGCAACTCCGTCAGACGGCATGATTACCTAGCTCAGTTGTATGCCTGCTAATTAAACTTAGTAACATTAAGAATGTGCCAATCATAACTATCTAACTCAAAAAGATGGTTACCGTGCACCGAAGCAGATGCCTGCCGGACAGCGATGGTTAACAACGTGCTCTTCGATAGTTCCTGGAAAATGTTTTATCACCGACGCGATAGGCACTGGCACTACTTGTCCGAGTCCGCAAATTGACGCCTGCTTCATTGCGGTTGAAAGCTCTGACAGAAGTTGCATGTCGCCTGGGGCACTCACTCCCGCGGCCCACCCTTTGAGCATTTCCACCAGCTTTTGTGAACCCACTCGGCAAGGCACACACTTACCGCAGGATTCGTTGCGATAAAATCGGGTAGCATTGAGCGCCATGTCTAACATACATCTGCCTTCGGCGCAGACGACGATGGCGCCGGACCCAACCATGGAGCCTGCCGCCGCGACCGCGTTCCAGTCCAGCGGAAGGTTAGCGAGTGAGGCAGGGAGATATCCCGAAGAAGGTCCGGAGGGCGCAAAGGCCAGTAATTTCCCTCCTCCAGAAATGCCGCCGGCATTTTGGTGAATTAGCTCATCGTAAGTGGTGCCCATCGGAACTTCGAAAATACCGGGGCGATTTACATCGCCGCTGACGCCAACGAACTTCATTCCGACCGAACCATTCTTGCCTTGCGCCTGATACCAGTCAGAGCCACGCGCCAGGATCACGGTTGCGAGACAAAAAGTTTCTACGTTGTTAATGACCGTGGGCTGGTTCCACAGACCGTTGGTCACGGGGAAGGGAGGCTTATTGCGGGGTTCGGCGCGCTTGCCTTCGATAGCCTCGAGCAGGGCGCTCTCCTCGCCGCAGATATAACCGCCGGGGCTGACAAATATTTCCAGATCAAAAGCCAAGTCGCTGCCGAGGATTCGCGATCCCAGCAGGCCCTGCTGGTAGCAGCGATCGATTTCATATTGCAGAATATCTTTTGGTTCTTCGTATTCGTGGCGAATATATAGGATTCCCTTTTGCGCTCCCGTAACCAGGCCGGCGGTGATCATGCCCTCAATTACCAGATAGGGGACATTCTCCATGATGCCGCGATCTTTTATCGTGCCGGGTTCACTTTCGTCAGCATTACAGACGATGTATTTCGGATAACTTGGAGCATTGCGTACTAACTCCCACTTACTCGAAGTGGGAAAGCCGGCGCCGCCCATGCCGCGCAGGCCAGCCGCTTTCAGGGTTGAGATAATTTCCTGCCAATTTCGCGTTTCAACGAGACGGCGCACCACCGCATAGTCGCCACTGCCGTTATACGGGTCGGATGCTACAGGCATGCGTTCTGCGCTGTGGCCCCTATCAGGAAGAGGTTTGCCCGCGAGCACATCTTGTATTAGCGCGACGGCATCGCGACTTGCTACAGGGGAGTGAATCTCATCGTTCACCATGATGGCAGGAGCCTGGTCGCATCTACCGAGGCAGGAGACGTTGCGAATACAAATTTCTTTTGCGTCGGCGCCTTGAAAAGCGGAATCGAGCCCAGCGCGGACCTGGTCGGCTCCGCGAAGATGGCAGCTCATGTCAGCGCAGACGCGCACGTCGACCTGGGGCGGAGGGCTCAGGTGAAAGTGCGGATAAAAACTGGCTACCGCATGAATCTGACTGACCGGAATATTGATTTTCGCGGCGAGCGTCGTGAGGCGGTCGGCGGGGAGGTAACCAAAATCGCGCTGTATCGCCCTTAGTTCTTCAAACACGACTCCAGAGGCTCCGTTTAAGAGATCAGCTGAATCTTGCTTACCTTAGAATGAGGAAGGCGCAAATGCTATAGCAAAGTGCATTCCGTCTGCGAAGGAGCGGGCAGAGCATCCCCTAGCTGTGATCGATCGGCTGCCGCTGTGGATGGGGGAATTCGTCGTGTAAACAAGCGCCTGACGAAATTGCGTCCGACGCAATCGCCTAGTGAGAGAATGGCGAAATGCGAACGAGACTGGTAGCGGCTGGCTGGCTTGTGCTCGCGATGCTCGCCTCGAGCTACGCGCAGACGCCGACCAGTGGAGCGCCCGGACTTTATTCGCAGAAGAATGTCGCTGTCGGGAAATACAACGGCCCTGGCGGATGCGCAGCGAGCAGTTGTCATGGCAGCGTGCAGCCGAAGACCACAACACGGATTTTTCAGAACGAATACACGATCTGGATCGCGCAGGACAAGCACGCGCGAGCTTTCAGCGTGCTGCAGAACGACGTTTCGCAGCGCATTGGCGCGATCTTGAATATTGGAGCGCCAGCGAAATCGGCGAAATGCCTGGTCTGCCACGCGCTCTATGTGCCTCCCGAGCAGCAAGCGGAGACGTTTGAACTGGCCGATGGCGTGAGCTGCGAAAACTGTCATGGGCCGGCGTCGGGATGGTTGGGTCCGCATACGACAAAAGACTGGCCGCACGAGAAGTCGGTGCAGTTGGGAATGTATGACACGCGTAATCTGGAGAATCGAAGCGCGAAATGCCTGACCTGCCATCTGGGGACGGCGGAGAAGTTTGTGGATCACGAGATGATTGCGGCGGGGCATCCTGATCTAACTTTTGAGTTGGACGTGTTCACCTCGGTCATGCCGGTGCATTGGAAGATACCGGAACAAGGGAATCCTTGGCGGCAAGTGCAGGCGTGGGGGGTGGGGCAGGCGGTGCAACTGCGCGAATCGCTTAATCGGCTGGCGCGGCGCGCGAATGGTCCGGTGTGGCCTGAGTATGCTGAGCTCGATTGTTTTGCCTGCCATCACAGCTTGACGCGGCCGGAGGATAGCTGGCGCCAGAAGCGCGGTTATGCCGGACGGCGGCCCGGAAATGCTCCGTGGAATGAATCGCGCGTGGTTGTGTTTCGCGATCTGGTGCAGGAGATTAGCCCTAGCACGGCCAAACAATTCGACGATGAGATCGCGCAACTGGCGGGCCTGATGAATGATCTGAACGGCAAGCGCGAGTTGATTGCCGCGTCGGCGACTCGGGCGTCGGCTTTGGCGGACCAGATGGTGAAGCAAGTTGATGGGCAGGTTTACGATTCGGCAATCACGTTGCGGTTAATGCGGCGGATTGCGGGCGATGGAGTGGCCATTTCGAATCGAGGATGAGCGCGCGGCGGAACAGGCGGCGATGACTTTGGATTCGCTGTTTCGCGCGTACAACCTTAATGCGAAGCCGGCTAATGGCGGTGAGTTACGCGCGGCTATTGACGGGCTGTTTGCGCAATTGCAGGACCCTTCGAGTTATTCGGCTCCGCGATTTGCGGCGCAGATGCAGAAGGTCAGCGAGATTGTTGGTCGGTAAGATCGTGGGTCGATAGGATCGTTAGCGAGTATGGGCGCTCATAAGAACGCTATCCCTACCGCCGCCCCTACAAAGGAGCATGCGCGGCTTGCCGAAATTGGCGCGGGGCCGGTTCCGCCTTGGCGCAAATGGGGGCCTTATGTTAGCGATCGCTCTTGGGGAGGCGTTCGCGAGGATTACAGCCGGGATGGCAATGCGTGGGATTTTTTGCCGCACGATCACGCGCGCAGCAAGGCTTATCGGTGGGGCGAGGATGGCATTGCGGGAATCTGCGACCGCTATCAGCTTCTCGTGTTCGCATTGGCATTTTGGAATGGCCGCGATCCTATTCTGAAGGAGCGGATGTTCGGGCTCTCGTGCAATGAGGGGAATCACGGCGAAGATGTAAAGGAGTATTGGTTCCATCTGGACAATACTCCAACGCACAGCTATATGCGGATGCTCTACAAATATCCGCAACGGGAGTATCCGTATCAGCAGTTGATTGAAGAGAGCCGTCGGCGCGGGGCGGGAGCTGAGTTCGAGCTGCTTGATACGGGGATCTTTGACGACGACCGCTACTTCGATATTTTTGTCGAGTATGCGAAAGAATCTCCGGAAGATATTTGCATTCGCGTAGAGGCTTTCAATCGCGGGCCGGCCGCGGCCGCGCTTCATGTGTTGCCGCATCTTTGGTTTCGCAATACCTGGAGTTGGAGCGACCCGCCTAGCGGAAAGCCGATCATTCGGCCAGGAGAACGAACGCCTAAAGAACGCGCGGCTGGAAAGCAGCATGTGATGCTCGTCGCCGACGATTCTACGGCCAAGCCTCTGCAAAATATTCAATTGCAATATGCGCTTGGACAACGTTACTTGTATGCGGCGCGGGGCGGGGAGTTGCTGTTTACCGACAACGAGACGAATGCTTCGCGGCTCTATGGAGCGTCGGCGAACCGCTCTTCGTATGTGAAAGACGCGTTTCATCGCTATGTGGTGAACGGCGAGGCTTGCGTGAATCCTCGGCTGATGGGAACGAAGGCTTGCGTGCACTATCAATCGGAAGTGGCGGCGGGCGGTTCGATTGTGTTTCGGTTGCGCTTGACGGATAAGCAAATGGCGGAGCCGTTGCGCGACGTTGATGCGGTCATTGAAAAACGAAAGCGGGAGGCCGATGAGTTTTATGAAGCGATTCATCCTGCTAAGGCGACTGAGGAAGAGAAGCTGATTCAACGGCGGGCTTTTGCGGGGATGTTGTGGGGAAAGCAGATTTATCTTTTTGATGTGGAGCGCTGGCTGGAGGGTGACAGCGTCGCTCCGCCAGCGGGGCACAAGAATATTCGCAACAAACATTGGCGGCACCTCAATTCGATGCGAGTGCTGACGATTCCTGACAAGTGGGAGTTCCCGTGGTTTGCCTCGTGGGACCTGGCTTTTCAGTGCACTACGCTTTCGCTGGTCGATCCGGAGTTCGCCAAAGACAATCTTCTAGCGATGTTGTTTGAGCAGTTTCAGCATCCGAATGGGCAAATTCCGGCCTATGAATGGGAGTTTTCCGATCTTAATCCGCCGGTGCATGCCTGGGCGGTATGGCGCGTTTATCAAAATGAAAAAGTGCGTACGGGCACGGGGGACACGGCATTTCTCGGGAAGTGTCTGCACAAGCTGCTGATGAACTTTGCCTGGTGGGTGAATCGCGTCGATAGCACGGGCAACAATGTTTTTGAGGGCGGGTTTCTCGGGCTGGACAACATTACGGTTGTCGATCGCAGCGAGAAGCTTCCGGGAGGCGCGATTCTTGAGCAGTCGGATGCCACGGGGTGGATGGGATTTTTTTGTCTTTACCTGATGCGGGCCGCGCTGGAGCTGGCGAATTACGACAAGGCTTATGAGTTGCTGGCTACCAAGTTTTTTGAGCACTTCATTTATGTTGGCGCGGCGATGAAGAAGATGGGCGGGCGCAATTATCAGTTATGGGATGAGCAGGACGGATTTTTTTATGACGTGCTTCGGCTGCCGAATGGGGACTTCAATAAATTTCGGCTACGGTCGATGGTGGGGCTGATTCCGCTTTATGCGGTCGAGGTGATTGAGCGGGCGGATCTGGACCCGCATCCGGAATTTCTTGGGAATGTGGAGTGGTTCATTAAGAATCGGCCGGACCTGGTGGGGAATGCTTGCTACTCGGCAGATGGGCAGCGATATGTGTTGTCGATTGCGGACTCCGATCAGTTCGCGCGCATTCTGCAATACGTTTGGGACCCGGCGGAATTCCTTGCTCCGCACGGGATTCGGAGCCTGTCGAAATATCATGAGCAGCATCCGTTTTGTTTTGGAGGCGAATGTGTTGGGTACGAGCCGGGGGAGTCGAGCGTGCGGATCAAGGGAGGGAATTCGAATTGGCGCGGGCCGCTTTGGTTTCCGACTACGTATTTGCTGATTCGATCGCTATTGAAATTCAGCCGCGGGCTGGGGGCGGACTTTGCGGTCACGACGGCGGGGAGCGGCGGGCGGGCGATTACTCCGCTGGCTATGGCGGAGGAGATTGCGGATCGGATGATTGGGCTGTTTCGTCGGGATGACGCGGGGCGGCGTCCTTGCTTTGGGCCGTATCGGAAGTTTCAGGAAGATCCGCACTGGCGGGATTGTCTGCTCTTTAATGAGTATTACCACGGCGACACGGGGCAGGGGCTGGGCGCCAGCCATCAGACGGGGTGGACGGGGATTGTGGCGAACCTGATTGATGAGTGGCGGCGCTGATGCTGCGACGGCGGCTGCTCTCGGCGGCGATTTTATTCCTGAGTCTGCTCATCATCAGCGTCGCGGGATATCGCTTGCTGGGCGGGCCTTCTGTCACTTTTCTGCAAGCGCTCTACATGGCCGTGATCACGCTGGCCGGCGTCGGCTATGGCGAAATTGTGGAGACGGCGCATAATCCGGCGCTGCGCGTCTTCAACATGGGAGTGGTGCTGTTTGGGGTCGCGGTGACGGTGTATGTGTTTTCGGTGGTGGCGGCGTTCCTGGTAGAGATCGAGGCGACGAATCCGTTTTGGAGACGCAGAATGCAGAAGCGAATCGGCGAACTGAGAGGGCACTACATTGTCTGCGGGATGGGCGACACGGGGCGATACGTGGCGGAGGAGATGCATCGTACGGGGACGCAGTATGTCGTGATCGATGCGCGGGAGGAGTCGATCAAGAAGTTGGGCGAGACTCATGCCGATCTCTATCGCGACATGCTGTATGTGGTCGGCGACGCTACGGAGGAGGAAGTGCTGGGCAAGGCGGGCATCGAGCACGCTAAGGGGCTGATCACGGCGCTGCCGGAGGATAAGGACAATCTTGTAGTGACAGTGATTGCGCACCAGGCGTTTCCTAATTTGAGGATTGTGGCGCGGGCGGCGGAGCAGAAATTTTCGGAGCGGATGTTGCGGGCGGGAGCGCGATCGACGGTCTCGCCTAGCCATATTGGCGGGCTGAGGATGGCGAGTGAGTTGATACGGCCGCAGGTGGTGGGATTTCTCGACCTGATGTTGAAGGATCAGTCGCAGACACTGCGGGTGGAGGAGATTGAGATTGAAGCGGCTTCTCCGTGGGAGGGGAAGCACCTTAGCGATTTGAAGATGCACGCGAAGCATAATCTGCTGGTGCTGGCGCTGAAGCATGGGGAGGGTGCGGGCGGGAGTAAGTTGTGGGTGAATCCTCCGGATAGCTTGGTGGTGCGGGCCGGGGCTGCGATTATAGTGATGGGGGATGTTAAGGATATACGGGGGGCGCGGGGTGCGGCGGGGGTGGGGGTGGCTGGGTAGGGTGGGTTGGCTGGCCCGAGAAAAAATGTACCCTGGTCTCTATTAGAATCGAGACAAATTCTCCCCTTTCATTCTTGGCAGAAGGCTCGGGGCGAGTTGGTTTTTGTGGCACGATACTTGGAGTGCAATGTCGTGCGACAAAAGTCAAGAAAATGCCGACGGCGTTCTGTTTTTATTGTTCAAACACGCGGAGAATGGTGAGATGACGGAACAAAAGGAAATGTACCGTCCCTATTTAGCAATGGCGGTTTTCTGCGAGAAGGTTCTACGCGAAGCCGACAATGTCATGAGCGTCATTCGCGTAATAGATAGGTTCAATCTAACTGGAGGCACGGCAGAGATGACTCCCACCCCTCTGCAATTCATCGTGCTAATTTCCTTCAAAGCGGGATTTTTGCGCGGGAAGCAAATGCTCGCCATTCGTCCGGAATCTCCTGACCAAGAACCGCTACCACAGATATCGTTTCCTATGTTATTCGAGGGAGATGATGACAGAGGCAGCGCATTGATTGCGCAAATGAACTTCATAGCAACGAAAGAGGGATTGTACTGGTTTGACGTACATCTCAACGAGGAACGGGTGACTCGGATGCCGTTACGTGTGACGTACCAACAAGGCGGGCCGATAATGGCGACTCAATAAGATCCGTCGAAGATGCGGTGATGACGTTACATTGTGAAACAACAAAAGTATTCGCAATATTTCTCAACTCGACGCCCAGGTCTTTATCGGAAAACGCGCCGACACGATGTTCAGCCAAGCAAAGTTCTACGGCATACGCTAAGGCTTGACTGTCCCAGTCACCGGATTTGTGAATATTCCAAGTGCGCCCCACGATCCAGCTCTCAAATTGATCTAGGGATTGCTTCCCCGCGAGGAAGTCGCCGATCGCAGAACGAATATCGAGTGCATTAACCATGACGGACGATTCTATACCGATAAAAAGTATTTCAAAAAGAGAGATGCAAGAATTGTGCCAGAAGCATCAACTCTTAGAGAAAATCAAAAACAAAGAGCTTAAGCCCGTTTTGCTCAAAGAACGACACGCCAACCCTCTCAAGTCAGGGCAGGTATTTTGCACCTATAGCCAACTTTTGTCATATCAAGATTCCCAAGCCGAGGAAGTAATGAAAGCTCATCAATACAAAAAGCCAGATGGATCTCTAGGAGCCAGCAAAATGCCAGGTCCAGTCTGGATGTTTATCGGCGGCATTATCTATAAACTTGAGACATAACCTAGAATTCCCTGTAACGGCAATGGCAGAACAGCAGATTCGCTCAGCGAAGTATATTAGTACCCGTAGGCGGGAATTCCCGCCAAATCTATGATTCTAAATTACCTATACGTAAAATATTATGAAATAAGGAAATTAGTGAGTTCGGCGGTCGTGATTACGGCTGAATGGCGACCGATTGTTATTGCCGCAGTCTCCCTCAGCGGCTAAAGCCTTCGTCGGAAGAAGCCTTTATCGCAGCGGTGAGCCGCTACGCCACCCAAATTCCAAAGCAAAGCCAGCCGCGCCATTTCTCGCAAAAAGTTCTTGACTCCACTCCCAAGTAATGCAATAGTAAATTTTGATTGGGGCAGTTTCGAGGAGCGTCCGCCAAAAGCGACCCTCCTGGAACCTGCCCCAAAGCCATTTTCGTAGGTTTTTACGAAGCTAAGTCCTTATTCCGGAATATTATGCATATTAACCCTTTAGACTCAAAGATTTGGAAGGAATTTCCTCCTAAAGCCATGATTCTAAAGATCGCGAAATAAAAAAAAATTCAGTCCATCGTCCGCGTTACTTAGTAGTTAACATAAAGAGAAAACCGGAAAGCGAAACTCAGCCGCCCGCCAACCTATTTTCCCACCGTCTTAATATCCCAGATTCCGCCAAAGAAGTAACTTGGGCTTCGTTGCCACTTGTCCCCGGCCTCTTTGTTCCTGATCGGCGGGCGAGGACGCCCGCCGGACTGCCGCCGGGGACGGCGGCGCTACACGATCACTTTGATTTCATTACATACACGCCATCCCAATCGGGCTCTGGGGATTCTTCTATGAATTCCAGGCAGCGCTGCAGTAGGACTTGGGTGGGGCCGTCGTTGGGATAGGTGCGGAGGACGTCTCCGAACATTGCGGCGGCCTCTTGCCAATTCTGGCTGCGATATGTGTTCAGGGCGGCGTTGAATCTGGTCAGCAGATCGGCGTAGGCTTCGCGCTCGGCGATGGGGGCTAGGAGTTCGTAGATTACTACGGGCTGTTTCTTGCCTTTTACTCTTATGCGATCGACTTCTCTCGCTACGAATTGGTCGGAGACCTGGTTGTAGGTGCCTTCGCTGATGATGACTCGGGCGCGATATTGCTTGGTCATGCCTTCGAGGCGGGAGGCCAGGTTGACGTTGTCTCCCATGACGGTCCAGGCGAGGCGCTTGTCGGAGCCCATATTGCCTACGTTGACGGGGCCAGTGTTTAGGCCGATGCCGATGGCGATGGGGCGGCGGCCTCCGGCTTCCCACTTGCGGTTGAGTTTGTCTAGACCCTTGACCATTTCTAAGGCGCAGCGGCACGCGCTGTGGGCGTGATCCTGCTGCGGGTAAGGAGAGCCCCAGAAGGCCATGATGGCGTCTCCGATGTATTTGTCTAGCGTGCCGAGGTTGGCGAAGAGGATGTCGGTCATGGCGCCCAGGTACTCGTTGAGGAGATGAACTAATTCGTCGGGCGTCAGGCCTTCGGAGAGCGAGGTGAAGTCGCGGATGTCGCTGAACATGACGGTCAGGTCTTTTACTTCTCCGCCGGGACGAATGTATTTTTGCGGATCTTTTTCGATTAGGGCGATTACGCCGGGGGATAGATATTGCGAAAAGGTTTTGCGGATTTTGCGTTTTTCGCGCTCTTCATGGATTACGCGAAAGCTGGTGATGGACGCGTAGGAGGCTATCAGGGTTGCGGCGGGGACGACGAAGCTGTACCAGCGTCCCCAGTGGGCGAAGCCGTAGTCGATGAAGGCAAAGAAGGCGGCGAGCGCGGCGATCACGGTGAGGGTTGCGACTAGCGGGCGGGTGTGGCCGAACCAGAGTCCTAGGCCGAGGCCAAAAAAAATGATGAGGGCGATGTCGACAATTTCCTCGCGGAATCCTCGGATCAGGAAAGTGCGCGACGGTTCGGCGCTGTGGAGTAGGTTGTCGAGAATGTTGGCGTGGATTTCTACCCCCATGTAGCCGGAGCCTTGCTTTTCGAAGGGAGTGTTGCGCAGGTCGCCGATGCCGAGGGCGGTGCCTCCGACGAAAACGATTTTGTCGCGGAAGGCGTCGGCGGGGACGGCGCCGCGGAGGACGTTGACCATGGAGTAATGCTTGTAAGAGTGATAGGGGCCGACGTAGTTGATGAGGGCGCTGCCGTTTTGCCAGGGATGGAGTTCGATGGGCGCCGAATTGAATGCGCTCCAGGCCGTCGGAGGCGATGTAGGCGGCGATTTGCTGGTCGGGGATATTTTCGTATTGGCGCAGCGCCTGAAGAGCTAGCGAGGGGAAGAAATCCTGATCCTGATAACGAATGATGAAGAGGGCGCGGCGGATGGTGCCATCGGCGTCGGGCGCGATGTTGAAGAAGCCGTAGGAGGCGGCGGCTTCGGCTAGCTTGGGGAGGTTGGCTTCGACTCCAGCGGCTACGGGGCCGCGGGCTTGGATCCAGGCCTGGCTGAGATCGAAATCGTGGTTGCCTTCTTTCACCTTTAAGACTTGGGGGAAGGCCTTGGCCCAGACGATGTTGAAATAGGCTTCGGCTAGTTTGGGGTCGGTGAACTTGGAGCGCTCGGTGCTCAGGAAAAGATGGCCCAGGACTACGTTGCCGGCGTCTTTGAGGGCGGCGGCGAATTGGGCGTCGACGTCGGATTGCTGCTCGAGTTGCTCGAGTTTATTTTGCAGAGCTTTATTTTGCGACGCTTGATTTTGCGAGGGCGCAGGTGAGGTTGCGATGTCTTTGCGCACCTGCGCCAGGACATCGAGGGCTTCGCTGCTGGAGGCGGTGGGGAAGGTCACGTCGAAGGCGATTACGCGGGCTCCGGCTTGCTTTAGCTGGCGGACGAGCAGGGCGTAATTGCTGCGGGGCAGAGGGTAGGAGCCGATGGTTTGCAGCGTCTTATCGTCGATGCCGACGATGACGATGCGGGGATCAGAGGGGCGCTTGCCGCGGGTGGCGAAGCGGAGATCGAGGGTGCGCTGCTCGACATCCTGAAGAAAGAGGAAGCCGGCGCGCTGGCTGCCGCCGATTCCGGAGTAGGCGAAGAGGGCGAGGCCGGCGGCGGTGACAAGGATAGCGATGGCGGCATGGGACTGCTGCGAAAGCCATTTGGCTGCGACTCTGACAGGCACGCATATCCCCGCGAATGGTCAGCAATTGTACGGACAATTATGTAGTGTCACTTGGCCGGGCCCTGGGGGGGAGCAGTGCCGCCTCGGGTCTCGGCGACTCCCAGGCCAACGCCCACGCCAGCGGCGATGCCCACGCCGATGAGCACGTTGCGCACGGTGTGGGTTGCTACTTTACCGACGGTAATCGGCTCGTTCGGCACGTTGGTATCCTGCATGCTCGCGGTGGCGACGGCGGTCGGAGTTGAGCTGGGCTGGAAGCCTCCGGGCGGAATATCTGGGCCGATGACGACCATATGGCCTGCGGTGACAGTCACGGTGTTGGTAGAACCGGGGGCGGCGTTGTTGTTGCTCTGGAGCACCTTGGCTCCGGCGCCCGGCGTGACCGCAACTTTGCCGACGTAGCAGATGACGGTGGTTTGATTGTTGGTGTAGCCGACGTAGAAGTCGGTTCCGATCACTCCGATGACCGCGTTCGGCGTTTTGACTTCATACTTGCCGTTGGGCTTGGTGATCTTGACAACCTGGTTGCGCAGCTTGCCGTAGTTCAATTCCATCGAAGTCTGCTGCGAGGTGGCGTCGTGCTGCACGACTTTGAGTTCGCTGTTGGAACCGAGGCTGAGGATGGAGCCGTCGGTTAGGCCAGCTCGCAGGCGGCCTTGAGCGTCGGTTTGGAGAAGATCGTTCCAGGCGAGGCTGTCTTTTACCTTCACCGATTGCGCATTGCGGGAGGCCGCGGGAATGAGGGCCTTGACTTCTCCGGCGGTTTGGTCGGCGGGAGCAGCGAACAATGGCGTGGCAGCCATGAGCACAGACAGTGAGATCGACAGCAGTGACTTGAGCACGCCATCCTCCGAGAAAGTCATTTATAGCGCTGATCTAAGGTGGATTCTCCCAGAAAAGGAGTTGAAGTCAAGTGACTTCCGTATGAATGCGGGGTATCTCACTAAGTACGCTGTGCCACACATTCCCTTGGTAACAGACGCCCACCGAAAGCTTCTTTGCGAGTGTTAGATTAAGACTGGGCCCGCAAAAATCAATGAACACAACGCGACGAACTGAAGTGTTGTCTTTCGCCTTTTTGTGCGTGGCGTCGATTGTTGTGTGGTGGCGTCCTCTGGTTGCGACGGTAGGATTGGCGCTGGGGAATGATGCCTACACTCACATTCTTCTGGTTCTGCCTCTCAGTGCCGGGCTGATTTATTTGGACGCGAAGACGGTTCGAAACAATGGGCGGCCGAGCTATGGCGCTGGTGCAGTCCTGTTGATCGCGGCATTGCTCATTGGTGGTTACGCGAGATGGGGGACACTTGGCGGGCGCGAAGATCTTCGACTGACGCTGGCCATGCTTGCCTTGGTGACTTGGTTGATCGCCAGCGTTGTGCTGTGTTTTGGAGTGGGAGCTTTTCAGCGGTTTCTGTTTCCGCTTTGTTTCCTTTTCTTGATGGTTCCGATCCCTGACTTTGTTTTGAAATGGATCGTCGAATTTTTGCAGCAGCAGTCGGCGGTGGCGGCGCGACTTATGTTCAGGGCAGCTGGGGTTCCGGTGGCGCAGGACGGAATCAGGTTGACAATTCCGGGGCTGGAGATCGAAGTTGCGCGCGAGTGCAGCAGCATTCGGTCAAGCCTGATGCTGATGGTCACGACGCTGTTTTTGGCGCAGCTGTTTTTGCGTTCATGGTGGCGAAAGGCGCTGTTGGTGGCGGCGGCGATTCCGCTGTCGGTGGCGAAGAATGGGCTTCGCATTTTTACCATTGGTGAGCTTGGAACTCGGGTGGATCCTGGCTTTCTCAATGGCCGGTTCCATCACAACGGAGGAATTGTTTTCTTTGCTATTTCGGTTGGGGCAGTGGTGATGCTGCTGTGGATATTGCGGTGGACGGAGCGGCGAGGTTCGGTCAATCTTTCTGCTGCTGTTGCTCGGATCAATCAGGCTGATCGTCAGGGTTATTGATTCAGTTTGCGAGAACGCTAACCACAAAGGGGCACTAAGGTACACGAAGGGGAAACTTTTGATGCTGGAGATCTGGTGAAGATATTTCACATTGTTGGAGCGCGGCCTAATTTCATGAAGGTCGCTCCGGTGCTGACTGCTCTGAAGGGGCGGAAGAATGTGGAGCAGACGCTTGTGCACACGGGCCAGCACTATGACGTGAATATGTCGGATATTTTTTTCGAGCAGCTCGGGATACCGGCGCCGGACGTGAACCTGGCGGTGGGTTCGGGGAGCCATGCGAAGCAGACGGCGGAGATTATGATGCGGCTGGAACCGGTTGTCGTGGAACGGCAGCCGGACATGGTGCTGGTGTATGGCGACGTGAATTCCACCGTCGCGACGGTGCTGGTCTGTGCGAAGCTGGGGGTTCAGGTCGGTCACGTTGAGGCGGGGCTGCGTTCATTCGATCGCACCATGCCAGAGGAGATTAACCGGTTGGTGACGGATCAGCTGGCGGATTTGCTGTTCACGCCTTCGGAGGATGGAGACGAAAATCTTCGGCGGGAGGGGATCTCGCAGGAGAAGATTTTTCGCGTGGGCAATGTGATGATCGATTCGCTGGTGCGGCTGTTGCCGGCGGCGCGGAAGGCGTGGCAGACCAAAGCTAATGATCTTCCTGAGCGCTATGCTTTGGTTACGCTGCACCGTCCGGCCAACGTTGACGATAGCGCGACGCTGAAGGGGATACTGGAGTCGCTGCTCGAAGTGAACCGGGATCTGGCGGTGATTTTTCCGGCGCATCCGCGGACGCGGAAACGGATTGCCGATTTTGGATTGTCGGCGGGGAAGTTGCGCGTGCTTGATCCGCTGCCTTATGTTGATTTTCTGGGAATGCAATCACGCGCGACGGTGGTAATTACGGATTCGGGCGGCATCCAGGAGGAGACGACGTATCTGGGTGTGCCTTGCCTTACGGTGCGCGAGAATACGGAGCGCCCGATTACGGTGTCGATGGGCACGAATGTGTTGGTGGGCCGCAATGCCGAGAAGTTGCGCGTGGAACTTGGTCGCGTGCTTTCCGGTAATGCGAAGAAGGGCACTGTGCCGCCGCTTTGGGATGGCCAGACAGGGGAGCGCATCGCTGATGTTTTGATGGGCCGGCCTTTGGGCGTGTGAGGCGCGCTCAAGCGAAGTAAAGACAAAAATAAGCCTACTTTGGGAGCAAGTTCGCTGACAAAGTAGGCTCATTTTCTTGCCGGCTGAAGTGGAGTGAAATCTACGATGGGATGGGCTTCGCTGTTTTGGAGCGCAGACACATCGCGCCAAAACATGTGAGCCCGGCTCCTAAGAGATAAACGACCGCTGAACCGCCTTCTGGAACCTGCTGTTGTGGACAGTTTCGGTTATGGTCACGATCGTGTGGATCGCATCTGTCGCGGTCAGCGAATGCCGCGGGGACAAGGCAGCAAATCACTATAAACCCAAGCCACCATTTACCTGCGCTATTGCTCATGTTACTCCGTGTTGGTCTAATATTTGGCGAAACACTCAGGAGGGGGAGTATCGGGGGATGGCAGCTTGCCATGTATATCGGCAAGCCGGTTACATTTAACGTCCTATTTATACCGCTGTCAAGACTGATACTTTTTGCGATAGTTGCAATGAAATGCAACGTTCGTACCTGCGGCTAGAATGGGTAACGTTCTCTTGGAGTTAGTGGGTTTTGGCATTTGAAGCCATTATGTTCATTCGTGCTGCGATCGCGAAAAGATGAGGCAGCAATCGCGGCAACCATCACTATCGATGAGTAGCGGCTCAGGCCGCGCTCTCCTGGCGCTATGCGCGGTGCTCTGCGTAGGCGTTGCAGGCGGTTGCAAGACGCGACCGCACAGCGTGACGCTCAGCTGGCAGGCGCCGCGCGCCGCATCCGGAAGCGCAATCGTCGGCTACAACGTGTATCGGAGCACAACATCTGGCGGGCCGTTTGTGAAACTGGCTTCCGGTGTTTCTGAGCCTCGGTATGAAGATCGCCTGATTAATAACGGGCGTACTTACTATTACGTAGTGACGGCTGTGGATCAAGCGGGGCGCGAGAGCCGGTTCTCGAACGAAACGAGAGCCGTTATTCCCTGATTCATTGGCAGTGACCCTCAACAGCGGAAGTCGTTATCGAAAAACAAGTGTTATCGCGGCGGTGAATCGCCACGCACCGAAAAGCAAGAACAAAAACCGAGTGTTTCGGTGGAGTAGGGGTCCTTCGACTTCGCGGGCCGATTCGCTTCGCGTATCGGCCTGCTTCGCTCAGGATGACAAACTTGTGTATTCGTTGATCGCAGGGTGGACCGCTGGACCACCAAAGGCAAAGGCGAGTTTTCGTGACCGCTCTTTACGGGTTGGGGATGACGGCGGTGGCTTGATTGGAGTAGCCGCTTTCCTGGGAGCTGGAATTGACGGCGGTGGCGACGTAGTAGTAGGTGGAGCCGGAGACGACGGTGCTGTCGGTGTAGGCGGTGGTGCTGTCGAGGGAGGAGTTGATTATGGTGTAAGGGCCGCCGGAGGTGGTGCCGCGATAGATGTTGTAGCCGACGGCATCGGACGACGCGGTCCAGCTGAGGTCGACGGTGTGCTGGGTCTGGGTTACGCCGGTGCCGGTGAGGGATTGCAGGGCGGGGGAGTTGGAGGCGTTGCTGGAGAAGGAGAGCGAGGCGGAGGCGGCTCCGCTGGATTGCGGGGTGAAGGTCACGGTGAAGGGCGAGGACTGGCCGGCGGGAATGGTGATGGGGAGGGAAATTCCGGAGAGAACGAATTCGCTGCTGTTGCTGCTGGCGGAATTGACGGTGACGGCGGCGCCGCTGGCAGTGAGGTTGGCGCCGAGGGCGGAACTGGATCCGACATTGACGTTGCCGAAAGCGAGCGTGGTGGGAGAGACGGCGAGGGTGCCGGCGGCGGTGCCAGTGCCGGAGAGCGCGATGGCGAGCGGGGAATTGGATGCGGTGGAGACGACGGAGATGGATCCGCTGGCCGCGCCGGCTGAGGTCGGCGTGAAGGTTGCGGTGAAGGTGACGCTCTGATTGGCGTTGAGATTGAGGGGGAGGGTTAATCCGCTGAGGGAGAATCCGGTGCCGCTGGGAGTTGCGGCGGAGAGGGTGATGGTGGATCCGCCGGTGTTGGTGAGGGTCTCGGAGAGATTTGCGCTATTGCCGACTTGCACGCTGCCGAAGGCGAGGCTGGTGGGAGTCGCGGTGAGCGCTCCGGGGGCGACGCCGGTGCCGGAGAGAGGAATACTCAGGCTGGGATTGGATCCGTTGGAAGTGATGGTGACGCTGCCGCTGGCGGCGCCGGCGGTGGTTGGAGCGAACTTCACGGAGAACGACGTGCTCTGGCCGGCGGTTAAGGTGACGGGCAGGGTTAGGCCGCTCAAGCTGAATCCGGTGCCGGTGGCGCTGGCGGCGGAGATGGTGAGAGTGGATCCGCCGGTGTTGGTGAGGGTCTCAGATAGAGTCGTGCTGCTGCCATCTTGAACATTGCCGAAGGCAAGGCTGGTGGGGTTGGCAGTTAATGTTCCCTGCGTCACGCCGGTGCCGGAGAGTGGGATGCTGAGGTTGGGATCGGATGCCGTGGAGGTGATGCTGACGCTGCCACTGGCGGCTCCGCTGGCGGTCGGAGAAAAGAGTACCGAGAACGACGTGCTCTGGCCGGCGGTTAAGGTGACGGGCAGGGTTAGGCCGCTCAAGCTGAATCCGGTGCCGGTGGCGCTGGCGGCGGAGATGGTGATGGTTGTTCCGCCGGTGTTGGTCAGGGTGCCAGGGAGCGATTTTGACGTGCCGTCCTGAATACTTCCAAAGCTGAAGCTGGTCGGACTCGAGACTAATTGACCCTGAGCGACGCCTGTTCCCGAGAGCGGCACAGAAAGGGTGGGATTGCTGGCGTTTGAGTTGATGGTCAACGTACCGGTTGCCGCTCCTGCGGTCGTAGGCGTGAAGACAGCGTTAAATGTGGCGCTCTGGCCTGCGTTAAGCGTGACGGGCGGAGTCTGACCGGTGAAACTGAATCCAGTTCCGGACGCAGCTGCGCTTGAGATGGTGACACTTTCGCCACCTGTATTGGTCACAATCACCGGCACGGTCTGATTGCTTCCGACTGTGACATTGCCAAAACTCGCGCTGCTGGGGCTGGCGCTTAGTGCGCCCGCTGCGAGAGCGGTGCCGGAGAGCGGAATCGTGAGAGGCGAGTTGGACGCGTTCGAGACGATGCTCAACGATCCGGTGGCGGCGCCTGCGCTGGTCGGAGAAAAGTTCGCGTTGAAGCTCACCGTCTGATTGGAGGTAAGGGTGACGGGGAGAGTTAGTCCGCTGACTGAGAAACCGGTTCCGCTGGGTGTGACCTGCGTGATGGTGACGGAGGCAGCGCCAGTGTTGGTCAAAGTTTCAGAAAGACTGGTCTTCGTGCCTACCTGGATACTTCCGAAGGCCAAGCTAGAAGGACTTGGGGTGAGAGTTCCGGGCGGGACGCCAGCACCGGCTAGATTAAATACGAGGTTGTTACTCACACCGTCTGCAATGGTTGCAAAAGTGATGCTGCCGGTGAAACTCCCGGTGCTGGGCGGGGCGAAGGTGATGGTGGCCGAAGTCGCTCCTCCGGGTTGCAGAGTCATGGGCACAGCCAGATTGCTCATGGTGAAGCCGGCGCCGCTCAAGGTTGCCGACGTGATGTTGAGGGTCGTCCCGCCGCTGTTGGAAAGGGCGACGGTGCCACTCTGGGTGGATCCAACGATCACGTTGCCGAAGACAATCTGCGACGGGTTTGGTAAGAGCTTTCCGACGGTAGCGCCCACGCCTGTCGTGGGAAGGGTGACGATGGCTTGCGAGCTTGAATTATCGAATGAAATTGTAATGGTCGGATCGCCGACTTCTGTAGGTGAAAAAACGACGCTAAAGGATGTGGCTTGGCCGGCGGCCAGGGTTACGGGCAAGGTAAGTCCGGTGACTTGAAATTCCGAGGTTAGCCCTTGAATCGACGCGATGGTGACGGAAGAGGTGGTGTTGTTGGTGATGGTGTCGCCGAGGGTTGAGGAAGTGCCGACGATTACGGTTCCGAAATTGAGGTCGGCAGTGCCGAGCTGGACTGTGCCCGGGGCATCACCCTTGAGGGCCTGGCAACCGGTGAAGAGCAAGAGTCCGCCCGCAAGCAGTAGGGCGGTGGCCAAACGGCGACATAACCGATAACCGTTCAATGCGACCTCGGGTTGATCCCGCATATAACGGCGGGGGATTTGGTCACCGGGGCATGGAGATTCAGCTCCGGCAAGGATAGTGTCGCTCTTGGGAGGGGTACGCCATAGATTGCGAAAGGCCAGCTGGGCGCGGCATCTGGCCAATTTCTGCGGCGGCCAAATCTCTTTTACAAAGTGAACTGTGGTGCGAACAGGGAAATGGCGTGATCGCCATAAACTTTTGTTAACAAACGAGAACGGCGCGTCCAAACGATAATCGCGGTTACTCTAAAGTTACTTCGGTCACGTTTCTGGTCATCGTTTTTTCGAGCGGGGGAAAGATGCCGCGGCGGATCGGAACAGTGTGCAACATTTTGCCTAAGGGCATGGATCGCGGAGAAGGGAGCGGGGCCCAGGCAATTTTTCGCGACTGGGCTAAACCATTGATCTTCTTCTGGTTCTCGCGAGTG
This sequence comes from uncultured Acidobacteriaceae bacterium, assembly GCA_963822025.1. Taxonomy (GTDB): domain Bacteria; phylum Acidobacteriota; class Terriglobia; order Terriglobales; family Acidobacteriaceae; genus Acidiflorens. The sequence goes on along the minus strand of CAWGFW010000001.1, from coordinate 286,656 downwards.
CTTTTTCGCAACCAGGGGTTTAACATAGAGTGGAGCGGGGATTTGGATGGCAGGGCGCGTGCACGTTAAGCGTGTAGTCCCAAGTCACTCCGATGATGACAGACGGGGCAGAGGATCAATAACAAGATGCGATTTTCGTGGGCAGTTGCGGTGTTGGTGGCGGGTCTCAGCGTGAGCGTACTGGCGCAGCAAGCGCCGTACAAAGTTAAGCCTTCGCACGAGGACAAGCCGGCGAAGAGCAGCGCTCCGGTGGTCAAGACCGGAGGGGTAGAGACGGCATCTGCCGAGAACGCGAAGAGCCTGCAAAATATCGAACATGAAAGCGGCAAAGGAGCTACGTCGTCGCGGGCGGCGGGGAAGAAGCCGGCTGCGCTGAAGCCGATAAAAGATAAACCGAATCCACCGATGAATTTTGGAACGACTAGCGGGGTTAAGAACGCCGGAAAATCTACGGCAGGTTCGAGCGCATACAAGGGACGGGTGCGGTCGAAGGGTGGGCATAACTAGGAATATCCGTCGCCCACGGTCCACGTCGGCGGATCTAAAGACGGTCTCAGGATAAATCTTTAGCGCGGAATCGCCGCGCCACCGAAGAACAAGTGCAGATGCTCCGGGCGGTTTGGTCTCCCACTCTTGCGCACAGAACGCGCAAGAATGGGGCACCCTCACTTGCGATGAATACCAGAAACCAATGGCTTCCCTGGGGTGGGCCACCCGCCACCCTCGGTCGGGTGATGTGCACAAAAACCAAGAGCTCTCTGGTGTGGGCCACTCGCCCGGTGCGCCACTTCAACGATACAGAAGTCAGCGCGAGACTGGGGAGCGGTCGGGGGCTGCGACTGCTGTTGCGACTGGTCTGGTGTGGGGTTCTTTAAGCGAATACTTTAGCAGGCAATATAAGGCGCGGACGCCGTCTTTCCATCCAATTTTTTTGCCCTCTTCGTAGGTGCGGCCCCAGTAGCTGATTCCCACTTCATAAATGCGCAGGTTGCGGCGCGCGACTTTCACGGTGATCTCGGGCTCGAATCCGAAACGATTCTCTTCGATGGGAATCGACTGGATGATTTCGCGGCGGAAGACTTTGTAGCAGGTTTCCATGTCGGAGAGATTAATGTTGGTGAGGCAATTGGAGAGCAGCGTGAGAGCGCGATTGCCAACGGAATGCCAGAAATACAAAACGCGATGCGGCGCGCTACCGAGAAAGCGCGAGCCGAAAACTACGTCGGCTTTGCCTTGGACCAACGGCTCGAGCATCAGCGGATATTCTGCCGGATCGTATTCCAGGTCGGCGTCCTGAATGATGACGAAGTCGCCGGTGGCTTCCTGAATGCCGCGGCGCAAGGCGGCGCCTTTGCCCATATTCTGGGGCTGAAGGGCGACGCGGATTTGGGGATGCTCAGACTGCAATTGGGAGAGAATGTCGCGTGAGCCGTCGCGGGAGCCGTCATCGACACAGATCAATTCGATATCGAGCGGAACCGCTAGAACCTTCGTCACCACTTCGTGGAGCGTGGCGCGTTCGTTATAGACAGGCATGACGACGGAAAGCTTCATGGCGCGCCCAGCGGGGGCGAGGCTCCTTCAAACTCATCACGATTGTAAATGGTGTCTGCGCGAGTGGGAATTACCAGGTTAATGGCGGGAAGAATCGAAAAGTAGGAAAGACAGGAAAAACTATAGGAGCAGGAAAAGATTTAAGGGCTGGAAAGGGTCAAGGGCAGGCGGCTCTGTTGGCAATCCTGCCTTCTGCCGCTGCGAGTGGGAAAGTAGGGGTGCCGCAGGGTTGCTTCGACTGCGGTTGAGCTTCGCATTCGCTAAGCTCAACCTCCGCTCAGCATGACAAGATTGCGGGGATGTAACAGAGCGAGGGCGGGTCCAAGGTCTTGAGGAAACTCAGCGGGATGGCGCGGGGCATCGGTGGTCAGGGTAGTGGATCGGATCGACTGGCGGAGTCGTTGCTGGGCGGGCGCTCCACACTGTTGGAGGCCGCGCTGGCTGCGGCGGCTGCGCTGGTCAATTCTCTTGCTTGTTGCGTCAGCAATTGTTCCAGAAGCTGTAAATCGTTTTCGACATCGGAGCGAGCGGTTTTGCGGACAATTGCCGGCTTCAATTCTTCACGCAGGCGGGCCTCGACCAAGCCGATGGCAAACTCGGTATCCGCGGGGGAGTTCAGAATGTTGGCACGCGCCACGCCCACGCCCTTGATCTGGCCATCGACGCGTACTTGCAGGGCGGGCTCACCGGTGCTGTCGAGCGCTGGTTCGGCTGCGGCGAGCTGAGAGTCCCAGCGGTGTTCGGCGGCGCCGACGTTCGGTGAAACGTTGGTTAGACTGGTCGCGCTTTGCGCCAGTTCCTGCAAGCGGCTTTGATAATTGCGGCGATCGGCTCGCGTTGGGGGCACGTCTAGATCGTCGCTGGCATTGAGGATCAGCGTATTCTTCGATGGATCGAAGCGTCCGTGCCCTAGATATCCGGCGATCAGCGCGCCGGCAACGTAGGGGTGCAACGCGAATAACGGCAACATGTATTTCTTGGCGGTGAGACCGCACTCCGTAACACCGTGGACGGGTTTGGAGCGCGGCGTCGTGCCGGGGATTTGCGCAATCGCGAAACTCGAGCTTTGCAATTCGGGATGATGGCGGCTGTACTTGGAAAGAGTTCTGGCGAGCTGCTTGGGTGTAGTCACGCCGAGATCGCCGATGATGCTGCGATGGACGGCGCGGGAATGGTAAAAATCGATAATCATGCGCGCAAAGTCGGAACAATTTGCGGTTATCAAATTGAATCGGTCGCGGTTCGGGCCGCTATTGAGCTTGCGGATGAGGGCGGCATCCAGAGCGGGGTTGGTTTCAATCTGATAGGCGTAGATGGTGCGGAGGTAGGATGCTCCGACCAATTCGTACCAGTCGCCGGGCGGCGTGCCGCCATCGGGGAGATCGGGAATTAGCGTTTCCAGATAAGTGCGGCGGTAGTGATCGCGGAGAAATGCGACCATTTTCTTGTCGGCGAAGAGGGGAACGTCTTCTTGTTTTTCGACGGCGTAGAGATAAGGAACGAGCGGAATTGCGATCCAGTCGTATCCGGCGACACGGTGGTAGCGGCTAAGGACGACTCCGGTCTCGTCGGCACGGCAGAGGCGTAATTTGACCGGCGTTTCGGCGCAGACGCGGTCGAGGTAGACGGCGGCGTGGCCGGTGCCGGCGAGAGCTCCGTCGTAACTGTAAGGCTCCTCGAGGAACAGAGTTGCCTCGGCCTGGGCCCAGCGAAACGAGCAGGCGCAGAGCAGCAGAAGCGCGCCCAGTCGCCAAACCGCGGTCAGGTTGAGTGTTCGCTTGCGCACAAGCAGAAGCATCCTTATTTAGATGCATTTTCGGGGATTGGCTGCTAGTTCGCCAGTGACCTTGGTTCTAATCAGGAGGACATACTGCTGGGGCGTGCATGCCGATAGCGCAACGCTCCAGCATTCTTAGCTAGATAGAGAGCAAAGGGGAAATGAGTGATCGCGGTGAGCGCAAGGCGAAAAGTGGTCGGTTGAGAGGTTATCGCCGCGACCGGTGCACTATTCGGAGAGGGCGGTTAGCGGAATCTTGGCACTGGCGTAATGCAGCCGCCTGGGATGGAAACAGATGCGAGGGCTGGCTGCGAAAAAAAGAGGCGACTTTATTTCGTGTCCGCTCGACGAGGGCGCGCGTCCTGTTCGTCGAATTTGGCAAGCAGCTGTTGAACCAGGTTGACTATTTTGCTCGAGTCCGTTTCTTGCTGGATTCGTTGTGCGAGTTCCCGCCAGTCCTCGACGTTATTGCTGGACGGCAATCTTTCGTTTTCACTCGGAAGCAAAATTGTTTCATTGAGTTCTTCACTCTTCATTGGCCCGTTTCGTTGAAGCATATTGTCCTCGCTGTCGCGCGATTTGTCTTCGGGTTGTTTTACCGAGTTCATTTTCGAAGTCCCATCCTGCACCGCGGTTGTTGGCGCCGTGCTAACGAAGTCGGATCGTTATCAGAGGATTCGACGGTGAGACTCTTATTGTCGAGCTCCTGCTTGCATTGAAGTTCCTCCACGGTTTTTTTTACGACTGCAACCGGGATTTGCTCGAAAAGCGTTTTCGTTCTTCGCATTCGATTGCCCCCTTCGAATTTTCAAAGTAGCAGAGTGGAAGGTATACGGGTGAGATCTTTTGGGAATTCTTAGGTGGCTGTTTAGCGGTATTTAAATTATTGAAATACGAGGGTTTGTGTGAGTTTACGCGGTCTTCAGGATCACGCCAGATTTTTCACAGGTTAGGTTTATTTTTTTCCTGTACGGTATTTTTACGATATGCTATATTACGTCACGGTTTGTTAACGTTAAGATCTCGTTTAGGAGGTTTGCCATGAGCCCACGAAGCAACCAAACTTCGATGAATTTCAAGACCATGGCACAGCTGGACGTTCCCCAAGGCCGGAACGGGAAACACAAACAGATTGTGACCAGCATTCTGGCCGATCTCGATAAGTTGCAGGACGGAGCGGCGCTCAAGGTGCCGCTGGTGGATTTGGCGGAGAGCAAGGAGAAAGTGCGGTCGGCGCTCAACCGCGCCATTCATAAAACCAGACGGAATGTGGCGACGGCCAGCGACGAAAATTTCTTGTACGTCTGGAATGAGGGTAAGTAGCAGGCGGTTGCGAGCGTGCTTGAGGCGCTCGTTTGAGCTTCATTCCGCTTCTTCCGCAGATTCAAACCGACTCACTTGACGCTGGGTTGCGTCGATTCCCTGAGGTCCCATCCTTCCCAGAGTACGCGAACCACATTCATGTTTGTATCAGCGAGGTCAAAAGACTGGGCTCGCTGACACTCCTCGTGTGAAAATCAATTTATGAGAATCGTGAGCGCGGCGGAAATGCGCGATATTGATCGCGTTACGTCGGAACGCTTTGGGGTGGCCTCTACTTCTTTGATGGAGAACGCCGGTTCTGCCGTGGCGCGCTTTATTCTTTCTGATTATCCGCACATCGAACGCGTTGGCGTTGTCTGCGGCAAAGGGAATAACGGCGGTGATGGATTTGTGGCGGCTCGCAAGCTGGTCGACGCGGGGCGCTCGGTGCGTGTGCTGCTGTTGTGCGATCCCGAAGAACTAAAGGGCGACGCGGCGGGGATGTTTAAAGCGATGCTGCCGAAGCTGCAAGCGCAAGGCACGACGCCGCTGATTGTGCGCGAGGTGGGCGGGCTGGATTCAGCTGGCGCGGCGGAGATTTTTTCCGCGGACCTGATTGTCGATGCGGTTCTGGGGACGGGATTTCGTCCGCCGGTGAGCGTGCTTTATGCAGCGGCGATCGCGAAGATGAATGTTTCTAGTGCTCCGATCGTAGCTGTGGACATTCCGTCGGGCGGTGACGCTGATGCGATGCGGGCGGGGAGCGCGGGCAGTTCGGGCAGAGAAGCGGGCTATAAACGGGAGCAGGCTCGGGCGGATGCGATTGTTACTTTTACTGCGCCGCGGCCGGCGCACGTTTTTGCGGCGTTGACCTGCGGGCCGACGGTGATTGCGCCGATTGGGTCGCCGGCTGAAGCGATCACGTCGCAGCTGGGACTTCATCTTAGTACTCCTTGCGACTTTGCTGCGCTGCTTGCGCCTCGCGCGCTTGAAGGGAATAAGGGCAGCTACGGTCACGTGCTGGTGATTGGAGGTTCGTTCGGCAAGGCGGGCGCGGCGGCGATGGCGGGATTTGCTGCGCTGCGGGCGGGAGCAGGGCTGTCAACGATAGGGACGCCAAAATCTGTGCTGGGGACGGTGGCGGCTTATCATCCGGAAGTCATGACGGAGGCTCTGCCGGAGACTGAAGAGGGAACCATCTCGCTCGGAGCGCTGGGAACCAGCTTGGATGCGCTGCTCGAGCGTAAGACGCTCGCCATTGGGCCGGGGATCTCGCGCAATTCTGAGACTGCGGAATTTGTGCGGACGGTGGTGAAGAGAGGCCACCAAGCGATCGTTATCGATGCCGACGGGCTGAATGCATTTGACGGAGCGACTGACAAGCTCAACGGGGCGGGGCGGGTCGACGTGATCACTCCGCACCCGGGAGAGATGTCGCGCTTGACGGGCTTGAGTATTGCGGAGGTTCAATCGAATCGATTGGAAGTTGCGCGAAAGTTCGCGCGCGAGCATGAGTTGACGGTTGTGCTCAAGGGGCATCGGACGCTGATTGCGGCGCCGGATGGGACGGTCTGGGTGAATCCTACTGGCAATCCGGGGATGGCCACGGGCGGCACGGGAGACATACTCACGGGAATTGTGGCGGGGTTGATTGCGCAGCATCCGGAGCGGGCGCTGGAGGCGACGGCGCTGGCGGTTTATCTGCACGGGCTGGCAGGGGATCTGGCGTGCGAAGCGGTTGGGGAAAGTTCGCTGGTGGCGACCGACCTGCTGCGCTTTCTGCCGGAGGCGTTTGCGCGGGCGCGCAAAGAACTGTCGGAAGAGGTTCGGATTCACGCCTGAGAATTCGGTTGGCGTAGGAAGCGATTGGACGCGTGTTTCTGGAAGTCGTCCGCTGTTGACATCCTAGAGCTATCGTCGCCATTGGAAAATTATGGGCGGTGTAGGGGTGCTTCGACTGCGGTTGAGTTTCGCATTCGCGAAGCTCAACCTCCGCTCAGCATGACAGATTGCGGGGATTCAAGTGAGCAGGGATAGCTTCGCCAGAGTCCGATAGCTTCTGGCCAGGAATACGGATAGTTGATCAGCGGGGAATGTATTGATCGAGGAGCGGGATGAAGTGCGTGCCTAGTTTCATCATGCGGGCCTGGGCGGCGGCGGGCGACTCGCCGTGAAGCATGGGAGTCATGAGGCGCACCAAGCCGCCGTCGCTGCGATTCATGCGGATGGAGTCGGCGACCAGATAATACTTGGCCCAGTATTCGCTCGCGACCTCGCGTCCGTGGGCTTGAAACCAGTACAGGACCAGTTGGCGCTCGCCCAGTTTTGTAATCACGTAGCGGTTGACGGGAAACGACGAACCGTCGGGAGCTGTGAGATGAATGATCTCGCGCGAAATGGGAACCCATCCCGCGCCGGGCAGACAGTGATTGGGGGAGTGGATGGTGTCGCCGGTTTTTTGCGAGGGAAAATAGGCGATATAGAGATTGATCCACGGCTGGTCGGGCTGGCTGGCATTCACGTAGTCGCGGACTAGAAATTCTCCGGGGCCCAGGATGTCGAGAGTCTGCTGATCGAGCTCGTCGTCGGTTCCGGTCCAGCCATCGATCTGCGAGGGCAGAGAAGCGAGCGGGGAGCGCGGAGGAAAATATTCGTTGCGTGAATGTGCTTGCAGAACGAGTGCCGTCGCCAGCATGAGAACGGCGGCAATCCCGAAACGAAGCGAGCTTTTGTGCTGGTTGTTCGGGCTGTTCATGCGGATGCACCCTTCGGATCAGGACTGCTCTTGACGACGCTTTTATCGATAAAGATGCTCGAGAGGACGCGATGCAGGGCGAAGAGCAAGATCAGCGCGACCACAAAAATGAGCCATCCGGAGAAGGTGTGGAAGAATCCCTCGGCTTTATCGGGATCCCAGTACTGCACCAGCAGACCAGTGCCGAAAATGCGAAAGCTATTGGCGACAACGGCAATCGGCACGGCGGAGACGGCGAGCAGCACCCGCATCCAGATGCGCGTCTCCATGAGGTAGCCATAGATGATGGCGAGCGTGACCAGAGTTAAGAGGGAGCGAATGCCGCTGCACGCTTCGGCTACGTCCAGTGGCATGGAGGCAAGGTTAATGACGTTGCCTTCGCGCAACACAGGAACCTGGACGAGTTGGAGCAGGGCAGTGGCCAGTTTGGCCGCCAGCATCTGGAGTGGGAAGGTAATTTGCTGAAGGATGAGGGCGGGGATGGGGATCATTAGAAGCAGGAATGCCCAGGGAAAAAGGACGGTGCGAAAAAACCTCCAACCCTGAAAGAGAATAATGAGGCCAGCCAATAGAACCAGCAGCGAGGCTCGCGACAAGAAGTTCTCCGCCCCTAGCACTCCGACGATGAGCATGAGGAGGCCGAGCGCGACGAAAGGGAGACCGGCCCAGGAGGGCGTGGGCGCGATGGCTTGCAGGCGTTTCCGATCCTGCCAGAGAACGAACAGGGCAAACAGGGGAACGAAGATTCCGTGTTCGAAATTGGGATCGCGGGCGGGGCCGACCCACTGCAAAAACAGGCGGGCAAGAATCGCGGCATAAAGCCAAGCCATCAGGAGAAGCACCGCTATCGCTTGCCAACGGGGCAATGGTGACGACAAACGATCCTCCCTGGCCGAGAGGAGCGGAGCTACCTGCACTGAATTGCTCATACGGCGCGCTTGTATCTGAGAATAAGCGAAGTCGGGCTGTGCGCCAAGCAGAACCGGAGCGGGGCCGTGTCCGTAGTTTGAAACACTACCTATAAGGAGAGGGTTGGCTAAAGAGGTGAGTTGCGCGCCGGGCGCTCGGGGAGCGGAAGGGAAAAGCGTTTCCCACAATGTGACAGGCAGTTTGGGCGAGGAGTTCCGTTTCTGGGCCCACTTTTCCTCAGCAATTCCAAAGGGTTGCAGCCCCCAGGGCTCAAAAACAGAGGAAAGTAATCCCCAGAGATTACCAAAGATGTGGGCAAACATTTTCCCATTTGTCCGCAATGTGATAACGTGTAGGCCACGTCAGTGTTGCGCCGATCCTACACAAGTCATTGAAACACTGGTAGATATTGTTGTAATAGCTGGTGCCAATTTTGGCTGGATTGGCAATGAGTGTGCTATAGACTGTGTAAGTCATTTTTATCCAGGACGCCCCCCGTCTTGGCCGCGAGAGCGGGATCGAAGCAGAATGAATCTGGACAACACTGAATTCCTGACAAGCAACGGAACGGCCGTGAACGGCGGCGCACGCGTGTGGCTGGAAAGTATCAGCGCGGGCATGCGGACGGTCGAAGCGGTCATTCGCGAGCTATCGCAGAATGATGTTCCGGTGCTGGTGGTGGCGGAGCATGGCTCGGGCAAGAAGGCGGCGGCGGCGCGCATTCATGCTCTCTCCGGCCGCGCGGCCGAGCCGTTTCGAGTTTATCTGGGACGCGAAGTTGCGGCGGAAACTCTGGCGGCGCGCGAGGGTGAGGGTGGGACAGTTTATCTTCAGGAAGTGGGAGATCTGAGCGCGGCGGCCCAGAAGCAACTGGTTCGTCAGATTGGTTTAAATGGCGCAGCCGAACGACATGTGCCTCGTTATATCTGCGGTACTTCGCGCGAACTGGAGGCGGAGGTGAAAGCCGGGAAGTTTCGCGAAGATCTCTATTATGGGATCAGCGGGGTCTGCCTGCGGCTGCCTCCGCTCCGCCAGCGTAAAGAGGATATTCCGATTCTGCGGGACTGGTTTCTCTCGGATGCTGCTCGTGATTTTTGCCGGGTGGTACCGATGCTGAGCTCCGACACCCAAAATTTCTTTGTGGAATATAGCTGGCCGGGGAATATCCGCGAACTGAAAGACGCGGCGCGGGCGATCGTGGCGCTGGGCGATGAAACGCTGGCCATGGGAGGACTGCGGTCGCTGATGCGGCGGGTCGATCGCAACGGCAACGGCGAGAAAATTTCTCTGAAGGATGCGGCGCGGGCGGCTTCACGCGAGGCCGAACGGGAGATTATTTTGCAAGTTTTGACGCGAACCCGCTGGAACCGGCGGCGAGCGGCGCAGGAGTTGCAGATCAGCTATAAGGCACTGCTTTATAAGTTGAAACAGATTGGATACCAGGAATACGGAGCTGAATAGGAAGGGTTTTAAGGTTCCAGGGTTTCAAGGTTTTTCGAGTTTGAGAGGAAACGAAGCTATGAAATCAGCATGGAAAGTGGCGGCGGCACTGCTCTTGATCAGCGGCCTGGGGTTGGCGCAGGATTCTGCCGCGCAGTCGGCCGCGAATTCCGCTCCCGCGAATGGCGCGTCTGACAAGACTGTGCCGGCGCAGGCAACTGCCGTCTCCGCAAGCCAGGGCGGGGCTGAATATGTCATTGGGCCAGAAGACGTGCTGCACATTGCGGTGTGGAAAGAAAATGACCTCACGGCTACCTTGCCGGTACGTCCCGATGGCAAGATCTCATTGCCGTTGCTCAACGACGTGCAGGCCTCGGGACTGACGCCACAGCAGTTGGCGGATTCGGTGACCGAGAAGCTGAGGAAATATATTGCCGACCCGCGGGTAACGGTGGTGGTGACCGCGATCAACAGCAAGCGGATTTATCTGGTGGGCGAGGTTTCGCATACTGGTGCGACGCCGATGCTGCCCAATATGACGGTGCTGCAGGCGTTGTCGAGCGCAGGAATCAACCAGTTTGCCAAGACCAAGGGCATTTATGTTCTGCGCACGGAAAATGGCAAACAAGAGAAGCTGCCGGTGAATTATCGCAAGCTGATCAAGGGCGATGTGCAGCAGAATTACGTATTGCAGCCGGGAGATACGATTGTTGTCCCGTAGGTTTACGGTCCCATAAGAGATGAAAAGGATAGGGACAATTCGATTGGCTGTGCTGGTTTTGGGGATGAGCGTGTGCGCGTCTGCACAGACGACTTCGCAGGCGCAAACCCAGGCTCCGGCCCAGACTGAACCGGCTCCCGCGCCAGCTTTTGGGCAGACGGCGCCGGTGCTGAATCCGGAGAACCCGCCGGTAACGGGCTTGGATGAGCCGAGCCTCGATCTGAAGACATCCAGCCGCAGCTTTATTTCTCCGGCTTTGCAGGTTAGCCAATCCGAGGACTCGAACGGCCAGAACACGCTTGGCAACAGCAGCGGTGTGTCATCCATTACCCGTGTTCTCGGAGCGCTCGACCTGCAGCAATACTGGCCGAAGAGCGATTTCCTTCTGGAATATGTTGGCGGCGGAGCGTTCTACGCCGAGCCCTACGACGTGCGGCAATTGCAAGCGGCGGGCATGGAGGCGGTGACGCGCTGGCGAACCGGGCAGATTACGCTGCGCGATGCTTTCAGTTACCTGCCTGACGGATCGTTCCAGATCGGCACTTTCGGCGGCGCTCCGGGGCTAGGACTTGCCACCACGATCGGTATGGGCGGCGGAGCGACCGGGGGCGGATTGCCGGGAATCAACAATTCTTCGAGCGGAGTGTTTGACGCGGCTGGACTGATTCCGCGGCTGCAGAACACAGCGATTCTCGATGCGGTGCAGGCCATCACTCCGCGCTCGGCCATTACCGTGGCGGGCGGGTTCAGCGACGCACACTTTTTCGATTCGGAGAATTGCGCGTTGGGACCGACTTCATGTCTGATTAACAGCGATCAGCTGACGATCGAGGGCGGATACAGCCACCTGATCAACCGTCACGACCAGATTGGTCTTGTCTACGCTTTCCAGCTTCTGCAGTTTCCGCAAGATACGGGCGGGCAGATTTATGTGCATGTCATCAATGCCCGCTACAGCCACAGCATTACCGGCAGGTTGAGCCTGATTCTCTCCGTCGGTCCGCAATACACGGAACTGGAAGCGGGTGGCTATTACGGGCATTGGTCGCCGAGCGCGCGAGTTACGCTGCGTTACCGGATCGGCCATGCGGCGATGATTGCGACTTACGAAAAATTCACATCGGCGGGATCAGGGTATTTCGCGGGCGCCAATGTGCAGGCGGCGCGGCTGGGCTATACGCGGCCACTGGGACGCACCTGGGACCTGTACAGCGATATTGGCTACACCTATAACTCGAAACTGCAGGATGCACAGTTAGGGGTAACCGCGGGCAGCTTCGACGATGGATTTGCTTCCGCCATTCTGCGCAAACATCTGGGACGTTCGTATGAATTGTTTGGGGCTTACCGTTTCAGCGAACTGGCATTTGATCAAACGGTAAATCTTGGGATCAGCGGTACGGGCAAGATTGCACAGCGTAACGTCGGCACCATTGGCATTGAATGGCATCCTCGGCCGACTCGTATCGAATAATTTTTTGGCCGCGTAAGCGGCCGGATTGGTGAACTGTATGAGTGGAAATCGCGAACTGCAGATGGATGATTACCTGGCAATGCTACAGCGGCGCCTGAAGGTTATTTTGATTCCGGCGCTGGTGGCTCCGGTGGCGGGCTTCCTGATCTCTTATGTCCTGCCGCCGAAATATAGCTCGCAGTCGACGGTTCTGGTGGAAGGGCAAAAGGTACCGGACAACTACGTTCTGCCGGTGATCACAACCGATTTTGCGCAGCGCGTGCAGACGCTCAGCCAGGAGGTTTTGAGTCCCAGCCGGCTGCGTCCGGTGATTCACAGCCTGAACCTGGTCAAGCCCGAGGACGAGGGCAAGCTCATCGGAAATATCCAGCAGAGCATGCAGGTAGAGCCGGTGATCACGACGATGAGCGCGGCGGCGGCCTCTTCGCCCACGGCCAAGACCAAGAAGCCATCGGCCGGCAACGAGCCGCTTCCAGGATTTACGGTGAACTACACCGACAGCGACCCGGTGCGAGCGCAAAAGGTCTGCAATGCTTTAACCTCGCTGATCGTGGATGAGAATCTGCGATCTCGTTCCGAGGTGGCGCAGAGCACGACCGATTTCCTGACCCGCCAGGTGGACGACGCCAAGCGCGCGCTCGACGACGAGGATGCGAAACTCGCCGCCTTCAAGAAGCAATACATGGGGCAGTTGCCGACGGATGTCGACAACAACATGCGCATGCTGGTATCGCTGAACTCGCAACTCGACGCTTCCACGCAGACGCTGAGTCGAGCCCAGCAGGATAAGGCTTACACCGAGAGCATGCTGGCGCAGCAAATCGCGGCGTGGAAGAGTTCGCTGTCGAGCACCAATCCGCAGACTCTGGAGCAGGAGTTGACGCAACTGCAGGGGCAATTGCTGCAGTTGCAGGCTCGCTATACCGACGATTATCCGGATGTGATCAAGACCAAGGCCGACATCGCGGAAGTCGAGAAAAAACTGAAAGAAGTTAATGCGGCAAGCGCGTCAGCGAGTGGGAGCGACAGTAGCGAGAAGGCGAGCGCTTCGGAACCGCCGGAGATTCGACAGCTGCGTTTGCAGATTCACCAGTACCAGAACGTGATCGAACAAGCCACGCTGGAGCAGAAGAAGCTGCAAAACGCAATTACGGTCTACCAGGGGCGCACTGCGATGAGCCCAACGGTGGAAGAGCAATACAAGTTGCTGACTCGCGACAACGATAACGCGCAGGCCTTCTATAAGGACCTGTTGGCGAAGCGAAGTTCGGCCGGCCTCGGCACCAGCATGGAGAACCAGCAGGAAGGCGAGCAGATGCATATCGTCGCGACTGCCGGTTTGCCCGATTCTCCGAGTTTTCCGGTCCGCCCTCTGTTGGCGGCGGGCGGATTCGGTGTGGGGCTAGTGCTGGGAGCGCTGATCGCGATCATCCTGGAATTCAGCGATAAGTCGATCCGCACGGAACGCGATGCGGCGGCGATCATGGACCTGCCACTCTTGATTTCGGTGCCCTGGCTGGGTGAGGACGAAGAAGAGCAGCCCGCTGACAGCAATGGCAATGGCAAGCGACGGTTCTGGGGCCGAAATGATTCGGCGCCCAAAGATCACGAACACGTAGAGGTTTGATTCAGGAAAGTTTAGCGTATGTATAAAGAATTTTTTGGACTACGCGCCAACCCGTTCAACGTCAACCCGGATCCGCGTTACCTGTATCTGACGCGGCACACGGAAGAGGCGTTGGCCTGCCTCACTTATGGCATACAGAGCCGCAAGGGCTTTGTGCTGCTAACCGGTGAAGTGGGCACGGGGAAGACGACGCTGATTAATAAGTTGATGGAATGGCTGCGGTTGCAACAGGTGGCAACGGCCTTCATTTTCAACTCGCGCATGGATGTGCCGCAGTTGCTTGACTATATGATGGCCGACTTCGGTATTCCCTGCGATACGAAGTCGAAGAGCGAGCTGCTGCAACGACTGTATAACTGGCTGCTCGATCGTTACCGGGCCGGAGAGACGGCGGTGCTGGTGATCGACGAGGCGCAGAATCTGTCGGATGAAGTGCTGGAAGAGATTCGCATGATGACCAATCTTGAAACCTTCACCGAGAAACTGCTGCAGATCGTTTTAGTGGGGCAGCCGGAACTGGAACAGCGGCTGAAGCAGCCGCAGTTGCGGCAACTGCGCCAGCGGCTGACGCTGCGCGCCAAGACGCATCCTTTTAATCTCGAGGAAACGAAGTCTTATATCACGCAGCGGCTGCGCATTGCGGGGTCGAATGGCGAGCCGGTTTTTGACAATGACGCCACGACCGCGATCTTCCGCTATTCGCTGGGGATACCGCGTGTGATCAACCTGCTCTGCGAGCATTGTCTGGTCAGCGCGTTTGTCGATCAGAAGAAGACAGTTGCGGTCGAAGTGGTTGATTCGGTCGCGCGCGATTTCGATTTGGCTGATGGCAACGCCGCCGCGTCCATGACGGCGCCGGTTCCGTCGTCGGAAAAGTTTGATCTGGTCGATGCCTTGCGCACTTTGGCAACCCTGGCCGACCGGCTGCGCCAATCTGAACAACAGGATCTCCCCAAGGAGAGGAAACTATGAGCCGTATCCATGACGCTTTAAAACGCGCCGAGCAAGAAAGAGCAACATCCACGGGGACGCACGTCGAGCCCGCCTTCGAGACATCGCAGCCGCAAGGCGACGAGGCGCGACAAAACATGCCGGCGCTGCACACGTCGGCCGCGGTCGCCATGCCGGGCATGCCCACGATGACGATGGCCTCCGGGTTCAATTACGAATCGCTGGTTGCGCGCTGTCCGCAGCAGGAGTGGAGTCCGGATCCGCGAACCATGCTCTTCTTTCAGGCCGATGACAGCCGCGCAGGGGCGGAAGAGTTTCGCACTCTGCGGTCGCGCCTTTACCAGATACGGGAAAAGATGCCGCTCAAACGGCTGCTGGTAACGAGCGCGCTGCCGAAAGAAGGGAAGTCGTTCGTGGCGGCGAATCTGGCCCAGGTTATGGTGCGCCAGCATGGGCGCCGTGTTCTGCTGATCGACGCCGACCTGCGCAACCCAGGGATGCATCGCCACCTGGGAGCGCCGCCGTCGCCGGGTTTGTCGGATTACCTGCTGGGCGAGTGCGACGAGTTCGCGGCCTTGCAGCGCGGCCCGATGGAAAATTTGTTTTTCCTGCCTGCCGGGAAGAGCGTTTCGAGCGCTCCGGAACTGCTGGCCAACGGCCGTCTCAAGCTTTTTCTGCAGCGGGTCGAGCCGTTATTTGACTGGATCATCATGGATACGTCGCCCGTCATTCCGGTATCGGATGCCACGCTGGTGGCTGGCTGCTGCGACGGCATTCTGATGGTGGTGCGGTCGAATGTCACGCCTTCGGATCTGGCGCGGCGCGCACGCGAGGAATTTCCGGATAAGCTGCTGCTCGGAGTGGTGCTCAACGGAGCGCCGACCGACAAGTTGCAACATTCGAAGTACTACTATGGCGAGGCCGTTAGCAGCCCCGCCTGAGTTGAACCGAGGCTCCAGTGATTCGGCTGTTCCACGTCTATTACCCGATTCGCACGCTCATCCTGCTGCTGGGAGAGGCCCTGATCGTTTGGACCTCGTTCCTGCTGGCGGCGGTGCTGGTACTTCGGGAAGACAGTTACCTGGTACTCAACTATGAGGGCGGATACGTCAAGCTCTTCGTATTTACCGGGGTGGTGTTGCTGTGTTCGCATTGGTTCGATCTTTACGATACGGCGCGGTTCAATACCAAGGGTGAACTTTATTTCCGGCTTTTGATGGTGCCGGGATTGCTGGCCTTCCTGATGGCGGCGATCAGTTATGTGCGTCCGAACTACCTGCTGGGCGGCAGTTCGTCGGCACTGGGGTTGCTGATACTAACGGTCGCGCTGGTGGGATGGCGGATTGGCTTTGCGTGGCTGGTGCAGTTGCCGATTCTGGTCGAGCGTGTCTATGTGCTGGGCACGGGAGAGCGGGCGCAGCGGCTGGTACAGGGCTTGCGGCAGAATCCCGAAACCGGGGTCGAGGTTGCCAGCTGGACGGGCAAGCTGGAAGGCGCGGTCACGCGTGACTCAGTGGGCGCGCACCTGATGGATGTTGTCCACCGGCAGAAGGTACATCGCGTGATTGTTGCCATGCCTGATCGCCGCGGGACGATCCCCATGCAGGAACTGCTGGAATTGCGCATGCAGGGAATCAAGATTGAGGAAGCGACCTCGTGGCTGGAAAAAATGTCGGGCAAGATCGAGGTCGAAAATCTTTATCCGAGCTGGCTTATATTTGGCGATGGTTTTCGACGCAGCACGGTTTTTATTGCAGCGCGCCGTGTGCTCTCGACTTTCATTTCGCTAATTGGCCTTATTCTTACGCTGCCCTTGCTGCCCTTAATCATGCTGGCGGTCCGTCTCGATTCGGAAGGGCCGGTTTTCTATACACAGACGCGGGTAGGAAAGGGTGGGAAGCTTTTCAAGGTGGTGAAGTTCCGCACGATGCGGCAGGATGCGGAGGCGGCGAACGGGGCGCAGTGGGCGGGGGATAACGATCCGCGGGTGACGCGCGTGGGCAAGGTGCTGCGCACGACGCGGCTCGATGAGATTCCGCAGATGTGGTGCGTGCTTAAGGGCGATATGGCGTTCGTCGGCCCGCGACCGGAGCGTCCGGAGTTTATTGCGCTGCTATCCAAAGAGATTCCGTTTTACGGGGTGCGGCACATGGTGCGGCCGGGCGTCACAGGCTGGGCGCAGATCAAATATAAGTACGGCAGCACGATTGAAGATGCGCGGGAAAAGCTGCAGTACGACCTTTTCTATATCAAGAACGCTTCGATCGGCCTCGACCTGCTGATCATGTTTCAGACGATTAAGACGGTGTTGTTGCGGCGGGGCGCGCAGTAAGAATTATTTAAAAGTAAGCGAAAGAGGTTTTGGTGGCTATCGGTGACAACGTAACTGACGCGGCGGAACTGCCAGCCTGGCGGCGGGTCACAAAGATCGCGGACCCGACGAAGTCCGCATTTTTCTGGCTCAGTGCATTCTTCTTCGTGTATTGCGCCCGCCCGGAAGACTGGTTCCCCGGTCTCAAGTACATTCCGTGCGCCAAGGTTACCGCCATCCTCGCCATGTGGGGTTTGTTTACTGCGCTGGGTAAGACCAAGCGTACTTTCAAGGATGTGCCCAAAGAAGGCAAACTGCTGCTGCTGCTGATCGGCCTCATGTTTGTCAGCGGCTTCTTGTCGCCGATCTGGAAGGGCGGCGCGGTCAACCATACTATCGATTTTTCCAAGGTGTGGATTGCCTGGATGCTCACTTTTCTATTGATCACTTCCTTCGAGCGTCTGCGCGCCATCATTGAGATTCAGGCCGCATCGGTTGCAGTGATTTGCGCGATCTCGATCATCAAGGGTTATCAGCAGCCCCGGTTAGAAGGTGTGATCGGCGGTATTTACTCCAATCCTAACGATCTGGCCTTCGCGATTGTGTTGACGCTGCCTTTCCTGCTCGCCTTTCTGGTGACGAGTAAGAGTGTATTCAAGAAGTGCTTATGGGTACTGGGGATGCTGATCATGTTAGCGGCGCTGTTTCTGACCGCTTCGCGCGCCGGGTTTCTGAATCTCGTGATCTCGGGCACGGTCACTCTCTATCATTTTGGCATCAAGGGCAAACGTCCGGGGCTGATTATCGCGGTGCTGCTTTCGGGCATGCTGTTGCTTGGGGTCGCTGGCGGAAAACTGTATGACCGTTTTGAAGCTCTGGGCGGCGACAGCACGACGGACGAGTCGGCCTATGGTTCCTATCAGGATCGCATGTTCCTGATGGAGCGGGCGGTCGACGGCATCGTCCACTATCCTCTGTTTGGACTTGGGGCCAACAACTTCCTGACCTACTCGCTGATCTGGCACGAAGTGCACATGACGTATTTGCAGATGGGCGTGGAAGGTGGCATTCCGGCCTTGATCGTGTACCTGATGTTCATTCGCTGCGGTTTTAAGAATCTCAAAGTCATGCGAAAGGCCACGGATCTGGACGAGCATACGGTTCTATTCGTAGGCGCTCTGCACAGTTCGCTGATCGGTTTTGTGGTGGGGGCGTGCTTTGCGCCGGAGGCCTATCAATTTTTCTCGTATTTCGCCGTGGCATTTACCGCGACGCTGTTGCAGACGCTGAAAGAAAGAGAGACGGGGCCATCGCCGGTTACGCCCCCGAAGAAGCCGCGACATTTCCTGGAGGTTTATGCCGATTACGGAAGAACAGGTGCAGTCACCCCTGTCCGCTGATTTGCAGGACATTTTGCGTTGCCTGAATTGCGGCGGGAAACTTGAAAGCGACCAGGCGCAAGGCTATGTGTGTCCGGCCTGCAAGCGTGCCTATCCGAACGTAAATGGTATCGCCCGTTTTGTGGACGCGCAGCATTATGCCGCAAGCTTTGGCTTTCAATGGCACCGCTATCAGAAAACGCAACTCGATCACGACGAGGTGCGCGAATCGGACCGTCACTTTCGGATCAAGACCAGTTTGCGGCCGGAGGAATTGCAGGGAAAACTCGTGCTTGATGTGGGCTGCGGTATGGGGCGCTTCGCTGAAGTGGCTACGCGCTGGGGCGCGCGGGTGGTGGGAATTGATCTGAGCGCGGCGGCGGAAGTGGCGGCGATCAATTTGGCGAGCCGCGAGTTTACAGCTTTCCAGGCGGATGCTTTCGCATTGCCGTTTGCGCCGGAGAGCTTCGACATTATTTACAGCGTGGGCGTTCTGCACCACACGCCCGATTGCCAGGCGGCTGTTAAGTCTCTCGATAAGTATCTGAAACCGGGCGGAATTCTTTCCGTCTGGCTCTATAGCGGGTATAACAAGTGGTACCGCTTCAGCGACTTTTGGCGGCGCTACACGCACAAGATGAGGCCCGAGAAATTACACAGCGTCCTCAAAGTAGCTGTGCCATTTTTTTATAATCTCGAACGCGGATTGCGGCATGTGCCTCTGGTGGGGCGTCCGGCGGCGGGCGCGATTCATCATGTGTTTCCGGTAAATCGGCAGAAAGATCCGGAAGCCCGGCTGCTCGACACCTTTGACTGGTATTCTCCGAAGTATCAATCGAAGCATACGTATGAAGAAGTGTTTCGCTGGTATGAGGCGATGGGGATGGAAGACATGCGCGTGGGCGAGTCTTCGATTGCGGTGCGAGGACGCAAGCCGGCGCGGCGGGCTTAGCGTGTCGCGTAAGCAGTGATGTTTCGCATTCCCGTACCACCCCACAGACAAAAAAGGGCTGGCTGGCGTCAAAGATGAATTTCGGGAAGAAAATTTCGTACGCCAGAAAAGTGTTGCCCGGCGGGACGTGGCGCGCACTGAGCGCTCCGGTGCGCGAACCGGTGCACCTGATTATGGCAGTGGCCGATCATTTCGAACCGGCCATCGATCCGTCGGACGGGCAGAAGCGGGTTGCGCGGTCGGAGCAGGAGCGGCGGCTGGAGTGGTGGAGTCGGGAGTATCCGAAAGCAGCCGACCGCTGGCGCGATCATGAAGGGCGGCCGTTTGTTCACACCTATTTTTATCCAGCGGAACAGTATGACGAGGGTCTGGTCGAAATCCTGGCCGAACATTGCCATTCGGGGTGGGGCGAGACGGAGATCCATCTGCATCATGGAATTCCGCATGCGGACACGGCGGAGAACACGCGGCGGGTGCTGACGGAATTTCGCGACCGGTTGGCGTTTCGCCATCGCTGCCTATCTTTTGAAGAGGGTTCGGAGCAGCCTCGCTACTGTTTTGTGCATGGAAATTTCGCGCTGGCCAATTCGGCTGGCGGACGCTTTTGCGGCGTTGATTCTGAAATGCAAGTGCTTGCGGAAACCGGTTGTCTCGCGGATTTCACGTTGCCGACCGGAGTACTGCATCCAGCGCAGACGGCAAAAATCAATTCGCTTTATGAGTGTGGTGGGCCACTCGATCAGGCTGCGTCGCATCGGACCGGGCGCGATCTCACCGCGGGGCGCGCGCCACGAATTTTCCCGCTGATTGTCCAGGGACCATTGCTCGCGGACTTCGCGCGCAGCCGGCGGACGTTTCGGCCGATGTTTGAAACGGGCGCGATCACGGCGCCGAATCCGATGACTCTCGAACGGCTGGCGCTTTGGAAGCGGGCACGAATCCGGGTGGCGGGGCGGCCAGATTGGCTTTTCATCAAGCTGCATTGTCACAGCATGGATCCGACGCAGAAGGATGCGGTGATTGGTGGGGAATTTCAGAAATTCCTCGAACAACTGGTGGGCGGCGCTACAGATCGCAAAGAGACGTTGCACTTTGTGTCGGCCCGCGAAATGGCGAACGTCATCCTAGCGGCGTGCGATGGCAAAGATGGCAACCCCGGGGAATATCGCGACTATCGCTTCAAGCGGCTGCGGGATCTGCCGGCTGTGGCGGAAAAATCAGATTCGCTCACGGCCGGGGCGACTCGATTGGCGTGATTGGGTCAGCGTAAACGCGGCCAACGTGAAAGGTTGAGAAGCAAGCATGTGTGGAATTGCCGGAGTGGTGAGCGCAACTCGCGAGAGCAATATCAGCGAAGCTTTCGTGCGGCACATGTGCGACCAGATTGTGTACCGCGGTCCGGACGATGAGGGGATTTACGTTGCCGATGGCGCGGGGCTGGGAATGCGGCGGCTTAGCATCATCGATCTTGCGGGCGGGCATCAGCCGGTATTCAATGAGGACCGCAGCGCGTGGATCGTTTACAACGGCGAGGTCTACAACTTCCCGGAGCTTCGGCCGGAGTTGGAGAAGCGCGGCCATCGGTTCTATACCAAGACGGATACCGAAGTCATCATTCATCTCTACGAAGAGATGGGCGCCGACTGCGTTACGAAATTGCGGGGCATGTTCAGCCTGGCAATTTACGATCGGGCGAAGCGCAAGCTTGTGCTGGCGCGGGACCGGCTGGGTAAGAAGCCGCTGCATTACGCGCTGGTGAAAGACAAACTTTACTTCGCATCTGAGATTAAATCGATTCTGGCGCTTGCTCCAGAACTGGCGGAAGTAAATGCGCAGGGGTTGCTGGAATACCTGTATTACGGCTATGTGCCCGATCCGATCACGGCCTTCACGGGAATTCAGAAGCTGCCGCCGGGACATTTGCTGGAATTTGAAGACGGCAAAATCAATATTCGGCAGTACTGGGATCTGCCGCGATACAACACACACCGGCCGAAGAGCGAAGAAGAGTGTCTGGAGGAACTGGAGCGGCGGCTGCTGGAAGCTACGCGCATTCGTTTGATCTCCGACGTTCCGCTGGGAGCCTTTCTTAGCGGCGGCACGGATTCTTCTACCATCGTGGCGCTGATGGCGCGAGCGAGTTCCGGGCCGGTTAAAACTTTTTCGATTGGATTCACCAAAGACGACTTCAACGAAGCGCATTACGCCCGCATCGTGGCGCAGAAGTTTGGCACCGACCATCACGAGATGATTCTGGAGCCGAACGTGGTTGAGACGGTCGAGCATTTGACTAGTTCTTTAGAAGAGCCTTTCGGCGATTCTTCGATGCTGCCGACTTACTATGTTTCGCAGATGGCGAGGCAGCATGTCACGGTCGCGCTCTCGGGCGATGGCGGCGACGAGCTTTTTGCGGGCTACGATCGTTATCGCATTCACTCCAATCGGCGTTTTTTTGAACACATTCCGGAGTGGGCGCGGCGCTTTTATCGCGATCAGTTGTTTCGCCTGATGCCGCGTTCGATGAGCGGGCGGAAGTTCAGCTATAACGTCACGCTGCCATGGCGAGAACGATATGTGGATGGATTATCGTTTGTGCCGTCGTTTGAGCGGGACGGTCCGCTGCTTTCGGATGATTTTCGGCAGGTGCTGCGGCGCAGCGATGATCCGCAGAATGTGATGATGCGATATTTTGCGCAGGCGCCGGCTGATGATCCCGTGAGCGAACTTCTTTACGTGGATACCAAAACTTATATGGTCGCCGACATTCTTACGAAGGTTGACCGTATGAGCATGCTGAATTCGCTGGAAGTGCGTGTGCCGATTCTCGATCACGAATTTGTGGAATGGGTGACGGGGCTGCCGCCGGAATGGAAGCTTCGGGGCAATGCGCAGAAATATATTTTGCGGAAACTTGCCGAGCGAGTGGGCGTGCCTCTCGAAGCGTTGAACCGCCCGAAGCAGGGATTTGCGTTGCCGCTGGTGCACTGGATGCGGAATGAGTTGAAGGATGTGCTCATGATTTTGCTCGAGCCGCGCACATTGCAGCGTGGATATTTCGAGGCGGAAGGCATTCGCAAGTTGATGAATGATCATCTCTACGGCGGCAAAGTGTTTACCGGCCGCATCTGGCGATTGCTGATGTTCGAGTTGTGGCACAGAAATTTCCTGGAAAAATTCACCAAGCCGGCGGGACTGTTTTCGCTACCGGTGATAGATTCGCGGATGCACGCCGCGGTCTCCCCCGTCACCATGGCGACCGCTCCAGCGGGAGAGTAATTCGGTGACCTTGCCCGCCACGGACAGCCGGGAGCCGAACATTCATCCAAAATCTCGAGCTGATGAGGATTTTCGAACAGATGATTCTCGAGTGCGCCTGTTTCTAATGACGAACAGCTTCGAGACGGGCGGCTCGGAGCGGCAGTTTTCCGTGCTCGCGGAAAATCTTCGACCGGGGCAATTCGATGTTCACCTGGGCTGCATTCAGAGGACGGGTCCGTTTGCTAAGCATTTCGGGGAAGTCCCTGAGTTCTGGCTAGGGCGCGACCTGTATGGATTGAAATCGTGGCGCACTCGATTGCGCCTCAGCCGTGAATTGCGGCGGCAGCACATCCAGATTGCGCATGCTTTCGATTTTTATACCAACCTCACGTTGATTCCGGCGGCACGCTTCGCTCGCGTGCCAGTGGTAATCGGCAGCCAGCGCCAGTTGGGAGATCTGCTGACTGCAAATCAATTTCGCGCGCAGGCGGCGGCCTTTCGTTGGTGCGACGCGGTGATCTGCAACTCGAAGGCGGCAGCGCATCGCTTGGCGGCGGACGGATTGTCACGCGAGAAACTTTTTGTAATTGGGAATGCACTGCCGGCCGAAGTGTTTGCGGCTACGCCCGCTGCCTTGCCTCGAAGGCCAGGGACGCCGCGCGTCGGGATGGTGGCGCGAATGAATGCGCGCTACAAGAATCACTCGGGATTTTTGCGTATCGCCCAGCGAATTAATCAGCACATGCCGGAGATTGAATTTGTTTTGGCGGGAGACGGTCCGCTGCGTGCGGAACTTGAACGCGAGGCGGAGGCTTTGGGGCTGGGCGATCGCGTGATTTTTTTGGGGGATCGCCAGGATATTTCCGCAGTGATGGCTTCGCTTGACGTTGCCGTGCTCACTTCGGATTCGGAGAGTCTGTCGAACGTACTTCTTGAGGCGATGGCGGCGGGGTTGCCGGTCGTGGCGTACGGCGTCGGCGGGAATGTGGAACTGGTTGATAAAAGTCGGGGGGAACTTGTCGCGGCTGGAGACGAAGCAGGATTTACTGCGGCGGTCGAGCGGTTGCTGGGTGCACCGGCACGGCGCGCCGAGCTAGGCAATAATGCGCGCAAGTTTGCGGAGGAGAATTTCAGCCTGGATAATGTTCGCGGCCGGTACGAAGCGTGTTATCGAGAGCTGCTCGAAAAGAAAGGTGTGAGGACCTTAGGGGAAACATGGCGGCCGAAAACCGAAGCGCGAAGAAACGGCTGAAGGTCGCCATTGTCGCGGCCAGTCTGAATTATGTTGGCGGGCAGTCGGCGCAGGCCGACCTGCTGGTGCGGCTTTGGAAAGACGATCCCGATGTGGAGATGAGTTTTATTGCTGTTGATCCTCCGCTGCCGGCGGGATTTTCTTTGGCCGAGGGCGTTCGAGGTCTGCGGACTTTTCTTCGCGAGCCGGTGTACTTTCGCGATCTATGGCGCGGACTTCGGGATGTGGATGTCGTCCATATTTTCTCGGCGTCGTATTGGTCGTTTTTGCTGGCTCCCGCTCCGGCGGTTTTGCTTGCGAAGCTGCGCGCGAAGAAGACACTGATTCATTATCACAGTGGAGAGGCGCGCGACCATATGAAGCGCTTTCGGTCGGCGCCGTTTGTGCTTTCGCGGGTCGATGAAATCGTTGTGCCATCTGGCTATCTGGTGGATGTATTTCGGGAGTTTGGGCTGGAGGCCGCGATAGTTCCTAATCTTGTCGATCTATCGCAGTTCCGCTATCGGCAGCGCGATCCGTTTCGCCCGCATCTGGTGTGCACGCGAGGATTCTCGCGCTACTACAGCGTGGACGTGGTGGTGCGTGCGTTTGCTGAGGTGAAAAAAATATATCCCGAGGCGCGGCTTGATCTGGTTGGGGGTGGACCGCTGGAGGGGGAAATTCGTAAGCTGGTGAGCGATCTCAAGATTGACGGCGCGAATTTCACTGGCGTTGCTGCACGGACGGAGATTGGAAAGTATTACGATCAGGCGGACATTTTTATCAACGCGTCATGGCTTGACAACATGCCGGTGTCGATCATTGAAGCGTTTGGAGCGGGGACGCCGGTGGTGACGACGTCGCCGGAGTGCATGCCTTATCTGGTGGAACATGAGCGGACAGGATTGCTCTCGCCAGTGGGAGATGAGAAGGCGCTTGCGGCGAATGTGATTCGATTGCTGCGCGAGCCGGGGCTTGCTCAGCGGTTGGCTGAGAATGCTCACGCTGAGTCGCAAAAATATACCTGGGACATTGTGCGCGGACAGTGGGTGGAGGTCTATCGGGGGCTGATGGAGAGTTGATCGTCGGTCACTGGAAGGGTGTTGGTTGCGCAAACAAAATACATAGGTCCTTCGCTTCGCTCAGGATGACAACGGGAGTTTTTGATCCGAATTTGCGGGACGACGATACTAGCGTGCTGATCGCGAGACGGTTGAATCGTCTGATTGTTTGGCATCGGTCGGCGGATTGGAGATTCCCATGCGGTTAATCTCTCCGATGCGCGCTAGCGGCGTGTAGGTCTTTAGCCACAGCTTTATATCGAAATAGATTGGATAGAGAAAACTCATCAGGCTGATTGGCAGGGTGCGGCGTCGGGCGGTTTCGGGGCTGGCGAGTTCGTATCCGGTTTCGCTTAGCAGAGTGCCGATTAGGCTTTCGACTTGGGCAACTTCAGTTTTAGAGAGCAATGCCTTCCAGCGGTTGATGGGATTTGCTTCTTTATCCTGGCCGTCGCCGCGGAACGAGGAGTTGGGATCGCGGAGGGTTCCCTGGGCGTTTTGCTGGATGCGGTCGTAATTCAGATCGTGATCGATGAATTCGCCGAGGCGTGCTAGGGTTTCGCGCGGTTTTTGCACTACATCTTCGAAGTGGACTTCGATGTAGTCTCCGGACATGGCACGGCCGTATTTGCGGCCTTTGGTGACGATCCAGCGCCAGAAGATTGCGGGCGCCAGCAAAGCGCGCTTCTTGTCCCAGGGTAGGGGTTTGATCCAACCGATGCGATTGAGGGAAACGGTTACGTCGCGGCCGTCGCGAATGATGTGGACGATGAGCGCATCGGGGAAAAGCTTTTTGATTAGCGGGAGATAGAGAAGGTGGAGGGGCGTCGATTCTGCCCAGCGTTCGACGCCTTGCTTGCGGGCGATGGTCTCCATGAGGATACGGAGGAAATCGCCGGCGTTGTCGCAGTCTTTTAGAATTTTTGGTTCGATCTCTTCGCGGGTTAGGCCCGAGCGATAGAAGAGTTTGCTGTTTAGCCAGTGGTCGAGCAGGGTGCGACGATTCTTGGGATTGCTGAGGCTGCCGAAGCGCAGGCCGATCAGGTTGAAAGCGTTGCTTTCGGCGTGGTAGACGGCGAAACCTCCGGCGGAGAGAAGGGTGTGATAGAGGAGCTTGGTTCCGGAGCGTCCGCAACCTAGGACGAAGACTGGCGCCTTGGAGCGGGCGCTGCGAGCCTGCTTGGAGGCAGGTTGCCGATCATCGAGCGTTGCCGGCGGGATTGCAGTCGTTGGATTCATAGCACCCGACTCATAATCCTCAGGAGCGAACCGAATGGGCTAATGCTTGCGGCTCATTTTCGAGTTCAAGCACCGACAGGTTGACTCTGCGTCCGGCTGCGGTGTTCAGCTTCAGCCACATTTTCGTGTTGAAATAATTTGTATACAACGCTCGCTTCGCCGACTGGCGTATTCCGGGGCGCCGCTCGGCTTCGGGCAGAGACAGCGCGTAGCCAGTCTCTTCGAGACATTCTCCCACAGCAGCTTCGATGGCGGCTACATCCGACCTAGAAAGGCGTTCCTTCCAACGGCCTAGTGGATTGATCTTGTCGTGATTTTGTTCAGCTTCTTCGCGGAAGGAGGAGTTGGTTTCGGAGAGACGGCCGAGGCCCGCGCTTTGAATACGGTCGTAGTCGAGATCGTGATCGAGGAAGGTGCCGACTTTCTGCAAGACGTCACGCGGGTTTGTCGTCAATTCTTCGTAGTGGATTTCAAGGTAATCGGCGGGGAAGCGGTGGCCATGGTCGCGACCGTTGCGAACCATCCACTCCCAATATAAGGCGGTTGCCACGAGGCTGTTGGTTTCGCTGCGGTCCCAAGGCAGAGGGCTGAAGCCACCCATTTTTTTTAGCGAGAGAGCGATGTCGCGGCCGTCGCGGATGATGTGCAGAAAAAGAGCATTGGGGATGCTGGCCTTTAGCCGCGCCACGTGGAGGACGTTGTCGGGATCATAGGCGGCCCAGCGAGTGACGCCCTGACTCTCGGCCACGGCATCCATCACGATGCGGATGAAGTCTCCGCCGCTGCGGCAGTCGTTGAGGATGCGCGACGACAATGGTTCTGCATCGAGGCCGGTGCGGCGAAAGCCTTTGCTGCGCAGCCATGTTTGCAGGAGTTTTTCGCGATTGCCGCGATTTTCCATGGAGCCGAAGCGTGGGATCAGCGTTTCAAAGACGGGCAGGGAACCACGATAGATAGCGAAACCTCCGGCTGACAAGAGCATGTCGTAGAGGAGATTTGTTCCTGAACGGTGGCAGCCCATCACGAAGACGGGACTGCGCTTGCGATTGCCGGGGCTTGCGATGCTGGAATTTTGGGTGGCCAACAACAAAAAGTTTATCACCGCGTGAGATGAGGAGGTTATTGGCAGGTGAAAGTCGCCAGGTTACGAAAGTTACCCGACTTGCTCGGGTGCGTGCTACGAGATTACTCGACGCCCGCAAGCGCGGCATCGAGCGCGTCCACATCTACTCCAATGTCCTTGCCATCGGTGCCTGCGCTGGCTCCGGGGGAGACTTTGTTGCAGCCTGACTCTTTGGCGTGGCAGAGGCGCGGGTCTTTGGCCACTCCATTTTTAAATTCTCGGACGCCTGCGGCCTCGGCTGAGGAGACGACGATGGTGCCCTTGGGCCAGCCGCCTTTTTCGCCGATGATGAGATTCTTTTCGAACTTCCAATTGACGAAGCAAGCGTTGAGGACGGCCTCGGCGCCGGCGCGCTGCGAGTCATGGGCGCAATTGGCCTGGCCGCCGCCGGTGGAGGCAAACTCGGACCGCGTCTTGCCGGCCAAAAATAGGCTGTTGGTGACGCTGAAATTCGGGATTTTCGCTTCTTTGTTGCCGACGTAAAAAAGCGGCCCGGTGACAAATGCGGTGATGTGATCGAAGGAAACGTCGTGCAGGAGCGGGGCGTTGGAGACGACGATGGCGAAGGTGCCTTGGCCCTTCCAGCCCTCGTCGTGAAGGCCATCGACGAACAAATCATGAATGCTGTAGTGGCCGCCGTCGGCGGTCGAGCCGCCCTGTTTGGAAAGGCCGTTTGCGACCTGGATTACGCCGGCGACGTTGCGTATGCGGTTGTAGCGGATCGTGACGTTAGTGACTTCGCACTTCGGGCACATGTTGCTCTGGCTGCGCGGCGTGAGCAGGATAGAAAAGCCGGTCTGGGTAAAGCCGCCCCAGCAGTTCTCCATTAAATTTGCTTCGAAGAGAACGCGGATGCCGCTTTTCAGCTCGAAATGATTCTTGACGATGACGGGATTGCCGCCGCCGGCGGGTGTGTAGCCGGGTTCGCCTTCTTTCCAGAGCATGGGGCGGAAGAGATGATTGCGGCGAATCTCGATGTCGGTGGGATTGATTTCGGAAGATGCGCCGCCGAAGAGGATGTTTTCTCCGGAGGCTTCGAGAAAATTGTTGAAAATCTTGAGAGTGCCGATGGGGGACGCCTCGGAGTTGCCGCCGCCGAGGGCTGAGGAGTCGGTGCAGGTGCCGGTGCGGGCGATGCAGTAAAAGCCGCTGAAGTAGGAATTGATGACGGCGATGGAGTGGGTGCCCTGGACCATGCCGATTCCTTTGTTCATCTCGGCGCCGTCGGGAGGATGGAGCCAGTTGCGATCGAAGATGAGGTGGTCGGCACCTTCGGTGGCGATGAGGCGGGCGATGTGCGTATCAGGCGACGAAGACCACTCTATGCCGATGAAGCGATAGTGATCACCTAGCTTCGCTCCGGAGGGGACTTTGACGATGAGAGTGGGCATGAGCTTGGCGGGGCCGCCGGGCGGTTG
The DNA here is from genome assembly GCA_963822025.1 of uncultured Acidobacteriaceae bacterium. GTDB lineage: Bacteria > Acidobacteriota > Terriglobia > Terriglobales > Acidobacteriaceae > Acidiflorens. Next base: position 258,174 of record CAWGFW010000001.1, on the reverse strand, counting down.
GGCATAGGGCGGACGGCCGGGAAGGCTGGCGACTCCTGCCCATGCGGGTGAGATGCGGGTGCCTTCGGGAGGGAGTTTGGAATCGGGCGTATCGGTGCGAATGGTGATGTAGTGCTGATCATCACACTTCTTTGCGGGCAGATTTTTAATTTCGAAGGAGGCGCCGGCAGCTAGCAGGAGCGTGTCTCCACACTTCGCCGATTCGACCGCTTCGTGTAGATCGGAGTTGGCGGAGACGCGGATTTGTTTGCCGGGCGAGGGAGTGCCGTCGAGTCCGGTGTAGTAGCAGGCCTTGGGAAGCTCGGCGGGACCGTCTTTATCGCCGAATTTGGGGATGTCTCCTTTATCGCAGTAGGCATTTTCTGCGATGGGAGGGGTGGTGCTGGCGGATGCAGAGTTGGCGACCGCGATGGAGGCTATCAGGGAAGCGACGAAAATGAAGGAGCGGAAATTTGGTTTAGGCGCTCGACCGCTTCGGCCTTTACGTGAGGACACGATGTCAGCTTCTCCAGATGCGTGGGTGTGATTGAGGGCGGCTCTCACTGCTGCGATCGAGCTGGGACGCGATAGCGAAATATTAACATGGCGGTGCGGACTGCTTTGCGCTAGGCGGCGTTCTCCAAGGGCGGATTTGCCTCGCTGGCGGCGAAGGCTTTTACTTTGGCGCGGCTTAGACGCCAAGTGCGGTTGCGCACTCGGCATGCGTTTTTGGTGATCAGGAAACCAAGGAAGATTTCCGCCCGTCCGAGTGCGGAGAGGTTTTCTGGCTTCCACGCTTCGGCGTAGGTGGCTAATGCCGGTTCGCCTGATAGCTGCCCTAAAACCTCGAGGAGCACGCGGTTCAGCCAATGATAGGCGGGCGGGCAGAGGTATTCGCGGGAGGCGTACCAACTCCATCGGCCACGGTAATCCCAGTTGGGGAGCATGGTTTTCAGACCTTCGATGCCATCGCGGAATAATTTCTCTACGGCTGGATCGCCGGTTTCTGCAAACAAGTCATACAGTCCGAGCAGGGAACTCATGAAGCCGTCGAGGATGCCGGGGATGGACTGGCCCGGCAGTTCGCTGTAAAGGACGCCTGAGCCGGTCGGCAGCGGTTCGCGGACTCCGCCATCCTGAACGTTGAGTTCGAAGATCATGGTTGCGCCTTGCAGAAGTTCGAGCAGACGGGGGCGATGGGTGATGCGATAGCCGCGCACGAGCGCGCTGATTACGAGGCCTTGGTCATAGGCGGAGATCCACGGGGCCTTCAGAAGAGTCTTGGCCTGGAGGCAATCGAAATGGTTTAGCCAAACGACTGAGCCGTCGCTACGGACTACGGCATTTGCTTCGAGCCAATCGACCTGCTTGAGGAAGGCGACCCGGCTGGGTTCGTCGTGATGGCGTAGGAAATGGCCCAAGTTGACCAATCCCCACCACGCTATGTAGGCGGGCTTATAGACTACGCCGGTGAGGCGATTGCGGGCGCGGGGGACGCCGGTTGGATCCATGGCCATGACGCTCCAAGTGAGCTTCTCGCTGTAGAGGTAGTAATGGAGCGACTCTTTGGGGCCGGCGTCGGAATCGATATCGAGGGGATAGTCGAAGCGGAACGACAGGATCTCGCGGCGCAGCGCGCGGAGCGCATATCGCAGCGATTCGAAAGACTCGTTAGTTTCGTGGTTCCTGCGGTTATCGGTCATAAGAGCCAGTGGGAAGGCATTCTACCGTGTTGTTTGCGCTTGTCCAAGACATATCTAAGTAGCTTACTTTTGTAACCAGCGGCCGTCTCCGAGGGCAAAAATACGTTTTCAAATCGTCGTTTACTGGGCGATACTTAGTGAGGAGTCCTTCGCGATCGATCCATCGGGGAATGTCAGAGAAAATACCCAGAAATGTGGTGTCGGTGGACGTGGAAGACTATTTCCACGCAGAGGCCTTTTCCGATGTGGTTGACCGTGGTCGCTGGGATACCTATGCGACTCGGGTGGTGCCGAATACGCGCCGACTGCTGGAATCGCTGGCTACGCTCAATGTGCATGGGACTTTCTTTGTGCTGGGGTGGGTGGCGGAGCGTTTTCCGGCGCTGGTGCGCGAGATCGCTGCCGGTGGGCATGAGTTGGCTTGTCATTCTTATTGGCATCGTTTGATCTACAAGCTTGAGCGGGCGGAATTTCGGGAAGATACGCGGCGCGCTAAGAACGTGATTGAACAGATTGCGGGGCAGGCGGTGAATGGTTATCGCGCGCCCACATATTCTGTAATCGATCGTTCGGTGTGGGCGCTGGAGATCCTGGCGGAGTTGGGATTTACCTATGACTCCAGTATTTTTCCTATTCATCACGACCGCTATGGCATGCCGGGGGCGCCACGATCGCCGTTTCGTTTTCAGACGCCTTCGGGGCCGCTGACTGAGTTTCCGATTACTACGTTTCGCGTGGCGGGGCACAATATGCCGGTGGGCGGTGGTGGGTATCTTCGGCTGCTGCCGCGGATTTACACACGGCTCGGATTGAAGCGGGTGGAAAAAGAAGGATTGCCGATTGTGGTTTACATACATCCGTGGGAAATTGACGCGGAGCAGCCGCGATTGCCGGGGCGACTGAGCTCTCGTTTACGCCACTACACGAATTTGTCGCAGACGCTTGACCGGTTTGAGAGCGTTCTGCAAGCAGGGAAATACACTAGTTTCCGCGAAAGCGGACTCGCCGATACGGCCAAGGATTTCGACTTTTATGAATGGAACAACAACCACAAGAACTGACGAAACCGAGCAGATAGCGAAGTATTGGAATGACATCGCGAATGATTTCGATGCCATCTACACGGGCAAGAAGAACCCGATCTCGCGCGGTCTGGATCGATGGCTGCGGCGCGACATCTACGAGCGCTACGAATGGGTGATGCGGCAGGCGGGGCCGCCCGATTTAAGCGGAATGAAGATCTGCGATATTGGTTGCGGATCGGGACGGTTTGTCGCGAGTTTGGCGAAGCGCGGCGCGCAGGTTACCGGCGTCGATTTTGCGCCAGATATGCTGAAGCTGGCGGCGCAACTTACCGAAAAAGAGGGAGTCGCGGACCGCTGCAAGTTTGTGTTGAGCGACGTGCTCGATTGGAAGACGAACGAGAAGTTTGATCTCGTCATCGCCATTGGGTTCTGGGATTATGTCGCCGACCCGATGCCGCGATTGCAGGTAATTCGAAGTCTGACCAAGACTACTTTTCTGTCGGCTTGGCCGCGGGCAGCGACTTTGCGGGCGGCGATTCGCAAGGTGCGGCTGAAGGCGGACGGGTGCCCAGTGTATTTCTTCCACCTGGCGCAGGTTGAAGATTATTTGCAGCGCGCGGGCTTCCGGGTGGATTCGCGCGAGATACTTGGGCAATTGCACTGCGTGAAGTCTTCCGTGGTTTCGCCGGTGGTTGCAACGTAAGACGATGGCCAAGCTCCTGTTCTGGGTCTCAGCCGGGTTTACGGTCTACGTCTACTTTGGTTATCCCTTGCTGCTGTGGGCGCTGCAAGCGGTATTTCCAAGCGCACCCCGGCAGCAGCCGATTGAGCCTACGGTTTCGCTGCTTGTCGCGGCTTATAACGAGGCCGCAGTCATTGCGGACAAGATCCGCAATAGCGTCGCGCTCGATTATCCAGCTGACAAACTTGAGGTTGTGATTGCGTCGGACGGGTCGAAAGACGCAACCGCGGAAATTGTGCGGTCGTTTGCCGGAGTTTCCGAGACCGATGGCGGACAGGTTCGCCTGCTCAACTATCAGCAGAATCGCGGCAAGATGGCGGTTTTGAATGATGCGGTGAAAGAGTTGCGCGGAGACATCGTGGCGTTTTCTGATGCGTCGAGCATGCTGGCTCCGGACTCGCTTCGCGTGCTGGTGCAGAGCTTTAGTGATCCTCATGTAGGAGCGGCCAGCGGAGTTTATCGGTTGTTGAAGAAAGATCAGGCGCAGTTGGGGGCGCAAGAGGATCTTTATTGGAAGTATGAAACTTTTCTCAAGGTGCAAGAGGCTAAGCTGGGCGCGTTTACGGGCGCGCATGGATCGCTTTATGCCATACGGCGCGAGCTGTATCCTTTTCCGTCGGAGAATACGATTAATGACGACTTCACGATTCCGATGCGGATACTCGAGGGCGGACACCGCGTGGCTTATGAGCCGGCGGCGGTTGCTTATGAAGAGGCGCATGAGATGGAGGGATTCTCGCGGCGGGTGCGGATTACGGCCGGCAACATCGAGCAGCTGCGGGAAATCAAAGGACTGCTCTGGCCACCGCGGCCGTTTGTCCTCTTTTGCCTGCTCTCGCATAAGACGGGACGCTTGATCGTGCCGGTGTTCATGGTCATCGCGCTAGTCGCGAATATCATGCTGCGCGGGCAATTTCCTTACAACTGGTTGCTGGTTGGGCAGGGCATTTTTTATGGGCTGGCTGTGTTGGGCGCGGTTGTGAGTCTTCGGCCGAAGGTTTTGCGGCTGCCTTATTATTTCTGCATGATCAACTCGGCGCTGTTTGCATGGGTTTATCAGGCGTTGCGTCATGGGCGCGCGATTCCTTCGCGGATTGAGCTGGATCGGCTGGGCAATGGTCCGCCGGGGTGCTCTGGTCTATCCGAACGTGAGTCTAATCTACCGGCTCCCTCAGGGGCTAAAGCCCTTGTTGAAACGGGCCGGTTATCGCAGCGGTCAACCGCTGCGCCACCCAAAAGCAACGACAAAGTCGACTCTTCCGCAAGCCGTGCAAGCCGTTCCCGTAGCTCCAAAACCGGTTCACTTCTCGCCACAAAAAGAAAAGGTCCGCGGCGAACCGCGGACCTCGTTTCGAATTCGTTGAATCTGTTATTGGACGTTGGCCAGCATTTCGTTCAGGCCAGCTATGTCGGCTCCAAGATCTTTGCCGTCGGTGCCCTTGTTTTTGTAGGGGCTGCTGGACTGGAGTTCGTAGTTCCCGCCATTGCCGTTGTTGAAGTTGACGAATTGAACGTCGTCGACGGTTTGCGGGAACAAGTTATTCGAGGGCCACGATGATGGAGGGAATTTCGACGGCGACGCGATCAGGCCATTGTTGCCGAAGGTGTAGGTGGCGAAGCAATTGTTGATGCTGGTGATGGGCACGTCCTGGACGGCGCAATTCGCCTGCCCGCCTCCCGAATTCCAGACGGGATACTGGCCGGTTAGGTTCAGATTGTTGGTGAACACCAATCCGTACATCGGCGCGGTTTGGACCTGGTTGCCCATGACGATCAAGTGGCTGGAGGGGTCAGGGAAACCGGTGACGTGATTGATGGTGACGGTGTTGAGCGGATTCGTCGGCCAAGTGTTCGTCAACTCAAACGCTGTGCCGGGGCCGACATATTTCGTGCTCAGGTCGTCTAGAACTACGTCGTGGATGCTCCAGCGCGTGCCTGCCAGCGCGGCAGCTCCGCCACCGCCGTCGCCGGAGATAGAGGTTGCCATTTGAATTCCGCCGCCGGCGTGCGAGACGTGCACGTAGCGGATGGTGACATCAGTGACCTGACATAGCGGACAGACGTTGGACCCGCTCGGAGTATGTTGGTTTTTCGGAGTGAGGAGAATACCGTAACCGGTTTGGCTGAAGCCTCCCCAGCTATTCTCCATGAGATTCGCTTCGACGAGGACGCGAACCGCATTTTTCAGTTCGAGATGATTCTTGACGACGAAAGGATTGCCGTCAGTTCCGCCGACATAGGGGTTGTTGCCCTGCATCCATTGCCACGGCTTCCAGAAATGGTTGCCGGTGATGGTGATATCGGTGGGAGTTAAAGTGGCCGCGCCGCCGCCAAAGATGACGGCTTCGCCGGAAGCTTCGAGGAAATTATCCTGGATGAGGAAAGGACCATCCTGCGTGTTGCCTAAGCCGCCGGCGACGGCGTGGGAATCAATGCACTGCCCGGTCTTCGAGATGCAGTGGAAATCGCTGAAGTAGGAGTCAACGATGGCGACATTGGTCATGCCGTTTACGTTGACGCCAGTGTTGGTTTCATCCTGCGTTGCGCCATGCAGCCAGGAGCGATCGATTACGATGTGATCGGCGGTGGCGCCTTTCTGGATGGAGAAGAGCTGGGCAAGCCCTGGGGTTCCGGCGGGTCGAGTGACTTCGAGACCGATGAAGCGATAGAAGTTTGCGCCGGCTGCGAACTGAAAGGGACCATCCCCCTGATTTGTGATCTGTACCTTGGCCATCACGTTCTGCGGCTGGGGACAGGTGTATTGTGGGCGGCCCTCGAGGGAAGCGACGCCGGCATAGCAGGGCGTGGCGCGCTGACCTTCGGCGGGCAAAGCGCTGTCGGGAGAACTGGTGCGCACCCAGATCCAATGGTTAATGTCGCAGTTTTTGGCGGGGACGCTGAATTGACCGCTGAAGGTTGCGCCCGCCTGAAGCTGGATTACCTGACCGCACTGCGCGTTGTTCAGGGCTGTTTGCAGATTGCCGCCGGCACTTACGTTGATCACCGATCCGGGCGCGGGCGTGTCAGACATGGCACTTGGAACCGTCGCGATCGGCAGTTGCGCGGGGCCGTCGTATCCGCTGCCGGCCGCTACGTTGAGGCTGAAAGTTCCCGACGCCGTTTTGCTGCTGGCATCGGTCACTACGACTGTGAAGCTGAAGGTTCCGGTGCTGTTGGGCATACCGGCAAAATTTCCGTTGCTATTGAGGGCGACTCCTGGAGGAGGCGCGCCGCCGGAAACGCTCCAAGTATAAGGAGTGGTGCCACCGCTCGCTGTGAAGGTGTCGCTATAAGTGCTGCCTTGCTGACCCTGAGGAAGAGTGCTGCCGGTGGTGATTTGCAGGGGCTGCTGATTTGTCGGGTCGATGGTGATGGACGCGCTCGCGGACTTCGAGGGATCGGCAACGCTGGTTGCGGTGACGACTGCGTCGGTTTGCTTGCTGACAGCAGGCGCGGTGTAAAGGCCACTGCCGCTGACTGAGCCTGTCGTAGCCGACCAGGTGACGGCTGTGTCGGAAGTTCCGCTGACGCTGGCGGTGAACTGCTCGGTCTGGCTGGAGAGGAGAGTGCCGCTGGTTGGGGAAACGCTCACTTTGACGTTGCCGCCTCCGACTCCACCGGCGACCGAAACGGCGAATGACCGGCTGCCTTGCTCGTGGAGCCAAGCATCGCTGACGCCCACTTCAAAGGCAAATACGCCCGGAGTTGTTGGCTTGCCATAGAACCCACCGGTAGTTGTGTTCAAGCTGATGCCCGGTGGCAGTGTGCCGGATTTTAACGAGAAAGAGTAGGGCGAGTTTCCGCCGGTCACTGTCAATACGGCGTTGTAAGACTGATTGACTGTGGCTTGAGGAAGATTTCCGTAGAGGCCGAGCTGGTTCTGGGTTCCCGCAGCTTGTGCAACAGTTCCGCAAGAAATGGTCAACAATACGAGTGCCAGAAGGAGTAATGCGATGCCCAGACGCTGCGCCTGAGCGAGAGGAGATATGGAATGAGTCTCTAACAGAACATGATCTGTTTCAGACATTGTGAGCCCTCGACCTTACGAAGTGGGGGACTAGTCGATTGTCCTCAGGCTGAATCTATCGAGATAGGTACAGGGTTCACAGATACCAGAAGTGCATTTAAGACGCGTTAGTGCACTTGGTGGCGGCATGTACAGATTCGCGAGGAGCAGTGTCCGCTGGTGTTCTCAGCGGGAACAAAGCGAAATGCGGTGCGGGACAAGGGGTTTGGCCGATATTACAGATGTGAAGGATAAATAGAAGATTAGGTGTGAGAAGAAAACGAAAGTAACTACCATCAGTTACTACGCAGAGTCTGGCGAGTAAGTTGGATTCGCTCGCGAGTATTTCAGCGTGATGATGATGATTACTGCTGTCGCAGCGGGCGGAAAAGTCAGGGTACTGTAGGGGTGCTTCGACTGCGATTGAGCTTCGCATTCGCGGAGCCCAATCTCCGCTCAGCATGACAAGCTTGTCCTCTGCCTGCTAGGGCTGGCGGTCGGCGGCGATGGGTTGCGAGTGGCGGTCGAGCAGGGCGAGCAGTGGATCGCGCAGGAATGGTCCGCCGGCGAGCAGGCCGGAAATCAGAGGATTTTTCTGGTTGCAGCACAGCGGAGAGTTATCGAGCTTTAACGTCCAACCTCCGGCGCTTTCGACGAGGGCGGCTCCGGCGGCCACGTCCCATTCATTTTTTGGGACGAGGGTGAAGGTGAGATCGGCGCGGCCAGCGGCGACTAATCCTAGCTTGTAGGCGACCGAACCCATGGGACGGATGTTGAATTCGGCGGATTCGAATTGTTTCCACTCGCCGCGCTTCACTTCGCTGCGGCTGGCGAGGACGAGGGCGCCGTGAAGATCTTTGCGCTGGCTGGGTTGCGTGGGCTGGCCGTTGTAGGTGACGCCGGTTTCGCGCGATCCGAGGATGAGTTCGTCGGTTGCCGGGTTACAGATTCCGCCAGCCACGGGGATTCCATTTTCTACCATGGCGATGGAGACGCAGAACTCGGGAATGCCCTGCACGAATTCGCGGGTGCCATCGAGCGGATCCACGACCCAAACGCGCTGCTTGTTGAGGCGGGTGAAGTCGTCGACGGTTTCTTCCGAGAGCCAGCCTTCATCGTCGCGCAGAAGGGTTTTGCGGAGAATGGCGTCGACGGCACGATCGGCCTCGGTTACGGGATCGTGTCCGGCCTTGTATTCGGTTTCGATGGCACCGGGAGTGAAACGGTTGAGAACTTCGCGGGCGGCTTCGAGAGCGGCGTGGATGCGTTCGAGGGTTTCTGCGGATGAGGAGGAAGTCAATTTATGCTCCTGAAGAAGTTCTCCGTTGTCAGTTCTCGGTTCCAATCGGTACGACCCGAGGTTCTCTGAGAACTGAGAACAGGGAACTGAGAACTGCGGTTCACGGTTCACGCCCACAGCATTCTTGCTCCGGTCATCAACAGGACGGCGCAGAGGATGCGGCGCAGCCAGAGTACGGGAACGCGGGTGCTCAGATAGGAGCCGAGAATGCCGCCGGGGATCGAGCCTATCAGTATGGCGCCGACTAAATGGCCGTCGACGTTGCCGGCGCGGAAGTGCAGCAGGCTGGTGACGCCGGTCAGAATCACGGCATGGGCGATGTCGGTTCCGACCATGATTTTGGGAGGGAAGGAATAGAACAATAGGAGCAACATCATAATGATGCTGCCCGACCCGACCGAGGTGATGCCGACGAGAAATCCGCCGACCAATCCGATGGCACTCATTCCTGCAAAAGACTGCAAGGTGGGCTGGCGGCCGATGAGATGGTCTTCGATCCTCCTTTGGAAGAGAAGAAGAGCGGGGATGATGACCAGGAGCAGTCCTACGGCGGACTTGATGAAGTCGTTGACGCCGGCACCATGGATCTGGCGCAGGTGGACTAGAAGAGCCACTCCGAAGTAAGAGCCGGGAACACTGCCGACGGCGAGGGCGAACACGACTTTCATGCGGACGGTGCCCTTGCGAAAATGGAGGAAGCTGGCGGGAATCTTAGTGAAGAAGTTGCAGAGCGCATCGCTGCCGACAGCCATGATCGGGGGCACGTGCAGGCCGAAGATCAGCAGGGGCAAAAGCAAAACTCCGCCGCCCACGCCTGTCAACCCGATCAGCGTTCCCACGACAAAGCCGATCAGAATTTTTAGCAGCAAGATTTCCATATGTCTTTCCGTCAGTTCTCAGTTGCCGGTCGTCAGTTCCCGGTAAAACAAAAGCAGGTTAAGGAACCGAGAAAAAACGAAACATTATCGCACAAAGCCCATAGTAATAATCGGCTTAATCGACATCAGTATTTTTATTTGCGAACTTCTGGCTCTCGGTTCCTGTTCTCGGCGAAAGGTAAGCGTTGAGAATCCAGGAACCGAGAGCCGCTAACTGCGACTAGTTATTGCCGTTGGCGCCGATGAAGCCTTCACGCTCGAGGTGCAGAATAATGGTCTGCGCCGCTTCCTCGGGGCTGAGTTCGGCGGTATTGATGACCACTTCGGCGTCACCGGGCACTTCGTAGGGGTCGGAGATGCCGGTGAACTCCTTGACGAGGCCGGCGCGGGCCTTCGCGTAGAGGCCTTTGCGGTCGCGTTGTTCGCAGACATCGATCGAAGTGGCGACGTGCACGAGGATGAATCCACCAAAGGGTTCGATCATCTGGCGAACTGCCTTGCGCGTGGCTTCGTAAGGCGCGATGGGAGCGCAGATGGCGATGCCGCCGTTTTTGGTGATCTCGGAGGCGACGTAGCCGATGCGGCGGATGTTGATGTCGCGATGTTCCTTCGAGAATCCGAGTTCGGAGGACAGGTTTTTGCGCACCAGGTCGCCATCGAGCAGAGTGACCGGACGGCCGCCGGTCTCGAGGAACTTGGTGATCAGGGCGTTGGCGATGGTCGACTTGCCGGAGCCCGAAAGGCCGGTAAAGAAGATGGTGACGCCTTGCTTGTCCCGCGGCGGATAGCTGAGGCGCAACTCCTTTACAACTTCCGGGTAAGTGAACCAGGCAGGAATATCGCGACCCTCATTAAGGCGCCGGCGCAGTTCGGTGCCGGAGATGTCGAGGACCTTCGCGCCCTGCGGAACTTCATCGGCGGGGACGTAGCGGTCTTCATTCTGGAGATAGACCATCATCTGGAAAGGAACCATTTTGACGCCCATTTCGCTCTCGTGTTTCTTGAAGAGTTCCTGCGCATCGTAGGGGCCGTAGAAGTTCTTACCGTCGGTATCTTTTCCCGGACCGGCATGGTCGCGGCCGACGATGAAGTGGGTGCAGCCGTGATTCTTGCGAATCAGGCCGTGCCAGATGGCTTCGCGCGGTCCGCCCATGCGCATGGCGAGCGGAAGCATCGAGAGCTTCACAGTGCCGTGCGGATATTTCGAGAGCAGTAATTGGTAGCAGCGGGTGCGGACGTAATAGTCGACGTTGCCGGGCTTGGTCATGCCGACGGAAGGATGGATGAGAAGATTGGCTTCGACTTGCTTGGCGGCGCGCATGGTCAGCTCGACGTGGGCGCGATGCATAGGATTACGCGTCTGGAAGGCGACGATGCGGGTCCAGCCGAGGCGGGTGAATTCGGCGCGCAGTTCGGCGGGAGTCAGGCGCAAGGAGCGGAAATCGTAGTGGGACGGCGATTGCATTCCTTCGACTTTTCCGCCGACGTACCAGGGATTCGATTTGTTGATGGCGTAGTCGGCGCCGGGGTGGGCGCTGCTGACGGAACCGAAAACGGCCTGGGCTTCGGCTTTTTTGTCGGCCTGCCACACGTCTTCGACGTGGAGGACGGCGAGCATTACGCCTTCGGGATCGCGCAGGGCGATCTTGCTGCTGCCGGCGGTTAGTTTCTTGGCGAATTCCTCGCTGACGTTGAGGGTGATCGGCATCGGCCACAGAGTGCCGTTGGCAAGGCGCATGTTGTGGCAGACGCCTTCGTAATCGGCGCGGTTCATGAACCCGCGCAGTGGCGAGAAGCCGCCGCTGAGCAGAAGTTCGAGATCGCAAAGCTGGCGCGCAGTCAGGTCCCATGAGGGCCATTCGCGGGATTGAGCCTTCAGTTCGAGGGCGCGGTCGGGCGTGACTTGCAGTTGAATGAGTTCTCCCCCGTGCGGGGCAATCAGATGACTGGTGGAAGCGGTCAAGTCCTTAATCCTCCCGATGTTTACTTCAAGATTTTGCTTGATATCAATCTCGTTACGGCTCATCCCTGTATCCTTTCTTATTTTTTACCGCGGACCCGCTTTTAGCGAGGGGGATGGTCCGGCAGGCAGGTTCACTTTGAATTCTAGAAATTAATCCCGTCGAATACCGAATACGATAATAAACAGCAATTGAGCTTCCGTATAGCTGATCCCTTTGGTTTGTAAGCCATTGAAAAGCGGGTGTGAGTGAAGTGACTGGAGGTTCCAATTTGGCCGAACATGCTCGAAGTGAAAGAAGTTGCAACATTCCACCCATCTTGGGGACTATTGGCAGCAGGGGGATTTGAAATCGATCTGGGCTGCCGCCCAAGTACTTCATTATTTTAGCTCCTTGTTTCGCCCGGCCGTAGCAGTTACGGGCGCGTGTACCCCCCACTTTCGTAACTCGGGGTTTCTGCAATTCCGCCATTCCGGGCCAATTTTGGCGGAAATCGCCTACCAACCGTGCTTCATTGCCTGGGCGAACTTTTGTGGCGGCAGAGTATTCAGGACATCTTCTTTCGTTAGCCACGCCCGCCGTGCTTGCGTCACACCGTAGCGGATTTTTTCCAGGTGTGAAGTGTGGTGCGAGTCAGTGTTGATGACGATCTTCACGCCGTGCTGGCGGGCCAGACGCAGGTGAACATCACTCAGGTCGAGGCGGTCGGGATAGGCGTTTAATTCCATCGCTACTTTGTGTTGGGCTGCGGCTTTTAGGACAGCGTCTAGATCGAAGGCGTAGGCGTCCCGGCGCAGGAGCAGGCGGCCGGTGGGATGGCCGATGAGCGACGTGTTCGGATTGGCGACGGCGCGCAGCAGGCGTTCGGTCATGGTGTCGCGATCCTGATTGAAGTGGGAGTGGACGCTGGCGATGACGATGTCCAGTTGCTCGAGCACGGAGTCGGATAGGTCGAGAGAGCCGTCGGCGAGAATATCGACTTCGATGCCGGCGAAGATGCGGATCGGTTTCTGGCCTTTTTCGTTGATGCTTTTCTCGGCTGCCCTGATTCGTTCGATGTGGGCGAGGGCGCGCTCGTCGGTGAGGCCGTTGGCGAAGGCTAAATTCTTGGAGTGATCGGTGATGGCCATGTACTGGTAGCCGCGCGCCTTGGCCGCTTCGGCCATTTCTTCGATGGTGTTGCGGCCGTCGGTTTCGACGGTGTGCATGTGGACGTTGCCGCGAATGTCGGCGAGATCGATGAGCTTCGGTAAGGCGTGTTTGTCGGCGGCGTCGATCTCGCCGAGGTTCTCGCGCAGTTCGGGAGGGATGAAGTCGAGCTTGAGCTTGGCGTAGATTTCTTCTTCGCTTTTGCCGGCGACGGGCTTCTCGGTTTCGAGGTCGGCGAGGCTGTATTCGTTGAGGGTGTAGCCCATTTTCAGGGCGCGCTGGCGGAGCGCGACGTTGTGGGCTTTGGAGCCGGTGAAATATTGCATGGCGGCGCCGAAGGACTCGGGCGGCAGCAGGCGCACATCGACTTGAATGCCGTTGCGCTGGCGGAAGCTGATTTTATTTTCGCCCTGGCCGATGACTTCCATGAGGCCGGGGAAGCGGAGAAGATGCTCCGTCATTTTCTGGCGTGCTTCGGGATCGGCACAGCCTTTGCCGGTGACGAGAATGTCGAGGTCGCCAACGGTTTCGCGTCCGCGGCGGAGCGAGCCGGCGGGGGTAACTTTCTCGACTCCGGGGGCCTCGAGCAGATGGTCGACTAATTTTTCGGCGAGCTGTTCGGCGGTGTCGAGCAGGAAGCGGCCGCCGATGCGGCGATAGTCTTCGATTGCTTTGAGGAGCTTTTGCTCGTGTTTTTCGCCCATGCGGGGCAGGGTGCGGATTTTTCCGTCGCGGGCAAGGGCTTCGACGCCGTCGAGATCGCAGACCTGGTAGGCGCTCCAGATGAGGGCGATAGTCTTTGGGCCCAGGCCTTGGATCTTGAGGAGTTCGAGCATGGAGGGGCGATATTTTTTTAGCAGTTCGGCGTGGACTTCGACCGTTCCTACCTCGAAAAGATGTTGCAAATTGGCCAGCATTCCTTTACCGATGCCAGGCACGGCTAACAGTTTTTTGGGCTCGCCGATGAGGCTTGCTACTTGTTGCGGCATCGCTTCGATGGCCTCGGCGGCGTTGCGGTAGGAGCGGATGCGAAAGGAATCCTGACCGTCGATTTCGAGGAGGTCGGCGGTTTCGTAGAGAATTCCGGCGATGGCTTTGTTGTCCATGGCAGGAATGATTGTAGCGCTGGGGAGGATCGGGGCGGGGCTGGCTATTCATCCGAGTCGTCAAGAACGTTGACCACGAAGGCCACTAAGGTTCACGAAGGAAATGCTAAGTCGGCGCGCGGATCCCGGGTTACTTCGGGAACCAAGCTGCTTACCGGGCACGAAAGAGCGGCAAAATCGCTATGCTACAATTTAGCTGCTCCTCCAGCGATTCTGTGGCGATTCTGTGGAATTTAGGACGCGGAATGTCCAATTTGAAGAGCTGGTCCCCATGGAGTCGACGCTGTATCTGTCAGTTCGGCGCATCCCACTGGTTCGCCGGGTCGGAAGATAACAGAAGATAGCCAATCCCACATCAAAATTATGGCGAGCCAGAAAATTGTCATCATCGGAGCGGGACCGACTGGACTGGGCGCGGCCTACCGTCTGAACGAACTCGGCTACGACAACTGGATTCTGTATGAAAAGTCGGACGAAGTGGGCGGGCATTCGACCTCTCACGTCGACGGGCATGGTTTTGTGTGGGATGAGGGCGGGCACGTTATCTTTTCGCACTATCCTTACTTCGACAAACTGATCGACAACATGCTCGGGAAAGAGGTTCACGAGCGCATTCGCGAGAGTTGGATCGTGCAAGGGGACGATTCGTGGGTGCCATACCCGTTTCAGAGCAATCTGCGGTACCTGCCAAAGGATGTTCAGGTGAAGTGCCTGTTGGGCGCGGCGACGGCTGCGGCTAACGGTGGCGGGCGGGACGCCAAGAATTTTCGCGATTGGACGCTGGGCACTTTTGGCGAGGGCATCGCGGAAGCGTTCATGTTTCCTTATAACTCGAAGGTCTGGACGACTCCGCTGGAGCAGATGTCGAAGTCGTGGATTGCGGATCGCGTGGCGGTGGTCGATTTCAAACGGCTGCTGGAAAATGTGCTGTATGAGCGCGACGATGTGGGGTGGGGGCCGAACAGCAAGTTCAAGTTTCCGCTGCACGGAGGAACGGGACAGATCTACCGGCGCATGGCGGAGCAATTTCCGGCGAAGATTCACTCCGGCAAAAAGCTGGCCGAGGTTGATGTCGCGCGGCGGCGCGTTTCTTTTGAGGACGGGAGCGGCGACAACTATGACGTTTTAATCTCGACTGCGCCGCTCGATCTGCTGGCGCACATGATTCGTCCGGTGGATGAGAAGTTGCGAGAGGCGGCGGCTGGACTTGAGCACAATAATCTGCTCGTGCTTGGACTCGGACTGAAGAAGAAAATCGAGACTGGGCGATGCTGGATTTATTTCACCGACGCGGCGATGCCTTGCTATCGCGCTACTTATTTTTCTCATTACTCGCCGAACAATGTGCCCGGCGGAGATACGGAGAAATATAGTTCGCTGATGTGCGAAATGTCATTTCGCGTCGGGGAGACACCTGATCCGGAGCGCGTGCTCGATCAGGTGATTGACGGGCTCGTTCGCGCCAAGATGCTGGAGGATTCGGACCGGCAACGCGTGGTTTCTCGCTATCATCGGGTGATTGCGTATTCGTATCCCATACCGACGCTGGGGCGGGATCGAGCGCTCGGGATTCTGCAGCCGGCTTTGCTCGAGAAGGGAATTTATTCGCGCGGGCGTTTTGGGGCGTGGCGGTATGAGATCGGAAATATGGACCACTCGGTGTTGATGGGAGTGGAAGCGGCGAACAACATCGTTGCCGGAGAAAAGGAATTGGTGTTTCACAGTTCCTAGACATGCGGCTTGTAAGATAGTTTTTGCGTACTCAGAACTCTTAAGCGATCTGAAAGATTATGCCAGCAGCCCAAACCAATCCAACGCCTAAGGTCAGCATCATTATTCCCAGCTATAAAACAGCGGACCTGATTGCGGCTTGCCTGGATTCGGTCTTCGCACAGACTTTTACGGATTTCGAGGCCATCGTTGTCAACGATGGCTCTCCGGATACTCCGGAACTGGAGAAGGTGATGCAGCCGTACCTCCTCCGGGAAAAAGATCGGATTGTTTACATCAAGCAGGAGAACAAGCGGGCGGCGGGAGCGCGCAATAATGCGATTCGGCAGGCGCGTGGCGAGTGGGTTGCGTTTCTCGACAGCGACGATACCTGGCTGCCGACTCACCTCGCCGGGCAGATGAAATTAGTGGCGGAAGATCCGGCGCTTGATCTGGTTTATGCGAATGCTCTGCTGATTACCGATCCCGGCCACGATCAGGAATTCATGGAGAAATGCCCATCGAATGGGCGCGCTACTTTCGATGCGTTGATCGTGGAGCGGTGTCAGATTCCGATTTCGACGGTGGTGGCACGCAGGCAGAGGCTGATCGATGTGGGATTGTTCGATGAAAAACTTGCGCGCTGCGACGATTATGACTTGTGGGTGCGGACGGCTTTCAGCGGGGCGAAGATCGGCTACAGTCGGGAAGTTCAGGCGCGGCTGTTTATTGGTAGACCAGGTTCGCTGAGCCAGTCGAGGGCCAAGATGGCGGAGGCCTATTGGGGTATTCTGGAGAAGTTTAAGCGGACGCTGCCTTTGCAAGACACCGATCGCGCGGTGGTTGAACGGCGGGCCGCGGAAATTCGCGCCCGGTATCTGCTGGAAGAAGGAAAGTGCAAACTGGGAGAGCGTCAGTTTGACAAGGCCCGCGAGTTGATTGCAGAGGCGAATGGATATCTGCACAAATCGACATTGAGTCTCGCTGTGCTGGGATTGGGGATCGCGCCGAGCGCGACGGGTAGATTTCTTTCATTTTGGAACCGGATACGGAACGGAGCTTCGGCGTGAGGACTGAGCAGGGGATGGGCATCGTCATCAGCATTCTTATGATTATGCGCATGTGGGCATTCGGATGATTAAGCGTCTGATCGCGGGAGGGAAATATTTTCTCGGCCTGCATTCGCCGGGCCGGAATGTACTCGTTTTTCCCGACGATATTTTTCTTGTTTCCTATCCAAAGTCAGGGAATACCTGGACGCGGTTTCTGATTGCGAATCTCGTCTACCCGGAAAAGAATCCTGATTTTTCCAATATCAACGATCTGATGCCCGACCCGGAGGCGATGTCGAAGCGCGATCTGGAGCGGGCGCAGCGGCCGCGCATTCTGAAGAGTCATCAGTATTTCGATCCGCGCTATCAGAAGGTGATCTATGTCGTTCGGGATCCGCGCGACGTCGTGCTCTCGGAATATTATTTCGATATCAAGCGGCGCGCGATTGCCGAGGATTATCCGAAGCAAGAGTTTGTTTCGCGCTTTGTGAGTGGCGAGCTAAATCATCCTTACGGGACATGGTTTGAAAACGCGGCTACCTGGTTTTATGCGCGACGCGGCGATCCGCGATTTCTGCTGGTGAAATATGAGGCGCTGCAATCGCAGGCCATGGAAGAGATGGCGAGGATTGCGGCTTTTCTGGGAATTTCAGCGGCTCCGCAAAGGCTTGCTTTAGCGATCGAGCAGAGTTCGGCGGACCGGATGCGCGAGTTGGAAAAGAAGCAGGCGCACCTGTGGTCGTCGACGCGCGAGACGCGGCAGGATAAGCCGTTTGTACGCTCGGCCAAGGCGGGCGGCTGGCGGGCGGAGTTGTCTGAGAGAAGCGTGGCGGAGATTGAATCGGCTTGGGGCGGGCTGATGCGCGAGATGGGTTATGAATTGGCCTCCTCTGGACTGGTTCACGCTGGGATGGAGCACGCGGGGATGGAAAGGCGTTAGGCTGACGGGAAAATGATCAAGCATCTCATCGCCGGAATACAACGCGGACTTGGGCTGCATCGGCCGGGGCGCAGCTTGCTGATTCTTCCGGATGACATTTTTCTGGTTTCGTTTCCGAAGTCGGGGAACACCTGGACGCGATTTTTGCTGGCGAATTTGAGATTTCCGGACGAGCCCGCTACATGGGCGAATATCAACCGGCTGATACCCGATCCTACGGGTACCGCTAAGAGGGATTTTGACCGGATGCGGCGGCCGCGCATCATCAAGAGCCATGAGTGTTTTGATCCGCGCTATCCGCGGGTGATTTATATCGTGCGCGATCCGCGCGACGTTGTGCTTTCGCAGTATCACTATCATCGCAAGATCAGGAAACTGGACGACGAGTCGCCGCTGGAGCAGTTCGTCACGCGCTTTCTTGCGGGTGAAACCTGCCCGCACGGGTCGTGGGGACAGAACATTGCGACCTGGCTGTATACGAGCGAGGATGGTTCGCGGTTTCTTCTGCTGCGGTATGAAGATCTGGTTGCGGATACGGCCCGCGAACTCACGAAGGTTGCGGCTTTTCTGCAACTCTCGGCCGGCCCCGAGCAAATTGCGCAGGCGGTGGAGCGGAGTTCGGCCGATCGCATGCGGCAAATGGAAAAAAAGCAGACGGACAAAAATGAACTGGTAAAGGGATCGCGAAAAGATTTGTCGTTCGTCCGCGCTGCTGGTTCGGGCGGTTGGCGGTCGGAGTTGCCGGCGCCGATGGTTGCCAGGATCGAGGCTGCGTGGGGTCCGTTGATGCAGCGTCTCGGATATGAATTGAGCACGCAAGCGCCTAAAGAGGCGCGGGATTACGAGGCTCAGGGGATTCTCAGCGGACGACGTTTGTAAACAAATCGCCGATTAACAATTCGACAATGCTTGGCCAGTTTAAATACGCAGTGAAGTACGTCCTCGGACTGGACCGGGCGGGGCGGCATTTTACTGTTTTTCCCGACGATACTTTTCTGGTGTCGTATCCGAAATCGGGGAATACATGGGTTCGATTTCTGCTGGCCAATCTGATGTATCCGAACGAGACGATTGGTTTTGCGAATATCAACCGGCTGCTCCCGGCTCCGGGAGTTTTGTCGAAGCGGTTTCTGCGTTCACTTCCTCGGCCTCGCGTGATGAAGAGCCACGAGACATTTGACGTGCGGTTTCGGAAAGTTATCTACCTGGTGCGCGATCCGCGCGATGTTGCTGTTTCCGAATATCATTTTGATTTGAAGAAACGGTACATCGAAGCTGACGTTACGCTCGAACAATTCGTGAAGCGCTTTATCGCGGGCGAGACTTCATCGTATGGCTCGTGGTGGGAGCACGCGGCGAGTTGGATTGCAGCGCGGCACGGGAACCCGTCATTTCTTCTGGTTCGCTATGAGGATCTGCTGGAGGATTCGATCGGCGAAACTAAGAAAATCGCCGAGTTTCTTGGCATTCACGCAGATACAGAACGCCTGCAGGCAGCGGTGGAACGCAGTTCGGCCGACCGCATGCGTAAGCTTGAAAAACAACAGGCCGACCAGTGGACCGGAACCAAGGGTACACGCAAGGAAATACCATTCGTGCGCGCGGCCAAGTCGGGGGGATGGAAAGAGACTCTGCCGCGGCAGTCGGCGGAGGAGATTGAAGCGGCGTGGGCTCCGCTGTTAAATTTTCTCGGCTACGAGTTACAGAGCCCGCATCTGGATGGCACGGTGATGCCGGCATGGGTAAAGACTGGGCAGCCGTTGTGAGGCGCTACTTTATACTTACTTTGATCCGCCGCCTGTTGCGCCAAAATCAATTGGCGAGAAAAACTTTCCCCGCGCATGCGTAAAATCGAAAAACAGCAGATCATCAAGAACGTCAGCTCCAGTTGGTTCTCTCTCGGAATCAACGTAGTCGTCGGCTTCCTGCTTTCTCCATTTATCCTGCACCGCCTGGGCGACACGGCTTTCGGCATTTGGGTTCTTATCTTCTCGGTCACGGGATACTACGGGCTTTTCGATCTTGGCATTCGCTCTTCGATCGTTCGCTATGTATCGAAGTTTACGGCCACTGGCGATCGCGAAGAACTGGCCAAACTGATCAACACCAGCCTCTTTACCTATAGCTGCATTGGCGTGCTGAGCATGGTGGTGACGGTGGTGGTGGCGTCGCAAGTCGATCGGATGTTTCATATTCCGGCGGAATTCATGTCGACTGCGCGCTGGCTGCTGTTGATGGTTGGGGCATCGGTCGCCCTCGGTTTTCCGGCGGGCATTTTTGGCGGATTTCTCGAAGGCTTGCAGAGCTTTTACATTCTCAACTGGACGAATGTCGTCTCGACTTTGCTCCGCGCGCTGCTGATTGTCATCGCTCTCAATCACGGATACGGATTGCTGACGGTTGCGCTGATCACGGTTGTTCTGCCGCTGCTGGCGTCGATTGTGCGCGGCTTTCTTGCGCTGCGGTTGTGTCCGGTGCCTTTTGCCAGCAAATATATTGACCGCGGCACTTTTCGGCAGATCGCGAATTACAGCGGCGTGACCTTCATGATCATGGTTGCGGGCCGGCTGAAATTTAAGACCGACGAGATTGTGATTGGCACGTTCATGTCGGCGGCGGCGATTACGTATTTCAATATTGGCGCGCGCATCGTGGATTACGCGGGGCAGGTGGTCACCGCGCTTTCGCAGATTTTCGTTCCCATGTCGAGCCAGTCGGACGCTCGCGGCGACATGAACCGGCTGCGCAAAATATTTCTTGTGGGCAATCGGGTTTGCGGATTCACCATGTTTCCGGTGTGCGTGATTCTGCTGATTCTGGGCAAGTCGGTGATCGAGGTATGGGTGGGCAGGAAATATATCGCCGCCAGCTACCCGGTGCTGGTGATTATGATTTTGTGCAGCACGTTATGGTTTTCGCAGGGAGCGTCGGGGCGAATCCTGTTTGGCATGTCGAAGCATGGAACCTGGGCGATTGTGACGCTGGTCGAGGGAGTTTCGAATCTGATTCTCAGCATTATTCTTGTGCGGCCTTACGGCATTGTTGGAGACGCGCTGGGAACGGCGATTCCGCTGACTTGCAGCATGCTGTTTTTCATGCCGCAGCATCTCTGCAAGAAGCTCGATCTTCATTTGCGCACGTTTATCCGCGAATCCTACACTTTGCCGTTTCTGTTGTCGGTGCCGCTTGCGGCGGTGCTTCTGCTGATGCAGCGCTGGTTCGTGCCGCACAATTACCGGCAGTTGGGCGTTCAGCTTTTCATCGGCGGCGTTGTATATGGACTTGGCTTGCTCTGGGTGGTGATGTCGAACCGGGCGCTTCGCATTGAGGATTCGTCGCTGCAGGGGCGTTCGATACAGGCGCAGAAGCTGGTGGTTTCGGCTCCGGAAGAGATATATCAGCAGGATGTGTAGCGTCGTCGGCGCGAGTAAAGTCAGGTCACGGTGCGCCCTTCACAAGTTTTGCGAAAGTCGTCGCCGCAGGAGAGCTTGCAGGCTTCGCCCGCTTGGGCAGGTGAGGGCACCTGCCCCTACGCGAGGATCACGTCTAATCGGTGTCGGGCGGAGTCGGCGGGGATTTGTCGTTCAGGAAATGGTCGGCCTTTAGCGCGGCTGGGATTTCCGTGAAGGGCAGCGGGGTCTGGTTGAAGTTGAAGAAATCAGAGAGGTCGCCCGTGACGGTATAGGAATCGGCAAATCCCAACGACGGGTTGTTAGCGAGGTCAATTTGGTCGAGCGAAAAGACCTCTTCGATAAACTTGAGGATGCTACCAAAGTCATTTACCTGATGCGATATGTAAGCTGCTTTGGCATAGGGTGAGATCACGATGATAGGCACTCGCAGGCCGTATTCATAAGAGTCGAGAATCGCCGGCGGCGGCACGTGGTCGTACCAACCTCCCCAATCGTCCCACGTAACAATGATCGCGGTATTCGCCCAATACTGGCTCCCGCCAATGGCATTCACGATATTTGCCACCCACGATGGTCCGTTGTCCTGGGGGTTGTCGGCGTGGTCGGAGTTATCGCCAGTGGGAATGACCCAGCTCACGGCGGCTAGATTTCCGGCAGAGATATCGGTCAGGATCTGCGCTCCCGATCCTTCAATCACAACGTGGTTGTTCCAATCGGTGCCAGTACACTCGCTCGTCTCAGAGGGATAGGCTGGTGAGGGCACGCAAATGTGTTGGATCGCGTCCGGCGCGCTCCAAATCGAGCCGGGCGTGGGCGCGTAGTACTTCCAACTGATGTTGGCGGTATCCAGGAGGTCGGTCAGTGTGGGATGGTCGAAGCAGAGTTGCGAGATCAGCGTTTGCGGCGATGTGGGGTTCGGCTCGCTGATATCGATGCTGTTGATCTGCGCGCTCGGGGGTGCCAGGCATCCCGCCCATTCGTCGCTGCTGCCGGAGCGCGAGTCGCCGTCGGGGTTGTCGGAAATCGTGATGTTGTCAGTGATCCCGCTGGGGCAGGGATATTCCGGCGGCGCGCAAATGCGAGACGTTCCCGAAAGAATGTATTGGTGAGCCGGGAAACTGTCGCCTTCATTGGTCTGGAACATGCGGTCGCCGAAGGCGTAAGTCTCAGCCATGGTGAAGTAGGGCTGAACGTCCGAGGCTTGCACGTACTGAAATTGGGGACAGGTGGGAACGGCGGGGTTCTGGGGACAGGAGGCAGGGCAGCCCTGACCGGTGCAGGGAATCTTGTCGGCGCCATCCATGGCGCAACTGTTGCTCGCGGAGTTGTAATCGCAGATGTCGAGGAACGCGGAATGGCTGTGGCCGACGTCATAGTTTGTCACCAGCGTATTCGACGTCAGCGGAATTACTTGTCCGGTCGAACTCATGCCTTGGCTTGCGATGTCGGCGCCACGACTTATCAGAACCGGGTCGTGAAACAGGTTATCGGTACTACGGTTTTCCTGGAAGATAATCACCACATGACTGATTGGTATTGATCCTGGCACGATTACGTTGACGCTGAGGGTGGTGGTATTTGTCATTCCCGCCGATGTTCCAGTGATGGTTACGGTGGCGGCTCCGGTGGTTGCATTGGCGGTGGCCGTCAAAGTCAGTGTGCTGGAGGTGGTGGCGGGATTTGGACTGAAAGAGGTCGCCGTTACACCAGCCGGCAGGTTGGAGGCGGCAAGATTGACGCTGCCGCTGAAGCCGTTCTCAGGCGTGATGGTGATGGCACTGGTTGCGCTGCGGCCTTGCGCAAGGGTCATAGACGTGGCGGAAAGGGTGAACTGTTGGGCCTGTTGCGGACTACTGGACGAGCCTCCACAGCCCGCCAGCGTGGCCACCAGGCAAACTGCGACAACTAACAGCAGCCCGAGTTTCAGGCGAATCATAGACCTCTTCCTCTCGCTCTCATTTCTCTTGCAGGAATGTAGTTTACTCTGATTCGAAAGCTTCGACCTCTTGCCCATGGCGGTGCGAAGAGCGACCTGATAAGCGATACGGTTTGTCCGATCGGGGCCGGCTGCCCGGCCGTGAGTTTCAATTTATAACACCGATGTTGCCGATTCGATGCTGCCTGGCGAAGAATTGGTTACCTTGTTCGGGCGGAGTTTTTCGCCATTTTCTTCATGATTGTTGCAATCCCTTGCACTTCTGAGGCGAATTCTTGCCAGCAGAAATACCGGACTCCTCCCTCGAAAAGGGCCTGCATCGAGACTGCTCTCAGTGACTTGTCGAGCCCTGGCAATTCCCTAGCCGAGCCGGAGGGGTGGTAAGCCAAATGCATCCATTGAATGGTGTGAACTTGCAGGTACTCGGCGCTTGATAGCCTTGGTATTGGGAATCCCCCGGTTAAGAACCCCACATTCTTGAGGCGATGGGCAATGGCAAGACGGTTGAGCTAACAATTTCAGCCGTTTGGGGGAGAACTGTTATGAATCTGATTCGGGTTAGGCTGCAAACCGCAGTACAAAGCGCGATGATCTCTGCGATGGTTCTTGTCGGGGCGCTGGCCTCGCCGGCGGCGGGACAAAATGTGCTCGCAACAATTCCGATCCCGGCCGCGTCCGCGGGACAGATTGCGGTTGATCCTGCGATCAACATGATTTATGCGGGGGGCGGTCCGAACGCGAACAGCCTAACGATCATCGACGGCTCGAATTTCACTATTGTGACGACCATCAGCCCGTCGGCGGGGGTGAGCTCTGACATGAAGAACGACAATTTCTGGGCGGGATCTTTGACCGCCGGAAATGTCACGGCATATTCGGGCGACAGCAACACTCCGATTTTTTCCACGTCAGTTGGTTCGTGCCCGGCGGCAGTCACGTTTGATTGTTCGAAGCGCCGCATGTGGGTGGCTTCGCAGTGTGGGTCAGGAAACGATCCGGTCTGGGCATTTGACGCGAATAAGCTGGCGTTGATTAAAGGACCGATCGTTCCGAGCGGGGCGATTACGCAACCCCCGGTGGTGAGCCCGAACACGGGCAAGCTGTACGTGACCTCGGGTGGAGTGTCGAGGGAGATTAATCCCACGAGCTTTGCAGTGTCGAATACGAAGTTTGGGACAGTGCTGGCTATCGACTCGAATACCAACAAGCTGTTTGCCACTTCGGGCGACAATTTGCAGATCATTGCGGGGCATAGCGAAGCGATCTCGAAGACCGTCACGCTGACGTATACTCCCGCGGGCATCGGTGTTAACAATGCGATGGCGCATGTTTATCTGCTGAATCCGGGGGGGAATTCGATTGACATTTACAGCGAGACGGGAAAGCTGATCTCGACGATCGTTCTCGGATCGAACAGCCAGCCGACGAGCCTGGCGGTGGATTCGGCGCGGGGGCGGATGTTTGTCGATGTGCTGAATACGGCATCGAATTCGTGGTCGGTCGAGGTGATCGAAGATCTGTCGACGGTGAGGATCTGTGGGTTTCCGGGAAGCTGCGACTACTAGGGGAGCCGCAGTTGCAAAAATTATATAACTACAATTTATTCTATCGTTTAGCGTTGTCTTATAAGGTTAAACATCAAGCTGATATGTGGCGCCAGTGGGAAGTCAGTGGTCTTGACATTAGGCGCCTGCACGGTATTCTTAAATGAAGCAACCGGCATTCCCCAACCAAACAAGTTCCCCGATTTGCTGTTAACGAGACAGAGGCGAAAATCTGCATGAAAGTCGTTCGGATCGTACTAGCTATTCTATTGGGGACAGCCTCAAGCCTGAGCATGGCTAAGGGTGCGGCAACGGAAACTGCGCTCTCTTCTTCGCAAAATCCGTCGACCTACGGACAGGCGGTGACCTTTACGGCGGTCGTTACTCCGGCGCCGCCGGACGGAGAAACGGTTGCATTCCTGAAAGGTTCGACAACGTTGGGAACGGGAAGTCTGAGCAGTGGTTCGGCCAGTTTCAGCACCTCGACGCTGGCGGCCGGCACGTTGAGCATCAAGGCTAAGTACAGCGGCGACTCGACGTACGCCGGGAGTACGTCGAACGTGGTGAGCCAGGTGGTTGACAAGGCTTCGACGGCGACTACCTTGACATCCTCGCCGAATCCGTCGAATTCAGGGCAAGCGGTAACCTTTACGGCGAGCGTTACGCCGGAGTACAGCGGTACGGTCACCGGCATAATAGCGTTTTACAAAGGAAGCACGAAGCAAGCGACGGTTGCGCTTTCGGGCGACGTGGCTACGTACACGACAGCAAACTTACCCATCGGCACCGATACGATAACGGCGACTTTCAATGGCAGCACTTCATTTACCAGCAGCACTTCAGCTCCGGTAAGCCAGACAGTGGGCGGCGGGACATTTATCGATTCCACGATGACGTGGGATGGCGTTACGCGGTATTACGAGGTTTATCTGCCGGCGAATCTGCCCGCGAACCCGCCCATGGTTTTGATGCTCCATGGGACGCGGACCACCTCCACTGAGGACTCGCAAGCGGTGATCAGCCTGAACTGGGGATGGCAGCCGGTAGCCGACCAGTACGAATTCATTCTGGTCAAACCGGCTTCCACTTACGACGCGAAGTCGCACCAGTGGAACTGGAATCCGTATTTCCTGGATGCAGCATTTCCTTATGCGCAGGGGTGCGGCGTTCCGGATTGCCCTGACGACTCAGGCTTTCTCGGACAACTGATCACCACATTGACGGCGCAGTACAACGTGAATCCCAACATGGTGTATGTTGCCGGGTTTTCTTCGGGCGCGGAAATGACGGAGCGGGTGGGCGTCGATCTGTCGAATCTGGTGGCAGCTATTATTCCAGCCTCTGGGCAACTCGTCGCCGCGCAAGGGGTGGTCGCTCCGCCACTACCGTTGCCGACGGCTCCGAGTCCGTTCCCGCCGATTTCGATTCAGGAATGGCATGGCACGCTGGATGACGAACTACCGCCTTGCAACTATGGCACGACTAACTATTCTGGCGTGATTTTCACCATGGATTCGGTGGATGACACTTTCAACTACTGGACGGGGCCGAATACTAATGCCTGCACGCAGTTTCAGACAACGCAGACTCTGTGTTCGAATAATGCGCCGAACAATGCGAATGATGCGCCGACTCCCGGAATGCCGGGCCTGACGGGTAACATTGCCTCGAGTTGCGCGAATAACACTGAAGTGCAATTCATCTGGGAGCCGAATATTGCGCACTCCTGGCAGCAGCAGTACAACACGGTGCGCTGGCAGTTCTTTGCCGCGCATCCCAAGCAGCAATAGTGTGATTGCGGAGAAAGTTCGAAGGATTGCCAGAATTTCGGTTTGCGAGACTAACGAGTAACGACTCGGAACCAAAGATGCGAGATGATGGAGTCGAGACGACAAACTCTGGGGTTAGATCAATTATGGCGGTTGAGCAAGCGGCGGGCACGAGTGAAATGATGAAGGAATTGGTCGGCTACATCACGGAAAAAGTGATCAAGGGCAAGAGCGAAATCAATGAGGACACGCCGCTGGTTTCTTCCGGCCTGGTCGATTCATTCGCGCTGATCGAGATATTTTTGGAGTTGCAGCGGATCGCTGGCCGCAAAGTTCCCGCCAGTAAAGTGCAGGCGAAAGACATGGATACGGTGCGGCTGATGTTTGCCACTGCCGAGAGGTTTGGCAAGCCGGTTAAAGCCTGAGTTTGCTCGGTCATAGTGCATTTGAGGTCAGTTTTTGGAGAGGATGACACATCGATAGCGCCATGAGACATCTGTCGCAGAATTTGTTGGCTGCTCTGATTATCAGTCTTGTGCTCGCGGCCGGATCGGCGAACGCGCAAGTGCAATTCGAACACATCGTCATCATCGATCAGGAAAACCGGACTCCCGACAATTTGTTTGGCAGCAATCCGACATTCGAGCCGGGCGTCGACATTCAAACCTATGGCGTGAACTCCAAAGGCGCGACGGTGCCTTTTACGTCCGTCGGGCTCGTAGATTGCTACGATCTCGGCCACAGCCATCTGTCGTTTCAGAAGGCTTATAACAATGGCGGCATGAATGGCTCTGACAAGGTAGCAGTTACGCTGTCGAAGGGTTGCGTCGCGGGGGCGAATCCGCAGTTTCGGTATGTGGATAATTCCACCGGCATCGTCCAGCCATATTTCGATCTGGCCGAGCAGTATGGATTTGCCAACCGGATGTTCCAGACCAATCAGGGTGCGAGCTTTCCCTCACATTTATTTCTGATCGCGGGAACATCGGCTCCGTCGAATGACAGTGATTTGTTTGCCTCCGAAAATCCTAAGGGTGTTTCGACGGGATGCTCGTCGGCACCCGGCACGATCGTGGAGATGATCAATCCTCAAGGCGTTTACAGCAGCATGTACCCGTGCTTCAGTACGGCTACGCTGATCGATCTGCTGGAAGGCGCGAATTTGACTTGGCGATATTACGCGGCGAACAGCAAGACGATTTTGACTTCGCCGAATGCGATCAGTTCGATTTGCCAGGCGGAGGAAGTGAAGGGGAAGCTGAGCTGCACCGGCAGCGAGTGGGCGAACGTGATTCTGAAGCCGGCGCAGGTGCTGACCGATATCAGCAAGTGCAATCTCGCCAATGTTGCGTGGGTCACGCCAACGGGGCAGAATTCTGATCACCCCGTGGGTAACACGGGTGGAGGACCGGCATGGGTCGCATCGATTGTGAATGCGATTGGCAACTCCAACTGTGGATACTGGCAGAACACGGCGATTCTGATTACCTGGGATGACTGGGGCGGATGGTACGACCATGTTCCGCCTTACTTGATTGGGCAGCCGAATGGTTGGGGAGAGAGCTATGTGTATGGCTTTCGCGTGCCGCTGTTGGTCGTCTCGGCTTATACTCCCGCGGGATATGTGAGCGTCAACAACCACGACTTCGGCAGCATGCTTCGATTCATCGAGACGAATTTTGGCTTGGGCCTGATCGGCCCGGGCACGTGGGCGGATAGCTATGCGGACGATTTGATGGAATTTTTCGTGTCAGGCACGCCGCGGAGCTTTAGTGCCGTCCCGGCGAGATATGGCGCGGAACATTTCATCAACAGCACCGAACCGGACACGCCTCCCGACAACGACTAGAAATGTATTGTCATTTACTTCCAGTTGGCTAGCATTTCGGTAATTTTGCCGCGATCGATCTTGCCATTTACGTTCAGAGGAATCTGCGGGAAATGGTAGATGCGGTTGGGCACCATGTAGCGCGGCAGCCTGGTTTCACAGGCAGCGATGATTTGTTTGTCGTTGGTCGGGTCCGCGCCTGATAGGACCCCGACGATGCCGGATGCGGAGCCATCGGATAGAGGCCAGGGAATCGCGACTGCTAATTCTGTGCGCGCGGCCTCACGCAACACCAGATCGATCTCCTGCAATTCCACGCGATAGCCATTTACTTTCACTTGAAAATCGCGCCGGCCAAGGTAGAAGAGGCATCCGCGATCATCTTGGCGAACCAGATCGCCGGTGCGATACCAGGTCTGGTCGCCGGTGTGTTTCAGGCGGACAAAACTCTTGGCGGTTTTTTCGGGGTCGTTCAAGTATCCGCGCGTGACTTGCGAGCCGCCGAGGCATAGCTCGCCGCTTTCGCCGATCTTGACGGGAGCTAAATTTTCATCGACCGCGCAGACTTGTTGGCCGTCGAACGGCCAGCCAATGGGGACCAGGCCGCGCACGCACTCGGCAGGCGAGGTTGCCTGATCCCAGCGATAATAAGTGATGGCAATGGTCGCTTCAGTCGGGCCATACAAATTTTCCAGGACGGAATTATTGGCTGCCGCTTGCCAGGCTGCGGCGAGGGTTGAAGAGAGCGCCTCTCCGCAGAAGAGGCTCCAGCGCAGAGTGGGGAATGCGCCTGGATCCAATAGGCCGAGCTTCGAGGCGAACATCGCCACAGAGGGAACGGAGAACCAGCAGGTTAACTCTTTCTCTTCAATCAGTGTCGCGGGAGTAAGCGTTTGCTCGGCGTAGGGGCAAAGCGTTGCGCCTGCGTCCCAGCAGGTGAAGAGATCGTGCACGCTGAGATCGAAGGTCAGATCGAAATTCTGCGAGCAGCGATCTTTGGCGTGCATGGCAAAACGCTTGGCGGCGTACTCCATGTAGGCGACTGCGTTGGATTGACTGACGGCTACTCCTTTGGGCACTCCGGTACTGCCGGAAGTGAAGAGTAGGTACGCGGTGTCGTTTGCGTCGACTGTTGGATCGCGCGGTTCGGCGATTTTTTTCATCTCGCGCGCAGAGATGGCGCGGTGAGGAGCGGGAATTTCGGGCGCCGAGTCGGGATCGGGGAGGAGCAGCGTCAGAGGTTGGTCGAGATGGGGGAGCAGCGACGCGAGCATCGCGGCGCATTCTTGTCCCACCAGCAAGGTCTTGCATCCCGACGCTTTCAGCATGACCATGGTCCGCTCTAGGGGGAACTTTGGATTGAGGGGAACGTAGCCGCGTCCGCTTCCGAGGATGCCCAGGATTCCGCCGTATGCTGCGACGCTTCGACTGGCCAGAATGGCGACCACTTTTTCGGAGGAAGCGAGATTGTCTTGGAGGCAAGCTGTGATGCGGCCGGCATAATTCCAGAGTTGTTCGTAGGTCAGTGACAGGTTGCCGAGTTCGAGCGACGGGCTGCTGGGAGCGGACAGCAGGGAACGGAAGAATCCGCTGATGAGGCTTCTGGGTTGTGGCGGCGCGGACATCAGATCACCTGAATTTCGTAAGATTAATCCTGTTGATGGCGCGCGAACTAACGAGACGCCGGATGTTGCAGAATGTCGAAGAGCTGGTCGGCGACAATTTGATTTCCCTCCGGCTTGAGGTGCGAGATGCCTACGTATAGCGAATCTTTCTGATCATCAAGAAGATCTCCGAGGTAATGAAAATCTGGGCGATTGATTTCACGACCTCGCTGGTACGTTGCCTGGTACATCTGGCCCAGGCCGGGAAATTTTTGATATTCCATGTTCAAGACTTGTTGCTCGTAAGGTGTTAGCACTTTATGGCCGACCGGCATATTCGGATACCAGGCGAAGATTGCGCGGAAGCCATACTGCTTCGCCAGTAAATTTACGATGTCGATATTTTGCAAATAATTTTCGACTACTGCGGCTGACAGGGCTTCGGCATCGCGATTTGGCTTGGGCGCTTCGTTTTTATGACTGTGAAAAGGCGCTCGAATCGCAATCTTCTCGAGAAAGCGATAGGTGTTGGTCTGGCGGAGGTAGGAAAATCCTGCTTTCTGCGAGGCGCCCCAGTTATCGAGAAAATTCTTGAAGGAATTGTAGTTGCTGTGGACGTCGGCGCGACCGCTCTGATAGGCGGCGAAGGCCTCGGTGCCTCCGTCGTAGAAGAGGACGATGTCCGGTTTGCGGGCGGCGTGTTTGAGTTGCTCGATCAGGCCGATGGTCTCCTGGGTGTTGGCCCAACCTTTTTCCGCGTAGTTGACGATGCAGACGGGGCGGCCGGCTTTTTCGTAATCGCGCGCGATAAAGGCGGGGATAGTTTCTTCGTCGGGCGAACCTGCTCCCCACATCACGGAATCGCCAAAGGTCCAGATGGTGAGAGTCTTGTAATCATTATTATTATTGTTAGTACATTGCGTGTGCGGGGTGCGGCGGACTCCGTCCTGATCGATGACCAGCACTTCACCCCTATAAGGAGCGCGGCGCCAGAGGACATATTGGTGGTAGGTCACTTTGTTAGCTTGCTCGAATTCCTTCCAATATTCGCGCTCGGCGGGGCTGCCGCCTTTGGCGAGATCGAGTTTGACCGCGGGTTCCATGACGTCGCGATCGGAGGGCAGGTAACGGCGATAGGAATAAAATTCGACGGCGGCGAGCAGCAGTACGGCCAAGGTGACGGCGACACAAAAGCGGACGGCAAAAGATTTGAGAAGGGACTTGTACGGGGTTGCGGACGTCTGGTTACTCTCCACGGTCTGGTTATTACGCTCGGCTATCGGCACAAATACTGAACCTCGGCTGTCGGCTCGAAACCTGATTGAATGCTAGCATAGGGCGCTCGGTGGGCAGTTGCGCTGGTAATCACCGAAGTAATTTTCGCGGCGCGCTAGAAAAGGGCGTACATTACTGGGCCGGTTTCAGCTTGGCCGGGCTGAAAGATCACGCTCAGATAAAGTGCCAGGACGACGACCACGGGGGTAATCCATACCCAGCGTTCACGCGCCACGATGCCGAGAAACGCTCGCACACGGCCCGGCGCGGGCTCTGCCAGACGATCGAGGAGTGCGCCGGCTCCGATCACGGCGAAATATCCCACCGCAGCGAGCAAAGTCATCACGTAAAAACTGTGGTCGAGGGTGAGGTGGCGATAACTGCGTAGAGATGCCATCGCTTTTAGCATGGTGATGGCTTGGCGGACACTAGTCGCGCGAAAGAAAACATATCCCACGCATACCGCGCTGAAGGTCACACACCACGAGATTGCGGATGCTAGCGCGCCCGTCCATTCGAACCCTACGCGTTTGCGAAATTCTTGCCACTGGCGGTGCAGGACGAGCAAAACGCCGTGATAGATGCCCCAGATCAGAAGCAGAGAATTTCCGGTGGTTCCGGCGTTCACGTGCCAGACTCCGAACATGAACATGGCGATTACGAGCGATAGGTTGCGCCACCACACTTCGCGGCGCATGGTGGCGAGCGGCAGGAAAAGAAAATCGCGTATCCAGAAGGAGAGCGACATGTGCCAGCGCGTCCAGAAAACGGAGATTGTGGTCGAGAGATAGGGACGGTCGAAATTTTCGTGAAGCTGGATGCCGAAGAGGCGGGCGGCGCCGATGACTACGTGGGAATATCCGCAGAAGCTGAAGTAGAGTTGGAAGGCGTAGGCGAGAATCATGCACCAGGCATCGCTTCCGCTCAGCGGCACGGCGCCTCTTAAATGCGGGTGGTCGAAGATGGCGTCGACGCCGGCTCCGGCATAGAGGCCGCCGCTCATGACCTCTGAGATCGCGACCATGAGAACGCCAATCGAAATGCGGCGCACGCCAGTCTTCAGGTCGTCGTTGGTGACCGACCAATCCTGGCGAAACTGCGGCAGCATGCTGGACATGCGGCAGATAGGGCCTTGCAAGACCGTCGGCCAGAATGCCATGTAGAGGCAGAATTCCAGCAGCGTGGGATTCAGATCTTCTTCGCGGTAGAGCTCCAACAAATAACTGAGAGCCTGGAAGGTCCAAAAGGAAATTCCCAGGGGGAAGATCATTCGCTTGAGCAGAGAAAACGGCGAACCCGAGGGAGCGACCGCGCCGACCAAGGGCAGGTATTTGAAAATGCTCAGGAGCGCCAGATTAAGAATGATGCCAGTCCAGAGACGACCTTCGGTGATGCGCTTCTTCAGCCATTCGCCGAGGGCGTAATTCATCAGCGAACTGAAGAGCAGAATGACGATCAGCCACGATCCCCAGCTGATGTAGAAAAGATAACTGGCGACGAGGTAGAGGGCTTGCCGCGCGGTGACGGAGCGCAGCCGCATCGCGACGAGCCATACTACGATTACGCCAATTCCGTATGCGAGAAATTGCATGGTCATAATTAAATTTTCTTTTCGCTTCCTCGCGCCGCTGTTTGCCGATCAACGTTTAGCGGTCGACTGCCACTGTCTTGCCAACTCGCGTGCCAGCAGAACTGCGTGAAGCCATCTGTTGTAGAACTTCGGCAAACTGGCCGGCGACGACTGACCAGTCAAACTGCGCGGCTAGTTTTACCGCGGCTTGCTCGAATTTCCTGCGCACATGATCATCGCGCAGTAAGAGAAGGATGGCATCGGCGAACGATGAGGCATCGTCGGCGAGGAGGAGATCGCGGCCGTTTTCGAAGCTGAGGCCTTCGGCTCCGATTGAGGTTGAGACCAGGGCTTTGCCCATCGCCATCGCCTCATAAATTTTAAGGCGTGTGCCGCCGCCGATACGCAAGGGCACGACTACCACGGTTGCGTCGCGAAGATAGTCTTGAACGGATGGGACGGTTCCCGTGACCACGACCGACTTGGAAGCCAGGCGCTGGACTCTGGGGAAGGGCGTTCGACCGACGATCTGGAAAATCGCGTCGGGGAACTCCGCCAGAATGCGCGGCCAGATT
This sequence comes from uncultured Acidobacteriaceae bacterium, assembly GCA_963822025.1. Classification (GTDB taxonomy): domain Bacteria; phylum Acidobacteriota; class Terriglobia; order Terriglobales; family Acidobacteriaceae; genus Acidiflorens. The sequence goes on along the minus strand of CAWGFW010000001.1, from coordinate 225,109 downwards.
TGAGCGCAGAAATATTCCATGGCATCGATGTTTGGTTCCCAATCCATGGAGCCGGTGAAGACGATGCGCGGAGGCGCGGCGGACGATGGCGGCGCGATCTGGAACTGCTGCGTATCGACTCCGGTTGGGTTGACGGTGATTTCGCAGGAGGGATCCATTGCGATCATCTGCTGGCGGTCGTTTTCTGAAACGGCGACGATGTGGTGGAAGCGGGCGAGCGTTCGGCGCTCGTAGCGCGACATGCGGGCTGCTTCGAGCGTGTAAGCCAACTTTCTCAGTGGATGCGATTCGGTCGTAGCCATGCGGCGCCAGAGGGCGCTCTCGACATTGTGCTGAAAAAGCAGGCAGGGTATGGGTAGCTTCTTGGGAAAATTCAAAGAGGGGGCGAGAAAATCGCAAACCGCGACGTTGAATTGCCCACTCGCGAGCTGGTTGGCGATCAGTTCGCGAACGATTGGATGGGTGAATTTTGACACGGAATAAGGAGCGAGCCGGAACAACTTGGAAAGGTAATCGAGCACTCCGCGAAATCCCTCGGAATCGGTGGCAGCGGTGTAGACGACTTGGGCGTGAGGAAAATGCTGGAGAAGCGCCGCTTCATATTCAGGATCGCGCCGTCCGCCGTAGTAGGAGAGCAGCGTGAGCTGAGGGTCTCTCTCTTCATCTTTATTTTTATCTTTATCTTTATCTTTATTGCGCGCCAGCCGCCGCAGGATGTTGTAGGAGCGAATCTTGCCTCCCGTATCGACAGGAAGAAGTTTGCCTGCCTTCACCCACAACACTCTCACTCGCGATTTCCTCGTCGGTGGATACGGATCAGAGAACTGTTTCCGCTGGCCAATGGCGGCCAAACCCCTTAGCAGCGTACCACTTTTAAACCCGGTTTTCCGAGGAAGGACCTCGATGGGCAACGCGGGCGTAACCACGCAGCCGTGCTCAGAAAATTGGCAGTGGAGTTTCCCTGATAAAATGAAAACGAAATTGTGGCGCGGAGAGATGGCCGAGTGGCTGAAGGCGCGCGCCTCGAAAGCGTGTATACCTTAACGGGTATCGGGGGTTCGAATCCCTCTCTCTCCGCCAGTTGCCCTGGACGTGATGTGTTGCGCAGCGGAGGACGGAGGGTACGCTGTTTTCTGAGTGAGAACGAGGTTGATTTCGTGTGCCAGTTCCGTCAACCTCACAGGATCTTGTTCCTTGGCGGTCAGGGCGGCTAGTTGTATCCATCGTTCAAAGTGTTTCGACATAATCCTCATTTCAGCGATGCAAAAAGATTAGGGAGACTGCTGCTCCCACCGCAAGAAAGAGATTCTGACTTCAAGGTATTCATACCGAAATCATGCCACGTCGAACGTGAGTAAGGGATTCTTTCGCTTCCAGTAAAAGGCTCACCTCCGTTACCAATTTCAAGAGTTGTTCGGAATCGAGTTCAACGGCGGCTAGCTGGCACAGTTGGTACCAGCGTTCGTTAGCTTGTTCATGCACGGGACACCTCGAATGACATATCTACAGCATGGACGCTTGGGCGAAGAACTTCTGTGCAATGTAGATCACGTCTTCCCGAGGCTCGCAGACCAGCAGTTTTACAGCAAACGAGCGCGGCTGAAAATTTGACACGCGGGAGGATTCAGCGTAGCCTTCAAGGTGAGTGAGTAGTTCCTCTCCTCTTTCAGGTCTTCTGATCCAAGTCAGCCCATCTGAAGTCTTCTCTCTTTAGGTCTCAGGTCTCAGGTCTCAGGTCTCAGGTCTCAGGTCTCAGGTCTCAGGTCTCAGGTCTCAGGTCTCAGGTCTTAGGAAAGCAGCGTACCCATGCACCCGAATGCGATCCTGCGCGAAGTTCAGCAACTCTACAGCGTGAGTGATCGGCTTGAGTCTTTGGCGGAGCAACATCCTCTCGTCTCGGAAGGACTCGTCGCCATCTCGGGAAGCATTCGTAGCGCCGCGACCTTGCTGGAGGTGCTGGTTGCGACGAGAATGGGGCTGCTCTCGGGATTAGACCCAGCAAGTGCCTGAGCTGCTCATTGTCTGGTGGCTTTGTTTGTGGGATCGGAGCGGGACGCTAGTCGTAAAGAACAACATTCAGGAGTGAACAGCGAACTTGCAACCCACTCTGGCTGTCATAATTAACAAAGCCTAACTTCCTGAACCTGTTCATGAAAAAACTGACCCGCGACCGAGTCGTGCCTACCATCTCTGCCAAGGTTTCCTGGCTGATCTTAGGGATTTCTGTGTCAGGTCCGCCGTCGTTGCCGAAGTTAGCCAATAATAGCAGGGTCCGAGCTAGTCTTTTTTCGCTGGAATTGAAGAGTTGATCAAGCAGATCTTCTTCAGAACGGATACCGCGAGCCAGCAGATGCGCTACGAACAGGGCGGAGAACGCGGGTTCCCGCCGAAGGGCCAGCTTCATCGCTGCTTTTTCGATTCGCATAAGACCGCAGTCCGTCGTGGCGGTTGCAGACTCCATACGTAGCGGACGCCCAACCAGGGCACCTTCGCCAAGAAAATCTCCGCCATTCAAGACGCCAACCGTTGCTTCCTTGCCTCTGTTGGAAACGACCGTGAGTCTCACCTTGCCACTCTGAATGTAGAAGACCGCATCGGCTACATCCCCTTGCGTAAATATTCTCTGTTTCTTGGCATAGGTCACGACCGCCCTGCCCTCGCCGACAGCGGCAAGGAATTGCTTTGGGTCGAAATCGCATCTTTGGCTGTCCAATTTGGTTGTAGAGCTACGCACCCAAATATGTTGACAGAATGGTAGTCGCGGAAGATGTACTCTGAACACGGTAAAACCACGCTTCGAAACGCGTAGGTTCCAATCACTAGTTTACGACTTTCATCCACCGGAACAGAGTTTGCTGTCCCCGGCTTGCAATGCAGATTCGAAATACGGGATGTACTGTATTGCACTGACGCCTGATGTCTTGCCACGCTGACATCGCCACAGTATCGTCTGGGATACCGTGTGCCCCTGCGTCGAATGGAAGATCGAATTCGCAGTCTTTGTCAACAGATTGTTGCTGAACGAGACGACGGAAAAGCCACTTCGCTGATCGTCCGGCTTCGAGATGAGTTGCATCAACATGTCGAACAACTGCGGGCGAGACTCGGAACATACCCAACAACTATCGAGCGTCGTGAACTCATACACGTCGATCAGCGTTTCCCACTATGCCCGATTTGCGAGGAGTCCGTGGAACTCACAACCGCGAGGACGAATGAAGACGGACAGGCGTTTCATGATGATTGCTACACCAGCATTCTCAAGAAGCGTTCAGGCAAAATCTCCAGAGCCGATATCGGCCCGTCCCTCGAATATTTACGGTATCTGCTGATGAATGTCACGAACGAGTTGGAATGCAGCAACCAGGACTGACGGAAGTGATTGAGGAACTTATTCGGGCGGGCGGGCAAGTAGGCATCAGCTTTGTGCGAAAATAGCTCTCACCTTGGCCACTTCGGCAATTTCCGCTCAGTCGCCGCTTGCTCCTCGGCTCCAGTCGGTAGATGCGATCCGCGGCGCGGTCATGATGTTGATGGCCATCGATCACATTCGTGATTACGTTGCGCGCAGCGCCATGCAGTTTTTGCCAACCGATCTCACGCGCACCACCCCGGCGATTTTCCTCACCCGGTGGATCACGCATTTCTGCGCTCCCGTTTTCATACTGACCGCCGGACTAGGCGCATTTTTCTGGATGAGTCGCGGCCGGCATTCGAAAAGGGAGCTGTCGCGCTTCCTGGTGACACGTGGCGCATGGCTCATATTGCTCGAGATCAGCGTGATGCGCATGATCATGTTCTTTCAGTTCAGCTACCACAAAAAGCTCGTGTTTCTGATCATCCTCTGGGCGATCGGCCTTAGCATGATCGCCCTCGCTGCACTGATTCACCTTCCGCTCCGCCTTCAGGCTTGCGTAAGCATCGCCATTATCGCCCTGCACAACCTGCTCGATCCTATTTCGCCGCAGCGTTTCGGCCGACTTGCCTGGCTCTGGGACATCCTTCACCAGCGAAATGTTTTGTCATTCCTGGGAGTGAATTTTGTGACGGCCTATCCCGTGCTGCCCTGGATCGGCGTCATGTCCCTCGGCTATTGCCTCGGCGCAATTTTTCTCTGGGATGCCCCGCGCCGTCGACGTTTCCTGGTCCGCTTGGGGCTTGGGTTTACCACCGGGTTCATCGTGTTGCGCGCCATCAACATTTACGGTGATCCCGTCCGCTGGAGTCATCAGGCCTCGGCGTCTTTCACCGCGCTTTCTTTCCTCAATACGACGAAGTACCCACCTTCTCTTGACTTTATCCTCATGACGCTTGGCCCGGCCATCACGGTTTTGGCCTGGCTCGACCACCTTCACTTCTCCTTCACCAATCCGCTGATCATCTTTGGACGAGTTCCATTCTTCTACTACATCGCCCATCTCCTGGCCGCTCATGTGATTGCGGTCGCGATGAACTTCGTACGTTACGGTCGCGCCTCATTTCTTCTGCTCCCACCGCCTTCGATGGGAAGCCCGGGCAGACTTTTCCCGCCCAATTACGGTTATCCGCTGTGGACGGTATATGCCGTTTGGATTGCCGTACTACTGCTGCTCTATCCGGCGTGTCTGTGGTTTGCGCGCGTCAAGCAGCGCCATCACGAGTGGTGGTTAAGCTATCTCTGAGCGATCATCAGTGTTGCGGTTCCTGGCCCTGGTTGTTATCGGGCGTATCAGCCTTCCATGGTAGAGACGTCGCCTGCGTCCACGCCCGCTTCCTGCGCCTTGAGAATTCGTCGCAGTATTTTTCCGGATCGCGTCTTTGGCAACGACGCCACGAACTCCAACGATGAAGGAGTCGCGATTGGCCCCAGCTCTCGGCGAACGTGCTCGATCAACGCCGCCGCCAGGGCGTCGGAAGCAACGTGGCCAAGGCGAACTTGCACGAAGACTTTGATGCTCTCGCCCTTCAGGGGATCGGGCACGCCGATCGCCGCGGCTTCCGCCACTGCGGGATGCGACACCAACGCGCTTTCGACTTCGGCGGTGCCGATGCGATGTCCGGCCACGTTGAGGACATCGTCGTAGCGGCCGAGCACAGCGATGTATCCATCTTTATCTTTTGTCGCAACATCGCCCGTCACATAGCAGCCCGGGATCACCTGCCAGTCGCGTTCATAACGCGCGGGATCGCGCCAAACCGTGCGAAGCATGTGCGGGAACGGCCGCTTCAGCACCAGGCGGCCTCCGACTCCGGCGGGCGCGGACTGACCGTTTTCATCGAGCACATCAGCCTCTGCTCCGGGGACGGCGACGCCGACTCTCCCCGGACGCATCGCCATCGAGGCGGGAGTGCCGAGCGTCGGTCCGCCAAGTTCCGTTTGCCACCAGTTGTCGATAACATAGCCCCACTTGCCATCGCCGGCGAGATGAGTCTGCGCCCAGCGCCAGGCTTCGGGATTCAGCGGCTCACCGGCGCACGCGATCACGCGCAACGTGGTCAGGTCGTGCGTGGCGGGATAGCTTTCACCGTAGCGCATGAACATGCGCAACGCGGTGGGCGCGGTGAACATCTTGGTGACACCGTAGCGTTCTACAATTTCCCAGGCGATGCCAGGGTTCGGATAATCGATGGCGCCTTCGCGGAACAGCGTTGTTACTCCCGCACAAAGCGGCGCGTAAGTAATGTAGGAATGGCCGACAACCCAGCCAATATCGGATGTGCACCAGAAAATATCGCGGTCGCCGACATCGTAATAACTTTCGAGATGATAGGTTGTGCCGACCATGTAGCCGCCGTGCACGTGCACCACTCCCTTGGGCTTGCCGGTTGAGCCGGAGGTGTAGAGCAGGAAGAGCGGATCTTCGGCGTCCATCTCTTCTGCTTCGCAGTGAGGAGGAAATTTGAGGAGATCGTTGAAATCGACTTCGCGCGGGCCAGAAACCGCGGTGCCGCCGCGTGAATAGACTACGATTTTCTCGACGCACTCCAGGTTGTCGACTGCTTCATCGACGATGGCTTTGAGGGCGACGGTTTTGCCGCGACGGAAGCCGACGTCTCCCACAATCACCACTTTGGCTTCGGCGTCGGTGATGCGGTCGCGCAGAGCGGTGTGACCGAGGCCGGCATAAACCACGGAGTGAATTGCTCCCAGGCGAGCGCAGGCCAGCATAGAGACCACGCCTTCAATGGTGAGCGGCATATAGATGACCACGCGATCACCTTTCACCACTCCGAGCGATTTCAGGCCATTGGCGAAGCGACAGACCAAACGGTGAAGCTGTCCGTAGGTGACGACGCGCTCGCTGCCATCTTCGCCCAGCCAGATGTAGGCAGCGCGATTGCGGCGATCTGAGTTCGCGTGACGATCGAGGGCATTAATCGTGATGTTGGTCTTAGCGCCGGTGAACCATTTGTGATGGACGCCATCCCACTCCAACACATGATCCCACTTTCGCGACCAGGTAAAGCGCGAGGCATAATCGGCCCAGAAGCGGTCTGGATCTTTCCTTGCGCGATCGCATTCTCCCAGCCAGTCTTTCTGAATTACGTTGCGCACGACAATATCTGGCGCGGGATATTCCTGATTCATGACCAACAGGTTAGAGATGTCTTCTGGCTTGGAAGTAGTGAGAGCGCTCATGCGGGGACCTCCGAGATTTCGGCGAGCTGAGGAATCGGTCGACGTGGATATTGCTTCGTTTATGGCGTGCCGGCAGTGATGTGGGTCACAGGGTAGCGTGTTTCGCAACCAGAGTGGAGAGTCGCCCTGAGGCGAACCGCACAGCCAGCGATGGAGAAACCTGAAAGGTTAATTGATGGAAATCACGCTAGTCTGTGACCGCCGTCACAGCATGGTTTAGAAAAACGACATAGCGTTGCCCCCCATGTTCGGTGCTCCGGCTTAAGCCGCGCCCGAACAAGGAGGACACCTTCCATGTTGAAGCTGAAGAGTTGGTTGTTTGCCGTGCTGGTGCTGGCCATAGTGGCCGCCCCGGTGATGGCCGGAAACAACAACGCCAAGAACGTCCAATGACAACACAGCGAACACTGCAAGCGCCGAAGCGAGTCCAGCGGCGAGCCCCAACCCGAACCCAAGTCCCAGCCCTAATCCTAGTCCAAGTCCGAGCCCCAGTCCTAGTGTGAGTCTGGCCGGGACCGATGCGAATGTCACGGCATTGCTGGGCGTGCTGGTAATGAAAGGTGTTCTGGCGCCGACCGAAGCCAATGCCATTCAAAACGCCGCTCCGGCCGCACAGTTTCAAGCCCTCGTCGAAGCGCTCAGCCGGAAGGGGGTGTTGAATGTGGCGGATTTATCGGCCGCCGCGAAATCGACGACTCCGGCCGCTGTCGCGGCAGTTGCAGTTCCGGCCTCGGAAGCTATGTCCAGTTCCCTGGCTAGCGGGGAAGCTGCGCAAACCTCGCCATCGCGCGTGGCCGGAGAGGTAAAGCCTCCCCCACCAGCGGTGATAGCGGCGATCGCTCCGGTCCGAGTGTTCCCAGTCGACCCTCCCAAAACGGGCGGTCTCGCAGGTCTTAAGGTGGGTCCGGTCACGCTTGCGCCTTATGGCTTCGTCAAGGCGACGGTTGTGCATGATAGCAGCGACCCCGATGGCGATGACTTCCCATTTCCTGGCATTTGGCTGAATTCCGGGAATATTTTGAGCACCGGGCCGACCCAGGATCCCGAGGTTCACGTCAAGGCGCGGTCCACGCGCTTTGGGCTCAACATGGAATGGCCGGATATTTCGAAAAACCTGACGCTGACCGGCAAGATCGAGGGCGACTTCGAAGGCAACTTCAGCGAGGTCGACAACCGCGACGTTTCTTCGATTCGCAGCAACATGCCGCAACTGCGTTTGGCCTTCGTCCGACTGGATTACCACGCCAGCGATGCCACCGACATTTTCTTCGTAGGTGGTCAGGACTGGACGCTTTTCGGATCCGGCGCAATGATGAATATCGTCGAAACCACCTTTAACGGCGCATTCTGGGGCAACATCTACACTCGTTCGCCACAACTGCGCGGCGGCTTCGTGCAGACGCTGAACAAGGACAATAACGTCAAACTCGAGGGTCAATTCGGGATCATGATGCCGAGTACGGGTCAAATCCTGAAGCTCGGTACGCTTGGTCTTGCTGGCCAACTCGGCCAAGGCGAGCGTGAAGGCGCCGACTCTGACCGTCCAGAGTGGGAAGGCAGAGGGGCGTTGAGTTTCCAACTCGACAAGGCTAAGGGTGTTGCTCCGGCACAAATCGCCCTGGCGGGGTTCCGCGCCCGGCGCACATCGATCGCTTACAATTTGTCCGCGAACGGTTCGTCCGTGCCGTACGGGGATCTGTGTGCGACAACCAACTACTGCGCTACCTTCCCGAACGGTTTCGAGGCTTCCAGTAAACAGTGGGGCGGCCAAATCGTGGCGCAATTGCCCACGCGATGGTTCACCTTGGTGGCCAGCGCTTACAAGGGCGGTGACATGCGCTTCTACTTCGGCGGCCAAATCAACTCTTTCGCCACCGATGTAAGTGGACTGAGTGGTTTACAAGGACCGTTTCCAACTCTCGATGGCGGCCCGCTGGCGGCAGCCGGAGGCGCCGTACTGGGTTGTTCAGGTACGTTTACCGCCACCGGACCAGCGGTGGACGGAATTACTCCTGGCAGCTGTAGCGGTAGCGTGGTGGTGGCTCCGCAGAGGCCCATCCGGGGGTTTGGCGGATTCCTCCAATTGGGGTTACCGCTTTCCCGGTGGTTTAACGCCGATCCGCATGGTCACAATGCGGGCTGGCAGCTTCAGTTCACCGTCGGCAAGGACCAGGTCGTGGATCGTGACCTGAATAATCCCGGCTATGTTGGCGCTTACAACGGCGGTGACACGGCTCCGTTGCCGCTTTTGATGGGCAAGAGCGCCATCGGGACGCTGTACTACAAACTCAACCCTTGGGCTACGTTCGCTTTCGAGCAGTCGATCTACGCCACCCGCGGCTTGGACCACGCCGACATATACACGATTGCCGGAGTTCCATCCAACGAATGGCAAGATCACCGGACGGAGTTCGGGCCGATCTTTACGTTCTAAACCTGTCCTCCAACTGAAACGGCCGGTGCAGATGGAGTGCACCGGCTTCCTATCAAGGGGACGGGCTGCGCTCGCGCGATAGCTTGCAGCCGAGCGTGTTCTCCATCCTCCTCCGGTGGGGAAAGCGATTGTGCGGAATACACCTTGGGTGCACAATGTACCGAATCTGCGAGACCGGCCTCCAGAGTTGTTGGCAAAGTGGCTCTTTGGCAGATGCATCGCAGTGTTTGGAGGAGTCAGTTTGATGAGTATCCGTAGAATGGTGGCCCTTCAGGCGGGCCTCTTGTTGGTGGCTATGTTGGCGAACGCCGCTTCGCTGAAAAAGTCGATCGAGATTACGGTGCTGGATTCCGAGACTCGAGCGATGAGGCTTAACGACAACAACGGCGTTCCGATAAATTGCGAGCAACTCACTTTCGACGCCTATTGCCGTTCCAGCGCAGCCGCGCCACTGGTGAATACCTTGCTGGTTCAAATCGGCAGTGAAGCGCCGTTCCGTGTGCAATGCATTATGGAGTCAAAATTTTCGAAATGCACGCCTTTGCAAAAGGGTGAAAGTTTTGAGGCCAGAAGAGAGAAGAAGGGCGTCACGATTTATTACGTGGACGACAAAGGCAAGGCGCGAAGGCAGTATTACACGCTGGTAAATGATGGTGGAAAGGCCGGTTCGCCTGCGGTTGCAGTGGCAACTCCGCCGAGCGCTCCGCCGGCGGAGAATGTCACGCGGCCAGCCTCAAGTACGCCGGAGGTCATAGCCGCGCCGATGCAGAGTTCACCGGTGCAGGCGCCAGCGGTGACTGCATCGTCGGTGCCCGCGGTGAAAGTGAAGTGCGATTTCACTTCGACGCCGCCGGGAGCGGAAATCAGTGTTGATTGGCGATATGTGGGTAATACGCCGTCTGAAATCGGGCTCAGCGCGGGCACGCACATCGTCGTGATTTCCATGCCGGGCTTTGCCGAATGGAAGCGGGAGCTTACGGTGGGCTCGGATTCAGAATTGAATGTGACCGCAGTCCTGCAAAAGCCGCAACCTTAGCGGGATCGCTCTTGCGCGATAGTTAGTGGTTCTTTGATCAGTGAGCACGTGCATTGCAGCCACAGATAGAAGTCGTGGCTGAACACACGACCGAAAAGGAGAACAACAATATGGCAGAAGTGACGGACAGCGGTATGTTGAAGGAGTGGTGGGCGAACCCGGCGGTTGTGGGCTTGATGGGTTTCGCTACAACAACGATGGCAACGGGACTGCACAACGTCGGCTATTGGGGACCCGGCCCGACTTTGGCGATGGCAATCGCCTTTGGCGGCACCGCGCAATTTGTTGCGGGAATCGTGGACCTGCGAAAGGGAAGCATCTTCGGCGGGTCGGCGTTCATGTCGTACGGCGCCTTCTGGTGGGCGATATTCTTCCTACTCTTCTACCAGCCCAAGTTCGGGACGGGGGTTCCGGCGGGCCCGCACGAATTGCTCGGTTTTTTCCTGATGTGGACGCTTTTCACATTCGCTTTCTGCGTTGCGGTCCAGGGCGTCGGAAAGTTCCTGTCGGTCTTGTTTTGGCTGCTTTTGCTGGCCTTCATTTTGCTGGACCTCGTGGTTCTGGGCAAGTGTCCAGCGCCGGTGGCGGGTTGGGAGATTTTCCTCACTGGGTTGGTTGCCTGGTACATCGCGATGGCTACTTTGGCGAACACGGTCTACAAGAGGAAGGTTTTGCCGCTTTCTTAGGGTGCTCACGAGAGAAAGCGAACACCCGGAAGCGCAACTTGGCTTGGCTATACCATTCGCGCCAGAAGCGACGCTGGCAAGAAGAAGGACGCCAACGGTGCCTAGCTGCCTGAAGCGGTTGCAGTTAGGCACAGGTTGTTCCATGATTAGGAGACGTGAACGGAGCGCGAGGGCACTCTCCCGACCGGCGGCCTTCGCGCCCTCGCGGCCCGATTTGTTGAGTTCGCGACGTTTGAGGTAAGGCCGTCGTCTAGTGCATAACCATTTCCGGGCTTCGCGCCACAGCGTGGGGCGCAGTGCCAACGGGGCTTCCGGGGAGACGGCGTGAGAATGGATTGGCCCCGCCGACAGAGAGATTGCTGGCGGGAGAACACTTTGATGTATAAGTGGCACATCACAAATTCAGTAATAAGGGGCAACTCATATGGCGGAAATACGCATGAAACCACAAGTCGTAAGCGAAGCCACCGAGGCTCAGATTGCAGTTCATTGGCGGGAAGAGGAATATTACTATCCGCCAGCGAAGTTTGTGGGTCAGGCGAATCTGACCGATCCCTCTGTCATCGAGCGCTTCAGCGAAAAGAATTACCCGGAATGCTTCCGGGAGTACGCCGACCTGCTGAGCTGGGATAAGTACTGGGACACCACGCTCGACGCCAGTGATCCGCCGTTCTGGAAGTGGTTCGTGGGCGGCAAGCTCAACGCCTCCTACAACTGCGTCGACCGCCATCTCGCCAAGTATAAAAACAAGGCGGCACTTATCTTTGTTCCGGAGCCGGAATCGGAAGCGTCCGTATCGGTGACCTACCGCGAACTGTACGTGAGAGTGAACGAATTTGCGGCGCTGCTGCGCGATTTCTGCGGTCTCAAAGCGGGAGATCGCGTCACCATTCATATGCCGATGGTGCCCGAGTTACCGATCACCATGCTCGCCTGCGCGCGTCTGGGGGTGATTCACTCGGTTGTGTTTGGCGGGTTCAGCGGTGAGGCTTGCGGCATGCGTGCCGCCGATTCGCAAAGCCACGTGCTGATCACGATGGACGGTTACTATCGCAATGGCAAACTGCTCGACCACAAAGCAGCCGCAGATATCGCGCTGGAGACGGCTAAGCACGAAGGCCAAACCATAGACAAGGTACTAGTCTGGAGGCGGCATCAAGGTCAGAGTGCCTGCGCTTCGCCTTTCGTCAAAGGCCGAGACTTCTGGGTCGATGAAGTGCTTGAGAAATTCAAAGGCGAACTGGTGGCTCCCGTTTCCATGGATGCGGAGGCGCCGCTATTTCTCATGTACACCAGCGGCAGTACAGGAAAGCCGAAAGGTTGCCAACATCGCACCGGAGGCTATCTCGCCTATGTGGCTGGCACCTCGAAGTACATCCAGGACATTCATCCCGAGGATGTTTACTGGTGCATGGCGGATATCGGCTGGATCACTGGCCACTCCTATATTGTTTACGGTCCTTTGTCATTAGCCGCTACCAGCGTCCTTTACGAGGGTGTGCCCACGTATCCCGACGCCGGCAGAGTATGGAGAATCGCCGAGCGCTTGGATGTCAATATCTTCCACACGTCGCCCACGGCCATTCGCATGTTGCGCAAGTCCGGTCACGATGAGCCCAGCAAGTACAACTACCATTTCAAGCACATGACCACGGTAGGCGAACCGATCGAGCCCGAAGTATGGCGCTGGTATCACGAAACGGTAGGCAAGGGCGAGGCAGTCATTGTCGACACCTGGTGGCAAACGGAAAACGGAGGATTTCTATGCAGTACCAAGCCGGCGCTCGATCCCATGAAGCCGGGCAGCGCGGGGCCAGGCATGCCCGGAATTTATCCGGTGATTATTGACGAAAACGGGCAGGAGGTCGCGGCTGGATCGGGCAAGGCGGGCAACATTTGTATCCGCAATCCCTGGCCCGGGATCATGCAAACCATTTGGGGCGACCGCGATCGGTTTGTTACCCAGTACTTCGCAAAATACTGCAAGAATCGCAGCAGCAAGGATTGGCGTGACTGGCCGTATTTTGCGGCGGATGGAGCCGTGCTGGCTGCCGACGGCTATTTCCGTATTCTTGGCAGAGTCGATGATGTCATAAATGTGGCCGGGCACCGTCTGGGCACAAAGGAAATCGAGTCTGCGTGTCTGACGGTCCCCGAAGTGGCGGAAGCAGCGGTGGTGCCGGTGGCGGACGAGATCAAGGGCCGCGTGCCCGAAGTCTATATCGCTTTGAAGCCAGGGGTTCAGGCTAGTCCTGCGATCATTGACGCGGTCAACAAGGTCATTGAAACCATGATTGGCAAGATTGCCCGTCCGCGGCACGTCCATATCGTTCCGGATATGCCGAAGACCAGGTCCGGCAAGCTCATGCGCCGTGTGCTGGCCGCCCTCTCAAACAACATGAATACTGGAGATATCACCACCTTGGCAAATCCTGATGTGGTAGAAAAAGTAAGGGAGTTGGTCCAAGGCAAAGCGCCGGTAGCGCTAACCGACGGGCCCGAAGACCTGAAAAGATTCGGAACGGAAGAGTAAGAAAACAAAATTGAAACGAAGCTAAGGCACGAAGTATCACGAAGGGCCGGTAGGTGAAGGTTCTCCTTTGTGTACCTTCGTGCCCTTTGTGGTTAGTGCTCTCAGTAAGCCGGACTCGGCTGAAGAATTCACCGCAAGCACCGCTCCAAAATTCCGTGTATCATGCCGCTACTCCCACTATAAGCAGTCGAGTACATTCTTAAGAAAATAATTGGCTGCACTCGCGCCCAGTGCTCAAGCCCAATGCGGAAAGGCAAGAATTAATGGTGTGGTATTTTCTATTTTTTTTCGTCTCCGGATTCTGTAGCGTTTTGTGCGAACTCATCTGGTTGCGGCTGGCGATGGCGCAGTTCGGCGTCACCACCGCGCTCACCTCCATCGTCCTATCGGTGTTCATGGCGGGACTCGGCGCAGGTTCGTGGCTGGCCGGCTCGCTGGTGCGGCGCTATGAGAACCGCATACGCTTCGCTCCGCTTCGCCTCTATGGCTTGCTCGAGTTCATGATCGGTTTGTCCGCGCTGGTGGTTCCCGCGGAACTGATCTGGGGCCATCGCCTGCTCGAGACGTTAGCCGATCGCGCAGCTGTATCATCGGCCGCCTATTACTTGCTGTCGGGCCTGTGGCTGTCGCTCACCATGGTGCCGTGGTGCGCCTGCATGGGCGCCACAATTCCGGTAGCCATGTTCGCAATTCGCAAGAGCCAGCAAGAAAGCGATGGCCGCTCCTTCAGTTTTCTCTATCTGGCGAATGTCTTAGGCGCGATGCTCGGATCCTTTCTCCCGCTGCTTCTCATTGAGCCTTACGGCTTTCATAAGACGCTTTACATCGGAGCGGCTTTTAATGTGGCCATCGCCGTGTCAGCCTTCCTGGTTTCGCTCACGTCTAGAGAGGCTCAACCGCAGACGCCAATCGCCACTCCATCTAATTCCGCTTCTGTAATCGCGAGCGCTCCCATCGACAATCACAGAAGCATTTTGCTCCTGCTGTTTACCACCGGCCTCGCCACCATGGGTATGGAGTTGATCTGGATTCGCCTGTTCACGCCATATATCGGCCCGGTGGTTTATTCCTTCGGCATGATCCTGGTGGCGTATCTGCTCGCTACATTTTGTGGTTCGCGCATTTATCGGCGCTGGAGCCGCAAACACAGCCGAGAGAGCCGACTCACCTGGATATCCCTCGCGTTGCTTGGAATTCTTCCTTTGCTGACCGCGGACACGCGCGTCCCTCTGAATATCGTCGTGAGAGTCTTTCTCGGCGTCATGCCCTTCGCGGCGATGATTGGATTTCTCACGCCCATGCTTGTCGACCGGTGGTCGGGCGGTGATCCTGATCGCGCTGGGCGCGCCTATGCTGTCAATGTGGTCGGCTGCATCATTGGCCCGCTGGTTGCCGGGTTCCTGTTGCTGCCGCTCGCCGGCGAGCGCTGGTCGGTGCTCTTGCTTTCCCTACCATGGTTCGCCATGGCCCTTCCCGTGCCTCGTGCTTCGGGCGTTCGCTCTTTCAGCCGGGTGTCCGCGTCGGTCGTTGTCGTCCTGGCCCTCTCGGTTTTTCTGGCGACGCAAAACTTCGAAAATCAGTTTCCATCGCGAAGAGTGCGGCGCGATTCCACTGCAACCGTGATCGCTTACGGAGAAGGCATGGAGCGGCGCCTTCTGGTGAATGGCATGGGGATGACCTCACTCACCCCCATCACAAAAATGATGGCCCACTTGACCTTGGCCTCACTCGACCACTCGCCCCGTAGCGCCTTGGTCATCTGTTTCGGAATGGGGACAACATTCCGTTCGGTGGAGTCATGGAATATCTCAGGAACCGCGGTCGAACTGGTGCCGAGCGTGCCGAAAATGTTCAGCTTTTACCATGCCGACGCGAGTGCGGTGCTCTCATCGCCGCAAGCGCATGTGGTCATCGACGATGGGCGCCGATTTCTCGAACGCTCGCCGGCGAAATACGATGCCATCATCCTTGATCCTCCTCCGCCGGTGCAGACGGCGGGTTCCAGCTTGCTCTATTCGCAAGATTTCTACACTGTTGCCAAGACGAGATTGCAAGCCGGCGGAATTCTCCAGCAATGGTTACCCGAGGCCGACGACGCGACACAGGCGGCAGTGGCTCGATCGATCAAGAATTCGTTTTCCTATATTCGCGTGTTTCAAGGGATGGACGGCTGGGGCTGGCATTTCCTCGCCAGCGATCGTCCTATCCCCGTTCGAAACGCTGCGGAATTGGTGGCGCGCATGCCTCAGAGCGCAATCAAAGACATGATGGAGTGGGGGCCGGCGAAGTCGCCAGATGAAGAGATGCAACTGCTTCTGTCGCACGAATCATCGACTGACGAAATCATTGCGCTTTCGCCGCAAACTGTGCCGTTGACCGACGATCGCCCAATCAATGAGTACTTTCTATTGCGCACTCCCTTAGATAAGCTATCGGACCTGGACTAGAAGGCGGTCGAGGTTGCAACGGCAACGAAATAAAGGAAAAAAGCATTTAGCGACCGAGCCTCGTCAACCGTCATCTAAGGAAAACTGGGTCGTGGGGCGTCTCGCTTCGCTTGTCCAGTCCCCCTTCCAGGCTGGGAGTGCCGTATGCTTGCTGCACCGAAAGACACCGGATCTTCAAGTGAGGTTTCGCGCGAGCTCATGGAGCGTTTCTCCGCCGCGAGACGGGAAAGCGATGCGCTGTTCGAGCTGGTGCGCGAGGAGTCATTGTATGAGCGGCCAATTGCCGAGCGCCATCGCATCATCTTTTATGTGGGACACCTTGAAGCTTTCGATTGGAATCTGCTGAAAGAAAATGCAGCGGGATTTTGCTTAAAGAGCGCTAACCCGGCATTGGATCGCCTGTTTGCCTTTGGCATCGATCCGGTTGGCGGCGGGCTGCCGTCAGATGTACCCTCCGATTGGCCCGCTCTGGATGTTGTCCACAATTATGTAGGCAGTGTGCGCAGCACTCTCGACGCTGCCCTTGAAAAGACGAGTTTCGATTTCGACTCGCAAGGACGCAACGGTTTTCCCCTCACTACTTTGCTCAACGTAGCCGTCGAGCATCGCTTGATGCATGTCGAAACGTTAGCCTACATGCTCCATCAGTTGCCGCTCGCCATGAAAGTGCGGCGAGGCGATATGAGGATCGCGCCGACACGCGAGATTGGTGTGCCCGTCGGCGACAAGATGATGGCTGTGCCTGTAGGTGCCGTAACGCTGGGTCTCGCGCACGATACGGCCGATTTTGGTTGGGACAATGAATTCGAAGCTCACAGCGTCGACGTACCTGCCTTTGAGATCGATCAATATAAGGTGACCAACCGGCAATATCTCGATTTCATGGCAGCTGGCGGTTATGATACGCGGGCTCTATGGAGCGATGACGACTGGAACTGGAAGACAACTCAGGGAATTTCTCATCCAAAGTTCTGGAAAAAGCACGGCCGCACATGGATTTACCGAACGATGTTCGACGAAATTTCATTCGACGAAACTCCGCAAGTGCTCGACTGGCCTGTCTACGTTAGTCAGGCTGAAGCGTCCGCCTATGCGCGCTGGGCAGGGAAGTCGCTTCCCACGGAAGCAGAGTGGCAGCGCGCCGCCTACGGCACTTCAGACGGAGGCGCGAGGCGGTACCCGTGGGGCGCTGAGCCGCCCAACGCCAGCCTCGGCAATTTCGATCTGCACCACTGGGATCCGATGCCGGTGAATTCATTCCCGCAGAGCCAGAGCGCTTTCGGTGTTCACGATATGTTGGGTAACGGATGGGAGTGGACCTCTACGCCGTTCGCTCCATTTCCCGGTTTTGAGCCGTTTCCGTTTTATCGTGGCTACTCCGCCGACTTTTTCGATGGCAAGCATTTTGTTATGAAGGGTGGTTCAGCGCGGACTGCCGCGTGCATGCTGCGCTCAACATTCCGCAACTGGTTTCAGCCGCACTACCAGAATGTGTATGCGGGCTTTCGCTGTGTCAGACGTTGACGCTCGAGTAAGAGTTTTGACGGTTCGAGTAAAAGATCGTGCGGATGCTCGATCCGCCCGATCTAAAGGGGATTCACATGCTGGTTCACGCAATCAATAACGCCGCCAACAATGCCACTTATCAATTCCCATCCGGATTCACATCCGGCTTCGCCGCCGACGTGCGCGCCGGGCTCACGCGTAAACAGAAAGAGCTTCCCTCCAAGTATCTTTATGACGATGTGGGATCGGCGCTCTTTGAGGTGATCAGCCATCTGCCTGAGTATGGGCTGACTCGCGCCGATGAGCGGCTGTTGCAGCGGCATGCTGGCGAGATTGTCGCGCGACTCGACGCGCCGGTTGCGGTCGCCGAACTGGGCAGCGGCAGCGGCAAGAAGACTCGGTGGATTCTGGAAGCGCTGAGCCATTGGCAGCGGACGTTCTATTACCCCGTCGAAATCTCCCGCTCCGCTCTGGTCATGTGCGAGCGCGAACTCAGCGATATTGATTCCATCAGCATTGTTGGATTTGAGCGTGAGTATCTCGATGGCTTGGTAGAAGTGGCCGCGCATCGCCAGCGTCACCAACATTTATTTGTGCTCTTTCTCGGAAGCACGATCGGCAATTTCGATCGCCCGGCAGCAGTGAAATTCATGGCGGAATTGCGCCGAATTCTCGAACCGGGCGACTCGCTTCTTCTTGGAACCGACCTGGAGAAATCGAGTGCGCAGTTGCTGAGCGCTTATGATGATCCAGTCGGAGTGACTGCCGCTTTCAATCTCAATCTTTTGGCTCGCATTAACCGAGAACTCGACGCGGATTTTGACCTAAGTCAATTTGCCCACCTCGCGCGAATCAATCGCGAGGCTCGAAGCGTGGAGATGCACCTGCAGTCCAAGTGCCGCCAGACGGTGCGCATTCCGGCTGCCGATCTACGCGTAGACTTTTTGGAAGGCGAAACTATCTGGACGGAGAGCAGTCATAAATACTCGGTGGAGGAAGTGTTCCAGATGGCCAGCACTGCCGGTTTTCGCTGCGATGCCCAGTGGATCGACGATGAGTGGCCTTTCGCCGAGAATCTGCTCACTGCGGTGTGAAAGTAATATCGCTGCCGTCGGTGCTCCGACTTCCAGATATTAAAGCCGCAGCCGTCGTGCCCCGCCATGTCCGCAGATTATTGACGCTGAGTACGATGCAGAATATGTTAGCTGGGATGAAACCGAGTTGCCCGGTCCTGATGCCAATGACGCACATGATGAAGCTATTGACCGTTGCCAGCAGCCAGCCTTCCCAGCAACGCCGTCCGACTAGAATTGTAGAAGCGACCGTCAACACGCAAGAGAGATAATCGAGACGCAACACAAATGAAATACCCCCGTGTAATCATTTTCAGGGGAGTGGGGTTTATTTTCCGTGATTCTGTTTCATCGCTCAGGTAACGAAAGTCATACAACTGTAGGGTTCCTGCGAAACCGGAGGCATTGATGGCGCAAGAATGCACGCATCTGAAGCAGGTCAAAGTTACAGAAACCGGCACGCATGCCTGTGAAGATTGCATTAAAACGGGCGACACATGGGTGCATCTCCGCATGTGCCTAATTTGCGGTCACGTTGCCTGTTGCGACTCGTCAAAGAACAAGCACGCGACGAAACACTTTCACAATACGAAGCATCCTCTCATGCGTTCTGTCGAACCGGGCGAGGCATGGGTTTGGTGTTATGTCGACGAGATCGTGGCCGACGAACTGGCAGCCTGAAGAGTCGGCCTGCGTTTCGATTTTGATTTTTGCTGACGCAGCGGTTCATAGTTGCGATCGGATGCGGCGCGCTCCGCTAGTTCTCGGAATCTGTGAAGTCGCTGATTTCTGAGTTCAAACGATTCCGCGACCGAAAAGCAGTCTCCCGTATCTAACTTGGTTAAGCAGTGCTTGGAGAGACAAGATCCAAGCAACACAGGCTGTGGTCTAATCATGCCGAAACCAATTTTGTTGAGCGTCGACGACGACTCCGATGTTTTGCGAGCGATCGAACGCGACCTGCGCTCGCAATATGGAGCGGAATATCGCGTCATCGGAAGCGATTCTCCCGAAGGCGCATTACAAATTTTGAAGCAGCTCAAGGTGCGCAACGACAGTGTTGCCTTGCTTCTGGCCGATCAGCGTATGCCGCGGATGGATGGGGTCGCCTTTCTGCAGGAAGCGACCCACATTTTTCCGGACGCGAAACGGGCTCTGCTCACCGCCTACGCGGACACGAACGCCGCTATCAGCGCCATTAATCAAGCGAGCATCAATTATTTTTTCTTGAAACCCTGGGATCCTCCCGGAGAACATCTATATCCCCAGCTCAATGATCTTCTCGATGACTGGCAGGCCAATTACCATCCCGCATTTCAGGGAATCCGGGTTCTCGGTACACGATGGTCTCCGCGGTCGTATGAACTGCGTGATTTTCTTGCCCGCAATCGCGTCCCCTATCAGTGGATCGACGTCGAATTTTCCGCCAATGACCCGGAGACGAAGCGTCTGGTCGATGCTCTGGGTCCGGAGGCCGCTAGTCTGCCGGTTGTACTTTTTCCAGACGGAACGAAACTCTTGGAGAGCCTGCCTGCCGCCGTGGCGCAAAAAGTTGGCTTGCGGACCCGCGCTCAGACTGACTTCTATGATTTAGCAATTGTGGGAGGCGGCCCTGCCGGCCTGGCCGCCGCCGTTTACGGCGCCTCCGAAGGTCTGCACACGGTCATGATTGAACGTGAAGCGCCCGGCGGGCAGGCTGGCATGAGTTCGCGGATTGAGAACTATCTTGGGTTTCCTTCGGGCCTCAGCGGCAACGATCTCGCGCGCCGCGCCGTGGCGCAGGCGCAACGTTTTGGAGTAGAAATTCTTTCTCCTCAGGAAGCAGTCGGCGTTCGCACTGAAGGTTCGTATCGCATCGTCAAGCTCCGCGACGACAGCGAGCTCTCATGTCATGCGTTGATGATTGCCAGCGGGGTACAGTGGCGGAAGTTGGACGCTCCCGGGATCGAGAGGTTACAGGGCGCGGGCGTTTATTACGGCGGAGGCGCTACCGAAGCTTTATCCTGCAAGGGCGAAATTATCTATGTAGTCGGCGGCGCGAATTCGGCCGGACAGGCTGCGATGAATTTTGCCAAGTATGCAGATCGCGTAGTTATGCTGGTTCGAGGCGTGTCTCTGGCGAGCACCATGTCGCAATATCTGATCGATCAGATCAAAGAAACGCCCAACATTCAGTTGTGGGCGCAAGCCAGCGTTGTCGAAGCGCATGGCGACGCTCGTCTCGAAGAAATTTCCGTCCTCTGCTCTGACACTAACAAAGTGGAGCGTGTAACTGCGAACGCGATGTTCATTTTTATTGGAGCGCTACCACGCACCGACTGGCTCGGAGACGTTGTCGAGCGTGACGAGCGCGGCTTTCTGCTCACCGGTCCCGACCTGATCCGTGACGGAAAACCTCCCAAGGGCTGGGCGCTCGAACGCGATCCGTTTCTCCTCGAAACTAACACCCCCGGCATTTTTGCCGTCGGCGATGTGCGCCACGGGTCGGTGAAGCGAGTTGCCTCCGGTGTTGGTGAAGGATCGGTGGCGGTGCAATTCATCCATCAGTATTTGAGTAAGGTATAAATGGCCGATAAATCAGAACTGCTCCGTGTTCCCGCATTCGCGGATTTGCCGGACGATCAGATCGAGTGGTTCCTCAGCCAGTCGCAAGAACTTAATTACAAGGCGGGTGACACCTACTTGCGCCAAGGCACTCCTGCGGATTCAATGTTTGTGATTCTTGAGGGGCAACTTGAAGTCCACGGTGACATGGGCGGCGACACTGTCTCGTTTTCGCTGAAGGCGGGCGACGTTACTGGAACTCTTCCTTATTCGAGGATGACGCATTTTAAGGTGAATGGGCGCTCGGTCACGGATAGTCGCGTTTTGCGATTTCCGGCGGCGCTATTTCCAGAGCTCGTGCAGAAGATGCCTGAGTTGGCGAAACGGCTGGTGGGCGTGATGGCCGACCGCATCCGCGAAACCACCCGAATCGAACAGCAGCGCGACCGGTTAGCCGCGTTAGGAAAACTTTCCGCGGGCTTGGCTCACGAGCTCAATAATCCTGCGTCCGCCGCGAAACGCGCTACTGGGCAGTTGCGTGACATCTTGAAGAAAATCAAGAACGCGAGTCTCGAACTCGGCAGGCGTGATCTTACCGCAGCGCAGAGAGCAGAAATCGAGAAGTTGGAGACGTTGTTTATTCAGCGCGATGAACCGCCTCCCGATCCGCTGACGGCCAGCGACCTGGAAGAGCAGGTCGATTCGTTGTTGCGCAGTCACGGGCTAAATGACTTGTGGCAGTTGGCGGCCGATCTCGCAAAGAAAAATATCAGACCGGAAGCGTTGGAGTCGCTATTCGCAGCCCTTGATGCAGATACTGCTCGCGCGGCGCTGGTCCGTATTGCCGCCTCCGTCGAGATCGCGAACCTGCTGAACGAAATCGAGAGCAGCACGTCGCGAATCTCAGACCTGGTCTGTGCGATCAAGGAATATACGCATATGGACCAGGCTCCAGTACAAAATGTTGACATCGTGAAAAGCCTGGAGACCACTCTCACCATCCTGAACCACAAGCTCAAGCGCGGAATAACTGTGCAGCGCGACTACCAGCGCATGCCGTTCCTGGTGAATTCATTCGGCAGCGAACTCAATCAGGTGTGGACCAACATCATAGATAACGCGATCGATGCCATGGGCGGCAAAGGCGAGCTTCGAGTCCGAACCTATCGCGACGATAGTTGCGTAGTCGTTGAGATTGCTGACAACGGCCCGGGAATCTCATCCGAGGTTCAGCCGCACATCTTTGAACCATTCTTCACAACCAAAGGGGTCGGTGAGGGAACAGGCCTGGGACTCGACACGGTGCAGCGCATCGTGAAAAAACACAGAGGGAACATCCAGGTTACTTCGGAGCCCGGCGACACGCGTTTTCAGGTCTGGCTGCCGCTTTCGGAGGCTTCAAAGTAAGAGATAGACTTGCCCAGCAACATCATCTTGGCTTAGGCGGCATAAAGCCGTGTGGGTTGGCTGGATGCTAAGGCAAGAGCCCCAACACTCCCACGCCGTTGGTTGTGCCCACGTAGACCTTGCCGTTAGCGATCATCGGCGTGATGAATTTATTTCCATCGCCAAAGTTGTCGCGTCCACCCGCTGCCTGATTCGAGTTATATAACTCCACAGAAAGGTTGTTACCACTGTAGGCATGCAGCACCGCAGGCGAAGTATTTTCCGTCGCCCACAGAATTAGAGTGCCTTCCGAACTCCCCGAGATACTGGGCGTCGCGCCAGGATAACCGAACTGGGTACCCGTGGCCGAAGAGGGAGTGGTATTCAGTAGCCCGCTGCTGTTGAAAGAAAACGCCTTAATCGCATCGCCCACGGCACCATAGTAAATTCGCTTGCCATCAAATGCGGGAGCCGAATACACCGATCCCGCCAGCGCTCCCGTTACCTCCTGATAAATCTGATTGTTATTGTTCGGATTAAACTTCCCCATGTTCGTGCGACTTGCGAGATAGATGTTTGAGTCCTTGCCCGCGCCGACAACCAGTTCATGCAGGACGCCGCTAGAATCTTTGAAATTAGGCACGATCATCGCACCACCCGATCCCAAGTCTTCATCCGCATCTGACTCACTTACCGTGTTGTACATATTGAAGTAGTCGGAGACAGCGAGTTCGCCCTTCTTGGTCGATAACTTCATAATGGCATTGCCATAATCACCATTCGCAGGGAATCCTTTGTCGTTAAGCGAAGTGTCAAACGTTCCATTGGCGTCGAGAAAATAAATGTTTCCGCTTGAATCGGCGGCAGGCCCGGCCCCAGCGCCCCATATTGCGCCTTCATTGCCGTTTGGAGTTACGTTGAGTACCGACTGCTGCGCCAAAGTTCCTTCGTTATAACTGATGATCCAGCCCGTATAAGGTCGATCATCGCAATGCGAAGCCCAAGTGGTATATACGATATGGTTGACGAGTAATAATGCTGCCCGCTCCTTATACTGCTTGGGATCGAAAACCACGTAGCCATTCTGGCTGTTGTCGCCCGTTCCGGGGTATTGGGCAACGACTTCCACCGGGCCGCCGAACTCTTCCGCTCCCGTAGTAATGTCTAGCGCGTGCAGACGCTGATGATAGTTAGACTTGGAATCCTTACTCATTGCGACGACGTAGATAGTTCCGTGCGGACCTTCACTAAGATCAATGACCGGGGTCGAAGTAACTCCTATTTCCGGAGTAACCTGAGAACACCCGCGGTTATCCGACGGAACTTCGCCACTCGCCAGCATTGTTACTTGCCAGAGATTGGTTCCGTTATCCGCGTCGAACCCGTAAACCGTGTCGTTTTCTGTTACCACAAAGAGCACATTGTGCGTGCCATTTCCGGGAATGCTGACGTTTGGAGCATATAGCGGCTCCGCATCCACTAATCCGTCTGTCGGGATCACAAACAATTTCCCAAACGTATTGGAATTCACGTTCTTGAGGGTGAGCGTACTTTCGATTGAATTTCGCCCCGTCCGCAAGTTGTCGTTGTGATAGGTAAGGACACCCTTGAACGCGGGCGCAGCGCCGACCAACGCTTCGTGGCGAAAGACCAGAATCGTTGCAACCAGCAGAATTGTGGAAAGCAGAATGATTCGCGCAGGAAGAGTTCGTTTCATCACGCACCTCGGGGATTTGTGACCCGGACTATTATTTCCGGATTGTGAAGTTGCCGTTGCCAGATGCCAAAACGAAGCTGCGCTCAACAAGTTTACTCTAAACTTTAGAGAAAGATCGACCGGCTACAACCCGGCAGCACTGGTGCATCGCAACGGCAAGTATTGCCGTTAATCAGGTATGCTTGACGTTTGAGAGAAGCGCCACTACATTCAAGAACCGGGATCATTCCGCTCCGCAACTTATTTCCCGACTTTAAACGAATGGTGACGAGGTAATCGAAGCATGACAGTAAAGAAAAACGCGGTCCGCAAAACGGCGCTCCGCCAAAAGGCGCAGTTGATGTCAGGTTCCGAAATTGAACGTACCCTGGTGCGTCTGGCCCACGAAATCCTGGAAAAAAATGGGGGCGTGGACGGCCTCGGCCTGGTCGGAATCCGCCGCCGCGGCGTTCCTATCGCCGAGCGTCTGGGCAAAATGATTCAGCAGGTCGAAAAGAAGAAAGTTCCCGTGGGCACGCTAGATATCACCTTCTATCGTGATGACCTATCCACGCTCGGCCCCAAGCCGGTGGTGCAGGAAACGGAGATCGGTTTCTCGATCGAGGGCAAGAAGATCGTTCTCATCGACGACGTGCTTTACACCGGACGCACCACGCGTGCCGCGCTTGACGCGCTTTTTTCTCACGGACGCCCGAGCCTTGTGCAACTCCTCGTGCTGATCGATCGCGGCCATCGCGAACTGCCAGTCGAAGCCACTTTCATTGGCCGAACGGTACAGACGACGGACAATGAAGTGATCGAGGTCAAGCTGGCTGAAATCGACGATGCAGAAAAAGTTTTGTTGATGGAGAAGTAAATCTAGGTCTTGGACCGTGCCGCCCATTCAGCGTCGAAGCGTGCGCGATCATAGAAAGATTTCTGCGTTCCCACGCCCGTAGTCGAAAGTCCCGCGTAAAGGTTGGCGCGTTTGACAGCCTCGAGCTCGGGCAAGCCTCCGCCAAGAAAAGTCGCGAAGCTGCCGATGAACGCATCGCCCGCTCCCGTGCTGTCAACGCTTTTCACGGTGAAAGCCGGCACGTGATTCATCCCGTCACTACCCGCCAGCAGCGCGCCGTTCGCTCCGAGCGTGATGAGAACCCGGCGCACGCCGCTGGACAGGAGCCTCGTCGCGCAGCGCTTGGCTTCATCGACATCAGTGACTCGCATGCCGGAAATGGCGAACGCCTCGCTTTCATTGGGAATGAAATAATCGAGCTCCGCGATGGCTTGAATGTCGATAGGCTGTGCCGGCGCAGGATTCAGGATGCAGCGTATGTTATTTCGGCGCGCGAACTTAATTGTGTGGTACACAGTTTCCAGCGGGATCTCGAACTGGAGAACGATGCAGTCAGCGCTCTTCAGCATTTCGGCCGCAGCATCGACGTCGGGTGGTTTCAATTCGTCATTTGCGCCTTTGACAACGATGATCCGATTCTGGCCCGAAGGATCGACGAAGATCGGTGCCACTCCGCTCGACACTCCGCTAACCTGCCGCACGTGCGCGGCATCGATGCCCAGGTTTTCAAAATTCTTAATTGTCGACGGACCAAAAAGATCGTCCCCGACCTTCGCAACCATGAAAACGTCGGCTCCGCAAAGCCGCGCCGCAACCGCCTGGTTTGCGCCTTTTCCTCCAAACCCCAGGTCGAATTTCTGCCCAAAGATAGTCTCACCCGGCTCCGGAAACCGGTCAGAGAACGTGGTCAAATCAACGTTGGCGCTGCCAACCACGGCGATGCGAGGACGCTTTCCCATAATGTTCTCGTGTACAGCCGACTCGTTCAAACGACAGATGAAAGCTTCAGTCGAAGAAATCGGAGTTTAGTCAGTCAACCATAAAGTGTCAACCACAGGGCACAAGGTTGACCTACCGCGTAATGTCTTCAGGTTACAAGTGTTCGCAAGTCTTGTTCATTGTTCTGGCGTCCACGCCTGCGCTTGAGTATTCTCTTCACCATGGCCACCGTCTCGCTCAGCGAATTGTTGGGCTCGATCGTCTATGACGCCTCCGGCGCCGCTAGTGGCCGTGTGCGCGAGGTGGCTCTTGCTCCGCAGGAGGACAGGTCCCGCGTCGCCCTGCTCATCGTCAAAACGTCCACGGGAAATCGCGTCCTGCCGTTGACTGCCGTTTCCGACATCAACGGTGGCATCCGCGCCTCCTCCGCTGCTGCGGAATGGGTCTCTGCCGACGGTTCCGAAGGCTTGTTGCTGCTCAGTCGGGATTTGCTCGATCAGCAGGTGATTGACGTGCATGGCCGCAAAGTTGTGCGCGTGAACGACGTAGATTTTACCCATGAAACCGTGCAGAACCGCCCCATTCTAAAAGTGGGCGGCGTCGATGTGGGCGCGCGTGGCGCGGTGCGACGCCTTCTCAAGGGTGTGATTCCGGCGGCTGCGCTTCGCGCCCTGCTGTTGCGCGTCCCTCCCCGCGACATCCCATGGGATTTCGTGGACATCGTTGAAACCGATCCTGCGCGCCGCGTCAAGCTGAAGATTTCGAATGAGCGGCTGGGGAAACTCCATCCCGCCGACATCGCCGACATCGTCGAAAGTCTTGCTCCCGACGAGCGCGAAGCTGTTTTCGAGACGCTTGATGAGGGCGTAGCCGCGGGAGCGCTCGAGGAACTCGAGCCCAAGGTCCAGAGATCGGTCCTCGAATCGCTCGATTCCGAACGAGCCGCGGACATTGTCGAGGAGATGCAACCCGACGCTGCCGCCGACCTCCTGGCCGATCTTTCCGACGAGCGGACGGAAGAAATCCTGGTGCAAATGCAACCCGAAGAACGCCAGGAAGTCACCGAACTGCTCGAGTTCAAAGAGAACAGCGCCGCCGGGCGGATGACCACCGAATACATTGCGCTGCCCGTGACCGCAACTGCCCAGGACGCGATCGAAGGTATGCGTTCCTTCGAAGGTCGCATGGAAAACATGAGCACTATCTACCTGACGGATTCTCATGGAACTCTGGCGGGCTCGGTGCCGCTGGTGAAGATCGTTCTCGCTCCTGCCGCGACCCCGCTTCTGGCGCTGGCGCAGGAGCCGCTCATTTCTTGCCGTGAGGGCGCGAAGGAACGGGAATTCGCGGAACTCTTCGATAAATACAATCTGCTGACCTTGCCGGTCGTCGACGAACAGAGCCATCTCATCGGCGTGATCACGCCGGATGACGTAATCGCCATGCTGCGCGCCAAGCTCTAGGCATCCCTCCTGCGAGCGCCTGCGGAGACTACTTGCGCAAGAAAACCTTCTTGTCCCATCAAATTCACCTATCCAGACAACGCTTGCTGCATTTATTCTGATCGTTCTGTTTTGCCAAATTGACCGTTTCCGTATCCATTGCGCATGAAATTCCTGAGAAGTTGGAAATTCCGGCTCCTGCTCTTCTTTGCCGTCGTGGGGCCGGGTTTCATTACCGCGAATGTCGACAACGATGCGAACGGCATTTTGACGTATTCGCAGGCGGGTGCGCAGTTCGGCTACATGCTCTTGTGGACGATGATCCCGACGACCGTCGCTTTGATCGTCGTCCAGGAAATGTGCGCTCGCATGGGGGCGGTTACCGGCAAGGGTCTGAGCGATTTGATCCGCGAAGAATTCGGTCTGCGCATCACCTTCCTCATGATGCTGGGTATTCTGATTACGAATTTCGGGAACGTTGTCGGGGAGTTTATCGGCATCGTCGGAAGCATGGGGCTGTTCGGAGTCTCCAAGTATATTTCCGTTCCGATCTGCGCCGTAATCGTCTGGCTCATTGCCGTCAAAGGTCAATACAAAAGCGTTGAGAAAATCTTTCTGGCCGCTTCGTTCTTCTACGTCACTTACATATTTGCCGGATTGCTCGCGAAACCGGCATGGATTGAGGCCATCAAGGTCACAATCAAGCCTCCGCAGATGGCGGCTTTCAGTCAGGGTCCGTATCTCTACATGGTGATCGGCGTGGTGGGGACCACGATCGCGCCGTGGATGCAGTTCTATCTGCAGTCGTCGATCGTCGAGAAAGGAGTTACGCGGCGGCAGTACAAGACGTTGCGGCTCGATGTGATTGTGGGCTGCATCTTTACTGACGTTGTTGCCTGGTTCATCATCGTGGCTTGCGCCGCCACTCTCTACCTTCACGGCAACCGCGACATACGCGATGCTGCAGACGCCGCTCAGGCACTCCGTCCCCTGGCGGGCGACTGGGCTTACATATTGTTTGCGCTTGGGCTGTTTAATGCGTCGCTCTTCGCCGCGTCTATTCTGCCGCTTTCGACCGCGTACACCGTCTGCGAAGGATTGGGGCTCGAGTCTGGCGTGGAGCGCAAATTTTCCGAAGCTCCCGCCTTTTACTGGCTGTATACCGCGCTCATCGCTGCTGGAGGAGCGGTGGTGCTAATCCCCGGTCTTCCACTGATCAAGATCGCGGTATTTTCGCAAGTGGTCAATGGCGCGGTGCTGCCCTTCGTGCTCATTTTTATGTTACTGCTGATCAACAAGAAGGAATTGATGGGCGAATACGTAAACAAGCTGACTTTTAACATTATTGCCTGGGCAACCACTGTGATTATGATTGGATTAACCGTGGCCTACGTGTATGGACTCATGCACGGCGGTACGTGAAATAAGGCTAATTCAGGTCCGCGCCCCGCTGGCGAAATCACAATGCCGCCACATTCCCGCCTCCATCCTGCTTGGCCCTCTGAAAAGTTAAATTGGCGGCGACCATATCTTCCATTGCGATGCCCATCGCCTTGTAGACCGTGATTTCATCGTCTTTGCCGCGGCCCGGTTTGCGAGCAAGGATTACCGCTCCGAGAGTCGTGCCCTTTGAACTGTCGAGGTTCGCGAGTTCGCTACATCCAACCGGAGTTGGTTGAAAAGCATCGAGCATTTCGACAAAGAGGCGATGGTTTCTCGCGAGATCTTTCGGCAGTTCTCCGTTTGGAGGGTGAAATCCAACCGAGGTGACGTGCGTGCCCGCCTTTATCCATGACGATTTGATCACGGGCTCAGGCGAGTGAGTCGCCAGGCAGACAACGTCCGACTCACCGACGGCCTCTTCGACGTTTGCGGTGGCACGTGCAATTTCACTCCGTGTTGCGAGTTTCTGAGCTTCTTCGAAGCGCAGTGAACAAATGTTGATGCGCTCGAAATTCCTCACCAAAGGAAGCAATCGTAGGTGTTGACGTCCCTGAACGCCGGCGCCGATCACGGTGGCGATCCGTGAATCGGCGCGACTCAACAGGCGAACGGAAAGAGCTGCGGCAGCTGCGGTGCGAACGGCCGTAACGTGTGTTCCGTCCATGATGCAGGAGGTCGCTCCTGTGTTCGGGTCGAACAGGGTAATCAGTGCCAGGTGATTGGGCAAACCGATTTGCAGGTTGCCGTCGAAGACGTTGACGATCTTGACGGTCAGCTGCATTCCGGGCTGCCACGCCGGCATCGTCAGCGAGAAACCTTTTCCGGGCACCGAGAGTTTTGATCGCGGCGGCGATTGAATTTCATCTAACTCGAGCGCTCGAAAACTGTCTTCCAGTCCGTCGATTAGCTCTCGCGGATCGAGATACTTCTCGAACGTCTTGCTCGCTGAGCGTCATCACCGGCCTTGCGCCTTTCTTGATTTCAAAGGCGGCTTGCGGTGGCTGTTTTTCGGCTTCGAGCATCGTGGTTGAGTTCTCAGTTCCCGGTTCTCAGTTCTCCGTGAAAAGCTGTGCGACCGTACCTGG
Source organism: uncultured Acidobacteriaceae bacterium (assembly GCA_963822025.1). Lineage (GTDB taxonomy): Bacteria > Acidobacteriota > Terriglobia > Terriglobales > Acidobacteriaceae > Acidiflorens. Next base: position 195,384 of record CAWGFW010000001.1, on the reverse strand, counting down.
TATGGCGTTGAATCATACTCACAGAATCTTTCCTTCCGCGAGATCCTTCACGAGAGTCAAGTCGGCCTCCAGAAAATCGAGGCTCAGCAACTCTTGCCGTGTCACCCACCGAATTTCGCGAAAGATTCGGTTCTCGATTTCGCCGTGGTAGTGCCGTACTTCGAAGAAACGCAGCTCGACCGACCCACCGCCGGGATATTCATGGATGAGGCGGGCGACCTCGACGCCTACATCCGCCACGATCCCCAGTTCTTCCTCGAGTTCGCGCCGCATGGCATCGCGCGGCTGCTCGCCGTCCTCGATCTTGCCGCCGGGAAATTCCCACTTCAGCGGCATGGGCTGGTGCCTCGTCCTCTGGCAGGCCAGAATCAGGTCATCTTTCACGATCAAGGCGGCGACGACGCGCTTCATGACTTTCCGGCACGAGATGATGAGGAGGCGGTCTGTTCCTTCTCCAGTCGCTTGCCCACGAGCTCGGCGATGTATTCAATCATGGTGCGGTCTTCGGCGCCGAACGCCGCGGGGAAGTGGCTATCGATATCCAGTTCGCCCGCAACCGCGCCATAGACGAAAACCGGCACAACAATCTCGGACTTGGTTTCGAGCGAGCACACCAGATAACGCGAATCCTTCGTGACGTTGTCCACCACTACGGTCTTACCCGACGATGCGGCCGCGCCGCAGATTCCCTGATTTAAAGGAATGCGGGTATGCGGAGTCATGGCTCCGCGATAGGGTCCCAGCGCCAGCATCGGGGGATTCGCCTTCGGCTCCAGCATGTAGAAACCGACCCAGTTGTATTTGAGCATCTGTTCGTTCAGCAAAGCCGTGATGCCTTCCATGAGTTCATGTGCCGTGTGCGCTTCGGCATTCAGGCGATCTGCGTCCTTGCGCACTTCGCTTAGCTTGTCAGTTTTCGAAATAGTTGCCATGACAATAATCCTAAATCAAGCTGCCGCAGTTCAGCAGCGCTCAGCTTCGCTGTGGTACTGGTCTTCGCAGTACTTCCGTAATCGGCCGAAGTCCTTGCTGCGCGCCGAATTGCGCCGGATGAATCGCGGCGGCCAGCGCGCGCAATCCTGCCAGCAGCGTAGGAGCGGGAGTATTCAAGAGTTCGTCGCAGATGCAATAGACCTGGGAGGTTCGCGCGGCTGTGGTTTCCGACCAGCTTCTTTCGGCAACAATCTTCGCCAGCGGCACGCGATTGCCGGCTCCGCACCATGCCGCGATGATGACCTCGGGATCCAATCGCGCCACTTCTTCGGCGGAGCATTGTTTGCCGGCTTCGCCTAAGAACTCGCCTCCTGCGGCATTTACCAGCTCAGCGACCCAAGGCTGGGAGGTGATGATGGGCTTCCCCCATTCTTCGGCGAAGACGCGCTTTCTGGGAAGGTGAGCAGTCTGGCTTCGCACCTCTTCGATCGCGGCTTGCATGTCGGTAATCACTTGCTGGCCGCGCTCGCTTGCGCCGACTGACGAAGAGATCAAGGCGATGTCGGTGTAAATGTCGTCAAGCGTGCGCGGAGCGAGACCGAGAAAGCTAATTCCCGCCTTGAGGATCTCGACGACCGCTGCTTCCTGATAAGGTACGGAGGCGATTATCAGGTCAGGTTTGGCGGCTAGAATCTCACTCGTTTTCGACGTCCAGGAATCGGCGATGATCAGGCGCGAACCGCCAGACGAGTCAGCTTTCACATCTGGAACTACGTCAGCGCAATACCTGGTGCAAGCCACTACGCGATCCAACTCTCCGACGCTGGCCAGAATGACGGTCGCGCTGGGCTGGAGGCAAGCAATTCGCCGAGGGTGATGCGAGTTGTGCATCTCTCTATTGTAGGAGACGGCAAGGGTACTAAGGAACGCTGCGGAGAACGCGCGGAGCGGAAATGAGCATGATCAAATTACAATCGCTGCTGTGTATTCGGCCGAACTCTTAGACCACTTCGAACATCCACGCAACGCGGGTGCAGTGGAGTCTCCTGATCGGAGCGCGCGACTCGAGAATCCTGTGTGCGGCGATATTCTCGAACTTACGCTTCGGCTTGAAGGTGGAGAACGGGAAGGCAAGCGCATTGCCGACATTCGTTTTAGAGCTAAAGGCTGCGTTCCAGCGATGGCTTGCGGGTCGGCGGTCACCGAGCTGGTCAAAGGAAGAAAAGTGGACGAAGCCCGGAAGATTAGCAGGGAAGAGTTGATTGAGAAAGTTGGAGGGTTGCCGCAGGCCTCGGAACACGCAAGCCATCTGGCGATGGACGCGCTTGCCGCGCTGCTGCGCGACGTTTGAGCAGAGACCGAAAGCACAGCGGAACGCCCGCGACGTTGGGATGGTGGGTCAGTTTGGGGGACACATTCCCTCAGCGGCTAAACAGTTTGCTGCAAACACTCCGACAGTTACGGCACGGCTGAAGGCCTGCCCTTTCAAAGCAAATTCAATAGAAGCAAATTCAAACTGACCCACTGCATGCGGGTTACGCAATTTTTATTTTGGCATCACTTCGTGCGCCAACTTGCTGGCTACTACTTCGCGAAGTTCGTTGCGTTTTTTGCTGCCTCGATCATTGCTTCTCGTGATCCGTAATGTCTGGCGAAGATGGTGGCGGTTTTGGCGTCGCTCTGATCGAGCGCGGACCAGTTTGGAAACATGAGGCCGACGGCAACATCCCAGTCGTTCGGTCCGTCGGTGGTCACGTTGTTCCAGACTTTGTAGTCGCTGAGTATGCCTTCTTTCTTGAGCGCGTCATACGAAGGCTTGAGGTGTTCGCGAAAATCTTTCCAGAACGGTTCAGCCTGACCGGGCTTGATGTGGTAATAGATCACGCGCCAAATCGGCCCTTGATCATAGTGGGGATTCTGCGCCAGGGCAGGCAGAGCGCAAAGCAGCGTGACGACGGACAGGGTCGCACAAAGAGTTTTTTTCATTTTTCTCCTTTTATTTTTTGGGAGTGGGATCGATACGGCCCGAGCAATGACGCGGAAGCCTATCACCTCAGGCGATCGTTTACAATTCGTTCTTCGGTTGATACACCATCCAGCCGTTTGCAATTGCAATTTCTTTTAGGTCGGGATTGGGGTTGATGACGTAGGGATGCTTGGAGAGGGCTAGCATTTCGCGGTCCCAGATGGCATTGCCGAAGGCGCAATCGGGGCGGGTTTCGGAGGCGGATTTCAGGGCGGAGAGGATAGCCTCGGGCTTGCCGGGGCCGCTGGGGATTCGAATCAGGTGGTCGGTGATGATGCGGCCGGCCGGACTACTCTCTATGGCTACTTCGGCGGCGAGGATGCGATTTTCGGGGATGCCGAAGTAGCGCATGCCGCTGCGAATGATCCATTGATTGGAAGAGGAGACGGCCCAGACGTCGCATGGGTTGGGTTGGCCGTCGGCGCGCAGACGCGCGATGAGTTCGCGCATCTCGGGAAAAATGTTTTGGGCGATCCCCTGGGCGAAATAAGTGTCGCAGGCCTGTTGGACTACTTCTTCTCGAAGGCCGCGATGCATGGCGACCATTTCTCCGCACATGACATCTTCGGGAACCTTGCCGGCTTTGTAGTCAGCATAGCGTGCGCGCATCGAGCGCGCGATCTCGGGCGAGACCAGGTCTTGATCCAGTTCCCAGGAGAAGAATCCTTCACCGGCATCGCCCGACCAGAGGGTGCCGTCGCAGTCGAAGGTGGCGACTTGCGGGTGGAGGCCGAGAACGTTTTCTATGAATTCGGTTTGGCGGGAGGTTAGGTGGGGCATGGATATCAATATAGCGTTCGCAGGGTGGTAGATCGCAATCGACGCGGCAAAAGGCTGAACCACTAAGGACACTAAGGATTACTAAGGCGTCGTTACAAAGCGGCGTATTGCTCGGGCGTATCGACGTTGAGCGAGACTAAGGGATCGTCGACCGAGAGGTATTCGATTGCAGACTGATTTGCGTGCTCGACCTCGCGGGCGTTCGATGTTGCGGGAGCGTTGAGGAAGGCGGTCAGCATTTCGCGTCCCAGGAGGATGGGATGGCCGTGCTTGCCCTCGAATTGGGGAATCACGGCCCACTTTCTGTTTGCGGTCGCGCTGTCGAAAGCAGCTTGCAACTTTTCGATGGTCTCGGGGCGGACGGGCGGGCGATCAACCAGGGTAACCATGGCGGCGTCGCGGCCACGGTTGAGAACTTCTTGCAGTCCGACTTGAAGCGAACTGAACTGGCCGCGGTCGGGGTCGGGATTGATGACGAGGGCGGCTCCGTTGGCGTAGATGATGGGAGCGAGCGCGGACTGATTCTTGCCCGTGACTACGAGGACTTCATCGACGTGGTCGAGAAAGAGGCGGATGGCGGCGGAGAGGAATGTGTCTCCGGTGGAGTTGGTGGGCTGCGGCGGCCAGGGGAGGAGCGCTTTGTCGCGGCCCATGCGGGAGGATTCGCCGGCGGCGAGGATTAGTCCGCAGAATGCAGCGGTGCGTGCCATGTGGGGACGATAGCGCTGGTAAGGCAGGAAAAGCAACAGCGCGGGGAAGGCAGAGTGAGGAAAAGCACGAGCAGGAAAAGCAAAGACGGGATGCGCAGTTGATTAATTGAAGGTTGGTAGCTTGACCAGGTCGTCGTGGGGGACTCGCTCTACGGGATTGCCGGCCTTGCGCCAGGCACGGAGGCCGCCGGCGATTACGAAGACTTTGAATCCTAGATCTTGCAGTTGTCGCGCCACACGGGCGCTGGTGGCTTCGCGCGCTCAAGTGCAGTAGAGATAAATCTCGCGATCCTTGGGGAGATTTCTCACTTCTTCGATGAGGTTGTTGGGCTCGATGCGAATGGATCCGGCGATGCGTTCGGAATCGGCGTCGTAATAGCCGTGGCTGCGGACGTTGGCGATGAGCATGTTATGAGCAGTTTCGGACATTAGGCGGCGAGCGAGTTCTTCGGCGGGGACGCGCGGGACTATGTCGAGGAGGCGGTATTTGCGGTAGATGTAGATTCGGTAGATGACATAGATGGCGAGGCCTATGCCGAAGATGATTTCTGCGGCGAAGCCGGCGGAGCGGAGTCCGCGAGTGATGTCGCGCAATATGTCGCTGAAGAGATATCCAACGGTGGCGTAGGCGCCTACGTAGAAAATTGCGCCGAGAGTGTCGAATTGCAGAAAATCGCCGAGGCGCATTTTCATGCTGCCGGCTAAAGGCGGCGACATGGTGTTGATGCCGGGAATGAATTTGGCGAAAAGCAATGTCACTTTGCCACGGCGGTAGAAATATTCGGCGGAGCGCAGGATGCAGGTTTCGGGATTAGCGGAGAGACGGCAGAGGATGCCGAGCAAGGCCCATCCGCTGAAGCGCCCCATGAAGTAGAGGATGACGTCTCCGAAGATCATCGACACGAGGGCGATGCCGAATACGAGATAGAAATGGAGATGGCCGTAGGCGGCGACGGCTCCGGCGGTGAGGATGGCGAGAGCGGCGGGCAGGGGAAAACCGATGGCCTCGGCGAGGCACACCAGCGCCAGGAAGAGGTAACCGTGGCGCGAGATTATGGAGAGCAGGTCGGTCATTGGCGAAACGGGTTGGTCTAGTATAGCAACGGGTGCGGGCGTCAGCTTCGAGACGCGCCTTTCGATCAGCGGCTCGCTTAGGGTTAAAGACTCCCGACAATTGCGCTTGAGTCGGCGGGGCGCCGGCTGCAAGCGCAATGCATAGGTCCTTCGCTTCACTCAGGATCACAAATGGATTAAGAAGTTTAAATCGATTCGCTCTTGAGTCGCAGGCTGCCGTTCACGGTGTCGACGACCAGTTCTCTTCCGCCATTGCCGATGCGGCCTTCGATGCGGCGGCCTCCGAAATGGCCGCTCATGGTCAGCGGGAAGTCGGAGGTGAGGCGGCCGTTGACGGAACTGAAGCGGACGTTGGCATTGAGTTCGCTCGGCATGCGCAGATCGATCGAACCATTCACGGTGCTGATTTTCAGCGTGCCCGTCCAGTCGGCGCTGCCCATGCTGGCCTCGATCGACCCGTTGACGGATGAAAGCTGCGCCCACTGCTTGGTCGAAACGTGCACCGATCCGTTGACGGAATTGGCGCGCACGACGCGGCCGATATTTTCGGCGGCGATGCTTCCGTTGATCGACGTGGCAGCAAAGCGGAGATTCATCGGAATGCGCACGGTGAAGTCGACTCTGGCTTTTTCGTTGTGGCTGTCTACGTGCCATTTGTCTCCGGGCTCGCAGGGGCCGGTCGCTCCGTGGGGATAGATGGCGCAGATGGTGACTCCTTCGGCGCTGGGAACGACGTTGATTTTGACCTCGTCGGCGTCGCGGCCTGATTTCTCGGCGGTAACTTCCACCTGATCGATGCTGCTGTCTCCGCGTGCTTCGATCTTGCCGTTAAGGTTCTTGATCTCGACAATCTGATCGGGAGAGAGCTTGCCGGTCCAGTGGAACTCGCGGGTCTGATCTTGGGCAAACGCACACATGCTTGCCGCCACTAGAACCACAATGGCGGATACTGGGAATGAGCAATATCGACTCTTGTGCGCCATTTGAGCAGGCCTCCTCGTTTTCTTCTTTCTAATGCTCTCTGTGTCAGACGCGGCTGGAGGCTGAGGGTTAGCGCACTTTCTTTTGGGCGGAGTTGCCCAGCTTCGCTCGGCAGGGTAGGTGAGGGCACCCTTCGACAAGCTCGGGGCGGGCTCTGCCCCTACGTAGCTTAGGCGGGCGTTCTACACTTCTCGTTCCTGCTACATTGGAGGACTTCAGGAGGTGTCTTTGACAGGAGAGAATCGACGTTACATTAATCTCCCAAATCGTCGAGCGGGGCTACCTTTCAGCGATGCGGTGCTGGTGGGCGACACGCTTTATATTGCGGGACGAATCGGTGTTGATCCGGCTACCGGCGAGGCGCCGGCGGATGTTGATGCCGAACTGGAGCTTTTATTTGACGGGTTTCAGGCAGTGCTGCGGGAGGCGGGAATGACGATGGACGATCTAGTTTGGGTGCAGGTGTATTCGCCAGATGTTTCTTTGTGGCAAAAATTTAATGCCGCCTATGTGAAGCTGTTTTCGCGGGAGTTTCCGGCACGGGCGTTTTTGGGATCAGGGACGCTGTTGCTGAAAGGGCGGTTTGAGATGATTGGGATTGCGGTGAAGGGATAGATTAGATCTGAAATTACTCACTTATCCGCGGCGAGAAGCAGGTCCTTCGCTTCGCTCAGGATGACAACTCTCTTCTTTGCTTTTGCTCGTCTATCGCTGAAAGTTACTTTTCTCTAGCAACCACGTACTCGGGGGCCCAGAGGAGGGCGCGTTTAATTTCGGAGTCGGGAAAAATGCAGATGGCTTTGCGGGCGGATTCGGCGTAGCGGGCGGCCTCCTGAGAGGCGTATTCGAGGGAACCGTAGCGCTTGAGGATGGTCAGGATATCGGCGTGGGTTACACCGTTGAAGGCGCGGTCGCGAAGAACGGTTTCGATCTGTTTTCGCTCGATGTGTGTGCAACGTTCTAGCGCATGAATGACGGCCATGGTGGCTTTGCCTTCACGCAGGTCGCTGGCCACGGGCTTGCCCAGCACGCTCTCTGACGCGGTGAGGTCGAGCACATCGTCGACGATCTGGAAGGCGATGCCGAGATCGCGACCGTATTGGCCGAGGCGGTCTTCTTGATTTGTGGTGGCGCCGCCGAGGATAGCGCCTACGCGCATGCATACAGAGAACAGGCACGCCGTCTTGCGATAGATGAGGTCGAGATGCTCTTGCGGGGAGATGAGTTGGCCTAGCTTCTCCATCTGGAGCAATTCGCCTTCGACCAATTGTTGCGTGAGTTCGACCAGCACATCGAGGATGCGGAAGTTGCGCTCCTGCACGGCGACCTTGAAGGCCTGCATGTAGAGCCAGTCTCCGGCGAGCACGCACATCGAGTTGCCCCAGCGGGTGTTAGCGGCGGGACGGCCGCGGCGGGTTTGAGCTTCGTCGATGATGTCGTCGTGGACGAGCGTCGCGGTGTGGATGATTTCAACGACCGATGCAAGCTTGACCGCACCGGTTCCTTCGTAGCCTAGAAGCTTGGCCGAGAGCAGCAGGAGCGCGGGGCGAATTCGTTTGCCACCGCCGGCGCGCAGGTATTCGCCGATCTCGGTGATCGCTGCGACATCGGAGACGGTGTCGCGGCCGAACTGTTCTTCGATCGCGACGATGTCGTCGCGCAGAAGATCGAAGATCTCTTTCCCGTTACTGGATGTAGTCGTACTCAATTTCCCGGTCTCTCCGGAGATCAGTTGCTCCGATAATTTGTGAACTGGAGATCGATGCCAAAATCCTGCTGCTTGACCATGGCAATGATTTCCTGAAGCGTGTCACGGTCTTTGCTGCTGACGCGCACTACGTCGGCCTGGATGGAGGCCTGCGCTTTTTTCTTCGAATTCTTGATCAGCTTCACGATCTCGCGCGCCTTCTCGATCGGAATGCCTTGCTGAATCGTGATCTTCTGTTTCACCGTGCTGCCGGCGGCGGGCTCCAATGCGGCGTAGGTCAAGCCTTTCAGCGGGACGCCTCGTTTTACGAGTTTGGCTTGGAAGACGTCATTCACCGCCTTCATTTTGAATTCGTCGGCGGAGTGCAACATGATGGCGTCGTTTCCTTCCATCGCGATCTGCGATTTCGAGTCTTTGAGGTCGAAGCGCGTGCTGACTTCCTTCGTCGCCTGCTGAATGGCGTTGTTCACTTCCGCAAGGTCGATTTTGCTGACGATATCGAAACTGTTATCGGGCATGGCTAATCACCGTCGAGAGCTGGCGTCAGGTCTTAGGTGTCAGGTATCAGGAAAAACCGCGGGGCTTGTGCCCGACACCTGACGCCTAAGAGCTGAAATCTGTGTTCATCGATCGGCGCCCCACAATGTGTACTCATGAGGGTAACAGAAGAGGGATTGTCTGCGAAGGCTGGAGCGGCTGCGGCGGAACAATGCCCGGAGCTACGCACTGCGGGCGACAGCAGGTCCTTCGCTGCGCTCAGGATGACAAATTCATTTTGTCATTGGAGGTTGGCGAGAGTTTAAAAAAATCATAGAAATTCTGCGTGGTGCGGGCGCCGATTTCTTCTGCGGACAAGTTGCGCAATTCGCCGATCTGGCGGGCGACTTCGGCGACAAACGCGGGTTCGTTGCGCTGGCCGCGATGGGGAATGGGAGCGAGGTAGGGGGAATCGGTTTCGATCAGCATGCGGTCGAGCGGGACGATTTGCGCGGCGTCGCGGATGGGCTGCGCTTTGGGGAAGGTGATGTTGCCGGCGAAGGAAATGAGGAAGCCCATGTCGAGGGCGCGCTGGGCATGGGCGACGCTTCCGGTGAAGCAATGGAGAATGCCGGCGAGACCAGTGGGCGTCCAATGATCTGCGATCATCTGCAAGCAGTCATTCCACGCGTTCTCGCTGTTGTTGGAGGGACGGCAGTGGATGATGATGGGGAGCTTCGCTGCTTTTGCTAGCTCCATCTGTTGCAGGAAAACTGCTTTTTGTATTTCTCGCGGGGAGTGGTCGTAGAAGTAGTCGAGGCCGATTTCTCCCCAGGCGATTACCTTGGGATGGCGCCCCCATTGCAGCATTTGGGCGTCAGCGGCTTCGGTGGCGAGGTGGGCTTCGTGAGGATGAATTCCTACGCTGGCCCAGATTCGAGGATAGTGCGGGTTGCCGTCATATTTTTCGGCTAGCTGAATTCCGCAGTTGGCAGTGTCGGGGCCTTCGCCGTTGCCGATGGCGAGATAGGCTTCGACTCCGTTTTGTTTGGCGCGCGCGAGGACGGCGTCACGATCGGCGTCATAGCGTTCGCCTTCGAGATGGGCGTGGGAGTCGATGAACACGGTTGTTGGTCGATTGTAGTTGGTCGTTCGCGAAGCGCCGCGTTATTTCAGGCGCGTGCCTATGGGGACATCTTCCAGAAAACCGGCCAGAACCGCTTTGCCGCCTTCGGGCGAGGCGGCTACGATCATGCCGTTCGATTCGAGACCGCGCAGCTTGCGGGGCGCTAGGTTGGCTACGACCACGACTTTACGGCCGATCAGCGTTTCGGGTTCGTAGGCTTCGGCGATGCCGGCTACCAGTTGGCGGATTTCGGTTCCTAGATCGACTTCGAGGCGGAGGAGTTTGTCGGCGCCTTTTACACGTTCGGCGGTTTTTACTTGCGCTACGCGCAATTCGACTTTGGCGAAATCGTCGATGCTGATTTTGCCGTCGGGGATCGGGGCGGGGGGCTTGGCCGGCGGCTTCGTCTCTACCGATGTTGCCCCTGACTGCGGTGGCGCGCTCGGCTGGGCCGTGCTCGCACTAACTGGCGAAACGCTCGTTGCGTTACTTTCTTCCATTTTCTGCATCCTCTCTACTGCGGATTTGTCGGCGCGAGGAAACACTGCTTGCACGTCACCCAATTTGGTGCCGAGGTGGAGCTGTCCCCACTGCAATTCTTTGAGGTCGAATTTCTTGATATCGCCGAGGCCCATCTGCGACCATATCTTCGCGGTGGCTTCGGGGATCACGGGATGCGCCAGGGCGGTGACGATTCGCAGGGCTTCGGCGCTGGTGTAGAGGACGGTGGCGAGGCGAGCGCGACTTTCTTCATCTTTCTTTTCGTCTAACGACCAGGGCTCATTTTCGACAATGTATTTGTCGACCGCCGCGACCAATCCCCACGCGGTTTCGAGCGCACGCGAGAACTGATACTGATCGAAGAGCGTGCCGTAGTCGGCAATAACTTTTTTTGCGGCTTCGGCGATGGCAGCGTCAGCGGGGGTTTGCGCGGAAAGGGAGGGGTAGGGAATCTCTCCCTTGAAATAACGGGTGATCATGGTCAGGGTGCGGCTGGCGAGGTTGCCGAGTCCGTTGGCGAGATCGGAGTTATAGCGCTGCACCAGGGCATCGAAACTGAACGATCCATCGCTTCCGAAGACAACTTCGCGCAGGAGGAAATATCGAAGTGCGTCAGTGCCGAGGGTGTCAACGATGGTTTCAGCGCGGACGATGTTGCCGCGCGATTTTGACATTTTGCTTTCTTCAAAGAGCAGCCAGCCGTGGGCGGTGATGCCTTTGGGCAGAGGCAATCCGGCAGCGAGCAGAAATGCGGGCCAATAGACGCAGTGGAAGCGCACGATTTCTTTGCCGATCATGTGCACGTCGGCGGGCCAATATTTTTCGTATTTGCTGGTATCAGCCGAGCCGTAACCGAGCGCGGTGATGTAGTTTGCTAAAGCATCGAGCCAGACGTAGACAACGTGCTTCGGGTCGTCGGGCACGGGGATGCCCCAGGAGAAAGTCGAGCGGCTGATCGATAGATCGCGCAGGCCGCCGCGCACGAAAGAGAGAACTTCATTGCGGCGCGTCTCGGGGCGAATGAAGTCAGGATGCTCGGTGTAGAGGCGAATTAGTTGGTCCTGAAATGCCGAGAGCTTGAAGTAGTAATTTTCTTCGTGGACAGTTTCAGTGGGGCGGCCGCAATCGGGGCAAGGGGCGCCGGGTTCGGCGTCGACGTAAAGTTCGTCGAAGACACAGTATTGGCCGGTGTAGGTTCCCTTGTAGATGTAGCCGTTGTCGCGAATCTTGCGCCAGAGAGCTTGGACACCTTTTTTGTGCCGGCCGGATGTGGTGCGGATGAAATCGTCCGGCGTCAGGCCCATGTGCTTCCAGAGGGCGCTGAATTGAGCGGAGACCTCATCGGCGAACTGCTGCGGCGTTTTGCCGGCGGCCTGGGCGGCGCGCTCGATTTTTTGCCCGTGCTCGTCGGTGCCGGTGAGGAACCAGGTATCGTCTCCGAGCATGCGGTGACGGCGCGCGATGGTGTCGCAGGCGATGGTGGTGTAGGCGTGCCCGATGTGAGGGCGCGCGTTGACGTAGTAGATAGGGGTCGTGATGTAAAACTTCTTGGGCATTCGGTCCTTGAAGTGAAATCTTACCTCAGCGGCTAAAGCCGCGGGTCAAACAGGCTGCCTTATCGCAGCGGTAAACCGCTGCGCCACCCAAAAGCAATGGCGGCGCTCAAGCGGGTTCCGCTTCACATAAAATCAGTGATGACCGCTGAACAGCCTGATAGAAAAGGATATCTGAAGCCGTCAATTCAGGCGGCGGCGGTTGTGTTTGGTTTGATGTCGTTCACTTCGATTCCGATGTGCTGGAGATGATGCAGCATATGGGTGACGTAGTCATCGAATACGAATTCGAGAGTCATCGGCTGCGAGCCGGCTACGGTTAGTGTGTGGGCCCAGGCGGGGGCGGGCACGGATTCGGCGGCGGCCAGCAATTGGAGGTTGAGGGCTTGCCACACTTCGATCAACTCTTTCCATTCGCGATGTTGATAGCGATTGATTGCCACCCAGCGATTTTGCTCGTATCCGGGGAAGGCTAGTTTGTCTTCCGACTGCGCACGAACGATTCGCTGGTGATTGTTGGCGGCGGAATCGAGCAGGTGACCGAGTTCTTCCTTGGGAGACCAGGCGGTTGGGGCGGGCTTGGTCTCGGCTTTATTTTGCGGAAGCCGTTCGAGGCGGGCGGGGACACGCTGTATGAGATCGCGTAATAAATTCAGTGCGGGCATGGATTTCTGCTCCTACTTTTTGCTGGCATAGGCTTGCATGGCTTCCTGGAGCACGTTCTTCAGAGGCACATGATTGGTTTCCGCCAGCTTGCGGCAGTCTTCATATTCAGGCGCATAGTTAGAGATGCTGCCATTCATGTTTGCGATCTTTATTCGTACAGGGCCCCAAGTTGTGGCGACCGTTTCCCACCGGCGGGAGAGGGTTTGGCGCTGCTCTTCGCGGCGGCGGACGCCCAGGGTGGTGGTCTCGGCGAAAATTAAATTGGTCAAGCGATTGGCGTCTTCGGTTTTCGCAAGCACGGTTAGCAGGGCACCGGGACGGCTCTTTTTCATTTGGATGGGTACGCTGAACACGTCGAGTGCGCCTTCGGCGAGCAGGCGCTCCATCGCGTAGGCGAGGATTTGCGGGTTGAGATCGTCGAGATTCGCCTCAAGGATGGTAATTGTTTCGCTTGACGTGCCGGGCAATTTGCTCGGGGCACCTGCTCTAACAGCTTCTCCAATCGTCAGGCGCAGCAGGTTGGGGTGGTCGGGGAAGTCTCTGGTTCCGGCGCCGTATCCTGCTTTCTCAATCTTCATTGCGGGAAAGGGCGCGAAGCGAGTGGTCAGCGTTTTTACGATTGCGGCGCCGGTGGGGGTTACCAGTTCGACTTGCGGGCCGGAGGAGTAGACGGGCGCGTTGCTTAATAATTTCAGGGTGGCTGGGGCGGGCACGGGGAGGGTTCCGTGGGCGCACTTGACGGAGCCGCCGCCTACATTCAGCGGGGAGCAGATCCATTCGTCGACGACTAGAGATTCGGCGCCTATGGCGGCGCAGACGATGTCGACCATGGCGTCGACGGCGCCTACTTCGTGAAAGTGGACTTGATCGATGGAGGTGTTGTGAATCTCGGATTCGGCCTGGCCTAGAGCTTCAAAGATTTTGATCGCCGTTAGCTTGGCGTTGGTGCTGATGGATGTTTTTTCGATGATGCGGCGGATTTCGGTTAGGGTGCGGCCGTGCTTTGCCGCGCGATGATGGTCGCGAGTATGAGCGTCGCGGCTGTGGGTGTGATAAGGAGAATCGTCGTGCTGATGCTCTTGCTTTTCCCAGAAAATTTCACGAGGTAGATCTTTTTCGCCGTTGGCGTAGACGTTGACTTTGGTCGCGGAAATTCCGGAGCGCATCACGCGCGAGATTTCGAGCCGGGCACTGATGTTGAGCGCGGCTACGGTGTCTTCCAGAAGTTTTGGAGACACTCCAGTGTCTATGAGGGCACCTAGAAACATGTCGCCGCTGATGCCGGAAAAACAGTCTAGGTACGCTATGCGCATGGGGAAAAGGCTCTTGGCTATTAGCTCTTGGCTCCTAACTAAAAGCCAGGAGCTAATAGCCAAAAGCGCCGTCTTGTCTTGAATTTTCATGATAGGGGCCGCATGCATTGCCGTCAAACTCGCCATCTCATGCGAGTTTGTTAGAATCACTTCTTCTTCAATCAGTTAGAGGACATCTTGTATCGATATCTGGAACGCCGGCTGGTCGAGCATTTGCGCGAGTTTCTGCGCCGTAGTTACGGGCTTGAGATCGCGAATATCGTTGTCGAACAGCCGCCGAAAATTGAGTTTGGCGAGTACGCGCTGCCGCTTGCTTTTGAACTGGCGCGCAAGTTGCGCAAGGCTCCGCGCAAGATTGCCGAGGAGATCGTGGCGGGAGTGGGTGCGATTCCCGGGTTTGAAAAGTTCGAGGTCGCGGGCGGCGGGTATATCAACGTTCGCGTGAAGCGAGCTAAGTTGGCTACGGCCCTCACTGCGGATGAATCGCCGGCTGAGGAAATTCCCGCAGGTAAAGTTTTGGTTGAGCATTCCAGTATTAATCCCAACAAAGCTGCGCATATCGGGCACCTGCGCAATGCGATTCTGGGCGACACGTTTGTGCGGCTGCTGCGCTTTGCGGGCCGGGAAGTCGATGTGCAGAACTATATCGACAATACGGGCGTGCAGGTCGCGGACGTGGTGGTTGGTTTTATGCATATCGAGCAGAAGTCGCGGGCCGAGATCGAGGCGCTGGCTGCGGCTCCGCGATTCGATTATGTCTGCTGGGATCTTTATGCGCGGGTGTCGCACTGGTATGAGGCGGACAAGGGGAATCTACAGGCACGGGCGGCTACGCTGCACGCGATTGAAGAAGGGAATAATGAGACGGCGGTGGTTGCGGATTTGATTTCGGTCGCAGTGCTGAAGCGGCACCTGGAGACGATGGATCGGCTCGATATTGAGTATGACTTCTTGCCGCGGGAGAGCGAGATTCTGCACCTGCATTTTTGGGACGCGGCTTTTGGCAAGCTTAAAGAAGCGGGCGTGCTTACGTACGAGACAGGGGGCAAGAACAAAGGCTGCTGGGTTATGCGGCGGGCGGGGACTGCAAAAGCATTAACCGCCGAGGACGCAGAGGGCGCGGAGATAAAAGAGGAAGATCAAAAGGTTATTGTGCGCTCCAACGGCACGGTCGGATATGTCGGCAAGGATATTGCTTATCACATGTGGAAGTTCGGGTTGTTGGGGCGCGATTTTGGCTATCGGAAATTCTATCGGTATCCGTATGCGCACGAATGCTGGATATCGACTACTCATGGAGAAAAAGATCATCCGCACTTTGGCGATGTGGCGGAGATTTATAACGTAATCGATGCG
Organism: uncultured Acidobacteriaceae bacterium; assembly: GCA_963822025.1. Taxonomy (GTDB): domain Bacteria; phylum Acidobacteriota; class Terriglobia; order Terriglobales; family Acidobacteriaceae; genus Acidiflorens. Next base: position 180,180 of record CAWGFW010000001.1, on the reverse strand, counting down.
CGGCAGTCGGAGGCGCAGAACACGGTCATAGAAGCTTTGCGCGGCCTGGGGCATGACGAAGCGGCCGATCGCTATACCCATTTTTCTTATGAGATGGTGGCCCTCACTCCGCGCTGCGCGGCTGAGTTGGGATACACGCTGAGCGAGGAAGATCAGGGGCGGTCGTGGATCGAGGTATCGGGGCGCAAAGGGTTTGGCGTGAAGGCGGACGATCTTTTGGATGCGCTGATTGCTGCGGCTCATAAGGAAGTAGACGCGCGGCACGCGGAGTTGAGCGACTCGGAGCGGGGCGGGATTGCTACGCAGATTGCGATTGGGGCGCTGCGTTACTTCATGCTGAAGTTTACTAAGCCGTCGGTGATCGCGTTTGATTTTAAGGAGGCGCTGAGTTTTGAGGGCGACACGGGGCCGTATGCGCAGTATGCGGTGGTGAGGGCGTCGAACATTTTTCGCAAAGGCGGATTGGACCCGGAGAGTTTTTGCCGCGACGAAGCGATGCGCGTCTCTGCGGAAGATTTTGCTAAGTATCTTGGCGGACCGGCGGGGAATGACATTTGGGAGCTATGGCTGGCGTCCGCCAAGACCTCTTACGTGGTGGGCCAGTGTATCGCTGCCACGGAGCCGGCTTATCTGGCGAAACATACGTTTCAACTGGCGCAGCTTTTTAATGCTTTTTATCACCGATATCCGATTCTGAGCGAGACGGATGAGGGTCGGAAGAAGTTTTTGCTGACTACGGCGGCGGTAGTTCGCCGCGAACTGATTCGCTCTCTTGGGGTGATGGGGATCACGGTTCCTCCGGTGATGTAACGCTCGGTGATGTAGCGCTCGGTAACAGGGCGCTGGTTACTATTCTCCTGCTCTTCTCCTGGTCGAAGACAACCCTTCCTGCAACTTCCGTGATCTGGTTCGCATCCCTCTTAGTAGAGATAGTGTAGGGATAGTTGGATGGTGGTGTTGCTATGAAAAAGACAAAAAGTGTTTTGGTGATTGCACTCTTAATTCTGGCGCTGGCGAGTTTGGGCGCGGCCACGGCTTGGGCGAGTACGCAGCCTATGCCGCGCACGCTGGCAAATTCCCGCTTCGTTTACGTGACAGCCTACGATGGGGATCAGTTCGATCCTAACCTGCTGCCCGAGGACCGCGCCGCTATTGGACGGGTTCAGGATGCAATCCAGAAGTGGGGCAAGTTGACAATCGTTTATCGGCGGCAGGAAGCCGACGTGATCCTGGTTGTGCAGTCTCGTCCGTCGGAAGATGTACTGGCGGTTTATGAGGCGCACGAAGGGGACTGGCGCAGTGGGCCTTCATCGAGTTATCTCTGGCGGGCAATGGCGCGCGGGGGATTGCAGAAGGGCGAAGCGCCGCTGGTTTCACAATTTGAGAAAGCTTGGGATGGGATTTTGCAGCCTCGCTGATGAACAAAAAAGGTCAACCACCAAGGGCACTAAGGGCCACTAAGTTGGGTGCTTCTGGACATTGCAGATTGCCCTTTAATTAGGCGAAATGACCGGGCATGCCGAGTCCTGGTTGCTGACGAACGCCGCAGGCTATAATTTCTTCGCCGACCGCACCGTATAAATTTTTTACGATTGATAGCGCGATTGCTGTGTAGACGGCCATTGTCTTTCCCACAGCTATCATGGAAGTGATTGATACTGCACGGTTTACTAGTTTAGTTCTGGAGTTTGGATTGGCATCTGCCGTGCTTTAGTCAGGGTGAGTCCGATTAATAGACTTTTGCCTGGATCTGCAAACGGATTTCAACCGAAAAGCATCTATTTTGGCCTAGGAGCCACGAAAAGCTTATGAACCGCAGAACACTAACAATGAGATTGAGTTTGACCCTACTGCTGGCCGCTATTGCGGCGGCGTCCATCGGATGTACCACGAAGAATTATGTGCGGCAGCAGACCACGCCGCTGATCAACAAGACCAACGAACTGGACGACATGACGGCGCAGAATTCCAAGGCGATCAAGGACGTTGACCAGCGCGCGCAAGCTGGGATTCAGGATGTGCAGACTCGTGCCGCCGCGGCTGACCAGAAGGCACTGGCCGCGGGCAGCGATGCCGACAAAGCGCAGATGGCGGCGAACACCGCGACCCAGCGCGTGGATATGCTGACCAACACGGTCATCAACCTGGATAATTATCGGCCGGTGGTAGAGACGGCGGTGCATTTCGGTTTCGACAAAGACAATCTGACGAAGGAAGCGCGGGAAGCCATCGATCAACTAGCCGCTAGCGTGGCCACCACGAAGGGATACATCATCACGGTGGAAGGCGCGACGGACTCGGTGGGCAGCGCGGATTACAACTATGATTTGAGCCAGCGCCGGGCCAATGCAGTGATTCAGTATCTGGCGTCGGAGAAGAGCGTTCCGGCTTACAAGATTTATCTGATCGGGCTGGGCAAGGATAAGCCGGTCGATTCGAATAAGACGCCGGACGGGCGCGCGAAGAACCGTCGCGTGGATATACGCCTGATGACGAATACGGGCGCGGACAACGCCACGCCGGCGCAGGCTCCGAGCAGCGGTAATACGACTCCTACGGCTAGCGCCGCTCCGCCATCGCTGTGATTTAAGTTTTCCCTCCTCCCCGGAGGATTTGCCAAATCAGGCCGTCCCGCTCGTGGGCGGCCTGAATTTTTTTGCGGGAGTCCACGTTCTGGAGAGCTGCTGACGTTGCGACCTTGATTGGATCAATGAGTGGTAACGGGATGTTTCACCAGTTATCACTCGGCAGGGAGCTGTCTCTTTTCCGCCCTCTCCGAAAACGCTTTCCAGTACGCCTCGCCAAGCGCGAAGAATTCTTCGAGCGTGACCCGCTTCTCTCCTACGTGGAAAGTGGCCCCGTCTCCCCGAATGTAGGCCTCCACGTAGAAATCCCCTCCGACCATTAAGCCCAGTTGCAAAGCGATAGCGTCAGAACCACGGCCGAGGGTCGCATTGGACACTTCTAAACCGTCACTAATCAACTGCTCGAAGTCATTCCACGACTGCGACTCTTCACGCCATTTGCGATGGTATTCCGAAATCATGATCCTCTGCTGTTCATTGGGTGTCCCCGGTGGAATTGGGCATCCGCCCGGCCACGGAACACTGCGGAGCGAACGGACGGATGCCACGCCATTTACGATTATGACGAATTGGGTTCCTTCGGGGAGATGGTGGAAATCCCTGACGTAATCGACATCGAATCGCAGCGTAACAGTCCGGGCTAAGAGGTCGGATTCGATTGAAAGTAGGTCACCATCATGCAGTGCGTCCCAAAGACTAAACGTCGGAATTCCTTCCGGAAAGTTGACCCAATCGACTACTGGTTTTTCACTAGAAGCCACAAGATTCCTCGGCAGCATAGTACCGTACATTCTTAGCTTTCGGACACTGGCAGCGTCCACCCTCAGTGTCAGGTGGCGCAATAAGGCGACTACACGTTTCGACGTTCTAGGACTAACGTTTCCGCTCATCAAGGCTCCTTCGAGCGCGTTCCGAAGCGGTACAATAAGGGTGTGCGGATTCGATTCCTCCTGGTGTTGTTGGCGCTGCTGACGGCTTTTTCGCTGGCCCAGGACTCCCCGGATAAAACCACTCCCGCAAAGACTGCGCCAGATAAAGCCGCTGCTGATAAACCTGCCTCGGACCAAGCAGTCAAACATAGCCCTGATTCCGAGGAAAGCTCGAGCCGTGAAACTCGAATTGACACTAGTCCGCCGCCGGATGACGAGAAGAATCATCCGGGAAGCAAGACTGAGTTGGAGGAGCTAGGTATTCCTGACATCCCCGACAATCCCGAGCCGTCGGACGTACAGGAGTTCCATCCCTGGAACCCGATGAAGGCGATGAAGGATGTTGAGGTGGGCAACTATTACTTCAGGCGCAAGAATTACAAAGCTGCATTGGATCGGTATAAGGAAGCTCTCTACTACAAGGATGGCGATGCCATAGCCAGTTATCGTCTTGCCGTGTGCCAGGAAAAAGTTGGAGACAAAGAGGAAGCGAAGAAATACTACGCGCAATATTTGAAGGTGTTGCCGGAAGGTCCGCTGGCTAAGGATGCGCAGGCTTCGCTGGATCGGCTGGCGAAAGCGCGGTAGGGCAGTCGTTGGTCGATGGTGGTTCGTCGTTCGCTGGGAAGAATAGCGTCGTCGTCTTTCCGCGACTAGCGGTTATGGACGGCTTTCTACTTTTCTACCCGCGAAAATTCTCCGGTGGTTGCGTTTATGGCGATGCGTAGCTTCGCGGTCTCGCGATCGGCTCCGTAGATTACGTGCCAGAAGAGAATGTTTTCTTGCCGGTTCCATTCCAGCACGTACAGCATCGGAGTGTCGGGTTCTTTTTCCAGCAGCTTATCTCCGCCGTGCGCCTGGGCGATGGCGAAGGCTTTATCGGTATCGGTTTTTAGAAACTGGACGTTGAAAATCTGGGTGCTGGAATTGGTGGGGCTGTAGGTGTCGTCGACGCCGTGAGAGATATCGCCGTTGGACCAGGTAAAGAACTTCATGGTGTGAAGCGAGGGGGAGGCGAATCCGATGCGCCACTCGGTCGCTTTGCCGTCATGGCTCTTGCTGGCGGCGGACTCGGCGCGATAGGGTTGCGCGTCCTGCGCCCAGCCGCGGGCAGAGATGTAGCACTTGTAGAAGGCGCTGCTACCGGTGACGGCATCGGGAGGCTTGGGCTGCGCGGACTCCGCTGGCTTAGCTGGCTCGGAAGAGCAGCCAGTCATTAGTGTGAGTGCCAGCGTTAATAGTGTGAATCCGGCTGCTGGAATTGCGAGTCCAATTAATAATTTTTTCGCCATAATTTTTGTCGACGATTGCGATCGGTTGTTGTGGTCGTGAATCATGATTCGCGAATCATCGTTCGCGAATCATCGTTCGCGAATCATTGTACTGAACGGGCGCTATGGATTCCTATCTTGAACGTCTGCGGCAGGAACTCGAAGATGCAACAGGCGGCGCGGGTGTTAGCGCCCTGGCGCATGGTCCGGCGGGAAAGTGGAATTCGGCGCAGATCATGGAGCATCTGTTTCTTACCTATAAGACGACCAACCGCGGGATTGCGAAGTGCCTGGAACAGGGCTCGCCACTTGGCACCCGGGCCAAGATGAAGGATCGCTTCGCCAAGCTGGTGGTGGTGAGTCTGGGATATATGCCGCCGCGCCGCAAGGGGCCGGAGCGGGTTATGCCGCGCGGAATGGCGCTCGAAGAAGTGCGGCAAGCCATCTTGCCAGAGCTGCAAAGAATGTGGTCGGGACTGGATGATTGCGAGCGCAGGTTTGGCGCGGCGGCGAAGATTATGGATCATCCGTTTCTGGGGCCGTTGACGGCGGGCGAGTGGCGCAAGTTTCACTGGGTGCATGGGCGACACCACGCGCGGCAGATTCGCGAGCGAATTGGGAAATTGTGAGGGCGATCGGCGGCGAAACGCCCCCAATGTTTACTCTTTGTCTTTGTCCCCTTTGTCTTTGTTCTTGTCGTTGTTGCTGGGTGCTTCGGGCTCCGCCACTCCGGCTTTGTGCGCCTGATCCTGTAAATCGTCGAGTTGCTGGCGGGCGGCTTCCAGCTCTTTCTGCTTGGCGTCCATGTCGGTCTTGTACTGTACTTCGTCCTTGGTGAACTGGACGTTGCGCGCGGTGACGCCGGGATCTGAGGTGAGGGTGGCGGTGCGCAGACGGAGCTCACGCTGGTCGAGGTCGAGCTCATGGTTCAGGGCGGCGATCTTTTCCTTCTGCTGGTCGATCCGCTGTTTCCAGTCGTCCGCTGCCTTCTGGCGATCAGCTGCGGACGTGGCGGGAGTCGCGGGAGCGGCAGGGGCGCTCGCAGTGGCGGCAGCATCCGCGGGAGGTCCGACCACGCTCAGCGCCTCGCCGGTGGGCAGATTGTCGTTGTCGAAGTGGCGGCTGGCTGGGGTGGTGTCGGGTTTATTTTTGCGAACGGCGCGCGCGTAGTCTCCCAGCGACTGCGCAGTTGCGGCGCTGAAGCTCAAGAGAAGCAGAGTGCCGATGGCGATAAAATTTGTTTTCTTCATTTGATCATCCTTTCGAAAAAAGTTGCCGGTCGTCTCTAAACCGGCAACCGGCAATTCAGGAACTGGTGGTGGCGGCGCGCGCGCCTCCGAGAAAACTTCCTATGGTGCGATCCAACTGCGCGGCTTCTTGCGCGATGCTATCGGCCAATTGGCGGGCCAGGTCGGCATCGCGGCTGCAGGCGAGTTGTTGCGCGTATCCGGCAATCGTAGTGAGCGAATCGCGCAGTCCGAGCGCGAGCTCGGAAGAAATTTCCTGGCGCAACTTTTGCTCGTGCCGGATGCGTTCGATATCGGTTTTATCGGTGAGTACCAGCGTCGTGCCCATGAGGCTCGCGTCTTCTCCAAGGACCGGTGAGGCAGTTAGTTCGATGACGTGGTTTTCGCCGTCGCGGGTGACGTAATTCAGCAGCAGGCCTCGCACCGCGGATTTACCGGCAAGTGCGGGAGCCAGCGCCTCTTCTACGGTTAGTTGTGACATCGTTGCGCCCGACGTTGTTTTTTCTGACGTCGAGAGCAAAGCATTATTTTCCGGGCGCAATCTGGCGCTGCGAAAAAGATCGGAAGAATGAAGGCCGACGGGCGAGGCAAATCCGAGTAGCTTGCGCGCGGCTGCGTTGGTTTGGCGCACCAGGCCACTGGTGTTCAAGAACAGCACCCCGCAGGAAAGGTTGGAAAGGATGGTTGAACTCAGCGTGTCGGAAGCTTTCGCTTTTCGACGTTCCGCAAGTTGCTGGGCGCTGAGCTCATGTTTCTGCTGCTTCAGTTGCTGAATGACGGCGTGATAGGCGTGCACGGGCAAGCCCTCGGCCGCGAGGGGAGCCTGATTGATCTCGTCGGTCTCGGCGACGAGATTTTTGCGCAGGCGACGAATGATGAAAAAGCCCAGTCCGAAGGCGGCAACTGCGGCGAAGAGAAGCGCGGCCATGCGCAGTACGATGGGATTGATAAGCGGGTTCACAGCGCCCTCCAATACCAATGCAGGAGCCGGTTGCCAAAGACGAAGGAGAGAAGCGCCATGCCGCCGAGAAATACGCCGAAGGGCATCTCGTAGAAGCGAAGGGCGAGACGCGCCGATTGCCAGGCGCGGCGTCGAGGCGAAAGATGGACTGCGATCGGCGTTGCGAGCGGAACAAGGATCGAATCGGAGGGCGACGCAATCTCCTGCGAGGCAATCTCTGGAGCAATTCGCGCGGAAGGGTGCGCGGCGGCGTGCGCTTGAATGCGGCGCAGGCGTTTCACCCAGACGGCGAGAATCGTGGTCACTCCGAAGAGCGAGCCGGCGAGCGAGGCTGTAAAGATAGTTAAGACTGTCAGCTTGGTGCCGAGGAATGCGCCGATCATCGCCATTAATTTGACGTCGCCGAATCCCATGCCTTCGACCCCACGGGCGCGCAGATAAATAGCGGCGACGCCGTAGAGGAACGAAGCACCGACGGCAGCGCCCAGCAGGGAATCTGACAGCGACCAGATGCGCCAGGAGATCTCGCTGCGCAGCGTGGGCGAGACCATGCCGGGGATGATGTGGGAGGCGAGATCATTCACTGGAACGACGAGACTGAATAGGATTCCCAGCGCGAGGCCGGGCAGCGTCATGGCATCGGGCAGCAGCTTGGTTTCGGCGTCGGTGAAGATGAGGCCGAGCAGCAGGTAGCCGAGCACGATGCACTTCAACATCGCGACTGTCAGGCCGAAGTGCGCGTAGCAACCGAGAAAGAGCAGGCCGGTCAGGAGTTCGATGACCAGATAGCGTGGCGATATAGGCTGTTTGCAGGCGCGGCATTTTCCGCGCAGAACCAGCCAGCTGAGCAAGGGGATGTTGTGATAGAGCGGGATGAGATCTCCGCAGTGGGGGCAGGCGGAGCGCGGCGTAACCACCGACTGCGCGCGCGGGAGCCGATAGATGCACACATTCAGGAAGCTGCCGAAGCACAGCCCCAGAGCGAAGATCGCGGGTGCGAGGATCGGTTCGATGTCTACCAGATGCATGTCGGCTAAGTGCCCAGTCTGCTTGAGTTTAGTTGATTATAAGCGGCGGCGGCAGGAGCTTTCCAAGTACGAAGGTCACTGTACTTCCGGAGTTGGTAAGTTGTTGTAGAAACGGGAGAAACCCGCCAATGTCAGGCGACGCGGGTGATTCCGTGGCGCTGCGGCAGGAAGATCCAAAAAACAGTTCCGGTGATATCTGAATTGCGCCCGGTTGCGCGTCCCGCTGATCGACTGCGGACGCGGATTGAGCCTCCATGTTTTTGCACGATGCCGCGTGAAATCCACAGGCCCAGGCCGGTGCCAGCCTCTTTTTTTGTGGTGTAGAAGGGCTCGAAAATCTGGCGCAGATTCTCGTGGGGAATACCGCTGCCGTTGTCGGCCACGGTGATGCGGACTCCCTCGCGGCCGTCGGACCAATTGCGCGCGGCGGTGACGCCTACTTGCAGGGCGCCGCCGTCCTCCATGGCATCGACGGCGTTCACGAGAAGATTCGCCAGTAGCTGACGCAGTTCTCCGGAATAGCCGTCGACGGGGTAATAGCCGCGATAGCGCCGGGTTACACGAATGTGACGGCTTTCCAGCTTGCGGGAATAGAGGAGCAGAATCTCGTCCATAATGACGGCGGGATCCATCGAAGCCGGGACACTGGTATCGCGGACAAATCCCAGCGTTTGTTGAGCGAGGCGAGCGACGCGGCCTACCTCTTGCTCGGCTTGGGTGAGGTACTCCAAGGCATTGCGAGAGTCATGGCGCGCGAGATAGAGGAGATTGATGACGGCCTCGAGGGGATTGTTGATTTCGTGCGCCATGGAAGCAGCGAGACGACCGGCGGTGGCGAGTTTTTCGCTGCGGCGGATGGCTTCTTCGGAAGTCTTTTCGGCCGAGAGATCGCGGGCGATGGCGGATGCTCCGACGACCTGGCCACGGGCGTTTAACAGTGGGGAGACGGAGAGCAGCACGGGACAGCGAGTGCCGTCCTTCCGCATGCGCTCGGTGCGATAGGAGCTCACGAGTTCGCCGCGGTTGAGGATTTCGCGATTGCGTTCCATTTCTTCGGCGCGTTCTGGCGGCACCAATCGCGTTACAGGAAGCCCCACTGCCTCGTCGGCGGCGAAGCCATAGAGGCTTTCGGCGGCGCGATTCCAACTGGTGATGGTGCCCTGCGGGTCGGTGCTGTAAATCGCGTCGCAGGAATATTCCACGATGGTGGCCATCTCGCCGACGGTGCGATCGGCGCGCAATTCGGCCAAAGTTTTTTGCCGCGCCATGCTGCTGGCGAACATGGAGATCGCGAGAAAAGCGATCAGGCGCTCCAGGTCGGTGGTGGTGGCGATACGAAAACTGAAGTGAGGAGGCAGCGAGAAAAAGTCCAGGCAAGCGGCCGATAGCAGTGAGCAGAAAACCGCCGGGCCAAAGCCAAAAAAACGGGCGCTGAAAAGGACTGCGGCCAGCAACAGCACAAAAAGATGGCGGTGGAGCACCGGGGCGAAGGTCCAGAGGCTAAGAGTCACCCACACGGCGAGAGCGGCAGCTCCATATTGCGCCAGCGCCGAATGACGATTCCGCGCGATCCAATTCTTCAGATTGACCCCAGTTCCAAACATTTTTAGAGCGATGCCGGCTCCGGTTTGCGGAGCCAGCGGTGTGTGAGCCCGAGGTGGTGAAGCTACGTTTGACGTCCCCAGAAGACTAGCACTGAGAGAACTCTAACAGCAGCCGAGGCTGGGGGCAACCGAGTTGCGGCTCGCGCGGGATTTCTTGATCACGCGAACAAAGGATTTTGACCGATAAGGACAGGAGTATCACTCGGGTTTTTCGTGCAATGAATTTCTGCTGTAAGGTTATGGCATTTACTGCGGGGTGGGTGGCTCCAACCTTTGCCGGTCCGCGTCGGGCGCCTTGTCGTTGAGGGTCACAGTCAGCGGCGATTTCAAAGTGAAGTGCAGGACGGTTTCGGCGGGTAATTGAACGGGCTGGCTTTTACTCGCGGCCTGTACGCCGCCACCAATGCCGCCTCCGGCTGCGGCGCCGACGCCTGCGCCTTTTCCGCCTCCGGCGATGCCGCCGATGATGGCTCCGAGCAACGCGCCGGCGCCCACTTTTTCAGCGGTATTGGTGGTGCGATTCGCGCCCAGGCGGCGGTAGGGATCGGTGTCGACGTTATAGGACTGGCTGCCGAGGGCGATCGAATCCAGCTGCAAAACCAGGAGGGCTTGTCCGGAGAATTTTCCCGCGCTTTTTGCGTCTACTACATGGCCTTTCACGTCGTAGCCAGTTGGGATCGAATCTCCATCGGTCGGCAGAGCGGCGTCGAGGGATGCACGGAAGGTTTGACCGGGCTGCGCTTTTTCTGAGTCGAGCGAATCGAGGAGGCGAATCGTTATTGATGTGCCCGATGGCACAGTCACTTTTTTTGCCGGCGGCGGCGCTGGCGGTTGAGGCGGCGTTGCCGATGGTGCGGGCGCGTCGGGCGCTTCCGGAACTGGGCTGGGATTTTCGTCCGGTATTACGTTGTCGGCTAAAGGCGACGGTAAGGAATCGTTGGCTGTCTCCGAAGGATCTGAGTCAGCGCGGCGACGACGCGGACTGGCGCGAGGCGTGGCGAGCGCGGCTGTAGCTCCAGACTTTTCGGGCGCGGGAGTGGACTCCGGTTGTGTGTTTGTGACTGGTGCTGGCGGCACAATTTGCAGATTATTCACTACGGTTTTAATGCCTGGGGCTGCAGAGGCATATCGGGCCGCCGCTGCGCGCTCGGTTTCATTCTCGACGGTTCCCGTGAGAATCACTACGCCACGTACCGTTTGCACTGCGATCGGTTTCGCGTGCAAGCCAGAGTCTTCGTTGAATCTGGATTGAATCTGGCTGGTGAGTTGGCTGTCGTTTGGCGGTTTAGCGCATGCCCAGCCGGCGGCAAGAATGCCGGCCAGGAGAATGAGGGACGAAACTCGGCGCGCCTTGTGCCTCATGCGTTTTTCCCGCCGCCTATCAAAGGGAAGATTGGAGAATAGATATGATTAGTTTAGATGCGGGCAGAGGGTCAACAGAAAAATTGTGGAGTGAGGCAGTTTGACGAGGCAACCTCAAAACCTTGAACCACCAAGGACACTAGAGCACACGAAAGAGACAAAAAGTCTTTGTGATACTTGTCGCCGATTAGTTCTTGTGGAGAAATTTGTAATCGAGAATTGAGGCGGCCAAGGCGAAAGTGTCTTCAGTCTGCTCCGCTGTCTTATCGATCGCGCCCTTGGCGCGAATCAGCCTGCCTTGGCAAAGCACGTTGCTGTTTTTCTGGCCGGAGATTTCTTCGGGCATTTCGAAGATCAACTCGACCAGCGCATTGGCGGGAAGTTGCTGCGGGCCGTGAAAGAGCACGCCAGACTGGCTGATGTTCTGGATCATACCTTCGTACCAAGTGGCGAGATTTTTTCCGCGGTAGCGCAGCGGGAGGGTCGACTTCAGGCGGCGGGCGCGGGGCATCCAGGTCGCCTGCTTTTGCCCGGAGCGGCGGCGAACGGTGGTTGTTTCCGCTATGGGCTCGTCAACCTTGTTTCCGCGACGCATGGTCTTCCAGTCGTACTGATAGGCGGTGGCACACACCATGCAGACCTGGTAGTACTCTCCATTGGCCGCACGGCGCGGCCAGGAAAATTCGTGCGAACAACGACCCAGCATAAGAACGTCCATGAGTTTTTGCGGCATGATGACGACTAGGGCTCCGTGGAATTGGACATCTCCATCATGCGATGGGTTCGCCATTCTGAATAGGTTACTTTCGTGTATTGTGGCTTACGTCTTATGCTTTTCCATATGGCGACTGGTGAACAGACGCGTGCGGGTTTTGTTCTTGCGGGAGGCAAGAGTTCGCGCATGGGTACGGACAAAGCATTTTTGGAATTCGGCGGCCAGACCTTGCTCGAACGCGCGCTGGCTGTGGTGGCGGCGTCTTGCGAGCGAGTGACGATCGTGGGCGATCCTTCTAAGTTTGGCAGCTATGGGACGGTTATCGCGGATGTTTTTCCCGGTTGCGGACCGCTCGGCGGAATTCACGCCGCGCTAGTGCAATCGACTGCCGAGTTGAATTTGATGGTCGCGGTGGATATGCCGTTTGTCACTGCTGAGCTGCTGGCGTTTCTTTTTGCCCAAGCCGAGACGAGCAACGCTGTCATCACTGTGCCGCGCGTTGGCAAAGGATTGCAGCCGCTTTGCGCCGTCTATCACCGCGAGTTTGGCTCCGTCGCCGAGGAGGAGCTGCGGGCGGGGAAATATAAGATTGACGCGACCTTTGCTGGCGTGTCCGTCCACGTGATCGAGGAGAGCGAACTGGCGGCGGGCTTTCCAGCGCGAAGTTTTTTCAATGTGAACACGCCGCAGGATTGGATGGCGGCGGAAGGTGAGGATCGGCCAGGTTCTCAATGAGCGCCGCTGATTTCGCCAGTCGTGGAACCTGCCTGACGATTTGGCGGCTTCTTAGCTGCCTGGGCTTAAATCTAGAGTAGTTATACTAAACAACGATGGACGCGAAGAAACTGGTGGTCGGTCAGGACGTTTACGTGGTAAGCAATGATGGTCGCTCCTTTTGTCAGGGCAAAGTGAGGTTACGCCGGAAGGCGTGGAAGTGCTAACGGCTCCTCACGTGCTAGGTGTTGAAAATCTATCGCAAATCAACTACGACATGAATCAGCTATCTTGGGTAGTACCCATGCGATTCGACAACGAGGGCAACAACGGAAGCGACGGGCACGAAGGAATGAACGTGTTTGGGTTCGACTGGTATCCTTGGCACATAGACGACGTGCCATTCGCGGAGCGACGAAGAGAGCACGTTTGAGTTTGGCATGTGTGGCACGACCGGAGTCTGACCGTTGATAGAATCCAATTACACTCACAACCCCGAAGTCGGCTCGTTACTGCGAAGTTTGCGTGCCCCACGGACACGTAGCGCTTGAGCGTAGCGCCATCTCATGCCATGCTGATAGGCATGGCTGCCGCGGAAACGTTGTCTCCCTACATCCAGTTTAAGGATGTCAACAAGGCGTTTGGCGATCGCGTCATTCTCAAAGACGTCAACTTTGACGTGCTGCCCGGTGAGATGGTTTGCATTCTGGGGCGCAGCGGCGTGGGGAAATCGGTGGCGCTGCACAACATCATGGGCTTTCTGAAGCCCGATTCCGGGCGGGTGATTGTCGCGGGCCAGGACATTACTGACTATAACGAAGTGCAGCTCGAAGAGATTCGCAAGAAAGTCACCATGGTGTTTCAGAATGGCGCCCTCTTCGATTCGTTGAGCGTCGGCGAAAATGTTGCGTTTCCGCTGCGCGAAAAGCGGCAGCTCTCCGAAGACCAGATCCTGCAGGTCGTCGACGGCCTGCTTGAAATGGTTGGGGTGAAGGAGATGCGCGATTTGTTGCCGTCCGATCTTTCTACGGGCATGAAACGGTCAGTCGCCATCGCGCGCGCGCTCGCCGCACAGCCGGAGTGCGTGTTATATGACGAGCCGACGACCATGGTTGATCCGATGATGGGGAATCTGCTGGGCGATCTGATCGCGCGGTTGAAGCTGCAATTGCACTTGACTTCGGTTGTGGTCACGCACGACATGCGGCTGGCAAAGAAGCTTGCCGACCGGATCGTGTTTCTCTATGAAGGGCGCGCGATATTTTTTGGTCCTTATAAGGATATGGAGAAGTCGCCCGAGCCGATTATTCACGAATTTCTGGAACTCGACGAGCTGAAACTGGAAGCGTAACCGGCTAGCGCGGCCGCCGTGACGCGATTCCTAGTCCACGGGAGTCTAGGGAGCAATTTATGCCGCTGGTCAGAATTGATTTGCTCGAAGGAAAAACGGCGGAGTATCACGCTCAGATTGGGCAGGTTGTTTATCGGGCGATGATCGAGACACTGAACGTTCCGAAGGATGATCGCTTTCAGATTATCGCGGAACACTCTAAGACCAGCCTGCTGTTTGACCGCGACTATCTGGGCATTCATCGCTCGGACGATTGTGTGTTTGTGCAGATCACGCTCAATAGCGGACGGACGGTCGAAATGAAACAGCGCTTCTACAAGGTCGTCGCTGATGGATTGCATGAAACTTTGAAGCTGCGCAAGGAAGACGTTTTCATCAATCTGGTCGAGGTGCAGAAGGAGAACTGGTCGTTTGGCAACGGCGAGGCGCAGTACGCCGACGCGGCTAAAATCCCTGCGCCATCAATTCCTCCACGGTGAGCGCAGTCTGCTCAGGCGCGCCTTTCATCATCTTCTCGACGTACTTCGCGATCAGGTCGGCTTCGAGGTTCACGGGGTCGCTTGGTTTTAAGGAACCGAGATTGGTCATCTCGACTGTGTGCGGAATGATGGCGATGGTGCAGCGATTGGCTTCGAGCTTGGCGACGGTAAGGCTGATGCCCTCAATGCAAATCGATCCTTTAAATACGGTGTACTTTTCGATCTCGGCTGGGATTTCGATATGCAGCCACCAGTTTTCGGAATCCTGGATTCGCTCCAGCTCGATCAGTTTGCCGACTCCATCGACGTGGCCTTGAACGATGTGGCCGCCGAAACGGCCGTCAGCTTTCATGGGCAACTCGAGGTTGACCAGTGCGCCTTCGCGCATGCGCGAGAAGGACGTGCGCGTCCATGTTTCCGGCGCGAGGTCGGCGCAGAATGATTTTGGTTTGATGTCGAGCGCGGTCAGGCACACGCCGCTTACCGCGATGCTGTGGCCGGTGGCTAATTCTTTTGGAGCTTGCGCGGCCTCGACGGTGATGCGGCGATTTTCGCCGTGCTGCTCGATCTTTGCGACCCTGCCTACTTCTTCGATGATTCCGGTGAACATGGAGGCTCCTGAATGAAGTCTGCTATTAATAAATCAGATTGTCATCCTGAGCGAAACGAAGGACCTCTGCATCGAGGCGGATTCCAATCCATGGGTCTTTCGCTTCGCTCAAGATGACAAATTATGTTTTTGTGGTTACTACAAAAACCGTAACTCATTCTCATACCGCATACGGATCGCGAAGATAACCCTCGAGCGCAAAGTCTTCGCCGAAGCGGTGCAACTCGTAGCGCTGCACGCACTGTGCCTTGCCGCGCAAGGCTTCGTCGGCGATAAAGGGGACGGCGCCCTGGCCAAAAATCTTGGGTGCGTAATAGAGAAAGACTTTGTCGACCTCGCCCGAGGCCAGTGCCGCGCCATTCACCAGCGCTCCACCTTCGATCAGCAAGCTGGTAATTTCTAGATCTCCGAGGCTTTCGATGATGGCCGCAAAGTCGGGGCGGCCGTCCGGCGTCGCAGCTATTTGTTTTACGCGAACGCCTTTTGCTTCGAGCGCCTGTTTCGCTGGTTCCTCGGCGGTTGAATGCAGCACTAGAACGTCATTGTCGGCTGTCTGAATTACGCGCGACGATGGAGGAATGCGGAGGTAGGAATCGAGGATGACGCGCAGCAATTTGCGGCGACGGGGCAGGCCGCTGCGGTCGGTGAGCAGCGGATCGTCGGCCATCACCGTGCCAACGCCAGCGAGAATCGCATCGCTCTGATGGCGGAGTTGCTGGACGTGCGTGCGTGCTGCTTCGCCTGTGATCCAGTGGTATCCACTGCGCGAGCCTTCGGATGTAGGCGTGGCTGCGCCAGGCTCAGTGCCGGGTTTGGAGGCATCGGCGATTTTTCCGTCGAGCGTCATCGCCGATTTCAGCGTGACCAGCGGTTTGCCGCGGCGAATGTATTTAGCGAAACTTTCATTCAACCTTTTCGCTTCTGCCGCGAACAGGCCAACCTCTACTTTGATTCCGGCGGCGCGCAGTTTGGCGAATCCTTGACCGGCAACTTTCGGATTGGGATCTTCTATGGAGCAAACGACGCGGCTGATTCCGGCGGCGATTACGGCGTCGGCACAGGGCGGAGTGCGGCCTTGGTGGGAGCATGGTTCAAGATTGAGGTAGAGAGTTCCGCCGCGCGCGGAAGCGTTCGCTTGCTCCAGCGCGAGGACCTCGGCGTGTTTTACGCCGTCATAGGTGTGGGTGCCGGTTCCGACTTCGCGGCCTGACGCGTCTAATACGACGGCGCCTACGGCTGGATTCGGCGACACGAGGCCAACGCCTGCTCGCGCCAAGCCCAGCGCCTTGCGCATATGTTCTTGGTCGAACGATGGTGTTTCGCTCATTTCAAGCCCGGCTCATTCCCGCTTCATCGGCAGCAGACCTCTCGAATGCAAACTTGCGGGTGATGAGGAAGTACAGGAGGATGGCCGTCACGATCAGCCCGCTGACCGCTCCAATGACAAGAAAGGGGGCGGCTTCGATGGGAAACTCGGGCTGGCTTGGCAACGTGCGCATCCACGGAAACATCGCTCGCTCGCTTTCCATAAATGCGAGCATCCGAGCGTGGCCACCAGGCGCTAAATAGAAGGCCGCGGTATTTACAGATCCGAAAGCGAAGTAAATAATGGCAGCTATTCGGGCGGCTGGTCTCAGACGCAGCAATCCAATCCCGATGCACAGCTGCACCACCGCAAAACTAAGATAGAACAAAGTCGCGGGCCAACCAGTAAGCAACTTCGTAAATAGGATGGCGGGGAGGCGCAGCATTAGACTGAAGGGAGTGACCAAACAGCCCGCCAGTATCAACCAGGCGAGAATCGTAATGCTCAGAGGACGTCTACCTGCACCCGGGTCTTTCGTGCTGACTGAAGTACTTTGCCGAAACTGATCTGCTTGCATCGGCGATCCGATGCTGGGGACGAGCGAAAGTTGTCCAAATTGTTCTTTGACCTTGGATCGATTGAAAAACACTAGCCACCAGACGCCGATGGCTGCTAACGCCAGCATGAATGCCCCCATGGATAGTCGAATGCCGGTCATTATCGACGGATCCACGGTGTTGCTGGGGGTCGAAGGAATGGGAACAACCAGGGTGATCAATCCTGAGAAGCCGCCGATCAAAATCAACAGAACCGAGAAGACGATAATCGAAACGCGCGCCCAGTTCTTAAGCCGCCACAACCCAATGCCGGTCACAATGCCCCAGACTGCCGGGAGCAGATACAGAAGCGACGCGATCACGAGCATGACCTTGAAGAAGACTGGCGAGACGGGAAACTGATCCGAGCGGGAAACGGGGGCCACGATCATCACTACGAGCATCAGGATGCCGATGGCGAACGCAAATACCGATCCAAGCATTGACAAGATCACGATCACCGTCACTCCGACCGACCGTTTCATGGCAGGGTACATCTCCTCTCCGCGCACTTCTCGACAACTGGCAGCCAGCGCTCTATGACGCGTCGCTCACACCTCCGGCGGGTAAGTATAACGCGCGTTGCCTTTGCATTCTTCGTCCAGCTGCTACGGCAGTTCCGCTGTGTCCGTGCGGAGGACGACGCAGGGGAGCCGTGCGATAGGCATAGGGATCTTCTGGCTCGGGCTTCCGGCGGAAGAGCAGCTTCATTTGCGCCAACAATCTGCGCATGTATGAAAGCGAATTGAACTTTATACGTTGCATCGTCGGCCTCCCGAGATCGGCATTAGATTAGTAGCCCCGGCTTGCGCACGCCTTACGGCACGCCCTGACACGGAACAAGCCAAGTAAAATGCCTAGGCAAATAGCGACTCCACAAAATCTTTCGCATCGAAGGGCAGCAGATCGCCTGCCTTTTCTCCGACGCCCACATAGCGCACCGGCAATCCCAACTCGCGCGAAATGGCTACGACTACGCCGCCCTTGGCGGTGCCATCTAGTTTGGTCAGGACGATGCCGGTGACGCCGGAGGATTGCGTGAACTGGCGCGCCTGTTGCAATCCATTTTGGCCGGTGGTGGCGTCCATCACCAGCAAGGTTTCGTGCGGCGCGCCGGGGACGATGCGCTGGGCGGTACGTTTCATCTTTTCCAGTTCTAGCATCAGGTTTTGTTTAGTGTGCAGGCGGCCGGCGGTATCAACGATTACATAATCGGTCTTGCGCGAGGTGGCGGATTGCAGGGCGTCGTACAAGACTGCGGAGGGATCGCCTCCTGGCTTCGTCTTGATCACTTCCGTTCCGGTGCGTTGTCCCCAGATCTCAAGCTGTTCGATGGCTGCGGCGCGGAAGGTGTCGGCGGCGCACATCAGAACTGTTTTGCCCTGCGCGCGAAAGACCTGCGCTAATTTTCCGATGGTGGTTGTTTTGCCCGCGCCGTTTACGCCGACCACCATGATCACTTCTGGCGTGCCATCCACTTTGGTTACGGGCTGGGACACGGTCGAGGACAGAATGGCCAGCAGCTCTTCTTTCAGCAGCCGCTTGAGTTCGTTCACATCTTTGATCTGCTTGCGGTCGGCCTTGTCGCGGAGTTTCTCCAGGACTTCGTGAGTGGTGGTGGTGCCGAGGTCGGCTCCGATCAGAGTAGCTTCGAGATCGTCGAGGGTGGAGCGGTCGATTTCCTTGCCGATGGAGACGACGTTGTCGATGCGTTCGGCCAGATTCTCGCGGGTGCGCGAGACGGCCTCCTTCATGCGCTCAATAAAACTGGGCTTCTGTACTTCGTCCAGACTGCCAAACAGAGTTTGAATCATCCACAACGATTATAGGAGAAGTGGCGGAGGAATTTGAAAATTGTGATTTGTAATTGGTAATTGGAAACTTAACCGCCGCGATTTGAAATTACAAAGCACAAATTACGCAATTACAAATTATCTACGTCCGGCTGATTTCGATGGTGAGAAGGTCGGTCGGTTGATGCGGCGCAGGGGCGGGCGCAGAGGGTAATTCGATGGGGACGGTTTGCGTCGTCTGCTTTTGAATGACAATGTCGCCACGATAAAACACCGCCATGAGAGCGGTGACCGCTTTGGGGTCGAGCCGGGAGCCGGAAAGATTTTCGATGATGCGCAGAGCATCGACTGGGTCGTGCGCTTTCTGGTAAGGACGATTGGTGGTTAAAGCGTCGAACGTGTCTCCCACGGCAATAACCCGCGCCAGGAGCGGGATCTGGTCGCCCTTGAGGCCATAAGGATAACCGCGGCCGTTGAGGGCTTCGTGATGCAATTCGATGCCGGGCAGCATCTCCCGCAACTGCGGAACGGGGCGAAGAATATTTGCGCCCTTGGTGGTGTGCGTCTTCATGATCTCGAATTCTTCGGGAGTGAGTGCGCCGGGTTTTTTCAGGATGCGATCTTCAATTCCGATTTTGCCGACATCGTGAAGCTGCGCGGAAATTCGCAGAATTTCCAAGAAGTCGGGATCGAGGCCCATTTCGGTTGCGATCATCAGTGAATATTTGGTGACGCGGTCGGAATGGCCCTTCGTATAAGGATCCTTTTCGTCGACCGCGCCGGCCAACATCTGGATCGATCCCATGAAGAGGTTTTTATTCTCGTCGGCGGCACGCTTCAAGTCTTCAACGAACTGTTCCAGTTCGTCGGACATGGTGTTGAATGTGGTTGCCAACTCGCCAATCTCGGTGCGGGTTTTGAGGTGCACGCGCTGGGAAAAATCGCCGCGCGCAATGGCCCGGCTGGATTGCGCCAGCACTTGCAGGGGATGGGTGATCCGCCGCGCCGAAAGAATGCTGAGGCCGACACTGACAAACACGGCCAGCCAAGCCAGCAAACGCCCGGTACGTTGCATCTCGTAGATGCCACGATAGGCGTCTTCGCGCGGCTTTTGCACCACCACGGCCCATTCGAGCGAAGTTACGGGGCTATAGGTGCCGAGCATCTCGGTCGTCTCTTTTGCATCATTGACGGTGAACTCGCGAGTCGCGGCCAGTTGCGCCTTCGAACCCACATCGACGAAGCTGCGAACGATTTCGAAGTGGGTCATATCCTGCCCGGTCGCATACTGCGTGGTCGCGCCCGCCACCAGCCGGCCCTGGCTGTCGACGACATAGGGCATGAGGCCGGTGAGGCTGACCTGCTGCAGGCGGCGGATCAGGTATTCCATGTCGACGACGGATCCGATCATGCCAAGAAAGCGGCCGTCGTACATGATGGGGGAACTGACCAGCATGACGGTGCGGGCCGATTTTCCGCCGCCGACCATCAACGGCTGACCGCTGTAGATGCGGCCTTCGCGCGCGGCTTCGTAGGCCCGTTCCAGTTCGCGTTGCAGAAAGGCATCGGGCTCGATTCGCCCGGCCGAAACGCCCTTGGCGTCGGCATTGAGGAGAGTGGCGTAGGCGATATCGTTCGACGAAGAGACAAAATTTTCGAGCATGGCGCGAAGCTCGGGCGTCAGCAGCTTTTGCGCGCTTTTCCCGGTCTCGGAATCGCCGTCGTTCGGATTGGCCAGCATCATGACCTGGATCGACGATGACAGATTGGCCAGCATCATGTGGAGAGCTTCCTGATGCTGCGAAATATCATCGGCCAGAGAACGAGTGACCGTGTTCTGGAGCAGCATTTCGTTAGTTTTCAGGCGCTCGCGATTCATGCTCTCGATCTGGACCGAATAGAAATACATAGGAAGGACACTGATGGCCAGGAGCACGCCAAGGATGACGTACAGGAGCGGAATGCGCGCGGGAATCGGTAGCTTCAAGGGCAAAAGACAGTCCTGCTGGACCAAGTCTGGCGGGCCAAGTGCGGGGATTAACTGGTCCGTCTCAGTAACCATTTTAGGTTGGTTTCGAGCGCTGGCCTCAGGTGCTTAAAGTACAGTTGACCGTTACCGAAGTACCCTGGGTAAGTAACCGGCGCGCGTCGGAGGGATAAGGATAGCCAGTAAAAAGAATGGCCTACAGGTTTCAGGGTTAGGCGCATCCAATAAAGCGGTTTATAATACGCCAATCGGTACGGGGTGCGGCATGTGGTCCCTCAAGATTCGCTCCGATTCTTCCAGGCTCCTTGCGTTCCTTCTCGCTTTCTCTTCGTTCGCGCTGGCGGGGAATGCTCCGGCTGCAAAGATCACGCCGAGGACGCGCCAGGAAATTATCCATGCCTTCAGTGATGAACTGGTGTTCATTCGCACCAATTTCCCGATGGGGAAGTCCGGGCTGAAACTTCGGAACGGAACCACCACGCCTAACGGCCCGGAACTGCAGCAGTTGATGGCGCTCTGGGGGCCGGCGGCGAAGCCGGGCGATCGCGCCCGCATCAGCAGCATCGTCATCAAAGACGACCACATACATTTTGAGATCAATGGCGGTCCGGTGAAGTGGAAGTGGTACCAGCATGTTCATCTGGATGCGGGCGTGAGTGCGCAAGAGGTTACGCCAGGAGATCCCTCGGCCAATGCGCGCGGGTCGTATGTCGATCTGTATTTTGACAAGTATGTTCCGGACATAACCGGGCCGGAGCTGAAGCAATTGCTGCGGCCGGTTTTTGATTTCGATTCGAAGAACGGGGTCGAGGCGTATCTGGAAACGGTTTCGCCGCAGATCAGAGATGCGATCAAGAATCACCATGTGCTGGTGGGTATGAATCACGACATGGTGCTCTATGCCAAGGGACGCGCGCCGAGAAAGGTACGTGAGCGCGCCGACGATGTGGAATATGAAGAATGGATCTACGGCGAGCCGCCGCAGGACGTGGATTTCGTGCGCTTCGTGGGCGATGAGGTGGTGCGCGTCGAGACCATGAAGGTGGACGGCGAG
Source organism: uncultured Acidobacteriaceae bacterium (assembly GCA_963822025.1). GTDB lineage: Bacteria > Acidobacteriota > Terriglobia > Terriglobales > Acidobacteriaceae > Acidiflorens. Next base: position 158,588 of record CAWGFW010000001.1, on the reverse strand, counting down.
AAGATTGTGCGGGTCGACAAGGAAGTGGATCTGGGAACAACGGTGGCCAAACAAACCGAGCGTCCGGCGACCGCGCCGACGCTGAGGCGTCCGGGGGAAGAGATGCCGCAGTCGAATCCAGCAAATCCTTCGACCATGCCGCCAGTGGGGCCGCCTGCTCCGCCATCCGGACCGGGATCGGATCCGGGGCCGCAACTGGACGTGGCCAGACCCGCGACGAACTGAGATTCAAGCTAACTTTTTCAAAATGGCGGCGTGCTTCACGACCGGGTGAAGCATCTGCTATCGACCTTCCGCGCCTCGACCTTCTAAACTATAAGAGTGAAGATTGCCCTGGGCCAGATCAACCCCACGGTGGGGGACTTCTCTGGCAATGCTGCCAAGATCATTCAGTTTGCGGTGCAAGCGCGGAGCGCGGGCGCCGGCCTGATTCTTTTTCCCGAGCTTGCCGTCTGCGGGTACCCGCCGCGCGATCTGGTCGAGAGGCCGTTGTTTGTGGCGCGCTGCCGCGCAACGGTGGAGAAGATTGCCGCTGAAATTCAAGGTATTGCCGTGATCTGCGGGACGGTTACGCCGGCCCATGCCGAGTCAGGCAAGAAGGTGATGAACTCGGCGGCGCTGCTGCGCGATGGGCGCGTCGAATTCATTCAGTCGAAGATGCTTTTGCCGACGTATGACGTCTTCGATGAGATGCGCAACTTTGCTCCCGCGAAGAGCCAGCAACTATTCAGCTTCTGCGGCAAGCAGATGGCGTTGACCATCTGCGAGGACGCCTGGAACGACAAGCGGTTTTGGAACCGCCGGATGTATGGCGTCGATCCGGTGGAAGAGTTGGTGCGGGTGGGCGGAAATTTCGTGCTTAACATTTCCGCGTCGCCGTTCTGGCTGGGGAAGCGCGAGTTGCGGCGCGACATGCTGACTGCGATTGCGCGCAATCAGAAGGTTCCGGTCGCGATGGTCAATCAGGTGGGCGGCAACGACAGCCTGGTCTTTGATGGATCGAGCCTGGTGATTGCGCCGGACGGGACGGTAATTGCGCAAGGGAAGTCGTTCGAGGAAGATCTGATTTATTTCGATTCGCAGTCCCTGAGCGGCGAAATGCACGCGCAAATTGAGGGCGAGGAGGCGAGCGCGTACGAGGCGCTGGTTCTGGGGACGCGCGACTACGTGCGGAAGTGCGGGTTTCAGCGGGCGATCATCGGGCTCAGCGGAGGCATCGACTCGGCGCTTACGGCTTCGATTGCGGCGGATGCGCTGGGGCCGGATAATGTCGTTGGAGTGGGGATGCCAGGGCCGTACTCGTCGCGGGGATCGATTGACGATGCGCGCGAATTGGCGGAAAACCTCAAGCTTCGCTTCGAATTGCTTTCGATCGACGAAATCTACGAAGCGACTCGGCGCACGCTGGAGCCGGTGTTTGCCGGAATGCCGGAAGACGTCACTGAGGAGAATATACAGTCGCGGGCGCGCGGATTGCTGCTAATGGCAATATCGAACAAGTTTGGCGCGCTGGTGCTCTCGACGGGCAATAAGAGCGAATTGGCGGTCGGCTATTGCACGCTCTACGGCGACATGGTGGGCGGGCTGGCGGTGATTTCGGATGTGCCGAAGACGCTGGTGTATCGCTTGTGCGCGTATGTGAACTCGCGGCGCAAGGTGATTCCGGAGACGACGATGGAGAAGCCTCCGTCGGCCGAGTTGCGCGCGGATCAGAAAGATTCCGATTCGCTGCCACCGTATGATGTGCTCGATGCGATTCTGGAAGATTTCGTGGAGGACCTGGCGTCGGCCGAGCAGATTGCGCGCGCGCACAATTTTGATCTGGAGCTGGTGCGGCGCGTGATAAGAATGATCGAGCGCAGCGAATACAAGCGGCAGCAGGCGGCTCCGGGGATCAAGATTTCGGCGAAGGCATTCGGATATGGAAGAAGATTTCCGATTGCAGCGAAGTCGGAGGTGTAGGCTCTCGCAGGCAAAAGCGGAGGGACCAACTTAAAAGACGCACAAAGTGCTGGGCTGCGAAGGTCGTGCCGCCGGTCGAAATTGTTGGGCGGGCTCGGACGATCTTCGGTTGCTCGGGAACGATGCCCGGACATCGAGAGGCTGCGTGCATTGAAGAAAACACTATAGGAGGACCGAGATGCAGCTCGCGCAATTCGTCGACAACTACGGAAGAGAGACTTGGGTTAATGGCGATCTGGTGTGCTCGATTGTGGCGCATGACCCAGATACGACCCTGGTCAACTTCGGTACAGAAGAATCAAGAATATTCCTGAGAGAGCAAGTCGCGACGGTTGCACAAAAGCTCTGGAGTGCGGGAAGACCTGGCTAGCCGATCTCGGGCTGCGCAATGATGTCTACAGCAATCTGCAGACGCATGTTACCGCTCTGTATTGCTGCTTCGATCGACTTCGCTTCTTGTACAATCGAATTTCATCAATAGAAAACCCAAACTATGACACGCACGCAACCCATTCTGCTTGCTTTTCTTTTTCTTGCCGGCATTGCCAATGCTCAACCCGCTCCCACGCTGCAAACCAGACCTGCGGCGAAACCGGCGGCGGCTGCGGTCACGGCGGTTCTGCCGAGCGAAGACACGGTCAACGCGTTTTTGTTTCAGATGTTCGGTTACGATGGGACCATCACCTGGAAGGTGGGGGATATTCGTCCGTCGGAGGTTCCGGGACTGGCGGAGGTTACGATCGTTGTTAATAATGCCCAGGGATCGAACCAGAATCGGCTGCTCATTAGCTCTGACGGCAAGTATGCGATTACGGGAGAAATTCTGCCTTTCGGGGCGAAGCCGTTTGATGACGCCCGCGCGAAGCTGGAAAAGGGCGTGAACGGACCGGCCAAGGGTCCGGAAAAAGCGGCGGTGACGATTGTAGAGTTCAGCGACATGCAATGCCCGCATTGTGCCAAGGCCGCGCCTGGGATTGAACAATTGCTGGCGCAGGAGCCCGAAGCACATTTCGTTTTCCAGAATTTTCCCCTGCCCATGCATGACTGGGCGGACAAAGCCGCTGAGTACGTGGATTGCGTCGGGCGGGCTTCGAATGATGTGGTGTGGAAGTTTATCCAGAAGGTATTTGATGACCAGGCAAACATCACTGCCTCGAATGCCGATGAAAAGTTGAAGGCGATTGCAACGGCAGCGGGCGCGGATGGCGGTCAGATCGCGGCCTGCGCCGCCAAGGGAGATACGATAGCGAGAGTTCAAACTTCTCTTGCTTTGGGAAAGTCGGTAGGGGTGACGGGCACTCCGACGCTTTTCGTCAATGGACGCAACGTGCCGGGCGGCGCTCCGGTGGAACTGTTGAAGAAGATTGTGGACTTCGAGGCAAGCCAGAAGTAGATCGCCTGATCTGGTGATCGTGTGATCGGGTGATCGAAAAATCTTAAGTCGCCACCTTGACCTTCAGATCGCCCGATGACCGACCCGATCACCCGATTTCTTTACTTCAGCCAGATTTCGGGGGTCTCTGGTCGGTCGGGGCTGCGGACTACGTGGGGCGTGATCAGGATCAGGAGTTCGTCATGCTCTTCTTGTTTGGTACGCTGCGAGGTCAAGACGCCCAAGCCGGGTACCGTCGAGATTGCAGGAAGCCCGCTTAATGTCCTCGCATCGGAGTCGGTAATCATCCCAGCGACTGCGGCCTGTTCGCCATCCTTCACCAGAATTTGACCCTTATATTCGCGATTAAGAATGTCGGGGATGCCATTGTTGCTGACGGTTCCGAGAGTGCGGAATTGAATCTCTAAATCGAGAGCTACGTCGGAATTGTTGTGCACCAGCGGTTTTGCTTTCAGCGTGAGTCCTATGTCTTCGTAGCTGACAGAGGGAAACGGCGCTGTGTAGGACTGATTGCCGACGACCGACGCGATCGCCGCGTTATTGTAGATGGGCGCGAAACTGGCATTGAGGATGGGATAGCGCTGTCCGAGCTTGAAAGTCGCGTCCTTCTGCTGCGAAGCGCGCAGTTGCACATGATCGATCTGGTGAACAGAGCTTTCATTCATGGTGAGCGCGGCGGATAGTTGATCGAGACTCAGGCCCATGAAGGTGAGTCCGCCGCCGAAGGTCGCGAGCGGTTGGCTGAAGATTGAATTCTGCTGGCCTTGCAATTGCGCCAGCAGGGCGGAGATGGTCGAATTGCCGGCCTGATTGATGCCGCCCGACGCGATCAGTTGGTTGATCAGGCTCTGGATGTTCTGGCCGCCAGCCAGACCCGCGAGAGCGGCTGCGGGAATGTTGTACAGATTGAAATTGTCGGGAACATGGAGGCCGATGTTGCTCATGTAGGAGTGGTCGACTTGAAAGACTTGCAGGTCGAGCATCACCTCGGGACGTTCGCCGTTCAGTTGTCCGAGAAACTCGGTGGCGGCTTCGAGCGCGGCTCTAGGTCCGCGCAACGTGATGGTGCTGGCGGCGGAGTTGAGGCTGACAAGCTTAAATTCGAAAAGCGTCCGCAATGAATTCAACAGCTCGTTGAGATCCTGCGGGGAGTTATTGCCCGGAATATAAAACGATCGCAGGCCCATGCGGTCGTAGACGCGATGATTTTCGGGATTGTCGACGGCGGTGAAAAGAACTTTGTCGTCAAGCGCTACGCTGAAACTTTTGGTGACGGCAGAGGCGGCTCGTAAGGCGGTGGCAAAGTCAGCATTGTCGAGTTCGAAATTTACGTGGCGGCTAGGGAAGCCGTCGTCGAAGATCACGGTGAGTCCGTAGCTGGTGGCGACTGCCGTGATAAGACCGCGCGAATCGCCACGATAGTGGAAATCGTGGAGGCCATCGATCGGCTGCACGGTGATCGAATTGGAACTGGCAACCACCTGCGGAGGTTCGGTGGGGTGCACGGGGGCTGGTCCGAGGGCATCGCGAATGCGCTGCTGGGCGAATTCGTTCTGGGGGTCGAGGTTGAGCGCGGCGCGGAATTCGGCCAGCGCTTCGACGGGCTGACCTCCGAGCAGATCGTCATTTCCGTGCTGGAGATGGAGGCCGGCCAGATGCTGGCGCATGAATTCGCGCGCGGTCAGGTATTCGACATTTTGGGGAACGAGGCGAGCGGCTTCCTGAAATTCGTAGAAAGCTTCGTCGAGATTCTGTGGATTGTCGTTCTGCGATTTTTCCAGTTTGAGGCCGCGAGAGAAGGCTTGGCGAGCGGCTTTCAGGTCTTTCGAGGGACCATGGCAGCGGGGTGCGCTACCGGAGTTGGAGCAGAGCGGCAGGGCAGTCGCTGGCGGCGCTGCGGAGGGCGCGGTGGTCACCGTCGGACTGTCCGCGGCAAAACACACCGCAGCCAGCATCCACAAAATTCCTGCCAACTGCCATCGCATGGTAACTACTATAGAATGCCCGGCTGCGGCTGTCTTGCAAGCGAAATACTCAGAAGGGAGCTACGGTCGTAACGGGCGGGACTGGACCTAGCGCAGCATCAGGCGTTCGATGCGCGTGGCGCGGCCCGTCTGATCGTCACAATCGACGACTACGCCGCAGAGTCGAACATCGCCATTGGCGGCCTCGAAGCGCGCGGGCATTCCGGTTAAGAAGCGCTCAATGACTAATTCTTTTTTCACTCCGATAACGCTGTCGTAGGGGCCGGTCATGCCGACGTTGGTGATGTAGGCAGTGCCTTTCGGCAGAATATTCTCATCGGCGGTGGGAATGTGCGTGTGCGTGCCGACAACGGCGGTGACTCGGCCGTCAAGATACCAGCCGAAGGCGACTTTCTCGGAGGTGGCCTCGGCGTGGAAATCTAAAAAGATGATCTTCGCCTTGATCGATTCGAGCAGGCGATCAACGAAGCGAAAGGGATCGTCGCATGAGCCCATGAAGACGCGGCCCTGAAGATTTACGACCGCGTAGGGGACATTGTTTTTCTGGCCTTCGTAGACTCCCCAGCCCGGCAAGCCTTGCGAAAAGTTGGCGGGACGCAACAGGCGGCGGGCGGGGCTATGCGGGTTGCCACCCGCCATCTGGAAGTATTCGATAATCTCGCGTTTATCCCAGACGTGATTGCCAGTGGTCATGACGTTGATGCCGAGATCGAAGAGTTCTTCGGCTAGCGAGGGAGTGATTCCGAAGCCGGCGGCGGCGTTTTCGCAGTTGGCAATGACCAGGTCGACGGCGTGCTGGCGGCGCAGTTCGGGGAGACGATCTTTTACGATGGTTCGTCCGGGACGGCCGAAAATGTCGCCGATGAAAAGAATTTTCAAGGTTCGATGGTATCACGGTGAAAAGCGCGTCGATCGAGCGTCGAAGGACGGCAAGCGGCTACTGGCTGGCGATTTCAGCCGTTTTGAGGAAATCGTAGTTTCCGGACGGATTCAGGCTGATGTTGCTCACGCGGCGTGTGTGCACCAGCACGTTGTCGAAGTACCACAGGTTGATTGATGGCACATCCTGCGCCAGGATTTCCTGCACTTCACCATAGAGTCGCTTGCGCACATTCTGATCGGTTTCGCGTTGCGCATCATTGATCAGATTATCAATCCGAGGATTGGAATAGAAACTGCGGTTCCTCCCGGCTGGAGGAAAGTTTCTCGAATGAAAGACCGCGTCAAAAATGTCGGGATCTTCGATGCCGCCGGTCCAGCGCAGCGAATAGAGTTGGAACGCTCCGCTAGTGACATCGGCAAAAAAAGTGGCGAACTCGAAGGTGCGAATGTCGAGCGCAATGCCTACACCTCGCAACTGCTGTTGCATGACAGCGACCATCAGGCGCGTGTTTTCGTCGGTCGAGGTTTTCATCGTAATGTGAAAGCGCACGCCGTTTACGGCTGGGTGGCCGGCCGCATCGAGCAGTTGGCGAGCCTTGTCTGGATCGTAATCGTAGCGGGGCACGTCATCGTTGTAAGCCCAGCTTTGACGCGGCAGAATGCTGTAAGCAGGCTGGACCTGATTGCGCCACAGGTATTCCATCATCGGTCGACGATCCAGAGCGTAGGCGATGGCTTGCCGAACTCGTACATCCTTCAAAATGGGATCGCGCAGGTTGAACGCGAGGTAGGCCAGCCTGGTACCGGGCCCGTGCTGGACTACAAGAGACGGATATTGTTCGAGGGTGACTACGGTGTCGGGCGTCATCGGCGAGTTGCTGGTGATGTCAGCGCTGCCTTTGCGCAACTCGAGGGCCTGCGTGGTGGCGTCGGGCACAACCGCGAAACGGACGCGGGCCAGATGCGGAATTTCGCCCCAGTACGAGTCGTTGCGTTGCAGAATTACTTCCTTGTCTGTCTCTGCGCTGACGAATTTGAAGGGCCCCGTGCCGATGGGTTGACGCGTGATCTCGTCGAGCGAGCCGTAGGGCACAATCCCAATCGCTCCCTCGGAGAGATTCCAAAGCAGGCCGGCCCATGGCTCTTTGAGACGGAAGACTATCGTCAGATCGTCCGGTGTTTCGATGCGATCCACGAAGCGGTAGGTTGAGGTCTTGGTGCTGCGAATCTTGCCTTGGATCAGAGACTCGAACGTCCACTTGACGTTGCGGGAAGTGAGCGGCTGCCCATTGTGAAATGTTACTCCGCGATGCAAGTGGAAAACGTAGGTCAGGGGATCGGGAATCTCCCATCGCTGAGCCAGGCCGGGCTGAACGTTAAAGTGCTCGTCGCGCGTCAGCAGCGCGTCGAAAAGAAGTTCGTCGATGCGTTCCGATTGCCCATCAACGCCCACGCGCGGATCGAGATTCGTGGGGCTGCTCTCGATGATCATGACCAGCGTGTTGGGGTCAGGAGGTTGCGAGCAGGAGAGCAATGGCAACAAAACTGCGCAGAAAAACAAAAAAACAATTGTCATCCTGAACGCAACACAGGACCTGCTTTCTGCCCACGCCCGCGTTGCCGCGCTACGCATACGAAATCTTTCCCAGGATTGCCGGACGCTTTGCTCCCGTCGCTGACGGCACATTGCTTGGCCTATGATGCCAGGTCTCGTGAGCGAGTAAGGCAAACGCAACGGCTTCTTTCGCTTGCGCCGGAACGCCAAACTCGTCGGAGAAATACAGTCTTATGTCCATCGGCGCGATGGCGGCGCGCAACATGGCTACCAGCGTGGAATTTTTTGCGCCTCCACCGGAGACGATCATCTGATCATTTCTTTGGCTGCCGCCCGCCTTGGAGGGAGGTGCGAATTTCGGCACGGCGAATCGTTCAACGGAATTAGCGATGGATTGTGCTGTGAGCGCCGAAGCTGTCGCCACCACGTCGAACTTACTGGCTCCGTGGCAAAGACGAAGAAATTGCCCGACATATTCGCGTCCAAATTCTTCGCGGCCGGCGGTTCGCGGGGGCTTTTGCCGAAAGAAAGGCGCGCGCAACAGTTGGATAATCACGTTATCGAGGACGCGTCCGGCGGCGGCGACTTTGCCGTTGCGGTCGTAGCGCTTCCCTAATAACTCTTCCATCACCGCATCGATGATCATGTTGCCGGGGCCGGTGTCGAAGGCAATTAGCTGGTCGAGCGATGCTCCCGGCGGGATGGCGGTGAGATTCGCGATGCCGCCGATGTTCTGGGCTATCCGCGCTACGCCCGGGTCGCGATAGAGAAGATAATCGAGGAAGGGAACGAGCGGCGCGCCTTTTCCACCGGCAGCCATATCGGCGGGACGGAAATCGGAGACCACGGGCACGGCAAGCTTCGTGGCGATGATCGCGGCTTCGCCGGTCTGCCATGTGACAGCTAATTTGCGTCCGAGGAAACGCTGCGGCGTTCCTTGGTGATAGATGGTCTGGCCGTGACAACCTATCAAGTTGAGTTTTACGCGATGCTTGCGCGCGGTTTTTGCTACTGCGTCAGCATAGAGCTCGCCGAGAAGGAAGTTCAGGCGAGCGAGATCGGCGACGCTGGCTAACTCTGCATTCATCATGGCCAGGATTGCGCGCCGAACGGGAGGCGGGAAGCGATATTCCTCGTGCGCTAGAAGCTCGAAACTTGCTGAGTGCTTCTTGCGGGCGGAGGAGCTTTTGGCGCGTCCGGGCTTCTCGGAGGCGAATTGCACCAGGGCGACGTTGATTCCGTCGGCCGAGGTACCGCTCATGACGCCGGCAACGATCATGCTCATGCCCGACCCTTTTTTTTGTCTGTGTTCTCAACGCTACGTGCGAGCGTGGCCATGCGGATTTCTTCGCCGAACTCCCAGAGCTGACGGGACAGGGATTCCATCTTCGGCGGAGTTGGGGACGGTGCTCTGCGCTTTAGACGGCCGAGGAGCTTGGTTCGAACGATCTGTGTGCGTTTTACGGCCTCTACAACTCGACTCGCGAACCGGCGGTCGCGCTCGGCTTCGCGGGTCAAAGCTTCGAAGGCACGGACGATCAGCTCTTCCCGGTGGCAAATGAGAGTCAGGTCTCCGCCGGCGCGAATATGTTGTACGACCATCTGCTCGACGGAGGCAAATTCTAGAACGGCTCCCATTTCCATGTCGTCGGAGATAATAAGGCCGTTGTAGCGGATTCTCTTTCGCAGGATGTCGGTGATCCATTTTTTGGAGAGCGAGGCTGGTGTTTGCTCCCCGGTAACTGCTGGAAAAGCGGCGTGCGAAACCATGACAAAGGGCAGTTGGCTGCGCAGTATTCGGTAGGGAAAGAGATCCTCGATCCACATTTTCTTTAGCGGCTTTTCAATGATCGGCAGCTCGTGGTGAGTGTCGAGTTTGCCCTCGCCGAGTCCGGGGAAATGTTTGCCGCAGCCGAGTACGCCTTCCTCGCGCAATCCATGTAGAAACTCGCGCGCGTAAACGACTACCTGGTTCGGATCGTCTGAAACTGCCCGCGAACTCATCACTGGGCGTGAAGCTTCGAAGGCCAGGTCGAGGACCGGGGCGAAATCTACGTTGAAGCCGAGGGCGCGGCAGTTTTCGCCGATGACGCGTCCATGCTTGCGAAAGAGGCCGCGGCTGCCGGTGGCAAAAACTTCTGCCGCGGACGGAGCGGGGCCGATGGCGCTGCGGAAACGGTCTACCGTGCCGCCTTCGAGGTCGACGCAGGTGAAAAGCGGCGTGGATACGTGCTTCTGGAATTCGCGGAGGAGCGTGTGCGTCTGCTCGGCGGTCTTGATGTTGCGGGCAAAGAGGATCACGCCTGCTGGCTGAATCTTCGTGAGCAGGGAAGCCAGGTGCGGAGAAACCTCAGTTCCGTCGAAGCCGATGATTAGGAGTTGGCCAATGTTCTGGCTGTTAGATAACCGTTCCATCCGTCTCCAAATCTGCAACGGCTCGACGAGTATGTTCGACCCATCCGCCGAAATGATCTTTGTCAGGATTGCCCGGATCAGCCAGAGATGCTGCAGTCTTAAACTCGTCGAGCGCCCGCGAAAACTCATTTCTGTCGTACAGAATTGTCCCGATGTGGAAATGAGATCGCGCAACCAGAGAGCGCTCCAGCGGACCGGTGATTGCCTCTGTGTATAGTTCCAGAGCGTGATCGTAACGTCCGAGGAGTTCGTGCGCCTCCGCCTCCCGATACGAAAGCTCAGCCCTCTGTTCTGGTGAGATGTCCTCCGTTTTCATGGCATTCGCGACAGACAACGGCTCGACGGAATGACCGAGAGAGATTAGGTTTTCGATCAGCCGAAGCTGGGCATCTTGTCTGAGTTCAGTTTGCTCATTATCATTCAAAAACTCTGCATGCTTCTTGAGAAACGCTTTGAGTTCTTGCACCGCTAAGTCCGATTCATCCGCGTGTCCGTGAGCGCATGCCAGCGAGAATTCCGCGTACGGCCGAGTTGGACTCCCTTCTGGCAAAAGCCTCACGGCTTCCGAAGCCGTCTCGACCTCCTTGTCAAACTGGCCGAGATCACAATAAGAAAGAGCCTCGTGTAAGAGGATTGAACTCTTATCCGTCGCATCTGCGGCGCTCTCACGAAGCGCTTTAAACTCCACCAATGCCTCGGCTGGGCGGCCCGACTCTCGAATCATTTTTATCTCGCGAAATCGATTCCAATCGGTCATTTAGTTTTGCGTCTGTTACGCAACACAGATGGCAGGCTGCCAGGCCAGTCCGCCAGATTCTCCCCGCGCACCCCGCGTCTCGGCGCTAAATTTCCTTCTTCAACTCTGCCAACAAGTTTAGCGCCTCGAGCGGCGTCAGCCGGTTCAAATCTACTTCGCGAAGCTTTTCTAATACTGGCTGCGAGAGTGGGGTGAAGATGGTTAACTGGGTTGGGCGGTCGGGCTCGGTGGATGCTCCGGGCGTTAGATGGTCAGAGAGGCGGCGCTCGGAGGATTCGTGCTCGGCGAGAACTTCGCGGGCTCGCACTACGACTTCGTTCGGCAGGCCGGCCAGCTTGGCTACTTCGATTCCGTAGCTGCGGTCGGCGGCGCCTGGCTCTACTCGGCGCAGGAAGACTACGCTGCCTCCGGCCTCTTTGACAGAGACGTGATAGTTTTTTACGCCGCTTAATTGTTCGGCCAATTCGGTCAATTCGAAATAGTGCGTCGCGAATAGAGTTTTGGCGCGCACCTTGGCGTGCAGATATTCGACGGCGGCCCAGGCGATGGCCAGGCCGTCGTAGGTCGAAGTGCCGCGGCCTACTTCATCCAACAAGATTAACGAGCGGGCGGTTGCGGTGTGGAGAATCGCGGCTGTCTCGGTCATTTCGACCATGAAGGTGGAACGGCCTCGCGCGACGTTGTCGCTTGCTCCGATGCGGGTGAAGACGCGATCTACGATGCCCAGACGCGCGGCTCGCGCGGGGACGAAGGAGCCCATCTGGGCCATGATTACGATCAGCGCGGCTTGGCGGAGGTAAGTGCTCTTGCCTCCCATGTTGGGGCCGGTGAGGACGATGATGTTGTGCGAGGCATTCTGCGGTTTATTTTGCGGGGATGAATTCAGGAAGAGATCGTTGGGGACGAAGCGCTCGCTGCCGGCAGCCATTTCTTGCAGCTCGATCACGGGATGACGGCCTTCGACGATTTCCAGGTCGCCTGCGAGGTTGGCGTTGTCGGCTTCGAAGCGCGGGCGGCAGTAATTTCTGAGCGCGGCAATGTGGGCTAAGCAGCTCAGGACGTCCACTTCGGCCAGTGCCAGCGCGGTCTGGCGGATGCGTTTGGCTTCGGCGGCTATCGCGGAGCGCAACTCGGCAAAGAGGCGGCGCTCGATTTCGACGATTTTTTCCTGGGCATCGAGAATCTTCGATTCGTATTCTTTCAACTCGGGAGTGGTGAAGCGCTCGGCATTGACCAGCGTCTGCTTGCGCTCGTAGTCGGCGGGGGAGAGATGGAGGTTGGCTTTCGAAATTTCTATGTAGTAGCCGAAGATGGAATTGAACTTTACTTTGAGCGATCCGATGCCGGTGCGCTCGCGCTCGCGGGTTTCGACCTGCGCGAGATATTGCTTCGAATTGCGGCTCAGGTCGCGGAGTTCGTCTAGATCTTTGTCTACGGCGGCGGCGATCGCTCCGCCGTCGCTTAGGGTTAGCGGGGGCTCGGGGACGAGGGTGCGGTCGATTCTCTCGCGCAGATCGGTTAGTTCGTCGATCGCGGAGTGCAGAGCGATCAAACGCTGGGCGGGCAGTCCGGCTAATGCCGCGCGGACTTTGGGGATTCGGGCCAATGACGCCGATAGCGCCAGCACGTCGCGTGGATTCGCTGTTTCGAGGGTGACGCGGCTGAGCAGGCGTTCAAGATCCAGAATTCCATCGAGCGAGCGGCGTAGCTCTTCGCGTCGGAGCGTGTCTTTTACTTGCATTTCTACCGCGTCGAGACGGCCATTGATCTCAGCTTGATCTAATGATGGGCGCAGCAGCCAGGTGCGGAGGAGGCGCTTGCCCATCGGAGTCACGGTTGCGTCGAGGCAGCGGAAAAGAGTTACGCCGGCGTCGGTTCCGGCGAAAAGGGGCTCGATTAGTTCGAGGTTGCGGACGGTGACGGCATCCAAGACGAGGCAATTCTGGCGTTCGTAGAAGCCTATGCGGTCGACGTGATCGAGCTTGCCGCGCTGGGTGGAGCGAATGTAATAGAGGATCGCTCCGGCGGCGGATGCAGCCGCCTGCTTGCCAGCCAGGCCGAAGCCTTCGAGCGAGAGGACTCCGAAGTGATTTTCGAGGAGGGGGATGGCGTGGTCGGGGGCGAAGATCCAATCGTCTAGGGGAGTTTCGGCCACGCCATTGGCTGACCTTACGGGTGCGGGGCCAGTGGTGGCGCTCGTCGACATTTGCGTGCTGGAGGAAGCCGCGAGGTCGCGAATGTCTGGGTTCGTTCTTTTTTCAAAGAGCGGGGCCGAAGATCCGTAGAGCACTTCTTTTGGGCGCAACTGTTCAAGTTCTTCTTGAATGCGACGGATGGCCGATTCGCCGCCGAATTCGGTGGCGCGAAACTCTCCGGTGGAAAGATCGAGCGCGGCGAAACCGGCGCGATCACCGACGGTGGCCACGGCTGCCAGGAAATTATTTTCCTCGGCATTTAACGATGAATCGGATGCCGTGCCCGGGGTAACCACGCGGGTCACTTCGCGGCGCACAAGTTTCTTGGCGAGGCGAGGGTCTTCTACTTGTTCGCAGACGGCGACCTTGAAGCCGCGGCGGATCAGCTTTGCGATGTACCCTTCGGCGGCATGGTGGGGCACGCCACACATGGGAATCTCGACCCCCTTTTCTTTATTGCGGGAGGTGAGGGTGATCTGTAATTCGCGCGCGGCCAGAACGGCGTCGTCGAAAAAAAGCTCGTAGAAGTCTCCCAGGCGGAAAAACAGCAGGGCGTTGGGATGCTCTTTCTTGATGGCGGCATACTGGCGCATCAGCGGGGTGGAGAACTCGGACATGGAGGAATGGGCGATGGGTAATTTGTAATTTGTAATTGGGTAATTTGCAATTCGGCGCAGGGGCGCAGGTCGAAACAGCAGGACGAGACCTAAATTACAAATCACCAATTGCAAATTACAAATTCTTTTGTTCTCCTTACCCCATGGAACTCCGCAAAGATCCCATCACCCGTTCGTGGGTGATTACAGGCGACGATGTTGTCGATCCCGCTCCGCGATCGCAGGCTTGCCCGTTTTGCGGTGCTGCCGCCGATTCGGCGCAGGTCGTGGCCACGCTGCCGGGGCTGGATGGCAGCGCGTGGTCGGCGCGTTCGATCGTACATCCCCATGCGCTTTATCATATTGAGGGAGAAGCGGCGCGGCGCGGCGACGGGCTCTATGATCGCATGGGATCGGTGGGCGCGCATGAAGTTTTGTTGGAAAATCCGCGGCACGACGGCCATCTGTGGAATGCGAGCGACGCCGAGGTGGAGCAGTTTCTGCGCCTGATTGCGGCGCGCATACAGGATTTGAAGCGCGACAGCCGTTTCAAGTACATCAGCATTTTCAAGAATCACGGCGCGGGAGCGGGGCAGGACTTTGAACATCCGAATTCGCAGCTGACGGCGACCACGTTTGTGCCGCGCCGCGTTCTCTACGAACTGCGCGCCGGGCGCGATTATTACGAGAGCAAAGAGCGCTGCGTCTTCTGCGACATTCTGGCGCAGGAGGAACGGCAGGGCCTGCGCATCGTCGAGACTCGCGGAGATTATGTGGCGTTCTGTCCGTTTGCTCCGCGCGTCCCTTATGAAACCTGGATCATGCCGCGCAGCCACGAAGCTTCGTTCGAGCGCACTGGCTCGTTACGCGTGGGCACACTTAACGACCTCGCCGCACTGCTGCGTCACACGCTGCAACGGATACGCACCGTGACTGAGGGTTTTCATCTCGTGCTGCATACTTCGCCGAACGCGCAGCATCCTTCGGCGACGCTTGGATATTGGAAGACGCTGGATGAGGATTATCACTGGCACATCGAGATTCTGCCGATTCTCGAAGCCAAGGCGCGGTCATATACGTTTAAGGAGACTTATTATTCTCCGGTTGCGTCAGAGACGGCGGTGAAACGATTGCGCGACGCGAAGATCTGATGTCGTCTGGAAAGTCTATGCCACGTATGTTTGCTTCACGAAGGCTGCTGTCGCAAAAAACGCCTGCCGCTGTGCTGTTGTTGGCCGGCCTCTTTGTGAGTGTGAGGGTGTCGACCTTCGCGCAAACTGCACCGCCAGCTCCGACCGGGAAGCAGCAAGTTTTGTGGACGAAGCTGGAAGATTCTATTCTTGGCATCGACCGCAATCTCGATGGCGTGATGGGCGTCGCTATCGTCGATCTCACCGACGGGCAGAAGTACTTGCTGCACGCCAATGATGTTTTTCCGCAGGCGAGTTCGATCAAGATTTGCGTGCTCGCCGAACTTTATCGGCAGGCGCAGCAAGGCAAACTGAAGCTCACCGATCTTTATACTGTCAACGCCGCTGATCTCGTGCCCGACAGCGACATCATGAATGGGCTGACGCCGGGGGTCACACGGATTACGCTGCGCGATCTTGCGACCATGATGATTGCAGTCAGTGACAACTCCGCCGCAAATGTGCTTATCGATCGCGTTGGTATGGAGAATGTGAATGCTTTTCTGGGCGCGGAGGGGTTGCGCGACACGCGACTTCGCCGCAAGATGATGGATCTCAAAGCTGCCGCCGAAGGGCGCGAAAATATTTCTACGCCTAGCGAAATGGCGAAGTTGCTGCAGGCGCTCTATCGCGGCGCGATCCTCAACAAAGAGATGACGGATGATTTCTTCAAAGTGCTCTCTACGCACAAAGAGAGTTTTATACCGCGCAATCTGCCGGACGATTTGAAGATTGCCAATAAGCCCGGCGAACTGGAGGGTGTGCGCAACGATTCGGGCGTGATTTTTGTCGACAAGCGTCCGTACATTCTGTGCGTGATGACGACCTATCTGCGACGCGAGCGTGATGGAGAAGACGCGATCAGCAATGTTTCGCTGGCGGCGTGGCGAATGTTTGACCGACTGGCGCGCGGCGGCGAGTACGGAAGAGTGATTTCGCCGGGGAACAGCAGTCGGTAATGCGCTACGAGCCGCGAGTGGAGCAAGCGACTCGTTTTGCTCGCGGCCCAAAGCTCGTAGCCTGAAGCAATTTCATGACTCTCCGCCGCCTCAAGACCTACGCCGGATCGCAAGGGTACGTCTATCAGTATTACTTCGTCGGCAAGCGTAACGCTGCGGCTTCGGAGGGTAATGAATACATTTTCGATGTTACCTCGGACCGCAAGCTGACTTATGCGGTGAGTATTTTATTTCCACTTCAGGTCGCGACCGAATGGGCGGCGTCTCATGGACGATTTCTCTCCAATTCAGAACAATATGCTGCCGTTAAGATGCGACTGTTCCGCGGGTTCGACGAGGTGGAAGACATGCAGGCGCAGGGGAGAGTGCTGCAAATCGACTTGCAATCGCTCGAAGAATCGCTGGCGTCGTTGGGCGTGGAGTAGATTTGGTCACTGTCCAGTTATTCCGCGGAACTAAAGTATTTTAGTCCCTGTCCGATGAGGTCTATAGGCCCTCTCTGTCTTGAGCATGCCATGACCTCCTCCAGCAAAGCGATCGCCGCCTCGGCCCTTTTCATTCTCGTGTGCATTGGCACGCTGTCGTATTGGAGCGAGGTGCGGAACGCTCGCGACCGGGAGTGGGTTACGCATACGCTTCATGTTGTCGAAAAACTCCAAGCCCTTCGTATTGACATCACGCAGTGTGAAACCGGGCAACGAGGTTTCATGCTTACCGGACAGG
Source organism: uncultured Acidobacteriaceae bacterium (assembly GCA_963822025.1). Taxonomy (GTDB): domain Bacteria; phylum Acidobacteriota; class Terriglobia; order Terriglobales; family Acidobacteriaceae; genus Acidiflorens. The sequence goes on along the minus strand of CAWGFW010000001.1, from coordinate 141,976 downwards.
ACAGCTATCTGGAACTGTACAGAGCCGGGGTCGATCAGGTGCGCCAGGATATGAAGGAACTGCCCGATCTGACGGCGGACAATCCTAGAGAGCGGGAAGGGATCAAACTATTGGACCCGCTCATCGCGTCGCGGCTAGCCGAACTGAATGAGGGGATTTGGGTCCGGAAAGAGAGCGGGTTGCTGGCTGGGGTCGAAGCGGTGACTCGCGCGAACAACGGTGAAAAGTGGATGGGGCAGATCGCCGCCCAGATCGGTGAGATGCAGGACACCGAAGCCGGCCTGCTCAGAAGCCGATTGGAAACGGCCGCCGCTAGCACGCGGAAGATCAAGGTTGTCATTGCCCTGGGCAATACTTTGGCCATTCTGATTCTGCTGGTGAAGTACTTTGTGATTCAGCGGGAAATTGGCAAGCGCAATCTGGCGGAAGCGAGCCTGAAGCTGTCAAACGAACAACTGGTTCGACGGACGGCGGAGCTTTCGGAGACGAATATAGAGCTGGAAAGTTTTGCTTATTCGGTGGCCCATGACCTGCGGGCGCCGCTGCGTCACATCTCCGGATATTCCGGTGTTCTGGAACAAGATTACGGACCTCGCCTTGATGCGGAGGGGCTGCGCTGCCTGAGAAAAATCGCGGACTGCTCGAACAAAATGGGTCATCTGGTGGATGACTTGCTGAGCTTGTCGCAAATCGGGCGGCAGGAACTTTCGTTCCACGATACGCCGTTAGATTCGCTCCTGGCGCAGGCGATGGAAGAGGTGGCGCCGGAGTGGGCAGGACGGGACGTGGAATGGCAGATCGGAGACTTGTTCAACGCGGAATGCGATCCGGGATTGATGAAGCAAGTCTTCGTAAACCTACTTTCGAATGCGGTGAAATACACGCGAACACGGGAACACACGCTGATACAGGTAGGCCAGACAAGACAGAACGGCGAGCACACCATATTTATCCGCGACAATGGCGTGGGCTTCGACATGCAGCATGCGGGGAAACTCTTCGGAGTGTTTCAGCGGCTGCACAAGGCGCGCGATTTCGAAGGCACCGGAGTGGGTCTGGCGACGGTGCAGCGCATAGTTCGCAAGCACGGAGGCCGGATTTGGGTGGAGGCGGAACTCGATAAGGGTGCGACATTTTTCTTTACGATCGGCTTGCCCGAGCCCGACCCAGGTGAGCGCCCAGAAGGTATGACGAGCGAGGAGGAGCTAGTTGACACACGAAGTTGAAATTCTGCTGGTCGAGGATAGCTCCGAGGATGCGTGGTTAACGATTCGCGCACTGCGTAACTACAAACTCGCCAATAACATTCAGGTCGCGGAGGATGGAGCGGATGCACTGGATTTCCTCTTTTGCCGAGGCTCATACAAGGATCGGACGTTTTCCCAGCCGCCGAAACTCGTATTGCTGGATTTGAAACTCCCAAAAGTCGATGGTCTCGAAGTACTGCGGGCCATCCGGGCAGATGAGAGAACGAAGGCAATTCCGGTTGTGATCCTTACTTCATCGAAAGAACAAAAAGACCTGATTGAGGGTTACAAGTTGGGAGTGAACGCATACGCTCAGAAGCCCATTGACTTCGAGCGGTTCAGCGAGACCATCCGGCAGATTGGGATGTTTTGGGTGCTGATCAACCAGGCGGCACCACCCGGATCTTTTGTCGCGAGTAATGGTCCTGCGGGGTGAAGGAAGATCGATGAGCGAAGAGGAGATGCATGTCGCAGGAAGTTGAGATTCTTTTGGTCGAGGACTGCCCCGAGGATGCGGAATTGACGATTCGCGCATTGCGCCGCAACAAGCTTGCCAATGACATCCAGGTGGTGGAGGATGGCGCCGAAGCTCTCGACTATCTTTTTTGTCGAGGCGCTTATAAAGATCGGACGCTCTCCCAGTATCCTAAGCTCGTGCTGCTTGATCTGAAGCTTCCCAAGGTAAGCGGCATGGAAGTTCTGCGCGCCATTCGCGGTGATGAGAGAACTAAGTCGATTCCGGTTGTGATTTTTACTTCGTCCAAAGAACAAAGAGACCTGATTGATGGCTATAAGCTGGGAGTGAATGCTTATGCTCAGAAGCCCGTCGACTTCGCGCAGTTCAGCGAGACCGTCCGCCAGATCGGGATGTTCTGGATGCTGGTCAATCAAGCGCCTGCGCCGGGAGCGCTCGGGGCGAGCAAAACGCAGAGCGCGTAAAGAGCACCAAGTTTAGCTATGAGAGAGTGGCGAGAGCTGTGATTTGCTCCTGCCATGTTCCATTCACCTTACCCTGTCGAACCGCGCTCCACACTGTTTCTGCCCGCGAACTGTAGAGTCCGCTGCCCCCTCGCAGAAACTTGAAAACGGCTCCGTTAAATCCGCGTGCGGATGGCAGAACGTCTTTTGCGCAAGGTCCGCTTATCGCCCCGTTGTGATCCACATCACAAACCACTGTGACAGCTTACGTTTCGCTGCGCAGGCTTCGCCCGGCAAACTATAATCACCCAGGCGGGGTGGGAGACTTTCAGCCGTCCTGTGGAAACTGAAAATGATGAGCTTGATCTGGCTGCGGGTGGCGCTGGTTTGTTACGCTGCGGGACTGCTGTATGCGCTGGTGGCGCTGACGCGCACCTCGGAGATCCTGAGCAAGGTTGCGCTTCACGCGTCTTATCTCGGCATGGTGTTTCATCTGGTTTCTCTGACCGAAGCGGTGGTGCAAACCGGCCAACTGGCTTCGGCTTCGGTTCATAACGCGGAATCGCTGCTGGCCTTCCTTATCATGGTTGGCTTCATGCTTGCCTATCTGGTTTATAAGACGACGACGCCGGGCATCGTAGTTTTTCCGCTGGTTTTTTTGCTGACGTTTGTGGCCGCGAGCGGGCAGCAACCTTTCGTATTTACTTCGGTTGCGGTGAAGCATGGTTGGCTGGCGGTGCACGTCCTGATGATCTTCACGGGATATGCCGCGCTCTTCTTAAGCTTTGGCGCCAGCATTCTTTACCTGCTGCAGGAGCGCGCGCTGAAGTCGAAAAGTAAAAGTGGAATGTTTTCACGGCTACCGTCTCTCCAGGTGATCGACGACATCGGCTATCGCTCACTGATGCTCGGGTTTCCTTTCATGACGCTGGGACTGATTGCGGGTTCGGTGGTGGCGGTGTCCACTTACGGACACATCGATTATTTCGATCCCAAGATTTTGCTTTCGTTGCTGATGTGGGCGGTGTACCTGCTGATGGTGTTCACGCGCCTGAATGCGGGTTGGCGCGGGCGCCGCGCCGCTATGCTGGCCAGCGCGGCGTTCGCTACGGCGATCGTGGCGTGGGTCGCGAACTACTTCAGCGGAATGCACAGGTTTATCTCGTCATGAGATTCCAGCTCATCGGCGTCAATCACAAGACCGCGCCAGTCGAAGTGCGCGAGCGGTTGGCGATTCCTGAATCGCGTTTGCCGGAGGCGTGCAAGCGACTGGCGGAGCATCCGGCCGTGGCCGAGGGCATGATCGTTTCGACCTGCAACCGCGTGGAATTTATCGCCAACATGAAAAACGGGACCGGCGATCTGCGGGAGTTTTTGCGCGAATATTTCGAAACCGATCTCAGTGCGTTTGAAAATCATCTCTACGAGTTTCGGGAAGACGAAGCGGTGCGCCATATTTTTCGCGTTGCCTCCAGTCTTGACTCCATGGTCGTTGGCGAGCCGCAGATTCTAGGGCAGGTGAAGGAAGCTTACGCCACTGCCCGAGCCGTGGGAGCGGTCCGGGCGCAACTTGATCAGTTGCTCACGCGAGCATTTGCCGTGGCCAAGCGCGTCCGCACCGAGACGGCCGTGGGATCTTCCTCGGTATCGATTGCTTCGGTGGCAGTCGAGCTGGCGGAAAAAATCTTTGGCAGCCTAAATGGCAAGAGCGTCTACCTGGTGGGCGCGGGCAAGATGTGCGAACTAGCGGCGCGGCATCTGATGGCCCACGGCGCCGCGTCGCTCTTTGTCGCGAACCGAACTTACGACCGGGCGATTCGCCTGGCGCAGAAATTTGACGGGCAGGCAATTGAGTTCAGCCGTCTTTATGACACCTGCGAGCGCGCGGATATCGTGATTACTTCGACCGGATCGCCGAACTTCATTTTCAAGCGCGAACATGGCGAAAAGCTCATGGCGCTGCGCAAGAACAAACCCATGTTCTTTATCGATATCGCGGTACCGCGCGACGTCGACCCGGAGATGAACAAGATCGACGGCCTGTTCGTCTACGATATTGACGATCTGCAGCAGGCGGTGAGTTCGCACGTCTCCGACCGCAAGAAGGAAGCAGAAAAGGCGGAGGCGATTGTCACCAATGAAGTGACTAAATTTCATGTTCGCCTGCAGGCGCTCGACGTGGTGCCAACCATCGTTAGCTTGCAGGATCATCTTGAAACCATTCGGCAGGCCGAGATTGATCGAGTTCGCGGCCGTCTCGGTTCGATGAGCACCGATCAGGAAATGGCGGTCGAAGCGCTCACTCGCGGCATCATCAATAAAATCATGCACACTCCCATCAGTACTTTAAAAACGGCGGCTCGCGACCCCGAATCGACTACGGTGATCGATCTGGTGCGACGCCTCTTCAACCTGCATAGCGAAGATACGGACAAGGAAAAAGACAAAGATGCCGCAGTGACAAAACCCGGACGTGGAGCAGGCGATGAGACCGAGCGCAGAAGAGGGGCGCGAAACTGATGGCTTGTCTGCGCATAGGCTCTCGCGGCTCACAACTCGCTCTCTGGCAGGCGCACCACATTTCCGATTTGCTGCGCGCGCAGGGCCACACCGTCGAACTTGAGATCATTAAGACCACGGGCGATAAAATCACCGACGTTGCCCTCGCGAAGGTTGGCACCAAAGGCATGTTTACGAAAGAGATCGAAGAAGCGTTGATTGAAAATCGTGTCGATCTTGCGGTGCACAGCTTGAAAGACTTGCCGACGGAGTTGGCGGGCGACTTTGAAATTGCGGCGATTACGACGCGGGAGAATCCGCGAGATGTTTTCTGTTCGGTGAAGCACGCGAACATCGATGCACTGCCGCAAGGGGCGAATGTTGGCACCAGCAGCTTGCGGCGGCAGGCGCAGTTGATGGCGCTGCGACCCGATCTCAAGATTCATGCGCTGCGCGGGAATGTGGATACACGGCTGCGCAAGCTCGAATCGGGCGACTATGACGCCATCATTCTGGCTGCGGCTGGCCTCAACCGCTTGGGCAAAACGCAACTGGTGCGGCAGGTGATTCCGGCGGAGGTCATGACTCCCGCGGCCGGGCAAGGGGCGCTGGGGATCGAGATTCGCAACGGCGATAAGGCGACGCGGGCACTGCTCGCATTTCTCGATGATTACGCCGCTCGCGCCACTACTACCTGCGAACGCGCGCTGTTGAACAAACTCGGCGGCGGTTGCCAGGTTCCGATTGGAGCATTCGCGGAGATCAAAGGAAGCCGCATACGGCTGAACGGTTTGGTCGCCCATCCCGACGGCACAAAGGTGTTGCGCGAAACTCGGGAGGGTGATGATCCGATCAAGCTCGGCGAGGCGGTTGGCGAAACCCTGCTCAGCCGGGGTGGCGATGTTATTCTCGAAGAAGTTTACGGCGAAGGTTTTGCTTTACCGCAGCAACCTTAAACGCAGGTCTTAGGTGTCAGGTATTAGGAGAAGCTAAACCTGATACCTCAGACCTGTCGCCTGTCACCTGATTCATGAAACCTAACGAAAATCATCCTCTGGCGGGAACCCGGATTCTTGTCGGACGCGCTCGTCATCAAGCGGGTAGTCTTTCGGCGAGTCTACGCAGTCTCGGCGCATCTGTGATCGAGATCCCATTTATTGAGATTCGCAAGCCGCAATCGTATGCGCCCCTCGATGATGCTCTGAAAAATATCAAATCGTATGACTGGCTCATCCTAACTAGCGCTAACGGCGTGGAGGCGCTGTGGGAGCGCGTGCGCAAACTTCGCATCACGAGGCGGACGCTGAAGCATCTTCAGATCGCGGCGATCGGGCCGGCGACCAAAAAGGCAATTGTGAAGCATGGCCTGAAGGTGAAGATGGTTCCCGACGAGTATGTCGCCGAAGCTGTCGTCAAGAAACTGCGCGACAAGATCAGTGGCAAGCGGGTTGTGCTGATACGGGCCAAAGTTGCGCGCGATGTGATTCCTGAGGAACTGCGCGCTGCCGGGGCGACGGTCGACGTGGTGGAAGCCTACGAAACCGTGGTGCCCGAAAAATCGCGGGCGCGGCTGCGTTCATTGATGAAAAATGCTCGCCGTCCGCACATTGTGACTTTTACCAGTTCTTCGACGGCGAAGAATTTTGCCGAACTGCTGGGCAATGGCACGGCGAGTTCAGCCGGTTTGGGTGGGCTGAAGGATGTGCAGTTTGCTTCGATTGGACCAGTTACGTCAGCGACCTTGAGAGAACTGAATATGCCGGCTGCGATCGAAGCTCGTGAATTCACTATGGGTGGGCTGATTCGCGCGATCGTGCTGGCGCGCTACGCGGACACCAGCAAAGATTAACGCTACTCCGCCTTCGCGGCGGAGACGCCCATCTGCGGGTCAATCGCGTCGAGATATTCCTGCATGCGTTTCTTGGTGTCAGTGGGCATACCCGTAAATTCGATTCCGTTGCCTACTCCGGGATCGCAGGTGCGCACCACGGCGGTGATCTTGATGTGTTCGGAGTCGATCCAGAAGTCCACCCGCAACACAGTTCCGAGCGGCAGGGGCATCATGCTCTCAACGTAGCAACCGTTGCCGCTGACGTTGGTGGCGTTGATGCGGAGCGGCGCGTTGACGCGCTCGTCGCGCAGTTCGATGGGAAGCGAAATCTTGTGCCGGTAATAGCGACGGCGATTGGACGGGTCTATGGACACGGTCGCTCCGTCCATCGCAAGATAGTTTCTCCACGGGCATTCCTGGGCGGCGATCAACTTCACGCCCACTTGATTCTTCTTGATCGCGCCCGTGTTCATGGCCCAGACCACGGTGCAGCGCGTTTTTTTTTCGTCGCATTGCACCCCAATGGTGTCGCCGACCTTCAGTTCGGTCTCGACCCCGGAGATGAGCGCTCCGTCCGAGCTTATATTCTGGGCGCGGGCCGGCTGCGAAAAGGGACGGCCCTCGGCACTCATTCCCCAGATGCGCACCGGCAGATCGACGCTCAGGCGAGGTTCGGTTTGATGATCAGCCATGCCTTTTCCTCGGATCTGCCTAACACGATCTTTCCGGAACGATCCGTCAAGGGCGATCCGTTTAATAATGATCGGTACAAGGTTCTTGTGACGCTTGATGCGATGATACCGCTGTTCGACAGCGTGGCGATATTACAAAGTTCCTGGCTCCAGTAACGAGCGGCGCACCACTTTCGGAACCTCGCGGGCCAGTTTGTCTTCGCTCCCGCTTAAGACGGGGGCTTTCCTTAGGGAGGTTTTCATTAAGTGTCCGACGAAGGCTTGAACCACAGAGGACGCGGGGTTCACAGAGGGCCACAGGGCACTTAACCTGAGTTTCCTTAGATTCAGCAGCGGTTTTCGGCGGGTTGTCGGGCAAATTCTCGATAACTTATAAGTTCGATCTTCTGCTCGTCCAAGAACTTCCGTAACTCGGCTGAGGTCAGCAAGCGGCGCTCTTCGTCGCGCGAATCGCGCAGGCGCGTGTTCGTGGAGGCTAACTCGGCGTCGTTATAACCAGGATGGCAGACCAACTCCCAGGTTCCGTCGGGCAGGGCGGCGATCGTTTGGCGCAGCAGGGAACTGAACCCACCGCTCTCACTCGCCCCGGTCTCAATTACACCGAGCACGCCGTCGGGCGTGAGCAGGCCAGCGCGTTTTGTCTGCTTGAGAAAGTGCCGGGCAAAAGCATGCAACACGCGCACCTGGCTGTAGCGCTTCCAGAGATGAGGCTTGCCTTTGAAAAGACGCGCGGGCAGCGCTTTGACGGGGACAATGGGGTTGCGGATGGCGCGCACCCCGCAAATTCGGGCCGCTCGCAGCAGCGCATTGAGAATTTCAGGGAAAATGTGCGCGTGTTTGTGGGTATCGAGGTGAGTGACTTGCAATCCGGTGGATTGAATCTTTCTGATCTGCGCGACGACTTCATCGACCAGTTGGTCGCGGTCGAAACCTCCGAGCGTAGCGCGCGCGGCGAAGCCAGAAAGACTGGTGTAGAAATTTTCCGGCTCGGCCGAACGAATCGCCCGCAAGGTGTCGACGGTATGAGTTGGCGATACCGGAGTTCCGTCGACCAGCACCACGTGGCAACCCACGGAAAGACCGGGCGTCGCACGGGCCAAGCTGACAGCATCGTCAAACTGCGGGCCGTTCGCCATCAGGGTTGTCGACGACACGACTCCGGCGGTGCAGGTTTCGATAATGGCGCGATTGATGCCCTTGGTCAGACCAAAATCATCGGCGTTGACGATCAGCTTGCGCACCCAGAAAGTGTAGCAGTGAAATTGCAGCAGCCGCGTTCAACCACGAACCATGAACCACCAAGGCCACGCGGTTCACGAAGGCAATCCGCCACGAACATTCGTTCGGATTCTGCGTAAGTGTCGGTTTTTGAGGAAGCGCTGCCGCTGATCGAAGCACGACTGTTGCCCGAGTGGTTTGACCGGCGAGGGAAGCGTCCAGTATGCTCAGCATAAGTTTGCAAAATCTTTCGCGCGCGGCGAGATAAAATTTGCTCGGGCGCGTTCCCGCCAAGCGGGCGGTTAGCTCAGCTGGTTAGAGCGCCTGCCTTACAAGCAGGAGGTCGCAGGTTCGAGTCCTGCACTGCCCACCAATAATTCAATAGCTTAGCGGTTGGATCTTCCCGCGATCGATACTCGATGCCCGAGTACAACACCAAGCCCAACGTGTTCTACCTGGACCAATAGGGAAATCCAGAGCAGAAAGCAGGGGGGAAAAGTGATGACAGAAAGTGTTGGAATCGCGAGCCACCGTTTCGCGTTCGGGTACTACCGCCAAACCTTCTGGAACTGGCTGATCGGCACCGCTTTTTTCCTCGGCGGTCTGGGCGCGGGATTGTTTATTCTGGCGTTGCTGACCGATTACACGGCCGGGATATTGGTCGGCTACCTGATCGTAATCGTCGGCAAGAACACGGCGCACCTGCTTTTTCTCGGACGCCCAGAGCGTTTCTGGCGGGCAGCGATGCGTCCCGACCGCTCCTGGATCGCGCGGGGCATCTGGGCCATGGGACTGTTTGCCGTGAGTGGCCTGATTCTAATCTTACCTCGCGTTTTGGGGCCCGCATGGCAACTGTCCGGTTGGCTGAACGACGCGGCCACAGCAGCCGCCATTCTATCGGCGGTCATCATAATGCTCTATGACGGTTTCGTGATGAACTCTTCTCTCGGAGTCGCTTTCTGGCGGACGCGCCTGCTCCCGCTGTTGCTCCTGATGTATGCGACCCTGGGTGGCACCACGTTGTCGCTGACGATTCGCGAACTCCGGGAGGAGGTAGCCCCAGGCTTTCTTCACAACCTCGAATACGGTTTGCTGGTTGTGAATTTTGTACTGCTCGCAGGTTATCTGGCGCGCATGAATCGCTCGTTCCCCGCAGCGCGAGCGACTCTGCGGCAATTACTTAGCGGGCCCTACGCGCGCGTTTTTTTTTGGCTTGGTTCTGCTGGTCGGACTATTTGCGACTCTGCTGCCCTCTATACTTCAGAACCACCTGCACACGACCTGGCTCGTCGTAATCATAGCCGTCTGTGAACTGACCGGAGATTTCACTCTGGTGATGGTGCTGCTTAAGTCCGGTTTGTTTCCGCTGCAGACTGCGCCCGCGTATAGCGCCCAAGGGCTCTAACTGTTCCTCGTCACAATTCTGTCCGCCTGCGAAAGCAATGACGAGCGAAAGGTTGGATTGTTTTGCGCCATTCGCCTTGGCGCGGTCCGAAACTACCGCGATTCCAATTGGCCATAGATCGTGGCGGCATTGTCAGAAAACGTCGCCTCGTACTTGGAATATTGGCGAAAGTCGGAATACTTTTCCATGTGAACATCGCGGCGGACCTGCTCGACCGTTTCGCCCTTCTTTTTCAAGGCGCTTACCTGTCCGTAGAGGTCGTTGAGATAATCGCGGAAGCGCTGCAAGTCCGATCTCGTGCCCACATCAAAGTGTCCTGGAACCGCCTTCTCAATCGGCAATTCGAGAACCTGGTCAAGCGCATGAATCCAGTTTTCAGCGCTGCCATCATCCATCGCGGGGCAGGAGTTATTGAGGAAAAGATCGCCCATCGCGATCGCGTGCTGCTCTGGAAAATAAACGAGGGCATCGCCGGAAGTGTGAGCCTTGCCGGGAAAATAAATCTCTACCGGATAAGTATCAACGTATAGCCGGATCCGATGCTGGAAAGTCAGATCCGCTGGGCGGAAGTGAAAGGCATCCATGCCGGGAGCCTTCATCAGGGCGACCGTCCGTTCACGGGTGTAATCGGTGCTAATCACGACCGCCCCGGCTCCAACTACCGAGTTTCCTCCCTGATGATCGGGATGGTAATGAGTATTGACGACGTACTTGACCGGCAAGTTTGAAACCTGCCGTATGGCGCTCAAGAGCTTTGTACCCTCGGTGGAATTCAGGCCCGTGTCGACAACTAATATTCCTGTCCCGCCGACCAGAAACGTGGAGTTTGCGCTCGCATCGTTTTCTGAGACGTAGGCATAAAGATCCTTGCCGATCTGCTTGGTAGCCGCCTGGACAGGGGCCAGCGCGTAACAGAGAAACACCACTGTTAAAGCGAAACGACTTTTTCGGCACTCGCTCATCCAAAACTCCCTTCCGGCAATTTCGATCTTTGTCGGCGTGGTTTCCCTCGGCGTCGCGCAAAACTACCCACCCATCTTTTGAGTGTCTTCGAACGGAATGGAAGGCGTTTTGCCAGAATGGCTTCTAGAATAAGAATTTCAAGCCAAACTGGATTAACCGCGGCCCGCCTGATCCAAGCCCAACATTGTTTTGCGCAACATCTGCGGTCTCGAACAAAGAGCCGAAACTAGGGGATGTCAGTGTGTTGTTCGGGAGCCCAAAGTTAGGATGGTTGAATATATTGAACATCTCTGCCCGGAATTGAAGATTCATTCCCCGTTCGAAGTGCGTGTTTTTAATCAGCGAATAGTCGACATCCACGTAGCCCGGCCCATTTACGATATTGCGGCCCGCGTTTCCAAAGGTAAGCGGCGCATTAAGGACGAAAGCTGAAGTATTGAACCACTCCTCTACCGTGTGTGGACCACTGTTCGGATTTCCTACCAGATCCGGACGGTCAGTTCCAAGCCCAGAAGAACTTTCGTTGACTCCCGTAAGCACAGTGAGTGGCTGGCCCGACTGTGCAGTAACGATGCTGGTCATTGCCCATCCGTTCAATAGCAGATTAGCAGCTCCTTGGCCGAAGCGAGTCACCTTAGGCAAGTCATAAATAAAGTTGGCTACAAAGCGATGGCGGATGTCGAAGTCGGATAAGCCCCTCTCTGCCTGCGGATCATAGGTGTTTTGCGGAAAGATTGTTGTGCCGTTTGCTCCCGTTCCAAAGATTGCCGAACCCCCGTCGATTGACTTGGCGAAAGTGTAATCGATTCCCAGGCGCAGTCCATGCCAACCGCGAACATCTATTTTGGCCTGTAAAGCGTTATAGTTTGAGCTCACGGCAGTATTCGCCTGAAAGATCTGTGCAAACCCGAAGTATGGATTGCGCACGATTCCGGGAATGTCAACGATCGGCCCTGCCGCTATCGCTTCTGCTATGGGTGTAGGAATGCCCAGTATCTCCAAACGGTTCACCACGCTTGGAGATAACGTAGCCAGCTCCGCAGCGGTGTTGTAGTCCTGGTCAACCTGACGAAACTGTGGCAGGTGGGTGCCAGTGGTCCCGACGTAAGCAATGTCAAACACGGAACTCCTGCCCAGTGCCTGCTGTAAGTCCACATTCCATGCTTGCGAATATGGCGTTGTGAAATTCCTCGCCGTCACAGTTATTACAGGAAATCCCGAGGGCCCAAAGGACGACGGCCAAGCCGGACCTGGGGTGTAATAGTCGGGCATCGCAGGTGGATTCAACGATACGTTGGCAGGGAGGTTGCCTAGAACAGTGTCATAGAACACTCCATAGGCTGCCCGAATCACAGTGTTGGGCATTTGCTGTGGATTCCAGGAGATACCTATACGTGGAGCGAAATTGTTGTGGTCCGGTGCGTACAGGCCACCTTGACTCTGAGGCGTGATCCCTGAGGGTTCAAGCTCGGCTAGATTGGTCTGATCGACGTTCGGCGGAAGATATGTCGTGAAGTTTGCTGGATTCCAGTTGGTTGCCTGGTTGGTGGCGTCATGTAGCACCGTATTTAACTCATAGCGCAGGCCGTAGTTCAGGGTGAAGTTCGGCGTGACGCGCCACGTATCCAAGCCAAAGAAATCGTAACTTGTTGTCCTCCAACTCCTCGAGGCATTGCCGACGAACTGCAGGGAACTGGCAGGCAATCCTTCTGCGAAATCGAGAAGCGGGTTTGCGATGCCCTGAGGATTCATGGTGCCGTCAAAACCAATCTGTCCGCTGAAGTCCAAAGCATAAAAGACATTGTCTCGTATGTTGCGAATGTCTGTGCCGAATGCGAATGCATGACGACCGACGATGTGAGTCAATGTGTCGATAACCTGAATAGTATTCTCCCAAACGCTCGCAGGATTGTTCCCTGATGCTCCGAGGTTGGAATAAGATGCGCTACCCGAAACCAGCCCTCCTGAGAAGAGTATGTCTGGAATATTTCCCAAGCTGAGTGGCGCTCCGGGAGCATATCCCGTATTGAAGTTATAGTTTGCGGCCTGGGGTCCTAACTGGTTGACAGTAATGTTGGTGAGCCGGGTGAAAGCCAGTCGAGCAACGTTCACCGTATTGGAATTGAAGACCTTGGTATAGGTCAGGGCAAAGAGATGAGATGAAGTTTGAACGTTCTCACCGTAGCCTGGTATTTCTGTAACGTCCTGACCTGGCGCGAATGGGTAGAAAACAGGACCGCGGGCATAGCTATATCGGCCAGAGATCGTGTCGTCACCGGTATGATGATCCAGCTTGATTAGATATTGGTCAGTTGTGCGATTGAGATTGGGCGCCGAGACAAAATTGCCGCCAGCCACATTTGTATTCGGCGAAGGGAAGAGGGTGAATAGCATCGCGCTCGTAGGATCTACCGTTATTTGGAGCGGTGTTCCGTTGCTGTTCGTGAAGAGACCTCCGCGCTGGGCGGCAGTGGGAACCGTAGTAACCGCTAGAATCCCAGCCACCTGGCGAGTGCCCTCATAATTGCCGAAAAAAAAGGTCCTGTCTTTGATGATAGGTCCACCTAAAGTTCCACCGAATTGATTCAAGCGCAGTTCCGGACGCCGTAACCCCGGCGTAGCAAAAAAATTGTTCGCGTCCAACACATCGTTGCGCAGAAACTCGTAAGCAGATCCGTGGACGTGGTTGGTTCCTGACTTTGTGATCAGGTTGATCACCGAGCCGCTATTCCGGCCGTATTCCGCTGAGAAGTTGTTTGTCTGTACTTGAAACTCCTGAATGGAGTCCACTGAGGGCAGTTGACCCACCGCGCCAGCTTGGAAATCATTGTTGTCGACGCCGTCTACAAGAAAGTTGTTCGACGAGGAGCGCTGTCCATTCGAGGAATATCCCGAAGTACCACCTTCGCCACCCTGCTGTCCTCCTCCTCCGCCCGCCGCTGCCACCCCCGCGTTCAACAATGCGAGTTGGGCAAAGTTGCGTCCGTTCAGCGGGAGCGTTTCCACTTGTTCCTGCTGAATGACCGAGCCAAGATGAGCGCTCTCAGTATTGAGAGTTGCCTGCTCGCTTTCGACCGTTACGATTTGGTGCGCCGTGGCAACACTTAGCTTTAGACTGAGCGGACGGATCTCCCCGACCTGAATTTGAATGGCTTTCACTTCAAGCGTGGAGAATCCGGGCGCTTCAGCTACCAAAGTGTACTCGCCTGGCGCCAACGCGGGGAAAAGGAACTCGCCAAAGGCTGAACTCTGGGTGGAAAATGTCCTTCCGGTGCCGTTATTCGTCAGCGTGACTTTGACACCAGGCAGCACGCCCCCGTTGCTATCCTGTAACTGGCCAGACAACTGGCCACCAGTCTGCGCAAAGGCAGCGAGGGAAAAAGCCAAAACGATGGAGATCGCGAGAAACGTCCGAAAGAGACTCATGTCCTTCCTCCCATTGAATACCCACCAGATCGAAAGCACGTTGTTTATTTTTGGTCTAAGCAGAAGTCGGAACGCTTTCAGGCGCGCGCGAGCTATTGATCACCAGTCTTATAGACCACACCGCCCTTCATTACGAAAGAAACATGTTGCAGAACGCTGATGTCATCTAGCGGATTACCATTCACCGCCACTACGTCTGCAAATTTACCCGGCTCGATAGTGCCGATGCGATCACCCCAGCCCATAAGGTCAGCGGCGTTTATACTTCCCGCCTGAAGAGCCTGAACCGGAGTTAAGCCTAGCTTCACCATCGACCAGTATTCACCAGCGTTGAGCCCATGAGGATATACACCGGCGTCCGTTCCTAGGGCTACCTTGACCCCGCTCTTAAAGGCCTTTGCCAGGGAAATTTTCGCCGCCGGCAAGATCATCTTGACCTTGTCCTCCGTGTACTTAGGAAGATGCATACTTTCCATATTGTCGGTGTACCAAAACAGAGGAAAGGAGGTTGGTACGAGATAGGTGCCGCGCTCCTTCATCAAGGCGATGCCTTCATCGTCAAGGAATATTCCGTGCTCAACTGAGTCAACTCCAGCGCGGACTGCATCTTTGATGGATAGTGCGGAGTGAGCATGGGTTGCGACCTTCCGACCTTGGCGGTGGGCTTCGCTTACAAGAACCTGCATCTCTTCCGGGCTATAAGATTCGAGGAGTGGGTTGTCACCTTTAGACATCGTGCCACCCGATGCAGCAAACTTGATCACATCAGCACCATATTTGATGTTTTCTCTTACCTTATGCCGGATCTGGTCCGGACCGTCCGCTACCCCGTCTCCGGTTGCGTGGTACTCGAAAGGTAGAAGGTTGTTGTCGCCGTGTCCGCCAGTGATGCTGAGCATCGGACCGGATACTTGCATTCTGGGACCGATCACATCTCCATCATTGATGGCATCGCGCAGCGCAACATCGGAGAATTGCTCAGCGCCTACGTTACGGACAGTGGTAAATCCTGCCAGGAGGGTGATTCGGGCATTCTTGGCTCCGACGAGTGCCTGCCGTGGTACGGAGATCGCAAGTCCCTGCAAACCACCGCCACCGGCATCGAAGGTCAGGTGAGTGTGCACATCAATAAACCCAGGCAGGACACTTTCCGTGCTGAGGTCGATGATCTTGGCGTCCGCTGGGATCTCTATGTTGCTGCCGACCGCTTGAACGACCTCACCGCGAATGAGAACGGTCTGATTTTCCAACATTTTTCCAGACTTTGGCTCAAAGAGTTTCCCTGCGCGAATGGCAATAACGTGGGGGTCGGCCGAGGATTGAGCGATCCCGTACAGCGCAGTTGAGAGCACACAACAAGCGAGGACTGTTCTTCGAAGGCTTCTCATCACGGCCTACCCCCAAAAATATTGCAATGGACAAGTAATATGAACCGACGCGAATACGTGATATTTCAGGCACAATTAAGACCCGTGTTACACGGGGCGCCACGTTCGCACACGTGCGGCCAGTTCCCGCATCGTCTTAATGTCGAATCGCCATTGGTTCGTGCGGTCATCGCTCACGAATGCAAATCAATAAGGTCCGCGTAAAATAACTCCGCTGGATGCTGCTGTCAAGATCATTTTGAATGCTGATTGTATACAACTCCCATATCCGTAAAATCGTAGATGTATGGCAATCATACCCAGCAAATCGATAGAACGGATCGGCAAATGTGATACGCGAAAACGCTTTTCGGCTCACAAAGCAATATTTTTGTGGGCAATCAGGATCTTGTCGCCATGATTGCCGGCTTGTAAGCGGTTTTGTCAGGCTTTCTTGAACTGGGGACGCCGCCGTACTCTCCAGTACACGAGCGACATCGCCAGAAGAAAAGGCAAGAACGCAGGGAGGGCATACTGCAAGCCATCGACAAAAAATGTACTCGCCGTGATGCCCGTAAGCGCGGCGATGCCGATCCAATTGGAATATGGTGACCATGCTAATTTGATGGGCAAGCGGGAGCGGACGTTGTGACTAAGCGACTTTCGAAACTGAATGTGGCTGAGCAGAATGACAACCCATACAAAAAACATCCCGGCAACCGCTACCCCGTAGAGCATCAGAAAGGCGCGTGACGGCGCATAAATAGCAAGCAATATCGCCGCGATCATGCCGGCCGTCGAAAGACCCAGCGCGCGATGAGGGACTCCCTTGCTGCTCAGTCGGGAGAGCCACGCAGGCGCGTAACCGCTTCGCGAAAGCGAGAACAACATCCGGGTGGTCAGGTAAAGATCGGCGTTGCAACTGGAAAGCGCCGCGGTGATTACCACGATGGGCAATCTTGGCCGCTTCCGCTACATCCACGATCGAACCAAGCGCGTTGGATGTAACGGTGCACGCCACCAGCCGGGTTCGTGAAGACAGAAGTCGCGGCAAATCTTCTACGTGCAAATTTCCGTCTTCCCGCATCTTCCACCAGCAGAACTTGGCATTGGGGAGGGCCAGCCAGGTAGCGATGTTCGCCTCGTGGTCCATGTCGGTAACAATGATCTCGTTGCGTTCAGTGAGCGTTTGACCAATCGCCAGACTCATCAGTCTGATGAACGACGTTGCGTTCATTCCAAACGCAATCTCACTGGGATGGCGCGCATTAACGAGCACAGCAACACTCTCGCGAGCGCGCGCGATCACGGCATCGACTTCCTGGCTCTTGGCGTATCGCCCACCGCGCTGGACATTATTCTCGAGCAGGTGCTTGTTGACTGCATCGAAGACGGCCTGCGGCACCTGCGCTCCGGCTGCGTTATCGAAAAATATGAAATTCTCACCGCGGTTCAGAGAGGGAAACGCGCCGCGAGCGGTCTCGACGGGGAATTGCCTGGCGCTATCGCCAGTTTCTGGCAAGAGAATAGATTTGTTCATTCATCCTCCACCGCTCACTCCGTGCAGGCATTCATGAGCGGCCAGAGGCAGTCAGAATATCACACACATACCAGTTGTATACGATTTGCTGCAAAAGGAACGGGGGAATGGAGCGGCCGCTGTTCTTTGAGACATATTGTATTCGTTGACATCGCAGCGACACTCAGGAACAATTAGTTGTTTTGTGGGTGGAGGAATTCTTGCCAAAGGCCGCCACGCGGGGCAAACGACATCGTATCCCGTCGCATACCCTTTCTTCTTTATCGCAGCCGCATCTGATCAGCACGGTGCCCGCAACCCTGAGCGAGAGGGTATATTCGGCGTTCAAGCGCGACATCATTCATGGCATTTTCCAGCCGGGCGAGGCCCTGAGCGAGAAAGATCTTGCGCGCCGCTACAAAGCAAGCCGCACACCCGTGCGTGAGGCCGCGGTCCGGCTTCAAAATGACAGGCTGCTGCGCATTGTTCCGAACCGCGGATATTTCGTAGCTCAAATCACACTGCAAGTTCTGAATGACATTTACGAATTCCGCAGCGCGGTGGAATGCGCCGCGGCTGAACTGGCCGCCGCAAAAGGCGCCAGCGGCGAGGCCCTGAAGGAGTTGACCGATCTCGCCAAGGCATCCTGCAGCCCGGATAACCGCGGCAGTTGGGCGCGCTTTATTGAGGCCGATACCGCCTTTCACGTTGGCATTGCGCTGTTAGCGCGCAATCAAATGCTAGTGACGGCCGTCAGCGAAGCCCGAAGTCAAATGGAACGAATTATGTTGGCCGCCATCGACATTCACTATTTTGGCGAAGTGCCCAGCCGCGAGCATCTTGCGATCCTCAATGCGATCCGCGAACGGGATCCTGGGCGCGCGCGCCAACTTATGCGCGACCACATTATGCAATCGAAAGACAAGGTCATGGGAGTGGCCTCTGTTCTGCCCGTGCGCTCGACAACTCGATAGCCTGCAGATCTGATCCGCATTTCTTAAGATATTTAGCACAGATTCATAAAAGAAGATCCATGCTAACTTGCCGGCTCGGTAACTCATGAACGATGGCGTCCAGGATGTTTTCCGGCAACTCAGCCGACATTTCAAAGGAACTCTGCTTCGGCCGGGCGAAGCCGGGTACGGCAAGTTTGCGCCTGTCTGGAATGGGATTTTCAATCGCAGGCCAGCCTTGGTTGCCCGCTGCTTTGACGTGAATGATGTCCAAATGTGTGTGCGGATTGCGGCAGCTTCGGAGGTGGTCACGGCGATTCGTTGCGGGGGCCATAGCCTGGCAGGCTTCGGCACGTGCGATGACGGACTAGTCATCGACCTGTCTCCCCTTCGCGAAGTTCATGTAGACGCTCATTCCCGGAGAGCGCGGTTCGGAGGAGGATGTCTGTTGGGTACAGTGGACGCTGCGACGCAAGCGGCGGGTCTCGCCTTTCCGGCCGGAGTTGTGTCGCACACAGGGGCCGGTGGACTTGTTTTGGGAGGAGGCACGGGATGGCTAAGTCGACTGCATGGCTTATCCTGCGACAACGTCGAAGCTTTCACGCTAGTTGCGGTCGACGGATCACTGCACCAGGCGAATGCCAAAGAAAATTCGGATCTCTTCTGGGCGCTTCGAGGTGGTGGCGGCAATTTTGGAATTGTGACGCAATTTGAAGTCCGGCTCCATCCCGTAAATCATGTCTCACTGGGGAGCGGGCTTTGCGTTGGCGAGAACATTGTCGGCCTGCTCCAGCGGTGGCGCGAATTTATGCCGGACGCTCCCGACAATCTGCGTTGGGGCTTTTCGCTGCGAATTGCTGGCGATGGGCCCGGTGTTCCGCAGGAGGTTCGGGGCGCGCCGGTTGCAAGTGCTTCGGTGCTTTGGGTTGGGGATCATGCCAAAGGACGTCATTATATCGATCATGCACTAACCGCCGTGGAACACGAAGCGGTAAACGTCGAGGAGATGTCGTTCCTCCGTTTGCAGACGATGGCCGATTCCGATTTCCCGCACGGGCGCCGCTACTATACGAAGTCCGGCTACTTTCAAGTGTTGGGTGACGATGTGATTCATCTTCTTATCGACGCCCTGGCAACGATCCCATCTCGCTCCAGCGAAATCGAACTGACCTACATTGGCGGCGCTGCGGGACGCGTGCCCCCTGAGGAAACGGCTTTCGGCAATCGTGAAGCGCCCTTTGTTGTGAACATTCTAAGCAACTGGGCCGAACCAGCCGACGATGCCGCGAACATCGCCTGGACGCGGAATCTGTTCGCGCGTTTACGCCCGGCAATGGTTCCTGGCGTCTACGTAAACTTCATGAGCGGCGACGAAGAAGAGCGTGTCCCCGAGGCTTACCGTGGTAGATGGGAGCGCTTACGGAGTATCAAAACCGAGTTCGACCCTCGAAATCTTTTTCGTCTGAACCAGAATATTCCTCCTCATCGTGCCCCTTCTCGCAACTAGTTGGCCGCCACTCGCAAGTTACTCTACGTCACATGCAACGCGACACTCTAGACAAAACAATCCTGCAATTTCACATGCGGTTCTTGTGACATACCTTCTGAATACCGTTGACATACTTGTAGCTTACGCGATAGCATTCGCCGATTAACGGCTCGGGAGAGTATACGGCGAGTAACTTTCACGCGATTCGGTCCATAATGTCGAGTCTATTTACGATCGCGGGTTCCGAGTTCGTTTTGTTTTATCGCATTGGCTTAGAGTGGCGGCGTTTCATTCGTATCCTCTGTGCTGCAGCAATTAAGGGCTTGTGTTCCGATGTTAGTGGCGATCGCTATAAAACCCCGAAGTGGGCTGAGGCGCTGTAATTTACGTTCGTTTCTTATCGTGATTAGAGGTCAAACATTTGCCTACCGAGATTGAATCCGCCCGCGCGCATTTTCCCATCTTCAAGAACAAAATCTACTTGAATTCCTGTTCACAAGGGGCCTTGAGTGATGCGGTGGAAGCGGCGCTGCAAGCGCACATCCGCTCCTGGCACGAACACGGGTCGCCATGGGACCGCTGGGTCGAGGAATACGAAAGGGCGAGGACTGCATTTGCGCGCTTCATCGGCGCTGCTCCCGAGGAAGTCGCAGTCATCACAAGCGCGTCCGCCGGGATCAATTCCATCGCCAGCGCTCTCAATTTTGGCAAACGCCGAAAAGTCGTCATGGGTGAATTCGAGTTTCCTACGATGGGGCAAATCTGGCTCGCCCAGGAGCGTCGGGGCGCTGAAATCAAATTCCTCTCGGCCCAGAACGGCAAAATATGCCCGGACTGTTACGCGCGCGCGATTGATGACCAGACACTCATCGTGCCACTTACCCACGTCTGCTTCATGAATGGCTTTCGATCGGAGGTAGCCCCCATCGTTAAGCAGGCCCATGAGCGTGGCGCTCTGGTCATGCTCGACGACTATCAGGATTGTGGAACCCGGCCGATTGATGTCAAAGCGCTTGATGTGGATTTCTACGTGAGTGGGGCGCTCAAATATCTTCTTTGCCCGTCCGGGATCGCGTTCTTGTACGTGCGCCCGGAACTGATCTCCGCACTGACTCCGACAATTACTGGCTGGTTTGCGCAACAGAATCCGTTTGCCTTCGACGTCAAACATCTCGATCTGGCCACCACCGCCCGCCGTTTTGAAACGGGCTCGCCTCCGCTCCCACACGCCTACATCGCACCGGCCGCCCTTAGGTTGCTCGATGATTTTGGGCGCGAAAAGACCGCGCAGCATATCAAGTCGCTGACCCGCGCGCTCATGGACGGCGCTCGTGACCTGAAGATAAAGGTGAAGACACCGGCCGAAAGCGTCGGGCCCTTAGTTGTCCTGCAAATGAAAGATGCTGACGCGATGGTCAAAAAGATGGCGGCCGATAATATGGTTGTATCCAATCGGATGGATGGCTTGCGCGTGTCCTTTCATCTCTATAACACGTTGGACGACGTGCACGCTGTTCTTGCTCAACTGGAGAAAAATCGAGCTCTCGCAGTCGTCGAGTGAGGCGCAGGCTTCCGGAAAAAACTAAGTGCGTCCAAACTTCTTCAATCGGTGTGACGATGCGCCACTCGGCTTCCAGTTCATCTCCATGCAACCGCGCTCGCCGTGTATTTACTTGTGTATTTGCAAACATTCCCCACAGGCATACATCATCATCAAAATAATTCATTTGATGAATTACGCGAACACGGATACGCTCGCGCCCATCATGAGAAGTCGGCGCCCTGAAGCAGCAGGAGCGTGGGGAGTTTTTTTCGTCTCATTCACTCGATCCAACACCAAACAACCAACGCGACAATATTCCGGCCGAAAATGCGTCGGAAGAACCAATGTCGCTTGCTAGTAGAATGCTGCCGTCCCAATTTGCCATGACGCAAGCCTCGTGAGGCAGGGAGATTATGAGGTCTCAACTGAGCTGTTTCGATCTTCGCGCTGTTTCGCGCTGCACCGCTTTTTCCTGGGAAAGTAATTCCTCGAAAACTAATGGCTCCAGCAAGCCAGCATTCATCGATGCCACGCTGCGCCGAATCGCATGCTTCATTGTGTGCCTGCTCTTCTCAACTCTGATCGCTGCAGCCCAGGGCGTGGGCACGTCCGGCGAGATCACCGGAACCGTCACCGACTCCGCCGGCAGCGTCGTGCTCAAAGCGGCCGTCAGTGTGGTCGACGCCCAGACCGGTCTCAAGCGCACCACCACAACCGATAGCACCGGTCAATTCCGCGTCGCCGGACTTTCCCCCGCGACCTACGACGTCAGCGTAGAAATGTCGGGCTTCGCTACGGAGATTCGAAAAAATGTCATCGTCGACGTAGGCCAGACGGTTATCTCCGATTTCAAGCTCAACCTCTCCAAGGTCGCAACCATTGTGGAAGTCACGGGACAGCCGCCTGTCGTTGAAACCGAGCGTGGCAGCCAGGCTGACACCATCATCCAGCAATACATTGCCGACCTGCCCGTTGATCGCCGCGATTATCTGACCTTCACCTTGCTCGCGCCCGGCGTCTCTGATTCCACGCGGCTGGCGGGCGACCAGGATTTCAGAGTCAAGCAAACGCCGCAAAGCGGCCTTTCCTTTTATGGCAGCAATGGCCGCGGTAACAACATCACCATCGACGGCGGCGAGACTTCTGGTGACAGCGGCGGCGTGCGCCTCACCGTCAACCAGGACGACGTCCAGGAATTTCAAATCAATCGCAGCAACTACGGAGCCGACCTCGGCGCCGCCACCGGAGCTTCCATCAACATCGTCACCAAGTCCGGCAACAACGATGTGCACGGCACGCTCTATGGATTTTTCCGCAATGACGCGCTTGATGCCCGCGATCCCTTCGCCTTCAGCTCGGCTCTCTCGAATGACCCCACCTACTCGAATTTCAACACCACTTCCACCGGTGCCCCGATCAAGAATTCCCTCAGCCGCCAGCAATACGGCGCCAACATCGGCTTCCCCATTTCGAAAGATAAAACCTTCTTCTTCGCTTCTTTCGAAGGTCTCCGCCAGAACTCGCAGAATTCCGTTCCCATTCTCACCGACAGCTCGATCTTCGCCGGACCCTCTGCCACCGCGACGAGCAATCCGTTTTCGCAAACTGATCCGAGATATGCGCAGCAGCAGATTGTTTCGGCGTTGGCGATCAACCCAGCCCTCGTCCCTTGCCTTGCCGGACTTCCAGATTTACCTGGGCCGGAGTGCGCTTTCGCCCTCCAGGGCCTTCTGTCGATTAGCCCGACTTCTCCGTCGAACCCGTTCGTAACACCGGGCCAAACCGCGCTCAATGCCTACCTCGTAACTCAGTTTGAATCTCAAGGCGGAGTCTTCGCCTACAATACTCGCGAATATCTCGCATCCACTCGCCTCGATCACCACTTCAATTCGACCAACGAGCTTTCTCTCACCTACCGCTACGGCCACGATCTCGAAGAGTCGCCCGATGTGCAGTCGCTCACCGCCTATTCCGCCGGCAGCTCCATCCACACCTACGATAATAATTTTCAAGCTGCCTGGTATCACCAGTTCAGCCCGCGCGCCCAGAACGAAGCCCGCGTGCAGTGGGATTACAACAGCTTCAACGTGATTCCAAACGAGCCTGCCCAGGCCGGCCTCCAGATTCCAGGGTTCATCAATAATATCGGCACCAATATCTTCCTCCCCAACATCACAATCCTGCGCCGCTACGAATTCGCCGACAACTTCACCATCATCCGCGGCCATCACACCTTTAAGTTCGGAGGCTACGAGCTGCTTCGCGGCAACCACACCGAGTCGCACACCTTCTTCCCCGGCCGCTGGGTCTTTGGCGCCCTCCCAGGAGTCGCGCTCAGTCCGCAGCTCGCAGGCGCCACACTCGACTCGTTGCAGGGCGCAGGGTTGGGCCTGCCCGAGATTTACCAGCAGGGCTTCGGAGATCCCACCTACGGCTATTACGCCCGCCCCCTGACCGCCTTCTACGCCCAAGATTCCTGGAAGATGACCTCGAACTTCACTTTGAATTACGGTCTCCGCTACGAAATCGACACACAGTTCGCCCCGTTGACCACCTATTACAAAGATTTCGGCCCGCGCGTCTCCTTCGCGTGGGATCCCTTTAACGATCACAAGACTGTGATCCGTGGCGGTTACGGAATTTTCTACGGTCCAGTCGACGCCCAGATTCCCGACGTTGACCTGAGCCTCGGAGTCGTTGGCGCGGGGCGCGCCGCGGTAGAAAACAGCACGGGCGCCGGCCAAGTCGCCAACGTCACCGCCATCTGCGGCGTCTCGCAGTTCGGTACCACGATCATCCCCGGTATCCCGAATAGCATTTGCAACCGGGAAATTTCCATCTACGCCGACGGCATCAGCGGTGTTCCGCTGTTAGGCATAGCCGGCGCGGCCACCATGTTTCAAACCCTCTTCGGCGAGGGATTGATTCAGTGCACCACTCCCACCGCGGGCAACAACGCATGCGTTACGCCGGCTGCCGTTGCCGGTCCGTTTGCGGGTTCCCAGCCGGTTGGCATCGACGTAACCAATAACGGCCCACTGTCTCCGCTGCAAGTTCTCTTCGTGAACCAGCCCGGCTATCGTCCCCCGATAGCGCAGCAGGCTTCCTTCGGCATCGAACGTGAGATCGGGCCCGGTTTCTCGATTTCTCTGAGCGGAATCTACACTCACACCCAGAGACTGCCGGTCGCCATCGACACCAATCTGGTGACTACGCCAGGCGGCGGCCTGATACCGGCGCCGTTCAGCACAGTAGAGTTGGCCAATGGACAGACGGTTTCCTATCGCAACTGGAACACGAGCCCGGCGGCCGACCCGCTGGGCGGCACTGAGGTCCCGCAGGTTGGGGGAGTGCCGGCATATCCCTGTCAGCCTGCCCCCAATGTCGACCCCTGCCTTTACAATCCGCTGATCGTCCAGAACAACCAATACACCTCAGGCGCCTACGCTGTTTACGAAGGCGGAATCGTCGAAGTCAAAAAGCGTTTTAGCGACCAATTCACGTTGTTCGGGAACTACACCTATAGCAAAGCGATTGACACCTCCACCGACTACAACACCGACTACGGACCGCAAGATCCCACCAACCTTAACCTCGATCGCAGCCTCTCCGAATTCGATCAGCGCCACAAACTCGTGATCGCCGGGGTCATCAACAGCCCCTGGAGACAGAATTATCTGTCCGGCTTCCAACTCTCTCCCATCTTCGAGGCCCACAGCGGACATCCCTTCAACCTGCTCGCCGGCGGCGAAGTCAACGGCAACAATCACATCACCAACGAGCGCCCGATAGGCGCTCCGCGCGACACCGGCCTCGGCCCCGACTACATCGACTTCGACATGCGCCTTACCTGGGCCCGCAAGCTAGGCGAGAAGTCGAACATCCAGTTCGTCGCGGAAGGATTCAACATCCCGAACCGCACCAACTATGCGAGCGTAAACAACGAAGTCAGCCCTCTCTTCGGCTTCGAGTCCGGCTTCACCACGTTCAACGTAAAGGGAATCAAACCGGGGGCAGCCCTGGCCGGAGGAGGCATTGCAACATCGAGCACGCCGTTAGCCTTCACCTCGGCATTCCCCAAGAGGCAGGTGCAGCTGGGAGTGCGCTTCTCGTTCTGACGGGCATGGTATGTACAAATGTTCCACGTGGAACATTCGTATGTATAATATTGTACGTATCACATGATACGTATAGTACGCAGGGGAAGGATTTACGAAAACGCTGGCGATATTCAGGACCTGTATTTCGCCAGCTCCAGCTTGGCAATCAACGCCCGATGCACTTCATCGGGACCGTCCGCAATCCGCAGGGTGCGAATCGTCGCAAACATATCGGCGAGAGGAAAATCGGGAGAGACGCCAGCGCTTCCGTGGATTTGAATTGCCTGATCGATAATCTGCAAAGCGATATTCGGCACCACGACTTTGATCTGGGAAATTTCGCTGCGCGCCCCTTTCGTGCCCACCTCATCGAGCATCCACGCGGCCTTAAGAGTAAGCAGGCGCGCCTGCTCCAACGTGATGCGCGCGTTGGCAATCACATCCACGTTGCCGCCGAGTTCCGCCAGCGGCTTGCCGAAGGCAACGCGTTGCAGCGAGCGCTGGCATAAAAGTTCAAGGGCGCGTTCGGCCGCTCCCAGAGTGCGCATGCAGTGATGAATTCGCCCCGGCCCAAGCCGGCCTTGTGCAATTTCAAAACCGCGTCCTGGACCAGCAATGATGTTGTCGATGGGCACGCGCACATTGGTGAAGCGAACCTCGCCGTGACCAAACGGAGAGTCATAAGAGCCAAACACCGGAACCATGCGCACGATCTCAACGCCCGGAGCATCGCGCGGCACGAGCACCATCGAATGCCGCTGATACTTCGACGCGGATGGATTGGTGATACCCATGAAGATCAGCACACGGCAATGCGGATGCCCGATTCCCGAACTCCACCACTTCAGCCCGTTGAGAACGATGTGATCCCCTTCGATGACCGCGGTAGCCTGCATGTTTGTGGCATCTGAAGAAGCGACTCCGGGCTCGGTCATGCAGAATGCCGAGCGAATCTCGCCCGCGAGCAGCGGCTTAAGCCAGCGTTCTTTTTGCGCCGCCGAACCATACTTCACCAGCACTTCCATGTTGCCCGTGTCAGGAGCGTTGCAGTTGAAGACTTCGGGAGCCATCGACGATCGCCCAGTAATCTCCGCCAGCGGCGCATATTCGACGTTGGTGAGGCCCGCACCATATTCAGCGGCGGGGAGAAAAAGATTCCACAAGGCAGCAGCACGCGCCTTAGACTTCAACATCTCCATTACTGGAGGTTGCTTCCAACTTTTCCAGTCAGGAACGTTCTGCACCTGAGCGAAATACTCGGGTTCGGCGGGCAAGACGTGCTCTTGCATGAACGCCGTGAGGCGCGCGACGTAGCTTTGAGCCTTCGCTGATCGGGAAAAATCCATGGAAATCGCGCTGACCCCGCGCCGGGAAATTGCCTTCGTATCACGCTGGCCATCTAGCCTAGCGACTGCCCCAGAATTCTCCTAATGAATCCTGTGAATCCTGTAATATATGCGGCGTGCATTTAAGTCAGGTTGACCTGAACCTGTTTGTGGTGCTCGAGGCCATCTATCGCGAGGGTAATATCACGCGTGCTGGCCAGCAACTCAACCTTACGCAACCGGCGATCAGCCACGCCTTGAAGAGGCTGCGCGACCTGCTGCAAGATCCGCTCTTTGTCCGCCAGGGCGCGCACATGGTTCCCACGCCCTTCACCCGCAACATGATCGATCAGGTGCGACAGGCGCTGCAGATTCTCGAGACCAACCTCAGCCAGAGCCGCAACTTCGTTCCCGAAGACACTCGCCGGAATTTTAATCTGTCGTTGTGGGAATACTCTGAGGCCTTGATTCTTCCCTCATTGTTGCGGCGGTTGAAGGATGCTTCGCCAGGAATGTCAATCACCACCTCCAGAATCAAGCGCAGGGATCTGGAGACGGAACTGGCCAGCGGGTCGGTCGATCTGGCGATCGAGATCCCGATGACGGTCAGCGATCGCATCCGCCATAAGTGGCTCTTGAACGAAGCATTCGTAGTTGTCGCCCGGCCTGGTCACCCGGCGTTCAAGAAGAAAGATAAGCTTGACCTCGACACTTATCTCGCGCAGCGCCACATACAAGTTTCTTCGCGGCGCCAGGGCCCCAGCCTGATCGACATCGAACTCAGCCGCCGTGGCCTTCGCCGCCAGGTTTTCCTGCGCAGCCAGCACAACCACACCGCCTGCCTCGTCGTCAGCAACACCGATATGCTACTCACTCTGCCCGAGCGCCACGCACAACTGCTCAACGCGAACTCGACGAGTGCTGGGCCGATGTACCGCGTCTATTCCTTCCCGCTGCCAGCGCCGCGACTCGAAGCGCACCTGTATTGGCATGAGAGCGTGGAGAATGATCCCGCAAATCGCTGGCTGCGGGAGGAAATCGAGAGGGTGCTGGCGCCGGAGGCCCGGGCAGTGAGTAAGGCCGGGAAGTTCAGAGGTTAGAAAAGGTCAGAGTTTAGAGATCAGATTGCAGAGGTAAGAACTGAGTTTTTTACCTCTGCAATCTGATCTCTAGCCTCTGACCTTCTTCGCCTCCGACCGCTACTTATCCCAGCAGCCGGACAAACTGATCTGGCTGTCCTTCGAATCCCGGGAACACTTCTTTCAGATCCTTGTTACCGAGATAGCGCGAGACGACTTCGCTGAGCACCAGCCTGAAGTCCGTCGTCACCGCCAGGTCGCGGCCTTCATAGAGTTGCGATTGATCGAGGCCGGGCCAGCGGCCATAGACTCGGCCACCTTTCACCGGACCGCCGAGCACGAACATGACGTTGGCATGGCCGTGGTCGGTGCCGCGGTTGCCATTCTCACGCGCCGTGCGGCCGAATTCAGACATGGTTACGACCACTGTGTCTTCTCCGAGGTCGCCGAGGTCGGTCCAGAATGCGGCAATCGACTGCGAGAAATCGCCGAGCACGTTGGCGATTTGCCCCTGCGTGCTGCCTTCGTTGACGTGGTGGTCCCAGCCTCCGATGTCGGCGAAGGCCACTTGCACTCCGAGGTTCGCTTTAATCATCTGCGCGAGTTGTTTCAGACTGTCGCCGAAGCGGCCCTTGGGATAATTCGCATTCGCTGCGGGCGTGTAGTGCGCGGGATCGGCCGCCTTCAGCATTTTGACCGCGTCGAAAGTTTCCTCGCCTGTGCCGTGGAGCACGGCGTCGACGGAGTGGTCGTACATGGCCTCGAAGGTGTTCGCTGCGGCGTTCGGATTTTTCCCGCCCACCGAAAAGTCATTGAGATTATTGATAGCGAGCGCCGGCTCTTTGCCGGAGAGAATGCGCGGCAGCGACGGACCGAGCGCGATGGCGCGGAAGGCAGATTGATCAGGCGGCAATTCACGCAGCGTTCGATTCAGCCAGCCGTCGTCTGTGACTTTTACGCCGGGTGTACCGGACTCCATGAAATCTTGCGCGTCGAAGTGGGAGCGCGTGGGGTCGGGCGAACCGGCGGCGTGCACGATGGCGAGCTGCTTCTGTTTCCACAACGGCTGAAACGATGACATCGCAGGATGCAACCCGAAGAAGCCGTCGAGGTCGAGCACCGATTTTTTCGGAATATTGATCGTCGGCCGCATCGCGTAATAGCTCGGCTCGCCGTGAGGCACGACGATGTTGAGGCCGTCGGCCGCTCCGCGCTGAAAGATCACTACCAGCCGCTTGTTGCGAATGTCAGGATTGACCGCGCCGAAGGCCGCGCGAGCCAGAAAGCTGGGGAGCGCGGTCGTGCCGACTACTGCCAATGCGCCGTTGCGTAGAAAAATGCGTCGAGTGATGGACATATATAAACCAGCTTTCAGCTATCAGTTCTCAGCTCTCAGTTGGTCATCCGCAACTGACAGTCTGATAACTGACGATTGACAGCTATCTCCTCTGAAATTCCGGCGACCCTAGAATCAATCCCGCTATTGCGGCCACGTTAGGAGGCCTCTTCGGGTCATCCAAACGCCGCTGGCTGATCTTCGGGTCTTCCAGTTGCTTGCTGATCGTATCGTGCGTCTGCCTGGACACATCGCCTGCCAGCAGGGAATTCTCCAATGCTGCCAGCACTTGTTGTGCGTCGGTTATGTTTGCAGCCGCGACGATCGGACCGCCCGACGACGCGCCTTCGAGGAGCGTCCCGGCGGCCAAGCCCGCGGTATCGACTTTAACTCCGCGTATCTTTCCCGCAGCTAAGCCGAGCGCGAAATTCATCCGTCCCAGTAGCGCGGACGAGTTGACCCAGACTTCGGCCTTCATGGAATAGCCGGTCGGCGGCAGCATGGCGTAGGGCATCATGCCCATGTTGTTGAGCGTTCCGACGAGCACGCGCGCATCGTCGACATTCGCTCCGCTGGCGCGCACGGCCGAGACTACGAATTCAAGCGGCGTCTTTACTTTGGCGCGGTAATCTTCGGGCGCCCAGAATTCGGGCGATTTAAACATCGTGCGAAGCACTTCGCGGATGTCGCCATTTTTTTTGAGGTAAGTCCTGGTCATGCGATCGACCAGCGACGGCGGAGGATCATCGCTAACAAATCGTATGGCCAGCTTCTGCGAGATAAAATGTGCGGTGTTGGGATTGCGCGCGAGAAGGTGCAAAACCTCGAGACCTTCCTTCTCGCCTTTCTCCTTGATGCGATGGCCGAGGACGATCTTCGTTCCCGGCTCATGCATGCGCGGGTCGAAGCGGAAGCCGTTGCCTTTTTGTGGCGGATCAATGGTCCAGCCGGTGAAGACTTTCGCGACCTCTGTGACATCCTTCTGCGTGTAGCCGCCATTGACGCTGAGCGTGTGCAACTCCATCAACTCGCGGCCATAATTTTCGTTCAGTCCGCTCGCTTGCTTACGTTTGCCATTAGGACGACCCTGCGGATGATTGCCATGACCGCGCGCGTTACGCGCAATGCCGAGGGCGTTTTCTGAATCCGGCCCGACGCTCAGCCAGTTGTCGAGATAGAACATCATGGCCGGACTCTTCGCAGTCGCGACTAGCAGATCCTCAAATCTTCCAAGCACATGCGGACGAATCGCGTCGCGCTCATAGCTCGTTAATAGATAACGATCCGCGCCTTTGTTGATGAAGACGTTGAAGTGATTGATCCAGAAGTCGGTCATCACTTCGTCGAGTTGGCGCTCACTATAGATCGCGCGCAGGAGTTTGGCTTGCGTCAATTCGTTGACTACCACCTGCTCGGGATTGTTCAGCGCCTCCACGGTTTCTTTCTGGCGCGGATTCAAGCCTTCGAGCAGGGCGTCGGCCTTGGCGCCCCGGGTGGCGGCCAGTACGACTTGGTCCTCCGGTGACATCGCCAGGATCTCCTTCATGCGATCGTCGGGCGCGAGGTCGGCGAGTTCCTGCGTCTTGAGACTGTCCCGGCGCCGTGCTTCGCGGCGGCGTGTCTCGACGCTATCGACTGCTTGATCGGCGTCGGCCATCTGCGGAGCGTCACTGTTCATCGCATTGGGGCAAGCGCCATCGACACAGGAGTTTTTCGTGACCGACGCGTTTCTCGCCTCGACTCCGCCGCCCTTGGCCTCTTCTTTCTTTTCCTTCTTATCTTCCAGTCGCTGCAACTGGGCTTCATAAACAACGCGCTGCATGGGATCTCGAGGCAGGGCGGCTTTGCCGTCCGCGACCTGCCTGATAATTTGCTCAGGCGGAAAATTTTCTATGATCTGGTTCGTATCCATCCGCAGCGTGCGAAACGCGGCGAGCCTGGCGTCCAGCGCAGAGTCATTAATTCTTTCGGGATGAAGTTGAAGGTCGATCCACTTGTCGATGCCCATCTGGCGGACGCGTTCTACGTCGCCGGGGCGGGGACCAAACGTCAGGCGGTTCAGTGCGTGGACGGCGGGCTTCTGATCGTCCAGAGGTGACGCCGCGTCAGGCTTATCTTTTTTGCGGCCCACGGCCGACTGCGCGGTGATGCCGGCGGCCGCGAGCAAAACGGCTGCCACCAGTAAGCGGCGTTGGCGCACAGGGGATGGCATGCTGAGTCTCATTAGAATGAACCCGCCCCGCGGGAAAAGTTGCTGGACCCAGTTCGCGGGAAATGAGGCAAGCTTTACTCTTTCAATTGCGCCACATAGGCCTTACCACTCTGCGATTTGCGGGCAGTATTCTCGACGAACTTTAGAAACTCGCGCAGGTGTTCCTTGCCTGACAACTCTTCTTCGGAGAACTTCACGCGTACGCCATAAGAGGGCGCACTCCGCGTTGCTACTCCGCTGATGATAACGCCTTTGACCCAGACCTTGCCGTTGGCTACCCATAAGCCGATTTCGAGTGCCTTGCCCGCAGGCACCGAACTGGCGGTTTCGACCAGGCAGCCCCCGCGACCAACATTGGCCAGATTGCCCCAGACCGGCTCGTATACACCTTCAATGTGAATCTCCACTGCCACATAGCACTTGATGCGCTGAAAGCGGCGTCTATCGGATTGCAGGATCGGGGTAAACAAGTCCGGTTCGAAAGGCGGCGTCGGTTGAATGGGTTCGGGGCGGGGAAGCGCGGCAAGAGGCGCCGGGTTTGCGGCCACAGGAATATGTTCCCGGGCTTCGCGATCTTTAACGGCAGCATCTTTAATCTCTCGCATCGCCCGCAACAGGGCGGTTTCGCGCTGTTCGGCAGGCACTTCGCGGTAGGTCTGCAGGAGTTTACCCAGATGGCTAACCAGGTCCGGATCGGTGAGCAGGCGAGTCCAGTCCGATCCCTGGGCGGGTACTTTCGTTTGTTCGCTCATTGGCAGTGCTCCTTGGGTTACCGACCGGGGGGAAGTGTCTGACTCGATTCATAGAGTGGCCTTTGAGAGCAGGGTTACACAAGATGACCAAAGTCATATCCAGGGGTGCGTTGAACCCCTGTCGAGCGAGGTTACTCCGCTTCCATCACAAGTTATTTCAACAATTTGCATCGCTTACGGGTAAAAAGGAATCCAAAGGTTTTGCTATTTCCGTCTGGTAAAGGAGAGAACGCAGGCTCCATGTCTTTCGCCACCCTCCCTAATCGCCGACCCTTGAGCGTTTGCACATTCTTTTTGCGGATTGCGGTCGTTATCGGCTGCCTGGCTATCGTTGCGGCGGCGCTTTACGGCCAAGCTCCAACGCCGACCCCTGGTTCGAGTCCAAGTTCGAATTCGGATTCGGGCTCCAGCTCTATGCCAACTCCCCCCACGCAGGCTCCGCAGTTCGTATCCTCGCAAGTTCAAACCTCGGCGCAGAATCCAGTCTTTGGCAGTGTGCCGGAGGAGAAGCCCACTCCGGGAGTGCTGCAGTTAACCTTCAGCGATGCCCTCGAGCGCGCCTTGCGCCAGAACCTGGCGGGTCTTTTGTCGCAATACAATACGATTGAGGCGCGAGGAGAAAAATGGCAGAAGCTGAGCGATCTGCTTCCCAATATCAACGGTGACGTTCAGGAGGTTAGGCAGAAGGTGAGCCTTCAGGCGCTGGGGTTTAGCGGTTCGCTTTTTCCAGGCATTACCCTCCCCAAGGTGATCGGACCTTTTTCCTACTTCGACGTTCGCGCTTCGGCAACCCAGCGCGTCTTCGATTGGAAGTCGATCCAGAAGTACCGCTCCTCGGTCATCGGCGAAGGCGTAG
Organism: uncultured Acidobacteriaceae bacterium; assembly: GCA_963822025.1. GTDB lineage: Bacteria > Acidobacteriota > Terriglobia > Terriglobales > Acidobacteriaceae > Acidiflorens. Next base: position 109,246 of record CAWGFW010000001.1, on the reverse strand, counting down.
CCCAGTACACTCTGAAAGACGCGCGCGACCTGGTTGTACTGGCGACTGGCAATGCCTATCTCCAGGCGATCGCGGGCGCGGCCCGTGTGGAAACTGCGCAGGCGCAAGTCGAGACGGCGAAGGCGCTCTACAACAAGGCGGTCGCACAACAGCAAGCGGGAGTCGCTCCCGCGATTGATACGCTTCGCGCCCAGGTCGAATACCAGACACGCCAGCAGCAGCTGATCGCCGCCACCAGCGACTACGCGAAGCAGAAGATTTCGCTGGCTCGCGTTATCGGATTAGCGACTCGTCAGGAATTTGAGCTAGCCGACAAGACTCCTTATCAGGCATTTCCCATACCTGACCTGGAAACGAGCGTGCAGCGGGCATATACTTTGCGCTCCGATTACAAAGCGGCGCATGACCGGCTGGTCGCGGCGCAATTGGAGCACAGCGCTGCCACCGCCGGCTATTATCCATCGCTCGATGTGGCGGCGAATTTCGGTGAAATCGGTCCCTCGCCTGGCGGCGTGTTGCCTACTTACGCCCTCTTTGGCACATTAAATATTCCCATTTTTCAGGGTGGAAAAGTCCACGGCGATGTCTTGAAAGCGGAAGCCACCTTGCGGCAGGCGCAAGCGCAGATGGCCGATGTGCGCGCCCAGATCGATCAGGACATTCGCAACGCTCTGCTCGACCTTAAATCATCGAGCGATCAGGTCGAGGTTGCGCAGAGTTCGGTCAATCTCGCGGAGCAGGCGCTGGCGCAATCGCAGGATCGCTTCTCCGCCGGCGTCACCGATAATCTTGAAGTGGTGCAGGCGCAAGAGGCGCTGGCGAGCGCACATGAGAATTTGATTTCAAGTTTGTACATGAATAATCTGGCCAAGGTTTCTTTCGCCCGCGCCCTCGGACGCGCCGAAGAGGGCGTTCGCGAATACTTGTCGAAAGGGAAGTAGACTATGGATCAATCGAGCAGCGTTGTAGCCGAGCCGAAGCCGCAGGCGGATACACGTTCGCCCCAGACTGCCTCTTCGCCAGGCCAGTCGCAGCAGGCTCCTGCGGACCACGCTCCCACGGACAGCGAAGCCCGGTACCAGCGGCGTGCTGCTTTCTTGAACAGTCCGCGCACGAAGTGGGGGCTGATCATCGCCGGACTCGTCCTTCTGGTCGCGGTTTTCTTTCTCTGGCGCTACCTCGGCAGTTACGAGTCGACCGACGACGCGCAGATTGACGGACACGTGAATTCCGTCAGTGCGCGCGTAAGCGGCCACGTCATCAAGCTCGACGTAGAAGATAACCAATATGTGGAGAAGGGAACCCTGCTGGTGCAAATCGATCCCGCCGACTACCAGGTCGCGGTCGATCAGGTGCGTGCCGAGTATGCCGACGCGCAGGCCCAAGCGTCCGCTGCGGGCATCAACGTACCCATCACCAACGTGAGCACCTCGAGCCAAGTGAGCGGAGCACAAGCCGGAGTCTCCATGGCGCAAGCCGGAATCGCCGCTGCCCGCCAGCAGCTCGAAGCTGCCAAATCGCAGGTCGCACAGGCCGACGCCAACAACACCAAAGCGCAGAACGATCTCGGCCGTTACAAGATGCTGATCGACAAGCAGGAAATCTCAGAACAGCAGTACGATCAGGCGGTCGACAGCTCCAAGTCTGCGGCGGCAGCTCTGCAGGCGGCCCGCGCCAACGCCGATGCTCTTGCGGCGCAGATCAAACAAGCCCAAAGTAAACTGGAGCAGGCCAACGCTGACCTCCGCAACGCCAACAGCGCCCCGCAACAAATGAGGTTTATCCGTGCCCGCGCCGAGTCCGCGCAAGCCGTCGCCAATCAAAAAAAGGCGGCATTGGATCAAGCGGAGCTGAACCTCGAGTACACCAAGGTGACTGCGCCGGTCAGCGGAGCCGTCAGCAATCGCACCGTCGAGGTCGGCCAGAACGTCCAGCCCGGCCAAGTGATGATGATGATCATCCCGCTCGATGAGAGCGACATCTGGGTCACGGCAGATTTCAAAGAGACGCAACTAAAAAACATCAGGCCGGGCCAGGCGGCGGAGATCTCCGTCGACGCCACCGGCAGGAAATATAAGGGTCACGTCGATTCGCTGGCCGGCGCCAGCGGAGAACGCTTCAGCCTGTTGCCGCCGGAAAACGCTACCGGCAATTACGTGAAAGTTGTGCAGCGCATCCCCGTGAAAATCGTGTTCGACAAAGGCGAGATCAAGAACCACGAGCTTCGCCCGGGGATGTCGGTGGTGCCGAAGGTGTGGATTAAGTAATGGGTGCTGCCGCCATCACCATGGACGAGGCCGCCGCATGGCGCCCCGCCATTAATCCGTGGATTATTGCTCTCACGGTGACGCTGGCCACGTTTATGGAGGTGCTCGACACCAGCATCGCCAATGTGGCCCTTCCCCACATCGCCGGCGGTCTTTCCGCGGGTCAGGACGAGAGCACGTGGATCCTGACCTCTTATCTGGTGTCGAACGCGATCGTGCTGCCGCTCAGCGGATGGCTCTCTTCGGTCGTCGGGCGCAAACATTTCTACATGGGTTGTGTGGCGCTTTTCACCATCAGTTCGTTTCTCTGTGGATTCGCTCCCAATCTCAGTATGCTCATCTTCTTTCGCGTGCTTCAGGGCGCCGGCGGCGGCGGATTACAGCCGAGCGAACAGGCCATCCTCGCCGACACTTTCGCTCCCGCCAAACGCGGCATGGCATTCGCCGTCTATGGCATCGCGGTCGTCATGGCGCCCGCCATTGGTCCTACGCTCGGCGGCTGGATCACTGACAATTTCACCTGGCGCTGGATTTTCTTTATTAACATCCCGGTTGGCATTGTTTCCCTTCTGCTGACTTCGCGGCTGATCCAGGATCCTCCCGACATGAAGCGCCGTAAGTTGAGCGAAACGCACATTGATTACACTGGGCTTGGCTTCGTTGCGCTGGGCCTCGGAACGCTTCAGGTCGTTCTCGACAAAGGCCAGCGCGATGACTGGTTCGAATCGCCCTTCATCCTATGGTTGACCGTAATCTCGGTGGTCTCCCTGATCTTCGTTATCTTTTGGGAGTGGAACCATAAAGAGCCCATCATCGACTTGCATTTATTTCGCAACCGCTCTTTTGCCACATCTAACTTCCTGATGTTCATGCTTGGCTTCGCGCTGCTGGGGAGCACGCTTTTGTTGCCGCTGTTCATGCAGACGCTGCTCGGTTACACTGCCGAGCGGTCCGGGCTGGCGCTCATGCCGGGCGGTTTCACGATCATGGTGGCCATGCCGATTGTCGGGTTCCTGCTTTCGCGTTACAGTCCGCGATATCTCATGCTCTTCGGCTTGTCGATGCTTTCGTTTTCGTTGTTTCATATGACCTCGTTCGATTTGGGCGTGGATTTTCGCACCATGACGATGGCGCGTGTCTATCAGGCGCTGGGGCTCGCTTTTCTGTTTGTTCCGATTAATACGGCGGCGTATTCGGGATTGCCTCGCGATAAGAATAATGCCGCGTCCGGCTTGATGAACCTGGCAAGAAATATTGGAGGCAGCGTTGGGATTTCCTTCGTCGCTACCGGCTTGGCTCGTCGCGCGCAAGTGCATCAGGGGCAACTGGTGGAGACGCTCAATCCCGCCAATCCGCGCTTCCAGTCCGCGCTGCGTAACATGACCAATGTTTTTTCCGGCTCCGGGCCCGGCTCGGGCGGCACGTCCGCGCAGCAGCATGCCTACGCGATGCTGCAGGGAAACGTGATTCGACAAGCAACCATGCTGGCCTACATCGATAATTTCTGGGTGCTGGGAATCGTGATCGCCTGCTTGATTCCGTGCGTGTTCTTGATCAAGAAAGCGAAGGCTGCCGGAATGGTAGTGCACTAGGAGAAATGTGGGACGACGGTGAACGGAGGTTCCGCATGTTTCGCATCATCGCAGTAGAGCGTGAATTTGGCTGTGGCGGCGGAGGCATCGCCTGCGAACTGGCGCGCCGCCTGGGTTGGAAGCTCTGGGACCAGCAGTTGACCGGTGAGATTGCCAAGCGTGCGCAGGTAACAGAATCCGCAGTGGCTCTCTGCGATGAACGTGTCGACAGCCGTCTCTATCGTCTAGCGAGAGCCTTCTGGCGCGGTAGTTATGAACGCGGCATGGCCATCGCCAACTCCCGGGCTTTCGATACGGACCGCATGATGTCTATGGTGGAAGAAATCATGCGCAACATTGCGGCCGAGGGAAACGCGGTAGTGGTGGGCCGCGGAGGCCCCTTTTTTTTGCGCGATCGTCAAGATACTTTCCGGGTTTTTACCTATGCTCCGAAGGATGAAAAAATTCGCCGTCTCGTCGCCTTGGGTAAAAGCCGTGAAGAGGCCGAAGATCTGGTCGACAACGTGGACCAGGAGCGGATTGCCTATATCAAACATTACTTCAACGCAGACTGGCCAGTCCGCGCGCTTTATCACATGATGATTAATACTGTAGTGGGAGACGAAAACGTAATCTCCGCAATCCTGAACGGCATGCAAGCTCTCGAATCCCCGACCGCGGAAATGACCCGCCGCCGCGTCCGCTAAACTTTTGACAATCGCGACCTCGTGCCTCGCATCAAGGGCATCGCTTTAGCGGTGCCACAACCGCCTCAAACCGACGCCCCTCGGGGCCGGTCGGTCACCCTGCTACGGTTTCTTGAGCAGCCCGCCCAATCCGCCGCCCAAACTCTTGCCTCCGTTTACCAGGCCCTTCACTTTGCCGCTGACCACTCCTTTCATGTCGGGCATGAAGGTCGGATTCGACATGGTGCCGCCCACATCCACTGGAATGCCACCCGATCCCGCGCCCAGCGTCTTCGAAAGTCCAGCGCCGATTCCCGAGAGATTTGCGATCATCTTGAAGTCAAGCGCATTGCTTGGGCTGATGGTGCCCGCACCCGTGACTGTGCCGAGCGATGGGATCACCACATCGATCTTGTCGAGGCGCGTGCCGTCGGGCGAGTTGCGCACGTCCGAACTCAGGTTCTCGATCTTCGTATTGTCCCCTGTTCCCACTTGCTTGCCTGTGAGCGAAGAAAGCGCTGACAACTTCGAGCCGAGGTTGAATCCCGCAAGCTCGCTGTTGCTCATCTTCACCCAGCCGGTCGAGACCAGCTTGTCGAGCGGCCCATTCGAATCGAGTTCCAGCGAAACCGTCCCGCCCTCGAGCTTCGAGCCCGGCGGCAAAGCCACGCCCACCGCCGGGAGAATACCCTCGAGATCATCCACCGGCATCCCCTGGCCGGTGAGTTTGGTGTGGATCGAAGTGGTTTCACCGTGCATGTCATAAGTGCCCGTCAGTTTCGCGAGCGCCTTGCCAATGGTGACATCCCCCTGCACCACCTTGCCGCTGACTTGTTTCAAATCATGCTCAACACTGAAGACAACTTGCACCGGCACGGTGGCTGGAGAGCCCTTGGGCACGATCTTCAACGACGTAGCCTTCAATGTGCCATTGGCTTTCGCAATGTTGCCGTCGGAGGTGACCGAGCCGTCGAAATCCGCCGAGCCCGCGGTGCCCAGCGATGGGTCAACCAGAGCCGACTGTGACAGGTCGAGTTTGCGCATCGTTACCTTGGCCTGCATCGGCGTCAGCGAAGTATCGGTCGAATTGATGGGACCGGCGGTGCCATCGATTTTGACGCTGCCGCCGCCCGGCAGCTCGATCGAAGCCGTCACCGGGAACGAACTGGTAAAAGAAAAATTGCGCACCGTAACATCGACCTTGTTATATGTGATCGGCTTCCGTTTGCCGGTGGTCGATCCAAGCGTGACAGTTCCATCCGTCACATCGAGCTTATCGACGCTGATGTTCGAATTCGCCGCGCCGCCGCTCGAAGTCTTCTGAGCCGATGCGGGTTCGCCCGCATGATTACCCAGCGAAGAGAAGTTCCAGATGCCGTCCCGATCGCGCAGCAGGTTAATCTGCGGTTGATCGATCTTCAGGTGGGTCACGTCGAGGTTTTTGCTGAAAATCAGCGGCAGCAACTCCACGCCCACCTTCAGTGTTTTCGCCTGGATGAACGGCGAACTGCTGAACTTGGGATCGTCGGCGACAGACATCTGATCGGCTTCCACGCTGCCCGTCAGAATGCTGAGGCTTAAATTGCCGACTTTCACGGGCCGTCCAAAAGTGGAGCTGAGGCTCGACTCAATCTGTGGCCGATAATTGTTGACGTTCACAAAAAATGGTATCGCAATGGCAATCACGATCAACGCGGCAACGACGATGCCGACGATTTTCAAAATCTTGTTCTGGGCAATGTTCATGGCGAACCTCCTAATGGCCGATGCGCGGCGACACAGAGGACGAGTCGTTTGGAATTTGCGGCTGCGCTGGAATGGCTGCAAAAATCAGAATTGATTTCAGTCGCCCGACCTTAGATATAACCTGTGATTTTTCGGCTCCTTCGCATCACAGCCATTGGATGTATAAAAACGCACCGGCGTTTCCGTAGTTTTTGAGCAGCGGTCGGAAATGGCGCGGATTCGCCAAAGCCGGTCAATTTAGCCGCTACGCGGACCTGCCCGACGTTTTCGCCCTTACGTTGTAAGATAGCGATGGGTGGGGTTCATTCCGCAAGTGGCAGCCTCTGATTCTTATCCCCCGTTGCAGGAAGAAGTAGCGCGGCTCGCCGGCGCGACGGAAGTTCGGGCCGCGTTCGAGCGCTTTCGCTCCCAGGAATCGCAATTCGCGCTCTGGCAGATGGAAGCGACGCGCATTGCCGCGCCTCCGTTCGGAGAAGCCGCCCGCGGCACGTGGCTAGCCGACCGTTTCCGCGAGCTCGGCCTCATCGATGTGCAGGTCGACGAAGTCGGCAACGTTTTTGGCGTTCGCCCCGGCTATGGCCGCCGTTTCGTCGCCCTCAGCGCCCACATCGATACCGTTTTTCCCGCTGCCACGCCATTGCATATCCGGCAGGAGAGCAGCCGACTATATGGTCCGGGAGTCTCCGACAATGGCGCCGGCATCGCCGCCATGCTCGCCGTCGCCAGCATTCTCGGCAGCGCAAAAATTTCTCACGCCCTGCCCTTTCTCTTCATCGGCAACGTCGGCGAAGAAGGCGAAGGCGATTTGCGGGGCATGCGTCACGTTTTCGCCACCCCGCGCTGGCGCGATGCCATCGCCTACAACCTCATCGTGGATGGCGCCGGGGCGGACACGATTGTCGCCGAGGCCCTGGGCAGCCGCCGCTTCGAGGTCATCGTGCGCGGCCCAGGGGGCCACTCCTGGAGCGACTTTGGCGCCCCTAATCCGATCATCACCCTGGCCCGCGCGATTGAGACTTTCAGCCGCACTCAGGTCCCAGCTTCGCCCAAAACAACTTTCAATATCGGCGTGGTTCGCGGCGGTACTTCTGTGAATTCAATTCCCGAATCCGCCAGCATGAGGGTCGATCTTCGTTCCACTTCGATGTCCGAAATCGACCGGCTGGAGCGGGCGCTGCGCGTTGCCCTCGACCAGGCAGTGGCGGCGGAAAATCGCGGAACGGCGCAACAGGCCAATCGCAAGCCGCAGGTGGTGCAGAGCGAAGTGGTTGAGATTGGCAATCGTCCCGCCGGCGAATTGGCGTCCGATGCTCGCCTGCTCAAGGTGATCCGTGCCGTCGATGCGCAGCTCGGCAACACCGCGCAGGTGCAGCGCGCCTCCACCGACGCCAATATTCCTTTGTCCCTCGGCCGCGAGGCCATCGCGATCGGTGGAGGCGGCTCCGGCGGCGGCGCCCACACGTTGCAAGAATGGTTCGACTGCAACGGAAGAGAGCTCGGTTTAAGGCGTATTCTGCTTACAATGCTCACACTGGCGGGAATCGGAGAATGATGAAGCGAATTGCAGTTCTGTGGCTGGCGGTCGCCGCTGGCCTTTGGGCACAGGCCGTCGCCCCGGCGCCCACCACGGCCGCCGCGCCCAGCGGAAAACCGAAAGCGGATGTGATCTTTACTCATGGCAACATTTACACCGGAGTGGTAGATCCGACCGCGTCCCTCGGAGCAGGCAAGCGCTCCGAAGCTGTGGCCGTAGCCGGCGATCGCATCCTCGCCGTCGGCGCGCGCGACGAAGTCATGAAGTTCAAAGGCCTCGAGACAAAGGTCGTCGATCTCGATGGTCACTTCGTCATGCCCGGTTTCAACGACGCCCACATGCACCTGGCCAGCGCCGGCCTCGAGAAGATGAATGTCGATTTAGTGGGTGTGAAGACGCTCGACGAATTCCGCGAGCGCATCCTCGCCAAAGTTGAAAAAGCCGAACCTGGCGAATGGATCGTTGGCGAAGGTTGGGACGAAACTCTGTGGCCCGTCAAAGCTCTCCCGTCGCGCTGGGATGTGGACGAGGTGAGCAGCAGTCATCCGGTTTACCTTGAGCGCGTCGACGGACACATCGGCTTAGCCAACACGCGCGCCCTCCAACTCGCCAGCATCACCGTTGCCACGCGCGATCCCGAGGGCGGAAAAATCGATCGCGATGAATCCGGCACCCCTACCGGCATTCTGCGCGAAAAAGCGCAAGCGGCGGTGAACGCAGTGATTCCCAAGCCCAGCCAGGAGAAGCGCCGCCAGGCCATCGAACTCGCGCTCGCCGATCTGGCCAGTCACGGCGTTACCTCGGCACAGGATTATTCGCAGTGGGATGACTTCCAGATTTACGAAGAACTCGAACATGACGGCAAACTAACCGCGAGAATTTCCGAGTGGCTGCCCTTTGACGACTCGATCGAAGAGCTCAATCGCATGCGCGATTCCCATCCCGCCTCCGACAACATGCTGCACACCGGAATGCTGAAGGGATTCATGGACGGCTCGCTCGGTTCGAAAACCGCCGCGTTGCTGGAGCCCTATAGCGACGATCCTAAAAACAGCGGCCTGCCGCAATACGATGCAGCCAAGCTCAATGCCATGACGAAAGAGCGAGTGCTGGCGGGCTACCAGGTCGGCTTCCACGCCATCGGAGATAAAGGAGTGCAGATGGCGCTCGACGCCTACGCCGAAGCCGAGAAGGCGGCGAAGGATGCCGAGGTAAAAGCAGTCGACGGCGGTTCCGATTACCGGCTGCGCATCGAGCATGCGCAGGTCACCACGCCGCAGCAGATTTTGCGTTTCAAAGAACTTAAAGTCATAGCGTCGATGCAGCCAAGCCATCTGCTCACGGATATGAACTGGGCCGAATCGCGTCTCGGACCAAAGCGCGCCGAACATTCCTATGCCTGGGCTGAGTTTCTGCGCCGCGGAGTGACATTAGCTTTTGGCACGGATTATCCGGTCGAACCGGTGACGCCATTTCGCGGAATCTACGCGGCCCTTACCCGCATGAGTGAAGATGGGAGGAAGAGTTATTATCCGTCGCAGAAAATAAATATCGAGCAGGCAATCTCGGCCTACACCACGGGCTCGGCTTTTGCCGAATTCGCCGAAAAGCAAAAAGGCAAGCTGGCGCCGGGCATGCTCGCCGATTTCGTAGTTCTCGATCAGGACATCACCGCCGCCTTGCCGCCGAAGATTCTGCAAACCAAAGTTCTGCGCACCGTAGTAGGCGGCAAAACCGTCTATGAAGCGAAGTAGGATCGCGCCATCTGATGATCGGGTCATTGGGTAATCGGAGGGTAATCGGAAGACTGTCCGCGAGTAAAATTCTTTTTATAGGTTTCAGATGGCCCGATCACCCGATGGTCCGATCACCCGATCGAAGGAGCGCGAACGCGCCTTTCTGATCGGTGCCCCATTAGCCATCGTTCCGGCACTGGGTTTTCTTCCCGCCATCACATTTTTGATCGTCTTCCCGCGCATTGCGCACGGCCGTGCCATTGGCTTCGTGGTGGTGCCAGCCTGCGCCCTGTTGAGTAGTTTCGGACTATGGAAGCTCGCCCTGGGTGCGGTCCAGAAACCGTGGGGAATTTTCAACGCCCTCAGTTTTGGCGCTCTGATCGTCCTGCTGGTCATCGCCGCCTACACCGGCTTATTCCTTGCATTAATGACCCTGAAGCTGTAAACCCGTGAGACCCCGCCAACTCTCCAACAATTCCGGAACGCGAACGAAGTTTTTCGCGTCTAACTTACTCTGGCAGTTCTTCGATCCGATCTGTTCCCGCGACGAAGGTATAATAGATTGTTTAGGTAAATTCAGGAGGTAGTCAATGGATTCGCGCCAAGGCGCATTTTGGGTGCGCCTCAAAGCCAACCGCTGGGCCTACACTTTTACGATTCTGGCGACCTTGGCCGTTGGAATTCTGATTGGCACGATCGTTTCCTCGGGTGTAAAAGGCAAGGAGGGTCAGAAGTCGTCGGATGCGACGCCCTTGACCATTCCCGCTCCGCAGCAACTCTCCAATGCCTTTTCTCAGATTTCCAAGCAGCTTGAGCCGAGTGTGGTCAACATCAACACCGAATCGACGGTTAAGAACCCGCACGTCCGCCGCCGCAATCCGCGCGCCGAACCCGATCCCGATCAGGACAACGGCGGCGATGACTCGCCCTTCCAGGATTTCTTTGACAAATTTTTCGGCGGTCAAAATGGCCCCGAGGCGGGCACCATCCGCCAGCGCTCGCTCGGTTCGGGCGTGATTGTCGATTCCAAGGGCTACATCGTCACCAACCGCCACGTGGTCGAGAAGGCGGACCGCATTCGGGTGAAGCTGCAGGATGAAAATCCCGCCTCTCCCGGTCACGACGCCAAACTGATCGGCACGGATCAGGAAACCGACTTGGCTGTGATCAAGATCGATCTCGATCATCCGCTGCCCGCCGCGAAACTCGGCAACTCTGACGGCATGGAAGTGGGCGACTGGGTTCTCGCCATCGGCAGTCCTTTCGGACTGCAGGAAACCGTGACCGCAGGCATCGTGTCTGCCAAGGGGCGAAACATCGTTCCCAACCGGCAGTTCCAATCCTTTATTCAGACCGATGCCGCCATCAATCCCGGCAACTCCGGCGGTCCGCTGGTCAATATGGCCGGCGAGGTGATCGGTATCAATACCGCTATCCTCACCGAGACGAGTTCCTACGCGGGCGTGGGATTTGCCATGCCTTCAAACACAGTGACTCAGGTCTACAACCAGTTAATCGGGCCCGATCACCGCGTAGCACGCGGCTCCATCGGCATTGAATTTTCCGCGCAGCCGAACCCCGCCATTGCCCACATTTATGGTTCGGGAGTCACCGTCTCGAACGTAGTCTCTGGCACCCCCGCCGATGAAGCGGGCCTTAAGATCGGCGACACCATCACCTCCGTCGACGGCAAGGAGGTCAAGAGCGGTGATGATCTAGTCGCTGACATCGCTGCCCGCAAGCCCGGTACGAAGGTTAAACTCGCCTTTGTTCGCAATGGCAAGAAGCAAGAGGCGACCGTGACCATCGCCGATCGCTCCAAACTATTTGCTTCCCGCCTTGGCGAAGAAGACGAAAACCAGAACGAGGAAACGCCGCAGGCCAGTAAGTTCGGAGTTACGGTCCGCAGCATTACTCCCGATCTGGCTGATCGCCTGAGCATCACCGCGGGCAAAGGCGTCGTCGTGCAAGACGTCAAACAGGGATCGTTTGCCGAAGATCTTGGCCTGAATCGCGGCGACGTGATCCTCGAAGTGAACAAGCAGCCCGTAAACAATCCTGACGACTTCCTGAAGATCGAGGGGTCGCTCAAGAGCGGGCAGGATGTCGTTTTCCTGGTGCGTCCGCGAGGCGCACGAACACAGGACGGAACGATCTTCCTGGCAGGTACACTTCCGTAACCGATAACAAGTCCGGCGAGACTGGCGCTTCGTTCCCGTTTAAGGGACGATAAGGTGCGCCGCTCTCGCCGGTTTTTTTTGTACCATGCGATGTGGTCTGTATCAGGGTTTCGCTTTAGCGACAGCGTAAATCGTCAGAACCGAATGGCCCCTTTAGGGGCCCGCCAGGTTCGAAAGATCGAAGATTCAAGTCATGCACTGGCCTGATCAAATTCGCGATTGCGGGAGACTGGCCCTCTGCGCCTTGCTCTGCTTTTGCGTGCACGCGATCGCGCAGACCAATACATCGACTCCTCCCAAACCGGCGACCCCATCCGCGAAGCAATCCCACCCTCACGCCGCCGCGTCCACAGCCGCCAAACACACATCTCATACCACAGCACGAAAGAGCAAAATCTCCCGCGGCAAGAAAGTCGCGAAGAAGCGCGGCCAGCAGGCAATCGATCCCTCCCGCGCCCGCGAAATTCAGACGGCCCTGATTCGCGAACATTATCTCCAGGGTCAGCCGACCGGCACCTGGGATAGCACCTCGCAGGCGGCAATGCAGCGTTACCAGGCTGATCACGGATGGCAATCGAAAACGACTCCCGATGCCCGTGCTCTGATCAAACTCGGACTGGGACCTAGTCAAGACCATCTGCTTAATCCTGAAAGCGCGATGACCGCCACTAGCGCCTCGGCTGATCCGCAGTCAGGTTCAGCGCACGCTTCAGCGCTCGATGCAAACGGTGATCCCGCCCGCCATCCAACCACTCCCGCCAAATCCACTCCCTCCGACAGCAGTATCCCTCAACCTAAGCTGTAGCCGCCGCCGCTGCTCCAGGCGGGCCCGGGCAGATCAATTTGTCTGAAGATCGGTTCATTGGTGAACTTTTCCTCCTCGTTTTGTCGCCTTACCAGGTGAGGAGCGAAAGGAGGTTGGCCATGAAATCCCAGATGATTATCGAGCGCCGCCAGCGGCAGCGAGGCGAGGGTGTTATGGCGCAAATCGAAAACCTCACCTACAACGTGCTCCGCAAGCACGGAATCAATGGCCCAGCTGAGGAATTGAGCCCCGGCAAGTTGCCCGAGAAAACCGCATAACTTCCCGGGCTTAACATTGCCCTGCATCGTTGGCGAATAAGTTCACGCGTCATTAGACCAGAGACCAGGGCAGAACCTAAGCCTGACCCAAGTGCGGAGTGGTTCCGCTGTGTTCGGCCTCGACAGTGACGTCAACCTCGGCGCCTTTTTTCAGGCGCACCTTTTTGCCGTTTTCGTCAGTTAAGGAATTTTCAATACGAATTTCCCGATACAGATCGTCCGCTCCCTCGACCGAGATCTGCGCTTTTTCCGGGTCATTCGGATTCGCGGGCTTGATGACTTTCTCCACCGTTCCAGGCAACGTCACACTTGGCTTTTCCGGCATATGTTTTTCCTTTCGACCGCTTCTTCATAACTCTCTGAAAATGTTCCGCTGAAAATGATCCCGAACGCCCACCAGGAACACGGATTGCAAGAAATCCAAGTCGAGTATGCGTCCGACAGCTACTCGGTAATATTCTTAAGAGCCGCAAGATAATCGGCAGAAGTCTCACGGATTTGCTTAAGTAGTTGATCTTGTTCGCGCAACTCCTTTTCCGTCAGTCCCGCAAAAGCCTGCTTCTTTAACATGTCAACCTGTTTCAGCATCAGCCGCTCAAGCTCTTCGCGGATTTCCTGAATGCTCCGCTCCGCCATAAAATTATCGCCGTCAGTGCGGGACCGGTATGCTCCCGCTAAATTCATTATCCAATTGGCGACATAACAGATCTCATCGTGTTGTGGACCTCGGCCCAACGCAACAGATTCGTCCAGCCCCAAACCAATGCCAATGTGGGGAAAGAGTATAAGTTTGGATGTGGTTTATGCAGTCGGGTAGTTACTGTAGGGACCGTTTCACCGCGCTGTAACGGGCGCTGGACACGCCACGTCGCGGGCTGAGCCTAATCCAGCACCGGACGCGGGCAATAAGGGATTGGTTGTCCAGCTACGATCGCGCCGGGGTTGCCCTCGACCAATGCATCGGCGTACTCGGCACCCACGATTTTCTCAGCCACCGCGCGCCCCGCCGAAAGATTCGGGATTCGGCGTTTGGTTTCATGAGCATCCGATGCCAGCACGTGGACAGCCGACCGTTCGAGCAGCCAGCGCGCGATAATTTCCGGCCGCTCTCCCCAGAAACCGGTTAGTGCCGACGCCGTGATCTGCATCAGGCACCCCTGTTCTGCCCATTCGAGGATGCGCAGCGGTGTTTGCTGCAGGATCGGGTTCCGCTCCGGATGGGTCAGGATCGGGGTAAGCCCGCGATCGCCGAGCCGCGTAAAGCATTCAGAAAGATTATTCGGAACGCTGTAGTTGCTGAGTTCGATCAGCAGATAGTTGGTGTCGCCGATGGTGTAGGTATGCGGCTGCTCCAGCACCCGCTCCAGGTTCTCGAACGATAGATGGAAATCGCAGCCCAGGCTGAGTTGCAGTTGCGTGGGGCTAATCTTTTCCCTCAACTCGCTAAGCAGACCCGAAAGATACCCGCGATCATAGACATAGCGGTCATTCGCGTGCGGCGTGGCGACGGTATGGGTGATGCCGTCCTCGGCCGCCATGCGGCACATTTCAAGGGCTACATCCCACGACTTAGGGCCGTCGTCAACTTCAGGCAAAATGTGGCAATGGATGTCGATCACGAAGTAATCTGCTCTGGAATAACTGATCCAGATTGATTAGAACACATTCCGAATGGCTCGGATAATCCGACCATCGGGTCATTGATCAACAAAAGCCATTGCTTTTCGATGACCCGATGCGTCTTGCGTTATGATAATCAGCACGATCCTTTTCGTTCCATCCTGAATACTGAGGAGCAGGTTCGCCAAATGAGCTTTTTGCGGGCGGCGTACGCCGCACTGGTAGGTAAAAATCGTCTTCGCCGGATCTTCGCGGATGTGGCCCCGGTTGTCATCCTCAGCCTGGTCGCGCTTTCGTGCGCAACCAATCCTGGCCCGTCAGCGTCCAACCACGTCGCTTATGTGACCCTGCCCCAGTATGGCAGCGTGCTCTTGCTGAATATCAACGGCGCGCACGGCTATGTCTCCAAGGGAGCGCAGACCCCCATCGTGGAGGGCACCACCCCCACCGGATTGGCGTTGCTGCCGTCGAAAAAGTTTCTCTACACCGCGAATTCTTTCGGCGACAGCATTTCTCTTTACACCGTCAATGGCGATGGAACTCTAACCCTCAATCAGAATCCCACTCCCGCCGGTTCCGGTCCGCACTCTGCCGTCATCGATCCCAGCGGCAGCTACCTGTTGGTCACGAATTCTCTTTCCAACAACATTTCTGTTTTTCAAATCGATAGCTCGACCGGCGCCTTGTCACAGGTCCAAGGTTCCCCCTTTTACGCCAATGCAAGTCCCACCGAAATTGCTTTCACCCATTCCGGCCAATTTCTTTACGTGACTAATCCTGGGCTGGGAACGGTTACAGGCTTTTCTTTTGCTAATGGCGTGCTCACTCAGGTGCCCAATTCTCCCTTCTTTTCGGGAGCGGGAGCGGCCGCTCTGACAGTCGATGCGAGCGATTCCTTCCTTTATGTCGTGAACCCTTCGGCCACCAATCCCACCTTGCCTAACACCACCGGCAACATCGCCGGCTTCAATATCGGCTCCAATGGTTCGTTGACACCCATCACTGGATCGCCCTTTGCCTCGGTTCAGGGCAGCGGCCCCAGCGCCATCACGATCGATCCCTCCGACCGGTTTGTGTATGCGGTCACTCCGCAATCGAGCGCCTCGATCTGGTGTTTCAGCATCGATCCACTCTCGGGGCAGCTGACCGAAGTGGCGGGCTCGCCTTTCAACCTCGCTGGCGGCGGTTTGTTCGCCCTCTTCGATCCCGCCGGCAATTTCTTGTTTATCGGCAATCAATCCGCCCACGCGATTGAGGCCTATACCTACGATATAGATAGCGGCACGCTGACTCTGATCACAGGCTCGCCCTTCAGCACGACCGTTCCGCCGGGAAACATGGCGCTTTCAGAATAAGAGTACACAGTTTATGTCCACTGCAATGTGTAATTTAGCAACTGGCACTTCGGTGGAACAACTTTGGCACCCGCGTGCTATTTTCAGATTTACCGCTCTGTTCTAGATTGGTAATCGAGCAGTTCTGGGGGAGGGCTGCCCGGGCGTCGTGGACTTGAAAGAGTCCGCGATGCCCGTTTAATTTTCCCGCATGATTCGTGTGGGGCGGACGCGCCACGCTCAATTTGTGGAAATGGTGAAGTTCACCGTGATGCGAGCCTGCGTCTCCACCGGCTGCCCGTTCTGCAGGTAAGGTTTGAAGTGCCACTGCTTCACCGCTTCGCGCGCCGCCGCCGCCAAAATTGCCGGCCCACTCAAAATCTGCAACTCCTGGATCGTGCCCTCGCGCGAGATCAGCGCCTGCAGACTCACCGCGCCCTGCACCTTCATTTGTCGCGCCAGCAACGGATAATCAGGCGGCACCGAGACGCTTACACTTTGCGCCGTTTGCGCCGAGAGTTGAACTCGCTCGCCGGGCTTGCCGGTCGCTCCCGGCGTGGCGCCCGCCATCCCGCTGTTTAACGTCCCGCTGCCCGTCGCTCCATTCGCAGCCGATGTATCGGTTCCCGACGCGGAAGAAGTTTCGCCCGAATCCACATCCAGATGAATCGCGTTGCTTTTCGCAGGCACCTTGATGTGGCGGTTTCCAGCTACCACCTCCACTTGCAGCGGCGGTAGTACGGCGCGCTGGGTGGTCGCCGAGAAGGGCACTTCGGACGCAGCCGGAGCGGCTAGCTTGGCGGCCTTGTGTTCCCGCGCAGGCGCTGCAGGCGCGCTCGAAGGCCCGAGAGGGATTCTCTTACTCTTGGTTCGTGAGGCTGCTTCCTGAACTTCAGCACTCGGGGGGAACCAGAAATCCCAATCTTTCAGTACCACGGCCGCCAACGCCGCTAACAGAATTCCCAGCGCCATCAGCATGCGCTTCCGCTGCACCTCCGGATTCGGCGGCGCGCTCGGCAACGGCAAAGGCGTCGACCGCTCCAGATGGCTCTCAGTGTGAGTCTCGTCTTGAAACATATGCATCGGAATTGTCCCCCGGAATTGCAACTTTTCGGGGAGGGCTGAGCAAGTATCGCTGAGCAACTTTTGCACAGTAAGTATGCCCCTAAACCCGTTCGCTGCCAAGCCAATCGCGTGGTTGCCGGCCCGAATCTAGGTTCTCTACCACAGTGGGACACCGGCGAATCAGGGCACTCGCCACCATTCCGCTTCCTTGCAAGAGACGCTGACGGCGCCCAACTTTTACGTGGACACCTTGGCAACCTTATAATCCAGCTTGTCCAGAATGCCGGTTGCGGCGTCAAGAATCTCCTGATCCACCTTGCGGTTCGTAGCGATTGCCTCCGCCAGCGGGACAGAAATAATCTTATTTCCGCGCAACGCCGCCATCCGCCCAAATTCGCCGCGATGCACCATATCGATGGCACCCAATCCATAGCGCGTCGCCAGCACACGATCGTAAGCGGTCGGCGAACCGCCGCGCTGGATGTGTCCCAGCACCACCGATCGCGTTTCAAAACCGGTGCGTTTTTCGATTTCGCTCGCCAGCGTCGAGCCGATTCCACCCAACCGGACGTGGCCGAATTCATCTCGCCCATCGGGCGACCCGCCACCGTGTTTCTCGTTGCCATCGGAGAACTGCGCGCCCTCGGCGGCGACCACGATGCTGAAGTATCGGCCCCGCCCATGGCGCTGCTTGATCAGCTCGGCCACCTGATCGACATCAAAAGGAACCTCGGGAATCAATATGACGTCGGCCCCACCGGCGATCCCGCTATAGGTCGCGATCCAGCCCGCCGAACGTCCCATTACTTCCACCACGATCACCCGATTGTGCGCCTCGGCCGTCGTATGCACGCGGTCGATAGCCTCGGTCGCGATATTTACCGCCGTGTCGAACCCGAAGGTGAAGTCCGTCCCCGACAAATCGTTGTCGATCGTCTTCGGAACCCCAATCACCTTGACTCCAATGGCAAAAAGTTTCTGCGCCACCGACAAGGTGTCATCGCCGCCGATGGCGATCAGCGCCTCGCAGTTATGTTTCTTCAGGGTCTCCACGCAGCGCTGCAAACCGCCTTCATGCTTGGCCGGATTGGTACGAGAAGTCCGCAGAATCGTGCCGCCGCGCGGCAGAATGCCTCCCACCGACTCGAGATGAAGCTCCATCGTCTTGTCTTCCAGTAATCCGCGCCAGCCCTCCATGAAGCCAAGAAACTCATCGTCATAGTGAAAGCTGCCTTTGCGCACCACCGCCCGTATCACCGCATTCAACCCCGGACAATCGCCCCCGCCCGTCAGCATTCCAATTTTCATCGCTTACTCCTCAAAAATTCCACGACACTTTATTGTTTCACCTTGAATAGGCCCGGAGCAGAAGCACTCCGCCCGCCAGCAAATTAAATTTTCAGCAAGCCTAATTACAATCCTGAATGTAATAAGGTTATCACGCTGCATTAGGCAGGCCGAGAGCGTCTACGACGGATATAGCGAGACAAGCCTCAGAAAGGCTGATCAGTCACCAAAACTGATAACTGAAAGCGCACAGCTGAGAGCTCATAGCGCCCAGCTCTCCTGCTACACTTCCCCCATGCGCGTCCTCGGCATCGACTGCGGCACGGAATACACCGGCTACGGCGTGGTCGATCTGCTCTCCGACGATCGTCACAACGATCAGCTGATCTGCGTCATTTGCGGAGCCATCAAGGTTTCCCCGCGCGATCCCATGCCCACGCGGCTGTCGGCCATTTCCATCGGCCTGCAGGAGCTCATCGTCCGCCACCGCCCCGACCGCGTCGCCATTGAAGACGTCTTCTATGCCGCCAATGTGAAGTCCGCACTGAAACTTGGCCAGGTCCGCGGAGTGGCCATGCTCGCCGCCGCTTCCGCTGGACTCGAAGTCGCCGAATATTCTCCACTCTCCATCAAGTCCGCCGTCGTCGGATACGGGCGCGCCGAAAAACATCAGGTCCAGCAGATGGTCACGCGCCTCCTCAACCTCGATCAAATTCCCGAACCCGCCGATGCCGCCGACGCCCTGGCCATCGCCATCTGTCACCTCCACACCGCCGCCACCCGAGAGCGCCAGAATCAACCACGTCCTCATAAAGAGCGCCCGAGCGCATCCTTCCGCTCGATTTAGCCACGAGCCAACGCTATTTCCAGAAAAACAGCGGGTTGCCAACTGATTCTCCCGCCCCGTCAAGTTACCGCCGTCCTAGTCCGTCTACCGCCCCGTCCTGTGTCACTCGTTAGTGCATCAGGCGCTGACTTCCGCCCAGTCTCACGCTATCCTGAACACACACAAAAATCCTGGCGCTGCCTTCCCCATGAATGACACAGATCGCAGCCGAGAAAATACTGAGGATCTGATGCTTAAACAGCGTTCCCTTTCGGCGATCGTCATCACCCTTTTCGCCTGTTCAGCCGCGCTGCACGCCGCCCAGACCGCGTCCTGCACCTTTTCTACCTTCGCCGCACCCGCTGGATATACCTTCAGCGAGATCAACGGTGTGAGCGACGACGGCACTGTAGTGGGCCAACTGGTCGATAACAAGACGCTGCAATTCGTCGCCTTTAGCCGCGCTGCCGGTGGAGCCTTCACCGTCTACACCGCTCCGAAGGCCTCGACCACCTGGCTCTATGGCAGCAGCGCCACCGGCGTCAACGCCGGTTCCTACGAAGACACCGGATACCCTGGACACATGCACGGCTTCACCTTGCAGGGCAGCGAGTTCACCGCCGTCAACTATCCCAAGGCGTCCAATACCTGGTTATTCGACGTCAGCCAGATCGGCAATGCCTCCGGCAGTTACAGCGCCAGCGCCACCGTCACGAAAGGTTTCTTGCTGGTCAACGGAAAATACACCACCATCGCCTACCCCAATGCCCTGATCACCAATGCATGGTCCGTCAACGACAACGGCGAGGTCGTCGGTTCCTACGTTAGTAGCTCTGTGAGCAATGGCTTCGCTTGGCAGGATGGAAAGTTCACCACCATCAACGATCCTGGCAAAAAGTTCGGAACCGCGCTCTCCGGAGTCAACAATTCCGGCGTCATCGTAGGCAACCGTATCTCCGCCGATAACGCGTTTGGTTTCATCTACGAGAACGGCGTCTTTGAAAACATCGTCTTTTCCGGGGCGAAGTACACCGTAGCCGGCGGGATCAACAATAACGGCCTGATCTCCGGCCAAATCTACCTGACCGCCACCAACAGCGTAGGCTACACGGCCGTATGTAAGTAAGGAGTGTCTGAAATCACGTAGGGACAGACGCCCCCCGCGCCTGCCCTGAGCGACGTTGAGGGTCCGGTCGAGCGAAGCTCAGCCCCTTCCGCGAAAATCATAAATCCCCGGATGGGAGCGAAACGCGAACCGCGAATAGCGCCCTCCCCCCTTGACACTCCACGCCGAATCCCCAATCATTACCTCGCCCCATGCCGCGCTCATTGCAGACCTTCTTTTTACTTATCATTATTTCGGCCGTAGTCGCTGCGCAAGCTCAGAACGAAGCTCAAACTCCCGCAGAACCTGCGCCCGCCGTAACCTTCACCCTCGATTTCCCCGCCTCGCAGCCCGCGCACTATTCAATTCGTACGCAATCCGATGGCGTGTCCCATTACCATTCCAGCGGCCGCATCTCCGCCGATTCCGAAGACACGGACAGCTTTGATCTCGACTTTACCGCTCTGCCCGAAACACGGCAGAAAATTTTCGCGCTGGCGGCAAAGGCCGAATACTTTCAAAAAGACGTTGACCTCCATCACAAGAGTCTGGCCTTCACCGGGAAAAAGACCTTAGCCTACAAAGACGCGCAACATAGCGGTGAATCGACTTTCATCTACACCAACAATTCTGCCGTGCTGGAACTGACTGCGCTGATGCAAAGTCTCTCCACCACGCTCGAATTCGGACACCGCCTCCAGTACGATCTGCACTATCAAAAACTCGCGCTCGACGAAGAGCTCAAGCACATGGATGATCTGGCCCACTCCCACGACCTGATCGAACTCAACGCCATCCGTCCCATCCTCGATCAGCTCATCGCCGATCCTGGCGTCATCAACGTAACCCGCGCCCGCGCGCAACGGCTGTTAGAGCGAGCCGCCCACTAAAGCAGGCCTTTTCGCTCGGGAACTCCTTCGTGTTCCTTGGTGCCCTTCTGGTAAAGGTCTGGTAAGCCGACCCAATCCTCCAAAATCCCCTTGACTTACCGCCCCTATGCTCGCAATGTTAAGAAACGCGCCGCCACCGTAACCGGGAGAAGTGTATGTCCATCCAAGTCTTGGCACGAAAAAACACTCTGGCAATATCGATCCTGCTCGTCGCGCTCACCGTTCCTGCCGCGGCCAGCTCCAAGGCGCGCATCGTCCGCTTGAGTGATGTGCAAGGCACAGTGCAGATCGAACGCGCTCCCGGCGACGGCTTCGAGAGGGCCTTCATGAACCTGCCCGTGATCGAAGGCACAAAGATAAAGACCGGCAAAGATGGGCGCGCCGAAATTGAGTTCGAAGATGGTAGCGCTCTCCGCCTCGCCCCTGGCAGCGAAATAAATTTTGCCAATCTGTCACTCGGCGATGAAGGCCAGAAGCTCAACACCATCGATCTCGTGTCCGGAACCGTCTACGCCAATCTGTACCTCAAGAGATCCTACGAAAAGAAAACCGGCGACCAGTTTCGGCTGAATTTTTCGCATGAATCCCTAACCGTCGAACAGTCCGCCCATTTCCGCGCCCAGCTCAACGGTTCCACGCATGCGATCATCGCAGTATTCAAAGGCAAAGTCACCGCTCATGGACCCTCGGGACAATTCGACTTAGCCGACAAGCACAGCGCCACTCTAAGTTTTAGCGCGGGCGATCCCGCAGTGAAAGATACATTCAAGATCGCAAAGAATTACGAGACTGAACCCACCGATGCCTGGGACCACCAGCAGTCCGACTATCACGATCAGTACGCCACCACCACCAGCTCGGCCAGCCTTGCATCGCCCTACGCTTACGGAATGAGCGACCTGAACTATTACGGCAACTTCATGCAGGTCCCAGGTTATGGCAACGTATGGCAGCCCTACTTCATCGGCTCTGGCTGGAGCCCGTTCCTGGATGGCGCCTGGTCCTTCTATCCCGGCATGGGCTACATGTGGGTTTCCGGTTATCCCTGGGGATGGATGCCCTACAACTACGGCAATTGGGCCTTTGCTCCCGGTTTTGGATGGTTCTGGCAGCCCGGCAACTGGAATTCCTGGAATGCGTATCCAATGGTGGTCAATGCGCCGGCAAGAACCTTAATCCCCACTGCTCCCACGTTAGGCCGCCAGACTGTCATGGTAGGCCGCGGCTTGGCTTTGGAACCGGCAAACGGAGCACCGGAACGCCTGACCATCAATCCTGGCTCGGCCGGGGTCGGAGTGCCGCGAGGCTCCGTCAATCACCTCGATCATTTCGCGAAAAAGATGAATCAGACTTCTCATCCTGTCACGGTTTCAACGATTCAGCCAGCGCGCACTTTCAGTCCCGCGACCAGCGGTTTCGGCGGTTCAAATCCAATGGGCGAGCGGAGCGCCGCTCCAGGAATGTCGGCGCACTCAGCCCCCGCAGCGGGCCGCCCCCGCTGAAGGCTTCTCAAGGCTGGTCTTTATAAGGCTTGTCATCCTGAGCGAAACGAGCGACCACGCACTAAGCGTGATCATCGCGTCAGATTAGAAGTGAAGTGGCACTCTGCGTAACTCTTACTCCTCACTGCACCACAATCCCTGCGTATCCCACCACGGCCTCAAAATCCCCCGACACCTCACCCGAAGTCGCGTACTTCACCAGCGTGGCCGACGTCGCGCCTAAGAGTTTCGCCGCCGTGAGCATCGCAACTGTCGGCCCAAAGCCGCACATGGAGATGTCTTCGTTCATCACCACTTCCCAGAGCCCGCGCGCATCCATCGCCAAAACTTTCTCAATAGCCTTGTGATCCTTGACCCGCGTAATCGCGTCCGACTCGTAATGGTTCATGTCGCTGGATGCGACCATAAGCACTTTCCCCTGGCCAGCTTCATCTCTATCGCCAATCACACCCGCCAAAGCTTCGCCCAGCCCGCGCAGCACATCAAAGTCGCGCGTGCCGATAGCAATCGGAACGATCTTCAGCCGCGGCTGTCGCACCTGCAAAAAGGGAAGCTGAACTTCAATGGCATGCTCACTCCGGTGCGCCGCGCTATCCTCGCGCAGGGCAGGGAAGCGCCGCATCAACTCAGTCGCCACTCGCGTGTCGGCCGCAACCTCGCCCAGCGGAGTCTGCCACGTCGTAGTGGCCATCACCGCCAGCGCCTGCCCCTTGCCGGTGTGATTGGGACAGAGAATAACGCAGAGTTCGGGAATTTCGATTCGCGAATACACCGCGCCCGCAACCCCGCCAGAATAGATATAGCCGGCATGAGGAGCTACGCACCCGATAGCGGTCGTCACCGAAGCCGCCTGCGGAGAAATATATCCACGGACGTTGCGCCGCAATTCATCAGCGCGCGCAGGATAGAACCGTCCGGCAACCGCAGGAGTTCTAATAGCCGAAGTCATATCCCTGTCTATCTCTGGGTGTGGAGCGGGCGGCTCCGCCGCAAATGCCGGCGCCCGAAAACGCTGCTGCTGCGGAACTACTCCCCGCTATCCTGAAGGGCGCGAAACAACGCCGCCGTTCGCTCCAGGGGCAGCGCCTCCGCCCGGATCGCCGGCTTGACTCCGCTCTTCGTCAGCGCCGCCCGCAGCTTGCCTTCATCGTAACGCGTCTTAAGATTATTCCAGATTGTCTTGCGCTTCTGCCCAAAACACAGTTTCAAAAACGCGATGAACTCGCCCTCCGAAACCCGCAATGCCTCCAGCCGCGGCTTGATCGTAATCCGAACCACGCTCGAATGCACCTTCGGTGCCGGAGCAAATGCTCCCGGCGGAAGCGTGAAAAGTTGTTCGACTCGCCCGTACAACTGTGCCGTAGCCGAAAGCAAGCCATAGTCGCGGCCTCCCGCCGCAGCCGCCAGTCGGTCAGCCACTTCCTTCTGCACCATGATCACAATCGTCGAAAAATACCGATGATACTCAAACAGGCGCAAAAGAATATCCGACGTGATGTAATACGGCAGATTCCCAACCACGCGCGCCGGCTCCGGAGCAAAGTTCAGCCCGGTGCGCAAACTGCCGGGCTTCGCCCCAAACACTGTGTCCAGTTCGATCGTCAAAATGTCGCCTTCGATGATCTCGACATTCGGCTGCATGGAGAATTTCATCCGCAATTGCGCCGACAGAACGCGATCCACTTCTACCGCGATCAGTCGCCGCGCCTTGCGGGCCAGCAAATCGGTGATCGCGCCGCGGCCCGGACCAATCTCCAGCACGGTCGCCTCCGAAACATCTCCCAGCGCCTCCACAATACGCAGAGCCGCCGCTTCGCTCGAAAGAAAATGCTGTCCTAATTTAGGCTTCCGCGTACTGGTTGGAACGTCAGCGCCCTTCGGCACATTGACCCTCTTTCTTCCCGGCATTTAGACTGAAATGGATTTGCTTCGTATCAGCGCAATCGCTGTAACCATGACACCCACGATCTTCGAACCAGCGCAACGCTATGCGTCGACGCCTACGAGCCTCGTATCAAGGCATCGCTCCAGCGATGCCGTAAATGTTCGAGATTCCGACGCCCCTTTAGGGGCTGTCTGTTCAATTACGAATTGCAAAGCCTACCCGCATCTCTACAATCATCATCATAACGTGACCGAGGCATATCCAGTCCCGGCCGAAGTCCTGGCCGAGGAGGCGTCTTCATCATGCATATTGCTTTCGCCGCATCCGAGTGCGTTCCCTTTTCCAAAACTGGCGGACTGGCCGACGTAGTCGGCGCCCTCCCGCGCGCCCTCGCCGCCCTCGGCCACCAGGTTAGCGTTTATCTCCCGCGTTATCGTCAAACCAAGCTGACCGACCCCCAGACGGTCGTCCGCAGCATCACCGTACCCTTCGACGATAAGTATCGCTTCTGCTCCGTCGTCACTGCCGGCCCAACCACCGGTGTCAAATTTTATTTCGTCGATTATCCTCCCTACTTCGATCGCGACGCGCTCTACGGAAGCCCTGCCGGCGACTATCCCGACAACGCCGAGCGCTTCGCCCTATTCTCCCGGGCCGTCCTCGAAGCCTCCAAAGTTCTCGGCGTGCCTCACGTCTTCCATTGCCACGACTGGCAGTCCGCCCTCGTGCCCATTATGTTGCGCACGCTCTATGCCGAGGATCCCGCTTTCCGTGATGTCGCCACCGTCTTTACCATCCACAACATGGGATACCAGGGTCTGTTCCCGCCCGATACTTTGCCGCTGCTCATGCTTCCCTGGGATTTGCTCACCATCTCCAAGATGGAATTTTTCGGCCAGGTGAATTTCCTGAAGGGCGCTCTCGTCTACTCCGATTTCGTCACTACCGTGAGCAAAAAATATAGCCAGGAAATCCAGACCACCGAATACGGATTCGGCCTCGAAGGCGTGCTGCGCACTCGTGCTGCTACCGTAACTGGCATCCTCAATGGCATCGACTACGACGAGTGGAATCCTCAGACCGACAAATTTATCGCTGCAAAATATTCGCCGCAAGATCTCAGTGGCAAGCGGCAGTGCAAACAAGACCTGCTGCAAGCTTTCGGCATCGCGAACGTAGACGCAAAAGTCCCGGTCATCGGCATCGTCTCCAGATTCGCCGCCCAGAAAGGTTTCGACCTGATCGCCCAGGTCATGGACCGCCTCGCCCGCGAA
Organism: uncultured Acidobacteriaceae bacterium; assembly: GCA_963822025.1. GTDB lineage: Bacteria > Acidobacteriota > Terriglobia > Terriglobales > Acidobacteriaceae > Acidiflorens. The sequence continues at coordinate 83,655 of CAWGFW010000001.1, read as the reverse complement.
GAGATGATCATGGTCGTCCTCGGCTCGGGCGACAAGCTCTACGAAGAAATGTTTCAGCGTCTCAGTAAACAATTCCCCAACAAGATCGCCGCTAAAGTGGCATTCGACAACGCCATCGCCCACAAAATCGAAGCCGGAGCTGATATGTTCCTCATGCCCTCGCGCTACGAGCCCTGCGGCCTCAACCAGATGTACAGCCTGAAGTACGGCACCGTCCCCATTGTTCGTGCCACCGGAGGCCTCGACGACACCATCGAACCTTGGGACGCCCGCACCGGCAAGGGCACCGGCTTCAAATTCTCCGACTATAACGGCGAAGCTCTCCTCTTGACCATCAAACACGCTCTGCTCGCCTATCAAGACCCCTCGTCGTGGCAGACCCTAATGCGCAATGGCATGGGCCGCGATTTTTCCTGGGGAGCATCCGCCCGCGAATATGGCAAAGTCTACGAGCGCGCGAGACAGGTAAGAGCCAACGCCGACGCAATTGCGACGGCAGACCTGACGAAAGAGGCCCTGAGCACGCCCAAATAGCGCCAGACAGCCACGGCGTCTCTCGGAGTACACTGCTCAAAGCATTCTTCGTTTCCATGAGCACTTCCTCGCGCACCATCTTCCACGTCGACATGGACGCCTTCTTCGTCTCCGTCGAAGAATTGTACGATCCCTCGCTGAAAGGCAAGCCGGTCGTAGTCGGCGGGCAGCGCGACGAGCGTGGCGTCGTCTCGGCCGCATCCTACGCCGCGCGCAAATTTGGCGTTCATTCGGCGATGCCCCTGCGGACGGCAGCGAAACTGTGTCCGCAAGCGATTTTTGTCAACGGCCATCCCGAACGCTATCGCGAATACTCAGCCAAGGTTCACGAAGTTCTCGGCCACTTTTCCCCGCTGGTGGAAATGGCTTCGGTCGACGAAGCTTACCTCGACATGACCGGCACCGAGCGCCTCCACGGCCGCCCGCTGCATTCCGCGCACCGCTTGCATGACGCGATGAAGACCGAGACAAAATTAAACTGCTCCATCGGAATCGGCACCTCGCGCCTGGTCGCGAAGGTTTCCTCCGCTAAAGCCAAGCCCAACGGAGTGCTCTGGGTGCTTCCCGGCGAAGAGACAAAATTTCTTGCGCCGCTCGCCGTAGGCGATATCCCCGGGGTCGGCAAAGTGATGGAGCAGAAACTCCACGCCATCGGCATCCAAAAAGTAGGCGACCTGGCCCGCCTCGAAGACCACGAGCTCGAAAATCGTTTCGGAAAATGGGGCTTGGCTTTGGCCGGAAAATCGCGCGGCGAAGATGCCGGTGGATGGTTCGACAATGAAGTGGGAGAAAATGTCGATCCCAAATCGATCAGCCACGAACACACCTTCGACGACGATACGGGCGATGCCGAACGCCTCCAGTCCACGCTCATGCGCCTCAGCGAAATGGTTGGTCGGAGATTGCGCGAAGGCGGATACTTCGCGCGCACCATCCAGCTGAAATTGCGCTATAAAGATTTCGCCACCATCACGCGCGCACATTCGCTCGACGAGCCGACGCAGATGGATCACCAGATCTTCGATCAGGCGCGGCGCTTGTTCTTCGCCAACTGGAAGCCAGGAGCGCCCGTGCGATTGCTTGGAGTGCAAGCTTCGAATTTCGAGTCGCATCCCGCTCAACTCGATCTGCTGGAACCGTCGCGCGACGTGCGCTGGCAGAAAGCATTGGCCGCGGCCGATCATCTGCGCGACAAGTTTGGAGAAAAGGCCATCGGCTTGGCCCGCGGCATGAAAGGCGGGTTCCGCGAACGAGTGCATGAAAATCCGGCTGCGCTGCCGGGAAAGAGATCGAGGAAAGAGCCCGAAGCTTAATGCACAGAGTGGAATTGCAGAGGTCAGATTGCAGATGTTAATTCGGTCATCCTTACGTTACTATCCCTCTGCGATCTAGACGCCTCGCCTCTGCAATCTTCTACGAAATATATTCCCGAATATACTCGTCGCGCGAAGTGGCCAACTGATGAGCGTCGCCATCAAAAATAACCTTGCCGTCGCGCAGAATCAGAAAACTCGTTGCCACTTCGCAGTACTGACCCTTGGGCAGAGCAACCATCTGATTCGTTGTCTTATCGAACTGATGCGTTGCCATGGTGAAGGCGTCCTGCAAACGGTGAGTTACTAGCAGTGCGCTGGTTTTATAAACGTCGCGCTGCTTCATAATCAATTCGATAATCGTGTTCGAAGTCACCGGATCGAGGCCGCCCGTAGGCGAGTCGTAGAGCAGCACTTCGGGCTGGGTAATGATGGCGCGAGCAATAGCGACGCGGCGCCGCATGCCGCCTGAGAGTTCGGACGGGAACATGTCATAGGTTCGCTCCAGTTCCACGAAGCGCAAGACCTCGCGCACGCGCCGCTCGATTTCCTCAGCTGGAATCTTCTCCTCCATCAAGCGAAATCCGACATTTTCATACACCTTCAGCGAATCGAAGAGCGCGCTCTCCTGAAACACCATGCCCACGCGCCGTCGCAACTGGAACAGTTCCTGCTCCGTCATGCGAGTAACTTCCTCGCCCAGCACGAAAATCCGCCCGCTGTCTGGCCGCAGCAGCCCTATAGCGAGCTTGAGCATGGTGCTCTTGCCCGACCCCGCGACGCCAAAGACTGCCTTGGTTTCGCCGTGCTCCAACCGAAAAGAAATTCCATTGAGCACAACTTTTTCATCGAATGCGATCGCGACATTTTCGAATTCGACAGCGCAGTCCGAAGGGCTCACCACTGAGACAGCCCGATTTTCGATGGGAAGAGTAGGAGTCGGCATCGCTTATCTGTAACCGAAAAATGCGAAGATTAACTTGGTAACGAAGAAGTCCACCACCAGAATCAGCACGGAAGAAGCGACCACGGCCTGCGTCGTCGAGCGCCCCACTCCTTGCGTCCCCCCCCGCGTCGACATGCCGTAATAACAGCCCACGGTCGAGATGATGAATCCAAACAGCACCGGCTTGATCAGGCCGGTGAAGACATCGCGGAAAACCAGAATCTGCCACACCGAAGTCCAGTACTGCTGCGTGTCGACGCCAAAAATGAGATGCGCTACACCATAGCCGCCGATGAGCCCAAGCAAGTCGGCAATGATCGTCAGGAAAAACAGCATGAAGGCAGTCGCGCCCACACGCGGCGTAACCAGTTTCTTAGTGGGATCGGTGCCCAGCGCGCGCATGGCGTCGATCTGCTCGGTCACGATCATCGACCCCAGCTCGCTGGCCATGCCCGAAGCATTGCGCCCCGCCACCATCAGCCCTGTAATCAGAGGCCCGAGTTCTGTGACCATGCCGAGCGAAACCAGTTGGCCGATAAGTGTGACCCCGCCGAACCGCTGCAACGTGCTGGCCGAGTTCAGCGCCAGCAGTGCGCCAACGGAAAGTCCTGTGAGTACGACGATGGGAAGGGAACCGACGCCGATCAGATCGGCCTGCTGCACCATGTCGGCCATGTACAGCGGCCGCCGGAAGAAATTCGCCACCGACTGCGCCGAGAGTACGGTGTAGTTCTGAACCGCCAGCGCAAAATCTTTGGCGACTTCAATCGGCGAGATCAGTTCGAATTCGAGCGCCATGTTTGGTCGAAAAACGCCTGGTCAGGAAACTTCCAGTCAGGAAACTATAGCAGAGAGGGAAATCATCGAGCGATCTGGCGAATCGGGCCATCGGGGTGATCAAACAACTGGCACTCCGGATGCTTTCTGATCACCCGGCAATTCGATGGTGAGATGACCCGACCGCTATTCCCGGTTCTTCTTCTTGATCTCAATCGCCAGCCGCTTAATCTTCTGATTCAGTGTCGACAGCGGCACGTGAAATCGCTCCGCCGCTTCGGTTTGGTTCCAGCCGCATTTCTCCAGCATGTCGACAATAATCCGGCGTTCGCAGTCTTCCATGATGCTGAATAAGGTTGCGCCGGGACTCGCGTCGAGCGTCGGAACGATGCTGCCACGGCCCACGATATGGTCGGGCAGCAGATCGACCCCAATGTCGCTATCCGACGACAGCACGACCGCGCGCTCAATTGTATTCTCCAGCTCGCGGACATTCCCCGGCCACGCATAACTCACCAGCGGTCGCAATGCCTCGGTGGTGATTCGCCGCGCCGGACGGTCGTTCTCCTCCGAATACCTATGCAGGAAATGCTGCACCAGCAGTGGAATATCTTCGCGGCGCTGTCGAAGCGGAGGCAGATCGATGCTGATCACGTTGAGGCGGTAGAAGAGATCTTCGCGAAATTTTCCTTCGCGCACCATTTGCCGCAGATCGACGTTGGTCGCGGCAATAATGCGCACGTCCGCTTGAATCTCCTGCACTCCGCCAAGATGCATGAACTTACGATCCTGCAACACGCGCAGAATCTTGGCCTGCGTGTCCATGCTCATGGTTCCGATCTCATCCAGAAAGAGCGTGCCGCGGTCGGCAACTTCGAAGAGCCCTTTCTTCGAAGCGATCGCGCTGGTAAACGCGCCCTTCACGTGGCCAAACAGCGTAGATTCCAGCAAGTCAGGCGGCGTCGACCCCGAATTCACCGGCACAAATGGCCGGTCACGCCGCGTCGAATTCAAATGAATCGCCTTGGCGATCAGTTCCTTGCCCGTCCCGCTCTCGCCCTGCAGCAACACCGTCGAGCGGCTGGGCGCCACCTGCGCAACCAGATCGAAAATCTTCAGCATGGGCTCGCTCTTGCCCACGATGTGCTCGAAGTTGTAACGCTGCTTGAGGGCGCGCTTCAGCTGAATGTTCTCTTCTTCCGCCTTCTGCCGCGCGACCGCCGCACGCACGTCGGCCAGCAGCTTTTCGTTGTCCCACGGCTTTTGTATGAAGTTAGTCGCACCCGATTGCATGGCGCGCACCGCATTCTCCACCGTGCCATAGGCCGTGATCATGATCACTGCCTGTTGCGGATGCAGCAACCGAATCTCAGACAGCACGTCCATCCCGTGCTTGTCGGGCAGCGCCAGATCGAGCAATACCACATCGAAGGCTCGCTCACCTATCTGCGCCAGACCTTCGCGGCCAGTGCTCGCGACGGCCACGGTATAGCCCTCGAGTTGCAGCAAGGTCTCCAGCGATTCGCGGATTTCCGCTTCATCGTCGACGATAAGAATTCGACCAGCGCTCTGTGGCGCGCGCTCGGGGATGCCTCGGCGGGTAATCGGCGTGACTTCAGATACTGCTACTTCAGACATGGACTGCCTTCCTTGTCGAGATCAACGGAAAATCCAGAGTGAAGGTGGTGCCTTCGCCCGGACGGCTCTCCACGCGAATATTCCCCGCGTGTTCCTGGATGATGCCGTAGGTGACCGAAAGCCCAAGGCCGGTGCCGCGATTCTGACCCTCCGCGGGACTCGTCTTGGTCGTGAAAAACGGATCGTAGATGCGGTGAATATTCTCCTGCGCAATTCCCGAGCCGGTATCCGATACGCGCACGCTGACGAATTCACCGTTCAGCGTCGCGACATTCAGCACTCCGCCTCCGCTCATCGCGTCCTTCGCATTCAAAAATAAATTCAGAAAGACTTGCTGCAACCGCCCCGCGTTCCCTTGAATCAACGGAAGATTGTCGTAGAGCTCGGATTGCACCCGTATCTGCGCCACCTTGAACTGGTGCTCGAGCAGCGCCAGGGTATCGGCAATCACTTTATTGAGATTCACTTCCGTTAGTTCCGTGCCTGTTGTCCGCGAAAAATTCAAAAGATTGTTAACGATTTCCGACGCGCGGAAGGTTTGTTTCGTGATCTTGTCGAGCACGCTCGCCTTCTGCGGATCGTTCTGCAACTGTTTCGCCAGCATCTGCGTGTAAGACGAAATCACGGCTAGCGGCGTATTCACTTCGTGGGCCACGCCCGCCGCCAGCAATCCGATCGAAGAGAGCTTGTCAGCCTGTGTCAGCTGCACTTCAAGCTCGATCCTCTCCGTGATGTCATCCATGATTACCAGTCGTCCCACCACATTGAACTTACGCGTAACCAGCGGCGCCATTGCCACATTCACGACGCGCGATTCACCGGTAGGAGTGATCAGCCGGAATTTATAAAGATTGTGGATTCCCGGATTCTGCCGCACCCGGTAGAACTCCTCGACAAACGAAGCCGGAAAAACTTCGCTCAGGGAACGGCCCACCACCTGCCAGCGCGGCTGCGCATACATTACTTCCATCTGTGAATTCCACGACTCGATGCGGTCTTGCAGATCAACCGCCATCACGCCCACGTTGATCGATTCAACAATGTTTTCGTTGAAATCCTTGAGCCGCTCGTACTCGCTGACCTTCTGCTCGAGCGACGCATATAGCCGCCCATTCTGGATCGCAATGCCGATGTATCCCGCGAGCGCTTGCAACAACTCCACATCTTCGCTGGAGAGAAAATCGCCCTGCATCGTCTTGCCCAACCCAAGAAAAGCAATCGTCTTCTGGCGCGCGTGGCAGGGAATGTAATAGTTCAGATCCAGCCGTGCGATCGCTTCCTGCGCCGCTGCATTCTCGCGGGGCAACTGGTGCGTGTTCTCAAAGAAAATATGGCCGATTGCGTCCTCGATTCGAGGTTTGGCCAAAAATGACAGATCAAGCCCGGTAACGTGCGCGATCCCAAACGACTTCGACAATTCAAAGCGTGAAGAATCGCTGTTCCCGAGAAAGATCGCAATCCGATCCACCGCCAGCGTGCGCGCCACGCGATCCACCAGCGAGGAAAGCATTTTGTCCAGATCGGTCTCCGAACTCAGCTCCCGTCCAAATTCAATCAGCGTGCGCCGGTAGTCATAACCTGTCCGGAAGAAAAATTGGTCCAGCTTTTCCTGAATCCATTTCCGCACCGGATCAAAAAGCAGCGCGGTGACGACAATGGCCACCATTAGCCCATAAGGGCCAGAGCTCGGCACCCGCGTATGCACCAGTTCCGCGATCGCGGCCACACCCGCGAAATACATCGCTACGATGGCCGCCGCGGCCAGCGTATAAGCCATGCCCCGCTTAAAGATCAGATCAACATCCATCAGACGATAGCGGAAGATGGCGTAGCCAAAAGTCAGCGGCAGCAATCCCAGAGAAAGCACGGACACCTTCATGGTGAGCGAAGGCATCACCCCCAACAGATAGGGCAGAACATAAAAGAGCGTGAACGGCGTGATTGCAAGGATCGTTCCCCGAGTAATCCATTTCAGCTGCTGGCGCAGAATTGGAGTCGTGGCATGCTGGTAGTTATTCCATAGAACTGCCGCCGCCGAGAAGAAGAAAACCGTCAGATATGCCCAATGCGCACGATCCAGATTGAAGCGCAGCGATGCGCTCGCCTTTAAGTACTCCAGCACCAATACCTGGATTCCGAGCAGCGCCAATCCCGGCAGGTAGAGCGACGGGAGCGACCAACGATGCCGGCTGACGAACTCCCGACGCTCCGGGAACGTCAACACAAAATGCAGGAATAACGCCGGCTGCAACAGCCAGGCAACCTCGTTGGCCCAGAACACTGTCCAGTCAAAGGCGTTGAACTTGCCGGTGTAGTGCAGCGAGTAAAAAATGAACGATACCAGGCAGAAAATGTAAAAATGCGTGGACCCGACTGCCGTCCAACGCCGCAGCAGCACATAAAGCCCGATACTCAGATAAATCAGCGCGATCAGGCGTAGCCAGTCGTTCATCGACCGCTCGGCCGGAACCAGCACCACTTCCACGTCCAACGGAACCGCGCCGCGGATCAGAGAATAAGTCGCCTTCGACCAGACGCCAGAATAGTAAATCTGCCGTGTAGCTGCAGCCGCTGTATCCACTGGCCGCCCGTTAATGCTGACCAGCGCATCACCCCGGCGCACGCCGGCCCGTTCGGCCGGGCCGTTTGGCTCCAATCGATCGGCCACCAGCGAGCCGTTGCGCTCAATCCACCACGCCCCATCGTCCGGAACCGCAGTCTGGTGTTCGATTTTGTAGTTGAAACCGGCAAACAGTATGGCCGCTACTGTGAGGAGCGCCAGGAGGATGGCGGCAAACCGAGCCTCAAATTCGCGGTTCATGGGCTGGGGCGACTGTGCGGCGGCAATGCCAGACATCCGACGCCGTAAAGGCATAAGCAACTTCACTGCCACTTCCAATCTTGTCAAGCCAGGCTAAGTCGATAGCTTGGAGCAACTTCCAGAATTATATCGATGCTCCGGGAGACTGGCTATGAAATATGGAATATACCTTCTTCTTTTCGGGATGTCATAGGATGGGCAGCTGCCCAGCGAAGGCCGGCACGCTCTTCAATCCCGTTCGGGGACAGGAAACCACAGGGGAAGAGGGTTTGGGGGTTGGGTAAGCTTGAGGATAACTAGAGGAGTGGTGAATGGCGTGTTTCCGAATTGCAGAGGGATGACGTGCCCAAACCCTTTATTTGGTGTTGGAGGGGTTCGAGTACCTTCCCCGATACCCGAACCCCTCACTTACTGTGTCCACCCGACTCGCCTAGCTTCGATCTGCCCGGGAGCGGTGAACAAATCCCGCAAGTGAGTGTGATCATGCGCCCGATACCTCGAAACGTCCATAGAGCCAGTCTGAAGCCGTCTGAACTGATCTGAAGAAATTCACCATCGCGCGCTTGACAGCATCGGCGCCGCAGAACACAATTTCTGACAAACGATTCGTACCTGGGAGTCGCGTGTTACGAACGCGCGGGCTACCTAATTGATCGCCATGCGGCGCTGGTCAGAGGAGTTGTAAATTGTCCAACGGGAAAGTCCGTTTTGACGAATTCGAGCTGGATTACGCGCGCTTCCAGTTCTACCGCAACGGCTCTCCCATCCGACTCGAGGGGCTGCCCCTGCAACTTCTGATGTTCCTTGTCGAAAAACGCGGCCAACTCGTGACCCGCGATCAGATTGCCACCGAACTCTGGACCAAAGACGTATTCGTCGACGTTGAGCAGGGAATCAACACCGCCATCCGCAAAATTCGCCGTGCCCTCGGCGACGATGCCGACGAACCCCAATACCTCCAAACCGTCGTAGGCCGAGGCTACCGCTTCGTAGCGCCCAATGCCCACGAATCGGTCGCCGACCGGCCAGAAGAATTCACCGTTTCTGCCGAAGAATTAGGTCGCGCCATCATGACCGCCGCCGGGTTGGATCCCGAAAATCCCAGGGCAGCCCCCAAGCCCCCCGCCGAAAAATGAAGATTCCTTGGCATCGCGACTCCCATATCCCCGCATCGCGCCATGCCAGATAAGATTATTGAAGTCCGTTCGGCGAAAGCGATTTACCCCAAAAAAGAGGGGAGCCGAAATTCAGCTCCCCCAAAGCTATAGAGGCGATATCACTAAGTAAGAACCTGTCTGCGAGGATTTCGTTGCCCTCAAAAACCCCATATCCCGAAGAAAAATTCGGCCCCACCAATGAAGGCCGTCATGGGCCGAGTTCTTCATCGAAAATTGCAACCCTTGCGGTGGAGCAGTGGGAGGAGCATTGGCTCGATTTTCCCGACGGCCGCATGCGCTACCTCAAAGCCGGATCCGGCCCCGCGCTCATCCTCGTTCACGGCCTGATGGGCTATTCCTTTTCCTGGCGATTCACCATCCCCGCCCTCGCGCCCTACGCGACCGTCTATGCCGTCGACAATCTAGGCGCTGGCCTCTCGCCCGCCAAGCCAGGGATCGACTGCCGACTTCGCCCAACCGCCGAACGTCTTCTTCAATTCGCCGACGCTCTCGGCATACCGCAGTTCGATCTCCTCGGCACCTCCCACGGTGGTGGCGTCGCCATGATGACTGCCGCCCTGTGCGCTGGGCAAAAGAATTCCCGACTGCAGCGTCTCGTATTGGTCGCGCCCATCAACCCCTGGTCGGCTCATGGCAAGCGCTTTGCGCCTTTCGTCGGCAGTTCGCTCGGCACTCTTCTTTTTCGCAACACCATCGAGCGCTGGCACTCTCTCGACTACGTCTTGCTGGCCCGGCTCTTTGGCGACGCATCGAAAATTCCACCCGATTCGTGCGCGGGCTACCGCATGCCAGTGGTCAAGAATCAAGTGTTACGCCACGCGTTGAACATCGTAAAGAATTGGACTGCCGATCTGGCCGAACTGAAAGCAGCGCTTCCCAAAATTCGCGATTACAAGACGCTCCTCATGTGGGGAACGCGAGACCGTGCCGTCGATTTCCAATCCGCCGAGCCTCTCCGCCAGAATTTTCGCGATGTCCGCCTCGCAGCATTCAAAGGCGTGGGCCATCTTCCCTACGAGGAAGCTCCCGAAGATTTCAATCGGGCACTGGTCAATTTTCTAACCGATGACGGATCGAGATGACTGCCAAGCGTTAGAACTCCACATGCGCACGAAAGGAAGGCACAATCACCGGGCCCCGGTCGCGGTTGTACCCCGGATTATTAATATGCTGTAATCCCGGACCAACATAAATTCCCCGCCACACATGCGCCGTGTAATACGATTCGACAATATTCTCCCGCCCATAATTCAGCCCGCCATCGCCCAGCAGAAAGCCCAGCCCGCCGTCCGCGAGATACACCTGGTGATCTTTCTTGATTCCACTCGTGACAAATGCAACGCCCGCCCGATCCTGCTTGCGATGCCACAGCGCCCCATTCGCCCCCAAACCCTCAATGATCGTCGAATCAATTTCTGTGTAAGCGAAAGATTCGGTTTTCCCGTTATCCCACCCCCAGCGCGCAAAGGCCGTAAGGTTCCGCGAAAGAGTCTGCTCCACATTGACCCCGAATCCATACTTGCGCGTAATGTGCCAGGGATGATTTGTAATCTCCGGCACCGTCTCCGGTTGGGGAGCCGTGTGATCTAAAAACTGTTCCACCGCAACTCGGTAAATCCCCATGTTGGCGTAGTTGGTATACGCCAGCACTCTCACCATGCCGGCTCTCTTCGGCACGACGCCACGACGCAGCTCATACTCCCAATTTTCAGCATGAACTTGCCATGGCCGCCACACGAGATCGATCCCATTCGCCACCTTAGGCATCAGCCCTTCGGCAAAGCGGAAGCCCCAATTGCGATCCTCGTAATCGGCCACCAGGCCGACAGTATAGCCACGCGTGTCAGCGGCATAATCCCACGCTCCGTTGTTGTCGACCGCCCAGTTCATGAATTGAAAATGCGTGTCCGAGCCCACCGTATTTATATCCAGAAAATCCGGCATGCTGAACTTGCCAAAGCGAATCTCTAGTCGCCGTCGCGGTAGCTCCTCGAACAGCGACAAAAAATTACGATCGTTCTCAACCTTGTCGCTACTCAGCGCGAACACCTTGTGGATCATCCCGCGCCCCAGATAAGGCGCTTTGCTCAGCGAAGGATTGCGCACGATGTCCAGATCCGTGTTCCCCGCCAGCCCCAAACCCGTGCTCAGCGCCGCTCCGCCCGCTTCTTCAATATCAACCAAAAGTTCGGTGGAATTGTCGATCCGCACTCCGGTATAAAGCGTCAGCACCCGCGAAGTGGCTTTCTCGTAGTCCGGACTAAGACTGTTCTTGCCGCTATAGTCGGCGTAGTAAGGAGGGTGCGTCTGGAAAATAAAATTCGCCTGTCCCGTAAGCCAAAAGCGCGAGCTCTTGAAATGTGGAAACATCGACTCCGGATCGGCAGCCGCATCGCTCGGCGGGCTAGGAGGATCATTCGCATCTGGGGTGGTCTGATTAGTTTCTGTGGAGATGACCGCGGGTTGTGACTGCGCCCAGCATGCCGAAGAAGAGATTGCGCAGGGGATAAACGCAAAGATAACCACCAGGCCGCAGGCCCGAGTCGCAGCGCGAAGGGAAGCAATAATGAAAATGAATTTCAATTTCATGACAACACGTTAGTTGACGGGCCCTGCAACCATCTAGTTCCATTATCGCCCTGCATTGTGATTCCAATCACAGCCGCCAAGGGATTCATCAGTATCCGCCCGCCCGGTTAATAGAACGTTACAATCGTGCTCTTAGATCGACGCTCCCTGTGATTGAACCCCATTCGTCTGGCCACCATACCGAAACTGGCAAACGCCGCCAGATTAACGCAAGCATACCATAAGAGGTTAACCACAGTTAACGTATGATTTTCACATCGCGTCATGATTCGTTCAAGAAGTGCCTTTAGCCATACTGCAAAGCGCGCTCTACGAACTCACCCCTAGGTGGGCGCTGTGGGTGCTGGACTTTCACTCTGGGCTCTTGAACGTGAAGGCAGGGAGCCTCGGGGCGTTTCAGATGACGGTTCACACCACAATGACCGCCGCACCGTTGATCGAATCTTCTTTCACCGCAATTAGAGCTTCATTCGCCTGATCGAGCGGAAATACCGTTGCCTTGGGTTTCAAACCAATCTCATTCGCAACTTTCAAAAAATCTCGTGCGTCCGCCCGCGTCATATTCGCGACACTCCGCAGCTGGCGTTCGCCCCAGAGCAGCCGATCGTAATCAAACTGCGGAATCCGATCTAAATGAATAGCGTTGATAGCGACCACTCCGCCCTTCCGCAAGCTGCCAAGAGCCGCGATCACGACATCCCCACTCGGAGCGAAGGTTACCGCGCAATCGAGTTCCACCGGCGGTCTATCCGTCTCGTTTCCCACCCACGCTGCTCCCAGAGATTCCGCTAACTGCCGATGGCTCGCTCCTCGCGTCGAGACATACACCTGGCAATTCCAAGCGCGTAAAACCGCGATCGCGAGATGAGCCGAGGCGCCGAACCCAAACAGCCCAACGCGATCGCCACGTTTCACGCCAGCCACGCGAAGGCTGCGAAAACCAATAATCCCCGCGCACAACAGAGGAGCCGCGTGCAGATCATCGAGTTGATCGGGAAGAGGGAAAGTAAAGTCGGAGCGAACCACCGCATATTCCGCGTAGCCGCCGTCCACCGTATAGCCTGTAAACGTAGGCGAATCGCAAAGATTCTCCAGACCAAGCTGACAATATCGGCACGTGCCGTCCGTTCCTCCGACCCAGGAAACGCCTACTCGCGTGCCGGCATGAAGCTCCGATGTAGCGCCCGCAGAAGCTTCCGCCACGACCTCGCCGACAATCTGATGTCCAGGAATGATTCCGCTGCGAAGCAGAGGCAGTTCACCTTCGACAATATGCAAATCGGTGCGGCACACTCCACAAGCCCGCACACGGAGCAGCACTTGACCAGGTTGAGGCTGCGGCGTTGGAACCTCGGCAATCCGAAGCGGCCGCTTCGAAACGTTTTGAGGCGAGGTTAGAGTGGCGGCCTTCATCAACTTATTAGAGAGTTTGGTGTTGGCCGAGGATTCGCTGGCTACGCGAAAAACCTAGATCTTGGAGAATGCGCTTTCCGCGCAATTAGAAAGAAAATTCAAATACTCGTCCATCCCATCCCCGCTCTTAGACGAGAGCTTCAGAACCTGCATGCCTGGCCGAACCGCCTGAATATTTCCGTAAGCGGCATTCCAGTCGAATTCCACCGCCGCTGCTAAATCCATCTTCGTAACTATCGCTACGTCTGCGCTATTAAAAATCGTCGGATACTTCAGCGGTTTATCCTCGCCCTCAGTCACCGAAATCAGCACCAGCCGCAGATTTTCCCCAAGATCATAGGACGAAGGGCAAACCAGGTTGCCAACATTTTCGACAAACAAAAAATCGAACTTATTCAGGTCCCATTCCTCCAGCGCCTTTTCCACCATCGCCGCTTCCAGATGACAGAGCGTGCCCGTAGTGATTTGTTTTACCGGAGCCTGGCTGCGAGCCAGCCGAATCGCATCATTCTCCGTAGCTAAATCGCCAACGAGCGCGGCCACGCGATACCGATGACCAAGCATCGTCAGCGTCTTCTCCAGAAACATCGTCTTACCCGAGCCCGGACTCGATACCAGACTCACCACAAACACTCCCGCCTCCCGAAATCGCTCGCGCAGGGCGCGCGCCGCCAGGTCGTTCTGCTTCAGCACATTTTTTCTGACTTCGACTAAGCGGGGTTGTGAGCCCATTGTTCAATCTCCAGTGCAACGACTTCGAGTTCTTTGCCCTGCACAATTTCTGGCGTCGGCGTTCCGCATTCAGCACAGCAAAATAACTGAACCGAGCTGAGCGCCCGCCGGGCCTGGCATCTCGCACAGAAAACAACGACGGGCATCTCCTCGATCACCAGCCGCGAACCTCGCAGTGGAGTATCCTCGCAAGCCATTTCGTAGGCTGAAAGGAGCGCCTCTTTCACCACTCCGGAAAGCGCTCCGAGCTTAAGATGGACGGCGCTGACCTGAACGCCGCCGCGCTCCACGGCCTCTTCTTGCGCCATCTCCACGATGCTCATGGCAAGCGATAGTTCATGCATAGTTGGTGTATAAGTTCGCGGATCATCCCTGGTCGGCTTGCGGCTTAGTCCGCTTCCACCATGCAACTGCGTCCCTGCCAGCCGATCTGCACCACCTTGTCGTCTTCGACCAGCATCGGCACGCTGCGTTGTCCCGCGGCCAGCGCGCTCATGCGGCAACGCGCCTCGGCATCGGCCTCGACGTCATACTCAACAAAATCGCAGCGCTTCCACTCCAGCCACTCCCGCATCTCCTGCGTGTGCGGACAGCGCGCTGTGCCGAAGAGTTCAAGCTTGGCCATGCCGGGTTACCTCCAGCGACTCGCGGATGATGTGATAGATCGAAGCCTGCACTTCCTGAATTCGCGGAATGTAATCGCAGCGAACAATCAGCGGAAAGTCAGCCAGTTCGCGCCGGAGAATCTCCCCACCGTCATAGCCCAGCAGTGCGACCGTCAGCATCTTGCGTTTCCGAGCTTCTTCGAGCGCCATGATGATGTTGCGCGATCCGCCGCTGGTCGAAATTCCTATGGCAACATCGTCCGGCCGAGCCTGCGCGATCAGCTGACGCAGAAAAATCACATCTGTTCCCACATCATTCGCCACCGCCGTAATGTTTGCCGGCTCGAGAGAAAGCGAAACCGCCGGAATCGCACGATAGCCCGACGGTGGCAATACGCAGTCAATCGCCCAATCATTCGCGTCCGTCGCCGACCCGCCATTGCCAAAGAGAATCAGCTTGCCGCCACGCGTGATGCGCTCTTGAATCGCAAGCGCCGCATTGCCGATCGCCACCGATTGTTCCCGCGCAACCTGTGTGCGCAATACGGAATCATCGTGCACTTTCATCCCTATCGACGCCGCGACTTCTGCTACCAGGTCGTCAGTTGGCTGTCTCTCTCGCCCAAGATACGGATACAGAAATCCAGCCTCTCCAACATCATGACCCAGCTCGCGATGCTCAAGAAACACGTGCACGCTCTCCCACAACGTGTGGTAAAGAATCTCAATCATCTCCTGATGAATGAAAGGATCTTTGGTGAACGCTTCGACGGAGTAATATCCGCGAACGCCCGGCAGAGCAAACGTCATTGCATTGCGCGTCTCGGCAAACGCCAGCGCCGCGCGAACTTCATCGTCGCCCTCCGGAGGTCCGAATCCCATGACAATATCTTCAGCGTGAAGAATCGATTCGAGCCATGGGCGGAACAACATAGAAATATCCAGCGCCGGCAGCGCGCGCTTGCCCACAATCACCGGATGCACAAATTCCACCGAGACATGCTGCGCATCAGTCGCGTAAGGCCCGCGCCCAAATGCCAGCAGTCGACCTCCCGCAAGAAATCGCGCCGCCATCTCGCGGCACGCTTCCCCCAGGCGCACTGCCTCACGAGCGAAAAATTCTTCGACAATCTGGTTACGGCGGAGAAGCTGTTCCTCTACCTGAGAAGCTACCTGCGCCGTCATCCCAGAAACTGTTGCCAAAGCTACTCCCTTATTTCACGAACCCAGCAAAGCCGTTCCACAAAATTAGCAAATCCGCGGCAGCGGATCGCCCACCAGCATGTCGACAATCCTGGTACCACCGTATCGCGTTGTCACCAAAACCGCGCCCGCCGGCTGTTCCCGCACTTCCCCAATCATCTGCGCGTCTTGCCCGCCAGGCGCGAGACTCAAAGCATTCAGCGCGGCATCGGCATATTCCGGCGCCACCACGGCCAGAAACTGCCCTTCATTCGCTATATGCAGCGGATCCAATCCCAGTAATTCGCACGCGCCGCGCACCGCATCGTGCACTGGAAGCATCTCTTCCGTCAGCACAATTCCGCATCCGCAATCGCGAGCCAGTTCGTTTAAAGACGTAGCCACGCCCCCGCGCGTGGGGTCGCGCATCCATCGCACACCCGGCCCTGCCGCAACTGTCAATGCCTCTACCAGTGGAAGAACCGAGCGCGTGTCAGAACGAAGATCAGCCTCGAAGTCGAGTTCACCGCGCGCCAGAAGAATCGTAATCCCATGATCGCCGATCGCCCCCGAAAGAATAACCTTGTCGCCGGGATGAACCGACCGCGGATCAACTTTCAATCCCGGCAGCGGCCGTCCAACTCCGGTTGTCGTGATGTACATGAAATCTGCCTTGCCATGCTCAACAACTTTCGTATCGCCACCCGAGATCGTCACGCCGGCCGCGCGCGCCGCTCTCGCCATCGCACGCACCTCGCCCTCGAGAACCGGCGTTGGCAGCCCCGCTTCAAGCACGTAGGTGACGACCATCGCCTCCGCCTTCGCGCCCGAAACTGCCAGATCGTTCACCGTTCCGTTTACCGCGAGCTCGCCGATCGAACCTCCCGGAAAACTCAGTGGCTTAACCACGAAACTGTCTGTAGTGATTGCGATCCGAGTGCCGCCAAAATCCAGATGTGCCGCATCTCCGAGCGGTTCGGTAGCCGACGCAAAAAGCAGCGGAGCAAAGAGCCCTTCGACTAGCCGCCGGCTCGCCTTGCCTCCAGCTCCGTGAGCCATCTCAATTTGTGGTTCGCGGAAGCGAACCTTCGGCGAGGTTTCGAAAGAGTATTCGGCAAAAGAACCAGCAGCGGCTACGCCGTCAGTGGCCGCGTTTACGCCACCGACGCGATGCGGTTCACCATTCCCATTTTGCGGTATTCGTAGTTGAAGTACGCTGCGCATGATCCCTCGGATGAAACCATGAGTGCGCCGATCGGATGCTCCGGGGTGCACTCCTTTCCAAAAAGCTTGCACTGATGAGGTTTGAGCACACCTTTCAGTACCTCCCCGCATTGCGCTGCCTTGGGATCAGTCACCCGCAGTCCGGGGACGGCGAATCGCTGCTCCGCATCCCACGCCGCATAACTTGGTCGTATGCGCAGCGCCGACTGCGAGATGAAACCCAGTCCTCGCCACTCAAAATAAGGCCGCAACTCGAAAACATCGGCCATGGCGCGTAGTGCAGCCCGATTGCCTTCCCAGGGCACCACACGCTTGTATTGATTCTCAATTTTCGCCTCATGATCCCGAAGCTGCCGCAGCACCATGACAATCGATTGCAAAATATCAAGCGGCTCAAAGCCGGAAACCGCGACCGGCTTGTTTTCGTTCTTTGCGATCCATTCATATGGGCGGCAACCAATCACTGTCGATACATGCCCCGGGCCGATGAAGGCGTCAATCCGCATGTCGGGAGAATCTAAAATCGCGCGAATCGCCGGAATGATCGTAACGTGATTGCAGAACACAGAAAAATTATGAATGCCCTGTGCCTTCGCCCGCAGCAGCGTCAGCGCAGTCGAGGGCGCGGTAGTCTCGAATCCGATGGCAAAGAACATGACATGCTTCTGTGGATTCGCCTGCGCCAGCTTAAGCGCGTCAGAGGGAGAATAAACAATCCGCACATCCATCCCCCGCGCCTTATGTTCCAGCGGGCTCCCTTGGGTGCCTGGCACTCGCATCATGTCGCCAAACGCGGCAAATATCACGTTCGGATCGTGCGCGATCGACAGCCCATCATCAATCCTCCCCATCGGCAACACGCACACCGGACAACCAGGTCCGTGAATCAATTCAAGGTTCGAGGGGAGCAGATCTTTGAGGCCAAAGCGATAAATGGCATGAGTATGCCCGCCGCACACTTCCATAATCCGGTAGTGGCGCTTCGGATCGGCAAGCCGACGGATTTCATCTGAGGTCTTGGTGATGATCTCGGCATCACGAAATTCGTCGACAAATTTCATAGCCCGCTCCTCACTTAAGATGCCTCATGACGCTTTCTTGTTTTCCGAATTCTCGAGGCCATATCCTTCCACCTCTTGCAATGCCGCCTCAGCTTCTCCCAGCATGCGCAGGGTCTGCATCTGGTCCAGCGCATCCGCTTCGCTGATCTTGCTCATCGCAAATCCAACATGGATGAGAACCCAATCTCCCTTCACCGGCAAGTCGTCCTGAAGAAGTCCCAAGTCAACCTTACGGCGAACACCCACCACATCAATCAATGCCGCGTTCGGCTGGTCGGGAAATAGTTCAACGACCTGTCCCGGTATGGCTAAGCACATGGCAATTACTCTTTCTTTCGAGCCAGAATGTTAAACGAAAACTTTATCTCATCCTTAACTTTGAGAACTCCTCCCGCAACCGAGGCCAGTTTCAGCTCATAATCCGTCTGCCGCAACGAAAAGTTTCCAAACGCCCGCAGCGAATCCCCATCCAGTACCACTCGCGCCGGCA
This sequence comes from uncultured Acidobacteriaceae bacterium, assembly GCA_963822025.1. Lineage (GTDB taxonomy): Bacteria > Acidobacteriota > Terriglobia > Terriglobales > Acidobacteriaceae > Acidiflorens. The sequence continues at coordinate 65,152 of CAWGFW010000001.1, read as the reverse complement.
CAGCCAGCGAACGCGTGACGCCATGCAGGGTCAGGTCGCCGTTAAGCGTAACCGAGTATTGCCCCTCACCATTCTTCGTCGCGGCAATCTGTGAACATTCATAAACGATTTCAGGATACGACGAACTTTCCAGGATTTCCTCTTGCATCGTGCGCTCGATCTCGCGCCGATCCTTATCCGAAATATCGTCCTTCACCGCCAATCGAGCCGCGTGGATCGTTGCCTTCAGAGCTGATTTCTCGATCTCTTCGAGATTAACTTCCGCCTCGGCCGCGAAGTCGCGTATGGCAATCGTCGGACTGTGCCCGAAAGCCGATAGCAGGCCGTCGGCAAACACCTGTGCCGTAAACTGGCTTGATTTCGTGTCCGCAATATATTGCTGACGAACAGCGATTTCCGTGGTCACTTCGCGCTCATTCGATCCCATCACATGTTTCGCAGTTTCAGATAGCGGTCAAAATCGGGCAAGCCAGCGGTGATCAGATTGCCCACTCCCAGCTGCCCGAGATAACCGCGCACAGTTTTATTCGACAAAATCAATCCCGCCCCAAACAAAATCAGGGCCGCTCCGCTGAGCATGTACAGCGTGTCCTTGTCCGTTCCGAGCCCATTGTGATTGCTAACTTCTTCCGACAGTTCCATGATGGCCACGGCATTCTCCTCTCGCTTCAAGTCGTTGGTCGTGAACTCGCTTCATCCCCGTTCAGAATCTTGCTGACAATCGACTCCACCAGTTTCACCGCATCCTCAATCGCTGCCTCAACCGTCGCACTCAGCCCCATCTGACCTTCCTCGGGACCAAGCGTCTTCGGTTCACATCCCACCAACAGCACCTGTTTCAACGGACCCATCGATGCCGCCAGCCGCAGGACATTCAACGGATTCATGCTGTGCGCTTCGATCGCGCACTGCTGTTCTGCCGGGCTGCCTGAATTTGCGCTGCCCAAATCCCTCGGCTCGATCTCCATTACATAGAGCGTGCCCGCCGGCTCGCCGCGCGGGCAGGCGTCAACCAGAATCGTCGTGTCATATCCATCGAGCAAAGCATAAGCCAGGTCGTAGCCGCGTATCCCGAAATCCGTTACTCGAACATTATGCGGCCACTCCCGCGTCGACAATTGCCGTGCCACCTCTACTCCAAACGCATCATCGCCGAGAAAAATATTTCCAATCCCCGCGATCAAAATCCGAGGCGCTTTTGCCTGCCCGAGGCTGTCACGCTCACCTCGGGGGATTGGTTCGACTTCCTCCGCATCGAAGAAGAATCGGTGACCAGGTTGCCGCATCAGACCGATGTCGCGCCCCGGATCGTCGTCGACGACAACACAAACGTGAACCTTGCCCTCATAATCCTGCTCGATCGATTCGATAATCGCCGTCTTACCCGTAAGCGCAATGTCCATGATGTCTCCGCCCGCCCGCGGACACAGCCTCACCCGAGCCCCCGCCCGCACCTCGACGCCATTAATGCGCAGATCATCGACCGGCTTCTTCGCTTCGAGAAGCTGCCATTCCCATTCGTTCATGGCATCTCCTCTTTCCACGACTCCACTTTTAATGACTCCGCTTCCCACGGATTTGGTCCGTGCAGTTCCCGCATGCTCCCGTGAAGCTTCATCAGCTGCTCCATCGGCAAGCTTTCCGTCCGTTCGAGAAGTTCGCGCGCACGCTCGTCGGTATTGCGCATCTCGCTCTTCTCGTCTTCCGTCATCGTCAGAATTCGCAACGCCAGAATCTCGTCAATCTCTGTCCCATCAAACAAGTCGCCGGGACTCTCCGGAGCAATCTGCGGATAGTCGTAAAGAATGATCGGCGAAGCCAGCATAGTGTCGCGAGTGCGAGTCAAGTTCTCGCACCCTCCGGCTCCGACCAACACCGGCCAGGCGCCAACATTCTGGCAACCCGCCGCCAGTTCGCGTAAGTTCTCCGGCGGCTCCAATAGCGATACGAACGCGCCTTCCACCGCTTCCAGCACGACGTGCGCCGAAACCAGTGAACGCATCAGAGCGCGATTCCGGCTCCGTTCGCCCGTGTCGTCCTGGTGCGGCATAGCGAAGGCAGTGAGGTTCTTCACCTTCACCTGCACCTTGAAGATTCCATCGGCAACGCGCGCAGCCGTGACTTCAACCATCCCTCGCACTACTTCCTGTTGCCGAACAATCACTCCCATCAGCCGGCCATTCGCGTCCCGCAAATGTTCCGGCTCCTCCGTTGAAGGAAACACAAATGGCCACTCCAGTGCCGTAGCCGCAAGCGTTCCCAGATTGCAAGAAGGCACCGTCACTTCACATTCGATCGCCTCCTGCCATGCCGCGAACGTCTTGCCCTCAACCTCGACGGCGGTAGCCGGCTCAAACCGCTGCATCCCGTCGCGCTTATTTTCATCTGCCGACGGCTCGGTCAGTTCCCACACCGAACGATCCACCAGTTTGAGGAAACGCACTCTCACGTCAATCGCGGTGCGTTCCGTCGCTTCCATCAGGCATTCCGTCTGCATGCTCCATGCGTCCGTTCCGCTCTGCGCCTCGCTGTACGGCCGCGGATAAAGCACGCCAAAATTAAAGCGCTGCCGATTCTTTACCGACGACGGCCTATACGGATAGAGCATGTATCCCTCATACAGCACCGCCCGTGCGATCGCGTCGATGGAAGACATGTTCATCGCTTCGTCGCCTCTTCAAGCACCGGCAGAATTCTTTCCAATGCTTGCTCCCACGTCGGAATTGCGTTCGCGACCTTGTATTCCTGCAAGCGCTCGAAAACATCCCTCCGCAAGCATAGCCACGCGCTATTCGGATAATAAATTTCCATCATGTTTTGCCACGCCTTCACCGGCAGGCGAAAGCGCGCTTCCTTGTCCCACGGAATCGGCGCCACTTGCAGCGCCCCATCGCCATCCGCGTAAAAAACCGTTCCGCTAAACAGAAATGAAAGCGGCACATCGCCGTCACCCAGGCCATGGAAGTATTTCGTCGCCGCCACATTGAAATCAAAAGTGCAGGGAACTGGAAGATCAAGCACCACCGTATCCTGAAAAGCGGGCGCGACCACGCTGGCATGCGTCCACAACATCGTCTTCAGAGTCTGTCCCCAGCGCTCCTTCTCGCCAAAGAGATCACGCAGGTGCGCCTGATCTTCGGCGCTATATTGACGCCGCGCAACCTCCAGCTGAATCTGACAGCGCAATGCCACCGAATGGACCATTTCATTCGCCACAGAATTGGTGAGGCGCAGTTTGAAAAGTAGCGTTGGCGCTACCGTGAAGCGCTGCGCTTCCGCCTTTTCGATCTGGAAGCTTAGGTCAGGCATTCGCTTCCTCTTGCGCTGCGTCGCACACGACTTCGTCTTTTACCGCCGTCGCCTTCTTTTTCAGTTGCTCGAAGAAGTTCCCAATCTCCCGCCAGACTTCCGTCCCTCCCGACAGCCCCCGCCAGTGCGCCCGAATCAGCCCCACCAGCTTGTAACACTCGTCGATCGGCAGCACGAAATATTCCGGCGCCGCCACCCCGCGCACGTGACCGACCCGGTTCGCCAGCAACGCTTCCACATCCGGCTCCATTTCCTTCAGCACCGGATTCGCATCCTCGAGATCCTTCCAAGTCTCGAGCGGAAGCAGCGATTCCGTCGCGCCCGCCGGGCTGGGGTAGAAAGCAACGACACGCGCATCCGGCGTGCTGCGAAAGAAGAAAGCCATGCTGATCGGAATCATCAGGCTCTCCCACTGGCCATCGCTCAGATGAAAATCCTCCAGCGCCAGCACTCGCCGCGGCACTCGCTTGTATTTCAACCCCATCCCGCTAAACAAAATTGCGCAAGCATTACAAGTGCAGAGCAGCTTCCGGCTGGCTGGCTCAATCAAATGCGGATGTTCTGCCCCGACATCCGCCGCACATAACTCGCAGCGCTCGACATCCCGCTTCCGCCGCACAAACTGACGCAGCACGCCAAATGCGTTCTCATATCCCGGCTGAATCCCATCCATCAGCTCAAACTCCCAGTCAACATCCCGCGATCGACCGCTCCGTATCTGCTGATCACGCTATCGCTTCATTTGATCGTCGCTCTATCGCTTTGTATAAGGGCATGGCTTTAGCGATGCCGAAAGTCTGAAAAAAATTGTTAGGGAGCGCCCGACGAAGCCGCCGCAATTACTCCGCCCAACTTTCCCAGAGGCACAAATCCCGATGACCCCGCCGGCTTGTCGAGCCCTTCAATCACCAGATGGTCCACATCCGGAGCCGTCTCATACAGTGCATCTTCCACCATCGCCTTCAGCGTTGTTCCCGTCGAACCACATGCATGTCCCGTGATTTGAAGCTGCACCCGCACCACGCCCTTCTCCACGCCCAGCAGCTCCAACTCTCCTCCGCCCTTGCGCACGCGCGGACGCACTTTTTCTACCGCTTGAACGACGCGGCTCTCTAAATCCAACGGGTGCAGACCGTACAACACCAGCAGGCTGCTGACCAGAGGATCACTCCCCATATCATTGATCGCGCGCTGCCCCGTTTCCTCGTCCTTGGCGACAATCTCCATTACCCGCTCCAGCCCGGCCGCATGCAAGTCGAGCAGTAGTTGCACTAGAGCCTTCGCGCTCGCGCGCGCCTCAGCATCCGCTATATTCTCCAGTTCGCCGACCAACTGGCCGATGCGCTGCACCTTCATCTGAAAATCTTTGTCATCCTGCATAAATTGATCGCACCATTGCTCTCACCTCTCGCAACAACTGCTTCATCAAGAAAAAAGGAGTGAAGGCACACGACACGACCCTCACTCCTGTGGAAACGCGTCCTACGGGTGCACACCAAACATCGGCGAATGGTGCGTCTTCAATACCTTTCCATCCCCCAGATACATGTGCACTCCGCAGGGGAGGCAAGGATCAAAGCTGCGCACCGCACGCATAATATCGATACCCTTGAATTTGCCCGGCCCGTTCTCTTCGAAGATCGGCGTATTCTGCACCGCATCCTCATACGGCCCGGGAGTGCCATAAATATCCCGCGGATTAGCATTCCAGGGGGTCGGTGGATATGGATGGTAGTTGGCGATCTTGCCCTTGCGAATCACCACGTGATGCGAAAGCACGCCGCGCACCGCTTCATGGAAGCCGCAGCCGATCGCTTCTTCCGGCACTTTGAAATCCGACCACGTCTTCGTCTTGCCCGCGTGCAACTCGGCCATCGCCTTCTCCGCAAAATGTAGTGCGCACGCCGCCGCATAAGCCTGGAAATAAGTGCGCGCACGATCGCGCTCGATGGCGTTGCTCCACTGCGGAATCTTCCACTCGAATTCCACTTCCGGTTTCGACATCGTCTTCGGCAAATAAATCTTCACGCTTTTGCCCGTCGATTTGATGTAGCCGAAATCCACCAACCCAGCGAGCGCGGTCGACCACAGCCGCGCAATCGGCCCACCGCCTGTATCCAGTGCCAGATGATCGCCCGTACGCTTATCAAACCAGCGCGGCGACATGACCCACGTATACTTGCCGGCAAAGTCGCGTTTCTGCGGCCGAGGGATCGTCGTCTGGTTCCACGGATGGTTCTTATCCACCGGATTTCCCAGCGGATCGCTCTTCACAAATGTCTCTGCATTCTTCCAATCGTCGTAATACGAACTGCCCAGCAGAATCCGAATATTCAGATTGATGTCGACTAGATCGGTCGTGACCAGTTTTCCGTCGACCACCACTCCGGGCGTGACGAACATCTTCCGGCCCCAGTTCGTCATATTCTTGTAGGTGTAGTCGCAATGCTCCGGATCGTTAAACGATCCCCAACACCCGAGCAGAATGCGGCGCCGTCCCACCTCTTCATATCCCGGCAGCGCGTCATAAAAGAAGTCAAACAAATCGTCATGCAGCGGCAAGACTTTTTTCATGAACTCTACATACTTCATCAGGCGCACGATGTAGTCGGTGAAGAGCTGCACCGTGGGCACAGTCCCAACTCCGCCCGGGTAAAGAGTGGAGGGGTGCACGTGCCGCCCTTCCATCAGACAAAACATCTCCCGAGTCATCCTGCTCATCTGCAATGCCTCAAGATAAAAAGAACCAGTGAACGGATTGAGCGCCCGCATAATATCCCCGATCGTGCGGAAGCCGTGCTCATTGGCGTGCGGCGCAGGTGTCGATTCGGCCTTCGACCAAATCTTGGGGTTGGTTTCTTTGACCATCTGCTCGCAAAAATCAACGCCCACCAGGTTGTCCTGGAAAATGTTGTGATCGAACATGTACTCGGCCGCCTCGCCGAGGTTGACGATCCATTCCGCGATGTGCGGCGGTCGCACTCCGAACGCCATGTTCTGCGCATAGGTGGCGCAGGTCGCGTGGTTGTCGCCGCAGATGCCGCAGATGCGGCTGGTGATAAAGTGAGCGTCGCGCGGATCTTTTCCCTTCATGAAAATGCTGTACCCGCGAAAAATCGAAGAGGTGCTGTGGCACTCCGCCACCTTCTTGGCGTCGAAATCAATTTTGGTAAAAATGCCCAGGCTACCCACGATGCGTGTAATCGGGTCCCAATTCATCTCCACCAGATTCCTCTGTTTACCGGAGATATCTTTGGTCGGTGCAGTGATAGTGCTCATAGCGAATTGCTCCTTTGCGTCTGGGAAGGGCACGGCTTCAGCCATGCTTCTAAAAACTAAATGCGGGCGGCAGCCCTCTGAGGGCTGTCCTCGCTAGTAAGCTCTCGGGTGATAGCCGGTGGTCAACTCCGCACGCGTATGCCGCCACTTTGGCTCCTTATTCAATGTGTTCTGCGTAATCGAACGTAATGACCTGACGGCCTTGCCATAGACGGTGATGCCGGCGCTTGAAACCCTCGCCCCCGGAGGCTCATCCATGAACGGCATGAATTTGTCTGGGAACCCAGGCATGGTGCATCCGATGCAGATACCGCCGACGTTCGGACAACCGCCGATCCCGGCCATCCATCCGCGTTTCGGCACGTTGCAGTTGACCACGGGGCCCCAGCATCCCAATTTCACGATGCACTTCGGCGATCCGTACACTTCGGCGAAGTCGCCCTGCTCGTAATAGCCGGCGCGATCGCACCCGTCGTGCACCGTCTTGCCAAAGAGCCACGTCGGTCGCAGTTGATCGTCCAGCGGAATCATTGGAGCCAGCCCCGCCACTTGATACAGCAGGTAGAGCACGGTCTCCATGAAGTTGTCTGGCTGCACCGGGCACCCTGGAACATTCACGATCGGCAGCCCCGCCTTCGAACGCCACTCCCAGCCCAAGTAATCCGCCAACCCCATGCAGCCTGTCGGATTCCCCTCCATGGCATGAATACCGCCATAGGTGGCGCACGTTCCGATCGCAACCACAGCCAGAGCCTTAGGCGCCAACCGGTCGATCCACTCGGTCGTTTTGATCGGCTGCTTGGTCTCCGCGTCCGTTCCCATACCCGCCCAATATCCCTCTTTTTTGATATTTTCATTCGGGATCGAACCCTCAATTACCAGGACAAACGGCTCCAGCTTGCCCTCCTCGGCAAGATAAAAATATTTCATGAAATCATCGCCGCACTCATAAGCCAGCACCGGATTGTGCAGGTGAACTTTGGGCAAACCCGGAATCGCGCCCAGCAGCACGTCTTCCACGCTGGGCTGCGTGGCTGCGGTAATTGAAACTGAATCGCCATCACAGCCGAGGCCGGCCGTGATCCAGAGTATGTGCACCTCTTTTACCGCAGGCGCCTTTTGCGTAGACCGGCCATATGGAACTGCAGCTTCCGCCATAACTGGATTGCTCCCTTCCACTCAAAATGTTTTTCGCGCACTTTTTGGAGAAACTCTTCAAAAAAGTTGTGCCCACCCGGACGGGGCGCCGTCGCGCGAACAGCTTCCACCCCGCACCCCGACTTCAAAACACCAATACCTCTAATCAATTCATAATCAATTCAGTTCACAAACAGAATCGGTCCATTCGAAAATTGAGACAATGGCAGGCGCCCCGTTTTGTCTCACAAGGAAAGTCCCATCGACTGCATAGGGGATTCCCCTAAAGACCGAAATCAGGGAAATTGAATGATTGTGTGGTTTTTTGGTGACCAACGGGGACGTCCGCGAAACGCGGACAAGTTTGCCAGGTTGACCGACCGCTCAATCGTGGGGCGCGATTGAACTAGCCAGCGAGAGTCCAAGCCCTGAAGGGGGGCGCGACCTTAGCTCAGCGCTTCAGCGCTGGGGAAGATGTGAACAATGCTTCAAGTATAGAAGGGACGACCGATTTCTCTCACGATTGTCTGTGCTAACGAAATTCACCCTACGCGGTCTTCTCCCGCATATTCCACTCGACCGCGTGCTGCACTAATTCGCGCCCGCTTCGCAAAGATAGCTTCTCCTTAATATGGGCCTGATACGACTCGACTGTCTTCACGCTGAGGTGCAAAGCCTCCGCAATCTGGCGCGTCCCCAGTCCATCTCCAATCAGCCGGAACACTTCGAGCTCGCGGTCCGTGAGCTCGGTGATCGACGAATGCTCGGCGGGATTCACGCCTCGCACATAATGTTGCAACATGCTGTTCGCGATCCGGTCGCTGACATAAATTTCGCCACTCAAAATGCGGCGCAAGGCTACCAGCACTCGCTCCGTCGCCTCCTGCTTCATGATGTAACCATTCGCGCCCGCCCGCAGCGCGCGTTCCGCGTAGATCGCTTCATCATGCATGGAAAGAATCAGCACCGGCAGACGCGGCGAAGTGATGCGCACATTCTTCAACAACTCCAATCCATCCGGACCGTTCAGCGAAATATCCACTATGAGAATGTCGGGGCGGACCGCCTGAATCGCCGGCAACGCCGCCTGCATCTCCTCCGCCTCGCCGCACACGGCCAAGTCCGCTTCCTGATTAATCAGCAGCGCCAGCCCCTGCCGCACAATCGGATGATCGTCCACCACGAATACCATTTTCTTTCTGGAGTTAAATCTGTCAGCGGATTGTTTAACAATCATGCGCGACCTTTCTCGATCCTTGTCTTGCCTTCTGCCAGCGGAAACATGCACGCGATCATGACTCCTCGACCGGCAGCGCTCTCCACCTTGAGCGATCCGCCAATCATGCGCGCCCGATAGCTCATGATCTGCATCCCCATCCCCGAGTCGTTGGCCGAACTCCCGGAGAGAGGGGCTCCATCGTTCTCGATCGTCAAAGTCCCGTATTCGTCGGCGCTTTCAAGCTTGATTACGATGTTCTTCGCATGACCGTGCTTGATCGCATTATTGACCGCCTCCTGTGCAATGCGATAAAGATGCGTCGACATATTCGCATCGTGGATCAGCACCGGCTCGTCGACCTGAAGGCAGCAAGAAATCTTGAACAAGTCTTCCACTTCGGCGGCCCACCGCCGCAGCGCCGACATCAGCCCTTGGGCATCCGAAATTACCGGCAGCAGCCCGTGCGCCAGCTCTCTCGTCTTGTGGATCGCCTCATTGACGAGGCCGACAATCCGCGCTGCTTCCACCGCCTCGGCTAAGCCCTTGGCCGCCAGTTTTTGTTCCTGCACTTTGCTCATGAAGGCGATCCCGGTCAGATGCTGTCCGAGACCGTCGTGCAGATCCTGTCCGATGCGGCGCTGTTCGTCTGCGCTGATCTCGAGCAGCGCTTTCTCCAGCCGCTTGCGCTCCGTAATATCAATTCCCGTCGCGATGATGTAGGCCGCTTCTCCATTCTTTCCGGGCAGAATCGTGCTCGACCACGCAATCAGCCGTCGCGAACCATCCCGCAGCACCCACGAAGTCTCATAGTCGGTGATGCTGTTCTCCATGCGAAATTGTTCCACCACCGTCTTGAAGCGCTCCACATCCTCCGCCGCTATGCATAGTTCCCAGAAATATTTTTCTTTCACCTCTGCAAATGAATAACCCGAAATCTGTTCACAAGCCCGGTTGAAGCGCGTAATCCGCCCCTCGGGATCCAGCACCACAACCAATGCCCCGACCGTATGCAGAATCGCCGAAGCCACATTCCGTTCTTCCTGCAATGCTTCCTCGGTTCGCTTCAGTTCGGTGATGTCAAACGCGATGCCCTGAATAAACCAGGGCCGCCCGTTCTTCCGGCGAATCATCTTGGCTTCGCAGTGAAACCACACCACCCGCCCATCGCGTGCAATCACCCGATAAGCCGAGCGCAGCGCCATTCCCGAAAGAAACATCTGCGCCGCTTCGACGCTCCATCGTTGCTTGTCGTCGGGATGAATTTGCTGATACCACCGAATCGGATCTTCCAGCCATTCTTCCTGCGAAAATCCCAGGCTGGCTTCAATCTGCGGACTGACATACGCTTCGCCAATCCCGCGATCTAAGTGCGCTAGAAAAATTACTGCTGGAATTTGCTCGACCAACGCGCGATAAACCGCGTCGGTATTAGGCAGCTGTTCGTCGAGCTCCTCACCGCCGCTCGCATCGCGCGAACCCGTGTGATCGCCAGAGTTGCTAAGAAATACCGCCGCCAGATCCGCAAGCAAGATCTCCGCCTCGGCAGGACTAATGTTCGGCGGGGTAGAATCCGCCCGGGCTGCTTCCGCAATAGATCCGGCGCTCCCGGCAGCAATCATGAAACCGCCTCAAAAACTCTCAGGCCACTTCGAAAAGCTTCTAAACCTTGAAGGCTGCTCCCTTATCCCCTGCGTCGCCAACTCGGTTCCTTATTCAACGATGCCTGTGTAAACCGCCGCAGCGCATGGATCGCCCGCCCATAAGTCATCACCGCATTGGATGACAATAACGACCCCGGAGGCTGGTCCATAAACGGCATGAATTTATCGGGAAACCCCGGCATGGTGCACCCTATACAAATTCCGCCAACATTCGGGCACCCGCCAATCCCGCCCATCCATCCGCGTTTTCCCACATTGCATTGCACCACCGGACCCCAGCATCCCAGCTTCACAATGCATAGCGGCGATCCATATTCGTCGGCAAATTCTCCCTGCTCGTAATAACCGCCACGATCGCAGCCTTCATGCACCGTGGCGCTGAACAACCACTTCGGACGCAACGCCTCATCCAGGGGAATCATCGGCGCCCGTCCCGCCGCCATATATAAAAGATAGAGTAGCGTTTCGGTGAAGTTGTCGGGTTGCACTGGACATCCAGGAACGCAAACGATCGGAATCTCCGCCAACGATCGCCACTTCCATCCCAAGTAATCAGGGAGCCCCATGCAACCGGTAGGATTTCCTTCCATTGCGTGGATTCCGCCATAGGTCGCGCAAGTTCCCGCTGCTACTATCGCCCACGCGCGCGGTGCCAAGCGATCGATCCACTCACAAGTCGTGATCGGCTGGCCAGTTCTTGGGTTTGTGCCGAACGACGCCCAATAACCTTCCTTTTTGTTGTTCTCGTTGGGAATCGATCCTTCCACTACCAGAATGAACGGAGCCAGTTTGCCGGCCGCCGCGAGATGAAAAGGTTGGAGGAACTCGTCGCCGTTCTCGAGGGCGAGAAAAGGATTGCGAAAATGCACCTTGGGAATCCACGGCATCGATCCGAGCACAATATCTTCGATGCTCGGCTGCGTGGCCGCAGTCATAGCAATCGTGTCTCCGTCGCAGCCGAGGCCAGCGGTGATCCACAAAACGTCAATCTCGGAGATCGCCTGTGTGGGAACAAACTGCACTGGTGATCCGACATCTCGCATCGCGGCAGGGTCCGTCACGGGATATCCCCCCGCGCGACTATAACTCATCTCACAAATGGACGGGAAGGGAACCGCTTACAAAACCTATTTCTTTTTCGCGGGCAGATACTTTTTTTCTATCGAGGCGACTACCACATAGTTAGGATCGACCATCTCGTTCAGATGAATCTTCGCAACTTTGGACAGAAGTTCGTAGGCATCGAGCTCTGACAATCCGTAGTCTTTATGTATCCAATGCACCAGTTCGGTGAAAGCGATGCGCACCGCATCATCGAGCGGACGATACGCGCCCACCGTCATGATTGCGTCGTCATTCTCAAACTGCGGCCATGCGATGGTGCGGCCTTTTATCACGCTCAATTGCACGCGCGCTTTTAGCGGAACCTCGATCGCCGTGCCTGCGACCTCTCCATCGCCCATTGCTGCGTGACCGTCGCCAATATAGAAGAGTCCACCTTTAACATTCACAGGAAAATAGACGGTGTTGCCTACGCTGGCTTCGGGTGAATCCATGTTGCCGCCGAACTCCGCGGGAACCACTGAGCTGCGCGCCTCGCCCTCCGCGGGCGCTACGCCGATGCAGCCGAAAAAAGGATGCATGGGAATCTTCACTGAAAAATCTGAATCGAGCGCCTTGAAGAGGGCCGTGTTATCCGCATGATTAATGTGGTAGTACCAAATGCGTTCGGGCAGCGGCGGATGCAGCATGGGCGTGTAGTTTGTTTCGTTGATCGCGCCAAATCCGGGAGCGAACGCTCCGACGCCCGTGTCGCCGTCGACTTGCAGATCGAGAATCTTCACCGCCAACGTATCGCCCGGTTCGGCTCCTTCGACATAAAACGGGCCAGCCAAAGGATTATCGCCCTTGACCATGCTCAGCGTATCGCCGGGTTTTCGCAGTACGTTGCCGAAGCAGTCGAGCGTGTTGGTATCGAGAATGTCGCCTGACTTGAGGCGCGCCACGGGTTCGGCGGTGGCAAACAGATATTTCACGTTGTCGATGGTGGTGGTGTAGTGGACGACATTCCCCGGCGGCGTCTGCCCCTGCACCGCACTCGCCCACACCATTCCCAGCAGCGCTAGAACGCCGCCTTTCAGCCGCATGAAGTTTGCCTCTTTTTGTTAGTAGAGTGACGAGGGAGCGCCCTCACGTTGCGCTCCCCAGCCACCATCGAAATACATCAGAAAGAATACTTCAACGAGAACTGAACCAGCCGTGGCGTGCCGTTAGTCTGCGTGATTTCGGCAAACGCGGGCCCTGCTGCCTCGTTCGCATTCCCCGTTCCCTGTGGATTCTGGAACGACGGATGGTTGAACAGATTGAACACTTCGGCGCGGAAACGTAGGTCCTGCCGCTCGCCGAACTTGAATACTCTTCCCAGGGTGAAGTCGATGTTCGACTGTTTGGGGCCGATGATGCAATTGCGCGGAGAATCTCCATAACCCGTCGTGCCGCCCACCACCGTCGGTGCGGGCAGATACGCGTTCGGATTGGCCCAATGGGCGATCTTGTCGGCGAGGCTGCCAGAAGTTAAAGCGTTGCTGCAACTGTAGCCAGGAGCAAAATCCGCTGTTGCCACCGGAGCGCTCGCGAGTTGATAGGCCGACGCGCCATTAGAATCGAAAATCGTAATCGGCGAACCGGATTGCGCGACGATCACGCTGTCGACTTCCCAACCGCCGAGTGCGTATCCCACCGCATCGTGCCGGTTGGCCATGAACGGAATTGCGTAATTGAAGCTCGTCACAAAACGTTGGCGATGATCAAAGTCTGATAGCCCGCGCGATGCTGCTCCGCTGTTCTGATCGTTGACGCGCGTGATAAAGGCTACGCTCGCCGTCGAAACATCGTCGATCGACTTCGACCATGTGTAGGCACTCTGAAAATACAGCCCTTTCGAGAAGTGGTGCGAAACCGTAACCTGCAAACCCGCGTATTCAGAATCCGAGTTCGGATAGAAGGCCTCCAACAGCGGAGGATTCACTCCCTGATAAGGCGCTCGTGCCAAGGCGTTGGTGGTGGTGTTGGAAGTGATCTGGTACGAAGTTTGCGCTGTTAGGCAGTTGGCGGGGGTACAGGTGACGGTGACGGGGTTAGATGGGCTGGCCAGTGCTGGCTGGTCAGGATCAAACGTCGAGCGCAGCCGCGTGCCTTTGGTGCCTACGTATCCCACTTCGAGCACCCAGTTTCCACCCAGTTGCCGCTGCACAGATAAATTCCACTGCTGCGTCGTGGGCACCACCCAGTGCAGCGGAACCGCCAAGCCAAACAGTCCGTCGATATTGCCGGTGTAGGCTGGGCACTGAGTAGTGTCAGTAGTCGGTGTCGTCGTCCCGCAAATCACGAAGCCCTGAAAAAACGACGGCGAGGGCACGAAGGCTTGGCTCACCGTACCGAGCGGCGGAAGCAAAGGAGCAAGCAGAGTACCCATCGACCCCGGTGTACTGGCGCCGCCGCTCAACGGATAAAACGGCGCCGTGAACGAGAGGTTATCTACGGCGCCAATATCTTCGCGGACGCTGTAGATGCCATAGCCGGCGCGAACGACCGTGCTGTGCCGGCCATCCACGTCGTAAGCAAAGCCGATGCGAGGCTCGGGCACCCTGGCGTATTCGTTGTTCAGGGCGGCGCTGTTCAAATTGCCGGTGAATCCCGCAAAGCCGTATTTGCTTACGCAACTCGGAAAAACAAATGGATTCCCGGTTGTATTGGCGTTCGCCAGAACCGAGTTGCCCAAGTGGCAGAGGTCGTCATAGGCCGCGCCTACCCACTCCATGCGCAAGCCGAGGTTCAGGGTCAAAGTGGGCGAGACCCTCCAGTCGTCCTGCGCGAAAGCGCCAAATGCCGGGATGTGGTAATCGTGATTGGCCGCTCCGCCGCCGCCCTCACCGAGGAACGAATAGCCGCCGAGGAAGTTCTGAAAATCAGAGGTGCCAAACGCAGTTCCACCTGGATTCGTGTAGTCGTTGGAGAAGTAAAACAGTCCATTGTCGAGCACCGGGAGGTTGCGGCGAATATCAGTGCGGTCAATCTCGCCGCCGAAACGGAAGGAGTGATGCCCGTGCGACCAACTGACCGTGTCAAGGTAGGACAAGGAATCCGACAATGCCGATTGCAGCTGATTGGGGAATGGTCCGATCTGAAAACTATTAAGCTGGAAACGGTACATATCGGGCGCGCCCGATCCGTTGCTGATGCCTAAGTCGGCCGGCGAAGTGCCCGGTACAGGCACGTTCTGCAGCGCGTCGCTGATGACATTTACGCCAAAGCGAAACTCATTGATGAGCGAGTTGCTGAAAGAGTGAGTTTCCGCGATGCTGCCAAATCGCCCGCGCAGCGGCACGTCGAGCGGAAAATTCAAATTTGTGGCATACGCCGGATAGCCGGTCTGCACTTGCAGGTTATCGGCGCCAAACGGTTCGAAAGTCTCCGAATCCGACCAGAAGAATCGCCACGAGAGACGATCTTTCCCCTGATTGAAATCACGGTCCCAGTTGGCGGTGAATTGGTTGTCCGTGTATTTTCCTGGGTCGGTGAGAACCAGCGGCCCGTAATTGACCGATGCCTGGCAAGTATTCGGGTCCGTCGTTACCCCTGGATTTCCCGCAACCGTGGGAATGAGGTAACCCCCGGCGCCGCCAAACTGGTTACCCGCAGCATTGAGGAGCGCGAGCGAGACTGGATCGATACCGTTGGGAAAGATACTGTTGAAGCTGACGGCAGGGCATGCGCCAGCCGCAGGAATGCTGAAAACACTCTCAAGGTTTGCTGCCGAGCGGCCGCCATTCGCAGCACTGGGCAAAACCGGAATCGAAGTGTTGATATACGTTCCTAGCGAATCGCCGCTGCGCTGCCGCGTGCCCTGATAATTGACGTAGAAGAATCCCAGCTTGCCGCCTGGAGAAACTGGCCCGCCGAAATCGCCGCCGAAAATATTCTGCTTGAGATCGAACGCTCCTAAGAAAAAGTCATCTGCATCCAGCGCCGAGTTGCGAAAATATTCCCAAACATCTCCATGGAACTTGGCGGTACCACTTTTCAGAATAGCGTTAATATTGCCGCCGCCATTGCGCCCCTGGGTGGCGTCATAGAGGCTGGTTCCGACCTTGAATTCCTGAATCGAGTCGGGATTCGGAACCGGCGTATACGTAAGCTCGCCGAAGGAATAGTCCGACGCCGAGACTCCCTCGATCAGATAGTTGTTGTTATCTTCTCGTCCACCGTTGACGTTGATACGCACATCGCCGCGACCGAGCGCGGCGGCATTGTTAAGGTTGGACGACGCGCCTGCCGAAAGATCGAGCAATTGCTGGAAATTCCGCGTAGCCAGCGGCAGCGCGCTGAGCGTAGTTGAACTGATCGATTGCCCGGTGGTGGCATCCGTCGTATCGACCTGCTCCGCGGTAGACTCGACCTCCACCACTTCTTTCACCGTGCTCAGCTTGAGGCTCGCGGTGATGCGCGTAGTCTCCGTAATACGGACAGCCACCCCAGGAATTTTCGTGTCAGGAAAGCCCGACGCGTTTACCTCTACCGTATAGTTGCCGACCGGCAACAGCGTGGCATTGAAAAAACCGGACGCATCGGTTTTCAGCTGGCGTAGCACCTCACCGGTGGCTTCGCTGGTCACGCTGACTTTTGCGTTGGCAATCACTGCGCCCGATGAATCCTGCACCACTCCGCTAATCGCTCCCGTCGCTCCGCCTTGAGCGAAAGCTAGAGACGCTAAACATATCGCTGACACTAACAACACCGCTAAGTCTCGAATAATACGCATAAAGCCTCCCAGACGACGGAGTTGACCGTCGCTCGAACCTGACCAATGGAAACCGATAATTAAATACTTGGGCAAAACGAGTGTCAAGAAGTAATGCAGCGCATGGAAATAATCGATCGAGAATATGCGGACTACTCTTAATAGTTATGTTTATTACGTCATGGAAGGGCGCTATGGATTTACGTAGGGATGAAAGCTCTTATCGGCGATCTAGTAGGTTTCCCTGGCACTAACATCTCTCAACTGCCGCGCTGCACCTCACTGAATCGCATTCCCATAAGTCGGGACGCCCTGCTGCAAGAAAAACAGTAAGGTCTGTCCTCGCGTCGACCAATCGCTCTGCGGATACTGCGATACTAACTGCTGCGCCAGCGAGATAGCCGCGCTCTTTGACTGCTCCGACTTTTTTCCTTGATCTTCTGTCTTATAAATCTCAATCAACGCCGCTCGCCGCGACGCCGCGTAATACAGCGCCTCGGGTGCCGCAGGAGATTGCGGATGTTCTTTGACATATTTTTCGTAAATCTCCGCTTCTTTGTCGGGGCACTTCGAAGCCCCCTCCCATTCGCCACAAAGCTTGTTGTCGATCAGATGAAAGGCGGCGAGTTGAGCCCACTTCGTGTCCGGAAACTTCTTCATTACCTGCCGCATCTGCTCCTCGTCGATGCTGGCGCGCATATATGATTCCCGCTCGTGCGCGGACGGCCGAGACTCCATGTCCGCCTTATCGATCTGCCATTTGATGTCGGCCGTGCGATAGAGAGCTTCGCCCGCTAGTGGACTCGTGGGAAAAATGTCGTAGACGCGTCGATAGAGGCGCAGCGCATCCTGTGCTGCGCCACGCCGCCCGTGGCGCCGGCTGGCCTCGTCTTCGGAATCGACGGCTGCCCCAAACAATATCCGGTCGCCATTCGGCGTGGATGCCCAGACAATTCCGATATCGGCTATCCAACCGCTAATCGTCTTTCCTTCTTCGTCGTCGTCCAGCACAAATGCTGGATCGCGGGCGAAAGGTGAGCCCAGCAACGCCTCAACGTGCAGCCAGTTCGGCGTCTTGTCTAACAAAATCAGTTCACGTCCCCGGTCCACTTGGCCCAGTTTGTTCGAGGATGTATCCGGCGAAAGATAAAGAATCGCCTCGCGAATCAAGGTGCCACGATCGGCGGCAAAAAGCAGCGAGTTCCCCAGCAATGTCAAAGCCATCCAAAACAGCAACTTCGTAGGCAGCTTCACTGTCGTATTTATCTCCAAATTTGAGATTAGCACGTGAAATTAGATGCGTGGAATGGGCAGAGGAGGAACGTCGTCCTCTCGGAATAATCGGCATAAACTTTAGTGAAAAACGCCGTGAAGAAGGCCGTACTTTCCACATTTCAGTAATCCCCATCTCTGTAACGGCCGTGACCTGTACATCGTTTCCCCTTGCGCTAATCTGAGGCCAGCAACGGAGGAAACAAGAAATCGAAGTCTGGCCTATTGGCGGCAGCAAGACAACTGCATCCAGACCGCTAATCTCCGCTTCCCGCGTCCGCCATCGTCGTTGTTGAGACGCTCGGAATAACGTCTTTCAGCAGCAACCAACTGATCCACCTTCAATCGAGGAAATTCAACCTATGAAACTCTTTTCTGGAGCGGCTCTCGTTGCGTCGTTCACCTTAACCAGCCTCAGTCCGGCTCAAATGAGGCCGGCCAGCGGAAGCGTAGTGACCCCCGACTCGAGCATTGAAAGATCCACCGACATCGGCATGCGCGCCCACACTAACATCCACGTCTTCCTCCCCACCAAGCCGTTGAAAGAATTGCAACCCTTCGGCGCGCCCTATGCTGGCTATTCCTATGAAACGCCCGAATCGCTTGCCTGCGTATACGGCCTGGTCAAGACTGTTACCGGATGCACGCCCAGTGCGGCGAATACGAATCCGACCGGCGGCGCCAAGATGATTGCGATCGTCGATGCCTACGACGCTCCGAATGCCGCCAAAGATCTGGCTGCCTTTTCCACCCAGTTTGGATTGCCAGCGGCCAACTTTCAGACCGTCTACGCAAGCGGCAAAAAGCCAGCCTACGACGCGGGATGGGAGTTTGAAGAATCCCTCGACGTGCAGTGGTCTCATGCCATGGCTCCCGGAGCCGAGATCGTTCTCGTTGAAGCCGCGTCCAGCAGCTTTGTCGACCTCATGACCGCCGAAGATATGGCCAGCAAAATGGTCAATGCCGCTGGCGGTGGCGAGGTGACCAATAGCTGGGGCGGAAGCGAATTCTCCGGCGAGACCAGCTACGATTCCCATTTCATCAAAGCAAATGTCGTCTTCCTTGCCTCAGCCGGAGATGGTCCCGGCACTATCTGGCCGAGCACTTCTCCGAATGTTGTCGCGGCTGGAGGAACCACCGTACGCCGCACTCCCTCAACCGGGGTGTTTCTCTCCGAGTATCCCTGGGATTCGGCGGGCGGCGGTGTAAGCCAAGTCGAAGCGCGACCCAGTTATCAGAGCTCCATCTCGTCGCTCGTCGGCAACTTCCGCGGCGTTCCCGATCTATCCTTTGACTCCGATCCCATCACCGGCGTCTGGGTGCTCGACACTAACGCTGGCGGTTGGAACATCGTCGGTGGTACGAGCGTCGCCTCGCCCGCTCTCGCCGGAATTATCAATGCATCCGGCTCCTTCTACGCATCTTCCAACGCTGAGCTCTCGGCCATCTACGGCAACCGTACCGTCACCGCAGACTTCCGCGACATCACGACCGGCTTTTGCGGCCCGTACGGCGGCTACTCCGGCGCTACTGGATGGGATCCTTGTACGGGTGTCGGCGTAGTCAACGGCAAGACGGGGAAATGACCTTCAGGAGAGAAAAGGGCCTGCCGGTCATGGTGGGCCTCTTTCTTGTTTGTGGACTACCTTTTCATGATCGGACTACGTACGTGCCGGGGAGCGCACGGTGCGGTTCGTAGTGCTGTTGCTACCTACGCAGACAAAAAATATTGTGGGCACAAGCTGGCGCTTGTGCCCGGGCCGACTTTGCGGCGGAGATGATGAACGGTCTTAACTATTTCGCCTGCAACGACTCGATGTATTTGGTCAGGTTCGCTACGCGCTGCTGAACTTCGGACTCGTGGCCGCCGCTCAGGTTCCAGAATAAAGCTCCCCAGACCGGCATCTCTTTGTTGCCGTGCGCCGCAAAGCTATCTTCGCCTCGAATGGTGGATGAGACTTTCAGGGCGGGAAATTTTCCTCCGTTGTTTTTGCTTAGAGACGTAAGGTCGGTGGGTGGCGTTTTTAGAGCGCTGGCCGCGGGACCGGCGCCTTTACCGTCCGCGCCGTGGCAAACGGCACAATAGGCGGTGAACATGTCCTTGCCGGATACGGGCGAGGTGGAGGTGATTGGGACATGCTTGATGGTGGTGTTTCCAGCCTGCTCGTTTCCCGTCTGATTCTGCGCAAAGACCGCGACGGTAAATAAGACCGGAGCAGTAATGATTAAGGCTAAGACTACTTTCTTGGTAAACATTCGCATCTCTCCTTTTGCAACCAGCGCGCCCTTAAACCAGGAGCGCTTTCAAACCTAGAAGTCGACTGGCTGAATCTGCATTTTCGCGCCGCTATTGTGCGATCTTCCATCCACGGTCGGTGCGCGCCAGAGTGAGCGTCGATCTGGTAGGGCTCGCGTTATAGAAATCAGCTTCGTATTTATTGATGAGAGTTTGACGCTCCCAGAGATTGAAGCTCTTGACCAGCGGACCGCCGGCGTCGAATATGTTGCCTAATTGATTCGGGATCCACTTCCAATTGTAGTCAATGGTCGCGCTGTTGACTCCGGCCATGTTGATGGCGGCGATGCCCACAAATTGGCGGTCAGCCAGCGGGGCCTGGTAGGAGATGGTGCCATCCGCTTCTTTCGATTTCTTCAGTTCGGGCACAGTGGCAAGAAGACGTTCGCCTTCAGGTGTAAGCGAAACTAGGACGCTGCTTCGCGCCGATTTGGCCAGTTTGAGGATGCCAGCTTTTTCCAGGAGGCGATAATTCGGGTCGCCGGTTTTCTCGTCGCTACTGGCTTTGAGTGTGCCGGTGCGAAAGTGGATGACCGCGGGCCCTGGGCCTTGCAGCGCGGCGGCCGCGATTTCGCTGGCTTGCTGCGCGCTGATCGGCGTTTGCGCCCGCGCCTCGCGCCAGATATATGCTCCTACGCCGATGATTGCGGCTATCAGGCACGCCATGAGTAGCAGTGGTAACACCGATGAACGGCGTTCCATCTCAACTTCGGCTTCAAACATGGGAAACCCCCTTTTGAGCGGCGAATATCGGGACATCCAAACTCTTCATTCTGGTTCGCTGGGTGGCCATTTGCGGTGATCCAACTCACCTTCGATGGTGTCTTGCGTCACCATCAAGTAACACGCGGGATGCGCCGAAAGAGTTACTGAGAGCGTGCGCGTCCTCACGTAAGGCTGTGACTTCTATCACATCGTGGCGTAGTGGAGGACCGGCATAATCGCTGAGAATCGGTGGTGACCTCATCACCTTGAGCGTGGGGATTTCATGGCAAAAGGACGCGTATCAATCGTCGTTGAGCGCTGTAAAGCCTGCGGCTTCTGTGTGGAGTTTTGTCCTTCGCACGTGCTTGCACTCTCATCCGCATTTAATTCGAAGGGTTACCATCCGCCGCATGTGGTGCATCCCGATAAGTGCAGCGGATGTGATCTGTGTGGAATGTACTGCCCTGACTTCGCGATTGCCGGCGGCAAGGTCGATCAAGCTGGCGTGCCGGTGAAGAAGGCCGAAGCGACGAAGGGAGGCAAGAAATGAAAGCTGATTCTGAAGCGGCCGTTCTGCCACAGGCGGGACGTCATATCGCTGCTCGTCATACCGCAGACCCGCGCGGGGTGCTGACCGGTATCCATTTCATGGATGGCGACCACGCCTGCTGCGAAGGCGCGCTGGCTGCGGGTTGCCGATGCGCTGCCGGATATCCGATTACTCCCTCGACGGAAGTTGTCGAGCGCTTCGCGTCACGCGTGCCAACGGTGGGCGGAACCTTTATTCAGATGGAAGATGAGCTCGCGGCATCGATCACATTGCAGGGCATGGTGTGGGCGGGCGCGAAGGCTTTTACGGTAACGTCGGGCCCGGGCTTCTCGCTGATGATGGAACACATTGGCTACGCGGCGATGACGGAAACGCCGTGCGTGTTTGTCGATGTGCAGCGCGGCGGGCCATCGACCGGATTGCCCACGTTGCCCGCACAGGCCGATATGATGCAGGCGCGTTGGGGATCGCACGGAGATTACGAGGTGATCGCGCTGTGCCCTAATTCCCCGCAAGAGTGTTTCGACCTGACAATTAAAGCTTTCAACCTGGCCGAGGAATATCGCGTACCGGTGATGTTCATGATGGATGAAGTTGTCGGCCACATGAGTGAGAAGGTCGTGATTCCTGCGGCAGACCAGATCGAAATTGTGCCGCGAAAGCACACTCACAAGTCGGTGGAAGATTATCTGCCGTATGGAACCAATGGCGATCAGGTTCCGGAGATGGCGCACGCCGGCGAAGGTTACAACTTTCACGTTACGGGGTTGACGCACGATGAGCGCGGCTATCCCAACATGACACTGCCGGTACAGGACAAGCTGGTGCGGCGCCTGCAAAGCAAGATTCTTAACGCGGTCGACCGCATCACCATGACCGAGGAAGAACAGATAGAGGGCGCGGATGTAGTGGTGGTTTCTTACGGAATTACGTCGCGTGTGGCGCAGCGAGCGATCGAAGCGGCTCGTGAGCGCGGTCTGAGAGTGGGCAAGCTGCGACTGATTACGGCGTGGCCCTTCCCGGAAAAAAAGATTCGCGATCTGGCGGGGAAGGTTAAGGCGTTCGTCGTCCCTGAACTCAACCTCGGCCAGATGGTGCGGGAAGTGGAGCGCGCGGCGGGCGGACAGGCGAAAACTTTTGCCGTGTCGCATGCGGGCGGTGGAGTTCACAACCCGGAAGAGATCCTCAAAGTAATTGTGGAGGCAAGCCGATGTCAGACGATTTAAATACCGATATCCTCAATCCAGTCGAACCTTTTTTGCGCAGCGATCGCGTGCCGCATATCTGGTGCCCGGGATGCGGCATCGGGACGACGGTTAACTCTTTCGCGCGCGCATTGATCGACTCGAACATCGACTTGGGCTCGCTGGCTTTGGTGTCGGGCATCGGATGTACGGGGCGCGTGGCGGGCTACGTCAAGCTTGATTCCTTCCACACGACTCATGGCCGCGCGATTCCGTTTGCGACGGGATTGAAGCTGGCGAATCCAAAGCTGAACGTTGTCGTTTATTCGGGCGACGGCGATCTTTCGGCGATCGGCGGCAATCATCTGATTCACGCGGCACGCCGCAACATCGATTTGAAAGTTATCTGCGTGAACAATCTGATCTACGCCATGACCGGCGGCCAGACCGCGCCGACGACGCCGGATCACTCGACAACTTCGACCAATCCCTACGGCGTGTTTGAAGCATCTTTCAATTTGCCGCATTTGGTCGAAGCGGCGGGCGCGGTTTATGTGGCGCGATGGACTACCTTCCACGTGCGGCAACTATCGCGCGCCATCAGCGAGGCTTTTCAGAAAAAAGGCTTCTCGTTTATTGAAGTGATCTCGCCCTGCCCCACTCTCTATCAGCGGCGCAACAAGATGGGCGACGGTCTGGACGCGATGAAGTTTTACAAGGAAAAGAGCAGAGTGCGGCATGGCGCGCCCACCAGCGAGGTCGGCATGACCATGACCGGCGAGATCATTGTGGGCAAATTTGTGGACCGCGAGCGCCCCGATTATCAAACCATGATGAAAGCACAATTTCACGAATCGCTCGGCGCGAGATTTGTCGAACAAACGGAGATGGTATGCAGCTAACGGAAATTCGTCTCGCAGGTTTCGGCGGCCAGGGGGTGATTCTCTCGGCCATCATCCTAGGCAAAGCGGCCTCAATTTTTCAGGGCGAGTTTGCCACCATGACGCAGAACTTCGGTCCGGAGGCGCGGGGCGGCGCCTGCAGTGCGCAACTTGTCATTTCCAGTTCGCCGATCCTGTATCCATATGTGACCAAGCCGGACATTCTCGTGATCATGTCGCAGGAAGCTTATGTGCGTTTCGGCTCTGAGGTGAAAGATGGCGGCATCCTGATCGTCGAGCAGGATCTGGTGCAGATCTCAAACCTCAAGAAGGAAGTCCAGATCTACAGTGTGCCGGCGACGCGCATTGCCGAAGAGCTGGGAAAGCGGATGGTGCTGAATTCGGTGATGGTGGGCTTTTTCACGGCCGTTACTCATCTCCTGGAACCGGAGGCGGTGCGCAAAGCAGTGGCGGACTCGGTGCCTGCGAATTTTCGGGACCTGAACCTGAAGGCGTTCGATAGAGGATTGGAGCATGGAACCGCGGCTTTGACTGCGACCGCAAACCGGGCCGACGAAAAGCTGCAATTGCAATACGCTCCAGAGTGAGGTCGCCCAAACAGTGAGATCGCCCAAACCCTAGACCAGGGTTGAAGGGTCAACCCACACATTGATGAAAGAATTGGGTCCGAACGCCTGTGCATCCGGACCCGGGCGGAATTGTTTTCCGCGGAAGAATAACCGATCGCCAGTACGAACCACTATTTCTGCAACGTGCGAATATAGGTCACGATCGCCTTCGCGTCGTCGGCCGATAGGCTCTTCACGCCGGCTGGGTGCTTCGCTGTGCCGGTAACGGCCGCGGCAAAGTCGCCATCTGACTTGGCTTTGAGATCGTCACCAACCAGGCTTGGAATCTTCGCTGCGGGCTTACCGGCCGCATCCGCGCCATGGCAGGCTGCACACTTCGTTTTGTAGAGAGCGGCTCCGTCTTCAGCCCAGGACAGGCTGGGGATCAGGATGAACAGTGCCACTGCGAGTGTCATTACCAGTGCTACCAACTTTGTCGTCTTCATGATGTCGTTTCTTTCTCCTTGTGAATTTAATAAATCGATTTGCGTATCATCGTTGTTTTTGTGTTGCGAAATCCAACCACTGCTGGCAAAAACTTTTAGTCGCTGCACCTAATGGAACCCAGTAGTTGCCGCTCTGCTAGTTGAAAGTTTCAATGCTACGAGGTATCGGCGCAGTGACCGATATCACCCTAAGTGGTGATTCGCATTAGGAAACGCAGGCCTGCCCGGGGATGTCACAACACGAAGTGATCGACATCACAGTAGGGGGATCGAAAGCGATAGAGAATTCGGTGTGGAGATTTGGAAATATGCTGGCGAAGTTATTCGAAGCTGTTTTTGGCTGCTCTCACAGTCGCTATAGTTTTCCCATGAAAACGCGGGCGTCGCGCAGTCCGGCGGCGCGTCTTACCGGTACTTACGTTGTGTGCCTCGATTGCGGGAAAGAGTTTGCCTACGATTGGAATGAAATGACGATCATTGAGTCCGCATCGCAGATCAGGCATTATATGCGGTCGATGGTGAGTAAACAGATAGCGTGAGCGCGAGTTCGATTTGCGGGGACTGATAAATTCTGGATTGCTGATTCGGAGAAGACTTACTGGCGTGCTTCGATCGCGAGCTGGTGGCAGATTGCCCAGATGCCATCGTGCACTGCACTTTGATCGAGAAACTGGAAGCCGTAGCGAAAAGCGATCCTTTGGCGAACTGTCGCACAAATGTTTACCGGGCCTGACGGAAGCACGAAATCCAGCTCCACAATCTCATCGACTGGAACATCCATCGTCAACATAGCGGAGAGTCCTGATTCGCTAATATCCACGGTGTGACCCTTCAGTACGCCACAGGTGCGGGAATGAATGGTGATATCGACCTGCAGCCCAAATCGAGGACTACGGCGGGCGTCAGCGAGCTCTTGAAGGTTGCGGGCGGTTTGATCCTCTGGTTTCAATCGCGTTTTTCTCCGGCTCGACGCCTTTGCAGGAAAACTGGGTATTTGTCTGGTATAGGTGAGAATCGGCACCAAGGCGGCGCGACTTTAGGGGCGACCGCGCCGACGGCAAGTGATCCGTGCAATGACGCGACTTCTACACCTCAATTGGCAGAGCTGATGGGAGAGTCGCGGGTGACAGCTGGGTTTTGACCGCAGCAGCCAGGCGCGCTATACCTTCGCGAATCTGCTCGGGAGCGGCGTTCGAGAAATTCAATCGCATGTGGCGGTCGACTGGGCGGGCATTATTGCTGATTCCGTCATTGCCGATGCCATCGTTGTTGATGCCAGGGTTCGATCGGGCAAAAAAGGAATAGCCGGGAACGAATGCAACATTCAGATCGAGCGCCGATTTGAAGATTGCCTGCATGTCGGATCCTTCGGGCAGAGTGACCCAAAGAAACAATCCACCGTGAGGATGCGTCCAGGTTACTTCTGGCGGAAAGAATTCTTTTAGAGCTTGCAGCATAACGTCGCGGCGTTCGCGATAGACGCGGCGAATCAATTGGATGTGTTGCTCGAGAAATCCGTCGCGCGCGACTTCATAAGCCACGAACTGATTGAAGGTCGAGGTGTGCAGGTCGGCGCCCTGCTTCAGTTGCGTCAACTTGCTGATGATCTCAGGCGGAGCGACGATCCATCCTACGCGCAGGCCGGGAGCCAGCGTTTTGGAGAATGTGCTCAGATAAATCACGTTGCCCTGGGAATAACCGTCGTCGTGGCGAAAGTTCTTGCGGTCAAGAGCGACGAGCAGCGGCAGGTGTTTGCCTTCGTAGCGCAGTTGGCCGTAGGGGTCGTCTTCGAGAATTGGAACGCCATAGCGGTCGGCCTGCTGCACCAGTTCGTGGCGGCGCTCCTCCGACAAGGTGGTGCCGGCGGGATTCTGAAAGTTGGGCAGCACGTAGATAAACTTGGGGTCCGAACGAAGAGGCTCTTCGAGCAAGTTGGTGCGCAGGCCGTCGTCGTCGCTCGGGACGGTCAGATATTTTGCGCCATAGACGTTGAAAGCCTGCAACGCTCCGAGGTAAGTGGGCGCTTCGACGAGCACACGATCCCCGTTGTTGATGAAGAGCTTGCCGATCAAGTCGAGAGCCTGTTGCGAGCCGGAGGTGATAAGGATGTTATCGACTTTCGCCCGGACGCCATCGCTCGCCATGCCATTGGCTACAAGTTCGCGCAGCGGCCTGTACCCTTCGGTTTCGCCGTATTGCAAGGCCGTGGCTGATTGCTCGGCCAGCACCTTGTGGCAAGCTTCTTCAAAGCGCTGGACAGGGAAGAGGTCGGGAGCGGGCAGGCCGCCGCCGAAGGAGATCATTCCCGGTTTTTGTGTGAACTTTAACAGTTCACGGATTTGTGAACTGGTGATCCCCTTGGTGCGTGCCGCGTAACGAGCCGTCCAGCTAGTCGACATTAAGAGTCCTTCGCAATGCCGGCGTGGGTGGCAGGCATGCACTTATTCTTTGATGCGGATAGTTCGCCCGTCGGCCGAGAGAACATCTCCAGTCATCTATTCTAAGCGAAACCATCGGGCTGATTTACGGCGCCTATGTGGGCATGGTCGTCAATAAACAGCCGGCCAGCCG
This sequence comes from uncultured Acidobacteriaceae bacterium, assembly GCA_963822025.1. Taxonomy (GTDB): domain Bacteria; phylum Acidobacteriota; class Terriglobia; order Terriglobales; family Acidobacteriaceae; genus Acidiflorens. The sequence goes on along the minus strand of CAWGFW010000001.1, from coordinate 38,213 downwards.
TCAGCGCCTTGCGGTCGATTTCAAGCAGATCGAGTTTTTTTACTTTGTCTGCCAGCACACTCAACGCTGTCTCCGGGGCGAGGGACTCTGTCTCTTCGAGGAGCGCGCCCAGCATTACGATGTTCGCGGCTTTGGTGGATCCGAGTTTATCGGCGATCTCAGCTGCGGGAATTGCGATTACCCGCACATCTGGAGGAATAAAGTCAGCAGGAAGGTTCGCACCGTTGTAGAGGATGACTCCTCCACTGGCTATTTCGTGGGCAAATTTTCGCAGCGAGAATTCGTTCATGGCGATGAGGACATCGGGATGCGACACCAGCGGCGAGCCGATGCGCTCCTTCGATAAACAGACATGGCAGTGCGCGCTGCCGGAACGCATCTCCGGTCCGTAGGAGGGAAGCCAGCTTACTTCCAAACCTTCGCGCATACCCATTTCGATGAGGAGTTGGCCGAGCAGCAATACGCCCTGGCCTCCGAGGCCGGCAATTTTCAGCTTTACGTCTTTGAAATGGTGGGCATGTTTTTGTTTGAGTGCAAGCTTCGAATTGTCGTTTGTGTCTAGCCTGGTGGCGATGTCGAGGACGTCAGCGACGGTGCGTTGTGGCGGCACGTTCTCGGCCGGCCCGGCGGCAAGAGTTTCCGGCCGGTCGCGAAAAGTATTCAGCGGAAATGTGGGAGTCATCTTTTCGAGTACCCAGCGGCGCGCCTCCACTGGATCTTTACCCCAGATCGTCGGGCAAGGAGAAAGGATCTCGACGAAGGAGAAGCCCAGTCCATCGCGCTGGATCTCGAGCGCTTTGCGGATGGCCCGGCGCGCTTTCATGATGTTCTTGTTGTCGGAGAGGGCTACGCGCTCGATATATGCCGGCGCATCGAGCGTGGCTATCAATTCGGCCATATGCAGCGGGTAACCTTCATTCGATGGTCTGCGGCCCCATGGAGAAGTTGTGCTTTTCTGTCCGACCATAGTGGTCGGCGCCATCTGACCGCCTGTCATGCCGTAGATCGCGTTGTTGACGAAGAAAACGGTAATCTTTTCGCCTCGATTGGCAGCATGCACGATTTCGGCGGTGCCAATGGCTGCGAGGTCGCCGTCTCCCTGATAGGCGATAACGATTTTGTCGGGACCCGAGCGTTTGATCGCCGTTGCCACCGCGGGGGCGCGGCCATGCGATGCCTGCACATTGCCTACATCGAAGTAGTAATAAGCAAAAACCGAGCAGCCCACCGGGCTTACAAAGATCGTCTTGTCTTGTACGCCGAGTTCCTGGAGCGCTTCGGCGATCAGCTTGTGGGCGACGCCGTGTCCGCAGCCCGGGCAATAGTGAGTCTGGTGCTTCAGTTCGGACTTGCGCTCATAGAGGTCATAGAACAGCGGCGACTTGGAATGGATCTCTTCGTAACCGTTGTCATTGGCACGGACGCCGGCTTCGGACGCAGCCTCCGACTTAGCTTCAGGATCCGCTCCGTTGATCACAACCTCGTTGGCCATTTTCGTTGTCTCCCTGCAGATCGCCGCGAGCCGGTCTTAGACCTTAATGGCGATTCGCGACATCACTTGTTCCTGCAGCTCTCGGACCGAGGGCACGTTGCCGCCTACGCGGCCATAAAACTCGACTGGCACTTTGCCGTTCAGCGCCAGACGCACATCCTCCACCATTTGTCCGTTGCTCAATTCGACGACCAATACTTTGTCTACCTGGGCAGCCGCATTTTTTAGCGCCGCCGAAGGGTAGGGCCACAGCGTGATCGGACGGAACAGTCCCGCTTTCACGCCTACCTTTCGCAACGCCTCGACGGTGGAAAGCAGAACGCGCGAGACAATGCCGTATCCGACGAGCAGCACGTCGGCATCGTCGGTGTAGGAGACTTCATAGCGCGGCTCGGCAGCTTGCGCGCGGATGTATTTCGCTTCCATTCTGCGCTGGTGCTCTTCCAATTCGTCGATTTCAAGATAGATGGAGCTCACCAGATTGGCGCGAGTCTCGGGTGTTCCCTTGATAGCCCATGGTTTTTCCGGCAGCTGGATTTCGCGAAATTCGAGATCAAGCGGCTCCATCATCTGGCCTACGAAACCGTCAGTCAGTACGACTGCCGGATTGCGATATTTGTCGGCGAGTTCGAAGGCGAGCATGGTGAGATCGGCCATCTCCTGCACCGAGGCGGGAGCGAGCACAAGGTTGCGGTAGTTGCCGTGGCCTCCGCCTTTTACCATGGCGAAATAGTCGCTTTGCTCGGGGGCGATGTTGCCGAGGCCTGGACCTCCGCGCATGACATCGACGATGACGCAGGGCAGTTCCGCTCCGGCCAGGTAGGACATGCCCTCTTGCATCAGGCTGAGACCGGGGCCGGAGGATCCAGTCATGACGCGCAGGCCAGCCGCAGCGGCTCCGTAGACCATGTTGATGGCCGCGACTTCACTTTCCGCCTGCAAGAAGGTTCCGCCGACCTGGGGAAAGTAGAGAGCGGCGGACTCCGCGATTTCGCTGGCAGGAGTAATCGGGTATCCGTAATAGGCGCGGCATCCCGCGAGGATTGCGCCCTTCACCACGGCCACATTGCCCTTACAGAGCTGCCGCATGATCGCCTCCTGCAGGCCCAGCCAGCGGCGCTTTTGTTTTGGCTTTTATGCGATAAACGGTAATCGCGCCGGGCTCAGGGCAACAGTAGAAGCAGATTCCACAGCCGCTACAATCGTGACCGGTGTAGCGCGCCGGATGCGCTCCGTATGTATTCAACTCTGGCGCAAGTTCCAGACACTTTGGCGGACATGATTCCACGCACAGTCCGCACCCTTTGCATTCTTCTATATCGACTGTAACCTTACCGCGCGCTTGGCCCGCCATGGCTCACCTCATTCATGGTTCACCATCGTGTGGTGCAAACAAAGTTCGACATTTTTATTAAAGGCGCGTTGCGTAGACACGGCGGTGATATCAGACACCTCACACAGTGAGGCGCGTCACATCGGGCCGTTAATAACTTGCAAGTGCTGGGAATGGCGATCATCGGCTGGAGGCGCTGCGGACGCCTGAATCAGCGCATGGCTTTTCTTGGCTCGCGAGCGGCTCCCTCTACGTGCTGCAGGCCTTTGACGGCGCGCATGTATTGCGAACGTTCGAAGGCTCCGGGATCGGGGCAGCGGAGCTGGCTCATGCTGCCTTGCATCTGGTGGACTGATTCGTACTCGTGTTCTTCCATCCATTCCACGATTCCTAGCTCGATGTGGCGAAGATGGCCGATGCCATGGAGCAATAGAACGGAGCACAACATGGTGACGTCGGCGCCGACCATGAGCAGCTTGAGTGCATCTTCGGCGCTGTGCACGCCGCTGGTAGCGGCCAGGCTGGCGCGTATGCGGCCGTAAAGAATTCCGATCCATGTTAGGGGCAGCCGTAGGTCTTGCGGGCTGCTGAGCAGCACGTTCGGTTTGATTTCCAGTTCTTCGAGGTCGATGTCGGGCTGATAAAAGCGGTTGAAGAGGACGAGGCCATTCGCGCCTAAATGATCGAGTCGTTTTGCCATGTTGGCAAAATTGCTGAAAAATGGACTCAGCTTTGCAGCGACCGGAATCTGAACCGAAGTTTTTACTTCGCGGAGAATATTGGCATAACTCGCTTCGATTTCGGAACCCAGTATTTCTGTGTTGGTGGGAATGGAATATAGGTTGCACTCGATGGCATCGGCTCCCGCCTGCTCGACTTGCTTGGCGTATTTTGTCCAGCCGCCGAGGGTCGCGCCGTTAAGGCTGGCGATGATCGGAATATCGACTGCGGCTTTGGCCTTGCGGATGTGATTGAGATACTCTTCGGGACCGGTGTGAAATTCGCTGGAGTGGGGGAAGTAGGTGAGCGATTCGGCAAAGCTCTCGGTGCCGGCGTTGAGATGGAGTTCGAGCTCAAGCGCCTCCTTGTGCAGTTGCTCTTCGAAGAGAGAGAAGAGCACGACGGCCGAGGCGCCGGCGTCTTCGAGGGCGCGGATTCCGGCGATTTCGTGGGACAGCGGGGAGGCGGAGGCGACCAGCGGAGTGCGCAACTGCATGCCGAGATATTGCGTGTTTAGGTCCATGACATTTCCTCTTCGGACGTGAATGAATCCTCTTACGATTTCGTTGGCGCCGCTATTCCTGCTTCTACCGGTGTGGCCGGCTCCGGCTTCTTTTCTACGACTCCGGCGGCGGGCTGCGATTTGCGCTGCGCCAAATATTCGTAGAGCCGATAGCGTGTGTCAACATCCTGCTGCGCTTCATCCCAGAGAAGTTTCGCGTGTTCGGGATTGCTCTTTTGCAGCATCTTGAAGCGCGTTTGCTGCTGGAAGTAATCTTTGACTTTGCGATTGGGAGTGCGCGAATCGAGCAGCAACGGATTCTCGCCGGCGGCGGTGCGCTCCGGATGGTAGCGATAGAGCAGCCATTGGCCCGAGTCGACTGCGACTTTCTGGTCAGACATGGCAGTAGTCATATCGATGCCGTGGGCGATGCAGTGCGAGTAAGCAATGATGATGCTGGGACCGTCGTAGGCTTCGGCTTCGAGGAAGGCTTTGAGGGTGTGCTCGTCCTTGGCGCCCATGGCGACGCTGGCCACATAAACGTTGCCGTAACTCATCGCCATGAGGCCGAGATCTTTCTTCGGCGCAGGCTTGCCTCCGGCGGCGAATTTGGCGACAGCGGCGCGCGGCGTGGATTTCGATGCCTGGCCTCCGGTGTTGGAGTAGACCTCGGTGTCGAGCACGAGGACATTTACGTTGCGTCCGCTGGCGAGCACGTGATCGAGGCCGCCGTAGCCGATGTCGTAGGCCCAGCCGTCGCCGCCGATGATCCAGACACTCTTTTTTACCAGCATATCGGCCACGGCGAGGAGTTGTTTCGCCTCGGGCGAATTGAGATTTCGCAGCTTTTCTTTCAGCAGGTCGACGCGCTGGCGCTGCTCGAAAATGTCGGCTTCGTCTTTTTGGGGACTGGTTAGCAACGCGGTGACGAGTTGCTCGCCGATCGAGCCTCCGAGGCGCTGTACCAATTCGCGAGCGAATTCGGTTTGCTTGTCGATCGACAGCCGGAATCCGAGGCCGAATTCGGCATTGTCTTCGAAGAGGGAATTCGACCATGCGGGGCCGCGGCCATCTCCATTTTTTGCCCAAGGCGTGGTCGGCAGGTTGCCGCCATAGATCGACGAGCATCCGGTGGCATTGGCGATGACGGAGCGATCGCCGAAAAGTTGGGAGACGAGTTTGAGATAGGGCGTCTCTCCGCAGCCGGAGCAAGCTCCGGAAAATTCAAACAGTGGTTCTTGGATCTGTTGCTGGCGAATGTTGGTGATTTTGATTTTGCGGCGATCGAGTTCGGGAATCTTCAGGAAGAAATCCCAGTTATCGCGCTCGGGCTCGCGCAGTGGCGGCTGGGGTACCATGTTGATCGCCTTGAGCCGAGTCTCGCTTTTATTTTTCGCGGGGCAGATGTCGACGCAGATACCGCATCCGGTGCAGTCTTCGGGAGCAACCTGGATGGTGTAGTTGAGCCCCTTCCATTCTTTGTCGCGAACTTCGGTTGATTTGAAAGTTGCGGGAGCACCGGCTAACTCTTTCGAGTCGTAGACCTTGATGCGAATCACGGCGTGCGGGCAAACCATGGCGCACTTGCCGCATTGAATGCAAACTTTGGTATCCCACGCCGGAATCTCGAGCGCGATGTTGCGCTTTTCCCATTTGGCGGTGCCGGTGGGGAAGGTTCCATCAACGGGGAAAGCGCTCACCGGAATTTCATCGCCGTGACCCGAGTAGATGACGCCGAGCACATTGCGCTCGAAATAAGGCGCCTGTGGAGAAAATGCGGCCGGCATTTCTGCTTGACTCGTGACTCTCTCGGGGACGGCGACCTCGAAGAGATGGGCGAGGGTTTCATCCACGGCGCGCAGGTTTTGCCGCACGACCTCGTCACCCTTCTTGCCATAGGTGTGGCGAATGGATTCGCGAATAGCTTCAATGGCTTGCTCGCGCGGCAAAACTTTGGAGATCGCGAAAAAGCAGGTCTGAAGGATGGTATTCATGCGCGAACCCATGCCGGTTTCGCGGGCGACTTGATAGGCGTCGATGATGAAAAAGCGTGCCTTCTTGGCAATCAATTGCGCCTGTACTTCACGCGGAAGGTGATCCCAGACTTCGTCTTTATTAAAAGGACTGTTGAGCAGGAAGACGCCGCCTTCGACCAGGGTGCTGAGCATGTCGTAGCGCTCGAGGAATATCCATTGATGGCAGGCTACGAAGTTGGCTTTCGAAATGAGATAGCTCGAACGAATCGGCTGCGGCCCGAAGCGTAGATGCGAAACCGTCATCGCGCCGGACTTCTTCGAATCGTAGACGAAGTAGCCTTGGCCGTAGTTGTCAGTGTTTTCGCCGATGATCTTGATCGAGTTTTTATTGGCGCCTACGGTGCCATCCGCGCCGAGGCCATAGAACATCGCGCGCACGACATTGTCAGGCTCAATCGAGAAGTCGGCATCGTAGTCGAGGCTGGTGTGGCCCACGTCGTCTTGAATGCCGATGGTGAAGTGGTCTTTAGGTTGCGCCAGCGCCAAGTTGTCGTAAACGGCCTTGACCATGGCGGGCGTGAATTCTTTGGAAGAAAGGCCGTAGCGTCCGCCGATGATTTCCGGCGCGACTTTTAACGTGCCATAGCCTAGCTTGATACCTTCATGGATACCGTTGACTACATCGAGGAAGAGAGGCTCGCGCGCGGCTCCGGCTTCTTTGGTGCGGTCGAGAACGGCGATCTTGCGCACGGTTGCGGGAAGCGCGGCGATGAACTGCTTGACGGAGAATGGGCGATAGAGCCTGACTTTGAGGAGGCCAACTTTTTCGGGGCTGCGATTCAGGTATTCGACTGTCTCGTGGGCAGTCTCGGCGCCTGAACCCATCATTACGATTACGCGCTCGGCTTCGGGGTCACCCACGTAGTCGAAGAGATGATAGGAGCGGCCTACGGTCTGCGCGAATTTATCCATCACGGCCTGGACTTTGTCGGGGCACGCGTCGTAGTAAGGGTTGCACGCTTCGCGAGCTTGAAAGTAGACGTCAGGATTTTGCGCGGTGCCGCGCAACACAGGATGGTCGGGAGAAAGCGCACGCTGGCGGTGCTCGATGACACGATCCATATTGATGAGCGCGCGCATATCGTCTTCGGTGAGCATCTCGATTTTGTTCACTTCATGCGAGGTGCGAAAGCCGTCGAAAAAATGCAGGAAGGGAATTCGCGTTTCGAGGGTCGCGGCATGGGCGATGAGCGCCAGGTCCATGGCTTCCTGAACGGAGTTCGAAGAGAGCAGGGCAAAGCCAGTGGTGCGGCAGAACATTACGTCCGAGTGGTCGCCGAAGATCGAGAGCGCATGAGCTGCCACGGTGCGGGCGCTGACGTGAAATGCTGTAGGCGTCAGCTCGCCGGCGATTTTGTTCATGTTGGGGATCATCAGGAGCAGCCCTTGCGAGGCGGTGAAGGTGGTGGACAGGGCTCCGGTCTGGAGCGCGCCGTGGACGGCTCCGGCGGCGCCGCCTTCGCTCTGCATTTCGATGACGTGGGGGACGCTGCCCCAGACATTGGGCACGCCTTCCGATGACCACTGATCGGCCCACTCGCCCATGTTCGACGACGGCGTGATGGGATAGATCGCGATGACTTCATTGAGGCGGTAGGCGACATTGGCCACAGCCTCGTTGCCGTCCATGGTCTTGAACTTACGCTTCATGAGATCCCCTTCGATACATTTTGCGACCAACCAAATTCGCGGGAACAAGCTCAGGAAAAGTATGCGGGAATGGGTAAGGATTGTCGGAGACGCACCTCACAGAGGGGTGTGATCCAGATCACAATAGGGAAACTTGAGGCAGGGTACTTCTGTCGCCCAGTGGGTAGAGGGGTGTGCTCAGTTTGAAAGATCGTCAGAGATCGAGGAGGGCCATGAGCGAGGTTAAATCTTCCCCGGCGGTGATTCGAAAGCCCATGCGCTTAAATAAGACCTGCATGCCGATGTTATCGGGCAACATCTCCGCCGACAGACGGCTTAATTTTTCGTTACGGGCGATGTCGACGACGCGGCGGAGTAATTCGTCTCCCAAGCCCTGGTTCTGATATTGATCGGCGACCAGCACGGCGACCTCGGCCTCGTTCTTGTTGTGCAATTTGTTCATGCGGCCCACGGCGATGATGCGGCGCTCGCCCGGGGCGGAATCGGGATCGGCCCGTTCGGGATCGGTGATCTCGGCGACGAGCGCCATTTCGCGATCGTAGTCTCCGAAACAAATTCGTAATAGACGCTCATGGGCCACGCGGCGGCTGAGACTGAGGGAGTAGAAGTAGCGCAGATAGACGCTGCGATCGGAGAGCGTCTCATGAAATTTGACCATGAGCGGTTCGTCTTCGGGACGGATGGGGCGGATAGTGATGGGGCTGCCATCTTTCATCGTCCACGAAGAAACATATTGCAACGGATAGGGACGAATCGCGGGCTTGGGCAATTGATCGGAAGTTACATCGGGTCCGTACAACACGATTCTGGCATCGAGGGCGAGCAGGCGGTCGGGAGAAGCGAGCAGAGGGTTGATGTCAATTTCCGCGATCCAGCGTTGTTCGAGCACGAGCTGACTGAAGCGGACGAGCAGGTTTTCGAGCGCGGTGGTGTTGACCGGCTTGCGCCCGCGAACGCCGCGAAGGGCGGTGTAGATACGGGTCTGCTCCATCATCCTTTGCGCGAGCGTGCTGTTCAGGGGCGGAAGCGCTAGTGCGCGATCGCCGTAGACCTCGACCAACTGGCCTCCGGAGCCGAACAAAATGACAGGGCCGAATTGCGGATCGGAGATGCTACCAACGATGAGTTCGTAGCCATCGAGCATCACCATGGGCTGAACGCTTACGCCGGCGAATTGCTCAGCGCTCGCCTTCTCTTCCACAGAAGACTGAATGGCGCGATAGGCGGCGCGAACTGCCGCTTCATTCTGCAGGTTGAGTTTGACTCCGCCGACGTCGGTCTTATGGGTGATGGTTTCCGAGAGGACTTTCAACACGGCTGGGAATCCAATTTCGGCGGCGATCCTCGCCGCTTCGTCTTCACTGGTGGCCGCTCGCGTTTCTACAGTGGGGATGCCGTAGAGCGATAGGAGCTGCTTCGATTCCAGTTCATTGAGCAGAGCGCGGCCGCGCGAGCGCGCATTTTGAATGATTTGTTCGGCTTGATCGCGGGACGCATTCGCCAGTTCAAATTCGTCAGGCAGGGCGGGAGTTTCGTAGAGTCCGCGCAGGTTGTAGGTGTAGCGCCACATGTAAGTGAATGCGCGGGCCGCGGTGTCGGGATAGCGAAAGGTTGGAATTCCGGCGGCATTCAGAATGTCCTTGCCGGCAGAGACGCTTTTCCCGCCCATCCAAGTTGCCAACACTGGCTTGCCAGAGTCGTGAGCATGCGGTTTCAACCGTTCCGCAACCTGCGCCGGATCGGTCATGCCTTGGGGGGCGAGAATCACGAGAAGGCCATCGCTGTTCGGATCACGCGCGACGATTTCGAGGGCACGACCGTAGCGATCGGCATCCGCATCGCCTAAAACATCGATGGGATTATTGTGACTCCAGTGAGCGGGAAGAAATTCGTTGAGGCGCTGCAGGCTTTCCGGGGAAAGCTCCGCCAGTTTTCCGTCGCTTGCAACTAGAGAATCAGTAGCCAGGACAGCGGGTCCGCCGGCATTGGTCACAATCGTAAGCCGTGGACCTTTGGGACGCGGCTGCCTGCCGAGCACTTCCGCCATATAAAAAAGGTCGGCGACGCTGTGGACGCGCAGAACCCCCGAGCGGCGGAAGGCCGCTTCGAGCACTTCATCGTTGCCGGTGAGCGCGCCGGTGTGCGATGCCGCGGCGCGCGAAGCCTCATTCGACCTGCCCGCTTTGATCACGATAATCGGCTTGGCGAGTGCGACTTCGCGGGCCGCGGATACGAACGAGCGCGCGTCGCCCACCGATTCCATGTAGAGCAGAATGCTTTTGGTATGCGGATCGTCGCCAAAGTGGTAAATCAAATCGCCCCAGCCGACATCAAGCATCGAGCCGGTCGAAACAATGGCGCTGAAGCCGACCTCTTCGCGGATGCTCCAATCGAGGATTGCGGTTAAGAGGGCTCCGCTTTGGCTGAGGAAAGCTACGTTGCCTGTTTTCGGCACGTCTTTTGCGAAGGTGGCATTGAGCCCGATGCTTGGGTTCATGATGCCGAGACAGTTGGGACCGATCAAGCGCATGGTCGACGGGTCGCGGCGCAACTGTTCTTGGATCTGTTTTTCGAGTGCTGTGCCGGTTGCGCCACTTTCGCGAAAGCCGGCAGAGATCACAACCGCGGATTTCGCGTGGGCATCGACGCATTCTCCGATGATTTGGGGGACGGTTGCGGCCGGCGTGGCGATTACAGCCAGATCGACAGGGTCTGCGATGTCACGAATGCTGGCGTAGGCTTTGAGTCCGAGGACTTCGGGGCGCTTGGGATTGACGGCGTATACCTTGCCTTGAAATTCGCGGCTCAACAAATTTTCTAGAATGGTTCGACCGACAGTGCCGGGATTACTGGTTGCGCCGATGACGGCGACCGACGCAGGAGCGAACATGGCTTCCAGACTGGAGCGATGGGGCTGGGATCGATCCTCTTCTTCTTTTTGCGGCGCTTGTCCCGCGAGATCAGCTTCGGTCGGACTCATGGAAGCTCCTCTGTTCTTAATCTTGCCACGGCGAAACGGCTACGTCGAGGAGCGACTGGAAAGTGACAGAGGCCGGAGGGGCGGATGAGATGCCCGCCCCTCACCTTACGATCCATCGTGTGGCCAGTATTACAAACACTGGCTCACTTCGAATCGCCGCCACGCACGGTGAGTACGGGACAAGCGGCCCAGGTCAAAATTTCGGAGGTAGTGCTGGCCATGTGTGTGGCTAGTCCGAACCTGGCATGTACGGGGCGCACTCCGAGAACAATCAAATCTGCCTGGTGATTCGCGGCAATCTGGACAATCCGCTCCGCTGGCCGCGAAAACTGATGGCCGAATTCGAGCAGAGATTCGGGATGACACCATAGTTCGGCTTCGGGTGGCACCAGTTCATCGAGACGGAACAGCAGGGAAGACTTGAAGGCGTCAATATCCGCTATGCCTGCGGCGGGTTCCTCAACGACATGGAGTAATGACAATTGAGCCTGGTCTTCCTCGGCCAGGGAAATGGTATAGGGCAAAGCCGCGAGGGACTCTTCGCTGAAATCGGTTGCGAACACAATATTCTTAAATTGACTTTGTTCCTCCGGTCTGCCGGACGCATGCGGGCCCACGCTCAGGACGGGACAGGCAGCGCGGCGAAAAATTTCTTCCGCGACCGAGCCCAGAAATAATTTTTCGACTCCGGAGCGGCCGTGAGTGCCGAGCACGAGCAAATCGATGTCGCGTTCTTCGATGATCCGGAGGAGTGCATCGGCGACCTTGCCTTTAGGAGTCAGCAGCTGATGGGGAAGTCCCTGAAGCTTTTGTTCCAGGTCTTCGATACAAAGTTTTATGCGCCGGTCTTCCTCCGCCATAGCGGTCGGCCAGTTTTCCGGCGTCATAAATAACAGATCGGCGTCGTTAGGCATGATATACGCCGCATGCAGCGTGGCCTCATACTTGCGCGTGAACGCAAAGGCGTAAGGCAGCGCCGCACTCGAGCAGGGAGAGAAGTCAGTAGCAAACAGAATGTTCTTGAGGGCGATCCGCTGAGTTGATTCTACCGTCTGCATATTAGCCTCCTACAGCACTGTTGCAGCCGGCTAAGATGAGCGCATCCTGGGAGGTGTCATCTTCGCCGTGATGGCCATATCATCGCGGCTACTACGAGAGTGACGATGATCAGGCTTACGTGTTTCATCTACAAAACTCCTTGCTAGAAACGGGCACAGGGTGAGCAACTTCTAACGAGAGTTCACCGATGTGTACGCTCGCTTCGAACTTCGGTGCAACCGACAGAGCGCGCGAGACCAGGCATAGCGTGTGAGCCTTCTGCAAAAGCGCAGTCGCCCGTTCCGCTTCACGCGGAAGGGTCAAAGTCGCGCGCATGACGATTTCCCGCAAACTGTAGCCAGCGTCAGTGTGGGCGACTTCGCCTTCCACTTCCACTTGCAGATCGGTGTAGGGGAACTTCGATTTTTCCGCGAGGGCCTCGAAGGTCGTCGTGTAGCAGCTGGCGATGGCGCAGAGCAAGAGGTCCGCCGGCGACCAGCGGCCATCCAATCCGCCAAAAGCGGGCGGGGCGGCGAAATGGATGACATTCGGGGAGGAACTGGACTGGGCAATGCCGGTCCGGCCCGAAGCCCGCCAGGCTGTGACTCGAAACCGATGCACATCTTCCATTTCCATAGTGTTGCCGCCTTCTTTCTTCGCTGCCGCCAGGGGCGGAGTCGCGAGACCGTTACGGACTCAGTAAATTTGGAAATTTACGTTAACTGTTGTTTCCACTTCCACAGGTTCTCCGTTCAACAAGTAGGGACGGTAGCGCCACTGCTTGACGGCCGCGATGGCAGCCTGAACCAGCATAGGATGTCCGCTGATTAATACCAGGTTTTGAATCTCTCCTGTTTTGGAGATCACTGCACTGAGTACAACCTGACCTTGCACGCGGGCGGTCAGGGCAATGACGGGGTATTTCGGCTCAATCTTCAGAATCAGCCGGCCTTCGGTTACGCCTTGAGAAACGCGAATGCGTTTCGGAGGCATGGGCATGACGAGTTTCGGAACGGCCACCGACTTCGGAGTTGAACTGAGAATGCCGCCGAGAACTCCGCCAATCTGTCCGCCGGGGATTCCTCCGGGAACGCCGCCCGGGACCCCTCCGCCAGATAGATCGGGAGGCGCCTCATCCTCGCGAATCATTTGTACAGCTTGCGGAATTCTGCTGGGCGCGCGCAAGCGGCCATTCAGGAGGTCGCTTTCGATATGGCGAACGACCCTGGCCGCGGCTGCGGATGCGGCCGGGGGTGGTGGCGGCGGGGGCGGCGGCGCCTCCAGAAACGTCAGCAGTTGCTCGCGCGGCAAAGCATCGGTAAACATCAGCGGGACGATGAGAAGTACTCCCACCAGGAAGCATTGGATGACAAACGACATGGTCGCCGCGAATCGGCTGCGGCGACGCTCGAAGACGCTGCTTTCAAGTAACACGTCGCGGAACAGTTCAATTTGAAGTGGTTTTGCCGATTGCGGCATCGGCCGCGGCTCAGCCGGTAAAGCTGTTGCGTTGATCCGAAGCTCGCTTTCTTTTTCTTTACCTGGCGGCCCTTTGATTTCGGTTGCGGTGCTCATGGCGGCCTCCATGCATCTGCACGACTTCCACACTCCCGTGCACTATATTGTGTCGTGTAATGCGCGTCGGAAACCATGCGCCCGGTCACCTTTTCGGGTGATTCTGATCACGGGAGGGAGCAGGTGATACAATTTGCGCGGATAGCGGTGCCGTGATGCGCGCTCCCTATGGTTTGAACATCATCGACAATTGCCTCACCTGCCCGATGCGGGAGGAGCACCTATTTTGTAATTTGCCGCCGGCAGCGGTGCAAAGGTTGAATGAGATCCGATCGTCGGCGACCTACCCGAAATCCGCCATGTTGTTTATAGAGGGGCAGCAACCGCGTGGCGTGTTTGTGCTCTGCACAGGGAAGGCGAAGCTTTCGACATCATCGTCGGAGGGTAAGACGGTCATCACTAAAATCTCCGAGGCAGGAGATGTGCTTGGGCTCAGCGCTACCATCTCAAATCGGCCTTATGAAGTGACGGCCGAGATGATCGAACCGGGCCAGGCGAATTTCATTACGCGCGACGCCTTGCTGCAATTTATGCGTGAATACGGGCAGGTAGCGGTACGAGTGGCGGAGCAGTTGAGTCGCAATTACTACACGGCGTATGAAGGGATACGTACCCTCGGTCTGACCAACTCGCCATCGGAGCGCTTCGCGAAATTGCTGCTGGGATGGTCGAACCCATCGAGCAACGGAGATCCCGCGCAGGTGAAGCTGACCCTCACGCATGAAGAAATCGCGGAAATCATCGGCACCACGCGCGAGACGGTGAGCCGCTTATTTTCGCAGTTTAAGAAAAAACAACTGTTGCAGCTCAAGGGTGCGACGTTGATTATCCGCAACCGGGCTGCGCTCGAAAAGATGGTTAACTCCTAGCGGCAAATCCGCAGCTTGCTCTCTCGCAACAAAAGCTCAATTAGAGAAACGTTAATTGGTGCTCTCCTGGTCGTTTTCTGCCTCGAGCTGCGCGATCTCGCGGTTCAGCCAATCGCGGAGAGAAAACCAATAACATGCTCGATATCCTGCGCTCCGAGCTCGAGTTGCTGCAATCCGGCTATTACACCAGTCCGCCCCATGCGCCCTGGCGTGCTTCCTACATTTTTGAGGATTCTCCAAGTTGCCTGAATTTCAAGAACTCGACGCGCCCGCATCCCTGCACCGAATGTCCGTTGATCCGATTGGTTCCTGCCGAATTTCGCGAGCAGGAATTTCCTTGCCGATATATTCCGCTGCTTTGGCATCGGCTAGCACTCTTCCAATCGATCTCTTAGTTACAGACGGTCAAGACCGGGCATGTGGCGCGAGCGATCACCTCATGAGTCAGGTTCCAGGGGAAGTGCGCGGCCATCCGCGGGGAGCGTGTTCGCATGGCGCCCATGACGATCAACTCGGCTTTGTGTGCCGCCGCGACTTCGAGCACTCCTTCAGGTACGAAATCCAGCCCGACGAGATATACCGGCCTCGCCGCCAGATTGGCATCGGCGGGAAGCAGCGTGCGCAATGCTTTCGCGCTCTCCTGTCGCGCCGTCTCCTGCCACTTAAGGAGCGACTCGGCAGCGAAAGGCCCGGGGCAATAGCTCGTTGGGCCGAGATCGGCGATGGGCATCGGTGTCACCATGTGCAAGAGGACGAGCTGTGCTTGATAGTCCTCGGCCAGCGACAGGGCATAGGGGAAGGCTTTCGCGGAAAGCGGTGCGAAATCGGTAGCAAAAAGGATGTGTTTGAACGCCGTCGTCTTCGAGTCTGCGGCTGGCACATTTGGGCCGATGGTGAGCACCGGACAGCGAGCCTGGTGTAAGACGGTTTCCGCGATCGAGCCGAGCGCTAACTTCTTCAGCCCGCCGCGACCGCGTGTACCGAGCACCAGCAGTTCGACATTTTCGCGTTGAATCTCTGACGCCAGAACATCCCAAACGGGGCCTCGCTCCACTAGCACGCGGTGGTTAAGCTCACTGATTCGTGCGTCAACGTTGATTTCTTTTATTTGCCGTTCCGCTGCCAGGCGCACGCGGTCCAATTCGCGTGGCAAGGGATAGATGGGCGCAGGCGCATGCGGGTCTGGCGGAATCGCGTGAACTATCGAGAGCGCGGAATGATACCGCTTGGCGAGGACGATGGCATAGTCGAGGGCTCGCCGTGACGCATCCGAGAAGTCGGTTGCGAGTAGAATCTGCTTAAAGTCAATGCGATGCTTCCGCTCGTGTACCTGGGCAGTGGCGGGCATAAGTACCTTCCTTCCAGGTCACGCATAGGCGGCACTCGACAGCGCGTGGCTAAGTTGAACCGCGTCATCCATTACCGGAGCGGTAAGGGTATGCGCACAGCGATGCCATAGCCGCCTCCGAATTTTGCAATTTTCCGGTGAAAATCGCTCTGAAATTTGCAAAATGGAAACACGTGCCTAGCGAAACATTACGATTCAATCCAGAAATATGAAGTGACCGGGAACACAATGGACGGTGACTTATCTCACAGGAGTGAAATAGATAAAAAGATGAGGGGTGAGCCGGGTGAGTATTCCCTGGAGGCTCACAAGTGATCAATCGGACAGCAATAACACGCTACTTGCCGAGAGCGAATTCCTTCTTCACGGTATGCACGAGCGAGAGCGGAATGCGCACTCGTCTGACGCTGACGGACCTGCGGGAAATACCGTCGACGGCAAATCCGTCACCGTCAGGAACGGGATTAGAAACTAGATGAAATTCTTCGCCATACAGCCTTATGTCTTTTTCTCTTTCGTAACCTAGTTGTTGAAGCCTTTCGCAGATGGTTTGTCGCTTCTCATTTCGATTGATCATATAAGTCCCAGGTGCAATGTCCTCTTTCCGTTATGTAGCTCTAATTGTAGCCGATGTTAGAGTGATGGCATCACCGCCGCTGCGTGGGGCCGGTGCAGCCATTTGGTTTTTTCGCAGAATTCGTAGAGTTCCTCGCGGAAGTCTGGATGCGCGATTTCAATCAGCGCCTGTGCCCGCTGTCGGATTGTCTTCCCATGCAGGTACGCCACTCCATACTCCGTCACTACGTAGCGCACGAGGCCGCGCGAGGTGACGACGCCCGCGCCCGGGCTGAGCATGGGAACAATTCTCGAAATCTTTCCATTTTTGGCGGTCGAGGAAATCGCGATGATTGGTTTGCCTCCCTTCGAGCGCGAGGCTCCGCGCAGAAAGTCAACCTGCCCGCCGATTCCACTGTAGAACTGGGTGCCCACGGAATCGGAGCAGACTTGACCGGTCAGGTCGATCTGCAAGGCCGAATTGATAGCCACCATGTTGTCGTTGCGGGCGATCCTCACGGGATCGTTGGTATACGCGGTTGGACGAAACTCGAAAACTGGGTTGTTGTCGACAAAGTCGAAAAGTGTTTTTGTTCCGAGGGCGAAGCCGACGACGATTTTGCGCGGTTTGAATGTCTTGCGCGCGCCCGTGATCACGCCAGCCTCAATAAGAGGAATGACACCGTCGGAGATCAGTTCGCTATGCACTCCGAGATCTTTTCGATCGCCCAGGAATTGAAGCACGGCATTGGGAATTCCGCCTATGCCTGTCTGCAGCACTGCGCCGTCGTCGATCAAGCCGGCAACGATACGCGCAATGGCGCTCTGCAGATCGGTGATCGGAGGCGTTGGCAGTTCGCATAATAGGCGCGACGATTCGACAACCACGTTGATATTGTTTACGTGGATAAAGCTGTCGCCATTGGTGCGCGGCATGTTGGTATTAACTTGCGCCACTACATAACGCGCGCACTTGGCGGCGGTGAGCGTGGTATCGACGCCTACGCCAAAGCTGCAATAACCATGGGAATCCGGAGGCGAAACCTGGATGAGCGCAACATCGATCGGCATCTCGCCGCTCTCGAATAGTCCTTCAATCTCGCTGAGGTAGATGGGAGTGTAATCGGCACGGCCATCGTTAATCGCCTGGCGCACGTTAGCGCCGATGAAAATCGCGTTGTGGCGAAAGTGGGCCGCCATCTCGCGCGCCACATAGGGCGCGGACCCCATGGTCATCATGTGGACGATTTCCACATTTCGTACGGCCGGGCCACGTCGCATCAGAGCTTCGACCAGCGTCTCCGGTTCAGCGCATCCAGGCTGAATATACACGCGCATGCCGGAGTCGACGCAGCGCAGGGCTTCGTCTGGCGTTTTAATTTTTTTTACGTATCCCGTTTCCCAAGACATCCGTGGCCGACCCCTTACGCTTTTTGTGCTGAAACGTTTCCCCCGATCGCCTGTTCCGCGGTGGCCATTTCGTAGCCGACCGAGGCGTAATAAATAGCGCGGTCAAAAAATTGTTCCAGTAGTTGGAGCATCTCGAGTTCCCCAAATACTTCCACCGGGCGCTCCAATACCGATTCTTTTTTTATGAACTCCCACAGGTTTTCCTTGGTCAAAACGATGACCCAAATCAATTCGTTCAGGGGTACGCGCTGGGCGGCGCGCTGAGCTCCAATCTGAAGATAGCGGTGCTCGAGGTGGAGTTCATCCTTACCGATGAGCCATTCGCCCAGATGGCGGTAGACCTCACAGACTCGTTCTTTCAATTCTTCGGGCGGAACATTTTTCTGGAAGCTGGGCGTCAACTCGGAGTTGCGGACGCGATCAAGAAGGCAAGCGGCGAGAGCTTCGGAATGAGTCTCAATGAGACGAACCAGCCGGTATAGCATCATCATAATGGCCTCCGGTTCTACGCCTAGAATACAGTGTCATCGACCGCGATGCTTGCGACCATGATAGCCGGTACCGTCCTATGTGATGTAGATCACAAACGAGGCATGCGCGCCCTAGGAGCCGGAGCAGCCACGCTGCCCCGGCCATGTCCTTCGGGCCTATGGATCAGGCCGTCAGGGCCTCCACAAAATGCTGGCAGAGCGAGGTTTCGACATTGTAGTGCCTGAAATTGACCGGGCTGCTGAGATAGGGATTGATGATGCCTTCGACTTTGGGATACACCTCAATCTCATAGCGCTCGGCATCCCGCTTCGCTGCCCAGAGGGTGACAGCGACCCACTTTTCCGCAGTGACGTTGGGTACAAAGGGCAGAAATTCGAGGAAGCCGGCTTGGCTTTTCAGGATGGGCATTACTTCCTTGCGCACAACCTTCAGGAAGTCGTCTTTCTTGGCCAGCTTCGGAGTGAATTCGACAATGCGTGCAAACATGATAAATGCTCCTTGGCTTGGTGAAGATGAGTGCGGCCTGCAAGCTGATCCACCCGGAAGCGAATCGCTCACAGGTCAAGATCATCAAGCGATGCCAGAGTAGGCTTTCAGCGACGAAAGTCAGTGATTCCACATACACCAGCTTGTGATTGGAAATACAGTTTCAAAGGATGACCAGGGCCGCGCGATGTACGACCCCAAGAGCGTTGGCGCCCGCAGCCGCAAAAAACTAAAATAGAAACATTCCCCAGTCCGAAAGGCGCCGAATGACTCCTCCAGCTACGCTGAAACCCCCTCAATCTCGTGCCGTCGGCGCATCGCCCACAGGCCAACCATTAACCGCGGAAGAGTTGCGCAAGATCGATGCTTACTGGCGCGCGGCTAATTATCTTTCCGTGGGCCAGATCTATCTCTACGCTAATCCGCTGCTGCGCGAACCGCTGAAAGTTGAGCACATCAAGCCGCGACTGCTGGGACACTTTGGCACCACGCCAGGGCTGAACTTCGTCTATGTCCATTTCAACCGGCTGATCAAGCAATACGATCTGAATGTGATCTATCTCGCGGGGCCAGGGCATGGCGGACCGGGGATGGTCGCGAACACCTACTTAGAGGGCACTTACAGCGAGTTATACCCCAACATCACACAAGACGAAGAAGGGTTGCAAAAACTGTTTAAGCAGTTTTCGTTTCCGGGAGGGATTCCGAGCCACGCGGCGCCAGAAACTCCGGGCTCTATTCACGAAGGGGGAGAGCTGGGTTATTCGATCATGCACGCTTGCGGCGCTGTTTTTGACAATCCCGACCTGCTGGCGTGCTGCGTGGTCGGAGACGGCGAGGCAGAGACGGGGCCGCTGGCAACGAGCTGGCACGGAAATAAATTTCTCGATCCGGTGCGCGACGGCGCGGTATTGCCGATTCTTCATCTCAACGGCTACAAGATCGCGAATCCAACCGTGCTCGGGCGAATGGACGATGACGAACTGACTCGCCTCTTCACCGGCTACGGCTGGAAGCCATATTTCGTTGAGGGACACGAACCCGCGGCGATGCATCAGCTCATGGCCGGAACGCTGGACAGCGCAGTGAAGGAGATTCGCTCGCTTCAAGATGGCGCTCGTAGGAATAATGGGCGCAGCGGAAAGGGCGGCGGAGATGCACGGGTAGCAGCGTGGCCCATGATCGTGATGCGAAGTCCGAAGGGATGGACGGGACCGAAGGTGGTCGACGGGAAGCAGATCGAGGGCACGTGGCGCGCACATCAGGTGCCGGTGGCCGACGTGCGGACGAAGCCGGAGCACCTGAAGATACTCGAAGACTGGATGAGGAGTTACCAGCCAGAGGAATTGTTTGACAGGAAGGGCAAGTTGATTTCGGAGCTCGCGGAGTTGGCCCCGAAGGGCGATCGACGGATGGGAGCGAATCCGCATGCGAATGGCGGGTTGCTGTTGCGCGACCTGATCATGCCCGACTTTCGCGATTACTCTGTAAAAGTCTCGAAGCCAGGTACTGAGAACGCCGAGGCCACGCGCGTGCTCGGAGGCTTCTTGCGCGACGTGATGAAGATGAATGCCGATTCGAAGAACTTCCGCGTCTTCGGACCGGATGAAACGGCGTCCAACCGGCTGGAAGCTCTGTATGAAACGACCGACAAGCTGTGGATGGAGCCGATTCTTCCGGTTGACGAACATCTGTCGCGGAACGGACGTGTGCTTGAGATGCTCAGCGAGCACATGTGCCAGGGCTGGCTGGAAGGTTACCTGCTCACCGGGCGTCACGGTTTCTTCTCCTGCTACGAAGCGTTTATTCACATTATCGATTCGATGTTCAACCAGCACGCCAAGTGGTTGAAGGTTACGCGCGAGATCGAGTGGCGGCGCCCCATCGCATCGCTGAACTACTTGTTGACCTCGCATGTGTGGCGGCAGGATCACAACGGATTTACCCATCAGGATCCCGGCTTCATCGATCACGTCGTCAATAAGAAGGCTGATATCGTGCGCGTTTACCTTCCGCCCGATGCCAACTGTCTGCTCTCGGTCGCTGATCATTGTTTGCGCAGCCGGCATTACGTCAATGTGATCGTCGCCGGCAAGCAGCCCGCCTTACAGTACCTCAGCATGGAGGCGGCGATCGAGCATTGCACCACCGGCGTTGGGATGTGGGATTGGGCAAGCACTGATAAGGGCGGAGAGCCCGATGTGGTGATGGCCTGCGCGGGCGATGTTCCGACTCTGGAAACGCTGGCCGCCGTCGATCTTCTGCGTGAACATTTTCCGGATATCAGGATTCGCGTGGTGAATGTCGTGGATCTGATGACCATTCAACCATCGAGCGAGCATCCGCACGGACTGTCGGATTTCGATTTCGATTCCATGTTCACGGTCGATAAGCCGGTGATTTTCGCCTACCACGGTTATCCCTGGTTGATTCATCGCCTCACCTACCGGCGACACAATCACGATAATTTCCATGTGCGCGGCTATAAAGAAGAAGGAACGACTACTACACCGTTCGACATGACGGTGATGAACGATCTCGATCGCTTTCACTTGGCTGGAGATGTGGTCGACCGGGTTCCGCGGCTGCAGAAGATCGGAGGCCACTTCAAGCAGATGCTGCGCAACAAACTCATCGAGCATAAACAATATATTCGCGAACGCGGCGACGATATGCCGGAAATCCGCGACTGGACGTGGCCTTATTAGCATTCGCACAACGCGGAGAAAAATCGTGGACCACCAAGGACACGAAGTACCGCGAAGGTTGTTTGGAGGATTGCCTTCGTGCGCCTTAGTGGCCTTGGTGGTTAAGGGTGTCGCTCATTGAAGGTGCTCGTTCTCAATTCCGGTTCCAGCAGCCAGAAGAGTTGCGTCTACGAAATTGGCGACGCGCTGCCCGACAATCCGCCGGCGTGTGTGTGGGAGGGTAAAGTCGAATGGGTGGATGATCAGGCTCACTATTCCATTAAGACTTTGCGAGGCGTTACGGTAAGCGACGTGGCCGCGGTGACTTCTCGAGGCGAAGCCATCAAGCGCTTGCTCGCCACTTTATGGAGCGGCAAGACCCGGGAAATTTCTGACCCTTCTGCCATCGATGTGGTGGGGCATCGCGTGGTGCACGGCGGTCCGCATTATTTCGAACCCGCGATGGTCACGCCTGAGGTCAAGTCGGAGATCGAAAAAGTTTCTGCATTCGCGCCGCTGCATAATCGTGCCGAGCTTGAGGGCATGGAAATTGTCGCGAAGCTGCTGGGACCGGTTCCGCAAGTTGCTGTCTTCGACACTGGATTTCATCATCAGATGCCGCTGGCGGCGGCCACTTATCCCGGGCCGTATGAGTGGTTCGAGCAGGGGATCAGGCGCTATGGGTTTCACGGCATCAATCATCAATATTGCGCGGAGCGGGCGGCGCAGCTGCTGGGCAAGGATCTGAATTCCCTGAGGCTGGTCACTTGCCACCTGGGCAATGGTTGCTCGTTGGCCGCGGTTCGCGAAGGTCGAAGCGTGGACACGACCATGGGTTTTACTCCGCTTGAGGGCCTGATGATGGGTACACGCTCGGGGTCGGTCGACCCCGGCATTTTGACTTATCTGATGCGACAGAGACACTTTCTCGACGAAAAGCTTGATGATGTGCTCAATAAGAAATCGGGATTACTGGGGATCTCTGGCATCTCGGGAGATATGCGCGAGATCCTCGCCACCATCAAGAACGGCGACGAGTCGGCGACGAAGGCGCGTGCTCAACTGGCATTTGACATATATGTCCATCGCTTGCGGTCGGGAATTGGAGCAATGATTGCCGTGCTCGGAGGGATCGATGCTCTCGTATTCAGCGCCGGGGTTGGTGAAAACTCACCGGAAGTCCGCGCCGCGGCGAGCGACAATTTGGGATTTGCGGGCGTGATACTTGATCGCGCCAAGAACGCACAATCGCCCACGAAAGGCGATACAGATGTTTCGAACGCGGATGCGGCGGTTCGCGTTTTGGTAATTCATGCGCAGGAAGATTGGATGATTGCGCGAAAGTGTTGGAGTCTGCTCAGAAAGCAGTCCGCGACCGCCTGACGAACGCTGATACGGCGTCGTTGGCGATAGCTTTATGCGTAATTGATCGGATGTTTGACCAACCACTGCTCGTCGCGCACGCGGCCAATATTTCTAAGAGCTCCACCCACGGCGCTTGCGGTCAAGCGCCGGCTTTCCCAGGCGAGACCTGCGCCGAGCCCGATGGCGCCGCCGAGCAGGCCGAACACCAAGGCCCGGCCTACAGATTTCTGGCGGGGTACCGAGCCGCCTCCTAGTGCGCCGATGCACGCTCCGACAACGGCGGGGGCCAGGGCACTGCGAACGGACTCAACTAGCCTGGGAGCAGGCGATTCTTCGTCGAGAAATTCTTGGCTGGCCGACCGCACTCCCGCGATACCGGAGTGGACAAGTCTTCGCCCATAGTCGGCCTTCGATTTTGACCAGTTGCGTAAATTCATCGGAATCTCCCCCCAAGCGTTGAATTCGGCGACATATTTATTAAAACATTCAGGCGAGCGGGACTCCGTGTCCTGAATCACCACAGCTTGTGACGCGCGAGCCATGCGCAAGTCATGCCATCGCGAATTCGAGGCTACGCTCCCTCTGTTCGTTTCTTGTGGATATGTAACACTTTGTCTACCTCGGCGATTACGGTGCCGCCTTCATCTTTTACTTCCACTATAAACGTAGCTTCGATTTTTCCCTGGATTTTCAATTCCGCACGCAGGTCTTCGATCTGCTGATCGGTTAAGCGAAAGGTGGCGACCACTTTGCCTTTTCCCGGTTTTCGGAAACGGATGCTCGCGGATTTGTCCCACACGACGTAATCCGGGCCCAGATTTTCGATGAGCATCAGCATATAAAAAGGATCGGTCATGGCGTACAGTGAACCGCCGAAGTGAGTGCCGACGTAATTGCGATTCCAGAAAGTCAGCTTCATCTCCACGTCGATTGCTTTCCAATCCGGCTGCAGGCGAGTTATGCGGATGCCCGCGCCCAGAAACGGCGGATAGAGATTGATTAGCCAGCGCTGTTTTCTTTTTGCCATCTCGATCTATAACCTGCCGCCGCCCTAAGCTTAGCGTTGTTGCTCGTAGACTGAACTGTTGGGCGTAGGTTCGTCGTATTCGCGGCCGTATTTGTTCTTGTGCGCAATGTGGTCTCCATTCGCCGGTGGAACATGGATCACGCCCAGCGACGAAGCGTTCTCGCCGATGGTGATCTCGCGCGTCAGGGGCTGCGCATTTTCCGGACCCATGCCCTCGCTCCAGATGTGCAAGATATAGCGCCCATAAGGAACGCCGGTCAGGCTGAGTAGACCGTCGTGCGCAGAAATGGCATAAAAAGGCGTCGCAATCGTGATCACCACCGCGCTCATCTCGGGATGGATATTACAGAAAATGTAGCTGATCCCGGGCCGGTCGAATCGCACCATGCGCGAAGTTCCCGCCTCGTACAGACCGAGGTCAAAGCGCTTGCCTTCGAAAAGTGAAAAGACGTTGTGAAAAAAAGGATCGCGATTGGGAAACTCCACCAGCGAGCCAGCCTGCACTACCAGGACATGTGGTTCGAAGCTCTTGTTCTTCTGCACCAGCCGCGGAACTTGCGCCGGCGCTGGCGCGGGATTTGGATCCGTGCCGGGCGTGACCGCCGTCGCGTCCCCTCCCGCCGCCAGCGGCGTCAGCCAGACGACAGTTTGAGGAAGCGTTCTATCGTGTTTCGGCTTGCCAGTCTTGGCAGCACCGATGATCACGACGCGCCCGCGTACAGTTGTGGTAATGACCTGTGTCGTCGCGCAGGGCGGCACGGCGATTCCGCCAGTCCATAACACCGCGACCCAGATCAAGATTCTTCTGTGGCTCATCGCTTTTAAAAAAGAACGCCCATCATCAGATTCAAATGTCCCGCGCCATTCGTGCCATCGGTGAGGGAATAGGTCGTCAGGTGCCGATACTCGGCGGAAAATAATAGGTCCGAGCGCGGACGATAAATGAAATTCACAAAGGCGGCCTGATTCTTCGCCAAGGACGGATCCCCATAACTCTGAGCATAGGGAAAATATTTCAAGTCGCTGGCATATGGATTATCCATCCCAAAGGCTGCGTTGAACTCCCATTTATTCGCGGGCCGGTATTTTAACTGGGCCCAGCCGCCAACCGAATCCAGGGCTTGCACTTGAGTAGTGGCCAATGTGGGATCGCCGCTAAATAACACGCTCTGTCCGAATGCGCCATATAATCCGCCAATCGCCCTGCCGCGATAAATCTTCCCGCTCAACGACAGCTGGCGGGTGAGAGGGAGCTCAATATCGGTCATTCCGGCCCAGCCATCGACATTGCGGTTAAAGCCGTAATCCTGCCGGTTGTAGTAACCTCCAACTCCCAGCCGCAACGGTTGTCCGAAAACATTTCTCGTCCAGGCGATGCGCGTGGCATAGGCCGGCTGACGAGATTCTTCTCCGGGGCCAGCTTGCCGATAATAATTGTCGCCCGACGGCGCGCCTGGCGGAGTGCCCGGCGTTTCACCAGTTACGGGGTCAAGAATTCCTCCCTGCAAGAGCAAGCTGGAGTCTTCGCTGAACGCGATTTTATGTTCAACACGAATTTGCGGCACCCAACTCCACAAGTTCCCCGCATACGAGAGCGCCGGAATCGCGAGGGATGCAAACGAGGTAGGCGAATTCGGCGAGAAGAAAATTGCATCCTGCCCGACCACCACGGAAGTGTTGGTCCAATCCATGCGCATGGTTGCCGTGCGCAGGCGCATGATGCCGGAATTAATTCCGTTGGGAACGGCAGGGAATCCGCCCGCGAGATCGAGTTGCAGGTCGGCTCGGGTCTTCGCGCCCGCCACGTTGGGGCCGAAGGTTTCGAATCCTATCTCCGACTGCCGTAGCGTTGCTCCAAAACTTCCGCCAGAATCGCCTGCTGGGCGAGCATAGGCCAAGGTCGGAAGATCGATGCTGTCGACAACGCCCTGATTGCTCACCAGATTCATCAGCACGATGCCCGAGAGCCGTACGCGATACTTGGACGCGCTCTCCACTTTTGTCTGATACTGATCGTCGACTTTTCCGCTGAGCAGTTGATATTCTTCTTCGACGCTGGCCGCATGCTCATTCTTGTTTCCATTTCCCTGAGGGGGTTGGTCCGCTTGATTGTCGATCGCGCCATTTTGCGCCGCATCCGCTGAGTTCCCCGCACCCAACTGAACCATCGCTTCTTTCAATAGCGCAGTGCGCGTGCCCGCGCCGGCGCGAACTTCGTCGAGTTCGCGGCGCAGTTCGGTCGTTTCCTCGCGGGCGTGCTGCCAGTCAGTGCGCATCTCGGCGACCGCCGCCTGCAACTGGCGGACCTGTTCGCGCAATTCGCGCACCGAGTCATCTAGCGGCTCAGCGGATGACACTGAGCGGGTCGCGGAAGAGACGGGCTCCGCCTGCAGCGCAGGTTCCTGCGCGATGCCGTATGCGCTCCACGCAACGGCGCACATCAGCAACGATAGCCGTAACCATTCGAACCAGGCCAACTTGCTCCTGCTCATGTCACCCTCCTGCACCACGTCGCAACTAACTTTGTACCGAGTCAGCTTTTGCTTCGTACTTCGATGCACACTCGAAGCCGCCGTTCTTCTTATTCACGTTCAAGAATGCCCAACAGAAATTATGCCGTCTACGTCGCATGGCGGGCGGCCAGAACATTTTCCACTGAAGGACTCAGCGGAATATTTAAACGGAATGTGGTTCCGGAGGTCGAAGTCTGGATCACCGCAATGTCGCCTCCATGGTCCTGAAGAATCTTTTGGACTACTGTCAGGCCCATGCCCGTCCCATTTTCCTTGCCATGGCTCACAAAGGGCTCGAATAGCCTGTCCCGCACGGCCTCCGCGATTCCAGGACCGTTGTCTTCAATGAGGACTTCGAGATTCTCTCCCTGGCGCCGCAGTGCAATATCAATTTTGCCAGAATCCGTCGATACCGCCTCGCAGGCATTGAGCAGCAGATTGAGAAGGGCGCGCTCCAGCTTCTTAAAATCGAACCAGCCCTCGGTCGAGCCGTCGCACGAGATGCGGATCCGTATGCGCTGGAACTCGGGATGCGCCTTCACACCCTGCACCGCTCGCTCCATGGCCGATCGCACGTCGCCGTAGGTGGGACGCAGGGATTCCCGCGTGCGCGAGAATTCCAGCAAAGACTCGATCAACTCGGTCATCTGGTCGACCGCGATTCGTATTTCCGCGTAGAGATCTTCGCGCTGCGATGGCGTCAGGTTGCTTTCGCAAAGGAATTCAGCATTGGCTACCACGGCTGCGAGCGAGTGCCGAAGGTCATGCGAGATTGAGCTTGCCATGCGGCCAATCGTGGCGAGGCGTTCCGCATCGAGCAACTCGCGCTGGGTCCGCTGCAGACTTGTTCTCATACGGTCGAAAGTTCCGGTGACCTCGGCAACTTCGTCGCCGCCTTTCACCGGCAGCGGATACCGGTAGTCGCCCATTTCGAGCGCACGCACTCCGGCGACTAAATTTTCGAGCGGCCGCGTGAATGTGTGCGAAATCAAGAAAACCAGCAGGCTGCCCGCCAGCACGGCGGCCAACCCGAGCGCGAGCAGCAGCTCGTTAAGGCTGCTCAAGAATGCGGTCGCCTGATCGAAAGATTTCAAGACCCAGAGATTCAGCGTTCGCCCGCCCGCTGTGGCCAAATCGACAGAGGTCGCTAGAAAGAGTTCTCCGCCCAGCCGAATCGCATCGCCTTGTGGCGGCCCTCCCGCGGCCATTCTCGGCGACACCTGGCGCAGCTCCGATTCCTGCGCAGGTTTCAGTGTGCTGCGTACGATGGAATCTCCATAACGAAATGCCACTTCGCTCGCGGCCACGCGGCTCAGGTCGCGGGTAAAGCGGTCGTCAATCTCGTAACCGAGTAGCAGGTATCCCAGGACCTGGTGTCCGCTCGCGGGACCAAAATAAATATTTTGGAGAAAAACTTCGTAGAGGTGGCCGTCGACATACCACCAATGGCGCATTTCGTCGGGTGCAACCACATGGGGGAAAAAATCCTGCCCGTCGCGGACAGTAATCTCGGACGAGGTGGCCTGCAGGGCCATCACTTTGCCGGAGGAGTCGGCGAGTAACAGCAGATCGCTGCCCGCCAGTTGCCATAAGTCGCGCGATGCGTCCTGGATGGTCGCCGGATCGTGCGTAGTCATCAGTGCGCGTACATTCGGCAGGTCGGCCAGCAGCGCCGCCGATCGCTCGAGCGTGACTTCACGTTGCTGCTGAAAGTTGCGGAATGCAGAAACGGAATTCTCAAGGTCGCGCTGAATTCCGAGGCGCACCTCCTGCTCCACGGTGTGTCGCACCACAAGGAGGGTTGCGAACGTGAGCGCCGCGGACACGGCTACCATGGAGAGCAGGAACTTGGTACGCAGCCGAATTCCACCCATGGTCATGCCTCGAAGGAGCGAAAGAGGTCAGAGGTAAGAGGCCAGATTGCGGAGGTAGGAACCTGACCTCGAATGAAATAAGAGCTGAAGGTTTTACCTCTGCAATCTGGCCTCTTACCTCTGACCTTCTACTCTACGGTAGAAATTTATAACCTGAGCTGTGCACGGTACGGAAGTGTAAAGGATTCGCGGGATCCTTCTCTAACTTCTGCCGCAGCCGAAGAATATGGTTATCCACGGTGCGCGTGCTGGGATAATTCCGGTATCCCCAAACATGATTCAGCAACTCTTCGCGCGACAGGACGCGCTCAGCGTTCTGAATCATGAATTTGAGAACTTTGAATTCCTGCGAAGTCAGCGGCACCAGGCTCCCGTCCCGCCACAATTCCATTCTCGTGAAATCAACCTTGACATCGCCAAACTCAAAGGTCTGGGCCAGCGGCGTTCGCATCAAGGGCGACCGCCGCATGGCCGTGCGCACGCGCGCCAGAAGTTCCCGCGGACTGAAGGGCTTGGTCACGTAGTCATGGGCACCCAGTTCCAGCAGCAGCACCTTGTCCATCACCTCGGTTCGGGCGCTCAGAATAATGATGGGGAGGGAGGGGTCGGCCTGGCTGATCTCCCGGCAAACGTCTTGCCCGGGCGTGCCCGGCAAACTCAAATCGAGTACTAACACCGAAGGCGCGGCCGCGCGAAACATCTCCAGACCCGCGGCTCCGTTCCCCGCGATGTCGACGGCAAAGCCTTCGGCTTCGAATAGTCGCTTGAGGGCTTTCTGCACCGCGCGGTCATCCTCGATCACCAGGATTCGCTCCGCGCTCGCCGGTGCCGTTTCTATCGTCATCGTTGCCGCCCCTACCGTGGCTGAAGATATGTTCTTGTACACGCCCGACCCCGCGTCATATTTGGCTTGCATCATACCTCCAAACTGTAGCGTGATATCAGCGGAATAGCGCGCTTCGGGATAGAAAGTGACATAGATTTGACAATTTATAGACAAAGGGAAAAGTCGCCCGATTCAGAGCGGATCGCGGATTCGACGTTCGGGCTGGCCGCCCAGGTCCATGAAGCGCGCATCCCGCGCCTCCTCATGTACCGAACTTAGCGCCAGCGTAACTTCGCGGAGGTAGTAGAAGGTTCCCGCCAACAGGCAAAGCAGAGCGAGCACGAAGACGATGACGGCCGCGACCGCAACCTGCGTCCAGTAAAGTCCGACTCCCAGAAGCAGGCAGGCCGCAATTGTACCCAGGAGAGAAATAAGGACCAGTAGAAACGAGCGGCGCATCATCTCCGCTCTCTGCTCGATGGCGTTGATCTGGGTGGTGTAGGCTTCGGCCTCCTGCACCCGGTCGTTTTTGGCGGCATCATGTTTCGCGTGCACATACTGCCGCAATCGACTGACGATGCCCATCAGCCGAACATTGATGGAGAGAATGAGCAAAGCGGTTGCGGAAACAAAAATGGCTGGAGCAAGAAAGGCTTGAAACAGGCGAGAGATATCGGTCATGGAGTCTTCGGAAGCAGCACTGCGGCCCTCTGCCCGATTCTAACTTAATATGAACTCGACCAATTTAGAGCTCCTTCGAATTGGGTCGCCGGGAGCTGTCCCGCGCTCCATCCGCCCGTGCTAGACTCCGGTGTTGCAGATGGCATCGAACTATTCTATGAACGTTCGGCGCTCGACGGCCCGCATTGTCTGGGCGATGATTGCCATGACCGCGATTGTCGCGCTCGTCGCCTGCGGCGATCCGAGATATCAGCCGCCCGCAATTGTCGTGACATTTAGCACCGGATTTCCGCCGCCGACTGGGCTCAAGATCAGCGCGACGACAGGCATTGCCGCCATCGTCACCAACGATCCTAAAAACGCAGGCGTAAATTTCTCCTGTCTTCCCGCCAAAGAGTGCGGAACATTTTCTCCGAACCCCATAGCTAGCAATGTCCCAACCACTTATCAGGCCCCGCCAACAGTTCCGTCAGGCGGTAGCGTGACCATTACCGCAACCTCTGTAACCGACTCCACAAAATCCATCTCGGCCACAATCACCATCGACGAACCGTAGCAGGGAAAAATCTTGGGCGATTTGGGTCGGAGGGTGAAACTTCTAAGGGCGGCGTTCGCTTTCTACAGTAAACACCTGAGATCCAGTGTTTTTTTATTGGCAGCGCACAACGAACCTGCCAGAGTTGGGTTACTAAGATAATACGGACGTCACTCATACGCGCCCCTCACGTCTTAGCTTCCGCCATGCAATCCTCTTGCGGAAGCTCCGCTTCGCGGAAAGGACTCCATTATGTCGACTCTCTCGACATCGAGCGCTAGCCTCTCAGCATTAGTGTTGGGTGTAACTTCCCTCCTGGGCTGCGGCTCGGGAGCAGGCTCGACCCCCGCTTCTACTTACAACAATCTCGATCCAAACATTTTGCCGCCCGGGGTCGTTGCGCCTAATCAAGCGTCGATCAGCAAGAACGCTCAGGCGCTCTCAGGCTGGCAGATATGTGTCGGTTCGTGCGCAAATGCGCCCGTTCCGCTAACTTACACCCTGACGCAGAATATAAGTTCGCCCAGCCTCAATAACGATGGCACTGCTTCCTCCTATTCTGAAAGCGGCACCCCATATGGCGACGTCATGTGGTACTACCATTTTGGCAATTCCGCCGCTACTCACTTTATTCTTGACCTTTATTTGAGAATCGATAATCCGCAAAACGTCCAGGCGCTCGAAATTGCCGCGCTCAAGAACGATGGTCTCAACTGGTACAAAATGTCGACCCAGTGCAATTACCAGTCGGGAACATTCCGCGGGTTTAACGTACAGACCTTCGAATGGCAGAACTTGGGCGCAAATTGCATACCGGCAAAAGCCAACACCTGGCAACGTGTAACGCTACAGTTCTCAATCGTCGGAGGAACGACCAACTTCGAAGGGGTCAGCTTCGACGGAGTGCTCCAACCCATCTCCGCCTCGCTTGCGCCGGCGCCGCAGACAACGCCGTCGGAATTGCTGGG
This sequence comes from uncultured Acidobacteriaceae bacterium, assembly GCA_963822025.1. Taxonomy (GTDB): domain Bacteria; phylum Acidobacteriota; class Terriglobia; order Terriglobales; family Acidobacteriaceae; genus Acidiflorens. The sequence goes on along the minus strand of CAWGFW010000001.1, from coordinate 7,251 downwards.
AATCCATTTTCAGCTGGACAACGCAAACACGACGGCAGGCTACACCGTCTACGTAGACGACTGGACGGTTTATTCGTGGTGATGAGCCACCAGGGAACTGAAGAACTGACGGCTCGAAGCCGTCCCGTCGTCATTTGACTAACCTGCATTTCCGGTCGACAATAGAAGTAGTTCTTTAAAGGCCAATTCCCACCAGTGGGGGCGTCACGGCTTCGACGGAGATGCTTGCGGCCAAGAGGCATGCCGGGGTGCACACACCCGTAATCGCGTGCAAAATGATAATTGCCAATCAACAGATGGCATACGCAGCTTAATTAGTTAAGTTGCCGTCCTCCGCGGCTTCGCCCGTGGGCTGCGGTCAGGACGTCACACAGCGGGCCGCTCCTCTCTGCTACGTCTGGGCAGGGAGGCTAAGATCACAGGCTAGCGGCGACTGTTTCTTGTCCGTTCTGAGCAGCCGTCGCGAACGTCCTGGGGTAATGCCCAGGGCATGAACCGGAATAAGCATGTAGTCTCTTGACCAGTAACATTTTCGGACGCGGGTTCGACTCCCGCCGCCTCCACCAATTCCTGCGGTGGCATTGAGAAGGCTGCAACACAGCCGGGAGATTGAGAAATGAACAGCCCTGCGGAAGAGGTTTTTGCGGAAGTCCTCCCATATCTTGAGATACTGGATGCGCAGATCAATGGGGTCGTCCAACTACTGAAGGACAAGGGCATCACGACCAGCGAGGAGTTTGCCCGATACGTGGAGCGGGCAGATCAAGGGAGCAGCGTTAGAGAGGTTGGTTTGCGGGTGAGGATGGAATACTTGTTTTCCTCCGCTGCCAAGCGAAGCGCAGCGCAGTAGGTACGCGGTACTGCCTGTGCCTACGACTATCCGTTCGATTCAAGGGTTCGATCAAAGTTCGCCCGAGCGCTCTTCCGCGCCTCTTAAGCCCACTCGATGACTTCCTTGATGGCATCGGGCGGGTGATGCTCCACCGACGCCGCAAACTGGCTGTATGGATAACGATTCGTGATCAAGGCTGCGATGTGATCTCCCCATCGCAGATGAGCCTGAGACAAATCATCCACGGCCATTTGAAAGTGGCCACGTGCTGCGTTCACACTGCCTAACATGACTTGATTATCCAGAACCAGTTGGCGAATGAGTTCCGCGCCCGCAATTTGCAATGGACGATCACCTCCGGGAATACCTGTAAGCACATAGACCCCATTCCGGCCCAACGAATCCAGCAGGTTAAATTCGAGCGCTGCGATCCCGCTGGCATCGAGGACTAAATCCATTGCACCAATTGTTTTCTCAACCTGATCTGCGGGCACTTTACGGCCGTCTACATAATGTCCCCCAATAACATTCAGCCACTTCGGGCGGGCGCTCGTAGAATCGACCACATCCAATCCGTAAACATCGGCCCCTCGCAGTCGCAAGACCATGCAGGCTAGCAAGCCTACTGGTCCCAGACCAGCTACGAGGCAAGGAGTCCCGACTATCCAGCTGGGAGTAATAGCGGCTTCTGGGGATCGCACAGTTTGTAATCGAAGTGCCTCATCAATGGCTTTCTCGACGATGGAGAGCGGCTCCATCAACACGCCAACCGGCTCCAGTTCAGCCGGAACAGACACGATGTATTGTTCTTTATCAACTACGAATTGCGTTTGATAGCCATCCAACCCGTGGATGCCTCTCTCTCGGTACTTGCCGGTCTGGCACATGTCCGCGCGCCCCATCTGGCAGGGCGGACACTGCCCACACCCTCGCCTGACCGTAAACACGGCGAAATCTCCCACTTTCACGCGAGTTACCGACGAGCCCAATCCCACCACCTGGCCAAACATCTCGTGGCCGATGACGAGTTCTTTCTGACCGTCAGGCGCATCCGCACGTCCCCCGGATACTTCTTTCCTGTCGGTGCCACAGATGCCGACGCGTATGACTTTGACCTTTACTTCGTCCGGGGCAGTGATGGCGGGCTCGGGCCGGTCTACGATGCGTGAGCCCGTCGTACCTGGAATGATCGCAATAGCTTTCATAAATGTATTTCCTATCTCACTTAGTGCTTTCTTCTAGGTGTGCTAAGAACAACTTTCGTTGTCCGCAGTTAGCCCAGCCGTTGCAGCAGGTGGTCTCCCACTCGCAGCGCATTGGCGATGATGGTTAAGCTAGGATTCACTGCCGCAATTGACACGAAAAAGCTGGCATCGACAACATAGAGATTATCCAAATCGTGGGCCTTGCAGTTCAGATCAAGCGCTGACGTCCTGGGATCGCGACCGAAGCGAATGGTTCCCGCCTGATGAGCGGTACCGCCAATTGGAATTTTCTTGCCCAGATACAATGATCGCGACATCAGGTGGTCGTGAAGGTGGAGCTCCTTGAGCATTCCCTTGAGTTTCGCGACTAGCCGCTGGTGTCCTTCTGTGTTTGTGGCTTCGAGGGCCAAGGTAATCTTTCCATCCCGGTTGATGGTGACGCGATTGTCGGGATGAGGCAGATCTTCGGATTGGATCCAGAAGTCGATGGAGTGTTCAGCCATGTAATCCAGGGCAAACTCGGGTTTCCAAACAGCCCAGTCCGGTGCTTCTCCCTTGAGCATGTCGCCATCAGTTTTTCCGAGCATCTGGATGCCGCCCAACGGGTATTCCCAATCATCGGAGCGAAAATAGAAGTCGTTCAGACCAAGAGTTTTCTGGAACACGGTCGGATTAGGGTTTTTCGAAATTGCCATAAAAGCGGAGTTGTTATGCCTCATGTAATGGCGCCCGACCACATCCGAACTGTTCGCCAGACCATTCGGGTGCTTATCGTTCGCAGAGCGCAGCAGAAGAGCGGCGGAATTGATCGCCCCACAAGAGACGACCACGATGTCCGCCGAATATTCCTCCGATTGCCCGTCGCGCTCCACCACCACCTTGGTTACCACGTGGCCGGACGCGTCGGTTTCGAGACGCTTGACATATGAGCCTGTGAGTAGCTGAACATTCGGATGATCGAGAGCCGGGTCGACGCAAATCACCTGGGCATCTGCTTTGCCGTTGACCAGGCACGGAAATCCGTCGAACGCGGCACATCGTACGCAAGCACTCGTGTGCAGGGCCTTGCCGTCCTTTTCATCAAGCAAAATACCGAGGGGCAATGGGAAGGGGTGGTGGCCGCACCGTAGGAAATCATCGAACAGCTCTTGAATGCGTGGTGAGTGGCTCACTGGCGGGTAACGATAAGGAGCACTCGCTGGGCCTTCCGTGGGATCGATCCCATGTTCCCCATGAACGTGATAAAGACTTTCCGCTTTGGTGTAATAAGGTTCGAAGTCCTCGTAGCGAAGCGGCCAAGCGGGTGAGATACCGCCATAATGCCGGACTTCCCCAAAATCCTCTTTGCGAAATCTCAGCAACGCCGCGCCGTAGACCTTTGTATTGCCGCCGACGTAGTACTGAATGCCCGGATGGAACGTATTTCCGTCCTTGTCGTACCAGGTTTCCTTGGCCCGGTACTTCGATTCAAGAAAGACCGCGCTGGAGTTCCAGTTGTCCTTTTCCCTCGGCAGGTAGTCGCCTCGTTCCAAAAGCAAAATGCGTTTGCCGGATGGAGCGAGATGGTAGGCGAGCGTTCCGCCACCGGCTCCCGTGCCGATGATGATGATGTCAAAATGATTCTCTTGCGGCACGCTTGTCACCTCTCTCGCAAAACCACCGCTCGGCCCTCGCCATCACTTTGGATGACCATACTGAGGAATAAGTAAGGCGTTTTTTATGGTTTGATCTCGACCATGTAGTCACGCCCTTCCCACGAATTGCGTTCGGGCCAGAAGAAGGTGAATCGAATCGGCGCACGCTGCGTCGCAACGATCGGAATATCAACGAAATCAATTCCGAGAGTGGTTGTCGAGGACGAAGTATCTTTGACCGTGCTCCACTCGTCGCTCGTCCAATGCAGATGGAAGGAAGCCGGAGCCTGGATGCGCAAAATGTAGCCCTTCTTCACGGCACGGACCCTGCGATTTGGCTTCCAGATCTCGAACAGCTGACAGGCCTTCCGATCTCCGAGGTAGCGCTTTGCAACTTCAGGAATCAGATCGAAAACGTGGCCGTCGGCTGCAGACCTCAGCAGCTTGACGTACTCCGCGTGAGCCCACATCAGAGGCATGGCCGAGCCCGTGGGCCGGCCGAGAAACATATGAGCATTCGGCTGGTCTTTTTCATCCCATACTTGTTCCGGCAATAAACCCGTCGCCGAGGCAAAGCCTTCGATTGCGCGTATGTACGGTTTTACATCTCGTCCTGCAGCGAGTTCAAAGTGCGCCCGTTCTCCCGTGAGAAGCGGCCATGCGCGACCCTTGCCCCACCCGACGTAAGGCCCTCCGTTTTCTCGCTGGCCGTAACCGTCGTGATTGTAGCGATGCCAAACCGGCCCCATCGGAGTGTCCGCCTTCAATACCGCATCGATAACTTTCAGTGAATCCACAATTATTGGATCGTCCGCCTTTCTTATGCCGTAACGAACCAGTTCAAGAAATCCTGCATCGACAATCTCCTTTGCCGGAAATGAATTTCGGGTTCCGGGCGCAAGGTTTGCGATCTTCAGGATTCCCGAGTTGGGGTCTTCCGCCGGATCAGGGTTGTCCACATCGTCGGGCAGTATCCGTATGTAGTGGCGTCGAATGCCTGGAACCAGAGTGCCTTCCGTTGTCACTGTCCAAGCTTCGATATGCGATTCCAGGAAATCAGCGTATTGCTCAAGAAACTCTGCCGCATTTTCATCCGCCCGCTGCCTGCAAAAATATGCCGCGCCAATCAAGCCTGCAATATTCGAAGCTAAAGTGGACGGGGAATAGCCGCTGGCTTCCTCCCAGCGTTCCTGTTGGGTGACCGGCCCATGCCGCAGCAAGTAACTGGCTGCTTTTAGCACCATCGGAGACGGATCAAAATCCTGCAGCGCATTCTGTTGGCTGAGGCGTAAGGCCAGCAATATAGGAAAGGCAACCTCATCCAATTGGATTCCCCGCCAATACGGATTCCCATCAACCCAGAAATTCTGCGAAAAACCACCATCTTCTTGCTGACAAACCGCAAGATAAATGAGCGCCCGCAAAGATGTGGCGCTCTCACCGGAGGCAAGCAGGGCGGAAGCGCTGTTGACCATGTCCCGGGTCCAAACCAAGTGGTACCCGCCTTGGTCTTTGTCACCGGCCGCTTCTCCCCAGGGAATTGAGAGAGAGGCGATCAAAGCGCCCGGATAGGACTTGTCTTCGTGAGCGAGCATTAGACTGAAACTGCTGTGGTACAGGTTGCCCTTGTCGCTCGAAACCTTCTCTAAGGGCATCTGGCAGCGCGCCGAAGTACGGTCCCATTGCTCGGTGTAGCGCTTGTGATGCTCTTCGAAGGGAGTGCCCAGTGCCTGCAAGAGTGTTGTAATCGCCCGGTGTTGCGTGTCTCCAAAAGCGAGGCCAAGGGTGAACTCGCGGTGGGCACTCAGATCCAATTGCCCGGTGAGCGCTATGTTGCCGTCAGTAGCGTGGTCGAACTCCCAGTCCATTTGAAAGTTGGTAGACAGATCGGTCCAGCCGTCGCTATGGCCGACGTATCCGCACGAAGTATGAGAAAAGGGAACTGTGGCGGCCAGTGCCAGCCATGTTCCTCGCTTCTGTGCCATAAGAATCTTGCGGCCGTCCAGTTCCGTAACGTAACCATTGTTCCCCCATCCTCCGACTTCCAGGTGTGGAGCACACAACGCATATATCTGCAGCTTCGAAATAAACGGCTCGTCACCCGTCACCTTGGTGCGTTGAAGAACACAGGCAAGATGCGGGTCCGCAATAATTTCTTTAACGATGGCGTAGCGGCCATGGGGATCGGAGTTCGTGCAACGGTATCCAAGCGCATGATCGGACAGGCGTTCGAATTTGTGTTTGAGGTGACGTTTTTCGTCATGGAAGAAACTCTTGCCATCGCTGATCAAATATTGAAGGTCCCGGAGTTGCGGTCGACATACAGTCGGATAGTAAACCTCTGTGATGATGCCATTCCAAAACGTAAACCAGATTTTGCTGGAAGCTGCGTATGCAGTTCCCACCCCGTCTTTCCCTCCGTGCGTCCATCGAGGATGAATCCCAGGCCGTCCGAACGCTCCACTTTCATTGTCTGACTTCGTCATCCTACCTCCAGTATCTGCAGCTCAGTCCGGTTCGTTTCTCCTAATGGAATACCGGAGCGAGCGCGATGCAGCTGAGACCGCATACAAAGAACAGAAACATAATCGCAAGGAAACCCTTGACTCGGGTTCCCGCGCCGTGAAATTCCTTCCACACAAAGATGCCCCATATGGCGGAGATCATCGTGTTGCCCTCGCCGAGAGAAAACGAAGTGGCGGGACCAATCATCGGCACGTAGGAGGCCACGAAGTTTGCGATGGTCCCGATACCCCAAATTGCTCCGCCTAAGATTCCCCACGCGTGCTGACTCATTCGCCCCTTGAAATATTCCCTTACCCGGAGTGGTTGGCCACTTACCGGTCGACGCATCAGTCCATAGTTCATCGGGAAATTGGAAACAACGGCTCCCAATGCGAAGACGAAAAACACGGTGTAGGGTCCCAAATGATGCGGACCAGTTAACGCCTTGGCGACGAATGGGTAGAACAGTCCCACAGCGACGCCACAAGCCAGACTCAATCCAACCCCTTTTGTGCTGGCCTTCGCACCCCCAGGCAAGCCCCGATACGCCATTGCATCGAGGACAATGGCGATGCCAATCAGCGCGATTCCGCCGAAAAGCAGAATGGGGTTTCCTTTTGGCGAAATGATGTAGTTGATGATGGCTCCAATCACCAACGCCAAGCCCGCTCCGATCGGGAATGCCACCGCCATGCCCGCCACGGATATCGCTGCCACGAGCAGCAGGTTTCCGAGGTTGAAGATGACACCGCCGAAAAAAGCTTCCAAAAGACTGCGGAAACTTGCACTCGCTAGACTGCGGAGAAAGCTATCCGGCGACGCAGGATTTGTATTTCCTAGCGTCAAGCCAAACAACAGCGCACACGCCAGCAGACCCCAGATGTAGTCCCAGTAGAAGAGTTCGAACCGCCACCGTTTATCGATCTTCTGCATATTTGCCCAGCTACCCCAGCAGAGCATGCTGACCAGCATGAGGATGAGAGCAGCCGAATATGTATGGGGGATGGACACTCGTCACATCTTCCGGAGTGTAGCCAATCGTTCAGGTGAAGTTGTGTCCATGATCTCCGTCCAA